>NZ_CP048289.1 GCF_014084105.1 Streptacidiphilus sp. P02-A3a | reverse complement strand
GACCCGCGCCCAGACGGTCGCAAGATCGCTGCTCGTATCAGCCACTGGTGCACGCTTTCTCGTTCCACCTGGGCGGGTGGCGGGGAAGACCGGGCGGGTCGCCGGAGGACGGAAGGGGTCAGAGAGTCTGCCAACGGTAGTCAGCGAGAGCGCCTGCGTTCAAGTTCTTGTCCACAGGGTGTGTACAAGCAGTGTCGCAGACCATCCGGACGGCCCGGTGCGGGACCGGCGGACCGGTGGCTGCCAAAGGCTGGTTTGACCCCTTGGCCCTCTTCCACGTACCGTAACGAGGTCGAGTTGTCGATGGCCGCTGCCGCATGCCCGCGGAATATCCGCACACCAAGGCGCGCAGCTACGGGCGTCGTGGATCACCGTACATAACGGTTTCGGGGATCGCGCGGACGCACGGTGACGGCCAGGCGACGCCCCGCCACCCTTCGATTCATCCTGGAGTCCCCCCGTGAGCAAGCGCACCTTCCAGCCGAACAACCGTCGTCGCGCCAAGACCCATGGCTTCCGTCTGCGGATGCGTACCCGTGCCGGCCGTTCGATCCTCGCGGCTCGCCGCGAAAAGGGTCGCGCTCGCCTGTCCGCCTGATCACACTCAGGTCATGACGTGCTGCCCTCCGAACATCGGCTGAGGCGGCGCCAGGACTTCGCGACCGCGACGCGGCGGGGCCGCCGCGCCGGACGCCCACTGTTGGTCGTGCACCTCAGCGAGAGCAGAGGTGCCACGGACAGCGGGGCGCACGGTGCGGTCGATCCTGTCGCGAACACGGAAATGACGTCACCAGACCCGCACGGCGCCGGGGAGGCACCCTCCCCGGCGCGTGCGGGTTTTGTCGTCAGCAAAGCCGTCGGACCAGCAGTGGTCCGCAACCGTGTAAAGCGTCGGCTTCGTCACCTGGTAGCCGCCCGTATCTCCAGTCTGCCCGCAGGTAGCCTGGTAGTGGTACGCGCGCTGCCCCCAGCCGGGGCGGCGGACTACGCGGACCTGGAACGCGATCTTGACTCCGCGTTGCGGAAGTTGACGGCGCCCCGTGGCAACCGGCCGCAGAGCACCGGTACCGCCTCCTCGCCGACGGGAGCAGGGCAGTGACGTACCTGCTGATGGTGATCACCGGCCTGGCTGCGCTCCTGGCAGGTAAGTACCTGCTGATGGGGCTCATCCGGGTCTACCAGTGGACGATCAGTCCGCTGCTGGGACCGGTTTGCCGTTACCACCCGTCCTGTTCCCGCTACGGGTTCGAGGCAATCAAGGTCCACGGCGCGGTCAAGGGCACCGTCCTCACCGCGTGGCGGATCCTGCGCTGCAATCCATGGAGCGCGGGTGGCTTTGACTACGTTCCCGCGCGCAAGCGCCCGGTCTGGCACCAGTGGGTGCGCAGGCTACTGTCCCGAGGCACCGAGGACCTGGGACCCCACAATTCGAGTCGCGCCGACGCGCCGGCTCCCTCGACCAACGTTCAAGGAGCATGACCGTGGGGTTTCTCGACTCCGTCCTAAGTCCGCTGTACACCGCTGTCTCGTGGATCGTGGTCCAGTTCCACGCGATGTACAGCCAGATCTTCGCGCCTGACAGTGGTTGGGCCTGGGGCCTGTCCATCGTCACGCTGACGGTGGTCATCCGGGCCTGCATGATCCCGTTGACGATCAAGCAGACCAAGTCGATGCGCGCGATGCAGGCCCTGCAGCCGCGGCTGAAGGCCATCCAGGAGCGCTACAAGGGCGACCGGCAGAAGCTCTCCGAAGAGACCATGAAGGTCTACAAGGAGGCCGGGGTCAACCCGGCCGGGAGCTGCCTGCCGCTGCTGATCCAGTCGCCGTTCTTCATGGCCCTGTACGGCGTGCTCCGCAAGGTGGCCGACAACCAGGCCGTCGGCGCGATCCACGGCTCGGTGCTGGCCAGCGCGCACGTGGCGCACATCTTCGGCGCGCTGCTGTCGGCGACCTTCGTCTCCTCGCACTCGAACACCAGCGTAAAGATCGTCACCGGCATCATGATCGCGGTCATGTGCTCGTCGCAGTTCCTGATGACGCGCATGATGATGACGAAGAACGTCGACCTCACGGTCAAGACGCCGTACATGCAGCAGCAGAAGATGATGATGTACGTGCTGCCGATCATCTACATCTTCTTCGGCATCAACATGCCGGTCGGTGTGCTGGTCTACATGGTCACCACCAACCTGTGGACCCTCGGCCAGCAGTTCGTGATCATCCACCAGAACCCGACCCCCGGTTCGGTCGCGCACAAGGCCCGCCTGGAGCGGCTGAAGTCCCAGGGCAAGCTCAACGCGGACGGCACCCCGGTCAAGGCCGGGCTCGCTTCGCTGGTGAAGGGCGGAGAGGCGGCTCCGGCCGAGGCGGTCGTCGAGGACACCGCTCCGGTCCGGCGGCAGCAGCCCAAGCGGCAGACCAAGTCCCAGCGCCAGAGCGGCGGCGGCCAGGCCGGAACGGCGCCCGCGGACGCCGTGGTGCGGGCCGCCGAGGAGACCCCGGACGTCTCCGACGCCGAGTCGGCCGCCAAGCCGCAGTCGAAGGCCAAGCCGCAGCAGTCCAAGCAGCAGCGGACCACGCCGCAGCAGGCCCGTGGCCGGGCGGTCACCCCCAGCACGGAGCCCGGCCAGAGCGGCCAGCCCAAGCGCGCCAACCAGCCGGGGAAGCGCAGCCCGCAGCCGGCAGGCCAGCGTCCCAAGAAGAAGTCCTAGTAGCGCCCACCGCGGACCTACCCGCAACGCTGCTGCTGTCCACCACACGAGTACCCAAGGAGGCCATCCGTGACGGAGGGCACCGTGACGCCGGTCGAGCAGGACCAGTCCGAGGGCGACCAGCTCGGCAACCTGGAGCAGGAAGGCGAGATCGCCGCGGACTACCTGGAGGCCCTGCTCGACATCGCCGACCTCGACGGTGACATCGACATGGACGTTGAGGGCGACCGCGCCTCGGTCTCCATCATCGGTGAGGGCCCGGCCGCCGATCGGTCGCTGCTGCGACTGGTCGGCCAGGACGGCGAGGTGCTGGAGGCCCTGCAGGAGCTGACCCGGCTGGCGGTGCACCGGGAGACGGGCGAGCGAAGCAGGCTCATGCTGGACATTGCCGGGTTCCGGGCGCGGAAGCGTGCGGAACTGGCGGAGCTGGGCGCCCAGGCCGCCCAGGAGGCCAAGGAGAGCGGTGCCCCGGTCAAGCTGCGGCCGATGACGCCCTTCGAGCGCAAGGTCGTCCATGACGCGGTCGCCGCCGCCGGTCTCCGGAGCGAGTCCGAGGGCGAAGAGCCACAGCGCTTCGTCGTCGTCCTGCCCTCGCTGGCCGGCTGACCCGGACGAGGAGGGGAACGGCGATGTCGGCAGTGCCGATGGAAGACGGGGACGCGGTGTCCGAGGAGCCCGGACAGGAACTCCCTGACGCCCCGGCGTCGGCCCGGGAGGTCTTCGACGGCAACTTCGACCAGGCCGTGCGCTATGCCGAGCTGCTGGCCGACGCCGGGGTCCGACGGGGACTGATCGGCCCCCGCGAAGTCCCACGGCTGTGGGAGCGGCACATCCTGAACTGCGCGGTGCTGGGCGAGCTGCTGGAGCCAGGGGTGTCGCTCTGCGACGTCGGCTCCGGCGCCGGCCTGCCCGGGATCCCGGTCGCCCTGGCCCGGCCGGACGTGCGGATCACCCTGCTGGAACCGCTGCTGCGCCGCACCACCTTCCTGGAGGAGGCGGTCCGTGAGCTCGGTCTGGAGAACGTGACCGTGGTGCGGGGTCGGGCCGAGGAGATGATCGGCAAGCTCTCGGTGGACGTGGTCACCGCGCGGGCGGTGGCTCCACTGGACCGGCTGGCCGGTTGGGGACTGCCGCTGCTGCGCCCTTACGGCGAGATGCTGGCCCTCAAGGGTGATCTGGCGGAGCAGGAGCTGGCGGACCACAAGGCGGCTCTGGTGAAGCTGGGTGCGCGCGAGTGGTCGGTGGGCATTGCCGGTAAGGGAGTGGTGGAGACCCCGACCCATGTGGTCCGGGTGCAGGTGGGCGAGAGCCCGGGCGGGGTGAAGGCGGCAGCCCGGCGGGCCAAGGCCGCCCGCGCAGACCGGTCGGCCGCCGGTGGTCGCGGCGCCCCCCGCCGTCGCCGCTGACGCTCTCCCACTGGGTTGACGCTGTCCCACTGAGGGGCCGGTGCTGTTTCACGTGAAACAGCACCGGCCCCTCAGTGCGTTCGGAGTGTCGTGCTGTTCGGAGTGTCGCGACCTGCTATTCCGACATAACGGGCATCGTGTTTCACGTGAAACGTCGCTCTCTTCTGCCGGGAATCCTCAGCCGGGCCCGTGAGGCCAGCCAGTTCGGTCGCCGTTCGGGTGAACATCTGTCCCCTGCGGGGGCAGATGGCTTGCCAGCGTCCCCGTTTGTCGGTGGGCTGCGCAATGATTCCAGCGACAGCCAGGCAGAAGAGGGGGGTGATCCCGTGCCGGGTAAGGCGCGTGCCCTGGGGATTCCGGTGGAGCCGGAGAGTGGGGCGGAAGCACGGTCATCTTTGGTGGATCCGTTGCCGGGACCCCGTAGTAGGCGTCCCGTTTCACGTGAAACACTGACGCCTATGCAGGACTTGGATTCCACCGCTCTCAGCGATGACACTCCCATTGGCCGTGCCGCCCAGGCTGCGGTGGAGGCGCTGGGTCGTGCCACCGAAGCGCTGCCGCGACCGACCCGAACCCGGGTGATGGTGGTGGCCAATCAGAAGGGCGGCGTCGGGAAGACCACCAGCACGGTCAACCTCGCCGCCTCCCTGGCGATGCAGGGTGCCCGGGTCCTGGTCGTCGACCTCGACCCGCAGGGCAATGCCTCCACCGCCCTGGGTATCGACCACCATGCCGAGGTCCCCTCTATCTACGACGTCCTGGTCGAGGGCAAGCCACTCGCCGATGTCGTACAGCCCGTGGTCGATGTCGAGGGACTGTTCTGCTGCCCGGCGACCATCGACCTGGCCGGCGCGGAGATCGAACTGGTCTCGCTGGTGGCTCGGGAGAGCCGCCTGCAACGGGCGATCGAGGCCTATGAACAGCCGCTGGACTACATCCTGATCGACTGCCCGCCCTCGCTCGGCCTGCTCACCGTGAACGCCATGGTCGCTGGGCGCGAGGTGTTGATCCCGATCCAGTGCGAGTACTACGCGCTGGAGGGGCTGGGCCAGTTGCTGCGGAACGTGGACCTGGTCCGGGCCCACCTGAACCCGCACCTGCATGTCTCGACGATCCTGCTGACCATGTACGACGCCCGGACCAGGCTGGCCTCGCAGGTCGCGGAGGAAGTACGCACCCACTTCGCGGAGGAGGTGCTGAAGACCAGCATCCCCCGTTCGGTGCGAGTCTCCGAGGCACCCAGCTACGGACAGACCGTCCTCACCTATGATCCGAGTTCGACCGGGGCGCTCTCCTACCTGGAGGCGGCCAAGGAGATCGCCCTCCGGGGTGCGGCGGCCGAGGCCCGGGCGGCGGACGTCCGGTTCACCGCCGATCCCGGCCACCCGGGGGTCTACCAGCAGCAGCCGCGTCGGATGGCCGAGCAGGGCCCGGCCCAGTCGGACTGGCCGCAGCAGGGCTCGTCCGCGCAGGACGCACAGCACAGCACGATGGAGGGGAACCGGTGAGCGATCGTCGCAGAGGTCTGGGCAGGGGGCTGGGAGCACTGATCCCGGCAGCGGCCGGACCGGAGACCAGGACGGCTATCCCCGGGGCCTCGGTGCCTCCGGTGGGCACGGAACGTGGAAGTGCCGCCGCCAAGGCCGCAGGCGCGGTGAGCACTCTGGAGCGCTCGGCGGAGACGGATGGCCATGTTTCACGTGAAACGGCGGCCGAGGCCCAGGGGCCGGAGCTGCGTGCGGTGGACGGCGCCTACTTCGCCGAGATCCCGTTGGACGCGATCAGGCAGAACCCGCGTCAGCCGCGTGACATCTTCGAAGAGGAGGCACTGAGCGAGCTGGTGCACTCCATCAAGGAGGTGGGGCTGCTTCAGCCGGTGGTGGTGCGGCAGGTCGCTCCGGACCGTTACGAGCTGATCATGGGCGAGCGCCGCTGGCGTGCCTGTCGGGAAGCCGGTCTGGAGGCCATCCCGGCGATCGTCCGGGCAACCGAGGACGAGAAGCTCCTCCTGGACGCGCTGCTGGAGAACCTGCACCGCTCTCAGCTGAACCCGCTGGAGGAGGCAGCCGCCTATGACCAGCTACTGCGGGACTTCTCCTGCAGCCATGACGAGCTGGCCGACCGGATCGGCCGTTCCCGGCCGCAGGTGACCAACACGCTGCGGTTGCTCAAGCTGCCGCCCTCGGTGCAGCGCCGGGTGGCGGCGAAGTCCATCTCGGCGGGCCATGCCAGGGCGCTGCTGGGGTTGGAGAGCCAGCAGGAACAGGAGCAGCTGGCGGACCGGATCAACGCCGAGGGGCTTTCGGTGCGGACGGTCGAGGAGATCGTCATGCTGGCGAAGGCGGAGCAGCCGAAGCCGAAGCCGCGTGGGCCGCGTGCCGGCCGGGTGCCCTCACCCGCTCTGGCGAGCTTGGCGAGCCGGCTCTCCGATCGCTTCGACACTCGGGTGAAGGTCGACCTCGGTGCGCATCGGGGCAAGATCGTGGTCGAGTTCGCGACGGTGGAGGATCTGAAGCGGATCCTTGACTCCTTCGCCCCGGGTGAGGGGCAGCGGCTGAAGGAGGGGCTGAACGGCGGTCCGGGCGAACCCGAGGCGTAGCCGTCGGCGCGGAATGTGTCGTGGGAAGGGCCCGTTGTTTCACGTGAAACGGCGGGCCCTTCGGCTTGGGGTGCTGGCGGTGTGTTTCCCCGCTTATCGTTGAACGAGGTTGGATTTTCCTGACCGCTGAGTTGTTCTGACCGCCGAGTTTTCCTGACCGCTGAGCCCAGAGGTGTAGGTGCATGGGACGCAGGCTCGTACCGCTGACGCTGGACAGTCTTTCCGACCTTCCGGTCACCTGCAGATCCTGCGTGTTCTGGGAGCTGGACCAGGTGAGCGGCGAAGCCGCGGTCAAGACGGGGCATCCGGAGCTGGAGAAGGAGTCCTGGATCTCCGCGGTGCTGCTGGAGTGGGGTTCCTGCGGGCGGATCGCCTATGTCGATGATGCTCCGGTGGGCTTTGTGCTCTACGCGCCGCCTGCCTATGTGCCCCGCTCGCTGTCCTTTCCCACCAGCCCGATCTCGCCGGATGCGGTGCAGTTGATGACCGCGCGGGTGCTGCCCGGTTATCAGGGGCAGGGGATCGGTCGGACGTTGGTTCAGGCGGTGGCCAAGGATCTGGTCCGGCGGGACTTCAAGGCGATCGAGGCCTTCGGTGATGCCCGCTGGAAGGAGCCCGGGTGCATCCTCCCGGCGGAGCATCTGCTGGCCGTCGGCTTCAAGACGGTCCGACCGCACCATCGCTATCCGCGGCTGCGGTTGGAGGTGCGGTCGGCGATCTCCTGGAAGGGCGAGGTCGAGGTGGCACTTGAGCGCCTGCTCGGTGCGGTCCAGAAGGAGCCTTCGCTACGGCCGCTGTAGCCGTAGTCGTGCGGTGCTGTGCGTGTTTCACGTGAAACACGCACAGCGTCAGGCCAGGGCGGGCAGGTGCAGTACGCCGGTCGGGGAGTCGTCCTCCGGCGGGAGGTAGAGACGTTGGACGGCGACGGCGATGGACTCGACGGCCTGGGCGCGGAGTTCGGCCGAGCCGATGCGGGCGGCGTCGCCGGGGTTGGTCAGATAGCCCAGCTCGATCCGCACCGCGGCCATCCGGGTGGAGCGCAGCAGCGTCCAGGTCCGGGCGTGGCTGCGGTTGTCGCCGAGGCCGCAGCGGGCCACCAGCTCCCGCTGGACCAGCCCGGCGAACTGCTTCCCGGCATGGGACCAGCGGCCCCGGGTCTCGTCGCCGTAGTAGTAGCTGGCGACACCGGAGGCGGCGGGGTTGCGGTGGCCCTCAAGGTGCAGCGAGATCAGCAGGTTGGCGTCGGTGCCGTTGGCGAACTCCGCGCGCTGGGTCTCGTCGCCACCGCCGTCGGCCTGCCGGGTGAGGTAGGTCCGGACGCCGAGGGCGGTCAGCCGTTCCTCAAGCCGGATGGCGATCTCCCAGACCACCGCGGCCTCGCTGAAGCCGTTGGCGAGCACACCGTGGTCGGCTCCCCCGTGCCCGGGGTCGATCACCACGGCCTTGCCGGTGAGTGCCGGGCCCGAACGCAGCAGCATCTCGGTCTCACGCATGACATGCGGGGCGCCGCCGACCACGGTTCTGGAGAGCCGCTCCAGCACGGTGAAGGTGGTGAGGCCGAGGGTGCCGTCGGGGTACAGGCCCATATTGCGCTGGAACTCGCTGAGGGCCTGGGCGGTGGCGGTGCCGTAGATGCCGTCCACCCGTCCCGGGGCGAAGCCCATGTTCAGCAGTCGCTGCTGAAGGTGGGCCACGTCGTCGCCGATCTGCAGGCTGCCCGGGGTGTGCCCGAGAACACGGTCACCGAGCCGCCAGCGGGCCTCGTTGAGGTGCCGGTAGGTCTCCAGGCCGACGACGCCGTTCGCGGTCAGTCCGCGCTGCTGCTGGAAGAAGCGCACCGCCGCGTCGACCTCCCGGTCGAACAGGTCGCTGGAGGTGCTGGTGCTGAGCAGGCCCAGCATGGTGAGCATGGAACGAATCTCGGCTACGTCGGGCCCGGTGTCGCCGAGCTGCCGGCGGTACGTCTGGGGTAGGTGCTGGGTCATGGTGCGAGGGTCCCCTCCTCTGCATCGGATCTGCTGATCGTACGCGCCGTTCCACGTGGAACATGGAAACGCCGGGGCGGCCACCCATGGGTGGCCGCCCCGGCGTTGGGCGTTCGCGGACTAGCCGATGAACGGCGCCAGGTCACGCAGCAGAGCGCTCTTGGGCTTGGCGCCCACGATCGTCTTCACGATCTCGCCGTTCTGGTAGACGTGCATGGTCGGGATCGACAGCACGCCGTAGGTGGCGGGGGTGTTGGGGTTGTTGTCGATGTCGAGCTTGGCGACGGTGAGCTTGTCGCCGTACTCGGCGGCGATCTCCTCCAGCGCGGGGGCGACCTGACGGCACGGGCCGCACCAGGTGGCCCAGAAGTCGACGAGCACGGGCTTGTCGCTCTTGAGTACGTCGGCTGCGAAGGTGTCGTCAGTCACGGTGATGGTGGCGCCGGCCACGGGGACTCCTCGGGTGTGCGGGGGGCTGGGACGGATGGTGGTTGGTGGGTCAGACGGCCGCGGCGGTGGCCTCGACGTGGGCGAGCGCAGCGAGGTAGCGCTCGGCGTCGAGGGCGGCGGCACAGCCGGTTCCGGCGGCGGTGATGGCCTGGCGGTAGGTGTGGTCGACCACGTCGCCCGCACCGAAGACGCCGGAGAGGTTGGTCCGGGTGGAGGGCGCGTCGACGCGGAGGTAGCCCTCGTCGTCGAGCTCCAGCTGGCCCTTGAAGAGCTCCGTACGCGGGTCGTGGCCCACGGCGATGAACAGGCCGGTGACGGGCAGCTCGCGGAGCTCGCCGGTGACGGTGTCGCGCAGGGTCAGCCCGTTGAGCTTGGTGTCACCGTGGATCTCGGCCACCTCGCTGTTCCAGGCGAAGCTGATCTTCGGGTCGGCGATGGCGCGGTCCTGCATGGTCTTGCTGGCGCGCAGGCTGTCGCGGCGGTGCACGACCGTCACCGACTTGGCGAAGCGGGACAGGAAGGTGGCCTCCTCCATCGCGGTGTCGCCGCCGCCGACCACGACGATGTCCTGGTCGCGGAAGAAGAAGCCGTCACAGGTGGCGCACCAGGAGACACCGCGCCCGGAGAGCTCGTCCTCACGCGGCAGACCCAGCTTGCGGTGCTGCGATCCGGTGGTGACGATCACTGCCTTGGCCCGGTGGATGTTGCCCTCGGAGTCGGTGACGGTCTTGATCTCGCCGGTGAGGTCGACCGCGACCACGTCGTCCGGGATCAGCTCGGCGCCGAAGCGCTCCGCCTGGCCGCGCATGTTGTCCATGAGCTCGGGGCCCATGATGCCTTCCTGGAACCCGGGGAAGTTCTCCACCTCCGTGGTGTTCATCAGCGCACCGCCGGCGGTCACCGCGCCCTCGAACACCAGAGGGCTCAGCGAAGCACGTGCCGTGTAGAGCGCGGCTGTGTACCCGGCCGGGCCGGAGCCGATGATGATCACGTTACGGACGTCGCTCACTGCATCTCCTGATTCGCTTCGCAAGCCTTGGGCCGACGAGGGGGTCGGCATCGCTGCCTGTGCCCTCTCAACGGTTGACCAGTGTCCCGCATTCCCAGCCGTTCAGGGACGCGGCACGGTGCGGGACAGCAACAGCGGAGTGCTGTGACCCGGTGCGGCGACACAGGAGGCGCTCACCAGGAAGGCACTGACCGCGTGCGCGGGGTCGGCGGTGTCCGGGTACACCAGGGCGTAGACCTCGGCGCCCTGGTAGCTGCCCAGGGAGACGGTGAGCGGCTGCTGGCCGGGACGGTCCACGGCGGCCAGGACACAACCGGGAGTGGTGAGTGCGGACCGTCCCGCGGGCGACCTGGTGGAGACCGCGTTCGGCTGCTGGCCACTGCCCTGCTGCTGCCCACTGCCCTGCTGCTGTCCGCTGCCCTGGGCGGGCGGGGCCGACAGCAGCTGTTGGATCTGCTGGGTGAATCCAGCCTCGGAGAAGGCAGTGAGGTGAGTGCCTCCCACTTGGGCGGTACCGGACCTGCTGGCGGCTGTGCTCTCGCCGGCGCTGGTACCGCCACCGCTCTGGGAGTTGACCACGGCAGTGATGATCAGCCCACAGGCGGCGAAGGCGGCCACCCCGAGCGCGGCGCGGCGCAGGACCCGGCCCCGCTGTCGGCCTGGACCGCGCCCGGCGGGGCGGGACGGGCCCGCTGCCGCCCCTGGAGGCGGGGATGGCGCCATGGTCCGGCGGGGTGCCTCCACGGCCTTCTGCGCGGATTCTGCGGCCTCGGCGGGTTCTGCGGCTTCGGCGGCGAGGGCAGCGTCGATCCGCAGCGCGATGTCCTCGGGGATCGAGGGAAGCTCGGTCTGACCCAGCAGGGCGCGGATCTCATTGAGGGCGTCGCGGGACTCCCGGCACTCCGCACAGCCGGTCAGGTGCGCGGTGAGCTCGGCTGTGGCCTGCGGCTCAAGCAGGTCCTCAAGGTAGTCCGAGATGGCCTCGATGTCTGGGTGCCCGGAGGAGTCCAGGTTGAGGTGTGACGCTGCTGCTGTCATGGCGCTGCTTCACCTCCTGCGCGGGAGTCCTTGACGGGTGGGGCGGCCAGTAGTGGGACGGAAGCGCCGCCCTCTGGGTTCCTTGGCGGCGGTGGTGCGCCGCTGCCGGACACCGGTGTTTCACGTGAAACCGCGGTTGTCCGTGCCGCGGTCGCTTCGGGCGATGCCGTTGTTTCACGTGAAACGGCGGCACTGCGGAGATGCGCTATCCGCGGCAGCAGCCGGGCGCGGCCACGAGCGCACCTGCTCTTCACGGTGCCGGTGGGCACCCCCAGGATCGCCGCCGCTTCGGCGACGGGATAGCCGTGCATGTCCACCAGGACCAGTGCGGCACGCTGCTCCTGGGGCAGCGCGGCCAGTGCGGTGGCGAGCTCCTTGCGCAGTTCGCCGCGTTCCACCGGGGCGTCCGCGCCTTCGCCGTGCCCGAGGAGGGCCTCCACCGCGGGCTGTTCGTCGAGTGGCCGGGTGGGGTGGCTGGCCGCCCGACGGGCCCGGTCGAGGCAGGCGTTGACCACGATCCGGTGCAGCCAGGTGGTGACGGCGGACCGTCCCTGGAAGGTGTGGGCCCCCCGGAACGCCGAGACGAGCGCGTCCTGCAGGGCGTCCGCGGCCTCCTCGCGGTCCCCCAGGGTGCGCAGCGCCACCGCCCACAGCCGGTCCCGGTGGCGGGCGACCAGGACGCCGAAGGCCTCGTGATCGCCCGCCACATGGCGGGCCAGTAGCTCGCTGTCGCTGTCGGCGGGTCTGTCCTGACCCTCACCGCCCGCTGTTCCTTGCACCGCTCCCCCTAGGGCAACCGCTCGTCAGCTGAAGACCTGGATCTCGGAGATGCCGCCGTAGTAGCCGTTGGTCGCGTCCGGGTCCGGCGCCAGCTGGGTGATGTGCACCAGCACGTACCGGGTGCGCACCGGGTGGGCCAGCGGCGCGCTGTCCACCGTGGTCGAGGTCGGGGTGGACGAGTCGCTGATGCGCTGGGTGTAGCCGCTGTAGTCGGTCGGCGGGGCGGTCGTGTCGCCGGCCGGGGCGGCGACGACCTCCATGGTCTGTCCGGTGAACGGCAGGGTGACGTCCACACTGCTGACGTCCTGCACACTGCCGAGGTCGACCACGATGCCGCTGCCCTCGGCGCGCTGGGGCAGGTTGCCGAAGTTGGGGTAGTTGAAGAAGGGGGTGGTGATCCAGGCCGTACTGGGCTTGCCGTCGGTGGCGAGCGGGGCCTCGTCGCCCGCTATCGTCGTCTGGTCCAGCGGCGAGAACTCCGAGGTCTGGAAGATCTTCACGGTGTGCGGGGTGACGTGCGGGGTGGGCTTGGACTGGACACCGGCGGCCGAGGGCATCCGGGTGACACCGGTGTTGGGGTCGGACTTGTCCAGCAGCGCCTCGGCGGTGGCCCAACTGCCCAGGCCCACGGCGGCCATCAGCAGCAGCGAGATCGACCAGCGGAGCGCCCGGTTGCTGCGGCGGGGCGGCACCGGCGGGAGCGGTGCGGGCTGGGTGGCGGCCGCGGGCAGGGGGACGGTGCTCTGCGGGTCCGGACGCTGTGGTCGGGGCTGCCGGGGGTAGTCGGGGATGACCAGCGGCTCCGGGGCGGGCTGCTTGACCTTCGGCATCAGCGAGATGGCCTTGGCCACGGCGTCCGGCGAGGTCAACTGCTCCAGGTGGCGGCCCGGTTCAGGGCACAGCATCTGGGCGCACAGGTCCGACAGGCCCCGGTGGACGCCCGCCCTGACCTGTTCCGGGGCTACCATGCCAAGGAACTTGGGCATGCCCTGGAGGTCGTAGCGGTCCTCCGGGTAGGGCCAACGATGCGTCAGCGCGGAGAACAGCAGGGCCCCGATGGCCTGGGTGTCCTGGAGTTCGGCCTCGGCCCGGTCCTCTGGGTGCAGGCCGTACAGCGCCGCGTCGGTGGCGATGCCGTTGATCCGGTACTGCCCGGAGTCGCTGCGCAGCACGCAGTCCGGGGTCAGCCGCAGGTGGGACTGACCGCGCCGGTGGGCCGAGGCCAGCGCGTCGGTGACCTGACGCACCAACTGGTAGGCCTCGTAGGGCTCCAACGGCCCGTCGGCGAGCAGGGTGGTCAACGCGGTGGCGTCGGGAAGCCACTCACGGATGATGTAGACCAACTCGCCGTCCTCGACAGCGTCCAGCACCTGCACGAAACGCGGGTCGCCGAGGAGCGCGGCCTGCCGGGCCGCCTCCACCGCGTCCTTGGCACGCTGGTGGCCCGACGCCAGCAGGTGGATCCCGACCGCGCGGCGCAGCTTCTCGTCCATGGCGCGCCAGCTGGAGAAGACCTCGGCCTCGGCGACGCACTCCTCAAGGCGGTAGCGGTTGGCGATCCGGTCACCGCTGTGGCGCACGGGAGCCGGGAGCAGCGGCGGCACGGCGGGGGCGGAGTCGGCGTCCGCAGGGGCGGTGGGTTCCTCGGCGGCGGGCTCCGGTTCGGGCTCGACCGTCGGCTCGGCGTCGGTTTCCGGCTCTGCCTCGGACTCCGGGGCGGCCTCTGTCACGGCCTCGGGCTCGGCGTCCACCTCGGCTTCGGGCTCCGCCTCGGGCTCCGGCGCGGATTCCGGTTCGGCGGGAGGCTCGGCCTGGGGCTCGGCTTCGGTGAGCGTTTCTGACGCCGAGTCATCATCGGTGGCGTGCGTCAGCTCGACTTCGTCTGTGGCGACGGTGTCGTCGATGCTCCCTGCGCTGGTCTCCACGGGAGCTCCGCTGCGATCAGCCACCTTCGTCCTTCCTCCCCTTGGAACGTCCCTCCAGCCGAGGGCATGCGGTCAATTGTGCCAACCCTCGCCCCGGGACTACGACTCGCGATCCCCCTCTCGGGTTGCCCCTGGAAGGGGAGGCATCGGGTCCCGGGTTCCGTCAACGGCCGATCTTGCGGCGGACCATGCCGATCAGCGAGTCCATCTCTTCGATGTGCATCCTCTTGGTGATCACCACGAAGAGTCCGAGCTGTAGCACCAGGCCCACGATCAGGGCGGCGATCTCACAGAAGAAGCTGCTGCCGCCGATCGAGGTGATGGCGAAGGAACTGAGGAAACCGGCCAGGGCCGGGATGATGCTGGCACCGATCAGGCGGCTGTAGGTGTGCTTGATCCGCTTGCCGTCCAGGTCGCCGATGCGGCGGCGCAGCCGGGGCAGCGCGACCATCAGCCCGATCAGGTAGGACAGGCCGTAGGCGAAGGCCATCCCGGTGACCGCCCAGCGTGCGGGGAGCACCAGGTAGCAGAGGCCGGAGAGCGCGGCCTGGCTGGCGGCCACCCACACCGTGTTGTAGAAGGGCGAGCGGGTGTCCTCGTAGGCGTAGAAGCCGCGCAGCAGCACGTACTGGGCGGAGTAGGGGATCAGGCCCAGCGCGAACGCGGACAGCATCCAGCCGACCGAGGTGCCCTGTCCCGAGCCGCCGAAGCCGTACAGCACGGAGCCGATGACCGGTCCGAGGGCGAGGAAGATGAACGCGGCGGGCACGATCGCCACCGCCGAGGTCCGCAGCCCGTAGGAGAGGTCGTCGCGGACCGAGCGGGCGTCCCCGTCGGCTGCCGAGCGGGAGATCCGCGGCAGCACGGCGCTCATCACCGAGACCGTGATCACGGCCTGCGGCAGCTGCCAGATCAGCAGGGCGTTGGAGTAGGCCGACAGCCCGGCGCCGTTCCGGCCCGAGGCGTTTCCGGCGGCGGTGGCCAGCTGGGTGACGACCAGGTATCCGGCCTGGTTGGCGAGCACGAACAGGAAGGTCCAGCGCGCCAGCTTGGCGGCGTGTCCGAGGCCGTGGCCGCGCCAGTCGAAGCGGGGGCGGAACTTGAAGCCGGCCGCGCGCAGGTACGGGATCATCGACAGGGCCTGGACGGTGAGCCCGAGCAGGGTGCCGATGCCCAGCAGGTGCACGCCCTGGGAGGAGATCGTCTCCGGGGTGACCTGGGTGTGGTTGAAGGGGCCGTAGACCCAGGCGTACATGCCGAAGGTGAAGATGACGACGATGTTGTTGAGGACCGGGGTCCACATCATCGCGCCGAACTTGCCCCGGGCGTTCAGCACCTGGCCCATGACCACGTGGACGCCCATGAAGAAGATCGTGGGCAGGCAGTAGCGGGCCAGTGACACGGTGACGTCGGCGCTCTGCGGATTCCGCATGATCGAGTCGGAGACCAGTCGCACCAGCAGTGGCGCGGCCAGGACCGCGACAAAGACCACACCACCGAGCCCCACCACGACCAGGGTGAGCAGGCGGCTCGCGTAGGCCTCGCCGCCGTCCTCGTCGTTCTTCATGCTGCGGACCAGCTGGGGGACGAAGACCGCGTTGAGCGCGCCGCCGCCGACGAGGATGTAGAGCAGGGTCGGCAGCGTGTTGGCGACGTTGTAGGCGTCGCCCATGGCACCGACACCGATGGCGAAGGTGATCACCATCGTGCGGACGAATCCGGTTCCACGTGAAACAAGGGTGCCGGCCGCCATGATCGCGCTGGAGCTCAGCAGGCTGCTGGCCTTGTTCCCGCTCTGCGACTCGCCGTCGGCGCCCTTCGAGTCGCCCGAGCCCCGGCCCGCCAGGAGCTTCGGGTCGACCTTGAACAGTGCCATGGTGCTGGTGAACTCCATCGCGGAGTCCACCGACTCGCCGTATCCGGCCGGCGGGTAGTACTGGCCGCCGTCCCGGAACAGGAAGGCGTAGGGGTCCTCGTCCTCGGCGGGCGGCGCCGGTTCCCGGCTGGCCCGGCTGACCAGTTCGTCGACGCCGATGTACTCGGTGGGCGCGCCCGGGTTGTAGACCGAGCCGTCGCCCTGCACCGTCGGGTAGGGCTGCCCGGTGTACTGCTGGCCGCCGTACTGCTGGGTCTGGTCGTACGGCTGCTGCTGGTCGTAGGGCTGCTGCTGGTACCCGGCCTGCCCGTACTGCGGCGGCTGGACCTGCTGCGGTTGCGGCTGGACGTACTGCTGCTGCGGTTGCGGTGGCTGGACCTGCTGCTGGGCGTACGGCTGGCCGCCGTACTGCGGGGGCTGCGGGGGCTGCTGCTGGACCGGCTGCGGCTGCGGATGGCCGTTCTGCTGGTAGCCGGCGGGCGCGGCCGGAGCGGCCGGTGCCGGACCGAAGCCCTGCGGCTGCCCGTAGGCCGCCGGGTCGTACCCTTGCGGGTCGTACCCCTGCTGCCCGTAGGGTGTCTGCCCATAGCCCTGCTGCTGCCCGTAGGCGGCCTGGCCGTACCCCTCCGGGCTGTACTGCTGCTGGTTGTAGACGTCGTGACCGTACGGGTCCTGCGCGTAGGGGTCGCGCGCGTAGGTCTCGTCCAGGTACGGGTCCGTGCCGCCCTCCGGTCCTGGTTGTGCCGGAGGCATGCCTGGTTCGGGGGCGCGTCCGCCGCGACCCCGTTGAGTTCTGCCGTCACGCGGCGCGCTCATGCCACCTTCTCCGGATCTTCGGATGGGGCGGCCGGGTTCCTCCGGCCGTCTCGTCTCCCTACCTTCTCATCCGACAGAGCCTATACAGGGCTTTGGACCCCGTTTTCCGGATCATGGCCGCCTGGTTGCCCGGATTCCGCCTCTTCGTCGGTGTCGGCCCCCGGCTCGGGCGCCTCATCTGCATCGTCTGTCCCCGGTGGGCCACCGGTGGTCCCGTCCGGCGCGTCATCCGAGCCGGACGGCGCGTCGTTCGGGCCGTTCGGGCCGTCGGGGCCGTCCGGGGAGTCACCCGAGGCGAGGGACGCGTCCTTGCGCCGTTTCCAGTAGAGCCGGAAGCCGGCCAGCAGGACCAGCAGCACGCCGCCCGCGATCACCGCGATCACCCCGTCGGACACCTGGGTGACATTCACCTCAAAATCGATGGAGGCGAGCGTGGTCGGGAGGTCGTTGTACGGCACCAGCTGGCCGTCGACATTGATGAAGAGCTTGGCCACCAGCTTCACCTTGCCGTTGGCGGCGGCCTTGACCTGGAACTTGTAGCTCGGCTTGGTGTTCCCGGCGTTCGTGACCTTCTGGATGCCGGTGCCCTCGACCGCCAGTCGGTTGGGCATCATCGAGGTGAGCCGGACCACCAGGTTCGTCAGCGTCTGCGGCAGGTTGTTCTCGACCGTGATCGGGATGGTCGCCGAGTTGCTGCCGGGCAGCGTCACGCCGGTGGGTTTCGCCAGGATGCTCACCGAGTTCAGCAGGCTGGTCAGGTAGTCCTGGGTGTTCGTCTGGTAGTCCAGGCCGGCCTGTGGCTGGTCGCGCCACTGGGTCGACACCGAGCGCAGTATCGCCGCGTCGAACTGGGCCCGGTACGGGTCCGGCGGGGTGATGATCTTCTGGAGCTCGTTCAGGTCCGCCTCGATCGAGCTGACGTCCGGCAGGCTCGGCAGTTCGTTCCCGCGCACGCTGGCCGGGTACGGCGCGAGGGTGGTGTTCGTGTCGGGAGTGGGCTTGGCGGCGGCCACCGTGCCGTAGGACACCGGCTGGATCCACTTGCCCGCGTAGGCGGCCTGGAGCGAGGCCAGGAGCGTGTCGGCGGTGCTGGTGGACATGTCGCGCGGCGGCTGGATCAGGATGCTGCGCTGCACCCCGGGCTGTTCCTGGGTGGTTTCCAGGGTCTCCGCGAGGAAGCGCTGCTCGGCCATCGTCTGTTCGCTCTCGGTGGTCAGGTCACCGGAGAAGATGTCGGAGATGGTGGAGTCGGCCACCACCGCCGTCGTCCCGTTGCCGAGGGAGCGGGCCGCGTTGGGGGTGAACGACACGCCGTACGGGAGGCTGTCGCTGTTCGTCACGATCTGCGTGTCGTGCAGGTTCTGCGCCAGCGACACCACCTGGGGGTCGACGTACCCCCGGTAGGGCCAGGCGACCGAGTCGTTGGCGTCGACCTGGAGCAGGTCGGGGACGCTGGCGCTGCCGACCGCCGCCAGCTCGCTGACCAGTGCGGCGCTCTCACTGGGGTGGTGCGCCAGCGCGGCCAGGTCCGGGTCGGCGTACGCCAGTGAGATGACCTGCGAGGAGTTGAGGCCCACCAGCGCGGACTGGAGCTGTAGCAGCCACTGCCGGGCGGCCGTGACCCCGGCCTGGCTGCCCTTCCTGGTGCAGTTGCACTCGGGGGTGGCGGCGGCCACGCTGCCCTGGGCGTCGCTGACCACCTGGTAGCCGTTGCGCATCGAGTTGACCGTGTCGATCAGATCCGGGTCGATCACCCAGGTCAGCTTCAGCGGGGAGGCGGTGACACTGCTGCCGTTGGTCACCAGCTGGTTGAGCCGGCCCCCGTACCCCAGCTCCTGGATCAGCGAGTCGTCCTCGGTCAGCACCGCCTGCCCGGCCGACTGGGTGGTCCCCGCGTGGTACACCTGCGCCTGCACCCGGGGCTGATCCACCAGCGGCCAGAGGGTGGCGACCTGGGTCGCCTGGGCGGTGCCCGGCGACGGGTCGTACGGCAGGAAGGTGCGGGCGACGCCCAGCGACTGCGATCCCGGGCCGCCGCTGGTGGCGTCCACGTCCAGCTCGTAGACACCGCCGGCGGTCAGGCCGAGGTCGTTGACGTTCACGGTGATGGTGAACTGGGGACTGGTGGCGCCCGCCACCAGCGGCCCGAGCTGCTGGGTCGGGACGTTCGCGAGCTCCTGGGCGTCCGAGGGCTGCGGTGTGGTGTCCCCGGCGATGGTGGAGATGGTGTACCGGTTGGCGATCTTGGTGGTGCCCACCGCCAGCCCCACCTGGAGCGACTGGATGGTGCTGCTGCCGCCGTTCTTGACGGTGCCGGTGATGGTGATCTTCTGCCCGGCCACCGGCACCGGCGGATCGATCTTCACCAGCGAGACCACCGCCGGGTAGGTCGTGCCGACGGCGGAGACGTCGCTCGCGGTCGTGACGGCGGTCCTGGCCGGGCTCGCACTGGCGGTGGCCGGACCGATCCGGAACTCGGACGCCTGGGCCGCCGGGGCCAGCGCGGAGCCGCTCAGCAGCGTCAGCCCGGCCGCCGCCAGGACCGTGGCCGCGCGGCGCAGCCGACCGGGGCTGCGGAGGGAGGCGCGGACGGGTGCGCGCAGCAGCGCGGGCCCGCCGTTTCGTTCCCTGGTGCGACTTCTCTGCCCTGCCGCCTCGCCCACGCGTCCTCGCCGTTCGTTCGTCGCTCGCGCTGTCCTGGTCGCCTCAGCCGCGCTGCCCCCGCATGTGCGCTCTGGCATGGTAACGACGTTGTCTGGGAGTGGACTCGGCCGGGCAGACCCGGATGGGCGCACCGCGCGGGCCGTTCCGGGCTCCGGCCCCGACGGTATCGGGGCGCGAGGGGGGCGTGACGCCACGTAGGCTTGTCTGTCGTGCCGAACGCCAATGATTCCAGCTCTCCCCGCCCGGACGAAGATCCGTCCCGCCGCGGTTCCGCCGCCGACTCGCTCAGCGCCGCGCAGGCCGCCGCGGTCAGCGAGATCCTCAACGCCTATCCCGTCGCCGACGAGCTGGGGCGACGCTTCCAGGCCGCCGGTTTCCGGCTCGCCCTGGTCGGCGGCTCGGTGCGGGACGCGTTGCTCGGGCGGCTCGGCAATGACCTGGACTTCACCACCGACGCCCGGCCGGAGCAGATCCTGGCGCTGCTGAAGCCCTGGGCGGACGCGGTCTGGGACGTCGGCATCGCCTTCGGTACCGTCGGTGCCCGCAAGAAGGCCAAGCCGGTGGGCGGCGGGGAACCCCGCGACTTCCAGATCGAGATCACCACCTACCGTTCCGAGGCGTACGACCGGGACTCCCGCAAGCCGGAGGTCTCCTACGGCGACTCGATCGAGGACGACCTGGTCCGCCGGGACTTCACCGTCAACGCGATGGCTGTCGCGCTGCCCGAGGTGGTCTTCGTCGACCCGTACCACGGCCTCGACGACCTGGCCGCGAAGGTGCTGCGGACCCCGGGCACCCCGGAGGCGTCCTTCTCGGACGACCCGCTGCGGATGATGCGGGCCGCCCGCTTCTCGGCGCAGCTGGACTTCCAGGTCGCGCCCGAGGTGGTCACCGCGATGACGGAGATGGCGGAGCGGATCGACATCGTCTCGGCGGAGCGGGTCCAGGCCGAGCTGAACAAGCTGCTGCTGTCCGAGTGCCCGCGCCAGGGCCTGCTGCTGCTGGTCGACACCGGGATCTCCGCGCGGGTGCTGCCGGAGCTCCCGGCGCTGCGGTTGGAGCGTGACGAGCACCACCGGCACAAGGACGTCTACGAGCACTCACTGACGGTCCTGGAACAGGCCATCGACCTGGAGCAGGACGGTCCGGACCTGACGCTGCGGCTCGCCGCGCTGCTGCACGACATCGGCAAGCCGCGAACCCGGCGGTTCGAGGACGGCGGCGGCGTCTCCTTCCACCACCACGAACTGGTCGGGGCGAAGCTGACCAAGAAGCGGCTGCGGGAGCTGAAGTACTCCAACGAGCTGGTCGCCGACGTGTCCCGGCTGGTGGAGCTGCACCTGCGGTTCCACGGCTACGGCACCGGTGAGTGGACGGACTCGGCGGTGCGCCGCTACGTCCGGGACGCCGGGCCGCTGCTGGACCGGCTGCACAAGCTGACCCGCTCCGACTGCACCACGCGGAACAAGAAGAAGGCGGCGGCGCTGGCCCGGGCCTACGACAGCCTGGAGGAGCGGATCGCGCAGCTCCAGGAGCAGGAGGAGCTCGACTCGATCCGGCCCGACCTGAACGGCGAGGAGATCATGGAGATCCTCGGCCTGAAGCCGAGCCGGGAGGTCGGCGAGGCCTACCGGCACCTGCTGGAGCTCCGGCTGGAGCACGGACCGCTGGGCCGGGAGGCGGCCGCCGGGGCGCTGCGGGAGTGGTGGGCCGCGCGGGACGGTCAGCTGCCCTAGACCGAGGAGGACACCGGGCAGTGCAGCTGGGCCGACGGCCTGCTGTGCCGCAGGGTGAGGCCGTACGCCAGCGCGGTCAGTGCGTAGAGCAGCGACGACATCACGATCACCACCACTGAGCGGCCACTGGAGGGCATCAGGGCCGCCGCCACCGCGGCGGCGGCCACCAGGGAGCCGTTGAAGAGCACGTCGTACACCGAGAAGACCCGGCCCCGGTAGAAGTCGGCCACCGAGGTCTGGACGATGGTGTCGGTGCTGATCTTCGCGCCCTGGGAGAACAGGCCCAGCAGGTAGGCGGCGGAGATGATCGGTATCGGCGCGAAGAGCAGGCCCAGCGCCGGGGTCAGCACGGCGGCCAGCGCCGCGCACCACACCAGCCAGCCGCCGACGCCGACCCGGCGGGTGGCCCAGGGGGTGACCACCGCCGCGGTGAAGAACCCGGCCGCCGAGGCGGCCAGGGCCAGCCCCAGCCAGCGGATGCCCGCGCTCTGGTCGCTGGGTGTGGCGAAGGTGTTGCGGCACAGCATCAGCAGCAGCACCAGCAACAGGCCGTAGCAGAAGCGCAGGGTGGTCAGCGCCGCCAGCGCGTAGGTCGCCGGACGGGAGTCGCGGACCAGTCGGCGCACGCCGTCCACCAGGCCCTCGGTCGTCTCGGCGATCACCTGGAGCAGCGGCTGCCGGGCCTGCGGCCCGCGCTCCGGGCCCAGCTCGTCCCGGGACATGGTCCGGGACGCCAGCGAGGCGCTGCCGTAGCCCAGACCGGCCAGCACCAGCAGCGCCGCGTTGGCGTGCGGACCGGCCGGGAGGAAGAGCCGCACGATGAAGGCGGCGCCGCCGCCGATGGTGGTGGCCACTGTGCCCATGGTCGGCGCGATGGCATTCGCGCTGACCAGCAGGGACCGGTCACGGACCACCTGCGGCAGCGCGGCGGAGAGCCCGGCCAGGATGAACCGGTTGACGCCGGTGACCAGCAGCGCGGCGGTGAAGAAGACCGGTGTCGGCACCCGGAGCAGCACCAGCCAGGCGGTGCCCGCGCAGAGCAGCAGCCGGATCAGGTTTCCGTAGAGCAGGATCTGGCGGCGCCGCCAGCGGTCCAGCAGCACCCCGGCGAAGGGGCCGAAGAGGCAGAACGGCAGCAGCAGCACCGCGAAGGCCGAGGCGATGGAGCCGGCCGTGGGCTGGCGCTCGGGGGAGAAGACCACGTAGGACGCGAGCGAGACCTGGAAGATCCCGTCGGACAGCTGTGACAGCAGTCGGGTGCCGAGGAGGCGGCGGAAGCCGGACAGCCTCAGCAGGGCCTTGGCGCGGCCTGAGGGGACGGAGGCGTGGCCGATGATCGACACCCTCACAGACTCCCACGTCGGAGGGCAGATGCCTACGCCGAAACAGCCGTCCGGGGGCCGCGGGACCGGCTGCGCTGACGCGGACGGGGTTGGTACGGACGGGGGAGCGGACACCCGCTACCCCGGGAACGACCCGTGGGCGGTAGCTGTTTCACGTGAAACAGCTACCGCCCACGGGTCAGCCGTGGTGCCGACTCAGCGCTCGACCTCGCCACGGATGAACTTCTCGACGTTGTCGCGGGCCTCGTCGTCGAAGTACTGCACCGGCGGGGACTTCATCAGGTACGAGGACGCCGACAGGATCGGGCCACCGATCCCGCGGTCCTTGGCGATCTTCGCGGCGCGCACCGCGTCGATGATGACACCGGCGGAGTTCGGGGAGTCCCAGACCTCCAGCTTGTACTCCAGGTTCAGCGGCACGTCGCCGAAGGCGCGGCCCTCAAGGCGCACGTACGCCCACTTGCGGTCGTCCAGCCAGGCGACGTAGTCCGACGGGCCGATGTGGACGTTCTTGGCACCCAGGTCGCGGTCCACGATCTGGGAGGTGACGGCCTGCGTCTTGGAGATCTTCTTCGACTCCAGGCGGTCGCGCTCCAGCATGTTCTTGAAGTCCATGTTGCCGCCGACGTTCAGCTGCATGGTGCGCTCCAGCAGGACGCCCCGGTCCTCGAAGAGCTTCGCCATCACGCGGTGCGTGATGGTGGCGCCGACCTGCGACTTGATGTCGTCGCCGACGATCGGCACGCCCGCCTCGGTGAACTTGTCCGCCCACTCCTTGGTGCCCGCGATGAACACCGGCAGGGCGTTCACGAAGGCGACCTTGGCGTCGATGGCGCACTGGGCGTAGAACTTCGCGGCCTGCTCGGAACCGACCGGCAGGTAGCACACCAGCACGTCGACCTGGCGCTCCTTGAGCACCTCGACGACGTCGACGGGCTCCTCGGAGGACTGCTCGATGGTCTCCAGGTAGTACTTGCCCAGGCCGTCCAGGGTCGGGCCGCGCTGCACCATGACGCCGGTCGGCGGCACGTCGCAGATCTTGATGGTGTTGTTCTCGCTGGCGCCGATGGCGTGGGCCAGGTCCTGGCCGACCTTCTTGGCGTCCACGTCGAACGCGGCGACGAACTCGACGTCGCGGACGTGGTAGTCGCCGAACTGCACGTGCATGAGACCGGGCACGCGGCTGTTCGGGTCAGCGTCCTGGTAGTACTCGACGCCCTGGACGAGCGAGGCGGCGCAGTTGCCCACACCCACGATTGCTACGCGAACCGAACTCATTCCGGCTGCTCCCTGTTGTGATGGTCTTGGTGACGTACTTGCTGTGGTTCAAACGAGTGCCGGCGATCCCCCTGGCGCCCGCGTCCCGCGTGTGCGGTCCGTTCCGTCGTCTGGACGAGGGAGGGATTGCGCGGGGTCAGCGCTCCGGGGAGCGCTCCGGGCGGTCGGGGGGTGCGGCGGCGTGCGCCGCTGTCCGGTTCCTGCCGTCCGAAATCTGTGGGGTGACACCGGGGGTGCCGGTGCCCGGGGGCCCCGGATCGGCACCGCGTCCGCTGCTGCGGTTGGCCCGCTCGGTCTCGATCAGCTCGTTGAGCCAGCGGACCTCGCGTTCCACCGATTCCAGGCCGTGGCGCTGGAGTTCGAGGGTGTAGCCGTCGAGCCGTTCACGGGTGCGGGCCAGCGAGGTCCGCATTCGTTCCAGGCGCTCTTCGAGCCGACTGCGGCGGCCCTCCAGGACGCGCATGCGCACGGCCCGGTCGGTCTGGCCGAAGAAGGCGAAGTGGACGCCGAAGTGCTCGTCCTCCCAGGCGTCGGGGCCCGAGTCGGCGAGGAGCTCCTCGAAGCGCTGCTTGCCCTCGGCGGTCAGCCGGTAGACGATCTTCGACCGCTTGCCGTTGAGGGCGGTGGCGGGGATGTACTCCTCGCCGGTGTTGTCCTCGATCAGGGAGCCCTGGGCGACCAGGCCCTTGAGGCACGGGTAGAGCGTTCCGTACGAGAACGCACGGAACGACCCCAGCAGCACGTTGAGGCGCTTGCGCAGCTCGTAGCCGTGCATGGGGGAGTCGTGCAGGAGGCCCAGGACGGCGAATTCCAGGATCCCGGAGCGTCTGCTCATGCCGTGCTGCCTCCTCTCCCTGCGCGTCTCTCGGCGTCTATGCCGTCTCGATGTATCGAGTCGATACATCGAGACGATATGCCGTGGGCGGGCCGGGGGCAAGGGGCGACCCGATGAATGTGATCACAGAGGGTTGCGAGTGGCTGATGGGGGGCCGCTCCGAACCGCTTTCAGGTGGCTCTTCCGCCGCCCTCACCCGATCGACACGGCTTCTTTCCTAAGGATCTGTGGTCAATATGCCGGGAATGATCAATGAAGCCCGTTTGCTGACCCCTGGCTGCTGCGTACTCTGTCGGCTATGCAGAAAGCCGGGAACCGTTGTGACGGATGTGACGTCCTCGTCCTCGGTGCAGTACGGCCGCTTCGGCCGGAGCCCCGGGGGAGCCGTGCGGGGACCGCTGGTCCTGACGCGGATCGAATGTGGACCACCGCCTTCAGGCTCAAGGGCCTGTCCGAGGAGCAGCTGGAAGCATGAGCGAACATCGGCGAAAGCAGCAGTCCGGCCGGGGCGATTCCCCCGCCAACGGGCGGTCCCAACAGCCGCCCCCCGGCCCCGGTGGCCCTCAGCAGGGCCCGCCCCCCGGCCCCGGTGGCCCCCAGCAGGGCCCGCGCGGCGGGTACCAGCCGGGACCCGGCGGCGGCCAGGCCGGACCGCCCCGCCGTACCTCGGCCCAGCCGCAGCTGACCCGGGCCGAGATGCGCAAGGCGGCCCAGTCCAAGGGCCGTCGCGGCGGCGGCGCGGCCAACGAGCCGCAGGGCGGCGGACGTCGCGGCGGACGCGGGCCCGGCGGCCCGACCGGTCCCAAGCCGAAGCGTTTCCTCGACTACCCGCGCTGGGGCAAGCGCGGCGTGCGCCGCTGGCTGCCCTCGTGGAAGCAGATCCTCAGCGGCTTCCTGCTGATGTTCGCCTGCCTGGTCGGCCTGATCGGCTACGCGTACGCGAAGACCACGGTGCCCAGCCCCAACGCCACCACCCAGATGCAGAGCAACACCTACTACTGGGCCAACGGCACCGAGATGGTCCAGCGCGGCGCCTACTTCCGGCAGAACGTGCCGCTGACGGCGATCCCGACCGACGTCCAGAACGACTTCCTGGCCGCCGAGAACGCCACCTTCTGGACCGACAAGGGTGTTGACCCGCAGGGCATCCTGCGCGCCGTGTACGACATGGCGAAGGGCGGGGAGGTCCAGTCCGGATCGACCATCACCCAGCAGTGGATCAAGAACACCCGGCTGAACCAGGGCCAGACGCTGAGCCGCAAGCTCGACGAGATCCTGATGTCCATCAAGGTCGGCTCCACGGTGCCGAAGCAGACCGTCCTCGACGGCTACCTGAACACCAGCTACTTCGGCCGCAGCGCCTACGGCATCGACGCCGCCGCCGAGGCGTACTACGGGATCAGCTCCGACAAGCTCACCATCGGCCAGGGCGCCTTCCTCGCCTCGCTGGTGAACGGGCCGAGCATCTACGACCCGACCTGGGACAGCAGCACCGGCACCGACACCGACACCGTCAACGCCACCAACGTGGCGAACGCCAAGGCGCGTTGGAACTACGTGATGAGCCGGAACCTGGCTGACAAGTTCATCACCCAGGCCCAGTACGACACGGTGACGGCCCAGGGCTTCCCGATGCCGATCAAGCCGGTCAGCAACTCCAGCGAGTCCGGCTACATCGGCTACCTGGTCACCCTGGCCGACAACAACCTGCTGCGCACCGGGGTGACCCCGGCCCAGCTGGACGCCGGCGGCTACCAGATCTACACGACCTTCGTGAAGTCCAACATGGACGCGATGAAGTCGGCGGTGGACAACGAGCTGCTGAAGAAGATCGACCCCAAGGTCATGGTCACCGACACCCAGGACGCGACCACCGCCCCGGACTACAACAAGCAGTACCCGGTGGACCAGTGGGTGCACGTCGGCGGCGCCTCGGTGGTGCCCGGCAGCGGAGCGGTCACCGCCATCTACGGCGGTCCCGACTTCATGAAGCAGGAGACCGACGACGCGGACAACCCGAGCATCCTGGTCGGCTCGACCTTCAAGGCGTTCGTGCTGGCCGCGGCGCTGACCGACGGGGTGCAGTCCGCCGGCGGCTCGACCGCGCCGGGGACCCCGGTCTCACTGAACTCGCTCTACAACGGCGACCCCAACCTGGAGATCAAGAACCCGGACGGCACGGTCTGGTTGGACCAGAACCACCAGCCCTGGTACCAGGCGAACGACTCGACCAAGAAGTGGGGGCCGATCACCCTCACCCAGGCCATGGCGCAGTCGGTGAACACGGTCTACGTGCAGCTGGGCATGGACGTCGGCATGCAGAAGGTGGCGGCGGCGGCCGTGGCGGCGGGCGTCAGCCCGAGCTCGCTCGCGCCCGACCAGAACGTGCCCTCGTTCGCGCTGGGAACCTCCACCCCCGGTCCGATCCGACTGGCCACCGCCTACGCGACCTTCGCCGACGACGGGGTCGAGTACGACCCGTACGAGGTGGACCACTACGTCCTGAACGAGAACGGCCAGGCCACGACCGTCTCGCTGAAGAGCAAGCCCAAGCAGGCCTTCTCGCCCCAGGTCGCGGAGACGGTCACCACGGCGCTGAAGGCGGTCGTCTCGTCCAGCGGCACCGGTGCCAACGCCCTGGCGCTGGGCCGGGACGCGGCCGGTAAGACCGGTACCACCGACTCCTACAAGTCGGCCTGGTTCGTGGGCTACACCAAGCAGCTCTCCACCGCGATCGGCCTGTTCGACCAGGACCCGAAGAACTTCAGCCTGCTTCCGCTGATGGGCCTCGGCGGCCAGCAGCAGGTCTACGGCGCCGACTTCCCGACGGCGATCTGGACCGACTACATGGAGGCCGCGCTCAACGGGCAGCCGCAGGAGAAGCTGGACACCGCCAACTACGGCACCATCCAGAACGAGCTCGGCGTCAGCCCGTCGCCCAGTGCCAGCGCGACGCCCTCGATGACGGCGTCCGCCCCGCCGTCCTCGGCGCCGCCGTCGAAGCGGCCGTCCGCGCCGCCGTCCTCCGCCGCGCCGTCGATCACCCCGTCCGCGCCGGTCTCGTCCAGCCCGTCGTGCGACCCGCTGAACATCCTCGGCAACTGCTCCAGCCCGTCTCCCAGTGAATCGATCAGCAGTTCGAGCAGTTGGTCACCGCCGGTCCATTCGCACGGACCCAACAACCCGGGCAGCGGAGGCTGAGCCGGAGCGACGGCCCGCGGACCCGACCGGCGGCCCCGGCGCCCACCCCTCGCGGGGCGGCGCGCCGGGGCCGCGGCGCTGCCCGGCCGCCGGACGCGGGTAGGAAACGGACAGTTCGGCTGTACCGGGCGGGCGGCCGGTAACAAGTACCGGGTGCACGGCCCCGTACAAAGGATCGTGCGGCAGGATGTGCGCCATGACGTCGAGCACACTGCCCACTCCCCCGCCAGAGGACACTGTCGTCGTCCCCGCCGACGAGGATCCGGTGGCTGCTGCCGGTAGTGAGATCATCGGCGGGGCCCCCGGTCGGCGGGCGCTGCTCGGCGTCAGCTGGTGGACCGCGGCCCGGGTGCTGGCGATCTGCACCATCGTGGTGTTCGCCCTCGGCATGGTGCAGAAGGTCCCCTGCTACGACAGCGGCTGGTTCTACGGCGCGACCGCGCAGTACGACCACGCCTGCTACAGCGACATCCCGCACCTGTTCACCCTGCGCGGCTTCTCCCTGGGGAACATCCCCTACCTGGACAAGCTGCCGGGCGCCACCGACCCGCACATGCAGTACCTGGAGTATCCGGTCCTGACCGGCCTGTTCATGCTGGTGGCCACCTGGCTGACCCCGGGCAGCGGCGGCGACGTCCACCGCGAGCAGGTCTTCTGGCTGGTCAACTCCGGCATGCTGATGGTCTGCGCGGTGATCGCGGTGATCGCGGTGATGCGCACCCACCGGCGCCGCCCCTGGGACGCGCTGCTGTTCGCGCTGGCGCCGGTGCTGGCCCTGGACTCCACCATCAACTGGGACATACTGGCGGTCGCCCTGACCGCGGTCGGCATGGCCTGCTGGGCGCGGAAGCGGCTGGTGCTCGCCGGGGTGTTCATCGGGCTGGCCACCGCCGCCAAGCTCTACCCGGTGTTCCTGCTCGGTCCGCTGCTGCTGCTCTGCCTGCGGGCGGGCCGGATCAGGGACTTCGGCCGGGCGTTCGCCGGGGCGCTGGTCGCCTGGCTGATCGTGGACGTGCCGTTCATGGTGCTCAACTTCCAGGGCTGGGCCACCTTCTACACGTACAGCGAGACCCGCGGGATCGACTACGGCTCGGTCTGGCTGATCCTGGAGCAGAACCGCTGGCTGCCGAGCGGCTTCCCGACCTCCCGGGTCAACCTGGTGATCGCGCTGCTGCTGGCGCTCTGCTGCCTGGGCATCGCCTGGCTGGCCTTCGCCGCCCAGCGCCGTCCGCGCTTCGCCCAGTTGGCCTTCCTGGTGATCGCCGCCTTCGTGCTGACCAACAAGGTCTACTCGCCGCAGTACGTGCTCTGGCTGACCCCGCTGGCGGTGCTGGCCCGCCCGCGCTGGCGGGACTTCCTGGTGTGGCAGGCCTGTGAGGTCCTGTACTTCCTGGCCATCTGGTACAACTTCGCCTACACCTCCAGCCCCAACCAGAAGGGCCTGGCGACCGACTGGTACCACGGCGCGATCATGGTGCACGTGCTCGGCACGCTGTTCCTGTGCGTGCTGGTGATCCGGGACGTGCTGCTGCCCGAGTACGACGCGGTGCGCTGGGACGGGAGTGACGACCCGTCAGGAGGCGTGCTGGACGGGCTCGCGGACGTCCTCGCGCTCTCCCCGTCGCGCGCTGTGGAGGAAGAGCGCGAGGCTGTGGAAATCGAGGCGGAACCCGTGTCGCCACCGGCCTGAGGCTGTGGATAACTCACCGAGGGCCTGTGGACAGCGAGTTGTCCGCAGGCCCTCGGTGCGTGTCCGCAACGGGGTTGGCGCGCAGGCGAATTGGGCGCCCGCGCGGAGAGGTTCAGCCCTGCTCGATGATCCGGTCGAAGAGCGTGGTGGTGTGCCGCAGGGTCGCCTTCAGCTCGTCGCCGACCTGCGGCGGGGCCACCTCGCCGGGCACCCAGAGCAGCGAGACCTGCATGTGCGGGGGCTCCGCGAAGCCCAGCTTCGCGCCGTTCCAACTGAACGGCGAGGCCGTCCGGTTGATGGTGGCCAGGCCGGCGCGGGCGAGGTTCTTGGCCCGGGGGGTGAGCCCGCTCATGTTCTTCGGGGCCTCCAGGCCCACCCCGTGGGCGGTGCCGCCGGCCACCACCAGCAGGTGGCCGTCGCCGGGCACCCGGTGCTGGCGGTAGCCGTAGCGCTCGCCCTTGGTCAGGGCGTGCACGTCCATCACCGTGCCCCGGCAGTCGATGGCCTGGTGGTCGCCGAGCCACAGCTGGGTGCCGATCCGGGCCCGGAAGTGGACGTCCGGGTAGCGCCGGGCCAGCTCGGCGACCTCGCCGGAGCGCAGGTGGCTGACGAACATCCGGCGCAGCGGCAGCCGCTCGGCGCGCAGCCGCTCGACCCACTCGATGGTCTCCGCCAGCGGGTCCACCCCGTCCGGCCGGTCCATCGGCAGGTGCACGGCGAAGCCCTCGACCCGGACGTCCTCCAGGGCCGACCGCAGCTTGGGCAGGTCCTCGGGGGTGATCCCGTGCCGCCGCATGCCGGTCATGCACTCGATGATCACCCGGCCGCCGACCAGGCCGCGCAGGTCGCGCACGGTGCCGACGGTGCGGATCACCCGCTGCGGCAGCGGCACCGGGTCCTCGCCGATCCGGTACGGGGTGAGCACGATCAGGTCCCGGCCGAAGTAGTCCTTGGTCTCGGCGGCCTCGTAGGCGGTGCCGACCGCGAGCACGTCCGCGTCCAGCCGGGTGGCCTCCTCGGCCAGCCGCAGGTTGCGGAAGCCGTAGCCGTTGCCCTTGGCCACCGGGACCAGCCCGGGGAAGGACTCCAGCACGGAGCGCTGGTGGGCACGCCAGCGGTGGGTGTCCACGTACAGGGTGAGCGCCATGGGGCTTGGGGCCTTCCGTGAAATCCGTGCGGTGGGGCAGGGCGGGGGACGGGGTGGGTCAGCGCCGGTTCATGTACATGTCGAGCGCCTTGTGCAGCAGCTTGTTCAGCGGGAAGTCCCACTCGCCGAGGTACTCGGCGGCCTGGCCGCCGGTCCCGACCTTGAACCGGATCAGGCCGAACAGGTGGTCGGTCTCGTCCAGCGTGTCGCTGATCCCGCGCAGGTCGTAGACGGTCGCGCCGAGCGCGTAGGCGTCCCGCAGCATCCGCCACTGGATGGCGTTGTTCGGCTGCACCTCGCGCTTGTGTACGGTGGAGGCGCCGTAGGAGTACCAGACGTGCTCACCGACGGTGATCATCGTGGTGCCGGCCAGCGCGTCGCCCTCGTGGTACGCCAGGTACAGGCGCATCCGGTTCGGGTCCTCGTTGGTCAGCGCGGTCCACTGGCGCTGGAAGTACGACAGCGGGCGCGGGATGAAGTGGTCGCGCTCGGCGGTCTCCAGGTACAGCTGGTGGAACGCGGGCAGGTCGTCGTAGCCGCCCTGGACGATCTCCACCCCGGCCTTCTCGGCCTTCTTGATGTTCCGCCGCCAGAGCTGGTTGAAGCCCTTCAGGACGTCGTCCAGCGAGCGGTTGGCCAGCGGCACCTGGTAGACGTAGCGCGGCTGGACGTCGCCGAAGCCCGCCCCGGCGTCCTCGCCCTGCTGCCAGCCGAGGCGGCGCAGCCGGTCGGCGGTGTCGATCGCCCGGGGCTCGTACCAGTCGGCCTCGATGTCGCGCAGCCGCTTGGCCTCCTTGCCGGCGATGGCGTTCTTGATGCTCTCGGCCTGCCAGCGGCGGATTATCACCGGCGGGCCCATCTTCACGGTGAACGCGCCCTGGGACTTCAGGTGCGCCAGCATCGGCTGCAACCAGCGGTCCAGGTTCGGGTCGAACCAGTCGATCACCGGGCCCTCGGGCAGGTAGGCGAGGTAGCGCTTGACCTTCGGGATCTGCCGGTAGAGCACCAGCCCGGAGCCGACGATCGCGCCGCGCTCGTCGAACCAGCCGATGCTCTCGGAACGCCACTCCGCCTTGACCTCACCCCAGCTGGGCACCTGCATGTGGCTCGCGGAGGGCAGGCTCCTGATGAAGGCCAGGTGCTCCTCCCGGCTGATGGTCCTCAGGCGCAGGCTCATGTGTGGGGTGCTCCTCGGGCGTCAGGTCGCGTCAAGCGCGAAGCCTACTGCCCTTGGTGGAGCACCCCCATAGGGACGCCCGGTCGGCGGGCGTGCCGATTCCCCCGGAGGGTCGCTCCGGGGTCGGGGACGGGGGTCAGTAGCCGACCACACCGCCCAGGAGGCCGCCGTGCGCCAGGCCGATGCCGAGGCCCACGGCCGAGGCGACCCCGAAGATGATCAACAGGAAGCGCTGGGCCGTGTTGGTGGAGATGTACTGGCCCCATGCGGCCGTGAACACGCCGAACAAGCCGGTCCACGAGGCCAGGATGTGCAGGCCTCGGAACATGCAGGTCGCGATGGCGATGGCGCCCAGGACCATGGTCAGCCCGGCGAGGGTGTCCTGGAGCGGGTGGGCTCTGGCGTCGTCGCGGACGAGCTTCGTCCAGTAGCTGGGGTTGTGGGACTGGCCGTGCGGTTGCCCGGTGGATTGGGCCATGGAACCCGCCTCCTTGGGGAGGTTGGGCGCACGCTCGGGCGGGGCGGCAGCGACTGCCGCCGGACCCGCGCGTGGCGCAGGCTGGCCGTCGGCCGGGGGTCGGCCGTACGGCCTCGGGTGCGGTGGCGCACTGTAGGGCACTCCATACCCGATGTGTACAGATTGCGTCGATTGGGGGGTGGATTTCAAGACCCCATTCGGGTGCCTGTAGTCTGGACCGTCTGCACCGGTGTGGTTCGGCTTCCAACTGGCGTGACGATGCGGTTCGCCGCTCGTTGTCAGTGCCGGCCGCTACTGTTGCGACGCGTCTCAAAACCCTCCTGCCACGGAAAGACCGTGGCCGCTGAGTCCAGAGGAGGTGGGTTCCACATGCGTCATTACGAGGTCATGGTGATCCTCGACCCTGAGGTCGAGGAGCGCGCTGTCTCCCCCCTGATCGATAACTTCCTCAATGTCGTCCGCACCGGCGGCGGCAACGTGGAGAAGGTCGACACGTGGGGCCGGCGTCGCCTGTCGTACGAGATCAACAAGAAGTCCGAGGGCATCTACTCGGTGATCGACCTCAAGGCCGAGCCTGCGGTCGTCAAGGAGCTCGACCGGCAGCTCAACCTGAGCGAGCAGGTCCTCCGCACCAAGGTGCTCCGCCCGGACACCCACTGAGGCAACCCCCAAGTGCTTCCCCCGGGAAGCACTGCACTGCTCGGCCGTCCGTACGGCCGGTGCGGTGAGCACTGCTTGAACGGAACCGCTCCCACCGAGAGGTCGATCACCACCATGGCAGGCGAGACCGTCATCACTCTTGTCGGCAACCTCGTCGACGACCCCGAGCTGCGTTTCACGCCGTCGGGTGCGGCCGTCGCGAAGTTCCGCATCGCGTCAACTCCTCGTACGTTCGACCGCCAGACGAACGAGTGGAAGGACGGCGAGAGCCTCTTCCTCACGTGCAACGTCTGGCGTCAGCCGGCGGAGAACTGCGCTGAGACGTTGCAGCGCGGTATGCGCGTCATCGTCCAGGGCCGTCTGCGTCAGCGCACGTACGACACCAAGGAGGGCGAGAAGCGGACCGTCTACGAGGTCGAGGTCGACGAGGTCGGCCCGTCCCTGCGCTCCGCCACCGCGAAGGTCACCAAGGCCCAGCGGACCGGCGGTCAGGGCGCCCCGGGCGGTGGCTTCGGCGGCGGCCAGGGCGGTGGCGGCTACGGCGGCGGCCAGGGCGGTGGCGGCGGCTTCGGCGGCGGCCAGGGCCAGGGCGGCAACTGGGGCGGCAACTCCGGCGGCGGCCAGTCCGGCGGCGGCCAGTCCGGTCCTCCGGCCGACGACCCCTGGGCGTCCAGCGCCCCGGCGGGCGGCGGTCAGCAGGGCGGCGGCTGGGGCGCCCCGGCCGGCGGCGGATTCTCCGACGAGCCTCCGTTCTAGGCAGTGTGCTGGGCCCACCCCTCGCGGGGCGGGCCCGCTCAGACTTGATCCCGTGCGACTCGGCCGCCCCCGCCAGGGGACCGGCCGGATCGTGAACACCAGTTGGAGTACATGATGGCGAAGCCGCCTGTACGCAAGCCTAAGAAGAAGGTTTGCGTTTTCTGCAAGGACAAGATCACCTACGTCGACTACAAGGACACGAACCTGCTTCGCAAGTTCATCTCCGACCGTGGGAAGATCCGCGCCCGCCGGGTCACCGGCAACTGCACCCAGCACCAGCGCGACGTGGCCACGGCTGTGAAGAACAGCCGCGAGGTCGCTCTGCTGCCCTACACCTCGACCGCTCGCTGAATAGGAGGGTGACCGAACTATGAAGATCATCCTCACGAACGAGGTCTCCGGCCTCGGTACCGCCGGCGACATCGTCGAGGTCAAGGACGGTTACGCCCGCAACTACCTGGTCCCGCGTGGCTTCGCCATCCGCTGGACCAAGGGCGGGCAGAAGGATGTGGACGCGATCCGTCGCGCCCGCAAGATCCACGAGATCCAGACCCTGGAGCAGGCCAACGAGGTCAAGGGCAAGCTTGAGGGCCTGACCGTGAAGCTCGCCGTGCGCGCGGGCGAAGCGGGCCGTCTCTTCGGCTCCGTGACCCCGGGCGACGTCGTCGACGCCATCAAGGCCGTCGACGGCCCGCTGGTCGACAAGCGTCGCGTCGAGATCGGCTCGCCGATCAAGACCACCGGCGCCCACACGGTCACCGTCAAGCTGCTCTCCGACGTGGTCGCCAAGATCAACGTCAACGTCGTCGCCGCCTGACAGTCCCGTAGCGCAGTCGGAAGGCCGGTCCCCTGGTTGGGACCGGCCTTTCCGCGTCCCCGCCGGGCGCCGACGGTACTCAGCGGCGGCGACCCGGGCTGAGTAGCACGCTGAGTAGCGGAGCGCATTCGGGAGGTCGCCGAGCGGCGCACGATGGACCTGTACTCGGCAGTAACTTATCGCCGTCCCGCCACGGCCGTCCCGCCACCGCCGCGGCGCCGCCACCGGCGGGTCGGACCAGAGGGAGCCCAGCGATGACGATCCAGGTCACGAAGGTGACCATCCCGGCCGACCTGCGGGAGTTCTGCGAGCTTCCGCTGCGGCTGCACCCGCGTGCGCTCTACGTCCCGGTACCCGATCGGTGCATCCACGGCTGGTACGCCGGGAACGGGCACCAGCGCCGGTACGGCCCGGTGGACCTGTACCTGGCCCGGGACGGCGCCGGGCGGGCGGTCGGCCGGATCTCGCTGCACCGGCACAGCGCCCTCGACGCGCGGGTCGGCCGCGCTGTCCAGCTGTTCGGGCTGACCGAGTTCGCCGACCGGCTGCCCGGCGGCGGGGACCCGGCGAAGGAGCTCTTCGACCTGGCCGAGCAGGCGGGCGCGGTCAGTGGCTGCGACCTGCTGCTGGGGCCGGTGGCCGACGCGCCGGACGAGGCCCCCGGGGTGCTCACCAGCGGCTTCGACCGGCGCGGGTTCAGCGGGGGCGGCTGGAGTCCGCCGTACGCCGTCGCCGCCTACGAGCGGCACCGGTTCACCCGGCGCTGGCCGGGCCGGACCTGGATCTGCGAGGACCTGGACGATCCGGGCCGGCTGCCGCCGGAGAAGGCCTTCCACTTCGACGACCGGCGGTTGGCCCGGGAGCGGCTGACCGTGCACCAGGGCCGCGGCCGGGTGCTGCGGGCGGTGCTGCCGCGGCTGCGGGAGATCCTGAACGCCTCCGCGCGGGACCTGGAGCAGCGCACCGAGCTCTCCGCCGAGGACTTCGCGGCGCGGGCCAGGGAGCTCGGCCGGGTGCTGGACGAGCGGCTGCTGCTGTGGCTGACCCGGGCCGGGGAGCCGGTGGCCTTCGTCCTGGCGGTGCCGGAGCCGCCGCCGCGCTCCGGCGGCTGCGGCTGCGGCCGGGGCGGCCTGCTCGGTCCGTTCGGCCCGCTGGGCGGCCTGTGGCGGCCGGGAGCGGGCTGCCGGGGCGAGCAGGCGGCGCTGGTGGTGGCGGCGACCCTGCCGCAGTGTCAGCGGCAGGGCTACCAGACGCTGCTGGCGCGGGAGTTGTACCGGAACCTGGTCGCGGCCGGATACCGGGTGCTGCGCGGGCGGCGGGTGCCGGAGGGGGACGCGGCGGCGGAGGCGGTGTTCCGGGCGATGGGCGGCCGTCCACTGCACGGCACCACCCTGTACCAGCGCGGGCTGCGGTAGTCCCGGGCCCTGGCCGCCGGTCCCGGGCCCGGGTCAGGCCCGGACCGCTCCGGTGACCAGCCAGGCGCCGGTGCGGGCGCGGACGCAGAGGAAGACCAGCCGGACGGCCATGCACAGGTCGATGGCGATCCACAGTCCGACCAGGCCGGAGCTGCCGACGGTCAGCGCCACCGGCGCGTACACGGCCAGGGTCCCCAGCATCGCCCAGGCCAGGTACGACCCGTCGCCCGCGCCCATGAGCACCCCGTCCAGCACGAAGACCACGCCGCAGACCGGCTGGCTGAGCGCGGCCACCAGCAGCACCGGGTCCAGCTGCTGCCGGACCGCCGGGTCGTCGGTGAACAGCGGCAGGTAGAGCGGGCGGGTGAGCAGCAGCAGCGCCCCGAGCAGCAGTCCCGCGCCGACGCCCCACTCGACCATCCGCCGGGTCGCCGCGCGGGCCCCGGCGGCGTCCCCGGCGCCGAGGTAGCGACCGATGATCGCCTGGCCGGCGATGGCGATGGCGTCCAGTGCGAAGGCCAGGAAGCTCCACAGCGACATGGCCACCTGGTGCGCGGCGATGGCGGTGTTGCCGAGCCGGGCGGCGACGGCGGTGGCGATCAGCAGCACCGCGCGCAGGCTGAGGGTGCGGATCAGCAGCGGCGTTCCGGCGGTGGCGCAGGCCCTTATCCCGGCCGGGTCGGGGCGCAGACTCGCGCCGGTCCGACGGGCGCCGCGGATGACCACGGTGAGGTAGGCGGCGGCCATGCCCCACTGCGCCAGTACGGTGCCGGTGGCCGAACCGGCGATGCCCAGGCCCGCCCCGTACACCAGCAGCAGGTTGAGCAGCAGGTTGGCGGAGAAGCCGGTGACGGCGACCAGCAGCGGGGTGCGGGTGTCCTGCAGCCCGCGCAGCACGCCGGTGGCGGCCAGTACGCCGAGCATTGCCGGGATCCCGAGCGAGCTGATCCGCAGGTAGGTGATCGCGTAGGGGGCGGCGGTGGCCGAGGCCCCGAAGAGGCGGCAGAGCTCGGGGGCGAGCGGGATCGCGGCGGCCACGATCGGGACGGCGATGATCACGGCCAGCCAGATGCCGTCGATGCCCTGCTGGACGGCGGCCCGCCGGTCCCCGGCGCCGATCCGGCGGGCGACGGCGGCGGTGGTGGCGTAGGCCAGGAAGACGAAGACGTTGACCAGGGTGGTCAGCAGCGCGGCGGAGATGCCGAGGCCCGCGAGCTGGGCGGTGCCCAGGTGGCCGACGATGGCGGAGTCGGCCATCAGGAACAGCGGTTCGGCGATCAGCGCGCCGAAGGCCGGGAGGGAGAGGGCGAGGATCTCCCGGTCGTGTCTGCCGCGCCGGGGAGCACTCGCTGTGGGAGATCGCATGGTCCTACCGTAGTCATCCACATGTAAGTGGTGATAGTCAGGGTGGAGTATTACGGAGGAGTGCGGCTGGTAGCCATTCGGGCACCCCTGGTCGTGATCCCCGCGACGTTCGTGAAGTTTTTCTCCTGCACAGCGAGCATGTCGAGTATATGCAGGTCAGAGCGGTGCTGGGGGTGGAGTCGAAGGGTTGTCCACAGGTTGTCCCCCGCGTCGTGCACAGCTTCGAGGCAGTTCTCCACAGCCGATGCCCCTTCATCCACATGCCCTGTGGATAACCGTCTTGGAGGATGGGCCGTTCCCCCCTTAGCGTGGGCCCCCTGCCCGCGCGCCGCACCCGTGCGCAGGAGCCCTATTTGTTCAGCGCGGTGCCGTGTCAGAGCGGTGCCGTAGAACGAAGAGGTGACGCGGGGCCCGTCCGGGGCCCACGCGGGGAACGACCAGCGGGGCACGGCACGGGAGGCGCGCGATGGGCCAGGTACGCGGAACGACCCCTGGCGGGGGTGCGCGATGACCGACCTGCCGTACGACGACGACGCCCCGCCGCCCGACGAGGAGTGGCCGCCCCCGCCGGAGCCCGGCAGCTCCGGCCCCGGCGACCGGCTGCCGTTCAAGCGGGCCGGCGGCACCCCGGCCGACCGGGCCTCCTACGGCTCCGGCTCCGGCCGGGGCGGTGGCGGCGGTAGCGGCGGCGGGCGGAGCAACAACGACACCTACGAGGAGAAGTCCGCGGCCGCCGCCTACGAGCGGGTCCCACCGCAGGACCTGGCCGCCGAGCAGTCGGTCCTCGGCGGCATGCTGCTCTCCAAGGACGCCATCGCCGACGTCGTCGAGGTGCTGAAGCCGGACGACTACTACCGCCCGGCGCACGAGATGATCCACAGCGCGATCCTCGACCTCTACGCGCGCGGCGAACCGGCCGACCCGATCACCGTCGCCAGCGAGCTGGTCAAGCGCGGCGAGATCACCCGCGTCGGCGGCCCCTCCTACCTGCACACCCTGGTCAACTCGGTGCCCACGGCCGCCAACGCCGAGTACTACGCCGAGATCGTGCACGAGCGCGCGGTGCTGCGCCGCCTGGTCGAGGCGGGCACCCGGATCGCGCAGATGGGGTACGCGGCCGAAGGCGACGTGGACGAGATCGTCAACGCCGCCCAGGCCGAGATCTACGCCGTGACCGAGGCGCGTACCAGCGAGGACTACGCCCCGCTGGGCGACATCATGGAGGGGGCCCTGGACGAGATCGAGTCCATCGGCTCCCGCAGCGGCCAGATGACCGGTGTGCCGACCGGCTTCGCCGACCTCGACGCGCTGACCAACGGGCTGCACCCGGGCCAGATGATCGTGGTCGCGGCCCGACCCGCCATGGGCAAGTCCACGCTCGCCCTGGACTTCGCGCGCTCCTGCTCGGTCAAGCACAAGATCCCGAGCGTCTTCTTCTCGCTGGAGATGGGGCGCAACGAGATCGCGATGCGCCTGCTGTCGGCGGAGGCCCGGGTCGCGCTGCACCACATGCGCTCGGGCAACATGACCGACGAGGACTGGACCCGGCTGGCCCGCCGGATGCCGGAGCTGAACGATTCTCCGCTCTACATCGACGACTCCCCCAACCTGTCGATGATGGAGATCCGGGCCAAGTGCCGCCGCCTGAAGCAGCGCAGCGACCTGCGCCTGGTCGTCATCGACTACCTCCAGCTGATGCAGGCGGGCGGCTCGCGCCGCCCCGAGAGCCGCCAGCAGGAGGTCTCCGAGATGTCGCGGAACCTGAAACTGCTGGCGAAGGAGCTGGAGCTCCCGGTGATCGCGCTCTCCCAGCTGAACCGTGGCCCGGAGCAGCGCACCGACAAGCGCCCGATGGTCTCCGACCTGCGTGAGTCCGGCTCGATCGAGCAGGACGCGGACATGGTCATCCTGCTGCACCGCGAGGACGCCTACGAGAAGGAGTCCCCCCGCGCGGGCGAGGCCGACCTCATCGTCGCCAAGCACCGCAACGGCCCCACCGCGACCATCACCGTCGCCTTCCAGGGCCACTACTCCCGCTTCGTGGACATGGCCCAGAGCTGAGCGGGGCCTTGTAGGGTCTCAAATTTCGCTTCATAATCTCAGGGCTGACTGCATATCGGCGGCACTTATGCAGTCTCGCTGAGACTCACAGGTCGGGGCCTTCACTCTTTTGGGTGAAGGTGAGAGAGACCCGCAGCACTGGGGATGGGGTGCTGGAACCTTTGGCTACACGGGCAGTTCCTCGTGAGCTGGGGGTGCACCATGGACAGTTCTGACACCACGGTGAGCGTTCGCCGTCGGAATGGCGAGGCTGTCGAGAGCCTAGACTGGGCCGTAGCGACCATTGAGTTGCTGAGGTCAGCCGTGCCGTGGCGAACGTTCCGCTGGTACAAGGGGCAGAAGCACTACTCAGGCACCTACTGGTGCGCGACGGTGCGTGACCATGTGATCTACGAGTCGCGCCTGGAGCTGACTCGGTTGCTCTTTGCCGACTTCGACCCGGTCGTGCAGGACGTCAGGGCCCAGCCGTTCCTGTTGAAGGCCATGGTCGAGGGGAAGGTCCGCAGACACGTCCCGGACTATCTGCTGATCACCGAGCAGGGGCCCGTGGTCGTGGACGTAAAGCCGAGCCGGAGGCTGGACCAGCCTGAAGTGGCCTTCGTCTTCGAGTGGACCCGGCAGGTGGTGGAGTCCCGGGGATGGCAGTACGAGGTCTGGAGCGAGCCCCCGGCGGCAGAATTGGAAAACATCCGGTTCCTTGCCGGTTACCGGAGGGATTGGCTGTTCAGCCCTGAGCTGCTGGATGAGCTCCGCAGGGCTGAGCTCGACGGAGTCTCGTTGGGCGAGGCTGTTCATTCGGTGCCGGGTCGGCCGGAGCCGCACGTACGCGCCGCGCTCCACCATCTTCTCTGGAACCGTGATCTCCATACAGACCTCACGCGACCTCTCAGTTCCCAGCGCGTATTGAGGGTGCTGGCATGAGCGGGGCCGGTGTCCGTGTGGGCGTAGGCGCGCGCTTCCGCTACGACGGCGAGACCGTCGAGGTAGTGGAGATGGCCGCGACCACGGCGGGCAATGAAGTGGTCTTGAGGGATGGACGGGGGCGCTTTCTGCGTCTGTCGCTTGCACAACTTCTGTTCTCCGACCGTGCGGTCATCATTCCTGACGGCGATGGGCCGTCGACGGACGACGATGTAGAGATCGCATCAGTGGTCCTTGGACACCTCGACAGCACGGCAAGGAATCAGGTGCTGGAGCGGGCTGAGCATGTCCGCGAGCTCATGACGGGCTATCGGTCCGGAAGTGCGGAGCTTGCCCGCAGCGGGGAGCCCCGCTCCGCCTACGCTCCGGGCTGCCCCTGGGAGGCCCGGTATGCCGCGAAGGCCGACGAGTTGGGGGTGTCGCTTCGGACCGTGAAGCAGTGGGTTGCTGACTTTCGTAGGGATGGAGAGGCGGGGCTCGCCCCGAAGAAGCACGCAACTGGTATGCCGCAGGTCGCAGGCGATGATCGGTGGATCGAGACAGCGTTGGAGGTGATGGTTGAGCACACGGGCGAATCCAAGCCGTCGCGCACCATGGTCATTTCACGGACGAGGGCGCGAGTCATTGCCAGGTTCGGTCCGGATGTGGTCCCGCAGCCGAGCCGTGCAACGGCGTTTCGACTGCTGTCTGAACTAGAGCGTCGGCATCCGCTGTTCCGCCTGAGTACGAAGCGCAACCGCGATATCGCGGATCGGCCGGACGGGGTCTACGGCAAGCTGCGTCCGACCAGGCCGGGCGAATACCTGGTGATGGACTCCACCCGGCTGGATGTCTTCGCCTTCGATCCGTTGACGCTGCGTTGGGTGCAGGCCGAACTCAGTGTCGGTATGGACTGGTACACCCGCTGTATCACCGGGATCCGGCTCACGCCGGTGTCGACGAAGGCGGTGGACGTCAGCGCGGTGCTCTACCAGTCCTTCCGGCCACGCCCAGCCGGGCATGACTGGCCCGAACACGCGGTCTGGCCCGAGCACGGCATCCCCCGCACGGTGCTGGTGGACGTCGGAATGGCCGAGGGCCCGGGGCTCGCCTCTCCGCCGCTGGTGCCGGAGACGCTGGTGGTCGACCACGGCAAGGTCTACGTGTCGGAGCATCTGACGAGCGTCTGTCGCCGGATGGGGATCTCGATCCAACCAGCGAGGCTACGAACGGGCCGGGACAAGGGCCCCGTCGAGAGGTTCTTCCGAACTATCCGCGAGGACCTGCTGCAGGCGCTGCCCGGCTACAAGGGCCCCGACATCCACTCCCGGGGCGAGAGGCCGGAGGACGAAGCGTTCTTCTTCCTGGACGAGTTGGAGACGATCATCCGTGAATGGACCGCGATGGTCTATCACTTGCGAACCCACTCCGGTCTTCTCGATCCGGGTCTGCCCGGGATGAGGATGTCCCCGGCGAAGATGTTCGAGCACGGCATGGCGAGGGCCGGCTACATCGAGGTTCCCCGGGATCCGGACCTCGCCTTCGAATTCCTTGAGACCAAGTGGCGCACGATTCAGCACTACGGCGTCGAGATCGACCGCCGTCGCTACAATGGCTCCGGGCTCAACGCCTGTCGCAACCTCAAGAGCCCCTATGACGGCCCGGGCAAAAACAGTTGGCCGTTTCAGGTCGACCCGGATGACATCACCCGGATCTACTTCCGGGACCCCGACACCCGGCGATGGCACACGCTGCTTTGGGAGCACGCTCCGTCTGTGCAGATGCCGCTGAGCGAGGAAGCCCTGGTCTTCGCGCGGAAGCTGGCGGCTTCGAGGTACCGCTACCCGGATGACCGGCTCGCAGTCGCTGACCTGCTGGAACGCTGGAGCATCGGGCTGGGAACGACGTTGCCCGAAAGGCGCATGGCCCTGCGGCTCTCCCGCGAGCAGGCGGCCATCGAGCTGCCGGAGACCGAGACGGTCATCTCGCTTCCCTCGGTACGCAAGGCCCTCGGAGCGGCCCCAGACACGACGGAACCCGAGCTGCCGGAGCGGGCGGAGACCGGGGATGACGACGAGGCCGACCTGGAGGACCTCATCGACGAGGACGACTTCTACGAGGACGCGCTGGAGGACGTGTGACCGGCACGACAGGCATGCCCAGCCCGGCGAACCTGGCGCTGTCGCGGAAGGAGGACTTCAAGGCGTTCGCCGAGGCCCCGCGCCGCACCCGGCCCGAGCAGTTGACCATGGCACAGATCGCGGCGCTGAGTCTGGCTGCGAAGGCTGAGTACGACCTGCTGCGACGCGAATGGCACGCCAATCTCGGACCGATCAAGACACCGCAACTTTCCGATCTGCACGAGGACTTGTGGGACATCGTCGACAGCAACCTGCAGGACGGCGACAAGGCCAAGGGTGCCGTCGCGGTCGACGCCTTCCCCGGCCTTGGCAAGACCACCTCCGTGCTGGCATTCCTCCAGGAATTCCACTGCCGGGAGATCGCCGAGCGAGGTGAGCTCACTGCCCAAGGACATGAGCGTCTGCCCGTTTGTCGCGTCGGCCTGACCGGCAACACCGGCATGAAGGACCTCAACCGCGCCATGCTGGAGTTCTTCGGGCACCCCGGCAGCAACCGTGGAACCACCGCTCAACTCGGCCGGCGAGCCCTGGACTGCATGCTCTCCTGCGAAGTCCGTCTGCTCGCTCTCGATGATCTGCACTTCCTGAAGTGGCAGAGGACGAACGGCATTGAGGTCAGCAACCACCTCAAGTGGATTGCCAACGAGTTCCCGGTCACCCTGCTGATGATCGGTGTCGGACTGGCCGACAAGGGACTGTTCAGCGAGGGCGGAGCCACAGGCGACGCCGTTATGGCCCAAACCGGCCGCCGCACCACGCGTCTGGGCATGCGGCCGTTCACCATCGAGACGGAGAAGAACCGCCGGGAATGGCGGCAGATGCTGCTGACCCTGGAGCAACGCGTGGTCCTGGCCGACAAGCACCCCGGCATGCTCGCCGACGACCTCTCGGACTACCTCTTCGCTCGCAGCACCGGCCACATCGGCTCATTGATGACGTTGATCAATCGAGGCTGTCAGCGGGCCGTCCGCAACGGTCAGGAATCGCTCAGCCGAGACCTGCTGGATGGCGTGAAGAACGACGAGGCATCCGAGCAGGCCCGCAAGGAACTCGAAGCCGCATTGGAGAAGCGGAAGTTGACCAGTCGGCCCCGGACCACCCGCAAGAAGGCGGCGTGACAGCCGCCCCCAGAACACTCCCCGTCCGACTGGACCCCCTGCCCGGCGAAGCCCTCGACTCATGGCTTGAAGCCCTGGCAGTGCGCCTGAACACCCCACTGGGCGATGTCCGTTCACACCTCGGGTTACCGGTGAGGAGCCGATCCGGGGATCACCTGCGGGACATCCCGCCCGACTGGACGATCGCGCTGCGGGAGCAGGAATCCACGGCCCTCGCTCGTGCCAGCGGGCTGAACTCCACCGCGATCACGGCCATGACACTGGCCCACTACGACCAACGGGCCCTTCGTATCGACCTGGACCGCCGGCACGTCAACCGCAGGGTGCTCTGGGGGAGGGGACGAGGCTCACGGTTCTGCCCGGACTGTCTGGCGGACTCCGGCGGCCGCTGGAAGCTCACCTGGCGTCTGGGGTGGGCTTTTGCTTGTCCTCTCCACCGACGCCTGCTGGGCGGATTGCTGCCCGAGGTGCGACCGCGTCCAGCGGGAGCGGCCCCGCTCCGGCTGGACGGTCCCCCAGTGTCGGCAACGGCTGAAAATGGGCCGGTCTGAACGGTTCAATCGTGGGCCATCGTGTGGTCTCGTTCGTTGTGTTCAGTCGTTGTCGGTGGTGGGGATGCGGCCGAGTTCTCGGCCTCGCATGCGGTAGGACTCGCCTTTGAGGGAGTGGACCTCGGCGTGGTGGACGAGTCGGTCGATCATGGCGGCGGCGACGGTCTCGTCGCCGAAGGTCTCTCCCCAGCGTCCGAAGGGCTTGTTGCTGGTGACGATCACGCTGGCCCTTTCGTATCTGTTCGAGATCAGCTGGAAGAAGAGGTTCGCGGCCTCGGACTCGAACGGAATGTAGCCGACCTCGTCGATCACGATCAGCGGGTAGCGGCCGAGCCGGACCAGTTCGTCCTGGAGGCGGCCGGCGTGGTGGGCGGCGGCGAGGCGGTCGACCCACTGGGCGGCGGTGGCGAACGCGACCCGGTGGCCGGCCTGGCAGGCCCGGACGGCGAGGCCGGTGGCCAGGTGTGTCTTTCCGGTCCCGGGCGGCCCCAGAAAAACGGCGTTGTCCTTGGCCGCTATGAAGTCCAATGTTCCCAGGTGGGCGAGTTGTTGGCGTGTCAGGCCGCGCAGATGGGTGACGTCGAGTTCCTCGATGGTTTTGATGGCGGGGAAGCGGGCGGCGCGGATGCGGCCCTCTCCGCCGTGGCTGTCGCGGGCGGAGACCTCGCGCTGGAGGCAGGCGACCAGGTACTCGGTGTGGGTCCAGGACTCCGTCTGGGCGCGTTCGGCCAGTCGCTCGGCGGCGTCCAGCAGTGCGGGGGCCTTCATGGCGCGGGCGAGGAAGGCCAGGTCGGCGGCGGTCTGCCGACCGGTCCGGGCAGTTTGGCCGTTCGTCTTCGCGGTGCTGTCCGTGTCCCGTGGGGTTGTGGTGGTGCGGGCCATCAGGTGTCCTCCTTGCCGGCGCCGCCCTCGATGAGGGTGAACATGCGGTCGTAGCTGCCCAGTTCGCGTTGTTCGACGTCGATGCCGAGGCTGTCGGGGGTCAGGGCCGCGGCGCGGGCGGTGGCCGCTCGGGCGGCCTGCTGGTGGATGACCTCGCCGCGCAGGACACGGGCCGCGGCCGCGTGGTCGGGGTCGGTGATGGACTGGTGCCTGGCCCAGCAGCGGCTGTGGCGGGCCACCACGTCGTTGCCGGCGATGACGGTGACCTCCTCGTTGTCCGCGCGGACCATCACCGTTTTGCCGATGGCGCGGGGATCGACGGAGTAGTCGTTGGTGTCGACGCGGATGTAGTGGTCGCGGCCGATGCGGGTGTGGAAGCGCCACCAGTTGGGCGGGGTGACCGGCGGGACGGTCAGCATCGCGGCGCGGTCAGCCTCCCAGCGGTCCACCGGGCGCGCCTCGATGGAGCGGTGCCGGCGCCGGTTGGCGATCTGCAGCCACGCGCTCAGTTGGGTGTTGAAGTCGTCGGGGCCGGTGAAGGTGCGTCCGGGCAGGAAGCTGGTCTCCAGGTAGCCGTTCGCGCGCTCCACCAGGCCTTTCGCTTCCGGGTCACGGGGCCGGCACAGGTGGACCCTGGTCGCGAGCAGGCCCGCGAACGCGGCGAACTCGGAGGTCAAACGGCCCCGACCGACACCGGCCTCGTTGTCCCAGACCAGCATCCTGGGCACCGCTTGCCAGCCGTCTGCGAGCAGACGCCAGTGTCCGTCGATCAGGTCGCCGCTCTGTCGTGAGGGCAGCATCCGGGCGGTGATGACCCGCGAGTAGCCCGACACGATCACCAGCACCGGCGGGCGCCCGGACTGGTGTCCGCGTACTGATCTGAGTGCTCCAGTGCGTACGGAGTTGTGTGCGCCACCGACCCGTGTCAGCGAAGTCGCTTTCATGGCCCGTTCCGCTCACCGTAGTCTCGTGCCGTGGTCGACGAACATGGGGCACCCGACGCCTTCAAGAACCGATGCACGAATGCGGCGTGCACGTTGGAGTCCTGCATCAGCTACTTCATCGAGCGCATCTCGTTGGACGAGTCCAACGAGGACCGCAAGGAGAACACGCTGGACGTGTGGCTGCGCAAGGGGCCGTGGAAGCCCGATGTGGTGGTCTCGCTGTCCAATCTCTACTCGGTTCACCCGTGGGGAACCCGAACTGGCCCCCATCTTTATTGACGGGATCTCCCTGATCCACCTACCGAAGTTGCCGTTGCCCTGGCCCACCGAGGCGCTCGGCCGACTCGATCGCTCCGAGGGCCTGCCCGAACTGGTCTGGTTGAGGATCACCGGACCGATCGAAGTCGACGCTGTGGCCACGACTGTGACCGTCTACCAGGCTCAGAGCGACGACGCGGCCTCTGCGCTCCAGTGACAGCCCGCAGCTGTTCGACGGCTCCGGCAGCAACCGAAATTTGAAGACTGATCAACCGCTCAGGCGACATCGGCCTCCCGCTCGATAGCTTGGAGGCGGTTCTTGAGGCGGTAGCTGTTGCCGTTGATCGCGATGACTTCGCAGTGGTGCAGGAGCCGGTCGAGGATGGCCGTGGCCAGAACCTCGTCACCGAACACCTGTCCCCACTCACTGAAGGTCTTGTTCGAGGTCAGGATGATCGAGCCCTTTTCGTAGCGCTTGGAGATCACCTGGAAGACCAGGTTCGCCTCGGCTCGTTCCAGGGGCTGGTAGCCCACTTCATCGACCACGAGGACGCTGGGCCGCAGGTAGGTGCGGAGCTTGCTGGTCAGCTGGCCGGTGGCCTCGGCGGTCTTGAGGTGGCGGACCATGTCGTCGAGGCTGGTGAAGTAGATCGAGTAGCCGGCCCGGCAGGCGGCGACCGCGAGGGCAACGGCAATGTGGGTCTTGCCGACCCCGGGCGGGCCCAGCAGAGCGGCGTTGGCCTTGGCCTCGACGAAGGAGAGGGTCGCCAGGTCCTTGACCTTGCGCGGGTCGAGCTCGGGCTGGAACGAGAAGTCGTAGTCGTCCATCGTCTTGTGGTGCGGCAGCTTCGACAGCCGCAGTCCCTGGCGGAACCGCCGGTCGTCGCGGACCGCGAGTTCCTCGGACAGGACCAGGTCGAGGAAGTCGACGTAGCCCATCTTCGCCTCGTCCGCCCGCTTGGCGTACTCGTTCAGGCTCTCCACGAGGTGGGGCAGGCCGAGCTTGCCGGCCATGGTGCGGATGCGGTTGCTGACCAGTTCGCTCAACAGGGTTCCTCTGCGCTCGGGTGGGTGGTGAACGGGCGGGTGCCGGTCAGCTCGTCGTAGACGGACAGCGGTCGCCGGCCCACCTCGACGCGGGCAGCGGCGGCCCGACTGAGCAGTGCCCGCAGCGGACCGTCCTCCTCGCGCAGGGCGAGGCCGCGGCGGGGCCGGGGGTCGTCACCGGTCGTGGTGCGGCGGCCCTCCCCGGTGGGCAGGCCGTCCCAGTGGCGCTCGTCGACGATGCGGGCACCACGTCCCACCGCCCTGGAGTGCACGGCCAGCAGGGTGCCGCCAGTGGTGTCGGGGACAGTGGAATGGAGTATGACCTGGAACTTCGTGACCCGGACCTCGACCAGTTGGCGCGGGCGGACCTTGCGGGCGGGCACCGAGTAGAGGTTGGCGTCGAAGGCGACCAGGCAATCCTTGCCGACATGCCGCAGGTGCCGCTGCGCGACCACATAGGGTGCGCGGGGCAGCGGCCGCAAGGCCACGTGGTCGCGGATCGCGCGCAGGCCGATGACCTCGCCGTGGGTACCGTGCACCCGCGCGCGCCGGACCGGCACCCACGCGGTGAACGCGGCGTCGAGTTCCTCGGTCGAGGAGAACGCCCGGCCGGCCAGGACGTGGTCGCGCACGATGGCCACCTGCCGCTCGACCCGGCCCTTGCCCTGGGGGCGGTAGGCGGCGAGCACGTCGATGTCGAAGTCGTAGTGCCCGGCGAACGCCACCGCCTCCGGGTGGAGCGGGACAGCTTCGCCCGGGGCGACGTGTCGGCGGACCACGGTCTTGGTGCGGTCGTAGACGATGCTCATCGGCACTCCGCCGAAGTGCGCGAACGCCTGGCGGTGGCAGTCGAAGAACGTCGCCAGGTCCTGGCTGGTGGTGAAGCAGCAGAAGGGGTCCCGTGAGTACGACAGCGTCATGTGGAATGAGTAGACCTTCGGGATGCCGACGTGGGCCAGGATCCGTCCCTCGTCGCCCCAGTCGACCTGGGCCTGGGCGCCCGGCACGACCTCGAACCGGCGGTGCAGGCCCGCCAGCTCGCCGGGGTTGATACCGAGCTCCCCGGCGATCCGGGGCCGGGCCTCCTGCAAGTAGATCTTGACCCGTTGGTAGTTGATGGCGAACCCGTACTCCTGGGCCAGTCGCTCGTGGATCACCGCTCCCTTGAGCAGGATCTCGGACCGCAGCATCGCGTCGATCAGCGGAGCGACCTCATCCACCGCCCGTTGCCTGGGCAAGGCGCCGGACTCCCGTTGCGGTGGCGCGGCCGGGACCTCACCCGACAAGTACTTGGCGACCGTGCGGCGATTGAGCCCGGTCTCCTTCGCGATCTGCCGCTGGCTCATCGCGCCCGACTCGTACAGGGCGCGAAATCGCCTCAACTCCAACCAGCGATGTGGGTCCAAGACCACGGCCAGCCGCCCCTCTGCCACCCGAACGGACAACAGCAGACTCGCGGACACCACCCCGCCACCGCATCACTTCTGGAGCACAATCACCCGTACGAGGTGGCGCATGTTCGCTCGTACGCCGACAACTGGCCGTAACCCAGCGGGATGTCGACGGCCGGGAACCACAGGTCGCACTGTGCGAGCTCGCCGGGCTCGTAGACCGTGCGCGAGACCGGGTCCACCGGCAGATAGGCCGGCCGCAGCTCACGCACCCGCTCACGCAGGATCGTCAGCCCGCGGTCCCAGCCGATCCGCTCCGCGATCACCGTCACCGGCATCGTCGGGGTCTGCCTGAGCAGCTCGCGGACCGCGGGCTCAACCGCGTCCACCGCCGAGCCCTTCAGCGGGCGCCGGTACTGCGGGGGCCGGTCCGAGGCCAGTGCCCGCAGCACGGTACCCCTGGAGATCCCCAGCTGCCGGGCCACCGCCCGGGCCGACAACCCCTCAGCCCGGTGCAACCGGCGAATCTCAGCCCAGTCCTCCACGTGGATCACCCTCTCTTCCTCCTGACTCCAGCCCAATGAAGTCAGAATGATCAAGAGATCACCCGGTGGCCCGCTTTTGATACGCCGTCCGTGGTCCTCATTTCACCCGTTGCCGACACCCAGCCGAGCATCTGCGGCAATCCCCCCTCAGCCCCGGACCGCGGTCCCTCTGGTGGTTGCGGCTTCGACCTGACCTTGACCCGGACGCTTCTACTGCCCGCAGGTCATCCGGCCTTGAGGGCACAGGACCGCCTGCTGGAGATCATTGAGTCCGGTATGGCTGCCTCCGGTTCCTACATCGGCAATCCTCAGCCGGCACAGGCCGCCCTCGCGGACATCCGAGCCCTCGGCGGCCGCGTGCTGGCAGACCTCCCGCAAAACGCCATCACGAACCTGGTGCCGCCCGATCTCGCCGACGGGCACCTCGTGCCCGACCCCGGCTCTCGTCTGGCATCCCGCGCTGTCGAGCGCCCCGGCTTCATGGCCCCACCACGGGCCGTGAGCACAGCGGTTGCGGTGACCATCGCGCTGCGAGTTCTCGAACACCGCGAGGTCCACGAGGCCGGGGACGTGATGCGGGGTCTGCTGGAGACAATGCGCGAGGAACTCGGGCAGATCAGCGCCGGCAGCATCGACGACTGGGGACGCGGGCTGAGCCCTGTCCCGAACGCCGTGCACCTGGCCGCGCTCGCCCCATCGCTCCGCCCCAGCGACCAGCTCCGCTTCCGTACGGTGACCGCTATGCCGAGCAGGCCGAATCTCACCGATGCTGAACTGACGCGGCGGGCCGGGAAGATTCCCGGCATGTTCTGGCAGTCCTGGGCATTGCGACTCGCCCCGTCCGACGGTGTCTACCCCAGGGTTCTCGCCCCCGTCCTGGCCAGCGCACTTCTGGTCGTCGGCAGCAAGACCAAGCTCGACGCTGCCGCCCAGCGCCTCGGCGCGATTACCGAGGGCTCCGAGATCTCGCGCATCCTGCAACTGCTGGACGACCAGCCGCACTGGCCGGCCATGATAACCGCCCTGATGAGGTTGGCCGACTACCTCGACACCCACGACGTCCCCATCGACTACCGACGGCGCCGCCGCTTGAACTACACCGGTCTGCTGCCGCATGAGCAGTGGGTGGGCATCTGTCGGCGAACCGGCACACCACCGGGCCAAGTCCGACGTGAGCAGGTCGTCCGGTCGCAGCTGTTCCAACGCATCAGCGGCCTTCCCACCGAGGCCGCACCCGGATACCCCAGCGGCGGCGAAGCACCCTTCAGAGCCGAGGTCGCCCGCACTGCTGCCCTGCATACCCCCGAGCTGGCTGCGGAACTCGACCAAGTGGCGAACGAGCTCCTTGCCAGCCACGGTGTCCGCGATGAGCCGGTGACTTGGCGTCCACCCATCTCTCTGCTCGACGGGCTCGACCTTCCCGGTCCCGACCCTGCTCGCATCGACATTCCCCACCTGCACCGCATCATCCGCCAGCAGAAGAACCCGGCTCAGTACGCGGCCGAGTCCCTCGGCACGAGCATCGAGGCGATCCGCCTCATCCTGGACGAGTAGCCCGCGCCAGCCGCACCGCTGACGACATCCGCGGCCAGGGCAACCGGCGACGTCCGCCGCAGGGCCCGCCAGGACGTGCCGAGGGAGACCTTCGTCCGCCTATATCTCGACGAGCACCAGTCTTTGAACCAGATCGCCGCCCTCAGCGGATTCTCCCGCGGCGTGCTCACCAGGCTCGCCCAGGAGTACGAGATCCCACTGCGCGACGGCCCCCAGGACTACCGGCGGAGAGGAGACGTCGACCGCGACTGGCTGATCGAGCAGTACGTCCATCAGCGTCGGACTCTGCCCGACCTCGCCCGCGAGAAGGGCATGAGTACCGCGAACATGGCCCGCTGGGCCAAGACCCACAACATCACGCTGCGATCACGCGGAGGCGCTAGCCACAGCCAGACACTTCGCGCGGCCGACGAGGCCCACCGAGCGCCACGCATCCTCCGGCTGGCACTCAACGGTCACGGCGCCAACGAACGCCTGAACCGATTCGCGGCCGCTTCCGCCTATCCCAGCCTCGGCGCGGCAGCGGCAGGCCTCGGTCTGAACACGTTCACCCTCGTCGCGCAGATCAACCGGATCGAACGAGAGCTCGGCGGGCCGCTGCTGGTCAGAGCCGAACGCGGCCGACCCATGGCGTTGACCACCTTGGGGAAGAGGGTACTCAGAGCCATTCGCACCTTCCAGGATGGTGGGGCGCCATGAAATCCGCTGGAAAACGCACCACCCTCCGTGCCGAACCGGTTCGATAGATTGGCAGCCGACACGAGAGAAGAGTTCACATGGACTCCCGCATACCCCGCCTGCGGCGCAAGCTGGCCAAGGTCCCCTTTGTCCAGCAGCGAAGCCACTCGTTCGGTGAGGAACAGCACAAGTTCCGGCTCGCTCCGCCCCTGTCGGCAGCCCGGGTATCCCGATTTGAAGCTGAGACTCAGATCGAGCTCCCCGATGCCTATCGCGCGTTCCTCACCGAACTCGGCGGCAGCGGGGCTTCACCCTTCTATGGGTTGTTGCCCTTGGACAGGTGTGAGCTGTTCACCATGGACTCCCGTGGGGAGCAAGGCGTCCCGCGGGGCTTCACGGCAACCGACCGAAGGAGGGCAGAGGGCGACCTCTTCCTGAACATCATCGAAGCCGGCTGCAGCGACCTTGTCCTTCTCGGCATCACGGGACCGCTTACCGGGCGAATCCTCACTGGGAACAGCGACGGCTTCTGGGGACCCAACGTCTCCTCGGCAAGTGATTTCCTGGCCTGGTACGAACGCTGGCTCGATCACATGGCAAGCGGCCGCGACAATCGGGCGTTGGAACTCACCTCCCCGGCTGCACGGCACCAAACAAGCCGCCTCGCCACGCGAAGCTCTGCCAGCAGGGGTGACTGACCACGTGACGACCTGGATCCGCTGCTACTGGGATGAAGACGATGTCTGGTTCTACTTCGAGGTTGGCAGCGATGGCTGGGTGACCCGCCAAGTCGAACTCCAAGGACCTTGCCTGACACCGATCGCAGCCGCCTCCCTCGACGAATGGCAGCAGGCTCACGACGCAGGCCGCCTCGATGTGTACGACAGCAGGCTCGGGATCACAGCCGAGCTGCCGGTCTCAGAATGGGAAGGCCACGACCCCGAGCAACTCACCTCCGAGGAGGTTCGAGGAAGTCTGGGGCCCAGCCCGTCGCCAGATCGCAGCCCGACTCCGCTGAACCCCTCGGCCCCGCGGAAGCTCCCTGGCATCATCTGGCCATGACCCCGACCCTTCCCCGCACCGTCCGGGCCGTCGACAGCGCGCAGCTCCTGGACCTGGCCCAGGAGGCCGCCATACACGGCTTCAGCCAGCGGCTGCCGGTCGCCTGGCTCCAAGAGCACCTCGCCGCAGAGGCGACACACTACCTGGTCCCCACGCTCGTCCAGCGGTTGAGGCACCGTCCCGAAGTGCCACTGCAGTGGAGGTGCCGGCAGTTGCTGACCGTCACGACCGGCGAACAGATCTGGGGTCTGCTCGACATCCTTCCTGACACCTTCGACAAGCTTCCGGAGACCTTGGACACGGCGTCCAAGAAGGACGTCGTCCACCGCATCGGGCAAGTAGTGACCCAGCGCGAATGGGTGGAGAGGATGGCCGCGGACGCAGACCCTGAGGAATCACCGAGGAACCGCGAGGCGTGAGCAGACGTAGCTGGGAAAAGGCCGTGACGGTGTCGGGGAGTACTCCTATCGTCAGAGCGTGACCGTCACTGCACGGCGGGAGCTGGTGAGCCCCGCAACCCGCAACGCCTTCCGCTCTCTGGCTACGGACCTGACTATCCGGATTGTTGCTGAGCTATGGGAGGACCATGGGTTCGCGCCCATCTCCCCAGATGAGCTGAAGTACCAGGACTCAGGCGCGCGCCGGACCGAGTTCATGCTGTATGCCGAGGGCGTGGACTGGTCCGACCCGAATCACGTTCGTCGCGCCTTCCTGGTCTTCGAGGACTTCATCCGCGCATACCGGAACCCGGACGACCAGGGCACGCCGAAGTGGCTCGACGACATCAGGATCCGCTTGGAACGGGACGGCTTCGCTCTCGACAAGGAGGGGAAGATCTCCTGGACCAGCCCGCCGGTGCTGGCCCGCGACCTCAGCACCCTGAGCGATGCCTCGGGCATCACGATCGAGCTGGAGCGTATTCGACGGGACCTGACCACCGACCCCCAAGGGGCCATTGGCGCGGCCAAGCAGCTCATCGAAGCGACGGCGAAAACCGCTCTTCAAGAGCTGAGTATCGTCGTCGACAAGAACGCCGCGCTACCTGCCTTGATCAGTACAGTCCAGAAGGCACTGAAGCTCGACGCTGCCTCGGCTCCTGATGGCCCCGACGGCAGCAAGGCCGTGAAGAAGATCCTCTCAGGATCGGTGAACATCGCGGTCGGTGTCGCGGAACTCCGTAACCAAGGCTTCGGTAGCGGTCACGGTCAGGCGAGCGCACCATCTGGGCTCGGAGTTCGTCATGCTCGCCTGACGGTCAATGCTGCTGTGACCTGGTGCGAGTTGATTCTCGATACGCTCGCGGACCCTGCCGCTCCGTGGCGCAAAGCTAAGGTCTGATCAACTCCGGAAGAAATCACGGTCACCCCCTACCTGAACGCACCGAGCACCAAAGCTCGATGAGATCGCCACCGGTTGGCGAGCCGACGGCCTCCGCAGCGCGGAGACTCTGGCGACCAGCGCCGAGACCGCACCGAATCTGTCGTACCGGGAAGGCACAATCAGCGCGTGCCTGAAACCTTCGTCGACCTGGGATCTGTCAATGCGCCGTCTGGTGTGCTGGTGCTCGGCATGGCTGGGTGGATCGACTACTGGCGGGAGCTGGGGCAGCCCTTGTCCGAGCGCGCCAGGGCGGTTGCGTCGTCGGGAGGAGGCCATCTTTGTGAGTGGTTCTGCGAGGCGGTCGCGGTGCCGGCCGTTGATGATCGGCCCTTGAGGGTGAGGGCGAGCACCTCACTGTCTGTGCGACATCCCGTGAGTTCATCTGATGCCGGGAGGGCGCCCAGCCTGCTGGCCAGGGCGTTCTGGTGCCCTTTCGATCCGAGCACCCCAGTGAAGGAACTTCAGGATTCATGAAGTAGTCTCAGTCTTCACGATGGTTCCACTTTCCTCGTGAAGCTGAGGAGGCTCGGGTTGGCGCTGGCCGCTGTACGGGATCTGCGCGAGCTCCGGGCGCCGGCCTCGGCTGAAGAGCTGGAGGCGTTCGAGACCGACGTGCTCGCCGGCTTCGTGCTGGCGCGGGCATCGGCGGGGCTGGCGGACGGCACCATCCGCGGCGACGTCGGCAACCTGGAACAGATCCGGACGTGGTTCGGCCGTCCGCTGTGGGACATGGAGCCCCCGGACGCCGACGCGTACTTCGGGCGGGTGCTCCGCGGTTCGCCCAGCGGCACCCGGCTCGCCCGGTCCCAGGCGCTGACCACGTACTTCGCGTTCCTGGAACTGCGGCACAAGATCGAGATCCACCAACTGACCGGCCGGGTGGTGGACTGCCCGATCGACGAGATGAACCGCCCGCGCGGCAGCAAGGACGCCCAGCTGCGGATCCCGCCGACCTCACCCGAGGTGGACAGGCTCTTCAGCGGCTGGGCCGGCGACCTGGCGGTCTGCCGCAAGTTCGGCCCGACCGCCCGCAACTACACCGCTGCCCGGCTCATGGCGGGGGTGGGCCTGCGGGTGAACGAGGCGTGCCGACTGGACCTCGCGGATATCAAGTGGGACCTGGGCCGGTTCGGCAAGCTCCACGTCCGCTACGGCAAGGGCGCCCGGGGCTCGGGGCCGCGCGAGCGGATGGTGCCGCTGATCAACGACGTCGGGCGGACCCTGCGCTGGTTCATCGAGGACGTGTGGGGGCAGTTCGACGACGACCACACCCGGCCCGGCGCCCCACTGTTCCCCTCGGAGCGCAAGAACGCCGACGGCTCGGCCCGCCGGGTGGGCGACGACGCCCTGCGAACGGGCCTGGCCGGGGCGGCGGAGGTCCATCTCCCAGGCTGGGCAGAGAAGTTGACTCCACATGTGCTGCGGCACTTCTGCGCGTCCGAGCTCTACCTGAACGGCATGGACCTCATCGCAATTCAGGAGGTTCTAGGACATTCTTGGATCGCGACGACAATGCGATACGTCCACGTGCACCGCACGCGGGTCGAGGATGCCTGGGTCGCCGGGCAGGAACGCGCCGCACAGCGGCTGGGAGGACTGATCCGATGAGGTGGAACCTGCGACTGACGGCCGCGAGCAAGGGCGTCTGGAAGGCATCCGACCTGCAGCGGAGTCTGGCCGAGCACGGCCTGGTGATCTCCGCCGGCAAAATGTCCGGGCTGTGGTCCGGACAGCCGGTCTCCCTCAAGCTCGACGACCTGGACGTCATCTGCGTCGTGCTGGGCTGCGACATCGGGGACCTGCTGATCCCCCAGCCAGAGACGGTCACCCGCCCCGGCCAGGACACCGTCCAACAGGCCGCGGTCGGCTCCTCGTCCACGGTCGTGCCCAAGCGCCGCGACGGCCGCTCGCTGCCGCCGGCCTGACAGAAGGTCCGCAAGTGGGACACATACGCGCCGACAAGCCGGCTGCCTCGTGCGCAGGGTGTCTGTCGTGGGGACAACTGCCGGGAAGGTTCTGCCGCGGCTGCTACACCTACGGCCAGACCCACGCCGTGGGGACGTGCGCCGGCTGCCGCCGAGAGGTCGCGATCCCCGAGGCGCACGGCTACTGCCGCCTCTGCCGAGCCCAGGCCACCTGGGCGGGCAAGGCCGCGGGCACTACCGGCAGAGACCGCGTGCTGCTGCCGTTCCTGCGGCAGGTCACCCACCAGCAGCTCTTCTTCGCGAACCTGCAGCGGCCCCGCAACGGCGGACCTCCCGTCGGCAAGGCTGGCCGCCGTGCCCTGCGAGTCAAGCCCCTGCCCACCGCCCCGCCGCCCGCGACGCACTGGCACCAGCCCGAACTGTCCACTGCCGCAAGGGACTTCGGTCGGTTCGACCGCAGGCACGCAGACCTCGACAATCCCCGCCTGGTCCGGGCCCGCAAGGAGGCCCTCGCACTGGGCGAAACCCGGGGCTGGACCCGCTGGATCACCAGTGACGTCGACCGCGCCCTGGTCATCGTGCTGTCCGGCCATTCCGAGGGCGAGGTGATCCGGTACTCCGAGCTCTTCCCGCCGCTTCGCAGCCGCGGACTGTCCGTCGTCCACACCGCCGAGGTCCTGGGCCGGCTCGGCCTGTTCATCGACGACCGCACTCCCTCGGTCGACCGCTGGCTCGCGCGCAAACTCCACGGCGTCGCCCCGGGAATCCGCCGCACCGCCGAGGACTGGGCCCGCACCCTGCTCGACGGCGGTCCACGTTCGCAACCACGCGCGCCGGGCACCGCCCGCGGCTACCTCAACGAGGTCCGCCCGGCACTTCTGGACTGGTCAAACCGCTACGACCACCTGCGGGAAGTCACCCGCCAGGACATCCTCGACGTCCGCGACGCGGTCACCGGCAAACAGCGCGAGAGCCGCATCGTCGCACTGCGGTCGCTGTTCCGGCATGCGAAGAAGACCGGCCAGGTCTTCAAGAACCCGACCGTCCGCATCCCCATCGCCAGGCACGCCGGACCCGTCCTCCAGCCCCTGGAACAGGCCGACATCGACGAGGCGGTCACCGCCTCCACCCGCCCGCACACGCGCCTCATCATCGCCCTGGCCGCCGTCCACGCCGCTCGACCGGGCATGATTCGCGCCCTGCGACTCGACGACGTCGACCTCGGCAACCGCCTGATCACGATCGCCGACCACATCCGCCCGCTGGACGACCTCACCCACCACACCCTCATGCAATGGCTGGACTACCGGCGCACCCGCTGGCCGAACACCGCTAACCCCCACCTGCTGATCACCCAGAAGTCCGCCGTCGGGCACGGACCCGTCGGCAAGCTCTGGGTCACCCAAGCCACCCGCAACCTCCCCGCGAACCTGGAACGCCTCCGCGTCGACCGCCAGCTCGAAGAAGCCCTCACCCACGGCCCCGACCCACTCCACCTCGCCCTGGTCTTCGGCATCGACGAGAAGACCGCCATCCGCTACGCGGCCTCCGCCCGACAGCTCCTAGATCCCGATATCGCACCCTAAGAATCTATAGACACTTAGCATGATGATCTATTAATGTATCGACTATGAATTCACTAAGCGAAGACCTGAAGCGAGTCGCCGCTGAACTGCGGGAAGCCCACGATGAACAGGCCCGACTCACGGCGCACATCGCAGGCCTGCTGGCCAAGCAGGAGTCGCTGCAGCGGGCGGCCTTCACCGCGACCGCGCCAGCGGACGCGACTGACCTGGGTCCGATGACGAAGGCCCAGGCAATCGTGGCGATTCTTAAAGGCGCCCCTAGCTCCATGACCCTCCAGGACATCGCGACAGCCCTGACCGATGCGGGAAAATATGCCAAGGCCAGCGGCGTCTCGGTCTATATGGACGGACTACTGAAGGACGGCCTGGCGATCCGAGTAGCCCGTGGCCACTACGTCGCCGCACGGTGACCGCTCCGTCGAAGTGAGCCCACAGCGCGGATGCCCCCAAATGCGGTCGGCGCACCACAGGCTCCCATCGCCGGTTCACTACGAACCCGCTGACCGACAGCTGAGAAGCACGGCGACGGACCCTCGGGTTCCCACTGAGCGACCCTCAGTATCTCTGAACTCACGGGCCTCCCGGCCCTTTCCTCCCGAAGCTACGGCGAAGTGACAAGTAGCTCTCTGTAATCAGAGTGACGCTCGGTCAGGGGTAGCGGGGCGAGGTCCGGGGACTTCGCCGACCTGGAGGGCTGCGAAGTCGACGTGGGCCTGTTCGACGGCTTCGGGGTACGCCTCGCGCTTGGCGTGCTCGGCCAACGCCCGATAGATGCTCGCCATCGAGGGGTTCTGGCCCTTGCGTTTGCCCGTGGGGATGATCAGGTCGGGCTGGATCTGCTCGACGGACTCGCCGCCCGCGCGGCGCCGGAGCATGGTGTGGAGCATGTCGTCGGTGATGACCGGGGGCCGGCCGCCGTGCTTGCCCTTGCGGGCCGCGGTGTCGAGCCCTTCCAGCGTCGACTCGCGGATGTTCTCGCGCTCGGTCTCCGCCATCGCGGCGAAGAACGCGAACAGCAGCGGCGCCGCGCCGGTGGGGTCGTAGATGCCGGGCAGGGGCCCGGCAAGCATCTCCAGGACCAGGCCGTGAGCGGTGAGGTGGTCTGCCAGGGCGGTGAGTTCGGCGGCATCGCGGCCGAGCCGCTTCATCTCGTAGACGGTGAAGATGACCCGGCAGTGCGGGGCATGGGCCTTTATCTCCCGCGCCGTACGCAGCGCCGCCTCGAACTGGGGGCGGACCCGCACGCGGGTGCTGATCTTCTCGCTGAAGATCTTGTCCCGGGGGATGCCGTGCTTGCTGAGGGCGTCGAGTTGGGAGTCGAGTTCTTGGCTGAGGTGCGAGCAGCGGGCGTAGCCGATGCGGATGTCCGCGCTCGGCAGGTCCGGGTCGACGGCCGCGGGGACCGTGTGGCCGGGCCGCCAGGGCTTGCCGGGGTTGCGGTCCGCGGGGGGGTCGGCACCCGCAGCGCCTTCTTCAGCCGGGGCACCTTCGTGAAGCGGCGGGTGGGGTAGGCGGAGGCGACGGCGCCGCCGCGTGAGCGGCACGGCGAGCCGGGCTGAGCGTCACACTTCTGACAGGCGTGCTGTTCGACGTCGTCCGCGTCCGACCGGTCGGTCGGGGAGGGTTGCTGAGGGGCCGTCATGAGCCCGGATTTTCGCACAATGCAAGTCTCAGAAGGGGATCCGTCCCGCTTTTGAGTGAGAACGGGTTCTGCGAACGGATCCAGGTTCGGTGGAGGTCTGGCGGCCCGTTTCTGATCTTGCTCGCGCAAAGGACTGTTTGTGAGAGTAACCGCGCGTGTCAGTCTCCGAAGTCGGCTGCGCAGATGACTGGAGTCAGGTGCACTGAGCACCGCCTCCGCTCGTGGGCCGCCAACCCCTGTCAGCTGCTCAGTCGGGTGGGACGGCTGGGTCGATGATCCGATATCCCACGCCGGGTGTGGTGGCGATGACCGGGGGGTCGCCGAGTTTGCGGCGCAGGCGGCTGATGGTCACCGTGACGGTGTTGGTGAACGGATCGGCGTGTTCGTCCCAGACCTGTTCGAGGAGGTCCTCTGCGCTGAGGAAAGCGGGGCTCGCGTTCAGGAGGGCTTCGAGTACCGCGAATTCCTTGACAGAGAGGTCGAAATGGTGGCCGTCGCGGCTGGCGATGCGGCGCAGCGGGTCGAGTTCGATGCCCGCCACGTTCAGGGTGCGGGACCGGGCGGCGGGGCGGCGGCGGGCCAGGGCGCGGATGCGCAGGACGAGTTCGGGAAAGTGGAAGGGCTTGGCGAGGTAGTCGTCAGCACCCAGGGTCAGGCCGCTGACGCGGTCGCCGGGTGAGTCGGCGGCGGTCAGCATCAGGACCATCACGCGGCCGTCCCGCTCGGTGATCATCTGGCAGAGGGTGTCGCCGTGGATGCCTGGCAGGTCGCGGTCGAGCACGACGACGTCGTACGCGTTGACGTCCAGCTTGGCCGCGGCGTCGAGCCCGTCGTGGGCCACGTCTACGGCCATGCCCTGGTCGCGCAGTCCCTCGGCGATGACTTCGGCGAGGGGGCGGGCGTCCTCGACCACCAGGACTCTCAACGCGCCACGCCCGTCTCTGTGTCGGGGGCTTCCGCTGTCGCCCTGCCGTCTGTACGGGGGAGGGTGATGGTCACGCGCAGGCCGCCGTCGGGGCGGGCGCGCAGGTCCAGGGTGCCGTGGTGGGCCTGGGTGATGGCCGCGACGATGGAGAGGCCGAGGCCGCTGCCCTGGCCGGTGCCGGTACGGTCGGCGCCAAGGCGGCGGAAAGGTTGCGCGAGGTCCGCCACCCGCCGCTGGTCAAGGACCGGCCCACTGGACTCGACGACGAGGGACACTGCGCCCGCGTCGTCTCCTTCGGCCCGTACCGCGACACTGATCCAGCCCCCGGGGTTGTTGTGCGCAATCGCGTTGTCGACCACGTTGTCGGCCGCGCGGCGCAGCAGCGCCTGGCTGCCCCACACCCACGCGGAGTCGTCGCTCCGGTTTTCACGCACGGTCAGTCCCTTGGCCGCGATGTCCTTTGCCCGTCCGGTCAAGGCGGTCAGTGCGAGTTGGCCTAGGGTGAGGCGCGCCGAGTCGGTGAACTCGCCGTGCTGGGTGCGAGCCAGGACGAGGAAGCTCTCCAGCAGCCGGTCCACCTGGTCGAGTTCGGCGCGCATCCGGGCGGCCAGCGTGGCCGTGGTCTCGGGTACCGGGCCCGGCTTAGCGAGGGCCACGTCCAGGGAGGCCCGCATCGTGGTGAGCGGGGTGCGCAGCTCGTGGGAGGCGTTGGCGACGAAGAGGCGCTGGGCGTCGAAGGAGCCCTCCAGGCGGCCGAGGAGGTCGTCGATGGTGTCGGCGAGGTCCTTCACCTCGTCGCCGGGGCCGCCGATGGCCAGGCGTTCGTGCAGGCTGTCGGCGGTGATCCGGCGGGTGGCCGCAGTCATCACGCGCAGCGGGCGCAGCACCCGGCCGGCGACGAACCAGCCGAGGCCGACCGAGATCACCGCCATGACGCCGAGGGCGATAGCGGAGCCGGTCACGATCTGCCGGGACTGGGTGTCGTGCGCCTGGGTCAGCTGCTGCTCCAGCTCGTCGATGCGGCCCTGGGCCTGTGCCGCCGTGGCGGGCTGATCGGTGCCGCCATCGGGGGCAGTCTGGCTGGAGCGCGATCCGCCGGATGCCACCACGGCCGCGATGGCCAGCAGCGCCGTTCCCGACAGCAGGAACAGAGTCACGTACAAGGCGGTGAAGCGGGTGCGGGCAGTGCCACGGCGCAGGCCGAGCCGGGCAGTCAGGCCCGCGAGCCGTCGGGGCGGCCTCCATGTCATCTGCATGCTCCCCTCTCGCCAGTGCACCAGGACACGTACCGGGCCAGGCTAAGCCGAGGCGCCTAACAGCGAGATGACAGTGGCCGTTCGGCCCCTGTAACTCGCTCCGTCACAGGGTGGAGCCCATGAGTGATGAGAGTACGAAGGCGACGATCGAGGTCATGGGTTTGCGTAAACGCTTCGGACCACAGCTGGCTCTGGACGGGATGACGTTCACCGTGCGGCCCGGACGGGTGACCGGTTTCGTCGGCCCGAACGGCGCGGGCAAGTCCACCACCATGCGCGTGATCCTGGGTCTTGACGCAGCTGAGGAGGGAAAGGCCCTGGTCGGCGGGGTGCCGTACCGCACCCTGCGTCGCCCGCTTCGGCATCTGGGGGCACTACTCGACGCCTCCGCGCTGCAGCCGAGCCGTACCGCCCGTAACCACCTGCTGTGGCTGGCCCACTCACAGGGCGTGTCGGCCCGGCGGGTGGACGAGGTTATCGATCAGGCCGGCCTGGGCACGGCGGCCCGGCGCAAGGCCGGCGGCTTCTCGCTGGGCATGCGCCAGCGCCTGGGGATCGCGGCGGTGCTGCTCGGTGACCCGCCGGTGGTCATGCTGGACGAGCCGTTCAACGGCCTCGACCCCGACGGCATCGTGTGGATGTGCGGTTTCCTGTCGTCGCTGGCCCGGCAGGGCCGCGCCGTCCTGGTCTCCAGTCACCTGATGAGCGAACTCGAAGACACCGCGGACCATCTCGTGGTGATCGGCCGCGGCCGGGTCGTCGCGGACACCAGCGTGTCCGAGCTGCTCGCCGAGGCGTCCGGCGGCCGGGTCACCCTGCGTACCTCCGCGCCTCCGCGAGCCGCCCAGGTCCTGGACGGCGCGGGCGCCACCGTTTTCGCCACCGGCCCCGACACCCTCGGCGTCACGGGCCTGCCCGACGAGGAGATCGTGGCCCTGCTCGCCCGGAACGGGGTGCCGTTCTCCCAGGTGTCCGCGCACCGGGCGACGCTCGAAGAGGCGTACATGGCGCTCACCCGGGACGCGGTGGAATACCGGGGCATCCCGGCGGGGGAGGCCACGCGATGACAGCCACCCTCACCCCTCGCCCCCCGGCCGCAGGGCGCGCTGAGCGGAGCGGGTTCCTCAGGACGCTGCACGCCGAGTGGACGAAGTTCCGTACGGTACGCGGCTGGGTCCTCGCCATGGCAGGGGCGCTCCTGGTGACGATCGTGGTCGGCCTGCTCGGCACGGCCGCCCCCGCCCCCGGCGGTCGCGGCGCCGACTCCGCCTCGTATCCGAAGGGCCCCGGCGGCGAGGCCGTCAATGACAGCTTCTACTTCGTCCACAGGACGCTCACCGGCGACGGCGCCCTCACCGTTCCCCTGCGGTCGCTGACCGGTGTGGCCGACACCGGGATCGGCAAGACGGCCCAGGGCGCCCAGCCCTGGGCGAAGGCCGGGGTCATCGTGAAGGAAAGCCTCACGCAGGGATCCCCGTACGCGGCGGTCATGGCCACCGGCGGTCACGGCGTGCGCATGCAGTACGACTACACGCACGACACGACGGGTCCTTCCGGCAAGGTCACCCAGGAGTCCCCGCGCTGGCTGCGCCTGGTCCGCTCCGGCGACAGCCTCACCGGTTACGCCTCCACCGACGGCTCCCACTGGACCAAGGTCGGCCATGCGAAGCTGCCTGGGCTTGCGCGCACCGTGCAGGCCGGGCTCTTCGCCACGTCACCGCAGGCGAAGCAGGACACCGCGGCGGGCACGGGCTTCAGCCCCGCCGTGGCCACCGGCACCTTCGGCCGTCCCGGCCTCACCGGCGGCTGGTCCCAGAGCGCGTGGAGCGGCACACAGGTGGGTGGCGACGCGGGCACCTCCGGCAGCTACACGAACACCACCAAGGGCGGCTTCACCCAGACCGACGGCGGCGGGTTCACCGTGACCGGGGCCGGTGACATCGCACCGGTCGTCGGCGGGCCCGCCATGGGCGTCGGCTTCTCCGTCGAGAACTTCCTCGTCGGCACATTCGCCGGGCTGATCGTGGTGATCGCCGTGGGCACGGTGTTCATCACCGGCGAGTACCGGCGCGGTCTGCTGCGTACGACCATGGCGGCAACCCCCCTGCGGGGCCGGGTGCTTGGTGCCAAGGCGCTGGTGGCCGGGGGCGTCGCGTTCGCCATCGGCCTGGTGGCCGCCGTGATCACCATTCCCATCGGGGAACGCAGCGCGCGCGGCAGGGGCTTCCATGTCTTCCCCGTCACGTCGGCGACCGAAGTGCGCGTCATGGTCGGCACCGGCCTGCTCTGCGCAGCCGCCGTCGTGCTCGCTCTCAGCGTCGGTGCCCTGCTGCGGCGCAGCGGCACGGCGGTCGCCCTGGTCATCGCGTCGATCGTGCCGCCCTTCCTGCTTGCCACCTCCGGCGTACTGCCCCCGGGCGTCTCGGAGTGGCTGCTGCGGGTGACCCCGGCTGCGGGCTTCGCCATCCAGCAGACCCTGCCGCAGTACGCGCAGGTGCTCAGCGTGTACGAGCCGTCGACCGGCTACTACCCGCTGGCGCCATGGGCCGGCCTCGCCGTGCTGTGCGGATACGCCGCGCTCGCCTTCGGCCTGGCCGTGGTGCGGCTGCGCGGGAGGGACGTATGAGTCTCCTGAGAAGTGCACGACTCACGAGCACGGCGGACGGCGCGTGGCGAGGGGACTTCGGCCGCGCCCTGCGCGCGGAGTGGACGAAGCTGCGCACCACAGGGGACATGGGCAGGTTGCTCCTGCTCGCCGTCGCGCTGACCGTGGCCCTCGGCTGCGGCACCGCCAAGGCCGTGAAGTGCCCGGATACGGGGTGCGGCCAGGACGCCGTCAAGCTCGCCCTGACCGGCGTCACCGTCGGGCAGGCGGTCATCGCCGTCCTCGCGGTGCTGGCCGTCAGCGGCGAGTACGGCACCGGAATGATCCGCACCACACTCACGGCGGTGCCGAACCGGCTCACCGTCCTCACCGCCAAGGCGACGGTCCTCACCACGGTCGTCCTGATCTCCGGGACGGCTGCCGTCCTCGCCTCACTCCTTGCCGGCCGCTACATCCTGCCCGGCAACGGATTCACCGAGGCTCACGGCTATGCCCCGCTGTCCCTGGCCGACGGCCCGACCCTGCGCGCGGCCGTGGGTTCGGTCCTCTACCTCGTCCTGATCGCCCTGATCGGTCTCGGCGTGGCGACGGCGGTACGGGAGGCGGCGACCGCCATCGGGATCGTGCTCGGGCTGCTCTATCTCTTCCCGGTCGTCACCCAGGTGGTCAACGACCCGGAGTGGCAGCGGCACCTCCAGCAGATCTCGCCCATGACCGCCGGACTCGCGGTCCAAGCCACCGTCCATCTGCACGAGCTGCCCATCGGCCCATGGGCCGGCCTGGGCGTGCTCGCCACGTGGGCCGCGGCCGCGCTGCTGGTCGGCAGCCTGCTGCTGCACAGGCGCGACGCGTAGCCGAATCGAGCCGACCACGAGCGCGGTGGATTCGGGCCCCTACCCGGCCCGGCGCCACACCCGCTCAACGATCCAGCCGAGCGGGAGCGACGCCGGGCTGGCGGGTCTTCAGGATGCCGACCCGGACCCACCGTCCGCCGCCCATCGGGCGGCTTCCGCCTCGGGCACGGTGCGGGGGCCGGGCATTATGGACGCCGCGGCGGCGAGGGCGAGGTGCGAGTTCATGTCCAGCTCGAACCGACCGTAGGGGTTCACGTGGGTCCAGAACAGTGGGGACAGGGCCCGCCGGTCGGCGTCGGTGAGCCGCTTCTGCCACTTCTCCTCGCTCAGGATGTCCTGGAGGAGCAGGGTGTTGACGTGCACCAGAGCGGACTGGAGCAGGTGCAGAGCGAGCATGGACACCTCCTGGGACTCCTTGTCGGAGCCGGTCAGGTCGCCGTCCTTGCCGTAGAACAGGTCGTGGTTGGCGGAGTTCCAGTTCTCCACGACCTGGAGCCCGTCGTTGATCTCGCGCCGCAGGTCGGCGTCGGCGAGGTAGTAGCAGATGAACGCCGTACGCACTGCCCGCCCGAGTTCCTCAATCGCGCGATAAGTGGGGTGCTTGGGCCCACCGCGGGTGAAGCGACGCAGGACCTGCTCAGCCTCGGCCGTGCCCAAGCGCAGGGCGGTGGTGTACTTCACGATCTGGTCGTACTGCTGGCGGATCAGGTCCCAGTCGATCGTCTTGGTCGACAGCACCGGCGCCAGGTGCGGCCACTTCTCGTCCTCCCCGGCCGCCGGCCGGTACAGCCGCGCCGAGCCGACGTTCTTCAGCCTGGGGAGCAGGTTGAAGCCGAGCATGTGAGCGAAGGCGAACCCGACGATGGAGGCGCCGTGCGTGTCGGTGTACTGCCGGTCGATCTCCACGTCCGTGCAGTGCCGCAGGACGCCCTCGATCATCGAGGCTACCTCGGAGGCCGAGCACGATTTGAGCTGGCTGTAGACGCATAGCGACTTCTTCTCGACGTGCCAGTAGATCATCACGCCGGGGCCGCGGTACCGCTGGTGCCACTCGGTCATGAAGTTCGAGCTCCAGGAGCCGAACTTCTTGGAGTCGCTCGCGCAGGCGGTGCCCTCGCCCCACCACGCGGCATCGCGGGCGGCGAAGGTGGCGTTGACCAGCCGCACCAGCGCCGCGCGCAGGTTGGTCCGGTTGACGAACAGGTGCCGTACTCGGCGCAGGACGGCCTCGCTCTCGCCGTGTTTGCCGGTGACTGCGACCCGTTTGATGCCCATGTTTGTCCCCAGCGCGAACAGCACCAGCAGCAGCCGGCGCCGCAGCACCGCCTTCGGGACCGCCTCCCTGGTGGCGACCGAGGTGAACTCGCCGGTGAAGCCGGTGGCGAACTCGGCCTCCTTGAGGATGTCGATCAGGTCGATGGTGCCCCAGCGGCGTTCGATCTCCGCCTTCAGGGCGACGAGGTTCTCCGGCTCCTCCTGCTTGCCCAGCGGCGAGACCTTGATCCACGGCTCGCCGTGCTTCCTGACGATGTCCACCCCGCCCGTGGTGCCCAGTTCCAGCGCGGTGTCGAAGAGGGTCAGGGCCTCGCGCAGCCTCTTCTCCAGGGCCTCGATGAACTTCTCCGGGTCCTGCGGCTGACGGATCGCGTCGTAGCGCACATCGCGGTTGTCCTCGAAGTCCGGTGGCAGATCGTCCTCCGGGTTCTGCCACCGGTTCGCGCCCGGCACCCAGATCTCCCGCCGCCGCAGCGCCTCCCGCAGCGCCACGAGCACGCACAGCTCGTACGGAATGCGCTCGACCCGGCCGCGCTCATCCACGACTGCCTTGCGCCACTCCTCGCGCACCACCCCGGCCAGCGGGATCTTCTCCGCCTCGTCGAAGAACGCCCCCTCCTTCGCGATGGGCTGGTCCAGGTACCGCTTGAGCAGGTCGATGGCGTCCATCACCGGCCGGTAGGCGGTGTTGTTGCACTTCAGCTCCAGCGCGTTCAGCAGCGGCGAGAGCATCCGCCGCCAGTGGTTCGAGTACGACGAGCGCAGCACCGTACGCACCCGGGCCCGGTAGCGGGCCTCGTTCGCCGCGGCCTCCGCCGCCAGCGCCTTCAGCGTGGACTCCCCGGCCACCGGATAGATCACCTTGCGGACCGTGCCGCCCGGCTCCGCGACCGCCGCCTCCGCCAGCCGTAGCAGGATGCCCTCCTTGCCGCGGACCCGCTTGAGTTCCTTGTTCAACTCGCCCTCGACCTTCTTCTCCGCCCGTGTGTTGATCTTCTGCACGAGCTGGATGAACAGCTCCACCAGCGAGTCGGTGATCTCTGTCTCCCGCACGTGGCACAGCGCGGCCAGCAGCGTGTACCGCACCGGCGGCGGCGCCGCCCGCAGGTCCGAGGGGTACTCCTTCGACGCCCGCGCCCGCCAGGCCGCCACCAGCTTCTCCGACACATCCCCGAACAGCTCCGGAGCCAGCTCCAGCGCACGCACCCGCTGGAGCTTGTTCACCTCCGCCAGCAGACTGTCCAGGCCCAGCGCGCCCGGGTCCGCCTTCAGCTCCGTGAAGAACGTGCCCCCGCCACCCGCGCTCTCCTCGTCCGCGCTGGCGTCCTCGGCGATCAGGTCGTCCAGCCGCGACCGGGTCGCCGCCGACAGCCGGCCCACCGTGGTCGCGCAGAACCGTTCCTCGAAGGTGCTGACAGCCCTGCCCACCAGCCGGGCGATCTGTCCTGGGGCCGGCGGCTCCAGCCGGTCCTTGCGGCAGCGGGCCACCACCGCCTCCGCCAGCCGCTCCCTGGACAGCTCCACCCCGCACAGCTCCACCGCCAACCACTCGGCGAGCTGGCCCTGGTCCTCCTCCGTGCACTCACGGAAGCCGAACGCGCCCCGGATCTCCATCCGATGCCGCTTGATCGCCCGCCCGCCCAGTCGTACGCGGCCCACTCCTCTGCCGCCACCTTCACCTGCTGAGCGACGTACGACACCGCTGGCACCGGGATCTCTCCCCGGCGTCCTCCGGGAACCGGGCCTCCACCTCGAAGAACTTCAGCAACAGCGCGAACCCCAACCGGTTCGCCCCCGACTTGTTCCGCAGCCGCTCCTGGTCCTCCTCCAGCAGCGTCCAGACCTCGATCAGGTCCTCCGGCTCCCACTCCTGCCGCACCCCGCGCTCCTTCCGGTCGTCATGACCGGACCAACCTCGCCGAGCACGGCCCGCGATGAGCCCAGAAGATCAGAAGCCCTGACAAGCACACCCCAGATCCGCTACAGAGAGCTACTTGTCACTTCGCCGTAGCTTCGGGAGGAAAGGGCCGGGAGGCCCGTGAGTTCAGAGATACTGAGGGTCGCTCAGTGGGAACCCGAGGGTCCGTCGCCGTGCTTCTCAGCTGTCGGTCAGCGGGTTCGTAGTGAACCGGCGATGGGAGCCTGTGGTGCGCCGACCGCATTTGGGGGCATCCGCGCTGTGGGCTCACTTCGACGGAGCGGTCACCGTGCGGCGACGTAGTGGCCACGGGCTACTCGGATCGCCAGGCCGTCCTTCAGTAGTCCGTCCATATAGACCGAGACGCCGCTGGCCTTGGCATATTTTCCCGCATCGGTCAGGGCTGTCGCGATGTCCTGGAGGGTCATGGAGCTAGGGGCGCCTTTAAGAATCGCCACGATTGCCTGGGCCTTCGTCATCGGACCCAGGTCAGTCGCGTCCGCTGGCGCGGTCGCGGTGAAGGCCGCCCGCTGCAGCGACTCCTGCTTGGCCAGCAGGCCTGCGATGTGCGCCGTGAGTCGGGCCTGTTCATCGTGGGCTTCCCGCAGTTCAGCGGCGACTCGCTTCAGGTCTTCGCTTAGTGAATTCATAGTCGATACATTAATAGATCATCATGCTAAGTGTCTATAGATTCTTAGGGTGCGATATCGGGATCTAGGAGCTGTCGGGCGGAGGCCGCGTAGCGGATGGCGGTCTTCTCGTCGATGCCGAAGACCAGGGCGAGGTGGAGTGGGTCGGGGCCGTGGGTGAGGGCTTCTTCGAGCTGGCGGTCGACGCGGAGGCGTTCCAGGTTCGCGGGGAGGTTGCGGGTGGCTTGGGTGACCCAGAGCTTGCCGACGGGTCCGTGCCCGACGGCGGACTTCTGGGTGATCAGCAGGTGGGGGTTAGCGGTGTTCGGCCAGCGGGTGCGCCGGTAGTCCAGCCATTGCATGAGGGTGTGGTGGGTGAGGTCGTCCAGCGGGCGGATGTGGTCGGCGATCGTGATCAGGCGGTTGCCGAGGTCGACGTCGTCGAGTCGCAGGGCGCGAATCATGCCCGGTCGAGCGGCGTGGACGGCGGCCAGGGCGATGATGAGGCGCGTGTGCGGGCGGGTGGAGGCGGTGACCGCCTCGTCGATGTCGGCCTGTTCCAGGGGCTGGAGGACGGGTCCGGCGTGCCTGGCGATGGGGATGCGGACGGTCGGGTTCTTGAAGACCTGGCCGGTCTTCTTCGCATGCCGGAACAGCGACCGCAGTGCGACGATGCGGCTCTCGCGCTGTTTGCCGGTGACCGCGTCGCGGACGTCGAGGATGTCCTGGCGGGTGACTTCCCGCAGGTGGTCGTAGCGGTTTGACCAGTCCAGAAGTGCCGGGCGGACCTCGTTGAGGTAGCCGCGGGCGGTGCCCGGCGCGCGTGGTTGCGAACGTGGACCGCCGTCGAGCAGGGTGCGGGCCCAGTCCTCGGCGGTGCGGCGGATTCCCGGGGCGACGCCGTGGAGTTTGCGCGCGAGCCAGCGGTCGACCGAGGGAGTGCGGTCGTCGATGAACAGGCCGAGCCGGCCCAGGACCTCGGCGGTGTGGACGACGGACAGTCCGCGGCTGCGAAGCGGCGGGAAGAGCTCGGAGTACCGGATCACCTCGCCCTCGGAATGGCCGGACAGCACGATGACCAGGGCGCGGTCGACGTCACTGGTGATCCAGCGGGTCCAGCCCCGGGTTTCGCCCAGTGCGAGGGCCTCCTTGCGGGCCCGGACCAGGCGGGGATTGTCGAGGTCTGCGTGCCTGCGGTCGAACCGACCGAAGTCCCTTGCGGCAGTGGACAGTTCGGGCTGGTGCCAGTGCGTCGCGGGCGGCGGGGCGGTGGGCAGGGGCTTGACTCGCAGGGCACGGCGGCCAGCCTTGCCGACGGGAGGTCCGCCGTTGCGGGGCCGCTGCAGGTTCGCGAAGAAGAGCTGCTGGTGGGTGACCTGCCGCAGGAACGGCAGCAGCACGCGGTCTCTGCCGGTAGTGCCCGCGGCCTTGCCCGCCCAGGTGGCCTGGGCTCGGCAGAGGCGGCAGTAGCCGTGCGCCTCGGGGATCGCGACCTCTCGGCGGCAGCCGGCGCACGTCCCCACGGCGTGGGTCTGGCCGTAGGTGTAGCAGCCGCGGCAGAACCTTCCCGGCAGTTGTCCCCACGACAGACACCCTGCGCACGAGGCAGCCGGCTTGTCGGCGCGTATGTGTCCCACTTGCGGACCTTCTGTCAGGCCGGCGGCAGCGAGCGGCCGTCGCGGCGCTTGGGCACGACCGTGGACGAGGAGCCGACCGCGGCCTGTTGGACGGTGTCCTGGCCGGGGCGGGTGACCGTCTCTGGCTGGGGGATCAGCAGGTCCCCGATGTCGCAGCCCAGCACGACGCAGATGACGTCCAGGTCGTCGAGCTTGAGGGAGACCGGCTGTCCGGACCACAGCCCGGACATTTTGCCGGCGGAGATCACCAGGCCGTGCTCGGCCAGACTCCGCTGCAGGTCGGATGCCTTCCAGACGCCCTTGCTCGCGGCCGTCAGTCGCAGGTTCCACCTCATCGGATCAGTCCTCCCAGCCGCTGTGCGGCGCGTTCCTGCCCGGCGACCCAGGCATCCTCGACCCGCGTGCGGTGCACGTGGACGTATCGCATTGTCGTCGCGATCCAAGAATGTCCTAGAACCTCCTGAATTGCGATGAGGTCCATGCCGTTCAGGTAGAGCTCGGACGCGCAGAAGTGCCGCAGCACATGTGGAGTCAACTTCTCTGCCCAGCCTGGGAGATGGACCTCCGCCGCCCCGGCCAGGCCCGTTCGCAGGGCGTCGTCGCCCACCCGGCGGGCCGAGCCGTCGGCGTTCTTGCGCTCCGAGGGGAACAGTGGGGCGCCGGGCCGGGTGTGGTCGTCGTCGAACTGCCCCCACACGTCCTCGATGAACCAGCGCAGGGTCCGCCCGACGTCGTTGATCAGCGGCACCATCCGCTCGCGCGGCCCCGAGCCCCGGGCGCCCTTGCCGTAGCGGACGTGGAGCTTGCCGAACCGGCCCAGGTCCCACTTGATATCCGCGAGGTCCAGTCGGCACGCCTCGTTCACCCGCAGGCCCACCCCCGCCATGAGCCGGGCAGCGGTGTAGTTGCGGGCGGTCGGGCCGAACTTGCGGCAGACCGCCAGGTCGCCGGCCCAGCCGCTGAAGAGCCTGTCCACCTCGGGTGAGGTCGGCGGGATCCGCAGCTGGGCGTCCTTGCTGCCGCGCGGGCGGTTCATCTCGTCGATCGGGCAGTCCACCACCCGGCCGGTCAGTTGGTGGATCTCGATCTTGTGCCGCAGTTCCAGGAACGCGAAGTACGTGGTCAGCGCCTGGGACCGGGCGAGCCGGGTGCCGCTGGGCGAACCGCGGAGCACCCGCCCGAAGTACGCGTCGGCGTCCGGGGGCTCCATGTCCCACAGCGGACGGCCGAACCACGTCCGGATCTGTTCCAGGTTGCCGACGTCGCCGCGGATGGTGCCGTCCGCCAGCCCCGCCGATGCCCGCGCCAGCACGAAGCCGGCGAGCACGTCGGTCTCGAACGCCTCCAGCTCTTCAGCCGAGGCCGGCGCCCGGAGCTCGCGCAGATCCCGTACAGCGGCCAGCGCCAACCCGAGCCTCCTCAGCTTCACGAGGAAAGTGGAACCATCGTGAAGACTGAGACTACTTCATGAATCCTGAAGTTCCTTCACTGGGGTGCTCGGATCGAAAGGGCACCAGAACGCCCTGGCCAGCAGGCTGGGCGCCCTCCCGGCATCAGATGAACTCACGGGATGTCGCACACCCCGTTCGACGAGGAACCGGCGATCGCGACCTTGGAGATTAGCCTCGGACTCAGATGGCCCGAAACCACGAACCGATCGGTGTCGGTCCGGCTTGGGGACCTGCCCGTCGACCGGTGCGGCATGGTCATCGGCGACGCCTCGGGGCTGGACGCGTGGACGGGAATGAACGACCAGCCGGCCGACGGGCTCGCCGACGTCACTTACTGGGGCCGGTACGCGGACGATGCACATGCGCAGTTCGGTGGCGGACGTATCGCGCAGTACGGCGTCGACGGACCGCACGGCTGGCTCGACCTTCCGCTGGCCGAGGCAGCCGCACGCGCGTCCGAACTCACCGCCTGGTGCGACCGCCTCCACGGCAAGGGCCTCATGGTCTCGATCGACAAGCACACCGACTACCACCGCTTCCGGCGGGCCGGGTGGCACCACCCGCTCCGCGCCGGAGCGATCGATGTCAGCGGCTGCCAGGTGCTCGGCATTGAATGGGACCAAGGCGACCACTCGATCAGACACCACGGTGAGCGAGAAGCGGGCCAGGTCTATCCAGTCACGCTCGAAGCCGACGAGACGGGCGAGATGGTGATGCGATGGATCATCCCGCCCTACGACTTCGACGACGAAGACGAGCAAGGAGCCATGCTCTGCGGTCCGCAATGGTCGTGAGACTGATCAACGGCAACACATATTGAGGCAGATCTAGGAGTCCGTCGAGGTTCGTGGATGGAGGCGGGCTACCCGGTTCTGGTCACGTAAGAGAAGACGCGGGTGCAGGATGTCGCAATGGACTGGGATTACGGAGCGTTCCTCGGTGGAGTTGTCGGCGGATTGATCGGCGCGGCGGGGGCTGCCGGATCGGTTGTGTGGTCCTTCCGCAAGGGCGCTTCGGCCGCCCGAGTCGAGATGGGCCAGCGGGCCGCTGCCGAGATCCTGGAGGACCTGCACTTCTGCGAGGCCCAGTTGTCTCGGCTCCCGCACACCGACAGCCCCACCGAGAGTCCTCTCTCCTATCGCGAGCGGGCGGACGCAGCACAGCCGATCCTCGACCGCCTTCAGCGGACCAATGCCGTCCTCGTCCCTCAACTGACGGACGCAGAGATTCGTACGCGCGTCGTGAGGCGGCGGGAGCTCTGCGAACAAGCAGTAGTCCCCAGCGTGAACTTCACCCAACTGCGGGACAAGATCAAGGGCATCAGGGAGCACCTGGACAACGTCCGGGCGAGCCTCGACGCCTACTTGAACGGGATGGTTCTGCCACCGAGCTGACGCTTCAGGACGAGAATGCGGGTCCTCGGCGCGAAAGCAGCCCGCAGTGACAATGCCTGCCGGAGGGTGCGCTTCGCAGCCCAACGGAACCGGTAGCTCTTCAGATGGAGACTAGCTCAGACGGGCGGATCTTCGTTCCGCACGCCGCGAAGTGAGATCGACTTTGAGACAGATTGGGCGGATCACGCGTATGGAAGAATCCGCTCTGATCCACAACTGGAATCGGTTGCTGCCACTGCCGCTCCTCAAGGATTCTGATCAGGCGATATCGAACAGATCTACAATCACGTGTTCACCGAAGAGCATGAGCTTGATGTGGGAACCATGCGATTCGATGCAAACCCCAGAATCGCGCGCGCCTGGGAAAGGCTCCAGGACGGCATTCCGCACTCCACCGACTTTGAGCTTCTAAGTCATGAGCTCTATGAGTCATCCTGGATGTCTGACAATGGAAACCAGAACTATGTGTTGGCTCATCAGGCCACTCTTGATGCTGGTTTCACCTGGGATGAGTTCGGACCCGAGGCGGACGGTATACCCTTCCGAGGGTAGGGATTTCAAGGAGGTGATGTCGTGGGATCTTCGGTCAGGATTGCCAAGAGGCCCTTGGCGGGCAGTAGTATCATATATTCATGGGAAAGAGACGATGGCTCAAGCGGGCACGTCATCGTCAATGTAGATACAGAAGCGATCCGCCCCTGTGACGCCGATGGGAAACCGATTGGCGATATGTCGATTAACAGGAGCGTTGGAAACGTAGAGAACCCAGATCCCGCAATTCGAGGAAGGTTTGTTGTGGTGGCAGCCGCAATCTTTCAAGAGTGGGACCGGACTGGGATCCTCCCTGATGTGGTCAGCCGCAGCTACGGATGACAGACCTCGGTCAGATCGGATCGGCGGCTCCTCTCGTGGTTGTCGTCAGATTGGTTCGGGATTCGGCGGCAGCCAGGGTCCACCGGCGAACAGTTGGACGAGGGCGTCGAGGTGGTCGATGTTGTGTTTCGCGGCGGTGGACAGGTATGACCAGATGACGGCGAAGTCGGCGAGTCCGGCCAGGGTTCGCCAGCACCCGGAGACTCGCTGGCGGATCTTCGCCCCTCTTACTTCCAACTCGGCTGCGTTGTTGGTGAAGGGGATCGTCAGGTCGTGGATGAAGGCCAGGATCATGTCGCGGTGCTTGTCGAAGCGGGCTGCCAGGGTCAGGCCCCTTTGCTGGAGCGGCGTACTGCCAGGGGTGTTGTCCGAGCGCATTGCCGCGATCGCGCCCGCGTAGCGGCAGCGGATCTCGGTGAGTTCCACTTCGGCGGGCTTCGTGGGTTGCCTTCAGGGCGAGGGCCAGGGTGTTGGCCATCGCCTCGGCACCCTGCTGGTGGCCGGGGTCGGCATCGTGGACGGCCTTGAGGTCCCGAAGCGTGTGGGCACCGCACCAGACGTGGACGGCGTCGACGAGGTGGGTGTAGCCGCCGTAGCCGTCGCGGACCAGGATCCCGGCGAAGCCGTCGAGGATCTTCCCGGCGTCGATGTCGGCGACGCCGCGTCCCCCGGTGTGCATGGCGGTGAACTTGTCGTCGCAGGCCACGTGCAGGTATGCGAGCTTCGCGGCGGCGCGCACGGTGGTCTCGTCCACGTGCAGGAGCCGGGCCCGGTGCAGGATCTTCTGGATGTGGGCCATGAACGGCTCCAGAGCGGCGGCGGCCTGGCGGCGAACGTTGACGAGCCAGCCGGTCGAGCAGTCGATGCCGGCCAGGTCACGCAGCAGCCGCTTCGCGCGACCGAAAGGCAGGTGATGGGCCATCACGGTGAGCACCGCCCGGGCCTTCACTCCCGGACCCCACTGCACTCGGCCACCCGCGCCCGAAGGTGCCGACCCGACGGTCACCGTCCCGCAGCACGGGCAGGTCTTGGAGATCACCCAGTACTCGGTGACCAGGGGCGGCGGAGGCGCGGCCACCTCGAACACCTGCCGCTTGGATACCCTGAACACTGTGGCGTCGGCCAGTTCGGTCCCGCAGTTGCCGCACTCCGGTGGCGGGCACTCGATCACCTCGTCCGGATCAGCGACCTGGCAGCGGGTGGCCCCGGGGTCGCCGTGCTGCTTGCCCGGCTTGCGCCCGGACTTCCTTCGCATCGCCGACGCCTTCGGTGGCGGCTTGCGATACGGGCCGCCGCGGACGGAGGCTGGGAGGAGTTCGAGGAGTCCCGGTTCAACCGGTCCTGGAGTTCGGCGACGCGAGCAGTCAGCTCCTCGATCCGGGCAAGGGCAGTGGCCAGCGCGGCGACCAACTCGCCGCGATCCAGCGCCTCCAGCCCGATATCCACAACATCCTCAACGATCCGGAACCTCGACCGTTACTAAGCCATGAGCCGGAGCCCGGGCGAGACGAACCCGCTCGCCACCCCATGTGAATAGCTACCGGAACCGGAGGTGAGGAATCGACCTGGCTTTGAGACTGATCAAGCTCTTTGCGCCGTGAGACTGGAGCGGAGCACCAGGTCAGAGCGATGCCCTGTGACACGAGCGGCGAGATCCTACAGCCTGTCCCGGGGGCGGTCGTCGGTCAGGGTTTGCGGGCGATTCCGGCCCAGATGAGTCGGTCGCCGACCTGGGGGGAGGTGGTCACCGGGTGGTCCGGGTGCCACAGCGGGGTGGGGACCAGGCCCGGTTCCAGCAGGTCGAGGCCGTCGAAGAAGGCGGCGATCTCCGTCTCGGTCCGGAACCGGCCGGTGCCGAGCAGGCTGAGGAACTTCTGCTCGGCCTCCCTGGCCTCCGGTCCTGAGTCGCAGAAGTGGCTGACGAACAGGTAGGAGCCGGAGGGGACGGCCGCCAGGTACGCCTCGACGACGCCCCGCGGGTCCTCGTCGTCGTGCAGATGGTGCAGGATCCCGACGAGCAGGAGCGCTACCGGGCGGTCGAAGTCGATCAGGCGGCGTACCGCCGGAGCGGCCAGGACAGTCCCGGGTGAGCGGAGGTCGGCGGTCACCATGGCGGTGAGGTCGTCGCCGATGAGGGCGGCCGCGTGCGCGGCGACCAGCGGGTCCTTGTCGACGTAGACGACCCGGGCGCCGGGGTTCACCGCCCGGGCCACCTGGTGGGTGTTCTCGGCGGTGGGCAGCCCCGAGCCCAGATCGAGGAACTGGTCGATGCCCTGCTGGACCAGGAAGCGGACGCCGCGGCCGAGAACGGCCCGGTTGAGGGTCGCCACGGTGAGGATCTCCGGGACGGCCGCCGCGACTCCCTCGACCACCCGGCGGTCCGCCGGGAAGTTGTCGGTGCCGCCGAGGAAGGCGTTGTAGACCCGGGCGATGCTCGGTACCTCCGGGTCGATGCCCAGGGCTGCCCAGTCCGGTTCGGTGCCCAATGCGGCCTCCAGGGTGAGAGATGGTCCGCCGAGGGCGCGGCCCCGGGGCGGGCCCGAGCGGACCTCGGCGCGGGTGGTCACGTCCGGTCAACTCCGGCGAGCGGCGGCAGGTCACGCCTTCGCCCCCGGCGGCCGTCGCCGGGCGCCGACCGGAGCGGCGGGCCGGTCGGCGGGATGAGGCGTGGGGAAACGGGCGAAGGTGCCTCCGGCCGGGAGCGGACTCCCGGCCGGAGGCACCTTCGGGGTGGTGCGGGGGCGGATCAGCGGCGGCGGGCGCGGAGCTTGAGGGCGACGACGACGCTGGAGCCCGCGGCGAGCAGGGCGAGGGCGACGGCGGCCAGCGTGCCGGTGCCGCTGCCGCCGCCGGTCTCGGCGAGGTCGGCGCCGGTGTCGACGGTGGTGACGATCGGCGTGCTGGGCGCGGCCGTGGGGGTGGCGGACGCGTGCGGGGCGGCGGCCGAGGCGGAGGCGGAGGCCGACGGGGAGGCCGACGGGGACGCGACGGAAGAGGCGGACGCGGACGCGGAGGCCTGCGGGCCGGTCAGCGGGTCGCGGCTGATGAGCAGCACCTTGCTGGCGCTGTCGGCGGAGCCCATCCCCGACATGTCGAAGGCGTCCAGCCGGAGCCGGCCCCGCTCGGTGGTGGCCGCGTACGTCACCAGGTCCACGCGGATCCGGTAGACGGCGGTGGCCCCGGGGGCGAGGTCCTTGGACAGCGGGGGGAGGGACTCGCCGGCCGGGACGGGGACGTAGGCCCGGCCGTTCCAGACGTCGGTCTCCAGGGTGACCTGGTTGACGAAGGTCCGCGGGCCGTTCGGGTCGAGCTGGGTGACGACGAGGTGGTCGGCCCAGCCCTTGCCGAGGGTGGCGCCGGTGTTGTTGGTGACGTCGAGGTACTCGTAGGCGGGCTGGCCGGGGGCGACGGTGCTGTCGCCGTTGAAGGTCTGGGCGACCGGGCCGCCGGTGTCGCCGTCGCCGACCTTGAAGTCGAGGGTGCCACTGGTGGAGCCCTGGTTGGCATCGACGAAGAACGTCAGGTCGCCGTCGTTGAGCGGCCAGGCCTTGGTGGCGGCGAGGGAGAGCTTCCAGCTGTAGGTGGCGTGCGCCGGGAGGGTGAAGGAGTCGCCGAACGAGCCGCCGGCCGGGTAGAACGCGCCGAGCAGGTCGCCGTCCTGGGTGTTCAGCGAGCCGCCGGTGGCCGGGGTGCCGCCGATCGCGGTGGCCCCGAAGACGACGCCGTCGGCCGGGAGGGGCAGTGCGCCGGTGCTGCTGCCGCCGACCTCGGCGGTGAACTCCCGCGCTGTCGCGGTGTTGTTGGTGGCGGTGACGGTGAAGGTCTCGGCGGCGCCACCGGGGAGGAGGGCGCCGACCGGGGCCGGGGTGCCGAGCGTGACGCTGACGTTCGACGTGGCGGGCGCCGGGGCGGAGGCGTTGGCGGTTCCGGCGGACAGGACGGCGGTGGCGGTGGCGGCGAGGGCGACGGCGGTGGCGACGAGGGTACGGCGGCGAGCGGACATGGCGGCGGTGCCTTTCACGGGCGGAGGGGGTGCTGCGAAGGGAGGTCGCGGGAGCCGCGCCGCCGTAGCCGATCGCTCTCCGATCCGGCCTTTCGGTTGCTGCTCTGTGCGATGGGTAAAGACTGCCAGTCCGACATCATGGATCTGTGGGGCCGTTGTAACAGCGGGGCAACAGCGGTGACCTGCGGTGGGACCACGCGCCCGGTCCGGTCGCTGGGCGGATCGGGCGCGTGGCGTCTGTGGGTGGAGCCCGGTCGGCCGCTTCAGGGGGACAGGGCGGACCGGGAGGGTGGCGCGGGCGGCAGGTAGCGGTGCCGCACGGTCGGCGAGGCGTGGTGGCAACGGTCGAGCAGTCGGCCGACCCGCTGTACTGACGCCAGCTCAGGAGGTGTGCCCGGAGCGGGCGGTAGCAGGAAGAGGAGCAGGTCGAGGCGTTCGGGGCGGGCCCGGCCACCGGCGAATTCGAGGCGGTCCTCGGTGACCGCGTGGGCCCAGAGGACGTCCACGACCTCGGCGACTTCGTCCGCCGGGGGCGAGGCGGCCGTCGGGCGGCGTTCCAGGCTGGCGTAGATGATGTCCATCCGGGCTACCGGCGCGGCTGCCGGGTGGTGGGGGCGCGGGGCGTTCGGTTCATCGTGGTGGGCCTTTCCGGTGGCGATGGCTACAGCTTCGTCGCTGGTCAGCGCCGGGGACATGGGTTCGGGGCGGCACCAACCGGCATGGCCGCTCCCTGCCGCATTGTTGTGGACATGCCATTCAAGGCAGGTGGCCCCGCGCGGGTCGGCGGCCGCCGGTCGGACGGGCCGGGACTCCGGGAGTCGGCGGACCCCGGAGGGGTTCGGTGCGATCATGTGCACGCGGGGTGCCGCCCAGGGGCAGGCAGCACCACTCACCAAGGGGCGGACATGTTGCAGTCGTTGGGGCTCAGCGCCCACGCCGAGGCCGTCTACCAGGCCATGCTCGACCATCCCGCCCACGGTGTGGCCGCCCTCGCCGCCCAGCTGGGCCTGCCCGACGGCCAGGTCCACGACTGCCTGGACGAACTGGTCGCGCTGATGCTGGTCCGCGCCTCCAGCGAGCACCCCGGCCAGATGGCCGCGGTCAGCCCCGAGGTCGGCCTGGCCAACATGCTCGCCCGGGAGGAGGCCGACATGGCCGCCCGCCAGGCGCGCCTCGCCGCCTCCCGGGCCGCCGTCACCCGTATGGTCGCCGACCGCGCCGAGACCCGGGCCGCCCACGGAGAGCGCCTGCTGGGCATCGACGCCATCCAGCGGCGCCTGGAGGTACTGGTCCGCGACACCACCACCGAGCTGGTCGGCGTCCATCCCGGTGCCGCCCAGCGCCCCGAGGACCTGGAGGCCGGGCGCAAGGGAAACGCCGACGCCATCGCCCGCGGCGTCACCGTCAAGTCCATCTACCAGGACGCCGCCCGCAACGATCCGTACACCACCGCCTTCGCCCACTGGCTGCTCAGCCTGGGCAGCGAGGTCCGGACCGCGCCGGTGATCCCGCAGCGGTTGGTCATCGTCGACCGCAGCCAGGCACTGGTTCCGATCGACCCCGCCGACAGCCGGAAGGGCGCCCTCCACGTCACCGAACCCGGCCTGGTCCGCGCCCTGTGCGAGCTGTTCGAGCAGGCCTGGTCCACCGCGGTCCCCCTCGGCGCCACCCGCACCGACGACCCCGGGACCGGTCTGACCGAGACCGAACGCCAGCTCCTGCGCCTCCTCGGCACCGGACTGACCGACGACGCCGCGGGCCAACGCCTGGGACTGTCCACCCGCACCGTGCGGCGCCACATGGCCTCCGTCATGGAACGCCTCGGCGCCACCAGCCGTTTCGAAGCCGGCATCAAAGCCGCCCAGAAGGGCTGGCTCTGACCGCGCCCGCCCCGACCCGGACCGAGGCCCACTCCGCAGGAGGACCGCATGAGCTCGAACAGTGACGCGCCGGCCATCGACTTCGTCAGCGGCGCTCCCGTCAGCGGGAACCTGGACGTCCGGTGGAACCACGGCGTCCGTCGCCGGAGCGGCGCGACCGAACCGCGGATCCAGGTCCACGCCTACGACGAGCACACCCGCATCCTGCGCCAGAGCAAGACGACCAGCTACGAGGCGCCGTTCCTCTACCTGCTGTTCGGCAGCGACCGCGCGATCCTGTTCGACACCGGCGCCACCGCCGACCCGGAGGCGTTCCCGCTGCGCGAGACCGTCGACCGCCTCATCGGCGAATGGCTGGACCGGCATCCGCGCGCGGACTACGAGCTCGTGGTCGCCCACACCCACGGCCACGGTGACCACGTCGCCGGGGACCCCCAGTTCGCCGACCGCCCGGCGACCAGGATCGTCGGGCGCGAGCCGGAGGCGGTACAGGCCTTCTTCGGGTTCCAGCAGTGGCCGACCGGTACCGTCGGCTTCGACCTCGGCGGCCGGGTGCTGGAACTCATCGCCGCCACCGGCCACCACACGTCGGCGGTGGCGGTCCACGACCCGTGGACCGGAATCCTGCTCACCGGCGACACGGTCATCCCCGGGCGGCTCTACGCCTTCGACTTCGACGCCTTCACCGACACCCTGGACCGGCTCGTCGACTTCAGCTCCGCGCGGCCGGTGACCCATGTGCTGGGCTGCCACATCGAGATGACCACCGAACCCGGCCGCGACTACCCGCTGGGCGCCACCTACCAGCCGAACGAGCACGCGCTCGCGATGACCACGGCCCAGCTGGTCGAGGTCCGGGACGCCGCGCGGGAGATCGGCAGCCGCAAGGGCGTGTTCGTGCACGACGACTTCATCATCCACAGCGACATGCGGATCCGCGGCCAGCTGCGGATGATCGGCCGCGGCTTCGCCCACCGGCTCGGCCAACGGCTCCGTCGGCGGTGACCACCGGCGGCGCGACGTCGACCTGATCGGCGGCGGCCGGATCGGCGGCGGCCGGGGACTACTCGGTGCGCAGGGCGGTGGCGGTGCGGGTACCGGCGGCCCAGCCGGCCGGGAGCAGCGCCCCCAGGGCGGCGATCAGCAGGCCGCCGAGGCCGAGCAGGAGCAGTTCCGGCAGGCGGTAGACGTCGACCACCGAGGCGGGCAGCACCAGTCCGGCGCCGCGCCCCATGGCGGGCACCACCAGCGCCTGCAGCGCCGCGCCGACCGGTACCCCGACGGCGCCGCCGAGCAGGCCGATCACCGCGACCGAGGAGAGCACCATGCCGACCGTCTGCCCCGGTGTCATCCCCAGCGCCTTGTGCACGCCCAGGTCGTGGACGCGCTCCCGGGTGTCCAGGACCACCGAGTTGAGCACCCCCATGGCCGCGGTGGCCACCAGCATCAGGGTGAGCGCGGCGGTCAGCGCGTCGAGCGCCAGCACCGTGCCGCTCCGCCCGCCGGAACCGCCGGTCCCGGCGGTGAGGCCGAGCGGCCCGACCACGGTGTCGAGCCGGTGGACGTAGTCGGTCAGGTTCGTCCCGTGCTTCACCAGGACCGAGTACGTCATCGGGCGCAGGTCCGGCTCGGCGGCGCTGAGCGTCGACAGGTCGGTCAGCACCTCCATGGTCTGGGTGTGCGGGTCGAGCACCACGCCGACGATCCGGACCGGGACCGCCCGGCCGTGGTCCTCCAGGGTGACCGTGTCGCCCAGGCGGGTGCCGGTGGCGGTCAGGAAGGTGGTCGGCACGACGGCCTGACCGGGGCCGTGGAACCAGCCGCCGGAGACCATCACCCAGCCCGCCCGGGAGGCGTCCCCGGTGAAGGCGAAGACCGCACTGGCGCCGGTCACCCCGGCCACGCCGACCTGGGTGTCCGCCGTGCCGTAGTAACTCGCGGTACCGGCCAGGGAGTCGAGGGCCGCGGTGACGGCGCCCGGGTCGGCCGCGACCGGTGCCGTGGCCCGCGGCGCGCTGCCGGGATCGGTCCCGGGCGCCCCGGCGGCACCGGACGAGGCGGGCGGCAGGTACTGGGGGAGGAGCTGGACGTCGGAGTGGTCGTGGTCCTTCGCGGCCTGGATCCGGCTCAGCGAGCCGCTGATGCCGATGGCGAAGGTGACCGAGGCGGTGCCGAACACGATCGCGGCCACCAGCGCGGCCGACCTGGCCGGGCGGGCGAACGGATGGGCCGCGCCCAGACTGACCGGACGAGGCAGCGGCAGCCGCGCGGCCAGCCGGGTCGCCCACCGGCCCCGGCCGGGGCGCGGGGTGCGTCCCACCGCCAGCGCCTCGACGGTGCGCAGCCGACCGGCGCGCAGCGCGGCCGCCCACGCGGTCACCGCCGTCAGGCCCAGCGCCCCGCCGACCGCGGCCAGGTCCACCCACCAGTCGACGCCCGGACTCGCGGTGCCGTAGAGCTGGTTGGTCGCGGACAGGACCGGCACGGTCAGGGCGTCGCCGATGACCGCCCCGAGCGCGGTGCCGACCGCCGCCGGTACCAGCGCCTGGCCCATGTGGGCGCGCACCACCTGGCCCGGGGTGAAGCCGAGGGCCTTGAGGATGCCGATCCGGCGGGTCGCGGTGCCGACCGCACCGGCCACCACGTTGCCGACGATCAGCACGGACATGGCCACGCCCAGGATCCCGAAGGCGATCAGGAAGGGGATGAACAGCGCGGTGTTGCGGTCGCTGCCCTGCTTGGTGTTGAGCCAGGACCGCACCCCGGTCAGCGCCCCGGCCGGGACCGCCGCCGCCACCGCCGCGCGGTCGGCGGCGACCTGCCCGGTGTCGGCCGCGGCGGCGAAGCGGTACAGCATCTGGTAGCCGCCCGCCGCGCGGGACGCGCTCGACGGGGTGAGCGCGGCGGCCTCGGCCGGGGTGACCCAGCCGTCGGCGCTGGCGCTGACCGAGCGGGCGACGCCGACCACGGTCAGCGCCGGGTCGCCGGGCAGTCCGCTGAGGTGGAGGGTGCTGCCGACCGGGCCGCCGGGGCCGAGGTTGTCCGCCTGGTCGGCCGAGAGCACGATCTGGCCGGGCCTGTTCACCCACCGACCGGCGGTCAGGCCGACGTCGTCGACCGCGCCGCCGGGGGTCGCCCGGCCGACCACGGTCATCGGCCCCAGGTCCGCGGCGGCGCCGGTCCCGGCGGCCGAGGGGCCGCTCGGATCGATCAGCACGGTCAGGAACGGGCCGGACGCGGCGGTCACCCCCGCCGCGTGGGCGGTGGCCGACACCTGCGCCGCGGTGGCCCGCCCGGCGTCGAACCCGGCCACCAGCTGCGCGCCGTGCTGCGCCGCGAAGGCGCTGTCGAAGGGCGCGTTGGAAGCCACCAGCAGCGAGCCGCCGAGCACCGACGCGGTCACCGCCATCATCGTCGCCAGCCCGGTCACCAGGGTCTGCACCCGGCGGCGGCCGACCCCCGAGCGGACCACCCTCCCCAGCGCGCTCATCGGGCCGCCTCCATCCGGACGTCGGCGGCGACCCGGCCGTCGACGAGCTGGACGGTGCGGGTGGCGCAGGACCGCGCCAGGCCCAGGTCGTGGGTGACCAGGACGATCGTCTGCCCGTCGGCGTGCAGCTGGTTCAGCAGGTCGCGGACGTTCTCCCCGGCGGCGGTGTCCAGCGCGCCGGTCGGCTCGTCGGCCAGCAGCAGCGCCGGTCGGTTCATCAACGCCCGCGCCACCGCCACCCGTTGCCGCTGCCCGCCGGACAGTCGGCCGGGGTGGGTGTCGGCGAACCCGGCGACGCCGAGCACCTCCAGCAGTTCCGCCGCCCGCCGCCGGGCCTCGGCCCGGCCCATGCCGGACAGCTGCGCGGGCAGCACCACGTTGTCGGCGACGGTCAGGTCGTCCAGCAGGTTGAAGAACTGGAAGACCATGCCCACATGGGCCCGCCGGTAGCGGGCGGAACCGGCCTCGCCCAACGCGTCGACCCGCACCCCGGCCACGGTGACGGTGCCGGAGCTGGGCCGGTCGAGACCGGCGATCAGGTTGAGCAGCGTGGACTTACCGCTGCCGGAGGGGCCCAGGACGGCCACCGCCTCGCCCGGCGCGACGCTCAGCGACACCTCGTGCAGGGCCGGTGGGCCCTGGTCGTACCTGCGGCTCACATCGCACAGTTCGATCACCGGCGCGGTCATTGCGGTCTCCCTCGGCAGCTCTGTCCTGGCGCCACTGAACCTAGGTTCGGGGCCACCGGCGGGTCGTCGCCCGGCCGGGGCATATCCGGTACCCCGTCCGGGCTACGGGCTGCGGCGTCATCCCCGCGATGTAGTCCGGCGGGGGACCGGCCCTCATCTCCGGTACCGAGGACAGCCGCCCGGGGCTCGGCCAGAATGAAGAAGTGATCATGATTCCGACCACGGCCCGGCTGCGGGAGCTGACCGCGCGGGCGCTGCGCCCGGCCGGGGAGCTCCCCCGGCCGAACCGGCGCAACCAGGTCTTCGACGTGCTGCTGGCGCTGGTGCTGGGCGTGGTCGCGATGCGCGCGGCGCAGAGCGCCCTCGGCGACAGCGGCGGCCAACCGCTGGGCCACCGCGGCCCGGAGGGATGGCTGAGCCCCCCGCTGACCGCGCTGCTCACGGCCGTCCCGCTGGTCCTGCGCCGCCGCTATCCGCTGGCGGTGCTGTGGGTGGTGATGGCGGTGACCCTGCTCGGGATGCACGACCTGCCCCGGGGCGCGCTGTACGCGGGGGTGATCGCGGCCTACAGCGCCGCCGCCTACAGCCCGTACCGGATCCCCCGGTTGGCGACGCTGCTGCTGACCGCGCTGCTGTTCAGCGTGTTCGGCGACTCCGGCTCCTACTCGGTGCCGAGCGCCTACGTGCCTTTCCTGCTGCTGGTGCCGATCGTGGTGGCCGCCGACGGGATCCGCACCTGGAAGCACCGCGCGGACCAGGACCGGGCCCGGCTGTCCGCGCTGGAGCAGCGGCAGGTGGCCGCGATGCGCCGCGCGGTCGCGCAGGAACGGGCCCGGATCGCGCGGGAGTTGCACGACGTGGTGACCCACAACGTGAGCGTGATGGTGATCCAGGCCGGGGCCGCCCGCACGGTCATGGCGGTCGCCCCGGACCAGGCCGCCGAGGCGCTGCTGGCGGTCGAGGCGGGCGGCCGGGCCGCGTTGGTGGAGCTGCGCCAGGTCATGGGGCTGCTCACGATGGACGCCGAGGAGGCGGAGGGCGCCGAGGCGGAGCCCGCCACCGCCGTGGAGCTGGCCCCGCAGCCGGGCCTGGACCGGTTGGCGGCGCTGGTCGAGCGGGTCCGGCGGTCGGGGGTGCCGGTGCGGCTGACCGTGGTCGGCACGCCGCGACCGGTGCCGTCCGGCGTCGAACTCGCCGGATACCGGGTGGTGCAGGAGGCGTTGACCAACATGGTGAAGCACGCGGTGGGCGCCGAGGCGACGGTGACCGTGGAGTACCGCGCGGACCGGCTGCGGGTGGAGGTGGTCGACACCGGTGGCCGGCCCGGACCTTCGGCCGCCTCCGGCGGCGGGCGCGGACTGATCGGCCTGCGGGAGCGGATCGCCGTCTATGGTGGGACCCTGCATTCCGGGCCTCGCCCGACCGGCGGATACCGGGTCAGGGCACTGATTCCACTGGAGACTTCGTGACCGAGCCGCTGCGGGTGGTGGTCGCCGACGACCAGGTGCTGGTCCGCACCGGCTTCCGGATGATCCTCACCGCCGCCGGGATCGAGGTGGTGGCCGAGGCCGCCACCGGCGCCGAGGCGGTCGACGCGGTCCGGCGGACCCGGCCGGACGTGGTGCTGATGGACATACGGATGCCGGAGCTGGACGGCCTGGAGGCCACCCGCCGGATCCTCGCGGGCGACCCGGGCGAGCTGCGGGTGATCATCCTGACCACCTTCGACCTGGACCACTACGTCTACGCCGCGCTGTCGGCCGGGGCCAGCGGCTTCCTGCTGAAGGACGTCACCCCGGAGCACCTGGTCTCCGCCGTGCGGATGGTGCGCTCCGGCGACGCGCTGCTGGCCCCGGCGATCACCCGCCGCCTGGTCGAGCGCTTCGCCCACGGCGACCCCGGCGCGGACTCGCTGCACCGCGACCTGGCCGCGCTGACCGCGCGCGAGCTGGAGGTGCTGCGGCTGCTCGGCCAGGGGCTGAGCAACGCCGAACTGGCCCGGCGGCTGCACCTGTCGGAGGCCACCGTGAAGACCCACGTGGCCCGGATCCTCGGCAAGCTCGGCATCCGCGACCGGGCCCAGGCCGTGGTGGTCGCCTACGAGACCGGACTGATCAGCGTCGGCGCCGACCGGTCGGTGTGACGCCGGGGCGACACCGGGCGCGGTGGTGGTCCGGGCGCGGTGGTGGCCGGGTGCGCTTGGATGGGGCCATGGAACTGACCCTTGAGTCCTACCCCGCGCTGTCCCGGCCGGAGCTGCTGGCCGGACCGGTGGCCACCGCCCTCGGCGGCTGGAGCGCCGGGTCCGCCGCCGAGGTGGAGATCGCCGCCATCGATCCGGCCCTGGCCGACACCGCCGAGTTCTGCCGACGCTACGGCGTCGCGCTGGAGGCCTCCGCCAACTGCGTGGTCATCGCGGCCAAGCGAGGCGGCGTCACCAGCTACGCGGCCTGCCTGGTCACCGCGACCACCCGGGCCGACGTCAACGGCCTGGTCCGGCGGCACCTGGAGGCCCGCCGGGCGTCGTTCGCGCCGGTGGACGCGGTGCTCGCGGCGACCGGCATGGAGTACGGCGGGATCACCCCGATCGGGCTGCCCGCCGACTGGCCGGTGCTGGTGGACCCGGCGGTGGCCGAGCACCCCCGGGTGGTGGTCGGCTCCGGCATCCGGGGGTCCAAGCTGTGGCTGCCCGGACGGCTGCTCGCGGGCCTGCCCACCGCGCGGGTGCTGCCGGGCCTCGGCGTTCCGGTCGGCTGAGCCGGGCGGTCGGCTGCGGCGCGCGGTCAGCGTCCGCTGGACGGCGCCGACTCGGTCCAGCTGAACAGCAGCGCGCCGTTGGCGCCGTAGCCGTGCACCACCGCGCCGGTGCCGTCCATGCCCGCGCTGGCGAGCTGGCTCTGGTCGAACCAGACGCCCTCGGCCATCTGGGCGTTGTGCTCCCGGCCGCCCGGGTACCGCACGGTGATCCGGGTGATCTCGTCGCCGTAGCGGCCGACCAGGGTGTTGGCGTAGACCGAGGCGCGGGTGCCGTCCAGGGCCGGGGAGCTGACCCCGCCGGTGCTGTACTCCACCGTCAGCTGGTTGTTGAGCGCGCCGCTGGGCCTGCTGCCGAGCAGCGCCTCGCGGCCGTTGGGGTTGGACGCGTCCTGCGGCACCGAGCAGCCGGCCAGTTGGCCGGAGGGGCCCTTGCCGATGATCCAGGTGGACAGGCCGTTCTCCATCGCCCGGTACAGGTGCGGCTCGGCGATCACCACCCGGTAGCTGCCGACCGGGTCGGTCGGCCTGGGCGTGCTGAAGTAGTTGCCGCTGGTCAGTCGGCCGTCGACGGCGGCCTGGAGGCAGCCGGTCAGCTGGCTCTGCGCGGTCGCCGGGCGGATCCCGTTCAGCACCGGCACGGTGGCGGTCGCGGGCTGCCGCGCGGCGGGGACGCCGCCGCCGGTGCCGTCGCGCAGGCCGAGCGTGGCGAACGCGCCGATCAGCACCACCGACGCGGCCACGGCGGCCACCGAGCTCCAACTGCACCCGCTGGAGCGGCGGCCGGACAGCGGGGCGGCGATCCGGATGGTGTCGCCGAGGGTACCGTCGGCGTCGAGGACGTCCAGCGGGTTCCCCGAGCCGCCGGAGCCCGGTACCGCGGCCAGCGCGGCGTACCCAGGGTCGCGTTCCTGCTCCCGGCGGATCAGGGCGAGGAGCTCGTGGCGGCGGCGATCCCGGTCGGGCAGCGGCCGGTCGGCCGGAGCCGGGGGAAGTCCGTTCATCGAAGAGCCCCTTGGCGTTGGTGGCGGACGGTCGGCTCCGGCACGGCCAGGGCCAGGCCCAGCCGTCGCCGGGCCCGGGACAGGCGGGACTTGACCGTCCCCACGGCGACCCCGAGGGTCACCGCGGCGGCGTGCTGGTCCAGGCCGGACCAGACGCAGAGTTCGACCACGTCGCGTTCGTGGGCGGACAGGCCGCGGACCGCGGCGCGCAGCCGGGCCAGGTCCGCCGCGTCGTCGATCCGGGCGGCCACCGCCTCGGCGTGGTCGGCGACGTGCGGGTCGGGGGCGAGCCGGTCCAGCGCCGCCCGGTAGCGGTTCAGCGAACGCCGCTGGTTGGCGCCGACGTTGTTGGCCACGGCCAGCAGCCAGGGCAGCACGGACTCGCGGTCGACCACGACCTCGTGTCTGCGCCGCCAGGCGTGCAGGAACACCGCCGAGGTCAGGTCCTCGGCGTCGGCCGGGTTCTCCAGCCGTCGCCGCAGGTGGTTGTGGACCACGTCGGAGTGGCGGTCGAAGAGCACACCGAACGCGAGCGTGTCACCGGCGCAGCCGCGTGCCCACAGCTCCCGGTCGGTGGCGTCCGCATGGTCGTCCATATCCCCTCCATGTCCGCGACCGGCGGGTGGTTCCCAGCTTCTTTCGACCGGCTGGGGCGGGTGGTGCTAGCGGGCCGGGGCGAGCGCGGCCAGGGCGGTCCGGACCGCCTCGGCGTCGGGCGCGCCCAGCCGCTCGAAGATCTCCAGCGCCTCGGCCAGCGCGGCCCTGGCCTGCCGGTTCCGGCCGCTGCGGTCCAGTGCCTGGCCCAGGCAGGCCAGGGTCACCGCGCGGCCGTGGTCGGTACCGATGGCGGTGCACAGCACCAGGGCCTCCTCGCAGTAGGCGATGGCGTCCGGGTAGGCGCCCAGGGCGAGCGCGGCCTCGCCGAGGTTGCTGAGGATCGCCGCCTCGGCGTACCGGTGGCCCGCCTTGCGGCTGAGCTCCAGGCCGTCCAGGTAGCTGTCGACGGCCTCCGCCGGCTGTCCGTCGGCGACCTGGAGCATGCCCAGGTTGCCGAGGGTGACCGCGGCGGCGCTGTGGTCCTGCGCCTCCAGCTGGATCCGCAGCGCCTCCCGGGCGGCGTCCATGCCCTCGCGGTGGCTGCCCTGGGCGGCGAGTACGCCGGTGAGGTTGCTCAGTGCCAGCGCCTGGAGGTCCTTGCGGCCCATGGCCCGGTAGGCCTCGATGGCCGCCCGGGTGACCCGGGCCGCGTCGTCGAAGCGGCGCAGGTCCAGGTAGGCGGTGCCGAGGCCGTCCCGCATCCGGGCCGCGCCGAGCGGTTCGCCCGCGCTCTCGGCGGCGGCCAGGCCGGTCTCGTAGGCGCTGATCCAGTCGGACCAGTGCCGCCGCACGATGAAGTACTGGCGCATGGCCTCCGCGAGCCGCCAGCAGAACTCCTCGGTGCCGGGCCGCTGGGCCCGGGCGCTGAGCGCGACCAGGGTGGGCAGTTCCGTCTCGAACCAGTCCAGCGCCTGCTCCTGGCCGCGGAACCGGGGCGCGTCCGGGCCGACGGCCACGGCGGCCTCGGTCCCCGCCTCGGTCCCCGCTGCGGTCCCCGCTTCGGTCCCGGCGGCGGGTCCGGCGCCGAGGCTCAGCCGTTCCGGGCCGAACAGCGCCGGGCGTCCGGCCGGGCGCAGCAGTTCGGCCGCTGCCTCGGCGCCGGCCAGGAACCAGGCCAGCAGTCGGCCGAAGGCCGCGGCCCGGGCCGCCGGGGACTCCTCGGCGGCGGCCATCTCCTCGGCGTAGAGCCGGGTGAGGTCGTGGAAGCGGTACTGGCCGCCGTGCGGCAGTTCCAGCAGCCGGTGGTCGACCAGCGCCTCCAGCACCTCCTCGGCCCGCTCGACCGAGGTGCCGAACAGCGCGGCGGCGGCGGAGGGGCCGAACTGCGGCAGGCCGCCGAGGCCGAGCAGCCGGAAGCAGCGGGGCAGGCCGGGACCCTGGGCGGTGTGCTCCGGGCCGAGCCCGGCGTAGCCGAGGGCGAGCCCGGCGCGGACCGAGAGCTCACCGGCGGTGAGCTCGGTCAGCGTGCGGCGGGTGTCCGCGAGCCGGTCGGCGAGCTGCTGGATGCTCCACCGCGGCCGGGTCGCCAGCCGGGCTCCGGCGATCCGGATCGCCAGCGGCAGTCCGCAGCAGCTGCCGAGCACGGCGGTGACCGCCTCCGGCTCCGGCTCGACCCGGCCGGCCCCGACGATCCGTTCGAACAGCGACCGGCTCTCGTCCAGGCTGAGCGTCTCCAGGCCGAAGGAGCGGGTGTTGGCCAGCGCGGGCAGGTCCTGGCGGGCGGTGAGCAGGACCGCCGAGCTTCCGCTGCCCGGCAGCAGGTCGCGGACCTGGGCCGCGTCGCGGACGTCGTCCAGCATGACCAGCACCCGGCGCGGGGCCAGCACCGAGCGGTACAGCGCGGTGCGCTCGTCCGGTTGCGCGGGTACGGCGTCCGGCGGGGTGCCGAGGGCGCGCAGGAAGCGGCCCTGGACGTCGTGCGCCGGGACCGGGTCGGGACCGGCGCCCGCCATCGCGGCGTACAGCTGGCCGTCCGGGAATCCGGGGCGCAGCTGGTGGGCGACGTGGAGGGCGAGCGCGGTCTTGCCGATCCCGGCGGGGCCGACGACCGCCGCCGACCGGGGTGCGGCGCCGTCGGGCGCCGGGGCGCCGAGGTGGATCAGCAACTGCCCGGCGGCTTCCGCGCGTCCGGTGAAGTCGTCGGTGAGCGGCGGGAGCTGTGCGGGCGCGAAGGCGGCGGGAGGGGTGGCCGCGGGGGCGCTGTCGGCGGCGGCCTCCTTGATTGACGGTGCGTCAAGTTCCGGATCGCGCAAGAGTATGCGCTGGTGCAGCTGCTGTAGTGCGCGGCCGGGGGCGACCGCGAGCTCGCGGACCAGGGTGCGCCGGGTGCGCTGGTAGACCTCCAGCGCTTCGGCCTGCCGCTCGCTGCGGTAGAGCGCGAGCATCAGCTGCCCGGTGAAGCGCTCGCGCAGCGGGTGCTCCTGGGCCAGGGTGCCGAGCTCGATCAGCACGTGCGTGTGCCGACCCAGCTCCAGCTCGGCCTCCAGTCGCAGTTCCAGGGCCTGCAACCGGGCCTCGCCGAGCTGCCGGACCAGCTCGGCCTGGTCGGCGAGGCCGGGGACATCCTGTAGCGGGGTGCCCCGCCACAGGCCCAGGGCCCGCAGCAGCAGTTCCTGGCAGTGGCTCCACTCGCGGTCGGCGGCGGCCTGCTCGGCCTCGGTCCGCAGCCGGGTGAACAGCTGGACGTCGAACTCGTCCGGCGCGACCACCAGCCGGTAGCCGGAGCCCTGGGTGAGCAGCCGGGCGCCCGCCTCGCCGAGCAGTCGGCGCAGCCGCAGGACGTAGCCCTGGAGCGTGGTCCGGGCCCCGGCGGGCGGGCAGCCGTCCCAGACGCTGTGGGCGAGTTCGTCCCAGGTGACCGAGCGGTTGGCCCGCAGCAGCAGGGTCGCCAGCAGGGCCCGCTGGCGGCGCGCGGTGATCTGGCGCTCGGTGGCGCCGTCGTCCACCAGCAGCGGCCCGAGCACGCCGAACCGCATGAACCCCGCCTCCCGCCGACCGGCTGTGTGAAGGGTGTCAAGTTAACAGCCAGGGCCTGAGCGGATCGCGGAGGGTGCGCGGCTGCTTGTCTCCCGCTTGTCTCCACGCTTGTCGTGCACCCGTCGGATCGGCCTCGGGCCGGGCCGCCAAGGGGGCGCGCCCCGGCTCCGCTTGTCTTCCGCTGGGCTCCCGACGGCGCCGGGACGCCGGATCTTGACCGTGTCCCTGGTCCAGTCCAGGCTCGCTGCTGGGACCAGACGAATGGGGTGCACCCGTCGTATTTCGACTCGGCGCGGTGGGCCGGTCCGGTCCGGCAACTGGAGCTCGCGGGGGTGGGTCCAGCGGCCGGGGTCGTCGCGGTGCGCGGGCTGTCGGTCATCCGGGGGGATGACCGGCCGCCGCGCCCGGGGCGGTGGTCCAGCGGTGACGCCCGCCCCGGCCGTCCGCTCCAGCGACCCGGGCGGCCGGGGGCGGCGTCAGCAGGCGTCGCGGGCGGGCACCGACCGCCCGCCCTCGCGGCAGACCGGGCAGCGGCAGGGTGGCAGTTCGAAGGCTCCGGTGAGCGGTAACGACGTGGCGCTCGGTTCGTAGGCGTCGGCACCGAGCTCCCGGCGTTCGCCGGTGTCCCGGTTGACGACGTAGACGCGGAAGGTGATCACGTGGACCGCCGGCAGCGGTCCGAGTGGCTGTGGGGCCGCGGTTTCCGCGGGTGGCGGCAGAGAATCAGGACGAGTCCGGTGACCGGTGAATGCACGAGTTGCTCCTGGTGGGGGCGGGTGTCCGGCACGATGTACCCCGGGTGACCGGCAACTCGGTTACCGCCCCCGGAAACTGACACCCATTCAACGGGGTTACGCCGGACAGGAGAACGGGGGAAACTGCGAACAACTTTGAAAGCCTTGAAAGTTCGGGGGTCGCCATGGCAGCACGCACCCGTACGCCCAATCGCGGTCTGGCTGCGCTGATGACGGAAGCACGTTGGGGGAACGGGCAGTTGGCCCGTGCGGTGAACCGGGCCGGAAGTGAGTCCGGACTGGAACTGAACTACGACGAATCGGCGGTATCGCATTGGCTCGGCGGGACCGTGCCACGGCTCCGGGTGCGGCCGGTGGTGCTGGAGGTCCTGTCCCGGCGGCTCGGTAGGCCGGTCACCTCGCAGGAGGCGGGCTTCGGCCGGAGCACCGGCGCGGCGGAGCCGGACCCGGACGCGGACCCGGTCTCCGGCACGATGGACCTGGGCCGGGCCGACATGGACCCCTCCCGCCGGAGCGTGCTCGCGGCCGGGATGTACTCGGCGGCGCTGATGGCCCCCGAGTACGGCGAGTTGCACGGGCGGCTGGAGGCCTCGCACGCCGGACGCACCACCCACATAGGAGCGCCCGAGGTGGCCACGGTGCGGACCATGACCGAGCGGATCGCGGCGATCCTGGACGAGCTCGGCGGCGCCCACGCCCGGCCGATGGCCGCCGCCTTCCTGGTCAACACCGTCGGCCCGTACCTGAAGGCCTCCGCCAGCGGGCCGGTCAAGGCGGACATGCTGGCCGCCGCCTCCGACCTGGTCTACCTGACCGGCTGGATGGCCATGTACGAGAAGGCCCACGGCCTGGGCCAGCAGTACTACGTCCAGGCGCTGAAGCTGGCCGCCGCCGCCCAGGACTACGTCACCTACTGCCGGACCCTGCGTGGAATGGCGTTGCAGGCGGCCAACCTGGGCTACGGCAGCAAGGCGTTGCAACTCGCTGACTCCGCCGCCGAGGCGGCCCCGGCGGCGGGCCCACGGTTGCAGGCGTTCCTCGCCGGACAGCAGGCCCACGGCGCGGCCATGGTCAAGGACCGCGGCCAGGCGTTCAGCCGACTGCGCGAGACCGAGGCCGCGTTGTCCAGGGCCGACTCGCGGCGCGACGCGGTCGGCGGCTACGACGAGTCGGCGTACCAGTTCCACACCGCCCACGTGCTGTACGAACTCGGCGACCTGCCCGGCTCGATCAAGGCCCTGCGGCAGTCCAACCGGGTCCGGCCCGACCAGGAGCGGCAGGGCAGGGTGCACGCCAACGGCCTGCTCGCACAACGGCAGTTGGAGCTCGGGCACGTCGAAGCCGCCTGTGCCACCTGGCATGTGTTCCTGGACGACTACGCCTACGTCTCCTCGGCCCGCGGCGACGACCACTTCCAGACCATGCGGATCCGGATCCGACCGCACCGGCAGACCCGGGCCGCCCGCGAACTCGACGAACGCGCCCGGACCGTGGCCGGACTGAAGACCTGACTGACCATCAGAGCGCTTGTGCAAGCGGTCACATGGTGTCGAGACCGACGTGCGCCTCACCGATCGCGCGCAGTGCCGCCAGCGCCTCACCGCTGCCGCTGCCCGGCACCGGTGTGAAGATCTGCACCCGCTGGTCCTCCGCCGGGGTCAGCAGCGTCTCCGCCGCCAGCTCGACCTCACCGACCCGGGGGTGCCGCAGCCGGAGCACCGTGCTGCGGCGCACCCGCACCTCGTGCTCCGCCCACAGCCCGGCGAACTCGGGGCTGTGCGCCAGCAGCCGCCGCACCAGCGCGGCCGAGACGGCGTCGCCGCGCCGGGCCACGGCGGCGCGCAGGTCGGCCACGTGGCAGCGGCTGGCCTGCGCCCAGTCCTCCGGATGGAACGCCTGCCGGGTGCGGGTCCTGGTGAACCAGGCCCAGGCGATGTTGCGGTACTCGCCCTCCACCGTGCAGGCGCAGCCGAACAGCGCCTCGGCCGCCGGGTTCTGCGCCAGCAGGTCGCCGAGGTCGCTGGTGATCTGCATGGGGGTGTCCGGCATCTGCGCCAGCAGGTAGCGCAGCGTCGGCCCGATCTCCTCCCCGGCCGCCGGACCGGGCGGCGGGCGGTGCCCGGCCAGCAGGTAGAGGTGGTCGCGGCCGTCCTCGCTCAGCCGCAGCGCGCGGGCCAGCGCGGAGAGCATCTGGATGGACGGCTGCGGGCTGCGGGCCTGCTCCAGCCGCATGTAGTAGTCCGCGGACATGCCGGACACCTGCGCCACTTCCTCCCGGCGCAGCCCGGGAGTGCGGCGGCGCGGCCCCTCCGGCAGGCCGACGTCGGCCGGGCGCACCCGCTCCCGGGAGCGGCGCAGGAAGTCCGCCAGTTCGGTGCGATTCATGGTGTTCATCGCAGTGCTGAACACCGACGGAGAGCCTGGGATTTCCGATCCTAGGGAAAGCTGCCCACTCGTTCCGACCGGCCCGGCGTGAAACTCTCTGGGTGTCGCCGCGGAACACCGGCGAACACACCGCCCGACCTGCCCAACTGTCTTTCCCTGCTGACGATTCACGACTGACGATTCACGACTGACGATTCACGACTGACGATTCACGGAAGAGGTCTGCCATGTCCGAGTCCACCGCTGTTCCCACCCACGCTCAGTCCGTCGCGTTCGCCGCCTTCGGCGGAGCGGAGCAACTGACCCTCAGCGACAGCCCGGTACCCGCGCCGGGCGCGGGGCAGGTGCTGCTCCGGATCCACGCGGTCGGGGTCAACCCGCTCGACTGGAAGATCCGCCGCGGCCTGTTGCAGCAGGTGTTCGCGCTGCCGCTCCCGCACGTGCTCGGCGTGGAGGGGAGCGGCACGGTGGTGGCCACCGGTCCCGAGGTGACCGCCTGGAAGGTCGGCGACGAGGTCTTCGGACCGGTCGCCGCGGGATACGCCCAGTACTCGCTGGCCGAGGCCGCCGATCTCGCGGCCAAGCCCGCCGAGCTGAGCTGGGAGCTGGCCGCCGCGCTGCCGGTCGCCGCGGAGACGGCGTACCGGACGCTGGAACTGCTCAAGGTCACCGCCGGGGAGACGCTGCTGGTGCACGGCGCGGCCGGGGCGGTGGGCGGCGTGGTGGTGCAGCTCGCGGTCGCCGACGGGATCCGGGTGATCGGCACCGCGAGTGAGGCCAACCACGAGTACCTGCGCGAGCTGGGCGCGATCCCGGTCAGCTACGGCGACGGCGTGTTCGACCGGGTGCGCGCGGCCGCGCCGCAGGGTGTCGACGCGGTGCTGGACACCTCGGGCGCCGGAGTGCTGGCGGCGTCGGTGGAGCTGGTCGGCGGCACCGAGCGGGTGGTCACCGTGGCCGACCCGGCCGAGGCCGGGGTGCTTGGGGTGCGCTTCAGCGGCGGCGGCGAGGGAGTCAGGGTCGCCCAGGGCCTGGCCGCCGGCCTGCGGCTGTTCCAGGCGGGGACGCTGAAGCTGCCGATCCGCGCCGCCCTGCCGCTGGCCGAGGCGGCGGCCGCGCAGGACCTGAGCGAGCAGGGGCACGGCCGGGGCAAGATCGTCCTGCTGCCCTGACCCGACCGCTCGATACGCGCGTCGCTCGGCCGCTCCCCGGGGGGAGAGCGGTCGGGCGACGCCGCGTTCAGGCGACGTTGCGTGGGCGGAACTGGACGCTGATCCGGGGGCCGACCGGCTTCGGGGTCTTCGGCACCGCGTGGTCCCAGGTGCGCTGGCAGGAGCCGCCCATCACCAGCAGGTCGCCGTGCCCCAGCGTCCGCCGCAGCGAGTCCGCGCCGCCGCCGCGCGGGCGCAGCAGCAGCGAGCGCGGCTCGCCGACGGACAGGATGGCGACCATGGTGTCCTGGCTGCTGCCCCGGCCGAAGCGGTCGCCGTGCCAGGCGACACTGTCGCGCCCGTCCCGGTAGTAGCACAGGCCCGCGGTGCGGAAGGGCTCGCCGAGCTCGGCCGCGTAGTGCGCGCTGAGGGCCTCCCGAGCCCGCGCCAGCACCGGGTGCGGCAGCCGGTCGTCCTCGCCGAACCGGGCGAGCAGCCGGGGGACGCTGACCACCTGCTCGTACATCTGCCGCCGCTCGGCGTGCCAGGCCACCGACTCGGCCAGGAACTCGAACAGCGAGTCGGCGCCGGACAGCCACCCGGGCAGGACGTCGATCCACGCGCCGAACCCCAGCTCGGTACGGCGCGACCGGGTGAGGCTGCCGAGCGCGAGCGTGTCGGCCGCCGAGAACAGGGATCCCTGGAGAGCTACCGTCATCGTTCCAGCGTACGCCCTGTTCGAACATGTTTTCGAACGCGGGTCGAGTGTCGTAGCCGACGGCTAGCCTGCTCGGCAGCGGGACAGGACGACACCAAGGGGGACGCGATGACCGGATTGGGCTGGATGTACGACGGCGATCTACCGCTGCTGAGCCTCACCTTCGCGCGTGGCCTCACGGCCGGGCAGCTGCTGGAGCGGATGGGCGCGGACCCGGCGACCATCGCCGGGCGCGACCGGGAGGCCTTCTATGCCGACTTCGGTGACATCGTCTTCGACGACGACGCCAACGTCGTCTCCGCCGGGCGGTGCGGCCAGTGGGCCTGGGTCTGGGAGCACGCCGGGTGGCTGTGCGTGGAGGACGGCGACCTGGTCCGGAACGCCTCGATCGGAACGGCGGCGCTGGTGCTGAACGCCAACGAGAAGCCCATGGTCGAGTTCGGCTACGCCGAGGACGGCCGGCTCGTGACCGCGTTCAACACCATCCTCGGCCTTGCGCCCAGGGACCGCACCGGCAGTGACCCGCACCGGTTCGACGCCGAGCTGCTCGCACTGGGCGCCGACCCCGACCGCGACGAGACCGGTCCGCTGGGACTGCGCGGGCTGTTCCTCGGCCTGGCCGAGAGCCTGGGTGTCGGCATACCCGGCGACCTCCACGGCGCGGAGACGCTCAGCGCCCGACTGCGGCCACGACAGTAGCGGCACCGGCCGCGCGGTGATCCTTGGGTATGGATTTCTGACATGGCCACTTCGGCTTTGGCGGGGGTTCCACCAGCGGGAACGCCCCGCCCGGAGGCCCGCAACCGGCTTGTGGGGCTTGGGAATTGCGGGATATTGCCCGGTTCGGCACCAATTGACAATCATGACGGCTGAACTGACGATGTGAGGCGTGCTCGTGGGGAGGAAGAGCCTCCGGTTGTCGGTGCTACCGGCCTGCCGCCCGCTGCGTGTGCGCCACTGGACGCACCCCCGCGACCTCCACCCTCTGGTCTTGATCCAATCGATGGGGAGAACGTGTCCATATCCCGCCGCACCACCGTAGCGGTGCGTACGCTCGGTGTCGCCGCTGCGGCCACCGCGCTCAGCCTGGGCCTCGCCGGGAGCGCTTTCGCCTGCAACATCAGAGACTTCAGCGGCGCCGCCGGCTGCGACTCCAGCAATGGCACCGCGACCGTCACGGTCACCGACGACGACAGCACCGGCCACACCGCCGACCTCCAGCTGTCCTACGGCGGCGACCGGATCGGCGGCAGCGAGACCGTCACCGGCAACGCGCGGACCCCGGGCCAGGCCGTCTTCACCGACGTGCCGTGGGAGACCGGCGGCTCCTGGACGGTCAAGGTGACCGTCCCCGGTGCGGACCTCAGCGACAACAGCGACACCAGCACCATCACGATCGCGACGAGCGGGGCGGCCTGCGCCGCGCCGACCACGTCCGCGCCGGTGACGTCCGCGCCGGTGACGTCCAAGCCCACCCCCGGCCACTCCGCGTCGTCCAGCGCCTCCCCCACTGCCTCCGCCAGCGTGTCGAGCGGCGGCACCGCCAGTGCGCCGCCCGCGCCCTCCGGCTCGGCCTCCGCCACGGCCGCCCCGGTCGTCAGCGCGTCCGCCTCGCCGACCGGGCCCGCGCTGGCCGACACCGGTGGCGGCAACGGCTCCGGGCTGATCGCCGGGATCGCCGGTGTCCTGGTGATCGCGGGTGGCGGCGTGGTGTTCGCGCTGCGTCGTCGCAGCGCCGCCGGTCGTCACTGACACAGCGTCAACTGCCGTGGCGTGGATGCGCCAGCACCCGCGCCACGGCGGTGCACGGCCCGCGGCGATACGCCGGAATTCGGCGGAACGTCAACGCAATTCGGCCCAACTGCCTTCACTGGTTCGGGAAAACTTACCAAGAAGCTGGTCCAGCAAGGGTTTTGGGGGTAAAAAGAAGGCAGCCCACCCTCCATCCGGACGGCGGCCCCAACACTGAAGGGCAGGTGCGCCAGGTCGGTTGCCGATCCACGGCCTTCGGCCCCGCCGCACGCCCCCGCCGACTTCGCTGCGAGCACACCACCCCGGACCCTGGTGGCCACCGGTGGCGCCCGCACTGCCGCCCCCGCGGCGAGGTCGCGCCGCAGCCGCACCCGCCTTCGCGTCCGGGGGGTGCACCCCGCTCCAAGGGTGGTGACCAACCTGTGTACGAGAAGTGCCCCGACGCACACCCCCGCCCGCATCCCCTGGCCGTCCCGGCGACCACTGCGGCGCCCACGCCCGACTACACCTGCGTCTGCACGCTGACCGTCCAGGGCCTGACCATCGTCGAACTGTCCGGTGAGATCGACCTCGCCGGAGCCGGACTGGTCAGCACCCACCTGGACCAGGTCACCGCCAGCAACCGCCCCCGGATCCTGGTCGACCTGCGCCGGGTCAGCTTCATCGACGCGGGCGGCCTCGGCCCACTGGCCCGGGCCCGGGACCGGGCGCTGCGCCGGGGTGGCGAACTGTCGCTGGTCTGCACCGACCCGCGGATCCTGCGCACCCTGCGGCTGGCCGGGTTGCTCCCCGGATTCCCGCTCATCCCGGCGCCGCCACGCCCCCACGTGGGCTGACCCGGCCGATCGACCCGGCCCGCCTGCCGAGACCACCACCGCCGGTCCCCGGTGCGCACGTTTCACGTGAAACGTGCGCACCGGGGACCGCGCACGTCCGGCGCTGTCCCGGAACCGGGCAGCCCGCTCGGACTCCTGGCAGGCACTCCGGGTAGGGACTCCGGGCAGGGCGGGCCGTTCCGTGAGCCGGTCCGCGCGGCGACCGGGGCGGGCCGGGCCGCCGGGGTAGGTTCGGAGACCAGGAACGACGAACGGAGCCGCCCGTGTTGCCGCTGAGTCCGCGCGAGATCGCCGCCGTCGTGGGCGGCAGCCCGCACCAGCTCCCCGACCCGGACGCGCTGGTCACCGGCCCGGTGGTGATCGACTCCCGGGCGGTGACCAGCGGCAGTGTCTTCGTCGCGATCGCGGGCGAACGGGTGGACGGCCACGACTACGCCGCCGCCGCGGTCGCCGACGGCGCCGCGCTGGTGCTGGCCGAGCGCCCGGTCCCGGCCCCGGCGGTGCTGGTCCCCGACGTGCGCCGGGCGCTGGACGCGCTGGCCGCCAGTACCGCGCGCCGACTGCCCGCCGCCACCCGGATCGGGCTGACCGGCTCCAGCGGCAAGACCTCCACCAAGGACCTGCTCGGCCAGGTGCTGGCCCAGGACGGCCCGACCACCGCGACCGCCGACAACCAGAACAACGAACTCGGCGTCCCGCTCACCGTGCTCGCGGCCACCCCGGAGACCCGCTACCTGGTGCTGGAGATGGGCGCCCGCGGACTCGGCGACCTCAGTCGGCTGACCCGGCTGGTCCCGCTGGACGTCGCGGTGGTGCTCAACGTGGGTACGGCGCACCTCGGCGAGTTCGGCACGCCCGAGGTCATCGCGCAGGCCAAGGGCGAGCTGGTGGAGGCACTGGGGCCGGACGGGATCGCGGTGCTCAACGCCGACGACCACCGGGTCGCCGCGATGGCCGAGCGCACCCAGGGCTCGGTCACCCTGTTCGGGCTCTCCGCGCGAGCGCGGATCCGGGCCGAGGACGTCTCCCTGGACGCCCTCGGCCGCCCCCGCTTCACGCTGATCACCCCCACCGGCAAGGCCCCGGTGGCGCTCCGGCTGCTGGGCGCGCACCAGGTCTCCAACGCACTGGCGGTCGCCGCCGTCGCCCACCGGCTCGGCCTGCCGACCGACCTGGTCGCGGACGCCCTCGGCCGGGCCGACACGGTCACCGGCGGACGCATGCAACTGTTCGACCGCGCGGACGGCGTGACCGTGATCGACGACGCCTACAACGCCAACCCCGAATCCATGCGGGCCGGCCTCCAGGCCCTGGCCGCCATGGGCGGCGGACGCCGCACGGTGGCCGTGCTCGGCGCGATGGCCGAGCTCGGCGACACCGCGCCGGAGGCACACCGGGCGGTCGGCCGCCTCGCGGGCGAACTCGGGCTGGGGCTGGTGGTCGGCGTCGGCGGCGAGGAGGCCGAGCTGATCACCACCGCCGCCGCCGAGCACGGCTGCGCCGTGCACCGGCTGCCGGACCCGGCCACGGCGGCGGCCGAACTGGACGGCGGCCTGCTGCGGCCGGGCGACGTGGTGCTGGTCAAGTCCAGCCGCGCCTCCGGCCTGCGCGCGGTGGCCAGGGCCCTGGCCACCGGCCACAGCTGACCGGCCACTGCCACGCCGTCCCGGCGGGGGCAGGCCGGGGGCAGGCCGGTGATCGGGCCCAGGGGGTCAGGCCAGGCGGGTCAGGTCAGGTGGGTCAGGCCAGGCGGGTCAGGCCTCGGCGGTGCGGCCGAGGACCACGCCGCGCCCGGCGTAGAAGGGCTCAAGCCGGTCCCAGGGCACCCGCGCGTACTCCTGCGACTCCCGGTACAGCCCGGACGGGTTGTGGAAGGTGACCGCCCCCGGGTCGGCGCCGACCGCCAGTACCAGGTGGCCGCCCCGGCGCGGCGGGTCGACCAGGTGGGTGCGGATCGCGGGGTGCACCGACAGCATCACCAGCCGTCCGGCCCGCAGCTCCGCCCGGACGTCGGCGACCGGCAGCTCCGGCCTGGCCTGTGCGAGCAGCCCGAAGCGCTGCTGGACGCGCACCGCGAACGGCGCGTAGATCAGCCCGTCCAGGCCGCCGTCCGGGCGCTTCACATAGGCTCCGGCGGCGAGCAGATCCCGGGCCAGGTCCATCATCGGCGGCGCCGAGCCCTGCCAGTGCCGCAGCGCCATCCGCAGGCAGGCCATGCCGCAGGCGCGCCAGGACCAGTAGCCGTACTCCTCCGCCGTCTCGGCCCCGGACCGGTGCCAGGCCGGGTCGTCGGCGGCGTCGATCCGACCGCCGATGATGTCGCCGACCAGCTCCGGTGTCTCCCACTGCGAGTAGTACGGCACCTGGTTGCGGACCACGCCGCCGTCGGCCGGATCGTTGGTGGTGGGGGACGTGGTCATCGGACGGCCTCCTCGCCGTGGTGGATGGCGGTACCGACCGCCACCTTGGAGTATCCGGCGCTCCGGCCCGCGCGGGCGAGACCGCTGCGCCAACCGGTTCCGCCGGGGATTCGGGCGGCCGGGTCAGCGGCGCGTGGGCGACCGGCCCGCCGTCAGGGGGTTCGTGCCGCTGCTCATGCGTCCATGCTGCCAGCCGGAGCGCTCGCGCCGGTCGCACCGATGGTCAGCAGCGCGTTGCCGCGGATGCGCCGGGCGCTCAGGTCGGTCAGGGTCGCCGCGGTGTCGGCCCAGTCGGCGGTGCGGCCGATCTCCGGGTGGAGCCGGCCGGTGGCCACCAGCCGGACCAGGGTGGCCAGGTCCTGGCTGTCGGGCAGGTCGGAGTGGGCGTGGGAGAAGTGCCGGATGGTCGCCCCGGCCGCACCCCGCGTCAGGACCTCGAAGAAGTCCATGGTCACCGGGGCCCGACCGGCCTGGCCGAACCAGAGCAGGGTGCCGCGCGGGGCCAGCCGGGCCAGGCTGCCCGTGAACGAGTCGCCGCCGACCGACTCCAGCACCAGGTCGAACCGCCCGACCGCGTCAGCCGGATCCCTGACCACCGCGACCGCACCCAACTCCCGCAGCCGCGCGCCGCGTTCAGCGGTGGAGCTGACGGCGGTGACCTCGGCCCCGGCCGCCGCGGCGAGCTCCACCAGGTAGTGGCCCACGCCCCCGGAGGCGCCGGTCAGCAGCACCCGGCGTCCGGCCAGGGCGCCCGCCGTCCGGATCAGCCGCAGCGCGGTGAGCCCGGCCAGCGGCAGCGCGGCGGCCTCCACCGGGCCGACCCGGTCCGGGAGTTCGGCCAGCGCGTGGACCGGCACGGCGACCCGCTCGGCCCATCCGGCGGTGGCGTGGCCGACCACGCGGCTGCCCACCGCCGGTCCGCTGCCGTCGGTCGCGCCACGCACGACCCGCCCGGCGATGTCCTGCCCTGGACGGAACCCGGCCGGGGGCGTGGTCCCGTAGACGCCGGACAGCTGGAAGTAGTCGCCCCGGTTCACCGAGAACGCCTCCACCTCGACCACGGCCACCCCGTCGGCCGCGTTCGGCTCCGCCACCTCCGCGAAGGTGATCAGCTGCCCCGGTTCGCCGGTTGCCACCAGTGCCTTCATCGTCTGCTCCCCACGCCCTCGGCCGGGCCCCGATCCGGGCCCTGCTCACGGAAGTTGAGGCTAGTCAGTGCTGGTAACCCAGCAGAAGAAGGCACTGTGAAGTGGTATAGGTTACCCATGGATACCAACACCCCTGTGGAATACGACGTGTTCCGGCTGGCCTGCCCGTCCCGCGAGGTCTTCGACCGGATCGGCGAACGCTGGACCGCGCTGGTGCTGTTGGCCCTGGCCCAGGACACCCAGCGGTTCTCGGTGCTGCGCCGGAAGATCGAGGGCATCAGCCAGAAGATGCTCACCCAGACGCTGCGGACGCTGGAGCGGGACGGCCTGGTGGCGCGGCAGGCGTTCGCCACCGTCCCGGTCACCGTGGAGTACTCGCTGACCCCCCTCGGCCGCAGCCTCGGCGAGGCCGTCCAGACCCTGCGCGGCTGGGCGTACACCCATATCGACGAGATCACCACGGCCCGCGAGGCGCACGACGCGAGCCCAGCCCCGGGCAGTCGCTAGCCGACTGCCCCCGGAGCCGGGCCCGGTCGTTCAGGACGCGCGCAGGGCGTCGGCCAGCGGGCCGCTGCCGTGGAGCCCGATGGTCCCCTCCTTGATCCCCTGCCCGAGCGGCAGTTCGCCCCGGGTCAGTTCCAGGCAGACGGCGGCGTCGAGGGTGAGCCTGGCCTCGGCCCGCTCGGCCGGGCCGTCCCCGTAGCCCGGCCCGGAGTCGTCGAAGCGCAGGTGGAAGGCGCCCTCGTCGAGCTGGACGTCGACGGTCCCGGTGTGCGCTCCGGCCAGTGGCGCGAGCCGGGCCAGCAGCGGCACGGCCAGCCAGTGCGCCCGCACCGCGTCGGTGGGTCGGCGCTGCTCCAGCGCGGGGGTGCCCCAGTCCGCCAGCGCGGACAGGACCGGCAGCAGCCCCAGGCCCCGGGGCGTGAGCGCGTACACGTAGGTCGCCCCGGCGCGGTTCAGCCGCCGGCGGACGGCCAGGCCCTCGCGCTCAAGGTCCTTGAGCCGGGAGGCCAGGACGTCGGTGCTGACCCCGGGCAGGTCGGCGTGCAGGTCGGTGTAGCGGCGCGGACCCGCCAGGAGTTCCCTGACGATCAGCAGCGCCCACCGCTCGCCGACGAGGTCCAGGGCCCGGGCGATGGCGCAGTACTGGTCATAACTTCGGTGCGGCATGCGCTCAGTGTAGACAAAGAGTTGGACTTTCCAAGTAGCTACTTGGTAGAACAAAGCATCGCCCACGGCTGGGAGGCCGCCCCATGGAGTTCAAGCAGTCGAGCAAGCTCGCCGGTGTCTGCTACGAGATCCGGGGGCCGGTGATCGAGCACGCCAACGCGCTGGAGGAGGCAGGCCACAGCGTGCTGCGGCTGAACACCGGCAACCCGGCGCTGTTCGGCTTCGAGGCGCCCGGCGAGATCCTGCAGGACATGATCCGCACCCTCCCCCAGGCCCACGGCTACACCGACTCGCGCGGCATCCTCTCCGCTCGGCGCGCGGTCGCCCAGCACTACCAGGAGCGCGGGCTGCCCGAGGTCGGCGTCGACGACGTCTTCCTGGGCAACGGGGTGTCCGAGCTGATCTCCATGGCGGTCCAGGCGCTGCTCGACGACGGCGACGAAGTCCTGATCCCGGCACCGGACTTCCCGCTGTGGACGGCGGCCACCACGCTGGCCGGGGGCAAGGCCGTGCACTACCTCTGCGACGAGTCGGCCGACTGGTACCCGGACCTCGCCGACATGGCCGCGAAGATCACCGACCGGACCAAGGCCGTGGTCATCATCAACCCCAACAACCCCACCGGCGCGGTCTATCCGAAGGAGATCCTGGACGGCATCCTGGAACTCGCCCGCCGCCACCAGCTGATGGTGCTCGCCGACGAGATCTACGACAAGATCCTGTACGACGACGCCGTCCACCACCACGCCGCCGTACTCGCCCCCGACCTGGTCTGCCTGACCTTCAGCGGCCTGTCCAAGGCCTACCGGGTCGCGGGGTTCCGCTCCGGCTGGCTCGTCGTCTCCGGCCCCAAGCAGTACGCCAAGGACTACCTCGAAGGCCTGGGCACCCTCGCCTCGATGCGGCTGTGCCCCAACGCCCCGGCCCAGTACGCCATCCAGGCCGCGCTCGGCGGGCACCAGAGCATCGGCGAACTGGTCCTCCCCGGCGGACGGCTGCGCGAGCAGCGCGACCGCTGCTGGGAGAAGCTGAACGAGATCCCCGGCGTCTCCTGCGTCAAACCGAAGGGCGCGCTCTACGCCTTCCCCCGGCTGGACCCCAAGGTGCACCGGATCCACGACGACGAGAAGCTGGTCCTGGACCTGCTGCTGCGCGAGAAGATCCAGGTGGTCCAGGGCACCGGCTTCAACTGGCCGACCCCGGACCACTTCCGCATCCTGACCCTGCCCCACGCCGATGTCCTGGATGCCGCCATCAGCCGCATCGGCCGCTTCCTCGCCGGGTACCGCCAGAGCTAGGGTCCGGCTGACCCTGGACCGCCCGCCCGAACCGAGGGCGCGGGCCGCCGAGGGTGCGGGCCCAGACCGCCGCCGCCGCGACCGAGGCCAGGGCGATCAGGCCGAGGACCACCCGCAGGCCGGTCTCGAACGGGTGGAGGCCGCCGACCAGTGAGCCGAAGGCGGCGACGCCGACAGCCGAACCGGACTGCCGGGCGGTGTTCAGCGCGGCCGCCGCCACGCCCGCGCGGCCCCGCTCGACGGTTCCCAGGGCCGGGGCGGTGGCCGCCGGGGAGATGAACCCCCCGGCCAGGCCGATCACCAGCATCGGCGCGAGCGCCGCCCAATAGGGCGAGGTACGCGTGGCGCCGAGCAGGCCGAGCGCCCCGAGGGCGTACAGCCCGAACGCCGCGCACATGGACCACCGGGCGCCGAACCGCCGCGCCACCCGAGCGGAGCCGAAACCGCCGAAGGCCACGCTCGCGGTCAACGGCAGCAGCGCCAGCCCGGCCCGCAGCGGCGAGTACCCCCGGACCTGCTGGAAGTACAGGCCGCAGACGAACAGCAGGCCGTAGAAGACCAGCGCCGAGGTCGCCGACGCCACCGTCGAACCCGCGAACACCCGGCTGCGGAACAGCGACAGCGGCAGCATCGGGTGCGCGCCGCGCGCCTCGACGACCAGGAACACCACCGCGGCCGCGGCGGCGGCGGCCAGAGCCGCGCCCACCAGCGGCGCACCCCAGTCCCGACCCTGGATGAGCACGGCGATCGGCAGGCCCAGCGCGAGCACGGCGGTCACCTGGCCGACCAGGTCGAGGCGTCCGGCCACCGACCGGATCCGCTGCTCCGCGATCGGCCACGCCAGCCACACCCCGACCAGTCCGATCGGCAGGTTGACGAAGAAGATGCTGCGCCAGCCGAGCGCGGTGATCAGCGCGCCGCCGATCGGCGGCCCGGCGGCCATGGCCACGCCGCCGAGCGACATCCAGATCCCGACCGCCCGGGCCCGTCGGTCCGGCTCCGGGTGGGCATGGTTGATCAGCGCCAGCGCGGCCGGTACCAGCAGTGCCGCGCCGGCGCCCTGCACCGCGCGTCCGGCGGCCAGCACCGGCAGCCCGGACGCCACGCCGCAGCCCGCGGAGGCGACGGTGAACAGCAGCAGCCCGGCCAGGTAGGCGCGGCGCGCGCCCCACCGGTCCGCGAGCGTGCCGCCGGTCAGCAGCAGGCTCGCGAACGCCAGCGTGTAGGCGTTGACCACCCACTGCAGGCCGTCCACACCGACCGCCAGACGGGTGGAGATGCTGTTCAGCGCGACGTTGACGATCGACGCGTCCAACAGCACGACCACGTAGCTGACCCCGGTCGCCAGCAGCACCCGGCGTCGGGCCAGGGCATCCGGCACAGCGGGCAGCGGCCGGGTCAGAAGCTTCTCGTCCATGCCCCGAAGGTGGCAGCGAAACGCTTCCACGCCGGTGGAAGTGTCCGTGCCGGACAATGGCCGGATGACCCCATCGGCGCGCATCGGCGAACCGGACATCGCCCGCGTGGCGAGCCTGTTCGCCAACGGCACCCGTGCCCGCATCCTGATGGCGCTCGCCGGAGGCCGCAGCCTGCCCGCGCGGACGCTGGCCGAGCAGGCGGGCGTCACGCCGCAGGCCGCCAGCGCCCAACTGAACCGGCTGAGCGCGGCCGGACTGATCACCGTCCAGCAGTCAGGGCGGAACCGCCACTACGCACTCGCCGGGCGCCGCGTCGCGGAGATCCTGGAGATCCTGGCCGACCTCGCCCCCGCCCAACCGGCCCCCGCGACGCTCCGCGCCAGCACCCGCAACCAGGCGCTGCGCCGGGCACGCCTCTGCTACGACCACGCGGCGGGCCGTCTCGGGGTCGTCATCACCGAGGCGCTGCTGACCCAGGGCGCGCTCGTCCCCGCGGCGGACCCCGCAGCCGCCGCCGCGGTCGCCCCGGCGCAGCCCGCCGGGCGGCAGCCGACGACCGACCCGGACCACCCCTACCGCCTCGGCCCGGCCGCGGTCCCGGTGCTCACCGGCCTCGGCGTGCCCGAGAGCCGCCTCGCCGACGACCAACGGCGCCCGCTCCTCCGTTTCTGCCTGGACTGGACCGAACAACGACACCACCTGGCCGGCCGCCTCGGCGCGGACCTCGTCGACGCCTTCCTCACCGCGGGCTGGATCACCCGCGCGCGCGACACCCGCGCCCTGCGGCTGACCCCGACCGGCCGCCACGGACTGTCCCACCACCTCGGCATCACCGACCCCTGATGCCGGCTACCCCGATCCTGCACCCACCCACTGACAACCGGCCGGGCCCGCCACTCAGCGCAGCGGAAGCGGTAGGCCGTGCTCGGACGCGAGCCGGGGGCCGAAGATCCGTCGGTCGGCCGCGGCGATGTCGGTGTCGTTGATGCCGGCCTCACGACGCCGCATCAGCCCGTCCTGGTCGAAGTCCCACAGTTCATTGCCGTAGCTGCGGTGCCACTGTCCGGTGCGGTCGTGCCACTCGTACTGGAACCGCACCGCGATCCGGCTGCCCCGGAAGGCCCACAGCTCCTTGCGCAGGGCGTAGTCGAGTTCCCGCTCCCACTTGGACCGCAGGAACGCGGTGATCTCCGGCCAGGGCGGATTCCTCATCGAAGGGGGGAAGCGGCGGACGGGTCGCCCGGCCAGCGCCGCCCGTGTCCGGTCCGCCACTGACCAGCCGGACCCCCACCGTCCGGCTCCGGCTACCGGGGCCCGCGCGGGGTACGGCTCGGGCCGCTGCAGCGGAACAGCGCGGACCCGGCGAGACCCGCGCCCCCGGTCACGCCGGACCAGGCGGCGACCCGCGGTCGCCGGTAGGCCCCGGCCTGTCGGCCGTTCATGGTCCGGAACCCCATGGCCAGCAGGGCGCTGCCGACGATCAGAACCATCCATGCCTGCCCCATGGCTACCCCCTTGCGGCGAGACCACCGGCCGTTGCCCCGCCGAAGCAGCCCTCCGGGACCCCGACGAGCCGGCGGTCCTCGTCACAGGTCGTTCCGGCGGTGCTGCAGACCGTCCAGGTAGGCGGAGTGGGTGTGCGGTTGGCCGTCCTTGCCCTTGGACCAGATGACCCGGCTGCTGGTGCTCATCGCCCGGTTCAGGGTGACCCCGCCTTCGAGGAGCATTCCGGCGCCCAGGGTCAGCAGCAGGCTGTTGCCCGCCGCCGCTGCCGCGTGCGGGTCGGCGGCCTGGAACACGGCGTTCAGCCCGAACTTGACCGCCAGGCTCAGCACCCACAGGCCGATCGTGGTGGCTGTGTAGTGCACGTAGGCGATGCCCTCGTGTTCGGCGAGCCTGGTGCTCAGGCCGCGCAGCGCGCCGAAGACGACGCTGATGGTCGCGGTGGTGATCAGGAACGCCAGCGCGGCCGGGTTGTGGGCGGCCCCGGACACGTCCGAGCAGCCCAGCGCGACCAGGACGGCGGGGAGCAGCAGCATCCGTTTGGCCTGGGCCGGTTCGCCGCGGACGCGGCGCGCCATGACGTAGCCCACGGCGGCGATGATCAGTACGACGTCGAACACGGTGTTCCTCCTGGCTGACGGGCTGCGGTGGGGGTGGGGGTGGGGCCTGCGTCTTCGAAGGCGCTCAGGAGTGGACCGCCGTCATCCGGGGCCCGGTCGGCGACACGGTGGGGCCGTTGGCGGAGAGCCTGGAAGCGCGGACGCCGAGGGCGACGGTGCGGGTCAGCAGCATGGCCACGGCCATGAAGATGAGGCTGTCGGTGATGGCGGCGGCGTTGAGGTGCTCCCGCACCGCCCAGTGGGTGAGCTGGGTGGGGAACCAGTGCACGGAGCCGTAGGAGAAGGCGGCGCGGGCGCCGATGACGGCGGTCCACAGCAGCGCGTACGGCGCTCCGGCCCGGGTGACGGGCTTGCCGGTGCTCGGGCTCCGGTAGACCGTCATCTGCACGATGGCGAGGATCCCGCACAGGAGTCCCGCGAGCGCCGCGCCGATCTCCAGGGCCAGGCCGGAACCGTGGGTGGCGGGGGCGTCCATGAAGAGCGGTACGACACCGGCCGCGAGGAGTACCGGCCGCAGGATCCGGATCCGGCCGACCTTGCGGTGGCCGCCGAGGTCGGCCTCAAGGACCGCGCCGAGGACGGCACCGTTGACGATCATGGCCTGGGTGAGTTCGGACAGCATGCCAACTCCAAGTGTGGGAAGGGGTTTCCGACCGTCCTGCGGGCTGCTTGTCCGCCCCGTTCGGGTATGGGTCAAGCCTCCCGTCCGGAGCCCTCGGCAACATCGGCTCATTGACCGGACACCGGCTCTGTCATGTGACGCGGTGGCTCTGTGCGGAATGACGTAGGGCGCCCGGAGCGGCCGTCCGCCCCCGCCGTCGGCCCGCACGGCCTCGGCTGACCGCGCTGGCAGTAGTGTCAGGTGGGACGGGGACAGAGATGGGGCGTGGCGCGGTGGACGGGCAGCCTGTGCTGGTGAGCGGGGACGTGGCCGCGTTGGGCCTGCCCACGCTGGCGGCGGTGCTGGACGGCGTCGAGGACGGGATCACGGTCGTCGACGCCGACGGCCGGTTCGTCCACGCCAACCCCGCGGCCTGCCGGATGCTGGGCCGACCGCTGGATCGGCTGCGCGGCGGCGAACTCCTCGGCGCCCTGGGGTTCGGCGGCGGGGCGACGCCTCCGGGTCGCTTCCCCTGGGGCCCGGAGGACGCGCCCGCGCCGTTCCGCTGCCTCGTGGGCGGCCCGGACACCGTCGGCCGGGAGGTCACGTGTTCCGTCGTCGCCACCGACATCGGCGGCGCCCGGCACTGGGTGGCGATCCTGCGCGACCTCGGCGGCGGACCCGCCCGGGAGCGCACCGCGGTGGCCCTGGCGCAGACCACGGCCCAACTCGTCGCGGCGGGGACGGTGGAGGAGATCCTGCGGGGCATCGCCCGGCACGCCGTCGACAGCACCGCCGCCGTCGCCTGCGGCATCGTGGTGATCGGCGACGACCACAAGCTGGCCGTGGCGGGCGGCTACGGGTTCCCGGACCGCGCCCGCAGCATGAGCGCGTGGACCGCCAGTTCGGTCACCCTGGACGAGATGCCCGGCGGGTCCCACGTGCTCACCGGCAAGCCGGTGTTCCTGCCCGACGCCCGCGCGGCGATGGGCGCCGCCCCGGCCACCAGGGCCTTCGCCGCCACCATGGAGAGCCTGGACTGGCAGGGCTCCTACTACGCGCCGCTGTCCTGGGAGGGCGAGGTGTTCGGGGTGTTCGGGGCGCACCGGCCGCCGGGGGCGGCCGACCCCAACGCGGAGGAGTGCGCCTTCTACAACGTCCTCGCCGACCAGTGCGCCGTGGCGGTGACCAACGCCCGGCTGGCGGCGTCGATGGAACGCACCCGGCTCGCCCGTGAGCTGCACGACTCGATCAGCCAGGCGCTGTTCTCCATGACCATGCACGCCCGGGCCGCGCAACTGGCGATGTCCAAGGCAGACCTGGACGACAGCGGGCCGCTGGGCCGGTCCGTGGCCCAGCTCGCCGAGCTGACCCGGGGCACCCTGGCGGAGATGCGGGCCCTCATCTTCGAACTGCGTCCGGGGGCCCTGGCCGAGGAGGGCCTGGTCTCCGCCCTGCGCAAGCAGGGCGCGGCGCTGACCGCCCGGGAGCAGGTGGCGATCGCGGTGGACGGCCCCGAACGGCGGCTGGACCTCGGGAGCGGGGTCGAGGAGCATCTCTACCGGATCGCGTCCGAAGCGCTCAACAACGTCGTCAAGCACGCCGGTGCCCGGCACGCGACCGTCCACGTCACCGTTGAGGCGGGCGCGCTGCGGACCGTGGTGAGCGACGACGGTGCCGGTTTCGACCCCGCCGCCGAGCACTCGGGTTCCATGGGCCTCTCCAGCATGGCGGAGCGCGCCCAGGCCATCGGCGCCCAGTTCACCGTCACCAGCACCCGGCACCCCGGCGCCGACGGCGTCACCGGCGTCACCCACGTCACCGGCGTCACCGGCGCCGACGCGGGGCGCACCGGCACCGTCGTCACCGTGACGCTGCCGCACCGCCGACGGGGTCACCCCAAGGAAGGCACCTGATGCCCACGGACACCCAGGCCGGTCGGGCCGACCAGCCCTTCCGCGTCTTCCTGGTCGACGACCACCGGGTCGTGCGCAGCGGTGTCGCCGCCTACCTGGCCATGGTCGACGACATCGAGGTGGTCGGCGAGGCCGCGGACGGCCAGGAGGCGCTGGACCGGATAGCCGTCCTCGAACCCGCCGACGCCCTGCCGGACGTGGTGCTCATGGACCTGATGATGCCGGGGATGGACGGCATCACCGCCACCCGCCGGATCAAGGCCCGGTGGCCGGCCGTCGAGGTGGTGGCGGTGACCAGCTTCGTGGAGGAGAGCAAGGTCCGTGGTGCCCTGGAGGCCGGGGCGGCGGGCTACCTGCTCAAGGACGCCGACGCCGACGAGGTCGCCGCCGCCGTCCGCGCCGCCGTCGCCGGGCGGATGCACCTGGATCCCGCCGTGGCCCGGATACTCGCCGACTCGACCCGGGCTCCCCAGCGGACCGGGGAAAGCCTGACCCGCAGGCAGCGCGAGGTGCTCCTGCTGATCGCCGAAGGGGCGTCGAACCGCCAGATCGCCGAGACCCTGGTGGTGAGCGAGCGCACCGCCCGCACCCATGTCTCGGACATCCTCGCCAGACTGGGCCTGGCCTCCCGTACCCAGGCCGCCATGTGGGCGGTACAGGAGGGACTGGCGCAGGGCCCGAGGTGAGCCCGGCCCGGCCCGCCCGGGCGCCCAGGAGCGGCCGACCGGTCCCGATGCCCGGGAATGCCGTCAAACGGCCGATGCCGGGTACCGCGACCGGGTGCCACGATGACGGTATGGCACGTCCCGGATCCCCCCTGGAAACGCCCGGCGGCGACGGTCCCCCCGCCGCGGGCAGCTCGCCGCTCCCCGAGAGCGACGGTCAGCCGGTCCGGCTGCTGCTGGTGGACCGCGACGTCCGGGTACGGGCCGCCATCCACCAGACGATCGTCCTGGAGAGCGACCTGACGATCGTGGCCGAGGCCGCCGATGCCGCGCGGGCGCTGGTGATGGCCGCACACGTCGGCCCCTCGGTCGCCCTGGTGGACCTGCTGCTCCCGGACCCCCGCACCGGTCTTGACCTGGTGCGCGCCCTGAGCCGCGGGCACGGCTGCGCGGTCGTGGCCATGAGCGCCCGAGGCGGCCTGCGCGAGGCGGCCCTGGCCGCCGGGGCCTTCGCCCTCGTCGACAAGAGCGGCGACATCGACGCCATCCTGACCGCCGTCAGAGCCGCCGCGGAACCCGGGCTCAGCCGTCGGGATCGGACACCGGGCCCGCGTGCAGCCGGTGGAGGGCGTGGCCGTAGCTGACCAGCGGCTCGCCCGGGCCGACGCGCGCGGTCCGGACCTCGCCGATCAGGATGATGTGGTCGCCCGCGGTGTACCGGTCGTGGACCGTGCAGTCCAGGACGCACAGGGCGTCCGGGACGACGGGTATGCCCGAGGCCGTCGGGACGGCCCAGCCGCCGCCGAACTTGTCCGCTCCCCTGGTGGCGAGCAGCCGGGCCAGCTCCCGGTGCCGGGGGCGCAGCACGCTCACGCCGAACCGGTCGCACCCGGCGAAGACCGGATAGGACTCGGCCGTGCGCGCCAGGCACACCAGCACCAGGGGCGGGTCCAGCGAGACCGAGCAGAAGGAGCTCGCGGTGAAGCCGTACGGCCTGCCCTCGCGGTCCAGCGTGGTGACGGCGGTGACCCCGGAGGGGAACCGGGCGAGTGCCGTCCGGAACTCCGGAGCCGTCGGGGTCACGCCGTGAACGGCCGCAGCACCAGGGTCAAGGTGCGGTCCTTCAGTTCGAACCGGGCCTGCTGTCCGGGCACCGCCTCGTCCAGCCATCGGTGGAAGTCCTCCATCTCAGTGAGCGCGATGCCGTCGATCGAACGGATCTCGTCCCCGGCCCGCATGCCGACGGCCTCCGCGGCGGAGTTGACCACGACGTCCTGGACCACCATCCCGGTCTCCGGGGTGACTCCCAGGGGGATGATGCCGGTCTTCGGCGGCGTCAGGGTGCTGTGGAACTGGAACGGGCGGTACTCCAGGTAGCCGGCGAGCCGCTCCAGGTAGTGCCACCAGTGGTGGTCGTAGCCGTCGAACTCCAGCCGGGACCGCAGCGACTCGCTGAACCCGGTGTGCCGCACGGACACCCGGGTCTGCTTCTCGTCGACCTTCTCGAAGCGCACCGTGACCGACGTCGGGGTGTCGTTGCCGGGCACCTCCCAGTCGTAGACGCACAGCGCCTGCGGGGTGATCTCCCGCAGCGTCCCGCGGAAGGCCAGCTCCACCCGTCCGCGGCGGTTGAACGACCAGAGCAGCGGCTCACCCACGGTCAGCGGGATCAGCGCGTCGTGCAGGTTGAGCCAGGCCCGCACCTCCTTGGGGTCGGTCCAGGCCTGCCACACCCGTTCCAGGCTCTCCTTGATGACATGGTCGGTGGACGTCTCAAGCGCCATGGCCCTACTCCTGGTCGTCGGATCCGCGACGGGATCGTGAGGTCGTTTCGAAGGTGTCGGAGGTGTCGAAGGTGGGGGATCTGTGCTGCCACCCGGGGCCCGGGCCTACGCGGGCTGCGTCTCCTGGAGGGCCTGGGCTTCCCGCAGGGCTTCCTCCACCGCGGAGTTCGAGAGGCTCAGCAGCCCGATGACGGCCACGCTGACGCCGAAGACGCCCTCGCCGCTGTAGACCAGGTTCAGGCCGAAGTGGGTGGCGATCTGGCCGGAGATCAGCACGCCGATCGGCATCAGGCCGAAGGTCACCAGCCGGTTCACACCGCTGGTGCGGCCGGCCAGATGCCTCGGCACCATCGCCTGGCGCAGCGACACGGTGGTGACGTTCCAGGTCATCGAGGTGTAGCCGGTGACGGCCAGGCCTAGCGCCACCAGGGCGGTGTTGTGGGTGAAGCCCAGGATGGCGAAGCCCGCGGCGCCGAAGACCGAGCCGCCGAGGCTGGATCGCGCCGGGCCCAGCCGCTCGGTGAACAGCCGGCAGGTGAAGCCCGCCAGCACGCTGCCCACGGCGACGGAGGAGAGCAGCAGGCCGTAGCCGACGTCGCCGATGTGCATGATCTGCCGGGTGTAGAGCACCAGCAGCGCCAACTGGCCCGCGGTGCACATGTTCTTCAACCCGGCGACCAGGGTGAACACCCGCAGTACCCGGTGCCGGGCCAGCCAGCGCACGCCCTCCGCGATCTCCCGCCGCATGGGCGGACGCTGCTTGCGGGCCGACCCCGCCGCGTCCCCGGTGAAGTCGCCGCGCATCAGGAAGGACGTGATCGCGCTGAGTCCGAAGGACACCGCGTCGACCAGCGACGGCAGGGCACGGGCCGCGGCGTACAGCAGACCACCGGCCGCGGGTCCGGCGAACTTCAGGGCGGCGGTGTTCGCGCTCATCAGGCGCCGGTTCGCCAGTTCCAGGCGCTCCCGGTCCTGGGTGACCAGCATCGGCAGGATGGACGCCCGGGAGCTGTCGTAGAGGGTCTCGATCGCGGTGACCGCGAACGCCACCACCATGAGCAGCGCGATGGAGTCCCAGTCGAGCAGCACCGCGGTGAACAGCCCGACCAGCATCACGAAGCGCACCGCGTCGGAGATCCACAGCGACTTGCGCCGGTCCCACCGGTCCGAGAGCGCGCCGCCGGTCAGGGCCAGCACCAGCCAGGGCAGCCGGTCGGCGAAGCTGACCAGGGACACCGCGGACGGGTTCGTGGTCAGGTCGGCCGCCAGCAGCGGGAGGGCGGTGTCGGTCAGCCCGTTGCCGGCGCTGGAGATGGTCCAGCCGGTCCACATGAGCCAGAAGTTGCGGTCGAGACCGCCGGTGAAGGCCGCACCGGCTCGGCGCAGCAGTCCGGCCCGCCCCGGCACCGGTGGCACTCGGGGCGCCTGAGCGGCCCCGGTCTCCGCCTGATTCACCATCAGTTGTCCGCCTCGTTCGTCATTCCCGTGCCCCCGAGTCAGACCAGCGCGCCGGCGGACGGACCGTCCTGCGTGGTCGGCTGGTGGGCCGCCGGGTCCAGTTCCAGCAGCAGTCGCGCGGCCCGCGCCGCCGCCTCGCGGTCGCCCAGGCGCTCATGGCAGAGGAAGGCGCGGTACGCGGCCGCCGCGCCGCGAAGCGTCCCGGCCTGCGCGCCGCGTTCGAACTCCGCGGCGGCGCGCCGCGGATCGCCCTCCTGCTCGGCCAGTGCCGCCACGTGGAAGCGGGCCGAGGGTTCGTTTCCGTCGAGCCGCAGCAGCTCCTCGGCCGCGGCCCTGGTGCGTTCGGCCGGGAACAGCCGACCGCCCGCCTTCACCGTCACGTCCAGCAGCAGCCTGCGGTTCTCCTGTGCGGCGTGCCGCTGCTGCGCGGTGGTGGCCGCGTGGCCGAGTTCGTCGTCCGCCTCGTAGGCGGACTCGATGGCGGTGCGGGCGCCCTCGGTGTCCCTGGCCCCGATCCGCTGGAAGGCGGCGGCCCGCCAGAACCGGCTGCTGGTGAGTGCCCTGAGCCACGGCTCGGCCTGCTCCAACTCCGGGAGCAGCGCTGTTCCGTAGGCCGCCCAGTCGCGGTCCCGGTGCTCGCCGGTCCGGTCGCGCAGCAGGACGGAGATCAGCTGGGTACAGGCGTGCACCCGGACCGACACATTGCTCGCCTGCTCCGCGAGCCGGGCGAAGTCGGTCAGCACCGCGGCGGAGGAGCGGCGGTGCTGGCGCAGTGCCCGGGCGCTCTCGTAGGCCAGGTACTCACCGGCGGTGTCGCCGTACGACGCGGCGGCTCCCGCCAGCCCGACGGCGACCCCGTAGAAGCCCAGTTGGGTGAGCAGCCGGACCAGGACCGCCTGCCGGGCGGGCCCCTGGTCGGCCCAGGCGTCGAGCTGCGCGGCCAGGAACGCCCAGCCCTCCAGGCCGGTGGCGTCCGCGACCTGGCGCGGGGTGGCGCCGAGGTACGCGTCCTGCCGCGCCTGCCGGGCGAGCCGCGACCGGGCGTCCGCCGCGATCACCAACGAGCAGTAGGGCAGCGGCTGCTGGGTGGACTCGTCACGCAGCAGGTCCAGCAGCAGTGGGGTGCTGGCCGCGCACAGCGGTCCCGAGCCGGCAGCGGCCAGTTCGAACCAGGCCCGCCAATTGCGTTGCAGCGACTCGACGTCGAGCACGGTGGCGGGCGCGAATTCCAGATCCGCCCAAGCAGTGTTCCTACGAGAATACGGAAGTCGGTCGGACACGTTCCTTCGCCCCTCAGTCGAGCCTTTCGCTGCACCACCACATAAGAGGGCGGGGAGGAGTCGTCTCCGAGTTCCTCCCCGCCCTTAGGGCCGAGCTCAGGCTCGGCGTACTGAGCTCTCGGCTCAGTAGTCCTCGCTCATGAGGACATCGAAGTCCTTGTTCTCCGCCATGTCAGCCTCCCCTCCGGTTCGAACTTTCGGCCACCTTGTCGGCGACCTGGTATCCAGTTTCCCGAGGCCGGTTTCCCGGTGGTTTCCCCGTGGTTTCCCGGCCCCCCGAACAGAGCGGGAGGGCTACTAGAGTGCTGCGGTATGGAGCATAGGAACCTCGGCCAGAGCGGCCTGATGATCAGTGAGATCACTTACGGGAACTGGCTCACCCACGGGGAGACCGTCAGCCGGGAGGCAGCGGACAGCTGCATCCGGGCCGCGCTCGACGCGGGCGTCACCACCTTCGACACCGCTGACGTCTACGCGCAGGGCGCGGCCGAGGAGGTGCTGGGGCAGGCCCTGAGCGGCGTGCGGCGCTCCGCCCTGGAGATCGCCACCAAGGTCTGCCTGCCGACCGGTACCGGGCCCAACGACTCGGGCCTGTCCCGCAAGCACGTGATGGAGTCCTGCCACGCGTCGCTGCGCAGGCTGCGGACCGACTACGTGGACCTCTACCAGGCGCACCGCTTCGACGGTCGAACTCCGTTGGCGGAGACGCTGATCGCCTTCGACGACCTGGTCCGCCAGGGCAAGGTGCTCTACCTGGGGGTCTCCGAGTGGACGGCGCCGCAGATCGAGTCCGCCCTGCGGCTGGCCGAGGAGCTCGGACTGCGCAGCCGCATCGTCTCCAACCAGCCGCAGTACAACATGCTGTGGCGGGTGATCGAACCCGAGGTGGTGCCGCTGTGCCTGCGCGAGGGCATCGGCCAACTCGCCTTCCAGCCGGTCGCCCAGGGCGTGCTCACCGGCAAGTACCGTCCCGGGCAGCCCGCCCCGGCGCGGTCGCGGGCCGTCACCGCCGGTCGTGGGCCGCGGTTCATCAGCAGGGTGCTCGGGGAGGCGCTGCTGGGCCGGGTCGAGGAACTCCGCCAGGTGGCCGCGGACGCGGGCGTGTCCATGGCCCAGCTGGCCGTCGCCTGGGTCCTGAACCGACCCAGCGTCTCCGGCACGGTGATCGGCGCCTCCCGTCCGGAACAGGTCACCGAGAACGCCGCGGCCTCGGGCCTGCGACTCGACGACGACGTGCTCAAGCGGGTGGACGAGGTACTCGGCGGGATGGTCGACCGTGATCCGGCCAAGACCGCCCGGATGATGGCGGTCGCGCCGGAGTGGAGCGCCGCGCCCGCCGCCGCCGCTCCCGCGCCCGCGCCCGCTGCCGCGCCGGTGCCCGTCGGTGGTCCGGCGTGGCCGCCGCTGCACGGCGGGCCGGTCAGCATCTGCTCGCCCTGACCCCGGGCCCGGCGGGTGGCCGGGCCCGGTTGCCCGAGCCCGGCCACCCGCCGCCGCGGTACCGAGGGGTTCGCCGGTACCGCCCCGCCTATCCCGCCGCGGCCCGCGCCAGGGCCGGTGCGGCCCCGGCCCCGAGCAGCCCGAGCGGGTCCAGCTCGACCGGGCAGGCACCGTCGGCGGCGACCAGTCCGTCGAGCCGCTGCCGACTGGTGACCAGCACCATGCATCCGCCGCCGCCCGGCAGCAGCGGTCTGACCTGCTCCTCGGACGCGGCGGCGTCCAGCAGCACCAGCGTGCGCTGGTCCGCGAGCAGCGAGCGGAAGAGCGCCGCGGCCTCCGGCAGGTTCACCGGCAGCAGTGCCCGCGGAATACCGAGCGAGGTCAGGAACCCCGCCAGGACCACGTCCGGCGGTACCGGGTCCCCCGTGGAGTCCCGCAGGTCCGCGTGGAGCTGGCCGTCGGGGAACCGCGCCGCCACCGCGTGCGCCCAGTGGACGGCCAGGGTGGACTTTCCGGCTCCGGCACCACCTCGGAGCAGGGCGGTGCGCATCACCGTGCCGTTCGGCAACAGGGCTTCCAACTGCCCGAGTTGGCAATCACGGCCGATGAATCCGGCGACCCCGGCGGGGAGTTGCCGGGGGACCGGCCAGTGTCGGCCGGGCAGTTCCGGCCGTGGGCGCCGGTCGCCGGGGACCAGCTCCGGCCCCGCGGGCAGTTCCGCCCGCAGGATCCGGCCGTGCAGCGAACGCAGGCCCGGTCCCGGTTGCACGCCCAGCTCACGGTCCAGCACCCGGAGCGTGGCCTGGTACACGCCGAGGGCCTCGCTCTGCCGGCCGGACCGGTAGAGCGAGACCATCAGCAGGCCGCGCAGGCTCTCCCGGTACGGGTACACCGAGACCAGGGAGGTGAGCTCGGCGATCGCCTCGGCGTACCGGCCGAGGTCCACCCGTACTCCGAGCCGTTCCTCCAGCAGGCTGTACCGCAGTTCCTCCAGCCGGTCGATCTCGTGGTCGACCAGGCCGGTGTCGGCGATCTCCGCGTACGGGGTTCCGCGCCAGCAGCCGACCGCGGCGTCGAACAGCGCGCTCGCCCGCTCCAGTTCCCCGTTCTGGCGGGCGCCGCGGCCATCCGAGATGAGCCGTTCGAAGCGCAGTACGTCCAGCTCGTCCGGATCGGCCCGGACGGAGTACCCACCGGCCAGGTGCCGGACCCGGTCCTCGCCCAGGGCCTGGCGCAGCCTGCGTACGTAGACCTGTAGCGTCTTCCGGGCGTTGACCGGCTTGGATCCCGGCCAGAGCAGGTCGCACAGGGTTCCCGCAGGTACCGTCTGCCCGACCCGGGCCAGTAGTTGGACGAGTAGCCGACGCACCATCGGTGCTCTCATCGGCACGTCCCGACCATCGGTCATCACCGTCAGATCGCCGAGTATGTTGATTTCGATCATGCCGACGGACCCCCGTAGTTCACTTGCCGTGCGGACGGATCTGGGAGCGACCGGGGCGATCAGCCCCAGGCCGGGTCCCCGGGACCGGCGGAGTCGCCGGTGGAGGCGGCCGAGTCGGCCACGGCCGTTGCCGAGCCGGTCGGCACGGTGTGCTGGTGCGGACCCGACAGGGTCAGGGCCGCTGTCACCGCCAGAACCGCGATCGCGGCGGTGGCTGAACGCCGGATGAGTACGTGGGCGAACGTTCGCATGATCGATACTCCTGTGCTGTCAAAACATGGGACGGGCCGCGGGGAAGGGCGAGTTCGCGCCATCCCCTGAGCCGCCCGGACCCCCGTCGGATCCCATGCGACCCATAATCTGTCAGGGAGTGGCACCGAACGGCCGTCCACCGTTGCGCGATGGTACGTTGCTCGTTTGTGAAGGCTGAGCGAACCTGTGCTAATGCGGACACCTGTGGCATCCTCGGCGCCACCGTGGCGTGCGAGGCGGCGAGATCGAGATACCAGATCGTGCTCCGCGAGGGCAGCATGAGCCGCGAGGACGTTCCTCCCTGCCTGATGGCCCTGCACCTGGCGGTGGAGAGCGAGGACTCACCGTCGATCGTCTATCCGGTACCACCCGCGATCGCCGCCGACCGGGCCCTGCGTCCGCTGGAGTCCGCGATCGACGGACTGCGCCGCACCGCGGAATCGATACGCTCGTCCTTCTCCGGATATGAGGAGCTCTACGCCGAGGCGAGGAGCAACGAGAAACCCGAACTCACGCTGATCCACGGCAGCGACGCCATCAGCGCGGCACTCGACCTGGCTGTCAGCAGCTGCCGGCGTGACCTGATCACCGCCCAGCCCGGCGGCGGGCGCTCCCCCGAGCTGCTGACCGAGGCGCTGGAGCGGGTGCTGCCGATACTCGAACGGAAGGTCAGGCAGCGCACGCTGTACCAGCACACGGTTAGGTCGCACCAGCCCACGATGGCGTACATCGAACGGGTCACCGGCGCCGGGGCGGAGGTCCGCACCCTGGCCGAGGTGTTCGACCGGATGATCATCTGCGACCAGGAAGTGGCCTACATCCCGGTCTCCGAGCAGACCGCGACCGCGGCCCTGGAGGTCCGGCACCCCGCTCTCGTCCGCTACCTGACCGTGGTGTTCGAACGCTCCTGGTCCCGGGCCACCCCCGTCGGCGAGTCCGGCGCCCCGGGCCACCGCAGCCTGGTCATCGACGACCTGCAGCGCACCATTCTGCTGGCCGTCGTCGCCGGTGAGACCGACGAGCGTATCGGCCGCAGGCTGGGGATGAGTCGCCGCAGCGTGGTCGAGCACGTCCGTCGGGTCTCCGAGCAGATGGGCAGCGGCAGCCGGGCCCAACTCGGCTACCTGCTCCGCGACTCCGGAATCCTCGACCTGCCCGAGTAGCACGGGCCGCCCGGTGCCCCGGCCGGGTCACGCCGACCGGGCGGGCGCCGCACCACGACGGTCACCCCGGGTCGGGCGACCCGGGGTGACCGTCGTGGTGCGGGGTGGGTCAGGAGGTGCAGGAGCTGAAGGTCGGGCTGGTCTCGGCGGAGTAGACGCTGGTCCCGCCGGTGGCATCAGTGGTGAGCGGCACGGTGACGGTGTCCGGAGTGGTCCACGGGAAGCCCCCGGCGTCGAAGGTCCAGGTGCCGGTGACCTGGGTCGCGAGTTCCGAGAGCGCGACCCATCCGTACTGGCCGACCGGTATCGGCATGGTCACCGTGTTGCCCAGCAGCTGGCTGACGTTGTTGGTGAACGAGCCGGTGACGGAGAGCGAGACCTTGCCCTGGAGGGTGCCCGTGCCGGTGATGGTGCCGGTGAGGAGCGAGGCGGGGATGGGGATGGAGCCGCCGACGTCGCCCTTGACGCTGAGGCCGGGATCGATCTCCACGCCCAGAGTGCCGCCGATGGTGTCCGACCAGCCTGTGGTGTTGGTGAGTTGGAAGGCGTAGGTCACCGGCGCGGAGGTGTCGTTGTCCCAGACCGGGGAGACGCACTGCTTGGCCAGCGGCGCCGCCGGGGCCTGGGTGCCCGTGGTCCACGAGCAGGTCGAGGCGTCGCTCCCGCAGAGCGAGACGGCGTGGTCGACGGCCAGCCCCCACGCGGACTGGTCGGCGGCCGCGGGCAGCGTCCACTGCTGGGCCGTGCCGCCGTCGCAGCCGTAGCTGTCGGTCCACGCGTCCGCGTACCAGGCGCCGAGCAGCAGGTCCAGGCAGTTGTCGGTGCCCTCCTGGCGGATCATGAAGGTGGTCGTCGATCCGGCGACCGGCTGGAAGTACCAGTCCTCGGTGGAACGACCACCTGACCCGCGCCTGTCTCGGCCCGGGGGAACCGCCGCGAGCCCCCGCGCCACCGCCCTGACACCCGCGGCTTCAGAACGCGTACCGGATCCGCAGCCAGGGCGCGTGGGTCGAGATCAGTTCTCCCAGCCGGGCGAGGGCGTCGCGTTTGACCTCACGCGCGTAGCGGACGTTGACGGCCCCGTTCTCCGAGCGCTTGGTCTCCTGGGCGGTCGGTTGCCACAGGACGTCCTCGGCCCGGGGGTGCCAGCCGAGGTTGACCTCGTGGAGTTGCCGGTTGTGGGTCAGCATGATGATCTCGGCGGCGGCCTGCTCCTTCACCCGGCCGGGGAGGACGTCGTCGAGGTGGTCCAGCAGGTCGGCCCAGTCGCGCTGCCAGCCGGGACGCAGCACCACCGGGGAGAGGTTGAAGTGGACCTCGTAGCCCGCGTCGAGGAAGTCGGCCGCGGCGCCGATGCGGTCCGCGACCGGACTGGTGCGGATGTCCAGCAGGCGCGAGTCATCCGGAGGCATGAGCGAGAAGCGCACCCGGGTGCGGCCCTGCGGATCCAGCGCGAGCAGGTCGGGGTTGACGAACTTGGTGGCGAACGACGCCTTGGCGGTGGGCAGCTGCCGGAAGGCGGCGACGAGATCCGCCGTGTTGTCGCAGACCAGGGCGTCGACCGAGCAGTCGCCGTTCTCGCCGATGTCGTACACCCAGGACCGCGGGTCGCACTGGTTGGGCTCCCGTTTGGGGCCCTGCTCCCGAACGTGCCGCCGGACGTGGGCGACGATCGCTTCGATGTTGGTGAACAGGGTGATCGGGTTCGCATAGCCCTTGCGGCGCGGCACGTAGCAGTAGGCGCAGGCCATGGCGCAGCCGTTGGAGGCGCCGGGGGCGATCCAGTCGGCCGACCTGCCGTTGGGGCGGGTCGTGAGGGTCTGCCGGACGCCCAGGACCAGGGTCTCGGTCTTGACCCGGTTCCAGCGGGCGACGTTCCCCTCGTTGCCGTGCAGCGAGGGGATGCGCCAGTGGCTGGGCACCTCGATCAGCCGGACCTCGGGGAGTTCGGCCAGGATCTGCTGACCGCGCGGCGAGCCGAGAGCGGCGGGTTCGGCGTACACCTCCCGCACGTCCAGCAACCGCCTCGCCTGGGGGCTGTTCCGGTACCCGCCGCTCGTCGGCCCGGCGGACACGGTCTCGTCCCAGCCGAAGAGCACCTGCTGCTCGGGCCCAGCCGGAGTCCGGTCCACGGTGCTGCTCCTGTCCTCGGCGGGGCGACGACGGCCGTGGCGGAGGCCGTCGCAGGCGTGGCACAACCCTACGGACCCTACGCGGGACACCGCACGTGGGCGGACACAGGCGCGCCCGGGCCCGCCCACGCACCGACCCGCCGGACGGCCCACCCCACTGCCCGCGCGCACTGCCCGCCCCCACTGCCGACCCGGAGACCAACTCGGTCCGCACCTTCCACCGGGCCAAAGCCCATGTGGTGCCGTCGGCCGTACGGCACCGTGCCCCTCGGCACCGCCGCTGCACGCACCCCGACGACACCGGCTGACCCGACCTGATCCGACGGCGCGCCCGGCTGGAGACTTCCAGCCGGGCGCGCCGTCGCGGGTGGTCAGTGCCGGGTGCGGGGCCCGGTCAGGGGACGAGCGAGAAGGAGCCGCCGTTCAGCGCGGTCGGCGAGTAGCCGCCGCTGGACAGCGGGATCGGGTTGTACGAGCTGAACACGTTGCCGTTGACGGTGATCCCGGTGAACTTGGTGGCGGTGAACTTGGGGTAGCTCTGCGACGGCGACTCGATGATGGCCTCGGCGCTGACGTCCTCCGCGTTCAACCGCTTGGTGGTGGAGTAGGTCCAGCCCTGGGTGTTGTCGGTCAGGGTGATCAGGTAGTTGCTGCCGCCGGTCGCGGTGACCGAGCCGGTGAAGCTGTCCCCGGCGGCCACCGGCTTGCTCAGGTAGACCGGGCTGGCCGGGTACATCTCGTACCAGGCGCTGTACACCGGGCTGCCGGAGGCGCAGGACACCTGGGCGCCGGTCTGCTCCACGGTCTGCGAGCCGTAGCCGTCGATGCCGACCCAGGGAGCGAACAGGTTGTTGCTGCTGGTGCAGGTGACCGAGGGCTCGGTCCAGGAGCCGGTGATGCTGGTGAAGCCGCTGCCGGTGGCGACGTACCCGCCCCAGGGGCTGCTGCTGGCCCACTGGGTGCCGTACACCGAGGCGGGCCCGACGGGGGCGTAGCCGAACGGCGCGGCGGTCGCCGCGGCGGCGCCGGCCGGGAACAGCGCGGCGGCCAGCGCGGCGACGGCGCCGACGGTGAAGGCCTTGGTGCGGAGGGTGGTTCGGGATATCGGAGAAGGCATGCCGTGCTCCTCGGCTGGACGCGTGGGGGTGCGGGGAGGGGGACAGCGGCCGTGGGTGCTGCGCATTGGCCCCAGGGGAATGCTGGTCAGCGTGGGGCCGGTGCGGTAGCGGAAGTACGCTGCGGAATCCCGACATGACGTGTTTCCGTCAATGCCGTCTTGATCTGCCGCCGCGAAGGGCGCACAGTTCCGGGAAAGCCTCCGAACAGCCGGGGAAGGCGGGATGGCGTGCTCACAGCGGGAGGCCGCGACGACGGCCGGAACGAGCTGAGCGACGCCGAGGAGGCCGTCTATGTGGAGCTGTGCCGACTGGGCCCGTCGACCGTGGCCGAGCTGGCCGCCGCCCTGGCACTGCCGTCGGCCGTGGTGTTGCAGGCCCTGGTTGGGCTGGGCTCCCGGGCGTTGACCCGCCGACCGGCCAACTCTGGTGCCAGCGAAGGTTCCGACGACGACGGTCACCGCCCCCGTGCGGGTGGCGGTGACCGGCCCCAGGCGGCTCCGGCCCGCTGGAGCGCGACCGCGCCCGACGTCGCGCTCCAGCACGTGCTGCGCGACCGGGAGGCGGAGCTGGCCGGGCTGCGGGTAGGGATCACCCGGCTGCTGGACGACTACCACCGCTCGCGCGGGCTGCGCGACCCCTCACTCGGCGACCTGGTCGAGGTGGTGACCGGTCGCGAGCACATCGAGCAGCTGTGGCTGGCGCTGCTGGACGGCGCACGCGAGCAGGTGGCCATCCTGGACAAGCCGCCCTTCGTCCAGCTCGACATCGTCGGACCGGAGTTGGCGGTACTGGCACGGGGTGTGCCGGTGCGCTCGGTGTACGAGCGGGCCACCCTGCTGCAACCGGCCAAGCTGGCGGAGGTGCGGGCGCTGGTGGCGGCCGGGGAGCAGGCCGGGACGGCGGTCGGACTTCCGTTCAAACTGGCGCTGGTGGACTTCCGCTGGGGCCTGCTGCCGCTGGCCCCGGGCACGGAGGTGTCCGGGGCGCTGGTGGTCCGGCCCTCGCCACTGCTGGACGCGCTGCTGCAGACCTTCGAGGCGCAGTGGGCCAGGGCTGTGCCGGTACCGGCTCCGGATCCCCAGTCCACGGACAGCCAGGTCGAGTTGCTGACCCTGCTGGCCGCCGGGATGACCGACGAGAGGATCGCCAGACGGCTCGGGGTCTCCGCGCGCACCGTGCAACGACGGGTGAGCGCGCTGATGAGCGGCCTCGGTGCCAGCAACCGCTTCCAGGCCGGAGTCCAGGCCAACCGTCGCGGCCTGCTCTGAACGACTCCGCCGACCAGAATGGTCTAGACAACGAGCAACCCCCAAGCCGTTGGCCTGGGGGTTTGCGTTTGAGCGGGTGACGAGAATTGAACTCGCGCTCTGAGCTCGGGAAGCTTTCAAGTCTGAGCGACGTTTCCACAGGTCAGAGCCTTACCGATCGCCAACTACCGTCCTCTATAGCAAAATTGTTCTACTGCTGTTGTCCGCCGCATACCGCTCCTACCGGTGCGCTACCCGTGCGCCCACTCAGCCTTCGACGCCATGGAGCTGCCCGCCCAACCCGGCCGGACCCTCACCGCCTACAGCGCGGCACCCGGCACGCCCGACCACGACGCCCTCAACCTCCTCGCCAGCTGGGCAGCGACCGAGGGCATCCCGTTCACGAGTGGCCCCGCCCCCTCCGACCGGCAGAGCCGGTAAGCACGGCGCGAGTTCGAGTCACAACACCCTCAACCCCCGCGCGTCTGTTCTCGCTTCATGGCTTGCTCTCAGCGTTCAATCCTGGGCAATGTCGGCGGCACCCCGGCGTGCGGCGTCAAGGGCTTGTCAGCGGGCTTCGCGGCGGGCTGCGTGCTTCCGCGCGAGCGCGGCGAGGGCTTCCCGGGAGTCGACCACCTCGGCTGTGGCTTCCCCCGCGGCTTCTGCCGAGTTCTGGGCCGCGGTGCTGAGGGCGTCGTCGGCGGCCCCGGGCAGGGTGTCGTGGGCGGTCAGGCGGGCCAAGGACTCGGTCTGGGCTTCGACGCTGGAGGGATCCGAGGTTGTCAGCACCAGGAGCGTTGGATGGCAGTGGAGGCGCAGGGTGCTCGCGGAGGGCGGCAGCTCGCGCAGCGCGGTGCCGAACGCCGCGACGCCGTCGAAAGCTCGTGGCGGGCCGGCTCCCGGGCACCGGCACCGCCCGGCCACATGCGGTCCATCCGCGCCGGGGCCCGCAGCGCCCAGAACCCTTGCTGCCCTGCGGTCCGGGCCTCGCGGCGCACCAGGCCCAGCAGCGTCTCCGCATCCCACGGCCGCCCCCTCGGCGCGCTCGACCATCGGGTCCACCAGCAGGCCCCGGGGCAGCTGCTGCTCAAGCCACCGGGTCCGGGGCGTACCGATGACCAGCATCTTGTCGCCGACGCGTTCCCCACCGGCAAGGTAGGACCGGGCGGTGCCGTGGTAGTCGTCGCCGGGCGCGACCAGCCAGCACACATGGTCACCCACGTCCACCGAGTCGAGGGTCGCCACCTCGCGCGATCCTCACACCATGCCCCTTCAACCCGCCCGGCGCCAAACAGCACCCACCACCGTGTCATGCCCGCCACCTACCGCCAGTACGGACCCGGCCGCCCCCGAGCTTCCCTCGTCACTGTTCGAGGTCGGTTACCTCGCTGTCGAAAACGCGAAAATCTATGGTGGCTGGAGTAGACATTGAACGGCGGCGTGGTTATGGTTTCTCTCGTAGCCAAGAAGACAGCAGGGCCCGGCAGAGACGAACTACCGGGCAGCAGGACCCGCAAGTGCAGTACGCGGTACCCAGCAGTGAGGCAAGTGAGCAGTACCTCGGTGAAGGCGTCGGCTGCGGACGCGCGCACCGGGAGGTTCGGCAGTGGGGTTCCAACCCAGAGCACACGCAGGTAGGGCGACGGGGCTGGCTGCCGGAAAGTGGCGCTGCGACAGGCCATTGATGCAGTACGCATGACCAGCAGATGACAGCAGACGATACGTTCGGCCGTCTCGACGACGACTACCCCGCCTACACATGGGCCGCGCCGCCGAGATACTCGGCACCACCCAGGGCTTCCTACGCGCCATCGGCGAAGCCCGCCTGATCACCCCGCTGCGCTCCACAGGCGGCCACCGCCGCTACTCCCGCTACCAGCTGCGCATCGCCGCCCGCGCCCGCGAACTGGTCGACCAGGGAACCCCCATCGAGGCCGCCTGCCGCATCGTCATCCTCGAAGACCAACTCGAAGAAGCCCAGCGCATCAACGCCGAATACCGCCGCACCGCCGAACAAGCGGACCCCACAGCTACGGCCTGACAGCTCGGACCTGACCGGATGCCCTGCCGCGCACATCGCCGAGTTGGTGCCGGCCCCGGCAGTTCATCGATGCCGGACGCTGCTTCGAGAAAGCTGCTTGGCGTCGTCGACAACGAGTGGCCCAGTCCTCCATGAGAGTTCTGAGGTCTGCTCGCTGTCGTCGACGGAGTCGGACATTAGTCAGCAATCATTACTACTTTGGTCGTACGGCAGTGCCGACGGCAACGGCATGGGTTCGAAGTCGCCGAGGAGTAGATGGCGCGCATGGAACGCTGCGCAGCGCCGCGCACGGGCCACCGCGGTCGGGTCGGCTGCGATCCGGCCCGGCAGCGTTGACGTAGGGTGTGAACCTCGTGGGATCAGGTGGGCGACGGAGCCGAGGGCGGTATGGACGACGAGCGGCGGGTTGATCTAGGGGTGTCGCTGTTCATCCCGTACCGGTACACCGAGGACCGGATTTTCCGGGCCCTCCAGGATGCCGGGTTCGACGACTGGACCCTCGCCCAGTGCCGGGTGTTCCAACGCATCTCCCCGGACGGTTCGCGCCTCACCGACCTCGCTGACCAGGCGCAAATGTCCAAGCAGAGCGCCGGCGTGCTGGTCGATCAACTGGAGCGCCTGGGCTATGTCCGCCGGGTCCCCGACCCCGCGGACGGCCGCGCCCGGTTGATCGTGATCGAGCAACGCGGCGGGCGGGCGGTCGAGGTCGCCACGGCGACACTCGACGAGATCTACGCGGAGTGGAAGGCCTACCTGGGCACCCGCAACTTCACGCTGCTGCATCAGATCCTGGAACAGCTCCGCGAGATCACCGACCCCTACGCGCGGTAGGGCAGGCCGCGCCGAACCGTCCGCCCCTGATTGCCGTCCGCGGCGATCTGCCAGGGCCAGAGGGTGCCAGCAGGCATCGGCCCTCTTTTGACATCGTCAGGATCATTGACTACATTGGTCAATGATCCTGACGATGTTCCGGCGATGGACGGGTGGTTGCGATGACGCACGGTGGCCCTGCACGTCGGACTCGTCGCCTCTCGGCCCGCCGCCACCGGCGGAGACCTGATGGGGTCCAGCCCAGCACCAGCGGGTAGCGCACGCAGACCCGCGCTACCACCTAGCCGATGCCGGGAACATCCTCGCCGCGCTCCTCGGTGTCCTGACCGGGCCTCGGCCGAAGCCCGCGCTGCCCCGCTGCGACTCGGGCCGAGTCCTGCGCTGGACCGACGTCCACCCCGACGACAGCACCCGCGCCGATCCCGCCGAGATACCCCACCGCCCTCAACCACACCGGCCTATCAGCGAATCCCACTGGCCGCCCACCGCCGGACACCGGCGGTCTTCACTCACGCCGAAATTCGCGCACCCTGCACCCTGCACCTTTACGAAGGGAAACATCATGTCTACGGTCATCACCGGAGCATCAGGTCACCTCGGCCGACTCGTCGTCGATCAACTCCTCGCCGCCGGAACGCCGCCGGCGCAGATCGTGGCCACCGGCCGCGACGTCGCCAAACTCACCGACCTCGCACAGGACGGGGTCACGGTGCGGCGCGCGGACTTCGCCGACCCGAGCACGCTCGACGAGGCGTTCGCGGGCGCCGACGCGATGGTGCTGGTCTCGACGACGACGGTCGGTCAGCGGTTCGACAACCACCGCAACGCCATCGACGCTGCGCGCCGAGCGGGTGTGTCCCGCATCGTGTACACCAGCATCGTCAACGCCTCGACCGCGAAGATGACGCTCGCCGACGAACACCGCCGCACCGAGGACTACCTGCGTGCCAGCGGTTCGGCGTTCACCATCCTGCGCAACGGATGGTACCTGGAGAACTACACCGACCAGCTCCCGATGATCACCCAGTACCACGCACTGTTGGGCAGTGCGCACGACGGTCTCGTCAGCGCGGCCAGCCGACGCGACTACGCGGCCGCCGCCGCTGCGGTGCTGACCCAGGACGAGCACCTCGGAGCGACCTACGAGCTCGGCGGAACGCCGTTCACCCTGACCGAACTCGCCGCCACGATCAGCGACGTCCTCGGTACCCACATCGCCTACCAGGACATGCCGGTCGCCGACTACACCGCCACCCTGACCGCTGCCGGGCTGCCCCCGGAGATGGCCGCCGCTGTCGCCGACGCCGATGCCGGCCTGGCCCGCGGAGAGTTGTTCACCGAGAGCGACGACCTCGTCAAGCTCATCGGCCGGCCGGCGACCACAGCCCACGAAGCCGTCCAGAAGGCAGCCGCGACCATCGAGGAGTCACGGTGAGCACCCAGGGGCCCGGCATCGACACCCACGAGATGGTCCTGATCCACCGCGTCATCCGGCGCGAGTTCGGTCAGCTCCCCCGACTGTTCCGCTCCGCGGCGAACGACCGTGCGCGATCCAAGGTCATCGGCGCGCACGCCCGCGAGATGCTGCACTTCCTGCACACGCACCACACCGGCGAGGACGAGTTGCTCTTCCCTCTGCTGCGCGAGCGAACTTCGCTCGACCCGGAACTGATGGACCGGATGGACGCGCAGCACGCGCAGGTCGACCACGCCGTCACGGCCCTCGGCGCGGAACTGCCGGTGTGGACAGCGAACGCGGACGCCGCCGCCGGGGAGCGGATGGCGGCCCTCATCGACGCCATGATGCCGACACTGATCGACCACCTGGCCGAGGAGGAGCAGGAAATACTCCCGATCGTCGCCGTCACACTGACGCAGAGCGAATGGGACGCGCTCGGCAAGCACGGCATGAGCGCGATTCCGCTCACGCGGCGGCTGGTCATCCTCGGCCACATCACCGAGGAAACCGATCACGCGGAACGGCAGAGGTTCCTTCAGGTCGTCCCCGCCCCAGCCCGCTTGGCCTACAAGCTGATCGGCCAACGCCAGTTCACCCGCGAATCCACCGCGATCCGCGGCTGACGCGACCCGCGACCCGACACCGCAGCCCGAGCCTTCGGCCGGGCTGCGGTAGGTGTAGCGGTCGCCCGCGTTGGCAGCGCTGGTGCCTCCTAGGGTGGTGACCTCCAGCAGTGCTGGACGTGATTTGGCGTCACCGCAGTTGGCGAGCGAAGCGGAATGCGGCAGGACGGCCTTGACCGAGTAGCTGTGGGTCAGTCCGTACTACGGGACAGAGCCAACAGCAGTGCAGCGCCAGTGCACCGTGGCCGCACGGCTCGCAGCTCATAGCTTGACCATGCCACTGACCTGCGGCTTTGTGAGCGGGTGACGAGAATCGAATCGCGTCGCAAGCTTGGGAAGCTATCAAGTCTGGGCGACATTTCCGCAGGTCAGGGGCCTGTAGATGGGCAACCCCCCTCGCCGACACGTGTAAGTGCGGAAAGGTGCGGTTTGGGCCGCTGGCGCGCAGCCCACCAGCACACGCCCAGGGCCAGGTCGTGGGCGGCTGCCACCTTGTGCCCATATACCGGTGGGCAGTATATATAGGTCACATGAGTCGCAATAAAGGTGCGGCGCGGGCGATGCAGGAGCCAACGGTTCTCCTGCTCACCGCGCTCGCCGACGAGCCGAGGCACGGATACGCGCTGATCCAGGAGGTGGCCGAGATCTCCGGGGGAGGGTCCGGCTCCGCGCGGGGACCCTCTACGGCGCACTGGACCGGCTGTTGCAGGAGGGCGTCGTCCGTGTCGAACGCGAGGAGGTCGTCGACGGCCGCGCGCGCCGCGTGTACGCCCTCACCGGCCAGGGGCGCGAGGCACTGGCGGCGGAGGCCGCACGGCTACAGGCGGTGGCCCGGGAGGCGGAGCGCCGGATGGGCGTGGGAAGCCGGGCCACCGCCCGGGCGACGGAGGCGACCACGTGAACACGAAGCTGAAAGGGGCGGTGCGGCTCGCGCTGCGGCTCTACCCCGCGCACTACCGGTCCTTGCACGGTGCCGAGTTGGCCGCGACAGCGACCGACGCCGCGCAGGGCGGCGGCCGGTGGGCCATGCTGTCGGAGGCCGGGGCCCTGGCCGCACACGGCCTGCGGCTGCGCCTGCGGATCGGTCCGGACCGGCCACTGGGACAGATCCTGGCCTGGGCCGCGCCGCTGGCCGTCGCCGTCGATGCCGCCGTGCGCCTGGCCGGCGTGGTGACGCTCCTGCGAGTGCTCCACCCGCTGCTGTCCTGGAACCTGTTGCAGCGGCAGTTCGCGCTGGAGCCGACCATCGCCGGGGCCGCCCTGCCGCTGCTGGCCCTGCTGGCGCTGTCATTCGGACTTCGGCAGACCGCACGCCTGCTGGCCGTCGCCGCCTGCGCGACCGCAGCAGTGGGCGCAGCCCTGACCGAGCACTACGCGACCTCCCACGGAGACGGGCCGATGTGGGCCGCCACCTTCCTCCCCCTGGCCGGTCCCGTGGTCTCCACGCTGCTCCTCCTGGCCGCGCCGCTCGGGCTCACCCCCGCGGACGGGCCCAAGCGGGCCGCCGCCGTACCCGCCGCCTTCGTCCTGGCAGGCGCGACCGGGCTGCTCCTGTCCCAGGGCGTCTCGCAAATCCTGGTCTCCGTGCTGGCGCTCAGCCTCGCACTGCTGTCCACACAGCACCTGCGCCGCCCAGCCGCCGTCGCCGCGCTGGCCCTGGCGCCCGCCGCTCTCTATCCGCTGCTCCGCGTCGTCCAGGGCGGCATTCTCTACGAGGCGCAACTGCGGGGCGTGCTCATCCTCGCCGTCCTCCTCGCCGTTGCCGCAAGGGTCGTGACGCTGCGTCTGCGCGCAGCCGAGGAGGCCGCCGAACCGGATGACGCGGAACCCCTCCACGTGGTCACCCGGGAATAGTCCCGGACCCGCACGCACGAGCGCCGCCTCCTCATGGGTGATCCACCAGCGAGAGTACGAGTCCGATGACCGCCAAGAGCGTGTCCGGGGCACGCGCGCCCCACTCGGCGTGCTCGTCGATGCTCTTCGCGCCCGAGACGACCGCGCAGGCGCACACCAGCAGGATCTCTGTCGGGGAGTACCAACGGCCCCGCCGCGAGCGCAGGTCGGGCACCGAGCCGAAGTCGGGGTGCAGGTCAGCGACCCGACCGGCGTCCAGGGGAACCAGCTTCACCAGTACGGCGGGGATGGGAGACGATACAACGGCAGGCATGGAACACCTCGTGATCATCGGGCTTGGTCACTGGCGCGAGTTCCTCGGCCTAGGTTCCGCACAGGGTTGGCCCTGTGGTCTGGAGCTTCCAGGGTGACCCCGAGGGCCGTGAGGTCTGCCGGTTGCACCGGGAGGCCACCCCATGAGCCCTGCTGTGCACGGCGCCGAAGGGCCTCGCGGCGACTTCGTCGACAACCCAGTACTGCTGGGACTGTTCGCCATCCTTGGAATCCTGACGAGCACCCGATCAAGACCGTTCCAGCCTTCGCTCGGGGCCAGATCGAAACTGGGGCCAAGTCGTCGGAGCGGGCTTCATGCGGAGTCCAAACGCTGCCGCGCGCCTACCGGACCTGGGATTTTCCTTTCAGAGCAGCCTACTTGACACACCTTCTCATGCAACGGTTTGCGGGGCCCGCGGACTCTGTGGTGTGAGGAGGTGAGCCATGAGAGACACGGCAGGAGCGGTAGCAGGCGCCGGTGGGGATTCCGAGGATTTCCAGGCGTTCGTCGTAGGCCGATGGTCACGGCTGATGCGGACCGCGTATCTCCTGACAGGAGAGCAGTACGCAGCGGAAGACCTCGTACAGAGCTGCCTGGAGCGGACCTTTGTGGCGTGGCGCAAGGTGTCGCTGGCCCAGGACCCGGACGCCTATGTGCGACGCATCATGGTCAACACACACGCGCGCAGGTACCGCAAAGGACTCAAGGAGTACCTGTCACGAAGTGATGACCCCGGCCTCGGGCGCGATCTGCCAGAGCGCGGCGACGACATGGCACAGGCCGTCGAGCGATCCGACCTGGTCGCGGCGCTGGCCCAACTGCCGGTCCGGCAAAGACAAGCCGTCGTGCTGCGGTACTGGGAGGACCTGAGCGAAACGCAGGCCGCCGCCGCGATGGGGTGCTCGGTGGGCACCGTGAAGAGCAACGCGGCCAGAGGGATCACCCGGCTCCGGTCCGCCGTCAGGCTGACCCGCACCAGCACGGACACAACTCACATGATGCACGAAGGGCGAACGTCATGACGGATACAGGCACCGACATCTCCGAGCTGCTCGCCGACGCCGCGCTGGGCGTCCGGATCAAGCACGCGCCCGTCGAGGCGATCGTTGTGGGCGGCAGGCGACGCAGGAGCAGGCGTCGGGCGGCCGGGGCGGTCGTCATTGCGCTGGCCGTCGTGTGCACGGCCGGGATCCTGACGTCGGTCTCCCCGGGCGAGGACTCCGGCGCGACGTCCGTCGCCGCAGAACCGGACGCGGTGCCCCGGCCCAGCACGGAGGTCATCGCGACCGGACTGCTCGACGGAAAGCACTGGACCCTCAGCGTCGACGTGTGGAAGCGCGCCGCCGACACCAAAGAAGCGGGCCGCGTGTGGAAAGCGATGGAGGAGGCCGAATACCCGGACCCACAGCGTGCCGGCGGTCCAGGAGGGCCTCAACTCGTGCACACAGGATGGTTCTTCGCCAGCCTGAAGGTCGGCGAGCGGCACTCGTTCGTGTATGACGGAGCGCTGACCGGAGCCGGGAACCGCAAGGTCGAGACCAGCTGGGGCAAATTCACCCCGACCGGCTCCAGCTGGTTCGTCTTCGGATTTACCGCACCCGGAGTCCACGCCGTCACGTGCACCTGGGACGACGGGCGCAAGGCCGCGCCCCCGCTGCGGACGGTCGCCGGAACCGACAGCCGGTTCTTCGCGATCGACGCCCCGGCCCCGAAACCGAACGCCGGACAACCCCGGTGCACAGCGGTGGACTGACCGGTCCGTCCGCACGTGACTCCTGCTCGTGGCGTAGGCCATGGGCTTCGATGATCAGGGGTTCGGCGACGCCAAGGCGTAGGGGATGACGAGGAGGGCCTTGAAGGCGTTGCCCTGCATGCTGCGGGCGGGTGAGCGGTAGGCGGCCTTGTCGGAGACGTTGTTGCTGCAGTCCAGCATCCGCTGGACCACCTCCGGGCTCGTGCCGGGGCGTTGTCGGTGAACGTCATCCGAACCGTGCCATCGGCGCGTTCGACAGTGAGGCTGATCTCGGGGTCGGCGGTGGTGGCCTCGGCGGCGTCCAGGGCGTTGTCGAGGAGTTCACCGGTCTTGCAGTTGGAGGAGTCGCGGCCGCGCCTGGCGTCGGCACAGGAGTCGCACTCGCACTGTCAGGAGGCGAGGCCCTCTCATTTCTTCGGCTGAGTGCCCTCTTCGCCCTCTCGCGCGCCGAAGTCCACGGTGTCCGCGTGGACGAGATCGAGCGCCGCCGAACACTCGCGGTGGGAATCATGCTCGGCGGGTCCACCTCCCGGTTTCGGCGCGCACTGGGATGGCGGCGGGGTTCCTCCGCCCGCTGGGCGACCGGCTCGCCCAATCCACGCGTATATCGCAGAAGCCGCTGGTTCCGGCCCGGGCGCTACGTCCCCACGGGAGACGCACCACAGCCGCTTGCCCGCAGCCGGCATCCCGCCGGCATCCTGGTGTCCGCGTCGCCGCCCCCCAGGACAGCACGGGCTCCTGACACCGTGGCTGTGCCGCCGCGTCACCGCGTCACGAGGCGCCGGGGCGGATCCGGGTCTCGAAGGACGGGGCTTGGCTGGAGTCCACGCCAGCGAACTGCCCCGTCCGCGTGTTCGCCTGAGCCCCGAACTTGCTCAGGCCGTGGCGCCGGGGTCGGCCGGCTGGGTGTTGCGGCGGTATTCGGCGTTGATGCGCTGGGCTTCTTCGAGTTGGTCTTCGAGGATGACGATGCGGCAGGCGGCCTCGATGGGGGTTCCCTGGTCGACCAGTTCGCGGGCGCGGGCGGCGATGCGCAGTTGGTAGCGGGAGTAGCGGCGGTGGCCGCCTGTGGAGCGCAGCGGGGTGATCAGGCGGGCTTCGCCGATGGCGCGTAGGAAGCCCTGGGTGGTGCCGAGCATCTCGGCGGCCCGGCCCATGGTGTAGGCGGGGTAGTCGTCGTCATCGAGCCGGTCGAACGATGCGTCTGCTGTCATGTGGGCCTCTCTTTTGGAACGCGTGGAGGGGCCCTGGTGCGTTAGCACCAGGGCCCCGAAGGAACTACAACACCATCTACCGGCCTTTTACTCTGCCGGTCCTGTGTATCCGCGGTCCCGACCTGAACACTGTCGGGGGTGCGGGGATCGCGGTTGCTTGACCTCAGACCACCTCACTATCGATGTCCTGCGGTACCCGGACTCAACACTCCGTCCGGGCGATCCCGATGGCGCGGGGCTCCTCCGTTCTTCCTCTGGGTGAACCTGACATTGCGTACTACGTCCTGCACCTGCGAACTGCTGGCGGCCCGTCACGGCACCACCTCCGGCAGCCAGCCCCGTCGCCCTACCTGCTCACGCTGGGTTGGAACCCCACTGCCGAACCTCCCGGTGCGCGCGTCCGCAGCCGACGCCTTCACCGAGGAACCACATCAACTCAACTTCGCTGCGGTCCTTGGTCCTGCACCTGCGTCCTATCGGTGGCGGCCCCTGATCACTGCGGGCCACCCGGTCCGGTCGCCAGTCCCGTCGCCGTCCTGCACAAACCCTGGCTCCGGAACTCCGCCACCGCACCGCTCTGCCAACTGCACCTGCATGTACTCCTGGCTGGCAGTTCATGTCTGCCGGGCCCTGCGTTCCTCTTGGCTACGAGAGAAACCATAACCACAACACAAGCCAATGTCTACTCCAGTCAGCACAGATTTTTCTGTGCTGCTGTCGAAGAAAATTTGGTTCACTTGGGCATCTCCGGTCTGCTTCCGGGCAGGGGCGGCGCCGCTGCCCGGCAGAGCTGCTGTGGCAGGCGTCCACACACCCTTCCCATGCCACCGGGGGCATCTGTGCACGACCGCGATACGCGCCTGACCGCGGTCCTGGCCTGTGGCGTCGGGCGGGCGCGGTGAGCGCCGTGCTGCTGGACAGCGAGGACGTGGTCTGGTTCCGCGACGACCTGACCGTCGCCCGCGTGGCCGCCTCGCGGTTGGCGGAGCGCATCGGGCGGAGCGCGCACCGGGCTGGTGAGGTCGCGCTGGCGGTGTCCGAGGCCGCCTCCAACCTGGTCAAGCACGCCGTCGTCGGCACGATCGCGTTGCGGATCGTGCGCACCGGCCAGCACGCCGGCATCGAGTTCCTCGCCATCGACCGCGGTCCGGGCATCTCGGACGTGCCGCGGCCATGCGCGACGGACGTTCCAGTACCGGTACCCTCGGCATCGGCCTGGGCGCCATCGCCCGGCTCGCCGACACCTTCGACCTGCACTCCATCCCCGGCCAGGGCACCGTCATGCTGGCCCGCTTCCGGCCACGGAGCCCTCCGACCCCCGCCCCGGCCAGCGGCGGACTGCCGCCCTCGGGGACCGCAGGACTGAACCGGCCCATCAACGGAGCCCAGGAATGCGGCGACGGCTGGGCCTCTCGCTGGCACGAACCGGTGACACCAGCACCCGCAGGTCCGCCCCCGCCCGGTAGCGATGCGGGCACCCGAGCTGCGGGACTGCCCGGCTCCGAGAATCGCTCCGGGGCTGAAGCAACTGTCGGGTCGGGCTCGCGACGGGCGCTGTGGGTGATGCTCTCCGACGGACTGGGTCACGGCCACCTGGCACAGGTCGCCACCCGGGCGGCGATCCGCGCCTTCCACACCAGCTCAGGCCACACGCCCGAAGCGGTCATGGGGCACATCTACCAAGCCCTCGCCGTGACCTGCGTCGGCGCCGTGGCCGTGGCCCGCATCGACCCCGAACACCGACCGGCTCCACGAACTGCAGCACCGCGCCGAACAGCAGGCCGCCACCCTCGAAACCCTGCGCCAAGCCGCCGCCACCGACGCCCTGACCGCCACGGACCACTAGAGCCCAGGAGTAGCGGAGCACGCTCGGTCCGCCGAACCTGATCCGGTCGAACAACCCTCGGTGGCGGTCACCCCCGTCCTGCGGCTCGTCGCCCCGGGGACCCTGGCCGGGGGCCGATCAGGCCGCCTGCACCAAGGCGTGCTCCTGGCGGGAGGCCAGGAGGTGGCGGGCTCGGGCCAGGGCCTGGTCTGCTTCGCGTACGCCGGTGGACACGCACAGCGTGTAGTACAGGTCCTCGCGTCGGCGGGCCGCGTCGGGCTGATCCTGCAGCGCGTCCAGTTCGGCGACGAGGCGTTCGAGCAGCGGAAGGTTGATCAACGGCATGGCCTGCTCCAGGAGTGAGGAGGTGAGAACCTGTGCCGGGTTCCCACGACGCTGGGGTTCAGGGAAGGGCGGGACAAGGGGGGGCGGCACCTGCCCGATGCTTGGTGCCGCCCACCCCAATGAGGTCGCCGGGACCGGTGGTTGCGGTCGGGCTGCTCGGTGCACCAGCCGGTGAGTTACTGCCCGGGGTTGATCTGGCGCGGGGAGGTGCCGCCGCTGATGGCGATCTTGCGGGGCTTGGCCTGCTCGGCGACGGGGATCCGCAGCGTCAGGACGCCTGTGTCGTAGGCGGCGTCGATACGGTCGGTGTCCAGCGTCTCGCCCAGGAACAGCTGGCGGCTGAACGCGCCGCGCGGGCGCTCGGAGAGGAGCTGTTCGACGTCCTCGCCGCTGGTGGGGCGACGCTCGGCGTGCACGGTCAGCACGTTGCGCTCCACGCCCAGGTCGATCGACTCCGGGTCCACTCCCGGGAGGTCGAGCTCGACCACGAAGGTGTCCCCGTCGCGGTAGGCGTCCATCGGCATCGCGGCCGGGCGGGCGGTGGTGCCGAGCACCTGCTGGGTCAGCCGGTCCAGTTCGCGGAAGGGGTCGGTACGCATGAGCATCGTGGATCACTCCTTGTCCGGTAGAGGGATGCACATGGCAACGGCAGATTTATAGCACCGAGCACGAAGATTGACAAGCACGGACTCAACTTTGATGTAGGCGCAGGTCAGGGCATCTGGAGCAGGCGAGCGCCCAGCGTGCACCAGCCCGCCCCCCTTTCCTCCGCTTCAATCCCGACGGCTCAATAACTACGTCCGACGACGCGTAGACCGGCTACCGTGCAGCCGTGACCAGCCCAGCGCAGCCCCCACTGCTCTTCCCTACTGCTCTTCCTTGACGTCGACGGTCCGCTGAACCCATTCGGGGCGATGCCTGACCACCGACCCGACGGGTACGAGGCCCACCGCCTGCTGACTCCCGGCTGGGTGGCGATGCAGGCAACGCGGAATGCCGAGTGGGGGTATCCCGAACGGCGACCTGTCCCGCTGCCGGTGTGGCTCAACCCGGCGCACGGCCCCGCGCTGATGGCGCTGCCCTTCGAGTTGATCTGGGCGACAACGCGGGAGGACGAGGCCGACACTCACCTCGCGCCGCTCCTGGGACTTCCCGAGCTCCCCTTCGTGGCCTGGTCCTCGCCGCGGCCGAAGTCGCCTGACGGGGTGTTCTGGAAGACCCCGGAGGTCGTCTCTTGGACAGATGGCCGACCGTTTGCATGGTTGGACGATGAGATTACTGGCGCGGACCGCGATTGGGTCGACGCCCACCACCCCGCTCCGTCCCTGCTGTTGCGGATCGATCCGAGCCTCGGGTTGCTGCCGGAGGACTTCGCCGTGCTCAAGGAATGGGCGGCCGAGCTTGATCGCGGACAGGGCTGATCGGGAGGCTGGTCAGTCCCAGGAGTTAAAGAGCACCTCACCCAGCCTGTTGGCGCGCCAGTACCGGATCTGTATCCATTCGGCAGAGCACAGGTCCGAGGTGTCCACCTGGCTGAGCGGCGAGTTGAGCAGGCGCTCGGACATCACCATGAAGCCCGCGTCCGTGAAGATGTTCGACCAGATCGGAGGGTCGCGGAACTCGACTGTGTGCCCCCGCCACTGGTCGGCGGCAAAGGCGACAAGCGGGAGGTGGGCGTGGCACAGCACGACGTGCGTCCCGTTCCGGTCCGCGACTGTGGCGGTGTGGAAGCTTCGCGGGTACGCCTGCCGGACGAGCTCTCCCGCTTGCCCGTCTGCGAGCCGGGCGGCCGCGTGCCAGGCAGCGCGGAACGCCTGCAGGTCGGCCTCCGGGAGCGGGTCGTCCTTGGCACCTCGGAATCCGGTTGCACCCCTGCCCAGCCGAACCACCGCAATCCCCCTTCACTGACGGCACCGCACCTCTGGCATTCGTCGTGAAGCTACCCCTGATGTCGGCCCCGGCGCTCACCGCCGGCTGATGCCCTCGGAGAAGTACCAACTGGAGTACGCGCGCTCAATCTCCGCGATGTAGTGCCCGAGGCGGAAGCGCACTCCGATATCGAGCCCGCCGGCGTCCGGTTCGGTCGGGTCAAGAGATGCGACACGCACCCGGCGAGCATTGTCCGTCGGGTAGAGGGGGCCGCCGGGGCGGAGGAGTTGCCTCGGGTGCAGACCGACGACCCTGCTGTCGCTGCGAGCCACCATGTCGAGGCCGTCCACGAAGAGATACGTGTGCACAGCAGAACAGCTGGCAGCCCGGGACAGGTGCTGACGAACAAGGTGCTGGTGGAATCGCGGCTTCGGGAGTCGGGCAGGCTGGTTCGAAGCACGTGCGGGGACCTACGCGGCATCTGCCTTCTGCGACGTCATGCATTGATGATGCCGCACGAGGTCTCGGCGAGGAAAGGTCTGCTCACCAGCTGAGGCCCGAAGGGCTGACCAGCCGCAGCCTCATGGGTCAGGGGTTCGGGCAGAGCCAGCACAGGCCGGAGCATGGCCGCGGCCTTTCAGCTGGCCTCTCGACGGATCTGGCACCGGTGCTGCGAACGCTGTCCTGTGGACATCCACCAAACCTGCATGGCAGCCGCGGCCCGACGGCATGCACCACTGCAAGTGACGCAGGTCACAGAAAATGCGTCTCATGATGTAAGACTTTGGCGGCGGATATTTCACTCCCGCACGGAAAGTGACTCCAAATGGCTAAATCTGACCGACCGTTAGCATCGTTCTGGCACGACAGGGCCGGAATGGTCTAGACAGCAAAGAAGCCCCAGCCGCTGGCCTGGGGCTTTCATGTGGAGCGGGTGACGAGAATCGAACTCGCGCTCTGAGCTTGGGAAGCTCATGTTCTACCATTAAACTACACCCGCGTGATCTGCCGTCAGGTACGGCCGACGGTGGTTACTCTACCCCATGCTCGGGGGGCTTTGCAGGGAGGCACCCGGTGGGTGTTGCTGGTGGGGGTGGGGGCGTACTGTGGCGGGCGGATTCCAGGTGTCGGGGGACGGCGAGCCTTTGGGTGCAGTGTCCGGAAGATCCCCTAATGTGATGCCGCCGCGCTGTGTGGCACGGAACCGGTCGCGCGTCTACGAGTCCACTGCCGCAAGCCGATTGACCCGGCTGGCAGGCGGGCGGGGCGGCGGCTGGGGCCCGTATGCCGTCCGATGGGGAAAGGAAACAATGGAGCGCACTGTCGTCCGTTGTGCCGAGGGGCACCTGTTCAGCACCGCCACGTTCCCGATGCAGAACCTCGGGGCCGGGCGGATCGGCCCCGGGCGGCTCATCCGCTGCCCGCAGTGTGCGCGGTTGCGTAGCTCCGTGCCTGCCGACCTGGCCGCGCTCAGCGGCGAGCAGATCCAGCGGGCGCTGCGGCTCGAAGCCGCCGAGTTCCTCGCTTAGGGCCGTTCGGCGCCGGGGCCGGCGGGTGGTCGGTCCCCGCTGATTGGGCGGGGGCCGGTCCCGGCACGTAACCTCATGGCGTGCTGCTCTCAGACAAGGACATCCGGGCCGAGATCGAATCCGGGCGCGTGGTCATCGACCCGTACGACCCGACCATGATCCAGCCGTCAAGCATCGACGTACGGCTCGACCGGTACTTCCGGGTGTTCGAGAACCACAAGTACCCGCACATCGACCCCTCGGTCGAGCAGCCGGACCTCACCCGGCTGGTCGAGCCGGAGGGCGACGAGCCGTTCATCCTGCACCCCGGCGAGTTCGCGCTGGCCTCCACCTACGAGGTGGTGACCCTGCCGGACGACCTCGCCTCCCGGTTGGAGGGCAAGAGCTCGCTGGGACGCCTGGGGCTGCTCACGCACTCCACCGCGGGCTTCATCGACCCCGGCTTCAGCGGCCATGTGACGCTGGAGCTGTCGAACGTCGCCACGCTGCCGATCAAGCTCTACCCGGGGATGAAGATCGGCCAGCTGTGCATGTTCCGGCTGACCTCGCCGGCCGAGCACCCCTACGGCTCGGCCGAGTACGGCTCGCGCTACTTCGGGCAGCGCGGGCCGACGGCCTCGCGGTCGTACCTCAACTTCTACCGCTCGAAGATCTGAGCCCGGGGATCTGAGCTCCGGATCTGAGCCGGGCGGGTCAGCGGCGCTCGGGCGTGGTGACGGCGGTGAGTTCGCTGCCGTCCTCGCTCAGCCGCAGCTCGGTGCTCAGCGACAGCAGTTCGCCCAGGCCGTGCAGGTGGGTGCCGCCGCAGAAGATCGAGGCGGGGCCCTCCGGCAGGTCGCAGGCCCAGCGGCGGCGGGCGGTCAGCTCCGGGCCCGGGGCCTCGATCCGGACCGGGGCGTCGGCCGCGACCCAGGCGGCCAGCCGGTCGTTGACGGCGGCGGTGAGCGCGGGCAGGTCGGCCGCGAGGTCGTCCGCGGTGAAGCCCTTCTTCCGCAGCGACTTGCCGATCCGGTAGCTGTCGGTGCTGGCCCGGACGTCCATCCGGGAGCTGTCCATGGCGAGGCTGTCGAAGTCCGGGTGCCCGAGCGCGTCCGCGCGGCCCGGGTCCTTGCGCCAGCGCGGGGCCAGGGCCTCGTTCAGGGCCAGCGCCAGCAGGTGGCAGCCGGTGTGCGCGGCGGACAGCGCCGCCCGGCGCTCGGCGTCCACCCGCAGCTCGACCGCGGCGCCGACGGCCACCGGCGCGTCCACCACGTGGACGACCAGCCAGGCCCAGTCCTCAGCCCCGCGCCGCACCGGGATGTCGGCGCCCAGCGACAGCTCGCCCTCGGGGCTGACCCCGCCGGTGACGCAGTCCAGTACCGGCAGCTCCACGCCGTCGACGACCAGGCTGCCGCTGTCGGCGGGCTGGTCCGGCCAGGTGTGGTCGAGCGGGTGGAACGGCGTGGCCTCGGTGACCACCCCGTGGCGGCCGTCCGGCAGCGGCACCACCGCCAGCACCGTGGAACTGCCGTGGACCGTGCCCGCCGGGAAGGTCACCTGCGTGGACGCGGAGGGGAGGGACATGGGTGATTCTCCTGTGACGAGTGCGACGGGTGGCGCGGACGTGACGGTCCGGGACAGCAGTGACGGACCGAATCAGTACTGACTGACCGGTCCCATCTTCCCTCAGCTCAGGGTGGGCAGGGTGAAGAGCAGCAATAGTGCGATCAGCTGTACCGCCGCGGCGCTCGCCGCCTTGCCCCAGGGCAGGTCGTGCACCTGCCGCACCATGGCCGTGAGCAGCCAGGCGCAGAGGAACCAGGTGGTCCAGCCGAGGAACTGCACCACGCCGTCGGAGGGGGACAGCACCAGCGTCAGCAGCGCGCGCGGCAGGCTGGTGCCCCAGGCGATGATCATGGACAGGCCCACCAGCGGCGCCCAGGCGCCGTCCCCGCCGAGCCGTCGGGCCAGGGCCCAGGTGACCGTCCCGAACAGGATCCCGGCCACGACGAAGGTCAGCGTGCTGAACACCAGGGCGAAGACCGCCAGGCCGGGGGTCGCGTCGAACACCTCGCCCCTGAGGCCGCCCAGGTCGAAGGTCGCCAGCAGCCCGTAGACCGCGGAGACGGCCAGCGCCGGGCCCCAGACCTGGTGCGAGCGCATCTGCGCGAAGGTACGGGTCGGGTTGCGGTAGATGCCGACCAGCAGGTCCTGCCGGCGCAGCCGGGTGGCGCGGACCTCCGGGTGCCGCTCGCCCGCCCGGTAGGTGGTGATGTGCTCCACCGGCTCGTCGGGCACGGTGAAGGCACGGGTGTGCCCCGGCCGGTCGTCCCGGCCGCCGACGGGCACACCGCCGGAACCGCCCGCGGGGCCGCCCGCGGGACCGCCCGCAGGGCCGCCCGCGGGGCCGCCCGCGGGGGCGGCGACGGGGGCCGGGGGCCGGTCCCGGGCGGTGGCACGGTTCCGACTGAATGGATTTCCTCTGGCACGCACAATGTGACCGTACCCGGCCGCTCCGACCGCCGACCACGGTTGCCGAGGTTGCCGGGAGCTCGAAAGCCCGCGGGGCCGCCTCCCGCGCCGGTGACAGTGCCGGTGACTGCCGGTGACAGTGCCGGACAGGCGCGGGAGGCGGCCCCGCAGGGGCGGCCCCGGGGTCAGGAGTTGAGGGTCAGGAGTTGGCGGGTTCCGGCTCGGGTTCCGGTGCGGCCGGGGCCTCCGGGACGGCCTTGACGGAGTCCAGCAGCAGCTGGGCCACGTCCACCACCCGCAGGGTCTCCTTCGCCGCGCCCTCGCTCTTCTTGCCGTTGGCCGAGTCGGAGAGCATCACCAGGCAGAACGGGCAGGCGGTGGAGATGATGTCGGGGTTGAGCGACAGCGCCTCGTCCACCCGCTCGGTGTTGATCCGCTTGCCGATGCGCTCCTCCATCCACATCCGGGCGCCGCCCGCGCCGCAGCAGAAGCCGCGCTCCTTGTGACGGTGCATCTCCTCGTTGCGCAGCCCGGGGACGGCGGCGATGATCTCGCGCGGCGGCGTGTACACCTTGTTGTGGCGGCCCAGGTAGCAGGGGTCGTGGTAGGTGATCAGGCCCTCGACCGGGTTCACCGGGACCAGCTTGCCCTCGTCCACCAGGTGCTGCAGCAGCTGGGTGTGGTGGACGACCTCGAAGTGGCCGCCGAGCTGCGGGTACTCGTTGGCGATGGTGTTGAAGCAGTGCGGGCAGGTGGCGACGATGCGCTTGACGGGTGCGTCCTCCAGGACCGTGTTCAGCGTCTCCACGTTCTGCGCGCCGAGCATCTGGAACAGGAACTCGTTGCCCAGGCGGCGGGCGGAGTCACCGGTGCAGGACTCCTCCTTGCCGAGGATCGCGAACTTCACCCCGGCGGTGTGCAGCAGCTCGGCGAAGGCCTTGGTGGTCTTCTTCGCCCGGTCCTCCAGGGCGCCCGCGCAGCCGACCCAGTACAGGTACTCGACCTCGGCCGGTTCGATGTCCTCGCCGATGACCGGGACCTCGATGCCGGTCTCCTTCTTCAGCTCCTTCACCCAGTCCAGGCGGGCCTTGGTGGCCATGCCCCACGGGTTGCCCTTGTTCTCCAGGTTCTTCAGCATCGTCCCGGCCTCGGTCGGGAACGAGGACTCGATCATCACCTGGTAGCGGCGCATGTCGACGATGTGGTCGATGTGCTCGATGTCGACCGGGCACTGCTCGACGCAGGCGCCGCAGGTGGTGCAGGACCACAGCACGTCCGGGTCGATGACGCCGCCGAGGCCATGGGACCCGGCCTCGGCGGTGCCGATCAGCGGCCGCTCGGCCTCGGCCAGGGCCGCCGCCGGGACGCCGGCCAGCTGCTCGGGGGTGGCCTTCTCGTTGCCCTCCGCGTCCTTGCCGCCGCCCGCCAGCAGGTAGGGGGCCTTGGCGTAGGCGTGCTCCCGCAGGTTCATGATCAGCAGCTTGGGCGAGAGCGGCTTGCCGGTGTTCCAGGCGGGGCACTGCGACTGGCAGCGTCCGCACTCGGTGCAGGTGGAGAAGTCCAGCAGGCCCTTCCAGGAGAACTGCTCGACCTGGGAGACGCCGAACACCGCGTCGTCGGCCGGGTCCTCGAAGTCGATCGGGGTGCCGCCGGAGGTCATCGGGCGCAGCTCGCCGAGGGCCACCCCGCCGGACTGCTCGCGCTTGAAGAAGATGTTGAAGAAGGCCAGGAACCGGTGCCAGGCCACGCCCATCGAGGGGTTGAGGCCGATGGTGATCGCCCAGGTGAAGGAGATGACGATCTTCAGCGTGGCGAACAGCCAGATCAGGTTCTTCAGGGTGCCGGTGCTCAGGCCGTTGAACGCCAGCACCAGCGGGTAGCTGATGGCGAAGTGCGCGCTGTACCCGGTGCCCTCCATGGCGCCTTCGAGGCCGCGCAGCACCAGGATGCAGATGCCGATGCCGAGGATCACGTACTCGACGAAGAAGGCCTGCCAGGCGATGGAGCCCGCGAAGCGGCTCTTGCGGCCGGCCCGGCCGGGCAGCGACAGCAGCCGGACCACGATCAGCACCGCGATGCCGGCCGTGGTCAGCAGGCCGATGACCTCTTCGAAGAGCTCGTAGGGCCACCAGTGGCCGATGATCGGCAGTGCGAAGTCGGCGTCGAAGAGCTGCCCGAAGGCCGTCACCAGGGTCAGGACCAGGCAGAAGAACCCGGTCGCCACGAACCAGTGGGCGACGCCGACGACGCCCCAGGTGGTCATCCGGGTGTGCCCGAAGAACTCCTTGGCGACCGTCTTCGCCCGCTGCGCGGGATCGCCGGTGCGCGCCCGCGGCGGCTCGTCGGCGCCGAGCTTGACGAAGGTGTAGATGTACAGGGCGGCGCGCGCGGCGAGCGCGGTACCGACCAGAGTCGTGACCAGGGAGATCACGATCGCGGCGAGCTGCATCGGCGCTGTTCCCTCTCTTCGGGACGATTGGGCTCCGGGTACCGCTCAGGCCGAGGTGCGGGGGCGGACCACGCCGTAGCATACCCGCCAGTAACTTCCGGTGCCGCATGAGCAATCTCCCATTGCGACCCATTGTCACCAGTCGGCGGCACTTCGCGCACTCGCCCGCACCCGTGACGCCGATCACCTGTCCGGACGCCGTCATCGGCTGCCGCCGGGGCCTCCCGTGCCGATGGCGCCGCATAAGCTGGCAATAAAGTTGAGCCGCCACCACTCATCTCTGTTGACGGATCGAGATCTCCGATGCATGCTTGAGCCTGTTCTACTCAACTTCTCCTCGGAGGGATCCACGATGGCTCGTGCGGTCGGAATCGACCTCGGTACGACGAACTCTGTCGTCAGCGTCCTCGAAGGCGGTGAGCCCACCGTCATCACCAACGCCGAGGGCGCCCGGACCACACCGTCCGTCGTCGCCTTCGCGAAGAACGGCGAGGTGCTGGTCGGCGAGGTCGCCAAGCGCCAGGCAGTCACCAACGTCGACCGGACCATCAGGTCCGTCAAGCGCCACATGGGGACCGACTGGAAGGTCAACATCGATGGCAAGGACTTCACCCCGCAGCAGATGAGCGCGTTCATCCTGCAGAAGCTCAAGCGCGACGCCGAGGCGTACCTGGGCGAGAAGGTCGCGGACGCGGTCATCACCGTCCCCGCTTACTTCAACGACTCCGAGCGCCAGGCCACCAAGGAGGCCGGTGAGATCGCGGGCCTCAACGTGCTGCGCATCGTCAACGAGCCGACCGCCGCCGCCCTGGCCTACGGCCTGGACAAGGACGACCAGACCATTCTCGTCTTCGACCTCGGCGGTGGCACCTTCGACGTGTCGCTGCTGGAGATCGGCGACGGCGTGGTCGAGGTCAAGGCCACCAACGGCGACAACCACCTCGGCGGTGACGACTGGGACCAGCGGGTCGTCGACCACCTGGTGAAGCAGTTCCAGAACGGCCACGGCGTCGACCTGTCCAAGGACAAGATGGCGCTCCAGCGGCTCCGTGAGGCGGCCGAGAAGGCCAAGATCGAGCTCTCGTCCTCGACCGAGACCACGATCAACCTGCCCTACATCACGGCCTCCGCCGAGGGCCCGCTGCACCTGGACGAGAAGCTCACCCGCTCGCAGTTCCAGCAGCTGACCGCGGACCTGCTGGACCGCTGCAAGACCCCGTTCCACAACGTCATCAAGGACGCCGGCATCCAGCTGTCCGAGATCGACCACGTGGTCCTGGTCGGCGGTTCCACCCGGATGCCCGCCGTCGCCGAGCTCGTCCGCGAGCTGACCGGCGGCAAGGACCCGAACAAGGGCGTCAACCCGGACGAGGTCGTCGCCATCGGTGCGACGCTGCAGGCCGGTGTGCTCAAGGGCGAGGTCAAGGACGTCCTGCTGCTCGACGTCACCCCGCTGTCCCTCGGTATCGAGACCAAGGGCGGCATCATGACCAAGCTGATCGAGCGCAATACGACCATCCCGACCAAGCGCTCCGAGATCTTCACCACGGCCGAGGACAACCAGCCGTCCGTGCAGATCCAGGTCTACCAGGGCGAGCGCGAGATCGCGGCGTACAACAAGAAGCTCGGCATGTTCGAGCTGACCGGCCTGCCGCCGGCCCCGCGTGGCCTGCCGCAGATCGAGGTCACCTTCGACATCGACGCCAACGGCATCATGCACGTCTCCGCCAAGGACCTCGGCACCGGCAAGGAGCAGCGCATGGCCGTCACCGGCGGCTCCGCGCTGCCCAAGGAGGACATCGCGCGGATGATGCGCGAGGCCGAGGAGTTCGCGGACGACGACCACCGTCGCCGCGAGGCCGCGGAGACCCGCAACACCGCCGAGCAGCTGGTCTACACGACCGAGAAGTTCGTCAAGGACAACGAGGACAAGGTCCCCGGTGACGTCAAGGACGAGGTCGCGTCGGCCGTCTCCGAGCTCAAGGAGAAGCTGAAGGGCGAGGACAGCGCGGCCATCCGCGAGGCCACCGAGAAGCTGTCGACCACCTCGCAGAAGCTCGGCCAGGCGCTCTACGCCCAGGCCGAGGGCGCGGCCGCGGCCGGCGGCCCCTCCGACGCCCCGAACGACGCCTCCGGCGCCGCTGAGGACGACGTCGTGGACGCCGAGATCGTGGACGACGAGAAGCGCGACGGCGGTGCGGCGTGACCCAGGAGACGCAGGGCTTCGCTGAGGAGCCCGGCGCCGCCACCACCGCCGACGGGAAGGGGGCCGCTGACAAGGCGGCCCCCGCCCCCGGGGCCAAGGAGGGCGCGGCGACCGATGCGGCCGACGCTGCCACCGCGACCGCCGCCGAGGATCTGGCGGAGGCCCGCAAGCAGCTGGCCGAGCGCACCACCGACCTCCAGCGGCTCCAGGCCGAGTACCAGAACTACCGCAAGCGGGTCGAGCGGGACCGGGTGACGGTGCGGGAGATCGCCGTCGCCGCCCTGCTGGAGAACCTGCTGCCGGTGCTGGACGACATCGGCCGGGCGCGCGAGCACGAGGAGCTCACCGGCGGCTTCAAGTCCGTCGGCGAGTCCCTGGAGACCGTGGTGGCCAAGCTGGGCCTCCAGCAGTTCGGGAAGCAGGGCGAGCCCTTCGACCCTCAGCTGCACGAGGCGCTGATGCACAGTTACTCGGCCGACGTCGACGAGACCACCTGCGTGCAGATCCTGCAGCCGGGGTACAAGATCGGCGAGCGGATCATCCGTCCGGCGCGGGTCGCCGTGGCGGAGCCCGAGCCGGGTGGCTCCGCCGCCGGTGACTCCTCCGATGAGGACGCCAAGGGCGACGGTGACAGCGAGGACTGATTCGGTGGAGACTGTGGGGCCGTACGCCGGTGTTTCCGGGGTGCGGTCCCACGGTCCCATCACTGCGACTGCTACTGCGGAGAGGAGGGAATCCTTTTGAGCGGCAAGGACTATGTGGAGAAGGACTACTACAAGGTTCTGGGCGTGCCCAAGGACGCCTCCACCGCGGAGATCAAGAAGGCCTACCGGAAGCTGGCGCGGGAGTTCCACCCCGACGCCAACAAGGGGAACCCCGAGGCCGAGGAGCGCTTCAAGGAGATCTCCGAGGCCAACGACGTGCTTTCGGACCCCAAGCGGCGCAAGGACTACGACGAGGCGCGGGCGCTGTTCGCCAACGGCGGCTTCCGCACCGGCGCCGGTGGCAACGGCGGGTTCGGCTTCGACCTGGGCGACCTGTTCAACGGCGGCCAGCAGGGCGGGACCTTCGGCGGCGGCGGTAGCGGCGGCGGCGGGCTCGGGGACGTCTTCGGCGGCATCTTCAACCGCGGCGGCGGCACCCGCTCGGCCCAGCCGAGGCGCGGCGCGGACGTCGAGTCCGAGGTCACGCTGAGCTTCGTCGAGGCGGTCGAGGGCACCACCGTCCCGCTGCGGATGACCAGTCAGGCGGCCTGCAAGACCTGCTCCGGTACCGGCGCCAAGGCCGGGACCACCCCCAGGGTCTGCCCGACCTGCGTCGGCACCGGCCATGTCCAGCGCGGGCAGGGCGGTTTCGCGCTGTCCGAGCCCTGCCGCGACTGCAAGGGGCGCGGGCTGATCGTGGACGACCCCTGCGAGGTCTGCCACGGCAGCGGCCGGGCCACCTCGGCGCGGACGATGCAGGTGCGGATCCCGGCCGGGGTCTCGAACGACCAGCGGATCCGGCTGAAGGGCAAGGGCGCGCAGGGCGAGCGCGGCGGCAATCCCGGTGACCTCTACGTCACCGTGCACGTCCAGGACCATCCGGTGTTCGGGCGCAAGGGCGACAACCTGACGGTGACCGTCCCGGTGTCCTTCCCGGAGGCGGCGCTCGGCGGCGTGATCCGGGTGCCCACGCTCGGCGGTCCCCCGGTCACCCTGAAGATGCCGCCCGGCACGGCCAACGGCCGGACCATGCGGGCCCGGGGCAAGGGCGCGGTCCGCAAGGACGGCACCCGGGGCGACCTGCTGGTGACGGTCGAGGTGGAGGTTCCGCCGGAGACCGAGGGCGAGGCGCTGACCGCGCTGGAGCAGTACCGCGAGGCGACGGCGGAGCACGATCCGAGGGCAGCTCTGTTCAAGGCGGCGGAGGAGGCGTGAGGTGATGGACCCGAACAGCGGCCACTCGAACGGCGGCCACCCCAGCGGCGGCCACCCCAGCGGCGGCCACCCCAACGGCGGGGCCGGTGGCCCCGGCCAGGTCGGGGTCGGCCTCGGCGGCGGCCTGCCGGGCTCGGTGCCCGGCAGCCGCACGGGCGGCGGCCGGGTGGCGTACACGCTGACCGAGCACACTCCGGTGTACGTCATCTCGGTCGCGGCGCAGCTGAGCGGGCTGCACCCGCAGACGCTGCGGCAGTACGACCGGCTCGGCCTGGTCTCGCCGGACCGCACCGCCGGGCGCGGTCGGCGCTACTCGGCGCGGGACATCGACCAACTGCGCGAGGTGCAGCGGCTCTCCCAGGAGGAGGGCATCAACCTCGCCGGGATCAAGCGGATCATCGAGCTGGAGAACCAGGTGACCGCGCTCCGGGCGCGGGTGGCCGAGCTCCAGGGCGAGGTCGCCAACGCGGGCGCGGCGGCCAACCAGCGCGAGGCGGCGGTGCACGCCTCCTACCGCCGGGACCTGGTCCCGTACGCCCCGGCGCGGCAGAGCAGCGCGCTGGTGGTCTGGCGTCCCAAGCGCCGGGGGGAGTGACCGGCGCCGGGGGAGTGACCCCGAAGGGCCGCGTCCGGCGTCGGACGCGGCCCTCGCCCGGTTCGGGCGGTCAGAACTTGGCGATCTGCCGGGCCTCGCGGGCCGCCGCGGCGACCGCCGACAGCTCCGCGCCGGTCGAGGCGAGGACGCAGGCCGCGACCGCGCCCTCCACGAACGGAGCATCGACCATCACCAGGTCCTCCCGCCCCAGGTCGTCCAGGACCAGCCGGGTGGTCAGCACCGAACTGCCCAGGTCCGGCAGCACCACCACGCCCGCTCCCCGGTCGGCCTCCGCCACCGCGGCCGCGATCAGCTCGTAGCTGGTGCCGATGCCGCCGTCCTCGGTGCCCCCCGCCACGGCGATCGGGACCAGCCCCGCGGCCAGCTGCTCCACCAGGGCGCGCAGGCCGGACGCCAGGTCACGGCTGTGCGAGACGAGTACGATGCCAACGACAGTGCTCATTTCCCCCATGCTAGTGCCGCTTCCGCCACCCCCAGGAGCCGCAGCGTGAAGAAACTCATCAACTCTCCGGATGACGTGGTCTCCGACGCCCTCGCCGGGATCGCCGCCGCCCACCCCGAGCTACGGGTGGACGTCAAGGAGCGGGTGGTCGCCCGGGCCGCGGCGACCCGGGCCGGGAAGGTCGCCCTGGTCTCCGGCGGCGGCTCCGGCCACGAGCCGCTGCACGCCGGGTTCGTCGGCCCCGGGATGCTCGACGCCGCCTGTCCGGGCGAGGTGTTCACCTCGCCCGTCCCCGGTCAGATGCTGGCCGCCGCGCTCGGCGTCGACGGCGGCGCCGGGGTGCTGCTGGTGGTCAAGAACTACACCGGCGACGTGCTGAACTTCCAGATGGCGGCCGAGCTCGCGGCCGAGGAGGGCGTCTCGGTGGAGACGGTCCTGGTGGACGACGACGTCGCGGTCCAGGACTCCACCTGGACGGCCGGTCGGCGCGGCACCGGCGCCACCCTGTTCGTCGAGAAGATCGCGGGCGCCGCGGCCGAACGCGGGGACGGCCTGGCCGAGGTCGCCGCGGTCGGGCGGCGGGTCAACGCCGCCTCCCGCTCCTTCGCGGTCGCGCTGACCTCCGGCACCACCCCGGCCGCCGGGCGCCCCGGCTTCGACCTGCCCGGGGACGAGATCGAGGTCGGCGTCGGCATCCACGGCGAGCCCGGACGCCGCCGGGAGAAGCTCCGCCCGGCCAAGGAGATCGTCGCCGACATGCTGGCGGCGATCCTGGCCGACCAGCCGCTGGAGTCCGGCGAGGAGGTCCTGGTCCTGGTCAACGGCCTGGGCGGGACCCCGCTGCTGGAGCTCTACATCGTCTACGCCGAGGTGGCCGCGCTGCTCGCGGCGAAGGGCGTGCGGATCGCCCGGAACCTGGTCGGCAACTACGTGACCAGCCTGGACATGGCCGGGGTGTCGATCACCGTGTGCCGGGCCGACGCCGAGCTGCTGGAGCTGTGGGACGCCCCGGTGGACACCCCGGCGCTGCGCTGGGGGGTGTGAGCCGATGGCCGAGCCCACCGGGCTGGACGCCGGGGCCGCCCGCGCCTGGCTGCTGGCCGCCGCGGCGGCCGTCGAGGAGGCCGCGGAGCAGCTGACCGAGCTGGACGCCGCCATCGGCGACGGCGACCACGGGGCGAACCTGCGCCGCGGCTTCCGGGCCGTGGCGGCCGCCCTGGACGGCGCCGAACTGCCCAGCCCGGGCGCGGTGTTGGCGAAGGCCGGGATGACGCTGATCTCCAGCGTCGGCGGCGCCTCGGGACCGCTGTACGGCAGCGCCTTCCGGGCCATGGGCAAGTCGCTGAACCCGCCCGGGGCGGATCCGGCGGACACCCCCGCCGACGCCGAGCGGCTGGCGGCGGCGTTCACCGCCGGTCTGGAGGCGGTGCGGCGGCTGGGCGCGGCGCAGCCCGGCGACAAGACCATGGTGGACGCCTGGGCCCCGGCCGCGGCGGCCTTCGGGGCCGCCGCCGACCAGGGCCCGGCGGTGGCCGCCGCGGCCGCCGCGGAGGCTGCCGCGGCGGGCGCGCTGGCCACCGTGCCCCTGCAGGCCCGCAAGGGCCGGGCCTCCTACCTGGGCGAACGCAGCATCGGCCACCAGGATCCGGGCGCGACCTCGACCGCGTTGCTGTTCCGGACCCTGGCGGAGGTGCTGGCCAAGGGCTGAGCGGCTCGGTACTGCGGCGGCTCAGTACTGCGGCGGCTCAGTACCGCGGGACGGCGATGCCCATCAGCCGGTCCCGCAGCACCGGGAAGTCGGCGCGGGTGCGGGCCACCGCGCCCGGGTCGAACTCCACGGTGAGCACCTCCTCGCCCGCCCCGGCCTCGGCCAGCACCTCGCCCCAGGGGTCGACCACCAGGCTGTGCCCGGCCTGCGGCACCCCGCTGTGGCTCCCGGCGGTGTTGCAGGCCAGGACGAACGCCTGCTCCTCCACCGCCCGGGCCCGGGCCAGCAGCGTCCAGTGCTCGCGGCGGCGGGCGGGCCAGGCGGCCGGGACCACGAAGATCTCCGCGCCCGCGTCCAGCAGCGTCCGGAACAGCTCCGGGAAGCGCAGGTCGTAGCAGGTGGCCAGGCCGAGGGTGCCGAACTCGGTGGCGGCGACCGCGATCTCGGTGCCCGGGCCCATCGCCGCGGCCTCGCCGCTGTCGAAGCCGAAGCGGTGGATCTTGCGGTAGGTGTGGGTCAGCTCGCCGGAGGGCGAGAACAGCAGTGAGGTGTTGTAGAGGGGACCGTCGGGGTCGCGTTCGACGATGGACCCCGCGTGCAGCCAGACGCCCGCGCTCCGCGCGGCCTCGGACATGATCTCGGCGGTCGGTCCGTCCAGGGTTTCCGCCCCGGGTGACCACTCGTCATAGGCGAAACCGCCGAGCGGCCAGAGCTCGGGGAGAACCACGAGGTCACTGGCGTGCTGGGCGCGGACCAGGTCCGCCACCCGGGCGCGCCGGGCGTCCGCGGGCTCGTTGAGGTCGACGTCGATCTGCAGGAGTGAGGCGCGCACAGTACCACCCGCTCAGGGAAGGGCTCTACGATCAACACGTTAAAGCGCTGACCCGGTGACATAGGGGAGCGTAACGTGCCACTTGTGCGCTCGTCGGCTTTCCGCGACCGGTGCGGGGGCGCGAGGCAATCAATCGAGGGTCCGCCGCCGGGGTGCCCGGAGCCAAGGGGTCGAAACGTGACCGACACGCAGATAGTCCAGGCGTACGCCGACGCCTGGACGCAGTCCATCGAGGCCGTCTCCGAGCTGGTGGCGCCGTTGACCGAGGGCGAGTGGAACCGCCCCACCGAGTGCCCCGGCTGGTCGGTACGCGATGTCGTCTCCCACGTGATCGCCATGGAGACGGAGCTGCTGGGTGATCCGCGTCCGATCCACACCCTGCCGAGCGATCTGCGGCACGTGGTCGACGAGTTCACCCGCTACTGCGAGGTGCCGGTGGACAAGCGCCGCTGCCACACCGGTCCGGAGATGACCGCCGAGCTGGAGTACACCGTCATCCGCCGCACCCGGGTGCTGCGCGGCGACCGCTACCAGCCGCTGGACGAGGTGCGCTGGCCGATGGGCCCGTACTCCCGCGACATCCCGTACCACCAGCTGCTGCGGACCCGGGTGTTCGACGTCTGGACCCATGAGCAGGACCTGCGCCGGGCGCTGCGGGCCCCCGGGGGGCTGGACTCCGCGGCGGCCGTGATCACCCGCGACTACCTGGTGGAGATGCTGCCGAAGGCGGTCGCCAAGCTGGCCGGCGCGCCCGCCGGGAGCACCGCGGTCTTCGACGTCGGCGGCCCGCTGGAGTTCATGCGCACGGTCCGGGTGGACGCCGACGGCCGGGGCAGCGTGGACGCCCGGGTGACCCTGGCCCCGTCCGTGTCGCTGTCCCTGGACTGGGAGGCCTTCGCCCGGCTGACCTGCGGTCGGATCCCGGCGGCCGGGGCCGAGGTGAAGGTCGAGGGCGACCAGGAGCTGGCCGGGCGGATCCTGGACAACCTGGCGGTCACCCCCTGACCGGCTCGGTTCCGCCGGGCGGGCGGTGCAGCCCGAGCTCCGCCTCCCGGCGGGCGGCGGGGGCGCGCAGCCGCAGGATCTGGGTCAGCCCCAGCGCCATCGGCAGGTACAGCACGCAGAAGGCCAGCCGGAAGGCGTGCGGGGTGTAGTCGTCCCCGCCGCCGGGGGTCAGCAGGTCCAGCACCAGGCCGATGCCGAACAGCGCGAGTACGGCGGCGATGAAGCCGCCCATGTTGACGATCCCGGAGGCGGTGCCGATCCGCTCCGGCGGGTTCACCGGCCGGGCGTAGTCGAGGCCGACCAGCGAGGCCGGGCCGTTGCTGCCGAGGACCAGCACCAGCACCAGCAGCAGCCACATCGGCACGTGCGGACCGGGCCAGGCCAGCACCACGGCCCAGATCCCGCCGGTGCCCAGGACCACCGTGAACACCAGCGGGTTGCGCACCGCCGGGTGACGTGAGACCAGCCGTCCGAAGAGCAGGGCGAAGCCCATGCTGGCCACGATGATCAGCGAGAGCAGTCCGGCGGCGGTGGCCCGGGACTCGCCCTGGCCCTCCATCAGGAACGGCATCCCCCAGAGCAGCAGGAAGGCGGCGGCGGGGAAGGCGGTGGTGAAGTGCACCCACAGCCCGAGCCGGGTGCCGGGCTCCCGCCAGGCGCCCTTGATCTGCGGCAGCAGCGGTTGGCGTGGTGGCGCGCCCGGGGCATCCGCGGTCGCCGGGTCGGCCCGGGCGGTGCGGAACAGCGGGGCCCGGGCCGGGCTGTCCGGGGTCTCCCGCAGGAACAGCACCACCATGGCCAGCACCAGCACGCCCAGCAGCGCGGTGGTGGCGAAGGTCGGGGTCCAGCCCGCGCTGTGCAGCACCTGCGACAGCAGGGTGGTGCTGACCAGGTTGCCGACCGTGCCGACCAGTCCGGTGAGCTGGGCGATGAACGGGTTGCGCCGGTGCGGGAACCAGAGCGCGCCCACGCGCAGCACGCTGACGAAGGTCATCGCGTCGCCGCAGCCGAGCACCGCGCGGGAGATCAGCGCCGGGGTGAAGGCGGTGGCGAAGGCGAAGCCGAGCTGCCCGGCGGTGAGCAGCACCAGCCCGCAGCTGAGCACCCGGCGCGGCCCGAACCGGTCCACCAGCAGGCCGACCGGGACCTGCATCCCGGCGTAGACCAGCACCTGCAGGATCGCGAAGGTGGACAGCGCGGACGCGCCGATGCCGAACCGGCCGGCGGCGGCGATCCCGGCGACGCCGAGGCTGGTCCGGTGGACGACGGCGAGGGCGTAGACGCTGACGCCGATGGACCAGGCGAGCCAGGCCCGGCGTCCGCCGGGCGGATCCGTCCGGACGGCGACGGATCCGGCGGGGGCCTCGACGGTGGGTGAGGGGATGGCGGCGGCGGGGGACAGCGGCGGAGCAGGGTCGACAAACATGGTGCACTCATCCTATGGAAGGATGAATTTGCTCCCGCAGTCGGGTTATTTCAGCTGGTTACCGCCGCTTTGCCCTCAGTGGGAGTTGGCGTAGCTGTACAAGGTGAAGGTGTTCCGGGTGAAGATCGGGCTGTAGCTGATCCAGGAGTTCGGACCGCCGTACTCGTAGCCGCCGACCACGCCGATCACGTCGCCGCTGTTGGTCCCGCTGTTCAGGTGGATCAGCCAGGGGCTGCCGGAGGTGCCGGAGTAGTAGCCGGTGCACAGGAACTGCATCTGGGTGAGGCCGGTGAGCCTGCTGGTCCAGTTCCAGCAGGTGATCGCCTTGTCGGCGGGGGCGGACGAGACCGCCGGGTAGCCGGTGACCCCGGCCCAGTTGACGTAGCTCGGGGTGAGCGTGAGGACGTTGCTCCCGGTTACGTTCTGCAGCAGCCTCCCCCGGCTGTCCGGGGCGACCTTGGCGAAGGCGTAGTCGTAGTCGGTCCCGCTGCCGGTCGCCGCGTAGCGGCTGTCGGTGTAGACCGTCCTGATGTTCCAGATCCCGTACGGCTGGGTCCTGGCCCCGGCCTGGTAGTCCGGCACGAAGGCGGCCCAGGAGCCGGGGCGGCAGTGCGCCGCGGTGAGGATCATGCTCTTGCCGGGGCTGGTCACCACCGAGGCCGTGCAGTAGTGCGTGTTCAGGTTCTTGTCCGCGTACACCAGGATGCCGACCGAGGGCCGGGCGTTGTCGTAGGAGTGGCCGACCCCGGCCGGGAGTGCGGCGGCGGCCCGGACGGCGGCGGTGCGGGAGGAACCGGAGGCCTTGTCGGCCGGGGCGCCGGTGGCCGCGTCCACCGGGGTCGCCGCGGCGAGCCGGGCCGGGGTCCAGAACCGCTGTAGCGCGGCGGCCGACACGGTTCCCAGCCGCGCCTGACGCGGCGCGGGTATCGAACCGGTGGCCACCGCGGGTATCCGCTCGGACCGCGCCGGGTCTGCGGACGGGCCCGAGGACTGGGCCGAGGCCAGCGGCGACAGCGTCGCCAGCAGCGCCCCCACCAGGGCCGCCCCGCCCACCGCCGACCAGACAGCGGTCCGTCTGCGCCTGTGCCTCAACTGACTCTCCCCCGACCCGGTCCAAAAGATCGTTCGAATGTACCAGGGGATGTACGAGGGTCGCGTGGGGCCCTGAGGAGGCCCGGAGCTCCTCGGGACCAGCGGAACTGAGGGAGGGTCAGGCGTGCACCACCCAGCTGACGGTCTCGGTCATCCGGTCCCGGCGGAAGGCCTCGTCGCGCAGCCACGGGGTGGTGTCCTCGACGGTCGCGCTGACCTGCGCCCAGCGCCCGGCGGCCAGGCCCAGCCGGGAGGTGTCCAGCCGGTCGCCGTGGACGGCCGGGTTCGGGGCCCTGCGTCCGTCGATGGTCCAGGTCACCGCCAGCTGCCTGGGGCCGACCAGCGGCACCGGGAAGACCCGCAGCGTCCGGGGGCGGCTGACCACGCCGGGGCCCGGGTCCATCCGGTCGACCGGCCGGACCTGCCGGTAGAAGGCCTCGATCAGCGCCTCGCGCGAGGGCAGGTTGTAGACGCCGCCGAGGGTCCGCATGATCGAGTCGCGGGTCGGCCGGTACAGCCCGTTGCCGCTCGGGTAGGCGCCCACGGTGCCGCCGGTCGGGTCGGCCGCGCCCAGCCAGCGCCACCACTTCGACTGCTCCCGGCGCATGGTGGCGGCGTCCTCGGTGGCCAGGTTGGGGTAGTCGGCGTCCGCCGGCGCGGCGTCGTACTCGTCGCCGAGGGCGCCGATCGAGTGGCCGAACTCGTGCTGGACGATCTGCGCGGCGTTCGGCGAGCCCGCCGAGAGGGTGGCCATCCCGTCCCCGCCCTCGCCGCCGTAGGAGCCGGAGTTGGCCAGCGCCACCACGTACTGGCCGTCGCCGGAGCCGCCGGTGTAGCGGCCGATCGCCTGGGCGTCGGCGCAGAGCAGCCGGGCGATGCCGTCGCAGCCGAAGTGCATGCCCAGCGGCGAGCCCGAGCGGATCCCGGACTGCGGCGAGGCCAGGTCGAGCCGGGTGACGTCGAAGAAGTGCTGGTAGCTGCGGAACGGCTCGACCTGGATCAGCGCCTGCCACACCGCCGCCGCCTGGGCGCGGTAGCGCGGCAGCTCGGCGGCGGTGTAGCCGTCCCCGAGCAGGAGGATGGAGATCCGCCTCGCCGGGTCGCCGTTGGACACCAGCGACCGGCTGCCGATCAGCCCCGGGCCCCCGCCCCGGCGGGCGGCGGTCGCGGCCTGCGGCGGCGCCAGCCCGGCCACGGCGGCCAGCAGCAGTAGCGCGACCGGCAGGGCGCTGGTACACGGGCGGGCCAGGGCGGTGATCCGGGCGCGGAAACGGCGCGTCGGTGGCATGGGCAGGTACTCCTCCGCTTAGTTGAACGGCGAAGGAGTACCCGGGTAGATCGTAGGATCAGCGGCCCGTCGGGGTGCTGTCACCCCGACGGGCCAGCCGCGGCCTCCGGTCAGCCCCAGCTGATCAGCCGCTTGGGCTGCTCCAGCACGGCGGCGGTGTCGGCCAGCACCCGGGAGCCCAGTTCCCCGTCGACCAGCCGGTGGTCGAAGGAGAGTGCCAGGGTGGTCACCCGGCGCGGTACCACCCGTCCCTTGTGCACCCACGGCAGCTCCCTGACCTGGCCGAAGGCCAGGATCGCGGCCTCGCCGGGGTTCAGGATCGGGGTGCCCGAGTCGACGCCGAAGACGCCGACGTTGGTGATGGTGACCGTCCCGCCCTGCATGTCGGCCGGGGAGGTCCGCCCCTCCCTGGCCGTCTCGATCAGCGTGGTCAGCGACCCCGCCAGCTGCGACAGCGTCTGCGAACCGGCGTCCTTGATGTTCGGGACGATCAGCCCGCGCGGGGTGGCGGCGGCGATGCCGAGGTTGACCCGGCCCTTGTGGACGATCTCCTGGTTGGCCTCGTCCCAGCTGGCGTTGATCTCCGGGTGGCGCCGGATCGCGGTCAGCAGCGCCTTGGCGACCAGCAGCAGCGGGCTGACCCGCACCCCCGCGCCCAGCTCGCCGGTCTCCTTGAGCCGGGCCACCAGCTTCATCGTGCGGGTGACGTCCACCTGCACCCACTCGGTGACGTGCGGCGCGGTGAACGCCGAGGCCACCATCGCGGCGGCGGTGGCCTTGCGGACACCGCGGATCGGCACCCGCAGGTCGGCACCGCCGACCGGCACGGCGCTGACCGGGGCCGCGGCCGGAGCCGGAGCCGCGGCCGGTTCCGCGGCCGGTTCCGCGGCCGGGGCGGCGACCAGGGCGTACACGTCGTCGCGGGTGATGGTGCCGTTCGGGCCGGTGGGGGTGACCGTGCGCAGGTCCACGCCCAGGTCCTTGGCGAGCTTGCGCACCGGCGGCTTCGCCAGCGGCCGGGCGGTCCCGTCGGTCTCGGCGACCGCGACCGGGGCCGGGCTCGGGGCCGGGCTCGGGACCGCCGCCGGGGCGGGCGGCGCGGCGACCGGGGCGGGCGCGGCCACCGGAGTCGCCACCGGAGTCGCCACCGGCGCCGCGGTCGGGGCGGCCTTGCGGGCGCGGCGCTGCACCGTGCCGGTGCGCGGGCCGTAGCCGACCAGCACCTCGCGGCGGGCGGGCTCGGCCTCGGCCTCGGCCGGTTCCGCCGCCGGAGCCGCCGGAGCCGGCTCGGCCGCGGCCTCCCCGGCCACCGCCACGCTGATGATCACCTGGCCGACGTCGACCGTGGTGCCCTCGCCGTAGAACAGCTCGCGGACCACCCCGTCGAACGGGATCGGCAGCTCGACCGCCGCCTTGGCGGTCTCCACCTCGCAGACGACCTGTCCGTCGGTGACCGCGTCGCCGGGCTTGACGTACCAGGTGAGGATCTCGGCCTCGGTCAGCCCCTCGCCCACGTCGGGCATCTTGAACTGACGCAGGGACTCTTTGGTGGTGCTCATGATGGTCTCCTCACACCCTCAGAAGGCCAGGGCGCGGTCGACAGCGTCGAGCACCCGGTCCAGGTCGGGCAGGAAGGCGTCCTCCACCCGGGACGGCGGGTACGGGGCGAAGTAGCCGCCGACCCGGAGCACCGGAGCCTCCAGCGAGTAGAAACAGCGCTCGGTGATCCGCGCCGCCAGCTCCGCGCCCATGCCCAGGAACACCGGGGCCTCGTGCACGACCACGGCGCGGCCGGTGCGCTTGACCGACTCGGCCAGGGTGTCGAAGTCGACCGGGGAGAGCGAGCGCAGGTCGACGACCTCCAGCTGCTGGCCGTCCTCGGCCGCGGCGGCCGCCGCCTCCAGGCAGAGCTTGACCATCGGGCCGTAGGCGATCAGGGTCAGGTCGCGCCCGGGCCGGGCGATCCGGGCCTGGTGCAGGCCCAGGTCCGGGGTGCCGGACGGGTCCAGCGCGGCCTTGTCCCAGTAGCGCCGCTTGGGCTCCAGGAAGACCACCGGGTCGTCCGAGGCGATCGACTGCCGCAGCATCCAGTAGGCGTCCGCCGGGTTCGACGGCGCGACCACCTTGAGTCCGGCGGTGTGCGCGAAGTACGCCTCGTGCGACTCGCTGTGGTGCTCGACCGCGCCGATGCCGCCCGCGAACGGGATCCGGATGGTGACCGGGAGCTTGATCTGCCCCAGCGCCCGGGCGTGCATCTTCGCCAGCTGGGTGACGATCTGGTCGAAGGCCGGGTAGACGAAGCCGTCGAACTGGATCTCCACCACCGGGCGGTAGCCGCGCAGCGCCAGGCCGATCGCGGTGCCGACGATGCCGGACTCGGCCAGCGGGGTGTCGATCACCCGGCTCTCGCCGAAGTCCTTGTGCAGCCCGTCGGTGACCCGGAAGACGCCGCCGAGACGGCCGACGTCCTCACCCATCACCAGGGTCTTCGGGTTCTCGTCCAGGGACCGCCGCAGCGCCTCGTTGAGGGCCTTGACCATGGTGAACTGTTCGGCGGCCATCAGGCGTTCTCCCCCTTGTCCGTGCCCGCGTCGGTGAACGAGGCGGCGTAGGCCAGGTAGCCCTCGCGCTCCTCGTCGACCAGCGCGTGTCCCTCCGCGTACACGTGCTCGAAGATCGAGGACGGGTCCGGGTCGGGCATGCTGCGCACGCCCTCGCGTACCCGGCGGGCCAGCTGCTCGCTCTCGGCCTCGACCGACTCCAGGAACTCGCTGTCCGCCCAGCCCTCGCGCAGCAGGTACGCCTTGACCCGCTCGATCGGGTCCTTCAGCCGCCAGGACTCCAACTCGTCGGCGATCCGGTAGCGGGTCGGGTCGTCCGAGGTGGTGTGCGCGCCCATGCGGTAGGTGAAGGCCTCGACCAGGGTCGGGCCCTGGCCGCTGCGGGCCCGCTCCAGCGCCCAGCGGGTGACCGCGAGCACCGCCAGCACGTCGTTGCCGTCGACCCGGACGCCGGGGAAGCCGAAGCCCGAGGCGCGCTGGTACAGCGGCACCCGGGTCTGCTTCTCGGTCGGCTCGGAGATCGCCCACTGGTTGTTCTGGCAGAAGAACACCACTGGCGCGTTGTAGACCGAGGCGAAGGTGAAGGCCTCGGACACGTCGCCCTGGCTGGAGGCGCCGTCGCCGAAGTAGGCGATCACCGCGTCGTCGCTGCCGTCCTTGGTGATGCCCATGGCGTAGCCGGTCGCGTGCAGCGTCTGCGAGCCGATGACGATGGTGTACAGGTGGAAGTTCTTCTCGTTCGGGTCCCAGCCGCCGTGGTTCACCCCGCGGAACATGCCCAGCAGGTTGAGCGGGTCCACCCCCTTGCACCAGGCGACGCCGTGCTCGCGGTAGGTGGGGAAGGCGTAGTCGGAGGGGCGCATCGCGCGTCCGGAGCCGACCTGGGCCGCCTCCTGGCCGAGCAGCGAGGCCCACAGGCCGAGCTCGCCCTGCCGCTGCAGTGAGGTCGCCTCGGCGTCGAAGCGCCGGACCAGGACCAGGTCCCGGTAGATCGAGCGGAGCTCCTCCGGAGTGGTCTCCACGGAGAAGTCCGGGTGCTCCCGCCGCTCACCTTCGGGGGTCAGCAGCTGGACCAGGTCCGGTGGGCCGGACTCGGCAGGGGTTCCGTGGTCGCCGGGGGCAGCCTTCGGCGCCCCCGTCTTGCGCTTGACGGTCACGTTCACTCCTCGCGGTCTCTCCGGCGTCCGGGGTTGCCGGCAACCGGTCCGGTCGCCCTCTCCAATGCTCTTCACGCGGGGTGTGCGGAAGGGTTGTGAGGATCGTCGGTAGGTGTGCCCTGATCCTGCATGAGAACGTTACCCAGCGGAAGCCCCCAGTGCTTCTGTCCTAGGACGTCCACGTACCTCTCCGCCTCGGCAGATCGGGTCATATCCGGACAATTCGGAGCGTCGTTACGGCGTGTTTGTGTCAATCTGGTGCAATGACACAAGACGGACGTATCCGGGTCTTCCTGGTGGACGACCACGAGGTGGTCCGCCGGGGCGTCCAGGAGGTGCTGTCCGTCGACGGCGGGGTCGAGGTCGTCGGCGAGGCCGGGACGGTGGCCGAGGCGCTGGCCCGGATCCCCGCCGCCCGCCCGGACGTGGCGGTGCTGGACGTCCGGCTGCCGGACGGCAGCGGGGTGGACGTCTGCCGGGAGATCCGCATCCGGCAGCCCGAGGTCAAGTGCCTGATACTGACCTCCTACTTCGACGACCAGGCGCTGTTCGACTCGATCATGGCGGGCGCGTCCGGCTATGTGCTGAAGTCCATCCGGGGTCCTGACCTGCGGTCCGCGGTGCGGGACGTGGCCGCAGGGCGGTCGCTGCTGGACCCGGCGGCCACCGGCCGGGTGCTGGCCCGGCTGCGCGGCGGCGAGGCCGGGCCCGACCCCCGGCTGACCGCGCTCGGCCCGCAGGAGCGGCGGATCCTCGACCTGATCGGGGAGGGGATGACCAACCGGCAGATCGGCCTGGAACTGCACCTGGCGGAGAAGACGGTGAAGAACTACGTCTCCGGGCTGCTGTCCAAGCTCGGCATGGAGCGCCGCACCCAGGCCGCCGCCTACGTCGCCAAACTGCACGCCGAGGAACGCTCCCAACCGCCTTGATCAGTAGGCGTACCATCGGCCCGTGACACAGGGTCGGACCGCTCTGGCGGCAGTGGCAGCGGGGACCGAAACGCGGTCGGTACAGGGGATTCCGGTGGGCGCGGTGCTGCGGCGCTACCAGGACGTCATCGCGAGCTCCGCCGAACGGGTGAGCCAGGGGCTGCTGAACCGGGGGCTGCGGATCACCGGTCCGGGTGGCGGCTACTTCCTCAAGCAGTACCTGGACGACGCCGGCCACGCGTCCAGCGGCGCCCTGGCCGCCCAGCACCGGGCCGTCGCCGGGCTGCGCGACCTCGGCCTGCCGGTGGTCCCGCCGCTGGCCGCCCGCGACGGGCGGACCTTCGTGCTGCTGCGCGGACGCCGGTACGCGCTGTTCCCCTGGGTCGAGGGAGAGCACCGCTCCGGCACCGCTCTCGAACCAGAGCAGTGCTCTGCCCTCGGAGCACTGCTCGGCCGGGTGCACACCGCTCTCGCCCAGCTGCACCCGCCCGTCCCGCAACCGCCGCCGCAGCCCAGCGCCGACCCGGCGCAGACCCGGCGGACCATCGTCGGACTCCAGGCGCTGGCCCGCGACCGGGACCCGCAGGAGCCCATCGACGCCCTGGCCCGGCGACGGCTGCGCGAGCGGCTCGACCTGCTGGACGCGCACGGCCACCGCCGACCCGCCGCCGACGCCGCCCCGCCCACCGGCTGGGTGCACGGCGACTTCCACCCGCTGAACCTGCTCTACCGCGGCCAGGAACCGGTCGCCGTGCTCGACTGGGACCGGCTCGGCCTCAAGCCCCGCACCGAGGAGGCGGTCCGCGCCGCCACCCTGTTCTTCAACCACCCCGACACCGGCGTGCTCGACCTGAACCGGGTCCGCCGCTACGCCCGCGCCTACCGCGAGGCCTCCGGCAGCAGCCCGGAGGAGGTCGCCGCGGGCGTGCACCGGGTGTGGTGGGAACGCCTGAACGACTTCTGGATGCTCCGCTGGCGCTACCAGCGCCGGGACCTGCGGGTGGACCCGCTGTTCCCGGCCGCCGCCGCCCAGATCGCCTGGTGGTGCGAGGAGTACGAGCAGGTCCTCGACGCCTGCGTGAACTGACCCCGGACCACGGGCCCCGACCGCCCCCCGGCTACTGCGTGTTGCCGGGCGGCACGCTGTGCGTGCCGCCCGCCTGCCCGCTGGCCGAGGCACTGCTGCTGACCGAGCCGCCGTCGGACGGGGTGACGCTCTCGGACGCGGTCGTCGACGGGGTCGTCGACGGCGTCAGCGACGGCGAGGGGCTCAGCGACGGCGACGGGCTCAGCGACGGCGACGGGCTCACCGGCGGCGGCGGCGAGTACACCGGCTGGCTGTACGTGTCGCTCGGGGTGACGCTCGCCGAGGGGGAGGTGGTCGGCGCCGGGCTGCTCGGCTGCCCGGTGTCGGTGGGCGTGTTCGACACGCTCGGCGGGGTCACCGGTGTGGGCGTGCCGGAGCTGCCCGAGCCGCGCATCGCCAGCGCCACCCCGACCGTGATCGCCGCGATCGCGACCAGCACCGCGATCACCGCGAACACCGCCCGGCGGCTGTTGCGCTCGTCGCGCCCGTCGTCGTACGGGTCCTCGTAAGCGGTGGCGCCACCGCCGCCCCCGCCGCGGTTCGGCGGCATCGGGGTGCCCAGGGCCGGGGTCAGCCCGTTGCTGACGGTGCCCATCGGGGTGGTGTAGCCGTTCGGGTCGCCGATCCGGGTCGCGCCCATCGCGCCCGTCGCGCCCAGGGCGCCGATGGCACCGGCCCCGCCGGACGGCAGCGCCTCGGTGACCGCGGTGCCCTGGTGCATGGTGCGCAGCATGTGCTGCACGTGCGCGCGCATCTCGTCGGCGCTCTGGAACCGGTCGTCCGGGTCCTTCGCCAGCGAGCGCAGCACCAGCGCGTCCAGCATCGCCGGGACCCGCCCGTTGGCCTGCGACGGCGGCACCGGGGCGTCCTGGACGTGCTGGTAGACCACCGACAGCGGCGTGTCACCGGTGAACGGCGGTCGCAGCGTGAGCAGTTCGTACAGCATGCAGCCGGTGGCGTACAGGTCCGAGCGGTGGTCGACCGCCTTGCCCAGGGCCTGCTCCGGCGACAGGTACTGCGGCGTGCCCATCACCATGCCGGTCTGGGTCATGGTGCTGGTGGCCCCGGTGAGCGCGCGGGCGATGCCGAAGTCCATCACCTTCACCGCACCGGTGTTGGTGATGATGACGTTGGCGGGCTTGATGTCCCGGTGCACGATGCCGTGCCGGTGGCTGTAGGCCAGCGCCTCCAGGATCCCGGCGGTGATGATCAGCGCCTGGTCGACCGGCGGCGGCTCCTCGCTCTGCAGCAACTCGCGCACCGTGTGGCCCTCGACCAGCTCCATCACGATGTACGGGACGGTCTCCTGGCCGTGCGCCTCCTCGCCGGTGTCGTAGACGGCCACGACGGCGTGGTGGTTCAGCGAGGCCACGGCGTGGGCCTCGCGGGTGAACCGCATCCGGGCGATGGCGTCCTCGGCCAGGTCCGGGCGGAGCACCTTGATCGCCACGGTCCGTCCCAGGCGGGCGTCCTGGGCCCCGAAGACCTCCGCCATGCCGCCCCGGCCCAGCCGCCGGGTCAGCCGGTAGCGGCCGTCGCCGAACACGCTGAGCCCGCCGGTGGAGGTGATCTGCTGCTGCTGGGGCGGCTGTTGGCCCGGCGCGACCGGCTGCTCCCAGTTCGCGCCCGGGTCCTGCTGCTGCGCCCGCTGGTCCGGCCCGGTGGGCTGGTGCTGCGACAGCCGCCGGGTCTCCGGCCGCGGCGGTTCCGGCAGGACGGGGCTGCCCTGGGCGGCTGTCACATCGTCGTCGCCACTGTAGGGTGCCGAGGAGTCACGCTGCGCATCCGACTCGTCTGCGCCGCTGGCGTGCTCGTTGTCTGCCATTACTCTCCGCCGTCGGTCATCCGTCTGTGCACCCGGTGTCGCCGGGCTGGTCACCCACTGTGTACTCTGCGCCGTCCGCGCGGGTCTTCAGAGCACGCTACCGGTTTCTCGGCGCACGCGTGGTGGCCGGACCGTCCGCCCGCCACCGCGCGGCCGCTCAGCCGAGGGACGCCGCCGCCGCTCCGCTCGCACCGAACTCCCCGCTCACCGTGGCCACCGGGGCGGTTCGGCCGAGGCCGCTGCCGCTGGGGTCGTTGGTCTGATGTTGGGCCGCCAGCGCCCCGATCAAGCCGATCAGCAGGATGATGCCGACGATCACGCCGATGATGATGGCCGCGATCCCGCAGCCGCGCCCGGCGCTGTTCCCCGGCCGCGCCGGTGGCACCGGTACCGGCACCGGGGCCGGTCGGTTCCTCACCGGCTGCGGCATCGGCCGCGGACCGGGACGCTGCGGCGCGGGCCGGTACGGCGGCGGGGTCTGCTGGCTCGGCCGGGGGGCGTACGGCGGTGGCGTCCGCGCGGGCTGCGGCTGCGGCCTCGGCGTCTGGTACTGCGGACGCTGCTGGTAGCCGGGGGGCTGCTGCGGCGGCACGCCCTGGCCGTACGGCGGCGGGCCCTGCGGCACCGCCTGCTGCTGGCCGGTGTACGGCTGGCCGGTGAACTGCCCGTTGGGGTAAGGCGGGTTGGGGTACTGCTGGCCGCCGAAGCGCGGCGGCATCGGCTGCTGCGCCATGGACGGGTAGGGCTGCTGCGGGGCCGGAGGCGGAGTCCCCAACTGCCCCTGGGCCTGCGGGAACATCGCGTTCGCGCCGGAGCCGCCGACGCCCGGCGCGCCCGGTCCCCGGCCGTCGCCGATCACCTGCGGTACGCCGCTGCCCGCCGCGCCCGCCACCCGCTCGCACTCGGCGCGCATCGCGTCGGCGTCCGGGAAGCGGTGCGCCGGGTCCTTCCGCAGCGCGCGGGCGACCAGCGCGTCCACGCCGGGCGACACCGCCGCGTTGAAGCTCGACGGCGCCGGCGGGGTCTCCTGCACGTGCTGGTACGCCATCCCCAGCGCCGACTCCGACTCGAACGGCAGCCGCCCGGTGAGGAGTTCGAACAGCAGGCAGCCGACCGAGTACAGGTCGGAGCGGGCGTCCACGGACCGGCCCAGGGCCTGCTCCGGGGACAGGTACTGCGGCGTGCCGACCACCATGCCGGTCTGGGTCATCGAGGTCACGCCGGACTGCATGGCACGGGCGATGCCGAAGTCCATCACCTTGACCACGCCGCGGTTGGTCACCATGACGTTCGCGGGTTTGATGTCGCGGTGCACCAGGCCCTGTTCGTGCGAGGCCGCGAGCGCGGCCAGCACCTCGCCGGTGATCCGCAGCGCCCGGTCGGTGGGCATCGCGCCGTGCTGGGATATGTCCTTGCGCAGCACCGAACTGAGGGTCGAGCCCTCGACGTACTCCATCACGATGAAGGGGACGAGCACCCCGTCCTCGTTCAGGTCCTCGCCACTGTCGTGCACCTGCACGATGTTGGCGTGGTTGAGCCGGGCCACCGCCTGCGCCTCGCGCCGGAAACGCTCGCGGAAGGACGGCTCGCGGCTCATCTCACCGAGCATGGTCTTGATCGCCACCGGGCGGTCCAGCACCGTGTCGTCGGCGAGATGGACGGTCGCCATGCCGCCCTGGCCGAGCAGATCCCGCAGCGTGTAGCGGCCATGGCCGACCGTTCGCGCCGCGCCGCCGCCATCGCTGCCCTGCACACTCATCTCAGCTTCTCTTCCCCCGGGCGCGCGCAGACGCATGCCAGCGACCGGCGCCTGTCGCGTACCAGGACGCAAGGCTATCGGGCGGCGCCGACAATCGTCGCGGGGGTTCCGCACACGATTCGGTACCGACCGAACGAAACTGACCCGGCCACAGCCCGGAACAGGTTCACCCGCAGGGGTGATGGTGGGGCCGCAGGCCTGGCTGCGCTGCTGCCTGGATGTCCTAGGACGTCCAGTGAGGTCCTTGAGGTTCCAGAGACAGGGACCGGAGGTACGGGACCGGAGGTCTAGAGGTAGGGACCGGAGCGGAGCGGCCCCTGGCCGTCGTCGTCCTCCTCGCCGGAGCCCGCGGCGCCGGGCGGCAGCGCCCGCCGCATCTGCTCCAGCTGGGCGCGGGCGGCCATCTGCTGGGCGAACAGCGCGGTCTGGATGCCGTGGAACAGCCCTTCGAGCCAGCCCACCAGCTGCGCCTGGGCGATCCGCAGCTCGGCCTCGCTGGGGATGGCCTCCTCGGTGAAGGGCAGCGACAGCCGCTCCAGCTCCTCCACCAACTCCGGTGCCAGACCGGCCTCCAGCTCCTTCACCGAACTGGCGTGGATCTCCTTCAGCCGGACCCGGCTGGCCTCGTCCAGCGGCGCCTGGCGGACCTCCTCCAGCAGCTGCTTGATCATGCTGCCGATGCGCATGACCTTGGCGGGCTGCTCCACCATCTCCGTGATCGGCAGTTCGCGGGACTCGCCCCCACTGCCGCCGCCCACCCCGCTGGTCGGGAGGCCCCCGACGGGCATCCCGTCGGGACCGACGATCAGGACCTGGGGGCCGTCTTCCGGCCGCGCGTTCATCGGCATGTTCATAGTCGCCATTGTCTCCCACCCGGGCCCGCTGGGGGGCCGCGCCCCGGCTAATCGACCGAGTCGGATGGTCGCGTCGCAGGTCAGAGCCGACGCAGCCGCCAGCCGAGCAGGGCCGCTCCGGCCCCGATCAGGGCCAGACCCACCCCCAGCGGCAGCAGCCGGTGCCGCAGCGTGCCGCCGTACCCGTTCGGTCCGGCCGGGGGCAGCGCCAGGTTCGCGGCCTGCGGGCTGGCCAGCGCGCGCGGATCGAGCGGCGGCGGACCGGCGCCCTCGGCCGGCCACGGCCGCTGCTGGTCCTGGCTGGTCACGGCGGCCGAGACCGCCTGGGCGGCAGCGGCGGCGTCGTTGGCGGCGGTGACCGAGGCCCGGGCGACGGTGGCGGCGAGGCTGACGTCCCCGGCCGGTGCCGGCTCCGTCTCCGCCGGATCGGGCGGGGCCGCTACCGAGCCGTCGTCGGCGTCGGTGCCGGCGTCGGCGTCGGTGCCGGGGCCGACGGCGGTGCCGGTGCCGACGGCGGACGGGTCCGGGAGGGGGTCGGCCGGGAGGGAGTCGGCCGGGCCGTCGTCCGGACCGGGGCCGGACGGTCGGCCGACCGGGTCCGCCGGGGTGCCCCGGCCCCCGGCCGCCGGGCCGCGCGGGAACAGCGGTTGCAGCACCGGGACCGGGAAGTCGGTCAGCGGACCCCCGGACGCGGCGGGCGGCTCGGCGCCGCCGGGATCCGGCGCCGGACGGGACGGCGCGGGCGGCGCGCCCGGGTCGGGCCCCGGGCCGGGATCCGACGGCGCGGGCGGTGCCACCGGCCGCTGCGGGCGGTCGGGGCGTTCCGGGCGGACCAGCCGGATCCGCCTGCCGTCGGGGAGCCGCAGCGGCAGCCCCGCCCCGGCGTACGGGTCGGGCTGGTGCCCGCCGCGCCCGGCGGGTTCGGCGGCGAGGGCCGCACCGGTCCCGGCGTCCAGGGCGGCTCCGGTGCCGAGCACGGTGAGGACGGCGAGGATGGTGAGGGCGGGTGCGCTGCGACGGGGAACGGCCACGGTCTCGCGTCCTCCAGGCCGGTACGGGCTCCTGATGGTCGATCTTCTAGAACACTCCCATATATCCTTAAAAGCAGCATTTCGGACATGCCGACAACGGGGTGCCTCCGCGGCCCGGTGGATCAGGGCTGCTCGCGCAGCAGCCCGGCCAGGACCCGGGTGACCAGGCGATCGAACAGCAGTTCCGCTGACTCCCGGGCGGCGCCGGTGCCGCCGTCCAGGGCGGCGGCCAGGTGCGGGTGCCGACCGGAACCGAGGGCCCGCGCCAGGTACTCCTGCTGCGCCTGCTGCCACTGCGGCAGGGTCCGCCCGGCCCGCCGCTGGGTGACCTCGGTCCGGCTCAGCGCCGCGACCACGGCGTCCAGCATGGCCAGCGCCTCCAGCTTGGTCCGCGCCGAGACCGGCAGCCCGGCCAGCGCGGCCAGGGCGTACTCCAACTGGGCGAGCGCGTGCGGCCCCAGCGGGCTCCGGGTGGCGGTCGCGTCGAGCAGCCAGGGGTGGCGCAGGTACAGCTCGCGCTTCTGCCGCGCCAGCGCGAGCAGGTCGTCGGGCCGTCCCCCGCCGCCGGGCGCCGGGCACCGGATCTCGCCGACCGCCTGGTCGATCATCAGTTCCAGCAGTTCCTCGCGGGTGGCCACATAGCGGTAGAGCGAGGCCGGCCCGGCCCCCAGGGCCTGGGCCACCGCCCGCATGGTGACGGCGGCCAGCCCGTCCCGGTCCGCCAGCGCCACTCCGGCGGCGGCCAGCCGGTCCCGGTCGAAGCCGGGCGCGGGCCCGCGCCCGGAGCGTTCCGGCCGCAGCCAGATGCTCTGCGCCTGCGCCTCGCCCACGGCCCCTCCTCCACTCCCTGCCGACGTTTCTGCGAACAGTGTATGCAGTGTCCCGGTGGCAGCGGTCAGTCAGCGGCGCGCGGCTCCCCGCTACCGCAGGTCGGCGAGGAGGCCGTCGAGGGCCGTGCGCAGCGCCTCGGAGTTGGCCGGGCCGAACCAGGTGCTGCGGATCCGTTCGTTGCTGCCGTGGGGAGTCTCGTGCTCGGCGGTGAGCTGCCGCAGGGAGCGGGTCCCGTCGCCCAGGGTGCGGCCGATGCCCTGGAAGAGCCCGCGGACGTAGCGGTCGGCCTGGTCGGCGGCGATGCCCTGGTCGACGGCCCACGAGGCGAGCGTGGCGAGGTACGCGTAGTGCGTGGTCAGCGTCCCGGTCAGGGTGGAGAGGACGTTGAAGGCCGCTTCGTCCGCGACCGGCAGTACCCCGCCCAGGCGGTCGAAGAAGGCGTCCACCACCGGGTGGGTCGGGTAGGTCACCGTGACCGAGCGGCGTTCACGAACGGTGGGCAGCGGGATGGCCCGTACCAGCGCGGCGTCGGTGGCCAGGGTCCGGCGCAGGTCGTCGGTGCCGACCCCGGCCATCACGTTGACCAGCACCTTGTCACCGGCCACGGTCAGCCCGGCGAGCGCGTCGTGCCGCTGCTGCCCGCGTACCGCGATGATCGTCAACTCCGAGCGGTCCAGCACCTCCTGGTTGTCGGCACAGACCCGCACGCCCTCGTGGCGCGCGGACAACTCCGCCGCGCCGCGGGCTCCCCGGGGGGAGAGGAAGACCTCCGGCGACTCGTCACCCCCGTCGCACAGCCCGGTCACGAGGGCCCGGCCGATCTCGCCCACTCCGATGATGCCGATGCGCCTGACGCCGATGCGCTTCACAGTCTTCCTCCGTGGTGCGTGGTGGTCGTGAACCTTGCTGCGGCCCACCCAGTACATCCGCCGCACGGCCCGCCCCGACACCCGCCGGTCGACCACCGGTCGGTGAACGTGACAGTGCGCCGCGGCAGTTGTGCCGCGACGCACTGTCGGTTCAGCCCTGTGCCGGTGTTACTTCTCGGCCGCCTGGTAGCCGGAGAGGTCGGCGATCACCGAGACCGTGGCACCGCCGTCGTAGATCTCGACACAGCCGTCGCTGCCGGTCCGGGTCAGCGTCATGTTGGCCACGGTCTGCCCGGCGGACCAGTTGACGTTGGAGGTGCCGGGACGGGTCGTGCCGTCCGGGTAGGCGGTCAGCCAGCCCTTCCCGGTACTGCCGGTGACGGTCAGGTTCAGCGCGGCGGCGACGCTGTCCGCCGGTCCGGGAACGCACACCTTGACCTGCTGGCCGTACCGCAGCGGCGTGCTCGGGACGCCGGAGCCGCCGCGGGTGTCCAGCAGGCGCTGGGGGGTGGGCAGCGAGACGAAACCGGTCAGCGAGTCGTCGGCGGTCGCGGTCCGGTAGTAGCCGACGAGGTCGACGACGAAGTCCGTGGCCGCCGGTCCGCTGTTGTGGATCGTGATCCGTCCGATTCCGTCGGCGACCACCGTGACCAGGTTCGACGTGTCCGTCCAGGGCGCCCAGTTCAGGTTCGACGTGGGCGGCAGGGTCTGCCCCGTGGTGTAGACGGTGGCGAAGCCGGAGCTGTGCTCGTCGGTGGCGGTCACGTTGACCTCCATGGTGTCGCCACCGGGCGCGGGCACCAGCGTGGACGGCACCGCGACGGTCACCGAACCGTTCGCCGGAACCTGCTTGTGCGTCCCGCGGGTGTCCAGGATGCGCGTCGGCGTCACCGGGTGGTACTCGACGCCCGGCTGGTACGCGTTGAACATGCCGTTGTAGCCCGCGATGTCGATCACGAGGTCGATCGGCCCGCTACTGCCGTTGTACACGTCGAAGTAGGCGCTGTGGGGGGAGAGCCGGACCGTGGCCTGGTTGGCGACCGTGTCCCCGGCCTCGAAGTTCAGCGTGGAGGTGTCGGGGCGGCTGACGCCGTCCGGGAAGACCGTGACGAACCCGGCCGCCTTGGTGTGGGTGACGGTGACGTTCAGCACCAGCGAGTCGACCGAGTACTCGGTGAGGACCCGCACGGTGCTGTGCGCGGGCACGCTGTCGTAGCCCTGGGGTCGGCTGTCGTACAGGCGCGTCGCGGGTGACTGCGGCAGCAGGTCCTCCCCGACCACCACGGTGGTGCTGCCGGTGGCGGTGCGGCCGAGCAGGTCGGTGGTGGTGACGGTGGCGTCGTACACGCCAGAACGGTATCCGTGCACGTTGTTCACCGGATCGGCGGCGTTCCAGGCCGCGCTCGTGCCGTCGCCGAAGGTGATCTGCGCGCTGCTGTACTGCCAGCCGCCGACAGCGGCGCCGGAGAGCGAGAACTGGTCCGAGCCGGACTCGGGCGCGCCGTTCGAGTTGCGCAGCGTGGCGGCGGTGAGCACCGGCCGGTCGACGGTCGCGGTGAGCACGTCCACGTCGCGGGTGCGGGCCGAGGCCATGCCGTCGGCGTTGGTGACGGTGAGGGTCGTGGCGTAGGCACCCGGCGCGGTGTAGGTGTGCGGGATCGCCGTGCCCACCGGGGCGGACTGTGCGGGGCTGCCGTCGCCGAAGTCCACCGTCATGGTGAGCGCCTCGCCCCACGCGGAGGTCGGGGCGGAGACGGGCTGCTCGTCCACGGCGGTACCGGCCGTGGTGACCAGGTTGCCCGGCTGGGAGAAGGCGAGGACGTCCTCGCGCTCGGTGACGCCGCGGTCGTAGTAGCTGAACGGGCCCGCCCCGGTGTCGGGGACGTCGGGGTCCTGCGCCCGCGGGTTGCCGCTCCAGTCGGTGCTGAGTTCGCCGGTGGCGCCGGAGTCCGCGGAGTCGGTCTCGGAGGCGACGGTGACGCCGTCGTGGGCGCCCTGGCCGGTCCAGGCGGTGAGCTCCGCCGGGGTCGTGTAGCTGGCACCGGCCCAGGAGTAGAGCGGTACGCCGGCGGTGGTGGGGATGACGGTGTTGTAGTCGCTCCTGACCGTCGCGTCGGAGTCCGCCGCCACGGAGATCGCGGGGCCGGTGCTCGCGCCCATGACGTTGTTCTCGATCGCGGCGGAGGAACCGCCGTCCACGGTGACCGCGGGCACCGCGCCGGATCCCAGGGCGTTGCTGGTGACGGCCGCGTTCACGGCGCCGTCCAGCCAGACCCTGCCGTGCGCGGTGGTGCCGCCGGTGGTGATCTCGTTGGTGGTGATGACCACGCGCTGGGAACCGGCCTCAGCGTGCACCGCGCTCGTGCCCCAGGCGGAGAGGAACGTGCTGCGCGACAGGGTGACGTCCGAGGAGGCGCCGTCCACGGTGACCCCGCTCCTGGCCGGGACGCCGGTGATGGTGGCCGACTCGCTGAGGATCAGGTGGTTCAGCGTGATGTTCTGCGAGCCGTCGACGTCGACGGCGTCCTGGCCCGACGCGGCGTTGATCCGGAGGTTGTCGACCGTCACGTAGTCGACCCCGTCCAGGGTCAGCGCGGCGCCCTGGGTGGTCGACCCCAGCGTGGCGTCGCCGTCGATGGTGATCGGCGCGGCCGAGGTGCCGGAGTTCTTCAGCACGACCGGGCCCTGGTAGGGCGTGCTGGACGGGAAGAGCTGAATGGTCTGCCCGGCCCGCACCACGTCGGCCGCGGCCTGGACGGTGCAGAAGGGCACGGCCGCGCTGCCCGCGCCGGGCGCGGTGTTGCTGCAACCGGTCGTGAAGTTGTTCACGTAGATCGTGCTGCCCGACGCCTGGTCGGCGTGGGCGGTGGTGGCCGTCAACCCGGCAACTGCCAGAGCCAGTACGGCGGGGACGGATGCGAGGCGTGCGGATCGCACAGCTTCCCCCTCATGACATGCGCTCCCGCAGATGGGAGCCGCGTCATGCTACGCGGGCGCACACGGGGGGAAAACCGGCAGATCCACCGCAAGTGGATCTATCCCCTCCGTCTTCTCACGCACTCCTTACTGGGCGCCTGACCTGCGGTCCCGTCCCGGCGGGTCAGGCGGGTTCCTCGGCGGGGTGTTTTTCGGCGGGGTGTTCCTCGGCGGGGTGTTCCTCGGTGGTGCGGGAGTCGGTGAGGCTCAGCGCACCGGCTCCCGCGACCAGTCCGACGACCACGGCGAGCAGGCCGTAGGTGATCCGTTCACCGTGGAAGAACGACGCGACCAGGTCGCCGCTCCAGGTCCCGGCCGGGAGCCGGGTGGTGACCAGCGCGGCGATCAGGGTGCCCACCACGGCGGTGCCGACGCTGGAACCGACCTCCTGGGCGGTGTCGTTGAGGGCCGCGGCGACGGAGGTGCGGTTGCTCGGCATCGCGTCGACGAGGGCGACCGCGCAGATCGTCATCACGGTGCGCAGTCCTATGGACATCAGCACCATGAAGACCGCGATCGCGGCGTATCCGTGGTCGACCCCCCAGGAGAGCCCTGCCAGCGAACCGGCCAGGCAGGCCGCCCCGACCAGGCAGGCGATGCGGTGGCCGAACCGGCGCGCGAGCCACTCGGACAGCGGGGTCGCGCCGATCATCGTCACGATGATCGGCAGGTTCGCCAGACCGGCCCGCACCGGGCTCCAGCCGTAGGCGTACTGGAAGTGCAGGATCAGTCCGAACATCACGCTGGCCATCGCGATGGCGGTCCCGATCTGGGCGAGGGCGGCGCCTCGGACGGTGCCGTCGGCGAAGATCCGCAGATCCAGCATCGGTGCCGCGCTGCGGCGCTCGTGGCGGACGAACGCGACCGCCGCCGCGACGGCGCCCACGATCGACCCGAGGGTGATCGCGGAGAGCCAGCCGTGCTCGACGCCGCTGGTCAGCGCGTAGCAGGCGAGCCCGATGGTGCTGACGCTCAGGGCGGCGCCGGGCAGGTCGAGCGCGTCGTCGGTCAGGTCCTCCGCCCGGTCGGCACGGACGCCGAGCCGGACCCCGAGGCAGGCGATCAGGGCGATCGGGGCGTTGACGACCAGCAGCCACTGCCAGCTCACGTGAGCCAGCGCGGTGCCGCCGAGCAGAGGTCCGAGGACGAAGCCGGACATGCCGACGACGATCATCACCGTCATCGCGCGCATCTGCAGGGCCTTGTCGTCGAACAGGCGGAAGACCAGTGAGTTCGTGATCGGCGCCATCGCCGCGGCGGCGATGCCGAGCGCGGCCCGCAGGGCGATCAGCTCACCCGCGCTGGTCACGAAGACGACGCACAGGCTCAGCGAACCGAATACGGCCAGTCCGACCAGCAGCACCCGGCGGCGGCCGAGCCGGTCGGCCACCGATCCGGCCGTGAGCAGCAGGCCGCCGAAGGTCAGCGAGTACGCGCCGGTCACCCACTGCAGCGCGGTCGTACCGCTGTTGAGGTCGCGGCCGATCGTGGGCAGCGCGATCGACAGGAGCGTGTTGTCGACCATCTCGACGAAGAAGGCCAGGCAGAGGGCTGCCAGCGGAATCCACGCCGCGCGCAGCGACGGGTAGGTGCGGGACGACGGGGGGTGAAGCGTGGCGGTGGTCATGGCGGTCCTCCTATCGTACGTCGTTCGACTATCGAACGCTGTACGATGAGCTACGGTAGAACATCGTTCGATACGGGGCAAGTCACGACGGGACGTGAGCCATGGCACGCCTGAACAACCGCTCCACCGAGGGACGCCGACGGGCCTCGCACTCGATGGAGGCCGTGCTCACCGAGGCGGTCGCGCTGCTCGACGAGGCCGGGGCGCCCGCCCTGACGTTCCGGGCACTCGCGCAGCGTCTCGGCGGCGGCGTCGCCAGCATCTACTGGTACGTCGCGAGCAAGGACGAGCTGCTCGACCGCGCCACCGACCACGTGATGGGCGCGGTGCTGGCCGACGTCGAAGGACTCCCGGTCAGCGACGACCCGATCGACGACCTCCGCGGAATGGCGCTGACGCTGTTCGACGCGATCGTGGACCGGCCCTGGTTGGGCTCCTACTTCATGCGCAACACCAACGTCCAGAGCAACGCCCTGCGCCTGTACGAGCGGCTCGGGCAGCAGACCCTCCGCCTCGACCTCACCGCGCGCCAGCGGTTCCACGCCGTCTCCGCGATCGTGGGGGTGGTCGTCGGGTCCGCCGTCGACCTGGGGCAGGAGCCGCCCCAGGAGATCCTCGACGGGGCCGTCGGCCGCGACGAGTACCTCGGCCGCTACGCCCAGGCCTGGCGGGAGCTCAGCCCCGAGGACTTCCCCTTCGTCAGCGGGATCGCCGACGAGTTCGACGGCCACGACGACGTCGACCAGTTCCGCTCCGCCCTGGAACTGACCCTGACAGGCCTCCGCCTGCAGGCCGCTGGAGCCTGAGCGGCCCGGCCCGTCAGCGGTGCCCTCGCCGGCTCGCCATGCTCCCGATGTCGCTGGACCCGCCGTGAGCCAGCGGCGTACTCCTTCTGTATGGCAGATCCGATTACATTTCGTCCTACAGGTGAGGATGCCGCCAACCTGGCTCTCCTCACAGCCGACGGTTCAAGCACGACACACGCCATCCGACACGCTCTTGAGCTCGCTGCCCGTGAGAAGCGGCAGGCAGATCTCCGGGCGGACGCGGCTCGATTGATGAGCGACCCCGAGTACCTCGCCGAGGTGGAGACCGTGCGCGCGGAAATGGACGAGCTCAGTGCGGGGTGACGTCTACCGGCTCAAGGCTCCCCGTGAGGCCCAGGGGCACGAGCGGCGTGGCCAGCGCTACGCCGTCGTATTGCAGGCAAGCGCCTACGAGCACCTCTCGACCTGGATCGTGGCACCTACGACAACCAAGTCCTTCGATTCCTTGATCCACCCGACCGTTGACCTACTCGGCCAGGAAGCCAGAGTCCTCGTCGAGCAGGCGACAGCCGTTGATCCGCAGCGTCTCGGAGACTTCGCAGGCCGCCTCACCACCGGTGAGCTGATGAAGGTCAACGAAGCGCTGCGGGCCGTGCTCGACCTGGAATAGCTGTACTGGCTTGCCGGTCGCTGGTCAGAGCTGGAGCAGGATCTTGCCGATGTGGGTGCCGGGGATTCCATGAGGCGGTGGGCGTCGGCGACGGCTTCGACGGGGAGGACGCGGTCGATGAGGGGCCAGACGTGTTCGCGGACGGCGGCGATGATGGCGGCTTTCTCGTCGAGGGGGCGGGCGCGGAGGCCGGTAGAGCCGACGGGACCCGCTTGGCCATGAGTTTGCCGAGGTTGAGTTCGGCTTGGGCGCCGCCCTGCATGCCGATGATGACCAGGCGGCCGTTGACGGCGAGGGCGTCGAGGTACTTGGCGCCGACGGCCTTGCCGGACTGGATCGCCATGGTCCCGATGCCGCTGGAGCCGCCGTGCACCAGCAGCGTCTCACTGGGCCGCAGGAACGCCACCTGGAAGACATTGGACCTTGGGAAGGTACCCCCACGCAGATGGACGCCTCGCCCGGATCGCCCTTGACGCTCTGCACGCGAGGGCGCAGACTAGCTGTATGACAACTGTAATACAGCGGTGGTGCTGCTCATGAGCGCTGCATCGACTGCGAGAAGGGCAGCGAAGGCCACTGCGAAGAAGCCTCTCAAAGGACATCCCGAGGCTTCGGAGCCGAGCCGTCTCGCTCAGGTGAGGCTGCGCGCGGACGAGGTGGAGGTCCTGCAGCAGACGATGCGGGTACTCCACCTCGATTCCACCTCAGATGCCCTCCGCGAGGGCTTGCGGCTACTCGCCCGCGAGGCGGCGGAGACCGCTGCCTCCGAGCAGCTTCACGCCTACTACGGCGGACAGTCCGCGCCGCTTCCGGACGCGGCGTCCGATCCCACCGAGGCCGAGCTCCAGGCAGCGGACGAGTCCCAGTGGTAGGTCCCGCCACCGCCATGCGCGGTGAGGTGTGGGTGTGCGCGCTCCCCCAGCCGATCGGGCCTCACCCGGTCGTCGTCCTTACGGTGAACCGCATCGCCGCACCGCTCTCCACAGTGACCGTCGCTGTCATCACCGGCACAAGTGGCCCAGCCGTCACCCACATTCCGGTCGGCCCGGAGTCGGGCCTGACAAAGCACAACGAGTCCTACGTGAACTGCACGGACATCCACACTGTTGCCAAGCCCCGCCTGCGGCGCAGACTCGGCCTGCTCTCCCCGCACGAACTCCGCCATGTTGAGGAATCCCTCCGCCTGACACTCGGACTCGACCGCTGACGGCGCGGTCGGTCCGCGTAGCGACCCAGGTTCACGCCTGGAGCAGGATCTTGCCGATGTGGGTGCTGGATTCCATGAGGCGGTGGGCGTCGGCGGCGGCTTCGATGGGGAGGACGCGGTCGATGACGGGCTTGACGGTGCCGTTGTCGATGAGGGGCCAGACGTGTTCGCGGACGGCGGCGATGATGGCGGCCTTCTCGTCGAGGGGGCGGGCGCGCAGGCCGGTGGCGGCGATGGCGGCGCGTTTGGCCATGAGTTTGCCGAGGTTGAGTTCGGCTTGGGCGCCGCCCTGCATGCCGATGATGACCAGGCGGCCGTTGACGGCGAGGGCGTCGAGGTTGCGGTCGAGGTACTTGGCGCCGATGACGTCGAGGATGACGTCGGCGCCGTGTCCGGCGGTGGTCTCGCGCAGTTCCTCGACGAAGTCCTGTTCGCGGTAGTTGATCAGGATGTCGGCGCCGAGGGCGCGGCAGGCCTGTAGCTTCTCGACGCTGCCGGCGGTGACCGCGACCTTGGCGCCGACGGCCTTGCCGAGCTGGATCGCCATGGTCCCGATGCCGCTGGAGCCGCCGTGCACCAGCAGCGTCTCACCGGGCCGCAGGAAAGCGACCTGGAACACATGGGACCTTGGGACAGTACCCCCAGCAAAGAACCGGACCCGACAATCCTACCTAAGGTAGGATCTGGAGTATGAGTGGTAGCAAGAAGTACTCTGTCAGCCTGCCCGAGGACATCGCCGAGGCCGTGCGGGCCCAGGTCGGGCCGGGCGGATTCTCTGCCTATGTCGCCCAGGCGATCGAGCAGCGCATTGCCATGGACAAGCTGCGCGAGGTCGTCGAGGACTTCGCTGTCGACAACGACCCCCTGACTCGCGAAGAGGTCGAGGCAGCGCGTTCGATACTGCGTCAGGACCACCGTCGCACTGGGGACGCGGCAGCCTGATGCCGGGCACACTCGTGCTGGACAGCGAAGGGCTGTCCAAGCTCTACCTCAAGGACCGCGCCGTCCTCGCCATGGTCCAAGCCGCCGCTGAGGAGGGCATCAGGGTGGTCACCTCCGCAATGACCACCTTGGAGGCCGACTACGAACGCATTCACCCTGCTCGTATCGCCTGGGTGTTGTCCCGCATCGACATTCACGACGTCACCAAGGAGCTCACCGCCCAAGCTGCGGTCCTGCTTCGCACCCACCGGCGGCACGGCCACAAGTACGCCATCGATGCCGTCCTGGCCGCGATCGCCCGGAGTGCCCCGGGGCCAGTGACCGTGGTGACGTCGGATCCCGAGGACATCGCCGAGTTCTGCGGGCCCCTCGTGGGGATCGCCACCGTGTAGTTCGGTCAACCGCACCCGACCAGCCCACCTCAGACCGTCAGCAGGATCTTGCCGATGTGGGTGCTGGATTCCATGAGGCGGTGGGCGTCGGCGGCGGCTTCGATGGGGAGGACGCGGTCGATGACGGGCTTGACGGTGCCGTTGTCGATGAGGGGCCAGACGTGTTCGCGGACGGCGGCGATGATGGCGGCCTTTTCGTCGAGGGGGCGGGCGCGGAGGCCGGTGGCGGCGATGGCGGCGCGTTTGGCCATGAGTTTGCCGAGGTTGAGTTCGGCTTGGGCGCCGCCCTGCATGCCGATGATGACCAGGCGGCCGTTGACGGCGAGGGCGTCGAGGTTGCGGTCGAGGTACTTGGCGCCGATGACGTCGAGGATGACGTCGGCGCCGTGTCCGGCGGTGGTCTCGCGCAGTTCCTCGACGAAGTCCTGTTCGCGGTAGTTGATCAGGATGTCGGCGCCGAGGGCGCGGCAGGCCTGGAGCTTCTCGACGCTGCCGGCGGTGACCGCGACCTTGGCGCCGACGGCCTTGCCGAGCTGGATCGCCATGGTCCCGATGCCGCTGGAGCCGCCGTGCACCAGCAGCGTCTCACCGGGCCGCAGGAAAGCGACCTGGAACACATTGGACCAGACGGTCGCGGTGACCTCGGGCAGGGCGGCGGCGTCGATGAGGCTGATCCCCTTGGGGACGGGCAGCAACTGTCCGGCCGGGACGGCGACCTTCTCGGCGTACCCGCCGCCGGAGAGCAGCGCGCAGACCTCGTCGCCGACCGCCCAGCCGCCGACGCCGGTGCCGAGGGCGACGATGCGGCCGGAGCACTCCAGGCCGGGGTACCCGGAGGCGCCGGGCGGCGGGTTGTAGAAGCCCTGACGTTGCAGCACGTCGGCTCGGTTCACGGCGGAGGCGGCGACCTCCACCAGGACTTCGCCCTCGGCGGGTACCGGGTCGGGGACATCGGCCAGGGTGAGCACGTCCGGGCCGCCGAATTCGGGGAGGGTGATAGCTCGCATACTTCGACGCTACCCGCAGACCGCGGCTGAACGGTGCACTCAGGATGGTGATCTCGAACGCGCCGAAGGATCGCCGGAGACTATGCGGTTGCTGGCTTGACCATTGCGTGCATGTCCTCAAGCAGGGCCATCCCGCGGAGTCTGACGATTGCCGATGACTGCTTCAGCAGGTTGAGTCACCAGCCGGTACTTCCAACACGCACCAGACGGTCTTACCGGTAGCGGAGCACGTGAAGCCGAAGCCAGTGGCCGTAAGGCCGACAAGAACCAGCCCCCGTCCGTGCTCGTTCTCGGCAGTTGGCAGACAGAGTCGTGGTGCGGTGGGGCGCCAGAGGCGCGGTGCCGACCTCGGCGAGCTGGCGGCAGCGCCGGGTCAGCCAGGGGAGATCCAGATCGAGATACTCGGGGTTGTGGCTCCGGGCGCCTGACCGGGACTGGTGCTCCGCAGATAGTCCAGTGTGTGGCGGAAGGACAGCCAGGTGGCAGCCTCCTCTCCAGTCTGCTCCCGGGTCCAGAAGACGGGCGCCCCGCCGAGCGCGGACTGTCGATCGAGGATGTAGCGGGCGGATGCCTGGGAGCCGATCAGCATCAGCGAACTGGGAGTCAGGTCCTCTTGGCGCAGTGCCTCGGCGAGAGGGTCGAGGTTGGCGTTGTCGACCAGTGGCAGGACGCTGTGCAGTCTGTGGCCGTCGCTGAGTAACGCGTCGTCGAACCCCGACGCTACCCGCTGACCGGGTGTCGGTTCGCCCCACTCGGCCGACCGTGGCGTGCCGCCGCCCAGGAATGGTGAGCGCTGCTCTTACAAAGCAGATGCCGGCGGTTCAAACGGAACGGGCCGTGGACCGACTGCTGTTAGGGCTGCTGGAGGCCGCCGTGCGTCACGGCACGCACGAAGGCGGCGAACTCGCTGGTGCTGAAGACCAGCGCCGGGCCGTCGGGATCCTTGCTGTCCCGCACGGCCACGGCGGCGCTGAGCGCTGCCACCTCGACGCACTGGCCATCGGCGCTGCTGTGCGAACTCTTCTCCCAGACGGCCTTTGAGAGATCGACCTTGCTCATTGTGCTTCCTCTTCTCGCTGAATGTCCTTGAGCAACTCGGCGATCAGGGAAGCCGAGTCGTCGGGACTGAGGGCGACGGCACGGAGGGTGTCGAAGATCAGTCCGTACCGGTTCACGTCGGCCCCGGACTCAAGGAACATGTCACCCGCCATGCTGTCGATATAGACGATCTCCGGATCGTCGGCGTCGGGAAAGCTGATGAGCGCGAAGGAACCGGGCATACCAGGATGGGAGCCTGCGCCGAACGGGATGACCTGGAGGGTCAGATATGGCTCGGCCATGGCGCTGAGCAGGTGATTCATCTGGTCGCGCATGACTGTCGGGCCGCCGCTCATACGGCGCAGGGCGGATTCATCGATGATCGCCCAGAGTTGCAGCGGTGCGTCCTTGGCCAGTACCGTCTTCCGTTCCATCCGGGCTTGGACGCGCTGTTCGACTTGCCTGGCGTTGGCAGACGGGAGCCCTCCCCGGATCACTGCCCGTGCGTAGTCTTCGGTCTGCAACAAGCCGGGGATGAACAGCGACTCGTAGTTGCGGACAGCCTGCGCCTCGGCTTCGAAACTGATGTAAGCGGTGTACAGCTCGCGGAGTTCGGCGTGATAGGGACGGAGCCACACCTGCTCGTCGGCCCCCTGGGACAGGGCGATGATCTCGTCGCGCTGGGGCTGGGCGACCTCGTAGATGTCCAGCAGGCTGGCGAGAGTCCGTTGTTGGGGGCGGACTCGCGCGGTCTCGATGCGGTAGAGCGTCGCCGCGTTGATGCCCGTGCGCTCGGTGACGTCTTCCCTGGTCAGATCAGCGGAAGCGCGCAGGCGGCGTAGTTCGGCCGCCAAGCGGCGGAGACGCACCGTAGGCGTGTGGCGCTTCGTCGGCACGGTTCATCTCCTCCGTCCACATGGGCAGTTGGGAGGAGTCTGGCCGATCGCCCCGCCCGGCTACAACTCGATTCGCATATGCAATCTATGCATCTGCAAGGCTTGCATATGTTGTGTAGGCAAGGGCATGCTAGGCATCAACATGGCACGCACGGTGACCGATCGCTGGCGTAGAGCGAACACGCCCACCTTTCGGGTGGGAGGCGGTCGATCTCTGGTGGGGCCATCCACGGTGAGGCGCCGTCGAGGCGCGTGCAGGGAGGAGGCTCGATCATGAAGCCGCTGATCTATGGCTACATGCGCGTGACCGACGAGTTGGATGATGCTCAACTTCTGCGCATCGAACAGCTGTTAGTTCGGCACGCCGAGGCCGAGGGCTACCACCTCGGGATGATCTTTCACAACTACGCCCCCGGATGCCTCAACACGTTTGCCGAGTTGGTCGACACCCTGCGGCGTTCCGAGGCAGGGCATGTGATCGTGCCGTCCCTGGACCACTTCGCTCGCCATCCGGCGTTGCAGCGGGCGTTGGTCGGGACGCTGGCGAGCCAGGCCGACGCGGAGGTCATCGAGGTCGGCGAGGTGGGGTGGGACGGGAAAGCCGATGCCTGCCTGGGTGGGCGGGGGCAGGCATCGGGGTGGGGCGGAGGGGTCAGTTGCCGGAGACGACGGTGGTGGCGTCGTTGTTGGAGATGGTGACCGGCTGGTCGTTCTGGAGCTCGCTGAAGAGGGTCTTGGACTGGGACTGGTCCCACAGGACGGCGTCGCCGGCGTTGGCGGTCGCGTAGTTGGCGTTGGAGATCGGCACGGTCAGCGAGTGGCCGCCGCCGCCGGAGACGCTCTTCATCGCCCAGAACATCTGCGCCAGGTCGTAGGGGTTCATGTTCTTGTCCACGCCCAGCGTGTCGATGCCCGCGCTGAGCACCGGGTAGAGCTTGAACGGGTTGAGGACGGTGGTCGGCGTGGCCGCCTGGTGCGCGACCGCGGAGAGGAACTTCTGCTGGTCCGCCATCCGGCTCAGGTCCTGCTGCGGGGCCTGGTGGCGCTCGCGGACGAACTCCAGCGACTGGGCGCCGTTGAAGGTCTGGCAGCCCGCCTTGAAGTTCGCCCCGGAGGCCTGGTCCACCAGCGGCTGGGACAGGCACATCTTGACCCCGCCGAGCGCGTTGACCAGGTTGACGAAGCCGCCGAAGCCGATCTCCGCGTAGTGGTCGATGTGGATGCCGGTGTTGTACTCGATGGTCTGCGCCAGCAGCGCGCCGCCGCCCCAGGAGAACGCCGCGTTCAGCTTGTTCTGCGAGGCCGGGTACTTCGTGCCGGAGGTGCCGGTGAAGGCCGGGATGGTCACGTAGCTGTCGCGCGGCAGGCTGAGCAGGGTGTCGCCGTTGGACCCGATGTGCAGGATCATCATCGAGTCGCTGTTGCCGAACTGGCCCTCGTCGTCGCTGCCCGTGTGCAGCTCCTGCTGTTGCTGCTTGGTGAGGTTGCCGCGGTTGTCGGAACCGGCGATCAGGTAGTTGGTGCCCTTGCCGACCGGCGGCTGGTCCGGCAGCGCGCTCAGGTTCACTGTGCGGTTCAGCTTGTTGTCGGCCCAGACGTAGGTGCCGATCGAGGTCGCGATCAGCAGCGTGACCAGGGTCAGCACGCCCCAGGTGATCCGGCGGCGCCAGTTCGGCCGACGGCCGCTCTTCGGCCCGGAGCCGGAGCCGGAGCCGCCGCCGGAGCGCCCGGCCCGGTAGGTGGTGCCGCCGCCGCTGTACGAGGCGGCGGCGCCGCCGGAGGCCGGGGACGCCCCGCGCGGCGACAGGCCCGGCGGCAGCGGTGGCTCCGCCTGCGCGTAGCCCGGCTGCCCCGGCTGCCCGGGCTGCCGCTGCCCGGGCCGTGGCTGTGCGGGGGGCGGCGGTCCGTAGCCGCCGGCGCGCTGCTGTACGTGCGGCGTCGGGCGCGCGCCGCGACTCGGCTCGCTCCCGTCGGTGCTGCCCTCAGGCCATCCGTTCATGCTGGAATTCTGCCTGTTCGAGCTGGGCTCATGCGCTCTGGTGCCGGTTCCGTAGCAGTTCTGTTGAAATCGCCGGACAGGAACCGGACAGGAGCCGGACGAGAACGGGTCGGGAGGAACGGGTCGGGAGGGCGCTGCCGGGCCGGGCCGGTCAGGCCGCCCCGGTGACCCGGCGGACGGCGATCACCCGGTCGCCGAGCCGTAGCGCGGCGACCCTCGGGTCGGTGTACGGCAGCCGCTCGCCGTCCCGGACCACCGCGATCACCAGGTCACCGCAGTCCTGCGGGGCCCCGCCGACCTCGGCGCCGGTGACCTCGCGGTCGACCATGTCGAGACCGCTGCCGACGGTCAGCAGGTCCTCCAGCACCGCCCCGGCGTTCGGGCTGAAGGTGGACATGCCGAGCAGCCGCCCGGCCGAGCCGGAGCTGGTGACCACCACGGTCGCCCCGCTCTGCCGCAGCAGCGGCGCGTTCTCGTCCTCGCGGACGGCGACCACGATGGTGGCCGTCGGGTTCAGCTGCCGGGCGGTGAGCGTGATCAGCACGGCGGTGTCGTCGCGCTGGGCGCCGATGATGATCTGCGCGGCGTGTCCGGCCTCGGCCCGGCGCAGCACCTCCGACCGGGTGGCGTCGCCGAGGACCGCCACCAGACCGTGCTCGTTGGCCGACTGGACCGCGCGGTGCTGCGGGTCGACCACCACGATCCGGCCTCTGGGGACGCCCTTGAGCAGCAGCGTCTCCACCGCGTGGCGGCCCTTGGTGCCGTAGCCGACGACCACGGTGTGTCCGCTGCGTCCCTGGTGTTCCGGGTCGGTCAAGGCGGCCCTCCACTTCTTGATCCGCCAGAGCTGGCGGCTGCGGGTGGTCAGCACCTCCAGCGTGGTGCCGACCAGGATGATCAGGAAGACCACGCGCAGCGGCGTCACCAGCAGCACGTTGATCAGCCGCGCGCCGTCGCTGACCGGGGTGATGTCGCCGTAGCCGGTGGTCGACAGGGTGACCGTGGCGTAGTAGACCGCGCCGAGGAAGTTCAGCCGGTCGTGCGCGTTGTCGTGGTAGCCGTCCCGGCCGAGGTACACCAGGGCCACGGTCGCGGCCAGCACCAGCAGCGCCAGCATGAGCCGCCGCCGGACCTGCCGCAGCGGCGGGCGGCTGCTGCCGGGCAGCAGGATCTGCCGCAGCTCGGCGTCCTGGGTGTCGTACGCCCGCTGGTCGGCGGTGCGGTGGTCGGCGCGGTAGTGCTCGCCTGGTGCGTCGGGCCGCTGGTCGTCCGCCTGCTGGTGGTCGCTGGGCCGGTGGTGGCGCCACCGGACCGCTGCCGCCGGTCGCCTCATCCGGTGGGGACCTCCAGCAGCTCGACCCTGGCCCCGGCGGGCAGGCCGCCCGGCGGCACCACGGCCAGTCCCTCGGCCAGGGCCAGCCCGCGCAGCATCGCCGGGCCGTCGTACGCCAGCGGTACCGCTCCCTGCTCGGACAGCACCACCGGCAGCAGCCGGGTGTCCGTCCGGTGGCCGGGCAGCGGGGCGGCGGCCCGGACCAGGTACGGGCGCGGCTGCGGCCACCCGGCGAGCGTCCGCAGCAGCGGCTCGGCGAGGGTGACCGCGCCCGCGACGGCGGCCAGCGGGTTGCCGGGCAGGCCGATCAGCCAGCGGCGGCGCGGCGCGGCGGCGCTGTCGGCACGGGTGTCGGCATTGTCCGCGGGGGAGGCGGCGTCGGTGTCCTGGGCGGGGAGCCACGCCAGCAGCATCGGGTGCCCGGGGCGGACCAGGACGCCGTCCACCAGCAGTCGTGCTCCGGCCTCGGCCAGGGCGGTGTGCAGGAAGTCGACCGGTCCGGCGGCGGTGCCGCCGGTGGTCACCACCACGTCGGCGGGGCTGCGCAGCAGCGCGTCCCGGAGCAGCCCCAGGTCGTCGCCCACCCGGCGGACGGCGATGATCCGCGCGCCGTACCCGCGCAGCCAGGACGGCAGCAGCGGGCCGAGCGCGTCCCGGATCCGGCCGTCCCGGGGGAGCCCGGAGTCCAGCAGTTCGTCGCCGAGGACCAGCAGCTCGACCGTCGGCCGCCGGTGCACCGGCAGCTCGTCGCAGCCCGCCGCGGCGGCGAGGCCGAGCACGGCGGGGGTGACCGCGGTGCCGGGCGGCAGCAGCGGCTCGCCGCTGTGGCACTCCTGGCCGCGCGGCCGGATGTCCCGGCCCAGGTCCAGCGGCACCGCGCCGCGGTCGTGCAGCAGCTCGCCGCCGCTGTTCCCCGGGCGGACGCCGCCGTCCTCGCGGCGCAGCACCGCGGTCGCCCCGGGCGGCAGCTGCGCGCCGGTGGCGATGCGGACGGCGGTGCCGTCGTGCAGCAGCGGCGCGCCGCCCTGCCCGGCCAGCAGCTCGCCGGTCAGCTGCCAGGGGCCCGGTCCGGACACGGCCCAGCCGTCCATCGCCGAGGTGTCGAAGGCGGGCAGGTCGGTGCGGGCTTCGAGCGGGGCGGCGAGGACGCCGCCGAGCGCCTCGGCGAGCGGCAGCCGTACGCCGGGCAGCGGTGCGCCCGCGGCCCGCTGGGCCCGGCGGCGGGCCTGCGGCCAGGTCAGCGCCGAGGGCTCGGGCGGGACCGGTCCCGGCCGCGGTCCGGCGTCGGGGCCGGTTCCGGCGTCCGGGGGCGGCGCGGCCTGGTCGTAGGGGCGGTCCCCGGGACGGTCGCGCGGACTCCCGGTGGCTCCCGGGCCGGGGGCGGCCGGGTCCGGCGCGGCGGCCGCCGGGCGCAGCAGGAACGGGTACGCGCTCAGCAGGTCGCTCTCGGACGCGGAGCCGACGCTCATGCTTCCGGGCCCTCCTCGGCCCAGCGGTTGGCCAGCGCCGCGGCCTTGCGGTTCGCCTCGGCGACGGCCGCTACGCCGCCGCCCGCCTGGGCGGCGGCGTAACCGACCAGGAAGGCCGTCAGCGGCGCGGCCGGCCGGGCCACCCCGTGGGCGACGTCGCGGGTCATGTCGAGCAGGCCGTGGACGTCGACCTCCAGGTCGATCCCCAGCTCGGACTTCGTGGCGGCGATCCAGTCTTCCAGCATCCACCCATCGTCGCCGATGGAGGCGCCCAGCGGTGGTACGGGGGCGTTGCGGCTCGGATTCCACCCGTTCACCGCGCCCCGGGAGGGGTGTGAGAGAGCTGCCGGGCGGGAGGTGTGCGGTCAGCCGCCGGACGCGGACCGGTCGGCCCGGGCGCGGGCGTGGTCCAGGGCGTCCCAGGTGTCGCAGTCGGTGGCGGCGCCCTCCCGGTCCGGCAGTTGACGGGTCGGCAGCCCGCCGACCAGCCGCCGCAGCGGCAGTCCGGACGGCTCGGGCAGCTGGTCCAGCGCGGCGCGCAGGGCGTCGGTGCGGTAGGCGGCGGCGAGCGGCTGCTCGCGTCCGTCCGCGTCGACCAGGACGGCGGCGGCGACCTCCGGCGTCACCGCCGCGCACAGCCGGGCGGCCGTCGCCGCGTCGAAGAACGGCAGGTCGGCGGCGAGCAGCAGCACCGTCGCGGCGCCGATCTGCGGCAGCGCGGCGGCGATCGCGGCCACCGGGCCGCCGCCGGGCGGCTGTTCGCGCACCCAGCGGACCGGCCGCACGGTCGCCCGCTCCGGGCCGACCACCACCGTCCGCCCGGCCCGGGCGCACCCGGTCAGCACCCGGTCCAGCATCGGCAGCCCGCCGACCGGCAGGCCCGGCTTGTCCGCCCCGCCCAGCCGCCGCGCCGAGCCCCCGGCCAGCACCACCGCGTCGTACGCCTCCGCTGTCGTCATGGGGCCAGTATCCCCAGCGGGTGGTGCGCGGGGGGTGCGCTACAGCGGGTGCTCGGCCAGGATCGCGCCGACCTCCGCCTCGTACGCCGGGGCCGGGCCGAGGAACAGCTCCAGGTACTTGGCCCAGGCGTGGTAGCGGTGCAGCGGGTAGTCCAGGTCCGCGCCGATGCCGCCGTGCAGGTGCTGCGCGGTGGAGGCGACGGTGCGCACGCCCTCGGCGGACCAGACCTTCGCGGTGGCCAGGTCGGCCGCCAGCGGCAGGTGGCCGGGCAGCTCGGGCTGGTCGAGGCCGATCCGCCAGGCCGCCTGCCACAGGGTGACCTCCATCGCCCGCAGGTCGATGTACCGGTCGGCCGCCTGCATCGCCACGGCCTGGAAGGTCGCCACCGGGTGGCCGAACTGCTCGCGGCCGCCGGTGTACTCGGCGGTGATCCGCAGGATCTGCTCGCCCAGACCCAGGCACAGCGCGGCGGTGCCGACGATCAGCAGTCCGCGCAGGTAGGCCCAGTTGGCGCCGTCCGGCGCGGGTGCGCCCAGCTGCGCCGAGGGGTCGACCCGGACGCCGTCGAGCAGCATCTCGGCCATCAGCTCCCCGCGCGCGGAGACCTGGCGGCGCAGTTCGACCCCGGGCGTGTGCGGGTCCACCAGCAGCAGCAGCGTCCCGGCGGCGGACCGGGCGGGCACCAGCACCCGGTCCATCACCTGGGCGTACGGCACGGCGGTCTGCGTGCCGGTGAGCGTCCAGCCGGTGCCGCCGCCGGTGTCGGTGTCGGTGTCGCCCGCGGCGGCCGGGTCGGCGGCTGGTTCGGCGGCTGGTTCGGCGCGGACGCCGAGGTCGGCGGGTTCGTGGCCGGTGCGGCCGTGTGGCGCGACGCCGAGCAGCAACCGTCCGGCGACCACCTCCGGCAGCAGCCGTCGGCGCTGCTCCTCGCTGCCGTAGCGCTGCACCGCCAGCGCGGCGGCCCCGGTCTCCAGCAGCGGCACCCGGGCCAGTACCCGGGCGGACTCGCGCAGCACCAGGCACCAGGCGACCGGGTCGAGGCCGGAGCCGCCGTAGCGCTCGCCGAGGGCGATCCCGGGCAGATCCGACTTGGTCAGCCGCTGCCACAGCTCGCGGTCGATGTCGTCGGCGATCGGGTCGCCGCCGACGGCCGGGCTGGGGACGCCGCCGCCCGGAGCGACGTCGGCGAAGGCCGCACGGGCGGCCTCGGCTGCGGCCTGCTGCTCCTCGCTGAGGGTGAAGTCCACAGCTGCCCCTTCCACGAGCTGAGATGACGGACCGTCAGATTAGAACAGGTTCTAGTGAATGGGAAGGGAGGCCCTGTCCCGGCCGGGCCCGAGGGGTTCCGCTGTCACCGGGAGGACCGGGTCAGTACCGTTCTCGGGACCCACCGGACGCAGCGGACCCGGGGGCGCGGCGAAACGGGGACACATGGCGGAGCACGACAGCGGGACCACCGATCCGGCGCCGATACCCGCGCCCCCGGAGCCGGAGCCGGAGCCGGAGCCGGAGCCGGGCGCGGAAGCGGAGCCGGGCGTGGACCCGGAGCCGGGCTCTGTGGCGGGTGGGCGGCGGTGGTCGCCGGTGTCGCGGGTGGTGCTCGGGCTCGCGGCCGTCGTCCTCGGCTGCGCCACCGCCTGGCACCTCGCCGCCGTCTTCCTCACCGTCGCGCCCGCCAACACCCTCTCGCAGCGGTACCAGAGCCAGATCGACGCCTACGTCTACCCCGAGTTCGAGCAGAACTGGGAGCTGTTCGCGCCCAACCCGCTACAGTTCGACATCGCCGTGGAGGTCCGGGTCCGCACGCTCCGCCCGGACGGCGACAGCCTGCAGTCCGGCTGGATCAACCTGACCGCCCAGGACCTCGCCCGGATCCGCGACAACCCCGCGCCCAGCCACGCCGACCAGAACCTGCTGCGCCGCGCCTGGGACTACTACACCTCCTGGCACGACCAGTCCGACGGCACCTCGCTCGGCTACGGCGGTCCGCTCTCGCAGGAGTACCTGACCAGGATCGCGTTGCAGCGGATCGGCCGCGACTGGAACGGGAACCCGGTCACCGACCTGCAGTTCCGCTCGGCGTCCAGCCCGGTCACCGGACCGGCCTGGACCGGCGCCCCGAGGACCGCCACGACCAGCTACCACCAGCTGTCCTGGTGGCCGGTGAACGCGGACGACTACCAGGGGCTGGGCCGGTGAGCGCGGTCGGCGGGGTGCGTTCGCCGCTCCGCTCGGTGCTCCGTCCGCTCGGCGTGGCGGACGCCTGGTCGGCCGTCACCGGGCGGGCGCTCGCGCCGTACCAGGCCGCCGTGCTGCGGATCGGCGTCGCCCTGTGCTTCGGCTCCTTCCTGCTCCGCGAGTGGCCCAACCGCCGGATGCTGTACGGCGACCGGGCCGCCTGGAGCCTCGACCTGGCCCGGCAGATGCTGGCCCGGAACCACGCCTTCTCGGTCCTGGTCTGGTCCGGTGACCGCTGGTGGTTCGAGACCGTCTACACCGCCGCCATCGTGGTCAGCGGACTGCTGCTGCTGGGCTGGCGGACCCGGACCATGTCCGTGCTGTTCCTGGTGTGCGTGCTGTCGGTGCAGAACCGCAGCGTGCTGGTCGGCGACGGCGGCGACAACGTCGTCCACCTGATGGCCGTCTACCTGGCCTTCACCCGCTGCGGCCGGGTCTGGTCGCTGGACGCGCGCCGCCGCCGACGGCACCCGGAGCGGGCGGACGGCGGTCGTACCGGCGTCCGGCTGTGGGCGGCGACCGGGCTGCTGCTCGGCTGGGCGCAGTTCAGCGGGATCGCCAAGCTGGGGATGCTCGCCCCCGGGATGTACAGCTGGAGCACGGTGTTCTGGGGCTTCTGGCTGCTGGGCGGCCTCTGGTGGTGGCTCGGCCGCCGCGATCCGGACAGCGAGCCGCGCGCCCTGCTGGACGCCCTCGGGGACCTGCTGCACAACTGCGCGATGCTGGTGATCGCGGTGGAGGTCTGCCTGATCTACGCGACCGCCGGCTGGTTCAAGGTCACCGGCTCGCTGTGGCAGCACGGCAGCGCGGTGTACTTCCCGCTGCACGTCGCCTACTTCGACCCCTGGCCGGGGCTGTCGCAGGCGCTGGGCGCCCACCCGGTGCCGGTCTTCCTGATCACCTACGGCACGGTGGCGGTGCAGGTGGGCTTCCCGTTCCTGGTCTTCAACCGGCGGATCAAGAACGTGCTGCTGGTGCTGATGATGATCGAGCACCTGGCGATAGCGGTGACCCTGGGACTGCCGTTCTTCTCGCTGGCCATGGTCTCCGCCGACGCGGTCTTCCTGCCGACCGGCTTCCTGCTGCGGCTGGGCGCGCTGGCGGTGCGCGCGGCCGAACGGGTCCACCGCGTGCCGGACCCGCTCCCGACCACCGGCTGACGCGCACCGGCTGACGGGCACTGGCTGAGGCGCACCGGCAGACGCCCACCGGCTGACGGCCCGGCGCTGGTCAACGGCGCGTCAAGAACGCCGGGGCCCGCGTCAGGGGCCCGTCAGCGGCGCTGCCGCCGGTGCGGCGCGCCCGGCACAGTGGGTGCGGGGCCGGGTTGCGGCCCCGGGGTGGGTACGTGCCCGCCGGTGCCGCCCGGTTCGTGGGGAGCGGGGCGCACCGGCGGCCGTCGCCGGAAACCCGGCCCGCCCGGCTGCCCTCGGGGCCGTCCTCGGGGCATCAGCCGTTCTCGGGGCATCAGCCGTTCTCTGGGTATCAGCCGTTCTCGGGGCCCGGGTTCGAGCGCGGGGCGCCGAACTGGTCCGGGTCCAGGTCGAGTACCGGTGCCAGCGCGTGAACCGCCGCCAGGCAGCAGCCGACCAGCGCCGCCCCGCTGCTCCAGCCGTCCCGGCGCCAGACCACCAGCAGCCCGCCCTCGACCCGCCAGTCGCAGGGTTCGGGCGCGGCCAGCAGCGTCCTGGCCAGGCCCGGGGTGATCAGCGTCCGGGCGAGCCGCTCGTCCGGCGACGAGGCCCGGTAGCCGGAGTCGAACTCGGGCACACCGGTGTCCCGGCGCGGGTCCACGGGGGCGTACCTGACCCGGGCGGAGGTGAACACCGGCTCGTGCTGGACCTCGATCGGCGGCAGGGCCCGGCCCAGCCGGAGGACCGCGACCTGGTACCACTGCGGGGTCCCGTTCTCCCGGCAGGTGTAGCTGAACACCTCGCCGGGCAGCCCGGCGAACGCGCCCGCGACCTGGTCCAGGGTCCGCCGGTCCCGGCCGTAGTGGAACGGCGGCAGCGAGGACAGCTCCGGCAGCGGCCGGGCCCGCGGGATCGGCCGGAACCGGAAGTCGCCGCGCAGGTCCCGGGCGGTCTCCCGGCAGCGCCGCCGCGCTCTGCGCGGGCCCCGCAGCGGTACCAGGGTGAACACGGCGGCCAGGCAGAGGACGAGCAGGACTGGGATGGCATCGCTCATGGCGGACTCCCTCGGACCGGCCCGCGCCGGAGTGGACGGGGCGGCTCCGGCAGCCTAAGCCCGCCGCCAAAACCCTTTCAATACCCGTGGGTTGGTGTACGGAGCGGCTTGACGCCGCATTGACGGCCGGTCCGGCCGGGCAATTCCCGGAACGGTTCGCGGCAGGTCGGGGGCCTCGTCAAGACGACGTCAGCGCCGGCCCGGCAATGGTCAATGAGACGTCAGGAAAGCGGTGCCGGGGTGCGGCGCGGGGATAGCTTCCAGTGGTGGCCCGGCCTTCGGACTGGCTCGGGCCCGTAGGAGAGGACCGAACGGCCGTGCCCGAGGACCATACCCACCACCGGCTCTGCGTTCCCGTACGGGAAGGCGCCTGCGGCTCCGTGCTGCGGATGTTCCGCGACCGCGACGGCTCCCGCTGCGCCGTCGCCTTCAGCTCCGAGGAGCGCCTGCGCGCGGTCCTCGGCGAGGAGCAGCACTGGCTCCCGCTCGCCGAGCCCGCGCTCCGCGCCCTGGCCGCGCCGCTGGGCGTCGCCACCCTGATCCTGGACCCCAACCTGATCGCCCCGACCGTCCGGAACACCCCGGCCGCGACCCCGGCCCCGGCCCTACCCGCGGCTCCGCTGCCGGTCGCCGCCCCGGTGCTCGCGGCCGCCGCCGCCACGGTCGCGGTCGGGGCCGCCGACCTGCTGCTGCAACTGCTGTCGTGACCGGCCGGGACGGCGACCGCTGAGCCCGCGCCGCCCGTCCGCACCGCCCGTCCGCACCGCTGTAGCGCCGCTGTCGCACCACAACGAGTCCCTCAGCAGTCCCCAGAATCCAGCAAATCTCTGCAGAACCTGCGAAACCCGCGAGAGAGGGAGACCGCCGTGCTCACCAAGCGCGCTGTCGCCACCACCGCCCCTGCCACCACCCCGGCCCCCGTGCTGGCTCCCGCCCCGCCACGGGCGGGGCAGCCCGTGCCCGCGGGCTCGCCCTGGCCCGCCGGGGCGCTCCGCACCGCCGACGACATCACCGTCGGCGGCGTCGGCCTCACCGAACTGGCCGTCCAGTACGCCACCCCGCTGTACGTCCTGGACGAGGGCGAGGTCAGGGACCGCTGCCGGGCCTACCGCCGGGCCCTGCCGGGCACGGACGTGGTGTACGCGGCGAAGGCCTTCCTCTGCGGGGCGATGGCCGAGTGGGTCGAACAGGAGGGGCTGGGCCTGGACGTCTGCTCTGGCGGTGAGCTGGAACATGCGGTGACCTGCGGTTTCCCGCCGGAACGGATCGTCGTGCACGGCAACGCCAAGAGCCCGGAGGAACTGGCCGCCGCCGTTCGGCTCGGCGTCGGCCGGATCGTGGTGGACTCCTTCGCCGAGATCGCCCGGCTGGCGGCGCTGGCCGCGCCGGAGCGCCCGCAGGCCGTGCTGGTCAGGGTCGTCCCCGGGGTCTCCGCCGGACACCACGCGGCGGTGCGGACCGGTGTCGAGGAGCAGAAGTTCGGCTTCTCGGCGGCCACCGGCGACGCCGAGGACGCGGTGGCCCGGGTGCTGGGCCAGCCCCGGCTGCGGCTGGCCGGGCTGCACTGCCACCTCGGCTCGCAGATCGCCGAGACCGCCCCGTACCTGGCCGCCGTGGACCGGCTGGTGCCGCTGCTGGCGGCGATCCGCGACCGGCACGGCGTCGAGCTGCCCGAGCTGGACCTCGGCGGCGGCCACGCCGTCCCGTACCGCTTCGGCGAGCCGGGCCTGGACCTGCCGGAGTTCGCGACCCGGGTGACCGCGCGGCTCGCGGAGCAGTGCGCCCGGCACGGACTGCGGGTGCCCCGGCTGGCGGTGGAGCCGGGGCGGGCGATCGTCGGCCCGGCCGGGGTCGCCGTGTACCGGGTGCTCGCGGTCAAGCACACCATGAGCGGCCGGACCTTCGTCGCGGTGGACGGCGGGATGAGCGACAACCCCCGCCCGGCGCTGTACGACGCCCGCTACACCGCCGCGCTGATCGGCCGCGCCGCCGAGGGGCCGCTGACCGACGCGGTCGTGGTCGGACGGCACTGCGAGGCGGGCGACGTCCTGGTGCCGCAGGCGGCCCTGCCCGCCGACGTCCGGCCGGGCGACCTGATCGCGGTACCGGTCGCCGGGGCGTACCACCTGTCGATGGCGTCCGGCTACAACCTGCTCGGCCGCCCGCCGCTGGTCGCGGTGGTGGACGGCGCCGCGCGGCTGCTGCTGCGCCGGGAGACGCTGGACGACTTCCGCCGCCGCGACGTCGGCCGCTGACCCGCCCGCTGCCGGGAACTGCTCAGCTGCCACTGCTCAGCTGCCACTGCTCAGATATCGCTGCTCAGATGCCGCTGAGCAGGGTGCGGGCGAGGGACGTCGCGAAGGCGTCCAGCGTGGCCGGGGGTTCGGGCTCCCCGGCCTCGCCCGCGAAGTGGCGCAGGAAGGCGCGTTGGAAGCAGGCCCCGAGCAGCAGCGCGGCGGCGGCCTCCGGGTCGCTGTCCGCTCGGATCCGGCCCTCGGCGCGCAGCGTCTCCAGGTAGCAGGCCAGCGAGAGCAGCGGCTGGCGCGGTCCCGCGCCGAGCGGGGCCAGGCCCTCGCGGTGCCGTTGCAGCAGCGCGGGCTCGGCGAACAGCGAGGCCGCGATCGGCATGTTGGCCTCGTAGAACAGCGTCGCCCGGCGCGCGATCTCGCCCAGCGCCTGCTCCGGTGTGCGGTCGTCCGGGCGCTGGGTGAGTTCGGCCAGCAGCGGCAGCAGCGAGGGCATCCGCTCCCGCAGCAGGACCACGAAGATCTCCTCCTTGCTGCGGAAGTACTTGTACAGGGCCGCCTCGGAGCATTCGGCCGCCCGGGCGATCTGCTTGGTGGTGGCCCGGGCCAGTCCGATGGTGCGCATCAGCTGCTCGGCCGAGTCGAGGATCCGGTCACGGGTGGAGGGCTGCGTCACGGCGGCTCCGATCGCTGGGGGACGAGGCTTGACGAAGGGGTGAGTGAATGCTCACTCTAGTAGGTGAGTGAACACTCACCCCCCCTTGGGAGCAGTCATGGATCTCACCGTTTTCGGCGCCACCGGCGGCATCGGCGGCCGGCTCGTCCGGCAGGCCCTGGCCGCGGGCCACACCGTCACCGCCGTCGTCCGCGACGCCTCCCGCTTCGATCCGGGCGCGGACGCGGACCGGGCGGGGCTGCGGGTGGTCGTCGTACCCGACCTGGCCGCCCCGGGGGTACTGCCCCCGGTGGTCGCCGGACGCGACGCCGTGCTCTCGGCGCTGGGCCCGACCGGGCGCAAGCAGGTCGGCATCGCCACGGCCGGTACGGGCGCGATCCTGGACGCCATGGCCGCGACCGGGGTCGGCCGGATCGTGGTGGTCAGCGCGGCGCCGGTGGGCCCGGTCTCGCCCGACGACGGCCTGCTCCAGCGCGCGGTGGCCTACCCGCTGCTGCGGGCGATCCTCAAGGACGTCTACGCGGACCTGGCCCGGATGGAGCAGCTGCTGCACGCCGGCGGCACCGCCTGGACCGCGCTGCGCCCGCCCAGGCTCACCGACGGGCCGCTCACCGGCCACTACCGCACCGCCGTCGGCGGCCCGGTGGCCAACGGCCGGACGATCTCCCGGGCCGACGCCGCGCACGCCATGCTGGCCGCGCTGGACGCCCCGGAGACCTACAAGCAGCCGCTGGGAATCGCCTACTGACGAGGCGTCAGGCCACTGGTGGGGCGTGCGGGCGGCATTGTCCCGGACCGCACCCCTCTTTTGAGGGACACCCGGGCAAACCTCTGTCTCCTTCCGGTCCGGCACCGCACACTTGCCTTCATGCGCATCGAAATGGCGGGGGAGGCGCAGCGCCCGGACCGGGTCAGTGAGGACTTCGCGGTCGCCACGCCGGAGGCCCTGGTACTCCTCGACGGTTCAAGCTCACCCGCGGCGATGGAGTCCGGCTGCGAACACGGCACGGCCTGGTACGTGCGCCGCCTCGGCGGGCATCTGCTGGCCCGGCTGGTCGACCGGCCGGACCGGACGATGGCCCAGTGCCTCAGCGACGCCATCGCCGAGACCGCGTCGCTGCACGGGGCCCGCTGCGACCTGGCCCACCCGAACACACCGGCCGCGATGGTGGTGGCGGTGCGGCGGCGCGGGGCGGCCCTGCAGCACCTGGTCCTCGGCGACTCACTGCTGGTGCTGGACCGCTTCGGCAGCATCGCCGTGATCGGCGACAACCAGCCCTTCCCGGCGGGCGAGCTGCTGCGCCGGGAGGTCCACGCGACGACCCCGGGCAGTCCCGAGCGGACGACCCTGCACATGCGCTACGCCCTCGCGGTGCGCGCCGCCCGGAACACCGAGCACGGCCCGTGGATCGCGGCGGCCCTGCCGAAGGCCGCCGAACACGCGGAGACCGGCAGCGTCCCGCTGTCCGAGCTGCGGGCGATCGCGCTGCTCAGCGACGGGGCGTCGCGGTACGTGGAGCGGTTCGACCTGGGTGGCTGGCCGGAGGCGATGAAGCTGCTGGACGAGCGCGGACCGGCGGAACTGCTGCGCCGGGTCCGCGAGGTGGAGGCCACCGACGTGGCCTGCGCCCGCTGGCCGCGGGGCAAGGCCCGCGACGACGCCACGGTGCTCTACGCGCGGCTGTAGCGGCGACTGGGGCGTCGGGTGACCGGTGTGCACCACGGCAACCAACGCCCCAGCCGGACGGCGGACTACTTCGTCAGCTCGAAGTACACCGGCGCGGCGGTGCTGCCGACGTTGGCGGTGTCGCCCTTGTAAGAGGTGACCAGGCGGACCACCATGCCCTCCGGCCAGCGGTGGGCGGTGTTGAAGTACATCCCGGCCGCGCTGGACGAGTCGAGCGGTTCGGCCTGCGCGTTGTCCATGAGCTGCCACTGGCCCTGGTAGTAGCCGTAGGCGGTGACGTAGATGTCCTCACCCGGCTTGTTCGGGGTGACCTTGACGCCCATCTGCGCGCCGCTGGAGCCGTGGTAGAGCTCGACCGTGTGGCCGCCCCAGCTGATGTGCGAGTAGGCGTTGACCAGCCCCTCCTGGGTCACCGAGGCGACACGCACCGCGGCGCCCTGGGTGTTCACCGCGTTGTCCTTGGCGTCGCCGCCGAAGGAGGCCCACCAGGTGCGGCTCTGCGACGCCCAGTACTTGAAGCTGAAGTTGCCCGCGCTGTTGACCGTGCCGGTGGCGGCGACGAAGGTCGCGTGGTTCTGCCAGTTCTCGGCGTGGACGGTGACGGTGCGGTTGGTGGCGGTGGGGCCGAGGTGCACGGTGCCCTCGATCCACTGCCCGTATCCCAGCCAGGTGGAGTTGAAGCTGAGGGACAGCGCCGGGGTCTTCTTCACGACGGTGGCCGCCGAGTGCGTCGTGGCGGGCGCGGCAGCCATGGCGGGCGCGGCGGCCATACCGATGACGCCGGCGGCAGCGGCCAGGACGGTGCCGAAAGTGTTGCGGAGTTTCACGTAAAGCCCCCTGATGTGCGTGCCGGAGCACGGACGCGGAGCGGATCGGGAAGCCCTCTGCTTCCGCGCTCACGCGCCAACGGTCAGGACAGTACGACACCGCACTGACACGTCACATCGGGGGCCTACGCTATTCATGGATTCCCGGGCAACTCAGCTGTGTTCTGCAGGGATTTGCCCGAATTTCCCGGACTGGAAATCCTCCATGGCCTGCTGGAGTTCGCGGTGGCTGTTCATCACGAACGGTCCGTAGTGGGCCACCGGCTCGCGGATCGGCAGGCCGCCGAGGATGACCACGTCCAGGTTGGGCGAGCGTGACTCCTGGGTGGGGTCGGCCGCGATGGTGATGCTGTCGCCCTCGCCGAAGACCACGGCCTTGCCCATGCCGAACGGCCGCTTCTCCGCGCCCGCCGTGCCGCGCCCGTTGAGGGCGTACACCAGGGCGTTGAAGTCGCTGCGCCAGGGCAGGGTGACCGACGCCCCCGGGTTGAGCGTGGCGTGGATCATGGTGATCGGGGTGTGCGTGGTCCCGGGGCCCTGGACGCCGCCGATCGAACCCGCGATCAGCCGCAGCAGGGTGCCGCCGTCGGGGCTGGCCAGCAGCTTGACGTTGCTCCCGGAGATGTCCTGGTACTTCGGCCGGATCAGCTTGTCCGAGGCGGGCAGGTTGACCCAGAGCTGGAGCCCGTGGAAGAGGCCGCCGGAGATCACCAGGTCCTCGGGCGGGGTCTCGATGTGCAGGATCCCCGAGCCGGCCGTCATCCACTGGGTGTCGCCGTCGCCGAGCGCGCCGCCGCCGCCGGTCGAGTCGCGGTGGATGAACTTGCCGTCGATCAGGTAGGTCACGGTCTCGAAGCCGCGGTGCGGGTGCCACGGGGTGCCCTTGGGCTCGCCCGCGGCGTACTCCACCTCACCCATCTGGTCCATCATGATGAAGGGGTCCAGCAGCGAGGTGTGCACCCGCGCGAACGCGCGGCGGACGGGGAAGCCCTCGCCCTCGTAGCCCTCGGGCGCGGTGGCGACCTGGACGACGGGGCGGGGCACGGTGGTGGTCGGGTCCGGGGTCTCCACCCGCGGCAGGACCAACGGGTTCTCGACGGTCACTGCGGGCATGTCAACCTCCTAGGGAACGCCAGGGCCGGTGGGGTACCGACAGGTCCCAAGGTAGTTGAAGTATCAACCTAATGCAAGTTGAAGTTTCAACTATCGATTCATGCGTCCGCCGGGGCCGCCCCGTCGGGGGCCGGGCGGGCGGCGGCTCAGCCGTACATCCGCCGCATGGTGAAGTCGACCATCTGCTCCACGGCCTTGGCGTCGAACACCATCCGGTGCTCGCCCTCCATGTCCATGGCGAAGCCGTAGCCGGTCGGCAGCAGGTCCAGCACCTCGGCGCCGGTCACGGTGAAGTGCTTGGAGTCCTTGCCCGCGTAGCGCCGCAGCTCCTTCAGCGAGCTGAACATCGGGATCACCGGCTGCGGGGTGTTGTGCAGGGCCAGGAAGCCCGGGCGCTCGCCGCGCGGACAGTAGACCTTGGAGGTGATGAAGATCGCCTGGAAGTCCTCGACCGGCAGCGACCCGGTGGTGAACGCGCGGATCGCGTCCGACAGTGAGGGCGGCGAGGGTTCCGGGTACAGCGGTGGCTGCTGCCCGTAGCCGCCGACGTCGGGCCCGCCCATGCCGGGCTGCCCCATCGGCTGCTGTTGCTGCTGGTAGGGGCCGCTCTGGTAGCCCGGTCCGGTGCCGCTCGTCGTCTGCTCGTAGCCGTACACGGTGCCAAGGCTAGCGAGTCCGGCGTCGTCCGGACGGCCCGGTGGGCTTGAAATAAGTTACCAATGGGTAGCATCATGGGACACATCGCTGGGATCGATGGCGCCACGGCGTCCGTAATGAACCCGGCACCTAGCCGTTGCGATCACCGGAGCAGGTAATGGGTCACTACAAGTCGAACCTCCGCGACCTGGAGTTCAACCTCTTCGAGGTGTTCGGGCGTGACGAGGTCTATGGCAGCGGACCGTTCGCCGACATGGACGTCGACACGGCGAAGAGCATCCTCGCCGAGATATCCCGCCTTGCCGAGAACGAACTCGCCGAGTCCTTCGTCGACGCCGACCGCAACCCCCCGGTGTTCGACCCGGAGACCAACACCGCGCCGCTGCCGGAGAGCTTCAAGAAGAGCTACCAGGCGTACATGGACGCCGAGTGGTGGCGGCTGGGCATCCCCGAGTCGATCGGCGGCACGCCCACCCCCAACAGCCTGATCTGGTCCTACGCCGAGATGGTGCTCGGGGCCAACCCCGCCCTGTGGATGTACTCCTCCGGCGCGGCCTTCGCCGGCGTCATCGCCGAGGAGGGCACCGAGGAGCAGCACCAGGTCGCCAAGCTGATGGCGGACCACGGCTGGGGTTCCACCATGGTGCTGACCGAGCCCGACGCCGGTTCGGACGTCGGCGCGGGCCGCGCCAAGGCCGTCCGCCAGGAGGACGGCAGCTGGCACATCGAGGGCGTCAAGCGCTTCATCACCTCGGGCGAGCACGACCTGTCCGAGAACATCATCCACCTGGTGCTGGCCCGCCCCGAGGGCCACGGCCCGGGCACCAAGGGCCTGTCGCTGTTCATCGTGCCCAAGTACGACTTCGACTGGGCGACCGGCGAGCTCGGCGAGCGCAACGGCGTCTACGCCACCAACGTCGAGCACAAGATGGGCCTCAAGGCCTCCAACACCTGCGAGCTCACCTTCGGTGACCGGCACCCGGCCCGGGGCTGGCTGCTCGGCGAGAAGCACGACGGCATCCGGCAGATGTTCCGGATCATCGAGTTCGCCCGGATGATGGTGGGAACCAAGGCCATCGCCACCCTCTCCACCGGCTACCTGAACGCGCTGGAGTACGCCAAGGAGCGGGTGCAGGGCCCGGACCTGGCCGAGTTCCTGGACAAGACCGCGCCCCGGGTCACCATCACCCACCACCCGGACGTCCGCCGCTCGCTGCTCACCCAGAAGGCCTACGCCGAGGGCATGCGCGCGCTGGTGCTCTACACCGCGTCCGTCCAGGACGAGATCGTCCTGCTCAAGGCGCGCGGCGAGTCCGCCGACGCGGCCGAGCGGCTGAACGACCTGCTGCTGCCCATCGTCAAGGGCTACGGCTCGGAGAAGTCCTACGAGCAGCTGGCCCAGTCGCTGCAGACCTTCGGCGGCTCCGGCTACCTTCAGGAGTACCCGATCGAGCAGTACATCCGGGACGCCAAGATCGACACCCTGTACGAGGGCACCACCGCCATCCAGGGCCAGGACTTCTTCTTCCGGAAGATCGTCAAGGACCAGGGGCAGGCGCTGACCGCGCTCTCCGAGCAGATCCAGAAGGCCGTCGCGGGCGGCCTCGGCGGCGACGGCCTCGCCGTGGAGCGGGACTCGCTGGCCGCTGCCGCCGGTGACCTGGAGGCCATCGTCGGCGCGATGCTGGCCCAGCTGGGCTCGGTCGAGCAGGACACCCGCAACATGTACCTGGTCGGCCAGAACACCACCCGGCTGCTGCTCGCCTCCGGCGACGTGGTGCTCGGCTGGCTGCTGCTGCGCCAGGCGTCGGTCGCCCAGGCCAAGCTGGCCGCCGGGGCCTCCGACAAGGACGTGGCCTTCTACCAGGGCAAGATCGCCGCTGCCCGCTTCTTCACCCGGACCATCCTGCCGCTGGTCCACAGCCAGCGGCTGCTGGTCGAGAACGTCGACAACGCGATCATGGACCTGCCCGAGGCGGCCTTCTGACCGCACCCCTGGTCACCGCCGGACCCGGTCCACGGGGACCGGTCCGGCAGCCCGCGACGGCAGGGCCCCGAGGCGACGCCTCGGGGCCCTGCCCCGTCTCCGGCCCACGGGCGGGCGCCGCCGCGGAGGCGGCGTACGCCCGTGGGCGTACCGGCCACGGGCGTAGGCTCGGCGGTGGACGGCCTCACGCCGAACCTGCCTCCCTACCCTCACCAGGAGCAGCATTGACCAGCGCAACCGGCGTGGGCTCTGTGGCCTTCGACCGCAGCCACACCGACGACCTCATCACGTTCCTGAAAGTCAGCCCGTCTCCGTTCCACGCCGTGGCGACCGCCGCGGAACGCCTGGAGAAGGCCGGCTTCCGGCAGGTCGAGGAGACCGCCGCCTGGGAGGGCACCCCCGGTGGCCGGTACCTGATCCGAGGCGGCGCGCTGATCGCCTGGTACACCCCGGAGGGCGCGGACCCGGAGACCCCGTTCCGGATCGTCGGCGTCCACACCGACTCGCCCAACCTGCGGGTCAAGCCGATCCCGGACACCGGCTCGGCCGGCTGGCGGCAGGTCGCGGTGGAGATCTACGGCGGCCCGCTGCTGAACTCCTGGCTGGACCGCGACCTCGGCCTGTCCGGACGGCTGGTGCTGCGGGACGGCAGCGTCCGGCTGGTCCAGCTGGACGAGCCGCTGCTGCGGGTCCCGCAGCTCGCCATCCACCTCGACCGCAGCGTCAACGACAGCCTGACGCTCGACCGGCAGCGGCACCTGCTGCCGATCTGGGGCCTGGGCAGCGTCACCGAGGGCTCGCTGATCAGCTACGTCGCCGAGGCGGCCGGGGTGCGGCCGGACCAGGTCACCGGCTGGGACCTGATGACCCACGACATCCAGCCGCCGTCCTACCTGGGCCGGGACCGGGAGCTGCTGGCCGCCGCCCGGCTGGACAACCTGCTGTCGCTGCACGCCGCCACGGTCGCCCTCGGCGCGGTCGCCGGGGCCGCCTCCGGCGGGACGCTGCCGTACATCCCGGTGCTGGCCGCCTTCGACCACGAGGAGACCGGCAGCGAGTCCGACACCGGCGCGCAGGGACCGCTGCTCGGCACGGTGCTGGAGCGCTCGGTGTTCTCCCGGGGCGGTACGACCGAGGACCGGGCGCGGGCGCTGGCCGGGTCGGTCTGCCTGTCCTCGGACATGGGCCACGCGGTCCACCCCAACTACAGCGAGCGGCACGACCCGGGTCACCACCCGCTGCCCAACGGCGGCCCGATCCTCAAGGTGAACGTCAACAACCGGTACGCCACCAACGGCACCGGGCGCGCGCTCTTCGCGGCGGCCTGCGAGCGGGCCGGGGTGCCCTGGCAGACCTTCGTCTCCAACAACTCGGTGGCCTGCGGCACCACGATCGGTCCGATCACCGCCGCCCGGCTGGGCATCTCCACCATCGACTGCGGCATCGCCGCGCTGTCGATGCACTCCTCGCGGGAGCTGTGCGGGGCGGATGACCCGTTCCTGCTGGCGTCCGCGCTGAAGGCGTTCCTGGAGGCCTGACCCGCCCCGCTGGGGCCGTGCCCGTCGCCCGGTGGCGCGGTGGGCACGGCCCCAGCGGTCTACTCGTCCATGCCCGCCAGTACCAGCGGCAGCCGGGCAGCCGCGCCCGGCACCAGCCGGACCGGGACGCCCCAGTCCTGCTGGTGCACGTGGCAGGTGGGGAACTCGATGGCCGGGTCGTCGTCGCAGGAGGCCGCCATCGCGCTGATGTGCAGCACCCCCTCGGCGACCGACTCGTTCAGCAGCAGTGAACGGCCCAGCGCGGTGTCCGCGCCCGCGCCGTCCAGCAGCAGTTCCGGCGGGGTCGCGCTGACCAGCAGCCGGGTGGCGGGCCCGTACGACTCGTCCAGCTTCTGCCCGGCCGGGGGCGTGAAGATCACGTCCAGCCGCAGCTCACCGGGGGCGACCTCGGTGGCCGGACGCTGGGTGCGGTGCGCGGTCGCGGCGACGGACAGTGCCTCCTCCGGGAGGCGCAGCCGGGTGAGCCGGTGCCGGGCCGACTCGACCACCACGATGTCGCCGTCCACCACCAGCGCGCCACTGGGCTCGCGCAGGTCGGTGGCCAGCGTGCTGACCTCGCCGGTGGCCGGGTCGAACCGGCGCAGCGCGTGGTTGTAGGTGTCGGCGACGGCGACCGAGCCGTCCGGGAGCGCGGTCACCCCGAGCGGGTGCTGCAACAGCGCCTGCGCGGCCTCGCCGTCGCGGTGGCCGAAGTCGAACAGTCCGGTGCCGACGGCGGTGCGGACCGTGTACGAGCCGTCCGTTTCACGTGAAACATGGCGCAGCGCGGAGGTCTCGGAGTCGGCCACCCACAGCCGCTCCGGGGTGGCCGCCAGGCCGGACGGCTGGGCGAACCACGCCTCGGCGGCGGGCCCGTCGACCAGGCCCTCGTTGGTGGTGCCCGCCGCGACGGCGACCGTCCCGGTCCGCGGGTCGTAGGTCCACAGCTGGTGGGTCCCGGCCATGGCCACCCAGACCCGGTCGTCGAACCAGGCGACGTCCCAGGGTGAGGAGAGGTCCACCTCGGGCCCGGGCCCTGAGGTGGGCGAGTTCTGCCACCACTGGCGTCCGGTCCCGGCCAGGGTGGTCACCTCGCCGGTAGCCGGGTCGACCCGGCGCAGCGCGTGGTTGACGGTGTCGGCGACCACGATCCCGCCGTCCGGCAGCAGCGCCAGGCCCTGCGGCTCGCTGAACGCGGCCTGCCCGGCGGGGCCGTCGGCGAAGCCGCGCTCGCCGCTGCCGATCCGCCGCAGCGGCGTCTCGCCGTCCTCGGCGAGCTCGACCAGCGAGTGGTGCCCGGAGTCGGCCACCAGGTAGCCGCCGGAGGGCAGTCGCAGCGCCTTCCCGGGGAACCGCAGCACCCCCGGTTCGGCGACCGGCGCGACGTACGGGCTGTCGCCCCGGCGCAGCGTCCCCTTGGCGGCATGCTCCGCCTCCAGCTCCGCGACCAGCGCGGCGATGGCGTGCGCGTGCCCCTCCCCGGCGTGCTGCGCGACCACGTACCCCTCGGGGTCGATCACCACCAGCGTCGGCCAGGCCCGCACGGCGTACTGCTTCCAGGTGGCCAGCTGCGGATCGTCCAGCACCGGGTGCCGCACGTCGTACCGGTCGACGGCGTCCACCACGGCCTGGTGCTCGGCCTCGTGCACGAACTTCGGCGAGTGCACCCCGACGATCACCAGCGTGTCCCGGTGCTTCTCCTCCAACTCCCGCAGCTCGTCCAGGACATGCAGGCAGTTGATGCAGCAGAAGGTCCAGAAGTCCACGATGACGCACTTACCTCGCAAGTCCGCGAGGGTGAGGTCCTTGCCACCGGTGTTGATCCATCCGCCCTTGCCGACTAGTTCGGGGGCGCGAACGCGTGCACGTGTTGCCATACCTGCATCCAACCGCATCGGGCTGTGGACGTATTCCGGCATTGCTCTCCTCTGGAGGGCACGCCCCGGTGTCCCTCGTCCGGTGCGCTTCTGGGAACATCTCCGCCATGGCTGATCGAAGATCGTCCTCAACTGGCACCACGGCCGTCATTCGCGTGCTTTCAGGGCTGATTGTCCTGGGTGGATACGAGTTCGCGCTGTTCGGTGCGCCGGTCACTCCAGAGCGGATCGGCGCTTCGCTCGGTGGCGCCTATCTGGGCGCAGCCCTGCCGGTCATGATGTGGTCGCTGATCGTTCTTATGCTCGGGCGTCGCTTCGGGGTGGAGGCCAAGCTCATCTCATGGGGATTGGGGCCTGCGCTCCACACCTCCCTCAGCAGCAGCCGGATCCTCATGGTCCGTCGAATTCCCGTCCCTGTGCTCAGGACTCGGGTGGCCGTGCAGCCTGCGGGAACGACGAAGGCGCGCCTCGTGGCTCTCGTGCTGATCACGCTGACTGTTCAAGGGCTGACGGGCTGGGGGCTGCTGTTCGCTCCGGGGCCCTTCGGGGTGGCGGCAGGCATTGTTTGCCTCGGGACGGCACTGGTTCGGCTGGGCGGGTTTCGCAGCATCCCGAGTGCCGCGGCGGGCGGCCGCTCCGTCGGCTCCCGGAACCGTGGAGGGGATCAGGGCTTGCAGGTGTTGGCTGCTCTCCAGCGAAGTGTCACGGAGGCGCGGCGGTTGATCGAGGACTGCTCAGACCCGGAGTGGCGCGATTCCGCCGAGGGCAGGAAGGCCGAACTGCCAGTGCTCTTGGGCGAAGGCCGCTACCGCGAGGCTGTGAGGGTCGCGGAGAGCGTGGCGAAGGCGCCAGGGGTCTCTGCGGTGGAACGTGCGGGTGCCCAGCAGACCCTTGCGCGGGCGCTTGCGTATGCGATGGAGGCCACGTCAGCTGAGCCATGCGATCGCGAGCGGTTCCTCGAATTGTGCCGAGAAATGCGTGACGCGCCCGCTCAGGTGACCTCGGGCAGTGATCTGCGAAGCCTGTACTACCTGGTCACGGGCGATGCGGAGCTGGCCGTGGATGAGGCCAGGGCTGCCGCCCGGGTCGGGAGCGCGCCCCTTCGGCGTTCCATGGCCTACTGCACCCTGGCTGTGGCCCTCATGCGCGCCGGACGCAGCGAGCAGGCCCAGAAGGCGCTTCGCCTTGCCAGGAGCCAAGGCCCCGACAATGCGCGCATCGCCTTCGTCGCCGGAGTTCTGTCCTCGGTCTCGGCCGTGGTCGGCGACTGAGATTTCGAACAGGCAACCTAGCCGACGTGGTGGAAACAGCGCACGATTGGTGCTGATGCGACCGGTCTCGGACAGCAGAAAACTCAGAAGTCCAGCAGCACGATCTTGCCGCGCGACTCGCCCAGCGTCAGTTCCCTGCCACCCGTATTGAGCCAACCACCTGCGCCGACAAGCTGGGGGGCGCGCACCCGTGCACGTGAAGCCATACCCGTATCCAACCGCATCGGGTCGCGGACGCGTTCCCGCCGGCGGCGGCGGCCGAGCGCGTCAGGTCATGGGCGAGGTCACCTGGCAGAGGACCACGAGTTCGAGGCGGGGGACGACGTAGTAGGCGAAGAAGCCACCGGCCACGTCGACGTACTGCATCGGTTCGCCGGCTCCTTCATACGCTGTGCCGTCCAGGTACAGCGCCTCGGCGGCCCTGACGAGTTCGTCGGCCTTGCCGTGGACGGCCGCGAGGAACTCCGCTGGTGCTCCTCCGGTGACGTACTCCTCGCTGGGAAGGTATTCCCAGCTCCAGCTCACCCGTTCACCGCCGCGAACGCGGAACGGTAGAGCTCGGCGACCACCGTGGCCTGCCTCCGGCACTCGTCGATGGTCTCGCTGTGGTTCGCGAGGTAGTTCGCCCGGTGGTAGGCACGGGTGGTGTCCGGACGGCGTTCGATCTCGACGACGGTGGCCCAGTGCGCCACGAATGCCTGGAGGGGGCTGATGCTGCCCTTCTCGATGGCCTCGGCCATGGCCCTGGTCTGCCCCTCCAGCATCTCGGGCAGGCGGGCGGGGGCGACGACGGCGAGCGCGGCCTTGATCGCGGCCGGGGTCTTCTCCGGTCGTGGGATGAGCTCGGACCCGTCGTGCACCGGCTGACTCATGGCGTCACTCCTCTCGTCCTGGATGACGTTACTCGTCCCTGGTGCGGCGGTGGCCGGGAATCGCGACCGGGGCTGCTCCGGAAGTCCGTGGAACGTCAGTCCCGGCCTCCGGTGGCGTCCGTTCGGGTGGGGGTGGGTGGAAACCGGTGGGGGCGGGGAAGGCGTCCTCGGGGTAGCAGGGCGACGCAGGGAGGCGGTACGGCATGAGGTTCTTGTTGCGTGACCGGATGTTCTCGATCGGCGACGACTTCTGGATCACCACCGAGCACGGCGAGAAGATGTTCCTGGTGGACGCGAAGGTGCTGCGGATCGCGGACACCTTCGAGCTGAAGGACAACAACGGCCACAAGGTCGCGGTGGTGAAGAAGAAGCTGGTCAGCATCCGTGACGCGATGAAGATCGAGCGGGACGGCGCGGTCGTCGCCACCGTCAAGAAGAAGCTGTTCACGCCGTTCCGCGACAAGTACGAGGCGGTGCTCGCGGACGGGCGCGAGTACGAGGTGCACGGCAACTTCCTCGACCACGAGTTCGTGGTCGAGGAGAACGGCCACAAGATCGCGCACATCAGCCGGAAGTGGTTCAGCTTCCGGGACACCTACGGCATCGACATCAAGGACGGCGAGGACGTTCCGCTGCTGCTGTCGGTCGCGGTCTGCGTGGACCACATGCAGGCGGCCGAGCACGAGACCAAGCTGTAGTCGCCGTCACAGGGTGAGCGTCCGCCAGTCGCCGGAGATCCGCGCGGCGAGTTCCGGCGGGCGCTCGTCGCCGTGGGCCAGGGCGCGGAGCAGGGCCGCGCCGTCGGCCGGGCGGGCGGTCGGGTCGGGGGTCAGCGCGAGCCGGACGGTGGCCAGCAGTTCCGGGGAGACCGCGCCCAGCGCCGCCAGGGCGTCCGGGTCCGGGCCCTGGTACAGCACCCGGTTGGCGATCTCGGCCATGGCCGTGCCGTGGAACGGACTGCGGCCGCCGGCCGCCGCGACCATGCAGCAGCCCCATGCCCAGACGTCGGTCCAGGGCCCGGCGGGCTCGGCGCGGAACTGCTCGGGGGCCATGTACGGGAGGGTGCCGGGACTGCCGAAGCCGGTCCGGGTGAGCCGGGTCTGGTCGAGGATCATGGCGATGCCGAAGTCCAGCAGCCGTGGGCCCGCCGTGGTCAGCATGATGTTGGCGGGCTTGAGGTCGCGGTGGACCAGCCCGGCGCGGTGCACCGCCTCCAGCGCGGCGGCCACCGCCAGGCCGAAGGCCCGCAGTGCCGGTTGCGACCGGATCGGTCCCTGCCGCTCCAGATGGGCGTCCAGCGGTGAGCCGTCCAGCAGGTCCATCGCCAGGTAGGGCACACCGTCGGCGATGCCGCTGTCGATCACCCGGGCGGCGTAGGCGCTGGAGACCCGGGACAGGGCCTCGCCCTCGCGCTGGAAGCGCCGGGCGATGTCGGCGTCGCCCAGCAGGTCCCGGCGCAGCGTCTTCAGTGCGACCTGGGTGGCGGAGCCGTCCAGGCAGGCGACGTAGACGATGCCCATGCCGCCGGAGCCGATGCGGCCGAGCAGCCGGTACGGGCCGATGGCGCGCGGCTCGTGCGGGTGCAGCGGGGCGCAGCGGACGACCGGCGCGGGCGCGACCGGCGCGACCGGCGCCGGGTCGGCGGGCGTGGTCAGCCCGGGTGCGGTGGCGGCGGGTGCGGTGGCGGCGGGTGCGGTCGGGACCGGCCGTTGCGGCTGGGTTCCGCCCTGCGGCCAGGGCTCCGTCGGCCGGGGGCGCGGCAGCGGCGCCGCCGGCCGCTGGCCGGTGGCGCCCGGCGGCCGGGTGGTGGTCGCCGGGCCGCCCGGCAGCGGGAGCGGGACCAGGACCAGCGGCTTACGGTGGAAGCGGCGGGCGGCCAGCAGCGCGCAGCCCTGCCACAGCAGCAGGATCAGCATCGCGCCGATCGGCAGGAGCAGCAGCACCAGCAGGAAGCGCACCGCGAGCTGCGGCAGCAGCAGGCGGCGCAGCGCGGACCGCTCCCAGGTGCCGGACGGCATCCGGGTGCAGTGCAGCAGGAAGCGGGTGCGGAACCAGGCGGCGGTCCACAGCAGCGCCAGCGCGCAGCAGAGCAGTACCGCGATGCCCTGCCCGCTGTCCTGGCCGCTGTAGGCGTGCACCAGCCAGGTGGCCGCCCACGGCGGGTCGCCGAGCAGCTGCCGGCGCAGCGACTCGTCCACCGGGCTCAGCCCGGTGGCGGTGTGCGCGAGCGAGATCAGCCAGGCCATGCCGCCGACGATGGTGGTGCCGAGCAGCAGGTCCAGGCCGGTGGCGTAGAGGTGCCGGGGGTAGCCCCGGCCGAGCAGCCGCAGGGCGTACTGCCGTTGCGAGGCGTCGGCGGCGTAGTGGGCGCGCAGTTCCGCGCGCCGCTCGTCGGCGACGGCGCGGCTGCGCCAGCCGACCTGGGAGCGCAGCAGCCACCCGAGCGTGATCACGCGGATGATAAGGATGAGCCCAATGTATGAGCCGATCGTCTGCCAGACCTGGCCGTCGGTCCAGTCCGTGCTGTGGCCCGGTGCCATCGGCTCCCCCAGGTGTCGCTCCGTGCGGATGCCCCCTGACCCGCAGGAACGGAGCATAGTCGGGCCGGGGGCGGCGCCGACCGGGGAATCGTCGGTAGGCGCCGCGGCGAAAATCTGTCCGTGGATGCCCCCGCGGAGTAGTTGAGTGGAATAGACTCAACTTACGTCATGGTTGCCATGGCATAGTCAGTCGAGCCCGCTCAGTCGGGTACAGGTCAGTCGAGCACAGGAGGACACCCCAGAGTGGACGCGAGCAAGCTCACCACCAAGGCACAGGAAGCCCTGTCGGCCGCGATCCGGCAGGCGTCGAGCGCGGGCAACCCCGATGTCACCCCGGTGCACCTGCTGCTCGCACTGCTGGAGCAGCCGGACGGCATCGCGCGGCCACTGCTGGAGGCGGTCAAGGCCGACCCGGCGCGGGTCCGCGCCGCCGCCGACCGGGTGAACGCCGGACAGCCGAGCGCCCAGGGCTCGACCGTCTCCGCGCCGCAGATCGCCCGCCAGCTGGTCTCCGTGCTGAACGAGGCCGGGGCCCGCGCCGCCGACCTGGACGACGCGTACGTCTCCACCGAGCACCTGCTGGTCGGCCTCGCCGCCGAGGGCGGCCAGGTCGCCGACCTGCTCAAGGCCGAGGGGGCCACCCCGAAGGCGCTGCTCGCCGCGTTCAAGGACGTCCGCGGCAGCGCCCGGGTCACCTCGCCCGACCCCGAGGGCACCTACAAGGCGCTGGAGAAGTACGGCACCGACCTGACCCAGGCGGCCCGCGACGGCAAGCTGGACCCGGTCATCGGCCGCGACCAGGAGATCCGCCGGGTGGTCCAGGTGCTGTCCCGGCGCACCAAGAACAACCCGGTGCTGATCGGCGAGCCCGGCGTCGGCAAGACCGCCGTGGTCGAGGGCCTGGCCCAGCGCATCGTCGCCGGGGACGTCCCCGAGTCGCTGCGCGGCAAGCGCCTGGTCTCGCTGGACCTCAGCGCGATGGTCGCCGGGGCGAAGTACCGGGGCGAGTTCGAGGAGCGGCTGAAGGCCGTGCTCGCCGACATCAAGCAGAGCGAGGGCCAGGTCGTCACCTTCATCGACGAGTTGCACACCCTGGTCGGCGCGGGCGCGGGCGGCGACTCCGCGATGGACGCCGGGAACATGCTCAAGCCGATGCTGGCCCGGGGCGAGCTGCGGATGGTCGGTGCGACCACGCTGGACGAGTACCGCGAGCACATCGAGAAGGACGCCGCGCTGGAGCGCCGCTTCCAGCAGGTCATGGTCGGCGAGCCGAGCGTCGAGGACTCCATCGCCATCCTGCGCGGGCTCAAGGGCCGCTACGAGGCCCACCACAAGGTGCAGATCTCGGACGCCGCGCTGGTCGCCGCCGCGAGCCTGTCCAACCGCTACATCACCTCCCGGTTCCTGCCGGACAAGGCCATCGACCTGGTCGACGAGGCCGCCTCCCGGCTGCGGATGGAGATCGACTCCTCCCCGGTGGAGATCGACGAGTTGCAGCGCTCGGTCGACCGGCTGCGGATGGAGGAGATGGCCCTGGCCAAGGAGTCCGACGCCGCCTCCGTCGACCGGCTCGCCCGGCTGCGCCGCGACCTCGCCGACCGGCAGGAGCAGCTGGCCGCGCTGACCGCCCGCTGGCAGCAGGAGAAGGCCAGCCTGAACAAGGTCGGCGAGCTCAAGGAGCGCCTGGACGACCTGCGCGGCCAGGCCGAGCGGGCCCAGCGCGACGGCGACTTCACCACCGCCTCGCGGCTGATGTACGCCGACATCCCGGCCGCCGAGCGGGAGCTCGCGGAGGGGCAGGACGCCGCCCGCTCCGAGGCGTCCAGCGCCTCCATGGTCAAGGAGGAGGTCGGCCCGGACGACGTCGCCGACGTCGTCGCCTCCTGGACCGGCATCCCCGCCGGACGCCTGCTGGAGGGCGAGACCGCGAAGCTGCTGCGGATGGAGGACGAGCTGGGCCGCAGGCTGGTCGGCCAGCGCACCGCCGTGCAGGCCGTGTCGGACGCGGTGCGCCGCTCGCGCTCCGGCATCGCCGACCCGGACCGCCCCACCGGCTCGTTCCTGTTCCTCGGCCCCACCGGCGTCGGCAAGACCGAGCTGGCGAAGGCGCTGTCGGACTTCCTGTTCGACGACGAGCGGGCGATGACCCGGATCGACATGAGCGAGTACGGCGAGAAGCACTCGGTGGCGCGGCTGGTCGGCGCGCCCCCCGGCTACGTCGGCTACGAGGAGGGCGGCCAGCTCACCGAGGCGGTCCGGCGGCGCCCGTACAGCGTGGTGCTGCTGGACGAGGTGGAGAAGGCCCACCCGGAGGTCTTCGACATCCTCCTCCAGGTGCTGGACGACGGTCGGCTCACCGACGGCCAGGGCCGGACGGTGGACTTCCGCAACACCATCCTGATCCTCACCTCCAACCTGGGTTCGCAGTGGCTGATCGACCCGGAGCTGGACGACGCGGTCAAGAAGGCGCGGGTGCTGGACACCGTCCGGACCGCGTTCAAGCCGGAGTTCCTGAACCGGCTGGACGACATCGTGGTGTTCGACCCGCTCGGCACCGAGGAGCTGGCCCGGATCGTCGACCTGCAGGTCGCCTCGCTGGCCAAGCGCCTCGCCGACCGCAGGCTGACGCTGGAGGTCAGCCCGGCCGCGCGGGACTGGCTGGCGCTCACCGGCTACGACCCGGCCTACGGCGCGCGCCCGCTGCGCCGCCTGGTGCAGTCGGCGATCGGGGACCAGCTGGCCCGGGCGATCCTCGGCGGCGCGGTGCGCGACGGCGACACGGTCGAGGTGACCGTGGACGAGGCCGCGGACAAGCTCGCGGTGCACGCGTCCGGGCGGGTCCCGACCTCGCTCGCGAAGGAGGGCTGAGGCTTCGCCGGGCGGTCCGAATGAGGCAGGATGGACATGCAAAGTCTTCGTGAAGGGAACTCGTCTCGATGAGCATCGACCCGTCGTCCATCCCGTCCTTCGGGGTGCCGCAGCCGCCGCAGCAGCCATCGGGCGAGGCCGGGCCGCCGCCGGTGGTCGTTCCGGACCAGGAGCTGGTCAAGCAGCTGCTGACGCAGATGGAACTGAAGTACGCGGTGGACGAGGAGGGCGACCTGCTCGCCCCCTGGGAGGGCTTCCGCGTCTACTACATGTTCCGTGGCGAGCAGAAGGAACTGTTCGCGGTACGCGCCTTCTACGACCGCCCGCACGCCATCGAGACCAAGGCCGAGCTGCTGGAGGCCCTGGACGAGTGGAACCGGGAGACCCTGTGGCCGAAGGTCTACACGCACACCCATGACGACGGCGTGGTCCGGGTCATCGGCGAGGCGCAGATGGTCGTCGGCATGGGCGTCAACATCAACTACTTCGTCGCGATGACCGCCAACTGGACCCAGTCCGCGGTGGCCTTCGACCAGTGGCTGGCCACCCGGCTCGGCCTGGCCGAGGCGGTCGACGGCGACGGCGAGGGCGACGCCGACGGCGACACCCCCGACGAGGGCTGAACGCCCGGCCGCTCGCGACAGCGGGCACGCGAGCGGGGCCGGTACCCGGGCCGGTGGCCCGGGTACCGGCCCTGCTCGCATCAGATCGCGTACGGCCAGACGGTCAGCATGTAGACGCCGAACCAGCAGCCGAAGAAGCCGATCCCGGCCAGCGCCAGCAGCCCGTTCGCCCGCCGCGCCCGGGCCAGCGAGGAGGCCAGCGGCAGCACCGCCAGCAGCACCGGGACCAGCAGCCGGGGCTTGGAGTGGTAGTAGTTGCTCTGCCCCAGCGACGCCGCCAGGATCAGCACGCCGTACACCGCCAGCGGCGGCCACGGCCGCTCCAGCAGCGCCGCCGCGCACGCCACCGTGTACCCGATCAGCACGAAGGCCACGCTGACCTGCACCCAGCCGTCGGCGTTGTGCAGGGTGGAGGTCAGGAAGTCCCAGGTGCTGCTGCCCCAGTCCCAGGCGGTGCCCCAGCCCGCCGACTGGATGTGCGACCAGCCGTCCAACTGCCCCACCCTGAGCCCCACCCAGCCCAGGTACGCGGGCATCCCCAGGCAGCCGAGGACGCCCCCGGCCACCATCCGCCAGCCCAGCCGGTGCTCCCGCCGGGCCGCCAGCACCACGGCGACCACCAGCGCCGCCGCGAGCGCTATCCCGGTCGAGCGGGTCAGCCCGGCCAGGCAGGTGAGCACCCCCGCCCAGAGCCAGGACTCCCGCCGGGCGGCCAGCAGCGCGGCGGCGGCCAGCAGCAGGAACAGGCTCTCGGTGTAGGCGATCCACAGCGACACGGCCATCGGCTGGCAGAACACCAGCGCCACGGCGAACCCGGCCACCCGCTCCGAGGCCAGGCTGCGCACCAGCCGGTGCACCACCACCGCCGCCGCGAAGGCGCACAGCCAGGCGACGACCACGGCCGAGGTGCCCCAGGCCAGGCCGGAGACCGTGTGCACGATCCGGATCAGCAGCGGGTAGAGCGGGAAGAAGGCCAGGTTGTTGCCGGTCAGCTGGCCGTTGGCGTAGGCGTAGCCGTGCGGGTAGCCGGACTGCGCGATCTGGACGTAGAACTGCGCGTCCCAGACGTGGAACCGGCCGGCGAAGGACTCGGTCGGGCTGTCCAGCCACAGCAGCAGCAGGCAGTGCAGCAGCGCCGACCCGGCGGCGACCCCCAGCGGCACCCCGAACGCCCGCAGCGCGCGGGCCCCGGCTCCGGCCCCGGCCGGGGCCTTGGCCGGAGCCTTGGCGGGGGCGGTCCGCGGGTCGGACCGCTGGGCGTCGTCAAGAAGGGGCTCGTCCACAGGGGCATTATCGCCTCGCTGCTCGACCATCCGGTGCGGGCCGTCGCCTAGGCTGCGGACCGGACGACATCGCAGGCAAGGGAGAGGTGGAGCGGATGAGCACCAGGCCGCTGTTGAACCGTCGCTTGGACGGCCTTGGGACGACCATCTTCGCGGAGATGTCGGCGCTGGCCACCGCCACCGGGGCGATCAACCTCGGGCAGGGCTTCCCGGACACCGACGGTCCGCGCGAGATCGCCCAGGCCGCCGCCGACGCGGTGCTCAGCGGCCGGGGCAACCAGTACCCGCCGGGCCCCGGCATCCCGGAGCTGCGCACCGCGATCGCCGAGCACCAGCAGCGCTTCCACGGTCTCGGCTACGACCCGGACGGCGAGGTGCTGGTCACCGCGGGCGCCACCGAGGCCATCGCGGCGGCGATGCTGGCGCTGCTGGAACCCGGCGACGAGGTGATCGCCTTCGAGCCCTTCTACGACTCCTACGCCGCCTGCGTCGCCATGGCCGGGGGGACCCGGGTCCCGCTGACCCTGCGCGCGCCCGACTTCCGCCCCGACCTGGACGCGCTGCGCGCCGCGGTCACCCCGCGCACCCGGCTGCTGCTGCTCAACTCCCCGCACAACCCGACCGGCATGGTGCTCACCCCGGACGAACTGGCCGCCATCGCCGAACTCGCCTGCGAGCGCGACCTGCTGGTGGTCACCGACGAGGTCTACGAGCACCTGGTGTTCACCGGCGCCCACCACCCCATCGCCGCCCTCCCGGGCATGCGCGAGCGCACCGTCTCCATCTCCTCGGCCGGGAAGACCTTCTCCTTCACCGGTTGGAAGGTCGGCTGGGTGACCGCCTCGGCGCCGCTGGTCGCCGCGGTCCGCACCGCAAAGCAGTACCTGACCTACGTCAGCGCGGGGCCGTTCCAGTACGCCGTCACCGAGGCGCTGCGCCTGCCCGACGCGTACTTCACCCAGTTGCGCGCCGACCTGCTGCGCAAGCGCGACCTGCTCGCCGACGGCCTGCGCGCCGCCGGCTTCGAGGTCTACGACCCGCAGGGCACCTACTTCATCACCACCGACATCACCCCCCTCGGCGAAACGGACGCCCACGCCTTCTGCCGCGCCCTCCCCGAACGCTGCGGCGTCGTCGCCATCCCCAACTCCGTCTTCTACGACGACCCCGACGCCGGGCGCACCCAGGTCCGATTCACCTTCTGCAAGCAGGACTCGGTCCTCGCCGACGCCGTCACCCGGCTGGGGCAGCTGCGTGTGAGCTGAATACCGGGAGTGCTTGGTTCGCTTCGGGCGGGCTTGGGGTGACCGCGGCGGATTGGGCGGGAAATGGCTCGAAAAGGCCGTCAGGTGATCGGCCGGGGCGGCAAGATCACGAAATGCGGCGCCGTTGCCGTGGCGGTCGGCAGGCCCGCTGAGCACGTACCGGGGGCGGTGTGCGGGGCGGCCGGGTGAAGGGCGTTCTCGCGCTTCCAGGGGGGCGGTGGGCAGAGCATGGGCCTGTTCACGCCACTCTTGTCGGAACCACCTGTGTGTGCGCCGGTCACCGGCATCATGGTCTGTCACCTGCACGGATCGTGGGGACGTACCCGCGGCGACGGTGCGGGACGGCGCACTGATGCCAGGGCGACTCAGTGAGCCAATTTCGGGGCGTCGATTTCCCTGCATTGCTGGAGGAATGATCGGTGAGTACCAGATGGCTGCCCTCAACCTTCCTCGGCCGGCTACATCCCGATACCAGGGGGAAAATTCTACAGACGGGTACGGCGGTGAAATACCCGATGCAGCGGACCCTGTTGCGGCAGGGGGACGACGGAAAGCACGTCCTGCTTCTCACCGATGGCGTGGTGAAAGTCGTGACGAGCTCCGAGAGCGGTTACGAAATGCTGGCCGCCGTCCGGATAGCGGGAGAACTGGTCGGTGAAATGGCGGCCTTCGAGGACCTGCCGCGGTCGGGCTCGGTGATCGCCTGCGGCGATGTGCAGGTGCGCGTCATTCAACGGGGTGATCTGGAGGGATTCCTCACCCAGCACCCGGACGCCATGCGGGAGTTGTACCGCATGCTGAGCGCCCGGCTGCGCTGGGCGAACCAACGGCGGCTGGACTTCCAGGCGTACGACGCGCCGACCAGGCTGGCGCGGGTGCTGGTGGAGCTGTCGCAGGCGTACGGGCTGCCGGTCGCCGGAGAGCCGGACGGTCGCATGGTCCTCGCCCTCGCGCTCACCCAGTCGGAGCTCGCGTCGCTCGCGGGCCTGAAGCTGGCGACCGCCGAGCGCGCCCTCGCCAACCTTTCGCAGCTGGGTCTGGTCGAGCGCAACTACCGGAAGATAGTCATCAGTGACACTCCGAAGCTGTTGGACTTCGCCAGGATTGTCGGCCGGAATCCCTACTGATAGGGAATCCGGTGCGCGGCTCGTTCCTAATGTGGGGCGCACTCTCAGCCCGAGGCGAGGGCGGAGGAGTGCCGGTGGAGAAGTGCTGCCGGCCAGAGCCACCAGAGAGGAAAGACCGCGTGACCGACTGGGCAGGTTTCCGCCCATGCACCTGCATCGCCGTTGATGTAGCGGGCTACGGGGGCAACAACGACCGCAGGCAGTCCGAAATCCAGCACGAACTCCCGAGGCTGCTGTCGCGGGCCGCGTCCGCCGCGGGTCTCGACCGCACGCGTTGGCGGGTGCAGCCGCAGGGAGACGGCCAGGTCGCCCTCGTCCCCCAGGACGAGGGCGAGCCGCGCCTGGTCGACGACTACATCCGGCACCTGGTGGTCGAGCTCCGCAAGTACAACCAGCAGCGGACCGGCGCCTACCGCATGCGCATGCGGGCCGCTCTCCACCACGGGCCCGTGGAACTCGCGGACCACGGGTTCGCCGGCCGGGCGGTGGTCGCGACCTGCCGCCTGCTGGAGGCGGACCAGCTGTACCAGGTCCTGGCGCGGCGGCCGGACGCCGATCTGGCCCTGATGCTGTCCGACGACATCTTCGGGACGACCGTGGGCGCCGGGCACACCACCTTCGTCCAGGAGGAGTTCGACAGCGTCCTGGTGCGGAAGAAGGAGTACGAGCACCCGGCCTGGCTGTGGGTGCCCGGCGGCGCGGGCCGGCAGCGCCCGGACCAGGAGGCGGCACCGGCGGCGCAGTTGGGCACGAGCGCCGACAACGGCGGTGACCTGCGGCAGACGGTCGTCACCCACCTGTACCAGCCCGACGCCCGGGGCAGCGTCTTCGGATTCGGCAGCGCACATGGCTGACGCCCGGGACGCCGACGGTCGGGCGAACGCGGCCGGAGCGCAGGGCCCGGCGGAGTCCGGGGAGCCGAGCGGGACCGGCCCCCGGAGCGAGGAAGGACCGTCGGCCTCCCCGGAGGACCCGGCGGCCCAGGGCCAGGGCCAGGGCCAGACCCACGGCGAGGGCGGCGGCGGGCCGGGGCGTCCCGGCCCGCGGCGGCCCGGGAACGGCAACCCGGACGACGACGGGCAGGAGCAGGACGAGGAGGGGTACAGCGAGTTCAACCGGGCCCTCACCCAGGTCGTCAACAACCACTTCCACGGTCCGACGAACGCGAGCGGATCGGTCTTCGGCGCGGGTGCGGCGGCTGGCCCCGGCCTGTCGCCGGGAGTGATCGACCAGGTCGAGATCAGCCGGATGCTGGAGCTCTACCTCGAACCCAGTCCGTACTTCGAGGACGCGCTGGAAAAGTTGACGACCAGTCATATCGTGGCGCTGGTGGGCGAGGACGGGATCGGGAGGCGGGCCGGGGCCTTCGCGCTGCTGCGCGGGGTACTCGGCGGCCGGAGCGGGATACGCAGTCTGTCGCCGGCCAACTCACTGGCCGAACTGGCGGTCTCCAACACCATCAAGGAACGCTACGGCTACGTGATCCTGGACTACATCGGCGAGGTGAATACCGACGCGGTGCAGGAGTTCCACATGCGCCGACTGGGCGAGGAGTTGCGCAAGAAGCACTCCTTCCTGGTCATCACGGCCTCCGCGGGCGCCCTGCGCCGACAGGCGCTGAAGAGCTTCTGCAGCGAGTGGGCGGCGCCCACGGCAGCCGAGTTGTTCGCCCACTGCGTGCGCCGACTGCCGGGACGCGAGTCGGACGCGGAGTTGTTGGCCGAGTTGGGCGCGCTGGTGGCCGAGCAGCGCAAGCCCGCGGATGTGGTGGCCGTAGCCAGGACCCTGGCCGAGTTCGGCGCGGAGGAGGGGCTCCGGGCCCTGCGCAGCGGCGAACGCGCGCTCGTGGCGGGCTGGTTCGCGGACGTGCCGAAGGCGGCGGACGTGCTCCTGGTCGCGGCCCTGGCGTTTGCCGAGGGACTGCCCGAACGGACCTTTGAGCAGGCCCTGTTCAGGCTGGTGGTGTTGGCCAGGAACTGGGAGCACACCGCCGCCGGAGTGACCGTCGAGGCGCCCGTGCCCGCCCTGGGCGACCTGCGGCTCGATCAGACCCGGGCCAGCTGGGGGGAGACCCTGAGCAAGCTGGTGGAACGTCGCCGCATCGAACAGGGGAACAACGGCGCCCGGGCGGAGAAGCGGATCGTCTTCACCTCACCGCGCATCCGCGCGCTGGTCGTCGAGCATCTCCACGAGCTGTACGGGCTGGAGTTGTGGTACCCGCTGCGCCAGTGGCTGATGCAACTGTCGCAGCAGCCGGACCTTGAGGTACGCGTCCAGGTCGCGGCCGGACTCGCGCTGCTGGCGTGCTACGCGCCGGTGGAGGTGGAGGAGAACCACCTGGACCTCTGGTCCGCCGGGCTGAGCAGCCAGCGGGTGACCGCCGCGCTGACCGTGCAGTTCATGTGCTCGGACCCGCGGTCCGTACCGCGGGCGCTGGACCTCACCCTGCGCTGGGCCGACCGGCGGGGCCCGGAGCGGGCGGTGACCGCGGCGATGGCCCTGGCCGGGGACCTCGGCTCGCTGTACCGGTTCGAGGCGCTCAACTGGCTGTGGTTCCTGACCATGCGCGGCCAACGGATCGCCGGGGCCGCCCGCCGGTCGCTGCACCTGCTGCTGGCCAACGCCGAACGCGATCCGGAGCGGGCGGCGGTCATCCTCCGCTACGTCCGCACCCGGCTGGAGCAGACCCGGATGACCCGGGAGCGCGCGTCGGCCCTGGACAGCGCGCTCGCGCTGCTCGACGGCCCCAGCCTGGACGGCTTCCGGCCGGTGGCCGCCGCACTGCTCCGGCACAGCCCGGCCGCCATCGGCCCGCTGGGGCGACTGTGGGTCTGCACCCTGCTGAGCACCCGGCGACGCAGGGCACTGGTGGCGCTCTGCGCCACCCTGGCCGCCCTGCGGGACGATCCGGCGGCGGTCACCGCGGTCCGCTCCCTCGGCGGGGCGATGCGGCAGCAGATGACTCCCCAGCAGTGGAACTCGCTGCGGCATGACCTCTCGCGAATGCTCAACCACCCCGACTACGCGGTCGACGAGACCCGGGCGCTGGCCCGAGTCCTGCTCGGGACGCTGCACAGCCGACCCGTCCTGCGCCCGGCACTCTGACAGGCCCGGCACTCTGACACGCACGGCACTCTGACGCGCACATGGAGGCGACGACAGTGGACTACCCCCTGATCAACGAGAAGGCCCTGGCACGGCTGGAGAGCCGGCTGTTCCGGCGGACCCGCCGCGAGGACGTGCCGGAGCTGCCCCCGGGAGCGACCTACGTCTTCCAGGTCGACGGCAACTGGCGGGAGCTCCCGACCGGAACGCGGTTCGACCCCTCCCACTCCGACGTGCTGGACGCGTCCGCGGTCAGCCTGGTGGACCTGCGGGTCCGCATCGTGCAGGTGGACTGGGAGGTGCCCTCGCAGAGCGAGGCCAGCAGGTTCACCCTGCGTGCGTCCTTCACCTGCCAGGTCACCGACCCGGTCGCGGTGGTCCGCTGCGGCATCACCGACGTGACCGCGCCCCTGGGCGCCTACCTGCGACGCGACACGAAGCTGGCCGGGGTCGGCTCCTGCCACTCGATGCACGAGGTCAACGTCGTGCGGGAGCAGGCCACCCACCGGATGCAGGCGTACAGCGCGATCAACCCGCCGGACATCGAGGGGATGGCCGTCGAGTTCCTCGCCGTCGAGGTACTGACCCCCGCGGACGTGGCCCGGCACGAGCAGGACCTGATCAGCGTCGCCCGCACCGGGGAACTGGACGCGAGGCGGCACACCTTCGAGAACATCAACACCCAGCGCCTGGTCGGCCTGATCGAGCAGGGCGGCGACTGGCTCAACGCCCTGGCCGTGGCCCGGGGCGAGGTCGCGGTCGGCCAACTCGCCAACGAGCGGCGCGCGGCGGAGGGGGCCGAGGCGAACCGGACGGCCGAGCGGGAGGCGCTGGCCGCCGCCCGGGAGTACGAAGCGGCCGTGCAGCGGGGGAACCTGGAGGCGCAGTTGGTGCTGCGGCTGCTCGAACAGATGGGCGGCTCGGAGTCGTTCGTCGACTACCACCAGATCCTGCAGCAGGTGCTGGAGGGCCGATCGGGGGAGGCCGACGCGGGTGCGTCCCCGTCCGCGCTCGGGCCCGGTCGCGGCGGCGGGGGCACCGGATTCGCCAAGCCGTCGCGTGCGCAGCGCCCGCAGGACGAGTTCATCGGGGACGAGGAGGGTCTCCTTGACTGAGACGCGCCGCCTGCCGGACGGCTTCGGCAGGCCGACCGAGCCGTCCCACCCGCGCGGACTCGACCTCGGCCGCCGACTGCGCGGTCTGACCGGTGTGGACGAGGACCTGCTGGAGATCATCTGGCACGAGCGCAGCCGCCACACCGCACTGGGCGCGGTCATGCTCGGCACCTCCGCCATCGCCGCGTTCTCGATGTGGAACTTCGTCAACGAGGCTCTGGGCAGGCCGTCCTGGGTGGCTCTGCTGCCCGCCCTGCTGTGGGGCGTCTTCGTGCTGCACCTGGACCGCTGGCTGGTCGCCCCGCAGCCACTGCTCCGGCGCCGGGTGGCGCCGGTGGTGACCAGGATCCTGGTGTCGCTGCTGATCGGCGCGGTGGTCGCGGAGCCGCTGGTGCTCCGGATCTTCGAGACCTCGATAGTCGAGCAGGTGGAGTCCCAGCGGTACGCCGCACTGCACACGCTGAGCAGTGACCTGGTGCGCTGCAACCCGGCCCCCGGTCAGGTGGTCGCGGGTTGCGGGGAGCTCACCCTGAGCATCGACGCGAACGCGCCGACGCAGCAGAGCGAGCTGGCGGAGGTGCAGCAGAGCGCCTCGGCGCTGCGGCAGCAGGTGAACCAGGAGCAGAACCGGCTCGACACGATCAACGGCCAGGTGCTGAGTGAGTGCGCCAAGGAGATCCCCATCGCCGGTACCGGCACCTGGACCCGCTCCTCGGAGTGCGTCCGCCTGCGCTCGGTCGCGCAGGCCTACAGCGGCGATCACGACATCCAGCAGGACAGCAGCAGGCTGAGCGCCATGAACAGGACGATCTCCTCCCTTGAGGGCTCCGTCGCCGACTCCCGGAGCGACTTCCTGGCCACCCGCACCGCGCTGATCAACAAGCAGGTGGCGCAACTGCGGTCCACCCAGGGCAGCATCGGGGTGTTGGACCGGATGAGCGCGCTGGACCGGCTGGCCGGCGGCAACGTCGTGCTGTTCGTCGGTGTCTGGCTGATCCGGCTGCTGTTCGTCGTCATCGACGTACTGCCGGTGCTGGTGAAGTTCCTCAGCGGGGAGACCACCTACGAGCGGCTGCTGACGGAGCGGAGCAGCAGCGCGGTCCTGATCTTCAAGGAGCTGCTGCGCACCGACGAGCGGAAGGCGATGGCCCGGATGGAGGTCGAGCGGGCCGACGCCGAGCAGCGGACGCGGGAACGCAAGGCGGAGTTCGACGCCGCCCGGCGGGAGCACGTGGCCGCCATGAACATCCGGGTCAGCCAGGCCGTCAACAAGCTGGAGGCGGAGCTGACCCGGGTCGGCTCCGTCGGCTGACCCGCGGTGGCCGACCCGGTCCCCCGGGTCGGCCACCACGCCGCGAACGCAACAGCACACCTGCCGCGAGCGAAGGGACAGAGTCTGTGACTTCCCCCGAAACCAGCCACGTGGTCACGTTGGCCCGGGCACTGGTCGCCGAGACCCGGGAGGAGATGGTCAAGGCGGACCAGAAGGCCGGTGCCGTGCTGTCGGCGCTGATCGCGGCGCTGGCCGCGCTGATCGCCGCGACCAGTACCGGCGCGGTGACGCCGCACCGCCTCGGCCCGTTCGCGGCGACCCTCTTCTGGGCCGGCTGCGCCGCCTGGGTCCCGGCGCTGATCCTGCTCGGGCTGGCGGTGGCACCCAACACCGGCACCCCGCAGGACCGACGGGCGCACTACTTCGGCGACACGGCGATGATCCCGTCGGTACTGGCCCTGGCCGAGGTCGTGCGCATGACCGACCCGCTGGACCGCGACCTGAACCAGCTGGCGGTCCTCTCCCGGCTGACCTGGGCCAAGTACCGCCACATCCGCCAGGGCATGTCCTGGTCGGCGGTGTTCCTGGTGCTGACCTCGCTCGGCATCCTGCTCGGCCCGCTCGGCTGACCGGTCGCCTGCGTGGTCCCTACGGCGTCCGGGGGACCGGGCAGGTGGCCGGGTGGAACGGCTGGGACGGGGGTCGGCCGGTGGACCAGGGGGTGGGCCGGTGCAGGAAGGCGGGGCGTCGGCGGTCGTCGGGTAGTTCGTAGTACTGGTGGAACACGGCTGTCGCCGAGCCCGACAGCGGGGGCACGATCCAGCTCCAGTCGGCGGGCACCGAGCGGCCGTGGCGCCGTTCGCGGTCGACGTGGGTGAGGAAGCGGGCCGACTCGGTGTGGTGGTCGGCCATGGTCACCCCGGCGGCCTCGAAGGAGTGCAGCACCGCCAGGTTGAGTTCCACCAGGGCGCGGTCCTGCCACAGGGTCCGGTCGCTGCTGGTGTCCAGCTCGAACAGCTTCGCCACCGCCGGCAGCATGTGGTAGCGGTCGGTGTCGCCGAGGTTGCGCGAGCCGATCTCGGTGCCCAGGTACCAGCCGTTGAAGGGGGCCGCGGGATAGCTGATGCCGCCGATCTCCAGGGTCATGTCCGACACCGCCGGGACGGCGTACCAGCGCAGGCCCAGCTCGGCGAAGCCGGGGTGCCGGGGGTGGGTGAGCGGGACCTGGAGCACCGCGTCGTCGGGCAGCTCGTAGTACTCCGGCGCGCGGTCCGGCGCGGACTGCACCAGCAGCGGCAGCACGTCGAACTCCTCCCGGCCGCCCTGCCAGCCGAGTTGCCGGGCCAGCGCGGTCCGGGGCGCGCTGCGCGGGTCGTCCGCGTAGCGCACCAGCTGTTCGTTGAGCAGGCGGGGCGCCGGACGTCGGCGCTGGTCGGCGGCGAAGACGCTGATGACCGGCCTGATCCGGCCGCCGTTGGTGGCCAGCCGCAGGTGCTCGACGCTCTGCTGGGCGATGTCGTCGGGGTGGCTCAGGTGCCGCAGGTCGCGCACCGTCAGGTTGTTCCAGTACAGCCTGCCGATGCAGCGGGCGGCGTTGCGCCAGGCCATCCGCGCGCCGAAGACCAGTTCCTCGGGGGTGTGCTCGTAGCTGCCGTGCGCCTCGATCGAGGCCTGCACCTCGCGCAGCCGCCGGGTGGGGTCGCCGGAGCCGGGGTTCTCCTCGGCGAACTGGCGGACGAAGGAGTCGGCCTCGGCCAGCAGGTGCGCGTGCTCGGGCGGCCGCCGGTTGCCGGAGGCGGGGCGGGCGCGGTGGAACAGCGACACCGGGGCGTCGTCCGGCTGCTGCTGCGGAAGGCGGACGCCGTGCGGGGCGGGGCGCCTGTCCTGGTCGCGGGCTGTCACAGTTGCCGGGCCTCCGCTTCGACCCGTCGGGGCAGCAGCGCTGCCTCCAGCACGGGGACGTCGAAAGGGTCGTGGTGGATGCGCGCCGGGGACACGCCCTGGCGCTGGAGGGTGTACGAGGCCTGGGTGACCATCTCCACCGGGCCGGACAGGAACGCGTCGTGCCGGTACCAGGGGCCGAAGTCCCGCAGGATCTCCGGGAGGGTGCCTTCGAGGCCGGGGATCCGCTCGTTCGACACGGCCGCGCGGACCGACAGCCAGTGGTGGCGCTGGGACATCCGGAGCATGGTGTCCAGCCCGTACAGCTCGTCCGCGGTGCGGGCCCCGATGAACACGTCGGCGAAGCGCTGCTCGCCGCCGCGCGCGGCCTGCTCGATCAGCGCCTGGATCGGCGCCAGGCCGGTCCCCCCGGCGACGCAGACCAGGTCGCGGCTGGTGTCGGGGTCCAGCACCATGTCGCCCTGGGCCGGGCCCAGCCTGACCACGTCACCGACCACGGCCTGGTGGACCAGCGGGACGCTGACCCGGCCGCCGGGGACGGCGCGGATGTGGAAGGTGAGGGTGGCGTCGGCGCGCGGGGCGTGCGCGGGCGAGTAGTAGCGCCAGGCCCTGGGCTGCCACGGCGTCTCCATGCTGGCGTACTGGCCGGCCAGGTACGGGTAGGGGCTCTCCGGACGCACGGTGACCTCGGCGATGCCGTGTCCCCGCTGGACGTGGTGGATGATCTCGGCCTGCCGCACGGCGGGCCCGAGCAGCGCGTCCTCGTCGGCGGCCGCGGACATCACCTCGGCCACCAGGGTGTAGGCGCGGGTCCAGATGGAGGCCAGCTCCGGGCTCCAGGCCGGGCCCGCGTAGCGGGCCAGCGAGTCCAGCAGGCACGCGCCCACGGCCGGGTAGTGCCCGTTCAGCGCGCCGAACTTGCGGTGGTCACGGCCCAGTCGGGCACAGAACCGGACCAGGTTGTCCGGGTCGTCGACCAGCTCGACGATCCGCAGCAGCCCCCGGAGCAGCCGGTCCCGCTGCACGTCCATCTCGGCCGGGAACAGGTCGCGAACCTGCGGGTACCGGGCGAACAGGATGGCGTAGAAGTAGACCGTGAGCTCCCCGGCCAGCGGCCCGACCAGTTCCACGCTGGCCCGCAGCAGGGCGATCTCGTGGGCGGCCAGCGGCGGGGGCGCCGGGGCGGTGAGGTTCGCGGTGGGCTGGTCCGGTAACGGTCTGCCGGGCGGGGCGGCGGGCCGCCTCGGGCGGGTCTCCTGACTCTTGTGCTGAGGGCGGAAGGGACGGGCCGAGAACCTCACGGGCCGCACCCGGTGTCGCGGTGATTCTTCATCGAAGTCAGCAAGCTCTCGTCAACCGAGGCGGATCCGTCATGGGCGACCGGACGCTCCTTCGGGGCGGCGACCGGCAGGATTCGGAGGAAACAAGTCCGATAAACCGTAGTAGACGAACTTGATGTGTCAGTGCCAAGTAAGCGAATTGGGGCCGAAAGTGTGGTGCGGGTCACATAGGTGACACGTGGTAGCCGGTGGTGGCGGTGGGTCAGGTTACAGAACGGTAATGGTTTTCATCTCTACCGCCATCCGGGTAGTAGTGGGAATCATTTTCATCTAGCCTGGAAGGCGTATCCGCTCCACTGCCCGAGGAGAGCCCGCTCCATGGTCCCCACCCCGTCCCGCCGCGCCCGCCCGGTCGGCGCCGTCGCCCTGGTCCTCGCGGTCCTCGCGCTGACCGGCGCCTGCTCGACGGCGACGGGTAGCACCGCGGGCACCGACGGCGGCCGGGTGGTGCAGGTGGTGGCCGCGGAGAACTTCTGGGGCAGCATCGCCGCCCAACTCGGCGGCAGCCACGCCCGGGTGACCAGCATCATCAGCAACCCGGACACCGACCCGCACTCCTACGAGCCGACCACCTCCGACGCCCGCACGCTGACCACCGCGCAGCTGGCGATCGTCAACGGCATCGGCTACGACGGCTGGGCCGACAAGCTGCTGGCGACCAACGCCGACAGCGGGCGCACCGAGCTGAACGTCGGCGACCTGGTCGGCGTCGCGCCCGGCGGCAACCCGCACCGCTGGTACTCCCCGGACGACGTGCGCCGGGTGATCGCGCGGATGACCGCCGACTACCAGAAGCTGGACCCGGCCGACGCCGAGTACTTCGACCAGCGCGAGAGCGTCTTCGAGACGCGGACGCTGGCCCCGTACAACCAGCTGATCGCCTCGATCCGGGCGGGCTACGCGGGCACGCCGATCGGCGCGTCGGAGTCCATCGTCACCCCGCTCGCCGAGGGGCTCGGGCTGAAGATGATCACCCCGGAGAGCTTCCTGGACGCGATGAGCGAGGGCAGCGACCCCACCGCCGCCGACAAGTCCCTGATCGACCAGCAGATCCGGGACAAGCAGATCAGGATCTACGTCTACAACACCCAGAACTCCACCCCGGACGTCACCGCCCAGGTGCGGCTGGCCAGGCAGGAGGGGATCCCGGTGGCCACCGTCACCGAGACCCTCAGCCCGGCCGGGGACACCTTCCAGCAGTGGCAGGTAAGCGAGTTGCAGGGGATCGAGGCGGCGCTCAAGGCGGCGAAGGCAGGAGACGCGAAGTGACCATCAGCCAACCGGTGGGCCTGGAGGCCCCCGCCCCCGCCACCCCCGTGCTGGAGCTGCGCGGCGCGGCCGTGCGGGTCGGCGGCCGGACGCTCTGGTCCGGCGTCGACCTGACCGTGCACGCGGGCGAGTTCGTCGCCGTGCTGGGCCCCAACGGCGTGGGCAAGTCCACGCTGATCAAGGTGCTGCTGGGGCTGCTGCCCGCGGCCGAGGGGGAGGCCCGGGTGCTCGGCCTGCGGCCGGGGCAGGGCGGCGACCGGGTCGGCTACCTGCCGCAGCGGCGCAGCTTCGGCACCGGGCTGCGGATCCGCGGCACCGACCTGGTCCGGCTCGGCCTGGAGGGCAACCGCTGGGGGGTGCCGCTGCCCGGCAGCCGCCGCCGCAGGGAGCAGACCCGGCGGATCGACGAGGTGGTCGAGCTGGTCGGCGCGAGCGGCTACGCGCACCGGCCGATCGGCGAGTGCTCCGGCGGTGAGCAGCAGCGGCTGCTGATCGCGCAAGCACTGGTGCGCCGCCCGTCGGTGCTGCTGCTGGACGAGCCGCTGGACAGCCTGGACCTGCCCAACCAGAGCGCGGTGGCCGGGCTGATCGGCCGGATCTGCCACCAGGAGGGCGTCGCCGTGGTGATGGTGGCGCACGACGTCAACCCGATCCTGCACCACCTGGACCGGGTGGTGTACATCGCCGAGGGCGCCGCCGTCTCCGGGACCCCGCAGCAGGTGGTCACCTCGGAGACGCTGAGCCGCCTGTACCGGACGCCGGTCGAGGTGCTGCGCACCAGCGACGGCCGACTGGTCGTCGTCGGCCACCCGGAGGCCTGAGCCGTGGTGGTGGACTTCAGCTGGAACCTGGTCGCCGACTTCCAGCAGATGTGGTCGTTCCCGTTCATGGTGAACGCGTTCCGGGCGGGCGCCGTGGTGGCGCTGGTGGCCGGAGCGATCGGCTGGTTCATGGTGCTGCGCCGGCAGTCCTTCGCGGGCCACACGCTGGGCGTGGTGGCCTTCCCCGGCGCCTCCTTCGCGACCCTCGCCGGGATCAGCACCGGCTTCGGCTACTTCGGCTTCTGCCTGGCCGCGGCACTGGTGATCGCGCTGCTGCGGCGCGAGGGCCGGGACGCCGGGGCGGAGGAGTCGGCGGCCACCGGCGTCGTCCAGACCTTCCTGCTGGCCTGCGGCTTCCTGTTCATCGCGCTCTACAAGGGCCTGCTGAGCGGTCCCGAGGCGATCCTCTTCGGCAGCTTCCTGGGCATCACCACCGGTCAGGTGCTGCTGCTGGCGCTGGTCGGACTGGCGGTGCTGGCGGTACTGGCGGTGATCGGCCGCCCGCTGCTGTTCGCCTCGGTGGACCCGCAGGTGGCGGCGGCGCGCGGGGTGCCGGTGCGCGCGCTGTCGATCGTCTTCCTGCTGCTGCTGGGCGCGGCCACCGCGGAGGCCGCGCAGATCACCGGCTCGCTGCTGGTGTTCGCGCTGCTGGTGCTGCCCGCGGCGACCGCGCAGGTGCTCACCGCGCGCCCGGGGCTGAGCCTGCTGCTCACCCTGCTGATCGGCTTCGCCACCACCTGGGCGGGGCTGGTCGCGGCCTGGTACTGGCCCTACCCGCTGGGCTTCTTCGTGACCACGTTCGCCTTCGGCGGCTACCTGCTGGCGCACGCGCTGGTCAAGGTCGCGGCCCGGACCGGCAGGAGGGCCCTCGCGTGAGCGTCTGGAGCCAGGACTTCTTCCACAACGCGCTGCTCGCCGGGACGTTCATCGCCCTCGCCTCGGGCCTGGTCGGCTACTTCCTGGTGCTGCGGGCCCAGGTGTTCACCGGCGACGCGCTCAGCCACGTCGCCTTCACCGGCGCCATGGCTGCCCTCGCGGCCGGGTGGGACCTGCGCCTGGGCCTGTTCGTCGGCTGCGTCGGGGCCGGTCTGCTGCTGGCCGGGATCGGCCGCCGGGGGCGCGCGGACGACGTGGTGATCGGCAGCGCCTTCGCCTGGATCCTCGGCCTGGGCTCGTTCTTCCTGACCCTGTACACCACCTCGCGCAGCGGCTCCGATGTCGGCAACGCCGGTACCAGCGTGCTGTTCGGCTCGATCTTCGGCCTGAGTGGCGGGCAGACCCTGGTCGCGGTGCTGGTGGCGGTCGGGATCACCGGGGCGGTGCTGCTGATCGCCCGCCCGCTGCTGTTCGCGACGCTGGACGAGGCGGTGGCGGCGGCGCGCGGGGTGCCGGTGAAGCTGCTGGGGCTCGGGTTCCTGGCACTGGTCGGCGCCTGCGCGGGGGAGGCCACCCAGGCCGTCGGCTCGCTGCTGCTGCTCGGCCTGCTCGCGGCCCCGGCCGGCGCGGCCCTGCGGCTGACCCACCGCCCTTACCTGGGGCTGGCGTTGTCGGCCGGGCTGGCCGTGGCCGAGATGTGGGTGGGGCTCGGGCTGAGCGCGGTGGTGACCAGTCTGCCGCCCAGTTTCTCGATCATGGCGGCGGCGACCGCCGTCTACGCGGTGGCCTGGGCCGTCTCCGGACGCACCCGCAAGAGTGGTGCGGCGCTGGCTCGTTGACGCGCCCGACATCCGGGGGAGTGACCTTCGAAGGAGTGAACTTCGGGCCCGATTGTGTCGAGGGCCGCTGCCGGGGGCATGTGTCAGGGTGCGGAGTCCGAATTCGGATCCGGCCGCCGGAACGGCGTAAGCCCTTCTCCGGCGCACTTTTGACATGTCACCGCGCATACTAGGTCACGTGTGCGCCCGGGGTGCGCGGCGATCGGCCGGAGAATGGTGCCGGACCGCGAAGTTGGGTAAATCGTCAACAGGCGCCGCGCATTCGTGCTTCGCTGCTTCCTGAGTCCCCGAAAGTCACTCCGCCGTAGGGCAATCGCGCCCGCTGACAACTGTGCCCGAAGACAGTAGACACTTGCCCTCCCCGGCGCCGTCGAGCGACCCGAGTACGCGGAGCCAAGAATGCTCACCACCCTAGAGACCACCTACACCGATACCCGTGCCGGGGATCTGGCCTGGTGCCTGGGCAGCCAGCAGCTGCCCGCACTCGCCGTCCTCGACCTGCGGATCGGCCCCACCGACCTGCAGCTCCGCCTGCTCGGCGCCTCGCACCAGGTCATCCTCGGCTCCGGCGCCGACCAGTGCTCGGAGACCGTGGCCTGCATGCCGGGCCGCCGCACCCCGCTCCCGGCCCGGGTCGCGGAGTGCGTCCGGGGCTGGGAGTACGAATTCGCCGCACAGGTGGAAAGCCTCGACGAACAGAGATTCGCCCGACGCGCACAGGAACTCCTGGCCTTGGTGGAGAACCATCCGCACGGTCTCGCCGGGGTCTTCCCGGGCGATCCGACGGCCTTCACCGCACTGCTCGCGAGCGGTGGCGAACACGAGGTCTGCTGGCGGACCTGGCACGCCTATCCGCAGGAGGGGCGACTGGTGTGCACCCGGTCCTCGCTCAAACTCCGGGACACCGCGGCGGCGTGACCGCATGGGCGGCCCGGAAAAGCCCCTCCGGAAATAGCTCAAGTGAGCGAAAGGTCAATGCCGTGTGTCGCCTCCTCAGCCCCTCGGGGGACGGGCCCGCGCCCTGAGGTCGCCTAGCGTTTGTTTGTGATCACCCAATCCGCGGCGCCCGCGCCGACGCGTGCGGTCGGCAGCCGCGCCGCCCGGTGGCTGGTGCTGCTCGCGGCGTTCATCTGCGCCGCCTGCGGACTGGTGTACGAACTCGACCTGGTCGCCCTGGGCAGCTACCTCCTCGGCGACTCGGTCACCCAGGTCTCCGTGGTGCTCTCGGTCATGGTCTTCGCCATGGGCGTCGGCTCACTGCTCGCCAAACGGTTCACCACCCGCCCGGCCACCGCCTTCGCCCTGGTCGAGAGCGCGCTCGCGGTGGTCGGCGGCCTCTCGGTGCTGATCCTGTACGGCAGCTTCGTCTGGATCGGCCACTACCGGATCGCCCTGGTCCTGGTCGCCACCGTGATCGGGGTGCTGATCGGCGCCGAGATCCCGCTGCTGATGACGCTGATCCAGCGGATCCGGCGGCAGGACGCGGGCAGCGCGGTGGCCGACCTGTTCGCCGCCGACTACGTCGGCGCGCTGGTCGGCGGGCTGGCCTTCCCGTTCCTGCTGCTGCCCGCCCTCGGCCAGGCCGACGGCGCCCTGGTCACCGGCGCGGTCAACGCCGTCGCCGGGGCCGCGGTGGTGCTCTGGCTGTTCCGCGACGAGCCGCCGCGCCGGATCCGCCCGCTGCTGTGGAGCCTGTGCGGGGCGGTCCTGCTGGTGCTGGTCGTCGCCGCCGCGCTCACCGGCGCCTTCGAACGCGCCGCCCGGCAGGCGCTCTACGGCACCCCGGTCCGCTTCAGCAGCCAGAGCCGCTACCAGGAGATCGTGCTCACCGGCCCCGGACCCGACCCCGACACCAGCGCCAGCACCACCGCCGAGGCCGGGGACCGGGTACCGGCGCAGCGCGCCGCCGCCGACGGCTACCCGGTCCGCGCCCGGGACGCCGCCGAGCTGCGGCTCTACCTCGGCGGCCGGATCGCCGTCTGCGGCAGCGACCAGGCCCGCTACCACGCGGCCCTGGTCCAGCCCGCCCTCGACGGCGGACCGCACGGCAGCGTGCTGGTGCTCGGCGGCGGCGACGGCCTGGCGCTGCGCGAACTGCTGCGCGACCCCGGGGTGCGCCGGGCCACCCTGGTCGAGATCGACCCGCAGCTGCTCGGCCTGGCCCGGACCGACCCGGTGCTGTCCCGGCTCAACGGCCACGCGCTGGCCGACCCCCGGGTCCGGGTGCGCACCGCCGACGCCTTCGACTGGCTGCGCGCCGCCGTGCACCGGCGGGGCCGCTACGACGTGATCATCGCCGACCTGCCCGACCCCGACCTCGACCAGGCACGCAAGCTCTACACCGAGGAGTTCTACGGCCTGGCCGAGCGGCTGCTGGCCCCCGGCGGACGACTCGCCGTCCACGCCGGGACGGTCACCGGCGGCGGCTACTGGGCGGCGGACGCCGCGCTGCGCGCCGTCGGCCTGCACACCGCCGACTACGCCGTCCCGGCCGCCGGAGCCTGCGGCGGCCCGGCCGACTGGGGCTTCATCCTGGCCGCCCGGGAGGCCCCCCGGCTCGGCCTGCCCGGCGGCCCGGGCGACCCGGGGCTGGACCCGGCCGCGCTGCGGCTCGCGGCGGTGCTCGCCGACACCGCGCGGCCCGCCCGCCCGGTGGCCCCGGCCACGCTGCTGCGCCCCGGCTGACCGGCGCCGGGCCGCGCGGCCCGGGAGCAGGCCCGGCGCGACCTGGTGCGACCCGGCGCGACCCCGGCGGGACCCCGGCGCGACCCCGGCGGGACCCCGGCGCGACCCCGGCGGGAGGGCAAAAACAGCTCCTCATACGTCCCTTCCGCGCCCGCAGGTCTGTACGCTCCCAAGGTATGGAGCATGAGGTTCTGGTACCACTGGCGCCGCAGGCGGTCCGCCGGTCGCTGCGCCGTCCCGAACTGCTGGCCCGCTGCCTGCCCGGCTTCGTCCTGGCGGAGGAGGCCGCGCCGGACGGTGTGCTGCTGGCCGGACGGCTGAAGCTGCGCGTCGGCAACTCCTCGATCACCTACCGGGGCACCCTCCGCGCCGTCCCCGAAGCCCTGACCGCCGCCCCGGCCGAAGCCGCCCCCGAAGCCCCGGCCGAAACGGCGGCCGGGGCGGCGGCGGAGCTCGGCGCGGTGCTGTTCTCGGTCGAGGCCGAGCAGGCGGTGGGCGACGGCGGGGCCGCCGGGACGGTCCGGGTCACCGTGCTGCCGCTGGACGGCGGCGAGGGCGACGAGCGCAGCCGGATCCTCTTCGACTGCGACCTCACCGGCAAGGGCCGGATAGAGGAACTGGACCCGGCGGCGCTGGCGCTGGCCGGCCGCCGCCTGCTGGACCGGTTCTGCGCCACCTTCGTGGTCGAGCTGGACCTGGAGACCCCGCAGGACCAGCAGCTGTTCGAGGAGCTGGACGGCCTGCCGGACCTCGGCGACCTCGGTGACTTCCCGGACCTGGCCGACCTCTCGGACCTCACCGAGGGCCTCACCGAGGGCCTGGGTGAGGGGCTGGGCGAGCTGCCCGACATCGACTCCCCCGACCTGTTCATGATCGAGGAGCCGGTGTCCGCGGTCAACCCCCGGGGCGCCGAGGCGGACTGGACCGACGAACCGGTGCACCGCCGCAGCATGGTCGGCCGGTCCGCCGAGGAGGTCGACCACGCGCCGCCCCGGGGCCGCTACGGCCCGGCCCTGCCGCCGCGCAGCGCCCGCTCCCGGGCGGCGGCGCGCTGGGGCGCGCCGGAGCGGCGGATGGGCGAGCCGCCCGGCACCGAGGCCGAGTACAGCCGGGTGCCCTGGCTGGTCGGCGGCGGCGTGGCGGTGGTCGGCGGCGTGGTGCTGCTCGCCCGCGCCCTGCGCCGCCGCTGAGGCCGCCGGGCGGGGCGGCGCGCTACCGTCGTCCACGAACCGCGTCCGTTCCGGCGCCGCCGCGCCGTCCCGCCTGGAGGTCCTGTGCTCCGCTCCGCCCCGACGACCCAGTCGCCGGTCCTGCTCACCGCCGGGGACGCGGAGGTGACCGTACTGCCCGCCGACGGCTGCCGGGTCGGCAGCCTGCGCCTCGGCGGCGTCGAACTGCTGCGGACCGAGCGGGACCCGTCCACCCCGGCCGGGGACGTCTTCGGCCACGGCTCGTTCGCCATGGTGCCCTGGGCGGGCCGGGTGGACCGGGGACGGTGGCGCAACGGCCAGGTCAGCCACGAGCTGCCGATCGACATGCCGCCGCACGCGATCCACGGCACCGGGGTCCGCGCGGGCTGGCGCCCGGCCAGTACGCCGACCGCCGCCAGCGCCGCGTTCTACTACGACCTGGCCGACCCGTGGCCGTACGCGGGCCGGGTCACCCAGCTGTTCGAGCTGACCGCGGACTCGCTGCGGACCACGCTCTCGGTGGAGACCGCCGCCGACTCCTTCCCGGCGCAGGTCGGCTGGCACCCCTGGTTCCGCAAGCGGCTGCGCCCGGACGGCGCCGAGGCCCGGCTGGACTTCGCCCCGGCCTGGCAGGAGCAGCGCGGCCCGGACCACCTGCCGACCGGTCGGCGGATCGCCCCGCTGCCCGGCCCCCGGGACGACTGCTTCGGCCTGCCGGACGGCGTCGCCGCCACCCTGGTCTGGCCGGGCGAGCTGAGCCTGGAGATCACCGCCGACCTGGACTGGCTGGTGGTCTACGACGAGCAGCGGGACGCCATCTGCGTGGAGCCGCAGTCCGGGCCGCCGAACGGCCTGAACACCGCGCCCCGGCTGGTCACCCTGGTCGACCCGCTGGAGGCCGGTACCACCTGGTCGTGGTCGCGGCCCTGACCGGCTGCCACCTGCGGAACCTCTAAACTGAGGCCTCATGAGCAACCACCGCGACGCGCTTCTCGAAGAGATCAAGACCAAGGCCGTGGTCCACGGCAAGGTCACCCTGTCCTCGGGCCTGGAGTCCGACTACTACATCGACCTGCGCCGGGTCACCCTCGACGGCCTGGCCGCCCCGCTGGTCGGCCAGGTGATGCTGGACCTCACCGCCGACCTGGACTTCGACGCCGTCGGCGGGCTCACCCTCGGCGCCGACCCGGTGGCCACCTCCATGCTGCACGCCTCGGCCGCGCGCGGTCGGCGACTGGACGCCTTCGTGGTCCGCAAGGCGCAGAAGGCGCACGGGATGCAGCGCCGGATCGAGGGCACCGAGGTCAAGGGCCGCCGGGTGCTGGTGGTCGAGGACACCTCCACCACCGGTGGTTCGCCGCTGACCGCGGTCGAGGCGGTGCGCGAGGCCGGTGGCGAGGTGGTCGCCGTCGCGGTGATCGTGGAGCGCGGCGCGGCCCCGGCCATCGAGGAGCAGGGCCTGCCCTACCTGGCCGCCTACCAGCTGGTCGACCTGGGCCTGTAGCCGAACGGCCGGTGGCCGGTAGCGGTCGGTAGCAGCCGGTGGCCGGTTCCGGTCGTCGGCGGTCGGTGGGCGGACGTCAGTCCTTGCGGTGGCGCCCACCGGCCGTGGCGCCCGCCATCGGCTCGCCCTCGGCCGCCGCACCGCCCGCCCCGGCCAGCCGCCGCTTCTTCCGCTCCCGCAGCACCTCGATCAGGATCGGCGAGATCGACAGCAGGATCAGCAGCGCCATCGCCGGGACCAGGTAGGTGTCGATCACCGGGGCCAGCGCCGCGCCGAAGTTGTAGCCGAGCAGCAGCATCGCCTCGGTCCAGGCGACACCGCCGATCACGTTCCACAGGAAGAACTGCCCGGCCGGCATCTCCAGGGTGCCCGCGACCGGGTTCAGGAAGGTCCGCACCACCGGGATGAACCGGGCCATCAGCACGGCCTTGGCCGGGCCGAACTTCACGAAGTACTCCTCGGCCTTCTCCACGTGCTCGCGCCGGAACAGCCGCGAGTCCGGCCGTTGGAACAGCCGCTTCCCGCCCTTCAGACCGATCAGGTGCCCGAGTTGCGCGCCCGCGATGGCGCACAGCGGCGCGCCGACCAGCAGCACCCCGATCGGCATCTGGGTGCCGATGGCCTTGAGGCCCGCGCTGGAGGCGGCCACCCCGGCCAGGACCAGCAGCGAGTCGCCGGGAAGGAAGAAGCCGACCAGCAGGCCGGTCTCCGCGAAGATGATCGCGAGCAGGCCGTATGTCCCGACCTGCGAGATCAGGGCCTTGGCGTCGAGTACGTTCAACGCGAGATTCGTGGTCACCCGGGCAGACTATCCGGCGAGCCCAGCAGCCCGCTGTGAAGGGCGGTTCCGCGGCCGCACTGACGAGCCTTAACGTACCGATAATCGGCAATTCATCCGATCGGTTCCATCTGCTCCCGATCCGCCCCTACTGTCACCCGCAAAGGTGAACCAGGAGCTCAGGGATGGGACAATGGCGCCGGTGCCCGGCCCTGGTCGGGGTAGCAGCAGTGTCCGTAGACGCATCACCGACAACAGGAGCGGATCCGTATGCCCATCGCAACTCCCGAGGCCTACAACGAGATGCTGGACCGGGCGAAGGCAGGCAAGTTCGCCTACCCGGCCATCAACGTGACCTCGACCCAGACCCTGCACGCCGCCCTGCGCGGCTTCGCCGAGGCCGAGAGCGACGGGATCATCCAGATCTCCACCGGCGGCGCCGAGTTCCTGGGTGGCCAGCACAACAAGGACATGGTCACCGGGGCCGTCGCGCTCGCCGAGTTCGCGCACATCGTCGCGGCCAAGTACGACATCACCGTGGCCCTGCACACCGACCACTGCCCCAAGGACAAGCTGGACGGCTACGTCCGGCCGCTGCTGGCGATCTCCGCCGAGCGGGTGGCCCGCGGCGACAACCCGCTGTTCCAGTCCCACATGTGGGACGGCTCGGCCGAGAACCTGCACGACAACCTGGAGATCGCGCAGGAGCTGCTGGCCAAGGCCGCTGCCGCGAAGATCATCCTTGAGGTCGAGATCACCCCGACCGGCGGTGAGGAGGACGGCGTCTCGCACGAGATCAACGACAACCTCTACACCTCGGTCAACGACGTGGTCCGCACCGCCGAGGCGCTGGGCCTGGGCGAGAAGGGCCGCTACCTGCTGGCCGCCTCCTTCGGCAACGTCCACGGCGTCTACAAGCCGGGCAACGTCGTGCTCAAGCCGGAGCTGCTGCGTGAGCTGCAGGACGCCATCGGCGCCCAGTACGGCAAGAAGGACCCGTTCGACTTCGTCTTCCACGGCGGCTCCGGCTCCAGCGCCGAGGAGATCGCCACCGCGCTGGAGAACGGTGTGGTGAAGATGAACCTCGACACCGACACCCAGTACGCCTTCACCCGCCCGATCGTGGACCACGTGTTCCGCAACTACGACGGCGTGCTGAAGGTCGACGGCGAGGTCGGCAAGAAGAACACCTACGACCCCCGCACCTGGGGCAAGCTGGCCGAGGCCGGGATGGCCGCCCGCGTGGTCGAGGCCACCCAGAGCCTGCGCTCGGCCGGTACCCGGATCAAGTAGCGGAAACCGGAGGCCCCCGCACCCGAGCCCGGGTGCGGGGGCCTTCGCCGTCTCTCCGTCGTCGCCGTTCTCCGTCGTCGCCGTCTCTCCGTCGTCGCCGTCGGCTAGCGCTTCAGCTCGGTGTAGGCCTCGGGGCTGCTGTCCTTCAGGAAGCTCCAGCAGCGCTCCGCCTCCTCGGTCTCCTTGATCGCCTCGGCGGCCCGGGCCAGCGCCGCCAGGCAGCGCAGGAAGCCCCGGTTGGCCCGGTGGTCCCAGGGGATCGGCCCGTGCCCCTTCCAGCCCGCACGGCGCAGCGAGTCGAGACCGCGGTGGTAGCCGGTGCGGGCGTACGCGTAGGACTCCACCACGTGGTCCTCGGCGTAGGCGTCGTCGGCGAGCATGGCCCAGGCGAGCGAGAACGCCGGGAAGTCCGCCGCGACCTGGACCGGTGAGGCGGACTGCTCCGCCAGCAGCCGGTACGGCTGCTCGTCCTCCGGCAGCTGCACCGGGTCGGGTCCGCCCAGCAGGTTCGTATGAATGCTCATGGCATGAAGTCTGCCACCCGCGGATGTGGAGCTTGTGAGAATCCCCGGTCCGGGGCCGCGCTCAGGCCGCCGGGGGCACGGTCAGCCGCCAGGCGCCCGGCTCCACGGTCCAGGTGCGCTCGCGGACCGGCCCGCTGATGGTGTGGTCGGCCTCGTAGGTGAACAGGCCGCCGGTGACCGTGATCCGCTGCGCCCGGCAGCGGTAGGGGCCGCCCTGCGCCGCCGGGCCGCTGACCAGCACCTCCATCAGGCCGTCGGGCGGCGGTCCGTCGCGGCCGGGGCGGAGCGGGCGGGCGGGCTCGCACTCCTGGGCGGCGGCGTTCCAGACCGAGATCAGGCCCACCGGATGGTCCCGGTCAGCCAACAGCCGCCCGTCGGCCTCGATCCGCAGGAACTGCCCGTGGAGTCCGTGGCCGTGCCCCCGCAGCGGCGCGGCGACGGAGCGGGCGGCGGCCCGGGCGGTTCGGCCGAGCTGGGTGTACCAGGTGCCGACGGGGCTCTCGGGGACCCGTCCGGACCTGCTGCTGTTCGCCCTTGGCGAACAGGCTGCGTGCGGATCGGTCTCTGGTTCCTGCCTGCTCGGCGGGTCCTCGGCGGCGGGTTCGGCGGGCCGCGCGGAACCCCGGGCCGACCCCCGTTCGGCGACCGTCGGGCCGGGGTCCTGCTCGGGCACTCCGCGGCCGGGGATCCGCAGTCCGCTGAGGACCACCCCGCCCTCCTCGTCCACCAGCAGGTCCAGCCTGCGCTCGGCCCCCCGGGCGACCGCCCTGGCGGCGTCCACCGGACGCCCCGCGGCCCCGAGTGACCTGGCCAGAGCCACTTTGTGCCCCTTTCCGACCGGGATGATCCCGACCGGTCCGGCGTCCAGTTGCGCGTGCCGGTGCAGCAGCTGCACCACATGGCGCAGCGCCTGATCATCACCGATCACAACCAGTCGCCGATGGCCCTTCCGCGAAAGCACTCGCTCCAGTTCGGCCAGGTCCTCGGGCACCACCGCCTTCATCGCGAAAGCGGCCCCGAGGACGTCCCTGGCGACCCTCACGGACTCCCCGTCCACGGCCAGCGCCACCGGTGAGACGACCACCAGCAGAGCCTCTCCCACCGATCGCGCAGCCGACACCGTGGTCCTTCCTCGGGTAATCTCTCGGTGTAAGAGCCCCTAGCGCTGTTGCGCCAGGGGCTTGGTCTATCCGGGGCCACGAGCGGCGGCCTTCCCGCCGTCTGTTGTGCCCCGCCCGAAAGGGGTGTACGCCTGTGCCCGCACTTGTGCTGGTCGGCGCTCAGTGGGGCGACGAGGGCAAGGGGAAGGCCACCGACCTCCTCGGCGGCTCGGTCGACTACGTGGTCCGCTACCAGGGCGGCAACAACGCCGGTCACACGGTGGTCGTAGGCGATCAGAAGTACGCACTTCATCTGCTCCCCTCCGGCATCCTCAGCCCCAGCTGTACGCCGGTGATCGGCAACGGCGTGGTGATCGACCCGGCGGTGCTCTTCTCCGAGCTGGTCGGTCTGCAGGAGCGCGGCGTCGACACCTCCAAGCTGCTGGTCTCCGGCAACGCGCACCTGATCACCCCGTACCACCGGACCCTGGACAAGGTGTCCGAGCGCTTCCTCGGCAAGCGCAAGATCGGCACCACCGGGCGCGGCATCGGCCCGGCCTACGCCGACAAGATCAACCGCGTGGGCATCCGGGTCCAGGACCTCTTCGACGAGAGCATCCTGCGGCAGAAGATCGAGGCCGCGCTGCACGACAAGAACCAGATCCTGGTCAAGCTCTACAACCGGCGCGCGGTCCCGGTCGACCTGGTGGTCGAGGAGTACCTGGGCTACGCCGACAAGCTGCGCCCCTTCGTCGCCGACACCGTGCTGGTGCTGAACCAGGCGCTGGAGCAGGACAAGGTGGTGCTGATGGAGGGCGGGCAGGGCACCCTGCTGGACGTCGACCACGGCACCTATCCCTTCGTCACCTCGTCCAACCCGACGGCGGGCGGCGCCTGCACCGGCTCCGGGATCGGTCCCACGAAGATCGACCGGGTCATCGGCATCCTCAAGGCGTACACCACCCGGGTCGGCTCCGGGCCGTTCCCGACCGAGCTGCTGGACGCCGACGGCGAGGCGCTGCGGCGGATCGGCGGCGAGCGCGGGGTCACCACCGGCCGCGACCGCCGCTGCGGCTGGTTCGACGCCCCGATCGCCCGCTACGCGACCCGGGTCAACGGCCTCACCGACTTCTTCCTGACCAAGCTGGACGTGCTCACCGGCTGGGAGCAGATCCCGGTCTGCGTGGCCTACGAGATCGACGGCAAGCGGGTCGAGGACCTGCCCTACTCGCAGACCGACTTCCACCACGCGAAGCCGATCTACGAGAACCTGCCGGGCTGGTCCGAGGACATCACCAAGGCGCAGACCTTCGAGGACCTGCCGAAGAACGCCCGGGCCTACGTGAAGGCGCTGGAGGAGATGTCCGGCGCGCCGATCTCGGCGATCGGCGTCGGCCCCGGCCGCACCGAGACCATCCAGGTCAACTCCTTCCTGTCGTAGCCGCTGAAAGCAGGGGGCGGGCCCGGTGTCGCACCGAGCCCGCCCCCTTGTCGTTCCCCGGCCGCTCCCCGGTCACGGGCGGCGGACGCCGGGACGGGTCAACGAAGGTGGCCTGCATCTGCGCGGCGACCGGCCGGGCCGGCCGGTGAGCCGCACAAGGGCGTCCTGATCGCTGAACGGGGTGTCCCACGGGGCGTGGACGATCCCACCGGGCCGGGTCTGCTCGACCAGGGCCTTGCGGGACGGCGCGCGGCCCGGCGGTGACCGTAGAGGCAGCCGGAGGACTACGCGGGGACGCTGTGGACGGTACCCAGGTCGGTCAGTCCCTCGGCCTGACAGAGACGGTCGGACGCGCCACCCACCTCGGTCTGCAGCAACTGGTACTCGGCTCCGTGCCGCTGGCCCCAGTGCATGGCCGCGCGCCACAGAGCGCGGCCATGGCCGTGGCCGCGCTGGTCGGGCAGGACGGCGAAGTACTGCGGCAGCAGCCGGAGGCGGTCGCCGGGATCGGCCATGGTCTCCATGGGGCCGATCGCGCCGACGATTCGGCCCGCAGACGCAATGGTGAGAACCGGCCCCACCGTGCCGCGTTGGACCTGTTCCCACAGGAAGGCGAAGCCGTCGCCGCTCAGCTTGTCGGCGAACTCCGCGAACGTGGCGTGCGTGGCGTCCGGCTGGTCATCCAGGTTCAACACGCGGCCGGGGTCCGGCGCGAGGGTGTTCGGGATGAAGGTGCGCAGCTGTACACGGGTGGCCCCGGTGCCGGGCGGTACTGGGCTGCCTGCGGCCAGGAACCAGATCACCTGGGCCTTGGCCGCGCCATGGGTCGCGGCGAGCGTCAGCGCCCTCTCAGCTGCTTCAGCGCGGTGCGTGGCCGAGTTGCCGTACAGGTGTACCTTCACGGTGCCGCGACCCCTGGTGCTCACCGTGGGGATCAGTGTCCGCTCGGCATCCTGGTCGACCTCCTTCGGGAGAACGCTCTCGTCCTTTACCGCCGACCATCGCTGGTCCTTGTCGTGAGGGAGGAACGCGCCGGTTCCGGCGACGGCCAGCACTTGGCCCAGCAAAGCGCCGCTCACCGTGTCCGGGTGCAGCGGCCCCAGCGTCGGCAGGTACGGCACAAGCATCATGGGGCGCAACAAGTCCCAGGAGAACTCCATGTCCGCAGCCTAAACACCGGCCGCACAAGCCGCAGGCCCCGGCGCGTGTTGCACCGGGGCCTGCGGGTTTCTGATCGGTTGGGATCAGTGGGGGTTGTCATCTCCGGCGTTGCACGAGCACTTCACGCTGTCCATGACAGCGTCCAGGTCCGCGACGGTGACGATGGTGGTGATGGGCTCGACCGGGGGTTCGACCGGTCGCGTCATGTACGGCAGGCCGGTGACGGGCAGGGTGTCCGCGCGGGGGTACCTGAGGGACAGATCGACAGCTACAGCGGTCATGGGTCTCATCCTGCTTTCTTGATCCCGTGCTGGCAGTAGGAACTGAGTGGTGCCTTCGCCTCCTGGTAGTGCTTGGCCAGGGGGCGGCACACTGTGCACGACCCCGAGAGCTGGCAGCCGGAGCAGCCACCGGTGCGAAGCATGAGCCGGTCGGCGATGGCGCCGAGCCGGGCCAGTCCGTCGATCCCCTCGGTGGGGAGACTGATCTGGGCATCACGGCCGATCTTGCAGATCGACACGAGGCCGTGCGGGTCGGTGTGGAAGAACGTATGTCCGGCGTTGCAGCCGCTGAACGGTTTGCGCAGACGCAGGTGTTCCTTGGACTGTGCGGTCAGGGACTCCGCGCCGCCGTAGATGGTGGGGGTCATGTTGGTGAAGACGTTGTACTCCAGGCCCCAGCCTTCGCACAGGTCGATCATCGCCTGTTCCTCATCGGCGTTGTCTTCGGTCACGATGACGCTCATCCGCAGCGGTAACCTGGCTCGGCGCGCGGCGTTCATGCCCTGGATGAACAGGTCCCAGGCGCCCTGCCGCTGGGTGAGCTCGTCGTAGCTGTGCTTGTTGGCCCCGTACATCGACACCGTGACCCGGTATGGCGGGTACTGCCTGAACAGGGCGAGCAGGTTCTCCCGCCACAGGAGAGAGCCGTTCGTGGAGACGGTGATCATCATGCCCAGCGCGAACGCGTACCGGTACGCGTGCATGAAATCCCGGTCCACGGTCGGCTCACCGCCAGTGATCTGAAGCCACAGCACACCGGCCTGCGCCATGATGTCCAGGCACCGCAGCTTGTCCTCCAGCGGCATGCCGGAGTTGACCTTCAACCCCAGGTAACAGTGCTTGCACTGGTAGTTGCAGCCGAGATTGATCTCCCAGGACGCTCGCGAGTACCCCCACCCGGATGGCTCCCGAACCAGCAGATACTCGGCCGCCGGGCGCGCGGCCACGTCCAGGTCGGTCCACTGGCTCCGGACGGCGTCGGAGAACCAAGTCGGCGCGGTCTGCTTGGTCGGATGGGTGCGAAGTTCCTCGTACCCGGCCTGCGGCAGCCGCAGGCCGCCCCGTGCGCCGGGGCGCACCAGCAGGTACTCGTCCAGGAACGGGCTCGCTATCAGCTCGTGCACGATGCCTCCTTGAGTCAGTCTCCGGATCGTCCATGTGGGACACGGCTGCTGACCAACAGTCAACGAGCAGTTACAGTCCGGGTCGAGGTCGAATGTGAGGACACATCACCGGACACTTCGGCGGTACGGTCTTTGTCCTGACTATTCGGCCGGTGCGGTGTCCTACGGTGGTGTTCAGCGGGGGTGCCCATGTCTGATCTCAAAGCACCGGGCGCGAATTGGCGGTTGGTCGCTGCGCGCGTCGAGCGGGGCTGGCTCACTCAGGAGGACTTCGTCTCGGCCTACGAGGCGTCGGCGGTCAGCCTGAGATCCCAGGCCCGGATCTCAGTTCGTCAGGTCCGGCGCTGGGAGTCGGGGCAGTCGAAGTGGCCGAACCGGGACGCGCGCCTGGTCCTGAAGGAGATGTTCGGCGTCCCGCTGGAACAGCTCGGGTTCGTCCCGCTCGGCAGTGCGGCCGGGCGCAGGGGCGTGCCCGCAGACGTGAAGCCCTTTCTGGAGGACACCGTGCTCCGACGTGCTTTCATGGGCGGCGCTCTGGCCGCCGTCGCCGCGCCGCTGCTCGACCTCGCGGCCCTGGACCATCTCACCGCCGCGTCCCGCGACGCCCACCGCTACGCCGATCACGAGCTCGTCGGGCACCTGGGTGACGCCCTGGAAGCGACCGCTCGTGCTGACACGCTGGCGGGGCCGCACCGGGCGATGCCCGCAGCGCTGGGCATCCTGTCCGCCATCGACAGCACCGCTCGCGACGCCAAGCCGCACGTGCGCCGGGAACTCCTCGGATTGGGTTCCCGGGCGGCTGAGTTCGCGGGGTGGCTGCATCGCGACGCGGGCTCACCCGAACAGGCCATCGGCTACTGGCATGGGCTGGCGAAGGAGTGGGCCACGTTCACCGGGGACGGAGCGATGCACGCCTATGTCCTGATGCGGCAGGCACAGGCACTGGGCCGCAGTGACCCGGTGCGGATGCTCGATCTGGCCAGAGCTGCCACCAGCGGCCCGTGGACGCTGCCGCCCCGGCCTCGCGCTGAGGCCCTTCAGCAGGAAGCGCGAGGTATGGCGATGACCGGAGCGGACACCGATGAGATTCGCCGGGTCCTCGACCTGGCGCACGCTGCCCTTGACCAGGCCTCTGGGCCGGCAGCGCCAGTGGCCTGCACGGGGCCGCTCGGCGACAGCTACACGCGGGAGCGCTTGATGGCGCAGACCGGGATCTGCCTACGCGAGGCCGGACGCCCCGCTGAAGCCGCCGCAGTGTTCAAGAGCTATGTCACTCGCGAGGCATTCATGCCGCGCGACTACGCCCACTACCGCGCCTTCCTGGCAGGGGCTCTCGCGGAGGCCGGGGAACCGGATGAGGCCGCTGTGGTTGCCCTGGGCGTCGTGGAGATCGCCTCCGCAGCGCGTTCGGGGCAGGCTTTGGGGGAGCTGAACCGCTCCGCGCGGGCCCTGTTCCCGTACCGCGAGCGGCCAGCGGTAGGGGAACTCCACGAACGCCTGCTGCTGCCTTCCACCCGCTAGAAGGACGTCGTGAGGAAGTCGCCCACCTTGGCGATTACCTCGCGTTGCCATGCCTGGGACTGCGGATGTGCGTACTGCGGGTCCTCGTGGACGGCGAAGCCGTGCTGTGCGCCGTCGAGTTCGTACAGCTCTGCTCCCGCCCCGAACAGTGGCGCGTACCGGCGCGACAGCTCCACGTCCACGAAGGTGTCCTTCGTGCCGTGGACGATCAGCACCGGACGCCGCACGGCTGCGCAGACATCCTCCGGCTCGGGCAGGTGGAACACCTCGTTGAGGAGCGCTCGGCCGACCTCGAACGGCTGCCGGGCCGCGAACCCCCGCTGATCGAGCTTGGCGGCGTGCTCCCGCGACAGGTAGTCGCCGGTCCACCCGGCCTGCTCGGTGATGAACCGGTGCTGGTAGTCCATGCGCGGGTTCAGCAGCACCAGCCGTTCCACGTCGCCCGGACGGCGCGCCGTGTGCATCGCGGCGGCGCCGCCGGAGAACGAGGCAGCGATGACGTGCACCGGGCCGGGCCGGTCGGTGACGTCGGTGAGGTGGTCGGATGCCGCGCGGATGTCGTTGGCCACCCCGGCGATCGTGACGTCCGAGAGGATCCCGCCGCTCGCTCCGTGCGCCCGCAGGTCGAACCGCAGACAGGTGATCCCGGCAGCGGCCAGCCCGGCTGCCAGCCGGGCGAAGAAGCCCCCTTCCTCGCGGGTGACACCGGCCCCGTGCACGAGCACCGCCAAAGCCACCGGGGGCGCCGAGGAGGGGGTGACCGTGCCGCGAAGGACGGTGCCGTCCAGGGAGTGGAATTCCACCTCGTAGTCAGTCATGCACGGGACGCTACCCACTGGTGTGCACCCGATGTCGTTCGATTGAACTAGTACAGAAATCAATTGCACTTAGTTCAAAAAGTCCCTACAGTTCCAGCATGCCTGCCAAGACCCCCGCTCCCGTCGTCCTCGCCGGCCGCCACGTGCGGCTGGAACCGCTGACCATGGCCCATGTCCCCGACCTCTTCGCCGCCGGCGGCGGGGACGACGAGGTGTGGCGCTGGCTCGGGGCCGAGACCCCGCGCACCGAGGCGGAGCTGGCCGCGATCGCCGCCCAGCGGCTCGCCGCGACCGGCGACTGCCTGCCCTTCGCCGTGATCGACCTGACCACCGGCCGCGCCGTCGGCTGGACCACCTACCTGGACTTCAGCGCCCACGACGAGCGGCTGGAGATCGGCTGGACCTGGTACGGCCGCGCGGTCTGGCGCTCCGCCGTGAACACCGAGTCCAAGCTGCTGCTGCTCACCCACGCCTTCGACGACCTGGGCATGGGCCGGGTCCAGTGGAAGACCGACCACCTCAACCAGCGCTCGCAGAACGCCATCCTCCGGCTCGGCGCCAAGCCCGAGGGCACCCTGCGCCGACACCGGCTGCGCCCGGACGGCAGCTGGCGGGACAGCGTCTACTTCTCGATGCTGGCCGACGAGTGGCCCGCCGCCAGGGACCGGCTGACCGCGCGGCTGGCCCAGGGGGCGACCGCGTGAGCGAGCTGACCGTCACCCCCGCCCGACCCGAGGACGAGCCGCGCTGGCGCGAGCTCTTCCGGGGCTACGCCGCCTTCTACGCCTTCCCGCTGACCGACGCCGACTACGCCCGGGTCTGGTCCTGGATCCACGACCCGGCCCGGGAGACCCGCTGCCTGCTGGCCCGGGACGCCGCCGGGGTCCCCGTCGGACTGGCCCACTACCGCGCCTACGACGCCCCGCTGCGCGGCACCAGCGGCTTCCTGGACGACCTCTACGTCGATCCGGCGGTACGCGGCGGTGGCGCGGTCGACGCGCTGCTGGCCGAGGTGCGCCGGATCGCCGCCGTCGAGGGCTGGCCGGTGGTCCGCTGGAACACGGCGGAGGACAACTACCGGGCGCGCGCCGTCTACGACCGGCACGGGGAGAAGACCGTCTTCCTCACCTACAGCATGTCCCCGCCGGTGGACTGACGGTGATCGGCTGACAGGCTGTCGCCCGGCAGCCGGATCGCCTGACAGGGTGTTCATTCTCGTCGCCGGACACGTCTCCGTAGGCTGGCGCGCATGAGCATCCCTGTCGACTCCGCTGCCGGGCAGGCCGTCAAGGCCGCCGACCGTGCCCACGTCTTCCACTCGTGGTCCGCGCAGGCCCTGATCGATCCCCTCGCCGTGGCCGGTGCGTCGGGCTCGTACTTCTGGGACTACGAGGGCAACCGCTACCTGGACTTCTCCTCCCAGCTGGTGAACACCAACATCGGCCACCAGCACCCGAAGGTGGTCGCGGCGATCCAGGAGCAGGCCGCCAAGCTCTGCACCTTCGCCCCGGCCTTCGCCCTGGACGTCCGCAGCGAGGCCGCGCGGCTGATCGCCGAGCGCACCCCGGGCGACCTGGACAAGATCTTCTTCACCAACGGCGGCGCCGAGGCGAACGAGAACGCCATCCGGATGGCCCGGCTGCACACCGGTCGGCAGAAGGTGCTCTCCACCTACCGCTCGTACCACGGCGCCACCGCCAACGCGATCGCGCTGACCGGCGACCCGCGCCGCTGGGCCAACGAGACCGGGGTCTCCGGCATCGTCCACTTCTGGGGCCCCTACGCCTACCGCTCCAACTTCCACGCCGAGAACGAGGCGCAGGAGTGCGAGCGCGCGCTGGCGCACCTGGAGGAGACGATCGCGTTCGAGGGTCCGCAGACCGTCGCCGCGATCATCCTGGAGACCGTGGTCGGCACCGCCGGGATCCTGATCCCGCCGGCCGGCTACCTCGCGGGCGTCCGCGAGATCTGCGACCGCTACGGGATCGTCTTCATCCTGGACGAGGTCATGGCCGGGTTCGGCCGCACCGGCGCCTGGTTCGCCGCCGACCACTGGGGCGTCGTCCCGGACCTGCTCACCTTCGCCAAGGGCGTCAACTCCGGCTACGTGCCGCTCGGCGGTGTGGCCATCAGCGGCGCGATCGCGGAGACCTTCGCCGAGCGCGCCTTCCCCGGCGGCCTGACCTACTCCGGCCACCCGCTGGCCTGCGCCTCCGCCGTGGCGACCATCAACGCCATGGCCGAGGAGGGCATCGTCGAGAACGCCAAGCGCCTCGGCGAGGACGTCATCGGCCCCGGCCTGCGCGAGCTGGCCGAGCGGCACCCGGTCATCGGCGAGGTGCGCGGCCTGGGCGTGTTCTGGGCGCTGGAGCTGGTCAAGGACCGCACCACCCGCGAGCCGCTGACCCCCTACAACGCGGCCGGGGCGGCCGGGGCGCCGATCGCCGAGCTGGCGGCGGCCTGCAAGAAGCGCGGCCTGTGGCCGTTCGTGAACATGAACCGGCTGCACGTGGTGCCGCCGTGCAACAGCAGCGACGCCGAGATCCGCGAGGGCCTGGCGATCCTGGACGAGGTGCTGACCCTCGCGGACGCGCACACCGGCTGACCCCCGCCGGGCCCGGCCGCCCCCACGGCCCCGAAATCCCGTTGGGACACGGGTTTCGGGGCCGTACCATGGGGAGTCACCATTACGGTCGATTCGTCGCAAACATCGGGTGCGTGACACCCAGTGGGGGAGGGCCGCCGTGTCAGCTGGCGACCACGACCCCAGCCGCCCGGTCGGCGGGCGGGCGCAGCCGCGCCGCGGCCAGCCGCAGCCGCGGCCCGGGGTCCAGCGTCCGGTCCAGCGCAGCAGCCTGCGCGAGCAGGTCGCGGGCGCGCTGCGGGAGGAGATGATGGCCGGGCGGCTCCCGGCCGGAACCCACTTCACCGTCAAGGAGATCGCCGAGCTGTACGGCGTCTCGGCGACCCCGGTGCGGGAGGCGCTGCTGGACCTCGCCGCCCAGGACCTGCTCTGGATCGAGCACAACCGCGGCTTCACCGTCCCGCAGTTGAGCTGGTCCGACTACCTGGACGTGATCGAGGCCAGGACCCTGGTCGCGGACGGGATGATGCGGCGGCTCAGCAGTCGGCTGGCGGACATCGACTGGAGCCGGATGCCCTCGCTCCAGCGCCGGGCCGACGCCGCCGCCAGGGCCGCCCGCTCCGGGCACCTGGACGTGCTGGTCGGCTGCGACCGCCGGTTCTGGGCCGAGCTCGCGGGCCTGATGGGCAACCGGAAACTGGCGGACTACCTGGACTGGCTCCGGGTCCAGTACTGGATCTTCGCCGCCCCCTACCTGCGCCGCCGCACCGACATCGCCGCCTTCTGCTGGTCCGGGCACCTGGAGCTGGCCGAGCGGATCCTGGCCAAGGACGCGGCCGGGGTGCACCGGATGCTGATCGCCTACAACCAGGAGTCGCTGGAGCAGATGGCCGCGCTGTGCGGGGAGGACCTGGACGCCGGGGACGGCTCCGACCGGCTCCGGGGCTACGCCGACCCGCTGCCGGTACCACCGCCCGAGTCCGCGCCCGGCGCGGTGCCGCCGCAGCGGCAGCCGGCCAAGCCGCCGACCGCCGGGCCGCCCCTGGGGCTGGGCCGGGACGGCGTCTCCGCCCTGATCATGCCGCCGTTCGCCGGGCGGACCGTGCACTAGGGCCATCGAGACCGTGCCGCTGACCGACGGGCGCTCAGCCGTTAGGGTTGGCAGGGACTGTCTCCCGACCGGTGCGTTCGCGCCCAGGAGTGCCCGTGGCCTGTGACATCTGGCTCGTCCCGCTCGTCGATGTGCTCGTCCACAGCCCCGACAACCCCTTCGCTGAGGACCTGGCCGTCTACAACGGCTCCCTGCGTGCCGCAGGCCTGCCCGAAGTCCCGATCTTCCGCTACATGCCGGGGCTGAGCGGTGACGTCGAGCCGATCGCGGCCTTCGACTACGACTCGCTGCACTTCCTCCGCCGCGCCTACCTGCTCCAGCTCACCGGCCTGGACGTGACCCCGGTGGACGAGCTCGGCGGCGACTACGAGCAGCTGCTGGAGATGTTCGAGGAGGCAGCCGAGCGCTCGCACCTGGTCTGGCACTTCGACCACGCCGGGGCGTACGTGCCGATCGACTTCGAACGGCCGATAGTGGACGACGCGCTGCTCGCGGCCGGGGGCCCGCTCGGCTCGGCCCAGGGACTGCTGCGGGAGCTCCAGGCGGTGGCCCCCTACATCGGGATCGACCACCAGCTGCCGCCGATCCCGGTCCGCCCGGTCGCGCCGACCACGCTGGAGGGCCCGGCCTACCCGCCGCCGGGCAACGACGGCCCCTTCGCCCGCGAACGCCACGCCTGGACCGGCCTGCACGCGGCCGCGGTGCGGGCGCTCGGCCAGGGCTCCATGGTCGTCTTCGCCTGAGCCGACCGGCCCGACCCGAGCGGCCTCGTGCCGGTGGGGCGGGCGCGACCCGCGCACCCGCCCCACCAGCCCGGCCTCCGCTACCGCAGCGGGGACTCCGGCGGGCGCTGGCGCGGCATCGTCGGCCGCCCCCCGCCCAGCGACGGCAGCACCCGCACCTGGGCGCCCGCGCCCTCGGCCCGGCCGCCCCAGACGCCCGCCGCCTGCGTCGGCAGCTGCGTCATCGAGGCGCGGAACTCCAGCATCCACTCCGAGGTCTCGGTGCGGACCATGTCCGAGACGTCCTCACAGAACCGGCGCAGCACGCCCAGGCAGCGCTCGGCGGCCTCGCTCGCGGTGCCCTCGGTCGGGCCGAGCACCTCCCGCACGCACTCCGAGGCCCAGTCGAACTGGAAGGCCTCCAGCCGCCGCTGAAGCGCCTGCCCGGTGCTGACGTCCCGCATCCAGCCGCTGGTCAGCCCGAACGCCCGGTCCGCCGCCAGGCAGGCGGCGGCCAGCAGCAGCAGCACATAGCCCCAGTCGGTCACCCCGTGCCGTACCCCGGTCAGGCCCACCAGCGGCGCCGCCGCCCCGGCCACGCCGAGCAGCGCGGCCAGGTAGCGCAGCACCCGCGCGCCCCGGCGCTTCCACCGGCGGTCGCGGTGGTACCACTCGATTGCCTCCAGCGCGCGCTCCTCCGACCAGCGGTACAGCTCCTCCAGCCGCTCGGCCGGCTCACCCCAGTCGCCGAGCGGGAACTGCCGGACGCTGAGGTCCCGGCCGCGCGGGGCGCTGCCGGTGGTGGTCTGCCGGGCCGGACCGGCGGAGGCCGCGGAACGCGCCTCATCGGGACCCGGCTCGGAACCCCAGGGGCTCTCTTCGGGCTGCATATCGGGCTGGCTCACCGCGAGAACTCCCTGTCCTTCGGCCCATCGGGCCCGATCGTCCCAGTCTGCAAACACCACTTCTTACCGCCAAATGGCTGACCATGGTTGCAGATTCGCTGCTATTGATGCGCGAATGGCGCTGCGAAGCCGCTGGCCGCCGTGCGGTGCCGCTCCATTGTCGTCCCCCCGGATTCACCCGTTCGAGTGGGTGGCCCCGGGGACCGCTCCTGACCGTCCGGGCAGATCCGGGGTCCGGGGGACATCGCCGCAGGCACTAGGCTCGGGGCCGTGAAGGTCCTCGTTATCGGCGGCGGCGCCCGCGAACATGCCCTGTGCCGCGCGCTCTCCCTCGATCCGCAAGTCACCGCCCTGCACTGCGCCCCCGGCAACGCCGGGATCACGCAGGTCGCCCTGACCCACCCGGTCGACCCGCTGGACGGCTCCGCCGTCGCCGACCTGGCCGTCGCCCTGGGCGCGGACCTGGTCGTGGTCGGCCCGGAGGCGCCGCTGGTCGCCGGGGTCGCCGACGCGGTCAGCGCGGTCGGCATCCCGGTGTTCGGACCCAGCGGCGAGGCCGCGCAGCTGGAAGGCTCCAAGGCGTTCGCCAAGGACGTGATGGCCGCCGCCAACGTCCCGACCGCGCGCTCCTACGTCTGCACCACGCCAGAGGAGGCCGCGCACGCGCTGGACGCCTTCGGCGCGCCCTACGTGGTCAAGGACGACGGGCTGGCCGCGGGCAAGGGCGTGGTGGTCACCTCCGACCTCCAGGCCGCGCTCGACCACGCCGCCTCCTGCGAGCGGGTGGTGATCGAGGAGTACCTGGACGGTCCCGAGGTCTCGCTGTTCGCGGTCTGCGACGGCGACACGGTGGTCCCGCTGCAGCCCGCACAGGACTTCAAGCGCGCCTACGACGGCGACCAGGGCCCCAACACCGGCGGCATGGGCGCCTACTCCCCGCTGCCCTGGGCCGACCCGGAGCTGGTCGACGAGGTGCTGCGGACCGTGCTCCAGCCGACCGTGGACGAGCTGCGGCGCCGGGGCACCCCGTTCTCCGGCCTGCTGTACGCGGGCCTGGCGATCACCTCGCGCGGGGTGCGGGTGATCGAGTTCAACGCCCGCTTCGGCGACCCGGAGACCCAGGTGGTGCTGGCCCGGCTGAAGACCCCCCTCGGCGGGCTGCTGCACGCCGCCGCCACCGGGCACCTGGCGGACTTCCCCGAGCTGCGCTGGAGCGACGGCGCGGCGGTCACCGTCGTGGTCGCCGCCGAGGGCTACCCGGAGGCGCCGCGCGGCGGCGACCCGATCACCGGACTGGCCGAGGCCGAGGCCGCCGACGGCAGCGCCTACGTGCTGCACGCGGGCACCCGGCTGGCCGAGGACGGCGTCACGGTGCTGAGCGCCGGCGGCAGGGTGCTGTCGGTCACCGCCACCGGCAAGGACCTGGACCAGGCCCGCGGCCGGGCCTACCAGGCCACCGCCCGGATCAGCCTGGCCGGGGCGCACCACCGCTCGGACATCGCCGCCGGGGTCTGACCCCGCCGCCGCTCCCGGCCGGGCCCGCTCCCGGCCGGGCCCGCTCCCGGCCGGGCCCGCTCCCGGCCGGGCCCGCTCCCGGCCGGGCCCGCCACCCGCCGGGAGCAACCGCGACCGCCCCGCGCCGCCGGACCGCGCTGCCGGGCGAACAGCGGCGCCGCTCTCCCCTTCGGGTGAAGGGAAGCCGATCCGGCTGACGCCCGCGCACCTTCGGCCTTATGGTGCCCAGAACCGCACAGCCCGCCGTTCCCGGCCGGGCCGCGCGGCGCTGCCGCCTGGGTACACCAAGCGGCGAGGGGGCAAGCTGCGGTCCATGGGGAATCACTGATCCGAGTGGTTCCGGACCGTTCCTGGAACGCCGATCACCGGCCGGGCGTCGGATCAGACAAGAACCTGATCCGGCCCGGACGCCCCGGGACCGGCGTGCGTTCAGCGGCAGGGGGTGATCCGAGAGATGGCCGGTACGAACGCCACCGTCGGCGTCCAGGCGGCGCGGGTGCGGGCTCAGGCGGTGCTCCGGCTGCGCGGCCGGGCACTGGGCCTCGCGGTGCTGCCCGCCGCTGTCGCCGCGGTGCTGATAGCGGGCGGCGTCACCGGGCGCCTCGGCGCCTCGGGCGCGCCCGACGCCGCCGCCTGGAACGCGGCCCGCTGGGCGGTCTCCGCCGTCGCGCTGGCCGTCCTGCTGCTCACCGCCGCCTTCGCGCTGGCCGTCGCCCGCGCCGAGCGCCCGCAGGTCCCGGCGGTGCCGGTGCCCGAGCACACCGCCCCCGAGCTGTACCGGCTGGTCCGCGAGGTGGCCGAGCGGATGGGCGTGCCGGCGCCGGAGCGGATCGCGCTCACCCCCGACTGCGACAGCTGGCTGGAGGACCCGCCGGACCGGCGCGGCCGCCCGCGCCCCGAACCGGCCGCCCCCGATCCCGGCCCCGCCGACACCCCCGCTCCCGGCAGCCCCGCTGCTGACACCCCAGCTCCTGGCAGCCCCGCTCCCGGCAGCCCGGCCGCCGACACCCTGGGCCGCGGCGCCGCCGCCGAGCCGGTCGCGCCCACCCTGGTCATCGGCTCGCCCTACATCTGGTGGATGCGCGTCGCCGAACTGCGCGCGCTGCTGGCCCCGGTGATCGCCGGGACCGCCTGCTCCGCCGACCCGGACATCGCCGCCGCCCGGCGCTTCGTGCGCGGCCTGGACGCGGCCCTCGGCCTCGCCGCCGACGGCCGCCGGGCGGCCCGCTGGCAGCGCCCGGCGCTGCTGCTGCTCGGCCGGGTCTGCGCGCTGCTGCTGCGCCGGGGCGCGGGCCACGCCGCCGAGATGGAGCGCGCGGTCGCCGGCTGGGCCTCGGAACAGGCCCGGCAGGTCGACTACGGGCAGCGGATCGCGGCCCAGGAGCAGGTCGGCCTGGCCTACGCGGGCTGGGACCGGCTGCTGACCCGGGTGGCGCTGCCCGCCTGGCAGACCGGCCGCTGGCCGACCCGGCTCGACGCGGGCGTGGTGGCCGCGCTGACCGAGCTCTCCCGCCGCGACCGGCTGGCCGAGGGCTTCGGCAGCCGCCTCGGCGAACGCCCGGCCTGCGACCTGCTGGAGGAGCCGGGCCTGGTGGACGAGGCCGTCTCCCGACTGGCCGCCCGGCTGTTCTGCGGCGAGGACGCCCCGGCCGGGCCCGGCGGCGTCCGCTGCGCCCCGGCGGACTGGTCCCCGGTCGACTGGGACGAGTACCCCACCGCCGTGGTCGAGCGGATCTGGCGGTCCCAGGCCGCCGACCTGGGCGCGGCCCTGTTCGGCGGCGGCCCCGCCGGGGTGGGCCCGACCGAGCTGGGCCCGACCGATCTGGGCCCGACCGATCTGGGCCCGACCGATCTGGGCTCGACCGATCTGGGCGGGATACTCGACCGGCTGCGGCAGGCCCCGGCCGAGCGGCTCGGCGACCGGCTGGCCGTCGGCCGTGCCCTCCCGGCGCTCGCCGCCCAGCCCGCCCGTACCGGCCCGGACCTGGTCGCCGTGCACCTGACCGCGCTGGTCTGCTGCGCCGCGCTGGACGCCGGGGTGGCCCAGCCCGGCCTGGACTGGCTGGACGGCCCGGTGCTGCTGGTCGGCGGTGTCCGCCGGACCGATCTGGCCGCACCGGTCGCCCTCGCCGCCGAACAGGGCGACCAGGCCCCGCTCCGGGCCTGGCTCGACGGCGTCGGCGTCCGGCTGGAGAAACCGGTCCGGCTGCGCTGACCGGTCCGGCCGCACCCCTGCTGCCCGGCCTCGCAGAGACGTACGATGGCCGTGTGCGCATGGTGAACAGTTGACTGCTCTGCGTCATCATCCGGTCCTCGACCGGTCATCGCCGAACCGGCTGACCGAGCGTCATGTTCCGATGTACGGTAGCGGGCCACGGGTCGGGCGGCGCGGGCGCGCCGCGGTCGACCCAGGGTTCGGTCAGGGGGGAGCGTGGGCATGGACCACAGCCGCCGCTGGGAGTCGGGCGCGCTCGCGCACGGCGCCACTGATCCCTTCGGCCAGGGCCCGCTGCCCTGGCTGCGCGGGGCCGACCGCTACTTCGACGACACCGGGCTGCTGGTCCCCTGGTACGTCGACCTGGGCCTGACCCGGGGCCAGCTGGCGCTGGCCCGGCGTCCGTCGGTGGACGAGCAGAGCCCCGCCCTCGGCCGCCCCCGCGCCGCGGACGACGTCGGCGGGCAGATCAAGGGCTTCGCCGCGCCCGCCGCCGACGTCGGCGGCTCGCTGGACCTGCGGGTCAGCGTCCGCCCGGCGCAGGAGTTCACCGTCGACGTCTACCGGATCGGGCACTACGGCGGGGCGGGCGCGCGGCACGTCTCGGCCAGCCCGCTGCTGTCCGGCCTGGTCCAGCCCGCGCCGCTGGTGGCCGGGCGGACGGTCTCCTGCCACCACTGGTGGATGTCCTGGCGGTTGCAGCTGCCGCCGCACTGGAGCCCCGGCGCCTACGTCGCGGTGCTCACCACCGCCGACCACCGGCACCGCAGCCACATCCCGTTCACCGTCCGCGCCGCCGCGCCGCCGCCGTCGGCCGACCCGCCGCCGGTCGCCGCCGACCTGCTGCTCCTGCTGCCGGACGTGACCTGGCAGGCGTACAACCTCTACCCGGAGGACGGCCGCACCGGTGCCAGCCTGTACCACGCCTGGAACGAGCAGGGCGAGCTGCTGGGCGAGCGGGAGGCGGCCACCACCGTCTCCTTCGACCGCCCGTACGCCGGGGCCGGGCTGCCGCTGCACATCGGCCACGCCTACGACTTCATCCGCTGGGCCGAGCGCTACGGCTACGACCTGGCCTACGCCAACGCCACCGACCTGCACGCCGGGCGGGTGGACCCGAGCCGCTACCGGGGCGTGGTCTTCCCCGGCCACGACGAGTACTGGTCGGTGCCGATGCGGCGCGCGGTGGAGCGGGCCCGGGACCGCGGCACCTCGCTGGTCTTCCTCAGCGCCAACAGCCTGTACTGGCGGGTGGAGCTGGCGGCCGGGGCCACCGGCGAGCCGGACCGGCTGCTGACCTGCCCGAAGCACCAGGGCGACCCAGGGCGCAGCGCGCTCTGGCGCGACCAGGGCGAACCCGAGCAGCAACTGCTGGGCGTCCAGTACGCGGGCCGGGTGCCGGAACCGGCCCCGATGGTGGTGCGCAACACCGGGAACTGGCTCTGGGAGGGCACCGCCCTGCACGACGGCGACCTGATCCCGGGCCTGGTCGCGGGGGAGGCGGACCGCTACTTCCCGCGGGTGCCGCTGCCCCGCTACGGGGAGCGGGTGCTGCTGGCGCACTCCCCCTACCGGGACACCAGGGGGGTGACCCGGCACCAGGAGACCTCGCTGTACCGGGCGCCGAGCGGGGCGTACGTCTTCGCCAGCGGGACCTTCTCCTGGTCACCCGCGCTGGACCGGCCCGGCCACACCGACGAGCGGATCCAGCGGGCGACGGCGAACCTGCTGGACCGCATCTGCAAGGTCCACTGATCCCGTCGGCGGTCCGGCCACCGGTGGCGTGCCCGGGCGGAGCAGGGCGCTGTGAAAGACTCGTGCCCGCTTATGCCCCCACCTCCTGCCTTTCCTAGGGACACACCTTGAGCGGTTTTGTCGAGAAGCCCGAGCCGGTGCAGGTGCCCGGTCTGATCCATCTCCACACCGGTAAGGTCCGCGACCTGTACCGCGATGACGCGGGCCGGCTGGTGATGGTCGCCAGCGACCGGACCTCCGCCTTCGACTGGGTGCTGCCCAACGGCGTCCCGGACAAGGGGCGGATCCTCACCCAGCTGTCGCTCTGGTGGTTCGACCGGCTGGCCGACCTGGTGCCCAACCACGTGGTGTCCACCGAGCTGCCGCAGGGCGCGCCCGCCGACTGGGAGGGGCGCACCCTGGTCTGCGAGAGCCTGGAGATGCTGCCGGTCGAGTGCGTCGCCCGCGGTTACCTGACCGGCTCCGGCCTGCTGGAGTACCGGGAGTCGCGGACCGTCTGCGGCATCGCGCTGCCGCCGGGCCTGGAGGACGGCTCCGAGCTGCCCGCGCCGATCTTCACCCCGGCGCTCAAGGCCGAGGTCGGCGAGCACGACGAGAACGTCCCCTACGAGGAGGTGGCCCGCAGGCTCGGCGCGGAGACCGCGACCCTGCTGCGGCAGACCACCCTCGCCGTCTACGGGCGGGCCCGGGACATCGCCCGGGACCGGGGCCTGATCCTGGCCGACACCAAGTTCGAGTTCGGTTTCGAGCAGGGCGCGGCCGAGGGCGAGCAGCCGCGGCTGGTGCTGGGGGACGAGGTGCTCACCCCGGACTCCTCCCGCTTCTGGCCGGCCGACGACTGGGAGCCGGGCCGGTCGCAGGTCTCCTTCGACAAGCAGTTCATCCGGGACTGGCTGGGTTCCCCGGCCTCCGGCTGGGACCGGCACTCCGAGCAGCCGCCGCCCGCGCTGCCGCGGGAGATCGTCGAGCGCAGCCGGGAGAAGTACGTGGAGGCGTACGAGCGGCTGACCGGGCAGAGCTGGAGCTGACGGCGGCCGTCGGGGCGGGCCCGCGCCCGCCCCGACGCTCCGGCCCGGGGCGGACAGCCCGAGCGGACAATCCGGGGCGGACAAGGGGGCAACGCCGAAGGGCGCACTCTTTCGAGTGCGCCCTTCGGGACTTCTGGAGCGGATGACGGGATTCGAACCCGCGACCCTCACCTTGGCAAGGTGATGCTCTACCACTGAGCCACATCCGCATGGCATTCGCCGTGTCTTTCCTTCGGCCTGTTGGCCTCCGGTCCGTTCCGGCGAGCTCTACTCTACCTGATCCCCGGAGTGGCTTTCGCCATCCTTCGTTCTGTCGAGTGGAGCAGGTGACAGGGATTGCACACTGTGCCTCTCCCCTGGAAGGGGAGCGCTCTACTACTGAGCTACACCTGCGAGTTCACCCCGCTGACCTGGCCTTTCGGCTTCCGTCCCCGGCGTGTTCCGCTGAAGAGAACACTAGCCCATGCTGCGGGCGATGATCGCCCGGGCGGGGTGTTTTGCCCGATTCGCGTCGAAAGTCGTTTTCGCAGCGGGCCGCTGACGCCGGGTCGGGTCAGCTGGCCTCGGCGAAGGCCTCGTAGACGTGCTTGGGCAGGCGGCCGCGAGCCGGCAGTTCGATGCCGCGCGACTGGGCCCAGGCGCGGACCGTCTTCGGGTCCGGGGCGATCTCGGTGTGCCGGATGGCCTTGCCGCCGCGACCCTGCTTGCGCCCGGCCGCCACATAAGGGGCGAGCGCGTCGCGGAGTTTTTCGGCGTTCCGGCTGGACAGGTCGATCTCGTAGGACTTCCCGTCAACAGCGAACTGAACGGTTTCCTCGGCAGTCCCGCCGTCGATGTCGTCGGAGAGAGTGACCACTACGCGCTGAGCCATGATGCCAATCCTCTCGGGATTGGCCATCGTTGGAGCGATGGTCAATCCCGCAGGTCGGAGGTATGTTCTGGAACCCGCAACAGCGCGGGCACCACTGCTGACCGGAAGCGGTGGGACACTGCGACCGGTGCCACCATTCTGCCTCTAAACTGCCAGAAAATCGATGAGGCAGCTTTTTCTTCTTGATATTCCGTGTCGGTTCGATACCTCGCCGATACACCGCCGAAACCTATGGACAGGCGCAGTAGGCGGCTGGTAATGCGATCTTCCGGAGGATGTGCCCGGCTGTGGAAGCCTTCGGCTGAATGCGGCGAATGAGGTAATTTCCGGACGTTGGCCGCCACTCATTCCAACCCCTGGGCCCGGTGGCGGTTTTGTGTGATCGTCCGCATAAGTGACCTGTTCTACGCGCGTCGCCATGGACGAGAATCCAAACACCCTCCCGACCCCCGGTACGCTGGAGGTCCCCCCGCACCAGATACCACCGGGAGTACCCGTGGCACGCGTCGTTGTCGACGTCATGCTCAAGCCGGAGATCCTCGACCCCCAGGGACAGGCGGTGCAGCGCGCGCTGCCGCGCCTGGGCTTCTCCGGGATCGCCGATGTCCGCCAGGGCAAGCGCTTCGAACTGGAACTGGAGGGGCCGGTCGACGAGGCCGCCCTCGCCCGTATCCGTGAGGCCGCCGAGACCTTCCTCGCCAACACCGTGATCGAGGACTTCACCGTGAGGGTGGAGGAGAAGTGACCGCTCGCATCGGCGTCGTCACCTTCCCCGGCTCCCTCGACGACCGCGACGCGCAGCGCGCGGTCCGCCTGGCCGGCGCCGAGCCGGTCGCGCTGTGGCACCGCGACAAGGACCTGCACCAGGTCGACGCCGTGGTCCTGCCCGGCGGCTTCTCCTACGGCGACTACCTGCGCTGCGGCGCCATCTCCCGGTTCTCGCCGGTGATGGACACCGTCATCGAGCAGGCGAAGTCCGGGCTGCCGGTCCTCGGCATCTGCAACGGCTTCCAGGTGCTCTGCGAGTCGCACCTGCTGCCGGGCGCGCTGACCCGCAACGACAGCCTGCACTTCGTCTGCCGCGACCAGCGGCTGCGGATCGAGAACACCGACACCGCCTGGACCAGCGCCTACGTTCCGAACGCGGAGATCACCGTGCCGCTGAAGAACGGCGAGGGCCGCTTCGTCGCCGACGAGCGCACCCTGGACCAGCTGGAGGCGGAGGGCCGCGTGGTCGCCCGCTACCTGGACGTCAACCCGAACGGCTCGTACCGCGACATCGCGGGCATCAGCAACGCGGCGGGCAACGTCGTCGGTCTGATGCCGCACCCCGAGCACGCCATCGAGCCGCTGACCGGGCCCGGCACCGAGGGCCTCGGCTTCTTCGCCTCGATCCTGAAGCAGCTGGTGAGCGCCTGATGACCCTCGACACCGTCAAGCACGCGACCGAGACCCCGGAGGCCGAGCAGCCCTGGGCGGCGCTGGGCCTCAAGGCCGACGAGTACGCCCGGATCCGCGAGATCCTGGGCCGTCGCCCCACCGGCGCCGAGCTGGCCATGTACTCGGTGATGTGGTCCGAGCACTGCTCGTACAAGTCCAGCAAGGTCCACCTGAAGCAGTTCGGCGAGAAGGCCCCGGCCAACGACGCCATGCTGGTCGGCATCGGCGAGAACGCCGGGGTGGTCGACGTCGGCCAGGGCTACGCGGTCACCTTCAAGATCGAGTCGCACAACCACCCCTCGTACGTCGAGCCCTACCAGGGCGCGGCCACCGGGATCGGCGGCATCGTCCGCGACATCCTGGCCATGGGCGCGCGCCCGGTCGCGGTGATGGACCCGCTGCGCTTCGGCGCGCCGGAGCACCCGGACACCCGCCGGGTGCTGCCCGGGATCGTCGCGGGCATCGGCGGCTACGGCAACTGCCTGGGCCTGCCGAACATCGGCGGCGAGGTCGTCTTCGACGCCTGCTACCAGGGAAACCCGCTGGTCAACGCGCTCTGCGTGGGCGTGATGCGGCACGAGGACATCCACCTCGCGCAGGCCTCGGGCCCCGGCAACAAGGTCATCCTGTACGGGGCCAGGACCGGCGGCGACGGCATCGGCGGGGCGTCCATCCTGGCCTCGGAGACCTTCGACGGCACCAAGCCGTCGAAGCGCCCCGCGGTCCAGGTCGGCGACCCGTTCCAGGAGAAGCTGCTGATCGAGTGCACCCTGGAGCTGTTCCGGGAGAAGCTGGTCTCCGGCATCCAGGACTTCGGCGCGGCCGGTCTGTCCTGCGCCACCAGCGAGCTGGCCTCCGGCGGCTCCGGCGGCATGCGGGTCGAGCTGGACAACGTGCCGCTGCGCGACAACACGCTCTCGCCCGAGGAGATCCTCATGAGCGAGTCGCAGGAGCGCATGTGCGCGATCGTCGAGCCGGAGAAGGTCGACCGCTTCCTGGAGATCTGCGAGAAGTGGGACGTGATCGCCACCGTCATCGGTGAGGTCACCGACGGCGAGCGGCTGGAGATCTTCTGGCACGGCGAGCAGATCGTGGACGTGCTGCCGCGCACCGTCGCCCACGACGGCCCGGTGCTGAACCGCCCGTTCGCCCGCCCGTCCTGGCAGGACGCGCTGCAGGCCGACGTCCCCACCGCCGAGCGGCTGAAGCGCCCGGCCAACGGCGAGGAGCTGCGGGCCGCCGTGCTGGCGCTGGTCGGCTCCCCGAACCAGGCCGACAAGTCCTGGATCACCAGCCAGTACGACCGCTACGTGCTCGGCAACACGGTGCTGTCCACCCCGGAGGACTCCGGGATGATCCGCATCGACGAGCAGACCAACCTCGGCGTGGCCATCGCCACCGACGGCAACGGCCGCTACGCCAAGCTCGACCCGTACCGCGGCGCGCAGCTGGCCCTGGCCGAGGCGTACCGCAACGTCGCCGCGACCGGTGCCAAGCCGCTGGCCGTCTCCGACTGCCTGAACTTCGGCTCCCCCGAGGACCCGGACGTGATGTGGCAGTTCGCCGAGGCCACCCGCGGCCTGGCGGACGCCTGCCAGATCCTGGGCACCCCGGTGACCGGCGGCAACGTCTCGCTGTACAACCAGACCGGGACCGTGGCGATCCACCCGACGCCGGTGGTCGCCGTGCTCGGCGTGATCGACGACGTCAACCGGCGCACCCCGATCGGCTTCGCCGAGGAGGGCCAGCTGGTCTACCTGCTGGGCGACACCGCCGACGAGTTCGGCGGCTCGGCCTGGACCCAGGTCGCCCACGACCACCTCGGCGGGCTGCCGCCGAAGCTGGACCTGGAGCGCGAGCGGCTGCTGGCCGAGGTGCTGATCGCGGGCTCCCGCGACGGCATGGTCGACGCGGCGCACGACCTCTCCGACGGCGGCCTGGTCCAGGCGCTGGCGGAGAGCTGCCTGCGCGGCGGCAAGGGCGCCCGGCTGGTCGTCCCGGACGGTCTCGACCCGTTCACCTTCCTGTTCTCCGAGTCGGCCGGGCGCGCGGTGGTCTCCGTGCCGCGCAGCGAGGAGCTGCGGTTCACCGAGATGTGCGGTGTCCGGGGCCTCCCGGCCACCCGCATCGGTGTGGTGGACGGCGACGCGGTGGACCTCCAGGGCCAGTTCACGCTGTCGCTGGCGGAGCTGCGGGACGCCCACACCGGCGTCATCGAGGCCCTGATCGGCTGAGCCGGAACACCCGGGAACACCCTGGCACTGCCCCCGCGACCGCTGGCTCCGGTCCGGGGGCAGTGCCGTGCGGTACCTTCGCGGGCGTGACCGACGACGCCGCGCTCGCACTCTTCCAGCAGCACCGGCCGGTGCTGTTCGGCATCGCCTACCGGATGCTGGGCAGCGCCACCGACGCCGAGGACATCCTGCAGGACGCCTGGCTCAGCTGGAGCCGGGTGGACACCGCCGCGGTGGCCCAGCCGCGCGCCTACCTGGCCCGCACGGTCACCAACCTGTCGCTGAACCGGCTCGGCTCGGCCGCCGTCCGGCGCGAGGCCTACGTCGGCCCGTGGCTGCCGGAGCCGCTGGTGACCGCGCCCGGGGCGGACGACGCCGACGGCGGGGCGGAGCGGGCGGAGGCGGTCTCGCTGGCGATGCTGGTGGTGCTGGAGTCGCTGTCGCCACTGGAGCGGGCGGTCTTCGTGCTGAACGAGGTGTTCGGCTTCCGCTACGCCGAGATCGCCGAGATGGTGGACCGCGGCGAGGCGGCGGTGCGGCAGACCGGGCACCGGGCGCGCTCGGCGGTGCGTGCCCGCCGCCCCCGCTACCAGGCCCCGGCGCGGGTCCGCCGACAGGCCACCGAGGAGTTCCTGGCGGCCTGCGTGGGCGGCGACCTGAACCGGATGATGGAGCTGCTGGCGCCCGGGGTCACCCTGTGGAGCGACGGCGGCGGCAAGATCCAGGCCGCGCTGCGGCCGATCCTCGGCTCGGACAAGGTCACCCGCTGGATCTTCGGCATCCTCACCCGCCGGCCGCTCCCGGACCTGGGCCTGCACCTGGTGGACGTCAACGGCGATCCCGGACTGCTGGTCACCTCGGCCGGGGTGCCCGACACCGTGATCTGCGCGGAGCTGGACGAGCACGGGATCAGCGGGCTGCTGCTGGTCCGCAACCCCGACAAGCTGCGGCTGGTCCGGGTGCCCGGTACCTGACCAGGCCGGTGTCCGGTCGGCCTGCTGTCCGGTCAGGCCAGGCCGCCGTTGCTGTGCAGCAGCTGCCGGTTGATCCAGCCGCCCTCCGGCGAGCAGAGGAAGCCGACCAGGTTGGCGCAGTCGGCCGGGGTGCCCAGGCGCCCCAGCGGGGTGGCCGCGACCAGCTCGGCGACCAGCTCCGGCGACATCCAGCCGGTGTCCACCGGGCCCGGGTTGATCACGTTGGCGGTGATCCCGCGCCCAGCCAGCTCCTCGGCCGCCGCCAGCACGATCCGGTCCAGCGCGCCCTTGCTCGCGCCGTACGGCAGGTTCCCGGCGGTGTGGTCGCTGGTGAAGGCGATCACCCGGCCCGCCGCGGCCTCCGGCGGCGCGGTGAAGCGCCGGGCGTACTCGCGCAGCAGCAGCCAGCTCGACCGGGCGTTGACGTCGAAGTGCCGGTCGAAGCTCTCCGGGGCGGTGTCCAGCAGCCCCGAGTCCACCGACTCGCAGTGCAGCATCACCAGCGCGGTCACCTGGCCGAGCTCCCGCTCCACGGTGTCGAACAGCCGGGCCGGGGCGTCCGGGTCGGCCAGGTCGGCCTCCACCGCGAGCGTCCGGGCGCCGCGCTCCGCCAGCCCGGCGCCGAGCAGCGCGGGGGCGTCCCGGTCGACGCCCCAGGGCATCCGGGCGTCGTAGCCGGACCAGTGGCTGAAGGCCACGTCCCAGCCGGTCCCGGCGAGCTTCAGGGCCACCGCGAAGGCGATCCCGCGCTCCCGCCCGGCCCCGGTCACCAGTGCCAGCGGTCGTGCCTGCTGTTCCGTCATCGGTCCCCCCGGACGTGCCCGCGGGCGGTCGCTCCGCCGGGGCCATGGTGCGGCGCGGTCCGGTTCCGGGCAACCGAAAATCCGTCGCCGGGCCCAGCAACGGCTGGCAGGATGCCCGGCATGACTGCCATCGCCCCGGCCTCCGACCGGATCGCGGACTACCTGGCGGCCGACGCGGTGATCGACCACGGGCATCCGCTGGTCCGCGCGGCGGCCGAGGGGCTGCCCGGCGGCGACCCGACCGCCGTCGCCCGGGCGGCGTACCTGCTGGTCCGGGACACGGTCGGGCACTCCCGCGACGTCGACCGGTGGAGCGCCGCCAGCGCCGCGTCCGAGGTGCTGGCCCACGGCGACGCCGTCTGCCACGGCAAGTCGCACCTGCTGGCGGCGCTGCTGCGGGCCCGGCGGATCCCGGCCGGACTCTGCTACCAGCGGCTCGGCGACGGCGCGCCCGGCCGCTTCGTCCTGCACGCGCTGATCGCGGTCCGGCTGGACGGCCGCTGGTCGCGGCTGGACGCCCGCGGCAACCGCCCCGGCATCGACGCCGGGTTCTCACTGGACGCGGAGCGGCTGGCGTTCACCGCCGACCCGGCCGCCGACGAGCGGGACTACCCGCTGATCCACGCCGCGCCGCCGCCCGGGCTGCTGGCCGCGCTGGCCCTGGCCCGGCCCGGGGTGCCCGGCTTCGACTACCTGCCCGACCACCTGCCCGACCATCTGCCCGACCACCTGCCCGACGTGCTGTGAGCGCCCCGGGCGCCGTCTAAGCTCGTCCGCATGCCGCCAGCCGCCCGCCGGGTCCGTGTCCGCAGCTACGATCCCGCCACCAGCCGTGCCGCGCTCGCCGCGCAGGCGGGGGCGGTGCGCACGCTGGTGCACGCGCTGGGCGACCGGGCCGACGCCGAGGCGCTGCTGGCCGCGCCCACCCGGCTCGGCGACTGGACGGTGCGGGACCTGGTCGCGCACCTGGGCAGCGCCTTCGACGCGATCACCGACAACCTCGGGTTGTCGACCGGCGACGCCGCGCCGCTGACGCTCACCGACTGGGTCGCCGCGACCCGCACCGCCGCCCCGGCCATCGCCGACCGGGCCCGGCAGCGCGGTGCGCGGGAGTACGGCGGCGGCCCGGCGGAGGTCGCCGCCGCGCTGGACGCCGCCGTCGAGCGGGCGCTGGCGCTGCTCGCCGACGAGTACCCGCCGCAGCTGCGGCTGCCGACCCGGTTCGGCGCGATGCTGCTCACCGACTACCTGGTCACCCGGCTGGTGGAGACCGTGGTGCACGCCGACGACCTGGCCGCCGCGCTGGCCGGGGCCGACCCGGGGCGCTGCCCCCCGGCGGACGCCTTCCCGCACGACCGGCGGGCGCTGGCGGCGGTGGTGCGGCTGCTCGCGGACGCGCTCGCGGTCCAGGCCCCGGGCGGCGCGGTGGAGCTGCGGATCCCGCCGTTCGCCGTGGTCCAGTGCGTGGCGGGCCCCCGGCACACCCGGGGGACGCCGCCGAACGTGGTGGAGACCGCCCCGCTGCCGTGGATCCGGCTGGCCACCGGCCGCACCAGCTGGGCCCGGATCACCGGCGCCGAGGGAAACGTGGCGCAACTCACGGCGGGCGGCGAGCGGAGCGATCTTTCGGCGCTACTCCCGGTGATGGGCTGAGTCCGTTCGGATGCGTTCTACGCGTGTCCGGGAGGCGGGCGGTGACCTGCGGTTGTCCCCCGTTCGGCGGTCGCTCCCGGACTGCCCTAGACTCGGTACCGTGCCACGCGGTGACGGACGACTCAGCCATGACCTCCTTCCCGGCGAGAAGGGGCCCCAGGACGCCTGCGGCGTCTTCGGGGTCTGGGCCCCCGGTGAAGAGGTCGCCAAACTCACCTATTTCGGGCTGTACGCCCTGCAGCACCGCGGACAGGAGTCCGCCGGTATCGCAGTGAGCAACGGCTCGCAGATCCTCGTCTACAAGGACATGGGTCTGGTTTCGCAGGTCTTCGACGAAGCTTCCCTGGGCTCGCTGCTCGGCCATATCGCCGTCGGCCACGCCCGCTACTCCACCACCGGCTCCTCCGTGTGGGAGAACGCCCAGCCGACCTTCCGGGCGACCGCCCACGGTTCGCTGGCGCTCGGCCACAACGGCAACCTGGTCAACACCGCCGAACTGGCGCGGATGGTCGCCGACCTCCCCGGCGAGCAGCACACCTCGCGTTCCGGCCGGTCGGCCGTCACCAACGACACCGACCTGGTCACCGCGCTGCTCGCGGGCCACCCCGACCTCTCCATCGAGGAGACCGCCCGGCAGATCCTGCCGCTGGTCAAGGGTGCCTTCTCGCTGGTCTTCATGGACGAGCAGACCCTCTACGCCGCCCGTGACCCGCAGGGCATCCGCCCGCTGGTGCTGGGCCGTCTGGAGCGCGGCTGGGTGGTCGCCTCGGAGACCGCCGCGCTGGACATCGTCGGCGCGTCCTTCATCCGCGAGGTCGAGCCCGGCGAGCTGATCGCGGTGGACGAGAACGGCCTGCGGACCTCCCGCTTCGCCGAGGCCAAGCCCAAGGGCTGCGTCTTCGAGTACGTCTACCTGGCCCGCCCGGACACCACCATCGCCGGGCGCAACGTCCACCTGTCCCGGGTGGAGATGGGCCGCAGGCTGGCCAAGGAGGCCCCGGCCGAGGCCGACCTGGTGATAGCGACTCCGGAGTCCGGTACCCCGGCCGCCATCGGCTACGCCGAGGCCAGCGGCATCCCCTACGGCTCCGGCCTGGTGAAGAACGCCTACGTCGGGCGGACCTTCATCCAGCCGAACCAGACCATCCGGCAGCTCGGCATCCGGCTGAAGCTGAACCCGCTGAAGGACGTCATCCGCGGCAAGCGGCTGGTGGTCGTGGACGACTCGATCGTGCGCGGCAACACCCAGCGGGCCCTGGTCCGGATGCTGCGCGAGGCCGGCGCGGCCGAGGTGCACATCCGGATCTCCTCGCCGCCGATCAAGTGGCCCTGCTTCTTCGGCATCGACTTCGCCACCCGGGCCGAGCTGATCGCCAACGGCCTGTCGGTCGAGGAGATCGGCCAGTCGCTGGGCGCGGACTCGCTGGCCTTCATCTCCACCGACGGCATGGTCGAGGCCACCAGCCAGCCCCGGGACCGGCTCTGCACCGCCTGCTTCACCGGCGAGTACCCGATGGAGCTGCCGGACCCGGAACTGCTGGGCAAGCACCTGCTGGAGGCCGAGATCGCCTCCGCCGGGCAGCCCCCGGCGGTACGGCACGCACCCGGTCGCAACCCCGTCGGCGGCCGTTCGGACGCCGACGGCGTGCAGTCCATGCTCGGCGGCATCGGCGCGGCCGACGCGCTGCGCCGCCCGTAACCGTTCGATCCGCTCGTCCTCGGTTCGCCCGTTCCCGAGCGACCGCGGATCCGTTCGTTCGAGCCCGTACGACCACCCCCGACCCGAAAGGGCCGTTCCTGTGAGCGACCAGACCACCACCGGCACGAACGGCGGCGCGACCTACGCCGCCGCCGGCGTCTCCATCGAGGCCGGGGACCTCGCCGTCCAGCTGATGAAGCAGTGGGTCGGCAAGGCCACCAGGCCCGAGGTGGTCGGCGGCATCGGCGGATTCGCCGGGCTGTTCGACGCCAGTGCCCTGAAGCGCTACCAGCGTCCGCTGCTGGCCTCGGCGACCGACGGGGTCGGCACCAAGGTCGCCCTGGCGGCGGCCCTGGACAAGCACGACACCATCGGCCACGACCTGGTCGGCATGGTCGTCGACGACCTGGTCGTCTGCGGCGCCGAGCCGCTGTTCATGACCGACTACATCTGCGTCGGCAAGGTCCACCCGGAGCGGGTCGCGCAGATCGTCAAGGGCATCGCCGAGGGCTGCGTGCTGGCCGGGTGCGCCCTGGTCGGCGGCGAGACCGCGGAGCACCCCGGGCTGCTCGGCCCGGACGAGTACGACGTCGCGGGCGCCGGCACCGGCGTGGTCGAGGCGGACGACCTGCTCGGCGCGCACCGGGTTCGGGCCGGGGACGTGGTCATCGCGATGGCCGCCTCCGGGCTGCACTCCAACGGCTACTCGCTGGTCCGGCACGTGCTGCTGAACGAGGCGGGCTGGAAGCTGGACCGGCAGGTGGAGGAGTTCGGCCGGACCCTCGGCGAGGAGCTGCTGGAGCCCACCAGGATCTACTCGCTGGACTGCCTGGCGCTGGCCCGCTCCACCGAGATCCACGCCTTCTCGCACGTCACCGGCGGCGGCCTGGCGGCGAACCTGGCCCGGGTGATCCCGGACGGGCTGCACGCCCGGCTCGACCGGGGCACCTGGAACCCGCTGCCGGTCTTCCGCACGGTGGCCGAGGTCGGCCGGATGGACACGCTGGAGATCGAGAAGACCCTGAACATGGGTGTCGGCATGGTGGCCGTGGTCCCGCCGGAGTCCGTGGACACGGTGCTCGCGGTGCTGGCCGACCGGGACGTCGAGGCCTGGCTGCTCGGCGACATCGTCGACCGCGGCGGCGAGTGGGACAACGGCGGAGCGGCGCTCTACGGCAGCTACGAGGCCTGAGCGCGGTCCGGAACGGTGCGGGGGCCCGGCTGCCCCCGCACCGGCCCGTCAGGGCCGTCAGGCCGCGCCGCCGGGCCCGGCGGTCGGCCTGCCGACCACCGTGCCCGGGTGAGCGGCGTACGGGTAAGCCGAATGGCCGACCCGGTGGTCACCGGATCGGCTGTTCGACTGACGCGACGAGGTCAGGCGTGTTTGCGGTACGAGCCCGCAGCCTCGTCCTCGTCGTCGTCCTCATCGCCGTTGTACAGCTGCGCATACGACGCATACGGATCATCGTCCTCGTCGTCGTCTTCGAACGGCTCCGGATTAACCGACTCGTTCGAAGGCGATGCGCCCAGCTCGTTGGCCAGACGTGACGGGTCGAAACCCACGTCGCCGTACTTCAGCTGGCGGGCGACCTTTGTCTGCTTGGCCTTGGCCCGGCCGCGCCCCATGGCTCGACCCCCTCAACGACGGGGCTCATGGCCCCGAGTCTTGATACGCGTTCATGATGAGAAACGACCCCTCGCGAAGTGAGAGGGTCGGTCCTTTGAGCAATAACGGTACCTGCTTACAGCGCCGTACGGTACGCCGCCCGTGCGACGTTGCGCACGCCACCCCGCGTCGTGACCATGTTGGTGCAGGTCACAAGGGTAGCGGGCGGGTTTCGCCGGACACTTCCCGGGGCGGTTGGTGGGACCGCTCCGGGAAGATTATCCCCCGTACGGGCAGTTGGTATCCCCCGTTCGGGGGCATCAGGTGAGAACGGCGTTCCTGTCGCGGACCGCCGGGACTCCGGCCCTCAGCCCCGGCGTCCGCCGGGGAGGTGGATCGAGCGGAGCCGCCCGATGTCGGCCATCCGCCGCTCGGCCAAGCGGTCCGCCGCGACCGCCGGGGGCACGCCGTCGGCCTGGGCCCGGGCGAAGATCTCCAGCGTGGTGTCGTAGATCCGCGCCGCCTTCGCCTTGGCCCGCTCGAAGACGAACCCGCCGATCTCGTCCGCGACCTGGATCACGCCGCCGGCGTTCACCAGGTAGTCCGGCGCGTACAGCACGCCCCGGTCGGCCAGGTCCTTCTCCACGCCCGGATGCGCCAGCTGGTTGTTGGCGGCCCCGCAGACCACGGTGGCGGTCAGCGCCGCCACCGTGTCGTCGTCGAGGGCGCCACCGAGCGCACAGGGGGCGTAGACGTCCAGATTCGCGCGGACCAGCGCCCCGGCGTCGGCCACCACCTCCACCCCCGGGTGCGCCGCCCGCACCCGGGCCACCGCGTCCGCCCGGACGTCGGTGACGACCACCTGCGCGCCGTCCTCGACCAGGTGGCCCACCAGGTGGTGGCCGACCTTGCCGACCCCGGCGACGCCGACCCGGCGCCCGGCCAGGGTGGGCGCGCCCCAGCGGTGCCGGGCGCAGGCCCGCATCGCCTGGAACACCCCGAAGGCGGTCAGCACCGAGGAGTCCCCGGCGCCGCCGTACTCGGGCGAGCGGCCGGTCACGAAGTCGCACTCGCGGGCGACCACGTCCATGTCGGCCACGTAGGTGCCGACGTCGCAGGCGGTGATGTAGCGACCGCCCAGGGACTGCACGAAGCGGCCGTAGGCCCGCAGCAGCGCCTCGCTCTTGGCGCCGCCCTCGGTCGCGTGGGCCGGGTCGCCGATGATCACGGCCTTGCCGCCGCCGAGGTCGAGACCGGCCAGCGCGTTCTTGTAGGACATGCCGCGGGCCAGGTTCAGCGCGTCCTGCACGGCCTCCTCCTCGGAGGCGTACGGGTGGAAGCGGGTGCCGCCGAGGGCGGGGCCCAGCGCGGTGGAATGGATGGCGATGACGGCCTTCAGGCCGCTGTCGCGGTCGTGGCAGAGGACGACCTGCTCGTGGCTGTCGCCGGGGGCCGCCGCTGAGTCGGAGGCGAAGATCCGGTGCAGTACCCCGGAGCGGTTCTGGACGTCGGTCACGGTGGTGACTCCATGTCGTTGTCGGGCTGCGCCCGCGCGGGTGTGGTGCGGGGCGCGACCCCGGCCCGGTGCTCGTCGTGGAGCGCGGACGGGGCTTGGCAGCAGCGTAGATCCCCCGGGCCCGGTGTGGGGCCGGACCACGAACTCGCGCGGGCGCGCGGGCGGAGCCCGGGCTTCCGGGCCACGGGGCCACGCCGTCGTGCGACGATGCGGGCGTGCCTACATTGCGGACCTCGGTGCGGCCTCCCTACGCCGCGTACTTGCGCGTGTACGAGCCGCTGACGGCCTTTCCGGAGCCGGAGCGGTCGTACTGGCAGGACTACGCCGAGCAGCGCCGCGACCCCGACGGGGAGCGGCGTACGGCCCTGGACGAGGGCCGTCGGCGGCTGGCCGACCTGATCGCGGTGCCGCCGATGGCAGTGCCGGAGCGGGAGAGCCGGGACGCCTTCGTGCACGAGCTGGACGGCGTGCTCTACCTCTGCCCCTGGTGGACCCGGCTGCGCAGCTGGATCGCCCTGGGCGAGCTCCGGGAGGCCCTCCCGGCGGCGCTGCTGGACGCGGTGGTGCCGCCGGTGGTCAGGGCCCAGGCGGAGGCGGACTGGGACCGCTGGCGGGCGCAGCACCCGGACGGCCGGCCGTGGATCCTGACCAGTACCTGGAACGTCCCGGTCTCCTGGTTCCTGCTGTTCGAGGACGGCGAGCGGGAGTACGTCCCGGCCCGGCGGCCGGAGGCGGGCCCGGCGGCGGGTCCGGAGCCGGCGGCGGGCCCTGAGGGGGAGCCGGTGGTGCCGGAGGACGCTGACGGCGCGCGCCCCCCGTCCGCGCCGGTGCTGCGCTACCGCACGCCCATGTCGCACGCCCGGCGCCGGTTCGCCCGGGGCTTCCGGGTGCTGCGGGAGAACCTGGACGAAGGACCGCTGGTCGAGGCGGTCGAGGAGGTCGGCCGCTGGCTGGAGGAGTTCCACCCGCGCTCGCTGGTGGAGCTGGACTACGGCGGGCTGGTGCACGCGGTGGCCGAGGCCTCGCTGGCGGACGACCACACGGCGCTGGAGGTCGCGGCCGGGGTGGCCGCGCTGCGGGAGGGCGACGCCGCCCAGGCGGCCAGCTCCTACCGGGCGATCACCGACCGCTGGCGGCGGATTCAGGAACTCCAGTACGCGAACTGAGCCCCGCTGACCTGGGGGCATCGTTCACGGAGCAGGCGGGGTGGGCGCGTGGCGGGGTTCCGCCACGACGGATTGCGCCATGGTCGAACACGGGAGCTGTCGGACACGCGTGGCATCCTTCCCTCATGTGCCACGGCGCCCCTTATCCCCCACCCACATGGGACCAAACGTGCGCTTCGGGTCAATACCCCGCGAACGTGACGTGACTCACCGTTGACGCGAAGTACTCCGAGCGTGCCAAAATAGGACAACCAGCCTCACTGTGGACTGTTGCGGGTCGCTTCGGAACTGTCTGCGGGGGATGAACGTCTTCGCGGGGGAGCGGGGGGGTCTGGTTCATGCCATGACCGATCGTCACGCTGAAGTGACTGTCCGTTATGGCATGGTCCATCGCCATCCGTCGAGCTTGGACCCGGAGGGGTCAATTCCGACGGTTTGGCCGATGGGGCTGGACGGATGGTGTAGTTGTAGTGCCGAGGACAAGCCGTTCGTCCTATTACCGACTTGGTCGGCGTGCGCCATTTCGGGCATCCCGGTCCAAGGTGCAGAATTTGAAGGAAAGAACCGCGTTGGTTCGGTTCTCCCGAGGAGGCCGCTCATGACCGCTCGCACCCCTGATGCCGAACCGCTGCTGACGCCGGCGGAGGTTGCCACCATGTTCCGCGTTGACCCGAAGACGGTCACTCGCTGGGCCAAGGCCGGCAAGCTCACGTCGATCCGTACGCTCGGTGGGCATCGTCGTTACCGCGAGGCCGAGGTTCGCGCGCTGCTTGCGGGTATCCCGCAGCAGCGTGGTGAAGTCTGAGGCTGAGCAGACACAGGGAAACACACCTCCTGCTATTGCGTCGGCTGTCCCCACGTGGGGGATGACCGTTCGGCACGCGGTAAATGGAGGATCTTGACAAGCGTGAAGCCGCACCGAACTCCGCCGGGTTCGGTGCGGTTTCGTTTTCCCGGTTCGGAACGGTCCGCTCCGCGGGGGTCGGGAGCGGCTTGAATGAGTGTGCAATTGTATATATTAAATTAGCCGGTTCAGCGGGGTGGGCGAGGGCCGATGTGGATGGCGATCATATAAGTGACACCGGTCACATGTGTGATCAGGCCCTGGTCGTGTACTCGTCAGCTGCCGATATAGCGAAGAGCCCGGATCCAACCGGATCCGGGCTCTGCTCAGGCGACCTCGACGGGACTTGAACCCGCGACCTCCACCTTGACAGGGTGGCGAGCTAACCAACTGCTCCACGAGGCCTTGCACGCCGCGGTTTTCTTCGCGACAACGGAACTGTACTCCATTCCGGGGGCCGAGGTCGAACCCGCCGCAGGTGAGCGCCGTGCCGCTGCGGCGGCGCCACCGGATCAGACGCCGGACGCCCCCAGCAGCGCGCCGACCCCGTAGGTGACGGCCATGGCGATCGCCCCGCCCAGGACGTTGCGCAGCACCGCGGGCGGCACCGGGGCCCGGCCCATCCGGGCGCTGCCCCAGCCGCACAGGACCAGCGCCGCCAGCACCGCCGCCACGGTGACCGGCAGCCGCACCCCCTTCGGCGGCAGCACGATCGCCAGCAGCGGCAGCAGCGCGCCCACGGTGAACGAGAGGAAGCTGGCCCAGGCGGCGTGCCACGGGTTGGCCAGCCCCTCCGGGTCGATGCCCAACTCGGTCTCCGCGTGCGCGGCCAGGGCGTCGTGACGGGTCAGCTGCACCGCGACCTCGTCGGCCAGCTCCGCGGAGAGCCCCTTCTGCCGGTACAGCCCGGCCAGCTCCTCCAGCTCCGCCTCCGGCGTCCGGGCCAGCTCGCGGCGCTCCTGGTCGAGTGCGGCCCGCTCGGAGTCCCGCTGGGTGCTGACCGAGACGTACTCGCCGGCCGCCATCGACAGCGAACCGGCGAGCAGCCCGGCCAGACCGGCGGTCAGCAGCGTGTCGGCGGACGCGTTCGCCCCGGCCACGCCGACGACCAGACCGGCGGTGGAGACCACCCCGTCGTTGGCGCCGAGGACGGCGGCCCGCAGCCAGTTCAACCGCCCGCCCAGGGTGTCCTGGTGCGGCTCGTCGTGGCTCGACTCGTCAATCGTCACAGCGCGAGTCTCGCATTCGGACGACCCCGGCGGGCGGGACCCGGCCGGTCAACTCAGCAGCGCGTACCCGGCGAAGGCGGCGGCGAGGCCCAGCAGCAGGCTGCCGACCACGTTCAGCCCGGCCTCGGCCAGCGAGCCGTCCTCCAGCAGCCGCATGGTCTCGAAGGAGAAGGTGGAGAAGGTGGTCAGGCCGCCGCAGAAGCCGGTGCCGAGCAGCAGGCTGACGTTCGCGGGCAGGTGCTGGTGCGCGGTGGCGGCGCCGACCGCGCCCAGGATGAACGCCCCGGAGACGTTGATCAGCAGCGTGCCCAGCGGGAACACGCTCCGGTGCCGGGTCTGCACCGCCCGGTCGGCCAGGTAGCGGACCGGCGCGCCGAGCATGCCGCCGAGGAAGACCATGAGCACGGGCATCAGCGGGATCCTGCCTTCTGGGAGTCGGGCACGGTGGCGGTGCGCCCGGCCTCGCTGCGCAGCTTCGGGCCGCGCCGGACCGGCTTGTGGACGGCGACCCGGGCCAGCGCGATCCCGGTCCACACGGCAGCCAGCCCGACCAGCAGGCTGGTCAGCGCGTAGGCGTCGGCCCGGGCGAAGTGGTGGGTGGCCAGCAGGCCGCGGGTCTCGGACATGTAGGTCGAGAAGGTGGTGAACCCGCCGATGATGCCCACCCCGAGGAACGGGCGGCGGTAGCGCCCGGGCGGCCAGACCTCGATCACGTAGACCATCAGCAGGCCCAGGGCGAGGCTGCCCGCGATGTTGGTGACGAAGGTGGCCCAGGGGAAACCGTCGACGGGGGTGGGCCAGGCCCGGGCGATGCCGTAGCGGGCGACGCTGCCGAGGCCGCCGCCGAGGGCGATCACCGCGACCACGTCCCACTCGCGGGGCCGCCCGCGCGGCGGCTCCTCGCGCAGGTCCGGGTCGACCGGCAGGTTCTCCGCGAGCCGCGGCGCGGGGCCCGCCGGGTCGCCGGGGCCCGCGGGGGCTGCGGGTGCTGCGGGGTCCGCGGGATCCGTGGGATCTGCGGGATCTGCGGGGGTGCTGGGGGGCATCAGCGCTCCAGGGTGGGTGCGTCCGCCGGGGACGGCCGACTGCGGGGTCGGGAAACGGTGACGGCGGACGCGGCGGACACCGCCGGGACCGGCCTTGGGGGTTCGGGGCATGTCTCTCCTACCTGAGTGCCAGGGCCGCCGGATGGGCGACCGCCAGGTAGGGACCGTTGGCGACCGGGATCCGGTCGCGGTTGTCGGCGAGCCCCTCCGCCGTCGCCCCACAGGATAGCCAAACCCCGCCCCGCCCCCCGGGCCGCCCTCGCGGCGCCGGGGTGCCAGCCGGGTCAGGCGCCGGGAGCTGGGTCCGGGGTGGCCAGGCGCAGGGCTTCGGCGGCCAGGGCCGGGTCGGCCAGGAGGCCGGTGAGCCGCCGCACCAGCAGGCCGGTCGGTCCCTCCGGCCGCTCCTGGGCGAAGAAGGACCGGAACGCGGGCAGCAGTTCCGGCTCGTAGGAGAGGCTGACCAGCAGCATCACCACGAACTCCTGCACCAGCCGCAGTTGCAGCTCCTGCCGGGTCAGCCGGTCGGGCCGGGGCTGGAGGCCGTCCTGGTCCGCGAGCCAGGCGATGGCGGTGGTCTCCGCGTTGGCGATCCAGGCGCGCACCGCCAGCCGCACCCGGACGCTCGGCCCGGGCAGCTCCAGGTGGGCGATGACCTGGTCCATCGCCGCCTGCCTGACCCGGTCGATGACCGCGCCGGTGTCCGGGGTCGACGAGGCCGAGCCGCCGCGCAGCAGCGCGGAGAAGCCCGGGCCGTGGGACTCCACGAAGCCCAGGTAACGGCCCATCACCCGGTGCAGCCGCTCGGACAGCGGCCCCTCGCGCGGCTCCTCGAACAGCGCCGCCAGCTGCTCCCCGGCGCGGCGTATGGCCTCCTCGTACAGGCCCTGCTTGCCGGGGAAGTAGTGGTACACCAGGGGCCGCGAGGCCCCCGCCGCGGCGGCGATCTCGTCGATCGACACCTCCTCGGGGGCCTGCTTGGCGAAGAACTCCAGGGCGACGGCGATCAGTTGCTCACGCCGCTGCTCGACCCCGAGCCGACGCCGGGGCGGCCGGGGGCTGGATGATGCGCTCATGACCAACAGGGTAGGCGCTGCCTGGCGTTCAGAGGTCAAGCACCAGCTTGCCGCCACCACCGCGGGAGACGCAGATCAGCATGGAGTCGGCCCGCTCCCGCTCGGTGAGCAGCTCGTCGCGGTGGTCCGGGGTGCCGGACAGCACCTTGGTCCGGCAGGTGCCGCAGAAGCCCTGTTCGCAGGAGTAGGGGGTGTCCGGCAGCCGGTCGCGGACCGCGCGCAGCACGCTGCGGTCGGCCGGGACGGTCAACGAGATCCCGCTGCGGGCGAGTTCCAGCTCCAGCTCGGCCGCCTCGGCCCCGGCGGCGCTCTCCGCCGGGTGGAACCGCTCCAGCCGCGCCTCGGTCCCCGGGCGCCGCTCGGCGAGCACCGCCACCAGGGCGTCCATCAGCGGCTCCGGGCCGCAGACGTGGACGGCGGCGGCCTCGGGGGCGGCGGTCAGGGCGGCGGCCAGGTCGGGCAGGCCCTCGGTGTCGGTGGTGACCACGCGGACGTGGCGCTGCTCCGGATCGAGAGCGGTGATCTCGTCGAGGAACGGCATGCTGGAACGAGAGCGGCCGACGTAGAGCAGCTGCCAGTCGCCGCCGAGAGCGGCGATCTCGCGGACCTTGGGCAGGATCGGGGTGATCCCGATGCCCCCGGCCACGAAGAAGTGAGCACTGCTCTCGTCGGTGCTCCCGGTGGCGGGGCGCAGCGGGAAGCGGTTGCGCGGGGCGTGCGCGTCGATGCGCGCGCCCTCGGTCAGCGCCGTGTGCACCTCCCGCGATCCGCCCCGGCTGTCCTCGGTGAGCCGCACCGCGATCCGGTAGCTCCCCCGGTCGGCCGGGTCGCCGCAGAGCGAGTACTGCCGGACCAGGCCCGAGGGCAGCAGCAGGTCCAGGTGTGCGCCCGGCTCCCAGCCGGGCAGTTCGCCGCCGTCCGCCGCCGCCAGCCGCAGTTCGGCCACGCCCTCGGCGGCCTCCCGCCGCCCGGCCACCACCAGCTCCAGCCGGAGCTCCGCCGCACCCGAAGCCGGTCCCGAAGCGGCACCCGAAGCCGGTCCCGAAGCGGCTGCCGCCGCCTTGGCGGCGGGCGAACTCGCCAGGTAGGCCAGCGCCTTGGCGGTCGAGCCCTCCTGCGTGGGGTGGTAGCGGCGGCGCAGGTAGCGGGGCACGGCCGAGAAGATGTCCCGGGGCGCGGGCACCAGCTCCTCCCTGGCCGCCCGCACCCAGTCGCGGAGGTGCGGCTCGGCCGCCTTCCGCTCGGCCGGGCTCAGCTCCGGGTCGTTCGCCAGGAAGAACTTCACCCCGCGCACCCAGAGCCAGAACATGGTCGGGAACACCACGCTCATGGTCCGCACCCGGCGCCCGTAGCCGCCGTCCAGGTGCTGGAACACGTCGAAGGCGACCGAGCGGTGCTCGACCTCCTCCGCGCCGTGCCAGCGCAGCAGGTCGACCATGGTCGGGTCGGCGCCGAAGCGGTCGAAGCCGCGCGCGTCCAGCACCCACTTGCCGAGCACCGCCGTGTAGTGCTCGATCGCGGCGATGATGGCGACCCGTTCCAGCAGCCACCAGCGGCCGGCCAGCGGCGGCGCGGTGTTGTCGCCGAGCAGGTGCTCGAAGAACCAGTCCATCTGCTCGGTGTAGGGGGCCGGGTCCAGGCCCTGCGCCAGCAGGTGTTCCAGGACCGTGGAGTGGGCCTGCGAGTGGACCGACTCCTGCCCGATGAACCCGATCATGTCCTCGCGCAGCCGCTGGTCCCGGACCAGTGGCAGCGCCTGCTTGTAGACGTCGACGAACCAGCGCTCCCCGGCCGGCAGCAGCAGGTGCAGCACGTTGATCATGTGGGTGGAGAACGGGTCCCCGGGGACCCAGTGCAGCGGGGTGTGCTGCCAGTCGAAGGCGACCCGGCGCGGTCGCAGGGCGGCGTGCTCGGTGGTGACGACGGTCATCGGGTCCTCCTGCTGCTGCTTCGGGGGGTGAGGTCGCGGCGGGCGATCAGCCGCAGCGTCCCGGGCGACAGGCGGCGCAGCGCCGATCCGATCCGGGCCTCGGCGGCGACGGGGACGACGGCGCGATTCTCCTCCACCGCGCGCAGCACGGCTGCCGCGATCCGGTCCGGGCCGACGTTGCGGAGCCGGTAGAGCCGGTCCGCGTTGCCGCGCAGCTGCTCCTGCTCGTCGCCGGAGACGCCGACATAGCGGGTGGCCCTGGCGATACCGGTGTTGACGAAGCCGGGGCAGACCGCGCTCACGCCGATTCCCTCGCCCGCCAGTTCGGCCCGCAGGCACTCGCTCAGCATCAGCACCGCGGCCTTGGTGGTGGCGTACGCCGGGAGCGTGCGCGAGGGGGTGAACGCCGCCGCCGAGGCGATGTTGACGATGTGCCCGCCCTCGCCGCGCTCCTTCAGCTGCGCGCCGAACAGTCGGCAGCCGTGCACCACGCCCATCAGGTTGACGCCGAGCACCGCCTCCCAGTCGGCGGTGCTGGTGTCCAGGAAGGCCCCGCCCATGCCGATCCCGGCGTTGTTGACCACGATGTCGGGCGTGCCGTGCTCGCTCTGCACCGCCTTGGCGAAGGCCTCCATCGCGGCGGCGTCGGCGACGTCCACGGTGTACGGGTGGGCCGGGGCGCCGAACAGCGAGGCGAGCCGGGCGGTGCGGGCCGCGGCCTCGGCGTTCAGGTCGGCGGCGATCACGCTGGCGCCGCCCTCGGCGAGGGCGAGCGCGGTGGCCCGGCCGATGCCGCTGCCCGCGCCGGTGACCACCGCGAGCCGCCCGGCGAACGACCCCGGCTCGCGCTGCCCGGGCGGCCGCACCTGGGCCCGCGCCAGGCCGGGCGCGGCCGGCGCGCCGTCGATGTGCGCGGCGAACTCCTCGATCCAGCGGGCGAGGACGCCGTCGTGGGTGAGCGGGGCCCAGTGCCCGGAGCGCAGCGGGCGGCGCCACAGCCGGGGCGCCCAGGGCTGCGGGGCCTGCCCGGCCAGCGCCGGGGAGACGTAGAGGTCCCGCTGCGGCAGCACCACCTGGACCGGGATCGCGGTGGGCCGCTGCCGGGGCCGCGCGATCCGGGGCAGCATGTTGGCCCGGTACAGCGCCAGCCCGCGGACCGCGTCGGCCGGCAGCGTCGGCGCGGCGCTGCCGCGCGGGACGCCCTCGATCGCGTGTTGAAGCGCGGGCCACGCCTTGGCCAGCCCGGTCCGCCACAGCAGCGGCGGCAGCAGCGGGAGTTGGAAGTACCCGAGGTACCAGGAGCGCAGCCCCTGCCCGGCGAGCTGGGCCAGGCCGCGCGGCCGGGGGTGCCGGGCCTTGGCCCGGAACCAGTGCGCGGCGTGGTCCAGGCAGGGCCCGGAGACCGAGGTGAAGGAGGCGATCCGGTCGGCCAGGGCACTGCCGGTGACCGCCTCCCAGGACTGGATCGAGCCCCAGTCGTGCCCGACCAGGTGGACCGGGCGGTCCGGGCTGACCGCGTCCAGCACCGCGCCGAGGTCGGCCTCCAGCGCGGCCAGGGTGTAGGCGCCGATCCGGCGCGGCGCGTCGGAGGCCCCGGCGCCGCGCACGTCGTAGGCCACCACCCGGCGGTTCGCGGCCAGCAGCCCGGCGATCGGCCGCCACACGGCGTGGGTGTCTGGGTAGCCGTGGACCAGCACCACGGCGGGGGCGGCGGAGTCCGGGTCACCCCACTCGCGCACCGCGAGCCGGACGCCGTCCGGTGCGGTGACGAAGCTGCGGCGGCCTTCGTCCGGGGCCCGGCCCCGGTGGTGGCTGCTCATGCGGCCTGCTCCTTCCAGCGGTTGACGTGCGGCAGGTCTTCGTCCAGCCAGTAGGCGTCGTCCTCGGTGACCACCAGCAGTTCCTCGAACTTGGCGCCGACGCCGCGGCAGCCGAGGTGCGGCTCGACCGCCCACAGGCCCGGGGTGGGCGCGTGCGCGGAGGACCTGCCGTCCGCCCAGAGCGGGGAGCGGTGCTGGATCCGCTCGGCGACCAGCTCCCGGCCGAGGGTCTGCAGGCTGCGCGCGCCGAACCCGGCGACCACCGTGCGCGGACCGCGCGTCCGCAGCCGGGTGACCTGGTGGGCCAGCACCCGGCCCGGGTAGACCCGGTGCCGGTTGTCGTAGCCGTGCCGGGCGACCAGGGCGTCCACCGCGCGGTAGATCTGGTCCAGCGGGCGGCGCTCGCGCACCTGGTCCAGGATCAGCCGCCGGTACTCCTGGAGGTCGTCCAGGATCTGCGCCTGCACCCGGTTGCCGCCGAGGCTGCCGGCGTAGCCGATGTCGGCGGTGTAGCCGTCGGCGACCGGGGCGCAGTCGAGGATGAAGGGCATGCCCTCCTCCAGCCGCCGGTCGGTCGGGAAGAACTGGAGCGGCGTGCGGAAGCGGTGGAACACCGTCCGGTCGCCGAACCAGGCGAAGGGCACGTGGAACCAGTCGTCCGCGCCGTTGGCCTCCAGCCACTGCCGCATCCGCCGCGCGGCCTGCCGTTCCGTCGTCCCCGGCTCCAGCCCGTCCGCGACCGCCCGCGCGCAGCGGTAGGCGAGCTGCTGGACCTCGCGGAACCTGGCCAGATCCACCGGCGTCCAGGCCGGCTGCTCCTTATTAGACATTCTGTCAACATAGCGCCGAAGCCGCCCGCCCACCAGAGCCGTGCGCCGCGGAATCGTCCTCCCAGGCGCCGAACGGCCTTGACAGGGAGGTCGGTGACAATGGGGAGCATGCGCATCCTGGTCGTCGAGGACGAAGAACGCCTGGCCGCACGGATCGCCGAGGGTCTGCGTGACCAGGGCATGGCCGTGGACATCTGCCACGACGGCAACGACGCCCTGGAGAAGATCGAGATCAACGGCGTCTACGACGTGCTGGTGCTGGACCGCGACCTGCCCGGCCGCTCCGGCGACGAGGTCTGCCGACAGCTGGTGGGCCGCGACGGCGCGCCGATGATCCTGATGCTGACCGCGCTGTCCGGCACCGACGACCGGGTGGACGGGCTCACCCTGGGCGCCGACGACTACCTCGGCAAGCCCTTCTCCTTCGCCGAGCTCACCCTGCGCATCCAGTCCCTCGGCCGCCGGGGCCGGGCCCACGTCGCCGTACTGACCTGCGGCGACCTCACCATGGACACGCTGCGCCGGACCGTCCACCGGGCCGGTCGGCCGATCGCGCTGACCGCCAAGGAGTTCGCCGTGTTGCAGGTGCTGCTCAGCGCCGGCGGCGCGGTGATCAGCCACGAGCAGCTGCTGGAACGCGCCTGGGACGAGCACGCGGACCCGTTCACCAACACCGTCCGGGTCACCGTCAACCGGCTGCGGCGCAAGCTCGGCGCGCCCGACCTGGTGGAGACCCTGGTCGGCGCGGGCTACCGGATCGTCCCGTGACCGGCGCCCGGCGGCGGGCCGGGCAGCTGCTCCGGCGGGGCGCGCGCTGGCTGCGGCGCCCGCCGCTGGCCATCCGCACCAGGCTGACGCTCACCTTCGCGGCGCTGTTCACCATGGGCGGCAGCGTCCTGGTGCTGGCCCTCACCACCGTCTTCTACCGGGCGATCTTCCGGCCGCTGCCCGCGAACGCGGTCCCCAGCCAGTTGGACCCGGACCACGACCACATCATCGGTCTGAGCGACCAGATCCGCGACGCCGCCGCCTCCCACCTGCTCCGGGTCTCGCTGCTGCTGCTGCTGGTGGTGGTCGCCGTGTCGGCGCTGCTGGGCTGGTGGATCGCCGGGCGGATGCTGCGCCCGATCGCCGCGATCACCGCCGCCGCCCGCCGGGCCACCGACACCACGCTGCACGAACGGCTGAACCTGCCCGGACCGCCGGACGAGCTCAAGCAGCTCGGCGACACCTTCGACGAGATGCTGGAACGCCTGGACGCGGCCTTCGGCGCGCAGCGCCGCTTCGTCGCCAACGCCAGCCACGAACTGCGCACCCCGCTGGCGCTCACCCGCACCGCCGTCGAGGTCACCCTGGCCAAGCCCGCCGCCACCGAGGAGCAGTGGCGGACCATGGCCCAGGACGTGGCGAACTCCACCCAGCACGCGCAGCGGCTGATCGAGGCGCTGCTCACGCTGGCCCGCTCGGAGCAGGGGGTCACCGAGTTCGAGGAGGAGGACCTGGCCGACCTGGCCGCCGAGGCGTTGGACCAGGTCGCCGCCCGGCGCCGGAACCGGGGCCTGCGGCTGGAGGCGGAGCTGGACCCCGCCGTGCTGCGCGGCAACGTCGCGCTGCTCGGCATCGCGGTGGCCAACCTTCTGGAGAACGCGGTCAAGTACAACCGGGACGGCGGCCTGCTGCGGGTGGCCACCCGGCAGGCGGCGGACGACGGCTGGCTGGAGGTGCTGGTCGCCAACGACGGGCCGCCGGTGCCGCCGGAGCAGCTGGACCAGCTGTTCGAGCCGTTCCACCGGGGGCGGCACTCCCGCCGCAGCTCGGGCGAACCGGCCCGGGAGGGCGTCGGCCTCGGCCTGTCGATCGTCCGCGCGGTCGCCCAGGCGCACGGCGGCCGGGTGAGCGCCGCGGCCCGCCCGGACGGCGGCCTGACCGTCGTCCTGCGGCTGCCGGTCGCCCCGGGCGGCTAGGCGCGCCGGTCAGGAACCGGCGCCGGGGAGGGCGGTGCCGCAGTGGCCGCAGAAGCGGGCGGTGGCCTCGGCGGAGACCCGGTCGCAGCCGGGGCAGACCCGGTCCAGCAGGCAGGGCGCGTCGCCGCCCTGCGGGGTGGCCGTGCGGAGGCCCACGGTGCCGCCGTCGAGGCGCTTGATGCCGAGCGCCGGACGCCGCTGGTGGGCGGTGAGGTAGACCAGTCCGTCCGGGCCCGCGTGCAGTGAGCGGCGGGACCCCCGGGGCAGCCAGACCACCGTGCCGGTGCCCAGCGGCTGCCGCTCGACACGGCCCCCCGGATGCCCGACGCCCAGCTCGCCGCCGCCGTCGACGACCATCAGCAGCACGTCCAGGTCGCCCTCGACATGCTCGCCGACCTCGGCCCCGGGCGCGAGCCTGACCAGGTTGGCGTCCAGCTGGCGGCCCGGCTCGGCCAGCCGCCACAGCGCCCCGCCCTGCCCCGCGTCCGCCCGGGCGACCAGCTCGGTCAGCTCCGCCAGTACCCGGGGTGTCTCGCGGGTCGGGGACAAGTGGTGCCTCCTGCTGGGATCGTCCGGTCGGTGGGGCCCGGTCGGTCGCATCGTACAAGCGGGCGCGGCGGACCAGCCGGTCGGTGACCGGGCCGGGCGGGTGGTGCGCGGGCGGGTGGTGGACGGTCAGGTGGTGAGCGGTCGGGTGGTGCGCGGTCAGGTGGTGAGCAGCACGCCCGCGTAGGCCACGCTCGCGATCATCAGCCAGGAGGCCAGGCCCACCAGCAGCGCCTTGCCGCCGGTGCGGACCAGCCGACCGATGTCCACCGCGCTGCCGAGGCCGAACAGCGCCGCCGCCAGCAGCAGGTTGTCCAGCGACTCCACGGTGTCCACCACGTGCGCCGGGACCGCCCCGGTGCTCCGCAGCGCCACCATCGCCAGGAAGCCGACCACGAACAGCGGCACGATCGCGGGCCGCTCGGCGCCCGCCTCGGGCACACCGCCGCGACGACGGCGGGCCACGGCGACCCCGGCCACGATCGGCGCCAGCAGCGCCACCCGCATCAGCTTGACCACCACCGCCTGCGCCAGCGCCACCGGGCCCGCGGTCTGCCCGACCGCCACCACCTGGCCCACGTCGTGCACGCTCGCCCCGGCCCAGCGGCCGAACTGCGGGTCGGTCAGGCCCAGCGGGTGGTGCAGCAGCGGCAGCACCACGATCGCCAGGCTGCCGCACAGGGTGACCAGGGCCACCGCCGTCACCACGTCGTCCTCGTCGCTGTCGGTCACCCCGTTCATCGCCGCGACCGCCGAGGCCCCGCAGATGGAGAAGCCGGTCGCGATCAGCAGCGCCTGGTCTCCGGGCAGGCCCACCTTCCTCCCCAGCCAGCGGGTGCCGAAGAAGGTCGCGGCGACCACCGCGACCACCACCAGCAGCGTCTGCCAGCCCAGGGCCAGCACCTGGCCGAGGGCCAGCTTGAGGCCCAGCAGCACGATGCCGAGCCGCATCAGCCGCTTGGCTGCCAGGTCCAGCCCCGGCCGGGCCGCGCCCGGCAGCAGCCGCAGGTTGCGGGCGACCACGCCCAGCACCACGGCCGCGGTCAGCGTCGCCACGGTCGGCAGCAGCCGGTTGACCTCCCAGGCCAGGGCGACCCCGACGGTGGTCAGCGCCAGCCCGGGCAGCGCCGCGCCCACCGGTCCGTGCCCGGACGGGGCGGTCGCCGGAGCCGCAGCCTTCGCCGGGGCCGTCGCTACAGCCGGGGCCGGGGTGGTGGCCGGTGCGGGGGCGTGGACACGGTGGCGGAGCGCGGAGATCATCACGGCTTCCACGCTGCTCCCACCGGCTGCGCCCCGGTACCCGCCAATAGCCACGCACGTCATAGAGTTTCCCTATGGCCATGGCTTCGCCCGACCCCGCCGACCCCTCCGACGTGCCACGTTCCCCCGGCTCGACCGGTGGCTACCGGCCCGCCCCGGCGCCCCGGCGGCTGCCGGACCTGCACGCGCTGGAGCTGCTGGTCGCCGTCGCGCAGACCGGCAGCCTCGGCCGCGCCGCCGCCCGGCTGGGCATCAGCCAGCCCACCGCCAGCAGCCGGATGCGCACCCTGGAGAAGCGGCTCGGGCTGCCGCTGCTGCAACGGGCCACCACCGGATCGCAGCTCACCGCCGCCGGAGTACTGGTCACCGACTGGGCGAACCGGGTGCTGGAGCAGGCCGACGTGCTGGCCGAGGGCATCGCCGCGCTCAAGTCCCAGCTCCAGGGCGACCTGCGGATCGCCGCCAGCCTCACCCTGGCCGAGCAGCTGCTGCCCGGCTGGCTGATGGCGATGCGCACCCACTACCCGCGGGTCCACGTCGGACTGCGGGTCACCAACAGCCAGCTGGTGATCCAGGCACTGCGGCACGGCGAGGTCGAACTCGGCTTCATCGAGGGCCCCTGGACGCCGACCGACCTCCAGTCGCTGCCGGTCGCCCGGGACCGGCTGGTCGTGGTCACCGCCCCGGACCACCCCTGGACCAGGCGCCGCCGACCCGTCTCCGGCGCCGAACTGGCGGCCACCCAGCTGCTGCTGCGCGAGGCCGGGTCCGGTACCCGGGAGACCCTGGAACGGGCGCTGCGCCCCTGGCACGGCCCGTCGGTGCCGCTGCTGGAGCTCGGCTCGACCGCGCCGCTGCGCAGCGCGGCGGCGGGCGGGGCGGCCCCGGCGGTGCTGTCCGACCTCGCGGTCAGCGAGGACCTGGCCGCCGGGCGGCTGGTGGAGGTCCCGGTGGAGGCCGGTCTCGACCTGACCCGGGTGCTGCGCGCGGTCTGGCCGCTGGAGGCGGAGCTGCCGGAGGCCGCCAAGCACCTGCTCTGGATCGCCCAGGGCGGCCCCGGGCGCTGACGGTCTCCGGCCGCCGCCGCTCAGCCGCCGCCGCTCAGTCGCCGCTCAGCCGCCGCCGCTCAGCCGCCGAGCGTGGACCTGAAGAAGTCCAGCTCCGCCCGCAGCAGCTGGTCGGCGACGCCCGAGCGGGCGAGCTGGTGGCCCACCCCCGGCAGCGGCAGCACCCGGTGCGGGCGGCCCGCCGCCAGCAGCGCCGCCGAGAGCCGCAGCGTGTGCGCCGGGTAGACGTTGTCGTCCGCCAGCCCGTGCACCAGCAGCAGCGGCCGGGAGAGCCGGTGCGCGTGCGGGAGCAGCGAGGACCGCTGGTAGTTCTCCGGCTGGACGTCCGGGTGCCCGAGGAAGCGTTCCTCCCAGAAGCTGTCGTAGAGCCGCCGGTCGGTCGGCGGGGCCCCGGCGACCGCCGCGTGGAAGACGTCCGGCCGCAGCAGTACCGCGCCCGCCGCCAGGTAGCCGCTGAACGACCAGCCGCGGATGCCCACCCGGTCCAGGTCCAGCGCGTCGCACCGCTCGGCCGCCGCGTGCAGCGCGTCGATCTGGTCGGTCAGCACCGGGCCCAGCCGGTCGCCGAGGATGGCGTGCTGCCAGGCGACGCCGCGTCCGGGTGTGCCGCGACCGTCGGTGGCCAGCACCGCGAAGCCCTGCTCGGCGAACCACTGGCAGGCGTCGGTGTACCAGGCCCGGGCGCGGGTGACCAGCTGCATCCCGGGCCCGGCGTACGGGCTGAGCAGCACCGGCAGCCGGTCCGAGCCCGGCCGGTACCAGGACGGCAGGTGCAGCCGGGTGCGCAACTCCCTTACGCCCAGGCTGAGGTGGATCGGCGCCCGGGTGAACCGGGGCCGCTCGGCGAGTACCTCGATCCGCCCGGTCGGCCGCCCGTCGCGGAGCACGGTCACCGCCTGGCCGTCCTCGGTCCGGCTGTCCAGCACCAGCGTGCCGCCGCCGGCGGCGACGGCGTGCACGCCCGGCTCCGAGGTCAGCCGGGTGAACCCGGCGGCCGGGGTGTACGACCAGACGTGGACCTCGGTCGGCTCCTCGCTCGCGGTGAACAGCACCCGTTCGCCCGCCACCGCCGCCACCGCCCGGACCTGGAGCCCGGCCGGGGCGGGCAGCGCGCCGATCCGGATGCTCCAGGCGTCGCCGCGCACATGCGGCAGCACCGGTACCCCGGCGTCGGTGAGCGCCGGGGTACCGGGCGGGACCAGCACCCAGCCGCGCTCGGCCCGGTGCTCGGACAGCGGTTCGCCGCGGCCGGTCGCCGGGTCGATCCGGAGTACCCGCACCGTCCGCTGGTCCCTGGTCTGCACGGCGGCCACCGGACCGGCGGGGCCCCACCCGGCGCCGACCAGGTACTCGAAGGCCGGGGCGTGCCACTCGCCCGCCCCGGCCGTTCCGGTCCGCTCCGGCTCGGTCGCCCGGTCCGGCAGCCCGACCGGGGTGTGCCGCCCGTCGAGGGCGACCAGCCGCAGCGTGGTCTCGGCGTTGGGGGTGCCCGCGGCCGGGTAGCGGACGACCCGCGGCGGCCGGTCCGGGTTGGCCGGGTCGGCGATCCAGCGGCGGTGCACCATCGACTGGTCCACCCGGGTGACCAGCAGCGCGTCGCTCGCGGGCGACCACCAGTAGCCGCGGGCCCGGCCGATCGACTCCCGGGCGGTGAAGTCCGGCAGGCCGTGGCTGACGTCCGGGCCCTCCGGCTCGGCGAGCGGCCGGTCCGCCGTCCCGTCGGCGCGCACCACCCGCAGCGCGCCCGCGCTCAGGTACGCGATCAGCGTCCCGTCGGGGGAGGGGCGCGGGTCGGCGACCGGCGCCGGGACCGGCAGGCGGCGCGGCGCGCCGCCGTCGGTGCGCACCGTCCACAGCGCGCCGTCCACGGTGAAGGCCACCAGCCGGGCCTCCCGGTCGGTGGCGTACCCGCCGACGCCCGCCGCGCTGTCGGCCGGGTCGGCGAGCGGGCGCTCGGCGCCGTCCTGGTACTGCCAGAGCAGGGTGCGCGGGTCGGAGCCGGAGGCGGAGCGCAGGAACAGCACCCGCTCGCCGTCCGGGGAGACGGTGAACTGCTGCGGGACACCGAGCGAGAAGCGCCGGGTGCGGGCGTACTGGAGCGGGAAGTCGTCGGTGTCCATGGTCTCCTGACCTGGTGCCGCGGAGGTGAGCCGACTCGGAGCGAAACCGGCTGAGGACGCGCGAAAGCCCCTAGCGGGAGCGGTGCTCACGCGAGGGGCTTCACTGATGTTCTATCGGTTCTCCCGGCCCCGGGTCCAGCCCTCCCCGCTTGTTGGTACTTCGTGCTGTCCCGTCCGCCCTGCCGTTGGCGTGGCAGTGCAGCTTTGGGTGCCGTCGTCCACGCCGGTTGGCGTCAGCGCTGGCGTCTACCGGCGGAGCTTCACATGTGCCGGCTGTGCTCAGTAGGGGAGCAGGCCGGTCGTGACCAGCTCGAAGTCGAACGGCTCCGGGATGTGGATGGCCTCGCCGAACGCGATGTCCTCCCGGCGGTGGTACTTCGTGCCGTCGGGTCGGCTGAAGAGGGTGACCGCCTTCTCCCTCGCGTCGATCACGAGGTAGAGGGGGATTCTCATGAGCGGGTAGTCCCGTACCTTTCCCACCCAGTCGTTCTCCGGGTTGGACGGTGAGACCAGTTCGACGGCAATCGCAGCGACCTCGGCAGGAACCTGGTTGTCCCTGGTCGTTAGTGCGTCGTCCGGCAGGTACGTCAGGTCGGGATTGCGGCTCTTGCCGACATTGGGCGAGATGAGGTCGGTGTTCTCGCTGGGCAGTAGTCCTGCCGGGGCGTGCGCGTCGAACTGGCGGCGCACCACCAAGAGATTCCGTTGGTGGATACCCGAGGGGCTGACCATCATGACGATGGTGTCGCCGGAGAGTTCGACTTTGAACCCGTCTGGCAGGCTCCTGCGAGCCTCTTCAAGGATCGCGAAGTGCTCGGGGTTCATGCGCGGTGCCCTTCCGGGTGAGTCAGCTGATGCCTCCAGCCTAGTCGGGCGAGTCCGTTGGCCGGGTCTTTCACTCCGTGTCAGGTTCAGCTGAGAAGTGCACGGATCGGTCCCGGTCAGCCGGCGCGGCAGCTGACTGTGAACGATGTCTGTCTCGGGCTCGGCAGATTCCATCATCGGGGTTCGGGGGCCCCGCTAGGGTCGCAGCGATGAGCGAGTACCAGTACTACGGGTTCCTGGCGATCGACCGACCGCTGACCTGCGACGAGCAGGAGCAACTGCGGGCGCTGTCCACCCGGGCCCGGATCACCGCGACCAGCTTCACCAACGAATATCAGTGGGGCAACTTCCGCGGTGATCCGAGGCGGATGGTGGAGCGGTACTACGACGCTCACCTCTACCTGACCAACTGGGGCACCCGTCAGGTGATCCTGCGCGTGCCCAAGGGGCCGCTCACGCTGCGGGCATTGGAGCCGTACTGCGTCGACGAGTGCGTCGTGGCATGGACGACCAAGACCCACCTCGTTCTGGATCTGCGCAGCGAGGACGAGGGCGCGGACTGGGAGGAGGGCGCCGAGGACTCGCTCGGTGCCATCGCCGGGGTGCGGGCCGAGTTGGGGGGCATCGTGTCTGGTCAAGGCTGGTGGCCAGGGTCGGGGTCGAACCGGCGACCTTCCGCTTTCCAGGCCAAGCCGGGGCATCGAGATGTCCCGGCTTCGTTCCCTCTGACGTTCGTGGACAGCCGCAGTCGGACGCGTTCGTCCGGGGCGGTTGGCGTCAGCGCTGGCGTCAACCGCGCATCCTTGGTCGGCTCAGCCTGGTGGGGCCGGGCGCGGTGCCGACGTTAGGCCGCGTGGGGTGTGAAGACCACGCTGGAGGTGTCCCCGTCGAGGGCGATGTTGAGTGAGGCATCGAGCGCCTTGGCGAGGCGTGCCAGCAAGGGGAGGGTGGGAACGGTGCCGCCGAGTTCCAGCTTGGAGATCTGAGGCTGGCTCATGGATGCTCTCCTGGCGAGTTCCGTCTGAGAGATCCCCAGTTCTGCCCGCCGGTCGTGGACTGCCTGTCCCAGGTCGAAGGCCATGCGGATCTCCGCTCGCGCGGCCTCGATCTCTGGCGGTTCTGTGTAGCCCTCGGTGGTCTTCCGCTCTTGGGCCAGCTTCCAGCGTGCGTGGTTCATCGGTTCTCTCCCAGAGTGGGGGTGCGAGTGAACTCGTCGTGTGCGGCCTCGTGCTCGGCCCGGCAGGTCTTCTGGGCCTGCTTCGCCCGTTCCACCTCGGTGCTCTCCCGCATCTTCGTCTTGCGGAAGACGGTCAGCAGAACGATTCTTCGTTCGGGCGCCAGCCAGTAGGTAACCCGGACGGCGTTGCCGTCGTGGCCGAGTGCGAACCGCAGCTCACGGAGCCCGTCGCCGAGGTGTCGCGAGTACGGCTCGCCCAGAAGCCGCTCGGCGGCATGCTCCGCATGGAGGTAGTCGCGGTCGCCGAGGGTTTCAGCCACTGCCGGACCTCCGGTTCGATCTCGATGACCCCTTGCCTACTCATATATCGGAGCATATATACACTCGGATGTCTATCGAGACTGCCTGTCGAGGGAACTGCTTGAACGAGGGATGGGTCGAACATGGGTGCAGTAGGCATGGCTCTGAAGCCGTACGTGGTGACCGTCCGCCGCACCGTTGGCGTCAAACGGCACGAAAATGCCCCCGAAGCGGGCTGCTTCGAGGGCATCGTGCGTGGTCAAGGCTGGTGGCCAGGGCCGGGGTCGAACCGGCGACCTTCCGCTTTTCAGGCGGACGCTCGTACCAACTGAGCTACCTGGCCGAAACTCCCCCCGAAGGGGGGTACAGCGACCTCGACGGGACTTGAACCCGCGACCTCCACCTTGACAGGGTGGCGAGCTAACCAACTGCTCCACGAGGCCTCGTACAGGCGAACCTGCACGCGGTTTAATGCGTACCCCCAACGGGATTCGAACCCGTGCTACCGCCTTGAAAGGGCGGCGTCCTGGGCCACTAGACGATGAGGGCGGGTGGCCCTCCCGGCTTCCTTGCGGCCGTCGGGGACGTTCAGAAGCATATGGGATGGAGCCGGGTATCGCCAAAATGGATTCCACCGGCGCGCGGGTGTCGGTCCGGAGGGCCCCTGAGGAGCGACGTGCTGGAGATGACCAGGGAGCGGTTCGAGGAGCTGGTCGGTGAGGCGCTGGACGGGATCCCGACCGAGCTGACCCGGCTGATGGACAACGTGGTGATCTTCGTCGAGGACGAGTGCCCGCCGGGCGGGCCGGAGCTGTTCGGGCTGTACGAGGGGACGCCGCTGACCGAGCGCGGTGAGTGGTACGCCGGGGTGCTGCCGGACCGGATCACCGTCTACCGCAACCCCGCGCTGCGCGCCTGCCGCACCGCCGAGGAGGTGGTCCGGCAGGTGCGGGTGACCGTGGTGCACGAGATCGGGCACCACTTCGGGATCTCCGACGCGCGGCTGCACGAGCTCGGCTACGGCTGACCCGCCGCGAGGCGGCTGCCGTGTCCTGCCGCCCCCCGTCGGCGTTGAGGACTGCGGGGGGCTGTAGCCGACGGCCGCCGAGCCGAGGGAAGCGGGGCCGCGAGGGTGGGTACAGGTGATTCCCGGGTGCGCCGGGTGGTCGGGGTGGTCGCCCTCGCGGTGCTGGGCGCGGGCGTGCTGACGGGCTGTATGGAGGTCGGCGGCAGCGTCCCGGCCGCGCCCGGGGCGCGGCTGCCGCAGGACCGGCCCAGCCTGGGCCATGTGCCGGGGGACCAGGTGCAGGCGCGGGCGGGCACCCGGCGCCGGGACGGCGACCCCTCGGCGTCGGCCTCGGCCGGTCCCGGCGCCTCGGCCGGGGCCGACCAGGACCTGGCGGTGGGCACCCCCTCGCCGACCGCGACGGTCGGCCGCCCCGGCGGCGCGGCGGCGAGCGCGGGCAGCACCGAGGGCGGCCCCGCCGGGGGTTCCGGTGGCGGCGTCAAGGGCGGTGGCTCGGGCGGGAGTTCGGGCGGCGGGGCGGGGACGCCCACGGCCACCGCCAGCGTCCAGCCGACACCCCCGCCGCCACCGCCGCCGAGCGCGCCGCCGACGACCCAGCCGCCGTCCTCGTCACCGAGCGTGTCCGCCTCGGCCGGACCGACCCCCTAGGAGGCCCCTGCGAAGATCCGCGGAAGATACCCGGAAGGTCGCTGGAGGTCGCTGGAGGTTCCGGTCGTGGGGGCGGGAATACCCGGGAGGGGGGCACTGTTGGAACTGGCAGACGGTCCCGTCGGGACAGCCTGCCGCACCTCCGAGCTGGAATGGGCCAGCCGGGTGATTTGCGTAGCGGATCACCGGTAGGCTATCTTGGTAGATCGTTGTTGTTTCATTTGCCCGGCGCCGCCGCTTGATCAGAACAAAGGCGCCCTGGCGCGTTCCGTGCACTCCGTGGCTGGCCGCATTGAGGCGGTTGTAGGTGAACCCCGCGGACTTGGCGCGTGCCAACACCCGGAAGGTTCTTCATGTCTCTCGTTGACGACGACCGCTTCGCCATGCCCGAAAACGGCGCCGAAGCCTCTGCCGCCGCCACGGTCAGCACCACCCAGTCCGACGCCACCGACACCATCACCGACGCCGTCGCCGCCACCGACCTCCCGGACCTCCCGGACGAGGTCGTCGAGGCGGACGAGCCCGTCGAGCCGGCCGAGCCGAAGGTCACGTTCAGTGACCTCGGACTGCACCCGGACCTCGTCCGCACCCTCGCCAAGAAGGGTGTCACCGAGCCGTTCCCGATCCAGGCCGCGACCATCCCGGACGCGCTGGCGGGCAAGGACGTCCTCGGCCGCGGCCGTACCGGCTCCGGCAAGACGCTGAGCTTCGGCCTCCCGCTGCTCACCCGCCTCGGCGGCAGCCGCAGCCAGGCCAAGCGCCCGCGCGGCCTGATCCTGGTCCCGACCCGCGAGCTGGCCATGCAGGTCGCCGACGCGCTGGAGCCGTACGGCTCGGTGCTCGGCCTGCGGCTCAAGGTCGTCTGCGGCGGTACCTCGATGTCCAACCAGATCTACGCGCTGGAGCGCGGCGTGGACGTGCTGGTGGCCACCCCCGGCCGACTGCGCGACCTGATCGACCGCAGCGCCTGCAACCTGGACGCCACCGAGGTCATCGTCCTGGACGAGGCCGACCAGATGGCCGACATGGGCTTCATGCCCGAGGTCACCGAGATCCTCGACCAGGTGCCGGCCGGCGGCCAGCGGATGCTCTTCTCCGCCACGCTGGAGAACGAGATCGACACCCTGGTCAAGCGCTACCTGAAGAACCCGGTGACGCACGAGGTCGACCCCTCGGCCGGTGCGGTCACCACCATGACCCACCACGTCCTGGTCGTGAAGCCCAAGGACAAGGCGCCGGTCACCAACGCCATCTCCGCCCGCAAGGGCAAGACGATCATCTTCGTGCGCACCCAGATGGGCTGCGACCGGGTCGCCGAGCAGCTGCGCGACGCCGGGGTGCTGGCCGACGCGCTGCACGGCGGCATGACCCAGGGCGCCCGCACCCGGACGCTGGCCGACTTCAAGGAGGGCTACGTCAACGTCCTCGTCGCCACGGACGTCGCCGCGCGCGGCATCCACGTCGACGACGTCGACCTGGTCCTGAACGTCGACCCGGCCGGTGACCACAAGGACTACCTGCACCGCTCCGGCCGTACCGCCCGCGCGGGCCGCTCCGGCACCGTGGTCACGCTGATCCTGCCGCACCAGCGCCGGTCGGTCTTCCGCCTGCTGGAGGACGCCGGGGTCGAGGCCACCCGCCACATCGTGGACGGCGCCTTCGACGCCGACATGGTGAAGATCACCGGTGCCCGCTCGCTCAGCGAGGTCCAGGCCGAGTCGGTCGCCACCCAGGCCAAGCAGGCCGAGCGGGACGTGGTGGAGCTCACCCGCGAGCTGGAGCGCGCCACCAAGCACGCCGCCGACCTGCGTCAGGACGCCGACCGGCTGGCCGCACGGGCCGCCCGCGAGCGGGCCGCGCTGGGCATCGAGGACGACGCCCCGGCGGCCGACGCCACTGACGCCGAGACCGGTACCGAGGCCGCGGCCGAGGTCAGCGTCCCGGCCCAGGCCGGCCCGGTGGCCGACGACGAGCGCGGCGGCCGGGAGCGGGGCGGCTTCGAGCGCCGCGACGACCGGTTCGAGCGTCGCGACGACCGCGGCGGCCGTTCCTACGGCGACCGTGACAACCGCTCCTCCGGTGGCTTCCAGCGCCGCGACGACCGCGGTTCGGAGCGCAGCGGCGGCTTCGAGCGCCGTGACGACCGTGGCGGCAGCCGCTCCTTCGGCGGCGACCGTGAAAGCCGCTCCTCCGGTGGCTTCCAGCGCCGGGACGAGCGTTCCTCGGGCGGGTTCCAGCGCCGGGACGACCGTGGCGGCGAGCGCCGCGACGACCGCGGCTCGGAGCGCAGCGGCGGCTTCCAGCGCCGTGACGACCGTGGCGGCAGCCGCCCCTTCGGCGGCGACCGTGACGGCCGCTCCTCCGGCGGCTACCAGGGCGGCCGCAGCGGCGGCAGCTTCGGTGAGCGCAGCGGGCGCCCGTCGACCCCGTACCAGAGCCGGGACGACCGTGGCGGCAGCAGCCGTTCCTTCGGTGACCGGCCCGCGTCCGGCGGCAGCAGCCGTCCGGCGTACGGGCGGCGCGACGACCACCGTCCGGCCGCCGGCGGGCGTCCGACCGGCGGGTTCCAGCGTCGGGACGACCGTGGCGGCAGCAGCTTCGGCGGTTCCGCCGCCGCGGACCGCAAGCCGCGCTGGAAGAACTGACCCAGCGACATGAACGAAGGGCCGCCGCCCCCACCCGGTTCACCGGGCCGGGGGCGGCGGCCCTTCGGCGTTCCCGGCCCGGGTTCAGCGGCCCGGGTTCAGCGGGGGCGGGCCAGGGGGGAGGGGATCAGCGAACCGGCCACCGCCTTGTTGACGGCGTCCATCCGGGAGGCCGCGTCCAGCTTCAGGTAGATGTTCTGCAGGTGGCGTTTGACCGTGGCCTCGCTGATGCCCAGGCCGCTCGCTATCTGCCGGTTGCTGTGCGCCCGGGCGACCAGCGACAGCAGTTCGCGCTCGCGCTGGGAGAGCCGTCCGGGCCTGGCCGCGCGCTCCGCCGGAGCGTACGAGAGCAGCACCCGCGCCTCGTCCTCCACCACCTCGCGGATCACCGAGACCAGCCGTCGGCGGCCGACGCCCTTGCTCAGGTAGCCGTTGACGCCCAGGGTCAGCAACTCCTGGGCGTAGCCCGGGTCGTCGTACATGCTCAGGATGACGATGCGGGGACGCGGCCGCAGGTCGAGCAGCCGTCGGACGGTCACCGAGGCGGGCGGTCCGGGCATCTCCAGGTCGAGCAGGACCAGGTCCGGAGCCAGCCGGGCGGCCTCCGCCAGGGCGGTGGCGCCGTCGCCCGCCTCGGCCACCACCGAGAGGTCCGGCTCGGCCTCCAACGACTCGCGCAGTGTCTCCCGGAGGATGGCGTGGTCGTCGGCGAGCAGCAGGGTGATCGCGGGCCGGGGTGGTGCGGTCATCGGCGGGCGCGGCGCCCGGTGGGCGCGGGCAGGACCAGCTCGACCCGGGTCCCGTGGTGCGGGCTGCTGTCGACGGTGACCGTGCCGCCGACGCTCTCGGCGCGCTCGCGCATGGCGGTCAGGCCGTAGCGGGCGGATCGGCCGGTGGTGGCCGGGAAGCCGGTGCCGTCGTCGCGGACGCCGGCGCGCAGCTCGCCGTGGCTGAAGCGGGCGTCCACCCAGGCCTGCGACGCCCCGGCGTGGGCGAGCACGTTGCGCAGCGCCTCACGGATGATCAGGAAGCCCTCCTGGCGCAGGGCCGGGTCGGTGCCGCGTTCGTCCCCGGTGACCCGGATGTGCACGTCCAGGCCGACCGGGTCGGCCGCGCGGAGGAAGCCCTGGATCTCCCGGCGCAGTGAGGGCGGTGCGGGCGGGGAGCCGGGTCGGTCACCCAGGTCGGTGATCAGCGAGCGGGCGTCCCGGATCGCCTGGTCCACCCCCTCCCGGGCGCGCCGGGCGTGGGAGCGGGCGGCGGCGGGGTCGCTTTCGCCGGTGAGCTCGGCCAGTTCCAGGAACCGCAGGGTCAGCGCCAGGGTGGCGCCCAGCTGGTCGTGGATCTCCCGGGCCAGCCGACGGCGTTCGCTGCGGGCGGCGGCCTCCCAGAGCAGCTGCTCCCGGCGGCGGTGGCCGGGGCGGCCGCGGCGGTGCTCCGGCTGTGGTCGGCCCGGGCGGGCCGGGGCCGGGCCGGGGGCGTCGAGGTCGGCGGAGCTCTGCATGGACGTACTCCTGACCTTCGAGGCCGCGCTGCTCACGCGGCGAGACTAGTCGCGAGGCCAATAAAAGTCAAACCACCCGGTTTTTTTATTCTCGAAACGTCCTGCCTGGTTTCTAAATTACGCTAAGATCCTCAAGCCTCGGTACGGCCGCGTCCTCGGCTACCCTGCCAGCAGCCAGGAGTATCAATGGCCCAGCAAGGCCGCGCCGCCCTCACGCGGCGGCGCCTCATACAGTCAGCCGCGCAGAGCTTCGACACGCACGGGTTCCGCGACGCCGGACTCGCCGAGATCAGCGGCGCGGCCGGGGTCAGCAACGGTGCGCTGCACTTCCACTTCGACACCAAGGAAGCCCTCGCGGCGGCGGTCGAGGACGAGGCGATGCAGGCGCTGGCGCGGCTCTGGGAGCCGGTCGGCGGGGACCTCCCGGCGCTCCCGTCGTTGCAGCAACTCATCGACAGCACACACGCGCTGGCTGCGCTGCTGCGTGAGGACGTGGTGGTCAGGGCGGCTTTCCGGATGCGCTACGAGGGCACCTCGGGGATCGGCCGGGCGGATCCCCGGGCGGCCTGGGAGGCCTTCGTCGCGGCCCGTCTGGACGGGGCCGCGGCGGAGCGGACGCTGGCCGAGGGGGTGCCGCCGAAGGACGCCGCGCAGACCATCACGGCGACTACGGCGGGCTTCGAGATCCTGGGCCGGACCGATCCGATCTGGCTCTCCGAGGACGCGCTGCTGGCGTTCTGGCGGCTGCTGCTGCCCCGCCTGGCGGCCCCGGAGGCCCTGGCCCGGTACCCGTTCGACCCGGCCGGCTCGGCGCGAAAATAACAGCACCACCGGTTTGTTTGTCGGTCGGCGACCTGGGGAAAACAGACCACGCGTGCTGTTAGTGCGCGCGGGTCAGTGGGCGGCCGGGACCGGATCGCCGAAGGCGTGCGCGTGGTCGCGGGCCCAGGCCCGGAAGCTGCCCGGAGCGCGTCCGGTGAGCCGGGCGACGGTTCCGGTCACCAGCGCCTTGCCGCCGTCCCGCTGGCGGGCGGCACTGGCCAGCAGCGCCTCGGCCAGCTCCGGCGGGTAGCGCCGGAGCAGCCCCTGCCGGGCCTGTTCCTCGGTCAGTTCCTCGAACCGCAGCGGTCGGCCGAGCACCTGCGCGAGCATCCCGACCTGCTGCGCCGGGCTCACCGGCTCCGGCCCGGTGAGCGCGTAGGTCCGACCCTCGTGTCCGGGCTCGGTGAGGGCCCGCACCGCCACTCGGGCCACGTCCCGGGGGTCGACGCAGGCGTGCGGAGCGGTGCCGTGCAGCGCCCGGACCACGGACGCGGTGCGCACCGAGTCGGCCCAGCGGAGCGCGTTGGACATGAACGCCCGCGGCCGCAGCAGGGTCCAGCACAGTCCCGAGGCGCGCACCCGCTGCTCGCTGTCCCGCTGCCAGCGGGTGATCAGGTCGTCCGCCTCCGGGTCGCTCACCGCGAGTGCGGAGAGCTTCACCAGCTGCCGCACCCCGGCCGCGCGGGCCGCGTCGATCAGGGCCTGGTCCTGCTCCGGGCGGTTCGGGTCGCAGGTGACCTGGAACACCGCGCGGACTCCGGCCATCGCCGCCGCCAAGCTGCGCCGGTCGTCGTAGTCGCCCGGGACGACCTGCAGCCCGGGGCGTCCGCTGATCGTCCCGGCCCGGGCCGGGTCCCGCAGCAGTACCCGGGCGGGTTGCCCGGGTGGCAGCAGCCCGATCACCTCGCGGCCCACCGTGCCGCTCGCCCCCGTCACCAACAGCATGCGCGCCTCCGTTTCGGGGGTGTCGCCCGCGGCACCCCGCTCCGGCTCCCCCCGCCCCGGGTGGAGCGGGAACGGGCCTTCTGGTCGGTTTATTTTTGCCATGCAACCGACAGGAAAGCCAGCCCGGGACCAGGGAGCGGCGCGTCGGCGCCGGGTCAGACGGTGGCCGGCTCCACCGCTTCGGCCTCCTCGGCCTGGCCGAACCGGGTCAGGATCCGCTGGCCGCGGTCCGGCGCGGTGTCCAGCCGGGAGAGGATCCCCGGCACCGCGACGCTCGGCAGGATGTGGTCCAGGAACACCGACAGGCGGCGGCCCAGGTCGGTCCGGTCGGACATGGTCTGCGACATCAGCTGGATCCCGGCGAAGGCGCCGACGATCAGCTCGGCGGTGTCCACCGGCGACACGTGCGGCAGCAGCTCGCCCTGCGCCCGGGCCGCCTCCAGTATGCCGACGGCGACCTCGGTCCAGGCCACATAGGGTCCGCTCTGGGTGCCGAGGCTGCGTGCGCCCTGCTCAACGGTGAGCCGGATGCTGCCGCGGAGCAGCGGGTCGTCGTTCAGCCGGGCGCCCACGCCCATGGCCATGTCCACCAGCTCCTGGAGCTTGAGCGCCTGCGGGGCCACCGCGATCAGTCGCGCCTGCTCGTCCAGGACGCCCCGGGCCAGCTCCTCCTTGGAGCGGAAGTGGAAGTACAGCGCGCCCTTCGTCACCTGCGCGCGCGCCAGGATGTCGCTGATGGTGGACGCCTCGTAGCCCTGTTCGTCGAAGACCTCGCCGGCCGCTCGCAGGATGATCTTGCGCGTCCGAATCGCACGTTCCTGCTTCGCCATAGGGCCGCTCCTCCGGCGCGACGTGCGCCGTCGCGCCCTCCTGAGTCCTCCACGTGATGACTTTCGTGGCAAGATTCTGAACTCACTAGATTTAAAACCGGTTGGTCCGTATCTTATCAGCGAACAGGCGCCCATACACCCTTCTGAGCCGCGCCGTCCCCGGGGGAGTCCATCCATGTCCGACCTCTTGATATCCGCTGTGTCCCCGCGCCGGTCACGCGCCCTGGCCCATCCGGCCACGGCGGTCTCCGACGCGCCGCTGACCCGCACGGTTCCAAAGGAGTTCGTGCATCGTGCCGCAGTCGCCGAGGTGCTGCTGACCGGCTGGGAGCGGGTCGACGACGTGCTGTTCCGGATGTCCGCCCAGTGGCCCCGCGGCCACAGCTTCTTCTCCTCGCTGCCCACCGGGCACCACGACCCGATGCTGGCCGCCGAGACCATCCGCCAGGCCGGCACCATGCTCGCGCACGCCGAGTTCGGGGTGCCGCTGGACAGCCACTTCATGATGAGCGACCTGCACTTCACGGTCGTGCCCGAGCACACCCTGGTCGGCGGCGCCCCGGCCGACCTGGACCTGGAGGTCTCCTGCACCGAGGTCCGCCCGCGCGGCCGGAGCATCGCCGGGATGCGCATCGGCGTGGTCATCCGCCGCGACGGCGGGCTGGTCGCGCGCGGCGGCGGGCAGCTGGTCTGCATCTCGCCCAGCGCCTACGACCGGGTGCGCGGCGCGCACCGGGCACCGGGTCCGGTGGCCGTGGTGGCGCCGGTGGCCGCCGAGAGCGTGGGCCGCCGGTCCGCCTTCGACGTGGTGCTGGGCGCCACCGACCAGCCGCACCGCTGGCGGCTGCGGGCCGACACCAGCCACCCGGTGCTGTTCGACCACCCGGTCGACCACGCCCCGGGGATGCTGCTGCTGGAGGCGGCCCGCCAGGCGACGCACCTGTTCACCCCGCGCCGGGGCTCCGTCCCGGTGTCGATCACCAGCAGCTTCCAGCGCTACGTCGAACTCGACCGCCCCTGCTGGATCGAGGCCGGTCCGGTGGTCTCCCGGGGGGACGGCCACACCACCGTGTCCGTCCTCGGCCGCCAGGACGACCAGCAGGTGTTCAGCTGCATCGTCGAGGCGCTGCCGGTGCACGCGGGCTGAGCGCCCGCGGGGGCCCGGCGGAGCGCGGACGGAAGGCGAGCGGGAGGAAGACAGTGGTGATGGCGCCGACGACCGGCCCCGGCCGGATCCGGATCCTGGCCGCGGACGACCACGGGCTGCTGCGTGCGGCGCTGTGCGAACTGCTGTGCCGGGAGCCGGATCTGACGGTCGTGGCGCAGGCGGCGGACGGCGCCGCCGCGGTGGCGCTGGCCGCCGAGCACCGCCCGGACGTGGTGCTGCTGGACGTCGAGATGCCGGGCCCGGGACCGGTCGCCACCGTCGAACGGCTGCGCCAGGTCAGCCCGCTGGCCCGGATCATCGTCCTGACCATGCACGGTGACCTGCGGCTGATGGAGTCGATGCTGGGCGCGGGGGTGACCGGCTACCTGCACAAGGACGCCTCCCGGGAGGTGCTGCTCTCCAGCATCCGGGGCGCGGTGGCCGGGCTGACCACGGTGCACCTGCGACGCGAGCCCGGGGAGCAGCCCGCGCCGGGCCCGGGCGGCGGGCTCACCCCGCGCGAGCACGAGATCATGACCTACGTGGCCGACGCGCTGAGCAACCGGCAGATCGGCAACCGGCTGTCGATCGCCGAGGGCACGGTGAAACGCCACCTCGGCAACATCTTCGAGAAACTCGGGGCCAGTTCCCGGATCGACGCGGTCAATAAGCTGTTCGGCCAGAGCTCGTACGCCATCGGCACGCCGGATGTAGGCCATGGCGCGGAGCGGCATCCGCCATTGGGGGAGGACGAATAGGCCGCGGCGGCTGATCTTTCGAACGGCGCGTGGGAACAGGATTGAGCTCGTCAAGGGGACGCCGGAACAGCCCGGCGGACCGACCCGAAAGTCCTGGAGGACACCATGTCTGACTCTTCCCGCCCCCGCCTGCGTGAGCTCATCCAGCGCGCCATCACCGACGACGCCTTCGCGGCGCGGTTCCTGGACGAGCCGGCCGCGGTCGCCGCCGAGTACAGCCTGACCGAGGAGCAGGTCGAGAAGATCCGCGAGCTCGCCGCCCAGGGCCTGTTCCAGGCCGAGGTCGAGGCCCACGGCGCCACCCCGGCGTACTACTAAGCCGCGACCGCTACCGCCATCCAGCCTCGGCGAGTTCCCGGTCACCCGGTCGTGAGGGAGCGGGTCAGCGCCAGGTCGCGGGCCAACGCGACCGCGACCCGCTCCACCGACCGGTCCGGCCCCGCCAGGCGGTTGCAGTGCAGATGTACCAGCGATCGGGCGACCGGTCCGGGCTCCGCCCCGGCCACGCGCAGTCGCGATCGGTAGGCCGACAGCGCCGTGAGCCAGTCGTGCGCAGCGGACTGTGCCCCCCGGCCGTGAGACGTCACGGTTGCGGGGGGCCACCCCGCGTCCCCGGCCTGCCCGCGCAGTACCGGGCGCAGCCGCGCGAACGCGCGCCGCTCCGCCGTGTCCAGCCGTGGCTCGGGCAGCTCCGCCACCGCCTGCTCGGAGCCGAGCAGTACCGTCAGCAGCCGGAGTACCCCGGGGACCACCGCCTGCCGGGGATCCCGCGCTGTCGCCAGCAGGTCGAGGGCCAGCCGGGAGTCGGCCCCGAAGAAGCGTTCCGCTGCCGCCAGGCAGCCGCCGCCGCCGTAGCGCGCCCGTTCCGGCCGGTAGGCAGTCAGCGTGAGATCCCTGATCAGACCGGCCGACCGGAGCGCCTCGGCCCAGCCGTGCAGGGCCGGGAGCAGTACCGGATGCAGCCGTTCCGGCCGTCCGTGGAAGCGCAGCCGCAGCTGCGGCACCCCGGCGTCGTCCGCCGCCCGGACGAAGAACCACCGGTCCACCCCGGCCCGCTCGACCGCCGCCCGCAGGGCCTCGTCGGCCAGCTCGGCCAGCACCCGGTCGTGCAGTTCGGCGGGCGCGCTGAGCGCCGCGCACAGCCAGCGGCCCCCGGGGAGGTGCACCTCGTCCGGGACCTCCGCCGCCGGTACCGCCGGTGCCACCGGTACCGCTTGTCGCGGGACCGGGCGCAGCGGGAGGACGAACTCGGCCGTGTGCGGTCCGTGCGGGCCGCGCGGCCAGCCGGTCGCGCGCCAGGCCGCGACGCCGCCGGGGGGTTCGGTCACCGCGACCGTGTCCCGGCCCCGGCAGGCGCGGCGCAGCAGCGCCAGGTGCACCGGGTCGTCGAGGTCCAGCGGTAGCCGCTGGTCGCCGCGCCCGGCCAGCACCGTCTCCGGCAGCCGCCACGCCTCCCGCCAGCGGTCCACCCCGTGCCGCCACCGCCGGTCGGTGGCGTCCTCGGCGAGGAGCAGCAGCTCCGCCGGGACCAGCCAGCGGGCCGGGGCCAGTACCGCCCGGCCGAGGCTGACCCGGGGGAGCCACGGCAGGGCCTCGGCCGCGCCCCAGTCCCAGGCCCGCCAGGGCGTCCGGCCGGCGCGTCCCAGCGCCAGCAGCAGCTGGGCGGGGCCGCTGGTCCGCCGGGGGTCCAGGGTGGCGCAGCCGACCGGCCGGACCTCGCGTCCGAGCCGTCGCGAACGCAGCGTCAGCCCGCCACGGGTGGCGGTCAGCAGCAGGTCGTCCAGGGCGAGGTCGCGGTCGGTGGGCCGGGGCGGGTGGTCGGTCAGGTCGATCCGGTAGTCGGTCCAGCCGGTCTCGGCGAGCAGCTGCCAGGCCCGGGGATCCGGCGGGTGCGACACCACCTCGGCGGTCACCGGGCCGGTGCCCTCGCCGGTGTCGGTACCGGTGCCGGACGGCAGCGGGTCGCCGCCGGGGCGGCCGAGGACGGCGGACAGCCGGCCGGTGACCGAACCGGCCGGTCCCGGGCCGGTGTGCGCGCCGAGGACCACCAGGAACTCGCCCCGGTCGAGCTCCGCCGCACCGGCGGTGACCACCTCGGCGTAGACGTCGGCGGACGGCGGTTCGGCGTGCTGGCCGGAGAGTTCCGCGAGCCGGGTCCGCCGCCGCCGGTCCAGCCGCAGCTCCGCCCGGCCGTCGGCGAGCGCGGCCAGGGCCAGGTCGGAGAGGAACCGGTCGCGTTCCGCCGGGACCGGCTCGGGTGCCGCCGGCCGGGCGCGGTGCAGGCCGAGCGAGCGCACCGGGTCCAGCAGCTCCGGCAGCGGGACCGGGCGGTCGGCGCCGTAGCGCTCCAGCATCGCCAGGTGCAGCCCGGCCAGGGTGCGGTCGGGACGCGGCGGGGCGCAGCGCCAGGCCGCCGACGCGGCCCGCTCGACCTCGGTGACCACCGGTCGGGGCAGCCGCAGCGTGGTGTCCAGCAGGGTGTCGGCGGTCAGCGCGGCCTGCGGCCGGTGCACCGCCGCGAGTCGGGCCCGCAGCGTACGCAACCGACCGGCGGTGGGCGGCGCTTGGCGGCTGCGGCCCGGTTCGTGGCCCGGCTCGCGTTCCAGCTCGTGGCCCGGTTCGCTGCCCAGCTCGTGGCGGAGTTCGGCCAGCGGGGCGGCCAAGGGGTGGCCGGTGAGGCGTGCCAGCAGGTGGCCGAGGGGGTCGGCGCTGCCGGGCGGCGGTCGCAGGTCGCCGCTGAGGAAGCCGGAGTCGAGCAGCTCGTCCAGCTGCCGGGCCCGCTGCTCGCGGTCGGCGCCGGGGGCGGCGGCGCAGAGCAGGTCGAGCAGCGCGGACCGGCCGATGCCCCGGCGTCCGCCGCTCCCGGACGCCAGCGCCAGTACCGCGTCCACCAGCGGCGTCCGGCGCAGTGTCCGCTGGAGCTGCCAGCGGCCCGGGCCGCCGCCGGTCGGGACCGGCAGCGCGTACCCGCTGCCGTGGCGGTGCAGTGACCGGGCGGTGGCCAGGCGGACGTCGGCCCCGGGGGTGGCGGCGGCGAGGGCGGCCTGCCAGCCGGGGGCGGGGCGCAGCAGCGCGCGGTGCCGGTCGCCGAGCGCGCCCTGCGCGGCCGCGCCGGTGCGGACCAGCGCGGTCCCGGCGAAGAGCCCGAAGGGGGTGGCCCGGTGGCGGGCGCGCAGCAGGTAGCCGGTGAGCGCGAGCACCGCGCGGCGGCGGTCGGCCGCCGCGCCCGGGTCCCGGCCCGGGTCGAGTCCGGCGGCCAGGGCCGGGGCGGCGAGTTCCAGCGCCGCCGCCAGGGTCGGCTGCTCGCGGAAGGTCCGCCGCAGGTCGTCGAGGAGCGCGGGGTCGTCGGCCGGGCGGCTGCCGTCGCCGTAGCGGGTCGGCTGGGCCCGGGGCAGCAGCGCGGCGCGCAGCACCACCGGCTCCGCGCAGACGTACCCGGCGGGCCGCCCGGCGCGGGACGGCTCGGCGCGGGACGGTTCAGACCGGGACGGCACCGGCTGCCGCTTCGACCGGTTGCCGCGCGGCGAACACCCGCAGCGGGGACGGCATCACGAACGGCTGGCGGCGGCCGCCGGTCGGCGCGGCGGCCGGGTCCACGGTCAGCGCGTGCACGCCGACCAGCCGTTCCAGCAGGTCCTCCGGTTCGGTGGCGCCCTGGTCCGGGCCCCAGACCGTGGCCAGCCGGGCCAGCGCCAGCCGCTCGGCCGGTCCGAGCACCCGCAGGTAGCGGTCGAAGCAGTCGCGGACCGACAGGTCGCCGACGACCAGTTCGTCCAGCAGCCGTCCCTCGTCCTCCAGCCGGTCGGCGAACCGCTCCAGCGGCAGGTGGCCGAGACCGGCCAGCCGGGCCCCGGCGATCCGCACCGCGAGCGGCAGCAGGCCGCAGGCCCGGACGATCCGCCGGGCGGCGGACGGCGCCCGGTCCACCCGGTCCGCGCCGACGATGCGGCGGAGCAGCCGCAGCGCCTCCGCCTCGGTGAACAGGCCGATCGGGAAGTGGCCGAAGGCCTCCAGGCCGCCCAGGTGGCGGCAGCTGGTGAGGATCACCGAGCAGCCGCCCCCGCCCGGCAGCAGCGGCCTGACCTGGGCCTCGTCGGCGACGCCGTCCAGCACCAGCAGCAGCCGCAGGCCCAGCAGCCGACTGCGCAGCAGCGTGCTGCGGTCCTGGCCGCCGCCGGACCGGGGCGGGCCGGGGAGCGGGCCGAGGCGGCCGAGCAGGTCGTCCAGCAGCTCCTCGGTGCGGCGCGGTCGGCCCTGGGCGTCCCGCAGGTGCAGCAGGATCTGGCCGTCGCGGAACCGCCCGGCGAGCGCGTGGGCGGCCTGCAGGGCGAGGGTGGAGGTGCCCGCGCCCGGGGGGCCGCTGATCGCGGCGAACCGTCCCGGGTGGGCGTAGCCGGGGCCGGGCTCGCCGAAGAAGGCCAGCAGCCGGTCGACGGTGTCCTGACGGCCGGTGAAGTCGTCCACCGCGCGCGGGAGTCCGGTGGCGGGGGGCGCGGCCTGCGGACCGCGCGGCTCGGCCGCCCCGGCCGGGCGGTCGCCGGTCGGCGCAAGGACGGGCGCGGGGACGGGCGCCGGGACGGGCTGCGGTGGGCGGCCGGACAGGTGGGCGACCACCTCCGCCTCGGCCGGGGGCGCCGACCGCTGCGCGGGCAGCACCGGCGCGGCGGTCGGCGGCGGTGTCGGCGCGGGGGCGTTCAGTGCCGGATGCCCGGACAGGATGTGCTGGTAGAGCCCCTGGAGCGCGGGGCTGGGCCGCAACCCGAGCTCGACCGCCAGCAGCTGCCGGAGGTTGTCGTACTCGGCCAGCGCCTCGGCCTGGCGTCCGGCGCGGTAGAGCGCGGTCAGCTGCTGGCTGCGCAGCCGCTCCCGCAGCGGGTGCGCCTGGACCAGCTCCTCGGCCGCCTCCAGCACGTCGGTGTGGTTGCCCAGCGCCAACTCGGCCTCGAACCAGTCCTCGTGGGCGGCGAGTCGGCGTTCGTCCAGCCGGGCGGCCTCGGCCCGCAGCGCGGGGGAGGCGAGCAGGTCGACCAGCGCCGGGCCGCGCCACAGGCCGAGCGCCTGCCGGGTGTACTCGGCCGCGCTCAGGTGGTCGTTGCGGCGCAGCGCGAGGCGTCCGGCCCGGGACAGGTCCTCGAACCGCAGCGCGTCCACCTCGGCGGTGCCGACCAGCAGCTGGTAGCCGGGCGGCCGGTGCCGGATCCGGTCCTGGCGGCCGTCCTCGGACAGCAGCTTGCGCAGGTGCGAGATGTAGACCTGGATGTTCTTGTGCGCGGTGCGCGGCGGCCCCTCCCACCACAGGGTGTCGATGAGCTGGTCCATCAGCACCACGCCGTTGGCACGGCAGAGCAGCATGGCCAGCAGCAGCCGCTGCTTGAACGGGCCCACGTCCAGCTCGGCCGGAGGGCCGTCCTGGCCGTCCGTCCGGAGTTCCGCCGACAGCGGGCCAAGAATGGAGAATGAGATGTGCATGGATCGGCCGTCCCCCCGGTTCGGGCCGGCGTCGTTGAATTGCACGGGCCGGCTGGCATAACCCAGAGGAAACCTATTTTCAGGGAATGGCCCCGTCAACGCGCCGATAGTCGCAGGGGCCTGCTCCTTCCGGCTCTCGACCTACGACTTTGGTGACAGTCGGGCGGTGCCGCTGCCCCTTTTGGGCGGGTCGGCGACGCCGGTGGACATACCGGAAAGCAAGGGGATCCAGACCCCGAAGCAAGTCGCGGCGCCGAGTCTTGCCTCCGAAGGAGGTCGGACATGCATCTCGCAGAACTGCTCGGACGTCGTTCCCTGCCCGCCTCCGCGGTGTTCCTGGCCGTGACCCGGCGCTGCCCGCTGCACTGCGGTCACTGCTCTACCACGTCCGGAACCGATGGGGAAGAGCAGCCCGCGGCGCTGCTGCGGCGTTTCGTGGAGACGTTCACCCCGGCGGACCACCCGGAGTTCCTGCTGCTGACCGGCGGTGAGCCGCTGCTGCGGCCGGGCCTGGTGCGCACGCTGGCCGGGACGGCGCGGGCGGCCGGTACCCGCAGTTACCTGCTGAGCGGGATGTTCTTCGCGCGTACCGGTGCCACCCCGGACCCGATCCGGGCCGCGCTGCGGTCGGTCGACCATGTCGCGGCGAGCCTCGACGCCTTCCACGAGCGGGAGGTGCCCAGGGAGCAGGTCTTCCGGGTGCTGCGCGAGGTCCTCGACTCCGGCCGGGACGCCAGCGTCCAGGCGTGCGGGAAGGGCCCCGACGACCCGTACCTGGCGGAGCTGACCGAGCAGGTCAGGGCCGAGTTCGGGGACCGGGTGCCGATGTTCGTGAGCACGCTGCGGCCGGTCGGCCGGGCCCGGGCCTGGCTGACCGCGCTCGACGCCACCCGCGCGCCGGGTGGCGATCCGGCGCGCGGTACCAGCGACGCGCGGGCGCGGGGGCCGCGCGCCGCGCCCTGCGACCTGGCCGCCTGGCCGACCGTCGGCTTCGACGGCACCGTCACCGCCTGCTGCAACCAGGACCTGCTCGACCAGGCGCCACCGCCCGCACATCTGACGCTCGGTCATATCGCTTCCACCACCTGGCCCGAGGTGCGCCGCCGGAGCCAGTCGCGGCCGGTGCTGCGGGCGCTGCGGACCCGGGGTCCGCTGCAACTCGCCTACCGGCACGGCGGATCCGACCAGCCGGACGCCGACTACTGCGGCAGCTGCCGCGCGCTCGGCGACCGGCCGGGGACGCTGGCGGCGGTCGCCGCCGGGGCCGCCGGGCCGACCGCCGAGCTGCTCGAACAGCAGGCGGTGGGGCTCCAGTTGGCCGCCGGGGCGGTCGGCTTCGCCCGGCGGCACGGCGATCCGACCCGGGCCGGTCTGGTGCTGCTCGGCAGCGGCGGCGGGATCGCCGGGCAGGCCGCCGGGCAGGCCGAGGGGGTGCCCCGGTGACCCGGCTGACGCTGGCCCGGATCGACCGGATCCGGGCCCGGCGCAACGCGTCGGTGCTGCTCTACCTGACCGACCGGTGTCCGGTCGGCTGCGACCACTGCTCCGTGTCCGCGCTGCCGCGCGGGGCCCGGGTGAGCGCCGACGGGCCGCTGGACGGGCTGGTCCGCGGGCTGGCCGGGGCGCCGGGGATCCGGCTGGTCGGGATCTCCGGCGGCGAGCCGTTCACCGAGCGGGCCGCGCTGGACTCGGCCACCGGCCGGCTGGCCGGGGCCGGGAAGCAGCTGGTGCTGTACACCAGCGGCCACTGGGGCCGGGACGACGGCGGCGCCCCGGCCTGGACCGCGCCGGTGCTGGCCCGGGCGGACTGCGTGGTGCTCAGCACCGACCGGCAGCACGCGGCCCGGATCCCGGAGCGGCGCTACCTGGCCGCGCTGCGGGCGGCGGCAGCGGCGGGCAGCTGGATCGCGGTCCAGGTGGTCGACGCCCCCGGACAGGCGGCCGAGGCGGAGCGGCTGCTGGCGGCGGCGCTGGGACCGGACTGGCCGGAGCGGGCCGAGATCCGGGCCACCCCGCTGATCCGGCGCGGGCGCGCGGCCGGGAGTCCGGGCGCGGCGGACCGGCCCGGCGCGCCGGGGGGCGCGTTCGGGGTCTGCCCGCTCGCCGCCGCGCCGGTGGTCCGGTACGACGGCGGGCTCACCGGCTGCTGCAACGAGGACGTGGTGACCGGCCGCGGCCCGGCCGAACTGCACCGCGCGGCCCCCGGTGGCCCGGCCGAACTGCGGGGCGCGCTGGACGCGTTGGGCCGCGACGCGTACCTCACCGCCGCCGCCACGGTCGGCCTGGGCGCGCTGACCCGGCTGCCGCGCTACCGCGACCTGGCCGCGCGGGAGCACCCCGACCTCTGCGCGCTCTGCTGGACGCTGCTCGACCGGGGCGCCGCCGCCGACCCGGCCGTCCACGCGATCGCCCTGGCGGGCGCGGCGGGCACGGCGGGCGCGGCGGCGGGGGTGGCCGGATGACCGCCGCCACCCTGGTCCGCGCCACCCTGGAACTGACGCTACCTCAACTACGTTCGGCGGCACTGGAGATGTGGGCCGCACCGGGGCTGCGCGAGCGCTACCCGGCGTACCTGTACGCCATGCACGGGCTGATCCGGGCGTCCGTCCCGCTGATGCGGGACGCCGTCGAGCGCTGCGCCGCGCTGCCGCCGGGGGATCCCTGCGCGGAGCCGCTGGCGGCCTACCTGGCGGTGCACCTGGCCGAGGAGCAGGACCACGACGCCTGGCTGCTGGAGGACCTGGCGGCGCTGGGCCGCCCGCCGGAGGCGGTGCTCGGGCGGGCCCCGGCGGCCGAGGTCGCGGCCCTGGCCGGGGCGCAGTACTACTGGCTGCGCCACTACCACCCGGCCTGCCTGCTCGGGTACATCGCGGTGCTGGAGGGTTGCCCGCCGGATCCGGGGGTGGTCGCCCGGCTGCCCGCGCTGACCGGGCTGCCCGCACCGGCGTTCCGCACCCTGGCCCTGCACGCCGAGCTCGACCCGGGGCACCGGGAGGGCCTGGACCGGTTCCTGGCCGAGCTGCCGCTGCCGGACCGGGTGGCCGCCGCCGTGGCCCGCAGCGCCGCGTTCACGGCGGACCGCGCCGCCGCGCTGCTGCGCGGCCTGGCCCGTGCGGACCACCCGGACCAGCCGGATGACCCGGCGCGTCCGGACCGTCCGCCCCGCAGCCCCGATCCGTCGCTCGACTAGCCGCCCACAGAAGGTACTTCAGCCATGGTTTGCACGGCCTGCCAGTCCCCTGTCCCGGCCGGCGCCCGCTTCTGCCCCAGCTGCGGCGCCCGGGCCGCGACCGCCGCCCCGGCCCGGGAGTCGCGGAAGACCGTCACTGTCCTGTTCTGCGACATGACCGACTCCACCGCGCTCAGCGGCAGACTCGACCCGGAGCTGCTGCGGGACGTCATGGTCCGCTACTACGCGCTGATGCGCTCCTGCCTGGAGCGGCACGGCGGCACGGTGGAGAAGTACATCGGTGACGCGGTGGTGGCGGTGTTCGGGGTGCCGGTGCTGCACGAGGACGACGCGCTGCGGGCGCTGCGCGCCGCCGCCGACATGGTGGCCGCGCTGGAGCCGCTCAACCTGGAGCTGAGCGAGCTGTTCGACGTCCGGATCGGGATCCGGATCGGGGTGAACACCGGCGAGGTGGTGGCCGCCGCCGACGCCGCCTCGGACCAGGTGCTGACCTCCGGCGAGGCGGTCAACGTCGCCGCCCGGCTACAGCAGCACGCCGCGCCCGGCGAGGTCATCCTCGGCCCGGTGACCCACAGCCTGGTCGCGGCCTCGGCCGTGGTCGTCCCGATCGGCGAGCTCGCGCTGAAGGGGAAGGCCGAGCCGGTCCCGGCCTGGCGGCTGCTGGAGCCGCCGCCGGTACGCCCGGCCGGGGCCTGGGCCAGGGACGAGCCGATGGTCGGCCGGGCGACCGAACTGGCGTGGCTGCTGGGGCTGCTGGACCAGGTCACCGGCACCGCCGAGGGCCGCCTGGCGGTGCTCTACGGCGACGCCGGGGTCGGCAAGACCCGGCTGGCCGCCGAGTTCGCCGCCGTGGCGGCGGCCCGGGGGGTGCTGGTCGGGGCGGGCGGCTGCCCGCCGTACGGCGAGGGCCGGACCCTGCACGCCCTCGGCGAGGCGCTGGGACAGGTGGTGGAGCGGGCCAGGGCGCTCGGCTCGCTCGGCCCCGAGCAGGGCCAGGACCTGCTGGACGCGCTGGCCTACCTGGACTCCGGGCTGCTGCGGGACGGCGCGCCCGGCGGGCTGCCGGAGCAGCTGGGCTGGGCCGCGACCCTGGTCCTGGAGACCGTCGGTCGGCAGCACCCGGTGCTGCTGCTGCTGGACGACCTGCAGTGGGCCAAGCCCGCGCTGCTGGACCTGCTGCGCGGGCTGTGCGGCCGACTCGCCGGGACCGCGGTGCTCACCGTCGGACTGGCCCGGCCCGACCTGCTGGAACGGCACCCCGGCTGGGGCTGCGACCCGTCCGGCGGCGGAGCGACCGAGGGCTCGATGACCCTGGGCCCGCTGTCCGCGGCCGAGTCGGAGCTGCTGGTCGCCGCGCTCAGCGAGGTGCTGCCGCACCGGGCCGACCTGGTGGACCAGCTGGTGGCCCGGGCCGAGGGGAACCCGTTCTTCCTGGAGCAGCTGGTCGCGATCACCGAGCAGGGCGGCGCGGACACCCTGCCGCCCACGGTGCAGTCACTGATCGCGGCCCGGCTCGACCTGCTGACCCCGGTCGAGCGGGAGGTGCTGCTGCGGGCCACCGTGCCCGGACGCCGCTTCTCCACACCGGAGCTGGAGGTGCTGCTCGGCGAGGAGCCGCCGGTGGCGGAGCGGCCGGGGCCGGTGCTGGGCACGCTCGGACGCCGTCGGCTGATCGCCGCCGAGGGCGGCGCCGAGGGCCGCCGCGCCGCCGAGGGCGGCGCCGACGGCTACCGCTTCTCCGGGGCGCTGATCCGCGAGGTCGCCTACAACACCCTGTCCAAGCGGACCCGGGTCCGCTACCACCAGCGGCTGGCGGTCTGGTACCGGCAGCAGCGGCACGGCTGCGACCTGGTCGGGCTGCACCTGGAGCACGCCTACCGGCTGGCCGCCGAACTCGGCCCGGCCGACCAGCCGCGGGTCCTGGAGCTGAAGTCCGGCGCGGCGCGGAACCTGGCCACCGCCGGGGCCGTCGCCCTGCGCCGGAGCGACCTGCACTGGGCCGCCGAGCTGCTGGGCCGGGCCCAGGGGCTGCACGACCCGGACGACCCGGGGCGGCTCACGGTCGGGCTGCACCTGGCCGAGGCCCGGCTGCTGCTCGGCACCGACCCGCGGGCCCGGGACGACCTGCGCGACCTCGCCGACGCCGCCCGCGGCGACGGCGACCAGCGCACCGCCTGCCACGTCCAGCTGCTGCGGGCCGCGCTGGAACTGCCGACGCCCACGGCGGCGGAGGACGCGCTGGCCGCCGTCCCGGTGTTCGAGGCGGACGGGGACCAGCTCGGCCTGGCCCGGGCCTGGCTGCGGGTCGGCCAGCTGCGGCAACTCGGCGGACGCTACGGCGAGGCCGAGGAGCTGCTGCGGCGGGCGCTGCGGCACGCGCTGCTGACCGACGCCCAACTGGAACTCGCGACCGCCATCGGCGGCCTGGCGACCTCGCTGTGGCGCGGGCCGACCCCGGCCACGGCCGCGCTGGCGGGCTGCCGGACGCTGCTGGCCGAGCACGCCGGGGGCCGCCGGGCGGTCCGGGCCACGGTCAACTGCCCGCTGGCGGTGCTGCTCGCCTACCGCGGCGAGTTCACCGAGGCGCGCGCGCTGGTGGCCGACTCGGTCCGGATCATCGGCGAGCTCGGCCACGCGTACGGGGCGGCCAGCCTGCGGGTCTTCGCCGCCACCGTGGAGGGCCTGGCCGGGGACTGGCGCACGGCCGAACGGCTGCTGCGCGAGGCCGCCGCGGCCGCCGACCGGCTCGGCGACACCCTCGCCGCCGCCGTCAGCGCCGCCGGACTGGCCCGGGCGCTGCTGGAGCAGGGCCGCCACCGGGCCGCGCTGGAGTCCGCCGAGGGCACCGCCGGGACCGGCGACCCGTTCCTGGACGCCGAACTGCACGGGGTCAGGGCCCGGGCGCTGGCCAGCTGCGGCGAGCCGGAACCGGCGCTGCGGGAGGCCGCGCTGGCGGTCGCCACGGCCGCCGGCACCGACTCCACCGGCTGCCAGGCCACCGCCGAACTCGACCGCGCCCACGTCCTGCTCGCCCTCGGGGAGGACCTGGCCGCCGCCGGGGCGGCGGCCGCCGCCGAGCGGCTGTTCCGGGCGAAGGGCCACCTCGTCGGCGCCGAGTGGGCCGCCGCGACCGGTGCACGGACCAGACCTTCGGAGGGGAAATGACTACATCCGGCGAACCGCGCGGCCTCGGCCGCCCGCCGCTGACCTGGAACGCGCTCGGCCGCAGCCGGGAGGAGCTGGCGGTCATGGCCGACTGGCCGCAGCAGGCCACCACCGACTGGGCCTGGGGCGGCTCCTCCGGGCGCGGGGTCCGGGTCTGCATCGTGGACAGCGGCATCGAGGGCGGCCACCCGGACGTGGGCCCGATCCAGGGCTCGTACGCGGTGACCTCGGTCGGCGGCGCCGAGCCGAGCGTGCGGCCGGTGGACGACGGGGACGCCTGCGGGCACGGCACCGCCTGCGCCGGGATCGTCCGCTCGCTGGCGCCCGAGTGCGAGCTGTACAGCGTCCGGGTGCTCGGGGAGCGCTACGCCTCCTCCGGCGACGCCTTCGTCACCGGGCTGCGCTGGGCCGTGTCCCAGGGCTTCGACGTGGTCAGCCTGAGCCTGTCGACCACCCGCCGCCGCTTCGCCGAGGCGCTGCACGCGATCGCCGACGACGCGTACTTCCAGCGCACGCTGCTGGTCGCCTCGGCCCACAACACGCCGGTGGAGAGCTTCCCGTGGCGGTTCTCCTCGGTGGTCTCGGTCGGCAGCCACGCCGTCCAGGACCCCGCGCTGGTGCTCTACAACCCCAACCCCCCGGTGGAGTTCTTCGCCCACGGGACCGACGTGGAGGTCGCCTGGCCGGGCGGCGGACGCACCCGGATCACCGGCAACAGCTTCGCCACCCCGCACGTCGCCGGATACTGCGCGCTCGCCCTCGGCAAGCACCCGCAGCTCACCCCGTTCCAGGTCAAGAACCTGCTCTACCTCACCTCCAGCAACGTGGAAGGGTCCGCATGACTGAGAACCGCCGCAGTACTGACAACCACAGCGTGATGACGGCCGTCTCGGCGCTGCTGGGGCAGGCCGAGCGGGACCACCAGGAGCTGCTGCGCTCGGTGGTGGACACCGCCCGGGGCCTGTTCGGCGCCGCCGCCGCCTCGGTCTTCCTGCTCGACGCGGAGACCGACGAGCTGGTCTTCGAGGCGGTCTCCGGCGCCGGGGAGGGCCACCTGGTGGGCGAGCGCTTCCCCGCCTCCAGGGGCATCGCCGGTTGGGTGCTGGCCGCCCAGGAGCCGCTGGTGGTAGGGGATCTGGCGACTCATCCGACCTTCGCCCGGGACCTGGCGGAGACCACCGGGTACGTCCCGCGGTCGCTGATGGCGGCGCCGCTGCTGCGCGGCGAGGAGCCGATCGGGGTGATGGAGGTGCTGGACCCGGTCCCCAGCACGGTCAGCCCGCTGGGCGCGGCCGAGCTGCTGTCGCTCTTCGCCGGACAGGCCGCGATCGCCCTGGGCGTGCTCCGGCGCAGCCGGACCGCGCACCGGCTGCTGGTGCAGGAGGACGGCGAACCGACCGGCCTGGCCGAGGTGGCCCGACTGCTGGACTCGCTCGGCGCCGACCGGCGCGCGGCCGGACTGAACCTGCTGGGCTCGGTGCACCGGCTGCTCTCGCTGGCCGGTTGACCCGGACCGGCGACAACTCCACCGAAAGGGGCGGGACATGCAGTGGCACGACATCCAGGTGGCCGCCTGCGCGGGCGCGTTGGGCACACCGGAGCCGGTCCTCGACGCGGTCCTCGACGGCCGCTACGACGCCCGGCAGTACGCCGCGCAGGACTACCTGAGCGTCTGCGTGGCCGACGGCCGGGGACCGGCCGAACTCGCGGTCGAGGCCGGGCGGCAGGCGCTGCGCCGGGCCCCGGAGGCCGGTGCCCGGGTGGACCGGCTGATCCACGCCAGCGTCGGCTTCCAGGGCCTGGACCACTGGTCCCCGGCCGCCTACGTGCAGCACCGCACCGTCGGCGGCCGGGCGGCGGCGTTCGAGGTCAAGCAGGCCTCCAACGGCGGCCTGGTGGCGCTGGAACTGGCCGCCGCCCACCTCACCGCCTCGCCGCAGTCGGCGGTGCTGATCACCACCGGCGACTGCTACCCGCTGCCGGTCTTCGACCGCTACCGCTCCGACGACGCGACCGTGCGCGGCGACGGCGGCAGCGCGCTGCTGCTGACCCGCGGCGAGGGCGTCGCCCGGCTGCGTGCCACCGCGCTGGTCGGCGACGCCCGGCACGAGGGGCTGCACCGGGGCGACGAGCCGTGGGCGCGGGCCCCCGGCGAACACGGCTGGCCGGTGGACCTGCGCCGCCGCCGGGACGCCTACCTGCGCGGCGACCGGGAGACCGGCCACGCGGCCTCGCAGGCGCTGATCAACGGCAGCCGGGAGGCGCTGGAGGAGGCCCTGGCGGACGCCAAGGCCACGCTCGGCGAGGTCTCCCGGTTCGTCTTCCCCAACCTCGGCCGGGAGGCCGTCGCCCGGATGTTCCGGCTCCCCGAGCTGGGCGTCGGCGACGACCGGACCACCTGGGACTGGGGCCGCCAGGTCGGCCACATCGGCGCCGGGGACCAGGCCGCCGGGCTGGCCCGGCTGCTGGAGACCGGGGCGGTGCGCCCCGGCGACCTGGTGGCGCTCTGCGGCGTCGGCACCGGCTTCACCTTCGCCTGCGCGGTACTGGAGATCACCGCCGTCCCGCGGTGGACGTGACCCCGCCGCGGGCCATACCGGCACGCAGTCGGACGGCAAGCAGCGGACAAGCCCCGCCGCCGAGCATCGGGGTGTTCCGGTGACCACCCGTCGGGTGCTCCGGTGAACCACCGACCGACACCGACCACGCAGCGGAGGCAGCCATGCTCGGCGCCGAGAAGACCCGGGTGACCCGGGTCCGGGAACGGCTCCAGTCCGCCCGGGAACTGCTCGGCCAGGGGCGTACCGGCGAGGCCGAGCGGCTGGTCGAGGACGTCCTGCGGAACTGCGCGGGCCTGCCGGAGGAGGACCTGGCCTGCTCCTGCGGCCTGTCCGCGCGGCTGCTGGCGCTGCGCGGCGAGCGGGAGCGGGCCGGGCTGCTGGCCGAGATCGCGGTCCGGCTGGCGCACAGCGGCACGCCGCGGCCGTGCCAGGCGGACGCGCTGCTCGACCAGGCGTACACGCTGCGCACCCTCGGCGACCGCGAGGAGGCGGACGCCTGCCTGCGCGCCGCCCGGGCGCTCTCCCCGCGCCCGGCCCCGGCCGCCGCCCTGACCTGGTGAGGCGCACGCCCCAGCCGACCACAGAGGAGTTCCATGTACTACACCAACATCCTGGTGAGCGTGACCGAGATCTGCACCGTCGGTTGCAGCCACTGCGGCTTCATCGGTTCGATCCGCGAGCGCCAGCCCGAGGACGAGGAGATCGCCGAATGGGTCACCCAGGCCTGCGACTTCGGCATCCCGGCGATCATCTTCACCGGGGGCGAGCCGTTCCAGCGGTTCTCGCTGCTCAAGGCCGGGGTCCAGGCGGCGGCGGCGCACCCGTCCAAGCCCAAGATCGGCTGCTTCACCAGCAGCTTCTGGGGCAAGAACCCGGAGACCGTGGACAAGTTCCTGGACCAGCTCGACGGGCTGACCCACTTCTACCTGAGCACTGACGTCTTCCACCAGGAGAAGGTCCCGGCGCAGTACGTGCGCAACGTGATCGACGGCGCGATCCGGCGCGGCATCCGCGACATCAGCCTGTGCATCACCATCGCCAAGGACGAGGAAGAGCAGCAGATCCGCAGCATGTACGAGGACTACGGGGACCGGCTGCTGATCCACGTGGACCGGGTGATCTCCAGCCCGCACATCGAGGCCGTCGCCGACACCGGGCACCCGCCGCTGCCGCAGCACTTCGAGAAGAGCTGCTTCCTGCACACCCCGATCATCAACCCCAACGGCGACCTGTGCGCCTGCCACGTGGCCAAGGTCGGCGCGCACAAGCCGCTCGACAAGGACGTCTACTTCCTCGGCAACCTGAAGAAGAACAGCTTCCAGGAGATCATGGCCGAGGCCGACGGCGACTACAGCTACCAGTACCTGCGCGCCTTCGGGCCGCAGGGCGTGGCCCGGCTGGTCAGCGAGCACGACGGGCTGCGCGAGACCTTCGGCGGGAAGACCTTCTCCAGCGGCTGCGACATGTGCTCCAAGGTGCTGCTCACCCGCAAGGGCCGGGAGGCGCTGCGCGACCACGTGGCCGACCCGTTCCAGCAGACGCTGGTGGACGGCGTCCGCGAGGCCCGCTTCGGCGAGGCCCGGGCCGCCGAGGTGCCGGAGGGCGTGCGATGAGCGGCGGGTTCGTCGGGCTGCTGCCGGCCGCCGGACGGGGGACCAGGCTCGCGCCGCTGCGCTACCCGAAGGAACTGCTGCCGATCGTCTACGAGCCGGTCGGCGGCGACGGGACCGGGGTGCGGGCCCGGGCGGTGGCCGAGTACGCGCTGGCCTCGATCGCCGCGGCCGACGTGGAGCGGGTCCTGCTGGTGGTCGCCCCGTGGAAGCTGGACGTGCTGAACTACTTCGGCGACGGCCGCCACGTCGGCCTGGAGATCGGCTACCTCTACCAGGAGGAGGCCCGGGGCCTGCCGCACGCGCTGGACCTGGCCCGCAACTGGACCCGCGGCGAGCACGTGGTGTTCGCCATGCCGGACACGGTCACCGCCCCCGGCGACGCGCTGGCCCGGCTGCGCGAGCGCTACCTGGAGACCGGCGCCGACCTGGCCCTCGCGGTCTTCCCCACCGCCGAACCGGAGCGACTCGGCCCGGTGCTGCTGGACGGCGAGCGGGTGGTCCAGGTCCTCGACAAGCCCCGGCACGCCCCGGTCGGCAACACCTGGGGCGCGGCGATCTGGAGCGACGCCTTCGCCGACCTGCTGCACCAGGGCCTCGCCGAACTCGCCGACGCCGAACTCGCCGACGCCGGGCACCCCGACGCCGGGCACCCCGACGGCGGCACCGGCACCGGCGCCGAACCGGCCATCGGCCACTTCTTCGACCTCGCCGTCCGGCGCGGCCTGAAGGTGACCGGGGTGGCGTTCCCCGGTGGCGCGTTCGAGGACGCCGGTACCCGCGTCGGCATCCAGCGCTGCCTGGACGCCCGGCCCCAGACCGTCCCCGCACCCCACCCCGACCTGGTCGGGGCCGACTCTGCGAGCCGCACATGAAACTGCTGTTCTTCGCCCTGTCCACCGCCGGGTACGGCGAGACCGTCATCGGGACCTCCCTGGCCGACCAGCTGCGCCCGCTCGGCGTGCAGAGCCACTTCGTCATCTCGGAGATCTCCGCGCCGGTGCTGAAGCGCAGCGGCATCCCGCACACCGTGCTCGACCCGCGGATGCGCGGCCTGGCCCGGCTGCTGCTGGACGAGCTGGTCGCCGAGTTCCGGCCGGACGCCATCGTGCTGGCCGACTACTTCACCTTCACCGGGGTCTTCCAGAACCGCTACGGCCTGGAGCCGTGGTTCATCGAGGAGTACCAGCTGCCGATCCTGCCGATCGACATCTGGGAGTGGGAGAAGACCGACTTCGCCATCGACATCTTCGACGAGCCGCACGAGGTCGACCGGCGGCTGCTGGAGATGGAGACGCACCTGCGCCCGGTCCCGCTGGCGCACCCGGAACAGACCGGCCGGGCCTACCCGTTCCGGCTGTGGGAGGGCGGCGAGCAGGTCAGCCGCCGGACCAGGGGCCACCTGTTCACCACCTTCGGGCTGAACCCGCAGGACCGGCTGGTGATGCTCCCGGTCGCGGCCTGGCAGCAGCTGCCGGAGGAGCGCTACGCCTCCTCGATCGGCACCCAGGCCGTCTCCGGGGTGCCCCGGCTGCTCGCGCACTACCTCCGGCAGCTGCCGGAGACCACCCACTTCCTGCTGGTCGGGCAGGCCCCGCCGGAGCTGGCGGAGCTCCCGGCCGAGCGGACGCACGTGATGCCGCCCTGCTCACCGGCCCGCTTCAGCACCCTGCTGGGCTCCGCCGACCTGGTGCTCAGCCTCAACATCGGCGCCACCACGCTGGCCCGCGCGATCCTCTCGGACATCCCCGGGGTGGCGCTGACCAACAGCTTCGCGGTGCCCGACGCCGCCGCCGTGCCCCAGGTCGAGGCGCGGCTCGGCGGGCTCACCGACACCGTCCGCGACTGGCTCGGCGGGATCCAGCCGCTGCACCGGATGCGGATGTGGCCGCTGGGCTTCCACGACTTCCTCGAACCCCTGCTCACCGACAACCCGTACGCGGACGCGGTCACCCAGCTGGAGCTGCTGGACGAGCCCGCCGTGGTGCGCGGTATCGAGCAGGCGCTGTACGACTCCGACACCCGGGACCGGTCCGCTGCCGCCCGTGCCGACTACCTGAAGATCCTCGATGCCGAGGTGGACACCCGCGCGGCGTTCGCCCAGGCGGCGAGCCGACTGGGCCTGGCCCTCTAAGGACGACGATGAAGCAGCTGAGCATGCACGTGACCGACCTGTGCAACGAGAAGTGCGGTTTCTGCGTGGTGGGCTCCCCGCTCGCCAAGACCGACAGCGTCCAGTACAACGAGCTGGTCAACTTCCTCATCTCCAACGCCGACGAGGGCTTCGAGACGCTCAACCTGCACGGCGGCGAGCCGACCATCCTGCCCCGGCTGATGGAACTCCTGGACACCGCGGCCGTCTTCGGCTACCAGGAGGTGCAGATCCAGACCAACGGCCGTCGGCTGCGCGACCCGGAGTTCGTCGCCAAGCTGAAGGACCGCGGCGTCAAGCTGTTCGTGATCTCGCTGCACGGCGCGGACGCCGGGGTGCAGGACTGCCTGACGCAGACCCCGGGCGGCTTCGCGGAGACCATCGAGGGCATCCGGAACGCCAAGCGGGCCGGGATCGAGGTCCGGGTGAACACCGTCATCACCCGGATGAACATGGGCCAGTTGGGGAACATCACCCGGCTCTGCGTGGAGCTCGGCGTGGACCACATCAACATCTCCAACCTGCACCCGGTCGGCAGCGGCTACTTCGCCCTCGACATGCAGGCCCCGACGGTCAACGAGACCCGGACCCACCTGCTGCCGGTGCTCGACGAGTTCGTGCCCCAGGGCCACCGGATCACGCTGGAGGGCTTCCCGCTCTGCGTGGTCGCGCCCTACCAGCAGCTCGCCATCGAGGACGGCAGCCGGTTCATCCGGATGATGTACCAGGGCGACGTCTACGACAACTACGACGAGTTCATGGACGACCAGAACCGCGAGTTCGGCGCGCCCTGCGAGGGCTGCCCGCTGCGTGCCGACTGCGGCGGGGTGTACCTGGAGTACGCCGAGCGCCGGGGCTGGGACGAGTTCGCGGGCGCACGGCAGCGGCTGCCGGTCGTCGCCGCGGGCGCCTGAGGCGCCCGGCCCAGCCCGGGGGCGCGGCCGGGACCGGCGGGGGCCGGTCTCTCGGTGGGGGGTGCCGCAGCTCCGACCAGAGCCAACACCTGTCCTATCAGCAGCACACGGAGGAAGCATGACTCTCCCCCCACCGGTCGTCCTCGACCACGTCTCCAAGGACTACGGCGGCTTCCGCGCCGTGTCCGACCTCAGCCTGGAGCTCGAACCGGGACGCACCACCGTCCTGCTCGGCTCGAACGGCGCGGGCAAGAGCACCACCCTCAGCATGATGATCGGCCTGCGCAAACCCAGCGCGGGCCAGGTCCGGGTGTTCGGCCTGGACCCGGCCGACCCCCGGGCCCGGGCCCGGACCGGGGTGATGCTCCAGGAGTCCGGGGTGCCCGGCGCGCTGCGGGTCGGCGAGCTGATCCAGCTGTTCCGGGCGTACTACCCGAACCCGCTGGACTTCGACCAGATCGTCGACCTGGCCGACCTGCGCGGCAAGCTGCGCGCCCGCGCGGCCGACCTGTCGGGCGGCCAGCGGCAGCGGCTCTACTTCGCGCTGGCCGTCTGCGGTGACCCGCAGCTGCTGTTCCTGGACGAGCCCACGGTCGCCATGGACGTCGACTCCAGGAACGAGTTCCTGCGCTGCATAAGGGAGTTGGCGGATCGGGGGTGCACCGTGGTGCTCACCACGCACTACCTGGCCGAGGCCGAGCGGCTGGCCGACCGGGTGGTGGTGATCCACCGCAGCCGACTGATCGCCGACGGCTCCAAGGACGAGCTGAAGGCGCTCACCGCCGGCAAGCGGGTCTCCTTCCGGCTGCCGGGCCCGGTCGGCGTCGGCGAGTTCGAGGGGCTCCCGGTCGACGGCCTGGAGCTCACCCCCGGCGCCGGGGAGACCTCCGTGCGCTTCCACAGCGGCAGCCCCGAGGAGGTGCTGAGCACCCTCGCCCTGCGCGGCCTGCGGCTGCGGGACCTGGAGGTCGTCGGCGCCGACCTGGAGGAGGCCGTGCAGAACCTCGTCCACCAGGCCAGCCGACAGACCGCAGAGGTGCAGAGCCGATGACCACCACCGCGCGCAACGCCGCGCAGACCACCCCGGCGCGAACCGCCCCGGTGCCGACCGCCTCCGCCTGGGGGCGGCAACTGCCCGCCTCGGTACGGGCGCAGGTGCTGATCCTGCTGCGCAGCCCGTCGCTGATCGTGGCCGCGATCGCACTGCCGGTCGTCCTGTTCCTGGTGCTCGGCACCTCCGGCGGACACCAGCCGCAGCACGGCGCCCCGTACGCCGCGTACATGCTCTGCTCCATGGGCGCGTACGCCGGTGGCGCGATCATGCTGTTCAACTTCGGTACCACCCTGGCGATGGAGCGCGGACAGGGGGTGGACCGGCTGTTCCGGGCCAGCCCGATGCGTCCGTGGACCTACCTCGCGGCCAAGGGCGTGGTCGCGGTCGCGGTGGCGGTGCTGTCGTTCGCGGTGCTCGCGGCCAGCGCGGCGCTGCTCACCGACGCCGGGCTGTCGGCGCCGAAGCTGCTGGAGCTGGTCGGCCGGCTGCTGCTCGGCTCGGTGACCTTCCTGGCGATGGGCATGGCGCTGGGCTACGTGGTCGGCCCGACCTCGGCCTCGCCGATCGCCACGCTCTCCTACCTGCTGCTGTCGATGGCCTCCGGACTGTTCATGCCGCTGTCGCAACTGCCCAGCGGGGTACGGCAGGTGGCGCGCTACCTGCCGACGTACCACTACGCGCAGCTGGCCTGGGGCACGGTCGGCGCGGCGGACGAGCCGTGGACCACGGCCGCCGCCTGGCTGGGCGGCTACGCGCTGGTCTTCTTCGCGCTCGCGGTCCGGCTGTACCGGCGCAACCAGGTCCGCCGCTTCTCCTGAACCAACTGTCCCGGGGGCTGGGCCGGGTGGCTGCTTCGGCAGCCGCCCGGCCCTTCGGCGTTCACCCCGCTCACCCCCGGGGCCGCGGGCCGCGCGGCGGCAGGTGCTCGTTCCTGGCCTGGATCTCGGCCGCCAGCAGCTTCCGCGAGTTGATCCCCAACTTGGCGAACACGTGCGACAGATGGGCCTGCACGGTGCGCGGCGAGGAGAACAGCCGCTCGCCGATCTCCCGGTTGGTCAGGCCCTCCGCGGCCAGGTCCGCGACCTGCCGTTCGGCCGGGGTCAGGCTCACCCAGCCCACGCCGCGCTGCCGGGGTCCGCGCCGCCTGGCGGCGTAGGCGGCGGCCTCGCCCAGCGACAACTGCGCGCCCTCCGCCAGCAGTTCGGCGAAGCGGTCCGGCGCGAGCAACTGCCGGGCCCGCTCCCGTTCCGCCGCGCGGCGCCGCTCGGCCGGCTCGGGGCGGCGACTGCCCAGGGCCTGGCGCAGGCCGTCGGCCGCGCCGAGCAGCCGGACCGCGTACTCGGCGCGCTCCTGCTCCAGCGCCAGCCCGGCCAGCGACTCCAGCGACTCCACGGCGGCGATCCGCAGGTCGCTGCCCACCCGCAGGGCCAGCGCCTGGTGGTAGGCGGACCAGGCGCGGGCGGCGTCGCCCAGGGCCCGGGCGCCGTCGCCGACGGCCTGCAGCGTACGGGCGAGCAGGGCCGGTCCGGCGCCGGTCCGGGCGATGGCGTGGGCCTCCTCGATCAGCGTCCAGGCCGCACCGGCGGACCCGGCCGCCAGCGCCACCTCGCCCAGGCCCAGGATCCCGGCCACCGCCTGCGCCCCGACGCTCTCCCGGGAGACGGCGGTGAGCTGGGCGAACGCGCCCCGCGCCTCGACCGCCTGGCCCCGGGTCAGCCGACCGCGTCCCAGTGCGTCCAGGGTCCAGCCCAGCAGCAGCGGCGAGTCCACGTCGGTGGCCAGCGCCACCGCCTGCTCCAGCTCCGGCGGCTGCGCGGGCCCCGGGTGCCCCTGGTCCACGGCCACCCGGCCGGTCTCGGCCAGCAGCAGCGCCCGCGCGGCCGTGGCGTCCAGCGGTCCGGCCAGCGCCTCCGCCTCCGCCAGCAGCGCCCGGGCCGCCTCGAACCGCCCCTGCCGCCGCGCCACCCGCCCGGCCACCAGCAGCGTCACCAGCAGCACCGCAGCCCCGGCCCCCTCGGTCGCCGCCCCGGCCCGGGCCTCGGCCACGGCGCGGGCGGCGGCCTCGGCCGCCTCCGGCGCGTGGCCGTGCTGGGCCGCGGCCAGCGCCCGCAGCGCGGTGGCCACCGGCGCCCACGGCGAGGTCCCGCGCAGTCCGGCGGCGGCCCGGGCCAGTGGAGCCGGGTCCGCCTGCGGATCGCACAGCAGCCGCGCGGCCCCGGCCAGCAGCTCGGCCCAGTGCCGCCCCGGCACGTCCCGCTCCCGCTCGCAGCGGACCGCCGCCGCGCGCGCGGTCTCCAGCGCCGCCTCGGCCCGGCCGAGCGCGCAGTCCAGCATCCCCCGCGCCAGCAGCACCCGCCCGCGCAGCCCGGCCGCGCCGGAACCAGCACCGGCTTCGGCGGCTTCGGCGGCTTCGGCGGGTCCGGCGGGCTCGGTGGGCTCGGTGCGGGCGAGTTCGGCGGCGAGCAGCTCGGCCCCCTCCCGGATCCGGCCGCTGAGCAGCCAGAACGGCGCCGCGACGGTGGCCAGCCGGAGCCCGTCACCCGCGTCGCCGCCGTCGTCCGGGGTGGCGGTACCGCACCAGCGCAGCGCCTCGGACAGGTCCGCCGCGCGCAGCGCCGCCGGATCCCGCAGCGCGTACCGCAACCGGGCCCGTTGCAGCCCGGGCCGCTCGCCGGAGCGGCCCAGGAGTTCACCGGCGTACTGCCGGACGGTGCGCATCAGCCGGTACCGGGCCTGGTCGCCGGTGGAGTCGCAGACCACGAAGGACTTGACCACCAGTCCGGCCAGCGCCTCCAGTACCTCTGTCTCGGGGAGCCCCGCGCCGGAGCAGACCTGCTCGACGGCGTCCAGGGTGAACGAGTCGGCGAAGACCGAGACCCGGCGCAGCAGCACCCGCTCCCGGTCGGCCAGGGTGCGCGCGCCCCAGTCCAGCGCGCCGCGCAGCGAACGGTGGTGCTCGGGGCCGGTGCGCAGGCCGCCGACCAGCAGCCGCATCGGGTCGTCCAGCCGCTCCGCGATCTGCGCGGGGGTCAGCACCTTGGTCTGCGCGGCGGCGAGTTCCAGCGCCAGCGGCAGCCCGTCCAGCCGCTCGCAGATGGTCCGCACCTCGGGCGACACCTCGGGGGCGACCCCGGCGTGGTGCGCCGCGGCCCGGGCCACGAAGTACTCGGCGGCGTCCCTGGGCGGCAGCGGCGCGACCGGGTAGACGGTCTCCAGGCTCGCGCCGAGGGACTCCCGGGAGGTCGCGACGATCCGCAGGCCGGGTTCGGCGGCGAGCAGCGCCGAGGCGAACCTGGCGGTCCGGCCCAGCAGCAGGTCGCAGTTGTCGAGCAGCAGCAGCCGTTCCCCGGGCAGCCGCTCCAGCCGTTCGGCGGCCTGCCGCAGCAGCGCCTGGGCCTGCTGCTGGTCCTCGGCCTCCAGCAGGTCCACGCTCGCCGACGCGGTCCACCGGGCGTCCCCGGCCAACGCCCCGGCGAGCGTGCTCTTGCCCACCCCGGCCGGACCGGTCAGCGTGACGAGCCGGGCCCGGGCCAGCAGTTCCCCCAGCTCCCGCAGTTCGCGCCCGCGCGCGAGCGGCTGCGGAGCCACCGCCGTGCCCGTCACCGTGTCCGTCATGGTCCCCCCGTGTCCGTTCCGGCCGTTCCGGTCCCGTCCTGGTCGTCGCCCTCGTCGCTGTCGTCGCGGTCCTAGTCGCTGAGCCTGCGTTGCAGCGTCCGCACCGCGGCGGCGCAGACCAGCGCGGTGCCGAAGGTCAGCGCGCTCATGAAGGCCCAGACCGGCAGGTGCGGCATGGTCGGGTCGAACGCGGCCCGCAGCGCCTCGCTCACGTACACCAGCGGGTTGACCAGGATCGCCCACTGGAGCCAGCCGACCCCGCGCAGCGAGGCCCACGGGTAGTAGACGCAGCCCAGCATGGTGATCGGCACCATCACCACCGTGAACAGCGCGCTGAGCTTGCGCGGCTCCACGATCGTGCCGATCAGCAGCCCGACCCCGGCCATCAGCAGTGCGGCGAGCACCAGCACGCCCAGCGCCTGCGGCCAGTGCGCGGTGGAGATGTGCGGGGCCTGGCCCGGCGCGTGCACGAACAGCACGCAGGGCAGCACCATCAGCCCGGCCACGCAGCCCTGGAGGGCGCCCACCAGGATCTTGGACAGGCCCAGCATCCACAGCGGCAGCGGGGCGAGCACCCGGTCCTCGATCTCCCGGGTGTACGAGAGCTCCATCACCAGCGGTGTGGACACCGACATGATGCCCTGCATCATCACCGCCGAGGCGACCATCCCGGGCACCAGCACGGTCGAGAACGACAGGCCGCCCGGGTCGGCGGCGGCCCCGCCCGCGCCCGCCGTCTTCGGCATCACGTAGGCGAAGACGAAGACGAACAGCAGCGGCTGGGTGGTCGACCGCAGCACGAAGCCGAGCAGGTCGCGGCGGATCACCCGCAGGTCGCGGGCGAGCAGCGAGAGGAACGGCAGCAGCCGCCGCCCGGTCGGGATCCCGAGCCCGTCCTGGGCCCCGGTGCCGGGTCCGGGCGCGGCGGGCGCCTCGGGTCCTACCGTCTGTGTGGTCATTCCCGGTACTCCCGTCCGGTCAGCGCGAGGAAGACCGTCTCCAGGCTGGGACGGCGAACGGAGACGTCGAGCACCAGCAGCCCGGCGTCCAGGCTGGCCCGCAGCAGCGCCGGGACCGCCCCCTCCAGGTGCGAGGTGTGCACCCGCAGGGTGGAGTCCCGCGCCTCGGCGCGGGTCACTCCGGGGATGGCGCGGACCGGGTCGAGCAGGTCGTCCAGGTCGGTGCCCGGCTCGTGGACCAGGGTCACCACCGAGTCGCCGCCCTCCCGCTCCTTCAGCTCGTCCTGGGTCCCGGAGGCGAGCACGGTGCCGTGGTCGACCACGGCGATCCGCTCGCAGAGCGCCTCCGCCTCCTCCAGGTAGTGCGTGGTCAGCACGATGGTCTGGCCCTCGGCGTGCATCTCCCGCAGCAGGTCCCAGAGGTTCACCCGGGTCTGCGGGTCGAGGCCGGAGGTCGGCTCGTCCAGGAACAGCACCGACGGCCGGGTCAGCAGCGCCCGGGCGATCATCACCCGCTGCGCCTGGCCACCGGAGAGGTGGTGGACCATGGTGTCCGAGCGGTCGCCCAGGCCGAAGCGGTCGAGCAGTTCCTGGCCGCGCGCCCGGGCCGCCCGCGCGCTGAGCCCGGCGAACCTGCCCCGGAACTCCAGGTTCTCCAGCGCCGTCAACTGCCGGTCCAGCGTGTTGTACTGGGTCACCGCGCCGATCCGCCGCTTGACCGCGACCGGGTCGGCGACCGGGTCCGCCCCGGCCACCCGCATCCGGCCGGAACTCGGCCGGACCCGGGTGGTGAGCATGCCGAACGTGGTCGACTTCCCGGCCCCGTTGGGGCCGAGCAGGCCGAAGGACTCCCCCTGTCGCACGGTCAGCGAGATCCCGCGTACCGCCTGGACCGCCCTGCCGCCGTTCTCGTACGTCTTGTGCAGGTCCTCGGTCTCGATGGCTGTGGCAGCCATGGCCTGACCGCCCCCTTCCCTGGGTTGGCTCAGCCGCCGGAACGGCTCAGCTTGGGTGATCGCTCGATCGCGTCGGCGACCTCCCGGGCGATGCCCGCGTTGTTGCGGACACGCAGCATGATGAGGAACCCGCCGCCGGTGACCACGGCGGTCGCCCGGGTGCCCTCGCGCCGCAGCTCGACGCTCGCGGTGGTCAGCGCGTTGCTCTTCACGGTGAAGCTGTCGGGCTTGCGGCCGTGCTCGATCGCGTACCGGCTGCCGAGTTCGGCGTGGACGGCCTCGATCACCTGGTCGACGCTGACACCCGCGCGGTTGATGTCGATGGTCTTGCTCATGTCGCTCCGTTCTTGAGGGTCCTGGCGGGTCACCCTGGCGCGGTTCGCCTGTTTATCCGCTGCCGCGCGCTTGGCTGCCGGTAGGTCGGCGCCGCCGTGGACGGGTGCCACCGGTCCCGCCCGGTCCCGCCCGGTCAGAACGGAACGCCCCCGGCCACGGCCACCCGCTCGGTGACCCGCCCGGCCGGGAAGTAGTCGGAGACCGCGTAGTGCTGCACCGCCCGGTTGTCCCAGAAGGCCACCGATCCCGGCGTCCAGCGGAACCGGCACTGGTACTCGGGCGCCTGGAGCTGCCGGAACAGGTACTGGAGCAGCTGCTCGCCGCGCTCCGGCTCCATCCCCTCGATCCGGTCGGTGAAGACCGAGTTGACGAACAGCGTCGGCCGTCCGGTCTCCGGGTGGGTGCGCACCACCGGGTGCGACACCGGCGGGTACTGCTCCCGGATCCGGGCGATCTCGTCGGCCGGGACGAAGCGGCCCATGGTCGCGGTCAGGTCGTGCACCGCCCGCAGCCCCTCCAGCGCCGACCGCACCTCGGCCGGGAGGCAGTCGTACGCGGCCCCGGCGTCGGTGAACAGCGTGTCGCCGCCCACCTCGGGGCCGTCGAGCAGCCGCAGCACGAAGGCCATGGCCGGGCGCGGACGTCCGGTCATGTCGGCGTGCCAGGCGTTCTCGAAGCCCGCGTTGGCGGCGTCCTTGACGTAGCGGGCGACCCCGGGACCGGGGGCGCCGGGGGCCAGGCTCTGCTGTTCGAGCTCGCCCCAGAGCCGGGCGAACGCGGTCTGCTGCTCCTGGGTGATCCGCTGGTCCCGGAAGAACAGCACCTTCCACTCCAGGAACGCCCGGCGCAGCTCCGCGCGCAGCTCCTGGTCCAGCGGCGCGCCGAGGTCGACGCCGCTGACCTCGGCGCCGATCACCGGGCTGAGCGGGGTCAGCCCGAAGCGCCGGTACGGCCGGTCGGCCTGGTTCGGGCCGATCCGGCGCAGCCGCCGCGGCCCGCCGCGCACCGCCCGCCCGGGCCGGTCCGCCGGTGGCAGCCCGGCCTCCGCACCGGCCTGGTCCCAGGGCAGGCGCTGCTCGGATTCGACGATGGTCAGGTGCGGTGCGGTCATCCTGGCTCTCCTCCTCGGGACGGTCCTGGACCGGTGGTCCGAACGTCTGTGCTGGACCGGCTGTCGGCGGCAGCGTCCGAGCGGACGGTTTGGCCGCGCCTGTTCCCGGCCTGCCCCGTGGTTGGGAGCGGTGGCGCAACCGGCGGCAAACCGCAGCACAACCGGGGGGTCCTAGCGTCCCGAGGCGGACGTTCCGCGGGCCGGACCCGGAACAGCACGAGAAGGGGGCGGGGCAGGTGGAACAGCCGGTCGGGAACAGGCCGTTGAGCGTGGCGCTGGGCGGGGACTGGATGGCGACCCGGGGTTCGGTACTGGCCGACAGCCCCCGGGCGCAGGCCCTGCGCACGCTGCTGACCTCGGCCGACTTCAGCTTCGCCAACCTGGAGGTGGTCGCCGCCGACTGGCAGGGGCACCCGGTCCGGGACCCGCTCGGCTCGACCCTGGCCACCGGCGCGCGGGTGCTGGACGATCTGCGTGACGCCGGGATCGACATGGTCAGCTTCGCCAACAACCACGCGCTGGACATGGGCACCGAGGGGCTGCTCGCGCAGCTGCGCGAACTGCGCTCCCGGGGACTGGCGGTGGCCGGCGCCGGTCCCGAGCTGACCAGCGCCCGGATGCCCGCCTACGTGGACCGCCCCGGCGGCAGCGCCGCGCTGATCGCCTGCACCGCCAGCTTCGGACCCGGCCAGGAGGCCGCGGCGACCGGCCTGCAACTGCCCGGCCGCCCCGGGGTGAGCCCGCTGCGGCACCAGCAGGTGCTGGAGGTCACCGAGGAGCAGCTGGCGGTGCTGCGCCGGATCGACCGGGAGACCGGGCTGGCCGCGCAGCGCGCCGGGATCGTGGCGATGATCGGCAGCGACCCGTGGAGCGCCGAGGCCGACCCCTTCCCCTTCCTCGGCGGCCTCTTCCGGGCCGCCGCCGCCCCGGGGCTGCGGACCAGCGTCGACGAGCAGGACCTGGCCGGGATCCTGCTCTGGGTCCGCGAGGCGCGGCAGCGCAGCGACCTGGTGGTGGTCAGCGTGCACTCGCACGAGTCCGGGCCGAGCCCGCTGGAACCGGCGGCCTTCCTGCGCGCCTTCGCCCACGCGGCGATCGAGGCCGGGGCGGACATGGTGGTCGGCCACGGCCCGCACCGGCTGCGCGGGATCGAGGTGCACCGGGGGCGGCCGATCTTCTACAGCCTCGGAAACCTGGTCAGCCAGATCGAGTTGACGCAGCGCCTGCCCGCCGAGGACTACGCCAAGGTGCCGTCGGGCCGTCCGCTCAGCCCGTTCGGCTTCTTCAACGCGCGCAGCCTCGCCGACACCCGGGGCTTCGCCACCGGCCGCGAGTACTGGGAGACGGTGGTGCCGGTGGTCACCGCCGCCGCGCCCGCCGCCGCGGACGGGCGGTACCGGCCGTCCGTGGTCGAGCTGCACCCGGTGACCCTCGGCTTCGGGCTGCCGACGCACCGCCGGGGCCGCCCGGCCTGCGCCGCACCGGAGGACGGCCGCCGGATCCTCGCCGAGCTGGCCGAACTCTCGGCCGGGTACGGCACGGTGCTGGAACTCGCCGAGGGGCCGACCGGCCCGATCGGCCGCCTGCCGCTGAGCTGAGGCCCCGACGGCTGGGACGGCTGGGACTAGCTGGGACGGTCTGGGACGGCCTGGGACGGCTGGGACGGCTGGGACGGCTGGGACGGCCTGGGACACCGCCCCGGAGGAGGCCGCATACCGCGCGACTACTGAACATCAGTCCGATGACAGCCGGTCTCCCTGACTCTGCGTTCGGCCCAACGGCAGCCGCTTCCGCTGCCGCCCTGTCCGAAGGAGACCCGTTCCCATGGCGCCGATCCGCAGTCCCCGGCGAGGCAGACTCGCCGGACGCCTCATCCCGACCACCGTGGCGGTCACGGCCGCCGCCGCGCTCGCGCTGGCGACGGCGCCGTCCGCGCTGGCCGCCGCCCCCACCGCCGCCGACGCCCGGGTGCCGCTCGCCACCGGCGGCGGCCTGGTCCCGTCCGGCGCGGTGGACGAGGGCACCGCGCCGCAGACCGGGACGCTGACCATCCGGGCGTACCTGAACGTCCGCGACCGGACCGGCCTGGACCGGCTCGCGCAGCGGATCTCCACCCCCGGCGACCGGCTCTACCACCACTACCTGACCCCGGCCGAGTACGCCGCCGCCTACGCGCCGACCGCGAACCAGGCCGCCGCCGTGGCGCGTTGGCTGCGCTCCGCCGGGCTGCGGGTGACCGGCTCCGGCGCCGACTACGTCGCCGCCGGCGGCAGCCAGGCGGCGGTCGACCGGGCGCTCGGCACCAGCACCCACCGCTTCCGCTGGGACGGCCGCACCTTCCAGGCCCCGGCGACCGCGCTCAGCGTGCCCAGCGCGGTCGCCGCCGACGTGCTCTCGGTCTCCGGGGTGAGCACGCTGACGCCCACCGTCCGGCCGTCGTCCGCCGAGTCCCTCCCGGCCGGGATCACCGGCCCGGCCGTGGCCGCGGCGGCGTCGAGCGCGACCTGCTCCTCCTCGTACGGGGCCACTCCGGCCACCGGCCTGCCCGCCGCCTACGGGGCCACCCAGCCCTGGCAGGCCTGCGGCTACCAGCCCAGCCAGCTGCGCAGCGCCTACGGCGTCACCGGCACCGGCCTGACCGGCGCCGGCACCCGGATCGCGGTGGTCGGCGCCTACGCCTCGGCCACGATCGCCGCCGACGCCCAGACCTACGCCACCGACAACGGCGAACAGGCTTGGGCGCCGGGGCAGTTCACCCAGCAGCTGCCGACCGGGCTGGCCGCCCAGCCGAGCAACTGGGGCATGGAGGAGGCGATGGACGTGGAGGCGGTGCACGCGATCGCGCCCAGCGCCGACGTCCGCTACGTCGCGGCGGCCGGGACCGACGACGACAGCTTCCTGGACGCGGTCACCAGCATCGTCGACGGCCACACGGCCGACATCGTCTCCTGCTCCTGGGTGCTCGGCGCGGACACCGGCATCCCGTCCGCGACCGTGGCCGCCTTCGAGCAGGACTTCGAACAGGGCGCGGTCGAGGGCGTCGGATTCGACTTCGCCTCCGGCGACACCGGCGCGCAGGCGCTCTCGCAGGACGGCAACGGCCCGGCGGTCACCGCCACCCAGTACCCGGCGTCCAGCCCCTGGGTCACCGCGGTCGGCGGCACCAGCCTGGCCGTCGGCTCCTCCGGGCAGTACCTGTGGGAGACCGGCTGGGAGACCGACTACGCCTCGCTGTCCACCGACGGCAGCGCCTGGCAGGGCCTCCCCGGCAGCTTCGCCGGTGGTTCCGGCGGTGGCGCCAGCGGGGTGTTCGACCGCCCGTTCTACCAGTACGGCACGGTCCCGGCGTCCGCGCTCAACAGCGGCGGCGTGGCCCGCCGCGCGGTGCCGGACGTGGCCATGGACGCGGACCCGGTCACCGGCATGCTGGTGGGCCAGACCTTCGCGCTGCCGACCGGGAACATCTTCGTGCAGTACGCCTCGGGCGGCAGCAGCCTGGCCGCCCCGCTGTTCGCCGGGATCCAGGCACTGGCCCAGCAGAAGGCCGGGCAGCCGCTCGGCTTCGCCAACCCGCTGATCTACCGGGCGTCCCGGGCCGGGGACTTCCGCGACGTCACCGACACGCCCCCGGGCACCACCGGCCCGCTGGCCGCCGCGCACACGGTCACCAGCGTCAGCCCGACCGGGACGCTGAGCACCAGCGACGTGCTCGCCACCTTCGGCCAGGCGCGCGACGCGGGCCTGGCGGCGACTCCCGGCTACGACGACGTGACCGGCGTCGGCTCGCCCACCAGCGGCTACTTCGACTCCGCCGCCGCCCTCGACGGGCTCGGCTGATCCCCCTCGCGCCCGCCGTCCCGAACGGAGGAGACACCATGACCGTCCCCGACGACCACCCCGACCGGTCCGACCCGCTGGCCCGGCTGCGCGACGCGGGCTTCGACCTCGACGCCTTCGACGACGACCAGCTCGACCTGCTGGCCGGTCTCAGCACGGACGAACTGACCGTGCTGCTGGACATCAGGGAGCGGATCGGGGAGGTCCGGCCGGAGGTGGAGCTGCACGGCCACGAGATGCCGATGACCATCGGCGGCCTGCTGTTCTGACCCGCTCCCCGCCCGCTCACGACGCCCGAGGGCCCCGCCGGACACCCGGCGGGGCCCTCGACGCGCGCTCGGCCCCACCCGACCCCGGCCCCACCCGGCCCCACCCGACCCCGGCCGTCGTCCCGCCGCCGGGTCTGCCGGGGGGAGCAGTGGTCAGCCGCGGGTGTCCACCGGGAAGCTGCTGTGCAGCCGCATCCGCAGCACCTGCCGCCGGACCGGCGTGCCGCCCATCGCGAGCCGCGGGAAGCGCCGCACCAACCGGGGCAGCACCACCGCGCCCTCCATCCGCGACAGCGCCGCGCCGATGCAGAAGTGCAGCCCGCCGCCGAAGCTCAGCACCCGCCCCGGCGGGCGCGAGGGCAGGAACCGGTCCGGCTCCGCGTACTGCGCCGGGTCCCGGTTGGCCGCGCCGAGCAGCGCCACCAGCAGCTGACCGGCCGGGATGTCCACCCCGCCGACGGTGCGGTCCTCGCTGGTCATCCGGGGCGCGATCTGGGACGGCGGCTCGTGCCGCAGCGACTCCTCCACCACCGCCTCGGTCACCGAGTCGTCCAGCCGCAGCCGGTCCGCCTCGGCCGGGTTCAGCAGCAGCTGCTCGGCGGCGTTCCCGAGCAGCGCGGCGGTGGTCCCGTACCCGGCGGTGAACAGGAACATCAGCAGCCCGAGCAGCTCGTCCTCGGACAGCGCCCCGGCGTCGCGGGCCCGGGTGAGCTCGGTGGTCAGGTCCTCGCGCGGCGACCGGCGGCGGTCGCGGACCATGCCGGACCAGTAGTCCAGCATCGCCTTGGCGGCGGCGTCCGAGCGGGCCTGGGCGTCGTCGCCGACGTACAGGTCCATCACCGTGAAGAAGTCGATGCCGAGGCCGCGGAAGTGCTCTCGGTCCTCCTCGGGCACGCCCAGCATCTCGCCGATGACCGCCGTCGGCAGCGGGTAGGCCAGGTACGACATCAGGTCGACCGGGCTGCCGTCCGAGCCCGCGTCCGCCATCCGGTCCAGCATGCCGCCGACGACCCGCTCCACCAGCAGCCGGTACTCGGCCATCCGGCGCGGCGAGAAGGCGCCGCCGACCATCCGCCGCAGCCGGTTGTGGTCCGGGTTGTTGCGGCTCTGCATGGACTGGTACATCAGCCGGGTGGCGGTGCTGTCCCGCCAGCCGGGCAGGTTCGCGTCGTACCACTGCGGGTCCTGGACCCGGAAGCTCGGGTCGTTGAGCACCTGCTGGCACTCGGCGTACCCGGTCAGGAAGTGGATGTTGCCGGCCTTGTGCACCGGGGCCAGCGCCCGGAGCGCGTGGTAGTGCGGGTAGGGGTTGGTCAGGCCCTCCGGCGACATCAGCCGGGCGAGAACGGCCGACGGGGTCTCCAGGGCGGGCACCAAGTCACTGATCGTCATCGACGCTCCTCACGGGATCAGCCAGCGGCCCTGTACCGGCCACCTGCGGCTCCGGATGCTCTGCGGCCGCGACTTCCGAGCGGTTGGCGACCGGTTTCCTGCCGCTTGGCGAGCGGATCCCGGCCCTCGCGGGCGCCCCCGCACGGCACCGCCCGCGCATAGCCTTGGCGGCGGAACCGGCTCCGCCGGACCGGTCGGACGACAGAGGGGGAGGGGCAGGGTGTCGCAGGAACGCGCGCTGGTGCTGGGCGGCGGCGGGGTGGCCGGTATCGCCTGGACGACCGGGGTCCTGGCCGGGCTCGCCGACGCCGGGGTGGACGTCGGCGACCCGGACCGGCTGCTCGGCACCTCGGCCGGCGCGGTGGTGGCCGCGCAGCTGCGGCTGGTCGCGGACCTGGCGGCGCTCTACCGCGCCCAGGTCGAACCAGCCCTGCAGAACCACGAGTTGACGCCGCCGCCGGACGCCAGGGCGAAGGCGTTCGCGTTCGGCTGCCGCCTGGGCGCGCTGGACCTCGACCCGGTGGAGCGCCGCCGCCGGATGGGCGAGATGGCCCTCGCCGCCGAGACCGTCCCGGAGCCGGAACGCATGTCCGTCATCGAGGCCCGGCTCACCCCGCTGGGCGCGCCCCAACCTCCGCCCGCCGCCGCCGACACCCGACACCCCGGCGCGCAACAACCCCCGCACGCCGATCCCGCGCACCCCCGCGCGGGCACCCCGCACCCGCTCCCGCACTCGCACCCGCACCCGCACCCGCTCCCGCACCCGCACTCGCTTCCCCTCCCGCACCCGCACCCGCACTCGCTCCCGCACCCGCACTCGCTCCCGCACCCGCACTCGCTTCCCCTCCCGCACCCGCACCCGCACTCGCTCCCGCACCCGCACTCGCTTCCCCTCCCGCACCCGCACCCGCACTCGCTCCCGCACGCCGTGCCCGGCTGGCCGCCGCGCCCGCTGGCGGTGGTCGCGCTGGACGCGCACACCGGCCGCACCCGGGTCTTCGACCGGGACAGCGGGGTCCGGCTCGCCGACGCGGTCGCCGCGAGCTGCGCCGTCCCCGGCGTCTGGCCGCCGGTGACCATCGGCGACCGCCGCTACATCGACGGCGGCGTCCGCAGCCTGGTCAACCTGGACCTGATGGCCGAGCCGGGCCGGGTGCTGGTGATCGCGCCGAGCCGGGACCGCCCGCTCGCGCAGGACGCGCTGTCCGCCGCCGTCCACGGCCAGATCACGCTGGTCACCCCGGACGGCGCCGCCCGGGCCGCCTTCGGCACCGACCCGCTGCTGCCCGGCACCAGGACCGCCTCCGCCCGGGCCGGATACGCCCAGGGCCGGGCCGCCGCAGGCTCCGTGGCCGAGCTGTGGGACGGCCGCTGAGCCCACCTGTGTGCTGCTCAACCTTCCAAGAATCAACTAGTTGCAAGGCAGCGAAAAAAACCCTGGTGCCAGGTTGTCCGCGAGACGGCAATTCCCGTGGAACGACAACCAGGAGGGGCGGTTCACCATGGCCAGCCCAGACGCGGAGAGCCCCACCGCCGCCATCGGCGTGATCGGGGGCAGCGGCTTCTACCGGCTGCTGGAAGGCGCCCGCCGGATCGAGGTCGACACCCCCTACGGTGCGCCCTCGGACGCGCTGACCGTCGGCCAGGTGGGTGGACGCGAGGTCGCCTTCCTGCCGCGCCACGGCGAGGACCACCGCTGGCCGCCGCACCGGATCAACTACCGGGCGAACCTCTGGGCGCTGCGCGCGCTCGGCGTCCGCCAGGTGCTGGCCCCGTGCGCGGTCGGCTCGCTCCGCCGGGAGGTCCCCCCGGGCAGCGTCGTCGTCCCGGACCAGGTGGTCGACCGGACCACCGGCCGGATCCAGACCTTCTACGACCAGGGCGCGGTCCACGTCTCCTTCGCCGACCCCTACTGCCCGACCGGCCGCACCGCCCTGCTGAAGGCGGCGGCCTCCGGCGGCATCCCCGCCCGGGACGGCGGGACGATGGTGGTGGTCGAGGGCCCCCGCTTCTCCAGCCGCGCGGAGTCGCGCTGGTACGCCGACGCCGGGTGGTCGCTGGTCAACATGACCGGCCTGCCGGAGGCCTCCCTCGCCCGCGAACTCGGGCTCTGCTACGCGTCGGTGGCGCTGGTGACCGACTACGACGCGGGCGTCGACGCGGACGAGAGCGTGGACCAGGAGGAGGTGTTCCGGGTCTTCGCCGAGAACACCGAACGGCTGCGCGGGCTGCTGCTGGAGGCGCTGACCCTGCTGCCCGACCACCGGCAGTGCCGCTGCGCCTCGGCCCTGGACGGCCTGCCCCTCCCGTTCGACCTGCCCTGACCCGCGCGCACCCCCGCCGACCACCCCCGCCGACCACCGCCGGGTCCCCGACCGTCCCGTCCCACCCGTTCGTCATGCTGGAGGCATCGCATGGGCCTGCGCCTGTTCACCTCGGAGTCGGTGACCGAAGGACATCCCGACAAGATCGCTGACCAGATCAGCGACACCCTCCTCGACGCGCTGCTCGCGGCCGACCCGGCCGCGCGGGTCGCGCTGGAGACGCTGATCACCACCGGCCAGGTGCACATCGCCGGCGAGGTCACCACCACCGCGTACGTGCCGATCGCGCAGCTGGTCCGGCAGACGATCCTGGACATCGGCTACGACTCCTCGGTCAAGGGCTTCGACGGCGAGTCCTGCGCCGTCTCGCTCTCCATCGGCACGCAGTCCCCCGACATCGCGCGGGGCGTGGACACCGCGTACGAGAGCCGGATCGAGGGCGACCAGGACGAACTGGACCGGCAGGGCGCGGGCGACCAGGGCCTGATGTTCGGCTACGCCTGCGACGACACGCCGGAGCTGATGCCGCTGCCGATCGCCCTGGCGCACCGGCTGGCCAAGCGGCTGTCCGAGGTCCGCAAGAACGGCACCGTCCCGTACCTGCGTCCCGACGGCAAGACCCAGGTCACCATCGAGTACGACGGCGACCGGGCGGTCCGGCTGGACACCGTCGTGGTCTCCTCGCAGCACGCGCCGGACATCGACCTGGACTCGCTGCTGACCCCGGACATCCGCGAGTTCGTGGTGGAGCCGGAGCTCAGGGCGCTGGCCGAGGAGGGCATCGAGCTGCTGACCGACGGCTACCGGCTGCTGGTCAACCCGACCGGGCGGTTCGAGATCGGCGGCCCGATGGGCGACGCCGGGCTCACCGGCCGCAAGATCATCGTGGACACCTACGGCGGCATGGCCCGCCACGGCGGCGGCGCCTTCTCCGGCAAGGACCCGTCCAAGGTCGACCGCTCCGCCGCGTACGCCATGCGCTGGGTCGCCAAGAACATCGTCGCCGCCGGGCTGGCCCGCCGGGCCGAGGTCCAGGTCGCCTACGCCATCGGCAAGGCCCAGCCGGTCGGCCTGTTCGTGGAGGCCTTCGGCACCGGGACCGCGCCCGTCGGCCTGATCCAGGACGCCGTCACCCAGGTCTTCGACCTGCGCCCGGCCGCGATCATCCGCGACCTGGACCTGCTGCGCCCGATCTACGCCCGGACCGCCGCCTACGGCCACTTCGGCCGCGAGCTGCCGGACTTCACCTGGGAGCGCACCGACCGCGCCGACAAGCTGCGCGAAGCCGTCCAGGCGCTCCGGGCCGCCGCCGCGCCGGAGACCGTGCTCACCGCACGCGGCGCCATGCCGTCGAGCTGGATCACCCAGCGGTAGCCCGCAGCCCGCCAGCAGTAGCCCGCGACACACCACGCGACACACCAGGGGAGCGGTACAGATGAAGCACGACGAGCTCGACCTCGTCTCCAAGCTCTATCAGCGGACCATTCACGACCCGATCGCCGAGGTGGGCCGGGGCGGGACCCTGGACGGGCCGCTGGTCGTCGACCTCGACCCGACCACGTTCTGCGACCTCGCCTGCCCCGAGTGCATCAGCGGGCAGCTGCTCAACCAGGGCCGCTTCACCAAGGAGCGGCTGCGGGAGCTGGTCGGCGAGTTCATCTCGGTCGGCGTCCGCGCGGTGGTCCTCATCGGCGGCGGCGAACCGCTGGCCCACCCCGGCACCCGCGACGTGATCCGACTGCTCGGCGAGGCCGGGATCGCGGTCGGCGTGGTCACCAACGGGACGATGCTCGACCGGCACGCCGCCGAACTGGGCAGCTACGCGCACTGGGTGCGGGTCTCCGTGGACGCCGCCACCGAGCAGACCTACGGCCGGTTCCGCCCGGACCGCAAGGGCCGCAGCGTCTTCAACCAGGTCATCGAGAACATGCGCGGCCACGCGGCGATCAAGACCGGGACGCTCGGCTACTCGTTCCTGCTGATGGTCCGCGACCTGCCCGGCGGCGGCCGGGAGTCGAACCACACCGAGGTACTGGCGGCGGCCCGGCTGGCGAAGTCGATCGGCTGCGACTACTTCGAGCTCAAGACGCTGTTCGACGAACAGCACCACATCGTCGGGCTGTCCCCGGAGGTGCTGGAGTCGGTCCGGGAGCAGCTGGCCCAGGCCCGGGACCTCGCCGACGACCGCTTCCGGATCGTCTGCTCCTCGACCTTCGAATCGGTCGACCAGGAGGTCGGCCCGACCCAGGTCAAGGAGTACGCCACCTGCCGCACCGCGGAACTGCGCACCCTGGTCACCCCGAGCGGCGTCTACGTCTGCTCCTACCACCGGGGCGCCGACAAGGCCCGTCTGGGCGACGCGGCGACCGAGGACTTCCGCAAGATCTGGCTGGACCGCCCGCGCAGCATCATCGACCCGAGCCGAGACTGCCGCTTCCACTGCGCCCGCCACCAGACCAACCTCGAAGTCGTCCACATCGGCCGCCGCCCGGAACCCCCGAACCTGGTCGACGACTACGACCTCTTCCTCTGACCCCGCATTCGGCGGCGCGGCGCGCCACCCCCCGACCCGAGACGGTACGATGCACCGAAGATCGGGGCCGCTAGCTCAATTGGCAGAGCTGCGGACTTTTAATCCGTAGGTTGTGGGTTCGAGCCCCACGCGGCCCACTTGATCAATGCATGCCTGACCAGGGCGTTTCCCCTTCGGGGAGACGCCCTTTTGGCGTGTTCGGGTCTGTGGTGGGTCATGGGTGGGACCCGGGTGGGTCGCAGAGGCGCGGCAGTGGGGGCTGTGAACCTAGCCTGAGCTGCGGGAATGCGCGGATTCTTGGCCGCTTGGCTCGCTGTGTGTGCGGCGCTTGGCGCGTTTGGGCTGGTGGCGGATGGTTCGGGAGATCTCGTTCGCACCGTCCAGGAGGAGTCGTGCGACGGCCTCGGAGCCCGTGCGGGCCAGCTCAGGGAGTATGGACATGTAGGTGTCGACGGTGGTGACGGTACTGCGGTGTCCGACTCGGACGGAGATGGTTTTGAAGTCGAGGCCGGCCGCGATCGCGAGGCTGACGGCGCCGTGGCGCAGGTCGTGCAGGCGGATCGGCGGGAGATCGTTTTCCCTGATCATCTTCTTGAGAGTGCGTGTGACGTAGGCGGGCGGGACGACGCTGCCGTTGGAGGAAGTGAACAAGAATCCCGTCTCGCTCCACTCCTGCCCGGCGAGGCTCTGCTCTTGGCGCTGCTGGGCGCGATGGGCGCGGAGGATCTTCGTGGAGCCCGCGTCGAGGTAGATGGTGCGTGCGCCTGCTGCGGTCTTTGGCGGGCCGACTTCGAGCAGGTTCCTGGCATTGTGCCGGAGCTGTCGGTGAATGCTCAGGGTCCCGGCTGAGAAGTCGATGTCGTCCCAGCACAGGGCTATTGCCTCGCCCTTGCGCAGCCCGAACAGGCTGTAGAGGTGGAAGAGGGCGTAGAGGCGGTGTTCTCGCACTCCTTGGAGGAAGGAGGCGGTCTGCTGGACGGTCCAGACGGCGATGGTGGGGCGTTCGCCGGTGGTGCGCCAGTGCTCCACGCGGTCCTTGGTCCAGATGACGGGTCGGGGGCGTAGCGAGCGGGGGAGGCGAAGGTGCAGGGCGGGGTTCTTGTCGAGGAGGCCGTCGCGTACGGCCCAGGTGAGTGCGGAGCGCAGGGTGGCCTGGATGCGCCGAAGGGTCGTGGGGGAGATGGGGTTGCCCGCCCGGTGACGTTGCCTGATCAGGGCGTCGAAGGAGGCTTGGACGCGTTGCTGGGTGAGTTCGGGCAGGATCTCGCGGCCGAGCATGCTGGTGAGGTAGGTCTCGATGTGCCGGCGGTATGCGTCCGCGGTGGAGGGCCGGAGGTGCTCTTCGGCTCTGGCGTACCAGTGGAGCAGCCATTGGGTGACGGTCAGGGGGAGGGCGCGCGTGTCCACCCGCACGGGGGTCAGGTGGTCGAGGGCCTGCTGGGCGGCGGCACGGGTGGGGTAGCTGCCGCGCCGTATCCGGGTTCGAGGGTCGTCCATGGTCGGTATGTGGGGCAGCGCGATGTACCAGGAGCCATGGCTTCGCTTGCCCAGCTTCGAGCAGGCGCGGCCGAGTTGATGTCCGGTCTTCGCGTTGCGGCATCCGCACCGCTTGTAGACGGTCCCGCATCCCCGCATGGCCACTCCTTTGTTGACAGAGGAGCGGGAAGACTAGGCGACCTTTATAAGGGGTGGTATAGGTGAGTTTCAGTGGGAGCGACGGTCGAGCGGATTGTCGCTCCCATGGAGACAAATCATGAGATTGTCGCTGTGGGAGCGATTAATTCCCTGATCGCCGCTGCCTGCGGCACGGAATCGATGTCAGATTCATGCCTTGGTGAGAAGTCGTCAGGATTCTTTTGTAGCCTACCTATGACGGGTGGCTCAGGTTCAAGCCAGATATGAACCGTCATTTGCGCTTTGTCCCCCTGTCGCTGCAGCGCTCTCGGCGGGAGCGCATCGCGGACCTCGGATGCCGCCTCGCCTTGATCCTTTCGGTTCCGAGCCTGTTCAATCAGTGGATGACTGGGACTGATGTAGATCTGGGCACCGTCACCGCGCCCTCCGGGATGCTCGTGCTGGGGATGGCGGGCTGGATCGACTACTGGCCGCGGGTGGGCAGTCCGCTGTCCGAGCGTGCCCGGACCGCCATATCCCTCGGCGGTGGTCATTTGCATGATCCCGAGGACAGTGAGCCGTCCGCCTGGCTGTGCGAGGCGATCGTCGTCGAAGCCGCCGCCGATCGGCCCCTACGGGTGCGCGCCCAGACATCGGCGTCGCCCTTCGATGGAGGACCGACCATCGCTGTCCTCGAGATCGACCTTGGCCTCCTTTGGTCCGGCCTCGATGACGGCAAACCCGTGCAGCTCGGAGACTTGCCGGTCGACCGTTGCGGCATGGTCCTCGGTGACGCTCGGGCGCTGGACGGCTTCACCGGCTTGGACGGCCAGTCCGCGGACGGCTTGGCGGACGTGACTTACTGGGGCAAGTACGAGGACACCGTCCATATGCGGTTCGGCGGCGACCGTATTCCGCATCACCGCGGCGAACACGGCCCGCGCGGATGGCTTGATCTCCCACTGGCCGAGGCCGAAGCGGTCGCCGAACGCCTTCGGACCTGGATTCGGGAAGGCCCCGGCAAGGGCCTGATGGTCTCCGTCGACGCTCACACCGACTACCACCGAATCAACCGTGCTGGCGGGAAACATCCACTGCTGGCTGGCACCGTCGACCTCGATGGATGCTCGCTACTCGGTCTCGGCTGGGACCCCGGGGACCACTCAATGCGTCACCGCGGCGAGCGGGAATACGGACAGGTCTACCCCGCCACCCTTGAAAGCCACACAGGCGAGGCGGTGCTGCGCTGGACCATCGCGCCCTATGCCTCTGCCAGCCTCGGGAACCACTCCTGAATGCCTTCGGTCGCACTCCAGCGGATACGAACCGAAGGGAAGGTTGACGTGTGTCACGTCTCCGCGAGGTGGACGTCGACGTACCGGGCGAGGGTCAGCGCGTCCTGGGGGTCGTCGGCCTGGAAGGTGATGCGACGAAGCAGGCTGACCCCGTTGGGTTCGATGCCCTCGCGGGCGAGGACGAAGAGCAGGGCGAGGAAGGCAGACCGGGCGTTGCCGTCTTCGAAGGGGTGGAAGAAGCAGACGTCGAGGTAGGCACGTGCGGCTCGGGCGGCGACAGGAAGGGGCCGCGCGGCGTCTACACGGCTCTCGGTCAGGCAGGTATCAAGGCGGGCGCGGGTGTCCGTGCTGATGCCGTAGCGTTCCCGACCGCCCTTGGCGAAGGCCGGCTGGTTGCGGAACGGTGGCGGCACCGGCGTGTCCAGGACGTGTTGCTGCCAACCGCGGAGCAGTTCGAAATCGAGTGATGCGCCGCGCACGGCGTCGCTCCGCATCAGCTCCAGGGCGGCGAGCAGGCCGGTGGCGCGGGCGGGGTCCACGGCGGCGTCGAAGGCACGGATGTCCTCTCGTGCACCGTCGCGTGACGGGACTACCGATCCCCGCGCGCGACTTTCCGGGGCCTCCTGCCATGGCACAGTCTCGCGCACCGCGAGCCAGCGCTGCAGGTGGTCCGGCTCCGGACCGGTGGATCGCACGCTGTCGGTCGACTGGAGGGACAGCGAGAGCCGCTCGGCGACTTCCTCGACCAGGGCTGTGTCGGGGCCGATCCGGCTCTCGAACCGGCCGCCAATCGCCTGGTCAACCCACTCCTGCGCCACGTCGGACGGGACTCCCCATCGGCTGAGGAACCAGGTCAGCACCTGATCGCAGTGCCCGTACCAGCCGCTGTCGCAACCCGTGCGGTCGACCACTTGCAGGATCAGGTTCCGGGCGGCGCGGTGCCATAGGACCCGCTGGTCCGCGACGGAGGCCAGGTCCAACGCGAATGCCTCGAACCATTCGGCCAAGTTCTCCAGCCACTCGCGCCACTCGCACAACGCAACCACGACCCGGGCGAGCGTCTCTTGCGGGGTGGTGATCGAGTCGCGCAGGCAGCACCAGTTCTTGACCGGTCCCCCGTCGAAGTCCCCTTCGCCCTGCGACCAGCGCCAACCCACGGCCCAGCGTCCGTAGCGTTCCACCAAGGCATGGGACATGGCGTCTGCCCAGGGCTTGGCCACCTCCCAGCTCCAGGTGTTCATCGCTGGGTCGGCGAAGGAGACATCGGGGCGGCATGGAACGTGAAGGGCCGGCCCGAGCGAGAGCACCACCTGCGTTGCCGACTCACTGTCGAAGGGATGACGGGCCGGGTCTACCTCGTCCCAGGACAGATAGCCAGGGGCCATATCGGGGATCATCGCGCAAGCCTGCCACGCTCACCGGTCCTCCGATCAAACGGATTACCGCGGCGCACTGACGATCACCGTGAAGTCAGTTCCGCCGGGTAGACATGCCGACCGCTCCCTCGCGAAAGCCGTTCGTCATCGGCCGGGAAGTCTGGCGGATGCGACGGGCAACCGTTGAGGGCCTCCGCGTCAAGGCGCGAGATCCTCCAACAGTTGTGCCATTTCATCGCTGCGGCGGCGGAGTTGCCGCAGGCGCTTGACTACTTCACGAAGGACACGCTGGGTGCGGGGATATGTAGAGGCGTGGTCAGGCAGGGCAGTGACTCCGCTGATAAAGAACGCGTGCTGAATGCCGTTCTCCAGATGCCTGCTGCGGGAGTCCTCAATCAGTTGGCATGCTTCGCGGCCTGGAACGGTCCCATCGGGATCGGACAGTCGCTGCAGCATGCGGCCGATGTGGAAGTCGCCGGGGTCGCGCACTCCGCGGTCGGCGAGGAGACGTCGGGCGCTGCGGACCCAGGCAGTCAGTCCTGGTCCGCCGGCGCTCTGCCCGGCGACCTCGCGCCAGTCCAGTAGCAACGTCTGACCAAGGATGATTAGTTGAGCCTGACCTACCGCGGGTTCCTGCCTCTCTCCCGTCGTATCCCCGGCTGCCGCAGGAGGGTAGGCCATTTCGACGATGTCCACGAACAGCTCCGGGTCTCGGGCGAGCCGGGCATGCAGGACGCGGGCTGGGCGCTGCAGACTGCCGGTCAGCAGCAGATAACGCCATTCCAGCGCTGCCACTTCATCAGGATCGACTCCGGTTTGGCAGCCGAGGTAGTCAAGCAGCTGCGAGATCTCGTCGGCGTTGGATACGGGATCCGTGCTCTGCTGGGCCGGGTCGGCCGCTTGCAGGGCTTGAGTGATGAGTGCCGGGTCCGGCCGCTGTTTGGACGCCACTGCAGAAGCGAGCAGACAGATCGCCTCAAGAGGCCGCCCGTGGGCGAGCAGGGCGCGGGCCGCCCTCTGACGGCCAGGGCCAGTGACGTCGAACCCGGGGCGAGCGCTGGCCCAGTAAAGGGACTCCACTTCGGTGCCGAGCGCCTGCACAGCGTCATAGACAGCTACAGACGGCCTGAGTCGGGCCAGGAATCGTGCAGTCCGGGCCACCGGCCACACGGTCGCTTCCGCGAGCAGTGGGCTGGCCCAGTCCCAGCCAGCGGTATCGAAGCGGACGGTGACATAGCCCTCCGCCACTTGGCGGAGCGTCGGCTCGGCGTCGTCCAGCAGCGGCACGACCTCCTCGTCCACCACGCCCCCGACCCGAGCAACGGCGTCGCCGACGAGCGCCGGAGCGTTGCAGTGCGCAGCGAAGGCGAGCAGCCCTGGTACGCCCGCACTCTCCAGCAGGGCCGATACGGCATCTTCTCGACCCTGCTGCGCTCGGTTCCGCTCTGCTTCCAGATCGCCTGCCTCGCCGGTCCAGGGACCGACTTCGACGTGCCAGTCGAACAGTTGCGCCATGCGCTGTATGGGAGTCACGTCGCTGAAGCGCTCGGCGACGGTGGCGATCGGATCGATGATCTCGGCCGGGCGCGCCCATTTCGCGTTCGGGTGTCTCCGGTGCTGGCGTACTACCTTGTCCAGCGCCTGGGAGACAGCCGTCCGTGCTGTGCCGTGGATGCGGTCGTGTGCTTCGCCGAGGGTGTCCAGGACTGCACGGCGGTCCTGCTCCGGCAGGTAGGGCACTGTGTCGATGAGGGCGCTCCAGCGATCACCATCGTCCCCTGCATCCTCGACCATGCGTGTCAGGACCTCGTCGAGCAGGCTGTGCTGTTCCTGGGGGTTCGATGCGGCAGGTGTTGATGGCCAGTCGCGCCAGCGCGGGGTGTCGGAGGTCTTGAGCGCGCTGCCGATGGAGGGAAGGAGGCCGAGCATGAGTGACCACCCGGTCTCGGGTGCGATGCGGCGTACCTGGTCGAGCGCGGCGAGCCGGCTGATGTAGTCGGCACCGGTCTGAGGCCCCCGGGGATGGAAAACCTGCCGAAGGCTCTGCCCGGGCCCGCTATTACGGGGTCTCTTGCCGCTGTTCCTGTGGTGCTCCTCCTCGGCGATCCGTGCCAGGGCGTGGACGGCGGAGCCCATGTACTCGGGGGAGTAGGCCAGTCGCTCCAACGCGCTCATAAGCGAGGCAAGTTCAGCATCATCCCGCGTGGTCGGGGTCTCGGAGGCCAGCAGTTCAAAGACGCTGCCGTCATCCAGCGCGTCGTCCAGGGCGGCGCAGAATTCGTCAGGTGCGGCTTCAGCGAGCTGGGGCAGCACGTCGTGCAGTGACAGCCAAGGAGATCGGCCGTCAGCGGGATGCAACAGCTCGCGCACCATGACCTCCGCGAACTCCGCGCCGTTCTGCCCGTAGTCCAGGGCTTTGTCCGCCGGGTGCGTGGCGATCAGCGCGAGGGTGTCGGCGAGGCCCACTCGGAGCCGGTCGGAGCACTGCGTCTCGCCATCTGCGTCCGGTGCGAGGAAGGCGGCCAGTGCCTGTGCGCTGGCAGGCCGTGAGCGGGGCAGGACGCGCAGTACGGCGTCGCGAAAGCGCCCGAGCAACTCGGGGTGGGCGTACGGCAGCAGAAGGCCCCACGCGTCGGCGGGCGACACCGCGAACCAGACGTTCGCCGTCAGCCGCAACGGTGTATCCGCCTCCTGGGCCCAGCGTACGCAGCGCTCGCGCAGCACCGGGTACGGCTGAGCGGCCAGCCCAGCGAGAAGCGACTGGTCGGCGGAGCGCTCCTCCTCCCAGGCACCTGCCAGGAGAGCTGGCAGCAGCAACGGGGCTTCCCCAGCAGACGCCCACTTCGGTGCGCCGCTTCCGTCGGCCGCGAACCGGCGCCGGGCGACCGCAAGGCTGAGCCGTGCGAGCCGGGAGATCTCATCGGCCGTGCGTTCCGGCACGCCGTCCGCGACCAGGCACTGCCAGGCCGGGAACCGACTCAGCCGCGGAAGGCCGATGGAGAGAGCTCCAGGCGCCGGGGTGCGTCGGCGGGAGGCGGGAACGACCACGTAGTGCCCCTGTTCCACGGCCTGTGCAACGGGCGCCTGCGGGAAGGCGGGTATCAGGATGTGCCCGCACCTGCCCTCGATCCGAGACAGGACGTCGTCCCACGCATGCAGGCTCCGCACCACCAGGCTCCGCGCGGCAGCAGTCTCACGCCACTGCTCCGGGAGACCGGCGAACACCGCGAGGATGAAGCCGAGAGCTTCGTCCTCGGAATCCGCATCCACCCAGACCGACGCCGCAGGACCGGTCAGCGCGTCCAGCAGCGCCTTGCCCTGTGCCTCGCGTCCTGCGGTCAACAGGCCAGCGGGTAGGACAGGGACCGTGTAGGCCGACCAGGCCGACCAGGCCGCACCAAGGCCAGCGGTGCCCTTCGGGTCGCGGCCAAGGATTCTCGCCGCGCGGGCATAGGCCGTCGGCGCATAGTCGAACCAGTCCGCCAGGTCGCCTGCATCGTAGGCACGGACGTCCTTCCAATTGCCCTCGGCGCGCTTGGCGCTGGCCCACGCCCGGGCCTTGGGCCACTTGCAGGGCGTGACGAAGACAAAGGTGGTCCGGGCCGGGTCGAGCCCCAACGGATCCGCGGTGCGTTTCTCGTAGTCGGAGTTGGCCTTCTTGTCGGCGTCGCGGCCCCGCCCCATTTCCCAGGCTGAAGTGCCGACCGGGATATGGCGGGTGCCATCGGCCGCCTCAACGATGGCGTCCCACCCGGAGCTCTCCGTACCTTCGTAGGTTGGTATCTGGAGCTTCGTCAGTGTAGCCCTGGAGCCGACCAGCAGCAGTCGTACAAGCTCAGGCAGTTCGCCTTCCAGCCCTTCGCGGACAGCCCAGGCCGTGAGATCGAGGCTGTCGATCTCACGCAGCGCGCCGCCGGTGCTGAACCCCGGAGCCAACGGCCGGGAGTGCAAGCGCTCGATCTCCGCACGGACAGCCACAGGGTCGTAGACGCGATGCCCGTTCTGGTCGATCGTGTAGCTGATGTGCCCGTTGCGGGCCAGTTCGTCGATCCAGTCGGTCTTGAGGCAAAGAGCTGCTGCCAGTTGTCCGACGGAGAGCCCGCTCTGTGCAGTCACGCCTCTGTCCTAGCACATGGCTAGCCTGCCAAGCAGCGCAGTTGACTGACTCGGTCGTGCCCGTGATGCTCCCGCTGCGATCGCTGCCCGAGGTTGGCCGGGCCACCAGTCGGCACATGCTCCAGAGGGCATGGGAGGCGGAGAAGACTGAGGCACCTCCAGCGTGACGTGCTGCTAGTTGAGCTGGATCGCGGTGGATTCTGAATCACGGCTGCTGTCCAGTGACCGGTGCGAGTTCGGAAGGTGTTCGGCGGCAATACGGCCCGGTTCCTCCCGACGGTGGGCGGCCAGCTCTCCTGGGGGCCGGGGGCAGTCTCTAGGGACGTCACCCTCATCCATGGGGCAGCCAACTGCATCGACCTGACAACTGCCGACCTGCGCATCGCCTCTGCCGGGTACGGTCTGCGGATCAAGGAGGGCATCAACGCCCGCATGAGGGTAGCCATACTGGCGGCCGGGACCGCCACCGTGGCCAACACCTCGATCACAGCTAACTCTCGCATCATGCTGACCTTGCCACCCCTCGGCCGGTCACGGTAGTGGCCCGGAGACGGGCACCTCGTTCACCATCACCTCGGCGAGGGCTTCGAACACTTCGGTCGTGGACTGGCGGGTCGTAGAGTCCGGGTGACCTGCGCTGTAGACGAGTTCGGGGAGCGCCGGCGTGCCAGCCGGTGCTCCTTTCGCGTCTGAGGTTAGGCGTCAGTGCCCAGGAGTCTCTGGAGGGCCGCCTTCAGTGCGATGTCGTCCTCGGGGCCCGACCACGTCACGACCTCCAGAGCCACGCCAACCATCTCCCGGAAGTAGTGAGCGAACTCAGGCAAGCGACCTTTCGCCGTATGCGGGATCACCAGGGCGATCCCGGAGTATTCCGAGTCCCGATCCCGATCCCGGTTCCGGACGGCCACGCCGAGTTCCAGAATTCGTGAGCGTGTCAGTGGCGCGCGGGGGAACTTGGTTACTACCGCGATCTTCCTGCCGGAGGACTCCACCTCCAGATCGACGGGCCCCATCGTCGACAGCGTCGTGACCTGCGCGCCTACGTTCTTGCGAACAGCGTCCCTGACGAGCTGGTCATACAGGGCAGCGCTGGTGTTGAAGACCATGGGATCTTGGAGGACGGCGGGGTCGTAGGCGATGGCGGTCTGCACGCTTGCGAGTGCCTGCGCGGGCTCGTCCTCCTCCAGTGATCGCTCGACCTCCTCCCGACCGGCCTCGGTGTCGGTGTGGATCTCGGTGTCGCCGAACTTGAACCAGGTCACTGCCCGGCCTCCGGCGGCCACGACGAACAGGGCGGCCCCGATGGTGATCAAGGCGGTGGGCCCGGCCTCCACGGTGGTCCTGAACACGGCGGTGGCCCCGGCGGTCACCATGGCGAAGCTGATCACTGCCATCCCCGCCCGCCACCCGGTGCTCAGTTTCGCGGGATCGTGCGCCGGTGGCCGGGTGCGCTGATCGTTGGGGGTGTTCCGCCTCGTCATGGTCGAGGACGCTATCGGCGCTGCCGTAACGGAAGTGATTTCTTGTCGGACCTGTGACCTGCCTTCCGGGCAGCAGTCTCCTGAGCCGGAGACCGTTCAGGCGGTGCTGACCATGTCTGTCCACCACCCCGGCCGCTCATCGGCAGCCCACACGCCGGTGAGCGATTGCCGGAGGCTCTCCTCCATGCGGTGGCGCAGGGCCTCCTGGGCTTCCTGCGGCAGGCTGTCCGCCGGGATGCCGGACAGCCGTCCGTCCAGGACACCGGAGGCGCTGTAGGAGGCATGCCGCCAGCTCTCAGGGGTGCGGTAGAGGACCAGGGTCTTCGGGATGCCGAACCGCTCCCGCCACGAGGTGCTCACACCGACCATTCTGCCGAGCCCTCGGTGACCTCGGTGAGGCGCTGCTGGATATCGCGCTCCCACTCCACCCCCTCGTCATCCTGGAAGCGCACGACGAACCTGGCCTTCGCGAAAGTCGTCGGCTGTCGGTCGAAGATGAAGTCGATGCTCTTGTCGGGGAGTAGGACATCGAAAGGGATCTTCCCCTCCACGCCGAAGCTCGGCTGCTGGGCCCCCGAGAGCGGACGGGACACGTGACCGCAGTACTCGGGGACGCCCAGGGCGTGCGGACCGTCCAGCGCACGGCAATCCACGGCGAACACCGGGCGCTCTGACTTGTTAAGCACGCGGATGTACTGCACCTCCCGCTGCTGCCGGTCGGGCAGGGCCAAAGGAGCGAGTTCGAGGCTGGCCCCCACTTGCCTGGCCTGTGCTCGGCGATGGGCGGCGAGCTGGGCCTCGATCCACTCGGTCTGCCTCTGGGTGAGCCGCCTCTGCTCGTTGATCTGCTCCTGCTGGTCCCTGAGGTCCTTGCGCTGCTGGTCGATATCATCGGCCTGCTTCTTGAACCCCCAGTACGTGGCTCCCGCGAGGGCCATGGTGGCGAGCCCGGTTATCCACCCGCCCAGATCGCCCCACTGGAGTTTCTCGTACTGGAGGTGAAGGAAGTGGGACAAGGAGTCGAGGGAGCGTAGGAACTGATGCATGGCCGGAGCCTAGGACGGATCGGATGAAGCGATCCGGGATACCGGGGATCAGGGTCGAGGGGGTCGTGGGCGTGGGGCGCGGATCCTCAAGTGGGGGCTGCGGATTCGGGGGAGGTGGTGGGTGAGGCGTTGGTGTTGGCGTGCTGCGTTGTTGAGGAGGCGGGCCGTGGCCTCGGCGGCTTGGCGTGCTGTTTCGGGTAGGACGCTGGTGTAGGTGTCGGCGGTGGTAGTCATGCTGTCGTGGCCGACCTGGTGCTGGACGACTTTCATCTGGACGCCGGCGTTGACGGCCAGGGTCGCTGCGATGTGTCGCAGATCGTGGAGTCGGATCGGTGGCAGGTCATGGGTGCGGATCAGCTGCTGGAAGGTGTGACCGACGTGGTCAGGGGCCAGGGGCAGCCCGCGTTGGTCGGTGAAGGCGTATCCGGTGTCGGTCCAGTGCTCGCCTGCTGTAGAGCGTTCGTCGAGCTGTCGGCGGCGGTGGGCGGCCAAGACGTGAGCGGTGTGGTGGTCCAGGGCGACCTGTCTGGCGCTGGAAGCGGTCTTGGTCGGACAGTCCTCGAAGACGCCGCCGGGATGCTTCTGCAGTTGGCAGCGGATGTTCAGGGTCCTGGCGTCGAGGTCGATGTCGGACCAGCGCAGTCCTAGGCTCTCGCCGCGGCGCAGGCCGCGCAGGGTGTAGAGGTGGTAGAGGGCGTAGAGGCGGTGGTGACGGATGGCGGAGAGGAATCGGGCGGTGTCGGAGGCTGTCCACACCGCCACCGCGGGCCTGGTCCCGGTCTGCTGCCAATGCTCGACCTGGGCGTCGGTCCACACGACTGGGCGTGGGGGTGGGGCCTTGGGCAGGTCCAGTTGGCGTGCCGGGTTGCGGTCCAGGAGCCCTGCGCGGCAGGCGGCGCTCAGGGCTGAGCTCAAGGTGGCGTGGATCCGGCGGACGGTGGCGCCGCTGAGCGAGAGCCCGGCGGCTTGGTGCTGCTGGACGATCGTGTGGAATGCGCGCTGGACCGAGGCGTGAGTGAGCGCGCACAGCAGCTCGCCGCCCAGTAGGGGGATCAGGTACTGGTCGACGTGCTTGCGGTAGCCGCGCACCGTGGTCGGTCTGAGCCGTCCCTCCAGGTTCTTCATCCACTGCGTGAGCCAGCCCTCCACGGTCAGGCCCCGGTCCATGGTGGCCAGGGCCGGGTTCAGCAGCCGCCGCAGGACGGTCTCGGCCTCCGTGCGGGAGGGGTAGCCGCCGTGACGAAGCCGCTTGGGGGCACCGGGAGTTCCCCCGGTGGCTGGCAGCGCGACGTACCAGGCACCGTGGCCGTCGGTGCCGAGCTCGGGGCAGTGTCGCCCCAGCTGGCGTTTGGTCACGCCGTCCCGACAGCCGCACCGTTGATAGACAGTTCCGACAGCACGCATGGTGTCGCCTCCTCGGCGAAGCAGGATGATTCCTCACTCAGATTTGCTCTGCGGGCCCTTGGAGAGAAAGAGCAGTGAATTCAGCCTCCTCTGATCGGTGCACTTGGCCACGATTCAGGCCAGCGAGCAGGGCGATATGCGATATTCGGTTCAGGCGTTCGTTGTGCACTCGCTCTGCCCTTTGGGCCTTCGCTCTTCCCATCGGTTGTGGGCACTGGATGAGACGCCTTGGGATGATCGAACACTCGGTGGCTGTCGCCTCGGCCCTGGCCTACCAGGCGCCTGGGGACGATCAGCCAACGGCGGCAACTAAGGGCTGTCCCGCAACGCCTTCCCAGACACCTGATGAGCTGGTTGGGCGAGGGCTCTGCCATGATCGCCTCTCGATGAGATGGGCTGTGATGGCCATTGACGAGCGACCCGACTCGGTGCAGATCATCGCGAGAGTGGGGACGAGTTGAGCTGCAGAGCACCCCGAGCGAGCAGTCCAGGTCTGGATGCATCTCGCGACGAAGGCCGGCTGGGATGTCAGTCGCGTCGACGACTCCCCTGTTGACCTGGATGCCGGTGAGTGCGGGATCGTCGATGTAGAGGGCCTGCAATACCTGGTGCGCCAGGGCAGGAGGGTGCGTCGGACGCTCTACGACGACGTTGGCGGCAGCCCGACTCAGCGTCCGATCCTCGGTTTCGCCGCATGGGCGGATCCGGTGCTCTCTGCGGACAGCATCATCTCCTGAACGCCGCACCAGGGGCCCTGCCGAACCTGGGACGATCTTGCAGTGGCAGGTGTGATCTCAGCGTCGGAACCGTCCTGGATAGCTCCGTTCACCGGGCTGAGCCGGCGAGCGTTCGGGAAAGCTGCTCACCCAGCTCCGACGCGAAGGGGGGCGATGCGGCAGGTCCCGGGCGGCCCTGGTCAATGCCGTTGGAGGACCGCGTGCTCCTGGTCGGCACCTACTGGAGAAGCAGCACAACCACTCCCACAAGCAAGTCCGGGCTCGCGTCGAGCACGTCTTCGCGCAGATGAAGACCTGGAAGATCCTCCGCGACTGCCGTCTGAAGGGCGATGGCGTCCACACGGTGATGCTTGGAATCGCCCGACTGCACAACTCGGCCCCGACCAGTTGAAGGCGAACCCCCTATAGGCCGGAAGCGGCTGATGTCGCAGCCTGGCGAACCGAGTGAGCGGTGGTCGAGACGCCGCTGGTCGGCGGAGGGGTCTTCGTGGCGTCAACGCCTGATGTCCAGGCAGCTGAGGTACTCAAGGCGGAGCGCATTGACCTCATGGCGGTACCTCTTCAAGAAGTCACGAAGGGGCACAAAGTCTCCCCTGTAGGTGTTGAGCTTCAAGGCCATGAGGAACTCCGGATCGTTGGACGAGTAGCGGCTCGCTCGCCCGTCCTCGACCAGCCAGAGGCCGCGCTCATCCTCTGGGGCTGGGGCCCCCGAGTGGTCGCTGGTGATCTCGAGGAACGTGTAGGTCAGCCCGAGCCGGCGGACCAAGTCCAGGTCGCTCACCCAAGCGGCGCCTCCGTATCGGGTCACCATCCAGCTGACAGGATCGCTGTAGACCTCGTGCGCGAAGTGATGGAAGCCCGGTGCACCACCCATGCTGTTTGTGCACAGCCTGCCCTCGACGACGGAGCTGCTGCCGTCGGGGAAGCTCGCGATAGCCGTGATGCGTGGTTCCCACCGGGCGACCTCGTCCGGCCATCCGTAGACGACGGTCTGGATGAGGTCACAGGGGTTGTAGATCCACAGGAAGACGTCGATGTCCCCTGGCTGCTGGGCTGTTCGCTCCAGCCAAGCTCGGACGAGTACTTCCCAAACGGGGTTGCCCCCGAGACTGGTCATGGCCTGCTCCACGAAGGAGCGCCATCGGCTCGCAATCCGGGGGTTCGCGGTCCCGATGAACTTGACGTGCCCGTCCCCCCGGTCATGACCGGCCAGCATCAGCAGCCAGTCGTGTTCCTCGAACGCGCCGTTGTTCGCGGCGAACGCCCCCGTGCCCCGATATCCGGTGATGTCCCAGTTGGGATTCTCGACCAGAGTGCCCAGCACTCCCGGGTGAGCCGACTCGACACCCACGCAGCGGACACGAGCGTTGATTTCACAGAGTGCCTCGTACTCGGCCGGGCGCTCCGCGGCGTAGCCTTCCGCCTCCGAGGCGTCCGACAGCGCACTCCCCCACTCGACAGTGCCGATGCCCAGGTAGAGGCCGTAGTGCGCGACGACAGTGTCCATGTCGTTGATGCGATCGAAGTCGGCGGCGAGTAGGTGGGGTGCGCCGATCTCGGCGGCGACCCGCTGGATGTGCCTCCACCCGCGGTCGCGGTCCTGAGGAGTTGCGTAGAGGTAGATGCAGTGCACCGGCGTGACGTACTGTTCCGCCGGCGTGGGAAGCAGTGTGACTCGCTTGACGCTGAGTGTCCGGTCGTCATGAACCTGGAGCTCGTAGCCCCGAAGGTCATGGCTCCAGTCACGGGCCATGTTGCTCACCGGCACGAGCAGTTCGCGCCAGTCTGTCGACACGATGAGCGCACGGATGCGGTCCGGAGCGACCTGCTTGTCGCGCTGCAGCAACTCTGCGTACTTCGCCACTTCGTGCAACGCCTCACGCGAGGTGGACGTCGAACGCTTCAACTCGATGATCACCCAGAGGCCGTGCCGGTCGCGGGCGAGGATGTCGATCCTGCCCCTCGTGTGGAGGGGCCGGTCACTCAGCGGAAACTCGCGTCGAACGAGAGTCAGTCCTGGTTCGAGGACGTCAAGCTGCTCCGCCAAGAGGTCGCGGATCTCATGTTCGGGTAACGCCGTCATGAGCGAAGACAGTAGCGCCATGCACTGACAGGAGCTCGGCGGGCGTGGATCAACGGTCGTGCGCGGCGCAGCCTGCCCGCGCCTGCGATCGTCGGTGGCGCGGCCCGCAGGGCCCGGTTCCCGACCCCAGCCTCCGCCTGCGGCTGAGTGGTGCAACGCCACCAGCGTTACGGGGCAACGCTTAGCTGGACTGAACAGGTGGGTTGGCAGATCCCAAAATGGACGCGACCGCCTCCTGGCCAGGCAATCATTGGATTTAAGGACACGGATGGCACCGAACGAGACTGCATGGGAAGCCAATTCGACCATCGGAACCGCGAGCAGATCGGACGATCGAGCTCCGAGCGTTCCGAACCGGTCTGCGGGCGTACCCCTGGCGTACCAGTGGCGTACCAGGACGCCTTGGGACGATCGGTGAACGGCAGTAACGAAGGAGACGGACCAGGTAGGCATACGCCCGCCAGGTCAGGTGTTGAGGGGTCTCTGAGCAGCTACGATCTGGGATCTGACGGGATTTTCGGTCATAGATGGGACCGAGAGAGACCGCTCGGGGTGTTAGCTCAATTGGTAGAGCAGCGGGCTTTTAATCCGTAGGTTGTGGGTTCGAGCCCCACGCGGCCCACCAGATCGCGCCTCTGACCTGCGGAAATGTCCAGCGACGCCGCAGTGGCTTCCTGTGAAGCGAATCCGCAGGTCAGAGGTTGCGTACTAGTCGCCTTCTCTGCTGATCAGATGGCGATCGCAGGCAAGCTCCTACTTTTCCCTGGTTCAGGTGTTATTTTTCCTTGTTTTCTTGCGACCCCGCGCATCCCTGCTTCACCAGGTCTTGCCAAGGTCTGTCCGACGGTGCAGAGCGGTGCGGTGAGCCTTGCAGAGGTGGGCTCACAGCCGCCCTCGTGTCGAGTCCCACTCCTTGATCGATGCCCAGACGTCCTCAGCTGTTAGCGACGAGAGCAGGCGGCCACGCAGGTCGTCGGGTAGTGACGGTTTCGGCCTCGGCCGTTCAAGGCGTGTTCCTGTCTCCTCCGGGCGCTCGTTGGCGAGCCACTGTTCGAGCCACCGATTTTCCGGTAGTTGATCCAAGCCTTCTTGTTGGTCTTTGGGGTCCTGGTCGGACTCAGAATGAGCAACTGGCGGGCGGCAACGCGGGTCCGGGGCCGAGGAGGGCTTGAGGTGGGGGCTGTCCGCTGCGTCGTGATCCGACATGAGGTCAGGCTCCGAGGAAGTGGCGATGTTTCCTTCGATGTTGGCCTATGGGCTTGTGCAGGCTGGGTACTTGGACCTTGCGTTGCCCAAGCGAGTGACGTGAGGGCCGAAACGCTGCCCGTGTGCTGCCCGTTGGAGATAATGACGCTCTGTTGGACAGACCGGTACGCATGCATCGTGAAGCCTGCGCGACGAGCCGGACGGACAGTGCCGCGCTGGCCGGGCAGCATTGTCAATCGAACGCTTGTCCATACTGCTTATCACCAGTGGGGACCGTCGAAGCGTGCCACCCCGGTATTCAGGAGCGGCGCGCTTCACAGGCTCCGGTGAGCCATCGGTCACGTCAGCGGTTCACGGCGACCGTTGCGCTGGATGCCCGCGTCAGCTTGCCGGACAGGACGTCCGCGCGCAGGGTGTCTGCGATCTGCCGGAAGAGTGGGATGTCCTTCGGCAAAGTGGCCTCCACTTGGGTATGCAAGTCAAGGCTACGCCCGCAGCCGATGTCGGGTCAGCCCGTGAACGACCACCCGGACAGGGACTCGATCGTGATGGCGACAACCGGCCCCTCCGGTACCTGCTCGCGGGACTGCGGGTACTTCAGGGAGAGCAGCGAGACTGGAGCGGCCCGCAGCTGCCCGTCCTCCCAGATCTCCGCACGGCCATCTGCCCGGACCCACCACAGTGTGTCCCAGGCATCGGAGTAGTGGTCCACCAAGACGGAGACGTGGGGGTTCTCGCGGATGTTGCGCAGCCTGCGCAGGTCCAGAGTGCTCTTCGGCTTGTTGTCGATGACGAAGAACAGCGTGCTGCCGTCCAGGGCTAACGTGATCGGCACTGTGTACGGCTGACCCGCACCCGAGACGGTAGCCAGCCGGGGGACGCGCGCGTCCAGGAGCCGCGCCCGAGCCACGTCGGAGTCCAGTCCTATGGGGACGACAGTACCGCGTCAGTGCCGCCCCGTAGGCTGCGGTTGGGGGTCCTGGCCGAGGTCGAGCAGGGCCCCCAATCACTGTATTCGCTTCGGCGCCGACCGTAACGGACCGGCAACTTCCCGACGATCGATCACATACCACTGCAAGGCTGGCCGCCCACCGTACCGAGGGGCAACCATGGGTTTATTCAAGAGCAGCAAGGCCGAGCCGGCCGACGGTACGCCCGAACCGCTGGCGGAGTACAAGGTCATCTACAAGGGTGGCCTGGCCGAACTCCCCAAAGCGAAGACCGGCCACATCATGTTGCAGGCTTGGGGCGACTGTTTCGCCATGGAGCCCGGCAACGTCAGCAAGAAGTTCTGGACGCGGCTCATCATCCCGTACGCTGTTGTCAGCGACGTGCAGATCGTCCGACGCCAGGTCGGAGCCGTTGCGGGCCTCCTGACCGCCGGGTCCAAGGGCGGAACCCGTGAGCTGGAGACCGAGAACAACATCCACATCCACTACACCAACGCCACCGGACAGCCGATCGTGTTGCGCGTGGAGATGCTGACCGGTGTCACGGTCGACGGCCAGGCCAGGAAGGCAGCCGAGTTCAACGACCGGCTCCAGGCCCACGGCGTCCGCACCCAATTTGAGCAGAAAGCCACGCCTGCTGGCATGGGCTCGGTCGCCGACGAGCTGGCAAAGCTCGGCCAGCTCCTCCAGCAGGGAATCCTGTCGTCCGACGAATTCGCCGCGGCCAAGGGCCGGCTGCTCGGACAGTAGGCTGCGCGCGGAGGCCTTGTCCGAGGTCGAGCAGGGCTCCGGACAGCTGCACCGCACCAGAACGAGGCGCCCCGCACCAGACCGGCACGGGGCGCCGTGCTGCCACGAGGGTCGGCGGGGCGGATGTGCCCGGCCTGCGGGCCCTTCTAGCCCCTGGGTGACGTCGAACGTGGCCTTCTGGGAGCTAGCGATAGGGGTCCGAGTACTGCTTCGTGGAGCTCGCCACCTGCTTGATGACGGGCTGCATACGAACGCCGCTGGTGTAGTAGCGGCCTCGGGCATTGCCGTGAGACTCCAGCCAGCCGAGCCGAACCATGTCGCGAACGTCCCGCGTGGACTGCTGGACGCTCAGTTCAGCGTCATGCTGGTACACCGTGCGACGCACCTTGTTACCCCAGAAGGCCGGAAGAAGGGCGTAGACGACCCGCTCATCCAGGCCAGCAGCGACTGTCGCCTCCGTCAGGCTGATCCAGGCCCGACTGAACAGGTCGACACGCCGCTTCGCCCTCTGGGCCTGATGGTGGTGTGCACGAAGACAGAACTTGATCCATGGGTGGGTGTCCCGTTCTGGACTCCAGCGCGTACCGCCCACGTCACGCAGTACCTGGTAGTAGGCGTAAGTGTTCTGGCCGTATCCGAGCCACTCCTCGATCGAGGAGAACTCGGCGGGCACCAGATTCTCGCGGGAGAAGACCAAGGTCGACAGGGATCTGGACATGCGCCCGTTGCCGTCTTCCCAGGGATGGATCTTCACCAGATTGAGGTGAGCCATGGACGCCCGGACATGCGTGGGCATGTCGAGGTCACCTTCGTTGAGCCAGTCGATGAACTCACCCATGAGGGCAGGCACCGTCTCGAATTCCGGCGCGTCGTACTCAGAGACCGCAGGATCGTCCGGGGTGGAGACGTAGACGTGCTTCTCTCGCCAGCGGCCTGGACGCTTCTTCAGGTGATGGCCTTGGATCATGTAGTGCAAGCCATTGAGAAGTCCAGCGTCGTATCGAAAGCCAGGGCCTGCGTCGTGCAGCCCTTGGATGTAGGTCATGGCTCGCTGGTAGCCCTCAAGCTCGACGCGGGTTTCGTCGCTGGTGTCCAGGGGTTCCTCGCCGGCCATGAGTGCTTCGACGTCGTCGATGGTAGCTGCGTAGCCTTCAATGGTGTTCGAGCCTGCGATGGCACGGGCTGTTAGGTTTCGGCGCAGCTGCCCGGTCCACTTGGGGCGTGGATGCAGGAGGACCTGAAGATCCTGTCGCATCTGCTCGATCTCTTCGAGTGCACACAAGTCTTTGGAGTCGAGGGTGGGCGTCGCGTACATCATGCTCCGATGACACCATCATTGTGTCATCGAGACAACTGCTGCGACGCGTGTCAATTGGCACAACACTCGGATGGCAGATACTGATCGGGCGTTGCCGTCTCACAGCCCGGTCCCGTGGAGCGGGTTCTCTTCCCACGTGTCGGTGTCCTCGAAGTAGCCGAGCAGTACCTTGCTGCCGTCCTTCCAGCCGCCGTGGCGGCCGATGGCGATGAGGTCATGGCTGGCCTGGCGGGCAGCGGTGGCGAAGCCGCAGCGCAGGGAGTGTCCGGACCAGAAGCCGGGCAGCTCGGCGTTGCCGCCTGCTCGCTCGACCACCTGCGCGGCGCCCTGCGGGGTGATCCGGCCGGTGGGGTCACCGATCGGGCGACCGTGGCGGAATATCGGCGGCGCGACGCGGCCGTGCCGGTCGACGCACGAACAGTGTGGGCCCTCGGTGCGTTCAGCAGCAGCCATGACGGCGCCCAGCGCGCGGACGGGGTAGGTGGACGGGCTTGGAACCGTACGGCACGGCCACCTCGGTCAGGGTGTGGACCTTCCCGCGGTACATGTGGACGAGCAGGCCCTCGTCGGTCTCGGTGACGTCGGCCAGGTCCAGGGCGGCGAGTTCGGAGACTCGGGCGGCGGTGGCGAAGCCGAGCAGCGGCAGGGCGGCGTCGCGGCGTCCGGCGAGGGTTTCGCGGTCCAGGGTGGCGAGCATCGCCCCCCCAGCGTCATTGGCAGGGCGGTGGTGGCCTTGAGGGTCCGGTCGGCGAGGTCCCTGGACTTGGCGCGGGCGGCGGTGTAGCCGCGCAGGACCAGGCGGGCGCCCTTGGTCTCGGGCGGCGTGTGGTTGGCGGACCGGCGCGCGGTGCGAATCGCGGCCAGGGCCCGCTCGATGGTGGACGGTGCGTCCGGGCGGCCGGTGCGGTCGAGAGGACGGTCGTCAGGTGGGTGGCGTACTCGACGAGCGTCTCGGCGGAGGCCTGCAGCGGCAGGCGCCCCGCGTCTCGGCACCACATGGTGAAGCGGGCCCAGTCCCCTGAGTAGGCCCGCCGGGTCGAGTTGGGTACGCCTGCGGCCATGGCGGTCAGCACGGCATCACAAAGCTGAACGGGTGAGTCCGATACGGGCAGCGGTAGTGCTTCAACGGCCTTGATTACTAACAGGTTCTGGCTCAAACCGGCAGCGTCACCTACCGACTGGCGTGTCCGTTGACACGGACTCCGGGTAGTAGGTACTGGACAAGACGGCGTCCCGCGAGCAGAGCCTGCTTAGATACCGCTGCCACGGCTACCGTGTTCCTGATTTCGAGGCTTGCAGCGAGGGGCGTGAACGGTACACGGCCGACTGTGAATGGGGCCAAGTCCGGCCGAAGTCCGTCCGGACTCCTTGGGACTACGTAGCACTCGATACCACTGATGAACTCTTAGCGACCTCTATCACCTGCGCTAGAGGCTCCCTGAACAGGGAAAATGTGGGACTTCCTGGGATTCGGTAGCACTACGTGGCATCGTTCGACGTATTACGGATTTAGTTCAAAGATTCGATAACTGAACTTTTAATCCGTAGGTTGTGGGTTCGAGCCCCACGCGGCCCACCGGCGATCAGGCTCCGACCAGGCAACCCGCCCTGGCCGGAGCCTCTTTCATGCCGGGCGGGTGATCGAAAGCAGGCCGGGCTCGCTCCCTGCTCGCTCGAATGCCCGGCGATCACGGGTTGCTCGCTCGCAGCTCGATCGTCAGGGTTCCCGCCGCGGCGGCCGTGGACAGCGCCAGGCCTCAGCGCGAGAAGGTCGGGACGCCGGTCGTGGTCGGGGCGGGGAAAGGCGGGAAGGGCGTGCCGCCTCCGCCATGGAAGACCGTATACGCGAAGATCAACGCGGCGGCGACGAAGACCAACGAGATCGGCCAAGCTGACATCACAGACTCCTGGCTGGCGTGGGGCGACTCAGGGACGGCGTCACGCTGACCGTACGAGCGGACCGCCTGCCGGGCCGGGATTTTGGGCCGACTGAAGCGTGTTGCAGCGGACCGGTCCAGGACATCGTCAACACCGTCGCCGTCAACACCGTCGCCGTCACCGCCGTCACCGCCATCGCACACCCGAATGGATGGTTCGAACGCGAACCTGCTTTCGAATTGGCGGTTCCGGGACAACGTTCCCAGGGGCACCGTCACTAACGGCGGTCGCGATGTCCGGCGTCGGCTGCGTCATCGGCTCGGCGCGATCGAGTGTGATCGGTGATCCGCGTGCGGAGCTGGCCAGTGCGCGTTCCGGGCATGCCCGACACCCAGCCACTCCTCAAGGAGCGACCATCATGACCACAACACAGCGAGTACGCCGGACCGGCATGCGGGCCCTGGTAACCGGTACGGCGGTGTTCCTCGTCACAGCCGCACCGGCGGCCGCCTGGGCCGCCCCCTCCCAGACCGCAGGTGACCGCGCCGCCGCTACGCCGCGCGCCGAAACGGCGATCACCTGCAACGAGCTGGACGCGGATATCCCCAACGTGTTCGCCCGGGACTGCGACAGCCGCCAGTGGGGCCCCATCGCCGACTTCACCGTCACCAACCGGTTCACCGGCGAGAAGTACCAGTGTCGGACCGGTTGGAGCGAGGGCTCCCTGTGGCTCTCGGGGAAGGACTGCGTAGGGATCAACGACTGAACCTCTGCGGCCCGGGGCGCGCGCCCCGGGCCGCCGACCGGCCGCGCTCGCCCAGGACATCGTGAACGCCATCGCGATCACCGCTATTTACGTGACCGTGCCCGAGCCGCCTCGCAGATGGTCAACCACGGCCGTCACGACCGTGGTTGAGCTGGTCGCCGTGACCACCTCGGCCCCAGGTCTCGGCCGCGCTACCGGTGCCGAGGCCGACGCAGTACAGCCAGGCCCGCGAGAAAGCCTCCGATGCCCGAGAGCGGGGCATCGTGCTGCGGCACGACGGCCAAAACGGAACAGCCGACGACGATAGCCGCCACAAGGGCCAGCACAACGGTCCGCGTGCCCGGCGTGGGCCGAGACGGCTCGGGAGACATGAGCAAGTTGTAGCGCGCGAGGAGCTGCACCGGCAAGATTCCCAACGGGCCCGCGAATCGCGATCTTCGTGCCGTCGGGAACGTGCTCCTACCACCACGGCGTCCGCTGCCCGCCAGCTCCAGCTCGTGCGCGCTGCAGGTCGTTACAGGCCACCCGCAGCCGGAGGTCCTGCTCCGGCGACAACCGGCGCACGAGGTCAGCCGGAGCGGATGAGGAATCCAAGGGTGGCGGTTGGCGTGGCCGGAAATCCATGCCGTTGCACTCTGTTGCACTTCGATGAAGGTGCGTCAGCGGAGTGCGTCTGCTGCGGCGTCTATCAGTGTCCGCGCCGCGCCGCCGTACACCGCCAGACCGCCGAGGGCGACTAACGCCCTCTCGTACAGAGCCAGCTCGCTGGGCGCGGTGACGTTGATCTCGGCGCTCAGGTTCTCTACGATCACCCGCTCCGAGTCGAACATGTAGAACGTCTCAAGCTGTCACATCGACCTGCGGTCGGCCGTGAACGGGATGACGCCCAGCGCCGGCGAGGGCAGCCGCATCGCTCCGGCGAGGAAGGTGAGCTGCGTCTGCATCACGTCCGGATCACCGATGCGGTTGTAGAGGACCGGCTCCTCGACCAGCACCACGAATCGGTGGCCCGCCTTGCTCAAGGTCTCCTGCCGCTTCACCCGGGAAGCGACCGCGCCCTCGATGTCGACGGTCGGCACGCCCCGGAACGCGGCGATGCCCATAAGTAGGGCCCGCGCTTAGTCGGCGGCCTGCAGGAACCCCGGCATTTGGCTGGACGTGTAGACGCGCTGCAGGCGGGTGCGCTCGTGCAGCGGCAGCAGGTCGTCCTGGAGACGACGGAGACCGCCACCCAGGTGGCGGCGCCATTCGGTGTACAGCTGGTCGGCGTGCCGGTTGTCCGCCAGCAGGTCCGGGGCCCGGTCGGCGGCCTCGCAGACGGTGCACCAGGTCCGGATGTCCGTGTTGGACGGGGCGGTCCGGCCGGTCTCGATCCGCGAGGTCTTGGATGCGAACCAGCCGCACTGTTCGGCGTGGTGGCGGACGTCGAGGGCGGCGTCCAGTCGCAGATCCCGCAGTTGGGCGGCGAGACGTTCGCGGGCGGCCTGGGCGGCCTGGGCGCCCTGGGCGGCCTGGGCGGCGGACGATGCGGAGCGGGGCACGGTGGACTCAGGCGAGCCGGTAGTCCTCGTGCGGGACCGCGCGGTCCCACGCGGCGTCGAACGCGTCCCGGCACAGCTTCACGACCTGCGGCTCGTCGCGGAGCTCGTCGTACGTCCAGCGCCCGTCTCCGGTGAAGTAGTGGAACCGGACGACTCGATCATCGAACACCCAGTAGTCGCTTTCGGGTAGTGCCAGATCGGACGCCGAGGTGCGCGGCAGCCAGCGGACCTCTTCCCCGGCGGGGGTGTTCACGTCGGTAGCCGCGTGCTCGTACCGGATGTAGTCGCTGGCCGGTTCGGAGATGATCCGGACCCGCCGGACGGCTACACCGCGGGCAGTCGCCTCCCTGATCTTGGCCACCCATGGGGCCCCGTTGGGGGAAGCGGGATCGGCATCCCGCTGCCCCGTCGCCTGCCGCCGGGTGAAGTCGTCTACCTCCTCGTCGACGACGTAGTGATCACACATCTCCAAGTGCAGGGCGATGAGCGTCGTCTCCGCCAGCAGCTCGGCGAATGAGGGCATCTTCTGCTGCATCGCACGCTCTCCTGAGCGCCGGCACCATGCGGGCCGGGGATCCTGATGACTGCTTCTCCCGGCGGCACGCCCGGGGTGTGGCCGGGGGCGGGGGCGTCGGCGACGTCGCTGAGCAGCGCGTCATCGGCTTCCCAGCCCTGGACGATGATGTCGATGGGGCCCGGGTCGACCCAGATGGTCGGGGCTGTGCTCGTTGCCGGTGTCGGGGTCAACACCGTAGAAGTCTAGGGGCGTGATCGCCTTCCCTGGGGGTGCGTGCAGTCTGTTGCAGGCAGATTCTCCCCATGGGTAACCCCGGTCAGAGGCAGTTATAAGCCACCCTTGCGCACCCGTAGGCTTGAACTCTGGGGGTCCTGGCCGAGGTTGAGCAGGGCCCCGCCGCTTGGCCTACCGATCCGGATGCGCTGACGGGCTGGGCCTACTGGCCGCCGGGCGGCAGCAGTACGCGTGGGACACCGAAAGGCCATGGAGCGGCCGATAGGAGCCGGTGGTGCGCACGGCGGAGGGGTTGCTTCTCGCTGTGGGGGAGTCGGCAGCGCAGCCTGCCAGCGCCAGTAGGGCAACGGCCAGGACCGGGGTGAGGGCGCGATTCATGTTCGTACACTTCCAGCCCCCTGCCGCTGGGCAGCCCCAATTGGCCGAACAGTGATCTGTTGCACGCGCCCCACCTGGCTGTGGTCGAGCAGGACCCACAGCATCAGCACCGACCGTAACGGACCCGCAACTTCCCGGCGATCATTCACATGGACCGCACCGGTACGGCAGATCCACCACAGCGGGCAGATGGTCGAGACCGCCGACGAGCTGGAACTCGAAGGCCTCGACTACACCGCCCACCCCGGCGTCAACGGTGCGTGGATCGAGCAGGTCCGCCCCGTCGCCTCGGCCGCGACCGAGTCGTACCGGCCGGGCCGGACGCTGGTGCCGGAGTCCGCGCCGGACGGCGTCGTGACCCCCGGCGAGCTGCCGAAGCCCCTGCATCAGATGTCGAACCAGGAGTTCCGCAAGCACGTCGCTGGCGTGTGGGACCAGGTCGCCCCAGCCCACCAGTCCCCGGCCTGGGTCCACCGGCCGCCGCAGACGATCAGCCAGTACATCGGCAGGCCGGCTCCCGGTAGCCGGCCCACAAGCTCCGGTCGGTGCTCGGCGCGCCGGCCGGACCCGCGCCCGGTCCGAACGTCGGCACCGGGCGCACCACCCGCGAAGCTCCTGTGCTAGCCCATGGGAATGACCTTGCCGGGCAGGCAGGGGAGGGTGGCGCCGACCTGGAACGTGAACAGGTCGTAGGTGATAAGCATCGTGACGCCGTTCCGGGACGCCACGGCTATTTGGTCCCCGCCTTGCGTTGGCGTAGGGCCCTCGGAGGCCCACTGGCCGAAGCGCCACCCCTTGCTTTCCAGGTAGGTCTTCGCGGCGGGTGCCGGATTCGGTCCGGCACCGCTGTTCGGGAGTTGAAACCCGGCGACGATCAAGTCCCTCACAGTCCCAGCCGGACAAGGGGTTCCGCCCATGTCAGTGAAGGTGGACAGCGCCTGTGCATCGGTACCGCGAACGCGTGGGGCGGCGTTGACAGCACCCTGGACCTGGGGATCGAGCTGAGCGACGAGCGCGTTGATGGACGCCGCAGACGGCGAAGCCGCAGGGGATGCAGTGTGCGAAACGACAGCACCAACGCTCGTGTGCGAAGGCGCTGAAGCACAAGCGGTGAGTAGGGCGAGCGCGGCAATGCCGACGAGCGCCGCGGAGCGAGCGGACACATCATCCCCCTGTAATGATCGACAAGCCGCACAGCGTAGCGACTGGCCCGAGTGGGCAGGAAGAAGCAGCACATGGAGCAGCAGGGCGTCCGGCAGCGGCGCACGATCCCGGCCGAAGTCGGTCAGATGATCAGTACTGCCCGGATGCGCGCCGGGTATCGGTAGTCGCGGTACGCCAGTCGCTCGGTCGGCTGGATTGTTTCGCGCGCGTGCGCGCGAGGTTGACGGCGCTCTTCGGGGGACGGCATGTCAGACCGCCTGCGGGGTGTCGGCGAGGTGGGTGCGCTGGGGTACCCAGACGAGTTCGCAGGTCTTCTCACTGCACTGGACGATCCTGCGGCGTTTGCCGTTGACGCTGCCGGATCCGATGGGTCGGCATCGGCGGATGGCCCGTCAGGCGGGTCAGAACCACGGCGATGACGGGGGTCTTGGTGGCGCGGGACGTTTTGGCGATGCGGGTGGTCATGGTTCCGTCTCCTGGATTGTCATTCCCGGTCTACTGCGGCGCGGATAGGGTCCACACATGTCTCTTCGAGCGCGTAAGGCGGCCTTTTCCGCTCTCATGTCCCTTCCGGTCGTGCTGCTCTCGGTTACGCGCAGCTTGGCGGCAGGGGTGTCGCTGGCCGGGTTCTTCGAGTGGAATGGCCCTTTCCTGGCGTTCTGGGTTGGTACGACGGCCCGCGCTTGGTGGTGGTACGGGAAGCCTGAGCAGATGGCGGCATTGGAGGCGCGGAGGGAGGAGCGGATTGCCAGGCGGCGAGCGCGGGTTGGCCCGCCGCCTGTCGCAACTGGTGCTCGTCCGCCGGTGGTTCGCAGGGTGACGCGCAGACCTTGAACAGCGGGCCGGTGTCCGGGCGGTTGGCGTTATTCCATCGGGTTCTCCTGATGGGTGTGGCCGGCCGCTACGGTCCGGCCGGGCGGCGTGATCAGTTCCAGGTGCGGGTGACGGCGATGGTGCCGTCGGGGGCGGCGAGGGCGGCCTGGTTTCTGGCGTCGTCAGCTGCATGTCGCAGCTGGTCGGTGACGGCCTGGATCTCGGGGAACGTGGCGTTGCGGGCGGTCGCGAGTTCGCTGATGGTGGGGGGTTGCCCGTCGGGGTGGGTCCAGTTGCGTGGGTCGAAGCTGCCGTTGAGGTCGAGGCCGACCAGCAGGGCGACGGTGTCGGGGCGTACGGCCGGTGTGGTCACGGTCTTTCTCCTGGTGGTGTGCGATGAGTCCGAGCCGGGCTTCCTGGGGGCGTTGCGGTGCCGGACCCCGGCGGCGCGGCGCTCGCCGAAGGCGTCGGCCTGCCCTGGGTCGACGTAGACCTGGACGAGCAGACCAGGACGATCGGCACCGAGTTGGTTCAGGACGGCTGGGACGTCGTCGAGACGGACGTGAAGACCGACGACAGTGCCGCAGTGCCGCGACGATCGCGCTCGGCGACGCGACCACTCAGGTACTGCGAGAGCACCGGTTCCGGCAGCAGGCAGAGCGAAAAGCACCGCGCGGGGCCGAAGTGCGGGTTAGGGTCCTTGTGTGACTGTTCTCTTGCGCCATCTCGTCATCGAGTGCCGCAGCCCGAACCGGATGGCCGAATTCTGGAGTTCAGCACTGGGGCGGCTGACGCGGGGCGGCGGAGGCGGAATTTCGATAGCGCTCGCCGACGATGACGCACCGGTTTCCCTTCTGTTCGTCGACGGAGCACGAATCGACAGCTCCAAGGCGTTGATGTGGATGCACATGACTCCAGCCGCCGGCACGCTGGAGCAGGAAGTCGCCAGGCTATGCACCTTGGGCGCTACCACGCTGAAAAAGCAGCACCGGGGCTGGGGCATCGGCGAGGTGACCATGGCCGACCCTGAGGGCAACGAGTTCTTTGTTGAGTCCGGCACTGAAGACCTCGCGGGCCTGGACGCTCGCATGGCCGCGGAGGACCGGGGCACTGCCTCTGCGTTCTGGAGGGACGCCGAGGAAGTGCCCCGGTCAGACGGTGCCGTCTCCGGGACGACGACCTTGCAGATTGCCGACTAGACCCAGTCGCCCGTTTCGATACCGCTGTCGGTGATGCTGGAGGTGTACGTTTCGCCAGCTTCGATGGTGAGGGTCACCTGGGTTTGAAGCGTGTTCGGAGTGGTGCCCGCGCAGTTGTACTTCGTGGTGATGGTGCCGCTACAGCTCCCCCAGCCACCATCCGTGCTTGAGAGGGTGAGCCGGTTTCCGCAGGGCCCCTGCTCCTGGAGGTCGACGACCATGTGCCAAGCGGTCAGAGCGGGGGTGGTACAGCCCGTGAACTTCCCCTGGCCTTACAGCGCGAGCAGTGCAGCGAGCCCGGTCCCGCTCCAGTCCTGGGGTCTCCTTGAGGTCGATCTGACATCCGGGTCCTACTGCGAGGGAATCGTCCCGTGGGTGCCTTGGGGAGCGCGGACCCGTTCCAACAGGCGGTCCACGGCGGGGCGAAGAGGTGTCGGCTGTGCGGGCGTCGCCCAGGTCGCCACTCCTACCGGTCGGCCACCGTCTCGTTGGATACCAGTGATCAGGCGCTCAAGATCTTCCTGGTGCAGCGTGCCGTTGACGAAGAGATAGGCATCGCAGCTCCCCCCGCGCGCGCGTTGGATGAAGCCGTTCACGGCCGCAGTGTCGATGTGGCCCGACCCGTCGAGGGCGTATCCGGCGAACACGCCGATCCTGGTGCGTCCAGGCTGAGCCACCAGCACTGCCAAGGGCTCACCCAATCCTGCGGCGGGACGGAGCTCCACCTGCTCGTCCCCGGCGCGAGCGCTCTCCACGGCTTCCAGAACCCGGTTCTCGAAGAGCGTGGCCTCGATGGCGTAGACCTCAGGGTCCCGGTCTGCCATCGGATTGAGGGCCCTGAGGACGCTCAAGATGGTCTCGGCCTGATCGTTGTGGCCAGAGCGGGCCTGTTCGCTGGCCTGCCTGAGCAGTTCCTCCCCCATCTTCAACTCCCAATCGCCGAAACGGATGCTCTCAACCGTGCGGCCGCTCAGAGCCATCAACAGGAACAGTCCGCCTGTCAGAATCAGGGCGACGCTGCCAGCCTGGCCCTCGGCACGGAAGACCGCTGCCACCCCAGCACCGGCCAGCAACACCCCCGCCATCGCACCAGCGGACCGCTCCCAGCGCGCCGATGACCCCAACCGCACGGGGGCCGACCCGCGCCTGCCGCCTCCCGACCCACCTGATGCTGACATGAGCGGGATCCTAGTAAGGGACGCCCCTATTCGTCCCGGAGTTCGAGAGCTCTGCGATGACTCGACCTTCGCCGCATCGGCTACGGCGTCCCACCTCCGCTGACCGACGTGCTCGTGATCGAGGCGGACGTCACGGTCACCCTGGCCAACCAACCCTGTGCTTTGAAGGATCGCAAACAACTACTCAGCGGACCGGGGCGGTCAGGGGGCGGAGCCGGATGGGGCGTCTGGTCAGTCGCAGGCGCTTGGGGGCGGCGGGGACGGGTGGGGGCGCGGGTTCGCGCCAGTGTTCGGGGACGGGTCTGACCAGGCGTGCCGCGGCCAGGGCGATGGCGGTCCAGGCGAGGTGGGCCTCGGCGTGGGCGATGGTGCGCTCGTAGTCCCGGCAGTGCCGGCGGGCCCGCATCAGCCACGAAATGGATCTTTCCACGACCCAGCGTTTGGGCTGGAGGACGAAGGGGCTTCACTCCGGCTGGTAGACACGGGTTGTGTGGTTATGCGGTGAGTGTCAGGGTAGCTGACCGCTGCTGCTCGTAGGCGGCGGGGCTGACCTGGTCGTTGGCTGAGTGCCTGCGCCAGGTGTTGTACCTGTTCAGCCAGCGGAAGACAGCTGCCCGGCTGGCCCGGGCCCCGGGCCGGCGGCGTGCGCCCTTGAGGAGCTCGCGTTTCAGCGAGGCGTGGAAGCTCTCGCAGGCGGCGTTGTCGGCGCTCGTTCCGACGGCTCCCATGGATTGGGTCACGCCCAACTCGGCGCGCAGTTCAGCGAAGCGGCGGCTCCTGTATTGGGCCCCGTGGTCGGTGTGGAACACCGCTCCCTGCAGGGTGCCGCGGGTGGCGGCGGCCATCGTCAGGGCGTCGGCGACCAGGGACGTGCGCATGTGGTCGGCGATCGACCAGCCGACGACGCGCCTGCTGAAGCAGTCCAGCACCGTCGCCAGATACAGGAACTCGCCGTCCCCGACAGGGAGATACGTGATTTCGCCCATGTACTTCAGGTTCGGGGCCGGCGCGCCGAAGTCACGCCCGAACAGGTCCGGCACCGGCGTGGCCGACGGTTCGGACACGGTGGTGCGGGCCTTGCGGCGCAGATGGGTGCCCACGATCCCGAGCGTGCGCATCACCCGCGCGACCCGCTTCTCGTTCAGGACCAGGCCGTCCTCCCGCAGTTCGGCAGTGATGCGCGGGGCGCCGTAGGCCCCGTCGGAGTCGGCGTGGACGCGCTGGATCCGCGCCGCCAGCGCAGCGTCGGCCTCGTGACGCTCCGCGCGGGCCGCGGCAGTTGCACGCCACTTGTAGTAGCTGGATCGCTGGATGCCCAGCATCTGGCAGAGCCGCTTGACCTCGAAGGCCTCCCGGTGGTCCTCAACGAACTGGAAGCGGCTCATCACCAGTTCGTCTCCGAGGCGAAATATTTTGTGGCCTTCCGCAGGATGTCCCGCTCGACCGAGAGCGTCTCGCGGTCCTTGCACAGGCCTGTGTTCTCCACGCGCAGGGTCGCGTTCTCCGCCTCCAGGCGGGCGATGCGCTCCTCGGGCGTCTCCGCCGCGGCCACCCCGGACCCGGCCGCAGCCGGCAGGACGCCGTCGGGCCCCGGCGCGGCCCCTGCGGCCCGCACCCACTGCCGCAGCGACTCGGCATGCATGCCCAGATCCCTCGCGACCTGCGCATACGTCAGCGACGGATCGGGGCATTACAACGCCACAGTGTCAGTGCGGAACTCCGCTGAGTAGTATTTGTGCACCATCGGTGCCATCTCTTCCTCTGAATCCACGAGATCCAGTGTCCGTGATGTCTGCCGTCATCCTGTTCTCCGGCGGCGGACGCAGAAACCCGAGCTATTCGCTCACCGTCACCACGATCCAGGGCGTACCGGGGGGCGTCATCAACCCCGTCGAGACGCCGCCGACTCCCACAACCACCCCGGTCGGCACGGCGCCGGCGAGTGCACCACCACCGGTCAGTCAGGCGCCGGTCTCGCAGGCGGCCCAGGTGACCGCCTGGTACGCATCGGTGGGCAAGGTCGGCATTGCGACGCTGACCAGCGACATCGCCACCGTCGCCGCAGACGATCACCGCGACGGCATGGGTGAGGATCTGCAGGCTGACTGCGTGCAGCTCGACAACGACACGACCGCCATGCAGAGCGACCCGGCCATCCCGAACGCCTCGGCACAGCTCTCCTGGAGCTCCGCGCTGACCACACTCCACCAGGGCTGGTGGAACTGCAACGGCGGGTTCAGCGACAACAGCACCAGCGAGGTCGGCAGCGCCGTCGCCGAGATCGAATCCGCCGGACCGCTGCTCACCGCCACACGTCAGCGGATTGTCGCCGTCAGATGATCCTTGCAGGCGGCACCTGTAGCGGTCAGGCTCCGACCAGGCAACCCGCCCTGGCCGGAGCCTCCTTCATGCCGGGCGGTTGATCGAGAAGGGACGCACGAGCGGCACGGCCGGATCGTCGGTCACGCCCTGCCGCCCCCGGGGGGTGCCGGATGCGGCGCTACCGGGGCCGCACCAGCTGGTCGGCGATGCGGACGAAAGCACGCTCGATCGCGTGCCACTGAACCACGCTGGTCTTCAGGCTCCCAGAGCCGCCCCAAGGGTCAACGGCTACGGTGCCGTCGCTCAGAACCCACGTTGTGCGTGCACCGCTGCGGGGCCAGCCGCCGGACGAGCTGTCGGGATCCGCATCGATCCAGTTCCAATCGAACGAGCCGACTTTCCACCCGTGGACCCGTACCGCGTCCTCTCGCACAAAACCCAGAAGCGAGTGCTTTGCGGGACTCACCTCGCGCTGCGTCGACAAACCGGGGCTGCCGGCATCTCGCAGCCGCTCGGCAGTCGCCGCGATCGCGGCCTTTATGCCGTCGATCGTGCGCTGGTCGGCATTGATCTGGTCGAGGAGTTCTTGCCCGTGGCGCCGACCATCCTCCTGCTCACGCTGCTTTCGCGCCGCGGCGCACGCAGTGCACAGGTCAACAAACGGCACGCCGCGACCGTTCCTCGCCTGGTGAGTGCGACAGAACGGCCGCTCATTGCAGTCCACGCAGCGGCCAACCGCGTCCAGGCCGCATTTGCCCACGGAGATGGGCAGTTCACATCCCACAGACATGGCCAGATCCTCCCAGGAGATCCGCTTCCCTGGGAGCCCGCGGAAGGAGATTGCCGCAAGTGAGAGTCACCATTCTCACTTCCCCGCACCCCGTTCGGACGATTCCCCGCCGCGCATTCTGCTGCTTGGCGATGAGCAGCTGCCGGTGGCTCCCGGGGTGTGGGCGGGGCGCCCAGCTGCGGCGAGAGCGGCCTCCGCCACCTCGTCCGCGCGGGTCCTGCGGCGGGTCCACTTGGCCCGGTTGCTCTTCTGCCGGGCGTACGCCGTGCAGGCAGCACCGTCGCGGGTCGTGATGACGGTCCCGTTGCAAGTCAGGTGAGACGGCCGCCACGGACGCCGGACGCGAGCGGGAGGCTCGGATTCAACACGCGGAAGGGCAGCCACAGCTGCTCGGCGTCCGGGACCACGGGTGGGTACTGCTCGGACGAGTGCCGAACAGCCGGCCGTGCGACCCAGACCGACACCCGCACCTGCCCCGTCTGCGACGGCTCCTTCCAGGCGCTGAAGTCCGTGCGGAAGATCTACTGCTCGCCGGTCTGCCGCCGCGAAGCCGAGCAGCGTCGCGACCGGGCCCTGAACGAGGACCGGGCCAGGCGCCTGGGCCAGACGCTGGCCCCGCCGTCGGCCCGCACCGAACTTCCCCGGCCACCGGTTCACCCGGCCCAGCGACGGACGGCCACGGCCCGCGACCCGCTGGAGCCGACCGCGACCCGGGACTGCCCGCACTGCCAGCAGCCGATCACGATCGTCGCCCTGCTGGCCACCCCCGAAGCCGCCCGCCCCACCATGCCCCACCACCGCACGGACATCGTCCCGATCCGCCGCAGCCAGTGACCATGCAAACTCAATGAACTCGTGGGCCCCGCTGTCGCCGGGCCCACGAAGATCTTCACCGTCGCCACCCGAACGTCTACGATCACTTCCTTCCGCACCCGCCCCCGGAGGGAACTTCTTGGAGATCTTCCAGTTCGATCGCGACGAACGACGCATTACCTGGCACGAGAGCGTCGGCCTGATCGCCACTCGCATCGCCGCAGGCGACGGCCCTGTTCACCTCACGCTTCTGAAGGTCGAACCCGGCGGAACCATCGGCACCCACCCCGCCGCATCGCCCCAGATGTTCCTGGTCATCACCGGCGACGGTTGGATCGCCGGCCCCGACGGCACACGCACCCCGATCACCGCGGGTCAGGGCGTCTGCTGGGACCAGGCCGAAGACCACACATCCGGCACCGAGAACGGCTTCACCGCGATCGCCGTCGAAGGCACACCGCTCACCCTCTTCGCCTCCGAGACTCCCGGCAACTGACGCTCACTGACTACCAGGGCCCGGCGACCTTCGGTCGCCGGGCCCTCTCCGATGACACGCTCTTCGCTCCCCACCCTCCCCACATAGTTGCCGACGGGACGAACCGGGGCGAAGAGCAGCCCTGGGGAATTTCACGAATCCTCATCAGCCGTCCGGGCTCTCCGGGTCCTTGCCGAGCTTGTGCAGTGCCATGGCCGTTCCTCCTCGGTCGGGGAAGGTGCTGTGACCGAGCTTGCACGCTCCGCTGTCGCCGCCGCTACGAGTATGCGGGAACGTGCGGCAGCGAGTCCGCGACCCCGCCCCGTAGGCTGCCCCCGGGGGTCCTGGCCGAGGTCGAGCAGGACCCCCGACCTGCACCCCAGCACGGGGACCGGCCCGTGGCCGGAAGCAGCCGACCGCGCGGCGGCCAGTGAACGCCATGCTGGAGAGTCCGGGAAGGCGCGGACAGGGGGGATCACGGCGACCAAGTCGGCCAAGCCGGGCCGGGGTTGCGGCGGCTGGCCACTGGTCCTGCTGGTCATCGTTGCGGTACGCCTACGGCTGTGCCTCGGCTGGAAGTCCCTTGGGGTTGGGGCCGTACTGGTTCACGCCGGGCTGACTGTCCTGAGCGTAGAACACGAGGAGAACGATCTGCCCGATGACCGGCAGAAGGCCGATGAAGATCCAGCCGGCCGACCGGCCGGTGTCGTGGAGCCGCCGGGAGCACAGGGCGAGGAGCGGGAGGAGTACCACGAGGGCGTACAGGGAACTCAGGAAGGGCACGGCGACGGCGACGCCTATGCCGAAGACCGCCAGCAGGATCACGACGTGGACGAGCAGGAACGTCCAGTGTTCCCTGCGCCGGGCGCGTCCGCGGAACCCGGCGTAGTTCTTCAGCACAGTCAGATACCAGTTCACTGCGTCCCCCTCGTGGCCTCGGCCGGGTCGGTCATTGATCAAGCAGAGGGAACCTAGAGGTGCAAAGAGCGCAGGTCAAGCGCCTGCCCTACCGGCGAAGGCCGGTCGGGCCTCACCGGCGGAACGTCTGCTTCGCCAGGAATGCCCCGAACTCGGCGTTCTGTTCGGCGGTGAAGGCGCGCCTGGGCAGGATCGCCGCCGAGTACTTGGTGCCGTACAGGAGGAAGAACTCCGGCGTCTCCTCGGATTTGAGCAGCGCTGCCCACTTCGTCTCGCTCCTGGACATGTCGGTCTCCGCCGCCAGGAACTCGTCCTTGAGCGTCACCGTGTGCACGCCGCACAGCCGCGAGGCGTTCTTGCGGACGCTTATCCGAGTGGAGAGCAGGACCATGATCCCGTAGAGAGCGCAGACGGAGCCGAAGAAGACGCCCAGCGGGATGTTGTGCTGTGCGAAGTCGAGTGCGCTCATCAGCGCGAACACACCTGCGAAGACAGCCGTGTTCATGCGCTGCCTGCGCTTGACGCGGTTCAGCCCCCGTCGGGCCTCGGCGGGGCTGAGCTGGTACGTAGCGGTGATGTGCACGTGGAACTCCTGGAGGAACACGAAGGGCACGCAAGGCGGCCGTCATCCTCGCACCAGCCCGCACCACCCTTTCCCTGGGGGGCCGTTCACTCCTCGGCGGGGGTGCCGCGCCACCGCCCTCGGTCCCGCTCCCGGGCGCCGGCCAGTCCGTCGGCGACCTGGCGTAGCCGCCGCAGGCAGCCGGTCGGCATGTCGGCGAACGCGATCACACCCGACGACGGTCCACCGGGCCCGAGGCCATGCCCACCGGCCCGCCGGCCCACCGGCCAGCTGGCGGGCGCGCTGCAAACAGATCTCTAGACACAATCGGTTTGCCATGCAAACCTAACGGCATGACGACTCAGCCTGTCCCGTCCCCAAGTGACCCGCGCCAGCTGCTGGCGATGCGGCGGGTCCTGGTCCACCGTGTCCGCCGTGAGCAGCGCGGTGCCTGGTTCCCGCTCCTGGTCTTCGCGGCTGTGCGGTTCGGCGCGGCGCCGGTGGTCCGCTACGGCCAGGGGGACCACGGCGTCGGCGACCTGCCGCCGGCGATGTGGTACTGGCCGGTGGCGCTGTCGCTCGCCTACGCCGCGATCAGCTGGTTCTACCTGCGCCGTGGCGACCGGCTGGGCCTGGGTACCCGGGTCGGGCCGTACCTGGCGCTGGGTATCGCCCTGCTCGTGATCATCACCGGCTACGTGTCGTGGACGGCCATGCACCCGGGGTTCCTCGACGGTCTCCACGGGCCGTCGCCCGTCGGACTCTTCTTCAACACGGTGGTGAGCCCGGCCGGGACGATCGGCCTGGCGCTGCTGCTGCTCGCCCGGATCGAGCGCAGTTGGCCGCTCCTCGCCGTCACCAGCGCGTACCTGGTCATCATGCTCAGTTCCGGCAGCCTGCCCGACCCGTCCGCGTGGGGCTTCCTCCCGGGCCTCCTGGCTGAGGGAGGAGTGCTGCTGATCGGCGGCGTCGGCCTCGGCCTGCTTCAGCGGTTCCAGGGGCGGTCGGCGGCATGACCGAGCATCCCACCAGCGGCCTCGACGATGTCGTGCACCAGCGCGTCCGTCTGGGCATCCTCGCGGTGGCGGAGGAGGCCCGGCGGGTGGAGTTCACCTTTCTCCGCAGCACGCTCGGTCTCACCGCCGGTAATCTCTCCCAGCACCTCGGAGTCCTGGAGAAGGCCGGCCTGGTCACGATCGACAAAGGCTACGAGGGCAAGCGCGCCCGCACCTGGATCCAGCTCACCAAGGCCGGGAAGAAGGCCCTGCGCGAGGAGATCGCGACGCTCAAGGCCCTGATCCACCAGCTCGAAGGCACCCACGTGCCAGGGGGAGACGAAGAACGCAACGGGGAGAACGGTCCCGGTTCCGCAGCCGCTCCCGCACCTGGCTGAGCCTTCTGACCGACCGGTGCCGCTCACCAAGCCCCGGGCTCCGGGACGGGGGTGGCGCTCCTGGTCGCCCGACGGGGGGTGTTGGGCACGACCTAGGCCGGGCCGTCGGAGTCGGTGTCCGTCCCGGTGTCCGTCCCGGTGTCGGGGGCGGGGTCGGGGGTGCGGTCGGGCTGGGGTGGTTGCCGGATACGGCTGGGGGTGCCGCGCGTGCGGTGGCCCGCGATCGCGGGGATGAGGACGAGCAGCGCCATGACCAGGGCGAAGATGGTGATGATGTCGATGTCGGTGCCGGACAGGGGACCGCCGTCGATGCCCGGGGTGACCTGGTCTGCCCCGTTCGCCACGGGGGCGGCGGTGGTGGTGGACGCCGCGCCGGACGCCAGGGAGGCGTCCGCCGATGCGGCGGCCGTGCTCCCGGGCGCCGCGGCCCGCTGGACGGATGCGGCGAGCGCCGCGAGCGCGGCCTGGGGGTCCTTGGGGAAGCGCGCCTCGGCGGCACGGGCGTAGCCGTCGGAGACGGCCCAGGGGATGAAGGCCGAACTGGCCCCCAGCCTGTTCCCGACCAGGACGACACAGCTGTACGGCACCGTCTCCGGCCCCGCGTCGTAGTCGTCCAGAGTGTCGGCTAGCTGGTCCGGGGTTCCGGCGGCCCGCACCGCGGCGTCGTCCGGTAACTCCACCGCGCACATGGCGCCGTCCGAGGAGGCCACGATCGTCCGCAGGGCCGACAGCTGCCGGGCGCTCACCTGCAATGACGGCGCTACGTACACCGGGTTGTCGCGCAGGGCCCGACCCGCGACGGCGACCGGACCGAACAGGGTCACCGGCGATGGAGAGGTCGAGGGGGACGGCGATGGAGCCGCACCCAGGACCGCGGTGATCGTCAGTGGCAGTACCGCCAGGCGCAGGACCGACTTCGCCCCGCGTCGACACACACCTGTCGCATCCACCGCCATCGGCCCCCCTGCCAGAGACGCGCTCCGACTCCAGACTCCCACTCGCCCGCTCCCGCAGCCAGAGCCTGACGCCACCTGGCGGGGACAAGGGTGGTGGCGGGGGCCGCGTTCGTCCCTCGTCCTCGCGCCGGGGCGCCCCGGTGCGCCCCGGCGCGAGCCGCTGTCCCAGGGTCACGACGTAGCCGTTGCCCTGGAACCGCACCTGGCATCGGGCGCCCGGGCCCGTGGTCTCGCAGCGCGGTGTGCCTGCGTCGGCGGGCAACTCCACGAAGTAGTCTGTGTTCACGCCCTGGTAGACCGCGGTCGAGTGGTCGGTGTAGTCGATGACCGCGACCCAGCGGGGCGGCAGGAAGTCCGGGAACCGCGCGTCTCCGGTGCGCTCCACCAGTCGTACCTGGTCGGACCCGGTCTCCAGCCGCACCTTCCGCTCGGCCGCCGGGGCCACCGCGCCCAGGCCGGGGACGGCGGTGGCGCCCCCGTCACCCGAGCCGACGATGTTGGAGTGACCGGCGTTGAACCACCGCGAGGCTGGAGTCCGCCGCCGCCGTCCCCCGGGATCTTGCGCCGACCGGAGCGTGTTGCGCGGAACGGCCGAAGAGGTGCGTGGACGTCGCCCCGGTTCTGGCCGTGCGTTAGTCTTCCGCTCTCGCCGACGGGCAGATCGGAGCCCTGATATGCCCAGGTGAGGCTACTTCAGGGGGAATTGGACAGATGAGGATCCGCACGCTGATCTCCGCGACCGCGACCGCCGCCCTGCTCTCGACGCTCCCGCTCGCGGCCTCGGCACACGCCGCCGCCACCGTTCCGGTCTCGCTCTCGCTGAGCTCCAGCGCCATCGCGGAGGGGACGCAGGCGAACGTCTCCGACTTCGCCCAGTGGAACACCGGGAACGGCGCGATCCCCGCCAAGCAGGTGTACGTACAGCAGTCCGCGAACGGCAGCAGCGGGTGGAGCACCATCGGAACCGTACCGGCCGACTACCGGGGCACCTTCGCGGTCCGGTTCAACGCGACCGACCCGCACGGCTTCTGGCGGTTCTACTCGCCCGCGGCGGGGAACTTCCGGGCCGGATACAGCAACGTCGTGCACTACTTCCGCTTCAACAGCCTGATCACCGGCGGGCGCCCCAACGCCACCACGGTCCAACCGGGGCAGCGGGTCACTGTCAGCGGCAACCTGTGGCAGCAGGGTTACGGCGGCTGGTCCCCCCTGTCCGGGGGCGTGGTCGTGCTGGAGTTCCAACCGTCCAAGGGCACAGGGGCGTTGATGGCGCGCACCACCACCGACGCGGATGGCCACTTCAGTGTGAGCGCGGCGGCGTGGATGGGCTCCGGCTACTGGAGCGTGGAGTACCAGGGCTCGCCCCGCTGGAATGTCATGGCCAACGGGCCCGCGATCTACGTCCGCACCACCTGAGCCCGACGACCGGCCCGCGCCGGGGGGCGGTCGGCACGGGGCGTTCCGGCGCTGGCCGGAAGCAGCGGTCCACGGGCGGTCGGCTGGTGGCATGCTGAAGGTCGGGAGTCATCGCGCTTGGGGGGCACCATGGCGTTAGGACTGGGCCGGCCGATCAGGGGATGCTGCGGCTGCCTGGTGTTCCTGCTGATCATCGCCGGGGTCGTGGTGGGGATAACCCTGGCGGCGGTGCACGACAGCGGTACCAAGCAGCACTGCACGTCCTCCTGCTCCTCGGGCGGCGCCGGAGGTGGCGGCGGGACCAGCGACGGCGGTAGCGACGGCGGCGATGGCGGTGGCGACTGACGCGTGTTCTCGGTCGAGGCTGCGGCCGTCGCCACGGGCGTGGCTGTGATCGCGGGGGCGGTGGGGGTGCGGCGGTCGCGGCGCCGGGCGTGGGAGCGGCGAGCCGCCGAGCGGCTGCGCCTGGTTCAGGCCATGCGGGTGTGGGTCGAGCAGCGTCAGGCGGAGACCGCCGCGCTCGCCGACGCCGGAGGCGCTGCCGGAGCGGCTGCCGGAGGTCCGGAGTCGGCCGACGCGTGGGGGCGGCCGGTCAGCGCCGGATGACCGGGCCGAGTGGGGGTGGCCGGTCGGGTGACCGAGCGGTGCGGTGGGCAGCCGCTGTCGGGAATTCCCGGCTGGGCACCGGCGCGGGCCCTAAGGTCGACTCGCGGCAGGTGAACTTCCGTCCGGGTAGCGAGAGATGGGGCAGGCATGGATGCGTCCGGTGATGACAGGGTGCCTCCCACGGCCTTCGGTGGAGTACCCGAGGCGGCGGCGCAGCGGGATTTGACGAACTGTCTGAAAGCCGCTGCTGAGGGCGAGTTGACCAGCGGACACTGGCTCGGTGGCGGTGTTCGGGTGCCCGTGGACGCGATCGCGGCGTACCGGCCGGTGATCGCCGTGCCCGGGTTGTACCGGGCGCTGGAGGACGGCCTGTCCACCTGGCTGGTCGGCCAGGGGCCGTCCGGCCAGCTGGTGAGTTGTTCGTTGCCGGGCGATCCCGGCAACCCAAACGGGCGGGAGGCGTGGCTCGGTCCGGCGGAGGGTCGGCCGCACCCGTCCGGGGTGACCGTCGAGTACCTGACCGGCGGTGTGGGCTGCGCGCGGCTCGACGGTACGGGAGCGCGGGTCTACGCCACCACGCTGATCGGACGCTGTCCGGCGGCCGTCACCAGGATCACCGTGCACCACGAGGGGGAGCCGGAGCGGGACGCCGTGCTCGCTGACGGTGTCTGGTTGAGCCAGGTCCTGCGGGGGGCCGCGACCGGCCCGTTGGCGGTCCGTGGCTTCGACGCGTCCGGGCGCCTGGTCGCCGAGCGGAGCCTCGGCCTGACGCGGGAACCCGCCCGAGAGCGTGCCGTGGGGACGGCGGCGTCCCCCCTTGGCCGACCGGCGGCTACGTCGGGCCCTCCGGGTTCGTCACCCTCATGACGGAATTCCCTCGGGGAAGGTCACACCATGACCGGATCAGGTCCCGACGAGACGCTGGCGACGGCCTTCGAGGAGCAGCGGGGGCGAGTGGGGGCGGCGCCACCGGTGTCCGGCGGCGCCCGACCCGGGCCGAGTGGGTCGCCTGAAGCCGACGGGTCACCTGAGGCCGACGGCTCACTTGAACCAGTACAGCACGCCCTTGTGGTGGGAGCAGGTGCCGGAGAAGTGCGCGGAGAAGCTGAAGGTGTGGTCCCGGCACTCGGCGGTGGCGCCCTTCGGGTGCCGCGCCCGGGGGTCGCAGGTGCCGGTGGTGTGGTGCGCGCACCCGGTGGTCGCCGCGGGGCGGGCCACGGCCTGGGCCTGCCCGGCCGGTATCAGCAGGGCGACGGCGAGCGCGATCGCCGCTCCGGCGGTGCGCAGGGTCCGGCGGCCGGTGGTGGTGCTGCTCAAGGGGGCCTCCTCATGATCGTGAAAGCCCCGAGCCTGCCCCAGGCGAATCGGAATCGCACGGGTACTCGATAGTTGTGACCCGACGGTGACCCAGCTGTGGGCGTGACCGGTTGAACGTTTCTGCCGTTGTGCCCGGTGTGACTGTCCCCGCATCCAGCTCAACGGCCAGTGTCGACCTGGCCCGCACCCCGCGTCCCCGGGGCTCCCGTCGCCGCGCCCCTGACGAACCCGTGTACACACTGCTCGCCGAGGAATGGCAGCAGGTGGGGCGGCTCGTGCCCGGCGAACGCGATCGTGAGTGGATCGAGCTGACGACCTTCGCCGGCTGGCAGCGCTAGCTGATCCTCGCCGACTGTCAGTGCCCTGTGCCAGGCTTTTCGCATGACCGACCTGACCATCCGCTCCGCCACATCCGACGACGTCCACGCGCTGCTGGACTTCTGGACGTCCGCCGCCGAGGGGACGAGTATCAGCGACGACGAAGCAGGCGTCGGGCGCTTGGTCGCGCTCGACCCCGAGGCGGTGATCATCGCTGAGCGGAACGGCCGCATGGTCGGCACGGTGATAGCGGGCTGGGACGGTTGGCGCTGCCACCTCTACCGGCTCGCGGTGGACCCGGACTCGCGCTGTCAGGGCATCGGTGGCGCGCTGCTGGAGGCGGCCGAGCGCCGTTTCGCCGCCCTGGGCGGGCGTCGCGGTGACGCGATGGTGCTTGAGCACAACGAACTCGGGCAGCACGCCTGGCGGGCCGCCGGGTACGCGCCCGAGCCGCAGTGGCGGCGTTGGACCAAGCCGCTGGTGTGAGTGACCCGGTGCGGTGAGCCCGCGCCCGCCGTGACGCCCGCGACCGCCGTGACGCCTGCGACCGCTACGAGGTCTGGGTGCTGGTCTTCGGCTGCGCGGTCGGCGCGGCCGTGGGTGCGTAGATCCGGGTGGCGTCGTTCGCCGATCCGGCCTGCTCACCCACGACCAGGACCTGGTCACCGGTCTTCAGTGCCGACTCGGAGATCGTCCTGCCGTCGCGGGTGACCTTCGCGTTGGCGGCGGCGGTCCAGGTCCAGCTGGTGCCGTCCGGGCTCTTGACCGTGAACGTCGTGCCGGAGGCGGTGCCGGTGATCTGGCCGCGCTGCCACTCACGGGTCAGGTACTGGCCGGTCCCGCGGTTCTTCACGGTCACCTGGCCGTGGACGCCCCGGCGCAGCAGGCGCTGTTCGGCCTTCGCCGTCGTGGGCGCACCGGCCGACTTGGCCGGGGTGGAGCTCGGCGCGGAGCTCGGCGTGGAGCCGGAGGCCGCGTAGGCCGTCGCCCCACCTGCCGCCAGCACACCGGCCAGGACCGCCGTCCCGATCACCGTTCCGCGCCGACGTGATACCAGCCTGCCCATGGTGTCCTCCGCTTCGCCTCGGCAGGCGTCGCGCCCACCGGTCGCCCTTCGTTCCGGTTCGACGCTAGGCGCGGTCCTTGTGGAAACCATGTGGCGCTGGCCAGGGGCGATCGAGCGGCCGGGACAACGGGGCCGGGACAACGGGGCCGGGACAACGGGAAGGGCGGAAACGCGTGGCGCCCCGCACCGGTCCGGTGCGGGGCGCCGTTCCGTCGGGTCAGACGACGGTGATGTTCTCGGCCTGCGGGCCCTTCTGGCCCTGGGTGACGTCGAACTCGACGTGCTGGCCCTCTTGCAGCTCGCGGAAGCCCTGGGCGTTGATGTTCGAGTAGTGGGCGAAGACGTCGGGGCCGCCGCCGTCCTGCTCGATGAAGCCGAAGCCCTTTTCGGCGTTGAACCACTTCACGGTGCCACTGGCCATGATGCTGCTCCCAGTTCGGGGATGAGGTACGCACTGGCGCGTACCTCAGGGGTTGAGGTGATCGCCCTGGTCCTCGAACTGCTGGTCACGCTGTACTCGGATCCACGACTGCTGATCACAACGCTAGTCGAACTGAGTGCGCCCCGCTATGGAAACACGTCATCGGAGGAACACTCGATCTCCGCCGCCATGGTCGGTTCGGTGGACGCCGGGAGTCCGTTCCGCGCCGGGGTGACCGTGCGCTACCGGTGGTGCCGGTCATCGGGGCAAGTCGCCTCCGTCGCAGGCCAGTTCACCCCGTGTGGACGTTGCTCCGAGCCGGACCGCAGCGGACACGGGGGATGCTCCACCGGTGACTGTGGGTAAATCGAACACTTGTCCACAGGGGTTATCCACAGTGTGGAAAACCCTCCGGCGCGGTGGCGTGCGGAATGCGGAAGCAGTGCGGCGGTGTTATGCGCGCGATGAGCAAGATGTCCGACAATGACGCTTCTTCCAGTGTCACCTCCCCGGCTGAACACGAGGCCGCCCGTGGGCGGCTGCTCGCCGAACGCGCCGAGGCGGTTGCCCGGATCACGGCCCTGGGTCGCGACTTCGCCGAGATCGTCGCGGCGAACGCACTGGTGGCGGTGGACGACGAGCACGATCCGGAGGGGTCGAGCACCGCGTTCGAACGTGCCCACGTCGCCTCGCTGCTGGCGCAGGGGCAGCGGCGACTGGCCGAGCTGGAGTGTGCGCTGGAGCGGTTGGAGCGGGGCGAGTACGGGCTGTGCGAGGGGTGCGGTCGGCCGATCCCGGCGGACCGGCTGGAGGTCCGCCCGGCTGCCCGGACCTGCGTGACCTGCGCGGCGACCCGCCCGCGCTGACCCCTTCCGCGCTGACCGCCCGGGCTGGGGAGTCGGTCGGCGGCGGGCGGCTACGCCGACCCGGAAAACACGGTGCGGGGCGCTGGGGAGGGCCCGCAGACTCGGCCGCATGACTGTGGATATCTCGCGGATCAACCCCGACCGGCTCCCGGGGCGACGCGAAAGAAGCTTTTCGAAAGAACTCTTTCGCAAGAGTTCTTTCGAAGCTACTCTCATGCCATGAGCACAGAGGACGGCGGCGACAAGGCCGCACCACGCAAGGTCTCGGATGCCAAGGCGCTGCGCGCGCTGGCGCATCCGACCCGGATCGACCTGCTCGAAGCGATCGGGCTGCGCGGCGCGCTCACGGCCACCGAGGCGGCCGAGATCGTCGGCGGCTCGGTGCCCAACATCGCGTACCACCTGCGGACGCTGGCCAAGCACGGGTACCTGGTGGAGGCGGAGCACGGCAGCGGGCGGGAACGTCCCTGGCGGATCGGCTCCATCGCCATCAGCACCGACGAGCAGGACCCCGACCCGGTCGCGGCCCATGCCGCGGAGGGGTTGGGCGAGGTCATGCTGGAGCGCGCGCTCAGCCGCTTCCGCCGGTTCCAGACCCTGCGCGACCAGTACCCCGACGACCAGCGCGCGGCGAGCGGCAGAAGCCAGGCCGTGCTCTTCGCCACGCCCGCCGAGATGGAGCAGGTGCAGGACGAGATCGTCGCGATCCTGATGCGGTTCGCTCCCCGCATCCCGGATCCCGGCCTGCGCCCCGAGGGGGCGGTCCCCTTCGAACTGCTCACGGTCTCCTACCCGTTCGAAACGCCAGGCGCCTCCGCCGGTGCCGCGACCCCAGACGCACCGACCCCAGACGCACCGACCCCACACGCGCCGACCCCAGATGCACCGACCCCCGCCGCGCCAGCCGAACCCGAAGGGTGACCACGCCATGCCCAAGCTGTTCGCCATACCCCGGATGCGCCTGTACTTCCTGAGCAACACGCTCAGCTCGATCGGTGACTACGCCCTCTGGCTCGCGGCCGGGATCTGGGTCAAGGAGCTGACCGGCTCGACCTCCCAGGCGGGCCTGTGCATGCTGTGCCTGATCGGCGGCACCCTGCTCTCGCCGCTGACCGGTGTGCTCGTGGACCGGGTGCGGCGCCGGCCGCTGATCATGGTCACCAACTCGGCCACCGGCCTGCTGGTCCTCACGCTGACCCAGGTGCACCACGCGAGCCAGGTCTGGCTGATCTTCCTGGTGATGTTCCTCTACGGGCTGGCCGCCGACATCTCCGGCTCGGCGATGACCGCGCTGCTGCCGAGGATGGTCCCGGAGGAGCAGCTGGGCAACGCCAACGGCCTGACGCAGGCGCTGACCCAGGGCCAGCGGCTGATCACCCCGGCGATCGGCGTGGGCCTGCTCGCCGCGTACGGCGGCGGCGCGGTGGCGATCATGGACGCGGCGAGCTTCGCGGCGGGTGTGCTCTGCTGGGCCTTCATCAAGGTCGAGGAGGAGAAGCCGGAGCCGTCCGGCGTGGACTGGCGCCGGGAGACCACGGCGGGCTTCCTGCACCTCGCCCGGACGCCGGTACTGCGGCAGTTGACGCTGGCGATGACCCTCAGCCTGTTCGTGATGGGCTTCTTCGAGACGCTGGGCATCGCCATCTCGACCGAGGGCCTGCACCACTCCGCGTCCTGGACCGGGGTCATCGTCACCGCGATGGGCCTCACCGGGATCGTCGGCGGGGTGTCCGCCGGGGCGGTGATGGGCCGGATCGGTCCCGGGCGGCTCACCGCGCTCGGGCTCGGCATCGCCGCCGTCGCCGCCCTGGTGATGACGGTGCGGGTGGACGCGGTCGTGATCGTCGGGGCGCTGCTGTTCGGCCTCGGACTGCCGTTCGTGATCGTCGGCGCGCTGACCGCGATCCAACTGAACACCCCGGGCGAGCTGTTGGGCCGGGTCAGCGGGGCCGACAACTTCCTGATCACCGCCGGGCAGTCGATCGGCATCGCCACCGGCTCGGGCCTGATCGCCGTCCTGCCCTACCGCGACCTGGCCTACCTCGCCGCCGCCCTGCTCGCCCTGGCCACCTGCTACCTGGTCACCCGGCCGGAACAGCGACAGGGGTCGGCCGGGCCGACCGAGAAGGAGCAACTCCCGGGCGCGGAGGCGCTGACGGTGGCACCCGGCCAGGCTCAGGAGAACGCCACGGCCTGATCACCCGCCCCCCGCGCGGCGCCCTGCGGCCTACCAGCGACCGGCCGCAGGGCGCCTACCTGGGCGGCGGGTTGCGACTCGCACCGTGCAGGGCTCCTTCAGGATGGCATGGACGTGCCAGGAGATCAGTGGCGGGAAACCGCCCGTACGGCTACCGCCAGCGGCGCACCGGAGTGACGGTGACTCTCCGCGCCCGTGCGGTCACGGAGAGGCTGATATGTTTCCCGGGTACCGCAGTTACCACCCGCGAAAGGCACTCTCGTGCGCACCCGAATCACCAAGGCAGTCACCCTCGTCGCCGCGTCCGCCGCCCTCCTCAGCGGTGCCGCGCTGGCCACCGCCGGGACGGCCGCCGCCGCCACGACGCACACCCTGCGTCCGGTCGCCTCCCGGATGGCCCCGCACCACCGGACCCCGGTCCGCACCGAGCGGGTCTGGGTCAAGGGCCACTACGTGACCGTGCGCGGGCGTCACGGCATCCGTCGCGAGTGGGTCAAGGGCCACTACGCCATCGTCGCGGTGCGCGGGCGCTGACCCTCGCGGCCTTACCGGCCGGGGCCCCCTCCGCTCCCCTCAGGAGCGCGGGGCCCTTCGCGCTGCGCGGAAATGTCGTACGTTTGGACCAATCCGTGACGGTGGCGGCCCCGAAGTGAGTTGAAGAAGCCCAGTCCCACGGAGGTGTCCATGCACGCGGCCGTACCAGGCGACCAGGTCGTCGACCCAGGTCCCGGGGCGTTGGAGAGCCTGCTGGACCGGGTCTCCCGAGGTGACCAGAAGGCCTTCGAGACCGTCTACCAGACCGTGGCCGCGCCGGTACTGGGGCTGGCCCGCCGACTGGTCCGCGACCCCGCGCAGTCGGAGGAGGTCGCCCAGGAGGTGCTGATCGAGGTCTGGCGCTGCGCCGCCCGCTTCGACCCGGCCAAGGGCAGTGCCATGTCCTGGATCATGACCCTGGCGCACCGCCGCGCGGTGGACCGGGTGCGCTCCGCGCAGGCGTCCACCGACCGCGAGCAGCGGGTCGCCGCCCGCGAGCACACGCCCGCCTACGACGAGGTCAGCGAGCAGGTGGAGCGCAGGCTGGAGCGGGAGCAGGTCCGGCGCTGCCTCAACTCGCTGACCGAGATCCAGCGTGAGTCGGTGCTGCTCGCCTACTACCGCGGCTGCACCTACCAGGAGACGGCCGACCTGCTCGGCGCGGCGCTCGGCACCGTCAAGACCCGGGTGCGGGACGGTCTGATCCGGCTCCGGGACTGCCTGGGGGTGGCCGCGTGACCACCGCCGACCTGCACACGCTGACCGGGGTCTACGCGCTGCACGCGCTCTCCGACCGCGAGTCGGCGGAGTTCGACCGGCACCTGGCGGTCTGCCCCGCCTGCACCGTGGAGGTGCGGGAACTGCGCGAGACCGCCGCCCGGCTCGCCCTGGCGGCAGCCGAGACCCCGCCGCCGGAGTTCCGCGCGCGGGTGCTCACCGCCGTCTCCCAGGTCCGCCAACTGCCGCCGCTGGTACCGGACTCGGCCACTCCCGGCTCGCCCTGGCGGCGGTGGCGGCAGCGGCTGCCGCAACTGGCCCTGGCCGCCTGCCTGGTGGTGGCGCTGGTCGCGGTCGGCGTGGCGGTCGACGTCGGCCACCAGTTGACCCGGCAGCGCTCGCTCACGGCCACCGCGCAGCAGCAGGCGGCGACCCTCAGCCAGCTGCTGGCCGCCCCCGACGCCGCTTTCCACAGCGGGCAGTTGACCGGCGGCGGTACCAGTACCGTGGTCTCCTCGGCCCGGCTCGGCCAGGTCGCCTTCGTCTACCACGACCTGCCCGGCCTGGCGGACGGCAAGGTGTACGAACTCTGGTACAGCCGGGGCGGGGTGATGGTGCCCGCCGGACTGGTCGACTCGTCGCCGTCGGGCGGCGCGAAGCTGCTCAACGGGTCCCCGGGCGGAGCGGCCGGGGTCGGCGTCACGGTGGAGCCCGCAGGCGGCTCGCCGAGGCCGACGACCGCCCCGATCCTGCTGGCGCCGCTGCCACAGGCCTGACCACCACCGGATCCTCCCCTCTCAGGCGGCAGCGCCGCCGGAAACGGAAGAAAGCTGATGCGAAGCCCCCGACTCCCGCACGGGCAGTCCCCGTTGACCATACTGGCGGCCCTCGACCGGCTGGCCCCCGACTTCCCCGGGGAGGCGGTGTGACCAGCGCTCCGCAGCGCACCGCCGCCCCGGCGACGGTGCGAACCGTCCTCGGCGACATCCCGGCCGACGAGCTGGGCGTCTGCGACTCGCATGACCACCTGTTCTTCCGCAGCCTGCGCTTCCCCGCCGAGGAGGTGATGGACGACGTGGCCGCGGCGACCGCCGAACTGCGCTCCTACGCCGAGCTCGGCGGGCGCACCCTGGTCCAGTGGACGCCCTTCGGCCTCGGCCGCAGGCCCGCACGGCTGGCTCAGGTCTCCCGGGCCACCGGGGTACACGTGGTCGCGGCCACCGGTCTGCACCAGGAGGCGCACTATCCGCCCGGGGTGGTCCGCCGCGCCCTGGAGGACGGCCTGACCGAGCTGTTCGTCCGCGAGCTGACCGAGGGCATGGCCGACCCGCGGTCGGAGGCCGAGGCCGACGCCGACAGTGAGGCCGACCCAAGCAGGGGCACGGACGCCGGTACCGCGCCCGCTGCCGCGCCGGTCCGGGCCGGGATGATCAAGGTCGCCGGAGCCTTCCACGTCCTGGACGCACACGCCCGCACGGTGATGGCCGCCGCCGCCGCGGCCCACCACGCCACCGGCGCTCCGATCGGCGTCCACCTGGAGCACGGCACGGCCGGAGCCGACGTGCTGGACCTGCTCTGCGACCATCTGTCGGTGCCGCCGGACCGGGTGCTGCTCGGGCACCTGAACCGCTTTCCCGAGTCCCGGCTGCATCGGGACCTCGCCGACCGGGGCGCGTTCCTCAGCTTTGACGGTCCGTCACCCGCCAACCAGGCCACGGACTGGCGGCTGCTGGACGCGCTGAACCACCTGCTGAAGGCGGGCCACGCCGGGCAGTTGCTGCTCGGCGGGGACACCACCACCGCCCGCGCCCGGGCGTCCACCGGCGGCGGTCCCGGCGTCCCCTACCTGCTCCGGCGGCTGCGTCCGAGCCTGGAGCGGGAGTTCGGCCCGGCGGTGGCGGAGCAACTGCTGGTCGCGAACCCGGCCCGGGCGTTCGCCGTCCGCTGGCCCGGCGGAAAGCCCGCCGGAATGCCCGCCGAAAATACCTGATCAACCGTCAGAAGGCGGACCCGTCAAGGCTGTTCGGGTCGCCGTGGCGGTCAGGGTGCCGAGTTCGAGACGTTCGGGCTGTCCGCGTACGCCTGTATCGGCGTCATGCCGACACCGTTCAGCGACACCGTGTACTGCGTGCTCACCGGGGCGCAACTGCCGGTCTGGTTGCCGGTCTGGTCGTGCGCCCCGGCCAGGGCGACCTGGGTGTTCGCCGGGGCCGGGGAGGCCTTGCCGCCGGGGAAGGAGGTCCCGCTGGTCCAGTCGCCGCCGATGACCAGGGTCAGCTCCGAGGCGGCGCCGGACTTCAGCGCGGAGCCGGGCAGGCCCAGGCTGGTGGCGACCTCCTTGGCCTCACCGGCCTGGCTGGCCGGGTAGCTGAGGGTGGTGCTGACCGCCGCGTCGGCCGCGTCGCCGGCGGTGCTGTCGGTGCTGTAGCCCTGGTTGACCAGCGCGGTGCGGATCGCCGAGGCGCGTCCGCTGACCGCGGTGCCGTTCTCCACCTGTACCGCGATGTCGGAGGCCGGGACGCTGGGCGCGGCGGTGGTGGGGGCGGCGGCGCTGGGCTTGACGCTGGCCGTGGCGCTCGCGGCGCTGGACTTGGCGCCGGTCGAGGTGGTCAGCGACTGGTCGTTGGCGATGGTGTTGAACAGCGTCTGCGCGCCGGGGGCGATCACCACCCGGGACGAGTTGGCCGGGTCCGGGGTGTTCTGCATGGTGGTGAAGGTGATCCGGTCGGTGGGGACCTTGTTCAGGTCGTCGGCGAGCCCGACCAGCTTGGGAATGCTGTCCAGGCCGGTGTCGACGGTGAGCGCCTTGGTCGCGGCGTTGGCCAGGTCGAGCACGGACAGCGGGTCCGCGAGGGTGTTGGCGCTCTTCAGCTTGTTGATCATCTGGGTCAGGAAGATGTGCTGGGCGTAGGTGCGGCCGAGGTCGCTGCCGTCGCCGAAGCCGTGCCGGGTGCGCAGGAACTCCAGCGCCGCGAGCCCCTTGAGGGTGTGCGTGCCCTGGGAGAGCTTGAGGTGCGAGTCGGGGTCGTAGACGTTGTTGCTGACGCAGACGTTGACGCCGCCGATCGCGTCGGACATGTTCACGACACCACTGAAGTCCACCATGGCGAAGTGGTCGATCGGTATCCCGGTCAGCTGCTGCACGGCGGCCACGGTGCAGCCGGGTCCGTACTGCAGGGTGCTGTTGATCATGCCCACGCCGCCGCCGAAGCTGGTCTGGTCCTTGGTGTCGGTGCAGGCGGGGAGGCTGGTCTCCAGGTCCCGGGGGATGCTCATCACCGTGGCGTTGCTGCGGTCCGCCGAGAGGTGCACCACCATCTCCACGTCGGCGTTGGCGCCGCCGCCGCCGTCCGCGCAGTCCCCGCCGATCGAGCAGTCGGCGGCGGTGTCGCGCGTGTCCGAGCCGAGGACCAGGATGTTCAGCGGGGTCCGGCCGAAGGCGTCCGGCTTCTCGGCGAGCGTCGACTTCTTGGTGCCGTTGTTCAGGTTGTCGGCGGTGATGTTGCCGTTGAGGTGCTGGTACTCGTAGTACGCCCCGCCCAGCCCGAGGACCAGCACGGTGGCGGTGGATATCGAGACGACCTTGACGATCTTCTTACGCTTGCCCTGGCGGCTCCGCCGTGCGGCCGCCCGCGACCCGCCGACCCCGTTGCTGCCGCCGCGCCTGGACCGGCCGCCCCTGGCCGACGGCTCCCGGTCCAGCGGGGCCTTGTCCAGCGGGGTCTTGGCCAGGGAGGTCTTGGCCAGCGGGTCGTCGGCGCCGGTGTCGCTCGCGGATCCGCCCGTCCTGGCGCGGCTCATGACCGCGCTCCCCGGTGCCCCGCTGCTGCGGCAGGCTGGCCCTTGCCCTGGCGGGCCGCTGGGAAGTCGCTCATGGTCAGGTCACATCCTTGGTACGCCGCACGCCCGGTTCGCGGACGACTGCTCTGACTGGCGGGGCGGACGGGCCCCTGGCCGAGGTGTCCACCGTGGTCACGGTGGACACCGGGGTGCGCGGGCCTGCCTGGGCGACCCGGGCAGTTGGGTTCAACTGGAGCGCAATCTAGCAAGCGTTCCTGAGGAATTCATAAGGGATGTGGTTCGATCTGTGCTCGGAGGGGGAGTCGGTGGGGGAAAAGTCCATTCTGTCACATGCTCGAATAGATGCTCGCGCTGAGGGCGGGGCTGTTCGAACAAATGAACGTTGACGGGGATGCCCACAGTCTCGGAAAATGGTATGGCCCGCACCTTGCCATGCCCGAAGGGTTATGTACGGCCTTGATAGTGATCGATGCTGTGACGAAGCGATACCCCGGTGGCACCACGGCTGTGGATCGACTGACGTTGGAAATTCCGGACGGTTCCATCACTGTGCTGGTCGGCCCCTCGGGCTGTGGCAAGACGACCACCCTGCGCATGATCAACCGGATGATCGAGCCCACCGAGGGCCGGATCACCCTGGACGGCCAGGACATCCGGGAGCGCCCGGTCAACGCCCTGCGCCGGTCCATGGGGTACGTCATCCAGCACGCCGGGCTGTTCCCGCACCGGACCATCGTGGAGAACATCGCCACCGTGCCCAGGCTGCTCGGCTGGGACCGGCGCAAGGCCCGCGCCCGGGCGATGGAGCTGATGGAGCGGGTCGGCCTCGACCCCGCCCTCGCCCGGCGCTACCCGTACCAGCTGTCGGGTGGCCAGCAGCAGCGCGTCGGCGTCGCCCGCGCCCTCGCCGCCGACCCGCCGGTGATGCTGATGGACGAGCCCTTCTCCGCCGTGGACCCCATCGTCCGCAAGGGCCTGCAGGAGGAACTCCTGAGGATCCAGTCGGAGTTGGGCAAGACCATCGTCTTCGTCACCCACGACATCGACGAGGCCACCAGCATCGGCGACATGGTCGCGGTGCTGCGCAAGGGCGGCAAGCTCGCCCAGTTCGCACCCCCGGCCGAGCTGTTGTCCGCCCCCGCGGACGAGTTCGTCGAGGACTTCCTCGGTCTGGACCGCGGCATCCGCCGGCTCTCCTTCTTCACCGCCGCCGGTCTGGAACTGACCGCCAAGCCCATCGTCGCGGTGGACAGCGACGCCGACCAGATCACCGCCCGGCTGCTGCCGCAGACCCCGTACGTGCTGGTCACCGACACCGAGGGGCGCCCGCTGGGCTGGGCCGACGGCAAGCGGCGGGCGGCCGGCGGCACCGAGCTCGTCCCCTTCGGCCACAGCTTCCGGGCCGGACGCGACTCGCTGCGCGCCGCTCTCGACTCCGCCGTGCTCTCGCCCACCGGCTGGGCCGTCGCGGTCGACGCGGACGGGCGCGCGGTCGGGGTGGTGGCGCAGGAGACCATCGCCGCCGCCATCCGCACCGCCCACGCCGAACGCGCCGCCGCCGAACCGGCCGACACGGTACCGCTGGTCGGCCCCAGAGGCCCCCAGCCGGACTCGAAGGCCCAGGGCCCGAAGGCCCGGACCGGGGATGTGCCGGTCCGATGAGCAGCTTCTTCACGATGCCCAGCGACCTCCAGCACAGCTATCTCGGACTGGTCGCCTGGCATCTCCAACTGGCCATGATCCCCGTGCTGTTGGGTCTGCTGATCGCGCTGCCGTTCGGCCAGCTCTGCGTCCGCTTCCGCTGGCTGTACGCGCCCATGCTCGGGGTCACCACCGTCCTGTACGCGATCCCGTCGCTCGCGTTCTTCGTGGTGCTGATCGACTGGACCGGCCAGAGCGACACCACCGTGATGATCCCGCTCACCATCTACACCCTGGTGATCCTGATCCCGGCGATCATCGACGGCGTCCGCTCGGTTCCGCCGGAGACCCACGCCGCCGCCACCGCCATGGGCTTCGGCCCGGCGCGCCGGTACTTCCAGGTCGACCTGCCGATGGCGGTCCCCGCCATCGTCGCCGGGCTGCGGGTGGCCACCGTGTCCAGCATCAGCCTGGTCAGCGTCGGCGCGCTGATCGGCAACCAGGGGGCGCTCGGCAACCTGCTGGAGGACGCCACCCAGTACCACCGCCCGATCCTGGCCTGGAGTTCGGTCATCACCACGGCCGTCCTGGCGATCCTCATCGACGGTCTGCTGGTGCTGCTGCGCCGGCTCCTCACCCCCTGGGCGGCGCGGTGAACCTGTTTCACTACATCGGTGTCTTCTACGGCGACAGCGCCAACTGGAGCGGGGCCAACGGCATTCCGCAGCGGCTCTGGGAGCACGTGCTCTACACGCTGATGGCGCTCGGCATCGCCGCCGCCATCGGCCTGCCGATCGGCCTGGTCACCGGCCACACCGGACGCGGCGGCAACGCGCTGGCGTTCCTGGCCACCGCCGCCCGGGCGCTGCCCAGCTTCGGCCTGCTGGTGCTGCTGACCCTGCTGATGGGCCTCGGCCTGACCCCGGTGATGGTGCCGCTGGTGGCCCTGGCGGTGCCGCCGATCCTGGTCACCTCGTACGAGGCGGTGCGCGGCGCCGACCGCTCGCTGGTGGACGCGGCCCGGGGGATGGGCATGGGCCCGCTGCGGGTGCTGTTCCAGGTGGAGATCCCGGTGGCGCTGCCGCTGATCCTCAGCGGGATCCGCTCGGCGGCCGTGCAGATCGTCTCCACCGCGACCATCGCCGCGTACGTCTCCTTCGGCGGCCTCGGCCGCTACATCGTCGACGGCCTCTACCAGGAGGACTACAGCAAGGTGGTCGGCGGGGCGACCCTGGTGGCCGGTCTGGCGCTGCTGACGCTGGGTCTGTTCTGGCTGCTGGCAAGGGTGTTCGTGTCACCCGGGGTCAGGCGCAGTCGCTAGCCGGCGCGCCGCTCCGGGGTCGGACCCGGAGCGGCGCGGGGGTGTCGGCTGTCGGCTGGGCTCAGCGTTCGGCGCGGGCCAGCGCGAGTTCCAGCACGACCAGCAGCGCGTCGCGCACGGAGCCCCGCTCCCGGGCGTCGAACAGCACCAGCGGGACGCCCTCGCCCACGTCCAACGCCCAACGCACCTCGTCCAGATCGTGGTCGAGGCTGCCGTCGAAGACATTGACCCCGATCGCGAACGGCAGGTTGCGGTTCTCGAAGAAGTCCACGGCGGCGAAGCAGTCGTCCAGGCGGCGGGTGTCGACGATGACCAGGCCGCCGAGCGCGCCCTCCACCAGGTCGTCCCACATGAACCCGAAGCGGTCCTGACCGGGGGTGCCGAACAGGTACAGCTTCAGTGTCGGGTCCAGCGTGATGCAGCCGAAGTCCATGGCCACGGTGGTGGTGGTCTTGTGCGGGGTGTGCGTGAGGTCGTCCACCCCGGCCGCCACCGCGGTGATGCTGGCCTCGGTGGTCAGCGGTTCGATCTCCGATATCGAGGCCACGGTGGTGGTCTTGCCGACGCCGAAGCCGCCCGCGATGACCATCTTCACCGGCAGCGGCGGGCGCAGCTGCGGGCCGGACTGCCACCCCGTGCCGTTGTGGGCGGTCGGGCCGCCGGGGACGTCGGACGCGGCGGCGCTAGGCGGGGCGGTTGCCACGCGGAAGCCCTCGGGAGTCGGGGACGGCGCGGAGACCATCGATAACCCTTCGCAGTACGGATACATCCTGGGCGGTGTTGGCCTGGGGGACGTAAACGGCCAACTGTCGTGCGCTGTGCAGGTCTCCGGCGATGACGCGAACCACGTTGAGGTGCAGCCGGAGCCGGGCGGCGAGCTCGGCCAGCGACTGCGGCACCCGGCAGGCGGCGACGATGGCCTGGCGTTCGAAGGCCAGGCCGTCGAGAGCCGCCAGCCCCTCGGCGGTCGCGACCACCTGGGTCTCCAGCGGCAGCGGGGGATCGCCGCTGCCGTTGCTGCCACCGGCCACCCGGCCCGCGGTGAGCAGGAACGGCCGCAGCGCCAGACTGCTGCGCCCGGACGGCTGCCGCTCCTCGTCACCGGCGAGGTCACCGGCGAGGTCACCGGCGAGGTCACCGGCGCGGTCACCGGCGCGGTCACCGGTGGCGTCAGCCGTGGCGTCACCGGCCCCGACGCCGGATGCGTCCGCTGCCGGGTCGGCCGCGGCGGGCGGGGGAGCGGGCGGCGGCTCCGGGTCGTCCTCGGCCATGACATAGGGGCGCAGCGGGCGGACGGCCCCAGCCTGCGGGGAGCCCTGCGCGCCCTCGGCGGGCGGTGCGCTGGCCACGATCCATGTCCTCTCATACGGCCCCCGTAGCTGACGGACCTGCTGCGGTCGGTTGATGCGCGTGCGGCCGCCGGTTCAGCGGTTGACCGGTGCGCCGACGCCGTTCTTCAGCTCGATGATCAACTGCGGGCTGAGCGCGGCCCCGGCGCGGTTGGCGAACAGCGTCATCTCGTAGGCGATGTTGCCCAGCTTGGCCTCCTTCGAGGCGACCACGCCGAGCACCGAGCCGTGACCGATCGCGGAGACCAGCAGGTGGCCGCCCTCCAGGTCGATGATCACCTTGTTGAGCGCGCCCAGACCGTAGTTGCCGGAGGCTCCGGCGGCCAGGCTGGTGATCCCGGACACGATCGCGGCCAGCCGCTCGGAGTCCGCGTGGTCGCGCAGCCGGGAGACGGCGATCAGCAGTCCGTCCGAGGACACCGCGATGGCGTCGACGACTCCGGCCGTCTCGGTCGCGAAGCGGTTCAGCAGCCAGGTGAAGTCGGCGGCGGCGCTGCGCAGGTCGGCGGTGGGCTCGTTGGGGCTGTTCTCTGTGGGCGTGGTCATGAGCCCGTTCCTTCCGGACGTTCTGGTGTGCGTGGATCGTTCTGGATGCTGTCGAGCTCTGCGCGGCGAACGGCTTCCTCGAACTCCTCCATGGAGTCCCGCACGGCCTCGGCGTCCACCATCCGGGGCGCGGCGGCCGACGGCGCGGCCTCGGGACGTCCCTCCAGCGTGGCCCCGCGCACCCGGCGGCGCAGGCCGCCCGGCGTCGGCGCGGCGGGCGCGGGCTCGGCGGTCGGTGCCGGTGCCGCCGGTGCCACTGCCACCGGTGCCTCGGCGCGCGGTGCCTCGGCGCGCGGTGCTTCGGCGGCCGGGCGGGCGGTGTCGGTCGGGGCGCTGTCGGCGGCGGCGTGGCTGTGCACCGGCTCGTCCAGCGGGCGGCGCGGGGCGCGGCGCGGCAGCCCGCCCCCCGGCGCGGGCGCAGCCGCGGGCGCCGGGGCGGGCCCGGTGACGGCGACGGACGCGGTCACCGGCTCCGGAGCGGCCGCCGCCACCGGGATCGCCGCCGGGGCCGGGGCCGGTGCCGCCGCCTGCGGCCGGGGCGCGGCCGGGGCGGCGGCCAGCAGCTCCACCGGCACGGTCACGGTGCTGGTCACGCCGCCGCCCGGGGTCCGGGCCAGGGTGACCGTGATGCCCCAGCGCCGGGCCAGGGTGCCCACCACGAACAGGCCGAGGACCTTGGTCGGCACCAGGTCCAGCCGCTCCCGGCGGACGAGCCGGGCGTTCTCCTCGGCCAGCCGGTCCGAGCCCATGCCGAGTCCGTGGTCCACGATCTCCACCACGGCCCGGCCGCCCGGCGCGCTGCGCACGGTCACCTCGACGTCGCTGTGCGCGGGGGAGAACGAGACCGCGTTCTCCAGCAGTTCGGCCAGCATCAGCACCAGGTCGCCCAGCGCGTCCGGGGACACCGAGGCGTCCGCCTCGGCGGTCAGCGAGACCCGCTGGTAGCCCTCGATCTGTCCGAGCGCGGCCCGCACCGCGTGGGTCACCGGCGCCGGACGCCCGTCGAGTTCGGTCTCGCGGATGCCCGCCAGCAGCATCAGGCTGTCGGCGTTGCGCTGCATGCGGACCGCGATGTGGTCGATCCGGTACAGCCGTTCCAGTAGCTCCGGGTCGGTCTCGCTGCGCTCGGCCGCGTCGATCAGCGAGAGTTGACGGGTCGTCAGGTTGCTGACCCGGCGGCCGACGTTGCCGAACATCTCGGCTATGTTCCGGCGGCTGGTTATCTGGCGCTCCAGCAGGCCCGCCGCGGTGACCTGGACCTGGTTGAACGCTCCGGCCAGGGTGCCGATCTCGTCGTCGGCGAAGACCGGCACCGCCTCCAGCCGGGGTGGGCTCTCGTCCTGGCTGTCGTCGTCGGCGACCCGGGCCAGCTCCTGCCGGGAGACCTCGGCGACCTGGCGGGCGGCCGAGGTGAGCCGCTGCACCGGCCGCACCACCGAGTGCCGGATCAGCACCGACAGCGTCAGCCAGGTGGTGAACACCAGCAGTGCCAGCGCCAGCAGCAGCGCCGCGCGCCATCCGGCGTCGGCGGCGTCGTGGTCCGCGCTGGAGGCGATCTGCTGCGCCAGCGCCTGCACCGTCCGCTGCCGGGCGGCCGCCTCCTGGGCGATCGTCGGGTACAGCAGCAGGGCCTGCGGGACGCCGGTGGCGGTGTCGCCGGTCAGCGCGCTCGGCTCGTCCTCCAGCACCGAGTAGGCGTCGGTCAGCTTGCTCTGCCAGGGGTTGTAGTCGACGCCGCCCAGGGCGGTGTTCTGGGCGGCGTCGGTCAGCTCGTCGAAGCGCTCTTCCTGGTACTGGTACTGGTTGAGGTCGCCGACGGTGGCGACGAACTCGATCAGTGCCTCGGAGTCGTCGGTCTCCGCGGAGAGCAGGCCGGTCTCGTAGGCCGCGTGGGCGCTGTCGGCCCGCAGCAGCGCGTCCAGCGTCTGCGACAGAGTGATGTTGCCGCTGCGGTTGCTGGTCAGGCCGAGGCCGTCCACCAGCGCCTCGGCGGCGGAGTCGTAGGCGGAGTCGATGTTGTCGGCGGCCATGCTGCCGGTGGTGATCTGCGAGCGGACCTCGTCGAGGTTGGTGACCAGGTCCAGCGCCTGGCTCTCGGCGGGCGGGATCGCCGATCCGAAGGCGCCGCTGACCACCAGCACCTGCGCGTCGGTGGCCTGCTGGGCCGCGCCGTAGGCGTTGAGGCTGATCGGCGCGGAGCTGTGCGACATGCCCTTCAGGTCGTAGCGCGTCCACAGCAGGATGGCCTGCTGCTGCTCGGCCCTGACGTCGTCGTTGAGCAGCGCGACCTCGGCGCTGCGGCGCACCAGCTGGGCCTGGTCGCCGGTGGAGGCGGCCTGGCTGAGCTGACCGGCGATGATCACGCCGACCAGCAGCGAGATCACCACGACCGGCACCACGACCAGGGTGTTGAGCTTGCGCCGGAACGGGGTGCGGTCCAGGCCGCGGCCGATCCTGGCCCGAAGTCCGGGCTCCAGCAACTCGATCGGCTCGGTCGCCGGCCCCTCCGGCGAGCCGGTGGGCTTGGCCGCCGCGGCTGCCGCTCCGGGCGGCGTCGGGGCACCGGATCTCTCCGGATGCGCGTCCAGGGGGGACATGCGGGGCTCCTCGGTCGGCGCCGTGCCTGTGAACTGACGAAGTGTCATCAGTCTGACGAATCGGACACTCGCTCCCCCGAACGCGTGATCGTGCGGAGACTACCTGCTGGAGACGCGTCTTGTCAGAGTGGGCCCTGTGAACATTGTGATACGAAGTCATCAAGAGGCTTCCGCAACCCAGCGGAGCAGACCAGTATCTCTGAGGTACGGAATTTGGCTGCCACTGGCCAGGCGGATCGGACGGTCCGCGAGATCACGGCCTCCAACTCGCCCTTAACTCTTGAACATCCGGAATGGAACAGTGACTACAACCAGTACCAGCGGCCACTTCACTCGTATAGCCGCGCTCCTCGTCGCCTCTGCCGCCGCCGTCAGCCTCACCGCCTGCGGGTCGTCGTCGAAGTCGACCAGTAGTAATCCGCTCGCGCCCGCAGCGACCGCCTCCGCCGGCTCTATCGTCATCGGCTCCAACAACTTCCCGGAGAGCACGCTCCTCGCGGACATCTACGGCGTGACGCTGAAGGCCCAGGGCATCAAGGTGTCCTACAAGTACAACATCGGCAGCCGCGAGGTGACCTACGGCCTGCTGAAGAACGGCGACGTCCAGCTGATGCCGGAGTACAACGGCGCGCTGCTGGCGTACCTGGACAAGAACGCGACGCCCACCAGCGTGGACGAGACCGACAGCGACCTGTCCGCGAAGCTCGCGCCCGGCCTGGAGATCCTCACCCCCTCCGCCGCGCAGGACAAGGACTCGCTGACGGTCAACGCGCAGACCGTCGCCAAGTACCACCTGACGTCCAGCTCCACCATCGCCGACCTGGTGCCCTACGAGAACGACCTCACCCTCGGCGCCGCACCGGAGTTCCAGACCCGGGAGGAGGGCCTGATCGGCCTCGCCGCCGTCTACAACCTCAAGTTCAAGGCGTTCAAGGCGCTGGACGCCGGTGGCCCGCTCACCGAGGGCGCGCTCAAGGCCGACAACATCCAGGTCGGCGACGTCTTCTCGACCGACAGCACGATCAGCGCCGACGGCTGGATCGCGCTGCAGGACCCGAAGGACCTGTTCGGCTTCCAGAACGTGCTCCCGGTCGGCCAGAAGGCCGCGCTGACGCCCACCGTGGTCTCGGCCCTGAACGCGGTCTCCGCGAAGCTGGACACGCCGACACTGCTGCGGCTCAACACCGAGACCGGCGCCCAGGGCGCCGACCCGCTGACGGTCGCCACCACCTGGCTGAAGTCGGTCGGCCTCCCGGCCTGAGCGGTACCCCGCAGCACCGCGTTCCCTCCCGTGCCGCCCGTCGCCTCCCGGCGACGGGCGGCACGGCCGTTTCCGGGGCCCGGCGGCGCGCGGCCGCTCAGTCCAGGTCGTCGCAGCGGCCGAGGGCGTCCGGCTGGTGCTCCTCGACCCGGCGCAGCATCCGCCCCAGGTGTCCGGCCAGCACCGCGCGCTCCTCGGTGGACGCGTCCTGGAGCAGGTCCTCCTCGAACACCGCCGCCATCCGCATCGACTCCAGCCACTTCTCCCGGCCGAGCCGGGTCAGCTCGATGATCACCCGGACCCGGTTGCTCTCGTCCCGGCTGCGGGTGACCAGCCCCGCCGCCGCCATCCGGTCGATCCGGTGGGTCATCGCGGCCGGGGTCAGCCCGAGCCGCTTGGCCAGCTCGCCGGGGCCGAGCCGGTAGGGGCTGCCCGCCACTATCAGCGTCTTCAGCACCTCCCAGTCGGCCGAGCCGATGCCGAGGTCGGCCAGCTGCCGCCCATAGGCCACCGACATCCGCCGGGCGAGCCGGGACATGGTGCTCACGATCGTCTCGACCTGCGGGTCCACGGTCGGAAACTCGCGCTGGTACGCCGCCACCTGCTCGCTGATGTCCAGCTCGGACGCCTGGGCGAGGGGTGTGGGCGGGTGCTCGGTCATGCCTCAAGTGTATAGCGTTGCGTTCTGAAGACTTTAGTAGTGTACTCTTTGATGAGAAATTGGCACGAGAGCGGAAGGCGGTGCAGCATGACCCGCACGTTGCGGCAGCAGAAGAGGCAGGCAGGACAGCCCTGGAACAGCGGAAGGAACGGAGCGGTCGCGGCCACGCTGCGCCGGGTCCAGATCGGGAACGCGCTCAGCGCCTTCGGCAGCGGCTTCACCGTCCCCTACATGTTCGTCTACGTGGACCAGGTCCGCGGCCTCGGCTCGATGACCGCCTGGCTGATGTTCACCGTCTTCGCGCTGGCCGCCCTCGCCGTGCTCCCGTTCAGCGGACGCGGCATCGACCGCTGGGGCCCGCGCCCGGTGCTGGTCGTCGGCGCGGTCACGGCCGCCCTCGGCGCCTTCGCCTTCGGGCACGCCACCGGCAGCCCGCACATCCTGGCCGCGGCGTTCCTGTTCGGCGCGGGGGTCACCACCGTGCAGCCGGCCCTGGCCACGATGATCGTCCGCTGCTCCACCCCGGCCACCAGGTCGCACGCCTTCGCGCTCCAGTTCACCCTGGTCAACCTGGGGATGGGGATCGGCGCGATGATCGGCGGCCAGATCGTGGACGTGAACCGGCCGTCCAGCCTGACGCTGCTGTTCAGCATCGAGGGGCTGATGTTCCTGGTGCTGGCCGCCGTGGTCGGCGGCGTCCGGATCCCGGCCGCCCCGCCGGTCCCGGTCACCGCGCGGACCCCGGCCGCGGCCGGGTCGGCCTCGGGTTCCGGGTTCCGCGGGCTGCTCGCGGACAAGGCGATGATCCGGGTCTGCCTGCTGGCCGGGCTGATCTTCTTCACCTGCTACGGCCAGTTCGAATCCGGCGTCGCCGCCTACGCGACCAGCGTGGTCGGCACCTCACCGTCGGTGCTCGGTCTGGCACTGGGCGCGAACACCCTGGTCATCGTGCTGGTGCAGATGATCGTGGTGCGGATCACCGCCCGCCGTCGGCGCAGCACCGCCATCGCCGCCACCGGCCTGGTCTGGCTCGCGGCCTGGGTCATGGCGGCCCTCGCCGGGCTGATCCACGCCGACGCGGTGGCCGCCACCGTGGCCATGGTCAGCGTCTACGCGCTGTTCGGCATCGGCGAGGCGCTGCTCGCGCCCACGCTCGGGCCGATCGTCGCCGACCTGGCCCCGACCCGGCTGCTCGGCACCTACAACGCTGCCTTCGCGCTGGTCAAGCAGGTCGCGGTGGCGATGGGCCCGGCGGCCGGCGTACTGCTGGTCGGTGCGGGCGCCTCGGCCGCGTACCTGCTGGTGATGGCCGGGTGCACGGTGTTGATCGTGGCCATGGCGCTGCGGCTGCGGCACCGGCTCAGCCCGCTCCAGGACAACGCGGTGCACCCGGAGCGGATCGTGGCCGCCGCCGCGCCCCGCCCGGTCCCGGCCTACGAGTCGGTGGCCTGAGCGGGCCCGTCGAGACTCCGGCCCTGGCCGCCCCGTCCCCCGGCGGGACGGCCAGGGCCGGTGCTGCCGGTGAATTCAGGGGGTCCGGCCGGTGAACAAGGGCCGCCCGGCGACAGAGGGTCTACAGCCCTGTAGTACTTTCTGACTGCCCAGTGTTTGATTTCCCTGTCTGCTGAAGGCCGTCGATGTCCGTCCTCACGTACCCAGAAGCGATCGGCGTCGGCCTGCTCCAGGGCGTCACTGAGCTCTTCCCCGTCTCCAGCCTCGGCCACAGCATCCTGGTGCCCGCCCTGATCGGCGGCTCCTGGAAGCGGGACCTCAGCGTCTCCAGCCCCGGCTCCCCCTACATGAACGTGCTGATCGGCCTGCACCTGGCCACGGCCCTGGCGCTGGTCGTGTACTTCTGGCGGGACTGGGTGCGGGTGATCAGCGGCCTGTTCAGCTCCATACGCGAGCGCCGGATCGAGACCGCCGACCAGCGGCTGGCCTGGCTGCTGATCGTGGCGACGGTCCCGGTCGGCGTCGTCGGCCTGGTCCTGGACAAGGTGTTCAAGGACGCGCTCTACACGCCGATGGTCGCGGCGGTCTTCCTCACCCTCAACGGCGCGGTGCTCTACATCGCCGAGCGGCTGAAGCGCGGCGGCAGCGGACGCCGCCGGGCCGGGGACGCCACGGTGACCGAGACCGGCCCGGACGGTCAGCCGCTGCACCCCGACCGGGTGTCCGACCAGCGGATCACCGCCAAGCTCGGCTGGAAGCAGGCGCTGCTGGTCGGCGGCGCGCAGATCCTGGCGCTGCTGCCCGGCATCAGCCGCTCCGGCGTCACCATGAGCACCGGGATCTTCAAGGGCCTCCGCCACGAGGACTCGGCCCGCTTCGCCTTCCTGCTGGCCACCCCGGTCATCGGCGCCGCCGCGCTGCTCAAGGTCCCGAGCCTGCTCGGCCACGCCGGTGACGGCATCCGGGGACAGGTGCTGGCCGGTTCGGTCGCGGCCTTCTTCGCCGGGTACGTCGCGGTCCGCTTCCTCACCAAGTACTTCGAGACCCGGACGCTGACCCCGTTCGCGATCTACTGCACCCTCGCTGGGCTGGGCAGCCTCGCCTACCTGGGCCTGAGCTGAGCCCGACCCGACCTCGGCTGGTTTCACCCGAGCGGGTGGTTGCCGCGCGGCGGCCCGACGATGCGCCGGGCGCCCCGCCGCCGACCTGATCAACTGATCGCCGGGGCGGTCGGCGCCCCGGAGTCGGATGCGGAGGGTCCCGCCATGACCGCCCTCGGAGCCGTTCGGCGGGCACTGGCCTGCACCCTGACCGGCGCCCTGCTGGTGCTCGCCCTGGGCGGCTGCGTCACCGTGACCGGCCGCCGCACCGCCGCGGCCCACAGCCCGCGCACGCCCTCCGACGAGAGCGTCGGCCTGGCCCGCCCCTTCCCCTCGCTGCCCGCGGTCGCCCTGGCGCCGGTCCCGGACGGCTACGACCCGTCGGCCGACGCCTCCGCCGCCATCGACCGGGCGCTGGCCGCCGCCCGCAGGGACGGCCGACCGGTACTGGTCGACTTCGGCTCCTCCTGGTGCGCCGACTGCCAGGCCATGGCCGCGCTGATCCGCACCGCGGGCCTGCACCAGGTACTGGCCCGGAACTACCACCTGGTCACCGTCGACGTGGGCCGCTTCGACCACAACCTGCGGCTGGCCGAGCGCTACGTGCCGGTGGAGGTCAGCGGCATCCCGGCGGTGGTGGAGCTGGCCCCGGACGGCAGCCTGCTCCAGGGCGACAACGAGGGCCGCTTCGCCGACGCCCGGACCCTCGGCGCCGACCAGGTCGCCGACGTCCTGATCAGCTGGCTCTACCCGAGGACCCGGAACGACGACTGACCGCCCATCCGCCTCCTCGGTCCACAGCCCGCTCCAGCGGATCCTCGCCGGTTCACCCGCCCGCTTGGTGCGCGCACCTCCCTGAGCCGGGGGGTCGGACGCTAGCGTGGCGTGGTGGTGACCAACGAGGGTGCGACAGCGGGCATGGGGCGGCTGGACGAGGTCGTCGTGGACTGCGCCGATCCGGTGCGGCTGGCGCGGTTCTGGGCCGCGCTGGTCGGCGGCTGCCCGGTCGACCGGGAGTCCGACTGGTCCTACGTGGATCCGCCCGACGGACAGCCCCGACTGGCCTTCCAACTCGTCCCCGAGGGCAAGCAGGGCCGCAAGAACCGGCTCCACCTGGACATCGACGTCGCGGACATCGCGCAGGCCCGCGCGGCCCTGGTCCAGCTCGGGGCGGTCGCGGTGGGGGAGGTCCAGCAGGACGACCAGGGGGCCTTCCAGGTCATGCTGGACCCGGAGGGCAACGAGTTCTGCCTGGTGCGCTGATCCGGACAAAAGGCCCGTATGTACCGTCAGATCCCAGCTGGGTTCCCGAACCACTTGGAATCAACCGTGTCTAGGATTAACGTTTGATAACGCAGCACGAAGTTCTGCCGTTCGACGAGCGGCGTCGTGCTCTGTCGCCTAATCCTGCTGGGCGCCGCATCCCGCGGTGTCCAGGAGCCGGGGAACCATGTACCTGGGGTGAATCAGCCGCGAGGCTGTAGGGGACCTTCCTCCCCGAACCCGTCAGCTAACCCGGTCGGCGCTAGGGAAGGAAAGGAGCACGCCGATCGTGGCGTCGTACCAGTCCACTTGGGCACCCGTGCAGCCCGAGGCGCCGCAGCGCCCCGCGGGGATCGCGCCCTCCGCCGTTCTCGGACTCGCGGCCATGGCCGCGGTCGGCGCCACCGGCGCGATCGGCCTGGCCACTCCGGCTCGGGCAGCGACCATCAGTGACTCCCTCGCCACCGGGGCCAAGCCCTCGCTGAGCGTCCGGGACCACTTCTCCGGAGAGCTGCCCGCCGGGGCCACCGCGCTCAGCGGACGCGCCACCGACCCCGGGACGGCCCTGGCCGACCGGATACGCACCCAGGCCGCGCAGCAGCGCGCCGACGCCGGGGACACCGCCCGCAGGCAGGCCGCCCAGGTCGCAGCCGCCAAGCTGGCGGCCCGAGCTGACGCCGAGACAGCCGCGGCCCAGGCGCAGGCCCAGGCCGCAGCCCAGGCGCAGGCCCAGGCCGCGACCGAGGCGGAAGCCCAGGCCAAGGCCGAGGCAGCGGCCCACGCCGCCCAGGCGGCAGCCCACGTCCAGGCCCAGGCGGCAGCCCAGGCCGAGGCCGAGCGGGCAGCGGCCGCGCAGGCGGCGGCCGAGGCGCAGCAGCTGGGCCCCCTGGTCGCCCCGGTGCAGGGCGCGGTGGTCGGCGCGGGCTTCGGCCAGTCCGGGAGCTACTGGGCGCAGCTGCACACCGGCCTCGACCTCGCCGCCCCGAACGGCACTCCGGTGGTGGCCATCGGCAAGGGCGTCATCGCCTCGGCGGGCTGGGCCGGTTCCTACGGCTACCGCGTCGTGGAGACCCTGCCCGACGGCACCGAGCTCTGGTACTGCCACCTGTCCGCGATCGGGGTCGGCGCGGGCGAGGTGACGTCGGGTCAGCCCATCGGCCGGGTCGGCGCCACCGGCAACGTCTCCACCATCGCCGGTCCGCACCTGCACCTGGAGGTCCGCCCCGGCGGCGGCGAGCCGATCGACCCGGCCACCTGGCTGGCGGAGCACGGGCTCACCATCTGATCCGTCGTCCGGTCCGTCCGGTGCGTCCAGGCTGACCCTGTCACTCGGCCCGGCCGGTGGCGTGCTCCGGTAGGAGCCGCCGCCGACCGTGCCGAGTGCGTTCCAGCTGTCCGGGCGGAACCTCAGCCGCGGCGGTCGGCGGCGGCCCAGGAGGCCACCGCCACGCCGCTCGCGACGGTGAGCACGGACGGCCACGCGCCGAGCTTCTTGGCCAGCGGGTGCGAGCCCGCGAAGGCCGCCACGTACAGGCCGGTCAGCGCCACCGCCGTGGTCGGGCCGGCGGCCCGCTTCCACTGGGTGGCGGCCACCGCCCCGGCCGCCAGCAGGGCGACGCCGCCGAGCTCACGCTTCTTGGTGGCCCGCGCGACCCCGAAGCCGCCGATCAGCCCGGTCGCCGCGACCAGGGAAGAGGGAATCCGTGCCATGTCTCTACGACCTCCTGCGATAGTCCTCTCAGCACCCTAACCCCGCGCTCCCCGAGCCCATTCCGGGGCGTCAGTTGGTCCGGGTGTTGTGCAGGTGGAGGCCCATGTAGCCGATGTAGATCCGGCCGGTCCCCGAGCAGTCGTCGTGGTAGTGCAGCCGGGGGGCCGTGCCGCCACCGCCTATCCGCAGGTGGGCGCCCATGAACACCTCGCCGGTCGGATTCACCGCGACCGGGACCGGCAGCTCCCGCTCGGTCTTCCACTTCCCGTGCGAGCGGACCGTCCGCGACTCGTCCCGGATCACCTTCCGCGGCGGGAAGGGATGGCACGCCGCCGGGGTGTTCTCGCACCAGCGCCGGAAGTCCCCGTTGGACTCGCCCTGGACCGCCGCCTCCGCGTAGTCCTGCAGCGCGAGCAGCGCGTCCCAGGCCATCCGCACCCAGGTCGGGTGGTCGGTCTGCTGGTCCAGGTCGCGGGTCAGCCGGGCGTCACCGGTGAAGCGGAGCAGCGGGAACTCGCCCATCCGCTCCAGCAGCTCGGCGAACGAGGCCGGATCGGTCAGCGAGTCCCGGTCCGGCTGCGGGGCGTGCGGCAGGTCCGGATAGCCGACGGCGGCGAGCCGCCCGCGCAGCGAGCGCACCTCGGTCCGGGCCTCGCGCAACTCGCTGTACTGCTCGTCGTACTCGGCCGCGAGCTCCGACTCGCGCTCCTCCGCCGCCCGCAGCCAGCGGCGGACCTCCTGGATCTCACCGGCCCTGGCCCGCTCTTCGAGCGCCTCCTCCTCGTGCGTGTCCACCAGCAGCGATCCCGGCTGCACGCCGTCGATCTCGGCTCCGCTGTCGGTCAGCCCCCGGGCCCGCAGCGGCGGCAGCGCGGCCAGCGCGTCCGGCAGCGGCGTCTGCACCGCCAGCCGCCGCGGCAGCCAGGCCAGCAGACCGGACGCGCGGCGCAGGTCCGTCTCGAAGGTGTGCCGCGCCATCACCCGGTGCCGCTGGGCGTCCGGCTGCCAGGCCGGGTCGAGGCCGGGGAGGTAGGTGCGTACCGCGCCGCCGAACACCCGGTGGTGCTCCAGCGTCCGGTTGAACTCCCGCTCGGCGCCGGGGGCCAGGGCGTACAGCACGGCCAGACCGGCGCAGCCGCGCAGCAGCGGGTCGACCGTCTCGGCCAGCCAGTCGTCGAAGTCGGTGTGGGCGGGGGTGCTGGCCACCACGATCGGCAGCCGCCGGTCCGGGTCGCACAGCTCGTCCAGGACCTCGTCCAGGTCGCCGCGCTCGATCACGGTGGGCATCGCGTGCAGCGCGGCCGACCCCTGGTGCTCGCCCTCGGTGCCGGAGAGGACGTCCAGCAGGCCGCGGGCCAGGGTCGGCACCGGCGCCTTGGCCATGGCCACGCCCCGCGCGGGCAGCAGTTCGGCGTCCAGCCGTACCCAGGTGCGCCCGCCGGTGGGGGTGCTCACGGTGAGCGAGGTCTGCCAGATGCCCTGGAGCGTGAACTCACGAAGCCGCCAGCGCGCGAGTGATTCCTTCGCGCCCTTCGCGCCGCGCACGCGCTCCTTCAGTGAGCAGTCCAGGACGGCCTGCGCGCCGACTCGATGTCGGCCCTCCTCCGCCACCGGACCCTCGTAGTGCTGCGTCTTCAGCCAGTGCCGGACCTGCTCCTCGGCCATGGAGACGGTGTCTCTGTGGACATGGCCGCTGGTCATAGCCATGCGATAGATGCCATCCGTCATCCGCGGGCCTCCTGACGCATTGTCGGCGTCCCGCACCAGAAGGTGCGGATAAAAAGGACAACGCAGGGAGTGACCCGGATGGTTCCGAAGCAATCGGGGGACAGTCGCCCGGTGCGATCAGTGCGACGGATGCGCGGGCGGATGGTGCGGCTCCGGCGGCGCCACCGCGGGCTGCGGGTGCGGATGCGGCTGGTACGGGTGCGGTTGCTGCGGGCCCCGGTGCGGCGGCGGGTAGCCGCTGCCCGGCGCCGGCTGCGCCGGCAGCTGCGCCCCCGGCGCCCCGGCGTATCCCGCCGTTGGGTACCCGGGACCGGCGTATCCGGGGCCCGGATACCCGGCCCCGGCCGGGCGCGGCGGGTACGGCTGCGGCGGGACGCCCGGGTACCCGTAGCCGTACGCCGGGCGCACCGGCGGGTGCAGCCGCTGCCACTCCTGCGCGCCGACCCGTGCCAGCACGTCGGCGACGGCCGTCCGCCGCTCCCACAGGTGGTGCAGCAGCTCCTGCTCGCGCTCCGGGAACTCCGCGCCGACCAGCCCCCGCTCGGCGCGCTGCCGCAGGAACGCCAGCGAGGTCGCGAAGCCCAGGTACTCCCGCATCGTCCGGCCGCCGTCCCGGCCCAGGGTGAACCTGGCCAGGTCCAGCACCTGCCTGCGGGTCCGCATGGACGACAGCACCAGCGGCACCGGCGCGCTGACCCAGCCCGCGCTCGCGTACACCGGCAGCTGCCGCCCCACCGTCCGCAGCTCACTGCGCCGGGACCAGATGGCCAGCCACACCATCAGCCCGAACACCGGCACCATGAACAGGAAGTACACGCCGATGAAGCCCAGCGAACCCAGCGCCGACGAGCCGTTCCAGCTGCCGTGCATGAACATCGCCACGACCCAGCCGCCGATCGGCGCGAGCACCTTCAGCCAGCGCTTGCGGGTCATCGCGGCGATGCCGAAGCCCACCCCGGTCATCGAGGTGAACAGCGGATGCGCGAACGGCGACATCACCTCGCGCGCGATGAAGGTGACGACGGTCTCCTCCAGCCCCAGCCCGTCGTTGCGTCCGTCGAGCACCGAGCGGCCGAGGTAGAGGATGTTCTCGGTGAAGGCGAAGCCGGTCGCGGTGAAGCCCGCATACACCACGCCGTCGACGATGCCGCTGAAGTCCTTGCGCCGGAACAGGAACATCAGCAGGATCGCGGAGCCCTTGACGCTCTCCTCGACCAGCGGCGCCACCAGGCTCGCGCCGAGCGTCTGCCCGCCGGTGATCTGGTGGCTGATCAGCAGGTCGGTGGCCCAGGTGTTGGCGAAGATCGCCACCAGGGTGGCCGCGCACGACCCCCAGCCGAAGCAGAACAGCAGGTTGCGCAGCGGCTTGGGCTCGACCCGGTCCAGCCAGTAGAACGCCGCCAGCACCAGCGGCACCGGCAGCACCGCCAGGCACATCCCGATGACCAGGCCGGAACCGCCGGTCTGTCCCTCGACCTTCCACAGGATGCCGGCCCCGCACAGCAGCAGCACCACGGTCAGCGCGGTCAGCCGCAGCGCCTTGCTCTCGAACAGGCCCCGGCGCGGGCGGTAGCGGAAACGGTGCGGGAGGCTGAAGTCGGGGCTCGGATCGGCCTGCGGCACCGGGTACGAGTCAGCGGCCGGAGCCGGGGATATGTCGTCGGCGGGTACGGACGGGTCGGGCTGGGTGCTGCTCACTGTAAGACTTTAGCGGTGCCGCCGACCGGCGGGTACGGCGTTTCCGCTGTTCTTTCGGCCACGGAGGTAGCGCCCCGGCGGGCGGTCAGCGCCGCCGGAACAGCAGGTCCTGCACCACGTGTCCCTTGTCCAGACCCTGCTGTTCGAACTTCGTCACCGGCCGCCAGTCGGGGCGCGGCGCGTAGCCGCCGCCGTCCGGGTGCAGGTTCTCCAGCTCCGGCGAGGCCGTCAGCACTTCCAGCATCTGCTCCGCGTACGGCTCCCAGTCGGTCGCGCAGTGCACCAGCGCGCCCGGGCGCAGCCGGGAGACCGCGAGGGCGACGAACTCGGGCTGGATCAGCCGCCGCTTGTGGTGCCGGGCCTTGGGCCACGGGTCGGGGAAGTAGACGCGCAGCCCGGCCATGCTGCCGGGGGCCAGCTGGTCGCGCAGCAGCACCACCGCGTCGCCCTCGGCCAGGCGGACGTTCTCCAGACCGCCGGACTCGATCCGGCGCAGCAGGTTGCCGTGCCCGGGGGTGTGCACGTCCACCGCGAGGATGCCGGTGGCCGGGTCGGCGGCGGCCATGTCGGCGGTGGCGTCGCCCATCCCGAAGCCGATCTCCAGCACCACCGGCCGCTCGGCGTTGTCGAACAGCTGGTCGAGGTCGAGCAGGCCCTCGCCGTCGACGCGTATCCCGTACGCCTTCCAGAGCCGCGCCAGCGCCCCCCGCTGGGCGTCGCTCATCCGCCCCTTGCGCGGGTGGAAGCTGCGGATCCGCCGCTCCGAGTGCAGCGCGGCGGGGACGGGCGTACCGAGGGTGACGTCGTCGACGCACACGGGGGCGGCTGGGGGAATGGGGTGCCTGGTCACAGTGCCGACCAGTGTACGTGCCGCGGTACCGGCCGCCCCGAACAGCAGTCCACCCCCGGCCGCCGGGCCGCCGGGGGCGCTGCCGGGGCGCTACCCGGCGGCCAGCGCCGCCAGCGCCCGGCGGGCCACCTCACGGCCGATCGGCAGCGACGCCGTCGCCGCCGGGGAGGGGGCGTTCAGCACGTGGACCGTGCGCGGGGCCTCGGCGAAGGCGAAGTCGTCCAGCAGCGAGCCGTCCCTGGCGACCGCCTGCGCGCGCACCCCGGCCGCGGCCGGTACCAGGTCGCGCTCGGCGCAGTCCGGCAGCAGCCGCCGCACGCCCGCGGTGAACGCCCGCTTGGACAGCGAGCGGCGCAGCTCGGCCGTCTCCGAGCGCCAGTGCCGCGCGCCCAGCCGCCAGCTGCCGGACCAGCCCAGCGTCCCGGCGAGGTCGCGCGGGCTGACGGTGCGCCAGTCGTAGCCCTCGCGGGCCAGCGCCGGCACCGCGTTGGGCCCGGCGTGGACGCCGCCGTGGAGGTCCCGGGTGAGGTGCACGCCGAGGAACGGGAAGGCCGGGTCGGGCACCGGGTACACCAGTCCGCGCACCAGCTTCCGGGCCTCCGGCGCCAGCTCGTAGTACTCGCCCCGGAACGGCACGATCCGCACGCCCGGCTCGTCGCCCGCGAGCAGCGCGATCCGGTCGCTGTGCAGCCCGGCGCAGTTCACCACGACCCGGGTGCGGACCTCGGCCAGCGTGGTGGCGACGGTCACGCCGTCCGCCCGGCGGGCGATCCCGGTCACCGCGCCCCCGGTGCGCACCTGCGCGCCGGAGAGCTTCGCGTAGGCCTCCGCCACCGCCGGATAGTCACAGATCCCGGTGCTGCCGACGTGCAGCGCGGCGATGCCCGCGACCCGGGGTTCGTATTCGGCCATTCCGGCCGGACCCAGCTCCCGCACCGGCAGCCCGTGCTCGCGTCCGCGCTGCGCCAGCGCGTGCAGCCGCGGCAGCTCGGCGCTGTCGGTCGCCACCACCAGCTTGCCGGTCGCCTGGTACGGCAGCCCCTGCTCGCGGCAGAACTCGGCTAGTTCCCGGCCGCCCTCGACCGCGAACCGGGCCTTCAGCGACCCCGGCCGGTAGTACAGGCCGCTGTGCACCACGCCGCTGTTCCGCCCGGTCTGGTGCGCGGCCAGGGCCGGCTCCTTCTCCAGCACGATCACCCGCAGCCCGGGGTCGGCCAGGCTGAGCGCGTACGCCGTGGAGAGCCCCACGATGCCGCCGCCGACGACGGCCACCTCACAGTCGAACCCCACGCTGCTCCTCTCCGAGCCGCTGCCGCGCCCGCGCGCCCCAGCGCCCGCACGCCCCACGTCCGCGCGGCGCGGACCCGCCCGGTCCGGCCGCACGTCAGGGATCGTCCCACGCGGGTCCGACAAGCGGGAGTGGACCCCGGCCGGGGCGCCCCCGCCCGGCGGGTCAGGCCGGGGCCGCGAGCACCAGCCGGGCCCGCCGGGCCAGCTCCACCGCCTGCACCTCGCCCTGGTACTGCTCCAGCTTGCGCAGCATCTCCTGCACGTACTCGCGGGTGCGCTGGGAGGAGATCCGCCCGGCGACCTCCACCGCCCGGCTGCCGGCCGCCACCGCCGCGTCCAGGTCGCCGTCGTCCAGCTCGGCCAGGGCGGACACCACCAGCCGCAGGCCGTGCGAGCGCACGTACTCCTCGGTCGGCCGGGCCAGCGCCTGCGCGGTGTACTCCCGGACCTTGACCGGCATCCCCAGGTCCCGGTAGCACTCGGCGGCGTCGGCGGCGAGCCGGTCGTAGGAGTGGAAGTCGATCCAGGCCGGATCGTCGTCGGCCGGGCGGGAGCGCTCCAGGCAGCTCTCCGCCGCCGCGAGCGACATCGCGCAGGCGTGCGTGCTCCCCGCGCGGGCGTGCGCCCTGGCCTCCACCAGGTGGAAGAAGCTCATGGTGCGGGCCGTCGCCAGGCCCCGGTTGCGTTCGATCGCGGCCTGGGCCAGGTCCACGCCCTCGTCCGCCGCGCCCCGGTAGGTCGCCTGCAGGCTCATCGACGCCAGCACATAGCCGCCGAACGGCACGTCGGCCGCCGCCCGCGCCAGCCGCAGCGCCTGGATGTAGTAGCGCTGGGCCGCCTCGTGCTGCCCGGTGTCGAAGGCCATCCACCCGGCCAGCCTGGTGAGTTCGGCGGTGGCGCCGAACAGCGCCCGGCCGACCTCGTCGGTGTAGCAGCCGAGCAGCAGCGGCGCCGCGTCGTGCCGCAGGCACTCCGGCACCATCGAGGAGCGCCAGTCGCCGCCGCCGTAGCGGGAGTCCCAGCGCCGGGCCTCCTCGGCGGCCTGCCGCAGCTTCGCCGCGTCCGCGTGCCCCACCCGGTGCGCCGCCGCGCCGCCCTCGGCGCCGCGCGCCCGGACGCTCCCGGGGAGCAGGATCCGGCCACCGCCGGGCCCCGGCGGCGTCCCCGGGGCCTCCCGCGCGACCGACCCGTCGACCGGGGTGATCAGCCAGCGGGACACCGGGGTCGCGTACGCGGTGACCGAAAACGTACCTGTCAGACTGTCCCACCAACCGCCCTTGCGGGTCCCGGCGGCGTCCGGATCGAGCAGCCACAGCTCGGTCGCGTGGTGGACGGCCTCGGGTACCTCCCTCGGGAAGGCCAGGCCGATCTCCGGCATCGGATCGCTGCCGCCGAGGCCGATCTCCTCCAGCGGGACGCTGCGGCCCAGCTTCCCGCCGATCGCGGTCGCGATCAGGTGCGGCACCGCGCCCTGCGGCACCATGCCCTTGGTGACCCACCTGGCCACCGACGTCTTGTCGTAGCGGTAGGTCAGCCCGCGCTGCGCGCCGAGGTCGTTCACCCGCCGGGCGAGCCCGGCGTTGCTGATCCCGGCGAGCGACAGCAGCGTGCCGAGCTTCTCGTTCGGTCCACGTACGCTGGTGGACATGCCTGGTGCCACCCCCTCGCGCCTCGCCGTCGATGCCCGGTTACACCCAGAGTAGTTCCCCGCGTTCCCAGGGTTAAGGGGCGGCGAACCGGTTGGCGTGATCCCGATCCCCGGCCCGGGTGGGCCATGCCCCGGCGAGGTGTGGCCGTGCGCCCTGTCGTGCTCCCTGCCGACGCTCACCGGACGGGGGTTGGATGGCGTTGTGGGTCGGCCTGCCGGAGCGGAGCCTGAAGCTTGAGGACCCGGCGGGTCGGGGGACACTGCCGTCGTACATTCCCCGCGCGACGGCGGCTGGACCGGGGGGTGTGCGGACACCTCCCGGTCTGCGTCAGCGGTACGGCACGTCCGCCGCGGGCGGTGGACCCCGGTCGTCGGCACCAGCGGTGGTGCTGTGCTCACAGCGTCGGCACGGCCCCGTCCGGGTCGGCGAGGGAGCGGCCCGGGCGCGTGCCACCGGTCCGGACGCCCGTTGTGCCCCCTATGTGCCGGTCTGTCACAGCATCTTCCGCACAATGATCGCGTCTTCCCTGCGGATGACTCGCCGAGCCAGTGGCACCATGTGTTCTGACGGTGCGACGGCAGGCCGCGAGCTCTCTGTCCACAGGCTGTGGAGGCGCCCATGCGGTGGTTGGTGGGGTGGAACGGCGCGTCCGCCGTCGACGAGCCGGGGCTGCGCGAGCTGCGCCCGCTCGGCGGTCGGCTGCTGTGGCCCGGTCCCGATCCGCTGTGGGCGGTCGGTGACTGGCTGCCCGAGGAGATCCGCACCGTCACCGTCTTCCGCCGCCACCACCGGGCCGCCGACCGCGTGGTCCGGGGCTTCCCGGAACTGCCCGCCGACCCGGCCGCGCCCGAGGCCGACGCCGCCGTCGCCCGGCTCGCCGTGATCGGCCGCTGCGGCGCCGTCGACCGCGAACTGCGCACCGCCCTGCTCGCGGCCAGCGGCGGCGCGCTGCGCCACCTCACCACCTGGCCCGGCAGCTACACCGTGGTCCTCCAGCAGGGCACCCGGACCACCGTCCTCGGCGACCTGGCCGGGGTGCGCGCGGTCTTCCACACCCCCTGGGGCGGCGGCACCGCCTACGCCACCGCCGCGCTGCCGCTGGCCGACCTGATCGGCGCCCCGGTCGACCCGCTGCACCTCGCCGCCCGACTGGCCCTGCCCGACGCGCCCGAAGCGCTCGGCGACGGCAGCGCGTTCACCGGCGTGCAGCGCGTCCCCCCGGCGTACGCGCTCAGCATCCGCTCCGGCGTGCCGCAGCTCTCGGTGTACGAGCCGGTCCCCGGATCCGTGGGCAGCGCCTCCTCCGTCAGCGAGGCCGCCGCCACCGGCGAGGTCACCCGCAGCCTGCTGGAGGCCGTCCGCTGCCGGGTCCGCAGCGAGCCGGACGCCCCGCCCGGCCGCAGCCTCAGCGCCGACCTCTCCGGCGGCAGCGCCTCCAGCGCGGTCGCACTGATCGCCGCCGGTATCCCCGGCCGCGTCGGCGGCAACCCGGCCGCCCCCGCCGGTCCCGGCCGGGGATACCCCGGCGGGCCCGGAGCCGAGGCCGTGCCCAGGCAGAGCGTCGAGGAGCGCTGGGGCGACCCGCGCAGCTACCGCACCGTCCACCACGGCCCGCCGGTACCCAGCGAGGAGCCGCGCACCACCGGCGCGGTCCCCGGCTCCTGGGTACGCCGCCCCGAGCAGCCGCCCGCCGCCGCGCCGGACGGCCACCTGCTGCTCGCCCTCACCTCCACCGACACCCAGGAGGCCGCCGAGGAACCCCCGGGCCCCTCCCGCACCGCCGAACTCCTCCGCGCCCAGGCCCTCGCCGGTGCCGCCCCCGGGCTGCGCCACCGGATCGTCCCCGGCGGCCCCGACGCGCTGCCCTACGCCGACCTGCTGGACGACCCGCTGTCCGGACCGCTCACCGACGAGCCGGGCCCGGCCCTGGTCGCCGCGGACCGGCAGCGGCTGCGGATGGCCGACGCCGGTACCGACCACCTCAGCGGCCACGGCGGACGCCAGGTGCTGGACGGCCACCCGGCGCGCCTCGCCGACCTGCTGTCCGAACGCCGACGGCTGCCGCTGATGCGTCCGGTCGCCGCCCTCGCCCGGGCCGACAGCGGCGGGCGGCCGGTCCAGGGCACGCTGGGCACCCCGGTCGCCGTGCTCCGGGCCGCCCGCCGCCTGGCCCGCACCCCGTACGCCGAGGGGCTGGAGGACACCGCGGTCTCGCTGATGGCCCGCCGCACCTCGCAGCCGCACAGCGCGGGCGGTGCCTCGGTGGACGCCCTCGCCTGGTGCGCCCCGGGACCGGCGGCCCGCTGGCTCACCGACGACGCGCTCTCGGCGATCGCGGTACGGCTGCGGCTGGCCGCCCGGCGCGCGGCGCCGGACGAGCGCCCCGGTGCCCGCCGGGCCCGGCTGGCGCTGCACCGGCACGCCGCCGAGTTCCGGGTGCTCACCCAGATCGTCGAAGAGGCGCCCGGGCAGCGACTGCACGCCCCGTTCCTGGACAACGCCGTGGTCCGGGCCGGCCGCCTGGTGCCCGACTCCGCCCGCGTCCAGCCGGGCGCCCGGCACCAGATCCTGCGCACCGTGCTCACCGGCGCGGGCGTCGCCGACATCCCCGAGGACTGGGGACACGGCGCGCCGTGGGGCCCGTACGCGTCGGTCGAGAGCGTCCGCGCCGGGCTGCGCCGCGCGGCGGGCGCGCTGGACCGGCTCTTCGCCGCGCCGCTGCTGGCCGACCTCGGCCTGCTCGAACCGGACGTCTTCCGGGCCGCGCTGCACCGCGCCTGCGGCGGGGGAGCGGTGCCGCTGGACGGGCTGGCGGACATCGTCGCCACCGAGCTGTGGCTGCGCCGCCTCCGCGCCCGCCAGGGCTCCTGCTGGACCGGCATGCCGCTGCGCGAACGCCTCCCGCTCGCCTCCCGCGCCGCCGCCACCCACCAGCCCACCTCGTCCGCCGTCCCCGCCTTCCCGAGCATCCCCGGCTTCCCGAGCATCCCCGGCTTCCCGGACACCCCCGGCTTCCCGGACACCCCCGGCTTCTCGGACACCCCCGGCTTCCCGCACTCGCCGCTCCCCGGCGCCCTGCCGCCGACCCCGCTGCCGCCGAAACCGACCCGCGCCCCCGCGGCGCCGCTGCCCACGTTCCCGCCGCTGCGCCCGGCGCCGCCTCCGGCCGACCCCATCGGCGTGCCCTGACCCGGTGCGCGCCGCCACCGCGCACGATGGGTCACATGTACCTCGTCTCCCGCGAACTGCCCGCGCCCGGCGCGGCCCCCGGTGTGGTCGTCGGCGTGGACGGCTCGGACGGCTCGCTGTGGGCGCTCGACCGCGCCGTCGCCGAGGCCTCCGCGCACGCGCTCCCGCTGTACGTCGTCGCCGCCGTCAACCCGGCCCCGACCGGTTACACCCCCGGCATGGTCGACCTGGTGCAGGAGAGCATCGAACGGCTGCTGGCCGGGATGTCCGAGGTGGTGACCCGGGGCATCGAGACGGTGCTGGCCCGCCACCCGGAACCGCCCCGGCTCTCGCTGCACATCCTCCTCGGCAACCCGGTCGAGGTGCTGATCCAGGCCTCCGGACCGCACCACACCCTGGTCGTCGGCACCCGCGGCAACGGCGGGTTCGCCCGGCTGCTGCTGGGCTCGGTGTCGACCGCGCTGGTGCACCACGCCGACTGCCCGGTCCTGGTGGTGCCCGCCCCGGAATACCAGGGCGGCGCTCCGCGTTGAAGCGGGTTGTCTGACCGATCAGAGATGGGAACCGCGCCGTGAAGGTGGAGATCTACAGCGACATAGCCTGCCCGTGGTGCTTCATCGGCAAGCGCCGGTTCGAGCGCGCCCTCGCCGCCTTCCCCCGCGCCGAGCAGGTCGAGGTCGTCTACAAGCCGTACCAGCTGGTCCCGGACGCCGCCGCGGAGGCTGTCCCGCACCGCGCCTGGCTGGCCGAGCGCTACGGACCGCAGTCCCGCGCCATGGACGACCGGGTGACCGAGCTCGGCCGGGCCGAGGGCATCCGCTACGACTTCGACGCCGCGCTCCAGGTCAACACGATCCACGCGCACCGGCTGCTCTGGCTCGCCGCCGCCGAGTACGGGCTGCCGGTGCAGCACCAGCTGAAGGAGCGGCTGCTGACCGCGCACTTCACCGACGGCGTGGACGTCGGCGACGTCGCCGCGCTCACCGCCGTCGCCGTCGCGGCCGGCCTGGACGAGGCCCGGGTCGCCGCCTTCCTGCCCTCCGACGAGGGAACGGCGCAGGTCAGGGCCGAGCTGGCCGGGGCCCACGCGCTGGGTATCAACTCCGTCCCCACCTTCGTCTTCGACGGCACGTGGGCGGTGCAGGGGGCCCAGGAGACCTCCACCTTCCTCCAGGCCCTGGAGCAGGCCGTCCCGGCCGCCGCACCCGCCGGATCCTGCTCGGACGACGGCAGCTGCGCCGTCTGACCCCGGCCGACCTGGCCCGGCCGTCCGGGCCCGGCTGGGCCGGCCGCGCTCAGCCCGTGGGCCGGCGCTTCAGCTTCTCCCAGACGGCTTCCAGCGCGGTGATGTCGTCATCGTCCAGGAGGTCGTTGAACACCGCCGCCAGGGCTTCGCGGCGGGTGGCGTCCGCCGCCGCGAAGGTGTCCCGACCGGCGGCGGTGAGCGCGACCCGGACCGAGCGGGCGTCGGCCGGGGCGGTGCTGCGTTCGACCAGACCGCGCGACTGCAGGGAGTCGACCACGCGGGACACCTGGCTGCGGCTGAGCAGGGTCTTCGCGCCGAGGTCCGAGGCGGCCACCGGCTCGCCCTGGCCGTGCAGCCAGAGCATCACCTCGAACCAGGACAGCGGCAGGTCGTGCGCCTGCACCAGGGCCCGGTCGACGGCGGCGGTGAGCGTGGTGCCGGCCCAGACCAGCCCGTAGAAGGCGTGGTCGCGGTCCGCGAGTTCCCCGAGAGTTATGTCGGCACGTGGCATGGCACGATTCTAGCGTCCAGTTGCGTGTGTGCACACACATGTGCCACTATGTGTGTGCACACACAAAGCGCCGCCCTCCAGAACGGACCTCGCCATGAACGCCGCGCCGACCGACAAGACCGTCCTGATCACCGGTACCTCCTCCGGCATCGGCCTGGCCGCGGCCGTGGCCGCCGCCCAGGCGGGCTGGCACGTCGTCGCCACCATGCGCGACCCGGGCCGGGCCGACCCGCTGCGCCGGGCCGCCGCCGAGGCGGGCGTCGCCGACCGGATCCAGCTCAAACAGCTGGACGTGGTCGACCCGGAGAGCATCACCGCCTGTCTGGCGGAGGTCATCGCCGAGCACGGACGGCTGGACGCCCTGGTCAACAACGCCGGCGCGGGCAAGGTCGGCACCGTCGAGCTGCACGGCACGCAGATCTTCCGCGAGGCCATGGAGGTCAACTTCTTCGGCGTGGTGGAGGTCACCCGGGCCGCGCTGCCCCACCTGCGGGCCTCCGGCGGCCGGATCCTCACCGTCACCAGCGTCGGCGGCGTGGTCGGCCAGCCCTTCAACGAGGCCTACTGCGCGGCCAAGTTCGCGGTCGAGGGCTTCATGGAGTCACTGGCCCCGGTCGCCGAGACCCTCGGCGTCAGCGTGAGCGTGATCGAACCCGGCGCGGTGGCCACCGAGTTCGTGTCCAGCCTGGGGCTGGACATCCCGGTGCTGCTGGCCCAGGCGGGCCCCTACGCCCCGGCGCTCAGGTCCTACCTCGACCACGTGATGGGGGCCTTCGGCAGTGCCCAGACCCCGGCCGAGGCCGCTGCCCCGATCATCGAGGCCCTGGCCGCCGAACGTCCGGCCTTCCGCATCCAGACCTCCGACTGGGCCCGCCAGTTCACCGGAACCAAGCTCGCCGACAACGACGGCTACTCGGTCGTCGCCCTCACCAGCGAATGGGTCCGCTGACCCGGGCCGGGTTCAGGCGTTCGCCTGTTCCAGCTGGTGGGGCATCTCCCAGCCGTCGGCGAGGCGGGACGGGTGGACGTTCTGGCCGCCGCCGAAGAACTCGCAGAACTTCATGATCAGCGGGTCCCAGCCGAGCGGGTCCACATGGTGGGTTCCCGGGATCACCAGATCCTCCTCGACGTGGGCCCGATCCACCTCGACCTCGAAGTACGTGCACTTGGTGTCGGGATCCTGGAAGGGATGGGAAGCGACCACCCGGCACTCCAACTGGATCGGGCACTCCGCGACCCGAGGCGCGCCGACCAGTTCTGACGCCTGCTCGGTCAGCCCGCCCAGCGTGAACTTGTCCGGCTCGTAGCGGTATCCCTGTTGCAGTCTGCGGGGCGTGAGATCGGGATTGCCGGTGGTGAGCGCGATCCGGTCGACCACGTCGACCATCGCCGACGACGGCAGGTTGAGCACGCACTCGCGCTCGCGCAGCATGTTCAACGTCGTCTGTGCGGTGTTGCCCAGCCCGAGCATGCAGGACCGCCCCAGCCACCAGGCGGACGACATGGGCGCGAGATTCGCGGTGCCGTCCTCGTTGCGGGTACTGATCAGAACCACCGGAGTGCCGAAGTACAGCACTTTCAGGCCAGGGACGATGTGCATGGTTCTCCCCTTCACGGGACGGGAATCGGTGTGCGGCCCACGGTGCGTCACGTCGGCTGTCGGTTACCTACTCTGCTACCTACTCTCCGTGAATCTGCTGGCTGACGCTGGCGGCCAAAGGACATCGCGTTTCCCGATGGCGTGTGGAGCCGTGGGCGGTAGCTTCTCCGCATGACGCAGCCGAACCAGCGAACGGCCCAGGCGTTCGACGCCCTGGCCGGGGACTACGACGACGCGTACCACGACCGGATCGCCCGGGCCCTGGTCGCCTTCGTCGCCCCGGCCCCGGCCGAGTCGGTGGCCGACGTCGCCTGCGGCACCGGGGCCGTGGCCCTCGCCGTCGCGGCGGTCCGGGCCGCCCACCCCGGCGGCGCCCCGGTGCTGGCGCTCGACCTGTCGCCCGGGATGGTCGCCGCGGGCCGGGCGCGCGCGGCGCGGCTGGCACCGGCCGGGGCGATCGACTGGCGGGTGGCCCCCGCGCTGCCACTGCCGGTGGCCGACGCCGGACTGGACGTGGTGCTCTGCGCCTCCTCGCTGCACTTCCTGGGACGACCGGCGCTGGCCGACTGGCTGCGCGTGCTGCGCCCCGGCGGCCGGGTCGGCTTCACCCTGCCGCTGACCGTGGGCTTCCACCCGGGCGGCGCCTTCGCCGAGCTGCTCGCCACCGACCTCGCGCTGCCCGACACCGCCGCCGACGCGGCCGCTCTCGCCCAGGCCTCCGGCTTCACCGCCGCCGCTGCCCGCACCGTCACCGTCGGAGCGCGCACCGTCGCCCTCGTCCGCGCCCGGAAGCCGACTCAGCCACCGGCTCAGCCCCAGCCACCGGCCGCCGGTGCGGTTACCCGCAGCTGAACCGCGCGTCCGCCCAGTCCGCGACATCGGGCACCAGCGAACCGTCGGCGGGCTCGGTCACCAGCCGGATCGCCGACACGCCGCGCAGGTTCACCCGTACCGGCACCGCCGGGTCGCCGCCGTTGACGACCCCGGAACTCCACAGGATGCGACCGGTGGCGTCGTCCAGCACCGAGAACCGGACCGCGCCCAGGCCCAGCTCCATGTCGTCGACCCCGGCATAGGCGTCGAACTCGCGGCACTGCCCGTTCAGGTCGATCGGCACGGAGGACGGCGCGGTCGAGGTGATCCCACGGCCGTAGCTGACGCCGCCGATCCGGATGTCCCCGGTCCGCTGCCACACCCCGTCCCCGGGGTCGGTCCGCAGGCTGGGGCCCTTGGCCGAACCGAGGCCCGCGTAGGGCAGCGCGTCCACGTAGTAGTCCGCCGACGGCACCGGGGGCGCCGGCCTCGGCCGGGGCTTGGGCCTGACCCTCGGCTTCGGCGGGACGACGACCGGCGCGGGCGTCGGCCGGACCACCGGTGCCGGTGCTGGCGGCGGCGGAGGAGACGGAGGAGGGGGCGGTGGTACGACCGGTGGTGGCGGCGGCGGACTGGGCGGCGGTGCGATCGCCACCGGGGCCGACGCGGGTACCACCAGCTGCGCCTTCGGCGCCGCCGGTTTGGGGTGGCTGCTGCCGCTGAGCGCGAACACCAGCCCGGCCACGGCGACGACCGTCACCGCCGCCGCGATCCCCGCCTTGGCGGGCAGCCCCAGGCCCTCCGCCGCCGCGCCCCCGGCCGCGCCCGACCCGCCGGAACCGGCGGCCCCGGCCGCCGCCCCGGCCGCGGTGGTGCTGGAGGCCGCGCTGGTCGCGCCCAGGGCGGCGCCGCCGACGGCCGCGCCGCCCGCGAGCCCGGCCGCGACCGTCGCGAAGTAGCCGGAGCCGAGCCAGACCAGCAGCCCGGACGGAAGCAGCTCCCGCAGGCTGTGGTTGAGGTCCACCAGTTCCAGGTACGCGGCCGAGCAGCGGTCGCAGTCCCGCAGGTGCACGCGGAAGTCGGCGGCGGCGCGCTTGCCCAGCGACCCCCGGGCGAACGCGGCCAGCTTGCGCGCGTACTTCTTGCAGTCGGACTTCTGCGAGTCCGAGACGTGCGCCTGCAGGAACTCCGTCGCCAGCCGGTCCCGGGCCCGACTGGCCTGCACCGACGTGGCGTTGGCGGTCTTGCCGATCAGCAGCGCCACCTCGCGCGGGGGTTCCCGCTCGACCACGGTGTGCCACAGCAGCATCCGGTCGTCGGCGTCGAGCTGACGGAACGCCCGTACCACCAGCGACTGGTCGATCTCGGCCATCGCCCAGGTGTCCGCGCCCGGGTCGGTGACGTCGACGCTCGCCACGGCGGGGGAGGTGGCGGCGAACAGGGTGAAGTCGTCCACCAGCTGCTCGCGCCGGTCGCTGCGGGTCCAGGTCGCCGCGATGTTGCGGACCGCCGTCAGCAGGTAGGCGCGGACGGCCAGATCCGGGCCCTTCCCGGCGCGCAGCGCCTGGAAGGTGCGGGCGAACACCTCGCCCGCAAGGTCCTCCGCGGTGAAGGCGTCCCGGCAGCAGGTACGGGCGTACCGGCGGACCGCCTCCGCGTGCCGCCGGTACAGCTCCTCGAACGCCGAGTCCTCACCGGCCCGCACGGCCGCGGCGAGCAGCGCGTCGGAGGAGGGCAACTCCTCGCCGTCCACGGGGCCGCCGGAGGGCGGTACGGCGGGCCCGGACGGGACGGACCCGGGCCCGCGCCGCCGCCGGGGCGGCCGCCCCTGGCGAGGCATCTGGGGTGGCACCTGGGGCGCCGGATCGAGTACCTCCGTGGCCGGGTCGAGCCGACCGAGAGCCACCGCGCTTCCGTCGACGCCACCGTGTCCCACGCCACCGTGTCCCGCGCCGTCGTGATCCGGTCCACCGCGTCCTGCTCCGGCGTCGTCCAGGTCGCCGCCGTCCGAGGCGCGTTCGTCCTGGCCGTCATCGCGCATGGCAGCCCTCGTGTCGATCCACGGCCACAGGCTCCCACGGCATCCGCCCCGGACCTGGCTGATCCTGCCGCTACCACTCGTCCGTGGAGTGCGCGTACGAACAGAGGAGCGAACATCGAAGGCACGAAAACCTCCTGGGCACGTGCGCGGGTTACGCGCCCGCGCGCAACCCGGCGAGCAGGATCCGCAGCAGCCGCGCCGCCGTACCCTCGGGCACCGTCGGGTCCGGCGAAGCCGACACCGGACCCGAGGCCGGACCCGCAGCGGGCCCCGGCACCGAGCCCGCCGGGCCCGCCGCCCCCGGCTGCGCGGGCACCGACGCCGTCAGCACCAGCACCACGTCCGCCACCGACACGCCGGTCCGCAGCTCCCCGGCCGCCCGCGCCCGGTCCACCAACCGGGCCAGCAGCTCCAGGAGTTCCACCAGCCGCGCCGGATCCACGTCCGCCCCGACCGTCGCCGCCGGATCAGCCGCCTCCGACAGCGGCAGCACCACCCCCTGACCGGGCACCCGGTCCAGGAGCTCGGCGCGTCGGAAGGCCTCCGGCGGCAGCAGCCGCCCGGCGCCGGTCGCGACCGCCCGCGACAGGTACCCGGCGAGGGCGTCCCAAGGCTGCTGATCACCGTTCAGCGACTCCCACGCCTGCGAGGTCAGCCACTGGACCTCCTCCGAGGCGATCCGGTGGACCAGCACCTCCTTGCTCGGAAAGCGCCGGTAGACCGTGCCGACCCCGACCCCCGCCCGCCGGGCGACCTCCTCCATCGGCGCGCCGTAACCCAGTTCACCGAACACTTCCCGGGCGGCGCGCAGTACGCTCTCCAGATTGCGCCGCGCGTCCACCCGCAGCTGCGCACCGCGCCGTGACGCGCCGACGCCGTTCCGCTGCTCCGGGATCGCGCCTTCCGCCACATGCGAAAGAACCTGCTCCTGCTGAACCATGACGATCGTCCTCCCCCCGTGGGCACCCCGTCTGATGCGATGCCCCCACACGCAACACTATGTAGAAAACCACGCGCCGATTGCCCGGCGCATTGATTCACCGACTTACCGACCATAGTTGAGAGCGGATCGGGGCGGACAGAGGACGTCCGAACCTTCCCGGCACCTCATCTCCCCGCCGGACCCGGCCTCCTGGCCGAGGCCGCAGCGTAGGGCATCTGCGCTGATCAGCGGAGCACCGTCCAGTCGCCCCGGGCGCCGGGACCAGCCGGGCCGCCGCAACTGTCCCAACAGATCCGGCACAGAGTATGTACAAGAAGCCGCCGAGGGTGCGGAATGGAGCGGTGACACCGGTGACCCCACCCACCCGTATCCTGATCATCGGCGGCGGACATGTCGGCCTCTGCGCCGCACTCCGCCTACAGCAACGCCTGCGCCCGGACGAGGCCGAGGTCACCCTGGTCGATCCCAAGTCCTACATGACCTACCAGCCGCTGCTCGCCGAGGCCGCCGCCGGAGCCGTCGACCCGCGCCACGTGATCGTCCCGCTGCGCCGGGTGCTGCCCCGGACCCGGGTGGTGCACGGACGGCTCAGCACGCTCGACCCGGTCGCCCGCAGCGCCACCGTCACCGTCCCCTCCGCCGTCGCCGGGCTGCCGCCCCGGGACCTGCGGCTGCCCTACGACGTGCTGGTGCTCGCCCCCGGCTCGGTCGCCCGGATCCTCGCCGTCCCCGGCCTGGCCGAGCACGGCATCGGCTTCCGCAGCGTCGAGGAGGCCGTCTCGCTCCGCAACCACGTGCTCACCCAGCTCGACCTGGCCGCCTCCACCCGCGATCCGGAGCTCCGCGACGCCGCGCTGACCTTCGTCTTCGTCGGTGGCGGCTACGCCGGTACCGGCGCCCTCGCCGAGCTGGAGGACATGGCCCGCTACGCCGTCCGGCACTACCAGGGGCTGAAGCCCGAGGACATGCACTGGGTGCTGGTCGAGGCGGGCAAGCGGATCCTGCCCGAGACCGAACCCGATGTCGGCCTGCGCACCACCGAGGAACTGCGCGGGCGCAACATCGAGGTCCGCCTCGGCACCCGGTTGCTCTCCGTCACCGACGGCATGGTCGCCCTCTCCGACGGCAGCCGTTTCGCCGCCCGCACCCTCGTCTGGACGGCGGGCGTCCGGGCCAACCCGGTGCTGCGGGCCACCCGGCTGCCCTGCGACGCCCAGGGACGCCTGCGCTGTGACGCCAGCCTGCGGGTCCTCGGCACGCCGGGAGTCTGGGCGGCCGGGGACGCGGCGGCGGTACCGGACGTCACCCGTCCGGGGGAGTGCTGCGCCCCCAACGCCCAGCATGCTGTCAGGCAGGCCCGGGTGCTGGCCGACAACCTGCTGGCCCAGCTGAGGGGCGAGCCGGTGCGCGAGTACCGGCACGAGCTGAAGGGCTCGCTCACCTCCCTCGGCCTGCACCACGGCGTGGCCCAGCTGCGCGGGCGCGCCCTGCACGGCCGGGCGGCCTGGCTGCTGCACCGGGCGGTGCACCTGCGCCGGGTGCCGACCTGGGACCGCAAGGCGCGCGTCATGGCGGACTGGTTTCTCGCCGGTCTGCTGAAGCGGGAGATCGTTTCCATGGGGGCACTGGAACAGCCCCGCGCCATCTTCGAGTCCTACGTCGAACGTGAACTCCGGGACAGCGAAGGGGGTTAGAGCCGATCGTCAAGATCGGTCGGGCTGGAGTGCCGCGCGCGGCGGCCGGGAATCACCCCAGAGAGCGTGTTCATCGGGATCAGTCTGTACTGCGGGCACGATGTCCTAAGCGGAGGACTTCCGCCACACTGGTCCGAACGGCCGTCGCCGAGCCCTGGCCCTGGGGCCTCGGAACGACCAGGCCGTGCCGTCCGAACCGCCAGGAAAGGCCCTGTGAATCTCACGCGCTGGAGCGCCCGGCTCCCCGGAGGACAGCGACGCGCCTCGGCCGCGCCGAAGGCACCGGCCGCAGCCCAGCCTGCGCGGCGCGGCCCGGCCGACACCTCCGGCAGCGCCGACCAGGCACCTGTCATGGACCTTCCCGAACAGCATGCCGAGGTCGACGCACACATCCACGAGCACCCCAAGGTCCAGGACGTCCTCGCGCACCTCCCGGCCCTGGTCGCGGTCAGCTACGGCCCCGGGCACCGCGTCGGCTACCTCAACCGCGCCTACACCGACGTCTTCGGTCCCCGGCCGACGGGGGTACCCGCCCACCAGGTCATGCCCGAACTCGAAGAGCTCGGCCTGCTGCCGCTGATGGACCAGGCCTTCCGCACCGGCAGACCGCGCACCGTCAAGGCGCGCAAGGTCACCCACTCCTCGCGCACCAGTTCGGATCGACCCCGCTTCTACACCTTCGTCTGCGCCCCCGTCCGCGACACCGAGGACCTCGGAGTCCAGCTCGAAGCCCTGGCCGGGGCCCAGCAGCAGAACGGACGCGGGGGCGCCCGAGGCCCGCTCGGCCCGCTCAGCACCCTGGGACCGCTCGGCGCGCTCCGCCGCAGCAGCAACGCCGCCGACGTCTGCGGCGTCCTGGTCTTCGGCGCCGAGGTCACCGACCAGGTCCAGGCCACCGAACGGCTGCGGGAGAGCGAACGCCGCCACCGCGAGGCCGCGGTCACCCTGCAACGCAGCCTGCTGCCGCAGAAGCTCGAACAACCGGACGACCTCCGCGTCGCCGCCACCTACCAGCCGGGCGGCCCCGACGCCGCCGTCGGCGGCGACTGGTACGACGTGATCACCCTCGGTGGCGGCCGGACCGCCCTGGTCATCGGCGACGTCATGGGGCGCGGCATGCGCGCCGCCGCCGTCATGGGCCAGCTCCGCACCGCCGTCCGCGCCTACGCCCGGCTCGACCTGCCACCGCACGAGGTGCTGCAACTCCTCGATGGCCTCGCCGCCGAAATCGACCCCACCCTCATCGCGACCTGCGTCTACGCCGTCTACGACCCCAGCGAGCAACTGCTCACCTACTCCTCGGCCGGGCACCTCCCGCTGATGATCCGCGAACCCGACGGCTCGGTCACCCGCCCGGAGGAGACCTGCGGCCCGCCGCTGGGAACCGGCGGCTGGCTGCACACCTCCGCCTCGGTCGCCCTGGTCACCGGGGCCACCGGCGTCCTCTACACCGACGGCCTGGTGGAACGCCGGGGACAGGACATCGACGAGGGCCTGGACACCCTGGCCGGCACCTTCGCCGGAGCCACCGGCCAACCCGACGTGATCTGTGCCCGGCTGCTCCGCGCCATGGGCGTCACCCCCGACCACGACGACGACGTCGCCGCCCTGGTCTTCCAGCTCCCGGAACGCGACACCGAGACAGCGGAGCTCTTCCGCAGCGCCTCGCTCGACCTGCTGGGCGGCGCGGAGGCGGTCTCCAGCGCCCGCGCCTTCACCGGCGGGGTACTGGCCAGCTGGCGACTGGGCGAGGAACTGCTGGACCTCGGAGTGCTCGCGGTCAGCGAGCTGGTGTCCAACTCCTTCACCCACGGCCACCCGCCGATGCGGCTGCGGCTGCGCCGCACCGACCGCCGGCTCACGGTCGAGGTCACCGACGCCGACGACCACCTCCCCCGCCGCCGCCGAGCCGAACCGGTGGACGAGTCCGGGCGCGGCATCGCCATCATCGCCACCATCGCCTCCAGCTGGGGTACCCGCCGCACCCCGGACGGCGGCAAGGCCGTCTGGTGCGACTTCCTGCTCCCCGCAGCTGGTCAGACGACTCGTCAGCCCCCGGTTTGACTTCATGTCACGACGTGTCTAATGTACGTCGAGCTGCATGGCCAGGAGCCCCCGCACGCGCTGAGCGCGGACGGTCCTGGGAGCAGCCATTCCCTGGATCGACAGATCATCCGACCCATTGGTTCGGCATGCCCTGTGCCTTTTTCATGAGGCAATCCGCGGAATGCGGTGGATTTCGCGTCTACGACGTGGTTCCGCTAAGGTTTCACTCGTCGGAACGGGCCGGAAACGGCGCGGGGCGGCGGGAAATCGGGCCGGAAACGGTCTGGTAAGCTAGAAAACGAAGAACGAAGCGCCCGGAGAGACCGGTGAAAGGGTCTTGAAGGAAGCGTCCGTTCCTTGAGAACTCAACAGCGTGCCAAAAGTCAACGCCAGATATGTTGATACCCCGTCCGTTGATCGGACGAGGTTCCTTTGATGCACAAAACACTAGCGAGGACGCAGTGCACGGGATCGGCTATTCCGCCGGTTGCTGTGCCGCTCAACGCGAGTGTGATCGGGATATCCCGAGAACATTCACGGAGAGTTTGATCCTGGCTCAGGACGAACGCTGGCGGCGTGCTTAACACATGCAAGTCGAACGGTGAAGCCCTTCGGGGTGGATCAGTGGCGAACGGGTGAGTAACACGTGGGCAATCTGCCCCAGATTCTGGGACAACACCGGGAAACCGGTGCTAATACCGGATACGACGCATCTCCGCATGGGGTGTGCGTGGAAAGCTCCGGCGATCTGGGATGAGCCCGCGGCCTATCAGCTTGTTGGTGGGGTAATGGCCTACCAAGGCGACGACGGGTAGCCGGCCTGAGAGGGCGACCGGCCACACTGGGACTGAGACACGGCCCAGACTCCTACGGGAGGCAGCAGTGGGGAATATTGCACAATGGGCGAAAGCCTGATGCAGCGACGCCGCGTGAGGGATGACGGCCTTCGGGTTGTAAACCTCTTTCAGCAGGGAAGAAGCGCAAGTGACGGTACCTGCAGAAGAAGCACCGGCTAACTACGTGCCAGCAGCCGCGGTAATACGTAGGGTGCGAGCGTTGTCCGGAATTATTGGGCGTAAAGAGCTCGTAGGCGGCTTGTCGCGTCGGATGTGAAAGCCCGGGGCTTAACTCCGGGTCTGCATTCGATACGGGCAGGCTAGAGTGTGGTAGGGGAGATCGGAATTCCTGGTGTAGCGGTGAAATGCGCAGATATCAGGAGGAACACCGGTGGCGAAGGCGGATCTCTGGGCCATTACTGACGCTGAGGAGCGAAAGCGTGGGGAGCGAACAGGATTAGATACCCTGGTAGTCCACGCCGTAAACGTTGGGAACTAGGTGTGGGTCACATTCCACGTGGTCCGCGCCGCAGCTAACGCATTAAGTTCCCCGCCTGGGGAGTACGGCCGCAAGGCTAAAACTCAAAGGAATTGACGGGGGCCCGCACAAGCAGCGGAGCATGTGGCTTAATTCGACGCAACGCGAAGAACCTTACCAAGGCTTGACATATATCGGAAACGGCCAGAGATGGTCGCCCCCTTGTGGTCGGTATACAGGTGGTGCATGGTTGTCGTCAGCTCGTGTCGTGAGATGTTGGGTTAAGTCCCGCAACGAGCGCAACCCTCGTTCTGTGTTGCCAGCGGGTTATGCCGGGGACTCACAGGAGACTGCCGGGGTCAACTCGGAGGAAGGTGGGGACGACGTCAAATCATCATGCCCCTTATGTCTTGGGCTGCACACGTGCTACAATGGCCGGTACAATGAGCTGCGATACCGCGAGGTGGAGCGAATCTCAAAAAGCCGGTCTCAGTTCGGATTGGGGTCTGCAACTCGACCCCATGAAGTCGGAGTTGCTAGTAATCGCAGATCAGCATTGCTGCGGTGAATACGTTCCCGGGCCTTGTACACACCGCCCGTCACGTCACGAAAGTCGGTAACACCCGAAGCCGGTGGCCTAACCCGTAAGGGAAGGAGCTGTCGAAGGTGGGACCAGCGATTGGGACGAAGTCGTAACAAGGTAGCCGTACCGGAAGGTGCGGCTGGATCACCTCCTTTCTAAGGAGCACTTCTCCTGGCTTCGGTCGGGCAGAGGCCAGTTCATCGGCGAATGTCCGGTGCTGGTAGCTCATGGGTGGAACGTTGACTATTCGGCACAGCTGGTTCGGTTGGGTTAGTACTGCGTTTCGGCGCGTGGAAGGCTCTTCTGGATGGGTTGTGTCGGGCACGTTGTTGGGTCCTGAGGGCGCGGCCGTATGGCTGGTCTTCAGACGCCGACCCCAGTGAACTTCACGCTTTGCGTGTGGGGGTGATGGGTGGTTGGTCGTTGCTTGAGAACTGCACAGTGGACGCGAGCATCTGTGGCCAAGTTTTTAAGGGCGCACGGTGGATGCCTTGGCACTAGGAACCGATGAAGGACGTGGGAGGCCGCGATAGGCCCCGGGGAGCTGTCAACCGAGCTTTGATCCGGGGGTGTCCGAATGGGGAAACCCGGCAGTCGTCATGGGCTGTCACCCGCTGCTGAACACATAGGCAGTGTGGAGGGAACGCGGGGAAGTGAAACATCTCAGTACCCGCAGGAAGAGAAAACAACCGTGATTCCGAGAGTAGTGGCGAGCGAAATCGGATGAGGCTAAACCGTTGTGGTGTGATACCCGGCAGGGGTTGCCACTTCGGGGTCGTGGGATTGTACTTCAGTCGTCTGCCGGCGGCTGGGCGAGTCAGAAACCGTATGGGTAGTCGAAGGACATGCGAAAGGTCCGGCGTAGAGGGTAAGACCCCCGTAGACGAAATCTGTACGGCTTGCTTGTGCAACTCCCAAGTAGCACGGAGCCCGAGAAATTCCGTGTGAATCTGGCGGGACCACCCGCTAAGCCTAAATATTCCCTAGTGACCGATAGCGGACAGTACCGTGAGGGAATGGTGAAAAGTACCGCGGGAGCGGAGTGAAATAGTACCTGAAACCGTGTGCCTACAAGCCGTGGGAGCGTCGCAGCGTGTGCTTGCACATGTTGTCGTGACTGCGTGCCTTTTGAAGAATGAGCCTGCGAGTTTGCGGTGTGTTGCGAGGTTAACCCGTGTGGGGTAGCCGTAGCGAAAGCGAGTCCGAATAGGGCGATTGAGTAGCGCGCCCAAGACCCGAAGCGGAGTGATCTAGCCATGGGCAGGTTGAAGCGCGGGTAAGACCGTGTGGAGGACCGAACCCACCAGGGTTGAAAACCTGGGGGATGACCTGTGGTTAGGGGTGAAAGGCCAATCAAACTCCGTGATAGCTGGTTCTCCCCGAAATGCATTTAGGTGCAGCGTCGCGTGTTTCTTGCCGGAGGTAGAGCACTGGATAGGCGATGGGCCCCACCGGGTTACTGACCTTAGCCAAACTCCGAATGCCGGTAAGTGAGAGCGCGGCAGTGAGACTGTGGGGGATAAGCTCCATGGTCGAGAGGGAAACAGCCCAGAACACCGGCTAAGGCCCCTAAGCGTGTGCTAAGTGGGAAAGGATGTGGAGTCGCAGAGACAACCAGGAGGTTGGCTTAGAAGCAGCCACCCTTTAAAGAGTGCGTAATAGCTCACTGGTCAAGTGATTCCGCGCCGACAATGTAGCGGGGCTCAAGTACACCGCCGAAGCCGTGTCATTGCAGCTTAACTCCTAACGGGGGCTGTGATGGGTAGGGGAGCGTCGTGTGCCGGGTGAAGCGGCGGCGGAAGCCAGTCGTGGACGGTATACGAGTGAGAATGCAGGCATGAGTAGCGATACAAGAGTGGGAAACTCTTGCGCCGATTGACCAAGGGTTCCTGGGTCAAGCTGATCTGCCCAGGGTAAGTCGGGACCTAAGGCGAGGCCGACAGGCGTAGTCGATGGACAACGGGTTGATATTCCCGTACCCGCTTTGAAGCGCCAACGTCGAACCTCTGGATGCTAAGGCCGTGAAGCCGTCTCGGATCCTTCGGGTGAAGAGGAGTGGTGGAGCCGCTGATCCAACAGGGTAGTAGGTGAGCGATGGGGTGACGCAGGAAGGTAGTCCAGCCCGGGCGGTGGTTGTCCCGGGGTAAGGGTGTAGGACGTGAGGTAGGCAAATCCGCCTCACATATAGTCTGAGACCTGATGCCGAGCCGATTGTGGTGAAGTGGATGATCCTATGCTGTCGAGAAAAGCCTCTAGCGAGTTTCATGGCGGCCCGTACCCCAAACCGACTCAGGTGGTCAGGTAGAGAATACCGAGGCGTTCGGGTGAACTATGGTTAAGGAACTCGGCAAAATGCCCCCGTAACTTCGGGAGAAGGGGGGCCGGTTGTGGTGATGGGACTTGCTCCTTGAGCTGTGGCCGGCCGCAGAGACCAGCGAGAAGCGACTGTTTACTAAAAACACAGGTCCGTGCGAAGCCGTAAGGCGATGTATACGGACTGACGCCTGCCCGGTGCTGGAACGTTAAGGGGACCGGTTAGCTTGGTTTCGACCTGGCGAAGCTGAGAACTTAAGCGCCAGTAAACGGCGGTGGTAACTATAACCATCCTAAGGTAGCGAAATTCCTTGTCGGGTAAGTTCCGACCTGCACGAATGGCGTAACGACTTCTCGACTGTCTCAACCATAGGCCCGGTGAAATTGCATTACGAGTAAAGATGCTCGTTTCGCGCAGCAGGACGGAAAGACCCCGGGACCTTTACTATAGCTTGATATTGGTGTTCGGTTCGGCTTGTGTAGGATAGGTGGGAGACTTTGAAGCGGCCACGCCAGTGGTTGTGGAGTCGTCGTTGAAATACCACTCTGGTCGTGCTGGATGTCTAACCTGGGTCCGTGATCCGGATCAGGGACAGTGTCTGGTGGGTAGTTTAACTGGGGCGGTTGCCTCCTAAAATGTAACGGAGGCGCCCAAAGGTTCCCTCAGCCTGGTTGGCAATCAGGTGTTGAGTGTAAGTGCACAAGGGAGCTTGACTGTGAGACCGACGGGTCGAGCAGGTGCGAAAGCAGGGACTAGTGATCCGGCGGTGGCTTGTGGAAGCGCCGTCGCTCAACGGATAAAAGGTACCCCGGGGATAACAGGCTGATCTTCCCCAAGAGTCCATATCGACGGGATGGTTTGGCACCTCGATGTCGGCTCGTCGCATCCTGGGGCTGGAGTAGGTCCCAAGGGTTGGGCTGTTCGCCCATTAAAGCGGTACGCGAGCTGGGTTTAGAACGTCGTGAGACAGTTCGGTCCCTATCCGCTGCGCGCGTAGGAGTCTTGAGAAGGGCTGTCCCTAGTACGAGAGGACCGGGACGGACGAACCTCTGGTGTGCCAGTTGTCCTGCCAAGGGCATGGCTGGTTGGCTACGTTCGGGAGGGATAACCGCTGAAAGCATCTAAGCGGGAAGCCTGCTTCGAGATGAGGGCTCCCACCACCTTGAGTGGTTAAGGCTCCCAGTAGACGACTGGGTTGATAGGCCGGATGTGGAAGCCCTGTGAGGGGTGGAGCTGACCGGTACTAATAGGCCGAGGGCTTGTCCATAGTTGCTACGCGTCCACTGTGTTGTTCTGAAGGAACGACCCCCGCTCCGTGAGGAGTGGTGTGCGGTCAACTTCATAGTGTTTCGGTGGTCATAGCGTGAGGGAAACGCCCGGTTACATCCCGAACCCGGAAGCTAAGCCTCATAGCGCCGATGGTACTGCAGGGGGGACCCTGTGGGAGAGTAGGACGCCGCCGAACAACCTTTACTGTAGGCCCCCTGACATCACGTCAGGGGGCCTACAGGCATTTCCGGACCGGTGACCTGGTGATGACTCAGGTGATCGTCCTCAACGGGGGTCCAGCTCCGGTGAGATCGAGTTCGCCGCAGACGGTGCCGTCGTCGCGGGCCTGAGTCCCAGCGGCGCTGGGAGCAGGCTCTCGACGGGCTGGGGTGTGCTGTGGGTCGGCGTCCGCTGTGAGAGGGCGCCCTGCTGACGATGGTCAGCAGGCGAGTTGGGCGGCGTGCTCGGTGACGTACTCGGCGTCGGCCAGGTACCCGAGGTGGTGGCCCTCGGCGAGGTGGCCGGCGAAGGCCGCGCTGCCCGCAGCGGCCTGCTCGGTCATGAAGTCCACCAGTGCCTGGAGTCGGGCGACGACCGTGGCGGTCAACTGCGTCCGCTCCTCGGCGGTCAGGCCGTAGGCGTCCGCGAACATCCGCAGCCGCCGGGCCTGGTCCTCCAGTGGCAGGGTGCCCTCGCCCGCGCCGGGGGCGTGCAGTGGCACGAAGCGGTAGGCGGTGTAGGCGGCGTCCCAGAGGCGGGGGCCCGGGTGGGCGGTGTCGAAGTCGAAGAAGGCCACCGGCAGTCCGTCGCGGAACACACAGTTGTAGGTCGCGGCGTCGCCGTGGCAGATCACCTCGACCGGCTGCCGGGCCCGCAGCATCCACACGTCGTCGGGGCGGTGCGGGAAGTCGGTCGAGGCGTCGTGCAGGCCGCGCAGCAGGCGGGCGGCGGCGAGGAGGGCCTCGTCGCCGCGGACGTAGTCGGGCAGCGGGTAGTGGCCGACCTCGCCGTCGAGGTACGAGACCGTCTCCTCGCCGCCGTCCTCGCTGATGCCCAGCGCGCGCGGGGCGCCGTCGAAGCCCTTCGCCTGGAGGTGGTCGAGCAGCCGGTGCACGCTGGGTGTCCAGGCCCCCGCCGGGCGGATGACGGCGCCGCCTCGGCGCAGGACGCGGTTGACCCCGCCGACCAGTTCGATCTCGCTCATGGCGTCGATCGTAGCGGCGGGGTCAACGAGGTTTTACGGCTGTTCAGTTGGGTGATCCGGAGTCGCCGGCGCGGTCCTCGGGCGGAGCCGGAGGCGTGGTCGGAGTCTCGGGCGCGGGCGGGACCGGCGGCACGGGCGGAGCCGGAGGCGCCGGGGGTTGGGCCATGGGCCAGCCGACCGGTGGCTGCTGTCCCGGCCAGGGCTGCTGCCCCGGCCAGCCGCCGTGGGGCTGCTGCCCGTAAGGCGCCTGCCCGTAGGGTGCCTGCCCCGGCCAGCCGCCGCCGAAGGTCGGAGGGGGCGGAGGCGGCGGGGTGGCCAGGCTGATGCCCGCCTCGGCCGCGAGCTGCTCGTCCAGGCTCTCCCGGCGGATCCGGCGGTCGATGTAGACCAGGCCGTTGCTGAGCGGTACCAGCGGCAGCAGCAGCACGCTGGTGACGAAGGTGGCCGCCACGGTGCCGACGAAGTACACCCAGGCACTGCCGAAGCTCGGCAGATCGGCCGCGCTCCAGGCCTGCCCGGGCTGCGGCAGCGAGATCAGCGCCGAACCGCTGGTCAGCATGGAGATCGGAGTGGTCACGATCTGGGAGGCGACGGACCCCAGCAGCGACACCAGCATGGTGAACCCGAGGGTGCGCCACCAGTTCCCCTGGTTGAGCCGCCAGGCGCGGGTGAGCGCGTCCTTCACGCCCTGGTTCTCCAGCACCACCACCGGCACCAGGGTCGCCATCCGGATGGTCAGGAAGAGCATCCAGACAGCGGAGGCGACGAGCAGCAGCATGCCGATCGCCGCCCCGCCGCCGCCGGCCAGGGCAGCGAGGACGACGAAGGCCACGATCGAGACCAGGAAGGCCCCGCCGACCACCAGCGCGATCGCCCCGAGGGCGCCCAGGGTCTGCCACAGCCGGGGACGCGCCTCGGCGAGGATCTGCCGCATCGTCGCCCGGCGACCGACCACCGCATGCCGCAGCACCGCGCTGGTGAGCAGCCCGGAGACGGCGTACCAGAGGAAGGCGAAGATCACGTAGAGCAGGACGAAGCCGCCGCCGAAGGCGAGGAACTCGCTCAGCTGGCTGCTGCTCACGCCGTCCTGGCGCTGGACGGCGGTGTAGAGCGTGTGCAGTGGGGAGTAGCTGAGGGCGATCGCGCCGGATGTGACCACGCCGCAGGCCAGGACCACCGTGGCCAGCGGTCCGTAGACCGCCCAGAAGTAGTGGCGAAGCGTCGCGAAGATCCCGCCGATGACGTCCGCGACGGTCAGCGGGTGCAGGGGTATCACCCCGGGCTTCGGTGGGGGCGGAGCGTAGGTCCAGGTGCCGGGGCCCGGTCGGCCAGGCTGGCCGGGCCAACCCCCGTAGTTGCTCATGGTGCTCCTGCTCGCTTCCGCTGTCGCCGACGCTGTCGTTCAGGTCTGTGGCCCCCGAGAGTACGGGAGTGTCAGCCGCTCGCGGCAGTGGGTGTGCTGGAAGCGGCCGTCGGCGGCAGCGTGACGCGTTCGGCGGGGTGCCGGTGGCGGAGCAGCAGCAGTTCGCCGACATCCAGGTCGGCGTTCTCGGCGGGCTCCTGGTCGGTTGCCGGTCCCTCCGGCAGCGGGCCGTCGGAAGGGCCGAGGACGATGCGGGCGTCGGCACTTGTCCACAGGCTGTGGACAGCGCGGTCGCCCCACCGCGCCCGGGCCTGCTCGGGGGAGCGGAGCACGGCGACGGTGTCCAGGCCCAGCGGGCCGCCCCGGGACATCAGCTCCGGCAGTCCCGGCAGCGGGGAGACGGACGCGACGTTGTCCAGCACGCACAGCAGTGGTGGGTCGAGCCGACCGGAGGATGACCGTACGGCGATGCGCCGGCCGTGCTCGACCACGTCGTCCACAAGCGCGGTGAGGAGCGGCATCGCGCTGTGCGCTGAGCGGCTCACGCGGGCCTCGTCGGCGCGGCCGGTCAGATACAGGGTTCCCCGGTTGCGCAGGAACGACTCCACATCGAGTGCGTCGGTTGCCGACTCGGGGGTGCAGGCCTTGAGCACATGCAGCTCGGACAGCGCGTCGAGCGCGGACAGCACCCGGTCCAGTGCCGCCTCGCGCAGCTCGGTCGCGTTGCCGAGGATGGACTGGAGCTCGCCGCTCCAGCCCGGCGCGGCCAGGTGCGGATCGGCGGTGCGCAGCACGGTGACCGCCTCCTGGCGGGCGGTCCCGGCGGCCCAGCGCAGCACGTGCCGGAACGGCCGCCCGTCCAGCGCGGCGGCATGCAGCCAGCAGCGCAGCAGGGCCTGGGCGGCTTCCTGGACGCTCTTCTCGCCGGGGGAGTTGCCGGGACGGCCGGTGGCCGCCAGCAGCGCGCGGGCGCGGCTGCCCGCGACCGCCGGATCCTCGCAGCGGCTGTGCGGCGCCCAGCGGACGCGGGCGTCGCTGTCGGCGTCGGTGAGCCGCAGCGGATCGAACAGCCGGGCGTCCCGGTGCGCGGGGCGGGCCCGCCAGAGGCCCAGGTCGTCGCTGACCACCAGCACCGCCCCGGTCGCCCGGCTGACGGCGTCCTGTAGCAGTCGGCGCTTGGCGGCGGCGGAGGCGCCCGGGTCCGGCGCGAGCAGGCAGACCGCACCGGGTGGGAAGGCGAACGCCCGCTTGGCGGCGGCCGCGGGCCGGACCGGTGCCCCGCTGGGGAGCGGGCCGCGGAGCGGCTCGGACCAGGCAGCGGGCAGGGGGTCGGCGAACTGGTCGCTGAACTGGTCGCTGAACTGGGCGGAGAGCTGGGGCGGTATCTCCGTCGTGATCTCGGTGGCCGACGGCGGACCGGCTTGCGGCGGCGTCCGCCGGGGCGGGGGGAACCGCTGCGCGCCCGGCTGCGGCTGCGGGGCATGCGGCTGCGGGGCCTGCGCCTGTGGAACCGGGGTGGGGACCGGCCCGGGGAACGGCGGCCCGTCCTGGTCCGGCTGGGGCGTGCGGGCCGCGGCGGCCGCCCGGCGCAGCCGTGTCCACGCCGAGAGCATGGTCAGCGCCAGCGCGATCAGCAGCGCCAGCAGCACGAAGAACGTCGTCCAGAAGGCGGTGGCCGACGGCAACGCCGCCACTGGCGTCCCCGGCCAGGCGGCGGACAACTGGTTGGGTTCCGTCGCCAGCACCCGGATCGCGGTCGGGGTCCCCTCGAAGGGCAGCGGGTGCGGCAACCGCCCGTGGGTGATCAGACCGGCCAGCGCGGTCGCCGTCCACACCAGGGTGGTCGTGCCGAGCAGGATCGCCAGCACCCCGACGATCGCGCCGTCGGGGATCCCGCGCGCGGGCGAGGGCTGCGGTCCCCAGGGGCGGGGACCGGGCGCGCGCGGGTCAGGTGCCTGACGGGCCATCATGCAGCCGGATCGTCGGCCAGCTGCTTCGAGGCACGGGTACGTTCGATGATGGCGTCCTCCGTCATGGCCCGGTCGGTGAAGACGAGTGGCCGTTCCTGCTCGGTGATCAGGTGTTTGACGACCTGCACGTTGCCGTTCACGTCCCAGACCGCGATGCCCGGCGACAGCGTGGGAATGATCTCCACCGCCCAGCGCGGAAGCCCCAGCACCCGCCCGGTCGCCCGGGCCTCGTCCGCCTTCTGCATGTAGATGGTACGCGTGGACGCCATCTTCAGGATCGCCGAGGCCTCCTTGGCCGCCGCGCCGTCGACCACGTCCGACAGGTGGTGCACGACGGCGATGAAGGACAGGCCCAGCCGCCGCCCGAACTTCAGCAGCCGCTGGAAGAGCTGCGCGACGAAGGGGGAGTTGATGATGTGCCAGGCCTCTTCGACCAGGAAGATCCGCTTCTTGCGGTCCGGTCTGATCCAGGTGTGCTCCAGCCAGACGCCGACGATCGCCATCAGGATCGGCATCGCGATCGAGTTGCGGTCGATGTGCGAGAGGTCGAAGACGATCAGCGGCGCGTCCAGGTTGATGTCGGTGGTGGTCGGCCCGTCGAACATGCCCCGCAGGTCGCCGTCGACCAGCCGGTCCAGCACCAGGGCGACGTCCAGGCCCCAGGTCTGGATGTCGGTCAGGGAGACCCCCAGCGGGTCGATGAAGTCGGTGTTGGGGGTGCGCAGGGTGTCGATGATGTCGGCGAGGACCGGCTGCCGCTCGGTGATGGTGGCGATGATGTGCGCGTGCGCGGCCTTCAGGGCGAAGCCGGCGCGCTCGCCGAGGCTGTGCCCCATGGCGACCTCGACGATGGTGCGCAGCAGCGCCAGCTGGCCGGTGGTGGTGATCGCCGGGTCCAGCGGGTTGAGCTTCACGCCGCCCGCGAGCGCCGCCTGCGGGTCCAGCCGGACCGGAGTTATTCCGAGCGCCCGGGCGATCAGGTTCCACTCGCCGACGCCGTCCTCGCCCTGGGCGTCCAGGACCACCACCTGCCGGTCGCGGAACCGCAGCTGGCGCAGCACGTAGGTCTTCTCCAGCGCGGACTTGCCGTTGCCGGACTCGCCGAGGACCAGCCAGTGCGGTGCGGGCAGCTGCTGCCCGTACAGCTGGAAGGGGTCGTAGACGTACCCCTTCCCGCTGTAGACCTCGCGTCCGATGATCACGCCGGAGTCGCCCAGTCCGGGCGCCGCCGTCGGCAGGTAGACGGCCTGCGCCTGCCCGGTGGAGGTGCGGACCGGTAGCCGGGTGGTCTCGTTCTTGCCGAAGAGGAAGGTGGCGAAGGCGTCGGTCAGGCCGCCCACGGGTGCTGCTGCCATGCGATGCCTCCGGTGGGTGGGGTTAGCGGCGGATGCCGGTGGCGAAGGGGAGCGTGTTCACGAAGGCCCGGTGGTGTTCTCGGTCGCACCATTCGAGCTTGAGATAACTCTTACCCGCCGAGGCGCGGATTGTCCGCTTGTCGCGGGCAAGTGCCTCAGGCGTACGGGAGCTGACGGTGATGTAGCCGACCAGGTTCACGCCTGCCGCGCCCGAGGCGAGATCCTCCCCGCGCTGGTCCACGCGCCCGCTGTGCGCCGAGTCGCGCGGGTCCACCGTGCGGTTCAACTTGGCCTGGCGGCTGGCCTCGGCGTCGTCGTTGGTCTTCTCGGTGAGCATCCGCTCGATGGCCACGTCGGTGGGCTCCAGGTCCATGGTGACGCCCACGGTGCGGATCACGTCCGGGGTGTGCACCAGCAGCGGCGCCAGGAAGTTCACTCCGACGGGAGTCAGCGGCCACTCCTTGATCCACGCGGTGGCGTGGCACCACGGTTCCCGGGTGGCCGACTCCCTGGTCTTCGCCTGGAGGTAGTTCGGATGGGTGGCGTCCAGCTCGGCGGGCCAGGCGTTGCGCTTCGACATCGCCTGGAGGTGGTCGATCTGGTGGTCCGGGTCGTACATGGAGTGCAGCAGCGAGCTGAGCCGGGCCTGGCCCAGCGGCTGGCGTACCCGGATGTCGGCCTCGGCGAGCCGCGCGCAGATGTCGTTGAGCTCGCGGGCCATCACCGCCGCCAGGCCCTCGTCGCCCCGGCCGCGCCCCTGGTTCCGGCCCATCACCTGGGCCTCCGCGGCGAGGTCGCGGGTGTAGGGCATGCAGGCGACCAGGTAGGCCCGGTGCTGCTCGGAGGAGGTGGAGACCATCGCCTGGAGCTGGTCGTAGGAGTCCTGGAGCCAGGGCGGCGAGTCCGGGTCGCCGCGTCGGGCGACGTCCTTGGCGTGCGCGTCCGGGTCGGCGGGGAGGGTGCGGGCCAGGATCTGCAGCCGGGTCACGAAGCCGTCGCCGTTGGCGACGTGCTTCAGCAGCGTCCCGAAGCGCTCGACCAGGGACTCCTGGTCCTCGGAGTCGCGCAGGCCCACGCCGGGGCCCTCGATCTCGATGGCGGCGGTGACGGTGCGCCGGTTGAGGTGCATCAGCACGGCGACCTCGTCCGGGCCGAAGGGCGCGGCGAGCCAGCGGATCCGGCCGATGCCGGGCGGCGGGCCGATCTCGACCTCCTGCCCGTCGAGGCGGGTACCCGCCTCGTGGACGTCGGAGCGCCAGCTGCCGCTGCCGGAGCGGACCGTGCGGCGGTAGCTGCGGTTGATCTCCGCCCACTTGTAGAAGGTCCGCTTGCGGTAGGGCAGGTAGACGATCGCGAAGGCCAGCAGCGGGAAGGCCACCAGTCCGAGCAGTCGCAGCACCAGGAAGCCCTGGACGGCGATGCCCCAGAGCATGCCGAGGAAGGCCCCGAAGATCAGCAGGAAGACCTCGCCGCTCTCCCGGTTCTTGCCGACGACGGCGTTCGGCTTGGCCTTGCCGATCAGGTACGTACGTCGGTAGCCCCCGACGGGTTGGGTGGTCAAGAGCGGCCTCCCTGGGCACTGGTGGTACTGCTGTTACCGCTGGTGACCGGGGGGGCGGACGTGCCGCCTCCGGAGGATTGCGCGGGCGGCGCGGCCGAGGGGCGGGCGCCGTGCGCGGCGATGCCCGCGCCGGCGCTGGCCGCGCCGCTGTTGCCGCCGCCCTGGCCGCCGCCGGAGCCGCCGTCGGCTCCGCGCCCGGCGTGGGTGCTGATGCCCTGCTTCATGAAGTTCGCGGGGCCGTTGACCACGGCCGACCCGGCGCTCACCGCGCTCGCGCGGGCGCGGCGCATCGCCACCATCTCGTCGCCGAAGCCCGGGACGAAGCGGTAGATGGCGCTGCTGGCGAAGATGGAGAGGACCAGGATGGCGACGCCGGAGAGGACCGTCGAGAAGGCGTCGTTGGCGCCCGCGTTGGAGGCGATGGCGCCGGCCAGGCCGAGGATGATCACGATCACGGGTTTGATCAGGTCCACCGCGACCATGACGCCCGCCCAGCGGCGGACGTGCTTCCACAGCTGCTTGTCGACCAGACCGGCGTAGACGGCGGTGCCGAGCAGAGCGCCGACGTAGAGCATCGCGGCGCGGATCAGCATCTCGATCCACAGGACGGCGGCGGCGAGGATCGCGATGAGGGACACCAGCACCAGGATGATCGGACCGCCGCCGATGTTGCCGCCGGTGAGGGCGTTGGCGAAGGAGCCCAGGTAGTTCGCGGTGTCGGTCTTGGTGCCGGAGGCGATACCGGTGGTGATTCCGTCGGTGGCGCTGACGATCGTGTAGAGGATGAGCGGGGTGAACGCGGAGGCGATCACGGTCAGCCAGAGGAAGCCGATGGCTTCACCGATGGCCTGGTACAACGGCACGCCGCGGGCAGCGCGCTTGGCGACGGCGAGGAGCCAGAGGATCAGGGTCAGGAAGGTGGAGGCGCCGAAGACCACGGCGTAGGTCCGGAGGAAGCTGGCGTTGGTGAAGTCGACGGTGGTGGTGGCGTTGATCCCCTCCGAGAGCTTCCGGATCACCCACGCAGCAGCGGTCGCGCAGGCACTCGCCAGCGACTGCAACGGGTCGACCGAGTCGGTCACGCCGGTGACGGGGTTCGAACTACCCGGATTGCAGAAACTGCTGCTGCCTGGGCCGGGCAGTGCGACGCACTTGCCCGTGGCGGAGGGGCTTGGGCTCGGTGCAGCGAAGGCAGCGTTCGCGATCGTGAGGGCAAGGAACTGCATCGATGCGAAGGCTGAACTGAGCACGCCGACTCGGCGCAGGTCAACGGGCATAGCGGAACCCTCCGAACCCGGTGACGGCGTTGGCCATCATGTCTGCACTGGAAGGCGTTTGGTTTCCACTGATGGGCGTCGGCCCATCCGCCTGCTTGAAGTCGGCGAGCTTCCAGTCGCCGCCTGACCAGCTGAGCGTCACGGTCAGGGTGTACCAGGACTCGGTGACCGGGTAGGTGGAGCCCTGACCGGCGAGGCCGAACAGGGAGTCGTTCCATACCTCGACGGTGGACTGGACTCCGTAGCTGTCGACCTTGGTACCGACGGGAATGACCCGGGAGACGAAGGTCAGTCCTTTCGGGGCCTGGCCGAGCCGCAACCCGAGCTTGCTGCCCTGGCTGGTGAACGAATCATCCAACCTGGTTTGAATGCCTCCCAGCACCGCCGGGTCGACGATCGTCTGCAGGATCGTGTGGCGGGAGGTGGTGGTGTACATCTCGCTGGAGCCCAGGGCGACGCTGTAGTTGACTGCGGCGGACTGGGCGCCCTCGGCGGTGTGCGGGAAGCCGGTGGCGATTCCGTCCTGTGAGGTGGACACCGGCTGGGTCCCGGTCGGGGCCGTCGCCGTGGCTTGGGTGCCGCTGCCGGAGGCGGTCGGGCCCGAGCCCGCGGTGGTGCCGGACGTGCCGGGGGCGCCCGCTCCGGCCTGGGTGCTGCCGCTGGTGCGGTTGATCACCGCGACCACCACCAGCAGGATCACCACCGCTCCCAGCACCGCCGCCAGCGTCCGCAGCGGATGCCGCCCCGCCGCCGCGTCCGGCGGCGCTTCGCCCGCCGGGTAGCGGGTACGCGTGTGCGGCTGGTCGTCAGGCACGGACACGACGGCCCCCTTGGGACGAGGGTGAGCAGGACGGGCGGGACGGGACGGGCACGGCGAGCAGGGCGAGAGCGGACGGACGGGGCGAGCGAGGGCGTGCGGGCAGGACGATATGACAGAAGGGTGTCACCTGAACGGCGGCTCGTGGGGAGAGCTTGGCCGATCCGGTACGCGGAACGTCGTGCTCCGATTATCCAGACGAATAATCAGATCGCCATCCCGTACACAATGGTGAACAACGTACCGAGTGATCCGATGATGAACACGCCGGTCAGACCGGCGATGATCAGACCCTTGCCCTGCTCGGCACTGAAGGTGTCCCGAAGCGCCGTCGCGCCGATTCGCTGCTTGGCAGCCCCCCAGATGGCGATGGCGAGGCAACCGAGGATGGCGACGGCCATGACGACCTCCACCATCGTCCGGGCCTCTGTGCCCAGACTCGCGAAGGGGCCCCAGTTGGGCGCGATTCCTCCGATGATGGTGCTGATGTCGTTCTTGTTCGCGCTGAGATACAAAGCAACCACCCACCTGATCATCAATCAAAGCCCAGCACCCGGCCGTGGTGTAGGGCCCAGTCCTATTCTTGGCCAGAACCGAAGTCGACTTGGCCACTTTCCCGAGGATCGCCACTGAGTGATGCGCCACAGGTGCCACCATGGGACCTCATGGAGCCTGCAGCCGCTCGGATGAGACTACCGCTTACTCTGTGTATCGCAGCTGATTGCGCGGGGCAACGCCCTGGTCCAGACTCTGTGAAGGCAATCGCAAATTCCTTCGGCCAGGGTGGGTGGCATATGCGTTCGACTCCGACAGTCCAACTGTGCGAAGCCGCTGACGCAGCGTCGGAGCGCCGCTGATGGCCGGCCGACGTGTCTGGGCCGTCGCCGGCGGCGGTGGTGCGGCGCTCGCCGGATTCCTGGCGCTGCTCGTCGTCGGCACCTACGCCGCCTCGGGCTCCATCCTGCAGAGCCAGCAGACCGCGCTGGCCCAGCTGGCTCCGGGCACCGTCCCCGCCGCCTACGCCGCGCTGATCCAGCAGTGGGGCACCCTCTGCCCGCAGCTGTCGCCGCCGCTGCTGGCCGCGCAGATGTACCAGGAGAGCGGCTTCAACCCGAACGCGGTCAGCCCGGTCGGCGCCCAGGGCATCGCCCAGTTCATGCCCGCGACCTGGCAGATCTACGGCATCGACCCCACCCACGCCCATGCCGCGCCCGACGTCTGGGACCCGGCCGACGCCATCCCCGCCGCCGCCAGCTACGACTGCCAACTGGCCCAGGACACCAAGAGCGTTCCCGGCAGCAGCACCTCCAACATGCTCGCCGCCTACAACGCGGGCCCGTACGCGGTGATAAGCGCGGACGGCATCCCCAGCTACACGCAGACCGAGAACTACGTCAGCTCCATCACCAAGCTCGCCCAGTCCTTCGCGGCCACCACCACCATCACCTTCTCCGAGCAGGCGGCCGGGGCGATCTACTACGCCCAGTCCAAGCTCGGTACGCCCTACCTCTGGGGCGGTGAGGGCCTGGCCTCGCAGAACTACGAGTTCGACTGCTCCGGCCTCACCCAGGCCGCCTACGCCAGCGTGGGCATCCAGATCCCGCGGGTCGCCGCGGACCAGTGGTACGCCGGTCCGCACCCGAGCCGCAGTCAGCTCCAGCCGGGCGACCTGGTGTTCTTCTCCACCGACCCGAACGATCCCAGCAAGATCCACCACGTCGGGATCTACGTCGGCGGCGGCATGATGATCGACGCGCCGCACACCGGCTCGGTCATCCGCTACGACCCGATCGACGCCGAGGGCGACTACTTCGGCGCCACCCGGGTCACCGCCGGGGGCGCGGCCGCGCTGCCGACCCTCCAGCCGGGCGGCGGAATCGCCAACGGGGGTTCGCTGTCCTGACGGTGACGCTTCGGCGGCAGCTCGGTGGTGAGCTTGTGGCGGACCGGTGAGCGAAGCGTCACGTTCCCATAACTTCCCCCTCGGGTGGAACAGTTTGGGCGGTTCGCTCCGTTGTGCACCTTGTCAAGGGAGGACACTTGATCGTGCCGTACCGGAATCCCGGCGGCCGGGAGTTCGGGTTGGCTGACAGGCGGGAGGTGCGGCGTGGCGACGCTGCTGGCGGACGATAGCGGTGCGATGGGTGGCGGCTCGATCGACTGGACGCTCGTCTCCGGCATCAACGGCTTCGCCCGGCACCTCCCCTCCTGGCTCGACAGCACCCTCGCCTTCCTCGGCGAGTACGGGGTGCCGCTGGCCTCGGTGCTGATGCTGGTCGCGGGCTGGAGCTGGGCCCGCCGCAGGCCGGACGCACCGGCGGCGGTCGCCGGGGTGCTCTGGGCCGGGCTGGCCTCCGGGCTCGCCCTGGTGCTGAACATCCCGGTCCGGGCCATCGTCCAGCGCCAGCGCCCCTTCGTCGCCCACCCCGGGCAGCTGGACCTGCTGACGGCGCACCAGGCGAACGGCTCGTTCGCGAGCGACCACGCGACCTTCACCATGGCGGTCGCCATCGGCCTGCTGCTGGTCAACCGCAAGCTGGGGCTGGCCGCGGGCGCGCTGGCCGCGGCCGAGGGCTTCCTGCGGGTGTTCATGGGCGTGCACTACCCGACCGACGTGGTCGGCGGCTACGCCCTGGGCACGGCCACCGTGCTGCTGCTCGCCCCGCTGGCCATGGCCGTACTGGTGCCGCTGACCCGCTCGGCGTCCCGCACCGCCGCCGCCCCGCTGATCGTGGCCCCGAGCCGGTCCTCCCGCCGTCCGGTCCGCCGCGCCGCCGCCGTCCCCCGGCCGCACGGCGGCGAGCCGGAGGCCGACCGCGACCTGGCCGCCTAGCCGCCGGGTCGCGGTCGCAGGGCGCAACCGGAGGGCGTCATCGCAGGGCGCGGGCCTAGCCCACCGGGATGCTCTGCGGGAAGTGGAACAGGTTGCCCGGGTCGTAGCTCCGCTTGACCGACCGCAGCCGGGCCGCGTTGCTGCCGTAGTAGGCCTGCTCCCAGCCGGTCAGCCGGGGGTCCACGTAGTTCTGGTACGCCTCGCCGCTCGCGTACGGGCGCATCGCCGACCAGACGCCGTCCAGCCAGGACCAGGAGCGGTCGGCCGCGGTGCCGCCGGTCACCCCGTCCGGGTAGTTGGCGGTGTACTGGGCGGTGAACTGTCCGCCGCGGTGGACGAAGGCGGTGGAGCCGCGCCCGACCCGGTTGATCGCGCCGCCCAGCGCGTCGAAGGCGACGCCCGCGCTGCCGCCCGCCGGGGCGATCTTCGGGTAGCGCTCGATCGCGGCGATCAGCGCGGAGATCCCGCTGCCGTCGATCGACCGGTTGAAGATGTCGGAGCGCGCGCCGTAGGACTCCCGGGTGACCCGGCCCGCCGGGTTCTGGCCCGGCAGCGTGCCGGGCAGGTGCGAGGCGGCCGGCGACCAGCCGGCCACCCCGCCCATCACCTGCATGGTGTCCAGGTAGGAGGCGGTGTGCACGTAGGCCGAGGAGGGCGGGGTGCCCAGCCGGTCGATCTGGTTCTGCAGCTCCGACTGCGGGCCCAGGTAGTTGACCGTGGTGCCCAGCTGGTACTGCCCGTTCGCCCAGACCAGCAGGTGCAGGTCGGCCCACATGGCGTCGGGCGCGCTCGGCGCCCAGGCCTGCCAGGAGCGGACCACCTGCTCGGCCTGGGACCAGGGCCAGGAGAGGAAGGCGTACGAGCACTCGGCCGCCGGGTGGGTGCGGAAGGAGAGCGAGGTGACCACGCCGAAGTTGCCGCCGCCTCCGCCGCGCAGCGCCCAGAACAGGTCGGCCTCGCTGGACGCGCTGACCTGGCGGACCGTGCCGTCCGCGGTGACCACCTCGGCGCCGGTGAGGCTGTCGCAGGTCAGCCCGTAGGCCCGGCCGGTCACCCCGATGCCGCCGCCGAGGGTGAGACCGGTCACGCCCACGGTCGGGCAGGAGCCCGCCGGGATGGTCACCCCCCGGTCCGCCAGGCCGGTGTAGACGTCGATCAGCCGCGCGCCCGCGCCGACGGTGGCCGCCCCGGAGGAGGCGCTGACGCCGTTCAGCTTGCCGACGTCCAGGACCAGGCCGCTGCCGGAGGACCAGCCCGCGTAGCTGTGCCCGCCGCAGCGGGCGGCCACCGGCAGCCGGTACTTGCGGGCGAAGGCCAGCGCGGTGGACACGTCGTGCGCGCCGTCCACATAGGCCACCGCGCTCGGCGCGAGTGAGTCGTACTGCGGCTGGAACAGCCGCCGCGCGTCGGCGTAGCGGCTGTCGCCGGGGCGGATCAGCGGCCCGCCGAGGTCCTTGGCCAGCGCCGCCCAGTCCGCCGGGCCCGGCGACGCGGTCACCGGACTGGACGCCGGGACGCCGCCGGTCCCGGCCGCGGCCGTGCTCGGACCGGTGGTGGTGGCCGGGCCGCTGGCAGCGGCGGCCGACTTGCCGCTGGTGCAGGCCGTGAGGCCGGCCGCCGCCGCGGTCAGCGCGCCCGCGCCGCGCAGCACGGAGCGTCGGGAAGTGATCATTTCGCCCATTGGTTTCCATCCTCGACCGAACCGGTATGCCGCACAGGAGGGGACGGCAGAAGACGCCCTGCCGGTTTCAGGCGGTCGGGTCCCCGGCGGGATGCCCGGCGGCGGGATGTCCCTCGGCGGGATGTCCGTCGGCGAGATGTCTGTCGGCGTCGCGGCGGGACTTGTCGCGGGAGCGCCGGGCCGGGGCGAACCAGCCGCAGTCGCAGCGGGCGGTGGTGAACGAACCGGCCTCGGTGATGAAGGTCCGGTGCTCCGAGTCGGACGGCTCCGACGTCGCTGGGGCGGGGAGTGCGCTCCGGGGTGCCGAGGGCGCTGACGGGCCCGGGTGCGGCGGTGTCCGCTCGCCGCACGGGACCAGGTTGCTGTCCACGTGGTTCACGGTAACCCGGATCGCGGCCGGCTCGCGCCACCTCGAACGCCGTAACCGGCGGTACCGGTTCTCGTTAGCCCTGAGGAGCCCGCTATTGGGTGTGTTCCGAGGGGCCGTGAGGGAGATGTGTTCCGTGGTGATTCGTGAGTCCGGCCGTGCCGCCGGTATGCGTACGGCGCTGGTGGCCGCCACGGCGGCGGCCGTGGCCGGGCTGCTGACCGGCTGCGGGGGCTCCGGCTCGTCCGGCGCCGCGGTGACCTCCGCCGACCAGGCGGTGAACTCCTCCGACGCGCTGTCAGCCGACCCGCTGACCGCCGTCCGCTCGGCCGCGGACATCACCGGTCGCTCCGGCTACGTCCAGGACACGAGCACGCTGGAGACGCTCTCCGCGGCGAAGCGGATCACCCTGCGCGGGACCGCCCAGTACGACTACTCCACCCGGCTCGGCCGGATGGAGGTCACCATCCCGCCGGGCGAGGGCAGCACCGGCGAGCTCACCGAGGTCTTCGCCCCGGGCGTGGTGTACATGCAGAACAGCGGTGCCAAGGGGGTCCCGGCCGGGAAGTGGGTCGAGGTCAACGTCCAGGAACTCGCCGACGGCAACCTGGTCAGCAGCGGCGCCACCGACCCGGCGACCGCCGCCAACGCCCTGCGCGGCGCGCAGACGGCGGCGCTGGTCGACAGTCGGACGGTGAACGGGGTGGTCCTCAAGCACTACCAGGGGACGCTCGACCTGACCCAGGCCGCCAACGCGACCGGCGGCGGCGCGGGCACCGGGCTGTCGCTGGCGGCGCGGACCTTCACCGTGAAGAAGGTCCCGTACCAGGTCTGGCTGGACCCGAAGGGCCGGATCCAGGAGATCCAGGAGGTCTTCACCTTCAGCAAGGTGGCCGGCTCGACCGCCGCCAAGGACCAGGTGGTGGTGACCTCCACCAGCGAGTTCGCCGACTACGGCACCCCGGTCACGGTGAGCCTGCCGTCGTCCAAGGACGTGTTCACGGCCAAGTAGCCCGGGGGCGCGAACGGGGAGACACGTAGTACCAGGGGGCCTGGGAAATGACCCAGACGTGCCATGCACGCCCCCCGCGCGCTGCCTACTCTGGAGTCAGTCGAAGTCGACTGCCCGACATTGACGAGGAGGTGGTGCGGGTGGCCGCGCACGACCAAGTGGCCCTCGCGGAGATCGACCTCTATGGCGAGCTGATGATCGCCGCTGCGGCTACGCCGTTCGAACGGCTGCCGGCGGACCTCATCGACGAGGTGCTGCGGGTGGCCCACGGCGCCGAGCGCCGGATCGATCGTGACCGCTACCGCGAGATCGGCGAGGCCCAGGTTCCGAGCCAGGCTCTGAGCCAGGGCAAACCGCTGCCGAGGATCCCAGCCCAGACCAGAGCGCCCCAGCCCAGAATGCCCCAGCCCAGAGCACCCCAGACCAGAGCGCCCCAGCCCAGAGCGCCCCAGGGCAGCGAAAAGACCAGCGAAGCCCAGACAGACCAGCGCGGCTGACGGAGTCAGGACCGGAGCAGCCGGGCGATCGCCGCTGTGGCCTCGGCCACTTTGTCGTCCGCCTCCGGTCCGCCGTCGGCCACCGCCGCGGCGACGCAGTGCCGCAGATGCTCCTCCAGCAGACTCAGTGCGAAGGACTGGAGCGCCTTGGTGCTCGCGGACACCTGGGTGAGGATGTCGATGCAGTAGACGTCCTCCTCCACCATCCGCTGGAGCCCCCGGACCTGACCCTCGATCCGGCGCAGCCGCTTGATGTGCGCCTCGCGCTGCGAGCTGTAGCCGTGCGGTCCGGGCGGCGCGCCCGACAGGTCCGGTTGCCCCTGCTGCGGTGTCTCCATTGCCTCCACCCTGTCCATCGTATGGGCCTCGCACAGGGCCTGTCGGATTCGTGGAGGACTCGTGAATACTACTCAGCGCACAGGGGCAGCGTTCCCTGCGGCATTCCGTCACACTGATGGTGCACAGTCTCCGAGCAGCACGTCGTTTCGTCGTGCGCAAGGATAAGCGCAGGCAAGGGGTGCCGACGCTGCCACCCCCCGGCACGCGGAGTCACTGCAAGCAGCGCCTAGCATCGACTCGACCGCACCCTGTACTTCGGAGAGATTTGTGCGAATTCGTCTGACCCCCCGGGAGACGAGCTTCTATGACATGTTCGCCGCTTCGGCGAGCAATCTCGTCACGGGCTCAAAGCTCCTGCTGGAGCTGCTCGGTGCAGATGTCGCCGCACGGCCCGAGCTCGCCGAGCGGATGCGTGCCGCCGAGCACTCCGGTGACGACATCACCCATGCCATCTTCCACCAGCTGAACTCCTCGTTCATCACCCCGTTCGACCGGGAGGACATCTACAACCTGGCGTCCTCCCTGGACGACATCATGGACTTCATGGAGGAGGCGGTCGACCTGGTCGTCCTCTATGAGATCGAGACCCTGCCGCAGGGCATCGAGCAGCAGATCGAGGTGCTGGCGCGGGCGGCGGAGCTGACCGCGGCGGCCATGCCGAACCTGCGCACCATGGACAACCTGACGGAGTACTGGATCGAGGTGAACCGGCTGGAGAACCAGGCGGACCAGATCCACCGGAAGCTCCTCGCGCACCTGTTCAGCGGCTCCTATGAGGCGATCGAGGTGCTGAAGCTGAAGCAGGTCGTGGACGTCCTGGAGGAAGCGGCGGACGCCTTCGAGCATGTGGCGAACACGGTGGAGACCATCGCCGTCAAGGAGTCCTGAGCCGCGTGGACATGCTCGGACTCGTCCTGGTGGTGGCGGTCGCCTTCGGCTTCGCCTACACCAACGGCTTCCACGACTCCGCGAACGCCATTGCCACCTCGGTGTCGACCAGGGCGCTGACGCCGCGGGCGGCGCTGATGATGGCGGCGGTGATGAACCTGGCCGGGGCCTTCTTCGGGACCGGGGTCGCCAAGACCGTCAGCGACGGCATCATCGAGGCCCCGACCGGGGGCAAGGGGATGGTGATCCTCTGGGCCGCGCTGGTCGGGGCGATCGCCTGGAACCTGGTGACCTGGTACTTCGGGCTGCCGTCCTCGTCCACCCACTCGCTGTTCGGCGGGATGGTGGGGGCGGCGCTGGCCGGTGGTACCGGGGTGATCTGGTCGGGGGTGTGGAAGAACGTCGTACTGCCGATGATCACCTCGCCACTGGTCGGCCTGGTGCTCGGCTTCATGGTGATGGTCGCCATCATGTGGATCTTCCGCCGGGCGAACCCGCACCGGGCCAAGCGCAACTTCCGGGTGGCGCAGACGGTGTCGGCGGCGGCGATGGCGCTCGGCCACGGCCTGCAGGACTCGCAGAAGACCATGGGGGTGGTGGTGCTGGCGCTGACCATCTCGCACCACCTGACCGGCACCGCGATCCCGTTCTGGGTGAAGGTCAGCACCGCCGTGGTGCTGTCGCTGGGCACCTGGGCGGGCGGCTGGCGGATCATGCGCACCCTCGGCCGCAAGATCATCGAGTTGGACCCGCCGCAGGGCTTCGCCGCCGAGTCGGTGGCCTCGTCGATCCTCTACATCACCTCGTACGTGTACAAGGTGCCGGTCTCGACGACCCACATCATCACGTCCGCGATCATGGGTGTGGGCGCGACCAAGCGGGTGCGCGCGGTCCGCTGGGGGGTCGCCCAGAACATCGTCATCGGCTGGGTGCTGACCATGCCCGCCGCCGGGCTGGTGGCCGCGGTGGTCTACTGGATCAGCTGGGCGATCGTGCGCTGACCCGCCCGGCAGGGCGGAAGGCAGGAGCGAAGGCGTACGGCTGAAGGCCCCGCCCCCGGTCTACCCGGGGCGGGGCCTTCGGTTACCCCGTGGCGGCACCGCCTAGCAGCGCCACGGGGTGGTTCGGGGGGTGGTCAGCCGAGGCGGGTGACCACTGGGCCGGTCAGCCGAAGCGGCCGGAGATGTAGTCCTCGGTGGCCTGGACGGACGGGTTGGAGAAGATCTTCTCCGTGGCGTCTATCTCGATCAGGCGTCCCGGCTGGCCCACCGCCGACAGGTTGAAGAAGGCGGTGCGGTCGCTGACACGCGCGGCCTGCTGCATGTTGTGGGTGACGATGACGATGGTGAACTGCTCCTTGAGGGTCCCGATCAGGTCCTCGATGGCGAGGGTGGAGATCGGGTCCAGGGCCGAGCAGGGCTCGTCCATCAGCAGCACCTGCGGCTCGACCGCGATGGCGCGGGCGATGCAGAGCCGCTGCTGCTGGCCGCCGGAGAGGCCGGCGCCGGGGCGGTTCAGCCGGTCCTTGACCTCGTTCCACAGGTTCGCGCCGATCAGCGAGCGCTCGACGGCCTCGTCGATCCGCTTCCGGTCGCGGACGCCGTTGAGCTTCAGCCCGGCGGCGACGTTCTCCTTGATGGACATGGAGGGGAAGGGGTTGGGGCGCTGGAAGACCATGCCGACGGTGCGGCGGACGGCGACCGGGTCGACCCCGTTGCCGTACAGGTTCTCGTCGTCCAGCAGCACCTTGCCCTCGACCCGGGCGCCGGGGATGACCTCGTGCATGCGGTTGAGCGTGCGCAGGAAGGTGGACTTGCCGCAGCCGGAGGGGCCGATGAAGGCGGTCACGGAGCGGGGCTCGACGGTCATCGAGATGTCCTCGACGGCCCGGAAGTTTCCGTAGTAGGCGTTCAGCCCGCTGACATCGATGCGCTTGGCCATGATGGGGGTTCTCTTTTCGTTCCTGAAGTCTGAAAGTCTTTTAGGGCTGTCGCACGTCAGTGCGATGCCTTCGGCGCCTTCCAGCGGGCGATGCCGCGGGCGACCAGGTTCAACAGCATGACCAGCACGATCAGCACCAGCGCGGCGCCCCAGGCCCGCGCCTGCGAGGCGTCGGTCCCGGCGTTGTACTGCTGGTAGACGTACAGCGGCAGCGAGGACTGCGGTCCGCTGAACGGGTTGTTGTTGATCAGGTCGGTGCCGAAGACCAACATCAGGATCGGTGCGGTCTCGCCGATGATGCGGGCGACGGCCAGCATCAGGCCGGTGGTGATCCCGCCGATGGAGGTCGGCAGGACGATCCGCACGATGGTCAGCCACTTGGGCACGCCCAGGGCGAGGCTGGCCTCGCGCAGCTCGTTGGGGACGAGCTTGAGCATCTCCTCGGTGGAGCGCACCACGATCGGCATCATCAGGATGGCCAGGGCCAGGCTGCCGGCGAAGCCGGTGTAGGGCATGTTCAGGATCATGATCCAGAACGTCAGGATGAAGAGGCCCGCGACGATCGACGGAACGCCGCTCATCACGTCCACGAAGAAGGTGACGCACCTGGCCAGGAGGCCGCCGTTGCCGTACTCGACCAGGTAGACGGCGGTCAGGATGCCGACCGGTCCGGCGATCACGGCGGCCAGCCCGACCTGCTCCAGGGTGGCGATCAGCGCGTGGTAGAGCCCGCCGCCCGCCTGGTTGGGCGAGATGTCGTTCATCGAGTGCGTCAGGAAGGTGATGTTGATGACGCCGATGCCCTGCGAGATCGTGTAGTACAGCAGGCCGACCAGCGGCAGCAGCGCCAGCAGGAAGGCCACCCAGACCAGGCTGGTGATCAGCCCGTTCTTGGCCTGGCGGCGGCCCTCGACGGCGCGGGCCAGGATGTACTGGCCGAGCACGAAGAAGATCGCGCCCATCAGGCACCACTGGAGCTTGCTGGAGACCGAGAAGACGGTGCCGATCAGGACCGCCAGTACGGCGGCGCCGACGACGGTCGCGGCCGGGGTCCAGCGGGGCAGGCGGCGTCCGGTGAGGCTGGACGACAGCGGGTTGTTCTTCGGCGTGGTGGAGATGGTGCTCATCAGGCGTTCGCCCCCGAGTATTCCTTGCGGCGGGCGATGATCAGCCGAGCACCACCGTTGACCAGCAGCGTGATGACGAAGAGGACCAGACCGGAGGCGATCAGCGCGTCACGGCCGTCACCGAGGGCGTCGCCGAACTGGGTGGCGATGTTCTGGGCGATGGTGCTGCCGCCCGGGTCGGTGATGTGCAGGCTCAGCACCAGGCTCGGCGAGAGCACCGTGGCCACGGCCATGGTCTCGCCCAGGGCCCGGCCGAGGCCGAGCATGGAGGCGCTGACGATGCCGGACCGGGCGAAGGGCAGCACGGCGGTCCGGATGACCTCCCAGCGGGTGGCGCCCAGCGCCAGCGCGGCCTCCTCGTGGGCCCGGGGGACCTGGAGGAAGATCTCGCGGGTCACCGCGGTGACGATCGGGAGGATCATGATGGCCAGCAGCACGCCCACGGTGAACAGGCTGCGCGGCTGGTCGCCGGGCATCTGCTGCTTGAAGACGTAGGTCCAGCCGAAGTACTGGTTCAGCCAGGCGTTGACGCCGAGCATGTGCGGCACCAGGAACAGCGCGCCCCACAGGCCGTAGACGATGCTGGGGACGGCGGCGAGCAGGTCCACCACGTAGCCGAGGGCCTGGGCCATCCGGCGCGGCGCGAGGTGCGAGATGAACAGCGCCACGCCGATGGACACCGGCACCGCCAGCACCATCGCGACCACGGCGCTCACCACCGTGCCGAGGACCAGCGCGGACATCCCGAACACCATGGGGGTGTCCTCGATGTCGTAGCCCTGGGTGGTGAAGAAGTTCCCGCCGTCCACGCTGATCGCGTGCACGGAGCGGATGGTCAGGAAGACCGCGATCGCGGCCATGACCACCAGCAGCAGGATGCCGGAGCCGCGCGAGGCTCCGGCGAAGATCAGGTCGCCCGGGCGGACGACGCGCTTGCGGCGTTCGGACTGCTCGGACGCGGCTGTACCCCGCTCGACAGGCGGGCGGCCGTCGGCGAGGAGGTCGGTGGTGGGCTCGCTCTGCGGGGCGCCTGCGGCGCTCTCCAGCGGTGAGCTGTCGTGTGGCGGAGCCGTGTCAGGGAGGTCCATGGGTTCTCCGGTCTGGGTGGCGCCGTCGAGACGGCGCCTGGCGGCGGTGCACCGGACGAGAAGGGGGGCGGATGGTGCGGGTGCCGGGCCCGGCCTGCCCTCCCCCCTCGGGGCAGGGCCGGGCTCGGCGGGTGGTGCGGTCGGTGCGCACCGGCGCGGGGTCGGCCCGGGTCAGGACCGGGCCGACCCGCTGCCGACTAGCTCAGGGTCGCGATCTCGGCCTGGACCTTGGCGGCCAGCGCGGCGGGCAGCGGCACGTAGCCCAGGGAGGCGACCGACTGCTGTCCGGCGGAGCTGATGGTGTAGTTCAGGAAGGCCTTGAGCGCGGGGAGGGTCGCGGCCTTGTTGCCCTTGTCGCAGACGATCTCGTAGGTGACCAGGGTGATCGGGTAGGCGTTGGGGGCCTTGGTCGCGTAGTTGAGCTTCAGCGCCAGGTCGGAGCCGGTGCCCACGACCGGCGCGGTGGCGATCAGCTGGGCGGCGTTGGCCGCGGAGACGGCGACCGGGGCGGGGGCGCCGGTGGCGATCTGGACGGTGCTGAAGTTGCCCGCGGTCGCGTAGGACAGCTCGAAGTAGGAGATGGCCCCCTTGACGGCCTTCACCTGGGCCGCGAGGCCCGCCGAACCGGTGGCGCCCTGGCCGCCCTTGGCCGGCCACACCTTGGTGGCGGCGTAGGAGAAGTCGGCCGGGTCGGCCGCGTGCAGGTACGCGGTGAGGTTGTTGGTGGTGCCCGAGCTGTCGGAGCGGTGGAACGTCTGGATCGGCAGGTTCGGCAGCGACGCGGTCGGGTTCAGCGTCTTGATCGCGGTGTCGTTCCAGTTGGTGATCTGGCCGGTGAAGATCTTCGCCAGGGTCGGCGCGTCCAGCACCAGGTTGCTCACGCCGGGGACGTTGTAGGCGATCGCGATCGGGCCACCGATCATCGGCAGGTCGATGCCCTGGCCGCCGGGGCAGACCGCGGCGGTCTTGGCGATGTCGGCGGGCTTCATCGCGGCGTCGGAGCCGGCGAAGGCGACCTTGCCGGCCTCGAAGCTGGTCAGACCCGCGCCCGAGCCGGTGCCCTGGTAGTTGACCGTGACGCCCGAGCACTGCGACTGGAAGTCCTTGACCCACTGGGTGACGGCGTTCTGCTGGGCGGTGGAGCCCGCGCCGAGCAGCTGGCCGCTGCCGCAGTCGGCACCGGCCGGGGAGGCCGCGGTCGAGGTGGAGCCTGCGGAGCTGCTCGCGGAGGCGCTGCTGCCGGAGGTGGTGCCGTTGTTGTTGGAGCCGCACGCCGCGAGCGTCAGCGAGCTGACGACCGCCACGGCGCCGATGGCGAGGGCCTTGGTGCGGCCGTTCCGCTGGAGCTTCACTTGGTGTCCCTTTCGGAGTGTCCCAGGGTCTGTGGTCTGGGACTTTCGTGGTGGAGGGGAGGGTCTTACGGCCTCCGACACCAATGGACGTTAGGTGGGTCAAGTGAAGCGACAGGCCAGCACAAATGAACGGAGGGTGAACCTCGGACGGACGCCGGGATACGGGGTTTGGTAGTAACGGTTTCGCTACGGCCTCGACACGGCGGGATTAAGCTGTCTTACCGTCAGACCATTCACTCGCAGAGCTGTTTGAGCAGTGCGTCCACCAACTCGCGGTCGTGAGCGTAGCTGAGCCGCTGCCGCGCCTCACCGGCCGGCAGCCACTCCAGCCGGTCCACCTCGCGGTTCGGGGCGAACGATCCCGACACCCGCACCGCTGACCAGTAGCGGACGCGTTTGGGCCGCCCCTTGGCCAGGTACCGCTGGGTCGGCAGCCGGGAGCCGAGCTCCACCCGCATGCCGGTCTCCTCCAGCGCCTCCCGGCGGGCCGCCTCCTTGGCCCGCTCGCCGTCCTTCAGCTTGCCCTTCGGGAAGGACCAGTCGTCCAGCTTGGGCCGGTGGATCAGCGCCAGTTCCGGCTCGTCCGACTGCTCACCGGCCCGCCACAGCACCACCCCCGCCGCCCGGATCCGGTCCTGCGTCTGAACGGTCAGCGGGTGAGCCATGTGTCGGAGAGCCAATCCGGGTGGTGGATGTCGGGCCAGGCGAGGCTGAAGGCGTGGCGGGCCGCTTCCACCTCCAGACGTTGATCAGCATGGACCACGCCCAGCACGTACGCGGTGGCGGGGGTGATCCTCGGGGTGGCCCCGGCCAGGGCGGCGGCCCCGGCGGCGTCGGTGGCCTCCTGGTGCTGCCCGAGCAGCCGGGCCAGCTCCGCCAGCCCGGCCGTCGGGCCGCCGACGGCCGTGCCCAGCAGCGGGGCGCAGACCTCCAGCGCGTAGCGGGCCCGCAGCGCCAGCAGCCGGACCTGCCGCCAGGGCAGGTCCTCGCCGGATTCGTGCAGCGCGTCGCCGTTGTACGGCCGGGCGCTGCGGTGCAGCGGCAGCGCCGCCACCGCCTCGGTCAGCCGGAGCCGGGCGGTGGCGGCGAACGGCAGCAGCGCCCGGGCCGGGTCGTCGCCGACCGTGCCGCGCAGCGGCAGATCGGAGACCAGCAGCGTCATCCGGTCCGCGATCGCGTGGAAGCGGGCCGAGCCGAGCTCCTGCAGGGCGAGGCTGTGCGCGCGGGAGCGGGCCAGCGTGAGCTGGCGTTCCAGCAGCGCCCTGGCCTTGGGCGCGCCGGGGGCGGCCTCGGCGTCGACGCAGGCCAGCGTGTCCAGCGCGGCGGTCAGCCGGGCCAGCCGCCGGGTGTACGCCAGCTCCTGGCCGAGCAGGGTGCCGAGCCGGGTCAGCTCGTCGTGCAGCTCCCGGGCCCAGGCCGGGTCCAGCAGCGGGTCGAAGGTGTGCAGCGCCCCGGCGACCCGGCGCAGGGTGCGCGGGTCGATGGCCGGCAGGCCGCGCAGGAAGCTGCCCGCGTGGGCGGCCAGATGCGCGGCCAGGGTCTCGCCTGCGGTGCCGGTGATCCCCTCGGCGGCCGCGCTGTCGGCGGCCTCCGGCGCGGCGTCGGTGCCGTCGCCCGCCGCTGTGGCGGGCATGGCGAGCACCCCGGGTGCGTCGGTCATCGTGCGTAAGTCCCCGTTGTCGTCTCGGTCGGTGGGCGGGCGCTCAGCTCCGGGGGCCACCCTGCCCCCAGCCGTCGGTTCGGCGTGTGCGCCGCCGGGACTCGATGAGCAGTTCCTGGACGTTGCGCAGCGGGCTGCCGTCCTCGGCGTGGGCGTGCCGGGTCCAGGTCCCGTCGGGACCCAGGTGCCAGGAGGAGGTCTCGTCGGCGATGCCGAGCTCCAGCAGCCCGGCCAGCTCGGCGCGGTGCCCGGCGTCGGTGACCCGGAGCAGCGCCTCGATCCGGCGGTCGAGGTTGCGGTGCATCATGTCGGCGCTGCCGATCCACACCTCGGGGTCGCCGCCGTTGCCGAACAGGAAGATCCGCGAGTGCTCCAGGAAGCGGCCGAGGATGCTGCGGACCCGGATGTTCTCGGACAGCCCGGGGACGCCCGGACGGATCGCGCAGATCCCGCGCACCCACACGTCCACCCGCACCCCCGCCTGGGAGGCCCGGTAGAGCGCGTCGATGATGGCCTCGTCGACGATGGAGTTCAGCTTGAACTGGATCCGGGCCGGGCGCCCGGCCAGGTGGTGGGCGATCTCCTCCTGGATCCGGGTGACCAGGCCCTGCCGCAGCGAGCGCGGGGCGACCAGCAGCCGTCCGTAGGTCTCCCGGCGGGAGTAGCCGGAGAGCCGGTTGAACAGGTCCGAGAGGTCCGCGCCGACCTGCGGGTCGGCGGTGATGATGCCGAGGTCCTCGTACAGCCGGGCGGTCTTCGGGTGGTAGTTGCCGGTGCCGACGTGGGCGTAGCGGCGCAGCGTCTCGCCCTCCTGGCGGACCACCAGGGACAGCTTGGAGTGGGTCTTCAGCCCGACCAGGCCGTAGACCACGTGGCAGCCGGCCTCCTCCAGCTTGCGGGCCCACTTGATGTTGGCCTGCTCGTCGAACCTGGCCTTGATCTCGACCAGCACCAGCACCTGCTTGCCGGACTCGGCGGCGTCGATCAGCGCGTCCACGATCGGCGAGTCGCCGCTGGTCCGGTACAGGGTCTGCTTGATCGCCAGGACCTGCGGGTCGTTGGCGGCCTGCTCCAGGAAGGCGGTGACCGAGGTGGAGAAGCTGTCGTAGGGGTGGTGCAGCAGCACGTCGCGCTCGCGCACGGCGGCGAAGATGTCCGGCTGCGAGGCGGACTCGACGTCGGACAGGCCACGGGCGGTGCTGGCGACGAAGGCCGGGTACTTCAGCTCCGGGTGGTCCAGGCCGGCGATGGCGAACAGGCCGGTCAGGTCCAGCGGGCCGGGCAGCGGGTACACCTCGGACTCGCTGATGTTCAGCTCGCGCACCAGCAGGTCCAGCACGTACGGGTCGATCGACTCCTCGACCTCCAGCCGGACCGGCGGCCCGAAGCGGCGCCGCATCAGCTCCTTCTCCAGGGCCTTGAGGATGTTCTCGGTGTCGTCCTCCTCGACCTCCAGGTCCTCGTTTCGGGTGACCCGGAAGGCGTGGTGGTCCAGCACCTCCATGCCCGGGAACAGCGCCTCCAGGTGCGCGCCCATGACGTCCTCCAGCGGCACGTAGCGCTGCGGGGAGGCCTCCAGGAAGCGGTTCAGTGACTGCGGGACCTTCACTCTGGCGAAGTGCTTGTGGCCGCTGACCGGGTTGCGGACGACCACCGCGAGGTTCAGCGAGAGGCCGGAGATGTAGGGGAAGGGGTGCGCGGGGTCCACCGCCAGTGGGGTCAGCACCGGGAAGATCTGCTGCCGGAACAGGGTGAGCAGGCGGGCCTGCTCCTGGTCGGTGAGCTCGTTCCAGCGCACCAGGTCTATGCCCTGGGCGGCGAGGGCGGGCTGGACGTCCTGCTGGAAGCAGGCGGCGTGGCGGGCCATGAGCTCGCGCGAGCGCCGCCAGATCTGCTCCAGCACCTCGCGCGGCTGTAGCCCGGCGGCCGAACGGGTGGCGACGCCGGTCGCGATCCGGCGCTTCAGGCCGGCGACCCGGACCATGAAGAACTCGTCCAGGTTGCTGCCGAAGATCGCCAGGAACTTGGCGCGCTCCAGCAGCGGCGTCTCCGGGTCCTCGGCGAGTTCGAGCACCCGCTCGTTGAACGCCAGCCAGCTGCGCTCGCGGTCCAGGAAGCGGCCCTTCGGCAGCTCCTCCTCGACCAGCTCGGCCAGCTCCCGGCTGTCCGGCAGCCGCAGCACGTTGCCACCGGGCTCCGGCTGGGGCTGCGGCTGAGCCTGGGGCTGGGCCTGCGGCTCGGGCCTGGCGGCGGTGGTCTTCCGGGCGGCGGTCCGGCGGGCTGCGGGCTTGGCGGCAGCGGGCTTGGCGGCGGCGGACTGTGCGGCGGCGGGCTTCGGCTCGACGGCGGCGGCTGCCGAAGCGGGCTGCGGCGTGGGCGGTGTAGCAGGGCGGGCGGTCATGGTGGGCGGCTCCTCCTGCGGACTGTCAACCGTACGGGTCTGCGCGTGGCGTGAGTGACGGGGCGGAGACAGTACGGATTGCATTTCGTGATCTTTGCAACGGCGATTGAACTCAAGGTAAATAGGGGATGTCCCGCAGGAAAGCTGGGGAGGTCGGCTCAGCGCGGGGCACGTGTTCCGGTTACGGCCTGCGGTACATCAGGTCGACCTCGTGCACGGTGAAACCCAGTTTCTCGTATACCCGCAGCGCGGCGGGATTATCGGCGTCCACGTACAGCAGCACGGTGTCCAGGCGGCGCACCTCGCCGAGGTACCGCAGCCCGGTCGCGGTCAGTGCCCGGCCGAGCCCGCTGCCCTGCTCCTGCGGCGCCACCCCCACCACGTAGACCTCTCCGATGCCCCCCTCGACCTTGGTCCAGTGGAAGCCGACCAGCCTGCCGTCGCGCTCGGCCAGGAAGAAGCCCTCCGGGTCGAACCAGGGCTCGGCGATCCGCTCGTCCAGGTCGCGGCGGGTCCAGCTGCCCTGCTCCGGGTGGTGGGCGAAGGCGGCGGCGTTCAGCGCCAGCCAGGCCTCCTCGTCCTGTCCCGGGACGAAGGTGCGCAGCACCACTCCGGGCGGCAGCACCGGCTCGACGTCGGTCAGCAGGCTCCGTCGCAGCTGCCGCAGCTCGCGGGAGAGCTCCAGGCCGAAGCCCTCGGCGAGGCGGCGCGCGCCCGGGTGCCCGCCGTGTGCCCAGACCCGGGCGGCACCGGTCCCGGACACCGCCGTCGCCAGCGCCCTGCCGTACCCGTGCCCGCGCCGGGCCGGGTCGACCACCAGCTCGGCGGTGCCCTCGCCGTCCACCTGCCCGTAGCCGACCAGGGCGCCGTCGGCGTCGTGCTGGAGCAGGTGCCGGACGCCCTCGCGCGGGCCGCGCAGCGCCAGCCGCCCCTGCTCCGAGACGGGCTGCTTGCCGTCCACCCCGGCCGCCCGCTCCAGCACCGCCGTGATCGCCGCCCGCTGCTCGGCGTCGACCGTTGATATGACCTCGACTGCGTTCATGGCCCGACTTTACGTCCGGGCGCCGGTCCGGGTGCCTGCGTCCATGATCCCGACACGGACCCGCCGAACGGGTGAAACATGGAACGGAGGGCGGCGAGGGCGTCAGGCGCGGACCGGCGGGGACCGGCGAGCCCATCGGTCACCTTGTTCAGCGAGCTGTCCAACGGCCGCTACCGGCTGCGCGAGGACGCCGGGTTCGGCGAGGACGTGCACATTCCGGCGCCCTTCTCCTTCACCCTGGACACCTCGGCGCTCATGCCCTACTGACGCCGGGGGACCGGGATGACGGCGATGGCCGCCAGCGCGCACCCGGCCGCGCAGGCGAAGGCCGTGCCGAAGCCCGCCGAGGTGATGATCGCGCCCGCCAGCGGCGGGGTCAGCGAGGCGGTCAGGTTCTGGCCGATGTTCTGCACCCCCAGCGCCCGGCCCGCCCACCGGGGGCCCGCCAGTTCGGCCACGGAGGTGAAGGACAGCCCGTTGGTGCTCGCCGACAGTCCGCACAGCACGACCAGCAGCAGCACCGCCGCCCAGGACGGCCACCACTGCGCGCAGGCCGCCAGCAGCAGCGTCAGCGTGCCGACCAGCGCCGCCAGCGTCCGCATCGGCCGCAGCCTGCTGCTCACCGCGTCCGACCAGCGGCCGGCGCCGATCCTGGAGGCCGCCGCCAGCGCCTGGCCGACCGCCATCAGCTGTCCGGCCTCCACCGCCGACCAGTGCCGGACCTGGGTCAGGAAGACCAGCCCGAACGCCCCCACGGTGAACTGCGGCCAGACCAGCAGCGCGCTCGCGCCGTGGATCCGCCACAGCGCCCAGGAGCCGGAGTAGGGGGAGGCGGGCCGCTCCGCGCCCGGCGCGGGCTGCGGCGGTCGCGGCGGATCCACCACCAGCAGCGCCGTCAGTACCGTCATCACCGCGCTCAGCGCGGTCACGAACAGCAGCGCGCCGCGCAGCCCGTACGCCGCCGCCAGCGGCGGCATCGCCACCGCCGCGACCAGCATCCCCAGCGGTGTCGCGGTCTGCCGGATGCCCATCGCCAGGCCGCGCTGCTCCGGCGCGAACCAGCCCAGCACCACCCGGCCGCTGGCCGCCGACACCGAGGCCCCGGCCGCCCCCGCCAGCGCGAACATCAGCCCCAGCGGGACCAGGCCGTGCACCAGCATCGCCCCGGTCAGCGCCGCCGTCGACAGCCCCAGGCCGGAGGCCAGCACCACCCGCTCGCCGAAGCGGTCGGCCGCCGAGCCCCAGGCGTACAGGGCCAGCAGCATGCCCACCGTCGGGCAGGCCACCAGCACCCCGGCCCCGGTCAGCCCCAGCCGCTCGGTGTGGCGCAGCGTCGGGATCAGGTAGGGCAGCCCGTAGGCGAAGGCGAAGGCGCCCGCCTGGGCGGCGGTGCCCAGCGCCAGCATCACCCAGCGGAGGTTCGCCCCCCGGTCCTCGGGCGCCTCCCGCACGATGCTCTCGCGCGCGCCGGACGTTCGCTGACTCGCCATGGCTCTCTCCCCGCAGATCCGTTCGAACGGTGCGGGTTCATCATGGCGGCCATCCACCAGGTGGGATGTTTAGTTTCATATGATGGACAGCTGTGGCCTATCGGCCTTCGCTCCCGGCCGTTCCGGACACCCCCGGCGGCGTCGCCGGGGGTGTCGTGGGCGGCGGCGTCGGCGCCCCGGGCAGCCGTACGGTGGCCAGCGCGCCGCCGGTCACCCCGCCCGGTCCGGGATCGGCGGCGGCCAGCGAGACCTCGCCGCCCGCGTCCCGGATCGTCTGCGCGACGATCGCCAGCCCCAGGCCCGAGCCCGGCATCTGCCGCGCCGAGGGCGACCGCCAGAAGCGGTCGAACACGTGCGGCAGGTCCTCGGCCGGGATGCCCGGGCCGTGGTCGCGCACCGTCAGCGTGCCGAAGCGCAGCCCGACATCGATCACCCCGCCCGGCGGGCTGAACTTCACCGCGTTGTCCAGCAGGTTGATCACCGCGCGCTCCATGGTGTGCGCGTCGGCCCGGACGTACCAGGGGTGCACGTCGACGTTGAAGGTCAGCCCGGGACCGCGCAGCCGGGCGCGGTCCAGCGCGCGGGCGGCGATGTCGTGCAGCGGCAGCACCTCCAGCGGCTTGGCGCCCTTCGGCCGGGTCGGCCGGGAGAGCTCCAGCAGGTCGCCGATGAGCGTCGACAGCTCGACCATCTGCGCCTTCATGTTGCGCATCATCCGGGTCCGGGTCTCCTCCGGCAGCGCCCGGCCGGTCTCCTCGCTGCGCACCAGCAGGTCCACGTTGGTCCGCAGCGAGGTCAGCGGGGTGCGGAGCTCGTGCCCGGCATCCGCGATCAGCTGCGACTGCCGGTCCCGGGAGCTGGCGAGCGCGGTGCTCATCGAGTTGAACGACTCGCTCAGCCGCGCGATCTCGTCGCTCCCGTTGACCTCGATCGTGGTCCCCAGCTCCTCGGTCCGAGCGATGTGCTCGACCGCGTCGGTCAGCCGATCCACCGGCTTCAGCGCCGCGCGAGCGACCACCAGCCCGATCCCGGCCGCCCCGAGCGCGCCCACGGCGGCGACGCCGACCAGCACGAGCAGCAGCTCCTGCAGGGAGTCCTGCGTGGCTGACAGCGGGTAGGCGACCAGGACAGGCACCGCCAACCGCTGCCCCTCGTAGGTGATGGTCGTGGTGGTCACCCGGACCAGCGCGGCGCTGCCGTCGGTGTAGCTGCCGTGCCGGACGTGGTCCTGCCCCTGCACCACACTGAAGTCCGAACTCACGTAGTTGATCCCGCGTGTGGCGGTGATCGGCAGGCAGACCTTCACGCCGTTGCTGGACGGCAGCAGGAATTCGGCGCTCATGTTGGTCGTCTGGTCGTGGTCGGTGACCGGCAGGCCAGCGAGCTCGGCATTGGACTTGGCGGTGGCGGCGGCCGAGGCAGCGGTGTCGCCGCAGTACGGCTGCAGGTTGGTCCCCCCCAGCAGCAGGGAGTTCACATTGGCGGCGAGGAGGCTGTTCCTGGCCTGGCTGTTCAACTGGTCCTTGACCACGAACCAGCAGGTGACCGCGCAGACCGCGATGGCGACCGCCACGGCCGCGGCGGTCAGCACGGACAGTCGGCCGCGCAGCGACATCCGTTGGAACCAGTCGGACCAGCGGTGGCGGCCCTGCTCCGGCTCCTCCGGGTGCTCCGGCTCCAGCTGCTCCGCTGGTGTCTGCGTGTCGCTCACTGTGCTGGTCCCCGTCGGAATCGTCGTCGCCATCTCGCGGCGTCAGCTGCTGCTGCGCTCGACCGCCCGCAGCGCGTATCCCACGCCGCGTACGGTGTGCACCAGGCGCGGCATCCCGCCGGCCTCGGTCTTGCGGCGCAGGTACATCACGTACACGTCCAGGGAGTTCGACGACGGCTCGAAGTCGAAGCCCCAGACCGCCTTCAGGATCTGCTCCCGGGTCAGCACCTGGCGCGGGTGCGCCAGGAACATCTCCAGCAGCATGTACTCCGTCCGGGTGAGCTCGACCGGGTGGCCCGCGCGGGTGACCTCGCGGGTGGTCGTGTTCATCCGCAGGTCCTCGAACGCCAGGATCTCGTCGTTGGACGGGCCGTCCCCCAACCCGGCCGCCTGGACGATGGTGTTGCGGCGCAGCAGCGCCCGCACCCGTGCCAGCAGCTCGTCCAGCTCGAACGGCTTCGCGAGGTAGTCGTCCGCGCCGACGTCGAGCCCGGTGACCCGGTCGCCGACGGCGTCCCGCGCGGTCAGCATCAGCACCGGCACGGTGTCGCCCCGGGACCGCAGCCGCCGGACGGCGGTGAGGCCGTCCATCCGCGGCATCATGATGTCCAGCAGCACCAGGTCGGGCTTGTTCTCGGCGATCGCGTCCAGCGCCTCGACGCCGTCGGAGGCGGTGGCCACCTCGTAGCCCTCGAAGGCGAGGCTGCTTTCGAGGGCGTCCCGCAGGGCCGGCTCGTCGTCGACGACCAGGACACGGGCCAGCGGCTCCGCCTCGGGGGCGGTTGGTTCGCTGGGAGAGGCGTTGGCGGCAGGCATTCGGACTGCTCCTCAGGTTCTTCGCTAACTGCGCTACTGCGGACACGGTGACATGTGTCCGTATTGTCCTTCAGTGACGCGCCCCGCGGACAGCGCCATGGGGACAGGCCGGGCGGATCGAAGCCGCCCGGCCCGTCCCGTCAGCGCTCAGCTGGTGATGCTCTGCCCGGCCTGGAGCTGGCCGAGGACCGCCTTCACGGCGTTGATCGGGATCGCGAAGCCGAGGCCGACGCTGCCCGCCTGGGTCCCGGAGCTCTGCTGGCCGGAGGAGGACGAGGAGTTGTACATGGAGGCGTTGATGCCGATGACCTGCCCGGAGCTGTTCAGCAGCGGACCGCCGGAGTTGCCGGGGTTGAGCGAGGCGTCGGTCTGGATGGCGTTGTAGGTCGCGGTCTGGCTGCCGGAGCCGCTGGAACCGGAGCTGCCGCTCCCGCTCCCGCTGCCGAAGCCGTTCTCGCCGGACCAGCTCGGGAAGCCGAAGCCGCCGTTGCTCTGCGTGGTCGCCTCGCTGACGTCCACGGTGACCTTGCGGTTCAGCGCGCTGACGATGCCCGCGGTGACGGTGCCGGTGAGGCCGTCCGGGTTGCCGATGGCGACCACCGAGTCGCCGATGGCGACCTGGGCGGAGTTGCCCAGCGAGGCCGTGGCCAGGCCGCTGACGTTGGCCGCCTTGATCACGGCGATGTCGCTGCCGGCGTCGGTGCCGAGGACGGTGGCGCTGGTGGTCTTGCCGTTGCTGAAAGTGATCTTGATGGTGGCGCTGCTGTCGCCGACCGAGGAGGAGATCACGTGGTAGTTGGTGAGGATCTGACCGGTGGACGTCAGCACTATGCCGGTGCCGATGTCCTCGCTGTTGCTGGTGTCGACGGTGATCTGCACGGTGGCCGGGGAGACGGCGGCGGCGATCGCGGCGATGTTGCTGGTGCCCTTGGAGTCCGAGGTGACCACGGCGGAGGTGCTGTAGTTGCCGGACTTCTGGGTGGTGGTGCTGATGTAGCCGCCGGCCACGCCACCCGCGAGGGCGGAGATCAGGGCCACGGCCGCGACCAGCGCCATCGGCCGACGCATCCGGCGCTTCTTCGGCTCGCCGCCCTCGACCGGGCTGACGTCCTCGCCGCCGGTACCGCCGTCGCCGCCCTGGCCGCCCTCGGCGCCGAAGGCGACCTCGGCGGTGGCGGGCCAGCCGCCGGTGTCGCCGCCGTTCGGCACGGGGTAGCCGGGGGCGGCCGGGTAGGCCGGCTGCACGGGGTGGATCGGGGCGGGCTGGTACTGCGGCGCGCCGCCGTAGGCGGGGGCGGGCGGCGGGGCGAAGCCCGGGAGCACGGTGCCGTCGATCGGCTCGTGCGCGGAGGGCTGGTAGCCCGGCACCGGCGGCAGCGGGGTGGTGGCCTCGGTACCGGCGGCCCAGGCGCCACCGGTCCGGTACCCGCTGTGGCGGGCCTCGTTGCCGGACTGGTCACCGGTCTCGTAGCGGGACGCTCCCGGCTCGGGGGCGCTGGCAGGGTTCGGGTGCGTGTCGGTCATGAGAACAAGGTCCAGTGGGAAGATGAAAGCCCGCTGAGAGTCAGCTCATAAGCCGACCAAAGATTCACTATGCCGGATGAGGGCCCGCTCATGGCCGCGTTTCCGCAGGTCCGGAGCAGCCGCAGGAGCGGCGGACGACCAGTCTGCTGGGGAATCGGCGGACCCGGGGGGTGTCCGATCCGGGCACCAGCAGCGAGTCGTCCAGAACCAGGTCCACCGCGGCGCGGGCCATGGCGTCCCGGTCGGAGGCGATGGTGGTCAGCGGCGGGTCGCTGAAGGCGGCCTCGGGCAGGTCGTCGAACCCGGCGACGGCGAGGTCCGTCGGGACGGTCAGGCCGACCTCGCGGGCCGCCCGGAGCACGCCGATGGCCTGGTCGTCGGTGGAGCAGAAGATCGCGGTCGGGCGGCCGGGGGAGCGCAGCAGCTCCACCGCGACCTGGTAGGCGCCGTACCGGTCGAAGGGCGCGTCGATCAGCCGCCCCTCGGTCGGCAGCCCGGCCTGGGCCATGGCCCGCCGCCAGCCCTCGATGTGGTCGATCACCGGGTCGCCCGGCGCCGGGGCGGTGACCGGGCCGCCGAAGCAGGCCACGTACGGGTGGCCGTGCCCGAGCAGGTGCTGCACGGCCTTCTCCGCGCCGCCGACGTCGTCGGTGACCACGGCGACGTCGTCGGAGCTGGCCGGACGCCGGTGCAGCAGCACCACCCGGGAGTCGTCGTACGCCGCGAACTCGGCCGTGGTCTGCTCGGAGGGGCCCTGGCTGATCAGGATCAGCCCGGCCACGCGCATCCCGAGGAAGGCCCGGACGTAGTGGATCTCACGGTCGCCGGTGTAGTCGGAGTTGCCGAGCAGCACGATCTTGCCGCGCTCGGAGGCGACCCGCTCCACCGCGTGGGACAGCTCGGCGAAGAACGGCTGCCGGGCGTCCGGCACCACCATGCCGATCAGGTTGGTCCGCCGACTGGCCATGGCCTGGGCGACGCTGTTGGGGCGGTAGCCGAGTTCCGCTATCGCCGCGAGCACCCGTTCCCTGGTCGCCGGGGCGACCGGCCGGGGGCCGTTGTTGATGACATAGCTCACGACCGCGGTCGAGGTCCCTGCCAGCTTGGCCACATCGTCGCGCGTCACCTTGGGCACGGGGGCATCCTACGCGCCCTTGTGAACGCCGCGCGGCCGCAGTTCGCCGAGCGGACACCGGGCCGCCGGGCGTCGTTCCCCGGTCCGGCGCGGGGCGTTCCCCGACCCGCGCCGGACCGGACCGGACCGGTCAGACCTCCAGCTCCACGTCGGCGCTGTCCTCGGCCTCCGCCGGGCCCGCCAGAGCGCTCTTCTCGGCGGACTTCTCCGGGATCACGAAGCGGTAGCCGACGTTGCGGACGGTACCGATCAGCTGCTCGTGCTCGACCCCGAGCTTGGCGCGCAGCCGCCGTACGTGCACGTCGACGGTGCGGGTGCCGCCGAAGTAGTCGTAGCCCCAGACCTCTTGCAGCAGCTGCGCCCGGGTGAAGACCCGGCCGGGGTGCTGCGCGAGGTACTTGATCAGCTCGAACTCCTTGAAGGTGAGGTCGAGCACCCGGCCCTTGAGCCTGGCGCTGTAGGTCGCCTCGTCCACCGAGAGGTCGCCGTTGCGGATCTCCATCGGGCCGTCGTCCTGGGCCACCTGGGTCCGGCCCATGGCCAGCCGCAGCCGGGCCTCGACCTCGGCCGGTCCGGCCGTGTCGAGCAGGACGTCGTCGATGCCCCAGTCGGCGGTCACGGCGGCCAGGCCGCCCTCGGTGACCACCAGCACCACCGGCGCGCCGGGGCCGGTGGACCGCAGCAGCTGGCACAGGCTGCGGATGTGTGGGAGGTCTCTCCGGCCGTCGACCAGGATCACATCGGCGCTCGGCGTGTCCACCAGGGCGGACCCCTCGGCCGGCGCCACCCGCACGCTGTGCAGCAGCAGGCCGAGCGCGGGGAGGACTTCGGCGGAGGGCTGGAGGGCGTTGGTCAGCAGCAACAGAGAACTCATACCCGGGTAGTCCCCTTTCCGGGTGACGGAGGGTCGGATGCTCCGAGACTGCCGGCGGGCACACCGCACTGTGCGCGCCACCGGCCATGCGTTGAGCCGCGCGACACGATGTGGATTCAAGCGCTGAATGCACAAAAGGACCCGGGGGCGACTCTGCCCGGATCCCTTGGAGAAGGAGAATAGCCCACATGGACGTGAGCGCGAAGAGTCTGACCAGTAAAAAGGAGGGTGCACGCCCGTGGGACGCGCCTGCTGAAGCGCTGATCACCACCGCCGACGGGGTCGGGCTGCATGCCGCGTACGCCCCGCCGCAGGCACCGCTGCGGCCCTCGGCGGACAGTCTGGTCATCGTGCTCGCCCATGGATTCTCGGGCGCGGTCGAGCGTCCGGCGGTGCGCCGCGTCGTCACCCGGCTGACCCGGCGCGCGGGAGTGGTGTCCTTCTCCTTCCGGGGCCACGGGCGCTCGCGGGGCCGCTCCACCGTCGGCGACCTGGAGGTGCTGGACGTACAGGCGGCCGTCGAGTGGGCCCGCTCGCTGGGCTACCGGCGGGTGGTCACCCTCGGCTTCTCGATGGGCGGCGCGGTGGTGCTGCGGCACGCCGCGCTGTACCCGGGCGTGGCCGCGGTCGCCGCGGTCAGCGCCCCGGCCCGCTGGTACTACCGGGGGACGGTGCCGATGCGGCGGCTGCACTGGGTGGTGATGCGCCCGCTGGGCCGAGTGGTCGGCCGGGTGGGGCTGCGCACCAGGATCGACCCGCACGAGTGGCGGACGGTCCCGCTGCCGCCGGTGGACGCCGCCGCGCGGCTGGCGTCGCTGGACATCCCGCTGCTGGTGGTGCACGGCGACCGGGACGCGTACTTCCCGCTGGACCACCCGCGCTCGCTGTACCAGGCGGCCGGTCCCGACCACTGTGAGCTGTGGATCGAGCCCGGATTCGGCCACGCCGAGAACTCCGCGACGGACGATCTCGTCGAACGGGTGGGCGAGTGGTTGACGGGTGTGCGGTGACGGCGGCCCGGCGGACGAGACATGATGGCCCGATGCGAGTTTCGACTGAGGAGGGTGAGATGACCGGGACGACGGCGGTCACCGACACCGGACCGGCTGCCCCTGCCCCGAGCGGGGTGATCCGCTACTGGGCCGCCGCCAAGGCCGAGGCCGGCACCGGCGAGGAGCCCTACCGTGCGGCGACGCTCCAGGAGGCCCTGGATGCGGCCCGGCTCCAGCACGCGGACCAGCCGCGGTTCGCGCGGGTGCTCAGCCTGTGCTCGTTCCTGGTCGACGGCAGTCCGGTCGGCACCCGCGACCACGCCTCGGTGCACCTCGCCGACGGCGGCGTGGTCGAGGTCCTCCCCCCCTTCGCGGGCGGGTGAGCGCCCCCGTGCCCGACCCCGACCACTACCCCACCCAGCAGCACCCCGGCTACCCGCCCCAGCCGGACCCCGCAGGACAGCAGGGCTACCCGGCCCCCGCCGGTCACTCCGGCTACCCGCCCCAGCCGGACCCCGCAGGGCAGCAGGGCTACCCGGGCCAGCCCGGGCCCGCTGGCGACTCCGGCTACCCGGGCCAGCCCGGCCCCGGCGGGCAGCAGGGGTACCCGGGGCAGCCCGGGGCGGTTGGTCAGCCGGGGCAGTCGGGTTACCCCGGCCAGCAGGGCTACGGCGGGCAACCGCAGTACCCGAACCAGGCCGACTTCAGCGGCCATGGGCAGCCGGGGTACCCCGGGCCCGGCGCCCAGCAGGGCGGCCCCGGACCGCAGGGGTTCCCCGGTCAGCCCAATCACCCCGGTCAGCCCAACTATCCTGCTCAGCCCAATTACGCTGCTCAGCAGTACCAGCCGGGCCAGCCGGGCTATCCCGGTTATCCCGCTCAGCCCGCGTACTCCGGGCAGGCCGGTCCGGTCGGCGGTAGCGGGTACCCGAATCACGACGCCGAGGCCACGGCCTTCCTTCCGCCCGTGAGCGACCACGCCCCGATGCCCGGCGGCCCGCAGGCCGCCTTCGCGGACGGGACGTCCGGCGATCCGGTGCAGCCGCCCGCGAACTCGCGGTTCGGGCAGATCCACGAGAAGTACGCCACCGCCGAGGTGCATGTGCCGCCGCAGCTCGCCGCGCAGGCCCCGGCCGGTACCGGCTGGCCGGAGGGGTGGGAGCAGTCCGCCGTGCCGGACCCGCGGCAGTCGGCCGCGGTTTCCGGGCCGCCGCCCGGCTGGCAGCCGCAGAGCGCCGCCCCGGCGGCCTATCCGCAGCAGTCCGCGCCGCCGTACCCCACACCTCCGTACCCCACACCTCCGTACCCCGCGCCGCAGGCCCAGGCCCCGCAGGCCCCCGCGCCGCAGGGCGCGCCCGCCGGGGGGTGGGCGGACGCGCCGGTCGGGTACGCCCCGCCGGCGTCGTTCCGCGAGGCGTTCACCTCCGCGCAGCCGACCGGCCCGGCCGGTCCCCTCGCGCCGCCGCCCCCGCAGTCGCTCACCGACCAGCCCGGCGGTTCGATCCGGGAGGCCTTCGCCGCCGCGCAGCCCACCGGTCCGGCGCCGGTGGCGCCCACCGCGCCGGGCGTCCCCGGTGGCGTCGCGGTCGCGCCGACCGCCGCGCCCGCCGCTCCGGCGGCCCGCCAGGGCTCGCCGATCCGCGACCCCGGGCTCCAGCCCGCCGCCGCGACCCTGGGACTGGCGCTGCTGATCGCGCTGGCCGCGCTGCTCGGCCGGTTCGCGCTGGTGCTGCCAGTGCTGCTGCTCCAGGCGGTCACCGCCGCCGGCTGGTTCCGCTTGAACGGCATGTGGCCCGCCCGGCAGGGCATCGCCCTGGCCGCGCTGGGTGGCGTCACCGCCGACGCCGCGATGCTCGCGGCGGCCGGCGGCACCGCCCCGGCGGTGCTGGCGGGCACCCTCGGCGGGTTCTTCCTGCTGGTGCTGATCCTGCAGATCTTCCGTCCGAGCAACCCCGACGAGCGCTTCTACGCGCTCACGGTCAGTGCCTCGGCGACGCTGATGACCGTGCTGGCGGCCTGCTTCACGGCGGCGGTGACAAGTACGCACCACGGCTGGACCGGTGGCGCGGTGGTCACCGCGGGCGCGCTCGCGGCCGGTGCGGCGACGCTGGTGTCCGCGCTGCCGAAGCTGCCCGCGTCGGCCGGGTTCGCCGCGGGCGCGGTGGCCGGGCTGGCCTGCGGCGCGGCCGTGGGCGCGGCGACCGGCCTCGGCCTGGACGGCGCGCTGCTCGGCCTGGCCGCGGGCGCCTGCGCGCTGGTCGGCCGCCGGGTCGCGGCGTACGACTTCCCGTCGCGCTTCGTGCACTTCACGGCGGGCATCGCGCTGCCGCTGGCCTGCGCCGCACCCGCGGTCTACATCGTCGGGCGGTTGCTCGCGGGCTGAGCGAACATACGATCCGTAGATGCGATCGATCCGCGGCGTCGGGTCAGGGCCAGGCAACCGAAGTGGCCTGGCCCGACGTCTTCGGACAGAAACCACCATGGGGGACCACGTATGCGTGCCGCACGACGTCTGCTGATCACACTGATCGTCCTCTTCGGCCTGTTCGTCGCGGCTGACCGGGTCGCGGTCACGGTCGCCGAATCGCAGGTCGCCGGGAAGCTCCAGACCCAGCGCGGGCTGGCCCAGAAGCCCGGGGTCGACATCAAGGGATTCCCGTTCCTGACCCAGTTGGCGGGCGGGAAGCTGGACGACGTCCGGGTCCACGCCGTCAACATGGTGGTGCGCGGCTCCAGCGGGAACTCGGTCATCCTGCAGACCTTCGACGCCGACCTGAAGGGCGTGAAGCTGGAGAACGACTACTCCACCGCCGTGGCCGACACCGCCACCGGTACCGCCACGGTGTCGTACGCGGAGCTGTCCATCGCCATCCCGAGCCACCCCACCTTCGGCTACGCCGGGAACGGGCGGGTGACCGTGGCCGCGACCGCGGACGTCCCGGGGCTGGGGTCGAAGCACTTCGGCGCGACCGCGAAGCTGGTTCCGGCCGGGAACGGCACCGGCATCGGCCTGGCCGACATCAGCGGCATCACCGGCCTGTCCGGCATCCCCGGCGTCGCCGGCCAGTTGGTGTCCGGGCTGGTCGGGGAGTCGCTGGGGCTCCAGCTCAGCCTCGACGGGCTGCCGCAGGGGCTCACCGTGTCCCAGGTCGTCCCCGGTCCGGACGGGGTGAGCATCACCGTCGGCGGCTCCGGCGTGTCGCTCAACGGCGGCGAGGCCTGACCGCACCCAGAATGGGTCTGTCCGACCAGCGAGACAGAGTGTCCACTGTTGTTCCGCCGATCGGCTGAGACGGTCCGGATGGCAGCCGGGTGAACCGGTGGGGCTGAGCGGAAGTGGCGGTTTTGAATCAGCGTATCAACATGTGGAGCATTATTTCTCACTATTCAAGACATCGATGACAGCGGCTCTCGGGTTGCCTAGCATCGACAGCATGAAGCGACAGGCGGATCTCACGAAGCGGCGGGCGGTCGACCTGTGCCGCGTGTCTGCCTGCCTGTGTCGAATGCGCTGACGGGGCCCTTGCTCCCGACACGTCCGCAGACCTGATCCACTGCCGCGCCGTCTCACCATCCGAGCCTCCCCTTCGGACAAGCCTGTGCGCGGCGCCCCCTTCCGCAACTGCCCCGGATGGAGAATCCCCCGATGAGCCGCAGTGACGTACTCGTAAGCGCCGAGTGGGTCCAGGAGAACCTGGACACGCCGAAGGTGGTCATCGTCGAGGTCGACGAGGACACCGCCGCCTACGACAAGAACCACATCCGCAACGCCGTCCGGATCGACTGGAAGAAGGACCTCCAGGACCCGGTCCGCCGCGACTTCGTCGACCAGGCCGGTTTCGAGGCGCTGCTGTCGGCCAAGGGCATCGCCAACGACGACACCGTGGTGCTCTACGGCGGCAACAACAACTGGTTCGCCTCCTACGCGTTCTGGTACTTCAAGCTCTACGGCCACGGCGACGTGCGACTGCTGGACGGCGGCCGCAAGAAGTGGGAGCTCGACTCCCGCGAGCTGGTCAAGGGCGAGGACGTGCCCAACCGCCCGGCGACCGAGTACCAGGCGCAGGCCCAGGACACCTCCATCCGTGCCTTCCGGGACGACGTGGTCGCCGCGATCGGCAACAAGAACCTGGTCGACGTGCGCTCGCCCGACGAGTTCTCCGGCCGCCTGCTCGCCCCGGCCCACCTCCCGCAGGAGCAGTCGCAGCGCCCCGGCCACGTGCCCAGCGCCCGCAACATCCCGTGGTCGAAGAACGCCAACGACGACGGCACCTTCAAGTCGGACGAGGAACTGAAGGCGCTGTACGAGGCCGAGAACGTCGACCTGGCGCAGGACACCATCGCCTACTGCCGCATCGGTGAGCGCTCCGCGCTCACCTGGTTCGTGCTGCACCAGCTGCTCGGCCAGACCAACGTCAAGAACTACGACGGTTCCTGGACCGAGTACGGCAGCCTCGTCGGCGTGCCGATCGAGCTCGGCTCCAACTGAGTACCGGCCCCACCCCGAAGGAGAGTCAAGAACATGTGTGGTGCGAAGGCCGGCGGCCCCGAACTGGCAGGAGTTGACGTGGCGAGTGAGACGATCATCCAGGGCTCGGTGACCCGGGACGGTGAGCCGGTCAGCGGCTACGTGCGGCTGCTGGACGAGGGCGGCGAGTTCACCGCCGAGGTCCCGACCTCCGCGACCGGACAGTTCCGCTTCTTCGCGGCCCCGGGAACCTGGACGCTGCGCGCCCTGGTTCCCGGCGCGACCGTGGACCGCGTCGTCGCCGCGACCCGCGGCGCCGTGGCCGAGGTCGCGATCGCGGTCTGAGTACCGCGCTGCTCCCCGCGCCTTCAGCGCTCTTTCGACGCCCCGCACCGGAACCCCCGGTGCGGGGCGTCGCGGTTCTACGCTGGAGGCATGAAGTCGTTGCGCCGTCGGCACGTCTACTTCGCCCTGATGGGCACCTGCCTGGTGATCATCCTGCTGGCCTGGAACCTGGTGCGCTTCTGGTCGGTGACGGCCGCCGTGGTGATGAGCGGGGTGGCCATGGTGATCCCGCCGGTCGCCGCCATCATCGCCAACAGCCGGGGCCCGGACTTCCACTGGTGGGACGAGGAGGACGACCCGCAGGACCAGAACTGGTGGGACCAGTGGGACGACAAGGACTAGCAACGACAGGTACCAGTGACGACGCGAACCAGCGACGACGCGGACCGGTACCGACGCCGGACGCGGCGTCAGTAGACCAGCGCCTGCACGTCGTCCGCCATCACCTCGCTGACGAACACCTGGGCGCCCGCGATCCGCACCCCGTCCAGCACCTCCGCCTGGGTGATCCCGCGCCGCGCCGCGCACTGGGTGCACAGCGTCACCCGCCCGGCGGCCAGCAGCGACTCCAGCAGCTCCGGCAGCGGTGCCGCGTGCGGCAGCTCGAACTCGGCGGCCCGCCCCGGCAGCGCGAACCAGCTGGACTCCCCGGTCAGCCAGAGCGACACCTCCACCCCGCTGGCGACGGCGACCGCCGCCACCGTGAACGCCTGTGAGCAGCGCTCCGGCGCGTCGGCCCCGGCGGTGACCTTGATGACCAGTTTCTTCGACATGGCCCAACCCTATGCAGGGCCGCCGCGAGTGACCGGTGCGGGGCGATTAGACTCAGGGGGCGCCCACCGTCCGTCACCGCAAGAGGAGCAGACAGCCATGCTCGTGGATAGCTACGACACCCTGCTGGCCGTCATGGCCGTCGTCATCGTCTGGTTCGCCGTCTACGCGGTGAAGAAGCTCTACCAGGGCCAGCGCTGACATGATCGAGATCCCGTCCGGCCTGCACCGGGACGTCGTCTCCCTGGCCTTCCTGCTGGGCACCTGGGAGGGCGCCGGGGTGTACGCCGCGCTCCCCGGGCAGGGCGACCCGGAGACCGCCAAGTGCAACTTCGGCCAGGAGCTCGTCTTCCGGCACGACGGCCGTCCGTTCCTGGAGTTCCGCTCCCGCAGCTGGGTGCTGGACGCCGAGGGCGCGAAGGTCCGGCCGCTGGAGACCGAGAGCGGCTTCTGGCGGGTCACCAGCAACCAGCAGGGCACCACCGGCGCCCGCGAGATCGAGTGCTCGCTGGTGCGCGACGACGGCACCGTGGAGATCTGGTACGGCGAGCTGGCGGACGGCAAGCCGCAGATCGAGCTGGTCACCGACGCGGTGGCACGGGTGGCCGACAGCGCTCCGTACTCCGGTGGCAAGCGGCTGTACGGGCTGGTCAACGGCGAGCTGATGTGGGTGGGCGAGAAGTCCGCGCCCGAGGTGCCGTTGCAGCCGTACATGTCGGGCCAGCTCAAGAAGGTGCTGAACCCCGCGCGCCTGGTCGAGGACATCGCCGACCTCCCGGACGACGGCATCGCCTTCTTCCGCTGAACCCGAACCCGCCGGGCCCCGAACCGGGCCTGTTCGTCCCTTCAGGCAACGTCCCGTACCCCCCTAGACTCGGGGGTGCGGGACGTTGTCGTACCGAGCGCTGAACCGAGGGCTGAGGGGCACGGGAGTGAGTGGCATCGACTGGCAGAGCGACCTCCGGGCGCGGGGCTACCGGCTCACGCCGCAGCGCCAACTGGTGCTGCAAGCCGTGGGCGCGCTGGAGCACGCCACCCCGGACGACATCCTGAACGAGGTGCGGCGCACCGCCACCGGCGTGAACATCTCCACGGTCTACCGGACGCTGGACCTGCTGGAGGAGCTGGACCTGGTCTCGCACGCCCACCTCGGCCACGGCGCGCCGACGTACCACCTGGCGGACCATGACCAGCATCTGCACCTGGTGTGCCGGGACTGCGAGCAGGTCACCGAGACCGACATGGCGATCGCCGCGCCGTTCGTGGAATCCCTGCGGGCCGCCCATGGTTTTGAGACTGACATGAAGCACTTCGCCATCTTCGGGCGCTGTGCCGACTGCACCGGCAAGCGGAAGACCCCCGACCCCAGCTCCCCGAAGGACGCCGACACGTGACCAGGCCCTCCAGCCCGCTGCTCTCCCTGCCCGGCGCCGTCGCCGCCGACGGCGTGGACGCCCCCGTGGCCGCGCACTACGGCGAGCTGTTCCGCGAGCAGCGGGAGCTGGCGGCCGGGCGCGGCTTCGTCGACCTCTCCCACCGGGGCGTGGTCACCGTCTCCGGCCCGGACCGGCTGAGCTGGCTGCACCTGCTGCTGACCCAGCACGTCAGCGAGCTGCCGCCGGGGCAGGCCACCGAGGCGCTGATCCTCTCCCCGAACGGCCACATCGAGCACGCGCTGTACCTGGTCGACGACGGCGCCACCACCTGGGCGCACGTCGAGCCGGGCACCGAGCCGGAGCTGGTGGCGTACCTGGAGAAGATGAAGTTCTTCAACGACGTCGAGATCACCGCCGCCACCGACGCCTACGCGGTGGTGCACCTGCCGGCCGGGTCCACCGCCGACGCCTCCGCCGCCGCGGCCGTCCGCGAGCTGCCGTACGGGCGGGACCTGTTCCTGCCCCGGGCCGAGCTGGCCGCCGCGACCGCCGGGTACGGCGCCCCGGCCGGGCTGTGGGCCTACGAGGCGCTGCGGATCGAGGCCTACCGGCCGCGGCTGGGCTTCGAGACCGACCACCGGACCATCCCGCACGAGCTGGGCTGGCTGGAGACGGCGGTGCACCTGAACAAGGGCTGCTACCGGGGACAGGAGACGGTCGCCCGGGTCAACAACCTCGGCCGCCCGCCGCGCCGCCTGGTGTTCCTGCACCTGGACGGCAGCATGGAGGCGCTGCCGGAGCACGGCGCGCCGGTCCGGGGCGCCGCGGACGGCGCCGACGGCCGCCCGGTCGGCTTCGTGACCTCCGCCGCCCGGCACCACGAGCTGGGGCCGGTGGCGCTGGCGCTGGTCAAGCGCAACACCGAGGTGGACCTCCCGCTGCTGGCCGGCGCCGTGCCGGCGACGCAGGAGGTCATCGTCCCGCGGTAGCCGCCCCGGCGGGCGCCGGTCAGAACTCCAGGACCAGCGTGAACGGGCCGTCGTTGACCAGGGACACCTTCATGTCCGCGCCGAAGCGGCCGGTCTCCACGGTCGCCCCGAGCGCCCGCAGCTGCGCCACCACCTCGTCCACCAGCGGCTCGGCGACGGCGCCGGGCGCGGCGGCGTTCCAGGTGGGACGGCGTCCCTTCCTGGCGTCGCCGTAGAGGGTGAACTGGCTGATCACCAGCAGCGGCGCGTCCAGGTCGGAACAGGACTTCTCGCCCTCCAGCACCCGGACCGACCACAGCTTGCGGGCCAGCAGCGCGGCCTGCTCCGGGGTGTCCTCGTGGGTGACGCCCACCAGGACACAGAGCCCGGGGCCGAGGATCGAGCCCACCACCTCGCCGCCGACGGTCACCTTCGCCTCGGTCACTACCTGAGCCACTGCGCGCATGGGTGCCATTGTGCCCGGGGCGCTCGGGAGCGAGTACAGGGGGCGTGGGGTCCTGCCCCCGCGCCCCTGCGTGGCTTCCGGTCTCGGCTCTGGACTGGGCATATGCACCGGTCGTATGAGCCACCCGCATTCGCCAGGGGGCCGATTGGGTGCAGCTTTCCTGCGCGCGGGTGCCGACCGGTGGCACGATGCAGCCGGGACGGCGTCGAAGCGGTCATGGACCAGGGGACGGCACGCGTGGTGGGCGACGGGTACAGGCAACGGGACGACGCGACGGCGCTCGGGCACCTGGGCATGGACGAACTGCGCTCCCGGCGCCGCCAGGCCCAGGAGGACGAGGCCGACCTCTCCTACCTGCGCCGCCTGCTCCAGGGGCGGGTGGACATCCTCTGCGCCGAGCTGGCGCGGCGCACGGGTCGGCAGGCGCTGCCGGACACCCTGGTCGACCGGCTGCCGGAGATCCTGGCGGACCTCCCGTCGCGGGTCCGCAGCTCCGCCCGGCACGTCACCCTGGGCACCCCGCGCAGCGCCGAGTTCCGCTCGCTCGCGGACGAGCTGATGGACGACATCGCCTTCGCCGACCCGCAGGCGCAGACCGCCGCCGCGCTCCAGGCCGCCTGCATCCGGCTGACCACGCACGAGCGGGCGATCTCGCTGCGCCGCCAGGGGCTACAGCGGACAGCGGACGAGTGCAGCGCTGAGATCACCCGCAGGTACCGTGAGGGGGAAGCGCGCGTAGACGACCTGCTCCTCGGAGGCTGAAGCCATGACCACCCCCAGCACGCACCAGGCCGCCGGCCTGGCCGCCGCCCCGACCGCCGTGCTGGCGGAGGTGGTCCGCTCCGGGTTCACCGAGGGGCGGCACCGGGGCTCGCTGGTGGTCCTGGCCGCCGACGGCTCGGTCGAGCTCTCGCTCGGCTCCCCGGAGCAGCCGGTCTTCCCCCGGTCCAGCAACAAGCCGATGCAGGCCGCCGGGATCCTGCGGACCGGCCTGGAGCTGGACGGCGAGCTGCTGGCGCTGGCCGCCGCCAGCCACTCAGCGGAAAGCTTTCAGCTGGACGGCGTCCGGCGGATCCTGGCCGGGGCCGGGCTGGGCGTCGGCGCCCTGCAGACCCCCGCCTCCTGGCCGCTGGACGAGGCCGAGCAGGAGGCCTGGATACGCTCCGGCGGCCACCCGGAGCCGATCCTGATGGACTGCTCGGGCAAGCACGCCGCGATGCTCGCGGCCTGCGTCGCCAACGACTGGGACACCGCGAGCTACCTCGACCCGGCCCACCCGCTCCAGCGGCAGGTGCTGGAGAGCGTTCAGCGGCTCACCGGCGAGACCGTGGGGACGGTCGGCACCGACGGCTGCGGCGCCCCGCTGCTGGCGGTCAGCCTGATCGGCCTGGCCCGCGCCTTCCGGGCGCTGCTGCTGGCCGACCCGGGCACCCCCGAACGCCGGGTCGCCGACGCCATGCGCGCCCACCCGGAGTACGTCGGCGGCACCCGCCGGATCGACACCTGGCTGATGCGCGGCGTCCCCGGCGCGCTGTCCAAGATGGGCGCGGAGGCGGTCCAGGTGGTCGCCCTGCCGGACGGCCGGGCCCTGGCCTTCAAGATCGAGGACGGCGCCGACCGGGCCGTCGGACCGGTGCTCGCCGCCCTGCTGCGCCGCCTCGGCGTCACCGCGACCGGCGACGCCCTGGGCCGGATCGGCTGCGCCCCGCTGTTCGGCGGCGGCCGACCGGTCGGCGAGATCCGCGCGACGGTGTGAGCGGGGCGACGGGCTGAGCGGGGCGACGGGGTGAGCGGGGCGAGCCGTCGTGGTCAGCCCTCCGGGGGCTCGGCGGCCGGGGCCGAGGGCTCGCTCGCGCCGGTCAGCCGGGTGAACGCGGCCAGGTTGCGGGTGGACTCCCCGCGCTTGGTCCGCCACTCCCACTCCCGCTTGATCGCCGAGGCGAAGCCCAGCTCCAGCAGGGTGTTGAAGGGCTCGTCGGCGTTGGTCAGCACCGCGCCGAGCAGCCGGTCCACCTCCGGCGCGGTCACCGCCGCCAGCGGCAGCCGCCCGACCAGGTACACGTCGCCGAGCCGGTCGATCGCGTACGCCAGCCCGTACGCCCGGGTGTTGCGCTCCAGCAGCCAGCGGTAGAAGCTCTCGTGGTTCTCGTCCGGGCGGCGCACCACGAACGCGTTCACGCTCAGGGTGTGCTCGCCCACCCGCAGCGAGCAGGTGGTGGACAGCTTCCGGGTGCCGGGCAGGGTCACCACCAGGGTGTGCGGGTCGGGCTGCTCCCAGCCCAGGCCCGAATCCTCCAGCGCGGCCTGGAGCACGGCGAGGGCGGCGGCCCGGGGGTCTTCACTGTCCATGGCACGGTCCATGGAGCTGACGCTACCGCTCGGGCCGCCCGTGGTCCGCGTCGGTGCGCCGCGCCGCCTACCGCCGTGCCTGCTCGGCCTCGCGCCGTGCCGGGTCGGACAGTGCCCGGGTGTACACCTCGGCGGTGTCGGCGGCGGCCCCGGCCCAGCCGAAGGCCTTGGCGTGCCGGGCGGCGGCCTCGCCCAGCCGGGGGGCCAGGCCCGGGTCGTCGATCAGGCGGCGCAGCGTGACCGCCCAGTCGCGCGGGTCGTGTCCCTTGACCAGCAGGCCGGTCTCGCCGTCCCGGACCGCCACCGGCAGGCCGCCGACGGCCGCCGCGACCACCGGCGTGCCGCAGGCCTGGGCCTCCAGCGCGACCAGGCCGAAGGACTCGCTGTGGGAGGGCATCACCAGCGCGGTCGCGGCCCGGTACCAGTCCGCGAGCTCGGTCTGCCCGACCGGGGGATGGAAGCGCACCACGTCGGAGACGCCGAGCTGGGCGGCGAGTTTGTGCAGGCTCTCGGGGCGGGCCAGGCCGCTGCCGCTGGGTCCGCCGACGACCGGCACCACCAGCCGGTCGCGCAGCGTGGGATCGCGGCGCAGCATCTCGGCGACGGCGCGCACCAGCACGTCCGGGGCCTTCAGCGGTTGTATGCGTCCGGCGAAGAGCAGCACCGTGGCGTCCAGCGGCAGCCCGAGCCGGGCGCGGATCGCCGCGCGGGCACCGGCTTCGCGGGCGCAGGCCTCGCGAACGCCGACCGGATGGCTGACCGCGTCGCCGACGACGCCGGTGGGGGCGGCGCTGGCGGGCCGGAAGACCTCCAGGTTGACGCCGGGGTGGACCACGGCCAGCTGGTCGGGCCGGGCCTCGTAGTGCAGCGCCAGCTGGTCGGCCTCCTCGGTGGTGTTGGCGATCAGCCGGTCGGCGGCGGACACCACCTGCGTCTCGCCGATGATCCGGGCGGCGGGCTCGGGCGTGTCGTCCACGGCCAGGGCGGCGTTCTTGACCTTCGCCATGGTGTGCATGGTGTGGATCAGCGGCACCCCCCAGCGCTCCGAGGCCAGCCAGCCGACCTGCCCGGACAGCCAGTAGTGGGAGTGCACCAGGTCGTAGTGGCCGGGCCGGTGCCCGGCCTCGGTCCGCAGCACGCCGTGGGTGAAGGCGCAGAGCTGGGCCGGCAGGTCCTCCTTGACCAGGCCCTCGAACGGTCCGGCGGTGATGTGCCGGACCAGTACTCCGGGCGCCAGCTCCACCGTCGGCGCGAGGTCCGAGGAGGTGGTGCGGGTGAAGATCTCCACCTCGATGCCCTGCTCGGCGAGGCGTTTGGAGAGCTCGACGATGTAGACGTTCATGCCGCCCGCGTCACCCGTCCCCGGCTGGTGCAGCGGGGAGGTGTGCACGCTGAGCATGGCGATCCGGGAAGGCTGCTGGGGCACCGCTCGTCCTCACTAACGGGGTTGGGAACGTGTCCTGGGCTGTCCCTGTCCGTGGCCGCTCAGCGACCCTTCAACACTGCGACAACACGGACGATCGCGCATCGATTCCCGGCGCGGCCGAGCCGCCGCGTAGGCTGCGCTGGTGTCCAGTACCAGCGGTCGGGGAGCGTCGGTGACCGGCCGCCGGTCCGGTTCGGCGGGGCGTCCGGTCGGCGCGGTGACCCGGGGTACCACCAATCCGAACCGGTTGCGCCGGATGGACCGCTGGATCGCGGCCGAGCTGGCCCCGGCGCTGCGCCGGGCGCGGTCCGCGCCGGTCGCGGTGGACCTCGGCTACGGCGCGGCGCCGTGGACCGCGGTGGAGCTGTACCAGCGGCTGGCGGCGGAGCGGGCCGACGTCCGGGTGGTCGGCATCGAGATCGAGCCGGAGCGGGTGGCGGTCGCCCAGCGCTACGCCCGGCCGCCGGGGCTGACCTTCCGCCGGGGCGGCTTCGAGGTGCCGCTGGACGGCGCGGCGGCGGCCGGGGGCGCGCTGCTGATCCGGGCCGCGAACGTGCTCAGGCAGTACGAGGAGGCCCAGGTCGCGGACGCCTGGGCGCTGCTGTGCGGGCGGCTGGCGCCGGGCGGGCTGCTGGTCGAGGGCACCTGCGACGAGATCGGCCGCCGCCAGGTCTGGGTGGCGCTGGACCGTTCGGGTCCGCGCACGGTGACCTTCGCGGCCCGGCTGGGCGGGCTCGACCGCCCGTCCGACCTGGCCGAGCGGCTGCCGAAGGCGCTGATCCACCGGAACGTGCCGGGCGAGCCGGTGCACGCCTTCCTGCGCGACCTGGACCGGGCCTGGGCCTCGGCCGCGCCGTACGGGGACTTCGGTGCCCGGCAGCGCTGGATCGCGATGGCGCGGACGGTCGCCACGGACTGGCCGGTGGTCGGCGGTCCGCGCCGGTGGCGGCTGGGCGAGCTCACCGTCCGCTGGGACGCGGTGGCGCCGGGCGGCTGAGCTTCGGGGCAGGCGTCTTCGGGGGATGTGTCTTCGGTGCATGTGTCTTCGGGGCATGTGGGGCGAGGCGGGAAGTACCCGCCATATGGGTGGTTTACCCGGAATCAGCGGATGTGTCAGCCAACTTCACTCGAACGAGTTATCGAATCTTATGGAGAATTGACGTCCCCTCAGTCCACCATGGACCCATGGCCCGCCCCCTCACCCAGGTCACCCAGTTCCGCCCGGATCCGCTCGAACACCCGGTACGCCGCGTCGTCGAACAGCACGAAGCGCGCCTCGACCAACCCGCCGCCCGCCTCGCCTGTCCCGGCTGTCCCGGCCGCCGCCGCAGCCTCGGCCCAGGCGCGGACGGTGGTCAGTGCGATGCGCGCGGCGTCGGCCATGGGCCAGCCGTAGACCCCGGTCGAGACGGCGGGCAGAGCCAGCGTGCGCACGTCCAGACCGGCGGCGACCCGCAGCGACTCCCGGTAGCAGGAGGCCAGCAGATCCGCCCGGTCCGGGTCGCCCGGGGCGTAGACCGGGCCGACGGTGTGGATCACCCAGCGGGCCGGCAGCCGCCCGGCGGTGGTGGCCACCGCGCGGCCGGTCGGCAGGCCCTTGCCGTAGTGCGAGGCACGCAGCGCGCGGCAGGCCGCCAGCACCTCCGGGCCGCCCCGGCGGTGGATCGCGCCGTCCACCCCGCCGCCGCCCAGCAGCGAGGAGTTCGCGGCGTTCACCACGGCGTCCACCCGCTGCTCGGTGATGTCACCCTCGATCAAGGTGATCTCCATCACTTGCTCCTTCCGTTGTGGCCGGGGCCGGTGCCCCGGATACCGCCTTTGCCCTGGGCTTTCTCCGGTCGCGACCGGTCCGCCGCAGCTCACAACCAGTGGGTGGAATCACGCCGCCGGTGTGACGTGCCGTGCGGAGGAGCTGTGGAGATCACGTTAGGGTCACGGGAAAGTCCAAGGATCGCGGTGTTTGATGGGCACTGCATCTGTCGCCCAACCGTTCCACAGCCGGGGAGAGGGAGGTACCGCTGATGCCCGCCATCGAGAGCGCGCACGAGCCGCATCCGAGCGCGCCCACCGGCACGCCCATACCGCGCCCGCGTCTCGCCCCGGTACCGGCCGTTCTCACCGGCGAGCCCGCCCTCGCCGTCCAGGCCGTGCGCCCGGTACCGGCCGCCCCCGCGGAGTCGACCGCGTCCGCGTCCGGGCCGGTCTTCGGCGTCGACTCGGTCTTCGTCGGCGCGCCCGCTGCGCCGCTGTCGGTCCTGGTCATCGACGACGACCCGGAGGACGCCGAGAGCGTCCGCAACCTGCTCGCCGAGGTCGCCTCGGACGTCCGGGTCCGCTGGGCGCGCAACCTCGACCAGGCGTCGGCGATGCTCACCGTCGACACCGCCTGCATCCTGCTCGACCTCGAACTCCCCGACGGCGGCGGCCTGGAGGGCCTGCGCAGGCTGCTGCGCCGGGCCCCGCGCACGGCGGTCCTCGCCGTCACCGGCACCGCCGACGTCTACCTGGGCGCCGCCGCGGTCGCTGCCGGAGCCCAGGACTTCCTGGTGAAGCAGGAGATGGACGGTCGACTGCTCAGCCGCGCGGTCCGCTACGCGGTGGAACGCAAGCGCGCCGACGAGTCCCAGCGCCGCCTGGTCGAGGCCGAGCTGCGCGGCCAGGAGAACGCCCGGTTGCAGCGGCACCTGCTGCCCACCCCGCTGCTCGAAGGCTCCGGGTTCACCTTCCACGCCCGCTACCGGCCCGGCCGCCGCCGCGCGCTGCTCGGCGGCGACTTCTACGACGCCGTCCGCACCTCGGACGGCAGCGTCCACGTGGTGATCGGCGACGTCTGCGGCCACGGCCCGGACGAGGCCGCCCTCGGCGTCGCGCTGCGGATCGCCTGGCGCACCCTGGTCTTCGCGGGCCTGACCGGTGAGGCGCTGCTGGGCACCCTGCAGCGGGTGCTCGAACACGAGCGCCGCAGCGAGGAGATCTTCGCGACCCTGTGCATGCTCGCGATCGACCCCGACGGCGAGTACGCCGAGCTGCACCTCGCCGGGCACCCGGCGCCGCTGCTGCTCCGCGAGTTCCGCCCGCCGGAGCTGCTGCCGTACGACAACGGCGGCCCGGCGCTCGGCCTGCTGCCGCTGGACGGCCCGGCCGAGGTCGAGCAGTGGCCGCCGACCAAGGTCCGGCTCGGCGAGGAGTGGAGCCTGATGCTCTACACCGACGGGCTGATCGAGGGCCGGATAGGCGCGGGCACGCGGCGGCTCGGGCAGGAGGGGCTGATCGGCATGATCGCCGACCACCAGCAGAGCGGGCTCCGTGACGAGCTGCTGATCGACACCGCGATGTCCGAGGTCGAGGACCTCAACGGCGGCGCGCTGGCGGACGACGTCGCGGTGCTGCTGCTCAGCCGCCCGCCCGCGGTCGTCCACGGCTGAACGCGGCCGGTCCCGGGCCCCGGCCGCGTTCGCCGCCGGGGCCCGGCCGGTCACCAGGGTCCGTACGGGCCCATGTGGGTGTTGTCCTTCTTGTTCTTGCGGGACGGCGTGACCGCCCGCACTCGGGGACGCACGTCCACCACGTAGACGATCGCGGCCACCAGGCCGAGCAGCACCAGCATCGAACTCAGGAAGCCGCCGATCGGAATGATCGACACGGCGACGGCCAGGCCCAGGATGATCATCCAGAACGGCTTGGTCTGCTTGTCCACGGCCGGGAAGGCGTCGGTGCGCCGGAACAGCACGTCCACGAAGGCGAAGACCTCGAACACCAGCACGGCGAGCGTGATCCACGACAGGATGTTGCTGAACCCGTTGATCAGGATGCCGCTCAGGGCATATTGCTGGAACATCGTCACTCCTTCGCCCGGAACCCTCGGGACGATCGTCCCACGGACCGGCTCCCTGGCGGGTGAAACGCCTGGGGCACGCCGGGCGTGCCCGGCGTGCCCCAGCGAGTACGTCCGGTCCGACCGACTACGGCTTCGGCGTGTTCTTCCGAGGCGTCGGGCGCTTGGCGGCGGGCTTGGCCGACTCGTCCTCGTCGACCTCGACCTCCACCACGTCGACCTCCACCACGTCCACCTCGACTACGTCCACCTCGGCCGCGAAGGCGTCGGCCTTCGACTCGGCCCTGGCCGCGATCACGTTCAGCTCCTCGGCGCTGTCCTTGCGCTGGCGGTCCACCACGACCTTGCCGCGCTCGGCCAACTCGTCGTACACCTCGCGCGCCTTGACCGCGAGCTCGGCCGCCCGGCCGACCGACTGCAGGGCCAGGCCCTGGGCCCGCTCCTGGAGCGCCTTGAGATCGGTCGGCAGCGTGCTGACCGTCTCGGCGACCTTGGCCTGCGCCTCGGTCAGCCGCGCCCCGGCCTCCTGCAGCCGGGCCGTGGCCTTCTCCTGCGCGCCCTTGCGGTCGGCGGCGATGGAGGCGGCCAGCTCGGGCACCTCACGCAGCTTCTCCACCGCCAGATCCCCGGCCCCGGCGAGGGCGTAGAGCGGGGTCGGGTCGGCCAGGGTCTTGCGCAGGTCATCGCTGATGGGCATGGGAATTCCTCCCCTAGACGGGATCTACCTGGTCTGTACGGTCACTGGTCCCGTGCTCCCTCTCGTTCTCCTTGAGGAAGGAGTCGTAGACGGCGAGCAGCACCTGCTTCTGCCGCTCGTTGATCAACGAGTCCGCGAAGACGGCCGCCCGGAACTCCAGGCCCGCCTCCTCGCGCTCATCGAGGATCCCCGCCTGCACGTACAGCGTCTCCGCGGAGATCCGCAGCGCCTTCGCGATCTGCTGCAGGATCTCCGCGCTCGGCTTGCGCAGCCCGCGCTCGATCTGGCTGAGGTACGGGTTGGACACGCCGGCGGCATCCGCGAGCTGCCGCAGCGAGTACTGCGCATGCCGTCGCTGCTCACGGATGTACTCGCCGAGCGAGCCGACGTTCAGTGAGGCCATGCCCCCACTCTGCCCCGCCGTGCTAACTATTGCAAGCACATCGCTTGCAACTGTGTCGCCCGCCCGGTCCCAGACGTTGAGCCGGGACACGATAGATGGAACCTGGCCACGCATGTTGGAACCAGGGCTCATGAGGTTCGGGCGGGCGCGGGGTGTCACTGGCATCGGGTTGGATGAGCACGTGACTGTCTATGACGTGGCCCGCCGGCTCCCCGCCGTCGATGACCTGCGGGACCTGTGCCGTTCGCTGGCGATGCTCGATGCGATCCTGAGCCCGGACTGGGAAGGCCGGTACTACTCCTTCAACGCCAGCTGGGCCGACGGCGAGGAGATGGCTTCGATGCGCAATGGGTCAGGAGACGAGTACTCCATCGTGTTCTCGGCGCCCGGAGTCTATGTGCGCGGCTTCGGCCACGAATCGCCGATGAGCCCGTATGGCAACGACGGCGAGCCATGGCCGGGGGTGATCGACGAGGTCCCCGACCTCTTCAAGTCCTTCGTTGAGGAGCCGGCGTTCACCGATGAGAACGGGATGCCCGTCGTGACAGCTTGTCTGTGGCGGGGAGCGACGGACGATCGGTGGAACCACGGGACGATCGACTTCCCCAAGGGCGCTGTCGACCCTGACGGGTCCACGAGTCTGTTCGAGCTCCTGGTCGAACAGACTCCGAAAGCATTCCAGCGTTTCGCCGAGGACTACTACGAGGTCTCGGTGGACCTGGCGGCGGTGAGTCAGGTGTATGCCCTGCGGCCGCTGAGCAACGAACTCGTGTCGTCGCTGAACCCCGAGGTCTGCCTGGCGGACCTGGCTCAGGACATCGCCGAGATCGGCTATCCGCAACCAGCCCAGGGGGCACTCTGAAGGCTGGCTTGCGGGAGTGCCGCGTCTTGTCAGTGCTTCGCCAGCCAGGCTTGGGCAGCGGCCTGGACATCTACTGGGTAGCTGGGGTCGTGGGCCATGTACTCGGCCCACTTGCGGATCGGCTGCGCTGTTGACGGCTGCGGGATGGCAGGGAGCTGATCTGGCCGTTGCCCCAGACGGTCGTGCGCATGAGTGCGTCTCCATGGATGGCCATCGCGGTGAACTCGGGAACGCCGAAGCCTCCGAGCGCGGGGACGATGCCCCCTGCGATGCTCCAGTCGTCCTGGAGTTGGACCCTGATCCATGCGAGCTGCGGCCAGTCGTCGCCTTCGTCGGCGTAGTCGACTTGGAGGAGGAACTCGCGCTCGGGGTTGAGAAGTCCGTGTTCGTTGGCGAGGCGGAGCCATACGGCATCGAGCTTGAGGGCGCGTTCGGGGTCGTCGACATCGAGGACCTCGTGAGGTTCGGCATCGATGCGTCCATCCTCACGCCGACATGATGTCGCGATGTTCCCAGCCTCGGCGGGAAGTCTGCCTTCCGCTCGGTCGCGTTCTATGAAGCGAAGACCGGCTGGTGCGATCTCCGCTGCGAGGTCGGCGTCACTGCGCGACACTTCCCACCTTTCCGGAGCTGGAGTCCTGACTCGTCTCGATCATGTCGGGGACCATCCTGCCGTGCTGGCCGCGTCGCTGCTGGGTCTCGGAGAGCGGCGGAGGTAGACGTTTGGACAGGGCGCGCTGTAGCTCACAGCCGGACTCGGGCCCCATCCGATCAGCTTGTCCGGTGGAGCCGTTCCCCGCGAGCGGTTCATGATGACGATCCTCAAGGGGTATGAGATCCATGATTCACGGCGGAGGTAGTTCGCCAGGGCCTGATTTTCGGCGTATGCCTGTCTGACCAGCGGCGTCAGGAGTTCGATGGCCAGGACTTCGTCGTCGGCATCGAGAAGGCTCATGGCGATGCCTAGGACAGCTCCCATGAGCAGTGGGTTCACGGGCGGGTCGGTGTAGGGCCGCGAACTGTACTTCTTCCCCGGGCGAGTGTGGAGGTCTTCGGCGCGGGCACGGCGTTGTTGGGCTTCTTCGTCGAGGACTGTCGTAAGCGCGGGAGTCCCGGCGAGGTGGCGGGCTGCCGGCCAGGTGAGGAACACCAGGCCGAGCAGGGCTCGTAGGTCGGCGAAGTAGTGGGCGACGGGGACCAGCCAGCCGACGCTCGGCGTCATGTCGGGGCCGGTGGGATCGAGCAGGTGCAGGAGCCGCTCTTGGAGGCCGAGCAGGTACTTCAATGTGTGTTCATCGCAGGGGCTGCCCGCGATGAGCTCGGCCGACTCGGAGAGCTCCGTGCCGCAGGCCGGTTGGAGACGGCCAATTGTCAGAGGGGTTCTGGTTGTTCGGCACTGGGTGGGGTGGAGATCGTCATCCCAGAGCCTGGCGATGATGCTGCCCTTCTGGGCGCCGTTGACGGGCTGGAGACAGGACGGACAGTTAACCCGCAGCAGGCGCCGGTGGCGGGGACAGGCAAAGACGGGCGGCAGCATCCAGTTCCGCCGCCAGGCTCCGCCGTGCAGCTCTTGGATCTCGCTTCCGTCTCCCGCCAGGCACTGCGGGCAGTAGCGGGGGGTGCGGGTAAGAAGCCAGGGGTTGCCGTAGGCCATCGTGGCAGCGCTGCCGCGTGGGGTGAGCTCTGTGTTCAGCGGTCCGTAGCGTGTGCCCATTGCTGAGGTGAGCAGATTGCCGACCTCGCTTCGAGAGAGCTGGGTGGTGCGAGCAAAGCTCTCAGCCCGATCTGGCTCCAGGGCGGGAGAGGGTCAAGGCCGCGGGGCAGCGGGCGAAGGATCGCGGACGGCATCAGGCGTCGGCGGCCGGTCGGCCGCCCCGGTCATCGAAGACGGTGTTCCTCCCTCGCTTGCGCTGCTGGCCTTGGGCGCTGTCCGCCTCGCTCTTGAGCGCTGGGACCTCTCCAGCGGCCGCGTCCCGATCCGGCACGTTGCCCAGGTTGATGGTGAGCTCATCGAGTAGGCCGATCGTCAGGTTCTCCTTGCCGCTCTCGACGGCCTTCGTGCAGCCGTCCTCGATGAGCCGCTTCAGTAGCCCGACAATGCCTCCGGTGCGGCGGAACAGGTACTCGGGCATCGTGTTTCGGGTGAGCAGGCGGGGGGTGGAGCGGAACAGCCTCAACTGCTTCTCGATGCCGTTGAGATGGGCGATCCAGGCGGTGATGCCTGCCGGGGTGTCGTAGTGGAACGGGTCCAGGTTGACCATGTCGAAGCGGCGCTCGGTCTGGGTCGCCGCCTCATCGTTGTAGCTCCTGCCCCGTTTGACAGGAGGGAAGACCAATTGACCGCTGCGAGGGTCGTGGCGGCCTTCGCGCAGGAGACCGGAGCCGGGGATGTTGACGCCGATGAGGACGAGGGTGACGTTCAGGCTCATGAGATCGCGGATGAGGTCGAGGGTGTCCTGGTCGTCTTCGCGATGCATCTTGAGCCGTGTGATGTCGTCGATTTCACCGACCGCAGGAGCTCGGACACCGGCTCTGAACTGCGACGATTCATAGGCTACATGTCCGTGACGGTGCCTCGCCCACTTCTGGTGTCGACCGATGGGGTGGTTCTCGACTTCGTCGCCTGAGATGCTCCTGGAGCCCGTGCCGGTCCAGTATCCAGTCCGACCCGGGTCCGCACCATTCCTGGAAGGGCAGCTCTGCGGTCAGCTCGTACTTGGCTTCGTACTCCGCGAGACGGCCGGTCTCCTGCGCGCGCAGCCACTCATCGAGTGATGCCCGCAGCCAGAGGATTCTGGTCGGGCTCCTGGAGCTCGACCTGTCGGGTCACTTGTCCGTCAGCGTCGAGTTCGAAGTGGAACCAAATGCCTTCTTCATCCCAGTAACAGCGGAGCCACTTCGTCACCCGACCACGATAGGTCTCGCCTGCGACAAGGGCTGATCCGACTCCGCGGGTGCCGCTTTCAGGAGCTGGTCAAGGGTTTGACGACGCGTCTACCGCTCCGGCCAAGCGGAGATCACGACCGAGGTCACCGACGAGTAGGCGGGGATGGCGTCGCCACCACCACATGTCGATGGGGTCGAATCCGCTGATCCGGTGGAACTGCGACATGGCGATGCCGTCGTCGAAGACGGTGGCGGCCCGGAATCGGTCGTCCAGGGCTTTGATCCGCGGAGTCCAGATGACGATGACGCGTTCAGTGAGGATCGGCCACGCCTCGTGGAGCCAGTTTCGGCTGTAGAGGTCGTTGGTGTACTCCTCGGCCATGTCGTCGTAGCCGTTCTCGACCTTGCCCACGATTCGGGCCCATTTGTCGACCATCTCCTGGACGGTGAACGCCTTGCGCCAGCCGCGCTGGTGCAAGATCTCGCCCGCCGCCTGCTCGTTGTGGGGCTCCATATCCCGGAGCCTGACATACCGCACGGTCCGTTGACCAAGGGTTTCCCCTGTTCAACGGACCTGATCGAGCGGCTGTCGTCGTACGGCCTTAGCTCCTCAGGTACGTACGTTTGAACGTCCCGAGGTGGGGCCATCGCAGCGGGACGCCTTCACGGTCTGCACTACGATGCTTCGCGACCGGGAGGCAGCGGGCGATGGACGATGTGTTCGATCTGAGTGGGACACCGCCGCAAGGCTGGATGCATGCCGTTTTCGGGGGCGGGCCTTACGGAGATGATGTCGGCCGGTGCGTTCCCGGCCCGCCGGCCTCCGAGATCTGGACTGTCGGTTCGTGGTCGGCACCCGACGATCCCGGGGCCGTCTACAACGGTATCGATCCGCAGAATGATCAGGGTGCCACGCGTCCTCAGCCCCGAGGCTGACACCTGACAGAGAGGCTGCTGCTGATGGACCATGCCAGACCCGTCCCCGAGGATCTGAATGAACTCGAGATACTGCTCATGCAAGGTGCCTCCACGATCCGGCAGGTGGAGGCGGCCGAGCGGCTGGTCTTGAAGGTGGACAACCTGCGGGAATGGCTGATCAAGAACAACTACCTCCGTATGCACATGAGCGAGACCGGCCCGTACGCCGCCACCTACTTCGCTGAGGCATTCGCGGCTGTAGTCGAGATCCTGCGCGGCGGAAGCATCGCGCTGGAAGCCTCCGGTCTGACCAAGTCGAGCTTCTCTGCCCTCGCCGTCGCCGCCAACCTCTCCGGCCGCGTCCAGAACTCGATCCGCTACACCGTCCATGAGATAGACGACGTCGATGCCCAGGCGGTAGCCGAAGCGATCCTCTACGCCATGGGCTACATGGATGCCACCGTGGACCTCTACGGCAACGAGGTGGACGGCGACGGGCCGAACAGGCTCGCCTACGAGAAGCGGTGGGTTGAGCCCTGAGCGGCCACGCACGGCTTCCACAGCATCACTTCAGTGCCACGACCAGGCGCCGGTGATACATTCCCAGAGCCCGACCCGGGTCCGAGACGGACATCCGCCGTGCCGGGCAACAGGACTCCTCCGTACATGGCTGGGGCCGTTCACGTATACGCCGACAGCGGCAATGCTTAAGTTGTCGAGTGCCCGGGATCCGGGCTTCGAGGTCCGCGACGCGGCGGCCTTGGAAGCGGAGGTCTCGACCGCGTCGCCTAGGGTGGCTCTGGCTATGGGGGTGCCGCAGTTTCTCCCGTCAGACCCGGAGAGGACGGGTGCCATGATGCGAGAGGATCAGGGGCGGGACCTGTTCGGCCGCACGGCGGCGCACAATGCCGTCGTGGATGGCGATGTCGCTGGGTTGAGGGCGATGCTTGAGCGCGGGGCGGATCCGAATGCCGTGGACAAGGCAGGGTGGACGCCGATGCACTTCGCCGCACAGGCCCAGGACGCGCTGGCCGCCGAGGTCCTCCTATCGGTCGGCGCGTCGGTGGACGTGGCTGATCGCCATGGCAATACCGCGCTCTGGCGGGCGGTGTTCACCTTCCGGGGCGAGGGCGCGACGCTTCGCGTGCTGCTGGCGGCCGGAGCCGATCCCGACCAGGAGAACGCGCACGGTGTGAGCCCGCGTGGTCTGGCCGACAAGATCGCCAACTATGACGTTGCGGTCCACCTGCCCGGTGGCAAAGCATGAGCCGGGAGATCATGCGCGTCGATGATGGTTGGCGCGTACCTACGTTTCGCGGACTGGGCGTCAGCGAGCTGGCCATCTCCCGCGAGATGAGGCTCCGCTTCGGATCGCACCAGATCGAGCTGCACTCATGGTCAGAACTCGCGGCGGACGGACAGACATACAGACTGGCCGCATGGCCCCAGACCAACCTCGGCAAGGCGACCGAACTGTTGGGCCAGGTCATTGCCGAGGTCAGCGCTTCCGATCAGGGCGTCCTTCGGATCCTGTTCGCCAGTGGCTGGTGCCTGACGGTTCCGCCCGACGACGAGCGTTCCGCATGGAGTGTGTCAGTCCGATTCCATGAGTTTCTCCACGTCCGGCCCGGCGGCGAAGTACGGGTGAGCGGTCCCCGCGAGATCAGGACGTAGGTCGCCCTGGTTCAGCGATCTGGGCTTCGAGGTCGGCGACGCGGCGGTCCTGAAACCGCAGGTTGGAGCGGGCGGCCTTCAGCCGCTCGTCGAAGGACCGGTTGTCGGCGGCGAGCTGGCGGACGCGCTGCTTGAGGGCGGTGTTCTCGGTGGTGATCCGCTGGATGGCCTCCTGGGTCCACTCGGCTTCCAAGTCTCGGTCCTGTCCGAGGAGTTCGCCGATGCTGGTGTGCTGGGTGAGGATCTCGGTGTGGGCGGCCTTGAGGGCGTCCTCGGCGTTCAGGGCCCGCTCGCGCCAGGTCGCCTCGCGTGCCTCGTCCTGGTCGGTGAGCACCTGGGTCCGGCGTTCGTCGGCTTCGGCCATCGCGGTGGCGACCGCGGCTCTGGCGTCGGGGTGGTCGTAGAGGAAGGTGCGGGAGACGTTCGCGCGGCGGGTGACCGCGGCGACGCTGACCTGGGTCTTCTCGCGGCGGAGCCGGGCGATGGCGTCGCGGACACGTCCGAGGGCGGCGTCGGTGCTGCGGTGGCGAGCGGCCAGGGCGGCGGCCGTGCGCGGGTCGGGGACGGTCGTGGTCACGCGCGTTGCTCCTGCTCGTCGATGGTGTCGTCGGCCCGGCCCTGCTCGTCGCCGGTGGCCTGGGCGAGGTCGGCCGCGCGGAAGGCGGTGGACCACACCCGGTGGAAGTAGTCCTGGGGCTTGCGCAGGTCCAGGGCAAGGGCGTCGTCGAGCAGGCCGAGGCCGGCCAGGGCGCTCTCCAGGCCGTCGATGGCGCGGGCGGTGGGTTCGAAGTAGCGGTGGAGGTAGTCGGCGGTGGCGTCATCGGGTGCACCCTCAGCCAAGAGCCGCCACTGTTCGCGCTTGCGCCGCCAGTAGAGGAGATCGGCGCCGGAGAGTACGAACTTGTCGCAGTTGTGGCAGTCCAGGTTCCAGGGGCATGTGCCGCCCTCGACGACGGGCTGGAAGTTGCAGAACTCGCCCTCGGCCGGGGTGCTGCGGCGCGACAGGTCGATCGCCAGGGCCTGGGCCTGCGCGCGGGTGAGCGGGGTGGCATCCCCGGCAAGGAGTTCGTCCGGTTGGGCGGTGTCGGGGCCGGCGACCCAGATATGCTGGAGCACGTCCTCCAGATCAGTACTGGTCAGATGCACATAATGCTCGGCCATGCGGTCCGAAACCTGCCCGAGGTAACGTCGGATGTGGGTCAGTGAAGCACCGGCCCGCAGCAGATTCATGGCCAGCGTGTGGCGAGCCTGATGGGGGACGATGTGTCCCAGGTCGAGTTCGTTCACCCAGTCCCGGAAGCCGCGGTTGAACCAGGTGTAGGACAGCGCGGTGGTGCCGGCGGGGTTGCGGACCTTGGTCGCGAACAGCGCCAGCCGGGCCCGCTCGCTGCCCGTCGGTCGACGGCCGTGCCGGGCGACGAAGCGGTCCAGCGTCTTGCGCTGGCGCTCGGCGAGCAGGATCTCGGCCCGCAGCAGGGGCCGCAGGCCGGCGCAGGTTGACCTGCTCCGGCCGCAGCGCCGGGTCAACAGCCGCGCACCAGGCACGGAACGCGTTCTGGTCCGCGTAGCAGACGCGAACCGGCTGCCCCTGCTTCTCGTAGCGCTGCCACCAGCTCGACGGGAGGGCCGCCCCTCCCGGACGGCGGTCGCGCATGTAGCGGTGCCGATGCCAGCAGCACAGCCCCAGCGGGGACAACGCCAGCCCGGGACAGACAGTGGCCTGGCAGTTCCCATAGCCCTCGCACGGCTCCTGATCTGCCACCCACTGGTCGAAGTCCACCGACGCGTCCCCGACGGAGACCGAATACTTCCACGCGCCGTAGTGACGGATGCACAACCGCAGCCCGGTGCGCGGCGAGGTGGGCCGGGCGGGGCAAATCAGGCAGGACCCTGCCCGGTCGTACTCGGCGCGGCAGCGGCCCGGCGGTGGTGAGGAACTCCGCCCGAGTCGTCCCGGACTCCCGGGCCGTTCCCCACTCCTGGAAGTGAGTCGAGCACAGATCCAATCCGCTGTGCCGGGCCCGCTCGCACGCGTCGACCACACAGGCCCACTGGTAGACACGGTGGCCCTGCGGGACACGGATGATGACGTCGCGGAAGATCGGGTCGAAGGCCGGGGCGCCGATCAGCGCGGTGAGGATCTCCAGCCGGTCCCGCCCCTCGCCGCAGGCCGCGTTCTCGCGCAGGTGCAGGTCCACCAGGTGCAGCCCGCAGAGCTCGCCGATCCGCAGCCCGCCGTCGGCCAACCAGGTCACCAGCAGCCGGTTCCGGGCCGAGTTCACCACCCCAGTAGCTTGTCCCGCGCGCCGTCGGGGAGCATCTTCGGGTGCCGGCGGTGCGGCCCCGTCGGCGCGAGCGGGTTGGTGGGCAGCGTCGACTTCACCTGCCCCAGGAACGCACGGCGGCGGTCCGCCCGCGTGGGCAGCCGGGAGGTGTCGAGTTGCTTGCCGAGCTCGCCGTTCACGCCGAGCGAGGACTGGTGCAGGTAGAAGCCCTTCAGGCAGGCCGCCGCCGTCGAGAGTGCGGAGCGGCCGTAAGGGCGCTTGCCGATCCGCCACGGCTCACCGAGCGGCATGCGGACCTCGGCGCCGACGATGCCCATGTGGCGCTCAAGGTCCCGCAGCACGACCTTGTCGAAGGCCAGGCACTCGCGCTCCAGCCACCGCAGGTGGTCCACCAGGTAGTACGCGTAGGTCTTCTGCGTGCCCGACCCGTCGTGCAGGCGCAGGAAGCGGTCCGCCTCACTGTGGATACTGCCCTCGGGCCACACGATCGTCCACGACCGCCGCCCGTCCTTCCGCTCGATCTGCTGGACCCTCAGGTCCCCGACCACCACTCGCCGTGCCACTTGCCCTCCGTACCGACTCCGGAACATGACGGGCGCTCCGGACACGGTCGGCAAACGAGCCCGCGACGCCCTGGTCACAGGCCCAGACGGACATCACGGGCGGCACTACCCCCGGTCGGTAAAGTCCAGACTCCAGACCACTGCCGACCTGACCGCGAAGGCTCATGACTCCATGACAGCCCTCCGGCAACGGCTGGGACGATGCCCCGTGCCCCAGTTCAGCACATAGAGGGAACTATGTCCGGAATCACCGTCCTCGTCCGCCTTGGCCAACTACCCTGTCATCTTTGGCCAACCACAAGTGCGCCGGGACCTGAAGGCTCCCCAAACCGATTGTCAGACGAGGTCAGGCCGTGTCACCCTCCCGCTATGGAGCAGGACCAACCCCTCGTTCGCGACGTCTTCCCCGACCTCGTCACCGAGCTGACCGCTCTCCTGGAGGCGGAAGGAGAGCGTTGGCTGGCCATCAGCGTGCGCGATGTCCGCCTGGTCGGCAAATGCGCATGCACTGATGACTTCTGCCAGAGCATCCGAACAGCGGATCACCCGCAAGGACAGCCCTACGGCCCAGGACATCGGTGCGTGCCGCTCATACCTGCGGAGGGCATGCTTAACCTGGACGTACTGGACGGCCGCATCATGTTCATCGAAGTCCTCGATCGGGCACCCATGCACAACCGCATGGCCTGCACGGCCAACGACGCGAAGACCGACGAATGAGCGAGGACGGCGAGTTGTTCAGCGACCTACTGGCGCGCTGGGAGGAGAGGTGGCAGGCGAAGCCACCCGACGCGCACGAGCTCCGCGCAAAGCACGCTGAACGCTGGGTCCGGTTCCACAGCCTGCCGGACTCCAAGCGCTACGCACAGGACGAGGCCGATTACAGGGTCATCCTGGAGCGGCACAACACGGTGCTGGACGAACTGTTCACGGGGCAGGACGTCTGCGTGATCACCAACGGGTGGTCCTATCCGGGCGATCCCGCAGTACGGTCAGACGACCAGCTTCGACTCCACCCCGGCAGCGAGCTGTGGACATCCTCTCCCACCAACGAGCCCGATCCGGAATACCGGCTTCACCGGCACTCCTACATCAGCCGCATCCGATGGCAGCCCGCATGCCTTGACCTGCTGCTTCGCTCGGTCGCAGACGACGTATCAGCAGGTGTGATCATCACCGACACAAACCTTGATCAGCTCTACCACCCCTATGACGGCGGCGCAGACGTGATCCTCGCGAACAGCGCCAGGCGGGACGCCATGCGCGAACGCCGCAGCGACTGGCTGTCCAAGCACCCACAGGGACTTTGACACCTACCCGTGCCACGGCGGACCAGCCCAGTGGTTGGCCAACCGTGCTGTCACCTTTGGCCATCTACCGAGTCCAGGCACAGCTGGTTCGCCCGGTCGACCTCGGCCATGTGTTCCTCGGCCCACGTGCGAAGCCTGGCCAGTGGTTCTTCCAGGGTCAGGCCGAGCGGGGTGAGCCCGTAGTACACGCGTGGTGGCACCGACGCTTCCACCCGACGGCTGACCAGGCCGTCACGGGCCAGCCCCTGAAGGGTGACCGACAGCATCTTCTGCGAGACGCCGGTCATCCTGCGTTGCAGTTCCGCGAAGCGCACCTCCTGCGGGGACGCTTCCGCCAGCACTTTGATGGCCATGGACGTCCACTTCGTGCCGATCCGGTCAAGCAGACGACGGGTCGGGCACTGCGGATCGAACAGATCTCCACGATTCCCGTGAGGGGGTCGCCGCGTCGAGGAGGTCACCTGGAGCTCACCACCTGGGTCAAAAGTGCGGTCTTGGCCCCCTCACCATAGGTACCTATCGTTCTGTTGTCACCATTGGTAACCACAGAGGGAGAGCACCGTGCCTGCCGCACCGCGCCGCGTACCCACTCGACCGTCAGGCATCGAACTACGGCGGGTCACGGCCAACGGCGTCGATCTCAACGTGGCTCTGGCCGGCGAGGGACCGGCCGTGCTGCTGCTGCACGGCTTTCCGCACACCTGGCAACTGTGGACCCACCTCCTGGACGGCCTCGCCGGGCAGTACCGGGTGATCGCGCCGGACCTGCGGGGAACGGGCACGAGCACGCACGCCAAGGACGGCTACGACGCCGGAACGCTCGCCACCGACGCCGAAGCCCTCCTCGACGCCCTCGGCGAGAGTTCGGCGGCCGTGGTCGGCATCGACGCCGGAACCCCACCGGCCTTCCTCCTTGCCATGCGCCGCCCCGACCTCGTCCGACAACTCGTGGTCATGGAGGCACTTCTGGGCGGACTGCCGGGCGCCGAGGACTTCCTCGCCCATGGGGCACCGTGGTGGTTCGGCTTCCACTCGGTGCCCGGCCTCGCGGAAACCGTACTCACCGGACACGAAGCCCAGTACATCGAGTGGTTCCTGCGCACGGGCTCCCTCGGAGAGGGCGTGGATCCCCTCATCCGAGACGCCTTCGTCCACGCGTACACCGGAGCCGAGGCCCTGCGCTGCGCCTGCTCGTTCTACCGGGCCATGCCCACGACCACCGAGCAGATCCAGGAAGCGGCCGGTACCGGCCGGTTGACCGTACCCACCATGGCCATCGGGGCCCGCCCCGTGGGCAGAGCCCTCGAACAGCAACTGCGGCCGATCACCGATCATCTCGTCGGCCACATCATCGACGACTGCGGCCACATCATCCCGCTGCACCGCCCCGAGAGGCTGCTCAGCCTGCTGGAACCGTTTCTCGCCTCGCCGCAGACCGTCGTCGAGCCCCGCACGGACTGAGGAGCCGGGACACGTCAGTGGGGACCTGGCCACGCCGGTGGGCTCCGCGACCGAGCGCGGCGAGGCGTGCCGACGCCACGTATATGCTCGCCGCCGTGCGCGGACGGCGGGAGCCGACCGATGGCGAACGGAGCGCGGGAATGGTGAGTACGTGGCCCGACGTGATCCGGCCCGCGGCCGATCCCGGCCGCCGCCGGATCTTCGAGCGTGGTGACGTGATCGGCGCGGGCGCGCTGATCGCCTGCATGGCGGTCTCGGTGGTCGTGGCCGACGGGGCGGCGCTGAAGGTCGTCGTCGCCGTGCTCGGGCTCGGCGCGGAGCTGGGCATGGTGCTCAGTGGCCGGGCCCTGCCGACGCCGCTGACCTGGTTCGGCGTCGCGCTGACCATCGGGACCGGCTTCGCCGTCATGGCTCTCGTGCACAACGGGCTCGGCGAGGTTCCCGTGCTGGCCGCCGCCGCCGTGCTGCCGATGTGCGTCCCGGCCGGGCCGGTGCGCAACGCCTGCGTCGCGCTGCTGGCCGTCGGCTTCGGCGTCGCGGTCATGCTGATCTTCGACAGCGTGGCCGGACTGCTGTCGGCCGTCGGCGTGTGGCTGCTCGCCGACCGTTCGATCGAGCACGCCGCGCTCCAGGCCGAGCGGGACCGCGCGGTCGCGCTGCTGGCCGAAGTGGAGGCGTCCCGCGCGTCCCAGCAGGAGGCGGCAGCCCTGGAGGAGCGGCGGCGGATCGCCCACGAGATGCACGACGTGCTCGCGCACAGCCTCGCCGGACTGTCCATGCAGTTGCAGGCGATCAGGGCGATCGCGCGGCGTGACGCCGCTCCGGCGACGCTGACCGAGCCGCTGGACCGCGCCGCCGAGCTCGCGCGCGACGGAGTACAGGAGGCCCGCGCGGCGGTGAGCGCGCTGCGTTCCGTACCGCTCCGGGGGGTGGCCGATATCGACGGGCTGACCAGTGGTTTTCCGGGCGAGGCGCGGCTGCGCGTCAGCGGCCGGGCCGGTCGGCTCAGCCCCGAGGCCGGGCACGCGGTGTACCGGGCGGTGCAGGAGGCCATGACGAACGCGGCACGGTACGCGACCGGTAGTGCCATCGAGGTGGACCTGGTGTGGGAGGGCTCCGAGCTGCGCGCCGTCGTGCGGGACCGTGGGCTGCCGGTCGGTCGCGGCCCGTCGGGAGTACAGGGCAGCGGCACGGGGCTGCGCGGCATGGCCGAGCGGATCGGGGCCGTCGGCGGCTCGGTGACCGCCGGACCCGCGCCCGAGGGGCCGGGCTGGCGGATCGCGCTCCGGGTGCCGGTCGTGGAGGACGATGGCGCTGTCGCGGGCGGCAGCAACGCACCTGGCAGCAACGCCGGTGGCAGCGCAGCAGACGGGAAGGCAGACGCGTGACAATTCGGGTGCTGGTCGCGGACGACCAGGCGGTGGTGCGGGACGGGGTGGTGCTGCTGCTGACCTCGGCGGAGGACATCGAGGTCGTCGGGCAGGCCGGCGACGGGAACGAGGCGGTGCGGCTCGCCGTGGCGGAGCGGCCCGACGTCGCCCTCGTCGACCTGCGGATGCCCGGGCTCGACGGCGCGCAGGTGACGGCCGAGGTACTGGCAGCGGGCATCGGGACACGGGTGCTGATCCTGACGACGTTCGCCGACGACGACGCGGTGATGCCCGCGCTGCGGGCCGGGGCACTCGGCTACCTGACCAAGGACGCAACCGGCGAGGCGGTGCTGGCCGCGGTCCGGGACGTGGCGGCTGGTCGGACCGTCCTCGACCCGGCCGTGCAGCGGCGGCTCGTGCAGCTCGTCGTGACGGAGCCCAAGGCGCCCGCCGCCGCGCCCGCGTCCTCGTCGGCGACGCTTCCTCCCGAGGCCGAGGGGCTGACCAGGCGGGAGGTCGACGTCGTCCGGCTCCTGGCGCAGGGGCTGAACAACCGGCACGTGGCGCGCGAGATGGTCGTCAGCCAGGCGACGGTGAAAACGCACCTCAACCACATCCTGGCCAAGCTGGCGCTGGAGGACCGCGGCGCGCTGATCGCCTGGGCCTGGCGCTTCGGCCTGGTCGACAACACCGTCGACACCACCGAGCAGTAGCGGCGCGGACTTCAACCCGGACTTCAACCCGGGTTGCAACTCTGGGTTGAAGGAGTTCGGAGCGCGTCGGCGGATGCTCTTAGACATGACAACGACCGACTGGTTCATCGACATCGCGCTCCTGCTCATCGTCCTTCGCCAGATGCGCGAGGAGCGGCTGACCACCCGCACCATCCTGCTCCCGCTCGGCATGATCGCCTGGGCCGCCAGCAACTACCTGAGCAACATCCCGACCGCCGGCAACGACGTGCCGCTGGCCGTGATCTTCGCGGCCACCGGGGTCCTCTTCGGCCTCGCCGGCGGCCTGCTCACCCGCGTCCGGCACGCCGACGGACACGTGCTGATCAAGGCCTCCGGCGGTGCGGCCGCACTCTGGATCATCAGCATGGGCTTCCGCCTGTGCTTCGCGGTGTGGTCCACGCATCCCTCCGGCGCCGCGCACCTGACCAGCTTCTCCGCCGCGCACACCATCACCAGCGGCCAGGCCTGGGTCGTCGCGCTGCTCCTGATGGCGGTCGGCGAGGTCGTCGTCCGCCTGGGCACGATCATCATCCGCGGCCAGCTGCTTCAGGCACGGGTCGACCGCACCGCGAACAAGCCGGCCCACCGCCCGCGCGTCTACGTCTGAGCCGCGAGACAGCCCCCGGCACGGCGCTCGACCCGCGCACCGAACCCCCAGCTCAGCTTGCCCGACACCCCACCCGCACCTGATCAGCACGGAGGTCCCCCATGTCCGCAGCGCAGCGCGCCTCGCGTGCCCGCACCCTGCCTCGGCTGGCCGTGGCCGTCGCCACGGTGGCCCTCGGAGCGGTCGCCTGTTCGTCCGGCGGCGGGCACCCGGCCAGCGCTCCGAGCAGCGAGCCGAGCACGCGGGCCACGGCAGTGACCGCTACCACGGCGGCGTCGACCCTGGTCCCGAACTCCGCCCCGAGCGGGCCGGGCGCGTTCCTCGGGCCGGTGCGCCAGATCCCGGCGGACGGCATCAGGATCGGCTACCGCCAGTTCGGCTCCGGCCCCGACCTCATCATGGTCATGGGCGACACCGGCACCATGAGCGACTGGACGGTCAACCTGCTGAGCCGGCTCGGCCGGCACTACCACGTCACGATCTTCGACAACCGCGGCGTCGGCTACACGACCGACGACACCTCGGTCCCCGACACCGTTCCGCTCATGGCGGACGACACCGTCGGTCTGATCAAGGCGCTGGGTCTGCGGCACCCCGCGCTGCTCGGCTGGTCGATGGGCGGCGAGATCGGCCTGACCGTCGCCGCGCTCCACCCGGGTGCGATCAGCGCGCTCGTGAGCACCGGCGGCGACCTCGGCGGCAGCCAGGCCATCAACACGCCGCCCGCCGTGGCCGAGGAGCTCAACAGCCCCAAGACCACGGGGCCGCAGATGCTGGACCTGCTCTTCCCCGCCGACGCCACCGCCGCGCGGACCGCGTACATCGAACAGCTCGGTCTGATCCCGCCGGAGAAGGTCGGCAACGAGACGCTGCTGCGTCAGTACCAGGCCGGACAGGCGTACGGGTCCTTCGAGGGCACCTGGAACAAGCTGCCCGACAGCACCATCCCGATGCTGATCACCAACGGCTCCCTCGACGAGATCACCCCGCCCGGAAACGCGAGCATCATCACGCGGCGGGCCGAGCACGCCAAGCTGGTCATGTTCCCTGACGCCGGCCACGCGATGCTCGTCCAGGACTCCGACCGGTTCGTCTCCCTGGTGACTCGGTTCACCAAGGCGTCGGGCATCGAATGACAGACCCGCCTCCGCCTCCGACAGCGGCGGCTGCGGCTCGATCGACGAGCCGCAGCCGTCATGCGTCGTCGCTCGTCTGTACCGAGGTCCGGGGACTGTGCCAAGGTACGGGGATGGAGATGACCGACGTCACGCGCGCGATCGCGGCTGCGACCTCGGTTGCCGCGTCGCTCGACCTGCCGACCGACGACGCGGTCGTCCTCCACAACTCGAACAGGCTGGCGCTGCGGCTGACGCCGTGTGACGTCCTTGCCCGGGTCGCCCCTGCGGGGCACGAGGCCGCACAGCTCGAAGTCGAGCTCGCGCAACGACTCGCCGGGGCCGGATGCCCGGTGGGCCTCGTCGAGCCCCGGGTGGACCCGCGGGTGTACCAGCGCGACGGCTTCACCGTGACGCTGTGGACCCACTACGAGCCGGTGACACCTCAGGTCTCACCGGTCGACTACGCCAGGGCGCTGGAGCGGCTGCACGCCGGCATGCGCGAGGTCGACGTGCCGGGCCCACGGTTCACGGATCGCGTCGCGGAGGCGGAGGAGATCGTCGCCAACCCGGACCTCTCGCCGGAGCTCGCCGACGCGGACCGCGTGTTCCTCGGCAGCAGGCTGGGAAGCCTGCGACGCGCGATCGAGGACCGCGGCGCCGTGGAGCAGCTGCTCCACGGCGAGCCGTGGTCGGGCAATGTGCTCAGCACGAGGAACGGCCCGTTGTTCGTCGACCTTGAGACGTGCTGCCGTGGACCCGTCGAGTTCGACCTCGCCCATGTCGCCGAGGCGGTCTGCGAGCACTACCCGAGCGTTGACCAAGGACTGCTGGACGAGTGCCGACAGCTCGTCCTCGCGATGGTCGCGGCGTGGCGTTGGGCCCTTGGCGACGAGTACCCGAACGGGCGGCGGCTCGGGGAGGAATTCCTGCGCCTGCTGCGCGCGGGTCCTCCGTGGCCGACACTGGACGCGCTGCTCGGGCGACCGGGCGACCGGGCGGTCAGTAGGGCGATACGCCGCCCCTAGTCCGCCGTGATTCCCCAGTAGCCGATTTCCGAGGGTCGGCCGTCGCGGTAGAGCACGGTGCAGTTTCCGCAGGCACGGCCGAGGGCGAACAGCTTTCCGGAGTGGAGAGCGTCCTGCCACTCGGCGTGGGTGGGTTGGCCGCCGGGCGCCCACACCCTCACCTCGGCGTCGGCCAGCAGCCGCATCGTGCCGCCCCCGTCCTGCTCACCTTCACCGGCCCGGAACTCGAAGAAGTCCAGGACCGAGCCGGTGCCGCCGGTGAAGATGTACTCGTGCCACTCCGGGTCCTCCCACAGCTCGACGACGGTGCGTCCGGCGAAGCCGTGGTCGTCCCCCGCCAGCTCCCGGTCCTGGGCCTGGCGGAACGCGGCCGCGAGATCCTGCTGGTAGGGACCGGTGTCCGCCCATCCGTTACCGCCCATGGCTGTGACCTCCTCCGGAGACATTCGATCGGTGGCACAGCCTAGGCAACGGGTCCGACAACCGGGCCTCCGGTCAGCGGCGGCCGGTGGACAGGACGACGAGGAACTGGCCGCCGCCCGTCTCGACGTCGGCGGTCACCGGCAGGTCCGGTACCAGCCGGGAGAACCGGTCCACCAGCCAGTCGGCCGCCTCCTGGGCGTCCTTCCTGGTCGGACAGCGGCCCACGATCTCGCGGCCACCCTTGCGCTCCAGCCGCCCGGCAACGGTGATCAGCGGCGCGGGTTCGACCACGTACAGGTGGTCCGGCCAGGCGATGACCACCTTGACCGCGCCCTTGCGGGTGTTGCACCCGCGGTGCGCGAGCCGCTCGGCGACCTTGGCCTTCCGGTCGGCGGTCCGGCTGTCGACGCTGGGCCCCCGCGGGTCGTTCACCGACTTGTCGGGATCGACCGGTTCGTCGCACACCCAGCACCGCCAGCTGTCACGCTCGGCCACATCATCGAGGAGACTCATTCGAGCAAACTAGCCTGTCCGGCCGACATCCCGCGCATCAGGGCCTCGGCCGGGTCGCCACGCCGCCGACGCCGTGCGCGCCGACCGGCGGCCCGCGGCACGGATCGGCGGGCGGATTTCCGATGTGCCCACGGCTGCGGCGCGCGCGGGGCTAGCGTGGGGATCCATGATCGTATGGCTCAACGGCACCCATGGCGCGGGCAAGACCACGACCAGTCCGCTCGTCCAGCAACTGATCCCGGATTCACGCGTGTTCGACGCCGAGAAGGTCGGCGAGACGCTCATGGACATCAAGCCGGGGCTGCCCCGGACGGACAACTTCCAGCACTGGCCGCCGTGGCGGCAACTGGTCGTCGAGACGGCCCGCCGGGTGCTCGACTACACCGGCGGCACGCTGGTGGTGCCGATGACCGTCCTGGTCGAGCCGTACTGGCGGGAGATCAGCGCGGGCCTCGCCCACCATGCGATCCCGGTACGGCACTTCGTCCTCCACACGGACCAGCGGACGCTCCGCGCGCGGATCGAGGGGGACACCGTGCTCGGCCCCTCCGCCTTCCGGTTGAAGTACCTGGAGCCCTACGCCGAGGCGGCCCGCACCTGGCTGCACGCCGAGGCCGAGGTGGTCGACACCACGCACCTCACGCCCGCGCAGGCCGCCGAGCGGATCGCGGAGTCCGTGACGGGCTGAGGTCCGCCCGCGAACGGCGGCCGGAGCCGAAGGGGCCCTGGCAGCGGCGTCCGCCGTCGAAGGGCCCGTCACCGTCCGCCGGGCCGGGCCGCGCACCGCTACCGGCCGGTCTCCAGCAGGATCTTGCCCCCGCTGCCGCCGCGTTGCAGCAGCTCGTGCGCCCGGGCGGCATCGGCCAGCGGGAACAGGTGGCTGACCACCGCCCGCAGGCTGCCGTCCGCCAGCAGGGCGGCCAGCCGCCGCAGCCGGGGGCCGTCGTCGTGGACCAGCACCCCGTGCAGCGTCCAGTTGTTGTCCAGCAGCAGGTCGAGATCCAGCTCCGGGGTCTGGATGGCGGCGATCGCCCCGCCCGGGCGCAGCGCGGGCAGCGCGCGGTTCAGGGTGGGCCCGCCGACCAGGTCGGCGATCGCGTCGACCGGTCCGTCGGCGAGGGCGAGGGCGCGCTCGGCGATGTCCTCGCGGGTGTAGTCGACACAGGCCGCCGCCCCCAGCTCCGACATCTGCGGGTGCCGGGCCGACCGGCCGACGGCGATCGTGCTGATCCCCCGCGCCCTGGCCAGTTGCAGCAGGAACAGGCCGACGCCGCCGCTGGCGCCGAGCACCAGCAGCCGACTGCCGGGGGCGCAGGACAGGCGGTCCAGCACCTCCAGGGCGGTGCCACCGGCGAGCGGGGTCGCCGCCGCGTCCTGGAAGCCCACCTCCGGCGCGATCACCGCCACCGCCGAGGCCTCGACGACGACCGACTCGGCGTAGCCGCCCCCGCCCCGGGGGAAGGGCGTCATCGCCATCACCCGGTCGCCGACGGCCGGTTCCCGGACGTCGGCGCCGACCGCGTCGACCACCCCCGCGACGTCGTAGCCGGGGACGAACGGCACGGTCACGCCCGCCCAGCGGCCGTCGGTCCGCAGTCCGGCGTCGACCGGATTGGTCGCCGCCACCGCCACGGCGATCCGTACCTGGCCCGGCCCCGGGCGGGGTTCACTCACCTCACCGAGGACCAACTGCTCCGGTCCGCCGAACTCGCTGACGACTATGGCCTTCACAGCTCTCTCCGCTCCCCCCGGTCGGCCCTGGGTGCCGGGCCGACCGACTGCCGCCCTCCGGTGTGCCGGAGGCCCCGATGGGAGGTGATCATAGGGCGCCCCGCAGAATTGTCGGTATGACCCTCAACTCGCCTGGTACACAGGGCTCCCACGACCTGCTCGGGTTCCTGGGCCTGCCGCGCCTGGGCGGACTGGTGTCGGCGCCCGACGGCAGCCGCCTGATCGCCTCCGTGCAGAGGGTCAACGACGAGGGGAACGGCTACACCGCCGGGCTGTGGGAGCTGGATCCGACCGGCCGAACCGGCGCCCGGCCGCCGGCCGGGGCGGTCGACGGCGACCGCGCCCCCGACTTCGCGCCCGACGGCACGCTCCTGCTGCTCTCCGCCCGCCCGGACCCGTCCGAGCCGGACCCGTCCGACGCGGCGGACGCGGGCCTGCGGCTGTGGGCGCTGCCCGGGGACGGCGAGGCCCGGGTGATCGCCCGGCATCCGGGCGGCGGCCTCTCCGGCTTCGCCGTCGCCGGTGGCTCCGGCACCGTCTGCTTCACCGCCGCGCTGCGCCCCGGTGCGGCCGACGCCCGGGAGCACGCGGCGCTCCGCCGCGAGCGGCAGCGGGCCCGGGTCACCGCCGTGCTCTACGAGGACGACGACAGCAGCCTGGCCCGGCTGACGTACCAGGAGTCCGGCGCCGAGGAGCCGCACACCTTCGTGCTGCGCCCGGACGGCAGCCCGGTGGACGCCGGTGGCCAGGGCCCGGGCGACCCGGGGGCGACCACGCTCTCGGCCGACGGCGCGCTGGTGGCCTACACCCGGACGGTGCCCGGCGAGACGCCCGGTGAGGTCGACAACGTGGTGGTGGTCGCCGACGCGGTCACCGGCGAGGAGACGCGGGTCCTCGCGCGCCCCGGCCACCTCTACTACCGTCCGGCTTTCACCGCCGACGCCACCGCCCTGGTCTGCCAGCGGCAGCGGGAGCAGACGCCGGACCACCCGTGGGCGGTCACCCTGGTCCGGTTCGACCTGACGACAGGTCAGGAAACGGATCTGCTGCCGGAGTTCGACAACTGGCCGTGGCCCGGCGGGCCGGTGCTCTCACCGGTCCCGGGCGACGGCACGCTGTGGTTCACCGGGGACGAGCGCGGGCACTGCCCGGTCTTCCGCCGGGCCGAGGACGGCACGGTGACCCGGCTGACCGCCTCCGGCGCCTACTCCGCGCTGTGCGTGGCACCCGACGGCGCCACCCTGTACGCGCTGCGCGGCGCGATCGACAGCCCGCTCCGGGTGGTCCGGCTGGACGCCGCCGCGCCGGACCAGCGGCCGGTCGTACTGGACGCCCTCGGCGACCCGGGACCGCTGCCCGGCACCGTCACCGAGGTCCGCTGCCAGGGGGACGACGGCTTCCCGCTGCGGGCCTGGCTGGTGCTGCCGGAGGGCGCCCGCGCCGAGCGGCCCGCGCCGCTGCTGGTGGCCCTGCACGGCGGCCCGCAGGGGTCCTGGAACACCTGGCTGTGGTCGTGCAACCCGTGGCCGTTCGCGGCCCGGGGCTACGCGGTGCTGCTGCCCGACCCGGCGCTCTCGACCGGCTACGGACGGCGCATGCAGGAGCGCGGCCAGGACGGGTGGGGCGGCCGTCCGTACCGGGACGTGCTGGCGCTGACCGACGCGGCCCTGGCCCGGCCGGACCTCGACGCCGACCGGACCGGCGTGGTGGGCTGGTCCTTCGGCGGCTACCTGGCCAACCGGATCGCGACCCGCACCGACCGGTTCCGGGCGGTGGTCGCCCACGCCGGTCCGTGGAACCTGGCGGAGTCCCTGGCCGGGAGCGAGCTGGCCGCCTCCACCCAGCGCAGGCACGGCGACCCGCTGCTCCAGCGCGAGCGCTACGACGCCGACTCGCCGCACCTGGACGCGGCGCGGGTGCGGACGCCGATGCTGGTGGTCCACGGCGGCCAGGACTCCCGGGTGCCGCCGGGGCAGGTGATCGGCCAGGTCCAGAGCCTGCGCCGGTACCGGAAGCAGGTCAGCTTCCTGTACTTCCCGGACGAGGGCCATGTGGTCAGGTCGCTGAACAACTCCCTGGTCTGGCACGAGACGGTGCTGAACTTCCTGGACCAGCACGTGCTCGGGCTGCGGTGGCGGCGCCCCGGGATGCTGTAGCCGATCCCGATCCCGATCCCGATCCCGATCCCGATCCCGTTCCCGCATCCCGCCGCCGATCCCGCCGCCGCTGCCGGGGCGGGCGTTCGTTAGCCTGCGCCCATGGCTCACGGGGGAGTGGTACGGCGCCTGGCCGACGTGCTGCCGGAGCGCGGGCCGCAGCGGGCGCTGGCGCTGGCGAGCTTCGTCAACCGGCTCGGCAACGGCCTGTTCAACACCGCCGCGGTGCTGTACTTCACGCTGGTGGCGCACCTGCCCGCGACCCAGGTCGGGCTCGGGCTCACCGTCGCCGGGCTGATCGGGCTGCTGGCCGGGTTCCCGGCCGGGAACCTCGCCGACCGGCGCGGCCCACGCGGGGTCGCGCTGGCCGCGCTGCTGCTACAGGCGGTCAGCATGGCCGCGTTCCTGTTCGTCCACGGCTGGCCGGTCTTCACCCTGATCGCCACCGTGGACCGGCTGGCCTCCTCCGCGTACAACGCCGCGCGCGGCACGCTCGTGGCCCGGACCGGCGGCGAGCACCCGGCCAGGTTCCGGGCGAAGCTGCGGAACCTCAACAACGTCGCCGTGGTCCTGGGCACCCTCGGCGCGGCCCTCGCCATCCAGGCCGGGAGCCGGGCCGCGTACACCGCGCTGATCGTCGCCAACGCCGCCAGCTTCCTGCTCTGCGCGCTGTTCCAGCTGCGGCTGCCCGACTACCCGGCGCTGCCCGGGCCGGAGACGCACCACCACTGGACGGTCCTCGCCGACCGGGCCTTCGTGGCCTTCGCCGCGCTCGACGGCGCCATGGGCGTCCAGTACCAGGTGGTCTCGCTGCTGCTGCCGATCTGGATCTCCGCCCACACCCACGCCCCGCGCTGGACGGTCGCGGCCGTCTACGCGGTCAACTCGGTGGTGTGCGTGCTGGTGCAGACCCGGATCGGGACGGCGGTGGAGACCCCGCGCCAGGCCGGGCGGGCGTTCCGCCGGGCCGGGCTGCTGTTCCTGGGCGCCTGCCCGCTGATGGCGCTGAGCGCGGACGTCCCGGTCTGGGTCGCGCCGGGGCTGCTGGTCCTGGCGATCGCGGTGCACAGCGTCGCCGAGGTGTGGCAGTCCTCGGCCGAGTCCGCGCTCGGCTTCGGCCTGGCGCCGGACCACGCCCAGGGGCAGTACCAGGGCCTGCTCGGCGTCGGCTTCGACACCGGGCAGGCGCTGGCGCCGCTGCTGCTCACCGGCGTCTGCCTGGGACTGGGGCAGGCCGGATGGCTGCTGCTCGGCGCCTTCCTGGCGGCGCTGGGGCTGGCCGGTCCGCCGGTGGCCCGGTGGGCCGAGCGCACCCGCCAGGTCGTCGCGGTGCCGCTGCCCCCGGCGACGCCGGTACCGGACGCCGGTTAGCGGCCGCTGCGGGGTCTGGAATCGTGGAGGTCATGGAGTCCTCCGAACGAGCGAGCAAGGGCAATGAGGTCGGCTTGTCTATTGGTCGCACATCCAATAGCGTGCACGGCATGACGTCGAGCGTCCAGCCGAAGCGGGTGCGCAAAGCCCCGGAGGCCCGCCGGGCCGAGATCGTGGCGGCCGCCGCCGCGGTCGCGCTGGAGGAGGGGCTCGAATGCGTCACGATGCGCCGGATCGCCGACGCGCTGACCGTCCGACCCGGCCTGATCAGCCACTACTTCCCGGTGGCGGAGGATCTGGTCGCGGAGGCCTTCGGCGTCGCGGCGACCGCCGAGCTGGACGAGCTGATCCCCGCCGACCGGCCCGCGGGCCAGGCGCTCGGCCACCTCGGCCGCTTCTTCTCGCTGACCTCCGGCGAGCGGTACGACGCGGTGAGCCGGTTGTGGCTCAACGCCAGGTACCTGAGCCGACACCGCGCGATCCTGCGGGACCGGGTCGGCGCCCAGGAGGCGCTCTGGCGCGAGCGGCTGACCCGGCTGATCCAGGAGGGCGCCGACAGCGGGGTCTTCCGCCCGGACGACCCCGGGGTGGCCGCGATCCAGATCCTGGTGGTGCTGGACGGCCTCGGCGCCCACGCCAACACCGACCGGAGCGACCGCCCCCCGGCGGTGACGAACATGGCGGTGCTCACCGCCGAACGGGAGCTGAGGCTCCCCGTCGGCGCGCTCACCGAGCTCGCCGCCACCCCGGCGCCGACGCAGGCGCCATCGACGCAGGCCGCGCCGACGCAGGCCGCGCCGACGCAGTAAGAGACCAACGAAGGAGTCGCCCGTGTCCGCCGATCTCGTCCTGTTCTCCGGCCGGTTGCTCGACCCGGTCAGCGGCCGGTTCCTGCCGCAGACCGCGCTCGCCGCGGCGGGCGGCCGGATCACCCGGCTCGGCGACGACCGGGAGATCCGCGCGCTCGCGGGACCGGCCACCACCGTGATCGACCTCAGGGGCGCGGTGGTCACCCCCGGCCTCGTCGACGGCCACCTGCACCCCGTCTCCGGCGCCGAGCGCACCGGCGGCGTGGACCTGTCCGGCTGTACCGAGCTGACCGCCGTGCGCGAGGCCCTCGCCCAGGAGCTCCGCACCCTGGCCCCGGGCGACTGGCTCCGCGGCTGGGGCCTGGACCCCAACGTCTTCGGCGGCGGACCGGTCGGCGCGGCGGCACTGGGACCGGTACTGGCGCAGGTCCCGGCCGCGCTCGACCTGTTCGACGGGCACTCCATGCTGGTGAGCCCCCGGGCGCTGGAGCTGGCGGGCATCGACGGACCGCGCCGCTTCGAGCAGGCGGCGGAGATCGTCTGCGACGCCGGGGGCCGCCCCACCGGGCTGCTGCTGGAGGACGCCGCCTGCGAACTCGTGGAAGCCGTCGCCCCCAAGCCCACCGCCGCCGAACTGCACCAGCGCAGCGCCGCGCTGCTGCGGGCCATGGCCGCCTCCGGCCTGACCGGCGGCCACGCCATGGACGGCGAGGGGCTCGCCGGTTACGCCGCCCTGGAGGCCGACGACGCGCTCGGCCTCCGCTTCCGGATCGCCCCGCGCTGCCAGCCCGGCGCCGACGCGGACGCGGTGGCCGAACTGATCCGGCTCCAGGGCACCGGCGGCAGGCTGTGGCAGGTCGCGGGCGTCAAGCTGTTCATGGACGGCACCATCGACAACGGCACCGCGTGGCTGGAGCACGCCGACTGCCACGGCGAGTCCACCCACGCCTTCTGGCCCGACCCGGACGCCTACACCCGCGTGATCGGCGAACTGCACCGCGCGGGCGTACCCACGGCCACCCACGCCATCGGTGACGCGGCGGTCCGGCACGTCCTCGACTCCATCGAGAAGGCCGCCGCCGACGGCGCCCCGGTCCGGCACCGGGTCGAGCACATCGAGACCGTGCCGGACGACACCGTGCACCGCTTCGCGCGGCTCGGCGTCACCGCCTCGATGCAGCCCACCCACTGCTGCGAGTACACCCGGGCGGACCACACCGACAACTGGTCCCGCCGCCTCGGCGAGGAGCGGGCCGCGCGGGCGTGGCGCTGCCGGGACCTGTGGGAGTCCGGGGCCCGGGTCGTCCTCGGCTCCGACTGGCCGATCGCCCCCTACCCGCCGCTGGGCGTGATGGCCGGGGCCCGCCACCGGCGTCCCAGCCGCGACCTGACCGAGCCGCCGCACGGCATCGACCAGGCGCTCTCGCCGCTGCGGGCGCTCCAGGGGATGACCGTCAACCCGGCCTGGGCCGCGGGCGAGGAGGGGATCGCGGGGCGGCTGGCCGTCGGCTACCGGGCCGACCTCACCGTCCTCGCCGACGATCCGCTGACCGTCCCCGACACCGACCTGGCGGAGCTGCCGGTGCTGCTCACCGTCGTCGACGGCCGACCGACCCACCGCGATCCGGCCATCTGACGCCGCCCCCCTGCGGACTGCGGCTAGGGTCCTCGGCCATGACCGAAGCCACCCACCCGCCCGCCGACCAACCGCACAACGCCCACCCGCCCGCCACCCACCCGCCCGCCACCCACCCGCCCGCCGACCATCTGCGGGCCACCCGAACGGCCTACGACACCGTCGCCGCCGACTACGCCAGGCTGCTGCGCGGCGAGTTGGACGCCAAGCCGCTGGACCGGGCGATGCTCGCCGCGTTCGCCGAACAGGTGCGCGCGGCGGACGCCGGTCCGGTGGCCGATCTCGGCTGCGGGCCGGGGCGGGTGACGGCGCATCTGCACGCGCTCGGGCTGACCGCCTTCGGCGTCGACCTGTCGCCGGAGATGGTCGCGGTCGCCCGCGCCGGCTATCCCGAGCTGCGGTTCGACGAGGGGTCGATGACCGCCCTGGACCTCGCTGACGGCTCCCTCGGCGGCGTCCTGGCCTGGTACTCGACCGTGCACACCCCGCCGGAGCTGCTGCCGGTGGTGTTCGCCGAGTTCCACCGGGTGCTCGCCCCGGGCGGCCGGCTGCTGACCGCCTTCAAGGCCGGGGACGAACTGCGCCGACTGACCAGCGGCTACGGGCACGAGCTCGCGCTGGACGTCTACTGGACGCCCCCGGAGCGGGTCGAACAGCTGCTGTCCGAGGCGGGCCTGGTGGTCGAAGCCCGCCTGCTGCGCGAGCCGGACCAGCGGGAGGCCGGTCCGCAGGCGTACCTGCTGGCGTACAAGCCCTGACCTTCGCGCCCTGCCCCCGCGCGTCCGGTCCCGCGCCGTCGGCAGCCGCGCGGGAACCGGGGCGCGGGCCGGTGGCGTCCGTCTGACGCAGCAGCGCGTATCGATCAGCGATCAGCGATCAGCCGATCAGCAGGAGGCCGAGCATGGGCGGAACCGCCACCCGCTACCTGTATCTCGTCCGGCACGCCGAGGCCCTGCCCGGCGACGGCGGCGGACTGAGCGCGAACGGCCGCCGCCAGGCGGAGCTGCTCGGGCGGCGACTGCGCGGTTGCCCGCTCTCGGCGCTGAACCACGGCCCGCTGACCCGCGCCGCGCAGACCGCGCAGCTGATCGCCGAGCAGCTGGACGGCGTCCCCCGCACGGCCGACCCGGCCGCCGGGGACTACCTGCCCTACCTGCCGCAGGCCGACGAACTGCCCCTGGAGTACGCGGAGTTCCTGCTGGGCGTGCTCGACCGCTTCACTGCTGTCAGCGCCGAGGAGGTGGAGCAGGGCGCCGCGCTCGCCCGCGAGGCCGTGGCCCGGTTCACCGGACCGGTCGCGGGCGGCCAGGAGCGCCACGAACTGCTGGTCACCCACAACTACCTGGCCGCCTGGCTGGTCCGGCAGGCCCTGGACGCGCCGAACTGGCGCTGGCTGACCCTCAACCACGCCAACACCGCGCTCACCGTCATCCGCTACACCCCGGGCCTGCCGCCCACCCTCCTCACCTACAACGACACCAGCCACCTGGCCACCACCCGCCCGCTCACCGCCACCCTGCGCGGCTAGGGCCTGTCCGCCCGATCATGTGGCTATCGCCTGACTTGCTCGTTGGTTCGGGCATGGGGCGGGGAGATCTGACGGATGCCGAGTGGGAACGGCTGCGGCCGTTCCTGCCGGTCAGCGACAGGCGTTGTGGCCGGTGGCGGGACCATCGGCCGGTGATCGACGGGATTGTGCACCGGGTGCGGACCGCAGTGCACTGGCGTGACCTGCCCGAGCGCTTCGCGCCGTGGAAGACGGTCTACGAACGCCATCGGCCGTGGTCGGCCGACGGGACCTGGGAACGGCTGCTCCAGCAGGTGCAGGCCGAAGCGGACGCGGTCGGCGACATCGACTGGGACGTCTCGGTCGACTCGACCATCGTGCGGGCCCACCAGCACGCGGCCGGCGCCCGCACCGACCGGCCACCGGCCCTGGCCTCAAAGGGGGCTGGGCCAGGGGAACACCAGGACCAGACGCCGTGGCAGAGCCTCGTCGCCCGTCTGGTGGAGGTGGTGCTGGAGGCGAGGACCTGGGCCGCTCGCGCGGCGGGTCCACCACCAAGGTCCACCTGAGCGCGGACAGCCGCTGCCGCCCGCTGTCCCTGGTCCTCACCCCGGGACAGCGGGCGGACCGCACGCAGTTCGAGCCCGTGCTGGAGAAGATCCGCGTCCCGCGGACCTTTTCCGGACTAAGAAGTTGCCTCCTGAGGACGTGACCGATACGGGCTGCGGTGGCAGTACGGTGAGGCGTCCTGGATCTACTGCGCCTACGAGGTTGGCCCGAACATGCACGACGACTTGGACAGCACGTCGGCGCTGGCGTTGGCGTGCTCGACCGCCCTGCGGCTTGGAGGGGCTCTCTACGTGCTCGCCGAGCGGGCAGGTCTTGCTGAGCCTTACTACCTTGCTGACGCGGGTCTTCGAGCCGGCCTGCGGGCAGCAGCGGGCCGGACGCTGAATCAGGGTCTCTTGCAACAGGCTCGGTCGGGTCTGAGTGTCGTCCGGGGCAGCTACTCGATGGGGCATGCCATCGCGTTCACCCAGGCTGGATTCGCGGTGATAGGGCGAGTCCTGCAGGCGCTGGAGCAACCCGACGAGCAATACGGCCTGCCTGAGGTTCTCGCCCTTGCGGGAGACGCTGCGGTCCTGTGGCCGGACATGGTCGACCCTGAGATTGACCCGGGCGGCAGCCTCGTTACCTATGAGCGGGCATCTCAGATCGACGCTCGTCGTGCGCTGGAGGCCGGCGGCGTCTCCGAGCTCCGTCAGGTTCTGGGCGCACAGGAGCTCACCTACCGTCGCCTGGCGAAGTCGCTGGCCTAGCAAGTCGACGAGTGCGCCGGGCCGCGGTGGCTCAGCCGCAGTTGAGTCGTCGGGGTGTCGTTCCTCTAAGCCGTCGATGCCCCTGGCAGCGGCAGCGGGGTCACGGACGTCTTCGGTGCGGTCGACCTTCGGCAGGTGTGCGCCGTTCAGGCGGAGGTCGCCGAACAAGATCAAGCGGAGGGGTCGCATGACGTGCCCTCGTTCTCTTGGGGTTGTGCGGGTTGATCGGCGAAGAGCGGCATGCCGAGTTCGACAAGGCGTCGGCGGCCGTCGGTGGGGGTCCGGTTGAGACTGTTGAGCTTGGCGGTTGCCGCGTTGTGGCTGACCTGGAGTCCTTCGACCTCGCCGTGCCAGCCGTTGGTGCGGGCTTCGGCGATCCGATCGCGCAGGTTGGCGATGATCTCGATAAGACGGGGCCGCTGGGCTGGGTCCAGCCGAAGGACCGGGCATCGGATGCAGGCGTGCTCGTGCTGGCACGGTGTGCCGTAGGGGCGCCCACAGGTACCCAGAGAGACTTTGCGCAGCTCGAAATGGTCTTGGAACTCGCGCCACTCGTCGTCGGTGGGTTTGCGGTATTCCTCGGTCGGCCGGAAGGTGCGTCGGCGGTCGAGGAAACCGCGGTAGGTCCTGACCAGGTCATCTTGGAAGACCGCAAGGTAGGCCTGGGTAGTGGTGAGCGTCTTGTGACCGAGGATGCGAGCGGCGATGTGGACGGGCAGCCCGCCGGTGACCGCCTCGGTGGCAAACATTCTGCGGAAGTCGTGCGGGGTGTAGCGCAGTGGGTTGCCTGCGGCGTCGAGCAGGCCGGTGTGTGCCAGTGACTTGTCCAGCAGGCGTTTGACCGCGGTCTCGTTGAGGACCTGGGCTTGCCAGTAGTGCCGGCGCTGGAAAAGGTGGGGCAGTGCTGGTCCTGTGACGCGCTCGTGGTGGTCGTAGCGGGCGACCAGCGGAATCGTGCCGCTGTTGGCGTCGCGCACCCGCTTGATGATGGTGGCGAGCACGCTGGCCAGTTCCGGGCTGACCAGCAGCAGTCGCTCCTCGTTGCTCTTGGAGGGAACGATCTGCAGCAGCGGAACGACCTCTGCGGTGTCGGCCAGCCGGTAGGAGACCAGCGCCAGGTGCGTGATCTCGGTCAGCTCCTCAACACGGACGCCGGTGTGCCGCAGCGCCTCGATGACCGCCCAGGCCCAGAACGCGTCGTCCTCGGCCGTGGTCAGGTCGATAGGTCGCTGCGACGGCTTGGGCTTGCCGGCGACGTGAACGAACACGTGGTTGGAGGCGTGCTCGGGCCGGCTGGTGACCCGATGCGCGCTGGGCATGACGCGTCGGTAGTGGGTCCCGTCGTACTCGAAGTGCTCCTCGAAGCCGGTCGCGGTGGCTGCCGCCAGCAATTCCACAGACTGCTGGTGGACCCGCTCCGCGGTCTCGACCAGCAGCGGCAGGTGGGGGAGGCGTTCGCGGACGCGCTGGTGCATCCGGGACTGGGTCGCAGCGAGGATCTTCATGTTGCCAGCGCCGTCGCCGCGGTTGATCGGGCTGGGAACTGCCCACGGCACCCAGAACGGGTCCTCGTGCGCCCATTCCTGGATGTCCAGGTAGAAGCCGCGGATCCGCATCATGACCCTGATGCGGTCGTTGCGTTCCTTGACCTCACCGGTCTTGGCGTCGACGTAGGTGGTCAATCGCTGCTTCCAGCCGTCGATGACGTCCTGGGGCAGCCGCAGCGTGTCGATGCCGGGGTGGTGGGCCTCGATGTCGGCCCAGAAGACAAAGGCCAGCTCGCGCACCAGGCCGCGGAACGATCCGTAGTCCAGAGCAGGACGCCGTTCTTCCAGGTAGCGCACCAGCACGTTGCGGATCGCGGTGTTCTGGATGTTGTAGGTGTCGACCAGCTCGGCCGTGGGCCGCTGCCCGTGCCGCAGTGCGTCCTTGAGGGAGTCCTTGGAGACGATGACGTCGATGCCCCGCAGCAGGTCCCAGGCCGGATGGGTGCCGACCAGCGCCTCCCCGTTCCAGCGGCGGCCGACCGCCCGGACTTGGAAGATGTCCTCGGCGGTGAGCTCTCGCAGGCCGTGGCCGGTATGCAGGACGATCGTCGAAATCAGGCGCAGGCCTTCGTCGACGTGGCGTGGCACCATGCCGATAGAGGCGCCGTGCTCGCGCATCGCCTCCACCGACCCATCGGGGAACGTCTGCTGCAACTCCTTGAACAGGGACATTGCCTTGTAACCGCGCAGGAACCCGTAGCTGGGCAGCACGACCCGGCTCAGGAGCATCGTCCCCAGCCCGGACATGAGCTCGCTGCGCTTGCCCTGGTAGCTGGTGCGTGGATCGGCGGCGATCAGCGGCTCCAGCCACTCCTTGCCCCGGTCAGCGTCGGCGGCCCTCCACCTGGCCTGCCATCCGTCGCCGGGGAAGGTGAGCAGCCAGTCCAGGATCCGGGCGGCGCCGACCAGCCGGTGCCGGGCGATCTCGTCGCCTGCCGGGGAACCAGACGGCCAGGTCGGCAGGTCCGGCAGGACCGCGAGGATCTCCTCACGGGTGCAGCTGTCGTGCGGACCGACGCGGAACTCGTCGACGGCCAGGTCGTGTTCGACGAACAGCAACCTCGGCGGCGTCGGCGCGGTGCCCGCCAGACGCACGCTGTTGGCCCGGCGGGTCTTGGAGGGCCTGCTGGCCATCAGTGGCCACCCCCGAACAGCACGTGCAGATCCTCGGCCGAGTAGCCGTTGGCAACGGGTGGAGCGGGCCGTGCAGCCCGTTCCTTGATGTCGGCCAGATGCTCGGCGACTCGCCGGATGACGTGCTCATCCTCTTCGACCAGGTAGATGTCGGCCGTGGTGGACATGTGGGCATGGCCGAGGATCGTCTGCACATCGCGCAGCGAGAGCCGCTCGTCGCGCGACATGCGAAGCGCTGCGGTGTGCCGAAGGTCGTGCATCGACCAGTTCGTGCCCAGCAGCACGTTGACCCGGCGGAAGACCGCCCGCAGAGCCTCGTAATTCATGGGCTGGTAGGCCAGTCGCTCACCATGGTTGCGGCGGCGAAGGGTCCACCACAGCGGTGCCTGGAGGTCCAGCGGCGGCCCCTCGGCGAGGTAGAGCCGGATCCAGATCATCGCCTCGGGGCTGGTGGGCAGCCACTGCTCGGCGAGCGTGCCCTTGCGCACGACGCGCACGAGCTGGTCGCCCCAGTCCAGGTCCACTCCGCGCACCCCCAGCAGTTCGGAGGCACGGGCACCGTTGCTGACCGCGGTCGCCAAGATGGCACGGTCGCGATTGGAGCGCAGGGCTGCGAACAGCTCGTTCCACTGCTCGTCTGGCATCTGCCTGGGTCGGCGGCGCGGGATCCGGGGGTTGTAGCGCAGGCGCGCCTCGCCGCGGAACGGCTCCAGCGGATTGTGGTGGGCGTGTGCCCGTCGCCGATCGCTCCGGGCCAGTGGCACTGGGTTGATCAGCGGGCCACCCCCGGACTGGATCCAGAAGTCGTAGAAGGCCCGGATGACGGCGTTGCTGTGCCGGATGGTGCGCGGCTTGTACCGGTCGTCCAGGTAGGTCTTCTTGGTGATCGGGTTGGTGGTGCTGGCCGTCGCCGCTGAGTGCGTCCGCGCTGCCCTCCGGGGCTTGGTCGCGGCACCGAGCCACAGGACGAAGTCCCGGACTTCAGCAGATGTGGCCTTGTCCCACTCGACGTCGAGTACGCGCAGCCATCGCCACCATCGCAGCAGGTCGTAGGCGTAGCTGCGGACACTGCCGGTCCGGTTGTCCCGGGCAATGAAGTCGATCAGGAACGTACGGACCGGCGGCACAGCTCTTCCCTCCTCGTCAAGGACCAGCCAGGGCAAGACCCCCGGCTCTGGCGCGACTCGTCCCCAGCGGGGCAGCTCGATGGCACGGATGTCACGGAACTCGCTCAACTCGTTGCGCTCCCTTGTCGATCAGATACGCAACGTCTACCGACTAGGCCAGCTGGGGGATGCGCACCGGCCCGGCGTGTCCTCTCGTAGTCCGGTCAACGGATCGGTCCGGGCAGGCCCCGCAAGACACCCGACAGCCTGGCCGCCGACAAGGCCTACAGCAACGGCCCGTGCCGCGACTACCCGCGCGGGCACGGCATCCCGCACGCGATCCCCCAGAAGACGGACAGTCGTGCCGCCCGCCTGCGCAAGGGCTCGCGCGGCGGGCGACCACCGGGCTTCGACGAGGAGCGGTACAAGAAACACAACACCGTCGAATGGGCCATCAACAAGCTCAAACACGCCCGAGCGGCGGCCACGCACTACGACAAACGCGGCTACGTCTACCTCGGCACGGCCACCACAGCCGCCCCCGTCATCCGACTCCGCACGTGATCGACCGGACAAGTCCTAGGTGATCCGCCGGAGCGTCGCCTTGAGGCCGCCCCGAGAGTCCGCGGGCAGCTCCCACGCGAATTGCGGCCGCTGCGGGCACTCCATCCCATCCTGCTCAGCTTCATCCCGCTCCGGGAAGTGGAAGCCGGAATCCATGGCTCTCAGCAGCACCCACTTCTCGTCGGCTCCCATGCCAACGTGTAGACGCTATCGACGGATCGAATGGCACACCGCCCGCTGCATCCGCAGCAGCTCCGACTGCACCTGCGGCCGCAGCCTGTCCCGCGTCACGGCGGCATTTGCCGCACCGGCTGGCGGGTCCTCGTCCTCGGCGTGCTCCAAGTCATCCACAGCGATCTGCTGCTCAGAGGAGGTAGCTGAGCGCAGCATCGATCAACTTGGCCGCGTCGTCCAGCTCGCGCCGCTCGGCAGCGTCCTCGTCGCCTGCGACCTCAGCGATCTGCCCGGCCTGTCCGTTCCCTTGTGCGGTCAGCAACTTGTAGACGGCCAACCGGCGCTTGTCCTGCTCGGGCACCCACGTACGAGCCAGTTCGGGAAACACGCGGCGAGCCTGCGGGCTCTCGGGGTGGGCCATGACCGGCTTGCAGTTCAACCAGCTCCAGGCGTCGAGCCGGATCTCACGCAGGCTCACAGTGCCCTCCATGCATACAGGGCCTGCGCCCGCGCAATCCAGACTATGTGCAACGACTATGACGTAGCCGTAGCCGTAGCCAGCAAGGAGAACGCCCCAGCTATCCGTCACGGGGAGGGGCCAGACGGCTAGGGCCGCTTATGGGGGCGCACTCGGCGCTGAGGAGGCAGTCGCGAGCGCTCACTCAGCCATCGAACGTGAGGAGGTCTCCGGGCTGACATTCCAGGACTTCGCACAGCTTTGTCAAGGTAGTGAACCTAATCGCCCGGGCATGCCCGTTCTTCAGAACGGACAGATTCACGTTAGTCACTCCGACAAGTTCCGAGAGCTCAGTGAGGGTCATTCCCCGTTGGGTGAGCAGCTTGTCTAGATGGACAGCGATTGCGTGAGCTTCGGTCTCCCCAGCGGCCATTAGATGGTCCCCTCATTCTCTTCACGCATCCGCACGCCGAGCGAGACGATACGGGCGAAGGTGAGGAGTCCAAGAGACACGAAAACAAGAGACAGATGGAAGTCCCAGAAATCTAGCAGCGCCTGAGCCCCACTGTGATAGCTGGTCATTGCATCAAAGAGGGAGCGACTTGCGGTTGCCTCAATACCCGTGGCGATAATCTCGCCTAGAACGAGAGTCCAGGCAATGAGCCGAATCTGCCGCGCACTGGACCCGCTGTATACACCGCTTCGCGAAGCGGTTCGAGTGAACCTCACCACGAGCACAGCCATGACGACGAATAGAAGATATCCCGGAATCTCAGTGAGGCTAAGCAGTAGACGTTCACTCGTTCTTGGATTCGTGGCACAGAGGTTGAAGGAATCAGCGAACGTCGCAACCCCAGAACGGAGCCCGAAAATGGTTCCGCCATCGCCATGGAAGCGTACCAGCGCCGATGGGACGTCGAGGCATGCAGCTTGATCACCTCCAAAGCCAAAGACGCCATTGCTCCCAAATACCGCCGCCACGACACCAAAAACGATCACTGCGAGAGCGCCCCCCAGTGCCACCCTGGATGTAGTCGCCAGCGGTTCAACGGGATTGCGAACTTTACCGATCACCATGGATACCCCCATGCCATATCGAATATCGTTACCCTCCGGAACGTACGCCACCATGGTCGAGCCTGTCAAGGTGCTTGATATACCCCATTTTGTTATCATTCTGGCGCGATCCCTCGATGGGGAGACTATGCAAAGTTAAGGCAAAGCCCGATCGCTCCGACTGCGAACCTCTTACCGATCTGGGCATGATCTAACTGCCCAGCCCACACGGCTGGGACACGGGGGGCTCCACTTCAAGGTCATTCTGTCGGCCTGGTTCCCCGTGTCCTTCACGTATCACGGGGAGTGATCTTGAAACGAATGAGGGAGTTGATGGCGGCAGCCATTGCCCCGGCCTTGCTGGTTGGAGCGTTTTTCGTCGCATCCACCAGTCCTGCCAGCGCCGCTCAGCCCACCATCACGGCGGCGAAGGCGTTAGCCAGCACCACCGTAGAGACCAGCTCGTTCGTCCACGAGGCGTCAAGCGGAACTTCCGGCTCATGGGCTACCGACAAGGTGGCCCCGGGAGCGGCCCCGCACACCTACACGTTCGAGGTGCCAGCTCCGGCATCTGAATGCGCCATGATCCACCAGCAGCACCCCGGCATCAAGATCGGGAAGACCTGCGAGAACACCGAGACCCTGACCATCGGAACGGCTCGCATCGTCAAGCAGTCGACCGGAGTGCACGCCTCTACGGTCAAGCCGCAGACGACTTACTACACCACGGCCAGCACGCACACGTGCAGCGCCATAGCCTGCGCGGTCTGGGGCAACACCATCTCCACGGCGTTCTACTACACCGGTGGTGAAGTCTGGGAGGACTTCCTGGACTGCAACGATAGCTCGGGTATCGGCTACCAGGTCTCCGTAACCTGGTGCGGAAACTGGCACAACCACGCTACGAGCCAGACCGGCAGCTACATGAACGACGGCGACGACTTCGAGGTATCCGTTATCGCCAAGGGCATTCCGATCGACGCAGGCCACTGGCAGCGTATCAACTGCAATGTCGATGGACAGACATGGATCACCGGATCTGACTAGAGGGTTGCAGGACCCGAAGCTCTAGCTCTGCAACCATCAATTTAGCTGCCAGGCAAGGCAGTTGAAGCGTCGGCCACCCCAATCCAAGTGGGGTGGCCGACGTCACAATTCTAGCTTGACGATCAAGCCTGACTTACCGCCGCCGCGACAGACGTTCGTCGCCGCCTGCGCGAGTGATGCCAGCTGGTTCGAGGAACAGATCGAACGGTCCCCACACCGGCTAGGACTTGTCCGGTCGATCACGTGCGGAGTCGGATGACGGGGGCGGCTGTGGTGGCCGTGCCGAGGTAGACGTAGCCGCGTTTGTCGTAGTGCGTGGCCGCCGCTCGGGCGTGTTTGAGCTTGTTGATGGCCCATTCGACGGTGTTGTGTTTCTTGTACCGCTCCTCGTCGAAGCCCGGTGGTCGCCCGCCGCGCGAGCCCTTGCGCAGGCGGGCGGCACGACTGTCCGTCTTCTGGGGGATCGCGTGCGGGATGCCGTGCCCGCGCGGGTAGTCGCGGCACGGGCCGTTGCTGTAGGCCTTGTCGGCGGCCAGGCTGTCGGGTGTCTTGCGGGGCCTGCCCGGACCGGTCCGCGGGACGCGGATCTTCTCCAGCACGGGCTCGAACTGCGTGCGGTCCGCCCGCTGTCCCGGGGTGAGGACCAGGGACAGCGGGCGGCAGCGGCTGTCCGCGCTCAGGTGGACCTTGGTGGTGGACCCGCCGCGCGAGCGGCCCAGGTCCTCGCCTCCAGCACCACCTCCACCAGACGGGCGACGAGGCTCTGCCACGGCGTCTGGTCCTGGTGTTCCCCTGGCCCAGCCCCCTTTGAGGCCAGGGCCGGTGGCCGGTCGGTGCGGGCGCCGGCCGCGTGCTGGTGGGCCCGCACGATGGTCGAGTCGACCGAGACGTCCCAGTCGATGTCGCCGACCGCGTCCGCTTCGGCCTGCACCTGCTGGAGCAGCCGTTCCCAGGTCCCGTCGGCCGACCACGGCCGATGGCGTTCGTAGACCGTCTTCCACGGCGCGAAGCGCTCGGGCAGGTCACGCCAGTGCACTGCGGTCCGCACCCGGTGCACAATCCCGTCGATCACCGGCCGATGGTCCCGCCACCGGCCACAACGCCTGTCGCTGACCGGCAGGAACGGCCGCAGCCGTTCCCACTCGGCATCCGTCAGATCTCCCCGCCCCATGCCCGAACCAACGAGCAAGTCAGGCGATAGCCACATGATCGGGCGGACAAGTCCCAGCGGGCGTCGGTTCGCTCAGTCGGGCCGGTTCGCTCAGTCGGGGAGCAGCGCGAGGGTGAGCCGGGGGAGGCGGTCCGGGTCGGCGATGACCTCGTAGGCGGTGACCTGGTTCGCCCGGACCTCGACGGTGAGGACCAGCAGCAGCCGGCCGTGCGGGGCGACGACGATGCCCACCGCGCCGTTGATCAGCGCCGGTTCGGCGTAGCGGGCGCGGCGGCCGAGGACCATCGTCTCCCGGGCGACCGCCGCCGCGCCGTGGACCACGACCGGGGCGCCGGGTGGGAGCAGCGCCGGATCGGCCCGCCGGACCACGTCCGGGGCCAGCACCGTGAGCAGGGCCCGCAGGTCGCCGCCGCGGGAGGCGGTGAGGAAGGCCTCGACCACCTGCCGGTGCTGGGTGAGTTCGGCGCCGGGCAGCGGGGAGGCGCCGCGGACCCGCTGCCGGGCGCGGCTGGCGAGCTTCTTGGTGGTGACCGGGGTGCGTTCGACGATGGGCGCGATCTGGTCGAAGGGCACCGCGAACAGGTCGTGCAGGACGAACGCCAGCCGCTCGGCCGGGGCCAGCCGGTCGAGTACCACCAGCATCGCCCGGCCGACGGACTCCACCAGCAGTGCCTCCTGCTCCGGGTCGTCGACGCTCTCGTCGGCCTCGCGGACCCGGTCGGACAGGCCGACCGGTTCCTCGCCGCGTGACCGGCGGGAACGCAGCAGGTCCAGGCAGACCCGGGAGACCACGGTGGTCAGCCAGGCGCCCAGGTTCTCGATCTCGTCGGCCTCGACCCGGCTGAGCCGGAGCCAGGACTCCTGCACCGCGTCCTCGGCCTCGCTGAGCGAGCCGAGCATCCGGTAGGCGACCGCCCGCAGGTGTCCCCGGTGCGACTCGAACCGCGCCGCCAGCCAGTCGTCCCCGTTCATCGGTCACCTTTCCTCGTCGAGCCGCGTCGATGCCTTGACGAACCCAACCACGCAGAAGTGACCAGGAGAGCCCGATGACCATGGACCGACCCACGTTGCTGCATCTGGACGCCAGCCCCAGCCTTCCGGCCGACTCGGTCAGCCGCCGGCTGGCCGCGCGGTACGCGGAGGCCTGGCGGGACCGGCACGGCACGGACGGCTACCGCTACCGGGACCTCAGCGCCGACCCGGTGCCGCTGACCGACGGCGGCTACGCCCTGCTCGGCCAGCGGGTGGAGCGCGGCGGCGCGGTGCCGCTGGACAAGGTGGCCGAGTTCGCCGAGGGGGTCGCGGAGCAGCGGCAGTGGGCGCTGACCCTGCCGTTGATCAGCGAACTGCTGGCGGCGGACACGCTGCTGATCGGCACCCCCATGTACAACCTGTCGATACCGGCCGCGCTGAAGGCGTGGATCGACCGGGTGACCTTCCCGGGCGCGTACACCGACCCGGCGACCGGGGAGCGGCTGCTGAGCCGGACCCGGGTGGTGGTCGCCGCGGCGCGCGGCGGCGGCTACGGCCCGGGGACGCCGATGGAGGCGTTCGACTTCCAGATCCCCTACCTGCGGGCCTACTTCGCCCGGATCGGGGTGGCCGCGGCGAATCTGCACATCGTGGTCGCCGAGCTCACCCGCTCGGCGGACATCCCGGCCCTGGCGCAGTTCCAGGGCCTGGCGGCGAGCTCGCTGGCGGCGGCGCGGGAGGCGATGGGCGTACTGGCGGCGGAGGTCTGACCCGCGCCGCCGCCGGTCCCCGCGCCCGTTCCGCCGAGACAGGAGAGACGGGACTGGGCCGACACGGACGGGACACGGACGGGGATACGGACGGGGATGCTGGCGGGGATACTGGGTGGATGCGTATCCGAGCGGTCCGTGCCGACGAACTGCCCCGGCTGCAAGAGATCGAACGGGCCGCCGGGCGCGGTTTCCGCGGCCTCGGCATGCCGGAGATCGCGGACGACGAACCGCCGCCGCTGGCCGAGCTCGCCCGCTACCAGCGGGCCGGGCTGGCCTGGGTGGCGGTCCCGGCGGACGGGCCGCCGATGGCGTACCTGCTCGCGGACCGGCTGGACGACGCGCTGCACGTCGAGCAGGTGTCGGTGCACCCGGACGCCGCGCGTCGCGGTGTCGGCCGGGCGCTGCTCGACCGGGCGGCGGCCTTCGCGGCGGCCGAGGGGCTCCCGCGCTGACCCTGACCACCTTCGCCGAGGTGCCCTGGAACGCGCCGTACTACCGGCGTCTCGGCTTCCGGCCGCTCGACGAACCCGAGCTCGGCCCGGGCCTGCGGGAGATCCGCAGGCGGGAGGCCACGCACGGGCTGGACCGGTGGGCGCGGGTCTGCCTGCGCCGGGAGGTCGCCAACGACGCTTCCGCGTCCGCTGGTTGAAATGTGCGGTGCGGGCCGAGCGGCCGTCACTACGCTCGGTGGATGGACTACACCGAGCCCGTGTGGGCGAGTTCCGCGCTGCTGCTGATCGACGTCCAGCAGGATTTCCTGGACGGTGGGGCACTGACGATTCCCGGTACCACGGCGGTACTTCCGCGCCTGGCCGAGCTGGTCGCGGCCTACCGCGCGGCCGGACGGCCGATCGTGCACGTCATCCGGCTGTCCGAGCCCGGCGGCAGTGACGTGGACCTGCCGCGCCGGGCCGCCGTCGAGGCCGGGCTGAACCTGGCCGCGCCGGGGACCCCGGGCAGCCAGATCCCCTCCGTGGTCCTCGGCGAGCGCGCGGCGGAGCTGGACCCGGCGCTGCTGCTCGCCGGAAAGCCGCAGTACCTGGGTGGTTCGTCGACCGAGGCGGTGCTGTTCAAACCGCGCTGGGGCGCTTTCCACCGCACCGACCTGGAGCGGCTGCTGCGCGGCTGGGGCGTGGACACGGTGGTGGTGGCCGGCTGCAACCTGCCCAACTGTCCCCGGGCGACGCTGTTCGAGGCGAGCGTCCGGGACCTGCGGACGGTGCTGGTGACCGACGCCGTGTCGCAGACCAGCGACGAGCGGATCACGGACCTGACCGGGATCGGCGTCCGGCCGGTCACCACCGCCGAGGTTGTCGCCGCGCCGCTGGCGGGCGTCACCGGCACCGGCTGACGACGAACGGACGGCGGCGGCTCACGGTCGGTGTCAGCCGAGGTGCAGGCGGTCGCTCAGGCCCGCGGCGGCGAACGCGGCGACCAGCGCCTCCCGGCCCTCGGTGAAGTGCCCCCAGCTGTCGAAGTGGACCGGGACCACCCGGCGCGCGCCGAGGATCCGCGCCGCCTCGGCGGCCTGCGCGCTGTCCAGGGTGAGTAGTCCGCCGTCGAAGAGCGCGGCCACCCGGGCGGCCCCGGCGAACAGGACGGCCGTGTCGACCGGGCCGAAGCGCCCGGCGATCTCCTCGACCAGCGCCAGCGAGGCGTTGTCGCCGCTGACGTAGACGGTGGGCAGGTCGGCGGCGGTGAGCACGAAGCCGATCACCTCGCCGCTGATCGGCTCGCAGCCCTCCGGACCGTGCTGGGCGGGCACGGCGGTGACGGTCGCGGTGCCGCCGTCGGGCCGGGTCAGCTGCACCGACTCCCAGGCCGCCAGCCCCTGGGCGCTGCCGCCGAGCCGTCCCGCGCCGCCCCGGGTGGTCAGCACCAGCGGGACGTCGGCGAGCAGCGCCCGGCCGGAGTGGTCCAGGTTGTCCGGGTGCTCGTCGTGGGAGAGCAGCACGGCGTCGATCGGGCCGAGCTCGGCCGGGTCGATGGAGGCGGGCGCGGTCTTGACGAGCGTCCGGCCGCTGCCCCGGCCGTACTCGCCGGGCCCGTCGAAGGCCGGGTCGGTGAGGAAGGTCAGGCCACCGAAGTCGATCAGGGCACTGGGGCCGCCGAAGACGCGGATCTCGGTCTGCTCGTGCGTGGCACTGGTCACGGGACACCTCACGGAGAAGTTGCTGGTTTGCCGTGATGAAGAGTAGTCAGTTCTCACGGAAAACTTCAAGCGTTAGCATGAGGAATATGAGCACCACGGATCGTCGGCCCTCGTCCCAGCCGCTGCCGACCGCGCCCCCGCCCGCGCCCGGGGCGGACCGGCACGTCGCCCTGGACTTCGCCAACACCACGCTGACCATGCCCGGCGGGGTCCGGCTCGACCTGCTCGGCAGTCCGGCCCAGGCCACCGGCTGGCTGGTGGACCACCGGCTCGCGCCGCCGGACGCGGAGCTGATGGAGCTGTGCGCCGGGCGGTTGCGCACGCTGCGCGACCACGTCCGGGAGCTGCTCGCGGCCCGGATCGACGACGGCGCGCCCCCGGCCCCGGCCCTGGCCGCGCTCAACGAGGCGCTGACGCTGGCCCCGGCGGTGGACCTGCTGGCCTGGGACGAGGCCGCCGGGCCGCGCCGGGTGCGGCCGCACCCGGCGGACCGGATCGCCGAGCACGCCATGGCCCGGATCGCCGCCGACGCGGTCGACCTGCTCACCGCGGCGGACGCGGACCGGCTGGCCGGGTGCGGCGCCGGCGACTGCTCCCGCTACCTGCTGCGGACCCATGCCGCGCGGCACTGGTGCTCGGTGCGCTGCGGCGACCGGATCCGCGCCGCCCGCTCGTACGCGCGGCGCACCCAGGGGGAGCAGCGCGGCTGAGGGCAGCCGTTTGCCTGTTACTGATGCAGGGTAGTTTTTACTCATGCCAGTAAAACGGGGGGCGGTACTGCCGGGTCCGGAGCGCCCCGGCCACGGTCCGGAACCGGAGGCCGAACCGGGCTCGGGGGCGGCGCCGTCCCGGACCCGGGTGCGCAAGGGGCGCCGACTGCTGCTGCTGGCCGTCGACGCCGCGCTACCGGTCGGGCTCTACTACCTGCTGCGCGCGGCGGGGTGCGATGTCCACCTCTCGCTGATCGTGTCCACGATCCCGCCGCTGGTCAGTGCCGGCGTCCAGTTCGCCCGGGAGCGTCGGCTCGACGGCCTGGCCGCGTTCTTCGCCGCCGTCATGCTGCTCAGCCTGGGGATGTCGCTGATCAACGGCAGCACCCGCTTCCTGCTGGCCAAGGACGGCTACACCACCTTCATCGGCGGGCTCTGGTACCTGGCCTCGCTGCGGGCCCGGCGTCCGCTGCTGTTCCACGGCGCCCGCCCGCTGCTGGAGGGACACTTCCGCTCCGACGGGACCTCCTGGGACGTGCTGTGGGAGCGCGAGCCGCGGTTCCGGCGGATCTGGCGGGTGGCCACGGTGATCTGGGCGGTGGCCCTGCTGCTCGACGGCGTGGCCCGGGTGGCGATGGCCTACCTGCTGCCGGTCGACCAGGTCCCGGCGCTGGGGGCGCTGCTGTGGCCGGTGACCCTGGGGCTGCTCCAGGTGGTGAACAACGTCTACTTCCAGCTCGCCGGACTCTGGCGGATCACCAGCGGCGAGGGGGCCCGCCGGTAGGCCCGCGGGTGGCGGAGAGAGACTTGAACATGTTCAAAAACGGGTCTAGTGTCTCCCTCGACGCGAAAATCGAACGCGTTCAAAACCTCTCCAAGGGGCGGAACGATGGACCTCACGGTCGTCACCTATGTCGTCTACCTGGCACTGAGCATCGGGCTCACGATCTGGGTGGCCCGCACGCTGAGCCGTAGCGGGCATGTCTTCCTGGCCGACGTGCTCCAGGGCAGCGAGAAGCTGGCCGACGCCGTCAACCACCTGCTGGTGGTCGGCTTCTACCTGGTCAACCTGGGCTTCGTGGCGCTCTGGCTGCGCGGCGGGGACACCGACGTCACCGACGCCAGGAGCATCTTCACCGCGCTCTCCGTCAAGATCGGCACGGTGCTGCTGGTCCTCGGGGTGCTGCACCTGGGCAACGTGTACGTGCTCAACCGGATCCGGCGGCGCGGCCTGATGGAGCGCCAGCAGCGCCCGTCCCTGCCCGCCCGCCCGCGCACCACCGTGGGCCGACCCACGCCGCAGGGCTGAGGCGGACGCCATGACCGACGCCCACCCGGCGGACCCGCTCGGCCCCGCCACCGGTTTCCCCACCGGCCCCTCCCACGATCCCGCCGCCGAGCCCCCCGAAGAGTTCCCCGCCGAGTTCTCCGAGGAGTTCCCTGCCGACGAACCGCCGGTCCGCTCGTTGACCGTGCTCTACGACGCCCAGTGCCCCCTGTGCCGACACGTGCGGGGCTGGCTGGAACGCCAGTGGCAGCTCGTCCCGCTGGAGTTCGTCCCGGCGGGCTCCGCCGAGGCGGCGCGGCGCTTCCCGGATCTCGACCATGCCCGCACGCTTCGTGAGATCACCGTCATCAGCGACGTCGGTGAGGTCTATGAGGCGTCCGACGCCTGGCTGGTCTGCCTGTGGGCGCTGAAGGGCCGCCGGGCCACGGCGTACCGGTTCAGCACCCCGACCGGGGCCAGGCTCGCCCGGGGCGCGGTACTGGCCGCCGCGAAGTGGCGCGAGGCGACCAGCCCCACGGTGAACGGGAAGGAGGGTGTCCGACCGACTGCACAGGGGAGAGCCGGTCGGACCCCCGCCGACGCCTCACCGTCGACCCCGGTCGGGCCCTGGACCTGGAACGGGAAGTCCTGGCAGCCGTCGGCGCCGACCGCCGAACCCTGCGGTGAGCACTGCGCCCCGCCGCCCGGCTAGCCTCATGAGTGTGAATGACGCCCTGCCGACCGAGACCCCCGAGCCCACCCCTGCGCGCAGGAAGCCCGCGTCCCGGCCGGTGCGGCGTCAGGCACCGGCGACGCCGCCGGAGACCGCTGCCGAGGGGGCCCCGGAACCGGCGGGCGGCCGAGCCCGCCCGAAGACCGGAAAGAGCGAGCAGACCCGCGCGCTGATCCTGGAGACCGCGATGCGGCTGTTCCAGGAGCGCGGCTACGACAAGACCACGATGCGGGCCATCGCCGCCGAGGCCGGGGTCTCGGTCGGCAACGCCTACTACTACTTCGAGTCGAAAGAGTTCCTGATCCAGGGGTTCTACGACCGGATGACGCACGAGCACGCCGCCGACGCCCGGGCCCGGATGGCCGGGCGGACCGACTTCGCCGAGCGGTTGCAGATCGCGCTGGACTCCTGGGTGGACTGCGCGGCGGACTACCACGAGTTCGCCGCCCAGTTCTTCCGGACGGCGGCCGACCCGAACAGCGCGCTCAGCCCGTTCTCCCACGAGTCCCACCCGGCCCGGGCCACGGCGGTGCAGATCTTCCGCGAGGTGCTGGACGGTTCGGACCTCGGCCCCAAGCTCGACCCGGAGCTGGAGGAACTCCTCCCGGACCTGCTCTGGCTGCACCTGATGGTCATCGTCCTGTACTGGGTCTTCGACCGCACCGAGGACACCGAGCGGACCCGCGCCTTCGTCAAGCGCTGCGCCCCGTTCGTCGCCAAGATCGTCGCGCTCTCCCGCTACCGGGTCTTCCGCCCGCTGGTCCGCGACGCGGTCGACATGATCAAGGACTTCGTCCTGCCGACCATCGGCAAGGCCGCCCCGACCCCCAAGCCCGCCCCGGCCGCCACCCCCGCCAGGCGCAAACGCCGCGCGAAGGACTGAGCCCCGCCTCCGTGCCCCCGTGCGGTCCACGGACCCCGAGGGAGAGAGCAGAGGCAACCGCAGACCAGGCGGACCCGCCGACATGGCTGCCTGATCCCGATCGGAGCGATGACCGGACTGCTGATCCTCTGGGTGACCGTGCTCGCGGTCACCCACGACGACATCCCCCGCCCGGTGAAGCTCGACCCGACGACGCTGGTCGGCACCTGGACCGGCGACGGCGAATCGAGGCTGGTGCTCCACCCCGACGCTGGAGTGGCGGGACGTCGGTCTCCCTCGGGGGCATCGACGTCAACGGCACGGAGTTCGGCGGCACGGAGCTGGACCTCACCGGCTCCGCCAAGGACCCGGTGCTCTGGAGCTTCCAGGGCGACGCCGACGACCGCGACGTGTGCCGACTGCACCGCGCAACCACCCCATGAACCCCGTCCTCCCCGCCCCGGGATCTTCACCGTCCTCGGGATCTCTGGCATCCGCGCTCTTGACCTCCGAAGAGGTTGGACCATGGCAGGTCCTGTGAAGTGGGCAACTGCGCGCCGACAGCTCCATCCAAGGCCCGCGTCGTGGACACCTGCCCCAGCTCGGCGGCTTTTGCGGGACAGGCTTTTACGCCACTGCGTAGTCCTTTAATCCCGAGGTCGATCACGATTCGTTGGCCTACTGTGTATCTGTGTGACTAGTACTCATACGTCCCGAGGACACATATCCGCCCCGCCTGACGCCCTTCTGACACCCTCTCCAGTTCTGTCGGCCGCCCGGCGGATCGCGACGGCGGTGTGCGTGTACCTCGCCGTGCGGGTCCTGGGCTTGTTATGTCTTGTGACCTACGCGCACACGCACCAGGTGTCGACGCTGAGGCGTCTGGGCGGTGCCTGGGATGCCGGTTGGTATGTGCGGATCGTGGAGACCGGCTACTCGGTCTCCAACGGGCTGATCGGGAAAGATGGGATCCCATACTCCCCGCGGGCGTTCTTTCCACTGTTCCCGGCGCTGGCCGACCCGCTGCACTGGTGGCTGCCGGTCAGCGCCGGCACTGCGCTGGTACTCATCTCAAGCGCGGCCGGAGTCGTGGCCGCCTGGGGTATCTATGCTTGTGCTGCTCACTGCCACAACCACCGGGCGGGGGTCATCTCGGTGGTCCTGTGGGGTGCGCTGCCCTTGGCTGCGATCGAGAACCTGGCCTACTCCGAGTCGCTGTTCACCGCGCTCGCCGCCTGGACCCTTTACGCGGTGCTGACGGCCCGATGGCTCTGGGCAGGTGCGCTGTGCGTGCTGGCGGGACTGACCCGGCCGACCGCGATGGCCCTCAGCGCCGCCGTCGCGCTGGCCGCTCTGGTCGAACTCGGCCGGTGGAGGCGTGACGGAGGCAGCCCTGTCCGCTGGTGGCGCCCGCTGGCGGCGGGCCTGCTCGCTCCACTGGGTTGGGCGGGGTACATGCTGTGGACAGGCTGGGTGGAGGGATCCTGGGGAGCGTACTTCCATATTCAGGATGCCTGGGGGTCCAGTTTCGATGGCGGAGTCTCCGCTGTTCGCAGACTCCTCCACACGCTCACCGGGGCACACAGTCACCTCTCGCAGGGCCACGCGACCGCAGCACTGCCCGGCCATCACTCCGTGGGCGGTGCTGCTGTGGGGGTGTCGATGAGCGTGGTCATGATCGTGACTCTCATGGCCTACCTGGCGCTCTTCACCCTGACAGTGCGCGGACGCCAGCCGTTGGTACTGCTGGTCTTCAGTGCGGCCCTGCTGCTCATGGACCTCGGAAACGCCTCGTCGACGCCGCCGCTGGCCCGTTTCCTGCTACCGGGGTTCGCATTCGTGTTTCCCCTGGCCGAGTGGCTGGCGAGGAGCCGGTCCAGGTGGCTGCCTGTCACCTTGCTCGGGGCGTGCGCACTGCTCTCCGGTATTTATGGAGTCTTCGTAGTGTTCGTGGGCAGTGCACCGCCCGCTTGAAGTTCAAGCAAGGGGAATTCGACCGTCCATCTCCATGGGATCGCACTAAGTAGTGCACATGGGTCTCCGTAGCAGCCCTCGGGCTCGGCCGGAATTCGTGCGGGGATGACCCTTCCACTGATCAGGCGTCAGTTGCCGCCTGAGGTGGATACTCGGAGCGGCCACGTGATCGAGCACCACGGTGGTGTGCCGAGCACGCTGCTGGAGGATGGTCCGTGGTCGGCCGAGCTGGTCCTCGTGGCTGGACTGGCCGGGGGCAGTAAGGGATCCGGGGTCAGAAGCTGTCCGGGCACCAGGGGCGGAAGTCGGTGTGCAGGAGGGCGGCGAGGCGGGGGACGCCGCCGGGGCGGAGTTCGGTGAGCAGGCCGGCCGCGTGCAGGCGGGGGACCGGTTCGCTGCTCAGGCAGAGGGTGCCGAGGACGCTCGCGTCCATCGCCACGTCGGCGGGCTGGTCCGGGCCGACCGCGGTGCAGCGGCCGGTGCCGTCCGCCGCCGCCTCGATCGCGAAGCGGCCGTCGACGTAGCCCATCCGGTCGCTGACCTGGAGCACCACCCGGCCGGGCGCGGCGTAGCCGCGGGCGGAGAAGGCGGTCGGGGCGTCCAGCACCCGCAGCCACATGAAGTCGGCGCAGCTGTCGCCGTTGTCCACGCAGGCGCGCGGGTCGTCGAGCAGCAGCGGCAGCGGGTCGTCCGGGGCGATCGTGGGGATCTCCAGCCGGTCGATCCAGTCGATGCTCAGCGCGTAGCGCCAGAGCGCGGCAGAGGCGGCCTGGTCCACCGCGATGTGGTCGCGGACCCTCACCTTGGACTTGGCCAGCATGTTGGTCCACGGGTCCTCGGCCTCGTAGGCGAGCAGCCCGGCCGGGCGGTCCTCCGGGTCGCGGTAGAGCGCGACGAGCGGCTCCTTCCAGCCGTCGTCCGGATTCCGCTCCGCGCCGGTGCGGTACTGCCATTCGAGCGGACGCCGGTTGATCGCGCCGGGCTGGTTCCGCCGGAAGCGGTCGTGCACCTCGGGGCCGATCTTGCGCCACTCGTCCATGGTCAGCAGCTCGAAGCTGCCGCCCTCGGCCTCGGCCGGGACCCGGACGTTCCCGGCGCGCAGCGCGTCGATGCTGTAGCCGCGCCTGGCGGTGGCCGGGCCGAAGCCGTAGCGGCCGTAGATCCGGTACTCGGCGGCGATCAGCACCGCGATGGCCGAGCCGCGCTCGGCGGCGGCGGCCAGGTCCCGGGTCATCATCGCGGTGAGCAGGCCGCGCCGCCGGTGGGTGGCGGAGACGGTGACGTTGGTGACGGCGTTGGCGCCCAGGGCGGTGCCGCCGGGCAGGGTGATCTCGCGGTCCAGGCTGCGGAAGGTGCCGACGAAGCGCCCCCGGTGCACCGCGCCGAGGGCCCGGCCGGGGTCGACCGCCCTGCGCACGGAGTCCGCGTTGCCGTCGCCCTTGCCGTGCATGAAGCCGCTGGCGAGGGCCTTGCCCCAGTCAGCGAGCTCGGCGTCCTCCACCACCCTGATCTCGATGCCGTCGCCGCCGCTGGGTGTCGTTCCTGTCGCCATGCCGAGCACCTTGCGAGGTGGAAGCGGACCGGGCATCCGCATTTCCGGCGGCCGCGACGGCAGGCCGGGCGGCGAGCGGCACGAGGCGCGGCTGCGGGCGCTCGCGCAGCAGCCGGACGTACCCGGCCGCGGCCACCAGGCCGAGCAGCGTGCAGCAGAGCCAGACCGCGTCCCCGCCGGAGGCGGTGAGCAGGAACCCGGCGGTCATCGGGGCCAGGAACGAGGCGCCGGACCAGGCCAGCGAGTACACGCCCTGGTAGCGGCCCCGGGCGTGGACTGGGGAGAGTTCGGCGACCAGCGCCATGTTCGCGGGCACGCTCAGCATCTCGCCCGCCGTCCAGACCGTCACCGTCAGCGCGTAGAACCAGGCGCTCCCGGCGAAGGCGGTCAGGCCGAAGCCGCAGCCGGTGCAGAGCGCGGCGACCGAGAGCATCAGCGCCCGGTTGCGGCCCTGGACGAACCGGGTGACCGGGATCTGCAGCAGCACGATCAGCAGTCCGTTGAGGGCGACCACCAGGCCGTAGTCGGTGGGCGAGTACCCGGCGCGCCCCATCACGATCGGCAGCGCCACGCCGCCCTGGTTCGCCACGCAGGCGAGCAGGAAGGTCAGCCCGACCAGGGCCATGAAGGCCGGGTCGCGCAGCACGGTGACCAGGCCGACCCGCGGCGCGGCGGGCGCGGGCGCGGACGCGGTGACCGGCGCGGCCTCGGGGCGGGTCTCCGGGACCCGGGCGAAGACCACCAGCGCGCAGAGCAGGGTGGTCGCCGCGTCGCCGACGAACAGCAGCAGGAAGCCGTGCGCCGCGATCAGTCCGGCCGCCGCGGCGGCGAAGGCGAAGCCGATGTTGATCGCCCAGTAGTTCAGCGAGAACGCCCTGACCCGGTCGGCCGCCGGGACCAGGTCCGCCATGATCGCGGACACGGCGGGCCGGGAGGCGTTGCTGGTGAAACCGAGCACGGCGGCGGTCACCGCGATCGCCCAGGCCGGGTGGACCAGGCCGAGCGCCAGCGTGGCGGTGGCGGTGGCGGCCTGCGCCGCCAGCAGCGTCGGCCGCCGCCCGATCCGGTCCGCGAGCACGCCGCCCGCGACCGAGGCCAGGCTGCCACCGAGGCCGTAGAGCGAGGCGACCAGCCCGGCGAAGGCGGGGGACAGGCCGCGGTCGACGGTCAGGTAGAGGGCGAGGAAGGTGACCACGAAGCCGCCGAGCCGGTTCACCAGCGTGCTGGTCCACAGCCACCAGAAGGTCGCCGGGAGTCCGCCCACCGATTCCCGGGCCGCTGTCCGCAGTCGCTGCCGCAGGCCTGGCCGGGGTGGTGGCGTTTCGGGCACAGCAGGCTCCTGAACGGCAGGTGTAATAGTCACATTGGCAGTCGAGATATTACGGATCGCTTGGCCGGCGCGCCAGCGGGTTTCCGCCTCGACTAGGCTTCCGACCATGGCTGATGCTCCCTACCGTCTCGTCCTGCTCCGCCACGGCGAGAGCCAGTGGAACGAGAAGAACCTCTTCACCGGCTGGGTCGATGTCGACCTCAACGCCAAGGGCGAGAAGGAGGCCGTGCGCGGCGGCGAGCTGCTCGCCGCCGAGGGCCTCCTGCCGGATGTCCTGCACACCTCCCTGCTCCGCCGCGCCATCCGCACCGCGCAGATCGCCCTCGACCGGGCCGACCGCCACTGGATCCCGGTCCGCCGCTCCTGGCGGCTGAACGAGCGTCACTACGGTGCGCTCCAGGGCAAGGACAAGGCCCAGACCCTCGCCGAGTTCGGCGAGGAGCAGTTCATGCTCTGGCGCCGCTCGTACGACACCCCGCCGCCGCCGCTCGCCGCTGACGCCGAGTACTCGCAGGCGGACGACCCCCGCTACGCCCAGCTCCCCGCCGACGTCCGGCCGCAGACCGAGTGCCTCAAGGACGTCGTCGAGCGGATGCTGCCCTACTGGTACGACTCGATCGTCCCGGACCTCGCGGACGGCCGCACCGTTCTGGTGACCGCGCACGGCAACTCGCTGCGCGCGCTGGTCAAGCACCTGGACGGGATCTCCGACGAGGACATCGCCGGACTGAACATCCCCACCGGCATCCCGCTGCTCTACGAGCTGGACGCCGACTTCAAGCCGATCACCAAGGGCGGACGCTACCTCGACCCGGAGGCCGCCAGGATCGCCGCCGAGGCCGTCGCCAACCAGGGCAAGAAGAAGTAGCCCCGGCGCACGACCACGGGTTCGGGCCCGGACCCCCTGCATGGGGGGTCCGGGCCCGAACCCGTTCAGGTACCCAGCTCTGGTGTCGCTGTGTGTCGGCCGCTAGTGGCAGCAGCCGCCGCCGCACTGGCAGCTGCCGCCGGACTGGCAGCCGCAGCCGCAGCCGGAACCGCAGCCGCAGGCCGCGAGCAACGGAAGCGGCACCCGCAGCACGGTCGCCGGCGCCGGTTCGGCGGATGTGGACAGCGACGGGGCGGACGGGGTCGGAGTCTGAGTCATGCGGACCCTCCTTCGGGCGCGGTCATGCCTACAGCTCAGTCAAGCCCCGGTCTGACGCTCCGTCAACGGGCGTACGGAGGCAGGCACGCGCCCGACCGCGCGCCCCCCGGTCGGACTACTTGTCGGCGGGCTCGGCCACGAACTCGTCCGCGTGCTCGCCGGTCACCAGGTAGACCACCCGCTTGGCCACCGACACCGCGTGGTCCGCGAAACGCTCGTAGTAGCGACCGCAGAGGGTCACGTCCACGGCCGTCTCGATGCCGTGCTGCCAGCGGTCGTCCAGCAGGTGCGAGAACAGCTGGCGGTGCAGCTCGTCCATCGCGTCGTCGTCCCGCTCCAGCTCCAGCGCCGCGTCCACGTCCTTGGACGAGATGACCAGACCGGCCTTGGCGACCAGGCGCTGGGCCAGCTGCCCCATCTCCAGCACGATCGGGTGCAGGTCCGCCGGGACCGCCGACTCCGGGTAGCGCAGCCGGGCCAGCTTGGCGACGTGCCGGGCCAGGTCGCCGGAGCGCTCCAGGTCGGCGCTCATCCGCAGCGAGGTCACCACGATCCGCAGGTCGGTGGCCACCGGCTGCTGCCGTGCCAGGAGCGCTATCGCCCGGTTCTCCAGGGTGTGGTGCAGCTCGTCGACCTTCTCGTCGGCCGCGATGACGCTCTCGGCCAGCTGGAGGTCCGCGTCGAGCAGTGCCGTGGTGGCGCGGCCCATGGCCGAGCCGACCAGTCGGGCCATCTCGACCAGGCCATCGCCGATCGAGTCGAGTTCCTCGTGGTACGCGTCACGCATCTTCGCCAAACCTCCTGCTGGATCCTGTTGGTCCCTACCCTGCGCCGCCAGAACGACCCCGCCGGTCAGCGGGAGTGAACCAGCACTGACGCCGAGGTGAATTCTCGGCGACCGGGGGCTGATGCCCTGCTCCTTGGGTTACAGCAGGTCACCATCGTGCGCTTACGCTGAACGTATGGATCTGAACGTGGCCGAAGCCGCTGCGAGCGCGATCGCCGGGCTCGGAGTCGGCCTGACCGCCGCGCTCTCCTTCCGGTGGAGCGAGAAGGAACGCCGTAAGCCCAAGAAGCGAGTCGAACAGCAGCCCGAGCAGGGCCTGCCCCCAGGTGTGGACACCGTACTGTCCGTGCTGCGCTCCTGCGCGGTGGTTCTCGACGACAGCGACCAGGTGATCAAGGCCAGCTCGGCCGCCTACGCGTTGGGACTGGTCAGGGGCGGTGCCATCGCGGTCGACGCGATGCTCGTCATGGCCCGGCTGACCAGGCGCGACGGCGAGATACGGCAGGCCGACCTGGACATCCCGCGGCGTCTCGGCGGCAAGCCCGGCGGCGACGCGCTGGCCGTGTCGGTGCGGGTCGCCCCGCTCGGCTCGCGGCTGGTGCTGGTGCTGGTCGAGGACCTGACCGAGGCCCGCCGGATCGAGGCGGTCCGCCGCGACTTCGTGGCGAACGTCTCGCACGAGCTGAAGACCCCGGTCGGCGCCCTGTCGCTGCTCTCCGAAGCGGTGCAGGACGCCAGCGACGACCCCGAGGCGGTCCGCCGCTTCGCGGGCCGGATGCTGATCGAGGCCACCCGGCTCACCAGCCTGGTCCAGGAGATCATCGAGCTCTCCCGGGTCCAGGACGACGAGCGGCTGGTCGACCCGGAGCCGGTCCCGGTGGACGAGCTGGTGGCCGAGGCCATGGACCGCTGCCGGCACCAGGCCGCGGCCAAGCAGATCGTCATGGCCGCCGGCGGCATCGCCGGGCTCAACCTGCACGGCAACCGGGGCCAGCTGGCCGCGGCCCTCGGCAACCTGGTCGAGAACGCCGTGAACTACAGCCCCGCCCGGACCCGGGTCGCCATCGCCGCCCGCAGGGTGCCGGGATCCGCCAACGACATCGTGGAGATCTCGGTCACCGACCAGGGGACCGGGATCTCCGAGAAGGACCGCGAGCGGATCTTCGAGCGCTTCTACCGGGTGGACCCGGCGCGCTCCCGTGCCACCGGCGGCACCGGCCTCGGCCTGTCCATCGTCAAGCACGTCGCCGCCTCCCACGGAGGTACCGTCTCGGTGTGGAGCGTCGAGGGCCAGGGATCCACCTTCACCCTCCGGCTGCCGGTCGCCCACCAGACCGGGCCCCACTCCGACTCGCCCGAATCCGACGCGGATCTCGACGCCGATCTCGACGCCGATCTCGACGCCGATCTCGACGCCGAGATCGAGGACGACACCGACACCGACACCGACGTCCGGGCCGAAGCGGCCGACGCCGACACCCCTGACCACCTCACCACCACTCTCCCCGCCCCGGAGGCCCTGCCGTGACCCGTGTGCTCGTCGTCGAGGACGAGGAGTCCTTCAGCGATGCCCTGTCGTACATGCTCCGCAAGGAAGGATTCGAGGTGGCCATCGCGGCCACCGGCCCAGACGCCCTGGACCAGTTCGAGCGCAACGGCGCGGACCTCGTACTGCTCGACCTGATGCTGCCGGGGCTGCCCGGCACCGAGGTCTGCCGCCAGCTGCGGGCCAAGTCCAGCGTCCCGGTGATCATGGTCACGGCCAAGGACAGCGAGATCGACAAGGTCGTCGGCCTGGAGATAGGTGCGGACGACTACGTCACCAAGCCCTACTCCACCCGCGAGCTGGTCGCCCGGATCCGCGCGGTGCTGCGCCGCCGGGGCGAGCCCGAGACCGTCGACGGCGGCCCGGGCGCGCTGGAGGCCGGACCGGTCCGGATGGACGTGGACCGGCACGTGGTCACCGTGGACGGCGCCAAGGTGGACCTCCCGCTGAAGGAGTTCGACCTGCTGGAGATGCTGCTCCGGAACGCCGGCCGGGTGCTCACCCGGATGCAGCTGATCGACCGGGTCTGGGGCGCGGACTACGTCGGCGACACCAAGACCCTGGACGTCCACGTGAAGCGGCTGCGGGCCAAGATCGAGCCGGACCCGGGCGCCCCGCGCTTCCTGGTCACCGTGCGCGGCCTGGGCTACAAGTTCGAGCCGTAAACCGCGTCGAGCCGTAAACCGCGTCGAGCCGCACGTCACGCTCGCGTCGGAAACCGCCGGACGGCCACGGCCGCGGCCCCGGAAGGACTGCCTTCCGGGGCCGCGGCCGTTGTGGTGTGCCTCAGGGGGTCGCGCTGATGCTGGCCTTGGCCGTCGTCTTGGCCGTGGTCTTGCCGGTGGTCTTACCGGTCACCGGCGTGGAGCCGCTCGGGCTGGGCAGCGGGCTCAGCGTCGCCACCGGGGGCGGCGTCGGCGCGGCGGGGGCGTACGTGGCGTAGTCACCGGCGCCCGCGTTCACCAGGGCCTGGACGCTGGTCGAGCCGGCGTTGGCGAAGGTGAAGTTGACCGTGGCGTTCTGCCCCGGCGTCTCGGACAGGCTGGCCACCTGCGCGGTGACCTGACCGGGGCCGCTGACCAGCAGCGATCCCAGCGGCGGGATGACGGCCGGGCCACTGAGCGTCGCCGGGTTGCCGTCCACCGAGACCGAGGTCAGCGTCTCGGGGGTGGTGGAGCTGTTGTTGGCGATGTTGGCGACGACGTTGGCCGTGTTGCTGCCGTTGGTGGCAGTGACGACCGTGATGCCGTTGAGCTTCAGTGTCGAGCCGATGGTGGTGGCGGCAGCGTTGGGCTTCACCTGGAGGCTCGCTGCTCCGTCCCCCGCGGAGCAGGCGGCGAGGACAGGGGCGGTCGCGATGATGAGGGCGGCGACTGCGCCGCGACGAAGACTGCGGCTCACGGCGGAGGCTTCTCCTTGGACGATTTCGGTGGTCTGGCCGCGATCAGGTTACCGAGCCTCTTTATTCGCTTCACACGGGGGAGCCCCGTGTCGCCCCGGCTCCCCTGACGGCGTATCGGGGGACGCGCCCGGCGCGCGGTTGACCGTTGTGCGCCGTACGGGTGAGCCGTTTCGTGCTTGCCCGAAGATCAGATAACGATTGGGTTACGGCTTTCGAGTAAGATCGTTCCGGGGTTTCCCGGTCGATTCCCGATCGTTCGCAACCGCTCCGACCTGCGGGAAGCTGCTGTCGAACTGGGGTCGCAGCACGCGGTAGGGGTGCTTGTCAAGCCCTGAGACTGGCTCTGACCTGCGAAAACGCCCTTCGGATATGGCTGGGTCCGTGTTATTCTGGAAAGCCACGGAAGGGGTACCTGTCACATGACGTTCAAGGTTGGCGACACCGTGGTCTACCCCCATCACGGGGCCGCACTGATCGAAGCTATCGAGATTCGCCAGATCAAAGGTGTGGACAAGACCTACCTGGTGCTGAAGGTGCAGCAGGGTGACCTGACGCTGCGCGTGCCTGCAGAGAACGCCGAGTTCGTGGGCGTGCGCGACGTGGTCGGTCAGGATGGGCTGGACCGGGTCTTCGAGGTGCTGCGTGCACCGTACACCGAGGAACCCACCAACTGGTCCCGCCGCTACAAGGCGAACCTGGAGAAGCTTGCTTCGGGCGACGTTATCAAGGTCGCGGAGGTTGTGCGCGACCTTTGGCGACGTGAGCGTGAGCGCGGGCTGTCCGCGGGTGAGAAGCGGATGCTGGCCAAGGCCAGGCAGATCCTGGTGAGTGAGCTGGCGCTCGCCGAGAACACCAACGAGGACAAGGCCGAGACGCTGCTCGACGAGGTTCTCGCCTCCTGAGAGGCCCCCTCGCGTGACGATGAGCTTGACCTGAAGAGCGGGACCTGACGCACCGTTCGCCTGCCCTGCGGCAAGTGGCACGTGCGTGAGCGACACCTGCTTCAGCGCCCGCCGTTCCCGACGACGGGCGCTGAGGCATGTCCGGCGCAGCGTCTCCGCCGCGCGCCCCGAGGGGCGGTAGTGTGCCGGGACGAGCAGGTCTGGCTCCACGGAAGGCGCTTGGCCCGGCACGACTTGGCCATACCCACATAGTCGAAGGAACAAAACCTGAACGCCGCAGCAGTGGTCCCCGCCGCCGGGCGGGGCGAACGACTGGGCCCCGGTGCCCCCAAGGCCCTGCGTGAACTGGGCGGCGTGCCGCTGCTGGTGCACGCCGTCCGCGCGCTCGCGCGCTCCCGTGCGGTGACGCTGGTGGTCGTGGTGGCCCCGGCCGACGGCGTGGCCCGGGTGCGGGCGCTGCTGGACAGTCACGGCGCCGGTGGCGACGAGGGCCCCGAGGTACTGGTGGTACCCGGCGGCGACACCCGGCAGGAGTCGGTCCGGCTCGGCCTGGCCGCGCTGCCGCCCGAGGTGGACGTGGTGCTGGTGCACGACGCCGCGCGCCCGCTGGTCCCGGTGGACGTGGTGGACGCGGTCGCCCGCGCGGTGGACGAGGGCGCGTCGGCCGTGGTCCCGGCGGTGCCGCTGGCCGACACGGTCAAGCAGGTCGGCCCGGCCGCCGCGCCGGGACTCCCGGAGCCGGTGCTGGGAACCCCGGACCGGTCCACCCTGCGCGCGGTGCAGACCCCGCAGGGCTTCCGCCGCGACCTGCTGCTGAGCGTCCACGAGAAGGCGCTGCGGGAGGCGGTGGACGCCACCGACGACGCCGGCCTGGTGGAGCGGTACGGCGGGCAGGTGGTGCTGGTGCCCGGGCACGAGGAGGCGTTCAAGGTGACCCGCCCGCTGGACCTGGTCCTGGCGGAGGCGGTCCTGGCGAGACGGAGGGCCAACGATGAGTTCTGACCAGCTGGGTCCGGACCGGCCGGTCCGGCTGCCGCGCACCGGCATCGGCACCGACGTCCACGCCTTCGAGGCGGGCCGGGAGCTGTGGGTCGCCGGGCTCCGCTGGGAGGGCCACGAGTTCGGCCTCGCCGGGCACTCGGACGCGGATGTCGCCGTGCACGCCGCTTGTGACGCACTTTTCTCCGCCGCCGGGGTCGGCGACCTCGGCACCCATTTCGGCACCGACCGGCCGGAGTGGGCCGGGGCGTCCGGGGTGCGGATGCTGGCCGAGGCCGGGCGGATCGTCCGGGCCGCCGGTTTCGAGATCGGCAATGTCGCGGTGCAGGTCATCGGGGTACGGCCGAAGATCGGCAAGCGTCGCGAGGAGGCGCAGCGGGTGCTCGCCGAGGCGCTGGGCGCACCGGTGTCGGTGGCCGGGACCACCTCCGACGGGCTCGGTCTGACCGGTCGGGCGGAGGGTCTGGTGGCCATCGCGACGGCATTGGTGTACTGACCTGTCGGCCGGGCGGGCACCGGGCACCCCCTGGTTCCCACTACGCTTGACGCTGTGAGTATTCGCCTGTACGACACCAGCGCCAGCCAGGTACGCGACTTCGTCCCGCTCGTGCCGGGCTGTGTCTCGATGTACCTGTGCGGCCCGACCGTGCAGGCCGCCCCGCACATCGGGCACATCCGGTCCGGGTTGAACTTCGACATCTTCCGTCGCTGGTTCGCGTACCGGGGCTACGACGTGACCTTCATCCGGAACGTCACCGACATCGACGACAAGATCCTCACCAAGTCCCGCGAGAGCGGGCGCCCCTGGTGGCAGATCGGCTACAGCAACGAGCGCGCCTTCAACGACGGCTACGCCGCGCTCGGCTGCCTGCCGCCCACCGGGGAGCCGCGGGCCACCGGGCACATCCCGGAGATGGTCGCGATGATGCAGGAGCTGATCGCGCGCGGGAACGCGTACGAGTCCGAGGGCAACGTCTACTTCAGCGTCACCTCCTATCCCGACTACCTGTCGCTCACGCACCAGGAGTTGGCGAACCTGCGGCAGCCCGAGGGCGAGGGCGAGACCGGCAAGCGGGACCAGCGCGACTTCGCGCTGTGGAAGTCCGCCAAGCCCGGCGAGCCCAGCTGGGAGACCCCCTGGGGACGCGGGCGCCCCGGCTGGCACCTGGAGTGCTCGGCGATGGCGCACAAGTACCTCGGCCGCGCCTTCGACATCCACGGCGGCGGCCGGGACCTGATCTTCCCGCACCACGAGAACGAGATCGCCCAGTCCAGGGCCTTCGGCGACGAGTTCGCCTCGTACTGGGTGCACAACGCCTGGGTGACCATCAGCGGCGAGAAGATGAGCAAGTCGCTCGGCAACTCGGTGCTGGTGTCGGAGATGGTGCAGCGCTGGCGGCCGATCGTGCTCCGCTACTACCTGGGCACCCCGCACTACCAGTCGGTGATCGAGTACAGCGAGGAGGCCCTGCGCGAGGCGGAGACCGGGTTCGCCCGGATCGAGGGCTTCGCCCAGCGGGTCACCGAGCAGCACGGCACGGTCGAACCGGCGCCGCACGTGCCCCCGGCGTTCGCCGAGGCGATGGACGACGACTTCGGCGTCCCGCAGGCGCTGGCCATCGTCCACACCGCCGTCCGGCAGGGCAACGCGGCCCTCGCGGCGGACGACAAGGAGAACGCGGTAGCGCGTCTGGCGGAAGTACGTGCGATGCTCGGGGTACTGGGCCTCGACCCGCTGGACTCGCAGTGGGCCGGGCCGCAGCAGGGCGAGGACCTGCACGGCGTGGTGGACGCCCTGGTCCAGCTGGTGCTGGAGCAGCGTCAGGCCGCCCGGGAGCGCAAGGACTACGCGACCTCGGACGCGATCAGGGACCGGCTCACCCAGGCCGGTCTCAGCATCGAGGACCGCGCCGACGGCTCCCGCTGGACCCTGAGCTGACGGCTGCCGCCGCCGCTCGACCGCTCCACCGCGCTCCACCGCGCTCCACCGCGCTCCACCGCGCTCCACCGCGCTCCACCGCGCTCCACCGCGCTCCACCGTCCGACGGGCTCACCGCTCGTCGGGCCCACCGCTCCACCGTCACGTTCAACGAAAGCAGGACCGTACTGATGGCCGGCAACAGCCAGCGCAGGAACCGCCGCAACCCCGGCTCCAAGAAGGGCCCGTCGGTCGGTACCGGTGGCCACAGCCGGAAGTCGCTGGAGGGCAAGGGGCCGACGCCCCCCGCCTCCGAGCGCAAGGGCCACAAGAAGAACCGCATCGCCAACGCCGCCGCCAAGCGCGCCACCGCCGGGAACAAGTCCCGGGGCAACGCGCGGCGCGGCGGCAAGGCGGGCTCCGAGCTGGTCTACGGCCGCAACTCGGTGGTCGAGGCGCTGCAGGGCGGGGTGCCGGCCTCGGCGCTGTACGTCCAGCAGTTCATCGACAACGACGAGCGGGTGCGTGAGGCGCTGACGCTGGCCACCGAGCGCGGCGTGCCGCTGATGGAGGCCCCGCGCCCGCAGCTGGACAACCTCGCCGAGGGCCACAACCACCAGGGCCTGATCCTGCAGGTGCCGCCGTACGACTACGCGCACCCGGACGACCTGCTGGAGCGGGCCGCAGTCAACCACGAGCAGCCGCTGATCGTGGCCCTGGACGGGATCACCGACTCGCGCAACCTGGGCGCGATCGTCCGCTCGGTGGCCGCCTTCGACGGCCACGGCGTGGTCATCCCCGAGCGGCGCGCCGCCGGGATGACGGCCGGGGCCTGGAAGACCTCCTCCGGCGCGGCGGCCCGGGTGCCGGTGGCCCGGATGACCAACATGACCAGGACGCTGGAGGCCTACCAGAAGGCGGGCTGCTTCGTGGTCGGCCTGGCCGCCGACGGCGACGCCGACCTGAGCGACCTGGAGGCGCTGACCGGTCCGGTGGTCATCGTCATCGGCTCCGAGGGCAAGGGCCTGTCCCGGCTGGTCTCGGAGACCTGCGACCTGACCGTCCGGATCCCGATGCCGGGCCAGGCGGAGTCCCTGAACGCGGGCGTGGCGGCGGGCATCGTCCTCTACGAGGCATCCAGACTCCGCACCAAGCGCTGAGCCTCCAACCCGTCCCGCCGCGCCGGCGGGGCGGGGCGCTGCGCGGGCTAGGGCGGCGCGGGGCGCTGCGCGCGGGGTGGCGCGAGGGTAGGGCGGCGCGAGGCGCGGGTTACCCCGGCTTCGCGCCCTGCGGCCCAGTCTCGCGGGGTCGCGCCTTGCAGGTTCGTACCTTCCGGCTTCGCGCTACCCGCCCCCGCGCGTCAGCGCACCGCCACCCCCCGCCGCTGCCCGTCACCGCACCCCGCGCCCCGCGCCTCAGCGTCCCGCCACCCTGCGCCCTCGCGCATCCTGCGCCCCAGCGCGTCAGTGCTCCCGCATCCCTGCACCCCCGCGCATCCCGGGCCCCCGCGCATCCCGGGCCCCCGCGCATCCCGCGCCCCCGCGCATCCCGCGCCCCTGCGCGGCAGCGCCCCGCGCCGCTGCCTGTCAGTGCATCCCATGCTGCCGCCGCTTTAGCGCATCCACCCCCCGCGCTGTCACCCCCCCCCGCGCTGCCGCGCCCCCCGCGCCCCGCGCGCCCGCGCCCCGCGCGCCCGCGCCCGCGCCGCCGGGCCTGTGTTGTCGGGGGGCGTCGCAACGGGTGTCGGCGTAGGGGGTGTCCAAACGGGGCCTCGGGCGGTTAGTGGGGTGTGGAGACCAGAACACCTACGCGCCCGAAGCAGGCATCGGCCGAGGGGATAGACGCCGAGCCGGGGCTCTACGGGGTCAAGGTTCCGACCGACCCGGCCCGGCTCAATACCACCACGGCCAGCTTCCGGGTGCGCTTGGGCGCGCCGGTGAGCCCGCTGTTCGATGCCCCGCTCATGTCCGACGACACCCAGCAGCTGGTCGTCCCCGGCTTCCCGGCGGTGACCAGCGCGGGCCTGCCGCTGTTCAGCGCGCAGCAGCTGGCCCCGGCGCAGCCGCCCCGGCGCAAGCCCCGGGTCACCCCGATCACCTGGACCGGCGGCGCCGCGCCGCTGCTGGACGCCGTCCGGCAGGGCGGCTCGCCGATGCTGCCCCGGCAGCAGGCCCCGGACGTCACCCAGGCGCTGTTCCGCAACGAGCCCGCGTACGCCCAGTACCCGGACTACCGGTCGGCCGCCGGTCCCGACCCGCGCGCCAACCGCTTCGCCGAGGACGAGGCGTACCGGCTGGACCCGCGTGATCCCGCAGAACCGGTACGCCACGCCTGGTACCCGGGGCGGCGGGTGGACCTCGGTCTGGTGCTGCTGCCGCTGCGGTTGTTCCTCGGCGGCATCTCGATCTACGCCGGGTTCAGCAAGCTGTGCGACCCGGTGTACTTCAACGGCGGCGTACGCGGCTCGATGATGCACTGGCTACAGTCGCTGCACCCCTGGCCGGTGGCGCGCCCGCTGCTCGACCAGGCGCTCACCCATCCGGTGGGCGCGGGCCTGGGCGTGGCCTTCGCCCAGATCGTGGTCGGCGTGCTGTGCGTCTTCGGCCTGTGGCAGCGGCTCGCGGCGGCGACCGGGATGGTCCTCTCGGTGCTGCTGCTGGTCACCGTCAGCTGGCGCTCGGCGCCGGTCTACGACGCGCCGCAGATCATCTACCTGGCGGCCTGGAGTCCGCTGCTGCTGGCCGGGGCGCCGCTGTTCTCGCTGGACGGGCGGCTCGCCATCGAGGCGTGGCGTCGGCTCGGCGAGCGCGCGCCGGTCTCCCGCCTGCGGCGTCGGGTGCTGCGGCGCGGCTTCGTGGTCGCGGTCATGGTGGTCGGCTCGACGCTGCTGCTGGGCTCGGTCATGGGCGCGGCGGTGCGCGCCAACCGGACGGTCGCCACCGTGGTGCCGGACAGCCCCGGCGTGCCGACCGTCTACCCGAACCCGATGTGGCCCACCACGGCGCCCAGCGCCCACCCGGTCGGCGCCAAGCCCTCCGCGCACGCCCACGGCGCGGCCAAGCCGCACGCGTCCGCCAAGGCGTCCGCGTCCCCCACGGCCCACCACACGGCGAGCAGGCACCACAGCGGTACCGCCGGGACGGGCGCGACCGCCAGTACCACCGCCACCACCGGCAGCGGCGGCGGGACCACCGGCGGCCAGTCGTCGTCCGGCAGCGGGAGCGGCAGCACCGCCCCGTCGCCGTCGGCGAGCCACCACCACCGCACGGGATCCCCGTCGTCCGGCCCCAGCGCGGGCAACGGCGTGCTCGGCGGGCTGCTCGGCTGAGCGGCCGTCGGGCCGCGAAGCGCCTCGGCCCCGTGCCGACTGTGATCCACAGTCGGCACGGGGCCGAGGTCGTCCGGTCGGGCGTCAGTCCGTCGAGCTGCGGCTCGCGGCGAGCTCCTTGGCAGCCTCGGAGAGGTCCTTGGCGGTGTCGATGGCCCGCCAGTAGACCCCCTGCGGGAGCTCCCAGCCGGTCAGCCGGCGCTCGCGCGCGAGCCTCGGGAAGGTGCTCCGCTCGTGGTCGCCGAGCTCCGGCAGCATGGACGCGAACGCGGCGGAGAACACGTACACACCCGCGTTGATCAGGTACGGCGACGGCGGCGCCTCGATGAAGTCGAGGATGTTGCCGAACTGGTCGGTGTCGACCGTGCCCCAGGGCAGGCGCGGTCGGGCCAGTGCGAGGGTCGCGTGGGCGTCCCGCTCGGCGTGGAAGTCCGCCATGTCGCGGAGCCGGAAGCGGGTCCAGATGTCGCCGTTGGTGGCGTACCAGGGCTCGCCCTGGCGGGGGAGCGAAGCGGCGGCGAACTTCAGGCCGCCACCCCGGCCGAGCGGCTCGGTCTCGACGACCGTGGTGACGTCGAGCGGCAGGTCGGTCTCCTTGAGGTACGTCTGCAGTACCTCGGCGAGGTGGCCGCAGGAGATGACGACGTCGGTCACACCCTCCTCGGCCAGCCACTGGAGCTGGTGGCCGATGATGGGGACCCCGGTGCCCGGGATCTCGATCATCGGCTTGGGGCGGGTGTCGGTGTAGGGGCGCAGGCGCGAGCCCTGACCGCCGGCCAGGATCACAGCCTGAGTAACGGGCGGTGAGGCCAGCGGAGAACCCTCTGTGGAGGGGATGAGGTCAGCGGTCATGGGAGCACCCTATGGGGCGAAGGTGACGACGCGTGCACAGGTCGGAGCGCTGACAGCGCCCGGGGCTCGGCGCGCGCTCGAACCGCGCGCCGAGAGCCCCCTGCCGCGTCCCTGTCCTGCCCCTGCCCCGCCCCTCCTGAGGCCGTGCACCGGCCTTGCCGTGTCCCACGCCGTGGGCCCTGTGCTGGCCCTGTACTGGGGTTGCCCGCCCTCGTCGTTCGCGAGCAGGGGGCGCTCAGTTGCTCCCGGCGAGGGTTCCGGCGGCGAACGAGCCGTCGCAGACCGGGCGGGCGAAGGACTGGGCGCGACGGATGTCGCCCCGGTACTTGCGCACGGCGGCCTGGCCGAGGTCCCGGGCGATGCCGGTGCAGTACTGGGTCAGCGAGGGCTGCTGCTGCATCGCCTGCTGTAGCGAGTCCAGCGCGACACCGGGGTTCTGGTTGTTCAACTGCTGCATCAGCCGCCCCCGCAGGGCATCCTGGGGACTGACCGCGTCCGAGCCGGAGGAGCCGGAGGAGCCGGAGGAGCCGGAGGAGTCGGAGGAACCGGTCGAGCCGGTCGAGCCGGTCGAGCCGTTCGGCGAGGAGGCGTTGGCGGCGAGGACCTGCTGCTGCTCGCCGCCGTTCCCGGACGGTGCCCAGGGGACGCGGGTGACCGCGAGGGTTCCGGTCGTCACCAGGACGACGGGCAGGACGAAGGCGAGGGATCTGCCGAGACGGCGCGCTAGGTGCTTCACGTCCGTGATGCTAGCGGTGGGTAATGATTTGGCGACATTTAGTCACCCGAATGAGTGAGGTTTCCTGGAGTTTCAGCTGTTCGGCCGGACCGGCCCCGGACGCGGCGCTGCCCCGACCGGAGGACCGGTCGGGGCAGCGGCACATCACGTACGGGACGGACTCGTCAGTCGCTGAGACGCAGACCGGTCGAGGTGGAGAAGACGTGGGTCTCACCGGCGCGCGGGACGACGTGCAGCACCTCGCCCTTGTGCGGGACGGCCCGGCCGCTGACCCGGACGACCAGGTCCTTGTCCTCGTCGCCGACCTTGGCGGTGCCGTAGACGTAGCCGTCGGCGCCGAGCTCCTCGACCACGTTCACGGTCACGGCCAGCCCGCGGCCGCCCTTGGCCAGCGCCTCGTTCTCGGAGACCAGGTCCAGGTGCTCGGGGCGGACGCCGATGGTGACCGTGCGGTCACCGGCGTCGGCCGCGCCACCGATGGCGCTGCGGGGCACCGGGAGGAGCGTGTCGCCGAACTTCACGCCGCCGTCCACCAGCGGGACCTCGACCAGGTTCATCGCGGGCGAGCCGATGAAGCCGGCCACGAACAGGTTCGCCGGGCGGTCGTACATGTTGCGCGGGCTGTCGACCTGCTGGAGCAGGCCGTCCTTCAGCACCGCGACCCGGTCACCCATGGTCATGGCCTCGACCTGGTCGTGGGTGACGTAGACGGTGGTGATGCCCAGGCGGCGCTGGAGCGAGGCGATCTGGGTGCGGGTCTGCACGCGGAGCTTGGCGTCCAGGTTCGACAGCGGCTCGTCCATGAGGAAGACCTGCGGCTCGCGGACGATCGCCCGGCCCATCGCGACACGCTGGCGCTGACCACCGGACAGGGCCTTCGGCTTGCGGTCCAGGTAGTCGGTGAGGTCGAGGATCTTCCCGGCCTCCTCGACCTTGCGGCGGATCTCGGCCTTGTTGACCCCGGCGATCTTCAGGGCGAAGCCCATGTTGTCGGCCACGGTCATGTGCGGGTACAGCGCGTAGTTCTGGAACACCATGGCGATGTTCCGGTCCTTGGGCGGGAGGTGGGTGACGTCGCGGTCGCCGATCCGGATGGCGCCGTCGTTCACGTCCTCCAGGCCCGCGAGCATCCGCAGGCTGGTCGACTTGCCACAGCCGGAGGGGCCGACGAGGACGAGGAACTCGCCGTCGGCGATGTCGAGCTCAAGCGCGTCGACTGCGGGCTTCTGGCCACCGGGGTAGAGCCGGGTCGCCTTGTCGAACGTCACGGTAGGCATAGCTGTGCACTCCTTCACCGGCAGGAACGTGCCGGACGATCCGAGTAAAGGTGGATATACACCCCCCGCCCGGACCCGCCCTGCTCGGGCGGCTCCTCCACGGAAGAGGTCTAGTCCACCGTTCGAGGTGAACTCCTGGTGACGCTACCCGGGCGAAGCGGCCTTGTCAGCCCCCTGACGTGCCCGATTGCCTGCATCCACCATCTTTAATCCCACCCAAACCACCCCATACGACAAAAATCTCCCCCACCCCGACCCGCGAACCACCGGACAGTCCCCCCTCTCGGTTGGGTAGACTCCACCCTGGTCCTGCCGTGGCCCGCCGCGGACAGGTACCAGGCCCCCTTAGCTCAGTTGGCCAGAGCACCGCTCTTGTAAAGCGAAGGTCGTCGGTTCGAATCCGACAGGGGGCTCCAGCTTGACCATGCGCAGCCGATTTGACCTGGCCTTTCCCCGGTTCATGCCAATGACTCTCACGTTCTCGCTCTACGCATTCAATGCGTGGGTCGAGGGTTGGCGCAGCTTCCCACGATCAGGGGGGCACTTGCGCTGGTAAAGCCAGGGATCAGGATCTCCAGATTTAGCCGGGCAACTGGGACATCCAGGGTTTCTGCCGCCTCCCTCGCTGAAGGGGAGGCCGAGGGGAGGCCATGGCGTCTGGGCGGCGTTGGCGGGGAGGAAGATCGGGGACTCTTGGTGTATGGGCAGTTGTTTCGGCAGCTTCCATCACTGGTCGCCCTGGGGAGGGCTGCGCTCAGATCTGTCCACGGTCTTTGATTGCCATGTGACGCTGCGTGAACTCTGCGGTCGTCGCAGAAGATGCTGATCGGGGGCCCGTCTGCCACTTGTTCGCACGTTGGGGAGGCGCTGGGCTGATCACACGGTTACCCTGTGCGCGGAGAGGAGGACACCGTGCTGCTGAGATTCCGTGTAGCGAACCTGCGTTCCCTGCGCGAGGAGCTGGAGCTGTCCTTTGTCGTACCTCCGAAGAGTGATACGGCCAACGCTCGGACCATCGTCCTCTCTGATGGCAAGGAGTTGTCGGTCTACCCGCTGCTCGGGATCTTCGGAGCGAACGCGTCAGGCAAGTCCAATGTTCTCTCCGCCTTGACGTGGATGCGTGACGCGGTCCTCAACTCGTACGCTCAATGGACCTCCTACCAGGGGATTCCACGTGAGGCGTTTGCACTGGACCCCAAGGCAGCTGCTGAGACGACGTTCTGCGAAGTGGATTTCGTCCTAGAAGACGGTATCCGCCGCACCTACGGTTTCGAGCTGGGCAGCTCACGGGTTGAAGCGGAGTGGCTGTTCGCTTACCCCAAGGGCCGCAAGCAGACGTGGTTCGAGCGGGACGCCTCCCGTCCCCAGGTGTTCGATTTCCCCAACAGGCGGATCCAGGACAGCGCACGACTTGCTCGTACCACCCGCCCCAATGCGCTGATGCTCTCTCAAGCTGCAACGGACAATCATCCGCAGCTGACAGACATCTACGAATGGTTCCGGGGCAACCTCTGGGCGATCAACCCCGAGGCCGAGCGATCCCAACGTGAGAGCTACACAGCTCTGCAGCTCAAGGACGAGAGCAACCGAGTCCGGATCGAAGAACTACTGAAGGTCGCCGACCTCGGAATCGTCGGCACCGATGTCGTCCAAGGCACTGACGGCAAGGCCCCGCAGGTTCGTCTGTTGCACCTCGACGGTGCCCAGGGCGATTCGGCCACTTCGCTCGACTGGAAGTACGAGTCCTACGGCACCCGATCCTGGTTCGCTCTCATCGGCCCCTTGCTGTTGGCGCTCGACCAGGGGGCGGTTCTGCTGATTGATGAACTGGACGCGAGCCTGCACCCCCGCTTCGCGGCTGAGGTGGTACGCATCTTCCAGACTCCCTGGGTGAACACCCGAGGAGCACAGTTGGTCTTCACCGCTCATGACCCGTCACTGCTTCGCGGCCAGGGCGGCCTTCGCCTGCTGGAGCCAGGCCAGGCGTGGCTCACGGAGAAGGACGAGTGCGGCGCTACCTCCATGTTCCCGCTGTCCGACTTGGAGCCCACGGCAGCCGAGGACCTGATGATGTCCTACCTGGACGGTGCCTTCGGTGGTGTTCCGCGGGTCACTGAAGGCAAGATCGGACGCAAACTGCTGGCTGCGTCCGCAGACCGAGCTCGATCGCTGGAGGCAGGGAAGTCCTGATGGGGAGGCAGAGGGGGAAGGACGACGCACACCGTCCCAAGGGGAACAGGAGTAAGCAGGATCTGCGGAAGCGGCTCCTCTACGTCTACACCGAGGGCGAGGTCACCGAGCCTGAGTACATTGATGCGGTTCTTGCCTTGCACTGCCCTGAGCCGGCGAAGCGCACCGTGGAGGTGCATCACCCCAACGCGAGCAGCACTGGCTCCATGCGCAAGCCGCTGCCCATGATTCGGGCTGCGGCTGAGACCGTGCGTGAGGTGGAGAGGACAGCTCGTAAGGCTGGACTGGATCCGGCGAAGGACTGGGCCTGGCCGCAGGTCTGGGTGCTCTTCGACCGTGACGATCACAAGCAGATCCCTACAGCCTTCGCCGAGGCCAAGAAGGCCGGCGTCAATATTGCGTACTCGCACCCCTGCTTTGAGTTCTGGCGCCTGCTGCACTACCAGAACTACACCAGCACCTTCGCCGGAGTCTGCGACAGTGCCGCTGACCGTCTCCGGGCTCAGGCCGGGAGTCCGCATCGGGAGCAGGTCGGCTTCGCCCAGTCCTATGGGCCGACCTTCACGAGCGTGAGCCGCGAGCAGGCGAAACATGTGAAGGCGGGGCAGCTGAAAGGCCAATACACCGCAGCGCGGAACTTCGCCCGGAAGATCAACGAGCAGCACACTGGTCCCGACCAGAACGCCTGGGACCCCTACACCGACGTCTGGAGCTTCGTCGAGCAGGCGCTGGAAATCGAGAAGTACTGAAAGCCGTAGGCTTCCCTGTGCGCCTAAGTTCCACCACAGCATCGGGAGTCGTACGTGGCCAAGCTCACCCTCGCGCAATTGGAACGCCACCTCTTCACGGCGGCGGACATCCTGCGAGGCACCATGGATGCGGCGGAGTACCGTGACTTCATCCTGGTGCTGATGTTCCTCAAGCGCGTCAACGACGAGTACGAGGTGGCGCGGGCCGCGATCGCTGCGGAGGGCAAGGACCCGGATCAGTGGAGGTACTACTCCAGGCGGGGTGTGCTGTTCGTCCCTGAGGACGCCCGCTGGAGGAAGGTGGCTGGGGTCACGTCGGATGTCGCCACCAGCGCCCTTGACCCCGCACTCCAAGCGCTCGCCAAGCAGGAGGGGAACGAGAACCTCGTCGGCCTGTTTGATCATGTCAACTTTAATCGCATCGGTGGAGGGGCAGCGGCGGGTACTGCTGCGGGGACCCTCGCCGATGCCCGGCTGTCAGAGCTGGTCGAGCACTTTGGGCGGATCAGTCTTCGGGGAGAGGACTTCGAGTTCCCCGACATGATCGGGGCCGCCTACGAGTACCTGATCAAGGACTTCGCCGACTCGGCCGGGAGTAAGGGCGGTGAGTTCTACACCCCGCGTGCCGTGGTCCGGTTGATGGTCGAGCTGGCCCGGCCCATGGAGAGCCATCGGATCTACGACCCCTGCGTCGGCTCCGGGGGAATGCTGATCCATGCGCTCGAGTACGTGGACGAGCATGGCGGCGACATCCGAAAGCTTCGGCTGCTGGGACAGGACGCCAACAGCGGGTCCTGGGTCATGGCCACGATGAACATGCTGTTCCATGGTGCGGACAGTTTCAGTCTGAAGACCGGTGACACGCTGACAACTCCTCTGCACCTGAAGGACCAGGAGCCGGAGGGTGCGGACCTGGTACTCAGTAACCCGCCGTTCTCGATGGACTACCGGCAGGACGACATCAAGGATCTCGACGTGCGGATGCCCTATGGGGCGACAACTGAGCGCGGTAAGGCCGACCTGATGTTCCTTCAGCACATGCTCCACATGGTGGAGAAGGCCAAGGGATCCGTATTCACGGTGATGCCGCACGGTGTGCTGTTCCGCTCGGGAGCAGAGGAGCGGATCCGCGCCGAGTTGGTGAAGGCCGGCCTGCTGGAGGCAGTGATTGGCCTGCCGCCGAACCTGTTCTACGGCACCGGCATCCCAGCCTGCATCCTGGTGCTGCGGGCCCGGGGGATGAAGGCCAGGCCGAACGAGGTGCTGTTCATCAACGCCGACCGGGAGTATCAAGCGGTGTCGGCGCAGAACGTCCTGCTGCCTGAGCATGTCGAGAAGATCGTCTCGACTTTTCACCAGCGTGGAGACCTTCCGGGGCAGGAGCGCTTCGCCCGACTCGTCACGCACGGTGAGCTGAAGGAGAACGATTACAACCTGAACATCCGTCGGTATGTGGACAACACACCGCCGCCCGAGCCGCAGGATGTGCGGGCTCACCTGACGGGCGGGGTGCCCAGGGTGGAGCTTGAGGCACGGGCGAAGCTGTGGGGGGCCTACGGGATCAAGCCGGTGGAGCTGTTCGCAGAGCGGCCGGGCGATTCGCAGTACCTGGACTTCCTGCCGGAGGGGCAGCGGCCGACGGCCTCCACGTTGGGGGAGCTCGCAGCGGAAGCCGAGGCGAGGCTGTGGGCGGCGTTCGACGCGTGGTGGCAGGGGGAAGCTCGGCAGATCGCGGCGATTGCCCCGGTGGCGGGCGATCCGCGCCCTGACGAGGAGCGTCGACTGCGGTTGGCGACGCTTCGGAAGGATCTGATCGAGTCGTTCCAGAAGCAGTTGCTCACCGTCGGTGTCCTGGACGGGCACGCGCTCTCGGGCGCGGTCGTCGGGTGGTGGTGGGCGGCGAAGAACGACCTGAAGGCGCTCTCCGTCACTGGCTTCGGTGGAGTACTGGACGGATGGATCGAGGGCGTCACGACCATGCTCGCCCCGGAACCCGACCCCCGTACCCGGGGTGCGCGCAAGCGTTCGGCGGCGGAGCGGCGGCTGGCGTACGGGCACAAGGTGGTGGCGGCGATCGCCCCAGAGTTCCTGGAGCAGCTGGCTGCGGCCGACGCGGCGAAGTCGGCCTTCGACGCTCGGGTGAAGGCTGCGGAGGCTGCGGAGGCCGCAGTGGCGGAGGCGGCCAAGTCGGGGGAGGAGGCGGACCCCGTCATGGTTGAGGCAGTACTGACGAAGCCTCAACTAGACGCACTGAAACGGGAACGGGCCAAGGCCGGGAAGGTCGTGACGGCCTTGGAGGACGCGTTCTGGCCCCTGGACCCCGCGCGAGCGCCCAGGTCCGGCGGTGAGGTGGACGGGGATCAGCAGGCGTCATTGCTGGGCGGCGATGAGAAGTTCGGCCTGCACCAGGCGCGGGCGATTGTGGCGGAGGAGGAGAGGGAGACAGATGTGGTCCTGGGTCTGCTGCGGGCCGACTTCGTCTCTGCGCTCGGAGGCCATGTGGTGCGGCGGCGGCGGGAATTGGTCGGGTCCTACGGCGTGCTGGAAGAGAAGTACGCGGTGTCGCTCCGCGAGATCCGGCAGCGCCGGGGGGCAGCGGATAAGCGGCTTGAGAAGTTCCTGAAGGAGCTCGGCTATGAGGGGTGAATCGACGGCGGCTGTGCGGTGGGTTCCGGTTGAGGAGGTTGGGGAGGTCCGCATGGGCAAGCAGCTCTCGCCTGGGAGCCGGGCGGCGACGGAACAGTTCCCATATCTGCGGGTGGCGAATGTCCTAGACGGGCGGATCGACTACTCGGATGTCAATGAGATGGGGTTTTCTGCGAACGAGCGGAAGATCTATGCTCTTCGTCCTGGCGACGTTCTGCTCAATGAAGGTCAGGAAAGCCTGTTTATGGTCGGGCGATGTGCGCTCTATATGGGTCAACCTGATGCCTATTATTTCCAGAATACGCTGATTCGTTTTAGGCCGAATCCCGCGCGAGTTATCCCCGATTATGCCCAGGTGGTATTCTCCCACTGGAGGAGGAGCGGGATTTTTGCGAAGGTGGCGGAAAAAACCAGCATCTCCCATCTGGGGGGCAAGCGATTTTCCAAGATCCCCTTTCCGCTTATTCCTCTCGAGGAGCAGCGGAGAATCGTTGCTATTCTTGATGCTGTCGAATCCATCGAGCGGGAGCTTGAAGCCGAGGTCGCCAAGGTGCGTGCGGCGGGTGTGGCCGGACTGGAGGAGATGCTGGCTCGGATGAGCTGGGACTCGGTGCTCGCCGATGCGCTGGGTTCCCCGATCCGTAACGGCTACTCGCCGTCCGCAAGTAGCGAATGGACCGGCGTTCAGATGCTAGGTCTGGGATGTCTCACGAAGGGCGGATTTCAGCCGAAGCAGCTGAAGAACGCGCCGCCGGAGGTTAGGCCCACGCATTCAGCTGTTCTTTCGGATGGCGACCTTCTAATGAGCCGAGCCAATACGCGGGAACTTGTGGGTCTGGCCGGTATTTACCGGAGCGTTGGAAGCCCGTGCATCTACCCGGATTTGATGATGCGCTTGCAGCCCTCCGCTGCGTGCGATCCGGAGTTCCTGGAAATTGTCCTGCGGTCGCTCCGTGTCCGGGGGAATCTCAGGGCCATGGCCCAGGGCACTTCGGAGAGCATGGTGAAGCTGTCCTCCGATTCAGTCTCCCGCCTGGTGATTCCCTTGCCGACGCCCGAGGAGCAGCGTCGACTGGTCCAGTGCGGACGCTTCTTTGAAGATCGCGCAAGCATGCTGCGGAGTGAGCTGCGGAAGCTCCGTGCCACCCACCAGGGGCTGATCTCCGACCTGCTTGGTTGACGTCTGCTCGGCACTCAAGCGGCGCGGGGCGAGCTGCGAGCGCCATCTATTAGCCTCGATCTTTCGTGACGGTCTGCCGGTTCGCCTGGTGGGCCGTTTCGGCTTGTCGGTTCGGTGGCGGCCGTGTTGAGGGCCCGACTGTCGCGTCGGGTGGGTGCCGGGTTCCACGACTCCGGGGTATTTCGGTTGCTCGTCGGGGTGGGTCGTTGCTGCAGGTCAGTCGGGGTTCGGTAGGGCTTGTAGCCGGGCGAAGGCTGTGGTGATCAGTTCGGTCCAGGGCCAGTGGTGGGCCAGGCGGAGGATGCGTCGGCGGCCGGTGGTGACCAGGCGGGCGGCGGCGGAGAACAGCCGCAGGCGCATGCGTTTGGGTTCCCAGCGGCGGGGGTTGCCGGTCAGGGCGAGCATGGGCATCCAGGCCAGGAGGTCCAGGGCGATCTGGACGATCTCCAGCCAGATCTGGTTCTGGGCGGTGTGGTGCAGAGGCAGGTTGCGCAGGCCGGTGTCGCGGGCGGCGCGGATCCGGTCCTCGGCGCGGGCGCGTTGGCGGTGCCGCAGTTCCAGGGCCGCGATCGCGCCGGGGGTGTTGGTGGCGAAGCAGGTAAGGCGCATTCCGTCGGCGTCGGTGAACCTCAACTGCGCTCCGGGGTGGGGCCGTTCCTTGCGGACGATCAGCCGCATCCCCTTCGGCCAGCCTTTCAGGACGTCGCCTGCGAGTTCGGCGACCCAGGCGCCGTCGCGGACCTGGCCGTCGGGTTCGACCGCGGGTGTCCAGGCCGGGACCGGGACGTGGAGCACGGCGTGGTGGACTGTGTCGGTGATCGTCATTCCGACGGAGTAGGACAGCCACCTGCCGCGTGTGGTGAGCCAGTTCAGGAAGTCGTGGGTGCCGCCGGCGGAGTCGGTGCGGATCAGGGTGCGGCGTCCGCGCCGGTGGCGTCTGGGCAGTTGGGCCAGGGCGAGGCGGGTGGTGGTGATGTGGTCGGCGGCGGTGTTGCTGCCCGCGTTGCCCGGCCGCAGCAGCCCGGCCACCGGTTCCCCGGACCCGGCCGCCCCGTGGTCGACGAACGCCATCAGGGGGTGGTGCCCGAAGGTCCGCTTCCAGGTCGCGGTCGCGTCCTGCTTCTCGGAGTGCGCCAGCACCAGTACCCCGTCGATGTCCACGATCACCTGCCCGTCCGCGTCGGGGGCGTCAGCACCGGCGAGCTTCCAGACCCGTTCGCGGACTTCGGCCCTGGCCCGGCGGATCGCGGTCAGCGCACGGGGTCCGGCCGCGGCCAGGGTCTCGACCAGGCGCGAGACGGTGGGGTCGGAGGCCACCGGCCCGAACACCTGCGGTTCGGCCCGCAGCACGGCCACGTCCGACAGGCAGTCTCCGCCCAGCGCCACCGCCAGGGCGAGGTCCAAAAGCACCTTGCCGGGATCGTGCACCGCACGCTGTTTGCGCCACGGAGCCAGCGCCGCCGATATCGCCGTGTCCAACCCGCTCTTGCGCACGGTCTCCACCAGCAGCACCCCGCCGGCCTGCGAGACCACCGCACCACCGTCGCCCTGGACGCGGACGCACGGGTAGGACCCGATAAGCTTCTTCACCTGGAGAGTGCTTCTTTCCTTGCAGCGGACAGGACCCTAGACAAGTCCCATCGTTGCAGGTCAGAAACACTCTCCATTTACTTGATCAAGGTCCGGACAGGCCCGCTCATGAAAGCGCGAGGTTAGGAAGACCGCACCCGTAAGGGCGACTTCAGTCACCTCCCCGAGCGCGAGACGTTCCTCGCCGGGCTGATCGACAGGCTCCTCGAGGGCGCGCTGATGGACAACAGCCTCGCCGCCGCGCAACGCTGCTATGGCCAGGTGGCCGTGAGCTCTGCGTTGCGTGCGGTGACCGCCCACGGCCACCTCCGTCGGGTCAAGGTGACCGTGGGCGAGGGGACGCGGATGCGCTGGGCATACCGCACCTGGTTCTCGCGCATCACATCATGCCGGAGGCCGCTCCGACCCGGTTGCTGCGCCTGCAGGAGTGCGCCGACTGCGGTGCTCCCGGGCGTCCGCACGTCTTCGTGGACGGCTGCTGCGGCACCTGTCGCGATCTTCTCGCCATGGCCGTCCCCAGGGCGCACAATGAACGCCTACGTAGTGTCGGTTCACGAAGGCGGGGCGCGAACGGATGGCGGCGGGGCGAACGAGCGAGCGGGACGAGGTGGAGAAGCCGATCATCAGGCACCTCAAGGCGATGGGGTGGGAGCACATCCCCGGGCCGCAGCTCAGGGCTGACGAGGCAGCGGAATTGGACCCCCGTACCGGGGTCATCCACGGTCATCTCCGTGCGGCGGTCCTCAACCTCAACCGGAACGCCGCTACAGGTCGGCCCTGGCTGACCGAGGCGATGGCCGCGCGAATGGTGACCGAGCTGAGCCATGCCCTCGGCCGTTGTCGCAGCAGCTCTTTGCTGGCAGCCAACCGCGAGGTGACCAACCTGCTGCTGTCGGGGTGCCTAATCACGGTCCCGACCAAGCATGGCAATGACAAGGACCGCTTCGGGCACTACCTCGACTGGCGTTCCGCCGATCCCTTCCAGCACAACCGATTCCTCGTGGTCGATCAGCTCAGACTGCGCTCGGCGGAGGACCGGGACGCCGTGCTCGACCTGGTCCTCTACGTCAACGGCATCCCGCTGGTGGTGATCGAGTGCAAGAGCCCCGACCTCAGCGACCCGATCGGTGACGCCGTCCACGACCTGCGCGCCTACGCAGGTCAGCCATTGGACGCCGACCCCCGGGACCAGTCCCGCCGCCCCCACGCCGTACCGGAGCCCTTCGCCGCCGCACAGCTGCTGATTGCAGCCTCAGGGGAGTCCGCCGCATTGGGGACGATCTCCTCTGCTGAGGAACACTTTGCTGTCTGGCGGAGCGTGCAACCGACCTACGCGGACGAGGAAGCCCTCCGGCGTAAGCTTGTCGCGGACCGGGTGCTGGCCGTTGAAGGGGTATTGACGGAGCAGCACAAACTGGTCGCCGTCGTCCTCAAGCCGGGCAATCTCCTCAACATCCTGCGCAACTACATCTTCGAGCTCCCGCTGCGGACCGGGCCGGGCAAGCCCTCCCGCACCGTCAAGATCGTCTGTCGGCATCAGCAGTTCCGGGCCGTCGAGAAGATCGTTCGCAAGCTGCGCACCAGGGCGAGCCGTCTCTTCCCCGGTGTGGAGGAGGACGGCCGGGGCGGAGTCATCTGGCACACCCAGGGCTCCGGCAAGAGCCTGACCATGACCTTCCTGGTCCGACGGCTGCACCGCAACCCGGACCCGGAGTTGAACGCCTTCACTGTTCTCGTGGTGACGGACCGCCGTGACCTGCAGACGCAGCTGGGCGCGGCGCTGCGGCACAGCCAGAGTCGGGTCGATGTCGCCAAGGACCGGACTGAAGTGGAGTCCATGTTGGCGGGCGCGGGTGAGCCCGGAGCCAGGGCTGTGGTCTTCACGCTGATCCAGAAGTACCTCGGCCGCATCCCGGGCTTCGTTCCCGCCGACGAGGGGGACGACTCCGATCTGATGGAGGAGTTCGACCGGGCCCAGGCGGCCGACGACCCGGAATCCGCCGACGAACCGGAGACAGAACTGGAGACGGAGCCAGCTGTGGCAGGCCAGTTCGTCCGGGCCGAGCCGATCAGCACCTCGGACCGGATTCTCGTCCTGGTCGACGAGGCACACCGTTCACACACCTCGGCGCTGCACGCCTGCCTCCGGGCCTCCGTCCCGAACGCCGCCAGGATCGGCTTCACCGGCACCCCGATCATGGAGGGGAAGCACAAGGACACCGCGCGCATCTTCGGCCTTGAGCCCGGTGGCCGGTTCCTGGACGAGTACCCCATGGTCGAGGCGGAGGCTGACGGGGTGGTCGTGCCGATCCGGTACGAGGGCCGCACCGGCCCAGGACGGGTCAGGGAGGGCACCGTCCTCGACGGCCGCTTCGAGAACCTGATCGCTCCTCTCAGCGACGCTGACCGCCAGCGGTTGCGCGCGCGCTGGACGACACTCGCCGGGCGCGACGTCGCAGAGTCCGTGCCGATGATCGAGGCCAAAGCCAGGGACATGCTGTCGCACTACGTCCGGGGACCGCTATACGGCGGCTTCAAGGCCCAGGTTGCCGCGGTGAGCAGGCTGGCGGCGGTGCTCTACCGGGACGCCCTCTCCCAGGCCCGTGACGAATTGCTGGCCCGCATCAGCGGCTACGGGGACCAGCCGCCGCACGACCGGCCGGTGTCCGGATGCGATGAAGACGAGCTGCTGCTGCTCCGTGCTTGGCAGCGGCGCGATCTGCTGCGCCGACTCGTCTTCGTCCCGGTCGTGTCGGAGGGCAAGGAGCGCAAAGCGGGCCTGTGGAAGGACTGGACCGACCCGCAGAAGCAGAAGAAGCACGTGGAGGAATTCCTGGTGCCCTTCCCCGAATCCGGGCCGGGTGCGCCCTGGAGCGGCAATGCCGATCCCACCCACGCCACAGTGCCCCTCTCGAACCCCTGGAGCAGCGGACCGGCTGCGGTTCAGCCGGAGCCGCAGACCGAGGTCGCGGCCCCGATTGCGTTCCTGATCGTGAAATCCATGCTGCTGACCGGGTTCGACGCCCCGATCGAGCAGGTCCTCTACCTCGACCGGCCTATCCAGGGCGCTGAGCTGCTCCAGGCGGTCGCCCGGGTGAACCGTCCGGCCCAGGGCAAGGAGAACGGCCTCGTTGTCGACTACTACGGCGTGCTGGCGGATCTCGGCGTGACCTTGGCCGGCTACCGGAACGGGCCGCCGAGCGTCAGCGGTCTGCGCAGTACAGCGCAGGCGGTCACCGAGATGAACCAGGCCGCTGGAGCCGTGGCGGACTTCCTCGCCAGGGCGGGCGCGGACGGGGCCGACACTCCCGACGGCATGTCCCGGGCCATCCGAATGCTTCAGCCTCCGGAGCTCCGCGCCGAGTACGACCAGGTGATGCGTGCCTTCCTGAATGCGATGGGGCGGGTGCTCCCGCATCAGGACGGCCTCAGCCAGGTGCCGAACGCCCAGCAGTGGGCGCTGCTGCAGAAGCGGGTCCACCGCCATGCCAGGGATCTGCCCGGCGGCGGCTTCTCCTACCGGGGCATCAGCCGCCAGGTACGGGCGCTGATCGCCGAGCATCTGGAGCTCCCGGAGATTGAACAGGTCATTCCGCCAGTCTCGATCCTGGCCCCTGACTTCGACGAGGTAGTCGGACGGATTCCTGACGTGGAACTGTCCGTCAGCGAGCAGGTCCAGGCACTGCGCTATCACCTGGAGGAGCGTTTGCGTCAGGATGACCTGCCGGTCCACCGAGAGCTCTCCGAGGAACTGGAGCGTATCCTCGCCGAGTGCGACGACAGATGGACCGAGATCGCGCAGCGGCTCGGCCCAGTCTTTGCCGCAGCGCGGCAGGCCGAGCAAGACGACCCGGAGATTGTCCACCTCTCCCCGCTCGAACGTGCGCTGCACGCCAAGCTCGCGGGCCTCGTCAGCGATCTACCCGCCCTTTCGGGGGTGGACGCCGATCAGATGCGTGATCTCACCGTGGAACTGGCCGGTGTGATCAGCGAACATGTGCGGACGCCCGCCTACGCCGCTGACACGGCCAGTCAAAGGCGGTTGGAGACGGTTATCTGGGAGTGCCTCGAGGAGTCGGACCTGGTCGTCGGTCCCGATGCTTTGGCGGCGCTCGAAATCCTCGTGCGGGGGCTGGGCGGTTATGTGCGGAGCCACCGCGAACAGTTTGCTTCTGCGCGGCGGAGATAATGGAGTGGTGCCCTCCGAATCCGCCCTTGTCGACGGCCACCCGATCGCTTTCGACGGACTGGAACTCATCGTCAGGCTGAGTCCTCGGCGTACTCGCCTGGGGCTCACCCTTGAGCGTGACGGGTCGATTCTCCTCCGTGTCCCCCCGGGATGCGGACTGGACCGTGCCGAGGCCTTTGTCCGGGGCAACCGTCCCTGGATCGAGTCGAAGTCACGCCTGCGTGAGGACCGGGCTCCGGCTCAGGCCGTCCGTGACCTTTCCGAGGGGGAGATCCACCGCTACCTCGGGCGCGAGTACCGCCTCCATCTGGTGGACGAGTCGGACGCGCCGACCCGGCTGACCGGGGGGCGGCTGCAGCTCAGCCGCGCCGTCGCCGCAGACCCGGTTCTGGCCCGGGCCGCCCTTGCTGCCTGGTACTGCCAGGCGGGTCGCCGGTGGGCAACGAACCGGGTCCAGCCCTGGGCCGCACGGATGGAGGTCCCCGAACTCCCCATTGAGGTACGCGATGTGGGGCGCCGTTGGGGCACCTACCGGTCCGCGCCTTCCGGGCCAGGGCGGATCGCCTTGCATTGGGCAGCCTTCCAGTTGCCCACCCGCCTGGTTGACTATGTCATTGCTCATGAACTGGCTCATGTCCGCATCGCCGGCCATGGAACCGCGTATTGGCGGCTGCTCGCGCAGGCGCTTCCCGAATGTGTCTCCCTGAAGCAGGAACTGGATGAGATGGGCCGACGGGTGTGGCTGGGTGATCTGGCCACACGCTGAAGACGCTGGGCTGACTCACCCAGCGTCTCGGCGCAGGTCACTCGTCGTGACGTAGCCCGAGAAGGCCGAGGCGTCGACGTTGCGAGGTTGAACCTGTCGCTTCGCTGTGCCGGTCGGCGGTGCCAGCCGCGGGCGGAGAACCGAAGTGATGGTTCAGGGGAGGCCGAGGGGAGGCCGGACGCCTTTGGACAGATCAGACTGGATCGGCACGGAGGCAGGACTGGGCACTGCAAAACATCCGATCTGGCGGTCGGAAAAGCGGCGCCGACTAGCTAAGAAGCCGGACGGATCAGCACTGGGCGGTACCAAACGGCATGTTTCCTTACTGCCTGCAGCCGATGTCTCGCCGGTTGAATGCCGCTCTTGTAAAGCGAAGGTCGTCGGTTCGAATCCGACAGGGGGCTCCAAAGCGGACATAATTTCAGGGCATACCGGATACTTGATCCGGGTAGTACAGGTCAGCGGCCTACGGTGCCCTCCTGGGTGGACGCTCGTGAGACCTGCTTCCGGGAAGTACGGCTCACCCGTTCAGTCGATTGACAAGTTCCTCGGTATGCAAGTCGCCGTCCCGGGACACCAGGGTTGTGCCATCGGCGGCCAGAGGTTGATGGAGCGCCACCAAGCGGGGCACGGATTCTGTGGCTGCTCAGGCGGTCGGCGCGCTGAGGGCGTCGCGCAGGGCCGAGCGGGAGCTGATGCCGAGTTTGGGGAAGACCCGGTAGAGGTGGGCGCTGACGGTGCGTGGGGAGAGGTAGAGGCGTTCGGCGATCTGCTTGTTGCTGAGCCCGGCCGCGGCAAGCTCCGCAACCTCAAGTTGCTGTGCGGTGAGGTGGACGAGGGGGGACGTGGCGGTGTGGCCCACTGCGCCGGCCGGGGATTCCAGGGCCACTCCGGTGGCGCGGAGTTCTTGTTCGGCACGCTGCTGCCAGGCGGTGGCTCCGACGCGGCGGAAGATGTCCGCGGCGCGTCGCAGTTCGGGCCGCGCGTCGCCGGGGCGAAGGTTGCGGCGGTGCAGTTCGCCCAGCGTGAGGCGGACGCGGGCGTGGTCGAAGGGCCACCGTTCGATGCCGGGCAGGGAAAGGGCCTGCTGGTAGAGCGGGGCAGCCTGTTCGTCGGGGGCGGCCAGGGCGCGGGCGGCGAAGGTCAGCAGGCGCAGGCGCGGCGTGAGGTCCGCGAGCCCGGCCCGGTCGACGGCTGCGACGTGGGTTCCGGCCTGGTCGTGGCGTCCGCTGCGAACCGCCGCCTCGACCAGGTCGTACACCGCCCACGGCGCGCAGCTGGCATACGGCCGTAGGCTGCCCGCCGGGCTGATGCGGAGCAGGTGCGCGTACGCGGTCTCGTAGTCCCCCTGGGCCAGGGCAGCCAGGGCCAGGTTGCGGGCCGACTGGGCCAGGTGCAGGCCGCTGCCGCGCGGGGCGGCCCACTGCTCGATGCTCCGGCTGAACTCGACGGCCGATTCGGTGTCCCCGCGACTCGCGGCGAGTAGGCCGAGGACGCAGCGGAAGTCGTTGACGCTCGGTTCCATCCCGTGCCGGACGCTCAGCTCCAGCCCGGCGGTGGCCTGCTGCTCGCTGCCCTCCCAGTCACCGGAGAGGTACAGGTACTGGGCCTCGCACAGGTAGCCCTCGGCGGCGTGGGTCAGCGCGCCGGTACCGACCTCGCGTTCGCGTAGGGTGCGGACTTCGGGCCGGTAGTCGCCCAGGGCGTCCAGCCAGCGCGCCACCCGGCACAGCTCGGCGAGTCGGCCGGGCGGCGCATCCGCGTCCAGTGCTTCGAACAGGGTCTGGAGGCGGCCACGGGCGTCCGCCCCGGCGCGGGCGGTGTCGCCGAGAACGTCGTGGAGGAGCTGTGCGGTCTCCTCCAACGGTCCCGTGCCGTGGACCGCCCTCAGCCGTTCCCGGGTCTCCTGCCAGGCGTCGGGGTCTCCTGCGGCGTGGGTGGCGAGGAGGAGCTGGTGCAGGGCGGTGGCGAGGGTGCGCGGCTCCTGCACGGCGAGGTCCTTGGTGAGGACCCGCAGGAGTAGTTTGCGCGCGGCATTGAGGTCGCCGTCGCGGCGCAGCAGGACCTGGGCCTTGGTGGTGAGGTTGCTTGCGACCTGGGTGGGGTCGTCGAGTCGGCGGCGGGCGTCGTCGGTCAGTTGCTGGGCCAGGTTCAACTGGCCTGACTCGCTGGCGAGTTCGGCAGCGTGCTGGAGGCGGCGGGCGGCGCCGAGGGGGCTGGGGCTGAGGTCGGCGGCGCGTTGCAGGGCCGAGACGGCAAGCCCTGCTCCGCCGCGCAGGCTGATGGCCCTGGCGGCTTGTTCGATCTCGTCGGCGACTGCTTCATCGGGTTCGACGGTGGCGGCGGCGAGGTGCCACAGGCGGCGTTCGCTGCGGCCCCGGTAGGAGTCCGCGAGGGCGGCGTGGGCGGCGCGTATCTCGTCGGGTGCGGCGGTGTGGACGATCGCGGAGCGCACCAGGGGGTGACGGAACCGCAGTCCGCTGGGTGTGGAGTCGCGGGTGACCAGCCCCAGGGCCTCCAGCATGAGAACGTCTGCCGGGTCCAGGGCCGTCGCGTGGGAGGGGTTGGCCCGCTGCTCGATCCGGTCGCCGTCCAGCGCGGTGAGCAGCAGCGCGCGGCGCAGCTCGGCGGGCAGCGTGCGGACCCGGCTGGCGTAGCCGGTTTCCAGGCGAGTGCGCAGGGGTGCGGTGGCGGGCAGCATCTCCAGCCCGACGGCCGCTTCGGTGCCGAACGCCCCGGGGAGCTCGGCCAGGGCGAGGGGGTTGCCCGCCGCGTCCTGGAGCACGCGGTGGCGCACGGTTTCGGGGAGCCGCGGGTGCAGGCGCCGGACCAGCCGGTCGGCTGCCTCGTCGCTCAGCGGCAGTACCTCCAGCATGGACAGTCCGGGGGTGACCCGCTCGCTGGCCAGCAGCGCGCGGCGGGCGAAGACCGCGCGGATGTGCTGGTTCGCCTGGAGCCGCAGCAGGATGAACATCACGACTTCGCGGGATGGGTGATCCACCCAGTGGGCGTCCTCGACGGCGATGAGCAGCGGGCCGTCCTCGGCGACGGCGGTCACGGCGGCGAGCGACGCGGCGGAGACGGCCAGGCGGTCGGGGACGGGACCGTCCTCGACGCCGAGGATGCGGCGCAGGACGGTGCGATGGAAGGGAGCCAGCCGTTCGACGTATTCGGTGACGGGGGCGAGGAGCTGGTGCAGTCCGGCGAAGGCCACGTGGGCTTCGCTCTCGTAGCCGGTTCCCCCGATGACGCGGATGCCGAGTGCGCGGGCGTGTCCGGAGGCGGCCTGGAGCAGGACGGTCTTGCCGACGCCCGGGTCCCCGTGCAGGACCAGGCTGGTGGGCGCGGTCGGGGAGCGTTCGACGACCGCTGCCAGGGCGGCCAGTTCCCGTTCTCGTCCGAGGATGTCCACGGCGTCAACCATTCTCACCGTCCTGACGGCTTCGGGTTCCGGTGGTCGGTACGGGTCTCGTCCGCTGAGGGCGGGCACGGTGGGGAGTGCGGGGCGGTCCATGGTGAGGGCTGAACGCATCATGGCGGGGCTCCTGAGGCAGTTCGATGATAGCCGGGCGCGGCCTGCGGCCGGGCTGCCGGTGCGGGCGGGGCCGGGCTCAGTGGGCCGGACCGGTGCGGTGGCGCGGTGCGTGGTCCTCGACGTGCGCTCGCAGGATGCGCCGTGCCCGGGCGTCGGGGCTGACGCCGCGCAGGAGTCGGCGCCAGCGCGCGGCGTCGTTGCCCAGGCTCGCCCACACCGGCGACTGCGGATCGCCCCCGGCGTCAACCACGGCTGCCGCCAACCGCGTTGAGGCGCTCGGTCTCGGAGAGGCCGCCCCACAGGCCGTGCGGCTCGCTGGTGGCCAGTGCGAAGGCGGCGCAGGGTGTCCGGACCGGGCAGGCCCGGCACACCTGGCGGGCGGCGGCCTCGCGTCGCCGGCGCCGGGAACCGCGTTCGCCGGACGGGGAGAAGAACACCTCGCTGTCCATGCCCCGGCAGGCGGCGGTCAGTTGCCACTCCCAGAGCTCTGATACCGGTGCGACGGGAAATCTTCTCACGGGGAATCCTCCGGGCGTTCGGTGGCGGAGTCCCACGCTAGAACCGGGCGGTCGGCACCGGCTCGGCTTCCCGTGCAGGGGTCCGTACCGAGCGTGCACACCGGTCGGTGCAGGTCGACGTGCAGGTGCAGTCATCTGACCGATTCCACGGGCCGGGTCGCGGGGCATCCTCGCCTGCAGGGGATACGAGTGAGGGAGCGCGCGGATGCCACGGCTCGTGGTGGCTGAGGAGAACGGCAATCCGGTCAGCCTGGACTACCAGGACGTCGGCACCGGGGACCCGGTCGTCCTCATCCACGGTTGGCCGCTGACCCAGCAGATGTGGAACGCCCAGGTCACCGCGTTCGTGGAGGCCGGTCACCGGGTGGTGAGCTATGACCGGCGCGGTTTCGGCCGCTCCACGCAGACGTGGGAGGGCTACGACTACGGCACGTTCGCCGAGGATCTGCACCACCTCGTCCACGCGCTGGACCTGCGGCGGGCGACCCTGGTCGGGTTCTCCTCCGGCGGCGGCGATATCGCCCGCTACCTCGGCACGCACGGTACCGGCCGGATCGCCCGGGTGGTCCTGGCCAGCGCGATGCTGCCCGCGCTGCGGGACACTCCCGACAACGCCACCGGGATGCTCGACGACGCCACGATCGCCGAACTGCTCTCCGCCGCGCGCGAGTACCGCATTCCCATGGTGGACGAGTTCCTGAACCGTTGCTTCTCGGTCGACGGGATCGTGGCCATCGACGAGCCGACCCGCCGCTACGCCCTGCACCTGGCCTCGGCCGCGTCGCCCAAGGCGACCACGGACTCGCTGGTGGCCTGGACCGGCTGCGACTTCCGCGCGGAACTGGCCGCGGTCGACGTCCCGGCCCTGGTCATCCACGGCGACTCGGACGCGGTGGTGCCCTTCGAGCGCAGCGGGCGGTTGACGGCTGCGGCGATCCCCGGCAGCGAGACCGTGATCGTCCCCAGCGCGCCGCACGGGGTGCCGATGACCCATCACCAGCAGTGGAACCAGGCCGTGCTCGCCTTCCTGGAGAAGTGAGGCGGCACCGGTGGCCTTCGTCTGGGAGACAGCGGCCGACACACCCGCCGCCCGGGTGCGGGCCCTCACCGACTTCGTCCGAAGAGCGGCCTTCCCCGTGGAGGTCGACCACCTCGTTCCGACCGGGAGCGTTCGGGCCAGGATCGAGGCCGCCCGGTTCGGCCGGATCACGTTGCTGACCTGCACCACCTCCCCGGTCACCCTGCGCCGCACAGCCACCGCGACCGGGGACGGGTACCCGCCGACCCTGGTGCTGGTGCTGCCGATCACCCGTTCGAGCCGCATCGCGACCGGCGGCCACGAGACCGAGATCCGACCCGGCGACCTCGGGCTGCACCTCTCCACGGTGCCGCACACGCTGACCCACCCCGAGGGGATGCACACCCACGTCTTCCTCATCCCCGCACCGGACCTCGACCTGTCCCAGGCCGCGCTCCGGGAACTGGCCGGAACAGCGCTGCGCGGCACGGACCCGGACACCGCCGTGGTGCGTGACTACTTCGACGCGCTGGCGACCACACCCGCCCTGCGCTCCAAGCCGACCGCCGACCACCTGGCCGGTCCCAGCGTCGAACTGCTGCGCTCGCTGCTGGCCGCCCGCCCGGGCAGCCGGCCGATGGGCGCCGGTCCGGATGCCTTCGAACTCCCCGGGCGCATCGTGGAATACCTGCGGCGGCACCTGGCCGATCCGGAGCTGACGCCGCTGCGGGTGGCGCAGGCCCACCACGTCTCGCTCCGGCAGCTCTACGTGCTCCTGGGACGGCAGGGGGTGGTCCTGGGCGACTGGGTCCGTGCCCAGCGCCTTGAGCGGTGCCGCCGGGAACTGGCGGACCCAGGGCACGCGGGTGAGCCGATCGTCTCGATCGCCCGCCGCTGGGGGTTCAGCGACCCCACCCACTTCGGCCGCGCCTTCAAGCGGGCCTACGGCGTCACCCCGACCCAGTGGCGCGCCGCAGCCACGGCGTCCGAACCCGACCCAGCAGTTCTGACCCCGTTGACCTAGGAGGACCCCACGATGCCCCTGACCGAGACCGAATCCGCGGCCGTGCCCCAGACCCAGCCCGCCCCCGAGGTCTACGACTTCTCCGCGCTTCCGGTCAGGGACCGGGTCGAAGCGGTCCACACGGCGCACAGCAGCTTCATCGTCCCCGTCAATGTCACCTACCGGGTACCGCCCAGCGAGGTGTTCGGGCACATGCGCCACCAGAGCCTGGGCCGCTTCCAGATCGTCACCGCCAATGCCGCCCCCGGCATCCTGGACCGCACCCCGGCACGGGTGCGGCAGGACACCGAACCCCATCTGATCCTCTGCCGCCAGGTGTCGACCTGGACCAAGCTGGAACAGGACGGCCGCCAGGTCCGGCAGCAGGCGGGTGATCTGGTCGCCCTGGACTCCACCGCCCCCTACCGGCTGGAGTTCCCCGAGTACGTCGACAACCAGACCCTCCTGATCCCCCACGCCGACCTCGCCCTGCCCGCCGACCAGATCCGCCGCGCGACGGCACTGCGGCTCGGCGCGGGGACCGGAATGGACACCCTGGTGGCCGCCCACCTGTCCCGGATCGTGGATCAGGGAAGCGCCCGCCTGGCCCAGCCGACCGTCGAACTGGTCCGCGCCCTGATCACCACCAGCCTCGGCGACACCCTGGGCGCACGCGAGCCGCTGGAGAACACCCTGGACCTGGAGCTGCGGATCGTGGAATACCTGCGGAACCATCTGCCGGAGCGCGACCTGACACCGGCCCGGGTGGCGGCGGCCCACCACATCTCGGTACGCCAGCTGTACACCGTGCTCGCCCGCTCGGGAATCTGCTTCGGGGACTGGCTGCGCACCAACCGCCTGGAGGCGTCGCGCCGGGAACTGGGCCGCCCGGAGTCCCGGACCCTGTCGGTGGCGACGATCGCCCACCGCTGGGGTTTCGCCAACCTGTCCCACTTCAGCCGGGTGTTCAGAGCCGCCTACGGACTCACGCCCACCGAATGGCGGCAGTTGGGGCGCAGCAGCCGGTGACCGCCGCGCCCCGAACCGCCGCCTCCTCAGTGGTGGAGCCAGCGCCGGAACAGCCGGGTCAGCGTGGGCATGATCACCCAGGTGAGCAGGACGACCTGCACCGCCGCGCTGAGCATGACCCTGGGCAGCACCGGCAGGTGCAGCAGCGCGGGCCGGAACACTGTCGAGGAGAGCAGGGCGATGGGGAAGATTCCCAGCCAGACCAGCGGAGCCATCCGGTGCGGCGCGGGGGCGTCCACGTTGTCCAGATCGAACCAGGCCTCCGGTCCGACCCGCCGTACCGGCGCCCGAACCCGTTCGGCGAGCGGGGCGATCGCGTCCGACCGGTCACGGTACTCGGCCGAGTGCAGCCACGCCTCCAACTCCGGCTGGGAGGCGAAGGAGAAGCGCACGATGTAGTCCCGCCCCGATGGGCCGGGCCGCAGCACCGTGGCGTCGAGGGCGCCGGGGTGGCCGGTCGCGGCGCCGATGAGGTCGTGCAGCAGGCGTTCGTACGCGTGGCGGTCCCCGGGCCGGACCCGGCTGTGCAGCGTGGTGACGACCGGCTGGTGCAGGCGTCCCGGTTCGTCCCGGGGCTCGGTGGGGCCCGGCGCGGTCATCGCAGGAAGTCCAGCACCTGTCGACCGAAGACCTCGGCGTGCTGGAACAGGAACGCGTGTCCGGCGTCGCTGTAGAGCACGAGCGTGGCGTCCGGCAGTCGCCTGACCATGGCGAACGAGTGGTAGGCGTCCATCAGCAGATCATGGGCCCCGCCCGCGACAAGGACCGGCAGGGTGAGTTCCTCCAGTCGCTCCCAGGCGCTGTCCTGGCCCGAGGACCAGGCGACGAGTGCCCGGGTCTGTGCCTTGGAGGCCACCGCGTCCACTTCGGTGCCACCGGCTCCGCCGCCGTGGCGGGTCTCCAGCCGTCGCAGCGACGCCTGGCCCGCCGCGCGGCCCTGCGGGGTGTCCGGGAAGAACAGGTAGAGGAAGTCCTCGTCGTCGTTGACCGGCTTCCCGGCCACCTGCCCCACCTTCGGCGGGGACTGGGGCGCGGCGGGGACCGGACCGGGCTTCGACCCGGCGACGATCAGCCTGCGCACCAGCTGGGGCTGGGTCAGGGTGGCTGCCTGTGCCACGAATCCGCCCATCGACCAGCCCAGCAGGTCCACCTGACGCAGCCCCAGGAGCGACACGAACTCCAGCGTGTCCTGCGCCATCTCCTGCACGGTGGCGGGAGCCTCACCGCCGGAGGAGCCGACGCCGGGGGCGTCGAACACGATGACGTCCCGCTCGGTCGCGAGGACGTCCAGGAAAGCAGGGTCCCAGTGGTCGATCGTGCCGCGGAAGCGGTTGCACAGCACCAGCGGGACCTGCCCGCGCGGGCCGCCTCGACGGTAGGCGAAGGGGCCCGAGGGGCCGTTCGCGTACTGCGTGGGGATCAGGTCGAACAGGTACGAGTCGGATTCGGTGGTCATCGGAACTCCTGTGAAGTGGTCGAAAGTTCGGGGTCGTCGTGGTTTCGGGCGGGGCCTGGAGGGGGGAGGTCCGCAGGCCCCGCCCGGGCGGTCAGCCTTCGGCGTTCGCTGCCTCCTCGATGACGTGTGTGACGGCAGCGGGGTGGGAGATCATGGACAGGTGAGAGGCGGGGACCTCGGTGATGTGGCCGTGGGCCCGCTTGGCCATGGACAGTTGCAGGGCGGGCGGGATGACGTTGTCCTTGGTGCCGACCAGGAACCAGCTGGGCAGGGACAGCCACGCGGGTTTCCCGGAGGGCTGGGTCAGCGCGCTCAGGGTCACCGGCTCCTGGGTGGCGGCGAGTTCGGCGCCGACCCGCGCGGGCAGGTCATTGGCGAACGTCTGGGGGAAGAGAGCCGACTTGATGTAGAGGTCGGCGTCCCCGGCCGGGGCGCCGGGGTACTGGACGGCGTCGAACATCGCGCTCGGGTTCGCGCCACCGTCCGAGGACACCAGCCCCAGCACCGACTCCCCCTGAGCCGGGGCGAAGGCGTCGATGTAGACCAGCGCCTTGACGTCGGGGTCGGCCGCAGCGGCGTCGGTGATCACCGCGCCGCCGTAGGAGTGACCGACCAGGATGACCGGGCCGGTGACCCGCTGCTCCAGGAAGGCATCCAGGTAGGCGGCGTCACTGCTGAGTCCGCGCAGCGGGTTGGGTTCGGCCAGCACCGTGTAGCCGTCGCCCTCCAGCCGCTCGGTGACCTGCGCCCAGCTGGACGGGTCGGCCCAGGCGCCGTGGACGAGCACGATGGTGGGCTTGGCTCCGGCGGTGTCACCGGTGCGCGTTCCCGCGTCGGCGGAGACCGTCGTCGCGGCCACCAGCATCCCGGCGGCTGCGACGGTCAGGGCGTAGCGGGCGTGAATGGAACGCTTGCTGCGAGTCTTGGGGCGGCGGTGCTGGGACATGGTGGGAGCTCCTTCGTGATGGCGGGTTCAGGGACGGCGGGAGACGCGAGCTACCGCTCCGCGTGGCGGATCGTGGGATGGGCGGAAAGGCCCTGGGCCGCAAGGAAGTCCAGGGCGTACTGGGCCACGTCGGGCCAGCCGTGGTCGAGCTGCTGGGAGTGGCCGCGCCCCTCGAAGACCTGATACGCGGTGATCGAGGGGTTGTCGCGGTAGAGCTTGAAGGCGGAGTGGACGGTCGCCTCCGGGACCGTGCGGTCCGCGTCACCGGCGATGATCAGCAGCGGCCCGCGTGCCCGCTGGACATCGACGGTGGCCTCGGTGCTCGGGGACAGGTTCGCCGAGGCGCCCTGGAAGACGGGCAGCGCCGGTGCCGGGATGGCGTAGCGCCGATAGAGGTCGTCGGACTCCTCGCGGGAGACGCCGTTGGCGAATCCGTGGTGGAACTGATCGGCGGTCTGGGAGACCGCCTGGGTGCGGGTGCCGGGGTGGCCCAGGACCGGCCAGGCGGTCCTCAGCTGCACCAGCGGCAGCCGCTTGACGCCCCGGAACTGGGCCGGGGCGATGGCCACACCGCCGCGGGCGAGCCCGTCGGCGAGCAGCTTCTGGGCGATCAGACCGCCGAAGGAGTGGCCCACCACGACCGGAGGGGCCGGAAGCGAGCGGATGATCTCCGCGTAGTGGTCGGTGACTTCGGTAATCCCCCGGTTGGCGACCGCGGCGGCGTTCACCCGGGTCTCCTCGGCGGTGGGGGCGTCGCCCGGCCAGCCGGGCGCAATCGCCTCATAGCCCTGGCGGTTGAACAGCTCGACCCAGTTGTCCCAGCTGGTGGCGTGCATCCACAGTCCGTGGATGAACACGACCGGGATGGGCGTGGAATCCGTCATCATCCGGCCTCTCATCGATTTCCGGCAAAGCTGCTGCCTCGCTGAGAAAAGCCTGCGCGGCCGCGGGGTGCGCGCGAATCGGTCACATGACTGCACCTGGGAGATGACCGTCGACTGTGTTTCTGCAAACGTCCGGAAACCCGTGACCAGTCCGATGAGAAGAGCCACGGGCCGAGTCGGCTCAGCGTGCACGGGATTGTTCTCTGCCTGCTGAGCAGCCGGATATCTCTGGCACCTGTCGCAAACACCATCGATGCTGAGTCGAGGGAGGGTGGAGAGCTGAAGGATGCGGTGGCACACCTACGGCACTCCGTGTGGCCACCCCTGGAGAAGCGTTGTCTCGGAGTGGGCAACTCAACTCGTTCGCCTAAGAGTTCATCGAGAGGATCAGCTGCACGGGCGCACGCGGCAGGCTCAGGCCGCCGCCCGGGGATACCCCGCACGTACGCACGTCGCTATCCCGATTTCCCTGACACCGCACGAACAACGATTGGGAATACAGAGAATGAGATTCACTTTGCACAGCAGGCGCGGAACCCGTGCGGTTCTGACGATTTTCCTGGCGCTGGTGGTCGCTTTCACGGGGATCCTGACCTCGGGCACCACTCCGGCTCGGGCCGACACGGGCTACGGCCAGATCAAGCAGTGCTGGATGAACCTCGGCGCCGCCCCCAACTCCAATCAGCAACGCATGTACGCCGAACTGATAGGCAGCCTGCGCCAAGCCGCGGGCCATACCTACCGCGGCAGCGTCTACCAGACCCAGGGCGTGAGTTACAGCCTCATCAGACTGAGCCTCACCTTCCAGGAGCGGACCGTGGTCCTGTGATTCTCCCCTCAGGACCTGTACCTGCGCGGTTTCACCAACGCGGCAGGAACGACCTACCAGTTCAACGACACTGACTACGTCCTGACCAGCTACCTGGACCGCATGGGCGCTCTCCCCGCCGGAACCGGGGCGAATCTCAGCTTCGGCAGCAACTACAACTCAATGGTTCAGGCCGCAGGCCGCAGCAGGGCGAACATGTCCATCAGCTATGAGGACTTCACGAGTTCGATCCTCAACCTCGCCAACGCCACCAACCCCTACGGGGACAATCAGCAGCGAGAAGTTGCCAGATCACTCATGCTGATGATCCAACTCACTTCCGAGGCCGCCCGGTTCAACGACGTGTACGGCATCGGCGCGGCCATCACCGGCACTGACGCCCACTACAACGGCCTGCCGACAATGCAGCAGTACCTGGAGAACAGCTGGCAGCGCATGTCGCAGTACGCAGTCAACGTCACCCAGAATCCAGGGACGCCCCCCGTCGCAGTCAATGGGGTGGGGACACTTTCCAGCTGGTCGGACGCGAGCCGCTACCTGGCCATGCTCGTCGGCAACCTGAACCTGCCCCAAGAAGGGCCCGCAGGCAACTGGAAGAACACCGAGCTGTGACGCGCTGTTCCACAACCCGTGACCGACCCAGGGACCATGACCGCTCCACGGACGTCCCCAACGCCAGTGACTGCGGGCCTGCTCGAACGCTGCCACGCTGAATCACCGACGCATCGACGGTGTCAGCGAGGAGACCTTGGAGCAGGTCACCCGCTGCACCCCCGGCTTCCACGCCCGGCAGGATTCGCCACCGAGCAGCTGTTCCGTGTCTGCCCCGTCCTGTCGCTTCGTGTGTGCGCCTATGAAAGCCAAGGCGGCAAGGATTCCTTCCTCGCCTTGCCAGCGGGCCAGGTTGTGCCGGGTGGTGAGGGTGTCGGGGTGATCGGCTTCACGGATGTAGGTACCGATGCGGGCTGCGGCGTCGCTGGTTCTCCCGCGTCGGCGTAGTCAGAACGCCTCCGAACGCGCCTCGATGCCGTACGGGCCCATTTCCAGGGTGGGCAGCTGGATCGCTCCCATCGATCTGCGCTCTTGGCCGTGGGAGGGCTGAGGTGGTTAGGCTGGGATGCGCTTGTCCTTGGCAGCGCGCTTTGAGGCGCCGATAGTGCCCTTGCCGAGGAGTTGAGTCACGCGGGTTGGCGAAACGCCAAGCACCTTGGCGGCGTCTTGCCCGGTCAGGCCGGCGTCGACTAGGCGGCGAGCGGCCTTGCGGTTGGATGCCGCGGCCTTTGCGACGGCCGCTTCTGCGATACGGGCGGCTTCGCGGGCGGCGGCGGCTTCCTCGTCGAGGTCGCCCCCGACCTCAATGGTGAGTTTGTAGTCAACGGTCTCTGGCGCTTGGTCGTTCATCATGTGGATGTAGCTGCGAATCATACTGTCGGCGTCATTGGTGAGGTTGCGGGACTGAGTGACTCCAACGCCGTCGATGTGCAGTTCCCAGTAGCGTCCGGCGCGCTTCGCCCGGACCGCGTAGTTGCTCACTGAAGCCATCCTTTCGACAGGCAGGCAAGGTCGCTGATGATGTTGCGAATCACGCCGGGGGTGACGCCCCGGTGACGCGGCACGGCGGTGGTGTGCTTGCCGCAGGGGCAGCCCCACTTTGTGTGACCTCCGTCATCCGAGAGCCAGAGGCAACCCTGCTTCTTGAGGGCCTTCACGACGAGACGCAGCGACATTTCTTTGACCACAACAGTAGATTAAGACCTCTTCACCGTCAATATCAAGGGGTCTTCATAATCTCACCGGAACGAGCGAAGATCACGTTCGCTCGGATGCCCTCGTCAGACGACGTGCTCCCCGCCCCTGCGGAGGCGACGCGCCATCCATCCCATCGACCGCACCCTGTGCGAGGTGCCATGTCCTCGCTTTGGGGGTATTGCACTGCCGGCCTCGCTTCCAGCTTCCGATGGCCCTGTCAGTCGGGCTTGGTGCGGCTCCCGCCGCCCGGGGGCAGGCGTTCTACTGAGAGTGATTTTTGCGGATCAGACGGCCTGGCGGTTGCATCATTGCAGGTCAGGGGCTTGCGTGGGGAAAATTTGTCAAGCGAAGGTCGTCGGTTCGAATCCGACAGGGGGCTCCAAAAATGACATAATTTCAGCGCATATCGGACACGCGATTTGGGGAGAACCAGTGTCCGGGAAAGCGGTGCTCATGTCCGTGGGAGGTCGCTGGGCTTCGCGAATGGGCATGTCAGCGACCTCCTTGGCGGTCCTGGCAGGTGTCGGCGAGCCTCGCCTCTCGGAAGCGGTGCTCACTCGCTCGGGGCATTGACGTCACCATGGCTGGGCGGGGCTGTTGCTGATGAGCCGGGTTCGTAGAGTGCCGCAGCACGCATGGTGACCTGATCGGGTTCGTCTGAACCATGCTGATCTTGAACCAGGATCAGGAGGAGAGGGTGATATCCGTGGAGGACTGGGCTGAGAGCCGTCGGCTCCACCGGGCCGAGGGAGGTGCCGATCCGGGCGGTCGCTCGGCACCTGGGCATCTCGAAGAACACGGTGAAACGGCGCTGGCCACTGACCGGCCGCCGGTCTACCCGAGCCCGCCGAAGGGCTCGCCGGTCGACGCGGTCGAACCGGTGATCCGCGAGCTCCTCAAGGCCACGCCGAAGCGTTTGCGGTGGAAGACGACGTGGTGGGCGGGGATCTTCCGGATGCCCCGGTCAAGCTGTCCGGTGTGGGCGGCGCTGTGGAGCGCGGATCCTGTTTCCTCGACGGCTGTGCCGAGATTGTCGGCAACGGCTGAAAATGGGCCGGTCTGAACGGTTCAATCGTGGGCCATCGTGTGGTCTCGTTCGTTGGGTTCAGTCGTTGCCGGTGGTGGGGGTGCGGCCGAGTTCGCGGCCTCGCATGCGGTAGGACTCGCCTTTGAGGGAGTGGACCTCGGCGTGGTGGACGAGTCGGTCGATCATGGCGGCGGCGACGGTCTCGTCGCCGAAGGTCTCTCCCCAGCGTCCGAAGGGCTTGTTGCTGGTGACGATCACGCTGGCCCTTTCGTATCTGTTCGATATGAGCTGGAAGAACAGGTTCGCGGCCTCGGACTCGAAGGGGATGTAGCCGACCTCGTCGATCACGATCAGCGGGTAGCGGCCGAGCCGGACCAGCTCGTCCTGGAGGCGGCCGGCCTGGTGGGCGGCGGCGAGGCGGTCGACCCACTGGGCGGCGGTGGCGAACGCGACCCGGTGGCCCGCCTGGCAGGCCCTGACCGCGAGGCCGGTGGCCAGGTGTGTCTTCCCGGTCCCGGGCGGCCCCAGAAATACGGCGTTCTCCTTGGCCGCTATGAAGTCCAATGTTCCCAGGTGGGAGAGTTGTTGGCGGGTCAGGCCGCGCAGATGGGTGACGTCGAGCTCCTCGATGGTCTTGATGGCGGGGAAACGGGCGGCGCGGATACGGCCCTCGCCGCCGTGGGAGTCGCGGGCGGAGACCTCGCGTTGCAGGCATGCGACCAGGTACTCGGTGTGGGTCCAGGACTCTGTCTGGGCGCGTTCGGCCAGCCGCTCAGCGGCGTCCAGCAGGGCGGGTGCTTTCATGGCGCGAGAGAGGAAGGCCAGGTCGGCGGCGGTCTGCCGACCAGTGCGGGTGGTCTGGCTGTTCGTTTTCGCCCTGTCGCCGGTGTTGTTTGCGGTAGTCGTGGTGGTGTGGGCCATCAGGTGTCCTCCTTGCCCGCGCCGCCCTCGATGAGGGTGAACATGCGGTCGTAGGTGCCCAGTTCGCGTTGTTCAACGTCGATGCCGAGGCTGTCGGGGGTCAGGGCCGCGGCGCGGGCGGTGGCTGCTCGGGCGGCCTTTTGGTGGATGACCTCGCCGCGCAGGACGTGGGCCGCGGCGGCGTGGTCGGGGTCGGTGATCGACTGGTGCCTGGCCCAGCAGCGGGCATGGCGGGCCACCACGTCGTTGCCGGCGATGGCGGTGATCTCCTCGTTGTCGGTGCGGACCATCACCGTCCTGCCGATCGCGCGGGGATGGACGGAGTAGTCGTTGGTGTCCACGCGGATGTAGTGGTCGCGGCCGATGCGGGTGTGGAAGCGCCACCAGTGCGGTGGGGTGACCGGCGGGATGGTCAGCATCGCGGCCCGGTCGGCCTCCCAGCGGTCCACCGGGCGGGCGTCGATGGAGCGGTGCCGGCGCCGGTTGGCGATCTGCAGCCACGCGCTCAGCTGGGTGTTGAAGTCGTCGGGGCCGGTGAAGGTGCGGCCGGGCACGAAGCTCGTCTCCAGGTAGCCGTTCGCGCGCTCCACCAGGCCTTTCGCTTCCGGGTCCCGGGGCCGGCAGAGGTGGACCTTGACCGCGAGCAGGCCCGCGAACGCAGCGAACTCGCTGGTCAGCTTGCCCTTGCCGACACCGGCCTCGTTGTCCCAGACCAGCATCTTGGGCACCGCTGCCCAGCCGTCGGCGAGCAGACGCCAGTGGCCGTCGATCAGGTCACCGGTCTGCCGCGACGGCAGCATCCGGGCGGTGATCACCCGCGAGTAGCCCGACACGATGACCAGCACCGGCGGGCGGCCCGACTGGCCGTAGCCCAGCGGGATGTCGACGGCGGGGAACCACAAGTCGCACTGCGCGAGCTCACCGGGCTCGTAGACCGTGCGCGAGACCGGGTCCACCGGCAGGAAGGCCGGCCGCAGCTCACGCACCCGCTCACGCAGGATCGTCAGCCCGCGCTCCCAGCCGATCCGCTCCGCAATCACGGTCACCGGTATCGTCGGGGTCTGCCTGAGCAGCTCGCGGACTGCGGGCTCGACCGCGTCCACCGCCGAGCCCTTCAGCGGACGCTGGTACTGCGGGGGCCGGTCCGAGGCCAGTGCCCGCAGCACGGTGCCCCTGGAAATCCCCAGCTGCCGGGCCACCGCCCGGGCCGACAACCCCTCAGCCCGGTGCAACCGGCGAATCTCAGCCCAGTCCTCCACGTGGATCACCCTCTCTTCCTCCTGACTCCAGCCCAATGAAGTCAGAATGATCAAGAGATCACCCAGTGGCCCGCTTTTGATACGCCGTCCGTGGTCCCCATTTCACCCGTTGCCGACACGAGATGCCACCGCGACGAGGCCAGTCCGTCTGCCTCCGCTTGTCGGAGCCACGGATCGAGGTGGGGTCGGCGGTCTCCTCAGCCGATCACCGCCTCGCGCCGCCGTTCACGACGGCCAGGTGGACCATCGCCACAGGATGTACGCCGATGAGACGAAGAAGATCACCGCCTCGACGTCCACGGCGCGTATCCACTTCCGGATCCTCCTCAACGGTGCACCGCTCCCTGCTGTCGGGCCGACTGTGCCAGTGGGGTCCCGGCACGGATTCCTTGGACGAGGACGCGCCCGCCAGCAAGGGGGGCGAACACGTATGCGACCGGAGCTGCGCCGGTCCGCCGCCGAGCCGGTCCTGCGCGGAACCTGTGGGCGGCAACCGCGCACGTCTGCCGGGCTCCGGTCGTGGGCGGGGCGGCTAGGACGCGTCCTTCTCGCCGCGCACCAGCCACAGGCCGACTCCGGTGGCGAGAGCGACCACGCCCGACACCGCCCGGCTGATGATCGCGGTGGTCCCGCTGAGGTCGGCGAAGTTGGTGAAGTAGACGGCCGCGCAGAGAGCGATGACGAACAGAATCCAGAGTGTGGCCTTCATGGGGTGGTGCCTCCTGTGCTGAGCTGAAAAGTGATCGGCAGCTTTGGTCTGGGGGCTGCCTCCCTACGTCATCCACTCTGCCCGTGTCCTTGGGCGCACACATCAGAGCAGTCCCCCCGATCAATGGTGTAGCCCGCTACACCCCGCTCCCCGCGCGGGTCGCTTAGCCTGATCCGTATGCGCGAACCGGTCCGTAGAGCGGGAAGGGCTTCGGTCCAGCTGCTGGTCGGAGCGGGAGTCAGCGTGGCCTGCTATCTGCTGCTCGGCATGCTGATGGTCACCACGGTCCTTTCGCTGACCGTGATCGGCGCCGGTCTGCTGCCCGAGGGCGTACTCACGCTGCGCCGGCTCGCGGGCTTTCAGCGCCGCCGTACCTCCGAGTGGACCGGGGAACCGCTGCCGGAGGCGTATATGCCCCTGGCCGGCTCGCTGACAGCGCGGTTGCGGACGGCAGCCAGTGATCCCGGTACAGCGCGCGACCTGTTGTGGATGGCCGCGGACCTCGTCTACGGCATGGCGCTGATGAGTGCGGCGCTGCTGCTGTGGGTGCCCGCGCTACTGGTGGACGCTGTCTGGTGCGGCGCGGCCGGGAACGATGCGGTGCTGCTGCCGGTGATCGGGCGGCTCGCCGACCTGGAGGCGTCCTGGTCGCACCTGCTGCTGCAGCCCTCCCCGGACGCCGATACGGCCGACCGGATCGAGCAGCTGACCGTCACCAGGGCGGGGGCGGTGGCCGCCCACGGCGCGGAGCTGCGCCGGATCGAGCGGGACCTGCACGACGGGGCGCAGGCGCACCTGGTGGCGCTTTCCATGCGGCTGGGCCTGGCCCGTCGGGCGTACGACTCCGACCCGGCGACCGCGCGACGGCTGCTGGAGGAGGCACAGGACCAGGCCGAGACGGCCCTGACCGAGCTGCGCCATGTCGTGCGCGGCATTCACCCGCCGATCCTGACCGACCGCGGACTGGCGGGGGCTATCCGTGCGCTGGCGGCGGGCAGCGGGCTAGCCGTCGACGTCGAGACCGGCGGCGTCGAGGACGGGCCGCGCGCACCCGCGGCGGTCGAGGCGGCGGCGTACTTCGCGGTGGCGGAGGCATTGACCAATGCCGCCAAGCACAGCGGCTCCGACCAGGCCCGGGTGGAACTGGTCCGGTCGCCCGGGATGCTCCGCATCTCGGTGCGGGACGAGGGGCGCGGCGGAGCCCTGGCGAGCGGTGACGGCTCGGGGCTGCTCGGATTGCGTCGCCGGGTGGCGGCGCTCGACGGAACCGTGGGCATCACCAGCCCGGTGGGAGGCCCTACTGTGATCACTGTGGAGCTGCCGTGCGCGTGGTGACCACTCAGGTTCAGAGGTAGACCGTCTCCGAGGGGAACCGTCGTGCGGGTAGTGATCGCCGAGGACAACGTCCTGCTGCGGGAGGGGTTGCAACTGCTCCTCTCGTCCTCGGGGCACGAGGTGGTGGGTGTGGCCTCCACCGGTCCGGAGGTACTGCCACTGCTGCTGGAGCACCGTCCGGATGTCGCCGTGCTGGACGTCCGGATGCCGCCCGCCTTCCGCGACGAGGGGCTGCGGGCGGCCCTCGCTGCCCGCGAGCAGCTGCCGGACCTGCCGGTCCTGGTCCTGTCCCAGTACGTCGAGGAGACCTACGCCGCCGAGCTGCTCAGCGGTGGCGCCCAGGGTGTCGGCTATCTGCTGAAGGACCGGGTGGGCCGGGTCGACGAGTTCCTCGACGCATTGGAGCGGGTGGCGACGGGCGGTACAGCCCTGGACCCGGAGGTGGTGACGGAACTGATGCAGCGCCGCCGCGACCATCCGTTGGACGGCCTCACCCCCAGGGAGCGCGAGGTCCTGGGCCTGATGGCGCAGGGCCAGGACAACGCGTCGATCGCGAAGGCGCTGGTGATCACGGAGCGCTCGGTGCACAAGCACATCAGCAACGTCTTCGCGAAGCTTGGCCTGCCTCCGAGCGACACCGGGCACCGCAGGGTGCTGGCGGTGCTCGCCTTCCTCAACTCCTGAACCCCTGCATTCCTGAGCCCTTCCGGGTCAGGTGGTGCGGCGGCGCAGCACCCGGCGGGCCGGGGCGAGCACGCCCGCGAAGCCGGTGAGCACCGGGACCGCCACCATCAGGCCCAGCTCGGGCGGCGGCAGGTAGGGCAGGCTGTGGGCGACCGTCAGGGTGAAGGCCAGCAGAGGGAACGCGGCGACGGCCGCACCCACCACCAGGCCGGTCGCGGTGACCGCTGCCGCCTCCACCCGCAGCATCCGGCGCAGCTGTCCCCGGCTCGCGCCCAGGCGGCGCAGCAGGGCCAGTTCGGGACAGCGGCCGACCGTGATCAGCGCGAGTGTGCTGAACACCGCGATGACGGTGAGAGCGGCGATCGCGGCCATCAGCACCGTCGACATGGTGCTGTTCAGCTGCGCGCCCTCGACGGCGAGCTGTATCGGCGCGGGTGGTGACTGGACCTGTGCCCCTGCGCCGTGGTCGAGACGCTGGAGCGCGAGCCGGACGCCGCCCGGGTCCGTGCCCGGGACTATTGCCACCAGGACTTGCTGAGCTGCCGGCGCGGACATGTGCCGAGCCAGTTCGTCCCGCGCCAGCATGAAGTCGCCCAGGGCCAGCGAGCGGTCGTAGACCGCAACCACCCGCAACCGCTGCTGCTCCCCGTCGTCGAAGCGCAGAGTCACCGTCGAACCGACCCTGACGTCGAGGGACTTGGCGCGGTCGGCGCCCACCGCCACGGTGCCGGGCTGTCCGAGATCGGTGAGACTGCCGTCGGTCACCCCTGGATCCAGAGTGCCGGTCAGTCCCCCGGGGGTGACCCCGAGTACGGGCAGTCGGTCCAGCAGCGGGCTGCCCGCCGAGGTGTGCGGCAGGATCACCGTGCCCGGCAGGATGTCCGTGGCCGCCGCGACCCCCGGCACCCTGAGAGCCTGCTGCGCCGTGATCCCGGCACCCGACACCGAGAACTCGGCGCGCATCGCCCGATCGGCCTGCGCGGCACCCGCGTGGACCATCGTCGCGCCCGCCGAGAACTGGACCGCGGCAAAGGCGATCACCAGCACGATCGGGGTGATCGCCGCGCCCAGTCGACGGGTGTCCGACGAGCAGGCGGCGGCCGCGAGCCTGCCGGACGCTCCACCCAGATGCCGCATCGGTCCACCCAGGACGCGCAGCGCACCGCGAGCGATCCACGGGCCGAGCAGCGCGCAGGCGGCGACCATGGTCACGGCCGCCGTCCCCGCCTCAGCCGCGGCGGTGTCACTGCTCTGCAGGGTCGCGGCACCCGCCGCGCTCACCCCGCAGAACAGCAGGACCAGACCGGTGATCCGCCGGGCCGTCCCCGGTTCCGCAGGGCGCCCGGTCGGTCGGCCGCAGGCGAACGGGACGACCGCCCGCGCGGCGCCGACCGTCAGCCCTGCCGTGACCAGGACCACGGTGAACAGCCAAGCCGGGGTGGGCAGTTCGAGGCCGTCCGGCAGCGCCCCCTCGGCCCGTAGCAGGTGCCACAGTCCCAGGAAGGCCGGGACCGCGGCGATCGCGCCGACAAGTGCGGCCCACATGCCGATCCGCACGACCTCCCTCCCGACCGAGGAGCGCAGCTGGCGCGGCGTCATTCCGACCGCGCGCAGCAGGGCCAGTTCACCAGAGCGCTGTTGGAGTGCCTGGGCCACCAGGGAGGAGAGAACCAGCAGTGCGATCACGAGAACCAGCCCGGAGACCGTGGCCAGCATCCCCAACAACTCGCCCTGGACGGGTGTGGTCGCCAGATACTCGGCATTCCCGCGACCGTCACCTGTCAGCACCCGCAGCGACGAGGAGTCCCCAGGAGCCCGCCGACCCGCACTCATGTCCTGCAGGTGGGCGGCGTCCAGGGCGTGCCGCACCTCGGTGTACAGCTGCCGTGCCGAGACCCCGGAGGCGGGCAGCACCCCGATGGCGTCGACCGAGGCCGGGTGACCCGCGAGCTCCTGCGCGCGGTCCTGGGTGAAGTAGAGCGCCGGAGGACCGTCCGCCACCCCGACGACCCGGTAGCTGCCGTCGGTCGCCGTCGTGACCTCCTGCCCGGTTCGCAGACCGAGGCCGGTACTCGCGACCACCTGGTCGGGCTGCTCCGGGGCCCGTCCGTCATGAAGTCCGTACGGTGCCAACGCGGCGGCCGGCCAGGGCCGTCCGGCCACCGGCTGCTCCTGGACCTGGTTCTGGTTCTGGTTCTGATCCACCGTTCCCGAGGTCACCGTCCCGCTGTCCGCGCGCACCCCGGGCACAGTGAAGACGTCGTCCGCGACCACGGACCCCACATCCGGCAGCGAGCGCAACAGGCCGACCGCGCCGATCGGCACGCCGACCCTTTCGGTGAGCGGAGCCGTCGCCGTCGTGGGCGGGTCGCCCCAGGGCTTCGTCGTGTATTGCGTGGACTGGTTGCCGGTCACCACCACCGGTGCCGCGGCGTACCGGTCCACGGAGGCGTGGCCGAGCGCGGCCGAGCCGATCGCCAGGCCCACGCCGCCGAGCAGCGCCGAGACCATCGCTAGCGCCACGAACAGGGACGCCCATGCCCTGCGGTGGGTCTTCAGCGCACGCGAGGCGAGCAGGCGCGTGGCCGCGCGGCCCTCCTGCCACCGCACCCGCGGCCTGGCGACGCGCTTGTCCGCCGTGCGCTTCCCCGCCGCTTTCATCGCTGCCGTCCCAGTCCGCGAAGTGCTTGTCGGACGTCGCCGGCCTGCGGATGTGCCAGGCGGCCCACGATCCTGCCCGTGTCGAGGAAGATCGCCTCATCGGCCCACTGCGCGGCCATGGGGTCATGGGTGACCAGGACGACCGTTCGGCCCCGCCGATCCACCGCCGTGCGCAGCAGCGACAGGACCTCATCGGCGGTCACCGGGTCGAGCGCGGCCGTCGGCTCGTCAGCGAAGATCACCTCCGGTTCGGTGACCAGGGCCCGTGCGATCGCCACCCGCTGCTGCTGCCCACCGGACAGCGTGGCCGGGATGTCCTGCGCGCGGTCGGCCAGGCCCACCGACGCCAGTGCGGCCAGCCCCCGCTCCAGCCGTGCCGCTCCCGCCAGCATCAGCGGCAGCACGGTGTTCTCCAGCACCGTCAACGACGGCACCAGGTTGAGGGATTGGAAGACGAAGCCGATCCGGTCCCGCCGCAGCCGACTGAGCGCGGTCTCCTTGAGCCCCGCGAGATCGGTCCCCCCGAGCCGCACCGTTCCGCTGGTGGGCCGTTCGAGACCGGCGGCGCACTGCAGCAGCGTGGACTTACCCGAACCCGACCTGCCCATCACCGCGAGAAAGCCGCCGCGCGGCACATTCAGGCTCACCTCGTCCAGCGCGGGCGCGACCTTCCCGTACCTTCGGCTGACCCTGTCGAGGGTCAACGCGTCCCCCGACTCGGCCGTGACCGCCACGGCAGGGCCGCCGCTCCGCCACTTGATCTCTCCCATAGCTCCCTCGCTCGCTCTGTCCCACGCCAGGCGGCCGAAACCACCGCCTATGACGCTAGGGAACGCAGGAATGAGCGAGGAGCCTGCCAGTACCCGTGGTTGAGACAGCACAGGTACGTAGCCAGGGGTGGAGCCAGCTCCACTCAGGTCGTGTCGGGTATCGGCCTGGCCGATCGTGCGGTGCCCTCGTGGGCCGGCGGGGTACCGCCTGGCCCGCTTCGGTCGGGGTGGGGTGGGACCTCCGTTGTTCCCGGTGGTGACCGGTACCCGTGATCCGCCGCTGTGGCCCGGGGTTTCCGCTGGTGCTGGGCGAGGGGGCGGATGAGCTCGGCGAGCTGATGCCCGAGTCCGATGGAGGGGCCGCCGACGAGTTCCCATGCGCGCGAGATCCCGACCAGGAAGCAGGCGACGAGGAGCGCGGCGATGGTGCGGATCGCACTGGTTCCGCCGGGGTCGGCGAGCACCTGGATTCCGGAGACGAGTTGGGTGCCGAAGGTCGCGGCGAGGATGAACAGGAACAACAGGTCCGGCAGGTCTCGCCAGTTCAGGCCCTGGTCGAGGGCCAGCGAGAGCAGGCAGACGACGATCACGCCGAGCCCGAGGACGCCGTCGACCACCGCTGCCCAGCCGAGTTTGTCGCCGGGGATGAGGGCCATCAGTGACACGGTGAGGGCGTTGACGAACGCCGTGAGGGTCGCGGCCGTCTGCGCGCGGTGGAGCTGGGTCTCCTCCTGTTCGGCCAGTCGCTCCCGCAGCATGGAGATGGCGACGAACAGCAGTCCGATCAACGCGCCGGCCACACCCGCGGCCGTGGCGAAGAACCCTTCAAGGCTCATCGGTCTCTTCTCCTTCGTCCTCCGGACGCGACGCACACCACAGCCGGGGCCCCGTCCCTGCTGGCGGCGGGACGGGGACACCAGGACTCCGGCTGCTTTCCGTCGCTCAGTTCCGCGCGGTTCGGTCTGTCCGTCGCGGTCTCACTGCCGGTAGCCGGATCCGGAGCGGCGTCCGGCCCAGTCGAGGGCGGCTCGCCGGGCGGCGCCCTCCTGCCAGAGGGCCTCCTCCTGGTCCAGGTTGACCCACAGCGGAGAGGCATCGGAGGCGTCGGTCGGCTCGCTCTCCGCCTCGACGGACAGGTTCGGCAGGACGCGGTTCAGCAGGACCGGCAATGCCCAGTTCGACGGCCCGGCCAGGTGCATGATCGCCGGAACCAGCACGCTGCGGATCAGGAGGGCGTCCACGAGGACCGAGAAGCCGAGGCCGAAGCCGAACTCCTGGAGCACGCGCTCGCCGTTGAGCAGGAACGATCCGAAGACCAGGACCATGATGACGGCGGCGGCGACGATGATCCGGCCGCTCTTGGCCTGGCCGACGGTGATGGCCTCATGGTTGTGCCGGGTCGCCCGGTCGCGCGGGCTGGGCGAGTGCGGCTGTGCCGACCGCTGGTCATCGGCGCGGCGCCGATGGGCCCACTCCTCCTGGATGCGGGAGACCAGGTAGACCTCGTAGTCCGTGGAGAGCCCGAAGAGCACCGAGAACATCAGGACCGGGATGAAGGCGTCGATCGGCGCGGTCCCGTTCAGTCCGAGCAGGGAGCCGCCCCAGCCCCAGTTGAAGACGGCGTTCAGAGCCCCCAGGCCGGCGCCGATGGACACCAGGTTCATCACCGAGGCGACCAGCGGGATCAGCAGGCTTCGGAACACGGCGGTCAGCAGCAGGAACGACAGGACGACCACCACGGCGATGAACAGCGGCAGTTTGTCGGCCAGCACATGGGAGAAGTCGATGTCGGTGGCGGTCACTCCACCGACGTGGACGTCCAGCGCGGTGCCCTGCTCGCTGTGCGGGACGACGTTCTGGCGCAGGTCGTCGACCAGGGTGACGGTCTGCTTCGTCTGCGGGCTGCTGCTCGGGTAGAGGGTCGCCAGCACCACCCTGCCGTTGGGTGAGGTCACCGCGGGTGTCACCGAGGCCACGCCAGGGGTGTCCGCCGCGGCCTTCAGGAAGTGGTCGAACGCGGTGACGTCGGCAGCTGAGGAGACCTGGCCCACCAGTTCGAGCGGTCCGTTGAACCCGGGCCCGAAGCCCGCGGACAGGGCGGCGTCGGCCTGGTGCGTGGTGTAGCCGGACGGGTCGGTGCCGGCGTCGGACGAGCCCAACCGCAGCCCGAGGATCGGCAGGGCGATGACGACGACGATACCCAGAGCGGCGACGGCCGCGAACGCCCGGCGGGTCTCCACGACCGCCGCCCACCGCGACCAGAAGCGCGTGGCGTCCTCGGAGCCGGCCCCGTGGGTCGCCAGCGCGGCGCGTTCGCGGCGGGAGAGGACCTTGGGGCCGAGGAAGCCGAGCATGGCGGGCAGGAAGGTCAGCGCGGTGGCCATGGTCAGGGTCACCGCGATGGCGGAGGACAGTGACAGGCCGTACAGGAAGCTGACTCCCAGGGCGAACTGGCCGAGCAGGGCGATGCAGACGGTGAGGCCGGCGAACAGGACGGTTCGGCCGGAGGTGTTCACCGCCTGGGCGGCCGCGTCCTGGTAGGAGAGGCCGGCCTTCACCGCGCTGCGGTGGCGGCTGATGATGAACAGCCCGTAGTCGACGCCGACGCCCAGGCCGATCAGGACGGCGAGGTCGGAGGAGACGTCGGCCACGTTCATGGCGTGGGTGAGCAGGCTGATCAGGGAGGTGCCGATCACCAGCGCGAGGACGGCGGCGAGCAGCGGCATCAGCGAGGAGAACAGTGCCCCGCCGAAGACGATCAGCAGGATGACCAGGGCGGCGACGACACCGACGGCCACCGACAGTCCGGGACCCGCACTCTCCTCGTTCGCTATGGACGGTCCGGCGAGGGAGACGCGCACGGTGGCGCTGTCAGCCGACCGGGCAGCCGTGATCAGCGCCTTCGCGTTGGCGGAGGTCACCTTGTTGGCGGGCTTGTCCCAGGTGACGGTGGCGAAGGCGACGGTGCCGGTACGGCTGATCTGTGCCGCGCCCGCGGGGCCGTAGGGACTGCCGACGGCCTCGACGCCGGGCACCTCGGCCACCTCGGCCAGCGCCGCGACCGCGGCGGCCCGTACCGCGGCGGACCGCACGGAGCTTCCCCGCGTCGTCTGGATCACGACCTGGTCGCCCTCACCGGAGGCGGTCGGGAAGTTCTCGGTCAGCAGGCTGACCGCCGCCTGCGAGTCGGTGTTCGGGAGGTTGAAGTCGGAGTTGAAGCTACTGCCGACCGAACCGCTGAGCCCCACCGTGACCACGAGTGCCAGCAGCCATCCGGCTACGACCCTCCTGCGGTGTTCGAAGCACCAGCGAGCCAAGCGAACCATGGAGTTCCTCCGAAGATGTCTACGTGACAGGGGTGTTGCCGGACGCGGTACTCGACGTACGGGTCGACGGCGTCCCGACGGACTGCTCCGCCGAGCGTCGTCACGACGCGTCGGGGGCGTCCGGCGTCGTTGCGTGGGTCACCAGTTGACGTTCCGTCAGGCCACCCCAGATGCCGAAGGGCTGCTGGGTCGACTGGGCGAAGCTCGCGCACTGTTCGCGGACCGGGCAGCTCCGGCAGACGCGCAGGGCCCGCTGTTCACGAAGTCGCCGGGCGTGACCGCGTTCGCCGCTGGGTGGGAAGAACACCGCGGAGGCCATCCCCCGACAGGCAGCGTCGGCTTGCCACTGCCAGCGGTCCAGCAGGGGGACGAGGCCATGGGATCTCACGACTGACTCCTTTTGCTGGAGGGAATGTGGTCGAGCGGACGCTGGGGCGGTTCCTCGTGTCGGCTCCGGGGCGGCGGCCCTCAGTGCCCGTGGTCGTACCAGCTGTCGTTGGGCGAGTCGTGGTTGCGGGCCGAGCGCAGGGCGTTCGTGAGGGCGGAGAGCGTGCCCTCGGAGCGGGAGTCCCGGGGCCAGCCGTCGTGGGTCATGTCGTGGGTCATGTCGTGGGTCATACGGCTCTGCATGCCGTCCAGGAACGGGGAGGTCCGGTGGGGCTGGCCGTCTTTCCCCTTGGACCAGATGACCTGGTGGTCGGTGCGCAGGGCGCGGCTGAGGGTGACCAGTCCCTCGAAGAGCATGCCGGCGCCCAGGGTGAGCAGCAGGCTGTTGCCCGCGGCGGTGGCGGCGGTCCGGTCGAGGTGCTCGAAGGCGGCGTTGGCGCCGAACTTGACGGCCAGGTTCACGGCCCACAGCAGGATGGTCAGCCCGCGGTAGTGGACGTAGACGATGCCGTCCTTGGCCGACAGCCGGGTGCTGGCCCCGCGCATCGCCCCGAGCACGACACTGACCGCGGCCGAGGCGATCAGGTAGCCGACGGCGGCCGGATCGTGCCCGGCCTTGGAGACGTCCGACAGTCCCATGGCGACCAGTACCACGGGCAGCAGGAGCATGCGTTTGCCCTGCGCGGGTTCGCCGATCACCCGGCGGGCCATCACATAGCCCACCGCGGCGACGATCAGGAGGCTGTCAAAGGTTCCGCTCACTGTGCGTACTTCCTCTCGGGTCGGACCGGTGTGGGTTCCGGGTTGTCAGGCGGTGGCGCGGACCCGGGCGGTCCTGGTGGCCGGGGCCAGCGCGGCGGCCCTGGTCCCCAGGCCGATGGTGCGGGTCAGGGTCATGGCGACAGCCATGAAGATCAGCGCGTCGGTGATGCCGGCGGCCGTCACCCGGTTGGTCACGCACCAGTGCTCCAGCTGGTGCGGGAACCAGTGGAACGAGCCGTAGGAGAACGCGGCCCGCGCGCCGATGACGGCGGTCCACAGCAGTGCGTACGGGGTCGTGGCATGGCTGACCGGTTTTCCGGTCCGCGGACTGCGGTAGACGGTCATCACGCTGAGGGCGGCCATGCCGCCGAGGAAACCGGCGACGACCCCGGCGACCTCCAGCACGAGCCCGGCGCCGTGGGTCACCGGCTGGTCGATGAACAGCGGAACGATTCCCGCGGCTGTCAGCGCGGGGCGCAGGATGCGGAGCGCGCCGATCTTGCGGTGCGGGCCGAGGTCGCCTTCGAGGACGGCGACGAGCACGACGCCGTTGACGACCATGGCTTGGGTGAGTTGAGAGAGCATGTCGGAACTCCAGGGGGACGGCAGCCGGGGCGCGTTTCATGGCATGGCCATGTCATAACTTCGCGACCGCGGTTCTGCGGGCGGATCACTGTGCGTATCGGTGGGGCGAGCGGAGCGAGGGGGCTCGCGGCTCCGGATCCCCTCGCGCAACTCCACAGTGCCGCAGCGCCGTCGGGCGAACATCGGCCGAAGCGCCGGGGCGCCTGCGTCAAATGACGCGGTCGCCCTCGCCCTGGTCGCCGTCGCGGTCGCGGTCCTGGTCACCGTCGCGGTCCTGGTCGCGGTGTCGACGGGAAGCGGTTCGAACGGCGTCCAGCACGGAACCGTTGCCCTTGTCGACGAAGAGCACGGCCCCGGCTCCGACCGCCGCCTCCTCCAGGCCGCCGCGCAGGCTCATGGCCACGATGGCGCAGTCGGGCCGGGTGGCCAGGACGCGGACCAGCGCCAGACCGGAGGCGGCATCGGGGAGCAGTAGTTCCACCAGGGCCACGGCCGGTGAGGTGCGCTCGGCCGCGACCAGTGCGCCGTCCACGCTGCCGGCGTCGGCCACCACGACCAGGTCGCCCTCCAGCGCGATCAGGTGGCGCAGCGCGGAGCGTACTCGGGCATCGCCGTCCACCAGCAGCACTCTGACAGGGTTCCCGGCCGAGGGGTCGTCACTCGAACCCAGGGCCTTGGGGGCGGACGAAAGACATTCCATCGCACCATTGTCGTAGCGGTTACCGCTCCCGACATCGGCCGAATGACTACCCTGCTCCTCGCGGCGCTCGTCAGGAGGAGTCCCGCGGGCTGGGGACGATGCCCTGCCTGATCGCCCAGAGAGCCGCCTGGGTGCGGGAAACCAGCCCCAGCCGGTCGAGGATGTCGGACACGTGTGTGCGCGCGGTTCGCTCGCCGACGTCCAGCGCGTCGGCGACCTGGCGGTTCGAAGCCCCCTGGGCGACCAGCACCAGGACCTCGGTCTGCCGCGGGGTCAGGATCTCCGCCGGATTCTGGTGGCGTCGGTGCGTCGAGTCGGCCAGGAGCCGGGCGACGGTGGGATCCAGGTGCATCCGTCCGGCGAGGGCGGCCCGGATCGCGCCGGAGAGTTCGTCGGCGTCGGCGTCCTTGAGCAGGTACCCCGCGGCTCCGGCCTCCAGCGCGCCGCGGACCTTGTCCTCCTCGACGAAGCTGGTCACGGCGACGATCTCGACGGTCGGCCAGCGCTGCTTGATCCGGCGGGTGGCGGTCACCCCGTCCATGACCGGCATCAGCAGGTCCATGAGGACGACGTCGGGCAGTTCTCCGCGGGGCTCCAGCACGGCGATGCCGTCCAGGGCCTGCTGGCCGTCCTTGGCCTCGCCGACCACCTCGATGTCCTCGATCAGCTCCAGGTAGGCCGCGACACCGCAGCGCACCACGCGGTGGTCGTCGACCAGGAAGACGCGGATGGGCTCGGGGGTCTCTTGATCAGCCTGCATCGGGAACGCGGTCTCCTTGTTCGGGTGGGTCGTAGGCCAGCGTCAGGGTCACGGTCGTACCGGCTCGTGGACGGCTGGCGACGGTCAGCTCGGCGCCGATCATCCGGGCCCGGTCGGCCATGCTGGACTGCCCGAGGTGCCCGGCGGCCCCGGCTCCGGGCTCGAAGCCGACGCCGTCGTCGCACACGACGATCCGCAGGACACCTGGGGTCGCCGAGATGTCCACCGACACCTGTTCGGCGCGGGCGTGCTTGATCACGTTGTTGAGCGCCTCGGAGGTGACGCGGTAGAGGTGTTCCTCGACCTCAGGCGCCAGGTGCAGCCTCGGCTCGGGACCGTCCACCGTGATGGCCACCTGCTCGCGGGCCGTCAACGCGGCGCACTGCTTCCGCACGGCCGCTACCAGGCCCTCCTCGGCCAGGGAGCCGGGGCGGAGCTCGAAGAGGAGCGAGCGCATCTCGGCCAGCGTGCCGCGGGTCAACTCCACGAGTCTGGCGACGGACCGGCCCAGCGCTCCGGTGGTGCCCAGTCCGGCCTGGGCCATGGCGAGTTGGGCGGCCTTGGCATGCAGGGTCATCGAGAACAGCGCCTGGCTGATCGAGTCGTGCAGTTCGCGCGCCAGGCGGGTGCGCTCCAGGGTCGCGCCGAGTTGGGCGTTGGTCACCGCCACAGCGGCCTGCCCGGCCAGCCCCTGGTAGAAGGAACGTTCCTCTTCGGTCGGGGCACCGGCACCCGTGGGAAGGTAGGCCGCGAAGACGCCGAAGACCTCGCCCTCCCAGGACAGCGGGACGTAGTAGCCGCTCTGCCAGTCCAGTTCCTCCAGGGTGATGGCGAAGGCCGTGGTGGCCGGGGCGGCCAGCAGGGCGGATCGAGCGTCGGGGAGGAAGATCGGCCTGCCCGCCAGGACCTCGGCGCCGCCGGGCAGGTTGTCGAGGGTGACCGCGTTGCTCGTCCACGCCGTCATGCTGTCGCCCGCCCGGGGGAAGCCGCACGCCCCCGCGGTCGCGAGCAGGCGGTCCTCGCCGAACACCACGATCCAGCAGGCGGCGGCCGTGCTGTTCCCGGCCGCGTGGCGGCAGATGCCGCGCAGGACCTCCTGCATCGTGGCCGCGCCGACCAGCTTCGTCGTCGTCTGCGCCAGCGAGAGCGCGGTACGAACAGCGGGATGGTCACCGGCCGCGCCGCGGAGGATCACGATCCAGTGCGGGCTCCCGGCGACCTCCGTGGTGAAGGCGGAGCAGACGACCTCACGCGCGGCACCGTCCTGGGCCAGGACGGTGCAGCGGTGCGGGGCGGCCGGGTCCTCGCGGGTCCAGGGCAGCACCGGCTGACCGTCCTCCCGCAGGCTCTCGGCGAGGTCGCGGTCCCGGAGCAGGCCGAGCGGGAGACCTGTCATCCGGCAGACCGCCGGATTGGCGTACGCGATCCGCCCTCGGGCGTCGACGACGGCGACCCCGTCCTCGACCCGGGCGAGCGCGTCGGTCAGGGAGCGAACGTCGAGATCCGCGGCGGAACCCAGGCCGTCCACCGGCCTGTCGTCGACCTGGGCCACTGCGGGGCTACGCACGGCTTCCCCCTCGATTCCTGGCACTGCCGACCGGCGGTGGCTCACAGTGCCGAACTCTAGGCAGCGGGGTGTCCGGGCGGGTCCGGCATTCGACTGGTCATCTGACGCGCGCCGCCGCACGTCGAAGGCGACCGGACCGTACTCTCCGTGATCATCCTCAGTCATCCATGAGTACCGGTGCGGTCGTGGATCAGTCATCGTGCTGACGTCCGGTCGGGTCAAGCGCCGCCGGCGGCCTCCCGCGCGCCCAGCAACGTGGCGAGCTGTGCCCGGGTGCTGACGTCCAGCTTGGGGAAGATCCGGTACAGGTGCGAGCCGACCGTGCGGTGCGACAGGTACAGCCGCTCGCCGATCTCCTTGTTGGACAGGCCCTGGGCGGCGAGCCGGGCGATCTGCAGTTCCTGGGCCGTCAGCGAGGCCAGTCCGGTGGGCTGTTCGGCGGCCGCCGGGGAGCGCCCGCCGGCGGCGCGCAGCTCGATCCTGGTGGCCTCGCTCCAGCTCCGCGCGCCGATCAGGTCGAAGGTGAGCTGGGCGGAGTGCAGCGGCCGCCGCGCCTCGGCGACCCGGCGCTGACGGCGCAGCCACTGCCCGAAGGCCAGTTCGAGCCGGGCCTGCAACCACGGCCAGCGGGTCAGGTCGGCGCTGAGCGCGGCCAGGAACGCCTCCTCGGCCGTGTCGTCGGGGGCCAGCACCGCCCGCGCGTAGGTGAGCTGCCTGACCAGGATCGGCGAGCGGACGGTGACGGCCTCCGCCTCCAGGTCGGCGATCACCGTGCGGACCTCGTCGGCCCGGCCCGCGCGCACCGCCGCCTCGGCGAGGAAGCTGACGCCGTGGAACCGCTCGTGCACGTGGAAGGCCGGGTCGTCCGGATCGAACAGCCGCCGCAGCGCGCGGTAGGCGTCCGCGTGCCGACCCGCGCTCAGGTGGGCGAAGCCGCGTGCCAGCTGACCGCAGGCCAGCAGGTTGCTGAGCCTCCGGCCCGCGGTCGACCGCTCCACCTCGGCGGCGATCGCCAGCGCCTGCTCGTGGTCGCCGCGCAAGGCCAGGAGCATGGCGTACAGGGCCTGCGACCCGGCGTCCCAGATCACCTGCCCGGTGTCCACGGCCAGTCGGCGGCCCTCCTCGCTGGCGGCCCAGGCGTGCTCCCAGTCGCCGATCTCCATGCTGTCGATCACGCTCATCGTCAGCACCTGGGACAGCAGGCCGAGCCTGCCCTGCTGGCGCAGCACGATCTCCGCGCGGCCCAGGAAGTCGACCGAGCGCACCGGGTCGGCGGTGGCGGCGGCGGCCATGCCGTACAGCCACAGCTCGGCCGGGTCGCTGATGCCCTCCAACCGCACGGCCGCCAGGCTTTCCGCCACCGTCCGGTACTCGCCGAGCGGGTCGGCGATGCTGAAGATCGCCGTGAGCTGGGCGTCGCCGGGCGGGCGCTCGATCCGGCGCGCCACTTCGCAGACCCGGACCCGCGCCGCCGGGCCGGTGTCGGCCCACCAGCAGCGCAGCCCGGCTGCCTGGAGCAGGTTCAGCGCGAGGGTCGAGTCGCCCGCGTCGATCGCCTCCTGGGCCGCCTCGCAGAGCGTCAGGACATGGCCGGCGTCGCCGGGCACGCCGTCGTGGAAGATCTCCCGGAGCCACTGCATCCGGACCTGGTCGAGCCGGGACAGCGAGGTGCGGCCCGCGCGCTCCAACAGCTGGTCGACCAGGTCGGCGCGGCCGAGACCGAAGGAGTGCTCGGCGGCGAGCATCAGCCGCCGCCCTCGGGTGGCCGAGTCGGTGGTGAGCTCGGCGGATCGTTCCAGGGCCCAGATGACCTCGGACACCGAGCCGCGGCGCAACGGGATGGTGTGCGCCCGCTCCATCTCGTCGGCCACCTCGTCGTCCTGCCCGTCGACGGACTGCGCCCGGTGCCAGATCCGGCGGTAGGGCTCACCGGCGAGCACCTCGGCCAGCGCCTCGTGGGCCGCCTGCTTGCGGGCGACGGACTCCTTGTTGATGATGGCCGCGCGCACCAGCGGATGCCGGAAGTGCGCGTGGAAGTCGTCGAACCGGATCAGTCCGGCCGCGACGGCGTCCTCCAGCACCGCGATGCGGGCCGGCTGACCGGCGAGGATCGTGGCGCCCGCGATGATCTCCCGCAGGTCGTCGGTGTCGTCCACCGCCGCGACGAGCAGCGCGTCCTGGCAGAGCGGCGGCAGGTCGCCCAGCCGCGCGGCGAAGGCGCGCTCCAGTCGCGCCGTCAGCTGGAGCCGCTGCGGCGGCCGCTCCCGGTACTCCGCCGCGAGCCGGCTGGCCGAGCGCAGGGCCAGCGGAAGCTCGGTGAGGGCCAGCGGGTTCCCCGCCGCCTCCCGCAGAATCCGCTCCCGGTCGGCGTACCCCAGGTCGGCGGCGTGCTTGTGCAGCAGCTCGCGCGCGTCCTGCTCGGCGAGGCGGCCGAGGTTCAGCTGCGGCAGGTCGGCGGCGGCGAACGCGATGTCGTGCCCGGCGCGGACCACCCCGATCAGTGCGCAGGGGTCACTGCCGATCCGACGTGCGACGAAACCGAGAACGTCCTGGGTGGGGCGGTCGAGCCACTGCACGTCGTCGACGACGACGAGCAGCGGCTGCCGGGCCGCCACATCCGTCAGGACGTTCAGGGTCGCCAGACCGATCATGAACAGCTCCGGCGCTCCGCCGTCGGCGGCGTCCGAGAGGCGCATGCCGAACGCGGCGTGCAGCGCGTCACGCTGCGGCGTCGGCAGCCGGTGGGTCTCCGCCAGCACCGGCCGCAGCAGCTGGTGCAGGCCCGCGAAGGGGAGGTGCACCTCCGCCTCGACGCCGACGACCGACAGGACGGTGCTGCCGACGCTCTTGCCGTGGGCGGCGGCGGCGCGTAGCAGGGACGTCTTCCCGACGCCCGGATCGCCCACGACGACGAGCGCCGCGCCCTCGTCCCGCACCGAGTCGATCATGTCGGTGAGGAGCCGCAGCTCCCTGTCCCTGCCTATGAGCCCGGATGCGTCCGGCACCTCAGCGTCCGTCCGCGGCTGCCCCGAGCTCGGCCCGCGCCCGGTCGGCCCAAGGGCCTGGCACCGATGCGATCGAGCTCCGCGACGGCCGACCGCAGCGCCGGTAGCGCCTCCGTGTGCCGACCGAGCCGGCGCAGCCAGCCGCCGTGGGCGAGGTCCGCGCAGGCTTTGCCCCAGGGCCACCCGGTGAAATCCTGGCTCATCATGTCCGCGTAGAGCGGACCGGCGGTGGCGTCATCGCAGAGCACGGCGCGAGCATAGCGCAGGTGAGTCAGCAGCAGCGGACTCGGCGTACGGGCCGCTACCTGCGACAACTCGGCCACCACGGCGTTCGCGTCGGCCCTGCGGTCCGCCTCGACCGCCGCCTCGGCGAGAAACATCACGGCGCCGAATCGCTCCCGCGGATGGAAGCTCGGATCGTCGGCGAGGAACGCCCGCGCCAGTTCCCGGTACGCCTGGGCGTGCCGCCCCGCGGCGGACAGCGCGGCCCCCTTCGCGAGCTGCGCCATCGACAGCAGCTGGTTCAGCCGCTGTCGGCTCGCCGCCGCCTCCACCTCGGCCGCGTAGCTGAGCGCCTGGTCCGTGTCGCCGCGGAAGGCGCTGCTCAGCGCGTCGCAGGCGAGCGCACCGGTACGCCAGATCGGCTGGCCGGTCTCCTTCGCCAGTCGTTCCCCCTCCCCGGCGGCGGCCTGCGCGCCCTCCCAGTCGCCGGTCTCCAGCCGGTTGACCACGCAGAGCGAGAGCACCTGTGACAGCAGCGCCAGCCGTCCCTGGCTCCGCAGCAGCGCCTCCGCCCGGTCGAGGAAGGCCAGACTGCGGACGGGGTCACCGATCGCGGTGGCGGCGATGCCGAAGACCCGCAGCGCGTCGCCGTCGGCGACCTCCTCCGGCCGGATCCCGGACAGCAGGTCCACGACGGCGCCGCATTCGACCACGGGCCCGGCGAGCGCGAGGGTGGCCACGTACCGGTGGTCGCGCGTGATCTCGACGCCGTCGACCAGCGCCTTCGCGGTGGAGACCACGTCGGCCCGGGCGGCCGGTCCGGTATCGGCCCACCAGCACCGCAGCGCCGCCCCGAGCAGCAGGTTCAGCGCCAGCTCACGGTCGCCTGCCGCGCTCGACTGCCGCGCCACGTCGCAGAGCTGGTGCACCCGCACGGTGTCGCCCGGTACCCCGTCGTTGAAGATCTCCCGCAGCCACTGCGCCCGTGCCCAGTCGAGCTCGGACAGGTCGCTCCGCTCCGCGGCCGTCACCAGCATGCGGACCTGGTCCTGCCGGCCCACGCTGAAGGCGTGCTCCGCGGCCACCAGCAGCCGGTGCCCGCGTTGGGCCGAGGCGCCGGTCAGCTGCGCCGACCGCTGGAGCAGGTCGATCGCGGACATGACCGCGCCCCGGTCGACGGCGACCGCCGCGTTCGCCTCCAGCTCGTCGGCGATCCCGTCGTCGGGACCGACGATCGACTGCCCCCGGTGCCAGGCGCGCCGGTACGGATCCTCGTCCAGCACCGCGGCGACCGCCGCGTTGGCGGCGTGCCTGCGCTCCAGCGTCTCGGCCATCAGCACGCCCGAGCGCACCAGCGGGTGGCGCAGCAGCAGCCGACCGTGCTCGACCCGGACCAAGCCGACCTCCACCGCGGGACGGAGGACGTCGGCGGCGACCGGGGCCCCGCGCAGCACCGCGGTGGCGGAAAGGATCTCGACCACGTCGTCGACCGGGTCGACGGCCGCGATCAGCAGCGCGTCGCGGGCGGCCGGGTCCAGTTCGGCCACCCGGCTGCCGAAGGCCCGCTCCAGTCTGGCGGTGAGCGGTTGCCAGTCCTGGGACTCCGGATAGGTCGCCCCGGCGAGGGCCTCGGGCAGTTCCAGCAGCGCCAGCGGGTTCCCCCGGGCATGGTCCCTGATGCGGCGCCGGTCGGCCACGCCCGGCACGCCCGCCAGACTCCGCAGGATCTCCTCGGCGGCGTCGCCGTCCACGCCGGAGACCTCCAACTCGGGCAGCCCGGCGGAGACGAAGGGCCCCGGATACCCGGTCCGGACGGCCCCGACGGTGGCGATCCGGAGCGGCGCGCTGCGGTGCGCGATGAAGGTGAGCACCTCCTGGCTCTGCGCGTCCAGCCACTGCACGTCGTCGACCAGGATCGCGACGGGCCGCTCGGCGGCGGCCGCCGCGAGCAGGTCCACCGCCGCCAGCGCGATGCCGAAGATGTCCGGCCGCTCGCCCTCGGCCAGGCCGAACGCGGTCAGCAGGGCCTGCCGCCGCTGGTCAGGCAGGCCGACCGCCGGGCGCAGCAGCGGGCGCAGCACCTGGTGCAGCCCGGCGAACGGCAACTGCGCCTCGGACTGCACCCCGACCGCCGCCAGGAGCCGGAAGCCCGCGCCGCGCGCGACCTCCCGGGTGGCGCGCAGCAGGGCCGTCTTGCCGATGCCGGGGTCTCCGCGGAGTACGAGGCACTGGCCTTGGCCGGAGACCCGGTCGAGCATCTCCTTCAGGGCCCGGACCTCGGCGTCCCGGCCGATCAATGTACTGGTCACCAGGGAAAAATAGCGGTCGGCAGCCGCGCGATGAATGCGTCAAACGACTGCGGCCGCCGCTCCGGTGACCAGTACCTCTGCCCGGGCGGCGGCGACGGCGGTGGCCGCGGCCCGGTCGGCCACGCTCCGGTCGATCGGTTCGCCGGTCAGGAACAGCCGGTAGTAGAACGGTGCGGTCAGCAGGCGGATCACCTCGGCGGGGTCGGTGCCCGCGGGGAACTGCCCGCGTTCGACGGCCCGTTCCACGACCGTCGCCGTCGAGCGGGCGCGGTTGGCGAAGAACGCCGTCAGGGACTCCCTGGCCGAGGCGGTGTGGACCGCCGCGGTGGCCATGACCTCGATCATCGCGCACAGCACCGGATCCTTGTAGAGGACGAAGATCTCCCGGGCCAGCTCGCGCAGATCGGTCCCGACGTCACCGGTGTCGGGCGCGGGTACCTCGACGGTGCCGAGCGCGTCCAGCAGGTCGACCACGATCCCCTCCAGGCCGCCCCAGCGCCGGTACACCGTGGTCTTGGCGACCCCGGCCCGCAGCGCGATCCGCTCGACCGTCGTTCCGGCGTAGCCGGACTCGGCGAACTCGGTCCGCGCGGCCTCCAGCACCGCGGCGCCGGTCCGCGCGGTCCGGCCACCGGGACGCTCGGTTCGGGGGACAGCGCGCGCATCCAAATGAAACTCCAGTTGCATTATCCGTTCCATGCTGACAGGCTCACACTAACGCAACCACAGACCGCTTAGTGGAGAGAGAAGCGCCGTGAACCGATCTGCTCCAGGGACACCCCGTTCCCGCGGGCCCGCCCTCGTCGTGCTCTGCGTGATGCAGTTGATGGTCGTCCTGGACGGGACCATCGTCACGGTCGCCCTGCCGACCGTCCAGAACAGTCTGGGCTTCTCCCAGTCCGGCCTGGCCTGGGTCATGAACGCCTACCTCCTGGCCTTCGCCGGCCTGCTGCTGCTCTCCGGGCGGCTCGGCGACCTGCTCGGCGGTCGGCGGGTGTTCCTGGCGGGCCTGGTGCTGTTCACCTCGGCCTCGCTGCTCTGCGGAGTGGCCGACAGCCGGGGCCTGCTGATCGCGGGGCGGTTCGCCCAGGGGGCCGGTGGGGCGCTGGCCTCCGCCGTGATCCTGGGCATGATCGTGCGCCTGTACCCGGAGCCGACCGGACAGGCCAGAGCGATGGGCATCTACAGCTTCGTCTCCGCCGGTGGCGCCGCCGTCGGCCTGATCGCCGGCGGCGTCATCACGCAGACCCTCGGCTGGCACTGGGCGTTCCTGGTCAATGTGCCGATCGGCGTCGCGGCGCTGGTCTGCGCGGTGCGCGTGCTCGCCGCCGACCGTGGGATCGGGCTCGGCGAAGGAGCCGACGTGCTGGGCGCGGTCCTGGTCACCGCCGGCCTCTCGCTCTGCGTCTACGCCATCGTCCAGTCGGGCCAGTCCGGCGTGGGCCCGGGACGGACGCTGGGCTGCGGGGCGGCCGCACTGGCCCTGCTGGCCGGGTTCGTCGTGCGCCAGGCCACGGCGGCCAGGCCGATGCTGCCGCTGCGGCTCTTCGCCAAGCGGCAGACCACCGGCGCGAACCTGGTCGTGGTGCTGGTGTTCGCGGCCGGCTTCGGCTTCCAGTTCCTCAACGCGCTCTACCTGCAACACATCCTGGGCTTCAGCTCGATGCGGACCGGCCTCGCCTTCCTGCCGGGACCGGTCGTCATCGGCGTGGTCTCGCTCTTCCTCAGCGCCGGGCTGAACACCCGCTTCGGCACCCGCGCCGTCCTGTTGACCGGGCTGGCGGCCATCGCGGTCAGCCTGGCACTGCTCAGCCGGGCGCCGGTGGGCGGACACTACGCCACCGACATCCTGCCGACGCTGCTGCTGATGGGCCTCGGGATGGGCCTGGCGATCCCGGCCGTGATGATGCTGGCCATGTCCGGCGCCGAGCCGGGCGACGCCGGACTGGCCTCCGGCCTCAACAGCACCGCCCAGCAGGCCGGCGCCGCCGTCGGACTGGCGGTGCTGGCCACCCTGGCCGTTCGGCGCACCGACGCCCGGCTCAGCCACGGAGTACCCGGCATCCAGGCCCTGCGGGACGGCTACAGCCTCTCCTTCCTGGCCTCCGCCGGATTCGTCTGCGCGGCGTTCCTGGTGGCCCTGGTCGTCCTGAAGCCCGCGACCCGGGCACCGGCCCGGCCCGCCGACATCCGCGAGAGCGTGGCCGCGGACCAGCGGTAACGGCCCTACCGGACAGAGCAGTCGCAGCGGTTCCGACACACAGCAGGAGGGCAGGCCATGCCGCACAGGATCCGGATCGGCGTGATCGGGGCGGGCGCGGAACGGGGGTGGGCCCGGTCGGTGCACCTGCCCGCGCTGGCCGCGTCGCCGCAGTACGACATCGTGGCGGTTGCCGCCACCACGGCGGACAAGGCCCGGGCAGCGGCCCGGCAGTGGGGCGCGGGACACGCGTACGCCGACGCCTACGAGCTGATCGCGGACCCCGGGATCGACCTGGTGACCGTCGCGGTGCAACTGCCGCAGCGCGACGGGCTGGTCGAGGCCGTGGTCGCGGCGGGCAAGCACGTCTACTGCGAGTGGCCGCTGGCCATCGACGCGGACACCGCGACCCGGTTCCGCGACCGCGCGGTCCGGGCGGGCGTACGCCACGCGGTCGGACTGCAGAGCCGACACCACCCCGCGGTCCGGCAGCTGCGGGACCTCGTCGCCGACGGGCGGGTCGGCGAGGTGCTCTCCGCCTCGCTGAGCTACTCCCTGTCGACGCCGGACCGCTGGCCGCAGCGGTACGCGGCGCTGTTCGACGCCACGAAGGGCGTCAACCACCTGGCCGTCGTCGGCGGCCACTCGATGGACATGTTCCGCCACGCCGTCGGCGGTTTCACCGAACTCTCGGCACGGCTGACCACCCGCGTCACCCGTGCCGCGATCGAAGGAAGCGACCGGGAGCTGTCCGTCACCTCACCCGACCAGATCACGGTCCACGGCGTGCTGGAGTCCGGAGCGGCGGCCTCCGTCCACCTGGTGACCGGCGGCCCGAGGGGCGCGGGCCACCGCCTGGAGGTCCACGGCCGCCGGGGTCGGCTGCTCCTGCTGGCCGACGACGATTCGCTGGTCGGGCCCCGGCTCACCCTGCTCCATGGCCACGGGCACGACGAGCCGACGCCGCTGCCGCTGCCGGACCGCTACCTGCCCCGGCTGACGGGTGTGCCACCGGCGGTGAGCAACGTGCACCAGGTCTACGCGGACCTGGCCGAGGCCATCCGCACCGGCGCACCGCTCGAACCGGACTTCGACACCGCCGCCGCGATGCACCGGACGCTGGACGCGATCAAGGCCTCCGACCGGCAAGGGGATCGACAGCACCTCACAGGTGGCTGAGCAGCTGCTTCAGTTCACTGATCAGCGCGGTCGCCCCCGCCGAGGCCAGCCGGTCCCCCGGCATCAGGGCGGTGTAGCCGAGGACGTCCATCCCGGCCGCGCGAGCGGCGAGGACGCCGTTGGGACTGTCCTCGACGACCAGGCAGTCCGCTGGGGCCACGCCCATGCTCCGCGCGGCATGCAGGAAGAGGTCCGGGGCCGGCTTGCCGACGCCGGCGACGTCCTCGGCGCTGAACACCACCGAGGCCGGCAGGTAGCGGCGCAGGCCGGAGCGCTCCAGGGTCAGGTCTATCCACGCGTGGTCCGACGAGGAGGCCAGGCAGTAGGGCAGCTCCCGGCGCTCCAGCTCCGCGAGCAGTTCGGCGGCGCCGGGTGCGGCGTCGACACCCCGCTGGAACGCGGCGAACACCCGGTCGTGGCAACGCTCGGTGAAGTCCTCGGGGAGGGTGCCGCCGAAGCGGTCGGCGACCACCGTGTGGACGTTGCGACCGGCGTTGCCGAGGAAGTACTGGAACGACTCCGCGAGCGTCGTCGGGTAGCCGAGCTCCGTGAGGTAGCCGGAGAGCACACCGTGAGCCGTGGTCTCGCTGTCGACGAGCGTCCCGTCGTTGTCGAAGATCACCATCGTGTAGGTCATCCCGGCAGGCTACAAGCGGCCCGCCGGGTCAGAGCCGGCGGTCGTCGCTGTGGCGGCCCAGCGCGCGTCCGAACCGATCGGAGATCCCCGGCATCAGGCTCTCGCCGTCGGCCGGGCGGTCCAGGCCGAAGACGTAGCCGGGGAAGTCCAGTTCCCTCTGCGCGGCCCAGATCCCCTCGTGGTCCTCGGCGGGCAGGATCCGGAGCGGGTCACCCACCGCCACCCAGCCGATGGGGACCATGGAGTCGGCCGGCAGCACGGTGCGCAGGTGCACGACGCCGTTGACGCGGACCTCGGAGCGGGTGCCGATCCGGGCCCCGTTGAACACGCGGGTGCCCGTGGCCAGGAACACCTCGTCCTCTACCGTGCACCCGGTCAGGTAGGCAGTCGGTCCGACCAGCACCTGTCGGCCCACCCGCAGGGGGTCGCGGCGGGTGCCGCGCAGCACGGCGTTCTCCATCACGATGCTGCCCTCGCCCAGCTCCACCGGGCCGCCCTCGGCGGTGAGCACCGCGCCGAACAGCACCCGGCATCCCGGGCCCACCCGGACGTCCCCGCTGAGCGTCGCCGTCGGCGCGACGTAGGCGGTGGGGTGGACCGTCGGCGCGCAACCCTCGTGCTCAATCAGCATGGGCGCGATCATGCCCTCGCCCCGGGGCCCACCGCACACCGTTCCACCAGGTAAGACCACGGCTCCACCAGGTAAGACCACGGCGCGCGGCCGGGGCGGGCCGGGCGTAGCGTCGAGAGGAGCGGGCTGTCCCGGGGGGTGGGGACGGCCCGGGAAGGAAGAGCGTTGCGAGGGCTCGCAGCCGGCTGGAGGTCGCCCGCATGCGCCAAGCCATTCCCGCCCTGGTCCTGGTCGGCGCCGTTGCCGTCGTCGCCGGTTGCGCCTCGTCCGGCCACAGTGCGTCGGGGCCGACGGCCACGGTGACGGTTTCCGCCTCGGCGGCGCGCGTTTCCAGCAGCCCCGTCCGGGCTCGTTCCACGCCGCCCGCGTCCGCTGCGCCCGCGTCCGCTTCCACGCCGCCCGCGTCCGCTGCGAGCCCGTCCGCTGCGAACACGGTCGGGCCTTCGAGCACGGTCGGGCCTGCGAGCACGACGAGTGCCGTGGGTGTGGTGCGGGCCTACTACGCCGCGATCAACGCGGGCGACTACCGGACGGCCTGGGACCTGGGCGGGGACAACCTCGACCCCACGTACACCGCCTTCGTCAACGGTTTCGCCGGTACCAGCCACGACTCGCTGACCGTCACGGCGAGCCAGGGCGACACGGTCTCGGTCACGCTGAACGCCGCGCAGTCCGACGGCTCGGACCAGACCTACTCCGGTACGTACACCGTCACCGGCGGACAGATCACCTCGGCCCAGCTGGCACCGACCGGCGGCGGTCCGGCCACCGCGCCGACCACCTCCGCGCCCCCCAGCGCGCCGATCACGGATCCGCACGGCGGCTACTACCGCGCCGGCGAGTACTGCCCCGAGCGGGACGCGGGCCGCTCGACCGTCGACGCGAGTGGCCACACGATCACCTGCGTCCTGGAGTCCGGCCAGTACCACTGGCACTGAGGCGCCGCGCCCCACGCGCTTCCAGCGCCCGGGGACGGCTCCGATCCGGCTGCAGATCGGTGCCGCGCCGAAGCTCCGGTCGGTCCGTGTCTGTTCGGCGGCTTCCAGCAGCTGCCCCGGTTCGACCGAGCGTCCGGTGAACGCGCTTGATTCCGTGGGTAGTTGGAACCGCGATCCGGTGGTGGCCGGTCGGTGTCCGGGTTCCGTCGCCGGGGCGGGTCGGGCCGCCGTGGCCGGACGCTCCTCGGAGCAGACCACCTGCGCCAACCGCTCACCGGAGACCACCGCGTCCGGGCTCAGCAGCGGCGTCCCCGGAATCCTGCCGGGAATGCCGGTCAGCGGCTGGGCCACGGCCTGGTCCGTGGCGACACGTACCGGCCCGAGGATCTCAAACCGCACGGCAGCCGTCCCCCGTCCCGGTCCCCGGTCGGACCGGGCACCGTGCCGCCCGCCGCCAACGCCCACGAGGACGCCCGGGGCCGGATCGCCGCGGCGCGTGTGCCTATCCCCGGCAGGGGCAGGCTGCGTGGGCCGGCTCGGACCATACTCGGATCCATGAACGCAAAAGGCCAGCTCGGAGAGTTCCTACAGACGCGACGCTCGCAGCTGCGTCCCGAGGATCTCGATGTGCCCACCTATCAGGAGCGGCGGCGGGTACCGGGCCTGCGGCGCGAGGAGCTGGCGCTGCTGGCCGGTGTCAGCACCTCCTACTACACCCGGCTGGAGCAGGGGCAGTCGCTGAACGCCTCACCGGAGGTACTGGACGCGATCGCCCGGGCGCTGCGGCTGGACGAGGCCGAGCGGCTGCACCTGCACAACCTGAGCCGGTCGGCCAAGGGCCCCGGCCGTGCCCGGCGGCCGGCGCCGGAGCGGGTGACGCGGGCGACCGGTCAGGTGCTGGAGGCACTCGCGGACGTCCCGGCCATCGTGGTCGGCCGTCGCAGCGACGTGCTGGCGTGGAACCGGCTGGGCCATGCCCTGTTCGCCGGGCACCTGGACCCCGCTGTCGCGGACCGGCCCGGGGAACGGCCCAACATGGCCCGGCTGGTGTTCCTCGACGCCCACACCCGTGACCTGTACGCGGACTGGCCGAGCAAGGCCAGGGCGGTGGTGGGGAGCCTGCGGCTGGTGGCGGGCCAGTACCCGGACGATGCCGCGCTGCACGCGCTGGTGGGTGAACTGAGCGCGAAGAGCCCGGACTTCGCCTCGATGTGGGCCGACCACCGGATCCGGCCGTGCGCGGTCGCCGACTACCGGATGCGGCATCCGCTGGTCGGCCCGCTGACCGTCACCCAGCAGACCTGGAGCCAGGGTCCCGACCAGAACATCGTGATCGCCACCACGGAGGCCGACTCGCCCTCGCGCACCGCGCTCGCCCTGCTCGCCGGGGCCATAACCCGGACCAGCAGTCGGAGCAGCAGCCGGACCAGCAGCCGGAACCCGGCTACAGCCGTCACGCCCGGCGTCCAGGACCGGGCCTGGGGCCGCGCCGACGCCGCCTGACCCGACCCACCACCAGGGCACGGCCGGAGTCCGGCCGCTGCCCGAAGCAGGCCCGGACGCCCGGCGTCCCGGTCCGGGCCGTCCATCCGACCCCGTGCGCCGACGCATCGCCGGCGCATGCCCGAAAACAGTGAAGGCATCATGTTCAAGAAGCTGTCCAAGACCACCGTCGCCGTCGCCGTCGCCGTCCTGAGCGCGGCCGGGATCGCGACCGTCAGTCCCGCCTCGGCGTCGGCTGCCTCCGCCCCGCTGAGCAACGCCAGGATCGCCGTGCACTTCGACATGGCGAAGGGTCAGACACCGGAGAACATCGCGCTCGCCCCCGGCGGCGGCGAGTACGTCACCTTCGCCGAGGCCCGCCAGGTCGCCCGGATCTCCGCGAACGGGGCGATCCGGGTGCTGGCCACCCTGCCGCTGCCCGCCGACGGCGGCGTCCACACCCCGGTCCTGGGCTTCCCGCTGACCGTCGGCATCGTCCGCGCCCACGACGGCACCCTGTACTTCCTGTACGCCACCGGTACCGCCGACCTGACCGGCGTGTGGCGGCTGCGCCCCGGCGGCGTGCCGCAGCGCATCGCCGCGCTGCCCGCGACCGGCCTGCCCAACGGCCTGGCCCTGGACGCGCGCAGCGGGACCCTCTACGTCACCGACTCCGTCCTCGGCACGGTCTGGAGCGTGCCCGTCACCGGCGGCACCCCCACCGCCTGGTCCAACGCCCCGGAACTGGCCTCCACCGGGTTCCTCGGCGCGAACGGACTGAAGATCCACGACGGGGCGGTGTGGGCCACCAACCTCGACAAGGGCACCGTCCTGCGCATCCCGATCCTCCCGGACGGACGCGCCGGCTCGGTCCAGACCCGGGCCACCGGCCTGTCCGGGATCGACGACTTCGCCTTCACCGGCCGGGGCGACCAGCTCCTGGCCGCCCTCAACGGCCCCAGCGAGGTCGCCCTCGTCCAGTCGGACGGCAGCCACTCCATCGTGCTGACCGCCGCCGACGGCCTGCGAAACCCCACCTCCGTCGCCCTGCGCGGCGACACCGTCTACGTCGACAGCGCCGCGTACGTCACGGCCACCGACCCGAACCTGGTCGTCGCCCACCTGAACAGGTAGGACCGGTCCGTGGTCAGCCGGTGGAGCAGTCGCCCCAGATCGTGGTCAGCGCGCCGGGGACCGCGCTGAGGCAGCCGCCGGTGTCCGGGAAGCCACCGGTGCCGAGGTAGGTCCAGGCGCCGGTGGAGCCCTGACGGAAGTACTTCCGGGCGCTGCCCTCGTCCTGTAGGGCGACCAGCTCGTCCGTGGTCGCACCGGCGGCGGGGACGAACCTGGTCTCCGCGTACCCGACGCCCGCGCACTCGCCGTAGCGGAAGCCGCCGGGCCTGGGCTGGATGTGGTCCAGGTCGGCCACCGCGCCGTAGGCCCGGGTGACCGCGGCCTTGACGGCGGCCGTCGCCACCAGGTTCTCGCAGCCGGTGGCGACAGGGGAGGGCGTCGCGGCCGAAGCGGTGGGCGCGGGCGCGGACGCGGGCGCGGAGGCAGGTGCGGAGGCGGCCGGGCTCGGCGTCGCCCCGACCGCGGAGGCGGCCGGGCTCGGCGTCGCCCCGACCGCGGAGGCGGCCGGGGCGGCGCTGCCGCCGGTGCCGGTCGAACGGCAGGCGCTGAGCGCCAGCGCGGCGGCGAGTGCGAGGGTCGCGGCGGTTGCGCGACGCGGAGTGGGACGCATGAGCGGATTCCTTCGGGACGAACCGGTGACGGGGCTACGACTGGCGACAGGGCCTGGGGGTGTGGCGGCTACATCCCGGGCACCTCCGTTTCGGCCAGGGCGTTGCCCTGGGCGTCGTACACCGTGACCTGCACCGTGGGGTTGCCCCCGACCCCGCTGCCCCCGGCACCGTTGTCCCCGGCACCGTTGTCCCCGGCACCCCGCGCCCCAAGGGGCAGCCAGAGGTATCCGGTCGCGTAACCGGGGTGCCCGGCGAGGGTGACCACGGTGGCGCGGTGGGTCCCGCCGTGGACGGTGACCGTCATTCTGGCCGCGTCGCCCGGGCCCAGGTAGAGGGGGGAGTAAAGGGTGCCGGTGGCGTCCCCGGACTCCCGCATGCTCACCGTGCCCTGGGGCTGGTTCCCGTCGGTGACGCTGTTGCAGCTGTAGGCGCGGGTCGCGGCGGGTCCCATGCCCTCGCAGGCCCGGGCGTCCGTCAGCCGCATCCAGATCTGGTGGCCGAAGTCCAGGTCCTGGCCCGCCGGGACCACGCGCACCGTCGGCCACGGGACCGCCGCGACCGACGGCGCGGCCGAAGCCGTGGGGTGGACCGACGGGCGGGCCGAGGCCGAGGGGGCCTGCGACAGCGCCGGTGCGGCGATCGTGGGGCCCCGCCGGGTACCGTCCGGCGTGCCGGTCAGAGCCACGGCCACGGCCGCCGCCCCGACGGCGACCGCCACCGCCCCCCGCGCCCGGCGCCGCCGCCGCAGGCCGCGCTCGTGCACTCCGGCGGCCTGCTCCGCCCAGGCCGACGGCCGGTATCCCAGGGCCTCATCCGCCAGTGCCCGCCGCACCATGTCCTCGTCCTGGTGGCCCATCACTCTTCACCCATCGATCCGGTACCCGCGTACCCGGCCAGTGCCCGGTGGTTCCGCAGCTTCGCCAGCCCCCTGCTGGCCTGGCTCTTGACGTTCCCGGTGGAGCACCCCAGGGCCTCGGCGACCTGCTGCTCACTGAGGTCCTCCCAGTAGCGCAGCACCACCACCGCCCGTTGTCGTGACGGCAGTTCGTCCAGCGCCTGGAGCAGCACGGACCGCTGCTCGACCTGCGCCGTGGCCGACGGCTGGGGCCGCTCGGGCACCCAGGCCATCAGCAGCTGCCGGGCGCGGCGACGGCGCTGCCGACTGAAGCTGTTGTTCACCATCGCCCGGTGCAGGTAGGCGTCCGGTGCGTCCAGCTGCCTGATCCTGGCCCAGTGCGGGTAGACCTTCGCCAGCGTGGCCTGCACCAGGTCCTCCGCCTCGTGGTGGTCGCCGGTCAGCAGGTACGCGGTACGCGTCATCCGCTGCCAGCGCGCCGCCACGAAGGCGTCGAAGTCGACCTCCGCCAGCCCCGCCCGCGTGTCGGCACTTCCCACGATCACTGTCGCCGCCACCACGCCCTGCCCTCCCCGCGCGACGGGGCCGCACCGGCGACGGCCCTCACCTCTCTCACCACGCGGCGGCGGCAAAGGTTGCACGGCGGCGACGGCGGGCAACAACTCGAAGGCGGTGGGGTGGGGTTGTGCGCTGTCGTCCGTGAGCGAAAGAACGCAATAGGTGACCCCGGGGGTGCGCCGCCAACTCCGGGACAGGCGGCGTGCGCTCGTCCGTGCTGCCCCGCGCTCCGGGATCGGGCGCAACCACGGGCACGGGGTTACGAGTCATCCAGGCAATGGCGTATCTCTGTCCATGACATGAGCGGAGCGAAAAGTGCGACGAATCAAGCGCGGCGTCGGGGTGGCGGTCCTGGCTGGTGCGGTGCTGGTCGGCGGCGGAGTGTTCAGCGGCAGTGCGACGGCGGCTGCCGCCACGGGGGCGAGCGCGTCCGCTGCCGCCCAGCCGATGCTGCTGAACACGATCACCCCGACCACCGGATCGACCGTCGGGGTGGCCATGCCGATCTCGGTGGTCTTCACCGACCCGGTGGCGGCCTCGGCGCGGGCCGGGATCGAGCGGCACCTGAAGGTGACCACGTCGGTGCCGGTCACCGGCGCCTGGCACTGGTTCAGCGACACCCGCGTCGACTGGCGGCCCAAGGGCTACTGGTCGGCCGGGACGAAGGTCACCCTGGACGCCGAGCTGACCGGGGTCGCCGACGGCCACGGCCGCCGTGGCGTGCACGCGTACCGGCACACCTTCACCATCGGCTCGGACTTCGAGACCACCGTCTCCGCGCCCGGCCACACCATGAAGGTCACCCACAACGGCCGGGTGGTGCGGACCATGCCGATCGACGCGGGCAGCTCGGCGTTCCCGAGCTGGGACGGCACCATGGCGGTGATCGACAAGCAGCGCTGGGTGACCATGACCTCGTGCAGCGTGGGCATCACCTGCAACCCGAGCAACCCCAACTACTATGACCTGACGCTGCCCTGGGACGTCCAGCTGACGTACTCGGGCACCTACGCGCACTACTCCACCGGCGACCCGAACCCCGGCCACGGCCAGGGTTCGCACGGGTGCGTCCACCTCTCGTACGCGAACGCCGAGTGGTACTACGACAACGTCAAGGAAGGCGACCCGGTGACCATCACCGGCTCGCCGCGTGGCAAGGCCGCGGGTGACAACGGCTATGCGGACTACGACCTGTCCTGGTCGCAGTGGCTCGCGGGCAGCGCGACCGGCGCCGGGACCGCCTGACCCGGAGCTCGCCCGGAGGGCCCAACCGCAGCGGCGGTTGGGCCCTTTCGCGCGGGTCAGGCGTCCATCCAGCGGTTGCGGCCGTTGTCGGCCTCGCAGCTGATCGGGTCGCCGTCGGCGTCGGTGGTGCTGAGGCCGAGGTCGTGGGCGGAGCAGAACTCACCGGCCCGGTAGCAGCTTCCCGAGCTGGAGGTGATGCTGCAGGTGCCGTCGGAGGTGCTGGTCGAGCCGGATCCCGAACCGGAAGAGCCGGAGTCGGAGCCGGAGTCGGAGTCGGACGAGCCGGAGTCGGACGAGTCGGACCCCGAGTCGGCGTCACCGGCTGCGGTCGCCGTCACCGTCACCGTCGTCGTCGCGGTCCTGGTGACCGTGACCGTGACCGTGGCGGTGACGGTCACCCTGGGCGCGGCCGACGGCTTCGCGGTCACGGTGACCTGCGCGTCGGCGGTGGCCACGGCCGACACCGTCGGCCGTGCCCTGACCAGGGCCTCGGCCTGGGCGAGCTGGCTGTGGTCGCCGCTGGTGACGATGGCCGCGCCCAGGGCGAACAGGCCGACCCCGCCCACCCAGACCCGCTTGCGGCGGTGGAGCGGCCGCAGGTCCGGCGCCGTCGGCGGGCGCGGCGTCGGCTGTCGCCGGACCTGACCGGGCGGTGGTGGTCCCTGCGGCGACCAAGACGGACCCTGTGACATGGCACCCCCGGAGAAGGAAGTTGATCAGCGAACAGATTGTGTCAGTAATGAAAAGGCCCAGTGTGCTTGTTGTGAACCCGTGACCGAATCGGCTGACGACCGCGCGGAGCGGACGAGCGGGCGCTGCGTCGATGTGATAACGAAACCCCGGTCCCACGAATCTCAAACGACACCAGTGGACCCGAACTGATAGAAGAATTTCTGCATCAGTCATATCCGGGGGCTGTTCTGGCGCCACATCTGCGCGCCAAGAAGCACTTTGTGTTCGCTTGTGTCTCGGACACACCCCTGCGTCGACGTTGCACGAGTCTCACGAGGAGAGCCTGCATGACCGACAAGGTCACTGCGGTGCCGGGGGGTTCCATAGCCCCTGCACCCGGCCGCCGCCGCACCACCAACGGGGGTTCGCGGTACGCGATGCGCGTCGCGTTCGCCGCGTCCACCGCTGCCCTGGCCCTGGTCGCCACCTCGGCCACCGCCGACGCCGCCGGGCTGTCGGCCGCGGCCACGGCCACCGCGGCCGCCAACGCACCCCAACGGATCGGTACCGCGCCGCAGATCCCGGCCGGGGCCGTCCGCGCCACCGCGCCGTCCGGCAGCACCACCGTGCAGCTGAGCGTCGGTCTGAACCCACGCCAACCGGCGGCGTTGAAGGCGTACGCCGCCGCCGTGTCCACCAAGGGCAACAGCGAGTACCACCACTACCTCGCCAAGGGCCAGTTCGGGGCGGTCTTCGGCCCGACCCAGGACACCGTCAACCGGGTGGTCGCCGCGCTCAGGGCCCGGGGCCTGAAGACGGGCACGGTCACCCCCGACGGCCTGACCATCCCGGTCACCACCGACCTGGCCACCGCCGCGAAGGCGTTCGGCACCAGCTTCGCCGGGTACAAGCTGGCGAACGGCGCCCAGGCCTTCGCCAACACCGAGGCGCCGGAACTGCCTGAGTCGGTCGCGGGCACGGTGTCCGGCGTCATCGGACTCGACTCGCTCTCCGCGCGCTCCACGGACCTCGTCCCGGCCACGCCGAACCGCGCCGGGTCGGCCACCACCGGTGGCACGCCGCACGCCGCGGCGACCCCCGACGCCGGCGGCGGCCCGCAGATCTGCTCCGCCGCGGCCACCGCGCTGACCAAGTACGGCACCGACGGCGCGGGCTGGACCAGCGCCTCGCGGCTGGCGTCCACCTACAACCTGCCGCACACCGCCACCAGCGGTGCCGGGGTGACCATCGGCGTGCTGGAGCTGGAGAACTACTCCCCCTCGGACTTCGCCGCCTACCAGGCCTGCTACGGCACCCACGTGACGGTGAGCACGGTCGCCACGAAGCCCGCGCCGACCGCCGCCCCGAACTACGGCAGCGACATCGGCACCGAGTCCCTGCTCGACCTGGAGGACCTGGCGAGCCTCGCGCCCGGCGCGTCGATCATCGACTACGAGACCGCCAACACCAGAACCGGCACCGGGCTGCCGACCGACCTCCAGGCCATGGTGACGGCCGACGACGCGCAGGTGCTGTCGATCAGCTGGGGGAACTGCGAGTACGCCGTCGGCGGCAGCAGCCTGGTGGCGGAGGACTACTACGCCCAGGAGGCGGCCGCCCAGGGGCAGTCGATCTTCGCCGCCGCGGGTGACTACGGCGGGACGGACTGCGCCCCGCTGGGGTCGAAGTTCACGTACGAGTACGCCGCGTCGGTCAACGACCCGGCCTCCCAGCCGTTCGTGACCGCGGTCGGCGGCACCTCGCTGCCCAGCCACTGGGTCTGGAACGACGGTGCCGGTGGCGGTGCCGGTGGCGGTGGCGTCTCCAACGCCTGGAACCTGAGCCCGTCGTTCGACTACCAGACGGGCTTCGCCGGCTCGGGGTACACCAGCCAGTGCAGCGCCCCCAGCGGGGGTGTCTGCCGTCAGCTGCCGGACGTGTCGGCGCTGGCGGACGAGCAGGAGGGCTACCCGATCTACGCGGGCGGAGCCTGGCACGTCTGGGGCGGTACCAGCGCCTCCACGCCGACCTGGGCGGCGCTGACCGCCATCGCCGACGCGCAGCCGGGCTGCTCGGCGAGCGGCCCCCTGGGCTTCCTGAACTTCGCTCTCTACCAGGCCGCGAAGACCGGGTACAGCTCGAACTACCGGGACGTCACCACCGGCAACAACGTCTACAACAAGGTCGGCTACTCGGCCAAGGCCGGCTACGACCTGGCCAGCGGCCTGGGCGAGCCCGACGCCGCGAACCTGATCCCCGTCCTGTGCGCGGACGACCCGGCCGCGGCCACCGGGCCCGGGACGTACCACCCGGTCACCCCGACCCGGATCCTGGACACCCGGCCCAGCAAGCAACTGGTGCCCTCCGGCGGTATGACCAGCGTGCAGATCGAGGGCGACCCGGCGATCAGCCAGCTGGACATCCCCAGCAGCGGGGTCACCTCGGTCGTCATGAACGTCACCGTCACCAGCACCACCGGCGCGGGCAACCTGACCGCCTGGGGCTACGGCACCACCCGCCCCAAGACGTCCAACGTCAACTGGACCGGCAAGGGCCAGACCGTCGCCAACCTGGTGACCGTTCCGGTCTCCGGTGACGGCGGCGTGGACTTCTACATCACCAGCAGCGCCGCGGTCATCGGCGACATCCAGGGCTACTACACCAAGGACACCACCGGGTCGACCTACACCACGATGTCCCCGACCCGGATCCTGGACAGCCGCGGCACCAGCGGCACCAACCCGCCGATCGTCAACAACACCATCAACCTGAACGTGGTCACCCCGGGCGGGGTCCCGGCCGACGCCACCGCCGTCGTGGTCAACCTGACCGCGACCGGTACCACCGGGGCGGGCAACTTCGCGGCCTACCCCACCGGCACCGCCTTCCCCGGCGTCTCCAACGTCGACTGGTACCAGAGCAACTCGACCGTCGCCGGGCTGGCCATCGTGCCGCTGGGCACGAACGGGCAGATCTCCGTCAAGGTCGCCGGCAGCACCCAGGTCATCGCCGACGTCTTCGGCTACTTCACCCTCGGTACCGGCGGGGCGTCGTTCACCGGCGTCACACCCACCCGGCTGCTGGACACCCGTAGTTCCAGCCCGGTCGCCGCCGGCCACATGGTCACGCTGCAGATCACCGGCAACCCCAAGATCACGATCCCGAGCGGGATCAAGGCCGTGGTGCTGAACATCACCGTCACCGGCACCACCGGCAGCGGCTTCCTCAGCGCCGGGGCCGACGACGGCAGCGGCCAGCCGCCGACGTCCAACCTGAACTGGGTCGGCGCGAAGGCGACCGTGCCCAACCAGGTGATCGTCCCGGTCGCCGCCGACGGCAAGGTCGACCTGTACGTCAACAGCACGACCCAGGTGATCGCCGACGTCTTCGGCTACTACCTGTAGGCCCCAGCTGCCACCCGCACGCGACAGCGGCGCCCCGTCGACCCGAGCGGTCGGCGGGGCGCCGTGCGTGAGCTGATCCGATCGACACCAGTTCCCAGGCCGACGGAGACAGCCCAGTCCCGGACATCGGTCTGGGCCCGTGGCGTGCCCCATGAGGACTACAAGATCGGCTAGGTGGCCGCTCCTGTGTCATCGCTCGTGCAGGTCCAGGAGTAGCAGGTCGAACTCCGGGCCGCCCGGGGTGTTGCGGTAGGGGCCGACGTAGTTGTAGCCGAGGCGTCGGTATAGCCGCTGGCTGTCGGAGTTGCCGGGCATCGCCAGCAGGCTGACGTATCGGGGCGCGAGGGCGTCGACGAGTGCCTGGTGCAGGCGTGAGCCGATGCCCCGGTCCTGCCAAGCCGGGCGTACCGCCAGCTCGCACAGTCCGACCAGGTGCTCGGTGGTGCGGGCCGGTTCGGGGATTCTCGGCAGCAGTTCGGCGCCGAACCAGTAGCTCGGGGTGCAGGGGAAGGCGTAGCCGAAGCCGACGAGCACCCCGGCGGCAGCGACACCGCAGGCCCGGCTGTGCGCCGCGCCCTGGAGGACATCGGCACCGCCTCCCAGATCGTCGACGACCTCGGCGGCAACCTGACCGGCGGTACCAAGACCACTCCCGGCGAGATCCGGCAGCTGCGCCGCACCGTCATGCTCACCCAGCTCGCCGTGCGGCTGGACCCGGATGATCCGCTCACCACCGTCGTCCGCGGCCACCGGGCGTCCCCGGAGCAGGCCGACGCGATCCGCGCGGCGTTCACCGCCACCGCAGCCCTGGCCGTCCAGCTCGCCCGCGCCGCCGAAGCCCAGCTCGCCACCCTGTGCATCGGGAAGGGGGCGCTGGAGTACCTGCACGACCTGGTGCGGGCGCGTGTCTACGACACCGTGGCCCCATGGGCACCGTTCGAGTGAAATCACAGGAAAACAAGTCAAGTTGAGCTATACCATCAGATTCCCGGCAACCCCTTCCGGAGAGACGGAGGACATCGTGATCGCGTCCGACCGCGTCACCGGCACATCCGTCCGGCCCGCCTGGCCCGACGTGCCCGAGCAAGCCCGCGCCTCCGTCGAAGCCTTCGCCGGACACCCCGTCGTGCGGGCGGACACCCAGACCGGCGGCTTCAGCTCCGGCCTGGCCGTCCGGCTCACCTTCGCCGACGGCAGCCGCCTGTTCCTCAAGGGCATCGCCACCGACCACATCCTGTTCCCCCGCTACGGGGAAGAGGCCGCGATCAACGAGGCCCTGCCCGCCAGCGTGCCGGTGCCGCGGCTACTGTGCTCCTGGGAAGCGGGGGACTGGCTGCTGATGGCGTTCCAGGACGTCGACGGCCGCCACCCCGACACCACCCCGGACAGCCCGGACACCGACCGGGCCCTGGCCCTGCTGGACGCCCTGCCCGCCACCGTCACGCCCTCGCCCGTCGCGGGCGCCCCCGGCTTCGTCGACGCCGTGGGCCGCGAGTTCCTGGGCTGGCAGATCCTGGCCGACGCCGGCACCGACCTGGATCCCTGGTCCACCAGGCACCTGGAACGCCTCGCGGTGACCGAACGCGCCTGGCACAGCGACGGCGACGGAATCACCCTGCTGCACGCCGACCTGCGCCCCGACAACACGATGCTGTCCGACAACGGCGACGTCGTCATCGACTGGGCCTACCTGCACCAGGGCGCCGCCTGGGTCGACCCGGCGATGTTCCTGCCGCACCTGATCCGCGCAGGGCACACCCCGGCGCAGGCCGAAGCGGCCATGGCCACGGGCACCGCCTTCCACCAGGCACCGGCCGCCGCGATCACCTCATTCGCCATCGCGCTGACTGGCTACTGGGAGCGCAACTCCCGCTACCCCGGCCCACCTGGTGTGCCCTACCTGCGCCCCTACCAGGCGGAGATGGCCGCTGTCGGCCGCCGGTGGGTCCAGCACCGCACTGGCTGGGTCTGACCTGCGGTACCGGCATCCCGGCCCCTGCCGCAGCGGTCGGCGGGGCGCCGTCGTCTCCCCACCGGGCGGGACTCAGCGTCCGGCGGCGTCGAGGGCGGCTTGGAGGGACTGGGCGTAGCCGTCGGAGGTGAAGGTGGCGCCGGAGACGACGTCGATGTCGGCGCTCTGGGCCTTCAGCGCCTCGGCGGTGAGGACCGGCAGCGCGTAGGAGTCGATCTGGCTGCTGCGGCCACCGCTGGTCCGCTGGAGCACGACGACGTTGCTGAGCCTGCCGTCCCTGAACACCGCCTGCACCTGCACCGGCCCGTACTGGGTCTGGATCACGCTGCCGTCGAAGCCGCCGTTCGCGGTGGCGGTCCGGCTCGGCGACGGCCTGGTCCCGGCCGGGGCCGACGGACCGGACGCCACCGGCCGGGTGCCGCCCAACCCGGCCAGGGCGGAGCGGGGGGCGCTCGCGGAGTGGGCCTTGACCCCGATCAGCAGCGCGACACCGGCGGTGGTGGCGGCCAGGCCCGCCGTGATTCTGCGCATGGGCCGGACTCCTAGAGCTCGAACGCTTCGATGTGGATGCGCCGCCGGGGCACTCCGGCGGCGCGCAGCTGGCCGCTGACGGACCGTGTCATCCCGGCCGGGCCGCACAGGTAGACCTCGCGTTCGGCCAGGTCGGGAACGATCGCGCGGAGCTCGGTGGCGCGCAGCGGGTCCTCCTGCGGACCTCCGCGCGGGCCGGTCCGGGCGAACAGGCCCAGGCCCCGGTGGCGGGCTATGGCCTCCAGCTCCCGGTAGAGCACCAGGTCCTCGGGCCGCGACGCGCGGTAGACCAGCACCAGGTCCGAACCGCGGCCCGGCAGCGACTCGTAGAGCGCCCGGATCGGGGTGATTCCCACGCCGCCCGCGATCAGCAGCACGCGTCGGCCGCGGGAGCTGCGGCGGGCGGTGAAGGCCCCGTACGGGCCCTCGAACCAGACCCGGGTTCCCGGGCGCAGCCGGGCGAGCGAGGAGCTGCTGTCGCCGAGGTCCTTGACCGTGATCCGCAGCCCGTCCGGCTGCGGCGCGGCGGACAGCGAGTACGGGTGGGACTGCCACCAGTGCCCCCGGGCCAGGAAGCGCCAGCGCAGGAACTGCCCCGGCTCGGCGTCCAGCAGGTCCAGGTCACGGCCGGTCAGGTGCAGCGAGACCACACCGGGCCCCTCCTGGACGACGGCGGCCACCCGCACCCGGTGCCGCAGCGAGCGCCACAGCGGCAGCAGGATCCGGAACAGCACCACCGCGGCGCCGACCACGACGTGCGCGGCCGACCACAGCACCCGGTTGCGCAGCGAGGCGGAGAACTCGGTGCCGACCGCGAACTCGTGCGCGAAGGCCAGGCCGATCGCCGGGTACACCAGCAGGTGGATGTGGTACCAGGACTCGTACGACAGCTTGCGGCGCACCGCGCGCGCCGAGACCGCGCCGACCAGCAGCAGCAGTCCGAGGGCGATCGCGGAGAGCCACACGTCGGTGTAGTCCACCAGGACGCCGACGGTCTCCGCGAGCGGGTTCGTCCCGCTCTGCCAGGCGTAGCCGACGATCAGCAGCAGGGCGTGCGCGCAGACCAGGACCACGGTGTACTCGCCGAGCGAGCGGTGGTAGCGGGCGACCACGTCGGAGCCGACCCGGTTCTCCAGCCAGGGCACCCGGGCCATCAGCGCGACCAGCACCAGCAGCAGGTACGCGGCGAGCAGCCCGGCGACGCTCCCGGCCGCGATCAGGCAGGCGGAGGCGCTGCCCAGGGATCCGGCGATGGTGTTCTGCCACCAGAGGAACAGCACCGGCGGTACACCGGCGCAGATCACCAGCGGCAGCGCGGCCGACCAGGGTGATCCGGCGGGAAGCGCGGCGAGCGGTGACGGCGGCGCCGAACGGTGCCGGGGACGTCCGCTCGCGGGTGCGCTCACTGGTGGCATGAGCTGCCCCCATCATGGTGCGAGGAAGTGACTCGGCCACTCTCGCCGTTCGGGCCTAACAGCGCGGTAACAGCGGTGGCGACCGGTCGCGAACAGCGGGGGCGACCGGTCGCGGCGACGACGCCCCGGGTCGGCGCCGGTCCGGTCCGGCGTCGTCGCCCTCGGAAACGCGCGAACCCCGCCGTCCCGGCCCCGGCGGTGGCCGGGGACGGTGACGGCGGGGCGGATCGCCGCGGGGCGACTCAGGCGTTGTCCTCGACCCGGGTGCCCTTGATCAGCCAGGTCGGTCCCTCGGCGAACTTGTCGATGATCGCGAAGAACTTCACGAACGGCTCGCCCTTGCAGTGGACGTCGAAGGCCTCTTCGTCGTCGTACGCCTCGTTCAGGTAGAAGCGGTTGGGGTTCTCGCTGTCGACGATCAGCTCGAAGCGCTGGGTGCCCGGCTCGCTCGCGTTGGAGTCGCGGCCGTCCTCCAGGGCGGCGGCGATGAACTCCTCGCGGCGGTCGGCGGGGACGTCGAAGCTGACGGCAATGTGGTACATGGGGCTCTCTTCTCTGGATTCCGGAAGGGTGTTGTCGGACGGGTGGTGCGGGGCGGTCGGCTCTGGGGCGCTCAGCGCTGGTTGGGCAGGGTGAAGCCGCCGGGCTCGCCGAATCCGTTGCCGGAGAGCGTGGCGTTGGTGATGGTGAAGGTCGCGGTCACGTTGAACTGCGCGACCAGGGCCAGGAACGCCTTCGCCGGGCCGTCGCTCACGTGGGCGTTGAACGCGTCCACGCTGGTGAAGGTCTCCAGGAAGACGAAGCGGCCGGGGTCCGTCGGGTCGGGGACGCAGTGGAAGCCGAGGGTGCCCGGTTCGTTGGTCAGCGAGCCGTAGGCGTCCGCCTGGATGCTGGCCACGAACGGGGCGCGGTCCTGTACCGGGACCTCGTCCACGGCCACGACCGAGTAGACGCTGCCGTCGTCGCCGTGCGACGCCGCGGTCCGGCCGTCGCTGCTCAGCGGCTCCAGGGAGGTACCGGCGATGGTGTAGTCGGGGCCCTTGACGCCGCTGCGCGCCGCGACGGCGCGGAACGCGTGCTCGGCGCCGCCGCGCAGGTGGGACTCGAAGGCGCGGCGGTCGGTGAAGGTCTCGGTGATCACGATCCGGGTCGTGTCCTCCGGGTCCGGGATCACGTGGAAGGCCAGCGTGCCCGGCTCGTGCTTCAGCGACTCGTAGCCGTCCTTCTGCGCGGCGGCGACGACCGCGGCGCGCGCGGCGGCCGGGATGTCCTGGTAGGAGGTGACGACGTTGAAGGAGACGCCGCTGTCACCGCGGTTCGGCTCGATGGAGGGCGCGGTGGTGCTCGCCATGGCTGACGGGGCGGCCATCAGCAGCGAGGCGCCCAGGGCGACCGGAAACAGCAGCTTACGGATCTTCATCTCAGGCTTTCCTTGGCCGAGTTGGATGGGCCGGATGAGCAGCACAGGCCGGACAGAGCGGAGTTGACGCTGGTGAGGTGGGGCGAGCGGGAGAGCAGCAGAGGCCGTGGCGGCCGGGTGGTGCGGTGCGGTGCGAGAGGGGTGACGTGGTGCTGACCCGGTCGGCGTGGGGGCCGACCGAGTGAATCCGGAGCAACTCCGGTACGCGTTCGAAGGTGCGGCCATGCGTGACGCCTGTGCCACGCCACGCACCGGGCACCTCCAGTCCGGTTGTGGACTACTCTACATCCTCAGATGACCATAAGATCTCGAATAGTGCGCGTCAAGTTCCCTCATGAAAGAGGTCGAACATCGGGATTCCGCTGCGCCCCGGTGAACAGTCAGCTGAACAGCCCGGCGAAGAACCGAGCGGCCGGGGCGGTGTGGGTACGATCGGGGCCGACCCGAGCGAGCGAGGGAACCAGCGTGCAGATCAGCTACGTGTGCCAGGCCAGTCCCGACGTCGCCGCCAACGAGGACTTCGTGGTCGCCTCGGAGCGGTTCGTGGTGGTGCTGGACGGCGCCACCGACAGCGGACTGCCCAACGGCTGCGCGCACGACGTGGCCTGGCTGGCCCGGCGGCTCGGCGGCCGGCTCGCGGAGCTGCTGGTCGAGCGGCCGGACCTGCCGCTGCGCGAGGCGCTGCGGCAGGGGATCACCGCCACCCGGGCGCTGCACCCGGAGTGCGACCTGGACAACCCCAACAGCCCCTCCAGCACCGTCGCCATCGTCCGCGCGCACGCCGGGACGCTGGACTGCCTGGTCCTGGCCGACTCGCCGCTGGTGGTGCAGACCCGCGACGGCGAGCTGCGGGAGCTCAACGACGACCGGACCTCGCACCTGCCCGCCTACGGCCGGGAGGCGGTCTCCCGGCTGCGCAACAGCGACCAGGGGTTCTGGGTGGCCAGTACCCGGCCCGAGGCCGCCGACCGGGCGCTGACCGCCGCCGTACCGCTGTCCCGGGTGCGGCGGTTCGCGCTGGTCACCGACGGCGTCTCGCGGCTGGTCGAGCGGTACGGCTGGAGCTGGCCGCGGCTGCTCGACACGCTGGAGCAGCAGGGCCCGGCGGCGGCCGTGCGCGCGGTCCGCGCGGCGGAGCTGGCCGACCCGCCGGGGACCTTCAAGGGCAAGCGCCACGACGACGCGACCGCCGCCTTCGGCCTGCTGGAACCGGGGCCGGAGTCGCGGCCCGGGCCCGCCGCCTGATCAGGCGTTGAGGTAGGCGAGGACCGCTACCGCGACCGCGCTGCGCACCGAGTAGCGGCTACGGCCGCGGGTGCGACCCGCCAGGCGGGGCAGCCGGAACAGCCGGGGCAGCCGGAACAGCCGGGGCGGCCGGGACAGCCGGGGCGGCGAGGGCCAGGGCGGTGCCGAGGGTCTGGTCCGCCAGCTGGTACCGGATCACCCGGCCGTCGCGGATGCCGACGACCGCCTGGGCGGTCTTCAGCAGCCGCAGCGCCTGGGACACGGTGGTGGCGTTCATCCCGGTGGCCAGCGCCAGGTCGGTGACGCTGATCGGACCGGCGTGCCGGATGCAGAGCAGCAGCGCCAGCCGGTTGGGGTCGCTCAGCAGCGAGAAGCGGGCGGCCCAGGCCGCCACCTGCCGCGGGTCGCCGAGCCCTTCGATGGCCTCGCAGGCCCGGTGCTCGTCGATGGACGGCTGCTGAGCCCGCTCGGCCGGCACGAGATGCATGCCACCACCTTCTCACATCCCACCAATACATCAACAACTATGCAGGTGTACAGGGGCTCTCGGATGGCGAAATGGTTCTTATCATGACATAAAGGTCGAACCTGCACGGTCTGCGTTGGTGCCTCACCATAAGGAACCGCCATGTCCTATGGAGCCCCGCCGGAAGATCCCCCCTTCGTCGCGGCGCTGACCAAGGCCGCCTGGCCGGTCGCGCTCGGCCTCGGCATCGCCACCGTGCTGCTGGGCGTCTGCGCCCTGGTGTGGCCGGGGAAGACCGTGGTGGTGGTCGCCGTGCTGTTCGGCATCTACCTGCTGATCAGCGGCGTCCTGCAGTTCGTGGAGGCGTTCAGCCACCGCTTCAGCGGCGGCACGCGGGTGCTGATGTTCGCCAGCGGCACGCTGTCGGTGATGCTGGGGCTGCTCTGCTTCCGGGGCGCGGAGCAGTCGGTGGTGCTGCTCGGCCTGTGGATCGGCATCGGCTGGCTGTTCCGGGGGTTCACCGAGCTGGCGGCGGCGATGACCGTGCACAACCTGCCCGGCCGGGGCTGGATGGTCTTCTTCGGGATCGTCGGCGTGATCGCCGGGATGGTCCTGATCGTCTCGCCGGTCACCAGCGTCGTGGTGCTGGCCGTGCTCGCCGGGTGGTGGCTGCTGGCGCTCGGCCTGTTCGAGGTCTACACCGCCTTCCGGCTCCGGGAGTCGGCGAAGGGCTGACGGCCGGACCGGGGACAGCTCCCCGCTCCGGCCGCCGCTTGCCCGCCTACTTTCCTGCCTTACGTCCCTGCCTCACGTTCCTGCCTTACGTCGCTGCCTTACTTCGCGGCTGACTTCCCGCCCAGCGAGGCCTGCAGCGCGCCCGCCAGGATCGCGCTGCCGCTCATGTCCAGCGCGGGCTCGCTGCTCTGCCAGGAGCGGACGTCGTCCACGTACTCGCCGCCGTGCCCGGTGAAGGCCGTGAACGAGTCGTTCTCGCACTTCACCATGCCGGTCAGCAGGCCGCCCAGGCCGCCGCTGAAGTTGTCCGTGCCGTTGGGGCCGTTGACCACGGCGCCGGTGTCGATCGCGCCGGTGCCGTTGCCGGAGCCGGAGATGTTGGGGATCTGCGAGCCCATGCAGTCCGGGAAGGTGGTGCCCTCGCCGACCATGAAGCTGGTACCCCAGGCGTTGTCGCCGAGCAGCCAGTCCCGCTGCTCGTTGGCGAAGGCCGCGTACTCGGTGTCCCCGCTGGCCTTCTGGTAGAGCGCCTCGGTGGAGATGAAGCCGAAGGTGTGCGAGTCCACGTCGAAGTTGGTGTAGTCACCGCCCTCGTGGAAGATGTCGGCGGCCGAGGCCTTCACCGCTCCGGCGAGCTGCGCCTTGAGGTTGGCCACCAGCGCCGCCGGGGTGACCGCCAGCCCGCTCGGGTCGCCCGCGTTCCTCAGCGCGGTGACCAGGTCGGCGTGGGCGATCGCGCTGACGTCGTACAGGTTCAGCGTGTCCTGTCCCGAGTCCTTCTTGATGTAGTCGGCGGCCCAGGTGGCGGCCTGGGTCAGGTACGGCCTGGAGGTGGCGGCGGAGTCGCCGAGCGCCTGCTGGGCGAGGGCGATCTCGGTGGCGCCGAGTTCCATCGCGTCGTGCCAGATCGACTCCGGGTAGTAGGCCTCCGGGTCGGCGGTCTCCAGGGTGCCGCTGGGGCTGGTGTTGGCCTGGGCGTAGAGGGAGGTGGCGTTCGCTAGCTCGGCCGCGGCGTCCTTGGTGTGCCCGGCCTTGGCGTCGGCCTGGGCGGCGAAGGCGAAGGCGGCGGCGACCCGGCCGACCACGTCCGGGTCGATCTTGGCGCCCGGCGCGGCGGCCTCGAACACCGGCCGGTTCTTCGCCGCGTACACGTCGTACGACGACTTGTCCGAGTCGTCGGCCTGCGGCAGCCGCCACAGGTCGTGGTCGCCGCCGTAGCTGGTCTCGTTGCCCTCGCCGATGCCGACCTGGAGGTACAGCGTCCTGGTCGACCGGTTGTACATCTTGTTGAGCCAGCTGGTGCCGTACTGCGCCTCGGTGGTGAGCGAGGCCGGGGCGGACGCGCCGAGTGCCCGGGCCGAGGCGTAGAGCAGGTCGTCGCCGTAGGAGGCGGTGAAGGTGAACTTCAGGTAGTCGCCCGCGTCGAACCAGCCGCCCTCGACGTTCACCGGCTTGGCCCCGGCGACCGGCTTCAGGTTGCCGCTGATCTCGTCGCCGGTACCGCCGTTGCTGTTCGCGATGAAGTCCGGCGTCTGGTAGACGGTGGCGTGGGCGTCGTTGAGGTGCGCGGGCTTGCGCTTCAGCGGACCGGCGATCACATCCGAGCCGTCGCGCTGGTTCTGATAGAAGTTCACCCCGGCGGTGACCAGGCCCTGGTAGAGGGTGGCCGGGTTCTCGACGGTGAACCTGTCCGAGGTCAGGCTCAGCGGGCCGGTGGTCACCAGGCGGTAGCTCCCGGCGGTGGTCAGCGCGGAGAAGTCGATCGGGTAGACGTCCGGGTAGGCCGAGTTCCAGGAGCCCCGGCTGGTGCCGCCGACCTTGCCGCTGGCGACGGTCTTCCCGGCCGCGTCGACCACCCGGTAGCTCTCGCCGCTGACCTTGCCGCCGGCCATCAGGTAGCCGATCTTGGTGTCGCCGGTGCCGTAGCCCAACTGGTCCACCCGCAGCTGGCCGGCGGTCGCGGCCTGCGCGGACGCCAGCGGTACCACCGCCGTGGCCACCAGTCCGGTGCCCACGGCCAGGGCCAGCAGCGTCCGCCGGTCCGGACGCCGTCCGCTGCGGCGGCGGTTCGGGGTGCTGCTGGCGCGCGTCGACGGTCTCACTGCGGACTCCCTGGATCATCCAAAGATGATTAGTTAACTTTCCTTACATGTTGGCTCGGCACGCTAGTGCGCCGACCGGAGACCGTCAAGGGTGCGGACCCGTTTGCCTCGTCCTGGTTCAAGGCCTTTCTCATCCTGCCCTCACGGTCCTCAACGATGATTGCTCGCATGATGGAGGGAGGGCAGCACCGTTGGGCTCGCCCGGTCCGAACTCTTTGGGGGCCGCCATGAGCACAAACTACGGAGCAGGAACGCCGACCGGGGCCGCAGGCGCGGGCAGCGGTCACGACCGCCTGGACAGTGGCTGGGCCCCGCCCCCGCCGCCCCCGGGCACGCAGACCATCCCGCCGTCGGCGGCGATGCCGCCGCCGATGCCCCCGTACCCTCCGGCGCCCCCGTACTACGGCTACGCCCCGCCCCCGCCGAAGCGGCGGCACCCGGTGCGGACCGGAGCGGCGCTGCTGGCGCTGGTGGCCGCCTCGGTCGCGGCCGGGGTCGGCATCGGCCACGAGGTCTGGCACTCGCCCGCGTCGGCCGCCGCGGCCGGCAGCGCCAACCCGAGCGTGCCGAACAACGGCCAGACCGCGCCCCAGTTCGGCGGCGGGACCGGCGGTAGCGGCGGGACCGGCGGCGGCAGCGGCTTCGGTGGCGGGACCGGGACCGGCGGTGGCACCAGTACCGGCGGTGGCACCAGTACCGCCGCCACCGGGGTCGCCGCCAAGGTGGACCCGGAGCTGGTGGACATCAACACCACCCTCGGCTACCAGGACGTCCAGGCGGCCGGGACCGGGATCGTGCTGACCTCCAACGGCGAGATCCTGACCAACAACCACGTGATCGCCGGGGCCACCACGATCACCGCCACCGACATCGGCAACGGCCGGACCTACACCGCGACCGTGGTCGGCTACGACCGCACCGGCGACATGGCGGTGCTCCAGCTGAAGAACGCCTCCGGCCTGGCGACGGCCTCGCTGGGGGACTCCGGCAAGGTCACCGTCGGCGACGCGGTCACCGGCATCGGCAACGCGGGCGGCACCGGACTCACTCCAACGGCCGCATCGGGCAGCGTGACCGGTGTCAACCAGTCGGTCACCGCCAGTGACGAGGTGACCGGCAGCGCCGAGCAGCTGTCCGGCATGATCCAGGTGAACGCGGACATCCAGCCCGGCGACTCGGGCGGCCCGCTGGTCAACTCCTCCGGTCAGGTGATCGGCATGGACACGGCCGGATCGCAGTCGTCGTCCAGCGGCTTCCAGCAGCAGTCGGGGACGACGCAGGGCTTCGCGATACCGATCGACACGGCGCAGTCGATCGTCCAGCAGATCGAGGCGGGTACCGCCAGCAGCACCGTGCACGTCGGCGCCACCGCCTTCATCGGCGTCGAGGTGTCCACCGCCAGCAGTGCCGGTAGCGGTTCCGGCGCCCTGGTCTCCGGCGTGATCCCGAACTCCCCGGCCGCCTCGGCGGGCCTGGCCCAGGGTGACCTGATCACCTCGGTCGGCGGCCACTCGGTGGCCTCGCCGGACGCGCTGACCACGCTGATGGCCGGGCAGACCGTCGGCGGCAAGGTCGCGGTCAGCTACACCGACAGCTCCGGCGCCAGCCACACGGTCAACCTCACCCTGGCCGGCGGCCCGGCGAACTGACCCGGCAGCGAGCGGCCCCGGACACCTCTCGGTCGTCCGGGGCCGCTTTCCGGATAATCACTCGAACGGGTTGTCATTTCTCGTACACCGACGAGTTCAGGAAAACATATGTTCGTATATCCCGGGGCCTCTCGCTGAATCTCTCCGCAATCGCCATACATTGCCCACGCGGCCTGCCATTCTGACGCCGCAGCCGAGTCAGGCTGCGGTGTTTTTTGCCATGGGAGGGTCAGGCAATGAGGCAAGGAAAACAGGGGTGGCTGGCCACTTTGGCCGCGGTCACCCTGCTGGCGGCGGCGGGGGCCGCTGTGCCGGGGACGGCCGCGGCGGCCGGGTCGCCGCCGCAGCTGGATCTGAAGGTGTTACTGGTCGGCGGGGCGGGCGGCGGTGCCGCCGATCCGACGACGGCGGCCTGGGCGTCCGCGCTGACCACCGAGGGGGTGCCCTACACCGAGGTGGACGCGAGCGGTACGGCGGGCAGTGAGACGGTCACCCTGCCCGCGCTGTCCAGCGGGACGCAGGGCTACTACAACGGCGTGGTCGTCGCCGACTCGCCCACCGACTTCGCGGCCGGGCAGCTGACGGCGCTGGACGGCTACGAGGCCGCGTTCGGGGTCAGGCAGGTCGACGGCTACAGCTACCCGAACCCGGCCCTGGGCCTGACCGACACCGGCGCGGGCGCCCTGGACGGCACCAGCGGCCAGCTCACCGCCGCCGGACTGCTGGCGCTGCCGGCGCTCAAGGGCACCGTCCCGTTCGGCACCGGCTCGTACGGCTACCCGGCCTCGGCCGTGGCCGGAGCCCCGGTCACCCCGTGGCTGGAGAACGCGGCGGGCGGCATCCTGGCCGCCGTCTACCAGCATCCGGGCACCGACCCGCAGGCCGGGGTCGCCGAGCTGGCACTGGGCTTCGACTACAACGCCGCGCAGACGCAGTGGCTGCTGCTGGCCCCGGGCCTGATCGACTGGGTCACCCAGGGCATGCACCTGGGGCTGTACCGCAACTACGTCGAGATGGACATCGACGACACGTTCACCCCGGACGACGCCTGGGACACCGCCAACCACACCATCGACTACAGCGACGCCGACGCGCTGCGGATGCGGGCCGCCGACGTCGACTACGCGGCCACGTGGTCGCAGGCGAACGGCTTCCGGATGGAGCAGCTGTTCAACGGCGGCGGCAGCGTCGAGTACCAGGAGAACAACTCCGGCACCGACCCGGTGCTGGCGGAGTTCCAGAAGAGCGACCCGGCCACCGGCAAGCCCTACGCCGACGACTTCGGCTGGCTGAGCCACACCTATGACACCCCGTACCTGGACGTGGGCTGCGCGACGCAGAACTACATCGAGGCGGAGCTGAACGAGAACACCAGCTGGGCGGCGTCCAAGCCGGGCGGCACCCCGGGCACCGGCGGCCTCGGGATCACCAGCAGCACCGACCCGAGCCAGGCGCTCGGCTACGAGAACCCGCAGGTCTTCGTGCCCGGCAACCACTCGGGCTTCGCCGACCTGGTCCCCGGCAACCCGGCCACCGTCGACCCGCCCGACCTGGACCAGGCGTCGGGCAGCGGCAGCGGCGGCACGCTGGCGGCGGGCAGCTACGAGTACGCGGTCACCGACCAGTTCACCGACTCGCCCAGCGCGGGCCAGTCGGCGGCCTACGTCACCGCGCCGATCGCCGTCCCGGCCGGGGGCTCGGTCACGCTGCAGATGGAGGCCATCTGCCACGCGGCCGACTACCAGATCTACCGCGAGGTCGCGGGCAGCGGCGACTGGTCGCTGGTCGACACCTACGCCACCCCGTCCTCGGCCACGCTGCCGGACAACAGCTCCGGCGACCCGACCTCCACCACCGACGTCACCGGCGGCGGCGAGAAGGAGCTGAGCTGGACCGACACCGGTACCGCGGGGACCGCGCAGCCCGGTTGGACGCCGCCGACCACGGAGAACGCGGTCGAGGGCCCCTGGGAGCAGAACCCGTACTTCACCCCGGCGCTGGAGGCGGTCGGCATCAAGGTCGTCGGCGACGACGCCTCCAAGGTCTACCCGAACCCGCCGGACGACCAGTTCGGCATCGGCGCGAACTACACCGGGGCGACCTACGCCGCCAGTCAGGCGTTCACCGACGGCACCGCCCAGGTCGCGCCGCGGCACCCGATCAACATCTACTACAACGCCTCCACCGAGGCCCAGGAGGTGGACGAGTACAACACCCTGTACGAGCCGCCGTCGCTGGGCGGCCAGTGCGTGGCCAGCTTCACCACCACCTGTGAGACCGCCCCGGCGACCTTCGCCGACATCGTGGACAGCGTGGTCTCCGGGATGATGCAGAACCTGCTCAGCAACGACCCGCGGCCGAGCTACGTGCACCAGACCAACATCATGGGCCAGCCCCCGGCCGGTCCGGCGACCAGCGGGACCCCGCCGACCACGGCGGACACCACCGGCGACGGCCTGCTCTACTCGGTGCTGAACCCGCTGCTGGCCGAGTACCACAGCTACTTCAGCGCCCTGACGCCGTACCAGCAGCCGACCCTGGGCGCGATCGGCCAGGTCCTGGCCGAGCAGACCGCCTGGAGCGCGGCGCTGGCCGCCGGTTCGGTCACCGCCTCGGAGACCGACGGCGCGGTCACCGTGGCCAACTCCGGTACCGCCGCGGTCGAGGTGCCGATCAGCGCCCCGAGCGGGACCACCGTCAACGGCGCGGCCTTCGGCCAGGCCTACGGCGGCACCCTGTCCGCCTGGACCCAGGTCGCGGGCAGCGGCTCGACCACGCTCCAGCAGAACACCGCGCCGACGGTCACCAGCGCCGCGACCTACGCCGCGACCGCGGGCACGGCCTTCACCACCACGGTCACCAGCACCGGTGCCCCGGCCCCGGCGCTCAAGGAGAGCGGGGCGCTGCCCGGCGGCGTCACCTTCACCGACAACGGCGACGGCACGGCGACCCTGGCCGGTACCCCGGCGGCGGGCGGCAGCTATCCGCTGACGATCACCGCGAGCAACGCCACCGGCTCGGCGGTCCAGGCGTTCACGCTGACGGTGTCCCAGGCACCGGCGGTCACCAGCGCCGCCACGGCCGCGTTCAGCACCGGCACCGCCGGGTCCTACCTGGTGACCAGCAGCGGCTATCCGGCCCCGGCGCTGACCGAGACCGGAGCGCTGCCCACCGGGCTGGCGTTCAAGGACAACGGCAACGGCACCGGCACCCTCTCCGGTACCGCCGCCGCCGGGACCGCGGGCAGCTACCCGGTCACCCTGACCGCCACCAACTCCGGCGGCAGCGGCAGCCTGGGGCTGACGGTCACCGTGACCCAGTCCAGCGGCCCGGTGCTCACCAGCGCCGACACACTGACGCTGACCACCGGTACGGCCGGGACGTTCACGGTGACCACCACCGGGACCGCGCCGATCACCATCACCGAGGGCGGGGCGCTGCCGTCCGGGGTGACCTTCAAGGACAACGGCAACGGTACGGCGACCCTGTCCGGGACCCCGGCGGCCGGCCACGGCGGGGCCTACCCGCTGGTGCTGACCGCGAAGAACGCCGTCGGCAGCACCACCCAGGCGCTGGCGCTGACGGTCGACCAGCGCCCGGCGTTCACCAGCGCCGGCTCGGCCACCGCGCTGGGGCTGGTCCCGTTCAGCTTCACCGTGCAGACCACCGGTTACCCGGCGGCGGTGCTGAGCGAGTCGGGGGCGCTGCCCTCCGGGCTGACCTTCACACCCGGGCCGAACGGCACCGCCACCATCTCCGGCGACACGCTGGCACTGCTCAGCAGCTACCGGCTGACCTTCACCGCGACCAGCGCGGCGGGCACCGCCACCCAGGCGTTCACCCTGTCCACCGTCCTGTGAACCGGTGACCCGGATCCGGTGACCCGGTGACGTCCCGTGGGCCGCAGCGCATCCGGCGCTGCGGCCCACGGTCGGCTGCGGGCAGTCAGTCGGCTGCGGGCAGGGGTCAGACCGCCACGATGCCCTCGCCGCCGACGCCGTCGGGCACGGTCACCGAGCCGACCGGGGTGAGCGAGCCGTCACGCTGCACCTGGAAGCCGTCGACCACGCCCGCCGCGCCGGTCTGCACGTACAGGTAGCGGCCGTCGGGGGAGACCGTCGCGTCGGTGGTGCCGGCGCCGGTCGTGGTGTTGCCCAGCGCGGTGAGCAGGCCGTGACGGCCCTCGCGGAAGCCGGAGAGGCTGGCGCTGCCCGCGTTGGACGCGTAGTACGTGTGCCCGTCGCGGACGATCCAGCAGGTCGCGGCCTGTCCGGTGGCGACCGAGGAGACCTGGGTGGCCTTGCCGTCCCGGGTCAGGGTGAAGGTGGCGACCGCGTTCGGACCGGCCTCGGTGACCACCAGTCGCCCGGCCGGGTCGAACGCGAAGCCGAACGGCACCGCGTTCGGCTCGACGTTCTGTACCGGCGCCGCCGCGGGCGTGCCCCGGTGGTCGAACGGGAAGACGTCGATGCTGTTGCCGTTGGCCTTGGTGGTGACCACCAGCGCCGAGCCGTCCGGGGTGAACGAGACCTGGGCCGGGGTGTGGGTGAACTGCATCGGGCCGGTGACCGGGGTCAGGCCGAGGCCGCGGTGCCAGTCGGCGATCGGCACCAGGTTGCAGCCCTCGCGGACGAAGCCCTGGACCGAACCGGTGCCGAGCGCGTTCAGCACGTACACGCGGTCGCCGCGCACCGCGAGGCTCACCGGGAACTCCCCGCCGGAGCCGACGACCTGGGTACGGGTCAGCCGGTCGCCGTCCACCTGGAACACGGTGACCGTGTTGCTGCCCGCGTTCACCGCGTACAGCAGGTGGTGCGCCTGGTCGTAGACCAGCGAGTGCTGGGAGGCGAGGTGGTCGACGGCCGAGCCGTCAAGGACGCCGCCGAGGCCGCCGGTGGGGTAGACCCCGGCCTGGGTGAGCGCGCCGTCGGCCGCGCGGTCGTAGGCGACGACGGTGTTGCCGCCGGTGTCGTCGCTCTGCGCGAACACCACGCCCGGTCCGGCGTCGTGCACGGCGGTGGTGGCGGCCTGGGCGGGGGCGGCGGCCAGCAGGGCCCCCGCGGCGGCCAGTACGACGCCGGCGGCCGCGGCCCGAATACTGCGGTGGGTGGTCTTCATGGAAACTCCCCGGTGCGTGGGACGACGAGAACAGCGGATATTCGACGGGCCGGATCGGGACTCCGCAAGCAATGCCGGAATCAGCGGTCCGTCGGCTCCGGCCGTCGACCTCTGCCAGTCACACTAAGCCGGTAATCACCGTCAGAATCACTCCCACGCACGTCCGTTCGAGGTCTGTAAGAACTCTCCCGGACCCGGTCGTCAGCGCCCGCCGGAGACGTCGATGAACGCTCCGGTGCTGTACGAGGCGGCGTCCGACAGCAGCCAGACGATCGCCTCGGCCACCTCCTCCGCACGCCCGGCGCGCCCCAGCGGCTGGGTCGGGCCGATCCGGTCCACCCGGCCCGGCTCGCCGCCGCTGCCGTGGATCTCGGTGTCGATGATCCCCGGCCGGACGCAGTTCACCCGGATGCCCTCGCCCGCGACCTCCAGCGCCAGCCCGGTGGTGAGCGTGTCCACCGCGCCCTTGGACGCCGCGTAGTCGACGTACTCGCCGGGGGAGCCCAGCCGGGAGGCGGCCGAGGAGACGTTCACGATCGACCCGCCCGCACCGCCGTAGCGGGTGGACATCCGCAGCACGGCCTGCCGCGCGCACAGGAAGGGACCGGCCACGTTGGTGGTCAGCACCCGCTGTAGCCGGTCGGCGGTCAGCTCGTCCACCCGGCACTGCCGCTCCAGCACCCCCGCGTTGTTCACCAGCGCGGTCAGCGTGCCGAGGTCCCGCTCGGCGGCGGCGAACAGCCGCTCCACGTCCGCCTCCACCGCGACGTCCGCGCGCACCGGCAGGGCGACCCCGCCGGCCGCCTCGATGTCGCGGGCGACGGTGTGGGCCGACACGCTGTCCGCCCGGAACGAGAGGCAGACCGCGTAGCCGTGCCGGGCCGCCAGCCGCGCGGTCGCCGCGCCGATGCCGCGACCCCCGCCGGTGACGATGACGACGCCGTTCCTGCTGCTCACGAGTCCTCCACTGCTACTGGGCGAGATGGTGTCGACAGTCTCTCAGCCCCCTTGTGCCGCCTCGGTGTCACAGCGCCTCGATGGTCCGGCAGAGGGCCTCCAGCGCCGCCGGAAAGGCGTGCTCGGCGGGCGTGCCGTAGCCGACGACCAGCGCGTCCGCGCCCGGTTCGGCCGGTTGGTCGGGGTGGCGGAAGCCGTCCAGGCCCTGTACCGCCAGGCCCAGCCAGGAGGCGCCGTGCAGGGCCCGCGCCTCGGTGCCCGGCGGCAGTCGCAGCACCGCGTGCAGCCCGGCCGCGATCCCGCTGACCCGCACCTGCGGTGCCCGCTCGGCGAGCGCCCGCACCAGCCGGTCGCGCCGCCGCCGGTAGCGCAGCCGCATCGCCCGGATCTGCCGGTCGTACGCGCCCGAGGTGACGAACTCGGCCAGGGTGAGCTGCGACAGGCTGTCGGGGTGGCGTTCGGCGGCGGTCTTCGCCGCCAGCACCCGGTCCACCAGCCGTCCGGGCAGCACCATCCAGCCGAGCCGCAGCCCGGGCGCCAGGCTCTTGCTGGCGGTGCCCAGGTAGACCACGTGCTCCGGATCGAGCCCCTGCAACGCCCCGACCGGCTGCCGGTCGTACCGGAACTCCCCGTCGTAGTCGTCCTCCAGGACCACCGTGCCGCGCTCCCTGGCCCAGTCGACGACGGCCGCCCGGCGGTCCGGATGCAGCGGCACGCCGAGCGGGAACTGGTGCGCCGGGGTGAGCAGCACCGCGCCCAGGTCCTGGCGGCGCCGCAGCTCCGCCGGGTCCACGCCGTGCTGGTCGACGGTCAGCGGATGCGTGCGCAGCCCGGCGGCGGTGGCCAGGCTCCGGTGCGGGGCCAGGCCGTAGGACTCCACGGCCAGGCCCCGGACGCCGTCGTTCCGCAGTACCCGGCTGAGCACGGCCAGGCCCTGGGAGAACCCGGCGCAGACCATGATCTGGTCCGGGTCGGCGCGCACGCCCCGGGCCCGGGCCAGGTAGTCGGCCAGTGCCCGGCGCAGCTCCGGCCGACCGAGCGGGTCGCCGTAGCCGAAGGCGTCGTTCGGCGCCGCGGTGACCGCCCGGCGGGCGGCGGCCAGCCAGGCGGCGCGCGGGAAGGCGGAGACGTCGGGGGAGCCCGGGTACAGGCTGTGGCCCCCGCTCGGGCGCTGGACGCTGGGCCGGTGCGCGCTGGCCCGCCCGGGCGCGGGCCGCTGCGCCACCCGCGTCCCCGACCCCTGCCGGGCGGTCAGCCACCCCTCGGCGATCAGCTCGCCGTAGGCGTCGGCCACGGTGTTCCGCGCCAGCCCGAGATCGGCGGCCAACCCCCGCGACGACGGCAACCGGGTCCCCGGCGCCAACCGCCCCCCACGCACCGCCTCCCGCAACGCCCGCACCAACGACGCCCGAACCCCACCGGCGCCAGTGAGCACCAGATCAAGATGCAGATCACTACCCCCACCGGACGCCCCGGACGGTCGCGAACCGGCCCCAGAACCACTCATGGAAACCGACCCTAGCCCGGGCCGAGGGGTGGAAGCCGTCCCCGGACCTGGAAGCCGAATGCGCCTCGTTCGTGGTTCCCTTCCACATGGTGCAGATGATCAGGGAGGCGTGTGACCTTGTCGAGCAGGCCGAGCGAGCGAAGCTTTGAGGATCTGCTGAGCGCGGCGGAGCACTCGGCGTTCCACCTGGAGACGCGTGACGTCTACGCCGTGGCGTACGAGCAGCAGGACTTCGAGGCCTGGCAGAAGACCGGCCGGTGGGAGAACCCGACCTACTGGCAGCCGTGGATCGACCTGGTGGGTGCGGCGGTCCGGCGCGGAGTCGTGGTGCGGCGGGCCCATGTGGTCTCCGTCCCGCTGAGCGAGTCGGCCCGGTTCGAGCATGCCGGGACCGTGAACAACCTCGCGGCCGGCGAGGTCGTGCGTTGGCTGCCCCGCCGACTTGCCGCCGATCTGGCGCTGCCGGGTACCGACTTCTGGGTGTTCGACAGTCGGTTGGTTCGATTCGGGCACTTCACCGGTGACGGGGAGTGGATCGGGCAGGAAGTCCGCGATGAGCCTGCCGTTGCGACGTTGTGTGCGTCGGCTTTTGAAGCCGTGTGGGAGCGTGCCACTCCGCACGCTGAGTTCCAGGTCTGAGACGGCGAACGGCAGAACAGCGCACCCATGCCCACGTCACCGTCTTCCACCGCCAGGGAAGCGCGCAAGGCCGTTGCCACCCGTCTCCGTGAGCTCCGTTTGGACGCCGGCCTGTCGTCCAGGGATCTCTCCGTGCTGTGCGGACGGCATCCGGCCAAGACTTCCCGTGTCGAGAACGTGCAGGCCTCGCCGAGTGATGAGGACATTCGGGCATGGTGCCGTGCGTGCGGCGCTGAGGAGCACGCACCTGACGTCATCGCGGCTTCCCGTGCCGCTGACTCCATGTACCTGGAGTGGCGACGGACGCACCGCACCGGGATGCGGCGGGCGCAGGAGGGCGTGGTGCCCCTGTACGAGCGCACCCGGCTCTTCCGCGTCTACTGCTCCAACGTGGTGCCTGGGCTCGTTCAGACGCCCGGCTATGCGTCGGCGCTCATGTCGTCCATCACCCGGTTCCAGGGCACGCCGGACGACGTGGCGGAGGCCGTGGCGGCACGCATGGCACGCTCGCACGTGATCCGCGAGGGGGACCACAGATTCAGCCTCATCGTTGAAGAGCCGGTGCTGTACTTCCGGGTCGGCGACGCCGAGGTCATGGCCGGTCAACTGGGTTACCTGCTGGCCGTGATGGCTCTGCCCTCCGTCTCCATCGGGGTCATTCCCGCTGCCGCCGAGCGGGTCTTCGTGGAACTGCTGACTGCGGCCGTCACGGTCACCTCGCCGGGCGAGTGCTGAAGGACGGTTACCGGCAGGCTGAGCGGGCGTCGCACTCCCAGGTCAATCGGGCCCGGACTGGGATCGGGGCTCTCTGACGTCCGGGTGGACGTGCTCGCGTCCAGCGCGTTCGAATATCTGAGAATCACCCCGGACAGGGCGACGGTTGAGGGGCGATCGTGGGCATGGTCTGTCAGGTGAGAGGGGAGTGAGCATGGCACGACGTTTGCGGGTGCTCGGCAGTACGTCAGGGGTGGGTGACTGCCCGACGCTTTACGAGGACATGGACAGCAAGGAAGTCCTGGTCCAGGGCGAAGCCGTGATCGATCCTGACGATGTGGCGCAGCTGCGGCACATCAAGGACGGGGAGGGCTTCGTCGTCGTCCCGCGTGCGCTCCTCGTCAACTTCGCGCCCAGGGAGGCGGAAGAGCACGTGCCTGAGTTCGTGCCGCAGAGGAAGATCAGCGAGTTCATCAACGACGGCTTCGAGCAAACCGCTTGGCGGCTGGAGACCCGGACTGGTTACCTGTCGGACCAGGAGATGCCGTCCTATCAGGAGTTCCTTCGGACCGGCGATACGGCGGGCGAGGTCGGTCACCCGTGGTTCGACAACGTGCGGCGCATGGTCGCCTCCGGCAAGCGCTTCGAGCGCGTGCGGCTGGTGGACAGCCCGCCGACGACCGGTCAGCGCTACCTGCTGGCCTGCGCCCGGACCAACGTGGCGGCAGGCGAGGACATCCGGTACCTGTGGCGGGCCGATGCCGAGCGGTACGGGGTCCACCTGTCGGACTACTGGCTGTTCGACTCGCGTACGGTGGCCCGCTTCCACTTCGAGGGGGAGCGCACCATCGGTATGGAGTTGGTCACCGCCCGGCGGAAGTCCTTCGCGCCTGCCAGGTACGCGACGCGGCCTGGCACCACGCGACGCAGTACGCCGCGTTCAAGGCACAGGTACCTTCCCCTGAGTGAGCACTGATTACCAGCAGGCCCGACTGTCCCTCGGCGTGCGACTGCGAGAACTGCGCGCCGAGGGCGGGCTTACTGGTCGGCAGCTCGCTGACCGTCTGGGCTGGACCCAGTCGAAGGTCAGCAAGCTGGAGAACGGCAAACAGACCCCGACAATCGCCGACTTGGCCGCATGGGCAAAGGGCACCGGATGCCCGGATGCGACTACGGAACTGACCGGTCGGCTTCGTGGGCTGGAAACTCAGTACCGGTCCTGGCGGCGCCAGCTCGCCGGAGGGTACCGGCCCGTACAAGAGGCCCACTGGGCGCAGGCTCGCAAGACACGGTGTCGGCGCAGCTTCGATCCGACGCTGATTCCGGGGCTCTTGCAGACCGCCGACTACGCCCGTGCCGTCCTCACCCGATACGCGGCCATCCATTCCGCCCCGCGTGACATCGAGGCCGCTGTACAGGCACGTATGGGGCGACAGGACATCCTCTGCGACCCGACCCGCGCCTTTCATTTCCTGATCTGGGAAGGCGCGTTGCGCGCACGCCCCTGCTCCTCGGCTGCCCTGTCGACACAGCTTGACCGCCTGGCTCCCCGACTCGGGCCAGGGAACGTGCGTGTCGGCATCATCCCATTCGAAGCAGACATGCACGTCCCCGCTGGCGTCGGTTTCTCCATCCATGACGACGAATTGGTGATTACGGAGACGTGGCATGCGGAGATGTGGCTCGATGACCCCGGAGACGTGGCACTCCATATGCGCGCCTGGGAAGCGCTCAACCGCAATGCCGTCTACGGCACAGATGCTCACCGGCTGGTCACCAGGGCAAAGCGCTCCCTGGGCGCGTGAGAATATCCGCGAATCAGGTCCAACCCTGTGGGTTCCCTTCTCCTATCGTGCTGTTACAGGTCGAGCACGGAGCAGCACGAGGGAGCGGGAGACGTGGGCGGTTGGGTCTGTACGGCTCGTTCGGAGACGTGCGCGCATTGTGGCCGGGCGGCGGTTCTGCTGGCCCGTACGCGGCGTTGCGACTCGTGCGAGACGGATGCGTATGACGCGGCGATGATGCGGGAGTTCCCGTGGTTCGTGCCGCATGGGCCGATGCTTCGGGTCCGATCCTGAGCCGGCTGGAGCACCACGCACCATGACCCACCCATTGACTCCCGCCCATTTCCGGGGCGGGGCCGGAAGACTCACTGGGCGGTATCGAGCGCCCCGACCGTAGGAGGTCCCATGCTCGGCATTCTCCACAACGACGGCAAGGACGGGGACGGGCACCCCGGTCAGCCCTGGCCCGGTCCCTCGGAACCGCCGAGCCCCGACGGCGACACGCCGCCCGGGGACGGGACCCGCCGCAAGTAATGGCTGACGCTCCGCAGCAGGGGGGCCGAACCAGCGCTGATCCGTTGGTGCGGTCCCTTCTCAACGACGGCTCCATGACGCCCGATTGGGCGGACGCGTTCGAGGCTGTGCCCCGGGCCGCGTTCCTCCCCGATGACATCTGGGCACACGACATGACGACCGGCGGCAGCAGCTACGTTCACCGGCTGACCGACCCGGATACCTGGGAGCGGTACGCGGAATCCGTCCGGGTACCGATCGTCACCCAGTGGGACGACGGGGAGCACGGGGGCCCCGGTCCTGGCCGCACCCCGACCAGTTCGTCCTCGGAGCCGCGCCTGGTCGCGGCGTATCTGCGGGACGCCGATGTCCGGCCGCCCATGCGGGTCCTGCTGATCGGCACCGGCACGGGCTGGGACACCGGTCGCCCCGGCCCTGCTGGAGCAGACCAGGGAAGGCGGGCTGATTCTCTGCCCGTGGGGGACGCACTACGACAACGTGGACGCGCTGCTTCGGCTCACCGTCAGCGCGGACGGGAGCGCGTCCGGTCCGTTTCTGCGGATGGTCGAGTTCATGAAGCTGAGGAATCAGCGGCTGGACTGGGGGCGCTTCGACACCCGGTTCCGAGGGGAGTACCCCGGGCCGGCGCTCGACCGCTTCGGCCTGACGGTCACGCCGGACGGGACACAGCGACCGTGGCTCGATGACCTCTCGAATCCACTGCCCGCACCGAACTGAGCAGCACGGCAACCAGAACGGCCCGGGCCGCGTGCCGGGCGAAGTGGCCCAGGGAAGTGGGGTGGGAATGGACCATGGGTGTGGGCTGGTCGGGACGTAGCGTGGTGGTCATGACGACGACGAGCACGCACGAGCACGGTACGCACGGCCCCCGGATGAATCTGGCGAAGGCTGCGCCCGAGGTCTACAAGGCGATGATCGCGCTGGATCGGGCGGCCCAGCAGGGGCTGGATCCGACCCTGGCGGAACTGGTCAAGGTCCGGGCCTCGCAGATCAACCACTGTGCGTTCTGTATCACCATGCACACCCGTGACGCCCGCAAGGCCGGGGAGACCGAGCTGCGGCTCCAGCTGCTGCACGCCTGGGAGGAGTCGGGCGGCTTCTTCACGCCGAAGGAGCAGGCCGCACTGGCGCTGACCGAGGCGGTCACCGTGCTCACCGACGGCTTCGTGCCGGACGCGGTCTACCAGCGGGCGGCCGCGCACTTCGAGGAGGCGGAGCTGGCGCAGCTGATCGCGACGATCTTCACCATCAACGCCTGGAACCGGATCGCGGTGACCACGCGGATGGACCCCGCCTCGCTCTGACGGGATTTGGCTGTAATGCGGTGACCGCTGGTGCCCTGGCGCTGACCCAATGTCACATCACATCCCTGTCAAGGGTGTCTTTGGGACCTCACCTGACATAGCACCAGCGATCACGCTAGATTTCTGGCCATGCCACGTGGTCGCCATCGCCAAACCTCGCCTCTGAGCAGGCTGCTCCCACCCATCGCCTGCGGAGTACTGGCGGTCGCCGCGCTGGTGTCCGCCCCGCTCACCAGCGATCTCGCCCTGCTGCGGGTCCTGGTCGTGGCCACCGCCGTGGGCGCCGCCTCGGCGGCGGTGCTGCTGCGGATGCGCGACCGCGCCGGTGAGGTCGAACTGGAGACCGAGGTCTCCGCCCGGGCCCGCGACGAGGCCCGGTTCGAGGACCGGATCGCCGAGCTGGAGTTCCAGGCCGAGACCGCCGAGGAGCAGGCCAAGCGGTTGGAGCGGCGGCTGCTCGCGCAGCGTAGCCAGCTCGCCCGGGCCGAGGGCGACATCCAGCGGCTGCTCCGCGAGCGGGCCCGGGTCGCGGCCGAGCACGCGGCGCGCGCCGCCGAGGAGGGCCTCCGCCGGGAGGCCGCCGAGCGCGGCGTCCGGCCGACGCCCACCGCCTACCTGAAGGCGGCCTCGGTGCTGCGCGGCCTGGAGCGTCGCGCGGTGGCCGACCAGGCGCAGCGGAGTGCGGCCCCCGGCCCGGTCGGCTCGGTCGAATTGACGCTGGCCAAGCCCGCCCCGGCGCGGCAGCCCGCCCGCCCGCAGCCGGTCCAGCAGCCCGCCGCCGAGGCCGAGCCGCAGACCCAGCCGCAGACCCAGCCGCAGGCCGAGCCGCCGCAGACCCAGCCGCGGACGCAGACCCGGCCGCGTCCCGAGCCCGCCGCGGTACCGGCGGCCGCTGCCGCCGACCCTGCCGCCGAGGCGCCGATCGTGGTGCCAGGACCGGCCTGGGCGCGGGCGGCGCTGCCGCCGCTGCGCCCGGCGGTGAGCATCCTGCCGGCCACGCTCCAGCGCGGGGCGACCCGCTCGCAGGCCACCCGGGGCAGCTCGGCCGGGACCTTCAGCTTCTTCAGCCGCCAGGAGGGCGCGATCGCCACCGACCTCAGCCGGGTCCCCGCCGACCTGGCCGACGTGGTCGGCGACGAGGCCGCCGCCGAGCAGGACCGGTACGCCACCGCCACCGGAGCGGCGGTCGAGCCCGCCGCGGCCGAGTCCGCCGTCGACCCGGCCGCGCACGACCGCAGTGCGGAGCCCGAGGCCGACGCCGAGGCCGGTCGGCAGGAGTCTGCGGACGCTGCGCAGGACCCGGCCGACGACCTGGTGGACCTCACCGCCGAGGACGAGACCGAGCCGATCGACGTCCGGGTGCTGCGCGCCCTGTAGCCGCGAGTACGACGAAGGGCCCGGTCCGCGGACCGGGCCCTTCGTCGTGGCCGTGGCCGGGGGCTACTTGTCGATGTCGCCGACCACGAAGAACAGCGAGCCGAGGATCGCCACCATGTCCGCGACCAGGGTCCCCGGCAGCAGTTCGCCCAGGGCCTGGATGTTGTTGAAGGACGGCGAGCGCAGCTTCAGCCGCCACGGGGTCTTGTCGCCGCGCGAGACCAGGTAGTAGCCGTTGACGCCGAGGGGGCTCTCGGTCCAGGCGTAGGTCTGGCCCTCCGGGGCCTTCAGCACCTTCGGCAGCCGCTGGTTGACCGGTCCGGGCGCGAGCTCGGCGATCCGGTCCAGGCAGGCGTCGGCCAGGTCGAGCGCGTTGTGGGTCTGCTCCAGCAGGCACTCGAACCGGGCCAGGCAGTCGCCGTCGGTCCGGGTGACCACCCGCAGCACGTCGCCCAGTTCGCCGTACGACAGGTAGGGCTCGTCCCGGCGCAGGTCGAAGTCCACGCCGGAGGCCCGGGCGATCGGCCCGCTCACCCCGTACGCGTGCACCGCCCGGGCCGACAGCACGCCGACGCCCCGGGTGCGGGCGCGGAAGATGTCGTTGCCCAGGACCAGGTCGTCGAAGGTGCCCATGCGCCCGCGTACGGTGGCGATCGCGGCCCGGGCCCGCTCGTACCAGCCGGCCGGGAGGTCCTCCTTCAGGCCGCCGACCCGGTTGAACATGAAGTGCATCCGGCCGCCGGAGGCCTCCTCCAGCAGCGACTGGAGCTGCTCGCGGTCGTGGAAGGCGTGGAAGACCGGGGTGATCCCGCCCAGCTCCAGCGGGTAGGAGCCGAGGAACATCAGGTGGTTCAGCACCCGGTTGAGCTCGGCGAGCAGGGTCCTGGTCCAGGTGGCCCGCAGCGGGACCTCCATGCCGAGCATGCGTTCGACGGCGAGCACCACGCCCAGCTCGTTGGCGAAGGCCGAGAGCCAGTCGTGCCGGTTCGCCAGCACGATGATCTGCCGGTAGTCCCGGGCCTCGAACAGCTTCTCGGCGCCCCGGTGCATGTAGCCGACGATCGGCTCGGCGGCGGTGATCAGCTCGCCGTCCAGGTGCAGCCTGATCCGCAGCACGCCGTGGGTGGAGGGGTGCTGCGGGCCGATGTTCAGCACCATGTCGCTGGTGCCGAGTTCGGTGGCGGCGCCCGCGCCGAGGCCGACCGTCGTCTCCCGCCGACCGGTGCCCGGCCTGCCGCTCGTCATGGGCGCGCTACTCGTCATGGCCCAGAGTCTGCCATCCCCGCTGATCCGCCGACGTCCGCGGCCATTCCTCGGGCAGTCAGCCATTCCTCGGGCAGGACCGGCGCTCCGACCGCCTGCACCGCCCAGACGAACGAGCCGAGGCCGCCGCGCCCGGTCAGCTCGGCCGCCTCCCCGGCCGCCGCGAGCGCGCGCAGGTATCCGGCCGGGTCGGTGGCGGCCAGGCTCAGCGGTGGCCTGGCCCCGCTCAGGCCGAGCCGGTGCAGGGCCTCGCGCTGGGTTGTCCACAGGCTGTGGACAACCCGCTCGCCGTGAGCGGACCGGGCCGCCGCGAGGCAGGCGTCCAGGGCGACCCGCGAGGTCAGGTCGCAGCCGCCGTCCGGGACCGGGCGTACCTCCCGCCCCTCGCGGTAGCCGGTGAGGCTGCCGAAGGGCGGCCGGTCGTCCGCGTGGTGGGCGTAGTCCACCGCCACCGCCAGGCCCCGGCCGAGCGAGCCGACGGCCGCCGCCCAGGCGGCGTCCCTGGGCAGCCCGACCTCCGCGCGGAAGCCCGGCTCGGCGGCGCCCCCGGCCAGCGGCCACCACCGCTCCAGCCAGTCCGCCGCCGGGCCGCCGAGCGGATCGCCCAGGCTCTCCCGGCCGGTCGCCGGATCCACCAGCACCAGCCGGACCACGCCGTCCTCGTCCACCTCGGCGACGTCCACCGGGACGTTGTCCAGCCACTCGTTGGCGAGCAGCACCCCGGCCGCCGCGGGCTCGATCCGGGCGCCCCAGCCGATCCGCTCCGGCAGCCCCGGCGGCCGGTCGGCCAGCTCCACCCCCCGCAGCCGCAGCCGCCCGGCCAGCTCCGGGTACCGGTCGCGGGCCTGCGCGTCCAGCGCCAGCAGCAGCTCCCCGCGCCCCGCGCCCACGTCGGTGACCACCAGTTCCACCGGACGGCCCAAGCCCTCGTCCACCAACCGCACCAGTTCCAGCAGCGCCGTCGCGAACAGCGGCGACGCGTGGACCGAGGTGCGGAAGTGCCCGGCCGGGCCGACCGGCTGCCGGAAGAAGCCGCCGGGCCCGTACAGCGCGGTCTCGGTCGCGTCCCGCCAGCTGGTCATCGCCATGGCACCACCATCCCAGCGGGTGGTGATGGCAACCAACTCCGACCTGCGGAGGACACCCGGCTCAGTCCGACGGTGGACCCGGGGGCGCCGCGGGCTGCCTACCCTTGGAGGGTGCAGACGATGTACAGCTGGTTCCGCAGGCATCCCATGGTGGCTGACGCCGCATGGGCGGCCTTGCTGTTCCTGCTGTGCGCGCTGGTGATAGCGGTCAACTGGGACAACGGGCAGCTCGCCTTCGCGCTGATGGTCAGCACCGTCGTGCTCTGCTCGATGCTGGTGATCCGCCGCAGCCGTCCCGACCTCGCGGTCTGGGTGGGCATCGGCACCGGCCTGGTGCAGGTCGCCTGCGGCTCGCGGGTGAACGTCGCCGACTTCGCGCTGCTGCTGCTCGCCTACACGGCCGCCGCCTTCGCCCACGTCTGGACGTCCAGGGCGGCGCTGATCGCCGGGCTCGCCGCCGGGCCGCTGGCCTGGCTGCGCTTCTACGGCGCGCACGCCTCGCCCAACCCCCCGCCCGGACGGCCGGACAACCACGTCTGGATCGACGTGATCATGAGCGTGGTCTTCTCCACGCCGTTCCTGCTGTGCTGGGTGCTCGGGCGGCTGACCCGGATCCGCCGCGCCTACTACGTGCAGCTGGAGGACCGGGCCGCGCGGCTGGAGCGCGAGCGCGACGCCCAGGCGAAGATCGCCGTCGCCGCCGAGCGCGCCCGGATCGCCCGGGAGCTGCACGACGTGGTCGCCCACAACGTCTCGGTGATGATCGTCCAGGCGGACGGCGCCTCCTTCGTGATGGATTCCTCGCCCGAGCAGGCCAGGCAGGCACTGGCGACCATCGCCGGGACCGGACGCCAGGCCCTGGAGGAGATGCGCCGACTGCTGGGCCTGCTGCGCTCGGCCGACAGCGGCGGCGAGTACCTGCCGCAGCCCGGCGTGGAGCAGCTGCCTGACCTGCTCGACCAGGTGCGCAACGCGGGCCTGCCGGTGGTGTTCGAGGTCGAGGGCGAGCCCCGGGAGCTGCCGCGCGGCGTGGAGCTGACGGCGTACCGGATCGTCCAGGAGGCGCTGACCAACGCCCGCAAGCACGGCGGCCCGCGGGCCGCCGCCCGGGTGCGGATCCGCTTCGACGACCGGGGGGTGGACGTGCTGATCGAGGACGACGGCCGGGGCGCCACCGCGCAGCTGGCCAGGGACGGCGGCCAGGACGGTTTCGGCCACGGGCTGATCGGGATGCGCGAGCGGGTCGGTATGGTCGGCGGCACGCTGAACGTCGGCCCCGGCAGCAACGGCGGCTTCCGGATCGACGCCAGGCTCCCGCTCAAGCCCACCCGGGGCAAGCGGCCCGAGCCCGCTCCCGTCCCGCCGCCGGAGTCGGCCCCGGAGCCCGCCGCGACGCCGGACCCGGCCCTCGCCCCCCACCTCCCCCGCGCCTGACCGGCCCGCATCCCCACCAGGTGCCCGGCCCGTCCAGGCGCCCGCCCGCTTCGCCAAGGAGTGCCATGCCCATCCGCGTCATGCTCGTCGACGACCAGGAGCTGCTGCGCACCGGCTTCCGCATGGTGCTCCAGTCGCAGCGCGACATCGAGGTGGTCGCCGAGGCGGGCGACGGCGCCCGGGCGCTGGAGGTGCTGGCCGAGACCCCGGTCGACGTGGTGCTGATGGACGTCCGGATGCCGCGGCTGGACGGGGTGGAGGCGACCCGCCGGATCTGCGCCGGGGCGCCCCGGCCGGACGGCGGCCCGCGGGTGCTCATCCTGACCACCTTCGACCTGGACGAGTACGCCTTCGCCGCGCTCAAGGCCGGGGCCAGCGGCTTCCTGCTGAAGGACGTGCCGCCGGCCGAGCTGGTGGCGGCGATCCACGCGGTGCACGAGGGGGAGGCGGTGGTCGCGCCGACCACCACCCGCCGCATGATCGACCGCTTCGCCAGCGTGCTGCCCAGCTCGCAGCCGCCGCAGGACACCCCGGAGATGGCCCGGCTCACCGAGCGCGAGCGCGAGGTGCTGCTGCTGATCGCCACCGGGCTGTCCAACGGCGAGATCGCGGCCCAGCTGTCGCTGTCGGAGGCGACGGTGAAGACCCACGTCGGGCGGATCCTCACCAAGCTGGAGCTGCGCGACCGGGTCCAGGCGGTGGTGCTCGCCTACGAGACCGGGCTGGTCCGCGCGGGCGGGCTCTGAACAACCCCCCGGCCCGGGGCCGCCGCCCGGCTCCGGGCCGCCGCCGGTGGTCAGCCGATTCGCTCCAGGAAGGCGGCCACCCCCGCCCGGACGTCCGCCGGGGTCCACGCCAGGGCGTCGGCGGCGACGGTCACCTCGGTGTAGGAGACCCCGGGCAGGCCCGGCTCCCGCCACATCCCGAAGACCGCCTCCCGGGTCTGCTCGGCCTGCCGCAGCCCGGCCGCGTTCAGCGCGTCCGCCGGGAACGGCAGCCACACCTGGAACTGGTGCGTGTGCGGCGGCTCCGGGTACACCCGGGCGCCCGGGACCGCGGCCAGTGCCCCGGCGATCGCCGCCGCCACCGTCTTCGCGTGCCCGACGTACTCCGCCAACCGGGGGAGTTCCCGGTCGAGCCCGGCCAGCGCCGACAGCGCGGCGGGCCACTGCTCGAACAGCTGCCCGCCGTAGCGGTGCCGCCAGTGCTTCGCCTGCGCGGTGAACTCCTCCGGGCCCGCCAGCGCCGCGCCGCTGAGGCCGCCCAGGGACTTGTAGAAGGAGACGTAGACCGAGTCCGCCAGCTCGGCGATCTCCGGCAGCGAGCGGCCGAAGTGCGGCACGGTCTCCCACAGCCGGGCCCCGTCGAGGTGCACCACCGCGTCCCTGGCCCGGGCCGCCGCCACCGTCTCCCGCAGCTCCTCCCAGGTCGGCAGCACGAACCCGGCCTCCCGCAGCGGCAGCTCCAGCAGCAGCGTGCCGAAGGGCTCGGCGAACTCGGCGACCTCGTCGGCCGAGGGCAGCCGCGGCTGCCGCGTCGGCCAGACGCTGCGCAGGCCGGTCAGCTGGGAGTAGGCGAAGCGCTCGTGCAGCTCCAGGTGGGACAGCGGGTGCATCGCCACGGTCCGGTCCCCGGTGCGGTCCGCCCAGCAGCGCAGGGCGACCTGCTGGGCCATCGTCCCGGTCGGGAAGAAGGCCGCCGAGTCCGTCCCGAGCAGCCCGGCGACCCGCTCCTCCAGCGCCTCGACCACGCCGTTGCCGTAGACGTCCGGGCGCTGGTCGAGGTCGTACGCCTGCTCGGCTCCGGCCGCGAGGTCCGCCAGCCGCTCCCGCAGCGTCGTCGTGCGGGCCGCCGACAGCACCCGTTCGCAGCCGCGGATCGCCGCGAACCGCCGCTCCGCCGGATCCGCCGCCGACTGTTCGTCCTGCCGTTGTCCTTGCTCGTGATGGGCCATGCTCCGATCATCCCCCGGCGACGCGCGGTCGGGGATTCGGACAGGGCCGCCGAACCGCGCCCCCGATGTCATACGATCCCGCAGCCGGGCAATCCTGTACGGTGACCCGCCAGTAACGTCCGCAGACGGCCCCGGAGGACACGTGTTCGCTCTCATCGCCAGGTCGGTGCTGGCTCCGCTCGCCCGAGTGGTCTACCGGCCGGTCGTGGAAGGACGCGAGAACGTGCCGAAGCGCGGCGCGGTGATCCTGGCGAGCAACCACCTGTCCTTCATCGACAGCATGGTGATCCCGCTGGTCGCCCCGCGCCCGGTGGTGTTCCTGGCCAAGGCGGAGTACTTCACCGGCACCGGGCTCAAGGGCCGGATCAGCCGCGGCTTCTTCACCGCGATCGACGCCGTCCCGGTCGAGCGCGGCACCCACCGCGCCGCCCAGGCCTCGCTGGACGCCGCGCTGGAGGCGCTGAACGACGGCAAGGCCTTCGGGATCTACCCGGAGGGCAAGCGCTCGCTGGACGGCCGCCTCTACCGGGGCCGCACCGGCGTCGCCTGGCTGGCGCTGACCTCCGGCGCGCAGGTGGTCCCGGTGGCCCTGGCCGGTACCCAGGACATCCAGCCGGTCGGCAAGCGGATCCCGCGGATCCGCCGGGTCACCGTGCGCTTCGGCGAGCCGCTGGACTTCGGCGACCGCGCCCGCGCGGTGCGCGAGGGCCGCACCCCGGCCGGTCCGGTGCGCCGCGCGGTCACCGACGAGATCATGGACGCCATCCGGGCGCTGTCCGAGCAGGAGCCCGCCGACGCCTACAACGAGGGCCCGCAGATCGCCGCCTGACGCTGCCCCGCCGCCGCCGTAGGATGGCGGCGTACGTCCGGTACCCGCTGCGGACCGGAACGGGAGAAGGAGCGGTGAGGGTGACTACAGGCGACTCCGGGCTGCCTGGCGCGGGCCGGGCCAACGGCCCCTTCGACGACGGCTTCGGCGGCCCCTTCGACGACGGCTTCGGCGGTACCGGCCCGGGGTTCGACCCGGATCCGGCCGACCCGGGCAACCGGCCCGCCCGGCTCGCCGTCGGCGTGGTCGGCACCGGCCGGGTCGGACCGGCGCTGGGCGCGGCGCTGCAACTGGCCGGGCACCGGGTGGTGGCCGCCTCCGGCGTCTCGGCCGCCTCGCGCCGCCGCGCCGAGGCGCTGCTGCCCGGCGTCCGGCTGGTCACCCCGCCGCAGGTGATGGCCGCCGCGGACCTGGTGCTGCTGACCGTCCCCGACGACGCGCTGCCCGGCCTGGTCGCCGGTCTCGCCGAGACCGGCGCGGTCCGCCCGGGCCAGCTGCTGGTGCACACCTCCGGCGCGCAGGGCGTCGCGGTGCTGGAGCCGGCGACCCGGGTCGGCGCGCTGCCGCTGGCGCTGCACCCGGCGATGACCTTCACCGGTACCTCGGTGGACGTCGCCCGGCTGGCCGGGTGCCCGTTCGGGGTGACCTCGCCGGAGGAGCTGCGCCCGGTCGCCGAGGCGCTGGTGGTGGAGATGGGCGGGGAGCCGGAATGGGTGCCCGAGGCCGTCCGGCCGCTCTACCACACGGCGTTGGCGCACGGCTCGAACCACCTGGTGACGCTGGTGGCGCAGGCCATGGAGACACTGCGGGCGGCCGGGGTGGCCGAGCCGGGGCGGATGCTCGGACCGCTGCTCGGCGCGGCCCTGGACAACGCCCTGCGCAGCGGCGACGCCGCGCTCACCGGCCCGGTCGCGCGCGGCGACGCGGGGACGGTGCGCACCCACGTGGCGCAGCTGCGCGCGGTCTCGCCGCAGGTGCTGGACAGCTACCGGGCGATGGCCCGGGCCACCGCCGACCGGGCGCTGGCGAACGGGATGCTGAAGGCGGAGGCGGCCGCGGCGCTGCTGGACGTCCTCGCGGAGGAGGGGCGATGAGCGTGCGGACGGTGCGGACGGCGGCGGAGCTGGGGCAGGTCGGCGGCGCCGGGCCGCGCGCGGTGGTGATGACCATGGGCGCGCTGCACCAGGGCCACGCCGCGCTGATCCGCGCCGCCCGCGAGTTCGCCGGGGCGGCCGGGACGGTGGTGGTGACGGTCTTCGTCAACCCGTTGCAGTTCGGCGCGGGTGAGGATCTGGACCGCTACCCGCGCACCCTGGACGCCGACCTGGGGCTGGCCGAGGCGGCGGGCGCGGACGCGGTCTTCGCGCCCTCGGTGGAGGAGGTCTACCCCGGCGGCGAGCCGCAGGTGCGGATCTCGGCGGGCCCGATGGGCACCCGCTTCGAGGGCGCCGCCCGCCCGGGCCACTTCGACGGCATGCTGACCGTGGTCGCCAAGCTGCTCCAGCTGACCCGGCCGGACGCGGCCTTCTTCGGCGAGAAGGACGGCCAGCAGCTGGCGCTGATCCGGCGGATGGTGCGGGACCTGAACTTCCCGGTGCGGGTCGTCGGGGTGCCGACCGTGCGCGAGCCGGACGGCCTGGCGCTGTCCAGCCGCAACCGCTTCCTGACCGCCGCGGACCGGGCCGAGGCGCTGGCCCTGTCCCGGGCGCTGTTCGCCGGGCGGGACGCCGCGCCGCAGGGCCCGGCGGCGGTGCGGGCGGCGGCCGGAAAGGTCCTGGCCGGATCCGCGGCCGGAGCGGCCGCGGACTACCTGGCGCTGATCGACCCGGCCGACTTCACCGAGGTCGACCGGGAGGACTTCCACGGTGAGGCGGTCCTCGCCGTCGCCGTGAAGGTCGGTACCACCAGGCTGATCGACAACGTGCGCATCAGCCTGTGAGCTCAGCCTGAGCTCGCCCGTTCCCCGTCATTTCGGCATGCACTTCACCCTGGAGGCGTGACCATGCTTCGCACCATGCTCAAGTCCAAGATCCACCGTGCCACCGTCACCCAGGCCGACCTGCACTACGTGGGATCCGTCACGGTCGACCAGGACCTGCTGGACGCGGCCGACCTGCTGCCCGGCGAACTCGTCCACATCGTGGACATAGACAACGGCAACCGGCTGGAGACCTACACCATCGCCGGCGAGCGCGGCAGCGGCATCATCGGCGTCAACGGCGCCGCCGCGCGCCTGGTCCATCCCGGTGACCTGGTGATCCTCATCGGCTACGGCCAGATGGAGACCGCCGAGGCCCGGGTGTACCGGCCCCGGGTGGTGTTCGTCGACGCCGCCAACCGGATCACCCAGGTCGGCGGCGACCCGGCCGACGTCCCGGCCGGGAGCGGACTGCTGCGCGGGGATACGGATGCGCGTGTGATTCACGCCCAGGCGTACGGTGACGTCGACGGTGCGGCACCAGGCGCACCCACGCACGTTCGGAGTGAGGCATGACGTCAACCCGCAGGCTCGCGGCCCCCGATCCCGGCTGGACGGCAACCGCCGACGTCGTGGTGGTCGGTTCCGGCGTGGCCGGGCTGACCACCGCGCTGCGGCTGCGCGCCGCCGGGCTGCGGGTGCTGGTGGTCACCAAGACCGTGCTGGACGACGGCTCCACCCGCTGGGCGCAGGGCGGCATCGCCGCCGCGCTCGGCGAGGGCGACACCCCCGAGCAGCACCTGGCGGACACCCTGGTCGCCGGGGCGGGCCTGTGCGACGAGGACGCGGTACGGCTCCTGGTCACCGAGGGCCCGGACGCGGTCCGGCGGCTGATCGCCACCGGCGCGGCCTTCGACCAGGACGCCGACGGCGAGATCATGCTCACCCGCGAGGGCGGACACCACCGCAACCGGATCGTGCACGCGGGCGGCGACGCCACCGGGGCCGAGGTCTCCCGGGCGCTGGTCGCCGCGGTCCGCGCCGACCAGCAGGTCGAGGTGGTCGAGCACGCGCTGGTACTGGACCTGCTCACCGACGCCGAGGGGCGGACCGCCGGGCTGACCCTGCACGTGATGGGCGAGGGCCAGCGCGACGGCGTCGGCGCGGTGCACGCCCGGGCGGTGGTGCTCGCCACCGGCGGCATGGGCCAGGTGTACTCGGCCACCACCAACCCGGCCGTCTCCACCGGCGACGGCGTGGCGCTGGCGCTGCGGGCCGGGGCCGAGGCCACCGACCTGGAGTTCGTCCAGTTCCACCCGACCGTGCTGTGGCTCGGCCCGGAGGCCGAGGGCCAGCAGCCGCTGATCTCCGAGGCGGTCCGCGGCGAGGGCGCGCACCTGGTGGACGCCGACGGGGTGCGCTTCATGGTCGGCCGGCACGAGCTCGCCGAGCTCGCGCCGCGCGACATCGTCGCCAAGGGCATCATGCGCCGGATGCAGGAGACCGGCACCGCGCACATGTACCTGGACGGCCGCCACTTCGGCGCGCGGATGTGGGAGGAGCGGTTCCCCACCATCCTCGCCTCCTGCCGCAGCCACGGCATCGACCCGGTCACCGAGTTGATCCCGGTCGCCCCGGCCGCGCACTACGCCTCCGGCGGGGTCCGCACCGACCTGCGCGGCCACACCAGCGTGCCCGGCCTCTACGCCTGCGGCGAGGTCGCCTGCACCGGCGTGCACGGCGCCAACCGGCTGGCGTCCAACTCGCTGCTGGAGGGCCTGGTCTTCGCCGAGCGGATCGCCGCCGACATCGTCGAGCGCGACGCCGCGGGCAAGCTCACACCCCGTCACGAGGCCCACCCGTCTCCCGCCGGCACCCCTGCCGGAGGCGCTCCGCACCGCGCCTCCCCCAGCCGCCGGGTACAGCGGGTGCCGCTGCTGGCGTCCGAGGCGCGGGCCGAGATCCAGCGGCTGATGACCGCGGGCGTCGGCGTGCTGCGCAGCGCCGCCAGCATGGCCGAGGCCGCGCGCGGGCTGGAGGCGCTGGCCCAGCCGCACCACACCGGCGACCACACCGGCGACCACGCCGACGACCACGGCGGCGACCACGCCGACGACCGGCAGGCCAAGGGCGAGGCGCCGCAGGTGGAGACCTGGGAGGCGACCAACCTGCACCAGGTCGCCACCGCGCTGACCGCCGCCGCGCGGCTCCGCGAGGAGACCCGGGGCTGCCACTGGCGCGAGGACTTCCCCGACCGGGACGACGCCCGCTGGCGGGTGCACGTGATCACCAAGGCCGGTACCGACGGCCTCACCACCCTCCCCGAGGAGTAGCGAGCATGAGCACGCACGACCACGACCACGAAGAACTCCCGCTGGCGGACGGCGGCTGCGGCGCGGGCTGCGCCTGCGGCGACGGCGAGTACCAGACCGGCCTCGACCCGCGGCTCGCCGAGCTGCTGGAGCAGGCCGGGCTCGACCCGGTCGAGGTCGAGGACATCGCCACCCTCGCGCTGGCCGAGGACCTGGCCGGGGGCGAGGACGTCACCTCCGTCGCCACCGTCCCCGAGGCCGCCGTGGCCACCGCCGACTTCACCGCCCGGCAGGCCGGGGTGGTGGCCGGGCTGCGGGTCGCCGAGGCGGTGCTCTCGCTGATCGCCGAGGAGGAGTTCAGCGTCGAGCGGCAGGTCGAGGACGGCGACCGGGTCGAGGCCGGGCAGGTGCTGCTCAGCGTCACCACCCGCACCCGCGACCTGCTCACCGCCGAGCGCAGCGCGCTCAACCTGCTCTGCCACCTGTCCGGCATCGCCACCGCCACCCGGGCCTGGGCGGACGCGCTGGAGGGCACCGGCGCGGTGGTCCGCGACACCCGGAAGACCACCCCGGGGCTGCGCGCCCTGGAGAAGTACGCGGTCCGCTGCGGCGGCGGGGTCAACCACCGGATGGGCCTGTCCGACGCCGCCCTGGTCAAGGACAACCACGTGGTCGCGGCCGGCGGGGTGGCCGAGGCGTTCAAGGCCGTCCGCGCCGCCTACCCGGACCTGGACGTCGAGGTCGAGGTGGACCGGATCGACCAGATCCAGCCGGTGCTGGACGAGGGCGCGGACCTGATCCTGCTGGACAACTTCAGCGTGCCGGAGCTGCGCGAGGCGGTCGCCCTGGTCGCCGGACGGGCCAAGCTGGAGTCCTCCGGCGGGCTGACCCTGGAGAACGCCCGGGCGGTCGGCGAGACCGGCGTCGACTACCTGGCGGTGGGCGCGCTCACCCACTCCTCGCCCATTCTTGACATCGGTCTCGACCTGCGCGGATAGTCCAGCGAATTACCCTCCTATCTGAAGAACGGCTTGCCCCATGCTGCTCACCATCGACGTCGGCAACACCCACACCGTTCTCGGCCTCTTCGACGGCGAGGAGATCGTGGAGCACTGGCGGGTCTCCACCGACCCCCGGCGTACCGCCGACGAGACGGCGGTGCTGATGCAGGGGCTGATGGGGGCTCACCCCGCGCTCGGCGAGGACACCGTGGACGGACTGGCCATCTGCTCCACGGTGCCCTCGGTGCTGCACGAACTGCGCGAGGTGACCCGCCGTTACTACGGCGACGTGCCGGCCGTGCTGGTGGAGCCCGGCATCAAGACCGGGGTCCACGTGCTCACGGACAACCCGAAGGAGGTCGGCGCCGACCGGATCGTCAACACCCTGGCGGCCAAGCACCTCTACGGCGGCCCCTGCATCGTGGTCGACTTCGGCACCGCCACCACCTTCGACGCGGTCAACGAGCGCGGCGACTACCTGGGCGGGGCGATCGCGCCCGGGATCGAGATCTCGGTGGAGGCGCTGGGCCAGCGCGGCGCCAAGCTGCCCCGGATCGAGATCATCCGGCCGCGCAACGTCATCGGCAAGAACACCGTGGAGTGCATGCAGTCCGGCATCCTCTACGGCTACGCCGGGCAGGTCGACGGGGTGGTCAACCGGATGGCCGCCGAGCTCTCGGACGACCCGGACGAGGTCCAGGTGATCGCCACCGGCGGGCTGGCCCCGCTGGTGCTGGGGGAGGCCAGCAGCATCGACGTGCACGAGCCCTGGCTGACCCTGATCGGCCTGCGACTGGTGTACGAGCGCAACACCGCCGGGTGAGCGCGAGGCCCTACGACTGGCGGATGCTGACGGCGCGTCGATAATCAGAAATCAGGCATTTCCGGCGTAGGGTCCAGGCATGCCTACGCCCCATGGGTCTCGCGGCGGCATGGCCTTCAGTGCGGACGAACTGCGGGTGCTGCGCCGCGCTCTTGCCCACCTGCTGAACCCCACGACCCCCGTCAGCCAAGCCCTGCCCGGACGGGCCCGCGCGGCCTGCGCCGAGGACGTCCAGGAGGTGCTCCGACTCGCCGAGTCCATCGACGACGCGGTGCACGAGGGGGGCAGGATGCGGGCCTTCGCCCTGGCCGACCTCGCCCGCTACCGGGCCGCGCTGCCCGGGACCGCCTCCGGCTACCTGGAGCGGCTGGAGGAGGCCGTCGCCGACGGCTACCTCCCCGACCGCGAGGACCTGGTGGCGCTGCGGAACCTCAGCGCGCTGCCCTGCGCCCCGCAGGAGCGGGTCCGCCGGCTCGCCCTGCGCGGCCGCTGCGGCACGCTCGCCCAGGGCTCCGGCGCGCACCTGCTGGAGCCCTCCGCACCGCAACTCGCCCTGGCCGCCACCGCCTCCGTCGCCGGGAACATCGCCGACACCGGCGGCGACGGCGGCACCGACACCGGCAATGTCGCGGACTTCGCCCGGCCGACGCGCTCGCTGCGCCAGCGGGAGAAGTCCCGTACCGCCCTACCTGCGACCGGGGTGCACCCCCACCCCCTTCCGACCCGACGTGGAGGAGCGATTCCCATGGCCGCCTTTGACACCACCGCCAAGCCCGACAGCGCCAGGTCCGACGCCGCCGGGCGCGGTTCGGCTCCCGCCCCCGGCGGCAGCCCGGTCGCCCCGGTCCGGGCCATCCCCACCCCCGGCGACCTGTGGCCGCGCGGGGTCCGCCCGGACGAGGCGGCGACCGGCGCCGACGCCGAGGAGGAAGCGGAGCTGGCCACCGGCACCGGCTGACCCCGCTCCCGCCCCGCCCGGTGCCGTCCATCGGGTGGGGCGGGGACCATTGGTTACAGGACCGGTCCGCACCCTCGATACCCTGGAGCGGTGACTGATCAGACTCCCGTGCCAGCAGCCGATGACCTCCCCGAGCAGATGCGGGTGCGCCGCGAGAAGCTGGAGCGCCTGCGCGCCGCCGGCGTCGACCCGTACCCGGTGGGCTTCCCCCGGACGACGACCCTGGCGGACCTCCGGGCCGCCCACCCCGACCTGCCCGCGGACACCGCCACCGGCGAGCGCGCCGGGGTCACCGGCCGGGTGGTGCTCAGCCGTACCGGCGGCAAGCTCTGCTTCGCGACCCTGCGTGACGGCACCGCCGACCTCCAGGTGATGCTCTCCCTGGACAGGCTCGGCGAGGAGCGGCTGGCCGCCTGGAAGGCCGACATCGACCTGGGCGACCACGTCGGGGTCGAGGGCGAGGTCATCACCTCCAAGCGCGGCGAGCTGTCGATCATGGTCGACCGCTGGGAGCTCACCGCGAAGTGCCTGCGCCCGCTGCCGGACAAGCACAAGGGCCTGACCGACCCGGAGGCCCGGGTCCGGCAGCGCTACGTGGACCTGATCGTCAACCCCGACGCCCGGGAGATGCTCTACCTGCGCAGCAAGGTCGTCCGCTCGGTCCGCCGCACCTACGAGGAGCGCGGCTTCACCGAGGTCGAGACGCCGATGATGCAGCCGGTCCACGGCGGCGCCAACGCCCGCCCGTTCCGGACCCACATCAACGCGTACGACATGGACCTGTTCATGCGGATCGCGCCGGAGCTCTACCTCAAGCGGCTGGCGGTCGGCGGCGCGGAGAAGATCTTCGAGATCAACCGCAACTTCCGGAACGAGGGCGCGGACTCCACGCACAATCCCGAGTTCACCATGCTGGAGTCCTACGAGGCCTACGGCGACTACGACACCCAGGCCGAGCTGATCCGGGCCACCATCGTCAACGCCGCCCGGGACGCCCTGGGCACCACCGTGATCCGGGGCCTGGACCCGCACGGGGTGGAGCACGAGATCGACCTGGCCGAGCCCTGGTCCGAGATCACCGTCTACGGCGGGATCTCCGCCAAGCTGGGCACCGAGGTCACCCCGGACAGCACCGTCGAGGAGCTGCGCAAGCTCGCCGACGCGGCCGGGGTGCCCTACGAGCAGAAGTGGGGCCACGGCCAGATCATCCTGGAGATGGTCGAACGCCTGCTCGAAGAGGACGCGATCACGCCGACCTTCATCCGGGACTACCCGACCGAGGTCTCCCCGCTCACCCGGCAGCACCGGAGCAACCCGGGCGTGGCCGAGAAGTGGGACCTGATGATCTTCGGCACCGAGATCGGCACCGGCTACTCCGAACTGGTCGACCCGGTCGAGCAGCGCGCCCGGCTGACCGCCCAGTCGCTGCTCGCGGCCGGCGGCGACGTCGACGCCATGCAGCTGGACGAGGACTTCCTGCGGGCGCTGGAGTACGCCATGCCGCCCACCGGCGGCCTGGGCATGGGCGTCGACCGGCTGATCATGCTGCTGACCGGCAAGAGCATCCGCGAGACGCTGCTGTTCCCGCTGGTGAAGCCGGACGTCCAGCAGTAGCCGCGGCGCAGTGCCAACCCCGGTCCCGGCCAACCACAGGGACCGGGGTTAACCTTCTGCCGGACGGTTCTTATTCAGTCATCCAGCGAGGCGGTCCGGCAGCATGCAGTACATCGAGGCACTGACTCCCCCCACGGTGATGGCGATCGCCTTCGGGCTGATGATCCGCACCCTGTTCCGCAACCAGGGCGGCGCCGCCGCCGCCCGCGAGGACGCCGCCTCCGACGCGATCATCACCGGGCAGCGGGTTCCGCAGGACTGACCGGAAGTCGCCAGCGCGGCTCTCTCCCCTTTGTCCGTAAAAGGTGATATTTGCACTGTTGGAAGCCCGTACGGGTTTCCGACGGACGCATCACGGACGCACGGGGAAGAGAACCGCATGGCACGCCGGCTCGGCGAACTTGAGAACGAGGTGATGACCCGCCTCTGGCAGTGGAATCGCCCGGTGACGGTTCGTGAGGTTCTTGAGGATCTGCTCCAGGAACGGGAACTCGCCTACACCACGGTGATGACCGTGATGGACAAGTTGTTCCAGAAGGGATGGCTGCGCCGGGAACAGGACGGACGGGCCTTCCGTTATGAGCCGGTTTCCTCGCGTGAGGCATATACCGCCGCACTGATGAACGACGCCTGGGCGACCAGTGACAACCCGGCGGCGGCGCTGGTGCACTTCTTCGGGATGATGTCCCCGGAACAGCAGGAAGCACTGCGCGACGCATTGCGGGTGGTGGCCCCGCAGGCGGCCGAACAGACATCCGGAGAGTCGGACGAACGGTCGTCCGGGGATGAGCCGGACGCCGGGGCCGGGGATATCCCGGAGCATCCGGGCGACTGAACGCGATAGCGTCCTGCTCATGGAGGTCACCATCCGCCGGGCGCGGACGAGCGATGTACGGGCAGTGCGCAGACTCGTCGACGGCTACGCGCGCGAACGAATCCTGCTGAACAAGCCAACGGTCACCCTCTTTGAATCCGTACAGGAGTTCTGGGTCGCCGAGCGGGACGACAACGCCGAGGTCGTGGCCTGCGGCGCGCTCCATGTGATGTGGGAGGACCTGGCCGAGGTGCGCACGCTCGCGGTCGACGCCTCCTGCCGGGGCACCGGTATCGGCCACCTGCTGCTGGAGAAGCTCATCCAGACCGCCCGCTGGATCGGCGTGCGGCGGATTTTCTGCCTCACCTTTGAGGTCGACTTCTTCAGCAAACACGGCTTCGCCGAGATCGCCTCCACGCCGGTCGACGGCAGCGTCTACGAGGAGCTGCGGCGCAGCTACGACGAGGGTGTGGCGGAGTTCCTGGACCTGGAACGGGTGAAGCCGAACACCTTGGGCAACACCCGGATGCTCTTGCATCTCTGAGCGGGCGGGGTCGCGCCCGACGTTGTCAGTGCCGCCTGTCAAGCGGGCTTCCGGTGCAGGGGGTTTGAGTTTTCCGCAGAAAAGCGGTTTCCTTTCCTACAAGTAATCCATGCTTTTGAGGAAAGGGAAGCCCGTGGCGCAGAAGGTCCAGGTCCTTCTTGTCGACGATCTCGAGGGCGGAGAGGCGGACGAGACCGTGACGTTCGCTCTCGACGGGGTTGCCTACGAGATCGATCTCACTCACACGAATGCGGGCAAGCTGCGCGAGCTGCTGGCCCCTTACACCGCCGGTGGGCGCAAGCAGAGCGGGCGCGTCAGCGCTGTTCGCGGCGGCCGTGCCCGTGCGCCGCGCCCCGTCGGGGGCAACCCGGACACGGCGAAGATCCGTGCCTGGGCCAAGGAAGAGGGCTACGAGGTCAACGACCGGGGCCGGGTGCCCAGCCACCTCCGTGAGGCGTACGAGAAGGCGCACGGCTGAGCGTCCCGTCCAGCTGGGCGCGGGCACAGGCGTGAGCGAAGGTGTCGAGCAGCCGGGGCAGGTCCGTCCCGGCGGTGTGGTCCCGGCCGTACCACGGCTCCAGCCACACCAAGGGCGTCCGTCGGGGGCGGGGGAGGGGTTCCGCCCCGCCCGCCCCGGCGGGGCGCACCAGGCGGGCCCTGAGCACCTCGCCGTCCAGGTGCGACCAGCCGAGCCAGCGCAGCACCCCGGGAACCTCCCCGGCGGCGCCGGGCGGCAGCACCACCAGCAGCCGTCCGCCCCAGGCGGCGACCGGCCCGGCGGGGCGGCCGAGCCGTCGCATCCGGGCCAGGGCAGCCAGCCCGGGCCCCAGCGGGGCGTCCAGCACCTCCCGGAACAGCACCTCCCGGAACAGCAGCGCCCGGCAGCGGGTCGCGCGCGGGGCGGGGCCGACGGCGTGCTGCGGCGGTCGGCGGTCGGGGCGGCTCAGCACACCCGGCCCAACTCGCGACGGACGGTCCTGGTTACGCGCGTCGCCCCACCGGACGCCCGATGTCACACAGTTGGCCCGCACCGTTCGTCCGGCTTCTCGCTCGGCGAACATCCGGACGCACGCGAACGGGGATGGAACGGCGGGTCCCCCGGGTATGAATAGGTATGTGGAGGCGCGGGCGGCGGGATCAGCGGGACCGGTTCTGCGGCGTGTCGCCGGGAGCGTTCGCCGTCGGCGTAGCGATTCCGGGTGGATCTGCTTGGCCTGCGGGAACACCATCCCGGAGCATTCGGTTGGAGTCATTGTCGGCCGCCGCGTACATAACGGGGCGTCGGCTGTCGGCGTAGACGTGAGCTGTTCCGGCCTCCGGGACTAGCATGCGGAAGGACAGGGAGGGGACCGACCCCTCACTGCCCGACCGCTCTGAGGAGCGATTAACGATGTTCGAGAGGTTCACCGACCGCGCGCGGCGGGTTGTCGTCCTGGCTCAGGAAGAAGCCCGGATGCTCAACCACAACTACATCGGCACCGAGCACATCCTTCTGGGCTTGATCCACGAGGGTGAGGGTGTCGCCGCTAAGGCCCTGGAGAGCCTCGGGATTTCTCTTGAGGCGGTCCGCCAGCAGGTTGAGGAGATCATCGGACAGGGGCAGCAGGCCCCGTCCGGCCACATCCCCTTCACTCCTCGGGCGAAGAAGGTCCTGGAGCTGTCGCTCCGCGAGGCCCTCCAGCTCGGCCACAACTACATCGGGACCGAGCACATCCTGCTCGGCCTCATCCGCGAGGGCGAGGGCGTCGCCGCCCAGGTCCTCGTGAAGCTCGGCGCCGACCTGAACCGGGTCCGGCAGCAGGTCATCCAGCTGCTCTCCGGCTACCAGGGCGGGGGCAAGGAGTCGGCGACCGCCGGCGGCCCCGCCGAGGGCACCCCCTCCACCTCGCTGGTGCTGGACCAGTTCGGCCGCAACCTCACCCAGGCCGCCCGCGAGGCCAAGCTCGACCCGGTGATCGGGCGCGAGAAGGAAATCGAGCGGGTCATGCAGGTCCTCTCCCGACGCACCAAGAACAACCCGGTGCTGATCGGTGAGCCCGGCGTCGGCAAGACCGCCGTGGTGGAGGGCCTGGCCCAGGCCATCGTCAAGGGCGAGGTCCCGGAGACGCTGAAGGACAAGCAGCTCTACACCCTCGACCTGGGCGCGCTGGTCGCCGGTTCCCGCTACCGCGGTGACTTCGAGGAGCGCCTGAAGAAGGTGCTCAAGGAGATCCGCACCCGCGGCGACATCATCCTGTTCATCGACGAGCTGCACACCCTGGTCGGCGCGGGTGCCGCCGAGGGCGCGATCGACGCGGCGAGCATCCTGAAGCCGATGCTGGCCCGCGGCGAGCTCCAGACCATCGGTGCCACCACGCTCGACGAGTACCGCAAGCACCTGGAGAAGGACGCCGCGCTGGAGCGCCGCTTCCAGCCGATCCAGGTGGCCGAGCCCTCGCTGGCGCACACCATCGAGATCCTCAAGGGCCTGCGGGACCGCTACGAGGCGCACCACCGGGTGTCCATCACGGACGCCGCGCTGGTCGCCGCCGCGACCCTGGCGGACCGGTACATCTCGGACCGCTTCCTGCCGGACAAGGCGATCGACCTGATCGACGAGGCCGGTTCCCGGATGCGCATCCGCCGGATGACCGCGCCGCCGGACCTGCGCGAGTTCGACGAGAAGATCGCCGACGTGCGCCGGGAGAAGGAGTCCGCGATCGACGCGCAGGACTTCGAGAAGGCCGCTTCGCTCCGCGACAACGAGAAGCAGCTCCTGCAGGCCAAGGCCAAGCGGGAGAAGGAGTGGAAGGCCGGCGACATGGACGTCGTCGCCGAGGTGGACGAGGAGCTGATCGCCGAGGTGCTGGCGACGGCCACCGGCATCCCGGTCTTCAAGCTCACCGAGGAGGAGTCCTCCCGGCTGCTGCGCATGGAGGACGAGCTGCACAAGCGCGTCATCGGCCAGAAGGACGCCATCAAGGCGCTCTCGCAGGCCATCCGGCGCACCCGTGCGGGCCTCAAGGACCCGAAGCGCCCCGGCGGCTCGTTCATCTTCGCCGGTCCGTCCGGCGTCGGTAAGACCGAGCTGTCCAAGACGCTGGCGGAGTTCCTCTTCGGCGACGAGGACGCGCTGATCCAGCTCGACATGTCCGAGTTCAGCGAGAAGCACACGGTCTCCCGGCTGTTCGGCTCGCCTCCCGGCTACGTCGGCTACGAGGAGGGCGGCCAGCTCACCGAGAAGGTCCGCCGCAAGCCGTTCTCGGTGGTCCTCTTCGACGAGGTCGAGAAGGCCCACCCGGACATCTTCAACTCGCTGCTGCAGATCCTGGAGGACGGTCGACTGACCGACAGCCAGGGCCGGGTCGTGGACTTCAAGAACACGGTCATCATCATGACCACCAACCTCGGCACCCGGGACATCTCCAAGGGCTTCAACCTGGGCTTCGCCGCCCAGGGCGACGTCTCCACCGGGTACGAGCGGATGAAGGCCAAGGTCGGCGAGGAGCTCAAGCAGCACTTCCGCCCCGAGTTCCTGAACCGCGTCGACGACATCGTGGTGTTCCACCAGCTGTCCGAGGAAGACATCATCCAGATCGTCGACCTCATGGCCGCCAAGGTGGACGACCGGCTCAAGGACCGCGACATGGGTCTGGAGCTCACCCCGGCCGCGAAGTCGCTGCTGGCCAAGCGTGGCTACGACCCGATCCTGGGTGCCCGGCCGCTGCGTCGGACCATCCAGCGCGAGATCGAGGACATCCTCTCGGAGAAGATCCTCTTCGGCGAGCTGCGGGCCGGGCACATCGTGCTGGTGGACGTCGAGGGCGAGGGCAAGACGGCGAAGTTCACCTTCGTCGGCGCCGACAAGTCCCCGATCGCGGACACCCCGCCGGTCGCGGCCGGACCGGACCTCAGCAAGGGCTGACCTTCGGTCCGATCGTCACCAGGGCCCGCGCCGCCGTCCCCCGGAAGGGGGGCGCGGCGCGGGCCCTGGCGCGTTCAGGGGATGACCACCAGCTCGCTGAAGTGGCGGACCTCGCAGCCGTGCAGGTCCCGCAGCGACTCCACGTCGATCCGGAACTCCCCGCGCCGCTCCGGCGCGCCCAGCAGGTCCAGCCGTTCCAGGTTCGGGAAGGCCAGGGCCAGGTCCCGCAGCGGGTGCGGACGCCACGCGTGGTTCAGGGACAGCTTCCGGACCGACCGCATCGGTGGGCGCGCGGCCCAGGGCCCCTCCGGCTCACCGCTGAGGTGCAGTTCGCTCAGCTCGGGGAGGACGCTCAGCTCGGCCCAGCGGTCCGGGTCGAGTTCGTCCGCGTTCAACCGGGCCAGGCGCAGCTCCCCGCAGGCCGCCAGGCCGATCAGGGAGGTCGGTTCGTGCACCTCCAGCTCCCGGAGCGAGGGCGGCAGCCACAGCGGCTGCGCCCGGGTGGTCCCGAGGCTGGACGGACCGTAGCGCAGGCGCCGCAGCGTGGTCGCCCGGCCCAGCGATCTCAGCGACTCCAGGTTCGGGCAGTCGACCAGCACCAGGTTGTCGAGGGCCAGCTCCGGCAGCACGGCCAGGTCTATCCGGCCGGTGCAGTTGATCAGGTGGAGGGACCGCAGTTCCGGGCACTCGGTCAGCCAGCAGAGGTCCATCCGCCCGGGGTTCTCGTGCAGCCGGATGGAGGCCAGCGGCCCGTGGGCCAGCAGCCGCAGGTCGGAGTCCGGCAGCCAGCCGGAGCACTCGATGCTCGGCCTGCCGCCGATCTCCAGCAGGTACGCCAGCTGCTCCCGGGACTTGGCGATGAAGCGCAGCCCGTCGCCGTGGGTCAGCCGGGCGATCACCTGCTCGCCGTACTCGCGGGTGTCGAACCGCTCCCAGGCCCAGGCGAGCTGCCCCCGGACACTGGTCGACTCGTGGTCCGCGTACTGGGCCAGCAGCGGGATCGCCGCCGCCCCGGCCACGGTCGAGGCGGCGACCACCACCGCGTGCGCGGTAGCCCTGACCAGCCCTTCCGGTCCCGGCAGCAGGTCGAGGACCATGGAACCGGCGGCGGCCAGGGCTTTGGCGGCGGCGTCGGTGCGCGGCGGGATCACCTCGGCGGTGCTCTCCGCGATCTCCTGCCGGACGACCGGGTCCAGCTCGGTGGCGTGTTCCAGGCAGGCCGCCGCCAGCACCCGGAGCCTGAAGCTGTGCCGGGTGTCGCTCTCGGCCCGGGCCAGCAGGGCGCGCAGCAGTCGGGCGCGCTCCTTCGGCCGGGCGTGGCCCACCGCCATCCGCAGGATGTCGTCCCACTGGTCGTCGTGGGCGTTGCGGACCAGGACGCCCAGGTCCTCCTCCTCGATCGCGGCCTTCGCGGCGAGGTAGTCCTGGAAGGTGCGGTGGATGAAGTCCACCGAGTCGGCCGTGGGCTGCCGCAGCAGCCCGCTGCGGACCAGCAGGTGCCGCAGCAGCTGTTCGCCGTCCCCGTTGATCCCGGCCATCGCCGGGAGCGCGTCGGCGAGCTTCCGCACCGCCAGCGCCCGGTCGATCTCCGCCGTGCCGTTGGCGGCCAGCCAGTACGCCAGCCGCTGGAGCAGGGTGATCTGCTGATCGGCCGTCAGCCGGAACCCCTCGGGCACGGCTATGCCGCGTTCGCGGTCGCGGCGGACCAGCAGCATCTCCAGCGCCGCCGAGTACAGCTCCATCCGCCCCTCCGGCAGGTACCCGCGCCGGTCCCGGTTCAGCGCGCAGATCAGCGCGCACATCAGCGGGCTGGTGGCCAGCCGGCCGAGGTCCTGCTTGCGGACCACGGCGGCGGTCAGCGAGTCCCGCCAGCCGGTCAGCCGCTCGTCGGTCCCGGCCGCCCGGTGCCAGCGGGTGATGAACGCGGCGACGTCCGCGCGGCTCATCGGCAGCAGCTCCAGCTCGGTGAACCCGGCCTGGGTCAGCCAGCCCTCGCGGACGGCGGAGGGGCGGGTGGTGACCACGTAGCGGACGTCGGGGTAGGCGGCCAGCAGCTCGGTCAGCCAGGCCCGGGTCCGCGCCCGGTCGGCCTCGGGGACCTCGTCGACGCCGTCGACCAGCAGCAGCACCCGGCCCAGCTCCAGCTGCCGGGTGACCCAGCCGGCCGCCGCCGGGTGGCCGCTGAGCGGCTTGGCGACCAGCGCCAGCAGCTCCTCCGGCGCGGGCAGCTCGCCGTGCCGGGGCAGCGCCCGCAGCCGGACCAGCAGCGGTACGCAGTCCAGCAGGTCCGCCAACTGCACCGGGAGCCCGCGGCTCGCGGTGCAGTTGGCGAGCCAGAACAGCAGGGTGGACTTGCCTGATCCGGCCGCGCCCCGGATCAGGATCCGCCGCCGCCCGGACAGCGCCTGCTCGGCCCGCTGCGATTGCGGCGGCTCGTCGGCCGCGCGTCCGGCCGTCCCGGCGACCAGCTCCAGGCTCAGGTAGCCCGCGTCCAGCGGCCAGGAGTCCTCCTGGTCCGGGCTCCGGCTCAGCCCGATGATCTGTAGCCGCCCGGTCTGCCGGACCACGAACTCGCGCAGCCGCTCCTCGAACTCGTCCCGGCTCGGCGGTGTCGGCGGCTCCAGCACCGACGAGTTCTGGTGCGGGCTGAACATCTCGATCATCGGCAGGAACTGGTGGGAGTCCAGGATGGCCGCGGTGGGGGTGAGTTCGACCCGTCCGTGCTGCCAGTTCCCCGGGTCCGCCCGGACCACGCCGACCAGCCGTTCCCCGAGGAACACCGCCGCGCCCGAGAGGCCCGCCCAGGGCGAGCCGCCGCCCCGGGGCGCGGCCGGGGCGCCGTGCGCGCTGTCCAGCACCATCCGGCCGGTGAGCAGCCCGGTCCCGGGCTTGAGCGTGCCGACCAGCTGCTCGCTGTCCAGCTCCCCCTCCAGGTCGCGCTGGACCTGGGGGAAGCCCACCGCGTGCGCCCCCTCCCGGGGGAACAGGTCGCCGATCCGGCCCCAGACCGGGTTCCTGAAGCGGCTGCCGGGGGTGCTGGTCAGCGCCCGGTCGGCGCGCAGCAGCGCCGCGTCGCAGCCCTCGTCGTGGCGCGACCACAGCACCTGGCAGCGGACCCGCCCCGGGCCGCCGGGCACCACCACCTCCGGTGGCTCCGGGCCGAGCAGGTGGGCGGCGGTGAGGACCAGCCGCGGGCCGAGCAGGTAGCCGCTGCCCTGCCGGGCCCCGAACACCGCCGCGATGCGGTCCCTTCGAGGATGCGGCATGGTCAACTACCGCTGGAGAAGCGGGAGGTGCCGCCGTGGTCGGCATTGCCGACCTCGATCGGGCCGCCGTCGGCGGCGGCCTTGGGGGTGAGCGTGAGGGAGACCCGGTGGGTGGCCCCGTGGGTGGCCCTGGCGTCCGCGCCCGCGCTCAGCACCCAGGCGCGCACCCCGCCCCGAGCCCCGGCCTCGTGGGTCAGCTCGACGGTGAACTCCAGCTGGATCGGGCCGACTTCGAAGCGGACCGGTTCGTCGGCGCCCTGCGCCGCGGCCTCGGTCAGCTCCCGCCGGATGGCGCTCACCGCCGCCGCGAGTTCGATCTGTTCCCTGTGTTCGAAGCCGGACACGCGTCCCCCTGCTCGTCGCCGCACTGATCCGCTCCGACGGTACGTCAAGACAACGGGCGCGGCCGGGGGTTGTCCCGACCGCGCCCGCCACCGGTGCTACTTGGTGCGGATCACCACGGTGCCCGCCATGCTGTCGAGCACGCGCTGGCGCTCGGTGCCGAAGGTCTTGAAGATGTCCACGACGTACAGCACCGAGAAGGTGATGCCGTAGACGATCCCGCCCAGCAGGAAGTTGCGGATGAACAGCTCGCCCCAGGTCAGGGCCGCTCCGGTGTCCTTCTTGACGACCTTGAGGCCGAGGATCTTCTGGCCCGGGTTGCAGCTGTCGTTGGACCAGGTGATCATCGCCCAGATCAGCCAGCCGATGAAGAGGGTCACGATGGACAGCAGGCCGTTGAGCAGCTGGGCGCCGAGGCGGATCCAGGGGGAGGCGCGCAGCTCCAGCGGCACGGCCTGCTCGGGGGCGACGTAGCCGGGGGTCTGGTAGTCCGTGGACATGGCGGAGCTCTCCTGAGGAGTGGGAAGGGGCGCGGCGGAATTCCCACGCGCCGGCGCAGGCCCCCTCGTCAGGACAGCCGGTACCGAAATGCGGCAGGACGCGAGGGCCTGCCGCATCTCTGACAGATCAGCACCCCCGCTGGTAAGGAAATACCAGGAACGCGGAGGTCAGGACAAGGGACGCGGTCCTATGGTCACTCATCTGCAACCAAGCCGACCGTCCGGCGTCACTTCAGTCCGACTCCGCGCCCGAGGCGATGGCCTCGGCCACCTCGGTGATCCGGGCCGCCTCCTCGGCGGCGAAGCGCTCCGCGTCGACCCGCTCCGCGATCTCCTCGTCCTGACGCATCAACACGTCCAGGTTGGAGTCGCCGAGTTCGAACACCCCCATGTCCGCGTAGGCCTGCTGGAGCTTCGGACCCCACAGGCCGATGTCCTTGACGCAGGGGACGATCCGGGAGAACAGCAGCTTGCGGAAGAAGGTCAGGTACTCGCTGTGCTCGCTGATCTCCTCCGCCTCGGCCAGCGGGATGCCGAAGTTCGTCAGCACCTCGGCGCCGCGCAGCCGGTCGCGCATCAGGTAGCAGCCCTCGATCACGAACTCCTCGCGCTCGGCCAGTTCGGCGGAGCTGAGCTGGCCGTAGTAGTCGCGCAGCGCCATCCGGCCGAAGGCGACGTGGCGGGCCTCGTCCTGCATCACGTAGGCGAGCAGCTGCTTCGGCAGCGGCTTGGTGGTGGTGTCCCGGATCAGTCCGAAGGCGGCCAGCGCCAGGCCCTCGATCAGCACCTGCATGCCGAGGTAGGGCATGTCCCAGCGGGAGTCCCGCAGGGTGTCGCCGAGCAGCGACTGGAGGTTGTCGTTGATCGGGTAGAGCATGCCTATCTTCTCGTGCAGGAAGCGCGAGTAGAGCTCCGCGTGCCGGGCCTCGTCCATGGTCTGGGTCGCCGAGTAGAACTTCGCGTCCAGGTCCGGCACGGACTCGACTATCCGGGCGGCGCAGACCATCGCGCCCTGTTCGCCGTGCAGGAACTGGCTGAACTGCCAGGACGCGTAGTGGCGGCGCAGGTCGGCCCGGTTCTGCTCGCTGAACTTGGCCCAGTACGGGGTGCCGTGGACGGACAGCACCTCGTCCGGCAGTCCGAGCGCGTCGTAGGGGTCGACCTCCAGCGACCAGTCGATCCGCTTCGCCGCGTCCCACTGCTTGTCCTTGCCCTTCTGGTAGAGGGCGAGCAGGTGGTCCCGGCCGTCGTCGTACTCCCAGTTGAAGCGGGCCGACCCGGCCGCCGGGACGGTCCAGGTGCCTTCGCTGACAGGGGTGGTGTAGAGATCGCGGGTCGACATCGAGGCTCCTCGGCGTGTACGTCGCATGGGTGGCACCGGCCACCAATGGAGCGTCACACGAAAGTTACTGACGGGTCAACACTCTGGCCGGGCGCGGGCCGAAAGCCCGCGCCCGGGGTGGAACGGGGGGTGCCGACGGACCGTCAGCGCGGCGGGTAGAGCGAGTATCCGGGGAAGTTGCCGTAGAGCTTCTCCTCGGCGCCCTCGGGTCCGTAACTGACCGCCTGGACCAGCAGGTCGCCGCCGACGAAGGCGCCCTTCCAGGAGGCACCGAGCCCGCCGAAGACCTCCTCCCGGTCGCCGCGCGAGCGCGGCTTGTTGACGCCGATCTTGAAGGCCAGCAGGTCCGGCGCGACCCGCTCGGCGAAGGCCTGGTCGTCGGTGGCGATGCTGGCCACCAGCGAGCCGTTGCCCGCGTTCATCGCCGCCAGCAGCTCCGCCTCGGTGTCCACCAGCACGATGGAGTCCAGCGGGCCGAACGGCTCGGAGTGGTGCAGCGCCCAACTGCTCGGCGGCTCCAGGACGCAGGCCGGGGCCAGGTAGGCGGCGGTGTCCTGGTCGGGCAGGAACAGCCCGTCGTCCAGGTCGCCCTGGTACAGCGGGACCGCGCGGGCGGCGACCGCCTGCTGGAAGTGCCGGGTCAGCTCGGTGGCCTTGGCGGCGTGGATCACCGGCCCGAAGTCCAGCTCCGGGTAGGGGGTCCGCGGGTCGGCGTCGGCCACCGCCAGCGGATGCCCGAAGCGCAGGTTGTCGAGGACCGAGAGGTAGGTCTCCAGGAAGGCCGGGAACAGCCGGCGCTGCACGACGTAGCGCGGATAGGCGGTGCAGCGCTGCTTGGCGTACTCGAAGCCCTTGCGCAGGTGCGCCGCCAGCGTCGGCCAGTCGCTGAAGTCCCAGACCCCCCAGGTGTTCAGCCCCTCCTGCTCCAGGAAGTGCCGCCGGTTGGCCTCGGCGTAGGAGGAGTCGGCGAGCGAGGTCGCGGCGCGGCGGCCGTTGGCGCGTCCGCCGACGAAGGCCAGCGCGCCCAGCCCGGGGGAGCTGATCAGCGCGTCGGCGATCTCCGAGCCCATCCCGGACAGCAGGCTCACCGGCAGCCCGGCCCGGTGCATCAGCGCGTGCGCCAGGGTCAGGCAGTGGAACCCGCCCTGGGACGGGGTCTTCGCCAGCACCGCGTTGCCGGCCAGCAGCTGCACCAGCTCCGCGTGCACCTGCACGCTCATCGGGTAGTTCCAGCTGGCGATGTTGGACACCGGGCCCGGCAGCGGCTGCCGGGGGTGCGCGGTGTGCACGCCCAGCTGCCGCTCGATGTTGTCCAGGTACCAGCGCACGCCGTCCAGCGCCCGGTCGACGTCGGCGCAGGCCAGCCGCCAGGGCTTGCCGATCTCCCAGACCAGCAGCAGCGCGAGCAGTTCGCGGTGCGCGGCCAGGTCGTCCACGGCGGCGCGGACCCGCGCCGAGCGTTCGTCCAGCGGCACCCGGGACCAGGCGGCGTGGGCGGTGACGGCGAAGTCGACGGCCGCCGCCGCCTCCTCCACGCCGACCCGCGGCGGGCCCGGGATCGGGGTGCCGTCCAGCGGCGTGGTGTGGAAGCCGGGGGTGCCGACGGCGTGCCAGTCGCCGCGCACCAGGTTCAGTAGCCGGTCCGGGGCGAACGCCTCCGGAGCGGCCTGGACACAGCGGGCATAGGTCTCGGACCAGGACGTGCCGGATTTGAGCTGGAGGGTCACGGTGCGCTCCTGAGGGAGGGAGGGGGAGCGGGCGGCCTTGCAGGCCAACCAGCGTCGCACGACGACCTGGCGTGAGGGATGAGCGTGCGGCCCGGAGTGGGGCATGTCACTCGGGTGCCCGCCTCCCGGCGCGCGCCCCCCGCCGGAGCGGTCAGCCCCGGTCGGGCTTGCCGATCTGCTCGGCGACGTCCAGGGCCACCCGCAGCGCGATGGCCTGGCGGTCGGCCGGGCTCGGCGCGGAGTCCGGCTTCCCCTGCTCGGCGCAGGCGTCGGAGATGAAGTGCGTGGCGTTGATCACCATCAGCGACACGGCCGCCCGCACCCGGTCCTCGAAGGTCGGCTCCGGGCCCTGCATCAGCTGGGTCAGCGCGATCATCCGCTCCTTGAAGCGGGTACCGACGCTGAGCTCGCGGATGGTCGGCTGGTTCTCGTGGAAGAAGCGCAGCAGCCGCTGCCGGTCGGACATGCCCTCGGCGAAGCGGCGGACGATCTCGTCCCGCAGCTCCGGGCTGTACGGCTGCTCCCGGCCCCAGGCGATGGCGTCGTCGATGGGCGCCGCCATGCTGTCCACGATCCCCGCGAGGATGTCCTCCTTGGTGCGGAAGTGGTAGTACAGCGCGGCCTTGGTCACGCCGAGCCGGTCGGCGATCTCGCGGAGCGAGGTCTTCTCGTACCCGTGCTCGGCGAAGAGCTCCAGAGCGACGTCCACGATGCGCGCCCGGGTGTCCCCGCGAGGTGTCTGGGTAGTCATCGCTCCGCCTGTGGACCTTTGTGATGATGGGTTGTTCGAACTGAGCTTACCGCGCCGACGCGGGATGTACTAGCCGGTCGGCAAGTAGGTTGCTGCGGTCGCCGCGGCTCAGGGCACCGGCGGTCCCCCGGGGAGCCGGTAGACGCCCGGCCCGACCGGCTCCACCAGACCGTCGGCCACCAGCCCGTCCAGGGCCCGGGCCCGCTGCACCGGCTCCGGCCAGACCGCGTCCAGCTCCGCCTGCGGCACCTCGGACCGGGTCGCCCGCAGCACCGCCAGCAGCTTCCCGCGCACCTGGCGGTCGGTCCCGGCGTAGGTCTGGCCCCGGCGCGGCGGTCCTGAGTACGCCGGGCGGCCCGCCAGCCGCCAGGCGCAGCGCGCCGCGACCGGGCAGTGCCCGCACTCCGGCGACCGCGCGGTGCAGACCAGCGCGCCCAGCTCCATCACCGCGACCCCCCAGGTCGCGGCGGTCTCCGGGACCGACGGCAGCAGCTCGGCGGCGGTGCGCCGCTCGGCGGCGGTGGTCGCCGTCGGCGGGAACTCGTTGCCGTCGACCAGCCGGGCGAGGACCCGGCGGACGTTGGTGTCCAGCACCGCGTGCCGCTGCCGGTGCGCGAACGAGGCGACCGCGGCGGCGGTGTACTCGCCGACCCCGGGCAGCGCCAGCAGCTCGGCGTGGTCCGTCGGCACCCGGCCGTCGTGCCGCTCCACGATCGCGGTCGCCGCCGCGTGCAGCCGCAGCGCCCGGCGCGGGTAGCCCAGCCGCTCCCAGGCGCGGACCGCCTCGCCCGGCGGATCGGCGGCCAGGGCGGCCGGGGTGGGCCAGCGCTCCATCCAGTCCGCGTACCTGGGCAGCACCCGCTTCACCGGGGTCTGCTGGAGCATGAACTCACTGACCATCACCGCCCAGGCCCCGGCCTCGGGCTCGCGCCAGGGCAGCTCCCGGGCGTTGGCGGCGTACCAGGCCAGGATCTCGCGGTGCAGGTCCGCGCTGCGGACGGCTGTGTTCGTGTTCATCGCGCTGTCGATGGTCGCACACCGCAGGTCACAGTGGAGTAACCGGAATGGGCCACGGAAACCATTCGGATGGGCGATCAGACCGATGATGTGAAAGAAGAGGCCATGGGTACGGCGGTGTTGCTCTGACCGGGGGGTGATCTCTCGTAAGGTTTGCTCGTGCCTTCTCTGCGCAATCCTGTCGGGCCGTTGCCCTCATCCATCTACTGGCGGCGTCGCGTCGTGGTGCTGGTCGTCCTAGCCGGGGTGCTCGCCCTGGTCGGCTGGCTGGTCTTCGGCGGCGGCGGTGGGATGAAGAATGTCTCGGCCGGGAGGACCGGCCCCGCGCAGTCGATCACCCCGGGCCCGTCCGGGTCGGGCGGCGGCGGTTCCAGCGACGGCTCGCCCTCGGGCAAGCCGAGCGGCGGGGCGGGCAAGGGCGCGGGCGGGTCGGGCGGCAGCGGCTCGAACAGCGGCAGCGGTCCGGTCAGCGTCGGCAGCGGGTCGGGCGGCTCGGGTTCGAGCGGCTCCGGCGGGTCGGGCGGGTCCGGCGGGTCGCTGACGGCGGGCAGCGCGGGCACGATGGAGCTGCCGGTGTGCCTGGCGGCCGACCTGGAGCTGTCGCTGAACAGCAGCCAGCCCTCCTACGGCGCCACCCAGTGGCCGATGTTCGCGCTCCAGATCAGCAACACCGGCAGCGCGGCCTGCCGCACCGACCTCGGCGCGGACTCGGCCGTGGTGCAGGTCGGTACCAGCGGCAACGCGCACGTCTGGTCCTCCGCCGACTGCCCGGTGAGCACCGCGTCGCAGTGGTACGCGGTGCCCGGTTCCGGCGGCTCGATCACCGCCGACTTCCAGTGGGGCCGGACCACCTCCCAGCACGGCTGCACCCCGGGTGCGGGCGGCGTGGCGGCGGCGCCGGGGACGTACGTGGTGCAGATCAGCCTGAAGGGCGTCACCGGGATGCCGCTGTCGCACTTCACCCTCGCCCCGTTCGGCAGCTGAGGCGGTCAGACGTAGCGCTCCAGGATGGACGACTCGGCGAGCCGGGACAGCCCCTCGCGGACCGAGCGGGCGCGGGTCTCGCCGACGCCCTCGACCGCCTGGAGGTCGTCCAGGCTGGCGGCGAGCAGCTTCTGCAGCCCGCCGAAGTGCTCGATCAGCCGTTCGATCACGGTGTTCGGCAGTCGCGGGACCTTCGCCAGCAGCCGGTAGCCGCGCGGGCTGACCGCCGCGTCCAGAGCCTCCGGGGTGCCCGGGTAGCCGAGCGCCTTGGCCACCGTCTGTAGCTCCAGCAGCTCCGGGTGGCTCAGCGCGTCCAGGTCGGCCAGGACGTCGTGCACCGAGCGCCCGCGCTTGGCGGCGCGCTCCGGGAAGTAGTCGCGGGCGACCAGCTCGCGGTCCGGTTCGACCCCGGCGATCAGCTCGTCCAACTGGAGCGAGAGCAGCCGCCCGTCCGTGCCCAGTTCGACCACGTACCCGGCGATCTCCCCGGCGATCCGGCGGACCATCTCCAGCCGCTGGGCGACCGCCGTCACGTCGCGGACCGTGACCAGGTCCTCGATCTCCAGCGCGGAGAGGGTGCCGGAGACCTCGTCCAGCCGCAGCTTGTAGCGCTCCAGCGTGGCCAGCGCCTGGTTCGCGCGGGACAGGATCGCCGCCGAGTCCTCGATCACCCGGCGGACGCCGTTGACGTACAGCGCGATCAGCCGCATCGACTGGCTCACCGAGACCACCGGGTAGCCGGTCTGCTTGTTCACCCGCTCGGCCGTGCGGTGCCGGGTGCCGGTCTCCTCGGTGGGGATGTCGGCGTCCGGCACCAGCTGCACCCCGGCCCGGACGATCCGGGTGATGTCCTTGTCGAGCACCACCGCGCCGTCGAGCTTGCACAGCTCGCGCAGCCGGGTGGCGGAGAACTCGACGTCCAGCACGAAGCCGCCGGTGCTCAGCGCCTCCACCTGCTTGTCGAAGCCGACCACGATCAGTCCGCCGGTACGGCCGCGCAGCACGCGCTCCAGGCCGTCGCGCAGCGGCGTGCCAGGGGCTACGGCGCTCAGCGAGGCCCGTAGGAGGGCCTCCTCGCGGGAGGAACGGTCCGCCCGGTCGTTGGCTGCCACGGGACGACTCCTCCGGTGGGGTGAGGGGGTGCGCGACTGAGTTTACCGGTGGGTGCCGTGGGGTGTGTCTGGATATCGGCGTGCGGGGCCCGCGGGCGCCCCCGGGGCCCGCCGCCGCGGGCGCTGCCTGCGGCGCTACTCGGGGGCGATCTCCTCCCAGCCGTCCATCAGCTCGGCCGGATCGTCCGGGATGTCGTCCGGGGCGTCGCGGAACGACGGCCGGGCCGGGCCCGGCTGCGCCCCCGCAGCGGCCGGGGCCGCGCCGTTCCTGGGCGCCCGGCGCCCGCCGGAGCCGCCGCGCCGCCCCGGGATCGCGGCCATCGCCTCGCCGATGGTGGCGACCTCGGTCACCCGCATCCCCCGGGGGACCTTCCCCGGGTCCGGCGGGACCAGGGCGTGCGTGAAACCGAGCCGGGCCGCCTCGGCGAGCCGCCGCTCCACCCCGGTCACCCGGCGGACCTCCCCGGCCAGCCCGACCTCGCCGATCGCCACCAGGTTGGACGGCAGCGGGGTGTCGGCGGCCGAGCTGGCCACCGACAGCGCGATGGCCAGGTCCACCGAGGGCTCGGTGAGCTTCACCCCGCCCACCGTGGCCGTGTAGATGTCCAGCTTGCCGAGCCGCACCCCGCCGTGCCGCTCGACCACGGCCAGGATCATCGCGATCCGCGGCGACTCCAGGCCGGAGGTGGTCCGCCGGGGCGAGGGGATCTGCGAGTCCACCATCAGCGCCTGCACCTCGGCCACCAGCGGCCGGCGGCCCTCCAGGGTGACGGTCAGGCAGGTCCCCGGGACGGGCTTGTCCCGCTTGGTCAGGAACAGCCCGGACGGGTCGGGCAGGCCGACGATGCCGGAGTCGTTCAGCTCGAAGCAGCCGACCTCGTCGGTGGCCCCGTAGCGGTTCTTGATGCCCCGGATGATCCGCAGCCGGGCGTGCCGGTCGCCCTCGAAGTGCAGCACCACGTCCACCAGGTGCTCCAGCAGCCGCGGCCCGGCGATCGAGCCGTCCTTGGTGACATGGCCCACCAGCAGCGTGGACATCGCCCGGGCCTTGGACGCGCGGATCAGCGCCGCCGTCACCTCCCGGATCTGGGCCGGGCCGCCGGGCGCGCTGTCCAGCTGCCCCGAGGCGATGGTCTGCACCGAGTCCAGCACCAGCAGCGCCGGGTTCACCTGCTCGATGTGGCCCAGCACCGCCGCCAGGTCGGTCTCCGCCGCCAGGTAGAGGTGCGGGGACAGCGCGTTGATCCGGTCCGCGCGCAGCCGAACCTGGCTGGCGGACTCCTCGCCGGTGACGTAGAGGGTGCGATGGGTGTCGCTGGCCGCCTTGGCGGCGACGTCCAGCAGCAGCGTCGACTTGCCCACCCCGGGCTCCCCGGCCAGCAGCGCCACCGCGCCCGGCACCAGGCCGCCGCCGAGCACCCGGTCCAGCTCGTCGATGTTGGTCGGCCGGGAGGCCGCGACCCGGGCGTCCACCTGGCCGATGGGCAGCGCGGCGGTGCTCACCGGACCGGCCGCGACCGTCCGCACCGGGACCGCGCCGACCTCCTCGATGGTGCCCCAGGCGTTGCACTCGGTGCAGCGGCCGGTCCACTTGGGCGGCGTGGAGCCGCACTCCGTACAGCGGTACGAGGAGCGGACCTTGGGTGTGGTCGATCGAGCTGCCATGCCCGGAACGCTACCGCGAGCCACTGACAGCGCCGCTCACTCACCCGAAAGGGGTACGCCGACCGCAAGCTCCGGTGGCGAACGGCGGCAGCGCCCTAACGTCGGGGGAGTGACCACCGAGACCCAGGCCAGAGCCGTGCCCCGGCAGCGCGGCCTCGACGAGGCATGGGAACAGCTGACCGACGGGCTGTTCACCTACTGCCTCTCGGTGCTCTGCGACCAGGACGCGGCCGTGGCCGCCGTCCGCGAGGTGCGGCGGCTCGCGGTGCGGCACCGCCGTCGGCTGCGCCGACCGGAGCTGCTGCGCGCCTGGCTGTACGCGCTGGCCCGGCACAGCTGCCTGGTCCGGCTGGACGGCTCCGCCCCGCAGCCCGGCCGGTTCGCGGCGGGCCGGTCCGCTCCCGGCTGGTCCAGCTGCGGGCGGCACGGCGGCGGCCCGGCCCGGCTGCGCCGCCTCGCCTGGCCGGAGACCGCCGGGACCACCCCCGCCCAGCGCGAGGCGCTGGAGCTCACCGGACGCCACGGGCTGCCGGTCGAGGAGCTGGCGGCCGTCCTCGGGCTGCGGCCGGAGCAGGCCGGGGCGCTGCTGGCGCAGGCGGTGTGCGAGGTGGAGCGGACGGCGGCGGCGCTGAGCGTGCTCGCCGCCGACGGCTGCCCGGAGCTGCGGCGGCTGGGCCGGGAGCGCGGCCCGGTGCTCGGCCCGGCGCTGCGCGGCGAGCTGGTCCGGCACCTCGACTCCTGCCCCACCTGCCGGGGCACGGCCGAGCGCGAGGCGGCGCTCGGGCCCTGGCCGGGGACGCTGCGCGCGCCCGGCACGCTGTCGCTGGTGCGCGCCCCCGCCGAGCTCGCCCCGGCGCAGGCGGCCGGTGAGCGCCTGCTCACCCAGCTCGGCCGCCGGGACGACCCGGCCGCCGAGCCGCGGTTCGACCGCCGCGGCTTCCCGGTCCAGCGCAGCGCGCCCAGCCAGCGGGCCGCGGTACTGCGGCAGCGGGCCGTCGCCGGATCGGTGATCGCGGCGGTGGTCGCCGCGCCGGTGGTCGCCCTGTTCCTGACCAGCCAGCAGCGGCACACGGTGGAGGCGGCCCCGGTCTCCTCGGTCAGCGTGAGCACCCCGGAGCCGCTGGACCCCGGCGACCAGTCGCCCACCGCGCCGACCGGCGGCGGTTCCAGTCCCGGCCGCCACGGCGCGGACGTCGGCCCGGCCGCCCCGGCCGCGCCCGGCTCCGCCGCCCCGGGCGCGGCGCGGACGGTGGCGAGCGTGCTGGCGAGCCCGGTGGACCCGGCCACGCCCGGGGCCGCCCAGCTGTCGGTGACCGCCGCCGAGGTGTCCGCGGTCACCGTGATCACCCTGGCCAACACCGGGACCACCGCCGTGGACTGGCAGATCGACGACGGCACGCCGTGGCTGCGGCTCAGCCGCGGTGCGGGCACGCTCGCGGCGGGCGCCCGGACCACGGTGCTGGTCTCGGTGGACCAGGCGGTCACTCCGACCGGTCCCTGGGCCGCGCGGCTGGTGGTCCGGCCGTCCGGCGCGGTGGTGACCCTCCAGGGCCCGGGCACCGGTGGCCGCCGCACGCTGCCGCCGCCGGTCAGCCCGCCCGTCGGCCCACCCGTCGGCCCACCGACCGGGCCGCCGGTCAGCCCGCCACCGGTGACCACGCCGCCCGCGAGCCCGCCGCCGTCCGGTCCGCCGTCCGCGAGCCCGCCGCCGAGCGCCACCCCCAGCGGCCCGTCGGGCGGCCCGAGCGGTTCGCCCACGCCGTCCCCGACCGGCTCCGGCGGCGGCACCCCGAGCAGCGCGCCCAGCGGTTCACCCAGTGGCTCGCCCAGCGGTGGCTCGCCCGCGCCGGGGGCGTCCGCACCGGGGGCGTCCGGCACGCCGCCGGTGGCCGACGGGCGCGGACGCCACCGCAGGCAGTAGCCCGCGGGGCCCGGGGGCTCAGCCGTCGGCCGGGTGCGCCGCCACCGGGCCGCCGGGGGTGCTCAGGTGCTGCTCGCAGAGGCGGGCCAGCTCCGCGTAGCCGCCCGCGCCCATCAGCTCGGTCAGCTCCGGCCGGTAGCTCAGGTAGACCGGCTCCGCGCCGACGTGGGCGTCCGGGCTGCCGGTGCACCACCACTGCAGGTCGTGGCCGCCGGGGCCCCAGCCGCGCCGGTCGTACTCGCCGATGCCGACCTGGAGGTAGCGGGTGTCGTCCGGACGGTCGATCCAGTCGTAGGTCCGCCGGATCGGCAGCTGCCAGCAGACGTCCGGCTTGGTCTCCAGCGGCTCCTTGCCCTCGGCCAGCGCCAGGGTGTGCAGCGCGCAGCCCTCGCCGCCGGGGAAGCCCGGGCGGTTGAGGAAGATGCAGGCGCCGTCGACCCGGCGGGTGCGGTGCTCGCCGTCGTCGTCCGGTTCGCTGATGCCCTTGGGGCCGGTGCCCTGCCGGTGGAACTGCCAGGTCTCCGGGGTGAGCCGGGCGGCGTGCCCGGCGACCCGCCGCTGGTCGTCCTCGTCGGACCAGTGCGCGCCGAGCGTGCAGCAGCCGTCGCTGGCGCGACCGGGGCGGATGCCGTGGCAGCCGCGTCCGAAGACGCAGGTCCAGCGGGAGGTGAGCCAGGTCAGGTCGCAGCGGAACACCTGGTCGGCGTCCTCGGGGTCGGCGAACTCCACCCAGGCCCGGGCGAAGTCCAGCGGGACCTCGCGCTTGCGGGCCGCGGCGGCGGCCTTCTTCGCAGCCTTCTCGACTGCCTTGCGATCGGTGAGCGTGACGTCTACGGGTGGCACGTGTTCCAGCCTATGGCCTGCGGTCGGCGGGACGGAGCCCGGCGGCAACGGATATGCTCACCGAGGTTTTTGCCGACAGCCTGTCGGAAAGATGTCGGGTGGGCCCGACGCCCGTGACCCGTACGACTCGCAGACCCCGCGGAGGTTCCGATGACCCAGCCCGCCGCCACCGAGGAACGTGCGGACACCGAGCCGCAGCCGGGCTTCGCCGCGCTGCTGCGCGCCGCGACCGCGCGCGAGCACCAGCAGGCGGAGCAGTCCACGTTCATGGCGGACCTGCTCGGCGGCGGCCTCGGCGTCGAGGCGTACGCGGAGCTCGCCGGACAGCTCTGGTTCGTCTACCGCGAGCTGGAGCGGGCCGGGGCGGCGCTGGCGGACCACCCGGTGGTCGGCCCGTTCATCGACCCGGCGCTGGACCGCGCCCCGGAGCTGGAGCGCGACCTGCGGCACCTGCGCGGCGAGGGCTGGCGGGCGGGCCTGACCGCGCTGCCCGCGACCGAGGCGTACACCGCCCGGCTGCGCGAGGTCGCCCGGGACTGGCCGAACGGGCTGCTCGCCCACCACTACACCCGCTACCTGGGCGACCTCTCCGGTGGCCAGGTCGTGCGCGGGATCGCCGAGCGGGTCTGGGGGTTCGCGCACAAGGGCGACGGCGTCCGGTTCTACGTCTTCGAGGCGGTCGGCAACCCGGCCGCCTTCAAGCGGGACTACCGGGCGCGGCTGGACGCGGCCGGGGCGGCCGTCGGCGAGGCCGAGCAGCGGCGGATAACCGAGGAGGCCCGGTTCGCGTTCCGGCTGAACACCGGCCTGTTCCAGGACCTCGGCGGGCGGCACCGGCTCGGCGCGTAGCGCGGCGGGAGCGCCGTTCGCCCGATCGGGGGAACGGCGCTCCCGCCGGTCACTCGATCCGGGTGGAGAACAGCCCGCCGGTCGGGCCCTCCTTGTCCCCGCCCGAGCCCTCGGCCTTGCGCAGCGCGTTCGCCAGGCCCTCCAGCGTCATCGACTGGAGGATCACCTTGCCGTGCCCCTGCAACGTGGCCATGGACAGGCCGTCCCCGCCGAACAGGGCGTTCATCATGCCCTGGCGGTTGAGCGCGCCGATCCGCTGCACGTCGTAGCTGATCCCCTCCTCGAACGCGACGATGCAGCCGGTGTGGACCTGTAGCGCGCCACCGAAGTCCTGCAGCTCCAGGTCGATGAAGTTGCCCGCGCCGCCGATCAGCACGGTGCCGCGCCCGGTGAACCGCTCCAGTACGAAGCCCTCGCCGCCGCGCATCCCGGCGCGCAGTCCGGAGAAGGCGATGCCGAAGTCCACCCCGGCCTCGGCCGCGATGAAGGCGTCCTTCTCGGCCAGCCAGGCCCGGCCGCCGTCCAGCTCCAGGGCGCGCATCTCCCCCGGGATGGTCCCGGCGAAGCCGAGCGTGCCCTCGCCGCCCTGCGCGGTGAAGTACTGGAACGCCGCGCTCTCCCCGGCCAGCATCCGCTGGCCGACCTGCATGGCCGTGCCCATGGCCTGCCGCAGCAGCCCGCCCATGCCGCCGGCCTGGCCCTGCCCGGGCAGCTGCGAGCCCCCGGGCGGCCCGGACAACCGGGTGTCCATGCTCACGTTGGTCGTCTTGAACAGGAACTTCCCAGCCTCGCTGTAGACCGTCTGCCCCGGCTGGAGCTGGACGACGGCCATCTGCATGGCGTTTCCGACGATCTGGAGTTGCAGGGCCACGACGGGTCTCCTCGGGGGGACGGCAGGGGCGGTACGCACCGGAGAACGCTGCTCCGGGCCCAGCGGGTTCCGGGTGCGGGGTGATCGTCGCCCGGCTATCGCGTAGCGTTGACGGTTATGCGACTCGGCGTTCTCGATGTGGGATCCAACACCGTCCACTTCCTGGTGGTGGACGCGCACCCGGGTGCCGCACCCGTGCCCGCGTACTCGCACAAGATCGAGCTGCGGCTGGCCGAACTGCTGGACGAGCAGGGGGCGATCCGCGAGGACGGGGTGCAGCGCCTGGTCGACATGGTCGCCTCCTCGATGAGGGTGGCCGAGGACAAGGGCGTGGAGGAGGTCCTGCCGTTCGCCACCTCGGCGGTGCGGGAGGCCGTCAACGGCGAGGACGTGCTCAAACGGGTCGAGCGGGAGACCGGCGTCGAGCTGCGGGTGCTCTCCGGCGGCGACGAGGCCCGGCTGACCTTCCTGGCCGCCCGCCGCTGGTACGGCTGGTCGGCGGGGCGGCTGCTGCTGCTCGACATCGGCGGCGGCTCGCTGGAGATAGCCTGCGGCGTGGACGAGCAGCCCGACGCGGCGGTGTCGCTGCCGCTGGGCGCCGGACGGCTGACGGCGGGCTGGCTGCCCGGCGACCCGCCGACCCCGGACGCGGTGCGGACGCTGCGCCGCCACGTGCGGGCGCAGATCGCCCGGACGGTCGGGGACGTGGCCCGGGTCGGCGTGCCCGACCACTTCGTCGGGACCTCCAAGACCTTCAAGCAGCTGGCTCGGATCACCGGCGCGGCGCGGGAGGCCGACGGCCCGTACCAGAAGCGCGGGCTGACCCGGGAGGCGCTGGCCGCGTGGGTGCCCAAGCTCGCGGCGATGAGCACCGCGCAGCGGTCGGTGCTGCCGGGCGTCTCCGAGGGCAGGGCGCGGCAGCTGCTCGCCGGGGCGCTGGTCGCGGACGGCGCGATGGACCTGTTCGGGGTGCGGGAGCTGGACATCTGCCCCTGGGCGCTGCGCGAGGGCCTGATCCTGCGCCGGCTGGACCAGATGGAGGGGGTGTCCTGACCGGCCCGCACCGTTTCGCCGGACGCGCTCCCGTCCCGTCCCGCCGCCGACACGTTTAGGCTGTCTCCGTGGCGGAAGCAGCGGACGAGCAGCCGAGCCGGGAACCGGGAGCCGGGGCGCCCCCGGGCCGGGCCCGGGGCGGGCGGGCGGCCAAAGCGACCGGCGTCGCGGCGAAGCGGGCGGCGCCCGCGCGGGTGCCGCTGCCGCACGCGCCGCGCGCGGCCGGGACGGTCGGGGCCGGGCCCCGGTTCGTGCCCGCCGCCAAGGTCGCCCTGTCCACCGCCTCGGTCTACCCGGAGAACACCGCCGCCGCGTTCGAGATCGCCGGGCGGCTCGGCTACGACGGCGTCGAGGTCATGGTGTGGACCGATCCGGTCAGCCAGGACATCGAGGCGCTGCGGCGGCTGTCCGACTACCACGGCGTGCCGATCCTGGCCGTGCACGCGCCCTGCCTGCTGATCACCCAGCGGGTCTGGGGCACCGACCCGTGGACCAAGCTGCTGCGGGCGCGGGCGGCGGCGGAGAAGCTCGGGGCCTCCGCCGTGGTGGTGCACCCGCCGTTCCGCTGGCAGCGGCAGTACGCCCGGGACTTCGTCCAGGGCATCTGGCGGATGGCGGACGAGACCGACGTCCGGTTCGCGGTGGAGAACATGTACCCGTGGCGCTACCGGGACCGCGAGGTCGCCGCCTACGCGCCCGACTGGGACCCGACCACCGAGGACTACCGGCACTTCACCGTCGACCTGTCGCACGTCGCCACCTCCCGCACCGACGCGCTGGCGATGGTCGACCGGATGGGCGACCGGCTGGCGCACGTGCACCTCGCCGACGGCTCCGGCTCCGCGAAGGACGAGCACCTGATCCCCGGGCGCGGCACCCAGCCCTGCGCCGAGCTGCTGGAACGGCTCGCCCGCGGCGGCTTCGACGGCCACGTGGTGCTGGAGGTCAACACCAGGCGCTCCGCGGGACCGGTCGAACGTGAGGCGGAACTCGCGGAGGCGCTGGCCTTCACCCGGCTGCACCTGGCGACCGCCGCCCGGGTAGGTTCACCCCGCTAGCCCTTCCCGACGCAGTGGATCGGAGCCCCGGCATGTCGTCGTCCTTCCTGCACGGAACCACCCTCTCCAGCTCCTTCGGCGCCGTCGCCGCCCAGTACGACGCGGCCCGCCCCAGCTATCCCCAGGCGCTGTTCGACGCGATCGAGGAGCTGACCGGCAGGCCGCTGCGCGGCGCCCGGGTACTGGACGTCGGCGCGGGCACCGGCATCGTCACCCGGCTGCTGCTCGGCCGCGGCGCCGAGGTGGTCGCGGTCGAGCCCACCCTGGGCATGGCGCGACAGCTGGCCTCGGTGCTGCCGCGGGTCCCGCTGGTGCGGGCGGACGGCAACCGGCTGCCCTTCGCCGACCGCTCCGCCGACTTCGTCACCTACGGCCAGGCGTTCCACTGGACCACCCCGGACCAGTCCGTGCCGGAGGCCCGCCGGGTGCTGCGCCCGGGCGGCGCGCTCGCGGTGTTCTGGAACGTCAAGGACCGCTCCCAGGGCTGGCCCGCGGCGCAGGAGCGGCGGCTGACCGCTGCCTGCCCGGACTACCACGGCTACGGGGCGGTCAACCAGAGCGCGTCGGAGCTGGAGCGGCTGGGCCTGCGCACCGGCAAGGCGCTGCTGAAGTGGAGCCGCAGCATCCCGCTGGAGCAGTCGCTGGCCGACCTGGGCTCGCGCTCCTACCTGGCGGTGCTGCCGGAGCCGCGCCGCGCGGAGGTGCTGGCGGCGGAGCGGGAGGCACTGCTGGCGGTCTTCCCGGACGGCGTGGTCCGCGAGGACTTCCAGCTGGACCTGACGGTCGGCGTGAACGACCGGGGCTGACCGCCGACCGTACCGGATGCCGGACGCGGCGTCCGAGGGGCGGGCGGGCGGCGTAGGCTCGAACGCCAACGACGAAGGAGTTGAGCACAGTGCCCGAGCTGAGGTCTCGTACCGTCACCCATGGCCGCAACATGGCCGGCGCCCGCGCCCTCCTCCGGGCCGCAGGCGTGGCCCGTGAGGACTTCGGCAAGCCGATCATCGCGGTGGCCAACAGCTTCACCGAGTTCGTGCCCGGGCACACGCACCTCCAGCCGGTGGGCCGGATCGTCTCCGAGGCGGTCCAGGCAGCCGGGGGCATCCCGCGCGAGTTCAACACCATCGCGGTGGACGACGGCATCGCCATGGGCCACGCCGGGATGCTCTACTCGCTGCCCTCGCGCGACCTGATCGCCGACTCGGTCGAGTACATGGTCGAGGCGCACTGCGCGGACGCGCTGATCTGCATCTCCAACTGCGACAAGATCACCCCCGGGATGCTGATGGCCGCGCTGCGGCTGAACATCCCGACCGTGTTCGTCTCCGGCGGCCCGATGGAGGCCGGGAAGGCCACCCTGGTCGACGGCACCGTCCGCAAGCTGGACCTGATCAACGCGATCTCCGACGCCGTCAACGAGAACGTCTCGGACGAGGACATCGCCCGGATCGAGGAGAACGCCTGCCCGACCTGCGGGTCGTGTTCCGGCATGTTCACCGCCAACTCGATGAACTGCCTGGCCGAGGCCATCGGCCTGGCGCTCCCCGGCAACGGCTCGGTGCTGGCCACCCACACCGCCCGCAAGGCGCTCTACCAGGCCGCCGGGCGCACCGTCGTCGAGATCACCAAGCGTTACTACGGCGAGGACGACGCCTCGGTGCTGCCGCGCAGCGTCGCCTCCCGGGCCGCGTTCGAGAACGCGGTCGCGCTGGACGTCGCCATGGGCGGCTCCACCAACACCATCCTGCACCTGCTGGCCGCCGCCCAGGAGGCCGAGCTGGACTTCGACATGGCCGACATCGACGCGCTGTCGCGCCGCCTGCCGTGCCTGTCCAAGGTCGCCCCCAACGGCTCGTACTACATGGAGGACGTGCACCGGGCCGGTGGCATCCCGGCGATCCTCGGCGAGCTGTACCGGGGCGGGCTGCTGAACGAGGACGTGCACAGCGTGCACAGCCCGTCGCTGGCCGACTGGCTGAAGACCTGGGACGTGCGCGGCGGCTCGCCGTCCGCCGAGGCCGTCGAGCTGTGGCACGCCGCGCCCGGCTGCGTCCGCTCCGCCTCCGCCTTCTCCCAGTCCGAGCGCTGGGACACACTGGACACCGACGCGGCGGGCGGCTGCATCCGCGACGTCGAGCACGCGTACTCCACCGAGGGCGGCCTGGCGATCCTCTACGGCAACCTGGCGGTGGACGGCTGCGTGGTGAAGACGGCCGGGGTGGACGAGTCGATCTGGCGCTTCCAGGGCCCGGCCGTGGTCGCCGAGTCGCAGGAGGACGCGGTCGACGCGATCCTCACCAAGCGGGTCAAGGAGGGCGACGTGGTGGTCATCCGCTACGAGGGCCCCAAGGGCGGCCCGGGCATGCAGGAGATGCTGTACCCGACGTCCTTCCTCAAGGGCCGGGGCCTCGGCAAGGCCTGCGCGCTGGTCACCGACGGCCGCTTCTCCGGCGGTACCTCCGGTCTGTCCATCGGCCACGCCTCGCCGGAGGCGGCCTCCGGCGGCACCATCGCGCTGGTCCGCGACGGCGACCTGATCACCATCGACATCCCCGCCCGGTCGATCCGGCTGGAGGTCTCCGACGAGGAACTGGCCGCCCGCCGGGCCGAGCTGGAGGCGACCACCGGCTACCGCCCGGCCAGCCGCGAGCGCAAGGTCTCGGCGGCGCTGCGGGCCTACGCGGCGATGGCGACCAGCGCCGACAAGGGCGCGGTCCGGGACGTCTCCGCGCTGGGCTGACCGGCTCGTCGCTGGGCCGACCGGTTCGTTGTGACGCGGGTCGCCTTCCCCCTGCGGGGGGAGGGGCGGCCCGTTGTCGCATAATCGGAGTCGTGTCCGACGACCGCGCGTCCAACTCCAGCCGCAGCCCCAGCCCCAGCCCCGAGCCCATCCGCTTCTTCGGCACGGCCTGGGTCACCCACGACACCGGCTACTGGCTGCGCCGGGTCGCGGTCAGCGTCGGCGCGCTGGCGGCGACCGTCGCCGGGGCGCTGCTGATGCGCCTGGGCGTGCAGGGCGTGCTGATCTCCAAGTCCGGGTCGCTGGTGAACGTGCTGCTGGTGGGCGCGGTGCTGGTGTGCACGGCGGTGGCGGCGGTCCGCGCCTGGAACGTGTTCACCAGGGGCAGGGCATCGCTGACCGGCTGGATGGCGGAGGACCGCTCGGTCGGCCCGATGCTCGCCATCGGCTTCGTCGGCGCCCTCGCGGTGTACTTCCTGCGCAGCCTGACCGAGGCCCCCGGCGAGGCGGAGAAGCGGGCCGGCTACGAGCGGGCCCTGGCCGCGTCCCGCGCCCGCTCGCGCCCGGTCCCGGCGGGCGCCGCCCGCCGCCGGCGCCGCTGACGCCGGGCGCTGCCCGGGGCGGTTCAGCGGTCAGACGTGGTTGCCGATCCAGCCCAGCACGTCGGCGGGCCCGGCCTGGGCCAGCACCAGCAGCACCGCCACCACCGCTACCGCGAGCACGGCGCGACGGACACCGCGCCGCCGCAGCGGGCCGCGCTCGTACCAGCGGCGGGGCGGGGTCGGCTCGGGCCGCCAGGAGGTGTCCTCCGGCGGTTCCCGCTGCCACTTCGACGCCAGCAGCCGGGCGCGCGCCGAGCCCTCCTGGTGGGTCGCGCCGCGCACGAAGTCCTCGTCCAGGACCAGCCCCTCGAAGGGGTCGGGCTCGTTGGGGGTGGTGTTGTGGGAGTCGTCCAGTGTGGCCACTTCGACAGTATGCCTACCATCCGATAGGGCCGGGGTAAGAATGATCAGTTCTGGCTGCGCCGGGAGGCCGTGACCGAGCCGACCACGCCGATGACCACGCCCAGCACCGCCGCGTGCCACAGGCCGGTGAAGATGCTGGCGAAGACGCCGGAACCGCTCAGGAAGAACTGGGTCAGGGTGTTGGTGACGGCCAGTCCGACGGCCGGGACCAGCGCCGTCTCCCACGGGTGCTCCGCCGCCCAGCGGCGCAGCCTGCGGTCGCCCTTCCTGCCGACGACCGAGCCGACGCCGCCGACCAGGAAGAACAGGAACAGGGCGATGCCCGCCGGGCCCGCCAGCACGCTGAGCGACCAGTGCAGGGTGATCAGGTCGACGGCGAGCGCCGCGCCGCCGCCGACAACGCCGACCGCGCCGGCGGTACGCCACGGCCCGAGGGTCGTGGACGCCACGGCGAGCTGGCTTGATTCGCGGGTCGAGACATCGCTGCTTGTCATATCTCCACGGTGCTCTTCCGAAGCCCCCGAAGCTATAGGGGACAACCCTGAGTTTGCCCCGACAGCGAGCCGCCCCCGGGGCGCCGCCCCAGCAGCCCGCCCGTCCGTAGCATGGAGGACAGCGCACCTCTGCGAGGGGGTCCTCCACGCGGCCTCGGCACCGCGAACTCCTCGACCGGGCCCGGGAGATCGCCGACTCCAGCGTCAAGGCCGAGTTCTCCGGCGACGCCGTGATCATGCAGCTTCCGCCCTCGGCGATCCACCAGCGGAACCTCTACACGGTCGCCCGGCAGTTCGACGCCCATATGCCCGAGGGCTACCTGCCGTCGCAGAACACGGATCTGGAGTCGCCCGCCGTCGGCACGCTCCGCAACCCCGATCTGACCTACCTGCCCGAGGAGGGACGCGGCCTTCGGCGAGCGGGTGCAGATCCCGGAGCCCTTCTCCTTCACCCTGGACACCGGCCGCCTGCTGCCGTACTGACTTCCGACGCCGACGCGGGTCCGTTGCCGGGCGCGCACGGGCGTTTCGGCTGGTGGACGGGGCCGGTGCGGGGTGGGGTGCGGTGGGAGGATGGCGGTATGACGCAACGAGTCGCTGTCCTCGGTACCGGAAAGATCGGCGAGGCCCTGGTGTCCGGGCTGCTGCGGGCCGGGAAGGCCCCGGCGGACGTGCTGGTGACCGCCCGCCGCCCGGAGCGCGCGGCGGAGCTGCGCGAGCGGTACGGGGTGGAGGCGGTCAGCAACGCCGAGGCCGCCAAGAGCGCGGACACGCTGATCCTGACCGTGAAGCCGCAGGACATGGGCGTGCTGCTGGAGGAGCTGGCGCCGCAGGTGTCGGCCGACCGGCTGGTGATCTCCGGCGCGGCCGGGGTGCCCACCGCCTGGTTCGAGGAGCGGCTGGCGCCGGGCACCCCGGTGGTCCGGGTGATGACCAACACCCCGGTGCTGGTGGACGAGGCGATGAGCGTGATCTCGGCCGGTTCGCACGCCGCCGAGGAGCACCTGCTGCGTACCGAGGAGATCTTCAAGCCGGTCGGCCGGACGCTGCGGGTGCCCGAGTCGCAGCAGGACGCGGCGACCGCGCTCTCCGGCTCGGGACCGGCGTACTTCTACTTCCTGGTGGAGGCGATGACCGACGCCGGGATCCTGCTCGGCCTGCCGCGCGCGGTGGCCGCCGACATGATCGTGCAGGCGGCGGTGGGCGCCTCGGTGATGCTCCGGGACTCCGGCGAGCACCCGGTCAAGCTCCGCGAGGCGGTCACCTCCCCGGCCGGGACCACCATCGCGGCGATCCGCGAGCTGGAGAACCACGGGGTGCGCGCGGCCCTGCTGTCGGCGCTGGAGGCGGCCCGCGACCGCTCCCGGGAGCTCGCCTCGGGCGGCAGGTGACGGGGCAGGTGACGGCGGCAGGTGACGGGGTCGGCACCGCTAGGGTGACCTGATGCGCTACGACTTGGTGATCTTCGACAACGACGGTGTGCTGGTGGACAGCGAGCCGATCTCCAACCGGCTGCTCGCCGACTACCTGACCGGTCTGGGGTACCCCACCACCATCGAGGACTCCTACCGGGACTTCATGGGCGCGGCGGCGCACACCGTGCACGACGTGATCGCGGCCCGGCACGACGGGGCCAGGCTGCCGGAGACCTTCGACGAGGACTTCCACGCGCGGGTCTTCGCCGCCTTCCAGCAGGAGCTGCTGCCGGTGGCCGGGGCGGCGGAACTGCTGAAGCGGGTGCGGGAGTCCGGGGTGCGCTACTGCGTGGCCTCCTCGGCGCACCACGAGTGGATCCGCACCGCGCTCGGCCGGACCGGGCTGGACGGGTTCTTCACCGACGGCCAGCTGTTCAGCGCCCAGGACGTGGGCCGGGGCAAGCCCGCCCCGGACCTGTTCCTGCACGCCGCCGCGACCATGGGCGTCCCGCCGGAGCGCTGCGTGGTGCTGGAGGACAGCCCGCTCGGGGTGGCCGCCGCGCGCTCGGCCGGGATGGACGTCTTCGGCTACACCGCGCTCACCCCGGCCGAGCGGCTGGCGGCGGCGACCGGGCAGTACAGCGACACCGCGCAGGTCCCGGCGCTGCTCGGGCTGGTCCAGTAGCGAACCGGTCGGGAACCGGCCCTAGTCGGGGACGCTGAAGCGGCGGCCGCGCAGCGGGTCGCCGCGCAGTTCGGCCAGCCGGAACGGCAGCCCGCCGCCGGTGCCCGGCAGCGGGCGGGAGGCCCGGGTCTCCGCCCGCAGGTGCAGCGCCGGTTCGCTGCCGTCGCCGGAGTTGCCGACGGCGGCGATCAGCGTCCCGGCGGTGAGGTGCTGGCCGCGCCGGACCCGGACGCTGTCCTGCCGCAGCCAGGAGAGCACCACCAGCGCGCGGCCGGTGTCGATGGCGATGTGGTTGCCCTCCGGATGGCTCGCGCCGGACTCGAACGGGCCGTGGTCCGGCAGCCCGTCGACGGCGGCCACCACCACCCCGTCGCAGGGGCTGAGCACCGGGTGGCCGTGGATCGCGTACCGCTCGTTGACGGCCGGGGCCAGGCCCAGCGCGCGGCGTCCGCGCCACAGCTCGCCGTCGCCGAGCTGGACCAGGTCGACCGCGTACCGGTGCGAGCGACCGCCGCCGGGCAGCAGCGACTCCTGGGCGTAGCGGTTGACGGCGGGTCCGCCGCCCTCGGTGACGGTGAACCGGCCGCCGCGCAGCGGCGAGTCGAGCACCAGCGGGTGGGCGCTGGGGGAGGGCCGGACCGGTCGGCAGCGGCGGTGGGTCCAGCCGGCCAGCCCGATCACGGCCAGCGCCAGGGCGGCCTCCGGCAGGCCGGGGGCGGTCCACGGCAGTCCCGGTCCGAGCAGTGGCAGCGCCCGGGCGGCGGCCAGCAGGGCGGCGGCCAGCGGCAGCAGCGGCAGCAGCCGGAACCACGGCGGCAGGGTGTGCGCGGGCGCGGTGCGCAGCACGTACCAGGCGAAGGCCGGGGCCTGCGCCAGCAGCAGCACCCAGCCGGTGGCGGTGTCGGTGAGGTACGGGACCGTCAGTTCGACGGCGGTCGCGGCGGCGTAGGCCAGGATGGTGCGTTGCAGCGTGGCCGCGGCCGGGGCGGGCACGCTGGCCGAGGCCCGGGTCAGCCGGGAGCCGGCGGCCGGGGCGCCGGGCGGCTCCGGCGCGGCCGCGACGGCGGGCCGGGCGTCGTCCCCGGCCGGGGTGGGGGCCGGGACGATGCCCGCGCGGTCCCGGGCCAGCAGCGCGCCCGGGCCGGTGACCAGGGTGGTGAGCCGCCCGTCCGGGTCGGTCACGGCCCAGACCAGCTCGTTGCCCCGGTCGAAGGCGAGCCGGTGCAGCTCCTGCTGCGGGCGGACCGAGCGCAGTGCGCCGTGCCGTTCGCGCAGCGCCGCCACGGTCTCCAGCAGCCGCTCCAGCGGCACCCGGGCCAGCAGCTCCGGCGCGAACAGCGCGGGGGCGGGCGGCTCCGGGCCGAACAGCCCGGTCAGCGCCAGGCCGGTGGGGTCCTGCGGCGCGGGCGCCTGGGACACGATCCGGCGCAGTGGGGCGAGGAGGCGGTCGCGCGTACCCATGTGAGCCCTTCCCAGGCGGTCGACAGCTGGTCGGCGGACGGCCGGGGACGGCGGGCCGTGTCCGTGCTCTCACGTTAGGTAACGATCGGGGCGCTCGGCGGAACCGACGTGGGTTGCAGCTTGCGATCTTTTGCCGCCGCCCCTTCCGGTGCACCGGGCGAGTACGTACGCTCGCGCCTACCTGTTCGAGTACTGGTGAGTAAGGACGTGCGTCATGGCTGATCCGACGGCGGCGGGCGACACCGGTGCGGTGACCCCGCGACTGCGGCAGGCCCGGGTGGCGCTGCTGGTCAGCTACCTCGTGCAGGGCGCGGTCTTCGCGCTGCTGGTGACCCGGATCCCGGCGATCCAGAAGCAGTACGGGATCAGTGACGGCCTGCTGCCGGTGTTCCTGGCGGCGGTGCCGGTGCTGGCCGGGGTCGGCTCGATCTCGATGGAGTGGGTGGTCAAGCGGACCTCGCCGCGGGCCGTGCTGCGGGTGGTCCAGCCGCTGGTCTGCCTGACCCTGCTGGGCGTCGGCGCGGGCGACCGGCTGTGGGAGGCCGGGGCCGCGCTGGGCGCGTTCGGGCTGATGGTCGGCGGCCTGGACGCCAGCGAGGCGATGTCGGCGGTGTCGCTCCAGCACCGCTACGGCCGGAGCATCGTGCAGGGCTTCTACGCGGTGTTCAGCCTCGGCGGGATCATCGGCGCGATCCTGGCCTGGGCCGGGGCGCACTGGCACCTCAGCCAGTTGGCGCTGTTCGGCACCACGGCCGTGGTGGCGATCCCGATCGTGCTGGTCGCCGGGATCTGGTACGCCGGACCGGCCGAGCTGGGCCGCGCGGTCGAGGAGGCGGCGGCCGCCGCGGCCCGCTCCATCCCGTGGAAGCCGCTGCTGCCGCTCTGCCTGGCCATGTGCGTGGCGTACATCGCCGACTCCACCGTCTCCAACTGGAGCGCCAAGTACATGCAGGACCTGATGCACACGTCCAGCCAGATGTACTCGGTGCCGTACGCCGCCTACATGGTGGTGGCGCTGCTGGGCCGGATGCTCGGCGACGGCAGGGTGCAGCGCTGGGGCGGCGTGCGCACGGTGAAGCTGGGCGCGATCGTCTGCGCCCTGGGCTTCGCGCTGGTGGCGCTCGCGCCGGAGGAGTGGACGGCGGTGCTGGCGTTCGCGGTGGTCGGCCTCGGCGTCAGCGTGGTGGTGCCGCAGGTGTTCGCGGCCGGTGGCCGCCTGTTCCCGGGGGACGCGGACGCGGCCGTGGCCCGGCTGAACATCTTCAACTACGTGGGCTTCCTGGTCGGCTCACCGCTGGTGGGCGCGATCGCGGGCGGCTCCGGCTACCGGGTGGCGATGCTGGTGCCGATGGTGCTGGTGCTCGCCGTGCTCACGGTGACCCGGGCGTTCGGGGCTGATGCGCCGCAGCCCGCGGCAGTCGATACCGTGGCGGTATGACGCCGCTGCGACTGCTCTGGAACGAGGCCGACACCGGGTACGACTTCGGTCCCGGCCACCCGATGGACCCGGTCCGGCTGGAGCTGACCATGGCGCTGGTCCGGGCGTTCGGCCTGGACCGGCTGCCCGGGGTGACCGTGGCCACCGCCCCGGCGGCCGGTGACTCCACCCTGGGCCTGGTGCACGAGCCCGAGTACGTGGCGGCCGTCCGCCGGGCCGGGCGGACCGGCGAGCCGGACCAGGCGCGCGGCATCGGCACCGAGGACAACCCGGCCTTCCCGGCCATGCACGAGGCCTCCGCGCTGATCGCCGGTCAGTCGGTGGCCGGGGCCGAGGCGGCCTGGGGCGGCGGCCGGGCGGTGAACTTCGCGGGCGGGCTGCACCACGCGATGCCCGGCAGCGCCTCCGGCTTCTGCGTCTACAACGACGCCGCGCTGGCCATCGCCCGGCTGCTGGAGCTGGGCGCCGAGCGGGTCGCCTACGTGGACGTGGACGTCCACCACGGCGACGGCGTGCAGGCGGCGTTCTACGACGACCCCCGGGTGCTCACCGTCTCGCTGCACGAGCACCCGCGCACGCTCTTCCCGCAGACCGGCTGGCCGGAGGAGACCGGGGGCCCGGGGGCCGAGGGGACGGCGGTGAACCTGGCGCTGCCCGCCGGGACCGGCGACGCCGGTTGGCTGCGGGCCTTCCACGCGGTCGTCCCGCAGCTGCTCGAAGCATTTCAGCCACAGGTGCTGGTGAGTCAGCACGGCGCGGACACCCACCTGGAGGACCCGCTGGCGCACCTCGCGGTCACCCTGGACGCGCAGCGCGCGGTGGCCGTGTCCATGGCCGAGCTGGCGGACGCCCACGCGCAGGGCCGCTGGCTGGCGCTCGGCGGCGGCGGTTACGCGGTGGCCGACGTGGTCCCCCGGGCCTGGACCCACCTGGTCGCGGTGGCGGCCGGGCAGCCGATCGACCCGCTGACGCCCACCCCGGAGGAGTGGCGGGCGGAGGTGCTGCGGCGTACCCGGCAGCGCGCCCCGGAGCGGATGACCGACGGCGCGGACGGCACCTGGAAGGACTTCGACGGCGGCTACGACCCGGCGAACCGGCTGGACCAGGCGGTGCTGGCCACCCGGCGCGCGGTCTTCCCGCACCACGGCCTGGTCGTCTGAGGCCCGCCCCGGCCGTCCGGGGGCTGCCACACTGACGGCGTGAGCGGTTTCGGCGGCGGTTCCAGCTGCGGCAGCTGCGGTTTTCGCGGCGGTTTCCGCGGCGGTTTCCGCGGCGTGATCAGCGCGGACGAGCTGGCCGCGCAGCTGACGGCCTGCCGGATCGCCGGGCCGGTCGCCCGCCGGGAGCGGGTGCTGCGCAACTGCGCCCGGTTCGCCCACGGCGACCCGGAGCTGCGGCTCGGTCTCGACCCGGAGCGGGACTGGCCCGCCGACCGGCTGCTGGCGCTGCTCGCCCGCCGCTGCGGGGTCTCGCCCGACCCGGCCCACCGGCACGGCCCGGACACCCTGGACCCGGAGCTGACGGTCCGTGCCCTGGACGCCCTCGCCGCAGTCCTCGCCCGGACCGCCGCCGCCAGGGGGACGGTGCTCACCGGAACCGGCCACCCGGGCCCGCTGCTCGGCTTCTACGCCGCGCTGGCCGGGGCGCTGCGCGCGGCGGGCTGTTCGCTGCCCGTACCAGGGCGGGGGCGTGCATTTCAGGCTCACGCGCCGGAGGGTGCGCGCCGGTGCGCCCTCGACTACGTGCGCCGGGTGGGGGTGGTGCGGGTGTATGAAGAGACGTCCCCGAACGGAGCCCCCCGCTCCGTCGGACCTGGCGCCGCACCCCTCGCCGACCCGGTCCACACGCACTCCCCGCAGCCGGTGAGGATCGCCCTGGCGGCCCTGGCCGAGGCCGGTCATCCCCGCCCTGACCTGGTCATCGGCGACCACGGCTGGATCTGCGGGGCGGGCCGCCTGGGCGTCCCGGCGGTCGGCCCGGCCGACGCCGACGACCCGGCGGTGTTCGTCGCCGAGGCCGAGGGGCAGGTGGCGGTGGCCGTCCCGCTCGACGACGGTGCGCGACCGGAGTGCTACGGAATGCTTACTGCCTACGTACTGCAACAGGCCGGTATGTCTCAGTAGCGATTGGCTACTTCTCCCCCTTCCCACTGGTATCACCCATAACTACCCTGGGGATACGCGTGTGTTGGCTGGAGTCACCGGAGGGGAAGCCGGTGCCCGTCACACGGATAAGGGTCGGTGTTGTCATGGCGTCTGGCGAGCGGCCTCTGAACGAGGTCAACTTCCTCACCGTGGCGGAGGTCGCCTCGGTGATGCGAGTGTCGAAGATGACCGTGTACCGCTTGGTGCACAGCAGCGAGTTGCCCGCGATCCGCGTGGGCCGCTCGTTCCGGGTACCCGAGCAGGCGGTGCACGACTACCTCAGGGAGTCCTACGTGGGGCGGGAGACCGCGTAGGGCACCGGAGCCCAACCGCACCGAGCGGCAACCGAGCAGCGACGGCAGCAACGGGAGCACAGCGCCACACGGCCCGGCCGGAGCCGCCCCGAAAAGGGGGCGGATTCCCGGCCGGGCCGTGGCGTTCAGCAGGGCGCGAGGGGCCGATTACACCCTGGGCTCAGGTTTCGGTACGCTGGTGGCTTACGTCAGTCGTTTGGACTCTGACTCCCGCTCCTGCGGGTTTGTCCAGTGAGTGAGGGTTGTCAGTGGGTTCCGTCATCAAGAAGCGCCGCAAGCGTATGGCCAAGAAGAAGCACCGCAAGCTGCTGAAGCGCACGCGGGTTCAGCGTCGCAACAAGAAGTAGGCCTCGGGCCGCCACGCGCGGTCACAAGGTGTCCAGCCGCCCGCTCCGGCACTAGTGTCGGAGCGGGCGGCTGCGTTTTTCCGGGCGAAGCCGCCGGAAGCTGCTGAAACGTCCCGGCTGACACGACGGCACACACGACGCAGCCCTCCTGACACGGTCGGGCAACAACCCCGGGATAACGTGCGGTCAAGAGGCCGGGGGGCCTCGGCGCGCAGGCGGAAAGGACGGTCCAGTGGGAAAGGTCGTGCTGGTCACCGGGGTTGCCCGGCACCTGGGCAGCCGGTTCGTCCAGGCCGTGCGGCGCGAGCCGGGGGTCGACCTGGTCGTCGGCGTCGACGTCCAGCCCTCCGGGTACGACCTCGCGGGCGACCACGACGCCTCGCCGCTGGCCGCGTACACCTTCGCCGCCGCCGACATCCGCCGCCCGACCGTGGCCAGGATCATCGCCGAGCACCGGGTGGACACGGTGGTGCACCTCAACGTCAGCGCCACCACCCTGGGCTCCACCAGCCGCTCCACGGTCAAGGAGACCAACGTCATCGGCACCATGCAGCTGCTCGCGGCGGTGCAGAAGGCCCCGACCGTGCGGCGGCTGGTGGTGAAGTCGACGACCAGCGTGTACGGCTCCGCCCCGCGCGACCCGGCCGTGTTCCACGAGCGGATGCAGCCCAAGGTGCTGCCCAGCGGCGGCTTCGCGAAGGACGCGGTCGAGGTCGAGGGCTACGTCCGGGGCTTCGCCCGGCGGCGGCCCGACGTCGCGGTGAGCGTGCTGCGCTTCGCCAACATCGTCGGCCCGCACGCCGACACCCCGCTGAACGAGTACTTCTCGCTGCCGGTGCTGCCGACCGTCCTCGGCTACGACCCGAGGCTCCAGTTCGTGCACGAGGACGACGCGGTCGAGGTGCTGCGGCTGGCCTCGGTCGAACCCCGGCGCGGCACCACCAACAGCGGCACCTTCAATGTCGCCGGGGACGGCGTGCTGGTGCTCTCGCAGGCCGCCCGGCGGCTCGGGCGGCCGACGGTGCCGATGCTGCTCCCGGCGGTCAGCTGGGTGGCCGGGCTGGCCCGGCAGACCCGGATGCTCGACTTCTCGCCGGAGCAGCTGCGGCTGCTCACCCACGGCCGGGTGGTCGACACCACACACCTGCGGGAGACCTTCGGGTACATCCCCGCGTTCACCACCGAGGCGGCACTGGCGGACCTGGGCCGCAGTACCCGGGCGGGACTGCTGCCACCGGAGCGGATCGCCCGGTGGACGTCCCGGGTGGCCGAACTGCTGCCGGTCGGCGGAGGAGGCAACTGATGAGTTCGGCGAGGGAACGGGCCGTGAACGAGGCCAAGGTGATCCCGATCGGCGGTCGCCGGGCGGGCGGCCGGGCGAAGGGCGGGGAACGGACCGCTGCGCAGACGGCCCAGGCCGCGAGCGCCGCGCCCGGGGTCGCCGCCGCGCGGACCGCCGCCCGGGCCGCCCGGGCGGCGGGCGGCGGGCAGGTCCCGCCGGTCTCGCTGGCACCGCCGGTGGCGCCGGTGGCGCCGGACGCCGACCCGGCGCCGGGCGCGGTCGACGACGGCGCGGAACGGGGCATGGCCGAGGCGGTCGCCGGTGCCGTCGGCAGTGTGCTGGCCGGCCCGCTGGGCGGGCTGGCCGAGCGGGCGCTGGGGAAGGGCTGGGAGGCCCGGGCGGCCGGCGGCCTCGGCTTCCTGCGGCGGCGGCTCACCGGCGAGTACCGGGTGGACGAGTTCGGCTTCGACCCGGAGCTCACCGACAAGGTGCTGCTGACCGCGATCCGGCCGATCGCCGAGAAGTACTTCCGACTGGACGTCAGGGGCGCGGAGCACCTGCCGACCGAGGGCGGGGCGCTGGTGGTCGCCAACCACTCCGGGGTGGTGCCCTGGGACGCGCTGATGACCCAGGTCGCCATCCACGACCACACCCCCGGTCGGCGGCACCTGCGGATGCTCGCCGCCGACCTGGTGTTCGTGCTGCCGGGGGTGAACGAGCTGGCCCGGAAGGCCGGTCACACCCTCGCCTGCAACGAGGACGCGCAGCGGCTGCTGGAGCTGGGCGAGATCGTCGGGGTCTGGCCGGAGGGCTTCAAGGGCATCGGCAAGCCCTTCTCCGAGCGCTACAAGCTGCAGCGCTTCGGCCGGGGCGGGTTCGTCTCCTCGGCGCTGAAGGCCGGGGTGCCGATCATCCCGTGCTCGATCATGGGCGCGGAGGAGACCTACCCGATGATCGGCAACGCCCGCACCGTGGCCCGGCTGCTGGGGCTGCCGTACGTGCCGATCACGCCCACCTTCCCGTGGCTGGGACCGCTGGGCGCGGTGCCGCTGCCGACCAAGTGGACGATCCAGTTCGGCGAGCCGATCCCCACGCACGACTACCCGCCGGAGGCGGCGGACGACCCGATGCTGGTGTTCAACCTCACCGACCAGGTACGGGAGACCGTGCAGCACACCCTGTACCGGCTGCTGGTGCAGCGGCGCTCGGTGTTCTTCTGAGCGGATGCCTTCTGAGCGGATGTCCTGTCTGAGCGGTTCGGGCCCGGCGGGTGAACGCCGGGCCCGAACCGGTGTCAGCTGCCGCCGCCGGACAGGCCGATGCCGATGGTCGGCAGCAGCCCGGGGAGCAGCGGCGGCACGGTGAGGCCGTTGCCGTCCGGGGCGCTCGCCGAGGGGGTGGCCTCGGGCTTGCTCCCGGCCGAGGGCGTGCTGGACGGGCTGCTGCCGTCGCCGCCGCCGGTCAGCAGGCTGCCCAGACCGCCGAGGGCACCGCCGCCGGTGGCGGCGCTGGGCGTGGCACTGGGCGCCGCGCTCATGGTGCCGGTGCCGGTGCCGGAGACGGTCGCGCCCTGCGGCCGGACGCCGCTGTGGCTGGTGCCGACCGAGCTGGAGCCGGTGCCGGAGACGGTGCTCGCGGACGGCCCGGCGCTCACCCCGGGCAGCGCCGCGCTGCCGGATCCGCCGGACGGCGGAGCCAGGTGCAGCGGGGCGAGGTCAGCGCTTATCCCCGACAGCAGCTGCCGCAGCCGTCCGGCCATCGGGTCGGCCTGGCTGGGCAGGTGCGGCGCGATCGCGTCCAACTGGCTCTGCTGGGCGCTGTCGAAGCTGGCCAGGCTGCGCAGCGGGGCCAGCGAGTGGCTCTGCTGGTAGATCGCCTGGAGCAGATCCCGGCCCTGGGAGCCCTCGGCGTTCATGTCGCTGAGCGCCCTGGTCACCTCGGCCGCGACATGCGGGCTCAGGGTGTGCCGGTCCGCCTGCTCGGCGATCAGCTTGCGGGCCTCGGACATCCGCTGTGAGGCCTCGCCCAGCAGCAGCTTGCCGCGCTGGGCGTCGGAACCGGCGAAGTCCAGCCGCCAGTTCTCCAGCCCGCGCTTGACCCCGTACAGGGCGTCGCCCGGGATCGCGGAGGAGCTGGCCGCGGCCACCCCGCCGAACGCGCTGACCACCACGCCCGCCGCCAGCCCGCTCACTGCGAGCTTGCGGCCCCAGCCGGTGCTGGGCCGGAACCGGCCCGGAGCCGCGCGGTGGCTGCCGCGCTCGCGCTGGACCGGGACGCCACCGCCGCCGCCGCCGGCGAAGGCCCGTTCGAACTCGGCCATCAGCTGGGCGCGCTGGACTGTCCGGACCTCGGGGGCCAGGGTGGGCGCGGGCATGGAGCCCAGGGTCTCCACCATCGTCAGCAGCTCTGGGAACTGCTGTGCGGCGGCGGTGCCAGGACCGTCCTCCACAGCGTCTGCGAAGGCTTTCGCCCTGCGGTGCTCTAGCACGTTGGCTGTCATGGGCAGCACCTCCTCTCGTCGTTGTCGACAACTCGGCCGACCGGACGGTTGCGCAGTCGTGCCTCGAACCACCCCAAAGGGTGAACCTCGGCCCCGGAGGGCTCGGGCACAGTGCCCAACGAGCGGCTGGTGCGCTCGGTTACGCGCACTGGATCGCGCGGGTGACGGACCGGCATCGACGGCGGCGGTTATCTGGCGTCGCTCGGCAGCAGTCGGGCCAGCGTGCGCACCGCCCGGTACTGGAGGGTCTTGATGGCGCCCTCGTTCTTGCCCATGATCCGGGCGGTCTCGGCCACCGAGAGGCCCTGGAGGAAGCGCAGCGTCACGCACTCCTGCTGCTGCGGGTTCAGCCGGTGCACGGCGTCCAGCAGCGCGGCGTTGGACAGCGACTCCAGCACGGAGTCCTCCGGGCTGCGCTCGCACTCGTTGGAGTCGAGCATCTCCCCGGTGGTCACCTCCAGCCGGAACCGGCTGGACTTGAAGTGGTCGGCGACCAGGTTGCGGGCGATGGTGACCAGCCAGGCGCCGAAGTCCCGGCCCTGCCAGGTGAAGGTGCCGATGCGGCGCAGCGCCCGCAGGAAGGTCTCGCTGGTCAGGTCCTCGGCGGTGGCCCGGCTGCCGACGCGGTAGTAGATGTACCGGTAGACGGTGTCCGAGTAGTGGTCGTAGAGGCGGCCGAAGGACTCGCTGTCCCCCTCCTGGGCGCGCTCCACCAGTCGCATGATCGGGTTGTCGGCTGATTCCTGGGTCTCGTCCTTGTCCCAGGACGGGTTCCGGTGCCGGGGCGCGGGCGTCGAGGTTCGGGTGCGCAGGGCGACGGACGGGCGCGGCGGCTTGGGGCCGAGTGGTGCGTCCACGCCACCGGCGACGGCGAGCGCGGTGACCGGCAGCGCGCCGAGGGGGAACAGCTGGTCGCGCACCATGGCGCGCAGCAGGTCCAGCCCGCCTGCGGCGGCGCCGGGGGCGAGGGAGAGTGCAGGCGCGTCGTTCCGGACGTGTGGGTACACGGGACTCCCAGAGGCAGAACTGTTTACGTGCAGTGCGTGACCGCTCACCCAACGTGGACACATGGGCTCCGGCGTGCGTCAGACGAGGATAACGCTTTGTGCAGCAACGGCTACACCCTGTTGCTTATTTCGCCGCTTCCGTCACATCTGTTGCGGCTTGGTGGCAGGATGTGACCGACTATGGCCAGAGCGATCCGACCGGCTCTGCCGTGAATTGATCAAGTGCCGCCGCAGACTGACCGATCGGCCCGGGATTCCCCGGGGTCGGGCCCATCAACCCATGAATTTCCGGGAGTCCGGCGGTGGGGCCGAGTGGTCACAAGCGATCAGCGGAGCGGCCCCGCGCGTCAACCCGCCGCAGCGGCCCGCCCCCCGGCCGGGATCAGCGCCGCCGGTTGCGGTGGATCGCCATCGCGGCAGCGGCGCCACCGGCCGCCGCGCCCAGTCCGGCGGCGGCCGGGATGCCCACCCGGGCGGCCTTCCGGCCGGTCCTGAAGTCCCGCACCCGCCACCCCTGTTCCCGGGCGTGGCGGCGCAACTCGGCGTCCGGGTTGATCACATAGGGGTAGCCCACCAGTGACAGCATCGGGATGTCGTTCGAGGAGTCGCTGTACGCCGCGCAACGGGCCAGGTCGAGCCCCTCGCGCAGGGCCAGCGCCTTGACCGCCTCGGCCTTCGCCGGTCCGTGCAGCGGCTCGCCGACCAGGCGGCCGGTGTAGACGCCGCCGAGGGTCTCGGAGACCGTGCCCAGCGCGCCGGTCATCCCCAGCCGGGCGGCGATCACCCGGGCCGCCTCCACCGGGGCGGCGGTGACCAGCCAGACCCGCTGCCCGGCCTCCAGGTGCATCCGCACCAGCGCCCGGGTGCCCGGCCAGATCTTCTCGGCCATGTACTCCTCGAAGACCTCCTCGCAGATCCGCTCCAGGTCGGCCGCCCGGTGCCCGGCCACGATCGACAGGGCGCTCTCCCTGACGTCCGCCATGTGGCCCGCGTGCTCGGCGCCGTGCAGCCGGAAGTACGTCTGCTGCCAGGCGAACCGCAGCAACTCCCGGTGGCTGAAGAACTTCCGCTTGTACAGGCCGAGTCCGAGGTAGAAGATCGCCGCGCCCTGGACGATGGTGTTGTCGCAGTCGAAGAAGGCGGCGGCGCGCGGGTCGCCCGCCTCGCCGGTTCCGGCCGCCGCGGGCGCCGAGGGGTGCAGCGTGGCCTCGGCGGACGCCTCACCGGCGAGTACGGCGGAGGAGCGCTTCGCCTGGGGGAGCCTTCGCAGCGTGGCCATGGTGTCGAGCATAGCCAGCGCGGGCCCGGGATCTGTATCGCCGAAGTGAACGGGCGGGGGGCCGGTGCGCCGTGGTGGGGGCGCAGAATGGTCGGGTGACTCCGCTGCTGCGCCGTGGCGCCCCCCGCAAGGACCCGTCCGATCATGTGATCACGCTGATCGGCAAGCCCGACTGTCATCTGTGCGAGGACGCCCGGTCGGTGATCACCCGGCTGTCGGCCGAACTCGGCTTCGACTGGCAGGAACTGGACATCAACCAGGACCCGGAGCTGTACCGCAGGTACTGGGAGCAGATCCCGGTGACCCTGGTCGACGGCAGTCAGCACGACTTCTGGCGGGTGGACGAGCAGCGGCTGCGCAAGGCGCTCGGCGGGTAGCGGTTCCGTCGGCTCGAAGGCTTCGCCCGCAGGGTGGCTGGATTCTTCTTATGAGATGCGCGGTCGTTGCGCTTACCATCTAGGAGTTTTGTCCAGAGTTTCGCTTCGGGGGGCCGAGGTCGAAGGAGTGACACGTGCCCAGCCGCTTCCGGCGGACGGTCCGCACGGCGTGCGTGATGCGCGTCACTCTGGGTGGACAAAACGGACACCATCTTTGTGCACACGTTCACAAACGCATAGCCTGGCGTTCGCAGCCCAGCTTCAGAACCAGGAGCACCGTGGCAACTGGACGTTCCACCCCATCCACCCCGCCCCCGACGAGCGGCACCGCTACGGCGCGCCGCACGCGCGGCCGGGGCATTCCCGACGCCACCGTCGCGCGCCTGCCGCTGTACCTGCGGGCGTTGACGGCGCTCTCCGAGCGTTCGGTTCCCACCGTCTCATCCGAGGAGTTGGCGACCGCGGCCGGGGTCAACTCGGCGAAGCTCCGCAAGGACTTCTCCTATCTGGGCTCCTACGGCACCCGGGGCGTCGGCTACGACGTCGAGTACCTCGTCTACCAGATCTCCCGTGAGCTGGGGCTGACCCAGGACTGGCCGGTCGTCATCGTCGGCATCGGGAACCTGGGCCACGCGCTGGCCAACTACGGCGGCTTCGCCTCCCGCGGCTTCCGGGTCGCGGCGCTGCTGGACGCCGATCCGGCGCTGGCCGGGCGGACCGCGGCCGGGCTGCCGGTGCGCCACATGGACGAACTGGAGGAGATCATCCGGGCGGAGCACGTCTCCATCGGCGTGATCACCACCCCTCCCGGCGCGGCCCAGCAGGTCTGCGACCGGCTGGTGGCGGCCGGGGTGACCAGCATCCTCAACTTCGCCCCCACCGTGCTGTCGGTGCCGGACGGGGTGGACGTCCGCAAGGTCGACCTCTCCATCGAGTTGCAGATCCTGGCCTTCCACGAACAGCGAAAGTCCGGTGAGGAACACCTCACGGAGGAGCCGCCCGCAGTAGTCTCCCGCCCTGGGGCAGGTGCGAAGGCCGTGGCCGCCGCCGCTGCCCGGCGCGGCCTCGGCGCTGTCTCCCGTACCCGGGGCAAGGCCGCCGGAGCCGAGCGCGGTGACGACGGCGACCTGCCGGCGGTGGTGTCGGCGTGAACCTGGGAAGCGAGGCAGGAGCATGAGCCTTCTGGTACTTGGCCTCAGCCACCGCACCGCGCCGGTCGGGCTGCTGGAGCGCGCCGCCCTCACCGGGGAAGGCCCGGAGCGGCTGCTGCGCGCCGCCGCCGAGGCCGCGCCGGTGGGCGAGGCGGCGCTGGTCTCCACCTGCAACCGGATCGAGCTCTACACCGACGTGGACAAGTTCCACGCCGGTGTCGACGAGTTGTCCGCGCTGCTGTCCGAGCACACCGGCGTCGGCATCGAGGAGCTGACCGCGCACCTGTACGTCCACTACGAGGACCGCGCCGTGCACCATCTGTTCTCGGTGGCGTGCGGGCTGGACTCGATGGTGGTCGGCGAGGGGCAGATCCTCGGCCAGCTGCGCGACGGGCTGTCGCTGGCGCAGGAGCGGGGCACCGCCGGGCGCCGCCTCAACGAGCTGTTCCAGCAGGCGCTGCGGGTCGGCAAGCGGGCCCACACCGAGACCGGGATCGACAAGGCCGGCCAGTCGCTGGTCACCTTCGGCCTGGAGCGGATCGCCGCGGCGGCCGGTCCGATCGCGGGCAAGCGGGCGCTGGTCGTCGGCGCCGGATCGATGAGCTCGCTGGCCGCGGCGACGCTGGCCCGCGCCGGTGTGTCCGAACTGGTCATCGTCAACCGAACACAGGAGCGAGCCGAGCGGCTGGCGACCACCCTCGCCGAGTACGGCGCCCGGGTCGCCCCCTTCGCCCAGGTCGGCACCGCGCTGGCCGAGGCCGACGTGGTCATCTCCTGTACCGGGGCGGCCGGAATCGTGCTCACCGCCGAGGAGGTCGCCATCGCCGCCGCCAAGCGCGCCGGGGCCACCCCGCTCGCGCTGCTGGACCTGGCGATGCCCCGGGACGTCGACGCCGGGGCGCACGCCCTCGACGGCGTCCACGTGGTCGACCTGGAGACCCTGGCCGAGGCGGCGGCCGCCACCGCCGGCGCCGCCGGGGCACTGGACGTGGAGGCGGTCCGCCGGATCGTCGCCCAGGAGGTCGAGTCCTTCGGCTCGGCCCAGCGCGCCGCCGCGATCACCCCCACGGTGGTCGCCCTGCGCACCAAGGCGTCGGAGGTGGTCCGGGGCGAGCTCGACCGCCTGGACGGCCGACTGCCCGAGCTGGACGCCCGGGTCCGCGCCGAACTGGCGCAGACCGTGAACCGGGTGGTGGACAAGCTGCTGCACTCGCCGACGGTGCGGGTCAAGCAGCTGGCCGGGGAACCCGGCGGCGCCTCCTACGCGGAGGCCCTGCGGGAGCTGTTCGAGCTCGACCCGGCGGCGGTGCAGGCGGTCGCCGCCGCACCCGCACGCGTACCGGCGCAGCAGCCGGTCACCGGGGGTGGCCCGGAATGACCCAGGACCCGCCCCGGACCGCACCAGACCAGACGCACAGCATCCGAACCGAGCACGACCGGGATGATCATGTCATGAGTGGCCAACTCAGCAACACCCCCTCCCCACCCCCCCTGCGCCTGGGCACCCGGCGCAGCGCCCTGGCGATGGCCCAGTCCGGGCAGGTCGCCGAGACGGTGTCCCGGGCCACCGGACGCCGGGTCGAGCTGGTCGAGATCACCACCTACGGCGACACCTCGCGCGAGCAGCTGGCACAGATCGGCGGCACCGGGGTCTTCGTCTCCGCACTGCGCGAGGCGCTGCTCGCCGGAACGATCGACTTCGCGGTGCACTCGCTGAAGGACCTGCCCACGGCCGCCCCGGACGGCCTGCTGCTGGCCGCCGTGCCCCCGCGGGAGGACCCCCGGGACGCGCTGGTGGCCCGGGACGGACTGACCCTGGACGAGCTGGTCGCCAAGTGCGCCCACAACGGCGTCCCGGTCCGGATCGGCACCGGATCGCCGCGCCGGACGGCCCAGCTGAACGCCTGGGCGGCGGCCGTCGGCGTGCCGCTGGAGACGGTGGCCATCCGCGGCAACGTCGACACCAGGATCGGCTACGTCCGCTCCGGCGAGCTGGACGCGGTCGTGCTGGCCGCCGCCGGGCTGCACCGGCTCGGCCGCCTCGACGAGGCCAACCAGCTGATCGACGACACGCTGATGCTGCCCGCGCCCGGACAGGGCGCGCTGGCGATCGAGTGCTCCGCCGCCGACACCGGGCTTGCGTCCGCGCTGGCCGCCCTCGACGACGCGCCCACCCGTGCCGCCGTCACCGCCGAGCGCGCGCTGCTGGCCGCGCTCGAAGCGGGTTGTTCCGCCCCGGTCGGGGCACTCGCCGAGGTGCGACGTGGTGCCTCGGTCCAGCAGTCCGACGAGCTGCGCCTGCGCGGGCTCGTCGGCACCGTCGACGGCTCGGCCGTCGTGCAGTTGTCCGCAACCGGCGCCTTCGCGGCCGAGGCGGCGTCCGAGCAGGCAGCGGCGGCCCTGGGCCGTGAGCTGGCGGCCCGGATGCTCGCCCAGGGCGCGGCCGGTCTGATGGGGGAGCGAGTCAAGTGAGCCCCACTCATGACATCCACGGTGCGGTCCGCCGCCCGGTCGGCCAGGTCACCTTCCTGGGCGCGGGCCCGGGCGACCCCGGCCTGCTGACGCTCCGCGCGGTCGAGGTGCTGGCCTCGGCGGACGTCCTGGTGGCCGACCCGCTGACGGCGGTCGCCGTCCGCGGGCACTGCCCGGCCGGGGTGGAGCTGCACGCCGCCGACACGGCGGCCGGCCGGGAGGCCGACGCGGTGGTCCTCGGCGGCGGCCTGGTGGCCCGGATGTTCCCGGCCGTGCAGGCCGGCAAGCACGTGGTCCGCACCGTCGACGGCGACCCCGGGATGGACGGCCGGGCCGCCGAGGAGATGCTGGCCTGCGCGCAGGCGGGCATCCCGTTCCAGGTGGTGCCCGGGGTGGCCCAGTCCGTGGGCGTCCCGGCCTACGCCGGGGTGCCGCTGTGCGGCGGCGAGGGCGCCGACGTGCGCTTCGTCGACGCCCGGCAGCAGCTCGCCGACAGCACCTGGAGCAACCTGGGCGACTGCGACGCGACCCTGGTGGTGCGCACCACCCTGGGCGCGCTGCCGGTCTCCGCGCAGACCCTGGTCGCGCACGGGCGCAAGCCCGACACCCCGGTCTCGGTCACGCTGGAGGGCACCACCACCCGGCAGCGCACCTACACCGCGACCCTGGGCACGCTGGCCGCCGAGCTGAAGGCGGCCCGGGTGCTGCCCTCGCCGGTCTCGGCCCCGGTGGACCCGGCGAGCAGCGTGATAGCCGTCGTCGGGCAGCAGGTCGCCCAGCGCGCCTCGCTGTCGTGGTTCGAGACCAAGCCGCTCTTCGGCTGGAACGTGCTGGTGCCGCGCACCAAGGACCAGGCCGGCGCGCTCTCCGAGCAGCTGCGCTCCTACGGCGCGGTGCCGTCCGAGGTGCCGACCATCGCGGTCGAGCCGCCGCGGACCCCGCAGCAGATGGAGCGGGCGATCAAGGGCCTGGTCACCGGGCGCTACGAGTGGATCGCGTTCACCTCGGTGAACGCGGTCAAGGCGGTCCGGGAGAAGTTCGAGGAGTACGGGCTCGACGCCCGCGCCTTCGCCGGGATCAAGGTCGCGGCGGTCGGCGAGACCACCTCGCAGGCCCTGGTCGACTTCGGCGTGAAGCCCGACCTGGTGCCCAGCGGCGAGCAGTCCGCCGCCGGACTGCTGGAGGACTGGCCGCTGTACGACCCGGTGTTCGACCCGATCGACCGGGTGCTGCTGCCGCGCGCCGACATCGCCACCGAGACCCTGGTCGCCGGGCTGGTCGAGCTGGGCTGGGAGGTCGACGACGTCACCGCCTACCGGACGGTCCGCGCCTCGCCCCCGCCCGCCGAGACCCGGGAGGCGATCAAGGGCGGCGGCTTCGACGCGGTGATCTTCACCTCGTCCTCGACCGTCCGCAACCTGGTCGGCATCGCCGGGAAGCCGCACAACGTGACCGTCATCGCCTGTATCGGCCCGGCCACCGCCAAGACCGCCGAGGAGCACGGACTGCGGGTGGACGTGCTCGCGCCGGCCCCCTCGGCGGCGGCGCTGGCCGAGGCCCTGGCAGACTTCGGAGCGGCCCGCCGCGACGCAGCCACCCAGGCGGGCGAGCAGGTGTACCGCCCGAGCGAGCGCCGCCCGGGCTCCCGTAGGAAGGCCCGCTGACCGTCATGTCCACTGAATTCCCGGTCGCCACCCCCGTCATCCGCCCCCGCCGCCTGCGGACCACCCCGGCGGTCCGCCGCCTGGTGGCCGAGACCAGGCTGCACCCGGCGGAGCTGATCCTGCCGCTGTTCGCCCGCGAGGGCATCAGCGAACCGGCGCCGATCAACTCCATGCCGGGCGTGGTCCAGCACACCCGGGACAGCCTGCGCCGGGCCGCCGTGGAGGCGGCCGAGGCGGGGGTCGGCGGGATCATGCTGTTCGGCGTCCCGCTGGTGCAGGACGCCATCGGCTCGGAGGGCACCAACCCGGACGGCATCCTGCAGCAGGCGATCCGGGACGTGGTGGCCGAGGTCGGCGACGCGCTCGTGGTCATGTCCGACCTGTGCCTGGACGAGTACACCGACCACGGGCACTGCGGCGTGCTGGCCGCGGACGGCTCGGTGGACAACGACGCGACGCTGCTGCGCTACGCCGAGATGGCCGTGGTCCAGGCCGACGCCGGGGTCCACATGGTCGGCCCCTCGGGGATGATGGACGGTCAGATCGCGGTCGTCCGCGACGCCCTGGACCGGGCGGGCCACCAGGACGTCTCGGTGCTGGCCTACTCCGCCAAGTACGCCTCGGCCTTCTTCGGCCCCTTCCGGGAGGCCGTCGGCTCCGCGCTGAAGGGCGACCGGAAGAGCTACCAGCAGGACCCGGCCAACGGCCGGGAGGCGCTGCGCGAGCTGGAGCTGGACCTGGCCGAGGGCGCGGACCTGGTGATGGTCAAGCCCGCCATGGCCTACCTGGACGTGCTGCGCCAGGTCGCCGACGTCAGCCCGGTGCCGGTGGCCGCCTACCAGGTGTCCGGCGAGTACGCGATGGTCGAGGCCGCCGCCGCGAACGGCTGGGTGGACCGGGACCGCATGATCATGGAGACGCTGACCTCGATCCGCCGCGCGGGCGCGAGCCAGGTGCTCACCTACTGGGCGGTCGAGGTGGCCCGCAAGCTGCGCTGATCCCGCTGCCGGGGAACGGCCGAAGGGCCGGGAAGAGGAGTTCTTCCCGGCCCTTCGGCCGTGTCCTGGAGGGTCATTCGATCGGGTGATCGTCGGGTCGGGTACCGCTACCGGCCGGTGTCAGCCGATGAGGTGGGACAGCTGCCCGTCGCCGGCGCCCTGGGTGGTGTGGCCGACGTTGCAGATCTGGTGCTGCTGCTGGTTGGCGACCGGGACCTCGACCTGGACCGGGACGACGCCGACCTGGACGTGGTGGATCTCCGGCAGGCAGATGTTCGGGTTGTCCAGGGTGTGGAAGTTGGGGCTGTTGTCGCCGTGGGTGCCGGTGACGTTGGTGCCGCCCGCGCCCTGGAGCGAGGTGGTGGTGCCGTCCGAGTTGCCGATCGCGGCGGCCGGGGTGACGACCATGGCGACCGCACCGGCGGCGATGCCGACCACGGAGAGAGCCTGCTTCAGCATGTTCTGATCCTGTGTTCTGTGAGATGTGGTGAGGTGAGCCGGGGCCGACTGAGTGGGAGTCAGCCGAGGAGATGGGAACCGACCCCGTCGCCCGCGCCCTGCGTGCCCTGCCCGTTCCGGCAGGTCTGGTGCTGCTGCTGGTCGGCGGCCGGTACGTCCGCCTGGACCGGGACCAGGATCCCGACCTGCGCGTGGTGCAGCTCCGGCAGGCAGAGGTTGGTGTTGTCCAGGAGGTGGTGGCTGGGGCTGTGATGGCCGTGGGTGCCGGTCACATCGGTGCCACCGTGTCCCTGGAGGGAGCTGGTCGAGCCGTCGGAGTCGCCGACGGCCGCGGCCGGGGAGACCACGAGAGCCGCTGCGGTCATGGCGAGACCGACTGCGGAGAGGGTCTGCTCGAACATGGGAACGCTGCTCTTTCCGGCGTGGTGCGGGTGGTGCGGGTGGTGCGAGTGGGGGCCGCGGTGATCAGCCGACCAGGTGGGACAGCGGCGCGTCGCCGGCACCCTGGGTGCCCTGGCCGATGTTGCAGGTCTGGTGGGCCTGCTGGTTGGCGATGGGGACCCCGACCTGGACCGGCACGACGCCGACCTGCACGTGGTGGATCTCCGGCAGGCAGATGTTCGGGTTGTCCAGGAAGTGGAAGTTGGGGCTGTTGTCGCCCCAGGTGCCGGTGACGTTGGTGCCGCCCGCGCCCTGGACGGAGGTCGTGGAACCGTCGCTGTCGCCGATGGCGGAGGCGGGGGCGGACGTCATCGCGAGCGTCGCAGCGGCGATACCGGCGGCGGCGAGAGCCTTCTTCAGCATTGCTGATCCTTTTCTGGGTGCTGTTTGGTCAACGTCCGGGTCGTTATGGTGAACGATTCCGATGACCGGTCGGTGTGCATCCTCCGGGGGAGGTTTCCGGCATCCTGCTTCGGCGCCCGAACCGGGCTTCCGAACGCCTTCGATGCCGACCTGCCACTTCGGCGGTGATGCGATCTGATCAACGAACGTCCCAGGCGGGGGCAACGGTCGTTACTCCGATCAGGTCAAGTGGATTCCCCGGCGGGGTGAAAGCACCAGGTCGACTGTGGGTGCTGGGAGTGAATTCGCGCATTGTCGCGATTGGTGAATCGTTCAGGCAGGTTGCTCCCGGCTCGAACGACCTGCGAGCGTGTCCAATCCGCGACCGTGGCGCAGGACCGGCGGGCGGATTACCAAAGAGATGGGGTCCATACTGATGAATCTCTCCGCGCGAGTGACCGCGGTCGCTGCCGCCGTGTGCGCTTCGGCAGGGCTGGCGGCGGGGACGGCCGCGGCCACCCCGTTCACCCCGGCGCAGCTGGACGCGGCCGAGCAGGCGGCGGCGCAGCAGCAGGTCCCGTTCAACCTGCCGCTGGGGGCCGCGGCCGACCAGCTCACCGGCAGCACCGCCGGTACCACCGGAGTGAACGGCTCGATCCCGGCCGCGCTGCTGCTGCCGCCGTCCGCGCCGCAGTCGGCCCAGGCCCCGCAGTCGGCACACACGCCGCAGTCGGCTCAGGAGCAGCAGTTGGTCCCGGACCCGCTGGTGCCGCCGCTGAACACCACCCAGCGGACCCCGGGCCTCGGTCTCTCGGCGCCGCTGGCGGCCCCGCTGAGCAGCCCCGACGGCAAGGCCAAGCCGAACGCGGTGGACCTGTCGCTGCCGAGCGCGCCGCTGCGGACGGTCGGCTCGGCGGTGTCCCTGGGCCACCCGCTGACGTACCACCGGGGGCAGACCCGGGCGCCGGCCCCGGCGTCCGCGCTGACGCCGCCGCAGCAGGGGGCCGTCGACCTGGGCCGGCTCGACCCGTCGGTGAGCGAGCCGCAGCTGCACACCGACCCGCACGGCCGGGTCGACCTGGACCAGAGCGGCGACCACCAGCCGCTGACCCAGGGCGTGGACGAACTGCTCGACTCGGCCGGGTCGTTCGGGCAGGGGCTCAACCCGTGACCCGGCGGCTCGTGCCGGTGGCGTGAGCGGTCAGCGGCAGGGCGCGGCACAGGGCCCCGGGTACCGGAGATCCGGTACCCGGGGCCCTGTGGCCGGGGTGTCGCGGCGGTCAGCCCGGGATGACCGAGGAGAGGGTGCTGATCACCGGCAGGCTGGCGAGTCCGCCGCCCGCACTGAGCGGGCCGGTGACCGTCGACGTCGACAGCGGCGCCATACCGGGGGAGTCGGGCAGCAGCGCGGCGCCGTTGCTCAGCGGATCGGCCGAGGAGGCCGCCAGCGGGTCCACCCGCAGCGTCTTCACCGGATGCGAGGTGCTGCTGACCGCGCTGCCGAGACCGGACAGCGCCGGTCCCACCTCCGGGGGTTGCAGCGCGGCGGTGGGTTTGGCCATGGGCGCGCCCTCGTCGGCGGCCCAGGCGGGGGCCTGGGAGGAGAGCGTGCCCAGCAGGAGCAGGGCGCCTGCGGCGCAGCCCGTGGTCAGCGCACGGAACATGGAGAACCCTCCGTAGGGTGGGGGACGTCGTGATGCGGCGCCGCCCCCCGACGTACCGTCCGGGGGGCAGCACCGTACTGGTCCGGATGGACTCAGCAGTCCTGGGTGTTGACGCAGCGGTTGCCGAACACCGGGTTGAGCGCGCCGATGACGTTGATGCTGTTGCCGCAGAGGTTCACCGGGACGTGCACCGGGACCTGGATGGTGTTGCCGGACGCCACACCGGGGGAGTTGTGGGCCGCACCGGTCGCGGTGCCGTCGGCAGCAGCGCTGCCGGCGCCGGCCAGCACGACGCCGAGGACGGCTGCGGAGACGGCAGCGGTCTTCTTGAGCTGCATGGGTGGATCTCCTTCTACGTTGCTACGTGGATTGCCAGGGGGTCAGCGGTTGACGCAGTGGTTGCCGAAAGCCGGGTTGAGCAGCGCGATCACATTGATGCTGTTGCCGCAGAGGTTCAGCGGAATGTGGATCGGGATCTCGATCACGTTTCCGGACAGGAACCCGGGCGAGTTGGCGGCGGCGCCGGTCGCGGTGGAGCCGGCGGCGGCGCTGCCCGCGCCGGTCAGCGCGAGTCCCACGGCGAGTGCGGTCAGGGCCAGGCCGGTCTTCATCTTGCGCATGGTGGAATCTCCGTGTTTCTGTCGATCCCCAGTGGACCCGACACCCGGGGAACGAGCCCGGCTCGACGGCGGACACGCGGGGGCGGCCAGGACCACTCGTGCAGCGCACAGCGGTGACCGGTGCGCTCGGCTCGACCGAGGGCGGGGACGACCGAGGGCCGCGCCCGGCCGTACTGGTGTGTCCGGGGGCGCGGCCCGTGGTTCAGGCTTCGGCTCTGGGGCTCTGAGGTCAGTCCTTGTTGACGCAGTGGTTGCCGAACGCCGGGTTCAGCACGCCGATGACGTCGATGGTGTTGCCGCACAGGTTGACCGGCACGTGGACCGGCACCTGGATGACGTTGCCGGAGAGCACGCCGGGGGAGTTGTTGGCCGCACCGGTGGCGGTGCTGGAGGCCATGGCCGCACCGGCGCCGCCCACGACGATTCCGGCGGTCACGGTGACCAGCAGGGCGCTCCGCTTGATGTTCTGCATGTCGTTTCCTTATTGAGCTGGTGTTGTTGTGGGGGCCTTCATCGCTGGAAACGAGTGGCGACAGCGGAGGAAACGGTCGGGCGGGAAAGAGAGTCGAATTTCCGTACCTGCGGCGCACTTCTGACGCGTCCGGGTGAAGCCGGAGCAGGGCCGTATCCCGCACGCCGCTCGCGCGTTGTTCCCTACGTCCATTCCCGCGGCTCTTCGCCACGCAGACAATCCCACGGAGTAGTCATGAACAACACCCTCAAGGGCGCCGTCGTCACCCTCGCCGCGGCCGGTGCGGTCGCCGCCGGTGCGGGAGCTGCCTTCGCCAGCTCGACCGCGACCGGTGCGGCCAACAACTCCCCCGGTGTCGCCTCCGGCAACGCCATCCAGGTCCCGGTGCACATTCCGGTCAACGCCACCGGCAACAGCATCAACGTCATCGGCCTGCTGAACCCGGCCTTCGGCAACTCGTCCGCCAACCACGGCTGACTCTCGGTCCGCGACCCGGCAGGGAAACGGACGAGGCCGGTTCCGCCCTGGTGGGCGGGACCGGCCCGGACCGCGTGGTGAGCGGGAAGGCTCAGGTCAGCAGCAGTCGTCGCCGCGGCCGTGGTCGTGGTCGCCGTCCTGGTGGTCGCCGTCCTGGCTCCAGCGGCCGTCGTGGTCCCGGCCGTAGCCGTGGTCGCCACGCGCGCCGTCGTCGTTGGAGCAGCGGTTCCCGATGGCCGGGTTGAGCAGACCGATGATGTTGACGCTGTTGCCACAGACGTTCGCGTTCACGTCGATGGGGATCTGGACGACGTTCCCGGACAGGACGCCCGGGGAGTTGTTGGCCGAGCCGTAGGCGCCGGCGTCGGCGGAGGCCGCCCCGGCACCCGCGAACACGATCCCGCCGACCATCGCGGCCACCACTGCCGCCTTACGCATTCTGCTCATCCTTGATTCCTCTTTCGCTTCGTCGATGCGACTTCAGGCCGGGACGCACAGGCGAGCCGTCGCGTACTCCGGCACTACAGCCACTCTTCGGTACGAAGGAGGTTCCGGCTGGGTGACACTTCGTCATATCACCCTCTTGGACGAATAGTGTTCGGCGTGGCAGAGAACCCGTCGGGGGCGGTGCGTGGGGTATTATCTGCGGCTCCCTCCGCCCCGGAAATCACCGCGGCCCTTGCCCGGGGGCGGCGGGGCGGGAAATCCCGACGCGGTTCGGGCCGCGCCCGGGGAGTCCGGGGAATATCGTCGGCGGCGTAACGGGTAATCCGTTCGGGTTGATTCCGGGCCCGGCGGGCGGCGGTCCGTTCGGGTGCCCGGGCAGGGCCGTCCGGGGAGGTTCCGGGACTTGGCCGGGACAGGGCCGGGACTGGGCCGGGACAGGGCCGGGGGCGCTGTCGGGGCCCGAATGAAGCGTCCGCATAATGCAGACATGCGATCCCCCGTCGGCATCAGCCGAACCACCGTGCAGCGAGCTCTCCAGTCGGCCGCGCTCGCGGCCGCCGTAGCGGTGCTGGCCACCGGCTGCGGCAGCGGGACGGTCCAGCGGGTCGCTCCCGGCGTCGACCAGTCGACGACCAGTACCGGCGCCGACGGCACCGACTGGAGCACCCAGGCCCGCAACGTGGACCTGTCGATCAAGAACGCCGTGGTCCAGCTGGGGGCGTCGGGCACCGCCCGGCTGTACTTCACCGTGGACAACGCCGGTCCGGTGACCGAGCACTTGGCCGTGGTTTCGGTGCCGGGCCTGGGCCAGGCGACGCTCCAGGGCAGCGCGGGGCCGGTCAACGCGCTCTCCACCGCGGGAATCATGATCGACTCGGGTAGCAGCGCGGTCTTCGGCGCGGGTGCCCCGGCGGTCGTGCTGCCGTCCGCGAAGGGACTGACGCCCGGGGGCACCACCCCGGTCCTGCTGGAGTTCGGCATCGCCGGGCTGGTCCACCTCACCGTGCCGGTCAAGGCCGCCTGAGGTCGGTTTCCGGCCGGGAACGCCGGTGCGCACCGGCGGTCGGGTTCCGACCACCGGTGCGCACCCCCTGCGGTACCGCGGTGACTAGCTGAGGGCGAAGTCGTCAGCGAAGACGTTGCCCTGGCCGTACCAGCCGTGGACGTACACGGTCACCGTGCCGGACGAGCCGGTGGTGAAGGGCACGGACAGCTGGGTCCAGCCGGTGGAGGACGTCCAGGTGCTGGCCGTGGCCCCGCCGCTGACGCCGATGTAGGCGTAGCTGCCCTGGACCCAGCCGCTCAGCGTGTAGCTGGTGTTGGGCGCCAGGGTCAGGGTCTGGCTGACCTGGCCGGTCTGCGACGCGGTCGGGGTGACCTCAAGCGCGTGGCTGCCGGAGTGCACCGGGGTGCTCACCACCGTGTCGCCGGGCTGGCCGGTCCACGGGCTGAGGCTGCCGGTCTCGAAGCCGCCGTTGACCAGGCTACCGGTGGGCGTCACCGCGGTGACGGTCAGCGAGTAGCCGGCGGTGTGGCTGCCGGAGGCGGCGGTGCCGGTGATGGTGATCGGGTAGGTCCCGGCCGCGGCGCTGCTGGAGGCGGTCAGGGTGAGGGTGGAGCTGCCGCCGCTGGTGACCGAGGCGGGGCTGAACGCGGCGGTGACGCCGGTGGGCAGGCCACTCGCGCTCAGGGCGACCGATTCGGCGCTGCCGCTGGTGACGGCGGTGCTGACGGTCGAGGTGGTGGAGGCTCCGGCCGCGACCGACGCCGAGGCGGGCGAGTCGGAGATGGAGAAGTCGTTACCGCCGGTGCTGCTGCCGGTGACGGTCAGCGAGTAGCTGGCGGTGTGGCTGCCGGAGGCGGCGGTGCCGGTGATGGTGATCGGGTAGGTCCCGGCCGCGGCGCTGCTGGAGGCGGTCAGGGTGAGGGTGGAGCTGCCGCCGCTGGTGACCGAGGCGGGGCTGAACGCGGCGGTGACGCCGGTGGGCAGGCCACTCGCGCTCAGGGCGACCGATTCGGCGCTGCCGCTGGTGACGGCGGTGCTGACGGTCGAGGTGGTGGAGGCTCCGGGGGCGACCGACGCCGAGGCGGGCGAGGCCGCGACCGAGAAGTCATTGCCGACCGGGGTGCTGCCGCTGGTGAAGGGCTCCAGCGCGTGGCTGAAGTCCCAGGTGTTCTGGGTGATGCCGGAGCAGGTGTCCGAACCGGCGGTGCCGACGGCGCAGCTGTCGTTGTCGCGCTCCAGCGCCCAGAAGGACAGCTCGGCCAGGCCCTTGGTGTTGGCCCACGCCTCGACGTTGGCGGCGTCGGCGACGGTGGTGGTCTCCGCCGTGCCGTAGTCGTCGACGCCGGGCATCAGGGTGATCCCGATCATGCCCCACAGCTGGGCCGAGGTCTTCGACGGGTAGAGCGTCGCGAGCTGGCTGTACAGGCCGGTCGCGGCGTTCTCGGCGTCGGTGCCCATCTCGTGGGTGGCACCGTCGTAGTAGTCGAAGGTCATGATGTTGACGTCGGAGATCACGGCGTTGTTCGCCACCGCGTTCTTCAGCACCGCGAGTCCGCTGGAGGCGAGGCCGCTGGTGGTCGTCGGCAGGGTGTACTGGAACTGGACGGTGCGTCCGGTGCTCGCCGCCCACGCCTCGACCTGCGCGATGGCCTGGTTGCGGCGGGTGATCCCGGCGGTGTTGGTGAGCGAGTTGTCCTCGGTGTCGAGGTCGATCCGGGTCACGTTGTAGGTCGTGATGACCTGCTCGTACTCGGCGGCGATCGAGGCGACGGTGGTGCAGCTGTCGGCGATCTCGGTGCCGGTGTCGTCGGCGGTGTAGCCACCGAACGAGGGGACGACGTCGCCGCCCTTGGCCTGGATGGCGCTGATCGAGCTGCCGAAGGTGGCCGAGGTCAGCGGCTGACTGGTGTCGCCGTTCCAGTAGGCCGTGCACGAGCCCTTGCTGGCGGCCTGGATGAAGGCCAGGGTCTCGTAGTTGGCTCCGGACTCGGTCGAGATCGTCGCCGGGTCGTCACCGCTGTACGCCTCGAAGTACGGCGCGAACACGTGGGTCGGCAGTGGGGTTGCCGCCTGTGCCGTTCCGGCACCGATCGCGACCAGGCCGGTGGAGGCGGCGGCGGTCGCGAGCAGGCCGGTGAGCAGTGTGCGTAGGGGTCGGTTGAGCTGGCGTCTCATGCGGGCTCCCGTGGGGGTGGGGGTGCAATTGGTAGAGACCACTGATTGAGCACCGCCCATCGTTGGACTAGACCACCTAACTGTCAAGAGTCCTAACAGTTTCGGTGGCACGATCCGGCTGCCCCCGCCGCGCCCCCGTCGCGGACCCCCGGAACCCGCCCCGACCAGCGCGGCAGCGACCCTTCCCGGCGCGTCCGGCGGGTCCGGCGGCAGTCGGCCGCGACACCGTCAGCGAGTGTGTCGCGCGCCACATATGGCTGAAACTCAGCCCTCCGCGTCCCGGCGCGGCCCGCTGCCGGTGGCCGCCCGCTCGGCCGCGCTGCGCTCCACGCAGAACTCGTTGCCCTCGACGTCCGCCAGCACGCACCAGCCGGTGCCGTCGGGCTCGCGGCGGTCGTCGACCAGGGTCGCGCCGAGTGCCAGCAGCCGCCGCACCTCGGCGTCCCGGCCCCGGTCCTGCGGCTGGAGGTCCAGGTGCACCCGGTTCTTGACCGTCTTCGGCCGCGGGACCGGAACGAACAGCAGGGCGATCCCCGGCGCGGTCACGGTCACCTCGAAGTCACCGGGGTTGTCCTCCACCACCACCGGCTCCGCACCCAGTGCGGCAGCCCAGAAGGCAGCCACCCGAGGGGCGTCCAGACAGTCGACCGTCACGTGCCGTACCAGGGAGACCATGGCGACCACTATGGACCAACGGGATATCGGATGCCGCTGTCAGGGTGAAGGACTAACATTCCCCGCGCCCGCCAGGTGGCGCCCGACCCGGACGCCGCGAGCGGGCCTTGTCAGGGGGGATCAACGTGCACACATCCCTGGGCACACGCACCCGTGTCGCCTTCGCCTCCGCCGTGGCCGTCGGCCTGGCCCTGCTCACGGCCGCGCCCGCCAGCGCGGCCGGCGGGGTGCCGACCACACCGACCGAGCTCTTCAACGCCTACCAGGCCTGCTCCACGAACTCGACCGCGCCGGTCTACGTCGCCGGCCTCGGCCTCGTCCTGGAGGGCATCGCGAGCGACACGGACAGCACCGTCGCCACGGTCACCGAGCAGTTCCAGAGCTGGCCGCTCTCGGACCCGACGCAGATCGCGAGCAACGCCGTCGACTATGCCGCGCCCGGCAACGAGGCGTCGGTCAGCGTGGCCGACAGTTCGCTGACCGACGGTCAGACCTACGCCTGGCAGGCGCGGACGGTGGACGCCAACGGCGACGCCTCGGCCTGGTCGGCACCCTGCTACATCGCCATCGACGACACCCGTCCGGCCGCCGCGCCGACGGTGACGTCCGTGAACTACCCGACCGGGCAGGCGGACCAGGGCGGCGCCCCGATCCAGCTGACTCTCGGCGCAAACGGAGTGAGCGACGCCGGTGGCTTCGGCTACACCTGGGACGAGGACTTCCCGGTGCCGGTGGCGAGCGTCGGCGCCCACGGGATCCCGTCCTTCCAGAGCCCGTACAGCGACCCGCAGTACTTCACCCGGGCGACCACCCTCGGCGGCTCGGCCACGGTGAGTCTGGTCCCGCCGTCGGACAGCGACAACGGGTACATGGTCCTCGATGTGATCAGCCTGGACCGGGCCTTCAACGAGTCCCCGGTCGCGACCTACACCATCCGGCTCACCCCGGACGCTCCGACGATCACGCAGGTGACCCACCCGTCGGACTTCGGCAAGCCCACCGAGTTCAAGCTCACGCCCAACCCGCAGATCGAGGCGGCGAGCCCGGTGGTCAGCTACAGCGTGACGGACCTCAGCTCGGCGAGCCAGACGACGACCACGGTCAAGGCCGACGCGTCGGGCAACGCCGAGCTCAAGCTGGCGCTGGTCGGCATCTACGGTGACATCCTGCAGGTCCGCTCCACCAGCGCGGACGGCTGGGTCAGCCAGCAGTCGTCGTGGAACAACGGCAACGTGGACACCACGCCCACGGTCAGCTCCGCCGTCTACGTCGAGAACGGCACCAGCGGCGGGGTGGGCGTGCCCGGTACCTTCACCTTCGCCCCGAAGGTGACGGGCGTGGCCAGCTACACCTACACCTTCAGCGACGGCACCACCGGCACGGTCAAGGCCCACGGCGCGAGCGGCGACGCCCAGATCTCGTGGACCCCGACCCAGAGCGGCTCCTACCAGCTGACCGTCTACGCGACCACCAAGGGCAACATCCAACTGGCGCCCTACTACTACTCCTTCAGCGTCAACTAGCCCACCGCCACACCGACCGCCGACCGGCGAACGCCCCGCACCGGGCTTCGCCGGTTCGGCGGCGTTCCGTTGTGCTGCTCTGCCGGGGGGCTCCGCGCGGGGTCAGTGGTCCAGGGAGTCCGCTCCCCGGTAGCCGTCCGGGACGCCGTTGGCCAGGACGCAGTCGCCCTCGATGTGGTTGGTGCGCAGGTGGAGGATGGCGCGGTAGGCGGCGGACTCGTACCAGCCGTGGGCGCTCTCCCGGTCGGGGAACTCGACCACGATCACCGCCACCCCCCAACTGCCCTCGACCACGGTGAAGTCGTCGCCGTGGACCAGGAACCGCCCGCCGAAGGGGTCGAGGGTGGCGTCGATCTGCCGCAGGTACTCGACCACCTCGGGGTGGGGCTGGGCCGAGCGGACGTACATGATGGCGTAGGCGGTCATGAGGTGCTCCCTGGTGGTGTGGTGTCCTGCTGACACCTCCGACACTAGGAGCCGCCGCCGGGCGGGGAATCAGTCACGTATAGGTACTCCGGCACCGGGTTCCGCACCGGGTTCCGCACCGGCCTCCGCACCGGGTTCCGCTCAGCGCCGGATGTACCTTCCGCTGGGTTCGCGCTGGGCGGGGATGGCGGACGTGGTCCCGGTGGCCGCGTCCGGGGCGGGCCGGGTGGAGCGCCGGAGGCGGATCGCGGAGTGGACGGTGACCCAGAGCAGGCCCAGGTTCCGTACCACCACGACCATGATCGCGGCGGGCTCGCCCTGGAGGACCTGCCCGAAGGACACCGGGTAGTCCAGGGTGGTGAACACCGTGAGCGGCAGCATCGCCAGCGCGGGCACCCGCTGACTGGTGGTGCGGAAGAGCAGGCAGGTCGCCGCGAGACCGAGCAGCCAGATGAAGTACTGCGGGCTGATCACCCGGCTGGTGGTGACGAAGACCAGCATCGAGGTGAACGCCGCGTCGGCGGTGGTGGCCGAGGTCCACACCCGGGCCCGCAGCCGCCACCAGAGCAGCCACAGGAAGCCCACGGCGGACAGGGCCAGGGTCAGGGTGGCGAGCTGCCCCGAGTAGGCCCCGCTGATCTGGTACGACCCGTAGGAGTACTGGATGACCGAGGAGTAGCCGAAGAGGTGGGCGACCATCAGCGCGCACCCCGGTAGCGACTCGATCTCGATGCCGCGCGCCCCCTGCTCGCCGAGGAAGCTGAACTCGTGGGTGAAGAACACCCCGATCACCGCGACCAGCACCACGCAGCTCAGTCCGGCGACGAACCAGGAGCGCCGGGTGGCCCGGCCGCGCGGCGCCCCGATCAGCATCAGCAACGGCCACGCCTTGACCAGTGCGCCCAGCCCCGCGAGGATCCCGCCGCCGGTCGAGGAGCGCCGCAGCAGCAGCACCGAGCCGACCGCGAGGACCGTCACCGCGGGGTCGAAGCGCACGTAGGGCAGCTCCCCCAGCAGCGGCAGCCCGAGCACCCAGACCCAGACGCCGAGCCTGGCCCGTCCCGCTCCCCGCGCCGCGGCCAGCAGCATCACCAGCACCGCCGCGTCGCAGAGCAGCATGAACAGGCCGAAGGCGGTCTGGTAGCTCAGGAACGGCAGTGCTCTGGGGGCGAGGAAGACCAGCCCGGCCACCGGCGGGTACTGCCAGGTGACGTCGTTCCAGGGGAACTGCCCGTGCGCGAGTTCCGCCGCCCAGGTGGGGTACAGGGAGCCGATGTCGTACTGCTGCCCGGCCATGTCGGCGATGATCGGCGCGGCGTAGAGCAGCCGGGTGCACACCCAGGCCCCGAGCAGCGCCAGGACCTCCGGCGGCCACTGGTCGAGGCGGTACCAGCGACCGGCCGCGCGGCGCGCACCGACTCGTATTCGGTCAATCATCGACAGGGGTCGTCCTCGGCTCGGGGGCGGGCGTGGGGCAGGGCTCGGGCTCGGCCGCACAGCGGTGAAGGCGCAAACCTAACCGCTCTCCCCACCGGCTGTGGACGGCGGCCGCCCCTCGTCCGGTTGCGGCCCGGCGCCGCACCGCGACCGCGCCCCGTCCCAACGCACCCCCGTGGCGCTGGGACGGGGCCCGGTGTCCGGCCCGTGGGCCCGGTGTTCAGCCCAGGTTCTTGGCCAGCCGCTCGGTCAGCGCGACCCCGGCCGATCCGGTGGTGTTCTGGTCGTTGTAGAGGGTCGTCGCCACGAGGTCGCCGACCCGGACGGCCACCAGCGTGGTGCCGCCGTCGAGGTCGGGGGAGGTGATGACCGCCTTGAACGCCTGGTCGCCGACGCCGGGGAGGGTCTTCCAGCTCAGGTTCTCGGGGTAGGAGGAGCCGCCCTGGGTGAACTTGAACGTCCCGCACTCGGTGAAGACGTGCCGCAGGTGGGCCATCACCGTGGTCGCGTCGCCGCCCCGGAAGGCGTCGACCTCCTGGGCGAACATGTCGCTGTAGCTGTCGGTGTAGTCGTTCTGGGCGAAGGACCCGCTCTCGATCCCCGCCGCGTTGATCCAGCTGGTGGCGCCGAGGGCGGCGCACGCCTGGGAGGTGGGGACGGCGGCCGTGGACGGCGCCGCGAACACCGAGCCGCTGTTCCGGGTGCCGCTGGAATCCGGCTTCAGCGGGCTCGGCACCGCGTCGGCGGGCAGCAGCATCGCCGCCAGTTCGGTGCCCGACGGCAGCCCGGCGTTGGGGTCGGCCGCGGCTGCGCCCTTCGTCGCCGACGCGCTGGCCCCGGCCGCGGGCGAACCGGAGGAGGCGGCGGAGGACGAGGCGGCGGAGGCGGAGGAGGAGGCGGAGGTGGCGCTGGACGAACAGGCGGCGAGCCCGACAACCGCCATGGCGCAGAGGGACCCCAGGATGACGTGACGGAGGTGCTGAGGCATGCGGAGGGGGCCCCTTCCGGGCTGTTCATGAGTGGCAGGACAATCAGATTATTGGCTGTGAACCGCGTCAACACAAGTTCGATGCGTGAAGCGATGCGCATAGGTGGGCTGTGTATGATCCCGACAGGCCGTGCAGTCGTCGGAGGGGGACCGAACAGTGCCGGAGCGCAGAGCAGAGGTGACGGCCGGGGGAATCGCCCGACTCGCCGGGGTCGGCCGGGCCGCCGTCAGCAACTGGCGGCGTCGGTACCAGGACTTCCCCAGGCCGGTCGGCGGCACCGACACCAGTCCGGCCTTCGATCTCGACGAGGTCGAGCAGTGGCTGCGCTCCCAGGGGAAACTGACGCTCGTCCCGCTGCGCGAGCGGATCTGGCAGCAGGTCGAGCAGGCTCCGGGCGGAGCGGGCGCCGCCCTGCGGCTGGTCGGCTGCGCACTGCTGCTGTCCCGTGAACTCCCGCAGGTGTGGCTGAAGTTGGCCGCCGCAGCCGATGGCGAACTGGCGGCCGGGCTGCCCGGCGCGTTCGCCGAGGTACTTCGGGCGCGGCTGGGCGAGCGGCATCCGGTCGCCTTCGCCAAAGGAATTGACGAACTGTCAGCATCGGTCGGGCTGCTGCGCGGCAGCGTCGACCTCGGCCGGGAGCTGGGACCGCGACAGGCGTACGAGTTCCTGATGGGGCGTCATCTCGACTCGGGAACACGGCAGTACACGGTGACTCCGGCCGATCCGGCGGAGCTGATGGCGGCACTCGCGGGACCGGCGGCCGAGGTGCTCGACCCGGCCTGCGGCTCCGGCGGGCTGCTGCGGGCCGCCGCCGTCGGCGGCAGCGCCGTCAACGGCCAGGAGGCCGACCCGGACCTCGCCGCGCTGACCGCGCTGCGGCTCGCGCTGCACACCGAGGGTCCGGTCCGGATCCAGGTCGCCGACAGCCTGCGCGCGGACGCCTTCCCGTCCCGGACGGCGGACGCCGTGCTCTGCCACCCGCCGTTCAACGAACGCAACTGGGGCCACGGGGAACTCGCCTACGACGCCCGTTGGGAGTACGGCTTCCCGCCGCGCACCGAGTCCGAGCTGGCCTGGGTGCAGCACGCGCTGGCGCACGTCCGCGAGAACGGCACGGTGGTGCTGCTGATGCCGCCTGCGGCGGCCTCGCGCCGGTCCGGTCGGCGGATCCGGGCCGACCTGCTGCGCCGGGGGGCGCTGCGGGCGGTGATCGCCCTGCCCGCGGGCGCGGCGCCGCCGTACGGCATCCCGCTGCACCTGTGGGTGCTGCGGCGCCCCGCCGCCGGGCAGCCGCTGCCGCAGCACCTGCTGCTGGTGGACGCCGGTGGTCCCGCCTCGGCGGGCGGCGAGAAGCTGCCCTGGCAGACCGTGCGCACCGCCGCACTGGACGCCTGGCAGGCGTTCGACCAGCAGGACACGCTGCCCGAGCAGCCCGGCGTCAGCGTCACCCGGCCGCTGGTGGAGCTGCTGGACGACGACGTCGATCTGGCCCCGGCCAGGCATCTGCCGCAGCCCGGTGTGGGCGGCGGTGCGAACGGCCTCAGCGACGTCCGGGAGCGGTTCACCGACACGCTGCGGCGCACCGCCGAGCTCGCGCCGGTGACCGTCAGCCGGGGCGCGCCCGCCAACTGGCCGCTGACCAGCGTCGCCGAGCTGGCCCGGGCGGGCGCGCTGGAGACGTACGCGGGCGGAACCGCCCCGGTCGCGTCGGCGCCCGGCGCCGGGCCCGGCCACCCCGGCGTCGGCGGGGCCGCGTCCGGGGCGGGTACGGCGGTGCTGACCGAGCACGACGTGGCCACCGGCGGCGCCCCCTCCGGTGTGCTGCCGGAGGACCTCGCCGAGCAGCCGCTGCTCACCCGGGTCGGCGACGTGGTGGTGCCGCTCCTCGGCCGGGGCTCGGTGACCCGGGTGGTGGACGCGGCGACGGCGGGGGCCGCGCTGGGGCGCAACGTGCAGCTGCTGCGGCCGGACCCGACGGCGCTCGACTCGTGGTTCCTGGCCGGGTTCCTGCGCGGGACCGCCAACAACCGCCAGGCCAGCAGCTACACCACCACCTCCACCCGGCTGGACGTGCGCCGACTCCAGGTGCCCCGGATGCCACCGGCCGAGCAGCGCCGCTACGGCGCCCACTTCCGTGCCCTGGCCGCCTTCGAGGACACGCTCCGGCTGGCCGGACAACTGGGCGAGCAACTCGTCCAGGGCCTGTGCGACGGCCTGACGGACGGCAGCGTCCACCCGGACTGACCCGGCGGGTCAGGCCCCCGGGGCGGACGCCGCGGGTGAGGGGGCGTCCCGGGCCGGGACCGGGATCGGTACGCTCTGCCCAGCGCCGAGGCGGTCACCGCCCCGGACCGATCCGCCCCCGCCCCGCCCCAGCACCAGGAGCTGTGTCATGAACGGCCCCGGCCCGATACCGCCGCCGCGCCGCGGCCCGGCCATGCGGGTGGTCGTGGTGCTGTGGCGGGTCGTGCTCGCGCTCGTCCCGCTGGTGACCATCGGCATCCTCGGCTGGGTGCCGCTGGCCTGGCTGGCGGTCACCCGCCGCCGGACGCAGGACTGGGTCATGGTCTTCCTGACGGCGTTCCTCTGCACCGGTTCGCTGTTCCTGGGTGGCTACACCGACGACTACGACAACTGGCAGACCAATGTCGGCGTCGCCGCGCTGCTGATGCTGGCCGTGTTCTGCACGGTGTACTTCCTCTTCAACGACCTGCGGCGGCGGGGCGAGCGCCGTCCGACGGCACCGCGGCACCAGCCCTACCCGCCGTACCCGCAGCACCCGCCGTACCCGCAGCACCCGACCGGGTACGGCACCGGCCCGACCCCGCCGCCACCGACCCCGCCGCCACCGGCCCCGATCGCGCCACCGGCCCCGATCGCGTCCGGCGGCCGGATCGACCAGGTCCGGGCGGAGCTCGACGAACTCAGCGCCTACCTCCGCGAGCACCACCGGGAACAGGAGAGCCGTTGAACGGCCGGATGATCGCCGGGCGCTACGAGCTGGTGTCGCTCATCGGCCAGGGCGGTATGGGCCAGGTCTGGCTGGCCCGGGACGGTCACCTCGACCGGAAGGTCGCGGTGAAGCTGCTCCGCCCCGACCGGGCGGCCCGCTCGGGCGACGACGGCGACGAGGTGCGCCGCCGCTTCGTCCGCGAGTGCCGGGTCACCGCCCAGGTCGACCATCCGGGGCTGGTCACCGTGCACGACGCGGGCGGTGACGGCGACGACCTGTACCTGGTGATGCAGTACCTGGACGGCGCCGACCTGGCCGACCACCTGGCGGAGCACGAGCCGTACCCATGGCCGTGGGCGGTCGCGGTCGCGGCGCAGCTGTGCTCGGTACTGGCCGCGGTGCACGCCGTCCCGGTGGTGCACCGGGACCTCAAGCCGCGCAACGTGCTGATCCACCCGGACGGCACGCTGACCGTGCTCGACCTCGGCGTCGCCGCGGTGCTGGACGCCGACACGACCCGGCTCACCCGCACCGGCTCGCCGGTCGGCAGCCCCGTCTACATGGCCCCGGAACAGGCCATGGGCGGACCGGTCGGCCCCGCCGCCGACCTCTACGCGCTCGGCGTGGTGCTGCACGAACTGCTCAGCGGGCACGCCCCGTTCACCGGATCCTCGGCCCTGGGGGTGCTGCACCGGCACGTCTACGAGCAGCCGGTGGCGTTGCGCCAGGTCCGACCGGAGGTACCGGAGCCGCTGGAGGAGCTGGTGCTCCGGCTGCTGGCCAAGGACCCGCGGGAGCGTCCGGCGAACGCGCAGGAGGTCTACCGGGTGCTCGCCCCGCTGCTGCCGGTGCCCGCCCCGCCCCGCGCGGCCGGACCGGGCGTACCGGCCGGACCGGGCGGACCGATGGATCCCACCCGCCCCTTCCTCCGCCCGTACGCCCCCTGGCCGGACCGCACCCCGGCCCCGGCCGGACCGCCGCTCCCGGCCGTGCCGCCCGCTCCCGCCCGCCCCGACGCCGTCGCCGCCGCCGTGGACGAGGCGCGACGGCTGCTCGACGCGGGCCGGATCACCCAGGCCGTGGACGTCCTCGGCGGCATCCTGCCCGCCGCGACCGCCGAGCACGGCCCCCGCTCGCCGATCGTCCGCATGCTGCGCAAGCAGTACGCGGCGACGCTGATGGAGGACGGCCGGTTCCCCGCCGCGCTCCCCGAGCTGCGTCGCCTGGCCGAGGAGCGCGCGGCCGAGGCCGGACCGGCCGACCCGCAGGCGCTGCGCTTCCGCTACGAGGCCGCGCAGTGCCTGGAGCAGCTCGGCGAACCGGCACCGGCGCTCGCCGAGTACCAGGCGCTGCTGCCGTACGCCGAGCGGCAGGCCGCCGCCGACCCGGCGTTCCCGCTGGAGCTCCGCCGCCGCGCCGGCCGCCTGCTGCTGACCATCGGCGACCGCCCGGCCGCCCGGGAGGTGCTGCGCCGCCTGCTGCACGACGCGGAGCGCGCCCACGGCCCGCACGCCCCGCTGACCACGGAGACCCGCCGGACCCTGGAGTGGCTGGACCAGCTCCCCGACTGACCGCCGCTGACCTGCCGCGCGGCAGCCATGACACCCGTCGCCGGGCCGTCCCGGGCGTCCCGGCCGGGAGGGCCTTCGACGCCGGTCAGCCGGTGGCTCCCGGCCGTGTCGGTTCGGGCCACGGGAAGCCGAGGGCCTCGGCGTGCGCGCGGCTGCCTCCGCGGACCCGCGCGTAGGTCTTCGGGTCCTGCTCGGCGAGTCGCCGCAGCGCCGCAGCGGCCTGCGGCTCAGCAGGGGTGCCGTCGTCGGGGATGCTCCAGATGAACTGCAACCAGGGGCCCTCCCGGTCCTGTTGCCCGGCGGCGAGTCCAGGCCAGTAGGTGAAGCTGACGGTGGCCGTGTCCGGCCCGTGGAAGTCGGTGCCGATCCAGCCGACCCTGCTGTCCCACCGGGTGAGCAGATCCGGTTGGTCGCGCAGCCCCGCCGCGATCAGCCGGGCGGTACTGCGAGCCGGCCAGGTCCAGGACCGGTCGTTCTCAGCCCGTTCGATCTCGGCGTCGTAGTCGGCAGCTTCGAAGCGGTACTCGGGGAGTTCCGGGCGTGGGCGCCGTGTCGGCGGGCGGCGCCAGTCACGCCAGACGACCTGGTCGCCCTCCCTGTGGATGGTCACGTGGAGCGCGCCGCAGCAGCCCTCGGTGCAGTACGCCTCCGCGAGTTGCACCTCCCGGGGCTCGACCGCGGCCCGCAGGCGGCCGCTGTCCAGCAGGTACTCGGGGGAGTGGGCCGGTCCCTTGCCGAAGGCCTCGGGCACCAGCGGCCGCCCGTCGATCAACAGGCGGGCCTCGACCGGGTCCGGGTCCGCCGGGTCCCGCACGGTGGTCTCGACCCGGAGCCGTGGGGCCGTCGGGGTGCCGCGTGACGCCGTCGCGTGGCCGAAGGGTTGCCTCGCCGCGCGCCGCATCCAGTGGACCCGGCGGCGTTCACCGGGATCCTCGGGCTCGGCCTCCGGGACCGCTGCCCAGGACGGCGTACTCAGGACGGCGTCCAGAGCGTCCAGCAGGGCCTCCCGCTGACCCGGCCGCCAGTCGAGAAGCACGCTGGGGCCGCTGTGCAGGTCGAGGGCGAGCGACAGGAGGACGGCGTAGTGGTCCACGGTCGGAGGCAGTTGCCAGGCGCGGGCGACGAGGGCGAGACAGCAGGCGTTGGCCTGCTGGTAGTTGAGGATCTCGGGCTGGTAGTCGCGCGGTCCCGTCATCCGGCAGAGGAGACGACCGGCCTGGGCCAGCACCCGGGTGTCGAGCCGCTCCTCGCCGAGGACGTCGGCCAGTTGGACGGCCTCGGCGATCCTGCGGGCGGTTGCGGGCCCGACGGTGCCGTGGTCGAGGGGGGTCCGCAGCAGCCACCCGCGTGCCTCGGCGTCGTCGCGCGAGGCGATGGCGTCGATCAGCCGGCGCAGGTCGGGGTGCCTGGTGTTGTCGGCCAGCCAGACCAGGGCGGCCGTCGGGCAGTCGAGGGCGTTGAGCGCGGTCACCACGGGGCGGGCCAGGGCCCGCAGCAGGCCGAGGACCCTCAGGTAGGGCACGTCCTCCGGCTCACCGAGTCGGCCCAGGAGGGCGATGCCGACGTTCACGGTCAGCGTGCTGGTGCCGGTGCGGGCCAGCTGGCGGCCGAGGGCACGGGCTGCCGCTGGGTCCTCCAGGGGCAGATCGGTCAGCGCGCCTTGGAGGTGACGGTCCCGAACGGCCAGCTCGTGGAGCCTGCGGTGGACCTCGTCGGCCGCACGGACCGGGTCCGGATCGGACAGCAGCGGAGTGAGGGCCTCGCGCACACTGGCATGGGCCTCGCGCCAGTCCAGCTTCCCGGGTATCCGCGGGGGCTGGTCCGGCAAGGGGTAGCCCCCGTGGGGCGACCGGCCATCGGTCCGCGACTCGTACAGGCGCAGCGCGTAGGCGTACAGGGAGGGCCGAGGGGCGGGGATGCCACCGCCTGCCTGGGCGCTCATCGGGCGGGGTGGGACTCGATTCCATAGGTCATACCGCGGAGCCTGCCACGACCGGCTGGTCGTTGGCCAGTGGGTTCGTCCGGGCTCGGCGGCGCCGTGGTCCTCGACGAGCCGGGCATCCCCGGGGTGGGACAGGCCGTCCCCGCTGGTCGGGGGCGGGCGGCGAGGAGGAGGTCCTCGTAGGCGTGGTGGCGGCGGGTGGTGGTGCGGTGCCGCAGCAGACCGGCCGCGCGCTCGTGTTCGCCCGCGTCGACGAGGGCGCGGGCGAGGGTGTCCTGGATGATCTCCCGCTCGACTCGCACACCGCCGATCCGCTCCGCCTGCCGACCCAGGCCGGTCAGCAGCTCCACCGCCGCGCGGGGACGGCCCGCGGTGACTTCGGCGAGGGCCCGGACCACCGGTGCCAGGACCTCGCGGTAGTCGGGGCGTTCGTCGGCGGCGGCCCGGCGGGCCAGCGTGTACAGATCCTCGGTCGCCGCCTCCACCGCCAGGGCCAGGGCCAGATTGAAGGTGTGGAAGACCTCCGCCATCCCGCCCGGTGCGGCCAGCAGCTCCCGGACCTGCCCCGGATCGCTGTGGCCGGCCGGTGTCTGCCCGGCCAGCAGCAGGCGCCAGTTCGTCGCCGACCGCATGCCGACATCCGTCCGGGCCAGTGCCGCGTCCGCCCGGCGGCGCGCGTCGGGGAAGTCGCCGCCGGCGATCGACTGCAACGCGGCATGCCAGTTCAGGTGCCGTACCTGCACCGCCTGCGGGTCCGCGGCCAGCCACCGGTCCAGGAAGTCGACCGAAGCCGGGCCGCTCCCCAACTCGTGCTCGGCGTGCGCGAGGGCGTGTGCGGCCACACCGGAGCGCGGACACAGGGACAGGGCGTGCCCGGCCAGCTCGTACGCCTCCCGGACCCGGCCCTGCTCCGCCCGGGTGGAGGCCAGCCAGCTGGTCCACGGCCAGTTGTCCGGGCCCGCCAGCGCGGACTGCTCCTGCACCAGGGCGTCGCCGTGCGCGCGGTAGGCCGGGTCCCCGCTGGAGGAGAAGGCCCCCACCATGAGCCCGGCCAGCTGGTCGGCCGGCCACCGGGCGAAGTGCACCACCAGGTGATCCGCCGTCAGCCGGTACTGCCGGTGGGTATGGAGGTACACCGCGTACACCACACTCGCCTGCTGCTCGCCGACGGCCCGCGCGTCCCGGTAGGCGGTCTCCAACTCCCGCTTGAGGGTGGCGTCGTCCAGGTGGTCAGCGGTCGCCAGCGTCAGCAGCGCCCGCGCCACACCGCAGTCCGGCTCGGCGCCCACCCACTCCCGCAGCAGCGGCAGCGCCCGCCCGCTCAGGGCCAGCAGCCCTGTCACCGCCTGGTCGCGCACCGAGCCGACCGCGTCCCCGACCGCCCCCGCCCCCACCCCCGCGACCGTCTCCGCGACCGCCCCCGCGACCACCCCCGCCCGCTCCGGGACGGCGGTGCCCCGCTGCCCGGTCATACGGAGGACGCGAACACGGCGGTGCAGATGATGCCGCTGTTGCCGCAGTGGTTGCGCGGCAGGCTCAGCGGGAGGCCGACCTGGTTGCCGCCCACCGCCCCGGTCCCGGTCGCCGTGGAACCCGTGGTCTGGGTGCCACTCTGGGAAGCGCACGCGTTGCCGAAGACCGCGTTCCCGATCCCGACGACGTTCGCCTGGGCGGCACCGGCCGGAAGCAGCGCCACCCCGGCCACCGCACCCAGGACCGCGGCCCGCACCCCCGCCCGTCCCGCGCCCCATGTCTCCGTGCCCATCGCGCTCCTCCTCCGTCCGGGACCGGATCCCGGCGCCTGTGCAGACCGCGCCCGGCCGGACGAACGACAGGGCGTACACGGACCAACGAGTGAACCCCGGCCCGGACACGCGTGCGGCACGACTCTCCGTCACGGCCAGGGGCACTGGTCACAGGACCGGCCAGGCGTCACGTCCCCGGTGGGGGAGTTCCGACCGTCCTGGCCGTCCTGGCCGTCCCGTGCACCGCACGTGACGCTTGGTCTGTACCAATCCATGTGAATGGTCTTGACCAATGGGTTCGCCGCACGTACAAAGTGGTCACCCTGCCGGTCCACCGGCTCGGCGAAGTACCCAATCGCCACAGCTCCTCTCCCCTTTGGAGGGTTCATGCGGGTCGGAAGACGGATTCTTCACACAGCGCTCACGGTCGGCTCGGTGTTCGGGCTGGCAGTCGGCGGATCGGTGCTCGCGGTGGCCTCGGCGCCCGCCGCACAGGCGGCCACCACGTGTGCCACGGCGTGGAGTTCCGGCACCGTCTACACCGCCGGCCAACAGGCCAGCGAGAACGGCACCAACTACACCGCCAACTACTGGACCGAGGGCAACGACCCGGCGACCAGCAACGGCGGAAGCGGTTCCGGCCAGCCGTGGACGTCCAACGGCGCGTGTACCGGCGGCGGATCCTCGGGGGGAGGCGGCGGCGGGGGCGGCGGAGGCACCGGTACCGGCACGGGTTCGGTGAGCGGCCTGCTCTTCAGCCCGTACAAGGACGTCACTATCAACATGAACTGGAACACCTACCAGATGCAGTCGGCCGCGTCCGGGTCGGTCCTGCCGGTCGTGGGTTCCGGGAGCCTGGTGTCGCAGTACATCCCGAAGCTGCCCGCGCTCACGCTCGCGTTCGCCACCGGCTCCTGCGGCAGTGAGACCTGGGGAGGCGTCTCGGGTGCCAACTTCGCCGCGGAGAACGTGCCCCAGCTCCACGCCGCCAACCTGAACTACGTGGTGTCGACCGGCGGTGCGGCCGGAACCTTCACCTGCGCCTCGACGGCCGGCATGGAGTCCTTCATCGCCCGCTACGCCAGCCCGAACCTGGTCGGCATCGACTTCGACATCGAGGGCGGCCAGAGCGAGTCGGACATCTCGAACCTGGTCGCCGCCGCCGCGGGAGCGCAGTCCCAGTACCCGAACCTGCAGTTCTCCTTCACGCTCGCCACGCTGGGCGCGTCCGACGGCAGCTACGGCGGAGTGAACTCGCTCGGCAACGAGGTCGTCCAGGCGGTGCGCGGATCCAGCCTGAGCAAGTACGTCATCAACCTGATGACCATGGACTTCGGCAACGCGTCCAGCAGCGTGTGCGTCGTCTCCTCCGGCAGCTGCGAGATGGCGCAGTCGTCGATCCAGGCGGTGCAGAACCTCGAACACACCTATGGGATCCCGGCGAGCAAGATCGCCGTCACCCCGATGATCGGCATGAACGACGCCACCAGTGAGACCTTCACCGCCGCGGACGTGAACACGCTGTCGTCCTACGCGGTCAGCAACGGCCTGGCCGGGCTGCACTTCTGGTCGCTGGACCGGGACACGCCCTGCTCCGACTCGTACGCGTCCCCCACCTGCAACTCCCTCTCCAGCACGACCCCGCTGGAGTACACCGACAAGTTCCTTAGCGCTCTCGGAGACTGACGAAGCACCAGGCAAGCCGCGCACGAACAACCGTGCGCGGCCCGCCTGTTCACCGGGAGCGGACGACTGCGTCCTTCGCCGCTATCGACGCTGCCATTGCGCTGCCATTGCGCTGCCGGGACCGAGGATCTCAACCCGAGGAAGAAGCCGGATCCCGTGGACGGCCTGGTGGAGTGCCCTCTCCAACCAACTCCGAACTGAGATCTCGGTGTTCGTTACCCTTCGCCGTCATCACTGTTGACCGGCGGCCGTGTCGAAGAGTTCGCCGACCTCGGCTCGGCCGCCGTCGGCCAGCCAGGCCTCGAAGGCGAGCGCTGCGAACGCTCCGATATCGGCGAGCGCGATCAACTGCTCGGGAACCTCCGGCGCGAACGGGCTCGCGAGCGTCCCGGTCCGAACGCCGAACGCGGGGTTGGCGTAGTTCTCCGTGAACGAGACCGGTGTTCGGTCCCAGCCTTCGGACCTGCCACTGCTGGCGGCTACTCCTCGGCTCCGAAGACGTGAGGGACGCTGCGCTCCCCGCTCAGTCGTTCAGCCGCGTGAGCACCGCCTGCATCGCGGACAGGACAGCCTGGCGGGACTCCTCCTCGTAGTGGAGCCCCCCGTCCATGGCGCGGCTCTCGAAGCCGTGGTGGCCGTGGGGCACGTCGATCACTTCCACGGCTGCCCCGGTGTCCTTCGCTACCGCGAGGAACACGTCGACGGTCTCGGCGATCTCCGGGCTCTCCAGGCCCGCGCGGGTCAGCACGATCGGCGGAGGAGCGGAGTCCGGCAGAGCGGAGGCCGGTTGGAAGCGTGGATCGACGCCGGTCCAGCCCGGCAGCGGGGCCAGGATCGGGTAGGTCGCCGCCAGACAGCGCAGCCAGGGTGCGGGCGTGGTGAGGTAGTCGGCCAGGAGCAGCCCTGCGCCTGAGAAGAACCAAATGGCGATCCGGTCCGGGTCGACACGTGAGTCGGCGCGTAGCAGGTTGACTGCTTCGGCGACGTCCTCCGCAGCGGTCGGGTAGTCGGAGGGCGAGTGGAGCCGGTGCTCCAGGACCGCGCCGACGACGCCCTGGCTCGCCGCGTGGCGAGCGTAGCCGAGGTAGACCGGCCAGTCGCGCGGGGCGGGCACCATGTCCCGGGGCAACGGACCACCGTGCACGAAGAGCACGGCAGGACGCGGGCCGTCGATGGTGGGTGTCCCAGGCACATCGGACGTCTGCGGCAGGTGCAGGTCGACCCGGCCGATGCGGACCCGGGGGCACTCGGGCGTGTCCAGGAGAAAGGCGCGTTCATGCAAAGGCCTGGTCGGGGTCCGGGTGATCCGGTGGCCATTGCCGGCGGCGGCGCTCAGCAAGCATGCGGCCAGTTCGTCCGGGCAGGAGAGCATCGGCCAGTGCCCGGTCGCCAGCTCGAAGAAGCCGACGCGTGGGTCGGCCAGCACCTGGAACTGAGGCATGCCCACCGACACCAGGTTCTGCACGCTCGCTATGGTCACCCCGGCCGCCGTGCAGAGGATGCCACTGGTCGGCACTCCCGTGAGCGCGCCGGTCAGGCGCAGCGGCTGGGTGAGGGTGAGACCGGGCTGCGGCCCGGCGAGGTTCGACAGACGGTCCAGGTCCGCATCGGAGAGGCCGGTCGTGTTGCCCCACCGCTGCCACTCGCCGGGTGCCGGCGGCGGTACCGGCGCGTCTGGCCGTTCCCGCAGCAGCGTCCGCACGGTGAGATCGGGCACCAGGGCAATCGGTGCGTCCCCGTCGAGCGGCAGTCCCGCGTCCAGGTAGATGACCCGGTCCACCCGGTCCACCCGCTGCTGGGCGGCCCCGAGGACAGGATGGATTCCGTAGTCGTGGCCGACGAGGACCACCCCCGGGGCCGCGACGGAGTCGATCAGTCCCGTCACATCCGCGATATGGGTCTCCAGGTCGACGGCTGCGGGCGGATGGGCGGCTGCGCCGCCCAGGCCGGTGAGCGTGGCCGGGTGCACCTCGGCGCCCGCCCCCCGCAGTCGGACCGCCACGTCGTCCCAGAGGGTGCCGTCGGTGAACGGGCCCGAGACCAAGATGAATGCCTGCGTACGGTGGTTGGTTCGCATGCGAGTACCGTAGAAACTCCCCTTGCTGGAGGTTCAAGCCTTGCCACCCCACGATTTTCTGAGCATCGGTGAGCTTGCCGAACGTGGTGGAGTCAGCGTGAAGACCGTCCGGTTCTGGTCCGACCAGGGGCTGCTGCCGGAGGTGGACCGTAGTAGCGGCGGCCATCGCCGCTACGCGCCGGAGGCGGTCGAGCGGCTGCGGCTGATCCGCTCGCTGCGCACGCTGGACATGCCGCTCCCAGCGGTCGCCCGAGTCCTCGACGGTGAGGCCGATGAAGATCTGCACGCGGCGGTGGCGACGCAACTGGGCACCGTGACTGCCGAACTGACCGCACTGCGCTGGCGCGAGGCGGCGCTGCGGCTGCTGCACGAGGCGGCGCCAGACCAGCGGGTCGAGTTGCTGCGGCTGGTCGGCGCCCTCGGCGCGCGCCCGAGTACGGACACGTTCGTGCGCTACTGGCGTCGCCTGCTGCCCACCCGACTGTCCGTCAGACTGACAACCGCCATCATCGACTCAGCGGTGCCGCCGCTGCCGGTGCAGCCTTCGCCGCAGCAGGTGCTGGCCTTCGCTCGGCTGCATGCGCTCACCGGGGCAGTGACCGACGCTTGTCTGGTCGATCATCGTCCCGTAGTGCCCCGGCCCGACGTCCTCTATGACGGCCTGAGTGAGGCCTACGAGTTGGCGGTTCCCGCCCTGCGCGCGGGGTGCGGACCCGCCGAGGGCGAGGCATTGGACTGCTTCGTCGCCGCCTACGCGCGCTCGTACGGTCAGTCGGACACGCCCGCCGTTCGGCGGGACCTCGGCCGTGCGTTGGCGCGGGGCGAGCACCCGGCGATGCGGCGCTACTGGCAGCTCGCCGGGGACCTCACCCCGCAGCCCACCCTCGGCGCCGCCCACGCCTGGCTCAGCTCCGCACTGTCCGCCCAGCTCGCAGCCGAAGCGGACTGACCGCGACCGCGTGTCCGCCAGCCGCAAGCGGACAGCACCCGGGCATCACGGCCCTGATCCAGTCCGTCTGCTCAACCACCAGAGGAGACCCCCCAAAGGTCAGGGCCACGTCAGGCAGTAGAGCTGGTGCCCCGCGTCCTGGCGGCGGCTGGCGACGTCCTGCCACTCGTGGAGCCATTCGCGCGAGCGCCGCGCTGACCTGCGACGATGCGGAGAAAGTGCCGCTGATCAGCGAAAACAACCAACGGCCCCCGAGGGAACTGCCCTACTCCCTCCTTGGCTGCGATGTCGACGAGCGTGTCGTCGCGCAGTACCGCGAACTCCTCTGCGAGAGGGCGCTTCGTCAACGGGTCTGAAGCTCTGCGACGATTCGAGCCGCCTCGCGTCGAGCGGGCTCAACCCGGGGATCCTCGGGATGGGCGTCGGCGCCGGCGAACTTCGAGCAGACGAACAGGCTCATCAGCTTGCCGTCCCGGCTCTCCAGATCGCCGCGCCGCTCCTGACGCACACGGTCGGCCAGAGCCGGGACCGCGAGCGAGCTCCCCCACAGCGATGCGGAATCCAATCCGAGCGGCGCGTTCCCCCAGTCCTCCCAGTCGAACAGGCAGAACTCCGGACCGCTCACATTGGCCCAGTTCAGGTCCGCGTGTGCGGGAATCCACCTGCTGACCGTCGTGTCGAAGCCGCCGCCGAATGCGGCTCGGATGGCCTCACTGACGACAGCCTGCGTGATCAGCACCGTGTCCGGCGTGGCGACGCGCGTCGTGCGCCCAGCGGCCAACGCGTCCAGCGAGGCGTTCAACGCGCGCCACCAGGAGTCGGACAGCTGCGGATGAGCGGCGAGCACGCTGGATCCAACCGGCTCTCCGGGGAGGAGGGAGGTCTCGTCGGCCCGCCACATCGCCGACTCCGCCCCGTCGTGCCAGGAGACGGCCGACCGCCATTCGGGCTTCGCGATCCCATCAAGAACCGCCGCGCATTCGGTACCGTTCCAGCCCTGGGTGCCGATCCGGTCGAGCTCTCGGCGTTCGATCCGTACCCAGCTCCCACGGTCGGTGCGCGCTCCGACCGAACGACGCTTGCGCACTACCGTTGCCCGGTCCAGGCGCACTTGAAGGGCCTCTTCGACACGCTCCAAGACGCTGCCGACCGCCTCAACCCGCAAATCAACGGCAGCGCCGCCGGAGACCGGAACCGTCATGCCAGCGACCGTAGCAGCGGGTGGGCCCCCACGGCCCTGCGCAAGGCCGGGTTCACCGACGGTATGAACGCTTGAGGAGAAGCTCAGCTCAGAGGGTCCGCTGACCGGCCGCCGGTGATCACCGAGAGACGGGGAACCCGCAGGTCAGACCCACATCAGGTAGTAGAGCTGGTGGGAGGCGAAGTCCTGCCACTCGTGGAGCAAATGATCACCCCAGGCCGCTGACCTGGGATTTCGGTGTTCAGTACCTTGCACTGTTCATGGTCGTTTTCCGTTCCCATGTGCAGGCGATGTGCACGCGCTAGTTCGACGCGACGAGATGCTCCGCAGTAGACCGGACCCTGATCGCGCGAGAGCGATACCGTGGAGCGAATCGAGACTGCTTGGGGCAGGGGGGTGACCTCATGAGCATCACAGCTGATCATCGTCCACAGATGAGCGTCGAGGAGTTCGAGGAGATCGCGGCCCACACGCCCGAGACCGTCACCTTGGAGTTCATCAACGGGAAAATCGGAGTGAAGGCAGTGCCTGACGGTGACCGCGGGGCGATCATCATGTGGTTGCTGCGGCGGTGCATGCAGAGTCGTCCAGAGCTGGACCTGCACATCGAGCAGGGCCTGCGGGTGGACGCCTACCGATCCGGCCACGCCCGCCCGGACGGCGTCCTCGCGCCGATCGCCCACTTCGCCGGGCAGGGTGAATGGGCTGATTCGCAGGGTGCACTGATGGTGGTCGAGGTCACGTCCTATGATCCCGACACGGACCGACGCGACCGCGTCGAGAAGCCGGCGGCCTATGCCGAGGCGGGCATTCCGGTGTACCTGCTGATCGACCGGGACACCTGCGAGACGATGGTGCACACCGAGCCCGAGGGCGGGAAGTACCGCAGCATCCGGTCCGATGTGTTTGGGGCGAACGTCGTGATCCCCGGACTGGGGATCACCCTGGAGACCGAGATCCTCAAGCAGTACGTCCGCTGACCTTCCTTCGGCTCAGGGCTACATCAGGCGGTAGAGCTGGTGGTCGGCGTCGTGCGGGCGGGAGGCGAAGTCCTGCCACTCGTGGTGGTATTTGCGCTGGCACCGCGCTGACCTGGGGCGATTCTGCTGAAGTGCCGCTGATCAGCGAGAACGGCCTTTCGTGGTCTTCGCGGGTCGGCGGTACTTCTCGCGCGTCGATGCACTGGAAGTGCCCTGGGTGATCAGGCGCTTCGCCGACGTGGCCGCCTGGGCTGGGGTCACCTCAGCTGTCGTATTACGGCGTGTTACGATTTTGCCATGGCGAAGACGAGGATCTCCATCAGCCTGGATCTCGATCAGGCCGAACGCATCAGGCTGGCCGCAGAGGAAGGCGGTCAGGATGTATCTGCCTTCGTGGTTGCGGCCGCACTCACCGAAGCCGTCCGCCGGGAGCGCATCGCCGCGTCCTTCGCGGATATCGACGCGGCCATCGCCGCCGCTGAGGCCGAGGCGGAGTCCTTGGACTGGTCGTCTGCGGGCGACGCACCCGCAGACGAGGAGTCCGCTCGGATCCGGGAGCAGGTTGCGGCAGCTCGATCCCGGGCGGCAGCCACTCGTTCCCGTCGGAACGCGGCGTGAATCGGGGCTGCCCGACGTGTCCTGATGCTGATTCGCTCGGTGACGTGGTGTACGACGCGGGGATGCTGATCGCGCTCGCGGAGCCTGGTGACCGGCGAGCCCGAGTGCTGCACGCGGAGTACTGCCTGACCGGGCGCCCGGTCGTTCCTGCCCCCGTGGTCGCTCAGGCGTGGCGCGGAGGTGCCCGCACTGCTTACCTGGCGCGGGCCCTCAAGGACTGCGCGGTGGTGTGTTGTTACACCGAGGCGGAGTGGCGCAGGGTGGGTGAACTGATCGGCAGGGCGGATCTCAATCCGAAGAAGAAGCCTGATCCAGTGGATGGCCTGGTCGCGCTCACGGCCGTAGAGATCGATGCGACGATCGTCGCCACCTCGGACCAGGACGACATCCAGGCCTACCTGGATCAGATCCACGGCAGCCAGGCGATCACGGTGATGGGCGTCTGACCCGATCGCGCCTTCACCAATGGTGAAACGGGAGGCCCCACAGACCCGCGTCCCGGGACATTGAGAGCTTCCGCCAAGGGCCGAGCAGAACGAGCCAGGCGGCTGAAACTCGGCTGTCGTGACCTCAAGGCGCCTTGCGGGTCATCTGACAGGCTCTCGCGCCAGCTCGAACAGTCCCCTGAAGAGGCTCCAAACCAGCAGGTCAGGGCCACGTCAGGCAGTAGAGCTGGTGGCCGGCGCCGTGGGGGCGGGAGGCGAAGTCCTGCCACTCGTGGAGCAAATGATCACCCCAGGTCGCTGACCTGGGGTGATCCGCTCAAACGGGCGCTGACCTGGGATTTCAGTGTTCAGCACCTTGCACTGTTCATGGTCGTTTTCCGTTCCCATGTGCAGGCGATGTGCACGCAGTGCTCTCCCGCCGGTGGCGCTTCACGCTGGCTCTACTTCGGTGAGGGCCAGCCGATTGACGTCACAGGGTTCAACCACCTGAACGGGGAAGGTGCTGTCGTCGGTGAACCGCAGGTCGAAGACTGGGCCGAGCGACATGAGGAAGTCGAAGGCCTCATGTTCTGTTCGTAGCGGTCCATGCCGCGGAGCATTCCTGAGTGCGGTCGCCCGGGGAAGCTCGATAGAGGCTGTCAGGATGTGCGCATGTTCGACTTCGGGCTTCCCGGTTACCGGCCGCAGTGGCTCAGCGGTATTGCCGACATCAGCTCCGCGCACGCTGGTGGTCTTCGTACGCTGGTCGGCCGAACGCTGACTTCGTCCTGGCTGGTCTGGGACCTGGAGGACGATGCGTGGTTTGCCGATTGTCCCGTTGTGCTCGACTTCGACGGGCCGCAGGTCCAGATCCATCACCGCAAGCTGGACGATCTGTCGATCACGTGGGACGGGGTCGACGTGCGTGCCCCGGTCAGTTGGCCCGGAACGGATCCGGAATTTCGGCTCGCTTGGCGAGACGACGCGGTGCCGGCTCTCACCGCACTGCGCGGTCGGACGGTGACGGGAGTCGAGTTCCTCGAATGGCTCGGTCCAGACGCCGCCGGTGGCATGGTGGCGGTCAGCTTCATCCTCGGTGACCGGAGGATCACGGTCCACAACGCGCTGGACGAGAACGGTTTGGCCTTCGGTCTGCCCGAGCCCTCCTACCGCGTCCACCGGCTATGAGGATTGGTGTAAACCGGCTGCCCCTAGCGTGCGTAGGGGACGGAGCCGGCAAGCGATCTCGACCCCTGCCACTCGTGGAGCTGTTCGCGCGGGCACCGGGGCTGACCTGTGACGATGCGGTGAGAGCGCGGCCGATCAGCGAAAACGACCTTGCATCGATTTCGCTGGTCGGCGGCGCTCTGCGCTCATGTGCCCTGCCGTGAACGCACTGGCTGGTCGTCAGACGGCGACGAGGCGTACGTCCTGAGCGTTGAGCGCCGACAGGTAGGCGCTGATGTCGTCAGGGTCGCTGGTGAAGACGACTGCGCTGCCGTGACGGATTGCTGTGATGGCGACCAGGGCGTCCACGACATCCGGGCGCTTCTTGGGCGGCAGATCGGCGGTGCCCAGGGCTCCGCCGATGCGATGCCACTCGGCCAGGTCCGGGGGTGTGCTGCAGAGCAGGCATACGGATTGTCCGGCGGCTGTCGGGCGCAGGGCGCCGGGTGAGCTGCGCGCGTGCGGGATGGTGCAGTCCCGTAGGGCAGTTGCCAGTGCGTGGAGGGTACTTGGGGTGGGGCGCCAGACCTGTCCCAGGACTGGTCCCGGCACGATTGCACGGTGCGGGGTCGCCTTCATGCCTTCGTGCAGGCGGACTGCCTTGGCCTTGCGATCGGCGAGCGCGATCAGCATGCCGGTGTCGTAGACGGGGACGCGGGCGTTCACGCCGCGTGGCCGGGGTGCTGCTGCCGCCCTCGCGGCTGAGCGGGCCGGTCGGAGCCGTAGACGAGCTCCATGGCCTCCTCGACCTCACGTCGCTCCTGTTCGGTGAGGTCGTCCTCGGCAACGTGGGGCAGCTCGGGCAACTCCGATGCTTCGGCTTCTGCTGCGGCGATCACTGCATCGATGGAGGTGAACTGATCCTCCAGTGCATCGGTCTCGGCCATCTGCCGGGTCGCGGCATTGACGAGGTAGGCCGAGACGTCCATCCCGGCGCGGTCGGCGTGCGCTCTGATCTGTTCGGCGTGCGCTGCGTCGAGGCTGATGCTGATCCTGGTCTTCGCCATGACTTCAGTGTATGACGCGTATTACGGGATGCCAAGCTGCTTTTGTCCGGGTGCTGAGCAGGACGGAATCGGGGGCCGAATCCCTTGCGGTGTGCACTCAAAGTGCCCTGGGGGGACAGCCGACAGGCCTCTGGCTGACTCCGTACCTCACCCCGAGGAGACGACTAACCCGCAGGTCAGGGCCACATGAGGCAGTAGAGCTGGTGGCCGGCGTCGTGGAGGCGGGAGGCGAAGTCCTGCCACTCGTGGAGCTATTCGCGTGGGCGATGCGCTGACCTGCGGAAACGCACCGAAAGTGCCTCTGAGCTGCGAAAACCATCTTTCATGGTTTTCGCTGTTCGGAGGCACTTTTCGCTATCGTGTGCCCTGGATGTGCCCTGGTGATCCTCACTCTCGCTTTGTTGTTGGCCCCCCTCAGCCTCGCCTGAGGGTCGGGCCACTGCTTCGCGGGCCGGGCGAACACGTTCCGGCGTACCACCGCCTTCCGCAAGGGCTCCAGCATGCACAGCACGTAGGTCCTCGCCCCTCGGATCTTGTCGGATCAGCGCGCGTCGTTGTCGGCGCAGGCCCCAGGCGCCCAGCGCGGTGACCAGCGCCACCGCGAGTCCGCCGAGGAAATCCGGCACTGCAGCCACCAGCAGCTCCGGAATGCCGCCCAGATGGCTGGTGCATACCTCGCCGATCGCCTGGACTGCCTTGTTGACCTCTTTCGCCATCGCAGTACGCCTCCACAGCTCGGAACGCCTCACGGTCGTCTCGACCGCGCAGCCAGCGTGCTCGGCGCGGGCGGTGCCCCCAACCTGCGCTGGGACGGGCTGGGACAGCCCGGGACCACTCGGGGCATTCGCCAGCTGGCCGAGGGCCCGACCTGGGAGGATGGCAGGTGTCCCTGGGCCTGCCCCAGAGACGAGCCTGAGGTGCCCCTGGGGCAGAGATCGAGGAAAGCCAGCGATGAGCGCATCAAAGGGAGACGGCACCGATGCAGCGCTTACACTCGGCGAATTCCTCCGGACCCAGGCTCAGGAGGCGGGCCTCAGCGCACGTGAGATCGCCCGTGCCTTCCAGCAGCGAGCCGACCGAGAGCAGGCGCGGATCGCGGCGGGGGCAGGCGGGCCGGTCGAGCCAGTGGACGGGATGAGCTTCTCCAAGTCGCACCTCGACCGCCTGTTCAAAAGCGGTGCCGTGCTGCCGTCCATCCGGTTCCTCGGGGTGTTCCTGGAGATCACCAGCGCCGCCGCCGGCCTGTCTTCGCAGCGCCACCAGACGCTGTGCCGGGAGGCGACGGAGCTGCTGACGAAGGCCCGGCGGCTGCGGGCCCGCTCAGCTGCCTTGCCGCAGCCACGGCTGCAACCGGAGCCGCCTACCACGGCGGCGGCCATCGCCACGCTCCAGGCGCAGCTCGACCTCGAACGGGCGCATCGCACTGGGGACCGCCTTCGCCGGGAGCTGAGCGACACCCAGGCACTGATGGGCACGCTGCTGCAGATCATCGAGGCGCTGCGGGACATCATCACCGAGCTCGACCTCGACCTGTTCGGCGCACCACGCACCGCCGGGAGGACAGTTCCGCGCTCGCTGGCCGAGCGGCAGCGCACTGAGGCGGTCGAGTACAAGGCGGTGGCGGAGGCAGAGTACGGCCGGGTCGACTATCGGCGGCGGGCGCTGGAGCTGCTGTGGGACCAGGCGCAGGGCAACCTGCGGCGGCTAGCCGCGCACGCCGACGTAGGGCACCTGCGGTCGCTGCCCGACCTCCCACTGCTGCCGCCTCGGAGCGTCCTTTCCCCCGGCCTTCACGCGGAGCCCGCGCTCGCGGACATCGCGACCGCCCTCGGCCAGGTCCAGGAGTACAACGATGCCGAAGAGCAGAAGATTAGTGAGCTGCGGCGCGCCCTCGTAGACAACGCACCGCTGGCCCCCGACGACGAACTAGCGATCCTGGTGGCAGCCACCCGCCTGAGCGACCCGCTCGCCCGCAACGCCGCCCTGCGAACCGTACTGGTGAGCTGGGCCCACCACCCGAGCACTCGCGATACCCTTCTGCGACTCGTCCATGACGACCAGCCTGCCATCCGATGCAGCGCGGCCTGGGGCCTGGCCGCAGCCTGGGCCGGGAACCCCGAGGCCCGGGACGCAGTCGCGGCGCTGGCCGGTGACCCCGAGCACCGCGTCCGGCAGATGGCGGCGCTGGGGCTGGTACACGGCTGGGCGGGCGACCACGCCGCACGGGACGCGCTGGCCCGGCTCGTCCAGCACGAGGATGCCGGAGTCAGGCATGTGGTGATGCAGGCCCTGGTTCAAGGGTGGGCGGATGATCCAGTGGTCCGCGACTGCCTGATTGCTCTGTCCTGCGACAGTGAGGTATTGGTCCGGGCGATTGCTGCGGAGTTCCTCGCCGAGGGCTGGACCGACGACGGGGTCGCACACGCCGTCCTCAGCTCCCTTTGTGACGATCCTGCGGAGTCCATCCGCTGGATCGCCAGACAGGGGCTAGCGCGCCAGGGCTATACCCCGGCCACCTCGTCCGTGACGACCAACGCCATTCTTCAGGCAGTCGAACTGCCACCCTCCTACCAGGAACTCGGGACCCTGCCGGTCGCCGAAGCGTTACGCCAGGGAATCAACTTCCACGAGGGGATCACCGTGCTCGTGGGCGCCAACGGCACCGGGAAGACCATCCTGCTAGAAGCCCTGGCCCTGTCGATGAACTCGAAGCGCTCTGCTCTCCCGATAGGCCAGCCGAGCTCGGCGAGCAAGGACCTCGCGAAGCACCTCCAGATCACCTGGAACGGCCAGCGGACGTCGTACAGTTGCCACTACCTCACCGACCGCACCGTCCCGGCTCGCGACCGCTATGCCTCCCGGCTGAAGCAGTGGCAGTTCTACCTGCGCTCCCTTGTCCAGTCGGACGGTGCGCCGAACAGGATTATCTTCATCGACGAGCCCGGTTTTCTGGATTCCATGGCGGAACGCGAGATCTTCGACGCACTCTCGGAACTCGCCGACCAGGGCTTCCAGCTGATCGTCACCTCGGCGCGAGCCCACACGACTGCCCTATCCGTGGCCCGCGTCATCGAGATTGACCGAAGCGCCCACCGTCCCGTCGCATTCGATCCAGCGAAGCTCCCCGACGGCCCAGCGCTGTTGATGTAGGCCAGCTTCTTTTCGATCTACCGTTCTGCCTGAGTCCACAGGTGTACAGGTGCCGCGACGGATCGCCAGCCATCGGGGAAGGCGAGCATCACGGTGTGGGCAGCGACCTAAGCAGGTCCAGCGATGTACGCGGTTCGCCTGACAAGAGCCCCCGCATCCGGTAAAAGGTGATCGTGACCATTCCCGATACACAGGCGCAGTTGCTAATTGTGCTCATGTTCGTTTTGCCGGGAGCCGTCTTCCAGGCTGCGAGATCGCGGCTTAGAGGGCCGACACCCAGTGATCAAAATGCCACCACGTTGATCTTGCGCGCCTTGTCTGTCAGCACGTTTCTGAACGCCCTGTACCTGGCGCTGTTCGGCTCGGCGCTGGTCAGGCTATATCGAACAGCGGCTGGAGTCGGCACCGGCGTCGCTCATCTCGGAGAGGTGCGGGCGGAGGGATTCATTGCGCTGGCTCTTCTCTTTCTGGTCCCGTCTGCGCTGGCAGCAGCCGACTATGGTCGGACCCGGGTGCCGTGGGTAGCTCTCCCGAACTGGCTTGGGCAACCTGCATGGTGGAGCCACCTTCGTGTCGCCTATGACAGCACCCCACAAGCGTGGGACTTCAGCTTCGTAGCGCGTGAGCCGTGCTTCGTGCGTGTTCTCACGGAAGGAAAATGGCTTGGAGGCTGGTACGGATTGAACTCGTACTCCAGCTCTTACCCTGAGTCCCGACAGCTCTATCTGGAGACCGCCTGGCAGAGTGTCGGCAACGGGTGAAATGGGGACCACGGACGGCGTATCAAAAGCGGGCCACTGGGTGATCTCTTGATCATTCTGACTTCATTGGGCTGGAGTCAGGAGGAAGAGAGGGTGATCCACGTGGAGGACTGGGCTGAGATTCGCCGGTTGCACCGGGCTGAGGGGTTGTCGGCCCGGGCGGTGGCCCGGCAGCTGGGGATTTCCAGGGGCACCGTGCTGCGGGCACTGGCCTCGGACCGGCCCCCGCAGTACCAGCGTCCGCTGAAGGGCTCGGCGGTGGACGCGGTCGAGCCCGCAGTCCGCGAGCTGCTCAGGCAGACCCCGACGATACCGGTGACCGTGATTGCGGAGCGGATCGGCTGGGAGCGCGGGCTGACGATCCTGAGTGAGCGGGTGCGTGAGCTGCGGCCGGCCTTCCTGCCGGTGGACCCGGTCTCGCGCACGGTCTACGAGCCCGGTGAGCTCGCGCAGTGCGACTTGTGGTTCCCCGCCGTCGACATCCCGCTGGGCTACGGCCAGTCGGGCCGCCCGCCGGTGCTGGTCATCGTGTCGGGCTACTCGCGGGTGATCACCGCCCGGATGCTGCCGTCGCGGCAGACCGGTGACCTGATCGACGGCCACTGGCGTCTGCTCGCCGACGGCTGGGCAGCGGTGCCCAAGATGCTGGTCTGGGACAACGAGGCCGGTGTCGGCAAGGGCAAGCTGACCAGCGAGTTCGCTGCGTTCGCGGGCCTGCTCGCGGTCAAGGTCCACCTCTGCCGGCCCCGGGACCCGGAAGCGAAAGGCCTGGTGGAGCGCGCGAACGGCTACCTGGAGACGAGCTTCGTGCCCGGCCGCACCTTCACCGGCCCCGACGACTTCAACACCCAGCTGAGCGCGTGGCTGCAGATCGCCAACCGGCGCCGGCACCGCTCCATCGACGCCCGCCCGGTGGACCGCTGGGAGGCCGACCGGGCCGCGATGCTGACCATCCCGCCGGTCACCCCACCGCACTGGTGGCGCTTCCACACCCGCATCGGCCGCGACCACTACATCCGCGTGGACACCAACGACTACTCCGTCCATCCCCGCGCGATCGGCAGGACGGTGATGGTCCGCACCGACAACGAGGAGATCACCGCCATCGCCGGCAACGACGTGGTGGCCCGCCATGCCCGCTGCTGGGCCAGGCACCAGTCGATCACCGACCCCGACCACGCCGCCGCGGCCCACGTCCTGCGCGGCGAGGTCATCCACCAAAAGGCCGCCCGAGCAGCCACCGCCCGCGCCGCGGCCCTGACCCCCGACAGCCTCGGCATCGACGTTGAACAACGCGAACTGGGCACCTACGACCGCATGTTCACCCTCATCGAGGGCGGCGCGGGCAAGGAGGACACCTGATGGCCCACACCACCACGACTACCGCAAACAACACCGGCGACAGGGCGAAAACGAACAGCCAGACCACCCGCACTGGTCGGCAGACCGCCGCCGACCTGGCCTTCCTCTCTCGCGCCATGAAAGCACCCGCCCTGCTGGACGCCGCTGAGCGGCTGGCCGAACGCGCCCAGACAGAGTCCTGGACCCACACCGAGTACCTGGTCGCATGCCTGCAACGCGAGGTCTCCGCCCGCGACTCCCACGGCGGCGAGGGCCGTATCCGCGCCGCCCGTTTCCCCGCCATCAAGACCATCGAGGAGCTCGACGTCACCCATCTGCGCGGCCTGACCCGCCAACAACTCTCCCACCTGGGAACATTGGACTTCATAGCGGCCAAGGAGAACGCCGTATTTCTGGGGCCGCCCGGGACCGGGAAGACACACCTGGCCACCGGCCTCGCGGTCAGGGCCTGCCAGGCGGGCCACCGGGTCGCGTTCGCCACCGCCGCCCAGTGGGTCGACCGCCTCGCCGCCGCCCACCAGGCCGGCCGCCTCCAGGACGAGCTGGTCCGGCTCGGCCGCTACCCGCTGATCGTGATCGACGAGGTCGGCTACATCCCCTTCGAGTCCGAGGCCGCGAACCTGTTCTTCCAGCTCATATCGAACAGATACGAAAGGGCCAGCGTGATCGTCACCAGCAACAAGCCCTTCGGACGCTGGGGAGAGACCTTCGGCGACGAGACCGTCGCCGCCGCCATGATCGACCGACTCGTCCACCACGCCGAGGTCCACTCCCTCAAAGGCGAGTCCTACCGCATGCGAGGCCGCGAACTCGGCCGCACCCCCACCACCGGCAACGACTGAACCCAACGAACGAGACCACACGATGGCCCACGATTGAACCGTTCAGACCGGCCCATTTTCAGCCGTTGCCGACACAGATGAGCGATGTTGGCGAGTTCGTTAAAGAGACGCCAAACTCGGAAGGAATCCATATCGATTGCGGCAATGCCGTTGTGGTCGAGTTCCTCAGGCCGACAACACCAGAGCCTGAAGCATCGCCTCCCAGTCCGTAGGCCGGTTGCCATTTCTTGCGTGGCACACTGGTCCTCAGGCCCCCGAAGCAGAATCGAGCGGAACATGGCAGACAACAAAAAAGTGGAGCGATCAGAGATCACCAAGGGGGGACGCCGAGCGGAGATCCGAGAGGGCTACCGTCCCCGGCAGCCTGCCCCGGTCCAGCCGCCTCAACCGGGCCCTAGCCCGACAGCTCAGGTGAAGCCCACACCGCCGCAGGGCTCAGGCTCTGCCACGACGGCGAGGTAAGCGGCGCTAGCGACGACTCGTGATCGCTTGCCGGGGCAGACCAGCCGATATGTTGGCCTGCCCTGGAGGCGGTCAACGAGTGCTGGTGACTTCTCGGTGCAGAACAGCGACTGCTCGTTCCTCAAGCCAGCCGTTGTGCTCGAAGCGATCTATGGGCCAAATCAGACCTGTCTCGCGTGGCCCCTTCGTGGCCCGCAAATGACCTACCTGCGGCCAGCACGGTCGCCAGCCTGTGTCTGCTGGTGATCCAGTCGGTGCCGCCGTTTTCGATTTCCTGCTGGACCGCCTGGATCGTGGCTGGGTCGGGCTCGGTGGGGCGGGCCAGGGTCGCGCGCATGAAGTGTTTGAAGAGGGCGGGGAGCTGTTGTGGGTGGGTCGCGCCCTTCTCCTTGAGTGAGACTAGCGGGAGGAACCAGGTCTCGAACGCTCTCGTGGTTTCCGCGCCGGCGCGGTATGCCTCGTAGACGGCCCGGAGGTCGGCCGTGTGGTCGTACGGCAGGTGACCGTGGAGGGCGTACCGCAGCCGGGTGCCGTCGTATGTCCGGAAGTGCTGTCCGTGGGCCGCGATGTGGTTGGCCGCGTTCTGGGTGATGGTCATCACGGCCACGTCGGCGTCGAGCCCTCGCGCGGCTGCCAGGACGGTGACGTGGAGGCTGACCCGGGGGTCCAGGACGAGGGCGGGCAGGCCGAGCGGGGCCAGGTCGATGCCATGGTCGCGGGTCCGGGACAGGATCAGGCGGGCGGGGGTATTGGCTGCGGTGTTCTGGAGATGCTTGGGCTGCTGGCGGTGGCTGGCGTGGATGTCCGAGCGGTCAAGGACAGGGCGGTCCTTGGCGAGGTGGGCGACGAGGTGCAGTCCGGTGCGGTCCTGGGTAGCGGTGCTGCCGCAGGCGTTGCAGGGGTGGCCGCCGCTGCCGGTCAGGTGGCCGCAGACCCGGCAGGTTGGGACGGTCTCGCGGCTGATGGTCAGGGCACCGGTACGCAGGTTGGCCTCGACCATCTCCATGGCCAACTCGGCGACCTCGCTGGAGGTGTCGGTGACGACGCCTGCGGCTGGTGGCGGGTCGGGCGGGTACTTGGCGGCGATGAGGTCGGCTTCGAAGGCTTCGCGGGTGAGCGTGGTGTCGTTGAGCTGGCGGTACCGGAGGTCTCCGGCCAGCGTCACGGTGTTCCACAGGTGCGGCGCGGTCGGTGCGCCGATGATGGCGTTCAGGGCCGCTGCGAGGCGGATGCCCACGGCTTTCCCCGGCTTGGACTGGAAGGTGAAGGGCCCGTTCTGGACGGGGCCGTTGAGGAACAGGTGCCGCACGAGACCTCCTAGATCGGCGGGATGACCGTCCCGGTTCGGACGAAGCGCCCGTCCCGCAGGCTGTAATGGAGGATCGCGGCGTTGGGCAGCTTGGCCTGCCTCTCCTCCGCGAGGACTTCGGGCAGGGGGCGGCCTTCGAGCAGCGAGCGCAGTGCCACGGCCGTGGTCTGGTGGGTGAAGGCGACGACCGCACTGGCTGAGCGGAGTTCGCTCTGGGCCTGCGCGGCGAATGCGGCGGCCCGTCGGCGGACGCCCTCAGCGAGGGACTCGCCCGCGCCCGGGGCCGTCCACAGGTGCTTGCGCTCGCGGCGGACCTCGGCCTGGTCCGGGTAGGTGGCGAACAGTTCGCGCTTGGTCATGTAGGTGGCGTCCCCGTAGTGCTGTTCGTCCAGCAGGGCCGTCTGCTGGTGACGGCCGTTGGGGAGGTCGGGCAGCGCGATCAGTGCGGTGTCGATCGCCCTGCGGTAGGTCGAGGTGTAGACGTGCGGCTCGTCTCCCGCGAGGGCAGGGAGTAGGTCGGCGAGCCACCTGGCCTGGCGGAAGCCGCGTGGTGTCAGGCCGACTAGGTCGTGGGAGATCCAGTGGGCGGCGGCTCCGCCGTAGGGGCGTGGGTCCTGGTAGAAGCCGTGGTGCTTGGTGGCGTTCTCGACGGACTCGGCGTGGCGGATGATCAGCAGCGGCATGGGCGTGGTTCCTAGCCGGCCAGGTTGGCGACGTAGGAGCCGCTGACGCTCCAGGGGGTCAGCTCGATGCCGAAGCCGCTGTGCTCGCCGTCCTGGGTGTGGACGAGCTTGCCGGACAGGTGGACCGTGTCGCCGCTTCGGAAGGCGCCGGTGTAGGCGCCCAGGTAGGAGCGCATGTGGGTGATCCTGCGGGCGAAGGAGTCCGGCTCGTCGATGGTCGAGCTGAGGATGGTCTTGACCTTGATCCTGTAGACGGCCGGTGTCGTCAGTCCTTCGCTGTGGTCAGTGATCTTCGCGAGGAGCGAGACCTCACCGATCTCCTTGGAAGAGACCTGGGAGAAGGTCCGGTCGCGGTCGGCGCGGATGGGCTCACAGTTGATGTGCGCGCCGCTGCCTGCCGTCAGCCCTTGGAGCTTGCGCCGCTCCTGCCTGATGAGCGCGTCGAACGAGCACCCCTCCATGTACTTGGCCCGGCGGATGTACAGGCGGGTGAGATCGTCGCCCTCGTAGGGCCTGATCAACTCGGTTTGCTGGAAGAGGTCTTGTGCGGCCTGGTAGCCCTGCGGGCCGTAGCAGACGAGGTCGATGTCGGAGCGCTCGTTGTAGCAGCCCACGAGGAACGAGCCGGTGACGCCGATGAGCCCCTGCGCCTCGTCGGCCATGACCCACTCGGTGATCGACAGGAGGTCGTGGCCCGCCGGGTTGTCGGCCACCAGGCCGGGTTCGGCGTGGATCGCCTGGCGGCAGGAGTAGTGGACTGCGATGTCCTCGCGCGGGATGCCGGTGATGACGCACCCGAGGGTGTCGGAGTACACGTAGCACTCGGGCCTGCCGGCCAGGATGCCGAAGGACTTCGACACGACGCTGTTCTGCCGGTAGGTCTGGCCGAACAGCCTGCGGTCGCCCTTCTCGTCGGGGTGGTACTTCACGTAGCCCAGATAGTGGCTGCCGGGGTGGCTGTCGCCGATGACCTTGAAAACGACGCCGTGGTGGTCCATCAGGTAGTCGCGGTCCCGCACGGCGGGGATGGGGCTACCGGTGATCGGCGGTGAACTGGTCCAGCGTGGGGAAGGCTCCGGTGTCGATCGTGCCGGACGATTCATACTGATCAAGTCCCATCGTGAAAAGGGCTCGGCGGTAGTGCCACTTGATGTGCTTGTCTGGCCGGGCGGGCTCAGCCGGTCGCATCAACGCGAGGAAGAAGAAGCACTTGACCAGCAGGAACTCGCCCAGGTATCCGCTCACGCGCGGGACGGCGAGTGCGGTGGCGGTCGTGTCGAGCGCGGAGACGTAGGCGGTGCGCTGCTCGGGGGTGATGCGGTATCCCTTGTTGCCGCCCTTGAAGGCCACGATGTCGAGCGCGGGGTAGACGTCGTAGCCCAGTGGGACGGGCCCGTGGTGCTGCCAGTCGATGACACCGGCCGGTAGGACGTTGGGCAGGCCGTAGTCCAGGTGCCCGTGGACCGTCGGGAGCTGTGCCAGCCGGTCAAGGGCGCGTTCGACGGTGTCGTGGACTCGTGCGGAGTCGAAGTCCGGGTTCTCCTCGAAGACGTCCTTAGCGAAGGCGGCCCGTTCGAACCAAGGGGAGGCGAGCAGGGGATGCCTCGCCTCGGCCAGCAGCAGTTCGGAAGCGACGGCTGCCGCCTGGCCGATCACCTCGTCGCTGACCTGTCCATAGCGCTGCGCGTCGGCCAGGGCGTGATCGTGCAGCGAGGCGTCGCCCAGGGAGCGCTCCGTGACGTAGAAGCGCCCGTTCTCTGTTCCGCTGTCGATGATCTCCGGGACCGGGTAGCCGAGATCAGTGGCGAGCCGCTGGAACTCGCCTTCCTCCCGCAGGTCCTCGCCGCCGGTCCGCTTGTAGAGCAAGCCGTTCGTTGACCGCCACACCGCGCCCCGTGTGGCCGTTCTGTCCTTCACGAACTCCCAGTCGCCCATCTGTCCATCCTTGTACGGATCTGAGTTCAGGTAGAGCATGCGCGGCTGATCTGAAACAGCTGTGATGGAGCGTCAGGGGCCCTGGGCCGGATGATCGGGTGCGGTCGCCGGAGCAGGGCCGACCGGGAGCTTGGTAGGCGCATAGGGGTCGGGCGTACGGGCGGTCAGCGCGAGCAGTGCCAAGGCCACAGCCGAGAATGCGGTCCATGCCGTGCCCAAGGCCGCGCTGACGCGGTCAGGGGCTGCGTGCCGTCCGTTCACCTGCCGGACTCCCGACGCTGGGCGATCGCCTGGTCCAACTTGATCCGGAAAAGCTCGACTTGTCCGGGAGTCAGGATGAGGAGCGCCTCAAGGGCCGTGCCGTCCGAGTAGTGGATCTCCACGGGCAGGGCTGCCTGCTCGGCACGGGAGTCATACCTCACGTCTCGCCGCTGTGGCGCCTCCTGCGTGACCCGCAGGACCTGCGGACTTGGCGTGCCGCACGCCGTCAGCGGGATCGGAGCCGACTCGGCGACGGTGCGCCGACGGTCGGCAGGGGTCATCGCTGGAACCCTCCGTTCGGGAGGTCTCCCCAGGTTCCACGCCGTGCGACCAGGGACAGGGCGACGTGATCATCAACGGAGTACTCGCGGCTGCCGTACCGGGGGCGCAGGACCTGCTGTCCTCCACGGATGTCCGTAACGACCAACTGGCTACCGTGCTGGTTCCGGACGAGGTCACCGATCTGCGGGCCGTCGATTGCTTGAGCGGAGGTAGGTGGGGACAAGGCGCTTCTCCTGGTGGAGGTGGGGGCACTGATTCCGGTGCGGACACCTCTGAATCCCGGGGAGAGCCTGCGGTGGTGTCCGGTGACTACTGAACGCCCAGATGCTCAGTACCGGAACGTTTCTAGGGGGTTTCTCCCTGTGGAGCAGCAGATCAGGCTGCCAGGGGGCTGGGTACGCTCGGAGGTAGGGCCACAGGGAGACGGTGACGCCATGTCTGACACCGCAGCGCATCCACTGACGTACTTACGCCAGAGCTATGGCTGGGGGCCGGTCGAGTTCGCGCGCTTGCTGAACGAGCTTGCCGCCGTTCGGAAGTTGAACATCGCCTGCAACCGCTCCACTGTGTGGAAGTGGGAGCACGGCCAGGTCCCCGACGAGCCGACGCAGGGTCTCATCGCCGATCTGATCGGCCTTGCGGACCACCAATGGCGTTACGAGGAATGGCCGTTGTGGCTGCCGGTGTGGGAGGTGCCGGGTCTGCGGGCATCCTGGGATACCCCGGGTACCGTGGATGCATTGGCACACCTGAACGGGAGTGGGCTCATGGACCGTCGAGGATTCGTCACGATCACGGGGGCCGCCCTGGTGGCCCTTGCCGCAAGCTGGGCTGACGCGCCGTCCGCCTTTGCCTCCGCCCTGGATGGCGACCGCGTGACCGACGCCATGGTCACCACCATCGAGCAGCGCGTGGATACCCTGCGCTCCCTGGATGCCCAAATGGGCGGCGCTCGCCTGCTGGAGCAGGCCCGGGGTGACCTCTCGCTGATCACCGGGCTTCTTCAGGGCGGCCGGTACACCGAGCAGGTCGGCGGCCGACTGCATGCCCTGGCTGCCCGGGTCTGCTATCTGACCGGATGGATGGCCTTCGACACCGGTCTGCACTCCGCCGGGCAGCAGTACTACGTCGGCGCCCTGCGCGCCTCGCGCACAGCGGGCGACGGAGCCTTCGGCGCGTTCATCCTCGCCGAGATGGGCATCCACGTAGCCGAGGCCGGCCACCCCCGCGACCGCGTCCACCTGATCACCACCGCCATCGACAACGCTCCCAAGTCCCTCGCCCCGGCTGTCGGCTCCTTCCTGCACGTCCACCAGGCAGTTGCCCTCGCCGGCGAGGGCCGCCACGAGCGGGCCGGGGCCTCCTTCAGCCGCGCGGTGACCCTCTGGGACCGGCACCAGACCACCGGCGAAGACCGGCCCGACTGGCTCGCCTGGTACGGCCCGGCCCAGATGGCCTCCAGCGAAGGCAAGCTCCTCCTCGCCTCCGGCCAGTACGACAAGGCCACAGCGTCCCTGGAGGACTCGGTCAACCAGGCCGTACCCCGCGACGCCGCCGTCCGGTCCGCCCGCCTGGCCGAAGCACGCCTGCTCGGCAAGGACCTCGACGGTGCCCTGGACGCCGCGAACCAGGGAGCGGCGCTCCTGGAAAGCCGCGTCTCCTCCGCCCGCGCGACCAGCCGCCTTCAGGGGTTCAGCGCCAAGCTCAGCCCCTACCGGCGCGAAGCCCGGGTCGCCGAATTCCGCGACCGTCTCAGCGCCCTGCCCACCCCGGCATAAGGGCCCGACTGCGCTATGCCCGTCGTCGGGCCGCCCGCTCCAGCTGCCCTGTTAGGGGTGGGTCGACGGCGATCCGCCCTCCGGGCGCGTCCTGAACGGGAACGTGATGATGGGGAGTTCGGGTGATCCAGGTGCAGCCCAGCCAGCGGATGCGCGACCTCGGCGTGGTCCAGTACGGCGCCGAGATCCTGGAGCAGCCAGCCCGTCGGTTCGACCTGCCCGCCGAGCGCCCGGAAGCTGAAGCGGCCGTGGACCGGCTGTTCGCGTCGCTCGACCCGATCGGCCAGGTTCACTCCTTCGCCAAGGGTATGGGCATCGCCGCCCCCCAGCTCGGCATCGACCGAGCCGCCGCCGTGGTCCAGCCCGCCGAACCCGGAGCCCCGGCGATCGTGCTGCTGAACCCCCGCATCATCGACAGTTCGGTGGACAGCGACGAGCAGTACGAGGGCTGTCTCTCGTTCTTCGACGTCCGTGGACTGGTCCCGCGTCCGCTGACCATCACCGTGGAGACCACCACCTTGGACGGCGGCACTGCTGTCACTCACTACGAGCGCGGCCTGGCCCGGCTGGTCCACCACGAGATCGACCACCTCGACGGCCTGCTCTACCTCGCCCGCATGCGCGCAGGCGTGCAACCCCTGCCCGTCGAGGAGTACCGGCAGGTCGGCCGTGCTTGGAGCTACGAGGCCTAGCCGCCGGTGATCGCCGGGAATCGGTGAACCCGCAGGTCAGGGCCACATCAGGCAGTAGAGCTGGTGGCCTGCGTCGTGGAGGCGGGAGGCGAAGTCCTGCCACTCGTGGAGCATCTGGTAGATGACGAAGGCGTCGCGGGGGCCTCGGCGGTCGGGGACGGTGGACCAGATGAAGGCGGCGGTGCCGAGTTCGGCCTCGTCGGCCTTGCGGAGGGGTTCGACGACCGAGTGGGGGAGCTGGAAGACGGCGTAGTCGGGGTGGAGGACGACCAGTTCCAGCGGGGGGACGGCGGAGAGGGGGATGCCCTCGATGCCGGTGAGCACCATCGCGCTCATCGTCTCCGGCTTGATCTTGGTCGACAGGCTGCCGCTGATCGACTCCTCGGAACCGTCCTGGCCGAAGAGTTCGCCGAGGCGCCCGAGGGTGCCCAGTTCGCCTGCGTCCAAGCCGAGGCCGTCGCGGCCGAGGGCGGTGGGGACGCGAGCTGCGGTCGCGCGGTCGGGTGCGCCGAAGTACTTGTAGGTCACCCCCATGCCACCACCCCTTGATCCCGTGCTGCTCTCACTGCTGTGACTGCCGTGGCGCCCGTTTCTGCGCGCAGCCCTGGACGAACCGTCGGACCCATCGCGCGCGTCGGACACCGCTGACCATCCTTACTGGCAGTCACCCATTTGCCAACAGTGAGCGGGCAGGCGGCTGTGCACTGCGGCCCGATCATCGTCCCAGATGATCGGCCAGGACATGCCGAGTGACGGGCAGCGATTTTTGAAAGACGCAGATTTGAGACTATGTGTGGCGTGACCTACCCGTACGAAGCACCCGAGTCCCAGAAACTCTTCGCGCGCGCCTCCGTGGTGACCCCCGGTGGCGTCAACTCGCCCGTCCGCGCCTTCCGCGCGGTGGGCGGAACGCCCCGGTTCATGGTGTCCGGCCAGGGCCCCTACCTCACCGACGCCGACGGCCGCGAGTACGTTGACCTGGTGTGTTCCTGGGGACCGATGATCCTCGGCCACGCGCACCCGGCCGTCATCGAGGCGGTCCAGGCGGCCGTGGCCCAGGGCACCTCCTTCGGCACGCCCGGTATCGGCGAGGTGGAGCTGGCCGAGGAAATTGTGAGCAGAGTCACTCCGGTCGAGCAGGTGCGGCTGGTGTCGTCCGGCACCGAGGCGACCATGTCGGCGATCCGGCTGGCGCGCGGCTTCACCGGGCGCTCCAAGATCGTCAAATTCGCGGGCTGCTACCACGGACATGTGGACGCGCTGCTGGCCGCCGCCGGTTCCGGGCTCGCCACCTTCGCGCTGCCGGACACGCCCGGCGTCACCGGCGCCACCGCGGCCGACACCATCGTCCTCCCCTACAACGACCTGGACGCGGTCCGGGCCGCCTTCGCCGCCCATCCCGGTGAGATCGCCTGCGTGATCACCGAGGCGTCGCCGGGCAACATGGGCGTCGTCCCGCCGCTGCCCGGCTTCAACGCCGGACTGGCGAAGCTGTGCCAGGAGGGCGGCGCGCTCTTCATCTCGGACGAGGTGATGACCGGCTTCCGGGTCTCCCGGGCCGGCTGGTACGGGCTGGAGGCCGCGAACGAGGGCTGGGCGCCGGACCTGCTGACCTTCGGCAAGGTCATGGGCGGCGGCTTCCCGGCGGCGGCCTTCGGCGGGCGCGCGGACGTGATGGCGCACCTCGCCCCGGCCGGGCCGGTCTACCAGGCGGGCACGCTCTCCGGGAACCCGGTCGCGACCGCCGCCGGGCTGGCCCAGCTGCGCGGCTGCACCGACGAGGTGTACGCGACCGTGGACCGGGTCTCCGCCGAGATCTCCGGCCTGGTCGGCGCCGCCCTGAGCAAGGAGGGGGTGGCCCACCGGGTGCAGCACGCGGGCAGCATGTTCTCGGTCTTCTTCACCGACGAGACGGTCACCGACTACGACGCGGCCCGCCGCCAGGAGGCATTCCGCTTCACCGGCTTCTTCCACGCCATGCTGGAGCGGGGCGTGTACCTGCCGCCGTCGGCGTTCGAGTCCTGGTTCGTGTCGGCGACGCACGACGACCGCGCGATCGAGCGGATCGCGGCGGCGCTGCCGGCGGCGGCCCGGGCGGCGGCGGAGGCCACCGCCGGGTGACGGCGGGGCGACCGGCCCGCTCCACCTCACCCCCGACCGGGCGGCGGGGGTGAGGCGGAGCGGGCCGGTCGCCGGGCGGCTGCTGGGCGATACTGGCGTCGCCGCGGCAGCGGTAGCGGCACAGCGGGGCGGTCGAGCGGCCGAGCAGGGCAGGCGCAGAGCAGGGCAGGCGAGTAGTGGGCCGGGCCGGGGGCGTCCCGGGCCGGTGGTGTTCCGAACCGAGCAGCATCCCGAAGGAGCAGTCCAGGTGAGCAGCCGAACCGACTCAGCGAACGACGTCACCGTCGTCCATCTCATGCGGCACGGCGAGGTGCACAACCCGGAGGGTGTGCTGTACGGGCGGCTGCCCGACTACCACCTCTCCGAGCTGGGCAAGGAGATGGCCGAGCGGGTCGCCGAGCACCTGAGCGGACGCGACATCACCCACGTGGTGGCCTCGCCGCTGGAGCGGGCGCAGGAGACCGCCGCGCCGATCGCCGCCGCGCACGGGCTGGTCACGGCGGTGGACCCGGGGCTGATCGAGGCCGAGAACATCTTCCAGGGCAAGACCTTCGGCGTCGGCGACGGCTCGCTGCGGAACCCCGGCTACTGGAAGTACCTGACCAACCCGTTCCGCCCGTCCTGGGGTGAGCCGTACATCGAGCAGGTGGTACGGATGGTGGGGGCGCTGAACGCGGCCCGGGACGCCGCCCGGGGCCATGAGGCGGTCTGCGTCAGCCACCAGCTGCCGATCTGGGTCACCCGCTGCTTCACCGAGCACCGGCGGCTGTGGCACGACCCGCGCAAGCGGCAGTGCTCGCTGGCCAGCCTGACCAGCTTCACGTACCACGGGGACACCATCGTGTCGATCGGCTACAGCGAGCCCGCGCGGGATCTGCTGCCCGCGCACCTGGCCGGGAAGGGCCGCCGGGGCGACGCTCCGGTCGCCAAGAGCTTCGGCGCCTGAGCACCTGTTCGAACACGCGTCGTAGCAGGTCAGGGTCTGTGCCACGACCTGACGGCGGGGGCAGTGAAACCGCTCAAAATACCCATGCGAAACTCTTCACATGCGCCCCCGCCTGACCCCAAGCCCTACCCCCCGCCTGACCCCGCGCCCGAGCAAGGGCATGAGCGAGCGTGCCGGCCTGCGCCCGTCACCGCGCACCCTGGTCGCCGCGCTCGCGGTGGCGTCGGCGCTGGCCCTGGCCGGCTGCTCGTCGACCGGCTCCTCCTCCAGCGACAGCAGCAACACGTCCTTCGTGAAGGGCGACGGCGAGGTCACCACGGTCGCGGCGGCCCACCGGGGCAGCGCCATCAGCCTCTCCGGCAAGGACCTGAACGGGCAGCAGCTCGCCCTCTCCTCCTTCCGCGGCAAGGTCGTGGTGATCAACGTCTGGGGGTCCTGGTGCGGGCCCTGCCGGGCCGAGGCGTCCGGGTTCGAGCAGGTCTACCAGGCCCAGCAGGGCAAGGGCGTGGCGTTCCTCGGCATCGACACCCGGGACCTCCAGGAGCCGGAGGCGCAGGCCTTCGTCAGCTCGCACGGGCTGACCTACCCGAGCCTGTACGACCCGGACGGCTCGCTGCTGCTGCACTTCCCGGCGGGCAGCCTCGACCCGCAGGCCATCCCGTCCACGCTGATCCTGGACCGGCAGGGGCGGATCGCGGTCCGCGCCCTGGAGCCGCTGGAGGGCAGCCAGTTGACCCAGCTGCTGGCACCGGTGCTCGCGGAGAAGTCGTGAGCGCCGCCGCTCCGGTACTCCTGGCGTTCGCCCCGAACCAGACGGTGGCCTCCGGGGCACTGGTACTGGCCATCCCGGTGGCCCTCTTCGGCGGCCTGGTCTCGTTCTTCTCCCCGTGCGTGCTGCCGCTGGTGCCCGGGTACCTCTCGTACGTCACCGGCTTCTCGGCGGTGGACCTGGCCGACGCCGAGGGGCGCAGGCGCGGCCGGGTACTCCTCGGCGCGCTGCTGTTCGTGCTCGGCTTCACCGTGGTCTTCGCCTCGCTGGGCGCCTCCTTCGGCTACTTCGGCAACCACCTGCTGGCGCACCAGACGCTGATCGACCGGATCACCGGGACGCTCACCGTGCTGATGGGCCTGGCCTTCATGGGCTTCCTGCCGGGCTTCAGCCAGCGGGAGCTGCGCAGCCACCGCAAGCCGGTGGTCGGCCTGATCGGCGCGCCGCTGCTCGGCGCGGTGTTCGGGCTCGGCTGGACGCCCTGCATCGGCCCGACCCTGGCCGCGGTGGAGGCGCTCTCCTTCAACCAGGGCAGCGCCGGCCGGGGGGCGCTGCTCAGCGTCTGCTACTGCCTGGGCCTCGGTCTCCCGTTCATCGTCGCGGCACTGGCCTTCCGCCGGGCGCTGGGGGCATTCGGGTGGATCAAGAAGCACTACCAGTGGGTGATGCGGATCGGCGGCGGCATGCTCGTCCTGGTCGGTCTGATGCTGGTCACGGGGCTTTGGGCGCAGCTGGTGGCACAGCTGCGGTATTCGACCGCCGGCTTCACGTTGGGAATCTGAAACATGAGCGACAGTCCGGGGACCGACGCCAGCGAGCTGGGCGCGGCAGACGAGACGCCGGAGCCGGGCGGGCGGACGCGGCCGGAGGTCGGTGACGAGCAGACCGAGCTCGCCGCCGCCGAACGGCTCAGCAGCGCGCCGCGCGAGGAACCGGCCGAGGCGACGGTCGGCGGCGAGGTCGTCGGCATCGGCGTGTTCGGCTGGCTGCGCTGGGGCTGGCGGCAGCTGACGTCCATGCGGATCGCGCTGATCCTGCTGTTCCTGCTGTCGCTGGCGGCGGTTCCGGGCTCGCTGGTGCCGCAGACCTCGGCCAGCCAGATCAACGTCGACAACTTCCACACCAACCACAAGCTGCTGTCGCCGGTCTTCGACAAGCTGCAGATGTTCGACGTCTACGGCTCGTGGTGGTTCTCGGCGGTCTACCTGCTGCTGTTCATCTCGCTGCTCGGCTGCATCATCCCGCGGACCTGGCAGTTCGTCGGCGTGCTGCGGTCCCGGCCGCCGGCGGCGCCGCGGCACCTGGTCCGGCTGCCGGTGTACGCGACCTGGCGCACCAGCGCCGACGCGGACGCGGTGCTCGCCGCGTCCGAGTCGCTGCTGCGCCGGCGCCGGTTCCGCACCTCGCGCGCGACCGGAGCGGGCGGCTCCGGTGGCTCCGGCGGTTCCGGCGGCGACTCGGTGACCTCGGAGAAGGGGTACCTGCGCGAGGTCGGCAACCTGCTGTTCCACATCTCGCTGATCGCGATGCTGATCGCGTTCGCGGTGACCAAGCTGTTCGGCGGCATGGGCACGGTGGTCGTGGTCGAGGGCGACGGCTTCAGCAACAACGTCTCCATGTACGACGACTTCTTCCCGAGCGCGTTCTACACCGCGGACAGCCTCGACCCGTTCTCGTTCACGCTGAACAGCTTCACCGCGACGTACCAGACCAGCGGTGACCAGATGGGCACGCCGCGGACCTACTCCGCGAACATCACCTACCAGACCGGTGACAGCGGCAGGCAGAAGAGCGGCGTGATCCACGTCAACGACCCGCTGAAGATCGGCAGCAGCAACGTCTACCTGACCGCGCACGGCTACGCGCCGGTGGTCCGGGTGACCAACGCCGCCGGGAAGGTCATCTTCGACGGCCCGACCGTGTGCCTGCCGCAGGACGCCAACGTCACCTCGCTCTGCGCGATCAAGGTCGCCGACGGCTACACCACCAAGACCGGGCAGAGCACCCAGCTCGGCTTCTCCGGCTTCTTCGCGCCGACCCAGTCGACCGACACCAACTCGGGACCGCAGTCGGTCTTCCCGGCGATGTACAACCCGAAGCTGTTCCTCGCCATATACCACGGTGACCTGGGCGTGGACTCCGGCATCCCGCAGAGCGTCTACACCCTCGACACCACCCACATGACCCAGTACAAGGTGGCCGGGGCGCCGCTCTCGGTGGCCCTCGTCCCGGGCGGCGGCCTGAAGCTGCCCGACGGCGGCACGCTCACCTTCGAGGGCACCAAGCAGTGGGTGAACTTCACCATCGCCCACAACCCCGGCACGTCCGCCGCGCTGATCAGTTCGGTGCTGGCGATCCTCGGCCTGATCGGCTCGCTGTTCATCCAGCGCCGCCGGATCTGGGTCCGCGCGGTCACCGGCGCCGACGGCAGCACCATCGTCGAGGTGGCCGGTCTCGCCCGCAGCGAGTCCGCCCGGATCGCCGAGGAACTCGCCGACATCGCACTCGCCCTGCAGGACACGGCCCCGGCCGACGTCCCCGCAGCCGACTCCGCCGACACCGGAGCCCCCCTCGCCGACCTCACCTCCAGCAAGGACTGATCGAGCGTGCAACTCCTCGCAGACGCGGCGACAGACAACAGCTTCGCCCACATCTCCAACGTCCTGATCTACTCCTGCATGGCCGTGTACCTGCTGGCCTTCCTGGCCTACACGGCCGAGTGGACCTTCGGCGGCCGGGGCCGGATCGCCCGCCAGTCGGCCGAGTTGACCGCGCAGCCGGGGGTGACCATGGCCGAGGCCGTGGCCACCGCGCAGGCCTCCGCCGAGAAGGTCAGCGGCACCGCCGCCCCCAAGGTCGCGGTGACCGTCACCGGCGCCGGGGGCCGCACCGCCACGCTGACCCGCACCGTCGCCGCCAAGGCCGGTTCGGTGGACGTGGTCACCCGTGGCGACGCCGAGCCGCCGGTGGACGGCGTGGGCGCGGCCGGCGGCGACGACCGGGCGGACCGGGTCGGCCGGATCGCGGTCGCGATGACCGTCCTCGGCGGGCTGTTGCAGCTCGGCGGCGTGGTCGCCCGGGGCATCTCCGCGCACCGCGCGCCCTGGGGCAACCTCTACGAGTTCACCTGCGCGCTGACCCTGGTCGCGGTGCTGGTCTTCCTCGGCCTGCTGTTCTCCGGCAAGGACGTCCGCTGGCTCGGCCTGCTGCTCACCACCGGCGTGCTGCTGGGCCTCGGCCTGGCCACCACCGTCCTGTACACGGCCTCGGAGCAGCTGGTCCCGGCGCTGCACTCGTACTGGCTGTGGATCCACGTGTCCGGCGCGATGATCTGCGGCGGGGCGCTGTACGCGGGGGCGATCGTCACGGTGATGTTCCTGTGCAAGGAGCGCTACGAGGCGGCGCTGGCCGAGGGCCGGGCCAAGACCGGGCGCTGGGCCGACATCTGCGAGCGGATGCCCTCCTCGGCGACCCTGGACAAGCTGTCCTACCGGATCAACGCGTTCACCTTCCCGCTGTGGACCTTCACCATCATCGCCGGGGCGATCTGGGCCGAGAGCGCCTGGGGCCACTACTGGCAGTGGGACCCGACCGAGACCTGGGCGTTCATCACCTGGGTCGGCTACGCCTGCTACCTGCACGCCCGCGCCACCGCCGGGTGGAAGGGCCGGAAGGCGGCCTGGCTGGTGCTGATCGCCTTCGGCTGCTTCCTTTTCAACTCCTACGGGGTCAGCATCTTCATCAACGGCGTGCACTCGTACGCGGGTCTGTAACCGCCGCCCGCCCGCCCGGGAAGAGGGGTCGCTCCGCCAACGGAGTGACCCCTCTCGCTGTTGGTTTTCCTTGCGCGGTGCCGCCCCCGGCGGCGGGCGGCGCGGGTTGTCGGTGCGGGAGAGCAGAATGTGACCTCGTACAACCCCGCCGGATGCGGCCGGGGGCACCGACAGCGGGGAGACGACGGTCATGGACGCTCGGATCGTGGGCGAAACGGCGGGTGGCGCGAGCGGGACGGCGGACCCGTTCGGTACGGCCGGGCTGCGCCGCCGGGTACTGCAGGCCTGGTCCGCCTCCCCGGCCCGGTTCCGCGAGGACGCCAACGCCGAGGAGGAGCTGGCCCTCGGCGGCTACCGCGACCGGCTGGTGGTCGAGCTGGCGCAGAACGCCGCCGACGCGGCGGCCCGCGCCGGGGTGCCCGGACGGCTGCGGCTGACCCTGCGCGAGGGACTGCTGGCGGCGGCCAACACCGGCGCCCCGCTGGACGCCGAGGGCGTCGAGTCGCTGTCCACGCTGCGGGCCTCGTCCAAGCGGGAGGCGGCCGGTGACGGCGCGGTCGGCCGGTTCGGCGTCGGCTTCGCCGCGGTACTGGCGGTCTCCGACGAGCCCGCAGTGCTCGGCCTGCCCGGCGGGATCCGCTGGTCGCTGGCCGAGGCGCGGGCGCTGGCCGCCGAACAGGAGCCGCTGGCCGAGGAGTTGCGCCGCCGCGACGGCCACGTGCCGCTGCTGCGGCTGCCGTTCCCGGCCGAGGGCGCGCCGCCGGAGGGCTACGACACGGTGGTGGTGCTGCCGCTGCGCGACGCGGCGGCGGAGGATCTGACCCGGCGGCTGCTCGCCGGGGTCGACGACGCGCTGCTGCTGACCCTCGGCGGGCTGACCGAGGTGGTGGTGGACACCGGCGACCACGTCCGGCGGCTGACCCGGCGGGAACAGCCCTCGGGGCCCGACCTCGACGGCCCCCCGGTGGTGGTCGTCGCCGACGAGTCGGGCGAGCGCCGCTGGCAGGTGGCCTCGGCGGGCGGCGAGTTGGCGCCGGAGCTGCTGCGGGACCGCACGGTCGAGGAACGCCACCGCCCGCACTGGTCGGTGACCTGGGCGGTGATCGCCCCCGCCGCGCGGGCGACCGCCGACGCGGGCGCGGGCACGGGCGGTCCGACCGGTTTCGGCACCATGGACGAGCTGGAGGCGGGCCTCGCCGCCCTCGACGCCGACCCCTTCGGGGCCACCGCGACCGGCGCGGCCGGGATCACCGCCGTCGTGCACGCGCCCACCCCCACCGACGAGCCGCTGGGCGTCCCCGCGCTGCTCATCGCCTCCTTCCCGCTGGACTCCACCCGCCGCCACATCGCCCCGGGACCGCTGACCGACTTCCTGGTCGAGCGGGCCGCCGAGGTGTACGCCGCGCTGCTGCGCGGACGCGGCGCCGACGCGGCCGGGCTGCGGCTGGTGCCCGGCCCGCTGGGCCAGGGCGAGTTGGACGGCCGGCTGCGGCGGGCGATCCTGCGGCTGCTGCCGGACGTCCCCTTCCTGCCCGCCGCCGAGGGCCAGGGCGCGCTGGAGGGCCGGAGCGGGCTGCGCCCCCGGGACGCGGTGCTGCTGGAGGGCGCGGACGCGGAGATCGTCCGGGCCCTGGCGGAGGTCCTGCCGGGGCTGCTGCCCGCCGGTCTGGAGCGCCGCCAGGAGCTGCGCACCCTCGGCGTGCGGCGGCTGGCGCTGGCCGAGACCGTCGACCAGCTCGCCAACCTGGACCGGGAGCCCGCCTGGTGGCGCAACCTCTACGGGGCGCTGCTCGGCGCCGACCGGGACGCCCTGGGCGCGCTGCCGGTCCCGCTCGCCGACGGGCGCAAGGTCACCGGACCGCGCCGGGTACTGGTCCCCAGCGGCGCCGAGGTGTCGGCCGAGGACCTGACCCTGCTCGGGCTGCGGCTGGTCCATCCGGAGGCGGCCCACCCGCTGCTGGAGAAGCTGGGCGCCGGGGTGGCCACCCCGGTCGGGGTGCTGGAGACGCCCGAGCTGCGGGCGGCGGTACTGCGTTCGGTCGACACCGACGACCAGGACGAGGCGGAGGAGATCGCCGAGGCGGTGCTGCGGATCGTCCGCGCCGCCGGGATCGGCCCGAGCGGCGGTGGCGCCGCCGAGGACGCCGCGGCCGACCCGCGCGCCCTGGCCTCCGGCGCCGACGCCTACCCCTGGCTGGCCTGGCTGGCGCTGCCGGACGAGGACGGCGAGCTGGTCGCCGCCGGTGAACTGGTGCTCCCTGGCAGCCCGCTGGCCGCCATCGCGGACGAGGACGACGCGGTCTACCTGGACGAGGAGTGGGCCGAGCGCTGGGGCGCGGACGTGCTCCGGGCGGTCGGCGTCGGCTACAGCCTGGGCCTGGTCCGCGCCGAGGAGGTGGTACTCGACCCGGACGACCTGGACCGGCTCGACCCCACCAGCCCGCCCGACCGCGCGGCCGGGGGCGAGGCCAGGGGCATGCTCGACGAGGCGCCCGAGGGCTTCGCCGACTGGGCCGAGGAGGTCGCCGAGCAGCTGCGGCCCGATCCGGACGCGGCGGGTCCCGGTGTGCCGGAGGTCCCGCCGGTGGCCGCCGAGCTGCTGGCGGTCCGCGACCTGGACCTGGTCGGCGACGACGCCTGGCCGCAGGCCCTGGCACTGCTCGCGGCCCCGCCGCTGCGGGACGCGGTGGTGCATCCGGTCCGGCTGCTGCTGCCGGACGGCAGCACCGCCGAGGTCCCCTCGTACACCGCCTGGTGGCTGCGCGACCATCCGGTGCTGGACGGCCGCCGACCGGCCGGGCTGCGCGCCGCCGGGGCCGATCCGCTGCTGCGCGGCCTCTACCCGGAGGCCAGGACGGCGCTGGACCCGGTGTTCCTGCACGCGCTCGGGGTGCGCACCACGCTCGCCTCGCTGCTGGCCGACACCGAGGGCCCGGACGAGCTGCTGTACCGGATGGGCGACCCGGACTGCGAATTGACGCATCGTCAACTTCATGGGCTGTACAGCGCGCTGGCCCAGGTCGAGTTGGCCCGGATCGCCCTGCCGGAGGAGGTCAGGGCGCTGCCGCCGATGGATCCGCGGACCCGCCGCCGCCCCGCGCACACGGTGGTGGTGGATGTCGCCGACGCGGTCGTCGCCGACGCGCCCGACCTGGTGCAGTTGCTGGACGACTACCCGCTGATCACCGTCGCCCCGGCGCTCGCCGCCGCCCTCGCCGAGCGCCTGCATGTCTCGCTGGCCAGCGAGGTCGCGGGCGGCCGGGTGCTCAGCGAGGGCGCCGTGCACCGCGTCCCCGAGGCCGTCCGGGAGCTGCTGCCGGGCTGCCCCGAGGTCTACGAGGAGCACGAGGAACTGCTGGTGGTCGGCCCGGACGGGGCGGACGCGGCGGTGGACTGGCGCTGGGACATCGACAGCCCGGCCCCCGAGGCCGAGGCGGAGGACGAGTCGGAACCGGACGAGTTCGCCTCCGCCGTCCCCTACGGCGCGCTGCACGCGGCCACGCCGGAGGGCCTGGCCGCCGGACTGGCCTGGGCGGCCGGTCAGTGGCACCGCCGGTTCGAGGTACTGGCGGTGCTCTCCGACCCCGACCGTGCCTACGAGCTCAGCGCGGCACGGGACTTCGAACGCTGAGCGGATCAGCGGAGCGGCCGTCCTCCCTGGGTGCATCCGGTTGGATGCACCCAGGTCGCGGGGTTGCCCCTCGAACTCGCCGGCCCGCACACCGGCGACGAACGCGGCCCACCCACCCGGGGTGAAGAACCGTGCGGGGCGGGAGAGGAGGCTCGAAGACGGCCGGCACGTTCAATCTGGCCGCACCTGGCCGGGTGGATTCGGGACCGCGCGTGAGCCGGTAGCGCCTGCGGCCGGTCGGCCCTCCGCCGGTCAGCCCTCCGCCGGTCAGCCCTCCGCCGGTCGGCGGGGGGCCGCGGCCGGGGTGTCCGGGTGGTGCCGCAGGTAGCTCCAGACGAGCTCCAGCAGCAGGCCGCCGACCACGGCCACGGCCACCGCGGTCCAGGGGTCGCGCCAGCCCTCCAGGCTGAGTTGGAAGAAGCGTTTCAGCCACGGCACCACCAGCACCAGGGCGAAGCAGCCGCCCATCGCCAGCACCAGCAGCACCCGCCACCAGGTGTACGGGCGGGCGATGATCGCCAGCGCCCAGAGCGCGACCAGGAACAACGTCAGCGTGGTCACGCTGGTGTCCGGGACCTGCGCGGTGGCGTGGTCGGCGCGGGCCAGCAGGTAGGTGGTGAAGGCGGCGCTGCCCGCGATCACCCCGGCCGGGACGGCGAACCGCAGTACCCGGCGGACGAAGCCGGTGCGGGCCCGCTCGTTGTTGGGTGCCAGGGCCAGGAAGAACGCCGGGATGCCGATGGTGAGCCCGCTGAGCACGGTGGAGTGGCGCGGCAGGAACGGGTACGGCACCCGGGTGATGATCACCAGCAGTGCCAGCAGTACCGAGTAGACCGTCTTCACCAGGAAGAGGTTGGCCACCCGCTCGATGTTGCCGATCACCCGGCGGCCCTCGGCGACCACCAGCGGCAGCGTCGAGAAGCTGTTGTCCAGCAGCACGATCTGCGCGACCGCCCGGGTCGCCTCGCTGCCCGCGCCCATGGCCACGCCGATGTCGGCGTCCTTCAGCGCGAGCACGTCGTTGACGCCGTCGCCGGTCATCGCCACGTGGTGGCCCCGGGACTGGAGCCCCCGCACCAGGTCCCGCTTCTGCTGCGGGGTCACCCGGCCGAACACCGAGTGCCGCTCGACCACCTCGGCCAGTGCCTCGCGGTCATCGGGCAGGGTGCGGGCGTCGATCGGGTCGTCCGCGCCGGGCAGGCCGAGCGAACCGGCGACCGCGCCGACCGAGACCGCGTTGTCGCCGGAGATGACCTTGGCGGAGACCCGCTGCTGCTCGAAGTAGCGCAGGGTGCGGGCGGCGTCCGGGCGCAGCCGCTGCCGCAGCACCAGCAGCGCCTGCGGTTCCAGGCCGACCGCCGGGTCGGCGTCGTCCAGCGGGGTGGCGGTGCGGCCGAGCAGCAGCACCCGCAGGCCCTGTGCGCCCAGCTCGTCCACCTCGACCAGCGCCGGATCGCCGGACGGCAGCAGCACGTCCGGCGCGCCGAGCAGCCAGCTGGCGGTCTCGCCGTCCGGGCCGCGCAGCGACGCGCCGGACCACTTGCGCGCCGAGGAGAACTGCGCCGCCTGTAGCAGCTCCCAGCCCGACTGGGCCGGGTAGGCGTCGATGATCGCCTGGAGGCTGGCGTTGGGGCGCGGGTCGGCGCTGCCGAGGCGGCCCAGCACCTGCTCCACCCGGGCCCGGGCCGCGTCGCCGTCCGGCCGGTCGGGGTCCTTGAGCATCCGCAGCTCGGCCACGTCCATGCCGCCCTCGGTGAGCGTCCCGGTCTTGTCCAGGCAGACGGTGTCCACCCGGGCCAGCCCCTCGATCGCGGGCAGCTCCTGGACCAGGCACTGACGGCGGCCCAGCCGGATCACCCCGATGGCGAAGGCGACCGAGGTCAGCAGCACCAGCCCCTCCGGGACCATCGGGACGATCCCGGCGACCATCCGGCGGACCGCCTCGGCGACGTCGCTGCGCTCGACGTACAGCTGGCTGAGGATCAGGCCGAGCGCGGTCGGCAGCAGCATCCAGGTGATGTAGCGCAGGATCGTGTCGATGCCGGTGCGCAGCTCGGAGGAGACCAGGGTGAACCGGCTGGCCTCCTCGGCCAGCTGCGCGGCGTACGCCTCGCGGCCGACCCGGGTGGTGGTGAACGCGCCGGATCCGGCGACCACGAAGCTGCCGGACATCACCGGGTCGCCGGGACGCTTGTGCACCGGGTCGGCCTCGCCGGTCAGCAGCGACTCGTCGATCTCCAGCCCGTCGGCCTCGGCGACCTCGCCGTCCACGGTGACCTTGTCGCCGGAGCCGAGCTCGACCAGGTCGCCGAGGACGATCTCGCCGTTGGTCAGCTCCACGGTGCGGCCCTCGCGGCGGACCCGGGGCCGGGACTCGCCGACCACGGCGAGGCTGTCCAGGGTGTGCTTGGCGCGCAGCTCCTGGAAGATCCCGATGCCGGTGTTGGCGATGATGACGAAGCCGAACAGGCCGTCCTGCGGCGGGCCGACCACCACGATCACCGCGAACAGGCAGCCGATGATCGCGTTGAACCGGGTCAGCACGTTGCTGCGGACGATCTCGGCCGCGGAGCGGCTGGAGCGCACCGGTACGTCGTTGACCTCGCCGCGCGTGACGCGTTCGGCGACCTCGGTGGAGCTGAGGCCCGGCAGGGGTGCGGTCATGCTGCCGACCCTAGGCGCGCCGGTGCCGCTCCGCCCCCGGGCGTAGGCCGACCGGCAACCGCCGTCCGGGCGCGGCGGCCGGTCCGGTCAGGCGGTCCGGTCGGGCGGTCCGGTTCGGCGGTCCGGTCAGGCGGTCGGCTCGGCGCCCGGCTCCGGGCCGGTCTCGGCCGCCGCCCGGGAGCGGGCGATGGCGGCGCGCCGGGCGCGGCAGTACCAGACGCCGATCAGGCCGAGGCCGAACCCGGCGAGGCAGGTCCACAGCCAGTCGGTGTGGCCGTGCCGGGACAGCCAGCCGTGGAACGGGAGCAGGACCACGAAGCCGACCAGCCAGAGCACCGTGCCGCCGGTGACGATGGCCACGTCGTTGGCCTCCATGGGAGGCGCGGAGGGGAGCTTGGCCGTCTTCAGGGGAACCTTCACGGACACAGGGTACGGGGGCGTTGACCGGCGCGGGGAGGCTCACCCATATGGAGGAACGTCCAGTCTACGCGCGCAGATGGCCCGACTCGTTTATAGGATTCATACTGACGATTCCGGATGGAGCGGCGCGTCTTCTTGACTGTCCCTGTACTGACAAGTTCGCCGCCCATCAATTCGAGGTCCACCCCCCACGGGCCCCCACCCCGCTAAGGAACAGTGCGCAATGTCATCCGTGGCCGCCGCCCAGGCGCAGTCGCCCGATTCGGGGCCGACCCCGCCCCGTAACGCCGTCGACCGCTACTTCAAGATCTCCGAGCGCGGTTCCTCCGTGGTCCGGGAGATCCGGGGTGGCGCGGCCACCTTCTTCACGATGGCCTACATCATCGTGCTGAACCCGATCATCCTGTCCTCGGGCGTGGACAAGTACGGCCACCACCTGAACAGCGGGCAGCTGGTCACCGCGACCGTGCTCACCGCCGCGCTGACCACGCTGCTGATGGGCGTCATCGGCAACGTGCCGCTGGCGCTGGCCGCCGGGCTCGGCACCAACAGCATCGTCTCGCTCCAGCTGGCGCCCAAGATGACCTGGCCGGACGCGATGGGCATGGTGGTCCTGGCCGGTCTGGCGATCATGCTGCTGGTCGCCACCGGGCTGCGCGAGCGGGTCATGAACGCGGTCCCGCTCGGGCTGCGGAAGGCGATCGCCATCGGCATCGGCCTGTTCATCTGCCTGATCGGCTTCGTCGACGGCGGCTTCGTCACCCGGATCCCGGACGCGGCGCAGACCACCGTCCCGCTCCAGCTCGGCGGCAACGGCCACCTGGACGGCTGGCCGGTGCTGATGTTCGTGCTCTGCGCGCTGCTGACGCTGATCCTGGTGGTCCGCAAGGTCCCCGGGGCGATCCTGATCAGCATCGTGGTGACCACCGTCGTCGCGGTCGTGGTCGACAAGGTCGCCACGATCTCGCCCTCGGAGTGGGGCCTGACCGTCCCGGTGGTGCCGCACAGCCTGGTCTCCACGCCGGACTTCGGGCTGCTCGGCAAGGTCAGCCTGTTCGGCGGGTTCCACCAGGTGGGCCTGCTCACCGGGATCCTGTTCGTCTTCACCGTGCTGCTGTCCTGCTTCTTCGACGCGATGGGCACCATCCTCGGCGTCAGCGACGAGGCCCACCTGCTGGACTCCGAGGGCAACCTGCCCGGCATGAGCAAGGTGCTGATGATCGACGGTGTGGCCACCGCCCTCGGCGGGGTCACCTCCAGCTCGGCCAACACCTGCTTCGTGGAGTCCACCTCCGGCGTCGGCGAGGGTGCGCGGACCGGTCTGGCCAGCGTCGTCACCGGGCTGTTCTTCGTGGTGTCGCTGTTCCTGACCCCGCTGGCGACCATGGTGCCGACCCAGGCGGCCACCCCGGCGCTGGTCGTGGTCGGCTTCCTGATCCTGTCCAACGGCATCCGGGACATCGACTGGTCGGACTTCACCATCGCCATCCCGGCCTTCCTGACCATGGTGATCATGCCGTTCACCTACAGCATCACCAACGGCATCGGCATCGGCTTCCTGGTCTTCTGCGTGCTGAAGATCGCCACCGGCCGCTGGCGCGAGGTCCCGGTCGCGCTCTACGTCGTCGGCGCGGTCTTCGCCTTCTACTACCTGATGCCCGCCCTGGGGCTGGCCAAGTAGCGGCACCCGGCAGCAGCGGTCCCGCCCCCGGACGTCCGGGGGCGGGACCGTTCGCGTTCCCGGCGCAGCGCTGGGGCTGGTGTGGCTTTGGACACGTGGGCGTTCCACGGCGTTCATTAGTCTAGGTAATGAGCTAAGCTAAGGACTATGCCAGACCTCTCCGAGAGCGACGCGGCTGCCGTCAGCACGCTCCGCTCCGCCGTGATGCGACTCTCCCGCCGCCTGCGCAACCAGCGCGTCGAGGAGTCGCTGACACCTACCGAGATGCAGGTCATGGCGACGCTGGCGCGCTGCGGCAGCGCCACGCCGGGGGAACTCGCGCGCAAGGAACACGTCCAGCCGCCGTCGATGACCAGGATCATCGCGATGCTGGAGGAGAAGGGCCTGGTGCGGCGCGAACCGCACCCCGACGACCGGCGGCAGGTCGTCGTCAGCAGTACCGAGCAGGCCGAGAGCATCATCGAGCAGAGCCGGGCCAAGCGCGACGCCTGGCTGGCCGATCTCGCCACCGGCCTCACGCCGGAGGAGTGGGCGGTCCTGCGGGCCGCCGCGCCGGTGCTGGAGCGCCTCGCACAACTCTGATCCACCGCTACACACCAGGGGAACCAAGCTATTGCCATCGCTGACCGGAGCCACCACAGAGCCCATACGTCCTACCAACCCCAGCAGCCCCCTCAGCACCAGCGGCCTCGCCTCCGAGGCCGACACCGCTGACGCGCCACTCGCTTCGCCGCTCGTCGTCCCCGCCGACGACGACCCCGACGAACGCACCGCGCCGACCCCGGCCGACCGGCCGTCGGCGCTCCGGAACACCGCCGCCCAGCCGGTCGAGGACCGGCCCGCCAAGGGCAAGCGCGGCGGAATGTTCTCCGCACTGAGCAACCGCAACTACCGCTACTTCTTCCTCGGCCAGGTGGTCTCCAACTCCGGGACCTGGATCCAGCGCGTCGCCCAGGACTGGCTGGTCCTCAGCCTCACCGGCAGCGCCTTCGCGGTCGGTATCACCACCGCCATGCAGTTCCTGCCGATGCTGCTGTTCGGCCTCTACGGCGGGGTGCTGTCGGATCGCTTCCCCAAGCGGAAGCTGCTGGTCGCCACCCAGGGCGCGATGGGCGTGCTCGCCGCCGTGCTCGCGGTGCTGACGCTGACCGGCGTGGTCCAGGTCTGGCACATCTACCTGCTGGCGTTCCTGCTCGGCATGGTCACGGTGGTGGACAACCCGACCCGGCAGACCTTCGTGGCGGAGATGGTCGGCAAGAAGGACCTCGGCAACGCGGTCAGCCTGAACGCGGCCAACTTCCAGACCGCGCGGCTGATCGGCCCGGCCGTCGCCGGTGGCCTGATGGCCGCCTTCGGGACCGGCTGGGCCTTCGCGATCAACGCGGCCTCCTTCGCGGCGGTCATCCTCGGGCTGCTCGCCATGCGCGGCTCGGAGCTGCACCCCTACCCGAAGCAGCCCCGGGAGAAGGGGCAGCTGCGGGCCGGACTCCACTACGTCGCCGGGCGCCCCGACCTGATCTGGCCGATCGTCCTGGTCGGCTTCATCGGGACCTTCGGCTTCAACTTCGCGATCATCCTGTCCGCCTTCGCGTACCACGTCTTCCACGTGGGACCGGGCCTGTACGGGCTGCTGAACACCTCGATGGCGGTCGGCTCGCTGGTCGGTGCGCTGCTCGCGGCCCGGCGCGCCAAGCCTCGGCTGCGGCTGCTGGTCGGCGCGGCGCTGGCCTTCGGCGTGCTGGAGACGGTCGCCGGATTCGCGCCGTCCTACTGGCTCTTCGCGGCGCTGCTGACCCTGGTCGGGATGTTCGGGCTGACCCTGAACACGGCGGCGAACTCGCTGATCCAGCTGCGGACCACCCCGGCCATGCGCGGCCGTGTGATGAGCCTGTACATGATGGTGTTCGCGGGCGGGACGCCGCTGGGCGCGCCGCTGGTCGGCTGGATCACCGAGCAGTACGGGCCGCGGGTCGGGCTGTTGATCTGCGGGCTGATCTCGACCCTCGCCGCCGCCGTGATCGGCGTGGTGATCGCCCGGATCGGCAACCTGCGGCTGAGCTTCGACCTGCAACGCGGTCCCGAGCACCAGCTGATCGCGTTCGTGCCCCGGCAGGCCTGACCAGCCCGGTGATCCCGCCCGACCGCCTGCGGGCAGGATCACCGGGCTGGTACGCGACCGGCGCGGCGGTCCGCGCCGCCGGTCCGGGGCCCGCCGGTCCGAGTGCTACCGGTCCAGGCGCTGGGCCAGCAGCATCCCCGGCCAGTCCGGCAGGCCCGCCCGGCGGACGGTGAACGGGCCGACCTCGGCGAAGCCCTGGCTCCGGTAGTAGCCCACCAGCTTCTGGTCGTCGCCCGCGAAGCAGTCCACCCGCAGCAGCGGCAGGCCGCGCCGCCGGGCCTCCGCGCGGGCCTCGTCCAGCAGCGCCGCGCCGACGCCCCGGCCCTCGTGCCGTCGGTCGGTCGCCAGCAGGTTCACGTACAGCTCCGGTTCCCCGGCCGGGGTGACGTAGGCGGCCGCCGTCTCCGAGACGCTCAGCGCCCCCGCCACCTGGCCGTCCAGCTCGGCGACCCGCAGCTCGCCACGCTCCGCCCGGCCGGTGACCCGCTCCGTGAACGCCGGCTGGGTGGACCAGGGCTCGGTGCCCCACTGTCCCGTGCGGCCCTGCGCGACCAGCCACTCCACGGCGCCGTCCAGCAGCGCCAGAACGGCATCGACATCCTCGGGTGTGCCTCTGCGAATATGCATGATCCGTTTCTATCCGGCTCCGGGGTTGGCAGGCACCGGATTTCCGGGAGAATGCGCTGGTGAAACTCTTCGTCGCGATCGTGCCACCACGGTCGGCGCTCCAGGAGCTGGCCGCCGCCGTCCGCCCGCTGCACGCCCTGCCGCAGGCGGCGGCGCTGCGCTGGACCGCGCTGCCGACCTGGCACCTGACCCTCGCCTTCCTCGGCCAGGTCGACGACGGGACGCTGCCCGAGCTGGAGCGCGGGCTGGCGGCGGTCGCGGCCGGGCAGCCGGAGTTCGAGCTGCGGCTGGGCGGCGGCGGCCGGTTCGGCGACCGGGCGCTCTGGGCCGGGGTCGGCGGCGACACCGCCGCGCTCGCCCGGCTGGCCGGGGCGACCACGGAGGCGGTCGGCCGGGTCGGCATCGGGACCGACGACCACCCCTTCACCGGCCACCTCACCCTGGCCCGCAGCAGCGTCCCCCGGGACAGCCGCGACCGCGGCCCCCGGCGTCCCGGGGCGGCCGACCTCGGACCGCTGGCGGACGCCCTCGCGGGCTTTCGCGGTGAACCCTGGCCGACCGGCGCGCTGCGGCTGATGGACAGTCAGAGTATCGGCGCCGGAAGGCACTACGAGACGACCGCCGCCTGGACACTGCCGCCGCGCGGCTGAGCGTCCGCGCCGACCGGGTCAACTACCGCCGTGCGGAAGGTCTTCCGGTAGGAGGAGGGGGCCACCCCGAGTACCTCCTGCAGGTGCTTGCGCATCGAGGCGGCGGTTCCGAAGCCGGTCTCCCGGGCTATCCGATCCACCGTCAGATCGGTTGTCTCCAGCAGATCCCTTGCCCGGTAGACGCGCTGACGGATCATCCACTGCACCGGGCTCAGCCCCGTCTCCTCCCGGAAGCGGCGGGTGAAGGTGCGCACGCTCATCCCCGCGCGCGCCGCCAACTCCTGTAGCGCCAGCGGCTCCGCCAGCCGTTTCAGTGCCCAGGCGCGGGCCGGGGCCGTGCCCTGGTCGCCCGGATCGGGTACCGGCAGCTCGACGTACTGCGCCTGGCCGCCCTCCCGCCAGGGCGGGACGATGCAGTGCCGGGCCGCCCGGTTGGCCACCCGCGCGCCGTGGTCGCGGCGCAGGATGTGCAGGCTCAGATCCACCCCGGCGGCCACCCCGCCCGAGGTCAGCACGTCGCCGTCGTCCGTGAACAGCACGTCCAGGTTCAGCTTGACCTGGGGGAACAGCCGTCGGAACGGCTCGCTGTAGCGCCAGTGCGTGGTCGCCGGGCGCCCGTCCAGCAGCCCGGCCGCGGCCAGTACGAACGCCCCGGTGCAGATGGACACCATTCGGGTGCCCGGCCGGACCAGCGCCAGGGCGGCCGCGACGTCCTCCGGCAGCCGCCCCTGCTGGCAGATCGTGTCGACCACGCGCGAGGCCGGGACGATCACGGTGTCGACCTCGGCCAGCAGTTCCGGTCCGTGGTCCACCTGGACCCGGAAGTCGCTCCCGGTCTGCACCGGCCCGCCGTCCACGGTGCAGGTGCGGACGTCGTACATCGGCTCCTCGTGCATCTCCTGGGTGGAGCCGAAGATCCTTGAGGGCGTGGCGAGTTCGAAGGCCACCACGCCGGGCAGCGCGAGCACCGCGACGCGGTGCGGGCCGCCCTGCGGTCGACTGCCGCGGGCCGGGGACCAGGGGAGGAGCGGGGTCTGGGACATGGACCGAAAGATAGGCCCTGGCATGCCGCGTGGCCCGATCCTTGCGCAATGTGTCCCTCCGGCCAGTCGTCCGGGCCGGGCCGTGGTCGCCAGACTCCCGTCATGACCAGTCAACCCCTGACCAATGACCCCTCCCCGAGCGAACTGCCGGTCACCGGCCGGTCGATACCCGAGGCGGCCGGCCCCCGGTTGCACTACGCCTGGGTCGTCGCCGCCGTCTGCCTGCTGGTACTGGTCGGCGCGGCCGGATTCCGGTCCACGCCCTCGCTGTTGATGGATCCGCTGAACATGCAGTTCGGCTGGTCGTACGGGATCATCTCGCTGGCCGTCTCGATCAACATGGTGCTGAACGGCCTCACCGCGCCCTTCGCGGCGGCGCTGATGGACCGTTTCGGCATCCGCCCGGTGGTCGCCGCCGCGCTCACGGTGATGGCCTGCGGCAGCGGGCTCACCGTGTTCATGACCCAGGCCTGGGAACTGCTGTTGTGCTGGGGCGTGCTGGTCGGCATCGGCAGCGGCGCGATGGCGCTGGCGTTCAGCGCCACGGTCACCAACCGCTGGTTCTTCGCCCGGCGCGGGCTGGTGACCGGCGTGCTCACGGCGGCGAGCGCGGCCGGGAACCTGGTCTTCCTGCCGGTACTGGCCTGGTTGATCAACTCCTACGGCTGGCGCAGCGCCTCGCTGCTGGTCGGCGGCGCGGCCCTGGCGGTGGTCCCGATCGTGCTGCTGCTGCTCCGTGAACGCCCGGCCGACCTGGGCCTGCTGCCGTACGGCGCGACCTCGCGCGAGCAGGTCGAGCAGGACGAACAGAACGCGCGGAAGGCGGTGCGGACCGTGGAGCGCAGCGCCGGACCGCGCGCGCTGCGGGTGCTCCGGCAGGCCGCCGGCACCCGGCCGTTCTGGCTGCTCGCGGGCTCCTTCGCGATCTGCGGGGCGACCACCAACGGCCTGGTGGGCACGCACTTCATTCCGGCCGCCGAGGACCACGGCATGGTGGAGACCACGGCGGCGGGCCTGCTGGCGCTGGTCGGGGTGTTCGACGTGGTCGGCACGGTCTTCTCGGGCTGGCTGACCGACCGGCTGGACTGCCGTCGGCTGCTCGGCACCTACTACCTGCTGCGCGGCGTCTCGCTGCTGTTCCTGCCGGTGCTGTTCGCGCGCACGGTGCACTTCAGCATGCTGATCTTCATCATCTTCTACGGCCTGGACTGGGTGGCCACGGTGCCGCCGACGGTGGCGCTGTGCCGCCAGTGGTTCGGCGCGGACGCGCCCATCGTCTTCGGCTGGGTGCTCTGCGGCCACCAGGTGGGCGCGGCGGTGGTGGCCTTCCTGGCGGGCGTGGTCCGCGACCAGTTGGGCAGCTACAACCTGGCCTGGTACGGCGCGGGCGGGCTCTGTGTGGTCGCCGCGACCTGCGCGCTGATGCTCCGCGCCAGGCCCGGGGACCTTCCGGGCGACGGCCCCGGGGCCGCGCCGGGGAGCGCGCCGCTGGCGGTCACCGGCTGAGCTCGCCGGATCCGCCCCGGTGGAAGCCGCCCCGGTAGAAGAGCAGCGGCCCGGCGTCCGGGCGCTCCACGGCGAGGTCGGCCACCTGGCCGAGCACGATCAGGTGGTCGCCGCCGGTGTGCACGGCGTGGATGGTGCAGTCGATCCAGGCCAGCGCCCCGGCCAGGCGCGGCGCGCCGGTGCCGGGGGCGGGCGTCCAGTCGAGTCCGGCGAACTTGTCCACGCCACCGGCGCCGCTGACCGCGAAGGTACGGCAGACCGCCTCCTGGTCGGCGGCCAGGACGCTGACGCAGAACGCCCCGGCGCGGGCGATCCGGGGCCAGGACGCGGAGCTCCGGGCGACGTTGAAGCTCACCAGCGGCGGCTCCAGCGACAGCGAGGAGAAGGACTGGCAGGCGAAGCCGACCGGTGCGCCCTCCTCGGTGACCGCGCTGACCACGGTGACCCCGGTGCAGAAGTGCCCGAGCACCGAGCGGAGCACCCGGCTGTCGGCCGCCGGGCCGGTCGCGGGCGGCAGCCGTTCGTCCGGCCCGACCGCGCGCAGCGCGGGTCGCGGCGGCCGGCCCGGTTCGGGGGCGGCGGTCGCGCGCAGGTAGCGGATGGCGGCCAGCGCCATGCCTTCGTGGCCCATCGGGTCGCCTCGCAGCCTGGTCGGGGTTCGGGATCCCATTTAATCTGACTGACCGTCAGATGGGAAGAGGGGGGAAATGTCCCTTGACGTGGTCGAACACCTGCCGCTTAGGGTGTGCGAACCAATCGGTGAGAGGGCAGCAGTGGGCGAAGAGACGCAGGTCAGGCGCTGGTCGCGAGTGGCCGGGGCGGTACTGGGTGGATTCGTCCTGGTGACCGCGATACCGCTGTGGGTGACCGTGCGCGCCGTCCTGCAGAACGGTCCGGTGCTGCCCGTCGGCGCCTGGGACGGACTGTGGACGACGCTCCGGTGGATGCTGGGGGAGTCCCTCGGCTGCCTGGCGGTGATCGCGCTCGCCCGGCTGATCAGCCGCCGCCTGCTGGGCGGACGGCGTCCGCTGCTGGTGGGCGTCGTGCTGACGGTGCTCGGCCTGCTGCTCGCCCAGTGGTTCGGCGGCGACAACTCGCTCGGGCTGCCGGAGTACCTCTACGGGGTCAGCCAACTGCTGAGCTCCGTCTGCCTGCCGCTCACCGCCGGTGCCTGGGTGGTGCGTTCGCGCGTCGCCGCGCCGCCCCTGGCGCCCGGTTCACGGGAGTTCGAAGGGGTTTGGGAGTCGGGGCAGGGGGTGCTGCTGCTGGAGCGCGACACCGGGTTCACCCTGCTACGGGCCGCGCACCAGCAACCGGTCTCCGGCCACTGGCAGCGGGAGCCGGGGGAGCCGGTACGGCTCAGCCTGAGGGTGGCCGCGCCGACCGAGCTCGGCCACGGCTGGCAGACCACCGCGCTGGACGTCGAGTACGGCCCGGACGGCAGCGTGGCGCTGCGGCTGGACGAGGCCACCGCCTTCACTCGGCGCGGCGCGGCCGCCGAGGTCGAGCACGCGGGCGGCTTCGTGGGGCAGCTGGAGGTCCTGGAGAGCTGACCCGGCCCGCGCCGGTTCGCCCACCGACCGGTGCACCTGTTCCCGCTCACCGACCGGTGCACCTGTTCCCGCTCACCGACCGGTGAAGTCGGGCTCCCGCCGTTCGACGAAGGCCCGGACGCCCTCGGCCGCGTCCGCGGTGGCCAGGTTGGCCTCCTGGGCCGCCGCCTCGGCGGCGAAGGCCGCCGACCGGTCCGCCTCCAGTGCCGTGTTCAGCAGCTCCTTGGTCAGCGCGATGGTGCGGGTCGGACCGGAGGCCAGCCGGGCCGCCCAGGCGCGCGCCGTCGGCTCCAGCTCCGCCGCCGGGACCACCCGGTTGACCAGGCCCAGCCGCTCGGCGTCGGCGGCGGTCAGCCTGTCCCCGAGGAACAGCAGCTCCTTCGCCCGCTGCGGCCCGACCAGGCGCGGCAGCAGGTACGCCGCACCGCCGTCCGGGACCAGGCCGCGCCTGACGAAGGCCGGGACCAGGCTGGCGGTGTCGGCCATCAGCACCAGGTCGCAGGCCAGTGCCAGCGGTACGCCGACCCCGGCGGTCGGCCCGTTGACGGCCGCCAGTACCGGCTTCTCGCAGTCCAGCACCGCCGCGACCAGCCGCTGCACCCCGCGCCGCAGCATCCGCGCCACATCCCCGGCCACCCGCTCGGCGGCCCCGCCCGGCGCATCGTTGGGCGCGGCGCGCAGATCCGCGCCCGCGCAGAAGCCGCGGCCCGCGCCGGTCAGCACCACCGCGCGCACCCCCGGGTCGGCCGAGGCCGCCTCCAGCAGTCCGACCAGCGACTCCCGCATCTCCGCCGTCACCGCGTTCAGCGCCTCCGGCCGGTTGAGGGTGATCCAGCTGACCCCCTCCGCCACCCGGTGCAGCACCGGAGCGCCGCCCGGACCGCCACTCACCGGCACACCGCGAACGCGTCCAGGGCCACCACGCCCTTGCCGCGCTCCAGCACCATCAGCGGGTTGATGTCCAGCTCGGCGAGGTCGTCGCCGAGCTCCAGCGCCATCCGCTCGACCCGCATCACCACGTCCGCCAGCGCGTCCACGTCCATCGGCGGGCCGCCGCGCACGCCGTCCAGCAGCGGCCGTCCGCGCAGCTCGTCCAGCATCGACCGGACGTCCGCGCAGCCGAACGGCGGTACCCGGACCGCGGTGTCGCGCAGCACCTCCACGAAGATCCCGCCGAGCCCGACGGTGACCGTCGGACCGAAGGTCGGGTCCTGGCCGATGCCGAGCACCATCTCCACCCCGGCCTCGACCATCTGGCAGACCAGGACGCCGTCCATCCGGGCGATCCCGGCCGCCCGGGCGTTGTCGGTGAGCTCCCTGAAGGCGTCCCTGACCTGGCTGGCCGAGGTCAACCCGACCTTGACCAGGCCCAGTTCGGTCTTGTGGGCGACCTCGGGCGCGGAGGCCTTGAGCACCACCGGGTAGCCGACCACGCCCGCCGCCCGCACCGCCCCGGCCGCACTGGTCACCAGCTGCTCGCGCGGCACCCGGATCCCGTACGCGCGCAGCAGCTGCTTCGCGGCCACCTCGCTGAGCTGCTGCCCGGAGCGCAGCACCCGCAGTGCCTTGGCCTTGCCGGCGCAGGGCGTGCGCGGCGCGCTGTCGAACGGGCTGCGGTACCCGGCGGTGAACCGGTGGTGCTCCAGGTACGCGGCGACCGCGCGCACGCAGTTGCCGAAGGTGCGGAAGACGGCCACCCGGGAGGAGCCGAGCAGGGTCTCCCGGTAGGCGGCCTCGGTGCCGACCGGCGAGCCCCACACCACGCAGACCAGCTTGTCGGTGGTCTCCGCGACCTCGGCCAGGTCCCGCGCCAGCCTGTCGCTCATCGGCGGGAAGGGCCCGGTGATCGGGCAGATCAGCACGCCCACCGAGGGGTCGGCCAGGATCGCGTCCAGGATCTTCCGGCCGCGCCAGTCGCCCACCGGGTGACCGCCGTTGTCGATCGGGTTGGCGACGCTCAGGTACTCCGGGATCCACTGGTGCAGCTCGTCCTGCTTGGCCTCGCCCAGCCGGGGCAGCCGCAGCCCGCGCGCGGAGGCCAGGTCGGCGAGGTGCGCGCCGGTGCCGCCGGAGATGGAGTAGACCGCGACGCCCTCGGCGGTCGGCGGCTTGGCCCGGGCCAACAGGGCGGCGGTGTCCTGGAGTTCGTCGAGTCCGTCGACCCGGATCACGCCGAACTGGCGGAAGGCCGCGTCCACCACCTCGTCCGCGCCGGTGAGTTTGCCGGTGTGCGAGGCCGCCATCCGGGCCCCGTCGCTGGTCCGGCCGACCTTCACGGCGACCACCGGCACGCCCCGGCGGGCGGCGTGGTCGGCCGCCAGCAGGAACTCCCGGCCGTCCTTCAGGCCCTCGATGTAGGCGGCGATGGCGCCGACCTCGGGCTGGTCGGCGAACCAGCGGACGAAGTCGGAGACCTCCAGGTCGGCCTCGTTGCCGGTGGGCGCCCAGTGGCTGAGCCGGACGCCGAGCTCCTGCATGGCGAAGACCGGGCGTCCCTGGTGGCCGCTCTGGGTGATCAGCGCGACGGCGGGCCCGGTCAGGTCCTCGCGGAACCGCTCGAAGGCGTTGAGGTTGGTGTTGGGACCCAGCAGCCGCAGGCCGGTCGGGGCCTCCGCGATCAGCCGGGCCAGCTGCCGCTGCGCCCGCGCGCCCGCCTCGCCGGTCTCGGCGAAGCCGGAGGCGAAGGCCACCGCGAACCTGACCTTGGCCTCGATCAGCTGCGGCACCACGGCGGCCGGGTCCGCCAGCAGGATCACCGCGACGTCGATCGGCTCGCCCCCGGACGCCGGAACCGCCGCCAGGTTCGGGTAGCAGGCCAGCCCGTCCACCGTGTCCCGGCCGGGGTTGACCGGGAACATGCGTGCCCCGACCCGCTCCGACCAGGCCCGCAGCTGCCGGGTGATGCCGGTGTTGGGCCTCCCCGGGGTGTCCGACGCGCCGATGACCGCGACGCCGGAGGGACGGAAGAAGGGCTCCAGGTCTACCGGGCGCGGGCGAAGCGGTCGCCCGCTGACATCAAAGTCCTCCTCCGCGTCCAGCATGGCGCAGCCTCCACTCCCACGTTATCTGACGTACTGTCAGATTACTGGTCGGAAGCTTGCGCTGGAAGAGGCGTGACGCCCACGGAACCGCCAACTCGCCCCCGCCGTTCGTACGGTGAGGCTCCCAGATGTGGAGGACGGCATGCGGAATCCCCGGAAGCGGGTCAAGATCGCCCGCCAACTGAAGTACGGCAGCGCCGAGTTGCCCGGTCCCGACGATTTCGGCGAGGACGGCGGTGGCGGAGCCGGGGTCCGCGAGCCACGGCCGGACCGGCCGCGGGGCCCGGGGCCGGTCGCGTCGGCACTCCCGGAACCGACGGCCGAGGCCGACCCGCCGGCGTACGGTACGGCCTTCCCGCTGCGCCGCTGAGTTCCGCGGCACGCGGCGTTCCCGCGGGCTCAGCGCGGGGTCTGCGAGCGGAAGGTGTGGCCGAGTTCCGGGCCGAGTCCGAAGTAGTGGCGGAAGTTGTAGATCAGCGGGCTCCACCCGGCCGGATCGATGTGCTCGGTGCCGGGCACGACCAGGCGCGGGTCGGCGTGCACCCTCAGCACCCGTGCCTCGATGATCAGGAAGTCCCCGGAGGCATCGGTCCGCACCCGGGCCGCGCGGGCCTCCAGCTGGATCGGGCACTCGGCCACCCGGGGCGGCCGGACCAGCTCGGAGGGCTCGGCACGCAGCCCGGCGGCGGCGAACTTGTCCGGCTCGAAGCGGAAGACGGCGGCCTTGGCCGCGGGTACCGGGGAGCGTCCGGTGAGCGGCGCCAGCCGCTCCACCGCGGGCCACTGCTCCGGCGCGGGCAGGCTGATCACCAGCTCCGGGCGGCTGCGCAGGTTGCGCGCGGTCTGCCCCTCGGTGCCCAGCCCGAGGACGACCACCTGCCCCAGCGCCCAGGCGGAGGACATCGGCGCGAGATTGGCCGAGCCGTCCTCGTTCTCGGTGCTGAGCAGGACGACCGGGGTGCCGAAATACAGCACGCTCGGGCTGATGCTCACGTGGTCGACCGGCATCTCCAGGGAGTTCACGTCCATGGAACCCACGGTAGGGCCGCCATTCTTCGGCCCCGGCCGAAAGGTCGGCGAGGCATGCTGGAAGGCAATGGACAGTCATCGCGCACCCGCTGAGGGCCCGGACCTGGCCGCGCTGGCCGGTCTGCTGGCGGACGGCACCCGGGCGACCTTCTGCCTGGCGCTGCTGGACGGCCGGGCCTGGACCGCCGGGGAGCTGGCCCGGCACGCCGGGGTGGCCGCCTCGACCGCGACCGACCACCTGAACCTGCTGGTCGCCGGGGGTTTGCTGGCGCAGGAACGGCAGGGGCGGCACCGCTACGTCCGGCTGGCGGACGCGGAGACGGCGGAGCTGATCGAGAGCCTGGCCGCGCGGGCCCCGCGCCGCCCCACCCCGACGCGCTCGCTCTCCGGCTCCGGCCGAGACCGGGCCCTGGCCCGTGCCCGCACCTGCTACGACCACCTGGCCGGGACGCTCGGGGTCGCCGTCACCGACGCGATGACCGCCCGGGGGCTGCTGGACTGGGAGCAGGGCCTGATCCTCACCGGCGACGGCCGCGACTGGCTGCGCGAGCTGGGCATCGTGCTGCCGCCCACCGGTCGGCGACCTCCGGTCCGGTCCTGCCTGGACTGGACCGAGCGCCGCCCGCACCTGGCCGGCGCCGTCGGCGCCGCGCTCTGCGCGCACGCCCTGGACTCCGGCTGGATCACCCGCGTCGGTACCGGCCGCGCGGTCGCCCTGACCGCCCCCGGCCGCCGTGCCCTGCACACCCGGCTCGGCCTGCCGCTGGACGTCCCCTGACCGCCGGTCCGGGTCCGGCGGCTTGCCGTTCGGTTGTGGCGCGGGCATGCTGACGGTCTGTCAGCTGAGTGGAGGGGCGCATGGCCGCCACAGCCGGGGGTGACGCGTTCACGCGTGTGTACTGGGAGGCCGCCGCGGCCGGGCAGTTGCTGCTGCGGCGGTGTGCGGGGTGCGGACGGGCGCACCACTATCCGCGGGAGTTCTGCCCGTACTGCTGGAGCGAGGACGTCGGTTGGGAGCCGGCGAGCGGCCGGGCGACCCTCTACGCCTGGTCCGAGGTGCACGTCAACGACCTGCCGCCGTTCCGGGACCGGCTGCCGTATGTCGCCGCGGTGGTGGAGCTGGCGGAGGGGCCGAGGATGATGACGGCGGTGGTGGACTGCCCGGCCGCCGAGCTGTGGATCGGCATGGCACTGACTGTGACCTTTCCCACAGCCGACGCGGCCCATGCGGCGGACATGGACATGCCACTAGCACCGGTGTTCTGTCCGTCTGACCGCTGAAGATGTCCCGGCGGGTCCGCCGAACCCGATTGTGCACCGACCGTAGTCACCGGCGCGGGCATCCGGCGGTGGCCTGTCCTTCCTGGGCGGACGGTGTTCCTGGGGGTAGCGTGATCCGGGTGACGGTTCCGCGCGGGAGCGGGACCGGGCAGTCGGGAGGAAACACAGGCACCCGTTTCACCCGCTTCGGCGGGCCCGGCCGGTACGCGCGACAGAACCCGAGGACCCTGTACATGTCGAGTCACCCCAGCTCCGCCGACCCCGGCGGCTCCGGTCACCGTGCGTACACCGGCTACGGCGCGCACAGCGGCGGGGACTACGACGACTTCGGCGCGCCCTACGCCACCGAGCCCTTCCCGCCCGGGCCGTACCGGAGCGAGCCCGCGGCGCCCGCGCGTCCCAGCCGGACCCAGGCCCGCGCCGATGCCCGGGCCCGCACCCGGCGCCGTCGGCGGGTGCGCAACGGCGTGCTCGGCGTCGGCTCGGTGGCCGCGCTGGCGGTGCTGGCCGTGGCCGGACTGCTGCCGGGCCACGCCCCCGCGTCCGCCACCAGCGCCGACGCGCTGTCCGCCGGGGCGCCGACCAAGTCCTCCCCCGCGCCGACCCCGGCCGCCGAGCGCGCCGCGCCGAAGGCCGCCCCCGCCCCCGGCCTGGCCCAGCTGCCCGGTCTGGGTGCGGCCTTCCGGGCGAAGATCCCGGCGGACTCGCAGCAGGTCCTGGTGGCCACCGGCCGGGCCGCGAACACCAACACCGTCACCGTCGTCCTCTACACCCGCACCGCGCAGGGCACCTGGCTGCCCGGCCAGGCCTGGGCCGGGCACAACGCGCTGGACGGCTGGACCACCGAGCACTACGAGGGCGACCTGCACAGCCCGATCGGCGTCTACACGCTCACCGACGCCGGGGGGCTCTACGCCAACCCCGGGACCAAGTTCCCCTACCTGCGCTCCTCCGAGTTCCAGGACCTCGGCACCGGCTTCGAGGGGGAGTCGCTGGCGGACGCCTTCAACTACGTGATCGCGATCAACTACAACCACGTCCCGGGCACCTCACCGCTGTCGAACGCCCGACCGATGGGCGAGACCCGGGGCGGCGGCATCTGGATCCACGTCGACCACGGTGGTCCCACGCACGGGTGCATAAGCCTTCCGCAGGCGGACGTGGTGACCCTGCTGCGTACCCTGGATCCGGCCAAGCACCCGGTCATAGTGATGGGGAACGCCGCCGCGCTCTCCGCCTGAACAGCGAGTGCCGAACAGGTGACCGAGGTGAGAGTTCTCTGAGCGGACGTCACGCGTGCCCAGGTGGCAGAGGGCACTTGTCCGGCCCCTACAGCATCGCCCGCCGGAAACTGTCCCTGGTGACGCACGTGGACCGACGGGTAACCGGCTTGAGTGGGGGCATGACCGGTTCCCGTATCGTCGCGCTCGGCCACTACCAGCCGCCCAAGGTCCTCACCAATGACGACCTGGCGAAGCTGGTCGACACCACCGACGAGTGGATCCGCAGCCGCGTCGGCATCCAGCGACGGCACATCGCCGAGGGCGAGACCGTGGCTGACATGGCCTTTCTCGCGGCCGAGAAGGCACTGGCCGGGAGCGGCCTGGACGCGTCCTCGATCGACCTGGTGGTGGTCGCCACCTGCACCGCGATCGACCGCAGCCCGAACACCGCCGCCCAGGTCGCCGCCCGGCTGGGCATCGCCGCGCCGGCCGCGTACGACATCAACACGGTCTGCTCGGGTTTCTCCTACGCGCTGGCCACCGCCGACCACGCGATCCGCGCGGGCGCGGCGACCCGGGCACTGGTGATCGGCTCGGAGCGGATGTCCGACGTGCTGGACTGGACCGACCGCAGCACTTGTGTGATCTTCGCGGACGGGGCCGGTGCCGCCGTGGTCGCCGCGACCGGGGAGTCCGAGCTGCCCGGGATCGGTCCGGTGGTCTGGGGCTCCGACCCGTCCAAGGGCGACGCGGTCCGGATCGACGGCTGGGACCCGACCATCAGCCAGCAGGGCCAGGCGGTGTTCCGCTGGGCCACCACCCAGATCGCCCCGCTGGCGCTGCGGGCCTGTGAGAAGGCCGGGATCACCCCGGCCGAGCTGGCCGGGTTCGTCCCGCACCAGGCCAACCTGCGGATCATCGACGCCATCGCCGCGAAGATCGGCGCCCCGAACGCGGTGGTCGCCCGCGACGTGGTCGAGTCCGGCAACACCTCGGCGGCGTCCATCCCGCTGGCGCTGTCCAAGCTGGTCGAACGCGGCGAGCTGGTGTCCGGCGCGCCGGTGCTGCTGCTCGGTTTCGGCGGCGGCCTCGCCTACGCCGGACAGGTCGTCCGCTGTCCCTAGGCGCTGCTCCTGGGCGGTGCTCCTGGGCGCTGCCCGGGTCCCCGGGCCGGTGCCGACCGCTCGCGGTCAGCGGCCCAGGACCAGCGTCGCCGCGGAGCAGAACCAGCCGCCGGTACCGCTGACCAGGGCCAGCCGGGGCAGCCCCGGGGTCCGGTCGCGGCGCCCGGTCTGCCGTTCCGGGGCCGTCGCCGCGTAGTCCCCGCGCAGCTGGCGGACGGCCTCGGTGATCAGGAACAGTCCGCGCATCCCCGGATGGCAGGCGGACAGGCCGCCGCCGTCGGTGTTCACCGGCAGCTCGCCGCCGCGCAGCAGCCGCCCCTCCTCGGCGTCCACGAACGGGCCGCCCTCGCCCTTGGCGCAGAAGCCCAGGTCCTCCAGCGCGACCAGCGGCATGTAGCTGAACGCGTCGTAGAGCTGCGCCAGGTCGATGTCGGCCGGGCCGACCCCGGCGCGCCGGTACGCCAGGCGTCCGGACTCGGCGGCGGGGGAGACGGTGAAGTCCTCCCACTCGGACATCAGGCTGTGGCTGAGCCGCGCGCCGCTGCCCAGGATCCACACCGGGTCGTGCGCGCTGTCCGGGACGTAGTCCTCGGCGGCCAGCAGCACCGCGCAGCCGCCGTCCGAGCGGACGCAGCAGTGCAGCTTGGTGAACGGGGAGGCGACCACCGGCCCCGCCAGCACCTCGTCCACGGTGATCGGGGTCCGGTACATCGCCTCCGGATTGGCCGCCGCGTTGGCCCGGGCCTGCACCGCGACCCCCGCCAGCTGCTCCAGCGTGGTCCCGTACTGGTGCATGTGGCGGCGGGCGGCCATGGCGTACTTGGAGATCAGCGTGTGCCCGTACGGGGCCTCGAACTGCTGCGGGCCGCGCCCGCCCAGGTCCAGCGCGGCGGTGCGGCGGCCCGCCTTCAGGTCGGCGCGGGCGGTCGAGCCGTAGACCAGCAGCACCGCCTCGGCGTGCCCGGCGGCTATCGCGTCGGCCGCGTGCGCGGCCATCACCTCCCAGGTGGAGCCGCCGACCGAGGTGGAGTCGGTCCAGGACGGGCGCAGCCCCAGGTACTCGCAGACCTCGACCGGGGCGAGCAGGCCGAGCCCGGCCGAGGCGACGCCGTCGACCACCGAGCGCGGCAGTCCGGAGTCGGCCAGCGCCCGCCGGGCGGCCTGGGCGTGCAGCGCGAACGCGGTCGCGCCGTCCACCCGGCCGCAGTCGCTGTGGGCCACGCCGACCACCGCGACCCGGCGGCGCGGCCCGGTGCCGTCCGCCACCGGATGGCGCAGCGCAGGTTCTGACATGTCATCAACTCCGGTCTCTGGAAAGCCGCGAGAGAATCTGACGGTACATCAGATTAGTGTGGCCCGACCCCTGTGCCCCGGCTCCGGATGCTTCTAGGATGACGACCCGTCAGCATCGAGACAGCTGGAGGCGGCATGGACCCCGCGCTCACCCCGGAACAGGAGGCCGTCCGCCGGACCTTGCGCGAGGCGCTGGCCAAGGGCTGTCCCCCGGAGCGGGTCCGGGCGGCCGCGGCCTCCCCGGCCGGTTACGACCAGGAGCTGTGGCGGCAGCTGGCGCGCAGCCCCGGGCTGCCCGGTCTGGCCCTGCCCGCCGAACACGGCGGCGCCGGGCTGGGCCCGGTCGAGCTCGCGCTGGCCTGCGAGGAGACCGGCCGGGCGCTGCTGCCCTCGCCGCTGCTGGCGTCCTCGGTACTGGCCGCCGGGGCGGTGGGCGCGCTGGCCGCTCCGGAGCAGCGGGCCGAACTGCTGCCCGCGCTGGCGAGCGGCGCCCGGACCGCGGCCCTGGTGCTGCCGCACCCGCTGCCGGACGGCGCGGCGGCGGGCGGCGGCCGGGCCGGCGGCGTCCAGGCCCGCTCGCCGGGCCAGGGCCGTGACGGCTGGCTGCTCTACGGGGAGGCCGAGCCGGTGCTCGACGGCGCGCGGGCCGAGCTGCTGCTGGTCGCCGCCCACACCGGCGGCTTTCCCCGCAGCCGGACGGTGCTGTTCCTGGTCGACGGCGACGCCGCCGGGCTGACCCGGAGCCGCTGCGCCGCGCTGGACCAGACCCGGGCCCCGGCCCGGGTCGAGCTGCGCGACGTGTCCGGCGTCCCGCTCGGCGATCCGGCCCTGGACGCGGGCCCGGCGCTGGCCGCCGCCGGACTGCCCGGGGCGCTGGCGGCCGCCGCCGAGGCCGTCGGCGCGGGCGCCAGGTGCCTGGCCATGTCGGTGGAGTACGCACAGGTCAGGGAGCAGTTCGGGCGTCCGCTCGGCGCCTTCCAGGCGATCGCGCACAAGCTGGCGGACGTCCATGTCGCGGTGGAGTCGGCCCGGTCGGCCGTCTACTACGCGGCCTGGGCCCTGGGCGGCGGGCTCGCCGACCCGGACCAGGCCGCGGTGGCGGTGCTGCTGGCGCTGGCCCGGGCGCTGGAGGGGCTGCACACCGCCGCCGCCGAGGCGGTGCAGGTGCACGGCGGGATCGCGGTGACCTGGGAGCACGACGCGCAGCTCTACTTCAAGCGGGCGGTCGCCGACGAGCTGCTGTTCGGCGCGCCGCACCGGCTGCGGGCCCGCGCGGCGGCGCTCGCCGGACTGTTCCCGCCGGAAAGCGGTCGGCCGACCGCGCGCGAGGGGACCGCGGGAGAGGGAGGCGGATGATGACCGTGGACCAGCCAGGGCGGCCCCGCTCGCGCCAGGAGGCGCTGATCCAGCGGGTCTCCAGCACCAGGACCTTCGCCCGGATCGCCCCGCGGCTGCTGCCCCGGATCGACCGGACGGTGCACCGGCTCAGCGGCGGCCGGGTGATGATCAGCCAGTACCTGCTGCCCTCGATCTTCCTGACCACGACCGGCCGCCGCAGCGGCGCGCCCCGGGTCACCCCGCTGGCCTGCCTGCCCGAACCGGACGGCGGGCTGCTGGTCATCGGCAGCAACTTCGGCCAGGCCGCCCATCCCGCCTGGACCGGGAACCTGCTGGCCGCGCCGGAGGCGCTGGTCGAGCGGCGCGGCCGGACCACGGCGGTCACCGCCCGGCTGCTGGAGGGGCCGGAACGGGCGGCGGCCTGGGCGGCGCTGCTGCGGATGTGGCCGCCGTACGCGGCCTACCAGGCCCGGGTCGAGCGCGAGCTGCGGATCTTCCGGCTGGAACCGGTCCCCGTGGGGGCGGCCGGGCCCGGCCGGACAGGGCCGAAAGAGTGACGGGCGGCCCGCCCCGGAGCGGGGTGGGCCGCCCGTGGGCGGAACCGGGGCCGTTTCGCGGCCTCGTACGAGGTACTGCGGGCATGCGGCGGACATGGGCGTGGCAGTCGAACCGGTGTACCTCCCCCGAGGCGCAGCCGGTCCAGAGCCCGGTCGGACAGGCGACCAGGCGGTAAGGCCCAGGATTGTCCGGAACCACAGGAAGCATTCCAAGGAATGCTCCGGGCGGCTCGGGACGGTCCGCTCTTGCCCAGGAATACCCGGTACCGGTCGGGGCCAGCGGCGGCTGGCCGGGGACCGGACCGTGGCCGCCCTACTTCGGCGGCTTCTTCCCGGTCATGCCCAGGTAGACCAGCAACGCCAGGCTGGGCTTGAGCTCCTTGGCCTTGACGCCCCAGGAGTCGAAGCCCTTCTGGTGCTCCGCCACGGCGGCCAGCATGGCCACCAGCGAACCGGCGACCGCCGGAGCGCTGACGGACGCGTCCGCCTTGCCGGAGGCCTGGAGCGCCTTGAGGGAGTCGGTGAGCGAGTTGGTCACCGCATTGAGGATCTTCATGCGGATCTTGAAGAACCGCTTGTCCCCTTCCGCTGAGCCCAACGTCACCACGCGCAGGATGGCCTCGTTGTCGCGCCAGAAGGTGAGGAAGCCGTCAACCAGCTCCTCGGCCGTCTGGTAGCCGGTCTTTCCGGCCCACGACTTGTCGGCGACCAGGTCCTTGAGACTGGCGCCGTCCCTGGCCATACCGTCCGCGATTTCGAGGACAGCGCCCTCGACGTCGGGGAAGTACTGGTAGAACGTTGCGGGGGAGGTACCCGCCATCCGGGCTACGTCGATAACCTTGACGTCCCGGTAGGGCGATGTGCTGAGCATCTCGCTAAGGCATTCGAGCAGCTTCTGCCGCGTCGCCTGCCCGCGTCGCCCGGCGACACGCCCGTCGACGGTGCGAACTTGTCCTGTCATGCCGTCAGTTTACCGTGGCAAGATCCGCGCGCTATCCGGCAGTGTGCCGAATGCTCCGTCGGACTGACGGAGCGGTGGTTCTGGGCTGATTTTCGTACTGTTTCAGCGGCTGCTCCCCAGTCCGTTCGCCGGGCTGCCCGTCAGCTCCCGTGCCTGGGCGTCCGGATCCCCGGGTGGTCCGTCAGCCGCCGCCACGGCCGGGATCGGGGCGTCCGCGCCGGTCAGCCACTCGGCCCGGGTGCCCGGCAGGCCACTGTCGCCCGCGGCCGCGGTGCGTACGGCCAGGACCTGGTTGACGCCGATTCGGTTCTCCTCGAACGCCAGTGCCGATGCCGCCATGTAGAGCCGCCAGACCCGGACCCGACCGGGGGTGGTCAGCTCGTTCGCCCGCTCCCAGTGGGCCTCCAGGTTGTCGACCCAGGCCCGCAGCGTCCGGCCGTAGTGCTCGCGCAGCGACTCGACGTCCCTGATCTCGAAACCGGCCTGCTCCAGCAGGCTGACGGTGGCGCCGATCGGCGCCAGGTCGCCGTCCGGGAAGACGTAGGCGGTGATGAACGGGCTGGTCCGGTAGCGCTCGCCGGGGGCGCTCGGGCGGCGGGCGATCTGATGGTTCAGCAGCCGCCCGCCCGGCGCGAGCAGCTCGTACAGCAGTCCGGCGTAGCGGCGGTACTGCTCCGTACCGACGTGCTCGGCCATGCCGACGCTGGAGATCGCCTGGTACGGGCCGTCGGAGATCTCCCGGTAGTCCTGCAGTCGGATCGTCAGCTGATCGGTCAGTCCGGCCTCGGCGATCCGCTCGCGGGCGCCGCGCGCCTGCTCCTCGGACAGGGTGACCCCGGTGCCGACCACCCCGTAGTGCCGGGCGGCGTGCATCAGCAGCGAGCCCCAGCCGCAGCCCACGTCCAGCATCCGCATCCCGGGGCGCAGCCCGAGCTTGCGGCAGACCAGGTCCAGCTTGGCCTCCTGGGCCAGCTCCAGGGTCGTCGCCCGCGGGGTCCAGTAGGCGCAGGAGTAGACCATGGAGGGGCCGAGCACCAGCCGGTAGAAGTCGTTGCCGACGTCGTAGTGGTGGCTGATCGCGGTGCGGTCGCGGCCCAGCGAGTGGCGGCTGCCCTTGAGCCGGCGGGCCTCCTCCGGCGGCAGCGGCGGCCTCGGGCCGATCGCGCCGAGCCGCAGCGCGGTGCCCAGCAGCCGTCGGCCGCGGGCCCCGAACAGGCTCCCGAGGGTGACCCGCGGCGCCGCCGGGTCGGTGCGCTCGGCCAGCCGCGCGACCGCCGCCAGCACCTCGTACAGGTCGCTCTCCGGATCGACCCGCAGGTCACCGGCGACATAGGCGCGGGCCAGCCCCAGCTCGTCCGGACGCCAGAGCAGGTGGCGCAGCGCCCGCCGGTTGGCCAGCACCAGCACCGCCGCCCCGGGCGGACCGGTCTCCACGCCGTCCCAGCCGCGCAGCCGCACCGGCAGCTCCGTGCCGAGCAGTTCCGCCAGCACCGGGGCCAGCCGCTCCGCCGTGCCAGTCATCCGCCGCCTCCTGTCGCGTCCACCGGGGATGGGACATGCCAGGCCGTCAATCTAACGCTCGTGCACCGATTCGCCGGTCAGCCGCGCGACACGGCGCGATCGGTTCCCGAGCATGGCCTACTGATGGGGTATTCGGTGCCCGGAGGCCGCTCCCGGGCCCCGCGACCGGGGGGCAGCCGAGGGCTGGTTGGCCCCGGAACGGGTCGGCGTTGGAGAATCAGTGCCGGACAGGGTACGACGGGGAGCACTTACGGGGAGGTGGCTGAGGACGTGGACCAGCTGACAGCGCACGATCCCAGGCGGATCGGGCCGTTCGAGGTGCTGGGACGCCTTGGCGCGGGCGGGATGGGACTGGTCTATCTGGGCCGCTCCTCCTCCGGCCGCAGGGTGGCCATCAAGACCGTCCGCGGGGAGCTCGCGGAGGACCAGCTGTTCCGGGTCCGCTTCGCCCGCGAGATCGCCGCCGCCCGTACCGTCAGCGGCTTCTACACCGCCGCCGTGGTGGACGCCGACGCCGACGCGCCGGTGCCGTGGCTGGCCACCGCGTACATCCCGGCGCCCTCGCTGGAGGACCTGGTCGCGGACTGCGGGCCGATGCCGGTCGGTGCCTCGCGCTGGCTGATCGCGGGCATCGCCGAGGCACTCCAGTCGATCCACGCCGCGGGCCTGGTCCACCGCGACCTCAAGCCCTCCAACGTGCTGGTCACCGAGGACGGGCCGCGCGTGATCGACTTCGGCATCGCCGCCGGGGTCTCGCACACCCGGCTGACCATGACCAACGTCGCGGTCGGCACCCCCGCCTACATGTCGCCCGAGCAGGCCAGGGACAGCCGCAGCGTCACCGGCGCCAGCGACGTCTTCTCGCTGGGCTCACTGCTGGTCTTCGCCGCCACCGGCCACGCCCCGTACCACGGGGTGAACCCGGTGGAGACGGTGTTCATGCTGCTGCGCGAGGCCCCGGACCTGTCCGGGCTGCCGCCGGAGCTGGCACCGCTGGTCAAGGCCTGCATGCGGCCCGCGGCGGAGCGGCGCCCCACCCCGGCGCAGATCCAGGAGGAGCTGGCGCCGCACCTGTACGCCAGCGGCGCGGGTGAGGACGACGACTCCCGGGACTGGCTGCCGCCGCTGGCGCTGGAGCTGATCGACCGCCGCCGCGGGCGCCGCGGCGGCGCGCCGCTGCTCCCGCCGCCGGTCCCGGCCCAGCCCGAATGGGCCGAGCAGGCCGCCCCGGTGCCCCGGCCCGCCCCGGCGGCGGACCCGGGTCCGGGCACGCTGGACCCGCGTACCGGCGAGCTGGCGCCGACCGTCAAGGCCGCCGGACCGGGCGAGCGCCCGGCCGGGGGCCGCCGGCACGCCGGTGCGCCGCTGCCGGAACCGGCCGGTCCGACCAGCCCCACGCCGATGGTGCAATTGGTCGGCGGGGCCGTGCCGATCGGGCCCGGGGTCCGGGCGACCGGTACCGGGGTCGCCACCCACGCCGCCGAACCGGTGCCGCCGCCCGGCACCGACTGGGTCCGCCGCACGCCGTCCCAGGCGCCGTCCCAGGCCCTGTCCCAGCCGTCCCAGGCGCCGTCCCGGCCGTCCCGGACCCAGGCGCCCTACCCGCTGCAACCGTCCCAGGCCGCCGTGTCCCAGCCGTCCCAGGCCGCGCCCGCCGCGACCCGCTGGCGGCCCTGGCGGTTCCGGATGTCCAACGACGTCTGGGGCACCCCCGAGGTGCACGACGGAACCCTCTACATCACCAGCTTCGAGGTCCACGCCCTGGACATCGGCACCGGCCGCCGCCGCTTCAAGAGCCGCGACGTGGCCTGGGCGGTCTCGGTGGCCGACGGCCGGATCCACGCCGCCGACGGGCCCAACCTGTTCACCCTCACCGCCGCCGACGGCTCCGAGCGCTGGCGGGTCGTCCTCAACGGCTGGACGTACTCGCTGCACACCGGCGGCGGCGCGGTCGTCGCCGGGACCAGGGGCGGCGGCGTGCAGGTCCGCTCCGCGATCGACGGCAGCGAGATGTGGCAGGTCAAGGACGCCCAGCAGGAGTACGAGAACCAGCAGTCCGGTCCTTGTGTGATCGGCGACTCGGTCTACTACCAGGGCGGCGGGCGGCTCCGGTCGCTGGACCTGACCACCGGTCGGCCGCGCTGGTCGTTCCCGCTCGGCGACGACGTCCCCTCGCACCCGGTGCTCCGCCAGGGCGTGCTCTACCTGGCCTCGGGCACCCGGCTGCTGGCCCTGGACGAGGCCACCGGTGAGCAGCGCTGGCGCTTCGACACGCCGGTGGCGCTGTTCACCCCGCCGACCCCGGACGAGCAGGGGGGCCTGTTCGTCGCCGACTACCTCGGCTCGGTCACCGCGCTGGAGGCCGCCACCGGCGCCGTCCGCTGGCGGGCCCGGACGGGTGGACGCCAGGGCGCCGACCCGCTGCTGGTGGCCGACGGGTCGGTGCTGGTCGGCAGCGCGGACACGGTCTACGCCTTCGACACCGCCCAGGGCGACGAGCGCTGGCGCTACACCGCGCGCGGCGAGCTGACCGGCGCCCCGGCGGCGGCGGGCGGCCTGGTCCACCTCGGCAGCCGCGACCACTCGCTGCACACGCTGGACCTGGCCACCGGCAGGCTCCGCTGGAAGCTGGACACCGGCGGCGAGATCACCGGGCCGCCGGTGGCCGTCGACGGCCGCGTCTTCGCCTGTAGCAAGGACCGCTGCGTGTACGCGCTGGACGCGGCCCGGGGCACCGCGACCTCCCGGGACTAGGGCCCGGGCGGTCCGGCTCCCGCCGTCAGGACTGCTGCCGTCACGACTGCTGCCGTCAGGACTGCTGCCGTCAGGACTGCTGCCGTCAGGACTCTGCGGACGGGTGGCGCAGCTGCCAGCCGGCCCAGGCCGAGGCGATCATCTCGTCGACGTCGTAGTCGGCGGTCCAGCCCAGTTCCTTGGCGATCAGGTCGGCCGAGGCGACCACCCGGGCCGGGTCCCCGGCGCGGCGGGCGACGACCTCGCCGGTCGCGTCCAGGCCGGTGACCCGGCCGATCACGTCCAGCATCTCGCGGACCGACACGCCCACGCCGCGGCCGATGTTCAGCACCAGCTCGGTGTCGTCCGGCCGGTCGCGCAGTCGGCGGACGGCGGCGACGTGCGCGTCGGCGACGTCCGCGACGTGGATGTAGTCGCGGACGCAGGTGCCGTCCGCGGTGGGGTAGTCCGCGCCGAAGACCAGCGGAGCCCGGCCCGAGGTCAGCCGCTCGAAGACCATGGGCACCAGGTTGAAGACGCCCGGGTCGGACAGCTCCGGGGTGGCCGCCCCGGCGACGTTGAAGTAGCGCAGCGAGACCGTGCCCATGTTGTGGGCCCGGCCGGTGGCCTTGACCAGCCACTCGCCGACGAGCTTGGTCTCGCCGTAGGGGCTCATCGGGGCGCAGGGGGTGTCCTCGGTGACCGTCTCCACGTCGGGCATGCCGTAGACGGCGGCGGAGGAGGAGAGCAGGAAGCGCCGCACCCCGGCGGCGGCGGCGGCCTCCAGGACCACCCGCAGGCCCTCGACGTTCTCCCGGTAGTAGCGCAGCGGCTGCTCCACCGACTCGCCGACCTGCTTCTTCGCGGCGATGTGCAGCACGCCCTCGACCTCGTGCTCGGCCATCACCCGGTCCAGCAGCTCGCGGTCCAGGGTGGAACCGGTGACCAGGGTCACCCCGGCCGGCAGCCGGTCCGGATCGCCGGTGCTGAGGTCGTCCAGCACCACGACCGGGATCCCCTCCTTGGCCATCGCACGTATCACGTGCGCCCCGATGTAGCCTGCCCCACCTGTGATTACCCAGCTCATGGCAGGAATACTAGCCGGGCCGACCCCCGGCGGCGGCGCGGTCGGCGGAGGCCGTCAGCGCCCAGCGGGGAACGGTCACGCCGGGCGCCAGCTTCTGGAACACCACCTGGACCGGTGCCCCGATCCGCAGCCGTCCGGCGTCGACCGCGTCCAGCGGCGCGTCCGGGCGGCGGACGGAGGCGGTGAGCGTGCCGACCAGCCGGATCCCCGGGGCGTCGTCCGGTTCGACCAGGGCGACCGGGTAGGGCGCGGACCGGGCGTAGGCGGGCAGCAGCGGCGGGTGCGCCACCACGAACGACCAGATCCGCCCCCGTCCGGACAGCGGCTCCCACCGGCTGTCGAAGCCGTGGCAGCGCGGGCAGCAGGGGCGCGGCGGGAAGCGCCGCAGCCCGCAGTCCGCGCAGGCCTGCACCCGCAGCTCGGCGCGCCGGGCGTATGCCCAGAAGGGCTCGCCGTCGGCGTCCGGCCAGGGCAGCAGCAGCTCGCCGGGGTCGACCGGCAGGTCCTCGGCAGTCATCCGGGCCTCCTCAGGAACGCAGCAGCAGGGCCGAGGTGGGGACGCCCTCCCCGGCGGTGACCAGGCAGGTGGCGGCGTCCGGGACCTGGGCGGTGGAGGTCCCGCGCAGCTGCTTCACGCCCTCGTTGATCAGGTTGAAGCCGTGCACGTAGCCTTCGGACAGGCCGCCGCCGCCGGTGTTGATCGGCAGCCGCCCGCCGAGTTCCAGCGCGCCGCCCTCGGTGAAGGCCGCGCCCTCGCCGCGCCCGCAGAAGCCGTAGCCCTCCAGCGAGAGCGGGACCAGCGGGGTGAACGCGTCGTAGATCTGCGCGGTGTCGACGTCCTGCGGGCCGAAGTCGGCGTGCTTCCACAGGTGCCGGGCGGCGGTCCAGGCGGGGCCGGTCAGCGGGTCCTCGGTCCAGTAGTTGACCATCCCGTGGTGCTGCGCGGGCAGGCCCTGGGCGGCGGCGTGCACGTAGACCGGGCGGCGGCGGCAGTCGCGGGCCCGCTCGGCGCCGACCACCACGCAGGCCAGCGCGCCGTCGGTCTCCAGGCAGTTGTCGTACAGGCAGAGCGGTTCGGAGATCCAACGGGCGTCCATGTACATCTCGCGGGTCAGCGGCCGGTCGTACATCACCGCCGCCGGGTTCTGGTTGGCCCGGTTGCGGCAGGCCAGGGCGACGTTGAAGAAGTGGTCGCGGGTGGCGCCGTACTCGTGCATGTAGCGGCGGGCCAGCATGCCGATCTCGTCGGCCGGGCGGAGCAGGCCGAACGGCCGGGTCCACTGCGCCGGGGTGGGCAGTTGCACGCTGGTGCTGGTCCACGGCCGGACGCCGGAGCCGCGCTTGCGGGCCCGCCAGGCGACGCCGACGTCGGCCTGGCCGGTGGCCACCGCCATGGCCAGGTGCGCGACGGTGGCGCAGGAGCCGCCGCCGCCGAAACCGGTGCGGCTGAAGAAGGTGAGGTCGCCCGCCCCGATGGACTTGGCCAGCTCCACCTCGTCGGTCTCCTCCATGGTGTAGGAGGCGAGGGCGTCCACCTCGGACGGCTCGATCCCGGCGTCGTCCAGGGCCGCCAGCACGGCCCGGCAGGCGAGGGTCTTCTCTGGCTCGTCCAACTGCCGCGCGAAGCGGGTCTGGCCGATGCCGACGATGGCCGCGCGGTCCTTGAGCATCGAACCCCCGTGAAGGCGAGAGAAGCTGACGTGGCGTCAGAATAGGGTGCGGCTCCTCTGGCCGGTAGACCGCGGCCGATCTAATCTGACGGAACGTCAGCATCGGTATCGGGACGGTGGGCCGAAGGAGGAAGCGGTGCGCGGAGACCTGGAGTGGGGCAGCATCCCGCGGTTGGTGCAGGCCGCCGCCGACCGGTACGGCGACGCCGAGGCGGTGGTCGGTCCGCGCACCCGGATGAGCTACCGCGAGCTCGGACTGCGGGTCCGCCGGGCCGCCGCCGCCGTGATCGCGACCGGAGTGCTGCCCGGCGAGCGGGTCGCCGTCTGGGCCCCGAACACCCCCGGCTTCGTGGTCGCCGCGCTCGGCGCGGTCAGCGCCGGAGCGGTGCTGGTACCGCTGGGCACCCGGCTCAAGGGCGCCGAGGCGGTGGACCTGCTGCGCCGGACCAGGGCCTCGACGCTGTTCGTCACCGACACCTTCCTCGGCGTCAGCTACGTCTCCGCGCTGCGCGCCGCGGCGGGCCGGACCGGCCCCGACGGCTCCCCGGCCGGGCTGCCGCACCTGCGCACCGCCGTCGTCCTCGGCGACCGGACGCAGGCCCCGCCGGGCTTCCAGAGCTGGCGCGGGTTCCTGGCCGCCGGGGCCAGGGTGCCCGACCGCGCGGTCCGCGGGCGTGCCGACGCGGTCCGCGGCGACGACCCCGCCGACATGATGTTCACCTCCGGCACCACCGGGCTGCCCAAGGGCGCGGTCACCACCCACGCGCAGAGCCTGCGCGCCTTCGCCACCTGGGCCGAGTTCGCCGGGCTCGGCCGGGGCGACCGCTACCTGGTGGTCAACCCGTTCACCCACACCTTCGGCTACAAGGCCGGGATCCTGGCCTCGCTGATGTGCGGCGCGACCGTGCTGCCGCAGCCGGTCTTCGAGGCCGAGGCGGTACTGGCGAAGGTCTCCGCCGAGCGGGTCACGGTGCTGCCCGGCGCGCCCACGGTCTACCAGTCGCTGCTCGACCACCCCGGACGCGCCGGGTACGACCTGGGCTCGCTGCGGCTCGCGGTCACCGGCGCGGCCGTGGTCCCGCTGGAACTCGTCACCCGGATCCGGCAGGACCTCGGCTTCGACACCGTGCTCACCGCCTACGGGCTGACCGAGTGCTGCGGACTGGTCACCATGTGCCGCCCGGGCGACGCCCCCGGGCTGGTCGCCGCGACCTCCGGCCGGGCCGTCCCCGGCATGGAGCTCCGGATCGTCGACGAGCACGGCCGGGCCGCCCCGGTGGGCGGCCCCGGCGAGGTCCAGGCGCGCGGCTACGCCGTGATGCGCGAGTACTTCGAGGACCCGGACGGCACCGCCGCCGCCTTCACCGGCGACGGCTGGCTGCGCACCGGGGACGTCGGCGTCCTCGACGCCGCGGGCAACCTGCGGATCACCGACCGGCTCGGCGACATGTTCACCGTCGGCGGCTTCAACGCCTACCCGGCCGAGATCGAGCGGGTGCTCGCCCGCCACCCGCTGGTCGCCGACTGCGCCGTGGTCGGCGTGCCCGACCCGCGCCTGGGCGAGGTCGGCCGGGCGTACGTGGTCCCCTGCGGCAGCCCCGGGCCCGGCGCGGCCGAGGAACTGATCGCCTGGGCCCGGCGCGAGATGGCCAACTACAAGGTCCCCAGGCAGGTCCGGTTCCGGGCCGAACTGCCGCGCAACGCCTCGGGGAAGGTGCTCAAGGGACAGCTGCGCGCGGAAGCCTGAGGGCACGACCGGACAGGACTCTCATCCCTGCCCTACGTCCGGCACAGGCTCCGCACAGCGCCGTCCCGAAGCGTGGCGGCATGAGCAATTCGACAGCGCTGGCGGGAGAACCCGCCCCCCGGGCAGCCGGGCCGCGCCCCGAACCGCCCCCGGCGCCACAGGCCGGTCCGCTGCCGTCGGGACGCGCCCGCCTGGTGGAGATCGTCGTCCCGGTCCACAACGAGCAGCGGATCCTCGACCAGAGCGTGCACCGGCTGCACGCCTACCTCGCCGAGACCTTCCCCTACCCGTTCCGGATCACCATCGCCGACAACGCCAGCACCGACGACACCTGGCGGATCGCCTCCGCGCTCGCGGCCGAACTGCCCGGGGTGCGCGCGGTCCACCTGGACCAGAAGGGCCGCGGCCGGGCCCTGCGCCAGGTCTGGAGCGGCAGCGACGCCGACGTGGTCAGCTACATGGACGTCGACCTGTCCACCGGGCTCGACGCCTTCCTGCCGCTGGTCGCGCCACTGCTGTCCGGGCACAGCGACCTCGCCATCGGAAGCCGACTGCACCGGGGCTCGGCGGTGGTGCGCGGCCCCAAACGCGAGTTCATCTCCCGGACCTACAACCTGATGCTGCGCACCACCATGGCCGCCCGCTTCTCCGACGCCCAGTGCGGCTTCAAGGCCGGGCGCACCGACGTGGTGCGGGCGCTGCTGGGCTCGGTCGAGGACCAGACCTGGTTCTTCGACACCGAACTGCTGCTGCTCGCCGAGCGCAGCGGGCTGCGGATCCACGAGGTCCCGGTGGACTGGGTGGACGATCCGGACAGCCGGGTCGACATCGTCCGAACGGTCAAGGACGACCTGAAGGGCATGTGGCGGGTCGCCCGCCGGACGGTCTCCGGCGCGACCCGGCTGCCGGTGCCGCCACGGGTCCAGCAGGCGCAACTGCCGCCGGGGATGCGCCGCCAGCTCTCCAGCTTCGCCGTCATCGGCGTCGCCAGCACCCTCGCCTACCTGGCGCTGTACCTGGTGCTGCGGCAGGCCGGTCCGGCGGTGGTCGCCAACGCGCTGGCGCTGCTGGTCACCGCGATCGCCAACACCGCCGCCAACCGGCGCTTCACCTTCGGCGTCACCGGCTCCAGGGACGCGCTCAAGCACCAGGTCGAGGGCGGGATCGCCTTCGTGATCGGGCTGGCGCTGAGCACGCTCACGCTCGCGGTCACCGACGCGGTCGCCCCCGGCGCCTCGCACCTGGTCGAACTGGGCGCGCTGATCGGCGCCAACGCCCTGTCCACCGTCGTCCGCTTCCTGCTGATGCGGGTGTGGGTGTTCCACCCCGGGCGCCAGTCCTTCTCCGCCCCCGTTCCTTCTCCTGTCCCCGTCCCCGTCCCCGCCCCTTCTCCGCCCGTTGCCGACTCCCAGGAGCTGAACCGCTGATGAGCGTCCACACCGATGCCGGGACGACACCGGTACGGGCGTCCTCCCGGCCACCCGGGCGGAGCCTCGCCAAGCGCGTCCTGCTCGGTCGCGAGCAGGCGCCGCGCTGGGCCCGGCCCGCACTGTGGGGCGTACTGCTGCTCGCCGCCGCCGTCTCCTGCTACGGCCTGGGCGCCAACGGCGACGCCAACTCGTACTACGCCGCCGCCGTGCTCAGCGGCACCAAGAGCTGGACCTCGATGTTCTTCGGCTCGCTGGACACCGGCAACTACATCACCGTGGACAAACCGCCGGTGGCGCTGTGGCTGATGGAGGCCTCCTGCCGGGTCCTGGGCTTCGGCAGTTGGCAGATGCTGCTGCCGATCGCGCTGTGCGGGGTCGCCGCCGTCGGCGTGCTCTACAGCGCCGTACGCCGCAGCTTCGGCTGGACGGCGGCGACCGTCGCCGCCGCCGTGCTCGCGCTCACCCCGATCACCGTCGCCATCAACCGCGACAACAACCCGGACCCGGTCCTGGTGCTGCTCACCGTCGGCGCGGCCTGGTGCTGCCTGGAGGCGGTCCGCAGCGGCCGGACCATGCCGCTGGTGTGGTCCGGGGTGCTGGTCGGCTTCGCCTTCAACACCAAGATGCTGGCCGCCTACATGGTGCTCCCGGCCTTCTGCGCCGCCTACCTGTACGCGGCCAGGGGCAGCCTCGGCAGGCGCGTCCGCACGCTGCTGGTCGCGGGCGTCGCGCTGGTGGTGTCCAGCGGCTGGTGGATGGTGATCGTGGACTCGATCCCGGCCGCCGACCGGCCCTTCGTTGGCAGCTCCACCAAGGACACCGTCTGGGACCTGGTCACCGGCTACAACGGGCTGGCCCGGATCACCGGCGGCAGCAGCGGTGGCACGGGCGGCGCGGGCGGTGGCGGTGGCGGTGGCGCCAACTTCGGTGGCACCGCCGGGGCCGGACGCCTGTTCAACGACATCCTCGGCGGCCAGATCTCCTGGCTGATCCCCTTCGCCGCGATCGCCTGCGTCGGCGCCCTGGTACTGCGCGGACGCAGGCGGCGCACCGACGCGCAGCGCGCCGGACTGCTGCTGTGGGGGCTGTGGCTGCTCACCCACTACCTGACCTTCAGCTTCGCCGACGGCACCTTCCACCCGTACTACACGACCATGCTGGCCCCCTCGATCGCCGCGCTCACCGGCGCGGGCGGGGTGGCCCTGCTGCGGGCGTTCCGCAGCCGCTCGGCCGCCTGGGCCTGGGTACTGCCGCTCGCCATCGCGGTCACGGCGGTGTGGGCGATCGTCCTGCTGCGCCGTGACTCCGGCTTCGACAGCTGGCTGTGGCCGCTGGTCGCGGTGCTGGCGGTCGCGGCCGTGGCGGTGCTGCTGGTCGCCCGGGCGGGCGCGCTGCGCGGCGGCTCGCCCGGCTCGGCGCGGCCGCGGCTGCGGTTGACGGCGGTGGGCGCGGTCGCGGCCCTGGTCGCGCTGCTCGCCGGTCCGGCCGCGTACGCGGCGGACACGGTGACCGCCGGCAGCATCCAGGGGGTGAACCCCACCGGCGGACCGACCACCGGCAACGGCATGAGCTTCCCCGGCGGCGGGGGCCGAGCGCCCGGCGGCGCCGACGGCGCGGACGGCGCCAGGGGCGCCGGTGGCTCCGGCTTCCCCGGCGGGACCGGCGGCGAGCTGCCCACCGACATGATGCCCGGCACCGGCACCGGCACCGGCACCAGCGAAGTGCCCCCGGCCGGGACCACCGGCGGGACCACCGGCACCACCACCGGCCAACCGCCCACCGGCGGTGCCGCCGGAGCCGGTCAGGCCTTCGGCGGGCGCTCGTTCGGTGACCGCAGCGGCGGCGCTGGTGGAGCGCCCGGCGGTGGCGGCATGGGCGGCAGCGTCTCCACGGCCATGCTCAGCTACCTGGAGGCCCACCAGGGCTCCGCTACCTGGCTGGTGGCCACCGCCGACGCCCAGACGGCAGCGGAGATCATCCTGCGGAGCGGCGGCAAGGCGGCCATCGGCATGGGCGGCTTCACCGGCGACGACCCGGCGATGAGCGCGGCCAAGCTCAAGGGCTACATCGCCTCCGGCAAGCTGCACTACGTGCTGGTCGACGGCACCGGCGGCGGCGCGGCCCCCGGCGGCGGCCGGGCCAACTCCGCCGCGACCGGGTACGTCACATCGAGCTGCACCGTGGTCGAGGCGACCGAGTACGGCGGCAGCACCGCCTCGGGCACCGCTTCCGAGACGCTCTACTACTGCGCGTAGCCGTAGTTGAGCGCACCGCGACGGCTCGTCGACCGGGGGAAGCCCCGGGCGGCGGGCCGTCCCGATTCCGGCGCGCGCGGAACTTCCGGCGAGCGCAGACTCGTCGTAGTCGTTGAGTGCGCGGCCAGGACCGGGCGCACCGGGCTCAGTGCCGAGCCGACACGGCGTCATATCTCTCCGTGAGCAACCGGGCACGCTCCGGTCATCATCGGGGGAAAATTCGCAAGGATACTGCACCCCGGCAGAAAAAACCGCACGTTGGGAATGATGTCCGGAATCTACTCGTTGCATCGTTACGAAAGGCAACCCGTGAACGGGCCAGCCGGGCCCGTCCCTTCTCCGTGAAGGAGTACGAATGGCAACGCGTGCCGTCGTCCGCGACAAGGCCGACCGGACTCGCACCGCGCGTCCGACCAGCGGTGAGGCCGACCGCGACCTCGTCGGCATGTACCTGGACGAGATCGCCCGGACTCCGCTGCTCGACGCCGCGCAGGAAGTCGACCTCTCAACCCGAATAGAAGCCGGTGTCTTCGCCGAGCACCTGCTGGAGAGCGGCGAGACCGCAGCAGGCGCGAGTGAGGACGAACTGCGCGCGGTCATCGCTGACGGGCGCCACGCCAAGGACGTGTTCATCCGCTCCAACCTCCGGCTGGTCGTCGCCGTGGCTCGCCGCTACCCGCGCAGCGGGCTGCCGCTGCTCGACCTGATCCAGGAGGGCAACGCCGGCCTGGTCCGGGCGGTGGAGAAGTTCGACTTCGGCAAGGGCTTCAAGTTCTCCACCTACGCGACCTGGTGGATCCGCCAGGCGATCACCCGTTCCATCGCCGACCAGTCCCGCACCATCCGGCTGCCGGTGCACCTCGTCGAGGAACTCGGGCGTATCCGCCGGGTCCAGCGCGAGAAGTCCAAGGAGCTGGGGCGCGACGTGGAGCACTCCGAGATCGCCGCCGAGCTGGACACCACGGTCGAGCGGATCAAGGACGTCCTGGACTGGGCCCGCGACCCGGTCAGCCTCAACATGACGGTCGACGACGCGGGCGAGACCCAGTTCGGCGACCTGGTCGAGGACACCACCGCGACCTCACCCGAGGACGCGGTCATGGTGATGCTGCGCCGTGAGGAGCTGGAGGACCTGATCGGGCGGCTGGACGACCGCACCGCGTCGATCATCCGTTCCCGCTACGGCATGGAGGACGGCCGCGAGCGGACCTTGACCGAGGTCGGCAAGCAGCACGGCCTGACCCGTGAGCGGATCCGGCAGATCGAGAAGCACGCGCTCGCCGAGCTGCGGAAGATCGCCGACCACTCGGGCTTCGAGGCGGCATGAGCACCACCCCGCAGCCGCCCGCCGCCGCCTCGTACGCTGGACGCATGGCAGACGACACCCCCAAGCGCCCGGCGCTGCGCTTCGACGACCCGCTGACCCAGCCGAGCCGGGACGACACCGACTCCGGCTGGGGCGGCGACCAGGGCGGCTCCGAGCGGGACGAGGCGTGGTACCGGCGGGAGACACCGCCGCACCACGGCGACTGAGGCCGAGCCGCAGCGCGACATGGAAGGGCCGGGGCGCCGCCTCGGCCCTTCGGCGTGTCACGAGGGCCCCCGCACCGTGCCGACCCGGGTGGTCGCGGGCCCGCTCTGGCCGGGGTGACCGGTGGACGGCGGCTGCGGAGCCCGCAGCGCGCCCAGCGCCAGCGTGGTCGCCGCCGCCAGCAGCCCCACCGTGACCGGCCCCGGCCTTCGCCGTACCGAAACGGGCAGCCGATGTCGGCCGCCCCCGGCCCGGATCGGCGCGAACGGCGCGACCCGCCGCGTGGGCGGTACCGCCGGAGCGTCGCCGACCAGCGGAACGGTGGGCGCGACCGGCCGTGGCGCGGCCACCGGCTCCGGCTCGTCCTCCGCCCAGCTCTCCGCCCAGCTGTCGGCCCAGCCGCGCACCCAGCTCTCCGCCCGGTCCTGGCTCGCCGCCTGGCTCGCTGTCTGGCTCGCTGTCTGGCTCGCTGTCCGGCTCTCCGCCGCCGCCCGTTCCGGAGCGGGCTCCGGCCCGGCCTGCCGGAGCGTGGCAGGAGGGAGCGTGGCAGGAGAGGGCGCGGCAGCGGGGGGTGCGGCAGAACGGGAGGGGTCGCTGATCGTCAGGGGGCGCAGCGTCAGGGAGCACATGCGGAACCACCGCCTTTGCGAGGCCGTCGGGTAGCCGGGCAGGTCGGCCGACCTGCCCGCACCACCACGATGGCCCGCCCCACCGGCACTTCCGCGCCGCTGGACGATTTCTGTGGACAACTAGGGCCTGTGGAGAACTCGGCCACCCCCACGGGTGAATCCCGCACCCGCTGAGACGTTTCCGGACGTGCCAAAGCCCCGCCGGTCACTGCCAGAGCAGGACTCAGGCCCGGCGGGGCTCGGCCACAAGGCCGACGTGCGGGTGCTGCGGGTCAGGCGGCGGGCGTCGAGCTGCTGCCCGACGACGTGCCCTTCGAGGCCGACGAGGACGACGAAGACGTCGAGGACGCCCCCGACGTCGACGAGCTCGTCGAGTCGCCGCTCGACGACGCCGAGGCGGTGGACTTGGAAGCACCCACCGTGCTGCTCGACGACGAACGGCTGTCGGTGCGGTAGAAGCCGCTGCCCTTGAAGACCACACCCACGGCGGAGTAGATCTTGCGCAGCCTTCCGCTGCACTCCGGGCAGACGGTCAGGGCGTCGTCCGTGAACTTCTGGACTGCCTCAAGGCCGCTGCCACACTCGGTGCACTGGTACTGGTACGTCGGCACTTGTCATTCCTCCTGGCACTCTCGCCTGATGAGTGCTAACGACGGTCAATGATGCGTTATTCCCGGCCGATAGTCCACTGTGACCGGTGTGAGCTGCGGCTCCACCCGCGCGCCCGGTCCGCCCGGCGCCGGTCGCCGCCCGCGCCGGTTTCGCCGGGGCCCGGTCGCTAGTACCCTCACGAGTTCTACCGTGCGATCTTCGGCGGACCCAGGTAGGTCCCCGTCGGTCGTGGCCGGTTTCTTCGGCGCGCGACACCGGCCCCGGAGAAGGCTGGACAAGGGCTCGGCGAAGGCTCCCAAGCCGGGTACCAGTCCGCAGCTGTTCCGGTTCAGGTGTTAGCGTCGGCCCCGCCGCACTGCACGGCGGCGGACGAGCCCCTGCCTCAACAAGGACCCTGATGCCCCGCACCAAGAAATTCCGCCGGTTTCGGTTGCTGGTGATCCTGCTGGTGCTGCTGGTGGTGGTGGGCGCCGTCGGCGGAGGCTGGTACGGCGTTCGCACGGTCCGCGCGTCCTTCCCGCAGACCACGGGAACGCTCCAACTCGCGGGCCTGCAAGGGCAGGTCACCGTGACCCGGGACAGCAAGGGCATCCCGCAGATCTACGCGAACAGCGCCGCCGACCTCTTCATGGCGCAGGGCTTCGTCCAGGCCCAGGACCGGTTCTGGCAGATGGACGTGGACCGCCACATCACCTCCGGCACCCTGGCCTCCATGTTCGGCGCGGGCAAGAACGACGCCAACGTGCAGAGCGACGCCTTCATCCAGACCATGGACTGGCACGGGGTCGCGCAGCATGAGTACGACAGCCAGCTCTCGGCGACCACCAAGGCCTACCTCCAGGACTTCTCCGCCGGGGTGAACGCCTGGCTCAAGCAGCACCCGGGCGGCGCCGGGAAGTCGGTGGAGTACGCCATGCTCGGCGCCGCCCACAGCGGCTACACCCCCGCCCCCTGGACGCCGGTGGACTCGGTCTCCTGGCTCAAGGCGATGGCCTGGGACCTCAGCGGCAACATGCAGCAGGAGATCGACCGCTCGCTGCTCTCGCAGAGCCTCAGCGCGGCGCAGATCGCCCAGCTCTACCCCGCCTACCCGGCCGCCAACGGCACCATCGTGGACACCGGCACCGTCTCCGACTCCGGCAACCTCAAGAAGGCGGTCTACCACCCCTCGTCCGCCGACACCGCCGGGGCCACCGCCGACACCACCGCCTCCACCAGCTCCGGTCCGAGCGGCAGCGGCAGCGGCGACAACAGCGGCACCGTCCAGGGCCTGACCAGCGCCGCGACCCAGCTGGCCGCCAACCTCGACAGCGTCCCGTCGATGCTGGGCGAGCCCGGTCAGGGCATCGGCTCCAACTCCTGGGTGGTCTCCGGCAAGTACACGACCTCCGGCAAGCCGCTGCTGGCAGACGACCCGCACCTCACCCCCGGACTGCCGTCCGTCTGGGAGCAGATGGGCCTGCACTGCGACACCCTCAGCGCCGCCTGCCCCTACGACGTCACCGGGTTCACCTTCCCGGGGATGCCCGGCGTGGTGATCGGCCACAACCAGTCGATCTCCTGGGGCTTCACCAACCTCGGCGCCGACGTCCAGGACCTCTACCTGGAGCAGGTCACCGGCCCCGACAGCTACGCCTACGACAACGGCACCCAGCAGTTCACCAACCGGACGGTGACCATCAAGGTCGCCGGAGCGGCGGACCAGACGATCACCGTGCGCAGCACCGCCGACGGCATGCCGATCATCTCCGACCACGACGCGGTGGAGCAGGCGGTCGGCCAGACCGCGCCGGTCACCGGGGCCGCCCCACCGCGCGGCAACGGCTACGCCATCGCGCTGAAGTGGACCGCGCTCAGCCCCGGCCGGACCATGGACTCGGTGTTCTCGCTGGACCAGGCCACCGACTTCGACCAGTTCCGGAAGGCCGCCGCCGAGTTCGACGTCCCCGGCCAGAACATGGTCTACGCGGACGGCGCGGGCGCCTCCGGCAACATCGGCTACACCGCGACCGGGGAGATCCCGGTCCGGGCCAAGGGCGACAACGGCAGCTACCCGGATCCCGGTTGGGACTCCGCCTACGCCTGGAAGGGCTACATCCCCACGGCGGCCCTGCCGTACGTGGAGAACCCCGCCGCCGGGTACATCGTCGCCGCCAACCAGGAGGTGGTGAACAGCAGTTACCCGTACCCCATCACCGCCGACTGGGACTACGGCATCCGCGCCCAGCAGATCACCAGCCTGATCCAGTCCAAGATCGCCGGGAACGGCAAGATCTCGCCGGACGACATGTCCGACATCCAGAACGACGACACCAGCGTGATGGCGAAGACCCTGGTGCCGTACCTGCTCAAGGTGAAGCTCAGCGGCGGTTCGTACTACACCGACGCCCAGGCGCTGCTCAAGGACTGGAACTACGACCAGGACTCGGGCTCGGCGGCGGCGGCGTACTACAACGCGGTCTGGAGCAACCTGCTGCACCTGGCCTTCGACGAGAAGCTCCCGGCCTCGGTGCGGGCCACCACCGACTGCGTGATGCAGGCGCAGACCGCCAACGTCCCGGCCGACGGCCTCAACGGCCCGACCAAGCTGGTCAGCGTCTGCGGCCTGCGCGCCCCGGACCAGGCCCAGCCGGACGGCGGCGACCAGTGGATGACCGTGGTCTCGAACCTGCTGACCCAGCCGAACAGCAGCTGGTGGTCGTACACCTACAACAACGGCCAGCAGGTCAACGGCCGGGACAACCTGCTCGCCGAGGCGATGCGGGACGCCCGGATGCAGCTCACCTCGCTGATGGGCAAGAACATGGCCACCTGGAGCTGGGGCCGGATCCACACGCTGACGCTGAAGGAGTCCACCCTCGGCACCGCCGACTCCTCGCTGTTCTCCGGCCTGGAGCACCGGCTGCTGAACCGGGGCCCGTACCAGCTGAACGGCGGCAGCTCGGCGGTGGACGCGACCGGCTGGAACGCCGCGGCCGGGTTCCAGGTCGACTGGGCACCGTCGATGCGGATGGTGGTGGACCTCAGCAACTTCGACGGCTCCGAGTGGATCAACATCGGCGGTGCCTCCGGCCAGCCGTACGACCCGCACTACGACGACCAGACCCAGCTGTGGGCCGACGGCCAGCTGCTGACCTGGGCCTACACCAAGAGCGCGGTGCAGGCGGCGGCGGTGGACACGCTCACGCTGACCCCGTAGCAGCCGTCAGCGGCTCTCAGCGGTCGTCAGCGGCCGTCAGAACCAGCGAACGCCGGAGGGCGTCACCGCCGCGTCGACCGGAAGGTCGTGCGCCTCGGCGGGGACGTCCTCCAGCAGTTCCGGGTCGTACAGCAGGGTCGCCAGCCGGGCCCGCCGCTCGCCGCCGCCACGGGCCAGCCGGGCCAGCACCCGGTCGTAGCTGCCGCCGCCGCGTCCCAGCCGCACCCCGCGCCGGTCCACCGCCAGCCCCGGCAGCAGCAGCAGACCGGCCGCGCGGACCGCGTCCGGGCCGAGCCGGTCGCCGTCCGGCTCCAGCAGTCCGCGCCCGGCCCGGACCAGGTGCTCGGGGCCCCGGTAGCGGCCCCAGTCGAGGTCGTTGTCCGGCAGCAGTACCGGCAGCAACACCCGCGCGCCCCGCGCGCGCAGCGCGTCGAGCAGCGCGCGGGTGCCCGGCTCCGCCCCCACCGACACGTATCCGGCCACCACCGGGGGCGTATCCGCCCGGGGGAGCGGCTCGGTCGGAAGGAGGGGCAGCGCGTGCTCCGCGAGCGCCCGGGCGGCTTCCTGCCGCTGCTCGGGTGACAGCGCGGCGCGTGCCGCGAGCAGCCGTGACCGCAGCGCGGCCTTGTCGTTCAGCATCGGATGAGCGGGCCTTTCTCAAGTGGACTCTCGGGCGGACTCTCAGGTGGACGCGCAGGTGGACGCGCAGGTGCGGCGGGCGGACCGCGCGGTCGGCGCCGAGCACCCGGCCGAGCGGATCCGCGGGCCTGCCGGGCGACCGCCGGCCGGAGGAGGAGCAGACATGATGACGCAGCTCTACGACATCCTGGCCGCAGTCAGCCTGCCCGCGCTCCTCGCCGCCGCCCTGCTGCTGCGCGCGCTGCACCGCTGCCACGCCGCCGCGGCCGTCCGCGAGGCCGAGCAGGCGCGGCAGATCGAGGCGCTGCGGGCGGCCCGCGCGGTGCTCGAACGCACGTCCTACACGGATCCGTTGACCGGGGTCTGGAACTACCGCTACCTCCAGCTCTCGCTGGACCGGGAGATCGCCCGCTGCCTGCGCGCCCCGCAGTCGCCCGGCGGCGGACCGGGCGGGCGGCTGTCGCTGCTGCTGCTGGAGGTCGAGGGCTTCGAGGAGATCCGCCGCGAGCACGGCTACCAGCGGGCCGGGGTGGTGCTGCGGGACCTGGCACAGCGGCTGGCCCTGGAGTTCCGGGCGGCCGACGTCTTCGGCCGCTACGGCGGGGAGGAGTTCCTGGTGCTGCTGCCGGACACCGACGCGGCCGGCGCCGAGCACGCGGCCGCGCGGCTGCGCTGGACGGTCCGCAGGCACTCGCTGCCGCTGCCCGCGGTCCCGGCCGCGCAGGGCGCGGCCCACCCCGGGAACGGGCTGAGCGCCGCCGTCGGCGTCGCCTCGCTGCCGCCGGACGGGGCCCACGCCGCGCTGCTGCTGCGGGCGGCCGAGCGCGCGCTGGCCCGGGCGCGCGCCCAGGGGCCGTCGGCGCTCGATCCCGTCAGTAACCTCGGTACCAGCGAAACGCCCACGTCACACCAGGTTCACAGGTCTCTGTCGAGTGGCTGTGAGCTGCCCGGAAAAACCAAGGGGCAGGTCTGAAGCGCCCGGATCGGCAAGTACAGTCGTCAACATGACGAATGCTCGTTCGCGCCAGATCACCAAGGCTGTGATCCCCGCCGCCGGTCTGGGTACCCGGTTCCTCCCGGCGACCAAGGCCACTCCGAAGGAAATGCTTCCGGTCGTGGACAAGCCCGCGATCCAGTACGTCGTCGAGGAGGCCGCCTCGGCCGGACTGACCGACGTGCTGATGATCACCGGCCGGAACAAGCGTCCGCTGGAGGACCACTTCGACCGCGCGTACGAGCTGGAGGAACTGCTGATCCGCAAGGGCGACCAGCCCAAGCTGGACCGGGTCCGCGAATCCAGCGACCTCGCCACCATGCACTACGTCCGCCAGGGCGACCCGAAGGGGCTCGGCCACGCGGTGCTCTGCGCCGAGCCGCACGTCGCCGACCAGCCCTTCGCGGTGCTCCTCGGCGACGACCTGATCGACCCGCGCGACCCGCTGCTGGCGAAGATGATCGACGTCCAGCGGGAGCTCGGCGGCAGCGTGGTGGCGCTGATCGAGGTCGACCCGTCGCAGACCCACCTGTACGGCTGCGCCGCGGTGCGGCCCGCCGAGTGGCACGGCACCCTCGGCGGTGACGACGAGATCGTCCGGATCACCGACCTGGTGGAGAAGCCCAGCGCGGACGAGGCCCCCAGCAACTACGCGGTGATCGGCCGCTACGTGCTGGACCCGAGCGTGTTCGAGGTGCTGCACGAGACCGCGCCCGGGCTGCACGGCGAGATCCAGCTGACCGACGCGCTGCGGGTGCTGGCGCAGCGCACCCCCGGCCGGGGCGGTCCGGTCCACGGCGTGCTGTTCAAGGGCCGCCGCTACGACACGGGTGACCGGGGCGACTACCTGCGCGCCATCGTCCGCCTGGCGTGCGAGCGTGAGGACCTGGGCCCGGACTTCCGGGCGTGGCTGAAGGACTTCGTGGGCAGTGGCGAGCTGGACGGCCGCCCGGCCGTGCCCGAGGTGTCCCTCGCCGACTAGCGGCACGGACGGACAGCAGCGGCACGGGCGGACAGTGATGCGGGAACCGGCGCGGACAGCAGGGGGAGCAGTGAGCGAGCACGGCCACGACGACGGGTCCGCCGAGAAGGCGGACCCGTGCGACACCGACCACGGCGCGGAGCGCGGCTGGTCGGTGGACGAGCACCTGGACGACATCCTGCGCACGGTCGGTCCGCTGCCGTCGCTGGAGCTCCAACTGCTGGAGGCCCAGGGCTGCCTGACCATCGACGAGATCACCGCTCCGGGCCACCTGCCGCCGTTCGACAACAGCGCCATGGACGGCTACGCGGTGCGGGTCGCGGACCTGGCCGGGGCCACCGAGACGTACCCGTCGGTGCTCAAGGTCGTCGGCGACGTGGCCGCCGGGGCGGCGAACCTGCCGGTGGTCGGCCCGGGCCAGTGCGCCCGGATCATGACCGGCGCGCCGCTGCCCCCCGGCGCGGAGGCGGTGGTCCCGGTCGAGTGGACCGACGGCGGCAGCGGCGGCGCGGCGGCCACCACCATGGCCCCGGTCAGCAGCGAGCCGCAGGGCGCCTCCGGTGAGGTACGGATCTTCCGTCCGGCCGAGCCCGGCGCCTTCGTCCGCCGGATGGGCGACGACATCAGCGCCGGGCAGGCGGTGCTCCCGGCCGGTTCCCGGCTGGGTCCGGCGCAGATCGGGCTGCTCGCGGCGATCGGTCTGGACAGCGTCCGGATCCGCCCCCGGCCGCGGGTGGTAGTCCTGTCCACCGGCAGTGAGCTGGTGCAGCCGGGGACCAAGGCCGGTCCCGGGCAGATCACCGACTCCAACAGCTTCGCGCTGACCGCCGCCGCGCGGGAGGCGGGCGCCATCGCCTACCGGGTCGGCGGCGTGCCGGACGACGCCGCGCGGCTGCGCGAGGTGATCGAGGACCAGCTGATCCGCGCCGACATCATCGTCACCAGCGGCGGCGTCAGCGTCGGCGCGTACGACGTGGTCAAGGAGGCGCTGGCGCCGGTCGGCGAGCAGCCGCCGCTGGGTGAGATCTCCTTCCGCAAGCTGCGGATGCAGCCCGGCAAGCCGCAGGGCTTCGGGCTGCTCGACGGCACGGTGCCGCTGTTCGCCCTGCCCGGCAACCCGGTCAGCGCCTACCTCTCCTTCGAGCTCTTCGTGCGGCCCGCGATCCGGGCGATGATGGGCGTCGAGCCGGTGCACCGGAGCGTGGTCCGGGCCCGCGTCACCGAGGCGCTGACCTCTCCGGAGGGACGCCGCCAGTTCGCCCGGGGCCGCTACCTGGCCGGGCACGGCGGCGAGCCCGGCAGCGTCACCCCGGTCGGCGGCGCCGGTTCGCACCTGGTCGGGCCGCTGGCGCAGGCCAACGCGCTGATCGTGGTGCCGGAGGAGGACACCGCCGTGGCGGAGGGCGCGCTGGTGGACGTGGTGCTGCTGGACCAGGTTCCGGGGGAAGGCACGATCTGACGCGCCGCGCGCGCAGCGGTAGCCTGTGCCCGCAGCGCCACCGGCCACAGGAGACGACACGTTGAACAGCGCAGAGGGCGATCGGCTGACCCACGTCGACGAGACGGGGGCGGCCCGGATGGTGGACGTCTCCGAGAAGGCGACGACCGTGCGCACCGCCCGCGCCACCGGCCGGGTCCTGGTCTCGCCGAAGGTGGTGGAACTGCTGCGGGGCGAGGGGATGCCGAAGGGTGACGCCCTCTCAGTCGCCCGGGTGGCTGGGATCATGGGAGCCAAACGCACCCCGGAGCTCATCCCGCTGTGTCACCCGATCGGGATCTCCGGCGTGACCGTCGACCTGTCGGTGACCGACCAGGCGGTGGAGATCGCGGCCACGGTCCGCACCGCCGACCGCACCGGTGTGGAGATGGAGGCACTGACCGCCGTCGCCGTCGCCGGGCTCACCGTGATCGACATGGTCAAGGCGGTCGACAAGGGCGCCCGGATCGACGCGGTGCAGGTCGAGTCCAAGACCGGTGGCAAGAGCGGCGCCTGGCACCGGCCCGAGTCCTCCGCGAGCACGGCGACCTCCGCGACCTCCGCGAGCACCGCGAGCACCGGCCACGACGGGACCGCCGGAGGCGCCGCGTGAGCGCGCACCGCCGGGCCTTCGTGCTCACCGTCTCCAACCGCGCCGCCGCCGGGGTCTATCCGGACCAGGGCGGTCCGCTGCTGGCCGAGGGCTTGCGGGCGCTGGGCTTCGCGGTCGACGGACCACGGGTGGTGCCCGACGGCGAACCGGTCGCCGGAGCGCTGCGCGCGGCCGTGGCCGAGGGCTACGACGTGGTGCTGACCACCGGCGGCACCGGGATCAGCCCGATGGACCTCACCCCGGAGCAGACCGCCGGAGTGATCGACCGTCCGGTCCCCGGCATCGCCGAGGCGATCCGCGCCCACGGCCGCGCCGCCGGGGTGCCCACCGCCGCGCTCTCCCGGGGGCTGTCCGGGCTCGCCGGGAGAACGCTGATCGTCAACCTCCCCGGCTCCAGCGGCGGCGTCAAGGACGGCCTGGCCGTCCTCGGTCCGCTGCTCGGCCACGCCGTCGACCAGGTCCACGGCGGCGACCACCCCCGTCCCGACGCCGCCCCGCACGGCACCGCGCCCAGGAGCCCGCACTGAACGCCTTCTGGCCGGTCGAGCTGAGCGAGGGGCCGATCGGACTACGGCCCATCCGGATCCGCGACCGGCGCGACTGGCAGCAGGTCAGCGCCCGCAACCGGGACTGGCTGCGGCGCTGGGAGGCCACCGTGCCGCCACCGGCCCCGGGCAAGCCGTCCGGCCCCCGGCCGACCTACCGGCAGATGGTCTCCTTCCTCCGGGCCGAGGCCCGCGAGGGGCGGATGCTGCCGTTCGTGGTCACCTACCAGGACGAGCTGGTCGGCCAGCTCACCGTCGGCGGCATCACCTGGGGCTCGATGTGCTCGGCCAACATCGGCTACTGGGTGGACGAGGCGGTGGCCGGACACGGCATCATCCCCACCGCCCTGGCACTGGCCGTGGACCACTGCTTCCGCACCCTGGGGCTGCACCGGATCGAGGTGTGCATCCGCCCGGAGAACGGCCCCAGCCGCCGGGTGGTGGAGAAGCTGGGCTTCCGCGAGGAGGGGCTGCGCCCGCGCTACCTGCACATCGACGGCGGCTGGCGGGACCACCTGGTGTTCGCGCTGACCGCGGACGAGGTACCGGAGGGCATGCTGCGGCGCTGGCGCGGCGTACGGCAGCACTTGGAGCACTGACATTCCGGTGATTACTTCATATATTTGTTCGATCAGGCCAGCTGTCCGTCGTTCTGTCGCTCAAGGCGACGAAAATAAGGTGAGATGAGCATGAGTACGCGACACACCGGCCGAAATTGTCGCGAGGCGTTCCCTCGCGCCCGTACGGTGTGAAGCGTGAGCAGTAGTGGCCTCATCTACGCGGTGATCGTGGGGGCCTGGGCTGCCTACCTGGTGCCGATGTGGCTCCGCAGGCAGGACGAGCTCAACGAGGCCCGCCCCACCGAACGGTTCAGCACTGCCATCCGCCTGCTGTCCGGGCGTGCGGGGCTCGAACGGCGGGTCTCCCGGAACCTGGACGGCGAAGCCCAGCCCGGTCCGCAGGAGGACCCCGGGCAGGCGGTCCCGGTCGCCGTCGCGCCGCCCGCCCCGGCGGCCGGTCCCGGGCGCGGCCCCGAGTCCCAGCGGCGGGCCGCCGTCCTGGCGCGCCGCCGCCGGATGGTGATCCTGCTGTTCGTCGCCTTCACCGCCGGGATGGTCACCGCCGCCGTCGGCGGAGTCGCGCTGCTCTGGGTCCCGGCGATCCCGGCCGTGCTGTTCTCCCTCTACATCTCCCACCTGCGCCGCCAGGAGCGCCGCCGGTTCGAGGTGAAGCTGGACCGCCGCCGCGCCGCCGACGCCGCGCAGCGGCTGCGCGAGCGGGAGCGCGAGCGGGACCGCAGGCACGCCGCCGCCGTCCCGGACACCGAGCCGACCGCCGGGCCGCCGGAGTTCGGCTACCCGGGCGGCCGGACCGCCGCGGGCTCCGGCGCGCTGGTCGAGGCCGCCGACTCCGAGGACTGGGCGGACGGGCCGCAGGAGAGCGCACCCGAGGCCGAGGCGGGCTCCTGGGACCCGGTCCCGGTCCCGCTGCCCACCTACGTCACCGCGCCGGTGGCCCCGCGCCGCACCAGCGGCCTGGACCTCGGCGGCCCCGACACCTGGAGCGCGGGCCGCGCGGTCACCCCGCCGCCGGCCGCACCGGCCCCGACCGCGCCCACCCGCCCGGCCACCCCGCGCCCCGCCTCCACCCCGCTCTTCGACCAGTACGCGGCCGAGGACGACCCCCGTCCCCGCGCCGCCAACGAGTAGCTCCACCCCAGGCCCCGGACCTGCACCGGGACCGTGCACGAGCACCCCCGCGGACCTGATAGAGTTTCTTCTCGTTGGGGCTGTGGCGCAGTCCGGTAGCGCACCTCGTTCGCATCGAGGGGGCCAGGGGTTCGAATCCCCTCAGCTCCACCCAACAGCTGTTCTTGAGTTAGCTCAGGAATGGTTGACGAGATCCCGTCGAGAAGCTTCTTCTCGGCGGGATCTCGTGGTTTCAGGGTCCGTCCGACTGCTGTTGTAGTGCCGGGGCGGCCCTGTGGCTCGGTTTCCGCTGCTCAGCGGTGTGGTCTGGGGGTGGTTCGGGGTGCGGAGGGCATGCCGGGGCCGCCGACGAGGTGTGGATCATCGGCGGTGCGGGGCCTGGCTCTCGGATTCTTCGCATGACTGTGGGTTAGCCGGTTGGCGGGGGTCGTCCGGTCGCGGCGGGACTGCCCGCAGGCGCAATGGGCGATGGTCCTTTGTCTTCGGCCGCCGGGATCGGCTCGGTGGTGCCGGTGGTGTGTTTCCAGTCGTGGAGGATCTGCAGGTTCAGGGTGCAGATCGTCAGGGCGACCAAGATGGTCTGGGCGGCGCGGCCGTGGGCGAGGCGGTGCTTCGGCTCGGCGAGGTCGACCCGGTGTCCCTTCCCGCGCCCGTTGAGGCCTTCGTTGTTCGCCCGGATAGGTTTGAAGACGTCGTGCCAGGCGTCGCTGAGGTAGGGCCTGTCCTGCCGGAACTTGTCGAGTTTCCCCAGGTCGCCGGGGTGAATGGTGATCGTCGGTTGTCGGCAGATCCTGGGCAGTTCCTTCGCCGTGGGCGGGTGAAGCCGTTCGGCCTGGGGGATCTGGGCGGCGGGTTTCGCGGCGGAGTGGGCGGCGACGGCCCGCCGGTCGGTCAGGTCCACGGCGACGGGTGCGGTGCGAGCGGGTGGGTGGAGCCGGTTGAAGCGCGGGCAGGTGATCGAGGGCGAGGTCCCGGCGGCGGGGCACTGCAGCCGGATCGTGCCCGTGTGGTCGGGGCCCTGCTTGTGCTTGAGGTGGAAGGGTTCGCGGGCCGCGATCCGCTTCTTCAGTTCTTCGTTGGTGTCGATCTCGCGGATCTGCTTGTCGTCCAGGCCGGTGGTGGCGGTGGCGGTCGGGGCGGGGGTCAGGGGGCAGGCGAGGGTGCCGTCGATCAGCAGGGCGCCGTGGTGGGTGCCCTGGATGCCGCGGTGTTCCTGCCTGTAGTCCAGTGCGAGTTGGTAGCCGAGTCGGCGGGTGTGGGTCTGGAAGTGTTCGGACTTCTGGTCGGTGTAGGCTCGGTCGGCCGCCAGCACGCCGGTCGGCAGCCCGAGGTGCTGCAGCTGCTGCAGGGCGTGGACGGCGTTGGGGCCGGGGCGTTTGCCGCCGGTGTCCAGGACGGCTCCGAGCGCGAGCTGCGGGTGTCGGCTGATGCGCTGGCCGTTGCTGCGGCGGCTGGCGGCGACGGCCAGGGTCAGGCTGTGGCCGAAGACGCCCTCGGTGTCGCCGGCGCTGAAGTGCCAGCCGGCGGTGGTCTCGATGGAGCCCAGGTCGCGGTGGTCGCTGGGCGGGTGGTGCCAGGCAGGGACGCCGGTCATGTCGACGCCGACGTCGCCGGGCCAGCTCTTGAGCCAGCCGCGGTCGATGGCGTGGCGGACCGGGGCGAGCACGAACGCGTCGCTGACCTGCTGCAGCACTGCTCGTCTGCGCAGGTGTTCGGGGTCGGTGTCTTCCTAGGTGGCGGCGTGTGCGTCGGCCCGGTTGCGGGGCAGGCGGCTGCGGCGGTCGACGCGTTCGGGGTCCAGGGCGGTGGTGAGGCGGTCGAAGGTTCGGTAGACGCGCTTGGCGAATGCGATTCGCTGGTGGAGGTCGGTGCGGTCCACGGTCCCGATGCCCAACCAGGCTCTGGCGGTGTCGGTGATCTCGTCGAGCAGGACTCGGCAGGCGACGGCGAGTTGAGCGCTGTCGTGGTAGTGCAGCGCCAGCAGCAGTCCGGTCAGCATGGCCTCGACCGGCAGGCCGGACGGTCCGGGCCGCCCCGCCAGCTCTTGTTCGACCAGGTCCAGGCTGCCGCTGGCGCGGACCAGGTGCAGGAGCTGGCCGACCTTGGAGTCGGCGAGGGTGGCGGGGGCGTCGGTGGCGGGCTTGGGACGGCAGGCCCGGATCTTCACAGGGTTGCGCCAGGAGTGCGGCAGGGTCACCGGGCGGGTCCGTGCAGCAGCCGGATCGCGGTGGCGTCGTCGAGAGGGGGGACGTGGTGCTGGTAGCGGGCGAGAGAGGCGGCCGATGCCAGGCCGGCTGCCTTAGCGATCAGGTCGTGGTCGATGCGGGCGGCCATCAGTTCCACGATCCACGTCGCCCGCAGCCGTCCCGCCGACAGGGCGGGCAGCGGGTCGGGCGGACGGTGGACCAGCGGCCAGGAATTGACCAGGTTCTTGGCGAACTCCACCGTGCGCCGGGGACGGAACAGGTAGCCCCGGCCCGCTGTACCGGCCAGTTCGCCCAGGAGTGGGTCCCAAGCGGCGCGGGCCGCCAGCGGGACCGGCCGGCAGACCCCGGTGTGCAGCAGCGGGCCGGAGTCGGGAGACCTGCGCAGGTCTCCTCCGGTGCTGGCCGCAACCTCGCGTGGCGTGAGCCCGAAGCCGGCGCCCAGGCCCATCAGAGCCAAGCCGTCGGCGCGCTGCTGGCGGGGCAGATGCGCCGCCCAGTGCCGCAGTCCGGCCAGCTCGGCCGGACTGTAGGGCTGGTGCGGGTTGGGCGGTGCGTGCAGTCGGGCCGGAGCCGGCTCGCCGCGCTCGGCGAACGCCAGCGCATCGCGCACCCGCAGCAGCCAGGTCCGGTAGGTGCGGATCGTCGAGGCGCCCACCTCGCCGAGCAGGGAGAGGACGAACGCGTCGATGACCTCGTTGCGCAGCCAGCCGTCCGGTTCCCGCTCCAGGCGCGAGGCGTCCGGTGACGTGCAGCAGCCGCTCCACGTCGTAGGGCACCGCGGTGACCGTCGCGGCGACCACCGAGCGCACCAGCGGAGCGACCTGGTCCCAGACGGCGGGCGGGTTCCGGGGCCGATAGCGGGCGATCTTCGCGGAGGTCTGCGGATCAAGGGCCACGGTCCATACATACCGGCTGGACAAGCAGCCATTCCACAATTGATCGACTTCTATGGACAGGATGGTGCGCACATGGTCGGCGGACGCTCCCGTGCACGCCCCCCGCGGCAACTCACCGACGATCCGGAAGCCTGGCCCCAGCAGCCTGCCGCCGACCCCGCCGCCGAGGCCGTCCGGCACATCTCCCGCGCCCTGGCCGGGGCCCTGGACGAGCGGGGGCTGAGCCTGCGGGCGGCGGCCGAGGGCTCGGGGGTCAACCGGCAGGCCATCGCGGACCTGCTCGCCGGACTCTCCTGGCCCGACGTCGCCACCGTCGCCAGGCTGGCGGCCTTCACCGGTGGCGGGCTGTGGCCGCCGCAGAGAGGAACCGACTGCACTGCGAAGCATTGAGCCTCGATTCGGACCCGAAAACGCCAACAGGCGACCGGGCACGGTGATTTCGCGGCTCCACGCTTCGATCCTCTTGCATGACCACTACGCTCGAAACGCGCGAGCCACCGCTTAACGGGACCTCCGCATCCGGCGCCGCCGAGCTGAACCCTCGACGGCGCCGCTCCTGGCCTGGTTCCTCAGGCCACCCCCTCTGTCTCCGCATTCTCCGAGCGGGGGCGCGGGATGGCGGGCGCGATCGCGAACCACGCCGGCGACACCTCGACGACCAGGCCCTCCTTCACGGGCTTCTTCAGCCGCGCCCGGGTGGTCTCCACCCGATCGGCCTGCTCACCGATCGCGTCCCCGATGTCCTGCACCTTCATCGCCCGGTTCGCCCCGGCCAGCAGGACCAAGATGCCCTCCCGGGCCACTTCGAGATCCAGTGGCCCCGACGAAGCGGACGGCTCGGCCTCGGCCTCGAACGCGACGGCCGGCCCCGGGGGGCGGGCCGACGGCAGCGGGCCTTCGATGATGCGCCCGCGTCCCCGGCCCTGCAACGACGCCAGCGTCTCCCTGGTAATCACCAGGTGGGCCAGTCGTTCCTCCAGGACCGCGGCCTTCTCCAGCAGTGCGGCCAACTCGCCGCGCACCACTGCCTCTTCCTCGTCCAGACGCTCGAACCACGGCGTTGTCATCATCTGCCTCCTGCCCGCAGGATCCACCGGTCAGCTCCGGCCGGTCCTTCCGGTCCGAGAGCTCACGCCACCGTAGGAGCACGCCGGACAAGAGCACCGATGGTGACCGCCAATGACGCCAATCGACCGCAATAGCCTGCGTGGCGGTCGGAATTCGTGCGGGATGAGCCCATCAGGCAACTGATTTCGCGCAGTGGGAGTCATTTGTGGTCATTCATTGCGATCTTAGGACTTATGGGCCGACTCTCGTCATGAAAGCGGACCCCGTCCTGCCACGGACACAAGCGCCTTGCCCCGGACCGCAGTTGGTGGTGACACCATGACCCAAGAGACTGACACGGTCGGCAGCGTCAGCCAGTCCCGATACGACCAGATCGTCGCCGAACTGCGCGACGTCGTGGAACAGCAGACCCAGGGCGCGTTCACGATCGGAGACCGTGCCCTGGAGATCGAGCCGCTCAGGCCCCGCAGCGGCCCCGTGGACGCGGAGTGGACGGTCAGGCAGTCCATGCTCCGGCTTGCCGCTGACATCGGGTTGAAGCTCAGCACGGTGTCCAACAACAGGTGGACCGCATCGCGCTGGCCGAAAGATCGCCGACAGGCAGGTGTCTCGTTCACGATCCACCGCATCCTGGGGGCGATCGAGAACGAAGTAGAGCGGTTCGCCGTGATCAAGACACCGCCTGCGGGTAGGACGCGGTGGTCATCTGACGACGCCAGACGCCAGGTGGGGTGGACGGTCGACAGCCCCGAGAGTACGCAGGAGAAGATCACCGCGATCCATCACTTGGCCCACGATGAGGAGGTCGCCGCGAAAGTGACCACCGACTTCCTCCAGCGTCCGCAGGTCACGGCCAAAGTCTCCCCGGAGAACAAGGCCCGGGTGGTCGAGGAGTTCACCCGCGACGAGGCAGTCGCCACCACCGCGGCGACCAACCTCCTGCGGCGGCCGGACATCGCGTTCAAGGCAATGGGCGATGACACCGCCCGCTTCCATGTCAACCACGCCCAGGTCGAGCGCAGCCGCCAGGCCCGCGAGAACTTCGAGCGCACCAGCCCCGTCGCCCCGGCCGTGCGGAACATCGACCGCACCGTGGAGTTCCTGGACTTGGTCACCGCCTGCCACACCTTCGTCGCCGCGGCCGGTCGCGCCGTCCCCGGCCTGCGCGACCGCACCCTGGGCCAGGACGAACGCACTATCGTGCACGAGAACATCGCCCGGGTCCGCGCGACCCTCGACTGGATCGAGACCGCCGTCGACACCGGCAAGACCGACATGGACGAGGAACTGGCCCGCCTCCTGAAGGGCGAGTAGCCGTGCCAAAGCGACCCTCCGCGACAGCGGAGCGTCACGCCGACCTGGTCCGCACCCGGCTCCTGGAAGTCGCGCCCGCTGGTCTGACCCTGCTCGTACTCGCTGCGGACTGCGGACTCAGCCGCTGGCAGACCCGTCGCGCACTGCACACACTCCGAGACCTATGCGCGGAAGGAGAATGGCCACCCCTGTTGTGGACACGCGAAAGCGGCTACCACTTCTGCGCGAGCGAAGCCGAACTTGAGGCATGGGAACTGGCCTGGGTCAGCAGGGAGCTCACCAAGTTTCGCCGGATGCTCACCGGAACCCTCGGCCCCCACCTCCAACTCTTCCCCAAGAGCGCCTGGGCCGAATACCTCACCGCCCAGTTCCGAGCCATCGAGTCCAACCTGGAGATGGCCGCCGGATACGGATCCCCCTGAACCGCCGGTCTCGGAACCCGAGGTGGCATGATCGGGCCATGAGTCACTACTCATGGCCCGCCGACGGCTCCGGAACCGGAGTCCGAGCCCAGGCGGCTTGGGCCGCGACCTGCCAGGCACTGCCCCTCGGAACCCCGGTGGCAGGCGAGGTCATCGGCCGCCAGCCCTTCGGTGTCTTCCTCGCCATCGACGGCGTCCCTGACGCGATCGGCCTGGCCGAGATCATCACGATGCCCAGCGAAGCAGTGCTGCCACATATCGGAGAGCACGTTCGCGGCGAGGTCATCGGCCATGCGGACCATAACTGCCAGGTGAGGATCAAGCTCGACGGATGCAAGGCTGAGGTGTGATGCCCAAGTCCAAGCCGCACTGGCGGGACAGGGTCGGCCGACCGAACACAGTCGTGCTGTTCAGAACCCCGCTCACATGGCGCTTCGCCGTCTACTGCGACGACCCCGGCGGCATCCTGGACGGCGCATTGCCCGACGAGCCGGCCAGCAGCGCGCCCGAGTCCGCTCAGGCCACCATGTGCCAGTGGGTCCAGGAGACCTTTCAGCATCCCGTCGCGATCGACTGGACTCCCGGCGACCAACCGGACTGGTGGACCGGAAGCATCAGCACGGTCGCCTGACCGGGCCCGACCGCCACACCCGCATCAACGGACGCTGTCCGCCCACGCCTCCAGAGCGGCGAAATCCTGCGGGCCGAGCCCAAAGCGAGGGTCGACCCGGTGCAGCAGCGCAGGGCCACGGTGATGGGCCGCCACCCAATCCCGGTCGGCACGAGTGATCTCGTCATCGACCCAGGCGAAGGCACGGCCACCCGCCCAGGCAACAATCGGCCGGGTCTTCCAATGACGCCCGGCCCGGACGTCCCCCTCTTCATCTTCCGAGGGCTTCGACCAGGGAACGAGGGGAACCGGTGGCAGGCCGAGCCGGGGTGCGACGCATTCGTTCGCGTCCTCGCCCCACGTCGCCCGGCTCAGTTGCGGCGCCCAGACTTGATCCGGCAGCAGGTAGACCAGTCGCCAGAGGGGAGCACCTGCTCGCCGCTCGCCCGCACGACGACGAGTTTGCTCTCCTCGAAGCTGATCCGATCACCAGCGGCAAGGAAGAGCGGGCGCGCCAACTCGAAGGCATAGCCATCATCGGTCTCAAGCTCGTTCGCCAGCACCAACCGCAATATCGGCGTGGCCCCGTCGGCGATCAGGCGCATGGCGAGATGCTCCCACATCACGACGGCCATACGGCGGCCGAACCGGAAGTCCATCAAGCCCGATGCCACACAGTGCTGACAGACCGCCGAGGAATCGAGGAGTCAGCCGCTCTCACAGGCCCGGAACCGATCAAGCAGAGCACGGGCAGCTGGGCTGTCCGCATCAAAACCCTGGATCCCCCGCAGGCCGGACGGGACACCCAACCCTAGGAGAAGCGCGCCGTGGCATCGGAAGCAGAAAGCGATCTCAAACAGCAGGTTGGCGGCACCGTGCGCCCGGATGCCGTAGGCCGGAGCGAAACAACGGTGCAGTTCACCTGCTGGTACCTCAGCGATCAGACTCAGGACCTGCCGGCTGTGCTCCTCGTCCCAGATCGCCAGATCCTCGCCGACTACAGCTCCCGTGGCGTACACAGCGGTCGGTGCAGCGATGCGGACCACTTCGATCAGGCTGGTCAGTGACGCGACATCGGGCAGCAGCATCCCTACAGGATCACTGAGGCAACTCGATTCGGGAAGCGATCATCGCGACGACGGGAAGCGATCTTCAGATGTTGTCTGGCCTGCCAGGTCAGCACCACTCGTCAACAGCCCACCAACCAGCTGTTCTCGACTTCGGTCGGGAATGGTTGACGAGATCCCGTCCGATCCAAGTGATCGGGCGGGATTTCGTGGTTTCGGGGTCTGCTGGTGGCTGCTGCCGGGGTGTTGGCGGTGCTGGTGGGCCTGTTCCCGCTGCTCAGCGGTGTGGTCTGGGGGTGGTTCGGGGTGCCGAGGGCGTGCTGCTGCCGCCGCCAGGCTGGGGATCTTCGGCGGTGCGGGGCTGGGCTGTCGGGTTGTTCGGCTGACCGATCGTTAGCCGTCCGGTGGAGGTCGTCCGGTTTCGGCCGGGACCGTTGGCGGTGTGCTGCTGGGCGGTTTCTCGTCGGGGGTGGTCTCGAATGGCTCGCTGGTGCTGGCGCTGTAGTGCCAGTCGTGGAGGATCTGCAGGTTGAGGGTGCAGATCATGAGGGCGACCAGGATGGTCTGGGCGGCGCGTCCGTGGGCGAGGCGTTGTTTCGGCTCGGCGAGGTCGATCCGGTAGCCCTTCGCTTTGCCGTTGATGCCCTCGTTGTTGGCTCGGATGGGTTTGAACGCGTCGTGCCATTCGGGGCTGAGGTAGTGCCGGTCCTGCCGGAACTTGTCGAGTTTCCCCAGGTGTCGGCGTACGAGCGAACATGCGCCACCTCGTACGGGTGATTGTGCTCCAGAAGTGATGCGGTGGCGGGGTGGTGTCCGCGAGTCTGCTGTTGTCCGTTCGGGTGGCAGAGGGGCGGCTGGCCGTGGTCTTGGACCCACATCGCTGGTTGGAGTTGAGGCGATTTCGCGCCCTGTACGAGTCGGGCGCGATGAGCCAGCGGCAGATCGCGAAGGAGACCGGGCTCAATCGCCGCACGGTCGCCAAGTACTTGTCGGGTGAGGTCCCGGCCGCGCCACCGCAACGGGAGTCCGGCGCCTTGCCCAGGCAACGGGCGGTGGATGAGGTCGCTCCGCTGATCGACGCGATGCTGCGGTCCGAGATCCTGCTCAAGGGAGCGGTGATCCACGAGCGACTGGCCCAGGAGTACGGGTTCGCCATCAACTACCAACGGGTCAAGATCTACTTGCAGGAGGCCCGGCCCCGGATCGCCGGGGAGCTCGGTATCAACCCCGGCGAGCTGGCGGGCCTGCACCGCCGGTTCGAGGTCGTGCCGGGCGCCCAGGCCCAGGTCGACTGGGGCGACGAGGGACGGATCCTGGCCCACGTCGGCATCCCGAAGGTCTACTCATTCCACATGACGCTGTCGTACTCACGGGACCCCTTCTGCTGCTTCACCACCAGCCAGGACCTGGCGACGTTCTTCGACTGCCACCGCCAGGCGTTCGCGCACTTCGGCGGAGTGCCGATGAGCATCGTCTACGACCGCACCAAGACCGTGGTCCGCCGACACGTCGCCCCGGGCGAAGCTGTCCCGCTCCACCCGGAGGCGGTGGCGTTCGCCGGGCACTACGACTTCGACATCGACGTGCTCGCCGCCTACCGCCCCCAGGGCAAGGGCCGGGTCGAGCGGCAGGTGGCCATCGTGCGCGACCACGTCCTGGCCGGCCGGGCGTTCTCCTCGACCGAGGAACTCGACGCCGCGTTCACCGCGTGGGTGCCGGTCCGGCGCGCGCGGGTGCACGGTACCCACGGCGAGGTCATCGGCCTGCGCGCGATCCGCGACCACGTGGCCTTGCGGCCGCTGCCCCGCGCACCCTATGTGGTCGCGCAGCGGCACCTGCGGCATGTCGGCAAGGATTGCCTGGTCGCCTTCGACGCCAACCTCTACTCGGTGCCCGCCCGCAAGGTCCGCCCGCGCCAACTGGTCGAGGTCCGGGTCACGAAGTTCCAGGTCATACTCCATTCCACTGTCCCCGACACCACTGGCGGCACCCTGCTGGCCGTGCACTCCAGGGCGGTGGGACGTGGTGCCCGCATCGTCGACGAGCGCCACTGGGACGGCCTGCCCACCGGGGAGGGCCGCCGCACCACGACCGGTGACGACCCCCGGCCCCGCCGCGGCCTCGCCCTGCGCGAGGAGGACGGTCCGCTGCGGGCACTGCTCAGTCGGGCCGCCGCTGCCCGCGTCGAGGTGGGCCGGCGACCGCTGTCCGTCTACGACGAGCTGACCGGCACCCGCCCGTTCACCACCCACCCGAGCGCAGAGGAACCCTGTTGAGCGAACTGGTCAGCAACCGCATCCGCACCATGGCCGGCAAGCTCGGCCTGCCCCACCTCGTGGAGAGCCTGAACGAGTACGCCAAGCGGGCGGACGAGGCGAAGATGGGCTACGTCGACTTCCTCGACCTGGTCCTGTCCGAGGAACTCGCGGTCCGCGACGACCGGCGGTTCCGCCAGGGACTGCGGCTGTCGAAGCTGCCGCACCACAAGACGATGGACGACTACGACTTCTCGTTCCAGCCCGAGCTCGACCCGCGCAAGGTCAAGGACCTGGCGACCCTCTCCTTCGTCGAGGCCAAGGCCAACGCCGCTCTGCTGGGCCCGCCCGGGGTCGGCAAGACCCACATTGCCGTTGCCCTCGCGGTCGCCGCCTGCCGGGCCGGCTACTCGATCTACTTCACCAGCCTCGACGACATGGTCCGCCACCTCAAGACCGCCGAGGCCACCGGCCAGCTGACCAGCAAGCTCCGCACCTACCTGCGGCCCAGCGTCCTCGTGGTCGATGAAGTGGGCTACCAGCCCCTGGAACGAGCCGAGGCGAACCTGGTCTTCCAGGTGATCTCCAAGCGCTACGAAAAGGGCTCGATCATCCTGACCTCGAACAAGACCTTCAGTGAGTGGGGACAGGTGTTCGGTGACGAGGTTCTGGCCACGGCCATCCTCGACCGGCTCCTGCACCACTGCGAAGTCATCGCGATCAACGGCAACAGCTACCGCCTCAAGAACCGCCTCCAAGCTATCGAGCGGGAGGCCGATGTCGCCTGAGCGGTTGATCAGTCTTCAAATTTCGGTTGCTGCCGGAGCCGTCGAACAGCTGCGGGCTGTCACTGGAGCGCAGAGGCCGCGTCGTCGCTCTGAGCCTGGTAGACGGTCACAGTCGTGGCCACAGCGTCGACTTCGATCGGTCCGGTGATCCTCAACCAGACCAGTTCGGGCAGGCCCTCGGAGCGATCGAGTCGGCCGAGCGCCTCGGTGGGCCAGGGCAACGGCAACTTCGGTAGGTGGATCAGGGAGATCCCGTCAATAAAGATGGGGGCCAGTTCGGGTTCCCCACGGGTGAACCGAGTAGAGATTGGACAGCGAGACCACCACATCGGGCTTCCACGGCCCCTTGCGCAGCCACACGTCCAGCGTGTTCTCCTTGCGGTCCTCGTTGGACTCGTCCAACGAGATGCGCTCGATGAAGTAGCTGATGCAGGACTCCAACGTGCACGCCGCATTCGTGCATCGGTTCTTGAAGGCGTCGGGTGCCCCATGTTCGTCGACCACGGCACGAGACTACGGTGAGCGGAACGGGCCATGAAAGCGACTTCGCTGACACGGGTCGGTGGCGCACACAACTCCGTACGCACTGGAGCACTCAGATCAGTACGCGGACACCAGGTCACCTGGCCGGATGGTGATCGTCGGTTGGCGGCAGATCCTCGGCAGCTCGTCCGGGGGTGGTGGATGCAGGCGTTCGGTGGTGGGGATCTGGGTGGCGGGTTTCGCGGCGGGGTGGGCGGCGACGGCTCGGGGGTCGGTGAGGTCGATTGTGCCCGGTGCGGGTCGGCTGGGTGGATGGAGCCGGTTGAAGCGTGGACAGGTGATCGAGGGGGAGGGTCCGGCGGCGGGGCATTGCAGCCGGATCGTGCCGGTGGGGTCCGCGTGCTGCTTGACCTTGAGGTGGAAGGGTCGGCGGGCGGCGATCTGGGCCTGCAGGTCGGTGTCCGTGTCGATGGCGTGGATCTGCTGGTCGTCCAGGTTGGTGGTGGTGGCGGTCGCGGCGCGGTGGGGTGTGAGCGGGCAGGCGAGGGAGCCGTCGATCAGCAGGGCGCCGTGGTGGGTGCCCTGGATGCCGCGGTGTTCCTGCTTGTAGTCCAGAGCGAGCTGGTAGCCGAGTCGGCGGACGTGGGTCTGGAAGTGCTCAGTGGTCTGGTCGGTGTAGGCGCGGTCGGCAGCCAGGATCCCGCTGGGCAGGTCGAGTTCGGCCAGGCGGGTGAGGGTGTGGACGGCGTTGGGGCCGGGGCGTTTGCCGCCGGTGTCGAGCACGGCTCCGAGCGCGAGTTGCGGGTGTCGGCTGACCCGTTTCCCGCTGCTGCGACGGCTGGCGGCGACGGTCAGGGTGAGGCAGTGGCCGAAGGCGCCCTCGGTGGCGACGGCGCTGAAATGCCAGCCCCCGGTCGTCTCGACCGAGCCGAGTTGCCGGAGGTCGCTGGGCGGGTGGTGCCAGGCCGGGACGCCGGTCATGTCGACGCCGACGTCGCCGGGCCAGCCTTTGAGCCAGCCGTGGTCGAGGGTGTGGCGGACCGGGGCGAGCACGAACGCGTCGCTGACCTGCTGCAGCACGGTGCGTCGGCGCAGGTGCTCGGGATCGGTGTCCTCCCAGGCCGCGGCATGCGCGGAGGCCTGGTCCAGGGGCAGGCGTCGGCGGCGGTCGACGCGTTCGGGGTCCAGCGCGGTGGTGATCCGGTCGTAGGCCCGGTAGACCCGTTTGCAGAACGCGATCCGCGCGTGCGGATCGGTGCGGTCCACGTCCGCGGCGCCGAGCCAGTGCTTCGCGGTGTCGCTGACCTCGTCGAGCAGGACCCGGCATCGGCCAGCCTGGCTGTGTCGTGGTAGTGCAGGGCCAGCGGCAGACCGGTCAGCACGACGTGGACCGGCAGGCCCGGCGGTCCCGGACGCCCGTCCAGCTCGTCGTCGATCAGCTTCAGGGCCCCGCAGGTGCGGACCAGGTCGGCGAGTTGGCCGACCTTCGAGTCCGGGATCAGCGCGGGTGCGTCGGTGGCGGGCCTGGGACGGCAGGCCCGGATCTTCTCGTGGTCGCGCCAGGCGCGCGGGAGGGTCACGGGGCCTGCCCGCGCAGGATCCGCAGCGTCTGTTCATCGGTGAGCGGGGGCACGAAGTGCTGGTAGCGGGCCAGGGACGCGGCCGAGGCGAGTCCGGCGGCGGTCGCGATGACGTCATGGCAGATCCGCGCGCGCATCAGCTCCACGATCCACGACGCCCGCAGCCGCCCCGTCGACAGCGCGGGCAGGCCAGTGGGGGCGGGGTGGCGCTTCGGCCAGGAGCCGATCAGGTTCTTCGCGTAGTCGGTGGTGCGACCGGGCCGGAACAAGAACCCCGACCCGGCCCGCTCCGCGAGCTCGGCCAGGACCTCCTTCCAGGCCGGGCGGGCGGCGACCAGTCGGCCCAGGGCGGTGTGGACCAGCGGATGCCCGGGGCCGTGGCGGTGCAGGTCGCTGCCCCGGGTGGCCGCGACCTCCTTCGGCATCAGCCCGAGCCCGGCTCCAAGGCCCATCAGTGCGAGCGCGTCGGCGCGCTGATGCGGGGGCAGATAGCCGGCCCAGTGCCGGAGTCCGGCGAGCTCGTCCGCCTCGTAGGGCTGGTGCGGCCGGGCCGGTGCGCTGAGCTTGGGCGGGACCGGTTCGCCTCTATCGGACCAGGTCAGGGCGTGGCGGACGCGGCGGAGCCAGGTCCGGTAGGTCCGCAGGGTTGCCGGGGCGTGCCGGTCGGCCAGGGAGAGCACGAACGCGTCGATGACCTCCCCGCGCAGCCACGCGTCCGGGTCCGGCGGCAGCCCGACCTCGTTCGCCCACAGGGCGAGGCGGCCGGTGACGTGCAGGAGCCGTTCGACGTCGTATGGGACCTGGGTGACGGTGGCCGCGACCACCGCCCGGACGGTCGGGGCGAGGGCCGCCCAGGCCGGGGCGGGGTCACGGGGGACCGTGACCGGCACTGCACCAAACGGACGCTTCCCGCCCGAATCGACCCCAGCCGACGCCGGTCCGTGGACGAACCCGCCCGGACCCCCGATCGGCCGCCCCTCCATCCGCGCCCCGGTCGCAGAGCCTCTGGCCGCCGCCGCGCGTCAGCACCCTTTATGCGTCCGGGAACCAGGCATGCCGCTTCTCCGGGGTCGAAGAGGCCAGCAGCCTGCGCAGCGGCCCGGCACCGGTCAGTGCGCCGTGGACGACCCCTGTCATGCCGTCGTCGTGGCGGGACCAGGCCGCCGCGCCACGGCCGCCGCGGTTCCAGACATAGACCGGCCAGGCATCGGGATCAGGGCCGTCCATGTGCCAGAAGCAGGCATCCGAGTTCGGGTTCCGGGCCCAGGCCAGCAGGCCGTCCGGCTCCGGGTGGAACGAGAACGGGAAACTCTCGGGCCGGTCCTCCCGCATCTCCCGCATGGCCCGCCCGACCTCGTGCTCGGTGAATCCGGTCATCGCCTCGAACCCGTTCGCGGCACCGCACCAGGCCCCGCTCATGAGCGGCGTGAAGACGCGCAACTCGTCCCCGACACGCCCCGCCCCGTACCGATCCACGAACGCGCGGTAATCGGACGGAACCTGGAAGCCGGCCAACAACGGCGCGGCACTCCAGTCCACCCGCGGCACCTGGTCCGGCGGCGGCATCAACCGCTGGATCCTGTCCAGGTAATCACCCACCACCTGCACCCCTTCGCGCACCTCACCCTCTCCGGTGACCATAGCTGTCTCCTGCACAGCCCCACCACGCCCCCGCCCCGCCTGCACCCGCACACCCCGCAGGACAGCGGCGAGCGCGCCGGGAAACGATCACCACACGAATGGGAAGCGATCATCGACCCGACCGTGAAGCCTCTGCTCAGCCCTTCTCGTCAACACCCCACCAACGACCCCTCCTGACCAGCGGAAACGCGGTTAGAGGCCGTCCGGCACATCGCCCGCACCCTTGCCCAGGCCCTGGACGAGCGGGGGATGAGCCTGCGGGCGGTGGCCGACGGCTCCGGGGGCAATCGGCAGGCCATCGCGGACCTGCTCGCCGGACTGTCCTGGCCCGACGTCGCCACCGTCGCCCGGCTGGCCGCCTTCATCGGTGCCGGGCTGTGGCCGCTGCAGAGCGGGACTGATCGTAGTGGGAAGCATTGAGCCTCGATTTGCATCTGAAATCGCCAACAGGCGATCGGGCGCGGTGATTTCGCGGCTCCGCGCTTCGAGCGCAATGCACGACCATTGCGCTCGAAGCGCGTGAGCCACCGCTGAACGGGATCTCACGCATCCGGCGCCGTCGAGTTGAACCCTCGACGGTGCCGCCGCGCCTTGCTCCTCAGGCCACCCCCTCTCCCTCTGCGTTTTCCGAGCGAGGGCGCGGGGCGGCGGGCGCGATCGCAAACCACGCGGGCGACACCTCGACGACCAGGCCCTCCTTCGCCAGCTTCTTCAACCGGCCGCGCGCGGTCTCCACTCGGTCGGCCTGCTCGCCGATCGCGTCCCCGATGTCCTGTACCTCCATCGCCCGGTTCGCCCCAGCCAGTAGGACCAGGACGCTCTCCCTGGCCACTTCGAGATCCAACGGTCCCGGCGAAGCGGGCGGCTCAGTCTCGGACGCGATGACCGGCTCCGGGAGCCGGGCCAAAGACACCGGCCCGCCGACGACGCGCACGCGTCCCCGGCCCTGCGGCGACGCCAGCGTCTCCCGGGTGATCGCCAGATGTGCGAGCCGCTCCTCCAAGGAGGCGACCTTCTCCCGCAACGAGGCCAACTCACCACGTGCCACGGCCTCTTGTTCGTCCAGACGCTCGGACAACGGCGTCGTCATCATCTGTCTCACGCCCGCAGGATTCACCAGCCAGCTTCGGTCCGGCCCTTCCGGCCCGAAGGCTCACGCCACCGTAGGAGCACGCCGAGCATGATCACAGATGGTGACTGCCAATGACCCCAATCGACCGCAACAGCCCGCCTAGCGGTCACATTGCGTGCTGGGCAAGCGCAGCGATCACCCCATTTCATGCAGATGTAGTCATTTGCGGTGATTCATTGCTATCTTAAGATTTGTGGGCCGACTGTCGTATTGGAAGCGTGCTCCGTCCTGTCGCGGACACAAGTTCCTTGCCCTGGGCTGCAGTTGGTGGTGACATACCATGACCGAAGAGACCGGCAAGGGTCACGATCCTCGGCGTCGACCTCGAACAACGTCGGATCTCCCTAGCCGCAGCACGCTGCAGTTGAGTGGGGACACCACATGGACCAGCCGATTCTCAACCTCAGCTCCTTGAGTGTCGAAGCACTTGAGGCCCGTATGGCCGGGCTTCAGCGAGGGCAAGAACTGGAGCGTATCCGCGTGGTTGCGCAGTCACATGTCTACCGATCCACGGAGCCGCGCCATGCCCGTGTCCGCTGGGCCAAGCTGTCCCTGGCAGCGAACCGGCGATTCCACGGCGACGATCCGTGGGACCAAGTACGCATGCGCTGCCAGGAATTCATGCTCCGCACCTGGGTCATCGAACATCTCGGCGCGGATGACGACCCGGACTGGAACCCCGAAGCCCTGGCCAACGACACCCTCGCGGCGCTCTGGCTGGAACCCCACCAGGCGGAGTCGAACTCTGCAGGCTGGCGCGACCTCCCTATCGAGCGGATCGGTGCCCTGCGGCGTCTCAAAAACCTCACCGGGCACATCGACCGGCTGATGCCCAGACTGGAACCCGGTTCGCTCAAAGACCAACTCACAACCTGGGCATCCGCGCGCCAGCACCTGCCCTGAACCCGAACCGCCCAGTATTCGCAGACGTCCACCGAGAGATAACCGTGGCGAGAGGCTGAGAGTTTTGATGCAATAACTGCTGTGACGGCTCCCTGGCAGTTCCACCGCCCAGAGTTCCAGCGACTCTCGGGCCTTCCCGGGCCAGCCGCACCCGTGGTCAGCTTGCTGTCCACTTGGGACGTGGGCGAATGGGGCCTCGCCATCGAGGATCTCGCTGACAACCTCTCCGACCGTCACACGCCACTGCTGCGGGCGGACCGGGCAGCCATCCTGGAACTTGCCACTGCGTTCGGTGTGTTGCCCAATGCTGTCTCCGCGCTTCGCTGGTGTCCTGACCTGGAATCGGAAGACGAATGGTGGCGGGATATCGAGGACTCGCCCCGGCCATCGCGGCCGATTTGGACCGGGAGATCGCACCGGGACACGCCCGGCACGGCATCTCTCTGACATTCTGGCTGGAGTGCGGGGCCTGTGATGACGTACTCCCCCGCCTCGACGACGAGAACGCCCGGACCGGAAAGGTCCGCTACCGGGTCGCCGTCGTCCACCCGGTCTGGTCCCGGAACTCCGAGACCCCGCCCTGGCCCTTTACTGTCGTCTTCGAGCAGGTACTCGATGCCTTGGACCGGCTGGAAACCTGCTTTGGCAGTTTGCCAGGACACGGACACACCCGGTGACGATCGGGCTCGACGGGCGATGGGTCGGGACATGATGGCCGAACCCAGGCAGGATTGGCGCGACAGACTCGGCCGACCCAACACGGTCGTGCTGTTCAGAACCCCGCCCGCGTGGCGTTTTGCGGTCTACTTCCCCGAGCCCGGCGGCGTCCTCGACGGCGCACTGAACTCATGAGTAGAACAGCAGCCCACCCGACTTCGCGCAGGCGGCCATGCACCAGTGGGTCGAGGAAGCCTTCCAGCGGTTCGCCACCATCGTTTGGACAACCGGCGATCAACCCGACCAGTGGACCGGAGCCATCAGCGCGGCAACGGGAACTCCTGATCGATAAGCCGCAGTGCCTCCAGCCGCTGCCGCTCGAACTGGGGAAGAACGGGCCGGACAAGAGCGAGATGCCCCTCCGGGGACAACTCCCGCAGATCCGGATGCTGCCTGGCGTACTCCAGGCTGATGGACTTCTGCACGGAAGCACAGAAGACATAGGCCGACCCCAGGGCCTGGGACCCGAACACCGTCCGGCCGTCCTCGACCGTCGCCACGGGCCCGCACACACCCTCGACTATCCGCGCGAGCACCGCGACCACCCCGGCGGGATCATCCGTAGTATCCCAGCGGGCAGCCGCAAGCGCCGCACGCATGCGTTCCGCGTGAGCCTGGGCGGACACCTGACCCGGTTCGACCGTCATACCCGCATCATCGCGTGCCCGCCGCCCACGTCTCCAGAGCGGCGAAATCCTGCGGACCGAGCCCGAGCCGCGGATCGACCCAGTGCAGCAGCGCTGGGCCACGGTGATGGGCAGCCACCCACTCCTTGTCTGCTCGGGTGATCTCGTCATCGATCCAAGCGAAAGCGCGGCCCTTCACCCAAGCGACGATCTCCGCGGTCTTCCACAACGTCCTCCCGCCCGGTATGGGACGTGGCGTCGGCCACGCAATGAAGGGCAGCTCAGGCAAGCCGACCAGCGGAGCGATGTAGGCGTTGGCCTCCGACTCCCACGTCGTCGCCCAGACCAAGTCGAAGGGGAGCGCCGCCAGAACTGCCCCGTGCTGCGGATTGAGCCACACCGGCAGTGGCATCGGTCCCCTGCCGGGCAGCCCCCATGCCGCCAGCCGGGCGCGTTCGGCGGCCTCCCAGCTCGGCGGCATCAGCCGGAAGACCTCGAAGCCTTCGGGGCAATCGTCCGGCATGCCGGCGAACGGGTTCAGCGGGCCGTCCACGTCGAGCAGTAGCAACGGCCGGACTGGCTCACCCCCCTCTGCACCCATACAGAGCACCGTACCGGTGCGATCCCCGTTACCGAGCAAAGCCTGCCGGGAAGCGATCATCCTCCAAATGGGAAGCGATCTTCAGCGGCCTCGATACAGCGCTGGTCAGCCCCACTCGTCAACACCCCACCCAACAGCCGGTCCCGGGTTCACTCGGGGCCAGCTGACAAGATCCCGTCCGATCCATGTGATCGGGCGGGATCTTGTGGTTGTTGCACTGCCGGGCCTCGGCGGGCATCGCCACCGGGGGGTCGACGCCGACCGGCGGCGATGGCCGACGCCGGCGGGTCAGAGCCGCACGGGACATCCCCGTCCGGGCGCCGATCTCCACCACCGCCGGAGCCGACCGGGGCGGGAACGACCCGATCAGCTCCACGTCGTACGGTCGCCATCGCGCACATCGGGTCTACGGCAGCTGCCCGGCCCGGTCCACGACGGCCCGGGTGATCACGGCGGTGCTGCTCAGTACGGTGCCGGCCTTGATGTCGGGGTCACTGACGTCCTGCTGCGCGCTCGCGCTGAGCGAGGGGCTGTCCGACGGGTTCGGCAGCGTGGCGCTGTCGACTGCCTGGACCGACTCCGAGGCCAGGAACGCGTGGGTGCTCGTGTCGAAGATCCACTCGGTGCGCACCCCGAGGCTGTCCTCGCGCGCGATGCCCACGCCCTTGCGGCCCAGCGTGTCCACGGCGTCGGGCACCAGTTCCGTGCCGGGGATCAGTGCCGCGGCCCGGTAGAAGGCGGCGCTCACCGCCGTCGGAGCCGTCGTGGCGCCCAGCGCGTCGCCGATGGCCACGAAGGCCTCGTCGTCGGGGGTGTGCCCCTTGCCCTTGGTCTGGGCGTAGATGAGCCGCAGCAGCGCGTGCGGATCGGTCGGCAGCGTGGCCAGGTAGGCGTAGGTGGGGCCCTGGATGCTCGGCTGGGTGTTGGGAGTCAGCGACTGGTGGGGCAGCGGCGGATCGGCGTCCGGGGCCTCCAGCAGGCCCGCCTGGCTGCCGTCCACCGAAAGCCAGAGCCGCCGCTGCGTCGGGGCGTAGAAGCGGGCCGTGTCCTTGCCGTCGGCGCCCTGCACGACGCCGTACGAGCCGTCCTCGGTCTCCACGTAGACGAACTGGTCGCCGCGTGGCGCGGTGCCGCTGTTCGCGCTGTAGGCGGTGTCGGCGATGCTGTCCAGCAGCTCCACCGCCTGCCGGTGCGAGCCCGCGAGGGGCTCGCCGACGGCCATCGGAGCGGTGGCGCTGCCGCCGGGGCCGGTGGCGCCGCCGGGGGAGGCGGTCAGTGTGACCGCGGCGACGGTGGCAGCCACCGCGGTCAGCGCGCCCGCGGCCAGCCACAGACGGCGGGCGGTCGACGGTGCTGCGGGCTTGTGGATCTCGGTCATCAGGTGCCCCCTCAGTACGGTGCGGCGGTCGTCCGTGAGGGCCGATACGCCGGGGGCGGGCAGGAGGGCGGACAGCTCGGCCCGCTCTTCCGGGCTCGGGGCGGCGTTCATCGGTTTGTTCCCTTCTGGTACGACTGGGACGGTTCATCCCGTCCTGACCGGTACTGTCCGGACTCGGGGGCGAGTTCCAACTCCTTCGCGGTGAGTTTCTGGAGCCGGGTCCGGGCGCGGGAGAGGCGCGAGCGGACGGTACCCACCGGCACGCCCAGGGCCTCCGCCGCCGAGGCGTAGTCCAGACCGGACCAGACCACCAGCGCGAACACCTCGCGCTCGGGGCGCCGCAGCGCCGCCAGCGCGCGCTGGGCCGCGGCCAGCTTCGCCGCGTCGTGCATGCGGTCCACCAGCTCGTCGGCGAAGTCCGGGACGAGCTCGCGCGGCGGCACGCGCTCCATCGCGGCCCGGTGCCGGCGCGCCGAACGCGCGGTGTTGCGCAGCACGTTGGTGGCGATGCCGAACAGCCACGGGAGCAGCGGCCCGCCGTCCTCGTGCAGCGAGGTCCGCAGTCGCCAGGCCTCCAGGAAGGTCAGCGAGACCACGTCCTCGGCGGTGGACCAGTCGCCGGTGCTGCGTGCGGCGTAGCGGTGGACGGCCTGGCCGTGGGTGTCGAAGAGCGCGGCGAAGGCCGCCGTGTCTCCGGCGCGTATCCGGGTGCGTTGGGAGTTCTCCACGCCCTGTCCTGTCCGCAGCGAGCGAGGAGTTCCCAGACTGTTCCACGTGGCTGAGGCCGGGGAGACCGTTCCGTCGGGTGGCGCCGGAACGCGGTCAGGATGGCGGCCGGGGTGTCGGCCGCCATCCTGGGGGTTCGCGGGGGCTGCTCAGCCGCGGTACGCGACGAGGCCGGTGGTGGAGGTCACCTTGGTCGGGTTGTGGGTGCCGGTGGACGGGAGGGTGTAGGTGCCGTTCGGGGCGCGGAAGGCGATGGTGGCGCCGTTGGGCGAGAACGTCGGCTCGGTGTAGTTGGTGGTGGCGTGCGGGGTCAGGTCCCTGACGGTGTGGTTGCTCAGGGTCTCCTCGAACAGGTGGTCGTGTCCGCTGACGGAGCGGACGAAGACGACCTCCTCGCCGTTGGGCGACAGGCTGGGCTCGGAGCCCTGGCCGAGCACGGTGGTCTGCATCCGCAGGAGTACGTCGGTGATGTAGACGTCACCGGTACGGGTGCTGTCCCAGACGAAGGAGCCCTTGTCCTGCCGGACGTTCGACAGGTTGGCGCCCGCGTTGGCCCAGTTGGCGCCGTTCAGCCCGATCACGGTGTACGGGTCGGCGTTCACCGCCGTGGCCTGGACCCACTCCAACTGGCTGGAGGTCTTGCCGGCGGCGGTGAAGATGAGGTTGTTGCCGGGGTAGTAGCCCCCCGAGTTGGTCGGGGAGGTCTCCCAGGTGGGGTGCGAGAGGACCACGCCCGCCGGGTGCTTGGTGGCGACCACGCGGCCGGTGCCGTTGGCGTTGGCGGTCTCCAGGTCGCCGTTGCTGTCGACGAAGACGGCCTTGGTACCGGCCGGGTTCCAGGCGAGGTCGCGGACGTCGGTGTGGAAGTCCACCCACGAGCCGTTGATGTCGACCCACGGGCTGCCGTTGCTGATGGTCAGTTCGCCGCCCTGGGCGCTGCCGGTGGCTGCCGTGGGAGTGGCGGCGGAGGCCAGGCTGGGGATGAGCGCGGCGGCGGCGGCGATGACGACGGCGACGGCGATGCGGTGGCTACGGCGACCGGACATGGAGGTGCCCCTCAAGGATGGCGGGATCGGGAGTGGTCGTTGCTCTGTGCGATGGGAAAAGTCTGGCGACGAAAGGTCCTGGCGCCGTACGTCCGCCGTCACAGCGCTGTAACAGGGGGTCCGACCTGCCCGTTCTCACCAGGGGACTTGCCCTCCCTTCGCGTGCGTCGCGGGCATTGTGCCGCTATGCCTTCGTCACAAGGACGATTCCGTTCCTTCAAAGCGATTGGTCGGGAAATCGGATATTCGGCGGGGGTGATTCCGATTCGCCGCACTGGACGTGGTCACCTCTTTGGGCCCACCGGGCGTGGCGTGGCGGGTGCGGGACGGTCGTGGCGGGTGACAGTGGAGGCAGCGGGCTCGTCGCGCCCACGGGAAGTGCCCACCAGAAGTGCCCACCGGAAGTGCCCACCGGAAGTGCCCACCGTAAGTGCCCACCGGAAGTGAGGGCGTACGTGAACCAGGAACCGTGGTGGACCGAGGGGGAGGAGCCGGACTACCGGGCCACGCTGGCCAACGAGCGGACCTTCCTGGCCTGGTCCCGGACGGCGCTGGCGCTGCTGGCGGGCGCGCTGGCGGTGATCCAGCTGATCGTCGTCGCACCGCGCCCGCTGCGGCTGGCCCTGGCCTGCTACCTGATCGCCCTGGCCGTGGCGACCACGCTGGTCGGCTACTGGCAGTGGCGCAGGCGGCAGCACCGGATGCGGCTGCGGCAGCCGCTCGGGCACAGCCCGGTCCACGCGCTGCTGGCGCTCGCGCTGCTGCTGCTCGGTGGCCTGATCGCGGTGGTGGCCGCGCTCACCCCGGACCGCTGACGGTCGCTCGCCGGTCAGCCGGCGGCGGCGGCCTCGGTGCGGGACCGGGGCGGCAGGTGCGGGTCGGTGCGGTCGGTGAGGCGTCCGCTCCGCTCCAGCCGTCCGCTGTAGGCGGCGACGGCCAGGCCGCAGACGGCCAGCGCCGAGGCGACGGCGGCGGGCGCGGTGTAGCCGAGCCCGGCCGCGATCACCACGCCGCCGAGCCAGGCGCCGAGCGCGTTGGCGACGTTGAGCGCGGCCTGGATCGCGCCGGAGGCCAGGTTCGGCGCGTCCCCGGCCTCGGCGATGATCCGCGACTGCAGGGCCGGTGCCAGCGCGAAGGTGGTCGCCGCGAACACGAACAGGGTGGCCGCGCAGGCGATCCGGTTGTGCAGGGTGAGCAGCAGCAGCGCGCTGACCACCGCCTCCAGCGCCAGGAACGCGTACAGCGCGGGCATCAGCGCCCGGTCCACCAGCCGCGCTCCGACCACGTTGCCGGTGGTCATGCCGACGCCGAAGAGCACCAGCAGCAGGGTCACGCTGGCCGGGGTGTAGCCGCTGACCCGGGTCAGCATCGGCGCGATGTAGCTGTAGACGGTGAACAGGCTCGCCCCGCCCAGGGTCGCGGTGACCAGCGCCAGCCAGACCAGCGGCCGCAGCAGTGCCCGCAGTTCCGCGCCCAGCCGCAGCGGCGCGGCGCCCTCGGCGGCGGTGGGCACCGCGACCAGCACGCTGACGGCGGCGAGCGCGCCGATGGCGGCCACCGTCCCGAAGACCGGCCGCCAGCCCAGGTGCTGGCCCATGAAGGTGGACAGCGGGACGCCGACGATGTTGGACACGGTCAGCCCGGCGAACATCATCGCCATCGCCCTGGTCCGCCGCGCCGGTTCGACCAGGCCCCCGGCCACCACCGCGCCGACGCCGAAGTAGGCGCCGTGCGGCAGGCCGGACAGGAAGCGGGTGACCAGGAGCCAGTCGTAGCCGGGGGAGAGCGCGGACAGGGTGTTCCCGAGCGCGAACGCGGCCATCAGCGCGACCAGCGTGGCCTTGCGGGAGAGCCGGGTCGAGACCGCGATCAGCAGCGGCGCGCCGACCACCACGCCGAGCGCGTAGGCGGAGATCAGGTGCCCGGCGGTGGGGATGCTCACGTCGAGGTTGCCGGCGACGTTGGGCAGGATGCCCATGATGGCGAACTCGCCGGTGCCGATGGCGAAGCCGCCCACGGCCAGGGCGACCAGCGCAGGCATCGCCCGCGAGGGCCCGTTGTCGTCGCTCATGGGGTCCTTTGCTGGATCGGCCTGGCCGTTCTCATTACTGTCCGATCCGTTTATTTTATCGCACCGGGCAGGTCAGCCGGTCAGCATCCGGTGCACCGTCACCGTCGGCGCGGGCACGGCCATGGCGCTCGTCCCCGGGCGCTCCGGCGCGGCTGCGGCGGCGGTCCTGAGTACCGACACCACCTGCGCGGCGAGCGCGTCCGCCTGCTGCTGGACGGTCGCGATCGGCGCGGTGGAGCGGCCCAGGGCGTCCAGATCGCGGTGGATACCGGCCAGTTGCCGTTGCGCCGCCGGGCTCAGGGTGAACGGCTCGGGCGTGGAGACGATGAACTGCCAGGCCCCGGCCAGGCTCTGGCAGCCCGCGCAGTAGTGGTTGGCCGCGTGGCTGGTGTTCCGCGCGTTGAGGTGGATGTCCGTCCCGGCCATGGTGACGATCTGGAAGGAGAGCGCGACCGAGCGGCAGGGCGAGTCGGCGGTGCAGGCCCAGGACTCGGCCTCGGCCCGGTTGCGCAGGGAGGCGGTGCCCAGCTCGCCGTACTGGTGCACGGTGAAGGAGTCCTGGAACCGGCTCGGGTGACCGGGGTTGGCCAGGGCGTGGACGGTGTCGTCGGCCACGGCCACGCGGTGGGCCGCGCCGGAGAGGGTGGCCGCCTGCGCGGTGGCGGCGGTGGCCACCACGGTCAGGCCCGCCGTCGCGAGCAGGCCGAGGCGGACCGCCCGGCGGGCGGTGCCCGTGCGCGGGACCGCCCGGTGGCGCTGGATCAGGTTCATGGTGGTGCTCCGAATCGTGGAACGCGGACGGTGACTGGTGCGGGGGTCGGCGGCGCCGGGGCAGCCCGGCACCGGGTCAGCCCGGCCTGGTGGTGACGTCGGTGGCGGCGGGGGTGTGGCTCGGGGACGCGGTGGCGCTCGCCGAGGCCGTCGCCGAGACCGAGGCGGACGGGCTCGGACCGGTGGGGCTCGCGTCGGCGGATCCGGACGGCCGGGGCCTGCCGGTCGCCGGTGCGGACGGCGCGGCGGGCGTGGTGCTGGGGCTTGCCGTCGCGCCCGGCGGTGGGGTCGGGGACGGCGGCGGCGTCGGGACCGCGGTGGCGGCCGGGTTCGGTCCCGGCACCGGCGGCGGCGCCACCACCACCGAACCGGGCCTGCCCGACCGCCGCGGCGGCGGGCTGACGCTCCGGCGACCGGGCGGGGGCGGCGGCGCGGCGGGTCGGTACGGTCGCGGTGGTGCGGCGGTGGGTACGCCGGGTTGCAGCACCGGGACCATCGGCGGCTGGGCGGGCAGCGGCCTGGGGGTGATCCCGCCGACCCAGGCCCAGGCCAGGGCGGTGGTCGCGGCCAGCACCAGCCCGCAGCAGACGGCCCGCAGCCGCGGCCTGCCGCTGGTGCCGCGCAGGGCGGTGCGCAGCAGCCGTCCGCCGAGCCGGACCGACAGGTAGGCCATCCCGGCGAGCGGGCAGACCAGCATCAGGCTGCCGAGCACCCCGACCAGGCCCCCGGCGAGGTGTCCGTCGGCGAACGCCGAGGCGGTTCCGTTCAGTTGGGAGCTGAGCGAGCGGACGCCGGTGGCCAGCAGCCGCGGCAGGTTCCACAGCGCGTAGCCGAGGTCGCCGAGGAGCAGCGGCACCATGGTCAGCACCCAGACCGTGACGATGATCCGGGCGGAGCGCTTGAGGTCGGCCGCCCCGGGCTGGACCGGGCGGCCGGGGATCGCGCTGAGCAGGATCGGTCTGATCTTGCCGAACAGGTCGGGCACCCCGGCCAGGTCGCCGAGGATGTAGTAGCCGTCCAGCCGGACGGCGGGCATCAGCTGCTCCAGTACCTCGAAGTGGCCGAGGTAGACCGCGCTGAGGAGGAACTGCTGGCCGGTCAGGGCGTAGCAGCCGGCCAGGCCCAGCATGAAGACGATGTTGAAGTAGACCCCGCCCAGGTCGGTCCGGATCCGCCCGGCGCGGCCGATCCGGTAGACGTCGGTGACGTCGGTGTACATGGACGGCCAGATCAGGAAGAGGCCGCAGCCGATGCAGCCCGGTCTGGCCCCGCCGTAGCGGCAGGCCGAGGCGTGGCCGAACTCGTGGAACACCAGCGAGGCCACCGTCAGCGCGAACACGGCCAGCAGCAGCACCGGCTGGTCGAGGACCTCCAGTACCGGGGTGATCGCCCCGTGGTAGCCGAACAGCCAGACGTCCAGCCCGGTCATCGCGACCAGTACCAGCACCACCACCAGCGGGCGGTGCAGCCAGGACAGGGCCCGGGCGATGCGGTCCACCCGCCGCGCGTCGAACAGCACCCGGTGGCCCTTGAGCGCGAGCAGCAGGTCGGAGCGCGGGGCCTCGACCGCCTCGTCCCCGACCTGGTCGTACGGGAGGGTGACGCCGAGCGGCGTGAGCTTCCGCTCGACCAGGTAGGCGATGTTCTGCTCGCTCACCTCGCGCCCGTACCGGCCGCTGACCCGGCGGGAGATGGCGGCGGTGTCGCTGGAGCCGTCGATCGAGTCGGCGACCAGGTGCAGCAGCCGGGAGAGCTGCACCACCTGGCCGTCGCCGCGCCGCGCGATGTACTTGGGCTCGGTGAAGCCGGACCCCTGGTACTCGCCGTGCAGCCGCAGCCCGGCGCTGAGCCGGGGCACCGGGAGGACCGGGCAGGGCTCGAAGGAGGTGGCGAAGCCCCCCGGGCCGGGGACCAGCGCCCCCGGCTCCACGCTCACGGTCATCGTGCTGCCCTGCCCTTCCCCCGGTCGACGCGGTCACGGACCCCCGGCGCTCCCGGTCGTCCCGGGGGACGGGCCGCCTCCTCCCCAGGCGCGGCCCGCCCCCCGGCCCGGGGAGTGCGCGGCTGCTACTGGACGATGCTGATCGCCTGGTCCGCCTCGGACTGCGCGGTGCCGCCCAGCGAGGCGATGTTGTTGGCGGTCGAGGTGTTGTGCGCCGAGACGTTGGCGACGTGCTTGGTCACGTTGACGGTCTTGGTGAAGTTGAACTTGAGCTTGCCCAGGGCCTCGCGGGCGGGCAGCAGCTCGGCGGTCTCGGCGTCCAGCTCGTGCATGTCCATGCTCATGGTGTGCCTTTCGTGATGCCTGTTGGCGTGATGCCTGATGGCGTGATGCCTGTTGGCGTGATGGCTGTTGGCGTGATGGCTGATGGTTCGGGCCGCACCAGGGATCCCCCCGAATGCCGTCCAATCCGGTCGGACGGACTGTCCAACGAGATTGGACACTAGTCGCGCCGATTCGCCGTCCGCAAGCGGTTTGCCGACGACGTTCTGTAACAGCCTCGCAACAGAGACGAATCAGCAGGTGAGGCCGTCGCGGGCGGTCCCGGGGAGCGTGATCGCCGTAGAATCGACACCCCGTAGCCCGCCGCGAGGGCGGTGACAGGAGGCGTCAGTCAGGTGTCCCACGCACTGCAGCGGCTGATGAGAGAGCGGTTGGACCGGGAGGGCTGGTCCTACGGCGAGGTGGCCCGGCGCGGCGGTGTCCCGCGCTCCACCGTGCACCACCTGGCCACCAGCGAACGCCTGGTCCGGATGCCGCAGCCGACCACGCTGGAGGGCCTGGCCAGGGGCCTCGAACTGTCGCTGGACGCCGTCCGCCGGGCCGCCGCCGAGTCCTGCGGCATCCACCTGTACGCGGCCGACCCGGCCGCCGAGGGCGGCGCGCCCTCGGCCGACCCGGAGGTGGACGTGCTCATCGCGAGCCTGCACCGGCTGTCCATGGACGACCGCCGCCATGTCGCCGCGCTGGTCGAGTCGCTGCTGGGCCGTGCCGCCCGCCCCGCCCCGTCCACCGGGAGCCGACGCGACACCGAGGCTCCGGAAACGGCCGAGTAGGACGCGATCCCTGTCCGTTCCGGTTCCCGTTCCACCCCGAAATGACCGGATGGAGCGAATATCGCCGCACGCCCCCGCTGCCGCGCCCCGGTACGGCTAGCGTCGTCCTCCTGCCAGTCCGAACGGCCGGGGGGTGCGACCGCCCGGGGACCAGGGGGAGATGTGCTGGTCGTACTCGGAGGTCCCACCACCGCCGTCGCCCGGGGCAGCAGCGGGGAGTCCGTGGTGCTGCTCTCCGGGGAGCTCCCGGCCGACCTCGCCGACGCCGGGATGGCCGAGGTGCTGCACCTGGCGGCGGCCGTGCTCGACGGCGAGGAGATGCTGCTGTTCCGCCGCTGCCTGGCGGCGCTGCGCCGGGGAGACCTGGACGGCACCCGCAGCGTCCAGATCGACGGCGCCGTGCTCACCGTCTACGCGGGCTGAGATCCGGGCTGAGATCCGGGCTGAGATCCGGGCTGAGATCCGGGCTGAGATTCGGGCAATTCCCGGCATCGGTGACAATGGAAGCGCGCTCTTACCGCGCTCTCATGCACTACGGAGAGAATCAGCAACCGTGACGTCGACAGTACTGCTGGCCGAGGACGATCGGGCCATCCGCGATTCCCTGGTGCGCCTGCTGACCCTGGAGGGCTACCAGGTGACCGCGGTCGCCGACGGCATCCAGGCCCTCGCCGCCATCCACAAGGAGCACCCCGACGCCATCGTGCTGGACGTGATGATGCCCGGCATCGACGGCCTCGCGGTGTGCAGCGTGCTCCGGGCGGAGAACGACCGCACGCCGATCCTGATGCTCACCGCCCGGGTCGAGACCTCGGACCGGGTGGCGGGCCTGGACGCGGGCGCGGACGACTACATGGTGAAGCCCTTCGAGACCGACGAGCTGCTGGCGCGGCTGCGCGCGCTGCTGCGCCGGGCGCTGCCGCTGCCGGTCCCGGCGGATCCGCCGTCGACCCAGTCGGTGCACCCGGCGGACGGCCTGATCGAGGTCGGCGACCTGCGGATCGACCCCACCGCGCGCCGGGTCTGGCGGCAGGACATCGAGATCGCGCTCTCCCGCACCGAGTACGACCTGCTGGAGCTGCTGGCCCGGAACGCCGGGATCGTGCTCGACCACAGCACCGTCTACGACCGGATCTGGGGCTACGACTTCGGCCCCGGCTCGAAGAACCTCGCGGTCTACATCGGCTACCTGCGCCGCAAGCTGGAGCTCCCGGACGCTCCGCCGCTGATCCACACCGTCCGCGGCGTCGGCTACTCGCTGCGTGAGCCGTAGACCGCGTGAGCGCCGAACTGTGAGCCCGTTCCCGTTCCAGCTGCTGTCCCCGCTCGGCCTGTCCCGGGCGCTGCGCCAAGGACCCTCCGGGGGCCTGCGGATCCGCTTCTCGGTGGCCTTCGCCGGGGTCGCCGCGCTGGTCGCGGTGCTCGTCGGCGGGCTCGGCTACGACTCCGCCGCGAGCATGATCAGGCGGGACCGGACCAATGACTTCGTCGACTCGCTGAACAGCCTGAAGTCCTCGGTGCAGGGGTCCTCGCTCACGCCGGACACCTTCCTGCCGTCCAAGGGCAGCTCCAACGACCTGCGGGACAGCCTGATCCAGTCCGGTGACATCGGCATCCAGGTGCTCAACTCGGCAGGCGCGGTGGTGGAGTCCGCCGACGCGGGCAACACCGACGTGGTGCTGCCGGTCAGCCGCGAGGACGTCAGCTACGCCCGGATGCGCGGCGCCGGGCGCACGCACAACGTGCTCGAAGTGACCAAGGGCAGCCACTACCGGGTGGTGACCGTCTCGCTCGGCGGCGGGCGCGGCGCGGTGCAGCTCAGCCAGCTGCTCAGCGACACCGACCAGCTGCTACAGGCGCTGCTGCACCGGATCGCGGAGCTGGCCGGTCTGGTGGTGCTGCTGGCCGGGGCCTCCGGCTGGTGGCTGGCCGGACGGATCACCCGCCGCCTGGTCACCCTGACCGGCGCGGCCGAGCACGTGGCCTCGACCGGGCAGCTGGACGTGGACGTGCCCCGGCGCGGCGCGGACGAGATCGGCCGCCTGGGCCGGGCGTTCGACGACATGCTGGGGCGGCTGGCCCGGTCCAAGGACGACCAGCGCCGACTGGTCCAGGACGCCGGGCACGAACTGCGCACCCCGCTGACCTCGCTGCGGACCAACATCGCCGCGCTGCCCCGGCTCGACCAGCTGCCGCCGGAGTCCAGGGACGGCCTGCTGGAGGACCTGGCCACGGAGACCCGCGAGCTGACCGTGCTGGTCAACGAGCTGGTGGAGCTGGCGGCCGACCGCCGCGAGGCCGAGGAGCCGACCGAGGTCGACCTGAAGGCGCTGGCCGAGCGGGTCGCCGACCTGGCCCGCCGCCGGACCGGGCGGGAGATCCTGGTGGTGGCCCGGCCGTTCCTGGTCACCGGCCGCCCGCAGGCGTTGCAGCGGGCGTTGAGCAACCTGGTCGAGAACGCCGCCAAGTTCGCCACCGGCGACAGCCAGATCCTGCTGACCGTGGACGCGGGCCGGGTGGCCGTGCTGGACCGGGGGCCGGGGATCGACGAGGCGGACCTGGACCGGGTCTTCAACCGGTTCTACCGGGCGACCAAGGCCCGCAGCCTGCCCGGCTCCGGGCTCGGCCTGTCGATCGTGCGCGAGGTCGCGGAGAGCCACGGCGGCCGGGCGTTCGCGCACAACCGGCCCGGCGGCGGCGCCGAGATCGGCTTCACGCTGCGCACCGACGCGGTGGAGCCGAGCCCGGGGAGCGTGCCGCCGAGCAAGGCGACGACGCGGGCGGAGCGGAAGGTGCTGGCGACACGCCGACCCGCAAATCGGACAAAAGGCTGATATCTGGCTAGATTCCCCAGTACGGCCTGGCGAATGGCCGGCAGCCGCCGCACGGCGAGCCGTGTACCGCTGCCGGTCGTTCAGCGGGCCGTACGTGCCATCCAGGGAAGGGAATCGCCATGAGCAACCTGATCGCCGTCGCCTATCCGGACGTCGACACCGCCGAGAAGGTCCGGGCGCTGCTCGGGGACCTGCAGAAGCAGAAACTGATCCAGGTCGAGGACGCCGTCGTCGTCGAGCGCAGGGAGGACGGCAAGGTCAAGCTGCACCAGGCGGTGAACGCCACCGGCATGGGTGCGGCCGGGGGCGCGCTGTGGGGCGGCCTGATCGGGCTGATCTTCTTCATGCCCTTCCTCGGTGCCGCCATCGGCGGCGCGACCGGCGCGGCCGTCGGCTCCGCCCAGGACTTCGGGGTGGACGACAACTTCATGCGGCAGATCGGCGAGAACCTGACGCCGGGCGCGGCCGCGCTGTTCGTGCTGGTGCAGAACGCCGTCCCGGAGAAGGTCATCCCGCAGCTCGCCCCGTTCGGCGGCCAGCTGATCCAGACCTCGCTCAGCGACGACGCCGAGGCGCACCTGCGCGAGGCCGTGCGGGTGGCCCAGGGCGTCCAGGCCTGACCCGCCCGCGCCCCGCGAGCGCGTGATGGCCGCAGCGGCCGCGGTCGCGGCCCCGCAGCCGGGGACGCCCACCCGGCGCACCACCGAGCTGCTGCTGGTCGTGCTCGCGGTGCTGATCGCGGCCTTCGGCTACGCGGACGTCGGCTGGGCGATCGACGGCCGGGTGCCCGCCGACACCGCCCAGTACGGGGCGGGCCTGGGCGGACTCGCGCTGCTGGCGCACCTCGCGGTGCGGCTGCGGGCCCGCTACGCGGATCCGCTGCTGCTGCCGCTGGCGGTGCTGCTGAACGGCCTCGGCCTGGTGGTCATCTACCGGCTCGACCGGGCCACCGGGACCTCATCGGCGCCGTCCCAGCTGCTCTGGTCGGCGTTGGGGGTGCTGCTGTTCATCGTGGTGGTGCTGCTGCTGCGGGACTACCGGGTGCTCCAGCGGTACGCCTACGTGTTCGCCTTCTGCGCGATCCTGCTGATGATCGTCCCGGTCTTCCTGCCCGCCGTGTACGGGGCCAAGATCTGGATCAAGGTCGGGCCGCTCTCCTTCCAGCCGGGCGAGGTCGCCAAGATCGCGCTGGCCGTCTTCTTCGCCGCCTACCTGGCGTCCAACCGCGACGCGCTGGCGCTGACCGGGCGCCGGATCTGGCTGATCGAGCTGCCGCGCGGCCGGGACCTCGGCCCGATCCTGGTGATCTGGCTGATCAGCTCGGGGGTGCTGTTCCTGGAACAGGACCTCGGCACCTGCCTGATCTTCTTCGGCATGTTCGTGATGATGCTGTACGTGGCCACCGGCCGGACCGGCTGGATCGCGGTGGGGCTGCTGCTGGTCGGCGCCGCCATCGTCCCGGTGGCGCTGTTCGAGCCGCACGTGCACAGCCGGTTCACCGACTGGCTCGACCCGACGCGGACCATCGCGGCCGGTCAGGGGGCCGGTCAGCTGGCCCAGTCGCTGTTCGCCTTCGCGGCGGGCGGGCTGCTCGGCACCGGCCTCGGCCAGGGCCACTCCTCTCTGATCGGCTTCGCGGTGAAGTCCGACTGGATCCTGGCCACCTTCGGCGAGGAGCTGGGACTGGTCGGGCTGGCGGCGCTGCTGCTGGTGTACGCGGTGCTGGTGGTGCGCGGCTACCGGGCCGGGATCATGCTGCGCGACCCCTTCGGGCGGCTGCTGTCGATCGGGCTGGCCTCGCTGCTGGCGCTCCAGGTGTTCGTGGTCGCCGCCGGTGTCACCGACCTGATCCCGCTCACCGGGATGACCATGCCCTTCCTGGCCCAGGGCGGCTCCTCGCTGGTGACCAACTGGATGCTGGTGGCGCTGCTGATCCGGACCAGCGACGCGGCCCGCCGACCGGAGCCGCCGCTGTCCCCGCCGCCGGAGCAGCCCCCGCTGGACACCGAGGGGCAGACCCAGGGAGTGCCCAAGGTATGAGTCCGTTCATGCGCCGCCGCGGCCGGGAGCAGGCCGCCGCGGCGGGCGCGGCCCGGCTCACCCTCAGCCGCACCGCCCGCCGGGCCGGGATGTTCAGCCTGCTGCTGGTGCCGGTGCTGCTGGTGAACCTGACCCGGGTGCAGGTGGTGCAGGCGGGCCGGTACAACGGCAATCCGGCGAACCAGCGGGCGGTGCTGGCCCGCTACTCCCAGCCGCGCGGCGACATCGTGGTCGGCGGCAGCCCGGTCACCGGCTCCCGGGCGACCGGCGGCGTCTTCGACTACCTCCGGACCTACACCGACGGACCGCTGTACGCGCCGGTCACCGGGTTCTCCTCGCAGACCTACGGCAACACGCTGCTGGAGGGGGTGGAGGACGGCGTGCTCTCCGGGACCGACAGCGGACTCGCGGTGCACCCGCTGCTGAACGCGATCACCCGGGAGCAGGTGCCCGGCGGCAAGGTGCTCACCACCATCAACGCCAAGGCGCAGCGGGCGGCCTTCGCCGGGCTCGGCGGCAAGCGCGGCGCGGTGGCCGCGATCGAACCGGCCACCGGCCGGATCCTGGCGCTGGCCAGCACGCCCTCGTACGACCCCGGCGGGCTCGCCGGGACCGGTCCGGCGGTGACCGCCGACTGGGCGGCGCTGACCGGCAGCGCGACCCAGCCGATGCTCAACCGGGCGCTGCGGCAGACCTATCCGCCGGGCTCGACCTTCAAGCTGGTGACCGCCTCGGCCGGGCTGATGAACAACGTCTACGGCGGGATCGACGTGCCGACGCACTCGCCCGACCCGTACACACCGGCGGACACGACGGTGCCGATCACCAACGAGAACGCCGCCGACCCCTGCCAGGACGCCACCCTGCTGGTCGCGCTGGAGGTCTCCTGCAACACGGTGTACGGCAAGCTCGGCGACGACGTGGGGGAGGCGGGGATGGTCCGAATGGCCCAGGCGTACGGCTTCAACCAGACCGGGCAGACCATTCCGGTGGGGGTGTCCCAGAGTGTCTTCCCGACCGGGCTGACCGGTCAGGCGTATCTGGCGCTGTCCTCGATCGGGCAGTACGACACGGCCGCGACGCCGTTGCAGATGGCCGAGGTCGGGGCGGCGATCGCGAACGACGGGACGCTGATGCAGCCGCAGCTGGTGAGCTCGCTGACCCGGGCCGACGGCACGCCGGTGCGGACCTTCAAGCCGAGGGTGTTCGGCCGGCCGGTCTCGGCCCCGGTCGCCGCCGAGCTCCAGCAGATGATGGTCGGGGTGGTCAGCAGCCCGCTCGGTACCGGCGGCAACGCGGCGATCCCGGGGGTGACCGTGGGCGGCAAGACCGGTACCGCGCAGAACGGGGTGGGCAACAGCGGCACCCCCTATGCCTGGTTCGTCTGCTGGGCGAAGCCCAGCGGGGCGGCGGTGGCACCGGTGGCGGTGGCGGTGGTGATCGAGGACAGCAACGCCGACCGGGCGGATGTCAGCGGCGGCGGACTGGCCGCTCCGGTGGCCCGCGCGGTGATGCAGGCTGTACTGAATGGATGATGTTCAGTCAAGGTAGTGGCATGCCGATGATCGCAGTGGTGGGCAGTATCAATCTCGACCTGGTCGTTCCGGTGCCGCACCACCCGAGTCCGGGGGAGACGGTGCTGGGTGGCGCGCTGGCCGAGCATCCGGGCGGCAAGGGCGCGAACCAGGCGGTGGCGGCGGCCCGGCTGGGCGCGCAGGTGGCGATGGTGGCCATGGTGGGCGCGGACGCCGTCGGCGAGCGGCTGCGGAAGGCGCTGGAGCAGGAGGGGGTGGACGTCGACCGGGTGCTGCTGGAGCACGGGCTGGCCAGCGGCCAGGCGCTGATCGCGGTGAACACCGGGTCGGGGGAGAACTCGATCATCGTCAGTCCCGGCGCGAACAGTGCTCTCGCTCCGGAGCACTGCGCTGCCGCCGGAGCACTGCTTCGGGACGCGAGCGTCACCCTGCTACAGCAGGAGGTCCCGGCCGAAACCGTGGAGGCGGCGGCCCGGCTGGCCGCCGGAACGGTTCTGCTCAACCCGGCCCCGGCCCGCCCGCTCTCGGCGGCGCTGCTGGAGATGGTGGACGTGCTGGTGCCGAACCGGGAGGAGCTGGCCGCCCTGGTCGGCCAGCCGCTGCCGGACCTGCACGCCGTGGCCGACGCGGCCCGCACCCTGCGCGGCCCGGCCGCCGTGGTGGTCACCCTGGGTGCGGACGGAGCACTGCTCTGCGAAGAGGGCGCCGTTCACCTCGTCCCCCCGCTCCCGGTGACCCCGGTCGACACCACCGCCGCCGGGGACGCCTTCTGCGGCGCGCTCGCGGTCGCCCTCGCCGAGGGCCGCCCGCTGCACGAGGCGGTCCGCCGGGCCAACGCCACCGCCGCACTGGCCACCACCCGCGCCGGCGCCCAGCCCTCACTGCCCACCCGGGCCGAGGTCGAACAACTGCTCAACCACCCGTTCTGAGCCCCCCTCGGCGCCCCGCCCGCCGGTACCACCTCAGCGACGCCCCATAACGCTCCGCCACCGGGCGGACTAAGCTCGGCTCCGACATGGACGGAGCCCTTCGGCGTGTGAGCATCCGCGCCCTCGCCCGCGCGGGCGACTTCGCGCGGATCATCCGCAAGGCCGGCTGGGCGGCCCCCGACCAGCGGGTCTTCCTGCTCCCCTCACTGTCCAGCCCCCGGCTGCGGTACGCCCTCGCGGTGGTCGGCGCCGCCTGCGTGTTCATCCTCACCGAGACCGCCGACGGCCAGCTGAACCAGCTCGTCCCCGGCAGCCTGGCCTGGGCCCTGGCCGGGCTCCAGGTACTGCCGCTGCTGCTGGCCGCCGCCCGGCCGCTGGCCGCCTGGCGGATCTCCGCCGTCGGCCTCACGCTCACCACCTTCGCCGAGGTCGGCCACGCGCCTACCCCGTTCTGGCCCTGGCCGGTCAGCGGCTGCCTGGCCCAGGTGGCGCTGCTGTTCATCACCGCCCAGGTCTACGGGCGGGACGTGGCGGTCGGGGTGGACCTGTGGACCACCGGGGCGGTGCTGCTCCCGGCGGTGCCGCTGGTCGGGCTGCCGCCGGTGGTACTCGCGGTGGCGGCGGTGGTGGCCACGCTGGTGCTGGTGCTCGGCGAGTCCATCCACTCCCGCCGCGAGGCCGAGCGGCACCTGGTCCAGGCCGAGGAGCAGCGCCGGGCCGGGCTGGCCCGGCAGGCGGTGCTGGAGGAGCGCTCCCGGATCGCCCGCGAACTGCACGACGTGGTCGCGCACCACATGTCGATGATCGCCATCCAGGCCGAGGCCGCCCCCTACAAGGAGTCCGGCCTGCCCGAGCAGACGCTGCGCACCTTCGGCGCGATCCGGGAGGCGTCCACCACCGCGCTGACCGAGATGCGCCGGGTGATCGGCCTGCTGCGGGAGGACGACGAGAACGCCGAGCGCGCCCCGCAGCCCGGTATCGACCGGATCCCGGAGATGGTCCGGGCCGCCCGGCAGGCCGGGATGCAGGTGGACCTCACCCTCACCGCCGGTCCCGAGCGCCCACCGGCCGTGGTCGACGTCTCGGTGTACCGCATCGTCCAGGAGGCCCTGAGCAACGCCGGACGCCACGCGCCCGGCGCGCGGGTGGAGGTCGAGGTGCTGCGCACCGAGGACGCGGTGCGGGTGCACGTCGCCGACGACGGCCGCACCAGCGGCGGCCCGCTGCCGGACGACGGCGGCAACGGCGGACACGGCCTCACCGGCATGCGCGAGCGGGCCGCCCTGCTCGGCGGCACGCTGCGGGCCCACCCGCGCGAGCACGGCGGCTTCGAGGTGACCGCCGAACTGCCGCTGCACGGGGTGCCGGAGCAGCGCCGGTGGGAGCTTGGCAGTGGCGGAAGCGAAGAGGGCTGACGGGGGAGCGCGCGTGTCCGAGAACATCCGGGTGCTGCTGGTGGACGACCAGGAGATGGTGCGGGACGGCCTGGGCGCGTTGCTGGCCTCCGCCCCCGACATCGAGCTCGTCGGCGAGGCGGGCGACGGCCTGCTGGCCGTCCAGCTCGCCGCCGAACTGCGGCCGGACGTGGTGGTGATGGACATCCGGATGCCGGGCATGGACGGCCTCACCGCGACCGCCCGGATCCTCGGCTCGGCCGAGCCCGGCCCGCCGGACGCCCCGCGCGCCCGGCCGCTGCCGCAGACCCCGAGGGTGCTCATCCTGACCACCTTCGACCTGGACGAGTACGTCTACGAGGCGCTGGCCCGGGGCGCCAGCGGCTTCCTGCTGAAGGACGCGCCCGCCCGGGACCTGATCAACGCGGTCCGGGTGGTCGCCTCGGGCGAGGCGCTGCTGGCGCCGTCGGTCACCCGCAGGCTGATCGACGACGTCGCCCGCCGCCGCCGCTCCGGGCACCTGCGCCCGGAGGCCGCCGCCACGCTCACCGTCCGGGAGCTGGACGTGCTGCGCCAGGTCGCCCGGGGGCTGTCCAACGGCGAGATCGCGGACGAGCTGTTCCTGTCCGAACAGACCATCAAGACCCATGTCGGCCGGATACTCGCCAAGCTGGAACTGCGCGACCGGACCCAGGCCGTCGTCTTCGCCTACGAGAACGGCCTGGTCGGCGGGCCGGGTGAACCTGGTTGAGGAGATTAGGCCGTCCTCGCCAACCTGGAGAGGGATATCCGCACCACTCTGCAGCGTGACGACGTGATCACGGATTCCTTCCTACCGTGGGCATGGTGACGACGACTCATGTCCCGGAAGCTGCCCGGCCGACCACCGCCGTCAGCCCCGAAGCCCACGACGCGGAGCGCGAACCGTCCGCGCCCGACACCGCCCGCCCCGCTCGGCCGCAGCGCCGGCTGTGGGTGCTCGGCTGCCTGGTCTGCGCGGTCTGGGCCGGTTGCTTCCCGATAGTCTCCAACCTCCGCCCCGAGCAGAACTGGGGCCTGATCGCCTTCATCGGCTACCTGCTCGCGACCGGCGCGGCGGCCTTCGCCCCGCTCCGGCTGGTACCCCGGCTGGTCGTCGGCACCGCCCTGCTCGGCGCGGTGCTGGTCCCGCTGCCGGTGATGCTGGCCCAGGGCTGGGCGCAGTCCGAGGTCCAGGTGGTGCAGTACTCGGCGACCCAGCTGCTGCACACCGGCAGCCCGTACATCCCGCACCCGCGCCAGGTCACCCAGTACGACCCCTACCTCCCGGCGATGGCGCTGTTCGGGCTGCCGCGCGCGCTGCTGGGCAGCCACGGGGCGCTGCCGAGGGTCCTCGGCGACGCCCGGCTGTGGTTCCTCGCCGCCTTCCTCGGCTGCCTGCTGCCCGGCTGGCGGCTGCTGCGCCCGCGCACCCCCGGCGCCGACCGGGCGCGCACCCCCGGCGCCGACCGGGCGCGCACCCCCGGCGCCGACCGGGCGCGCACCCCCGGCACCGACCGGGCGCGCACCCCGGGCGCCGACCACTCGCGCGGCCTGCTGGCGCTGGCCGCGGTCACCGCCTCCCCGCTGGTCGCCCTGTCGGCCGCGGTCAGCGGTGTGGACCTGCCGCTGATCGGCTGCTGCCTGCTCGGCCTCGGCTACGCCGGGCGCGGGCACGCGCTGCGGGCCGGGCTGGTGATCGCCCTGGCCTGCGCCCTGAAATGGACCGCCTGGCCGGCCTTCCCGGTGGCGCTGCTGCTGCTCCAGTTCCGGTTCGGGCTGCGTCCGGTGCTGCGCTGCGCGGCGGCGACGCTGCTCGTCGCCGGGGCGCTGATCCTGCCGTTCACGCTGGTCACCCCCGGTGCGGTGATGGAGCAGGTGGTGCGCTTCCCGCTCGGCCTCGCGCAGCTGCGCACCCCGGCGAACAGCCCGCTGCCGGGGCACCTGCTGGCCGAGCTGGGTCCCGGCGGCCGGGTGGCCTCGCTGGTGCTGCTCGGCCTGGGCGGGGTCGCGGTGGCGCTGTGGCTGCTGCTCCGGCCCCCGGCCGGGGTGGTCCAGGCGGCGGACCGGCTGGCGGCCGGGGTCGCCGTGGCCTTCCTGCTGGCCCCGGCCGGACGCTTCGGCTACCTGGACCTGCCGTTGCTGCTGCTGCTCTGGCCCAGGCTCGCGACCGGGGTGCTGCGGGCGGCGTCCGAGCCCCGGCGCGGGCGCGGGCCCGAACCGGAGCAGCCGGGACGCCTGGGAATAGTTTCCCAGGAAGATGTTGTTGTGGCCCTCGACAGCTGATCCGTCCCTCCGACCGAGGAGCCCCCGTGCCAGTCCGCCGCCTCAACCACGCAGTGCTGTACATCCGCGACGTCCAGCGCTCCGTCGAGTTCTACCAGGACGTCCTCGGCTTCGAGGTCGCCGCCGAGTACGCCGGGCAGGCCGCGTTCCTGCGCGCTCCCGGCACCCTCAACGACCACGACCTGGGGCTGTTCGCGGTCGGCGGCCAGGCCGCGGGGCCGGTCCCCGGGCAGGTCGGCCTCTACCACCTGGCCTGGGAGGCGGGCACGCTCGGCGAGCTGGCCGCGATCGGCGCCCGGCTGCGCGAGCGGGGCGCGCTGGTCGGCGCCAGCGACCACGGCGTGAGCAAGTCCTTCTACGCCAAGGACCCCGACGGCATCGAGTTCGAGGTCATGTGGCGGGTCCCGCGCGCGGAGTGGCCGGCCGACGGCGGCGGCGTCCAGCGGCTCGACCTGGAGGCCGCCCTCGCCCGCTGGGGCGCGGAGCTCGCCACCGGCGCGGCAGCGGGCTCCGCGACCTGACCGGCTACTCCCCGCTCTCCAGGACCTGCTGGACGATGTAGCCGGCCGTGTCGACGCCGTTGGCACCGCCTTCGACCATGGCCGCCACGGCGATGCCGTGGTCGAAGGCGGTGAACCAGCCGTTGGTGGTGTTGCCGTCGCCCACCTGCGCGGTACCGGTCTTGCCGCCGCTGCCGGGCAGGCTCCCCAGCCGCGGTTCGGCGGTGCCCATGGGGTTCGACGCGTCGAACTCCATCATCTGCCGCAGGTACTGGGCGGTGGTCTGGTTGAACGGCTGTGCGGCCCCGGCCGGTGACAGGCCGGGCAGGATCACCGGCTGGTGGAAGGCGCCGTCGGCGACCGTGGCCGCCACCGAGGCCATGTGCAGCGGGGTCATCTCCACCGAGCCCTGGCCGATGAGGTCGGCGGCGGCGTCCGAGCCGTTCGGCTGCGCCAGCACCTGCGGGGTGGCCACCTGGAGCCCGCCGCCGATGTTCCACTGGCCCAGGCCGAAGACGTCGTGCGCCTCCGTGCTCAGGTCGGAAGCGTCGCCCGGGTGGACCAGTTTGTCGAAGCCGTCCTTGATGAAGGCGGTGTTGCAGGACTCGGCGAAAGCCTGCTCGATCGTCGTGTTCGGGTTGCTCGGGACGTCGCTCTCGTTGGAGAAGGTCTGGCTGTCGGCGGGCTGGTTCTTGTTGCAGGGGGCCGGGTAGTTCGGATAGAGGCCGGCCATGTCGAACAGCGCTGCCGAGGTGATGATCTTCATGGTGGATCCCGGCGGGCTCGGGAGCTCCAGCGCCAGGTCGCCGACCGTGCTGTTCCCGTAGGCGCTGGCCAGGATGTGGCCGTTGCTGCTGTCCAGCACCACCACGGCCGCCGGCAGGCCGCCGAGGACCGGCTTGACCACGGCGTTCTCGGCCACCCGCTGGAGCTTGGCGTCGATGGTGGTGACCACCTTCGGGCCGGTCGGCCCGCTGCCGAAGGTCTTCAGCACGCTCACCGGGCTGCCGCTGGCGTCCACGATCTGCACCCCGTTGGGGGCGGTGCCGGTGCTGCCTGCGGTGCTGCCCTGGCTCAGGGTCTTGATGACGCCCGCCAGCGAGGGGTAGGCGGCCGCCGTCAGCACGGTGCCGTCGGCGGCGGTGACCGTGGTGGCCGGGGCGGCCGCCGCGCTGACCGGCCCGGCCAGCAGCGACTGGCCCGCCAGCAGCTTCGGGTAGAGCGTCGCCGAGGCCCAGTCCACCGACACCTGCCCGCCGCTCCGGACCAGGTTCAGCGTGTCCGGGTACGTCCAGGTACCGCCCGCGACCTGCGCGGTGACGGTGAGGTTGACCGTGGTCGCGCCCGGGTCGACGGTGGACGGGCCGCCCGCCGCGACGTCGCTGAAGGCGATCGAGCTGAGCTTGAGGCCGCTCCGGTAGCCGGTCAGGTCCGTCTGCGCGTTGCTCGCGGCGTCGGTGAGCTTCGCCGCCGCCGGGTACTGGCTCGGCCCGGCCCGCCAGGCGTCCAGGAAGGCCTGCGCCGCCTTCAGCGCGGTGGGGCCGCTCGGCGGCGCGGTGGACTGCGGGGCCGGGGCCGCGGCCGCGGCCGTGGCGCTGCTGTCGTCACTGGCAGCGGCCGTGTCGCCGCTCAGCCCGTGGACGATGTTGTAGGCGCCGAGGCCACCCACGGTGACCAGTGCCACCGCGACCGTACCTATGATTCCGCCCTTGACCCCGCGATTCATCTTTCCCCCTGATACCGCCGCCGGGAACCTGTCCCGGCGGCTGCCAATTACCAGAAAGGAATCGTAGGCGTACGGTCGCCGACCCCATGCCGATCCCGCGGAAACGGTGGAGGATCGTTATCCCGAAATCCGCCCGGTTCGGGGCAAAACCGGTCGCCGGGGCCAGGTCCGGGGATTAGCCTCACGCCCATGACGATCTCTCAGGCATCCTCCGGCCCCGACGGCCCCCGCCCCGATCCGGCCGACTGGCGGGCGCTCAACCGGGCCATGTGGGACGAGCGGGTGCCGATCCACACCGGCAGCGGCTTCTACGACGTCCCCGGGTTCCTGGCCGGGGCGGAGGTGCTGCGGCCGTTCGAGCTCACCGAGGTCGGCGACGTCGACGGCCGCAGGCTGCTGCACCTCCAGTGCCACTTCGGCCAGGACACCCTCGGCTGGGCCCGGCACGGGGCGGCCGTCACCGGCCTGGACTTCTCCGCCTCGGCGGTGGCGGCGGCCGAGGAGCTGGCCCGCGAGGCCGGACTGCCGGACGCCCGGTTCGTCACCGCCGACGTGTACGAGGCGGCGAACGTGCTGGCCGGGGAGGTCTTCGACGTCGTCTACACCGGGCTCGGCGCGCTCTGCTGGCTGCCGGACATCGAGCGCTGGGCGCAGACCGCCGCCGCCATGGTCGCGCCCGGCGGCTTCCTCTACCTGGCCGAGTTCCACCCGGTGACCGACATGCTCGGCGACGACGGCCGCACCGTCGAATACGACTATTTCCATCAGGAGGCCACGGTCTGGGATGAACCGGGCACTTACACCGATTACGTCGAGGAACCCCAAATAACGGTGTCCGTCCAATGGCAGCACGGACTCGGCGAGATCCTCAGTGCCATCGCCGCCGCCGGACTGCGCATTGAGTTCGTGCACGAGCACGATTTCACGCTGTTTCCGCGCTTCGCCGCGCTGGAGACGGTGACCGAGGGGGTCACCCGGGTCTACCGCTTCCCGGAGGGGCGGCCGCGCGTCCCGATGGTCTACTCGGTGCGCGCGGCCCGGCCCCGCTGAGCGCGGTCAGATCCAGGTCGGCCACCACATCCGGGCCTGCCACTGCGCGAGCGTGGTCACCTCGCCGGTGTAGAGCGGGAAGAAGTACAGGAAGCACGCCATGATCGCGACCAGCACCAGCCCCGCCGACACGCCGCCCCACAGCCTGCGCTCGCGCGAGGCGGTGGCCCTGCCCAGCATGCCGCCGATCATCAGCGCGATGGCCAGGCAGAGGAAGGGCTCGAAGTCGATCGAGTAGAAGAAGAAGATCGTCCGCTGCTGCCACTGGAACCACGGCAGGTATCCGGCGGCGATGCCGCAGACGATGGCCCCCGCCCGCCAGTCCCGGACCAGGATCCACCGGTACAGCGCGTACAGCAGCGCGAAGCAGCCCACCCACCACAGCAGCGGGGTGCCGATCGCCAGCACCTCGCTGGAGCACTGCGCCGCGCCACCGCACTGCGAGGGCTGTAGGCCGCTCGGGTAGTAGAACGACACCGGGCGGCCGTTGACCAGCCAGCTCCACGGGTTCGACATGTACGTGTGCGGGGTGTTCAGGTGGGTGTTGAAGTTCCAGATCTCCGCGTGGTAGTGCCACAGGCTGCGCAGCGGCGCCGGCACCCAGTCCATGTTCACCTGCGGCAGCGGGATCGGGCCCCAGTTCGCGGCGGAGAGGCCGGCGCGGTGCGCTGCCCACTGCCGGTCGTAGCCGCCCTGCGTGAACAGCCAGCCGGACCAGGACACCAGGTAGGTGAAGAACGCCACGACCACCATGGACAGGAACGCGAACGGCACGTCGTGCAGCAGCGCCATGGCGTACGGGTGCCTGGCACCGGCGGTCTTGCGGGCGGCGGCGTCCCACAGCACCGACAGCACCGCGAAGAAGGCCAGGAACCACAGCCCGTCCCACTTGGTCGCGCAGTCGATGCCCAGCACCACCCCGGCCAGCAGCCGGTAGGGACGCCAGCCCAGCCGGGCCCTGGTGGCCAGCTCCTGGTTCGGCCGCGCGCCGGGGTTGTCGGCGGTCGCCCCGACCAGGTCGGCCAGCCGGGTCCGGGTCCGGTCCCGGTCGATCAGCAGCAGGCCGAAGGCGGCCAGCGCCCAGAACATCACCACCAGGTCCAGCAGCCCGGTGCGGCTCATCACCAGGTGCAGGCCGTCGACGGTCATCAGCAGCCCGGCGACGCAGCCCAGCAGCGTGGAGCGGAACAGCCGACGGCCGATCCGGCAGAGCATCAGCACCGACAGGGTGCCCAGCAGCGCGGTCATGAAGCGCCAGCCGAACGGGTTCAAGCCGAAGATCATCTCGCCGATGCCGATGACCCACTTGCCGTCCGGCGGGTGCGCGATGAAGGCGTTCCCGAGCGGCTTCGGGATCACCTCCGGATGCTGGAGCAGCAGCTGGTTGGCGTTGTTCGGCCAGGTGACCTCGTACCCGTAGTGCCACAGGGCCCAGGAGTCCTTGGCGTAGTACGTCTCGTCGAAGATGATGTCGTGCGGGTGCCCGAGGTTGACGAAGATCAGGATGCCGCCGAACAGGGTCACCAGCAGCGGTCCCAGCCAGCCGGACCAGCGGCACAGCCACATCCACAGCCCGGTCGGCAGCCGTACCCCGAGCCGGGTCAGCACCGGTGAGGGCTCACCGGTGGAGATCCCCGGGCCGTCCGGCATCGGCGGCACCAGCCGCTCGCGCAGCGGGATCCGCTCCGGCGCGCCGTAGCCGAGCCGGCTCAGCCGCCGCTGCCAGGCGCTGAGCGGCCAGGACCGGCGCGGGGTGGCCCCCGTCGGCCCGTCCTGCGGCACCGCCTCGGCCGGGCCGTCGGCCAGCGTCGTCGTGCCGTGCGTCCCGTCGCCGTCCGGCGCTGTCACTGTCGCCTCATCACCGCTCACGCGTGCATCGTAGGGGTGAACCCTGTCGGCAGTACCGGGACCTCGCCAACTGGGAGTATGAAGAGGTGACAGGTCTACTCATTCTTGCCGGAACACCCATCGGCGACGTCGGGGACGCTCCGCCCCGGCTCGCCGCCGAACTGGCCACCGCCGACGTGGTCGCGGCCGAGGACACCAGGCGGATGTGGCGCCTGGCCAACGCCCTGGGGGTGTCCCCGAGCGGCCGGATCGTCTCCTACTTCGAGGGCAACGAGGTCGGCCGGACCCCGGAACTGGTGGAGGCGCTGCTCGGCGGCTCCCGGGTGCTGCTGGTCACCGACGCCGGGATGCCCTCCGTCTCCGACCCCGGCTACCGGCTGGTCGCGGCGGCCGTCGAGCAGGGCATCCGGATCACCGCCGTGCCCGGGCCCTCGGCGGTGCTGACCGCGCTGGCGCTGTCCGGGCTGCCGGTGGACCGCTTCTGCTTCGAGGGCTTCCTGCCGCGCAAGGGCGGCGGGCGCGGCTCCCGGCTGCGGGACCTCGCGGCCGAGCCGCGCACCATGGTCTTCTTCGAGTCCCCGCACCGGGTCGGCGACTCGCTGCTGGCGATGGCCGAGGCCTTCGGCGCGGAGCGCCCGGCGGCCGTCTGCCGCGAGCTGACCAAGACCTACGAGGAGGTCAAGCGCGGCCCGCTGGGCGAACTCGCGGTCTGGGCCGCCGACGGGGTGCGCGGCGAGATCACGGTGGTGGTCCAGGGCGCGCCCCCGGCCGCCCCGGGCGCGCTGGACGCCGTCGAGCTGGCCCGCAGGGTCGCGCTGCGGGAGGAGGCGGGCGAGCGCCGCAAGGAGGCGATCGCGGCGGTCGCCGCCGACACCGGCGTCCCCAAGCGGGAGGTGTTCGACGCGGTGGTGGCCGCGAAGACCGCCCGGCCCCAGAGCGAGGGCCGCGCGGGGACGGCTCAGCGGGGCTGACGGGGCGCGTGTGGGCGCGCGGTCGGCGCGTCCTGTGCGGTCCCCATAAAAAGCTGACCAAGGAATCCTCTCGCTCGGGTAGCGGATCTCCCCTGAACAGCCAACTCTGGGCCAAGAAAGCCGCAGCGGCGACTTCGCGGCGCGAGCCGGGGGGATTCTGGGTGAGGAAGCGAGAAAGCCCCGCTTCGGGCATTCGGGAGACCGGCATGAGCGAACACTTCGGCGACCCCGACCGCGGTGCGGCCGCAGGCACAGCGGCCGACACCACCTCGATCGGAACCGCGACCGGCACTGCCACCGGACGGACCACCAGCACCCGCACCACCCCCATCCCCGAGACCGTCCACGAGGCGTATGCCTTCGCGTGCCTGAACTGCGGCTACGGCTGGGAACAGGCGTACGAGATCGAGCACCGCGCCGATGCCGGGGGTCACCAGGTGATCCGCTACCGCGCCAACGGCGTCCCGGTCCCGTCCCCGCTGAGCAGCCCGGGCTGCCCCGGCTGCGGGGGAGCGCACGTGCGGATCCTGCGCGCCGGGCGCGTCGCCGAGGCCACCGCCTACTGGCACGCGCCCCGCCCCGCCGCCCGTCCGCAGCCCGCGGTCAGCGGCGCGGTCACCACCCCGAGGCCGCGTCGGCAGCACCGGCTCCACCTGCCGTTCCACTTCCTGCACCGGCGCCGGCACACCACCCCCGAGCCCTGACCGTCCCCGCGCCGGGCCCGACCGTCCGCCCAGCCGTCCGCCCGACCGCAGCGCGGCCGGGCGGACCCCGCGCGACGGCTAGGATTCGTGAGCATGGCGGCGACTACAGACAGCTCAGGTTCGAAGAACACCAGCGCGGAGGCGGCGGAGCGTACCTTCTACGTGTCGACGCCGATCTACTACGTGAACGACAAGCCCCACCTCGGCCACGCCTACACCACGGTCGCCGGTGACGTCCTCGCCCGCTGGCACCGCCAGCGCGGCGAGAAGGTCTGGTACCTCACCGGTACCGACGAGCACGGCCAGAAGATCATGCGTACCGCCGAGGCGCACGGCGTCAGCCCGCAGGAGTGGTGCGACCAGCTCGTCCGGGACGCCTGGAAGCCGCTCTGGGAGCACCTGGAGATCGCCAACGACGACTTCATCCGGACCACCGAGGACCGGCACACCGCCCGGGTGCAGGAGTTCGTCCAGGACCTCTACGACAAGGGCGAGATCTACCAGGGCGGCTACGAGGGCCCGTACTGCGTCGGCTGCGAGGAGTACAAGGCGCCCGGCGACCTGATCGACGGCACCGGCGAGTTCGAGGGCCAGAAGCTCTGCCCGGTCCACCGGAAGCCGGTGGAGATGCTGAAGGAGGAGAACTACTTCTTCCGGCTCTCCGATTACGGCCCCCGGCTGCTGGAGTTCTACGCCGCCAACCCCGGGTTCATCCAGCCCGAGTCGGCCCGCAACGAGGTGCTGCGCTTCGTCGAGCAGGGCCTGCAGGACCTGTCGATCTCCCGGTCCACCTTCGACTGGGGCGTGCCGATCCCCTGGGACCCCGAGCACATCATCTACGTCTGGGTCGACGCGCTGCTCAACTACGCCACGGCGGTCGGCTACGGCAGCGACCCGGAGAAGTTCGAGCGGATCTTCCCGGCCGACGTCCACCTGGTCGGCAAGGACATCCTCCGCTTCCACGCCGTGATCTGGCCCGCGATGCTGATGGCCAACGGGCTGCCGCTGCCGAAGCGGGTCGCCGCCAACGGCTGGCTGATGGTCGGCGGCGAGAAGATGAGCAAGTCCAACCTGACCGGGATCTCGCCGCACCAGCTCACCGAGCACTTCGGCGTGGACGCCTACCGGTACTACTTCCTGCGGGCGATCCCGTTCGGCACCGACGGCTCCTTCTCCTGGGAGGACTTCTCCGCCCGGTACACCTCCGAGCTCGCCAACGACTTCGGCAACCTGGCCTCCCGGGTGGCCGCCATGGTCGGCAAGTACTTCGGCGGCGTGCTGCCCGCCGCCGCCGACAGCGGCCCGGCCGAGGAGCAACTGGCCGTGGGCCTGGCACGGGCCTTCGCCGAGGCGGACGACCGGATCGGCGAGAAGCTGGACTTCTCCGGCGGCATCGCCGCGATCTTCGAGTTCGTCAAGCAGGTCAACGGCTACCTCACCGAGCAGGAGCCGTGGAAGGTCGCCAAGGACACCTCGGCGGCCGGACAGGCCCGGCTGGCCACCGTCCTGTACGCGGCGGCCGAGTCGCTGCGCGGGATCGCGGTGCTGCTCAACCCGGTGATGCCGCGGGTCAGCGGGCTGCTCTGGGACTCCCTGGGCGCGGAGCCGGTGCTCGGCGCGCTGGCCGAGCAGCAGGTCGCCCGCGCCGCCGGCTGGGGGCTGCTCCCGGCCGGGGTGACGGTGACCAAGGGCGAGATCCTCTTCCCGCGGCTGGAGGAGCGACCGGAGGCCTGAGCGCCGCGGCACCGGTTGCGGCACCCGTTCGCGGCATCCGTTTTATCTGGTTGTCGGGGTCGGGGCCGTCCGAGGGAGGATGGCCCCATGGCCCAGTCGAAGAAGTCCCAGTCCGACAAGAACGTCGCCCCGCCGCTGCCGGAGCCGCTGCGGGTGGCCGTCGCCGACTCGCACACCCACCTGGACATGCAGCAGGACGGGGCCGAGGCCGGGCTGGCCAAGGCCGCCTCGGTCGGGGTCACCACCGTCGTCCAGGTCGGCTGCGACCTGGACGGCTCGGTGTGGGCCGCGCGGCTGGCCGAGGCGCACGAGAACGTCCACGCGACGGTGTCGCTGCACCCGAACGAGGCGCCCCGGATCGTCCTCGGCGACCCGGACGGCTGGAGCGGGCGGCGGCGCGGGCCCGGCGGCCCGGCCGCGCTGGACGAGGCGATCGCCGCCATCGACGAGCTGGCGGCGCTGCCGCAGGTCAAGGGCGTCGGCGAGACCGGCCTCGACTACTACCGGACCGGCCCGGAAGGCGTCGAGATCCAGCAGGAGTCGTTCCGCCGCCACATCGCGCTGGCGAAGAAGCACGCCAAGGCCCTGGTCATCCACGACCGGGACGCCCACGACGACGTGCTGCGGATCCTGCGCGAGGAGGGCGCGCCGGAGCGCACCGTCTTCCACTGCTACTCCGGCGACGCCGAGATGGCCAAGGTCTGCGCCGAGGCGGGCTACTACCTGTCCTTCGCCGGACCGGTCACCTTCCCGGCCAACCAGCACCTGCGGGACGCGCTCGCGGTCACCCCGCTGGACCGGGTCCTGGTGGAGACCGACGCCCCCTTCCTGACCCCGGCCCCGTACCGGGGACGGCCGAACGCCCCGTACCTGATCCCGGTCACGCTGCGGGCGATGGCCGTGGTGCGCGGCCTGGACGAGGACGCCATGGCCACCGCCCTGGCCGCGAACACCGCCCGCGCCTTCGACTACTGACGAGGACCGCTGCTGGCGATGACCGCTGCTGACGACGACCGCCGATGGCGATGACCGCCGGTCGGGTGACGGCGGCCGCCTGGTCGGGTGAACGGCCGGTGACCCCGCCGCCACTGGGTCGTTGATCCGCGCGGGAGGACCGTGTCGGACGGCGGAAGGCTTCGAGTGAACGGTTCAGCAGGCTCTCAGCGGACGCTTCCACGGGCCCTGGTGCTGGCCCTGCTCGTGGGCGGGAGCGGCGGCTTCGCCGCCCAGAGCCACCAGGCCCGCGCGGACGTCGGCGACGTCCCGGGCCACCAGCGGGTGGACTTGGACGTCGAACCGACGGCCGAGGCGCTGCCCACGGCGCGGGGCCGGGCCGAGCAGCTGCCGCCCGCCGCCGCGCCGGGACCGAACCCGTCGGCCGCCTCCCCACTGGCCCCCAACCTGCTGGCCCCGAACCTGCTCACCTCGAACCCGCTGGCCGGGCGCCCGCTCGCCGGGCACCCGCTGGCGGCGCTGCTGCCGCTCAGCGTCCCCCGCCCGGCCTCCGCCGGTGCGGGCCCGGCGGAGGCCGCCCCGGCGCACCTCCACGGCTCCGGCCGCCACGCGGCCCACACCCGTCCGGCCGACACCGGCCGCTCCGCGCACCGCCGCCCCGGCGAGCACCGGGCGCACTCGCACCGACGGGACCTCCCGGACACCCCGCACGTCACCGGCGAGCTGAACTGGGGAGCGCTGGCCCTCTGCGAGGCCGGGGGCGATCCGCGCGCGGTCGACCCCAGCGGGCGCTACGGCGGCCTCTACCAGTTCGACGCCCGCACCTGGCGCAGCCTCGGCGGCCACGGGCTGCCGCAGGACGCCTCCGCCGGGGAGCAGACCGACCGCGCCCGGGAGCTCTACCAGCGACGCGGCCTGGAACCCTGGCCCGCCTGCGGCCCCCGCGCCGCCGGATAGGACCGGCCGACCGGTCTAAGCTTGGGCGGTGAGCACCCGCACTGAAGACTCGTCCACGGAGGGCCCCCTTCTCGGCGCCGCCGACATCCGCAGCATCGCGGACGCCCTCGGCGTGCGTCCGACCAAGCAGCGCGGCCAGAACTTCGTGATCGACGGCAACACCGTCCGCCGGATCGTCCGCGCGGCGGAGGTCACCGAGCGGGACGTGGTGGTGGAGGTCGGTCCGGGCCTGGGCTCACTCACCCTGGGCCTGCTGGAGGTGGCCGACCGGGTCACCGCCGTGGAGATCGACGCGCTGCTGGCCAGGCACCTGCCGACCACCATCGCCGCCCGGCTGCCCGCGCGCGCCGACCGCTTCGCGCTGGTCCACGCGGACGCCATGGAGGTCACCGAGCTCCCCGGCCCGGCGCCGACCGCGCTGGTCGCCAACCTGCCGTACAACGTCGCGGTGCCGGTGCTGCTGCACATGCTGGAGACCTTCCCGAGCATCGAGCGGACCCTGGTCATGGTCCAGTCCGAGGTCGCCGACCGGCTCGCGGCCGTCCCCGGCAACAAGGTCTACGGGGTGCCGTCGGTCAAGGCCAACTGGTACGCCGAGGTGAAGCGCGCCGGGGCGATCGGGCGCAACGTCTTCTGGCCCGCCCCGAACGTCGACTCCGGCCTGGTGTCGCTGGTCCGCCGGGAGCCCCCGGTGACCACCGCCACCCGGCGCGAGGTGTTCGCGGTGGTGGACGCCGCCTTCGCGCAGCGGCGGAAGACGCTGCGCGCGGCGCTGTCCGGCTGGGCGGGCTCCCCGGCGGCGGCCGAGGCGGCGCTGGACGCGGCCGGGATCGACTTCCGGCTGCGCGGCGAGACGCTGACCGTCGAGCAGTTCGCCCGGATCGCCGAGGCCCGGCCCACGGGCACGGACACCGGTACCGACACGGGCACCGGCTCCGACACCGGCTCCGACACCGGCGCCGGCGCCGGTGGCTCTCCGGCAGAATGAAGCCGCCCGTCCTCGTCACCCGAACCAGCAGTGAGCAAGGGGAGCACCCGCCAGTGTCGCCGTCCATCACCGTGCGCGTCCCGGCCAAGGTCAACGTCCAACTGGCGGTCGGTGGTCGCCGGGCCGACGGCTACCACGGCCTGGCCACGGTCTTCTTCGCCGTCGGACTGTACGACGAGGTGACCGTCGCACCGGCCGACCGCCTCAGCGTGACCGTCGAGGGTACCGACGCCCAGCACGTGCCCGCCGACCCGAGCAACCTCGCCGCCAGGGCCGCCGCGCTGCTCGCCGCCCGGCACGGCATCGAGCCCTCGGTGCGGCTGCACATCGCCAAGGACGTCCCGGTGGCCGGGGGCATGGCCGGGGGCAGCGCCGACGCCGCCGCCGCGCTGGTCGGCTGCGACGCGCTGTGGGGGATCGGCAGCAGCCCCGCCGAACTCGCCGCGCTCGCCGCCGAACTGGGCAGCGACGTACCGTTCGCGCTGCTCGGCGGCGTGGCACTGGGGGAGGGCCGGGGGGAGCTGCTGACCCCGGTGCCGGTCAGCGGCAGCTTCCACTGGGTGTTCGCGGTCGCCGACGGCGGCCTGTCCACCCCCGCCGTCTACACCGAATGCGACCGGCTGCGCTCGCTGCGCGGCGGCGCGGGCGAGGACGACGTCCCGGCCCCGGCGGCCGACCCGGCGCTCCTGGCGGCGCTGCGCGACGGGGACGCGGTGGCGCTCGGCGCGGCCCTCGGCAACGACCTGCAGGCCGCCGCGCTGGGGCTGCGCCCGTCGCTGGCGGCGACCCTGCGGGCGGGCAGCGACGCGGGCGCCATCGGGTCGCTGGTCTCCGGCTCCGGGCCCACCTGCGCGTTCCTGGCCAAGGGCGCCGAGGACGCGGCGAGCGTCGCCGGGGCGCTGGCCGCCTCCGGCACCTGCCGCGAGGTACGGGTCACCGAGGGCCCGGTGAGCGGCGCGACGGTGGTCGGCTGACCGCCCTCCCGAGCCCGGCGCCGGACCCGGTCGGGGCGGGCCGTCGGCGGCCTCGGACCGGCCTCGGACCGGCCTCGGACTCCCGTCCGCGCGCTCCCGGCTCCGCGCCTACTAGGCTGGGGGCCCAGAGCAGGTCCCCCAGCCCCCGCAGGAGCAGAGCAGCCGTGGCAGTCAACCTCGTCACCGTCGAAGCCGTCACCAAGGTGTACGGCACGCGCGCCGTCCTCGACGGCGTGTCCGTCGGGGTCAGCGAGGGGGACCGGATCGGCGTCGTCGGCCGCAACGGCGACGGCAAGACCACCCTGACCCGGATCATGGCGAAGCTGGAGGAGGCCGACACCGGCCGGGTCACCCACGTCGGCGGCCTGCGCATCGGCGCGCTGACCCAGAGCGACTCGCTGGACCCGGCCGCGACCATCCGGCACGAGGTGATCCGGGACCAGGCGGACCACGAGTGGGCGGGCAACTCCAAGATCCGCGACGTGCTCACCGGCCTGTTCGGCGGCCTGAACCTGCCGGGCTTCGCCGAGGGCCTGGACACCGTGATCGGCCCGCTGTCCGGTGGCGAACGCCGCCGGATCGCGCTGGCCAAGCTGCTGATCGCCGAGCCCGACCTGCTGGTGCTGGACGAGCCCACCAACCACCTCGACGTCGAGGGCATCGCCTGGCTCGCCGGGCACCTGCGCGCCCGCCGCTCGGCGCTGGTCGTGGTCACCCACGACCGCTGGTTCCTGGACCAGGTCTGCACCCGGATGTGGGACGTCCAGGCGGGCACGGTGCACGAGTACGAGGGCGGCTACTCCGACTACGTCTTCGCCCGCGCCGAGCGCGAGCGGATCGCCAGCACCGAGGAGACCAAGCGGCAGAACCTGGTCCGCAAGGAGCTGGCCTGGCTGCGGCGCGGCGCCCCGGCCCGCACCTCCAAGCCCCGGTTCCGGGTCGAGGCCGCCAACGAGCTGATCGCCGACGTGCCGCCGCCGCGCGACCGCGCCGAGCTGATGAAGTTCGCCAACTCCCGCCTCGGCAAGACCGTGTTCGAGCTGGAGGACGTCACCATCCAGGCCGGTACCAAGCTGCTGCTGGAGCACCTCACCTGGAACCTCGGCCCGGGCGACCGGATCGGCCTGGTCGGTGTCAACGGCGCGGGCAAGACCTCGCTGATGCGGGCGATGCAGACGGCCTGGGCGAGCGACGGCGACCTGCAACCCGCCTCGGGGCGGGTGGTGGTGGGCAAGACCGTCAAGCTCGCCTACCTCTCGCAGGAGGTCGCGGAGCTTCCGCCGACGCTGCGGGTGCTGGAGTCGGTCGAGCAGGTACGGGGCCGGGTCGACCTCGGCAAGGGCCGGGAGATGTCCGCCAGCCAGCTCTGCGAGACCTTCGGCTTCACCAAGGAGAAGCAGTGGACGCCGGTCGGCGACCTCTCCGGCGGTGAGCGCCGCCGCCTGCAACTGCTGCGGCTGCTGATGGACGAGCCCAACGTGCTGTTCATGGACGAGCCGACGAACGACCTCGACATCGAGACCCTGAGCCAGTTGGAGGACCTGCTCGACGGCTGGCCCGGCTCGCTGGTCATCGTCAGCCACGACCGGTACTTCATCGAGCGCACCACCGACGTGGTGTACGCGCTGCTGGGCGACCAGGCGCTGCGGATGCTGCCCAAGGGCATCGACGAGTACCTTGAGCGCCGCCAGGTGATCGCCGAGCGCACCGCGGCCGCCGCCCCGGCCGCGAGCTTCCCGAAGAAGACCGGCGACACCCGGGCGGCGAAGAAGGAACTCCAGCGGATCGAGCGGCAGATCGTCAGGCTCGACAAGGACGAGGCCAAGCTGCACGAGCAACTGGCCGAGCACGCCTCCGACTTCGGCAAGGTCGCCGAACTCGACGCGAAGCTCCGGGCGTTGAAGGAGGAGCGGGACGACCTCGAACTGTCCTGGCTGGAGCTCGCCGAGGACGTCTGACCCGCCCCCGGTCGAGTGAACGCCGGTGCGTCGCCGGTGTGGTGGGGTATTTTCGTCTGTGCACTGAGTAGGCCACAAGTGCGGGGGACGAATGACCGAGAAGAGCCCAGTCACCACCACATCCGGCCCACCGGGCGCGGTCAGCGTCGAGATCGACACCCTGACCGCGTTCCGCGACCGCGTCAACGCCCTGCTCGCCTCGCTGGACTCGGGCCCGGCCGCGCCGGGCAGTATCGGCCGCCAGGGACTGACGGAAAGTCAACTGGGCAACACCTTCGCTGAGGTGAAGCTCCTCGTGGAGCGCTACGGCGTCGTCCACAGTCAGTTACAGGCCCTGTCCCGGACGCTCACCGACCAGATCAACGCCATGGGCATCACCCTCCAGGTGTCCCAGGTCGGCTACGAGCACGTCGAGGCCGAACAGATCTCCAGACTCTGGTTGATCCAGAACCAGACCACCGCCTCCCAGCCACCGCCCGCACAGGCGAACCGGACCGTCGCCCAGCAACTCGCCGCCGCCGCGTCGGCGCCGGCCCCGGCGCCCACCCGGACCGGGAGCAGGCAGACGTGAGGAGCGGGGAGCAGTGAAGACCATCGGCTCGGGCGCCGACGACTGGAGCCCGGTAACCGACTTCGAGAACTGCACGCACGAGCAGCTCTGGGAGATGGTCCAGGGCGCCTCTCCGACGCAGATCCTCCTGGTCGGTGACACCCTGGCCAAGGCCGGTACCCAGATCCAGTCCCTGGCCGACGACCTGGCCCAGCACCTCGCCGGTCTCCAGTGGACCGGCACGGCCGCCGACGCCTTCACCGGCTGGGCACGGCAGGTGGTCTCCGCGACCGACACCCTGTCGATCTACGCCAACAACACCGCCGTGGCGCTCACCATGGCCGGGACGCAGCTGGGTTCGACGATCGCCGGGATGCCGCCGGTACCGACGGCGGACCTGCGGACGGTCGCGGAATTCCGGAAGCAGCAACTGCTGACCGCAGGCGACCCCAAGACCGTCCCCGCCGGGGGCATCACCCAGGACGCCGCGACCAGGGCCCAGGCGAACATCCAGTCGGCCTACCAGGAAGCCCTGGGCCAGATGGAAAGCCTCGGCGGCGCGTACGTCGGCGCGGTAGCCACGATGGGCGTCAGCACGATCCCCACCTTCCCCCCACTCCCCAGCACCCTGATGCCGCCGCAGGGCAGCGGTTATGCCGACACCGGGGCCGACTCCGCAGCACGCAGCTGGCCGGGGCAAGGGGCCTCGTCACCGTATGGCGATGGTGGGCTGCGTTCTGGCACGAGTCCTGCGGGGAGCTCTTCCAGCGGATCCCCGACAGGTGCGGTTGGCAGGACGTTCGTAGCAGTGCAGTCCCCGTTGTTGGGTACGGGCAACTCCGGTGGTGGTATGTCGACGGTGCTTCAGGGGACCCACCCTTACGAGGCTCCGGCCCCGAACACCCACACCGCAGGCGGAGGCATCGGTGGAGGTGGAACGGCTCCAGGGAGTGGGGCCATCGTGCCTCCGTCGTTGCTCGGTATGAGCGGAAGCGCTGGATACGGTGGTGGCGAAGCACGTGGGCCGGGTACGGCCCACGGCGCGGGTGGTCGTGCGTCGACCGGTTCCGGCGCCCCAGCGGGTGAGCGGGATATCGGTATCAGTGGCGGCACCGCCATGCCTGCCGAGAGCGGAGGCCACTTCGGCGCGACAGCGATGGGAGTAGACAGGGGCCCAACCAGCGCAGCATATGTCCGCGAGATCGGGGCGATTGGCGATGTGGCCGGTATCGGCGGCTCGGCCAATGTGCCGTCACCCACAGCCGAGACAGGGATCAGCCCGGAGGCCATTCCTACCGGAAGTACGACAGATTCTCAGCACGCCGGGGAATTTCTGCCCGGTGGGATGGGAATGGGCGGAATGGGACAGATGGGCGACGGTAGCAGCAAGCGGAGACGCCGCCGTGCCGCATATCTGGTGGAGGACGGGGAGACCTGGACGTCAGCTACGTCCGGGGCCAATCCTGCGGTGATTGAGTAGCGCTTCGACTGGGTGACTCACAAGGATGACGAGGAGAGCCGGATGGCACTGTCGGGTATGCGATCGGTGTCGCGCGTCACGGCTGTGCTGGCCGCAACGATGGCCCTGGTGTCGGGGGGTGCGTCAAGTGCCGGCGCTTCCCCCTCGCTCACGTCGATCCGGGCCCAGGAGTGGTGGATCGACGCCATGCATGTGCCGGACGCGGTGTGGCCCATCTCGACGGGAAAGGGCATCACTATCGCTGAGATCGACAGCGGAGTTGACGCCGATCACCCGGACTTGGCCGGTCAGGTACTCCCCGGCCAGAACTTCTCAGCCCTCCCAGGCGGCGCGGACACTGACACGGACGGCCACGGGACAGGGATGGCCAGCTTCATGGTGGGGACGGGAAAGGGCTGGGACGACAATGGAATGTACGGTCTTGCCCCTGGCGCGAAGATCCTGCCCTTGCGCATCGTGCCTGCTGGTGGCAACGAGGATGTTTTTTCCATGGATTTCGCCAAGCAGATGTCCGAGGCGATTCGTGCCGCAGCCGACAGCAGTGCCCAGGTCATCAACATCTCGATGTCCCAGACCGAGGATGAGTCAAATGTACGCAACGCGGTCGAATATGCATTGTCCAAAGGAAAATTGATCGTCGCGGCAGTTGGCAACGATGGGGCCTCGGGAAATCCCGCCGAGTATCCCGCTGCTTTTCCCGGAGTCGTCGGCGTGGGAGAGACCGACCAAAAGGGCAACGTGGCCACGGAATCCGAATACGGCCCGCAGGTTGCGCTCACCGCACCAGGAGCGAACATGTACCGGGCCTGTGTAGGGCCGACTGGGTACTGCACGAGCCACGGCACCAGTGACTCCACTGCGCTGGTCTCCGCCTCGGCTGCTCTGCTCTGGTCTGTTCATCCGACGTGGACGGCGGACCAGGTCATTCGGGTCCTGATGAACACCGCCAATGCCGGTAGCCGGCCGGGTGTTCATGACCCCTACTTCGGTTACGGGCTCGTTCGGCCGCGGGTCGCTCTGGTGACGCCCGGTGATCCCGGGGCTGCTGGGGTGAATCCGTTGCTGCCGGTCGTGGCGGCCAGCTCCGTTGCGCCCAAGGCGGGTTCGCCTGGTGCGGGGCGGGCCGGCGGTGCCGTCGCGCGGGGGAGCGGTGGCGGGGCCGGGGTGCTGGTGGGCGCGGGCGTCGGGGTGCTGGTGCTCGCGGGGGTCGGGGGAGTGGTGGTGCGCCGGAGGCGCCTGCGGGGCCGGGTGTCGTCGGCACCCGAACCACGCGATCCCTATGCGCACCTGCCCCGGTAACGGTCAGTCGGTTCGGTGGAGCCCCCGGCCGGGGGGAGAGACTCGCCGTCGCTCGGGTGGTGACCGGCTGTCAGGGCCCCCGGGGCCGAGAATGGCGAGATGTCGGGAAATGCCCCCAGTCGTGTCATTCCGGCCGTACTCATCGGCTCCACCACTGAGTTCTATGACTTCTTCATCTACGGCACCGCCGCCGCCCTCGTCTTCAGTCGCACTTTCTTCCCGCACCTCACCCCGGTGAACGGGCTGCTCGCCGCCTTCTCCGTCTACGCCGTCGGCTTCCTGGGCCGACCCACCGGCGCGGTGCTCTTCGGGCATCTCGGGGACCGGGTGGGGCGCAAGCGGGTGCTGATCGGGTCGCTGCTGCTGATGGGCCTGTCGACGACCGCCGTCGGCCTGCTCCCCGACTACGCCGAATGGGGGATCTGGGCGCCGATCACCCTCACCGGTCTGCGGTTCCTCCAGGGTGTCGGCCTCGGCGGCGAGTTCGGCGGCGCCGCGCTGCTCGCGATCGAGCACGCGCCCCCCGGCCGCCGTGGCCGCTTCGGCGCGTACGTGCAGCTCGGGCCCTGCCTCGGCTTCGCCGTCGCCACCGGGCTGTTCTGGTCGCTGTCCCGCTTCCTGCCGGAGGCGGACTTCCTGGCCTGGGGCTGGCGGCTGCCGTTCCTGGCCTCCGCCGGTCTGGTCGGCCTCGGCCTGGCCGTACGGATGCGGGTGGAGGAGTCGCCGGCCTTCCTGGCCACCGCCGCCGCCCGGGCGGCGGACCCGGACCGGCCCGACGGGGACCGGGCGCCGCTGGTGACCGTGGTGCGACGGCACCTGCGGCTGCTGCTCCTCGGCGCGGGCACCGTCGTCAGCGGCTCGGTCTTCTTCTACGTCGCCACCACCTGGGCCCTCGCGCACGCCACCGGCGACCTGCACATGCCCAGGACCCGGATGCTGGCCCTGCTGCTGGTGTCCAACCTGATCCTCGGCGCCGCGACCTACGCCGGTGCGCTGCTCTCCGACCGGTACGGGCGCCGACCGGTGATCCGGGCCGGGATGGCGGCGGCACTGCTCTGGTCGCTGCCACTGGTCCCGCTGCTGGACACCGCCCGGCCGTCGCTGGTGCTGCTCGGCCTGGCCGGGGCGATGGTCGCGCTCGGCCTGCTGCACGGCCCGATCCCGGCGTTCCTGCCGGAGCTGTTCCCGGCGGAGGTGCGCTGCTCCGGCTCGTCGGTGAGCTACAACCTGGGCGCGCTCACCGGCGGGGCACTGGCGCCGCTGATCGCGACCAGACTGACCGCGAGCCTCGGCTCCTACGCGGTCGGCTGGTACCTGGTGGCGGCCTGCTGCTGCTCGCTGCTGTGCCTGCGCGCGCTGCCGAAACAGGCGAATCACGCAGAAGCGGTCGAACTGCTCGCGGCGGCCGAGGCGATTTCGTATTCGGGGCAGTGACCAGGTATTGTCTTCCTCGTTCGCCCCTATAGCTCAGTCGGTAGAGCGTCTCCATGGTAAGGAGAAGGTCTGCGGTTCGATTCCGCATGGGGGCTCCGGAAGGACCGAAGGCCCCCCGCCCGAGTGGCGGGGGGCCTTCGGCGTTCCCGAGCTCGCACCGAGCTCGCACCGGGACCGCGTCGTGGTCAGCCGGTGCCGACCACCCGCGTGCAGCGCCCGCGCGAGGACTTCACCAGCTCGCCGTTCGGCCGGTCGTTGCCCTCGACCCGGGCCCGGGCCCGTTCCGCCGACGAGCCGTTGCCCAGGTGCCGTTCCCGCAGCCGCTGCTCCCGCAGCTCGTCGGGCGCGTCCACGTACCAGAGCTCGTCCAGCAGTTCCGCCGCCTCGCGCCAGCCGGGAGCGTCCAGCCCCAGGTAGTTGCCCTCGGCCACCACCAGCCGGACGCCGGGCGCGATCCGGTGCCGGGCCGCGACCGGTTCATGCAGGGTCCTGTCGTAGTCCGGCGCGTAGACGTCGTGGTCGGGCAGCGGGACCGCGCCGACCCGGCGCAGCAGCGCGGCGTAGCCGTACACGTCGAAGCTCGGCGGCGAGCCCTTGCGGTCGCCGAGGCCCAGGCGTTCCAGTTGCTGGTTGGACAGGTGGAATCCGTCGAGTGGCAGATACGCGGCAGTGTCAGTGCCGAGGCGTACGTTGATTCCGTCCACGAGGGTACGGGCGAGGGCGGACTTCCCGGCAGCGGGCGGTCCGCACAACCCGAGCAGGCGCCGCCCGGGGCGGTCGAGCAACCGGGCGGCGTCAGCGACCAGCGGTGGATCGCCGTTTCGGCGCGGAGGCGCGGGCGGCGCCGAGCGCGGGGGTGTGGGCGTCGGGGCGGGTTTCGGCCGGTACTGGGGCGTGGACATGGCGCCCAGACTGCCAAAGATGGTCGGGTCGCAGAAGCGGACGTGTCCTGGCCGGTGAAGTGCTGGCGGTCCGTGCACGGAATGCGTTGTGATGGTGCGTCACGGTCGGGTACGGCCGAGCGAGAGGGGGCACCGTGGGCGTCAGGCTCGTGGTGACGGACGATCACCGGCTGCTGGCCGAGGCGCTGGCGACGGCGCTGCAACTGCGCGGGCACCGGGTGCTGGCGGTCGGCACCCCGGTGGGGGCCGCCGCCGACCTGGTGGCCAACCGCAGGCCGGAGGTCTGCCTGCTGGGCGTGGCCCATCCGGAGGACCCGGCGAGCTTCGACGTGGTGCGGCGGATCCGGCGGGAGCGGCCGGAGGTCGCGGTCGTGGTCATGGGCACCGTGCTGCACCTGTCCGGGGTCGCTTCGGCGCTGGCCGCGGGGGCGTCGGGGTATGTCCGGCAGGACGAACGGATAGAGGGCGTCGAACGGGCCCTGACCCGGGTCAGGGCGGGCGAGGCGGCGGTGGCGCCGGACCTGCTCCAGTCGGTGTTCGAGCACCTGCTGCGGCCGGTGGCCGAGCCCGACGGTGAGGCGGTGCGGCTGCTGCGGCTGCTGACCCGGCGCGAGGTGCAGGTGCTGATCCGGATCGCGGAGGGCGAGGACACCCGCGAGATCGCCGAGGGCATGGCGATCGCCCCCAGTACCGCCCGCACCCACGTCCAGCGGGTGCTGATGAAGCTGGGCGCCCGGACCCGGCTGGAGGCGACCGCCGTGGCCGCCCGCACCGGCCTCCTGGAGCTGGCCGCCCGCGACTGACGCCGCCGTACCCGCCCCTGAGCGAACCACCCCCGCCGGTCCGGCAGCCCGCCGGACCGGCCACAGCCGCGCCGGGGCCGTGCGCCCGCCCGCCCGCCCGCGCCCCGCCCGCGCCCGCCCCGGCCCGCCCGCGCCCCGCCCGCGCCCACCCGCGCGCCCGCACGCATCTGCCCGCGCCCGCACGCGCCCGCGCCCACCCGCGCCTGCCCGCGCCCGCCCGCGCGCCGCTGGGGGTTTCGCACATCAGCGGCTGAGATGGGGGCCACTCACATCTGTTGATTACTGAGTCATTGTGTTTGAATGTGTTGGCAAACGGTCCGGTCAGGTGTGAAGGTGGAGCCTCGCGTGAAGAAGACCAGCACCCGGTTGGCTGACGGTCGAGAGTTGATCTACTACGACGCGCTCGACGACGTCGTCAGGGACGCCGCCGACCTGCGGCCGCTGGGGGCCACCAGCACCGCCTCGGAGCTCCGCTACGACGCGCTGCTGGACGAATGGGTGATCATCGCCTCGCACCGGCAGGGCCGGATCTACCACCCGCCGGCGAACGAGTGCCCGCTGTGCCCCTCCCGGGACGGGCGGCTCAGCGAGATCCCCGCCGACGGCTACGACGTCGTGGTGTTCGAGAACCGCTTCCCCTCGCTCACCAGCGCGGCCCCGGCGGTCGCCGAGCGCGGGGCCGGTCCGCTGCCGAAGCTGGCCAGGCCCGGGAACGGCCGCTGCGAGGTGGTCTGCTTCACCTCCGACCACGACGCCTCCTTCGCCGACCTGACGCCGCAGCAGGTCGGTCTGGTACTGGACGCCTGGACCGACCGGACCGCTGAGCTGTCCGCCCTGCCCGGGGTGGAGCAGGTGTTCTGTTTTGAGAACCGGGGGGCGGAGATCGGGGTGACCCTCGGTCACCCGCACGGCCAGATCTACGCCTACCCGTTCGTCACCCCGCGCACCGAGCGGATGCTGGGCGCCGCCGCCGCCCACCGCCGCCGCACCGGGCGGAACCTCTTCGACGACCTGCTCGCCGACGAGCTCGCGGCCCGGGGCGGCTCCGCCGACCGGGTGGTCATCGCCGGTGAGCACTGGACGGCGTTCGTCCCGTATGCCGCGCACTGGCCGTACGAGGTGCACCTCTACCCGAACCGCCGGGTGGCCGACCTGCTCGCGCTGAACGACGCCGAGCGCGCCGAGTTCTGCGAGGTCTACCTGGACCTGTTGCGCCGCTTCGACCTGCTGTTCGTGGATCCCGCGGCCGGGGCCGCTGCCAGGCCCGGGCGGACGCCGTACATCGCCGCCTGGCACCAGAGCCCGGTCGGTTCGGGCCCCGGCAGCAGCGGTGAGCTGGCACTGCATCTGGAGCTGTTCACGATCCGTCGTACCGTAGGCAAGCTCAAGTTCCTGGCGGGCTCCGAATCCGGCATGGACGTGTTCATCAACGACGTGTCGCCGGAGACGGCGGCGCAGCGGCTACGAGAGGTCTCCCCATGAGCAAGTACCTGGTCACCGGTGGCGCCGGATACGTCGGCGGGGTCGTCGGCGCGCACCTCGTCGAGGCGGGGCACGAGGTGGTCGTGCTGGACGACCTGTCCACCGGGCACCGGCTCTCGGTGCCCGCCGGGGCCGCGTTCGTGCAGGGGCGGATCCAGGACGCCGGAGAGGTGCTCGACGGCTCCTTCGACGGGGTGCTCCACTTCGCCGCCAGCTCCCAGGTCGGCGAGTCGGTGGCGGACCCGGAGAAGTACTGGCGCAACAACGTCGCCGGTTCACTCGAACTGCTGAGCGCGATGCGCAAGGCCGACGTCCGGCGGCTGGTGTTCTCGTCCACCGCCGCCGTCTACGGGGAGCCGGAGCTCTCCCCGATCGAGGAGACCGCCCGTACCGCGCCGACCAACCCGTACGGCGCGACCAAGCTCGCGGTCGACCACATGATCACCAGCGAGGCCAACGCCCACGGGCTGGCCGCGGTGTCGCTGCGCTACTTCAACGTGGCCGGGGCGTACGGCGTCCAGGGCGAGCGGCACGACCCCGAGTCGCACCTGATCCCGCTGGTGATCCAGGCGGCCCTGGGCAAGCGCCCGCACATCGCCGTCTACGGTGAGGACTACCCCACCCCGGACGGCACCTGCGTCCGCGACTACATCCACGTGGCCGACCTGGCCGAGGCGCACCTGCTGGCGGTGGCCGCCGCCCGGCCCGGCGAGCACCTGATCTGCAACCTCGGCAACGGCAGCGGCTTCTCGGTCCGCCAGGTCATCGACTCGGTGCGGCGGGTCACCGGCCGCGAGATCACCGCGGTCACCGCCGAGCGGCGCCCCGGCGACCCGGCGGTGCTGGTCGCCTCGGCCGAGCGCGCCCGGACGGTCCTCGGCTGGCAGCCGACCCGGGCCGACCTGGACGGCATCGTCGCCGACGCCTGGAACTTCGCCCTCGCCCAGGAACAGGACTAAGGAGCAAGCAGTGCCCCCTCTTCACACCCCGGCGCCCGACGCCGACGAGCGCGACGACCTCCGCGACGCCGCCGTCGAGGGCTTCCGGGCGCGTTACGGCACCGATCCCGAGGGCGTCTGGCAGGCGCCGGGCCGGGTGAACCTGATCGGCGAGCACACCGACTACAACGACGGCTTCGTGCTGCCGCTGGCGCTGCCGCAGGCCACCCGGGTCGCCGCCGCCCGGCGCGACGACGGGCGGTTGCGGCTGCACAGCGCGCAGGCCGCGCAGGGCGCCGAGGTCGAGTTGGCCGGGCTGGTCCCGGGCGCGGTCAGCGGCTGGGCGGGCTATCCGGCGGCCGTGGTCTGGGCGCTGCGGGAAGCGGGCTTCGAGGTCGGCGGCGCCGACCTGTACGTGGACAGCGACGTGCCGGTCGGCGCCGGTCTGTCGTCCTCGGCGGCGCTGGAGTGCGCGGTCGGCCTGGCCTACAGCGACCTGTACGGGCTGGATCTGGAGCCGTCCCGGATCGCGCTGCTGGCGCAGCGGGCCGAGAACGACTTCGCCGGGGTGCCCTGCGGGGTGATGGACCAGATGGCGTCGAGCTGCTGCGCGCCGGGCGCGGCGCTGTTCCTGGACACCCGGGACCTGAGCTCGCGGCAGGTGCCGCTGGACCTGGCGGATGCCGGGCTGGTGCTGCTGGTGGTGGACACGCAGGTGAAGCACGAGCTGGCGGACGGCGCGTACGCCGCGCGCCGCGCCGGTTGCGAGCGCTCTGCGGAGCTGCTGGGCCTGGCCGCCCTGCGAGACCTCCCGCCGACGGACCTGGAGGCGGCCCTGACCCGGCTGCCCGAGGGCGAGCTGCGCGCGCTGACCCGGCACGTGGTGACCGAGGACGCCCGGGTGGAGCGGGTGGTCGCCCTGCTGGACGCCGGTGACCTGCGCGGTATCGGCCCGCTGCTGACCGAGGGGCACGCCTCGCTGCGGGACGACTTCGCGGTGTCCTGCGAGGAGACCGACCTGGTGGTGGCCACCGCCGCCGCCGCCGGGGCGCTGGGCGCGCGGATGACCGGCGGCGGCTTCGGCGGCTCGGTCGTGGTGCTGGCCGAGCGGGCCGACGCGGAGCGGATCGCGGGCGCGGTGGCCGAGGCCTTCGCGGCGGCGGGCTGGAAGCCCCCGCGCAGCTTCACCGCTGTTCCGTCGGCGGGCGCCCGCCGCCTCGGGTTCCCGGCGGCGGTGCACAACGAGGGCTGATTCGCCTGCCTGTACGACGGCCGGGGCCGCGAGCGGAGGGCTCGCGGCCCCGGCCGTCGCCTCGTGCGGGCACGGTCCGGCGCTTCCCATGCTGTGGGCAGGCTGTTGGCCCTACCCTGAGTTTGCGGGACCGGCGGGGGGTCGGTGCCGGACGAGGGGGGAGAACCGTGGGGCGTATCCGGGTCCTGGTCGCCGACGGGCACCGCATCTTCGCCGAGGCGCTGGCCACCGCCCTCGCGGCCGAACCCGACATCGACGTCGCGGCGGCCGGCAGCGTCCAGGCGGCCGAGCGGGCGCTGGACCGCGCCGTCGCCGAGAACCGACCGTTCCAGGTGCTGCTGGTGGACGCCGACCTGGCGCCCGGACCGCCACCCGGCGACGCCCGGACACCCGCGCCCGCCGGACGGGGCGCCCCCGGCGCCGAGCAGCATCCGGCCGATCCGCCGCGCCCGCCCGGCCGCGCCGTCGTCCCGCTGCCCGCGCAGCGCCGACCGCCCGCCGTCGCCGCGCGGATCGCCCCGCCGGTACCGGCCGGGGCGCGGGTCCCGGCGCCGCGCGCCGACAGCGCCGCCGCCGCGCCGCCCCGGCCTCGGGAGGGCGCGGCCGCCGTCGACGGCATCGCGCTGGTCGCCCGGGCCCGCGCGGCCCACCCGGAGCTGCACGCGATCGTGCTGTCGGCGGACGACGACCCCCGGCGCATCGTCCGCGCGCTACAGGCCGGTGCGGGCGGCTGGGTCGCCAAGGAGAGCTCGCTGGGGCGGCTGACCGCCATCGTCCGGGGGGTGCTGCGGGACGAGACGCACATCCCGCCGCTGCTGCTGACCGGCGTGGTCCGGGAGCTCACCGCCGCCCGCCGGGACCGCACCGAGAGCGAGCGGCTGGTGGAGTCGCTGACACCGCGCGAGCAGCAGGTGCTGCGCTGCATGGTCGCCGGGCTCGGCCGCCAGGCCGTCGCGGACCGGCTGTACCTGTCGCCGCACACCGTGCGCACCCACATGCAGAACGTCCTCGGGAAGCTCGGGGTGCACTCCACCCTCGCCGCCGTCGCGCTGGCCCGGCGCGCGGGGGTCGGGCCGGTCGAGTAGCGCCGGTCAGCCGGCCAGCTGCCCGCCGGTGCGCCGGACCTGCTCGGCGATCGGGCCCAGCGCCAGCGCGCTGCGCAGGGCGCCGGCGGTGCGTCCCAGTTGGCGGCCGATCGCCTCGCCGTACGCGGACGCGGTGATCGCGAACGCGATCGCCGCCAGGTGCTCGGCCCCGGCCAGGTTCGGCAGCAGCGCCTGTTCCAGGGCCAGGCCGAGGACCAGCAGGCCGCCGGTGAACCAGGCCCGGTAGCGCCAGGCCACGCACACAGCCAGCGCCACCACCGCCGCCGAGGGCCCGGTGTCCCGGGCGAAGGCGTCGGCGAAGGGCAGCCCGAAGACCTCGTGCGGCCCGATCCGGACGCCGTTGCGGGCGTAGAGCGTCCCGGCCAGTGAGCCGAGGACGGCGAGGACCAGGGTGCGCCAGCGGCCCAGGGTGACCTCGGCGATCCCGAACACCAGGAACACCTGCACCGCCGCACCCCAGACCGGCAGGTCAGGGGCCGGGACGAACAGCGAAAGGGGGGTGCGCAGCAGTTCCTGCCACAGCGGCAGCGAGGCCTGGATCACCCCGGTCCGCTGGACCAGGGCCGCCCCGGCGATGGTGTGCTGGAGCATCTGGAAGGCCACGATCGACGCGGTCGCCACCAGCGTCAGCGGGATCGCCGCCAGGCCCCGGCGGGCGATCGGTACCCGCACCGCCCGGTACAGCGCGCCCCACTCGGCCTCGACGGCCCGAACCAGCGGATGGGCGTTCGACATGACAGCTCCTCCGCTCTCTTCGTTCATACAACCTAAATATCCTAGCAAAATAGGACAAAGTTCAACCGGTACGGGCGGTCACGGATGCCGGGCGCTCAGGTCTCCAGCGCCGGGCGGTGCCGACGCTTGAACAGGCTGGGCAGGCTGGGCGTGGTGATGAACCCCTCGGCCCGGGCCGAGGCCAGCCCGATCCGGGGCAGGTCGCTGCTTCGTTCGAACAGCAGGTAGCGGGGCTCCCAGATCGGCCGGTACTTGGCGTTGGCCCGGTACAGCGACTCGATCTGCCACCAGCGCGAGAAGAAGAGCAGTACCGAGCGCCACATCCGCAGCACCGGTCCGGCGCCGAGCCGGGAGCCGCGCTCGAAGACGGCGCGGAACATCGCGAAGTTCAGCGACACCCGCTCGAAGCCGACCTTCTCGGCCTGCCCGATCAGCTCGATCACCATGAACTCCAGCAGTCCGTTGTCGGACTCCCGGTCGCGCCGCATCAGGTCCAGCGACAGGCCGTCCCGGCCCCAGGGCACGAAGCTGAGCAGCGCCCGCAGCACGCCCTCCCCGTCGTGGCACTCCAGCATCACGCACTGGCCGTCGGCCGGGTCGCCGAGCCGTCCGAGCGCCATCGAGAAGCCGCGCTCGGTCTGGCCGTCCCGCCAGTGGTCGGCGCGCTGGAGCAGGGTGTCCATCTCGTGCTCGGGGATGTCGGCGTGGCGGCGCACCCGGACGGTGTAACCGGCGCGTCCGACCTTCTTGTGCGCCTGGCGGACGTTGCGCATCGCGCGCCCCTCCAGGGTGAACTCGGAGACCTCGACGATGGCCTCGTCGCCCAGCTCCAGCGCGTTCATCCCGTGCCGGGCGTAGACCGTGCCGCCCTCCTCGCTGGCCCCCATCACCGCGGGCAGCCAGGCGTGTTCGCGGGCCTGCGCCTGCCACAGCTCGATCGCCCCCGGCCAGGCCTCCATGTCCCCGATCGGGTCGCCCGAGGCCAGCGACACCCCGCCGACCACCCGGTAGACCACGGCGGCCTTGCCGGAGGGGGAGAACAGCACCGACTTGTCCCGCCGCAGCGCGAAGTAGCCCAGCGAGTCCCGCTCGCCGTTGCGGTCCAGCAGCTCCCGCAGCCGCGCCTCGTCCGCCGGGGCCAGGTACTCCTTGCCCTTGGGCGCGCGGAACAGGGTGTACAGCACCAGCAGGAAGATCAGCACGCTCATCACGTTGATGGTGATGTCCACCCAGTGCGGGGTGTGGATGTCCCGGTAGGCGCTGCCGGAGGGGGCCAGCGTGTAGACCCGCATCAGGGTGTAGCCGGCCCGGCCCCACAGGGTGGAGCCGGTGGCGGTGTTGGTCGCGGAGACCAGCGCCGTGCCCAGCAGCACCGCCACCGCGCCGCCGCCGACCAGCGCGGCCAGCGCCAGCCAGGGGTTGGCGCGGTCGCCCTTGGCCTGGAACTCCTTGCGGCCGACCACCAGCGCCAGCAGCAGGATCAGCGTGAAGATCATGGAGATCCAGTTGAACCAGAGGTCCTTGGCCTCCGGGTAGACCGCCATGAAGAGCGCCACCAGCAGCAGGTACAGGCTCACCAGCACCACGTTGAACAGCCACGCGGCCCGCTTCCGGCGGCGCAGCATGACCGCCATGAACAGCGCCAGCGCGCCGGAGCTGAAGCCCGCGGTGAGCAGGTAGGGGGTGAAGAAGTCGCCGGTGTTGTGCCGGGTGACCTGGCTGCGGAAGGGGGCGGAGACGGCGCCGAGGAAGTTCAGCAGCGCGGTGATCCGCAGGTACCAGACGGCCACGGCGGCTGCCCGAGGGCGCCAGGCGTTCCGGCGGTTCGGCGTTGTTTCGGACGACACGTCCCTCCCCATCCCTTATCAGAGGATCTTCATCGTTGCATACCCTTTTCTCGTCTTTGTCCCCCGGGAAACGGAGAGCCCGCCCCCCGAACGGCGGGGGCGGGCTCGGTCCTGGTGCGGCCGTGGGCGGCGCGGTCTCAGCGGCGCCGCTCCAGCACCCGCTGGAAGACACCGGCGATCACGCCGTAGCCGAGCGTGTTGGCGTGGATGTTCTGGTACGGCGTGCACTCCCAGGTCCACTGGCAGACGTGGGCGACGTTGACCGGCAGTTGGCCCAGCCCGGGCACGCTGACCTGGTGGGTGAAGTCGTCGGTGGCGAAGGTCCGGGAGACGTCGGCCAGTTCGAAGCCCGAGCGGCGCAGTCCGGCCTGGATCGCGGCGTTGAAGGTGGTGGACAGCGTCACCGACTGCTCGGCCTCCTGCTGGCCGGTCGGTCCGGTGAGCCAGGCGGCGAGGAAGGGGTCGTAGTAGTTCATCCCGACGTACCGCGGGCGGGAGCCGCCGGCCCGGCGCAGCTGCTGGGTGATCTGCGGCAGCTGGGTGGCCACCGTGGCGATGCCCTTCTCGGCGCAGGCCAGGTCGAGGCCGGTGCTACCGGCGCAGCCGTCCACGTTGTTGGCGCCGATGTCGAGGGTCACCAGCCGGACCTGGCCGCGGTGGCCGTCGAGGAACTTCACCGCCGCCGCGAGCTGCGAGGCCGCGTCCGGGTAGGCGCAGATGCCGCCGCTGATCATCGTCTGGGTGGTCTCGCCGCTGCACCCGAAGCTGACGTGGACCAGCTCCGGGTCCCGCTTCTTCAGCTTGGCGTACAGCTGGTCGGGGTACGACGCCGAGGTGTTGGCGTCGACGTTCGGCTGGAAACCGACCGAGAGGGAGTCGCCGAGGGAGACGTAGTACTCCTTGCCGTGGTGCCGCGAACCGTGCTGCCCGTGGTGCTGGGAGTGCTGCGCGCCCTGGGCGGTGGCCGCGGTGGCGGGCGAGGCCGCGCCGGTCAGTGCCGCCGAGGCCAGGGCCGCGGCGGCGACGCCACCGAGGGCGCGGATGGTGCGGGAGCTGCTGAGCACGAGTGGGACCCCCTTGGTGGGGCGCCGCGTTCGGATGCGGGCCCCGGTCCCAGGGAGTATGGCAACCGGTGAGTAGCTTTTGGCAAGACCCGTGCGCCCGCCCGTTGCCGTCCCGTCCCGGCGGCACCACGGTCCGCGCCAAGGGGGATCCACCGTCCGTGCGAAGGACTCCGCCGTGCCCCCTGAGCCAGGACGTCAGGGGACACGGCGGAGCCGCACCGGGAGCCTTCCCCGGCCGTGCCGGTCTCAGACCGTCGGTCCTACTCCGGCAGGTTGTCGAACGGCGCGACCAGGCGCCGCAGCAGGTTGGCCAGATCGCCGCGCTGGGTGGCCGAGAGCTCGGCCAGCAGCGCCCGCTCGTGGGCGAGCAGGCCCGCCAGCGCCTCGTCCGCGCGTTCCTGGCCGGACTCGGTGAGCCGGACCAGTACGCCGCGGCGGTCGCCGGGGTCGGGCAGCCGCTGGACCAGGCCCTTCCCGGCCAGTCGGTCGATCCGGTTGGTCATCGTGCCGGAGGTGACCAGGGTCTGCGTCAGCAGTTGCCCGGGGGAGAGCTGGTAGGGGGCCCCGGCCCGGCGCAGCGCGGTGAGCACGTCGAACTCCCAGGGTTCGAGGCCGTGCTCGGCGAAGGCGATCCGGCGGGCCCGGTCGAGGTGGCGGGCCAGGCGGCTGACCCGGCTCAGTACCTCCAGCGGTTCCACGTCGAGGTCCGGGCGCTCGCGGCGCCACGCGTTGACCAGCCGGTCGACCTCGTCCTCCATGGGGACAGTGTAGTGGTGGATGTGTCGATGTGAAGTCTCTTGACATCAAGAAACCCGGTCGGTCACACTCGAAGTATCTTGATGTCGAGATATTTGGAGCCGAGCATGAGCACCCACACCTGGGACCCCGCGCAGTACCTGCACCACGCCGGGCACCGCAGCCGACCCTTCCACGACCTGGTCGGCCGGGTACCGGGCAGCCCGCGGCGGGTGGTCGACCTCGGCTGCGGGCCCGGCAACACCACCGCCACGCTGCCCGAGCGCTGGCCCGGGGCCGAGATCGTCGGAGTCGACAACTCACCGGCGATGATCGCGCGGGCCCGCCGCGACCACCCCGGCCTGCGCTTCGAGGCCGGGGACATCCGCGGCTACCGGCCGGACGCCGACCTGATCCTGTCCAACGCCGCGCTCCAGTGGGTCCCCGGCCACACCGACCTCTTCCCCGGCTGGATCGACTCGCTGCCGGTCGGCGGCGTCCTCGCCTTCCAGGTCCCCGGGAACTTCGACTCGCCGTCGCACACCCTGCTCGCCGGACTCCGGGACACCCCGCGCTGGTCCGGCCCGCTCGGCGAGGTGCACGTCGCCGCCGTGCACGGGCCCGCCGACTACCTGCGGCGGCTGGCCGACCTCGGCTGCGCCGTGGACGCCTGGGAGACCACCTACTGCCAGCTGCTCACCGGCTCCCGGGACACCCCCGGCGGCCCGGTCCTGGACTGGATGCTCGGCACCGGGCTGCGCCCCGTCCTGGCCGCGCTCACCGACCCGGCCGACCGCGAGGAGTTCCTGGCCGAGTACGGCGCGCTGCTGGACCAGGCCTACCCGGCCACCCCGCACGGCACGGTGCTGCCGTTCCGCCGGATCTTCGTCGTCGCCGTCAAGACCCCCGACGCCGCCTAGTTCCCGACGCCGCCCGGTTCCCGACGCCGCCCGGTTCCCGACGCCGACTAGTTCTTGCGCCGGCCGACCAGCTGCGGACGCCGCTCCATCCCCTCCAGGCCGTGCCAGGCCAGGTTCACCAGGTGGGCCACCACCTCGGCCTTCCCCGGCTTGCGCACGTCCAGCCACCACTGGCCGGTCAGCGCGACCATCCCCACCAGCATCTGCGCGTACATCGGCGCCAGCTTCGGGTCGTACCCCCGGGACTTGAACTCGTGCCCGAGGATGTCCTCCACCTGGGTCGCGATATCGTTGATCAACGACGCGAAGGTCCCGGTGGACTGCGCCACCGGGGAGTCCCTGACCAGGATCCGGAAGCCGTCGGTCGAGGTCTCGATGTAGTCCAGCAGCGCGAACGCCGCCTCCTCGCACAGCTCCCGGGGGTGGCCACCGGTGAGCGAGCCGGTGACCATGTCCATCAGCAGCTGCATCTCGCGGTCCACGACGACCGCGTACAGCCCCTCCTTGCCGCCGAAGTGCTCGTACACCACCGGCTTGGACACGCCGGCCTGCGAGGCGATCTCCTCCACCGAGGTCGCCTCGTAGCCGCGCTCCGCGAAGAGCATCCGACCGACGTCCAGCAGCTGCTCCCGCCGTTGCTTCCCGCTCATCCGCACTCGGGCCGCGCGTCCTCCGGTCGCCGGTGCCCTGCGTGCGCGTGCCGCCTTCGCGGGGCCCGGACTGCTCCCGGCGCCCCCTGAACCACCGCTGCTGTCACTCACAGGACCATCATGCCGCCCGCCGGGCCTCGATCCGCTCCGGGCTCGGCCAGCGGACGTCGCGGGCCCACCCCGCGAGCTCGAACCAGCGGATCAGCCGCGCCGAGGAGTCCACCTGGCCGCGCAGCACCCCGTGCCGGGCCGAGGTCGGGTCGGCGTGGTGCAGGTTGTGCCAGGACTCGCCGCAGGACAGCACCGCCAGCCAGGCGACGTTGCCGGAGCGGTCGCGGGACTTGAACGGGCGCTTCCCGGTGGCGTGGCAGATCGAGTTGATCGCCCAGGTGACATGGTGCAGCAGCGCCACCCGGACCAGTGAACCCCAGAAGAACGCGGTCAGCGCCCCCTGCCAGGACCACGACCAGAGCCCCCCGGCCAGCGCCGGGAGCAGCAGCGAGGTGAGCGTGAAGAAGGCGAACTGGCGGGAGACCCAGGACACGTCCCGGTCCTTGACCAGGTCCGGCGCGTAGGTGTGCTGCGGGGTCTGCTCCTCGTCGAACAGCCAGCCCATGTGCGCCCACCACAGGCCCTTGAGCAGCGCCGGGACCGACTCGCCGTAGCGCCACGGCGAGTGCGGGTCGCCCTCCTTGTCGGAGAACTTGTGGTGCTTGCGGTGGTCGGCGACCCAGCGGACCACCGGCCCCTCGATGGCCAGGCTCCCGGCGACGGCGAGGGCGATCTTCAGGGCCCGGTTCGCCTTGAACGAGCCGTGGGTGAAGAACCGGTGGAAGCCGATGGTGATGCCGTGGCAGGCGGTGAAGTACATCACCACCATGATCACCACGTCGTGCCAGCCGAGACCCCAGCCCCAGGCCACCGGCACGGCGGCGAGCAGGGCCAGGAACGGCACGAAGATGAACGAGCCGAGGGCGAACTGCTCCGCGAAGCCCTTGGTCTCCCCGCCCCGGGTGGCCGGACCCTCCGGCGCCGGGCGCGGCTGGGTCAGTACGGCCGAGGGCTGGGGGGTGCCAGTGTCTTCGGCGGGCTGAGTGGTCATGTCTCGCTACCTCGCGACGTGAGAAGAAGGGGGCGGGAGCCTGCCTACGGTTCCGTAACCTACGGCATCGTAGGTTGATTGCCCCTCAAGCCGCCGGGTCAATCCCGCTGGCGTGCCGAAGCGATGAGTCGACAATCCGAACGCCCATTCCCGATCATGGCGGCAATCGCTCGAACGTGTGATCTGATGCGGCTTTTCGCTCGGTCGGCGTCCGACACGGTCAGGGTGGTCCGTATGGACACCATCACCTGCCCGCCGACGGACGCCGAAGCCGGGCTGCGGGAGCGCGCGATCGCCCTGCGCCGGGGCGGCATGAGCCGCCGCCAGATTCGGGACGAGCTCCGGATCTGGAACAACGACCGCCTCAACCGCCTGCTCGCGGGCGAACCGCCGCCGGAGTGGACCGGGCGCCCCCGCGCCAAGGACGAGCTGCGCGCGCGGGCGCGCGAGCTGCGCCTCGAAGGGAGGACGTACGACGAGATCGAGGAGCAGCTCGGGGTCTCCCGCAGCTCGGTCTCCCTCTGGGTCCGAGACCTCCCGAAGCCACCGCCCAGGTTCACTCGCGCGGAGCTTGCCAAGAGGGCTTCCGAGGAGCGCTGGGAGCCGCTTCGGCGGCTGCGGGAGGCGGAGCGGCAGGCGACGAAGGCCGCCGCGGCGGGGGCCATCGGGGAACTCGGCGACCGGGACCTGTTCGTCATGGGCGTGGCGCTGTACTGGGCCGAGGGCACCAAGGACAAGAAGCACGCGCGCCGTGAGTCGGTGGCGCTCATCAACAGCGATCCTGACCTGATCGTGGTCTACCTGGCCTGGTTGCGGTTGCTCGGCGTGGATCGTTCGCGGCTCCGGTTCCGGGTGCATATCCATGAGTCCGCCGAGGTCGACGAGGCGCAGCGCTTCTGGGCCGAGCTGGTCGGGGTGGACGTTGCCGAACTCCAGCGCCCCACGCTGAAGCGGCACAGTCCCAAGACGACACGAAAGAACGTCGGTGAGGACTACCGGGGATGCCTGGTCGTCAGCGTCCTGCGGAGTGCCGACCTCTATCGGCGCATCGATGGTTGGTGGACCGGATTGGTAGTGGAGACAAGGCGTCGAAACCCGTAGGCTAGGTGCGTCGGCGGGGAGGACAATGCCGCTTGACAAATATTCCGCTGTAGTGTAATTGGCAGCACGGCATCCTTTGGAGATGTTCGGTCTAGGTTCGAGTCCTAGCAGCGGAGCACTGTCCGTACCGGCACTTCAAGCGGCTTGGCCGAGCGCGGTGGAAGAAGCCTGGACCGCACCCCGTTATCCTCGAACCGTTCGGGCACGCGTGTGCGATACCCCAGCGGTAGCGGTGGCCCGGCATTCCCGTCTGCCCTCCCCCGTGATGCCGAGGAGCCACCACTCGTGAGCCCGACCCCCCCGGCCGCTGTCATCGTTCTCGCCGCCGGCGAGGGCACCCGGATGAAGTCGGCGGCGCTGCCGAAGATCCTGCATCCGCTCTGCGGGCGCAGCCTGGTCGGCCATGCCGTCGCCGCCGCCGCCGAACTGACGCCCGAGCACCTGGTGGTCGTGGTCGGGCACAAGCGCGACCAGGTCACCGCCCACCTCGCCGAGATCGACCCGAGCGTGCGCGCCGTGGTCCAGGAGGAGCAGAAGGGCACCGGGCACGCCGCCCGGGTCGCGCTGGAGGCGCTGGCCGCCGACGGCGCGGTGCTGGACGGCACCGTGGTGGTCAGCTACGGCGACGTCCCGCTGCTCACCGCCGAGACGCTGCGCCGGCTGACCGGGGCGCACGCCGCCGACGGCAACGCGGTGACCGTGCTCACCGCCGAGGTGCCGGACGCCGCCGGGTACGGCCGGATCCTGCGCGGCGCCGCGGGCGAGGTCCGGGCGATCGTCGAGCACAAGGACGCCACCGAGGCCGAGCGGGCGATCCGGGAGATCAACTCCGGGGTGTACGCCTTCGACGGCAAGCTGCTGGCCCAGGGCCTGGGCGAGGTGCGCACCGACAACAGCCAGGGCGAGGAGTACCTGACCGACGTCCTCGGCATCCTGCGGGAGGCGGGCCACCGGGTCGGCGCGCTGGTCGCCGACGACTTCCGGGACGTGCTCGGGATCAACGACCGGGTCCAGCTCGCGGAGACCCGCCGGATCATGAACGACCGGCTGCTGGAGACCGCGATGCGGGCCGGGGTGACCGTGGTCGACCCGGCCACCACCTGGCTGGACGTCCAGGTCAGCTACGAGCCGGACGCGGTGATCCACCCGAACACCCAGCTCCAGGGCGAGACGCATGTGGCCGAGGGCGCCGAGGTCGGCCCCAACTGCACGCTGAAGGACACGGTCGTGGGCGCCGGGGCCCGTGTGAGCAATGCCACAACGGAGCGGGCGAGGATCGGCGAGGGCGCGCAGGTCGGCCCGTACGCCTACCTCCGCCCCGGCACCGTGCTCGGGGCCGGAGCCAAGGCCGGTACCTACGTCGAGATGAAGAACGCGACCGTGGGCGCGGGCAGCAAGGTGCCGCACCTCAGCTATGTGGGCGACGCCACCATCGGCGAGGGCAGCAACATCGGCGCCGCCTCCGTCTTCGTCAACTACGACGGCGTCAACAAGCACCACACGACCATCGGCAGCCACTGCCGCACCGGTTCGGACAACATGTTCGTGGCCCCGGTGACGGTCGGGGACGGCGCCTACACCGCCGCCGGATCGGTGATCTACAAGGACGTTCCGGCTGGTGCGCTCGGGGTCACCCGGCCGCAGCAGCGCAACGTCGAGGGCTGGGTCGAGCGTCGTCGGCCCGGCTCCGCCGCCGCCTCCGCGGCTGCCGCCGCGCGGGCCCGGAGCGGCTCGGACGGGGCCCCGGAGGCGACGGAAGCAGCATCCGGCGCGTAACCTGGTGGACATCCAAGCGCTGTGCCCGGCACGAGACCGGCAGGTGCTCCAGTCAACCCCCCAGCAGCTACGCCGCGCGCCGCGGCGAGCCGAGCGCGCGTCAGCAATGAGGAGACGGTGCAGTGACCGGGATCAAAACGTCCGGTGAGAAGAACTTGATGCTCTTCTCCGGCCGCGCACACCCCGAGTTGGCCCGGGAGGTGGCGGAGCAGCTGGGTGTGGACCTGGTTCCGACGAAGGCCCTGGACTTCGCCAACGGTGAGATCTACGTGCGGTACGAGGAGTCGGTCCGTGGGGCCGACGCCTTCGTGCTGCAGAGCCACACGGCTCCGATCAACCAGTGGATCATGGAGCAGCTGATCATGATCGACGCCCTGAAGCGGGCGTCGGTCAAGAGCATCACCGTGATCATGCCGTTCTACGGCTACGCCCGGCAGGACAAGAAGCACCTCGGCCGCGAGCCCATCTCGGCCCGGCTGATAGCTGACCTGCTGAAGCAGGCGGGCGCCGACCGGCTGATGTCGGTGGACCTGCACACGGCCCAGATCCAGGGCTTCTTCGACGGCCCGGTGGACCACCTGTTCGCGCTGCCGCTGCTGGCGGACTACGTCGCGAGCCGGGTGGACCGGGACCGGCTGACCATCGTCTCGCCGGACGCCGGCCGGGTCCGGGTCGCCGACCAGTGGTCGGACCGGCTCGACGCGCCGCTGGCGATCATCCACAAGCGCCGCGACCCGAACGTCGCCAACAAGGTGATGTCCGCCGAGGTCGTCGGCGACGTCAAGGGCCGCGTCTGCGTGCTGGTGGACGACATGATCGACACCGGTGGCACCATCTGCGCCGCCGCCGACGCGCTGTTCGAGCAGGGCGCCGCGGACGTCATCGTGGCCGCCACGCACGGGGTGCTGTCGGGTGCCGCGACCGACCGTCTGAAGAACTCCCGGGCCAGTGAGTTCGTCTTCACCAACACCCTGCCGACCCCGGGCGAGTTGCAGCTGGACAAGGTGACCACGCTGTCGATCGCCCCGCTGATCGCCCGCGCGATCCGCGAGGTCTTCGACGACGGCTCGGTCACCAGCCTGTTCGAGGGCGTGTGAGGGTCCGTCGGATCTGATCGTTTTGGGTCCCTCGCCGGGTCTGGGCTAGACTCCAGGAACGCCCGGCGAGGGAGTCCGATTCTGTTCGGGTGACTCCGTGATCGACGCGCTGCACCGTGGAGACCACGGGTTGTTGTGCGAGATGCCGCCGAGCGACTCATCCCTGAATTCTTTCGGGTGAGGTCCTGCCGGTGGCTTTTTCATTGTGCGGTGCCCGCCCCGTGGTACGAGGAGTGCCGTCGTGTCTGAGATCCGCCTTGAGGCCCAGCCCCGCAACGAGTTCGGCAAGGGCGCCGCGCGCCGCGCCCGCCGCGAGGGCCTGGTCCCCGCCGTCGTCTACGGCCACGGCACCGACCCGGTCCACGTGAACCTGCCGGGCCACGCGCTGATGCTGGCGCTGAAGACCCCGAACGTGCTGTTCACCCTGGCGATCGAGGGCAAGGACGAGTTCGTCCTGCCGAAGGCCGTGCAGCGGGACCCGATCAAGCGCTCGCTCAAGCACATCGACCTGCTGCTGGTGAAGCGCGGCGAGAAGGTCACCGTCGAGATCCAGATCAACACCGAGGGCGAGCTGGCCCCCGGCGGCAACCTGCTTGAGCACATCCTGAACACCCTGCCCCTTGAGGCCGAGGCCACCCACCTGCCCGAGTCGGTCACCGTCTCGATCCAGGGCCTGGAGGCCGGCCACTCCATCCTGGCGAAGGACATCACCCTGCCGAAGGGCGCCACCCTGGCCGTCGACCCCGAGGCCGTCGTGCTCCAGGTCGTCTCCGCCCAGGTCGAGGCCCCGTCCGAGGGCGACGAGGGCAGCGACGCTGCCGCCGAGGCCTGAGCCCCACAGTTTCCCCGCCGCTGCCCCGGACCGTCCGCTGACGGCCGGGGCAGCGGCGCGCGCGGGTGTCCCGAGCGTTGCCGAGAAGCAGGAAGGACAACGAGGGTGAGCGACGAGCAGAGCGGCCCGTGGCTGGTCGTGGGGCTGGGCAATCCCGGTCCCGAGTACACGGGGAACCGCCACAACATCGGGTTCATGGTGGCTGACCTGCTGGCCGGGCGGATCGGCGCGAAGTTCAAGGCGCACCGCAGCCGGAACCAGGTGGTGGAGGGGCGGTTGGCCGGGCAGCGGGTGGTGCTGGCGAAGCCGACCTCGTTCATGAACCTGTCCGGCGGTCCGGTGACCGGCCTGCGGGACTTCTACAAGGCGCCGCTGGACCGGCTGGTGGTGGTCCACGACGAGCTGGACCTCGACTACGCGACGCTGCGGATCAAGCGCGGCGGCGGTGACAACGGCCACAACGGGCTGAAGTCGATCACCAAGTCGCTGGGTCCCGACTACTACCGGATCCGGGCCGGGATCGGGCGCCCGCCGGGCCGGATGGACGTGGCGGACTTCGTGCTGCGGGACTTCTCCTCGACCGAGCGCAAGGAGCTGGACTGGTTCGTGGACCGGGCGGCGGACGCGGTGGAGGCGCTGCTCTCCGAGGGCCTGGAGCGGGCGCAGACCACGTACAACTCCTGAGCCGAGCCGACCGGCGCGTGCCGCGGAACGGCCCGCGCCCCCTCCAGTCGCTGGAGGGGGCGCGGGCCGTTCGGCGTGCGAGCGGGACCGGTCAGCCGGTGTTGCGCAGACCGGCGGCGATGCCGTTGACGGTCAGCAGCAGCGCCCGGGCGCGCAGCGGGTCGTCGTCCAGGCCCGCGGCGGCGTCCTCGCGCTGCCGACGCAGCAGCGACACCTGGAGGTAGGAGATCGGGTCGAGGTAGGCGTCCCGGATCGCGAAGGTCTGCTTGAGCACCGGCGTGTGCTCCAGCAGCTCGTTCTCGCCGCTGACGGCGAGCACCTCCTTGAGGGTGAGCGCGTGCTCGGCCTCGATCAGGTCGAAGATGTGCTTGAGGTGGTCCGGCACCAGCTGGTCCACGTAGTGCCGGGCGATCCGCAGGTCGGTCTTGGCGAGCGTCATGGCGACGTTCGACAGGAAGTTGCGGAAGAAGTGCCACTCCTGGTGCATCTCCTGCAGGATGTCGCCGAGCCCGGCCTCGCGGGCGGCGGCCAGACCGGCGCCGACGCCGTACCAGCCGGGGACGATCTGCCGGGACTGGGTCCAGCCGAAGACCCACGGGATGGCCCGCAGCCCGTCCAGGCCCGCGCCGCTGTCCGGGCGGCGGGACGGGCGGGAGCCCAGGTGCAGCGAGGCCAGCTGGTCGACCGGGGTGGCCGCGAAGAAGTACGCGGGCAGGTCCGGGTCCTCGACCAGCCGCCGGTACGCGGTGTGGGCGCCGTCGGAGACGGTGTCCATGGTCGCGTCCCAGCGGGCCAGCGCCTCCGGCGACTGCCGGGGGGCGGTGTGCAGGGCGCTCGCCTCCAGCGTGGCGGAGACCGTGAGCTCCAGGTTCTCCCTGGCCAGAGCCGGGATCAGGTACTTGTCGGAGATCACCTCGCCCTGCTCGGTGACCTTGATCTCGCCTTCCAGGGTGCCGTACGGCTGGGCCAGGATCGCCTCGTGCGAGGGGCCGCCGCCGCGGCCGACGGTGCCGCCGCGGCCGTGGAACAGCCGCAGCCGGATGCCGTAGCGGTGGGCCACGTCGCGCAGTCGGCGCTGGGCCCGGTGGATCTCCCACTGGCTGGTGGTGATGCCGCCGAACTTGCTGGAGTCCGAGTAGCCGAGCATCACCTCCTGCACGTCACCGCGGAGCGAGACCAGCAGCCGGTAGGAGGGGTCGCGCAGCATCTCGTCGAGGATGGTGTCGGCGGCCTTGAGCTCGTCGGTGGTCTCCAGCAGCGGCACGATGCCGATCTTGGCGATCCCGGCGTGCAGGTCGATCAGTCCGGCCTCGCGGGCCAGCACCGCGGCGGCGAAGACGTCGTCGGCGCCCTGGCACATGGAGATGATGTAGCTCTCGACGATCTCCGGGCCGAAGCGCTCGAAGCTGTCGCGGATGGTCTGGAACACGCCGAGGGTCTTCGCCCCGGCGGCGTCCAGCGGCGCCGGGCTGGGCGCCAGCGGGCGGCGGGACTTGAGCTCCTTGGCGAGCAGCCGCTGCCGGTACTCGCGCGGCATGTCGGTGTAGCGCCAGGCCTCCTCACCGAGCCGGTCGAACAGCTGGCCGAGCGCGTGGTGGTGGGCGTCGGCGTGCTCGCGGACGTCCATGGTCGCCAGCGCCAGGCCGAAGGCGGCGACGGTGCGGATGGCCCGGGCGAGCCGGCCGTCGGCGATCAGCTGGCCCCGGTGGGCGCGCAGCGAGTCCTGGATGATCTGCAGGTCGGCCAGGAGCGGCGCGGTGCCGAGGTAGTCGCGGCCCTCGACGTGCTGGGTGCCCGCGGCCAGCCGGTCGCGGGTGTTGATCAGCTTCTGCCGGATGCAGGTGGCCTTGAGCCGGTACGGCTCCTCGGCGTTCATCCGCTTGTAGCGCGGGCTGATCCCGGGCAGGTTGCCGAGGTCGGTGGCGAGCGATTCGAGCAGTTCCTCGCTGGCGCCGGAGAGCCGCACCGAGGAGGACAGCGCGCCGCGCAGGTCGTCGATGACGTCCAGCGCGTCCTTGATCCCGTACTCGTGCTGGAGCACCAGGACGTCCAGGGTGACCGCCGGGGTGACGTTGGGGTTGCCGTCCCGGTCGCCGCCGATCCAGGTGCCGAAGCTCAGCGGGCGGACGCCCTCGGGGAGCTCCACGCCGATCCGGGCCAGCTCCTCGCTGAGCTCCTCCAGCACGTCCGGGACCGCGCGCTTGTACAGCTCGTCCAGGTAGTAGACGGCGTTGCGGGCCTCGTCGGCGGGTTCCGGGCGGGCGATCCGCAGCTCGTCGGTCTGCCAGAGCAGGTCGATCACCTCGGCCAGCCGGCGGTCGGCCTGGCGGCGTCCGCTCGGCCGGTTCGGGGTGTCGGTGCGGTCCAGCAGCTCGGCGATCCGGCGCAGCTTGGTGAGCACGCTGCGGCGGGCGGCCTCGGTCGGGTGCGCGGTGAAGACCGGGCGTACGGCGAGGTGCGCCAGGGTGTCCGCGACCTGCTGCGGGTCCGCCTCGGCGAGCTTGTCGGCGGTCCGCGAGATCAGCGAGCCCTCCTTCGCGCGGTGGACTCCGAGCTCCCGGCCGCGGTGCACCTGCTCGGTGACGTTGGCCAGGTGGAAGTAGGTGGAGAAGGCCCGGACCAGCTTGGCCGCGGTCTCCAGGTCGGTCTCCTCCAGCAGGGCCGAGGCGGCCTTGCCGTCGCTGCGGGTGAGCGCGCGGACCTGCTCGACCAGGTCGAGCAGCTCCTGGCTCTCCTGGCGGACCAGGGTCTCGCCGAGGAGGTCGCCGAGGCGGCGGATGTCCGCGCGCAGTGCGGTGTTGTCCGGCTCGACCGGGCCGAGCGGCGTGCTGGCGGTTGTACTGGCGGGCGGGGCCGAGGCTGGGACCGAGGTCGGGGTGATGGCCTCGCGTGCGTCGCTCACGCTGGTGCTCCCTTGCAGGTGGATGGGGCATCGGCTCTGCGGACCGCGCTGTCCGACGCGAACAGCATAGGTGTGCGTACTGTCGCCGCACTGGTGGCGGCCGAATCCCGGACACTGTGGCTTCGCCGATGCGCAACCGGGACAGCCCCCCGGACCCCGGAGTCGCACTTACGTAGGCTGGCACCCATGAGCATGGCGACGCCCGGTACGGGCGCGGGGGGCGTGGCGGGGATGTGGCCCCGGCGGCGCAGTATGTGGTTCGACGTGACGGTGGCCGTCATGGCGGCGGCGGAGTGCGCCATGAACGCCGCGACCTTCGTCCGCAACCAGGGGATGGCGATGCCGTGGACGGTCGCGGCGGCGGTGTTCGGGGTGCTGGCGAGCCTGACCCTGCTGGTCCGCCGCCGCTGGCCGCTGACGCCGGTGGTGGCCGCGCTGGCGACGATCCCGCTCCAGGCCGGGTACATGCTGCTGATGGTGGGGCTGTACACCATCGGCGCGTACCGCCTGGAGGGGGTGACCTGGCGGTTCGCGGAGCGGCGGGCGATGTCGCTGCTGTGCGCGGTGGCGATCCTGGAGACCACCCTGGTCTCCGCGCTGACCATCGGTCGGCAGCATCCGCAGGCGCTGCACAGCGGCGTCCCGGAGTACGCGCTGCTGATCATGTCGCTGCTGGTGGCGGTCGGGATCACGGTCGCGCCGACGATGCTGGGCCTGTACGTGGGCGCCCGGCGGCGGCTGCTGGAGGCGCTGCGGGAGCGGGCCGAGGGGCTGGAGACGGAGCTGGCGCTGCTGGCCGAGCAGGCCCGGGAGCGGGCGCAGCGCGCGCAGGTGGAGGAGCGGGCGCGGATCGCCCGGGAGATGCACGACGTGGTGGCGCACCGGGTGAGCCTGCTGGTGGTGCACGCGGGCGCGCTGGAGCGGGTGGTCCGGCGGGACCCGGACCGCGCGGCGGAGAGCGCCAAGCTGATGGGCGACATCGGACGGCAGGCCCTGGACGAGCTGCGGCAGATCCTGGGGGTGCTCAGGACGGTGGAGTCGGCGCCGGTCAGCGGCCAGGAGGCGGCGGCGGTACTGGCCGTGCCGACCTCGGACGCGCCCGGCCTGGCGGACATCCCGCGGCTGGTGGACGAGTCGCGGGCGGCGGGCCTCGGGGTGCGGCTGACGGTCGGCGGCGCGCGCCGGGCGCTGAGCTCGGACACCGAGCGGACCGCCTACCGGGTGGTGCAGGAGGCGCTGACGAACGTGCTGAAGCACGCGCCCGGGGCGGACGCCGAGGTGGTGGTGGCGTACATGGTCGGCGGAGTGGCGCTGGCGGTGTCCAACACCTGCCCGGTGGAGGTGGAGCGGCACTACGGCAGCGGGCTGCCGAGCGGCGGGAACGGGCTGCTGGGGATGCGCGAGCGGGTGACCGCGCTGGGCGGGACCTTCGCCGCCGGGCCGACCGACTCGGGCGGGTTCCGGGTGGAGGCCAGGCTGCTGGCGGCGGGCTAGGCCGGACGGCCGCGCGCCTGGTGCGGCGGGTCCGGCCACGGTGCGGCGGTCCCGTTCCGGTGCGGCGGTCCCGTTCCGGTTCGGCGGTCGGTTCCGGCTGGGCGGTACTACCGTAGGCGGGGACACCCTCAGCCCCCGGCATCCCAGCCCCGGCACCGGAGACCGCATCTTGCTGATCGCCCTCGATCCCGATTCCCCCGTGCCTCCGTTCGAGCAGATCCGGGCGCAGGTGGCCGAGCAGGCCCGGACCGGCGCGGCGCCGGTGGGGATGCGGCTGCCCACGGTGCGGCGGCTCGCGGAGGACCTGGGGCTGGCGGTGAACACCGTGGCCAAGGCCTACCGGGAGCTGGAGGCCGCCGGGGTGGTGGAGACCCGGGGGCGGCACGGCACGGTCGTCGCCGCGTCCGGCGACTCCTCGCGCCAGGCCGCCGCCCAGGCCGCCGCGCGCTACGCCCAGCTGGTGCACGGCCTGGGCATTCCGCCGGAGGAAGCCCACGCGGTGGTGGCGGCGGCGCTGCGGGACACCTACGGCGAGGCCTGAGGCCCGAGGCCCGAGGCCCGAGGCCCGAGCCGAGCCGGGGCCCGGGCCGCGCTACAGGGCGTCGGCGACGAACTGCAGCCGCTCCGGCGCGGTGCCGGTGATCAGCGTGGTCAGCGCCCGGTCCATGGTCTGGCCGAGGAACCACTCGCCGCTGTGGTCCAGGCTGTAGACCCGGCCCAGGGCGTCGATGGCCAGCAGCGCCTGCCCGTCGCGCTCCTCGCCCAGCGGCGCCAGCGGCAGGTCCAGCGCCCGGCCCAGGTCGGCCAGGGTGCGCGGCTGGTGCAGACCGGCCAGCGGGTCGATGGTGAACGGGGTGCGCGCCTGGTCCCGGCCCGCCCCCTCCAGCTCGACGGCCAGGCCGCCGAACTCGGCCCAGGCCTCGACCGCGGCCGGGAATACCGAGTGCCGGTGGCCCTCCGGCGAGGTGTGGTTGATCAGGGCGTCCGCCCACTGCTCGGCGCGGGGCAGCTGCCGACGGCCGGGGAACCAGCCTGCCTTGGTGAGCACCGACGCTGCCTCGGCGGGAAATCTGACGTCCACGGCGTTCCGTTCTGGGTAGTGCGGGCGGTGCGGTTCGGGCTGGGGCGTGCTCAGGGGGAGGCCGACGCGTGCAGGGCGACCGACTGCACGCCGTAGTGGGCGAGCAGCGGGGAACAGGAGCGGCAGGGCGGCTGGTGGGTGCCGTGCGCCGGGTCGCCCTCCTCCCGGATCCGGACGGTGGTCATCCGGGCGCCGCGCAGCGACTTGCGGGCGTCGCCCTCGGTGAAGGGCTTGCGCGAGGCCCGCTTGGAGCGTCCCTCCTCGGCGGCGGCGAAGTACTGCGACAGCAGGACCGCCTCCGGGCAGCGGCCGGTGAACCGCTCGCGCTGCTGCGCCGGGAGCGCGTCCAGGAACTCGGCGACCAACGGGTGCAGCGGCGGCGGCGGTCCGGACTTCTCGCCGACGCAGGTATGGGTGCCGCCGCGCACCGACAGGGCGGCGGCCACGATCGGCATCAGGCTGTCCCGGCGCTGGCGCAGCAGGGGCGCGGCGGTCGCCGGTCGGTGCTCTTCGCTGTCCACTCTGTACGGTCCTCCGTGTCCTCGCGCACGGCGGAGCAGGGATACTTGCCGCGCGGCAGCCCCCGTGGGTGAGGGTGGCTCACCGCTGCTGCTCAGGGGTCAGCCTGCCAAATGCCCACAATGAGGCGGTAGTCGGGGTACCGCTGGAAGGTCCGGGGAATCCGGAGATCCGCTCCGCCGGTGCAGCCCCTAGTCTTGGACCGGCAGCCAGTTCCAGCAGGGGGCAACTCGATGACGACAGGTCGGCCCAACGCGGCCTACGCCGGGCAGGTCGTGCACTTCCCCGATCCAGTCCGGTCCGCCAGGTTTCCCGGCGGGGTGCGGATGGACGGCCAGGGGCACCCGGACTTCGGTCCGTACACGCGGGCGGCGGCGGAGGTCGCCGACCCGCCTCAGGGCTTCGGCGTGGACGAACTGCGGCTGACCGACTACGTGTCGGCCAACGCGGCGCTGCACGCCCAGGGGCACGAGCTGTGGGCGGACGTGGAGTCGCCGGTGGCGACCCCGGCCGGTTGGACCTGGCACCACGCGGTGGGCCGGGCGCAGCCCGGCAGCCGCCGGATGGAGCTGGTCCCGGTCGAGGTGAAGGCGCTGCTGCGGCACCACGCGGGGCTGGCGCTGTCCACCGCCGACCACGGCAAGCGCGGCACCCGCCCGTTGCAGGAGCGGCGTCCGGTGCACTTCGCGCTGGACGCGCTGGTGCGGCCGGAGCCGGGACCGGACGGTGAGGTGGCGGCGGAGGAGCCGGCGGGCGTCAGCGAGCAGCGGCTGCTCGCCGCCGAGGAGGGCTTCGGCTTCAGCCTGCCGGGCCCGTACCGGACCTTCCTGAAGGCGGCCGGCGGTCGCGCGCCGCTGGGCGTGGCCCTGGACACCGAGTTGGGTGTGCTGGTCGACCAGCCGTTCCTGACGTTGCGTCAGGAGCGGGACACCGACGACCTGGTGTACGCCAACAAGTGCCTGCGCGACCACCTGACCAAGGACTACCTGGGAGTCGCCTACGCGCAGGGCGGGTTGGTCGCGCTGAAGGTGCGCGGCGCCGCGATCGGCACGGTGTGGTTCCTCCCGTACGACGACGCCCGGGACGACGGCGGCCCGGCGCTGACGCCGCAGCAGCGCTGCGAGCAGCTGCTGCTGCCCTGCGGTGACGACTTCGACGCGTTCCTGCTGCGGCTGGCCGGCAGCCCGCCGGAACTTCAGACCGTGGCACAGCTGATGGTGGACGGCGGCTTCGCCCGCGCCGTCCCGGTGGAGGGGTGAGCCGGGCGTGGTGACGTACGCGGAGGCGCAGCAGCGCGCCGAGGAGTGGATCAACGAGGGGGTGCCCTCGTACCAGCGCCGTGAGGTGCGGGTGCGCGAGTTCGACCTGGGCTTCGTCGCCTGGGCGGTGGACCGCGCCGACGGCCCGTCCTCGGACGGCGGCGCGGTGCGGATGGTGATCTCCCGGGACGGCGGCGCGGTCACCCTGTGGCCCGCGCTGCCGATCAACGACGTGGTGCGCCGGTACGAGGAGGCCTACGGGCGTCCGGTGGGCGCCACCCCGACCCGGACGCCGTCCCCGCCGGACGCGGAGCAGGCCGAGGCGACCTCGTTCCTGCTGAGCCCGCCGCAGTGGCTGCGGGACGCGGGCGCGGCGGCGATCGCGGCGGAGTCGGCCCCGGCGCCGCTGGGCGGGCACCTGGGCGGGCACCTGGGCGGCGGGAGCCTCGGCGCGGGCCGGTCGGCCGGGCCGGTCGAGGAGCCGTCGCTGCTGGTGGCCCCGCCGGTACCGGACGGACCGCCGGGGGAGGTGCCGACCATGCTGGCGCCGCCGGAGGTGCTGGACTCCTGGGGCACCCCGCAGCAGTTCACCCCGCCGTCGACCGCGGAGCGGCTGGAGCGGAATCCGATGCGGCCCGACCAGGTCGCGCAGTGGCAGCGGGAGGAGTGGCAGCGGCAGCAACAGGCGCAGTCCGGCCATGCCGCGCCACCGCCGCCGCCACCGCTCCCTCCGCACGCCGCGCCGCAGCCGCGGCGGGAGCAGCCGCCGGTGCAGGCCCCGCCGCCCCCGCAGGCCGTCCCGGACCGCGGCTGGACGCCGCCGCCGGTGCCGCCGCAGCCGTCGCCCGTGCCCGCGCCGCCCGGACCGCCCGCGCCGCCCGCGCCGCAGTCCGAGCCGTCGCTGGACTACGCGCCGACGATGCTGGCGCAGCCCCCGCGCTCGGCGGCATCGGCGGCATCGGCGTCCGTGCCCGGCCCCGGGCCGAGCACGCCGCCGCCTCCGCCGCCGTCGGACCTGCTCGGCGGGTCCGCCAAGCCGGTGTCCTCGGCCGCGTCCGGTTCCGGCATGGCGCCGCCGCCCGCCCCGCCGGGTCTGCGCGCGGGCGGCGGGTCGGCCGCGCCCAGCGCCGACGCCGAGGCGGACAGCTACGTCCCGACGCAGTTCGCCCAGGCGCTGGACCTGAGCCTGCCGAGCCGGCCGAACTCCGGACCGGTGCCGCCGCCGCCCGTGCCGCCCGCGCCGTTCCAGCAGCCCCCGGCGCAGCCCGGGGTGCCCGCGGTCGGCCCCGGCTACCTGGCGGTGCTGCGCTACCGCGGCCCGGACGGGTCCGAGCAGCAGATCATCCAGCGCTCGGCGCCGGGCACGCCGCATCCGGAGTGGCAGATCCTGCAGGAGGTGCGCAGGCTGAACGTTCCTCCGGAGCAGGTGCTGGAGCTGCACACCGAGCTGGAGAGCTGCGACCTCCCGGCCGGCTACTGCGGCCGGATGGTGCAGGAGGCCTGGCCGAACGTCCGGGTCAGCAGCATCGCCCCGTACGGCCGCGACCAGGCGGCGCGGCAGCGCGGGGTGCAGCACCTGCTGGAGCACCACACGGAGCTGCACACCCACGCCGCCGGGCCCGCGCCCAGGCGGTCGTCCCGGGTGCCGCTGCCCGCGCCGGGCTCGGTGCCACCGGCCCCGCCGGTGCCGCCGCAGGCGCTGGCGGAGGAGCTGGGGCAGGCCTTCGGGCCGCAGGGCCTGTTCCGCTACGAGCCGCAGGCGGTCTCCCGGCAGGGCGTGCCGGAGGCCGTGTCGACGGCGCTGACCTGGGCCGGGGTGCCGCTGGAGTTCGGTCCCTTCTTCTGGGCGCAGGCCCAGCCGGGGCGGCCGCTGCCGACGCTGGCGGAGCTCGCCGCCGAGCGCGGCATCGCCGCCGGTCCGGACGCGGGCACCTACCTGGTGATCGGCAACGACTACGGTCGGCAGCTGTGCGTGCAGTACGGCACGGCGGCGATCGTGGCGGTGGACCTGGGCACGCCGAGTCGGCCCGCCGGGCCCGAGGCCCAGCAGCCGCGCTTCGTCAACACCGGGCTGCCGGAGTTCCTGCGCTGCCTGGCGCTGCTGGGACGGCTCTGGCGGTTCCGCTTCGGGCTCACCCCGGAGCAGGCGGCGCGCTGGACGGTGGACCTGCAGACGCAGCTGCTGGCGCTGGACCCGGCGGCCCTGGGCACGCCGGAGACCTGGTGGTCGGTGGTGCTGGAGCAACTGTGGGACGGCTTGTTCTGAGCTGAGGGTGTCGGTCCTCTCGGGGAGAGGATGGATCTGTGCAAAATAGATCAGATATTGATCATTTGCACGACTGATCCATTCATCGGACGATCCAGTCGGCCGATCGGGACGAGAGGACCAGGTCCATGAGCGACGCCGTCTCTCCGCACGGCTTCACCGTCACCCGGCGCGGCTACGAGGTCCGCCAGGTCGAGCGGGCGGTCGGCGAGGTCACCGCCGCCCGGGACCAGGCCTGGCAGTGGCTGGCCGAGCTCGGCGACCTGTCGCGGCGGCTGGAGCAGGAGCTGGAAGCGGCCGTCCGGGCCGCCGCCGAGGCTGCTCCGCCGTCCTACGCCGGGCTCGGCGAGCGCGCGGCCCGGCTGCTGGAGCTGGCGGAGGAGGAGACCGCGGCGATCGGCGAGGAGGCCGCGCGGACCGCCGAGCGGACCGAGGTGCGCTCCCGCGCCGACGCCGCCAAGCTGTCCGCCGACATCCGCGCCTACGCCACCCGGCTGACCGCCGACGCGGACGAGGCCGCCCGGCGCGAGCTGGCCTGGGCCCTGGGCGAGGCCGAGGCCGAGCTGGCCGAGGCCGGACGCGAGGCCGGGTCGGTCCGGCAGGCCGCCGAGGCGGAGGTGGCGGAGGTCACCGCGCTGGCCGCGGCCACCGTCCGCGAGTCGGAGGACTGGCTGGCGGCGCGGCAGCTGGCCGCCGACCAGGAGCAGCGGGCCCGGGAGGGCGAGGCCGCCGCCGCCGAGGAGCAGGCGGTGGCCGAGGTCGAGCGGATCCTCGGCGAGGCCGAGCGGCACCGCCGGGCGATGCTGGCCCGCGCCGCCGAGGTCGAGGCCGAGGCCGCCGACCGGGCCGAGCGGCTGATCGCCGCCGCGCACCGGGAGGCCGGACGGATCGCCGAGGCCACCGCCCGCGAGGAGGAGGCCTTCGCGGAGCAGCGGTCCTCGCTCCAGGCCCACCTCGACCACATCAGGCAGACGCTGACCGCGCTGGTCGGCGCCACCGCGACGACCGGCCCCGAACAGGCCGCCGAACAGGCCGCCGAACAACCCGCCGAGCAGCCGCGGCCGGGAGCGGAACCGGTCGTGGACGGTCCACAGGCTGTGGACAGCGCGTGGCCCGGCGAGGGCTGAGCATCGGGCGACGCCCCCGGCCGGGGGCGTACGCTGGTAACACCCCGGCTGCCACGCAGACGGGGTGCTTCGCGTTGCCCCCGGCTGAGAGAAGTCCATGAGCCTGACCGGCCTGCTAGACGTTGTCGCGTCCGACCCGGCCCTCGTCGAGGCGGCGCGGTCCGCGCTCGCCGGGGACCGCCGCCACCTGGACCTGGTCGGTCCGCCCGCGGCCCGGCCCTTCGCCGTGGCCGCGCTCGCCCGCGCCCTCGCCGACGCCTCCAAGGGCAACCGGGGCCGCCCGGTGCTGGCGGTCACCGCCACCGGCCGCGAGGCCGAGGACCTGGCGGCGGCGCTGGGCTCGCTGCTGCCGCCCGACAGCGTCGCCGAGTTCCCGGCCTGGGAGACGCTGCCGCACGAGCGGCTCTCGCCGCGCTCCGACACGGTCGGCCGCAGGCTCGCGGTGCTGCGCCGGATCGTCCACCCGCGCGCCGACGACCCGGCCACCGGACCGCTGCAGGTGATCGTGGCGCCCATCCGCAGCGTGCTCCAGCCGCAGGTCAAGGGGCTGGCCGAGCTGGTCCCGGTGAGCCTGGCGGTGCGCCAGGAGGTGAACCTGGAGGATCTCGTCCGGCGGCTGGCCGCGGCCGCCTACCAGCGGGTGGAACTGGTCGAGAAGCGCGGCGAGTTCGCGGTGCGCGGCGGCATCCTGGACGTCTTCCCGCCGACCGAGGAGCACCCGCTGCGGGTGGAGTTCTGGGGCGACGAGGTCGAGGAGATCCGCTACTTCAAGGTCGCCGACCAGCGCTCGCTTGAGGTGGCCCAGCACGGCCTGTGGGCGCCCCCCTGCCGGGAGCTGCTGCTCACCGACGAGGTCCGGGCCCGGGCCTCGGAGCTCGCCGCCGAGCACCCGGAGCTCGCGGACATCCTGGACCGGATCGCCCAGGGGATCGCGGTCGAGGGCATGGAGTCGCTGGCCCCGGTGCTGGTCGACGAGATGGAACTGCTGGTGGACGTGCTGCCGCAGGGCAGCGTCGCGGTGGTCTGCGACCCGGAGCGGGTCCGCACCAGGGCCGCCGACCTGGTCGCCACCAGCGAGGAGTTCCTGCACGCCTCCTGGGTGGCCGCGGCCTCCGGCGGCGACCGGCCGCTGGACGTGGGCGCGGCCTCGCTCTGGTCGATCGCGGACGTCCGCGACCACGCCGCGACGATCGGCCTGCCCTGGTGGTCGGTCAGCCCGTTCGCGGCCGACGACGAGGTGCTGACCGGTCCCGAGGTGATGCACCTGGGGATGCACCCGGCCGAGTCCTACCGGGGCGACACCGCCCGGGCGATCGCCGACGCCAAGGGCAGGCTGGCCGACGGCTGGCGGGTGGTGCTGGTCACCGAGGGCCACGGCCCGGCGTCCCGGATCGCCGAGATGCTGTCCGGCGAGGGCATCGGCGCCCGGCTGGTGCCCGACCTGACCGAGCCGCCGGTCCCGGACGTGGTGCACGTCTCCTGCGGCTCGATCGAGCACGGCCTGGTCGCCGAGGGCCTGCGGCTGCTGGTGCTCACCGAGACCGACCTGGCCGGGCAGCGCTCCTCCACCAAGGACATGCGGCGGATGCCCTCGCGCCGCCGGAACGCGGTCGACCCGCTGTCGCTCCAGTCCGGCGACTACGTGGTGCACGAGGCGCACGGCGTGGGCCGCTACGTGGAGATGGTGCAGCGCACCGTCCAGGGCGCGACCCGCGAGTACCTGGTGCTGGAGTACGCCCCGGCGAAGAAGGGCCAGCCGGGCGACCGTCTCTTCGTGCCCACCGACCAGCTGGAGCAGGTCACCAAGTACGTCGGCGGCGAGTCGCCGTCGCTGCACCGGCTCGGCGGCGCGGACTGGACCAAGACCAAGTCGCGGGCGAAGAAGGCGGTCAAGGAGATCGCCGGGGACCTGATCCGGCTGTACTCGGCCCGGATGGCCGCCCCCGGGCACGCCTTCGGCGGCGACACGCCCTGGCAGCGCGAGCTGGAGGACGCCTTCCCCTACGCGGAGACCCCGGACCAGCTGACCACCATCGCCGAGGTCAAGGAGGACATGGAGAAGTCGGTCCCGATGGACCGGCTGATCTGCGGCGACGTCGGCTACGGCAAGACCGAGATCGCGGTGCGGGCGGCCTTCAAGGCGGTCCAGGACGGCAAGCAGGTGGCCGTGCTGGTGCCCACCACGCTGCTGGTGCAGCAGCACTTCTCCACCTTCTCCGAGCGGTACAGCAACTTCCCGGTGGTGGTGAAGGCGCTGTCCCGGTTCCAGAGCGACACCGAGGCGAAGGCGGTGCTGGAGGGGCTGCGCGACGGCAGCGTGGACATCGTCATCGGCACCCACCGGCTGTTCTCCGCGGAGACCCGGTTCAAGGACCTCGGCCTGGTGATCGTCGACGAGGAGCAGCGCTTCGGCGTCGAGCACAAGGAGCAGCTGAAGAAGCTCCGGGCCAACGTCGACGTGCTGACCATGTCCGCGACCCCGATCCCGCGCACCCTGGAGATGGCGGTCACCGGCATCCGCGAGATGTCCACCATCACCACCCCGCCCGAGGAGCGGCACCCGGTGCTGACCTTCGTCGGCGCGTACGACGAGAAGCAGATCTCCGCCGCGATCCGGCGCGAGCTGCTGCGCGAGGGCCAGGTCTTCTACATCCACAACCGGGTCGAGTCGATCGACAAGGCGGCGGCCCGGCTCAAGGAGCTGGTGCCGGAGGCCCGGATCGCGACCGCGCACGGGCAGATGGGCGAGACCGCGCTGGAGAAGGTGGTGGTGGACTTCTGGGAGAAGGAGTTCGACGTCCTGGTCTCCACCACCATCGTGGAGTCCGGCATCGACATCGCCAACGCGAACACCCTGATCGTCGAGCGCGGCGACACCTTCGGCCTGTCCCAGCTGCACCAGCTGCGCGGACGCGTCGGCCGGGGCCGCGAGCGCGGCTACGCGTACATGCTGTACCCGCCGGAGAAGCCGCTGACCGAGACCGCGCACGAGCGGCTGGCCACCATCGCCCAGCACACCGAGATGGGCGCGGGCATGTACGTGGCGATGAAGGACCTGGAGATCCGCGGCGCGGGCAACCTGCTCGGCGGCGAGCAGTCCGGGCACATCGCGGGCGTCGGCTTCGACCTGTACATCCGGATGGTCGGCGAGGCCGTCGCCGAGTACCGGGAGAACCTTGACGGCGGCGGCGCCCCGGAGGAGGAGCCGCTGGACGTCAAGATCGAGCTGCCGGTGGACGCCCACCTGCCGCACGACTACGCGCCCGGCGAGCGGCTGCGGCTCCAGGCGTACCGGTCGATCGCGGCGGTGAACTCCGAGGAGGACATCGCGGCGGTCCGCGCCGAGCTCACCGACCGCTACGGCAAGCTGCCGGAGCCGGTGGAGAACCTGCTGCTGGTGGCCGGGCTGCGGCTGTTCGCGCGGCGCTGCGGCATCGCCGACATCACCCTGCAGGGCCAGAACATCCGCTTCGGACCGGTGGAGCTGCGCGAGTCGCAGGAGCTGCGGTTGCAGCGGCTCTACCCGCGCACCCAGGTGAAGGCGTCGACCAGACTGCTGCTGGTGCCCCGGCCCAGCACCGGGCGGATCGGCGGCAAGCCGGTGGTCGGCCGGGAGCTGCTGTCCTGGTGCGCGGAGTTCCTCAGCGCCATCTTCGACGAGCTGGCCACGGCCAAGCGGTAACCCGCAGGTCGGCGGGGTCGGGGTTCGGCGGCGCGGCCGGATAGGGTCGAGGCATGCTCTTCGGACTCCTGATGGCGCTCGCCGCCGCCCTGTGCTTCGGCGTCGCCATGGTCCTCCAGGCCCTCGGCGCGCAGCGGCACTCGCCCGCCGCCGAGGGCTCCGGCCTGCTCGGCACCGTCCGCGCCATGGTCAACCTGCCGTTCGCGGCCGGTCTGCTGCTCGACGCCTTCGGCTTCGTGGCGCAGCTGATCGCGCTGCGCTCACTGCCGCTGTACGTGGTGCAGGCGGCGCTGGCCGGGGCGCTGGCGGTGACCGCGGTGCTCGGCGCGGCGATGCTGAAGATCCGGCTCGGGCGCGCGGAGTGGCTGGGCGTGGCCGGGGTCTGCGTGGGCCTCGCGGTGCTCGGCGCGACCGCCGGGAAGGAGGGGCAGCGGCACCCGTCGACGGCCTTCCACTGGGCGCTGCTGGGCGCGGTGGCGCTGATCGCGGTCGTCGGCGGCTTCGTCTGGAAGGTCCGCGAACCGGCGCGGGCGGCGGTCATGGGCACCCTGTGCGGCCTCGGTTTCGGGGTGGTCGGGCTCGCGGTCCGGCTGCTGCCGTCGATCACCTGGCCGCACCTGGGGCCGCTGTTCTCGGAGCCGGCGACCTACGCGCTGCTCGCGGGCGGCGCGGTGTCCTTCGTGTTCATGACCGAGGGGGTGCGCGGCGGCAAGGTGACCACCGCGACGGCTGCCATGGTGCTCGGCGAGACGGCGCTGCCCGCGGTGCTCGGGGTGGTGGTGCTGGGCGACCGGACCCGCGCCGGGATGCTGCCGCTGGCGATCGCCGGGTTCGCGGTCGCGGTCGCTGGCGCGCTGGCGCTGGCGCGCTTCGGCGAGGTCGCGCCGGAGTCCGACGCCTCGGCCGCGGACCAGCCCAGCCACGTGGGCTGAGCGCGCGGCGGCGCCCCGCCCGCCGGTCCGGCGGTTCGCCCGCCGGGTCCGGCGGCAGAGTGGGACCGCGTGGGGCGGTGACGACAGTGGGTGAGCGGACGTATCGTCAGACGCGCACATGCCGAGCTGTCGCAGTGTCACCATCGGGAGGCCCCGTGAACCGCCGTCGTCGCCGTACCGCCGTTGCCGTCCTGGCCGCCTGTGGGGTCGCGGCCCTGTCGGGCTGCTCGGCGGCGAGCGAGCATCCGGGGGCCGCCGCCGTCGTCGGCAACCAGCGGATCGCCGTGTCCACGCTCCAGGCCGACGTCTCCGCGTACCGGGCCGCGCTCGCCCAGGACACCAACGCGCAGGAGGGCACGGCGGTGTCCGGGCAGACCCTGCAGCTGCTGGTACTGGCGCAGGTGGTGCAGCAGACGCTGGCCGAGCGGGGGCTGTCGGTGACCGAGGGCCAGGTGCAGCAGGACGAGGCGGCCGACGCCTCGCAGGCGGGCGGCGCCCAGGCGCTGGCGCAGGACTTCGTGCAGCAGCTGTCGCTGGCGCCGTCCTCGATGGACACCTACTACCGGATGCGGGCAGGGGAGCTGGAGCTGCTCCAGCAGGCCGGGGTGGACCCGTCCGCGACCGACGCGGGCGCGCAGCTGCAGAAGATCCTGACCACGGCCGCCGACCAGCTCAAGGTGACGGTGAACCCGAGGTACGGCGTCTGGAGCGACCAGAAACTGACCCTCGGCGCGCCGACGGAGCCGTGGCTGAAGGCCTGAGCCGACAAGGGGGCGCGCGGGAGGATTCCGCGCGCCTGCGCGGGAATCGGTGCAGCGAAATGGACAATTGGGGTAAATAGCCGCGAGCCTTCTCGGTCCGGGCATTTCCAGGCACAGGCATCCCCAGGCAAAGGTCGTATCCATGGAGACTGCTGGTTCCCGCCGCTCGCCGCGGACGGCCGCGCTGGCCCTGCTCGCGGGTGCGCTGCTCGCCGCCTCGGCCGGGTGCAGCAGCGGAACGTCCGCCTCGGCCTCCGCCTCCGGCGGTGACAGTACCGGCAGCCCGGGGCCCGCGCCGAGCGTCAGCAGCGACCTTCAGGGCCAGTACGAGCACACGGTGGCGGCGGTGCTGCCCTCGGTGGTGCAGATCACCGCGGGCGACAGCCTGGGCTCCGGCATCGTCTACGACAGCAAGGGCGACATCGTCACCAACGCCCATGTCGTCGGCTCCGCCACCAGCTTCCAGGTGACCCTGGCCGACAGCTCCTCGCCCTTCGCCGCGACCCTGGTCTACTCGTACCCGACCAACGACCTCGCGGTGATCAAGCTGAGCAGTCCGCCGGCCGGGTTGAAGCCCGCCGTCTTCGGGGACAGCGGCAAGGTCGCGGTCGGGCAGATCCTGCTGGCGATGGGCAACCCGCTGGGGCTGTCCAGCAGCGTCACCCAGGGCATCGTCTCCGCCGTCGGCCGGACCGTCTCCGAGCCGAGGAGTCAGGACTCCCCGGGGGCGACCATCCCCAACATGGTGCAGACCTCGGCCGCGATCAACCCGGGCAACAGCGGCGGCGCCCTGGTCAACCTGTCGAACCAGGTGATCGGCGTGAACACGCTGGCCGCCACCGACTCCAGCGACGGCGGGCAGGCACCCGGCATCGGCTTCGCCATCCCGGCCTCCACGGTGACCGACCTCGCCAACCAGATGATCAAGGACGGCAAGGTGGTCGACTCCGGCCGCGCCGCCCTCGGCATCACCACCCGGACCCTGGTCGCCGACAGCTCCGGCTCCGGCGCCGAGACCGGCGCGGGCGTGGTCGGGGTGACCTCGGGCGGTCCGGCGGCGCAGGCCGGGATCCAGCCCGGCGACGTGATCACCAAGGTCGGCGACAACGCGGTGACCAGTTCCTCGCAGCTGGGCGAGGTGCTGGCGACGATGCAGCCGGGGCAGAAGGTCCCGGTCACCTACGTCAGGGACGGCGCCGGCAAGACCGCCACGGTGACCCTCGGCACGCTCTGACCCTCTCAGGCCTCCTCCCCGGCCGGGCGTCGGCACTGCCTGTCCGCCGCCCGGCGCAACGCGCCCCGCCGCCACCGCCGCTCCGCTGCCCGGAGCCGCGGGCGGCGGGGCGCACTGTCGCTGATTGGCCGTCAGTTCGGCCGGTCCACACTCCTGACGGGCCGTCAGATCGGCGGTAGCCTGCCGTCATGGAGAACTTCCCCCGGATCATCTCGGTGGACGACCACACCGTCGAACCACCCGACGTCTGGCAGGACCGCCTGCCCCGGAAGTACCTCACCACCGGTCCCCGCATCGTCCGCGCGCCGCTCGCCGAGATGACCTTCACCGGCGGCCGGTTCGCCCCGGTCATGGGAACCCCCGGCAGCCCCGGGCCGATCGCCGACTGGTGGGTGTACGAGGACCTGCACCGCCCGCTGACCAGGCTCGACACCGCCGTCGGCTATCCGCGCGAGGAGGTGCGGCTGGAGGCGATCACCTACGAGCGGATGCGCCCGGGGTCGTTCTCGGTACCCGAGCGGCTGGCTGACATGGACGTCAACCACGTCCAGTCCGCGCTGTGCTTCCCGACCTTCCCCAGGTTCTGCGGCCAGACCTTCACCGAGGGCGCGGACCGCGATCTGGGGCTGCTCTGCGTCCGCGCCTACAACGACTGGATGGTGGACGAGTGGTGCGGCCCGGCCGCGCGCGGCCGGATGATCCCGCTGGCCATCGTCCCGCTGTGGGACGCCGAGTTGGCCGCCGCCGAGGTGCGCCGCAACGCCGGGCGCGGCGTGCGGGCGGTCTGCTTCAGCGAGATACCCCCGCACCTGGGCCTGCCGAGCATCCACACCGACCACTGGGACCCGTTCCTGCGCGCCTGCGAGGAGACCGGCACGGTGATCGCGATGCACATCGGCTCCTCCTCGCGGATGCCCTCCACCTCGGCCGACGCGCCGCCCGCCGTCGGCTCCACCCTCACCTTCGCCAACTGCTGCTTCTCCATGGTGGACTGGCTGATGAGCGGCAAGTTCGACCGCTTCCCCGGGCTGCGGCTGATGTACGCCGAGGGGCAGATCGGCTGGATCCCCTACATCCTGGCCCGGGCCGACGTGGTCTGGGAGGAGAACGCCGCCTGGGGCGGGGTCGCCGACAAGGTGCTGACCCGGCCCAGCGAGCTGTTCGCGGAGCACATCCACGGCTGCTTCTTCGACGACCCGCACGGGGTGCGCAACCTCGACGCCGTCGGCGCCGGCAACGTGCTCTACGAGACCGACTACCCGCACTCCGACTCCACCTGGCCGAGGAGCCGCGAGGTCGCCGAGTCGCAGATGGGGCACCTCGCGCCGGAGGTGATCGAGCGGCTGGTGCGCGGCAACGCGATCGACCTGCTCGACCTGACCCCGGACGGGCTGTGGAAGGGGGGCACTGGTGTCGGACGCAACTGACATACCGTCATCATCCGCGCTCAGCTTTGGGATCCAGCTCCCGATCCAGTCGGTGAGCAGGCTCTACCGGGAGCCCTGGGAGCTCGACGCGGGCCCGGAGCAGCTGGCGCTGGTCGCGCGGGCCGCCGACCGGCTGGGGTACGCCTACGTCGCCTGCTGCGACCATGTGGTGATCCCCGAGCGGCTGGCCGAGGCGATGGGCACCACCTGGTACGACCCGGTGGCGACGCTGGCCTGGCTGGCGGCGCTGACCAGCCGGATCCGGCTGCTGTCGCATGTCGCGGTGGCCCCGCTGCGGCACCCGCTGCTGTCCGCCAAGCAGTACGCCACGCTGGACCTGCTCAGCGGCGGACGGCTGCTGCTGGGGGTGGGCGCGGGACACGTGCCGGAGGAGTTCCAGGCGCTGGGGGTGGACTTCCACCGGCGCGGAGCGATCCTGGACGAGGGCATCGTGGCGCTGTCGGCGGCGCTGACGGACGAGTACCCGGTGCACCGGGGGGCCCGGTTCGCGTTCTCCGGGCTCGCGGTCGGTCCGCGCCCGGTGCAGCGTCCCCGGCCGCCGATCTGGGTCGGCGGATCCTCCCCCCGCGCGGTCACCCGGGCGGCGCTGCTGGGTGACGGCTGGCTCTCGCAGGGTGACAGTATCGGTCAGCTGTCATCGCAACTCCAGTTGATCGCGTCCGTCCGCCGTCAGGCGGAGCGCGGCGGCCCCTTCGTGGTCAACGCCATCCCGCCCGCGCTCCACGTCGGCGAACCCGGCTGGGACGTCGGCCGCCGGACGCTGGCCGGCAAGCCCGAGCGGCTGGCCGAGGCGCTGCGCGGCTACGGCGCACTGGGCGTCACCCATCTCCAGCTCCGGCCGCGCAGCCGCGACTGCCAGGAGTACCTGGACCAGCTCGAAGCCCTGGCCACCGACGTGCTGCCGCTGGTCTGAGCGGACGGCGGGCGGCCGTCCGCTGTCATCTGCTTTCTGTCATCTGTCATCTGTCATCCGTTGGCCAGCCGCATCTGTCATCCAGCCGCAGGGGAGTCCCGCCATGCCGAAGCTCGACGGCCGCACCATCCTGGTCACCGGCGCCGCCCGGGGCCAGGGCGAACAGGAGGCCCGGCTGTTCGCGGCCGAGGGCGCGCAGGTCCTCCTCGCCGACATCCTGGACGACCGGGGCGAGGCGCTGGCCAAGGAACTGACGGAGCACCACGGTCCGGACCGGGTGCGCTACCAGCACCTGGACGTCGGCGACGAGGACGACTGGGTGGCGGCGGTCGAGGCCGCGCTGTCCGCCTTCGGGAAGCTCGACGGGCTGGTCAACAATGCCGGGATCCTCCGCTTCAACGAGCTGGTGAGCACCCCGCTGGAGGAGTTCCTGCTGGTGGTGCGGGTGAACCAGGTCGGCTGCTTCCTCGGGATGCGGGCCGCCGCGCCCGCGATCGAGGCGGCCGGGGGCGGCACCGTGGTCAACACCGCCTCGTACACCGCGCAGACCGGGATGGCCCAGCTGACCTCGTACGCGGCGACCAAGGGCGCGATCCTCAGCATGACCAGGGTGGCCGCGATGGAGCTGGCGGCCAAGGGGATCCGGGTGAACGCGATCTGCCCGGGCGCGGTGGACACCCCGATGTCCGATCCGGCGGGCGGACAGCCGCTGGGCGAGCGGGAGGCGGCCTCGCTGGCGGCGGCCGTGGACCGGCTGTACGCCAGGACGGTGCCGCTGGGGCGGATCGGCCGCCCGGAGGAGGTCGCCCGGCTGGCGCTGTTCCTGAGCTGCGAGGACTCCTCCTACATCACCGGTCAGCCGATCGTGGTCGACGGCGGCTGGCTGGCCGGTGTCTCTCTCGGTTGAGGCCTTGCCGAGCTCCATATCTGACGCAGCGTCAGCTATTGACGGGGTCGCATGCGGCTGCGAGAGTCGGCATATCTGATGGACCGTCAGATACGGATACGGTCGAAGACGACAGGACGGTGAAACGATGGAGTTCGGCATCTTCATTCAGGGCTACGTGCCCAGAAGTCGCTCCCAGGCCGACCCGCAGGCCGAGCACCACGCCCTGATGGAGGAGATGGACTACGTCGTCCAGGCCGACCGGGCGGGCTTCAAGTACGCCTGGATCACCGAGCACCACTTCCTGGAGGAGTACTCCCACCTCTCCGCGAACGACGTGGTGATCGGCTACCTGACCAACGCCACCCAGCGGATCCACCTCGGCTCGGGCATCTTCAACCCGCTGGCCAAGGTCAACCACCCGGTCAAGGTCGCCGAGCGGGTCGCCATGCTCGACCATCTCTCCGGCGGGCGCTTCGAGTTCGGCACCGGGCGCGGCGCGGGCAGCCACGAGATCCTCGGCTTCATGCCCGAACTCACGGACATGAACGGCACCAAGGAGATCTGGGAGGAGACCATCGGGGAGTTCCCCAAGATGTGGCTCCAGGACGAGTACCAGGGCTTCCAGGGCAAGCACTGGTCGCTGCCGCCGCGCAAGATCCTGCCCAAGCCGTTCGGCAAGGCCCACCCGGCCATGTGGTACGCCGCCGGGAGCCCCGCCTCCTACGGGATGGCCGCCCGCAAGGGCCTCGGCGTGCTCGGCTTCAGCGTGCAGAAGGTCTCCGACATGGAGTGGGTGGTCAACTCCTACAAGAACGCCGTCCGCGACGCCGAACCGGTGGGCGCGTTCGTCAACGACAACGTGATGGTGACCTCGACCGCGATCTGCGCCGAGACCACCCGCGAGGCGCGTCGCATCGCCGCCGCCGGGGGCCTCAACTACCTCCAGTCGCTGCTGTTCCGCTACCACGACACCTTCCCCCGCCCGGAGGGGATCCCGGCCTGGCCGGAGCTGCTGCCGGAGTACAACGAGGAACTGATCGACCTGATGGTGCAGGAGGAGCTGCTGATCTGCGGCGACCCGGACGAGGTGCTGCGGCAGTGCAAGCGCTGGGAGTCGGCCGGAGCGGACCAGTTGGTCTTCGGGCTCCCGGTCGGGATCCCGCCGCAGGCCACCGCCGACACCATCAGGCTGATCGGCGAGCACGTCATCCCCAAGATCGACACGGACCCGGTGCACCGCACCACCCGCTTCCGCCAGGCGTCCCGGTAGCCCGCCGCCGGGCCCGTCCGCCCGTACCCCCTCCGGAGGAGCGATGCTCGACCACCTGATCCAGGGCGCGACGCTGGTGGACGGCACCGGCGCCCCCGCCCGCACCGCCGACGTCGGCGTCCGCGCCGGACGGGTCGCCGTGATCACCACCGCCGGGGGCTGCGCGGAAGCCGCGCGCGGCACCGAGGACGCCACCGGCCTGGTGCTCACCCCCGGATTCGTCGACCCGCACACCCACTACGACGCGCAGCTGTTCTGGGACCCGTACGCCACGCCGTCCCTCGGGCACGGGGTGACCACCGTCGCGGGCGGCAACTGCGGCTTCACCCTGGCCCCGCTCAACCCGGCCCGGCCGCAGGACGCCGACTACACCCGGCGGATGATGTGCCGGGTCGAGGGCATGTCGCTGGCCGCGCTGGAGGAGGGCGTGCCCTGGGGCTGGTCCTCCTTCGGCGACTACCTGGCCGCGCTGGACGGCCGCACCGCCGTCAACGCGGGCTTCATGGTCGGCCACTGCGCGCTGCGCCGCCACGTGATGGGCCCGGACGCCGTCGGCGGGCAGCCCACCCCGGACCAACTCGACGCCATGGTCGCCCTGCTGAAGCAGTCCATGGCCGAGGGCGGCTGGGGCCTGTCGACCACCCAGTCGGCCACCCACGCCGACGGCGACGGCCGACCGGTCCCCTCCCGGCACGCCGGGCGGGCCGAACTGCTGGCCCTGTGCCGCGCGGTGGGGGAGCACCCCGGTACCCAGATCGAGGCCATCGTGGCCGGCTGCCTGGACCAGTTCGCGGACCCGGAGATCGAACTGCTGGTGGACATGTCCGCCGCCGCCGGACGCGCCGTGAACTGGAACGTGCTCACCGTCGACGCCGCCGTGCCCACCCGGGTCCCGCGCCAGCTGCTGGCGTCCGAGCGCGCCCGCGCCGCCGGCGGCCGGATCGTCGCGCTCACCATGCCCATCCTCACGCCGATGAACATGAGCCTGGGGACCTTCTGCGCGCTCAACCTCATCCCCGGCTGGGGGGAGGTCCTCGGCCTGCCGGTACCCGAGCGGATCGCCCGGCTGGCCGACCCGGCGGTCCGCGCGGAGCTGCTGCGCCGCGCCGACAGCCCGCAGGCGGGGGTGTTCCGGCGGCTCGCCGACTTCGGGCGCTACGTGATCGGCGACACCTACGCGGCGGCCAACGCCGGACTGTCCGGGCGGGTGGTCCGCGACATCGCCGCCGAGCGCGGCCAGGACCCGTTCGCCACCCTGGTCGAGATCTGCTCCGCCGACGGCCTGCGCACCGTGCTGTGGCCGATGCCGACCGACAACGACCCGGCGAGCTGGGAGCTGCGCCGGGACACCTGGGCCCACCCGGACGTACTGCTCGGCGGCTCGGACGCCGGGGCGCACCTGGACCGGATGTGCGGCGCCCCCTACACCACCCGCTTCCTCGGCGACTGCCTGCGCCGCCGACGGCTGGTCCCGCTGGAACAGGCGGTCCGGATGCTCACCGCCGACCCGGCGGAGCTGTTCGGACTGCGGGAGCGCGGCACGGTCGCCGTCGGGAACCACGCCGACCTGGTGCTGTTCGACCCGGAGCGGATCGACGCCGGACCGGCGACGCTGGTGCACGACCTGCCGGGGGACAGCCCGAGGCTGGACTCGCGGGCCGAGGGCGTGGTCAGCGTGCGGGTCAACGGGGTGGAGACGATCCGCGACGACCGGCTGACCGGCGCGGTCCCGGGCCGGGTGCTGCGGTCCGGCCGGGACACCCGGACGGTGCCGACCCGCTGACCGGGTGTCCCGGTCAGCGGGAGAGCAGCCCGCGCACCATCGCCCGCTGCACGTTCGCCAGCCCGCGCAGCACCTGCGGGGCGACGAACAGCAGCACCAGCCCGAGAGCGCACGCCCCGGCGATCTCCGGCACCGAACTCAGGTAGTGCGTGTGGCCGTGGTACTCGTACAGCTGGACGCCCGGCTGGTGGACGAAGGTCGGGAACACCCACTGCCACAGCGGGTAGCTGGCGCAGGTGATCGCCACCGACCAGAGCACGACCGCCGCCGTGAACGAGGCGATCCCCAACGGCAGCAGCAGCAGGTTATAGAGCGCCGCGCGCCAGCTCGGCGCGTCGCTCAGCGCGGCGCGGATCCAGCCGGCGACGCCCGGACGCCGCCGGTGCGGCGGCGCGGGGGCCGGTACCCGCAGGCCGAGCAGCGCGGCGGCGCGCGACCGCTCCATGGCCGCGAACCCCCGGCAGCCGGTCAGCACGGCGGCCAGCACCGGCAGCCCGAGCACGGTGACCACGGTGCCGAGGCCGAAGGAGATCGTGGTCACCGTGGAGCAGAAGGCGACGATCCCGACCGGCAGGTTGAGCACCCCCTGGAGGGTCTCGCGCCAGCTGCGGGCCGCGAAGGGCGCCGCCAGGAAGCCCGGCGCCGGGCGCTCCCGGCGGGCGGCCGCGCGGTCGGCGGTGTCGTCCCGGTACGGCCAGCCCGCGCTGTCCAGTGTGCTGCTCATGGTGTCCGGCTCTCCTCGTCGCTGTCGCTGCCCTGCCTACTGACAGCCTGTCGGCCGCGGGAGCGGAAATCGCTGGGGCCCACGGGCGTTCCGCAGGGGGGTTAACCCCACCCGGCGGGCCGCCGTCCGCCGTCCCGGCCGGGCCCGGCCCGACCCGGCGGGTGGTGGCTAGGCCCGACCGGCGGTGGCGCCCCGGGTGCGCCAGGGCAGCTCCACGGTGACCACGGTCGGGCCGCCCAGCGGGCTGTCCACCACGAACACGCCGTCCACCGCGCGGATGCGTTCGGCCAGCCCGGCCAGCCCGCCGCCCGGCTGCTCGTCCGCGCCGCCGCGACCGTCGTCCCGGACCTGGAGCAGCAGCCGGTCACCGGTGCGCCAGGCGTCGACGGTGGCGGTCCTGGCCCCGGCGTGCTTGGAGACGTTGGTCAGCAGCTCGCTGACGGTGAAGTAGGCGATGCCCTCCACCGCCGGATCCGGTCGGGACGCCCGGTCCGCGCCGCCGGGCAGGTCCGCGTTGACCCGCGCGCCGCCGGGGACGGTGCAGCGGCTGGCGACCGAGGACAGCGCCGCGTCCAGGCCCCGGTCGGTCAGCACCGCCGGGTGGATGCCCCGGGCCAGGTCGCGCAGCTCCTGGAGGACCAGCTTCACCTCGCCGTGCGCGTCGGAGACCATCCTGGCCGCCGTCTCCGGGTCCTCGGTCAGCTTCTCCTTGGCCAGGCCCAGGTCCATGGCCAGGGCGACCAGCCGGGCCTGCGCCCCGTCGTGCAGGTCGCGCTCGATCCGGCGCAGGTCGGCGGCGGCGGTGTCGACCACCGCGCCCCGGTCGTCCTCCAGCTCCCGGACCCGCTCGGCCAGCGGCGGGGGCGACAGCAGGGCGGCGGCCAGCAGCCGGTCCACGCTGGACAGCAGCCGGGCGATCCAGGGCAGCAGCGGCCACAGGGCGACCAGCGCGACCAGGATGATCGCGAAGCCGAACACCCCCCAGGGCAGCTTGATCAGCAGGTAGAGCGCGGTCCGCCAGGACAGCCCGTCCGACAGCAGCGCGAGCGGGCGGCGCCAGACGGAGTCCCCGGCGCGCCGGAGGTCGCGCAGCCGCGGCGGCTCGGCGATGTCCACGTCCAGCAGCGAGCGGACCAGCCCCCGCTCGGCGACGCCCAGCCCGCGGATCAGGAACAGCGCCCCGGCCAGGACCCAGACCCCGACCACGGTGATCAGCAGCCCCAGGCCCAGCGACACCCCGACGACGGTGACGATGAACCCGAGCACACCCATCGGGAAGCCCAGGAGCAGGTAGCTGACCTCACGCCACATGCGTCCGTTGAAGGCGGGGCGCTCGTTGGGCAGCGCGGAGTCGTGTGGCATGAGTCCATCCTCTGGTATGCCGGGCCGGGGCCGGAAACGAGCTCGGGGCCGTCCGGTCAAGGGTGCCCGGCGGGACGTCCGGTGGCGATGGGGCGGGTCGGCATACCGGACCGGGGGATAACCCCACCCCGCGCGCCGGGTCCCGCGCCCGCCCGCGCCCGCCCGTGGCCAACCGTTGACCAAGCCGTCGCCAACCGGGTGCCGACCCCCGGCCGGACGGCCGCGACCGGCCCCGGCGACCGGTCCGACCTCGGCACTCCTGTCTCACGCCGACACGGCGCGGCGTCTCGCGAAATGGGTGCCGTGAGCGCGGTCGCTTCCGGTGGACCTAGACTCCCGTGCGTACGTAACGCCATGAAAATGCAAAGGAACGGACCGGAGGCAGCCAGCATGGAGGCACTGGGGGCGGCCACCGCGCCCGCGCAACCCGGGTACTTCCACGGCTACGCCGTGGTCGGGCTGCTCGCCGTCGTCGGCGTGTTGTTCGTGTCAACGGCCTTCAGCGCCAACCGGCTGCTGCGCCCGTTCGCCCCGACGCCGGAGAAGCTGCTGGCGTACGAGTGCGGCGTGGACCCGGTCGGCGAGGGCTGGGCGCACACCCAGATCCGCTACTACATCTACGCGTTCCTGTACGTGATCTTCGCCGTGGACGCCATCTTCCTCTTCCCCTGGGCCACCGTCTTCGCCGCTCCGGGGTTCGGGGCGGGGACGCTGATCGAGATGTTCGTCTTCCTCGGCTTCCTCGCTGTCGGCCTGCTCTACGCCTGGAAGAAGGGCGTCCTGGAATGGACGTGAACCCCCGCCACTCCCACGCCTCCGCCACCGGCGAGCCCGGAGCGCCGGTCGCGCTGGGCATCCCCGACCCGGGCCGCCCCGGCGCGGGCGCGCTGGAGCCCCGCCGCCTGGGACCGCTGTCCCGACTGGCGCCGGACCCGGTCAAGGTCGTCCTCAACTGGGGACGCCGCTACAGCCTCTGGGTCTTCAACTTCGGCCTGGCCTGCTGCGCGATCGAGTTCATCGCCGCCTCCATGGCCAAGCACGACTTCATCCGGATGGGCGTCATCCCGTTCGCCCCCGGACCGCGCCAGGCCGACCTCATGATCGTCTCGGGCACGGTGACCGACAAGATGGCCCCGGCCATCAAGCGGCTCTACGAGCAGATGCCCGAGCCCAAGTACGTCATCTCCTTCGGCGCCTGCTCCAACTCCGGCGGCCCCTACTGGGACTCCTACTCGGTCACCAAGGGCGTCGACCAGATCATCCCGGTGGACGTCTACGTGCCGGGCTGCCCGCCCCGGCCGGAGGCCCTGCTCCAGGGGATCCTCAAGCTCCAGGAGAAGATCGCCCAGGAGTCGATGGCGGACCAGTACCCCGGCGGCGCGGCGGCCGGTGCCCCGGTCGGCGCGCTGAAGCGCCCGCTGGTGGCCGGGCCCACGGCGGCGGAAGGCACCGACCAGTGAGCACCGAGCACGCACCGCCCGAGCAGCCGCCGACCGGGCAGCCGCCGTCGGCTGACACCGCCGCGGCGATCGGGCCGTGGGCCACGGCGGGCGAGGCGTTCGCCCTGCTCACCGTCGACGTCCCGGCCGAGCACTGGATCGAGGCGCTCACCGCCGCCCGCGACACGCTGGGCCTGCGCTACTTCGACTGGCTCAGCGCCGTCGACGAACTCGCCGAGGGCTTCTCCGTGGTCGTCCACCTCGCCGCCGTCGGCACGCCGGGCGCGCTGCGCCGGGTACTGCTGCGCACCCGGGTACCCCGGGACGCCGCCGCCCTGCCGACCGCGAGCGGCGTCTTCGCCGGGGCGGTCTGGCACGAGCGGGAGACCCACGAGATGTTCGGCATCGACTTCACCGGCCACCCGGGGCTCGACACGCTGCTGCTCCCCGAGGGGTTCGAGGGGTACCCGCTGCGCAAGGAGTTCGTGCTGGCCGCGCGGGTGGCCAAGGCCTGGCCGGGGGCGAAGGAGCCGGGGGAGAGCGACCACGCCGCAGGCGAGGCCGCACCGGCGGCCCGCCGCCGGATGCTGCCGCCGGGCGTGCCTGACCCGAACGAGTGGGGACCGCTGGCCGGGACCCTTCCGCCGGTGCCGGAGCGTCCGGCCCGGGGCGCCGCCGCGCGCGGGCCCCGCGCGGCCGCCGCCGGGGCGGAGGGCGACCGCCCGGTCCGCGCCGACCGCCCGCGACGCACCCGCAGCGTGGACCAGGGGTCCGCCAGCCAGGCCGCCCCGGCGCCGACCGCCCCGCCCGCCACCCCGTCGACGCCGCCCGCCACCCCGGAAGCCCCCTGGCAGCTCCCCGCCGAGCCCGCGCCGGAGGCCGAGCCCGCGCCGGAGCCCGAGCCCGCGCCGGAGCCCGAGTCCGGCGGCGAGCCGCCCGCGCCCGCGACAGGAGACGACGCATGATCACCGCGCTCGAAGCGCTGCTCCGCTGCGTCGTGATCCTGGTCGTGTTCCTGGTCGTACCGCTGGTCATCGGCCAGACCGAGCACAAGGTCATGGCCCACATGCAGGGCCGCCTCGGCCCCATGTACGCGGGCGGCTTCCACGGCTGGGCGCAGCTCGTCGCCGACGGGATGAAGTTCGCGCAGAAGGAGGACATCGTCCCCGCCGACGCGGACCGGCGGATCTTCCAGCTGGCGCCCGCCGTCGCGCTGCTGCCCTACCTGCTGGTGCTGGTCGCCATCCCGGTCGGGCCCGGCGGCTTCGTCGGGCAGGACCTGGACGCCGGTCTGTTCTTCGTCCTCGCGGTGATGGGCGTCGGCGTCCTCGGGTCGCTGATGGCCGGTTGGGCGTCCGCGAACAAGTTCTCCCTGCTCGGCGGCATCCGCTCGGCCGCGCAGCTGCTGGCGTACGAGCTGCCGATGCTGCTGGCCGCCGCCTCGGTGGCGATGGCCGCCGGGACGGTCTCGCTGACCGGCATCATGGGCGCGTTCCACTGGTGGTGGGTGCCGTGGCAGATCGTCGGCGGGTTCGTCTTCTTCACCGCCGGTCTGGCCGAGTTGCAGCGGCCGCCCTTCGACATGCCGGTGGCCGACTCCGAGATCATCTTCGGCGCCTACACCGAGTACACCGGCCTGCGCTTCGCGCTGTTCCTGCTCTCCGAGTACGCGGGCATCCTGGTGCTCTGCGCGCTCACCTCGGTGCTGTTCCTCGGCGGGTGGCACGGGCCGCTCGCGGCGGACCTGGGCTGGCTGTGGACGCTGCTGAAGACCTTCGCGCTCGCCTTCGTGGTGATCTGGCTGCGCGTCACCTATCCCCGGCTGCGGGAGGACCAGCTGATGCGCTTCGCCTGGACCGTGCTCATCCCGCTCTCCCTCGCCCAGCTCGCCCTCACCGGCGTCGTCAAGGTGGTGATCTCCTAGTGGCTCCGAACCACGGTGGCGGCGGCTTCCCCGGGCGCGGCCTGGCCAAGGGCCTGGCGGTGACCCTGCGGACGATGACCCGGCGCACCGTCACCCACCAGTACCCCGACGTGCAGCCCCAGCTGCCGCCCCGCTCCCGGGGCGTGATCGGGCTGCTGGAGGAGAACTGCACGGTGTGCATGCTCTGCGCCCGCGAGTGCCCGGACTGGTGCATCTACATCGACTCGCACAAGGAGACCCTGCCCGCGGTCGACCCCAACGCCCGGGCCCGCACCCGGAACGTGCTGGACCGCTTCGCCATCGACTTCTCGCTCTGCATGTACTGCGGCATCTGCATCGAGGTCTGCCCCTTCGACGCGCTGTTCTGGTCACCGGAGTTCGAGTACGCCGAGACCGACATCCTGGACCTCACCCACGAGCGCGAGCGGCTGCGCGAGTGGATGTGGACCGTCCCGGCGCCGCCCGCGCAGGACCCGCGCGGGGAGGAGCCGAAGGAGATCGCCGCGGCCCGCAAGGCGGCCGACAAGCTCGCCGCCGCCGAGGCCGCCGAGGCCGCCGAGGCCGCCGCCCGGGCGGAGCCGCCGGCCGGAGAGGAGACCGGGCAGTGACCGGCACGCTCAGTTCCCAGGGGCACGCCTTCCTGACGCCCAGCGGCGTCGAGATCGTGTTCGTCCTCGTCGGGCTCGCCGTGCTCGGCGCGGCCCTGCTCACCGTCACCACCAAGCAGCTGGTGCACGCCGCCCTGTGGCTGGTCGTCGCCCTCGGCGGGCTGGCCATCGAGTACCTCCTGCTCACGGCCGAGTTCATCGCCTGGGTCCAGGTCCTGATCTACCTGGGCTCGGTGGTGGTGCTCGTCCTGTTCGGGCTGATGCTCACCAAGGCGCCCATCGGGGCGTCACCCGACGCCGACTCGGGCAACCGCTGGGTCGCCCTCGGGGTGGCCGTCGTCGCCGCCGCGACCCTGGTCACCCTGGTCGTCGACGCCTTCCGCTGCACCTGGATCGAGCTGGTCCCGGGCAGCGGCAGCACCAAGGCCAACGGCACCATGCTGTTCCGCTACTGGGTCCTGCCGTTCGAGGCCCTGTCCGTGCTGCTGCTCGCCGCGCTGGTCGGGGCGGTCGTCATCTCGCGCCGTCACCGAGAGGAGCGCTGACCCGGTGCACCTCGTCTACCCCGCGGTCCTCGCCGTCCTGCTGTTCTGCGTCGGCCTGTACGGCGTGCTCGCCCGCCGCAACTCCGTACTCGTGCTGATGTCGGTCGAGCTGATGCTCAACGCCGTCAACCTGAACCTGGTCGCCTTCGACGTCTGGCTGCGCGACACCCTGCACGCGGGCCAGGCGCTCACCCTGTTCACCATCACCATCGCCGCCGCCGAGATCGGCCTCGGCCTGGCCATCGTCCTCATGGTCTTCCGCACCCACGGCACCGCCGACCTCGACCGGCTGCGGCTGCTGGCCGAGGACACTGACCCGGGCGAGGAACCCGACCCGGACAGCATGGCAGCCGCCACCGCCAATCCCGCGACGACCGCCAATCCCGCGACGACCGCGGACCTGCCCCACGGGAAGGCCACCGTCGGATGATCCTCAGCATGGCGGTCCTGGTCCCGCTGCTCCCCTTCCTCGGCTCGCTGGCCGGGCTCGCCGCCGGACGCCGCGCGCCCGGGCTGGTCCGGCCGCTGGCGGTACTGCCGACCCTGGCCGCCGCGGTGCTCGCGGTCGCGGTCGCGGTCGACCTCGGCAGCGGACGCCACCTGGACGCCGCCACCCGGCTCACCCCCACCGGCAGCGTCCCGATCGAGCTCTCGCTGCACCTCGACGGCTTCGCCACGCTGCTCGCCGTTCTCGTCGGCGTGGTCGCCACCTGCGTCCAGGTCTACTCGACCTCCTACCTGCGGGCGGACCCGCGCTACCCCTCCTACGCCGCGCTGGTGTCGCTGTTCAGCTCCGCGATGCTGCTGGTGCTGTACTCCGGCGACCTGGTGGTGCTGCTCGTCGGCTGGGAGATCATGGGCATCTGCTCGTACTTCCTGGTCGGACACCACTGGGAGAACGAGGACGCCCGCTCCGCCTCGATCAAGGCCTTCCTGGTCACCAAGCTCGGCGACGTGCCCTTCCTGTTCGGCGTCCTCGCCCTCGGCGACGCCGCCGGGACCTTCCGGATCGACGGGATCATCCAGGCCGCCGCCGACGGCCGGATCCACCACCCCACGGTCATCGCGCTGCTGCTGCTCTGCGGCGTCGCCGGGAAGTCCGCGCAGTTCCCGCTGCACACCTGGCTGCCGGACGCCATGGCCGGTCCGACCCCGGTGTCCGCGCTGATCCACGCCGCGACCATGGTCGCGGCCGGGATCTACCTGGTCGCCCGGCTGCTCCCGGTCTTCCTGCTCTCCTCGGCCGCCCTGGTCGTCCTCGGCGTCATGGCCGCGGTCACCATGGTCGGCTCCGCCCTGTGCGCCCTCGCCCAGGACGACATCAAGCGGGTGCTCGCCTACTCCACCGTCGGCCAGCTCGGCTACATGGCCGGGGCGCTGGCCGTCGGGGACCGTGACGCCGCCGTTTTCCACCTGCTCACCCACGGCGCCTTCAAGGCCCTGCTCTTCCTCGCCGCGGGCGTGGTCATCCACGCCGCGCACACCAACTCGCTGACCGCCATGTCCCGGATGAGCGACCTGCGCCGCCGGGTGCCTGACGCCTACTGGACGATGACCATCGGCCTGCTCGCACTGGCCGGGATCCCGCCGTTCTCCGGCTTCTTCAGCAAGGACGCGATCCTCACCGCCGCCGAGGACGCCGGCCGCGGTGACGCGCTCACCGGCGCCCTCGGCCCGGCCTCCGCCGTCCCGCACGCGGTCGGCTGGATCGTGCTCGTCGCCGGGCTGCTCACCGGGCTGCTCACCGCCGTCTACGCGACCCGGCTGTGGCTGCTCACCTTCCACGCCCCGATGGCGCGCGGCAGCGCCGACCAGCACTCCGGGCAGGGCAGCGACGAGCCGAACGCCATGCGCTGGCCGCTGTGGCTGCTCGCGATCCCCGCCGTCGCCCTCGGCCTGGCCGGACTGCGCGGCAGCTGGCTGCCCTCCTTCCTGGACGGCACCTCGCTGGTGCCGTCCGGTACCACCGCGATCCTGGGCACCGCGGTCGCCCTCGCCGGGGTCCTGGTCGCCTGGGCGGCCTGGCGCCGGGCCACCGCGCTGGTCGCCGACGCGGCCACCGCCCCGGCCGGGCGTGCCGCCCACGAGCTGCTGGAGGCGACCCGGCCCAGCGCCACCGCCGCCCACCCGGAGCAGGCCGCGGCCGACCTCGCGGACATCCCCGGAGTCAGCCTCGACCAGGCCCTCGCCGACGCCGAGTCGGCGGGCCGGGCCGCGCGGCTGGCCCCCGACCCGGCCCGGCTGCTGCTCGGGCCGCTGCTCGGCCCGGCCAGCGACGGCTTCGGGCTCGACCGGCTGTACGCCGCGCTCGTGGTCCGCCCCTTCCTCGCCGCCGCCGGACTCGTCCGCTTCCTCGACCGCGAGGTCATCGAGACCTACGTGGCCGGGGCGAGCGGGCTGCCCCGGCTGCTGGGCGCGGCCGTTCGCCGCGCCCAGAACGGCAACGCCCAGAGCTACCTGAGCGCACTGCTCGCCGGGGCCGTCGTCCTCGCCGTCCTCGTGGAGACCACCCGATGAACGCCGTCCTCGTCGCCCTGATCCTGCTGCCGCTGCTCGGCGCCGCCGCCACGCTCGTCCCCGGGCTGTTCGGCGCGGACGAGCAGGCCGCCGGGCGCCGCGCGCTGCGGTTCGGCGCGGTGGTCACCGGACTGGCCCTGGCCCTGTCGATCGCCCTGGCCGCCGGTTTCGACCGGGGCCACTCGGCCCGGATGCAGGCCGTCACCGACCTGCCCTGGATCCCCGCCATCGGCGTCCGACTGCACCTCGGCGTGGACGGGATCTCGCTCCCGCTGCTGCTGCTCACGGCCCTGCTCACCTTCCTCTGCGCGGTCTACTCGCTGCGCCGGCTCCCGGAGGGCCCGGGCACGCCCAGCCCCCGGGCCTACACCGGCCTGCTGCTGCTGCTGGAGACGGGCATGCTCGGCACCTTCGCGGTGCTCGACCTGATCCTGTTCTTCCTGGCGTTCGAGGTCGTCCTGCTCCCGATGTACTTCCTGATCGCCCGCTGGGGCCGGGGGACCAAGGCGGCGAGCGCCCAGGCCTCCGCCAACCGGTTCATCCTCTACACCCTGCTCGGCTCCGCGATCATGCTGCTGGGCTTCCTGCTGCTCGGCCTGAAGTCCGGCACCTTCGACATGACCGTGCTCGCCCACCGCCACGGCGCCGGGCTGTCGCACGGCACCCAGGTCCTGGTGGTGCTCGCGGTCGGCCTGGGCCTCGCGGTCAAGGCGCCCATGTGGCCCTTCCACAGCTGGCTGCCCGACGCCCACACGGCGGCGCCGACCACCGGCTCGGTGCTGCTGGCCGGGGTGCTGCTGAAGATGGGCACCTACGGTTTCGTCCGGGTGCTGCTGCCCGACACGCCCGAGGGCATGACGGTGTTCGCGCCGTACCTGGCCGCCTTCGCGGTGGTCGGCATCATCTACGGCTCACTGGCCTGCCTGGCCCTGGTCCGCCCCGGCGCCAAGGGCGACCTGAAGCGGATCATCGCGTACTCCTCCGTCGGCCACATGGGCTTCGTGCTGCTGGGCATCGCCACGCTCACCGCCACCGGTGTGAACGGCGCGCTGTTCGCCAACATCGCCCACGGCCTGGTCACCGGCCTGCTGTTCTTCCTGGTCGGCGCGGTCAAGGACCGCTACGGCACGGCCGACCTGGACACCCTCGCCGGGGCCACCGGGCGCACCGGCGCGGCGCTGTACGGACGCGCCCCCCGCCTCGGCGGGCTGCTGGCCTTCGCGGCCGTCGCCAGCCTCGGACTGCCCGGCCTGGCCGGGTTCTGGGGTGAACTGCTCGCCATGTTCGGCTCCTTCCGTCCCGCCGCGGGGCTGGACCGCCCCGCGTTCCTGGTGTTCATGGCCCTCGCCGGTCTCGGCACCCTGCTCACCGCCGCCTACCTGCTGGGCGTCGTCCGCCGGGTCTGCATGGGGGACCCACGCAGCCCGCACCTCTCCACCGCACCGGGCATCAGCGACGTCCAGGGCTACGAGTTCGCAGCCTGGAGCCCGCTGGTCGCCCTCACCGTCCTCGCCGGGCTCTGGCCGGCCGTACTCCTCGGCCTCAGCGATCCCGCCGTCACGGCACTCCTCGGAGGCAGCTGAGCCATGGCCATGACCCCACTCGCTGTCGCCGCCGCCGGCTCGCTCATCCAGTCCGTCGACTGGAGCGCGATCGCCCCGCCGCTGATCACCGCCGCCGTCGGTCTCGGCGTGCTGCTCGCGGACCTCTTCCTGCCCGCCCCGCGCAAGCCGCTGCTGGGCTGGGCCGCCGTGGCCGGCCTGGCCGTGGCGCTGCTCGCGCTGCTGCCGCTGCGCGCCGGCACCCACGTCGCCTTCTGCCTCAAGACCGTAGCGGGCACCACTGACAACGGGGCCTGCTCCTACGTCGCCGACCATTTCGCGCTCTGCTTCCAGCTGCTGGTCCTGGGCGGCGCGCTGCTGGTGTGCCTGCTGTCCATGCACACCGTCCGCGAGCAGCGGCTGCCCGGCGGCGAGTACTGGTTCCTGCTGCTCAGCTCCGCCGCCGGGGCGGCGCTGCTGCCTGCCGCCCGCGACCTGGCGACCCTGGTGGTGGCGCTGGAGGTGACCTCGCTGCCCGCGTTCGCACTGGTCGGGCTGCGCCGCGACGGGCGCGGCGGCGAGGCCGCGCTGAAGTTCTTCCTGTCCTCGGTCGCGGCCACCTCGGTGACCCTGCTCGGTGTCGGCTTCGTCTACGCGGCCACCGGCAGCATGTACCTGAACCGGATCGCCGCCGCGCTGCCGCACGTCCCGGCGCAGCTGAAGACGCTGGCGCTGGTGGGCGCGCTGCTGACGCTGGTCGGCTTCGCCTTCAAGACCGCCGCCGTGCCCTTCCACTTCTGGCTGCCGGACACCTACGCGGGCGCGCCGGTACCGGTGGCCGCGTACCTGTCGGTGGTCGGCAAGGCCGCCGGGATCTCCGGCCTGGCCCTGATCGCGGTCATCGGATTTCACTCGTACGGGCGAATCTGGGGGCTGGGCCTGGCCGTGGTCGCCGCGCTCACCATGACCGTGGGCAACGCGGCGGCGCTGCGGCAGCGCTCCGACGCGCCGCACAGCGCGGTCCGGCTGCTGGCCTGGTCCTCGATCGCGCAGGCCGGGTACCTGCTGGTGCCGATCGCGGCGGCGGGCTACCGGCCGGGCAGCCACGACCCGCTGGGCGCGACCGTGGCGTACGCGCTGATCTACGGGGTGGTCAACCTCGGCGCGTTCGCGGTGGTGGCGCTGGTGGCCGGGCGGGTCGACGACTACCGGGGCCTGTTCGCCGAGCGTCCGGCCACGGCCCTGGCGCTGGCCTTCTTCCTGCTCTGCCTGGCCGGGCTGCCGCCGGGGGTGGTCGGTCTCTTCGGCAAGGTCGTGGTCTTCCGCGCCGCCGTCGGCTCCGGCCTGGGCTGGCTGGCCGTGGTGATGGCCGTGAACGTGGTGATCGCCCTCTACTACTACCTGATGTGGACCGCGAAGCTGTTCCAGCCCGCCGCCGGGGCGACCGCCGAGGGCGGCGGCGCGGGCTCGGCGCGGCCGCGGTCCGCCCGGCCGCTGCCGGTGCCGCTGGCCGTCGGCCTGGGCCTGGCCGCCGCCGTCGGGGTGGTGCTCTCGGTCGCGCCGCAGCTTGTGCTCCAGGTCACTACCGGTTCCCTGTTCGGCTGACCTGCGGCTGCGGCGCCCGTCGGACGTCGGCCGAGGGAACCAGGAGGTCGGCCCCGGCCGTTGGACCCAGCGAGTGGGTGGTGGTCGTCACCCCCAGCGTTCGCTCTGGAGGGTCGTCCCGTGCACCGCCGGCACAACGGTCTGCAGACTGCCGCGCTTCTCGGCTGCTTCTCCGTGCTGATCGTCGTGATCGGCGGGGTCTGGGGTCGCCTGGGGCTGCTGCTGGCGGTCGGGGTGGCCCTGGCGACCAACGGCTTCGCCTACTGGAACAGCGACAAGCTGGCGCTGCGGGCGATGCGGGCGCGGCCGGTGAGCGAGTTCGAGGCCCCGTGGCTGTACCGGATCGTCCGCGAGCTCTCCAGCTCCGCCCGGCAGCCCATGCCCCGGCTCTACATCTCGCCGACCTCGGCCCCGAACGCCTTCGCCACCGGCCGCAATCCGCGCAACGCCGCGGTCTGCTGCACCCAGGGCATCCTCGGCATCCTGGACGAGCGGGAGCTGCGCGGCGTCCTCGCGCACGAGCTCTCGCACGTCTACAACCGCGACATCCTGATCTCCTCGGTGGCCGGTTCACTGGCCTCGGTGGTGATGTTCCTGGCCAATTTCGCCTGGCTGATCCCGTTCGGCCGCAGTGACGACGACGACGGCCCCGGCCTGGTCGGCCTGCTGCTGCTGATGCTGCTCGGGCCGCTCGCCGCGACCATGATCCAGCTGGCCGTCGGCCGCTCCCGCGAGTACGCGGCCGACGCCTCCGCCGCCCGGCTGACCGGTGACCCGCTGGCCCTCGCCGGCGCCCTGCGCAAGCTCGACAGCGGCATCAGGCGGCTGCCGCTGCCGCCGGAGCCGCAGCTGCAGACGGCGAGCCACATGATGATCGCCAACCCGTTCCGCCAGGGCGAGGCCGGAGCCCGGCTGTTCTCCACCCACCCGCCGATGGCCGAGCGGATCGCCCGGCTGGAACAGATGGCCGACTACCGGATGCCCCGAGAGCGGTCCTAGCGGCCCTGGCCGGGCTTCCCCGTCCTTGTCCGGGCTTCCCCGGGCTCATCCGGGTTCCCGGACTTCCGCCGCCGCCGCGGCCGCGGGGAGTGCGCCCGCTCGACCGCCCGGCCGCGGAGCTGCGCGCTGAGCGCGGAGGCGGCCGCCGCCAGGAAGACGAAGTTGTAGCCGATCTGGACGATCACCACGGCCCGGGCCGCCTGCCCGGCCGGGGCGATGTCGCCGAAGCCGACCGTGGACACCGTGATCACCGTGAAGTACAGCGCGTCCAACCGCGTGTGCAGCCCGTTGAACTCGCCGTGGTGCCGCGCCAGGGCGTAGTAGGAGCTGGCGAAGATCACCAGCGACAGGCAGACCAGCACCAGGATGCCGAAGGCCGGGCGGCCGTGGCGGGCGTTCACCAGCAGCCGTTGGATCTCCCGGACCAGCAGCAGCGAGAGCACCACCAGGGCGACCACCATGGTGGTCCAGCTGAGCACCGGCCGCTCCGGGCCGAACTCGTCCAGCGGCAGCGTGAAGTACCCCACCAGCAGCAGGCAGATCGCCACCGGCAGCAGGATCCGCGACCAGCGGCCGGGGCGGCCGGCCCGGCTCGGGGACGACGGCATGGGCTCCCATCGGACGAACGGACGAACGGACGAGCGGGTGGGCGAAAGGACGGCGGTCGTGCGGGCGGACCGGCGGCGGGGGATTCCCCCGTCCGGTCCAGCCTCCCGCTCCGGGGCGTGCCGGGCCCGCCGGACTCCGCCGTCCGGGGGCGGCGCCCCGGGCCCGGGGTATGAAGCGGCGGAACCTGGGCAGACCACGGTCGGGGGCGGCGCGCACCGGACTCGCCCGGGCCGACGGCCGCCGCAGCCGGTGGCACACTCTCGGTAGGGCCTCGAACGCATCCGGGACACCCGCGGTGCCGACGAGGAGCAGCCCGCGGCGTACAGGAGGCGGTCGAAGGTGAGTGTGGTCAACTTCGTTCTCAATGTCATCTGGCTGATCCTCTGTGGGATCTGGATGGCACTGGGCTATGTGGTCGCTGGGATCATCTGCTTCATCTTCATCGTCACCATCCCGTTCAGCATCGCCTCGTTCCGGATTGCCGGATACGTGCTGTGGCCCTTCGGGCGCACCACCAGGGAGCGGCCCGACGTCGGGGCGCCGTCCTGCGTCGGGAACGTCATCTGGCTGGTCTTCGCGGGCTGGTGGCTCGCCCTGGGGCACCTGGCTACCAGCATCGCGCTGGCGGTGACCATCGTCGGGATCCCCTTCGCCTGGGCGAACCTGAAGCTGATCCCGATCTCGCTGATGCCGCTGGGCCGCGAGGTCGTCCCCACCGACCAGCCCTTCGCCATCCGCTGAGCCCGCTCAGCTCGCTCAGCCGAGCTGCCGCAGCGGCGCACCCGCGATGAAGGCCTCGATGTCCTCCACCGCCTGCTCGAAGTAGATCCGGTAGTTGCGCTCGGTCACGTAGCCGATGTGCGGGGTGGCCAGCAGGTTCGGCAGCGAGCGGAACTCGTCGTCGGCGGGCAGCGGCTCGGTCGCGAACACGTCCACCCCGGCGCCGGCGATCCAGCCCTCGCGCAGCGCCGAGGCCAGCGCCGCCTGGTCGACGATGGCGGCGCGGGAGGTGTTCACCAGGTACGCCGAGGGCCGCATCTGCTTCAGCTCGGCGGCACCGATCAGTCCGCGCGTCCGCTCGCTCAGCACCAGGTGCACCGAGACCACGTCGCTCTCCGCGAGCAGCTGCTCCTTGCTCGGCGCCAGCCGGACGCCCTGGGCGGCGGCGCGCTCGGCGGTCAGGTTCTGGCTCCAGGCGGCGACCTCCATGCCGAAGGCCCGGCCGATCCGGGCCACCGCGCCACCGATCTTGCCGAGTCCGAGCAGGCCCAAGCGAGCGCCGTGCAGGTCGGTGCCGATCGTGCTCTGCCAGGGGCCGCCGGTCCGCAGCGCGGTGCTCTCCGGCAGCAGGTGCTTGGTCAGGCCCAGGATCAGCGCCCAGGTCAGCTCGATCGGCGGCTCGGAGGCGCTGGCCGTCCCGCACACGGTGACGCCGTGCTCGGCGGCCGCGGCGAGGTCGATCGAGGCGTTGCGCATGCCCGAGGTGATCAGCAGCCGCAGCCGGGGCAGCCGGGCGAACAACTCGGCGGTGAAGGGGGTGCGCTCGCGCATCGCGACCACGATCTCGCAGTCGCCGATGGCCGCGACCAGCTCGTTCTGGTCGCCCAGGTGCTCCCGCAGCGAGGTCACCGCCACCGACCCGGCCAGCCGGGACCAGTCGCCGGTCGCCTGCGCGACGCCCTGGTAGTCGTCGAGTACGGCGCAGCGCAGCTTCATCAAGATTCCCTCGGTCGGCATGGACGGCGGCTCCCCAGAGCTTAGACGCGGTCGACCGGCCCGAGGGCCGCGCCGCCACCGTCCGCTCGCCCGGTCGCCCGGGCGAGCGGACGGCACGTCATTCGCTGCCACGCCGACCGCGCCAGGTGGCGAAGAGCCCTCCGCTCACGCCGGTCACGGCGGCGAACACCTCCGGCCCGGCGGCCATGAAGACGCCGGTGACGACGGTCAGCAGCGACAGCAGCGCGATCAGGTCAAGGAACCGGTCCGCACGGGTGAGCGGCGGTACGGGCGGCGCGGGCGGTGCGGGGATGAGGTCGTTCTCGTTGTCTGCCATGGAACCAGCACAACGCCTGCCGGGCACCGGAGCGGCCGCCACGAAAGGACCCGCACGAAGTCGTCCTTCTCCGTACCGGCCCGTAATTCCCCCCTCGGTCGGGCAGTTTCGGCGGTGTTCGTGAGTCTTCGTCAGAATCTCTCTACCATGGGCGTGTTGGCTGGTGAGAGGAGGCGGTCGTGCAGCTGGATCCCCGCTACACCGAGGGACTGCGGTCATTCGCTGAGGATTTGCGCGCCCTCCGGATATCCCAGGGCAAACCACCCCTCGACGAGATCAGACGCAACGCGCCGCAGGACCGGCCGCTGTCGACAGCGGCCCTCAGCGAAGCCCTCAACGGCAAGCGGCTGCCGAGGCTGGAATTCCTCATGGCCCTGATCGAGACGCTGTTGCTGCTGGGGCGGCCGCCCGGCGGCAGGGCGTCCGTGCGCGCCGATCCGCGGCTCCGTGAATGGCAGGACCGCTGGGAGGAACTGCAATTGCTCCAGTCGCGGACCAGGCAGCCGCAGCCCGCGGACCCGGTGGCGGAGCAGGGCGGCCAACCCGTGGAGCGGGTGGCCGAGCCGGTCGTGGAGCTGGTCGGGGAGCCGGTCGGGCAGCGCCCGGCCCGGGGCAAGGCGCTGCGGGTCTTCGTGGCCATGCCGGGGAGCGCGATGGGACCGCTCGCGGGGTGGTCCGACATCCCGGCGATCCGCAAGAGGGTCCTCGAACCGGCCGCCAGGAGGATCGGGGAGGAGATGGCCTGCGCCGTCGAACTCGTCGTCGAGAAGGAGAAGTCAGCGACCGGCGCCATCCACCGGTCCATGTTCGCGGAGGCGACGGCGGCCGACGTCTACATCGCGGATCTCACCGGCGCGAACCCCAACGTCTACCTGGAGCTGGGGGTCCGCTGGGCCATGAGCGACGGTGTGACGATCCCGATCTGCCAGCGGCTCGACGAGGTCAAATTCAACGTGGCGACCAATCGGGTGATCGTCTACGGCCCCATGCCGGACGCCCTGGACGATGCCGTCACCCGGATCACGGACGCGGCCGTCCACGGGCTCCGGAACCCCGAGCACGGGGACAGCCCGGTCCGCGAGGGGGCCCCGGCGCTCCTGGTCCCCCGGCACGAGCACGAGGCGCTGCGCCGGGAGCTCGAAGGTCTCCGCGAGCAGCAGGCGCTGGACCTGGTCGAGGCGGCACTGCGGACCGAGGACCCGATCCGGCGCGGCATGCTGCTGCGGCGGGCCGTGGACCGCAATCCGGCCAGCTGGCAGGCCTACTTCCAGCTCGGCGAGCTGCTGCGCCGCGAGGGCCAGTACCCGGAGGCCGCGGCGATGCTGCGCCGCAGCGTGGAGATCAAACCGGACCTGGCGGTCGGCTGGCGGCAGATCGGGGTCGCGCTGAGCCAGAGCGGCAGCCCCGAGCGCGAGGCAGTGGACGCCTTCGACCGCGCCCTGGCCCTGGACGGGAGGGACGCCGAGACCTGGGCCACACAGGGCGGCCTGCTCCGACGGCAGGCGCGGAAGAGCGCGGACGAAGCTCCGGACACCGTCCTGCTGGAGAGGTCACTGGTCTGCTACAGCAGGGCGAGCGAGCTCACGCCGAACAAGATCTACCCGCTGATGAACAGGGCACGGGTGGAACTGCTGCTCGGTGGCCTGCGCGGGGAGGACGTGAGCCCGGTCGTGGCCAGGATCCACGACCTCGAACACCTGGCCCGGTTCGAGGTGTCGAACCATCCCAGCGACCCGTGGGCGCTCTTCGACCTCGGCGACACCTTCCTGCTGACCGGCCGCACGGCCCAGGGACTGGACATCCTGCGGGCAGCCGCCGCGTTCTTCTCCGCGGAGCAGCGTGCGGTGGCCCTCGCCACCGTGGCGGCACCGCTGCGCGACTTCCTGGCCATCACCGAGGCACTCGGCTCCGGCACCGCCGACGCGGTCCACCGGGCGCTCGAAACCTGCGAGTTGCTCTCCTGGCCGGAGTCCTGAGGCGGCCCGGCCCGTAGCCGGACGCGGAGGACACCGCGCGGACGGAGACCGGCGCTGCCTCCAGCGCCGCACCCCCCGTACCCGCCGTGCCCTCCGGCCCGAATGCACCAACGTTTCCGCAGGTGGGAGCTGTGCTTCAGCGGTAGTTGACGAACTGAAATCGCAAGGCTCTGACCTGCTCGAATGCGGCTGGTAGGGCTCTGGCCTGGGAAAACTACCCTCACGAGTTTTCAATGGTCAGCGCCCTTTCTCGCCTTCCTGTGCCCTCAATGTGCCCTGCGGATGCATCCACGAGTAGAGAGCCCATTTCAGGGGTGGATAGGAACGCGTAGGCTCCCGTGGGGTCAGCCGCAGCAGTTGGATCAGGATCGGGGGGCGGCATGACGGGCGTGAGGAAGGCGCAGGATTCCGATGGAGGACAGTGGAGCGGGGTCTCACCAGAGGACCGTGTCCGCACTCTGAGCGCAGCAGTTGCCGACGGCACTACGGCCGTGGCGGACCAGGTTCGCGGGCTGTCCGACGATGAGATTCACAGGATTGAATGCGACCAGTCCGCGCCCCTTGGGGCTGCCTACCGCTGTTTCCTGAAGCTGATCGGCGGCGGTGCCGGGCACTTCATGCAGGGCAGTGATGTCTTCTATCCGGAGATCATCGGCTTGGGTGAGGCGGCGCGAGATCTGCTGGCGGAGAACGCCGTCCCCTTCGATCTTGCCGAGTCGGACCGGGTCATCCTCATGCACCAGGGTTACCAGTTCGATTTTCTGCGTGGCACTGGGCCCGATCCCGAGGTGTGGTCGTACTATGAGAGCGTCGGTCCTGGCGATACGCCCACCTTGAGCTTCCCCCGGTTCACCGACTGGCTACAGGTCCACGTAACGCAGCAGACCGAGGCTTGGGCGCGGCTGGTCCCGCAGCACGAGGCCGAGAAGCGGAAGAAGTCGGGTAGGCGGCGCGTGCACTTCAGCCGCCGCCATGCGGACGGCAGTGTCGGAGACGAACTCTGACGGCGGATGGCAGATGTCGCCGCAGGCAGGCACCTGCTCTCCCTGGCCGCCGATGTGAGTTTCTGCGTTGCCGTGTTGTCGTTTGGAGCTGGTGGCATCCTCAGAGCATGGCTGTGATCGAGGTAGTTCAGGGTGACATAACGCTCCAGCACGTGGACGCCATCGTGACTGCGGCGAATGAGTCGCTGATGGGTGGGGGTGGCGTGGATGGCGCGATTCACCGCGCGGCGGGTCGACGCCTGGCGGATGCGGGTGCCGCGATTGGTCCCTGCGAGCCGGGCGACGCTATGGCGACGCTGGCCTTCGACCTCAATCCGCCGGTCAAGCACGTGATTCACACTGTTGGTCCACTCTGGGAAGGCGGCGACTACGGAGAGGCCGAAGTGCTTGCCTCCTGCTACCGCCGCTGCCTTGAGGTCGCGGATGCACTGGGCGACAAGAGCGTGGCATTTCCGGCGATCGCCACCGGTGTCTACGGCTTCCCGGCCGAGGAGGCGGCGCAGATCGCGGTAGTCACCCTCCGATCTTCGCCGACCGGCGTCGAAGAGATCAGACTCGTGGCCTTCGACGAGCAGGCGTGCGACCTGCTGGTTGCCGCGCTCGCTTCCTAGGATCAGCTGCCACCAACGCGTCGTAGTTGTCAGAGGTGGGTTTGAGGGCGACCGCACATCCCTACGGCCTGCCCAGGTGGGAGGCGAGGAGGCTGAACGCGCCACGGTGGGCGCCCACGTCGAAGGTTGCGCCTGGCTGTAGGCGGCTGCGGAGGAAGGCGCTGAGCTGAGGTTCCCATTCGCCGAAGAGATACTGGAAGCGCTGGATGATTTCGCCGCTTGCCATGAGGACGCGGTCGCCGCGATGTAGGCGCGTAGTGCCATGATCGGGCGGGGTCGCAGCCTGTGGTCGAGGTAGTGGTCAAGAAGCAGGGCCTTCCGGGCGGTGCCGGGGGCATGACGGACGTAGGCGCGGAGTGCACGGGCGAGGGGCGAGGCGGCTGATTTCCCGCTCCTGAGCGGCTGCACGGTGGCAGGCTGTCGGGTGCAGGAGGAACGAGGGGAGTCGACGGTGGCGGAGAAGGAGACCCCGGCGGTGCCAGTGGTGTACCTGCTGGTGGGGCTGACGGGTTCGGGTAAGACCACCTACGCCGAGCGGCGGCTGGTGCCCGCAGGGGCGGTCCGGCTGGCGGTGGATGAGCTGGTCTTCGCGCGGCACGGTCGATACGGCGTGGACTATCCCGAGCACACCTACTTCGAGAAGGAGGCTCCGGCTGTCGCTGAGCTGCATCGGGAACTCGCTGCTCTGGTGGCCGCTGGCCGGGATGTGGTGTGGGACCACGGCCTGTGGCCACGTAAAGACCGCGAGGCGATGAAGGAACTGGTCGAGGCGGCAGGTGGCCGGTGGCGGCTGCTGTACTTCCCGGTGGAGCGCGATGAGTTGCTGCGGCGATTGGAAGAGCGCAACCGTCGCGGAGACGCAAACGCGTTGCGGGTCACGCCGGAGGCGCTGGACGACTTCTTCGCACGCTTCGATCCGCCTCATGGCGAGGGCGAGGAGATCGTGGCACCGGGCTCCTTCTGATGCCTCGGCGGACGCCAGGCGGCCACCAGTCGAGTCGCCTCGGTGGCCCACCAGTCCGGCAGTTGCTTCAGGGAGACGCTGCGAAACGGCATCAGGGCCTGGTCCAGGGCGATCGTTCCGTCGTGCCGCTCCAGGTGGTCGAGCAGGCGGCGGGGTTCGGCGGCCACGGCCGGTGAAGCGGAGCGCCAGGTGCCGTCGGTGAAGTTGCTGACCCGTCGTTCGAGGTCACTGGTGACGCCTGCGCGCCACTTGAAGTGGTGCACGGCGACCGGCGGCTGGTTTGCGGGCCGGTGGTCGGGTGCCCGGTGGTTGCCGGAGGCCACAGCGACGCTGGAGTGGGCGAGGACGATCTTGCGGGGGTCGCCGCACAGGAGATGGTGGGTGAGGAATCCGCCGAGCGGGTAGCTGGCGTCCAACCCCTTCCGCCAGTCGCAGGCGGTCAGTGCCCCGTTGGCGGTGATCCGGTCGAGAAGGAGGCCGCCGACGGTTCCGGTGCCGGAGCTCTCAGCCTGGGCCAGGGCTCGGTCCAGCGGAGCCGGGTAGACGTGGAACTCGTCCGAGTCGGCGATCAGGTGCCAACCGGGGCCAGCCGCCTCGCGCTGCCGGTCGCGGAGGAGGGTGTTGGTGTTCTCGTGCCAGGGGCCGGTGCTGATCTCGCCCGGGGTGATGCCGTGCTGGCGGCAGGTCTGGAGCAGGCGCTCTCGGGCGAGGACGCCGACGTGGTCGGGGAAGTGGAAGGCGAGGTGGAAGCGGCTGATGCCGAGGTGCTGGTAGTAGGTGATCCAGGCGGTGAGGAGTTCGGGCGGCACGGGGCCTATCACTGCGACCATCGCGGGTGCTGGCTGGGGCGTCATCGCGGCTCTCCCTGCTGGTGGTTGACCAGGAAGACGACCTGGTCCTGCGGGGTGGGTACGTCGAGCGCGGCGCTGGCGTCCGGGTCAGGGGCGGGCAGGCGCTGGTCGGCGAGGCGGTCGAGGATGTCGGCGAGCTGGGTGGCGTCCCCGCTGGGGAACAAGGCGGCCCAGGGCCTGCCGGTGAGCTGGCGGGTCAGGTCGTGGTGGTGGTCGGAACAGACGAGTGGTATTCCGAAGCGGAGCGCGTCTGTGACCAGACCGGACTCCTTGCGGCCTCCTCGGTGCCGCGACACGATGGTGGCGTCGGCGGCGGCGTAGAGGTCCCGTACGGCCGCGTCGCTGGCTGGGGCCGGAATGAGGTTCCCCCGCTGTGCGGGAGGTGCTGATCAGCTGGTCAGAGCGGGTTGACGGGGTTTCAGGTTGTGTTCGGCGCCCTTGAGGCGGGTGAGGAGCTTGGGTAGGGAGAGGTCGGGGGCTAGGCGGCTGCTTGGCGAGCATCTACGACCGCTGGCACAAGACCCGGCCGACCGCTGACGACGCGCAGTGCCCGGAGCACAAGGGCAAGGTCGCCACAGCTGACCACGGCAAGGGCAAGCGCTGGCAGGTCCGCTACCGCGATCCCGCCGGTGAACAGCGCAAGGAGAACTTCGAGCGCAAGACCGACGCCGACAGGCGGGCGGCAGAACTGCAGAGCAGCATCAACGCCGGGGCCTACGTCGACCCGGTGGACGCGAAGGAGATCTTCCGGGAGGTAGCCGAGCGCTGGCGTGCCTGTGCCGTGCACAGCGACAGCACGAAGGAGCGGGTCGACCGCGCGCTGCGGCTCCATATCTACCCAGTGCTCGGGGGGACCGTCCGATCGCAAGTCTTAAGACCTCAGACCTGCAGGCGTGGGTCAAGGACCGGCGGCAGCACCTGGAGGTGTCCACCCTGCGGGTTGTCTGGACCTACATCACGGCGACCTTCCGGGTGGCGGAGCTGGACCGCCAGATCGCGTCAAGCTGCCGACGCCCCGCCGTAAGGAGGTGTCGCCGCTCGCCGTCGGCGTCGTGGCGGCGCTCGTGGGCGGAGCCCCCGGCTGGTACCGGGCGATGCTTTTGCTGGCTGCCGCCTCCGGGCTCCGTCAGGGCGAGATATTCGGACTGGAGGTCGGCCACATCGACTTCAGGAACGGCACGGTCCGAGTCCAGCAGCAGGTGGTCAGCCCGGACCGGGGAGAGCCCTACATCGGACCGCCGAAGACGCATCAGAGCTACCGGACGGTCCCGGTCGCCAGGTCCGCGATGGACGCGCTCGCCGCCCACCTGCTGGCCTACCCGGTCGCGGGCGTCCAGATGGAGGATCGCACCGATCCCAACAGGGTGAAGTGGCGCAGTGCCCAGTTGGTGTTCACCAGCAAGCGCCGCGAAGCCATACGCCGGGCGGCCTGGTCGAAGGTGTGGGAGAACCTTGAGGTCGTCGCGGGCAAGGCGCTGGCCAAGCAGCACGCCGAGGCACTCCAGCGCTGGGAGCGGCGCGGCCGGCCGGAGGGCGACGAGCCGATCCTGCTGACCGTTCCCGACGGCTCGTCGATGCGCGATCTGCGCCACTTCTACGCCTCCGTGCTCATCAAGCACCGGGAGAGCGTCAAGACCGTGCAGAAGCGCCTCGGCCACGCGAAGCCGTCGATCACGCTCGATACCTACACACACCTCTGGCCGGACGAGGAGGACACAACGAGGGCGGCGATCGAGTCTGCGCTCGGCGCTGTGCCCCCGATGTGCCCTCTCGCCGCCTAGGGACTGCAAACATGCAGGTCAGGGCCCTGCTTTAGCGGTAGTTGACGAACTGCACGGCGAAGTCGAGGTCCTTGCCCTTGACCAGGGCCTGGACGGCCTGGAGGTCGTCCCGGCTCTTCGAGCTGACCCGCAGCTCGTCGCCCTGGACCTGGGCTTTCACGCCCTTGGGGCCCTCGTCGCGGATGATCTTGGCGACCTTCTTGGCGTTCTCCTGGGAGATGCCCTCCTCGATCGTCGCGAAGATCTTGTACTCCTTGCCGGAGAGCTGCGGCTCGCCCGCGTCCAGAGCCTTGAGCGAGATGCCCCGCTTGACCAGCTTGGTCTCAAAGACGTCGAGGATCGCCTTGACGCGCTCCTCCGAGTTGGCCTTCATCTCGATCTTCTCGCCGGACCACTCGATGGAGGCACCGACGTTCTTGAAGTCGAAGCGGGTGGTCAGCTCGCGGGCGGCCTGGTTGAGCGCGTTGTCGACCTCCTGCCGCTCGACCTTCGAGACGATGTCGAAACTGGAGTCGGCCATGATCAGTGAATCTCCTTGACGGTGCTACGACACGGAAGACGCCGGACTCCCCAGCGGGAGCCGCCGCCGCTCCAGCCTAGCCATCACGGCCCGCCCGTGCCGTCCCCCGGTCCTCCGGTTCGCCGCTCGCCACGCCTGATCAATCGAGTGGCAGAGCACCCCCCACGATCGGGTATTGTTTACGACGTCGAGCGGGAGACCGCGAGACGAAATCCCTGGCGGGTTGCCCGAGCGGCCAAAGGGAGCAGACTGTAAATCTGTCGGCATAGCCTACGAAGGTTCGAACCCTTCACCCGCCACAGCGGATAGCGGACGTCCCCCACCTGCGGAAACGCGAGTGGGGGACGTTCTCGTTTTCCGGGCCGTCGCCAACTGGGAACCGTCTTGCTCCACCTTGCCGTGGGACGTCGTCCGCCGGCGTTCCCGGACGAGCGGTGGACGGTCCGCCCGCCCCGGCCGCCGGGGCGGGCGGGGTCGCGCGGCGGGGTCGCTAGGCGGGTGGGCGGCAGCCGGTGAGGAGGAGGGCGACCATGTGCTTGGCGTCGGCCCGGTCGTAGCCGGGGCCGAGGATGCACAGGTTTCCGATGGCGCGCATCAGCGTGTAGGCGGTGATCCCCGGGCTGAGCTCGCCCGCGGCGGTTCCGGCGTCGAGCAGGGTCGCGCAGGCGGGCACCAGGGTGTCGAGCATGAGCGCGTGCAGGTTCTCCAGTCCCGGGTCCTCGGACCCCAGGGCGGCGCCGAGGCCGTGCTTGGTCACCAGGAACTCCACGAACGCGTCCACCCAGCGCGTCAGCGCGGCGAACGGGGAGGCGCACTCTTCGAGAAGTTTCGGCGCCAGCGCGGCGCAGCCGTCGATCTGGTGCCGGTAGACGGCGGTGACCAGGTCCGCCCGGGTCGGGAAATGCCGGTAGATCGTTCCGAGGCCGACACCCGCGCGCGCGGCGATGTCGCGGATGGGGGCCTGTACGCCCTGGTCCACGAAGACCGCCGCTGCCGCTGCCAGCACGCCGTCGCGGGTGTGCTGCGCGCGCGCCTGACGTACTCCGGCCACGTCCGACACAACGTCCTCCCCTTGTTCGCGGAACAATGTTCCGCTAAGTTGGCGGAACGACGTTCCGTAAGAGTATGGCAGAGCACGTCCCAAGAAAGCGCAGGTCCCCCCCATGTCTCGTAGTGATTCCGGCCGACAGGTCGTCGCGGTCAAGCCGATCGTCGTCCCCGCCCCCGACCGCGGCACCGACCTGCAGGTGAAGGTCACCGCCCCGATGTCGGGCGAGAACCTGCCGGTCATCGTGTTCTCCCACGGCAACGCGTGGTCACTGGACGGCTACGAGCCGCTCGTCGACCGGTGGGCCGCGGCGGGATTCGTCGTGGTGCAGCCCACGCACCTGGACTCCCGCCGGCTCGGCATCGGGTTCGACGACCCGCGCTTCGCCGGTATCTGGCGCGTTCGGATCGCCGACCTCCACGCGATCCTCGACCACCTCGACTCGATCCTGGTCCGGGCCGCCGGTCTGGACGCCCGGGTCGACCGAGGGCGGGTCGCCGTCGTCGGCCACTCCTGGGGCGCCCAGACGGCGGGCGCGCTGCTCGGTGCGCGGGTGTTCGACGCCGACGGCGTGCCCGGAGAGGACTTCTCCCACCCCTCGGTCACGGCCGGTGCGCTGATCGCGGCGACCGGTACCGGCGACACGCTCACCCCGTTCGCGGAGGAGCACCTTCCGTTCATGAGGCCGGACTACTCCACCATGACCAGCCCGGCCCTGATCATCGCGGGCGGCAAGGACCAGTCCCGGATGTCCACCCGGGGACCGGACTGGTTCACCGACGCCTACCATCTCAGCCCGTCCCCGAAGAGCCTGCTCACCATCGCCGAGGGCGAGCACACCCTCGGTGGTCTCGCCGGTGAGAAGGTCGCCGAGACCACCGACGAGGACCCGGCCCGCGTCGCCCTCGTCGCCGCCGCGGTCTCCGGCTACCTCCGCGACGCCCTCAAGCTCGGCGGCGCGGAGTGGACCGCCCTCAACGATGACGCCGCCGTCGGTGACGGCGGCTGGGGCATCGACAGCAAGTAGCCCAGCCGGGCGGGTCGGCGGGTGGGTCAGCGGGTGGGCAGGCGGCCGACGGCGCCGAGGAAGCTCAGGTTGCCGGGGATCTCCTCGTCGGCGCGCCACTTGAAGACCGAGGCCACGCCCGGGTCCAGCACCTCGAAGCCGTCCATCCAGACGTCCACCTCCGCGCGGGAGTGCAGCACCAGCGGGGAACTGGACTTCTGGTAGGTCGCCTCGAAGCGGGCCACGTCCTGCGGGCTGTGTCCCTCGGAGGAGGCGGTGGAGACCACCAGGTGGCTGCCCGGGGCCAGCCGCCGGACCAGGCGCTCCACCAGCCGCTCAGGCTGCTCCTCGTGCCGGATGAAGTGCAGCACCGCGACCAGCAGCAGCCCCACCGGCTGGGTGAAGTCGATGTGCTGGTTCAGCGCCGCGTCGTCCAGGATCGCGTCCGGGTGCCGGAGGTCCCCCTCCACCGCCAGGACGCCGGGGGCGTCGCGCAGGGCCCGGGTGTGCGCCAGCACCACCGGGTCGTTGTCGACGTAGACCACCTTGGCGTCCGGCTGGAGGCGCTTGGCCACCTCGTGGGTGTTCGGCGAGGTCGGGATGCCCGCGCCGATGTCGATGAACTGCCGGACCCCGGCCCGGGCCAGGGTCTCCACCGCACGGATCAGGAACCGCCGGTTCCCCTTGGCCCCGGCCACCGCCACCGGATGGGCCGCGATCATCTGCTCGGCGACCGCGCGGTCCGAGGCGTAGTTGTCCTTGCCGCCCAGGTAGAAGTCGTATATCCGGGCCGGGCTCGCGGTGTCCGGGTCGAAGCCGCGACCCGGTTCCGCCCCCGGCCCGCCCTCGACCTGCGACAGCAACGAGCTCTCCGATGTCTCTGCCACGTCATCCCCCAGGTCGGTGTGTGTGCGTGAACTGGCCCCGATACTAACCGAGTTGATCAGCGGGAAGGCCCTGCTCCGGGGAACCCCAGGGGAGCGCCGGGCGCAGCGTCGGCGGGTGCGCGAGGGTGATCCCGAAGAGGTCGCGGTAGGCGTCCAGCAGGGCCTCGTCCGGGAGTTCGGTCTGTCGGCGGCCCTCGGCGCCGGTGGTTACCAGTGTGTGGTCGCTCAGGGTGATCCGGCCGGTGTCGGTGAGCAGTGAGCAGACCAGGGACTGGGTGAAGTGGGACTTGGGCGAGGTGCGCTGCCACCAGCAGGCGATCTCGAAGTCCGCCAGCGCCCGGGGGCGCGTCTCGATCCGGTACTGTGGCACGCCGTCGCGCAGCACGTCGAGGTCGCCGTCCGGGGTCTGCTCGACGCGGAACACCCCGCCCGGATCCGGCTGGTCGCCGCGCTCGTCCAGGCGCAGCGGGAACTCGGAGTGGCGGCCGAAGCCGACGTCCACCAGCCAGGGTTCCGGGGTGTCGACGCGCAGCGCCAGGTGGTCGAAGAGCGGGCCGTAGCCGTGCTCCCCGTGGACCCGGGCGGCGAGCAGGGTGACCGGGTAGCCCAGGGTGGTGAGCAGCGCGCCGAAGGCGCCGTTCAACTCGTAGCAGAAACCGCCGCGCCGGGCCCGGGTCAGCTTGTCGACCAGGGCGGACGGGTCGAGCCTGATCTCCTCGCCGAGGTGGACGCTCAGGTTCTCGAACGGCACGTGGCGCAGGTGGCGTTGGTGCAGCTCGCGCAGGGCGGCCCGGTCGGGCCCGGCCGGGCGCCGCGCGTCGAGCCGGTGCAGGTAGGCGTCGACCTCGGCCTCGCTGAGGGGTTCGCCGAGGGGTTCGCCGAGGGGCGTGGTGCGGGGTCCGGTGCGGGGTCCGGTGTGCGGGGAGTCGTTCATGGGTCCTGTTATGCCAGCTGCCGGGCGGCGTCGCCATCGGACCGGAGGGCGGACCGGTGGGCGGACCGGTGGGCGGACCGGTGGGCGGATCGGGGCGGCTGGGCTGGTCACAGAAAGTTGTCCACATACCGGGATTCACAGGCGTACCAGTGGGGCATCCATGGTGTTGTGCCCCTGACAACCGGGTCGGGACGGGGGTACGTGCCCCTCACGACCCGGCCTCACCTCGGGCTTTGGAAGGCGGGACCGCTCATGCGCATCCACCGTCGACTGGCGGTCACCTCGGTTGCTCTGACGCTGGCGATGGCTGCGACCGCGTGTAGCGGCGGCAGCGGCGGCAGCGGCGGCTCCAGCGGCACCATTGGCAACGGCAACTCATCCTCCGCCGCCGGTCCGGTGAAGCGGGGCGGCACGGTCACCGTCGCCGAGGTGGCGGCCACACCGAACTTCGTCTTCCCGTTCGCCCCGGCGACCAACACCGACGGCTGGAACGTGAACCTCACCAGCCCGCTGTGGCCGACGCTGGTGTACGCCGGTGACGGCGCCCAGTCCACGGTCAATCCGCAGGAGGGGCTGACCAGTTCGATCACCTACGGGGACGGTGACAAGCAGGTCACCCTCGACCTGAAGCACTGGAACTGGTCCGACGGCCAGCCGGTCACCAGCCGGGACTTCAGCTTCGTCTACAACCTGCTGAAGGCCAACGCCTCGAACTGGTCCGGCTACACCGCCGGACTGTTCCCCGACGACGTGGCCAAGGTGACCACCCCCGACGCCCACACGGTGGTGCTCGACCTGACCAAGTCCTACAACCCGAGCTTCTACACCGAGGACGTACTCAGCACCATCCCGCTGGTGCCGCAGCACGCCTGGGACAAGACCTCGGTGAACGGCCCGGTCGGCAACGCCGACGAGACCCCGGCGGGCGCCAAGGCCGTGTACGCCTTCCTACAGAAGCAGGGCGGCGACATGGCCACCTTCGGCAGCAACCCGCTGTGGCGGGTGGTCGACGGCCCGTGGACGCTGGCGTCGTTCGACAGCGGCGACGGCGGCTACAGCTACGTCCCGAACACCGCCTACTCCGGCCCCGACAAGCCGATCGTGGCCAAGGTCGTGGACAGCCCGTTCACCACCGACACGGCGGAGTTGAACGCGCTGCGGTCCGGCAGCTCGGTGGATGTCGGCTCGTTGCCGCTGAACGACGTGAAACAGGTCAGCGCGCTGGAGGCGAGCGGCTACGCGATCGCCGACGTGCCGATCCCCGGAGTGGCCGAGATCATCCCGAACCTCTACAACGCCAAGGTCGGCCCGGAACTCCAGCAGCTCTACGTCCGGCAGGCGATGGAGTACCTGATCAACCGGCCGCAGATCGTCTCCAAGGTCTACTCCGGTTACGCGGAGGCGGGCGACGGGCCGGTGCCGGTGCGGGCGTCCGGGCCGTGGGCCTCGCCGCTGGAGAAGTCCGGCGGGCCCTACCCGTACTCACCGACCAAGGCCGTCGCGCTGCTGCGGGCGCACGGCTGGAAGGTGGTGCCCGGCGGCAGCTCGACCTGCCAGAGCCCGGGCACCGGGCCCGCCGACTGCGGGGCCGGGATCACCGCCGGTGAGTCGCTGACCTTCCAGCTCGACTACACCTCCGGCATCGCGACCAACGACGAGCAGAGCGCCGCCATCCAGTCCTCCGAGGCCCAGGCGGGCATCACCATCAACCTGAAGTCGGAGCCGTTCAACACGCTGACCGGCGAGGCCACCCCGTGCACCGCCACCGCGCACCCGGCCTCCAGCTGCGGCTGGCAGCTGATGGACTACGGGTACGACCCGTACAGCCTCTACCCGGTCGGGGACAGCCTGTTCAACACCGGCGGCTCCAGCAACATCGGCGGCTTCTCCGACCCGAAGCTGGACCAGCTGATCGACGCCACCGAGTACGGCTCGCAGACCTCGGTGTTCTTCACCTACGAGGACTACGCGGCAACCCAGTTGCCCTGGCTGTGGCTGCCGAACCAGGACCAGATCCTGGTCTACCGGAAGAACATCCAGGGGATCACGCCGCTGAACCCCTTCTCCGGCGGCCTGAACCCCGAGCTCTGGTACTACACCTCATGAGAGCCCCGGGCCGGACCCCCGCCCACGACCCGGCGGGGGCGTCGTGAGCACCTACCTGCTGCGCCGCCTGGGCCAGGCCGCGATGGTGGTGTTCGGGGTGATGCTGCTGACCTTCCTGATGCTGCACCTGGAACCCGGCAGCGCGGCCCGGGCCACCCTCGGACTGAAGGCGACCCCTGGCCGGATCGCCGTCTTCAACCAGGTCAACGGCCTCAACGAGCCGCTGTACCAGCAGTTCGGCAGGTATCTGCAGCAGGTGGCCGAGGGCAACTTCGGCATCTCGTACTCGTTGCAGCAGCCGGTGTCGACGCTGATCGCGCAGCGGCTCCCGCGCGACGCGGTACTGCTCGGGATCTCCACCGTGCTGGCCCTGGCGCTGGCCCTGCCGCTGGGCATCTACCAGGCGGTGCGGCGCGACAGCGTCACCGACAACCTGCTCACGGCGGTGGCCTTCATCCTCTACTCGATCCCGGACTTCTTCTTCGCGCTGCTGCTGATCGCCGTCTTCTGCGTGCAGCTGCACCTGCTGCCGCCGGAGGCGCCGCAGGCCGGGTCGGTCAGCGGGATCCTGGGCGACCCGAGGGCGCTGGTGCTGCCGGTGGTCACGCTGACCCTGATCAGCGTCTCCGGCTACAGCCGGTACATGCGGTCCTCGGCGATCGACGCGCTGGCCCAGGACTACATCCGGGTGGTCCGGGCCAAGGGACTGCCGGAGCGGCTGGTGCTGCTGCGGCACGTGCTGCGGAACTCGATGCTGCCGATCATCACCGTCCTCGGGCTGTCCGCCCCGGGGATCGTGGCCGGAGCGGTGATCGCCGAAGAGGTGTTCAACTACCCGGGCATGGGGCTGCTCTTCTTCCAGGCCGCCACCAGCCACGACTACCCGATCCTGCTGGCGTCCACGCTGGTGGTGGGCGTCGCCACGGTCGCCGGGAACCTGGTCGCCGACATCCTCTACAGCCTCCTCGACCCACGGATCCGCTATGTCGCTTTCTGAGACCGGGATCGACGCCGCCGACGCCCCCGAGCCCGGGCCCGAGGCGCCGGCCGAGGGCGGCGCGGTCCCCGCCGCGCCCGCCCGGCGAGGCGCGCTGCGGACGCTGCTCGGCCTGAACCGGTCGGCCCTGGCCGGGCTGACCACGGTCGCGCTGATCGCCCTGTTCTGCTTCCTCGGACCGTTGTTCTACCGCACCAACCAGGTCACCGTCAGGCTCGACCTGGCCGAACTGCCGCCCAGCGGCAGCCATCCGCTCGGCACCGACGCCTCCGGCTACGACGTGCTCGGGCGGCTGATGGAGGGCGGCCGGTCCTCGCTGGAGCTCGGGCTCGCGGTGGCGGTCGCCACGACCGTCCTGGGCGCGCTGTACGGGGCGTTCGCCGGGCTCGTCGGCGGGGTCGTGGACGCCCTGATGATGCGGGTCATCGACACCCTGCTGGCGGTGCCGGGGCTGGTGCTGCTGCTGATCCTGGTGAACCTGTTCCCCCCGAGCCTGTGGCTGATCATCATCCTGCTGTCGCTGCTGTCCTGGCTCGGGGTGGCCCGGCTGGTCCGGGCCGAGGTGCTGTCCCTGCGTACCCGGGACTTCGTGGTCGCGGCCACGATGATGGGCGCCAAACGGAGCCGGGTGGTGCTCCGCCACCTGCTGCCGAACGCCATCGGTGTGATCATCGTCAGCGCCACCTTCACCATCGCCGACGCCATCCTGGCGCTGTCGACGCTGAGCTTCCTCGGCCTGGGCCTGCCGCCACCGCACGCGGACTGGGGCACGATGCTGTCGGACGGCCTCAACTACCTGTTCGACGGCTACTGGTGGCTGGTGTACCCGCCCGCGATCATCCTGATCGTGACCGTGGTCGCGTTCAACCTGATCGGCGACGCCATTCACAACTCGCTTGATCTGCGCGAACGTTGAGACTCGTACCGGACCTGACGCCCCGCCCGGAGCGTCAGGTCCGGTGCGTTGTCGGGGCCGTCCGGTCACCGGCACGCCGCCGCGGGCGTCACAGGGGCATCGGGCCGTGCAGGTCCTGGGTGTAGTCGTCGCCGATCACCTGGTGGAAGGCCCGCAGCCCGGCAGCGGTGGCGGCACGCTGCTCCGGCTCCAGCCGGTCCAGGATCCGCTCCAGCTCCTGCCGCCGCCAGGCCAGCACCTGGGCCACCAGTTCCCGGCCGCGCGCGGAGAGTTCCAGGGTCACCACGCTGCGGTGACCGGCGTCGGTGCCGCGGACGAGGTGGCCGGAGGCGTGCAGCCGGTCGGCGAGCCGGGTCACCGAGGAGGCGCCGAGCCCGAGCGCGTGGGCGACCTGGGACGAGGGAGCCCGGCCGAGGTCGTTCACCGCCAGCAGCAGCCGGAACTGGGGCAGCGAGACCTGCCCGTCGAGCGCGTCCAGGCTCCGCAGGGCGACCCCGACCAGGTCGCGCGCCGCGGTCTGGAAGGCCGTGACGTCGTCGGGCGCGGGGCCCGCCGCCGTGGGGGACTGCCGCGCCGTCTTGCTCATCCAAAAAGTATTGCATACGGCAATATTCATGCGGGGGTAGTGTTGTGGTACGTAGGGGCGCGGACGGTCCGCCTCGACCGTGCGGCCCCCCTCGTGGACGAGGAGGCCCATGATGACGTGGCGCAGGAGCGCACATCAGGCCGAGGCCGCAGGTGATCCCCGACTGGAGGCTTCGGCCCGGCCGGCGGGTGGGAACGCGGTCCCGGAGACGGATCCGCACGAGGCGGAGCTCATGCTCGCGGCCGTGTCCACCGAGGGGCTGCCGGCGCTGGTCCGGGTGCTGCTCGCGGCCAGGGAGGGCGACCCGAGCGCGGCCGGAATGCGGGTGGGGGCGCTGCTGCGGGCGCTGCCGGAGACCAGCTGGTTCACCGCGCACGACCTGGTCAGTCTCGCCGGGATCAGCGAGACCACCATGGTCGGCCAGCTCGACGCGGTGCAGCGCAGCATCCTGACCCGCAACCTGGGCCGAAACCCGCAACTGGCGCGGGCCGAGGGCGCGTCCGCCCCGGAGCGGACGCCGGGGAGCTGACCCGCCTCCGGGTCCTCCGGCCGCCGCCGGTCCCTGGCGCCGCGTCGCTGGCGGCGCGCCGAAACCGCCGCCTAGGCTCGGGCCGGACCGGTTCCGCGCCGGTCCCGCGCCGAACCTGTGGGAGCGGCCGATCCGCCGCGCCCGCCGATGGCCCGTGGTAGAAAGCGAACCAGTTCGGTTGTGGGGCGTGTGAGCGGACGGCACGGCGAGGGGGGCGGCGATGGGCGAACAGGCGGCGGTGCACGCGGCGGGGGCGGCTGACGTCGAGGCGGCGGTGGCCATGTGGACGCTGTCGCATGTGGTCAGGCGCAACGGCAGGCCGCTGCCGGAGGCCCATGTCGAACTGGCCCGCAAGCGGATGTCGGTACCGGGGGCGCTGCTGCTGCTCGCCCGCGCGGAGGAGCGCGAGGGGGCCCCGGTCACCGTCGCCTCCGGAGCGCCGGGTGCCGTGGTCGGCACCATCCTCGGCGTACCCGGGCTCGACCGGGACGGCGCGGGCCCGCCGGTGCCGGGACTGCTGCACATATCGCTGCTCAGCGTCGCCCCGGACCGCTGGGGCCAGCGGATCGGCCGGACGCTGGTCGACCAGGTGCTGGCCCTGGCCTCGACCCGGGGTTACGAACAGGCCCAGCTCTGGACGCACGCCGACAACCTGCGGGCGAACCGGCTGTACAAGTCCATGGGCTTCCGGCGCAGCGGCCGGGTCAAGATCGACGACTGGGGCGAGCTGCTGGTGCACTACCGGCGTGCGGTGAGCGTCTGAGCGCCGGGCGCGCGCGGTGGGTCACCGCGCCGGGCCGGGGCGGTGACCCTGGCGGGGCACGGCCGGACCGTCGGCGTCGGCGTACTCGCGCACCGCGCTGGTGCGGCTGACGATCCGCCCCGCGTGCAGCACGATCCGGCTGTGACCGCCGGAGAGCACCCCGTGCAGGTCCGTGCCGCGCACCGCGAGCAGGTCGGCCGGGGCGCCGGGGGACACCCGGACCGGCGGCAGCCCCAGCAGCTGCCTGGCCTGGGCGCTGACCGCCTGGTACGCCGCCTCCGGGTCGAGCGAACCGGAGGCGGCCAGCAGGAACGCGGCCTCCAGCGGATCCGGGCGGCCGACCGGATCGGACCGGTCCCGGAGCGCGCCGCTGCCCGCCGCCACGGTGACCCCGGCCGCCCGCAGCGCGCCGACCGGCAGCCGGGGGCGGGCGGGGTGCGCGGCGGTCGCCGTGCCGGTGCAGCGTTCGCCCTGCGGCAGGCAGGTCAGCGAGATCCCGGCCCGGGCCAGCCGGTCCGCGACCCGGGCCAGTTCGTCGCCGGTCAGCAGCCCCAGGCCCGGGCAGGGGCCGAGGGTGACCGGGACCGGCGAACCGGCCAGCGCGTCCAGCAGGCGCCCGAACCGCACCGGGTCCACCGCGTCGGTGTGCAGGTCCAGCGGGGATCCGGACTCGGCGGCGAGGGCGGTCACCGCCCGCACCCAGCCGACCGGGTCCGGATCGAGGTCGGGGCAGCCGCCCACGGCGTGCGCGCCCATGGACAGCGCCTCCCGCAGCAGCGCGCGCTGCTGCGGGCCCTCGCCGCCCGGCGGGCCGACCGGCAGGGTTCCGGGCCGGGTTCCGGGCAGGGCCACCACGTGCAGCTCCAGCAGGCCGTGCAGGCTGCGCCCGGCCTGTAGCGCCGCCTCCAGCCGGGCCAGCGGGCGAGCGCCGCCGATCCGCACCTGCGTCCGCTGGACCACCGCGCCGTAGCCGAGTCCGAGCAGCGCCGCCTCGGTGATCCGGCGGCGTACCGCCTCGGCCGTCTCCGGCGCGTCGACGGCGTCGGGATCGGCGCCGAAGGCCTCGTCCAGGTGCGCGTGCGGCTCGACCGGGGCGGGCAGCAGCAGGTAGCCGCCGAGGTCCAACCGCTCGGCCGCTTCCAGCCGACCGGCTGCCGCGACCCTCTCGATCCGCCCGCCGCCGACCAGGACGTCCACCGCCTGCCCGTCCGTCAGCCGGGCCCCGGCCAGCAGCAGTGGCCGGGTGGCGCCCGGGGCGCCGAGGGGCGTGCCGCTGGGCATCGCTGCTCCTTCCCGCCGCGGTGGCCGCCGCAGGGAGCCTAGGCCGGAGCGGTGGTGGGCCTGGGGAGGCGCGTGGGGACGATCGGGAGGAGTCCGGAAGTCATATCGGTTGGGAGGTTCCCTCGGGTGCCCTGAGCTGGGATGTGCGCTCCCTGAATGGATTTCACGGATCGGCCGGGGACCGTGTAATGTCTTCCTCGGCCAAGCCCCTATAGCTCAGTCGGTAGAGCGTCTCCATGGTAAGGAGAAGGTCTGCGGTTCGATTCCGCATGGGGGCTCGGATGAGAGGGCTCCCCCGCTTCGGCGGGGGGCTCGATCGTCGTGGCGGTGTAGCTCAGTTGGTAGAGCAAGCGGCTCATAATCGCTGTGTCACCGGTTCAAGTCCGGTCACCGCTACCACGCCCTGTAGCCGATTGTCGGGTAACCGGCTCAGTCGGTTACTGTTGTCTGTGTTCATAACGTTGTCTGTCCGAGGAAGGCACTCCTGTGGCCGCCACTGATGTCCGCCCGAAGATCACGCTGGCCTGCGTGGAGTGCAAGGAGCGGAACTACATCACCAAGAAGAACCGGCGTAACGACCCGGACCGTCTTGAGATGAAGAAGCACTGCCCCCGTTGCAACTCGCACACCGCGCACCGCGAGACTCGCTGACCTCTGCGTTCCACGCAGGGCCGGTGCTATCGACCAGCTCGTCGGCGAAGGCCGCCCCCAGTCATGGGGGCGGCCTTCGCCACGTTCTGCTTTCCTGTAACCCGAGGATCCACAGGGAGTCTGCCCATGCCGCTCGATCCCTCCTTCATCGGGCGGACGTATCCGCCCACGGCCCCGTACGAGGTGGGGCGCGAGAAGATCCGGGAGTTCGCCGAGGCCATCGGTGACACCAACCCGGTGTACACGGACGCCGAGGCGGCCAAGGCCTTCGGCCACCCCGACGTGATCGCTCCGCCGACCTTCCCCTTCCTGCTCACCTACCGGGCGGCGGACCAGGTCGTCAACGACCCGGAACTGGGCCTGGACTTCTCCCGCGTGGTCCACGGCGACCAGCGCTTCAGCTACGTCCGCCCGGTGCGGGCGGGGGACCGGCTGACCGTCACCTGCACCATCGACTCGATCAAGTCGCTGGCGGGCAACGACGTGCTGTCGGTGCGCGGCGACGTCCGGGACGAGAGCGGTGAGCAGGTGGTCACCGCCGAGATGATGCTGGTGGCCCGTGCCGCCGAGGAGGGGTGAGCATGACCGCGAACATCGACTACGACCGGATCGAGGTCGGCGCCGAGCTTCCGGCGCAGACCTTTCCGGTGACCCGGGCCATACTTGTCCGCTATGCCGGGGCCTCGGGGGACTTCAACCCGATCCACTGGAACGAGGCCTTCGCCCGCTCGGTGGGCCTGCCGGACGTGATCGGCCACGGCATGTTCACCATGGCCGAGGCGATCCGGGTGGTCACCGACTGGGTCGGCGACCCGGGCGCGGTGGTGGAATACGGCGTGCGCTTCACCAAGCCGGTGGTCGTCCCGAACGACGCGGTCGGCGCCGAGATCGAGGTCTCCGCGACGGTGGCGGCCAAGCTGGAGGACCGTCGGGTCCGGATCGACCTGGTGGCGGTCAGCGCCGGACAGAAGGTCCTCGGCCGGTCCCGGGCCGTGGTCCAGCTGGCCTGAGCCCGGGCTGTGGCCCCCGGGCGGGAACGGGGGCCACGGTGCGGGGACCGGCCTTGACTTGTTAGTGATTGGCCAATAACTTTGACGCATGGCGAAGACGAGCATGCGGATGACGGCGGAGGAGCGGCGCGAGAGCGTCATCCGCGCATCGATGATCGAGTTCGCCGAGCGCGGCTACCGGGGCACCACCACCACTGCCATCGCGCAGCGGGTGGGCGTCTCCCAGCCGTACCTGTTCCGGCTGTTCCCGAGCAAGCGCGCGCTCTTCGAGGCCGCCGCCCGCCGGTGCATGTCGGACGTCAAGGACGCCTTCATGGCCGCCTCCGAGGGGATGGCCGGGGAGGAGGCCGAGGACGCCATGGGCAAGGCCTACCTGGATCTGATCACTGACCGCAGCCGGTTGATGATGCAGATGCAGATGTACGTCTCCTCGGCCGCCGCCGAGGCGGCCGGGGACACCGAGGTGGGCGAGAGCGTCCGGGCGATGTGGACGGAGCTCTGGGACGCGGTCGCGGAGCGCGCCTCGATGACGCCGGAGCAGGCCACGAACTTCTTCGCGCACGGAATGCTGATCAACGCACTGGTCGCCATGGGCTTTCCGCGGGACCACCGCCTGTGGCAGGGATGCAACTTCGAGAGCGGCGACTGATCCGACGGCCCGCGTCGTGGCGGGTCGCTTTTTCGGCCGCAAAAGTTATTGATTGATAGCTAATCGGCATCCCCCGGGCTCGGGGGACACAGCAGCAAGGGAACCGACATGCGCAAGGGGAACCCAGCCGTCTGGGCCTTCGTGGTCACCAGCACCGCGGGCTTCATGGCCGCGCTCGACAACCTGGTCGTCACCACGGCCCTCCCGTCCATCCGGGCCCACCTCGGCGGCGGCATCACCGACCTCGAATGGACCGTCAACGCCTACACCCTCACCTTCGCCGTGCTGCTGATGCTCGGCGCGGGCCTCGGCGACCGGTTCGGCCGCCGCCGGATCTTCACCATCGGGCTCAGCCTGTTCACCCTCTCCTCGCTGGGCGCCGCCCTGGCCCCCGACATCGGTGCGCTGATCGCCGCCCGGGCGGCCCAGGGCGTGGGCGCCGCGCTGCTCACCCCGGTCAGCCTCACCCTGCTCACCGCCGCGGTGCCGCCGGCCAAGCGCGGCGCGGCCTTCGGCGCCTGGGGAGCGGTCAACGGCATGGCCGTCGCGCTCGGCCCGCTGATCGGCGGCACCGTCGTCGAACACCTCTCCTGGCAGTGGATCTTCGCGCTGAACGTGCCGATCGGCCTGGCCCTGGTGCCGCTCGCCCGGCTGCGGCTGACCGAGAGCCACGGCCCCAACGGACGGCTCGACCTCCCCGGCACCGCCCTCGCCAGCGCCGGACTCTTCGGCATCGTCTTCGCGCTGATCCGGGGCAACTCCGAGGGCTGGACCAGCCCCGTGGTGCTGACCGGACTGGTGGCCGGGGTGGCCCTGCTGGTCGGCTTCGTGGTCTGGGAACTGCGGACGGACGCGCCGCTGCTGCCCATGCGGCTGTTCCGCAACCGCACCTTCGCCGCCGTGAACACCGCCTCGCTGCTGATGTCGCTGGGGATGTTCGGCTCGGTGTTCCTGCTCAGCCAGTGGCTGCAGAACGCCCAGGGCTACAGCCCGATGGAGGCCGGGGTGCGGATGCTGCCGTGGACCGCCATGCCGATGGTGGTCGCGCCGATCGCGGGCCTGTTCGTCAACCGGATCGGCGGCCGGATCATCATCGTCACCGGTCTTGTCCTCCAGGCCGCCGGACTCACCTACTTCGCGCTGCTGGTGACGGCGCACGTGAGCTACGCCTCGCAGCTGCCCGGGCTGATCCTGTCCGGCGTCGGCATGGCGCTGTTCTTCTCGCCGGTCGCCGCCGTGCTCATGGGCTCGGTCCAGCCCGAGGAGCAGGGCATGGCCTCCGGCGCGAACAACGCGCTGCGGGAGCTCGGCGGGGCGCTCGGGATCGCCGTGCTGACCGCGGTGTTCACCGCGCACGGCGGCTACAGCAGCCCGCAGTCCTTCGCCGACGGGCTGGTCCCGGCGCTGTGGGTGGGCGCCGCGGCGATCACCGGGGCGGCCGTGGCCGGGCTGACCATCCCGCGGTACAGGCGCTCGCTGGCCGCCCGGGCCGCCGCCGAGCAGGACGACGCCCCGGTGCTGTCGCCGGTGGGCTGACCCCGCACCGGCGTCCGGCGGCCCGTCCCCACCCGTGCGCGGGGGAGGACGGGCCGCACGGCCGCGCCCTCCGAGCTGGCTAAGCTGGCAGCGTGCAGGAACTCCAGGACGCCCAGCTCGCCCCGCTGACCACCTTCCGCCTCGGCGGCCCGGCCCGCCGACTGGTCACCGCGACCACCGACGACGAGATCGTGGACACCGTCCGCGCCGCCGACGCCGCCGGTGAGCCGCTGCTGATCATCGGCGGCGGCAGCAACCTGGTCATCGGCGACAAGGGCTTCGACGGCACCGCCCTGCGGATCGCCACCACCGGCCACGTCCGCCGGGGCACCGAGATCGACGCCGCCGCCGGGGAGAGCTGGACCGACCTGGTCCGCACCACGGTGCTGGAGTACGGCCTGGCCGGGACCGAGTTCCTGGCCGGGATCCCGGGCTCGGTCGGCGCCACCCCGGTGCAGAACGTCGGCGCGTACGGCGCCGAGGTGGCGGGCACCGTCACCGGGGTCGTCGCCTACGACCGCGCCCGGCGGGAGACGGTGACCCTGGGCAACGCCGAGTGCGGCTTCTCCTACCGGCACAGCGCCTTCAAGGCGCAGCCGGACCGCTATGTGGTGCTGCGGGTCCGGTTCGCGCTGGAGGACGCCGACGGCCGGTCCGGCCCGGTCCGGTACGCGGAGGTGGCCGGCGCGCTCGGGGTGGCGCAGGGCGAGCGGACCGACCTGCGGCAGGCCCGGGAGACGGTGCTCGCGCTGCGCGCGGGCAAGGGCATGGTGCTGGACCCGGCGGACCACGACACCTGGTCGGCGGGCTCCTTCTTCACCAACCCGGTGCTGGATCCGGACCAGCACGCGGCCTTCCTGGACCGGGTGCGGGAGCGGCTCGGCGCGGTCGCACCGCCGCTGTACCCGGCCGCCGACGGCGGCACCAAGACCTCGGCGGCCTGGCTGATCGACCGGGCGGGCTTCCCCAAGGGCTACGGCAGCGGCCCGGTCCGGCTCTCCGGCAAGCACACGCTGGCCCTGACCAACCGCGGCCTGGCCACCACCGAGGACCTGCTCGCCCTCGCCCGCGAGGTGCGCGACGGGGTCCACGCGGCCTTCGGGGTCACCCTGGTGAACGAGCCGGTGCTGGTCGGCGTCGAGCTCTGAGCCGGGCCCCGGGCAGCGCCCACCCGGATCAGGACGTCAACCAGGCGTCCACCCCGGCCAGCAGCTCCTTGCGGACGCTCTCCGGCGCGCACGAGCCCCGCACCGACTGCCGCGCCAGCTCGGCCAGTTCCGCGTCGCTGAAGCCGTGGACCTCCCGCGCCAGCTCGTACTGGGCCACCAGCCGCGCCCCGAACAGCAGCGGGTCGTCGGCGCCCAGGGCCAGCGGCACGCCCGCGTCGAAGAGCGTGCGCAGCGGCACGTCCTCCGGCTTCTCGTAGACGCCCAGCGCCACGTTGGAGGCCGGGCAGACCTCGCAGGTGATCTGCCGGTCCGCGAGCCGCCGCATCAGCCGCTGGTCCTCGGCGGCCCGGACCCCGTGCCCGACCCGGCCCGCGCCCAGGTCGTCCACGCAGTCCCGGACGCTGGCGGGCCCGGCCAGTTCGCCGCCGTGCGGTGCGGCGAGCAGGCCGCCCTCCCGCGCGATGGCGAAGGCCCGGTCGAAGTCCCGGGCCAGGCCCCGGCGTTCGTCGTTGGACAGGCCGAAGCCGACCACCCCCCGGTCCGCGTAGCGCACCGCCAGCCGGGCCAGGGTGCGGGCGTCCAGCGGGTGCTTCATCCGGTTCGCCGCCACCAGCACCCGGATCTGCACCCCGGTCGCCCGGGAGGCGTCCGCGACCGCGCCCAGGATCAGCTCCAGGGCCGGGATCAGCCCGCCCAGCCTGGGCGCGTAGGAGGTCGGGTCGACCTGTATCTCCAGCCAGCCGCTGCCCTCGGCGCGCTCGTCCTGAGCGGTCTCCAGCACCAGCCGGCGGATGTCCTCCTCGTCGCGCAGCACCGAGCGCGCCATGTCGTACAGCCGCTGGAACCGGAACCAGCCGCGTTCGTCGGTGGCCCGGAGCTTCGGTGGCTCACCGGAACTCAGGGCCTCGGCTCCCAGCGCTTCCGGCAGGTGCACTCCGTGCTTGTCGGCGAGCTCCAGCAGCGTGGTCGGACGCATGGAGCCGGTGAAGTGCAGGTGCAGGTGCGCCTTGGGCAGAAGGCGGACATCGCGGACGGCAGGGAAGGCGGCGACCGCCGGGGGAGCGATCGGAGGGGCTGATACCTGTTCCATCCACAGATCTTCGCCTATTAAGCCTGATCCCGGAATACAACGAGGTCAAGACCCTCGATCGGGTGAAGCCGGTCAACGGAACGGGCCCGCCGCACCGGCCGTAGCCGGGGCGACGGGCCCGCGCCGCGAAGCGCGCCCGGAGGTCAGTCCTGGGCCTCGGCGAGCAGCTTCTGCAGCCGGGTCGCGCCCTCGACCAGGTCCTCGTCACCCAGCGCGTAGGACAGCCGCAGGTAGCCCGGGGTCCCGAAGGCCTCGCCCGGCACCACCGCGACCTCGGCCTCGTCCAGGATCAGCGTCGCCAGCTCCGCCGAGCTCCGCGGCCGACGGCCCCGGATCTCCTTGCCGAGCAGGCCCTTCACCGAGGGGTACACGTAGAACGCGCCCTCCGGCTCCGGGCAGACCACGCCGTCGATCTCGCTGAGCATCCGGACGATGGTCTGCCGCCGCCGGTCGAAGGCCACCCGCATCTCGTGCACCGCCGAGAGGTCCCCGGACACCGCCGCCAGCGCCGCCACCTGGGCCACGTTGCTGACGTTGGAGGTCGCGTGCGACTGCAGGTTGGTGGCGGCCTTGATGACGTCCTGCGGCCCGATCACCCAGCCCACCCGCCAGCCGGTCATCGCGTAGGTCTTCGCCACGCCGTTGACCACCAGGCACTTGTCGGCCAGCTCCGGCACCGCCACCGGCAGCGACACGAACTCGGCGTCGCCGTAGACCAGGTGCTCGTAGATCTCGTCGGTCAGCACCCAGAGACCGTGCTCCGCCGCCCAGCGGCCCACCGCCTCGACCTCGGCCCGGGTGTAGACCGAGCCGGTCGGGTTGGACGGCGAGACGAACAGCAGCACCTTGGTGTTCTCGGTGCGGGCCGCCTCCAGCTGCTCCACCGTCACCTTGTAGCCGGAGTGCTCGTCGGCCACGACCTCGACCGGGACACCGCCCGCGAGCTGGATCGACTCCGGGTAGGTGGTCCAGTACGGCGCGGGCACGATGACCTCGTCGCCCGGGTCCAGGATGGTCGCGAAGGCCTCGTAGATGGCCTGCTTGCCGCCGTTGGTCACCAGGACCTGGGAGGGCTCCACCGCCCAGCCGGAGTCCCGCAGCGTCTTCGCGGCGATGGCGGCCTTGAGCTCGGGCAGCCCGCCGGCCGGGGTGTAGCGGTGGTTCTTGGGGTCGCGGCAGGCGGCCACGGCCGCGTCCACGATGTAGCCGGGGGTCGGGAAGTCCGGCTCACCGGCGCCGAAGCCGATCACCGGGCGGCCCGCCGCCTTTAGGGCCTTGGCCTTGGCGTCGACGGCGAGGGTCGCGGACTCCGCGATGGCGCCGATGCGGGCCGATACCCGGCGGTCGGCCGGACGGATGCTGGGGTCAGGGGTGGGGGAAGCAGCGCTCATACCTGCATCGTCGCAGAGACCGGTGGTGACCGGCATGGGCGTTTCGCGATCCGACCCGGGGAGGGTCTCGGGGAGTGGGACGGACGCGGTACCGCCGACGCGCGAACGGACGACACCGGCAAGGCATTCGACCAATGCCGCTCCCACCCCCTACACTCAACCTCCGATGGACCCGGAGCTGCGGCTCGGGGCGAAAGCACTCACCGTGCGGCCGTCCTGATGCGGTAGGTTGGGTCCTGCGAGTCCGGGCGACCGGGCTCCAAAGGGTCGTAGCTCAATTGGTAGAGCACCGGTCTCCAAAACCGGCGGTTGGGGGTTCAAGTCCCTCCGGCCCTGCTGTCCGCTCTGTTGCGAACGCGCTTCAGGCGGTACCGTCCAGCAGTGCGTTATACGAGATCGCAAACACTGCGAACACTCGAACAGGTACCCGATCTTCAGGTGAGGAACGAGTGACGGAGACCGTGGGCTCCACCGCGACACCTGATCGTGGTAACGCGGAGGACGAGCAGGGCGAGACGCTGTCGCGCCGCGACCGCAAGCGTGCCAACAAGGCTGCCGGCGGCGGGAAGAAGCAGAAGGACCCGAACCGCAAGAACGTGGTTGCGCGGACGGCCCTCTTCTACCGTCAGATCATCGCCGAACTGCGCAAGGTCGTCTGGCCGAGCCGCAACGACCTCACCACCTACACGGCGACTGTCATCGTCTTCGTGCTGGTGATCATGGCGATCGTGTACGGCCTCGACAGCGGCTTCTCCGAGCTCGCCAAGCTCGTCTTCGGCTGAGTTTCCGCACGCTGCGGCCTGCCCCGGCCCCCCTGGGAGACCACCACGGGGCCGGGAAACCGTCGCTGGAGACCGCCGTGCGGACGCTCCGCTACCGTGGAGTCGGTATCGTTGAGTATCCGAGTCGTCCGCAGCCAAGCCCTGCTTCTCCCTGTGGACGGTCCGGTACCGTCCCACCCTTCATCTCCAGGAAGAAGCAGCCAACGTGTCTGAGTCCCACCCGTCCGACGCCGCTGAGACCCCCGAGGCTGACGAAGCCGTGGAGACGGTCGAAGCTGCGGAGCTGGACGCTTCTGAGTGGGCCGGTGCCGACGACTCCGCCGAGCAGATCATCGACAACGCCGATGGGGATGACGACGAGGTCGAGGCATTCGACGACGCCGACGGAGGCTCCGCCGAAGAGGCCGCGCTGACCGTCGTCACCGACGAGGAGTCCGAGGCCGTCGAGGCGGACGAGGAAGCCGACGCGGAGGTCACCGAGGACGACGGGGTCGAGATCGACCCGGTCGCCGCGTTCCGCGAGGAACTGCGCCTGGCCCCCGGCGAGTGGTACGTCATCCACACCTACGCCGGTTACGAGAACCGGGTGAAGTCCAACCTGGAGCAGCGCGCCGTCTCGCTGAACGTCGAGGACTACATCTACGCGGCCGAGGTCCCCCAGGAAGAGGTCGTCCAGATCAAGAACGGCGACCGCAAGACCATTCGGCAGAACAAGCTCCCCGGCTACGTGCTGGTGCGCATGGACCTGACGAACGAGTCCTGGGGCGTCGTCCGGAACACCCCCGGGGTCACCGGCTTCGTCGGCAACGCCTACGACCCGTACCCGCTCACCCTGGACGAGGTCGTCAAGATGCTCGCCCCGGACGTCGAGCGCGCGGCGGCCAAGGAGGCCGGGCGCCCCTCGCAGGTCCGCCCGTCCGAGATCCAGGTGCTGGACTTCGAGGTCGGCGACTCGGTCACGGTCACCGACGGTCCGTTCGCGACCCTCCAGGCCACGATCAACGAGATCAACCCGGACTCCAAGAAGGTCAAGGGCCTGGTCGAGATCTTCGGCCGGGAGACCCCGGTCGAGCTCTCCTTCGACCAGATCACCAAGAACGACTGAGTGCCCACCGAGGGGCCCCGGACCGCGAGCGCGGTCCGGGGCCCCTCGCGTTCGGTCCGGGCTGATCCATTTCAGATTCCCGGCCCCTTCGGGCTATCCTGATCCGATGTGTGCGTAGAGCCAGGCCGTTCGGCCAGGTGGCGCCGCAATCCCAAGGCCCCGCCGGTGCGCTTCCGCACGCCGGTCGGGAACACCTCTCGTAAGGACCCGGAGAGAGAACATGCCTCCCAAGAAGAAGAAGATCACAGGGCTGATCAAGCTCCAGATCAAGGCCGGCGCGGCCAACCCCGCTCCGCCCGTCGGCCCCGCGCTGGGTCAGCACGGCGTCAACATCATGGAGTTCTGCAAGGCCTACAACGCGCAGACCGAGTCGCAGCGCGGCATGGTCGTGCCGGTGGAGATCACGGTCTACGACGACCGTTCCTTCACCTTCATCACCAAGACCCCGCCGGCCGCGCGCCTGATCCTCAAGGCCGCCGGGATCGAGAAGGGCTCCAAGGAGCCCCACAAGACCAAGGTCGCCAAGCTCACGGCCGCCCAGGTCCGTGAGATCGCCACGACCAAGCTGCCCGACCTGAACGCCAACTCCCTGGAGCAGGCGGACAAGATCATCGCGGGCACCGCCCGTTCGATGGGCATCACCGTCGAGGGCTGAAGTCCGCTTGGCCGCCCGCGAGGGCAGTCCGAACGGCAGTGGTAGGACCGAGCGCGGTCCGCAGCCACCACAACTCCACGTCTTTCATCCACAGGAGCAGCAGTGAAGCGCAGCAAGGCTCTGAACGCCGCGGCGGCGAAGGTCGACAGCGACCGCCTCTACGCCCCGCTCGAGGCCATCCGCCTCGCCAAGGAGACCAGCACCAGCAAGTTCGACGGCACCGTCGAGGTCGCCATGCGTCTGGGTGTCGACCCGCGCAAGGCCGACCAGATGGTCCGCAGCACCGTGAACCTCCCGCACGGTACCGGCAAGACCGCCCGGGTCCTGGTCTTCGCGACCGGTGACCGTGCCGCGGCAGCGGAGGCTGCGGGCGCCGACATCGTCGGTGCCGACGAGCTGATCGACGAGGTCGCGAAGGGCCGTCTGGACTTCGACGCCGTCGTGTCCACCCCGGACCTCATGGGCAAGGTCGGCCGCCTCGGCCGCGTGCTCGGCCCGCGTGGCCTGATGCCGAACCCGAAGACCGGCACCGTGACCCCGGACGTGGCCAAGGCCGTGACCGAGATCAAGGGCGGCAAGATCGAGTTCCGCGTCGACAAGCACTCGAACCTGCACCTGATCATCGGCAAGGTGTCGTTCGACGACGAGAAGCTGGTCGAGAACTACGCCGCCGCACTGGACGAGGTGCTCCGCGCCAAGCCCTCCGCGTCCAAGGGCCGCTACATCAAGAAGATCGCGCTCAGCACGACGATCGGCCCCGGCATCCAGGTCGACCCGAGCCGCACCCGCAACCTCCTGGTCGAGGAAGACCCCGCGGCGGTCTGACGACCGAGCACGGCGGTCCGACGACCGAGCGAGGTACGAGCGAGGCCGTCATGACGCCGCCATCGAGCACGGCGGTCCGACGACCGAGCGAGGTAACCGTTTCGACGGGCCGGGCCGCACTCCCCTTCGGGAGTGCGGCCCGGCCCGTCGGCGTTCCGCGCCCAGGGCCTCCCAGGCCCCTGGGAGGCCGTTGCCGGGGTGACCGGCGCCGCACGGTCCGCCCGGACCGGCACCGCCCGCCTCGGGGCGATTTGCTCCCGGGGCGGGCGGTCCCGTACCGTAGGACACGCCACAGACCGCTGGTTGTCGCCGCCTGCCTTGCGAAAGGCAAGTGTGGTGACCGAAGGCTCCGCGAAGGATGCGGACAACCCGCGCAGGATGGATGAGGAAGATCGCGCTCCGGATGCATGCCGTCAGGCAGGCAGCCGTTGAGCATGTTGAAGCCCCGTGCGCCTGCGCCGGGGCTGTTTCGTTTTTCCCGAACACTTTCTTCCGGCGGTAAGGGCGTAGCAGGTCGACTCAACGGTCGGCCACGCATCGACATCACGGAAGGAGGCGTAAGCCTATGGCAAGGCCCGACAAGGCTGCCGCCGTCGCCGAGCTCACGGACAAGTTCCGTGGCTCCAACGCGGCCGTGCTGACCGAGTACCGCGGTCTGACCGTGGCGCAGCTGAAGACGCTGCGTCGCTCGCTCGGCGACAACGCCAATTACGCCGTGGTGAAGAACACGCTGACCAAGATCGCCGCCAACCAGGCCGGCATCTCCGAGCTCGACGACCTGTTCGCGGGTCCGACGGCTGTCGCCTTCGTCGCCGGTGACCCGGTGGAGTCGGCGAAGGCTCTGCGTGACTTCGCCAAGGAGAACCCCGCACTGATCATCAAGGGCGGTGTCCTTGACGGTAAGGCGCTGTCCGCCGATGACATCAAGAAGCTCGCGGACCTTGAGTCCCGCGAGGTGCTGCTCGCCAAGCTGGCGGGTGGCCTGAAGGCGTCGATGGCCAAGGCCGCCGCCACCTTCCAGGCCCCCCTCACGGAGTTCGTCCGCACTGCGGAGGCGCTCCGGGCCAAGGTCGAGCAGGGCGGTGCCGGTACGCCGGCTCCCGCCGCCGAGGACGCGGTCTCCGAGTAGTTCGGAGGCTTCGGCCTCGCAGCGGGCCCGTACGCCCGCCTATCCGTACATCCGGCACCTGCCGAAATAGTGGAAGGACGCCATCATGGCGAAGCTGTCCCAGGACGAGCTGCTCGAGCAGTTCGCTGGCCTCACCCTCATCGAGCTCTCTGAGTTCGTCAAGGCGTTCGAGGAGAAGTTCGACGTCAAGGCTGCCGCTCCGGTCGCCGTCGCCGCCGGTGGTGGCGCTGCCGCCGCCGCCGAGGAGGTCGAGGAGCAGGACGAGTTCGACGTCATCCTCACCGCCGCTGGTGACAAGAAGATCCAGGTCATCAAGGAGGTGCGCAGCCTCACCTCGCTCGGCCTGAAGGAGGCCAAGGACCTGGTCGACGGCACCCCCGCGACCGTCCTGGAGAAGGTTGCCAAGGAGGCCGCCGAGAAGGCCAAGGCCGCTCTTGAGGCCGCTGGCGCCTCGGTCACCGTCAAGTAATCACGGTTACTGACTGACAGCCCGGCTACGGGCTGTCCGACCGGGCCGTTCACCTCCAGGGGTGAACGGCCCGGTCTTTTCGTATGCTCGGGCATGGCCGAAACCGTGCGAGGTTCGCGCCCGATCTATGACGATTCGCCACTTCTGTCGGCCAGTTGCCCCTCCTCGGGGGCGCGGACGAGTATGGTGATCGTCGTCGCTGCGGGTACGACCTGCCCGTAGCGGGCGCCGTGGCGCGTCCGGGATCACCTCCGGAGCCGCACAGCGGTCGCCGGTCGGCCACCTCACCAGGGCAGTCGTCCGGTCAGACCGCTGGCGTGCGGCGGTGGGCGCGGAGCCCGCCGCAGGGGCCGCCGAGGGCAGCTGCTCGCGGGCGTGCCCTTGACGAACCGCACCAGGCGCGCAATTCTCAGGACGCGAAGGTCCACGCGGGACGGTTCCAGGCAGCGCGGGGCGAGACGATGAATCTTCGGCTCGCAGGCATGGAACCCCGGCGTGGTGGGGAATACACACCCCGTAGGCAGTTACCGCCCCAGAGGGGGCCCTTGACCGGGCCGTTCTCGCGAGGTAGGGAGTTCGACGATTCGGTCTCCGAATCCGGACTGGACAGCAGTGTGCCCTTTGGCTACACTGTCCCTTTGCGCTGCCTTTTAGCTGCTCCGCGACTCGACCCACGGAGTACGCACTACCCCGACCAGGGGTGGCACCCCGCTTGCACACTGGCTCCGACCTGGGGATTCGTTCCCGTCGAAGGGTTTCGTGTGAAGGCGCGGATGCTACCCGTGCAACGGGTGGGCCCGGTACGCGCGTAGTGAGTCCGAGCCCTCGGAAGGACCCCCTCTTGGCCGCCTCGCGCAACGCCTCGAACAACTCCGCATCAACCGCACCGCTCCGCATTTCCTTCGCGAAGATTCGTGAGCCCCTTGAGGTTCCCAACCTTCTCGCGCTGCAGACCGAGAGCTTTGACTGGCTCCTCGGCAACCAGGCGTGGAAGTCAAGGGTCGAGGCGTCGCTCGCGGAAGGCCACGACGTCCCGCAGAAGTCCGGTCTGGAGGAGATCTTCGAGGAGATCTCCCCGATCGAGGACTTCTCCGGTTCGATGTCGCTGACCTTCCGCGACCACCGCTTCGAGCCCCCCAAGAACTCCATCGACGAGTGCAAGGACCGCGACTTCACCTTCGCGGCACCGCTCTTCGTCACGGCCGAGTTCACCAACAACGAGACCGGCGAGATCAAGTCGCAGACGGTCTTCATGGGTGACTTCCCGCTGATGACCCACAAGGGCACCTTCGTGATCAACGGCACCGAGCGTGTCGTGGTCTCGCAGCTGGTGCGCTCCCCGGGCGTCTACTTCGACACCACCCTGGACAAGACGTCCGACAAGGACATCTACTCCGCCAAGGTCATCCCCTCGCGTGGTGCCTGGCTGGAGCTGGAGATCGACAAGCGCGACATGGTCGGTGTCCGCATCGACCGCAAGCGCAAGCAGTCGGTCACCGTGCTGCTGAAGGCGCTGGGCTGGACCTCCGAGCAGATCCTGGAGGAGTTCGGCCAGTACGAGTCGATGCGCGCCACCCTGGAGAAGGACCACACCCAGGGCCAGGACGACGCGCTGCTCGACATCTACCGCAAGCTGCGCCCGGGCGAGCCGCCGACCAAGGAGGCCGCGCAGACGCTTCTGGAGAACCTGTACTTCAACCCGAAGCGCTACGACCTCGCCAAGGTCGGCCGGTACAAGATCAACAAGAAGCTCGGCGTGGTGGAGCCGCTCGACGGTGGCGTGCTGACCGTCGACGACATCCTGGCGACCATCAAGTACCTGGTGCAGCTGCACGCGGGGGAGACCGAGACGGTCGCTCCCAACGGCAGCACCATCGTGGTCGAGGACGACGACATCGACCACTTCGGCAACCGCCGTCTGCGCAATGTCGGTGAGCTGATCCAGAACCAGGTCCGTACGGGTCTCGCCCGTATGGAGCGGGTCGTGCGCGAGCGGATGACGACCCAGGACGTCGAGGCGATCACGCCGCAGACCCTGATCAACATCCGCCCGGTCGTCGCCTCCATCAAGGAGTTCTTCGGCACCAGCCAGCTGTCCCAGTTCATGGACCAGACGAACCCGCTGTCGGGGCTGACCCACAAGCGTCGTCTGTCCGCGCTGGGCCCGGGTGGTCTGTCCCGTGAGCGCGCCGGCTTCGAGGTCCGTGACGTGCACCCGTCCCACTACGGACGCATGTGCCCGATCGAGACCCCGGAAGGCCCGAACATCGGCCTGATCGGCTCGCTCGCCTCCTACGGCCGGGTCAACGCCTTCGGCTTCGTGGAGACCCCGTACCGCAAGGTCGTCGAGGGCGTCGTCACCGACGACCTGGACTACCTGACCGCGGACGAGGAGGACCGGTACGTCATCGCGCAGGCCAACGCGCCGCTGACGGACGACAACCACTTCGCCGAGGCCCGTGTCCTGGTCCGTCGCCGCGCCGGTGAGATCGACTACATCCCCGGCGTCGAGATCGACTACATGGACGTCTCGCCCCGGCAGATGGTGTCCGTCGCCACCGCGATGATCCCGTTCCTGGAGCACGACGACGCCAACCGCGCGCTCATGGGATCCAACATGATGCGCCAGGCCGTCCCGCTGCTGAAGAGCGAGGCGCCGCTGGTCGGCACCGGCATGGAGTACCGCGCCGCCGTCGACGCCGCCGACGTGATCGCCGCCGAGAAGTCCGGCGTGGTCCAGGAGGTCTCCGCCGACTACGTCACGGTGGCCAACGACGACGGCACCTACACCACGTACCGCGTGGCCAAGTTCACCCGCTCGAACCAGGGCACGGCCTTCAACCAGAAGGTCATCGTGGACGAGGGCGCGCGGATCGAGGTGGGCCAGGTGCTCGCCGACGGTCCCTGCACCGACGAGGGCGAGATGGCCCTCGGCAAGAACCTGCTGGTCGCGTTCATGCCGTGGGAGGGTCACAACTACGAGGACGCGATCATCCTGTCGCAGCGCCTCGTGCAGGACGACGTCCTCTCCTCGATCCACATCGAGGAGCACGAGGTCGACGCCCGTGACACCAAGCTCGGCCCGGAGGAGATCACCCGGGACATCCCGAACGTCTCCGAGGAGGTCCTGGCGGACCTCGACGAGCGCGGCATCATCCGCATCGGCGCCGATGTCACCACCGGCGACATCCTGGTCGGCAAGGTCACGCCCAAGGGCGAGACCGAGCTCACCCCGGAGGAGCGGCTGCTGCGCGCGATCTTCGGCGAGAAGGCCCGTGAGGTCCGCGACACCTCGCTGAAGGTGCCGCACGGCGAGCAGGGCAAGATCATCGGTGTCCGCGTCTTCGACCGCGAGGAAGGCGACGAGCTCCCGCCCGGCGTCAACCAGCTGGTCCGGGTCTACGTGGCCCAGAAGCGCAAGATCACCAACGGTGACAAGCTGGCCGGCCGCCACGGCAACAAGGGCGTCATCTCCAAGATCCTCCCGGTCGAGGACATGCCCTTCCTTGAGGACGGCACCCCGGTCGACATCGTGCTCAACCCCCTCGGCGTCCCGTCCCGAATGAACCCGGGACAGGTGCTGGAGACCCACCTCGGCTGGCTCGCCAAGACCGGCTGGGACGTCTCCGGGCTGAGTGAGGAGTGGGCCCGCCGGCTCCAGAAGATCGGGGCCGACAAGGCCACCGGTGGCACCAACCTCGCCACCCCGGTCTTCGACGGCGCCCGTGAGGACGAGATCACCGGTCTGCTCGACCACACCACGCTCACCCGGGACGGCGACCGCCTGGTCGGCTCCTCCGGCAAGGCGCGGATGTTCGACGGCCGCTCCGGTGAGCCGTTCCCGATGCCGGTCTCGGTCGGCTACATGTACATCCTCAAGCTGCACCACCTGGTCGACGACAAGCTGCACGCTCGTTCGACCGGTCCGTACTCCATGATCACCCAGCAGCCGCTGGGTGGTAAGGCGCAGTTCGGTGGTCAGCGCTTCGGTGAGATGGAGGTGTGGGCGCTGGAGGCGTACGGCGCCGCCTACGCCCTCCAGGAACTGCTCACCATCAAGTCCGACGACGTCCTCGGCCGCGTGAAGGTCTACGAGGCCATCGTCAAGGGCGAGAACATCCCCGAGCCCGGCATCCCTGAGTCCTTCAAGGTGCTGATCAAGGAGATGCAGTCGCTCTGCCTGAACGTGGAGGTGCTGTCCTCGGACGGCATGTCCATCGAGATGCGAGACTCCGACGAGGACGTGTTCCGCGCCGCGGAGGAGCTCGGTATCGACCTGTCCCGGCGCGAGCCGAGCAGCGTCGAAGAGGTCTGACGGAGGTCTCGGGTCCGCAGCCCAGCTGCGGACCCGGCGCCCCCAGGACCCCCTCAGACCAGATGTAAGACTTCGACCCCGAAGGTGGGATTGACGACCCGTGCTCGACGTCAACTTCTTCGATGAGCTGCGAATCGGCCTGGCGACCGCTGACGACATCCGTCAGTGGTCCCACGGCGAGGTTAAGAAGCCCGAGACCATCAACTACCGCACCCTCAAGCCCGAGAAGGACGGACTCTTCTGCGAGAAGATCTTCGGCCCCACCCGGGACTGGGAGTGCTACTGCGGCAAGTACAAGCGCGTCCGCTTCAAGGGCATCATCTGTGAGCGCTGCGGCGTCGAGGTCACTCGCGCCAAGGTGCGTCGTGAGCGGATGGGCCACATCGAGCTGGCCGCCCCCGTCACGCACATCTGGTACTTCAAGGGCGTGCCCTCGCGCCTGGGCTACCTCCTGGACCTTGCCCCCAAGGACCTTGAGAAGGTCATCTACTTCGCCGCCTACATGATCACTTGGGTGGACGACGAGCGCCGCACCCGTGACCTGTCCTCGCTGGAGGCCCAGGTCTCCGTCGAGCGCCAGCAGATCGAGCAGCGCCGCGACGCCGACCTGGAGACCCAGGCGAAGAAGCTTGAGAGCGACCTGGCCGAGCTGGAGGCCGAGGGCGCCAAGGCCGACGTGCGCCGCAAGGTGCGCGAGAGCGCCGAGCGCGGGATGAAGCAGCTCCGCGACCGGGCCCAGCGCGAGCTGGACCGCCTGGACGAGGTGTGGGCCCGCTTCAAGTCCCTCAAGGTCCAGGACCTGGAGGGCGACGAGCTGCTCTACCGCGAGCTGCGCGACCGCTTCGGCACGTACTTCTCCGGTTCGATGGGTGCCGCCGCGCTGCAGAAGCGGCTGGAGACCTTCGACCTGGAGGAGGAGGCCGAGAAGCTCCGCGAGATCATCAAGACCGGCAAGGGCCAGAAGAAGACCCGTGCGCTCAAGCGCCTCAAGGTCGTCTCCGCCTTCCTGCAGACCACCAACAAGCCCAACGGCATGGTGCTGGACTGCGTCCCGGTGATCCCGCCGGACCTCCGCCCGATGGTGCAGCTGGACGGTGGCCGTTTCGCGACCTCCGACCTGAACGACCTGTACCGCCGCGTGATCAACCGCAACAACCGGCTCAAGCGTCTCCTTGACCTCGGCGCGCCCGAGATCATCGTGAACAACGAGAAGCGGATGCTGCAGGAGGCCGTCGACGCGCTGTTCGACAACGGCCGCCGCGGCCGTCCGGTCACCGGCCCGGGCAACCGGCCGCTGAAGTCCCTGAGCGACATGCTCAAGGGCAAGCAGGGCCGCTTCCGGCAGAACCTGCTCGGTAAGCGAGTCGACTACTCGGCCCGTTCGGTCATCGTCGTCGGCCCGCAGCTCAAGCTGCACCAGTGCGGTCTGCCCAAGGCCATGGCGCTGGAGCTCTTCAAGCCGTTCGTGATGAAGCGCCTGGTGGACCTGAACCACGCGCAGAACATCAAGTCGGCCAAGCGCATGGTCGAGCGTGCCCGCCCGGTCGTGTGGGACGTCCTCGAAGAGGTCATCGCCGAGCACCCGGTGCTGCTGAACCGCGCGCCCACGCTGCACCGCCTCGGCATCCAGGCCTTCGAGCCGCAGCTGGTCGAGGGCAAGGCCATCCAGATCCACCCGCTCGTCTGCACCGCCTTCAACGCGGACTTCGACGGTGACCAGATGGCCGTGCACCTGCCGCTCTCGGCGGAGGCGCAGGCAGAGGCCCGCATCCTGATGCTGTCCTCCAACAACATCCTGAAGCCGGCCGACGGTCGCCCCGTCACCATGCCGACCCAGGACATGGTGCTGGGCCTGTTCTTCCTCACCTCCGAGCGCGACCCGGAGACCCTGCGCGGCGTCGGCCGTGCCTTCGGCTCCACCTCGGAGGCCGTGATGGCCTTCGACGCCAAGGACCTCGACCTCCAGGCCGAGATCGACCTGCGGCTGCCGCTGGGCACCGTCCCGCCGCGCGGCTGGGTCTCCCCGGTCGACGAGGAGGGCAAGCCCACCTGGCAGGAGGGCGAGCAGCTCCGCCTGCGGACGACCCTGGGCCGTGCGCTCTTCAACGAGCTGCTGCCCGAGGACTACCCGTTCGTCGAGGAGGAGATCAACAAGAAGGCGCTCTCCGCGATCGTCAACGACCTCGCCGAGCGCTACCCCAAGGTCGTCGTCGCGGCGACGCTGGACAACCTCAAGGCGGCCGGTTTCCACTGGGCCACCCGTTCCGGTGTCACCGTCTCCATCTCGGACGTCGTGGTCCCGCCGAACAAGCCCCAGATCCTTGAGGGCTACGAGGCGCAGGCCGAGAAGGTCCAGAAGCAGTACGAGCGCGGCCTGATCACCAAGGACGAGCGCCAGCAGGAGCTCGTCGGCATCTGGACCAAGGCGACCGCCGAGGTCGCCGAGGCGATGAACGCGAACTTCCCGAAGACCAACCCCATCTTCATGATGGTGGACTCCGGGGCCCGCGGAAACATGATGCAGATGCGTCAGATCGCCGGTATGCGTGGTCTGGTGTCCAACGCGAAGAACGAGACCATCGCGCGCCCCATCAAGGCGTCGTTCCGTGAGGGTCTGTCCGTGCTGGAGTACTTCATCTCCACCCACGGTGCCCGTAAGGGTCTCGCCGACACCGCCCTGCGTACCGCCGACTCCGGCTACCTCACCCGTCGTCTGGTCGACGTCTCCCAGGACGTCATCATTCGCGAGGAGGACTGCGGCACCGAGCGCGGCCTCAAGCTGCCGATCGGCACCGTGGGCGCGGACGGCGTGCTGCGCAAGTCGGACGACGTGGAGACCAGCGTCTACGCCCGGGCGCTCGCCGAGGACATCGTCATCGACGGGCAGGTGCTGGCCCCGGCCAACACCGACCTCGGCGACGTGCTGATCGACGATCTGATCCGGCGCGGCATCTCCGAGGTCAAGACCCGTTCGATCCTGACCTGTGAGTCCGCCGTCGGCACCTGCGCCATGTGCTACGGCCGCTCGCTGGCCACCGGCAAGCTGGTCGACATCGGTGAGGCGGTCGGCATCATCGCCGCCCAGTCCATCGGTGAGCCCGGCACCCAGCTGACGATGCGTACCTTCCACACCGGTGGTGTGGCCGGTGACGACATCACCCAGGGTCTGCCGCGTGTCGTCGAGCTGTTCGAGGCCCGCAACCCGCGTGGTGTGGCCCCGATCAGCGAGGCCGAGGGCCGGGTCCGGATCGAGGACACCGAGAAGACCCGCAAGCTCGTGGTCACCCCGGACGACGGCAGCGAGGAGATCGCCTACCCGGTCTCCAAGCGCATCAAGCTGCGGGTGTCCGAGGGCGAGCACGTCGAGGTCGGCCAGCAGCTCACCGCCGGCACGGTCAACCCGCACGACGTGCTGCGGATCCTGGGCCAGCGCCAGGTGCAGATCCACCTGGTCGCCGAGGTCCAGAAGGTCTACAACTCGCAGGGTGTGTCGATCCACGACAAGCACATCGAGATCATCATCCGGCAGATGCTGCGCCGGGTGACGATCATCGAGTCGGGCGACGCGGAGCTGCTGCCCGGCGAGCTGGTCGAGCGTGGCCGCTTCGAGACCGAGAACCGTCGGGTGGTGTCCGAGGGCGGCCAGCCCGCCTCCGGCCGTCCGCAGCTGATGGGTATCACCAAGGCCTCGCTGGCCACCGAGTCCTGGCTGTCGGCCGCCTCCTTCCAGGAGACGACCCGGGTGCTCACCGACGCGGCGATCCACGCCAAGTCGGACCCGCTGCTGGGCCTCAAGGAGAACGTCATCCTCGGTAAGCTCATCCCGGCCGGTACGGGTCTGCCCCGCTACCGCAACATCCGGGTCGAGCCGACCGAGGAGGCCAAGGCCGCGATGTACTCGGCCGTCGGCTACGACGACATCGACTACTCGCCGTTCGGCTCCGGCTCCGGCCAGGCCGTGCCGCTGGACGACTACGACTACGGCCCCTACACGGGCTGAAGCCGGTAGTCGGCGGCGACGCCGAGACCGATCGCAGGGCGGTCACCCCATCGGGGTGGCCGCCCTGCGGCGTTGTACGGTGGCGGCCGGAGGGGCGGCTCAGCCCTCGCCGAGCAGCCGGGCGGCCAGGGCGCGCGGGTCGGCGGGGGAGCGGCGGCGCTCCCCGCGCATCCGGTGGTAGGCCGGCATCCGCTCCTCGGCGCGCAGCTCGGGGGCGCGTTCGACCAGGGTCACGCCGGTCTCCGCCTCCAGTACCGGCGCGAACCCGGCGGCGCGCAACGCCTCCAGCGTGGCCGCCGGGGACGCGGTGCTGATCAGCACCGTCGGTGCGATCCGGCGCAGCTCCAGCCGGGCCAGCGCCCTGGTCCGGGACAGCTCCAGCACCAGCGACTCGTCGTCCGAGCGGACGCAGCAGGCCGAGCGGACCACCCGGATGTGCCCGTGGGTCCGGCCGGTGTCGCGGACCAGGTACTCCAGCGGCTGCGGCAGGCCGCCCTCGGCCACCTCGGACAGCCGCGCCAGCAGCTCCTGGGCGGAGCTCCCGGCGTCCAGCGCCCGCCGCACCGAGGCGGCGCCGAAGCGCCAGACCACGGCGTGGCCCTCGGACTCCCGGTCGGCGGCCGAGCCCAGCAGCTCCGCCAGCTCGGCGGACGGCGCCCCGGCGGCGATCGCGGTCAGGTCCGCCTGGAACCGGGCGGTGGTCCGCGGCGGCGGCAGCAGCTCGGCGAGCGCGGCCCGCAGCGTCGCCAGCGTCCCGGCGTCAGCGGCACCCGGGTCGTCGGCGGCCACGTCGTCGGCGCTCACGTCGGCGGCGTCCGCCTGGTCGGGACCGGGCACCGAGCCGGGCACGTAGGGGAAGGAGTCCGCCGCGTCGCCGTCCAGCAGCGCCAGCACCGCCTCGCCCAGCGCCGTCAGCCTGCCGTGCGCGACCGCGCCCAGCAGCTCGGCCTCCCGCAGCGTGGCCAGCACCCGCCCGGCGGTATCCGGGTCGGCGGCGTCCGGGTCACTGCCGACCAGCCCCGGACGCAGCCAGCCGACCAGCCCGACCAGCTCCCGCAGCGCGCGCCCGCCGAGCGCGGCGGCGGGGCCGAGGCCCGTGCCGGGCGGCAGCGTCGCCAGCGCCGCCAGCAGCTGCCGCCGCAGCGGGACCGCCTCCACGTCCTGCGGCGCGACCAGGGCCACCGGCGTCTCCTCCCGGTACTCCGGCCACCAGCTCAGCACCTCGGGGACGACCGCCCAGGCGCAGATCACCGGCACCAGCCGGTCGGCGGGGGAGCGGGTCTGCCAGTCGTCGTAGCGGGTGGTCGGCAGCAGCCGCACCGGCTCGGCGGGCGCGGCCGGACGCCGTCCGCGCCCCCGCCCGGCGGACCGCTCCGGCTCCGGCTCGCGGATCCCCAGCAGGTCGGCGTGGTAGCCCAGGTCGATCCAGAGCCGGGTCTGCTCCTCGGCCGCGCCGATCGCCTTGGCCAGCCGCCTGGTGTCGCGCACCGCGAGCCCGCCCACCTTGCGCACCGTCGGCGGCACGGCGGCGCAGGCGGCCAGCAGCAGCTCGACCCGACGGCTCGCGGTGGCCGCGGCGGCCTGCGCCTCGCGCGAGACGTCCGGCACCGGCTCCGCCCGCAGCCGGGGCGGCTCCGGGTCGAACGGGGCGTTGACCCGGCCGCCGGTGAGCGCGTCGACCACCTCGAACGGCAGCTCCGCCAGATCCGCCGCGACCGGGACCAGCAGACCGTGCGCGGCCAGCCAGTCCGTCCCCGGATCACCCGAACCGCCCGGACGCAGCTGGTACTTGGTGCCTGGGCCGTAGTGGTAGCCGCCGAGCGGCAGGAAGCAGTGCGTCCGCAGCAGCGGCGGGCCCGCCGCCAGCCGGGCCAGCAGCTCGGCGGCGGCCGGCGGGGCGGTGGCCAGCAGCGCGCGCAGCTGCTCGCCGTCGCCGAGCAGCTCGACGACGGCGGCCTGCGCCGTCGCCCGGTCGCGGTCGCCGGGCAGGTCCAGACCGGCGGCGATCCGGTGCACCTCGGGCGCGTTGAACGCGTCCGTCATCAGCTGCGCCACCGGACGCCCGAGCCCGAGGCCGTCGCTCAGGTGCCGGTGCACGAAGGCGGGCAGCGCCAGCTCGCCCCCGGCGGCCGGGAGCACCAGCAACCGCGCCCGCAGCGCCGCCAGTTCACGCTCGGCGGCGGCCCGCAGCGCGGCGTCGCCGCCGGACAGCAGCTCCAGCAGCCCGGCCTCGGGCAGTGTCCTGGCCGACGGCTCCAACGGCGTCCAGTACGGCCCCGGTGCCGGGGCGCCATGCGTCTGGGACGCCAACCACACTGCGGCGCTTAGGACTTGGAGCCCAGGCAGGCTCAACCGGGAGACCGCGTCGGCGACCGAGCGGTCCTCCAGCAGGTGCTCCGCCAGCTGCGCCAGGCTCCGCGGCTCGCTCCCGTTCCGGGCGGTGGCGGCGCCGACCCGGCGGGCGCGCAGCAACGCGGCCAGCTCCCCCGGACTGAGCTGGGCGAGTCGGTTCCGCAGGGCCGTCGAGCTCTTCACCGACCGACCGTACCGCGGCCCGGAGGACGGCGAGCGGCCGACGCCGCCGCGTCACCCGGGAGCGGGAGCGCGGCGGCCGTCAGTGCGGCAGGGCCTCGCTGTGGCCGTGCAGCCGGGCACGGTCGGCGGCGGCCCGGCCCTGGGTCCAGCCCTCGTAGTCGTTGGCCCGCACCGCCCGGCCCGCCCTCAGCGTCGGGAACATCCGGTCCGTCGTCTCCCGCACCGCCTCCTCCCGCGCCGCCAGCACCGGCAGCAGCGCCGGTTCACTGTCGGCCGGACCCCCGGACCGCTCCCCGGCCCGTTCGCCCGCCAGGGCCTCCTCGGTGGCCTGCGCGGTGGCCTCCGCCAGCCGCTCGCGGATCCGCGCGGCGTAGGCGACCAGGAACGACTGCCGGAAGGACTTGGTCCGCGCGCCGCCGTCCGCCGCCGGTCCGCCGCCGCGCGCGGCCGGACCGCGCCCGGCGGTCACCCGCTCCTCCGACCCGCCGCGCCCGGCCGCCCGCCGGGCCCCGGCGCCGTTCATCGCGCTGGTCGCCTGCACCAGCAGCGAGGTGTACAGCAGCTCCACCGCCTCCAGATCGGCCGGGAAGCCGACCACGGTGCAGAAGCCCAGATCCTTCGACCACACCGAACGGGCCCGGTTGGCGTCCGCCACCGCGTCCAGCAGCACCGCCTTCGGTGCCTCGTACGGGTTGTCGATCCCGATCCGGCACGCCCCCGGATCGCTGCCGCCGCCGGACCCGGCCGCCAGCAGCGCCTCGTCGATGCTGTGCTGCGCCATCAGCTGCTGGGCCTTGGCGGTCAGCGCCTCGGCCTCCTCCGGGAAGTCGGTGGACTCGGCCTTGGCCAGCAGCGCCCGGATCCGCCCGAGCATCCGCGGCTCGCCGCCGCCGCTCGGCAGCCGCCCGGACAGCCCCCGGTCCCCGGCCGCGCCCGGCGGCGGAGCCAGCAGCGTGATCGGCGGCAGCCTGCCGATCAGCCGGAACAGCTCCAGCAGCAGCGTCGCCACCGCGAACCGGTCCGCCCGCTCCCGGGCGGCGACGCCGGGCAGGAAGCCGTCGTCCTCGCCCCACCAGGGGGACGCCTCCAGCTCGCGCAACTGCCCCGCCCAGCGCGGATCCAGGGCGGCGGCGGCATAGCCCCGGGCCTCGGCCGCGATCAGGTCCACCGCCAACCGCTGATGACGCGGCGTCAGCTCCCGGCGGACCGCCCGGGCCAGGTCGGCCGGCTGCCAGCCCGCCCGCCACAGCCGGGCCAGCAGCGCGCCGGTCACCACCAGCACCGTCCGCCCGGTCCGCGCCCAGCGGGCGGCGGGCTCCGACAGCGCGCTGGCGCCCTGGTCCAGCACCAGGTCGTAGGCGTCCTCCGGCGCGTACAGCACCGCGCCCAGCGCCGACTCCACCAGCTCCCGCAGCGAGGGCTCGGCCCCGGCCCCGTCCGGCGCGTCGGCCCGGGGAGGCGTCTGCGGGCGCTGCCGCTCGCGTTGGCTCCGCTTCCCGGCGCGGCGCTGCTCCTGGTCGTGCTTGCCCATGGCTGTCCTCCCTCTCCTCGCGTGTCCCCCACCAGTGTCCCTGAGCACCAGTGTCCTGGAGATCACCCTGGGTGAGAGCATGGCACCAGGGTGTGACAACCGGTCCGGACCACCCGCCCGGCCGGGGCCCGGGTCGCCCCGGGCGGCCCACCTGCGGTCGCCCGAAGTCCCGCGCTCCCGGGGGCGATCCGGCCTTGCCGTATGGCAAGCTGTGCCACGCCCGCGCGGTAGCCCCTCGCGGTGACCGTCCGTACCCGGGGAACGAAGGCTTCGATGGCAGTCCCTGAGATAACCCGCGCGCACCGCGTCCTGATCGGCGGTGTGGCGACCGGCGCCCTGATCATCGCCGGGATCGGCTTCACCGGCTCCTACGCGGCGGTGCGCACCCTGGCCCTGCACAAGGGCTTCGGCGACTTCTCCTATGTCTTCCCGGTCGGCGTGGACGTCGGCATCGCCGTGCTGCTGGCCCTGGACCTGGTGCTGACCTGGCTGCGGATCCCGTTCCCGCTGCTGCGGCAGACCGCCTGGCTGCTCACCGCCGGGACCATCGTCTTCAACGCGGCCTCCTCCTGGGGCGACCCGCTGGCGATGTCGATGCACGCGATCATCCCGGTGCTGTTCGTGGTCGTGGTCGAGGCCGCCCGGCACGCCGTCGGCCGGATGGCCGACATCACCGCCGACAAGCACATGGAGTCGGTCCGGCTGATGCGCTGGCTGCTGTCGCCGGTGCCGACCTTCCGGCTGTGGCGGCGGATGAAGCTGTGGGAGATGCGCTCCTACGACGAGGTGGTGCGGATGGAGCAGAACCGGCTGGTGTACCGCACCCACCTGCGCGCCCAGTTCGGCCGCAACTGGCGGCGGCAGGCGCCGATCGAGACGCTGCTGCCGCTCAAGCTCGCCAAGTACGGCGTCCCGCTGGACCTGGAGGTCATCCGCGCGGTGACCAGGCCGGTCCGCCCCGCGGCGGTGACCGCCGCGGTCACCACGGCGGGGGAGTTGCCGACGGAGCAGGCGGTTCCCACCGCCGCCCAGGCCCAGCCGCGGCCCGCCGCCGTCCAGCCCGCCGCAGTCCAGCCCACCGCCGTTCAGCCCACGCAGCCGGTGCCGCCCGCCCAGCAACAGCCGGTGCGGCCCCAGCCCCAGCCGGTGCAGCCCCAGCCGGTGCAGCAGCCGGTGCCGGTGCCGGTGCTGCCGCTGACCGGGCCCAAGCCCGATCCGCGTCCGGTCGCCGTCGACCTGCTCTCCAAGCTGGCGCAACGGCACCGCCGCCCGCTGCACGACCCCGACGGCCTCGAACCGGCCGTGGCCGCCGAGGAGTTCGCCGGTCCGGTGGAGAACCCCACCCGCGGCGTCGGCTGGCTGCCCCGCGGCGAACCCAGCCGGGTCGAGCCGGAGGAGGCGGGGCCGGAGGCCTGGTTCGCCGCCAAGGTGGTCCCGGAGGCCGCGGCGGCCGCCGCGGAGGAGCCGGACGCGGAGCCCGCGCCGACCGACGCGCCCGCCGACGCCACCGCCGAAGCCACCGCCGAGGCCACCGTCGACCAGTACTTCGAGGGGCTGTGCGCGTTCATCGACGCCTACAGCTACCAGCCGGACGAGCAGAAGCTGGCCGAGTACCTGTTCAGCGAGCACGGGATCACCGGCCGGGGCGGCGACCGGCCGGTGAGCGTGGCGACGCTGCGCCGCCACTGGCCGGAGCTCCAGCAGCGCTTCGCCGAGCGCTACGAGTAGCCGCCGGGGGGCGACCGGTCCCCGCCAGTACGCCCGGAACCGTGCGCGTCGCGCGTTCGTCTTGCACTATGGAAGGCAACGCGCTGTCGTGCTCCGGCGGCTCGTACTTCGGGGAGGTCGCTGTTGTCCGTGCACCCTGGGCGCCCCGCCTGGCCGCCGTCCCCCGGCGCCGCCGGCGCCAGCCCCTTCGCGCCGCCGCTCGCCGGACCGCAGGCCGGTCCGGGGCAGGCCCCCGACATCAGCGGGATGCGGGCCGCGCACGCCGACCGGGAGCGGACCGTCGACGTGCTCAAGGCCGCGTTCGCCGAGGGGCGGTTGACCGCCGACGAGTACAGCGAGCGCGTCGAACGGGTGTACAAGGCTCAGACGTACGGCGAACTCTCGGGCATCGTCCAGGACCTGCCGAGCGGTCCGATGCCACTGCCCTACCTGACCCCCTCCGCCTACCTCCCGGCCGCCTTCGCGCCGCAGCCGTACCCGCCGGTCGACCCGTACCCGTACCCGCGCGGCTACGGCCAGCCGTACCCGGGGATGTACCCGGGGCCCTACGCCGCGCCGCCGTTCGGCCCGCCGGCGCGGCGCACCAACGGCCTCGCGGTGGCCGCGCTGGTGCTCGGGATCACCGAGTTCTGGACCCTCGGACTGACCGCCGTACCCGCTCTGATCTGCGGTCACTCCGCCCGCGCGCAGATCCGGCGGCAGGGTGGCGAGGGGTCGGGGATGGCCACCGCCGGGATCGTCCTGGGGTGGCTGGCGGTGGGGCTGTGGGGGCTGGTGATCATGCTCGCGGTGCTGGCCGGGAGCAGTTCCGGCGCGAGTCCCGGCGGCTGAGCGGGCGGCTTGGCGGTATCCTGACAGGCCCCGCCGAGCCGGGCTCCGGTATGTGTTTTGACCCGCGCCGATGCGCCAAGTAGGCTCTGACCTTGTGCCTGGGGTGTCCCCGGGTCTCTTGTGCGTGCGTGCGTATTCGCCGCGGCATTTTGGGAACCGCGCTGCTCACACCGCTCCTCCGCAAGGAGTCGAGGGGTTGGGAAGCAGGCCGACACACCCGACCGCGTGGGTCGGATGTCGGCGAGACACAGCCAGGGTAGATTCACCAGCGATGGCGCCGAGGATCGAAGGTCTGGCCTGCGGCGCCGAATAAGGAGATGTAAGAATGCCTCGCAAGGGCCCCGCACCGAAGCGCCCGGTCATCATCGACCCGGTCTACGGCTCCCCTGTGGTGACGTCGCTCGTCAACAAGATCCTGCTGCACGGCAAGCGCTCCACCGCCGAGCGCATCGTGTACGGCGCCCTCGAAGGCGTCCGCGAGAAGACCGGCGCCGACCCGGTGGTCGCGCTCAAGCGCGCCCTGGAGAACGTCAAGCCGACCCTTGAGGTCAAGTCCCGCCGTGTCGGTGGCGCGACGTACCAGGTCCCGGTCGAGGTCAAGCCCGGCCGTGCCAACACCCTGGCGCTGCGCTGGCTCGTCGGCTACTCCCGCGCGCGTCGCGAGAAGACCATGACCGAGCGCCTGCTGAACGAGATCCTGGACGCGAGCAACGGTCTGGGTGCCTCGGTGAAGCGTCGCGAGGACACGCACAAGATGGCCGAGTCCAACAAGGCCTTCGCCCACTACCGCTGGTAGTTCGAACCCCGTCAGAACCAGAAAGAGAGAGAAGCCACCATGGCTGCAACCTCCCTTGACCTCGCCAGGGTCCGCAACATCGGGATCATGGCGCACATCGACGCGGGCAAGACCACCACCACCGAGCGGATCCTGTTCTACACCGGTGTCTCGTACAAGATCGGTGAGGTCCACGATGGCGCTGCCACCATGGACTGGATGGAGCAGGAGCAGGAGCGCGGCATCACGATCACGTCGGCCGCGACGACCTGTCACTGGTCGGTGGACGGCGAAGACAACACCATCAACATCATCGACACCCCGGGCCACGTCGACTTCACCATTGAGGTGGAGCGTTCGCTGCGCGTCCTGGACGGTGCCGTCACGGTGTTCGACGGTGTCGCCGGTGTCGAGCCCCAGTCGGAGACGGTGTGGCGTCAGGCTGACCGCTACAACGTCCCGCGTATCTGCTTCGTCAACAAGCTGGACCGGACCGGCGCGGAGTTCTTCCGCTGCGTCGACTCGATCATTGACCGCCTGGGCGCCGTCCCGCTGGTCATGCAGCTGCCCGTGGGTGCCGAGGCCAGCTTCGCCGGTGTCATCGACCTGGTGAAGATGAAGGCCCTGCTCTGGTCGGCCGAGGCCGCCAAGGGCGAGATGTACGACACCGTCGACATCCCGGACACGCACACCGAGATCGCCGAAGAGTGGCGTGCCAAGCTCATCGAGACCGCCGCCGAGGGCGACGACGAGCTGATGGAGATGTTCCTGGAGGGCGAGGAGCCCACCGAGGAGCAGCTGATCGCGGGCATTCGCCGCGGCACCATCGCCGGCAACTTCACCCCGGTCTTCTGTGGCACCGCGTTCAAGAACAAGGGTGTTCAGCCCCTGCTCGACGCGGTCGTGAAGTTCCTCCCCTCCCCGATCGACGTCGAGGGCGTCACCGGCCACAAGCCGGGCGACGAGTCGGTGGAGATCTTCCGCAAGGCCTCGGACGAGGAGCCGCTGTCGGCGCTCGCGTTCAAGATCATGTCCGACCCGCACCTGGGCAAGCTCACCTTCGTCCGGGTCTACTCCGGGCGCCTTGAGGCCGGCAGCGCCGTCCTCAACTCGGTGAAGGGCCGCAAGGAGCGCATCGGCAAGATCTACCGGATGCACGCCAACAAGCGTGAGGAGATCGACTCGGTGGGCGCCGGCGACATCGTCGCCGTCATGGGTCTGAAGCAGACCACCACCGGCGAGACCCTGAGCGACGAGAAGCAGCCGGTCATCCTGGAGTCCATGGACTTCCCGGCCCCGGTCATCCGCGTCGCGATCGAGCCGAAGTCGAAGGGCGACCAGGAGCGTCTGGGCGTCGCGATCCAACGGCTGGCCGAGGAGGACCCGTCCTTCCAGGTCAACACCGACGAGGAGACCGGCCAGACCATCATCGCGGGTATGGGCGAGCTGCACCTTGAGGTGCTGGTCGACCGTATGAAGCGGGAGTTCCGGGTCGAGGCCAACGTCGGCAAGCCGCAGGTCGCCTACCGCGAGACCATTCGCGCGGCGGTCGAGCGGATCGACTACACGCACAAGAAGCAGACCGGTGGCTCCGGCCAGTTCGCGAAGATCCAGATCGCGATCGAGCCGATCGAGTCCGGCGAGGGCTACGAGTTCGTCAACAAGGTCACCGGTGGCCGTGTGCCGAAGGAGTACATCCCCTCGGTGGACGCCGGTGCCCAGGAGGCCATGGAGTTCGGCGTGCTCGCCGGCTACCCGCTCCAGGGCGTCCGGGTGATCCTGCTCGACGGTGCCTCGCACGACGTCGACTCCTCGGAGCTGGCGTTCAAGATCGCCGGTTCGATGGCCTTCAAGGAGGGCGCCCGTCGGGCGAAGCCCGTGATCCTTGAGCCGATGATGGCCGTCGAGGTCACCACGCCCGAGGACTACATGGGCGACGTGATCGGCGACATCAACTCGCGCCGTGGCCAGATCCAGGCCATGGACGAGCGCAGCGGCGCCCGCGTCGTCAAGGCTCTCGTCCCGCTGTCGGAGATGTTCGGCTACGTCGGCGACCTGCGCAGCAAGACGTCCGGCCGTGCCAGCTACTCCATGCAGTTCGACTCGTACGCCGAGGTTCCCCGGAACGTGGCGGAAGAGATCATCGCTAAGGCCAAGGGCGAGTAGTTCCGGGTCGGTCGGGGCTCCACCGGAGCCCCGACATACCGGGAGCTTTCACCCTTTAGGCTGTAGGAGGCGGTCCGGGGTCAGCCGCAAGGCGGACCCCGGGCTCCTCCGGCCCCCACCCCCCGGGCCGGAGCCGGGCGCTGACAAGCGGACGGTACCGGCGCGATATCAGACCACCTGACGTCGTACGGCGTACAGAACCAGTCCTCAGGAGGACCCAGTGGCGAAGGCGAAGTTCGAGCGGACGAAGCCCCACGTCAACATCGGCACCATCGGTCACATCGACCACGGTAAGACGACCCTTACCGCGGCGATCACCAAGGTGCTGCACGACGCGTACCCGACCCTGAACGAGGCCTCGGCCTTCGACCAGATCGACAAGGCGCCGGAAGAGCGTCAGCGCGGTATCACCATCTCCATCGCGCACGTCGAGTACCAGACCGAGGCGCGTCACTACGCCCACGTCGACTGCCCGGGTCACGCGGACTACATCAAGAACATGATCACCGGTGCCGCCCAGATGGACGGCGCGATCCTGGTCGTGGCCGCCACCGACGGCCCGATGCCGCAGACCAAGGAGCACGTGCTCCTGGCCCGCCAGGTCGGCGTGCCCTCCATCGTCGTCGCGCTGAACAAGGCCGACATGGTGGACGACGAGGAGATCCTGGAGCTCGTCGAGCTTGAGGTCCGCGAGCTGCTCTCGGAGTACGAGTTCCCGGGCGACGACCTCCCGGTCGTGCGCGTCTCGGCGCTCAAGGCGCTTGAGGGCGACAAGGAGTGGGGCGAGAAGCTGCTCGGCCTGATGGCCGCGGTGGACGAGTTCATCCCGACCCCGGCCCGTGACGTCGAGAAGCCCTTCCTCATGCCGATCGAGGACGTCTTCACGATCACCGGTCGTGGCACCGTCGTCACCGGCCGTATCGAGCGCGGTGTCCTCAAGGTCAACGAGACCGTGGACATCATCGGCATCAAGCAGACCAAGACGACCACCACGGTCACCGGCATCGAGATGTTCCGCAAGCTGCTGGACGAGGGCCAGGCGGGCGAGAACGTCGGTCTGCTCCTCCGTGGCATCAAGCGCGAGGACGTCGAGCGCGGCCAGGTCATCATCAAGCCGGGTACGGTCACCCCGCACACCGACTTCGAGGCGCAGGCGTACATCCTGTCGAAGGACGAGGGTGGCCGTCACACCCCCTTCTTCAACAACTACCGCCCGCAGTTCTACTTCCGCACCACGGACGTGACCGGCGTCGTGACCCTCCCCGAGGGCACCGAGATGGTCATGCCCGGCGACAACACCGCCATGACCGTCGTGCTGATCCAGCCGATCGCCATGGAGGAGGGCCTCAAGTTCGCCATCCGTGAGGGTGGCCGGACCGTCGGCGCCGGCCAGGTCACCAAGATCCTCAAGTAGTCTCCGGGTCTGACCTGTCGTACCGCAGTGCCCAGTGGGGCCCCGTTCCGCCTTCCGGCGGGGCGGGGCCCCACTGGCGTCCCCGGGGTCGGCACGGGGGCGTCCACCGGCGGTTGGGGGGCGCGGCAGATCCGGGCGGCAACGGAAACGGCTGCCGCAACGCCCCCGAGGGCGTCGCGGCAGCCGTTTGCGGGTGCGCGCCGGCGCGGTCAGCCGCGCTCGCGCAGCGACGCGGTGAAGGCCAGGGTCTGCTGGTAGTCGGGCAGCAGCCCGGAGGAGAGCGCCTCGGCCAGGGTGGGCGCGGCCTCGTCCTTGGCGGACAGCTGCGGCGCGGTGGCCGGCCAGTCGATGGCCAGGTCCGGGTCGAGCGGGTGGATGCCGTGCTCACCGGTCGGGTTGTACGTCGCCGAGCAGAGGTAGGTCAGCGTCGCGTCGTCGCTGAGCGCGCAGAAGCCGTGCCCCAGGCCCTCGGAGAGGTAGACCGCCGCCCGGTCGGTCTCGTCCAGCCGGACGCCCTCCCAGCGGCCGAAGGTGGGGGAGCCCACCCGCAGGTCCACCACCACGTCGAGCACCGCGCCGCGGACACAGGTCACGTACTTGGCCTGGCCCGGGGGGACGTCGGCGAAGTGGATGCCGCGGACCACCCCGGCCGCGGACACCGACAGGTTCCCCTGCGCCAGGTTCAGCGGGTGGCCGACCGCCTCGGCGAGGTGGTCGAACCGGTACCACTCCATGAACATCCCGCGCGGGTCACCGTGCTGCTTGGTGGTGATCTCCCAGGCGCCCTCGATGCTCAGCGGGCGGATCTTCATCGAACGTTCTCCTTCAGGAGTTCCAGCAGGTAGTCGCCGTAGCCGCTCTTGCACAGGGGCTCGGCGAGCTCCCGCAGCCGGTCGTCGTCGATGTACCCCATCCGCCAGGCCACCTCCTCGACGCAGCCGATCTTGTAGCCCTGGCGCTCCTCGATGACCCGGACGTACTCGGACGCCTTCATCAGCGAGGCGAAGGTTCCGGTGTCCAGCCAGGCCGTTCCCCGATCGAGCACGGTGACCTGCAACTGGCCGTCACGCAGGTACTGCTCGTTGACCGCGGTGATCTCCAGCTCGCCGCGCGCGCTCGGCTTCAGCCCGGCGGCGATCTCGACCACCCGGTTGTCGTAGAAGTACAGGCCGGGCACGGCGTAGCGGGACTTGGGGTGCTCCGGCTTCTCCTCCAGCGAGAGGGCGTTGCCGTCCGCGTCGAACTCGACCACGCCGTAGGCGCTCGGGTCCGCCACCGGGTACGCGAACACCCGGCCGCCGACCAGGGCCTCGTGCTGGCTGAGCCGGGTGCCGAGGCCGCTGCCGTGGAAGATGTTGTCGCCGAGGACCAGCGCCACCGACTCCTCGCCGATGAACTCCGCGCCCAGGGTGAACGCCTGGGCCAGGCCCTCGGGGCGCTCCTGGACCACGTACTCCAGGCGGAGCCCGAACTGCGAGCCGTCGCCGAGCAGGCGCTGGAACTGCTCCTGGTCCTGTGGGGTGGTGATGATGAGGATCTCCTGGATCCCCGCCATCATCAGCGTGGTGAGCGGGTAGTAGACCATCGGCTTGTCGAACACCGGCATGAGTTGCTTGGAGATGGCGCGGGTGAGCGGCCACAACCGTGAACCGGTGCCACCTGCCAGAAGAATGCCTCGCATACGGCCACTGTATCGGCGCGGCAAGGGTCGCTTTCTCCCGGCCGGTTCTCCCGGCTGTTCTTCCGGCTGTTCTTCCGGCTGTTCTTCCGGCGGGTCCCGGCATCGCCCGGGTGGGGGCTGTCCCCTGCTCGGAGGCGGGCCGTCTCTGCGTAGACTTCGGTCTACTATGCGAATCCTCGTCACCGGCGGCGCCGGTTTCATTGGCTCCGAGTTCGTCCGCTCACTGCTCGGTGGTGCCGACGGTGCTCCGGACACCTCGATCACCGTTCTGGACAAGCTCACCTACTCCGGGGTCGAGGCCAACCTCGCCCCGGTCGCGGCCCACCCCGGCTACCGCTTCGTGCGGGGCGACATCTGCGACGCCGACGTGGTCGACCAGGTGATGCCCGGCCACGACGCCGTGGTGCACTTCGCCGCCGAGTCCCACGTCGACCGCTCCATCGCGGGCGCCGGACCGTTCGTCACCACCAACGTCCTGGGGACGCAGGTGCTGCTCGACTCGGCCCGCAAGCACGGCGTCGGGCGCTTCGTCCACGTCTCCACGGACGAGGTCTACGGCTCGATCAGCGAGGGCTCCTGGACCGAGACCTGGCCGTTGCAGCCGAACTCGCCGTACTCGGCCTCCAAGGCCGGTTCCGACCTGCTGGCGCTGGCCTACCACCGCACCCACGGCATGGACGTGGTGGTGACCCGCTGCTCCAACAACTACGGGCACTACCAGTTCCCGGAGAAGGTCATCCCGCTGTTCACCACCAACCTGCTGGACGGCCACAAGGTGCCGCTGTACGGCACCGGCGGCAACATCCGGGACTGGCTGCACGTCTCCGACCACTGCCGCGGCATCGAGCTGGCGCTGCTCAAGGGCCGGGCCGGTGAGGTCTACAACATCGGCGGCGGCACCGAGATCACCAACCGCGAGCTGACCGGCCTGCTGCTGGCCGCTGCCGGGGCGGACTGGGACATGGTGGTCCCGGTCGAGGACCGCAAGGGCCACGACCTGCGCTACTCCCTGGACATCAGCAAGATCAGCGAGGAGCTGGGCTACGCCCCGAAGGTCTCCTTCGAGGAGGGCCTGGCCGCCACCATCGCCTGGTACCGCGACAACCGCGCCTGGTGGGAGCCGCTGAAGCAGAAGGCGGCGCTGGGCCAGTGAGCGACACGCAGCAGCCGACCAGCTGGCTGGTCGTCGGCGCCGGCGGCCAGCTCGGCCAGGACCTGCTGGACGTCCTGGCCGGGACGTCCGGGGTACGCGCCGAGGGGCTCACCCGGGCCGAGCTCGACATCACCGACCCGGCGGCCGTGCGCGCCGCCGTGGCCGGGCACCAGGTCGTCGTCAACGCCGCCGCCTGGACCAACGTCGACGCCGCCGAGACCGCCGAGGAGGCCGCCGCCGCCGTCAACGGCGCCGGTGCCCGCAACCTCGCCGCCGCCTGCGCCGGGACCGGCGCCCGGCTGTTGCAGGTCTCCACGGACTACGTGTTCGCCGGGGACGGCGACAGCCCGTACCAGGAGTCGGCGCCCACCGGCCCGGTCAGCGCCTACGGCCGCAGCAAGCTGCTGGGCGAGCGGGCCGTCGCCGAGCTGCTGCCGGAGCACGGCTACATCGTCCGCACCGCCTGGCTGTACGGCGAGCACGGCCGCAACTTCGTGGCCACCATGCTGAAGCTGTCGGCCCAGCGCGACACCCTGGATGTGGTCGACGACCAGCGCGGCCAGCCCACCTGGTCGCACGACCTGGCGCGGCAGCTGCGCGACCTCGGCCAGGCCGCGGTCGAGGGCGGCGCCCCGGCCGGGATCTACCACGGCACGGCCTCCGGCGAGACCACCTGGTTCGAGCTGGCCCGGACGGTGTTCGAGCTCAGCGGGCTCGACCCGGAGCGGGTCCGGCCGACCACCTCGGCCGCCTTCGTCCAGGCCGCCAAGCGGCCCGCGTACAGCGTGCTGGGCCACGACCGCTGGGTCGAGGCCGGGCTCAAGCCGCTGCCGCACTGGCGGGACAGCCTGGCCGAGGCGCTGCGGCGGCCCGGCTTCGCGGCCCTCACCGGATCCCCGGGTCCCGGATGAGCAACCCGCTGGCGAAGCTGCTGCGCGTGATCCCCGCCGGGACCCACCTGGTCATCGGCGGGACGATGGTCCTCGGCGCGGCCTCGTACATCCAGATCTCGATCGCCGGCCACGCGCTGGCCAGCAGCCCGCGCGCGGCCGTGTCCGAGCTGTGGTCGCTGGTGATGACGGTCAGCCTGGGGCTGTTCTTCCCGATCGAGCAGGAGCTCACCCGAGTGGTGGCGGCCCGCGCGGTGCGCGGCGAGGGGGTGGCCCCGGTGCTGCGCCGGGCCGCGCTGCTCACCCTCGGGCTGCTGGTGCTGATCGGCGGCGCGCTGGCGCTGGGCGCGGGCCCGCTGGCGAACACCTTCTTCGGCGGCGACCGCACCCTGGTCTGGGCCTTCGCGGGCTCGCTGGTCGGGATGGCGCTGGTCTACCTGACCCGGGGCATCCTGGCCGGGCTCGGCCTGTTCAACTCGTACGGCATCTCGCTCGCGCTGGACGGCGGGCTGCGGATCGTGCTGGCCGGCGGCCTGTTCCTGGCGGGCAGCCACTCGGCGGTGGCGTACGGCCTGGTGCTCGCGGCGGCCCCGCTGTTCGCCATGCTCTGCACGCTCCCGGCGACGCTGCGCGGCTGCCGCCCGGGCCCGCTGATGCCCTGGAACGAGCTGTTCCAGAACATGACCATGATGATCACCGCCTCGGTGCTGGCGCAGGTCGTGGTCAACGCGGCGGTGATCACCACCGCGCTGGTGCACACCGATACCCGGGTCACCTTCGCGCTGCTGAGCGCCGGGGTGCTGTGCCGGATCCCGCTGTTCGTCTTCGGCTCGCTACAGCCCACGCTGATGACCGGGCTGTCCACCACGGCCACCACCGGCGACCGCGCGGGCTTTCGAAAAATGCTGGTGCAGACCTGCGCGGTGATCGTCGGACTGGGTCTGGCGGGTGCCATTCCGGCCGTGTTCATCGGTTCATGGCTTATTCATACCTTCCTGGGTGCGCCGAACGTCCTCGGCTCCATGGACTTCTTCTGGTTCTCGGCCGGGACCATGTGCTACATGCTGGCCATGGTGCTCGGGCAGGCGCTGATGGCCCTTGGAAGGCATCGTTGGCAGATGCTCGCCTGGCTCCTGGGGACGGCCGCACTGGTGGCCGTCACGCTCGTGCCAGGCCTGGTTACCACCCGGGTTGAGGTAGCGTATGCGTTCGGATCGCTGGTGACCGCGGCAGTCATGCTCCTCACCCTGGTCCAGGGTGTCACCAAGAGATCATCCGGTCCCGCAACCAACGGCGCCGCTGCGGCGTCTGCGTTGGAAAATGTCTGATGCCGCCCGTTCCCACCTCGGAGACGCAGTGAACGATTACCACGACACCTGGCTGGTGATCCCCGTCTACAACGAGGAACAGGTCATCGCCGACGTTGTCGAGCAGGCTCTCAAGGTCTTCCCGAACATCGTCTGCGTAAACGACGGCAGTTCCGACAACTCCGCGGAGCGGATTCTCGGCACCGGCGCCCACCTGGTCCGGCACCCGGTCAACCTGGGCCAGGGCGCGGCCCTGCAGACCGGCCTGTCCTACGCGCTCGCGCAGCCCGGTGCCGAGTACTTCGTCACCTTCGACGCCGACGGCCAGCACCAGACCGACGACGCCGAGAAGCTGGTCGCGCTGCTCCGCGAGGACGTCGCCGACGTGGTCCTCGGCTCCCGCTTCATCGAGCAGAGCGACCAGGTGCCGCTGCTCAAGCGGATCGTGCTGCGCACCGCCGCCACCATCAGCCCGACCGCCCGTCGGCTGAAGCTCACCGACTCGCACAACGGCCTGCGCGGGCTCAACCGCAAGGCCGCCTCGCGGTTGAGGATCACCATGAACGGCATGGCGCACGCCTCCGAGATCGTGGGCATCCTGGCCCGGTCCGACCTGCGGGTCGCCGAGATCCCGGTCGACATCCTGTACACCGAGTACTCCCGGGCCAAGGGGCAGTCGCTCCTCAACGGCGTCAACATCCTCTTCGACATCTCACTGAGGGAGCGTGGCGGCCGATGAAGGGCACCCTGCTGATCCAGTTGATCCTGCTCCTCGGCGCGGGGATGATGCTGGTCCTGTTCATCCGCCGCTGGGACGCCGCGCACACCCGTGCCTGGAAGCGCATCGCGTTCTTCGTGTTCGTGGTCGCCAACGTCTTCGCGGTGCTCCGCCCCGGCGACGTGACCTGGGTGGCCCACCAGCTCGGCGTCGGCCGCGGCACCGACCTGGTGCTGTACCTGCTGGTGGTCGCGGTGTCCTTCTTCGCGCTGAACACCTACATGCGGTTCCGCTCGCTGGAGAAGAAGGTCACCGACCTGGCCCGGACGGTGGCGCTGCGGGACGCGGAGCTGCTCAACCGGGAGCGACTGGGCGCCTCCGCCCACGTCTCCTCGACTCCCTGACGTCCCGACTCCCTGACGTCCCGACTCCCTGACGTCCCGACTCCCTGACGTCCCGACTCCTGCCGGACCACTCGACCCGAGGCGTGCTCACTGTCATGGCGACCTTCGACATCATGATGCCGTACTACGGAGACGTCGGTCTGATGCAGGACGCTGTCCGCAGCGTGCTCGCGCAGACCGACCCGGACTGGCGGCTGACCGTCATCGACGACGGCCGCGAGCCCGGGGTGCCGGAGTGGTTCGCCGAGCTCGGCGACGAGCGGGTGCGGTACCAGCGCAACCCGCGGAACCTGGGCATCACCCGCAACTTCCAGAAGTGCGTCGAGCTGCTGGAGCTGGAGCGCGCGGTCATCATGGGCTGCGACGACCTGCTGCTGCCCGGCTACCTGGAGACCGTCCGCCGGGTGCTCAAGGAGCACCCGGGGGTCGGCATGGTGCAGCCCGGCGTCGAGGTCATCGACGGGCAGGGCGAGGTCACCGGCGGCCTGGTGGACGACGTGAAGAGCCGCCTGTACGCCCCCGAGGTGAAGGGCAGCCGCCGGATGGGCGGCGAGGCCCTGGCCGCCAGCCTGCTGCGCGGCAACTGGCTCTACTTCCCTTCGATCTGCTGGGACTCGGCCGCCATCAAGGCGGTGAACTTCCGCGACGGGCTCTCGGTCATCCAGGACCTGGCCCTGGTCATCGACCTGCTACAGCGCGGCGAGGAGATGGTGATCGACACCGAACCCGCCTTCCGCTACCGGCGGCACGCGGTCAGCGAGTCCTCGGTGCAGGCCTTCTCGGGCACCCGCTTCGCCGAGGCCGAGCGCTACTTCGCCGAGGTGGCCGACCGGATGGACGCCCAGGGCTGGCCGCGCGCGGCGCGCGCGGCGCGGATCCACAGCGCCTCCCGGCTGCACGCGCTGACCATGCTCCCGGGCGCCCTCAAGCGCGCCCAGTGGGGCGGCGTGCGCACGCTGGCCGGCCACGCGCTGCGCCCCACCGGCACCACGAAGAGCGCCGCCGCCGACGGTTCCTGAGAACCCGTCCGACGGCGGCGCCGCTGCCCGCTGTTCTTCTTCCTCTTCCCGCGGGTCCTGCGGTACCACCGCAGGACCCGCGGTACTTCTCTAGGCCTGCGGTATCCCCACGGTGCGGGGCATCGCCCCGGTGGCGGTCAGGCCCGCGGGCCAGGGCTGGTCGGCGTCCGCCTCCTGGTCCCGCCGCTGGAGCGCGTGGACCAGTCCGAACTCGGCGAGCAGGGCCAGCACGTAGACCGCGACCCACAGCGCCCAGGTGCCCGGCGGCTGCCAGTGCGCGTGCCGGGGGATCAGCGAGCCGTTCAGGCCGACCACGTAGCGGTGCAGCGCCCAGTAGAACGCCGCCAGGTCGGCGATCGACAGCACCAGCATGGTGATGCCGACCAGCCGCCCGCGCGCCATCGGCTTGAGCGGGTCGCGCCTGGCGATGACGAAGGCGCTGAGGATCGGCAGTCCGGCGGCGAAGGCCAGCAGGTAGCGGCCCTGCCAGATCGGCCCCAACTCGTAGTCGAGGGTGCTGCCGACGATCGGGATGACCAGGATCCCCACGATGATCATCACGATCGGCAGGGCCTCGCGGCGGCGGGAGCAGGTCAGTGCCACCAGCGCCAGCGCGACGATGGCGCCGATCCAGAGCAGCATCGTGGCCTCCGGCGAGGGGGTGTCCAGCCAGCCGAAGTTGCCGACCATCTGGTCGATGTACTTGCCGGAGGCGTGGAAGGTCCAGGCCGCGACCGTGTACGGGGTGAGCGCCCGGTTGAGCGAGGAGTGGTCGGGGTGGGTCATGTTCCACACCTCGCCCGCGATGAAGGCGACCCCGGAGACGGCCGTCCACAGCCAGAAGGCCCGGCGCTGGACGATCGATCGGAGCGTGCCCCGTTCGTTGACCAGCAGGCCGACGGTGATGGTGGCGGCGACCCAGGCGAGCCCCAGCGGCCGGATGCAGAACAACGAGGCCGAGGCGACCCCGGCGGCGGCCAGCCGCATGTTCAGCAGTCTCGGATCGGGTGACATGAAGACCGACAGCACCGCCGTCCAGGCGAGGATCCCGGCCGCGGCCTCGACCGCGTTAGGGTTGACCACGCCGCCGAGGAACAGCACCATCGGCGTCGCCGCCGCGAGCACCCCGAGCACGGCCACCCCGCGCCGCCGCCACTCGCTGGCCAGGGCCAGTGCGCTGGCCAGCAGCGCGGCGCAGAGCCCAGCAGTTATCAGCCGCATGGCGTAGACGCTGGCCCTGGGCTTCAGCAGCAGCGAGGGCCAGCCGACGGCGAGGTAGTACACCGGGTTGTAGCGGCCCGCCGCGGTGGTCATCGCGACGACCTGCTCGCCGCCGTGGACCGCGCGGGCGCACCCGGCCGGAGTGGCCGGGTTGAAGGCGTAGCAGCGGTACATGGTGTTCAGCGAGGCATAGCTCGCCGGCAGCGTGATACCGGTGACGACCTGCTTGGACAGGAAGTGTTCGACCTTGACGAACTGGACCACGTCCGGGCCGTTGAACTCGCCGCGTACGACGGAGGCGGCTCGCAGGATGTGCGCCGGTTCGTCCGGTGCGGCGGTGAGCGGCGTGGCGAAGGACCACGCGCCCATCAGCGTCAGGAAGAGAGCGAACCCTGCCAGCCAGATCCTCCGCCTGTTCGCGGTGACCATGGGTCCGACAGTCTGGAGTATCGGTGGCATGGAACTAGAAGACCTCGTCTGCTCAGTTGGCCGGTCGGTGATAGATCATGTTCACCCACGACTGGTCGCCGTTCTTCGAGCACTTTCCGCCCGGCGCATACTTGGGACATTTTCCATTGGTCATGCGAACGGTCTGCGAAACCCAGGGAAGAATCTGGTAGGTGTTGGTCTTCTGCGGCATGTACCTATCAGACTGGGACGAGCCCATCGAGCCGACAAGGAAGATCAGTGCACAGAACACACCGATCACCGCCGGACCTCGACCGGGCAGGTACTTTCCCGCGCGTTTGACCGCCAGCCAGAGCGAAAGCGTGACAAATATCAGTCCGCAGTAGAGCAACTGATTGTCGGTGCGGATCCACAGCTGCACGTCACCGGTGCTGTACATCCGCGAGGCGAAGTACATGCGCATCAGCCAGGCGCTGCCCATGAGGGCGACCGTGGCCAGCACCACCGAGCGGCGCAGCCCCAGCCAGAGCGCGACCGCCAGGGCGACGAACAGCAGCGTGGTGAAGACGCTGACCCCGCCGATCTCCCCGGGCGGCGGCCACTGGCCGACCTGGCCCGGCATGTCCGTCCGCCACAGCGAGAAGAACGCCGGATCGGTGTAGGCGTCGAAGCCGTAGTCCCGGTCGGCCGTGCCCGAGGCCGCCAGCAGGTCGAACACGTACCAGCCGGCCACCACCATGAAGGCGGCGGTGGTGGTGCCGAGGAAGGCCAGGGCCTTCTGGCGCCCGCCGGGCACGGCCGAGCGCCAGGGGAAGAGCAGCGCCACGGCCACGAAGGTGCCCGCGGCGCTCCAGACGAACCAGCCCGAGTAGGTGAGCAGCAGCAGCCCCAGCAGCACCCCCAGCCAGGCCCCGGTGAGCAGCAGCGGCCGCCAGTCCTGGCGCTCGGACCGGCGGAACGCCCGCAGGAACGCGGCCAGCACCGGCAGCAGCAGGATCAGCACGGTCGCGCTGTACGGCTTGTACGAGTCGATCAGCGCCATCATCGGCACGATGCCGATGACCGTGGCCCAGACCGGGCTGTAGAGCATCCGCCAGCACAGGTACGCCAGCGGTCCGGTGATCGCGGCGCCGAGGATCTCCAGGTCCTTGAAGGCGTAGCCGGCGTTGCCGCCGTGGAACACCTTGGCGAACGCCGCCAGGCTGTAGAGCGGCAGCGGCGGGTAGATCGGCTCCGGGTTCGGGTGCCCGTGCATGATCGTGGTCGCCCACTCGACGATCCGGCCGCTGTCGCCGTTCAGGCCGAACATCGGCCAGGGCGTGCCCAGCAGCGAGACCACGGCCCCCGCGGCCACGAAGCCGCTGGCCAGACCGGCCAGCGCGGCGCAGCTCAGCCGGGTGGCCAGCGGGAACCAGCGGCCGCCCCGGAAGGTGCGGGTGAACACCAGCACCGCCACCAGCACCAGGCACAGCAGCGCGAAGCGCAGCTGGATCGCGGCGAGCCCGCTGACCGCCCCGAGCCGGTTCATCGGGTCGACGTTGAGGTGCCACACCAGCAGCGGCAGCAGCAGGCAGGAGCCGAAGGCGACGGCGGCCTCGGCGGCGGTCAGCGCCCAGGTGCGCCGGATCCCGCCGAGCAGCAGTCCCCGGGCGCGCGTTCCGCCGCCCGCCGGGTGGGTAAGAGTGATGCTGCTCACATGGGGGTCCCTGGGAATCTCAGTGTCGGGAACACGTCCCGCTGCATGCCGCACGGCAGCGTCGCCCCCAGCGCAGCTGCGTCACCTTATCCCACGCGTGAGCGATATCAGACGCGACATGCCTACGGTTGTTCGACCGTAATGGCGCTATCCGGATGATTTCGCTGGAAGGTAAGCACGGTCTGACGAACCGTATGATTATCACTGAGCACCTGCAGGGGCCCGCTCAGCGTCTCCAGCTGGCCGGCCAGCGTGTGCGGGATTCCCTGGACCCGCTGCACCGGGACAAAGGCCCAGCTGGACAGCTGGGCGGCGCGACCCGAGGTGCGGTCGAGCACGTTGAGCCAGAGCGTGGCGTAGTAGTTCCCCTGGTAGTTCGCTTGCAGCGATTCAGCCATTACCAGCGTCGGCGCCGACTGCTCGCCGAAGCCGACGACCTGCGCTTTCGCCAGTACCAGCCGGGCCACAGGGACCTCCCAGGTGGAGCCGCGCAGGTAGTTCTGGAGCTTGCTGCCGGCGCTGGTGGAGGCGGCGTGGTCGCTCTGGGCGTTGTAGCCGAGGGTGACCACCACCAGTACCGAGGCGGCCAGCGAGACCAGTCCGGTCTGCGCCCGGAGCGACCGGGTCGCCCGGTCACCGGCGGGCAGCAGCACGCCGACCGAGCCCAGCGACACCAGGGCGGCGACCACCAACTGGTGCAGCATCTTCTCAAAATAGTAAGAACTGTGGCCGAGCGAGTGCAGCTGGTACAGCATCACCAGGCCCGCCACGCCACCGGCCACGAGCAGCACCGCGGCGGTCACCCGGGCCGTCCGCTCGCCGCGCACCAGCGCCAGCAGCGTCACCAGCGCCGCCGCGGCCACCAGCGGCCACAGCAGGTGCCGGTTGACCGGGGTGATCCCGCCCGCGGTGTTCAGCGCGGAGGCCGAGTTGACCACGGTCCAGTTGGCCGCGACCGGTACCAGCGCCAGTATCCCGGTGGCGGCCATGGCGCAGCCGAGCACCAGCGACTGCCGCCGCTCGGCCACCCGGGGCCGGTGCACCAGCAGCGAGGCCAGTGCCACCGCCCCGGCCGCCGGAAGCCACAGGTAGTAGCCGAAGCCGATGCCCACCACCAGCACGGCCATCAGCAGCAGTTGCTCCCTGGGCCGGTCGACCGGGCGGATCGCCACCGCCAGCAGCGCGGCGAACAGCGCGAGCCCGAAGAGCTCGCTGACGAAGCCGTCCTGCAGCATCGAGGTGCCCTCGGACGCGACCAGGTAGCCGCCGACCGCGAGCACCAGCGGCAGCGCCGCCGCCGCGCCGAGCCGGGGCCCGGCCACCCGGCAGGCGGCCCAGCAGACGGTGATCGTGAAGGCCGCGCAGACCAGCGTGGTCAGCTCGATGAAGTGCGGCAGCTCGGTGACCGTGGTGGACGTCCCCGGGTGCAGGAAGCGGTCCACCACCGCCAGCACGAAGTGGCTGCCCTGCGGGTACGCGGACATCCCGGCCTGTAGCACCGGCTGGTTCTGCGCGCTGTGCAGGAAGGCGTAGCCGCCGAGGGTGCGGATGGAGTCGAACAGGCCGAAGTGCCGCGCCAGGTCCTCGGCGGTGATGTAGGAGGACAGCCGCTGCGCGGCGCCGCTGCCCAGCAGCGGCCAGAGGTAGACCAGCACGATGCCCAGGCTCCCGGCGGCGAGCACCGCGTCCCGGGAGGGGAAGCGCCAGGGCAGTGAGAAGCGGCGCCCGGTCACCGCCGCCGCCGCGATCAGCAGCGCGAAGCCCAGCTCGCCCACCGGCAGCGGGTCCAGGCCCCAGGGCCAGAGCGAGAGCAGCAGCCCGATCCCGGTGGTGGCACCGGCCAGGAACAGGCCGGAGAGCAGCAGCCGGTCGAACAGCGAGGAGCCGGTGCGGAGCACCCCGGCGGCGGTTATCCACAGCGCGAACGGGACCACGAGGTCCAGCCCGGACAGGGTCGCGAGCGGCGGCAGCAGCAACAGCGGGAGCAGCGTTGCCCAGCCGGCACGCAGAGAAGGCATATCGGTACCTGTTCGGTCTGAAGCCACACTGGTTTGACAAGAAGGATGACCTGGGTACGCTCAACGGCCCAATTGGCGCGCACTCTGTCCGCTATGGCACACTAGCCAAGTTGCTCGGTTGAGTGCCGATGCTGTGCGTCCCCGCTTCGCTCCGACCTTTCCCGGTCCGGTGGCTCAGCAGGGGACCGGAAGCAAGTCCCACAGTACTCGTCGTGCCCGTGTACGGCCGTTGCCTAGTTGATCCTGACGAAGCGCGGCAGCTGCGGCGCGGACGTACGGGAATCTTCCGGGAAGTGCAAGCAGGCGCTCGATCCGGCGTTTCGCCCCGGCGTGGACCTCACGGTCGCGCCACCGGGGCCCGAGAGTTCGACCAAGGCTTTCTTATGGCGGGCAGCGCGACACGCCCGACCGCGTGGGTCGAAGGAACGCCACTGGGGCCTCCACCCGGAGGACCCAGCCGCAGAAGCAGCAAGACCACACAGAAGGACTACTGAGAAGCCATGGCGGGACAGAAGATCCGCATCCGGCTCAAGGCCTACGACCACGAGGTCATCGACTCCTCGGCGAAGAAGATCGTCGAGACGGTGACGCGTACTGGTGCGCAGGTCGCGGGCCCGGTGCCGCTGCCCACTGAGAAGAACGTGTACTGCGTCATCCGCTCGCCGCACAAGTACAAGGACTCGCGCGAGCACTTCGAGATGCGCACGCACAAGCGTCTGATCGACATCCTCGACCCGACCCCCAAGACCGTTGACTCTCTGATGCGACTCGACCTCCCGGCCGGCGTCGACATCGAGATCAAGCTCTGAAGGGGCTGAACGAAGATGGCTAAGCAGATGAAGGGCATCCTGGGCGAGAAGCTCGGCATGACCCAGGTCTGGGACGAGAACAACCGGATCGTGCCGGTGACCGTCGTCAAGGCCGGGCCGAATGTCGTGACCCAGGTCCACACCGCCGACGGCACCGGCTACGACGCCGTGCAGATCGGCTTCGGCGAGATCGACCCGCGCAAGGTGAACAAGCCCCTCGCGGGTCACTTCGCCAAGGCCGGCGTCACCCCCCGTCGCCACCTCGTCGAGCTGCGCACCAGCGACGCCGGCGAGTACACCCTGGGCCAGGAGATCACCGCTGAGGTGTTCGAGGCCGGTATCAAGGTCGACGTGACCGGTACCAGCAAGGGCAAGGGCTTCGCGGGTGTCATGAAGCGCCACAACTTCCACGGTCTCGGCGCCGGACACGGCGTGCAGCGCAAGCACCGCTCGCCCGGCTCGATCGGTGGCTGCGCCACCCCGGGTCGCGTCTTCAAGGGCATGCGCATGGCTGGTCGCATGGGCCACGAGCGCGTGACCACCCAGAACCTGACCGTTCACGCCGTTGACGCGGAGAAGGGCCTGCTGCTCATCAAGGGCGCTGTCCCCGGTCCGAACGGCGGCCTCATCCTGGTCCGCACCGCGGCGAAGGGGGTCTGAAGCAATGAGCACCATCAACGTTCTCTCCCCTGCGGGTGAGACCGTCGGCACCGTCGAGCTGCCGGCCGAGATCTTCGACGCCAAGGTCAGCATCCCGCTGATCCACCAGGTCGTCGTCGCCCAGCTGGCCGCGGCCCGCCAGGGCACGCACAAGACGAAGACCCGCGCCGAGGTCCGCGGCGGTGGCCGCAAGCCGTACCGCCAGAAGGGCACCGGCCGCGCCCGTCAGGGCTCGACCCGCGCTCCGCAGTTCGCCGGCGGTGGCGTCGTGCACGGCCCCGTGCCGCGCGACTACTCGCAGCGCACCCCCAAGAAGATGAAGGCCGCCGCTCTGCGTGGCGCCCTCTCCGACCGGGCCCGCAACTCCCGCATCCACGTCGTCACCGGCGTGACCGCGGGCGAGGCGCCGTCCACCAAGGCTGCCCGCACCCTGATCGGCAAGATCAGCGAGCGCAAGAACGTCCTCCTCGTGGTCGAGCGCGACGACGAGCTGGCGATCAAGAGCGCCCGCAACCTGCCCGAGGTGCACATCCTGGACGCCGGTCAGCTGAACACCTACGACGTGCTCGTCTCCGACGATGTGGTCTTCACCCAGGCCGCCTTCGAGCGCTTCGTGAGCGGCCCCGCCGCCTCCGCGAAGGCCGTTGCCTCTTCGAGCGAGCTCGAAGGGAGCGACGCCTGATGAGCGACGCAACGATCACCAGCAAGACGTTCACGGACCCCCGTGACGTCCTGGTCAAGCCGGTCATCTCGGAGAAGAGCTACGCGCTCCTCGACGAGGGCAAGTACACGTTCATCGTGGCGCCGGGCTCCAACAAGACCCAGATCAAGCAGGCCGTCGAGGCGGTCTTCGCGGTCAAGGTCGCCAACGTCAACACGATCAACCGTCAGGGCAAGCGCAAGCGGTCCAAGAACGGTTTCGGCAAGCGCAAGGACACCAAGCGCGCCATCGTGACGCTGGCAGAGGGCAGCAAGCCCATCGACATCTTCGGGGCTCCGGCCACCGCCTGACGGCGCAGTCGGACAACCGAAACGGACGAGGACAGAAGAAGCCATGGGCATCCGCAAGTACAAGCCGACAACGCCGGGCCGTCGTGGCTCCAGCGTTGCCGACTTCGTCGAGATCACGCGGTCCGAGCCGGAGAAGTCGCTGGTCCGCCCCCTGCACAGCAAGGGCGGTCGTAACAACACCGGTCGTGTGACTGTTCGCCACCAGGGTGGCGGCCACAAGCGCGCGTACCGCGTCATCGACTTCCGTCGTCACGACAAGGACGGCGTTCCGGCCAAGGTCGCTCACATCGAGTACGACCCGAACCGCACCGCACGCATCGCGCTGCTGCACTACGCAGACGGCGAGAAGCGCTACATCATCGCCCCCGCCAAGCTCGGCCAGGGCGACCGGGTTGAGAACGGCCCCGCGGCCGACATCAAGCCGGGCAACAACCTGCCGCTGCGCAACATCCCGGTCGGTACGGTCATCCACGCCATCGAGCTGCGGCCCGGCGGCGGCGCGAAGATCGCCCGTTCCGCGGGTTCCTCCGTGCAGCTGCTCGCGAAGGAGGGCGTCTACGCCCACCTCCGCATGCCCTCGGGCGAGGTCCGCCTGGTCGACGCCCGCTGCCGCGCCACCATCGGCGAGGTCGGCAACGCCGAGCAGTCGAACATCAACTGGGGCAAGGCCGGCCGTATGCGCTGGAAGGGCGTTCGCCCGACCGTGCGTGGTGTGGCCATGAACCCGATCGACCACCCGCACGGTGGTGGTGAGGGTAAGACCTCCGGTGGTCGCCACCCGGTTTCGCCGTGGGGTCAGAAGGAGGGTCGTACTCGTTCGCCGAAGAAGGCGTCCAACAAGTACATCGTCCGCCGCCGCAAGACGAACAAGAAGCGCTAGGAGCAGTCTCGATGCCGCGCAGTCTCAAGAAGGGGCCCTTCGTCGACGACCACCTCATGAAGAAGGTGGATGTCCAGAACGAAGCCGGTACCCAGAACGTCATCAAGACCTGGTCCCGTCGCTCCATGATCGTGCCGGCGATGCTGGGTCACACCCTCGCGGTGCACGACGGCCGCAAGCACGTCCCGGTGTTCGTCACCGAGTCGATGGTCGGCCACAAGCTCGGCGAGTTCGCGCCGACCCGCACCTTCCGCGGCCACGAGAAGGACGACCGCAAGTCGCGTCGTCGCTGATCTGCGGAAAGCGAAGACCATGACAGACACCAACAAGGGGACAACCATGGAAGCCAGGGCAGCGGCACGGTACATCCGTGTAACGCCCATGAAGGCCCGCCGCGTGGTGGACCTCATCCGTGGCATGAACGCCACGGAGGCCCAGGCGGTCCTGCGTTTCGCTCCGCAGGCCGCAAGCGTGCCGGTCGGCAAGGTGCTCGACAGCGCCATTGCCAACGCCAAGCACAACTACAACCACAACAACGTGGACTCGCTGTACGTCTCCGAGGCGTACGTCGACGAGGGCCCGACCCTGAAGCGTTTCCGTCCGCGGGCCCAGGGCCGCGCGTACCGGATCCGTAAGCGGACGAGCCACATCACCGTGGTTCTCGCGTCGAAGGAAGGGACCCGGTAATGGGCCAGAAGGTAAACCCGCACGGGTTCCGCCTCGGCATCACCACGGACTTCAAGTCCCGCTGGTACGCCGACAAGCTGTACAAGGACTACGTCAAGGAAGACGTCGCCATCCGTCGGATGATGACGTCCGGCATGGAGCGCGCCGGCATCTCGAAGGTTGAGATCGAGCGCACCCGTGACCGCGTGCGGGTGGACATCCACACCGCTCGTCCCGGCATCGTCATCGGCCGTCGCGGCACCGAGGCCGACCGCATCCGCGGCGACCTTGAGAAGCTGACCGGCAAGCAGGTCCAGCTGAACATCCTTGAGGTCAAGAACCCCGAGCTGGACGCCCAGCTCGTGGCTCAGGGCGTCGCGGAGCAGCTGTCCTCCCGCGTCTCCTTCCGTCGCGCCATGCGTAAGAGCATGCAGGGCACGATGAAGTCCGGCGCCAAGGGCATCAAGATCCAGTGCTCCGGTCGTCTCGGCGGCGCTGAGATGTCCCGCTCGGAGTTCTACCGCGAGGGCCGCGTGCCCCTGCACACCCTGCGCGCCAACGTGGACTACGGCTTCTTCGAGGCCAAGACCACCTTCGGCCGCATCGGCGTGAAGGTCTGGATCTACAAGGGCGACGTCAAGAACATCGCCGAGGTCCGTGCCGACAACGCCGCCGCCAAGGCCGGCAACCGTCCGCCCCGCGCGGGTGGCCCGGGCGAGCGCCCCCGTCGCGGTGGCGAGCGCCCCGCCGGTGGCGAGCGCGGTGGCCGTGGCCGTCGTCCCGGCACCGAGGCTCCGGCCGCGGTGACCGAGGCCGCGGTCGAGGCTGCTCCCTCGAACGACACTGGAACGGAGGCCTGACCCCATGCTGATCCCTCGCAGGGTCAAGCACCGCAAGCAGCACCACCCCAAGCGGCGTGGCATGGCTAAGGGCGGTACCGAGCTGGCGTTCGGCGAGTACGGCCTGCAGGCCGTCTCCCCGGCGTATGTGACGAACCGGCAGATCGAGTCCGCTCGTATCTCCATCACCCGTCACATCAAGCGCGGTGGCAAGGTCTGGATCAACATCTACCCGGACCGTCCCCTCACCAAGAAGCCGGCCGAGACCCGCATGGGTTCCGGTAAGGGCTCGCCGGAGTGGTGGATTGCCAACGTGCACCCCGGACGCGTGATGTTCGAGTTGTCGTACCCGAACGAGAAGATTGCGCGCGAGGCGCTCACCCGCGCCGCGCACAAGCTTCCGATGAAGTGCCGGATCGTCCGGCGCGAGGCAGGTGAGAGCTGATGTCGGCCACCACCAAGGCTGCAGAGCTTCGTGAGCTCGATGGCGAGGCACTCGTCGCGAAGCTCCGTGAGGCCAAGGAGGAGCTGTTCAACCTCCGCTTCCAGGCGGCGACCGGGCAGCTCGACAACCACGGACGGCTTCCGCTCGTGAAGAAGCAGATCGCGCGGATCTACACCCTGATGCGCGAGCGCGAGCTGGGCATCGAGACGGTGGAGAACGCCTGATGACTGAGAACACGAACGAAGAGGCACGCGGCTTCCGCAAGACCCGTGAGGGTCTGGTCGTCAGCGACAAGATGGACAAGACCGTCGTCGTCGCCGTCGAGGACCGCGTCAAGCACGCGCTGTACGGCAAGGTCATCCGCCGTACGAACAAGCTGAAGGCGCACGACGAGGCCAACGCCGCGGGCGTCGGCGACCGTGTCCTCCTCATGGAGACCCGGCCGCTGTCCGCGACGAAGCGCTGGCGCGTCGTCGAGATCCTTGAGAAGGCCAAGTAGTAACGAACGCGATTGGGCGCGGCTCGTATGTGCCTGAGGTTCCTCGGAACGCTCAGGTGAGCAGCGGGCCGGCCCGGTCCCGATCGTTGACGATCAGGAGAAAGCTGTGATCCAGCAGGAGTCGCGACTGCGTGTCGCCGACAACACTGGTGCGAAGGAGATCCTTTGCATCCGTGTTCTCGGTGGCTCCGGCCGACGCTACGCGGGTATCGGTGACGTCATCGTCGCCACCGTCAAGGACGCGATCCCCGGTGGCAACGTGAAGAAGGGCGATGTGGTCAAGGCCGTCATCGTCCGCACCGTGAAGGAGCGCCGTCGTCCGGACGGTTCCTACATCCGTTTCGACGAGAACGCCGCCGTCATCCTCAAGAACACCGATGGTGACCCGCGCGGAACCCGCATCTTCGGCCCGGTGGGCCGCGAGCTGCGTGACAAGAAGTTCATGAAGATCATCTCGCTTGCGCCGGAGGTGCTCTAACCCATGGCGAACAGCATGAAGATCAAGAAGGGTGACCTGGTCCAGGTCATCACCGGCAAGGACAAGGGCAAGCAGGGGAAGGTCATCCAGGCCATCCCGACTGAGAACCGCGTCCTGGTCGAGGGTGTCAACCGGGTCAAGAAGCACACCAAGGTCGGCCAGACCGCCCGTGGTGCCCAGACCGGCGGCATCGTGACCACTGAGGCCCCGATCCACGTGAGCAACGTTCAGCTCGTCGTGGAGAAGGACGGCAAGAAGGTCGTCACCCGCGTCGGTTACCGCTTCGATGACGAGGGCAACAAGATCCGCGTTGCCAAGCGAACCGGTGAGGACATCTGATGACCGACACCTCTGTTGAGAAGGTGACCCCCCGTCTCAAGGAGCGCTACCGCTCCGAGATCAAGGGTCAGCTGCAGGAGCAGTTCTCCTACGAGAACGTCATGCTGATCCCCGGCCTGGTCAAGGTCGTGGTCAACATGGGTGTGGGCGACGCCGCCCGCGACTCCAAGCTGATCGACGGTGCGGTCAAGGACCTCACCGCGATCACCGGTCAGAAGCCGACCGTGACCAAGGCCCGCAAGTCCATCGCGCAGTTCAAGCTGCGTGAGGGCCAGCCCATCGGTACCCACGTCACCCTGCGTGGCGACCGCATGTGGGAGTTCCTGGACCGTCTGGTGTCGCTGGCGCTGCCGCGTATCCGTGACTTCCGCGGTCTGTCGCCGAAGCAGTTCGACGGCAAGGGCAACTACACCTTCGGTCTGACCGAGCAGGTCATGTTCCACGAGATCGACCAGGACAAGGTCGACCGCACGCGCGGCATGGACATCACCGTGGTCACCACTGCCCAGACCGACGACGAGGGCCGGGCGCTGCTGCGTGCCCTTGGCTTCCCGTTCAAGGAGAACTGAGCACATGGCTAAGAAGTCCCTCATCGCGAAGGCGGAGCGCAAGCCGAAGTTCGGCGTCCGGGGTTACACCCGCTGCCAGCGCTGCGGCCGTCCGCACTCCGTGTACCGCAAGTTCGGCCTGTGCCGCGTGTGCCTTCGTGAGATGGCCCACCGCGGCGAGCTGCCGGGTGTCACCAAGAGCTCCTGGTAGTCCCAGCAGCTCCGAGGTGCCCCCTCCGGGTCCGCAGGGCCGCCGGCCCCACCGCCGTTTTGGGAAGTCCGTAGGACGTCCCGTAAGGTAGTGGGGTCGGGGCCCCGCGCCCTTGATTCGTCTTACGTAGTGCCTGATTAACTACGCCGTAGGTCCCCGCGCCGCGCCCGCTCTGGTTCAACCCCGGGCTGCGCGCTTCGGGAAACCGCGGTGAGAGAGGCCACAGGCCATCATGACCATGACCGACCCGATCGCAGACATGTTGACTCGTCTGCGGAACGCGAACTCGGCCTACCACGACGCTGTCGTGATGCCCCACAGCAAGATCAAGACCCACATCGCCGAGATCCTCCAGCAGGAGGGCTACATCTCGGGATGGAAGGTTGAGGAGCCCAAGGAGGGCGAGGTCGGCAAGCGCCTGACCATCGACCTCAAGTTCGGCCCCAACCGTGAGCGCTCGATCGCGGGCATCAAGCGGATCTCCAAGCCGGGTCTGCGGGTCTACACCAAGTCCACCAGCATGCCGAAGGTGCTCGGCGGCCTGGGCGTGGCGATCATCTCCACGTCCGCAGGTCTGCTCACCGGACAGCAGGCAGCCAAGAAGGGCGTGGGTGGGGAAGTCCTCGCCTACGTCTGGTAACTAAGGGAAACGGAGGTACAGCAATGTCTCGCATTGGACGGCTGCCCATCCCGGTTCCCGCCGGCGTGGACGTCACCATCGATGGCCGCACGGTCTCGGTGAAGGGCCCCAAGGGTCTCCTTCACCACACCGTTGCCGCGCCGATCGACATCGCCAAGGGTGAGGACGGCACTCTGCTCGTCACCCGCCCCAACGACGAGCGTATGTCGAAGGCCCTGCACGGCCTGACCCGCACGCTGGTGGCGAACATGATCACCGGCGTGACCGCGGGCTACCGCAAGTCGCTTGAGATCAGCGGCGTCGGCTACCGAGTCGCAGCGAAGGGCTCCTCCATGGAGTTCGCGCTCGGCTACAGCCACCCGATCGTCATCGAGGCCCCCGAAGGCATCGCCTTCGTGGTCGAGTCGCCCACCAAGTTCCACGTGGACGGCATCGACAAGCAGCAGGTTGGCGAGGTGGCTGCGAAGATTCGCAAGCTGCGCAAGCCCGACCCGTACAAGGCCAAGGGTGTCAAGTACGCCGGCGAGGTCATCCGCCGCAAGGTCGGAAAGAGTGGTAAGTAACCCATGAGTGTCGGTGTGAAGATCGGCAAGGGCAACGGTTACAAGGCCGCCGCCCGCAAGCGCCGCGCCATCCGCGTCCGCAAGCGCGTCTCCGGTACGCCGGTGCGTCCGCGCCTGGTCGTGTCTCGGTCCAACCGCCACATCGTGGCGCAGGTGATCGACGACCTCGCGGGCCACACGCTGGCTTCGGCGTCCACCCTCGACGTGTCCATCAAGGGCGTCGACGGAGACAAGACCGAGCAGGCCAAGAAGGTCGGGGCCCTGGTCGCTGAGCGCGCCAAGGCTGCCGGTATCGAAGCGGTCGTCTTCGACCGCGCGGGCAACCAGTACGCCGGGCGCATCGCCGCCCTGGCGGACGCCGCCCGTGAAGCCGGGCTCGACTTCTGACCCGCTCGCCCAAGCTGGCGGACGTAAACGAGAGAGGTAAATCCAATGGCTGGACCCCAGCGCCGCGGTAGCGGCGCCGGCGGCGGCACCGGCGGTGGCGAGCGGCGTGACCGTAAGCGGGATGGTCGTGACGGTGCCCCCGTCGTCGAGAAGACCGCGTACGTCGAACGTGTTGTCGCGATCAACCGTGTCGCCAAGGTTGTCAAGGGTGGTCGTCGCTTCAGCTTCACCGCGCTGGTCGTGGTGGGCGACGGTGACGGCACCGTAGGTGTCGGTTACGGCAAGGCCAAGGAAGTTCCCGCGGCCATTGCCAAGGGTGTCGAGGAAGCCAAGAAGAACTTCTTCAAGGTTCCCCGCATCCAGGGCACCATCCCCCACCCGATCACGGGTGAGAAGGCCGCGGGCGTCGTCCTGCTCAAGCCGGCCTCGCCGGGTACCGGTGTTATCGCCGGTGGTCCCGTGCGTGCCGTGCTGGAGTGCGCGGGCGTCCACGACATCCTGTCGAAGTCCATGGGCTCCGACAACGCGATCAACGTCGTGCACGCCACGGTCGCCGCTCTGAAGGGCCTCTCGCGCCCCGAGGAGATCGCCGCCCGTCGCGGACTGCCGCTTGAGGACGTCGCTCCCGCAGCCCTGCTGCGTGCGCGTGCTGCCGGGCAGGGGGCTGCGTAATGGCTCGCCTGAAGATCACGCAGACCAAGTCGTACATCGGCAGCAAGCAGAACCACCGTGACACCCTGCGTTCGCTTGGTCTCAAGCGCATGCACGACGTGGTCGTGAAGGAGGACCGTCCCGAGATCCGCGGGATGGCCCAGACCGTCCGCCACCTCGTCACGGTCGAGGAGGTGGACTGAAATGGCGGAGCAGAACCCGCTGAAGATCCACAACCTGCGGCCCGCCCCGGGTGCCAAGACCGCCAAGACCCGTGTCGGTCGTGGTGAGGCATCCAAGGGTAAGACCGCTGGTCGTGGTACCAAGGGCACCAAGGCGCGGTACCAGGTTCCGGCGCGTTTCGAGGGTGGCCAGATGCCCCTTCACATGCGCCTGCCGAAGCTCAAGGGCTTCAAGAACCCGTTCCGCGTGGAGTTCCAGGTCGTGAACCTGGACAAGCTCAACACCCTCTACCCCGAGGGTGGCGAGGTCACCGTCGAGGGCCTGGTCGCCAAGGGCGCGGTTCGCAAGAACTCGCTCGTCAAGGTGCTGGGTACCGGTGAGCTCACCGTGGCGCTGCAGGTTTCGGTTGACGCCGTCTCCGCTTCCGCCGCCGAGAAGATCGCCGCCGCCGGCGGCACCGTCACCGAGCTGATCTGAGGCTTCGCCGCAGAGCGTTCGACTGGCACAAGCGTCGGGCCCGTCCCCCTTTCGGGGGGCGGGCCCGACGTTCTGCGTTCCGCCCCCGATCCGTTCGACACACCGCTCCAACCCGCGCCTGTTGGGGACGAAGGGTGACAACCGCACACATGGCGGGGGCACAGCTGAAGATGCATGCGGGCACGCGCTTCATTCGGGCGGCCACGGACTGTTAGAGTCCGTGGAGTCCACTTGTAGTCTGGCGGCGGTCTGTTGTCTGCGCGCCGGTTCCGCGAGCGGATCCCCCCACTGTCAGGCCCTGTTCGGAACCGTGCCGGGCCCAGATCCACCGTCCCTCCCGCCGCCTCGGCAGGGAGCTGCAGGAGGCACCGTGCTCACCGCGTTCGCCCGGGCGTTCAAGACGCCCGACCTGCGCAAGAAGCTGCTGTTCACGCTGGCCATCATGGCTGTCTTCCGGATGGGTGCGCACATCCCCGTACCCGGAGTCAGTTTCAAGGCTGTCCAGGCCTGTGTGTCCGCAGAGGCCAGCGGGACCAACCTGCTGGGCCTGGTGAACCTGTTCAGTGGTGGCGCGCTGCTGCAGATCACCATCTTCGCGCTGGGCATCATGCCCTACATCACGTCCAGCATCATCCTGCAGCTGCTGACGGTGGTGATCCCGCGGCTGGACGCCCTGAAGCAGGAGGGGCAGTCCGGGCAGACCAAGATCACCCAGTACACCCGGTACCTGACCATCGCCCTCGCCGTGCTGCAGGCGACCGGCATCGTGGCCACCGCCTCCAGCGGCGCGCTGTTCAGCAGCGCCGGGGCCGGTTGCGACGCGTCCAAGGTGGTCCCGAACCAGTCGGTGTTCACCATCGCCACCATGGTCATCACCATGACCGCGGGCACTGTGGTGATCATGTGGCTCGGTGAGCTGATCACCGACCGCGGCATCGGCAACGGCATGTCGATCCTGATCTTCACCTCGGTCGCCTCCGGCTTCCCCTCCTCGCTCTGGAACATCAAGACCGAGAAGGGCTGGGCCACCTTCGTCTTCGTGATGATCATGGGTCTGTGCATGGTCGGCCTGGTGGTCTTCGTCGAGCAGGCACAGCGCCGGATCCCGGTCCAGTACGCGAAGCGGATGATCGGCCGCCGGGCCTACGGCGGCACCTCGACCTACATCCCGCTGAAGGTCAACCAGGCGGGTGTGATCCCGGTCATCTTCGCCAGCTCGCTGCTCTACATCCCGGCGCTGGTCGTCCAGTTGAGCGGGGACACGACCAAGGGCTGGGCGGTCTGGATCCAGGCGAACCTGACCAAGAGCGACAAGCCGCTCTACATGGCGGTCGACTTCCTGCTGATCGTCTTCTTCGCGTTCTTCTACGTCGCCATCTCCTTCAACCCCGAGGAAGTGGCCGACAACATGAAGAAGTATGGTGGTTTCATCCCGGGCATCCGGGCCGGCCGCCCGACTGCCGAATACCTCAACTACGTGCTGACCAGGATCACCTGGCCGGGCTCGCTGTACCTGGGCCTGATCGCCATGGTGCCGCTGATCGCGCTCGGGGCATTCGGTGCGTCACAGAACTTCCCGTTCGGCGGTACGAGCATCCTGATCGTTGTCGGTGTCGGCCTTGAAACTGTGAAGCAGATCGAGAGCCAGCTCCAGCAGCGCAACTACGAAGGGTTCCTCCGCTGATGCGAATCGTCCTCGTCGGGCCGCCCGGGGCCGGGAAGGGTACTCAGGCCACGCTGCTGGCCAAGACCCTGTCCATCCCGCACGTGTCCACCGGTGACCTGTTCCGCGCCAACATCAGTCAGGGCACCGAGCTGGGCCTTGCCGCGAAGAGCATCATGGACGCGGGCGAGCTGGTACCGGATGAGGTCACCATCGCCATGGCGAAGGACCGGCTGGCCCAGCCGGACGCCGCCAACGGCTTCCTGCTCGACGGATTCCCCCGCAACGTGGCCCAGGCCGTGGCGCTGGACGAGATCCTCACCGAGTGGGGGATCGAGTTGGACGGCGTGCTGGACCTGGAGGTCCCCGAGGACGAGGTGGTCCGCCGCATCGCGGGCCGGCGGGTGTGCCGCAACGACAGCGCGCACATCTTCCACGTGGAGTACAACACCCCGGCCGTGCCGGGCGTCTGCGACGTCTGCGGCGGTGAGCTCTACCAGCGCGGGGACGACAGCGAGGAGAGCGTGCGAGTCCGGCTGGAGGTCTACCACACGCAGACCGAGCCGATCATCGCGTACTACCAGAAGCAGGGACTGGTCACCACCATCCCGGCGCTGGGCAAGGTGGACGAGGTCACCGGGCGGGCCATCGAGGCGCTGCGCCGGAACAAGGACACCGAGGACAGGGAAACAGTCGGCTCCGAGTGAGTCGACGCGCGTACGCGCGAACCGGCCGTGACGCCCGCAGGGGGGTCACGGCCGGAGCGCGTTCGGGCGGACGGTCGTACCGTGGAACGGTGGCCGGGCAGGGACGAACGGGATCCCGCGGGAGCGGGAGCGGGAAGGCGAACAAGCATGGCTGTTGAGATCAAGACCCCGGAGCAGATCGCCAAGATGCGGGAGGCCGGGCTGGTCGTCGCCGAGGCGCTGAAGGCCTGCCGGGAGGCGGTGGCGCCGGGGATCACCACCGGCGAGCTGAACGCGATCGCGGCGAAGGTCATCGACGGCCACGGCGCCAAGTCCAACTTCCTCGGCTACCACGGCTTCACCGGGGTCATCTGCGCCTCGGTGAACGACGAGGTGGTGCACGGCATCCCGGGCGACCGCAAGCTCGCCGACGGGGACATGATCTCCATCGACTGCGGCGCGATCGTGGACGGCTGGCACGGCGACGCGGCGATCACCGTCTTCGTCGGCGAGGGCCACCCGGAGGAGCTGCTGCGGCTGAGCCAGGTCACCGAGGACTCCATGTGGGCCGGTATCGCCCAGGTGAAGAAGAACAACCGGCTGTCCGACCTGAGCCGCGCCATCGAGGCGTACATCCGCCGCCAGCCGCTGCCGCCCAAGGGCAAGTACGGCATCATCGAGGACTTCGGCGGCCACGGCATCGGCTCCGAGATGCACATGGACCCGCACCTGCTGAACTACGTCGACCGCCGGCGCGGTCGCGGGGTGAAGCTGGTCCCCGGCTTCTGCATCGCGATCGAGCCCATGGTCAGCCTGGGGACGCCGCACACCCGCACGCTGGAGGACGGCTGGACCGTCAAGACCAACGACGGCACCTGGGCCTCGCACTGGGAGCACTCGATCGCGGTGACCGAGGAGGGTCCGCTGGTGCTGACCGCCTTCGACGGCGGCCGGGCCCGGCTGGCGGAGCTGGGCATCACCGCCGCCCCGGATCCGCTGGCCTGAGCCGCCGACTCGCACCGCCGACTCGCGCCGTCGGCCCGAACCGCTGGGCCGACGATTTCGCTATAGCTTGGCCGGTGACGTAGACTGCTGTGTCGGCTCACTCGTAGCTTGCATCCGCACGTCCTCGCACTACCAGTGGCGGGGTGGACTTAGCGGTCCCTGCGTGAGCGCCGACTACGGTAGTCAAATCCGGAAGGCGATACCCGCAGGACATGGCCAAAAAGCAAGGCGCCATCGAGATCGAGGGCACCGTCATCGAGTCTCTGCCGAACGCCATGTTCAAGGTAGAGCTCCAAAACGGTCACAAGGTCCTCGCCCACATCAGCGGCAAGATGCGGATGCACTACATCCGTATCCTCCCGGACGACCGCGTCGTCGTGGAGCTCAGCCCGTACGACCTGACCCGTGGACGTATCGTCTACCGGTACAAGTAAGCAGCAGATCTCGCGCCCCCTCACCGGGGCGCGCTCGACCCGGAGAACCTGAATCCCATGAAGGTCAAGCCGAGCGTCAAGAAGATCTGCGACAAGTGCAAGGTGATCCGCCGTCACGGGCGGGTCATGGTGATCTGCGAGAACCTGCGCCACAAGCAGCGCCAGGGCTGATCGCTTCCCTGCACGGGTCGTAACTCTTCGCGCGACGCGAAAAACAACATAAGCGGGATGCCCGATCCACTCGCGAGTTCGCGAGTGGACTGCCACCCTCGGTCCGGAGGCCGGGGCTCGCTCAGCGTGAGCTGAACGAGAGGCATCGCGTCAGACCTCCGAAGGAACACAGGAGCCACATTCATGGCACGCCTCGCCGGCGTTGATCTCCCCCGCGAAAAGCGGATCGAGATCGCCCTCACCTACGTGTACGGCATCGGCCGTACCCGCTCGCAGCAGGCCCTGGCCGAGACCGGTGTGAACCCGAACGTCCGCGTTCGCGACATCACCGAAGAGGACCTGGTCAAGCTGCGTGAGTTCATCGACGCCAACTTCAAGGTCGAGGGTGACCTCCGCCGTGAGGTCGCGGCCGACATCCGCCGCAAGGTCGAGATCGGGTGCTACCAGGGCCTGCGTCACCGCCGCGGCCTGCCGGTCCACGGTCAGCGCACCCACACGAACGCCCGTACCCGCAAGGGTCCGCGTCGCGCGATTGCCGGCAAGAAGAAGCCCGGCAAGAAGTAGTCCGCCCCACTAACCGGACTTCAATCCGGCCCGCTGGGCTAGCGGACCGACCACCTCAGTAGGAGAAACAGACTTATGCCCCCCAAGGGTCGTCAGGCTGCCGGCGCGAAGAAGATCCGCCGCAAGGAAAAGAAGAACGTCGCTCACGGCCACGCGCACATCAAGAGCACGTTCAACAACACCATCGTCTCCATCACGGACCCCTCGGGCAACGTGATCGCGTGGGCGTCCTCGGGCCACGTCGGCTTCAAGGGCTCCCGCAAGTCGACTCCGTTCGCCGCGCAGATGGCCGCTGAGGCCGCCGCGCGTCGCGCCCAGGAGCACGGCATGCGCAAGGTCGACGTCTTCGTGAAGGGTCCCGGCTCCGGCCGCGAGACCGCGATCCGCTCCATCCAGGCCACCGGCCTGGAGGTCGGCTCGATCCAGGACGTCACCCCCACCCCGCACAACGGCTGCCGCCCCCCGAAGCGCCGCCGCGTCTGACACGCGCCGTTTCGGTGAGTGGCTTCCGGATACGGCCCCCGTTCGCGCGGGGGCCGTATCCTTGCTTTGTCGGCATCAAATAGTGGGTGCCGAAGATCTATCTGGAGGAATTCCCCCATGCTGATCGCTCAGCGTCCGTCGCTGACCGAAGAGGTCGTCGACGAGTTCCGCTCCCGGTTCGTCATCGAGCCGCTGGAGCCGGGCTTCGGCTATACCCTCGGCAACTCGCTCCGCCGCACCCTCCTCTCCTCGATCCCCGGTGCCGCTGTCACCAGCATCCGGATCGACGGGGTCCTGCACGAGTTCACCACCGTGCCGGGCGTCAAGGAGGACGTCACCGACCTCATCCTGAACATCAAGCAGCTGGTCGTCTCCTCGGAGCACGACGAGCCGGTCGTGATGTACCTGCGCAAGCAGGGCCCGGGTCTGGTCACCGCCGCCGACATCGCGCCCCCGGCCGGTGTCGAGGTGCACAACCCCGAGCTGGTCCTGGCCACGCTCAACGGCAAGGGCAAGCTGGAGATGGAGCTGACCGTCGAGCGCGGTCGCGGCTACGTCTCCGCCGTCCAGAACAAGCAGTCGGGCCAGGAGATCGGCCGGATCCCGGTCGACTCCATCTACAGCCCGGTGCTCAAGGTCACCTACAAGGTCGAGGCGACCCGAGTCGAGCAGCGTACCGACTTCGACAAGCTCATCGTCGACGTCGAGACCAAGCCCGCCATGCGTCCCCGCGACGCCATGGCCTCGGCCGGCAAGACCCTGGTGGAGCTGTTCGGTCTCGCTCGCGAGCTGAACATCGACGCCGAGGGCATCGACATGGGCCCGTCCCCGACGGACGCCGCCCTGGCCGCTGATCTCGCCCTGCCGATCGAGGAGCTTGAGCTCACCGTTCGGTCGTACAACTGCCTCAAGCGCGAGGGCATCCACTCCGTGGGTGAGCTCGTCGCCCGCTCCGAGGCCGACCTGCTCGACATCCGCAACTTCGGTGCGAAGTCGATCGACGAGGTTAAGGCGAAGCTGGCCGGCATGGGCCTGGCGCTCAAGGACAGCCCGCCCGGATTCGACCCGACCGCCGCCGCCGACGCCTTCGGCGCCGACGACGACGACCCGGGCTTCGCGGAGACCGAGCAGTACTGAGGTTTCCGCCGCTGAGTTCCACCGGGTACGGGACCGCTCCGGCGGTCCCGTACCCTTGAAAGCTGTGTGTGAGAAGTCGTAGCGGCAACCGTGCCGCTGCGCCCGCCCCGGTACCTGGTACGGCCGGGGGTCGGAGATCCAAGGAGACACCATGCCCCGCCCCGCGAAGGGTGCCCGCCTCGGCGGCGGCCCGTCCCACGAGCGTCTGCTGCTCGCCGGTCTGGCCCGTGAGCTGTTCCAGTACGGCCGCATCACCACCACCGAGGCCAAGGCTCGCCGCCTGCGCCCGGTGGCGGAGAAGCTGATCACCAAGGCCAAGAAGGGTGACATCCACAACCGCCGTGAGGTCCGCAAGACCATCACCGACGTGTCTGTGCTGCACACCCTGTTCACCGAGATCGCGCCTCGTTACGAGAACCGCCCCGGTGGCTACACCCGCATCACCAAGATCGGCCCCCGTCGTGGCGACAACGCCCCGATGGCCGTGATCGAGCTGGTCGAGGCCCTCACCGTGGCCCAGACCTCGGTCGGCGAGGCCGAGGCCGCGACCAAGCGCGCCGTCAAGGAGACCGAGGCCGCCGCTCCGGCCGCCGAGGTCGTCGAGGACGCTGCTCCGGCCGAGGCCGCCGAGTAGTCCAGCGACGCCAGTCCGCCGACGGGCCCGCCTTCCCCCCGGGGAGGGCGGGCCCGTGGCCGTGTACCGGACGGCTGGCCTCTACCAGGACGTGTGCGGGACGTGTGCGGGACGTGTGACGGAGGAGACGAGCGATGACGACGACCGCTGACTGCGCGGAGCAGCCGGAGCGGCGGGACGGGCCCGCCGAGGGGGCGGTCCGGGTGCGGCTGGACCTGTCGTACGACGGGACGGAGTTCTCCGGCTGGGCCAAGCAGAAGAGCGGGCGGCGGACGGTCCAGGGCGAGCTGGAGGACGCGATCCGGGTGGTGCTGCGGCAGCCCGAGGTGTTCCCGCTGACCGTGGCCGGGCGGACCGACGCCGGGGTGCACGCGCGCGGCCAGGTGGCGCACCTGGACCTGCCGCGGGAGCTGTGGCTGGCCGAGGGCGAGAAGCTGCTGCGGCGGCTGGCCGGGCGGCTGCCCGGGGACGTGCGGGTGTGGCGGGCGGCGGAGGCCCCGGCGGGCTTCGACGCGCGCTTCTCGGCGGTCTGGCGCCGCTACGCGTACCGGGTGTGCGACACCCAGGCCGGGGTGGACCCGCTGCGGCGTTCCCATGTGCTGTGGCACGACCGGGAGTTGGACGTCGAGCTGATGAACGCGGCAGCTCGGGAGCTGGTCGGCGAGCACGACTTCGCGGCGTACTGCAAGAAGCGCGAGGGCGCGACCACCATCCGCGAGCTGCTGGACTTCCGCTGGGAGCGGATGCCCGGCGACGCGCTGCTCGGCCCGGCGCTGCCGGGGCTGGTGGTCGGTACCGTCCGGGCGGACGCCTTCTGCCACAACATGGTGCGGGCGCTGGTCGGTTCGATGCTGCTGGTCGGCGGCGGGCAGCGACCGGCGGACTTCCCGGCGCGGGTGCTGGCCGGGGGCGTGCGGGACTCCGCGGTCACCGTGGTCCGGCCGCACGGGCTGACGCTGGAGGAGGTCGGCTACCCGGCCGACGCCGAGCTGGCCGCGCGCAGCCGTGCCGCGCGCAACCTGCGGGTGCTCAGCCCGCGCTAGGCGTCGCCGCCTCCCGCTGGGCCCGGGCCAGCAGCCCGTCGAAGACCAGCTGGTTCATGGCGGTGGTGGCCGCGTAGGCACTGGTGTCGTTCGCCGGGACCGGCTTGCCGGTGGTGTACCCGGCGACGGTGAAGTACGCGTAGCGCCCGATCGCGTTGGTGGTCATCCGGCAGACCACCAACCGGCAGAAGACCGGCAGCCCGCCGCCGCTGAGCGGCTGCAGGTTCCCGGTGGTCTGCTGCTTGACGGCCTGGGCCTGGGCCGCGCTGTCGAAGACCGCGACGCCGACGGTCACCGCGGTGGTCCCGGCCGAGTAGCTGGCGCGCAGCAGCGTCCGGCAGCCGTTGCGGGTGAGGACGGCGGCCAGCTGCGCGGTGACCGCCGGGGTGCAGGCGGAGCCGGTTGTCAGTGCCCGGGTGTAGGACTGCTTGTCGACGGTGACGGTGCGTCCGGCGAAGAAGCCGGCGGCGTCGAGCGGCGCGCCGTCGGTCGCGGCGCCGGAGAGGAGGGTGACCGGGTTCGCCGCCGGTGCGGATGCCGACGGCGCGTCAGAAGGCGTGCTCGAAGCGGTGCTCGGCGGAGCGGTGGGGCTGGGCGTGGGGTTCGCCGGGGCGAGGGTCGGCTGCGGGGCGGCGGCCTGGCGCTTCTTCGGCGAGGACGACGCCAGCAGCGCCACGCCGACCGCCACCAGGCAGCACAGCGCGACCAGTGCGGCGCCCCAGCGGATCCGGGTCCGTCGCCGGTCCAGCCTTTCCTTGCGCTCGGCCAGCGCCTGGAACCGCTCGTAGGCCGGTTCCTCCGGCGTGCCCGGCCTTATCGGGTACGCCGCCGCGTCGGCCTCGGCGCTGCCGTCGGCCTGCTGCGGCTCGGGGATCGGCAGGTTCGGCGCGCCCGGCCGGATGCGGTAGTGCGCCGCGTCCAGCTGGTCCCGCACGGGGTTCCCCGGCCCGTACGCGGTGGGGATCCGCCCGGAGGCGTCCACCCCGCGGCGGGGGAGCGGCGCGGTGGCCTGGTCCGCGTCCGGCCCCTCGCCCGCCGGCCCCTTGTCCATGGGCTTGCTCATGGGCTTGCTCATGGGCCGCGAGCATAGTCCGGTAAAACCCGTTTGGGTGTCGGCCCCGGTCAGCGGACAATCGGTGACCATGGGACACGTCGAGATTTCACACCTTGAGTACTACCTGCCCGACGGACGGGTGCTGTTCGACGACGCGTCCTTCCGGGTCGGCGAGGGCAGCTCGGTCGCCCTGGTCGGCGCCAACGGCGCGGGCAAGACGACGCTGCTCAGAATGGTCGCCGGGGACATCCAGCCGCACGGCGGCTCGGTCACGGTCAGCGGCGGCCTGGGCGTGATGCGGCAGTTCGTCGGTACCACCGGCCGCGGCACCGACGATCCGGGCCGGACCCCCGGGCACGACGAGGACGGCCCCGAGCTGGCGCACGACGCCTGCGTACGCGACCTGCTGGTGTCGGTCGCGCCCCCGAGCATCCGCGGCGGCGCGCGGGCGGTGGACGCGGCCGAGCTGGCGATGGTCGCCCAGGACGACGAGAAGACCCAGCTGGCCTACGCCCAGGCGCTGGCCGACTGGGCCGACGTCGGCGGCTACGACTACGAGACCACCTGGGACGTCTGCACCACGGCGGCCCTGGGCATGCCCTACGACCGGGCGCAGTGGCGCGGCCTGAACACCCTCTCCGGCGGCGAGCAGAAGCGGCTGGTGCTGGAGGCGCTGCTGCGCGGCCCGGACGAGGTGCTGCTGCTGGACGAGCCGGACAACTACCTGGACGTCCCCGGCAAGCGCTGGCTGGAGGAGCAGATCCGCAGCACCGCCAAGACCGTGCTGTTCATCTCGCACGACCGGGAGCTGCTGGCCAACAGCGCCGAGAAGATCGTCAGCGTGGAGCCGGGCGCGGCCGGGAGCGAGGTGTGGGTGCACGGCGGCGGCTTCGCCACCTTCCACGCCGCCCGCGAGGAGCGCTTCGCCCGCTACGACGAGTTGCGCCGCCGCTGGGACGAGAAGCACGCCCAGCTCAAGCGGTTGGTGCTGGACATGCGCGACTACGCGGCCCGCAGCCACGACATGGCCTCCCGCTATGCGGCGGCGACCACCCGGCTGCGGAAGTTCGAGGAGATCGGCCCGCCGCCGGAGCCGCCGCGCAAGCAGAGCATCACCATGCGGCTGCGCGGCGGGCGCACCGGCGTCCGGGCGCTGACCTGCGAGCGGCTGGAACTGACCGGCCTGATGGCCCCGTTCGACCTGGAGGTCTTCTACGGCGAGCGGATCGCGGTACTGGGCTCCAACGGCTCCGGCAAGTCGCACTTCCTGCGGCTGCTGGCCGGGGAGGAGGTCGCCCACCAGGGCGGGTTCCGGCTCGGCGCGCGGGTGGTGCCGGGGCACTTCGCCCAGACCCACGCCCACCCGGAGCTCTTCGGCCGGACCACCAGGGAGATCCTGGAGTCCGAGCACGCGCTGGACCGCAAGGCGGCGATGAGCGTGCTGCGCCGCTATGAGCTGCATCACCAGGAGGAGCGCCGCTTCCAGGACCTCTCCGGCGGCCAGCAGGCCCGGCTGATGATCCTCCGGCTGGAGCTGTCCGGCGCGACCGCGCTGCTGCTGGACGAGCCGACGGACAACCTGGACCTGGAGAGCGCGGAGGCGCTGCAGGAGGGCCTGGAGGGCTTCGAGGGCACGGTCCTCTCGGTCACCCACGACCGCTGGTTCGCGAAGTCCTTCGACCGCTTCGTGGTCTTCGGCTCCGACGGCCGGGTGTACGAGGCCCCGGAACCGGTCTGGGACGAGTCCCGCGTGGTCCGCGACCGCTAGGCGGGCGGTGGTGGGTGACGGGGAGCGGGCTGAGCGCGCAGCGCTTCCGGTGTGGGGCGGTGGTGGGTGACGGTGAGCGGGCTGAGCGCGTAGCGCTTCCGGTGTAGGGCGGTGGTGGGTGACGGGTGGGCGTAGTATGGCGTGAGGATCTGGCAGGGTACTGCGGTTCCGAGCGGGCATTTTGACCCGTACGGGTCCGTCCCGGTATTCTGCTAGTTCGTTGTGCGTATTGGCTCGCTCCATCTCACGTGAGAGGTCATTACGCCGGTCCACCGGGCCGATAAGCAGCGATGTGCCCATCCGATTGCGTCCGGGGAAGCATGTCCTGGCTGCTTCTGATCGTCCGGGTGGTCCAGTCAGGACTCACTCACTGAAAAGCGAAGGCTACGACCGTGCGTACGTACAGCCCCAAGCCCGGCGACGTCCAGCGTCAGTGGCTCGTCATCGATGCCCGAGACGTCGTGCTCGGCCGCCTGGCCTCCCAGGCCGCGAACCTCCTCCGGGGTAAGCACAAGCCGGTGTACGCGCCGCACCTTGATATGGGTGACTTCGTCATCATCATCAACGCGGACAAGGTGCACCTCTCCGGGAACAAGAAGACCCAGAAGCTGGCCTACCGCCACTCCGGTTACCCGGGCGGTCTGCGCTCCGTGCGCTACGACGACCTCCTGGCGAACAACCCGGAGAAGGCCGTCGAGAAGGCCATCAAGGGCATGATCCCGAAGAACTCCCTGGGCCGTCAGATGCTCTCCAAGCTGAAGGTCTACTCGGGCGACCAGCACCCGCACGCTGCCCAGCGTCCGGTGCCGTTCGAGATCACCCAGGTCGCGCAGTAGTACCGGCCACCCCCGAATCTAGAAGAACGCAGCTGAGGAGAATCGTGGCCGAGACCACTGCCGAGACCCCGCTTGAGGTCGACGAGACCTTCGAGATCGAGGTCGAGGAGCCTACCGAGTACACCACCGAGTCCCTTGTGGGCCGTTTCGCCGAGGCCGTTCCGGCCGCCGGCCTCGGCCGCCGCAAGGAGGCGATCGCCCGCGTGCGCATCGTCCCCGGCACCGGTGTCTGGAAGATCAACGGTCGCACCCTGGAGGAGTACCTCCCCAACAAGGTGCACCAGCAGATCGTCAACGAGCCCTTCAAGCTCCTTGAGCTGGACGGCCGTTACGACATCATCGCCCGCATCAACGGCGGCGGCATCTCCGGCCAGGCGTACGCCCTGCGCCTGGGCGTCGCCCGTGCGCTGAACGAGGTGGACGTCGACGCCAACCGCCCGGCCCTGAAGAAGGCCGGCTTCCTGACCCGTGACCCGCGCGCCGTCGAGCGCAAGAAGGCCGGTCTCAAGAAGGCCCGTAAGGCACCGCAGTACAGCAAGCGCTAAGCCTCCCTGCTTCGGGTCCCTCCGGGGGCCGAGGCTGGACTTCACGCCCCGGGAGCACGACTCCCGGGGCGTGTTGTGCGTTCGGATACCTGGTTTGATTGTGGATGACGAGGCGCGGAGGACAGATCAGTGGGACGACTCTTTGGCACGGACGGCGTGCGCGGTTTGGCGAATACGGACCTCACGGCCGAGTTGGCGCTGAACCTGTCGGTCGCGGCGGCGCACGTGCTCGGCGATGCCGGGGCTTTTGAAGGGCACCGCCCGCTGGCGGTGGTCGGCCGGGACCCCCGTGCCTCGGGCGAGTTCCTGGAGGCGGCGGTGATCGCCGGACTGGCCGGTTCCGGCGTCGACGTGCTGCGGGTCGGCGTGCTGCCGACGCCCGCCGTGGCGTACCTGACCGGGCTGCTGGGGGCGGACTTCGGCGTGATGCTGTCCGCGAGCCACAACCCGATGCCGGACAACGGCATCAAGTTCCTCGCGCGCGGCGGCCACAAGCTGGACGATGAGATCGAGGACGCCGTCGAGGCGCACTTGGAGCTGCTGGGCACCGAGGAGCGCAAGCGTCCCACCGGCGCGGACGTCGGCCGGGTCCGCGACCACGACGCGGGCTTCGAGCAGTACCTGGCGCACCTGCTGTCGGTGCTGCCGAACCGCCTCGACGGCCTGCGGGTGGTCATCGACGGCGCGCACGGCGCCGCCTCGAAGGTGTCGCCGGAGGTCTTCCGCCGGGCCGGGGCCGAGGTGGTGCACACCATCGGCGACGCGCCGGACGGCCTGAACATCAACGACGGCATCGGCTCCACCCACCTCGGCCCGCTGCGCGCGGCCGTGGTCGAGCACGGCGCGGACCTGGGCATCGCCCACGACGGCGACGCCGACCGCTGCCTGGCGGTGGACGCCGAGGGCAACGAGATCGACGGCGACCAGATCCTCGCGGTGCTCGCCCTGGCCATGCGCGAGGCCGGGACCCTGGGCCGGAACACCGTGGTCGGCACGGTGATGTCGAACCTCGGCTTCAAGCTGGCGATGGAGCGCGAGGGCATCGAGCTGGTGCAGACCGCCGTCGGCGACCGCTACGTGCTGGAGTCGATGAAGGAGCACGGCTACAACCTGGGCGGCGAGCAGTCCGGTCACGTGATCTTCCTGGACCACGCGACCACCGGTGACGGCACCCTCACCGGCCTGATGCTGGCCGCGCGGCTCGCCGCGACCAAGCAGACCGCGACCGAGCTGGCCTCGGTGATGACCCGGCTGCCGCAGGTGCTGGTCAACGTCAAGGGCGTGGACAAGGCCCGGGCCTCGACCGACGGACTGCTGCTGGCGGCCGTCGCCGAGGCCGAGGCCGAGCTCGGCAGCACCGGCCGGGTCCTGCTCCGCCCCTCCGGCACCGAGCCGCTGGTCCGGGTCATGGTCGAGGCCGCCGACGTGGACCGGGTCCACGCCATCGCCGACCGCCTCGCCGAGGTGGTCCGCCAGCGCCTCGGCTGCTGACCCCCGCGCGCACCGCCACCCCCTCGGCCCGGACGACGGGCTGTGGGGGTGTTCGCGTGGCGCGGCCGTGGGTCAGAGCTTGCGCAGTCGGATGCGCTGGACCTTGTGGTCGTTGCCCTTGCGCAGGATGAGGCTGGCGCGGCCCCGGGTGGGGGCGACGTTCTCGATCAGGTTGGGCCGGTTGATGGTGCGCCACACCTGGCGGCCGTAGTCCAGCGCCTCCGCCTCCGGGACCTCGGTGAAGCGGCGGAAGTAGGAGGACGGGTCCTGGAAGGCGGTCTCCCGGAGCTTGCGGAAGCGCTCCAGGTACCAGCGCTCGATGTCGTCGGCGCGGGCGTCCACGTAGATGGAGAAGTCGAAGAAGTCGGCGACGGCGACCCGGGTGCGGCCGTCGAGGCCGGGCAGCGCGGGCTGGAGGACGTTCAGGCCCTCCACGATCAGGATGTCCGGGCGGCGGACCACCAGCCGCTCGTCCGGGACGATGTCGTACACCAGGTGCGAGTAGACCGGAGCGGTGACCTCGTCCTTGCCCGACTTCACGTCGGCGACGAAGCGGGTCAGCGCCCGGCGGTCGTAGGACTCCGGGAAGCCCTTGCGGGACATCAGGCCCCGGCGCCGCAGCTCGGCGTTGGGCAGCAGGAAGCCGTCGGTGGTGACCAGCTCCACCCGGGGGTGCTCCGGCCAGCGGGCCAGCATCGCCTGGAGCACCCGGGCGGTGGTGGACTTGCCGACGGCGACGCTTCCGGCGACACCGATCACGAACGGCGTTCCGGCCTGGGTGTGGGTGTGCCTGTTGTCGTCGAGGAACTCGTTCAGCGCGCCGCGCAGCCGACCGGTCGCGGTGACGTACAGGTTGAGCAGCCGGGACAGCGGCAGGTAGACGTCCTCGACCTCCTGCAGGTCGATGACGTCGCCGAGGCCGCGCAGCCGCTCCACCTCTTCGGCGGACAGTGGCAGCGGCGTGCGCTGGTGCAGCGCGCTCCACTCCGCCCGGTCGAGGTCGACGAAGGGGGAGGCGTCAGCGCGGCGTTGGGCTTCGAGCGTGATCGGCACGTCACCCATTCTCCGGCCAGACGGTTCGGATGGGCGTGTCAGCCGCCTGTCAGTGACGAGAGATTCGTCTCAACCGGTTGTCAGTGGCGGGGTGCAGAGTCGTCCTCGGAACACGACGTATCGACGGGGAGGCCGCGATGACCTACGCGATCCAGGCAGAGGGCCTGGTCAAGAGCTTCAAGGAGACCAGGGCCCTGGCCGGGGTGGATCTGGCGGCCGAGGCCGGGACGGTGCTGGGGGTGCTCGGGCCGAACGGCGCGGGCAAGACCACGGTGGTCCGGATCCTGGCCACGCTGCTGCGCCCGGACTCCGGACGGGCCCTGGTCGGCGGCCTCGACGTGGTCAGGCAGGCCGGGGCGGTCCGCGCCCGGATCGGGCTGACCGGGCAGTACGCGGCGGTGGACGAGATGCTGACCGGCACCGAGAACCTGCTGATGATCGGCCGTCTGCTGGGCCTGAGCCGCCCGGACGCCCGGGCCCGCGCGGCCGAGCTGCTGCGGAAGTTCGACCTGACCGAGGCCGGCGGCCGGGCCGCCGGGACCTTCTCCGGCGGCATGCGCCGCCGACTGGACCTGGCCGCCTCGCTGGTCGGCCGCCCGGAGGTGCTGTTCCTGGACGAGCCGACCACCGGCCTCGACCCGCACAGCCGCAACGAGCTGTGGGACATCGTCCGGGGCCTGGTCAGCGAGGGGGTCACGGTGCTGCTGACCACGCAGTACCTGGAGGAGGCGGACCAGCTGGCGGACGACATCGTGGTGGTGGACCACGGCCGGGTGATCGCCCAGGGCACCCCGGAGGGCCTCAAGGCGCAGGTCGGCGGGCAGGTGCTGGAGCTGCGCCCGGCGCGTTCGGCCGAGCTGGACGAGGTGCACCGGCTGGTCGCCGAGGTGGCCGGTTCGGCCGCCGAGCGGACCGCGAACGGCCTGGTCAGCGTCCCGGTGCGGGACGTCGCGCTGATGCCGGCGGTGGTCCGCCGACTGGAGGAGGCCGGGCTCGCGGTGAGCGAGCTGGCGCTGCGCGGCTCCAGCCTGGACGAGGTCTTCCTGACCCTGACCGGGCACCGTGCCGAGCCGGGGCAGGCCGCGCAGGACCCCGCGCAGGCCGCCCCGAACACCGACCGGACCGTCAAGGCAGGAGTCTGACCATGGCTACGCTCACCGCATCCCCCGCCGTCCCGGCCACCGGCCGGATCGGCCTGGTCACCGGCGTGCGCCACACCGGCACCCTGGCCTGGCGCAACCTGGTGCAGATCAAGCACAACCCGATGGAGCTGATGGACCTCAGCATCCAGCCGATCATGTTCCTGCTGCTGTTCACCTACGTGTTCGGCGGCCAGATGTCCGGCTCCACCCATGCGTACCTCCAGTACGCGCTGGCCGGGATCGTGGTCCAGAACGGCCTGTTCGCGACCATGAACACCGCGGTCGGGCTGAACACCGACATCCAGAAGGGCGTCTTCGACCGGCTGCGCAGCCTGCCGATCGCCCGCTCGGCCCCGCTGGCCGGACGGGTCCTGGCCGACCTGGCCAAGCAGCTGTGGTCGCTGGTCCTGATGCTGGCCCTGGGCATGGTCCTGGGCTTCCACCCGCACAGCGCGCTCGGCGTGGTCGGCGCGATGGCGCTGATGGTGGTCTTCGCGCTGGCCATGTCCTGGCTGATGGTGCTGGTCGGCATGGTCGCGGCGAACCCGGAGAAGGTGCAGATGCTGGGCTTCGTGGTGATGTTCCCGCTGACCTTCTCCTCCAGCGCCTTCGTCAGCGTGTCCTCGATGCCGGGCTGGTTGCAGGCCTGGGTGAAGGTCAACCCGGTGACCTCGCTGGTGAACGCGATGCGGGCGCTGCTGGACGGCGGCGCGATACAGGCCCCGGTGATCCACACCCTGCTCTGGGCGGCGGTGTTCGCGCTGGTCTTCTTCCCGCTGGCGCTCCGCGCCTACCAGCGGCGCAGCTGATCCGTGGTGGCGGCGGCCGCCCAGGGCGAGGGCCCGGACAGGCTCTCCGGTCCCACCCCGAGTGCGGAGAGCGTCTCCTCGCTCGGGGTGGTCCGGCCGCGTTCGTACGCCCGGGCGTACTCCGCCGGGCCCAGGGCGGCCTCGGCCCCGGCCGAGACCCGGCGGACGTCCGGCGAGGACAGGTCGGGCATGCCACGCCGCAGGTGCGCCGCGCCCAGCAGCTCCGCGGCGCGGACCGGGTCGCCCCGGCGCAGCACCAGGTCGGCCCAGCCCTGGAGGCAGTCGGCGATGATCGGCCCGTCGTGGGCGGCGGCCGCCGCGGACAGGGCGGTCCGGTGCTGTTCGGCGGCGGCCTCCAGGTCGCCGCAGGCCGCCTCGACGTAGCCGAGCGCCGACAGCAGCAGTGCCTGCACCTGCGGCGCGCCGCCGATCCGCTGCTCGACCGGGCCCCAGGCCTGCCGCAGCAGCGGGCGGCTGCGCTCCGGTGCGCCGGTGTGCCGGTAGGCGTCGGCGAGGGAGGTGTGGGTGGCCAGCACCGTCATCCAGGAGCCCTCGCGCCGGGCGGTCTCCACCTCGTCCTCCAGCGTGCGGATCGTCTGCTCGTCGTATCCGCCGAGCAGGCCGGTGGTGTGGATCATCCGGGAGCGGTAGTCGGCGGACTCGCCGCTGATGCCGAGCTGGTCCTCGAAGGAGATGGCCAGCCGCCACAGCCGCATCGCCTCCTCCAGGTCGCCGCGCCACTGCGCGTAGTCGGCCAGTCCGGCCGCGCAGAACGACTGCCCCCACAGGTCGCCCACGGCCCGGAACCGGGCGGCGGCCTCGTGCATGTACGACTCGGCCTCGGCCGCCCGGCCGCTGTTCTGCCGGGAGAAGCCCATGAACAGGTGCGCGGTGGCGCGGACGAAGGGGTCGGGGGCGTCGAACAGCCGGGCCGCCAGCTGCTCCACGTTCTCGTCCCTGGACTCGAACAGCGCGGCCATGATGTCGAGCATCGGCAGGATCGGATGGGCGAAGGGGTCGCCCAGCTGGTCCCGCAGGTCGATCCCGATGTGCATCAGCCGCAGCGACTCCGGCAGGTCCCAGGTGGTGTCCAGGCTGTAGAGGGCGGTGATCCCGTAGGCGACCGCGCGGGCCAGCGGCGGGGTGCCGTCGCTGGGCATGGCCAGGGCCGCGTTGGCCAGCTCCAGGTTCTCGCCGCGCTCGCCGCGCCGCCACAGGTACCAGCTGACGGCGGCGATCAGCCGCTGCGCGGTGACCGCGTCGCCGTGCTCGACGGCCCAGCGCAGCGCGGCGATCAGGTTGTCGTGCTCGACCAGGAAGCGCGGGAACCAGACCAGTTGCTCGCCGGTGTACAGGCGCGGCTCGCCCTCCTCGGCGAAGGCGAGGAAGTGCGCGGCGTGCGCGTCGCGGGCGGCGACGGTGGCGCCGGAGGCCTCCAGCCGTTCCAGCGCGTACGCCCGGATGGTCTCCAGCAGCCGGTAGCGCCCGGCCCCGGTCCGGGTCACCAGCGACTTGTCGACCAGCGAGGACAGCACTTCGAGTACCTCCTCGGCGGGCGACTGCGCGGTCGCGCAGACCTGTTCCACGGTCTCCAGCGAGGCGCTGCCGGCGAACACCGACATCCGGGCCAGCAGATCCCGTTCCGGCTTCTCCAGCAGGTCCCAGCTCCAGTCCACCACCGCGCGCAGGGTCCGGTGCCGGGGCAGCACGGTGCGGCTGCCGCTGGTGAGCAGGTGGAACCGGCGGGCCAGCCGCTGGTCGATCTGCTCGGGGGAGAGGCTGCGCATCCGGGCGGCGGCCAGCTCGATCGCCAGCGGCTGGCCGTCCAGTGTCCGGCAGATCCGCAGTACCGGCGGGAGGTCGGGTTCGGTCAGGGCCCAGCCGGGGCGCACCGCCGCCGCGCGGTCCGCGAACAGCCGGACCGCGGCGAAGCCGAAGGCCTGATCCACCGTCAGGCGCTGCTCCTCGTAGGCAACGTCGGGGAACCCCAGGGGCGGTACCGGATGCAGCTGCTCGCCGGTGATGCCCAGCGGCTCGCGGCTGGTGGCCAGCACCCGCAGCCCGGGGCAGTCGGCCAGCAGCCGCGCGGTGAGCACGGCCGCCGCCTCCACCACGTGCTCGCAGTTGTCCAGTACCAGCAGCAGCGGCCGGTTGCCCAGGGCGGCGACGATCCGCTCCGGGATCTCCGCGACCGGGTGCGGTATCCCGGTGGGCCGCTGGGCGCTGACCGCCGCCCGCAGGTGCAGCGCGGCCAGCACCGCCGAGGGGACGTCCGCCGGGCCGCCGACCGGGGCCAGCTCCACCAGCCGGACGTCGGCCGCGCCGCTGCGCCCGGCCGCCTCCAGCGCCAGCCGGGTCTTTCCGGCGCCGCCGGGGCCGGTCAGGGTGACCAGTCGGACGGCGTTCAACTCGGCCTGGACGGCCGCTAGTTCGTCCTCCCGGCCGAGGAAGCTGGTGAGCGGCGCGGGCAGCGCGCGCGGCGCCGCCGGAGCCGCCCCGGACGCGGGGCTCTCCGGCGTCGGGCGGCCCGCCGCGGGGCTCTCCGGCGCCCTGCTTTCCGGCGCCCTGCTTTCCGGCGGGGTGCTTTCCGGCGGGGTGCTCTCCGGCGCGGGGCCGAGCGCGGTCCGGTGGGCCCGGCGCAGCAGCGGGGAGGGGTCCATGCCCAGCTCCTCCGCGAGCAGCACCCGGCCCTGCTCGTACACGGCCAGCGCCTCGGCGCCGCGCCCCGCCCGGTGCAGTGCGCGGATCAGCAGCGCCCGCGGCCGGTCCCGCAGCGGGGCCTCGGCGGTGCACGCGTGCAGCTCGGCCAGCAGCGGCCCGGGGTCCGCCTCGGCGGCGTCCAGCCGGGCCTCCAGCAGGTCCTCGCGGGCGGTCTCGCGCCGGGCCTCCAGCCGGGCGGCGGCGTCGGCGAAGCCGGGGACGTCGGCCAGCGCCGGGCCGCGCCACAGCGCCAGCGCGGCACTGAGCCGTTCCACCGCCGGTCCCGGCTGCCGCAGCAGCGCCTCGAACCGGTGCACGTCCACCTGGTCGGGGTCGAGCGCCAGCTGGTAGCCGGTCGCGGTGGCGGCCACCAGCTCCCGGCCGAGCGCGCCGCGCAGCCGCGAGGCCAGCGCCTGTAGCGCGTTGGCCGGGTTGGCGGGCTGCTCCCGCGGCCAGAGCGTGTCGATCAGCCGGGCCGCGGAGACCGGCTGCCCGGCCTCCAGGGCGAGCGCGGTGAGCAGGACGCGCACCCGGGTACCGGCGAGCTTGACGGTCGCGCCGTCGGGGTCGCCCACCACGAGGGGGCCGAGCAGTCGGATGCGCATGCGGTCCATTGTCCAGCCAAGACTCGGCGGCGGCTGAGCCTTTCCCGGTGGTGGGGGCCGGTGGGGGCAGGTGGGGGACGATGAGGGCGGCAGCGGAGCGGCGAAGGGGACAGTTGATGATCATCGGGGTCGGGATCGACGTGGCGGCGATCGACCGCTTCGAGGAGTCGCTGCGGCGCACTCCCAGCCTGGCCCAGCGGCTGTTCACCGAGGGCGAGCTGTACCTGCCCAGCGGCGAGCGGCGCGGCGGCGCCTCGCTGGCCGCACGGTTCGCCGCCAAGGAGGCCGTCGCCAAGGCGCTGGGCGCGCCCGGCAACCTGTCCTGGACGGACGCCGAGGTGCGCACCGAGCCGTCCGGGCGTCCGCTGCTGGAGGTCCGCGGCACGGTCGCCGCGCGGGCGGCGGAGCTGGGTGTGCGGACGTGGCATCTCTCGCTGAGCCATGACGCGGGCGTAGCGTCAGCGGTGGTGATCGCCGAGGGCTGACGCCCGGAACCGCTGAGCTCCAGCAACCGAATGAGGGGACGCACGGATGCGGTACGCGCACACGGTCGAACAGGTGAGGGCCGCCGAGGCGGCGTTGATGGCCCGGCTGCCGGAGGGCACGCTGATGCGGCGGGCGGCGGCCGGTCTGGCGGCGACCTGCCTGGACCTGCTGGCGGGCCCGGAGGGGCGGGGGCCCGGGCGCGGGGGAGTGCGCGGGCGGCGGGTGGTGCTGCTGGCGGGCAGCGGCGACAACGGCGGCGACGCGCTGTTCGCGGGCGCCCGGCTGGCCGCGCGCGGGGTGCGGGTGCACGCCGTGCTGCTCGCGCCGGAGCGCGCGCACGCCGCCGGACTGGCCGCGCTGCTGGCCGCCGGGGGCGCGGCGGCGGCCGACCGGGCCGCCGGGGAGCGCGAGATCGGCCGCGCCGACCTGGTGCTGGACGGCATCGTCGGCATCGGCGGCCGGGGCGGCCTGCGCGAACCGGCGCTGCCGTACCTGCGCGCGGCCGAGCGGGCGGGCGTCCGGGTGGTCGCGGTGGACCTGCCGAGCGGGGTGGACGCCGACACCGGCGAGGTCCCCGGCGAGGCGGTGACCGCGACGGTGACGGTGACCTTCGGTACCTACAAGCCGGGCCTCTTCGTCGACCCCGGCGCCGGACGCGCGGGCGTGGTGCGGCTGGTGGACATCGGCCTGGAGCCGCCCGCCCCGGTGGCCGAGGTGCTCCAGCACGCCGACGTGGCCGCGCTGCTGCCCCGGCCGACCGCCGAGAGCGACAAGTACCGGCGCGGGGTGGTCGGCGTCGCGGCGGGCTCGGAGCGCTACCCGGGCGCGGCCGTGCTCGCGGTCTCGGCCGCGCTGCGCGGCGGCGCGGGCGCGGTCCGCTACGCCGGTACCGCGGCCCGGGAGGTGGTCCGGGCGCACCCGGAGACGCTGGTCAGCGACGGCGGCCCGAAGGCGGCCGGGCGGGTGCAGGCGTGGGTGGTCGGCCCCGGGCTCGCGGACGGCGAGGCGGCCGAGCGCACGCTGGCGGAGGCGCTGGCGGCGGGCGTGCCGACGCTGGTCGACGCCGACGGCCTGCGGCTGCTGGCCCGCCGCCCGGGCGGCCCGGCGCCGGACGGACGGCTGCTGCTGACCCCGCACGCGGGCGAGGCGGCGGCGCTGCTGGCGGGGGCGGGGGTGACGGTGACCGCCGCGCAGGTCGAGGCCGAGCGGCTGCGGTACGCCCGGCTGATCGCCGAGCGGTACGGCTGCACGGTGCTCCTCAAGGGCTCCACCACGGTCGTCGCCGGACCCGACCCGGCGCTGCCGGTCCGGGTCAACCCGACCGGGACCCCCTGGCTGGCCACGGCCGGGAGTGGCGACGTCCTCTCCGGACTGGCCGGGTCGCTGCTGGCCAGCGGCCTGGCCCCGCTGGACGCGGCCTCGGCCGCCGCCTACCTGCACGGCCTGGCGGGCAGGATCGCGGCCGGTGGCGACGCCGGGTACGGCGGGTACGGGCCGGTCACCGCCTCGGACGTGGCCGCCGCCCTGCCTGCGGCGTGGCGGAACGTGACCGGGGGGCGACAGAACGTACTGTCCCATCGGACCGTCATCTGATCGCGGGTACGACCGGTCACCGGCTGGGCGCTGCGCGGCCGGTGGAGAAGGTAGAGGGCGACGTGGAGCTGAAGCAGCCGGGTACGGCGGCGACCGGACCGACGCGGGTCCGGCTGCGCCCGGCGGCGGTGCTGCTGGCGGCCCTGGCGCTGCTCGGCACCGGCTGCGCCCAGGCCTCGGCCGCCCCCGCCCCCGCCGCTCCGGCTTCGGCGCGAGCGGCGGCTCCGGCAGCGGCGGGGGCGCGGGCGGCCGTCCGGCCGCCCCGGGCCGACACCCGGGCGCTCCCGGGGTCCGCTGCCGCCGCGCGCGCCCCGGGCGGCCGCCACCGCGCCCGCCACCAGGCCGCCCGCCGCCCGGTCGCCCGTCCGGCCGGACCGGACGCGGCCGGCCGGTGCCCGGCCACCCTGGGCCGGATCGCCTGCGTGGACCTCAGCCGCCAGCTGATGTGGGTGCAGGTCGGCACCCGGGTGGTGTTCGGCCCGGTCCGGGTCCGCACCGGCCGCGCCGGATACGTCACCCGGACCGGCCTGTGGCACGTCTACCGGCGCAACCGCGACCAGTGGTCCACGCTCTACGACGTGGCCATGCCGTACAGCCAGTTCTTCTCCGGCGGGGAGGCCTTCCACGGCCTCGACGGCGAGTCCATGTACACCCCGCCCGGCTCGCACGGCTGCGTCAACATGAACACCTGGGACGCCCGGACGCTCTGGGGCATCCTCCGATCCGGCGACCCGGTCGAGGTGTTCGGACGCAAGCCGGGCACCTGATCGGGACCGCCCCGCCGGTCCGCGCGCGGTCGCGCCGACCGGGAGGGTGCCGTCCCGGCGGCGGGGTCTGGGACACTGATCGGCAATGGAATCTGCGATGAGTGCCGAAGCCGTGGTGGACCTGGCGGCGCTGCGGGGGAACATCCGTGCCCTGCGCGCCCGTATCGGGTCCGCCGCCGTCATGTCCGTGGTCAAGGCCGACGCCTACGGCCACGGCATGGTGCCCTGTGCCCGTGCCGCCGTGGAGGCGGGCGCCGGCTGGCTCGGCACCGCCGTCCCGGAGGAGGCCCTGGCACTCCGCGCCGCTGGGATCACCCCTGATCAGGCCCGGGTCCTGTGCTGGCTGTGGACCCCGGACGGCCCCTGGGAGCGCACGGTCGCGGCCGACATCGACATCTCGGTCAGCGGCGAGTGGGCGCTGCGCCGGGTCGTGGACGCGGTCCGCGCCACCGGCCGCCCGGCTCGGATCCACCTGAAGGCCGACACCGGCCTCGGCCGCAACGGCGCGCAGCCGCACGACTGGCCGGACCTGGTCCGGGCCGCCCGCGCGGCCGAGGCCGAGGGGCTGCTCACGGTCTCCGGGGTCTGGTCGCACTTCGCCTGCGCCGACGAGCCGGGCCACCCCTCGATCGAGCCGCAGCTGGTGCGCTTCCGCGAGGCACTGGCGCTGGCCGAGGCCGCCGGGCTGCGGCCGGAGGTCCGGCACCTGGCGAACTCCCCGGCCACGCTGCTGCTGCCGCAGGCCCACTTCGACCTGGTCCGGCCCGGCCTGGCGCAGTACGGCCTGTCGCCGGTGCCCGAGGTCGGCGGCCCGGCGGACTTCGGCCTGCGCCCGGTGATGACGCTGCGGGCGCGGCTGGCGAGCGTCAAGAGCGTCCCGGCCGGACACGGCGTCAGTTACGGCCACAGCTACGTCACCCAGACCGGCACCACCCTGGCGCTGGTCCCGCTGGGCTACGCCGACGGCGTGCCCCGGCACGCCAGCGGCGCCGGACCGGTGTTGCTGGGCGGCAAGTGGCGCACCGTGGCCGGGCGGGTCGCCATGGACCAGTTCGTGGTGGACCTCGGCGGCGACCCGGCCGAGGTCGGCGACGAGGTGGTGCTGTTCGGCCCCGGCGACCGGGGCGAGCCCACCGCCGAGGACTGGGCCCGGGCCAGCGGCACCATCTCCTACGAGATCGTCACCCGGATCGGGCCGCGCGTCCCCCGGCGGTACACCGGGGTCGCCGAGGCGGGTGGCGGCGGATGAGCACGGACGGCGGCCGGTCCCCGGCGGCCGAGGCGGTCCAGCAGGTCAGGGCGGCGGCGGAGGCGGTGGTCGGCGACATGGCCGAGGGCCGCTGGCGCCGGGCCGGTGTGGTCGGCCTGTCGCTGGGCGTGGTCGCCGCCGGGGCGGCGGCCGGGGTCGCCGTGGAACGGCTGACCGTCGGCCGCGAGGTACGCCGCCGGGCCCGGGCCGAGGTCGACGCCGCCGCGCCGTTCGGCTCGCTGCACGGCGTGCCGCACCCGGTGACCGCCGACGACGGCACCGAGCTGTACGTGGAACTCGACGGCACCGGCTGGACCGGCACCCCGTTCGCCAAGCCCCGCCCGGCCCCGGAGCCGGACCCCCAGGAGAGCCCGGACGCCGAGACCCCGGACGCCGAGAGCCCGGACCCCGAGAGCCCGGACGCCGGGGCGACCCCGGACGCCGCCGGGCCGGAGCCCGCCGCCCCGCGCCGGGGCTGGCTCGGACGGCTGCTGCCCGCCGTCCCGGCCGCCGCCGTGGCCCGCACCGGCCAGCTCGGCGAGGCACTGGCCAGCGGCGTCCTGTCCAACACAGTCTTGTCCAATACGGTCCGGTCCAGTCCGGTCCTGTCCGGTACGGTCGGCAACTGGCTCGGCCTGACCTCCGGACCGCCGCTGACCGTGGTGTTCTGCCACGGCTACTGCCTGAACCAGGACAGCTGGCACTTCCAGCGCGCCGCCTTCCAGGACGGCCTGCGGCTGGTGCTGTGGGACCAGCGCAGCCACGGCCGCTCGGAGCGCGGGCGCTCCGGCGCCCAGGGGCAGCCGGTCAGCATCGACCAGCTCGGCGGCGACCTCAAGGCCGTCATCGACGCGGTCGCCCCCACCGGACCGCTGGTCCTGGTCGGCCACTCGATGGGCGGCATGACCGTGATGGCGCTGGCCGACCAGTACCCGGAGCTGATCCGGGAGCGGGTCGCCGGGGTCGCCTTCATCGGCACCACGGCGGGCGGCTGGAGCGGCAACAGCCTGGGCCTGCCCGCCTACGGCGCGAAGATGCTGCACAGGGTCGCCCCCGGGGTGCTGCGCGCCCTCGGCCGCCAGGCCGAGCTGGTCGAGCGCACCCGCCGACTCGGCAGCGACCTCACCGCCGCGCTCTACCGCCGCTACTCCTTCGGCACCGAGCAGGTGGACCCGGCTGTGGAGCGGTTCGCGCTGCGGATGCTGGAGTCCACCCCGATCGACGTGGTCGCCGAGTTCTTCCCGGTCTTCGACCTGCACGAGAAGGCCGCGGCGCTGGCCGCCTTCCAGGACGTCCCGACGCTGGTCCTGGTCGGCACCAAGGACCTGCTCACCCCGCCCTCGCACAGCGAGGCGATCGCCGCCGAACTCCCGGACGCCGAGCTGGTCATCGTCCAGGACGCGGGCCACCTGGTGATGCTGGAGCGGCCCGAGCTGGTCGACGGCCGACTGGCCCGGCTGCTGGAGCGGGCCGCGCGGCGCTGCGGCGCCCCGCTGCCGCCGTCCGTCCGCGAGCGGGCGAGTACCCTCGACGCCGCCGCCGACGAGGCGGGCCGGGCGGCTGAGGCCACCCCCGAAGCCCGGGCCTGACCGGCCCGCCGTACCACCGAGAGCTGGAGAGGACCGCCATGCGGATCACCGTCGCCGACCCCGAGGCCATGCGCGAGCTGGGCCGCGCCCTGGCCCGGCTGCTCCGCCCGGGCGACCTGGTGCTGCTGTCCGGGGAGCTGGGCGCGGGCAAGACCACGCTGACCCGGGGCCTGGGCGAGGGCCTGGGCGTGCGCGGCGCGGTCACCTCGCCGACCTTCGTGATCGCCCGGGTGCACCCGCCGCTGGCCGCCGGACCGGCGCTGGTCCATGTGGACGCCTACCGCCTCGGCGGCGGCCTGGACCAGATGGAGGACCTGGACCTGGACGTCTCGCTGCCCGAGTCGGTGGTCGTCGTGGAGTGGGGCGAGGGCCGGGTCGAGGAGCTGTCCGACTCCCGGCTGGAGGTCCGCATCGAACGGGCGCTCGGCGGCGACGCCCTCGCGGCCGACGACGCCGACCCGCGCACGGTCACCCTGACCGGCCTCGGCGAGCGCTGGAACGACGCCGACTGGGGGCTGTTGGCGGGCGACGCGGTGTGACCGGCGCGCTGACGGTTGTCTTTCCGACGCTCTGTCGGGAAGATGGAGGTAAGTAAGAGCCGTCGGCAGGACAACACCGGGAGGCGACATGTCCGGCACGACCCCTCGTCGAGCCCGTACCACCACGGCCGCCGTCACCACCGCGTTCGCAGCCGAGCGGCGGAGCACCGCCAGTGGCACCGGCGGCGGCATCGCCGCGCTGCTCGCCGCCTCCGCCGCGGCCCGGGCCGTCAGCAGGCCGCCGTCCGCCGCCGAGACCGCCCGGGGGCTCCCGGCCGACCCGGCGCGCCCCGGCGAGCCGCCGGCCCGCGCCGCCGCCTAGGGCCGGTCTTTCGGATCACGTCGGTCGGCCGACGACGCGCTCCCGGCCGGGCGCTCAGCCGACCACGATCACCGGCATGCCGATGGTGGTGAACGCGTACAGCGCCTTGCCGTCGGCGACGGTCTCCCGGATACCGCCGGTGTGCTTGCTCGGCGGGGGCGAGGCCATGCTGCCGTCCACCGCCGAACTGAAGCCGATCGCGATCCCCTGGTTCGAGGCGAACAGCACCACGTTCTCGATCTCGACCCCGTCCGAGCCGAGGTGCTTCGGCGAGTCCTGCGCGGTGATGCTGTAGCTGCCCGCCAGCGGGCTGACCGCGCTCGGCTGCACGACGAAGGTCTGCTCGGCGGTCTTCGCGCCCGCGTCCACCAGCCACACCCGCCGCTGGCTGAGCGAGTACACCACCCGCTTGTCGGTGCCGGTCCCGGCTGGCAGCGCCGGGGCCGCGGCGGTCTTGCCGCCCTTGCCCGCGGTGGGCCCGCTGGACACCGTCCCGGTGGCCGTGCCGGGGGCGGTCACGGTGGCGTCGCTCTTCGCCTGGACAGCCAGCATGGTCACCACGGCGAGCGCCGACGCGGTGAGCCCGGTGACGACGATGCTGGATCCGATCTTCGCCACAAGTCCTCCTGTGCCTGCCTGACATTCCGATGAACAGCATGCCCATCCTGCCAGGCCCGGCCCATCCGCAGGACGCGGGCGGCTCCGGCGGCGGGACGCTCTAACCTGGATGGGTGCTGCTCCTCGCGTTCGACACCGCCACCCCCGCCGTCACCGTCGCCCTCCACGACACCGAACGGCGGCTCACTCTCGCCGCCAGCGACCGGATCGACGCCCGGCGGCACGGTGAGCTGCTGCTGCCCACCATCGACGAGGTGCTGCGCGCCGCCGGGGTGGACAAGCACGCGCTCGGCGCCATCGCGGTCGGCGCCGGACCGGGTCCCTACACCGGCCTGCGGGTCGGCCTGGCTACCGCCGCCGCGCTCGGGCACGCCCTCGGCATCCCGGTGCACGGCGTCTGCACGCTGGACGGCATCGCCCGGGCGGCCCGCGACGCCGGGCTCCAGGGCCCCTTCGTGGCGGCGACCGACGCCCGCCGCAAGGAGGTCTACTGGGCCCGCTACGACGGCTCGGGGCAGCGGCTGGACGGCCCCAGGGTGGACCGCCCGGCCGACATCGCGGAGGAGGTGTGCGGCCTGGCGGCAGTGGGCGCGGGCGCGCTGCTCTACCCCGAGGTCTTCGCCGCGCCCGCCCCCGGCCTGCCGGAGTACCAGTCCGCCGCGGCCCTGGCGGCGTTCGCCGCGGACGAGCTGGCGGCGGGCCGCGAGCTGCCCGAGCCGGTGCCGCTGTACCTGCGCCGACCCGACGCCGAGGTGCCGAAGAACTACAAGACGGTCCTCCCAGCATGATCATTCTGCGCGAGATGCGCTGGTGGGACATCCCGCCGGTGCTGGAACTGGAACGCGAGCTGTTCCCGGACGACGCCTGGTCCACCGGGATGTTCTGGTCCGAGCTCGCCGACTCCCGCCACCCCCGGGCCACCCGCTGGTACACCGTGGCCGAGGGGCCCGACGGCCGGATCGCGGGCTACGCCGGGCTGATGGCCGTCGCCGGAGAGGGCGACGTGCAGACCATCGCGGTGGCCGAGCGGTACTGGGGCAGCGGCCTCGGAGCCCGGCTGCTGACCCGGCTGCTGGTGCGGGCCGTCCGCGCGGACTGCGCGGGCGTACTGCTGGAGGTCCGGGTCGACAACGAGCGCGCCCAGCGGCTGTACCGGCGCTTCGGCTTCGAGCCGATCGGCGTCCGCCGGAACTACTACCAGCCGTCCGGGACCGATGCCCTGGTGATGCGGCTGGAGCACCCCGCCGAGACCCTCTCCGCCGAGACCCTGTCCGAGCAGATGAACGACGTAGGAGCATGACCCGCCATGGCTGACGAACCGCTGGTCCTCGGCATCGAGACCTCCTGCGACGAGACCGGGGTCGGCATCGTCCGGGGCACCACCCTGCTCGCCGACGCCGTCGCCACCAGCGTCGAGGAGCACGGGCGCTTCGGCGGGGTGGTCCCGGAGATCGCCAGCCGGGCGCACCTGGAGTCGATGGTGCCCACCGTCCAGCGCGCGCTGGACGAGGCCGGGATCAAGGCGAGCGACCTGGACGGCATCGCGGTCACCGCGGGCCCGGGCCTGGCCGGCGCGCTGCTGGTCGGCGTCTCCGCCGCCAAGGCGTACGCGTACGCGCTGGACAAGCCGCTGTACGGGGTGAACCACCTGGCCTCGCACATCTGCGTGGACCAGCTGGAGCACGGGCGGCTGCCGGAGCCGACGATGGCGCTGCTGGTCTCCGGCGGGCACTCCTCGCTGCTGCTGACCAGCGACATCACCAGCGACGTCCGCTCGCTCGGGGCCACCATCGACGACGCCGCCGGGGAGGCCTTCGACAAGGTCGCCCGGGTGCTCGGCCTCGGCTTCCCCGGCGGCCCGGTGATCGACCGGTACGCCACCGAGGGCGACCCCGGGGCGATCGCCTTCCCGCGCGGCCTCAGCGGGCCGCGTACCGCGAGCTCCACGACTGGCGCCTACGACTTCTCCTTCTCCGGCCTGAAGACCGCCGTGGCCCGCTGGGTCGAGGCCAAGCGCCGGGCGGGCGAGGAGGTCCCGGTGCGCGACGTCGCCGCCTCCTTCCAGGAGGCCGTGACCGACGTACTGACCCGCAAGGCGGTACGGGCCTGCCGGGACAACGGGGTGGACCATCTGATGATCGGCGGCGGGGTGGCCGCCAACTCGCGGCTGCGGGCGATGGCGCAGGAGCGCTGCGAGCGCGCCGGGATCACCCTGCGGGTGCCCCGGATGAAGCTGTGCACCGACAACGGCGCGATGGTGGCCGCGCTCGGCGCGGAGATGGTCTGGCGCAACCGGGCCCCCTCGGCGCTGGACCTGTCGGCGGACTCCTCGCTGCCGGTGACCGAGACCCACGTCCCGGCGCCGCTCCCGCACGACGAACTGCACCGCCTGTCCGAGTGAGCCGTCCCGGTGGGGGCCGCCCGCTGGGCGATTACTGGGAACTGCCTGTGAGTCGGTAGCGTCTGCTCCTTCGGTAGCAGTCGACACCTCGGGAGCTCACAGCGTGAAGCGGTACGGCAGGACGCTCGGCACGACGGCGGGCGTGCTCGCCCTGATGGCGCTGGCCGGTGCCTGCGGCGGCACGCCCGCGGCGAGCGGCCCGGGGGCGTCCACGGCGCCCGCGGCCGGTGACGCGGCGACCGCCTCGGCTGCCGCCTCCGCCTCGGCCGCCGCTGCCGCCTCGGCACAGGCCGCCGCCGCGCGGGCCGCGGTGTGGGCCAAGTGGGGCCTGACCCCGCTGCTGCCGACCCCCGCGCCGCCCGCCGACCGCCCGATCAAGCTGACCCGTACCGGCAAGGTCCCGGTGATCAAGCAGGTCCCGACCGACCAGAAGGTCGTCTTCATCACCGTGGACGACGGCGCGGAGAAGGACCCGGCCTTCATCCGAATGGAACAGGACCTGCGGATCCCGATCACCATGTTCCTGATGAACGACACCATCAAGAACGACTACGGGTACTTCAAGCCGCTCCAGGCCCTGGGCAACAGCATCCAGAACCACACGCTGCACCACCCGGCGATGAACACCATCTCCGAGGACCAGCAGCAGCAGGAGGTCTGCGGCGACCAGAAGATCCTCACCGCCCAGTACGGCACCGCCCCGTACCTGTTCCGGCCCCCCTACGGCGCGGGCGCCTACTCCACCGCGCTGAACACCGCCGTCCAGGCCTGCGGCCCGCGCGCCATCGTCTACTGGACCGAGACCATGGAGATCACCGGTCTTGAGTACCAGACCCCCACCCGCAAGCTCCAGGACGGCGACATCATCCTGGCCCACTTCCGCGGCCCCTCGGAGCTCAAGGGCGAGACCATGACCAAGATGTTCGCCAACATGGTCAAGCGCATCGAGGAGCAGGGCTTCGCCGTCGCCCGCCTGGACGACTACATCCAGCGGCCCTAGCCCCAGCGTCCCTGGCCCTCCAGCAGCGGCGCGGTGTCCAGCACGTGCTCTGCCGGGCTACGCCCGGACGGGCTGCCCCAGCAGCATCGTCGGGGCACCCGCCACCCGGGTGAGGAAGACCGTGCAGGAGTTCACTCCTTCGGGTTTGAGTCGGCGGCGCAGCTCCTCCGGCTCGATCGCCGAGCCGCGCTTCTTGATGACGACCGTGCCCACGCCGCGCTCCCGCAGCAGCGCCTTGAGCTTCTTCAGGCCGAACGGGAGCACGTCGCCGATCTCGTACGCCGTCGCGTACGGGGTGGGCCGCAGCCGGTCGGTGGTGAGGTAGGCGATGGTCGGGTCGATCAGCGTGGCGTCCAGCTGCTCGGCCACCTCGGCGACCAGGTGGGCGCGGATCACCGCGCCGTCCGGCTCGTACAGGTAGCGGCGGACCGGTCCCGGCTCGGGGTCGGGCAGTCGGCCGCCGGTGAGGCTGGCACCGGCGGGGAGCAGGGTCGCCCGATGGGGTTGTCCGGCGGCGGTGCCGAACCACAGCACGGCCTCCTTGACGTCGCCGCCGTCGGAGACCCACTCCGCCTCGGCCTCCGGCGGCACCGCGTCGTGCGGGATCCCCGGCGCGACCTTCAGCGCCGCGAACGGCGCCCGCCGCGCCGCGCCGACCGCCCAGCTCAGCGGCGGCGAGTAGGCCTCCGGGTCGAAGATCCGGCCGCCCGTCGCCCGGCCACCGCCCCGGCCCCCGCGTCGGGCCGGGTCGACGAAGACCGCGTCGAAGCCGTCCAGGGCGATCCCGGCGACGTCGGCGCAGCGCTGCTCGATCAGCTCGGCCAGGCCCAGCGCCGCCGCGTTGGCCTCGGCGACGGCGCAGGTCAGCGGGTCGCGGTCGACCGCGAGCACCGAGATCCCGGCCCGGGCCAGGGCGATCGCGTCGCCGCCGACGCCGGAGCACAGGTCGGCCAGCCGCCGCACGCCCAGATCCGCGAACCGCCGCGCCCGCCACTGGGCGACGCTGGTCCGGGTGGCCTGCTCGACGCCGTCCGGGGTGAAGTACATCCGTTCCGCGTCCGCGCCGAACTTCGCCGCCGCCCGCTGCCGCAGCCGGGCCTGCCCGACGGCGGCGGAGACCAGCTCCGGCGGATGCTCCCGGCGCAGCCGGGTCAGCAGCGCCAGCTCCTCGCCGGGCGCGTGGCCGCGCGCCTCTTCCAGCAGGGTCTGGCCCCGGTCGGTCAGCAGGGTCCGGAAGGTCTCGATCTCCACGCGTTCATCATCGCGTAAGCGACTCGTTGGCACTCTGGTTGACTGAGTGCTAACGGCGGCCTAGTGTCGTCGTTGGCACTCTCCACTGGAGAGCGCTAACCCGCGAAGAGGGCGCGTCCGGCACCGCGACGACGGCTGCGCCATACCAATCTCTCCGCGACCCAAGACATGAATCACCCCGTGATCTCCGAAGGGGGAGGTCGGAACGTGACGACCACCAGCTCCAAGGTTGCCATCAAGCCGCTTGAGGACCGCATTGTGGTCCAGCCGCTCGAAGCCGAGAAGACCACGGCCTCTGGCCTGGTCATTCCGGACACTGCCAAGGAGAAGCCCCAGGAGGGCGTCGTCCTGGCCGTTGGTCCGGGTCGCTTCGAGGACGGCCAGCGTCTTCCGCTCGACGTGGCCGTCGGCGACATCGTGCTCTACAGCAAGTACGGCGGCACCGAGGTCAAGTACAACGGCGAGGAGTACCTCGTGCTCTCGGCCCGCGACGTCCTCGCGATCGTCCAGAAGTAAGACCCAGCTGTCCGCAGCTGCGACGCTGACCGCAGAGTCGTGACCCGCCCGGGCCCCAGTATTCACTGAGTGATACCGGGTGCCCGGGTTCGGTTGTTTGAGAGGGAATACCCAAGCATGGCGAAGATCCTGAAGTTCGACGAGGACGCCCGCCGCTCGCTCGAGCGCGGCGTCAACAAGCTGGCCGACACCGTGAAGGTGACGATCGGCCCCAAGGGCCGCAACGTCGTCATCGACAAGAAGTTCGGCGCCCCCACCATCACCAACGACGGTGTCACCATCGCCCGTGAGGTGGAGCTCGACGACCCGTACGAGAACCTTGGCGCGCAGCTCGTCAAGGAGGTCGCCACCAAGACCAACGACGTCGCGGGTGACGGCACCACCACCGCGACCGTGCTGGCCCAGGCGCTGGTCAACGAAGGTCTGCGGAACGTCGCCGCCGGCGCCGGCCCGTCCGGGCTGAAGAAGGGCATCGACGCCGCCGTCAAGGCCGTGTCCGACCACCTGCTCTCGGTCGCCCGTCCGATCGACGGCAAGGAGGACATCGCCGCCGTCGCCGCGCTGTCCGCCCAGGACCAGCAGGTCGGCGACCTGATCGCCGAGGCCATGGACAAGGTCGGCAAGGACGGTGTGATCACCGTCGAGGAGTCGAACACCTTCGGCCTGGAGCTTGAGTTCACCGAGGGCATGCAGTTCGACAAGGGCTACCTCTCGCCCTACATGGTCACCGACCAGGAGCGGATGGAGGCGGTTCTGGAGGAGCCGTACATCCTGATCCACCAGGGCAAGATCTCCTCCATCCAGGACCTGCTCCCGCTGCTGGAGAAGATCCTCCAGGGCGGCGCCAGCAAGCCGCTGCTGATCATCGCCGAGGACGTCGACGGCGACGCGCTGTCCACCCTGGTGCTGAACCGGATCCGCGGCACCTTCAACGCCGTCGCGGTGAAGGCCCCCGGCTTCGGCGACCGCCGCAAGGCCATGCTCGGCGACCTGGCCACCCTCACCGGTGCCACCCTCATCGCCGAGGAGGTCGGCCTCAAGCTCGACCAGGCCGACCTGAGCGTGCTGGGCACCGCCCGCCGCGTCACCGTGAGCAAGGACAACACCACCGTCGTCGACGGCGCCGGTGACTCGTCCGAGGTCGCCGGCCGGGTCGCGCAGATCAAGGCCGAGATCGAGAACACCGACTCGGACTGGGACCGCGAGAAGCTGCAGGAGCGCCTGGCCAAGCTGGCCGGCGGCGTCTGCGTGATCAAGGTCGGCGCGGCCACCGAGGTCGAGCTCAAGGAGAAGAAGCACCGCCTTGAGGACGCCATCTCGGCGACCCGCGCGGCGGTCGAGGAGGGCATCGTCGCCGGTGGTGGCGCCTCCCTCGTGCACGCCCAGAAGGCGCTCGACGGCGGCCTCGGCCTGTCCGGCGACGAGGCCGTCGGTGTCGCGGTCGTCCGCCGCGCGCTGGTCGAGCCGCTGCGCTGGATCGCCCAGAACGCGGGCCTTGAGGGCTACGTCATCACCACCAAGGTGGCGGAGCTGGACCACAACCAGGGCTTCAACGCCGCGACCGGCGAGTACGGCGACCTGATCAAGGCCGGTGTCATCGACCCGGTCAAGGTCACCCGCTCCGCCCTGCAGAACGCCGCGTCCATCGCGTCGCTGCTGCTCACCACGGAGACCCTGGTGGTCGAGAAGCCGGCCGAGGAGGCCGCTGCGGCGGGTCACTCGCACGGCGGCCACGGCCACTCGCACTGAGGCGGTACCGCTCGCACGCGCCGAGGCCCGGCCCCCGTTCCGACGGGGCGCCGGGCCTCGGCGCGTTCCGGCGCGCTAGCCGCGCAGCCGTTGGGCGGCGTGGTCGCGCTGGTGCGCGCCCAGCTCCGGGACCTCCAGCAGCAGCGGCAGCAGGTCCGGCTCCAGCGTCAGTGCCCGGAACACCACCCCGCTGGTCACCCGGTGCGTCGGCCGGGAGAGCACGGCCACCTCGTCCCCGGCCCGGATCTCACCGGGCGTGATCACCCGCAGGTAGGCGCCGGGCAGGGCCTGCCTGGTGAACCGCTTCATCCAGTGCCGCTCCTCCAGCCAGCCCTGGAAGGTGCGGCAGGGGATCCGGGTGGCGCAGACCTCCAGCACCACCTGCGGGCCGATCCGCCAGCGCTCGCCGATCAGCGCGTCGGTGGTGTCCACCCCGACCGTGGTCAGGTTCTCGCCGAAGGACCCGTTGTGCAGGTCACGGCCGAGCTCCCGCTGCCACAGGTCCAGCTCCTCCCGGCTGTAGGCGTAGACCGCCTGGTCGTCGCCGCCGTGGTGGCGGTCGTCGCAGACCTGGTCCCCGGCGAGGGCGCTGCCGCTGCTGCCCGGGGTGCCGCGCGGGCCCGGCGCGACGACCGCGAGCGGGCCCTCCACCGGGCGCTTGTCGATGGCCGTCCGGCCGATGTCGGTGTGCTCGGAGGCCCGGTCCCGGCCGACGTTGAGTGAAAGCAGCTTCCCCATGAGGGGAGCCTAGTGCGCGACACGCCCGGGCATGGGGGAGTTTTCCGCCGGGCGGCAGCCCCCACCCCGGGGCGTCCTCAGTTGCTGATCAGGGTGGACGACGGGTCCAGTGGACGCTGGCGGGCGCGGCCGAGCAGCTCCTCGCGCTCGTCCTCGGTGAGGCCGCCCCACACTCCGTACGGCTCGCGAACGGTCAGCGCGTGCGTCGCGCACTGGGCGCGCACCGGGCAGCGGGTGCACACCTCCTTGGCGGACTGCTCTCGCGAGCTGCGGGCCGCGCCGCGCTCGCCCTCGGGGTGGAAGAACAGCGAGCTGTCCACGCCGCGGCAGGCGGCGGCCAGTTGCCAGTCCCAGAGATCCGCGTTCGGGCCGGGGAGTCGGGAGAAGTCTGCCATTGCTCATTCCCTCGTGGGTTCAGGTGCGACGGTCAGCGGTGGATACAAGTCATATAACCCCAAAAAGAGAGCGAAAGGGACAAAAGGCACGTAAATCCCTCCAGTCGGCGGGGTTACCGCCGGGTTGCGCCGCCCGGGTCCATCGCGGTGGGGCGCGCCGGACGCGCGCGAGCCGCGCACGTACCCCCGACTGCACGCCGTGGCTGCTGATCTGTAGCGGGACGACCACGTAGAGTGCTGAAGGCGGCGGCCGACCCCGTAACTCATTCGAGTGACGGTCGTTGGGAGTGCTGAGAGCGGTCAACAGCGCTGGAGTCGGGGAAGACTTCAGCCGTCGTGATCGCGGGTGACGATTCGTACCAGCCAGGAGGCTCAACGTGACGCGGATCAGCTGCGGAGGACGGTCATGACTTCCGTCCTCGTCTGTGATGATTCACCGCTTGCCCGCGAGGCGCTGCGCCGCGCGGTGGCGACCGTTCCCGGCGTCGACCGGGTGACCACGGCGACCAACGGTGAGGAGGTGCTTCGCCGCTGGGTGGCCGACCGGTCCGACCTGGTGCTGATGGACGTGCGGATGCCCGGCCTCGGCGGCGTCGAAACCGTGCGGCGGCTGCTGTCCGCCGATCCGGGCGCCCGCATCATCATGCTCACCGTCGCCGAGGACCTGGACGGGGTGGCGCTCGCGGTGGCCGCCGGTGCCCGCGGCTACCTGCACAAGGACGCCTCCCGGGCGGAGCTGCGGGCCACCGTCACCCAGGCCCTGGCCGACCCGACCTGGCGGCTCGCCCCGCGTCGGCTCCGCTGCGCCGAGATGGGCGCCGCGCCGACGCTGACGGCCCGTGAGATCCAGGTGCTCGAAGGCATGAGCCACGGCCGTAGCAACGCCGAGATCGGGCGTGAACTGTTCCTCTCCGAGGACACCGTGAAGACCCACGCGCGACGTCTCTTCAAGAAGCTCGGCGCCTCCGACCGCGCGCACGCGGTCGCGCTCGGTTTCCGCTGGGGTCTCGTCCGCTGACCTGCCGGTTTCCGGACGCGGGCGCAGCCGTACGGGCGGAGCGTCCTCGTGGAGGGGAAGCGGGCATGGCCCGCTTCCTCGTCGAGGACGCACCATGGGGGTATGAGGTCTCTCCGGGAGTTGCTGACGGGGGTGGGCAGCCGTGGCGCATAACGTTCCGATGCACAAGTCGGGGTGCGGTGCCGCGTTTCCCGATGTGACCAGGCACCATGGAGCAGTGCGCGACGACGATGTGACCGCGGCCCCCGGCCGCGGACAGCCTTCCGGTGGGTTGCCCGTGCCCATCGGGGCTCTGGTGGTCCGCGCCGTCGGCGGTGACCCCGAGGCGACGGACGCGCTGTTGGCGCAGGTCCACCCGCTGGTGCTGCGCTACTGCCGGGCCAAGCTGGTCCGGTTGCCGGGCGGGGCCCGGCACCATGTGGACGACGTCGCGCAGGAGGTCTGCCTGGCGGTGCTCTGCGCGCTGCCGCGCTACCGCGACGAGGGCCGCCCGTTCGAGGCGTTCGTCTTCAGCATCGCCGCCCACAAGATCGCCGACCTGCAGCGGGCCGCGATGCGCGGCCCCGGGCAGCCGCTCTCGCTCGCCGAGGAGCTGCCGGAGAAGCCCGACGAGGCCCTCGGCCCGGAGGAGCGCGCGCTGCTCAGCAGCGACGCGGCCTGGGCCAGGGAACTGCTGGCCTGCCTGCCCGCCCGCCAGCGCGAGCTGGTGCTGCTGCGGATCGCGGCCGGGCTGACCGCCGAGGAGACCGGTGAGGTGCTCGGCATGTCCGCCGGAGCCGTCCGGGTCGCCCAGCACCGCGCGCTGAGCCGGCTCCGCGCCCTCGCCGGGGGCGCCCACGAGGACCTCTCCGCCTGATCCCGGCGTCCGGGCCCGGCCCCGCCGGGGCCGGTGCGCGGCCCGGAGGGAGAGCATCCCGCTACCGGTAGACTGAGATATCGGTGCCGAGCTGCCCATCCAGCGGCCCCCGGTGGCGCCGTGTTGCGCGGGTGGGTGCGCCAAAAGAGTCTTCCCCCCGCTTCCTAGGTCTCCGGGTCGGTACGGGAAGGTGCCCAATGTCTTTGAATGCCGCAGGTGTACCCGAGAAGTTCGCCATGCTCGGGCTCACCTACGACGATGTCCTGCTGCTCCCCGGCGCTTCCGACGTGCTGCCCAACCAGGTGGACACCTCCTCACGGGTCTCCCGTAACGTCCGGGTCAACATCCCTCTGCTCTCCGCCGCCATGGACAAGGTCACCGAGGCGCGGATGGCGATCGCCATGGCCCGCCAGGGCGGTGTCGGCGTGCTGCACCGCAACCTCTCCATCGAGGACCAGGTCAACCAGGTCGACCTGGTGAAGCGCTCCGAGTCGGGCATGGTCACCGACCCGATCACGGTGTCGGCGGACGCCACCCTGGCCGAGGCCGACGCGCTCTGCGCCAAGTTCCGGATCAGCGGCGTGCCGGTCACCGACCCGGCCGGGCGGCTGCTCGGCATCGTCACCAACCGCGACATGGCCTTCGAGGCCGACCGCAGCCGCCAGGTCCGCGAGATCATGACCCCGATGCCGCTGATCACCGGCGAGGTCGGGATAAGCGGTGAGGACGCCATCGCCCGGCTGCGCCGCCACAAGATCGAGAAGCTGCCGCTGGTCGACGCCGACGGCGTGCTCAAGGGCCTGATCACGGTCAAGGACTTCGTCAAGGCCGAGAAGTACCCCCACGCCGCCAAGGACTCCGAGGGCCGGCTGCTGGTCGGCGCCGCCGTCGGCACCGGCTCCGAGTCGCTGGAGCGGGCCCAGGCGCTGGCCGCCGTGGGCGTCGACTTCCTGATCGTGGACACCTCGCACGGCCACAACGGCAACGCGCTGAACTGGATGGCGAAGATCAAGGCGGCCGTCAACGTCGACGTGATCGGCGGCAACGTCGCCACCCGCGACGGCGCGCAGGCGCTGATCGACGCCGGTATGGACGGGGTCAAGGTCGGCGTCGGCCCGGGCTCGATCTGTACCACCCGCGTGGTCGCCGGGATCGGCGTGCCCCAGGTCACCGCGATCTACGAGGCGGCCGTGGCCTGCCGCGAGGCGGGCGTCCCGGTCATCGGCGACGGCGGCCTGCAGTACTCCGGCGACATCGGCAAGGCGCTGGCGGCCGGTGCCGACACGGTCATGCTCGGCAGCCTGCTCGCGGGCTGCGAGGAGTCCCCGGGCGAACTGCTCTTCATCAACGGCAAGCAGTTCAAGTCGTACCGCGGCATGGGCTCGCTGGGCGCGATGCAGTCCCGCGGCCAGGCCAAGTCCTTCTCCAAGGACCGCTACTTCCAGGGCGACGTCACCTCCGACGAGAAGCTGATCGCCGAGGGCATCGAGGGGCAGGTGCCCTACCGCGGCCCGCTGTCGGCGGTGCTGTACCAGCTGGTCGGCGGCCTGCGGCAGACCATGGGCTACGTCGGCGCGGGCACCATCGCGGAGATGGAGTCCAAGGGCCGGTTCGTCCGGATCACCTCGGCCGGGCTGCGCGAGAGCCACCCGCACGACATCCAGATGACCGTCGAGGCGCCGAACTACCACGGCAAGTAGTCCGCCGTCGGGGCGATGGGGGTCGCTGCGGCGGCCCCCTTCGCCGTGTGCGGGATACTGGTGCACGGCAGTAGCAGGTTGAACGAAGGGCTGGGACGTGACCGAGATCGAGATCGGGCGGGGCAAGCGGGGCCGACAGGCGTACGCCTTCGACGACATCGCCGTCGTACCGAGCCGCCGGACCCGGGACCCGAAGGAGGTCTCGATCGCCTGGCAGATCGACGCCTACCGCTTCGAGCTGCCGTTCCTGGCCGCACCCATGGACAGCGTGGTCTCGCCGGAGCAGGCCATCGCCTTCGGCCGGATGGGCGGCCTCGGCGTGCTCAACCTGGAAGGCCTGTGGACCCGCTACGAGGACCCGCGCCCGCTGCTCCAGGAGATCACCGAGGTCAAGGACGAGGCGCTGGCCACCCGGCGGCTGCAGGAGATCTACCGGGAGCCGATCAAGGCCGAGCTGATCGGCCGACGGCTGAAGGAGATCCGCGACTCCGGGGTGGTCACCGCCGCCGCGCTGTCGCCGCAGCGCACCGCCGAGTTCTCCAAGGTCGTGGTGGACGCGGGCGTCGACATCTTCGTGATCCGGGGCACCACGGTCTCCGCCGAGCACGTCTCCGGCGCGGCCGAGCCGCTGAACCTCAAGCAGTTCATCTACGAGCTCGACGTCCCGGTGATCGTCGGCGGCTGCGCCACCTACACGGCGGCGCTGCACCTGATGCGCACCGGCGCGGCCGGCGTCCTGGTCGGCTTCGGCGGCGGCGCGGCGCACACCACCCGCACCGTGCTGGGCATCCAGGTGCCGATGGCGACCGCGGTCGCGGACGTGGCCGCCGCCCGGCGCGACTACATGGACGAGTCCGGCGGCCGGTACGTCCACGTGATCGCGGACGGCGGCGTCGGCTACAGCGGCGACCTGGCCAAGGCCGTCGCCTGCGGCGCGGACGCGGTGATGATCGGCGCCGCGCTGGCCCGCGCCAACGACGCGCCGGGCCGGGGCTTCCACTGGGGCATGGAGGCCGTGCACGAGGAGCTGCCGCGCGGCAAGCGGGTGGACCTGGGCACGGTCGGTACCACCGAGGAGATCCTCTCCGGCCCCTCGCACACCCCCGACGGCACCATGAACCTGTTCGGCGCGCTGCGCCGGGCGATGGCCACCACCGGCTACTCCGAGCTCAAGGAGTTCCAGCGGGTCGAGGTCACCGTCTCCCGCAGCAAGTAGCGGCAGCTGGCCGGAGGCCCCCGCGCGGGGGCCTCACGGCTGTCCGGGGCGCTCAGCGGCGGCGGCCCCGGTTCGGCAGCTGCGCCCCGCTGAAGCGGCGGGTGAAGACGAACGCCTCCAGGCCGCCGATCACGAAGAAGAACAGCGACATCGCGTCCAGGCTGTCCTTCCAGGTGCTGAACATCATGTTCAGGTTGCCGAAGATGGTGTCTGCCCAGGGCCAGGCCGATCACCAGGCCGATGGCCAGCGCCAGATAGCCGATCTCGTGCTTGGTGAGGTCGATCACCGCGCCGTACAGCAGCGCCGAGACGATCATCGCGCCCACCGCCGCCACGATGCCCAGGCCCGGACGGTTGTGCTCCGGGACCGGCTGGGTCATCCCGTAGGCCCCGGCGAAACCGGCCGGGCCGGGCTGGAAGGGCTGGCCCGGCTGGTCGGTCGGCGGCCCGAAACCGGGCGCGGGCGCGGGCGCGGCGGCGTGGGCCGGGGCGGGTGGCCCGGAGCGCGGGCGGGGCACGGCGAGTCGGCGGCAGGCTAGCAGGTGGCAACGGGTGTTCCCAGTGAGTTCGGGGGTTCGATTCAGCTGGTGCGGCTGGGACGTGACTGCGGTCCGCCGGTTTGGGCAGATACCCGGCAGGCTGGTGATCGGTGGCCAGTTGACCGGGCGTCCGGTGCGCCCGAGCCGGGGAGTGCGTACTGCGGAGGCAGCCATGCGAAGCACGAAACTGGGTCCGGCCGAACGGGCGGAGTCGCTGGCCCGGATGGCCGAACGGGAACTCGACATCCTGGTCGTCGGCGGCGGCGTGGTCGGCGCCGGGACCGCGCTGGACGCGGTCACCCGCGGCCTGTCCACCGGCATCGTGGAGGCCGGGGACTGGGCCTCGGGCACCTCCAGCCGCTCCAGCAAACTGATCCACGGCGGTCTGCGCTACCTGGAGATGCTGGACTTCACCCTGGTCCAGGAGGCGCTGAGGGAACGCGGCCTGCTGCTGGAGACCCTGGCCCCGCACCTGGTCAAGCCGGTGTCCTTCCTCTACCCGCTGCGGCACCGGGGCTGGGAGCGCGCCTATGTGGGCTCCGGGGTGGCCCTCTACGACGCCATGTCGGTGTCCGGATCGCACGGCCGCGGGCTGCCGCTGCACCGGCACCTGGGCCGCCGTCAGGCCCTGCGGCTGGCGCCCTGCCTGCGCCGGGACGCCCTGGTCGGCGCGGTGCAGTACTACGACGCCCAGATGGACGACGCCCGCTACGTGGCCACCCTCGTCCGCACCGCCGCCGGCTACGGCGCCTGGGCCGCCAACCAGGCCCGGGTGACCGGCTTCCTGCGCGAGGGGGAGCGGGTTGTCGGTGCCCGGGTGCATGATCTGGAACTGGGAGGTGAGTTCGAGGTACGCGCCCGACAGGTCGTCAACGCGACCGGCGTGTGGACGGACGAGACGCAGGCCCTGGTCGGCACCCGCGGCCAGTTCCACGTGCGCGCGTCCAAGGGCATCCACCTGGTGGTTCCGCGCGACCGGATCCACTCCGCCACCGGGCTGATCCTGCGGACCGAGCGGAGCGTGCTGTTCGTCATCCCCTGGGGCAGGCACTGGATCGTGGGCACCACGGACACCGAGTGGACTCTGGGCAAGGACCACCCGGCGGCCAGCGGCGCCGACATCGAGTACCTGCTCGACCATCTGAACTCGGTCCTGGCGGTGCCGTTGACCAGGGAGGACGTCGAGGGCGTCTACGCCGGGCTGCGCCCGCTGCTGGCCGGGGAGTCCGAGGCGACCTCCAAGCTCAGCCGCGAGCACGTGGTCCAGCACTCCGTGCCCGGTCTGGTGGTGGTCGCCGGGGGCAAGTACACGACCTACCGGGTGATGGCCCGGGACGCCGTGGACGAGGCCGTGCACGGCCTGGACCAGCGGGTTCCGCCGAGCTGCACCGAGCGGGTGCCGCTGGCCGGGGCCGAGGGCTACCAGGCGCTGTGGAACGGCCGCGCCGAGCTGGCCCGGACCAGCGGACTCCACGTGGCCCGGGTCGAGCACCTGCTGAACCGTTACGGCTCACTCGTCGGCGAACTGCTGGAACTCATCGCCGCCGAGCCGGGACTGGCCGAACCGCTGGGCGGGGCGGACGACTACCTGCGCGCCGAGGTCGTCCACGCGGTCCGCAGCGAGGGCGCCCAGCGCCTCGACGACGTGCTGGCCAGGCGCACCCGGATCTCCATCGAGACCTTCGACCGGGGCACCGCCAGCATGCGCGAGGCCGCCGAGCTGATGGCCGGTGAACTCGGTTGGGACCAGCGCCGGATCGACCGCGAGGTGGAGCAGTACCGGATCCGGGTCGCGGCCGAACGGGAGTCGCAGCGGCAGCCGGACGACCTCACCGCCGAAGCCGCCAGACTGGGGGCGGAGGACATCGTCCCGCTCGGGTAGGGGACGATGGGGTCGGGAGATTCACACGCGGAGGGGACCTCATCCAGATGACCGCTAATCAGGACGCGTCGGGGAGGTTGCTGGCGGACCGATACCGGCTGGTGTCGGTGCTCGGCCGGGGCGGCATGGGCACGGTCTGGCGGGCCGTGGACGAAGTCCTCGGCCGCCCGGTCGCGGTCAAGGAGCTGCGCTTCGCCGCCGGAGTGGACGAGGACGAGCGCCGTCGGCTGATCGCGCGCACCCTGACCGAGGCCAAGGCCATCGCCCGGGTCCGGCACACCGCCGCGATCACCGTCTACGACGTGGTCGAGGAGGACGACCGGCCGTGGATCGTGATGGAGCTGGTGGAGTCCCGCTCGCTGAGCGAGGTGATCAGCAGCGAGGGCGTGCTGCCGCCGCTGCGGGCCGCCGAGATCGGCCTGGAGCTGCTGGCGGTGCTGGCCCAGGCGCACCGCTCGGGCATCCTGCACCGTGACGTCAAGCCGTCCAACGTGCTGATCGGGCACGACGGGCGGGTGGTGCTCACCGACTTCGGCATCGCCCGGGTCGAGGGCGACCCCTCGGTCACCTCCACCGGGATGCTGGTCGGCGCGCCCTCCTACATCTCCCCGGAGCGGGCCCGCGGCCGGGTCCCCGGGGCCCCGGCCGACCTGTGGTCGCTCGGGGCGACCATGTACGCGATGGTCGAGGGCCATCCGCCGTACGACAAGGGCTCGGCGCTGTCCACGCTGACGGCGGTGATGACCGAGGAACTGGTGCCGCCCGCCAACGGCGGCTCGCTGGCCCCGGTGATCGCCGGGCTGCTGCGCAAGGACCCGGAGCAGCGCTTCGACGAGCCGACCACCCGGCAGCTGCTGCTGCGGGTGCTGGCCGAGGCCGAGACGGAGCCGCAGCTCCAGCAGCCGCAGCCGCAGCCGCAGCCGTCGCTCCGAGCGCAGCCGCCGCTCCAGCCGCCGCTCCAGCCGCCGCGGTTCGAGCCGCAGCCTCAGCCCCAGCCGCGCCCCCGGGCGCGCCCGACGGCCACCGGCGGACCTGGCTACGACCTGCCGACCCAGCGCCTGCGCGAGCCCGCCCCGGCGGTCGGCTACGACGGCGGCGGTTTCGACGGCGGCGCCTACGACGGCGGCGACGGGCCCCGCACCGAGGCGATGCCGCTGCCGGGCGGGCCGTCCGAGCCGCTGGCCGCGCGGCTGTCCGCCCCCCAGGCCGGTGACCCGCGCTCGCGGCGGCGGCTGGCCCGGGTGCTGGTGGCCCTGCTGGCGCTGCTGCTGGTGGCCGGCGGCGGGGTCTGGGTGGCCATGGCGCAGCAGACGAAGCCGGGCCTGGCGGCTGGTTTCGAGCGGGCGGCCGTGCCCGGCGGCGGCACCATCGACATCCCCAAGGGCTGGACGATCACCCGGCTCGCGACCGACCGCTGGCGCTACCGAGGCGCCGCCGGGACGCTGGTGGTGGCCTGGACCGGTACCCCCGGCAGCAGCGCCCTGGCCGAGTTGGCCAGCGAGGAGTCGCGCGACGCCGGGAGCTACCCGCACTACCGGCAGCTCCAGTCGCAGTCGGTCTCCTACCGGAGCTGGAACGCCGCGGACTGGGCCTGGAGTTACACCGGCAGCGGCGGCGAGGCGCTGCGCTCGGTCGAACGCGAGTTCGTGGTGGACGGCCAGGACGGCTACTCGATCGACTGGACCGCGTCCGCGTCCGGCTGGGACGGCTCCAAGAACCGCGATCTGCTGGCGGGCTTCTACAGCACCTTCCAGCCGGGGAGCCGGTAGCGGGCCCGGCGACGGCCACCGGCGGGCCGGTGGAGGGCAGAACGCGCGGAAGGACGACGGACGGCGGCCACGGCGGGCCGAGGCACGGAGGGAGGAGGCGGCATGGGCAGGGCGGCATCCCACGGCGGCTCCTCGGGGCGCGCCGCCCGCACCGACCCCGGCGCCGTCCCCGTCTCTGACCTCGGCGGCCGGACGCTGGCCGGGCGCTACCAGCTCACCGGCCGCCCGCTGGGCGCCGGGGTCGCGGCGGTGGACACCCGCAGCGGCACGGCCGTGCGGCTGGACGCGGTGCCGCTGCCGGAGCTGGTCACCCCGTTCGACCAGGACCGGCGGTCCGTCCCCGAGGCCGACGACACGGCGGCCCGGGCGCTGGCCCGGGCCGCCTTCGCGGCCGGGGCGGTGCCGGACCACGCGCGGCTGGTCCAGACGTTCGAGGCGTTCGCCGAGGACGGCTACCTGTGGGTGGCGGGCGAGGTGGTCCGGGGCGTGCCGCTGGAGCTGCTGCTGGACCGGGGCGGCCCGCTCGCCCCGTACCGCGCCGCCGAGGTCGCGGGCGACCTGGCGGCGGCGCTGCGGGCGGTGCACGCGGTGGGGCTGGTGCACGGCAACGTGACCCTGGAGACGGTCGTGGTCTGCGACGACGGTTCGGCGCTGCTCGGCGGGCTGGCGGTCGGCGCGGCGCAGGAGGCGCTGTGCGGCGGCCCCGGCAGCGAGATCCCCGGCGCCGGGGTCCCGGCCTCGGCCTGGACCCCGGCCCGGGTGCGCGCCCGGGACGCGCGGACGGTGGTGGTCGGCCAGGTGCCCGAGCGCTGGGCCCCGGAGCAGCGCGGGCCCGGTCCCGCGCCGCGCCCGGCCGAGGCGGCACCGGCGCCGGGGCTCGCGGTGGGACCGGCGGCGGACGTCTGGGCGCTGGGCGCGCTGCTGCACCGGCTGCTGACCGGTGACCCGCTGCCGTCGGACCCGTCGGACGGACCGGGATCGCCCGCGCCGGGGCCGGTGCGGCTGACCAAGGGCGCGTCCGCGCCGGATCCGCTGGGCCCGCTGGCGCCGCTGGTCGGTCGGCTGCTGGCGGACGACCCGGGCGCCCGTCCGGACCTGGCCGAGGTGGAGGAACAGGTGCGGCAGCTGCTGTCGCGGGCGCCGGAGCCGTTGGGCCCGGGCGCGCCGTCGGGTCCGGCCGTGCTGCTGCCGGGGCCGCGCCGCCCGGCCCTGCTCGGACGGGTCCTCGGCGGCGGCGGGCCGTTCGCGGGGCCGTTCCCGGGATCCTCTGGGCGGTCGGCCGAACTCGCGGACCGGACCGGCCGGTTGGGCGCGGACCACGCGGTCGCGCACCACGCGGCACCGCACCGGCCGCCGTCCCGGCGTTCCCCCGGCTGGCTGGGTGCGGTGTTGGTGGGTAGCGTTCTCCTGACAGTCATATCGGTGCTGGTGGTTGCCGCGCTCGTCGCCGGTTGAGCGCCGGGTCGGGCGCCCGCCCGCGCGTCACATCCGGGTCACAGGGCCGCCCCGCCGTTCCGGTCGGGCCGCGGGTTGCCTAGTCTGTGCACCACGAGCATTGGGGATTACGCGCGGCGTCTGGAACCCTGCCGCCGATTCGGCACTCGGCAGGGACCAGGCAAGGGGGAGCACGGGTGGGCACGGAAGACGGTTCGGCGGCGGAGGCGGGGCGCGGGGGCACCCCGCCGCACGGTACGGCGCCGGGGGGCGCGGCCACCGCCGATCCGACCGCCCGGATGCTGGCGGGACGCTACCGGCTGGGCGTGCGGCTGGGGCGCGGCGGCATGGGCACGGTCTGGCACGCGGTGGACGAGATGCTCGACCGCGAGGTCGCGGTCAAGGAGCTCTCGGTCGGCCACCTCGCCGAGGAGGACCTGCAGATCGTCCAGTCCCGGATGAAGCAGGAGGCCCGGGCGGCGGCGCGGATCAAGCACCCCGGCGTGATCACCATCCACGACGTGCTGGAGCAGGACGGCAAGCCGTGGATCGTGATGGAGCTGATCGACGGCCGGTCGCTGGCCGAGCTCGTGGAGCAGGAAGGCACCCTGAACGCCCGTGAGGCGGCCGGGATCGGCGCCCAGGTGCTGGCGGCGCTGCACCGGGGGCACCAGGTCGGGGTGATCCACCGCGACGTGAAGCCGGCCAACGTGCTGCTGGAGCACGGCACCGGCCGGGTGGTGCTCACCGACTTCGGCATCGCCACCTACGAGGGCGACTCGGCGCTGACCCGCACCGGCGACCTGATCGGTTCGCCCGACTACCTCGCCCCGGAGCGGGTGCACGGCTCCCGCCCGGGACCGGCCTCGGACCTGTGGGGGCTCGGCGCGACGCTGTTCGCCGCGGTCGAGGGCGAGTCGCCGTTCCGCCGCGACTCGCCGCTGACCACGCTCACCGCCGTGGTGACCGACCCGCTGCCGGAGCCGCGCAACGCGGGACCGCTCACGCCGGTGCTGCGCGCGCTGATGTCCAAGGACCCGGCCGAGCGCCCGAGCGCGCCGGACGCCATCCGGATGCTGCAGGGGGTCGCCGCCGGGGACACCACCAGCATCGCCGTGCCGCCGAACCCGCTGCGCAACGCCACCAGCCTGGTGCCGCTGGTCGACCGCAACGAGCATCCGCCGGTGTCGCACGCCCGCGCCGAGGCGGTCGGCACCGCGCCGACCCGGATCGAGCAGCCGACCGAGCCACGGTCGGCCGAGCAGCAGCGCACCGACGAGCAGCGCACCGACGAGCAGCGGTCCGACTCCCAGCGGCTGGAGCCGCAGCGGATCGAGTCCTTGCTGGAGCGCGGGACCGAGTCGCGTCCCGCCCCCCGCCGGGCCCAGCCCGCGAGCCCGGTGCGGCACCGCCGGATCTGGCCCTGGCTGCTGGTGGCCGGGCTGCTGGCGGCGCTGGTGGGTGGCGGCCTGACCTACGACTACAAGATCTTCCGGCACCGCCAGCCCACCGCCGACACCACCACCGGCCCCGGACCGAGCGCCGGCCCCAGCACCGGTGCCTCCGGCAGGCCGTCGCAGACCGGCAGCCCGGCGGCCGGAGCCGGCTACACGCCGATGGTCCCGCCCGGCTACACCCTGGTGCACGACCCGTCCGGATTCAGCTTCCCGCTGCCGGACAACACCAGCACGCCCTGGATCAGGCAGCCGGACAGCAAGATCACGGCGATCAACTACTCGCCCGACCCCTCCGAGACGTACCTGATCTGCTTCGCGGTGACCAACGGCCAGCCGCTGACCCCGCTACAGCACGCCCAGCAGATGGCGCAGAGCCTGGCCAAGAACGACAGCAGCTACACGGACGCCCAGATGGCCGTCAACCAGTTCCACGGCTACGTCGGCGCGCGGTGGAGCTTCTCGTACACCAAGCAGGGCCAGGCCGGTGCCCCGAGCGCGCTGCACGACGTGATCGAGCAGCTGTACAAGGACAACACCGGTACCGAGTACGACATCCTGGTCGACTACCCGGACACCGACTGGAAGACCGGCTACCAGCGGTTCCTGGACGTCACCGGCGGATTCAGCGTTCCCTGACCGCAGGACTCCCCGCCCGGTCGCGGGTACGGTAGAACGACAGGCCAGAACCCTCACCAAGGGAGTCGGTCATGGTTGTCCCCGCATTCGCCACCCCTGACGTCGTCGTGATCGGGCTGGGCCCCGGCGGGGAGGAGGTGGCCGGACGGCTCGCGGACGCGGGCCTGGACGTCGTCGGGGTCGACGAACGCCTCCTCGGCGGCGAGTGCCCCTACTGGGGCTGCATCCCCTCCAAGATCATGGTGCGGGCCGGGAACCTGGTCGCCGAGGCCCACCGGGTCCCCGGCAGCGCCGGGACCTGCCACGTGCACACCGAGTGGGCGCCGGTCGCCCGGCACGTCCGGGCCGCCACCGACAACTGGGACGACAAGGTCGCGGTGGACAGGCTGACCGGCCGGGGCGCGCGCTTCCTGCGCGGCTACGGGCGGCTCACCGGCCCGCACGAGGTCACCGTGCTGCACAGCGGCGGCGACACCGAGACCGTGCTGCGGCCCAGCCGGGCGATCGTGCTCGCGGTCGGCTCGCGCCCGGTCGCCCCGCCGGTCCCCGGCCTGGCCGGGACCGGCTACTGGACCAACCGCGACCTGATCGAGACCCCGGAGCTGCCGGAGTCGCTGCTGGTGCTCGGCGGCGGCGCGGTGGGCCTGGAGCTGGGCCAGGCGCTCCAGCGGATGGGCTGCGCGGTCACCGTGCTGGAGTCGCAGCCCCGGCTGCTGGCGCGGGAGGAACCGGAGGCCGCCGAGCTGCTGACCCGGGTGCTGACCACCGAGGGCGTGTCCGTGCACACCGGCACCGAGGCCGCCTCGGTGGCCTGGTCCGGCGACCGGTTCACGGTCACCGGGCGCCGCGGCGAGCGGCTGGGGGCGCAGCGGCTGCTGGTCGCCGCCGGACGCCGGGTGGAGCTGGACCGGCTGGGGGTGAGCGTGCTCGGGGTACCGCTGGACGCGCGGGCGCTGCCGGTGGACGAGCGGATGCGGGTGCCCGGGGCCCCCGGGGTGTGGGCGGTCGGCGACGCCACCGGCAAGGGCGCGTTCACCCACATGGCCATGTACCAGGCGGACATCGCGGTCCGGGCGATCCTCGGCCAGGGCGGTCGCGCGGCCGAGTACCACGCGGTGCCCCGGGTCACCTTCACCGACCCGGAGATCGGCGCGGTCGGGCTGACCGAGGCCCAGGCCCGGGACCGCGGCCTGGCGGTCCGCACCGGCTGGACCGACCTGGCCGCCAGCAGCAGGGGCTTCGTCCACGGCCGGGGCAGCGAGGGCTTCGTCAAGCTGGTCGCCGCCGACGGGCACCTGGTCGGCGCGACCGCCGCCGGTCCCTCCGGCGGCGAGGTGCTGGGGCTGCTGACCCTGGCGGTGCAGACGCGGACCCCGCTGGCCGACCTGGCGGCCACCATCTGGGCCTACCCGACCTTCCACCGGGCGGTCGGCGCCGCCCTGCAGCCGCTGCTCTGACCCGGCGCGGGCTCAGCCCCGGGCCTTGCCCCGGTCCAGCAGGCGGCGCTGGGCGTACGCGGCCGCGTGCTTGGCGGCCGCCAGGGCCAGCGGGTCGCCGGTCCCGGGGTGGCCGTTGGTCGGGCCGGCGATGGTGAAGTAGTCGTACCGGCCGACGGCGGCGTGGGTCTGCGTGCAGGCGGCCTTCACGCAGAACGCCGGGATGTGCCCCTGGACCAGCGGCTGCATCTCGCCGGTGTACTTCGGCAGCACGGCGGCGGCCTGCGCGGCGTCGTCGAACACGGCGACGCCCACGGTGACCGCGTGGCCGTCGGTGACGTAGGTGGAGCGGAGCAGCTCCCGGCAGCCGTGCGCGGCCAGCACGTTGCCGAGACCGCCGGTGGTCCCCTTCCAGCAGGGGATGGTGGTGGCGGTGGCGGCCAGGGTGTACACCTTGCCGCCGATGGTCAGCTTGGCGGCGTCGAACACGGTGGTCGGGCTGAGCGGCGCGGTGTCGGTGGCGGCGCTGGAGATCACCTGGAGCGGTGCCGGGCGGCTCGGCTTCGGCTTCGGCGCGGCGTCCGCGGTCGGCCGCGGCGATCCCGATCCCGATCCCGACGCCGTCGGCGAGGCGTGGCTGCCGCCCCCGGACCGGAGCACCACGCCCGCGGTGAGCCCGGCGACGCAGAGCGCCCCCAGTACCGCACCGGCCAGCCGCAGCCGCCGCCGTCGGCGCAGCTTGGCCTCGTTCCGGTCGGCCAGCGCCTGCCAGTCGGGACCCGCCTGCCAGTCCGGCCCGGGCGGGACGTACGGGCCGGGCCGGGTCGGTGGCGCCTGCCAGTCCGGCCCGGGCTGGACTGGCGGCGGTTGCTGCCGGTAGGGGTCCCAGGGCGCGCCGCCGTCGGGCGGTCCGGTCCGATCGCTCATGAGCCGCGAGCATAGTGAAGGAGTCGGCCAGTTGTTCGCGGTACGCAGCTACGTGCGGGCCCACGAACGAACGGCCCGACGCGGCGCGGTTCATTGTTACCGACGGGTACCCAAGCGCCCGAAAACGGCTTACGCTGCACGCCATGACAGACATCAGCACGAGCGACGTGACCGGTGAGCGCAACCCCGTGGCCGAGCCCGGTCCCCGCACCGCCGCCGACGCCGTCACGCCCGCGCTGGTCGCCCGGCTGGTCCGCGGCGTCACCGCCGGGGAGCAGCCCACCTTGGGGATCAGCCGCAACCCGTTCACCGGTGAGGTGCTGGCCGAGATCCCCGAGTCCACCGTCGAGGACGTCGCCACCGCGTTCATCCGCGCCCGCACCGCCCAGCGGGCCTGGGCCCAGCGTCCGCTCGGCGACCGCGCCCGGGTGCTGCTGCGCTTCCACGACCTGCTGCTGGCCAACCAGGCGGAGCTGCTGGACCTGATCCAGGCGGAGACCGGGAAGGCCCGCACGCACGCCTTCGAGGAGGTCAGCGTCACCGCGGTGGAGGCCCGCCACTACGCCCGGGCCGGGGCCGGGTACCTGCGCCCGCGCCGCCGCGGCGGGGTGATCCCGGCGCTCACCCAGGTCACCGAGGTTCGCCAGGCCAAGGGCGTGATCGGCCAGATCTCGCCGTGGAACTACCCGCTGGCGCTGTTCGCGGGCGACGCCCTGCCCGCCTTCATGGCCGGCAACGGCGTGGTCACCAAGCCCGACACGCAGACCACGCTGACCGCGCTGCGCACCCGCGAGCTGCTGGTCGAGGCCGGGCTCCCGGCCGAGCTGTGGCAGATCGTGGTCGGCGACGGGCCGGTGATCGGCCCCGAGGTGGTCGACCGGGCCGACTACGTCTCGTTCACCGGCTCCACCCGCACCGGCCGCGACGTGGCCCAGCGCGCCGCCGCCCGGCTGGTCGGCGCGTCGATGGAGCTCGGCGGGAAGAACGCGATGCTGGTGCTCGCCGACGCCGACCTGGACAAGGCCGCCGAGGGCGCGGTCCGCGCCTGCTTCTCCTCCGCCGGACAGCTCTGCGTCTCGATCGAGCGGCTGTTCGTGGCGCGGGAGGTCGCCGACGACTTCCTGGCCCGGTTCACCGCCCGGACCAGGGCGCTGCGGCTCGGGAACACCCTCGGCTGGGGCGCCGACATGGGCTCGCTGGTCTCCAAGCGGCAGCTCGACAACGTGCTCCGGCACGTCGAGGAGGCCGTCGGCAACGGCGCCCGGGTCCTGGCCGGTGGCCGGGCCAGGCCCGACGTCGGCCCGCTGTTCTACGAGCCGACGATCCTGGAGGGCGTGGACGCCGCCAGCGCGGTCTGCGCCGAGGAGACCTTCGGCCCGGTGGTCTCCGTCTACCGCTTCGACGGCGAGGAGGAGGCCGTCGCCCAGGCGAACAGCACCCCGTACGGGCTGAACGCCAGCGTCTGGAGCCGGGACCCCGGCCACGGCCGCCGGATCGCGCTGCGCCTGCACGCCGGCACGGTCAACGTCAACGAGGCCTACGCCTCCGCCTACGGCAGCGTGGCCGCGCCGATGGGCGGCATGGGCGACTCCGGGGTCGGCCGCCGCCACGGCTCCGAGGGCATCCTCAAGTACACCGAGGCGCAGACCGTCGCCGTGCAGCGGCTGCTGCCGATGGGCCCCGCCTTCGGCATGGACGACCAGGGCTACGCGCGGCTGATGACCCGGGCGCTGGGCGCGATGAAGGCGCTGCGGCTCAAGTAGCGCGACCCCGGCACCACCGCACGAGTCCAGGCACTGCCCGCAGGTTTCACAGGTTGAGCTGAGAGGGAGCCAGATGGTGACGGAAGGTCAGGACGCGCCCAGGGCGGAGCCCGGCTACGACTACGACGTGGTGGTCGTCGGCTCGGGCTTCGGCGGCTCGGTCTCCGCGCTGCGGCTGACCGAGAAGGGCTACACGGTCGCGGTGCTGGAGGCCGGGCGCCGGTTCACCCCGCAGACCCTGCCGAAGAACTCCTGGGACAGCCGGAACTACCTGTGGGCCCCGGCGCTCGGGATGTACGGGATCCAGCGCTTCCACGTGCTGAAGAACGTGATGGTGCTGGGCGGCGCGGGTGTCGGCGGCGGCTCGCTGAACTACGCGAACACCCTGTACGTCCCGCCGGAGGCGTTCTTCCGGGACCCGCAGTGGAAGGACATCACCGACTGGTCGCAGGAGCTGGCACCCTTCTACGACCAGGCCAAGCGGATGCTCGGGGTGCGCACCAACCCCACGGTCACCCCCTCGGACACGCACCTGCGGGCGTCGGCCGAGAAGCTCGGCTACGGCGACACCTTCCACCTCGCCCCGGTCGGGGTGTTCTTCGGCGACGGCCGGGACGCGGGCGGCCCCGAGGCCGGGGCGGCCCGGGTCGCGCCCGGCACGGAGGTGGACGACCCGTACTTCGGCGGTGCCGGACCGCGCCGCCGGGCCTGCACCGAGTGCGGCGAGTGCATGACCGGCTGCCGCCACGGCGCCAAGAACACCCTCACCGAGAACTACCTCTACCTGGCCGAGCGCAACGGCGCCCGGATCCTGCCGATGACCACGGTCACCGGCGTCCGCGAGGACGGCGAGGGCTACGCGGTGGACGTCCGGGCCACCGACGCCAGGTCCCGGAACCCGGGCCGGAACGGCGCGCGGACCATCCGCGCGCGCCGGGTGGTGATCTCGGCGGGCACCTACGGCACCCAGAAGCTGCTGCACGGGCTGCGCGACTCCGGGCAGCTGCCGCGGATCTCGGCCAGGCTCGGGGAGCTCACCCGGACCAACTCCGAGGCGCTGGTCGGCGCGCTGACCACGGACCGGCGCTACGGCAGCCGGGCGGACTTCACCAAGGGCGTGGCCATCACCTCCTCGGTGCACCCGGACGCGCACACCCACATCGAGCCGGTGCGCTACGGCAAGGCCTCCAACGCGATGGGCCTGATGACGATCATGCAGGTCAGCGGCGAGGGCCGGCTTCCCCCGCTGTGGCGCTTCCTCGGCAACGCGGTGCGCCGCCCGGACCTGCTGCTGCGCTCGCTGAACAAGCGGCGCTGGTCGGAACGGGTGATCATCGGACTGGTCATGCAGTCGCTGGACAACTCGGTCGTGGTCTCCCGGAAGAAGTCCGGCATCGGCAAGGGCACGCTGACCTCCCGTCAGGGGCACGGGGCGCCCAACCCGACCTGGATACCGGCGGCGGAGGAGTCCGCCCGCGCCGTCGCCGCCGAGATCAACGGCTTCCCCGGGAGCGCCGCCAGCGACCTCTTCGGCCGCACCCTGACCGCGCACTTCCTCGGCGGCTGCGTGATCGGCGACTCGCCCGAGACCGGGGTGATCGACCCGTACCAGCGGCTCTACGGCTACCCCGGGATCACCGTCGCCGACGGCTCCAGCGTCTCGGCGAACCTCGGCGTCAACCCCTCGCTGACGATCACCGCGCAGGCCGAGCGGGCCATGTCGATGTGGCCCAACAAGGGCGAGCCGGACCCGCGTCCTTCCCAGAGCGAGCCCTATCGCCCGGTGCCGCCGGTCGCCCCGCGCAGCCCGGCGGTGCCCGAGGGGGCGTTCGCGGAACTGCGGCTGTCGCTGCTGCCGGTCCCGGTGGTGCCGCCGAAGACCGGCTGAGCGGCGGCTCGGCAGCGCCCGGCGGGCACTGAGGCGCGCGTCACATTCGATCGAAACCCCGTCGCCTGCCCGCCATGACAAGTACATTCCCGATCAGAACCCGCCCGCGCCGACGGAAGGCCGTCGCCGCGGGCGGTGTCATGTCCGGCTCCGGGTACCGGTGCCGGTGCCGTGTCGGTGTTCGGTGTTCGGTGTTCGGTGTTCGGGGGAGCGCAGTGAACGAGTCCGGGCGGGTCGAGGCGTTCAGCGACGGCGTCTTCGCCGTGGCGATCACCCTGCTGGTGCTCGGGATCAAGGTCCCCACCGGCGACAACCTGTGGCACCTGCTCACCACCGGCAGCACCGTGGACTCCTTCGCCGCCTACGTGGTCAGCTTCCTGGTGGTCGGCATCATGTGGGCCAACCACCACCAGGTGTTCAGCTTCGTGGCCCGGGTGGACCGGGTGCTGCTCTTCCTCAACCTGGTGCTGCTGCTGGTCGTGGTGGCGCTGCCGTGGGCCACCGACGTGGTCGCCGAGTACCTGTCCCGGCCGCGCGAGGCGCCGCTCGCGGTGGCGCTCTACAGCGGCTTCATGGTGGCCCACGCACTGACCTTCGGCGCGCTCTGGTGGTGGCTCACCCGCACCGGGCACCTCTTCGACGCCCGGGTGGACGTGGACGCGGCCCGCGCCACCAGGCTCCGCTTCGCCCTCGGCGGGCTGGCGTACCCGGTCCTGGTCGGGCTCGCGTTCGTCTCGGCGCCGCTGGCCATGCTGCTGCACGGGGTGCTGGCCGGCTACTACGGCTTCAACCAACTCCCGGTACCGGTGCGGGAGCGGACGCCCGGGGAGCGGGCGCCGGGCATGGCAGAGGGCCCCGTGGGGGAAGACGGGGCCCTCTGACTGCACCACGCGGCGCCAGGGCTGCGCCGGTGCTGCGGAAACGGCACCAGGGGGAGGGTGCCGTCGGACAGTCGGTTTCTGGGACGGGGGGCACAAGGGGCGTGCGCGGAATCAGTGCGCCCCTGGGCAGCGGCAGCACCCGCGAATGGCTGTTTCGTCACTCAACGTGATGGCGGAAGCCGCCCGGTCGAACGGGGACTGTCCTCGTGGGATCGGTGGCCCGCCTGGATTCCGCGATGCCGGTGGTGCACCCCCTCACCAGCATCGTGGGGGATGCGCCCCACTGTCCGCAAGCAGTTCGGCCGAGATCGGCATAGTCGGTTTTCCCGACCGGGGGGAGTGGCCGGACCGTGAACGGTGGGTGGCGCCGGGCGGACACTGTCACGCTCCGCAAGGGGCGCCGCCGGTAGCGCGGCGGCGGCGCGCGCCGGTTCCGGCCCGGGGAGCGGTCGCCGAGGGCGATCAGGGGTGGTCCGGAACCCGGCGTCCCGGGCTCCGGACCACCCCCTCACTTCAGTCGCGACCGGGTCGCTGTCCCCTGCTGACCGGTCACAGCGTCGATGCGAGGTCCCACGACGGCCGCCGGAACGGCGCGTCTCATCGCATCCACGGACTGTTCTGCACACTCCACGCGTGGTCCTGCTGCCGTGCGCGACCCCGGATGTGGAAGGGGCGGGCGTACGTCCCTGGCGGAGACACGAGCCCTGCACGGTCATCGGGCACAACGATTCTGCTGACCAGGAGTCACGCCGCGGGGGCCGTGCCGAACGGGTGAAGCGCTATGCTGTCGCCCATGTTCATCGCGGCGTACGTCTTTAGCTATGGCACCGGAGGCTCCGGTTGCCATGGTGATGCCGCCTGCTGAACACCCAAGAACAGGCATCGCACAGGCGCCCCGGGCCACTGGCCCGGGGCGTTCGTCGTCCGCCGGGCCGGGGCTCCCCACCACCAGGGAGGAATCCAGCCATGAACACCCAATCCGCCGCGGCACCCGTCGCCCGCACCACGGTCACCGAGGCGGCCGAGGTCATCGCCGCCGCCCGGATCCGCATCGACGCGCTCGACCAGCGGGTCATCGAGCTGGTCCGGCAGCGGATGGCGGTCTCCGCCGAGGTCCAGGCCGCCCGGATCGGCAGCGGCGGCAACCGGGTCGCGCTGAACCGGGAGATGGAGATCCTGGCCCGCTACCGGGAGGCCCTCGGCCCGCAGGGCACCGAGGTCGCCATGCAGCTGCTGGAACTCTGCCGGGGCCGCGCCTGACGGCGGCCTCCCCGGGCCGTCCGGCCGCCCGCCGCACCACCGGCGGGCGGTCACCCGGGCGGCCGGTACCATGGGGAGAACCCTGCTTGACCTCCATCGCACCGCCGGAAGGCCGCCCTGTGGCATCAGCGACCCCCGACCACCAGCCGACGACTCCGGAGTCGAAAGGCGCCGTCCTCGTCGTCGACTTCGGTGCCCAGTACGCCCAGCTCATCGCCCGCAGGGTCCGTGAGGCCCGGGTCTACAGCGAGATCGTCCCGTCCACCATGCCGGTGGCCGAGATGCTCGCCAAGGAGCCCAAGGCGATCATCCTCTCCGGTGGCCCCTCCTCCGTCTACGCGGACGGCGCTCCCGCGCTCGACAGCGCGCTGTTCGCGGCCGGGGTACCGGTCTTCGGCATGTGCTACGGCTTCCAGCTGATGGCGCAGGCGCTCGGCGGCACCGTCGACAACAGCGGCGCGCGCGAGTACGGCCGGACCGCGCTGACCGTGTCCCAGCCCGGCTCGACCCTGTTCGCGGGCACCCCCGACGAGCAGTCGGTGTGGATGTCGCACGGCGACGCCTGCTCGGCCGCGCCCCCCGGGTTCACCGTCACCGCCTCCACCGGCGTGGTGCCGGTCGCCGCCTTCGAGGACGACCAGCGCAAGCTCTACGGCGTCCAGTACCACCCCGAGGTGCTGCACTCCACCCACGGCCAGGCGGTGCTGGAGCACTTCCTGTACCGGGGCGCGGGCATCTCCCCGGACTGGACCACCACCAACGTGGTCGAGGAGCAGGTCGCGCTGATCAAGGCCCAGGTCGGCGACAAGCGCGCGATCTGCGGCCTGTCCGGCGGCGTGGACTCGGCGGTCGCCGCCGCCCTCGTCCAGAGCGCCATCGGCGACCAGCTGACCTGCGTCTACGTCGACCACGGGCTGATGCGCAAGGGCGAGTCCGAGCAGGTCGAGAAGGACTTCGTGGCGGCCACCGGCGTCAAGCTGAAGGTCGTCGACGCCGAGGAGCGGTTCCTGACCGCGCTCGCCGGGGTGTCCGACCCGGAGCAGAAGCGCAAGATCATCGGCCGCGAGTTCATCCGCGTCTTCGAGCAGGCCGCCAGCGAGATCGTGGCCGAGGCCGGGGCCGACGGCGCGAGCGTCGAGTTCCTGGTCCAGGGCACGCTCTACCCGGACGTGGTCGAGTCCGGCGGCGGCACCGGCACCGCCAACATCAAGTCGCACCACAACGTCGGCGGGCTGCCCGAGGACCTCCAGTTCCAGCTGGTCGAGCCGCTGCGCAAGCTGTTCAAGGACGAGGTCCGGCAGGTCGGCGCGGAGCTCGGGCTGCCCGACGAGATCGTCCACCGCCAGCCGTTCCCCGGCCCCGGCCTGGGCATCCGGATCGTCGGCGAGGTCACCAAGGAGCGGCTGGACCTGCTCCGCGAGGCCGACGCCATCGCCCGCGCCGAGCTCACCGCCGCCGGCCTGGACCGCAGCATCTGGCAGTGCCCGGTGGTGCTGCTCGCGGACGTCCGCTCGGTCGGCGTCCAGGGCGACGGCCGCACCTACGGCCACCCGATCGTGCTGCGCCCGGTCTCCTCCGAGGACGCGATGACCGCGGACTGGTCCCGGGTGCCGTACGAGGTGCTGGCCCACATCTCCACCCGGATCACCAACGAGGTCCCCGACGTCAACCGGGTGGTGCTGGACGTCACCAGCAAGCCCCCGGGCACCATCGAGTGGGAGTAGCCTCCCGCTGATCGTCAACAGTGCCGTCACCCGACATTCGTTCGGGTGACGGCACTGCCGTTTCCGGGCATCTACGCTGGGGAACGACGAGGATTCCAGCCATGGGAGGAAACCTGATGACCGCCGAACCGATCTCCGAGGTTGAGCAGCGGCCCGTCCCGGACTGGCTGATCCCGCCGACCGATGGCTTCACCGCAGCCGAGTTCCTAAAGATGGACGGCCTCCCGCCGCACACTGAGCTGATCGACGGGAGCCTGGTCTTCGTGAGTCCGCAGCGAGATTTTCACGGTCTGACCATGTACGTACTGGAATCCGGGCTGCGCCGATCCGTTCCGGAGCACCTGCGTGTCCGCCGGGAGATGAGCGTTGTCGTCGGTAAGCGCAACTGCCCGGAGCCGGACCTGCTCGTTCTCCGTGCGGAGGCGATCGAGTCCCGCCTCCAGACGTCCTACCAGGCCGATGACGTCGTGCTGGCTGTCGAGGTCGTCTCCCCGAGTTCCGAGGAGCGCGATCGTGAGCGCAAGCCGCAGCTGTACGCCAAGGCCGGTATCCGCTACTTCTGGCGCGTGGAAGTGGGCGATGACCTGCTCCCCGAGGTCTATGTCTACGAGCTCGACCAGGCGACCGGCGCATACGGGCTGGTCGGCATCCACCATGACCAGCTCAAACTGAGCACCCCCTTCACCATCGACATCGACCTCACCGAGGTCGACCACCTCTAGCCGGAGGGCTCTGGTCAACCGCGCTACCGGGGAGTAGCTTCCAAGGCGAGGGACAAGCAACCCGCCGAGGAGAGCCGCGATGACCAACCCACCGCCCGCACCGGTACCCATGGACCAGTTGCAGTTCGCGCTGCCGCAGACGTTCGCGACGGTCGAGGAAGAGCGGCAGCACCGCAAGGAACGGCTGGTGGCCGCCCTGCGGCTGTTCGGCCGGTTCGGCTTCGAGGAGGGCGTCGCCGGGCACATCACCGCCCGCGACCCGGAGTGGACCGACCACTTCTGGGTGAACCCCTTCGGCATGTCCTTCAAGCACATCACGGTCAGCGACCTGATCCTGGTCAACCACGAAGGCCAGGTCGTGGCCGGGCGGCACCACGTCAACCAGGCCGCGTTCGCGATCCACGCGCAGGTGCACGCCGCCCGCCCGGACGTCGTCGCCGCCGCCCACAGCCACTCCCTGTACGGCAAGACCCTGTCCTCGCTGGGCGAGCTGCTGGAGCCGCTGACCCAGGACGTCTGCGCCTTCTACGAGGACCACTCGCTGTTCGACGACTACACCGGCGTGGTGCTGGACGTCGAGGAGGGCCGCCGGATAGCCGCCGCCCTGGCCGGGCACAAGGCGGTGATCCTGCGCAACCACGGGCTGCTGACCGTCGGCGACAGCGTCGACGCCGCCGCCTGGTGGTTCATCACCATGGAGCGCTCCTGCCAGGTCCAGCTCCTCGCCAAGGCGGCCGGGAAGCCGGTGCACATCACCCACGAGAACGCCCTGCTCACCCGCGAACAGCTGGGCAACGACCTGGTCGCCTGGATCAACTACCAGCCGCTCTACCAGCAGATCATCCGCACCGACGCGGACCTGTTCGAGTAGCCCCGGCTCCGGCCGCCGGGCCCCGGTGAACCCGACGCGGGTCCGCCGCGTAGGGACGGGCGACGCACGCCCGTGCGCTCGGCGGCCGAGCAGGGAGCGATGAGATGGCGGAGCAGGGGAGCGGGTTGCGGGTCCTCGGCCGGAGGTACGCGCTGCTGCCGCTGCGGATCTTCCTCGGGGTCACCTTCGTCTACGCCGGGCTGGACAAGCTCACCGACCCGCACTACCTGGGCGGCCTCGGCGATCCGCTGTCCTTCGCCGCGATGACCCAGGGCGTGAAGGCGGGCAGCCCGATCGGGCCGCTGCTGGGCCTGGCGCTGCACGCCCCGACCGGCTTCGCGCTGGCGGTCGCGCTGGGCGAGCTGGCGGCCGGCCTCGGCATCCTCGCGGGCCTGCTGGGCCGGGTCGCGGCGGTCGGCGGAGCGCTGCTGAACCTGAGCTTCTTCCTCACCGTCAGCTGGCAGGTGACGCCCTACTACCTGGGCAACGACCTGATCTACCTGATGGCCTGGCTGCCGTTCGTGCTGGCCGGAACCCCCTACCTGTCGCTGGACGCCTGGTGGGCGGCCCGGCGGGCCCGCCCGGCCGCCGCCGGGCGGGCACCTGCCCGGCAGCCCGCCCAGGGCTAGGGCAGGTCAGAACTCCTCGCCGCCGGGCTCCTGGCGGGCGGCCCCGCCCTCCCGCTCGCGGCGGCTGTCCCGGGTCATCCGGTACAGCGCCGCGGCCAGCCCGCCGACGCCCAGCGCGATCAGCATCAGCGGGATCACCAGCCGCCCGTCGACGCTGAGCACCCCCGCCGAGTCCAGCAGGTAGAGCACCGCCACCGTGACGAAGGCCACCCCGGTGACCAGCGAGAACAGGTCGAGCTCATGGCGCCTCACTGGATGACCTCCACTTGTCCGGCCCCGACCGAGACGTCGAGGACGATGGTTCCGTGCGCCGCCGCCGCGCCCGGGTCCAGATCCACCGAGTGCGAGGTGGAGATGCCGCCGCTGTCGGTCCCGTCCGGCAGTTCCAGCGCGCCCACGTCGGCCTGGGCGCGCACCTTGATCTCCGGTCCCGACGGCAGCCGCACCGTCAGCGCGCCCGCGCCCAGGCGTACCCGGGTGGTCACCGTCCGCCCGGGCGCCGGGGCGACCGAGGTCAGGTCCAGCGTGGCCGCCCCGCTGCTCAGCCGGTAGGACGGCCGTACCGCCGCCGCGCTCGCCGGGGCCCAGTCGACGTGCTGGTACGTGGTCCGCAGCTGGACCGGGCTGGCGGCAACCGCGGCGACCGCCAGCGTCAGCAGCGCGGCCCACAGCACCAGCGAGCGGGCGCGCCCCCAGCGCGCCCCCAGCAGCAGGCCCAGGCCCAGCACCAGCAGCCCGGAGGCGAGCACCACCAGCAGGGTGGCGCCGTGGTACAGCCGCTGGCCGACCAACCACACCGAGCCGCTGGTGATCACGGCCAGGCAGAAGAAGACCGTCCCCAGGTAGGAGCGTTCCCGCCGGGGCTGCTGCGGGCGCCGCGGCCTCGGCGGCTCGGGCCGCTCCGGCGGGGTGAGCGCGGACCAGTCGAAGCCGGGCTCCGCGACCGGCGGCGCGGGCACCGTGTCCCTCGGCGCCGACGGCGGGCGGACCGGCGGCGGCAGCTGCTCGGTCACGGCCTCAGCGGGCCCGGCCGTGGCGGCCGTGGCCGCCGACTGCTTCAGCAGCGGGTCCGGACGCTGCCACCAGGCCGGTGCGGGCGCGGTGGTGGCGTCCGTCGGGATCACCGCGGCCGCGGCGGCGGGGGTCTGCGGGGCCGACGGCTGGGCCTGCCGCCGCCGGGCCTCGAACGCGTCCGGGTCGTACCGCAGCGCGGCGAAGGCCAGCAGCGCGATCAGCAGCAGCGGGAAGAGGTGCCCGGTGCTGCCCATGTAGGAGAAGAAGATGCCGGTGCCGAGCACGGTGACCAGCACCGCGCCCAGCGACTGCCAGTCCACCTTGCCGGACAGCAGCCGCTGCAACTCGTTCTGGCCGGTCCGCTCCACCGGGATGATCAGCCAGGCCATGCCGTAGATGAACAGGCCCACCCCGCCCGACAGGCAGAGCACCGCGATCACCACCCGGAACACCACCGGGTCGATGTCGAGGTGCCGCCCCACCCCGCCGCACACCCCGGCCACCACCCGGTGGCTGTCGCTGCGCTTCAGCGGCGGGCGGTTCGGGCGCGGCTGCTCCTCCGGAGCGGGCCCGGCGTCGGCGGGGTCCTCCCCGCCCGGCGGTGGCGCGGCATGATCGGTCATGCCACCATCGTCCGGCCCGTCCGACGCCCTGCCCATCCGTCATCTCCCTGGTCCGACCCTGAGACCAACCCTGACACAGCTCGGGGGGAAGACCGGGCACGTTCCCCGGCAACCCTGATGCCCGGCACACCCCGGACATGTGACGATCAGGGTGTGTCAGCAGCAGCAGAGGTCCCCACCGACGCCCCCGAGGCACCGACGCGTGTCCGCAAGCTCTACCGCATCCCCGAGGGGCGGATGATCAGCGGGGTCGCCAACGGGCTCGCCGCGCATCTCGGGCTGCCGGTGTTCTGGGTCAGGGTCGCCTTCGTGGTGCTGCTGCTCGGCAACGGCCTCGGGGCACTGCTCTACGCGGCGTTCTGGTTCGCGGTGCCGATGGGGATGCGCGCCGGGACCCCGCCGACCACCTGGCAGCACGGCAGCATCGGGCCGTACTCGCTGGTCAAGGAGCCGACGGGATGGCGGCGCGGGCTGCGGGCGGTGCAGCAGACGCTCCAGGGCGAGCCGCGCACCGGGGCCGCAGCGGACGCCGAGGGCCGCCGCCGCCCGGCCGAGGACGAGACCCACCGGGGGCCGCTGCTGGCGCTGATAGCGCTGGTGGCCGGGGTCCTGGTGCTGTTCAACACGCTGACCCGGCAGTCGAGTTCGCCCTACATCTGGCCGTTCCTGGTGGCCGGTCTCGGGGTCGCCGTGGTCTGGCGGCAGGCCGACGACGCGCGCTGGGCCCGCTGGTTCTCGCTGGGCGACAGCAAGCGCGGCTCGGCCACGCTGCGGCTGTCGGCGGGCGTGGCGCTGGTGGTCGCCGGGGTGGTCGGCTTCCTGATCGAGTCGGGGTCGATCGGGGACTTCGCCAAGGTCACCCAGGCCGTGCTGGCGGTGCTGGCCGGGGTGCTGCTGCTGGCCGGGCCCTACCTGCTGCGGATGTGGCAGGACCTCAGCACCGAGCGCCGGGAGCGGATCCGGGCCCAGGAGCGGGCGGAGGTGGCCGCGCACATCCACGACTCGGTGCTGCACACGCTCACCCTGATCCTGCGCAACGCCGACGACCCGAAGGAGGTCTCCCGGCTGGCCCGGGCCCAGGAGCGGGACCTGCGGCAGTGGCTCTACCGGCCGGCCGGGGCGGAGGAGTCGGACACGCCGGACACCCTGGCCGAGAGCGTCCGCAAGGTCGCCGCCGAGGTCGAGGACCTGCACGGGATCCCGGTGGAGGTGATCTGCGTGGGCGACTGCCCGATGGACGAGCGGCTGGCGGCGCAGCTCCAGGCGGCCCGGGAGGCGATGGTCAACGCGGCCAAGTACGGTGGCGGCGAGCCGGTGTCGGTGTACGCGGAGGTCGAGGGGAATACCGTGTGGGTGTTCGTCCGCGACCGCGGCCCCGGGTTCGACCTGGCCTCGGTCCCCGAGGACAGGATGGGCGTACGCGGGTCGATCATCGGCCGGATGGAGCGTCACGGCGGGCACGCCCGGGTGCGCCCGGCTCCGGCCGGGGGCACCGAGGTCGAACTTGAGATGGAGAGGGCGAACGGATGACGGGCGGGGAAGAGCAGAGCGAGGCCGTGGGACAGGCGGCGGCGGACGGTCCGGGCCGCCGGGCGCGGGTGGTCCTGGTCGACGACCACCGGATGTTCCGGACCGGCGTGCGCGCCGAGATCGGGCAGACCGCCAGCACCGGTGTGGACGTCGTCGGCGAGGCCGCCGACGTGGAGGAGGCCGTCGCGGTGGTCACCGCGACCCGCCCGGACGTGGTGCTGCTGGACGTCCACCTGCCCGGTGGCGGCGGGGTCGAGGTGCTGCGGCGCTGCGCCCCGCTGATGCCCGGCGGCACCGCGCCCGCGACCTCGGCGGAGGGCGCGGGGGCGGTGCGCTTCCTGGCGCTGTCGGTCTCCGACGCGGCCGAGGACGTGATCGGCGTGATCCGCGGCGGCGCGCGCGGCTACGTCACCAAGACCATCACCGGCACCGACCTGGTGGACGCGATCTTCCGGGTGGCCGACGGCGACGCGGTCTTCTCGCCGCGGCTGGCCGGGTTCGTGCTGGACGCCTTCGCGGCGACCGACACCCCGCCGGTGGACGAGGACCTGGACCGGCTGACCACCCGCGAGCGGGAGGTGCTGCGGCTGATCGCGCGCGGATACGCGTACAAGGAGATCGCCAAGCAGCTGTTCATCTCGGTGAAGACGGTCGAGAGCCATGTCTCGGCGGTGCTGCGCAAGCTCCAGCTGAGCAACCGCCACGAACTCACCCGCTGGGCCGCCGCCCGCCGCCTGGTCTGACGGGTCACCAGCCGCCGAGGTACTCCGGCGGTACGGCGGAGGCCAGCCAGACGCCGTTGCCGCTGACCCGGAACCGGTGTCCGGCGGCGGCCATCCGGGCGGCGTCCACGGTCAGCACGACCGCGCGTCCGCGCCGGGCGCCGACCCGGGCGGCGGTCTCCCGGTCCGCCGACAGGTGGACGTCGTGCCGCCGCATCGGGCGCAGCCCCTCGCGCCGGATCGCCGCCAGCGCGCCCGGGTGGGTGCCGTGGAACAGCGGCGACGGCGGCTCGGCCTCCGGCAGGCCGAGGTCGACCCGGACACTGTGGCCCTGGTTGGCGCGGATCCGGGTGCCGCTCGGGTCGAACGCGAAGCGCTGCTTGTCGTTCTCGGCGACCACCTGGTCCAGCTGGGCCCGGGACAGCGGGCGGCCGTGGGCGGCGAGCGCGTCGAGCAGCGCGCCGACGTCGGTCCAGCCGGCCGGGTCGAGGGTCAGCCCGATCCGGGCCGGGTCGTGCCGCAGCACCAGGGAGAGGAAGCGCGAGCGCTTCACCAGCTGCGGGTTCTGGGTCTGTGGGGTCAGTGGTGCCCCCTCCTGCTCCGGGTGGTTGGAATCACTCATGCTCGGGACGGTAGCGGGGCCGGTGACGACTGTCTCCTGGATTCCGGGTGGGGCTGTCGGTGGAGCGCCCTAGACTCGGGGACGATGAGCAGCCTCTTTGACGACATCCCCCTGCCCGGTCTGGACGCGCCCGGCGCGGCGCCGCAGCCGGTCGGCGGTGCCGCGTACCTCGACGTGCCCGTGTTCGACTTCGGCCCCGACTTCGGCCCGACCGACCACGGTCCGGACGAGGACGCCCCCTACGAGGAGGAACTGCCCCCGGACCTGTTCGCGGGGCGCTTCGACGCGCCCCCGCCGGACCGGGACGCCTACCACCGGAACGGTGCGGCGCGCACCGTCGCCGACCCGGCGCAGCTGCTGGACGGGATGAACCCGCAGCAGCGCGAGGCCGTGGAGCACGCGGGCTCGCCGCTGCTGATCGTGGCCGGGGCCGGCTCCGGCAAGACCCGGGTGCTGACCCATCGGATCGCGTACCTGCTGGCCGCGCGCGGGGTGCAGCCGGGGGAGATCCTGGCGATCACCTTCACCAACAAGGCCGCCGGCGAGATGCGCGAGCGGGTCGCGGAGCTGGTGGGTCCGCGGGCCAAGGCGATGTGGGTGTCCACCTTCCACAGCGCCTGTGTGCGGATCCTGCGGCGGGAGAGCAAGCACCTCGGCTTCACCTCCAGCTTCTCGATCTACGACTCGGCGGACTCGCAGCGGCTGATGGCGCTCTGCTGCCGCGACCTCGACCTGGACCCGAAGCAGTTCCCGCCGAAGTCCTTCACCGCCAAGGTGTCGAACCTCAAGAACGAGCTGATCGACGAGGAGACCTACGCCGGTCAGGCCGAGAACCCGATGGAGCGCAAGCTGGCCGAGGCCTACGCGCTCTACCAGCGGCGGCTGCGCGAGGCCAACGCGCTGGACTTCGACGACATCATCATGACCACGGTGCACCTGCTCCAGGCGTTCCCGGACGTCGCCGAGCACTACCGGCGGCGGTTCCGGCACATCCTGGTGGACGAGTACCAGGACACCAACCACGCCCAGTACATGCTGGTCCGCGAGCTGAGCGGCGGGGCCAGCGGGTCCGCGCCGAAGCGGACGGTGGACGGCGAGTTCGTGAACCCGGCGGCGGCGGGTCTGGCCTCGGTGCCCCCGGCGGAGCTGTGCGTGGTCGGTGACGCGGACCAGTCGATCTACGCCTTCCGGGGCGCGACCATCCGCAACATCCTCGACTTCGAGGAGGACTACCCGAACGCGGTGACCATCCTGCTGGAGCAGAACTACCGCTCCACCCAGACCATCCTCAGCGCCGCGAACGCGGTGATCGAGCGCAACACCAACCGCCGCGCGAAGAACCTGTGGACGGCGGGCGCCGACGGCACCCGGATCGTCGCCTATGTCGCGGACGACGAGCACGGCGAGGCGCAGTTCGTCGCCGACGAGGTGGACCGGCTGTGCGACGCGGGCGACGCCCGGCCGGGCGACGTGGCGGTGTTCTACCGGACCAACGCCCAGTCCCGGGTGTTCGAGGAGGTGTTCATCCGGGTCGGGCTGCCGTACAAGGTCGTCGGCGGGGTGCGCTTCTACGAGCGCAAGGAGGTCAGGGACGTCCTGGCGTACCTGCGGGTGCTGGCCAACCCCGAGGACACGGTGCCGCTGCGGCGGATCCTGAACGTGCCCAAGCGCGGCATCGGCGACCGGGCCGAGGCCATGGTCGACGCGCTGGCGCAGCGCGAGCGGATCTCCTTCGCCGAGGCGCTGCGGCGGGTGGACGAGGCCTACGGCATGGCCGCGCGCTCGGTGAACGCGGTGAAGAAGTTCAACGAGCTGCTGGCGAAGCTGCGCGGCGTGGTCGACTCCGGCGCGGGCGCGGCGGCGGTGCTGGAGGCGGTGCTGGAGGAGACCGGCTACCTGGCCGAGCTCCAGGCCTCGACCGACCCGCAGGACGAGACCCGGGTGGAGAACCTGCAGGAGCTCGCCGCGGTCGCGCTGGAGTTCGAGCAGGCGGAGGCGTCGGCCGAACCGGCCGAGGACCCGGACGCCGAACCGGTCGCCACCGGCCTGGCCGGGTTCCTGGAGCGGGTCGCCCTGGTGGCCGACTCGGACCAGATCCCGGACTCACCGGATGGCGAGGGCGGCGAGAGCAAGGGGGTCATCACGCTGATGACCCTGCACACCGCCAAGGGCCTGGAGTTCCCGGTGGTGTTCCTGACCGGCATGGAGGACGGCGTCTTCCCGCACCTGCGGGCGCTCGGCCAGCCGAAGGAGCTGGAGGAGGAGCGGCGGCTGGCGTACGTCGGGCTGACCCGGGCCCGGGAGCGGCTGTACGTCTCCCGGGCGGTGCTGCGCAGCGCCTGGGGCCAGCCCTCGTACAACCCGGCCTCGCGCTTCCTGGAGGAGATCCCGCCGGCCCTGGTGGACGAGCGGCGCTCGGCCGCCGCCGCCCCGCCCGCGGCTCGCGGCTCCTCCTTCGGCGGCGGCAGCGGTCTGAGCGGTGGCGGCAAGCGCGGCGCCCCCGCGGGCTGGGGCAAGAGCGGGGGCCGGATGAAGGACCGGCCGGTGGTCTCGCTCGCGGTCGGCGACCGGGTCACCCACGACCGCTTCGGCCTGGGGACGGTCGTGTCCGTCGCCGGTCCGGCGGACGACGCCAAGGCCACCATCGACTTCGGCTCGGAGGGCACCAAGCAGCTGCTGCTGCGCTACGCGCCGGTGGAGAAGCTCTGAGCGGCACCGGGAGGGCCTGACCCCCGGTCGCGGCGTCAGGCGCTCTGCCTGCTGGGCAGCCCGGGCCCGGCGGCGAGCCCGGTCCGGGCCGCCGCCTCGGCCAGGCGCCGCCGGATCAGCGTGTGCACCTCCGGGTGCACGGTCAGCGCCAGGTGGCCCGCGCCGGGCACCTTGACGTTCTCCACCAGCAGGTCGGGGTGGACCAGGCAGGCGCTGTCCCCGGGCACGATCAGCGGGTCGCGGTCGCCCCAGAAGGACAGGAACCGGGTGGCGCACCCCGGCGCCGGGGCCCGCAGCGCCTCGACCACGGCGCTGCCGGGGAGCAGCTGCCGGGCCACCGGCAGCGGGCGGAGCAGCACCGCGCTGCGGGTGCCCGCGTGCGGCGTGCCGAGGGTGACCAGGGTGTGCACGTGCTCGTCGCCGCCGAGTGCCTGCACGTAGTAGCGGGCGATCAGGCCGCCCAGGCTGTGGCCGACCACCGCGACCCGCTCGCCCCCGTACCGCTGCCGGGTGCGGAGCACCTGTTGGCCGAAGGAGACGGCGGCCTCGTGGATGTCGGCGGTCAACGGGCTGTAGTTCACCGCGTACAGGTGCTGGAAGCCGTCGGTGAGCAGCAGGCGGCGCAGCGGGGTGAACACCGCGCGGTTGTCGAGCAGTCCGTGCAGCAGCAGGACCGGGGAGTGCGGCAGGCCGAGCGCCGGGTGCTCGCAGGCGGGCGCGGGCGGCCAGGGCTCGGCCGACATGCCGGTCGGGTACAGCAGCAGGTGCCGGGACAGGGCGGCGGTCTCCAGGGCGGCGGCCCGGACGGTGGCCGCGGTGCGGCAGAAAGGGATGCTCACGGCTCCGGCCTCCCCGGGCGCGGGCGCACGGTGGGGTGGGCAGACCCTGGGTGCGCGGTCCTGGGGCCGCAGGGCACCCCGGATCGCACGCCGGTTGCGGGCGTGGGCGCGGTGGTGGCGGTGCGGCTCCTCGCTGCGTGCGGCCCGGGCCGGAAGAGGTGGGGTGTCGCTGCGGCGACTCCGGCCCCACACGCAGTGAACGTGCGTTCGCAGTGATTCTCCCCTCGTTCCGGCCGGTGAAACGGTGCTCCGGCCGCTGTGGCGATAGCGTTCGCCCGGGCGGTGCGAACGCCTGTTAACGTCAGGCCTGCACAGCAGGCGATGACTGAAGTGGACGCGGGCGCCCGCAGGGGGCGGCCCGTTACGACGCAGGAGGCAGCGATGGGCGTGTCGGGACCGATCCGCGTGGTGGTGGCCAAGCCGGGCCTGGACGGCCACGACCGGGGGGCCAAGGTGATCGCCCGCGCGCTGCGCGACGCGGGTATGGAGGTCATCTACACCGGCCTGCACCAGACGCCGGAGCAGATCGTCGACACCGCGATCCAGGAGGACGCGGACGGCATCGGGCTCTCGGTCCTCTCCGGCGCGCACATGACGCTCTGCGCCAAGGTGATGGAACTGCTGCGGGAGCGCGACGCGGCGGACATCACGGTCTTCGGCGGCGGCATCATCCCGGACGACGACATCCCGCTGCTGAAGGAGCTGGGGGTGGCGGAGATCTTCACCCCCGGCGCCTCGACCCGGGACATCGTCGCCTGGGTGCGGGGCCACCTCCGCCCGGCGGCGGCCTGACCGTACCGTCCCGCCGCGCCGCCGCGCCGCCGTGTCGCCGCGCCGCCGTGTCGGCCTGGGTCAGCCGACGGCCTCACCGGAGGCGAGCTCGGCGAGCATCGTGGCGCGCAGCCGGAGCGTGGCGCCGAGCCGGGTGAAGGTCTCGGCCCAGGCCGGGGCGGCGTCCTCGGCCAGTGCCGAGAGCTCCGACGCGGTCTCCGGCGGCAGCGCGCGCTCGGCCACGCCGATCACCCCGCTGTGGCTCCACGGGTAGCCGCCGCTCGCCGCGACCCGCCGCAGCGCGGCCAGTACCGCCCGGCCCAGCGCCTCGGGCCAGGGCGCTGGGCAGGCCACCAGCAGCTGGAAGACGTCCGCGAGGCCGTGTCCGGCCAGGAAATCGGCGGTCCAGCGGGCTCGCTCCGGCGACGGCAGCACCGCCAGCAGCTTGGCGGCGCTGCCCACCGGTATCGGATCCGGCGCGGGCAGTGACAGCAGCGCCCGCGCCCACGCGGCGTCGCCCTGCCGGACGGCGGCCCGGGCCCAGGCGTCCCGCAGGTCCTGCTGCCAGGCGTCGGACACCGGCAGCGCCAGCAGCTCCGCCGGGGAGCCGTAGGCCGCCGCCCAGGTGCCCAGCGGGGTGGCCGCGACGATCTCGCCGAGCCAGAACGCCCGGTCGGCCCGCCCGGTCGGCGAGGCCGCCGGGATTCCGTCGTGCTGCATCGCCGCGTCGCAGGCCGTGGGCGGGTGGACGGTCAGCCGGGCGCCGTCCGCGGTGTCCGAGAGCGCCACGCAGGCCAGCGCCCGCCGCGCCATCCGCTCCGCCAGCGCCGAACCGGGCAGCGCGGCCAGCAGCTCCGCCGCGGTCGCCCGGACGTTCTTGGCGCGGTCGCTCAGCGCCGCCTCCAGGAAGGGCTCGTCCCCGGCGGTCAGGCCCTCCTGCAGGGCATCCAGGAACAGCAGCCGGTCCTCGGCCCGCTCGCTCGACCAGGTGCCGCGCAGCAGCTCGCGGGCGGCGTCCGGATCGCGGCGGCGCAGCCGGGTCAGCTGGGTGACCCGTTCCGCGAACAGCCCCTCCTGCCAGATCCGCTGGTCCGGCTCGGCGTCCGCGCCGCCGGTGACCGGCGTCCGCAGCACGTACCGCCAGTCGGGGTTGCGGTCCGCCAGCCAGCGGCCCAGCGGACCGGCCAGGGCCACCGCGTCCGCGCGCAGTTCGCTGCGGGCCCGGGCTGCGTCCAGCAGCGGCGGCACCAGCGCGGGCGGGCAGCGGTAGCCGTGGCCCTGGGCGGCGGTCAGCCACTGCGGCAGCAGTTCGTTCAGGTTGGCCAGGGTGCCGCCGCCGGATCCACCGCCCCGGAGCGGGAGCAGCATCGCCAGCCGCTGCCGCGCGGCCTCGGGCAGCGTCGGCCGGGGGTCGGCCGGGGCGGCGGGCGGCGGCGGCGAGGCCGGTCCGGGGCGCAGCCCGGCCCGCCGGGCCACGGCCTGGAGCGCCGCCTGGTCCAGCAGCGCGGGCACCGGCCGCCGGTCGGTGCCCAGCAGGGCGGCGGTGACCAGGTCGGGCCAGGCGGTGGGGTCGGTCCGGGTCTGCTCCGGCAGTTTCGCCGCGGTGGTCATGCGGTCACCCCCAGGGTGCGGATCCGGCGCGGGTCGCCGGAGGTCTCCTCGTGGTACCAGGCGGTGATCGGGGTGAAGCCCCGGTGCCCGCACTCCCCGAACAGCGTCAGCGGGCGGCCCCCGGAGACGGCGGCCAGCCGCCACAGTCCGGAGTCGGGGGTGCTCCGCCGGTCGACGGGTATCGCGACCGGCGCGGGGCCGCTGTGGTCGGCGAGCTCCCAGCCGAGGGCGCCGGGCAGCGGGACCACCCGCTCCAGCACCACCGGCCAGGAGTCCAGCCACGGATCGTCGCTCAGCGCCCGGCCGTAGGCGTCCAGCGCGGCCTCCAGCCGCAGCCCGGGCGGGACGGCCTCGGCCGGGGACGGGACGCTGGGGGCGGAGAAGCGGGTGCCGAGCGCCGCCCGCAGCGGGCGCGCGCCGGGGTGGAAGGCCACCTCGGCGTCCAGCCGCAGGCCGGTCGGCAGGGCGAGGTCGGGCGCGCTCCCCGGGCGTCCGAAGGAGAGCAGCAGCGCGGGCTGCCCGCTGCGGCTGCCGCGCAGCCAGATCCGCCGGGTGGTCAGCCGCTCGTCGCCGCTGTCGCTGCTGCCGAGGACCAGCCAGTGGTCGCGGACCACCGGCCCGCGCAGCACCTCGGCCGTGTCCACGGTGAAGCCGACCCGGGCCCGGACCGTCGCCGCCAGCCCGGCCGGGAGGCTGTCCACCCGCTGGTATCCGGCGGCGAGCAGGTGCAGCAGGCCGTACTCCTCCAGCAGCCGCGAGGGCCAGCCCGGGCCGGACGCGGGGACCGTCCCCAGCTCCCGGGCCCGCGCCGCGAGCCCGGGAGCCTGGGCGTCGACCATCCGGGCGGCCACCCCGGCCCAGGCCGCCGGGCCCTGCTGCGGGGCGTCGGCGAGACCGGCCCGCAGCTGGTCCGCGAGCCTGGCCTGGAGCTCGGCGGCCCCGGCCGCGACCCGCTCGGACCGGCGGGCGGCGCGTTTGGCGGCGGCCAGCCGCGCGGCGGTGTCGGCCGGCTCCTCCGCGCCGCCGTCCTGCTCGGCGCCTTGCCGCTGCTGCTCCCGGCGGTCCTGGAGCTGCCGCTCCTTCTCCTGGCGGGCGTCCAGCCAGCCGGTGGCCCATTCGGGGGCCTGGCCCTGCCCGGTGCCCCGGGCGGCCCAGAGCAGCAGCAGGCCCAGCGCGTGCTTGCAGGGGAACTTCCGGCTCGGACAGCTGCACTGGTAGGCGGGACCGGCCAGCTCGACCGCCGTCCGGTAGGGCGTGCCGCCGCTGCCCTGGCACTGGCCCCACAGGGCGCGGTCGTCCGAGCCCGTGGCCGACCAGGGCGCGGGGGCCGAGAGTTTGGACGCCGCCTTGCGTGAGGGGGCGTCAGGGGCGAGTGAGAGAACGTGCTCCGGTGTCCAGCGATCCTCCATGGCAAGGACCGTAGCCGGGGGGTCCGACAATCCGGCCGACCCGGCGAGCGGGCGGCGGCCGCCTCCCGGCTCGATTGTCAGTGGCCGGGTGCAGAGTGGTGGTTGCAGGCGGACGCCGGGCTCCGGCGCCCGGGCCGCTGCCCCTTCGCTGTCTTCTGACGCCCACTCAGTCATCCGCCTCCCTCGGACGAGGAGTTGCCATGCCCACAACCACCGAGGCCCTGCGACCGCACGCGGAGCAGGCCTTCGCCGCCGAGCTGGCCGCCCTCGCCGCCGCCGACGACCGGCCCCGCCCGGCCCGCTGGCGGCTGTCGCCCTGGGCCGTGGCCACCTACCTGCTCGGCGGGACCCTCCCCGACGGCACGGTGATCACCCCCAAGTACGTCGGCCCGCGCCGGATCGTCGAGGTCGCGATCACCACCCTCGCCACCGACCGGGCCCTGCTGCTGCTGGGCGTGCCCGGTACCGCCAAGACGTGGGTGTCCGAGCACTTGGCCGCCGCCGTCAGCGGCGACTCGACGCTGCTGGTCCAGGGCACCGCCGGCACCCCGGAGGAGGCGGTCCGCTACGGCTGGAACTACGCCCGGCTGCTGGCCGAGGGCCCGAGCCGGGGCGCGCTGGTACCCAGCCCGGTGATGCGCGCCATGGCCGAGGGGCTGACCGCCCGGGTGGAGGAGCTCACCCGGATCCCGGCCGACGTCCAGGACAGCCTGATCACCATCCTGTCCGAGAAGACCCTGCCGATACCCGAGCTCGGCGAGGAGGTGCAGGCGGTGCGCGGGTTCAACCTGATCGCCACCGCCAACGACCGCGACCGGGGCGTCAACGAGCTCTCCAGCGCGCTGCGCCGCCGGTTCAACACGGTGGTGCTGCCGCTGCCCGCCTCGCTGGACGACGAGGTGGACATCGTCGCGCGCCGGGTCGCCGAGCTGGGCCGCTCGCTGCGGCTGCCCGAGGTCCCCAGCGGTTCCACCGAGATACGCCGGGTGGTCACCGTGTTCCGCGAACTGCGGGACGGGGTCACCACCGACGGCCGCACCAAGGTCAAGTCGCCCTCGGGCAGCCTGTCCACCGCCGAGGCGATCTCCGTGGTCACCAGCGGTCTGGCGCTGGCCGCGCACTTCGGTGACGGCGTGCTGCGCCCCGGCGACGTCGCCTCCGGCCTGCTCGGCGCCGTGGTCCGCGACCCCGCCGCCGACCGGCTGGTCTGGCAGGAGTACCTGGAGAGCGTCGTCCGCGAACGCGAGGAGTGGAAGGACTTCTACCGCAGCTGCCGGGACACCGAGCAGCGCTGACGGTCCGTCGGTGACAGCACCAGGCCGGACTTCGACACAGGGGGTGGCTCAGATGACGCACAGACAAGCCGAAGGCGTGGCCCTGCTGGGGGTGCGCCACCACGGTCCCGGCTCGGCCCGCGCGGTCGCCGCGGCGCTGCGGCAGTACCAGCCGGACGCGGTCCTGATCGAGGGCCCGGCGGAGGCGGACGCGCTGCTCGCCTTCGCCGCCGACAAGGAGATGGTCCCGCCGGTGGCACTGCTGGCCCACATCGTGGACGAACCGGCCCGCGCCGCGTTCTGGCCCTACGCGGCCTTCTCACCCGAGTGGGTCGCGCTGCGCCACGCGCTGGACCGCGACCTGCCGGTCCACTTCATCGACCTTCCGGCCGCGCACAGCCTCGCCGCCGGTCCGGACCGCCCCGAGGACGAGGAGGCGTCCTCACCGGGGGCGCCGCGCGACCCGATCGGCGAACTCGCCCGCGTCGCCGGTCACGACGACCCCGAGCAGTGGTGGGAGGACGTCGTCGAGCACCGGCTGCCCGAGCCCGGCGCGGACGCCCTCGACCCCTTCCGGGCCATCGCCGAGGCCATGGCCGAGCTGCGGACCGGCCCGGCCGAGGGCACCGACATCGTGCGCGAGGCCCATATGCGCAGGCAGTTGCGGGCGGCCCGGAGAGCCGGGCACCAGCGCATCGCCGTGGTCTGCGGGGCCTGGCACGTCCCCGCGCTGGCCGCCCGGGTCTCCGCGACCGAGGACAACGCCCTGCTCAAGGGGCTGCCCAAGGCCAAGGTCGAGCTGACCTGGGTGCCCTGGACACACCGCCGGCTGTCCCAGCACACCGGCTACGGAGCCGGAATCGCCTCGCCCGGCTGGTACCAGCACCTGTTCGAGTCGCCGGATCCGGGCCCGGTGCGCTGGCTCACCCGGATGGCCGCGCTGCTCCGGGCCGAGGACTACTCGGTCTCCTCGGCCCATGTGATCGAGGCCGCCCGGCTCGCCGAGACCCTGGCCGTCATGCGCGGACGACCGGTCCCCGGCCTGGCGGAGACCCTGGACGCGGCCCGGGCGGTGCTGTGCGAGGGCTCGGACGTCCCGCTCGCGCTGATCTCGGACCGGCTGGTGGTCGGCGAGGCCCTGGGCGCGGTACCGGAGGGCGCGCCCGCCGTCCCGTTGCAGCGCGACCTGTCCCGGTCGCAGCGCGCGCTGCGGCTCAAGCCGGAGCCGGACGAACGCCTGCTCGACCTGGACCTGCGCAAGGAGACCGACGCCGCCCGCAGCCGCCTGCTGCACCGGCTGCGGCTGCTGGACATCCACTGGGGCCGACCGGCCGACCCGCGCACCGCCTCCACCGGCACCTTCCGGGAGAGCTGGCGGCTGCGCTGGGAGCCCGAACTCGCGGTCTCCATCGCCGAAGCCGGGATCTGGGGCACCACCGTCGAGTCGGCGGCCCAGGCCCGGGCCGCCGACCGGGCCGTCAACGCGGCCGGTCTGGCCGAGGTCACCGGCCTCGCCGAGAGCTGCCTGCTGGCCGACCTCCCGGGCGCGCTGGACACCGTGCTCAGCGCCCTCGCCGACCGCGCCGCGCTCGACGCCGACGTCGCCCACCTGGCCGAGGCGCTGCCCGCGCTGGTCCGCTCGCTGCGCTACGGCGACGTCCGCGGCACCGACGCCTCGGCGCTGCGGCACCTGGCGGAGAGCCTGGCGGTGCGGATCTGCGTCGGCCTCCCACCGGCCTGCGCCCACCTGGACGCCGAGGGCGCCACCGCGATGGCGGTGCACCTGGGCACGACCCACGCGGCCGTCGCCCTGCTCGCCGACGGCCCCAGCGGCGGCTCGGCGACCGACGGTCCGGGTGCCCGCTGGCCCACCACGCTGCGCACGCTGGCCCGCCGGGACACCGTCCCCGGGCTGCTGCGCGGCCGGGCCACCCGGCTGCTGCTGGACGACAACCAGTGGGACGCCGACGAAGCCGCCCGGCACCTGGGCCTTGCGCTGTCGGCGGCGAGCGAACCCGCCGACGCGGCGGGCTGGATCGAGGGCTTCCTCGCGGGCGGCGGCATGCTGCTGATCCATGACACCCGGCTGCTCGGCCTGGTCGACGACTGGCTGACCGGCGTCCCCGAGGCGGTCTTCCCGGACGTGCTGCCGCTGCTGCGGCGGACCTTCTCCGGCTTCGAGGCGGCGGTGCGGCGCACCGTCGGTGAGCGGGTCCGCGCCGCTCCCGGCGCCACCGGCGGGCAGCCCCCGGCCGGTGACCGCCCGGGCTTCGCCGCCGAGCCCGACCAGGCCCGCGCCGGGGCCGCCCGCGCGACCGCCGCGCTGCTGCTCGCCCCGACCGCCGACCCGACTCCTGACCCGACCGCTGACCCGACTCCCGCGCCGAATCCCGACCTGACGGAGGCCCAGCCATGACCAGCCCCGGCAGCACCACCCCCGCCCAGGCCGCGGACGAGCGGCTGCGCCGCTGGCGGCTGGTCCTCGGCGGCGACGCCGACGGCACCGGCTGCCGCCTCAGCGGACGCGAGGCGGCGATGGACCGCGCCCTGAGCGCCCTCTACCGGAACGGCGCGGGCGGCGCCGGTGGCAACGCGCCGGACCGCGGCCGCCCGCGCGGCGCCGGGCTCGGCGGCTCCGCGCCCGAGGTCGCCCGCTGGCTCGGCGACATCCGCGAGTACTTCCCCACCCGGGTGGTGCAGGTGATGCAGCAGGACGCCATCGACCGGCTCGGCCTGGCCCAGCTGCTGATGGAGCCGGAGATGCTGGAGGCGGTGGAGCCCGACGTGCACCTGGTCGGCACGCTGCTGTCGCTCGGCCGGGCACTGCCGGAGACCACCCGGGAGAGCGCCCGCGCCGTCGTCCGGAAGGTCGTCGCGCAGCTCGAACGCCGGATCGCGACCCGAACCCGCTCACTGGTCGGCGGCGCGCTGGACCGCAGCGCCCGGGTCAACCGCCCGCGCCACCGCGACATCGACTGGGACCGCACCATCCGGGCCAACCTGAGGAACTACGTCGAGCCGGAGGGCGCACGCACCCACGGCACGGTCGTGCCGGAGCGGCTGATCGGCTACGCCCGGGCCGCCAACGCGGTGAAGAAGGAGGTCATCCTGTGCATCGACCAGTCCGGCTCGATGGCCGCCTCGGTCGTGCACTCCTCGGTCTTCGGCGCCGTGCTGGCCTCGATGTCCTCGCTGCGCACCCGGCTGGTGGTCTTCGACACCGCCGTGGTCGACCTGACCGAGCAGCTGGCCGACCCGGTGGACGTGCTGTTCGGCGTCCAACTGGGCGGCGGCACCGACATCAACCAGGCGCTGGCGTACTGCCAGTCCCGGATCACCCGTCCGGCCGACACCGTGGTCGTGCTGATCAGCGACCTGTACGAGGGCGGGATCCGGGACGGCATGCTGAAGCGGGTGGCCGCGATGAAGGCCGCCGGGGTGCAGTTCATCGCGCTGCTGGCACTGTCGGACGAGGGCGCCCCGGCGTACGACCGCTCCCACGCGGCAGCGCTCGCGGCGCTCGGGGCTCCGGCCTTCGCCTGCACCCCGGACCTCTTCCCGGAGATCATGGCCGCCGCGATCCAGAAGCAGCCGCTACCGATACCCGAGGCCTGAGGTGCGAGGCCTGAGGCGCCGCCGACGGTCATCCGGAGGGCAGCAGCAGCGCCGCCCACACCGTCTTGCCCGAGTACTCCGGCCGGGGGACCGTCCCCCAGGCGGCGGTGAACGACTCGACCAGCAGCATCCCGCGGCCGTGCTCGTCGTCCTCGGCGGCCGACTCGGTGCGGGGCAGCTCGCGCCGGCCCTCGTCGTCCACCTCCAGCACCAGCACCCCGCGGGCGCTCCACAACCGGCAGTGCACCCGGCGGCTGACGGTGTGGGTGACCGCGTTGGACACCAGCTCCGACATGCACAGCTCCACCTCGGCCACGGTGTCGTCCGACAGCCGCCACATGGCCGCCGTGATCCGGACGAAGCGCCGGGCCCGGGCGACCGAGGCGGGTTGCCCGGGCAGGGTCGCGGCGGCCTGGCGGTCCATCGGCCAGGTGCTCCTGGCCGTGCCCAGGTGGGCGAGGAGGGCCGCTGACGCGGGCTCCCCCTCCTCGGCGTCGCCGGCGCCCTCGACCGGAGGGCACTGGACGCGGTGGCGTGGGCTGTGCATCGAACATCCGCTTCTTGAGCAGTCGTGCGAGTACGGTCGTCCGGCGGCTCACGTGCGGGCCGGCGACTCTCCGTATGTGGTCCGTCACTCATGAGACGGTCCTGGAGTGACCCGCCAAATGCAAGCCACTCCAGGCGTTTCGCTGCTCACGGGTACCGGCTTTCGGGAGCACGGAGCCCCGCGCACTCCCCCCGGGCACCCCGGTGCTCAGATCGGCAGTCGGCGGAAGACCGGGCGGGGCAGGTGCCGCAGGCCGGACATGACGAAGCGGAGGGCGCCCGGCGCCCAGACGGTGTGGGCGTTCCGGCCCAGGCCGTCGAGGACCGCCGCGGCGACCGCGTCCGGGGTGGTGGCCAGCGGCGCCGGCTTCAGCCCCGCGGTCATCCGGGTGTGCACGAACCCGGGCCTGACCACCAGCACCTGCACGCCGGAGCCCCGCAGGGAGTCCCCGAGGCCCTGCGCGAAGACGTCCAGACCGGCCTTGGAGGAGCCGTAGATGTAGTTCGACCTGCGGGCGCGCTCCCCGGCGACCGAGGAGAGCACCACCAGCGCGCCGTGGCCCTGGCCGCGCAGCTGCTGGGTGCAGACGAGCGAGGCGGACACCGCGCCCACGTAGTTGACCTGCGCGACCCGCGCCGCCGCGACCGGATCCCGTTCGTCCTCGGCCTGGTCGCCGAGCACGCCGAAGGCCAGCAGCACCACGTCGATGTCGCCCTCGGTGAAGGCCTTGCCCAGGACCGCGGCATGGCTGTCGACGTCGGCGGCGTCGAAGTCGAGGACGGTCACCTCGGCTCCGAGCGCCCGGAGTTCGGCCGCCGAGGCGTCCAGCTCGGGCGAGGGCCGCCCGGCCAGGTGCACCGTGCGGGTCCGGCGGCCCACCATCAGCCGGGCGGTGGACCTGGCGATCTCCGAGGAGCCCCCCAGCACGAGCAGGGACTGGTGGTCACCCAGGGCGTTCTTCATCGGCGCCTTCCTTTTACTACGGGTTACTACGGGTTACTGCGGGCAGGGGACTTCCACGACGGGCAGAGGGGACTTCGCGGGGAGCCACGGGCACGGGCGGGCGGCTACAGGCGCAGCCGCCGGGCCAGGTCGGAGGTGAACAGGCCGGCCGGGTCGAGTTCGGCGCGCAGTCGGCGGAAGTCGTCCAGTCGGGGGTACATGCCCGCCAGGCTCTCCGGCCGGAGCCGGGAGTCCTTCGCCAGGTAGACCCGGCCGCCCGCCCCGGCGACCTCGTCGTCGAGCTCGTTGAGCAGGCCGCCGAGCCCCGGCATCCCGGTGGGGATGTCCAGCGCCAGCGTCCAGCCCTCGGCCGGGAAGGACAGCCAGCCCGGGTCGCCCTGGCCGAAGCGCTTGAGTACGGCCAGGAAGCTGGGGCACTGACTGCGGCTGATCCGCTCCACGATCCGGCGCAGCGTCCGCTCCTGGTCCAGCCCGATCACGAACTGGTACTGGAGGAAGCCGTTCCTGCCGTAGACGCGGTTCCACTCGGGCACGCCGTCCAGCGGGTGGAAGAAGGTGGAGATCTTCTGGATCTCGCCGCGCCGCTCGCGGGGCGCCCTGCGGTACCAGAGCTCGTTGAAGAGGCCGACGGTCACCGGCCGCAGCAGGCCGCCGGGCAGCAGCCGGGGCGCGGCCGGCAGCGTGGCCGGGCGGAACGCCAGCGGGTCGCGCCGCTGCGCCGGGCTCAGCTGCCCGGGCTCGGCGTGGTCGCCCCGGGTGAGCACGGCGCGCCCCATCGACCCGCCCTTGGCGAGCAGGTCGATCCAGGCCACGGAGTAGCGGTACCGGTGGTCGGTCGTGGTCAGCCGGGCCAGCAGCTCGTCGAGGTCGGCGGCCCGCTCGGTGTCCACGCTCATCAGCGAGGTCCGCACCGGCAGCAGTCGCACGGTGGCGGTGGTCACCACGCCGGTCAGGCCCATTCCGCCGACCGTGGCGTGGAACAGGTCGCTGTCACTCTCCCGGGTGACGGTGCGCACCGAGCCGTCGGCGGTCAGCAGGTCGAAGGAGCTGACGTGGCGCGAGAAGCTGCCGCTGACGTGGTGGTTCTTACCGTGGATGTCGGAGCCGATGGCGCCGCCGAGGGTGACGTAGCGGGTTCCCGGGGTGACCGGGACGAACCAGCCGAGCGGGAGCAGCACCTTCATCAGCTGGTGCAGGCTGACCCCGGCCTCGGCGGTGACCGTTCCGGCGGGCAGGTCGATGTCCAGGATCCGGGAGAGCCCGGTCATGTCCAGGACCCGCCCCCCGGCGTTCTGCGCGGCGTCCCCGTAGGAGCGGGCCAGGCCGCGGGCCACCGCGCCGCGCGGGCCGGCGGCGAGGACGGCCAGGGTCGCCTCCTCGACCGTGGTCGGGCGCTCGACCCGGGCGAGGGTGGGGGCGGTGCGTCCCCAGCCGGTGAGGGATTCCATCGGGCTGCTGACTCCTTCGGGTTCCCGGAGCGGTGAGTTCTCGATATGAGCGTGACATACTCCGACAAAATAGGACGTAACGTCACCAAGGAAAGACCACGGGAAGTGGGCCGGGAAGCAGGTATGGACGACAGGCGACCCGCCGGGCTGGACGCGGCGCTGCTGCGGGCGGTGCGGATCCGGCTGGCGGCCCCGGCGCTGACCTCGGGCGCCCGCGCGCTGTCCGCGGCCGGTGAGCACGGCGCGCTGTGGATCGCGGGCGGACTGCTCGCGGCCGGTGCCGACCGGCCCCGGCGCGGCCGGTGGCTGCGGGCCGCCGCCGTGGTCGCGGGCGCGCACCTGGGCAGCATGGCGGTGAAGCGGGTGGTCCGCCGTCCGCGACCGGAGCTGGCGGGGTTCGCGCCGCTGGTGCGGACGGCGGGCAGGCACAGCTTCCCCAGTTCGCACGCGGCCTCGGCGGCGGCAGCGGCGGTGGTGTACCGGGGCCTGCTGCCGCGGCCCGCGGTGGCGGCCCTGGGCGGCGGGGCCGCCGCGATGTGCGTCTCCCGGCTGGTCGTCGGCGTGCACTACCCGACGGACGTGGCGGCGGGCGCCGCGCTCGGCGCGCTGGCGGCGGGAATCGGGCGCGCCTGGGTGGCGGGCGCGGCCGACCGTGGTTGACTCCGGTCCGGGCGCGGGCCCGTGCCGCGGGGCCCGCCCGACGCGCCCGGCCGCGCTTCGGCATCGGCGCAGACCACGCGGTGCGGGGCGGCGACCCGGGCGGTTGTGATGGGTATCACCGGCTCTGCCTGAGTCCTGGTTGTGATCCGCAGCTTCTACGGGGATAGCCTGCAAGGCGGACATGCCTGCCCGCTCGCGTTGGGCTCTGGGTTCCCCGTGGCGATGGCACCGGCCGTGATCCGCCTGGATCCGCGCGCCGACGCCTGGCACGACGAACCACAGCAGCGATCCTGCGGGCGGTCGGCTGGGAAGATAGTGGAGTGGGCGGCCCTCCCGTGACCGACCACTTCTGAAGTCGCGATCACAAGGACGGACGCGCGTGGACCTGTTCGAATACCAGGCGAGGGACATCTTCGCCAAGCACGGTGTGCCGGTGCTGGGCGGTGCAGTCATCGAGAACGCCGAAGAGGCGCGGGCGATCGCTGAGGGATGGGGCGGCCGGGCCGTCGTCAAGGCACAGGTCAAGGTCGGCGGCCGAGGCAAGGCCGGCGGCGTGAAGCTGGCGTCCGACCCCGCTGACGCGGTGGCCAAGGCCGAGGCGATCCTGGGCATGGACATCAAGGGCCACACGGTCCACAAGGTGATGCTGGCCCAGACCGCCGACATCAAGGACGAGTACTACGTCTCGTTCCTGCTCGACCGGACCAACCGGACCTTCCTCGCCATGGCCTCCGTCGAGGGCGGCGTGGAGATCGAGGTCGTGGCGGTCGAGAAGCCCGAGGCGCTCGCCAAGATCCCGGTCGACGCGAACGAGGGCGTCACCGACGCCAAGGCTCGCGAGATCGTCGAGGCGGCGAAGTTCCCGGCCGAGGTGGCGGACCAGATCGCCGAGGTGCTGAAGAGCCTGTGGAAGGTCTTCATCGCCGAGGACGCGCTCCTGGTCGAGGTCAACCCGCTGGTCAAGACCGGCGAGGGCAAGATCGTCGCGCTCGACGGCAAGGTCTCCCTGGACGAGAACGCCGACTTCCGCCAGCCGGAGCACGAGGCGCTGGTCGACCACGCCGCGGCCAACCCGCTGGAGGCGAAGGCCAAGGCCAAGGGCCTCAACTACGTCAAGCTCGACGGCGAGGTCGGCATCATCGGCAACGGCGCGGGTCTCGTCATGAGCACCCTGGACGTCGTCGCCTACGCCGGTGAGAAGCACGGCAACGTGAAGCCCGCCAACTTCCTCGACATCGGTGGCGGCGCGTCCGCCGAGGTCATGGCGAACGGCCTGGAGATCATCCTCGGCGACCCGGACGTCAAGTCCGTGTTCGTCAACGTCTTCGGTGGCATCACCGCCTGTGACGAGGTCGCCAACGGCATCGTCCAGGCCCTGGAACTGCTCAAGTCCAAGGGCGAGGACGTCAACAAGCCCCTGGTCGTCCGTCTGGACGGCAACAACGCGGAGCTGGGTCGCAAGATCCTCTCCGACGCCAACCACCCGCTGGTTCAGCGCGTGGACACCATGGACGACGCGGCCGACAAGGCCGCCGAGCTGGCAGCGAAGTAAGGGACGAGGACTCCACACACCATGGCTATCTTCCTCACCAAGGACAGCAAGGTCATCGTCCAGGGGATGACCGGCGCCACCGGCATGAAGCACACCCGGCTCATGCTCGCGGACGGCACCAACATCGTCGGCGGCGTCAACCCGCGCAAGGCGGGCACCAGCGTCGACTTCGACGGCACCGAGGTCCCGGTCTTCGGCTCCGTAGCCGAGGCGATCGAGAAGACCGGCGCCGACGTGTCGGTCATCTTCGTACCCCCGGCCTTCGCCAAGGCCGCCGTGATCGAGGCGATCGACGCCGAGATCGGCCTGGCCGTCGTGATCACCGAGGGCATCGCGGTGCACGACTCCGCGTCGTTCTGGGCCTACGCGGGCCAGAAGGGCAACAAGACCCGGATCATCGGCCCGAACTGCCCCGGCCTGATCACCCCCGGCCAGTCCAACGCGGGCATCATCCCCGGCGACATCACCAAGCCCGGCCGCATCGGCCTGGTGTCCAAGTCGGGCACGCTGACCTACCAGATGATGTACGAGCTGCGTGACATCGGCTTCTCCTCGGCCGTGGGCATCGGTGGCGACCCGGTCATCGGTACCACCCACATCGACGCCCTCAAGGCGTTCCAGGACGACGCCGACACCGACATCATCGTGATGATCGGCGAGATCGGCGGCGACGCCGAGGAGCGTGCGGCGGCGTACATCAAGGAGCACATCACCAAGCCGGTCGTCGGCTACGTGGCGGGCTTCACCGCGCCCGAGGGCAAGACCATGGGCCACGCCGGTGCCATCGTGTCGGGCTCCTCCGGCACCGCCCAGGCGAAGAAGGAGGCCCTGGAGGCCGCCGGAGTCAAGGTCGGCAAGACCCCGTCCGAGACCGCGCGCCTGGCGCGCGAGCTCATCGGCTGACCGAGCCGCGCTCAGGGCCGCCGCGCCCCCTGCTGGACGCACTGCCCCGCCCCGGATGCCCCCGGTGCGGGGCAGCCTGCGTTTCCCACCGGCCGGGGCCGGCCGAGCCCGACCGCCGGAGCCGACCGGCCGCTCGGATGCGAGGCCACCACCGGTCGGGGCGGGCCCGGCTGGTGCTGCTTGTGGTGGACGCTGTCGTAGGTCACGAACGGTGCCGCCGGGGGGTGGAACGGGGTGCCCAGGACCACCCCGGCGAGCAGCGCCGCCGCCGCTGTCAGCCCGGCCAGCCCGGCCGCCGCGGTGACCGCGCCCTCGCGCAGCAGCGATCTGCGCCGCAGTTCGCCGGTCCGCGCCGACTGCTCGACCGGCGGGCAGCCCCGGACGGCGGCGCCGCGCAGCAGCGCGCCCAGGCGGCGGCCGAAGCCCCGGGCCGCCGGGTCGGCGCCGACGATCCCGGGAGCGGCCTCGGCCATGGCCCGCCGGGCCCGGACGGTGCGGGCGTAGGCGGTGGGGGTGGTGGCCTCGGCCTCGGTACTGGTCTGCTTCCAGTCGAGCCCGAGCACATCGTGCAGCAGCAGCACCTTGCGGTGCGCGCGTGGCAGCCGCAGCAGCGCCCGGAGCAGCACCTGGTCGTCGTCGGTCAGGCCCTGCGGGTCCAACGGGTTGACCTGGAACCGGTCGTTGACCTGGAACCGGTCGGAGCGGAACAGCTGGGCCAGCAGCAGGTGGTGGCTGCGGTACCAGGGGGAGAGCGCGAGCTCGAAGGTGGCCGCCCGGAGCCAGCCCTCGGGCGAGGAGTCGGCGGAGACCTCCGGCCAGTGCGCCCAGGCGAGCTCGAACGCCCGTTCCACGCAGTGGACCGCGCGCGGTCGGCTACCGGTGAGCAGATAGGCCTGCCGGGCCAGGTGGGTCGCGGTCCGCTGGTAGAGCTCGTCGAAGCCGGGCGGGACGGTGGCCGCCACGCCCGGTGCGGGTCCGGCTGCGACGGGTGCGAGTGCGGGTGCGGGTGCGGGTGCGGCTGCTGCAGGCTCGGTGGGTTGCGGTCGCTCCGGGTCAACCTCGGTGCCCTCAGCCGGAACTGAGGGAACGTCAATGACCGGGGCGGCGTCGGGCTCGGACGTCGCGGCCGTGCTCGACGGCTCGACTGACGCCGGGTCAGCGGTCTTGCCGCGTCGCCTGCGGCGCGTGGCGGGCGCGCTCGGCTGCGGCGCGTCGACGGGCGGCGGCTCCGGCGACTGCTCGGCTCCGGCGGCGTCGGTGCGGACGTGGACGCCCGCCTTGGCGGCGCGCGTCCGGTCCGAGGGCTTGCGTGAGGCGCCGGGTCTGGCCGGGGTGTTCATGGGCGTGCCCCGGGGGCGTGAGGGCGTGACGGCTCCGTATACCCGATGAGTGGCATATCTGAATTCTTGGGGTGAAAGGCCGCATTCGCCACGTCAATGGGCATAACGGGTGTCCGCGTGTCGCAAGGTGGGCCCATGGCGTTCTCAGTGCAGCGGTGGCGTCCGACAGCGGCGGCCGGGGTCTGCGGTCCCGCGCTCCGGGCCGGACTGCTCGGCGGGGCAGCGGCGGCGGGCGCGGTACTGGTCGCGGTCGCGCTGCCGGTCTTCTTCCTGTGGATCGTCTCGCCCTACGTCGAGTCGGGCAGCGGCGGTGTGCTCCATCTGGCCGCCTGCCTGTGGCTGCTGGCGCACGGCGCGACGCTGCGGTTCGGGGCCGTTCCGGTCGGGGTGCCGCCGCTGCTGCTGACGTCGCTGGCGCTGACGCTGCTCTACCGGACCGCCTCCCGCGCCGCCCGGCAGGCCGGGGCCGAGCAGCCCGGCACCCTGCTGACCGGCCTCTGCGCGGGCTACCTGCTGGTCGGTGGGGTGGTGACGGCGCTGGCCGTGGCCACCGGCGGGGCACCGACCGTCGGCCCGGTGGCCGCGCTCGGCCGACTGCTGCTGGTCGCGCTGCCGACGGCGGCGGTCGGGGTGCGCGCGGGGACCGGGTCGTGGCGGTTCGTCCCGCTGCCCCGGTACCAGCCGCCGTCCTGGGCGCGACCGTCGGTCCGCTGGGGCCGCCGGATGGTCGACCGGAGCCGGGTGCCCGGTGGTGGCGCCGCCGTGCTGCGGGCGGGCGCGGGGGCCGGGGCGGCGCTGCTGGGCGGCGGGGCGCTGGCGTTCGCGGTGTCCCTGCTGCTGCGCTTCGGCGCGGCCGGGACGGTCTCCGCCCAGCTCGCGCCGGACCTGGTCGGCCGGTTCTCGCTGCTGTTGCTGTGCGCGACGCTGCTGCCCAACGCCGCGATCTGGGCGGCGGCCTACGCGCTCGGGCCGGGCTTCGCCCTGGGCGGTGGATTCACGCCGCTGGCCACCGCCGCTACCCAGCCCCCGGCCTTCCCGCTGCTGGCCGCGCTGCCCGGACCGGGCCGGTCCCCGCTGGGGCTGCTGCCGCTGGCGGTGCCGGTGGTCGCCGGGGTGGTGGCGGCGGTGCTGCTGGGGCGGGCGGCGGGGGAGTGGGGCGTACTGGCGACGGTGCGCGCGGGCGTCGCCGCCGCCGGATGCGCCGGGGTGCTGGCGGCGGTGTGCGCCGGGGCCGCCGGTGGCACGCTCGGGGTGTCGGCGCTGGCCGGGGTCGGTCCCTCGCCCTGGTGGACCGGGTTGGCCGCGCTGGTCTGGACGCTGGCGGTGGCCGTCCCCGGGGCGCTGCTCGTCCGCTGGCGCCGGGCGGCGGACCGCCCGGCGCCGGAGGCTCCGCCGCGGCGGCTCAGCCGCCGAGCTTCACCAGCCACTGCGGTGGCTTGGGCGACACGCTGGTGGCGCAGGTGTTGTAGACGGCCTGAGTGAGCGCGTCGGTCTGGCAGTCGTAGTAGCTCTTGTAGTACATCTGCACGCCGAAGGCCCCGGCGAACAGCGCCAGTCCGACGATGCTCGCGATCAGGCCGCCCATCGCGGCGGGGACCTGCGGCCGGGTCGGGGTGCTGTCGGAGTACCACCCGGGCAGCTGCGGCGGCGTCTGGGTCGGCGTCCGCGCCGGAGCCTGGGGCGGCGTCCGGGCGCCGGTGGCGACCGGCGGCTGGGGCCTGGCCTTGCCGCGCAGCGAGCTGATCGCCCAGTACAGCGCCAGCGACGACAGCAGCAGTGTGAGGTCGGGCACACCCAGGATCATGAAGAAGATCCCCCACATGCCGCTGAGCAGCGCGTAGCGGGCCTTGCGCTGGACCGGGTCGCCGGGGTCGAACCGCGGGCCCGGCGGCGGACCGTACGGGCGGGGCGGCTGCCGACCCTGGTAGCCGGGGCTCCACGGGTGCGGCGGCGGTACCTGCGGCGGCCGCCCGGCGGGGTCCTCCGGCTGGCCGGGCCGATCCTGCGAACCGTCCGGATTGTCCGAACCGTCCGGGCTCTTCGGGTCGTGCGCACGACCCCGGGGCTGCCACGGGCGGTCGGGGGCGTCCTTGGGGGGCGGGGCGAAGGGGTCGCGTGGACCGTCGGGGGGTGTTCCGCTGTCCGATTTCTGGACCATCGTCTTCGCCGTACTCCTGATTCTTGGCTCCGCTTGGGGATACCTTCTCACCCCCGTACCCGCTGTGGTGCCTCCCCACCCCATGATCGTCGACCAGGAGTGCGGGTGTGCAGGCCGCTGCCGGTATCGTTGCTGGAGGCCGTGACTCTCGCCGAGGGCTCGCGGTCGGCCTGCGGCGCCGCCGCAAGGCATTCGGTGGATGCGGATGCCGGTCACGAGATGACACCCCGCATCTGCCCCACAGAGCTTGGCCCACACCCGTTGTGCACTGGCTTGAGCCGACGGGACGGCCGCGCCGTTATGGGAGGACCGTGCTGTGGCGTACCCGCCGACCGTTCCGCATCAGGACTTCCCCGCGCCCGCTTCGGGTGGCGGCGGGGCGGCGGCCCGGATCGTGGTCCTGGTCTCCGGCTCCGGCACCAACCTGCAGGCCCTGCTCGACGCCGCCGCCGACCCGGCCTACGGCGCGCGGATCGTCGCCGTCGGCGCGGACCGCGACTCCATCGCCGGTCTTGAACGGGCCGAGCGGGCCGGGCTGCCGACGTTCGTGCACCGGGTCAAGGACTACCCCGAGCGCACCGACTGGGACGCCGCGCTGACCGCCGCCACCGAGGCGTACCAGCCGGACCTGGTGGTCACCGCGGGCTTCATGAAGATCCTCGGCGGCGGGTTCATGCGCCGCTTCGAGGGCCGCATCGTCAACACCCACCCCGCGCTGCTGCCCGCCTTCCCCGGTGCCCACGGCGTGCGGGACGCGCTGGCGTACGGGGTGAAGGTCACCGGCTGCACCGTGCACCTGGTGGACGAGGGGGTGGACACCGGTCCGATCATCGCCCAGGGCGTGGTCGAGGTCCGCGACGCCGACCACGAGGACGGCGGCGAGGCGCTCCACGAGCGCATCAAGACGGTCGAGCGAAAGCTGCTCGTCGAGGCCGTGGGTCGACTGGCCCGCGAGGGCCACCGGCTCCAGGGACGCAGGGTCAGCTATCTGTCCCCCGGCCGGTGACCACGACTCGCAGCGGCACAACAAACGGCACCACCCACAACGACAGCACCCACAACGGCAGCACTCACAACGACGAAGGACTTTGGCAATGAGCTCCGGCAGCAACCAGCCCGCGCCCGCCTCCGAGAACATCAGGCCCATCCGCCGCGCCCTGGTCAGTGTGTACGACAAGGCCGGACTCGCTGAGCTGGCGCAGGGCCTGCACGCGGCCGGTGTCGAACTGGTCTCCACCGGCTCCACCGCCGCGAGGATCGCGGCGGCGGGCGTCCCGGTCACCCCGGTCGAGGAGCTGACCGGCTTCCCCGAGTGTCTGGACGGCAGGGTCAAGACCCTGCACCCGCGCGTCCACGCGGGCATCCTCGCCGACCTGCGGCTGGAGTCGCACCGCGACCAGCTGACCGAGCTCGGCATCGCGCCGTTCGACCTGGTCGTGGTCAACCTCTACCCGTTCAAGGCGACCGTCGCCTCCGGTGCCTCGCCCGACGAGTGCGTCGAGCAGATCGACATCGGCGGTCCGAGCATGGTCCGCGCCGCCGCCAAGAACCACCCCTCGGTCGCCGTGGTCACCTCGCCCCACCGGTACCCGGACGTGCTGGCCGCGGTCGCCGACGGCGGCTTCGACCTGGCCACCCGCAAGCGCCTGGCCGGTGAGGCGTTCGCGCACACCGCCGCCTACGACGTGGCCGTGGCCTCCTGGTTCGCCGGCGAGTACGCCCCCGCCGACGAGACGGCCTTCCCGGCCTTCCTCGGCGCCACCTGGGAGCGCGAGAACGTCCTGCGCTACGGCGAGAACCCGCACCAGGCCGCCGCCCTCTACACCGACGGCACCGGCACCGGCATCGCGGCCGCCGAGCAGCTGCACGGCAAGGAGATGTCCTACAACAACTACGCGGACACCGACGCGGCGATCCGCGCCGCGTACGACCAGGCCGAGCCCTGCGTCGCGATCATCAAGCACGCCAACCCGTGCGGCATCGCGGTGGGCGCCGACGTCGCCGAGGCGCACCGCAAGGCGCACGCCTGCGACCCGGTCTCCGCCTACGGCGGCGTGATCGCGGTCAACCGCCCGGTGACGGTCGAGCTGGCCGAGCAGATCGCCCCGATCTTCACCGAGGTGGTCTTCGCCCCGGGCTACGAGGACGGCGCGGTCGAGGTGCTGGCCCGCAAGAAGAACATCCGGGTGCTGCGCGGCACCCCGGCCGCCCCGGCGGTCGAGTCCCGCCCGGTGACCGGCGGCGTGCTGCTTCAGCAGGCCGACCGGATCGACGCGGCCGGCGACGACCCGGCGACCTGGACGCTGGCCACCGGCGAGGCACTGGACGCGGCCGGGCTGGCCGAGCTGGCCTTCGCCTGGCGCGCCTGCCGGGCGGTCAAGTCCAACGCGATCCTGCTGACCGCGGACGGCGCCTCGGTGGGCGTCGGCATGGGCCAGGTGAACCGGGTGGACTCGGCGAAGCTCGCGGTGGAGCGCGCGGGCGAGCGGGCGGCCGGATCCTTCGCCGCCTCGGACGCCTTCTTCCCGTTCCCGGACGGGCTCCAGGTGCTGATCGACGCGGGCATCAAGGCCGTGGTCCAGCCCGGCGGCTCGATCCACGACAGCGAGGTCGTCGAGGCGGCCAAGGCCGCCGGGGTCACCATGTACTTCACCGGGACCCGGCACTTCTTCCACTGATCGTCCGATCGGGCGAGCCGTCGCCGAGTGCTGACGGCTCGTCACCGCGGCCCGCCGCCCGGATCGTCCGGGCGGCGGGCCGCGGTCGTGTGTTCCGCTGCCGAGGTCAGTCGGTGGTGACCACCACAGTGCTCATGATCTTGTCGGCGAAGGTCTGCTTCTTGTCGTCCCAGAGCGGCCACAGCCAGCCGACGTAGCAGGCGAACGAGTCCAGCGCGTGGCAGAGCAGACGGACGAGGGCCAGCCCGAAGCCGAGCACCTGGCCGTCGTACTCGCGCACCAGACGGATGTTCAGGGCCTTCTTGCCGACGGTCTGGCCGGTGGTGCCCACCTGGTAGGTCAGCCAGATCCCACCGGCCAGCGCGAGCAGCGCGCCGAGCAGTATGAAGATCGCCGCGGCCCCGCTGGTGCCGCCGCTGCAACTCGTCTGGTAGCTGGTCGGGTCGGTGGTGCAGGTCGCCACCTTCACCTGGGAGATGCCGATGCCGTAGAGGATCCCCGGGAGCACGCCGACTATCACGCCGTCGACCAGGCTGGCGGCCACCCGGCGGCCCCAGTGCGCGTAGCTCGCGCTCACCTGGCCGGCGGCGGCATAGGGGTCGTAGCCGTAGGGCGGCTGCTGGCCGTAACCGGGACCGGGCGGCGGCGGGTAGGCGCCCTGCTGGTAGTCCTGCGGCTGCGGCGGCTGCTGCGGGTAGCCGTAGCCCGGCTGCTGCTGCGGGTAGCCGTAGCCCGGCTGCTGCGGCTGCTGCTGCTGGCCGTACGGGTTGGGCTGCTGCGGCGGCTGCTGGCCGTACGGGCCGGGAGCGGGCTGCTGGCCATAGGGATTCGGCTGCTGCGGCTGGCCGTAAGGGTTGTTGGGATCGGGCGGGTAACTCATCGGAATGCCTCCGGCAGGAGTGGGTGGGACCAGTGCGAGTGCGGGTGCGCGACGGGCCGCAGCGTCAGCGGGGCTTGCTGACGCGCAGTGAGATTAGCGGAACGCCATGACAGTCAGCTGGACAGAAAACCGAACCGGTGCAGCTGCCAGAGCCAGGAGACACCGGCAGCGACGCCGATGACGGTGTTCCGGCGACGGAGCGGTTGCCGCCACCACCAGCCGCCGACGGCGCCGTTGCCGAGCGGGGCGAGCAGCAGGCCCAGGCCCACGAGTACGGTCACCGGGTTCGCCGCGATCGCGGCGCCGGGATGCCCGGCCCCCAGCTCCATGAACACCGTGGTACTGCCGCACACCGGGCAGGGAACGCCGGTGAGTCGGCGCAGCGGGCAGATGACGCCCGGATCGTCCTTGGCGTGCAGCTCGGCCAGCGCGAGTGCCAGCACGGCCGCGCCGCCGCCCCGGGCCAGTACCTGGGCCGGGCCGCCGAAGCGGGAACCGAGCAGCTGCTCGCGCAGCTGCCGCCAGGAGCGCTGCGGGGACCGGGCGGCCTCCGGCAGCGTCATGCCGGGGTCCTGGCCTGCTCGAACGCCGGGATGCCGACCGTGACGCCGATCAGGTGGCCGAGGCGCTGGACCGACTGGTGCGGACACCCATGGGAGTCCTGCGGTGGTTGAAAAGGGTTGCTCACGTTCTCCCCCGTGCTTCCCTGCGGCCGCGCCCCCTGATCGGAGGCAATATGCAAGGAACACATACTCGGGCGGCCGTCTCGCGACTCATCGTGGCCCGCGCCGCACGCACTGTCCAGCACGGTCGACCCGCTGACGGCAATCTGTGGCGATACTGCAATCGGACGCTGACAGTCCGCAAGGTTTCGGGTGGCTCAGGGCCTGGGTTCTCGCCACCCCTCCGCATCCAGGAGAATGTCTCCATGACCGCCCAGATTCTCGATGGCAAGGCCACCGCCGCCGCGATCAAGTCCGAGCTCGCCGTAAGGATCGAAGCGCTGAAGGCGCAGGGCATCACGCCCGGCCTCGGCACCGTCCTGGTCGGCGACGACCCCGGCAGCCACTCCTACGTGCGAGGCAAGCACCGGGACTGCGCCCAGATCGGCATCGCCAGCATCCAGCGCGAGCTGCCCGGCGACGCCACCCAGCAGGACGTCGAGGACGTCGTCCGTGAGCTCAATGACAACCCGGCCTGCACCGGCTACATCGTCCAGCTGCCCCTGCCCAAGGGACTGGACGAGAAGCGGGTGCTGGAACTGATGGACCCGGCCAAGGACGCCGACGGCCTGCACCCGATGAGCCTGGGACGGCTGGTGCTGGGAATCGAGGCGCCGCTGCCGTGCACCCCCAACGGCATCGTCGAGCTGCTGCGCCGCCACCAGGTGGAGATCAACGGGGCGAACGTGGTCGTCGTCGGCCGCGGCATCACCGTGGGCCGCTCCATCGGGCTGCTGCTGACCCGCCGCAGCGAGAACGCCACCGTCACGCTCACCCACACCGGCACCCGCGACCTGTCGCAGCACCTGCGCCAGGCCGACATCATCGTCGCCGCCGCCGGTGTGCCGCACCTGGTCAAGCCGGAGGACGTGCGCCCCGGCGCGGTCGTGCTGGACGTCGGTGTCAGCCGCTCCGAGGCCGGTCTGGTCGGCGACGTGCACCCCGGCGTCGCCGAGGTCGCGGGCTGGCTGTCGCCGAACCCCGGCGGTGTCGGCCCGATGACCCGCGCGATGCTGCTGGCGAACGTGGTCGAGGCGGCCGAGCGTGCCGCACGCTGACCCCCCCTCCGGCAAAGCCGGGCCTGCGGACGCCGCCGAACGGCCCGCGGGATCCGGTGGGTCCGGTGCGACCGAGGCGGAGACCTCCGGGTTGGTGGGAGCGACCGCTCCCGCCCCGAAGTCGCGCCAACGCCCGGTCACCACGACCGGGACCTTCCCGCCCGAGGGTTCGGCCGCGGCGGCGGGGCGGAGCCAGCCGATCCCGGTCCGGCAGTGGCCGATAGTGATAGTGCTGACCATGGTCGGGGTGGGCCTCGCGGTGACCGCGCTGAACCAGTTCCGGCCCGGGGTGGTCACCATCGGGGTAGCCCTGCTGGTCGCCGGGGTGCTGCGGGTGGCGCTGCCCGAGGTCGGCATGCTGGCGGTCCGCAGCCGGTTCACCGACGTCGTGGTGATGGGTGTGCTCGGGACCGCGATCATCCTGCTGGCTCTGGCGTCCGAACCGGATCCGGTGATCACGCTCCCGTTCGTGAACGAGATCGCGGGCTGGCTGGGGCGCGGCGGGGGCTGAGGCCCGGCCGCCCCCCGCCGCAGCCTCCGCCGCGCCGACGGCGCTCCACCCACCCCGTGCCAGTGCGCGGAGGGCGGAGCGCCGTCGTGCTGTGCGGTGCCGGGCCGTCAGCCCTGGAACAGGTGGCGGTGGTGGTGCCGGTGGTGGTGGTGCCGCCCGTGGTGGTGTCCGTGGTGGCGCCCGGAGTGGTGCGCGAACGACTGCTGCGCGCCCAGGGCGCGCGCCGGGGCCAGTCGGGTGACCGCCGCGGTGGCGAGAGCGCGGTTCCCGACGGTGCGGTACGCGCTGGTGCGGTACGCGGTGCTGCCGAGGCGGTAGCGGACGCCGTGCAGGTGTCCGTTGTGGAAGCGGCGGCCGTGGTGGCGGCCGTGCCGACGGCCGTGGTGCCGGGCGTGGTGCCCGCGGGCACGGTGCCGGGCGGCGTGCTCGGCCGCCGGGCGCATCGCCGGACGCCACAGCGGCTGGGTCTCCAGCACCAGCGGGACCGAGGCCGGGTCCACCGCCTCGACCTGCGCCGCCTGCTCGGCGAGCGGGTGGCAGTGGTGGAAGCCGAACGGCAGGCCGGAGGCGACCGCCTGCTGCTCGTAGCCGAGACCGTTCCAGGGACCCCAGGGGGTGTGGCTGGTCGCGGCGGAGGCGGCGGGGGCGATCGAGAGGACCAGGCCGAACCCGGTGGCGAGCGTCGCGGCGCCCACAGCCAGACGCCTGCCTACAGAACGTGCGAACACGAGGGACATCCTTCCCAGTGGCGGGAGGCCGGCTCCGTCATGTCGGCCCCTCCTGTGACCAAGAGTTGCCAAGCGACTACAAAAACGGTAACCAGTAGTCCGTATCTGGGACGAGCTGGGACGTCCCAGGCTGTGACCTGCTGGGACGTCGCATCGGGCACAGGAAAACTGGGACAGGAGGTGGGACATGACCCACTGGCAGCGGCTGCCGGACGCCTTGGATCCGGATGTGCGACGGCTGGTCGAGCAGCTGCGACTGCTGAAGGACCGCAGCGGCCACAGCCTCCAGGCGCTGGCGGAGTCCACGGCCTGTAGCAAGTCCGCGTGGCAGCGCTACCTCAACGGCACCAAGTTCCCGCCGCGCTCGGTGGTCGCCGGGCTCGGTCGGCTCACCGGCGCGGACGCGCCGAGGCTGATGCTGCTCTGGGAGGTCGCCGAAGCCGCCTGGATCCCCGAACCGCTGCCCGCCCCCGCTCCGCTGGTACCGGCCCTCCGCCCGGCCGCCCCGGTGGTCGGCCCGGTGGTCGCCAGGGGGTCGGTCGAGCGCGCCCTCGCCGGGCCGGTCGAACCGCTGCCGCCGGTGGTCACCGAACTGCCCCTGGTCGTACCCGGCCGGGTGCGGACGACACCCAGGCGACCCCTCGTTCCGGTGTTCGCCCTGGCCGGCGGCGCGGCGCTGCTGGCCACCGCCGGGGTGCTGGCGGGCCCGGCGCTCTGGTCCGGGCTGCTCGCGGGGAACCCGCCCGGGCACCGCCCGGCCCAGGACTCGGCGAACTCCGCGCCCTTCGGCGCGACCGCCGCGGGCTGCTCCGGCGCGGCCTGCCAGGGGCGCGACCCGCACCGCACCGGCTGCGACCGGGACGCCGCCGTCGCCGGTTCGGTGGACGTGGACACCCTGATCATCCGGCTCCGCTACAGCCACCGCTGCGGCGCGGTCTGGACCGAGGCCCGGGGCGGTACGCCCGGGATGTCGCTGGGCTCACTCTCCATCAGCGGGGACAACGGCAGCGTGCTGGCGACGCTGCCGCGCCCCGGGGCCGGGAGCCCGGTCGACCACAGCCCGATACTGGCCGCCACCGGGCCGGACCGGGCCGAGGCCTGCGCGGTGGTGGACGACGTCCAGGCGTGCGCCGGGGCGCGGGACCCGGGCGGTCCGCCGCGGGTGCTCACGTATCTGCCGTCCGACTCGGGCTGACCGCCGCACGGCCTCCCGAACGGCTTCGGTAATGCCGCCCTGAACTGCGTTGATGCCGAACCGGCATGGCGCCGCGGTAAACGTGACGAAGGCCGCGCGGAGAGAGTGCGCCCATGGGAGCGCACACCCCCGGCTCTGGGATAACCTGGCAGGGATCTCTTGAGATCAAGAGACAGATCAGGGACTGGTTCCACGCGGGCACGCCCGACCGGTCCGAGGCTGCCACCCGGCCCCCGACCGCGCTGTCTGCTGCAGCCGAAACCTGACCTCCCACAGGTATCCAGCAGGAGACGTCATCATGACCCGCACTCCCGTCAATGTCACCGTCACCGGTGCGGCCGGCCAGATCGGCTACGCGCTGCTCTTCCGCATCGCCTCCGGTCACCTCCTGGGCGCCGACGTCCCGGTGAAGCTGCGTCTGCTGGAGATCCCGCAGGGCGTGAAGGCCGCCGAGGGCACCGCGATGGAGCTCGACGACTGCGCGTTCCCGCTGCTCGCCGGGATCGACATCTTCGACGACCCGAACCAGGGCTTCGAGGGCGCCAACGTCGCGCTGCTCGTCGGCGCCCGTCCGCGCACCGCCGGGATGGAGCGCGGTGACCTGCTCTCCGCGAACGGCGGCATCTTCCGCCCGCAGGGCAAGGCCATCAACGACCACGCGGCGGACGACATCCGGGTGCTGGTGGTCGGCAACCCGGCCAACACCAACGCCCTGATCGCCAAGAGCAACGCCCCCGACGTACCGGCCGACCGCTTCACCGCGATGACCCGGCTGGACCACAACCGCGCCGTGGCGCAGCTGGCCAAGAAGCTCGGCGTCTCGGTCGCCGATGTGAAGAGGCTCACCATCTGGGGCAACCACTCGGCGACCCAGTACCCCGACGTGTTCCACGCCGAGGTCAACGGCGAGAACGCGGCCAAGGCCATCGGCGACGAGAGCTGGCTGTCGGACTTCTTCATCCCGACCGTCGCCAAGCGCGGCGCGGCGATCATCGACGCCCGTGGCGCCTCCTCGGCCGCCTCGGCCGCCAACGCCGCCATCGACCACGTCTTCACCTGGACCAACGGCACCGCCGAGGGTGACTGGACCTCCGCCGGTGTGGTCTCCGACGGCTCCTACGGCGTGCCGCAGGGCATCATCTCCTCCTTCCCGGTCACCGCCAAGAACGGCACGTTCGAGATCGTCCAGGGCCTGGACATCAACGACTTCTCCCGCGGCCGCATCGACGCCTCGGTGCAGGAGCTGATCGAGGAGCGCGACGCGGTCAAGGCGCTCGACCTGATCTGACCGACCCGGATCGACCCGGATCGACCCGGTCCGACCCGGAACGCCCGTGCCCCGTCCGCTTCGCGGAACAGCGGCACGGGCGTTCGCGTCCGCAGGTACGCTGATATCGCCGCGACTGGCGCACGTGGAAGGAACCACGAGGGAGCGGCGGGGAAACAGCACCGGAGTGCCGTCCGCCTGGGCACCCGGGTCGACCTCCGCACGACAGCCGTGCGGAGCGGAAGACCCGGAGGGACGCCCGCCATGACGCAGCACCAGTCATCCCCGCAGCACCAGTCATCCCCGCAGCACCCGCACCTGCACCGCGCCGACCCCGAGATCGCCGCCCTGGTCGCCGCCGAGCAGCGGCTCCAGGCGGACACCCTGCGGCTGATCCCCAGCGAGAACTACGTCTCCGCCGCCGTCCTCGAAGCCACCGGCACGGTGCTGCAGAACAAGTACTCCGAGGGCTACCCGGGGAAGCGCTACTACGAGGGCCAGCAGTACATCGACCAGGTCGAGGCGCTGGCCGTGGACCGGGCCAAGGCGCTGTTCGGGGTCGACCACGCCAACGTCCAGCCGTACTCCGGATCGCCCGCCAACCTCGCCGTCTACCTGGCCTTCCTCCAGCCCGGCGACACCGTCCTGGGCATGGCGCTGCCGATGGGCGGCCACCTCACCCACGGCTGGGGGGTCTCCGCGACCGGCTCCTGGTTCCGGGGCGTGCAGTACGGCGTGCGCGCCACCGGCAGTGCCGAGGAGCGCGGGCGGACCGACCTCGACCAGGTGCGTGAGCTGGCGCTGAAGGAGCGCCCCAAGGTGATCTTCTGCGGCGGCACGGCGGTCCCGCGGACCATCGACTTCGCCGGTTTCGCCGAGATCGCCCGCGAGGTGGACGCGGTCCTGGTCGCCGACATCGCCCACATCGCCGGGCTGGTGGCCGGTGGCGCGCACCCCAGCCCGGTCGGCCACGCCGACGTGATCTCCACCACCACCCACAAGACCCTGCGCGGGCCGCGCGGCGCCATGCTGATGTCCACCGAGCAGCACGCCAGGGCCATCGACCGGGCGGTCTTCCCCGGTCTCCAGGGCGGTCCGCACAACCACACCACGGCCGCCATCGCGGTCGCGCTGAAGGAGGCGGCCGGGCCCGAGTTCCGGACCTACGCCCGGCAGGTGGTCGACAACGCCCGGACGCTGGGCGAGCAGCTGGCGGCCCGGGGCTTCGAGCTGGTCTCCGGCGGCACCGACAACCACCTCCTGCTGATCGACCTGACCAGCAAGGACGTCCCCGGCAAGGTCGCCGCGAAGGCGCTGGACCGGGCCGGGATCGTGGTCAACTACAACACCGTCCCCTACGACACCCGCAAGCCCTTCGACCCGTCCGGGATCAGGATCGGCACCCCCGCGCTCACCTCGCGCGGCATCCCGCAGTCGGAGCTGGCGGCGGTCGCCGAGTGGATCGACCGCACCGTGAGCGCCGCCCGCGACGGTGACGAGGACACCGTCGCCACGGTGCGCGCCGAGGTCAAGGAGCTGATGGACGCCCACCCGGCGCCCGGACTGACGCTCGACTGAGCAGGGCGGCGGAGGCCCGGGCGGTCCGCCGACCGTGTGAACGAGGGCGGGAAAGCTTCCTAGACTGTCGCCTGTGAGTGAAACCCTCCAGGACGCCGGTCTGGTCCTGCTCTTCATCATCATCGGCGGACTGTTCAACATCGCCGAGATCTCCCTGATCTCGCTGCGCGAGGGGCAGATCCAGACCCTGGCCGAGCGCGGCACCAAGCGCGCGGCCAGGGCGGCGCACCTGGCCGGCGACCCGAACCGGTTCCTGGCGGCGGTCCAGGTCGGGGTGACCTGCATGGGTTTCCTGTCGGCGGCCTTCGGCGCGGACACCCTGGCGGCGAAGGCGTCGCCGCTGTTCGAGAAGCTGGGCATGGATTCGGACCTGGCGTCCACCACCGCGCTGGTGCTGCTGACGCTGCTGATCTCCTACGTCTCGCTGGTGCTCGGCGAGCTCACCCCGAAGCGGATCGGCCTGCAGCGGGCCGAGTCCATCGCGCTGCTGGCGGCGCCGATGGTGGACATGATCTCGGTGGTGCTGCGGCCGGTGATCTGGCTGCTGTCCCGCTCCACCAACCTGATGGTGCGGCTGCTCGGCGGCGACCCGAAGGCCGGACGCAACTCGATGAGCTCCGAGGAGCTGCGCGGGCTGGTCGCCTCCAACACCGAGCTGGGCAGCGACGAGCGGCGGATGATCGGGGACGTCTTCGCCGCCGGTGAGCGGCAGTTGCGCGAGGTGATGGTGCCGCGCACCGAGGTCACCTTCCTGGACGCCGGACGCCCGCTGGGGGAGGTCCGGCAGGAGGTCAGCCGCTACCCGCACTCGCGGTACCCGGTGGTGGACGGCTCGTACGACATCGTGGTCGGCTTCGTCCACGTCCGGGACCTGTACCGGGCGCCGGAGCCGGGCACGGTGGCCGCGCGGACCGTACGCGACCTGGCCCGGCCGGTGAAGCTGCTGCCCGCGACCAAGCGGGTGCTGCCGTCGATGTCGGAGATGCGGCACGAGGGCCACCACCTGGCGATCGTGGTGGACGAGTACGGCGGCACGGCCGGGATCGTGACCCTGGAGGACCTGGTCGAGGAGGTCGTCGGGGAGATCCGCGACGAGTACGACTCGCAGGAGGTGAGCACCACCCGGCGGCTCGCGGGCGGCAGCATCGAGCTGGACGGGCTGCTCAACCTCGCCGACTTCGCCGAGGAGACCGGTCTGGAACTGCCGGAAGGGCCCTACGAGACGGTGGCCGGATACATGGTCGCCGAGCTCGGGCACCTGCCGGAGCCCGGCGAGCAGGTCCAGGTCGGCAGCGGCTACTCGCTGATCATCGCCGCGCTGGACGGCCGCCGGGTGGACCGGGTCCGGGTGGTCGCCCGGTCCGACTCCGCCCCGGCGGAGCCCGGCGCCGCCGGGGCCGCCGGGGCCGGTGCTACTGCCCCCGGAACCGGTCCGGCACCCGCAGAGCCGGCAGCAACCGCCGCACCCTCAACCCGAGGACCCGCCGGATCCTGATCGGGGCGATGGCGAGCACCAGCCCGCCGTCGGCCCCGCGCAGCGGGGTGGCCCGGTACGGGCGGCCCCGGTGCCACCAGCGCAGCGGCGGCAGCGCCGGATCAGCAGGGAGCGGCACCGGGACCGCGGTCGGCTGCCCGGCGTAGTCGGTGTCGAGCCGCACCGCCCAGCGCCCCCGCGGTCGGCCCGCGCCCCCGGGCGCGCCGTCCGGCCGCCGGGCCTGGGGGATCAGCGACGCCAACGGGATCCGCACCAGGTAGCCCTGGTCCGCGCCGCCGACCACCCCGGCGAAGGCGTGCCCGGCAGCCGGACGCGGGCCGGAGCCGGAAGCACCGGAGCCTGCGGCGACCGGCAGCGCGAGCGCGACCGGGGCCACGCGCAGGCCCGGCAGCGGCAGCGGCTGCTCCGCGCGCAGCTCCAGCACCGGCGCCCGACCGGGCGGCCGGCGGGAGCCGGGGACCCAGGCCGCGCCGGTGACCGCCAGTGGCTCCGGCGGCTGATCGTGCCGCGCCTCGTAGCGCACCAGCGTGATCAGCTCGTCCAGCAGACCGTGCTCGACGCAGTGCAGCCGCAGCCGCTGCGAGTCGGTGCACCAGCCCCGGATCCGCTCGGTGAGGTGCGCCGCCAGCAGCGGGCGGGCGGCGGCGCAGAGCTGTTCCTGCTCGGCGCGGGGGAGCTCCAGGAAGGGCGCGCGGAACAGGTTGGCCAGGTCGCCGCGCAGGTGACGGGCGTTCACCAGGTCCCGCTCCGGTCCGGGCGCGGTGTGCCGCACGGTGACCTCGACCCCGGCCGCGATCCCCAGCAGCCGGTCGCCGAGCCGGGAGCTGTAGGTGATGTTCCCGGCGTCCGCCCTGGCGACCAGGTAGTAGTAGTCGTAGTCGGCCAGCACCGAGACCCGCCCGGCCAGGAAGCAGGCCTCCAGCACGAAGGGGCCGTCGCTGTAGGCGGGCAGCTCCTCACGGAAACGCAGCCGGTGCTCGCGCACCAGCGAGTGCCGGAACAGCTTGGACGGGGTCAGCGACCAGACCAGGTCGGCCGAGGGGAAGGGGACCTCGGGGTCGGTCCGGCGGCAGGCGCCGACCGGTACCCAGCGCCCGTTCACCCCGACCACCCGGCCGAGTACCACGTCCGTGCCGTGCTCGTCGGCGGCGGCGACCATCCGCGCCAGGGCCTCCGGGCCGAGCCGGTCGTCGGAGTCGAGGAAGAAGAGATAGCGGCCGGTGGCCCGTTCCAGGCCGAGGTTGCGGGCGTGGGCCGGGCCCCGGCGGGCGTCCAGCGGGACCGCGGTGAGCAGCTCCGGGTGCAGCCCGGCCAGCCGCAGCAGCTCCTCGGCGCTGCCGTCGTCCGAGCCGTCGTCCACCGCCAGCACCTGGATCCGGGCGGTGCCCATGGTCTGCGCCAGCAGGGACTCGAACCAGGCGTCGAGGTACGGACGGGTGTTGTACACCGGTGTGATCACGGTGACATCGGGCGGTGCGGCGGCACTGGGCACGGCGGGGCTCCGGTTCGCAGGGGGCACCGGTTCAACGCGGCTCGGGGGCCCGGGGTAGCGGCGCGGATCACACGGTCCACCGCACGAGTGGGCGTAAGTGCCGGTGCGGCCCTGAGAGAATGTGCGGCATGGTCACTGATCGCCCTCGCGTGCTCTCTGGTATCCAGCCGACGTCCGGGTCCTTCCACCTGGGCAACTACCTGGGCGCGGTGCGCCAGTGGGTGGCGTTGCAGGACACCCACGACGCCTTCTACATGGTGGTTGACCTGCACGCGATCACCGTGGAGCAGGACCCGGCGGTGCTGCGGCAGAACACCCGGCTGTCGGTCGCACAACTGCTCGGCGTCGGGGTCGACCCCGAGCGCTGCACCCTGTTCGTGCAGTCGCACGTCCCCGAACACGCGCAGCTGGCCTGGGTGATGAACTGCTTCACCGGCTTCGGTGAGGCGGCCCGGATGACCCAGTTCAAGGACAAGTCGGGCAAACAGGGCGCGGACCGGACCACGGTCGGACTGTTCACCTACCCGGTGCTCCAGGTCGCCGACATCCTGCTCTACCAGGCCGACCAGGTGCCGGTCGGCGAGGACCAGCGGCAGCACATCGAGCTGACCCGGGACCTGGCGGAGCGTTTCAACGGTCGGCTGGGGCAGACCTTCACCGTGCCGAACCCGTACATCCTCAAGGAGACCGCGAAGATCTTCGACCTGCAGGACCCGACGGCGAAGATGAGCAAGTCGGCCTCCACGCCCAAGGGCCTGGTCAACCTGCTGGACGAGGTGAGGACCAGCGCCAAGAAGATCAAGAGCGCGGTCACCGACACCGGCACCGTGGTCTCCTACGACGAGGAGCTCAAGCCCGGGGTGTCCAACCTGCTGCGGATCCACTCGGCGATCAGCGGCCGGTCGATCCCGGAGCTGGTGGGGCACTTCGAGGGCAAGATGTACGGCGCGCTGAAGACCGAGCTGGCGGACCTGTTCTCGGAGTGGGTGACGCCGATCCAGAAGCGCACCCAGGAGTACCTGGACGACCCGGCCGAGCTGGACCGGGTGCTCGCCCGGGGCGCGGAGAAGGCCCGCGCGGTCGCCGGGGAGACCCTGGCCACCGCCTACGACCGGGTCGGGTTCCTCGCGGCCGCCAAGCGGTGACGTGGCGGGCATAGTCGGCGGGGACGGCGGCAGCACGGTCACCATCGGGGTGTCCATCGCCGTCCCCGAGCCGTACGCCGCACAGGTCCAGGACGCCCGGGCCGGGTACGGCGATCCGCTGGCCCGGGCGATACCCACGCACGTCACGCTGCTGCCGCCGACCGAGGTGCCCGCCGCGCGGCTGGACGCGGTCGCCGAGCACCTGGCGGCCGCCGCCGAGGCGCAGCGGCCGTTCCAGGTGCTGCTGCACGGCAGCGGCAGTTTCCGCCCGGTCTCGCCGGTGGTGTACGTCCGGCTGGCGGCCGGGGTGCGCGAGTGCCGGACGCTGGAGGCGGCGGTCAGGTCCGGGCTGCTGGCCCGGGAGCTGGCCTTCCCGTACCACCCGCATGTCACGGTGGCGCAGGCGGTGGCCGAACCGCTGCTGGACCGGGCCTACCAGGACTTCCGGGACTACCGCGCGGAGTTCGCGGTCACCGGGTTCAGCCTCTACCTGTTCGGGGCGGACCGGGTCTGGCGGCCACGGCGTGACTTCGCCTTCGCCGTGCGCCGGGGCGGGAGCCGGGACGAGAGCCGGGGCGGGAGCCGGGGCTGACGAGCGCCCCGGCCCCCCGAAGCTGTCAGGCGGGTGTCAGGTCGGCCGTGGTGGGCCGGTCGGGTCCGGGGCCCTCGGTCGGGCCCTGCAGCGGGGCTGCCCGCTGGTCGTCGGCCGGGGAGTAGGGCTCCGTCGGGTTCTTCCGGCCGAGCAGGCTCATCAGCGGCATCAGCATGATGCCGATGAGGATCGTGGGCAGCATGTACCGGGCCAGTGCGGCCGGGTTGGCCGCGATGACCGCCATCTGCAGGCCGAAGGTGATCCCGCCGAGCGCCAGATACGGCCAGCCGGCCTTCCGCCGCCGCCGGGCCAGCATGATCAGCAGGGCGTAGCTCGCGTAGCACCAGAAGGCGCCGCGCCAGACCAGCCACTGGGTCTGCTCGGTCATGCTGATCAGGTACAGCCACTGGCCGAACTGGTGCAGCCTGCTGCTGATCCCACGGGTCTGCAGCACGTCGCGGTACTTGCTGTGCGCCATCCGCTGGCCCGGAGACGCCTGCCCGAACAGGTTCGTGGACCGCTGCGGCCAGGCGATCTGGGTGTCCCCGGACAGGGCGTGCGGGCCGGGGAAGATCCCCCAGGCGATCTGCGAGCGGCAGAGCCTGGCCTCCACCACGGTCTGCGGGGTCCGCTCCAGCACCTGGTACCAGATCGTCATCAGCTGGCTGTTGATGGCCGCCGCCTCCGGGCGGTTCAGCTCGGCCATGGTCCAGTCGACATCCCAGCAGTTGGCGGCCTTGCCGCCCCACTTGGACAGCGGTGCGACCTTCTCCATCACCTTCTTGTCGGCGGCGGTGAAGTAGCCGGGATGCTCGCCGTAGGCCACCGCGATGTCGGCGTAGTTGAAGGCGTAGTACTGGTCGGTGGTGGGCATCTTGATCCCCACCGCCGGGTAGACCAGGAAGTTGAGCAGCAGGTACAGCGCCGTGGTCCCGGCGATCAGCGCGGTGATCCACAAGCGCATCGAGCGCAGCGCCAGGATCAGCAGCGGGGCGGCCGCGATGATCGCGTCGACGCTGCTGTTCCGGAACAGGGCGATACCGATGAAGCCCACCTCAAGGACCGCCAACTGCTGGTAGAACCAGCGGCTGCGGAGGCTGAGGGCGTCCCGGTCCCGCAGTCTGCGGGCGATCAGCCGGGCGATCGCGGCGAAGGCCAGCACCGCCGAGATGGTGAAGGCGGCGTCCTTCCAGACGAACTCGGTGAGGGTGCCGGTGGAGGGCAGCGCCGCGACGCACACGGCGGCGAGCCCGGCCCAGCGGCCGCGCACCCCCAGGTCGCGCAGCGCCACGCAGGTGTACGCCAGCACCAGCGAGATGGCCACCGTCTGGGCCAGGGTCAGCAGCCACACCCCGCCGGTGAGCTGCAACGACAGCCACAGCAGGCTGTCGTAGAGGATCGAGTGGTCGTCGATCCAGTGGTTGGTGGTGACCTCCCACGTGTAGGTGATCGAGTCGTAGCTGAACAGCCCCGGGTAGAACGACGCCCACCAGAACAGGTAGACCACCTGGCAGGCGGCGTACACCGCGACGGGCAGCCGCCAGCGCAGGGGGACCCGGTCCCACTGCCGTTGGACGGCAGCGGGGACGCGTACTCGACTGGTCACAGGCTGCTCCTGGAGCGTGTTCAGGTTCGGGGTGGACTGGGGCAGGCTCAGGCTAGACCGAGCATCCTGTCCACGACCCGGCGGGAGGCCTGTCCGTCGTCGAGGTCGCAGAAGGCCTCGCGGAAGGCGGCGTAGGCCGGAGCGTACCTCTCGATTACTGGAGTGAGATCACGCAGGGCCTCGACCAGTTCCCCGGACGTGTGCAGCAGCGGACCGGGGGCGGTGGCCTCGAAGTCGAAGTAGAAGCCGCGCAGGGCGTCCCGGTAGTGCTCCAGGTCGTAGGTGAAGAAGAGGATCGGGCGGCCGGTGATGGCGTAGTCGAACATCACCGACGAGTAGTCGGTCACCAGGACGTCGGCGATCAGGTAAAGGTCCTGGATATCGGGGTAGCTGCCGACGTCCCAGACGAAGCCGTCGCCCTCGCCCGGGACCGGCTCGACCACGTGGGCGTGCGGCCGGATCAGCAGCACGTGGTCGTCGCCGAGGGCCGCGCGGGCCTGCTCCAGGTCGATCCTCAGGTCGAGCTGGTGGCCACCGTTGTGGCGGACCCGGTCCTCGCGCCAGGTGGGCGCGTACAGCACGATTTTCTTACCCTCGGGCAGACCCAGGGTGCGCCGGACCTGCTCGGCGTGCTTCTCCCGGTCGTCCGCGAGCAGCACGTCGTTGCGGGGGTAGCCGGAGGCCAGGATCTCGCCCTCGTAGCGGAAGGCCCGCTTGAGGATCGGGGTGCTGAAGCTGTTGGGCGAGACCAGCACGCTCCACTGCTTGCCCTCGCGCTCCAGCGCCTCCAGGTAGGCGGTGTCGCTGAACCAGTCGTTGTCGAAGTCGAAGCCGATCCGCTTGAGCGGGGTGCCGTGCCAGGTCTGCACGATGACCTGGCCCTCGCGGCGCTCGATCCAGGAGGGCAGGTGGGTGTTGCCGACGATGTAGCGGCAGCGGGCCAGCGCCTCGTACCACTCCGGGCTCTCGTAGACCACGGCCGAGGCCCCGGCCGGGGGGATCATCCGGTCGTCGCGGACCACCCACAGGTGCTCCAGCTCGCTGCCGCGCCGCACCAGTTCCTGGTGCACCGCCCGCGGCGAGTCGGAGTAGGACTTGCCCTCGAAGACGTCGTAGAGCACGGCCTCGCGCAGCGGCTTGCGGCGCGCCGCCGGGTAGAACTCGTTGAGCAGCAGCCGCTGGTGGTAGCGCCCGCGGGCGCTCGGGTCGAGCTCGTGGGCGGAGTTCAGGAACAGCCGGTCGTACCAGCGGCGGGCCAGGGTGACCCGCTTGTTCCGGGCGGTGACGGCGGTCGGCAGCAGGGTGTGCCCGGCGGGGGCGATGTGGGCGGTGGTCTCCACCCGGCCGTCGGGGGCGTCGGGCACCTCGGTGCTGACGAACAGCTCCCAGTTGCCGCCCTGGAGCGGGAGCTCACCGGCGTAGCTGTCGTTGGGCAGCGCGGGCAGCACCGAGCGGAACCGGCCGTCCACGACCTGGCCGGGGAAGCGGTACGCCTTGGCGTGCTTGCCGTGCCGCAGCACCCACTCGAAGGAGTGGCGCCCGGGCAGCGGGAAGCTGCCTTCGAGGACGAAGCCGTTGTCGGCGGTGCTGGCGGTGACCCGCTCGACCAGGGGCTGCAGCGGCTGGTCGATCAGTTGCAGGTGGCCGCGCGGGGAGCGCTTCAGGTAGACCACCCGGGGCGCGGTGCCGGACCCGGCGGCGACCGGGACCTGGACCGCGGAGCCCTCCTTGCGGTCGTCCACGGCGATGTCCAGGGTCTCGCCGCCGGGCAGCACCAGCTCGGTGCTCCAGCGGTCGGTGGGACGGTCCAGCGAGGCGGGCCGGAGCTGGCCCTCGCGCTGGTGCACCCCGTGGACCTGGGCGCCGTCGATCACGGCGGTGAACGGCCGCAGGCCGTCGGTGCCGGTCGCGGCGTCCAGCACCACCGGGAAGTCGAGGACGGCGGTGGACCCGGCCTCCTTGTGGTGCAGCCGGAGCAGGGTGCCCTCGGCGGCGGAGGCGGCGGCGATCCGCCCGTGCACGGTGACCTGGCCGCTGCCGTCGGCGGCCGGGACCGCCCGGTCCATGCGCGCCCTGACGGTCTCTACCTGGATGTACAGGTGGTGGTCACGGACCTGCGGGATGACCCGGACGTCGGGGGTGACCCAGATCGGGCTGGGGAACTGGCCGGAGCCCTGGTGGCCCATCTTGATCCGGCTGCGGCGCGGCCGGCCCTTGCCGAAGACGCCGACGGTCACCCGCCAGACGCCGTCCCGCCACTCGCCGCGCTGCTTCAGCTTGGCCGGGTCGAGGTCGACCTCGAAGCCGGCCCAGTCCAGGTGCCGCAGCGGCTGGTCGCCGGTCTCGGCGGTGAGCTGCGGGGTGAACACGGTGCGGGCGTGCAGCACCACGCTGCGGCGGCTGCCCTGCTCGCGCAGCATCACCGCCTTGATCCCCTCGCTGCGCTGCTCGGCGCCGAGGTGCTTGGGGTAGGCGTAGCCCTTGAGGTGCAGCCGTCCGCCGAGCCAGTCGGCCTCCTGCAGGCCGGTGCGGAGGACGGTCTCCTTGTCGAGCCGCAGCACGCTCTCCGGGACCGGCGCGCGGCCCTTCAGCGAGGGGTAGTCGGCGTAGTTGCGGACGGTGCCCCTGACCGGGATCGTCCACGGGAACTTGCGGTCGAACGCCAGCAGGTCCAGCAGCTCCGGCAGTCGGCGCTTGGCGGTGAGCCAGTACTTCAGCCGCATCGGCGCGGGCAGCGAGTTCAGCGTGTCCTTGTCGATCTCGGAGATCATCGCGCCGATGTGGTCCAGGAACGCCTGCTGGTACTCCTCGCCGCCCTCGGGCAGCGCCCGGAAGAACAGCGGCACCTCTTCCAGCAGCGAGTTCTCGTTGTAGAAGCGCAGGTGCTCGGCGTACGCGGGGCCGCTCTGGGCCTTCAGGAACTCGCGCACCATCCGCATCGAGGTGACCCGGTCGACCAGGCCCTTGGGGTCGGTCCGGTTCTGGGTGATCGAGCGGGCCCCGACCTCGCGCTCGCGCCAGTGGTAGATCGGCTCGCTGAGGACGTCCACCTTCTCGGCGAGGAAGTGCAGCGGCACGCTGACCGGGGCGTCCTCGTAGAGGATGCCGGGGTACTCCAGGCCCTGGGCGTCCCAGAACGAGCGGCGGTACACCTTGTTCCAGGCGGTGCGGTCGGTGACCAGGTTCGGGCGCTCGGTGATGTGGGTGCGCAGCGCGGTCTCGGCGAAGGGCCGCCGGTGCACCGGCGACTGCACGTAGCCGACCGAGCGGAAGCGCAGCACGTTGCCGCTGACGAAGTCGGACCCGGTGGCGTCCAGGGTCTCCACCATCAGCTGGTACGCGGTCGGCGGCATGGTGTCGTCGCTGTCGACGAAGGCCAGGAACTCGGCGTCGGGGTGGATGTTCCGGATGCCGGTGTTCCGGGCCGGACCGAGGCCCTTGTTCTCCTGCCGGACCAGGCGGAACCGCGCGTCCTTGGCCGCGAACCGCTCGGCGATCGCCGCACTGTCGTCGGTGGAGCCGTCGTCGACCATCACCACCTCAAGGTCGGTGAGTGTCTGCGCCGCGATGGAGTTCAGGCACTCGTCGAGGTAGAGCCGGACGTTGTAGATGGGGACGACGACAGAAAGACGGGGGGCCATGAGGTGCGACGGGCCTTTCTCGTACTGGCTCGGCGTTCCCGAACTGGGGAACGGAAACGCTGGGGACGGCGCAGAGTAAGCGTAGCCTTTGAGTCGGCGGGCTCCCCAGGCAGGATCGAGGGATGCTACAGCCGCAGTAGGCCGCAGGCCACCTCTGCGCCTCTGGCGGTATTCTTCCCTGCCATGCCCCGTATCAGCGTCGTCGTTCCCGCGTACCAGGTCCAGGCGTACCTCGGCGAGTGCCTTGACTCAGTTCTGGACCAATCCTTTAGGGATTTCGAACTGATCGGGGTTGACGACCGCTCCCCGGACGGCTGCGGGGAGATCTTCGACGAATACGCCCGGTCGGACGAGCGGGTGCGGGTGCTGCACCTGCCGGAGAACGTCGGCCTGGGCCGGGCCCGCAACGCCGGGATCGACGTCGCCACCGGCGACTACCTGGTCTTCCTGGACAGCGACGACACGCTCACCCCGGGCTCGCTGCAGGCGATCGCGGACCGGCTGGAGCAGACCGGCGACCCGGACGTACTGGTCTACGACTACGCCCGCACCTACTGGGACGGCCGGGTGGTCCGCAGCCGCGACGCCGGGCTGTTCGCCCCGGTCGCCGCCGACGGCGGGGCCCGCCCCGAGGTCTTCACCGTCGCCGAGCGGGAGGAACTGCTCGGGCTGCTGATGGTGGTCTGGAACAAGGCGTACCGGCGCGGCTTCGTGGAGAAGACCGGGCTGCGCTTCCCGGCCGGGTACTACGAGGACACGCCGTGGACCTATCCGTCGATGCTGGCGGCCGGGAGCATGACGGTGCTCGACAAGGTGGTGGTGCACTACCGGCAGCGCCGCCAGGGCGGGAACATCCTGGCCACGGTCAGCCGCAAGCACTTCGACATCTTCGCCCAGTACGACCTGGTCTTCGCGTTCCTGGACGGGCATCCGGAGCTGGAGCGCTGGCGTCCGCTGCTGCACCGGCGGATGGCGGAGCACCTGCGGACCATCGGCAACCACCCGGACCGGGTGCCCCCGGCCGACCGCGCCGAGTTCTTCACCCGGGCGGCCGAGGAGGAGCGGCGGCACCGCCCGGCCGGGGCGGCCGCGGTGGAGCTGGCCGCGGACTGGAAGACCGGCGCCGTCGGCCGGCTGGCCCGGACCGCGAAGCGCACCGCCCGGCAGGCCCAGCCGCAGGTCAAGCGGGCCGTGGCCGGATCGGTGCTGGGGGCCTACCAGCGGGTCCAGCGGCAGCTGCCGCTCGACCCGCGGCTGGCGGTCTTCGGCGCGTACTGGGGCCGGGTGCCCAGCTGCAACCCGGCCGCGATCGAGGTGGCGCTGCGGCGGCTGGCGCCGGAGATCCGCTCGGTCTGGGTGGTGGAGAACAAGCGCCGGGCCGAGGTCCCCGAGGGGCTGACCGTGGTCGGTCCTGGCTCCCGCGGCTACCGCGAGGCGATCTCCCGGGCGAGTTACTTCGTCAACAACGTCAACTTCCCGGACGGCGCCCCGAAGCGCCCGGGCACCGTCCACCTGCAGACGCACCACGGCACCCCGATCAAGCGGATGGGCCTGGACCTGCGCGAGTACCCGGCTGCGGCCGGGGGCCTGGACTTCGCCAAGCTGCTGGAGCGGGTGGACCGCTGGGACTACAGCCTGAGCTCGAACCGCTACTCCACGCTGATCTGGGAGCGGGTCTACCCCTCCTCGTTCCGGACGCTGGAGTACGGCTACCCGCGCAACGACGTCTTCTACGCGGCGACCGCCGACGACGTCGCGGCGGCCCGCGCCGAGCTCGGCGTCGAGCCCGGGCAGACGGTGCTGCTGTACGCGCCGACGCTGCGGGACTACCGGGCGAGCTACCGGCCGCAGCTGGACCTGGAGCGGCTGGCGCGGCGGCTCGGCCCCGGCTACGTGCTGCTGAACCGGGGCCACTACCTCTACGACGAGGACTCCTCCTTCGGCGCGGGCGGCGGCGGGCGGGTGCTGGACGTGTCCCGGCACCCCTCGGTGGAGCGGCTGGCGCTGGCGGCGGACGCGCTGGTCACCGACTACTCCTCGCTGATGTTCGACTACGCCAACCTGGACCGGCCGATCGTGGTCTTCGCCGACGACTGGGAGGTCTACCAGCAGACCCGGGGCGTCTACCTGGACCTGTTCTCCGGCCGTCCGGGACAGGCCCCGGGCCCGGCGGTGCGCACCGAGGACGAGCTGGCCGAGCTGTTCCGCTCCGGCGAGTGGGACGGCCCGGAGGCCGCCGGGCTGCGGCGGGCCTTCCGGGAGCGGTTCTGCGCCTTCGACGACGGCCGGGCGGCGGAGCGGGTGGTCCGCACGGTCTTCCTCGGCGAGCGGGAGCCGCTGCCGTTCACCCCGCTCGCCGACCGCACCCCGGCGCCCCGACCGGTCTAGGACCGGCCCCGAGGGCTACGGCTGGGACCGGCTCGCGGCGGCCAGTTCCAGCATCCGGTCGACCGTCCTGACCGCGGCCCGGCCGTCGTCCAGGTCGCAGAAGGTGCCCCGGAACCAGCGGTAGGCGTCGTGGTACGGGGCGGTGGCCCGGTCCGGGTCGCGCAGCGCGCGGACCAGCTCGGCCGAGGTCCGCAGCAGCGGTCCCGGCGCGCGCCGCTCGAAGTCGAGGTAGAAGCCGCCGCCGGCCTCGCGGAACCGCTCCAGGTCGTGGCCGAAGAACAGCATCGGCTTGCGGGTGATCGCGAAGTCGAACATCAGCGAGGAGTAGTCGGTGACCAGGACGTCCGCGGCGAGCAGCAGTTCGGCGGTGTCCGGGTAGGCCGAGACGTCCCGGACGAAGTCGTCGTCCGCGCCCGGGACCGCCTCCACCACCCGGCTGTGGCCGCGCACCAGCAGCACCTGGTCCGCGGCCAGCTCGCGGCGGGCGTGCTCCAGGTCGATCCGCAGGTCCAGCGCGTAGCCGCCCTGGTGCCTGGCCAGGTGTTCGCGCCAGGTCGGCGCGTACAGCACCACCCGCTTCCCCTCCGGCAGCCGCAGCGCGCGCCGCACCCGCTCGGTGGTCTTGCCCCGGTCGGGCGAGCAGAGCGCGTCGTTGCGCGGGTAGCCGGACTCCAGGATCTCGCCGTCGTAGCCGAACGCCCGGCGCAGGATCGGCGTGCTGAAGCGGTTGGGGGAGAGCAGCAGGCTCCACTGCCGGACCTCCCGCTCCAGGTCCTCCAGGTAGCCGGAGCCGGCGGCGGGCCGGTCGCGGCCGATCCGCCGGAGCGGGGTGCCGTGCCAGGTCTGCACGATCACCTGGCCCTCGCGCCGTTCGAGCCACGGCGGCAGGTGGGTGTTGCCGACCACGAAGCGGCAGCGGCCCAGCGCCCGGTACCACTCGGGGCTGCGCACCGGTACCGCGGTGGCCGTTGCCGGGAGGTCGACCTGGCCGTCGCGGACCACCCACAGGTGCTCCAACGAGGCTCCCCGGCGCACCAGTTCCTCGTGCACAGCGCGCGGCGAGTCACCGAAGTGCTTGCCGCCGAAGTCGTCGTAGAGCACCGCGTCGAGCAGCAGGCGGCGGCGGGCGGCCGGGTAGTCGACGGTGCGCAGGCGGCGCTGCCGGTAGCCGCTTCCGGTTGCGGCGTCCAGGGTGTGATGCACCGTCAGTCGGAGCTGGTCGTAGCCGGAGCGGTCCAGAGTCATCCGGGCGCCCTTGACCGTGGTCTCCGCCGGGACCAGGTAGTGGGCGCGGGAGGCGAGTTGCAGCGGCAGCGGTTCGGCGCAGCCCGGCCAGTCGGTCACCGCCAGCGTCCAACTGCCGGGCGCCAGGGGCACGTCACCGGCGTAGGAGGCCTCGGCGGCGCCGCGCAGCCGGGCGGTGAAGTGGCCGTCGACCGCCTCGACCCGCTGGTGCTGCCGCTCGCCGCTCCAGTCGCGGGTGAGCTCCAGCCGCAGCTGCCGCCGCCCGGTCAGCGGCAGCCGTCCGGCCAGGGTGAAGCCGCCGCCGTCGGGCAGTGCCGCCAGGTACTCGACCAGCGGGCGCGGGAGTTGGCGGCAGACCTGGAGGTAGCCCCGGGGTGAGCGCTTGACGTGCAGCACCCGCGGACCGGCGGTGGGGTCGGGCGGCAGCTGGTACTGCACGCTGTCCGGGCTCTCCCGCTCGTCCAGCACCAGTGGCAGCAGCACCCCTTCGGGGAGCAGCAGTTGGCAGTCCCAGAGCAGTTCCGGATCGGTCCCGGGCAGCAGGTCCGGGCGCAGCAGGAGGTGGAACTGCCGCGACGGGCCCAGGGGTTGGTCGAGTCGCAGCGGCAGGTCCAGCGGCGGTTCGGCGGGGGCGTCCGGGCGGCGCAGCCGGATCCAGGCGTGTTCGGCGGCGCGGCCCCGGGGGTCGGTCAGCGAGCCGGTCAGCTCGATGCCGTCGGCCAGCGCCACCGCGCCGCGCACCCGCGCCCGGACCCGCTCGACGTCGAGGTACAGGTGCTCGTCCCGGAGCCGCGGGACCACCCGGACGTCCCGGTCCACCCAGTACGGCGAGGGGTGCTGGGCACTGCCCGCGCCGGTGGCCCGGATCCGCTCGCGGCGCAGCCTGCCGCCGCCGGGCAGCAGCACGGTGGCCCGCCAACTGCCCTCGCGCCACTGGCCGCGGTGCCGCAGTCGGCGCGGGTCGAGCCGGGCGGTGAAGCCCGCCCAGTCGTAGGAGCGCAGCGACTGGCCGGACTCGGCGGTGGCGTTCGCCCCGCTGACGGTCCGGGTCGGCAGCAGCAGGGTCCGGCGTCCGCCGGTCTCCCGGAGCAGTACCGCCTTGGGTGATCCGGCCCGGCGTTCCGCGCCCAGGTGCCTGGTCCACGCCCTTCCGGTGAGCTGGAGCTGCCCGTCGCGCCAGGCGGTGGCGTCCAGCCTGGTCTCCACGGTGAGCTCGCGGCCGACCCGGACCACGTCCGCCGGGACGGCCGGGCGCTCGCGCAGGAACGGGTAGTCGGCGCGGCGGCCGAGCAGTCCGCGCACCGGGATCGCGAAGCCGAACTCCTCCTCGTAGCCGAGCAGGTCGAGCAGTTCCTCCAGGCGTCCGGCGGCGGTCAGGTAGAGCTTCAGCCGGGTGGGCTCCGGGCAGGCGCGGAGCGCGGTGTGGCCCATCCGCCGCAGCAGGGCGCCGACTTCCTCCAGGTAGGTGCGGTGGAACGCCGGGTCGGCCCGCCGCAGCACCTTGAGGAACAGGTGCAGCTCCTCGTTGGTGACGTTGTCCTGGTAGAGCCGCAGGTGCTCCTCGGCCTCCGGGCCCGGGCGGGCGCCGAGGTAGTCCAGCACCAGGCCGATGGAGGCGATCCGGTCGCGCAGGCCCTGGCAGTCGTTGCGGCGCTGGGTGATCGACGGGGTTCCGCCCTCCCGTTCGCGCCAGTTGTAGACCGGGGTGCTGAGCACGTCCACGCTGTCGGCGGCGAAGTGCGCGGGGATGGTCACCGGGGCGTCCTCGTAGAGCATGCCCTCGGGGTAGCGGAACCGGTGCTGGTCCCAGAAGGTGCGCCGGTAGACCTTGTTCCAGGCGGTGCGGTCGGTGACCAGCTCCGGCAGCCGGGTGATGTGGGTGCGCAGCTCGGTCCGGGCGAAGGGCTTGCGGTGGATCGGCGACGGCACCGCGCCGACCGCGCGGAAGCGCGTCACGTGCCCGGCGGCGAAGTCGGAGCCGGTCTCGTCCAGGGTGTCGACCAGCAGCCGGTAGGCGTCGGGCGGCAGGGTGTCGTCACTGTCGAGGAAGGCCAGGTACTCGCTTCCGGCGGCGATCCGCAGCAGTCCCGCGTTGCGTGCCGCGCCGAGCCCCTCGTTCGGCTGCCGGTACAGCCGGAACCGCCGGTCGCGGGCGGTGAAGGACTCGGCGATCTCCGGGCTGCGGTCGGTGGACCCGTCGTCGATCAGGACCACGTCGAAGTCCTCGAAGGTCTGTTCCCTGAGCGAGTCCAGGCACTCCCGCAGGTAGGGCTCGACGTTGTGGACGGGGACGACGACGGAGAGTCGGGATTCCATGGGCGACTGCGGGCCTTCCTGGCTGTCGGGTCTTCGGTCGAGGGCTTAATTGGCATAAACATGACAATCAGAAAGCCGGAACGGGTGGACGCTCGGTGCGGGGTTGAAGGGCGGACGGGCGGGGCACCCGTGCGTGTGACCGATCCGCCCGGCGTCAGCGGGGCGGGGCCGACCGCGCGGAAACGGACCTATAGTCGGGTACCGCCCATATTCGCCCAGAGGTGACACATCCCGCCCATGATGCCCCGTCAGCCCCCGTTGTCGGTCGTTCCGACACGGACACCCACCCGTGGAGCCGCGCCGGTATGGACTGGTTGACCCGACTGCCGCTGATCGGACCGCTCGCCGCCCGGGTGCTGCGCTCGCGCCCCTACCGGGTGTACGAGCACTTCAACGACGTGGGTGCGAACCAGCTCGCGGGCGCGGTCACCTTCTTCGGCTTCCTGGCGATGTTCCCGCTGCTCACCGCCGCGATGGCGGTCGCCGTCGGCACCCTGAGCGCCACCCAGGTGCAGCACCTGAAGGATCGGATCGCGGACCAGGTGCCCGCCCTGTCCCAGTCGCTCGACCTGGACGGGCTGGTGCGCAACGCCGCGACGGTCGGCCTGGTCAGCGGCCTGCTGCTGGTGGTGTCCGGGCTCGGCTGGGTGAACACCACCCGGGTGTCGATCCGCACGGTGTGGCGGCTGCCGGTCGAACCGGGCAACGCGTTGCTGCGCAAACTGCTGGACGTCGGGGTGCTGCTGGGGCTCGGCCTGGTGGCGCTGGTGTCCATCGGCGCCTCCGCCTTCGCCAGCGCGCTGACCGGGCAGGTCGCCCGCTGGGCCGGACTCCAGCACTCGGCCGTCGGGCACTACCTGCTCCCGGCGGCGGCCTTCCTGATCGCGGTCGGCTCCGACACGCTGCTCTTCGCGTACCTGCTGGTGGGCCTGCCCCGGATCAGCGGGCAGCGGACGCTGCCGGTGTTCCAGGGCGCGGTGATGGGCGCGGTCGGCTTCGAACTGCTGAAGCAGCTGCTCTCGGCCTACCTCAGCAACGTCGCCCGGAAGAGCACCTACGGCGCCTTCGGCACCCCGATCGCGCTGCTGCTGTGGATCAACTTCATCTGCCGCTGGCTGTTCTACTGCGCCTCCTGGACGGCCACCGCCGACCCGGAGGCCGAGCTCAGCCGGGGCCGCGACCGCGCGCGCGAGGCCTGGCTCGCGGCGGGGGGCGACCCCACCGGCCCGGCCGAACCCGGCCCGGCCACCGGCTCGTCGCCCGCCGCCGTCGCGCTGCCCGCCGTCGCGCGGCCCGCCGACCGGGCCCGGCGGCTGGCTCTGGCCGTCGCCTTCGGCGGCGGCGCGCTCGCCCGCGACCTCGCCGGACGCCTGCTCGCCCGCCGCCGCTGACCGCCCGCGCGCCCCCCGGTACCCGCGCCCGCCCTTACCTGCGTCTGCGAGGCTGCGTGACGACGGTGGAGCCGAAGCAGGTGAGGGCCATGGCGGAGCGGCACGGCAGGGTACTGGTGGTCGACGACGACGCGGCGATCCGGCGGTCGCTGGAGCGCGGGCTGCGCCTCAGCGGCTTCGCGGTGACCCTCGCCGAGGGCGGGCTGCAGGCGCTCGCCGCGCACGAGCAGGCGCCGCCGGACGTGCTGGTGCTCGACGTCTCCATGCCCGACCTGCCCGGGACCGAGGTCTGCCGACGGCTCCGGGCCGCCGGGGACGAGACCCCGGTGCTGATGCTGTCCGCGCTCGACCAGCTCGACGACCGGCTGGCCGGGCTACAGGCCGGGGCCGACGACTACCTGGTCAAGCCGTTCGCGTTGCAGGAGCTGGTGCTGCGGCTGCACGCGCTGCTGCGGCGCAGGCCGCCGCGGACCGGCGAGCCGCTGCGGGTCGACGGGCTGACCGTGGACCCGCGGACCCGCGAGGTCAGCTACCAGGGGCAGCCGGTGGAGCTCACCCGCCGCGAGTACGAGCTGCTGGAGGTGCTCACCCGGAACGCCGGGATCGTGCTCAGCCGCGACCAGCTGCTGGAACGGGTCTGGGGCTACGACTTCGACGTCCGCACCGACGTGGTCGACACCTTCGTCAGCTATCTGCGCCGCAAGCTGGAGGCGGGCGGACGGCCGCGGCTGGTGCGGACCGTGCGCGGGGTCGGCTTCGTGCTGCGCGGCGGCGGTCCCCGATGAGACTGTCCACCAGGATCGCCCTGGTCACCACCGCCCTGGTACCGGTACTGGTGCTGCTGTCCGGGCTGCTGCTGCTCGGCCTGGTCAGCCGGGACCTGCACGCCGGACAGGACGCCCAGCTGCGGCAGCGCACCGCCGCCGCGCTGCCGGACGCCCGGGTGCTGCTGCGCGCCGCCGACACCGGACACCAGCGGCAGGAGGCCAACCAGCAGCACCGGATCATCTCGGTCGCGCTGGACGTCGGCGTCCGGCTGACCGCCACCGACGGGACGGTGGTGATCAGCGAGGGCGGCCAGCCCGCCCCGGACGTCGTGCTGCCGACGGCCACCGGGAACCCGGTCACCCTCCACGGCGGCGGCACCTGGCGGGCCCTCGGCCAGTCGGTCGCCGCCGCCGACGGGCAGCGGGCCGGGACGCTGTGGCTGTTCTCGCCCGCCTCCGCGGTGCGTACCGAGGTGGCCTCGGTACGCGGCCGGATCGTGCTGGTCGCGCTGATCGCCGCGCCGATCGGCGGCCTGCTCGCGTTCGGGATCGCCGAGCGCGCCGTCCGGCCGCTGCGGCAGCTCCAGCGCCGCACCAGCGGCCTGGACCCGGACGACCCGGCCACCCGGCTCGAACACCGGCCGACCCGGGTGGCCGAGGTGGACGACCTCGCGCGGACCCTGCAGTCGGTACTGGAACGCTACGACGAGCAGGCCGCCCGTACCGGCGAGGCGCTGGAGACCGCCCGGGCCTTCGCCGCCTCCGCCTCGCACGAGCTGCGCACCCCGCTGATGAGCATGCGCACCAACCTGGACGTCCTGGCCCACCCCGGCCTCACCGCGCCGGACCGCGCCGAGGTACTGGACGACCTGCAGGCCGAGCACGCCCGGCTGCTCGGACTGCTCACCGCGCTGCGCTCGCTGGCCCAGGGCGACCTGGTCCAGGCCGACGCCTTCACCCGGGTCGACCTCGCCGAACTGGTCGAGGCCGCGGTCGCCGACGTCCGGCGGCGGGCGCCGCGGGCCGCGGTCACGGTCAGCTCCCCGGCGTCGCTGCCGCTGCCCGGCTGGGAGCCGGGACTGCGCATGCTGGTGGACAACCTGCTGAGCAACGCCCTGGTCCACGGCACCGGGCCGGGCCGGTCGCCACGGCTCGCGGTCAGCCTCGGCCGGGACGGCGGCCAGGCGCTGCTCACCGTGGACGACACCGGCCCCGGGGTGCCGCCCGACCAGCGGCAGGCGGTGTTCGCCCGGTTCCGGCGCGGCCCGGACAGCCCGGGATCCGGGCTCGGGCTCACCCTGGTCGCCCAGCAGGTGGCGCTGCACGTCGGCACGGTGCGGATCACCGACCCGCCGTCCGGACAGGGCGCCCGGGTCGAGGTCCGGCTGCCGCTCGCCGCCGACCGCTCCGCCACCGCCACCCTGGCGCTGCGCCGGGACTGGCTCAGCGGCTGACCGGGCCCGGGCCCGGACGCTCGGGCTGGCCACAAGGTTTCCACAAAGAGGCTTCCTAGCCTTGGTCCCGGACGGGGCGTCAACTGCGCCCCGACGATCAGGAGGAGGCTCCATGTCCATCCGACGCACCGCTGTCGTCCCGGGTCTCGTCGCGCTCGCGCTGGCGGGGTCGCTGCTCGGTACGAGCGCCCCCGCGTTCGCCGCCACCGGCACCCCGGCGGCGAGCGGCAGCCCGGCGGCCGGCCCGAAGTCCGACGGGGCGCACGGCATCTGCCTGCGCGCCGGGCGGGTGGAGAAGCGGATCGTCCGCGACCTCGACCGGCTCAACGGCCCGGCCACCGAGACCGGCTCGATCGCCCGGCTCTCCAAGCGCGTCCAGGACGCCCAGAGCGCCGGTCACGCGGCCATCGAGAAGTACCTGCAGGACCGGTTGACCTACCGTCAGTCGCTGCTGCCGACGCTCACCCAGCGGCAGAGCGACCTGGCCTCGGTCAACACCTGGTGCGCCGCCAACGGCGAGGGCAAGGGCCTGTGATCCGGCGTACCGGCGCGCTGCTGCTGGCGGGCTGCGCGGCGGCGGTTGGGCTCGGGCTCACCGGCTGCTCCGGCAGCGGTGGTTCCACCGCCGCGCCGGGGAGCACGCAGCCCGCGAGCACCCGGCCCGCGGCCGGGGCGACCACCGCCTCCGGCAGCGTCGCCCAGCAGATGGCGCAGAAGGTGAGCGCGGCCGAGAGCGCCGCCGACGCCGCCGACTCGGACGCGGCGACCGACCCGAAGTGACCCGCCCGCCGTCCGGGCCTCAGCCCGCCCGGCGGCGTCGGCGCAGCAGCAGCACCGCGCCGCCGGCGACGGCCAGTCCGATCGCCCCGCAGGCCACCGACCAGCTGAGGGCTCCCGGGGCGTTGCCCGCGTCGGACGCGGTCAGCGCCCCGACGGTGGCCGCCGGGCGCTTGGCGGCGGCGGTCACCCGGTGCGTCCCGGCCACCGCGACCACCGGGTTCAGCGAGCCGACCGGGCGCACCCGGCCGTCCGCGGTGAAGCCCCAGTCGAGCAGCTCCCTGGCCTCGGTGTAGACCGCGTTGTAGGCGCCGCTCTGCGGGTTCATCACGGTCACCAGGATCGTCCGGCCGCCCCGCCGGGCGGCCACGACCAGGGTGTTCCCGGCGTTGGTGGTGTAGCCGTTCTTCACCCCGATCAGCCCCGGGTAGTGGCCGACGCCGTCGATGCCGGAGAGCAGCCGGTCGGTGTTGTCGATCTCGAAGGGCCTGCTCCTGGTGCCAGTACCGCCGGGGAACTCCGCCGCGGCGGTGGAGCAGTAGCGGGCGAAGTCGGGGTTGCGCAGCCCGTCCCTGGCGAACAGGCTCAGGTCGTACGCCGAGGAGACCTGGCCCGGCTCGTCGTAGCCGTCCGGGGTCACCACCCGGGTGTCGTCGGCGCCCAGCGCCACCGCCCGCGCCTGCATCTGGGACACCGTCGCCGCGACCCCGCCGTTCATCGCCGCCAGCACGTGCACGGCGTCGTTGCCGGACCGCAGGAAGACGCCCAGCCACAGGTCCGACACCTTGTAGGTCTGCCCGGACACCACCCCGACCTGGCTGCTGCCCTGGCCCATCCCGGCCAGGTCGGCGTCGCTGACCCGGTGGGTCAACCAGTCCGGCAGCTTCGGCAGCACGGTGTCCGCGAACAGCGTCTTCAGCGTGCTGGCCGGAGGCAGCCGCCAGTGCGCGTTCCGCGCCGCCAGTACCTGGCCGGTGCCGTTGTCGGAGACGATCCAGGACAGTGCCGACAGCCCGGCGGGCAGCGCCGGGGCGCCCGGCAGCGGGTCCACCTGGACGCCGGAGCGGCCGAGCGCCGCACCGCCGACGGTGGACATGACGGCCGGGGGCCGGGCGACCGGCGCGGCGGAGGCGGCGGGCAGGCAGCCGACGTTGGCCGCGACGGCGGTCACGGCGCAGAGGGGTACTGCCGTCCATACGAGACGATTGTCGAGACGCACGAACCGACGGTACCCGATCGATCCCGGCCCTCACCGGACCCGACCGAAGTCCCCCCGGTTAGCCCTCTCATACTGGGGGAATGAAACTGAGCCGCCGCGCCTCCTGGTTCCTGACCGCCTTCGGTGTCTGGTCGATCTGGATCTGGGTGACGTTCTTCAAGAACCTGTGGGCCGACGGCGAGGGCCTGGCCTTCGTCCACGGCGACCACTCCCGCCCCACCGCGTACTTCTGGATCCACGCCACGCTCGCGCTGGCCTCGCTGGTCCTGGGCGTGCTGGTCGGCTGGATCGGGGTGCGGGCGCTGCGCGCCGCCCGGACCGCCGCGGTCGAGGTGCCGGAGCAGCGGGTCCCGGTCGAGGCCGACCGCCCCTGAGCCCTGAGCCCTGAGCCCTGAGCCCTGAGCCGTGAGCCCTGCGCCCGGGTTCCGGGCCGGGGTCAGCCGTGCAGCGCGCGGGCGGTGGCGGCGATCAGCGCCACCGAGTCGTCCGGCGGCAGGGCCATCGCGGTGAGCAGGTCGTAGGTGCGCAGGGCGGCCTTCACGTCGATCGGGTCGGCCAGGATCTGCCCCTGCCGGAAGCCGTCCACATAGAGCACGTCCGGTCCCTCGTCCAGGGTCATCGCGGTGAACGGACCGGCGGACCCGGCGTGTCCGCCGACCGAGTAGGGCACCACCTGGATCACCGTGCCCGGCGACTCGGCGGCGGCGACCAGCCGCTCCAGCTGCCCCCGCATCACCGCGCGGGAGCCGACGTGACGGCGCAGCACGTTCTCGTCCAGCACCACCCACAGCTCCGGCGGCGGCTGCCGGTCGAGTACCCGCTGCCGCTCCCGGAGCGCGGCCAGCAGCTCCTCCGCCACCGCCCGGTCCGGCCGGGAGGGGGCCAGCACCGCCCGGGCGTACGCCTCGGTCTGCAGCAGCCCGGGCACCACCTGCACCTGGAACGAGCGGATCGCGCTGGCCGCCGTCTCCAGCTCCACCCAGGGCCGGAACCAGGCCGGGTAGGCGTATCTGACGACCAGTTTCCACAGCCGCTGGAAGTGGTCGCCGGTGCCGAAGCGCTCGTCGCAGAGCGCCGACAGCTCGAAGGAGGGCAGCCGCTTGGTCGCCTCGACCTTGTTCAGCAGCGACGGCGACATGTGCGCCAGCCGGGCCAGCTCCGCCTGGGGCAGGCCGATCCGCTCCCGGGCCCGGCGCAGGTCCGTCGCATAGAACGAGAGCACCGACCCGGTCGGGTCCAGCTCCGCCGCGTAGCCCACCAGCGCACCCCTCCACCTCGACGACCCGTCGTCGCATCCGCCCGCTTCGAGACTAGCCGGACCGGGTGACACCAGGCGTACGGAAAGTGATATTCGGCCGAGCGCAAGGCGAAGGCCCGCCGTCCGGTTCCACGGGACGACGGGCCTTGGCCTGCTGCGGGGGAGAGCTCAGAAGCGGCGGGTGACCAGCGCCCGCTTGACCTCCTGGATCGCCTTGGTGACCTCGATGCCGCGCGGGCAGGCGTCGGTGCAGTTGAAGGTGGTGCGGCAGCGCCACACGCCCTCGCGGTCGTTCAGGATCTCCAGCCGCTGCTCCCCGCCCTCGTCGCGCGAGTCGAAGATGAAGCGGTGGGCGTTGACGATGGCCGCCGGGCCGAAGTACTGGCCGTCGTTCCAGAACACCGGGCAGGAGGTGGTGCAGGCGGCGCAGAGGATGCACTTGGTGGTGTCCTCGAAGCGCTGCACGTCCTCCTCCGACTGGATCCGCTCCCGGGTGGGGGCGTTGCCGGTGGTGATCAGGAACGGCATCACGTCGCGGTAGGCCTGGAAGAACGGGTCCATGTCGACGACCAGGTCCTTCAGGACCGTGAGGCCCTTGATGGGCTCGATCGTGATCGGCTTCTCCGGGTTGACGTCCTTGATCAGCGTCTTGCAGGCCAGCCGGTTCTTGCCGTTGATCCGCATGGCGTCCGAGCCGCAGACCCCGTGGGCGCAGGAGCGCCGGTAGGTCAGCGTGCCGTCCTGCTCCCACTTGACCGTGTTGATCGCGTCCAGGACGCGGATCTTCGGGTCGACGGTGAGCTGGTAGTCCACCCACACCGCGTCCGGGTGCTCCTCCGGGTTGAACCGGCGGATCCGGAGGGTGACGGTGACCAGTTCGACCTTGCCGGACTCGGCGGCGTCGAGCCCCGCGGAGTGGTGCGGTGAGTCGATCGTGGGGGTGCTCATCAGTACTTACGCTCCATCGGCTGGTAGCGGGTCACCACGACCGGCTTGTAGTCCAGGCGGATGCTGTCCTTGCCGTCAGCGTCCACCTCGCGGTACGCCATGGTGTGCTGCATGAAGTTGACGTCGTCGCGGGTCGGGTAGTCCTCGCGGAAGTGACCGCCGCGGGACTCCTTGCGGGCCAGCCCGGAGACCGCGGTGACCTCGGCCAGGTCGAGCAGGTTGCCCAGCTCCACGGCCTCCAGCAGGTCGGTGTTGTAGCGCTTGCCCTTGTCCATCACCGAGATGTGCTTGTACCGCTCCTGGAGCGCGTGGATGTCGGCCACGGCCTGCTTGAGCGTCGACTCGGTGCGGTAGACCATCGAGTTGGTGTCCATGGTCTGCTGCAACTCGCTGCGGATGTCCGACACCCGCTCGGTGCCGCTGCCGTTGCGGATCCGCTCCAGCTGCTCGACCACCCGCGCGGCCGGGTCCTCGGGGAGGTCCACGTAGTCGGCGGTGGCGGCGTACTCGGCGGCGGCGATGCCGGCCCGGCGTCCGAAGACGTTGATGTCGAGCAGCGAGTTGGTGCCGAGCCGGTTGGCGCCGTGCACCGACACGCAGGCGACCTCACCGGCGGCGTACAGGCCGGGGACGACGGTGTCGTTGTCCTTCAGCACCTCGCCCTGGACGTTGGTGGGGATGCCGCCCATGGCGTAGTGCGCGGTGGGCTGGATCGGGATCGGGTCCGTGTAGGGCTCGATGCCGAGGTAGGTCCGCGCGAACTCGGTGATGTCCGGGAGCTTGGCGTCCAGCTGCTCCGGCGGCAGGTGGGTCAGGTCCAGGTAGACGTGGTCGCCGTCGAGGCCGCAGCCCCGGCCCTCGCGGATCTCGGTGTAGATCGCGCGGGAGACCACGTCGCGGGAGGCGAGGTCCTTCATCACGGGGGCGTACTTCTCCATGAAGCGCTCGCCGTGCTTGTTGCGCAGGATGCCGCCCTCGCCGCGGGCGCCCTCGGTGAGCAGGATGCCCATCCGCCAGATGCCCGTCGGGTGGAACTGGAAGAACTCCATGTCCTCCAGCGGCAGGCCGCGCCGGAACGCGGCGGCCTGGCCGTCACCGGTCAGCGTGTGCGCGTTGGAGGTGACCTTGAAGAACTTGCCGTTGCCGCCGGAGGCGAAGATCACCGACTTCGCCTGGAAGACGTGGATCTCGCCGGTGGCCAGCTCGTAGGCCACCACGCCGGAGGTCCGGGTCTGCCCGTCGACCTCGCTGAGCAGCAGGTCCAGCACGTAGAACTCGTTGAAGAACTCCACGCCCTCCTTGACGCAGTTCTGGTACAGCGTCTGGAGGATCATGTGACCGGTGCGGTCGGCGGCATAGCAGGAGCGGCGCACGGCGGCCTGGCCGTGGTCGCGGGTGTGCCCGCCGAACCGGCGCTGGTCGATCCGGCCCTCGGGGGTCCGGTTGAACGGGAGGCCCATCTTCTCCAGGTCGAGGACGGCGTCGATGGCCTCCTTCGCCAGGATCTCGGCGGCGTCCTGGTCGACCAGGTAGTCACCGCCCTTGACGGTGTCGAAGGTGTGCCACTCCCAGTTGTCCTCCTCGACGTTGGCCAGGGCGGCAGCCATGCCGCCCTGGGCCGCGCCGGTGTGGGACCGGGTGGGGTAGAGCTTGGTCAGCACGGCGGTGCGGCTGCGCTTGGTCGACTCGATGGCCGCGCGCATACCGGCGCCGCCGGCGCCGACGATGACGGTGTCGTACTTGTGTACCTGCATGTCTGTTGGCTGCCTCGTCCGTCCGCGCTCAGCTGATTGTCGGGTCGAAGGTGAAGATGACCAGGGTGCCCAGCAGCACGGTGAAGACCGTGGCGGTCACCAGCAGGACCTTCAACCAGAACCGGGTCGTCTCGCGCTCCGCGTAGTCGTTGATGACCGTGCGCATGCCGTTCGCGCCGTGGAGCATCGCCAGCCACAGCATCAGCAGGTCCCAGAACTGCCAGAACGGCGAGGCCCAGCGACCGGCGACGAAGGCGAAGCTGACCTTCGACACGCCGCCGTCCAGCAGCAGCTGGATGATCAGGTGGCCGAGGACCAGGAACACCAGCACGATGCCGGACAGGCGCATGAACAGCCACGCCAGCATCTCGAAGTTGGTCCGCGACTTGCGCCCGGTCCGCTTGGTGCGGGTCCGCGGCGGCTCGATCAGGAAGGCGCTCGGGTCGCCTGCGTCGGTGAGCTCGATGTTGGTGTCGATAGCCATTTCTCGCCTCACCCGAACCACGTGCGGAGGGTCACGCGCAGGATCGGGTAGAACGCACCCGCCATGAGCAGAACCCAGAGGGTCACCACCGACCACAGCATCTGCCGCTGGTACTTCGGGCCCTTGGCCCAGAAGTCCACCGCGATGACCCGCAGGCCGTTCAGCGCGTGGAACAGGATGGCGGCGGTGAGGCCGTACTCCATCAGGTTGACGGGCCAGGTCTTGTACGTCGCGATGACGCTGTTGTAGGCGTTGGGGGAGACGCGCACAAGAGCGGTGTCGAGGACGTGGGCGAACAGGAAGAAGAAGATGAGGACACCGGTGACTCGATGAGCCACCCACGACCACATGCCTTCCCGGCCGCGGTACAGCGTTCCAGCCGGCACGGAAAACCCTCCGGAAGCGGGGCGGGGGCTCGTCCGGCATCAGCGTCGGTCGGCCCGGCCGGGTATGGTCCACCGGCCCTCGCCATCGTAGCCACGCCCGGCCCCCCGCAGCCCGTCGGGGGTCTACCGTGTGAACAAACAGCCTCGTGCGGCCTAACCGGGACCGCCCCTGTGTCAATTCCCGGGCTGCCGACACCCCCGATTCTGGCGTGATTCCTACTCAATCCGGACATGGGGCACAGGGGCGCTGTGGCCGAAATCACCCCTGTCGTCTCACGTTGCCGCCGAGGCGTGAGACGCGACCAGGTGTTCCAGGCGACTCAGCGCGATCCGGCGCAACTCCTCGGCGGTGGTGCTGCGCTCGTCGTCGTGGTCGCCGGCGAGCCGCTGGCGCAGGCTGACCAGCACCCGGTCCAGCATCTCCTCCGGCGGGCAGTCGTCCAGCGAGACCACGAACACGTGGCCGAAGCGCGCCTCGTAGGCGGCGTGGGCCGCCCGCAGCGCGGTGTGCGCCGCGGCGCTGCCGGGGGCCCGTACCCCGAGCAGCGGCTGCGGCATGCAGCTCTCGTCCGCCAGGGCCTCGGTGAGATCGGCGAAGGACATGTCGTAGGACGCCTCACTGGCCGCGGCCAGTAGCGACGAGGTGTCGGGGTAGGGCCGGTGCGCGGCCAGCCGGAGCGCCCAGCGGCGGCTGCCGCAGCATGCCAGCAGGGCTTCCTCGGCGGCGCCGGGGGTGGCCTCGTTCAGTCTCTGCAACCCGGATGACGCGGCTTCCGGCTGCGCCGGAATGTCACTGGCCAGGGGGTCCTCCTCGGTGGACGGTTGCAGGAAGGGGTTCGGCGCGGCGACGGTAGTGCATCGTGCGTGCGTTTCGCCGTGGACCCGGCCCTGCGGTGCGACGGCTGCGACGGCGGTGGGACGCGAGCGGTTCCGTGGTGCGGGAGGTGCGGTGCCTGGGGTTGACGGCTCCGGAAGCGTGCGGGGGCGTTCTGCGCCAAGGCAGGACGAGCCTGGGGGACTTCCGTGCCCAGCACAAGGATTCACTCGAATTGGCTATCAAGTCGAGACGCTTGCAGCCGAATGATGAGACGGCTTCGCGGAGGTGAAGCGGAGGGGGTGCCGTCCCCTCCGCCGCACCGGTCCGCGCCGTTGCCTTCGCCCGGGTTCGCCCCGGAATCGCCCGGCCCGGCGTCCGGCCCGGCGTCCGGCCCGGCCCTGGTCCGTTGCCGGGCACCCGTTGCCCGTTGCCCGTTGCCCTTTGCCCGGAGCGGGGGCTGTCGGCCGGTCAGCTCTCGCGGTGCACCTTGTGCGCGGCCGCCTGCGCGCGCGGACGGACCACCAGCAGGTCCACGTTGACGTGCGCCGGGCGGGTGACCGTCCAGGCGATGGTGTCGGCCACGTCCTGCGCCGTCAGCGGCTCGGCCACGCCCGCGTACACGGCCGCCGCCGCGTCGCTGTCGCCGCCGAGGCGGTTGAGCGCGAACTCCTCGGTGCGCACCATGCCCGGGGCGATCTCGATCACCCGGATCGGCTGGCCCACCAGCTCCAGCCGCAGCGTCCCGGCGATGGCGTGCTCACCGGCCTTCGCCGCGACGTAGCCGCCGCCGCCCTCGTAGGGGACGAACGCGGCGGTGGAGGAGAGCACCACCACCGTGCCGTCGCCGCTCGCCCGCAGCGCCGGCAGCAGGGCCTGCGTCACGTGCAGCACCCCGAGCACGTTCACCTCGTACATCCGCAGCCAGTCGGCCGGGTCGCCGCCCTCCACGCTGGCCGCGCCGAACGCCCCGCCGGCGTTGTTGACCAGGACGTCCACCCGCTCCAGCGAGGCCGCGAAGGCGTCCACGGCGGGGCGGTCGGTGACGTCCAGGGTGTGCGTGCTCGCCCGGCCCCCGGCGGCCGTGATCTCCTTGGCCAGGGCCTCGATCCGCTCGGTCCGCCGGGCGACCAGCGCCACGGTGTAACCCTCGTCGGCAAGCCGCCGCGCGGTGGCGGCGCCGATCCCGCTGCTGGCGCCGGTGACCACGGCGACCCTGTCTGTGAAACGACCCGACATCTGTGCTGCTCCTCCGGTCTCGGACCAACTGCCGAGAGCATGGTAGGCAGACCGGGAGGGCCGTTCGGGTACTGATCGGTGAGCCCGAGGCCGGGACCGGGGCGAGGGTGACCTGGATCACGTCGAACCGGCCGTGTCCTGTGCCGCCGATCGTCGTTGGCCGGTTGTCCGATGGCCGGAACAGGGAGGACGGTGACGGAATGTCATACCCATCAATGGCCGGGCCATGCGCCGTGCGGGCTACTTCCGCCCCGTTCGGCCCAGCTTTTTCCGCCGATCCGCTGCCTGGCGCGGCGGTCAGCCGTAGCCTTGTCGGGGTGAGCCATCCAGTTGACCTTCCGCCTGTTCCGGCCGTCCCCTTCGACCGGGGCGGCTTCGACCGCGCCGCGCTGGTGCTGGAGCACCTGCCGGAGCTCATCGAGATCCGCCGCGACCTGCACATGCACCCGGAGCTCGGACGGCAGGAGGTCCGCACCACGGCGCTGCTCAGGGCCCGGCTGGAGCAGGCCGGTCTGACGCCCCGGGTGCTGCCCGGCGGCACCGGCCTGATCTGCGACATCGTCCCCGAGGGCAGTCCCGGGGGAGCGCCGCTGACCGCCTTCAGGGCCGACATCGACGCGCTGCCGATCGACGACGCCAAGCCCGCGAGCGTGCCCTACCGCTCCACCGTGCCCGGGCGGGCCCACGCCTGCGGGCACGACGTGCACACGGTGGTGCTGCTGGGCCTGGGCCTGGTACTGGCGCGGGCGGCGGCGGCCGGGGCGCTGCCGGGTCCGGTCCGGCTGCTGTTCCAGCCCGCGGAGGAGATCATGCCCGGCGGCGCGCTGGACGTGATCGCGGCCGGGGGCCTGGAGGGCGTGAGCCGGATCTACGCGGTGCACTGCGACCCCAAGGTCGACGTGGGCCGGATCGGCCTCAAGGTCGGCGCGATCACCTCCGCCTGCGACCGGCTGACCCTGGACCTGGACGGCCCCGGCGGCCACACCGCCCGCCCGCACCTGACCACGGACCTGGTGACCGCCATCGCCAAGATGGCGGTCGAGCTGCCCGGCATCCTCAGCCGCCGGATGGACCCGCGCTGGGGGGTCAGCCTGGTCTGGGGCCGGATCGCCAGCGGCTCGGTGGCCAACGCCATCCCGCAGCACGCGGAACTGGAGGGCACCGTACGCTGCCTGGAGCTCGCGGGCTGGCGGGAGGCCCCCGGCGCGCTGGAGGAGCTGGTCGCCCAGATCGCCGAGACGCACCGGGCGAAGTGGGTGCTCGACTACCACCGGGGCGTGCCGCCGGTGGTCAACGAGGCGGAGTCGGTGCGGCTGATCGCCGAGGCGATGGAGCGCAACGTCGGCCCCGACGGGGTGGAGAGCACCGAGCAGAGCCTCGGCGGCGAGGACTTCTCCTGGTACCTGGAGCAGGTCCCGGGAGCGCTGGCCCGACTCGGCGTCCGCCCGGTCGGCGACACTACCTCCCGCGATCTGCACCAGGGCAGCTTCGACGTGGACGAGGACGCGATCGGCGTCGGCGTCGGCCTGTTCGCCGAGCTCGCGCTGGGCGTCGCCGGGGGCGCGGCGTGACCGGTCAGCGGTGGAGCGTCGACGACGCGGGCACGACCGACGTCGGCGCGATCGACTGGGAGGCCCTGCGTGAGGCGGCGCGGACGGCCATGTCCCGCGCGTACGCCCCGTACTCCCACTACCCGGTGGGCGCGGCGGCGCTGGTGGACGACGGGCGCACGGTCAGCGGCTGCAACGTCGAGAACGCCTCCTTCGGGCTGACCCTGTGCGCCGAGTGCGGGCTGGTCTCGGCCCTGCACGCCGGTGGCGGCGGCCGACTGGTCGCCTTCACCTGCTGCGACCGGGACGGCGCGCCGCTGATGCCCTGCGGGCGCTGCCGTCAGCTGCTGTGGGAGCACGGCGGCCCGGAGCTGCTGGTGGAGTCCGTCTCCGGGATCCGCCCACTGGCGGAGCTGCTGCCCGACGCCTTCGGCCCGGAGCGGCTGTAACGGGGCTGCTGTAGCGGGGCGGTCGTGACGGGGCGGCGGTGACGGGTTCCGTCGGCGGATGTGACGCGCGTAGAGTTGCCCGGCGTAGTCGCTCACCCCGCTGAGGAGCCATTCATGGACGCCGTCTCCGTCATCCGCGCCAAGCGTGACCGGATCGAACTGACCGACGCTCAGATCGACTGGGTGGTCGACGCCTACACCCGGGGCGAGGTCGCGGACGAGCAGATGTCGGCGCTGGCCATGGCGATCCTGCTGAACGGGATGACCCCGCGCGAGACCAGCCGCTGGACGGCGGCGATGATCCGCACCGGCGACCGGATGGACTTCTCCTCGCTGCCGCTGCCCACCTCCGACAAGCACTCCACCGGCGGCGTCGGCGACAAGACCACGCTGCCGCTGGCGCCGCTGGTCGCCGCCTGCGGTGCGGCCGTGCCGCAGCTCTCCGGGCGCGGCCTCGGCCACACCGGCGGCACCCTGGACAAGCTGGAGTCCATCCCCGGCTGGCGGGCCCGGCTCAGCGGCGAGGAGATGCTGCGGGTGCTGCGCGAGACCGGGGCGGTGATCTGCGCGGCCGGGGACGGCCTGGCCCCGGCCGACCGCAAGCTCTACGCGCTGCGCGACGTCACCGGGACGGTCGAGTCGATCCCGCTGATCGCCAGTTCGATCATGTCCAAGAAGATCGCCGAGGGCACCGGCGCGCTGGTGCTCGACGTCAAGGTCGGCACCGGGGCGTTCATGAAGTCGCTGGAGCAGGCCCGGGAGCTGGCCCGGACCATGGTCGGCCTGGGCACCGCGGCCGGGGTGAACACGGTCGCGCTGCTCACCGGCATGTCCACCCCGCTCGGCCTGACGGCGGGCAACGCGCTGGAGGTCCGCGAGTCGGTGGAGGTGCTGGCCGGGGGCGGCCCGGCGGACCTGGTCGAGCTGACCCTGGCTCTGGCCAGGGAGATGCTGGCCGCCGCCGGGGTGCACGGCAAGGACCCGGAGACCGCCCTCAAGGACGGCTCGGCGATGGACCACTGGCGGCGGATGATCACCGCCCAGGGCGGCGAGGTGGACGCGCCGCTGCCGGTGGCCCGCGAGCGGCACACGGTCACCGCCACCGCCACCGGCGTGCTCACCGCGCTGGACGCCTACGCGGTCGGCGTCGCCGCCTGGCGGCTCGGGGCGGGCCGGGCCCGCAAGGAGGACCCGGTGCAGCCCGGCGCCGGGGTGGAGCTGCACGCCAAGCCGGGTGCCTCGGTGACGGCGGGCCAGCCGCTGCTCACCCTGCACACGGACACCCCGGAGCGCTTCGACTACGCGCTGGAGGCGCTGACCGGCGGGGTGGTCATCGCCCCGCCGGGCACCGCCCACACCCCCGAGCCGCTGATCCTGGACCGGATCGCCTGAGCCCCGCCCCGGCCAGGGGGCTCAGCGGGCGGTGGCCAGCACCCGGCCGCGGCGGGCGCCGCCGCGGGCCCGGGCGGTCGCGTACAGGGTGATCGCCGCGGCCGCCGCCATCGCCGCCAGGCCGACCAGGACGGTGCCGTTCCAGCCGTCCGCGTGGTAGGCGTCGGCGCCGAGCGTGCCGCCGAGGCTGTTGCCCAGGTAGTAGGCGGCCAGGTACAGCGCCGAGGCCTGGGCGCGGCCGTGGGTGGCGGTGCGGCCGACCGAGGCCGAGGCCACGCAGTGCCCGGTGAAGAAGCCCGCGGTGATCAGCACCAGGCCGAGCAGCGCGGTGCCCAGCGAGTCGGGCAGGGTCAGCAGCAGCCCGGCCGCGGTGGTCCCGATCGCCAGGTAGAGGGTGCCCCGGCGGCCGAAGCGGCCGGTGACCCGGGCGGACAGGGCGGAGGCGAAGGTGCCGACGACGTAGACCGCGAAGATCGAGCTGGCCAGCCCCTGGGAGAGGTCGAACGGCGCGGCGACCAGCCGGTACCCCATCACCGTGTAGACCGCGCCGAAGACCGTCATGAACAGCAGGCCGAGCACGAACAGCCGGTCCAGCAGCGGGTTGCGCAGCTGCGCGCCGACGGTGCGCAGCAGCGCCCTCGGGTTGATCGGTCCGGGACGGAAGTTCCGGGCCCGGGGGATCAGCGCCCGGAAGGCGATCGCGCAGAGCAGCGAGAGCACCGCCACCGAGGCCAGCCCCCAGCGCCAGCCGAAGGAGCCGGCGACGATGCCGGAGACCAGCCGCCCGCTCATGCCGCCGATGCTGTTGCCCGCGACGTACAGGCCCATGGCCGAGGCCAGCGCCGAGGGGTGGACCTCCTCCGCGAGGTAGGCCATCGCGGTCGCGGGCAGTCCGGCCAGGGCCACGCCCTGGAGCGCCCGCAGCGCGGTCAGCACGGTGAGGTCCGGGGCGAACGGGATGACCAGGGCCAGGGCGACGGCGGCGAACACCGAGGCGGTCATCACCGCGGTCCGGCCGAACTTCTCGGACAGCGCGCTGACCGGCAGCACCGCCAGCGCCAGGCCGATCGCGGCGGCGGACACGGTGAGGCTGGCCTGCGCCGGGGTCAGCCGGAGCGAGGCGGAGAGCGCGGGCAGCAGCGCCTGGGTGGAGTAGAGCAGCAGGAAGGTCGCCAGCCCGGCCCCGAACAGGGCGAGCTGGGTGCGCCGCAGCCCCCGGCTGCCGGGGCGGTGGCGGGTGTCGGTGTCGACCGGGGTGGTGACGGAGGCGGCGGCGGAGTCGGGTGCGGAGGCGGCGGCGGGGGCCGCGGGCAGGGTCGGGAAACCCGGCTGCTGCTCGTCGGATGCCCCTCTGGTGACAGCAGGCATACCGAAAACGTAGATCCGTGCCGCTGATGCGTCCAATGCATGATTAGCGGATAATTCATGCGGTGAGGAATGAACACAGGTCAGTGCGGGGTCTGCAACAGCGTCGAGACGCGGATGTCACAGCACTGTCGACCGCCGAGCTCGCGCCGGGGACCCCGGCGGTACTGCTGGCGCCGCCGCTCGCGCAGTTCGCCGCCGTCGCCAGGCTGGAGCATGTGACCCGCGCCGCAGCCGAGTTGGGCATGCCGCAGCCGACCCTCAGCCGGGCCGTGGCGCGGCTGGAGGCGGAACTGGGGGTGGCCCTGCTGGCGCGCGAGGGCCGGACGGTGCGGCTGACCCGGGCCGGGGAGATCTTCCGTGCGGCGGTCGAGCGGGCGCTGGCCGAGGTGGAGCGCGGCGCGGAGGCGGCCCGGGCGGAGGCCGACCCGGTGGGCGGCCGGGTCGCGTTCGGGTTCCAGCACACCATGGGCTCGGAGACGGTGCCGATGCTGCTGCGGGGGTTCCGGGTGGGCCATCCCCGGGTGCGGTTCCAGCTGGTCCAGGAGTACACCGACTCGATGCTGCAACGGCTGCGCGAGGGCGAGCTCGACCTGTGCCTGGTGTCCCCGCGCCCGGACGGGCCCGAGCTGACCTCGCGGCGGCTCGGCGAGCAGCGGCTGCGGCTGGTGGTCCCGGCCGAGCACCGGCTGGCCGGGCGGCAGCGGGTGCGGCTGGGCGAGGTCTCCGGCGACGCGTTCGTGATGCTGGCGCCCGGGTACGGGCTGCGCCGGATCGCCGACGCGCTGTGCGCCGAGGCGGGGTTCACCCCCCGGGTCTCCTTCGAGGGGGAGGAGGCGGAGACGCTGCGCGGGCTGGTGGCGGCCGGGCTCGGGGTGGCCGTGCTGCCTCCGGCCACCGCGCCCCGCCCGGAGCTGACCGAGCTGGGGCTGAGCTCGGCGGGGGCCCGCCGGGAGCTGGCACTGGTGTGGGTGACCGGGCGCCCGCTCACCCCGCCGGTGGAGGCGTTCCGCGCCTACGTGCTGTCGGTGCGCGACCAGTTGCCGCTGCACAGCTGAGGCGGTGGGGACAGGTGAGCGGGCCGGGCGGTCGGGTCATCCGAACAGGGGACGGCGATTTGGGCGACCCCGGGCCGGATGGATACGTTGGGCAGCTAGTTGGGCACACGGAGTAGTCGTGTGACGCTCCGCTGACCGCTGCCCCACTCCGACGTGAGGATTCCGCCCCATGAAGAACGCAACGCTCAAGGCCGCCGGTACCGTCGTGCTCGGTGTCGCGCTCGCCGCCGCCGCGATGACTCCCGCCATGGCCGCCGAGCAGACCGGCAGCCCGCTGGCCGGACTGCCGACCAGCACCGTCCCGCTCCAGGGCCTGGCCCAGGCGCCGCTGGCCGACGGCACCCAGGCGCTGAACAACCGGAGCGGCAGCGTGCACGCGGTGACCGGCGCGGCGCAGGCCCTGGTCAACACGACCGCCCCGGCGATCCAGAACCCCGCGCAGCACCTGCCGTCGGTGCGCTCGGAGCAGCCCACCACCCGCGGCCTCGGCGGCGTCCCCGGGCTCAGCGGCCTGCCCGGCACCGCGGGTCTGCCCGCGCTGTCGACCGGTGCGCTCGGCGGCCTGCCGGTGCACTCGCCGCTCGGCTGAGCTGCCCCGACCCGGTCGGGACGACGCACATCGGGCCGGCCCCGCCTCCCCCCGGAGGCGGGACCGGCCCGGGTGACCGGCGCCGTGGCGGCGGTCAGGGTTCCTGCGGCAACAGCAGCCACAGGGCCAGATAGATCAGGAACTGCGGTCCCGGCAGCAGGCAGGACAGCAGGAACAGCACCCGCACGGTGAGCGGGCGCAGGCCGAAACGGGCGGCGATCCCGGCGCAGACACCGGCGATGACCCGGTTGTGGCGGGGACGGGCGAGGGTGGTCGCGGTCATCACGGACTCCGATGCTGGGTGGGAGGAAGCGGGCCGCGGGGCCGGCCGGTGGGCGTTCCCTCGTGGTGCTTCCAGCTTCCCGCCGCGACGGGCCGCGGACGTCAGCCCGGCCGACGATCCGGGCCCGGGGACATCCCTGTCCTGGTGATGACGCCGGCTCAGGGTTCGGCTCAGGGTCGTTCTCAGGGACGGGGCGACGGTGGCGGGCTCAGCGCGGTGGCGGGTTCAGCGCGGTGGCGGGCTCAGCGCGGGGACGGGGCGGCGGCCGGTACCGCCGGGGCGATGCCGAAGCCCGTGGCGCGGACGGCCACGGTCGCGCGGTTCCGGCCGCGCCGCCGCAGCGCCGCCCGGGAGGCCGGAACCAGCAGCAGGTGCGTCAGCGCCACGCCGATACCGGCCAGCAGCACGTCGTCCACGTCCAGCAGGTGGCTGGTCAGCGTGGACTGGAAGAGCTCGATGCCGGTGGCGAGCAGCAGGCTCGCGAAGACCGTGCGCAGGAACGAGGGCAGCGCCGGTGCGTCCAGGCGTCCGCCGGCCAACGGCAGCAGCAGCCCGAGCGGGGCCGGCAGCAGCAGTCCGCGGGCCAGCTCCAGGTAGGCGTGGGCGGTGCCGACGGACAGTTCGGAGCGCACCGTGGCGAAGGGCGTCAGGTTGGTGTCGGTCATCCAGGCGGCCGAGATCGGCCGGAACGCCAGCCAGACCACCGCCGCCAGTTGCAGCGCCATCAGCAGCAGCGCCAGCCGCCGGGCGCCCTGGTGCACCTGGTGCCCCTCGTCCGGGTCGACGCCGATGGCCGGGAACGCGACAGCGGACCGCTGGCCGACAACCGTTCCCACGCCGGTGCTTCCTCGATGCACGTCGGGGAGGACGCGCGGGGTCGTCGTTTCGGTTCCCTGCTCCGGGCCCGGGTGGGACCGGGGCCGGGCTCAGGGCGACGGCGCGCTGGACGGCGTGGTGGTCGGGGTCACCGTGGCCGGGGCGTTGCCGGGTTGCAGACAGGACAGGGTGCCGCTGGGCGTCGGCGCGGCGGTCGCGGCCTTGGCGGTGGCGGTGGTGTGCGCCGGGGTGGAGCCGCCCGCCCAGTCGGTGGCGGCGGTGGCGTACACGTCGCGGTCCAGCTGCGACAGGCTCACGCCGGGCGCGGGCGGGCAGGCGGTGCGGGACGCGCCCTGGCCCGCGTCCACCGGCAGCGCGGTGTCACGGATGCCGCAGCCGCTGAGCAGCGCGGCGACGGCGGCGACCACGGCCGTCGCGGCGGCCAGCCTGGCCTTCGGACCGCCGCCGCGACGGCCCCGGGCGGGCCGGTCCGGGACGGCGCGGCCCGGGACGGCGCGGTGCTGTGAGGTGCGGTGCTGTGAGGCGCGGGGGTGCTGGGTCATGCTGACGTGCCCTTCGGACGGTCGGTGCCCGCCGGGCCGGTCGGCCTCGGGCCGCCGTCCGCCGCCAACGGGTGCCCTGGTTCGACGGCCGAGGTCATCGGCAGCCGGAGGGTGAAGCAGGCCCCGCCCTCGGGGGAGTTCGCGGCGGTGATGGTGCCGCCGTGGATGCGCGCGTTCTCGGAGGCGATGGACAGGCCCAGGCCGCTGCCCTCGGAGCGGCGGCGGGCCGCGTCCGCCTTGAAGAAGCGGTCGAAGACGTGCGGCAGCACGTCCTCGGGGATGCCCGGGCCGCCGTCGGAGACCCGGACCACCAGCTCCGCGCCCTCCACCCGGACCTGTACCCGGACCGGGGAGCCGCCGTGCTTGAGGGCGTTGCCGATGAGGTTCGCCAGCACCACGTCGACCCGGCGCGGGTCGACCCGGGCGACGATGCCGCGCGGCGCGTCCAGTTCGACGGCGTCCAGCCAGGCCCGGGTGTCGATGCAGGAGGTGATCAGGTCGGAGACGTCGACGTCGTCCAGCACCACCTTGGCGGTCCCGGCGTCGAAGCGGGTGACCTCCATCAGGTTCTCCACCAGGTCGGTGAGCCTGCGGGTCTCGTTCACCACCAGCCGGACCGCCGGGGCGATCATCGGGTCCAGGGTGTCGGCCTCGTCCTCCAGGATGTCGGTGACGGCGGTCATCGCGGTCAGCGGGGTCCGCAGTTCGTGCGACATGTCGGCGACGAAGCGGCGGCTGGCGTGCTCGCGCGCGCTCAGCTCCTCGACCTGGGCCTGGAGCGCCTCCGCGGTCTGGTTGAAGGTCTGCGACAGGTCGGCCAGCTCGGCCGCGCCGCTGATCTCCAGCCGGGTGTCCAGCCGTCCGGCGCCCAGCTGCCGCGCGGCCTCGCCGAGCCGGGCCACCGGCCGCAGCACGGTCGCCGCGGCGAGCTGCGCCAGCAGTGCCGAGCCGATCAGTGCCAGCGCCGTCGCGATGCTCAGCGACCAGGCCAGCGAGTCCAGGTCGCTGCGCTCGTCGGCGAGCGACTTGAACATGTACGCGGTCGGGCCGCCGGGCTGCACCTCGGTGCCGCCGACCAGGTAGGGCGTGCCGTCCAGGGTGATCCGCTGCCAGAACAGGTGGTACTGGTCGGGGGGGCCGGCGCAGGAGGAGCAGGGCTTGGTGACCGCGGCCGCCAGCGTCGGGGGCACCATCGACGCGCTGATGCCGCGCGCCGATCCGGTGCTGCATCCGCCCTGCTCCAGCAGTACGTCGTACTGCAGGCCGGTGTCCGCCATCAGCGTCGCGGCCTGGTGCAGCTCGTCGCAGTCCGGTTGCAGCGGCAGATCGGTGATGGTCCGGTCGAGGGCGCTGCGGAAGTCGCTGAGCGCGGCGTCCTGGGTGCGCTTCAGCACCGCGTCCCGGTTCAGCCAGTACGAGATGCCGGACACCGACACCGCGGCGGCGAGCGCGACCAGGGCGAACACCACGATCAGCCGTATCCGCAGCGAGGTGGTCCGGACCCGGCGCAGCAGTCCCGTCCCGGGCGCGCGCCTGGGGGCTTCAGAGCTGTCCGTCACGTCGCCTTCGCTGTTCTCGCGGATTTCCGGGTGGTTCGGTGGTTCACGTCCGGGTGGTCGCCGTCCGGGCGGTCGCGTGGTCTCGTCGGGTTCGGGACTACTGCGGCGGGTCCAGCCGGTAGCCGACTCCGCGCACGGTGCGGATCAGGGTGGGGGCGGAGGGGACGTCCTCGACCTTCGCCCGTAGCCGCTGCACGCAGGCGTCCACCAGGCGCGAGTCGCCGAGGTAGTCGTGCTCCCAGACCAGCCGCAGCAGCTGCTGGCGGGAGAGCGCCTGGCCGGGCCGGTTGCTCAGCTCCAGCAGCAGCCGCAGCTCGGTCGGGGTCAGCTGGAGGTCCTGTCCGGCCTTGGTGACCGTCATCGCGCTGCGGTCGATCACCACGTCGCCGTAGGTGAGCGAGTCGGTGCTCTCGCGCTCGCCGCGGCGCAGCACGGCGCGGATCCGGGCGTCCAGTACCCGCGGCTGCACCGGCTTGACCACGTAGTCGTCCGCGCCCGACTCCAGGCCGACCACCACGTCGATGTCGTCGCTGCGGGCGGTCAGCAGGATGATCGGCAGCTGGTCGGTGCGGCGGATCCGGCGGCAGACCTCGAAGCCGTCGATGCCGGGCAGCATGACGTCCAGCACGATCAGGTCGGGGCGCTTCTCCTTGAACAGCTTCAGGCCGTCCTCGCCGGAGGCAGCGGCCGACACCTGGTGGCCCTGCCTGGTCAGGGCGAGCTCCAGGCCCGTCCGGATGGCGTCGTCGTCCTCGATCAGCAGCAGATGTGACACGCCCGCCATTCTGGCGCATCGGGTCACCCGGACTCGACCACCATGGCTGTTTCGCGCGCTTGTTCGCCTGTTAATCCGTTTGGCCCCGAGACGACCTCTGTGACAGGCCTGTGACAGTCGGCGGACACGGCCATGACGCGTGGACGGCAGGCTACTGGTTGTCGGAGTCGGGGGACCCCGGCGGAAACCCGCACCAAACACCAGGGAGCGCAACATGACCGCAGTCACCGAGGGCCGGAGCGTCACGGCACTTCGCACCGCGCGCCCTGGACGTGCGCCGCTGCATCGGCACGGAGCGCACGGCGCGCACAGCACCACCGGCACCCTGAACACGATGACGCTGTCACTGCGGGGCGTGGTTCTCGGAACCGCGGTCCGCGAGCTTCCGGCCGGGACGGGGGTCCCGGAGGGGGCCGGGAGCAGCACCGGGGGAGCACGGGCGGGCGCGGTGTCGGCGGTTCCCGCCGTCACCGACGCCCGTACCGACCACAGCACCGACAACGACGAGGAGTTCTCGGCCTACGTCCGGGAGCGCCGCGCCGCGCTGTACGCCACCGCGTACCACCTGACCGGTGACCGGCACGCCGCCGAGGACCTGCTGCAGAGCGCGCTCTTCAGCACCTACCGGGCGTGGGACCGGATCACCGACAAGGCGGCGGTCGGCGGCTACATGCGCCGCACCATGACCAACCTGCACATCTCCGCGTGGCGCCGCCGCAAGGTCAACGAGTACCCGACCGAGGAGATGCCGGAGACCGTCGGTGACACCGACGCGATGGGCGGCACCGAGCTGCGCGCCGTCCTGTGGCAGGCGCTCGCGAAGCTGCCGGAGAACCAGCGCACCATGCTGGTGCTCCGCTACTACGAGGGCCGGACCGACCCGGAGATCGCGGATGTGCTGAACATCAGCGTCGGGACGGTCAAGAGCAGCATCTGGCGCGCGCTGCGGCGGCTGCGCGAGGACGAGACCCTGGCGTCGCAGGACGGCGACCTGGGTATGGCTTTCGGCGAGCTGGTGGCCTGAGCCGGTGACCGGCGGCCGTGGGAGCCGCTGAACACCGGACGACGGGGTCCGCGTGGTCCGGGGGGATCACGGGGTCGTACACCCGGGGCATCCGGGGAGACGGGGGACGCCGCGGGACGGGGACCGGTCCGGGGGGACCGGATCCCGCGGCACACGGAACGGGCGCGGCACCTCGGGGGAGGGAAGCCGCGCCCGTTGCCGCTTGCCCGCGCACGCGAACGGGCACGCACTCGGGGGGAGGAGCGCGTGCCCGTTCTCAACGGACGACCGGACCCAGGGGGGGTGGGTGGGGCCGCCCGGCTTGCGGGGGTCTCCGGGGCCGGGGCCTCAGATTCCCATCGGGTGCCACACCGTCTTGGTCTCAAGGAAGGCCAGCAGTCGGTCGGTGCCCGGAGCGGCGTTCCAGTCCTCGCCGTCGGGGGCGGGAGCGGGTCGCCGTACACGTTTAAGGGTATCCGCTGCGAGCACCTCCAGCGCCCGCGCCGAGCCGGTGCCTTCGCCCGGATTTGCTCCGGTCAGGTCCACGGCGTTGACATCGGCGTGGGAGGCGAGGGTCGGCGCGATGTCCTCGGTCCGTCCGGAGAGCAGGTTGGCCACGCCGCCGGGCAGGTCGGAGGCGGCCAGCACCTCCCCGAGCGACAGTCCGGGCAGCGGCGCCCCGGGGGCGAGGGCGACCACGGCGGTGTTCCCGGTGGCGATCACCGGCGCCAGTACGGACACCAGTCCGAGGAGGGAGAAGCCGGTGCCGGAGCTCGGCGCCAGCACCCCGACCACGCCGGTGGGTTCCGGGGTGGACAGGTTGAAGTACGGGCCGGCGACCGGATTGGCCGAACCGGCGATCTGGGCCACCTTGTCGGTCCAGCCGGCGTACCAGACCCACCGGTCGACGGCGGCGTCGACCAGTGCGGCGGCCTTCTTCAGGCCGGTGCCCTCGGCGGCGGCGACCTCCTCGGCGAACTGGGCGCGGCGGCCCTGGAGCATCTCCGCCGCCCGGTAGAGCACCTGCCCCCGGTTGTAGGCGGTGGCGCCGGACCAGCCGGGGACCGCCCGGCGGGCGGCGGCGACCGCGTCCCGGGTGTCCTTGCGGGTGCCCCGGGGCGCGTTGGCGAGCCAGTCGCCGGACCTGCGGTCGGTCACCTCGTACACCAGTCCGCTCTCGGAGCGGGGGAAGGCCCCGCCGACGAACAGCTTGTAGGTCTTGAAGACGGGCAGTCGGAGCAGTGGATCAGACATCGAGGTACGCCTCCAGACCGTGCCGACCGCCCTCGCGGCCGTAGCCCGACTCCTTGTAGCCGCCGAAGGGCGAGGTCGGGTCGAACTTGTTGAAGGTGTTGGACCAGACCACGCCCGCCCGCAGCCGGGCGGCGGTCCACAGGATGCGCGAGCCCTTCTCGGTCCAGACGCCGGCCGACAGGCCGTACGGGGTGTTGTTGGCCTTGGCCACCGCCTCCTCCGGGGTGCGGAAGGTCAGCACCGACAGCACCGGGCCGAAGATCTCCTCGCGGGCGATCCGGTGGGTGGCGCTGACCCCGGTGAACACGGTCGGCGCGAACCAGTAGCCGGTGGCGGGCAGCTCGCAGTCCGGGGACCAGCGCTGCGCGCCCTCGGCCTCGCCCGCGTCCGCGAGCTCCCGGATCCGGGCCAGCTGCGCGGCCGAGTTGATCGCGCCGACGTCGGTGTTCTTGTCCAGCGGATCGCCCACCCGCAGTGTCGCCATCCGCCGCTTCAACGCCTCCATCACCTCGTCGTGGACGGACTCCTGCACCAGCAGCCGCGAGCCCGCGCAGCAGACCTGGCCCTGGTTGAAGAAGATCCCGTCGACGATGCCCTCGACCGCCTGGTCGATCGGCGCGTCGTCGTAGACGATGTTGGCGGCCTTGCCGCCGAGCTCCAGCGACAGCCGGACCCTGCTGCCCGCGAGGCTGCGGGCGATGGACCGGCCGACCTCGGTGGAGCCGGTGAAGGCGACCTTGTCGACGCCCGGGTGCGCGGTCAGCGCGGCCCCGGTGCGGCCGTCGCCGGTGACGATGTTGACCACGCCGCGCGGCAGCCCGGCCTGGCGGCAGATCTCGGCGAAGCGCAGGGCGGTCAGCGGGGTGGTCTCGGCGGGCTTGAGCACCACGGTGTTGCCGGTGGCCAGCGCCGGGGCGATCTTCCAGGCCAGCATCAGCAGCGGGAAGTTCCACGGGATGACCTGCGCGGCCACGCCGAGCGGGCGCGGACCGGCGCCACTCGTGCCCGCTGTCGTGCTCCGGCCGAACCCCGCGTACTCCAGCTTGTCGGCCCAGCCCGCGTAGTAGAAGAAGTGCGCGGCGACCAGCGGCAGGTCGACGTCACGGGTCTCCCGGATCGGCTTGCCGTTGTCGATGGACTCCAGCACCGCGAGCTCGCGGCTGCGCTCCTGGATGATCCGGGCGATCCGGAACAGGTACTTGGCCCGCTCGGCGCCGGGCAGGCCGGACCAGTCGGGGAAGGCGGCGCGGGCGGCGCGGACCGCGCGGTCCACGTCCTTGGCCGTGCCCTGGGCGAACTCCGCCAGCGGCAGCCCGGTGGCCGGGTCGACCGTGGTCAGGGTCTCCCGGCCGCTGCCCTCGACGGCCTCGCCGTTGATGAAGTGGCCGTAGCGGGAGGCGATCTCGCCCGCCGCCGCGCGGGACTCGGGGGCGGGTGCGTAGTCGAAGAGCTTGCGCCCGGCGGACCCGGCGGGAGCCTGGGCGGTGGCCTCGGCCGCGGTCCTGTTCGCGGTCCTGGCTGGGGAGGGAGGTGTCACGGCTCAGTCCACCGTCACGTAGTCGGGGCCGGAGTACCGGCCGGTGGTCAGTTTCTGGCGCTGCATCAGCAGGTCGTTCAGCAGGCTGGAGGCCCCGAACCGGAACCAGTCCGGGGAGAGCCAGTCGTCGCCGAGGGTCTCGTTCACCAGCACCAGGTACTTCAGCGCGTCCTTGCTGGTGCGGATGCCCCCGGCGGGCTTCACCCCGATCTGCACCCCGGTCGCGGCCCGGAAGTCGCGGACGGCCTCCAGCAGCACCAGGGTCACCGGGGGTGTCGCGTTGACGGCGACCTTGCCGGTGGAGGTCTTGATGAAGTCGGCTCCGGCGGCCATGGCCAGCCAGCCGGCCCGGCGGACGTTGTCGTAGCCGCCCAGCTCGCCGGTCTCGAAGATCACCTTGAGGTGCGCGGCGCTGCCGTCGGGCCGGACGCAGGCGGCCCGGACCGCCTGGATCGTCTCGAACACCTCCAGGTAGCGGCCGGACAGGAAGGCGCCCCGGTCGATCACCATGTCCACCTCGTCCGCGCCCGCCGCCACCGCCTCGGCGGTGTCCGCGAGCTTCACCGCCAGCCCGGCCCGGCCGGAGGGGAAGGCGGTGGCGACGGCGGCGACCCTGACCCCGCTGCCGGTCAGCGCCGCCCGGGCGGTGGCCGCGAGGTCCGGATAGACGCAGACGGCGGCGGTGCTGGGGACGGAGGGGTCGCCCGGGTCCGGGCGCCTGGCCTTGGCGCACAGCGAGCGGACCTTGCCGGGCGTGTCGGCGCCCTCCAACGTGGTCAGGTCGATCATCGAGATGGCGAGGTCGATGGCGTACGCCTTGGCGGAGGCCTTGATCGACCGGGTGCCGAGGGCGGCGGCGCGGGCGTGGAGGCCGACGGCGTCCACGCCGGGGAGCCCGTGCAGGAAGCGGCGCAGGGCGGCGTCCGAGGCGGCGACCCCGGCCAGACGGGCGGGGCCGGGCCCGGCGGCGGTCGCCGTGGCGGGGGGCGGGGGCGCGGCTGGGGGAGTGGAGGGCATGCTCACCAGCTGAGCATATCTACACGCGTAGCATGGCGTCTGCGCCCCGGACGCGTGAATTCCCGTGGGGTGGCCGATGCGATACCGAAACCTGGGCGAGGAGGATCATCCGGTTCGGTTGGTGCAGAATCGGGAAGCATGAGCGACCCTCAGCAGCAGAACAGCCCTGACCAGGAGCCCTTCGGCCGGGAGAACCCCGACCCGGCCGCCCCCGCCGGGACCGGCAGTGCTGCGCCCGGGTTCGCGGACCAGGTGTTCCGCTCGGTGCCGAGCGTGGTCGCCGGGTCGGTGCTGCTGTTGCTGGTGGGCTGGCTCTGCGTGGACGCCATGGTGGTCGGCCGGGGCCGGGCCCCGCTGGAGGGGGCGGCGGCGCTGCTGCTGCTGGCGCCGCTGCTCGGGGCGTTCACCGTCTGGCCGTGCGTGCGGGCGAACGCCGAGCGCCTGGTGGTCCGCAACCCGTTCCGGACGATCACCGTGCCGTGGGTCCAGGTCGAGTCGCTCCAGGCCGCGCTCTCGGTGGAGCTGCGCAGCGGCGGCCAGAAGTACCAGATCTGGGCGCTGCCGGTGTCGCTGCGCCAGCGCAAGCGCGGCAACCGCCGGGCGATGCGGGAGCTGGCCGACCAGGGCTCGACGGGTTCCCGGCGCGGACGCTTCGGCGCGGGCGCGGACTACCCGCCGCCCGGTGGCGCCGGGCTGCGGACCCGGGGCGCGGTGGTGCCCGCGCCCGGCAGCGGCAACCCGAACCGGGCCTGGGCCGACAACGTGGTGGACCAGCTGAACGAGCTGCGCGAGCAGGCCGGGGCGCCGGTCGCCGGCGCGGCCGCGGTCCGCTGGAGCTGGTGGGTCGTCGCTCCGGCGGTGGTCGGCGCGATCGGCCTGGTCATCCTGCTGGCGGCCTGACCGGCCGGGCCCGGGACCGACCGCGCCGACGGGCGCGATCGGGTCAGTCCAGGTGCGGGGCGGCGTTGTAGCAGTCCAGTCGCAGCTGCCCCTCGTCGGCGCGGGACCAGCGGGTGATCGCGGTGTTGCCGACCGCTCCGGCCCGCAGCACCTTGTCCAGCTCGGCCTCGTCCAGGTCGTCGATGATGTGCCGCAGCATCAGCACCACCGCGTCGTGGGCCACCAGCAGCACCCGCCGCGAGGCGTCCGCCTCGCGGACGTCCCGCAGCAGGCTGCGCAGCCGCAGCGCCACGTCCGCGTAGGACTCGCCGCCCGGCGGACGCCAGCGCAGCTCGCCGAGCAGGCGGCGGCGGGCGGCCTCCCGCGGGTGCTGCAACTCCACCGCCGCCGAGGTCAGCATCTCCAGGATGCCCAGCTCCCGGTCGCGCAGCCGCTCGTCGGTGCGGATGTCGGGCAGCGGCAGCCCGGCGTCGTCGAGGGTGGCGAGCACCACCTCGGCGGTCTCCTGGGCGCGTAGATAAGGGGACACCCACAGGCTCTGCGGCAGCGGTCCCTCGCCGCGGGCGGCGATCCAGCGGCCCAGCGCCTCGGCCTGGCTCCGGCCCAGGGCGGTCAGCGACAGGTCCGCGTCGCGGCAGCTGATGCCGACGTCCAGCGCGCCGACCGCCTCGGCGGCCTCGAAGGCGGCGTTGGCGGTGGACTGCCCGTGCCGGACGACGGTCAGTGACAGCGGGAGGGTGGCCGCGCCGACGGCGGAGCCGGGTGCCGCGCTGCGGTGGTTGGTCAGTTCCACTGGTTGCCCCCTGGGAGCTCGGTCGGCACCGGTGCGGGTGCGCGCGGGCCGCGATCCCAGTGTGCGCGAGCCTGGCCTCAGGTCAGCGGCGCAAAGGCAGCGCATCGAGTGGCGAAGGGAGTGATCCAGGGGGCGCGCGGCGGTCCGGAACCGCTGTTTCGGCGGGTCCGGACCGTGACCGGGGCCTGGCTGCTCCCCGGAGGCGCGGGCCTCAGCTGGGTCGCTGGAGCCGCGCGGTGAACTTGTAGCGGTCGCCGCGGTAGACCGAGCGCACCCACTCCACCGGCTCGCCGGCGTCGTCGAAGGAGTGCCTGGAGAGCAGCAGCATCGGCAGGCCGACATCGGTGCCGAGCTGTCCGGCCTCGGTCGGGGTGGCCAGCGAGGTCTCGATGGTCTCCTCGGCCTCGGCCACGGTCACCCCGTACACCTCGCTCAGCGCGGAGTAGAGCGAGTTGTACTTGACCAGGTTCCGCCGCAGCGCCGGGAAGCGCTTGGCGGACAGGTGCGCGGCCTCGATCGCCATCGGGTCGCCGTTGGCCAGCCGCAGCCGCTCCACCCGCAGCACCCGCCCGCCCGGGCGGATGTCCAGCAGCCCGGCCAGCCGCTCGTCGGCGGTGATGTAGCCGACCTCCAGCAGCCGGGAGGCGGGCTCAAGCCCCTGGGCCCTCATGTCCTCGGTGTACGAGGTGAGTTGCAGCGCCTGCGAGACCTTGGGCTTGGCCACGAAGGTGCCCTTGCCCTGGATCCGTTCCAGCCGGCCCTCGACCACCAGCTCCTGCAGGGCCTGCCGCACGGTGGTGCGGGAGGTCTCGAACTCCAGCGCCAGGGTCCGCTCGGGCGGTACCGGGGTACCGGGGGCCTGGGTCTGGGTGATCTGCAGCAGGTGTTTCTTGAGCCGGTAGTACTTGGGGACGCGCGCGCTGACGGCGCCCTCCATGGACGGCTCCACGCCGGGGCCCCCTTCGGTCGTCATGGCCGCTCCTGCTTCCTGTCCCGTTGTCGGCGCCGCTGCACCGTCGTCTCGCGGCACTCATGGTGGCATGTCTTCCCCGTTGAAGCATGCGTGCTCGTGTGTCGTCATTGGCCCCGCCGTCACCGGAAAGAGCGAAGACGGCGGCTCCGGAGAGGGCTGATTCCTTGATTGGTCCAGGCCAAATCGCAACCCATGGTCTAGGCCTTGACAGTGGGTCTTGGCAAGCCCCCATTCTGGAAGGCCCCGACCGGTCCTGGTCAGAAGGTGTACCACTCGATCACGCCTTGGCGCTTACCGGGTGTCGGCTTGATAACAGCTGCTTCCCTTTCCTCGGCAACCCGTTGACACTCGCATTGGTCTAGGCCAAGCTCCAGGCAACTGGTCTACACCACATCAACCAAAACACTCCCTGACTCAACCCCGGGTCGCGACACCCTCAACCTGCTCCGCGCAGGGTTCGCAAACCGGATTGCAATGGGGGAATCCGGGCATCCCAGGAGGATGGCGTGAACCGTCGTCTCATCGCAGCAATCGGCACCGCCGCGCTGGTGGTCAGCGTTGCCGCTTGTAGCAGCAGCTCCAAGTCCAGCAGCTCCAGCTCCAGCTCCAGCAGCTCCGCGTCGGGCGGCAAGACCCTCACGGTCTGGCTGATGACCGGTGACAACCCGACCGACTGGGTCAGCAGTGTCACGGCCGACTTCAAGGCCGCGAACCCCGGCGACAACATCAACATCCAGATCCAGCAGTGGACCAACATCACCCAGAAGGTGACCGCGGCCCTCTCGCAGAACAACCCGCCGGACGTCATCGACATCGGCAACACGAACACCCCGTTCTACGCGGCCAGCGGCGGCCTGATGGACATCACCTCGCTGAAGTCCGAGCTCGGCGGCGACGGCTGGACCCCGGCGATGAACGGCTCGGCCGTCTACAACGGCAAGCAGTACGCCGCGCCGTGGTACGCCGGTGGCCGCGCGGTCATGTACAACAAGGCGCTGTGGGCCAAGGCCGGTCTGACCGCCGCCCCCACCACCATGGCCGAGTACGAAGCCGACCTGGCCAAGCTCAAGGGCACCGCGGGCGTCTCCTCCGCGCTGTACCTGCCCGGCCAGTACTGGTACTTCTTCGACGGTCTGCTCCAGCAGGCGGGCGCCAACATCGCCACCCAGTCGGGCAGCACCTGGTCCGGCACGCTGAACACCCCGGCCGCGCTCCAGGCCGCGAACACGTTCAAGACCCTGCAGGCGTTCGGCACGGCCCCCAAGGACCAGACCGAGGCCACCCAGGACACCTTCTTCGAGAAGGGCAACGTCGCGACCATGATCGCGATGGGCTACGAGGAGGGCGCGATCACCACCGCCAACCCGAAGCTCGCCAACCAGATCGGCTGGTTCCCGATCCCCAGCGACACCGCCGGCACCCCGGGCAAGACCTTCCTCGGTGGCTCCAACCTGGCCATCTCGGCCAACAGCCAGAACAAGACCCTGGCCGAGAGCTTCCTGAAGGTCGCGCTGGACCAGAAGAACGAGTCCGCCTTCGCCAAGGACTCGGGCTTCCTGCCCAACACCTCGGCCGACTACTCCGCCCTGGCCGGCAACGCCTACGCCCAGGCGTACGAGCAGGCCGCGCCCGAGGCCGGCTACACCCCGCTCGTCCCGACCTGGTCGAACGTGGAGAACGCGCCGAACCCGATCACCACGCTGTTCCTGACCCCGGTGCTGGAGGGCAAGTCCCCGACGGACTCCGCGGCCGCCGCTGACGTTCAGATCGCCAGCCGGCTGAACCAGCAGCAGTAAGCAGCAACCGCCATCGTGCCGCCCGTTCCGGCAGACCGCCGGGGCGGGCGGCGCCGCCCGCTGTAGACAATGCAGGGCCCGATAGAAGTGAGAGGCATGGCGATGCCATCCAAGGGAGCGCAGACCGGGCTCCGGGACGACGGCGACACCGCGGTGGTCGTCCCCGGAACGACCAGTAAGAAGGTGGCGACCGGAAACGCCGGGGGGTGGCTCGGGAGATCCGGGTTCCGCTCCAACGGCAACAGCAACGCGGGGATCACCCCGTACCTGCTGCTGCTGCCCGCCCTGATCGCCATGCTGGTGCTCATCGTCTACCCGTCGGTCGACGAGATCCTCATCTCCTTCCAGCGACTCAACGCCTTCGAGCTCATCGGGCACGTCACCCGGTGGATCGGCTTCGAGAACTACCAGTCCATCCTGTCCAGCGGGACCTTCTGGGACGTCTTCGGCCGCACCGTGGGCTTCACCGTCGTGAACGTGGTGCTGATCATGGTCGGCGGCACCCTGATCGGGCTGCTGCTGAACCGGCTGGGCACCAAGATCCGGTTCGTCCTCTCCATCGCCATGGTCTTCGCCTGGGCGGTCCCGGTGGCCGCCTCCACCACGGTCTTCCAGTGGCTGTTCGACCAGCAGACCGGCGTCGTCGACTGGGCGCTCGCCAAGCTCGGCTTCCACAGCATGGCGCACTACGACTGGATGTCCAACGAGTACAGCGCCTTCACGGTGGTCGTGCTCTGCGTCGTCTGGCAGTCGATCCCGTTCGTCGCCTTCAACGTGTACGCGGGCCTGACCACGATCTCCTCCGAGCTCTACGAGGCTGCCCGGCTGGACGGCGCGGGACCGGTCCGGATCTTCCGCTCGGTGATCTTCCCGATGCTGCGGCCGCTGTTCTTCGGGACCATCTTCCTGGAGATCATCTGGGTCTTCGGGGCGCTGAACCAGGTGCTGCTGATCACCGGCGGCAACCCCGTCGGCAAGACGGACACCCTTCCCGTCTACGCCTACCTGACCGGTGTCGGCCAGCAGGCGTACGGCATGGGCGCCGCCGTCGCGGTGGTCACCATCATCATGCTCTGCCTGATGATGTCGTTCTACTTCCGCATCATCATGAAGCAGGAGGACGAGCTGTGAGGAGCTCACTCGCCGGCCGGATCACGTTCAACACCATCGCCCTGGTGCTCGCGCTGGTCTTCATCTTCCCGGTCTACTGGATGATCGCCACGGCCTTCACCCCGGCCATGGACCTGTTCAGCAAGACTCCGTCGTTCTTCCCGCTGCACCCGACGCTGGCGCACTTCAAGACCGCCACCCACGTCGTGGACTTCGGCAACTTCTGGGTCAACAGCCTGACCGCCACCCTCGGCGCGGTGCTGATATCCCTGGTGATCGCGCTGATGGCGTCGGTCGCGGTGGCCCGGATGCGGTTCTGGGGCCGCAAGGCGTTCATCCTCATGATCATGATCGCGCAGATGGCCCCCTGGGCCGTGCTGCAGATCTCGATCTACATGATCGTCCGCAACAACAACATGCTGAACCAGGTCCTGCCGCTGCTCCTCTTCTACATGGCGATGATCCTGCCGTTCACCATCTGGACGCTGCGCAACTTCGTCGGCGCGATCCCGAAGGAGCTGGAGGAGTCGGCGCTGATCGACGGCTGCAACCGGGTCCAGGCGTTCTGGCGGATCATCTTCCCGCTGCTGGCCCCCGGACTGATGGCCACCTCGCTCTTCGGCTTCATCACCGCCTGGGGCGAGTACCCGCTGGCGCTGGTGCTGGAGCAGGACACCCCGCACGAGACCCTGGCGCTGTGGCTGACCACCTTCCAGACCCAGTTCGGCAACGACTGGGGTGCCACCATGGCCGCCGCGACGCTGTTCGCGCTGCCGGTCCTGGTGCTGTTCATGATCATGCAGCGGCGCGCGGTCGGCGGGCTGACCGCCGGCGCGGTGAAGGGCTGACAGGCACGTGAGCACCACGGACACGACCACGCTGCTCCATGACTCGCTGCACCGCGACGCGCTCACAGTGCTTCAGCCGGGCTTCGTGGGCACCACCCCGCCGGACTGGATCCGCCGCCATGTGGCGGCCGGTCTGGGCTCGGTGGCCCTGTTCTCCCGCAACGTCACCGACCAGGCCCAGCTCGCCGAGCTGACCGCCGGGCTGCGCGAGGAGAACCCCGACCTGCTGCTGGCCATCGACGAGGAGGGCGGCGACGTCACCCGGCTGGAGTCCGGCAGCGGCTCCTCCTGGCCCGGGAACCTCGCCCTCGGCGCGATCGACGACCCGGGGCTGACCCGCGACGTCGCCCGCGAGCTCGGCCGGGCGCTGGCCGAGTGCGGCGTCAACTACAACTGGGCGCCCTCGGCCGACGTCAACTCCAACCCGGACAACCCGGTGATCGGGGTCCGCTCCTTCGGCGCCGACCCCGACCTCTGCGCCCGGCACACCGCCGCCTGGGTGGAGGGCCTGCAGTCGGTGGGCGTCGCCGCCTGTGCCAAGCACTTCCCGGGGCACGGCGACACCGCCATCGACTCCCACCTCGGCCTGCCGGTGGTGGACATCGACGTGGACCTGTTGCGCTCGCGCGACCTGGTGCCGTTCAAGGCCGCGATCGCGGCCGGGGCCAAGGCCGTGATGACCGCTCACATCATGGTCCCGGCGCTGGACGGCTCGCGTCCGGCGACGCTCAGCCGCCCGATCCTGGACCTGCTGCGGCTGTCCCAGGCCGAGGGCGGGCTCGGCTACCAGGGCCTGATCGTCACCGACGCCATCGAGATGGGCGCCATCGCGGACACGTTCGGCACCGCGCGGGGGACGGTGCTGGCGTTGGCCGCCGGGGTGGACGCGGTCTGCGTCGGCGGCGGGCTCGCCGACGAGGAGACGGTGCTGCACCTGCGGGACGCGCTGGTGGCCGCGGTCCGCTCCGGGGAGCTCCCGGAGCAGCGGCTGGCCGAGGCCGCGGACAAGGTCCGCGAGCTGGGGGCGTGGACCACCGAGCAGGCCCGGATCAGCGGGCGGGTCGCGCCCGACCTGTCCATCGGCCTGCGCGCGGCGCGCCGCGCGCTGCGGGTGACCCAGGGGTCCGCCGGCCAGGCGGCGTTCGCGCCGATCACCGACAGCCCGTACGTGCTGTCGCTGAGCCCGGTCGCCAACATCGCGGTCGGCCAGGTCACCCCGTGGGGGCTGGCCGGGATGCTGGCCGGGCGGCTGCCCGGGACCCGCACCGCCAGCTTCGGCCCGCAGGACGCCACCGCCGAGCTGCTGCCGGGCCTGCTGCGGCGGGTGCTGGCCGACGCCGCCGGGCGCCGGGTGGTCGTGGTGGTGCGCGACGTGCACCGGCACGAGTGGATGACCGCCGTGCTGCACGGGCTGCTGACCGCCCGTCCGGACGCGGCGGTGGTGGAGATGGGCGTGCCGCAGGCCGAACCGGTCGGCGCGCTGCACATCGCCACCCACGGCGCCGCCCGGGTCTGCGGTCTGGCCGCGGTCGAGGTGCTCACCGGCTGCTGACCGACGGTCAGCGCACAGCTGACGCCCAGTCGAATCCCCCGTTCCGGTCTTCCGACCGGAACGGGGGATTCACGTTTTCCCACTTCGGGGCGGTTCCGGTACCGGTGCGGTGTCGACCCGATAACCGCGTGCGTCGGTCGGATAACAGTTGGCACTCCTGCCCCACCAAATGATTGACGCTTCAAATGGTCTAGTCCAAGCTTCCTCCATCCGGGCCGGTCATCCCAGTTTTTGGCCCGCCAAACCATAAGCACTGCAAAGATTTTGTGATTTTGTCGGTGCACGATCAAGGATGATCAAGGGGAGGACAGCATGAACCGTCGGCTTGTCGTGGCGATGGGTGCGGCTGCTCTGTTGGCCACCGTTTCCGCCTGCGGGCCCGGGGCGGCCGGGGCGTCGAGCTCGCCGAGCAGTTACGCCGGGCAGACCCTCACCGTGTGGCTGATGCAGGGGGACGCCCCGGCCGCCTGGCAGTCCGTGGTGACCGCGCAGTTCGAGGCGACCTACCCGGGTGCCAAGCTGAACGTGCAGACCCAGCCCTGGGCCGGCATCCAGACGAAGGTGTCCGAGGCGCTGGCCGCGCTGACGCCGCCGGACGTGATCGACATCGGCAACACCCAGACCTCGTACTACCAGTCCACCGGCGGACTGCTGAACCTCGGTCCCTACCGTGCCCAACTCGGCGGCACCGACTGGTCGTCCACCATGAACGCGTCCACCCTGGTGGGCGGTCAGCAGTACGCCGCGCCCTGGTTCGCCGGGCTGCGCGTGGTGATGTACAACAAGGCGCTCTGGGCCAAGGCCAAGCTCACCCCGCCGGACACCCAGGCCCAGTGGATCGACGACCTCAGGGTGCTCCAGGGCACCCCCGGCGTCTCCTCCGCGCTGTGGCTGCCCGGCCAGGACTGGTACGACTTCGACGGCTTCCTCCAGCAGGAGGGCGCGAGCATCATCGTCCGCAAGGGCAACCAGTGGGTCGGCAACCTCGACTCCCCGGCCGGATTCGCCGCGGCCACGCTGTTCCAGCAGCTCCAGTCGTTCGGGCAGGCGCCGAAGAACGCCGACGAGGCGCACCCGACCGAGGCCGACGAGTTCGCCAAGGGCAACGTGGCCTCGATGATCGCCATGGGCTACGAGGCGACCACGGTGGTCCAGCAGAACCCGGGGCTGGCCGACGACATCGGCTGGTTCCCGATCCCCGGCCCGACCGCGTCCGCCCCGGCGAAGACCTTCCTCGGCGGCTCCAACCTGGCCGTCGCCCAGAACACCACCAACAAGACGCTGGCCCTGGGCTTCCTGAAGATCGCCCTGGACGAGTCCAACGAGACCGCCTTCGCCAAGGCCTCCGGCTTCCTGCCGAACAAGGCCAGCCTGTACTCCGCGCTCCAGGGCAACGCCTACGGCGAGGCGGAGAGCAAGGCCGCGCCGTACGCGGGCTACACCCCGCTCGTGGCCAACTGGGGCAACGTCGAGGCCGCGCCCAACCCGATCACCACGGACTTCCTCACCCCGGTCCTGGAGGGCGAGGACCAGGTGCCCGCCGCCGACGTGGCGGACCAGGAGATCACCTCCCGGCTGGCCGGTGGCTGACCGGTCCGCGACGCGGTCGGGTCGAGCCCTTCCGGGCGGGGCCGCCGAGGACACGTAGGATCATCCTCGGCGGCCCGGGTGCGGACCGGTCGCCGACGAGGACCCGACCCCGGAGGGCGCAGCGCTGCGCCCGCGTCCGGGGCGCACCTGCATTCCCTGGAGGGACCACCCATGTCCGCAACCCGTCCCAGCTCCCTGTCCGGTACCGGCGCCGGTTCGGCCGCCCCGCGCCCCGGCCGCCTGATGGCGGCGGAGATGGCCGAGCAGCCCGTGGTGCTGCAGCGCATCCTCGACGAGGGCGCGGCCGGTATCCGCGAGACCGCCGCCCGGATCGCGGCCCGCAATCCCCGCTTCGTGCTCCTGACCGCGCGCGGGACCAGCGACAACGCGGCGCTGTACGCCAAGTACCTGATCGAGATCACGCTGGGCAAGCCGGTCGGGCTCACCTCGATGTCCACCACCACGGCGTACGGCGCCAAGCCCGACCTGACCGACTGCCTGGTGATCACGGTGAGCCAGTCCGGCGGATCGCCCGACCTGGTCGCCTCCACCCGGGCCGCCCGCGAGGCCGGGGCGATCACCCTGGCGGTGACCAACAACCCGGGGTCGCCGCTGGCGGAGGTCTCCGAGTTCCACATCGACGTGCTGGCCGGTCCGGAGAAGGCGCTCCCGGCGACCAAGACCTACACCGCCGAACTGCTGGCGCTGTACCTGTTCGTCGAGGGGCTGCGCGGGGCGGACGGCGCGGCGGCGGCGCCGCTGCCGGAGCTGGCCCGGGAGGTGCTGGCCCGCGGCGAGGAGGTGCGCCACCTGGCCGAGCGGTACCGCTTCGCCCAGCGGCTGGTGATCACCTCGCGCGGCTACGGCTACCCGACCGCCCGCGAGGCGGCGCTGAAGCTGATGGAGACCACCTACATCCCGGCCACCCCGTTCTCCGGCGCCGACCTGCTGCACGGGCCGCTGGCCATGGTGGACAACGTCTCGCCGGTGATCGCGGTGGTCCCGGCCGGGCGCGGCGGCGCGGCGTTGCAGCCGGTGCTCGACCGGCTGCGCGGGCGCGGCGCGGACCTGGTCGTGGTCGGGCAGCAGGAGCAGGTGGACGCGGCCTCGGCCGGGTTCGCGCTGCCCGTCGGGGTGGCCGAGGAGGTGGCCCCGATCCTGGAGATCCTGCCGCTGCAACTGCTGGCCTACGAGGTCACCATCGCCCGTGGCCAGGACCCGGACTCCCCGCGCGCGCTGGCGAAGGTCACCGAGACCCACTGACGCACGCGCGAGGGCCCCCGTCGCGGAGTCGCGGCGGGGGCCCTCGTTCCTCTCGCGGGGAGGCGAAGAGGTCGCACCCTGAAAGCGCAAGGGCCGTGGCGCCGGGACAGGACCCTCAACCTGTCCGGCACCGCGGCCCGAGGCATAGTCGGCGGCTGCGTCTGACTGCGCGGCGGGCGTGCGGACCCGCGGGGCGCAAGACGGTGGCGGCCGACTTCTTCAAGCGGAGAGGACCGTGCGCGGTCAGGGCAGATAGCGCGGTGGTCGCTCTCCTTGGTGCTGAGTCCATTGTGGACTAGACCAATTAGCTTGTCTAGACCATAGCCGGGGAGAAGTTCCGCGCGCGCGGCGCGGGCGGTGGGCCGGATAGGGTCGGAGGATGCCTTCCCTGAACGAGCTGGTGCGCCACCACACCTCCCTGGACAGCGCCGATGTGGAGTGGATCCACCTCCTGGTGTCCGAGTGGCAGCTGCTCTCCGACCTCTCCTTCGCCGACCTGGTGCTGTGGGTGCCGACCCGGGACGGCACCCGGTACGTCTCGCTGGCGCAGATGCGGCCGAACACCGGCCCCACCTCGTACCTGGACGACATGGTCGGCCACCTGGTCCCGCGCGGCCGTCGGCCGATGCTGGACGTGGCGCTGGACGAGGGCCGGATCGTCCGCGAGGGGGATCCGGAGTGGCGCGAGGACGTGCCGGTGCGGGTGGAGTCGATCCCGGTCCGGCGCGAGGGCCGGGTGCTCGGGGTGATCGCCCGGAACACCAACCTGCTGACCGTGCGCACCCCGAGCCGGCTGGAGCTCACCTACCTGCAGAGCGCGTCCGACCTGGCCCAGATGATCGCCGCCGGAACGTTTCCGTTCCCCGGCGAGCAGGTCGACATGGACGCCTCGCCGCGCGCCGGGGACGGCCTGATCCGGCTGGACGCCGACGGGGTGGTCACCTACGCCAGCCCCAACGCGCTCTCCGCCTACCACCGGCTCGGCCTGGCCGCCGACCTGGTCGGGCTGCACCTGGGCCGGGCCACCGCCGAGCTGGCCCCGCCGCAGACCCGGGGCCCGGTCGACGAGGCGCTGGTCAAGCTCGCCAGCGGCTGGGCGCCGCGGCAGATCGAGGTGGAGTCCACCGAGGGCGTGGTGCAGCTGCGGGCCATCCCGCTGAAGCCCAAGGGGGTCCTCATCGGCTCGCTGGTGCTGCTGCGCGACGTCACCGAGCTGCGGCGGCGCGAGCGCGAGCTGATGACCAAGGACGCCACCATCCGCGAGATCCACCACCGGGTGAAGAACAACCTGCAGACGGTGGCCGCGCTGCTGCGGCTGCAGTCCCGGCGGATGGACTCGGAGGCGGCCAGGGACGCGCTGGACGAGGCGGTGCGCCGGGTCGGCTCGATCGCCATCGTGCACGAGACGCTGTCGCAGAACCTGGACGAGCACGTCGCCTTCGACGAGATCGCCGACCGGGTGCTGACCATGGTGATGGAGCTGTCCCAGGACGGCCGGGTGACCGCCCGCCGCAGCGGCAGCTTCGGCATCCTCTCGGCGGACGTGGCCACCCCCCTGGCGATGGTGCTCACCGAGATCCTGCAGAACGCCCTGGAGCACGCCTACGGCCCCAAGGCGGGCGGCACGGTCGAGGTCTCGGCGGTGCGCACCCGGGAGCCGGGGACCGGCGAGACGCTGCTGGCGATCACCGTGGCCGACGACGGCCGCGGGCTGCCGGAGGGCTTCGACCCGCAGCGGCAGGGCAACCTCGGGCTGCAGATCGTCCGCACCCTGGTGGTCGGCGAGCTCGGCGGCAGCTTCGACATGGTCGCCGGGGCGTCCGCGGGGACCACGGTGCTGCTGGAGGTCCCGGTCACCGAGGCCCGCTGACCGAGGCCCGCTGACGGGCCGTCACCGAAGCCCCCGGGTTGGGTGACGCTCCGTCAGCACCAAGTCGTACAAAGTACCGTATCTCAGGATTTACCCACTTCTCATCGGTCGCCGCACAACTTCGGACCGTGCTCCCTCGGTGTACCCGGTGCCAGACGCCCGTCCGGCCGAAGCCCGTCCGACGAGAGCACCCACGTGGACCCTGAGAACCTGACCCGCGCGGCGGCGACGCTGCCCGACCGGCGGGAGGCCCCCGGCTGGTCGGCCGGGGCGGTGTGGCCCTCCCGCCCCGCCGCCCCCGCGCGGACCCTGGTGGACGTCCTCGACGCCGCCGTCCGCCGCCACCCGCTGGCCCCCGCCCTGGACACCGAGGACCAGGGCGTCCTCGACTACCGGGCCTTGCGCGCGGCGGCCGGGGCGCTGGCCGCCGCGCTCGCGGGCCGGGGCATCGGCCCCGGGGACCGCGTCGGCGTCCGGATCCCCTCCGGCACCGCCGGGCTCTACCTGGCCGTCCTCGGCGTGCTCTGCTCCGGCGCCGCCTACGTCCCGGTGGACGTGGACGACCCGGACGAGCGGGCCGAGGCGATCTGGGCGGACGCCGGGGTCTGCGCGGTGCTCGGCCCCGACGGCGGCTGCCTGCCCGGTCCGGCCCCGGCCGGGGGCCGCTCCCGGCCGCCGGTCCCCGCCGACGACGCCTGGGTGATCTTCACCTCCGGTACCACCGGCCGCCCCAAGGGGGTCGCCGTCAGCCACCGCTCGGCGGCGGCCTTCGTCGACGCCGAGGCCGGGCTGTTCCTGCGGGACGCCCCGCTCGGCCCCGGCGACCGGGTGCTGGCGGGCCTCTCGGTGGCCTTCGACGCCTCCTGCGAGGAGATGTGGCTGGCCTGGCGCAACGGCGGCTGCCTGGTCCCGGCGCCGCGCTCGCTGGTGAAGTCCGGAGCCGACCTGGGGCCCTGGCTGGTGGAGCGGGGCATCACCGCCGTCTCCACGGTGCCGACGCTGGCGGCGCTGTGGCCGCCCGGGGCGCTGGACCGGGTCCGGCTGCTGATCGTCGGCGGCGAGGCCTGCCCGGCCGAGCTGGTGGACCGGCTGGACGTGCCCGGGCGGGAGTTCTGGAACACCTACGGCCCGACCGAGACCACCGTCGTCGCCTGCGGCGCGCCGCTTCGGGCCGGACAGCCGGTACGCATCGGCCGCCCGCTGGACGGCTGGGAGCTGGCCGTGGTCGGCCCCGACGGCGAACCCGTCGCCTGGGGCGAGGTGGGCGAACTGGTGATCGGGGGCGTGGGCGCGGCCCGCTACCTTGACCCGGCCAAGGACGCCGAGAAGTTCCGCCGCCATCCGGCGCTGCCCGGCGCCCGCAGCTACCGCAGCGGCGACCTGGTCCTGGCCGACCCGGAGGGGCTGGTCTACCTCGGCCGCGCCGACGAGCAGGTCAAGCTCGGCGGACGGCGGGTCGAGCTCGGCGAGATCGACGCCGCCCTGGCCGCCCTGCCCGGCGTCCGCTCGGCCGCCGCCGCGGTGCGCACCGCCCCGGCCGGGGGCCGGCTGCTGGTCGGCTACCTGGTGCTGGACCCGGCGGCGGCCAGTGGACCGGCCGCGCTGGCGGCGCTCCGGGCCCGGCTGGCCGAGCGGCTGCCGGCCGCGCTGGTCCCGGTGCTCGCGGCGCTGCCCGCGCTGCCCACCCGGACCTCGGGCAAGGTCGACCGCCAGGCGCTGCCCTGGCCGCTGCCCGGAGCCGACACCGCCGCGCCCGGAGCCGAGCCGCGCGGCACCGCCGCCTGGCTGGCCGAGCGCTGGCGGGAGCTGCTGGGCGTCCCGGTCGCCGAGGACAGCGACTTCTTCGCCCTCGGCGGCACCAGCCTGGCCGCCGCCCAACTGGTCTCGCTGCTGCGCGAACGCCACCCCGGGGTGTCCGTCGCCGACCTCTACCACCGGCCCCGGCTCGGCGACCTGGCGCTCCACCTCGACCGCTCCCGGCCCCGTCGCACCGACCGGACCGACCCCGAGCCCGCGGCCGGGCGGCCGCGCCGGGTGCGCCCGGTGCCCCGCCGGGCCGGGGCCTACCAGGCGGCGGTGCTGGCGGTGCTGCAACTGCTGCGCGGACTGCGCTGGCTGCTCGCGCTGGCGGTCGCGGACAACCTGGTCGGACCGCTGCCGTGGACCAGGCCCAGCCCGTGGTGGCTGCTCGCGGTCGGCTGGCTGGTGCTGGCCAGCCCGTTCGGCCGGGCCGCCATCGGCGCGGGCGGGGCCAGGCTGCTCACCCTCGGGCTGCGCCCGGGCACCCACCCACGCGGCGGGGTCACCCATCTGCGGCTGTGGACCGCCGAACGGCTGGCCGCCGCGTTCAGCGGCGCCGCCGTGCTCGGCACCCCGCTCGCCGCGCGCTACGCCCGGATGCTCGGCTGCACCGTCGGCCCGGACGTCCACCTGCACGCCATGCCCCCGGTCACCGGCCTGGCCGAGTTCGGCGCGGGCTGCTCGCTGGAGCCCGAGGTGGACGCCGCCGGGTGGTGGCTGGACGGCGACCTGCTGCGGCTCGGCGCGGTCCGGGTCGGGCCCGGCGCGCGGGTCGGCACCCGCGCCGTGCTGATGCCGGGCGCGGACGTCGGCGCGGGCGCGGACGTCGCGCCCGGCAGCTGCGTCACCGGCCGGGTGCCCGCCGGGCAGCGCTGGCACGGCTCCCCGGCCCGCCCCGACCCGGCCCCGGCGGCCGACCCCTGGCCGGCCCCCCGGCACGTCCGCTCCCGGGCCTGGACGGCCGCCTACGCGCTGTCCCTGCCGCTGCTCGGCGGGCTGCCGCTGCTGGCCGCGCTGCCCGCGCTGCTGGTGCTCTACCGGCTCGCCGACGGGCAGCGCCGCTACGGGGTGGTGGTGGCCCGGCTGTTGGCCGCCTCGGCGCCGCTGACGCTGCTGACGCTGCTGCTGTACGCGCTGCTGACGGCGGGTCTGGTGCGGCTGCTCTCGCGGGCGGTCACCCCCGGGCTGCACCCGGCGACCGGCCGCGCCGCCTGGTGCGCCTGGGCCGTGCTCAACCTGATGTCGGCCGCCAGGACCGTGCTGTTCCCGCTGTACGCCGGGCTGTTGACGCCCGCGTGGCTGCGGCTGCTCGGGGCCCGGGTCGGCCGCCGGGTCGAGGCGTCCACCGTGCTCGGGCTGCCCGGGCTGATGCGGGTGGACGACTACGCCTTCCTGGCGGACGACACCCTGCTGGCGCCGTACGAGGTGCGCGGCGGCTGGCTGCGGCTCGGCCGGGCGCGGGTCGGCCGCCGCTCCTTCGTCGGCAACTCCGGCATCGTCGGCCCCGGCCGCTCGCTGCCCGCGGACTCCCTGGTCGGCGTGCTCTCGGACGCCCCGCCGACGGAGCGCGGCGGAGCCGCCGACGGGCGCGGCGGCTCCTGGCTCGGCCGTCCCGGCTTCCCGGTGCGGCGGATCCCGGAGCAGGTGGACGCCGCGCGCAGCTACGACCCGCCCCGGCGGCTGGTCCGGGCCCGGGCCGCGGTCGAGCTGTGCCGGCTGCTGCCGGTGCTGCTGAGCGTGCTGCTGGGGGACCTGGCGGTGGCCGGGGCGCAGCGGCTGCTGGACCGCTCCGGAGCGCTGTGGTGCGTGCTGGGCGCGGGCGGGCTGCTGCTCGGTTGCGGGGTGACCGCCTGCCTGCTGACCACTGCCGCCAAATGGCTGCTGCTCGGCCGCTACCGGGTCGGTCGGCGCCCGCTGTGGAGTTCCTTCGTCTGGCGCAACGAGCTGTTCGACGCCTGGGTCGAGGAGCTGGCCATGCCCTGGCTCGGTGCGGGACTGGTCGGCACGCCGTTCCTCAACCTCTGGCTGCGCAGCCTGGGCGCGCGGATCGGCCGCGGGGTGTGGTGCGAGACCCACTGGCTGCCGGAGCTGGACCTGGTCCGGCTGGGGGAGGGGGCCAGCGTCAACCGGGGGGTGGTGGTGCAGACCCACCTGTTCCACGACCGGCTGCTGCGGATGGACCGGATCACCGTGGGCGCCGGGGCGACCGTGGGGCCGCACTCGATCGTGCTGCTCGGCTCGGAGCTGGGGGAGGCGGCGGTGGTGGGGCCGTCCTCGCTGGTGATGCGCGGCGAGTCGGTGCCGCCGCGGGGCCGCTGGCTGGGCAACCCGGTGGCGGCCTGGCCGGAGCCCCGCTGACGGGAGGCGGGGCCGGGAAATGAAGCGAGGCCCTGCCGACCGGGGGGGAGGGTCGGCAGGGCCTCTCAGACCTGCTCCGGCCGTCGGGGGGAGTCGGCCGGAGCAGGGGCTCTGGGTGCGGGCGGTGCCCGCGTGCATCGCACGAGCGGTTGCCCTCGGATCCGACGGTATCAAACTGTCGGGCCCGTGGAGCACCAAGTGGAGCGTGCGTTGCCTCGGAAAATACACCGTCGTGTTCGGTGCCCGGTGTACTCGATCAAGGGCTGATCAGCTGTACGGCGAGGTGCCGCGGGTGGTCCTGCGGTCCTGCCGTTCCGGGGGTGTGATGCCCGTTACAGGCACAACCCCCGGACCCCCGGTGGTGCTTGAGTGTGTGTCAGGCCGTGCGGGCACGGTTGCGGGCGGCCCTGCGCTTCATCGCGCGGCGCTCGTCCTCGCTCATACCGCCCCAGACACCGGCGTCCTGCCCGGTCTCCAGGGCCCACTGCAGGCAGCTTTCCATCACGGGACAGCGACGGCACACGGCCTTCGCTTCCTCGATCTGCAGCAGGGCCGGCCCCGTGTTGCCAATGGGGAAGAACAGCTCGGGGTCCTCTTCCCGGCAGACAGCGCGGTGGCGCCAGTCCATGGTGATCCAACTCCTCCTGCCTGCGGGTTCATCCCACAGACACTGGTTGCTTGTGAATGTGAACGCTTTCACGAATCCAGGGGCGGACGCAGGGCCGACAGATGAGTCGACACAAGGGTGCTCGCAGCGTTGCGGGTGGGTTCGGGCGACTTGGGCGGGTGTCCGGTGACGGACTGTCCCGATCGCCAGGTAAAGGTTCGCAAACCTCGACCCCGGATACAACCCCCTTCGGGAAGTAAATTTTGATTCCTTGGTGTCGGCTAGGTCACACCCTGTACTTCTATGGAGTGAAGGGGGGTGTGCGTTCGAGAAGAAGGAGATTGACCCCTTCCAGTCACACAATCACACGCAGTGCGCGGCCTACGCCTGAGAACCTGACTTGGTTCCGCTCTCCAAGATGGTCTCCATCGACCTGAAATGGCAGCGGTTCCTGCGAATGCAAGGTGAATTCGCCGAGGTCGTGATAAGCGACCACGTGTTTGCCATGCGGGCCCGCCCCGGAGGCGTCCAGCAGCTGCGGGATCGTGCGCAGCGTCTGAACGAGTGACATCCGGGTCAGCCCGAAGATGTCCAGGCTCGTGTCGAAGGTGGCGTCGGGCGAGGCGTAGACCGGGCGGTTGCCGAGGAAGGTCCACGGAGAGGTGTTCGACACTATGGACACGACCAGTCCGTCCACAGGATCCGCACCCGGGACACTCAGCGTGATCGGCCCCGCCTTGCGGTGCTCCTTCACCCCGAAGTAGTGACGCACCGCCTGGTTGACGTACAGGGTGTGGGTCGACCGGCGACCGCTGCGGCGGTGCTGCTCCACCCGGCCGACCACACCGGCGTCGAAGCCGAAGCCCGCGGTGAAGGTGAACCAGCGGTCCGGCAGGCCCTCGCTGCTCGCCACACCGAGCCCGATCGTCCGCTCGCGTCCGGCCGCGAGCGCGTCCAGCAGCACGCTGGTCGCCTCCACCGGATCGTTCGGCAGGCCCAGCGCCCGGGCGAAGACATTGGTGCTGCCGCCGGGGACCACGGCCAGCCGGGGCAGGTCCTCGGCCGGGCCCTCCGCGAGCAGTCCGTTGACGACCTCGTTGACGGTGCCGTCGCCGCCGAGCGCGACCACCAGGTCGACGTTGCCGGAGGCGGTCGCCTCCCGGGCCAGATCGCGCGCGTGGCCCCGGTAGCCGGTGCCGACGACGTCCAACTTCAGGTCGCTGGCCAGCGCGTGGGCGAGCACGTCCCTGGTCCGTCCACTGGTGGTGGTGGCCTTCGGATTGAAGACCAGGAGGGCACGCATGGGTTCAGCTTACCTACCGGCAGGCTTGCTGCTTTTTCGGGCCGACCGGTGCCGGGAGGTGGGTCGCCGGAGCGGTCCGCGCGGATGCGGCTAGCCTGGACCGGTGACTGCTGAATCCGCCCCGCCGCTGACCCCCGGGACCCGTGCCGCCCGCCCCCGGACGCTGACGGCCGGGGCCGCCATGGCCGTGCTGCTGGGCGCGGCGATCTCGCTGTACGGGGTGTACCTGGTGGTCACCGCGGTGACCTCGACCACCCACTCCGACCTCGGCAGCACCGCCTTCGGCGGCGCGATCGTGGTGCTGATGGGGCTGCTGCCGCTGTTCGCCGGGCGGGCGCTGTTCCAGCTCAAGCGCTGGGGCCGGAGCCCGGCGGTGCTGATGGACACGCTCTGCCTGGCCGTCGCCTACGTCGCGCTGCGCGGCACCGGCGCGGACGTCCCGCTGGGGATGCTGGCGGCGGTGTTCGGGGTCACCGGGATCGTGCTGCTGCTGCACCCGAAGACCACGGCGGCGCTGTGGCCCGAGGGCGGCAAGCAGCCCGGCGCCCGGGACTGACCCCGGCGCCGGGCCGCCTCCCGCCCGGTCACTCCTCGATCAGCAGCCGGTCCCGCAGCTGCGCCAGCGTACGCGCCAGCAGCCGGGAGACGTGCATCTGCGAGATGCCCACCTCGGCGGCGATCTGCGACTGGGTCATGTTGCGGAAGAACCGCAGCACCAGGATCCGCTGCTCCCGCTGCGGCAGCTGGGCCAGCAGCGGCTTGAGCGACTCGCGGTACTCCACCCCCTCCAGCGCGTCGTCCTCCGCGCCCAGGGTGTCGGCGACGGCCGGCGACTCGTCGTCGGTGTCGGGGACGTCCAGCGAGAGCGTGCTGTACGCGTTGGCGGACTCCAGGCCCTCCAGCACCTCCTCCTCGGAGATGCCCAGGCGCTCGGCCAGCTCGTGCACCGTGGGGGAGCGGCCGTGCTGCTGGGACAGCTCGCCGGTGGCCGTGGTCAGCGCCAGCCGGAGCTCCTGGAGCCGCCGCGGCACCCGCACCGCCCAGCCCTTGTCCCGGAAGTGCCGCTTGATCTCACCGACGATGGTGGGCGTGGCGTAGGTGGAGAACTCCACCCCCCGGTCCACGTCGAACCGGTCCACGGACTTGATCAGACCGATGGTGGCGACCTGGGTGAGGTCGTCCAGCGGCTCGCCCCGGTTGCGGAAGCGCCGGGCCAGGTGCTCGACCAGCGGGATGTGCATCCGCACCAGCTGGTTGCGCAGCTCGACCCGCTCCGGGGACTCCCGGGGCAGCGCCGCGAGCTGGACGAACAGGGCGCGCGCCGCCTCCCGGTCGGGGGCGCCGTGGCGCGGTGTGCCGACCGGACGGCCGCCGCCCCAGACGTGCGGCTCCGCGGCGGCGGAGTGCTCGGCGTCCGCCGCGGGCCCCGCCTCGCCGCCGACCGCCGGCCCGGCCTCCGTGTCGGCGACGAGGCCGTCCGCCCCCGCGTCGGCCTCCGCCTTGTCGAGGCCGTCGGTCTCGCCGACCACCGCCGACGCCGCCTCGTCGGGACGGTCGGGATCGTCTGCGAACACCCTGTCCTCCGCCTGCTCGGCCCCGGCGTGCACGGACTCCGGGGATGACGACATGCCCACCTGGCCTGGCAGGACGGGTCTGCCCGTGCCGAACCCCGGTCCGGCGGCCTGCAGCCCCGTACCGCTCGCGCGCTCAAGATCACTCACGGCGATCCCCCGCTCCGTTCCGTTCCGGGATCAGTCTTGATTTCTACCGGTGCCTGACCGCGGAACGCGTCGGACACGCGGCGGTGTTCCTCACATGCGGATTCCTCACGGCTGGCCGGGACCCGCGCCGCGCTTCTTGTGCAGGCTGATGCTGACCGTCTTGTCCGGCCCGACCGTCGCCTCCACCTCTCCGGCCAGCGCCGAGAGCACCGTCCAGGCGAAGGTGTCACGCTCCGGGGCGCGCCCGTCGGTGGTCGGGGCCGACACGGTCACCCGCAGCGAGTCGCCCACCAGGCGGAACACGCAGACCAGCACGCTGCCGGAGACCGCCTGCTGCAACAGGATCGCGCAGGCCTCGTCGACCGCGATCCGCAGGTCCTCGATCTCGTCCAGGGTGAAGTCGAGTCTCGCCGCGAGTCCTGCGGTCGCGGTACGCAGGACCGAGAGGTAGGCCCCCGCCGCTGGCAGCCGGACTTCGACGAAGTCCTTCGCGTCGGGCTCGCCGTCGTTCTGGGACACCCTCACCTCCGAATGGTGTTGCTCCGCCGCGGGGCGTCGCCTCCGCCGCGGGTCTCACAGTGCTGTGCTCTGCTGTATGCCCGGGTGACGCTACCGCGATCCGCGCCGCGATGTCGCCGCTCCCGGCGAGGCCGCGGACAGGCTGTCCACGGCCGGTCACTCATGGTAGAACCCCGGGCACGGAGCGTGGCGCCGGGGGGTGGCCGAAACTTTCCGCTGCTCCGAACTGGCGTGAACCGGCCCTCAGTTGGCACCGAGGACGGCCAGTGGTTCACCGGTGAGCCGGAACACCGTCCACTCGTCCATGGGAACCGCCCCCAGCGCCTTGTAGAACCCGATCGAGGGCTCGTTCCAGTCGAGCACCGACCACTCCAGTCGGCCGTATCCGCGCTGGACGCAGATCCGGGCCAGCTCCGTCAGCAGCGCCTTGCCGTGGCCGCCGCCGCGTGCCTGCGGGCGCACGTAGAGGTCCTCCAGGTAGAGGCCGTGAACGCCCTTCCAGGTGGAGAAGTTGAGGAACCACAGGGCGAACCCGACGACCGACCCGGACGTGTCATCCTCGGCGATGTGTGCGAACGCGGCCGGATGCGGGCCGAAGAGGGCGGCGTGCAGTTGCTCCTCGCTCGCCCTGGCGTCCTCCAGCGCGCGCTCGTACTCGGCGAGCTCGCGGACCATGGCGTGGATGGCGGGGACGTCCTCGGGGGTGGCGGGTCGAATCATGGCCCCAGCCTACGGGGCGGCGCCGACGGTCCGGGGCGGTCCGGCTCAGACCAGCCGCTGGTGGGGATAGCACCAGCGCCAGTCCTCGCCCGGTTCGACGGTCCGGATCACCGGGTGCCCGGACTCCTCCGAGTGCGCGGTGGCGTGCCGCCCCGGCGAGGAGTCGCAGCAGGCCACCAGGCCGCAGCTGAGGCACATCCGCAGCTGGACCGGCCGCTGCCCGAGTTCCAGGCAGCGTTGGCAGGTCGCGCTCAGCGGCGCGGGTTCCGGGGAGGGCAGGTCGGCGGTGTGCGAGCAGCCAGCGGGTCCGGGCATGTCAGCCAGCGTACGCGCCCGTTCCGCGCGCCGCCCGGCGTGCCGAGCGCCGCTGTGCTTCGGTGAGCCCATGTCCACCAGTGCCGTGCTGGTCCTCGTCGCGGGCAGCGCCGCCGTCGCCGGCGTGGCCCGGCGGACCGGCTTCTCCGCACCGCTGCTGCTGGTCGCGGCCGGGCTGGCGGCGTCCTACCTGCCCGGAATCCCCGACTACACGCTGGAACCGGAGCTGGTGCTGCCGCTGGTGCTGCCGCCGCTGCTCTACACCTCCGCGCTGGACAGCTCCTACCGTGGACTTCGGGCCAACGTCCGCTCGGTCGCGCTGCTGTCCTTCGGTTACGTACTGTTCAGCACCTTCGCGGTGGGGCTGATCGCCTACGCGGTGATCCCCAGCCTGACCGTGCCCGCGGCCTTCGTCCTCGGCGCGATCGTGGCCCCGCCGGACGCGGTCGCCGCCACCGCCATCGCCCGCCGGGTGGGGCTGCCGTCCAGGCTGGTCACCATCCTGCAGGGGGAGAGCCTGGCCAACGACGCGACCGCGATCACCGCCTACCGGGTGGCCGTGGCCGCCGCCGTCGGCGCGGGCTTCTCCTGGGGCTCCGCGCTCGGCGAGTTCGCGCTGGCCGCGCTCGGCGGGGTGGCCGTCGGGCTGGCGCTGATGGTGCCGCTGCAGTGGGCCCGGTGCCGGATCCGCGACCCGCTGCTGCTGAACACCTTCTCGCTGCTGGTGCCGTTCGCCGCCTACGCGGCGGCGGAGGCGTTCGAGGCCTCCGGGGTGATCGCGGTGGTGGTCGTCGGCCTCTACCTGGGCCACCACGCCCACGTCGTGGACTTCGCGCTGCGGCTCCAGGAGAACGCCGTCTGGAAGATGGTCGCGTTCATCCTGGAGTCGGCCGTCTTCGGCCTGATCGGGCTGCAACTCCCGGTGGTGCTGCGGGCGCTTGGCCACTACTCGACCGTCGACCTGGTGCTCTGGGCGGCGCTGACGCTGGCCTCGGTGATCGTGGTGCGCTTCCTCTGGTGCTGGCCCGCGACCTACCTGCCGTCGATGCTCAGCGCCCGGGTCAGGGACCGCGAGGGCCGTCCGCCCTGGACCAGGCCGCTGGTGGTGGCCTGGGCCGGGATGCGCGGCGTGGTCTCGCTCGCGGTCGCCTTCTCGGTCCCGCACGCCACCGAGGACGGCGGCGCCTTCCCGGACCGTGACCTGATCCTCTACCTGACCTTCGTGGTGGTGATCGGCACCCTGCTGCTGCAGGGGCTGACCCTGCCCGCCCTGGTCCGCGCGCTGCCGCTGGCGAGGGCCGACCCGCGGCAGGAGGTGCTGGTCGAGGCCCAGGCCCAGCACGAGGCGTCCGGCGCGGCGCTGGCCCGGCTGGACGAGCTGCTCGCCGACCCGCGCAACCGGCTGCCCGAGCCGCTGGAGGAGCGGCTGCGCCGGGTGCTCGACCGCCGCCGGAACGCCGTCTGGGAGCGGCTGGGCGCGGACGTGCACGAGGGCAGCGGCGAGTCGGCCGACGCCGTCTACCGCCGCCTGGGCAAGGAGACCATCGCCGCCGAGCGCGGCGTCTTCGTCCGGCTGCGGGACGCCGACCGGATCGACGACGACCTGCTGCGCACCCTGATCCGGCGGCTCGACTTCGAGGAGGCACTGGTCGAGTACGAGGAGGAGTGAGACCGGCCGCTGCCCGGGAAAACGATCGCGCCCGGACCGGACCGCCCCTGGAGGGGCCGCCGACCGGGCGCGCTCGGTGCCGGAGAGGAACCGGAGAAGGTCAGGCCTTCTTGGTCTCCCAGAAGATCCGGTCGATCTCGGCGATGAGGTCCAGCGCCTTCTGGCCGGTCGCCGGGTCGGTCGACGCCTTGGCGGCGCTGAGCGCCTTCAGGGTGTCGTTGACCAGCTGGTGGAGCTGGGGGTAGGTCTCGAAGTGAGGGGCCTTGAAGTAGTCCGACCAGAGCACCGAGACGTGGTGCTTGGCGAGCTCGGCGCGCTCCTCCTTGATGACGGTGGCGCGAGCGCGGAAGTGCGGGTCGTCGTTGGCCTGGTACTTCTCCTGGGTGGCCTTCACCGACTCCGCCTCGATCCGGGCCTGGGCCGGGTCGTAGACGCCGCACGGCAGGTCGCAGTGGGCGTGAACAGTGACCCGCGGAGCAAACAGCCGAGAGAACATGAGAGTCCCTTTCCTGTGATCGTCTTCCCGGGACGAGATTACCCCCGTTCCGGCTCCTGATCCTGTCCGGCCCGTGGTCCTAGGGCAAAAGCCTTAGGAACCGTGGACTTCGGCCCTCGGTCGGCGAAGATGGAACCGACGGACAGGCGCGTGGAGGCAGGCGAGGGTGAACGGCATGGCGGAACACACGAACGACCCTGCCCCGGGAGCCCTGCCGCAGGAACCGCCGGAGGGCGGCCGGTCGCCAGGGGTGTACGGGCTGCTCGATGTTGACGGTCCCTCGATGGCGCCCACGCTGAGCCACGGCGACAGGCTGCTCTGCCGCTACGGCGCGGTGCTGCGGCCCGGGGCGATCGTGGTCGCCCGGCACCCGCTGCGGCAGGAGCTGCTGCTGGTCAAGCGGGCGGCCGAACGGCGGGGCGACGGCTGGTGGTTGCTCTCCGACAACAGCCTGGTGGAGGGCGACAGCCGGGACTTCGGCGTGGTGCCGGACGAGTTGGTGCTCGGCCGGGTGCTGTGCCGACTGCGCCCGAGGCCCGCCTGGCTGGCCCCGGCCCGCTGGTGGTCGCCGCTGCTGCGGCGCGCGCCGTACGCGGTCGCCCGGCGGCTGGGCGCGCTCCCGCCGCCCGGCTGACGTCCGGCTGACGTCCGGGCTACGCCTGCTCGGCCGCGGCCTCGCGCTTGCGGGCCCGGTAGGCGGCCACGTTGGCGCGGGTGGCGCAGCGGTCCGAGCAGTAGCGGCGGGACCGGTTGGTGGAGGTGTCCAGGTAGGCGTTGCGGCAGGGCGCGGCCTGGCAGATACCGAGCCGGTCCACCCCGTGCTCGGTCAGGTGCACCGCCAGTCCCATCCCCGCCAGCGCCGCGTACAGCGCGGTCGCGGTGCTGGAGTTCTCGGCCAGGTGCAGGTGCCAGTGGGTGCGGCCGTCCGGGTCCAGCAGGCCGTGGCCGGAGACGATCGGGCTGATCGGGTACTCGGTGAGCAGTTCGTTGAGCAGGTTCACCGCGCGGCTCTCGTCGCCCTCGGCGGCGGACTCGAACACGGCCCGCAGTCGCACCCGGACCGAGCGCAGCCGCGGCAGGTCGGACTCGTCGGCCAGCCGCATCCCCCGGCTGCCCCGGCTGAACAGGGCCCGGACCGCCTCGACGGTGGTCAGCCCGTCCCGCTGCCGGGCCGGCTCCTCGGTGTTCACCAGGCGCACGGCCATCTCCGCGTAGGAGGCGAGTTCCATGGGTTCCTGATCCTCGATGACTGCCGGGTGGTGGCCGTGGTAACGGCCACTCTGGCACAAGCCTATGACGCGGTGGTTTCCGCGCGGGCGCGTCCGGGCCCGGTCCCCACTGTGGAGGGACCGGGGCCGGAGGACCGGGTCAGTGTCCCAGAGCGCCCACCGGCGCCGGTGCGTGGGGTCGCGGACCGGTGAGACGCAGCGCACAGGTGTGCCAAAACCGGACAGGTCACCCCCCGCTTCCCATGCCGGGAGCGATCTGTGCCAAAATCCTGTAACGGGTGACCCCCGTGTATGAGCAGGCCACCGGATCGGGACCGATCCGGACTGCGCTCAGGACCGGAAGCCGGCACACAGGCTCCGGAGCCGAGGCGCTGCCCAGCCCGTCTGCTCGCCCGCACTGTCGCGAGTCACCCGTCCCCTCCCACGTCCGCCCCGTGTCCCACGGGCGATGGCTCACACCCGCATCACTCGTACGAGTGCAGTTTGCGCCGCCTGTGCGGGCGGATCGAACGAATGGGCGGCGAATGAAGCCTTCGTTGCGCGGACGAAAACACAACAGTGCGGCAGCGGGGTCCCGACTACTGTCGAGACCGGCACCGACCGGAAGAACCACAGCTCAACCCACCCTCATTGCGAGACCGCCGCCGCTCCCACGCGGCGCGCGGCCTCCACGGACGACGACGAAGAGGTCATCGTGGCAGCCGAGATCATCAGCCCCCGAACCCTGAACGAGCAGGACCCGATCGATCCTGCCTTCGCGCTGCACCGCGGCGGGAAGATGGAGATCAGTGCGACCGTTCCGGTGCGCGACGCGGACGACCTCTCCCTGGCGTACACCCCCGGCGTGGCCCGGGTCTGCACCGCGATCGCCGAGCAGCCGGAGCTGGTGCACGACTACACCTGGACGTCCAACGTGGTCGCGGTGGTCACCGACGGCACCGCCGTGCTCGGCCTCGGCGACATCGGCCCCGCCGCCTCGCTGCCGGTGATGGAGGGCAAGGCGATCCTGTTCAAGCAGTTCGGCGGGGTGGACGCGATCCCGATCGCGCTGGACACCACCGACGTGGACGAGATCATCGAGACCGTGGTCCGGCTCGCCCCGTCCTTCGGCGGTGTCAACCTGGAGGACATCTCCGCCCCCCGCTGCTTCGAGATCGAGCGCCGGCTCCAGGACGCCCTGGACATCCCGGTCTTCCACGACGACCAGCACGGCACCGCCGTGGTCACCCTGGCCGCGCTGCGCAACGCCGCCAAGCTCACCGGCCGCACCCTGGCCGACCTGCGCGCGGTGATCTCCGGCGCGGGCGCGGCCGGGATCGCCATCGCCAAGATCCTGGTCGGCGCGGGCATCGGCGACGTCGTGCTCTGCGACCGCAAGGGCGCCGTGCACGTCGGCCGCAACGACCTGACCGACGTCAAGCGGGAGATCGCCGAGCTGACCAACCGGGGCGGCCTCTCCGGCTCGCTGGCGGACGTGCTCGCGGGCGCTGACGTCTTCATCGGCGTCTCCGGCGGGACGGTGCCGGAGGCCGCGGTCGCCAGCATGGCCGCCGACTGCCTGATCTTCGCGATGGCCAACCCCGACCCCGAGGTCCACCCGGACGTCGCGCACAAGTACGCGGCCGTGGTCGCCACCGGGCGCAGCGACTTCCCGAACCAGATCAACAACGTGCTGGCGTTCCCGGGCATCTTCGCGGGCGCGCTCCAGGTCCGGGCCCGCCGGATCACCGAGGGCATGAAGATCGCCGCCGCCGACGCGCTGGCCGGCCTGGTCGGTGACGACCTGACGGCCGCGAAGGTCATTCCCAGCCCGTTCGACCCGCGGGTCGCCGAGGCGGTCACCAAGGCCGTCGCCGCCGCGGCCCGTGCCGAGGGCGTCGCGAGGCGCTAGGGTCCACAGCTGAGCGGTCCGGGTCCCGGGGGCGTGCCTGCCCCCGGGCCCCCGGCCGCCCGCGCCCGGCCGCCTCCCGGCTGCCCCTCGGCTCCGTCGGCACGGGCGGACGGGACGGCGCCAGCCGACGTATGTCACACCGCGCCGTGGTTCCGTCCGGCGCCGCGACCGCCCTAGGGTCGGACCATGTTCGCTGCCTACGCTGCCCGGATCAACGCCGACGACCCGCTGAGCGGGCTTGAGTTGGGCGAGCGCCCCGAGCCGGAGCCGCGCCCCGGCTGGAGCGTCGTCACGGTCAGGGCCGCCAGCCTGAACCACCACGACCTGTGGTCGCTGCGCGGGGTCGGCCTCCCGGCCGAGAGACTGCCGATGATCCTCGGCTGCGACGCCGCCGGGATCGACCAGGACGGCAACGAGGTCGTGCTGCACTCGGTCATCGGCCAGACCGGCCACGGCGTCGGCCCGGACGAGCCGCGCTCCATCCTGACCGAGCGCTACCAGGGCACCTTCGCCCAGCAGGTCGCCGTGCCGACCTGGAACCTGCTGCCCAAGCCGGCCGGGCTGTCCTTCGCGGAGGCCGCCTGCCTGCCCACGGCCTGGCTCACGGCGTACCGGATGCTGTTCACCAACGCGGGCGTCCGGCCCGGCGACACGGTGCTGGTCCAGGGCGCGGGCGGCGGCGTCGCCACCGCGCTGATCGTCCTCGGCAAGGCCGCCGGACTGCGGATGTGGGCCACCAGCCGGGACGAGGCCAAGCGCGCCCGGGCGCTGGAGCTGGGCGCGGACGCGGTCTTCGGCAGCGGCGCGCGGCTGCCCGAGCGGGTGGACGCGGTGATGGAGACGGTCGGCGCGGCCACCTGGGCGCACTCGGTGAAGTCGCTGCGCCCCGGCGGCACCATCGTCATCTCCGGCGCCACCAGCGGCCCCAACCCGCCGGCCGAGCTGACCCGGATCTTCTTCCTGGAGCTGAAGGTGGTCGGCTCGACCATGGGCACCAAGGAGGAGCTGGCGGGCCTGCTCTCGCTCTGCGCCACCACCGGCGTCCGCCCGGTGATCGACACCGTGCTCCCGCTGGCCGACGCCCGCGAGGGCTTCGCCCGGATGGCCGAGGGCGACCTGTTCGGCAAGGTCGTGCTCACGCCCTGAGCGGGCAGCGGGCAGCCGGTGCCGCCGTGCGGTCGTCGGCACCGGCTGTCGGCTGAGCCGTGAGCGCGGGGCCGCTCAGCCGCGCAGGCGGCGGGCGGCCTCGGCCAGGACGGCGCGGGCGCGGGACAGGTCGTGGGCGGTGAAGCCCTGGTCCCTGGCCTCGTCGCGGACCTCGTCCCGGAACCGGTCGAGCAGCCCGGTCAGTTCGCGCAGCGGCTGGCCCGACGGGTCGGTCTCGGTCCAGCCCGGCAGGTCGGCCGGGGGAGCGTCCTGCGGCGACCCTTCGGCGGCGTCCTCCGGGCCCGGGGCGTCCTTGTCCAGGTCGACCCGCTCGGCGGTGACCGGGCCGGGCCCGGTGCCGGTCGGCGGGTTCCAGCGGGTCGGGTCGGCCAGACCGCTCAGGGTCCGGGTCAGTTCGGCCAGGCCGTCGGCCAGCCCGGTCGGCCAGTCCCCGGTCTTGGCGTGGGCGCGCATCTGCTCGCCCACCCGGTGCGCCTCGGCCCGGAGCTGGTCGCGCACCGCGCGGGTCTGCTCGCGCGCGGCCCGGGCCTCCTCGCGGGCGCTGCGCGCCTGCTCCTTGGCCTGCCGGGTCTGCTCCTTGGCCTGCTCCTTGGCCTGGCGCCACTCCTCCTTGGTGCGCTGCCAGGTCTCCTTGTCCATGCCGGGCCAGGGCCCGTCACCGGCCCAGGTGTGGTCCGCGCTCCAGCCGCTGCCCCGCCGCCGGGACTCCTTGGCGGCGCGCCGCATCTCCTCGCGCAGGTCCTGCGCCGAGTCGCGGACGTCCTCGCGGATCTGGTTCGCCAACTGCGCGACGGAGTCCCGGATCTCGGCCTCCAGGGCGTCGATCTCCGGTGCCCGGGACGCCAGTTCGGCGCGTCCGGCGTCGGTGATCCGGTAGACCTTGCGGCCGCCCTCGACGGTGTGCGAGACCAGCCCCTCCTGCTCCAGCTTGGCCAGGCGCGGGTAGACCGTTCCGGCGGAGGGGGCGTACAGGCCGTGGAAGCGCTCCTCCAGCAGCCGGATCACCTCGTAGCCGTGGCGCGGCGCCTCGTCCAGCAGCTTCAGCAGGTACAGCCGCAGTCGGCCGTGCGCGAATACGGGGCTCATGCCTGGTCCTTCGGGTCTTCGAGCCGGGCGTCGGACTTGGCGAAGCCGATGGCGCGGGGGCCGTCGGCGGGCGCGTCGTCCTCGGTCGCCGGGCGGCGCAGCAGGGCCACCGCGCCGGAAATGGTGGTGATCTTCAGGGTGCCGGTGCCCTTGCCGAGGGTGCCGGTGATCTTCTTGGCTCCCCAGGTGCCGCCGACCCGCAACTGGTCGAAGGCGTTGGAGACGTCGCCGCTGGTGGTGTTGGCCTGCACCTGGGCGTCGGCGGGGGCCGGCAGCCGGACCGCGACCTCACCCGAGACGCTGTTGAGGCTGACGTCGGTGGCGTGGTCGTGGGCGAGGTCGAGGGTCATCGAGCCGCTGATCGAGTTGGCCTTCAGCTTGCCGCTGGTGCCCTCGAACACGGTCAGCTCACCGGAGACGGTGCTGACCTTGAGGTCGCCGGAGACCGACTGCGCCTGGACGTTGCCGCTGACCGCGTTGGCCTCGACCGGTCCGGCCAGCCGGACCAGGGTGATCGCTCCGCTGGCGGTGTGCACGGTGACCGGGCCGGTCGTCCCGGAGACGACCGAGTCGGAGCTGGCGGAGCCGAGCTCGATCCTGGTCCCGGGGGCGACCGCGAGCGAGACCACCGCCCGGCGCTTGGTCCGCCAGCGGTTGATGGCGGCCGGGAGGTCCTTCCAGTTGAAGTCCTTCCACGGCAGGTCGTCGTAGGTGACGGTGAGTTCACCGCCCTCCAGGGTGACCTGGAGTGGCGGGCCGTCGAGTTCGGTGACCTCCAGCCGGGTCGGTCCGTCGACGGCGACGACGTTGACCGCCCCGGCCAGGGTGCGGACCCGCAGCCGGTCCACGGGCTGCTCGATGGTGAGGGTACGCGGTGCGTCGATGGACCATTCGGACATGTCGGACTCCCCGTGGGTGGGTGGACACGTTATGTATCGCGTCTGCTGCTATTCACGATATATCGCGTCCCTGGGAAGTCAAGCCCTCGCGAGCTGTTCCGGGGCTACTCGTCCTCGTCCTCGTCCAGCCGCGCCAGCCAGGTGGCCAGCCGCTCCACCGGAACCTCGAACTCCGGGTTCAGGTCGACGAACTCCCGCAGCCGGTCGGCCAGCCAGTCGAAGCTGACCTCCTCCTCGCCGCGACGGCTCCGCAGCTCCTCGATCCCTCGGTCGGTGAAGTACATCTGTGGTCTCCTGTGACGGATGTGACGGGGGTGACGGTGGCTCCCGCGAAGCGTACGCGCACCGCAGTGTGATCAGATCTGCGAATTCGGATGCTGCATGGTTCGCGTTCTCTCAGACTCGCAGATACCCTGATTCCATGATAACGATGACTGCCACGGAGGTCGGTCGCAGCTTCTCGGCTGTGCTCGATCTGGCCTCCCAGGGCGAGACCATCAACATCACCCGGGGCGGGGAGTTGGTCGCCACCATCAGCCCGCCCGTCCGCGCGAACGGCGCCGCGATCCTCGACGCCTACTCGGCGGCTGTACCCGATCCGGAGTTCGCCGACGCCCTGGAATCCGTGCACCGCGAGCTGAATGCCCCCGGGGAGGCGCGGGACCCATGGGCCGAAGGCTGATCCTCGACACGTGCGTACTGATCGCCTTCGAGCGCGGCAGGCTGAAGCCGGGGGACTTCATCACCCCGGGCGACGACGTCGCACTGGCCGCGGTCACGCTCACTGAACTGCGTGTGGGTGCGCTGCTGGCCGACGAGTCCCGGCGGCCGGTTCGAGACGCTGCCGTGGCGCGCGCCGTAGCGACCTTCGACCTGCTGCACTACACGGACTCGGTCTCCCTCAACCATGCTGAGCTGCTGGTATGGACCCGCCGGAACGGCTCCCCTCGCGGGGCCTTCGACCTGATCATTGCCGCTACCGCCGCCGCCACCGGTCGCACCCTGGTCACCACCGACAACGCCGCCGCCTTCGCCGGCCTGCCCGGAGTGATCGCCGCCACTCCCGGGGAACTCTGACGGAACCCGCAGGCCGCACCGCGTTCGACAAGGCAGCGGGGCCGGGCCTCGGGTGAGGACCGGCCCCGCTGGGGGTGTTTCGCGGCGGGCGTCAGATCGAGAAGACGTCCTCGACCAGCTGGGCCTGCTCGACCGCGTGGCGCTTGGCCGAGCCGACCGCCGGGGCGGAGGAGGCCGGGCGGGCGACGCGGCGCAGCCGGGAGCCGTTGGCGTTGCGGCCGACGACCACGTCCAGGTGGTCCACCAGGTTCAGCGCGATGAACGGCCACGCGCCCTGGTTGGAGGGCTCCTCCTGGGCCCAGACGTACTGCACGTCGTTGCCGTAGCGCTGGAGCTCCTCCTGGAGCTCGGCGATGGGCAGCGGGTACAGCCGCTCGACCCGGACGATCGCGGTGTCGGTGATGCCGCGCTCGGTGCGGGCCGCCTCCAGGTCGTAGTAGAACTTGCCGGAGGTGATCACCACCTTGCGGACCGCCGCCGGGTCGACCGTGGAGTCGCCGATCACCGGGCGGAAGCCGCCGTTGGTGAACTCCTCGATCCGGGAGTTGTTCGCCTTCAGCCGCAGCATCGACTTCGGGGTGAACACGATCAGCGGCTTGTGGTGCGGGTTGTGCACCTGCCACCGCAGCAGGTGGAAGTAGTTCGACGGGAGCGTGGGCATGGCCACCGTCATGTTCTTGTCCGCGCACATCTGCAGGTAGCGCTCGATGCGGGCGGAGGAGTGGTCCGGTCCCTGGCCCTCGTAGCCGTGCGGCAGCAGCAGCGTGACGCCCGAGGTCTGGCCCCACTTCATCTCGGCCGAGGTGATGAACTCGTCCACGATGGTGGAGGCGCCGTTGGTGAAGTCACCGAACTGGGCCTCCCACGCCACCAGGGCGTTCGGGCGGGCCAGCGAGTAGCCGTACTCGAAGCCCATCGCCGCGTACTCGCTGAGCAGCGAGTCGTAGACGGTGTAGCGGGCCTGGTCCTCGGTCAGGTAGAGCAGCGGGGTGTAGTCCTCGCCGGTCTCCCGGTCGACCAGCACCGCGTGCCGGGTGCCGAAGGTGCCGCGGCGGGAGTCCTGTCCGGCGAGCCGGACCGGGTGGCCCTCCATCAGCAGCGAGCCGATGGCCAGGGTCTCGCCCATGCCCCAGTCGATGGTGCCGTCCTCGACCATCAGCGAGCGGCGCTGGAGCTGCGGCAGCAGCCGCGGGTGCACGGTGAACCACTCGGGCAGCGCGACCTGGGACTCGGCGATCCGCTTCACCATCTCCTGGGAGATGGCGGTGTTCAGGGTCACCGGGAACTCGGCGCGGGGCCGCTCGGTGGTCGCCGGGGCCGGGGTGGTGTCGGCCTCGTGGACCTCCGCGAAGACCTTCTCCAGCTGGTCCTGGTAGTCCTTGAGCGCCTGCTCGGCCTCTTCCAGGGTGATGTCGCCGCGACCGATCAGGCCCTCGGTGTAGAGCTTGCGCACCGAGCGCTTCTTGTCGATCAGGTCGTACATCAGCGGCTGGGTGAACGAGGGGTTGTCGCCCTCGTTGTGGCCCCGGCGGCGGTAGCAGATGAGGTCGATCACGACGTCCTTGTTGAACGCCTGGCGGAACTCGAAGGCCAGCCGGCCGACGCGGACCACGGCCTCCGGGTCGTCGCCGTTCACGTGGAAGATCGGGGCCTCGATCATGCGCGCCACGTCGGTGCAGTACGTGGATGAGCGCGAGGCGGCCGGGGCGGCGGTGAAGCCGACCTGGTTGTTGATCACCAGGTGCACCGTGCCGCCGGTGCGGTAGCCGCGCAGCTGCGACATGTTCAGCGTCTCCGCGACCACGCCCTGGCCGGCGAAGGCCGCGTCGCCGTGGACCTGGATCGCCAGCACGTCGAAGGAGTCGCCGGCCTTGTCCAGGATGTCCTGCCTGGCCCGGACGATGCCCTCGACCACCGGGTCGACCGCCTCCAGGTGCGAGGGGTTCGCGGCCAGCGCGACCTTGATGGTCTCGCCGTTCAGGCCGGTGAAGGTGCCCTCGGAGCCCAGGTGGTACTTGACGTCACCGGAGCCGTGCATCGACTTCGGGTCCAGGTTGCCCTGGAACTCGCGGAAGATCTGCGCGTACGACTTGCCGATGATGTTCGCCAGCACGTTCAGCCGGCCGCGGTGGGCCATGCCGACGACGGCCTCGTCGAGCCGCGACTCGGCGGCGGCGTCGAGCACCGCGTCCAGCAGCGGGATGACGGACTCGCCGCCCTCCAGCGAGAAGCGCTTCTGGCCGACGTACTTGGTCTGCAGGAAGGTCTCGAACGCCTCGGCGGCGTTGAGCCGGCGCAGGATGCGCAGCTGCTCCTCGCGCTCGGGCTTGTCGTTGCCGCGCTCCACCCGGGCCTGGATCCAGCGGCGCTGCTTCGGGTCCTGGATGTGCATGTACTCGATGCCGATGGTGCGGCAGTAGGAGTCGCGCAGCACGCCGAGGATGTCGCGCAGCTTCATCATCGCCTTGCCGGCGAAGCCGCCGACGGCGAACTCCCGCTCCAGGTCCCACAGCGTCAGGTCGTGCGCCTGGACGTCGAGGTCGGGGTGCTTGCGCTGCTTGTACTCCAGCGGGTCGGTGTCGGCCATGAGGTGGCCGCGCACCCGGTAGGAGTGGATCAGCTCCATCACCCGGGCGGTCTTGTTGACCTCGTTGTCGTGGCTGTTGTCCACGTCGGTGGCCCAGCGGACCGGCTCGTACGGGATCCGCAGCGACTCGAAGATCTTGTCGTAGAACCCGGCCTCGCCCAGCAGCAGCTGGTGCATGGTGCGCAGGAACTCGCCGGACTGCGCGCCCTGGATCACCCGGTGGTCGTAGGTCGAGGTCAGCGTCATCACCTTGGAGACGCCGAGCCGGGACAGGGTCTCCTGCGAGGAGCCCTGGAACTCGGCCGGGTACTCCATCGAGCCGACGCCGAGGATGGTGCCCTGACCGGGCATCAGCCGGGGCACGGAGTGCACGGTGCCGATGCCGCCGGGGTTGGTCAGCGAGGCGGTGACGCCGGAGAAGTCGTCCACCGTCAGCTTGTTCTGCCGGGCCCGGCGGACGATGTCCTCGTAGGCCTGCCAGAAGCCGAAGAAGTCCAGCGTCTCGGCCTTCTTGATGGCGGCCACGACCAGCTGCCGGTCGCCGTTGGGCTTGGTCAGGTCGATCGCCAGGCCGAGGTTCACGTGCTCGGGCTTGACCAGGAACGGCTTGCCGTCCTTCTCCTGGAAGCCCTGGTTCATGGCCGGCATCGCCTTGATCGCCTGCACCATGGCGTAGCCGATGATGTGGGTGAAGGAGACCTTGCCGCCACGGGCCCGCTTGAGGTGGTTGTTGATCACGATGCGGTTGTCGATCAGCAGCTTCGCCGGGATGGCGCGCACGCTGGTCGCGGTCGGCATGGTGAGCGAGGCGTCCATGTTCGCGACGATCCGGGCGGACGGGCCCTTGAGGGCGATCAGCTCGGGACCGGTGGGGGCGACAGGGGACGTCACGGTTTTGCTGTCCTTAGGGGCATCGGCCAGCTCGGCCGGAGTGGAAGGCGGGCGGCGGGTCGACGGAGCGGGCGGAGCCGGAGGCTTCGCGGTCACGTGGACCGGCGCGGGCGCGGTTGCGGGGGCACTGGCCGGGGCGTCGGCGGCGGCCGGAACGGCTGCCGGGGACGGCGCCGCGGCGGGGGCCGGCGCGGCGGGCGGCGGAGCGACGGGAGCCTTCGCGGCGGCGGGGGACGCTGCCGGTGCCGAGGAGCCGGCGGCGCCGTTGGGGGTCGTCGTCACCTCGGCTCCGGCGGTGGCACCCGCTTGGTAGTCGGCGAAGAAGTCCCACCAGGCCCGGTCGACGGAGTTCGGGTCCTGGAGGTACTGCTGGTAGATCTCGTCGACTAGCCACTCGTTGGGGCCGAACCCGGCGGACGGGTCGGCACCGGGACCGGGGTCCGTGGCAGTCGAGCTGGTCGAGGTATGGGGGGACTGTGGCGACACGGCGGCAACCGCCCTCTTCCGCTTCCTTATGAATATGGTGGACAGCGGATGCCAAGGCTACGCCCCTGACGCCTGTCCGCGCAGGTCCCGCCCCCTGGTCGTCGCCCAGATCACATGGAGCGCGTCCAGAATGGCGCGAAATCGATGTTAGGGATCGGTCGTGATGGGGGATAACGATTGGCTGTTCGTTCAAAAAAGTATGACAAATTGGGGCAGGGCCCGCTGATTCTCCCCCGTCGGCGCCCGCCCAGCCGCGATTGTCCCGGTTTTGTCGCAAACCGTCCTGATCAGGCCAGACGAGTGAGCGCGAGTCCGGTTCCCGACCCGTTCCCGACCCGTTCCCGACCCGTGCTCGACCCGTTCGCGGGCACCGCTCAGAGCGAGCGGAGCCGGGTCGGCGCGGGAGCCGGGCGGGGCCCCGGGAGGGTGATCCGGATCAGGCAGCCCTGGGTGGAGTCGGCCACCGCGATCGAGCCGCCGTGCAGGTCGACCGCCCAGCGGGCGATGGCCAGGCCCAGGCCGGTACCGCCGTCGCTGCCCGGGCCCTGAGCGGTCGGGCCGCTGCCCCGGCTGAAGCGTTCGAACACCCGGTGCCGGTCCTCGGGCCGGATCCCCGGCCCCTGGTCGGCCACCTCCAGCAGCAGCCCGGACTGCCCGCGCGGCGCCGCCGCGTCGGCCCGGGCCCGGACGGTCACCGTGCCGTCCACCGGGCTGTGCCGACAGGAGTTGTCGACCAGGTTGGCCACCACCTGGTGCAGCCGCTCCGGATCGGCGACGGCGGTCAGCCCGGGGGAGACGTCCAGCTCCAGGGTGACGTCGTGACGGCGGCGGCTGGCCCCGCCGGAGGTGGAGCCGTCCACGGTCAGCCCGCGCAGCACCCCGGTCAGGAAGGGCTCGACCTCGAACGAGCGCACGTCCAGCGAGCCGACCCCGTCCGCGATCTTGGACAGGTCGAGCAGGTGGGCGACCAGGCGGCCCAGCCGCTCGGTCTGCTCCAGTGCGGCGGCCATGGTGGCCGGCTCCGGGCGGACCACCCCGTCCACCACGTTCTCCAGTACCGCGCGCAGCGCCGCGATCGGCGTCCGCAGCTCGTGCGAGACGTTGGCGACCAGCTCCCGGCGCTGCCGGTCGGCCGCCTCCAGGTCGGCGGCCATGGTGTTGAAGGCGGTGGCCAGCTCGCCCACCTCGTCCCGGGAGGTGGCCTGGATCTGGCGGCTGTAGTCCCCGGCGGCCATGGCCTGGGCGGCGGTGGTCATCTCCCGCAGCGGCGCGGTCATGCCGTGCGCCAGCAGCTGGGTGATCAGCAGCGAGGCGACCACCGAGAAGATCATCACCAGCCGGATCTGGGTGTCCGAGTTCAGCGCCATGACCACCATCAGCGTGGATATGCACACCGAGGTGAGCACCAGCACGGCCAGCTTGGCCTTGATCGAGCGCATTGGATCGAGCGGGCGCAGGTCCGCCCAGATCCGCCCGGCCAGCCTGGCCACCGGTCCTCGGGGGCGTTCGGCGGCCTGCTCCGGCTCCGCCCCCCGCTGCGGGTAGCTCACGGCGTCGGGGACTCCAGCGCGTAGCCGACGCCGTGCACGGTGCGGATCCAGTTGGCGCCGATCTTCCGCCGCAGCGCCTTCACGTGGCTGTCCACGGTGCGGGTGCCGGAAGCGTCGGTCCAGTCCCAGACCTCGGCCAGCAGCTGCTCGCGGGTCAGCACCGCGCGCGGCTGCTGGGCCAGGCAGGCCAGCAGGTCGAACTCGGTCGGGGTGAGGTGGACGTCGCCGCCGGACACCCGGACCCGCCGCTGCACGTGGTCGATCTCCAGCTCGCCCAGCCGCAGCGTGCCGCCGACCGGGGTGCGCGCGGCCAGCTGCGCCCGCTCGACCCGGCGCAGCAGCACGTTCACCCGGGCCGCCAGCTCGCGCATGGAGAACGGCTTGGTCATGTAGTCGTCGGCGCCGACGCCGAGGCCGACCAGCATGTCCGTCTCGTCGTCGCGGGCGGTCAGCATCAGTACCGGCACCGGCCGGTGGGCCTGGATCCGGCGGCAGACCTCCAGGCCGTCGAACCCGGGCAGCATCACGTCGAGCACGACCAGGTCGGGCTGCCAGTTCTGGAAGGAGTCGACGGCGGTCGGGCCGTCGTGGGCGATGGCCACCCGGAAGCCCTCGGCGCCCAGCCGGGCGGCGATGGACTCGGCGATGGTCGGCTCGTCCTCGACCACCAGGACCCGCCGCTGCCCTCCGGGCCCACTGGGCTCCTGCTGCTGCACTTCTGTCACGGTCATGCCACCGCCCCCAGGGCTCCCGGGCCGGTGCGGAGCCGCCCGGTCCCGCTCTGTCTCGTCCGACTGCGTGTGCCTGTCCTGCCGCGCCCGGGCAACTGCCGCCGCGTTCCGTACCACGGCTGCCCGCCCGACGGTCCGTTCAGTCGCAGCGTACGTACTGCGGGCTCCTCCGGGTGGCCAGTCATCGATAAACCGGCCGAACGGGGGGTGCGGCCCGACGACCCTACCGGCACTTCACCCGAGCCGGGACGCCAGGTAGACCACATCCGGTTCGCCGCGTTCCACGTGCACCGCCACGTCGAGCCGTTCGACCTGCGGGAACCGGGCGCGCAGCCGCTCCTCGAATTCCGGCGCGGGGGCGGCGCTCCAGACCGCCAGTACGCCCCCGGGGGCGAGCACCCGCTCCAGCACGGTGAGCCCGGCGAAGCCGTAGAGGCCGCCGTTGGCGTCGGTGACCGTCCAGTCCGGGCCGTTGTCGATGTCCAGGCAGAGGGCGTGGTAGCGGTCGGCGGTGGTCCGCAGGTGGTTCAGCAGGTCGTCCTGGACCAGCCGCACCCGGGGGTCGCGGTGGCCGGTCCCGGCGAAGGGGGCGAGCGGCGCGGGTCCGACGGTGTGCCAGTCGATCACCGCCCGCTCGCGCTCCAGCACGGTGATCCGGCCCGGGCGCGGGTCGGCGGCGGCCTCGGCCAGCGAGAAGCCCACGCCGAGCCCGCCGATCAGCAGGTGCGGGTGGGCGGTGCCCCGGCCGGGGCGGGAGAGGGCGTCCAGGGCGGCGCTGACCAGCAGCCGCTCGGAGCGGCCGTCCGAGGTGTCCATCAGGAAGCAGCCGTTGGCGATGATCTCGTAGCGCTCGCCCCGGCGCCGCAGCGCCACCTCCCCGAAGGGGCCGTCCCGCCGGTCGAGGACTTCCGGTTGCGGCTGGATGTAGGGCGCGGGCATGGGTGCGGCCTCCTGCGGCGTTCTGCTTCACGTCTTCTGTTCTTCCCCATCTTGGCCTCCGGCGGCGGGCCGAGTCAGGCCGGTGTCCGTTGCAGTTGAACCTTGCACCCAGCAGCGGCTCTGATCTGCGGGGCGCAAGGTAGAACTGCCCGGGTGCCGGTCGACTTCGTCGGACCTACTTTGCATTTTCGTCGGAGGTTGCCGCTGGTCTCGACAGCGGCAACCGGTTCTCCGTCGAGCCGTGGCAGGATGGCGGCATGCTGATCCGAAAGGGCAATGCCGCGTAGGCGCCCGAAGGGCCTCCGCGCTGAGCAGTGGCGGCCACGAAGAGGAGTTCCGGTCCGTCGTATCCGTGGCGTCTCCGCGTTGACGCGTGTGGCCGTGCGGAAGGTGGAGGAGGACCGGCTGTGGGCTGGTTCGGTTGCTGCGGCGCTCGCCGAGTGCCGCCGGTATCTCGGACAGCCTGGTAGGTATCTGCCTGCTCCGGATACGGACTGTCCGTGCTGTGATCCGTTGATCGCGCGTGACCTTCTGGACGATGTGCTGCGATGGCTGCCACGGGGTGCGCGCGTCGATCTGCAGCGTCTCGTGTCGCAGTTGGATGCTGAGTTTGAGCGCCGCTCGGTGCCCGGGTCGGAGTGCTGGTTGCCGGGGGCATTGGAGCCTGGCGGTTGGTGGCGGCAGCACCTTCTGGGGCTGTGAGATCGGCTCCGGACGGTGGGACGCGGGGTCACTCGGCTGGTCCGACGACGTGGTCACGGAATGCTTGGAAAGTGTCCCAGCCGGGAGAGTTCTCCGGCGATATCAGGTCCCCTTCGGAGCAGTCCAGGGCCTTGCATCCCAGGGCTGCGGCGATGCGGAAGACTGGTGTGAGGGCCTCGTCGTCGGAGCCCCGAAGGTGGAGCATGATCGTGTCCACTGGGTCGCGCGATCCGATGTTCAACTCGATCGACCAGTCGGGCCCGGAGAGCTGTCCCCAGGTGTCGTCCGAGAGATCTGCTTCGGGGAGGGCCTGACTCAGGGCGGTGAGGACTTCACGGCGGCGGCCGAGCGGGGGACTGACGTAGTCCTTGGGGACTTCCTGGACCGAGGCGATGCTGTCGGGCAGGCGGAGAAGGAGGACATCCCAGCTCATGCGGACCTTCCGGAGTTGTTGGATGAACAGTGCGAGCTGTCGACCCTGTCAGAGCAGGCGGAGGTCTTCGTCCGGGCGTTGAGGCAGGAGGATGTTCCGCAAGCTGATCATGCTCGCTTGCCAGAGCCCGGCATCTGCTTGGCTCCAGAGCTCCATCAGCTCTGAGGGCTCGGTCGTGATTCGGTCGAGAGCCTGGGCAGCGAACTCCCGCAGGCTGAGGAGATCGGGGAGGGGCTGCTTCGGCCCGTAGTGGGGATTGGCGGGTTCGCCGCCGGGGCACTGCGTGGCGGTCAGGGCAGCTGCGGCGATGGCCTCTTGCGCGACGTCCGCGTCGAGGTAGCTAGCGATGTCGATCACCCGGACGAGCCTGTCGCGGACGAGGGCTTCTCGCGATCCCTCGGTCACTTCATCAAGGGCGTCGCAGAAGTCTCCGGCCGTGTCATTGTCGAACGGACCGACGTCCCAGGTGCCCATGGTCTCCCCCAAGCTCGTGGCGATGTCGGGGCATCGTTTCAGTCGACACTGACAGCGGTTGGGATCAGGGTCTTCCACGTCTTCCGGCACCACAAGGTGCAGCATCAGAGGACAGCCCGTGTCCGCTCCGCATGAACTTTGCGGGCGGTTATGTCGGCTGCCTGCGGATCGCCAAGTGGGTTCGCATGGTTGGCTCTGTGAGGCTGGGTTCCCGCATTTTCGCTGGGCACCGGTATGTGGTGGGGCGGTCGGCGGGGAGGTGCCGGGGCGGATGCGGTAACGCGCAGTCTGCCGTGCCGGAGCAGGTGCCATGCTGTCCGTTATGACGGACAGTCTTGGTCAGTCGGATGAGCGTCTGGATCAGTTTGCCGGAGTCTTGCTCGATCGATGCCGCTGGGTGCACAAGCGCTTGCTGGACAGTGACCGATTCGGTGTGAACCTTCAGGAGGAGACACTCACCGAGGATCTGTTGCTGGACATCGCCATGGAGATGGCGCCGTTCGACCTCAAAGTCGAGATGTTTTCCAAGCCCCGTGAGGGGCGGGAGGGGGCGGACTGGGAGTGGTGGTTCGGAGGGCGGCAGTGGTTCGGAGTTCGGGTCCAGGCGAAGCGGCTCCGGCGTATAGGCGGTCGACTTGGCTATGACTTGGACTACCGGATTGGGCGCGGTGGCAGTGGCCCGTTGCAGGTCGAGGTGTTCCGAGACAGGGCGCGTGAGGCGGGGTTGGCTGCCGCCTATGTCTTCTACAACGGGCCTGTCGATCTGAACCAGTTCTGGTGGGACTGTGATCGGCTTCCGCGTGAGCCGGAGAACTTCGGGGTCAGCGTTCTGCCCGTGGCTGTCGCGCGTGCGCTTGTCCAGGACGGCACTGTGGACTTCGGCACGGTCGCCAACGCATCGCACCCGTGGCCGTGCCTCGTGTCCTCCGGCAGTGGACCTTGGCCCTTCGGCTGTGGATTCTGGCCGTTTGAACCACCGCCGTGGGTGGATTCGCCTGACCCAGTAGATCTCGATCAGGTAGTAGCCCGTCGCTTTTTCGCTTTGACCCATGAGGGGTTGAGGTGGGTCAATCGTCCCGCCAACGAAGTCTGGAGCCGCTATGTACGGATGCGGGTCGACCAGTACTGTCGGGCTGAACCACCCGACTATGTGAGGCGATTGCTCGAAGGTGGCCGCGACATCGCTGAGGCGGTGCCTCCGGAGGTCGGCGCGATCAGTGTCTTTTGCAGTTGCTGAGGCGGCACGGTTCGCGGGACGTGCGAGGTGATTCCCGTCCAGTTCATCATTGCATCGGGCTGGTGTGCTGGTCCTGGGCTCGCGGCGTTGGCTTGGGCTGGGAGGCACGTTGTCGTGCCGTCGTGGCCTGAATTTCTGGGTCGATCCTTTGGCTGAATGAGATGGCTCCTTCGAGCCGTTCGTAGTTGGGGGTCCATGGGCGGACGAGGACGGGTTTGATGTGGTTGTGCCAGAGCAGAGCCTTGCCGGCCTTGCGTCCGCGTTTGAACCAGAGAGCGCTGCGTTGGTGGCGGTTGAGTTGGCCTTGGTGGACGGCTGGAAGGACCGCGGTGACGCGGCCGGGGGTGAAGCGGTGGTGTGGCCCGGTCGGCGGGCGCCAGGCGTCGGTGTGGGCCCAGTGAGCGATGGCGTCCCCGAGGTCGGGGTTGTCGGTGTAGGGGTAGCTGACGCGGGTGCTGATCTCGCGGTAGAAGCGCTTCTTCTGGTCGGGGGTGCCACTGGCGAGGTCCCGCCAGAACGGTGAGGCGATGAGGGCGGCGACGCGTACGGTTTCGGGATAGATCGCGGCGAAGAGTCGGGAGGCGCTGAACTCCTTGAGTTCGTCCGGGGGTGGGATGAGGACGTGGGTGCGGGACTCCCAGGTGTGCCAGACGGGTCCGCGGTTGCCGAGGCCGGGGTGCTGGTTCCAGATGTGGGAGCAGAGCAGGAAGCCGGTCAGGACGGCGTCGTAGGTGGCGGCCCAGCCGTGCTGGCGCACGAGTCGCAGGTGGAGTCTTTGGGCTTGGACGACGGCGGGCAGGATCGTGAGGTCGGTGGCTGGCCGGTTGGTGTCGGGCGGGCCGATCCAGGTGCGGTGGCGGGTGCAGACGTAGCGGTGGTGGGGCAGGAGGCGGGTGACCTTCCCGCCGGGGTGGCGGGCGTCGCAGCGGTGGCAGCCGGTTTGGGGTTGGTGGCGGAACATCTCCCATGGCGGCGCGGGGTCGCGTAGTTCGGGTAGGGCTCCAGCGAGTTCGTGGACGGTGCGGCCGGTCAGGGCGGCGAGCCGTTCGGGGACGATGATGCGGCGCATGCCGCCGGAGGGTTCACGGGTTGTGGTCTGGGTCCACAGGGTGCTGATGTCCAGGCCGTGCAGGGTGGCCAGGCGGCTGATGTAGGAGGCGGAGAGCTCGTGCCGGGCGGGCGGCACGGGATCGGGTAGGCGGGAGGGCAGCATCAGGCGGCCTGCCGGCGCCGCTGGCGGGTCCGGGCGGGCGCGGTGGCTTCCTCGGCCTGCTCGGCCGCGTAGTCGATGGGGACGGCCTCCAGGAGGTCCTGGGACAGGCGTTCGCTGCCGTCCTCGATCGCCAGGACCGCGCCGCCGCGGACGAGCTGGGACAGGCTCCCGATCATGCCGCCGGTGCGGTGGTAGAGGTACTCGCTCATCGCGGCCAAGGTGCCGGGCTGGTGGTCGTGCAGGCGCAGGGTGGATTCCAGGGTGCCGACCAGCGCGGCCCAGGAGGCGCGGTCCTGCTCGGTGGCATGGGAGAACGGGGCGGCGGGGATGACGTGGAAGCGTCCGGCGATCTGTCGGCCCCGGGTGCCCGCGAACAGCCCTTGGGCCTGGACGTCGATGCCTGCGTAGACGAAGGTCGCGGGCAGGCGCTCGGCGAAGTACTTGAGCTGGTCGGAGGCTTCGGCTCCAGTCCGTGTCTGGATGTTCAGATTGTGGATCTCATCGATGAGTACGAGGTCCACACCGACGTGGGCGGCGGTGGCGCAGACGGCGTTGACGACATCGGTGATGTTGGCGCGGCCGGGCAGGTCCAGGCCGAAGAAGCGGGCGAACTCGGTGGCCAGCATCTTGGGCGTGGCAGCGGGCGGGACGGTGGCATAGAGGACCGGGAGCCGGTGGCGGTCGCGGGGGTGACGTTTGCGGACAGCGAGTTCGTGGGCGCGGCCGAGCTGGGACAGTGCGGTGGTCTTGCCGGTGCCCGACGCGCCGCTGATGATGACGCCGCGCCGAGCGGAGACCTGGTGCCGGTTGAGCTGGACCAGCAGCCGGGAGGTGTTGATCACCTTGCGGATGGTGGGGGTGTTCACCAGCGGCAGGTCAGCGTGGTAGTCGCGGCGCTGGTCCTGGTAGCGGACGCGGTCGGTGCGACTGAGCGAGTCCAGGTCGGGACCTGTCAGCAGGCTTGGCGGAAGGGGTTCGTGCTCGACGAACCGCCGCCAGCCCTCCTTGGTCGTCAGCGGGCTGTCCGGGGGCGTGTCGGTCACCTCGGCTGGTGCCGTTGTGCGGGACGAGGTGGGGATCTTCATAGCCATTTCTCGGCTTCTGCGTGGGCGTCGAAGACGCCGAAGGACGCCACGGGCGCGGGGTCGGGCAGCGTGGCTGGTTCGGCGGTGTCGGGGACGGGGTGGTCGGTGGGCGGGCGGTGGGTGGCGGCGCCGTCGCGGGTGCGGCCGACGACGCGGGCGGTGCGCTTGTCGGGGCCGTGCTCGGCGCGGGTCAGCAGGTCGTCCAGGACGCGGGCGACGGCGGCCTCGTGGGTGTCGTCCAGGCCGGCTTGTGCGGCCAGGCGGCGGGCGTGCTGCCAGGTGAAGTCCGCGAAGGGGGCGTTGACCATGGGCTGGTGGATCCAGGGGACGGTGATCCAGCCGCCGGGGGCGCGTACGAAGACCTGGGAGAGGTCGTAGGGGTCGTGGTGGACCTCCCATAGCCCGCGCTTGGCAGTGTTGCCGGAGTGCTGGCGGCGCCAGGGCGCCAGGTCGGCGCTGTCGTAGGTGCGGTAGCCGATCCGGATGCCGTAGTCGTTGACGGCCCGCCAGGACGCGGGCAGCAGTTCCAGGTAATCCTCCCCGCGCAGGACCAGCGGCAGGTAGCCGCAGGCCGCGACCAGGGAGGCGTACTTGTCGTTCGGCGACATGGCCCGACGCGGCAGGTAGGGGTCGCGAAGACTGTCATGGGGCCGCAATTGCCACCCAGGGATGAGCCATTCGTCCAAGAGATCCTGGAGTTCGGGGATCGTCCAGACGGCCTGCTCTTCCAAGCGTTCGCCGCGGCGGCTCACGTTGGCACCGGTGTAGCTGGCCAGGTGCTGGCAGAACAGGGTGTTGAGGGCGGAAAATGTCGACTCCACGATGCCCTTGTCCGTCGGGGTCCGGGGGCGGCAGCGCTGCACGGAGATCCCGAGTCGTTCGCAGGCGCGGATGAACGTGTCGGACAGGAAGACCTTGCCGCCGTCGATGACGATGGTGTCCGGAACGATGACCGGGCGGGCGGCGGCGTTCTCCATGCGGGTGTCCGCGTCGGTCAGGCGGGCGTGGGGCAGCCGGGAGGCGGCCATCCGCAGGGCCTGGGACCAGCCGGGCCGCATCGGTTCGGGCACCAGCATCCGCGCCAGCAGCAGTGCGGCGTCCACCGCTTTGGTGCCGACCGGCCGCAGCACGGCCGCACAGATCGTGCGCGAGGCGACATCGACCGCGATTGTCAGGTCGGCGCGCGCGGTGATGCCGGAGTCGAGCACCACCATCACGTCCAGCGGGGTGGAGTCGATCTGCACCTGCTCGCCGGGCCGGGCGGCGAAGGTGGGCGTGAACGGGCCGCTGGGGCGGTTCGCGGTCTGTCTGCGGGTGACGGCCGAGCCGAAGGTGTGCCGGCCGGTGGAGAGCGCGTCCACGAGCTTGTAGAACGTGGACGTGCTGGGGATGGGCACCACACCGGGCCCGTGCGCGGCCTCCAGAGCCTTGACCACGCGCCGCATCAGCCGGCTGCGGGTGCCGGTCGAGGCGTGGGTCTCCGCGTCGATGGCGTCGCGGACCGCCTCGACCAGTCGGGCGTCCGCGCGGCCGGTCGCCTCGTGGTTGCGCACCGCGCGCTGGTCGACCAGCCCCCACAAGCCCTGGGCACTGTAGCGGGCGCGGCGGCCTTCGATCGTGCGGACGCTGACGCCCAGCTCCGCCGCCTTGGCCGCGTCGCGTGCGGCCAGGGAGTGGACCGCCGGGTCGTATCCGGGTCGGGGAACGGTCCCCGGGCCGGTGCCGGGCGGCAGGCCGGTAGTGACCTCCACCACGTGGTGTTCCCACTCCTTGGCGGCCGTCAGCACCGGTTCGGGGAGCGAGTCCAGGACCCCGAACGGCTCCAGTTCCGGCAGCGGCTCGGTGCCGGTGACCGCGAAGCCGGGCGCGGCCATCAGGTGGGAGGCCAGCACCACCGACTCGACCGCGTGCGAGGACCGCAGCCGAACCGCCGTCCCGGCGAGCGCGACGACCTGGTGGTCGCCGTCGTCGTAGGAGACCCAGTCGCCGACGCGGAGCACTGGCAGCGGGTGCCGGGACGTCACCGGACCCCCGGGTGGACGAGGGAGCGGGCGTGCAGCGGAACCGACAGTTCGATGTCCAGTTCGTTGCGCCACAGCAGGTGGAACAGCACGGGGAGTACCGCGATCGGGTCGCCGACCAGGCACGCGCCGTCGATCAGTGGCCAGGGTTCGTGGAACACCTCCCGCAGGGCTGCTGCCGGGGCCTCCTGGCGGTGGCGGGGGTGGCGGTAGCCCGCGAGCCAGCGCACGTTGGCCAGCACGATCGGGTCCGGGGTGCTGACCAGTCTGAACTCCCAGCCCAGCAGATCGCAGGCCGCCTGGGTCGCGGCGAACTTCATCAGGTCCCGGGGTTTGCGACGGTCGGCCGGACGGCAGTCGATCACAATCGCCGAGCCGTCGTCCCGGCGTGCGAAGTAGTCCGGTGCGTGCGAGACGCCCTTCCCGTTGCCGCCGGTCCAGAACAGCCAGAACGGCTGCGAGGACACCCCCACCACCAACGGGTCGAAGTCCAGCAGCATCACGTGGTCGCGCTCCAGCCACGACTCGTAGCCGACGTGCCGACCCGCCGTCGAGGACCACCACAGCCCTGGCAGGTGCCGCTGGCCCTTGTACGAGTGGAACTCGCGGACCGGAGCGGCATCCTCGAACCGCACCGCCCACACGTCCGTCAGCGGTCGTCGCAGCTCAGAGCCGCACGGATCTATGTAAGCGACCTCGAAACCCTCGGTGGGCGGACCAACCGCCCCACCGCGTACCCCGCGCAGTTCAACCACCACGACGGAGCCAACGTCACAGCGATTCGCAAGGTCACGCTGGCACTCGCAACTTCCCTCGCAAGGTTGAACTGGAATCCGCAAGGTTCAGCGTTAAAGGACAGCCGGAGCCCTGATCGCTCAGAGCGAACGGGCCCGGGGAACACGGAGGGGGTCAATCTCCTTTAGTCCAGGTAACTCAACTTCAGTGACTGGGGAGAGATCATGGCTTCGACGTCCACCACGCTGACCCTGCCGGTACTGCCGCTCGACGACGAAGCGGTGCTCCCCGGCATGGTCGTTCCGCTCGACCTCTCCGACGGCGAGGTCCGCGCCGCCGTGGAGGCCGCGCAGGCGGCGGTGCGGGACTCCGGGGCGCAGGCCCCCGGCATCCGCACGGTCGCCGGCGCCCGCAAGGCACGGGTGCTGCTGGTGCCCCGGATCGACGGCTCCTACGGCGCGATCGGGACCCTGGCCACCATCGAACAGGTCGGCCGCCTGGCCGACGGCGACCCGGCCGCGCTGGTGCGCGGGGTGCGCCGGGTCCGGATCGTCAGGGGGGTGTCGCCCAGCGACTCGAACGAGGGTGGCGGCGGGCGACGGGCGGGCGGAACGACCGGCCCGGGCGCGGCGCTCTGGGTGCAGGCCGAGCCGGTGGAGCAACCGCCGGTGCCGGACCCGGTGCCCGGCGCGGTCGCCGAGCTGGTCCGCGAGTACAAGGCACTGACCACCACCTGGCTGCAGAAGCGCGGCGCCTGGCAGGTGGTCGACCGGGTCGCGCAGATCGAGGACGTCTCCGACCTGGCCGACAACATCGGGTACGCCCCCTTCCTCAGCGGCGCGCAGAAGGTCGCCGTGCTGGAGGAGCTGGACCCGGTCGCCCGGCTCAAGGAGTCGCTGCGGCTGCTGCGCGAGCACCTGGCCGAGGAGGACGTCGCGGAGACCATCCGCAAGGACGTCCAGGAGGGCATGGAGAAGCAGCAGAAGGAGTTCCTGCTGCGCCGCCAGCTGGACGCGGTGCGCAAGGAGCTGGCCGACCTGGAGGGCGACAGCGCCTCCGAGGAGCAGGACTACCGTGCCCGGGTGGAGGCCGCCGACCTGCCCGGGAAGGTCCGCGAAGCGGCCCTGAAGGAGGTCGACAAGCTGGAGCGCTCCTCCGACGCCTCGCCCGAGGGCAGCTGGATCCGCACCTGGCTGGACACCGTGCTGGAGCTGCCCTGGAACGAGCGCAGCGAGGACGCCTACGACATCGCCGGGGCGCGCGCGGTGCTGGACGCCGACCACTTCGGCCTGGACGACGTCAAGGACCGGATCGTGGAGTACCTGGCGGTGCGCAAGCGGCGCGCGGACCGGGGCCTCGCGCCGGTCGGCGACACCCCGCAGGGGTCGGCAGGCGAGACCCCGCAGGCCACCGGCAGGCGCGCGGGCGGCGCGGTGCTGGCCCTGGTCGGCCCGCCCGGCGTCGGCAAGACCTCGCTCGGCGAGAGCGTCGCCCGGGCCATGGGCCGCTCCTTCGTCCGGGTGTCGCTCGGCGGCGTCCGCGACGAGGCCGAGATCCGGGGGCACCGGCGTACCTACGTCGGCGCGCTGCCGGGCCGGATCGTGCGCGCGATCAAGGAGGCCGGGTCGATGAACCCGGTGGTGCTGCTCGACGAGATCGACAAGGTCGGCTCGGACTACCGGGGCGACCCGGCCGCCGCGCTGCTCGAAGTGCTGGACCCGGCGCAGAACCACACCTTCCGCGACCACTACCTGGAGGTCGAGCTGGACCTCTCGGACGTGGTGTTCCTGGCCACCGCGAACGTACTGGAGGCCATCCCGGAGGCGCTGCTGGACCGGATGGAGCTGGTCCGGCTGGACGGCTACACCGAGGACGAGAAGGTCGTCATCGCCCGCGAGCACCTGCTGCCCCGGCAGCTGGAGCGGGCCGGTCTGGGCGCGGAGGAGGTCACCGTCGAGGAGGCGGTGCTGCGCAGCCTGGCGGGCGAGTACACCCGCGAGGCGGGCGTGCGCGGGCTGGAGCGGGCCGTCGCCCGGATCCTGCGCAAGGTCACCGCGCAGCAGGAGCTGGGCGAGGCCGAGCTGCCGCGCACCGTCGCGGTGGAGGACCTGCGCGGCCTGATCGGGCGCCCCCGGCACACGCCGGAGGCGGCGCAGGAGCCCGGCGAGCGGCGCACCGCCGTACCCGGTGTGGCCACCGGCCTCGCGGTCACCGGCGCGGGTGGCGACGTCCTCTACATCGAGGCGTCGCTGGCCGACCCGGAAACCGGCTCCACCGGCCTGGCACTGACCGGGCAGCTGGGCGACGTGATGAAGGAGTCCGCGCAGATCGCGCTCTCCTTCCTGCGCTCGCACGGCGCCGAGCTGGAGCTGCCGGTCACCTCGCTCCGCGACCGGGGCGTCCACCTGCACGTCCCGGCCGGGGCGGTGCCGAAGGACGGACCGAGCGCGGGTGTGACCATGACCACTGCGCTGGCCTCGCTGCTGTCCGGACGCAAGGTGCGGGCGGATGTGGCGATGACCGGCGAGGTGTCGCTGACCGGGCGGGTGCTGCCGATCGGCGGCGTCAAGCAGAAGCTGCTGGCGGCCGACCGGGCCGGGATCAGCACCGTGCTGATCCCCGCGCGCAACGCCGCTGACCTGGACGACGTCCCGGCCGAGGTGCTGGCGCGGCTGACCGTGCACCCGGTCTCGGACGTCCGCCAGGCGCTTGAGCTGGCCCTGGAACCGGCCACCACGCACACCGCCGCGACCGGACACCAGGTCGCGGCGGCCTAGCCGGGACCCAGCCGGGACCCAGCCGGGACCCAGCCGGGACCCAGCCGGGACCCAGCGAACCGTCGGGAACCGTCGCTTTGAGGGGGCCGTCCATCCAGAGGACGAGACCTGCGAGAATGCGACGGTTCTCGACGGCGAGTTGGGTGGGTGGGTTCGGACGATGGGCGTACGAGGTGCGGCGGTAAGTGGCCCCGGGCCGGGGAGCGGGCGCAAGCGCAACCTCGAACTGGTGCTGATCCTGTTCGCCATCGCCATCGCCGCCTTCGGTGACGCGGAGGCGGTGCTGGCGCTGACCGGCAAGATGCCGAGCGGCTTCGCGCTCCAGGTCGGCGGCCTGACCGTGGTCGCGCTGGGCGCGCACATGGTGGTCCGGCGCTGGGCGGCCTACGCCGACCCGCTGATCCTGCCGATCACGGTGCTGCTCAGCGGCCTGGGTCTGACCATGATCCACCGGCTGGACATCTCGGACGCCAAGGAGCACGCGGGCGTCCCCTCGATCGCCAACCCGCTGGCCAAGGGGCAGGTGGAGTGGCTGGTCATCGGGGTGCTGGTGTTCTCCGCCTTCGTGATCTTCGTCAAGCACCACCGGTGGCTGGCGAACTACCCGTACGTGCTGATGGCCGGGTCGCTGGTGCTGCTGATGGCCCCGGCGTTCTTCCCGTCCACCTACGGCGCCAAGCGCTGGATCTACATCGGCAGCCAGACCATCGAGCCGGACGAGTTCACCAAGATCTCGCTGGTGGTGTTCTTCGCCGGGTACCTGATGGCCAACCGGGACGCGCTGGCGCTGGTCGGCCGGAAGGTCTGGGGGGTCAGCCTGCCGCGCGGGCGGAACCTGGGGCCGATCATCGCCATCTGGGTGGTCAGTCTGCTGGTGCTGGTCTTCGAGGTCGACCTCGGCACCTCACTGATCGTCTTCGGCATCTTCATCATCATGCTGTACATGGCCACCGAGCGGACCGGATGGGTGGTCATCGGCCTGCTGATGGCGGCGGTGGGTGCCTACGCCGTCGGATCGACCTCGGCGAACGTCGAGGGGCGGATCAACGGCTGGCTGCACCCGATGGCCGTCTTCGCCAGTACGAACTCCGGAGCGTCCGACCAACAGGCGCAGGCGCTGTTCGCGCTCGGGCACGGCGGCTTCTTCGGGACCGGCCTGGGCCAGGGCCAGCCGTGGCTGATCGGCTTCGCCGACCGGAGCGACTGGATCCTCGCGCCCTTCGGCGAGGAGCTGGGCACGGCCGGGGTGATGGTGATCATCATGCTGTACGTGCTGATGGCCGAGCGCAGCCTGCGCACCTCGGTCCGGCTGACCGACCCGTTCGGCAAGCTGACGGCGGGCGGGCTGGCGGCGGCGCTGATCCTGCAGATCTTCGTGGTGATCGGCGGCGTGATCGGGCTGATCCCGGAGACCGGTAAGGCGCTGCCGTTCCTGGCACAGGGCGGGTCGTCCATGGTGGCCAACTGGATCATGGTGGCGCTGATGATCAAGCTCAGTGACGCCGCCGGGCGGACCGACCTGGAGCCCGCGCCGGACCCGGCCGCGACGCTGACCATCTCGGCCGAGGAGATCGCCGCCGCCCGGGCCGAGATGGAGCACTGAGCCCCCTTCCCCGCGGAGGGGCTCAGCGGAAGACGCCGGTGTGGCCCAGGGAGTACCGGCCCGGCTGCGGGTAGACGCACAGTCCGTGCGGCCCTTCGCCGACCGGGATCCGGGCGATCAGGTGGCCGTCCTCGGTGGACATCGCGTACACCTCGGAGTTGTAGCGGCCGGACAGCCACAGCACCTTGCCGTCGGCGGAGACCCCGCCCATGTCCGGGCTGCCGCCGCCGGGGATCTGCCACTTGTGCACCAGTCGCCCGGTGCCGAACTCCAGCACCGAGACCGAGCCCTCGCCCCGGTTGGAGATGTAGAGGTACCTGGAGTCCCGGCTGACGTAGAGGCCGTGCGCGCCCGCGCCGGTCCGCAGCAGGGTCGGGGTGGCGAAGGTGTCGCCGTTCAGCTCCCAGACGCCGTTGGCCATCATGTCGGCGATGTACCAGACCTTGCCGTCCGGCGAGATCTTGACGTCCTGCGGCATCGAGCCCGGGAACGGGATCTTCTGCTTGGCGACGATCTGCATCTTCTCGGTGTCGACCTTGAGCAGGTCGCCGGAGAACTCGCAGGAGACGATGAAGTAGCGGCCGTCGGGGGAGAAGTCCGCGTGGTTGACCCCGGCGCACTGCGAGGGGACGGACTTGACCACCTTCATGGTGTGCGCGTCGCGGAAGACCAGGGCGTGGTCGTTGGAGGCCATCACCACCGCGTACTTGCCGTCCGGGGTGAAGTACAGGTTGTACGGGTCGTGCACGTCGACCGGCGTGCCCGGCTTGCCGGTGACCGGGTCGACCGGGGTCAGGCTGTTGCCGAGGTCGTTGTTGACCCACAGCGTCTTCAGGTCCCAGGAGGGGACGACGTGCTGCGGCTCGTGGCCGACGTCGAAGGTGTACGACACCTTGTAGGTGGCCGGGTCGATCACGGTGACGGTGTTCGACAGGGTGTTCGGTACGTAGATCCGCGAGGGGAAGTCCCGGACCACCGGCGACAGCGCGCCGGGCCGGTCCGCCGCGTAGACGTCGGTCGGGGAGAGCAGCGGCGGCATCCCGGGGAGGTGCTCGTCGACGCTCAGCGGGACGCCGGTTCCGGCGCCGGTCGCGGAGGCCTGCCCGACCGGGGCGACCGCCGCCTGCCAGGACCTCGGCTTGGCGGCGCCGCAGGCGGAGAGCAGCAGCCCGCCGCCGACCAGCGCGGCGGCCACGGTGATCGACAGCAGCCGCTGGCGCGCGCGGACGGCGGGAGCGGGGACGGGAGCGGGGGGAGTGGAAGCGGAGATGGGCATCAGCTGAACAACTCCGAGGTTGTGACCGCGCGCAGGCCGCGCCGGTGCAGGCCGTCGAGGATGGCGGGCAGCGCGGCGACCGTGCCGGGGTGCCCGAAGTGCATGCTGACCACCGATCCGGGGCGGACCGCGTCCAGTACCGTGCGGGTCACCGCGTCCGGTCCCGGGTCGGTGTAGTCGAGGGAGTCCAGGTCGTAGCCGAGGCAGTGGCTGTAGCCCGCGCGGCGGGCCTGGGCGGCGACGGTGGCGGTGCAGTCCATCGCCTGGGAGGGCCGGAACCAGCGCCCGGTGGTGCCGGTCAGCTGCTTCAGGCGCGCGGCGCAGCGGGCGATCTCCTGGTACGCGGCGTCGGGCGCCATCGCGGAGATCGAGCGGTGGGTCTGGGTGTGGTTGCCGAGTTCGTGGCCGCCGTCGAGGATCCGGTGGGCCATCTGCGGCTGCTCGTCCAGCCAGCTGCCGACCGCCAGTACGGTGATCCGGGCGTCGGCCCGGGCGGCCTCGGCGAGCAGCGCGGCGGCGATGGCCGGGTCGCCCTGCCCGTGGAAGGTGAGCGCGACCGCCGGGCGGGTGCGCGGTCCGGTGCTGATCTCGAAGGGGAGCCCCGCGGCCAATCGGGGGAGCGCGTCGGCGTCCGGCGCGGTGCTGGTCCCGGCGGCGGGGGTGGTGCTGGTGTCGGCGGCCTGGACGGCCGCGCGGGGTGCGCTGCCGTCCGCGCAGGCGGCGGTGAGCGAACCGGCGGCGCCCAGCGCGGCCAGTCGCAGGAGCTCGCGACGCTCGAAGTGAATCATTGGATAAATCCTATGGTGATCGCCGGAACACGCACGGTGAGCGGTCCAAGGGGGGCCGTACAGTGGCGCGGGGTCGGCACCGGCCGGCCGGAGGGTCCACGGAGTGGGGGCAGCGGTGAACGAGGGGCGCAAGGAACTGGGCTACGGGGTACCCGGACTGCGGGTCACGCTGGGTGACGACGGGATCGCGGTGTTGACGCTGGACCGCCCGGCCAAACGCAACGCGCTGACCTCCGCCATGTGGGGGGCGCTGCCGGAGCTGCTGGGGCAGTTGGCGGCGGAGCCGGGGCTGCGGGTGCTGCTGGTGACCGGGGCCGGGGGGACGTTCAGCGCGGGCGCGGACATCGCCGAGCTGCTGGACGTCTACGCCGACCCGGACTCGGCGGACGCGTACCACGCGGTCAACGTGCGGGCGGAGGAGGCGCTGGCGGCGTTCCCGAGGCCGACGCTGGCGGTGGTCCGGGGCGCCTGCGTGGGCGGCGGCTGCCAGCTGGCGGTCGCCTGCGACCTGCGGTTCGCGGAGCCGGAGGCGCGGCTGGGGATCACCCCGGCGAAGCTCGGCATCGTCTACCCGCCGGTGCCGACGGCCCGGCTGGCCCGGCTGCTGGGCCCGGCCCGGGCGAAGTACCTGCTGTTCTCCGGCGAGCTGCTGACGGCGGCCAGGGCGCTGGAGTTCGGCCTGGTGGAGGAGGTGGCGGCGGACGTGGAGCAGCGGGCGCTGGAGTTCGCCCGGACCCTGGTGCAGCGCTCGGCGCAGACCCAGGGCGCGGTCAAGCAGGTGGTCACCGCGGCACTGGAGGGCGGCGATCCGGCGTCGGTCTCCGCGACCTGGGAACGCGCCTCCCGCACCACCCCGGACGTCGCCGAGGGCCTCGCAGCCTTCCTGGAACGCCGCCCCCCGCGGTTCTGACGGGGAGGGAACCGTCGGCCCTCGTGGCCTAGGCCACGAGGGCTCCGATCAAGCCCTGCTCGCTCAGGCGAGCCCACGCCGTCTCAACGTGCTGTCGGGTGAAAAGTCGACGCTTACGCGGGTTCCACTCGTGGATGTAGTCGGTCACTTGGTCGAGGTCTGCAGGAGAAGCCTTGAGGCTGTCCGCGGTGAACAGCACCGTGCCCAGCAGCTCCAGGCCGAAGGCGTCTTCGAAGCCCGCCACGAGTGCCGAGAACCGTGAGTCGACGTCCTGGAAGCCCTGGTCGTCGGCAAGCAGCCCTTCGGCCTCCTTGACGGCCGAATCGTCCAGCTCAAGGACCGCTTTGGCGCCGGAAGAGCCGTCGCCGAAGCCGAAGATGTAGTGACCCTCCATCGCCGCGACGGCCGAGTCGAGGCGCGGTGCGTAGGGGCCGTAGACGCCCTTGTCGAACTGCAGATTCAGCGGCAGGCCGAGTCGTTGCAGGAAGAAGGCGATTTTGTGTGCCTCAATGAGTGAGACCCGGGCTTCGAATGCGAGGCCGCGGTCCATAGCCCTCTTCATGTAGCGATTCAGCGCCGCAATGAAGGCCGAGCGCGCGGCGGTCAGGCCGGGTGCCTCGGTGCCGACGACCATCGATCGGGCATCCGGGGCCCCTTCGGGAGCCCAAACGCGCACTTCCACACCTGGCAGGTCGCCCAGGGCTCGCTCGATGAGGGGCGCGACGTCCTGCCAGAGCAGCCCCCCGTTGCCGCAGCCCAGGGGCGGTACCGCGATGGAGGTGATGCCTTCGCTGATGATCACTTCGCGCAGGGCCGCGAGGCCGCTGCTGATGTCCTCCAGGCGCGACGGCGAACGCCAGTGTCGCTTGGTCGGGAAGTTGATGATGAACCGAGGTCCATCGAGCTGGGACATATGGTGGACATGCATCCTGCCCACAGCGACTTCATCGTGGTCGCACGCCGTCTTGTAGTCATCGAAGTTGGCTGGGTAAGCACGCTTGAACTGCAAGGCGATGCCTTTGCCCATCACCCCGACCGTGTTGACGGTGTTGACGAGGGCGTCGGCATCGGCCAGGAGCAGGTTGCCGTGGCCGCGGGTGATCATGTCGTACCTTTCCGTGTGTGGACTGGGGCGTCTAGCGTGACTCAGTAGTACCAGTCTCGTCTGACAGTCACGGGTGTGGCGAGTCCCCGTTCCGCCAAAAGTGCCCGCACGGAGTTGGTGGCGCGCTCGTCGTAGGTGCCGAAGCCCTCAATGGCGGCGAGCGGGAGGTGCTCGTGTACGAGGAACTCGGCCATTCGGCGGCGCATGCGGTCGCCGTCTTCTGTTGTGTTGGCCCATCTCGGAGCGCGCATGAGTGGCCAGTCGACGAACTTGTCGATCTCGGCGAGATCATTGGAGTGATCGGTGATCACTGCTGCGCAGTTGCCGTCGCTGAAGACGAAGGGTCGGCCTGTGGCCACGACCGAGCCGACGGTGGTGGCCAGGTAGATCAGGGGAGGCTGGCCATCCTGGTAGGTAGCCACTCGCCCTTTGTTGATCACGTAGAGCATCGGCGAGCGCGGGGCGAAGTAGAAAGGAACGTAGTCAGCCGGCGCCCCGTGCGGTGCCACCCGGATCTTGCGCGTTCGACGTTCGGCCTTGATGTTGCGGTCGCCGCACTCGGCCGGGACGCCCCCGCGCGCTTGCATCTGCGCGTCCGAGACCATGAACCCTTCGTCGAGTATGGACGGAAGGTTCCGCAGATGCGTGAAGTGGAGGAGGGCATGCTCGTGTCCCGGCGTCACGGCATCTGACTATCACAAGTTCCTTCGACTGCGCGGTCGTTCGATGTACGGCCGGGTGGCTGGCTTCGGACGGTGCGAGGTCGGTGTCGCTCGGAAGGGGGGCGCGGGCGGGGGCCGCGCCCCCTGGCCTCAGCAGCTGCGGGGGACCAGCTGCTGAGGGGCTCGGGTGAGCGGGATCAGATGCCGAGGAGGTGGTCGAGGGCGAGCTGGTCCAGCTGCTCGAAGGCCATGCCGCGCTCGGCGGCGGCGGTCACGTCGAAGTCCTCGTAGGCGGAGCGGTCGGCCAGCAGGTCGGTGAGGGATTCGCCGTCGCCGACGGTGGGTTGGGCCAGCTCGTCCAGGCGGGAGGCGCGCAGCGCGGCCTGGACCGCCGGGTCCTCGCGGAAGGCGGCGGCCTTCTGCTTGAGGGCCAGGTAGTTGCGCATGTTCCCGGCGGCCGAGGCCCAGACGCCGTCGATGTCCTCGGTGCGCGGCGGCTTGAAGTCGAAGTGGCGCGGGCCCGTGTAGTCGGACGACTCCAGCAGGTCGACCAGCCAGAAGGCCTGCCGCAGGTCGCCCGCGCCGAAGCGCAGGTCCTGGTCGTACTTGATGCCGGACTGGCCGTTGAGGTCGATGTGGAACAGCTTGCCGTGCCACAGCGCCTGGGCGATGCCGTGCGGGAAGTTCAGGCCCGCCATCTGCTCGTGGCCGACCTCCGGGTTCAGGCCGACCCGGTCGGCGTGCTCCAGCGAGTTGATGAAGGCGAGCGCGTGGCCGACGGTCGGCAGCAGGATGTCGCCGCGGGGCTCGTTCGGCTTGGGCTCGATCGCGAAGCGCAGGTCGTAGCCCTGCTCCACGACGTAGTCGCCGAGCAGGTCGAAGGCCTCCTTGAGCCGGTCCAGGGCGACCCGGACGTCCTTGGCGGCGCCCGACTCGGAGCCCTCGCGCCCGCCCCAGGCGACGTAGGTGGTCGCGCCGAGCTCGACCGCCAGGTCGATGTTGCGGATCACCTTGCGCAGCGCGTAGCGGCGCACGTCGCGGTCGTTGGAGGTGAACGCGCCGTCCTTGAACACCGGGTGGGTGAACAGGTTGGTGGTGGCCATCGGCACCTTCATGCCGGTGGCGTCCAGGGCCTGGCGGAAGCGCTTGATGTGGCCCTCGCGGGCGCTGTCGTCGCTGCCGAAGGGGATCAGGTCGTCGTCGTGGAAGGTCACGCCGTACGCGCCGAGCTCGGCGAGCCGGTTCACCGTGACGACCGGGTCCAGCGCCGGGCGGGTGGCGTCGCCGAAGGGGTCGCGCCCCTGCCAGCCGACGGTCCACAGGCCGAAGGTGAACTTGTCGTCGGGGGTGGGGATGAGGGCGGTCATGTCGGCTCCAGCGGTCGGGGAATCAGCGAGGGGGGTATTCGTCATCGCATAAAACAAATTAGTATCAGACCGCCGCGAGGGGAAGCCCCTCGACCGGCTCGGGAACCTGGAGGCAGTCGTGCAGGTGGTCATCGGGGTGGACAGCTCCACGCAGTCGACCAAGGCCCTGGCCGTGGACGTGGACAGCGGCGAGGTGGTCGGCGAGGGCCGGGCCGCGCACACCGTGAGCGGCGGCGCGGGCCGCGAGAGCGATCCGCGCCAGTGGTGGGCCGCGCTGGGCGAGGCCGTCGGGCAGACCGGCTGGGCCGACCGGGCCGCCGCCGTCTCCGTCGGCGGCCAGCAGCACGGCCTGGTCACCCTGGACGCGGCCGGGGAGCCGGTCCGCCCGGCGCTGCTGTGGAACGACGTCCGCTCCGCTCCGCAGGCCGCCGCGCTGGTCGCCGAGTACGGGCCGAAGGTCTGGGCCGAGCGCGCCGGGAGCGTCCCCGGGGCGTCGTTCACCGCCGCCAAGTGGCAGTGGCTGCGGGAGCGGGAGCCCGAGGCGGCGGCCCGCACCGCGGCGGTGCGGCTGCCGCACGACTACCTGACCGAGCGGCTGACCGGCGTCGCCGCCACCGACCGGGGCGACGCCTCCGGTACCGGTTGGTGGACCCCGGACGGCTATGACACCGCGCTGCTGGAGCGGCTCGGGCTGGCCGAGCCGATGCTGCCCGCCGTCGTCCGCGCGGGTGAGGCGGCGGGCGCGGTGCTGCCCGGGCTGCCGCTGCGGGCGGGGGCCCTGGTCGCCGCCGGGACCGGCGACAACATGGCCGCCGCGCTCGGCCTCGGCCTGCGCCCCGGCGTCCCGGTGCTCAGCCTGGGCACCTCGGGCACCGTCTACGCGGTCACCCCCGGCCGCCCGGCCGACCCCAGCGGCACGGTCTGCGGCTTCGCCGACGCGCTGGACGCCTGGCTGCCGCTCGCCTGCACGCTGAACTGCACGCTCGCGGTGGACCGGGTGGCCACGCTGCTCGGCCGGGACCGGCAGGCGGTCGAGCCGGGCGGCACCGCCGTCGTCCTGCCGTACTTCGACGGCGAGCGCACCCCGAACCTGCCGCTGGCCTCCGGCCTGTTCCACGGCCTGCGCCAGGACACCACCCCGGGGCAGCTGCTCCAGGCGGCCTACGACGGCGCCGCCTACTCGCTGCTGGCCGCGCTCGACCAGGTACTGGCGGCCGGTGGCGCGGACGCCGAGGCCGGGGGCGAGCTGCTGCTGATCGGCGGCGGCGCGCGGGGCGCGGCCTGGCAGCAGACGGTCCGGCGGCTGTCCGGACGGCCGGTGCGGATCCCGGCTGCGGGGGAGCTGGTCGCCCTGGGCGCGGCGGCGCAGGCCGCGGGGCTGCTCACCGGGGAGCCCGGGGACGAGGTCGCCCGCCGCTGGGGCACGGCCGAGGGCGTGCTGCTGGAGCCGCTGCCCCGGGACGCCGGGGCGATGGAGCGCATTGCGGATACGCTGCGGCGGTCCGGGACACTGTTGGAGTCCTGACCAGCCAGTCCTGACCAGCCAGTCCTGACCAGCCAGTCCTGACCAGCCAGTCCTGACCAGTCCGTCACGCTGATGCCGACGACCGTGCCCCGGGGGCCCCATGCCGAGTGTTGACCGCCACCCCGACGAGCGCGGTCCGGCCTCGCAGCAGGGCATGCGTCGGCAGAACCTGGCGCTGGTGCTGGGCGCGGTCGCCGCGCGCGCCCCGCTGTCGCGGGCCGACGCCGCCGCCGTCACCGGGCTCACCCGGGCCGCCGTCTCCAGCCTGGTGGTGGAGCTGATGCGGGACGGCCTGGTGGTCGAGCTCGGCCCGGCCCCGAGCGGGCGGGTCGGACGGCCCGGCAACGCGCTGTCGCTCAGCCCGACCGGCCCGGCCGGGCTCGGCCTCGAAGTCGGCGTCGGGCAGCTGGCGGCCTGCGTGGTCGACCTCAGCGGCGAGGTCAGGGCGCAGGCGCGGATCGCGGTCGACAACCGCGAGCGCCCGGCGGCGGCGGTACTGGCCGAGCTGACCGGGCTGGCCGAGGGCGTGGTCGCCGAGGCGCGGCGGTCCGGACTGCGCCCGGTCGGCGCGACCCTGGCCGTCCCCGGCCTGGTGGACGACGGCGCGAACACCGTCGTGCGCGCCCCCAACCTGGGCTGGAGCGAACTGCGGCTGCCGGGGACGCTGCTCGGGCTGCCGCTGGGGGTGCAGAACGAGGCCAACCTCGGCGCGCTGGCCGAGCTGTGGCGCGGCGGCGCGCTGGACGTCGTCCACGTCTCGGCGGAGGCCGGCATCGGCGCGGCGCTGCTGGTCGGCGGGCGGCTGTTCCGGGGGGCGCGCGGCTTCGCCGGGGAGCTCGGACACGTCCCGGTGCACCCCGACGGGCCCGCCTGCGCCTGCGGGTCGCACGGCTGCCTGGAGCAGTACGCGGGCGAGCGGGCGGTGCTGGCCGCCGCCGGGCTCGACCTGCCCCCGGCGGACCGGATCGCGGCGCTGGCACGGCACGCCGCCGCCGGTGAGCCCCGGGTACTGGCGGCGCTGGAGCAGGCCGGGACGGCCCTGGGCACCGCCCTGGCCGGGGCCGTCAACCTGGTGGACCCGGCGGCGGTGGTCCTCGGCGGCGCCTACGCGGAGCTCGGTGACTGGCTGCTGCCGGGGATGCGGCGGGAGCTGGCGGCCCGGGTCCGGGTCCGGCCCTGGTCGGACGAGGCGCTGTCGGTCTCGGCGCTGGGACGGCGCGGGCCGCTGCTGGGCGCGGCGCTGGTGACCATCCGCCGGATCCTGGAGGACCCGGGCGCCCCCGCGCTGCTCGGCCCGTAGCGGTTCGGCCCGGAGCCCCGGTCCCCAGCTGCTCGGGTGCTCCCCGGCGTGGATCGACGTCGAACGATTCCGCAGATGTTACGAATTGTCTGATTTGTAATATCCGGCGCGAGCGGACGGAACGTCAGGTATGTCGAGTGGGCTGAGCGGCGCGCGCCGCGATCGGGGATTCGCCGGAGAGCTCCGGGATGCGGTGACCGGGCGGGCGGCGCTGCTGGTCATCGGGGTGCTGCTGCTCCAGTTCGGTTTCATCGTGTCCTACGTGGGCGGGCTGCACCACCCGTATCCGCACAAGGCGTCGATCGCGGTGGCGGCCCCGGCGTCGGCCGCCGACCGGCTGGTGGCGGAGCTGAACGCGCTGCCCAAGCAGCCGCTGGACGCCCGGACGGCGACCGACGAGGCGGCGGCGCGCAAGCAGGTGCTGGACCAGAAGGTCTACTCGGCGCTGATCGTGCGTCCGGGCGGTTCCCAGGACACGCTGCTGGTGGCCAACGCCCGGGGGCCGGTGCTGGCCACCGCGATCCAGCAGGTGCTCACCGCCGTCGAGGCGAAGCAGGGCCGCACCCTGGCGACCGAGGACCTGGTGCCGCTGGCCTCGGGCGACGCCGACGGCCTGTCCTCCTTCTACCTGGTGGTCGGCTGGTGCGTCGGCGGCTACCTGGTCGCCTCGATCCTGGGCATCAGCGCCGGGGCGCGCCCGGCGAACTTCGCCCGGGCGCTGATCCGGCTGGGCGTACTGGCGCTGTACTCGGTGGCGGCCGGGATCGGCGGCGCGGTGATCATCGGCCCGATCCTGAACGCGCTGCCGGGCAGCATCCTCGGACTGTGGGGCGTGGGCGCGCTGCTGGTGTTCGCGGTGGGGGTGTTCACCATGGCGCTGGAATGCCTGTTCGGCATCGTCGGCATCGGCCTGGCGGTGCTGCTGTTCGTGGTGCTCGGCAACCCGAGCGCGGGCGGGGTGTTCCCGCCGCCGATGATCCCGCCGTTCTGGCGGGCGATCGGCCCCTGGCTGCCGAACGGCGCGGCGACCACGGTGACCCGTTCGATCGCCTACTTCAACGGGACGCAGATCACCGGGCCGCTGCTGGTGCTGGTCGTCTGGGCGGTGGTCGGGACGGTCGTCTCGCTGGTGGTCACCAAGCTGCGGCCGGGTCGCGAGGACGCGACGCGGATGCCGCTGGTGTAGCTAAGTTGCATCACGCAACTAATCAATTTATAGTTGCTAGTACCAACGATTTGCCCCGGCGGGCAGGAAGGGGCACATCCATGGCGATACGCACGCCCAGCAGGAGCGGCGGCCGACACGCGGCGGGCCGACAGGCGGCCGAACCGGCCGCCCCGGCCGGGTCGATGAGCCACCGGGAGATCATGGAGGCCCTGTCCGGCCTGATCCTCGGTCTGTTCACGGCCATGCTCTCGTCCACCATCGTCACCAACGCGCTGCCCCGGATCCTGAGCGACCTGCACGGCGGCGAGTCCGCCTACACCTGGATCATCGCCGGGGCGCTGCTGTCGATCACCGCGACCACCCCGCTCTGGGGCAAGCTGGCCGACCTGTTCAGCAAGAAGCTGCTGGTGCAGATATCGCTGGTGATCTACATCGTCGCCTCGGCCCTCGCCGGGCTCTCGCAGACCCCGGCCGAGCTGATCGCCTGCCGCGTGGTCCAGGGCATCGGTGTCGGCGGGATGTCGGCACTGGCCCAGGTCTGCATGGCCGCGATGATCTCCCCGCGCCAGCGCGGCCGCTACAGCGGCTACCTGGGCATGGCCTTCGCCCTGGCCACCGTCAGCGGACCGCTGATCGGCGGCACCATCGTGGACACCTCCTGGCTCGGCTGGCGCTGGTGCTTCTACATCTGCGTGCCGCTGGCGCTGATCGCCATCGTGATCCTGCAGAAGACGCTGCACCTGCCGACGGTCCGGCGGCAGGTGAAGATCGACTACCTGGGCGCCACCCTGATCGCCGCCAGCGTCAGCCTGCTGCTGGTCTGGGTGACCATCGCCGGGCAGTCCTTCGCCTGGGAGTCCTGGCAGACCGTGGCCATGGTGCTCGGCAGCCTGCTGCTGGGCCTGCTCGCGGTCCGGGTCGAACAGCGGGCGGAGAACCCGGTGATCCCGATCAGCCTGTTCCGCTACCGGACCGTGGTGCTGGCGCTGGTCGCCTCGGTCATGGTCGGTGTCGGGATGTACGGCACCACCACCTTCCTCAGCCAGTTCTTCCAGCTCTCCCGGGACGAGTCGCCGATCATGGCCGGGGTGGCCACCATCCCCATGGTCATCGGCCTGGCCCTGGCCTCCACCTTCGTCGGACGGCTGATCACCCGCACCGGCAAGTGGAAGATCTACCTGGTGCTCGGCAGCGCCTCGCTGACCGTCGGCCTGGCCATGCTCGGCACGCTGCGCCGGGACACCTCCTACGGGCTGATCGCGGTCGCCATGGTGCTGACCGGGGTGGGCATCGGCACGGTGATGCAGAACCTGGTGCTGGCGGTGCAGAACACGGTCCCGGCAAAGGAGTTGGGCGCTTCCAGCTCGCTGGTCACCTTCTTCCGGACGATGGGCGGCGCGATCGGCGTCTCCGCGCTGGGCGCGCTGCTCACCCACCAGGTCACCCACTACGTCGGCCAGGGGCTGGCGGCGGCGCACCAGCCCGCCTCGGCGGCGGCCGGCCTGGGCGGCTCCTCCATCCCGGACCTGTCACTGATCCCCACCCAGGTCAGGCCGCTGGTCGAGAGTGCCTTCGGGCACGGCATCGGCGAGGTGTTCCTGGTCTGCGCACCGTTCGCGCTGATCGCGATGGTGTCGGTGTGGCTGATCCGGGAGACCCCGCTGAGCGAGCGCTCCGGGGTGGAGCGGGTGACCACGTCCGAGCCGTCCGAGCCGGAGTCGGAACTGGAGCCGCAGGCCGCCTGAGCGCGGCTACCAGTGGAGGGCCTGGAGCGCGGACACCACCCTGCTCCCGAACATCACCGCTGCCCCAGGTGAGTCCTTCGTTCGCACCATGGCGTAGAGAACCCCCTTGGCGGTGAGCGGCGTGTAGCCGCCGGTGGCGAAGGTCAGTTCCAGGTGCTCGTGCGGGTCGTCCACGCAGGGGTCGACCAGTAGGCAGGCTCCGCTGGAGTCGCGTGGATACCGGTCGCGCTTCATGTTGCTGTTGCAGTGCGAGCAGGCGAGCAGGTGGTTCGTCCAGCGGAACGTGCCCAGGGGGTCACTGGCGATGGGGCGGAAGTGGTCGATGTCGGTGCCTTCGCTGTCGCCGCAGTACATGCAGCGGCTGAGTCCGGGGGCCATGCCGGACAACACCGGAGCCAGGCCCCTGCGGATCGTGCGGGCGGATTTCCAGGCCTGTCGGGCCTCGGGCGTGGCCGCCCCCTTGACCCGCAACTCTTCGGACTTACGTTCGAGCCCGCGCTGCGTACGGGCGTCGAGCGCGGAGCGCTGGATCGGGATCACCGCCCACTGCCGAGCCGTGCGGCGACCTCATCGATGCGGGCGCTCGGGGAGCTGGAGAGAGTCGCGCTGAGTTCGGTGTAGCGCGACCGCTCCTCTTTCGAGGCCTGCCCACGGAGCACCTTCCGCTCCAACTGCACGAGTTCGCGCCGTAGTTCCTCGGCCCGCTCGGAATACGGAGTGTCCAGCCCGAACAGCTCCGACATGGCCGCGTCGTCGCCGCTGCCGTAGACGATCCGGCGCCGCTGGGCCTCGCTGACGACCTGCGGGCCGGACTGCTCGTTCGGGCCGGGCAGCCGAATCAGCCCGCCTGGGTCGGCTGCCTGGCAGACGTAGGGGCTGTGGGTGGAGACGATGAACTGGATGTCGGGGAAGTGCCGGGTGAGCCAGCCGCCGATCCGCTGCTGCCAACTGACGTGCAGGTGGGCGTCGATCTCGTCGATCAGGACGACGCCGGGACGCCGCACGGTCAGGCGGTTCCCGGCCCGGCTGACCCGCACCCCGCCGTAGAACTCGTCCAGGTTCCGGACGAGGTCGAGCACGAGCGCGATCACCGCGCGGTAGCCGTCGCTCATCGAGCGGATCGGGAACGACTTCCGGCCGTGCCGGATCCACAGCCCCTGGGAGTTCACCCGCAGGGCCTCGTGGCCGTCGGGAAGGAGGCCGTCCGACAGCAGGTCGAGGACCCCGGCCAGCAGCCGCCCGGAGGCCTTGCTGCCTTCGAGCTGCCGCAGATGCAGCCCGACCAGCCAGGAGAGCCCGCCGTTCAGCGCGGCGTCCTCGCTGAACAAGGTGGCGAACCGGTCGGCGTTTTCGAGTACCCGCCGGGGATCGCCCTCGTCGAGGCGCGTCGTGAAGGGGTCGGTGCTGTCCGGCGAGAGGCGCCGGAACGGGCCGTACCCCGCAGCGAACCAGGTGCCCGAAGGGGGGACAACGCGGCTTTCGGACGGGCCGTCCGGTGACGGGGCCTCACCGTGCAGGGACCGGATGTGGCTCGGCGCACGGTCGTGCCACTCCGAGTTGAGCCGAACGCGGGCCCCGGCATCGACGCCGGTCCGGGCGGGCAGCCGCATCGACCGGTGCCAGTTGATCCCGGGTTTCAGCTGGCCGGGGTCCCCGTAGATGGCTTTGAGGTCATGCGCATCGAGGTAGAAGTCGGCCGAGACCCGACCGCCGCTGGACGGATCCGCGCCCCAGGTGATGTACGAGGGAGCGATGCGGGGCGCGATCTCCGCGCCTGCGGACGCCAGGGCGAGGCAGCGCAGCAACGAGGTCTTCCCGGAACCGTTTCGACCCGCCAGGACGGTCCACCCGGCGTACTTGCCGTTCGGCCGGGCGAAGTCCAGGTCGACGTTCCGGCTGCCATTGAAGCCGAGGATGTTGGAGATTTTCACCTTCGCGATGTACATGGTTCCATCCACATGGCTCCGACGTGCCGACCGGTCACCCACTGTCTACCACGTCCCCCGCCGAGGGCAGCGGGGTCCGGGCCGGTCTCGGGCGGAGTTCCGTTCCGGCGCGGAGCAGGTACTTGCGGGTGGACTCGCGGCAGTAGTGGATGCGCCGGGCGAGGCCGGAGACCGAGGCTCCGGCCTCGTAGCGGCGGCGCAGCTCGTCCAGGTCCACCGGGTAGACGGTTATCACCGGCCGGTACGCGGGCCGGATGGTCACCCCGGCCAGTCGGAGCACCTTCGCCGTGTACTGGGTGGACCGGCCGATCTCGGCTGCCAGCAGCAACAGGCTGGCCCCGGCCTGGTACCTGGGCGTCAGCCGCCGACCCAGTTCGATCTCGTCCTCGCGGGTCAACAGCCCACGCAGGGTGAAGACTTCGGCGGACGCCTGCGCGAACAGGCGGCGGACCAGCGGGAGGTCGCCGTCCGCGCAGGCCTGGCGGACGGCCGCCGCGTAGCGGGCGCGCGGACTGGACTCCGTGCGCGGTAACTGCCCTCTCACCGGTGCTCCAGGTCGATATGACGACGCATCAGCACACGCTGGTCGGTGGTCGCACTCTGGTTGCCCCCGCGCCGCGCGCCACGGATCGACTCCACGTGGCCGGCGCAGGAGGAGCAACCGGGGACGGCGGCCGGGTCGGGCAGCGGGAACCCGGGGTCGCTGGTTTTCTCTTCAACTTGGTTGTCGCACATGTGAGTTACCTTCTCCCTTTGGGTGAATTGCGTGGCCGTCAGCGACGCCGCTTGAGCTCGCACCACACGCTCTTGCCGATCACGCGTGGGATCACGCCCCAGCGGTGGCTCAGTGCGTCCACCATCGCCAGCCCGCGCCCGCTCTCGGCGAAGTCCCGTTCTGCATCGGCGAGTTCGTGGATCTGAGGGGTGCCCGTCGCCCAGTCACGCACCTCGACACGTAACCCGTGTCTGATCGGGCGGTAGGTGACCGCGACGTGGCTGCCCCTGGCCGCTTGACCGTGTATGACAGCGTTGGCGACCAACTCGCCGATGGCCGAGGCCAGATCGTCGGCCAGGTCGTCCAGGCCCCACCGGTGAGCAACGTCGCGAGCCGTAGCACGAGCGACCTTGACGGCGGGACGAAATCGCCGATACCGGAATTCTTCTGGGGGATAGATGCGCATGCTGGGCCCCTTGACCTGGGTTGAGCAGCTATGACAGCAACTGTGACGAACATCAGAAACTGATGATGAGTCGCTACAGTGAGTAGTGTGCACCTTGGCATCCCTACAGTGTCAAGTCCTCACTTCGGATGCCCCTGTGCTGGTTGCCGTTACTGTCGGCGAGCGGCACACTTGACCTGCAAGCCCATGGGAGAAGCGAGCGCTGAATGCCTATCAACAGCAGTCCGACGATCCGTCAGAGGCGACTGGCGAGGCAGCTTCGAGAGTTGCGAACCGCTGCTGGGCTGACCCACGCCGAGGTGTCCGAAGTACTGGGCTCGGCGGAGTCGAAGATCGGCCGCATCGAGAACGCCCAGTCGGGCGTCAGGCTCCTGGATCTCCGAGCCCTGCTCGACGCCTACGGCGTCACCGACCCGGACACGCGGAGTGAGATCGAACTCCTGGCCCGCGACTCGAAGAAGAAGGGCTGGTGGTCGCGGTACGCCAGCGCGGTTGACTCGGCCTACGCCGCTTACGTGGCGGTCGAGTGGGACGCGGCTGAGCTGTACAACGTTGAGACCAACATCGTGCCCGGTCTGCTGCAAACACCCGAGTACACAAGGGCGTTGGTGGAGCTCCAGATCCCGGATGCCACGCCTGAGGCCGTGGAAGCCCGGATCGACGTGCGACAGGAACGCCGCAATCTGCTCACGCGAGAGCAGCCCATCCAGTTCTGGGCGATCATCGCCGAAAGCGCGCTGTACCACCGTGTCGGCGGCAACGAAGTGATGAACGCGCAGTTGGAGTCGCTGATCAGCGACAGTCGGCGGCGGAACATCGAGCTACAGGTGCTGCCCCGCGAAGACCCGATGAACGCCTGTCTCTTCGGCCCCTTCGTCATCATGAGCTTCCCGACGGCGGGCGAGACCGACATCATCTACGCCGAGTCGCCCACGAGTACCCAGTACTACGAGGAGACAGCCGACGTGGAGACCTACACGACGCTGTTCCGCCGACTCAACATGGCGGCGGAAAACGTCAGCAAGTCCCGTGACCTGATCAGGCGCGCTCTCAAAGAAATGGCATAGCCGATGAAGCACTACATTGAATCCGCCTCGGCTTCGGGGCTGGCGTGGACGAAGTCCTCGTTCTCCGGAGCCAATGGGAACTGCGTCGAAATAGCCGCCCTCGTTGATGGTGGTCGTGCTGTCCGTGACAGCAAGAACGCGGACGGGCCTGCCCTGTGCTTCACGTCGCAGGAGTGGGCCGCGTTCGTGGCGGGGGTTCACGCCGGGGAGTTCGAGCTGTAGCAGCTCTGCTTCCATGTCTGCGCTCAAGGAGATGGTGTAGCTGATGAAGCCCAACATCGAGTGGACGAAGTCCTCGTTCTCGGGGAACAACGGAGACTGCGTCGAGGTGGCCTCGCTGCCCGAGGGCGGCCTGGCCGTGCGGGACAGCAAGAACGCGGACGGGCCCGCACTACGGTTCAGCGCACAGGAGTGGTCGGCGTTCGTGGCGGGGGTTCACGCGGGGGAGTTCGAGGCGTAGCCGTTCCGGATGCTACTGAGGGGGCTCCTGCCTGGTCGGCGGGGGCCTCCAAGTCTGTCTGCGATAAGGGACTTGCGCCTGTGGGCGTACTGCTGGTTAATAGTCGTCGCGCGAGCGATTCGCGCACCGTGCCAGTCGTGCGCCGCATCGCTCAGGATCGGATTGGCGAGCGGCATCTTTCGGGGGAATCAGTATGCAGCCGTCCCAGTCGTCCCATGCGAGTCAGGATGATGGCCCTGACCTGCCCGCACCAGGCCAGGCGCCGCCGACCGCGACCGCGCCGGTACCGCCGATGCCCAGCCATGCGCCCATCGGCCGTGGGCTCCAGGTGCTCGTGAGCAAGCGCATTCTCTGGATCGGAGCTGCGGCCTACCCGCTGGCGACGATCGTCCGGGTCTGCCCCACCCAGATCGTGCCCAGGTACGCCGCCGCGATCCGCCGTTTCCTGAAGTTCACCGGGATCGTGATCCTGGCGGCGATCGGCATCTACTCGCTCAGCTACATATCCACCGGCCTGAACTCCAGCGGCGACGACGGCGGTGGTGGTGGTCAGCATTCGGCCGGCGGTGGGTTGATCGTCGCCCTGGCCGTGGTGGCCGTGGTCGTCTACTTCCTGGTCGACACGTGGCCGGTGCTGTCCAAGAAGCCGCTCTTCGCGTTGACGATCGACACGGCGGGGCCGCCCACCGCGCTGATGGCCTGGCAGGACCAACGCTCCCAGGTCGAGCTGGCGTCGAAGATCACGTACGCGATCGAGCACCCGGAGCAGGAGTTCCACACGATCGTCCACAACCACCAGTTGGTGGACATGCGACAGTTCCGCTTCGGCGACGACGTCAACATCTACGGCGGCCAGGGAAACACGGGGATCTCGAAGTGAGCGGCATGAACACGGGCAACGGCCCGACCTTCCACTTCGGCGACCAGGTCAACATCAACGGCGGCGACGGCCACATCGGGGTCCAGCACAACCACGGCGGCGCGGACGACACCGGAATGCGACCCGAGGTCTCCGCGATGTTCGCTCAACTAGCGCTTCTGGTGCGTGAGTTGTCGCATCAGGCGGGGATCGACGCGGAGGACCGGCAGAGCCTGGCCGAGACGCTTCCGGTGCTGAACCAGCCCGCCACGGTGGAACGTCATCGCTGGCGTGACACCCTGCGGGTGTTGAGCGGCCTGGCCCGGGACATCGGCGACACCGCGCTCCCGGTGCTGAACGTCGCGACCGAACTCATGAACCTCATTCGCCCCTGATCGTGGCGAGGGCGGTTGTACCATCGCCTCAAGCTTGCTGACGATCTGTCAGAACACGTCGGCGCTGCACGGGGGGAGTCGTGGTGGTGACTGCTGGGACGACGGTGCGTTCCGTGGTGCTCAAGGTGGCCGAGGGGGAGGCCCCGGAGGAGTTGACCTTCCTCCGGGAGCTGACGCCCCTGGACGACGGCGCCGCCCTGCGACGCATTCGCGGGCGGCGTCGGCGCACGGAGCCCATCGGGTTCGGTCAGACCGGCATGACCGCCCTGACCTCGGGGGTGGTGTGGTTCGTGCTTGACCAGTTCGCAAGCGAGTTCGTCACCCGCGCGGGCGGCGACGCGGAATCCGGCCTGCGGAGGCTGCTGGGCAGGCTGCTTCGACGCAGGAGGGAACCGGCGCGCATTCCTCCGCTCAGCGCGGAACAGCTCAAGCTCGTGCGTACCCGTATCTATGACGCGATGGTCGCGTCCAGGATCAGCACCGGGCGTTCCGCTGCGGTGGCCGACCGGGTCATTCAGGAGTTGGCGACGCACACACCGGAAGTAGAGGGCCGGGGTTCCGAATAGGGGGCGAGCCACCAGATGACAACGGACCGGTCGCAGGGCTCCGCCGAGGATCGTCCGACGTACGGGTCGATGCCGGCCGGTACGACCCAGCGTTTCGTGCTGTTGGTGGTCGTGGCGGTCGCGGCGAGCGTCCGGATGGCTCTGGATTTCATGCTCCCGATGACCGAGAACCGGGTGACCGGCTGCTATCTCGCCGCCGGGGTCGACCTGGACCACGTCTCCGACCAGGCGGTGCTGCTGGCCCGGGAGACGCAGTGGTACGCCTACACCGCCTGCGAGCAGCACTACGCCCCGCCGCCGGACTGGTGGCTGACGTTCGGCTGGCCGGTCGTCGTGCTGGCGGGGGCCGGGGCGCTGTTCTTCGCCAGCCGCAGGTGGAAGACCCGGGCCGGACGGGTGACCGATCTGGAGCTGTACGAGGACGCCCCGGTCGTGGCGCGGGTCAGGCAACTCCTCAGCGGCGCGGGCCTGCCCAGCGAACGCCACAAGCGGACCAGGGTGGTCTTCGACGATCTGTTGCCCGGTGACGCGGCGGTGTTCGGCAGTACCCGCTCCCCGGTGCTCTGCCTCCAGCGCAGGCTGCTGATCAGCTGTTCCAGTGACCCGGAGGGGGAACGCGGGCGCCATCTCGACCGGGTCGTGCTGCACGAGATCGCCCACATCCGCTACGGGGACATCACCGCCGCCAACGCCACGATCGCGGTCTGGCGCGCTTTCCTCTTCCTGACGCTCATCCCGTACCTGGCCTGGTGCGGCATCCTGCTGGTCTTCGGATCCCCGTTCTCGCATTTCATGATTCTCAGCCCGATCATCGAGCGTGACGTCTTCATCGCGATCGGCCTGCTGATCCTGGGCTATCTCGCGCGGGTGGACGTCGTGCGGAACCGCGAGTTCTACGCGGACCTGGGTGCGGTGCGGGACGGAGCCGACCCCAAGCTCTGGGAGTGGGCGGGCGAAAGCGGCAGCGACACCTTCCTTCGGCGGAAGGCGGCCGAGTTCGCGGAGGTGTGGAGCAGTCATCCGAGCTGGAAGAAGCGGCACGAGATGATCGGGGACGACCGGCGGCTCTTCGTGGCCCAAGCGCTTCCGGTCTTCCTCAGTGGCGTGGCCGCGGCGCTCATCTACACCGAGTTCCAGTACGTCATCCAGGTCTACAGCCAGGGCGGTGGATGGCTGACCACACAGTGGGCCACGCAGGGCGCGTCGATCCTCGCCGCGACCCTGGTGGCCTCGGTGGTGTCGATCGCGCTCTGGCGGGCGACCGCCCACGCGCGACTGACCGGCTCCGCCCCGCCCTCGGGGCTGCGCACCGGGCTCACCCTCGGCGTCGGCTTCATCGTGGGCGACCTCGGCACCGGGCAGGGAACCATCGAGAACCTCTGGCCGGAGCGACCGGAGCTGCTGCTGCTGAACCTGGTCATCATGGTGGCCTTCTGCTGCTGGACCGCTCAGTGCGCCCGCGTCTGGCTGTCCCGCTGGCACGGGACCCGACTGCTGCCCGCCATGCTGCCCTGTCTGGCCGGGGGCGTCCTGCTGCTCTCCTGGTGGTTCTTCTGGTGGGCCGAGGACGGCCAGTCCTTCGCCGCCGGGTACTACATCAGCCCTGGTGGCGAACGATTGCTCGACTTCCAGTGGTACCTCGGACCACTCGTGCATCCTGACGTCCTCACCGCGATCACCTGGACGTACCCGGTCCTCACCTCGCTGCTGCTGCCGCCGGTCGACCTGCTGGCGATGGCCGGACTCTGGCTGGCGCCGCTGCTCGCCTGGACGCTGCGCCCGGCGGTCGGGCTGCCGTCGCTGCGACGGCCGCTCGGCTGGGCGGCGGCCGGAACGCTGGCCTCCTGGGCGGCGGCCGCCGGAGTCCAGCGGTATCTGCACGCGTCCCGGCCGACACCGGTGCAGCTGAACAGCATCTACGAACTGACCTACGGGGCATTGATGTTGTCGGCCCAGGTGGTTCCGGTGGTGCTGGTCGCGATCGCGGTGACGCTGCGCGGCGGCCGCTACCGGCTGCTGATGACACTGATCGCCACGCAGGTCACCGCGCTGGCGGGATTCCTCGGCGTCTCGGTGCTGGTCTCCACTGACGGCTGCGTCAAAGGGCTGGACACCCTGGAGAGCAGGTGCGGGGTACGGCCGGGCCTGGTCCGCTGGAATCTCCACGTCCAGCTCGACGGCTCCCTGCTCGCCGCCGCGTTCGCCGGCTTCCTCGTGGTCGGCGTGGCGACGGCGGTCGCCCGGCTCGGCATCCGCGCCCGGCGGCGTCCCGACCGGGTGCCGAAGAGGCCGCCGCAGCCGCTGCGTTGGGGCGTGGCCGCTGCCGGGATCCCCGCGCTCGGAGCCGTCGCGCTGGGCCTCTACCAGCAGTGGCCGCTGGTGACGCACTTCCAGGACGCGGCCACGATGCAGGCGGACTACCGAACGGCCAACGCCACGCCGAGCCAGCAGGGCGACCCCGCCGACGAACGGGCGCTACAGGTCTCCTACTGGTACGCCTACGGCGGCGGTGGCTACCTCACGACGTTGCAGGGCGACGTCAAGGCCATGGGGGCACTGGTCGCGAAGAAGCTCAGCCTCGCCCAGACCCTCACCCAGCTGCGACCGGAGTGCGCGGCGATCAGCGGGATGGCCGCTCAGGCGGCGCTCTACTTCAGCGTCCCGGACGCGCAGGCGCAGCTGGACTGGAGGAACGTCATCAACGACAGCCGCACCGGCGCGAGCCTGTGCGTCACCGGTATCGGCGAGTACTCGGCGGGGCAGTCCGCCAAGGCCGTGCCGGACATCCAGATCGGCGTGGAGACGCTGGTCGACGCCCGGGACGACGCGACCGAGGTCACGTCGAGGATCGACGCCCTGGAGACCGCCGGCCATGTGGCCGTCAGCGGCAGCCCGGGCCCGTCCACGACGTCCACGCCGTCGTCCGGTACGGCCGCGATCCCGCTGGGCAACGGGCCCGACCTGTACGCCGCGATCGTCCAGCCGTCGGATCCCGCGCGGGTGTACACCCACGCGGGCACCATCGACGGGGTCTTCCCCTCGCTGACTGCCTTCGTCGACACGCAGTGGTCGTCGGGCAACTGGTCCGGGGTGACGTCCATGCTGCGCGGCGACGGCTACGAGACGGCCGCCGCCTACGACTGGCTGGACGGGCAGGGGGTGAACTACCAGATGCTCCTGGTCCAGTTCTCCAGCGCCACGGGTGCTCCGAGGATGGTGCTGAACCAGGAGAGCGCGTGGCTCCGGGACTCGGCCGTCACCGGCACCTTCGCCCTCCCCGGGGGCGAGGCGGGCGAGGGCTTCGAGCGGTCCGCCGTGGCGCTTGCGGGCAACCACGAGGCGACGCTGTTCGCCGGCGTCGGCGACGTCTTCGTCCAGGAGTTCGTCTACACGCCGAGCCGGTACGACCTCGCGGCGGCGGAGGCGCTGTTGACCGTGCAGCTCAACGCCCTGAAGGCGGGCGGGTAGCGGCGGGCGCGGGGCTCAGCCCGCGATGACGTAGAGGCCGTAGCCGACGGCCGCCGCGCAGAGCGCGAAGCAGACCACGGCGCCGCCGAGGGCGGCGGTGCCGCGCCCGGCGCTGCCGTCGGCGAGCGCGGTCTCCCGCTGGGAGAGCGCCGAGATGCCGAGGCAGAAGGCGGCGACGACGGCGAGCGAGATGCCGACGCTGACACCGAAGGTGCTGCCGAGGGCAGACCAGTTGATCTTCATGGGGACTCCTCGTCGGTGGGGGCGCTCAGGCCGCGACGACGTCGGTGGGGGTGGCGGGGGTGGCCGGGGCGACCGGGATCGGGGTGACCGTCTCGGGGACGTTCACCACGTCGCTCGCGTCGATCGGGCGGCGGCGGTTGATCAGGTAGATCCAGCCCGCGCCGGCCGCGCCGATCGCGCCGAGCAGCACCACGCCCCAGGTGCCCTGGTCGGCCAGCAGCGCGCCCAGCCCGCCGAGCGCGGCGGCGGACGGCAGGGTCAGGCACCAGGCGTAGGTCATCCGCCGGGCGGTGGACCAGTTGACCACCCCGGTCGGTCCGCCCTTGCCCGCGCCCATGATGCCGCCGGAGCAGACGTGGGTGGTGGACAGGCCGTAGCCCATGTGCGAGGAGGTCAGGATGACGGTCGCGGAGGCGGTCTGCGCGGCGAAGCCCTGCGGCGCGGCGATGTCGGTGATGCCCTTGCCGAGGGTGCGGATGATCCGCCAGCCGCCGATGTAGGTGCCGGCCGCGATGGCGACACCGGAGGAGATGATGACCCACAGCGGCGGGGCCGAGTGCGGCGCGATCACCCCGGCGGTGACCAGGGTCAGCGTGATCACCCCCATGGTCTTCTGCGCGTCGTTGGTGCCGTGCGCCAGCGAGACGAGCGAGGCCGAGGCGATCTGTCCGGCCTTGAAGCCCTTGCCGGTGGCCTTCTCGTTGCCGTTGCGGGTGATTCGGTAGGCGACCTTGGTCGCGCCCCAGGCCGCGATCCCGGCGACGACGGGGGAGGCCACCGCCGGAATGATGATCTTGGTGACGACGACCGAGAACTCCACCCCGTGCATGCCGACCGCGACCAGCGTGGCGCCGATCAGGCCGCCGTACAGGGCGTGCGACGAGCTGGACGGGATGCCGCGCAGCCAGGTGACCAGGTTCCAGAGGATCGCGCCGATCAGGGCCGCGAACACCACCTGGGGGTGGACACCCGAGCTCTCCTGGATGATCCCGCCGGAGATCGTCTTGGCGACCTCCACCGAGAGGAAGGCACCGGCCAGGTTCAGGACTCCGGAGATCGCGACGGCGACCTTGGGTCGCAGGGCGCCGGTGGCGATGGAGGTGGCCATCGCGTTGGCGGTGTCGTGGAAACCGTTGGTGAAGTCGAAGGCGAGGGCCGTGATGATCACGACGGTCACCAGGAACGTCATATGTTCCATTACCAAACAATCGTCTCAGCGGAAGCGTCGTGCCGACCGTAGGCATGCTTGATGAACGGAAAGTGAACTGGCTCCCTATTCGAAGTTGATGAAACCAGCGAACCGGGGCGAAAGGGGTGCGGGGCCTGGGCGGCGACCCGAACGAGTGAGTCCAAACGGTGAGATGAGTCACACGCGGTTGGCAGGGCCGTTCATGTAGAACGCATGAGAATGCCGGACGCGGTCTGCCACATTGACACCCCTCCATGGCAGGATCGCTGCGGACCCAGCGGTCCAGGGGGCAGCCATGGGACGGCTGCGGTCACCGGTGTACCGGTGCCCCGGGAGCGCAGGGGCTCCAGGTCGGGCAGAGGGGGAGCAGGTGCGGGCCATACGCGGGGCGGGTGCGGCGCGACGTGGGGACCAGGCGCGCCCATGGTTGGCCGGAGTGCTGCGCTGCGGCACCCTGCTCCTGGCGGCGGCGCTGGTGGCGCTGCCGCTGACGGCGGCGCCCTCGGCCTTCGCGGCAACCGGTACGACCACCGGTACGACCACCGGTACGACCAGTGGCACGGTGAGCGCGCAGACGCTGACCCAGGCCGAGGCCGCGCTCCAGCCGGTCCTCAACCAGCTGCACGCCGACTACCAGCAGACCGAGGTCGAGACCCAGAAGTACGACGCCCTCTCGGAGCAGCTGGTCGAGGCGCAGTCCGACGACGACGCCCTCCAGGTCGAGGTGGCCAACAGCCAGTCCCAGGTCAACGACGGGATGACGCTCGCCGCCGAGATCGCCGACGCCCAGTACCGCAACGGCAGCCTGTCGCAGCTCGGTGAGCTGCTGCTGGCCTCCGACCCGGAGCAGGCGGTGCACACCCAGGAGCTGCTGGGGATGGTCGGCCGCTCGCAGGCCGCCTTCCTGACGCAGCTCAAGGCCGACCAGGCGAGCCTGGTCGCCGCCGAGGGCGCCGCCGCCATCGCCAAGCAGCACGCCGCGTCGCTGGTCGCGGCCGAGGGCGTGGCGCGGGCCGCGATCAACAAGCAGCTGGCCGCGGTCGAGAAGCAGGTCTCCACGCTCACCGGCGCGCAGAAGCAGGAGCTGTCGCTGCTGGAGCAGAAGGACGCCAACGCCGCGCAGGTGCAACTGCTGGCCTCCGGCATCCTCGGCAAGGAGAACGCCAAGCCGTCCCAGGCCGGAGCGCAGGCCGTCGCCTTCGCCTTCGCCCAGCTCGGCGCGCCGTACGTGTGGGGCGGCATCGGCCCCTACGGCGCGGGCTTCGACTGCTCCGGGCTCACCTCGCAGGCCTGGCTGAGCGCCGGGGTGGCCATCCCGCGCACCAGCGAGGAGCAGTGGGCGGACCTGCCGCACGTGGCGCTGAACGCGCTGCGCCCGGGCGACCTGATCATCTACTTCTCCGACGCCAGCCACGTCGCCATGTACATCGGCGGCGGCCAGGTGGTCGAGGCACCGCACCCGGGCGCCTTCGTGGACGTGGAGCCGATGGCGGTGAACCCGATCCTGGGCGCGGTCCGGCCCGACCCGGGCAACTCCTCGCTCGGGACCTACACCCCGCCGGTGATACCGCCGTCGGCGACGCTGCCGCAGCCGATCGCGCCGGTCCTGCCGCAGCCCCCGGCGACCAAGCCGCCGGCCACCAAGCCCCCGGTCAAGCCGCCGGTGAAGCCGACGCCGACGCCGAAGCCCACGGTGAGCGGGAAGCCCAGCGCCGGTCCCTCGGGTTCGGCCTCGGCCACGCCGTCGGCGCCGGTCTCGCCGTCCGCCCCGGTCTCGCAGTCGCCGTCGCCGTCGCCGAGCGACTCGGCTTCGGACTCGGCCTCCGACTCCGCTTCGGACTCCGCGTCGGACCCGGCCTCCGCCTCGGCCGCGGTCTCGCAGTCGCCGGCTCAGTGAGCTGAGTCGGCGGCCCCCTCCGGGCCGGAGTCCGGCTCGAAGCGGATGACCACGGACTTGGAGGTCGGGGTGTTGCTGGTGTCGGCCGTGCTGTCGAGCGGCACCAGCACGTTGGTCTCCGGGTAGTAGGCGGCGGCGCAGCCGCGCGTGGTCGGGTAGAGCACCACCCGGAAGTGCGGCGCGCGCCGCTCCACGCCGTCCGTCCACTCGCTCACCAGGTCGGTGTAGCCGCCCTCGGCGAGGCCGTGCTCGGCGGCGTCCTCGGGGTGCAGCAGCACCACCCGGCGGCCGTCCTTGATGCCCCGGTAGCGGTCGTCCAGGCCGTAGATGGTGGTGTTGTACTGGTCGTGCGAGCGCAGCGTCTGCAACAGCAGCCGACCCGGCGGGACCTCCGGCGCGGTGAGCGCGTTGACGCTGAAGTTGGCCTTGCCGGTGCTGGTCGGGAAGGACCGGTTGTCGCGCGGGCCGTGCGGCAGCGCGAAGCCGCCGGGCTGCCGGATCCTGCTGTTGAAGTCCTCGAAGCCGGGGATGACCCGGGCGATCCGGTCCCGGATGTTGCCGTAGTCCGCGCTGAAGTCCTCCCACGGCACCGGGTTCTTCGGGCCGAGGGTGCGCCGGGCCAGGCCGCAGATGATCGCGGTCTCGGAGAGCAGGTCGGCGGCGGGCGGCTTGAGCGCCCCCCGGGAGGCGTGCACCATGCCCATCGAGTCCTCGACGGTGACCTGTTGCGGGCCGCCCGCCCGCCGGTCCAGGTCGGTGCGGCCGAGGGTGGGCAGGATCAGCGCCCGGGCGCCGGTGACCACGTGCGAGCGGTTGAGCTTGGTCGAGACGTGGACGGTGAGTCGGCAGTTGCGCATCGCGTCCTCGGTCACCGGGGTGTCCGGGGTGGCCGCGACGAAGTTGCCGCCCATCGCGAAGAAGACGCTGACCCGGCCGTCGCGCATGGCGCGGATGGTGTCCACCACGTCCAGTCCGTGCTCGCGCGGCGGCTCGAAGCGGAACTCGGTGCCGAGCGCGTCCAGGAAGGCCGCGCTGGGGCGTTCGAAGATCCCCATCGTCCGGTCCCCCTGGACGTTGCTGTGCCCGCGCACCGGGCACACCCCCGCGCCGGGCTTGCCCACATTGCCGCGCAGCAGCAGGAAGTTGACCACCTCGCGGATGGTCGGCACGGAGTGCTTGTGCTGGGTCAGCCCCATCGCCCAGCAGACGATGACCTTCTGCGACTCCAGGACCATCCCGGCCAGATCGCGGATCTGTTCCTCGGGCAGGCCGGTGGCCGCGGCGACGGCGTCCCAGTCGGTGGTCCGGGCGTCGTCGGCGAACTCGGCGAAGCCGTGGCAGTGCTGCTCGATGAAGGCGTGGTCCAGGACCGTGCCCGGGGCCTTGTCCTCGGCCTCCAGCAGCAGCAGGTTCAGCGCCCGGAACAGCGCCAGGTCGCCGCCGAGGCGCACCTGGAGGAACAGGTCGGTGAGCTTGGTCCCGGCGCCGACCAGGCCACGGGCGTTCTGCGGGTTCTTGAACCGCTCCAGCCCCGCCTCCGGCAGCGGATTGACGCTGACGATGCGCGCCCCGGCGCGCTTGGCCCGCTCCAGCGCCGACAGCATCCGGGGGTGGTTGGTGCCCGGGTTCTGCCCGGCGACGATGATCAGGTCGGCCTGGTAGAGGTCCTTGAGGTGGACGCTGCCCTTGCCGATGCCGATGGTCTCGGTCAGCGCCGAGCCGGAGGACTCGTGGCACATGTTGGAGCAGTCCGGCAGGTTGTTGGTACCGAACTGGCGGGCGAACAGCTGGAGCGTGAAGGCCGCCTCGTTGCTGGTCCGCCCGGAGGTGTAGAAGGCGGCGGCGTCCGGCGTGTCCAGCGCCTTCAGCTCGGACGCGACCAGTTGCAGCGCCGCGTCCCAGCCGATCGGGGTGTAGTGGGTGGCGCCCTCGTCCAGCAGCATCGGGGTGGTCAGCCGACCCTGCTGGCCGAGCCAGTAGCCGGAGCGCTCGGCCAGGTCGGCGACCGAGTGCTCGGCGAAGAACGCCGGGCCGACCCGGCGCAGCGTGGCCTCCTCGGCGACCGCCTTCGCGCCGTTCTCGCAGAACTCGGCGGTGTGCGTGTGCTCCGGCTCGGGCCAGGCGCAGCCGGGGCAGTCGAAGCCGTCCGGCTGGTTGAGCTTCAGCAGGGTGCGCACCGAGCGGGCCGCGCCCATCTGCGCGGTGGCGATCTGGGTGGTGTGCAGGAGCGCCGGGAGGCCCGCCGCCGCGTGCTTGGGGGCGGTCACCTCGGGCGCGTCCTGTGCCGGGTCGGTCGCTGGAGCCTGCCTGGCCATGTCTGCTGCACCTCCGGTCGTGCGCGCGGCCGGGCGTCCTTGCCCGGCGCCCGCCTGCTGCGTCTACCCTGCATCCTCGCACTTGGGCGGCGCCACGACGAGGGCCAGTACCGGCAGCAGCCCGTCCGGCCGCTCGGCCACCGGCAGCGGGGCGACCTCGTGGAACGAGCAGCCCAGGGCGAGCGCCCCGCCGTCGTCCGGGCGGTGGTCGCCGACCATCAGCACCTCGGCCGGGGGCAGCCCGAGCCGGTCGCAGGCGGTCCGGAAGATCCGGGGGTCGGGCTTCTGCACGCCCAGCTCGAAGGAGAGCACGAAGGCGTCGACGTGGGTGTCCAGGCCGTTGCGGACGAAGACCGGCCGCAGGTCCCAGCCGATGTTGCTGACCACGGCCACCGGCACGCCGCGCCGCCGGAACTCCTTGAGCACCCGCTCGGTGTCCGGGTACGGACGCCAGGCGTCCGGGGTCAGGTGCCGGTCGTAGAGCCGGGCCGCCAGCGCGTCGACCCGCTCCGGGCCGACGGTCGGCAGCAGCGCCGCGCGGGTCTGCCCGGTGTACGCCGCACGGTGCCGCCCGCTGGTGGTGTCCCGCTGGTCCCAGCCGCTCGGCGGCTGCTCCGGCTGCGGGCCGCCGGGCTGCGCCCCGGCGACGGTCAGCCGCTGGACACAGGCCGCCCGCTCGGCGGGGTCGAGGTCCAGGTCGAGGGTGTCGAACCACTCCGCCACCGACTCGATACGGAAGAGGGTCCCGGAGAAGTCGAACATCACGCCATGGATCATGCGGTCGATCCTGCCGGGGGCCGGGCGGTCGGGGCAAGGCGGGGCGGACGCGCGCGGGTCAGCGGGGCCGGGCTTTGCCGATGCCGGTGCGGGACAAGGGTGTCGGCGGGGTGTCGGCGGGGTTGTCGGTGGGGTTGTCGGCATGGCTTGAGGCGTGGCTTTCGGCGCGGGCGCGGACACTGCGGGCCGGGGCCGGTTCGACTGGTGGACAGCGGGAATACCCGGCGCAAGGTTCGGTTGGTGTGGTGTGGAGCCGCATTCGGCCCGGGTAGCCCTCGGGTGGGCCGCGTACCTCCGCGATCATGGCTTTGCCTAGGTGGATCCGACCTACTTCGTCAGCCCATTCTCTCCGGAGGTCCCTCAGTGAGCAGCAGTCTGGACGATTGGAAGCACTGGCGTGATGACCGTGTGGTGGCGGCCAGGGCCCCGCACGGACCGCTCGCGTTGACCGGTACCCACTGGCTGGCCGACCTGCGCGGCGGCGTCCCGGACGTGCCCGGCCGCTGGGAGCGGCAGGGCGACTGCGTGGTGCTCACCGCGGCCCGGCACGACGGACTGGAAGTGGACGGCGTCGCGCTCGACGGACCGGTGCGACTCTGTCCGGACACCGCCCCGAAGCCCTCCCTGATCACCCACGGCGGACGCCTGCTGGTGCTGATCCTGCGTGAGGGCGAGTACGCGGTGAGGATCTACGACCCGGCCTCGCACGCCCGGGCGGTGTTCGCGGGCATCGACGCCCACCCGTTCGACGAGCGGTGGACCCTCCCGGCGCGGTTCACCCCGTACCCCGGCCCGCGCACGGTCACCGTGCCCAACGCCGACGGCCGCGAGCGCGGGCTGGCGCTGGCCGGGACGGTCGCCTTCACCCTGCCGTCGAACGGCGACGCGGGTGCCGCGGCCGGTACCGCCGCTGCCGCCGGTGCTGCCGCTTCCGCCGCTTCCGCCGCCGAGGAGCGGACGCTACAGGTCAGCCAGGCCGCGGACGGTTCGCTCAGCGCGGTCTTCGCGGACGCCTCCAGCGGGCGGGAGTCGTTCCGGTTCCGCTTCATCTCGCTGCCCGCGCCCGGCCTCGACGGCGCGACCGTGCTCGACCTGAACCGCGCGTACCTGCCGCCCTGCGCCTTCGCCGACCACTTCATCTGCCCCTTCCCGCCGCCGGGCAACCGGCTGGACGCCACCGTCCCGGCGGGGGAGACCCGCATCCTCCAGCACTGAGCGCGGTCGGGGGTCGACGGTCGCCGGTCGGCGGTGGGTGCGGAAAGCAGGGGCAGGACGCCTGCCGACCGGGCAGGATGCGGGCATGAGTGAACCGCAGCGCGCACCGTCCGGCCCCGACTTCCTCAGCAAGCCGACGCTGGTCGGTGACCTGGTCACGCTCCGCTGCGTCACCGCCGACGACCTGCCGGTGCTGCGCGCCCTGTGGGAGGACCCGGAGAGCAGTCGGCTGACCGGGAGCCATCCCAGGCCGAACGCCGACGAGTCCAAGGTGTACGCCTGGTACGCGACCCGGGTCGGGCAGGACGACCGGCTCGACCTCGCCGTGCTCGACAACGCCGACGGCGCGGTGGTCGGCGAGGTCGTGCTGAACGACTGGAGCCCCGCCAACGAGAGCTGCGGCTTCCGGATCGCCCTGGTGCCCGGCCACTACGGCCGGGGCCTGGGGACCGAGGCCACCCGGCTGCTCTGCGGCTACGGCTTCGAGAAGCTGGGCCTGCACCGGATCTCGCTGGAGGTCTACGCCTTCAACCCCCGTGCCCGGCGGGCCTACGAGAAGGCGGGCTTCGTCGCCGAGGGCGTGCTGCGGGACGCGCTGCGCTGGAGGGAGGAACGGGTGGACGCGACGGTGATGTCCATCCTGGCGCCCGAGTGGGAGCGGCACGGCGGGCACCCGGCGACCGCATAGCCGACGCACAGCGTCCGCTGCCGGACCCGGCGGGCCCGCCGTCCGCGTCGTCCGGATACCGGTCCAGGCTGGACGCGACGCTCGGCGGTTGATATACATCGGATCTCTGGCGACGGTGGACGACCGGACCGTCACGATCGCAAAAGGTGGTGATGGACACGTGCGATTCCTGCGCGTAGGGCCCCTCGGGGCGGAACGACCCGTACTGCTGGCCGACGACGAGACGACCGGCTACGACCTCTCGCAGGTCACCCGCGACATCGACGGGCCCTTCCTGGAGCGGCTGCTCGACGGCGCGGGCGCCGAGCTCGCGGAGCAGGCCCGGCAGGGGGTGCTGCCCCGGGTGGAACTGGCCGGGCAGCGGCTCGGCGCCCCCCTGGCCCGGCCGAACAAGGTGGTCTGCGTCGGGCTCAACTACCGCGACCACGCGGCCGAGACCGGCCAGGCGCTGCCCGCCGAACCGGTGCTGTTCATGAAGGCCAGCAACACCGTGGTCGGCCCGGACGACGAGGTGCTGATCCCCAGGAACAGCGCCAAGACCGACTACGAGGTCGAACTGGCCGTGGTCATCGGGCGCACCGCCCGCTACCTGGAGTCCCCGCGGGACGCGGCCTCGGTCATCGCCGGGTACGCGCTCAGCAACGACGTCTCCGAGCGCGAGTTCCAGCTGGAGCGCGGCGGGACCTGGGACAAGGGCAAGTCCTGCGAGACCTTCAACCCGCTCGGCCCCTGGCTGGTCAGCGCGGACGAGATCGCCGACCCGCAGCGGCTGGGGCTGCGGACCAGCGTCAACGGCGAGGTCCGGCAGGACGGCAGCACCGCGAACATGATCTTCGCGGTGGACCACCTGATCTGGTACATCAGCCAGTTCCTGGTGCTGGAGCCGGGCGACGTGGTCAACACCGGCACCCCGGCCGGGGTCGCCATGGGCCTGCCCGGGACGCCCTACCTGCGACCCGGCGACGTGGTGGAGCTGGAGATCGACGGGCTCGGCCGGCAGCGGCAGGTGCTCGGCAAGGCCTGACCGCCTGACCGCCTGAACGGCGGCTCGGATGCTCTCCGCATCCGGGCCGCCGTTTCTGCTACTGGAGGATTCACCAAAGCGGAGGATACATCCGATGTATCGTTCCGTCAGCTGGGTGACTGACCGGTAACCGCTTCACCCGTGACCGACTGGTCGGCGGCACTCGCCTCGCTGGCGTCCAGCAGCAGCCCGCCCAGCCGGGCGACCAGCTGCGCGCCCGGACCGCTCCCGGCGAAGGACGCGAACATCTGCTTGAGCACCCGCTCGGTCTGCGGGTCGTGCAGGGCCGCCGCCGCGAACATCACCACGAACTCGTCCACCAGCCAGTCCCGCAGCTCGGCGGCGGTCCCCACGCCCACCCGGACCGGTCCACCGGCCTCGCCGACCGCGTCCGCGCCGGGCGGCGCCTCCCGGCGGCTGTCGTCCAGCCAGGTCAGCGCCGTCACCTCGACCACCGATATCCACGACCGCACCAGCAGCGTCAGCCGGGGGCCCGGGCGCTCGACGCCCAACTGGTCGATGATGCTGCGGTAGGCGGCCCGGCGCACCTCGTCGACGATCGCGGTGGTCCGCTCGTTCTCGGCGACCGAACCGCCGCGCAGCAGCGCGCCGTACCCGGCGGCGTGCTCACCGACGAAGGCGAAGTAGCGGTCCAGGACATGGCCGAGCCGCTCGGTCGGGGTGCCGCGCACCGGCTCCACGAACCGCGAGGCCAGCTCCTCGGCCGCGGTGCGCAGCGCGGCCTCGTACAACTGCTGCTTGCCGCCCGGGAAGTAGCGGTAGACCAGCGGGCGGGAGGCCTCCGCCGCGGCGGCCACGTCGTCGAGCGAGACCTCCTCCGGCGCGTGCCTGCTGAAGAGCTCCAGCGCGACCGCGATCAGCTGCTCCCGCCGCTGCTCCACCGGCAGCCGCCGGTACGGGCCGCGGCGCGCTCTCGGCGCGCGGGCGGCGGGCACCGGCTCGGCGGCCGAGGATGCGGCGGGCACGGGATCTGCGGTACGGGCGTCCATGCGCCCACCCTACGTGCCGGTTGTTTCGTCTTCCGCCCCCGGCCGGAGAGTCATCGCAGGTCGGAGCTCGGCAGAGGCCGCCGGGCGGTCCAGCGGGGGAGCCCTCGCCGCGGGCCCGGGCTCACAACAGCCCGGAGCGGCGCCAGGCGGCGCGGTCCAGGGCGCTGTGGATGACGCCGATCTCCTCCAGGAAGCCGGTCAGCTTCTCCGCCGACCAGCGCATGGTCTCCTGGCGGTGCCGGCTCTTCCGGGCCTGTCGCACCGCCTCCTCCACGTCCAGGCCGACCGAGGCGTAGACCGCCGGACTGATCAGCGCCCGGGCGATCACCACCGACGCCTCGCCGGAGATGGTCCGGGTCAACTGCCTTTCCCAGGCAGGGCAGTTGGCCATCTGCCGACGCAACTCCTCGCGCGCGTAACGGACGTGCCTGGCCTCCTCCACCACGTGGATCCGGGTGATGCCCTGGATCAGCGGCTGGATCGACGGGTCGGGGAAGGTCAGCCGCTGGAAGCGGTCCAGGATCTCCTCGACCAGCAGCGTCGCGGTGAACGCGCCGGGGGTGGTGGCGGTGGTCTTCAGGATCCGGCCGAGGAAGCGGGTGACCGACCCGGGGCCGTAGTACGGCGTGCCCAGCTTGGTCACCGAGCGGGCGAACATCCGCGAGTGGCGGCACTCGTCGGCCATCTCGGTGAGCGCGTAGGTGACATGGCTGCTGCGCGGGTCGAGGTCGTAGATGTGCCGGGTGAGCAGCTGCATCAGGATGATCTCGAACCACACCCCGGCCGAGGCCATGCTGGCGAACTCGTGCTTGGAGAGCTCGATCCGCTGCTCCTCGCTCATCCGCTTCCAGATGGGGGTGTCGTAGAGGGAGACGATCCGCTCCGGCACGTACCACTTGCCGGGCTCCATCGGGGCATCCCAGTCCAACTCCGTGTCGGGGTCGTGGGAATGCTTCGCCGAGGCCTCAAGCAGCCGGTCGGCCACCTGCTCACGGTCCTTCAACAACGTTGTCCCGCTCTGCTCCGCCACGTGCCCGTCCTCCTTCGGTCGCCGGGTACCGCCAGTGCGCGCGCACGACACTGCCCGCTCTTATGAGACTCCATGTCAGCAAGGACGTCAATCCCCTGCCGCACAACGCTCCTGGCTCTTGGCCGGGAGAAGGGCGAGTCGGGTCGGGGGCGGTTTCGGCCGAGCCGCAGAATGGGGGCATGACGACGGCAGACCAGACAGATCCCGACGGCCCGACAGGCTCGGCGGGACTGGCCGACCGGGAGCCGCCGCAGCTGCCGACGAGCGGGTCTTCGAGCGGCTCGGCGAGCGTGTCGGCGAGCGGCTCGGCGAGCGGGTCGCCAGGCGGGTCGACGGCCCTGCCGCATCCCGATCCGCACCCGGGCCGGAACCGGGCGCTGCGCGCCGCCACCGCCGTCGGCCGCTATCTGCGGGCCGCCCCCGGCACCTACATCTGGCTGCTCATCCTCGGCGCCAACACCTTCGCGCTGGTCCGGATGTCACCCCGGTTCCGCAAGTACTTCCTGATCACCCACAGCACCAACCTGTCCGAGCTGAGCCACCACCCGATCAAGGTCCTGATCGCCAGCGCCCTGTGGACCGAGACGCCGAGCTTCCTCTTCTGGTTCGTGGTCTTCAACCTGTTCAGCGTGCCGGTGGAACGCTGGCTGGGCACCCTGCGCTGGCTGGGCGTGGTCGCCCTGGCACACATCCTCGCCACACTGGTCAGCGAGGGCGCGGTGGCCTACCTGATCGACGCCGGGGACCTCCCCTACCGGACCAAGCACACCATCGACATCGGCGTCAGCTACGCCGTGTCCGGCGCCGTCGGCGTGCTCACCTGGTACTTCGCCCGGCCGCTGCGCTGGTACTACCTCGGCGCGGCCACTGCCTTCTACCTGCTGCTGCTGGGCCTCGGCTGGAACTTCACCAACCTCGGCCACCTGACGGCGTTCCTGATCGGCGTCGCCAGTTATCCGCTCACCATCGGCGTCCGCGGCGGTAACTGGCGACCGAGTGGAACGCTCCTGAAAAGACCTGCATCCTGGCTCCATCGGTAGGACAGGATGATCCCCATGGCCGACACAAATCCCGCACGCACCCCACGACAGATCGCCGACGCCTACCTCGACGCCCTCGTCGCCCACGACCCGGACCTGGCCGTGAGCTTCGGTCTCAATCTGGACGACGACAGCCAGCCCGACCTCTCCCCGGAGGGTTTCGAGGCCACCGCCGCGCTGGCCCGGCAAGCCCTGACCGACCTCCATGCGGTCACCGGCGGCGCCGAACCGGCCGACCCCGCCGAGGCGGCCTGCGCCCGACTGCTCCGCGAACGCCTCACCGCCCAACTCGCCTGCCACGAGGCCGGGGACCACCTGCGCGCACTCAGCAACATCGCCTCCCCCGTCCACCGGGTCCGCTCGATCTTCACCATCATGCCCACCGCCACTGACAACGACTGGGCCGTGGTCGCCGGGCGGCTGCGCAACGTCGGGGGAGCCCTCCAGGGCTACCGCCGGACGCTGGCCGAGGGCGTCCGCCGCGGCCTGTTCTCCGGCCCCCGGCAGGTCAGAACCGTCGCCGAACAGGTCGGCAGCTGGGCCGGAACGGACGCCAAGCCGGGCTGGTTCGCCCAGTTCGCCGCCAAGGGGCCGGACGCCCTGCGCCCGGAACTCGACGCCGCCGCCGAGCAGGCCGCCGCGGCCGCCGCCGAGTTCCGCGACTGGCTGCGGAACGACTACGGCCCCGCCGCCGAGGCCGCCGGCGCCTCCGACATCGCCGGACGCGAGCTCTACCTGCGCAGCGCCCGCCTGAACACCGGCGCCGACCTGGACCTGGACGAGGCGTACCAGTGGGCCTGGGGCGAGTTCGCCCGGCTCGAAGGCGAGATCCGCCAGGTCGCGGCGCAGGTGCTGCCCGGGGCGACCCCGCTGGAGGTGATGGCCCACCTGGACGAGCACGGCCACAAGGTCAAGGGCGCCGAAGGCATCCGGGCCTGGCTCCAGCAGGTGATGGACCAGGCGATCGAGGCCCTCGACGGCACCCACTTCGACCTGGAGGGCCCGCTGCGCGAGGTCGAGGCGATGATCGCGCCCGAGGGCAGCGCCGCCGCGCCCTACTACACCCAGCCCAGCCTGGACTTCAGCCGCTCCGGCCGGACCTGGCTGCCGACCCTCGGCCGGGAGGAGTTCCCGACCTGGCAGATCGTCAGCACCTGGTACCACGAGGGCGTCCCCGGACACCACCTGCACCTCGCCCAGCGGATGCGCTGCGCCGAGCAGCTGTCCCGCTACCAGACCACCGTCGGCGGCGTCAGCGCCGAGATCGAGGGCTGGGCCCTGTACGCCGAACGGCTCATGGACGAACTGGGCTTCTTCACCGACCCGGCCAACCGGCTGGGCTTCCTGGACGAGCAGATGCTGCGCACCATCCGGGTCATCATCGACATCGGCATGCACCTGGAGCTGGAGATCCCGGCGGAATCCCCGTTCCGCCCGGGTGAGCGCTGGACGCCGGAGCTGGCCGACGAGTTCTTCGCGGCCTACAGCGGCAGCCCCACCGAACTCCGGGAGAGCGAGATCATCCGCTACCTGGGCTGGCCCGGCCAGGCCATCGGCTACAAGCTCGGCGAGCGCGCCTGGCTGCGCGGCCGGGCCGAGGCCCGGGCGGCGCACGGCGCCGACTTCGACCTCAAGGCCTGGCACATGAAGGCCCTGTCGCAGGGCGCCTGCGGCCTCGACGAGCTGACCGCGCGGCTCGCCGCGCTCTAGCCGGAGGGGCGGGGACGGCCGCGACCGGCCCCGCTCTCTCTGCCCCCCGCTCTCTCTGCCCCCGCTCGATCCCGCCGCCGCTGCTCAGCCCGCCGCTGCTCAGCCCGCCGCTGCTCAGCCCGCCGCTGCTCAGCCCGCCGAGCCGGACAGGGCGAGCTGCACCAGCCGGACGACCACCAGCACCGTCGCCGCCAGCAGGTACGACCGCAGCACCGCCATGCCGACCCGGTGCCCGGTGGCGAACACCGGCCGGGTCAGCGTCTCCAGCGGCGGCATCCGCCAGTCCTCCTTGCCGGTCCGGTCGATCGGCTCGGCCGCCTGCCCGCGCTGCTGCCACAGCCGCAGCCCGGCCAGCAGCAGCCCGACCACCCCGGACGCCCCCAGGATGTCGAAGATCGCTCCGGCGCTGATGTTCGGCCAGATCACCGACGCGGTCAGGATCAGCGACAGCGCCACCAGCACCCCCACCACCAGCGCGGTGAAGGCGTTCGTCCGGCGGCCGTTGGCCCAGGGGCCCAGCACGTCGCGGTCGTTGCACAGCATCAGCAGGTACACCGAGGCCGACGGCAGCAGCACCCCGGCGAGGGCCTGCACGCCCATGGTCAGCAGCCCCAGCGGCGAGCCCGGGATCAGCACGATCACCGCGGCCACCAGCACCAGTCCGGCGTACACCGCGTAGAAGCCGCGCGCCCCCTCCACGCCCCGGTGCAGCGAGTGCTTGATGCCGAAGACGTCGCCGATGGCGTACGCGGTGGAGAGCGAGACGGCGAAGGCGCCGATGATCGAGGCGTCCAGCAGCGCGATCGCGAACAGCACCCCGGCGAGCTTGCCCGAGTGGGCGGCGATGCCGTGGGCGAGCCCGGCGGCGTCGGTGAAGTGGCCGAAGTCCCTGGTCCCGCTGAAGGCGGCGGTGGAGATGCCCATGACCGCCGCCGCACCGATGACCACGATCACGATGCCGAGCCACAGGTCGGCCTTCTCGTACTTCATGAAGCGCGGGGTGATCCGCTTGTCGATCACGTACGACTGCTGGAAGAACAGCTGCCAGGGCGCCACGGTGGTGCCCACGATGCTGATCACCAGCAGCATCACCGTGGCCAACTGGCCACTGCCGCCCGGCAGGTCGGGCACCACGAAGGCGCGGGCCATGCCGGAGGAGGCCGGGTGGATCATGAAGTAGAGCGGGACCAGCAGCAGCGAGCCGAAGCACAGTGCCATCGCGATCCGCTCGAACCGCTGGAAGGAGCCGGTGAACGCGGAGGCGATGATGATCGCCGCCGCGAGCAGCACCGACGGGATCTTCGGCAGCCCCAGGTAGCCGGTGGCCAGGGTGATCCCGATGAACTCGGTGACCAGCGTCAGCGCGTTCAACAGCAGCAGGTCGATGACCGAGAACGCGCCCCAGAACCTGCCGAAGCGGCTGAAGATCAGCCGGGCGTGGCCGACCCCGGTCACCGCGCCCAGGCGCAGCACCATCTCCTGGTTCACGTACAGAACCGGGACCAGCAGCAGCAGCGTCCACACCAGGTGGGTGCCGTAGTTCTGACCGGCCTGGCCGTAGGTGGCGAAGGCCCCCGCGTCGTTGTCGCCGACCATGACGATCAGGCCCGGGCCGACGATCGCCAGCAGCGTCCGGAGCTTGGCGGACAGGCCGCGCGGCGTGTGGTCGTCGAGGCGGATGGTGCCGAAGGCGCCGTGGATGTCGCCGAGGTGCGCCTCGTCGAGTACGGCGGATCGGTTCGCCGGCGCGGGCTGCGGCTGCGCCGCGCCGGGCAGCGCGGTGACGGGAAGTGAGGTGGTCAGCGTGGTCTCGGACATGACGAGCCTCCCGGCCCCCGGGCAGGGGGTGGTCGGGACACGGGGCAGCCAACAGGCCCTGCGCGCAGGCAGGAGCGGACAGTCGAGCGCGCCACGACGCAGGGGGGCCGCTCGGTGGAGTGCTGTCCGGAGAAGGTGGTTACCGCGTGCCGGAAAGGAACGGGGACAGGCGGAAGTGGGGCCTATGGTGGCCCGGACTACTGCTGTCGCAGTCCATCGACTTCGCCTCCTCCCGGCCGGGACGCTGTCAGCGTCAGCGGACTCGCAAGGAGCGGACCGGGCCACCGACCCCGACGGGCCGTTCCCGGTACACCCCAACTCGTCAGAGCTTTGGCACTCCACGGCGTGATCCCCCGTTAGGGGGAAGCCACTTGGGATCACCCCTTAGGTCGGGGAGATCTGTCCTGATCCGGAGCGTCTCTCGACGGGTGGGATCAGTGGCCTGTGTCCGTGAAGACGCCTCACCGAACGAGGTGCCAGACACAATATAAGAACGACGTTAGTATAGCCCCAGTCGCAGACGCTTCGCGCCCACTTTCCGAAAGCGCCCTGGAAGCACCCTCCGGGCCTCCGGTGAGTCCCCTGGGAAGTCCCGGTGAGTGTCCGGGGAAGACCTCAACTGCCACCCCTGTCAGGGCGGATGCTGTCCGGTGGGCAGAATCGTATCTTCGGACGTACCCGATCCGAGGGCGCCAGATTCGGACCCGTGTGCTCATTCAGCGAGCGTCTTCATCCAGTACTGGTAACTCTCCGTGCCGGACCCCCTACCGCGTCCTACGCTGTCCCTGCGCGGCCCGGGACCCCGGCCCCGCCTGCACCCGCCCTACCCCGCGCAGGCCCGGCCGGAGGAGAAACACCGTGGACGTCGAACTCAACACCGACCCTGACGCCGACACCGGCCGGCAGTGCCGGGTCATCAGCCCCAGCGGCGAACTCGACCTCGCCAACGCCGCCGACTTCCGCAGCAGCCTGCACGGCAGCGGCCCCGGCTGGGACGTCCCCCGGGTCATCGTCGACCTGAGCGCGGTGACCTTCATGGACGTCAGCCCGCTCCGCGAACTGCGCGCCGCGCAGACGCTGGCGCACCGGTACGGCGGCTGGCTCCGCCTGGTCCACAGCCAACCCGGCATCGACCGCCTGCTCCGCGCGACCGGCCTCAGCGCCACCTTCCCCCGCTACGCCACCCAGTCCGACGCCCGCACCAACACCCCCACCCCCACCCGCCCCTGACCACGGGGGGGTTCAGCCGTCAGGCGTCGAACTCGTACTCCAGCACGTACGAACCGGCGTCCAGTGTCATCTCGTTGACCTCGACCGCGCGCCCGTCCGCGTCGAACGCGGTCCGGCAGACCAGCACCACCGGTGTGCCGGTGGCCAGTTGCAGCCTGGTGCTCTCGTCCTTCGTGGGCATCCGGGACCGGATCTCCTCCCGGAAGTGCACCGGCTTCGCGCCGACCTCGGCGAGCCGGGCGTAGACACCGCCCGGGCCGGTGTCCGGACGGGTGATCGCGGTATCCGCGACCAGCACCGCCGACAGGTACGAGCTGGACAGCAGCACCGGTTTGCCGTCCAGCACGAACCGCCGCTCCCGGACGCAGACCGGATCGCCCGGCTCCAGCCCGAGTACCCCGGCGATCCGCTCCGGCGCGGCGACCTCCGCGACCGAGACCTGGTCGACCAGCAGCTCCCGCCCCTCGGTCTCCGCCGCCCATACCGACCGCCCGGAACCCCACTGCTCCTGTGTCAGTCGCTGGATGCCCCGCCTGCGCAGCGGCCGGAAATCCCGGACGAAGACACCGACACCCTTCCGCGCCTCGGTGATCCCCTCGCTCTGCAGCACCCCGAGCGCCTGCCGCACCGTCATCCGGGCGACCCCGTAGGCCTCCATCAACTCGTTCTCGCCGGGCAGCCGATCGCCCGCGCGGTACTCACCCGACGCCACAGCCGCCTTCAATGCCTCGGCGATCCGCTGGTACTTGGGCTGCCGCTCCTCGCTGGCCATGGCCTCCTCCTTCATCTCTAGACATCCTAGGCCGGGGCTCCTGGGGCAGCGACCGCTGCCTGTGGCTTGACATCTCTAGAGATGTAGAGTTCTCTAGAGATGCTAGAGCTGCGGTGTCGAGGGATGCCCCGGCTCTCCTGTCGTGCGAGCGGAGGATTCTGATGGCTGAGGTGACGGGACGGCCGGGCGTCGTCCCCTACATCACCGCATGGAGCGCGGAGCGTTCCGTGCGTCCCGAGGTGGTCGGGCTGCCTGGCGTGGGTCTCGCCTATCGGGACGAGCTCCCCTACGACCGCGATTCGAACGGAAATCTGTGGACCCGGATGGCGTTCCAATGCGGCTGTGGCAGGCCGGAGTTCGGCCGGGTTCACCCGGGCCGCCAGCGGCGGGCGATGCGCGGGCTGCTGTGCCAGGTCTGCGGTGGACCGGCCGACCGCACCGCGGCCGGGGTCCTGTGGTTGCTCAAGGACGACCGTGGTGACTGGCCCGGCTGGCCCGAGGGACTGGCCGCGACGCATCCGCCCGCGTGCGTACCCTGTGCGCGGGCGGCCGATCGGCTCTGTCCGCATCTGCGCGGCGGCTCTGTCGCGGTACGGGTGAGGGATTTTCGAGTCCGAGGCGTGTACGGGGCGCTGTATCAGGGGGCCGGTCCCAGCCTTCGGTCGACCGGCAGTGCCATCGCGGCGGCCGACGACCGCCTGGCGCGGTGGATCCTGGCAGCACAGATGGTCAGAGTCCTGTCGGACTGCTCGTTCGCGACTCTCGATTGGTGACTAACCTGGCGGGCGGGTGGTCCGAGCGGCCCCGGTTTCCAGGTAGAAGGAGAGCCCATGTCGGCCCAGGGTGCGGGCAAGCTTGCTTCTGGGCTGCGGCTCGGGGGGCAGATCAAGCAGTGCGAGCAGGCGCTGATCTCGGAGAAGCAGCGGGTGCTGCGGCCGTTCGAGCTGACGGTGCCGCAGTACGCGGCGATGCTGGCGCTGTCGGAGACGCCGCGGCTGTCCGGGGCGCGGTTGGCGCGGCGCTGCGGGGTCAGCGCGCAGGCGATGAACGGCGTGGTGGCGCTGCTGGACGAGCGGGGGCTGATCTCGCGGAGCCGGTCCGAGGTGCACGCCAAGGTGCTGGTCATCGAACTCACTTCGGAGGGAAGGGCGTTGCTGCGCCGGGCGGACCGGGCGGCGGTCGCGGTGGAGCGGCGGCTGATGGAGTCCTTCTCCGAGGCGCAGTTGACGGTCTTTCGGGAGTTTCTGGACACGGCGATCGAGGCCCTGTCCGGGGCGCGGCCGGAACGGCCTTGGAGCGCATCGGACTTCGACTGACACAGGATCCTGACGTGTATCAAGGTCATGATACTTTGCTGCGGCGAATCCCCGAGACCGCATGGTCTGTCGACGTACGAGGAGCGGCAGTTATGACCGAGATCCCCGCAAGCCACCGCGACATGTTGGAACGTCCGCTGTTCGGCCACCTCGGCACGGTGAAGCCGGACGGGGCGCCGCAGGTCACCCCGGTCTGGTTCGTCTGGGACGGCGAGTTCCTCGCCTTCACCACCTCCACCCAGCGGCGCAAGTACCACCACGTGGTGGCCAATCCGAACGTCGCGCTGTCGGTGAACGACCCGGAGCAGCCCTACCGCTACCTGGAGGTGCGGGGCACCGTCGAGCGGATCGAGCCGGACACCGACGCCGACTTCTTCTTCCAGCTCGCGGACCGCTACGGGTTCGAGATGGGTCGCGGCGACCTCGGCGACGCCCCGTACCGGGTCAAGATCCTGGTCCGCCCGACGCACACCACCCAGCAGGGCTGAAGCCGCAACTCCCCACCCGCCGCTGCGATCCGCTCGCAGCGGCTTTTTCGCGCCCGGAGAGGGACACTGATTGACAGTCTTCTCCGCCACATGAAAGATTTGACTTACAGGTAGCCGAGGGCACGTGAGGAGTCGGCCATCACCAGTGAGCAACTGCTTGCCGTACTCGCCGCCGTAGGCCATGCGCAACGCCTGCGGGTCGTAGCCGAGTTGGCGAACGGCCGGATGTACGTGAGTGAGCTGGCGCGCCGGCTCGGCATCTCGCGGCCGCTGCTCTACATGCATCTCGAACGCCTGGAGACGGCGGGCCTGGTGGTCGGCCGACTGGAACTGTCGGACGACGGCAAGGCGCTGAAGTACTTCGAGCTGACACCGTTCGAACTGCGCATCACCGCGGACGTGATCGTGGCCGCCATCGCGGCGGACACGGCGGCGGGGGCGGGGGGCGCAGGGGACGACGCCCAAGCGAAAGGGAAGCAGACATGACCGGTGCCACCGTGGCGATAGCCATCGTCTTCATCGTGGTCGGCGGCATCACCATGAGTGTGGTCGCGCACTTCCGGCTGCAGCGGCACCGCGCCGACGCCGTCGCCATGGCCGGCTACCGCAAGCTCGCCGAGCAGGCCGTGGCCAACCAGGAGGCACTGCGCGGCGATCTGGCCGCGCTGAACGCCCGGCTGACCGCCGTCGACGACCTGCTGCGGAGCGTCGAGTGACGACGCCCCTGGTGCGGTGGCCACCGGCGGCGCGGAGTCCCTTACGCGTCCTGGCGACCGTCGCTCCCTGGCGGGCCTGCGGCTACCTGGTGAGCTACCTGGTCCTCGGCAGCGCCATGTTCGCGGTGACCGCGGCGGCGGTGCTGGGCAGCGTCGTGGTCGGCCAACTGACCCTGGGGCTCCCGCTGGTGGTCGGTGCGGCCTGGACCGTCCGGGGCTGCGCCCAGCTCGAACGCGGACGGGCGCTGCTGGTCGACCGGCCGATCCCGCACCGCTATCCGGAGGTGGCCGGCTCCGGCCTGGCGGCACAGATCCGGGCCAGGTGGACCAGCCCGGTGCCGCTGCGGGACTGCGCCTACCTGCTGCTGCTCTTCCCGCCGCTGCTGGCACTGGACGCTGCCGCGCTGGCGGCCTGGCTGGCACCGTTCGTGGGGATCAGCCTGCCGCTGTGGTACTGGACGGTCGACCCGAAGGTGCTCGGCATCAGGGTCGACAGCCCGCTCACCGCGCTGCTGTTCCTGGCGGCCGGGGTGGCGCTGAGCGGCTTCGCCGCCCGGCTGCTGATGCTGGCCGCGGCGCTGCACCTGGCGGTGGCCCGGTCGGTACTCGGCCCGCCGCGTGACCCGCTGGCCGAGGTCAGGCGAATGCTGCGGGAGCCGGGCCCGCTGACCGACTGGGCTACCGGCGCCCCGGCCCGGGGGCGGTCATCCGAGTGGGACTTCGCGCTGGGCTTCGAACTTGACGAGGGGGAGAACGCATGACCGGAGGGACGAGCAGCGCAGCGGATCCGGATGCCGTACGGCTGGACAGGGCACGCGGGGTGACCCGGTGAACGGGCTCGTGCTGGGCACGCTGCGGTACCACAGGGCCGGATTCGTGGCGTCCTTCATCGCGCTGTTCTTCGGCGCCTCGATCGTGATCGCCTGCGGCAGCCTGCTGGAGACCGGCGTGCTGTCCGACGCGGCGCCGCAACGGCTGGCCGCCGCACCGATCGTGGTGACCGGTGACCCCGGCTACCCGGGCCAGAACCAGATGTTCCAGGAACGGGTCCGGCTCGCTGCCGCCGACGTCGCCGTGATCGCGGCGGTGCCGGGCGTCACCGCCGCCGTACCGGACGTCTCGTTCCCGGTCACCCTGGTCGCGGCCACCGGGCAGACCGGAGCCGGTGCCACCGGCCATGCCTGGGACTCCGCCCGGCTCGGCCGGTACGCCCTGGTCCAGGGCTCGGCGCCGGAGTCGGCCGGCCAGGTGGCGCTGGACGCGCGCTGGGCCGGGTCGGCTGGGATCGCGGTCGGCCGTCGGATCACGCTCGACGTCCGCGGCGAGGCCCGCCAGTACGTGGTCAGCGCGCTGGTGACCGGCCTTGGTGATCCGGGCACGGTCTTCCTGTCCGACCAGGACGCCGCCGGGGCGGTCGCGCAGCCGGGGACGGTGGACTCCATCGGCGTGTTCACCGCCACCGGGGTCGACCGGAGCCAGGTGGCGGCCAGCCTCCGGCAGGATCTCCAGGGGCAACAGGCAACGGTCCTGACAGGTGATCAGCGCGGCAGGGCGGAGTTTCCGGCCGTGGTCACCCAGGGTGAGAACCTGATATCCATGTCCGCCGTCTTCGGTGGCCTGGCCGCCATGGTCACCGTCTTCGTGGTGGCCGGGACGCTCGGCCTCTCGGTCCAGCAACGGCAGCGCGAGCTGGCACTGCTGCGGGCGGTCGGCGCCACCTCGCGGCAGGTCCGGCGGATGGTGCTGGGGGAGACCCTGGTGCTGTCACTGCTGGCCACCGGGCTGGCCTGCCTCCCGGCGGCCCCGCTGGGCCGCCGACTGCTCGCCGCGTTCGCCCAGGCCAAGGTGGTGCCGGTGCAGTTGGCGTACCGCGGCGGCTGGATCCCGATGCTGGTCGGCGCGGCGGTGGCCACGGTCACCGCGCTGGGTGCGGCGTTCGTCGCCGGTCGCGCTGCGGCGCGGGTGCGGCCTGCCGAGGCCCTGGCCGAGGCCGCCCTGCAACGCCGCTGGTTCAGCTGGATCAGGCTGCTGTTCGCGCTGCTGTTCCTGGGCGGCGCGGCCGCGCTCGCGGTGGTGACCGGGACCGTGATGAACGGCAAGAACGCCAGCAGCACCGCGATCCCGGCGGCGATGCTGGTGGCCGCCGGGATGGGACTCCTCGGCCCCGGCCTGACCCGGGCGGTCACGGCGGTACTGAGCCGGCCGCTGCGCGCGTTCACCGGCCTCGCCGGGAGCCTCGCCCTGCTCAACGCTAAGGCCCGACCGGTCCGGCTGGCCGGTGCGGTGATGCCGGTGATGCTGGCCACCGGGCTGGCGCTGGCGATGACCTACATCCAGACCACGCAGAGCGCCGGAGCCGAGCGGCAGTTCCAGGACAACCTGCGGGCGGACCTGGTGGTCGGCTCCGCGACCGGGGGCCTGCCGCTGTCGGTGGTGGACGCCGTGGCCGCCCGCCCGGGCGTTGCCGCTGCCAGCGCATACGTGCCCAGCAGCGGGTTCCTGCAACCGACCGCGGCCCGGCTGGCCGGATACCAGGACAAGGGCGAGCGGCCCAAGGCGGATCCGGTGGCGATCGAGGGCGTCTCGGCCGGTCAGGCCGTAGTCCGGACCACAGCGATCAGGGCGGTCACCGGCGACCTCTCCGGCCTCAGCGGGAACACTGTGGCCCTGCCCGCGTCCGTCGCCTCCAGCGACGGCTACCGGATCGGCGACAGCGTGCCGATGCGCCTGGGCGACGGCATCGACGCCAGTCCGACGCTGGTGGCCACCACCGTCGCCGCGCGCGGCTACCAGGTGGTGCTGCTGCCCGCGTCGGTCGTGGTGGCGCACAGCACCTCGGGGCTGGTGCCGCAGATCCTGGTGAAGGCCGTGCCAGGGACCGGCCTCGGGCAGCTGACCGACGAACTGGCGGGACTGGCCGCCACCCAGCCCGGCCTCCGGGTGGCGAACCGCTCCGCCGCCGTCGCCGACCGGCAGTCCGACAGTGGGAACCAGGCCTGGCTGTCGTACCTGCTGGTCGCCGTGGTCGTCGGCTACGCGGTGATCTCCCTGGTGAACACTCTGGTACTGGCGGCAGCGGAGCGGCGGCGGGAGTTCACCCTGCAACGGCTGATCGGCTCGACCCGGGGCCAGGTACTGCGGATGATGACGGTGGAGGGGCTGCTGACGGCGCTCGCGGGGATCATCCTCGGCGGTGCGGTCGCGGCGGTGGCACTGGTGCCCCTCAGTCGGGCGACCCTGGGCACGCTGGTCCCGACCGGCCCGGTCTGGATCCTGGCCGCGGTGTCGGCGGCGGCGCTCAGCCTCACCCTGTCCACCACCTTGCTGTCGACCGGCTTCGCCCTGCGCTCCCGACTCACCACCTCGGTCGGCGCCGACGACTGACGGGCAGGGTCAAACCGGGCCCTGTCAAGGACCGAGGGGCCGAACGCCGCTGGATCGGCGGCCCCAGCTGCCTGAATTCTGCGTCGACCGCAACCTCGGCAAGACCGTCCCCGCCCGCTTATCCGCCCTCGGCTGGACGATGCACTTGATCGCCGAGGAGTTCCCCGACGACGCCCAGGCCGTCAGCGACCAGGACTGGATCGACCCGAGAGGCCTCTCGGTGGCAGCTAGCCGGGTATCGTCGAGCAGCACTTCGCGCCCCGGAAGCCCCCGGGGCAGGTCCAGCACGGGTGCCGCCAGGGCGGGCTACCGATACCGGTCCAGGAGGGTCGGTACGACAGCGTGCCGCAGGGCTGTGGTTGTTCTGCTGATCTCCAGGTGGAGTGCGGCCTTGGCGTCGAGAGCGGCGAGGACCTCCGCCACGGACTCCTGGACCTCCAACGGGGGGATGAGCACCGGGAGCTGACGCAGGTCCTGTGTAGAGATCGTCCGGATGGCACTGCCGCGTGCCCGTCGTCCGACCCAATCTGCGACGCCGGGGAGGGCGAGATAGCTCAGCAGAAAGCCGGAGAGCAGGCCCCGCTCAGGATCGAGCCGCATCCGGATCACGTTTCCACCGCAGAGCCAGCCCTTGTGGGCGGCGTCCACGAGCGCGAAGCTGCCTGGTGATCCGGTTCGGGTACACACGAGGTCGCCTTCGAGTAGCCGGTGCTCCGGCCATCTCTCTGCCACATTGTGTCGAACGTGGCGGGGCTGAGGATCGTCGATGCGTCCGTCCCGAATGGCACGCGGGGACAACAGCGCGGTTCCGGTGGAAGCCTGCTGTTGGACGGAGACTGTCGGCCCGGGGCGCATTTCCGCGCAAACTTTGCCCAGCGTGGCCTGTGGCCAGCTGTCGGGGACTTCACCGATCAAAGTCATCATGGCTGCAGTCCTTCGAGTAGCTGGCTGACCCGGGCGTCAATCTCCTGCTGACGGTCGTTCAGGCGCACGAGGCGCGCCAGCAGTTCCTTGACTTCCCTGGCCGTTGCCTCTGCCGTCGCTGCCAGTTCTGTCCTGACGAGGTAGCGGGCTGGGGTCAGGTCGTAGTCGTTGGCTCGGATCTCGTCCGTCGAGGCTGCGCGTGCCGCAGGGCCGTCCGGAGTAGCGTCGATGCCCCGAACGGAAGGCAGCCCGCGCCAGTGCTTGTAAGGATGGACGATCGCGTCGATGTCCTCGGGCCTGAGCTGTCGTTGTACGGCGGTTCGCTGCTCGCCGCGTTCGCTTGCATCGATGAACAGGATCTCCTGCGCCAGGCGTTCGGCAGTGGCGCGCATCACCCAGAGAGTCACGGGAATGCCGGTCTGGACGAAGAGTTGACTCGGGAGCGCCACGATGCACTCGACGACGCCGGCCTCCACCATGCCAGCGCGGATGGACCGTTCGCGACCGCCGCGGAACCCCGCACCGTAGGGCATGATCACCCCGGCCCTGCCGCCTGGTTTCAGCCTGGCCAGGGCGTACTGGAGCCACCCGAAGTCGGCGCTACTGGAAGGTGGCGAGCCGAAAGGCCAGGAGCCTTCTTGGCCGCCCTCGTTCGGATCGCCCTGGTAGCGCGTGGCGAACGGCGGATTGCTCAGGACCAGGTCCACCTTCGCATGGTCTGCCCGCAACGATCCGGCGGTGGGCGCGAAGACGCCGTTGACGATCGTGCCGTTGATTCCGTGCAGTTCGAGGTTCATGGCGGCAATCGACCGCATCAGCGCATGCGGATGGGCACCGTCCGCCGAAGTTGCTTGGGGTACGGCGGTGAGGATGTCGCCGGCCCGGCAGAACGGGTCCAGCAGGGTGAAGGTACCGTGATCCGGGACCAGCATGTCCGCCATGAGCTGTGCGATGGAGGGCGGCGTGTAGAACTCGCCGCGGTCTGCTGACCGGTTCGACTCCTGCACCAACAGTTGGAACAGATCTGCCGCCTGATGCTGGCGGGTGCCAGCATCAGCATCGGCTGGAAGGGCGATGCGGAGCATCTCCAGCAGCATTCGACTGTCGGGAATGCCGGCGCCAGGGCCGAGGACGTCCATCAAGGTGGGCCGCACGTCCTTGCCGAGCCCCCCGGCGTAGATGGTGGTCAGCAGCAGTTCGGTGTACGCGTCGGTGGTGAAGCGGCCTCGGTACTGGTCACCGAGTTGGGTCAACTGGCGTGTCAACCGGTTGAGATCAGTGCTCCGGTGCCGGTGCGAGATGACGGCTGCGCCCTGCGGGTCCTCGCGGACAGTGCGCCCGCCAGCACCCAGCGCCGCGCGTACGCGGTCCGCGTACGTCGTGCCCGGGTTCTCGTGCGGTTCCCTGGCGTTCGCAGGGACGGTGCGCTTCCCCAGCCACGTCAGCAGCTGTTCCAGGGGGAACAGTTCCATGTCGCCCCGGCGTACCGGCGGCGGGTAGTCCGGGTACCGGCGTTCCCAGTTGGTGACAGCCGGTCGCTTCACTCCTGCCAGGTCTGCAATCTCGGTGCGGGAGAGCAGGTTCCGTACCTCTTCGCCGTCCATGTGCGTCGTCTCCGTTCCGGCCTTCTCAGATGCGGGGCGGCCGCTGGGACAGGATGGAGGGCAGCTGGTCGTAGGACCGGAGCTCCCTCGCGGCGTCGGGGTTCACGTAGCGGAGCACCTCATAGATCGTCGCGTGGTCCGCTTCCAGCGGAAGGTGATGGATGGGTTCGTGGTGGCTGATCCGGTTGCGTAGCTTGAGCAGCGACTGCAGACGGGTGTGCAGATGGTCGCGGCGTCCGCGGTATCCGGGAAACGCATCGTGCAAGGTGGGAACCCACAGCGTGCGGTCGTAGCGGCTGGCCAGCAGGCCGACCCAGTGTCCGAAGGTGAGCTCGGAGACGATGTCGTCGGCAGTGGTGGCACGGGGATGCTTCCGCTGGCACAGGGTGGTGGCGTCCTGGATCTTGCGGAGGGTGCCGTCGAGGAGGGGAGCGGACTCCCACCACACCTTGGGCCCGAAGTAGGTGTTGAGGTTGTCGTGCAGGGTGTTCCGGAGGATGACCTCCGCCCAGTGGAGCGGGCCGTAGAAGGCGCCGGACACCTCGGTGTTCCACAGGTAGAGGCGCAAGGCGGCATCGGCGTCGCCGCCGACTGCGGCGAGATAGGGCTTCAGGCGCGGTGCCGAGAAGCCACGGGTAAACCACTCAGGCATGCTCATCGTCGCCACTTCCCCCTGCGGAGTGAATCTGCCGCTGGCCCCTGGCGCTACGGCGTGCCGATGTTATGGTGATGTGTGTAAGCCCCGGGCCGCCTCTGTCGCGCAACTGACACGCCACCCGGGGCACAGCCATGTCCGGGCCGGTTCCTGCCGCGGCCCCCCACTTGCTGTCCCTGCGGTGATGACGCTACCGGTCTTGCACGACCGAGGCAAGCGTATTGGAGTACGCGGATCTGTTAACCCTATCGAGCGGATGGTAGTGACCGAGGTGGTCGATGATCGTCTCCACGAAACGGATCTGGGACGAGTTGCGCGTGCCGCCGTCCGGTTACCAGCTGAACGCGGCCGAGGCCGCCTGCTCCCGCACATCCGCGACCCCTTCGCCGACCGCGCCCTCGGCCCCGACCGCCGCTTTCACCTCGCCGACCGGCTCACCGCCGGCCCGAGCGGGGTCCAGCGCCAGGAGCGCGAAGGAGTTCCGCGACGACATCCGCGCCGAACACGCTGACCTCGGACCGAAGCTGAAGCAGCACCAGGCCCGAATCGCAGAGGTGGCAGCCCCCGCCACTGACCTCCAGGCCAACGAAGCATTGCTCGAAGCCCTCCCGCAGCTGCTGCGCTTCGACGCCACCCGCCTGCCCGAGCCGGCCCAGCGCCGCCGCTACGACGCCTTCGGCTTCGCGGCGGCACGATCGGCGAGCGGAGTGCCGTCGCGCTGGAGGTCGCAGCCGGGCACAGCAAAGCGGGCGTGGACACTGTGATGTCCACGCCCGCTCTCGGCACAGGTGCCGTCCACCACGGCGAACCATGGCTGGATGCACGAAGTGCCCCCGGTAGGATTCGAACCTACGCACCCGCCTCCGGAGGGCGGTGCTCTATCCCCTGAGCTACGGGGGCCTTGCCTTGCGACATGCAGAACACTACCAGCCCGGGTGCGGTGGTCGTGCATCGGCTTCGGGCTCGGCGGTGTCGGCGGATCGGGCGGAAGTCGGGAAAGCACGGACGCGCAGTCACGATTTCGCCTACCCTCAGTGATGTGTCCGGCGTCTCGGGGCGGGTCCTGGTTGTCGATGACAGCGAGGTGATTCGCCAGCTGATCAGGGTCAACCTGGAACTTGAGGGTTTCGAGGTGGTGACCGCCGCCGACGGCGCCGAGTGCCTGGAGATCGTGCGCGAGGTGCAGCCGGACGTGATCACGCTGGACGTCGTCATGCCGCGGCTGGACGGTCTGCGGACCGCGGCGCGGCTGCGGGCGGACGCGCGGACGGCGCACTATCCGATCGCCATAGTGAGCGCGTGCACCCCGGCGGATCTGGAGCGCGGGGCGTCGGTGGGGGTCGACGGCTACATCGCGAAGCCCTTCGAGCCGATGGAGCTGGTGGCCCTGGTCCGACGGCTGGCCGAGCGCGCCGGAGCGGGAACGGGCTGAGCGTCCGGAGCGGGGACCGGGTGCGGGTGGTGCGAACGGGGGGTGGCAGGGGGCCGATCGGCGGACAGGGTTCGCTCTCAGCGAACAAGGGTGGCCGACCGTGTGACGCGCGGGCGTCGGCGTCGGGTCCGGCCCGGACGAGCGTCCGGCGTCTCAGGTGCCAAGCCGGATGCCTGGTCGTCAGCGCTTCTCGCCTACGCTTGCCCCTGTGACACCCGCAGAGCTTTCCCAGGCCATCCAGTCCGCCATCCGCGCTGTCGTCGAGGCGGGCGAGCTGACCGTCGCCGTGCCCGAGACGGTGACCGTCGAGCGACCCAAGAACCGGGACCACGGCGACTACGCCACCAATGTGGCCCTCCAGCTGGCGAAGGCGGCGGGCAAGCCGCCCCGACAGGTCGCCGAACTGGTCGCGGACCGGCTGCGCCCGCTGCCCGGTGTGGCCGCCGTCGACGTGGCCGGCCCCGGGTTCCTCAACGTCACCCTGGACGCCGCCACCCAGGGCGAGCTGGCCCGGCAGATCGTCGCCGCCGGGGCGACGTACGGGCACAACGACGCCTTCGCCGGGCAGCGGGTCAACCTGGAGTTCGTCTCCGCCAACCCGACCGGGCCGATCCACATCGGCGGCGTGCGCTGGGCCGCCGTGGGCGACTCGCTGGGCCGGATCCTGCGGGCCTCCGGCGCCGACGTCACCACCGAGTACTACATCAACGACGCCGGGGTGCAGATCTCCAAGTTCGGCGGCTCGCTGCGGGCCTCCGCCAACAAGCAGCCGGTCCCGGACGACGGCTACGTCGGCGAGTACATCAACGACATCGCCGCCCGGATCGTCGCCGCGAACGAGGGCATCCTCGACCTGCCGGACGCCGAGCAGGCCGAGCGCTTCCGCACCGAGGGCCTGCGGCTGATGGTCGCCGAGATCCAGAAGTCGATGGAGGCGTTCGGCGTCCACTTCGACAACTGGTTCTCCGAGCAGTCGCTGCACGCCTCCGGCGCCGTCGAGAAGGCCGTCGAGCGGCTGCGCGAGCAGGGCCACATCTTCACCCAGGACGGCGCGACCTGGCTGCGCACCACCGACTTCGGTGACGACAAGGACCGGGTGCTGATCAAGGCGGACGGCGAGAACACCTACTTCGCCGCCGACGCCGCCTACTACCTCAGCAAGCGCGACCGCGGCCACGACATCAACGTCTACATGCTGGGCGCGGACCACCACGGCTACGTGAACCGGCTCAAGGCGATCGCCGCCTGCGCCGGGGACGACCCGACGCGCAACATCGAGGTCCTCATCGGCCAGTTCGTGAAGATGCTGAAGGACGGCCAGGAAGTCCGCATGTCCAAGCGGGCCGGCAACATCATCACCATCGACGACGTGGTCGAGTGGATCGGCGTGGACGCCGCCCGCTACACCCTGTCCCGCTCGTCCACGGACTCCACCATCACCCTCGACATCGACGTGCTCACCAGCACCTCGAACGAGAACCACGTCCACTACGTGCAGTACGCGCACTCCCGGATGTGCTCGATCGGGCGCAACGCCGCCGCGCTGGGCTTCGACCGGGGCCCCGCCGAGGGCTTCAAACCGGAGCTGCTCACCGAGGAGGCCGAGAACGAACTCCTCGGCGCGCTCGGGGAGTTCCCGCGCATCGTGACCAAGGCCGGGGAGCTGCGGCAGCCGCACCACGTGGCTCGCTACCTTGAGGAACTGGCCGGTTCGTACCACCGCTTCAACGACAAGTGCCGGGTCCTGCCCTTCGGTGACGACGAGGTCACCGACCTGAACCGGGCCCGGCTGTGGCTGGTCGACGCGACCCGCACCGTCATCGCCAACGGCCTGGCGCTGCTGGGCGTCTCAGCACCCGAACGGATGTGAGCCGCGCGGGGCGCGGACGGAAGACTGTCGCCGCGCCCCCGCAGCCCCCCGCGCATCTCAGGAGATAGTCCTATGAGCCGTTCCGCTCACCCCGCAGGACCGCGTCACGGTGACGTCATGCCGGAGGGGCACTTCACCGCCCCGCCCGCCGACCTGAACGCGCTCGACCCCAAGGTCTGGTCGCGGACGGTCGCCCGGGCGGCCGGGACGAACGGCGAAGGCGTGGTCACCGTCGGCGGCATCGACGTGCTGACCCTGGCCGAGCAGTTCGGCACCCCCGCCTACATCCTCGACGAGCAGGACTTCCGCGCCCGCTGCCGGGCCTGGCGCGACGCCTTCGGCGCCGAGGCGGACGTCTACTACGCGGGCAAGGCGTTCCTGTCCCGGGCGATCGTGCGCTGGCTGCACGAGGAGGGGCTGAACGTCGACGTGTGCAGCGGCGGCGAGCTCACCGTCGCGCTGTCGGCCGGGATGCCCGCCGACCGGATCGCCTTCCACGGCAACAACAAGTCCCAGCCCGAGCTTGAGTACGCGGTGAAGTCCGGCGTCGGGCACGTGGTGGTGGACTCCTTCGACGAGTTGGTGCGGCTGTCCTGGATCGCCCAGCAGCAGGGCGTCCGGCAGCGGATCCTGATCCGGGTCACCGTCGGCGTCGAGGCGCACACCCACGAGTTCATCGCCACCGCGCACGAGGACCAGAAGTTCGGCCTCTCCCTCTCCGGCGGCCTGGCCGCCGAGGCGGTGCGCCGGGCGCTGACGCTGGACGGCGTGGAGCTGGCCGGGATCCACTCGCACATCGGCTCGCAGATCTTCGACACCGCCGGGTTCGAGGTCGCCGCCCGCCGGGTGGTCGGCCTGCTCGCCGAGGTCAAGGCCGAGCACGGCGTCGAACTCCCCGAGATCGACCTCGGCGGCGGCCTCGGCATCGCGTACACCAGCGAGGACGACCCGCGCGAGCCCGCCGAGATCGCCGCCTCGCTGACCGACATCGTCCGCCGCGAGTGCGCCGCGGCGGGCCTCACCCCGCCGCGGATCTCGGTCGAGCCTGGCCGCGCCATCGTCGGACCCACCACCTTCACGCTGTACGAGGTCGGCACGGTCAAGCCGCTGGAGGGGCTGCGCACCTATGTCAGCGTGGACGGCGGCATGTCCGACAACATCCGCACCGCCCTGTACGACGCCGAGTACAGCGTCGCCCTGGTCTCCCGCCACTCCACCGCCGAGCCGATGCTCTCCCGGGTGGTCGGCAAGCACTGCGAGTCCGGCGACATCATCGTCCGGGACGCCTTCCTGCCCGCCGACCTGGCCCCCGGCGACCTGCTGGCGGTGCCCGCCACCGGCGCCTACTGCCGGTCGATGGCCAGCAACTACAACCACGCGCTGAAGCCGCCGGTGGTGGCCGTCTCCGAGGGGCGGGCCCGGGTGATCGTCCGTCGTGAGACGGAGGAGGATCTGCTGCGCCTCGATATCGGCTAGCGAAATATCCGTCTCAGACTATGGAACGGCCGCAAATTTCACTGCTCCGTCCTTGAGACTGGTCCGCAACGTACAGCACCACAGCACATCCATCCCGGAAGAACCAAGCAGAACCAGCAGAGCGGAGTCGGACGATGCGCACACTGAAGGTAGCGCTCCTCGGTTGTGGAGTAGTAGGCACCGACGTGGCCCGCATCATGACGACGCAGGCCGACGACCTCGAAGCGCGGATCGGCGCCCGGCTGGAACTCGCCGGGGTGGCCGTCCGCCGGGCCGGCCGGACCCGCCCGGGCATCCCCGACCACCTGCTCACCACCGACGCCGCCGAGCTGGTGAAACGCGACGACATCGACGTGGTGATCGAGGTCATCGGCGGCATCGAGCCCGCCCGCAGCCTGATCCTCACCGCCTTCGACAACGGCGCCTCGGTGGTCACCGCGAACAAGGCGCTGCTGGCCGCGGACGGCGCGGCGCTGCACGCCGCCGCCAGCCGGGCCGGGGTGGACCTGTACTACGAGGCCGCGGTCGCCGCCGCCATCCCGCTGGTCCGCCCGCTGCGCGAGTCGCTGGCCGGGGACAAGGTCAACCGGGTGCTCGGCATCGTCAACGGCACCACCAACTTCATCCTCGACAAGATGGACTCCACCGGCGCCGGCTACTCCGAGGCGCTGGAGGAGGCCACCGCCCTGGGCTACGCCGAGGCCGACCCGACCGCCGACGTCGAGGGCTTCGACGCCGCCGCGAAGGCCGCGATCCTGGCCGGGATCGCCTTCCACACCCGGGTGACCGCCGCCGACGTCTTCCGCGAGGGGATCACCGAGGTCACCGCCGCCGACATCGCCAGCGCCAGGGCCATGGGCTGCGTGGTCAAGCTGCTCGCCATCTGCGAGCGGGCCAAGGACGGGGTCTCGGTCACCGCCCGGGTCCACCCGGCGATGCTGCCGCTGGCGCACCCGCTGGCGTCCGTGCGCGGCGCGTACAACGCCGTGTTCGTCGAGGCCGACGCGGCCGGGCAGCTGATGTTCTACGGCCCCGGCGCGGGCGGCGCCCCGACCGCGAGCGCGGTGCTCGGCGACCTGGTCGCGGTGTGCCGGAACAAGCTGGCCGGTTCCACCGGACCGGGCGAATCGGCGTACGCTCAGCTCACCGTGAACCCCATGGACGATGTAGTGACCCGCTACCACGTCAGCCTCGACGTAGCCGACAAGGCAGGAGTCCTGGCACAGGTCGCCACCGTCTTCGCCGAGCACGGAGTGTCCATCGACACCGTCCGTCAGACGGGCCGGGAAGGCGACGCCTCACTCGTCGTAGTGACCCACCGCGCCACTGACGCCGCGCTGTCCGCTACGGTCGCCGCACTGCGCAGCCTGGACCATGTCCGCGGCGTGGCCAGCATCATGCGTGTCGAAGGGGAATGACCCAATGAGCACCAACACCAGCCAGACCGACGCCCGGGGCCCCCGTACCCACCAGTGGCGCGGCCTGATCGAGGAGTACCGGGACCGCCTCCCGGTCAGCCCGGCCACCCCCGTGGTGACCCTGTTGGAGGGCGGTACGCCGCTCGTTCCCGCGCAGCTGCTCTCCGAGCGCACCGGCTGCGAGGTCTACCTCAAGGTCGAGGGAGCCAACCCCACCGGCTCCTTCAAGGACCGCGGGATGACCATGGCGATGTCCAAGGCCAAGGAGGACGGCGCCCAGGCCGTCATCTGCGCCTCCACCGGCAACACCTCGGCCTCCGCCGCCGCGTACGCGGTGCGGGCCGGGATGGTCTGCGCGGTGCTGGTACCGCAGGGCAAGATCGCACTGGGCAAGATGGGCCAGGCGCTGATCCACGGTGCGAAGATCCTCCAGGTCGACGGCAACTTCGACGACTGCCTGACGCTGGCCCGGGACCTCTCCGACAAGTACCCGGTGGCCCTGGTGAACTCGGTCAACCCGGTCCGGATCGAGGGCCAGAAGACCGCGGCCTTCGAGATCGTGGACATGCTGGGCGACGCCCCGGACATCCACGTGCTGCCGGTGGGCAACGCGGGCAACATCACCGCGTACTGGAAGGGCTACCGCGAATACGCCCGCCCGTCGGCCGCCGCCACCCTCGACGGAGGCGCTTCGCGCCGCACCCTCACCGCCGTCTCCACCCGCACGCCGCGGATGTGGGGTTTCCAGGCGTCCGGCTCGGCCCCGATCGTGAACGGCGCGCCGGTGCTGTCGCCGCAGACGATCGCGACCGCGATCCGCATCGGCAACCCGGCCTCCTGGGAGTTCGCGCTCGCTGCCCGGGACGAGTCCGGTGGCCTTATCGACAAGGTTACAGACCGTCAAATCCTCTCCGCCTACCGGCTGCTGGCCGCTTCGGAGGGTGTCTTCGTGGAGCCCGCCTCGGCGGCCAGTGTCGCCGGTCTGCTGCACGCCTTCGATCAGGGCCTGGTCGACCCGGGCCAGCGGATCGTCTGCACGGTCACCGGCAACGGCCTCAAGGACCCGGACTGGGCGGTCGCCGGCGCCCCGCGCCCGACGGTCATCCCGATCGACGCCACGGCGGCCGCCGAACAGCTCAACCTGGCCTGACCGGCGGCCCGTTCGGGCCCCTGACGCGACGCCCCTGACGCGACGCCCCGGACACCGGCCGGGCCGGTGACCACCACCGCCCGCGCGGCGCAGCACGCCGCGCGGGCGGGCGCGCGCGCCCGCCCGTCCGCGCGCCCGCGACGGGACGGGCGAGGGGTCAGGGCGGCGACGAGTCGGCACGGCGACAGGCTGGGCCGGTCCGCATGCGTATCCGGTACCGTCCGAACCCGGTACCGTCCTATCCGTCCCGCCCGCACCCTCCCAGGGTCCCGTTCCCCCACGTCAGGAGCGCCAGCGACATGCCCGGCCCCGCCTTCCGCGCCGCTGCCACCCGTGTCCGAGTCCCCGCGACCAGTGCCAATCTCGGCCCCGGGTACGACTCCTTCGGCCTGGCGCTGGGTCTGTACGACGATGTCGTGGTCCGCGTCTCCGAGTCGGGCCTGAATGTCGACATCGCGGGCGAGGGCGCGGAGACCCTCGCCCGGGACGAGAGCCACCTGCTGGTCCGCTCGATGCGCGCGGCCTTCGACCGCCTCGGCGGCCAGCCCCGGGGCCTTGAGGTGGTCTGCGCCAACCGGATCCCGCACGGCCGCGGCCTCGGCTCCTCCTCCGCCGCGATCTGCGCCGGGATCGTCGCCGCCCGCGCGGTAACCGTCGGCGGGACCGAGCAGTTGGACGACGCGGCGGTGCTGGCGCTGGCCTCCGAGATCGAGGGCCACCCGGACAACGTCGCGGCCTGCCTGCTCGGCGGCTTCACCATCGCCTGGACCGACGGCGGCGGGGACGCGCACGCGGTCACCCTCGCCCCCGGCGAGCAGGTGGTGCCGGTGGTGTTCATCCCCGCCACGCCGGTGCTGACCGAGGTCGCCCGGGGCCTGCTGCCCGCCGCCGTGCCGCACGCGGACGCCGCCGCCAACGTGGGCCGGGCCGCGTTGTTCGTCGAGGCGGTCACCCGCCGTCCCGAACTGCTGTTCGCCGCGACTGAGGACCGGCTGCACCAGGACTACCGCTCCCCGGCCATGCCGCACAGCACCGCCCTGGTCGCGAAGCTGCGGGCGCAGGGCGTGGCGGCGGTGATCTCGGGCGCCGGACCGACCGTACTGGCGCTGACCGACGCCGTGGCGGCGGACCAGGTGCGCGCGCTGGCGGGCCCCGACTGGGCCGCCCACCGGCTGGAGCTGGACCACGGCGGCGCGGTGGTGCTGCCGCTCGCCGCCGACCGGGAGCAGGGCCGGGAGCAGGGCGGGGAGCAGGGCCGGGACCAAGGCGGGGACCAGGACCAGGAGCACGACCTGGAGCAGGACCGGGGCCACGACCTGGAGCAGCGGCGGTAGCCCGACCGGCCCACGCGGACCCGTCCGCGTGGGCCGAAGATCGGCCAGTTGGCCGGATCGGTCAGCCCGACCCGGGGTGGAACCGGTAACGGCCCACGGACCCCCCAGGCGGGGTTGTGCGAACTGTGAGGTCCGGGACACGATTGACCGACACAGTGCGGGGGAATGTTTGTTGGGTCCAGTAGTGTTAATCTCATGTCTGCACCAGGTGCCCTGCGGGGCCCGGTGCGCCGCGTCCCGCTTCTGGCCCGTTCCGTTCACGCGGGACGACAGCTCCGGGACAGCAATTCTCCGGGAGCCCGTCACAGCGCGTACGCAGCCTGCCTGCGCAATGGTGACCGCATCCCGAAGCCGTGTCGGTGCCTCAGTCCCGCATGTGACGCACAGCCCGTGCCGAGACTGCAGTCCGGGGAAGGGAAACCAGACACGCGACGGGGGCCCGGAACGCGGTGTGCGTGAGCACCAGGACACCGCAAGGGGACACCGCACTCTCGTATGACCGCCATCCGGCGGACCACCGCCCCGCAACTGTGAAAACGAGCGCAGTCGCGGACAGCACAACCGGTCGCCGAGCCAGACAGGCCGACGTCCGCTCCAGGGAAGGACCCTTCGTGAGCGACACCACCGATCTGATGGGCGCGCGCCCGGACGCTGACGCGTCGGACGCAGACACGGCCTCCGCGCCGAAGCGCCGTCGGACCACGGGCACCGGGCTCAACGCCATGGTGCTCGCTGAGCTCCAGCAGCTCGCAACCGGCCTCGGCATCAGCGGCACAGGCCGGATGCGCAAGGGCGACCTGATCGACGCCATCAAGGCGAAGAGCGGCGGGGACCCGTTGCTCGCCGCCGCCGAGGCCCCCGCCAAGCGGGCGCCGCGCGCGACGAAGGCCGCCGCCGCTGCCGAGCCCGCCGCCCCGGCGGCCGAGCCGGCCCCCGCGGCCGAGCCCGCCCCGGCTCGCCGGACCGCTCGGGCGCGTGCCGCCGAGCAGCAGCAGATCGACATCCCGGTGCAGGTGGCGGGCGACGCCCCGGTCGCCGAGCGGGCTCCCCGCCGCAGCCGCCGGGCCACCGCCCCGGCCACGTCGCTGACGGCCGCTCCGGAGAGCGCGGCGCAGGCCGCGCCGACCGCCGCCGCGCCCGCCGAGGCCTCCGCCTCGGTGGCCACCGAGGTCCGCGAGCGTCCGGCGACGGAGCAGGGCCGGACCGAGGGCGCGGAGGCCCGTGAGGGCCGCCGCGAGCGTCGGGACCGCCGGGACCGCGGGCAGGACACCGGCGCGGTCGCCGCCGGCGGCTCGGTCGCCGCTCCGCCCGCCGAGGCCGACGGTGGCGAGGGCCGCCGGGACCGCACCGGCAACGAGCGCGGTGAGCGCGGCGAGCGGCGCAACCGCCGGGACCGCGACCGCGACCGCGGCAACCAGTCCCAGGAGGGCCAGGGCAGCCGTCAGCAGGGCCAGGGCAGCCAGGGCCAGCAGAGCCAGCAGCAGAGCCAGGCCGGCTACCAGGAGGACGACGAGTTCGGTGGCCGTCGGCGCGGACGCTACCGCGACCGCAACCGCCGCAACCGCCGGGACGGCTTCGACGCCCCGACCGAGCAGCAGGTCAACGACGACGACGTGCTGATCCCGGTGGCGGGGATCCTGGACATCCTGGACAACTACGCCTTCGTGCGGACCTCCGGCTACCTGTCCGGCCCGAACGACGTGTACGTGTCGCTGGCCCAGGTCCGCAAGAACGGCCTGCGCAAGGGTGACGCGATCACCGGCGCGGTGCGCCAGCCCAAGGACGGCGAGCGCCGCGAGAAGTTCAACGCGCTGGTCCGGCTGGACTCGGTGAACGGCAGCGAGCCGGACTCCGGCCGCAACCGTCCCGAATTCAACAAGCTCACCCCGCTGTACCCGCAGGAGCGGCTGCGCCTGGAGACCGACCCGGGGGTCATCACGACCCGGATCATCGACCTGGTCACGCCGATCGGCAAGGGCCAGCGTGGTCTGATCGTCGCCCAGCCGAAGACCGGCAAGACGATGATCATGCAGGCGATCGCCAACGCGATCACCCACAACAACCCCGAGTGCCACCTGATGGTCGTCCTGGTCGACGAGCGTCCGGAAGAGGTCACCGACATGCAGCGGTCGGTCAAGGGCGAGGTCATCTCCTCGACCTTCGACCGCCCGGCCGAGGACCACACCACCGTCGCCGAGCTCGCCATCGAGCGCGCCAAGCGACTGGTGGAGCTGGGCCACGACGTGGTCGTGCTGCTGGACTCGATCACCCGTCTGGGCCGCGCCTACAACCTGGCGGCCCCGACCTCCGGGCGGATCCTGTCCGGTGGTGTCGACTCGACCGCGCTCTACCCGCCGAAGAAGTTCTTCGGCGCGGCGCGCAACATCGAGAACGGCGGCTCGCTGACCATCATCGCCACCGCGCTGGTCGACACCGGCTCGCGGATGGACGACGTGATCTTCGAGGAGTTCAAGGGCACCGGCAACATGGAGCTCAAGCTCGACCGCAAGCTCGCCGACAAGCGGATCTTCCCGGCGGTGGACGTGGACGCGTCCAGCACCCGTAAGGAAGAGATCCTGCTGGGCGCGGAGGAGCTGGCGATCGTCTGGAAGCTGCGCCGGGTGCTGCACGCGCTCGACTCGCAGCAGGCGATCGAGCTGCTGGTGGACAAGATGAAGAAGACCTCCAGCAACGCCGAGTTCCTGATGCAGATCGCGAAGACGACGCCGGGTCAGGACTGACCCCGGCATCAACCCACGCCGCAGCCCCGGGCCACTGGCCCGGGGCCGCGGCGTTTCCTGTGTCCCGGCCCCGCCCCCGCCGCCGCGCGGGGGCGGGGGCCGTCGGCCTCGCGTACGCTCACCTGGTAACCGACATAACGGTATGAAATCGTACGAATACACCGAGGGTCGGCAGCTAAGGACGGTCCCCGCCGTGACGAACGACGACGAGCCGAACGACGACCAGCCGAACAGTGACCAGCCGAACAGTGACCAGCCGGGACCCCGCCCCCGCGCCGGGCGCCGGATCCTGCGGATCGCCGCCTGGAGCACGCTGGCGGTGGTGCTGGTCTGCGCGGGCACGGCCGGGTACCTGTTCTGGCGGCTCAACCACAACATCAGGACCGTGGACATCTCCAAGGCCCTGGGCAGCGACCGCCCGGCCGCGTCCAGCACCGGTGCGATGAACATCCTGGTACTGGGCTCCGACTCGCGGTCCGGCGCCAACCGCACGCTGGCCGGCGGCGTCACCGACGGCACCGCCCGCTCGGACACCGCGATGCTGGTCCACGTCAACGAGGCGCACAACCGGGGGACCGTGGTCAGCATCCCGAGGGACACCCTGGTCAGCCGCCCCTCCTGCACCGGCACCGGCCCCGGCACCAACGGCACGGTGCTGCCGGAGGCGGACGGGGTGATGTTCAACAGCGCGTACCAGGTCGGCGGCCCGGCCTGCGCGGTGAAGACCGTCGAGTCGATGACCGGGCTGCGGATGGACCACTTCGTCGAGCTGGACTTCTCCGGCTTCGCCAAGCTGATCGACGCGCTCGGCGGGGTCACCGTGACCACCACCGTCCCGATCGACGACGACCTGAGCGGCCTGCACCTGCCCGCCGGGACCCACCACCTGGACGGCGTCGACGCGCTGGCCTTCGTGCGCACCCGGCACGGCGTCGGCGACGGCAGCGACCTGGGCCGGATCGAGCTCCAGCAGCAGATGATCCGCTCGGTGCTGACCCAGGCCGAGGGGCTGGACCTGCTCGGCAACCCGGCCCGGCTGTACGACCTCGCCGACACCGCGACCAGCTCGCTGACCACCGACAGCGACCTGGGCTCGATCACCTCGCTCACCTCCTTCGCGGAGAGCCTGCGGGGCATCAACGCGGGCAACCTCACCTCGGTCACCATGCCGACCACCGTCGCCCCCAGCGACCCCAACCGCCTGGTCGCCCTCGACCCGCAGGCGGCCGACCTGTGGGCGGCGCTGGCGGGGGACCTGCCGGTACCGCAGTCGGTGCTGCGGTTGCAGATCGCCAACCCGGCCGACTCCGCCGCCCCGACCGCCGACACGAGCACCCCCGCGACCGGAACCACCCCGACGGCCGGAACCACCCCGGCTGCCGGAACCACCCCGACTGCCGGAACCACCCCGACAGTCGGAACCACCCCGGCTGCCGGAACCACCGGGACGGCCGGTGCCACTGGCACGCCCGCCTCGGTCGCCTCCGAGGCCGCGGCGGCCGTCTCCGCCGCCGAGGCAGCCGAGAAGTCCGCCACCGCCACCCACTGACGCCCGCGCGACCCGCGGAATACCCCGCCCCGTTCCCTCGTTTTGGGGTATGCGGCCAGTCCTGGCAGACTGGTACGTCGGTCCCGGTTCACGAATGGCAGCCCGCCATCCGACCCGGAGCCCTCCCGAACCTAGGAGCACCCCTTGAAGCCCGAGATCCACCCGACCTACGTGGTCACCCACGTCACCTGCACGTGCGGCAACGAGTTCACCACTCGCAGCACCGAGCCCTCCGGCGTCATGCGCGCCGAAATCTGCTCGAACTGCCACCCCTTCTACACCGGCAAGCAGAAGATCATGGACACCGGTGGCCGCGTGGCGCGCTTCGAGGCCCGCTTCGGCAAGAAGCACGCCGCGAAGCTGGGCTAGCGCACTTTCGACGCCGGCTGGACGCGTCCCCACTGCACTTCATTGCCAAGTGAGTAGGGTGCGCCCGGTCGGCGTCGTTCGCGTTGCCCCACACGTTCCGCAACCCTCCACCCCCACGCACGTCGGAAGAAGGCACAGCCCCATGTTCGAGGCAGTCGAGGAGCTCCTGAGCGAGCACGCGGTTCTCGAAGAGCGGCTGGCCGAACCCGGCGTCCACGCCGATCCGAACGAGGCCCGGAAGCTCTCCAAGCGCTACGCCGAGCTGACCCCGATCACCGCCGCGTACCGCGCCTGGCGGCAGACCGGTGAGGACATCGAGACCGCGCGCGAGCTCGCCGCCGACGACCCGGACTTCTACGCCGAGATCAAGCAGCTGGAGCACCGCCGCCAGGAGCTCACCGAGGACCTGCGGCTGCTGCTGGTCCCGCGCGACCCGAACGACGACAAGGACGTCCTGCTGGAGGTCAAGGCGGGGGAGGGCGGCGAGGAGTCCGCACTGTTCGCCGGGGACCTGCTGCGGATGTACCTGCGCTACGCGGAGAAGGTCGGCTGGCGGACCGAGATCATCGACGCCAACGAGTCCGACCTCGGCGGCTACAAGGACGTCCAGGTGTCGGTCAAGGCCCGTGGCGGCGCCGAGCCGGGCCACGGCGTCTGGGCGCGGCTGAAGTACGAGGGCGGCGTGCACCGGGTGCAGCGGGTGCCCGCGACGGAGTCGCAGGGCCGGATCCACACCTCCGCCGCCGGTGTGCTGGTCACCCCGGAGGCCGAGGAGGTCGAGGTCGAGGTCAACGCGAACGACCTGCGGATCGACGTCTACCGCTCGTCCGGCCCCGGCGGGCAGTCGGTCAACACCACCGACTCGGCGGTGCGGATCACCCACCTGCCGACCGGTATCGTCGCCTCCTGCCAGAACGAGAAGAGCCAGCTCCAGAACAAGGAGCAGGCGATGCGGATCCTGCGCTCGCGGCTGCTCGCCGCCGCCCAGGAGACCGCCGACCAGGAGGCCAGCGACGCCCGCCGCAGCCAGGTCCGCACGGTGGACCGGTCGGAGCGGATCCGCACCTACAACTACCCGGAGAACCGGATCTCGGACCACCGGACCGGCTTCAAGGCGTACAACCTGGACCAGGTCCTCAGCGGCGAGCTGGACTCGATCATCCAGTCGGCCGTCGACGCCGACGCCGCCGCCCGGCTCGAAGCCGCGGCCCAGAACAACTGAGCGCGCCACCACTGAACCCAGCACCACTGAACGTCGTCGAACTCCGAGGAGGTACGCAGTGAACCTGCTGCTCGCCGAGGTGGCCCAGGCCACCCAGCGGTTGGCTGCCGCCGGTGTGCCTTCGCCGCGCTTCGACGCCGAGGAGTTGGCCGCCTACGTGCACGAGGTCAAGCGGGGCGAACTGCACACCGTCGCCGACGCCGAGTTCGACGCCCGCTACTGGGAGGTCATCTCCCGCCGGGAGGCCCGCGAACCGCTCCAGCACATCACCGGCCGGGCCTTCTTCCGCTACCTGGAGCTCCAGGTCGGGCCCGGGGTGTTCGTGCCGCGCCCGGAGACCGAGTCGGTGGTCGGCTGGGCCATAGACGCGCTGCGCTCCATGGACGTCGCCGAGCCGCTGGTGGTGGACCTGTGCACCGGCTCCGGCGCGATCGCGCTGGCGCTGGCGCAGGAGGTCCCGCGCAGCCGGGTGCACGCGGTCGAGCTGTCCGACCAGGCCTACGGCTGGGCCCGCCGGAACGTGGACGCCAGCCCGGACGCGCCCAGGATCAGCCTCACCCAGGGCGACGCCACCAAGGCCTTCGCCGACCAGCCGGAGCTGGCCGGCCGCTTCGACCTGGTGATCAGCAACCCGCCGTACATCCCGCTGACCGAGTGGGAGTACGTCGCCCCCGAGGCCCGCGACCACGACCCGGAGCTGGCGCTGTTCTCCGGCGAGGACGGCCTGGACACCATCAGGGGCATCGAACGGGTCGCCGCGCGGCTGCTGCGGCCCGGTGGGGTGGTCGTCGTCGAGCACGCCGACACCCAGGGCGGCCTGGTGCCGTGGATCTTCCGCGAGGAGGGCGGCTGGACCGACGCCGCCGACCACCGCGACCTCAACAACCGCCCGCGCTTCGCCACCGCCCGCAGGGCAGCGCCGTGAGCTGCCGCCGTACCAACCGCACGCCCGTCCAGGGAAGGGACCAGCACCGATGAGCCGCCGCTACGACTGCGCCGATCCGACCGACCGTGCCACCGGACTGCGCGAGGCCGCCTCGGCGATCCGCCGGGGCGAGCTGGTCGTGCTGCCCACCGACACCGTGTACGGGCTGGGCGCGGACGCCTTCAAGCCGGAAGCCGTGGCGGACCTGCTGGCCGCCAAGGGCCGCGGCCGGCACATGCCCTCGCCGGTCCTGGTCGGCTCGCCGACCACGCTGCACGGCCTGGTCAGCGACTTCAGCGAGTCCGCCTGGGAGCTGGTGGACGCCTTCTGGCCGGGCGGCCTGACCCTGGTCACCCGGCACCAGCCGTCGCTGCGCTGGGACCTCGGCGACTCCCGGGGCACCGTCGCCATCCGGATGCCGCTGCACCCCGTCGCCATCGAACTGCTGAACATCACCGGCCCGCTCGCGGTCTCCAGCGCCAACCTCACCGGCGGCCCCTCCCCGGCCGACTGCGACGAGGCCCAGCAGCAGCTCGGCGACCGGGTCTCGATCTACCTCGACGGCGGCCGGGCGGACCACGCCACCCCGTCCAGCATCGTCGACGTCACCAGCAAGGTCCCGGTGCTGCTGCGGGCCGGTGCGGTGACCGCCGCCCAGCTGCGCGAGGTGGTACCCGACCTGGTGGAGGCCGGGAGGTGACCGACCCCAGCCGGAACGGTCGCAGCGGAGCGCACGCCGTCGGCCCCCAGCGGGGGGCCACGGCGGGTTCCGTCGTTCCCCTGGGCGGTTCGGTGTCGGTCGGCCGCCACGCGCGGCCCGTCCAGCGCCCGTACTACGGCGGCGCCGAGCCCCGCCACGGCGCTTTCACCATCCTGTACGTCTGTACCGGCAACGTCTGCCGCTCGCCCATCGCCGAGCGGCTGACCCGGCACGAGCTGAACCACCGGCTCGGCAGCAGCGCCGGGGACATCCTGGTGGAGAGCGCGGGCACCTGGGGCCACGAGGGCGCCCCGATGGAGACCAACGCCGCCGAGATCCTCGGCGAGTACGGCGCCGACCCGCGCGGCTTCATCGGTCGGGAACTGCTGGACGAGCACGTCATCGGCGCGGACCTGGTACTGACCGCGACCCTGGACCACCGGGCGCAGGTGATTTCCATGGGCCACGCCGCCGGGCTGCGCACCTTCACTCTCAAGGAGTTCACCCGGCTGGTCCGGGCGATAGACCCGGCCACCCTGCCGGAGGCCTCCGACCGGCCCGGTGACGTGGCCGACCGGGCCCGCGCCCTGGTCCGCGCCGCCGCCGCGCTGCGCGGCTGGCTGCTGGCGGCGACCCCGGAGGCGGACGAGGTGGACGACCCCTACGGCGCGCCGCTGGGCATGTTCCGCAACTGCGGCGAAGAGATCTTCGACGCGCTCGATCCCATCGTCACCGCCCTGACCGGTGTCGCCCGAGTGAGCGTCTAGACCGCGCAGGACCGTTTTTCCCGACCTAGAGTTGCCTCATCCGATGGGCGCGCCGACGACCGGCCGGGCGCCCGCAGGGAATGAGGCGATGGCAGTGGTCACCAGGTCAACGGATCGCCCGGCGGCCCCGGTGCTCGGCGACGACCCCGCGCTGGCGGCGCTGCTGGACGCCGAGGACGAGCGCCGGCGCAGCCAACTGCACCTGCTCGCCGGGGAGAACCTGTCACTGCCCGGGGTCCGCGCGATCCTCGGCGGCGCCCTCGCCGACAAGTACGCGGAGGGCTACCCGGGCCACCGGCACCACACCGGCTGCGCCCAGGCCGACGCCGTGGAGCGGCTGGCCGTCGACCGGGCCCGGACGCTGTTCGGCGCCGAGCACGCCAACGTCCAGCCGAACAGCGGTACCGCCGCGACCCTCGCCGCCTACGCCGCGGTGCTGCGCCCGGGCGACGCGGTACTGGCCATGTCGCTGGCCCACGGCGGCCACCTCACCCACGGCTCCCGGGCGAACTTCTCCGGACGCTGGTTCGACTTCCACGGCTACGGGGTCCGCCGGGACGACGGCCTGATCGACCTGGACCAGGTGCTGGAGCTGGCCCGGACGGTCCGCCCGAAGGCGATCGTGGCCGGGGCCATCTCCTACCCCAGGGCCATCGACTGGGCCGGTTTCCGGACCGTCGCCGACGAGGTCGGCGCCTACCTGGTGGCCGACGTCTCGCAGACCATCGGCCTGGTCGCGGCCGGGGTGCTGGAATCACCGGTGCCGTACGCGGACGTGGTCTGCGGGGTCACCCACAAACTGCTCCGCGGCCCGCGCGGCGGCCTGCTGCTGTGCCGGTCCGCACTGGCCGAGCGACTGGACCGGGCGGTGTTCCCGTTCACCCAGGGCGGACCGGCGATGGACGTGGTCGCCGCCAAGGCGTTGGCGCTGGGCGCGGCGGCGGCCCCGGAATTCACGGCATACGCACAGGAAACCGTCGCCAACGCCCGGACCCTGGCCGGGGCGCTGGACCGGATCGGACTGCGTCCGCTCACCGGCGGCACCGACACCCACCTGGTCACCACCGACGCCCGCGGCCTCGGGCTGACCGGCAAGGAGGTCGAACGCCGCTGCGAGGCGGCGGGCCTGCTGGTCGGCCGCTGCGCCGTGCCGTTCGACGACGCCCCGCCCGCGGCGGCCTCCGGCGTCCGCCTGGGTACCGCCCGCGCGACCGCCCAGGGGATGGGTCCGGCCCAGATGGAGCAGTCGGCCGCACTGATCGAGCGGGTGCTCGCGGACGGTTCGCCGGAGCAGGCGGGGGCAGTCGCCCGGGAGGTACGCTCGCTGCTCCAACGCTTCCCGGTCTGAAGCCCCCCGTTCGGGTGCCCTGGCTGAGTGCCGCCGCAGAGGTGACCGATTGCTCCGCTGTCGACAAAACCGCAATGGTGGTCATCGGCGTCCTTATAACTAAGGTGGTCCGTCGTGAGGCACCATCAGGCACACCCCGCCCCTCAGTCACGGACGCTATGCTCTGCCGGAGTCACGGGGGTGCCGACCGCGGTTGAGGAGGGCGCTGGTGCGTGAGTTCCTGTTGACGCTGTGCGTCACGGCTGCGGTCACCTATCTGCTGACCGGACCGGCCAGGAAGTTCGCGATCGTCGCCGGGGCGATGCCGGAGATCCGGGAGCGGGACGTCCACCGCGAGCCGACGCCGCGCCTGGGCGGCATCGCGATGTTCGGCGGGCTCTGCGCCGGACTGCTGGTGGCCTCCCGGCTGACCACCCTCACCTCCGTCTTCCACAACAACACCGACGTCACCGCGCTGCTGGCCGGGGCCGGGATCATGTGGATCATCGGCGTGCTGGACGACAAGTGGGGCGTGGACGCGCTGGTCAAGCTCGGCGGCCAGATGGTCGCCGCGGGCGTGATGGTCTACCAGGGCGTGACCGTGCTCTGGCTGCCGGTGCCCGGCTTCGGGCCGGTGCTGATACCGCAGTGGTGGGGCACGCTGCTGGCGGTGCTGCTGGTGGTGCTCAGCGTCAACGCGGTCAACTTCATCGACGGCCTGGACGGCCTGGCCGCCGGGATGGTCTGCATCGCCGCGCTGGCCTTCTTCGTCTACGCCTACCGCATCTCCTACGGCTACGGCCTGACCGACGCCACCCCGGCGGCGCTGTTCAGCGTGATCCTCGCGGGCATGTGCATGGGCTTCCTGCCGCACAACCTGCACCCGGCGCGGATCTTCATGGGCGACTCCGGATCGATGCTGATCGGCCTGGTGCTGTCGGTGTCGATGATCTCGCTCACCGGCGGCGTCGACCCGGGCGCGCTCACCGCCAGCTACAGCTCGCAGACCGTGGCCACGCACGCGATGGTGCCGGTGTACATCCCGCTGCTGCTGCCGCTGACCGCGATCGCGATCCCGCTGGCGGACCTGCTGATCGCGGTGGTCCGGCGGACCTGGGCGGGCAAGTCGCCGTTCGCGGCGGACCGGCAGCACCTGCACCACCGGCTGCTGAGCATCGGCCACTCGCACAGCCGGGCCGTGATGATCATGTACTTCTGGGGCGCGCTGATCGCCTTCGCGACGGTGGCCTTCTCGGTCAGCATGACCGAGCTGTACGCGGCCTGGATCGGGATGGGGCTCTGCCTGCTGGGGATCCTCTTCCTGCTGCTGCCCCGCTTCAAGCCGCACGCCCCCCGGATAGCGGAGCGCTTCCTGCCGCCGCGCTACCGCCGGTCGCCCGCGACCGGGGCGGTCGCCGAAGCGGTCGCCGAACCCGTGGTCGACACCGCGGGCGGATCCGGCGCCGAACCGGCCGAACCGGTCGCCGAACCCGTCGCCGCCAAGGCCAAGCCGCGGCCCGAACGGCTGGAACCGGCGGTGGCGTTGTCCCACGCGGACCAGGAGCTGCTGCGCCGGATCGGTACCGGAGCGCATGCTACCGGTCGCCATTCGGGCGTAACGGGGCAAAGTACCCGCTAACTCCTGCGGGTGATGTTCGTGTGGCAAGAAGCACACCCGAAGAGTAAAGACCTGACCAAATAGCTTGTGATACCGTTCACGACGTCAGGAGAAGAGCCGAAGGACCTTATGGGAGAAGGTCGTTCGGTCGCGGTCCGCCTCGCGGGCCTGTGATGTCGTGCTCGTTCTCCGCATTCACTCAGTTCACCCCTTTCCACCCCACCATCGCGCCGGAGTTGACGCCGATGTTGTCCAACGACGCCCGGATTCTCCGGGGTGCCGCTACTGCGGCTGTCCCCGTGGGAGTCGTCGCCGTTCTCGTCAGTGCGCTCGTCGCCGGCGAGAAGGGCCTGATCGGCGGTCTGGTCGGGGTGGGTGTGGTCGCCGTCTTCTTCGGTCTCGGATTCGCCGTGTTGATGCGGCTGACCCGGGACCGGCCGCAGGTGGTGATGATGGCCGGGATGCTGGTCTACACCGTGCAGATCCTGCTGGTCGGCGTCTTCATCATCGTCTTCCGCAACACCACGCTTTTCAATCCCCGGGCCTTCGCACTGACCCTGCTGTTCACCGCCCTGGCCTGGGTGGGTGGACAGGTGGTCTATACCATGCGTACGAAGATGCTCTACGTCGATCCGACGCCCTCCGTTCCGCCCAAGGAACGCAAGGAGAACCCGCCGGAGCAGACGGGGTCCCGTGATGGGACGTAAGGGCGGACTAAAGACGCTTCATCCCGATCTGCTATCGTCCGGAATCACATCCGGCCGAGACGGGCACAGCCCCCTCGGTCGGCGACGTGCCCGGATCGAGCGCTGGAGCCACAGCACAGATCACGGGGGTGCCCGGTCCTCGGTCGCAGGAGCCCACCGCTCCAGGCCGGGTCGACTGTGGCGGCGCCACCCCAAGTCCCCAGTGCCGACCAGCGGCCCCACCAGCCGCGCCGACACCCAAGGTTGCTGTTCTTATGCGTCACGACGAAGGAGTCACGGGTGAGTGCCCACAAGATGCTCGCTGAGGTTGGGTGCCACATCAATGCGAACTGTGGCTTCCCCGCGCCGGGTCTCAACTCATTCAACTTCAAGCCGATCTTCTCGGTAGGCAGCTTCGGCTTCACCAAGCCGATGCTCCTCGCGGTGATCTGCATGCTGATCGTCGTCGGCTTCTTCTGGGCCGCCTTCGCCAAGCCGAAGCTGGTCCCCGGGAAGATCCAGCTGGTCGGTGAGATCGGGTACAACTTCATCTCGCGCGGTATCGCCCGTGACGTGATCGGCAAGAAGGGCGACAAGTTCGTCCCCTTCCTGACCTCGATCTTCTTCTTCGTGTGGATCATGAACATCATGTCCATCATCCCGCTGGCGCAGTTCCCGGTGGCCTCGCGCTACGCGTACCCGGTCGCGCTCGCGGCGCTGGTGTGGGTGACGTACATGTACCTGACGTTCAAGACCCACGGCTTCAAGGGCGGCGTCAAGAACCTGGTCTGGCTGGACGGCCTGCCCGGCTGGATCACCCCCCTGGTCGTCTTCCTGGAGTTCCTGCAGAACGTGATCCTGCGTCCGTTCACCCTCTCGGTGCGGCTGTGGGCCAACATGTTCGCCGGTCACATGCTGATCGTGATGTTCAGCGTCGCCAGCTGGTACCTGCTGACCCCCTCGATCATGTCCGCCCTCGCCGGTGGATCGTTCATCATGGCAGTCGTCATGACCGCCTTCGAGGTGCTGATCCAGTTCCTGCAGGCCTACATCTTCACGCTGCTCGCCTCGATCTACATCAGCGGAGCGCTCGAAGAGGGTCACTGACCCACCCCCCTCACCGACTTCCGCTGGGAAGCCCCCCAACGGACCGCATCACATAGGAAGACAGGAAAAATGTCTGCCGATCTCGTCAACACCGCTGCCTCCGCTGTCAGCAACATCAGCATCCAGGGCAACCTCGGCGCCATCGCGTACGGTCTCGCCGCCATCGGCCCCGGCGTCGGCATCGGCGTGGTCTTCGGCCACTCCATCGAGGCGATGGCCCGTCAGCCCGAGGCCATGCCGGTCATCCGCACCAACATGTTCCTGGGCTTCGCGCTCTGTGAGGTGCTGGCCCTCCTCGGCCTGGTCGCGCCGTTCATCTTCCCGGCCAAGTAACCAGCCCGGCCAGTAGCCACACTCGACGAAAGGTTCAGACATGATGATGAGCCTCCTGGCGGACGCAGGTCCTCAGAACCCGCTACTCCCGGACACTTCGGAACTGATCATCGGGCTGCTCTGCTTCCTGATCGTCTTTGGGGTCCTCGGAAAGAAGCTCCTGCCCAACATCCAGAAGACTCTGGAGGAGCGGCACGACGCGATCGAGGGTGGCCTGGAGCGGGCGGCATCGGCGCAGGCCGAGGCCAACCGGACGCTTGAGGAGTACAAGGCCCAGCTCGCCGAGGCCCGCCACGAGGCGGCCCGGATCACCGAGCACGCCCGCGAGCAGGGTTCCGCGATCATCGCGGAGATGCGCGAGGAGGGACAGCGTCAGCGCGAGTCCATCGTCGCCGCGGGCCACGCCCAGATCGAGGCGGACCGTCGGCAGGTGACGACCGTGCTCCGGCAGGACGTCGGCCGCATCGCCACCGACCTGGCCGGCCGGGTGGTCGGCGAGTCCCTTGAGGACTCCGCGCGCCAGAGCCGGATCGTGGACCGCTTCCTCGACGAGCTCGACGCCCAGGCTGTTCGGGCCGAGGCGGCCGGTGCGCAGGGTGCGGCCAAGTGAGCAGCGCCACGCGTCAGTCGAACGCAGCCGCCCGTGAGCGCCTGGAGGCGCTGACCGATTCCGGTCAGGCCGACGCCGCCGCGCTCGCCGCCGACCTGCTCGCGGTGACCAGCGTGCTGGACCGCGAGGTCGGGCTCCGCCGGGTACTCACCGACCCCGCCGTCGAGGGACAGCGCAAGGCCGACCTGGCCCGCTCGCTGTTCGGCGGCAAGATCGGTGCGGACAGCCTGGACCTGTTCTCCGGCGTGGTGCGCTCGCGCTGGTCCAACTCCCGCGACCTGGTCGACGGGACGGAGCAGCTGGCCGCCTACGCCGAGGTCATCGGCGCGGACAAGGCCGGGGCGCTGGACGAGGTCGAGGACGAGCTGTTCCGCTTCGGACGGGTCGTCGCGAGCAGCAACGAGCTCCGCTCGGCGCTGACCGACTCCGTCGCGAGCTCCGCCGCCAAGGCCGGTCTGGTGCAGTCGCTGCTCGGCGGGAAGGCCAAGCCGGCCACCACCGCGCTGGTGACCTCGCTGGTCACCCAGCCGCGTGGACGTAGCCTGGAGGGTGGGCTGGAGGACTTCTCCCGGCTCGCCGCCGCCAGGCGTGGCCGCGTGGTCGCGCTGGTGACCGTCGCGGTGCCGCTTTCGGACGCGCAGAAGGACCGCCTCGCCGGTTCGCTGGCGCGTCTGGTCGGTCGTCCGGTGCACCTGAACATCGAGGTGGACCCCTCGGTGCTCGGCGGTGTCCGGGTCCAGGTCGGCGACGAGGTCATCGAGGGCACCATCGCCGGACGCCTGGACAGCGCCCGGCAGGGTCTCGCGGGATAACGCGGCACCGAGCAGTAGAGCAGTACCGGCAGTCGGCAGTACAGGCAGTACAGCGGGCTTTGCCCCAGCAGCATCCGACCCTCGGTCGGTCAATACGGTCAGTCGAAACAGCTGGCCGAGAGTCGAATACTTGCGGCCCTCCACGGGCGGGCCGAGGATCGCAACTAGGAGAGCAGGGAACCCAGATGGCGGAGCTCACGATCCGGCCGGAGGAGATCCGGGACGCGCTGGACAACTTCGTCCAGTCGTACCAGCCGGATGCCGCCTCGCGTGAAGAGGTCGGCACGGTCACCTACACGGCTGACGGCATCGCCCGGGTCGAGGGTCTGCCCTCGGTCATGGCGAACGAGCTGCTGAAGTTCGAGGACGGAACCCTCGGGCTCGCGCTCAACCTCGACACCCGCGAGATCGGCGTCGTCGTCCTCGGCGAGTACAGCGCGATCGAGGAGGGCCAGTCGGTCCGCCGCACCGGCGAGGTCCTGTCGGTCCCCGTCGGCGAGGGCTACCTCGGCCGCGTGGTCGACCCGCTCGGCCAGCCGATCGACGGCCTCGGCGAGATCGAGTCCACCGGCCGCCGCGCGCTGGAGCTTCAGGCTCCCGGCGTCATGGTCCGCAAGTCGGTGCACGAGCCGATGCAGACCGGCATCAAGGCCATCGACGCGATGACCCCGATCGGCCGCGGCCAGCGTCAGCTGATCATCGGTGACCGCCAGACCGGCAAGACCGCGGTGGCGATCGACACGATCATCAACCAGCGCGACAACTGGCGCTCGGGCGACCCGAAGAAGCAGGTCCGCTGCATCTACGTCGCCATCGGCCAGAAGGGTTCGACCATCGCCTCCGTGCGCGGTGCGCTGGAGGAGGCGGGCGCGCTGGAGTACACCACCATCGTGGCTGCCCCGGCGTCCGACCCGGCCGGCTTCAAGTACCTCGCCCCGTACACCGGTTCGGCCATCGGCCAGGAGTGGATGTACGACGGCAAGCACGTCCTCATCATCTTCGACGACCTGAGCAAGCAGGCCGAGGCGTACCGCGCCGTGTCGCTGCTGCTGCGCCGTCCGCCGGGCCGCGAGGCCTACCCGGGCGACGTCTTCTACCTGCACTCCCGTCTGCTGGAGCGTTGCGCCAAGCTGTCGGACGAGCTGGGCGCGGGCTCGATGACCGGTCTGCCGATCATCGAGACCAAGGCCAACGACGTCTCGGCGTACATCCCGACCAACGTGATCTCGATCACCGACGGCCAGTGCTTCCTGGAGTCCGACCTGTTCAACGCCGGCATCCGCCCGGCCGTGAACGTCGGTATCTCGGTCTCCCGTGTCGGTGGCTCGGCCCAGATCAAGGCCATGAAGTCGGTGGCCGGCCGGCTCCGTCTGGACCTCGCCCAGTACCGCGAGCTGGAGGCGTTCGCCGCCTTCGGTTCCGACCTGGACGCGGCCTCCAAGGCGCAGCTGGAGCGCGGCGCGCGCCTGGTCGAGCTGCTGAAGCAGGGCCAGTACCAGCCGTTCCCGGTCGAGGAGCAGGTCGTCTCGGTCTGGGCCGGCACCACCGGCAAGCTGGACAACGTCCCGGTCGTGGACATCCGCAAGTTCGAGCGTGAGTTCCTCGACTACCTGCGCCGCGAGCACAAGGGCGTGCTGACCACGATCGTCGAGACCAGCAAGCTGGAGGACGGCACGATCACCTCGCTGACCGAGGCCATCACCTCGTTCAAGAAGGAGTTCACCACCTCTGAGGGCGCTCTCCTCGGCGACTCGGCCTGACGAGGGACGGAAAGGACGGTAACGACCCATGGGAGCACAGCTTCGGGTCTACAAGCGCCGGATCCGCTCTGTCACCGCGACGAAGAAGATCACCAAGGCGATGGAGATGATCTCCGCGTCGCGCATCATGAAGGCGCAGCGCGCGGTGGCCGCCTCCTCCCCGTACGCGGACGAGCTCACCCGTGCGGTGACCGCGGTCGCGACGCGGTCGAACGCCAAGCACCCGCTCACCTCCGAGCCGGAGTCCCCGGTCCGGGTGGCGGTGCTGGTGATCACGGCTGACCGCGGTCTGGCCGGTGGCTACTCCGCCAACGCCCTCAAGGCGTCGGAGCTGCTGACCAACCGGCTGAAGGCCGAGGGCAAGCAGGTGGAGCAGTACGCGGTCGGCCGCAAGGCCGTCGGCTACTTCTCCTTCCGCAACCGCCCGGTGGTCCAGGCATGGACCGGCTTCTCGGACAAGCCGACGTACCAGGACGCCAAGGAGGTCTCGGCGGCACTGATCGACGCCTTCGTGACCGACACGGCCGAGGGCGGCGTGGACGAACTCCACATCGTCTCGACCGAGTTCGTCTCGATGCTCACCCAGAACGCCGTGGACGTGCGCCTGCTGCCGCTCAAGCTGGAGGAGACGCAGGCGGTGGAGGCGGCCGAGGGGCCGTTCCCGCTGTACGACTTCGAGCCGTCGGCGGAGGGCGTCCTGGACGCGCTGCTGCCGCGGTACGTCGAGAGCAGGATCTACAACGCGCTGCTGCAATCGGCCGCCTCGGAGCACGCCGCCCGGCGTCGTGCGATGAAGAGCGCGACCGACAACGCGGGCGACCTCATCAAGTCGCTCTCGCGACTTGCCAACTCGGCCCGACAGGCCGAGATCACCCAGGAAATCAGCGAGATCGTCGGTGGCGCAACCGCCCTGGCCGACGCGAACGCGGGGAGTGACTAGACAATGACTGCCACTGTTGAGACCGCGACGGCCACCGGCCGTGTCGCGCGGGTCATCGGTCCGGTCGTCGACGTGGAGTTCTCCGTCGACGCCATGCCGGAGATGTTCAACGCTCTGCACGTCGAGGTGGACGCCCCGGACGGCACCGGCCGCAAGGTGCTGACCCTTGAGGTCGCGCAGCACCTGGGCGACGGCCTGGTCCGCGCCATCTCGATGCAGCCCACCGACGGCCTGGTCCGTGGCGCTGGTGTCACCGACACCGGCTCCGCGATCTCCGTCCCGGTCGGCGACATCACCAAGGGCAAGGTCTTCAACGCCCTCGGCGAGGTCCTGAACGTGGACCGGGACGAGTTCAACGCCCAGGTCCAGACCCGCTGGCCGATCCACCGCACCGCGCCCCGCTTCGACCAGCTCGAATCGAAGACCGCGATGTTCGAGACCGGCATCAAGGTCATCGACCTGCTCACCCCGTACGTCCAGGGTGGCAAGATCGGCCTGTTCGGCGGCGCCGGCGTCGGCAAGACGGTGCTCATCCAGGAGATGATCTACCGTGTCGCCGAGAACTTCGGTGGTGTGTCGGTGTTCGCCGGTGTCGGCGAGCGCACCCGTGAGGGCAACGACCTCATCGAGGAGATGAAGGACTCCGGCGTTCTGGACAAGACCGCGCTGGTCTTCGGCCAGATGGACGAGCCCCCGGGCACCCGTCTGCGGGTCGCGCTCTCCGCGCTGACCATGGCCGAGTACTTCCGTGACGTCCAGGGCCAGGACGTGCTGCTGTTCATCGACAACATCTTCCGGTTCACCCAGGCCGGCTCCGAGGTGTCGACCCTGCTGGGCCGCATGCCCTCGGCGGTCGGCTACCAGCCGAACCTGGCGGACGAGATGGGCCAGCTGCAGGAGCGGATCACCTCGACCCGCGGTCACTCGATCACCTCGATGCAGGCGATCTACGTCCCCGCGGACGACCTGACCGACCCGGCCCCGGCCACCACCTTCGCCCACCTCGACGCGACGACGGTGCTCTCCCGTCCGATCTCGGAGAAGGGCATCTACCCGGCCGTCGACCCGCTGGAGTCCTCCTCCCGGATCCTGGACCCGCGCTACATCGCGCAGGACCACTACGACACGGCCATCCGCATCAAGGGGATCCTGCAGAAGTACAAGGACCTCCAGGACATCATCGCGATCCTCGGTATCGACGAGCTGAGCGAGGAAGACAAGACCACCGTCTACCGCGCCCGCCGCATCGAGCGCTTCCTCTCGCAGAACACCTACGTGGCGAAGCAGTTCACCGGTGTCGAGGGCTCGACCGTCCCGCTCGACGAGACCATCCACGCGTTCAACGCCATTGCCGACGGCAAGTACGACTCCACTCCGGAGCAGGCGTTCTTCATGTGCGGTGGCATCGAGGACCTGGAGCGCAACGCCGCTGAGCTCGCCAAGAAGTAAGCACTTCTTGCGGGCCTGGTGTCGAGGGGCGGCCCCGTACGGGACCGCCCCTCGGCGCGCTCGGCACTGCCGAGGCACCGCCCCGATTGCACCGCTGGTCGGGGGGAACGTTATTCTTTCCGAAACCCGGGCTTCACGGCACGGGCATCAAGACCGAGGAGCCCACTGTGGCTGAGCTGCATGTCGAGCTGGTCGCGGCCGACCGCAAGGTCTGGTCGGGCGAGGCCACGATCGTCCTTGCCCGTACCAAGTCCGGTGACATCGGGATCCAGGCCGGGCACACCCCGGTCCTGGGCGTCATGGAGTCCGACCCGGTGACCATCAGGCAGGCCGACGGCACCACCGTGGTCGCGGCGGTGCACGGCGGCTTCCTGTCCTTCGCCAACAACAAGCTGTCGATCCTGGCCGAGGTGGCCGAGCTGGCCGACGAGATCGATGTCGAGCGCGCCGAGCGGGCGCTGGCGGCAGCGAAGTCGGACGAGGAGGCCGCGGCCCAGCGTCGCGCCGCCGTCCGGCTACAGGCGGCCACCAACCGCTAGGCCAGGTCGCACTGCTTGTACGATCAGCACACCTGTATCACCGGTCCCGGGGCACGTGAGTGGTCCCGGGACCGCTGCATCCCCGCACGGGAGAACGAGAGTTACCCCGAGGGCGGCGCGGCAGTTGAACCAGCACAGCGGCAGACCGAGACGCGAGGAGGTGGTACGGCATGGTTCTCGCGGTGATCGTCGTCATCGCCGTCCTGCTGGCCGTCCTGCTCGGACTGGGCGCGTTCGCGATCCGGCGCCGGCTGATCCAGCGCCGCGGCGGGACGTTCGACTGTTCGGCGCGGCTGCGGATGCCCCCGGTGCTGCCCTCGGCCGACCCGGGCGCGCCGCTGCCGCCGACCACCGACGCCTCCGCCGAGGCGGTACTGCCCTCCGGCTCCGCCCCCGCCCCGGAGTCCGCCTCCGCCGAGGACGGTGGCAAGGGCTGGGTCTTCGGCATCGCCCGCTACAACAACGACTCGGTCGAGTGGTTCCGGGTCTTCAGCTACGCCCCCCGCCCCCGCCGGGTGCTCCAGCGCTCCCGGATCGAAGTGCTCTACCGGCGCACCCCCGAGGGGCAGGAGGAGCTCGCGCTGCTGTCCGGCGCGGTCGTGCTGACCTGCCTGCACGCGGGTGAACCGCTGGAGCTGGCGATGAGCGAGGACGCCCTCACCGGCTTCCTGGCGTGGCTGGAGGCCGCCCCGCCCGGCCAGCGCGTCAACGTGGCCTGAACCGTACCCCGCCCCCACGCTACGCTCGCGGCATGGTCAACCTCACCCGCATCTACACCCGTACCGGCGACGACGGCACCACCGCGCTCGGTGACATGAGCCGGACCCGGAAGACCGATCCCCGGCTCGCGGCCTACGCCGACAGCAACGAGGCCAACGCCGCCATCGGCGTGGCCATCGCCTGCGGCGGACTGGACGAGGACATCACGGCGGTACTGGTCCGGATCCAGAACGACCTGTTCGACGTCGGCGCGGACCTGGCCACCCCGGTCGTCCCGGACCCGAAGTACCCGCCGCTGCGGGTGCTGCAGACCTACGTGGACCGGCTGGAGCAGGACTGCGACCGCTTCCTGGAGGAGCTGGAGAAGCTGCGCAGCTTCATCCTCCCCGGCGGCACCCCCGGCGCGGCGTACCTGCACGTCGCCTGCACCGTGGTCCGCCGCGCCGAGCGCAGCACCTGGGCCGCGATCGAGACCCACGGCGACACCGTCAACCCGCTCACCGCGACCTACCTCAACCGCCTCTCCGACCTGCTCTTCATCCTCGCCCGCAGCGCCAACAAGTCCGTCGGCGACGTCCTCTGGATCCCCGGCGAGAACCGCTAGCCGCGCGGGGGCCCGTCGGCGTCACTCCAATGGCGTAGTGGCGGCCGGGGCCCGATACGATCCTGTCGCATGGAACGCTTGCGGGTGGTGGGTGGTAGGAGGCTGGTCGGGCGGGTGCGGGTGCCGGGGGCCAAGAACAGCGCGCTGAAGTTGATGGCGGCGGCGCTGCTGGCCGAGGGCGAGACCCGGATCGGCAACCTGCCCCGGATCCTCGACGTGGAGATCATGGCGGAGCTGCTGCGCCGGATGGGCTGCGGGGTGGAGCTCGACTGGTCCATCGAGCCCGGTGACCACACCGGGGTCGCGCGGATCGACGTCCCGGCCGAGCCGGGCCACGAGGCCGACTACGACCTGGTCCGGCGGATGCGGGCGTCGATCGCGGTGCTCGGTCCGCTGCTGGCGCGCTGCGGCCGGGTGAAGGTGGCCCGGCCGGGCGGCGACGCGATCGGCTCGCGCGGCCTGGACATGCACATCGACGGCCTGACCCGGCTCGGCGCGGAGATCACCAACGAGCACGGCTTCCTGCTCGCCTCGGCCCCGACCGGGCTCCGCGGCAGCACCGTGGAACTGGACTTCCCCAGCGTCGGCGCGACCGAGAACATCCTGATGGCGGCGGTCCTGGCGGAGGGCAGCACGGTCATCGACAACGCCGCCCGCGAGCCCGAGATCGTCGACCTGTGCCAGATGCTTCAGGCCATGGGCGCCAAGATCGGCGGCGCGGGCAGCTCCACGATCGAGGTGCAGGGGGTGGACCGGCTGTCGCCGGTGTCCTACGAGACGCTGTCGGACCGGATCGTCGCCGGTACCTTCGCGGTCGCGGCGGTGATGACCCAGGGCGACGTGACGGTCGGCCACGCGGTGGCCGAGCACCTGCGGATCGCGCTGGACAAGCTGGTCGCCGCCGGGGCCGGGATCACCGTCGAGGAGAACGGCTTCCGGGTGGTGATGGACCGCCGGCCGAGCGCCGTGGACGTGGTGACCCTGCCCTACCCGGGCTTCGCCACCGACCTGCAGCCGCAGTTCGCCGCGCTGAACTCGGTGGCCGACGGGGTCTCCATGATCACCGAGAACATCTTCGAGGCCCGGTTCGTCTTCCTGCAGGAGCTCGCCCGGCTCGGCGCGCAGGTCCGCACCGACGGGCACCACGCGGTGCTCCGGGGCGTGCCCCGGCTGTCCGGCGCCCCCGTGCGCTCCACCGACATCCGGGCCGGGGCCGGGCTGCTGCTGGCCGGGCTGGTCGCCGAGGGGCCGACCCTGGTCTCCGAGATCCACCACATCGACCGGGGCTACGCCGGGTTCGTCGAGCAGCTGACCGAGCTGGGCGCCGATGTCAGCCGCGAGCCGGACCCGGACCCGTTCTGACCCGGACCCCGTTCTGACCCGGACCGCTACTGGAGCAGGGCGCGGGCCCGGTGCGCCTGGTCGCGCCAGACCATGATCCGGGGCCCCTGGGTGGTCCGCACCAGCGTGTTGCGGACCCCCGCCCGGTCCAGCAGCGCGGTGAGCCGCAGCGCCTCCTCGTTGTCGGCGGGCGCGGCGACCGGTACCAGCAGGCCGTACTCGGTAGGCGGGCCGGGGCGCACGGCGCGCGGTACGAACGAGTGGCCCGCGCGCGCGGCCCAGCGGTAGAGCAGCACGATGGCGCCCACGAGGAGGAACGGCAGCACGAGCTGGAGCAGCGGGTCGAGTCGGCTCACCCTTCCATTCTCCGACGTCCGGCGGCGCGTTGTGTCGCTCCGACGCCCCCGGTCGGCGGAGGATACGACCGCGGCCCCCGGGTGAGGTTGATCACCTGGGGCTGCCGGGTTGAGTGGGATGCACGATAATCAGCCGTACTTGCGATCGTCTTTGCGGGCGGAGACCGGAAATCCTCACTCGAATGAGTGATTTACCGTCAGATTTCGCCGTGGCCAGCAACGCGGACAGCTGGTTCCGCGTCAGATGAGAGAAGCATTGGTTCGTTGCCCGGGTCGGCGGTACGGCTCGCCCGGTCGCACGACACCCGGACAGCAGGCAGGGCCATGAAGGAGCGGACATGCGGATCAGGGGTGACCACGACGAGTTGGCCATCGAGGGGCGCCTGGACGTCCGCACCGCCGCCGACGCGCGGTCCGTGCTGCACCGCGCGGTCGACCACGGCCACGGTGACCTGGTGCTCGACCTGTCCGCCCTGGACTCCTGGGACGCCACCGGCCTCGGGGTGCTGATGGGCACCCACCGCCGGGCCGGGCGCTGCGGTCGGCGGATGGTGCTGCGCGGCGTCCCGGCGCAACTGCAGCGGCTGCTGGTGGCGACCAAGCTGCACCGGATCCTGGCGATCGAGGGCTACGTCCCGGATCTGGTCGCCGACCTGGCCCAGGACCTGGCCGGTGGCCTGGCCGGAGAACTGCCCGGACCGGTGCTGCCGGTCTCCGCTGGGTGAGCACCCGGTAACAGGGTGGCGCGGCGGCACCGCCCGTCGTGCTGGATTGGTGAAGAGTGTGCAACGGTCCGCGTCTGGTTACCGGAATGCCAGCCGTGGACGGGAGAATGTGCCCGCACTGCGCGCTGCGTACGGTACCGGGGGCGAAAGAGGAACATGAACCCGCATGTAGTGGGGGACGGCGACGACTCCGGGGAGCAGGGACCGCCGGAATTCGCGAGCGAGTCGTTCCGCGAGGCCGAGACCGTCCTGATGCCGGCCGCCGGGGCCGGGCCCGACCCCGAGCCGCCGCCCGGCCACCCGTACGAGCCCATATCCGCCGAGGCGCCCACCATCGGTGTGCCGACGCCGTCCGCCAACCTGCCGGTCCGCTACGGCAGCGGCGCCTCCACCGAGGTCGCCCGCACCGGCCCGGCCGCCGAGCCCGGCTGGGAGGAGGCCGCCGCCGACGCCCCGGCCGACGGCCGCGACCGCACCGGCAGCGTGGTCGTCGGCGACCTGCTGCTCACCGTCAACGCCGCCGACGGCAGCAGTGCCGAGCCCTGCCCGTCCGGGCGGCGGCCGCAACCGCTGCCGGTCCCCGGCGACGCCACCGCCCGCCCCCGGGCCACCGGCGGCCACCTGCTCGAACGCGACGCCCTGTGCGACCGGCTGCGGGACCGGCTGAGCCAGGGCCGCTGCGTCCGGGTCACCGGCCAGGGCGGCTCGGGACGCACCGCCGTCCTCGACACCGTCGCCGCCGCCTGCGCCGGGCTCGCGCCCGCCGGGGTGGTCCAGCTCAGCGGCTACCGGCGGACCACCGCCGACCTGCTCCAGGACCTGTTCGCGGCCACCTACGACGCCCCCGGCTACCGCCCGGGACGGGAGCGGTGGGCGGAGCTGCTGCGCGGCGTCGGCGCGGTCGTGGTCATCGACGACCTGGAGTTCGGCGGCGACACGCTGGAGGAACTGCTCGGCGCCGCCCCCGAGTGCGCCTTCCTGGTCTCCTCCGCCCCGGACGTCCCGGCCCCGCTGGTCGGCTCGCGGATGGAGGAGGTCACCATCCCCGGCCTGTCCCGGCAGGCCAGCCTCGCGCTGCTGGCCCGGCTGGCCGGGCGCTCGCTGGACGAGACCGAGCGGGCCTGGGCGGTCGACCTCTGGTTCGAGTCCGAGGGCCTGCCGCTGCGCTTCGTCCAGGCCGGGGCGCTGCTGCGGCACCGCGAGGCCGCCATCGAGGCACTGGCGGCCGGACTGCCGGGACCGGACTGGGACAGCCCGGGCACCGCCGAGCAGGGTGTGGAACTGCTGCACACCCAGCGGCTGTCCGGCACGCTGGTGGACCCGGCGGCCGAGCGCCGGCCGACCCCCGGCGGCTTCGACGCCTACCTGAGCCAGCACGAGTCCGTCGGCGAGCCGCCGCCGGACCCGGTGCCGCTGCCGTCCGTCGCCGAGAGCGCCGCCCCGGCGGTCCGCATCGCCCGGGGCCTCAGCCGCCCGGCCCGGCGCACCCTGGAGCTCGCCGTCGCCCTCGGCGGCGAGTGCCCCACCGCCCCGCACCTGCCCGCGCTGGTCGACGTCGGCCACGGCGAGGCGGCGCTGGAGGAACTGGTCGAGGCCGGGCTCGCGGTCGTCGTCGGCGTCCACCACCGGCTGGTGGACGGCGTCTGCGCGCTGCTCGCCGACGAGTGGCCGGACGGCGGGGCGGCCCGCGAGGCCGGACAGCACTTCGCCTGGTGGACCGGGCACGCCTCGGTCACCGAGGAGCAGATAGCCGCCGAGGCCGAGGTGCTGCTGGCGGCGATGCACGCCGACCGCGACGCGGGCCGTCACGCCCAGGTGGTGCTGCTGGCCCGGGCGGCGGCGCCCTCCTTCGCCTTGGCGCTGCGCTGGGGCGCGTGGGAGCGCGCGCTGCGCTTCGGCCAGGAGTCCGCGCGGTCGACCGGCGCGGTCGCCGCCGAGGCGTGGTTCCACCACGAGCTCGGCGTACTGGGGCTGTGCACCGGCGCGTACGACCGGGCCCGCGCCGAGCTGGAGGCCTCCGTCGCGATGCGGGCCGCCCTCGGCGACGCCCGCGGCGCGATAGCCGGACGGCGGGTGCTGAGCCTGCTGGAGCGGAGCACCAGGGCGCTCACCGGCGGCCCGGCGCAGCCGTTCGCCGCCGCGCCCCGCCCGGGGCTGCGCCGGCTGGCCGGACGGGCCGAGGGCGACCGCGCGGTGAACGGGCGTCAGCTGCTGCTGGCGGTGGCGGGCGTGGTGCTGATGGGCGCGCTGGGCTCGGGCATAGCCCTGGGCGTCGGCGCCTTCCAGCACTCGGCCAAGAGCGCGGGCGTCCCGGTGGCCCCGGTGACCACACCGACGGTGCCCCCGCTGATGACCCCGTCCACCTCGGCCACCGCGTCCGGCAGCGCCACCCCGTCCACCAGCCCCAGCACCGTCCCCGGCGGCCCGCTGATCCAGCCCGGCGTGCCGGGCACCACCCCGAGCACCCCGGGCACGACCCCGGGCACCACCCCCAGTACCCCGGCCACGACCCCGTCGCGGACCCAGAGCAGCCCGACGCACCCGGTGTCCCCGCCGCCGGCGCCCCCGGCCTCCAGCAGCGCATCCGCGTCGTCCAGCCCGTCCGCGTCCTCCACGCCGAGCAGCAGCAGCAGTGCCTCGACCCCGAGCCCCAGCGCGTCCACCAGCCCGCCCGCGGGCGCGGCGGGCGACTCCTCCAGCCCCTGACGTCGGGCCGCCCCGGTGCGGTCGGTGCAACCGGGGCGGAAGGGGCGAATGAGCGCCGAGGCCATCCGCGGGTCAGAACAGCTTCAGTTTGTCGTCCTCGATGCCGCGCAGGGCGTCGTAGTCGAGGACGACGCAGCCGATGCCGCGGTCGGTGGCGAGCACCCGGGCCTGGGGTTTGATCTGCTGGGCGGCGAAGACGCCCTTGACCGGGGCCAGCAGCGGGTCGCGGTTGAGCAGCTCCAGGTAGCGGGTCAGCTGCTCGACGCCGTCGATCTCGCCGCGGCGCTTGATCTCGATGGCGATGGTCGCGCCCTCGGCGTTGCGGCACAGGATGTCGACCGGGCCGATCGCGGTCGGGTACTCGCGGCGGATCAGGCTCCAGCCCTCGCCCAGGACCTCCATCCGGTCGGCGAGGAGCTCCTGGAGGTGGGCCTCGACGCCGTCCTTGATCAGCCCGGGGTCGACCCCGAGCTCGTGCGAGGAGTCGAGCATGACCTCCTCCAGGGTGATGATCAGTTTCTCTCCGGCCTTGTTCTCGACCGTCCAGCGGCCCTCCTCCTCCTTGAGGACGCAGGGCGGGGACATCCAGTTGAGCGGCTTGTAGGCACGGTCATCCGAGTGGATCGCGACGCTGCCGTCCGACTTCACCAGGATGAGCCGAGGGGCGGAGGGCAGGTGGGCGGTGAGCCGTCCGGCGTAGTCGACGGAGCAGCGGGCAATCACGAGACGCATGGCCGACCACGCTAGCCCACTGGGGCCGTTCGGAGCGATTCCGCGGGATTCCGGGGCGGTGCCGCCCGGGGTGAAACCACCGTACGAGCGGGCGCGTTCAGTCCGTCAAGTGAGCCGTCCACTCGGGCCGTGCGCCGCAACCGTGCTCCTGTCAATCAAGGAGTGGCTTGATCCGGATGCGGGCTTCTGGTGAAACCGCGCATGTCGGCCTACGGTGAGTAACGGCTCGGTACGGATCGAGAGACCAGCGTGCGTCGTGCTGGTCTCATTGCGCCGTACTCGATCACATGTGGACCGGCAACGTCACATGTGGCCCGGCAAAGGGGGAATAGTCCGTTCCGCCCCGTCGGGGGCCGTTTCCCTGGGACGCTTGTCGGTGTGCACCTGCCGCACGGCAGGACGCCAGGTCCGGTTCACCCGTACGTCTGTTCCAGCGCCACTGTTCCACCCCGCACCACCACCTCGGGGCCACCCGGTCCGCGAGGTCCGCGAGAGGAGAACCCATGTCGCTCGACGTCTCACCGGCCCTGCTAGAGAAGGCCGAGCGAGGCGAGGTCGATGAGAGGGAATTCGTCGACTGCGTCCGCGTCTCCCTGCCCTACGCCTGGGGGCTCATCAGTTCACTGGTGGCCCAGCAGAAGGTCGACGGTAGCGAGTTCGCCGACAACCAGGTTCCGCCACCGTCGGAGCAGGCCCGTGGGCAACTGCTGCGCGCGATGGCGAGTGATGCGATCAGGGGATCGCTGGAGCGGCACTTCGGTGTCCGCCTGGCGTTCCAGAACTGCCACCGGGTCGCGGTGTTCCCGCTCGGACCGGGGTCCGATGACCGGTACGCGCGTTTCACCTCGATCCGGGCCCAGGTGCTCAACCAGTCCGAGGAGCTGAGGGACTGTTAGTCCGCAGCCGATCGACCCGTCGGTGCACGTCGCGTACGAGGCATGCCACCGACGGGCCGGGCCCGGGCTCACACCAGCAGCGGCAGGACCTCCGAGCCCAGCCGTTCCACGTTGCGCAGCGTCGCCTCCCGGTCGCCCGAACCCTCGACCAGCAGGGCGAACCGGCGGACCCCGGTCCGCTCGGCGGTGGCGGCCAGCCGGTCCGCGCACAGGCGCGGCGTGCCGACGGCGTGCAGCTCGCACAGCAGCTCGGTGTACTCACGCGGGTCGCGCATCCGGCGCTCCCGGCCGTCCACGGTGCGGTGCGCCGACAGGCCGTAGTTGAACCAGCCGGGCATCGACTTGAGCAGCACCCGCTGCGCCTCCGGGCCGCTGTCCTCGACCTGGGCGACCCCGGCGGCCATGTGCTCCGCCTCGATCCGGGCGATCCGGTCCGGGTTGTGCCCGGCCTCGCGCGCCGCGGTGCGGTACGCGGCCACCATCGCCGCCTTGTCCTCGTCGCCGGAGTGCATCCCCAGCAGCATCGGCACGCCCTGCTGCGCGGCCAGCCGGACGGTGGCGAGCGAGGTGCAGGCGACCATCACCGGCGGGCCGTCCACGCGCCGTCCGTCGGGGGCGTGCGCGCCCGCGTACTCGGGTCCGCGGAAGCCCCCGGGGGCCGGGAACGGCAGCGGCTGTTCGCTGGCCCTGGGCACCACCGCGACCTCGGGAAAGCGGTAGCGGGGGCCGTCGGCGGAGACCCGGGACGAGCGCAGCCAGCGCAGCAGCAGCTCCAGCGACTCGGCGAAGCCGCTCTCGTAGGCCTCCAGCCCGGTGCCGAAGACGTCCAGGTCCACCCACGGACCGCCGCGACCCACGCCCAGGGTGAACCGGCCGCCGGAGGTGAGGTGCAGCAGCGAGGCCTGCTCGCCGAGGGAGACCGGGTGCTGGGTCGGCAGCACGCTGACCGCGGTGCCCACCCGGATCCGCTGGGTCCGGCCGAGCAGCAGCGCCGCCAGCGTCGCCGCGGACGGGCAGACGCCGTAGGGGACGAAGTGGTGCTCGGCGAGCCAGACGCTGTCCAGGCCCGCCTCCTCCGCGCCGACGGCGGCGGACACCGCGCGGTCCAGCGCCTCGGCGTGGCCCTGGCCCGGGAACTGCGCGGCGAGCAGGAACACCCCGGTGCGGATGGGCGGTGGGGTAGTGGCTGCCTGGCCGCTGGACACCCTGGGCGCGATCCGCTGCCTGGGCACCCGCACCGTGGTCACGGCGGCTGTCTGGCTGGCTCTGGCCGACATGGAAATCAACTCCTCGGTCCCGCAGGAAACTTAGGTCCCGCGTCTCCCTCTGGAGTAACGCATGTCATGTGCCAGTGGCACTGCGAATCGGCAGGCTGACCGCAATTGGGGGTGGAATTGGGGTCCACCCCTGGTGTGCCAGAAGAACTTGTGCTAATGAACCGTCATTGCTGGTTCGACCTCGTACCCTGGAAGCACCAGCATCCTCGCCTGCCCAGGGAGAATTGTGTCACCGCGCCGAAGCCGCCCCCGAGGGAGTGAACCAGAGAAGTCGCGTTCGAACGAGAGCGGCAGCGGCGGGGGTTGGCTGCTGGAGCAGACCGAGAGCTATCGGGGCGAGGACTGGCTGGTGCGCCCGGTCGCCGGGGACAGCGGCAAGTTCTACCGCTGCCCCGGCTGCGACCAGGAGATCCCGCCCGGCGTCGGCCATCTGGTGGCCTGGCCCGCCTCGGCCATCGGCTCGGTCGGCGGGGTGGACGACCGCAGGCACTGGCACCGCGCCTGCTGGAACGCCCGGGAGCGCCGGGGCGCGGCCGTCCAGCGCGGCCGGAACGCGCCCCGGTACTGAGGGGCGCGCCCGAGCGGGGCGCCGGGCCGCTGGGCGCCGCCTAGACGTCGCGCCGCCCCAGCGCCGTGAAGGCGGCGGTGAGGACCGCGGCGGTGGCGACGGCCAGCACCCCCAGCAGGCCCCAGCCGCCGAGCGAGCCCGCGCCGTCGCCGTACAGCGAGGCCGACATGTTGATCGGCGAGTAGGTCAGCAGCAGGTTGTGCCAGTCCGTGGGCATGAACAGGGCCAGGATGAACGGCAGCAGCAGCAGGCCCAGCATCACCGAGATCGCCCCGGCGCTGTGCCGCAGCAGGGCGCCCACCGACAGCGCGAACAGGCCGATCAGCGCCAGGTACAGGCCGCCGCCGAGGACCGCCAGCACGATCTGGCCGCTGGTCGGGTCGCTGCCCTGACCGCTGAGGATCACCATCCCGCCCAGCACCTGGAGCCCGGTCGCCACCGTGCCCAGCACCAGCGCCAGCGAGAAGAACACCAGCGCCTTGGCGGCCAGCAGCGAGGCCCGGCGCGGGAAGGCGGTCAGCGTGGTGCGGATCATCCCGGTGCCGTACTCCGAGGTGACCACCAGCACGCCCAGGGCGACCACCGGGATCTGGCCGACGATGAAGCCGCCCAGGCCGTCGTCGAGGTACGGGGAGCCGTCCACGCGGCCGTACTCGTAGCTGTCGCCGAGCAGGCCGAGGCCGAGGACCAGGGCGAACATCGCCGCCAGGGTCCACATGGTGGACTGCACCGAGCGGATCTTGGTCCATTCGGAGGCCAGCGCGTGGCTCAGCCGGGAGCGGGGTACCTCCGGCTCGACCGGGCCGGACGAGAGCAGGTCGATCGTCACGCGGCCACCTCGGCCAACTCCGGTGCGGGCGGGTCCTGGGCCGAGCGGTACTCGACCGAGGAGTGGGTGAGCCGCATGTAGGCCTCCTCCAGTGAGGACTGGTGCGGCGACAGCTCGTACAGGCGGATCTTCTCCTCCCAGGCCAGGTCGCTGATCCGGGGCAGCGGGAGGCCGCTGACCCGCAGCGCGCCGTCCGGCTCGGCGGTCACCTCGCCGCCCGCCTTCCGCAGCACGCCGGTCAGCCGCGCGCGGTGCCCCTCGCCGGCGCCGCCGTCGGCGGTGCGGACCAGCGCGAAGCCGGCCGAGTGCCGGTCGATGAACTCCCTGGTGCCGAGGTCGGCGAGCAGCCGCCCGCGGCCGATCACGATCAGGTGGTCGGCGGTCACCGCCATCTCGCTCATCAGGTGCGAGGAGACGAAGACCGTGCGGCCCTCGGCGGCGAGTCCGCGCATCAGCTGCCGGACCCAGTGGATGCCCTCCGGGTCGAGCCCGTTCACCGGCTCGTCGAACATCAGCACCTTGGGGTCGCCGAGCAGCGCGGCGGCGATCCCCAGGCGCTGGCCCATGCCCAGCGAGAAGCCGCCGGTGCGCTGGTGCGCGACCTCGGTCAGGCCGACCACGGACAGCACCTCGTCCACCCGCTGCCTGGGCAGCCCGGCCAGCTGCGCCAGGCAGAGCAGGTGGCTGTGCGCGCTCCGGCCGCCGTGCACGGCCTTCGCGTCCAGCAGCGCGCCGACCGTCCGGGGCGCGTTGGGCAGCTGCCGGAACGGCAGGCCGTCCACGGTGACCGTGCCGCTGGTGGGGGTGTCCAGGCCCAGCACCATCCGCATGGTGGTGGACTTGCCGGAGCCGTTGGGCCCGAGGAAGCCGGTGACCAGCCCCGGTCCGACGGTGAAGCTCAGGTCGTCGACGGCGGTCTTCTCGCCGAACACCTTGGTGAGGCCGTGTGCCTCGATCATACGTGGGCTGTCCTTCGTCGCGGGCCAGTGATCCGGTCATCCCACCATGCGCGGGCAGCACGCCGGTACCCCGCCCGGCCGGTGCTGCGCGAACGGGCAACCGGCGCTCGGGGAGCGGGTCGTAGAGTCAGACGAGGGTTCAGGCGTCCCGGTTGCGCAGCAGCAGGTACCCGCCGAGCAGGCAGGCCGCCGTCCAGGCCAGGACGACGAAGAAGCCCTCCAGCGGCCCGAACGGCGGGTTCTTCTGCGCGATCACCCGCACCATCTGCTGCCCGGCGTTGTCGGGGAAGTACTGGGCCACCGTCTTCACCTTGGGGACGACCCCCAGGATCGGCGCGATCAGGAAGAAGAACGGCATCAGCAGCCCCAGCGACGCCACCGGCTTGCGCAGCATGAAGGACACGCCGAGCGAGATCAGCGCCAGCAGCGTCATGTAGACCGCCATCGCCAGCACCGCCCGCAGCACGTGCGGCGCCCCGATCGAGGTGCCGTGGCTGCCCAGCAGCGCCTGACCGAGGAAGAAGCTGGTGAAACTGGTCACCAGGGACACCGGCAGCACCAGCGCCAGCGTCACCGCCGCCTTGCTCAGCAGCAGCGTCCGCCGCCGGGGGACCGCGGCCAGGGTGGCCCGGATCATCCCGGTGCTGTACTCGTTGCCGACCACCAGCACCGCGAACACGATCAGCGACAGCTGGCCGAGCGAGATCCCGCTGAAGCTGGTGGACGTCGGGTCGAAGGTCGCCCGGTCGGTGGCCGACATGGAGTGCCACTGGGCGCTCTGGATCGCGCTGATCCCGGCGCCCAGGCCGACGGTCACCACGAAGGTGATCAGCAGCGTGATGACGGTGGACCTGACCGTGCGTACCTTGGTCCACTCGGAGAGCAGGACCGCTCCGGTGCCCGCCATCTCAGTTCTCCTTCTTCCAGTCGGTGCCCCAGGCGGTCGGTGACGGCGCCGGGTTCGGACCGGGGGCCGCCGGCGGCGGCGCCTGGTCGCCGCCGGTGCGGTACACCACCGAGTCCGCGGTCATCCGCATGAAGGCCTCCTCCAGCGAGGCCCGCTGCGGGCTGAGTTCGTGCAGCGCGATGCCGCGTGCCTGCGCCAGGTCGCCGATCACCGCCGGGTCGGCGTCCCGTACCTCGTACGCGCCCGCGTGCGCCGAGTCGGCCGACGGACGCGCCGTCAGCCCGGCGGTGGCCAGCGCGTCCAGCAGCGTCTCCGGCTCGGGGGTGCGGACCCGGACGAAGCTGTGCGAGTTCTGGTCGATGAAGTCGTCCATCGACAGGTTGGCCAGCAGCCGTCCCTGCCCGATCACCACCAGGTGGTCGGCGGTCACCGCCATCTCGCTCATCAGGTGCGAGGAGACGAAGACCGTCCGGCCCTGGTCCGCCAGCGCCTTCATCAGGTTGCGGATCCACAGGATCCCCTCCGGGTCGAGCCCGTTCACCGGCTCGTCGAACATCAGCACCTTGGGGTCGCCGAGCAGCGCGGCGGCGATGCCGAGCCGCTGCCCCATGCCCAGCGAGAAGCCGCCGCTGCGGCGCTTGGCGACCTCGCGCAGGCCGACCGCGCCCAGCACCTCGTCCACCCGGCTGGTCGGGATCCGGTTGCTCTGCGCCAGCCACAGCAGGTGGTTGTAGGCGCTGCGGCCCGGGTGCACCGCCTTGGCCTCCAGCAGCGCACCGATGTGCTTGAGGGGTTCCTTCAGGTCCTTGTACTGCTTGCCGTCGATGGAGACCGAACCGGCGGTGGGGCGGTCCAGGTCGAGCATCATCCGCATGGTGGTGGACTTGCCCGCGCCGTTCGGACCGAGGAAGCCGGTGACCACCCCCTGCGGCACCTGGAAGCTCAGCCGGTCCACGGCCAGGGTGTCGCCGTATCGTTTCGTCAGCTCGTGGACCTCGATCATCGCCGCTCCCTGATAGCCGGACACCCAATCGCCAGGGTAGGTCAATCCAGCCGCCGGTGCCCGGCAGACGCATCAGCCGGGTGCCTAGGCTGGCGGCATGACGACCGATGAGCTCTCCGTCCTCTCCGTCCACGAGTCGGGCTCCGGCACGCCGCTGGTGCTGCTGCACGCCTTCCCGCTGTCGGCCAGGATGTGGCAGGCCCAGCTGGACGAGCTGCCCGGACCCGACGGCGGCGGCGCCCGGGTACTGGCGGTGGACCTGCGCGGCTTCGGCGGCACCGCGCTGGGACCCGACCGGCCCTCGCTCGACCCGCTCGCCGACGACCTGGCGCTGCTGCTGGACCGGGCCGGGATCGACCGCGCCGTGGTCGGCGGGCTCTCCCTGGGCGGCTACGTGGCGATGGCCTTCGCCCGCCGCCACCCGGCCCGGCTGGCCGGGCTGCTGCTGGCCGACACCAAGGCCGGCGCCGACACCGAGCAGCAGGCGGCCAACCGCGAGCGGATCGCCCGGGCGGTCCTGGCCAGGGACAGCGTCCGGCTGCTGGTGGACGAGCAACTGCCGTCGCCGCTGCTGGGCGCGAGCAGCGCCGCGCGCGAGCCGCGGCTGGTGGACCGGGTGCGGGGACTGATGGAGCAGGCCGCGCCGCAGTCCGTCGCCTGGATGCAGCGGGCGATGGCGGCGCGCGGCGACAGCCTGCCGGTACTGGCCGGGGTGGAGGTCCCGGCGCTGGTCCTGGTCGGCGACGAGGACCTGATCACCCCGGTCGCCGAGGCCCGGGCGATGGCGGCGGCGCTGCCGCACGCGGAGCTGACCGTGCTGCCCGGCGTCGGCCACCTCTCGGCGATGGAGGCCCCGGCCGCCTTCAACGCGGCCGTGCGCCGACTGCTGGACCGGGTGGCCGGCTAGCCGGGCCGCCCACCGGGCCGCCCACCGAGGTGGAGGCATGCCGAAGGCCCCGGCCCCGCGCCCTGGCGGGCGGGGAACGGGGCCTGCGGCGGATGCACCGGGCAGGGTCCGCGAGCCGTGCCCCTCAGTCAGGGGCCCGCGACAGGACCGAGCGTCAGCGCGACTGCTGCGCGGGCACGCCGCGGGTGATGTCGTCGTCCGGCAGCGAGGCGGCCGCGACGGCCGCGCCGGTCAGCGTGGCCAGCATCTCGCGGACGTTGGTCAGCTGCGCGTTGATGCTGTCCCGACGGTTCGTCAGGGCGGCCAGCTCGCGCTCGGACTCGCTGCGGATCCGGTCGGCCTTGGCGTTGGCGTCCGCGACGATGTCCTCGGACTGGCGCTGCGCGGTCTCGACCGTCTGGCGGGCGCGACGCTCGGCGTCGGTCCGCAGCTTCTCGGCCTCAAGGCGCAGCTGCTCGGCGCGGTGCTCGATCTCCGCGAGGCGCTTCTCGGCCTTGGCCTGACGGGCCGCCAGGTCGCGCTCGGACTGCTCGCGGCGCTTCGCCAGGTTGGTCTCGAAGTCGTGCGCGGCCTGCGAGGCCTTGGTGCGGGTCTCCTCGAAGAGGGCGTCCGCCTCCTCGCGCTTGGTCTGGGCGTCCTTGGTCGCCTCGGCCCGCAGCTGGGTGGAGTCGCTCTTCGCCTTCTCGACGATGAGCTGGCCCTCGTCCTCGGCCTTGGCCTTGCGGTCCTTCGCGTAGGACTCGGCCTCGCTGCGGACCTGCTGGGCGGCGGCCTCGGCCAGCTCGCGGTGCTGCTCGGCGGCCCGACGGGCCTCCTCGCGAAGGTCCTTGGCCTCTTCCTCGGCCAGGCGCAGGATCTTCTCGACCCGGGCACCGAGCCCGGCGTACGAGGGCTCCGCGTCGGTGACCTGGGCCTGCGCGTTCTGGGTTTCGAGGTGGAGCTCCTCGATCCGCTTCTCAAGGGCGGTGATGCGGGCGAGGGCGCTGTCCCGGTCTGCGATCAGCTTGCTGATGCGCTCGTCGACCTGAGCACGCTCGTACCCACGGCGCACGGTGTCGAAGCCGTGCGGAGAGTGTGGATCGCTCATGGGGTTCGGTTCCTGTCGTATGCCCGGTGAGGTTTAGAGGTGATAGGGCGAATCCTGGCACGGATTCGGAGTGTCATCGGCCGAAAGGCGATGATGAGTGGAGAATGACCGCTCAATCGGGTGGTGCGGTGTCACTGCGTTTGCCACCCGCACGAGTGGACCCCGCGCCGACGCCCGCCGGGGCGCTGCCCCGACCGCCGCCTGGGCGGTTGCCTCCGGTGCCCCCGTTGGCCCCGCTGTTCTTGCCCGAGGAGCTGCCTGACGGAGCCTCGAAGGACTCCAGCGCTTGCAGCACGTCCTGCACCCGGGCGATCTCGGTGTTGATGTCCTTGCGGCGGTTGACGAGTTCGTCGAGGTCACGACGTCCCTCCTCGGTGATCCGCTGAGCCTCGTTCAGGGCCTCGTCGGTGAGCTGCTCGGCTTCCTCACGGGCCCGGGTCAGCTCGGCCTCGGCGGCCTGGACGGCCTCCCTGCGGATCCGCTCCGCCGCTTCGGCGGACGCCGCGCGCAGCTGCTCCGCCTCCTCCTTCGCGGTTTTCAACTGCTCCTCCGCCGCGGCCCGCAGGGCCGTCCCCTTGGCGGTGTGGTCGGCGAGCTTCTGCTCGGCCTCCTTGAGCAGCCCTTCCGCCTTCCGCACGGCGGCGATCCGGACCCGGCTCGCCTCCGTCGAAGCATCCGACTGCGTCTGCGCAGCCTCCTGTTCGGCCTTGGCGAGCAGGTCGCCGGCCTTCTCCTCGGCGTCGGCGACCAGTCGGGCCGCGCGCTCCTGGGCCTCGCCCAGGGCCAGCGCGGCCTCCCGCCGGACGTCGTCGACCTGCTCGGTCGCGGCCGACACCAGCTTGTCGACCCGCTCCCCGGCGGCCTTCATCGCCTCCGCGGACTCCTTGCGGGCCCGCTCGTGCAGCGCCGTGGTCTCCGCCTCGGTGCGGTCCCGCAGCTCCTCGGCGCGCTCGCGGATCGCGGTGGAGTCCCGGCGGGCCTCCACCAGCATCACGTCGGCGTCCTTGCGGGCCTGCTCGACCAGCGCCGCGCCCTCCGCCGCGCCCTCGGTGACCAGCCGCTCGGCCTCCTTGCGGGCCGCCGACACCATCGCGTCGGCCTGCTCCTCGGCGGCGGCGGTGGTCGCCAGCGCGGCGGTCTCTGCCTCGGTGGTGATCTGCTCGGCCAGCTCGGCGGCGGCGATCCGGACCGCCCCGGCCTCCTTGCGCAGCCGTGCGGCCTCGGTCTCCGCCTCGGCCCGCAGCGCGTCGGCGGCGGTGTTCGCCTCGGCGGCGATCCGCTCGGCGTCCTCGCCCGCCGCGGTGCGCACCGCCTGGGCCCGCGCCCGCAGCTGCCCGGCGTCCGCCTCGGCCTCGGCCAGCAGCGCCCCGGCCGCGGCCTGGGTCTCCGCCCGCAGCCGCGCCGCGGCCCGCTCGGTCTCCGCCCGCAGCGCCTCGGCGGCGGCGGCGGCCTCGGCGGCGACCCGCCGCGCGTCCTCGCCCGCCGCCGCGCGGACCGCCTGGGCCTGCGCGGTCAGCGCCTGGGCGCCCTGCTCGGTCTCGGAGCGCAGCGCCTCGGCCGCGGCGGTGGCGGCCGCCCGCACCGACGCCGCCTCGGCCTCGGCCTCGGCCAGCGTGCGCTCGGCCTCGGCCCGCAGCCGCGCGGCCTCGGTCGTGGCCAGATCCCGGACCTGCCCGGCCTCGGTGGCGACACTGTCGCGGACCTGCGCCGCGTGCTCCTCGGCCTTGGCCCGGATCTGCGCCGCGTCGCGCTCGGCGTCCGCCCGCAGCTGGGTGGTCTGCGCCTCGGCGGCTTCGTGCATCCCGGCGACGGACTGGCGGACCTCCGCCGCCTCGTCCTCGGCCGCCGCGATCGAGCTGATCGCGGACGCCTCCGCCTCGGCCCGCACCCGGGCGGCCTCGGTGGTCGCCAACTCGCGTACCTGGCGCGCCTCACGCTCGGCGCTCTCGGCGATGGTCCGAGCCTCGGCCTGGGCGGTCCGCAGCTCCTCGGCGGCGTCGCCGCGCAGCCGCTGGGCCTCGGCGAGCTCGGCCTCGGCGGCGGCCTCGTCCAGCACCCGCTGCCGCTCCAGCTCGGCGATCCGCTCGGCGGCGTCCGCCTCGCTCCCGGCCCGGACCCGGGCCGCGTCGGCCTCCGCCTCGGTCCGCAGCCGAACCGCCTCGGCCTGGGTCTCGGCCTGGAGCCGACCGGCCGCCTGCTCGGCCTCGGTGCGCAGCCGGGTGGCCTGGTCCTGGGCGGCGGCGAGGAGTTCGGCGTGCTCCTGTTCGGCCTGGCGCTGCCGTCGGTCGAGTTCGGCGAGGTGTTCGGCGGCCTGGGCTTCGGTGTCGGCGCGGAGTTGGGCGGCGGCCTGTTCGGTGTCGGCGCGCAGTGCCTCGGTCTCGGTGGCGGCCTCGGCGCGCAGCCGGGTGGCTTCGTCCTGGGCGGCGGCGAGGAGTTCGGCGTGCTCCTGTTCGGCCTGGCGCTGCCGTCGGTCGAGTTCGGCGATCCGCTCGGCGGCCTGCGCCTGGGTCTCGGCCCGCAGCCGCTCCAACTCGTCGGTGGTGTCCGCGCGCAGGGCGGAGACCTCGGCCGCGACCTGCTCCCGCAGCTCCGCCGCGTGGGCCTCGGCCGTGCTCCTGGCCTCGGCGGCGGCGGCCTCGTCGCGCTCCGCCTGGGCCCGGTGCCGCTCCAGCTCCTCGGCGGCCCCGGCGTACGCCTGCCGGGACTCCTCCTCCAGCCGCTCGGCCTCGGCGACCGCCCGGGCGTGCTGCTCGCGGGCCTGCTCCTGGAGCTGCGCGGCGGCCGCCGACGCCTCCTCGACCCGGGTCGCCGCCAGCTGCTCGGCCGCCCGCAGCACCTCGTCGCGTTCCTGGGCGGCCCGCGCCCGCAGCTCCGCGGTCTCGTTCTCGGCCAGCGCCAACAGCTCCGCCGCCGCCTGCTCGGCCGCCTCGGCGGTGGCCCGCTCGTTCTCGGCGATCCGCTCGCGGTGCTCGGTCTCCGCCTCGGCCTGCCGCTGCCTGGCCTCGGCCAGTTCGGTCTCCGCCTCGCCGCGCAGCCGCTCGGCCTCGGCCCGGGCCCGGGCCAGGACCGCCTCGGCCCGGTTCTGCACCTCGGCGGCCTGCTCGTTGGTCCGCTCACGCAGCTTCGCCAGCTCCACGGCGGCACCGCCGCGCAGCTCGTCCGCGTCGGCCTTGGCCCGGATCAGCAGTTCCTCGGCGGTCCGGGCGGCCTCCTCGATCTGCGTTATGGCCTGGCGGCGCGCGTCCGCGCGGATCCGCTCGGCCTCGGTGGCGGCCTCGGCGCGGTGCTCCTCGGCCTCGGCCCGCAGCCGCGCGGCCTCGTCCTGGTGCGCCTGGATCTCGTCCAGGGCGCTGCCCTGGGCCCGCTCGGCCGCCGCCCGGCTCTCCGCCCGCAGCCGCTCGACCTCGGCCCTGGCCTCGGCGCGGACCCGCTCCGCCTCCTCGGCGGCGGCGGCGCGCAGCTGCCCGGCCTCCTCGGTGGCCCGGCCGATGACGTCCTCGGCGGTGCGGGCGGCCTTCGCCAGGTGCACCGTGGCGTTGGCCGCGCCCTCGGTCCGGCCCGCCTCGACGGCCTCCGCGCGCAGCTGCTCGACCTGGGCCTCGGCCTCCTCCAGCAGCTGCTGGGCCTCGGCCCGCAGCTGCTCGGCCTCCTTGGTGGCGGCGGCGACCATCCGGGCCACCTCGGCCCGGGCCGTGGCCGCGCGCTGGTCGCCCGCCGCCTCGGCGTCGGACAGCCGCTTGGTGGCGGCGGCCTCGGAGTCCGCCCGCAGCTCCTCGGCGGCCTGCTCGGCGGCGGCGCGCAGCTCCTCCGACTCGCGGCGGTAGCGCTCGGCGGCGGCGGCCAGCTCGGCGCGTTCCCGCTCGGCCGCGGCCCGGGACTCCTCGGCGGTGCGGCGCAGCTCGTCGATCTCGCTCCGGGCCTGCTGGAGCTGCTCCCCGGCCTCGCTGTGGGCGGTGCGCTTCACCCGCTCGGCGCGCTCGTCGGCGGCCTGGGCCTGCGCGGCGGCGGCCGTCAGCAGCCGCTCGGCCTCGGTCCGGGCCCGCTGGAGGACCTGGTCGGCCTCGGCCCGGGTGGACTCGACGTCCGCCGCGACCTGCGAGGTGGCCTGCTCGGAGACGGCCATGGCCTCGGCCCTGGCGACCGCGAGCACCCGCTCGGCCTCGGCCCGGGACTCGTCCAGGACCCGGCGGGCCTGCTCCTCGGTGCCGACCCGGGCCTGCTCGGCCCAGGAGACGTTCTCGTTGACGTGGCGTTCGGCGTTGCGGCGCAGCTCGGCGAGCTCGGCCTCCAGGTGGCGACGCCGGTTGTCGGCCTCGGCCTGCCACTCGGCCTGGAGCCGGGCGCTGCGCTCGGCGGCCTCCTGCATCACCCGCTGGGTGATGTTCTGGGCTTCCAGACGCATCCGCTCGGCGTCCGCGCGGAGCTGCTCGGCCTGCATCTCGGCGTTGCGGAGGATCTGTTCGGCCTGCCCGGCGACGGAGTCGAAGGCGCGCGGCTGGGCGAGCTGACGCCGCGCCTCGTGCAGCTTCGCCCGCAGGACCTCTACCTGGTAGGCGAGGTCTTCGGCATGCGTGACGGCCTTCTCCCGCTCCGTTCGCAGCCGATCCATCTCGGCCTCGAACTTGGAGAGGTGATCGTCAACCTCGTAGCCGTCGTAGCCCCGCACGCCGCGGTCCCATCCGTCTCCTGGTCGGGTCGCCACTCACGTACGGAACGGGTGACACCCGTTCCGCCGTTCGAGTGAGCTCCATGATGAACTCGTGCTCTGCGGTCAATGGTGACAGATCACGGCGAAACCCGACGCCGCCCCCGCCTTCCCCCGGCCCGTGGACGAGGTGCCCCTGGCCGCGCCCGCTCTGACAACGGCACGCTAGCGCGTCCTGTCCCGTCGAGCAGCCGCCACCTGGCAGCGCCGACGGCCACGGGACCGCGGCACTGGGGCATTTTCTCACGTCATGGGGCCGATGTGCAGGGGGGTACGGCTGTTGCCTCAGGTTACCGGCGGGTTCGTTCGGTGACGACCGGGGCGGCGTGCCCGGGGCCGAAGTACCCGTCCGGCGGTGCTACTCGTGCGCTCCGGGGTCGGCCGCGGTCACCAGCTCGGTGAGCACCCCGCCGCAGTCCTTGGGGTGCAGGAAGGTGATCCTGGACCCCATGGAGCCGATCCGGGGCTGCTCGTAGAGCACCCGGATGCCCTTGTCGCGGATCTCCTCCGAGTCGGTGTCGACGTCGGCGGTGCCGAAGGCGATGTGGTGCACGCCCTCGCCGTTCTTCGCCAGCCACTTGCCGACCGCGGAGTCCTCCCGCACGGACTCCAGCAGCTGGAGGTACGAGGCACCGCCGTCGCCGGTGTCGTTGATCTTCAGCATCGCCTCGCGGACGCCCTGCTCCTCGTTCACCTCGGTGTGGAACACCTCGAACCCGTAGGTGGCACGGTAGAACTCGACGGTGCGATCCAGATCGAAGCAGGCGATCCCGATATGGTCGATACGTGTGAGCATGGAAGTCTCTCCTTCAGGGCGTGGCACACCAGTGCACCGCAGCGCGACGGTCCGGGGGAACCTGTTCCCACCGTGCCCGTGATCACACCCTTCGGCCCGTGACGAGCACGTTACGCGTGGGTACATTGAGCGAAAACCCTCTCCCTGGACCGCGGTGACCGTGGCAGCGCAGCGCCCAGGACCGTCGCAGCAAAGGGGCTCGACCACCATGAGCAGAAGCGCAGACAACGCCACCACCTCCGTGATCGTCGCCGGTGCCCGCACCCCGATGGGGCGCCTGCTGGGCTCCCTCAAGGGCCTCAGCGGCTCGGACCTCGGCGGTGTCGCCATCAAGGCCGCAATGGAGCGGGCCGGGATCACCGGCGAGCAGGTCCAGTACGTGATCATGGGTCAGGTGCTGCAGGCCGGAGCGGGTCAGATCCCCGCCCGCCAGGCCGCCGTCAAGGCCGGGATCCCGATGAACGTCCCGGCGCTCACCGTCAACAAGGTCTGCCTCTCGGGCCTGGACGCCATCGCGCTCGCCGACCAGCTGATCCGGGCGGGCGAGTTCGACGTGATCGTGGCCGGCGGCCAGGAGTCGATGACCAACGCGCCGCACCTGCTGCCCAAGTCCCGTGAGGGCTACAAGTACGGCGCGGTGGAGCTGCTCGACTCGATGGCCCACGACGGCCTGACCGACGCCTTCGAGCACATCCCGATGGGGGAGTCGACCGACACCCACAACACCCGGCTCGGCATCAGCCGCGAGGAGCAGGACGCGCTCGCCGCCCGCTCGCACCAGCTGGCCGCCGCCGCGCAGAAGAACGGCGCCTTCGAGGCCGAGATCACGCCGGTGTCGATCCCGCAGCGCAAGGGCGACCCGGTGCTGGTCAGCGAGGACGAGGGGATCCGCGGCGACACCACGGTCGAGATCCTGGCCCGGCTGCGCCCGGCGTTCAACAAGGACGGCACGATCACCGCCGGGACCTCCTCGCAGATCTCCGACGGGGCCGCCGCGGTGGTGGTGATGAGCAGGGCCAAGGCCGAGGAGCTGGGCCTGGAGTGGATCGCCGAGATCGGCGCGCACGGCAACGTCGCCGGTCCGGACAACACGCTCCACTCGCAGCCGTCCAACGCGATCAAGCACGCGCTGGACAAGGAGGGGATCGGCGTCGACGACCTCGACCTGGTCGAGATCAACGAGGCCTTCGCGGCCGTCGCCGCGCAGTCGGTCAAGGACCTGGGCATCCCGCTGGAGAAGGTCAACGTCAACGGCGGCGCGATCGCGCTCGGCCACCCGATCGGCATGTCCGGCGCGCGGCTGGTGCTGACCCTGGCGCTGGAGCTCAAGCGCCGCGGCGGCGGCACCGGTGCGGCGGCGCTGTGCGGCGGCGGCGGGCAGGGCGACGCCCTGATCGTCCGGGTGCCGTAGCCGTTCGTGCTCCGGCCGGGCCGGTGGCGCGGGGTCGAGCCCCGCGCCACCGGCGTCGGCCGTGTTCCGTTTCCCCACTACCGCTTCCCCACTACCGCTCCGGGAGAGTCCCGCTGATGTCAGACGTCGCCACGCTGGTCGAGCAGGCCCGGGCCGGTCGCCCGCGCGCGGTGGCGCGGCTGATCTCACTGGTCGAGGGCGCCTCCCCGCAGCTGCGGGAGGTGATGGCCGCGCTCGCCCCGCTGACCGGCAACGCCTACGTGGTCGGCCTGACCGGTTCGCCCGGTGTCGGCAAGTCCACCTCCACCTCGGCCCTGGTCAGCGCCTACCGCAAGCTCGGCCGACGGGTCGGGGTGCTCGCGGTGGACCCCTCCTCGCCGTTCTCCGGCGGCGCGCTGCTCGGCGACCGGGTCCGGATGCAGGAGCACGCGACCGACCCGGAGGTCTTCATCCGGTCCATGGCCACCCGCGGCCACCTGGGCGGTCTGGCCTGGTCCGCCCCGCAGGCGATCCGGGTGCTGGACGCGGCCGGGTGCGAGGTGGTGCTGGTGGAGACCGTCGGCGTGGGCCAGTCCGAGGTGGAGATCGCGGCGCAGGCCGACACGACGGTGGTGCTGCTGGCGCCGGGCATGGGCGACGGCATCCAGGCCGCCAAGGCGGGCATCCTGGAGATCGGCGACGTCTACGTGGTCAACAAGGCCGACCGGGACGGCGCGGACGCCACCGCCCGTGAGCTCAACCACATGCTCGGCCTCGGCGAGGCCCGGTCGGCGGGGGACTGGCGTCCGCCGATCGTGAAGACCGTGGCCGCGCGCGGCGAGGGCGTCGACGAACTGGTCGAGGCGCTGGAGAAGCACCGGCTGTGGATGGACGAGCACGGTGAGCTGGCGCTGCGGCGGCGGCGCCGGGCGGCGCAGGAGGTGGAGACGATCGCGGTCACCGCGCTCCGGCAGCGCTTCGGCGACCTGCGCGGCGACCGGCGGCTGGACGCCCTGGCGGGCAGGGTCGCGGCCGGTCGGCTCGACCCGTACGCGGCGGCGGACGAGCTGGTGGCCGGGGTCACCACCGCCGCCGGGGGCTGACCGCGGGGGCGCCTCAGGCCCGGCCGCGCAGCTCCCGCAGGTGCGTGGCGATCGGGGCCAGCGCCTCGTACATGGCGGCGATCTGGTCCGGGTCCAGCCGGTCGATGAAGTGCTCGCGGACGCTGCGGACATGGGTGGGCGCGAGCCTGCGCATCATCTCCCAGCCCTGTTCGGTCAGCACCGCGTAGAGCCCGCGCCGGTCGCCCGGGCAGCCCTCGCGGACGACCAGTCCGGCCGTCTCCATCCGGGTGATCTGGTGCGACAGCCTGCTCTTGGACTGGAGCGTGGCCGTGGCCAGGTCGGTCATCCGCATCCGGCGCAGCGGCGCCTCGGAGAGCTCGACCAGGATCGTGTAGTCGTTGGTGGCCAGGCCGTACACCTGGAGCTCGCGCTCCAGCTGGTACATGAGCAGCCGACTGACCTCCAGATGGGCACGCCAGAGCCGCTGTTCCTCGGCGGTCAGCCAGGGAGAGTCCGCGCCGGTCGGGTCCTCGCCGGAGGCGACCTCGGCGGGGAGGGCGGCAGTTGTAGTGTCCATGCGCCCATTGTACCCGTAGAAGTTGAATATTGGACAACATTCCGGATGGCGGACGGTCGTCGCTGGGGCCCGCCGTTCCCGGGGCCACCCGATCGAGTGGCCCCACCGAGTGGACGCCCGCTCAGGACCCGCCGCGACCGACCGACTCGCCGCGTGCCGCCGGGAGTTCCGCGCCGTCCGTGGTGAGCGCGCCCGCCGAGGTCTCCACCTCCAGCAGGGAGGCGCCGTGCCGCTCCGCCTCGAACGCCGCCGCGCCCCCGCGCAGTCCGAACAGCCGCTTGGCGAGCAGGATGTAGAGCACCGCCAACAGGTTCAGCAGCAGCGTCCCCACCTTCAGGTAACTCACCTTCTCGGTGAGCTCGTAAACCTCCAGCGGCAGGAACGCCGCCGTGGCGACCACCGTCAGGTACTCCGCCCAGCGCTTGGCCGCCCACAGGCCGAAGGCCTCGACGATCTCGATCAGCGCGTAGGCGAGCAGCGCCGCGGCGGTGGCCACCAGCGTGGACCGGTGGTAGCTGAACGTCTTCTGGATCGTCCCGACGATCGGCGAGTGGTCCAGGTCGTAGTGGAAGTGCACGGCTATCGGCCGCAGCAGCGTCAGATCCTTGTTGAACAGCTGCTGCACGGCGGTCTGGCTGTTGCTGAACCGCCAGACCGCGTACGCGATCAGGACTATCAGCGCGCCGCGCACCAGCCGCTCCACGGCCAGCAGCCGCAGGATGAAACGGTCCCGCAGCGCCTTGCCGCGGGGCACCAGCGGCGCGTCCTCGGCCTTCCCGGTGCCGTGCGGCTCGCCCAGGGTGAAGTCGCCGCAGCGCAGGCAGCGCCAGGCCTCGCCGAGCGCGGTCCGGGTCCGCAGCCGCTCGTTCAGCCAGGGTTCGGTCGGCGCGTAGGTGACGTGCCCGCGGCGCGCGCAGGTTCGCCGGTCCCAGTCCCGTTTCATCGCGGTGGCCCCCCGTCGTTGGGAATCGGTTGTGAAAGCTGAGAATAGCCGCCGGGCCTCCGCCGCCCCGTCGCCGATGCGGCGGCGGGGGTCGGTGATACTGGAGGACGTTCGCCGCCGTGCCCGAGGAGACCCCCGTGAAGAACAACGCCGTCCACCGCCTGCGGCTGGTGTCCATGCCCGAGGGGCTGTCCTTCGTCCTGCTGCTGGTCTGCGTCGTGCTCAAGAGCACCACCAGCTTCAACGCGGTGCCGGTGCTCGGCATGGTCCACGGCATCCTGTGGACCTGCTACATGCTCTTCGGTCTGGAGGCCTGGCGGCGGCAGCGCTGGAGCCTGTGGCGCGCGGCCTGGATCCTGCTGCTCTCGGTCATCCCGCTGGGCGGCTTCTACGCGGAGCGGCTGATGGCCAAGGAGGAGCGCGAGGGCTACGGCCCGGTCCCGGCCACGGCCTGACCCGTACCGGACACCGCCGGTCCACGCGCCATCCATCCACCATTCGGCCGGTACCGCGCGGTCGCGCTCCGGCCGGTACGGTGTGGGCGTGCCAAAGCCGCTGAGCCTGTCCTTCGACCCCATCGCCCGCGCCGACGAGCTCTGGGCCCGGCGCTGGGGCGGGGTCCCCTCGATGGTGGCCATCACCTCGATCATGCGGGCCCAGCAGATCCTGCTGGCGCAGGTGGACGCCGTGGTCAAGCCGTACGGGCTGACCTTCGCCCGGTACGAGGCGCTGGTGCTGCTGACCTTCAGCCAGGCCGGGGAACTGCCGCTGTCGAAGATCGGCGAGCGGCTGATGGTGCACCCGACCAGCGTCACCAACACCGTGGACCGGCTGGAGAAGTCCGGCCTGGTGGTCCGCCGCCCCAACCCGCTGGACGGCCGGGGGGTGCTGGCGGCGATCACCGAGCGCGGCCGGGTGGTGGTCGAGGCGGCCACCCGGGAGCTCATGGCCATGGACTTCGGCCTGAGCGGCTACGACGAGGCCGCCTGCCGGGAGCTGTTCGAGGTGCTCCGCCCGCTGCGGATAGCCGCCGGCGACTTCACCCCGCCCGCCGACGCCTAGGGGCCTGCCTTTCGGATCCTGCCGGTGAACCCGTCCGGGTTACGGCCGCTCCGGACCGGGCGCCACTCGGGAGGGTGATCTGCGTCATGCGGGCGGGTAAGGCTGCCGCGGGGCGGTGCCAGTGATCGAATTTTGGGCGGCTACGCTCTTTTTCCGTCGGTACCCGAGCCCGGACGTACCGTGCCGCCCACCGCACTGCGAGGCCCGTCGTGAAGAAGTCCTCCCCTCTGCTCACCGCTTACCGCGTCTTCGCGTACATCACCGGCGTGGGCCTGATCCTGCTCTGCGCCTCCTGCATCGCCTGGTACGGCTTCGGCACCGCCGAGATCGCGGTGGCCATCGTCGGCACCATCCACGGCTGGGCCTACATGATCTACGTGGTGCTGGCCTTCTCGGTCGGCAACAAGATGGGCTGGCCGATCAAGAAGATGGCCTTCGTCATCCTCGCCGGGACCATCCCCACCTGCTCCTTCATCGCCGAGCGCAAGGTGATGCGGCAGATCGACGAGCAGGTCGCGGCGGAGGAGCAGCTGGAGCTCGCCAAGGTCTGACCCCCGCTTTACGGGCGACCCCGCCGCCCGCATCGACAACTACTTGGACGTCCGAGTAAATTACTAGGAAGTCCAAGTAGTTTTCTTCTCGTGGAGCGGGGCGGCACCGTGGACGCAGACAGCATGCAGGCGGCTCGGGAGCGCTGGCAGCGCCGGTACGACGGCGCGACCCGGCGCGAGGCCGACTTCACCACCCTCAGCGGCGACCAGGTCGAGCCGGTCTACGGGCCCGCCGACGACGCCGCCCCGGAGGGCTTCGACCGGATCGGTTGGCCCGGCGAGTACCCGTTCACCCGGGGCCTGCACGCCACCGGCTACCGGGGCCGGGCGTGGACCATCCGGCAGTTCGCCGGTTTCGGCAACGCCCAGCAGACGAACGAGCGCTACCGGATGATCCTGGAGGCCGGCGGCGGCGGCCTCTCCGTGGCCTTCGACATGCCGACGCTGATGGGCCGCGACTCGGACGACCCGCGCTCGCTCGGCGAGGTCGGCCACTGCGGCGTCGCCATCGACTCGGCCGCCGACATGGAGGTCCTGTTCAAGGACCTGCCCCTGGGCGAGGTCACCACCTCGATGACGATCAGCGGCCCGGCGGTGCCGGTGTTCTGCATGTACCTGGTCGCGGCCGAACGGCAGGGCGTGGACCCGTCGGTGCTCAACGGCACGCTGCAGACCGACATATTCAAGGAGTACATCGCGCAGAAGGAGTGGCTGTTCTCGCCCGAGCCGCACCTGCGCCTGATCGGCGACCTGATGGAGTACTGCGCCGAGAACATCCCGGCGTACAAGCCGCTGTCGGTCTCCGGCTACCACATCCGCGAAGCGGGCTCCACGGCCGCGCAGGAGCTGGCCTTCACCCTCGCCGACGGCTTCGCCTACGTCGAGCTCGGCCTCTCCCGGGGGCTGGACGTCGACGTCTTCGCCCCGGGCCTCTCCTTCTTCTTCGACGCGCACCTGGACTTCTTCGAGGAGATCGCCAAGTTCCGCGCCGCGCGCCGGATCTGGGCCCGCTGGCTGAAGGAGGCCTACGGCGCGCGGACGGTCAAGGCGCAGCAACTGCGGTTCCACACCCAGACCGCCGGGGTGTCGCTGACCGCCCAGCAGCCCTACAACAACGTGGTGCGCACCGCCGTCGAGGCACTGTCGGCGGTCCTCGGCGGCACCAACTCGCTGCACACCAACGCGCTGGACGAGACCCTGGCGCTGCCCTCCGCCCAGGCGGCGGAGATCGCGCTGCGGACCCAGCAGGTGCTGCTGGAGGAGACCGGCGTGGCCAACGTCGCCGACCCGCTGGGCGGCTCCTGGTACGTCGAGGCGCTGACCGACCGGATCGAGGCGCAGGCGGAGGCGATCTTCGACAAGATCCGCACCATGGGCGCGGCCGGCGGCCCCGGCCAGGAGATCGGCCCGATGACGGCCGGGATCCTGCGCGGCATCGAGAACGGCTGGTTCACCGGCGAGATCGCCGAGGCCGCCTTCGCTTACCAGACGGCGGTGGAGAAGGGCGCCAAGCGGGTGGTCGGCGTCAACTGCCACACCGGCAGCGTCACCCCGCCGCTGGAGATCCTGCGGGTCAGCCACGAGGTCGAGACCGAGCAGGTCCGCGACCTCGCCGCGCGCCGCGCGGCCCGCGACGAGTCCGCGGTCCAGGCGGCCCTGGCCGAGATGCTGGCCGCCGCCCGCTCCGGCGCCAACATGCTCCCGGCCATGCTCGACGCGGCCCGCGCGGAAGCCACCCTCGGCGAGATCTGCGACGCCCTCCGCGCCGAGTGGGGCACCTACACCGAACCGGCAGGTTTCTGACACCGGGCCCCGCCGGTGGGTAGCCTGAGGGTGGCAGTCATCACAGAGAGGACGTCCGCCGTGACCGCGATCATGCCCGCGCAATTGAGCACGGAGGAGTTCGAGGCGCTGGAAGCCGTCGCGCCCGAGCCCATCCGACTGGAATTCGTCAACGGCAGGTTGGAGGTCAAGCCGGTGCCCGATGGCGACCACGGCGAGATCGTGATGTGGGTCCTTGAGCGCTGCATGGCCCAACGGCCGGAGCTGCGGCTGTACCCGGAGCAGGGACTGATCACCGAGGCGTTCGGGCAGGGCCGGTCACGCCCGGACGGAGCACTCGCCCCGAAGGGCTACTTCAAGGGCCGGGGCGAGTGGTCCGACGCCGGTGGGGTGCTGATGGTGGTCGAGGTGACGTCCAGCCAGCCTGAGAACGACCGGAACGCCAAGCCCTTCGGCTACGCCTCCGCTGGAATCCCGGTCTACCTGTTGATCGACCGGCGGCGCGGGGAACTCGTCGTGCACAGCAACCCCAGCGGCGGGTGCTACGCGGACACCCACCGCACCCAGGGACTGGGCGAGCGGCTGCACCTGCCCGACCCGGTCGGGATCGTGCTGGAGACCGAGGAGCTCAAGGAGCTCATCGCCTGAGCTGCGGCGGTCAGTGGGATTCGGGGGCGGTCATCGGGGTGAGCAGCAGCGTGGTGAAGCGGCGGATCCATTCCGGGGAGGCCGGTTCGCCGGTGACCAGCATCCGGTGTTCGACCGCGCCCGCGATGGTGTCGAAGATGACGTCGACGTCGGCGCGGGCCTGGGCCGGGTTCTCGTCCGGCGGGAGTTCGCCGCGGGCCTGGGCGGCGGCGCGGCCCTGGCGTACCAGCTGCTTCTGCGGGTCGGTGATGGCCTCGCGCACCCGCAGCCGCAGCGCCGGGTCGCGGGTGGCCTCGGCGAAGAGCGCGAGCAGCGCGGACCGGCTCTCCGGCTGCGCCAGCAGGTCGGCGAACTGCTGGACGACGGCCTCGATGTCGGCCTGAAGGCTGCCCAGGTCGGCCATCTCCAGCTCGTCGAAGAGCACCGCGACGGCCGACACCACCAGCTCGTTCTTGGAGGGCCAGCGCCGGTAGAGGGTGGTCTTGGCGACCCCCGCGCGCGCCGCGACGTCCCCCATGGTGAGCCCGCCCCAGCCCTGCTCCGCCAACACGGTCCTGGTCGCGGCGAGGATCGCCTCGTCCGCGTCGGCGTTGCGCGGGCGGCCCTTGCGCGGGGGAGCGGCGGAGTCGGTCAACGGGAGTCCTCGGTCGGGTGAAGGGGGAAGACTGCGGAATCGCGAGGTTACCGGTCAGTATCGGGTCCGGGAGAAGTCCTGCGCGTGGAGAAGTGGTGCAGTTCACGTCGGTTCCGCTGTGGCGCGCGGCAGGTCAGATATACGCTACGACTCGTAGCGAAAGAGCGACAACCACGCTGCTGCGCGGATGGGGATCCGCGCGAGACGGTCAGCACCACCGGTACGGACGCCTCGGGGACCGTGCCGCGCCCGCAACCGGCGGGGGCGGCAAGGACGCCCGCTCCGGCGGCCGGTTTCGGTGTCTCCGGGATTTGCCCGGCGGATTCACACCCGAGCGGGCGGACAGGGGAGGATAGAGCCATGCAGCCACGGAACATGTCCATGCGCGGCGCGGTCGACCTCGCCGCGGTCAAGGCGGCCGGTGAAGCCGCCCAGAAGGCGGAGCAGGCCCGCGCCGTCCGCGCCCGCCAGGTCCAGCAGGCAGAGGCCGCCGGAACCGCCGTCCCGTCCGCAGGGCCCCTGATCTTCGACGTATCCGAGCGCGACTTCGAGGACCAGGTGGTCCAGCTGTCCGCCGAGGTGCCGGTCGTCCTCAACTTCTGGGCCGAGGGCTACGCCCCGGCGGAACAGTTCAAGCCGGTGATCGAACAGCTCACCGAGGAGCAGGACGGCCGCTTCGTCCTCGGGCACGTCGACATCCGCAACAACCAGCAGCTCGCGCAGCAGCTCCAGATCCGGGACCTGCCGACGCTGCTCGCGGTGGTGGCCGGGCAGCTGCTGCCGCTGTTCGAGGGTCCGGCGACCGAGCCCGAGGTGCGGCAGCTGCTGGACAAGCTGATCGAGGCGGCGGACACCCAGCTCGGCGTGGTCGGCGAGGTCGGCGTGCGCTCCGGCCGGGCCGGGGACGCGGACGCCGCGGCGGTCGAGGAGTCGGCGGACCCGCTGGTCGCGGCGGCGCACGCGGCGCTCGACCGGGGCGACCTGGAGGGCGCAGTGCAAGCGTACCGAGTCGTGCTGGACGAGCAGCCGGGCAGCGTCGAGGCCCGGCTCGGGCTGGCGCAGGCGGAGCTGCTCCAGCGGGTGCAGGGTCTCGACCCGCAGGCGGTACGCACCGCCGCGGCCGAGCGTCCGACCGACGTGGACGCTCAACTCGCGGCTGCTGACCTGGATCTGACGGGCGGTCATGTGGACGACGCGTTCGGTCGGCTGGTGGACACGGTGGGCCGCACCTTCGGCGAGGACCGCGACCGGGTGCGGCTGCACCTGCTCAGCCTGTTCGAGGTGATCGGCTCGGACGACCCCCGGGTGGTCAAGGCCCGTGGGGCGTTGGCGCGCAAGTTGTTCTGACGCTCGGGCTGGGTGCGGTCTGACGATTTGCCGACAAAGCCGCCGTGGTTCCCCTCGTTTACCAAAACTTGATACTTAGTGATGACGGTCACCCTCGGTGGCCGTCATCGCCGGTTAATGCGGCGTTTCAACCGATCTGCCTGCGACTGCGCCCAATCGTCGGTCACTCAGGGTGAATCACCCCTGGATCGCCTGTTCGCTTCGGTTCACCCACTCCTTACTCATCAGTAACGAACCACTTGTGCCGCGCGCGGTATTGGACCACGATCAGGCTCGCCCGGTTCGTTTTGATGCAGTGCCGACAGCCAGTCGGCGGCACGCGGACGGAATCCCCACCGGGCAGGGCGCCGGCCCGGCTGGTGCCCTCAGGACAGGGGGGTCTCCGCCTTCCCCGGCGGAGCCTGTCCGTTCACGGTCGGGCATCCAGCCCGACCAGTGGTTGTCGCTCGGGGGTGATCGCCGATGCTGCCGATCAGCCGTCCGGATCTCCGTGTCCGTACGTGTGACCGTTTCCAGCCGACGCGCTCCCCTTCCCGAGGACGTAGCTCTTCTCCCCATCCCAGGCCGGGGCCCAAGCCGGGCAGGCCGAAGATGCACGTCCGAGAAGGAGGACCTCGTTATGTCCCAGATTTACGGCAAGACCCGCTGGAAGCGGTTCGCGGTCGTCATGGTTCCGGCTCTCGCTGCCACGGCGGCTGTGGGCATGAGCGTTGCCCAGGGTGCGCTCGCCGCTTCGTTCAGCGTCTCGGGCTCGCAGTTCAAGGTGTCCGCCGCCAGCCTCCACGGTGACGGCTTCACCCAGTACGGCACCGTCGAGACGTTCGAGGGCGGCAAGACCCTCCCGGTGGCGGTTTCCGGTTTCAACGACGCCACCATTCACAACCTGTGTCAGTCGGTGTCGCTGCCGTTCGGCTTCGTGCTGAAGATCACCGCAGGTGACGACCCGAACAACCCGGTCAAGGCCACCTCGCTGTACATCGACATGACCGACCTGCAGGCCAAGACGGCGCAGTTCAACGGAATCAACATCGGTGTCGCGGAGGGGGCTGTCAGCAAGGGCACGGTTTCCTCGGGCGACAGCAACAGTAAGTACTACGACCCGACGGGCTTCGCCCAGGAGGCCGACTCGGCCGACCTCACCGGTGTTCAGCAGACGGCGTGGGCCACCTCGGCCGCCACCTTCTCGCTGAACGGCATGCACCTCAGCCTCAACGACAGCAACTCTGAGTGCTTCTGAGGTCGAACGCCGGTAGGCAGTCGGCCTGACGGCCGGTTTGCCGAAGGCCTGGTTGTTCCAGCACGCGCGGTGGGGAGGGGCCTGCCCCTCCCCACCGTGTTCTCCACCACCTGATCACCACCTGGGAGTTGCCACGTGACGAGCGCGACTGCGCAGGCGCGGCCCGAGCCCGCGAACGGCTTCAGCAAGGCCCGCCAAGCGTTCCGAAACTGGCGTCACAGTCGTCCGTTCTGGGGCGGGCTGCTGGTCCTCCTCGCCGGACTGCCGATCATCTACTTTCCCTACGCCAACCTCAACATCGGCACGCTGAGCCTGCACCTGGCGACCTCCGCCGGTGCGGCCTCGCTGCTGATCGGGCTGCTGCTGATGGCGCTCGGGATCTCAGCCTGGTTCCAACCCCATGTCCGCGTCTTCGCGGGGATCGCCGCGCTGGTGCTCACGCTGGTGTCGATTCCGATGTCGAACCTGGGCGGTTTCGGCATGGGGCTGATCCCCGGCCTGCTGGGCGGCACGCTGCTCTGCTCGTGGGCGCCGTTGAAGGAGCCGACGGCCGCTGAGCTGGTCGAGAGCGACGCCGAGGCCGAGGGCGCTGCGGAGGCGGAGGAGTGGGGCGAGTCGCCCGTTCCCGGGTTCGCGGCGGAGGCGCCGGAGGCGCCGACCGTGGTGCACCAGCGCGAGCCGGAGCACGAGGAGCCCCAGGAGGCGGCGGCCGAGGGGGAGCACCATGGCGAGTGACTCCGGGTCCGGCCGGGACGGCCAAGCGCTCGGCCCGCGCGTCCCCGGGCGGCACGCCGCGCCACGGACCACGGTCCGCCAGCGGTTCCAGCTTCCGGTCGGCCGGGCACTCGCGCTGACCGCGGTGCCGACCGCGCTGCTGATGGGCGCCATCACGCCCAAACTCGCGCTCGCCGCCGACGCCCGGTCCACCACCACGACCAGCTCGCCGGAGACGACCGTGGCCGGACCGCAGGGCGGCTCCTGCGCCAAGACCTCGCTCCAGGCGCTGGAGCAGGGCACCCCGGGCACCGGGTCCAGCACGGCCAAGGGCACGAGCAGCGGCACTGGCAACAGCACTGGCGGCAGCACGGCCAAGGGCACCGCCGGCAAGAGCGCGACCGGCGGCAGCGGCAGCACGGCCAACGCCACCCGGTCCGACCGGGCGGTCTCCGTGCCCACCAGCAGCCCGACCGCCAGCAGCGGGGCCACGACGGTGCCCGCGCCGACCGCGTCCGCCCCGGTGAGCGCGCCGAAGCACCCGCAGCCGAGGAGCGTCCCCACCCCCAGTCCGAGTCAGCCGAGCAACCCGGTGCTTGGCCTGCTGAACGGCCTCGGCGGGCTGCTCGGTCTGGACGCCCAGACCTCGCACGGCGTCACCGCCTCCCCGACGCCGTCGGCGAGCGCGTCCACGGCCCTGGCGGCCGGACACGAGGCGACCCGGGCGGTACCGGCCGGGGCCGCGGCCAAACCGACGCCGACAGCGACGCCGACAGCGACGCCGACAGCATCGGCGACGGCGACGGCGACGGCGAAGCAGCCCACCGGCGCCGCGTCGGCGCACAGCTCCGGCTCGACCACGGCCGAGCCGGACCTCACCGTGACCCCCACCCCGGCCGCCGCGCCGGGTTCGGCGGCCGCAGCGAACAAGCTGTGCGACATCAGCAACCTGGCCGCGCCGCTGGACACCAGCGTGATCAACGGCATCACCGAGATGCCGAGCGTCCCGTGGACGCTGAAGAGCAGCAACCTGGAGCTGATCCACACCCGGTTCTGGGGTGTGAAGACAGTGCCGACGGCGGCCGGTGACGTCCGGGTGCTGAAGTTCACCGCGCAGGAGGTCAACATCGGCGACCTCGACATGTCCACCCAGCAGATCGGCCAGGAGCTGCACGTCCAGGGCGGCCCCGGGACCACCTCGACCATGCGCGGCGGGACGGTGACCATGTACGTCACCAGTCTCTCCGGCACGTTGGCCTCGGCCGAGGGGATTCCGCTGGCCTGGCTGGGCGTCAATCTGACGCTGACGCCGGACACGCTGCCGCAGTGGCTGTACGACCTGATCGGGGACATCCCGATCCCGCTGACGCTGAGTCTGACCAACGCGGTCGCCACCCAGACCGGCCAGTTCGGCGGGAACCTGATGATCCCCGGGATGCACCTGTACTACACGCCGCAGAGCTGAGCCGCCCAGCCGCCCAGGCGTAGCGGGACGACGAAGGAAGGGGCGCCCCGAGCGGGGGCGCCCCTTCGCGGCTGGTGGGAGGGGGCGGTCAGCTCGCGCGGTCGCCCAGGTGGTGCACCCGCACCATGTTGGTGGTGCCGACCACGCCGGGGGGCGAACCCGCGGTCACGATCAGCGTGTCACCCTCGCTGTACCGGCCGAGGCCGCGGACCTCGTCGTCGACCTGGTTCACCATCGCGTCGGTGTTGTCCACCTGCGGGGTCACGAAGGTCTCCACGCCCCAGCTGAGGGTCAGCTGGTTGCGGGTGGAGACGTCCGGGGTGAACGCCAGCACCGGGATCGGCGAGCGATAGCGGCTGAGCCGGCGCGCGGTGTCGCCCGACTTGGTGAACGCGACCAGGGCCTGCGCCCCGAGGAAGTCGCCCAGCTCGCAGGCGGCGCGGGCGACCGCACCGCCCTGGGTGCGCGGCTTGCGGCCCGGGTTGAGCGGCTGCAGGCCGTGCGACAGCAGCTCCTCCTCGGCCGCCTCGATGATCCGCGACATGGTCTGCACGGTCTCGATCGGGTACTTGCCGACGCTGGACTCGGCGGAGAGCATCACCGCGTCCGCGCCGTCGAGGATGGCGTTGGCGCAGTCGGAGGCCTCGGCGCGGGTCGGCCGGGAGGCGGTGATCATCGACTCCATCATCTGGGTGGCGACGATGACCGGCTTGGCGTTCCGGCGGCAGAGCGTGATCAGGCGCTTCTGCACCAGCGGCACCCGCTCCAGCGGGTACTCGACGGCGAGGTCGCCACGGGCGACCATGACCGCGTCGAAGGCCAGGACGATCTCCTCCATGGCCTCGACCGCCTGCGGCTTCTCGACCTTGGCGATGACCGGGACCCGGCGGCCCTCCTCGTCCATCACCTTGTGCACGTCGTCGATGTCGGCGGCGTTGCGGACGAAGGAGAGCGCGACCATGTCGACGCCGAGGCGCAGGGCGAAGCGCAGGTCGTCCTTGTCCTTCTCGGACAGGGCGGGGACGTTGACGGCCGCGCCGGGCAGGTTGATGCCCTTGTTGTTGGAGAGCACACCGCCCTCGACGACTCGGGTGATCACGCGCGGGCCGTCGACGCTGACGACCTCCAGGGCGATCACGCCGTCGTTGATCAGGACCGGGTCGCCGGGCTTCACGTCGCCGGGCAGGCCCTTGTAGGTGGTACCGCAGATGTGCTGGTCACCGGGGACGTCCTCGGTGGTGATGGTGAAGGTGTCGCCGTTCTCCACGGTCACCGGGCCGTCGGCGAAGGTCGCCAGGCGGATCTTGGGACCTTGGAGGTCGGCGAGGACGCCCACCGGCCGGTCGGCCGCGTCCGAGGCGGCTCGGACGTTGTTGTACCGGCTCTCGTGTTCGGCGTGGCTGCCGTGACTCATGTTCAGACGGGCGACGTTCATTCCGGCTTCGATCAGTGCTTTCAACTGTTCGAAGTTGTCCGTCGCGGGACCCAGGGTACAGACGATCTTTGCTCGGCGCATATTGGTCATTCTATCGGGTTGCCTTTCCGTTGCGTTTTCGAGCAAAGTGCCCCCATTAGCCCGACCGTGTGATGGTTACTCATGGGTACAGGGCTTACCGGCGGCTCACTCGCCGCCGCGCGGAATCACCGCGAAGGTCTGCCGGGCGATCTCCAGTTCCTCGTCGGTCGGGACGACCGCGACCGCCACCCGGGAGTCCGCCGTGGAGACGATCCTCGGCTCGGCCGAGCGGACCGCGTTCAGCGCCGGGTCGAGCTCGATGCCGAACCCCTCCAGACCGGCCGTCGCGGCCGCCCGCACCTCCGCCGAGTTCTCGCCCACCCCGGCCGTGAAGACCACCGCGTCCACCCGGCCGAGCACCGCCGCGTACCCGCCGACATACTTCCGCAGCCGGTGCGTGTAGACGTCGAAGGCCAGCGCGGCTCGCGTGTCGCCGGCCGCCACCCGGCGGGTGACCTCGCGCATGTCGTTGTCCCCGCACAGCCCGAGCATGCCGCTGCGCCGGTTCAGCAGGTCGTCGATCTCGTCCACCGAGAGCCCGCCGACCCGGTGCAGGTGCGCCGGGATCGCCGGGTCCAGGTCGCCCGAACGGGTGCCCATGACCAGACCCTCCAGCGGGGTCAGTCCCATCGAGGTGTCCACGCACACCCCGCCCGCGACGGCGGAGGCGCTGGCGCCGTTGCCGAGGTGCAGCACGATCACGTTCACCGATTCGGGTGATTTCCGCAGGAGTTCGGCCGTCCGCCGGGACACGTACTGATGTGATGTGCCATGGAAGCCGTAGCGGCGGATCGAGTAGCGCTCCGCCGTCTCCCAGTCGATGGCGTAGCGGGCCGCGTACTCGGGGAGGGTGGAGTGGAAGGCGGTGTCGAACACCGCGACCTGTGGCAGGTCGGGCCGCAGTTTGCGGGTGATCTCGATGCCGGTGATGTTGGCCGGGTTGTGCAGTGGTGCGAGTGGGACCAATCCGCGGATGGTCTCCAGCACCTCGTCGGTGATCACCGTGGGCGCGGTGAACCGGGTACCGCCGTGGACGACGCGGTGGCCGATGGCGGCCAGCCTGGGGGAGTCGAACCCCAGACCCGCCGCGGCCAGTTCGTCGGCGACGGCGTTCAGCGCGGTGGTGTGGTCGGGGAACGGCGGCTCGCCGATCCGCTCGACCATGCCCGCGGCCGGGCGGCTGCCGTCGGCCATGTCGATCAACTGGTACTTGACCGAGGAGGAACCGGAGTTGAGGACGAGCACATGGGTGGCGGCGCTCATGACTGCGACTCCTCGGCTGCCTGCTGCGCCTGGATGGCGGTGATCGCGACGGTGTTCACGATGTCCTGGACGAGCGCGCCGCGCGACAGGTCGTTCACCGGCTTGCGCAGCCCCTGCAGGACGGGGCCGACGGCCACCGCCCCGGCCGAGCGCTGCACCGCCTTGTAGGTGTTGTTGCCGGTGTTCAGGTCGGGGAAGATCAGCACGGTCGCCCGCCCGGCGACCGGGGAGCCCGGCAGCTTGGTGGCGGCGACGGCGGGCTCGACCGCCGCGTCGTACTGGATCGGGCCCTCGACCAGCAGCTCCGGCCGCAGTTCGCGGACCAGTTCGGTGGCCCTGCGGACCTTGTCCACGTCGGCGCCGCTGCCGGAGTCCCCGGTGGAGTAGGACAGCATCGCGATCCGGGGCTCGACGCCGAAGCGGGCGGCGGTGTCGGCCGAGCGGATGGCGATGTCCGCCAGCTGCTCGGCGTCCGGGTCGCGGTTGATCGCGCAGTCGCCGTAGACCAGCACCCGGTCGTGCAGGCACATGAAGAAGACCGAGGAGACCACGGCCGCGCCGGGCGAGGTCTTGATCACCTCGAAGGCCGGGCGGATGGTCGCCGCGGTCGAGTGCACGGCGCCGCTGACCATGCCGTCGGCGATGCCCTCCTGGACCATCAGGGTGCCGAAGTAGCCCGCGTCGGTGACGATGTCGTGGGCCTCCTCCAGGGTCATCCCCTTGTGCTTGCGCAGCTCCGCGTAGAGCTCGGCGAAGCGGTCGCGCAGCGGCGAGGTCTCCGGGTCGATCACCCGGGCCCGGGCCCGGTCGGTGTCGGCGCTGTCCAGGCCGAGGTCGAGGCCGAGCTCGGCGACGCGCTTGCGCACCGCGTCCTCGTCGCCGAGCAGCGTGAGGTGGCAGACGTTGCGGCGGAGCAGCACCTCCGCCGCCCGCAGGACCCGCTCCTCGGTGCCCTCCGGCAGCACCACCTCCCGCAGCCGGGTGCCGCGGGCCCGTTCCAGCAGCTCGTGTTCGAACATCATCGGGGTGACCCGCTCGGAGCGGCTCAGTTCGATCCGGCTGGTCAGCTCGGCGGTGTCGACGTGCAGCTCGAACAGTCCGAGCGCGGTCTCGGCCTTGCGCGGACCGGCGGTGGTGAGCCGGCCCTCCAGCGTGGACAGGTTGGTCGCGGTGGGGTAGCTGCCCTCCCGCACCACGGCGACCGGGGTGCCCGGAGCGAGCCGGGCGGCCAGCCGCATCACGTCGGGGCCCGGGGTCTCGCCCATGGTCAGCAGCACCCCGGCGATCGCCGGGGAGCCCGCGGCGTGCGCCGCGAGCGAGCCGATCAGCAGGTCGGCCCGGTCGCCGGGGGTGATCACCATGGCGCCCTCGGAGAGCGCGCCGAGGAAGTTGGGCAGCATCGCCCCGCCGAAGACGAAGGTGCGCACGTCCCGGGCAAGACCGGCGGCGTCACCGAGCAGCACCTCGGCGCCGGTGGTCTCCACCACCTGGGTGACCGTGGGCGCGGACAGCGCGGGTTCGTCGGGGATCACGTAGACCGGGACGTCGGTCCGGGCGGCCAGTCGCCGCTGGACCTCCTGCTTGTCCCGTCCGGCGACCCGGTTGGCGATCATGGCGAGCACGCTGCAGCCCAGGTCGGTGTAGGCGCGGTGGGCGTTGCGGACCTCGGCCACCACCGTGTCCGCGCTCTCCCGGTGGCCGCCGACGACCGGCAGCACCCAGGCGCCGAACTCGTTGGCGAGCCGGGCGTTCACCGCCAGCTCGTCCGGGATGTTGGTACCGGCGAAGTCGGTGCCGAGCACCAGCACCGCCTGGCAGCGCCGCTCCAGCTGGTGGAACCGGTCCACCAGCTGGCTGACCAGCTCGTCCGGGCCGCGTTCGGCCTGGAGCGCCGCCGCCTCCTCGTAGGAGAGCCCGTACAGCTCCCGGGGCGGCAGGTCGAGCCGGTAGCGCCCGCGCAGCAGCTCCACCACGTGGTCGGTGCGGTCATGGGTCAGCGGCCGGAACACCCCGACCCGGTCCACCTGCCGGGTGAGCAGTTCCATCACGCCGAGCTCGACGGCCTGGCGTCCGTCGCCCCGGCCGATCCCGGTCACGTACACGCTGCGTGCCACAGGGCACCCCGTTCCTAGCCTGGCCACTGGTGAGCGGACCGGCGCGGCGACGGTCCCGCTCAGCGAGCCTACCCTCGCACTCGGGTGCGGATCGCACCCGAGTGGTGGCAGCGCCGCGCGCTAGCGGGTGAGCTGCGCCCGCCAGTGGTCGAACAGGCTCTCCGGTTCGCCCGAGTAGGACCACGGGACCCGGGTGGGCCGGTCGCCCAGCTGCCGGGCCACCTCGGTCGCCTCGGGGCGCATCCCGCCGAAGGCCAGCCCGTGCAGCACCGTGTTCAGGTCGGCCACGTCCTGGGCGTACTCGATGCCGGCCCGGTGGGCTATCCAGTCGCGCATGGTCGAGTGCAGTGCCTGGACCGCCACCTCGTGCGTCCAGTGGTAGGTCAGGCCGATGGCGGTGGGGCCCTCGACGGCGACCCGCTGCCGGTAGTGCTCGGCGCGGGCCGTCTGGGTGAGCGCGGCCAGCGGGGAGCCGACCGGGGCGAAGGCGGCGCTGTCGCGGGCGAAGTTGTACATCTCGCCGTGCGAGCCGTGCCAGCGCTCGGAGAGGTGGCGCAGTACCTGGTGGTGGCCCTCGCGGCTGTAGGCGTCGCGGGCCTGGAGCTCGCGCCACCAGTGCCAGACGTGCGGGTGGCCGTGGGCGTAGAGCCGGGCGAGGGTCATCAGCGACACCCAGGGCACCGGGTCGGCCGGGTGCTTCTCGGAGGCCTGGAGGCAGATCCGGGCGGCGCGGTCCAGGTGCGAGCGGTCGACGCCGTCCTGGGCCGGGCTGTGCGGGGCGCCGCTGACCCGGGTGTTCTCGCTGACGGCGGCGAAGATCCGCATCACCTCGGTCTCGGCGCGCAGCACCAGGGCGTCCGGGTTGTTCGGCTCGGCGGCCTGCCAGGTCTCCACGGTGCGGATGCTGGCCGCCGTGTCGGCCAGCATCCGCATCCGGTGGGTGCGGCGGTCCCAGTCCCGCCCGGTGTCCCGGAGCAGGTCCCGGGCGCCCTGCCAGCGGCCGACCACGAGGTCCTGCCGGGCGGTGGCGAGTGCGTGGTCCCCGAAGGTCGGGTCGAACCTTGGTGCGCTGGTGCGTCGTCGTGCTCTGGCCATACGGGCGACCACTCTCGGTTCGGTCGGGAGAGGCGGGACGGACCGGCGCCTGGACAGGCGCCGGTCGCGTGCTGTGGACAGGGCGGGCGTCCGCTGGGACGCCCCCGTCGGTCACCCCCGTGATGAACCGAACGGCTAGATGCCGGACCGGGTCGTGGGACCCGGAACCGGCATCAGCGGCAAGGATTCTGTCTGATAGTCAGATATCCGTGGCGAGGGTATCGTCCGGTCCGGTGAGAACCGGAGCCAGGGTGCTCTGTCCGTAGAGCGCGTCGACCTCGTCCGTGCTCGTCGCGTCCAGTCGGACGGTCCCGGTGCGGTAGTAGTCGCTGCCGTTGGCCCAGTACCAGGCCATCGGGACGATGCCGAGGGCCAGTGCGCCGATGCCGATGGCGATGGTGGTGCCCGGGAGCGTCATGCAGTTCTCGATGAACAGGAACGCCATGAAGATCGCGCCCGCCAGCGGCCAGATGCCGACGAAGATCGCGTTCGAGAGCGACTTGAAGACCAGCTTGCGGTAGGCGACCACGACGGCGAGACCGGCCAGCGCGTAGTAGACGGCGATCTGCAGGCCGATCGCGTTCACCGCGTCGGTCATGATCTTGTTGACCGAGCCCAGCTTCTGCGAGGTCACGAAGAGCACCAGGGAGACCGCCACGACCACGGCCAGCGCGAACCACGGGGTCTGCCAACGCGAGTGCGAGCGGCCGAAGATGGACGGGACGGTCTTGTCGCGGCCCATGGCGAACAGCGAGCGGGTGACCTGGATCAGCGTGGTCTCCAGGGTGGCGATGGTGGAGAGCACCACCGCGAGCACCATGATCTTGCCGCCCGCGCCCGGCCAGACGGTGTTGCCGAGGACGGTGAGCACCGGCGGCGGGTTGTTGCCGGTCATGTCGGCCTGGCTGCTGATCAGGTTCACCGCGATGGTGACGATCTCGAACAGCGCGAACACGCCGACCACGCCGATCAGGCCGCCGAAGCCGGAGTTGCGCTTGCTGTTGGTGGTCTCCTCGCTGAGGTTGGCGGTGACGTCCCAGCCCCAGAAGTAGAAGGCGGCGACCAGCGCGGCCCCGGCGAAGCCGCTGACCCCGCCGAAGTGGCCCCAGCCCCAGAGCCAGTCCCAGGAGAAGGTGGCCGCGTGTCCGCCGTGGATGAGGGCGGCGATGCCGAAGACCACCAGCACCACGATCTCGATGCCGGTCATGATCCACTGCGCGTGCGCGGTGATCCGGATGCCGACGAGCACCAGCAGCGCCATGATCAGGAAGGCGACGGCGCCGACGCCGATCGCCGCCCAGGTGTTGTTCGCCAGGCTGGCGCTGAACAGCGACAGGGTGTACTGCCCGGCCGGGAGCGATCCGGAGACCATGAAGATGGTCGCCGAGACCACCAGCGACCAGCCGCTGAGGAAGCCGAGCGAGGGGTGCAGCGCCCGACCGACCCAGGAGTAGCTGGCGCCCGCGTTGACGTCGAGCCGGCCCAGGTAGTTGAAGGCCCAGGCGATGCCCAGCATCGGGATGGCGCACCACAGCAGCGCGGCGGGGCTGAACAGCCCGGCCGCGGCGACCAGGACGGTGGTGGTGGCGGCCAGCGAGTAGGCCGGGGCGCTGCCTGCGAGGGCCATGACGACGGTGTCGAACCCGCCGAGGACATTGGCCCGCAGGCCGTGTGATCGGCCTTCGGCCGATATGTCGTTGCTCAAGGTGGTGCCTCTCCGGGGGCCACCGCCGGGGGAGTCGCCGCGTGGAGCGCGACTGGGGAGCCCTCGGGGCGGGGTGCGTGCGGGGACGTGCCGACAAGCGGTGGAGCGAAAGCCAGGGGTAATGCGGCCGACTGAATGTTCAGTGGCTGGAATGTTCAGGTGGGCATGGTTGAGCGGGGTGGCGGGCGGACGGTCCTGGTCACGCCGCCCGAACTCAAGCAGATTAGTCGAACGAGCGTGCAACGAGCATGTGACGTATGGGTTTCCGGAGACGGGATCGCCGTTTGGGCACCACTGGCGTCAATGTGTGCCACATCGTGCCGTCTGACCGCACGTGTGGCAATGCTTTCGCGGAATTCGTTAGATACTCTGTTCGAACTGCGAATTCCATGCCAGGATCGCTGAACTGCAACTGATTTCGTTGAACTGAAGGGCGTCAGAGATGGAAACACCCCAGCGAACGGAGGCCCTGTTGCCCGTGACCGAGCGGACCAGGCTCCGCCGGATGCGGGAGAACGGCAGCACCGCCCGTGCCGATCTGGACGCGGTGCTCGCGGCGGGCTTCATCTGCCACCTCGGGGTACTGGTCGACGGCGTGCCGATGGTCGTGCCCACCGTCTACGGAGCCACCGCCGACACCCTCTACCTGCACGGATCGGTCGCCAGCCGCAGCCTCGCGGCCGACCCGGAGGCGACCGTCTGCGTCACCGTCACCCTGGTCGACTCGCTGGTGCTGGCCCGCTCGGTCTTCGAGCACAGCGTCAACTACCGCTGCGCGATGGTGTACGGCGTCCCGCGCGTGGTCACCGACCCGGAGCAGAAGCTGGAGGGCCTGCGGGTACTGTCCGAGCAGGCCGCGCCCGGGCAGTGGGACTACGCCCGGCAGCCCAACCGCAAGGAGCTGGCGGCGACCACGCTGCTGGCGCTCGCCCTGGACGAGGCGTCGGTGAAGATCAGCGCCGGACCGCCGGAGGACGCCGACAGCCCGGACGGCGAGCTCGGGCTGTGGGCCGGTGAGCTGCCGCTGGTCGCCCGCTGGGGCACGCCGGTTCCCGACCCGGCGCTGCCGGAGGGCACGGCCGTCCCCGCGCACATCGCGGGCCGCGCCGGTACGCCGGTCTGAACCGGGCCGGTCGACGACCCCCGGCCGGTCCGCACCGCCCGCCGGGCTACGGCTCCCGGCCGGGCTACAGCCCCCACTCGGCGCGGAGCTCGGCCAGTGCCTGGTGGAAGCCGGGGAAGGTCTTCTTCACGCAGCCCGGGTCGTCCAGGGTCACCCCGCCCTCGGTACGCAGCCCGGCGATGCTGAAGGCCATGGCGATCCGGTGGTCGCCGTGGCAGGCGATGTGCGCGGAGTGCGGCCGGGCGGGCTGGATCTCGATCCAGTCGCGCCCGGTCGCCACCGGGACGCCCATCGCCCGCAGGTTCTGCTCGCAGGCCGCGAGCCGGTCGCACTCCTTGACCCGGGTGTTGTAGACGTCCTCGATCCGCACCGGCCCGTCCGCGAACGGCGCGATGGCGGCCAGCGTGGGCACGGTGTCGGAGATGTCGCGCATGTTCACGGTGATCCCGCGCAGCCGCTCCGGACCGGTGACGGTGACCGAGTCCGCGGTCAGCTCGACCTCCGCGCCCATCTCCCGCAGCACCTCGGCGAAGCGGACGTCGCCCTGGAGCGAGTCCGAGCCGAGACCGGGCACGGTGACGGTGCGTCCGGTGAGGGCGGCGGCGGCCAGCGGGTAGCTGGCGGTCGAGGCGTCCGGCTCGATCAGGTAGTCGACCGCCCGGTAGGGCCGCGCCGGGACGGTGAAGGTGTCGCCGACCCGGCGGGCGTCGTTGCCGAAGCGCCGCATCATCGCCAGGGTCATCTCCACGTAGGGCACGGAGACCAGGTCGGAGACGGTGATCTCCAGGCCCTCGGCCGTCAGCGGCCCGCAGAGCAGCAGCGCGGTCAGGAACTGCGAGGACAGCCCGGCGTCCAGGGTGAGCCTGCCGCCCTTGATCCCGTCGGCGCGGACGGTCAGCGGGTGGTGGCCCTCGGCGAGCCCGTGGCTGAGGTCCACGCCGAGCTCGCGGAGCGCGGCGGTGAGCGGCCCGAGCGGGCGGCGGCGCATCTGCTCCGAGGCGTCGAAGCGGAAGGTACCGCGCCCGGCGGCGGCCAGCGCGGGCAGGAAGCGGGCGGTGGTCGCGCCGTCCCGGCAGAAGACGTCGGCCTCGGCGACGCCGGGCCCGGCCGGGCGGCCCTCGACGGTCCACACGCCGGGCTGCCGGTCGACCCGGTAGCCAAGGGTGATCAGGCCCTCGGCGAAGCCCTCGCTGTCGTCCGAGAGCAGCGGTCGGCGCAGGACGGTGGTCCCCTCGGCGGCGGCGGCGAGGAACAGCGCCCGCGCGGTGATGGACTTCGAGCCGGGGATCTCGACGACGGTCATGCCGCTGAGTCTAGGACGGGGTGCCGACAGCCGGGCCCGGGCGTCCGTGCAGTGGACGGCCGGACCCGGGGCGGGCCTCAGGCGGGCGCGAGCCAGATGGTGGCCAGCGGCGGGACGGTCAGCTCGGTACTGGCGGGCTGGCCGTTCCAGGGCGTCGGATCGGCCTTCAGCGGATCCGGGTTGCCGACCCCGCTGCCGCCGTAGACCTCGGCGTCGGTGTTCAGGATCTCCAGCCAGCGGCTGTCCGCGCCCCCGGCCGCGCCGGTGGCGGGCAGCCCGACCCGGTACTCCTCGCGGACCACCGGGGAGAAGTTGCTGACGCAGACCAGCGGGCGCCCGGACCGGTCGTAGCGGACGAAGGAGAACAGGTTGTCCTCGGCGGCGTGGCCGTCCAGCCAGCTGAAGGCGGTCGGGTCGGTGTCCCGCTGCCACAGCGCCGGGCAGTCCAGGTAGACCCGGTTGAGGTCGCGGACCAGGTCCTGCACGCCGCGGTGGTCCCCGGCGGCGGGCCAGTCGGGCCGCAGCAGCCACCACTGCGGCCCGGTCTCGTGGTCCCACTCCGCGCCCTGGGCGAACTCCTGCCCCATGAAGAGCAGCTGCTTGCCCGGGTGGGCCCACATGTAGCCCAGGTAGGCGCGGGTGTTGGCCCGCTGCTGCCACCAGTCGCCGGGCATCTTGGACACCAGCGACCGCTTGCCGTGCACCACCTCGTCGTGCGAGATCGGCAGCAGGTAGTTCTCGGAGTAGGCGTACACCATCGAGAAGGTCATCTCGTCGTGGTGGTACTTGCGGTGGATCGGCTCGTGCTGGATGTACTCCAGCGAGTCGTGCATCCACCCCATGTTCCACTTCAGCCCGAACCCCAGCCCGCCGTGGCCGTGCTGCTGGACGCTGTCGGTGGGGCGGGTGACGCCGTCCCAGGCGGTGGACTCCTCGGCGACGGTGACCACGCCCGGGCAGCGCCGGTAGACGGTGGCGTTCATCTCCTGGAGGAACCGCACCGCGTCCCAGTTCTCCCGGCCGCCGTGCTCGTTGGGGGACCAGCCGCCGTGCTCGCGGGAGTAGTCCAGGTAGAGCATCGAGGCCACGGCGTCCACCCGCAGGCCGTCCACGTGGAACTCCTCGGCCCAGTAGACCGCGTTGGCGACCAGGAAGTTGCGCACCTCGGTCCGGCCGTAGTCGAACTCCAGGGTGCCCCAGTCCGGGTGCTCGGCGCGCTGCGGGTCGGCCGGTTCGTACAGCGGCTCGCCGTCGAAGCGGGCCAGCGCGAAGTCGTCCTTGGGGAAGTGCGCCGGGACCCAGTCGACGATCAGGCCGATGCCGTGCTGGTGCAGCGAGTCGACCAGGTGCCGGAAGTCGTCCGGGGAGCCGAGCCGGGCGGTCGGCGCGTAGAAGCCGGTGACCTGGTAGCCCCAGGAACCGCCGAACGGGTGCTCCATCACCGGCATCAGCTCGACATGGGTGAAGCCGAGGTCGCGGACGTACGCCGGGAGTTCCGCCGCCAGCTCGCGGTAGGTCAGGCCGGGCCGCCAGGAGGCCAGGTGCACCTCGTAGACGGACATCGGCCGGTCGTGCGCGGTCAGCCCGGCCCGGCGCTCCATCCAGGCCTGGTCGTGCCAGTCGTGGGTGGAGGTGTGCACCACCGAGGCGGTGGCCGGGGGCAGCTCGGCAGCCCGGGCCAGCGGGTCGGCCTTCTGCAGCGTCCGGCCGTCGCGGGTGGCGATCTCGTACTTGTAGTGCGTGCCGTCGCCGATCCCGGGGACGAACAGCTCCCACACCCCGCTGGCGCCCAGCGAGCGCATCGGGTGCGCCAGGCCGTTCCAGCCGTTGAAGTCCCCGATCACCCGCACCCCCGAGGCGTTCGGGGCCCACACCGCGAAGCCGGTGCCGGTCACCCCGTCGACGGTGCGGACGTGCGAGCCGAGCGCCCGCCACAGCTGCTCGTGCCGCCCCTCGCCGATCAGGTGCAGGTCCGCGCCGGTCAGCGTGGGCAGGAAGCGGTAGCCGTCCTGCTGGAGGTGCTCGGTGCCGTCGTAGCTGACCCGCAGCCGGTAGTCGGACGCGGTGCCGGTCGGCAGCAGGCCGGTGAACAGCCCGTCCTGGAGGTGGTCCAGCTGGTACCGGCCGTCGGCGGTCTCCACCACCACCCGCTCGGCCAGCGGGCGCAGCACCCGGACGGCCAGGCCCTCGGGGGTGGGGTGCGCGCCGAGGACGCCGTGCGGGTCGTGGTGCCAGCCGCCGACCAGCCGCTCGACCTCGCCCGGCGCCGGCGCGGCGGCCGGGACCCGGCGCGGCGCGGCGGTCGCGCCGACCGGGGCCGCCTCGGGCCGTGGCTGCACCAGGCCGGAACGCTTGCCCGCCCTGAAGGTGGCCGGAAGCGGCTTGCCGTTCGAGGGGGTGTTCGGACGGGTCGGTTCGGACTGGTTCACGGCCGGGGCCTCCCTGAATTGTCGTACGCGCGGAGTGGGTGGGGGTGGGGGTGGAGCGCTCAGCCGCCGGCGGCCAGCCGGGCGATGGCGGAGAGCGGGATGGGCAGCCAGTCGGGGCGGTTCCGGGACTCGTACACCACCTCGTACACCGCCTTGTCGGTCTCCAGGGCGTGCAGCAGCACCGGATCGGCGGTCGGGTCCTCGGCCCCGGCCGCCGCGTAACCGGCGAGGAAGGCCTCCCGGTTGCGTCCGGCCCAGGTCGCGGCGAGGGCTGCCAGCCGGGGACGCTGCGGATCGTCCTCGGTCACCTCGCTGAGCAGGTGCGCCGCCGCGTAGTCGAAGGAGCGCAGCATCGCGGCCACGTCCCGGACGGCGGGCTGCGGGCGGCGCCGCTCGACCAGCGGCTTGGCGGGCTCGCCCTCGAAGTCCAGCAGCACCCAGCCGCGCGCGGTGCGCATCGACTGGCCCAGGTGCAGATCGCCGTGGATGCGCTGGGCCCGCAGCCGCCGACCGTCCCGGGCGGACTCGGCCAGCGCCTGGAAGATCCGGTGCAGCGACTCCTGATAGGGCTTCAGTGCCGGGGCCACCAGGGCGGCGGCGTCGAGCCGCAGCGCCATGCCGGCGGCCAGCGCCTCGATCTCGGCCCGGCCGAGGACGCTGACCGGCAGCGCCCGGGCCAGGGCCAGGTGCACCTCGGCGGTGGAGCGGCCCAGCAGAAACGACTCTGCCGAGAAGTTGCCAGTGCGCGGCTCGATCGGGGCCGGGGCCTCGGCGGGCTCCTCGGCGGCGGGTCGGTCGGCGGACCGCTCGGGGGTCCGCTCGGGGGTCCGCAGCGCCCGGACGTGGGTGAGCGCGAACTCCCAGCCGTCGCGGCCGCCGCTGAGGTACCGCTGGAGCAGGCCCAGCGTCGCCAGCTGGGCGCCGGGTCCCGGCTCGGCGTCCTTGGGCTCGCTCGCCCTGAGCTGGGCCTCCTTGAGCTGGACCTCGATCTCGGCCTCGGTCTCCGGGAGGACCGGCAGCTCGCTCTCGAACCAGGCCAGGGTGGCCGGTACCCGGTTGGATCCGGCGCGGCTGAGCGCCAGCGACAGCTCCAGATCCGGGTTCAGCCCCGGGCTGACCCGGCGGAACAGCTTCAGGATGGAGGTGTCGCCGAAGACGATCGAGGTGTTGCTCTGTTCGGCGGTGCCCACCCGGGCCGGGGCGTCGGCGCCGGGACCGGCGGCCGGGCCGGTGGCGGCGCCGGTGGGGGCGTTGAGCCCGCTGAGGTTGCTGAAGCGCAGCGGCCCCACCTGCGCGCCACCCGGGCCGCCGGTGGTCAGCAGTCCCAGCAGCCGCAGTGTCAGTGGCTCGTCGTACGCTGCGTCATAGGTCAGCAGGCCGTCGTGGGGGCCGCCGTTGATCCGTCCGATGACGGCTGCCCGGGTGGCGTCGGTGTCCAGCCGGGCCGGAGCGGCCCCGGCGACCGCGCCGAGCAGCAGTTGGTAGAGGTCGCTGTCGGTGCTGCCGTCCAGGCCGCGCTGTTCGACCCGGAGCAGGAGGTGCAGCAGCAGCGGGTCGCCGGGCGCGACCCCGGGCAGCAGGGTGACGGCCGCCGGGACGATGGCGGTGACCGGGTACCCCTTGCCCGCGAACCAGCGCTGACGCGGCAGCCAGTCGCACAGCAGCGGCAGCGTGTCCTGGACCAGGCCGCCGAGGTCGGTCACCCGCGACGGCGCGCGCGGCGACCGCGCGTCCGCGGTCAGCGGATCCGCTGACTGGGTCGCTGGCGGCTGGGACATCGGCTGGGTCGTCGGCTGGGTCGTCGTCGGCTGATTCGTCGGCGGGTGGGTCGTCGGGGATTGGGTTGTCGGGGGGTGGGCGGTGGTCGGGTGCACCGGCGGAGAGGCCGGTTGGCGCGCGGCATGGGCGCCGGCATGCCGGGTGGTGACGGAGCGCGATCGGGAGGTATCGGACATGTCTCCCTTTCCCCGGGGATGCGGCAATCCCGGCAGCGGGTCGAGCGCGCGCTGCTGCCGGGCCTACCAGTCTTCCGGATGTCGATGACGCGGGAGTTACGGCGCGCGGTGGCTGACCGTGCGTCACGCCAAGGAGTTAGGTGTGGGCTGCGCTGCTCCTGGGTGGTGACCGGGTGGATGGTGGAGAGGGCGGATGGGGGACGGGGATGCTTCGCCGGTGGTGGGCTGGCGTCGCGGTGCCCGGGCCGAGCCCGGGCACCGCATCCGCGGCCGACCCCCGACGGGGGAGCCGCTTACTCCGGGCGGCGGAGCCGGAACCAGTAGAAGCCGTGGCCGGCCAACGTCAGCAGGTACGGCAGTTCGCCGATCGCGGGGAAGCGGACCCCGCCGATCAGCTCGACCGGATGCCGCCCGAGGTAGGCCGACAGGTCCAGCTCAGTGGGCTGAGCGAAGCGCGAGAAGTTGTTCACGCACATGACCAGGTCGTCACCACCGTCGGGAAGGGATACGGTCCGGACGAAGGCCAGTACGGCGGGGTTGCTGGAAGGCAGCTCCGCGTACGACCCGAGTCCGAACGCCGGATTGAGCTTGCGGATCTCGATCATGCGGCGGGTCCAGTGCAACAGCGAGCTGGTGCTGCTGGTCTGTGCCTCGACGTTGGTCACCTGGTAGCCGTAGACCGGGTCCATGATGGTCGGTAGGTTCAGCCTGCCCGGGTCCGCGGTGGAGAAACCGGCGTTCCGGTCCGGGGTCCACTGCATCGGGGTGCGGACCCCGTCGCGGTCGCCGAGCCAGATGTTGTCGCCCATGCCGATCTCGTCGCCGTAGTACAGCACCGGCGAGCCCGGCAGCGACAGCAGCAGCGCGGTGAACAGCTCGATCTGCTTGCGGTCGTTGTCCAGCAGCGGCGCCAGCCGACGGCGGATGCCCACATTGGCCCGCATCCGCGGGTCCTTGGCGTACTCCGCGTACATGTAGTCGCGTTCCTCGTCGGTGACCATTTCCAGGGTCAGCTCGTCGTGGTTCCGCAGGAAGATGCCCCACTGGCAGCCGGACGGGATGGCCGGGGTCTTCGCCAGGATCTCGGCGACCGGGTAGCGCGACTCGCGGCGCACCGCCATGAAGATCCGCGGCATCACCGGGAAGTGGAACGCCATGTGGCACTCGTCGCCGCCCCGGCTGAAGTCGCCGAAGTAGTCGACGACGTCCTCGGGCCACTGGTTGGCCTCGGCCAGCAGCACGGTGTCCGGGTAGTCGGCGTCGATCTCCGCCCGGACCCGCCGCAGGAAGTCGTGGGTGGCGGGCAGGTTCTCGCAGTTGGTGCCCTCCTCGGTGTAGAGGTAGGGCACGGCGTCCAGCCGGAAGCCGTCGATGCCGAGGTCGAGCCAGAACCGCAGGGCGGCGATGATCTCCTCCTGCACGGCCGGGTTCTCGAAGTTGAGGTCCGGCTGGTGCGAGAAGAAGCGGTGCCAGAAGTACTGCTTGCGGACCGGGTCGAAGGTCCAGTTGCTGGTCTCGGTGTCGACGAAGATGACCCGGGCGTCGGCGAACTGCTTGTCGTCGTCGGCCCAGACGTAGTAGTCCCCGTACGGCCCGTCCGGGTCGCTGCGGGAGGCCTGGAACCACGGGTGCTGGTCGCTGGTGTGGTTCATCACGAAGTCGATGACCACCCGCATGCCGCGCTGGTGCGCGGAGTCCACGAAGTCGACGAAGTCGGCGAGGTCGCCGAACTCCGGCAGCACCGAGGTGTAGTCGGCGACGTCGTAGCCGCCGTCGCGCAGCGGGGAGGCGAAGAACGGCGGCAGCCAGAGGCAGTCCACGCCCAGCCACTGGAGGTAGTCCAGCTTGGAGGTGAGGCCGCGCAGGTCGCCGACCCCGTCCCCGTTGCTGTCCTGGAACGAACGGACGAGGACTTCGTAGAACACGGCGCGCTTGAACCAGTCGGGGTCGCGGTCCTGCTGCGGGGTGTCGGTGAAGGTGTCGGGAACTGGTTCGTTGACGATCACAGGGCGGCCCTCCGGACCGAGAAAATGTGGGCCGGCTGGTCGTGCGGGTCCAGCCGGACGTAGTTGTGGCGTCCCCAGCGGTACCGGGCCCCGGTGAGCTGGTCCTCGACGTCGATGGCGTCGCCGGGGCCGTGGGCCTCCGGCGCGCCGCGCTCCGCGGGGTCGAGGTCCGGGGTCCTGAGGTCCAGGGCCTCCAGGTCCAACGACACGGTGGCCTCGTGGACGTGATGGGGGTCCAGGTTGACCACGGTCAGCACGGTGTCCGCGCCACTGCTCTTGGAGTAGGCGAGGATCTGGTCGCTGTCGGTGGCGTGGAACCGCAGGTTTCGCAGGAGTTGTAGTGCGGGGTGCTCGCGACGCAGCCGGTTGAGGGTGGTGAGCAGCGGCGCGAGGGTGTCCGGTCGATCCCAGTCACGTGGTCTCAGCTGGTACTTCTCCGAGTCCAGATACTCCTCGGAGCCGGGGTGAACAGCGGCGTTCTCGCAGAGCTCATAGCCTGCGTAGACGCCGTAGCTGGGGGCGAGGGTCGCGGCCAGGACCGCGCGGATCGCGAAGGCCGGGCGACCCCCGTGCTGGAGGAAGGCGGGCAGGATGTCCGGGGTGTTGGCGAAGAAGTTCGGCCGCATCCAGGCCGCCGCCGCGCCGGACAGCTCGGTCAGGTACTCGGTGAGCTCCTGCTTGCCGTTGCGCCAGGTGAAGTAGGTGTACGACTGGTGGAAGCCGACCTTGCCGAGGGTGTGCATCATCGCCGGGCGGGTGAACGCCTCGGCCAGGAAGACCACGTCCGGGTCGGTCCTGGCGATCTCGCCGAGGACCTTCTCCCAGAACACCACCGGCTTGGTGTGCGGGTTGTCGACCCGGAAGATCCGCACGCCGTGCTTCATCCAGTGCCGCAGCAGGCGGAGCGTTTCCGCTACCAGCCCGTCGAAGTCCAGGTCGAAGTTGACCGGGTAGATGTCCTGGTACTTCTTCGGCGGGTTCTCGGCATAGGCGATGGTGCCGTCGGCGCGGGTGGTGAACCAGTCCGGGTGCTTCTCCACCCAGGGGTGGTCGGGGGAGCACTGGAGGGCGAAGTCGAGGGCGACCTCAAGCTCCAGCTCGCGGGCCCGGGCGACGAAGGCGTCGAAGTCGTCGAGGGTGCCCAGATCCGGGTGGATCGCCTCGTGCCCGCCCTCCGGCGAGCCGATCGCCCAGGGCGAGCCGACGTCGTGCGGACCGGCCTCCAGGCTGTTGTTCGGGCCCTTGCGGTAGGCCCGGCCGATCGGGTGCACCGGCGGCAGGTAGACCACGTCGAAGCCCATGGCGGCGACGGCGGGCAGCCGCAGCGCGGCGGTCCGCAGCGTGCCGGACACCGGCGGCTTCACCCGCTCCGGGTCGACCACGGCGCCCTCCGAGCGCGGGAAGAACTCGTACCAGGAGCCGTAGAGCGCGCGCTGACGGTCCACCCGGAGCGCGGCCGGGCGAGAGGCGGACACCAGTTCGCGCAGCGGATGGCGGGCGAGGATCCGCAGCAGCTGCTCGTCCACCGCCCGTTTCAGCCGGACGGCCGGGGGCAGCTCGGACTTCCGCAGGGTCGCGGCGGCGGCCAGCACCAGTGACCGGCCCTCCCGCTTGGGCACCCCGGCGGCGGCCCGATCCAGCAGCAGCGCGCCCTCCTCCAGGACCAGCGCGGTGTCGATCCCGGCCGGGATCTTGATCTCGGCGTGGTGCCGCCAGGTCGCCACCGGGTCGGCCCAGGCCTCGACCGTGTACGTCCAGACCCCCGTCGCGGTCGCGGCCACCCAGGCGCCCCAGCGGTCGGTGCCGGGCGCCAGTTCGCGCATCGGGGTCCACGGCCCGGGGCGGCCCTTCGGGTCGCGCAGTACCACGTTGGCGCCGATCGTGTCATGGCCCTCGCGGAAGACCGTGGCGCTCACTTCGAAGGGTTCGCCGACGACCGACTTGGCCGGGTGCCCGGCGCAGTCCACGCGCGGGCTGACGTCCAGTACCGGGATCCGGCCGATCATCTGCTGCTCGCCCTCTGCGGTCACGCCCCCGGGGCTCTTGGCGGTCCTGGCGGCGGTCGCGGTCGCGGTCCTGGTGGTGGTCGTCCGGCGGGCCGCCGCCCGGCGGGGCGCGGCGCTGCCAGCACCAGTCTCGGTGCCGGAGCCGGTGGTGTCGCGGGCAGGTTTGGGAGGCTCGGCCGCTTGGGTCGTGACGCGCCGGGGCGATTCGGTGTCCGACTGCTGCTCCGTTGGTGTGTCCCGCTGCTGCATTCCCGCTCCTGACCACGATCGGCGGTCGTCTGCTCGGAACGCGCGCACGCCGCAGCGGCAGAAGCGTCCGGCAAGCCGACCGGAGGACTGCGTTGGATGGGCTGTGGGCAACCCGCAGCCACTGGCGAGTGACGTCGAGAGCCTTCCCCGACCTTGCCGCCGACCAACCTGTCCGTCCACCCGCTCCCGCGCACGCCGGTGCTCGCACTGCGCCAGGCGCGTGACGGAGGGGTGCGGCACGGGACTGCCCGTTGTGAACAACGAGCACGGGAGGGCTGGAGACACGCTGGTACAACAGTTCGGATGGTGCGTCAGCTTGCGAACACGCAGGGCTCGCGAAGCCCTGCCGTCGCAGCCGCCCCATGCGGCTCCGACGGCCTCGTCATGCCGCAAGGAGGTTTTGACCTGCGCCGATCCTCGCACTGATCGGAACGCTTACAGACCAGTATCCACTTGTTTCGGCCAACGGAACGGAAGTCTCGACTGTGTCACCGGAATGCGCGGGTCGTCCATACAGCGGTCGCAGGACACCCGCGTATCGGGGGCGTGAAGTTCCAGCAGTTCTGCGCCGCTGTGCACCGGCGTGCGCCCGACTATCAGTTAATTCCCACGCCCACCTGCGGGAGTTCCCTCGCGGCGTCGCGGCGGCACGCTATCTTCCATGACGTGAAGGCAATTCGACGATTTACGGTACGTACCGTCCTGCCCGAACCCCTCCAAGCCCTCGGCGAGCTGGCGCTAAATCTGCGCTGGTCCTGGCATCCGGAGACGCGCGAGCTGTTCCGCGAGGTCGATCCGGAGGTCTGGGAGAGCGCCGGCCGCGACCCGGTGCGCCTGCTGGGCGCGGTCAGCCCGCAGCGGCTGGCGGCGCTGGCCGCCGACCGGCGGTTCCTGCGCCGCCTGGACGACGCGGCCGACGACCTGCACGACTACCTCGAAGGACCGCGCTGGTACCAGTCCGCGTACGACTCCGGCACCGGGCCGGACGACGCGGGCCCGGACCGCTCGGGCTCGGACCGCGCAGGCTCGGACCGCTCGGGTCCGGACCGCTCGGGTCCGGAGGGGGAGTCGACCGGGCGACCGGCCGCGGTCGCCTACTTCTCGCCCGAGTTCGGTATCACCGCCACCCTGCCGCAGTACTCCGGCGGCCTCGGCATCCTGGCCGGGGACCACCTCAAGGCCGCCAGCGACCTCGGCGCGCCGATCATCGGCGTCGGCCTGCTCTACCGCCACGGCTACTTCCGCCAGTCGCTCTCCCGCGACGGCTGGCAGCAGGAGCGCTACCCGCTGCTCGACCCGCACGAGCTCGCCGTCACCCAGGTGCGCGAGCCGGACGGCAGCCCCAGCGTGGTCGCGCTGTCGCTGCCCGGCGGCCGCCGACTGCACGCCCGGATCTGGAAGGCCCAGGTCGGGCGGGTGCCGCTGCTGATGCTGGACTCCGACACCGAGGAGAACGCCCCCAACGAACGCGACGTCACCGACCGCCTCTACGGCGGCGGCAGCGAGCACCGGCTGCTTCAGGAGATGCTGCTGGGCATCGGCGGGGTGCGGGCCGTCCGCAGCTACTGCCGGCTCAGCGGGCACCCGGAGCCGGAGGTCTTCCACACCAACGAGGGCCACGCCGGGTTCCTCGGTGTGGAGCGCATCCGGGAACTGGTCGCGGGCTCCGACGGCCTCGACTTCGACAGCGCGCTGGAGACCGTCCGGGCCGGGACCGTGTTCACCACGCACACGCCGGTGCCCGCCGGGATCGACCGCTTCGAGCGCGAGCTGGTCCGCCGTCACTTCTCCGGCGAGGCGGCACTGGACGGCGTACCCGCCGAACGGGTGCTCGCGCTCGGCGGCGAGAGCTGGACCGGCGGCGACCCGGCGCTGTTCAACATGGCCGCGATGGGCCTGCGGCTGGCCCAGCGGGCCAACGGCGTGAGCCTGCTGCACGGACAGGTCAGCCGCGGCATGTTCAACGGACTCTGGCCGGGATTCGACGCCGAGGAGGTGCCGATCACCTCGATCACCAACGGCGTGCACGCCCCGACCTGGATCGACCCGGAGGTGGTCCGCCTCGGCGCCAGGCTGATCGGCGCCGAGCGTGCCGAGGACGCCATGGTGATCGGCGAGGCCCGCCGCTGGTCCGGTCTGGAACGGGTCACCGACCAGGACATCTGGGAGCTGCGCCGACGGCTGCGGGCCCAGCTGGTGGACGACGCCAGGGAGCGGGTCCGCGCCTCCTGGCGGCAGCGCGGCGCGAGCGACGCCGAGCTGGGCTGGGTCGCCGACATACTCGACCCGGACGTGCTGACCATCGGCTTCGCCCGGCGGGTGCCCTCGTACAAGCGGCTGACGCTGATGCTGCGCGACCCGGAGCGGCTGCGCGGGCTGCTGCTGCACCCGACCAGGCCGATCCAGATCGTGGTCGCGGGCAAGGCGCACCCTGCCGACGACGGCGGCAAGCGGCTGATCCAGGAGATGGTGCGGTTCGCCGACGACCCGGCGGTCCGGCACCGGATCATCTTCCTGCCCGACTACGACATGGACATGGCCGCCACGCTCTACCCCGGCTGCGACGTCTGGCTGAACAACCCGCTCCGCCCGCTGGAGGCCTGCGGCACCTCCGGCATGAAGGCCGCGCTGAACGGGGCACTGAACCTCTCGGTGCTCGACGGCTGGTGGGACGAGTGGTTCGACGGCAGCAACGGCTGGGCGATCCCGACCGCCGAGGGCATCAGCACCGACCCGGACGACCCGGAGGCCGACCGGCGGGACGAGGTGGAGGCGGCGGCGCTGTACGAGCTGATCGAGCAGCAGGTCGCCCAGCGCTTCTACGACCGGGGCGCGGACGACCTGCCGCGCCGCTGGATCGAGATGGTCCGGCACACCCTGGTCACCCTCGGCCCCAAGGTGCTGGCCGGACGCATGGTCCGCGAGTACGTCGAACGGCTCTACACTCCGGCCGCCGAGGCGCACCGCACCCTCGCCTACGGCGGCGCCCACGCCGGGGCGAAGGAGCTCGCGGCCTGGAAGCGCCGGGTCCGGGCGGCCTGGCCGCAGGTCAGGGTGGAGCACGTGGAGGTCTGCGACACCCCCGACTCCCCGGAGCTGGGCAGCACGCTGGGGCTGCGGGTGCTGGTCTCGCTGGACGGGCTCGACCCGGCCGCTGTGGACGTGCAGGTGGTTTCCGGCCGGGTGGACGACGCGGACCGGATCAGCGACGCCTCGGCGGTCTCGCTGAAGCCCGCCGACCGTGCCGACCTGGACGGCCGCTGGCGGTACGAGGGCCCGCTGGAGCTCGGCCGCACCGGGCCCTTCGGCTACACGGTCCGGATCCTCCCGGCCCACCGGCTGCTGGCCTCCGGCGCTGAGCTCGGCCTGATCGCGGTCCCGCCGGAGACCACCGGCATGGACTCGGGGCTGCTGCGCTGACGCACTGACGGGAACCGCTGAGCGCCCCGGACGGACCGCTGTCCGTCCGGGGCGCTCAGTGCTGTCGCCCGGGGTCAGTCGACGCAGGGGATCCCGCTGCCACCCTGGACCGCCGGTCCCTGGAAGACCAGCTGCGGGGTGTTGCTCGCGGCCGGGCCCGCGCCGCCGGTGGCGCTTCCCGTCGAGCCGCCCGAGCCGCCCGTCGAGCCGGTGGTGGCCGTGGACGTCGGCGGGGTGAAGTCGCTGCCGAGGATGACCTCGACGTGCCCGGCCGCCACCGCGCTACTGGCGGTGGGCGTGCTGACGTCGACCTTGGACGCGATCTGCGTCGCCGCCGCCCCGGCCCCGGCCCCGTACAGGACCTTGGTGGTGCCGGTGGGGGAGTGGTCGCCGACCAGGCCCTTGGTGAAGCCGTCGGCGACCAGTGCCTTCGACTCGACCCCCGCCGCTCCGGTGGGCGCGGAGGCGTTCAGCACGTCCACCACCGCGTGCGCGGCGGGCGTCGGACCGGCCGCCGCGCCGGCCGAGCCGGTGGCCTTCCCGGCCGGGGCCGGATCATGGCCGAACAACGCCTGCACCGTGCGCTGCACCTGCGGCACGCTCACGTAGTTGACCGACTGCATGCCCTCGTTCGGGATGTACACCTCGGGCGTCATGGCGATGACCGGCAGCGTGTTGAAGACGACCTTGCCGCCGGTCAGGTTGGGGGCCTGCTGGGCGAAGTCCAGGATGTTCCACTGGTCGTCGATCACCACGTCCTTCTTCACCACGTCCAGCAGCCCCTGGAGCTTGCCCAGGTCGCTGAACATGCCGTCCTTCTTGAGCTGCACCTCCGCCGAGGTGATGTACGCCTGCTGGCGGTGGGTGCGGGCGAAGTCGCCGCCGTTGCCGTCCCCGTCGGTGTCGGTCAGGTTGTGCCGCTGCCGGACGAAGGACAGCGCCTCCGCCGGGGTCTTCAGCAGGTTCATCCCGGCCGTGAAGTTCGCCCCCGACCCCTGGCCCTCCTCGGCCGGGTCCGAGGTCGCGTGGTTGAGGCAGACGGTGACCGGTCCGATCGCCTGGGCGATGTCGTAGAACCCGATCAGGTTGACCTCGGCGAAGTGGTCGATGCGCACGTTCAGGAACTTCTGCACCGTGGTCAGCGTCGCCTCGCGGCCCACCTCCCGGCTCGCCTGCTCCAGCGCCGCGCCCTTCAGCCCCTTGGCCTGCAGCCCGGCCATCGACGCGGCCTTGGCCAGGCCGTAGGCCTCCTTGATCTTGTGCATGCCCTGCTGCGAACCGTCGCCGTTGTAGGTCATCACGTAGTCGTCGCGCGGGATCGACACCGCCTCGACCTTGGCGCTCTGGTTCGCGGGTATGTGCAGCATGATCAGGCTGTTGGTGTTGTAGCCGCCGACGTCGCTGGACGAGCCCGCGTGCAGCTCGTCCTGCACGAACCAGCCCGGCAGGTCGCTGCCGTCGTTGTTCTTCCGGCTGTCCAGGCCGATCAGCAGGATGTTGACCGAGTTGTCCAGCTGCGGCGGCGCGCCCTTCTGCGAGTTCTCGATCGCACTGGACGTCAGCACCCCCGAGGTCAGCTGGTGGTACCCGTACCAGGTCACCCCGGAGACCCCGAGCACCGCGCAGGAGCCCGCCACCGCCACCGCCCTGGCCGCCAGCATCGCCTTCGATGCGCCGCCCGCGCCGCCGGTGCCGCCCGCGCTTCCGGTGCTGCCCGCGCTTCCCGCACTTCCGCCGGGCCGTGCGGCCGCACCCCGACCCCGGTTGCTCCGGCCCATCGCGCCCCGCCCCTTTCGACCGTCAACCACGACTGCTCCTCGCCGCGAGCCGACCCCGCGCGAATCGTCCGACACCGACCAGTGCCGCCCCCACCGCCGCCAGCACCATCACCGGGAACGCCCCCGCGACCCAGGCGACCAGGTGCGTCGCCAGCGCCGCCGTACTCCTGCTCGAACCGCTGGCCACCAGGTGCCCGAACAGCGACATCAGCAGCACCACCGGCGGGGCGCCGGTGGCCACCCACCACACCCCGCGCGACGAGCAGAGCAGCGCGGCCGGTACCGCCCCCAGCAGCGCCCCCGCCCAGAACAGCGCGCCCGAGCCCTGCCCCGCCAGCGCGCCGACCAGCGGCAGGCAGATCAGCACCAGCGCCGGGACCGCCCCCGGCAGCTGCCGCTCGCCCCCCGCCGCCGTACCCCGCCGCCGCTGCGCCCGCCCGCCGCCGACCGCCGTCGCCCCGGCCCGGGGCGTGGGCTCGCGCTCCGCCCCCGGCTCCGGCCGCCGGGGCCCGGGCAGGCCACGTCCGGGGGCCCCCGCCCCCGCGCCCTGTTCGTCCTCGTCTGCGAACACCGGCCCCCCGACAGCCTGCGCGACCGGCGCGGCCCCCGGGAACGGCACAGCGCCCAGCTGGCCTTCCCCCTCCGGCCGACCCCACGAGTCGGTCATCCCTCACACCCTTCGCCCATACCTCAGGAGCCGCAGCACCCTGCGCTCACTCAGGGGACGCACAGGAGATCCAGCCGGTTGCGCCATCCGCGCGATCCCCCAAGGTATCAACGAGCCACCGGCGCACCCCCAACCCCGCACGCCCCCTCCGGGGGGCCGCGGCGCGCATTCGGTCAGGTGAACTCGTAGTGAAGCTCGTAAAGGTGGCTCGCCTTAGCCATGACCGTGGCCTCGATCGGGCGGCCGCCGGTGCTGTACACGACTCGGAGGGTCCGCAGGATCGGCAGGTCGCTCGGGAGGCGCAGGGCCTCGTACTGCTGCTGAGTGGGGACTCGCGCGGAGACCCGGTCCACCGTGCGGAGCGGCGGGTGGCCCATCCCGGCGAGCAGGGTCGGCGTGCCGCCCGAAATCCTCCGTGCTTCGGCCAGCGCGGTTCCGCGAGCCAGCTCTAGCGGGTAGTAGCAGGTCACGAGTTCGACTGGGTCACCGTTGTGGGACAGAATCTGATGACGCATCATCGCCGTTTCTGCCTGCGTCAGTTCAAGGAGGGTGGCGACATCGCTCGGCGGCCGGACCTCGGCGACCTCCAGCAGTCGAATGCCGGCCCGCTTGCCTCGCCGGTTCGCCTCGGTGATCCAACTGTACGGCTCGCCCGGTCCTGCTGGGAGTTGGAAGTCGGCTGGACGGACGATCTCCTGATGGTGTTCGCGGACCGTCACGGCGGATCCTGCCCGGCCGACCACCAGGCGTTCGTCCTTGAGGACCTGCAGCGCTTTCTGCACCGTGGCGTTCGAGGCGTCGAAGCGTTCCTTCAACCGAGGCGTTGAGGGCAGAGCTGTTCCCGGTGCCAGATCCCCGGCCAGGATCTCGTCGCGCAGGTCGGCCGCGATGCGCTGGTGGAGTGGACGCCGGTCGATCGCGTTCTCGTCTGCCTTCGGCATGTCAGTCGATCCTCATCTCGTAGCGCAGCCGCTGGGTATTCGCGGGGAAGACGGACACGTCCACCTGGAACGGCTGCTCCTCGGAGTCCAGGGTGACCCTGGTCAGTTGGAGGACCGGCTCATGATCGCCCAGACCCAGTGACTCCTGTTCGGCCGGGCTCGGCATGCGGGCGCTGATCTCCTCCCGCACCCGGTGACCGGTGTGGCCGAGGCCCGCCAGCAGGGTCACTGCCCCGCCGCGAATCCTGGCTGTGCCCGCGAGGGGCGTTTCGCGTGCGATGTCCGCCGGATAGTAGGTATCGGTCAGTTCCGTCGCGTTCCCTTCCAGGTAGATGATGCGGCGCCGCTCCACGATGCCCACCCCTTCGGTGGCGCCGAGCAGTGCGGCGACCTCCGCCGGAGCGGGGATCTCGCGGGCATGAACGATGTGCTGAGTACCCCGATGCCCCTGGGCGGCGGTCTCCTCGCTCCAGGCATCCCGTTGGCCCTGCTGGCGGGGTCGCACGTACGGGGCTGACGTGTGCACCCACTCGCTGTCGCCCACTGCCGCTCCTCTGCCGTCCGTGGGTCACCGATCCTTGTCCGTCTCCACAGTAGGCGGAGCGGTTCACGGGCTGCCATTGCCGCCTTTCGCGAAAAGCAGTATGGTTACTCTGTGTTGATTATTTGTTACTGATGTGATCTCGCGTGAACGCTGCGTGCTGTTTCTCATGTCGAACGAAGGGCAACGGTGAGATGACTGCCGAGTCAAACGGTCGTGGCTCCGCTGGAGAGCCGGGTGGGCGGATGCGGCGTCCTGAGGTGGTGCCGCATATCGCTGCGTGGACGGCTGAGCAGAGGGCGGGGTTACCTGTTCTGAGAGCCTCGGGCCGGGGTGTCGGCTTTGCTGATGAGAAGTCAGAAGACCGCGATTCGCATGGGGTTCTCTGGTCGCGGGTTGCTGGGCAAGCCGGGCGAGGGCGGCCGGTGTACAACCGGGTGCATGCGCGGCGGCAGCGGGGGGTGATGGAGGGGCTGCGGTGCCAGGTCTGCGCCGGTCCGGCCGCGCGCAGCGACGAGGGGTGGTTGTGGCTGCTCCACGATGACCGCGCGGTCGAGCCACGGGGCTGGCCCGAGCGGGTCGGGGCGACGCACCCGCCGTTGTGCGTTCCCTGCGCGCGGCTGTCGATCCAGATGTGCCCGCATCTGGGAGAGGGGGCGATCGCGGTGCGGGTCGCGGACCCTCGGCCCTGGGGTGTGTACGGCGCGCTCTACGCGCCCGCTCGGGGCCGGGGAGGGGTGGTGCGGATGGGCGGCGGGGTCATGGTGGGGTACCACGACCCCGCCGCTGCCTGGGTGTTGGCTGTGCAGGCGGTTCGGTTGCTGCGGGGGTGCACGGTGGTGGAGTTGGCTGATCAGCCCTGAGCGGTGGCTGCGGCTGTGAGTACCGGGGTGACGAGGTCGGCGAGGGCGGGTTCGTCCAGTCCGGCGCGCTGGACGTAGCTGCCGTCCGGGCGGGTGTGCTCGACGCGGAGCGAGGCGCCGGCGCTTGCCGCTCTGACGGTGACCCGCTCGACGTGCGGTCGGCTCTGCGGCGAGTGGGTGACGATGTCGAGCGCGCAGGCGGGGTTGGCCGGGTCGCGGAGCGTGCCCGCGATCCAGGACGCCAGGACCTTCGCCGCCCGGTGCGGCCGGAGCAGGCCGTACTCGCGGACGTGGCCGAGGCCGGGCAGTTGCCGCGCGCTGACCTGTTCCATCAGCAGGGCCGGGGTGGCGGCGCGGCTCGCGTCGCTGAGGCCGAAGAGGTGCGGGGCGGAGGGCTGGCTGGTGCCGGGGACGGAGCAGAGGCCGAGGAAGGAGGGGTGCTGGCGGGCGGCCAGGATGAACCCCAGCTTGGGCTGGATCCGCAGGCTCTGCGAGGGCGGTGCGTCAGGCACGGCGCGCAGCAGGCGGCGGTGCAGCAGGAAGCCACGGGCCAACTCCGCCCGGCGGACCCGCTCCGGGTCGGGCAGGGCCAGCCAGGCTTTCCAGACGTCGCGGTCCAGCATGGTGGCGAAGGCGTCGGAGAAGACGCAGAGGTCGGTGTCGGTGAGCTGGGGCAGCGGGGCGCCGCCGGAGGCGTCAACCATGGCGAGGATCGCGGCGGCCTCGTCGATGTCGCGCGGGCGGAGCCGGGGCCCGGGCATCAGGCGATCGTCGCATGGACGGACTTCATCACCGCGACGTTGGCCGACTCGGTGTCGCTGTACTGCTGCGCGCTCTGCCCCAGGCCCTCGCCGACGTACGCGAGCAGCTTGCCCACCGCGAGCATGACCTGGACGGCCGTCTCGTTCGCCGAGTTGAGCGAACCCGCCAACCCGGGGTGGCCTACGGCGGCCTGCATCCCGACCAACGCCTGCGCCGCGCCATTGGTCGCCCCCTCACACTGCCCGACAAGCGCCCCCATCTCGCCAACCCCGGCGGCAAGCACCCCGGGATCCACGACGGTCTGCCCGGCGGGGGCGGGTGGCTGCGTCATTTACGGCTCCTGGACGGTGAGTTGGATGGGTTAGCGCCACGCGCTGAACGGGCGTTGGTAGTTCAGGGGATCCAGCAGGTTGATGCTCGCGGCGGGAGCAAAGGTGGAAAGGGCCCTGCGGAGCGCGTCAGGGTGACGAGTCGGGACGATCCAGGTCGGTGACTGGATGTTGACCACATTCTTCAGGGTGTGTGGGTCTTTCGGGAAACAAGCGATGGATGTATCGACGTAGATCATCAGCACGGCCTTGGTATAAGGCGGAACGAGGTGGCCGAGCTTGTGCACTCGCGGTTGCCCTTTGGCGGGTGTCGTACTCACAGCGGCGCTCAGGTTCGCCGAGTCCAGCCGCATCATTCTGATCGCTCTTGGGTCCGTCACGATGGTGAGGGATTTGATGCCCGCCCAGTCACAGGAGTAGGCACATCTGCCCAGGCGGGTCACCGATCCCAGCGCCGGGGGCCGAGTGGGATCGTGATCGTCCACCAGAGCCACCGCACCGACAGTCAGTCGGCTCGTGGTGATCCGGATTCCGGTACGCCGATGGAGGAGGTACTCATTTCCGCCGATGGAGGTCCACAGGAGGATGCCGGCAGCACTGATCAGCCCGAACAGGAGGTCTCTGGTGACGATGGCAAGTGTGAAACCGCAGATAATGATCAGCAGGCCAAGGACCCACGAAGCAGTCACTTGCCAACTGTTGGCGCAGCGTCGCTCCTCGTAGAGGATGGCTGCTGGCCCCGTACCGGGATGATCTAGAGGTCTGTCTGTCACAGTGCGGATCCTTGACTCAGAGGTGGTCGAAGAAGTGCGCGACGCTGTGCGCTGCCTCGGAGACGCCGTGCGCGGTGGACTTCGCAGCCGTCGCCACGCCGCTTCCGACGAAGTCGCAGGCATCGTGGAACGGTTTGACGTTGTGGTAGAGGAAGTCCCCAGCGAGGTAGATCCCGGTTCCCGCATCGGCGACCATCACCACCTCACCGATACCTGGAACCTCGTCGAGCGAGTTCGCCGTGGCCAGTTCGTAGATGAGGCTTGAGCCAGCGGCTGCCGCGTTGACCCCGGCGGCGGAGCGGTCGACGTCGCCCATCGTGCCTTTGTCCTCCGGGTCCGCCATGGTGAGGGCGTCGCCGAGAATCGCCGCGCCGCCAAAGGAGTCGTTTCCGACACGCCAGCGCCCCAGGACACTTTTTGCGTCGGCAAGCCCGTCCTCAATGCCGTCGGCGACGGTCTGATACCTGGCCATGGCCGCGTCGATGTCCTCCATGGACGCTTCACCGTGGTCGAAGTCGTGCGCGACGCTGCCGACTTGTTCGGTGAATTCATCGCTCAACTGCGTTTTGAGCTCTTTGACGCTCTCCCTCGCCAGGTCCAAGCCGGTTCCCAAGCTCTTCAGGAGCTTCTCGGTGAGGGGGTCGGTGGCCAGGTCCACCGGGAGGTGGATCCACTCGTTGGCCTTGCGGTAGGGCTCGATGGCGTCGAAGAACTTCTCCATGCTGCTCTTCGCGTCGTCGACTTCGCCGCTGGCTTTCGCTCCGGCGGCGTCGACGTCGTGTTGGGCCTGGGCTGCGGCCTGCTGGGCGGTGGCGAGTTGGGATTGGGGGGTGGCCGTCTTGTTGGCGGTGTCGAGGATGGCCTCGATCTGCTTCTGGGCGGCGTCGAGGGTGGTCGCGTAGCTGCGCACGGAGGAGGCGATCGTGCTGAGGTGGGGTTGTAAGTCCTTGATGCTGCCCGAGGTGGTGCCGGTGAAGGCGGAGTAGGCGTCGGCTGCGGTGCCGGACCAGGCGGCCTTGCTGCGGATGCCCGCTGTGGTCGAGAGCGTGTTGTCGCCGAGGGTGCCGACCGCTGCGGCGTAGCTGTCGAGGGTGTCGGCGAGTCGGTGGAGGGCGGCCGGGTCGCCCGGGGGGATGTCGACCGTGATGTCCGCGCCGCCGTAGCCGTCGTTACTGCGCATGGGTGCCCCGTTCCCCTCGCGTTCCCCGTTGACCAACCACCGCCAACTCTACGCAGGGGACCGGCGGTTGCGGGCGATGATCGCGGTGAGCAGGGGTCAGCCGTCGGTCTCCTCGGGCCTGGGGCCGTCGGGTCCGACCCGGCCGGAGGGGCGTCCACCACGAGTCGGCGGGCCGCATGACGGTGGCGGGGCGTTCGGTGTCGGTGGTCAGGGCTGGGGGACGGCGGTCTGCGGGACCGGGGACTGGAGCTGGTCGGCCTGCTCCTTGGTCAGCTTGCTCTGGGCGCCGCAGGAGGTGCACTGCGTCGTGTACTTCGAGCTGACCGGGAACAGCGGGATGAAGAACAGGGTGAACTTGACGACCCGCCGCCGGACGGCGTGGGCGGCGGAGTTGCGGCAGCGTCCGCAGACCAGGACCACCATGGCCAGGTTGTGGAGGTAGCTGCGGGTACCGAAGACGATCATGGGTGTTCCCCCGGGTGCGGTGACGGGTGTGCCGCCCCCGGGAACGGGCAACCGGGGGCGGCACATGGTAGCGGTGCGGACTCAGTGGTGCGGGGTCAGACCAGGCTGTCGCGCCAGGCCTCGTGGAGACGGCTGAAGCGGCCGGTGCCCGCGATCAGTTCGGCGGGGGTGCCGTCCTCGACGATCCGGCCCTGCTCCATGACCAGGACCCGGTCGGCGATCTCCACGGTGGAGAGCCGGTGGGCGATGATCACGGCGGTGCGCCCGGCCAGGACCGTCTGCATGGCGTCCTGGACGGCGCGTTCGCCGGGGACGTCCAGTGAGGAGGTGGCCTCGTCCAGGATCAGCACCGCCGGGTCGGCCAGCAGGGCGCGGGCGAAGGCGACCAGCTGCCGCTGACCGGCCGAGATCCGGCCGCCGCGCTTGCGGACGTCGGTCTGGTAGCCCTCGGGGAGCTCGCTGATGAAGCCGTGCGCGCCGATGGCCCTCGCCGCCGCCTCGACCTCCTCGGGGGTGGCCCCGGGGCGGCCGATGGCGATGTTGTCGGCGACCGTCCCGGAGAACAGGAAGGACTCCTGGGTGACCATCACCACGCCCGAGCGCAGCTCGGTGCTGCTGAGCTCGCGCAGGTCCACGCCGTCCAGCAGCACCCGGCCGTCGGACGGGTCGTAGAACCGGGCGAGCAGCTTGGCCAGGGTGGACTTGCCCGCGCCGGTGGCGCCGACCACGGCCACGCTCTGGCCTGCGGGGATCCGCAGGTCGAAGTGCGGCAGCACCTGCTTTCCGGTGCGGTAGGTGAAGTCCACGCCGTCGAAGACGATCTCGCGGCCGGTGTGCGAGCCCTCGGGCTGGACCGGCAGCGGGGTCTCGGTGACCGGCTCCGGCACGGAGGGCTCGTGGGCCAGCAGCCCGGCGATCTTCTCCAGGGCGGCGGCGGCCGACTGGTAGCTGTTGACGAACATCGCCAGCTGGTCGATCGGGTCGTACAGGCGGCGCAGGTAGAGCACGAAGGCCGCGAGCACGCCCAGTTCCAGGGCGTTGGTCGACACCAGGTAGGCGCCCCAGAGGACCAGTCCGCTGATCCAGATGTTGGCGGTGGCCCGGGAGAGCGCGACGAAGAAGCCCATCGCCATCAGGCTGTCCGCGTTGGCCTTCGAGTACTCGCCGTTGGCCTGGCCGAAGACGGCGTCGTTGGACGCCTCGCGGCGGAACGCCTGGACCGGGCGGATGCCGTTCATGGTCTCGGTGAACCGGACGATGACCGTGGCCACCGCCGTCCGCGAGCGCCGGTAGATGCTCTGCGACCGGCGCCGGTAGGCGCGTTGCAGCAGCAGCACCGGCACGAACGAGGCTATCGAGACCAGGCCGAGCCGCCAGTCCAGGTAGATCAGCAGGGCGCTGATGTAGAGGATCTGCAGGGCCATGGACAGCAGCTCCTGGAGGCCCTCGTTCAGCAGCTCGCGCACGGCGTCCACGTCGCTGGTGGCCCGGGAGATGATCCGGCCCGAGGTGTAGCGCTCGTGGAAGTCCAGGCTGAGCAGCTGCGCGTGGCGGAAGATCCGCTGGCGCATGTCGAGCAGGATGTCCTGGTTGATCAGCCCGGACAGCCGGATGAAGGCGCGCTGCAACAGTGTGGCCAGCGCGGCGCAGCCGAGGTAGGCGGACGTCAGCGCGATCAGCGGACCGGCGTCGTTGTGGTCGTGCAGTGCCGGGATGGCCCGGTCGATGGCGACGGACACCAGCAGCGGGCCGACCTGGAGCGCGGCCTGCTGCACGCAGATCATCACCATGGCGATGATGATCCGGGTGCGGTGCGGGCCCATCAGCGAACGCAGCAGCGCGCGCGGGGCGCCGGGCGGGACCGGGATGTCCTCGCCCTCCGGCGGCAGCTCCTCGGCCGGGGGCACCGGGAGCGCCGGGGGCACCGGGAGCGCCGGGAGCGCCGGGAGCACGGCGGCCCCGGGCGGCGGCGCGGGTTCGGCGGTACTGGGGGGCCGGGCGGGCGACTGCGCCTCGTCCGTGGGCTGCCTAACGTCGGCGGCGGCTGTGTCCAGCGTTTCCGCTTCCACGTCGGTCTCCCTCTCGCTCGGGTGTCGGTCCGTCAGGGTGGTGGTGCTGTTGTTCACGCCTGGCCGCCGCTCGTGGCCGCGCCGGCGAGCTCGCCGGACATCAGCTCGCGGTAGGCCGCGCAGCTGTCGAGCAGCTCGTGGTGCTCGCCGACGGCCTCGATCCGGCCGTCCACCAGCAGCGCCACCCGGTCGGCGAGCAGCACGGTGCTGGGCCGGTGGGCGACGATCAGCGCGGTGGTGTCCACGAGCACCCGCCGCAGCGCCTCCTCGACCAGGGCCTCGGTGTGGACGTCCAGGGCGGACAGCGGGTCGTCCAGGACCAGGAACTCCGGGGTGCCGACGACCGCGCGGGCCAGCGCCAGGCGCTGCCGCTGGCCGCCGGAGAGGCTGAGCCCCTGCTCGCCGACCTGGGTGTCCGGGCCGTGCGGCAGTGCCCGGACGAACTGGGCCTGGGCGGTGTCCAGCGCGCTCTCCAGCGCGTCGTTGTCCGCTTCCGGGGCGCCCATCAGCACGTTCTCCCGGACGGAGGCGGAGAACAGGGTGGGCTCCTCGAAGGCGACCGAGACCAGCCGCCGCAGCTCGTGCCGGGGCAGGTCGGTGATGTCGGCGCCGTCCAGGGTTATCCGGCCGGAGGTGCTGTCGTAGAGCCGGGGGAGCAGCGCCGTCAGCGTGGTCTTGCCGCTGCCGGTGGTGCCGACCAGGGCCATCGTCTCGCCGGGGCGGATGTGCAGGTCGACGCCGCGGAGCAGGTCCGGCGAGTCGTCGGGGGCGTCCGGGTAGCGGAAGCGCACGCCCTCGAAGCGGATGCCGTCCCGCTCGGCGCGGGGGCCGGTGGCGACCGCGCGGTCGTCGGCCTCGGCGACCGGGGTGTCCATCACCTCGAAGAAGCGGTCGGTGGCGGTCGCCGCCTCGTTGCTGTACGCCAGCAGCCAGCCCAGCGACTCCACCGGCCAGCGCAGGGCCAGCGCCGTGGACAGGAAGGCGACCAGGGTGCCGGCGCTGGTGTGGCCGTGGGCGACCTGGACCACGCCGACCGCGAGCGAGCAGGCGAGGGCGACCTCGGGCAGGCCGACGATGACCGCCCAGAGGTTGCCCAGCAGCCGGGCCTTGCGCAGTTCGGTGCCGCGCAGCAGTACCGCCTGCTCACGGAAGCGCTGGGCCATGGTGCGGTGGCGGCCGAAGGCCTTGAGGATGCGGATGCCGAGCACCGACTCCTCGACGATGGTGGCCAGGTCGCCGTTCTGGTCCTGGGCGAGCCGGGCGGCGGTGGAGTAGCGGCGCTCGAAGTAGGAGCACAGCATGACCAGCGGCACCGCCGGGACCAGCGCGATCAGGCCGAGTTCCCAGTCCAGGGCGAACATGATGCCGATTCCGATGACGAACACCATGCTGTTGACGATCAGGAAGACCAGCGGGAAGGCCAGGAACAGCCGGATGGTGTACATGTCCGAGGTGGCTCGGGAGAGCAGCTGCCCGGAGGGCCATCGGTCGTGGAAGCTCACCGGCAGCCGTTGCAGGCGGCTGTAGAGGTCGGAGCGCATGGTGCGTTCGACGTTGGACAGCGGGCGGGCGACCAGCCACCGCCGCAGGCCGAAGAAGACCGCCTCGGCCAGGCCGAGGAGCAGCAGCAGGACCGAGGGCCACCACAGCCCGGCGGTGTCGTGGTGCCCGACCGGGCCGTCCACGATCTGCTTCAGCACGAGCGGGATGACCAGTCCGGCCAGCGAGGCGATCAGGGCACAGAAGGTCGACGCGGCCAGGTACCAGCGGATCGGCCGGGCGTACGGCCAGATCCGCAGCAGCGAGCGTGCCGTGGAGTGCTTGGCGGCGGGGGCCGCGGGGGTGTCGGCCGCGGTGGTGGCGGCTGGTTCGGCGGGGGGCGTGGCGGGCTGGGTGGGAGCAAGGGTCATGGCGGTTACGTCCGGTTCTGTCGCATCCGGGGTTTCCGGAGCTATTGGTTCCGGTATGGACGGTGTTTGTGGCACAGGCTGTGGCACGGGCAGGGGTGGTGGAGATTCGGGCATCGTCTGTGAGCGTACGGCGGACCAGTGACAACCCTCATCTGGTTTTCTGTGAGGTGGCTCCGCGGCGGCTGCCGGAGCCGCCCCAGCAGTGGTTCAGGCCACCGTCAATCCCCGTTCATCCCAAAGGAGTCGGGGCCACCTACGGTGTGCCGCACCAGTGCCGACACCTCGGGAGACCCCCAATGAGCGACGAAACCGGCAATTCACCAGTGACCGTGGCGAACCAGGGCGTCGACCGCCGTTCCGCGCTGCGCCTGGCCGGCGTGGGCGGGGCGCTCGGCCTCGCCGCGCCCGCCCTGCTCGGCAACGCCCAGGCCGCCCAGGCCGCCCCCGCCCCCGGCGCCACCGGGCTGACCGGGGTGGCGGGGCAGGCCGCCTCGCCGCTGCTGCTGCTCCGTCCCGAGGCGCTGGGCGCTCCGGCGGTCGAGGGCCTGCACCTGACCTTCGGCGCCGACCCGACCAGCCAGATGTCGGTCTCCTGGACCACCGACGGCGACGTCCGCAACCCCCGGGTGAGCTACGGCACCGCCGAGGGCGGCCACGGCCGCACCGTCGCCGCCGAGACCGTCACCTACACCGACGGCACCAGCAACCGGGTGGTCTACGTGCACCACGCGCGGCTGACCCGGCTGGAACCGGACACGTACTACACCTACGCCGCCCTGCACGACGGCGGACGGCCGGACGCGGGTACCTTCCGCACCGCGCCGCGCGGGCGGCGTCCGTTCACCTTCACCAGCTTCGGCGACCAGGCCGTGCCGATCACCACCTGGCAGCCGAACGGCAGCGGCGGCTACACCGCGGTCCCGTCCGGCATCGCCTCCCCGGCGTCCGCCGACATCGTCGCCGGGATCGAGCAGGTCGACCCGCTGTTCCACCTGCTCAACGGGGACCTCTGCTACGCCAACATCAGCCCGGACCGGCTGCGCACCTGGCAGGGCTTCCACGCCAACAACACCCGCTCGGCCCGCTACCGGCCGTGGATGCCCGCCGCCGGAAACCACGAGAACGAGCTGAAGAACGGCCCGATCGGCTTCACCGCCTACCAGACCCGCTTCGACCTGCCCGGCAACGGCTCCACCGAGGCCGAGCTGAAGGGCCTCTGGTACACCTTCGCGGTCGGCTCGGTGCAGGTGGTGGTGCTGCAGAACGACGACGTGGCGTTGCAGGACGCCGGTGACGCGTACGTGTCCGGCTACAGCGGCGGCGCGCAGGGCGTCTGGCTGGAGAAGACGCTGCGGCAGGCCCGGGCGAACACCGAGATCGACTGGATCGTCGTCTGCATGCACCAGGTGATCATCAGCTCGTCCAACGCCAACGGCGCCGACCTGGGCATCCGCGCGCAGTGGGGGCCGCTGTTCGACCGCTACGGGGTGGACCTGGTGGTCTGCGGGCACGAGCACGACTACGAGCGGTCGCTCCCGGTGCGCGGCACCGTCTCCGGCAGTGAGACGCTGACGCCCAACCCGGTCTCCGACGCCACCGACGTGATCGACACCTCGACCGGGACCGTGCACATGGTGCTCGGCGGCGGCGGCAACTCCTCGCCGTCCAACGAGGAGTTCTTCGTGCCCGCGCAGGCCAAGGTGATCACCGCGGTGGGTGCGGTCGGCAGCAACGGAAAGAAGACGCCGACGTACGTCTACGAGAGCGCGCCCTGGGTCGGCGTGCGCGACCTCGACCACTCGTACGGCTTCGCCGCCTTCACGGTGGACCCGGGCACCGAGCCCGGCGGCACCACCCGGATCTTCGTCACGTACTACACCGTCGCCCAGCCGGACGGGGCGATCGCGCCGCTGGAGACCTTCGTGTTGCAGCGGCCCCGCAGCGACCGCCACTGAGGCCGACCGCTGCCGGGGGACCGGGTCAGCCCGGGGGGACCTCGACCAGCACCGTGCCGGAGCCGGAGACCACGTCCAGCCGGGTGATCTGCGACGGCACGATCGAGGTGGACGCGGGGACCGAGGCGGAGGCCGCATAGCCCGAGCCCCAGGTCCCCGCCGTCTCGCTGCGGCCGTCGCTGCCGTGGACCACCAGCCGACAGGTGATGTTCGAGGGCAGCCCGGCCAGCCTCAGCTGGAACTCGGTGCCCCACACCTCCGGGATGACCGCCGCGCTCGCCGTCACGTGCGTGCCGGGGTCGGTGGCGCTCCAGGTCGCGGCGGCGACCGGGGTCGCCGACCGGTGCTCCTGGTTCACGCCGGTGTAGACGGTCACCCCGGCCGCGACCGCCGCCAGCACGGCGGCGGCGGTCACCAGCCGCCCGGTCCGGGAGCGGAACACGCCGCGGGCGGGCGGGTCCGCGGCGGCAGCCGCCGCACCGGCGGCCACCGGTTCCGGCAGCGGGTCGAGCGGCAGTGGCTCAAGGGGCAGTGGCTCAAGGGGCAGCGGGTCGACCGGCAGCGGGTCGCGGACCGGGCCCGGCGACTCGGCGGCCGCCGCGCTCCGCGGCAGCTCCTCGAACGGGGTGTGCCGCAGCAGCCCCGGCAGCGGGGCCAGCTCCAGCAGCTCCCGGCGGCAGTCCGGGCAGTCCGCGACATGGGCCTGGACGGCCGCGCGCTCCGCGGGGTCGAGGGCGCCGAGCAGGTACGCGCCCAGCGACACGCTCTCCCGGCATGGTGTCGTCATGGCGAGGCCACCCCTTTCTCTTCGAGGACGTTCCGCAGGGCCCGCAGACCGTAGTAGCAGCGGGACTTGATCGTCCCCGGTGGTACGCCCAGGTGCGCCGCGGTCTCGGCGACGGTACGCCGCAGGTAGTAGACCTCGATCAGGGCTTCCCGGTGCTCGGGGCGCAGCTCCCGCATGGCGTCGGCCAGCTGCCAGCGCTCCAGCATCCGGTCGAGCTCGGCCTCGCTGCCGTCCGGCAGGCCGTCCTCGGGCAGCTGCGCCTCCGGTGGCCTGGCCTGGGCCCGGCGGTACGCGGACACCACCAGGTTGTGCGCGACCGTGTGCAGCCACGGCCCGGCCCGGTCCGCGTCCAGCGAGTCCCGGTGCTGCCAGGCGCGGAGAAAGGTCTCCTGCACGATGTCCTCCGCCCGCTGGTAGTCCCCGTTGACCAGTCGCAGCACCCGCCCGAGCACGGAACGGCCGTACCGGGCGTAGAGGGCTCGCACGAACTCGGCGTCGCGCGTCGATGGCTGGTCCACGCCTCCCAGTACGCACCTTCCGCGCCGAAAGTTCATCCAGGCGCGGCCGTGCCCGCACACGCCCGGAGCAGCAGCAGCGAACGGCCCGGGACGGCGACCGCCGCGCCCGCCGGGTGCCGCCCGCCCGGGGCGGCGGCCTGGTCCTCCAGGGCGGTGTCCAGCACCGTCTCGTAGGAGTCCGCCCAGGGCGCGCCGGGGAGGGTGAACCGGATCGCCCGGTGGTGGGCGTGCAGGATCAGCAGGAAGCTGTCGTCGCTGAGCTCGCGGCCCATCGGGTCCCGCTCGGACATCTCCTTCCCGGACAGGAACATGCCCAGGGTCGCGCCCGGGGCGTACCAGTCGGCCTCGGTCATCTCGTGGCCCCGGGCGCTGAACCAGGCCAGGTCGCGCAGGCCGCCGGGGTGGACCGGGCGGCCGTTGAAGAAGGCCCGCTGCCGCAGCACCGGGTGCTCCCGGCGGAGCCGGATCAGCCGCGCGGTCAGCTCGAACAGCGAGCGCCAGTGCGGTTCGTCCAGCAGCGACCAGTCCACCCAGCCGGCCGGGTTGTCCTGGCAGTAGCCGTTGTTGTTGCCGCCCTGGGTCCGCCCCAGCTCGTCGCCCGCGACCAGCATCGGGACCCCGGTGGACAGCAGCAGCGTCGCCGCCAGGTTGCGCAGCTGCCGCCGCCGCAGCGCGTTCACCGCGGCCGAGTCGGTCTCGCCCTCGGCGCCGCAGTTCCAGGCGTGGTTGTCGTTGCTGCCGTCCCGGTTGTCCTCGCCGTTGGCCTCGTTGTGCTTGCCGTTGTAGGAGACCAGGTCGCGCAGGGTGAAGCCGTCGTGCGCGGTGACGAAGTTGACCGAGGCGTAGGGCCGCCGCCCGCCGCGCCGGTACAGGTCGGAGGAGCCCGCGAGCCGGTCGCCCAGCTCGCGGACGTCCGGCATCGCGCCGCGCCAGAAGTCCCGGACGGTGTCCCGGTAGCGGTCGTTCCACTCGGTCCACAGCGGCGGGAAGTTGCCCACCTGGTAGCCGCCGAGGCCGATGTCCCAGGGTTCGGCGATCAGCTTGACCCGGCTCAGCACCGGGTCCTGCGACACCGCCGACAGGAACGGCGCCAGCATCGACACCTCGAAGGGGGAGCGGGCCAGCGCCGCCGCCAGGTCGAACCGGAAGCCGTCCACACCCATCTCGTTGACCCAGTACCGCAGCGAGTCGGTGACCAGCCGCAGCACCTGCGGCTGGGTGGTGTCCAGGGTGTTGCCGCAGCCCGAGTAGTCGGCGTAGGCGCGGCGGTTGTGCGGCTGGAGCCGGTAGTACCCGGCGTTGTCGATGCCGCGCAGCGACAGCGTCGGGCCGCCCTCGCCGCCCTCGGCGGTGTGGTTGTAGACGACGTCCAGGATCACCTCGATCCCGGCCGCGTGCAGCGCCCGGACCATCTGCTTGAACTCGGTGACCTGCTGGCCCCTGGTCCCGGACGCGGAGTAGCCGCCGTGCGGGGCGAAGAAGGCGATGCTGTTGTAGCCCCAGTAGTTGCGCAGGCCGCGCCGCTGGAGGTGCTCCTCGTCGGCGAACTGGTGCACCGGGAGCAGCTCCACGGCGGTCACCCCGAGCCGGGTCAGGTGCCGGATCGCGGCCGGGTGCGCCAGCCCGGCGTAGCTGCCCCGGAGCCGCTCCGGCACCCCGGGCAGCCGCTGGGTGAAGCCCTTGACGTGCAGCTCGTAGAGCACCGTGTCGGCCCACGGGGTCTTCGGCCGCCGGTCGTCGGACCAGTCGTCCTCGTCGTGCACCACCACCGCCTTGGGCACGTAGCGGGCGGAGTCGCGGTTGTCCCGGACGGTGTCCGCGACGTCCTGCTCCGGCCAGCCGCGGACGTGCCCGTAGACCGCGTCGTGCAGCGTGAAGGTGCCGTCGACCGCCCGCGCGTACGGGTCGAGCAGCAGCTTCGCCGGGTTCCAGCGGGCACCCGTCCACGGGTCCCAGCGGCCGTGCACCCGGTAGCCGTAGCGCTGCCCCGGCAGCACCCCGGGCAGGTGGCCGTGCCAGGTCTGGAAGTCCTGCTCGGCCAGCGGGTAGCGGGTCTCCTGGCCGTCGTCGTCGAACAGGCACAGCTCCACCGCCTCGGCGCCGGCCGCCCAGAGCGCGAAGTTGGTGCCCGGGCGCCCGTCCGGGCCGATGTGGAAGCGCGCGCCGAGCGGCTGCCAGCTGCCCGGCCAGACCTCGCCCGGGAGCGTCGCCCGCTCGGTGGTCCGGGCCTGCACCGGGACCAGCCGCAGCCCGCTGCGGCCGAGCGGGCCGCGCCCGGGATCCGACCGCAGCGGTGGATCCGGCTGCTCCGCACCGGCCTCGCCCGCGCCCACCGGCTCGGGGTGGCGCCCCGGTGCCCCGGGCTCCGCGTCCTGCCACGCAGCCATGACCGTACCTCCCCGCTTCGGGGAGTCCCGTTCCCCGGCTGGAAGATACGTTCCCGTTCGCGCTGCGAAAGTCACGTGGTCTTCCGGCCGCGTTCCGCCCCTGTTCCGGCCGGGGGGCCGACCGGGGCTCCGCCGGGGGACGTGTCCCGCCGCTCCGGGCGTCGTTGATCAGTGAAGTTCCGAGAGGGAGTGGTGACGGTGGGTCAGCGATCGTGGTTCCGACGGGCGGCGGCCGGGGCCGCGCTACTGGGGGCGCTGCTGCTCACCGCCTGCTCCGGGGGCCGGGCTCACCCGGACGGCTCCGGTGACGCGCTCACCTCCGTCTCCGCCGCGGTGCTCACGGTCACCCCCGGTGACGGGACCGACCAGGTCCCGGCCCAGGGCGGCGTCGGGGTGACCGTGCGCGCGGGCCGGATCACCGGCGTGCAGCTCAAGGACGACCACGGCACCGAGATCCCCGGCGCGATCACCGCCGACGGGTCCGCCTGGGCGCCCGCCGCGAAGCTGCTGCCGGAGACCCACTACAGCCTGGACGCGGTCGCGGTGGACGCGCACGGCCTGCAGGCCGCCCGGCACGCCGAGTTCACCACCTTCGTGCCCACCCACACCTTCATCGCCTTCTACACCCCGGACGGCGGCAGCACCGTCGGCGTCGGCATGGAGGTCTCGCTCCGCTTCAGCCGCGACATCGCCGACCGGGCCGCCGTCGGCCGGGCGGTCTCGGTCACCGCCGACCCGGCGGTGCCGGTGGTCGGCCACTGGTTCGGCGCGCGTCGGCTGGACTTCCGCCCCGAGCGGTTCTGGCGGCCCGGCACCAGGGTCACCCTCTCGCTGCGGCTCAAGGGCGTCGAGGGCGCGCCCGGGGTCTACGGGACCCAGCGCAAGCAGGTGGTGTTCACCATCGGCCGGTCCCAGATCAGCACCGCGGACGCGACCGACGACACGCTCACGGTGCGCCGCGACGGCCGGGTGCTGCGGGTACTGCCGATCTCGGCGGGCGGCCCCGGGCACGCCACCTACGGCGGGACCATGGTGATCACCGAGATGTTCCAGGTGACCCGGATGGACTCGCACACGGTGGGTCTGGGCAGCGAGTACGACATCCCGGCGGTGCCGCACGCGATGCGGCTCACCGACTCGGGGACCTTCGTCCACGGCGTGTACTGGCGTCCGGCCTCGGTCTTCGGCTCGGCGAACACCTCGCACGGCTGTGTCGGGCTGCACGACACCAAGGGCGGCGACAGCGACAGCACGCCCGCCGGGTGGTTCTTCGCGCACTCGATGCCGGGGGACGTGGTCGAGGTGGTCGGCACCGACGGCGACCAGGTAGCCCCCGACAACGGGCTGAACGGGTGGAACCTGCCCTGGGCCCGGTGGACGGCGGCCTGACGGTCCGGCGCCCGGCGGGGCGGTGGTGTGTCGGGTTGTCGGTGCCGCCGGTTAGCATGCGTTCACTCGACCGTCCGCCCAGCAGGACCCCCGCCCCGCAGGACTCCCGCCCCGCAGGACCCCCGCCCCGCAAGACTCCCACCCTCAAGGAGACCGTCATGGACCGCTTCGTGGAACTAGAGGTGGAGGACGCCGTCGGCACCATCCGGCTGGCCAGGCCGCCGATGAACGCGCTGGACGTCGCCATGCAGGACCAGCTCAAGGCCGTCGCCGAGGAGGCCGCCGAGCGCAGCGACATCCGCGCGGTGGTGGTCTACGGCGGCGAGAAGGTGTTCGCGGCGGGCGCGGACATCAAGGAGATGCAGCGCATGTCCTACACCGACATGGTGCTCCGCGGCGGCGCGCTACAGGCGTCCTTCACCGCCGTGGCCCGGATCCCCAAGCCGGTGGTCGCCGCGGTGACCGGCTACGCCCTCGGCGGCGGCTGCGAGCTGGCGCTCTGCGCGGACATCCGGATCGCCGCCGAGAACGCCAAGTTCGGCCAGCCGGAGATCCTGCTCGGGCTGATCCCCGGGGCCGGCGGCACCCAGCGGCTGGCCCGGCTGGTGGGCCCCTCCCGGGCCAAGGAGCTGATCTTCACCGGGCGCCAGGTCCGCGCGGACGAGGCGCTGCGGATCGGCCTGGCCGACCAGGTCGTCCCGGCCGAGGAGGTCTACTCGACGGCCCGGGCCTGGGCGCTGAAGCTGGCCGCCGGTCCGGCGTACGCGCTGCGCGCCGCCAAGGAGGCGGTGGACCGGGGGCTGGACACCGATCTGGAGACCGGTCTGGCCCTGGAACGGCAGCTGTTCGCGGGGCTGTTCGCGACCGAGGACCGCGAGATCGGTATGAGAAGTTTTGTCGAGGAGGGACCGGGTAAGGCGAAGTTCCGCTGATCGGACGGTTGATCGAGTTTCCGGCGGGGATCGCGGGGGGTCGGTAGGCATATGCCAGAAGCAATGATGATTCTTTACGCATAGTGGCCCCGTGATCACTCAGCAGTCGTCATGATGAATGACATGGCAGCACGGGGCAACACTCAGCAGACGTATCCGGCCTCCGGCGGAGACGGACCCGGCACCGCCTGGACCGAATCCGGACCAGCGCTCCGATCAGCGGTTTCCTCCGCTGCCGGGACTATGGAACGTCGGCCCCCGACCCCCTTGGAGCCGCCCGTCCGGCAGTCGGGGGCGGCCCCCGTCGCGTCCGCGGACCCCGCCTTCGACGCCGCCCTGGCCGCCGACGACGCCTTCCCCGGCCGCTACGACTCGGTGGCGGCCATGGAACTCACCCTCCGTGACCGGCTGATCGACCAGGCCAGTGACGAGGTGCGGTTAGCCGCGGGCCCCGGCTCCTCGTCCCGCGCCCGTCGGCTCACCATGTCCGCCCTGGAGTCCTGGGGCCTGGGCGGGCATGGTGAGGTGGCGGTGCAACTGGTCGCCGAACTGGTCGCCAACGCGGTCCGGCACGCCGGTGGGCGCACCTTCGGACTGCGCCTGATCCGCCGCCAGGGCTGCCTCCGGGTCGAGGTGCGCGACCCCTCGCGCGCCCTGCCCTGCCTGATCCTCGGCGACGTGGACGACGAGGGCGGTCGCGGCCTGCAACTGGTCAACCACCTCTCCCAGCGCTGGGGCGCGGACCTGATGTCGCACGGCAAGTCCGTCTGGTTCGAACTGCGGGTCCGCGAGACCGGCTGAGCCCGCGCCGGGCCCCCGCACCCGCCGGTACCGGCCGGTCCGCGCCAAGAAACCGTCAATTCACCCGTACGCTTCGCGGAGCCCCTCACATCCACCGCTCGCCACGTTAGGGTCTGCTGCGGCGCCAACGCCGTGATCATGATTCGCTGGCCGTGGGCTCGTCGGCAGCGGGCCAGGTGGAGGTGGACGGTGGCAGCAGAGGACCGGGTACCCACCCGGGGTGTCCTGCGTCGTCCGGGCCTGCGCCCGGTCGACATCCTGGTGGCGCTGGCACTCGTCGGACTGCTGTACGGACTGCTGCGGATCGCCCCCTCGCTGAACGCGCCGTTCCTGCCGCGGACCGCCCCCGCGCAGGTCTCCACCGACCCGGCGAACCCGCAGGCTGGAACTGGAGCCCGAGGCGCTGTCGGTCCTTTGAGTACGCGCAGGCACGCCCCGGGCACGCTGCGGAGCCAGGGGACAACGGCGCGTGTACGGCAGGTGTCGGCTTGTGCGCAGGTGGCCCAACAGTGCCGCCCACGACTCGACAGCGGGCGCTGACCTGGGGACTCTGGCCGTGTGGGAAACGACTTCTTGTTGGTTCTTGTCGTCGTCACGGCCCTGGCCTTCGACTTCACGAACGGTTTTCACGACACCGGTAACGCGATGGCCACGTCCATCGCCACGGGCGCTCTCAGCCCACGCATCGCCGTCGCCCTGTCCGGACTGCTGAACCTGGTCGGGGCCTTCCTCTCGCTGAGCGTCGCGGCGACCATCGCCAGCGGCCTGGTCGACACCGGCCTGGTGACGCTGACGGTGGTCTTCGCGGGCCTGGCAGGGGGGATCATCTGGAACCTGCTCACCTGGTTCCTGGGCATCCCCTCCAGTTCCTCGCACGCGCTGATCGGCGGCGTGGTCGGCTCGACCATGGCGGCCGCGGGCGGGCACGCGGTGAAATGGCACGGCCTGTTCCAGAAGGTGATCATCCCGGCCGGCCTGTCGCCGGTGATCGCCGGGCTGATCGCGACGACCGGTACCTACCTGGTCTACCGGATCAGCCGCTCGGTCCCGGAGAAGACCCGCAGCCACGGCTTCCGGCTCGGGCAGATCGGTTCGGCGTCCATGGTCTCGCTCGCCCACGGGACCAACGACGCGCAGAAGACCATGGGCGTGATCACGCTGGCGCTGATCGCCAACGGCTCCGTCCCGGCGGGCGCGAAGGCACCCTTCTGGGTGATCCTGTCCTGCGCCCTGGCCATCAGCATCGGCACCTACACCGGCGGCTGGCGGGTGATCCGCACCCTGGGCAAGGGGCTGGTGGAGATCGAGGCGCCGCAGGGCATGGCCGCCGAGTCCTCCTCCGCCGCCGTCATCCTGCTGTCCAGCCACTTCGGCTACTCGCTGTCCACCACCCACGTGGCCACCGGATCGATCCTGGGCACCGGCCTCGGCAAGAAGGGCGCGGTGGTCCGCTGGGGCGTCGCCGGGCGGATGGCCACGGCCTGGCTGTTCACCCTCCCGGCGGCCGGACTGGTCGGCGCGGGCGCCTACGCGCTGGCGCACGCCATCGGCGGCACCGCGGGCGCGCTGGTCGACCTGGTGCTGCTGGTCGCGGTCGCGGTGCTGATCTACCTGAAGTCGCGGGCGACCGCCGTCAGCCACGACAACGTCAACGCGGAGTGGACGGGCACGGTCGCGCCGCCCGCCCCGGCCAAGGAGGCCGCGGCGGTATGAGCGGCCGGACGACAACGAGGGAGGACAGCCGATGAACTCGTGGATCGACCTCCACGCCCTGTGGCAGATCGTCGTGGTCGGCCTGATCGCCGGGGCGGGGCTGCCCGCGCTGTTCGCGGTCGGACTGCGGGCGCTGAGCCTGCCGGGAGGCCGACCCGGCCCGGCCACCGAGGAGGGACAGGTCGTCGGCGGCAGCATCCCGGGGATGATCGCCGCTGGGCTCTGCTTCGCGGTGGTGCTGGCCGGGATCGGCTGGGGTATCTACTACATCGTCGCGGGCACCTGAGCGCCGTGACCGACCGCACTCACCGAGAGGCAGAACACCCATGGCCCTGCCGCCGTTCGTCTCGTCGGTCGTAGGCTGGCTCCGGGCCGGCTACCCCGACGGGGTCCCCGCCTACGACTACCTCCCGCTGTTCGCCCTGCTGACGGGGCGGCTCAGTGACGCCGACGTGGCGGCCCTGGCCGACGAGCTGGCGGCCGGTGGCGACCAGGCCTCGGCGAAGGCCATCCGCGACGCGATCGCCGCCGCCACCAACACCCGTCCGCTGGACAGCGACGTCGCCCGGGTCAGCGCCCGGCTCGCCGCCGGGGGCTGGCCGCTGGCCGGTCCCGAGGACCTGGAACCGCGCGCCTGACCATGGTCGCGGGGTCGGGGTCGGAGTCGGGGTCGGGGTCGGGGTCGCGGGGTCCGGCGGCTCGCTAGGCTGGGTCCATGCGGATCGAACGGCTCGACCACCTGGTACTGACTGTCGCCGACATCGACGCCACCGTCGCCTTCTACACCCGGGTCCTGGGGATGGAGGCGGTGGTGTTCGGCGAGGGCCGACGGGCGCTGGCCTTCGGCAGCAGCAAGATCAACCTGCATCAGCTCGGGCACGAGTTCGAGCCCAAGGGGCGGCGGCCGACGCCGGGCAGCGCCGACCTCTGCTTCGTCACCGGGACGCCGCTGGAGCAGGTCGCCGCCGAGCTGGCCGAGGCCGGGGTCCCGGTGGAGGAGGGGCCGGTCCGCCGGACCGGGGCCCTCGGCCCGATCACCAGCCTCTACCTGCGCGACCCGGACGGCAATCTGCTGGAGATCAGCCGCTACGACTGAGGTCCGACGGAATTCCCCCGGCGGCCGGGGATTGCCGGACACTGTTCCCCGGGAATTCCACGGCCCTTCCGACGGTGTTCCGTGAGCGTTCTACGGACGCCGCGGCGGGGCGGCGGCCGGGGCGAAGGGCCCTGCGGGGGAGTCCAGTTCGCCCGGCCGGTGCTCGCCCCGGCCCGGTCGCCCGCCCGCGACCGGGCCTTTTGGCGGCTTCCTTTCCGCTCGGCCGGGCGACTCGGTAACCTACGGTGCTGAGGACGTTCCCGTCACCGGGTGAGATGAGAAGGAATCCACGAACTATGCCGACCGAGACGTTCGAGTTCCAGGTGGAAGCCCGCCAGCTGTTGCAGATGATGATCCATTCGATCTATTCGAACAAGGACGTGTTTCTGCGGGAGCTCGTTTCCAACGCCTCCGACGCGCTGGACAAGCTGCGGTTGGAATCCCTCCGGGACGACACCCTCGGGGCCGATGTCTCCGACCTCCACATCGACCTTGAGGCCGACCCCGGGGCCCGTACCCTCACGATCCGCGACAACGGCATCGGGATGTCGCACGACGAGGTGGTCAAGCTCATCGGGACGATCGCCAACTCCGGTACCGCGCAGTTCCTGAAGGACCTCAAGGAGGCCCGGGGCAACGGCGACGCCGAGGGGCTGATCGGACAGTTCGGCGTCGGCTTCTACTCCAGCTTCATGGTGGCCGACGAGGTCACCCTGCTCACCCGGCGCGCGGGCGAGACCGAGGGCACCCGCTGGACCTCCAGCGGCGAGGGCACCTACACCGTGGAGACGGTGGACGACGCGCCGCAGGGCACCGCGGTCACGCTGAAGCTGAAGCCGGTCGACGACGAGGACAAGCTCTACGACTACACCTCGCGCTGGAAGCTCCGGGAGATCGTCAAGCGCTACTCGGACTTCATCACCTGGCCGATCCGGATGGCCGCCGAGCCGGTCACCGGTGAGGACGGCAACACCGAGATCCCCGCCCCGGAGACCGTCAACTCGATGAAGGCGCTGTGGGCGCGCTCGCGGGACGAGGTGACCGAGGACGAGTACCACGAGCTGTACAAGCACATCAGCCACGACTGGACCGACCCGCTGGAAACCATCCGGATGCAGGCGGAGGGGGCCTTCGAGTACCAGGCCCTGCTGTTCATCCCGGCCCGCGCGCCGCAGGACCTCTACACCCGCGGCCACAAGCGCGGGGTGCAGCTCTACGTGAAGCGCGTCTTCATCATGGACGACTGCGAGGCGCTGCTGCCGGAGTACCTGCGCTTCGTCAAGGGCGTGGTGGACGCACAGGACCTCTCGCTCAACGTCTCCCGCGAGATCCTGCAGCAGGACCGGCAGATCCAGCTGATGCACCGGCGGCTGACCAAGAAGGTGCTGTCGTCCATCAAGGACATGATGGCGGCCCACCCGGAGCGCTACGCGACCTTCTGGCAGGAGTTCGGCCGGGTGGTCAAGGAGGGCCTGCTCGGCGACGCCGACAACCAGGACGCGATCCTGGCCGCCGCCTCCTTCGCCAGCACCCACGACCAGGAGCAGCAGACCACCCTCAAGCAGTACGTCGAGCGGATGAAGGAGGGCCAGGAGCACATCTTCTACATGACCGGCGAGTCCCGCGCGGGAATCGAGAACTCGCCGCACATGGAGGCCTTCCGGGACCGGGGCATCGAGGTGCTGCTGCTGACCGACCCGGTGGACGAGGTGTGGGTGGAGGCGGTTCCCGGCTTCGACGGCAAGGAGCTGCGCTCCATCGCCCGGGGCGAGGCGGACCTCGACACCGAGGAGCAGAAGGAGGAGGTCAAGGCCGAGCGGGAGAAGCAGCGGCAGGAGTTCTCCGGGCTGCTGACCTGGATGTCCGCGCAGCTCAGCGAGCAGGTGAAGGAGGTCAGGCTGTCCGCCCGGCTGACCGTCTCCCCGGCCTGCATCGTCTCCGACTCCGACGACGCCACCCCGGCGCTGCAGAACCTCTACCGGGCCATGGGGCAGGAGATGCCGCACACCAAGCGGATCCTGGAACTCAACCCGGGCCACCCGCTGGTGTCCGGGCTGCGCGCGGCGCAGGCCGGCCGCGAGGACGACCCCGCCCTCGCCGAGACCGCCGAACTCCTGTACGGCACCGCGCTGTTGGCCGAGGGCAGTGAGCTTCCGGACCCGGCCAGGTTCACCAAGCTGCTGACCGACCGGCTGGAGCGCACGCTCTAGTCGGCACACGCCGGGGCCGGGTGGGGGCCGCCCCCACCCGGCCCCGGCGTGTCAGTGCTCAGCTGTCGGCGGTCATTTCTCGGCGTTCGCGGGCCAGTTGATCCGGGTGCTGCACAGCGACACCAGCACCGCCGAGGCGGCGACCGCGCCCATGCCCCAGGCCAGGCTGCTGGCGCTGGCGATGAAACCGATCACCGCGGGCCCGGCCAGCATGCCGGTGGTGCCCATGGCGGCGACCAGGGCCAGCGCGTCCGAGCCCTGCCGGGCCGCGGCCATGTAGACGCAGGGCGTCACCGCGGCGACACCGAGCCCGACGCAGGCGAACCCGAGCAGCGCCGGGACCACCCCGCCGACCAGCAGCGCCACCGCCAGCCCGAGCCCGGCCAGGGCACTGCCGACCCGGACGATCCGCGCGTCGCCCCAGCGGGCGCGCCAGCCGTCGGCGAACACCCGGGCCAGCACCATCATCACCGACACCACGGCGATGCCCATCGGCGCCAGCTCCGCCGCCGCCTTGGCCACGTTCTTCAGGTAGAGCGCCGACCAGTCGTTCATGGCGCCCTCGGTCACCGTGCCGAAGGCCATGGCCAGACCCATCCAGATGGTGACCCGGGACGGCAGCGGCAGCCGCCGCTGCTTCGGCTCCGCCTGCGTCGACTCCCCCTTCGGCTCCGGCTCGGGCTGCTGGTCCTGGGGCAGCAGCCCCGGCCGGGCGTAGGCGATCAGCAGCAGCAGGATCGCGGCGGCCACCGCGAAGTGCGCCAGCAGCGACGAGGTCAGCAGGTTCATCCCGGACGCCAGCAGCGCCGCGCACAGCGAACCGGCGCTGAAGGTCGCGTGGAACTTGCCCATCGACCGCCGGTCGTAGACGACTTCGAGCGCCGCCCCCTGGGCGTTCATGGCGACGTTCAGGCAGCCGACCAGGATGCCGTCGCAGCAGACGATCACCAACGCCACCGGATAGTCCGGCGCCACCGCCAGCGCGGGCAGCAGCAGGCCCAGGCAGACCGCCGACAGGCAGGCCAGCCGACGCGAGCCGAGCCGCTTCGTCAGCACCGCCACCAGCGGGAACGACGCGGCGGCGCCCGCGCCGCAGGCCATCAGCAGCAGCCCGACCTCGGCGGTGCTGAGGTCCAGCCGCGCCTTGATCGTGGGCAGCCGCGACGCCCAGGTGCCGTACTGGAACCCGAGCGCCCAGAACAGCGCCGCGATCGCCAGCTGCGCCCGGCGGAAGTCGTCCCGGAGCCGGAATCCGCGTCCCGGCCGCTCCTGCTCCCCGGCGCCCGCGCCGGTGGTTCTCCGGTCGGCTTCGACATCCTGGCCGAGTTCCTGGTCGAGCATCCTCACACCGCTTTCGACATGTAGACGGCGTCGGCGCCGTAGCTACTGGGGAGCGCGACCTCGTGGTGGGCGCGGTATCCGTTGGCCGACCAGAAGGAGTCACTGCCGCCGACGGCGACCAGGGATATCCGATCGTGCGTTCGTGATCTGGCCACCTCGGCGAGATGGCGCAGCAGGTGTTTCGCCAGTCCCCGGCCGCGGAAGCGCTCGTCGATCACGAGATCGTGCAGATGCAGATTGCGTGAGTCGAAGACCGTCGATTCGGCCCGGGTCAGGTCGGGGTACTGGAACACCGGGTAGGGCAGCGCCAGCAGGTAGCCCACCGTCCGCCGCTCGACGTCCAGGACGAAGCAGGTGGCCGGTGAGGCGCTGGCCCGGGACTCCAGCGCGGCCCGCTCCTCGGACAGCTCGGACTCGGTGTAGGCGTCGGCCTCCAGTGCCACGATGCTGTTCCAGTCGTGGTCGGAGACGGCGCGGATCCGCGGCTCCTGGTCCATCTACTGCTCCCCGCCGTGGATCGGGGTGTACGGCAGCGGAGCGAAGCCGTTGAACCCCTGGGTCGTGTAACTGGTGGCGTAGGCGCCGCAGGAGAGGATCCAGACCGGATCCCCGGAGGCGACGGCCTTGGGCACCTGGGTGAGGCTGTACCGGTGGTTGTAGGCGTCGTCGCTGTCGCAGGTCGGCCCGGCGACCACGGCCGGGACGCGTTCGCCGCCCTGCGGGTGCGAGGGAAAGACCAGCCGGTACTGGAGCTCGTCCATCTCGTACAGGCCGTTGAACTTTCCGCAGCTCAGGTAGAGCCAGTACTGCCGTTCCCCGTTCAGCTGCTGCCGGGCGGAGAGCCGGGAGACGTGCGCCCTGATCGCGCCGTGGTCGGCGACCAGGTGGCGCCCCGGCTCCATGACGAAGTCCAGGGCGGTCGCCGAGACCTCGCCGAGCCGGACCATGCCCTCGCGGATCGCCGTGAAGATCTTGTCCAGCGGCGGTTCCAGCGGTCGGCCGTGCTTGTCCAGGTAGCCCTGGGCGGGCAGGCCGCCGCCGAGGTTGACGTGGTCCGGGAAGATGCCGCGCTGGTTCAGGGTGGCCAGCACGTCGGCCAAGTGGTCGAAGGTGTCCCGCCAGGCGTCGGCGGTCATCTGCTGCGAGCCGACGTGCACCGACAGGCCGGAGGGGACCAGCCCGGCCGCCTGCGCCGCCGCCAGTACCAGCACCGCGTCGCCGGGGGAGCAGCCGAACTTGTGGCTGAGGCCCCAGAGCGCCCCGGCCCCGTCGGTGGCCAGTCGGCAGAACACCCGGGCGCCGGGGGCGTGGGCGGCGATCGCCGCCACGTCCTCCAGGCAGTCGGTGGCGAAGTCGCGGACCCCGAGCCGGTAGGCCTCGGCGATGTGCTGGTCCGACTTGATGGTGTTGCCGTAGTGGATCAGCTCGACCGGCACGCCGGTCCGCAGCGCCTGCCGGATCTCGTTGGGGCTGGCCGCGTCGAAACCGGCGCCCTGCGCCGCCAGACAGGAAAGCACCTCGTCCACCGGGCACGCCTTCATCGCGAACCGGACGCCGACGCCGGGGAGTTCCCGGTTCAGCGTTCGGTACTGGGCTGCGATTCCGGCGAGGTCGAAGACGATCTGGTCCTCGGCAGCGGCTGCCAGGGCGGCGCGCATAGGCTTGCTCTCGTCCATGCTTGTGCTCCGGATCCGGTTACTGGTGCCGGTCTGACGGGTGGACGCCGATGACCTTGCTGGCGCGCACCAGCGGCCCCCAGGCCTCGATCAGCAGCGCGAAGTCCTCGATGTCGCGCTGCGCCTCGTCCAGTAGCCGCTTTCCGCGCAGCGCCAGGATGTCGGCGAACTGGGCGTACCGGCCGCCGAGTTCGCGGTAGGCGCGGTCGAGCACGCGCAGCCGCTGGAGGTTCTCCGCCCGGTCCAGCTGGGCGCTCTCGCGGGCGAACTCGATGATCGTGGCGGGCCGCACCCGGTCCTGGCCGTCCAGCAGCGACTGGCCGGCCGCGGCCATCCGGTCGTAGACGTGGTTGAAGTAGAGCATCGACAGGAAGAACTTCGTCAGCCGCATCTGGTAGGCCACGAAGCCGGAGTCGGTGCGGCGTTCCTCGGTGTAGAAGTTGACGATGTTGCGGTTGTGCAGGACGCCGGGCAGCGCGGCGTCGTGGACCAGGTGCATCAGGAAGTAGTCGCTGCCGATGGTGTTGGTCGCGGGCGGCAGCGGCACCAGCTCGTGCACCTGGTGGAAGCTGATGTTGCACATGTCCACCCGCATCGGGTCGACGATGGTGAGCGTCGAGTGGTCGCCGGTGAAGGGGTCGGTGCCGTCGCCGCGGAAGGACTCGGCGACCAGCTCCCGCTTCTTCTCCTCCGGCCATTCGACCGGGGCCCAGAGGCTGACCACGTCGTAGTAGACCTCGGGGTCGAGCTGCTGGATCTCGCCGATGTCCACCGACAGTTCACCCACGAAGGAACTGCCCACCAGCACCACCGGCTTGTGCGCGTGGGCCGGGTCGAGCTCGGTCACGGTGACGCCGTCGGCCGCCTCGGCGCCGGTCCGGCCGAGCGAGGTGAGCTCGTGGTGGATCGGGAAGACCGGTTCGCCGTGCAGGAGTTGGTAGCTGCTGTCGGAGTCCCGGCGGTGCACGGACTCGCAGCCGAGCGCGCTGCCGATCAGGAACGCGCGGTTGGTGCAGGCGCCGTAGGAGAGGGCGGCCGGGAGCATCAGGTCCAGCACCAGATCCGGGTTGTCGACGTCGGCGTGGTCGATCACCCGTTGCAGGAAGGCGCGTTGCCGGGCCTCGTCCAGGTGGTGCACGACCACGTTCGGCGCCCGGTTCGACCCCTCGATGACCCGGGCGTGCACCGCGAAGACGTCCTCCGGGGAGGAGTCCAGGATCAGCAGGTGCGCCTCGACGTCGAAGGCCTTGGCGGCGTAGTCCGCTTCCTCGCCGATCGCCGACAGCGTGGCGGAGCAGGCCCGGTTAGTGGGTAGGGTCAGGCAGATCTTGCGCATGTCCGCTCTCCGGTTCGTCCGAGTTCTTGCCGCTCCAGGAATCGAGCCCCAGCAGCTTCGCGCCCAGGTCGCTCAGCGTGGCGGTGGGATACCTGAGGGATTCGTGCTGCTTCGCGTCGCCGACCAGCGTCGCGTTCCAGTCCGGGGTGCTGAGCTCGCGCCAGGAGTCGATCCGGGACTGCCGCATGGCCTGGTTGGTCTCCAGCGCGGGCATCATCGAGAGGTACTGGACCGACCGGACGCCCTCGGCCGAGGTGTTGCGGGCGACGCCGTGGGCGAGCAGGCCGTTCCAGATCAGCAGGTCGCCTGCCTTGAGCTCCGGTCGGACCACGGGGAACTCCGTGCGGTCCACGTCCGGCCGGATCGGGTCCCGGTCGTCCGGCTGGGTGATCCGCCACGGGTCGAACCGGCGGAACAGTTCGGGGTTGCACTGGAACCCGCCGTGGTCCGGCTGGGTGTCGTTGAGCGCGATGATTCCCTGGACCCGCTGCGGCAGCACGCCGAGCGTGGTGTCCACATCCCAGTGGAGTTCGATGTCGAAACCCTTGTCGGTGGGTGCGATAAGGGCGCGGTCGCGGTTCTTGATATTGGGCGGATTCAGGTTGAGCCGGTCCAGGGTCACCCAGAGCTCTTCGCAGTCCCAGACGTCGACGAAAGCGTCGTAGACCCGCTGGGTCTGCCGGCTGTCCCAGATGAGCTGGTGGTGGTAAGCCTCGACGAATCCGTAGATGTGCAGTTCCCGGTCCAGGTCGGACCGGTACTCCCGCTCCTCGTACCAGGTGTCGGGGCGGTCCGGATCGAGCCCCTGGAATTCCCAGGAGAAATCGAGCAGGCGCTTCGCCGCGTCGGCCGGAATCGCCTCCCTGACGACGATGTAGCCGTAGGTCTGCCAGAAGTCGAAGTCCTCCTCGGTGAGCACCCGGAGGTCCTTGGACTTCTTCAGCTCGCGCAACGGGGTCTGCGCCAGGTACGTCTCGCCGTCGGCGCTGAAGTACGGACGGTCGGAGGGGGCTCGGTGCAGATATCGGTCGGGCGTCGGCACGCAATCACTCCAGGATCGAATCTTGCTGGCGCTGGGCGGATCGACCGCTCACCAGCGGCTGTCGCAGGTGGGGCATGGGCAACCGACGCCGGCCGGCGGGTGGTCCGGCTCGGTTCGGGCGGCGACGGGGCAGCGGGCGGCCTCGTCGCCGTTCAGGACGCGAAGAAGTGCCAACGGGGGTGGGGGAAGCGCTGGGGACTGGCCGGTTCCGATGCCGGGCGGTGGGTCGCGGGCACCCCTCAGCGGGGGCCCTGCGTCCACTGGTCCGCGACCGGACATCGCGATCGGTAATCCGGTGCGGGGCATGCGGATGTGGCGGCAGCGCACCATTGCGCGCCAGTTGTCGGCCCGGTGGAGGCAGTTCTCCGAGAAGCCGCGACTGGCATTCCTACCTCCGCCCCACTGGTTGGACTAGACCAAGGTGGACTAGACCAACTTCCGATGTCAACCCTTGCTTTGGAGAGGGCCGAGGTGTTGCCCGATCGGGCAACGAACAGTCAGAACTACTGTCAAGTAAGGCCTTTACCGGACCATCCGGCCGGATGCCAGGGGTGGGTGCCCGAGTGCTGGTCGGGCGTGGTGACGGAACGCATGTCAGTGGTCGCGCTGAGCGTTCGCAGACGTGGGGCGGCGGGATCCCGGCTGACCTTCCGTCAGTCGGCCGAAAGGCCGCCGCGAATTACTGGTCCGTTGACGAACTGTTCCGACGGGGCGTCCGGGCGGCGCGCGGGGCGGACCGGTCCGAGTGCCGGTCGCGCCCGGTGTGCTGGTTTGCGCCGTCAACGCTACCTTCAGGCAACTGTTGCCTCATGCAATACTTGCCCCCATGAAGACATCAGGCCGGATCGCCGAACCCGGCGGACCCACCCACGAGGAGATACGGTCCGGCGCCGAGGTGAGCGCGAAGACGGCACGCGGCACCGCGCACCTGGGCGACTTCACCGTCTCCCCGCGGATGCTGCAGATCACCGCCTGGGCGCTGCCGGTGGGCGCGGCCGGGGCGGTGGCCGCGCTGGCCCTGCTGCGGCTGATCGGGCTGGTCACCAACCTGGTCTTCTACCAGCGCTGGCGGACCGAGCTGGTCGCCCCCGGCCTGGTCCACCACCCCTGGTGGCTGGTGCTGTGCGCACCGGCGCTCGGCGGCCTGGTGGTCGGGCTGATGGCCCGGTACGGGTCGGAGAAGATACGCGGCCACGGCATGCCCGAGGCCATCGAGGCGATCCTGACCGGCGGCAGTCGGGTGGCCCCCAAGGTCGCCCTGCTCAAGCCGGTCTCCGCGGCCATCAGCATCGGCACCGGCGGTCCCTTCGGTGCCGAGGGCCCGATCATCATGACCGGCGGCGCCATCGGCTCGATGCTGGCGCAGGCACTGCGGCTGTCCGCCGACGAGCGCAAGACGCTGCTGGTCTCGGGCGCCGCCGCGGGCATGGCCGCGACCTTCGACTCGCCGCTGGCCGCGGTCCTGCTCGCGGTGGAACTGCTGCTGTTCGAGTGGCGTCCGCGCAGCTTCGTCCCGGTGGCCGCGTCCGTCGCGGTCGCGACGGTGTGCCGGGGATTCCTGCTGGGCACCGCCCCGGTCTTCCCGGTCGACGCCTCCGGCCTGCACCTGACCGCGCCGGACGACGCGCTGGCCGTGATCTGCGGGCTGACCGGCGGCGCGCTGGCGGTCGGCGCGACCTGGCTGGTCTACCGCGCCGAGGACACCTTCGCGAAGCTCCCGTTCCACTGGATGTGGTGGCCCGCGATCGGCGGAGTGGTCATCGGCACCGGCGGCCTGATCGAGCCGCGCGCGCTGGGCGTCGGCTACGACGTCATCGACCAGCTGCTGACCGGCCGCGCGACGCTGTCGCTGATCATCGGCATCCTGGTGGTGAAGACCCTGATCTGGTCACTGTCGCTCGGCTCGGGCACCTCCGGCGGCGTGCTGGCCCCGGTCTTCATGATCGGCGGCGCCCTCGGGGCCTGGGAGGGCATGCTCTTCCCACAGGTCATCCCGGGTTTCTGGGCCATGTGCGGGCTGGCCGCCGTGGTCGGCGGGGTGATGCGCTCACCGCTGACCGGCGTCGTCTTCACCCTGGAACTCACGCACGCCTGGGGCGCGTTGCTGCCGCTGCTGATCTCCTCCACCGCCGCCTACGCACTGTCCGCGCTGATCCTCAAGCGCTCCGTGCTGACCGAGAAGATCGCCCGTCGCGGCCTGCACCTGACCCGCGAGTACTCCACCGACCCGCTGGAGGCCTTCTTCGCCCACGAGGTGATGCACCGGTGTCCGCCCGCGCTGGACGGCCGCACCAGGGTCGACCAGCGGCTGACCGACCGCCTCGCCGCCCTGGCCGACGGGACACCGCGGCTGATCCCGGTCACCACCGCCGACGGCGCCGTCTCGGGCGTCACCACCCGCCGCCGACTGGACGACCGGGCCGCGCGCGGCGGGACGGTGGCCGATGCCGCCGAGCCCTGCCGGTTGACCGTGCACCCCGACCACACCCTGCGTCAGGTCGCCTACCTGTTCGCCGAGACCGCGCTGACCAGCGCCCCCGTGGTGGACCCGGGGTCCGGGCGGCTGGCCGGAGTGATCACCCTGCGCGATCTGCTGCACGCCCGACTGCACGACCTCACCGAGGAGCACCACCGCCAACGCGTCCTGCTGCGGCGGGGGTCAGCCGATGCAGAGGAAGAGCAGTCGCACCAGGCAGCTCGTCGCCGGTGGTGACGGCAGCGCACCGGGCGCCGGGTTGGTCGACGGCGCCTCCGGCGGCGCGGCCGAGACCGGGGTCGGAGCGAGCACGGGTGCCGTCGTCGGGGTCCGCGTGGCCGTCGTTGTCGGTGCTGCCGTCGGTGCCGTCAGTGCCGTTGCTGCCGTTGCTGCCGTCGGTGCCGTTGGTGCTGTCGTCGGCGGCGCGGGCGGCGGTGGTGTTGTCGGCGCGGAGGGCGGTGCGTCGCGGACGGTGGGGTCACCGGTTCCGGGGGCGGCCGGTCCCAGCGCCGGGGCCCCGGGACCGGCCGTGGCCACCGGCGACGCCTCGGCCAACGGCGCTTCGGGGGCGATCGCCATGGTCGGCGGCGACGGCGCGGACGGCCCGGCCGCACCGGTCGGCGCCGGGGCCCGGAGGCCGGGGTAGCCGGTCCCGGCGGGCGCGCTCGCTCCGGACCCGCCAGGCAGCGCCGCCTCCCTGGTCGCCGCGGCTCCGTGCACGCCGGTGACGCCCAGAGCGGCGACCAGCAGCGCCGGGGCCAGCCACCGCCCGAGGCTCACCCGCCGGACGGGCCGCGACGGCGGGGCCGTCCGGGTGCGAGCCGGGGGCGGGGGCGCGGCCGTGGCCGGGAACAGCCCGGTTGTGGGCACGACCGGCTCGATCGGGTCCGCCAGCGGCAGCTCGGTGGCCGGGATGGCACAACCCGGACAGGAGAGCGCGCCGTTGACGTAGCGTCGGCAGGTCGGGCAGTACCTCACGGGATCCTCCGCACACGGTGACAGGACGCTCGCCGAGAGTGACGGCGAGATCGCCACCCTGACAGGCCCCGGGCCCGCCGAGCGGAGGCTCCGCGAAAGCCCCCGCACAGCGGACTTCGGACTGCTATGGCGGTCCGCTCCACGCCGCCCGCGAGCTGACACCCGCTCGGTTCAGCGCGTTGACCCGGTGTGGAAGACGGGCCAGCACACCTCCGTGCGCCACGACGCCGGTTCCGGGTTGTCGCGCAGGCCCACGACGTAGTACTCACGCGGGGGACCGTCCACGGCGAGCGCGTGCCGGGCGACGTGGGCGGCCGGCCTGCCGTAGGCGCGGTCGATCTCCGTGGGTGAGCCCCGGTGCTCGATCACCGCGAGTTCCGCGGGACGAACATGGTCGCCTCGCCGTGTCGCCGAGTGAACAGTTCGTCTGCGTACACGCCACCGGCGCACCCGGTCACCGATCGGCGGTCAGGGGGCGGAGTTGGGCACGTTCGGGTGCTCGGCGTACTCCATCGCCGGGGTGGCGCCCGGCTGCGTGTAGGAGGTGCTGACCGCGACGCACTGGTTGCTGCTGCCGTTCTGCATGTGGCTGTTGGCCAGGGCGGCGGCGGTGTTCACCGGCGGGGCGACCGGCTTGGAGTGCGGGAAGGCCGTACCGCTGGTCCAGTCGGCGCCGAGGACGAGACTCAGCCCCGCGCTGGTGCCCTGCTTGAGCGCGGACCCGGGCAGGCCGAGGGCCTTCGCGGTGACCTGGGCCTGCGCGGCCTGCCCCGGCCCGTAGGTCAGCACGGTGGTGGCCGGGGAGGCCGAGTCGCTGTATCCGGTGGTGGCGGGGTTGAACCCGTCGGTGACCAACTCCTGGGCGATGACGTCGGACCAGCCGTCGACCGAGGTGCCGTTGTAGACGGACACGGTGATGCTGGACGCGGGCGGAGCCGACGGGGCGGGCGGGGCGGGCGTGGCCGAGGCCGACGCGGTCGCCTTGCTCGCGCTGGAGCTGCCGCCGGACGCGGTGGTCAGCGACTGGTCGTTGGCGATCGCGGTGAACAGGGTGGTCGCCCCGGGGGCGATGACCACCTTCGTCGTGTAACCGGGCTGGGTGTCCTGCTGGTTCTGCATGGTGGCGAAGGTGATCCGGTTGGTGGGCACCTTGTTCATGTCCTTCGCCATCTCGACCAGTTTGACCGGGTTGTCGATGTCCGGGCTGACCGTGAGCGCCTTGGTGGCCGCGTCCGCGATGTTGTAGAGGGCCAGCGGGTCGCCGAGCGTGCCGCCGCTCTTCAACTTGTCGATCATGTCGGTGAAGAAGATGTGGGTGGCCGTGGTGCGGCCGATGTTGTCACTGCCGTCACCGAAGGAGTCGCGGGTGCGCAGGAACTCCAGCGCGGACTTGCCCTCCAGGGTGTGCGTGCCCTGGGAGAGCTTCAGGCCGGAGTTGAGGTCGTACATGTTGCTGCTGACACAGACCTTGACGCCGCCCAGGGCATTGGACATGGCCTCGACGCCGCTGAAGTCGACCATCGCGAAGTCGTCGATGGGTATGTTGGTGAGCTGGTGGATGGCCTTGGCCGTGCAGGAGGGGCCTTCGTCCAGGGTGCTGTTGATCTGGCCGTAGTGCGCGTCCTTGCTCACCCCGGTGGTGGGGTCGGTGCAGGCGGGGAGGTTGGTCATCAGGTCACGGGGGATGCTCATCACCGTGATGTTGCTGCGGTCCGCGGAGAGGTGGACCACCATCTCCACGTCGGCGTTGGCACCGGCGCCGGCATCCCCGCCGATGGCGGCGTCGGCGGCGGTGTCGCGGGTGTCGGAGCCTATCAACAGCAGGTTGTAGGGCGTCCGGCCGAAGGCGTCCGGCTTCTCCACACCCACGGCCGCGGCCTTGTTGTTGCCGGTGTAGAGCGGGTCGCTCTTGATGTTGCCGGCCAGGTGGTAGTAGATGTAGCCCGCTCCGGCGCCGCCCACGACCAGGACTCCGGCGGTGCTCAGGCCCACGATCTTCAGGACCTTCTTGTGGCCGCGCTTCTGGGCCTTGCGCATCTGGGCGCGGCTGCTCGGCGTGGAATCGCTGTCCACCGGTGCGGCCAGGGCGCTCCCCGACCCCGCCGCTCGTTTCCCACTCATGCGCCCCTCCGGAATCCGACCACGTTCAGCTACTCCTTATCGACCGTCAGCCACAAACAGCTCGGGCACGCCGATGCCCGTGCCCCGGCTCTCCCGCTGCACGCGCCGTTGAGCGCCATTCCGAAACCCGCGTCCGACCACGCGGTTCCGGGGTCCGTTGGATCCCGGATTATGGCAGACGACGGACAGAAGACGTCTATGAAGCTCTCACGGTTGCCTCGAAACGGCGTGAACCCAGTCACTTTTGTTTCCGCTGTGAGAAGTCCGATCTCCTGGCAAACCGGTCGGGGGGCGGACAGAAACGGCATGCGTAGTTCGTGATCGGTAGTCGATTGCTGACTGTGTGGAGGGGTGATCGGTGGCGGTTTTTATGTCCGCCTCGCCGTAGCCCGCGCCGGGGCGGCTCTTGACGGGCTTCGGGATCGGGTAGGAGATGCCCGGGGACGCGGCGCTGAACGGCGCGGTCGCCCTGGCGCACGAGCAACCGCGCGAGCCCCCACCCCCTTCCAGGAGACCCCGATGACCCTCGCCCAGCGTCTCGGCTTCGGCCCGGACGAGCGTCTGCTGATCATCAACGCCGACGACTACGGCATGTCCCGCGCCGCCAACACCGGCATCACCTCGCTGCTGGCGGCCCGCGCCATCAGCTCGGCCACCGTGATGCCGCCCTGCCCCTGGGCGCCGGACGCGATCGCCACCGCCGTCGCGGGCGGCTACGACGTCGGGGTGCACCTCACCCTCACCAGCGAGTGGGCGGGATACCGCTGGGGCCCGGTCAGCACCGGCCGTCCGGTGCCCAGCCTGACCGACGCGGCCGGGTACTTCCCGGCCGACTGCGCGAGCGTCGAGCTCACCGCCGACCCCGACGAGATCCGGGTCGAGCTCACCGCCCAGATCGAGCGGGCACTCGCGCTCGGCCTGGACCCCTCGCACGCCGACAACCACATGGGCAGCCTCTACGGCCTGGCCACCGGGCGGGACTTCCTCGACGTCACGCTGGCCGTCTGCGCCCGCTTCGGCCTGCCCTTCCGGCTGCCGCGTCGGGTCGACGGCTTGGGACTGCCGGACGAGGCGCAGGGGTTGCTCGACCACCACGCCGAACTGGCGGACCAGTACGGCGTGGTGATCCTCGACCGGCTGTGGACGCTGCCGTTCACGCAGGGCGAGGGGGAGACCTACGAGTCCTTCCGGGCCGACTTCACAGCGATGCTGGAGCGGCTGCGGCCGGGGGTGACCGAGGTCTACCTGCACCCGTTCACCGACGATGACGAGTTGCGTTCGATCATGCCGCACCACCGCAAACGCGGTTGGGAGCTGAGGCTGATGACGGACCCTCAGATTCAGCGGACGCTCGCCGGTACCGGCGTCACCCGCATCGGCTGGTCCGACCTGCGCGACCTGCAGAGGTCGAGATGATCGGCCGGGGCCGGACGCTCGCCTCCGGCGCGGGCGACTTCTCGGCCCCCCTGCTCGCGCGGACCTTCACCACCTGCGCCGACGCCGTCGCGCCGTCCGTGGTCACTCCGGGGCCGGGAGCTGCCGGGTGACGAACTGCCGCCAGCCGTTCTCCAGCCGGGCCACCGGGTAGCCGCGCTGCACGTGCAGGTGGTGCAGCAGCACCGGGTCGAGGTAGCCGTTGAGCGCCTGGGCGAGCAGGTCGGTGTCCCCGTCGACCCCGGCCTGCCGCAGCAGTCCGGCCACATGGCTCACCCGCAGCATCGCGGCCGGGACCAGCAGCCGCCGCTCGGCGCAGGTGTCGGCGGCGAGATAGAGGTCCAGGTGGTCCAGGTGGTGGCGGATCGTGGCACAGCCGAACGCCAGCAGCCGCTCGCCCGGCCCCGCGCCGGGGCCGAGCGGCGGCGGGCCGGTCAGGAATCCGCGCTGGTACTCCGCCTCCGCGTGGTCCAGCAGCGCCCGCATCAGCCCCTCGCGGTCCCCGAAGCGCCGGAACAGCGTGCCCTTGCCGACGTGCGCGGCGGCGGCGACCGCGTCCATGGTCACATTCTGCGCGCCCAGCTCGCGGACCAGTTGCGCGGCGGCGTCCAGCAGGCGCGACCGGTTGCGCGCGGCGTCGGCCCGTTCGCGAGGGGGCTGCCCCAGCAGGGTGAGCTCGCGCGGACAGTGAGGCTCGGCTCCGGTCGAGGCTTGCTGCGCGTTCATGCTCTCCACTCTAGCCTCGGAAAGAAGAAGTGGACTCCGGTCCGCTTGGCGTGTTAAACCTTAATCCGGACCACAGTCCACTTCTGTGGGCCAACTACCCATACACCCAGGAGTTCGACATGTCCGTACGTGTTCTCGCCCTCGTCGGTAGCCTTCGTGCCGGTTCGCACAACCGCCAGCTCGCCGAGGCGGCCGTCAAGCACGCCCCCGAGGGTGTCGAGATCGTGATCTACGAGGGCCTCGCCGACATCCCCTTCTACAACGAGGACATCGACGTCGAGGGCAGCGTCCCGGCCGCCGCCGCCGCGCTGCGTGAGGCCGCCGGCCAGGCCGACGGCTTCCTGCTGTTCTCCCCGGAGTACAACGGCACCATCACCGCCGTGCTCAAGAACGCCGTGGACTGGCTCTCCCGTCCGTACGGCGCGGGTGCGCTGACCGGCAAGCCCGCCGCCGTCATCGGCACCGCCTACGGCCAGTTCGGTGGCCTGTGGGCGCAGGACGAGACCCGCAAGACCGTGGGCATCGCCGGCGCCAACGTGCTGACCGAGGCCGTGCTGTCGCTGTCCGGCTCCGTGGTCCGCTTCGCCGAGCTGCACCCGCAGGACGACGCCGAGGTCATCGAGAAGCTTCCGGCCATCATCGCCCAGATCGTCGAGGCCGCGAGCGTCAGCGCCTGACCCCTCCGCCCTGCGCGGACACCCAGCGCCGCCCCGGTCGGGGCGGCGCTGCTGTATCTGACGATGTGTCAATTCCCGTGCGTCACCGTGCCGTCGAGCATGGTGAGCCGGATCGGCGCGTCGGCCAGTTCGTCCGGCGCGGCGGTGACCGGGTCCACCGCGAAGGCGGTCAGGTCGGCGCGGTGGCCCGGGGCGATCCGCCCGGCCCGGTGCTCCTGGCCGGTGGCGTACGCCGCGTGGCTGGTCATCCCCTCCAGCGCCATCAGCCCGGTCAGTGCCTGGCCGGGCAGGACCGGCGCGGTGTCGGTGCCGGGCAGTCGGCGCAGCCGCGCGGTCGCCAGCACCTGGCGCGGGTCGAAGTGGGCGATCGGCCAGTCCGAGCCGAGGACCAGGGTGGCCCCGCTGTCGCGCAGGTCCCGGCAGCACCAGGCGCGCGCGGCACGCTCCGCGCCGACCCGCTGCGACCACTCGTCGCTGTGGTCGGCCTTGGTGTAGGCGGTGTGCGTGGGCTGCATCGAGGCGGCCACGCCGAGTTCCGCGAAGCGCTTGATCTGCTCGTAGGGCAGCGTCTCGATGTGCTCGATCCGGTGCCGGACCGCGCCCGCCCGGCCCCGGCCCGGCGCTCCGGCGATGGTGTCGAGGGCGTGCCGGACCCCGGCGTCGCCGATCGCGTGGGTCGCGCTCTGGATCCCGGCCGCGTCCAGCCGGTGCACGGCCCGGGTGTACTCGGCCGGGTCGCGCCAGAACGAGTCCTTGCTCTGGCCGTGGCAGTCGGCGTGCTCCAGCCAGGCGGTGCCGCCCTCCACCGTGCCGTCGATGAAGAACTTCACCGCGTCGATGCTCCAGCGCCGGCCCGAGGTGCCGTGCTGGGCGATCAGCTCGTCGATCTGGCCGTCGATCTCGCCGGGCATCGCCCACGGCGCGAAGCGCAGCCGCAGCGGCAGCTCCTCCAGGCCGGAGACCAGCTCCAGCGCGTCGCCGTTGAGGTCCATCACATGGCCGCCGGTCAGCCCGGTGGCGGCCATCGCGTGCAACAACTCCCGTACCTTGGACCGCCGTTGCGCCAGGTCCGGGATCGGTATGAGCCGCTGTACCAGCCGGACCGCGCCGTCCTCCAGCAGCAGGCCGGTCGGGCGTCCGGCCGGGTCGCAGACGATCTCCGAGCGGCTGGCGAAGTCGCGCGGCCCGTCGATCCCGGCGGCGCGCAGCGCGGCGTCACTCGCCAGCGCGGAGTGGCCGTCGTAGAGCACCAGCACGGCGGGCAGGCCTTCGAGGACGTCCTCGATCAGCGTGTTGCTGATCGGCTGCCCGGCGAAGGTGTTGTGGTCGAGCCCGAAGCCGCTGATCCACTCGCCGCGCCCGGCCTCGCGGACCGCCCCGGCCAGCGCGGCCCGCAGCGCGGTGACGTCGCGGCAGCCGGACAGGTCGACCCCGGTGAAGCTGGTGGCGCCGAGCACCGGGTGCATGTGGCCGTCGACCAGGCCGGGCGTCAGCGTGGCGCCGGCCAGGTCGTGCACGACGGTGGCCGGGCCGCGCCAGTCGGCGGCGTCCGGGCCGACGGCGACGATGGTGCCGTCCTTGACGGCGACGTCGGCGGACTCGGACTCCGGCCGGGCCGGGTCGAGGGTGCGGAGCACGGCTCCGGTGAGCAGCGCGTCAGCTGTGGACATGTTCGGGTTCCCTCTTGACGGTCGGCGCCTCGGCGCCGATGGTGGCGTAGACCTCGGGACGCCTGGCCCGCAGCCAGAGCGCCAGCAGCACCCCGACCACGATCACCAGCGGCACGATCCCGACCAGGACCACGTTGACGAAGCCGGTGGCGCCGGAGAGCAGCGCGATCTTCGAGATCATCAGGTAGAGCGCGGTGGCCATCCCGACCGCCGCCGCGATCGGCGCGACCAGCGTCCGCCACCGGCCCTCGTTGTGGCGGAAGCCCCGGAAGAACACCGGCACCGCCACCGCGACCAGTACTTGCAGCAGCACCAGCCCGATGACACCGGGGGTGTTCACCCAGATCATCAGCTTCAGGTAGGGGTCGAGCCCGGCGATCGCGAAGCCCGCGACGATGACCACCGACAGCGCGGTCTGCAGCCCGCCGGCCAGGAACGGTGACCCGGTCCTCGGGTGCAGCGCGGCCAGGCGGCGCGGCAGCATGCCCTCGTCGGCGACGGCCTTGGTGTACCGGTTGATGGCGTTGTGGAAGGCCAGCAGCGAGGCCAGGGTGCTGCTGAGGATCAGCAGGTGCATCACGTCGGTCGCCCAGGAGCCGACGTACGTGGTCATCTCGGCGAAGACCAGCCCGGAGGTGTCCTTCGCGGCGGCGGCCTGGACCTCGGCCGAGCCGTAGCCCTGGATGATCGTCCAGGCGATGAAGCTGTAGAAGATGCCGAGGAAGGCCACCGCCACGTAGGTGGCGCGCGGGATCGTCCGGCGCGGGTCGCGGGCCTCCGAGCGGTAGATCGCGGTGGACTCGAAGCCCATGAAGGCGGCGAAGGCGAAGACCATCAGCGAACTGGTACTGCCGTTGAACACGTGCTTCGGCGCGTAGGACTGGAGGTCCAGGCCGTGGGCGCCGCCCTTGAGCAGGACGGCGGCGGCGAGCACCACCAGGATCCCGGACTCGGCGATCATCAGCACCGCCAGCAGCTTCGCGCCGAACTCGATGCTGCGGTACCCGGCGAACCAGACCAGGGCCACGCCGGTCAGGGCGTAGACCGGCCAGGCGATGTCCACGCCGAACAGCGAGTCCACGGTGCTCTGCGCGACGCTGCCGAGCAGCCCGTACATGCCGATCTGCACCGCGTTGTAGGACACCAGCGCGAGGATGGCGGAGGCCACACCGGCCGGTCGGCCCAGACCCCGGGTGATGTAGGCGTAGAAGGCGCCGGCGTTGGTCACGTAGCGGGACATGGTGGTGAACCCGACGGCGAAGACGGTGAGCACGATCCCGGCGATCAGGTACGCGGAGGGCGCGCCGATGCCGCCGACCAGGATCGCGAAGGGGGCGACACCGGCCAGGATCATCAGGGGTGCGGCAGCGGAGATGACGAAGAACGCGATGTCACCGGTCCCGAGCGTCCCTTGGCGCAGCTTTGGCTCCATGGGGGGCCTTCCGTGGGTTCCGTGGGGGAGGGGGGTTAACCTAAACCGATTAGATTTAGGTTTCGGGCAATATATCCCTGGCAGGGGCTCATACCAAGTGATGAGCGTCACATCGCTACCCTGTGCGGTGCGTCGAGAGGAGAGCACGGTGGCACGACCGAGAACGGCACTGCTCGACCTGGAGCGGATCACGACCGCCGCGATGGACCTGGTGGACGAGACCGGCGACTTCACCATGCCCGCGCTGGCCGCCCGCCTGGGGGTGCAGACCGCCTCGCTCTACCACCACGTCGACGGCCGCTCCGGCGTGGTCGAACTGCTGCGCATCCGGATCGGCGACGCCATCGTCTCCGCACCGCACCCCGAGCAGTCCTGGGAGCCCGCGCTGCGCTCCTACGCCTACTCCTACCGCGCCGCCTTCGCCGCGCACCCGCACGTGGTGCCGCTGCTCACCACCGAACCGATCCGCTCACCGCAGGTCCTGGCCGGGTACGAGCGGGTGGTGGCGCTGATGGAGAAGGCGGGCTTCCCGCTCCCGTCGGTGATGACCGCGCTCACCGCGCTGGAGAACTTCGTCCTCGGCGCGGCGCTGGACCTCGCCGCGCCCGAGGTGATGTGGGCCGTCCCATCCGGCCTCCCCGCCGACCGCCTCAACGCCGCGCTGGCCGCGCAACCGGCCGAACCCACCCGCGCCGACCGCGCCTTCGACTTCGGCATCAACGTCCTGCTGCGCGGCTGCGCGGGACTCGTCGACACCGTGCCCGGTGACCTCGCCCGCTGAGCTACGGCTGAGCTACGGCTGAGCTACGGCTGAGGGACCAGGCCGCGCCGGTACCTGGTCGTATCCGGCGGTCGCAGCATGAGGACGTCGATCGGGTCCTCGTCCTCCACGGTGAACCCGTGGCGCTCGTAGAGCCGACGAGCGGCGCTGCCCTGCAGCACGTTCAGCCGGACCGGCACGGCGTCCGCGTCGGCCCGCCCCAGCAGCGCCCGCAGGACGGCCGAGCCGAGCCCCCGGCCCTGGACGCCCGGGTCGAGGTAGAAGTGCTCCAGCCAGTGCCCGTTCTCCGCCGGTCGCAGGGTGACGCAGCCCGCGAAGGCGTCATCGGCCACGACGACCGACGTGTACCGAGGGGAGAAGGAGTCCCGCAGCCGCTGCCGGACGCGGTGCTCGTCGAAACGGCCCAGCCGCTCCAAGTCCGGTCGCATCACCGTCGCCCGTAGCTCCGCTATCCGTTCGACGTCGGCCGGGCCCGCGGCCCGCAGCACCCAGCCCACCTGGCGACCCGCCTGCATCTCGTTCACTCGTCGACCTGTGTTCACGACCGCAGTATTCCCCAGCGGGCCCGGCGGGCCGGCTCGCGAAAACGGGTTGCGGACGGTGGCCGCCCGCCTGCTAGTAATGGCGAATGGACGACAAGATCATGACGCCGATGGACCGGATGCTGGCGGAGCGCGCGTGCGAGCGAATCATCGTGGACTTCATCCACCGCCTAGACCTCGGCGAGCCGAGCACGGTCGCGGAGCTGTTCACCCCTGACGGCGTGTGGCGTTGGCCCTTCGGCGACCGCCGGATCGAAGGCCGCGAAGCCCTTCGCGCCTACTTCGGCTCGCGTCCCGCGGACCGGCTCTCCCGCCGCCTGATGACGAACCTGCTGGTGACCGTCGAATCTCCCACCACGGCGCGTGCCGTCTCCTACCTGACGACCTACCGGGTCGACGGGTACACCGGCGGGATGATCGAACCACGCGTCCCCGTCAACGTGGGCCACTACGAGGACGTCTTCCGGAACATCGACGGCACCTGGCTGCTCGCCGCCCGCACCCTGGTCATCCCCTTCGGCCGGGCCACCGAGCGGCTTCCGAGCGCAGGCGCACCCCGCGCCTGAGCCCACCGTCTCCGCACGAACCGCGCGAACCGCATGAACCGCATGAACCGCGCGAACCGCGCGAACCGCGCGGCGCGGCTCCGCGACCCGGGCGGACATTCGCCCGATCGTGTCGTATACGGAGGAGTTGCTGGCGTTCGGCCGCGCGGCGATCCCACACTGAGGTGAGCGTGTCGCCCAACGAGACGAAGGAAGTGTGAGATGAGCGCATCGACACGGAAGCGCACCCGAGGCCGACGCCTGCTGGCGCTGATCGCGTCGGGGGCGTCGCTGGCGCTGTTGACCGGGTTCGGCCCGGCCGCCGCGACGCACCCGATGCTCATCAACGTCAACCCGACGATCTACTTCGGCCAGGGTGTGGTCTGGTACCCGGACACCCAGGCGTCCGCCGGCACCACCACCAACGGCGCGACCCTGCGTTTCCAGACCGACGGAAACCTGGTGCTCTACCAACTGAACACCGGCAACGTGCTCTGGGCGTCCAACACCGCCGGTACCGGCGCCAACGAGATGCTCTTCCCGGCCAACGGGCCGATCCTGCTGGAACGCAACCACAGGGTCATCGCCCAGGTCGGCCCTTCCTCCAGCGCGAAGAGCGTCAAGGCCGTTGTCCAGGCCGACCAGAACTTCGTCTTCTACGACGCCAACGACAACGCCACCTGGGCCACCCGGAACTGACCGAAACCGGTCAGCGGCGGGCGTTCACCGTCATCCGGGCGTAGCCGACGATGTGGCTGCTCATGCTGAAGGTCGTCAGCGCCGCCGGGGTGGTGGCGGGCAGTCCCAGCGAGGCGGTGTCCAGCGCGTAGACGGTGATCTGGTAGCCGTGGTTCACGTCCCCGGCGGGCGGGCACGGGCCCAGGTAGCCGGTCAGACCGGCGTCGTCGGTGCCGGAGACCGCGCCGACCGGTGTGGCGGCCGGGCTCAACGAGGTCGCGCTGCCGGGGATGTCCCACTCCAGCCAGTGCCAGAAGCCGCTGCCGCTCGGGGCGTCCGGGTCGTACATGGTGACCGCGAAGCTGCGGGTGCCGACCGGCGCGCCGGTCCAGTCCAGCGTGAACTGCTGGTTGCCGCCGGAGCAGCCGAAGGCGTCGGCCCAGGCGCTCGCCGGGAACGTCCCGCCGTTGTGCACCTGGGGACTGGTCACGGTGAAACGCCGGGCGGTGTCGGGGATGCCGCTGCGGATCACGGTGTAGCCGTAGCCGCCGTCGCCCCGCTTGCCCGGATGCCCGCTGGCGCTGGCGCTGGCGTTGGCGTTGTCGCTGTGCGCGGAAGCGGCGGTGCTGACGGCCAGGGTCAGCGCGGCGGCGGCCGCAGTGGCGGCGGCGATACTGCGAACGGTCTTCTTCATGGCAGCCTCCAGGGGCGCATGCGGTGCGGTGGGTACGACAGCAACCATTCCGTCCGGCGGCCACGGCCTGGAAGGCCCTTCGCATCCTGGTGCTCCGAGTGCCACCCGGTCCCGTGGACGTGGCCCGGGGGGAGCGGCGATCATGGGTGACATGACGAGCGGACAGGGACGGCAGCAGAGCGAACTGGCGCAGTTCCTGCGCGCGGCGCGGGCCCGGGTGCAACCGGCGGACGTCGGCCTGCCCAGCGTCGGCAGCCGCCGCACGCCCGGGCTGCGCCGCCAGGAGGTGGCGCAGCTGGCGGCCGTCAGCATCGACTGGTACATCCGGCTGGAACAGGGCCGGGTCGGGACCCCCGGGACCGGCGTGCTGGACAGCGTGGCGGCGGCGCTGCGCATGTCGCCGACCGAGCGGGAGCACCTGCACCTGGTCGCGCGCGGCCAGCGACCACCCGCGACGCACGTCCCGGCACCGGTGGGCCGCTCGCTGCTGGCGCTGCTGGACGGCATGCCGCTGCTCCCGGCCTACGTGGTCGACTTCCGCTTCGGCATCCTGGCCCGCAACGGCGCGGCCGCCGCCCTGTTCGGCGAGGAGTTCGGGTCACCGGGCGCTGACAACGCCGCCCGGATGATCTTCACCGATCCAGCTGTGCGCGCGGCGCAGTTGGACTGGGTGCGGATCGCCCGCGAGACGGTCGGCAATCTGCGTGCCAACCTCGCCCGGCACCGCGACGACCCGCAACTGAACGCGCTGATCGGCGAACTGCGCTCGGCCAGTGCGGAGTTCGCGGCCTGGTGGGGGGACCACACGGTGCAGGAGCGGGTGCACGGGGTCAAGCGCATCCAGCACGCCGCCGTCGGCGAACTGACCGTCTGCTACGACGTCATGGCCGCGTTGGACGGTTCGGACCAGCGGCTGGCCGTGTTGACCCCGGCCGACGGGGCGGCCGAGCAGGCGCTGCGCTCGCTGATCGCCGCCCGAGCCAGGTCCCTGACCCGGCCGGGCCTTTCCGCCATCGTCGCCTGACCCCGGGCGTCGGGCCCGGAAGCGGGCGGGTCGGGTCACTTGTCGATGGCGTCCGGCAGGATGACCGAGGCGGGAGGGGAGTATCCCAACAGGTGTAGGCGTTCGCCGACGCGATGCGCGGACCATCCCGTCTTCCGCGCGGCTGCCAGTACATGTCCCACCGTCACCGGATCGGTGGCGTCGAGCCACGGCCCCACTGCGTCGAGGTCCAGGCTGATCAGGGTCCGATCGACGTCCTCCGGAGAGAAGTCCGGCCACCGCACCCCGGCGGGGGTGCGGTAGCCCAGCTCGTTCAGGCGGTTGGCGACGGCCAGGGCGGGCCGGCCGGTCACGATCGCGGCCGCCAGCACATGCCCCTTTGGCACCGGCTCGCGTGCATCGAGCCAATCCGCATCGAGATCCTCCAGGGCGTATCCGTCGAGGTATCGGCTGATCAGGATTCGGTCGTCGTCCTCTGGTATGACATCGGACAACTGTGCCGGGTGCTTTGTCTGGAAGCCGAGTTCGCGCAGGCGCTCGGCGACCGCGCGTGCGGACTGTTGGATCGCGGTCGCGGCTGCCAGTACATGCGCTACGGTCACCGCCTCGCTCGCGTCGAGCCACGGCCCCACCGCGTCGAGGTCTCGGCTGATGAGGGTTCGATCGGCGTCCGCCGGGGGGGTGTCCGGTAGGCCTGCCGGGTCGGGCGTCTGGTAACCGAGTTCTCGCAGGCGTTCGGCGACCGTGCGTGCGGACTGCTCAGTCACGATCGCGGCCGCCGACACGTGTCCCATCGCCACCGGATCGCCCGCGTCGAGCCACTCGGGACCGGCCTCTGTCGGATCCTCCAGGGGACCTCTGTGGAGGTACCGGCTGATCAGGATCTGGTCGTCGTACTCTGGTGCGATATCGGGCAGGTGTGCTGGGTCGGGTGTGTGGTAGCCCAGTTCGCGCAGGCGCTCGGCGGTCGCGCGTGCGGATCGTCCGGTCACGATCGCGGCAGTCAGCAGGTGTTCTACCGTCACTGGTTCGGCCGGGTCGATCCACCTGCTCATTCCGTCGAGGCGACGGCTGATCAGGATGCGGTCGTCCTCCTCCGGCACGATATCGGGCAGCTGCGCCAAAGCAGTTGTGTGGTAGCCCAGTTCGCGCAGGCGCTCGGCGGCTGCGCGTGCGGATCGTCCGGTCACGATCGCGGCAGTCAGCAGGTGTTCTACCGTCACTGGTTCGGCCGGGTCGATCCACCTGCTCATTCCGTCGAGGCGACGGCTGATCAGGATGCGGTCGTCCTCCTCCGGCACGATATCGGGCAGCTGCGCCGAAGCAGTTGTGTGGTAGCCCAGTTCGCGCAGGCGCTCGGCGACCCGCTGCGCGGTCTGATCGGTCACGATCGCGGCAGTCAGCGCATGCCCCACCGGCACTGGTTCGCTCGCGTCGAGCCAGGGGGGCACCGCGTCGAGGTCCTGGCTGATCAGTGTCTGGTCGGCCTCATCGGGTACGACGTCGGGCAGCTGTGCCGGGTCGGGTGCGTCGTAGCCCAGTTCGCGCAGGCGCTCGGCGACCCGCTGCGCGGACTGTTCGGTCACGATCGCGGCTGCCAGCGCATGCCCCACCCGCACTGGTCTGCTCGCGTCGAGCCAGGGGGGCACCGCGTCGAGGTCCTGGCTGATCAGTGTCTGGTCGGCCTCCTCGGGTAGGACGTCGGGCAGCTGTGCCGGGTCGGGTGCGTCGTAGCCCAGTTCGCGCAGGCGTTCGGCGACCCGCTGGGCGGACTGCCCCGTCCTCACCGCGGCTGCCAGCACATGCCCCATCGGAGTCGGCTCGCCCGGATCGAGCCGCGCACCCACCGAGTGGAGGTCCAGGTTGATCAGGATGAGGTCGGCCTCCTCGGGTGCGACCTCGGGCAGCTGTGCTGGGTCGGGTGTGTCGTAGCCCAGTTCACGCAGGCGTTCGGCGACCCGCTGGGCGGACTGCCCCGTCTTCACCGCGGCTGACAGCACCTGCCCCACCTTCACCGGCTCGTTCGCGTCGAGCCAGGGCTCGGCCTCGTCAAGGTCCCGGCTGATCAGCATCCGGTCCGACTTCTCCGGTGGGTCTGCTGGCAACTTCGTCGGGCTGGGCGTCCGGTAGCCCAGTTCGCCCAGGCGTTCGGCGAGGTGTCGTGCGGACTGTCCCGTGCTCGCCGCGGCTGCCAGCACATGCCCCATCGTCACCGGCTCGTTCACGTCGAGCCACTGGTGGCCGGGGTCGGCCCACAGGCTTCCGTCGAGGTGCAGGCTGAGGACAACGACATCCGGGGATTCGGGCACGAGGTCGGGCAGCGCGGTCGGCTCCGGGACCGGATAGCCGGACTGGCGCAGCAACGTGGCCGCTGCCCGAATGCGCAGCCCCTTTCCCAGCGCGATTCCGATAATGAAGCCGACAGGTACCGGCCCTTCCTCGGCGACCGCGGCCCCTCCCATGCCCTCAGGTCCCTCGATGATCGACGGCGCCTCGAACGGCACGTCGGCATCGGATGGCGCGGAGGTGGTCGACTGCAGATCGGACCAGGCCAGTTCGGGCGCTTGCGGGGTGTACGCGGTCGTGCCCCTGGGGTCACTAATCAGGGCAAGGGCCGCGTCGCGCGACTGGTTGATCCGGCGCAGGTGGCGCGAGACCAGGGTGCTGGTGCCATGTTCGGCCGAGCGGGGGATCAGTTCGCGTAGCGGGTCGACGACCTCAGGCAGGAAGGCGTAGTAGCGCTGTCCCCAAGGCGTCTCCTCGGCCGGTGGCGCGGGTGCCCCGGTGGCTGTCGTCGGCTGGAGCAGCCCGGACAGGAATACCTCGGCCAGGTGCGAAAGAGCCGCCTCCGGTGCGGCTGACTGTTGGACCAGCCGCATGAGGGGGACGGTGATCGGTGGGACACAGGCCAGATGGGCGGCCAGCCTTCGGGCCAGCGGGGTGGCCGAGCCGAGGAAGCCGTCCAGGAGTTCCAGTGCCGGGACCTCGGTGGCGGGCCACTCCTCGTCGTCGATCGTCCCGTGCTCCGCGACGGGCGGAACGGCGTCCATCAGCGGGAGGATCACCTCGCCCGAGGGTGCGCCGATCAGGCGGGCCCAGGCCGCAGTGGCGGTACCGGCGCCGATGTCCACCACAGGGAGCGGGAGTTGGATCGTTCGGTCGTGCCGGGTGCGGATCCGGGGCGCCCGCACGGTGAGCTTGCGGTTGGCGACGCCAGGGCGTGGGGCCGTGGTCCTTCGGCGGGCGGCGGACAAGGCGGTGTCCGGCCAGAGCGCCTCCGGCAGCAGGTGCCAGACGGCCACCGGGCTTCGGCGGGCCCACGAGGAGAGCAGGTTGAGGGCTGCCCCGGAATGCCAGGCCAGGCCGACCCCGTCGGTCAGCACGACGACGAGCGAGCGTTCACCGGCTTCCACCGCGGCCGCGGGGGATATGGCGGGTGCGTGGAGACGGAACGGCTCGGTCGTCAGGCTCAGGGAGCCGTCGTCCAGATCGGTGTTCAGGCCCAGGAAGCGCGTGCGCCGGAAGGCGTGCAACTGGTAGAGAGCTGTGCGCAGTTCACGGGCGGTGTCGTACCAGATCGCCATCGACTCACCGTCGTCCACGATGAGGGTGAGGTCGAACCGGGGCTCGCGGATCGGTTGCAGCAGCACGTCCGGCATGCCACTGGCGAGGGAGGCGACCGTGGCGGCGATGTCGATCTCGAAGGTCGTGCGTGAGGCGACGTTGGAGCGCAGCGAGCGCAGGGCCTTCGACAGCTCGCGCGACCGGGGCAGCGCGCTCGGCACGGGAAGCCGGATGGACGACGCCCGTGGGCCGTCGGACGCCGCGGTCCGGTTGGCCGCGGAGTAGATCGGCCGGGTCTCGACGGTGCGGACATCGTCCCGCGGTGCGGGGGGCGTGGCCGCGGCCGGGGGTTGCTGCTGGGGCGGCTCCGATGCCACGGCGGTCACGGCGGCGTCTGCCGGCTCCTCCTCCGCGGGGACCTCTGGCCGGGCGGCAGGGGGGAGCTGCCCGGCCAGCCAGAGGATCTCGGTGAGTTCACGGGGCGAGGGGTCGTACCCGCAGGCACGCAGCGCCTCCGCGAGCACCTCACCGAGCCGGGCGATCATGTGCGGTGGCCGTGTGCCGTGGGGGAGGAGTCCGTCGACGACAGGGTGAACCCCCCTGCCTCGGTGTCGTCGAGAGAACTGAGGATGGCACTCAAGACGTTGACGTCGAGCGGTACTTGGCTGAGCCGGAGGTGGATGGCATTGAGGAGCTGGTCGGTGGCCAGGTTCCCGTCCTGCGCGGCGGCGCTGAACCTGTCGACGAGCTCGTCCAGTTCGCGCTTGGTCGTGTCATCCGCATCGGCCAGCGGACCGGCGAACTGGGCTTCGACGATCTTCCGCAGGTAGTCCCGGCTGGGGTCGGGCAGGTTGAGGCGGACGACGCGACGCAGGAAGGCCGGGGGGAAGTCGCGCTCGCCGTTGCTGGTGATCACAATGACTGGGAACTCCTCGCAGGTGACCCAGCCACCGACCACCGTCCCTCGGTTCCTGGAGGCCGCGGGGACCGGCTGACCGGAACGCACATCGTCGGAGCTGCCCCTGGCCGGGTCGATGGCCTGCGGCCCGCCGATGAGACCGACTTCGGCGACCTCGTCATCGCTCACCGCCAATCGGCTGAGCTCGGGGATCTCGAAAGCGCCGTCCTCGAAGGCAACGAGCAGGTCGTTGGGCAGGTCGAGGTCGCTCTTGTCCAACTCGTCGATGAGCAGGACCCGAGGCCTGCCCGGCTTGGCCGCCAGGGCTGTCCCCAGCGGGCCGAGGGTGATGTAGTTCTCCACCGCCTGCTTCGCGTCGTCGCCCACTTCCTGGCCTCCCGCCTCACCGCCGGCCCGGGCACGCTTGCTGGTGGCCAGGCCCACGTCCCGCAGGCGCCCGACCGCGTCGTAGCGGTACAGCGCGTCGTTGAGCGTGGAACGGGAGTTGACCGGCCAGACCAGGACCTCACCCAGCCCCAACTGGCGGGCGATCTCATGGGCCAGGGACGACTTGCCCACACCGGGGAAGCCCGTCACCAGGAGCGGCCGACGCAGGTGCAGGGCCGTGTTGACCACGGCCGCGTCCTCTTGGCGGATCACGTAGGGGGCACGGGGCAGGGACTGCCGACCGAAGCGGCGCCATGGCGGCCCCGGCGGCAGCTTTCGGGGCGTCGGCGGCGCTTCGCCGTCGCCGAAGAGCTCCCAGGTGCGGTCCTCGTCGGTCATCTGTTCCTTCTTCGTGGTGAGCGCAGTCTGGGGCGTTGGGTACGGCGGTCGGGGTTGTCCCAGAGCAGTACGACGTCGTCGGAGCCGGAGCTCGGCCCCGCGCGACGCCAGTCGTGGAGCGCCGCGGGGAGACTGGAGGGAGCGCGGCCGTGGATGGGTTCAAGGCTCTGGAGGGGGCGGATGTCCCCGGTGCACCGGTTCCACGAGATGATGGGGCTGCCCTCCCGGAGGCACACCGCGAGGGCGGCGCTGAAGTCCTTCGCGGTCCCGGTGAGCTCCACGCATCCCTGGTGACCGGTCAGGCCTTTCGTGAGCTCCTTCAGGGCGGCGCCGTCCTTGACCAGCCAAGGCGCGCCGTCGTGGTCCTGGGAACAGTGCTTCCAGTTGTCCTGCCACTGTGCCTGTCGGGCCGGACTTGTCTCCCGGTCGCCGCATCGCACGACGACCGGGTGGACATGTCCGAGCAGCACGTTGGACCTCCCTCGGTACTCCACTGCCAGACGTTCGACCTGTAGTTCCAACTGGCTCTGCGGCAGCAGGAATTCGATTCCGCTGAGATTCTCGTCGACGTGGTCGGCCACCGCCGCCTCAAGAGAATGCTGCCAGTCCGTCCACCCGGACCCGTTGAAGACCTGCTGGTGTGTGCCCTCGACATCGAAGTACCAGGCCCGGCTGTCATAGCGGTTCGGGTGTCCAGGAACCGCCTCGGGGCAGGTTGTCTGCACCTCTACCAGGAGCCAACCCCCCGGGGTCTGCTGAAGCCTTGACGCGTCCTCGGCTGCCTTGGCCCGCTCGTCCCGCAGCAGTCGGTCACCGTAGCCCAGCCGGGCCGCGACGCCGAGCCACCAGGTCTGCAACGGCCCATCCGGAACGGCGTCTTGTCCCTCGTCCGGAGGAACGGACCCGGTGAGGGCCGCCAGGAGTGCGGTGAACCCCAGGAGCAGCGGCAGCCGTCCCCTGAGGGCGCCGGCTGCCTCCAGCTTCCGCGTCACCGCCTGTGCGGTGACGGGCATGCCGCGCAGGTGCTCGCTCCAGCTGCGCCCGAACCGTGCGACCTGCTCCAGCGTGTCCCCCGCCCGGTCGAGAAGTGGCAGCAGCGTGTCGTACTCCGCCACCGTCAGGAACTCGTCCTCGTGGATGAGGCTGACGGCTTTGCCGAGGTCGCCCGCGAGATCGAGGCGCTCGTGCTCGTCGTCCCGCCACTGCGGGGAGCAGAGCAGGTCGACCAGGGTCGGCAGACCGTGCCGGACCCGGCCCGCGGCCGCGACCAGCTGTTCGGGACTGGGCGGCTCGCCTTGGTGGTCCGCGGTGACCGCCACACCGCGGTTCTCCAGCTCCTCGACGCACCGCCGCCGCTTCTCACGGTCGTCGAGACCGGGCCGGAACTGGAGGGCCAGGGCGCACTCCTCCTCTGTCGGCGTCAGTTCGAAGACTCCAGTTCCGACCGGTTCCCCCCAGTTGAGGATTTCCCAGCTCGGGGTCTGCGCCTGTGCTTCGGACCGTTTGGCGAAGGCCAGGTCGATGTGGCCCATCATGTGCTGAGGATGGGGCAGGAGCGACGGGTTGGCGTCCAGATACTCCATGAGCGTCGCGGCGAGATGGGTCCTGTTCGTCCCGGTGTAGGCCTTCTGGTCGGGCCCGCAGGAGAACGACGTGAAGAACGGCCGGGCGGTGCTCCGCATGTCCTTGCTACGGACTGAAACCGGCCAGGTTTTCAGGCCCTTGTCGGTCGGTGGCAGATTGTTCTGGCAGGCGTCGATCACCATGGCCACTCGCGACAGGTGGGTGCCGCTCTTCATTCCCCACTCCGTGGAAATCAGCGTGTCCCTGAGCTCGCGGGCGTCGACTGTTTCCAGTCCTTTCCTGCCGTCGGCGGGCAGGAGCAGCTGGTGGCGTTGCTCGCCGTCGGTAATGCCGTGTCCGGCCCAGAAAACCCACAGCAACTCGGCGTCGATGTCCGGCAGCACCTCCCCGAAGAAGACTTGCAGCGAGGTCCCGTTCAGCAGCCCGCCATCGGCTGGGCTCCCCGCTTCGGGCTCGTTGGGAGCAATCCCCCGGCTCTCCGGGAGCGGTCGTCCCAGAAACGTGATGTTGCCTGCGGGTACACCTCGTCCGATCAGCCAGTCCCGGAAGGAGCGGGCGCCCGCGTACGGGCCGGTGACATTCCAGTCCTTGCTGTACGACCCGTAGTCCTCAACGGCCACGATGAGAGCGTGGACCTTCATGGGATCGCACTCGCCCGGAGGCTGTCGGGCTTCCCCGTGGCTCATGACAGTACGGTTCCGGCGAGCCAGGTGTAGAACCGCTGGTGACCCCAGTAGGCACTGTGGGCGCGGAGTAGCGGGCGTCGGGTATCGAATTCGACGTCAGTCACCCGGTCGGACCCGAAGACCTGTTCGCCGACGTAGGCCAGCGGGTCGCGCGGGTCGAACACGTTCCACCAGGCGGGAAAGGTCGGCGGCAAGGGTGTGCCGAACGGCAGGGACCACAGTGCGTCCAACTCGTAGAAGAACGGGGCCTGGGAGCCGACCGTCACCAGGGCGGTCACCTTGCCGCTGCGGTTCTGCGACGCCAGCAGGTCCACGCAGGCTACGCCGCCCAGGCTGTGGGCGAGCACGACCACCGGTCCGTCCACGCTGTCGATGGCTTCGGCGACGGCGGCCCGCACCCCCTCGCCCCGGACCTGGTAGCGCAGGATGTCGCCGATCATGGGCGTGCCGTGTTCGGTCTGCTTCAATCGGTTGCCGCGCAGCACCGAGGACGCCGTGTACTCGAAGCCACGGGCCAGGGGCAGCCAGAGCGGCTTCGTCAGGCTTGAAACGATGCCCAACTCGCCCTTCGGCGCACCCCACGACGTGAGGATCTCCGCCACCAGGGCATCCAGGGAATCCCCGTCCACAGCGGCGCCGCCGACGCCCCAACGCGCATCCGCGTGGTCGACGACCGAGACGGCCATGAGGCGGCCCATCGCGCGCCGCAGGTCCCCGAGGTCGACCGCCGCCTCCTCCGGGAGGAGGCCCAGGCCGTCGAGCGCAACGCGCTTGGCCTCGTCCAAATCGACCGGCTCCAGACCGTGTTCGCTCAGGAACTCAGCGAAGAGCGCACTGTCCAGGGCGCTGACCTCGGCGTAGGAGCGGGCCACGGCGGACTGTGCCACGGGGGAGTAGCCATGCGATCGCGCCTCCTGCCCGAGGATCCGCAACTCGGCGTAGGGGTCCGCCTCCAGGGCAGCCCACTCGGACACCTCGACGGCTTCCGCCTCCTCGGCCTCCGAGGCCACCGGTTCCGTCGCAGCGGAGGGGAAGGGTCGCGCTTCGGCGGGCAGCGACAGACCGCCGGCGTTCAGGCGGGCCCCGTGCGCGTCGCCCCAGGGGCAGCGCACGATGTGCAGCTGAGGCACCTTCCCCTTGAGGTTCGTGGTCACCTGGTCCACTAGCCGGTCATAGTCCCTCCCTCTGACCCCAGTTCCATGGACAAGCACGATCGAGACCACGACACCCCCCGGCATATTCGGCGTCAGTCTGGCACAGGCCAACAGTACTGTCAGCTATCTTGCGAACTCCTGCTGCCATGTCAATTCGGCTATTTCGCATTAGAGTTGCAGGCCATCAGGAGCACTCTCCGGCCACTCTCGCCCATCGGCAGAGGTGCCTTCCTCGCCCGGCCTCCGGCGGCGGGTGGAGGTAGCTGGAGCCGTCAGGTTCGGAAGGTGCGGCGGTAGGCGCCGGGGGAGACGCCGATCGCGGCGTGGAGGTGTTGGCGGAGGGTGGCGCCCGCCGCGAAGCCGACGCGTTCGGCGATGCGGTTGACCGGCAGGTCGCTGCTCTCCAGGAGTTGGCGGGCCAGGTCGACCCGCTGCTGGGTGAGCCACTGGCCGGGGCTCAGGCCGACCTCGGCCCGGAAGCGGCGGGTGAAGGTGCGGCGGCTCATGCCCGCGTGGTCGGCCAGGTCGGCGAGTTGCAGCGGCTCGTGCAGCCGGTCCAGGACCCAGGCTCGGGTCGCGGAGGTCCCGGCGTCCGAGCGCTGCGGCAGCGGCCGCTCGACGTACTGGGCCTGGCCGCCCTCCCGCTGCGGGGGGACGACGCAGCGGCGGGCCACGTGGTTGGCGACGGCGCTGCCGTGGTCCGAGCGGATCAGGTGCAGCAGCAGGTCGATACCGGAGGCCGCGCCGGCCGAGGTGAGTACCCGGCCCGAGTCCACGAACAGCACGTCCGGGGCGAGTTCGACCTGCGGGTAGGAGCGCTGGAAGCGGGCGGCGTGAAACCAGTGGGTGGCCGCGGTCCGGCCGTCGAGCAGGTCCGCCGCCGCCAGCAGGAAGGTGGCGATGCAGATGCCCACGATCCGGGCCTCGGGCCTGATCAGGGCCAGCGCCTCGGCGGTCCGGCGCGGCAGGGCGTCCCGGTCGACGATGTCGGCGAAGCTCTCGGACGCGGGGATCACCACCGTGTCGGCCTCGGCCAGGGCGGAGGCGTCGCGCTCGACGGTGATCGCGAAGTCGGCCCCGGTGCGGACCGGCTTTCCGTCGACCGAGCAGGTGACCACCTCGTAGAGGGGGCGGCCGTCGGCGTCCTCGGCGGTGCCGAGCAGCCGCGACGCCAGGCTCAGTTCGAACGGGATCACCCCGTCCAGCGCGAGGACGACGACTCTGTGGATGGGCTGCATGGCCCAATCCTTGCACATGATGACCTCCGGGCCACTATCTACGCAGGTGGAAGCCGTAGATGCTGGATCCATGACCACAATGAAGGCAATCAGCCAGAACACGTACGGCGGCACCGAGGTTCTGCGGGAGGTCGAGCTCGACCGCCCGACGCCCGGCCCGTCCGAGGTACTCGTCCGCGTCCGCGCGGCGGGCATGAACCCGACCGACTGGAAGCACCGCACGTTCAGCGGCCTCGTCGGCAAGCTGCCGCTGGTGCTCGGCTGGGACGTCTCGGGGGTGGTGGAGTCGGTCGGCTTCGGCGTGACGCTGCACAAGGTCGGCGACGAGGTCTTCGGCATGCTCCCGTACCCGCACGGCGTCGGTTCGTTCGCCGAGTACGTGGTCGCCCCGGCGCGCGCCCTGGTCCGCAAGCCGGAGGGCATCGACCACGTCCAGGCCGCCGCGATCCCGCTGGCCGCGCTGACCGCGTGGCAGGGCCTGGTGGACGTGGCGGACGTCCAGCCCGGCCAGCGGGTGCTGATCCACGCCGCCGCGGGCGGCGTCGGCCACCTCGCCGTCCAGATCGCCAAGCAGCTCGGCGCGCACGTGATCGGCACGGCCAGCGCCCCGAAGCACGGGCTGCTGCGCGAACTCGGCGCGGAAGAACTGATCGACTACCGGACCGAGGACTTCACCGCGATCGACCCGGTCGACGTGGTCTTCGACGCGATCGGCGGCGAGACCGCCACCCGCTCGCTGAAGGCCCTGAAGCCCGGCGGAAAGCTGGTCTCGATCGCGGTCAGCTCCTTCCCGGCGGACCTGCCGGAGCAGGCCGCCGCGCTCGGCGTCGACACCTACGCGATGCTGGTCGAGGCCGACCAGGCCGGTATGCGCGCCATCAGCGACCTGGTCACCGCGGGCAGGCTCCGCGCGGTGATCGAGGCCGACTACCCGCTGGCGCAGGCCGCCAAGGGCCACGAACTGGGCGACACCGGCCGCGTCACCGGCAAGATCGTCCTCACCGTCTCCTGACCGGCGGCGGGAGCCTCCCTGGTGGGGGCGTCGGGGCTGGGCCTATGCTCTGGCCGTCCCCACCAGCGGAGCGAGCCGTCCAGGATGAAGCGAACCACCACCCCGCTGCCACCGCCCGAGCACTTCACCCTGGAACAGCCCGCGCGGCCGGATCCGGCCAAGGAGTCGCGGAAGGCCGTCGTGACGCTGCTGCTGATCGCGGTCGCGCTGGCCGCCGCCGCCTGGTTCACCGGGACGCTGGCCGCACACGACGACGCCCGGCTGAACGCCTACCGCGCGGCGCGGGCCTGCCCGGCGGGGCAGCGCGAGCCGACCGGCGCCGACTGCCTGGCGACCGTCACCGCCACGCTCACCAGGCAGTACGTCCAGGCTGGGAAGGATCCCTATCCGCACGTGGTGCTCGCGGGTATCGCGGCCGCACCCGTCGATGTCGCGCTGCCCGAGAACGACGGCCTGTTCGACAGTGTCGCGCCCGGCGACAGCGTCCGGGCCACCCTCTGGGAGGGGAGGGTGCTGCGGGTGTCCGGCGGCGGCGGGAGCCAGAGCACACTCGCCGTCCCGGTGCCGTTCGACGTCTCCCCGCCGCTGGTCGGCGCCCTGTTCACCGGCACGTACGCGCTGCTCGCGGTGTACTTCCTGCCGGAGGGCCCGGACCCGACGACATGGCGACCGCCTTCGCCGTCTCCGCGGTGGGAGCCGCGATCGGCATCGCCGTCGTCCGCCCAGGCCAACCCCGCCGCCCCCGCCGCCACCCGGCGGTGACCCTCCCCTCGGCCACCACCCCGTACGAGTGAGCACCCCGGGCGTCGGGGGCACGGACGGGCCGACCTCGCCCGCACCGTGGGGGTCCCGCCCGGTTACCGGCGGCCGACCCGGCCGGACAGCTCCCGCGCCCGCCGTGCCCGCAGGACGAAGCGCTGGACCTTCCCGCTCGGGGTCTTCGGCAGCTGGTCGACGACGTGCACGGCCCGAGGGTAGGCGTGCGCCGCGAAACGGCGCTTGACCAGTTGCCGCAACTCCTCGACGAGCTCCTCGCCCGCCGGTGTCCCCTCCCGCAGCACGACGAACGCCTCCAGCACCTCGCCGCGCAACTCGTCGGGGACGCCGATGACGGCTGATTCGACCACACCGGGATGCTCCGCGAGGACGCTCTCCACCTCGAAGGGGCCGATCCGGTACCCGGCCATGATGATGACGTCGTCGTCGCGGGCGGAGAAGTAGAAGTGGCCGTCCTCGTCCTGGGTTCCGGCGTCGCCGGTGAGGTACCAGCGGCCGTCGGCGGTGAAGCGCTCGGCGGTCTTCCGCGGCGCGTCGTCGTAACCCCGGAACCACAGCAGCGGGCTGTCGGTCACGTCGATCGCCACCTGGCCGAGCATGCCCGGCAGCGCCGGTTCGTCGCGCTCGTCGTCGAGCACCACCGCGCTCCAGCCGGGCAGCGGCCGTCCCATGGACCCGGGCCTGACCGGCGACCGCAGGCCGTCGGCCCAGCTGTTCGCGATGATCATCCCGTGCTCGGTCTGGCCGTAGTGGTCACCGACAGCCACCCGCAGGTGCCGCGCGGACCAGGTGACCACGTCCGGGGTGAGCGGCTCGCCCGCCGAGGACGCCCGGCGCAGCCGGACCCCCTCCGGTACCCGCTCGGTTCCGGCCCGCAGGCCGCGGTAGACGGTGGGGGCGGCGGCGAAGTTGCTGACCGCGAAGCGCTCCATCACCTGCCAGGTCAGCCCGGCCGAGAAACCGGCGCGCAGCAGCAGGCTGCGCGCCCCTGCGGCGAGCGGTCCGAGCACGGCGTAGTAGAGGCCGTAGGCCCAACCGGGGTCGGCGGCGTTCCAGAACACGTCGTCGGGGCGGACGTCGAGCCCGAACTCCAGGTACGCCTGGAAGGAGGCGAGCGCCCTCACCGGTACCGGCACGGCCTTCGGGGTGCCGGTGGTACCCGAGGTGAAGAGCTTGACCAGCACGCCGTCCGGGCCGACCGCGACGGCCCTGGCCTGCGGTTCGTCGCCGGAGTACCGGGACAGCAGGTCGGCGAGGGACAGCTGCTCGCCCTCGGGCTCGCCGCCGACGACCACGGTGGCCCACGGCGGATCGGCCGGGAAGTCCTCGCCCGGCGCGAGCTTCGCCCGCTGGTCGACGTCGACCACGACCACCTTCGCCCGCCCGGCACCCAGCCGGAGCGCGATGGCGGGTGGGGCGAACGCGGTGAACAGCGGTATGTGCACCGCTCCCCGGCGCCAGATCCCGAGCAGCGCCACCAGCAGCTCCGCGGACTTCCCCATCAGCACGGCCACCGCGTCGCCCGGTTCGACGCCCAGGTCGGCGAGCGCTGCCGCGAAGCGGGCCGACTCGCGGCGCAGCGTGCCGTAGCTGAGGTGACGAGCCGACAGATCCGCGTCGACGACGGTGAACGCCACCTGGTCGGCGGGATGCCGGTCGCAGAGCAGTTCCGCGGCGCAGGCGTCCGCGGCGCCGTGGACGGCGAGCAGCTCACGTACCCGGTCCATGGCGGCGTCCGGGTGGACCCCGCTGGAGTCGGGCCGGTCCAGGTCTGTCATATCGCTCCCCGTTTCTCTGCCGCGCGCAGTGCCCGAATGCCGTGCCCGAGTGCCGTGCCCGCGCGCTGTGCCCGAATGCCGGGCCCGAGTGCCGTGCGGACTCATCTTCCGAGCCAGGCGGGCGGCCGACTACCCCCTGGGCGCACGCGGGCCGGGCGGAGGGGGGTTCCGGGCCGCCGGTCGCCGTCCGGGTCGGCCGCACGGGGGACAGACCGGCGGCGCGGGACGTCCGGCCGGGACGCGGTGTGGTCGACTCGGGGCACCCCGGACCGGCCGGGGGACGTCGTGGGAGGTTGGCTGTGGGCGGTGCCGTCTCGGTGGGGACCTCGGTGCTGGCGACCGCGGTGGCGCCGGTGCTGGCGGCCGGTGCGCTGGCGGGCGCCCTGCTGGGCGCGGGCGGCCAGGCCGCGCCGGGCGGCGGGCTGCCGCTCTCCGGGCGGACGGTGGTGCTCGACCCCGGCCACAATCCGGGCAACTTCTCGCACCCCGGGCAGATCAACCGGCTGGTCGATGTCGGCAACGGCCGCAAGGCCTGCAACACCACCGGCACCGCCACCGCCGACGGATACACCGAGGCCGTGTTCAACCTGGACGTGGCCCGCCGGGCGGAGGCGATCCTGCGCGCGGCGGGCGCGACGGTGGTGCTCACCCAGGACGGGGACCGGCCCTGGGGGCCCTGCGTCACCGAGCGGGCGGCGATCGCCACCCGGGCCCACGCCGACGCGGCCGTGTCCATCCACGCCGACGGCGCCCCGCCGACCGGCTACGGATTCCAGGTGATCCTGCCCGCGGTGGTGGTGGCCGGGACCGTCGACACCCGCCCGATCGTCGGCCCCTCGCGTCGGCTCGGCCTCGCGCTGCGCTCAGCCTTCGGCGCCAGTACCGGCGAGGCGCGCTCGACCTACCTCGGGCGCGGCACCGCACTGACCGTCCGCGGCGACCTCGGCGGCCTCAACCTGTCCACCGTGCCCGCGGTCTTCATCGAGTGCGGCAACATGGCCAACCCGACCGACGCCGGGCGGATGACCACCCCGGCCTGGCGCGAGTCGGCGGCCCGGGGGATCGCCGCGGGGATCAGCTCCTACCTGGAGCACCCGGCCGGTTGACCGCCCCGCGCCACCCGGGCGGCGGCGCCGCGGTCCGGTCGGCCGGACCGGGCGAGGTCGGGGAACCGGCGTCCGGCGCCGGGCGGGCGGCGCCCACGTAGCGCGGCCCCCAGTAGGGATCGTGGAAGACGTCGCCGAGGATCCGGACCAGGGTGCCGGTGCGCTCGGCGTGGACCATCGCGCCGCCGCCGAGGTAGATGCCGACATGGTGGATCGGACCGCCGGGCTCGGCGAAGAACAGCAGGTCGCCCGGGATCAGCTGGTCCGGGCCGAGATGCCGGTCGCGGTCGTACTGCCATGAGCTGTGCCGGGGCAGCGTGACCGTGCCGTCGCTGGCCTGGTACCAGGAGTACAGAGCGAGACCGCTGCAGTCGAAACCGACCGTGTGATCGGCCTGGCACACCCCGTCCAGATAGCCGTTGACCCGGTCGCAGTACCCCCGGGTCGGCCCCTCCTCGCCGCCGCCGCCCCAGGCGTACGGTGTGCCGATCGCGCCGAGCGCCACGTCGACCACGGCCAGGCCGAGCAGCCGCGCCTGCGCGTCGGCGCCGCACCGGGCGCCCTCGGCCGGGAACCCGGGCCGTACCGGCGTCGCCCGGGCCGCGAGCAGCCCCGGGCAGACGGCGCGGGGCTGGGCGCTCGCCGCCGGGACCGGCGCGACCAGCAGCGCCGACGTGAGCACACCGGCCGCCGCCAGCCGGGCCCGGCCGCTCCGCGTCCGCGCTCGCCGCTCCGCCCGGACCGCGCCGGTGGCTGTCGTCACCCGCTGCTCCTCCAGTCACCGCACCGGGCGCGTCCGTGCACCGCCCTGCCTGTTCCCGATCCTCGCCGCCCGGCCGCCGCGCCGCGCGCCGACGGCGTCCGATCGGGGCAGCGGCGGGCCGAGCGGCGGGGCTACCGTCTGGCGCGGGTACCGGAGCCGCTGCGCAGCCGCCACCCGGCGTACAGCAGCGCGATGACGAAGATCACGCACCCGACCACGAGGAGCCACAGGAGTCCCTTGATGATCGCCCCGAGGAACCCGAACACGACGGCGATCAGCAGGAGCAGCAGGAACCAGACCACCGGAGCCTCCTCGTGACGTCGTCGTCCTCCGAGCCTGCCGCAGCCGGCGCCGACCCGCATCCCGGGGGGCGCCCGGGCTCAGGGCCCGGGACTGGCCCGCGTCCGGGTGGGCACCTCTTCGGTTACCACCAGGTGCCCCTCTTTCGGAAAGGTGCTCTCTTCCGGCTGAGCCGGCCGCTCTCCTACGGTTCCCAGGTATGCACAAGTAACCCTGCTGAGCGAGTTGACCGGCGTCGAACCCGAACTCCGTTTCGGCTTCGACTCCGTCGAACTCGCGGCGATCGGTGACTTCCTCGTCATCGCCGGGCCACCGGCCGCTTCCTGTACGCCCGCCACCGGGGCGGCGCGGAGGTCGAATACGTGCAGTGGGTCCCGGAGTTGGCGCGGCGCATTCTTCGTCGGTAGCCAATGGCAGCCGCGGTACACCCGGGACCTGTGGCTCCCATCACAGTCCCCTTTCATCCGGATGCGCCGCTTTTATCAAGGCGGTGAAGGTAAGTCTTTCTCCGCTCTTACCGAAATGACTGTGGATCATGAAATGGTCCAGCGTGATGAGCAGGCAGGAGCCGCTCTTGGATTCGACGTTCGGCCATCGGGCGAACAATGAGGGGGAGCTAAGGGATGCGCATACCTGGGAACAGGGGCGCTCGGTTCCATGTGCGTTCCGGGAGAGTCGCGGTCCTGACCGCGGCCGTCCTGATCGCGTCACTGGGACCGGCCACGGCGGTGCGGGCCGTGACGCCGACACACTCGGCGGCTCCGGCGAAGGCGTCCACGCCGACAGTGAGGAACGTGAAGCCCGCGGCTATGCATTTCGCCGCGACGAAGAGTCAGGCGGACACCGAGTACCGCCCTTCCGCCACCTCGTGGCCAGCGGCTTCCTCCTTCGAGGCGAGTCTTTCGGCCGGAGTGGGAAGGGCCGCCGCCGCGGTGTCCGCGAAGGGCGTCGGCCCGGTGTCGGTGAGGCCGGTGGCGCCCGCCGGTGGCTCCACGGCGCCGACGTCGTTGCAGGTGTCGGTACTCGGTCACGCGGCGGCCACCGCGGCCGGGGTGAACGGCGTGCTGTTCAGTCTCACCCCGCGGGGAACCGGCCGGGGCAGCGCCCAAGTGACCGTCGACTACCGGTCGTTCGCGCAGGCGTACGGGGGCGGGTTCGGCTCGCGACTGAGCCTGGTCGAGCTGCCCGCGTGTGTTCTTACCCATCCTCAATTGACGCAGTGTCAGACCGAGCAGCGGCTGGCATCGGTGAACGACGCGTCGCACCAAACCCTTACCGCGCGGGTCCCGGTCGTCGGCGCTGCCACGGCCGGTACGACTGCGAACAGTGCGAGCCGCGCGGCGGTCCGGAGCGCCGCGATGGCGCAGCCGATGGTGCTGGCGGCGGTCAGCGGGACCACGGCCGGTGACGGCGGCGGGCCGTCCGGCAGCTACGGAGCGACCACGCTGAAGCCCTCGGGCTCCTGGTCCGCCGGAGGCAGCTCGGGCTCCTTCAGCTACAGCTACCCGATGAGCGTGCCGTCCGCCCCCTCCTCGCTGGTGCCGCAGCTCTCCCTGGACTACGACTCGGGGTCGGTGGACGGGCAGACCTCCGCGACCCAGGCCCAGGCGTCGTGGGCGGGGGACGGCTGGTCGTCACCGCAGTCCTACATCGAGCAGACCTTCGCGGCCTGCGCGGACAGCCCGGAGGGCACCGCCTCGCCGTCCGCCACCCAGGACGAGTGCTGGGACGGCGAGATCCTCACGCTGTCGTTGGGCGGCTCCACGACCTCGCTGGTCTACGACTCCGCCAAGGGCACCTTCACCACCGCCGACGACAGCGGTGACGTGATCACCCACGTCACCGGCTCCAACAACGGCTCCAAGACCCACAACACCGACTACTGGACGGTGACCGAGCGGGACGGCTCGGTGTTCGAGTTCGGCCGCAACGAGCTGCCGGGGTGGGCGTCGGGCAAGGCGACCACGAACTCGGTGGACTACACGCAGGTGTACTCGGCGCACTCGGGCGACCCCTGCTACAGCAGCTCCGGCTTCTCCGCCTCGGGCTGCCTGACCGCGTACCGGTGGAACCTGGACTACGTCAAGGACGTGCACGGGGACGCGATGGCGTACTACTACGACCAGTCGACGAACTCGTACGGCAAGGACAACACCACCACGCCGGTCAGCTACATCCGGGACTCGTACCTGGACCACGTCGACTACGGCTTCGCCGACGGCAACGCCTACGGCACCGTTCCGGACAAGGTCACCTTCGCCACCGGTGACCGCTGCGTGCTTGGCACCTCCAGTTGCGACCCGTTGAACTCGACCACCAAGGCCAACTGGCCGGACGTGCCGTTCGACCTGGTCTGCTCCTCCACCACCACCTGCCCCGACCACGCCCCCTCGTACTTCTCCACGGTGCGGTTGACCTCGATCGCGACCGAGCAGTACTCGGTGGCGCAGGCGAAGTACCTGCCGGTGGACTCGTGGGCGCTGGACCAGACGATGCCGGTGACCGGGGACGGCAACGCCACCCTGTGGCTCCAGTCGATCACCCACACCGGCTCCGACGCCCAGGGTGGGGGATCCAGCACACCGATCGCGATGCCCTCGGTGACCTTCGGTGCGGTGGACCTGCCGAACCGGGTGGACACGGTGACCGACGGGTTGCCGCCGCTGTACCGGTTCCGGATCAACTCGATCACCAACGAGTCCGGTTCGGTGACCGGGGTGGACTACGAGCTGACCAGTCCGTGCACCGGTCCGGTCACTCTCACCGCGTCCGCGAACACCTCCTCCTGCTACCCGGTGTACTGGACGCCGCAGGGCTACAGCGCGCCGTTCCTGGACTGGTTCAACAAGTACGCGGTGCAGGAGGTCACCGAGACCGACCCGACCGGCGGCGCGCCGGTGATGGCCACCTCGTACCAGTACGCGAACCCCGCCTGGCACTTCGACGACAACGAGGTGGTGAAGGCCAAGTACCGTACCTACGGCCAGTGGCGCGGCTACGGGGACGTCAAGACGTTCACCGGCGACGGGGTCAACGACCCGCGGACCGAGTCCGAGGCGCACTACTACCAGGGCATGTCGGACGACAACAACAGCACCACCGTCAACGTCACCGACTCCCAGGGCGGTGTCCACCAGGACCTCGACGAACTCGCGGGCAACGAGCTGGAGTCGACCAGCTACCTGGGCTCCGGCGGCCCGGTGGACCACTCCACCATCACCTCGTACTGGGTCTCACCCGCCGTCGCGACCCGTACCCGTACCGGCCTTCCCGACCTGACCGCCAACCTGGTCGAACCGGTGGAGACCTGGAGCCGTCAGGCGATCACCGACACCGGCTCAACCACCTGGCGGATCAACGAGAGTGACACCAGCTACGACGCGACCGTGACGGACGCGGACTTCGGCATGGCGACGGAGGCCTACGACCACACCGTCCCGGTGATCGCCGCGGACGACCGGTGCACCAGCGGCACCTACGCGCTGCCCAACACCACGCTGAACCTGGTCGGTCTGCAGTCCGGAACCGAGATCGACGCGGTGGCCTGTGGTGGCTTCACCGAGGGCGCGGTCACCAGCGTCCCGGGCAGTGTGAACACCCTGACCGCACCCACGACGGTGTCCCGGCCGAACCAGGTCATCTCCGCCGTGCGCGTCCTGTACGACGACCCGACCGACGCCAAGACCTGGCCGCAGCCGACGCTGACCTTCCCGCAGACCACCGCGCCCAGCACCGGGGCGACCTCGATCACCCAGACCGCGACGGGCTATTCGGGCGGGACGTTCACCTGGCAGACCTCGAAGACCCAGCTCTTCGACGCCGAGGGGCGGGCGACCGACACCTACGACTCCGCGGGCGCGGACACCAAGTCCGGCTACGTCACCAACAGCCTCGGCCTGGTGACCGGGAGTTCGCAGGTCAACGCGCTCGGGCAGGCGACCTCCGAGACCCTCGACCCGGCCCGCGGCGTCGCCCTGACCAGCACCGACGCCAACGGCGTGGTCACCACCTCGCAGTACGACACGCTGGGCCGGATCACCTCGCTCTGGAAGGACTCGCGGGCGACCACGAGCCCGGCGAACGAGGTCTACACGTATCTGGTCTCGGACACGGGGGTGACCGCGACGACGACGCAGACGCTGAACGACGAGGCCGGGTACACGGTGTCGACGGTGATCTACGACGCGATGATGCGGCCGAGGCAGACCCAGACCTCCACCCCGCAGGGCGGGCGGCTGGTCACCGACACCTTCTACGACACCCGCGGCTGGAAGTCCGCCACCTACAACGGCTGGTGGGACTCGACGACCGGGCCGAACACCACGCTGGTGTCGGCGGCGAACCTCAAGGACGAGGTGCCGAACCAGGACTACTACACCTACGACGGCCTGGGCCGGGTGGTGGTCGACTCCTCGGAGAAGGACAACGTGGTGGTCTCCACCACCACGACCGTCTACAACGGTGACCGCACCACCGTCATCCCGCCCAGCGGCGGCACCGTGGCGTCCACCCTCACCGATGCGATGGGCAGGACCAGCGAACTCGACGACTACAGCACCGCGCCGACGCTGAACACCCCGGCCAACACCTTCACCGGGATCTGGACCGTGTCCGGCGGAACCTCGGTCCCCACCACCTACGGGTACGACACCCGTGGCAACCAGAACAGCGAAAGCACCGACGGCAGCACCTGGACCACCACCTACAACCTGCTGGGCCAGGCCACCGCCAAGTCGGACCCGGACGCGGGCGCCTCCACACTGGCGTACGACGTCGTGGGGAACCTGGTGCAGACCACCGACTCGCGCGGCAGGACGATCAGCTACACCTATGACGCGCTCGGCCGGAAGACCGCCGAGTACGACGCCGCCAGCACCGCCCAGTCCAGCGCCAACGAGATCGCCTCCTGGGTCTACGACAACAGCAACAACGCGGTGACCGGGATGACCGACCCGATCGGGCAGACCACCACGACCACCGCGTACAGCGACGGCGCGGCCTATGTGACCCAGTCGCTGGGCTTCAACACGTTCGGCGAGTCCAAGGGCGAGACGGTCACCATCCCCTCCACCGAGGGGGCGCTGGCCGGGTCGTACACCTTCCAGGACGCGTACACCACCAACACCGGCCTGCCCGACGCCCAACGGCTCCCGGCCGCGGGCGGCCTCCCGCTGGAGACCCTGACCGACACCTACACCACGGCCCTGGACCTGCCCAACGGCATGGCCGGGACCAGCCCCTACGCGCAGTCCACCGCCTACGACGCCTACGGGCGGGTCAACCAGGAGACCCTCGGGTCGATCGGCAGCGAGGCGTACCTCACCGACACCTACGACCCGCACACCGGCAAGCTCACCGACCAGTTGGTCACCGGTGAGACGGCGACCCCGACCGACATCGACAACGAGGCCTACAGCTACGACCTGGACGGGAACATCACCGCCCAGACCGAGACCCGGGCCGGATCCAGCGCCAGCAGCGAGACCCAGTGCTACCAGTACGACGGCCTGGACCACCTCACCCAGGCCTGGACCGCCACCGACTCCTGCGCGGCCACGCCCACCCCGGGCAACTCCGCCACCGTCGGCGACGGCATCGCCAGCGGCGCGTACTGGACCAGTTGGACCTACGACGCACTGGGCAACCGCCAGAGCGAGACCGACTACGCCACCACCGGCGGCACCGCCACCACGACGAACGACAGCTACAACGGCGCCGGGGGCAGCGTCAACCAGCCGCACACGCTGACCTCCACCAGCACCACCGGAGCCGGCACCGGCAGCACCGCCTACGGCTACGACCCGGCCGGGAACATGACCAGCCGGACCACCCCCAGCACCGGCAGCCAGACCCTGAACTGGAACGACGCCGGGCAACTCACCGGCATCACCGGCGGCACCGCCGGTGACAGCGACTTCGTCCACAACGCCGACGGCAGTGTGCTGCTGGAGAAGGACCCCGGCACCAGCACCCTCTACCTGCCCGGTGAGCAGCTCGCGCTGAACACCGGCACCGGCAGCGGCGCGGGCACGGTCATCGGTACCCGCTACTACGCGCTGCCCGGCGGCGGCACCGCGGTGCGCACCGGCTACTCGGCCACCAACAGCAGCAGCAACGCCTTCGAGATCACCGACCAGCACGGCACCAGCGACCTGATGCTGGACACCACCGCGCAGGTCCCGACCTGGCGCCAGTTCACCCCCTTCGGCGCACCCCGCGGCACCACCACGACCTGGCTGGACAACCGCGGCTTCCTGAACGACCCCAACGACACCAGCACCGGCCTGACCCTCATCGGTGCCCGTGAGTACGACCCCACCACCGGCCGATTCATCAGCCTCGACCCGCTCTTCGAGGCCACCAGCCTCCAGGAGCTCAACGGCTACAGCTACGCGGGCAGCAATCCCGTGACCTACAGCGACCCGAGCGGGACCCGGGTCGAGGGCGACGGCGGATGCAACGGCACCGGGGCGGAGGTCGACGCCTGCGAGGCCGCCCTGGAGGGTAGCTCGGGTGGAGGCGGCTCGGGAGGGTGCGTCTATGTGCTGGTCAACCCGTGTGGATCCAACCCGAATCCGGGGCTGAGCGAGCCCAGGGCCTACGCACCCACCGTGCACAACACCAAGCTGCGGAAGATCCTCGACGGAATCTACGCCCGCCCGGGCACCGCTGACGGATCCCTTCTCGGCGACGGGAAGCTGGGGACCGCGGTCATCAACGAGTTCAACACCGGCCTGCCCACGGGCGGCAAGTGGCACATCGGCAAGGCCGCCGCCCAGATGAACGCGCTGGCCACACTCCTCGAACAGGACCGGAAGCAGGAGGCCAAGACCGGGGAGGGCCTGCTCAGCCCGTCCGACCGGTCCATCGCGCAACAGGAGCTGTCCGAGCTCTGGAGCGCGCTCAACTCGGTGGACGAGAACGGAGCCGCGACTCAGGCGGTGAACGCCAACCCGGAGATCGCCAAACAGATCAGGGCGGCCCGCACGGTCGTTCTGGCCGCCCCGTCCGCGAGCGAGGTCACCGGACAGAAGTTCGAGATGCAGGGCGACCGGGCACCCAGGCCGGTCGCCGTCGGCGAGGCCGAGAACATGCGCGGGTTCCTCGGGGCGTTCGGTGTGGCCGGTGACGTCCTCGCCATCGCCCAGTGGGGGATCAACGTGCACCAGCAGGGCTGGTGGCAGGGGACGAAGAGTACGGTGATCTCAGTCGTCGACCCGTTCGGCGTCACCCCGGCCGGCGGTGAACCGACGAGCAACCCCCCGGGCTACTCGCCCGACGACTGCGTCCCCGGCTACAACTACTGCTCCTGACAGACGAACCGACCGACACAGAACGGAACACGGGTGGCTGCCTCCGGCGATTCCCCGACGGTCGACCTGGCCAACCTGGCCACGGTCATGCTCACCCGGATCCCCGAAACGGGCGCCTGGTTCGACTCCTTCGTCGAACCGGGCGTCCCCCGGGACTTCGGCTGGGACGACGTCGACTTCGACGCCTACCAGTTCGTGATGGAGGTCTTCACTGACCCGGTGTTCATTCCGGCAGTGCGGCAGGCGCCCGGTGCCCCGGAACTCCTCGACCGGTGCGCGTCGCTGGTGGAGGCGATGGTGACCAGCAGCAGCGACCTGGTCCGGGACGTCGTCTGGTTCGACGTCCTCGAACCCCTGCTGGCGGACGTCCGACTCATCCGGGACTTCCGCCCGGTCGCCGGTCCGGAGACCAGCAGGGAACTGGCGAAGCTGATCCAGGCGCACGGCGTCACCGGCATCGACTGACAACGTCCACACCCCAGGGGGTGTCGCCAACGGGCCGCACCACCGCCCACCGGCGACACCCCCTGCCATGTCCCGGCGAGCCGAACCCCCGACGTGCCGCTGTCGGAGCGGGGCTCAGCGGTCGGGCGCGGGCTCGGGGCCCGAGGCGGTCGGGCCCTGGTGGTCCCAGCCCGGGGAGAGGATCTCCAGGCTGACGTCCGGGCTGTGCACCTCCGCCCCGCAGGTACGGCAGGTCCAGGCCGCGTCCAGCGGGTGGTCGGGATGGTCCGGGTGGCCCGTCGGGTGGTGCCGCAGCACCACCGGCGGCTCGGACGACACCCAGCGGTCGCCCCAGGCGAGCAGCGCCTGGGTCAGCGGCGCGAGGTCCCGCCCGGCCTCGGTGAGGTGGTACTCGTAGCGCGGCGGGCGCTCGCTGTAGGCGCGGCGTTCGACCACCCCCGCCTCCTCCAGGGCGCGCAACCGGGCAGTGAGCCGGTCGCGCGGGGCGCCGGTGTTGCGGACGATCCGGTCGAAGCGGTGGTTGCCGTAGAAGATCTCGCGCACGGCGAGCAGCGCCCACTTCTCGCCGAGGATCTGCAGCGCGGCGGCGATGGAGCAGGGGCGGCCCGGCAGCGCCGCGGCGGCGGGCCGGCTTTCGGTGGGCTGGGCATCGGTGGGCTGGGCGTCGGTGGGCTGGGTCACTCCACCAGCCTGCCATAGAGGGTTGTGCTTTCAAACTCACTCCCGCTAGCGTTCCCTGCCATGGAGATAGTTGGAATATCAAACCCGGTGCCGGTGTCGGCCGACGTGGACCGACCGCACCGTCGGGCCGCGTTCCTGGTCGTGGCCGCCGCGGTGTTCGTCTCGAACCTCGACCTGTTCATCGTCAACGTCGCCCTTCCGGCGATGCAGCAGCACTTCCACGGCAGCAGCCTGGCCACCCTCTCCTGGGTGCTGAACGGCTACGCCATCGTCTTCGCCGCCCTGCTGGTCGCCGCCGGACGGCTGGCGGACCGGATCGGGCACCGCCGGGTGTTCCTCGCCGGGCTGGCTGTCTTCACCGTCGCCTCCGCACTCTGCGCGCTCGCCCCGGCCGTCGGCTGGCTCGACGCCGCCCGGGTGGTCCAGGCGGCGGGCGCCGCCGCGCTGATGCCGACCTCCCTCGCGCTGCTGCTGGACGCCACACCCCCGACCGAGCGCCCCGCCGCCATCCGGGCCTGGGCCTCGATCGGCGGAATCGCCGCCGGGCTCGGACCGGTCCTCGGCGGACTGCTGGTCGAGGCCGACTGGCGCTGGGTGTTCATCGCCAACGTCCCGGTCGGCGCGGCCGCCATCGCCGTCGGCGCCCGGGTGCTGCCCAGGCTGCGCGGCAAGGAGGACGGACCGCTGCCGGACCTGTTCGGCGCGGGACTCCTGACCGGGGCCATCGCCGTTCTCGCCGTGGCCCTGGTCAAGGGCGACGACTGGGGCTGGGGCTCGGCCCGGGTCCTCGGCGGCCTGCTCGCGGCCGTCCTGCTGACCGGCTGGTTCCTGCTCCGCTCGGCACGCCACCCCGCCCCCATCGTCGAACTGCCGCTGCTGCGGGTGCCCAGCTTCGCCGCGGCCAACACCGCCGCGCTGCTGTTCACCGTCGCCTTCGCCGGGATGCTGCTGACCTCGGTCCTGTGGTGCCAGCAGGTCTGGGGGTACTCGGCACTGCGCACCGGACTGGCCATCGCCCCGGGCCCGCTGCTGGTGCCGCCGGTCGCGCTGGGCAGCGCCGCGCTGGTGCGCAGGCTCGGCCCCGGGCGGCTGGCCGCGCTCGGTACCCTGCTGTTCGCGGCGGGCATCGGCTGGTGGGCGGCCACCATCGAGATCCGGCCCGGCTACGCCACCGAACTGCTGCCCGGGATGCTGCTCACCGGCCTGGGCGTGGGACTGACCCTGCCCACCCTGATCGGCTCCGCCGCGGCGGCCCTGCCGCCCACCCGCTTCGCCACCGGCTCGGCGGTCACCACGATGGCCCGGCAGATCGGCGCGGTGGTGGGCGTCGCGCTCACGGTCAGCCTGATCGGCACCCCGCACGGACCGCAGGCCGCCCTCGACGCCTTCCGCCGCGGCTGGACGGCGGTGATCGTGGCGGCACTACTGGCCGCCGCAGCCTCCCTGCTACTGGCCACCACCCAACGCCGCGCAGCGGCAGCCCCGGTCAGCACTCGATGACGTTGACCGCGAGGCCGCCGCGGGAGGTCTCCTTGTACTTGACCTTCATGTCCGCGCCAATTGATCATGGCTGTGACCTGCATCTTTGACGAATATCAGGCAGGGGACGGGGCGCCGGGGACTGTGTGGGGGACTTTTTCTCGTCTGCGTTAGGCCCGTCAGTCCGGCCGTGGGCGAGGCAGAGGGTTGGCCACGAGTTCCCTGGTCCTTCACGTTCTTGCTGAGCACCTCGGCCAGCCCATCACCGGCGATGGCCCGGCCCAGCCGCTTGGCGAAGCCGTCCTGAGCGGCGGTCGGGTCTCGCGCCGGCCGCGGTCGAGCATGGCAGCGACTGTGGCATCGCCGAATGCGGACTGATGGTGCTCTGCCATGGTGATCAGACCTTTCGCTTGCCAGCGATCAGATAGCTGACGTCACGGCAGAACTTGTCGAAGGAGGCCGAATTAGCCCGAGCCAGGTCAAGGTCGAAGAGGTCGGCAAGAGGTGCCTGGTCGACCCGGGGCTTGTACTGTCCGCCGTCGGTGCGGTGGTGAGTAAGCCAGCCCTTGCAGTCGCGGAGGGTCTCGTGGTTCCCGGGAACCGCGAGGTCGTACGGCATGCCTGCCCTGCCTCCGAGCGATGGTGCGGCTGCGAGGAACCACGCCTCGAACTCCCGGTTCGCCAGCACCACGGAGATGCGACGGTCGGGCCGCACGACGGTCGCGCGGTCGAGCAGGGACGGCCCCAGATCGGCAGGACAGTCGTCGTCCGCGTCGATGAGTGCGAGGATGCCGCCGGGGGCACCGGGCGGCAGCCGGCGGGCAAGAGCGTCCACGGTGGCCTCCAAGCCGCCCTGCTTCACCAATCGGCCTCGGTCGACGAGGTGCGGGGGCCGGATGTCGGCGTCCCAGATTCCCTCCGCGTACATGAGTCGGTGGAGTACGACGGGCAGGGCCGAGAGCTCGCCTTCCCCCTCGACTACGGAGGCAATGGTGACACGCTGTGTGCTCACTCGGCGGCCTCCGTAGGATGCGGTGTTTGGGGCTCGAGCTGGTTCGAGCGCAGCAGTTCACCGACGGTGGCCAAGCCGTCCGCCACGATCGACCGACTCACTTCGTCGACCAGCCCGATGACGGTCACTCCGTCGCGTGCGGTCACCACACGGATGGCGGAGAGGTCGGCCTCCTTACGGTCGAACAGCTCGGCGCTCTGGCTGGTCGCCAGCACCTGCACGGATGTACTCGCTTCTGTGAGCGCGTCGAACAGGACACCGGCAGCCAAGGGGTGCAGGGCCAATTCGGGCTCCTCGATGGCGACGAGCGGAATGCGGCCGTCCCGTGCGCGCGGCTGGAAGAGCACGGCGAGCAGGCCGATCGCCCTAATGGTCCCCTCGGACATGGACTCGGCGCGGAACTGCTTCGGCTCCGCCTCTTCGCCAGCGGTCAGAGTCATGCGCGCAGCGACATAGTCGCTGGCCGCCGCCGAAGCTGATGGCCCAACCTCGGTCAGATTTGGCACGATAGCGGCGGCGTAGGCGGGGACGCGCTCAGCTGCCCAAGGGTCGAGTCGGCCGAGGACTGCACCGAGATGGCCACCGTCCTCGTCCAGGCTGTCGGAGCCGGTAGCTGGTCGGGCATCACGGAGCGCAGCGAGATCCGGATCGTAGAAGAACATGTCGGCGAGCGCGGCGTAAAGCAGGGCGTAGGGGCCCGTGCCGGCCAGCAGTGGCAGGTAGAGGCTGCCAGGCCGGAGAGTCGACTCACGCTCGGAGGCGGGATCGTCGACTGCGCCACGCTCGACCTCGAAACGGAACGGCGGACGGCCGCTACCCAGGGCACCCAGTTCGCAGATCTCGTGTCGGACCTCCCACCCCTGTGGAGCATGGGGGCCGGAACCGCGGGCGAGGGTGAAGCCGTACCGGCCGTGCCAGGTGGTGTCCTGGCCGACGGACGGAGGTAGCCGGAATTCCAGGGTGATCGTGCAGGAGTGCGCCAACGTAGGAATGCGGCAGAGGACGTTCTCGAGCCCACCGCGGGAACCGATAGCCTCGGCCGGTCCACGGGTCACGGCGTCACGGACGAAGCGTAGGGCGTCGAGGAAGTTCGACTTACCGGCTGCGTTCAGACCCAAGAGGACGGTGAACGGGCCGAGGGGGATGTCGCAGCGAGCGATGGATTTGTAGTTGGTGAGCCGAACGCTGGTGACGAACAGTGCGCCCCCCTCGACGGGCGGCGTGAAGGCAGTGGTCATGGCTCGTCAACTCCTCGTCCAGAGGTGGTGAAGACGCCCTTGCCGTAGCCCGACTGCTTGTAGTCGCCGCCTAGGAAGTCGGCGACGGACCAGGCGTGGCTCGCCGGCTCCGTGTGCTCGCTGGTGTTCAACTCGTTCCCCTTCGGCGATTGATCCTGCATGGGCAGCCGACCTCATGCGTGCAGGAGCACCCTCTTCTGGTCCGTCTCACCGTAGCGGCGTTGCTCTGCCGCCGGGATCCAAGGCACGTGAAGGCGGCGTACGTCCACCTGCTTGATGCTGTTTGCTCAGCACGTCGATGACGTTGAACGCGCGTCCTCATGGATCTGACCGGGTACCTTGCCACTCTCGTGGCTTCGGGGCTGTGCTAGGGATTTCCTTGCCGGCCTCTGATCGGCTGTCGTGTGGCGATGCAGGCCGAGTGACCGGTACTACGGTCAGCAGGTCCTCAAGACCCTTGAAGTCATCGGGGTTGGTGGTGAAGAGCGGCAGCTCTTCGGCGATGGCGATGGCGGCGATCATCAGGTCGGCCACGCGTCTGCTCGGCTTTCGCCCAACGCCGACCGCGGCAGCGCTGATGCGGCCGTAGATTCGGGCCGCCTCGGCGTCGAAGGGGATGGGGTCGAACTCGTTTTCGGCGCACTGGAGGACGTGGAGTCGGCGGCCCCGCTCCGCATGCTCGCCGTAGTCTGCCTGCTCGTCGTTTCGTCTGACCTCATGGGGACCGGCGGACAGCTCCGCCAAAGTGATTGCGCTGATGGCCATCTCGGACGGAAGTTCGGCTAGGTCGATCCAGCGGCGGAGGATCATGATGTTGGTGTCGAGCAGACCCCGCTGGTGTTCAACGGGCATAGGGTTCGTCCATCTCCGGTGCAGTAGCGGCATCCTGGTCCGCTCGGAAGGCATCCAGGGAGATGTGGGGTGCGCTCCGCGACATCGCCGCGAACTCCGCTCGCGGAACGAAGCGCCTGCGGCATCTCAATGGGATCAGCTCTCCGATCCGGTGCCCGTCCCGGGTGACGGTGAACGACTGGCCAGCCTCGACGGCATCCATGATCTCTCGCGATTTGTTGCGCAAATCGCGCTGCGTGATCTCCGGCTGGGCTGTCATGGCTGTCACGGTAGCAATGAGTAGCACGCCGTGCTACTGAGCTCCTGGATCGCGCCAGATTTGTTCGGCTCGCGATCGGCTGATGATCCCGTGCGATCGAATTTGGATGCTTGTCGGTGGAGGCCCGTCAAGCCGTCCGCTTCGTCCTTGTCCGCGTTCAGCATGTATGGAGAGAGCGAGAAGGGAGCAGCAGATGGAGGGGCAGGATGGTTCGGGTACACCGATTGAGCGGATGAGGGCGCTGGACCACCTCAGCCCCAGGGAGGCGGCGAAAGCTTGGGGCGTACCGAAGGAGGGGCTGACCAACGCCGCTGAGCAGATCCGACAGATCCGGGCCGGGACCGACCGGGCGCTCGCCTGTGACCGGCCGCGTTGCCCTGAGCCGGTCACGTCCTTCTATGGCTTCCCCTGCAAGGTGCCGGTGGAGAAGGGTATGGAGATCTGCTACCAGCAGCGCCGGGTCAAGGCGGACCCGGGCCAGGACATCGCGACGTACGCGCTTGCCGCAGTGCAGGGGCATGCGAGCTGGGAGCAGTTGCGCGAACGGATCTGGAAGTTGGACAAGCTGGCTCTGCAGAGCGAGCGACTCCGCCTGTCCCGCGAACTCGAAGCCGGAGCCCCGCTCACAGAAGAGGACTACCGACTCGTAGCACTGCTGCCTTCGCCTGATCCCGCGACTCAGGGGCGTCGAGCATTCGGCCTTCCGGGCCCCAATGACGGCGTGGGGGATGCGGCCCGGCTTCGAGGGCTCGGCCTCCTCCTGGCTGCGGTGGACGCCGCTGCGCTGGGTCTGCCGTCCACGGGGCCTCGCGGCAAGGCTGTCGACGGGCCGCCGACCAAGAAGGGACCGTTGCTCTACTCCATCGCTGAAGCGGCCAAACGCCTTGGAGTCACCGCGTCGTAATTGCGTACCGAGTCCGCAGTCGGAAGGGTCCCGCATCGACTGATCGGCAGTCATCGGAGGTTCAGCGAAGAGGACCTGGAGCAGATCGTCAAGGACGCGTACCGGCCGAGAAGCGGCCGAAGCCGGTACGGCAGGCGTTGACAGAGCCTCTGGATGGCCCTGGTCAGCGGGCCATTTCTGCCCGTGGGGCTGGGGACTTTTCGGGGACTTTCTGCTTCGTCCTGGGGACTGTCTGGGGACTTTCCACCGTGCAAACAGGAAAGGCCCTGACCGCGCTGAAAGGGATGGAGGCGCTGGTCAGGGCCTATCTGTCTAGCACTCGATGACGTTGACCGCGAGGCCGCCACGGGAGGTCTCCTTGTACTTGACCTTCATGTCGGCGCCGGTCTCCTTCATGGTTTTGATGGCCTTGTCGAGGGAGACGTGGTGGCGGCCGTCGCCGCGGAGGGCCATGCGGGCGGCGGTGACGGCTTTGACGGAGGCCATGCCGTTGCGTTCGATGCAGGGGATCTGGACCAGGCCGCCGACCGGGTCGCAGGTGAGGCCGAGGTTGTGCTCGATGCCGATCTCGGCGGCGTTCTCGACCTGTTCCGGGGTGCCGCCGAGGACCTCGGCGAGGCCGCCGGCGGCCATGGAGCAGGCGGAGCCGACCTCGCCCTGGCAGCCGACCTCGGCGCCGGAGATCGAGGCGTTCTCCTTGAAGAGCATGCCGATGGCGCCGGCGGTCAGCATGAAGCGGACGATGCCGTCCTCGCCCGCGCCCGGGATGAAGTTCAGGTAGTAGTGCAGGACCGCCGGGATGATCCCGGCCGCGCCGTTGGTGGGGGCGGTGACCACGCGGCCGCCGGCCGCGTTCTCCTCGTTGACCGCCATCGCGTAGAGGGTCACCCACTCCATGGCGTTCGCCGGGCCGATGCCCTCGGTGCGCAGGGCGCGGGCGGCGGTGGCGGCGCGGCGGCGGACCTTCAGGCCGCCGGGCAGGATGCCCTCGTGGTTCATGCCGTTGCGGACGCACTCCTGCATGACGTGCCAGATGTCCAGCAGGCCGGAGCGGATCTCCGCCTCCGAGCGCCAGGCCTTCTCGTTCTCCAGCATCAGCGAGGAGACCGACAGGCCGGTCTCGGTGGTCCAGCGCAGCAGGTCGGCGCCGGTGCGGAAGGGGTAGCGGAGCACGGTGTCGTCCGGCTTGACCCGGTCCGCGCCGATGGCGTCCTCGTCGACCACGAAGCCGCCGCCGACCGAGTAGTAGGTCTTCTCCAGCAGCGGAGCGCCGGCGCCGTCGTAGGCGCAGAGGGTCATCCCGTTGGCGTGGTACGGCAGCGACCGGCGGCGGTGCAGGACCAGCTGGGTGTCGGGATCGAAGTCGATCTCGTGGTCGCAGATGTCGCCGAGGTCGGCGGCCAGCAGCCGCAGCCGCTTGCTGCCGCGGATCCGCTCGACGTCGAGGTCGGCCTGGACGATGTCCACGGTCCGCGGCGAGTTGCCTTCGAGGCCGAGCAGGACGGCCTTGGGGGTGCCGTGGCCGTGGCCGGTCGCGCCGAGGGAGCCGAAGAGCTCGGCGCGCAGCGAGGCGGTCTGGGCCAGTACGCCCTCGGACTTCAGGCGGCGGGCGAACATCCGCGCCGCGCGCATCGGGCCGACGGTGTGCGAGCTGGAGGGCCCGATGCCGACGGAGAAGAGATCGAAGACGCTGATGGCCACGGGAGACGCCCTTGTCTGCTGGTGGTGTGGGTCTGCTGGCGGGGAGTGCGGTGAGCTGCGGGCGCATGGAACGGGGCACCGGCACACCTTCCAGTGTGCGCGGTGCCCCGGCCGATCTGGGGCGTCCCGGACTGTGCTTCCAGTTACACGGGTCCTGGACGGGCGACAGACAGGGACTGCGGATCCGGCTTACAGGTCCGGGTAGAGCGGGTGCTTGGCGGCCAGGGCGGTGACCCGGGCGGCCAGTGCGGCGCGGGTGGCGTCGTCGAACGAGGGCTTGAGGGCCTCCGCGATGATGTCGGCGACCTCGGTGAAGTCCTCGGCGTCGAAGCCTCGGGTGGCCAGCGCCGGGGTGCCGATCCGCAGCCCGGAGGTGACCATCGGCGGACGCGGGTCGAACGGGACCGCGTTGCGGTTGACGGTGATGCCCACCGCGTGCAGCCGGTCCTCGGCCTGCTGGCCGTCGAGCTCGGACTTGCGCAGGTCCACCAGGACCAGGTGGACGTCGGTGCCGCCGGAGAGCACGGACACCCCGGCCTCGGTCGCGTCCGCGCGGGTCAGCCGCTCGGCGAGGATCTTGGCGCCGGCGAGGGTGCGCTGCTGGCGGTCCTTGAACTCGTCCGAGGCGGCGACCTTGAAGGCCACGGCCTTGGCCGCGATCACGTGCTCCAGCGGGCCGCCCTGCTGGCCGGGGAAGACCGCGGAGTTGATCTTCTTGGCGTACTCGGCCTTGGACAGGATCACGCCGCCGCGCGGGCCGCCGAGGGTCTTGTGGGTGGTGGTGGTGACCACGTCGGCGTAGGGCACGGGGGAGGGGTGCAGCCCCGCCGCGACCAGACCGGCGAAGTGCGCCATGTCCACCATCAGCAGCGCGCCGACCGAGTCGGCGATCCGGCGGAAGGCGGCGAAGTCGAGCTGGCGCGGGTAGGCGGACCAGCCCGCGATGATCAGCTGCGGCTGGTGCTCCTTGGCGAGCCGCTCGACCTCCTCCATGTCGACCAGGCTGGTCTCGGGGTCCACGTGGTACGCGGCCACGTTGTAGAGCTTGCCCGAGAAGTTGATCTTCATGCCGTGGGTGAGGTGCCCGCCGTGGGCCAGGTCCAGGCCCAGGATCGTGTCGCCCGGCTTGATCAGCGCGAACATCGCGGCGGCGTTGGCGGACGCCCCCGAGTGCGGCTGGACGTTGGCGTGCTCGGCGCCGAACAGCGCCTTGATCCGGTCGATCGCGAGCTGCTCGACCACGTCGACGTGCTCGCAGCCGCCGTAGTAGCGGCGACCGGGGTAGCCCTCGGCGTACTTGTTGGTGAGGACCGAGCCCTGGGCCTCCAGCACCGCCACCGGGGCGAAGTTCTCGGAGGCGATCATCTCCAGGGTTGACTGCTGGCGGTGCAGCTCGGCGTCCACGGCCGCGGCGACCTCGGGGTCGAGCGCGTGCAGGGACTGGTTCAGGACCGTCATGGATTCTTCCTCGGAGAGGTCAGGCGCCGGTGAAGGCGGAGTACTCGTCGGCCGACAGCAGACCCTCGGGGGTGCCGTCGATGCGGATCTTGAACAGCCAGCCCTCGGCGAAGGGAGCCGAGTTCACCAGCGAGGGGTCGTCCACGACGGCCTGGTTGGCCTCGACGACCTCGCCGGTGGCGGGGGAGTAGAGGTCGCTGACCGACTTGGTCGACTCCAGCTCGCCACAGGTCTCGCCGGCCGACACCGTCGTGCCGACCTCGGGGAGCTGGACGTAGACCACGTCACCGAGGGCGGTGGCGGCGAACTCGGTGATCCCCACGGTGGCCACGCCGTCCTCGACGGCGGTCAGCCACTCGTGTTCCTTGCTGTAGGTGAGGTGCTGGGGGTTGCTCATGAGAGTGATTCTCCAGGATGAGGCGGGGGCGGGCGAAACGGGCCGCCCGGACGGCAGGCGGCGGGGTCCCCGGCGCGGCGAGGCGGCGGGGGCGACGAAGAGGGCAGGAGGGGGGACGGGCTCAGCGGGCGCGCTTGTAGAACGGCAGCGCGACCACCTCGACCGGCTCGTGCGTCCCGCGCACGTCCACCGCGACGGTGGTGCCGGGCGCGGCGTGCGCGGCGTCCAGGTACGCCATCGCGATCGGCTTGCCCAGGGTCGGCGAGGGCGCGCCGGAGGTGATCGCGCCGATCACCGCGCCGTCGGCGACCGAGACCACGGCCATCTCCGCGCGCGGCACCCGGCGTCCGGCCGAGACCAGGCCCACCAGGACCCGCGGCGGCTGCGCCTGCGCCTGCTCGGCGGCCTTCTCCAGCGCCTCGCGGCCGACGAAGGCGCCGTCGTTGGTGGTCTTGTCGAAGCGGACGACCCGGCCGAGGCCCGCGTCGAAGGGCGTCAGCGAGGTGTTCAGCTCGTGCCCGTACAGCGGCATCCCGGCTTCGAGCCGGAGCGTGTCGCGGCAGGACAGGCCGCAGGGGACCAGCCCGCGCCCGGCACCGGACTCGGTCAGCGCCGCCCACAGCGCCTCGGCGTGCTCGGGGGCGGTGAACAGCTCGAAGCCGTCCTCGCCGGTGTAGCCGGTGCGCGCCAGCAGCGCCGGGCGGCCGGCCACGGTCGCGGGGAGCGAGGTGTAGTACTTCAGCCCGGGCAGGTCGGCGCCGGTCAGCGGGGCCAGGATGGCGGTGGCCTCCGGGCCCTGGACCGCGATCAGCGCGTACGCGTCGCGGTCGTCGCGGACGGCGGCGTCGAAGCCCTCGGCGCGCGCGGTCAGCTCGTCCAGCACCAGCTGCGCGTTGGAGGCGTTCGCGACCACCAGGAACTCGGACTCGCCGGTGCGGTAGACGATCAGGTCGTCCAGGATGCCGCCGTCCGCGGCGCAGATCATGGTGTAGCGGGCGCGGTTCACCGCGAGCGCCGAGACGAAGCCCACCAGCGCGTGGTCCAGCAGCTCCCCGGCCTGCGGCCCGGCGACGGTGATCTCGCCCATGTGGGAGAGGTCGAACAGGCCGGCCCGGGTACGGACGGCGTTGTGCTCCTCCCGCTCGCTGCCGTAGCGCAGCGGCATGTCCCAGCCCGCGAAGTCGGTCATGGTGGCGCCCAGGGCGCGGTGCACCGCGTCCAGCGCGGTGTGCCGCAGCGGCGGCTCGGCGGCGGCGGACGGCGTGGGTGACGAGGACATGGGGAACTCCTTGGTGCTCGGTCAGGGCACATGCAGGGCATGCTGCGGCAGGGCTCCCCCTCTGTCGCTGCAACCTGAGAGCTTCACCACACACCCGCCGGAGCGGACAGCCCGCCGGAGCGGACGTCTGTGGCTTGCACCGTTGGTGGGCCGACACCGGATGCCGGGTCTGCCACTTTCCAGATGTGCCTCGCCCGCACGGTAGCTGTGCCTGAGAGATTCCGGGGAAGGCTTGCTCCTTCGGCGCCGGCTGCGACACCCCCGGCCCCGGGGGGCGGTGGGTCGGCCCGGCTCTCCCGTGTGGGTTCGAACGGCCGGTGTGAAGTTGTTCGTCGGGCTCATCATGGCACGGAGCACCGACACGGCGCAGCTGTCGCCCGCCGGTCGCGGCATCGTCGACAGCGCCGCTGGTTATGCTCCCTGCGGGTACCGAAGTCGCAGAACGGTGGTAGGGACGATGCAGCACCCCGGGATTCCGGCGCAGAACGCCACGGGCGGATGGCCCGCAAACGAGCTGGAGCAGGTGCTGACGGCGGCGCTGGGCGATCCGGGCGCGACGCCGCGGGTGGTCGAGGTGCTGCGCCGCAGCCACGTCTGGCTGCCGCTGCCGGGCGGCCCGACCCGGGACGGGGCGACCCTGGACCTGCCGACCACCGAGCTCGCCGGGCAGCCCTTCGTGCCGGTGTTCAGCTCCGAGGAGCAGTTCCGGCTGATCGCCGGGAACCTGCCGTTCGCGGTCGCGCCGGTGCACGAGCTGGCCGAGGGCATGCCGCTGGGCGTCGGCATCGTGATCAACCCGGAGGGCGCGGTCGGCATCCCGATCCCGGCCGCGGGCGTGCCGGAGCTGCGCGGGACCGATCCGAGCGGCGGCGGGAACCGGGCGCCGGGGGGCAGTCGGCTGGGCCTGCGGGTACCCGGGGCGCACGAGGACCCGGTCGAGTTCCTGGTCGCCGCGATCGGCGAACTCGCGGTCACACCGGTGGTACTGACGGCCCGTCGGGCCCTGGTCCAGGTCGAGTCCGACCAGGAGAAGCTGTTCGTCGGGGTCGAGCTGGCCCGGGCCGAACCGGAGGACCAGCAGGCGGCCACGCTGGCCCTGGGCCGCGCCCTGGGCGCCGTGCCGCTGCCCTGGGAGGTCGGCATCGTGCTGCTGGACCTGGCCGACGACCCGCTGGTCGACTGGATGCGGACCTGCGTGCAGCCGTTCTTCGCCCGGGGCTAGCGGGATAGGCTGAGACGCTCTGCGGCCGGCGCACCGGCGGCGGGGCAGCAGCGGCTCGGACACAGCGGCGGATCACCGGCCAGGCGAGGGACAGCGCACAGCACGGGCATCGGGACTCGGGGGAGAGGGCGGCGGCACAGTGGTCCGGACAGGTGACGGTGACGCCATCGAGCGGGCCCTGCGGGGCGTGGCCCCCGGGCGCTACGAGGCGTACGAGGAACTGCTGCGCGCCCTCGGCGAGGGGCAGGTGTGGATGCTGCTCTGGCACGGCGAGTCCGGACAGCCCGACGCCCAGTACGGGAACCTGGAGGTCGGCCGGTTCGGCTACGCGCCGTGCGTGACCTCCGCCGAGCAGCTGGCGGCCAGCGGCTGGCCCCGGGCGCACCAGGTCAGCCCCGGCCGGGAGATCGCCGCCTCGCTGTACCGGGAGCGCTGGGGGCTGTGGCTGAACCCGCACCAGCCCGGGGGCGGCGTCGGCGTGCCCTGGACCGACCTGCGCCGGATCGCGGGCGGCCTGGACCGGCTGCCCGCGGGGCCGCTGCGGATCGAGGCGGCGACGGTGCCCGCCGAGGACTTCTACACCGCGCTGCGGCAGGCGGCGCGGAACACGCCGGCGGTGCGCTCGCTGCGCCGGGGCTGGGTCCGCCCGGCCTGGGGCGAGCCCTACCTGGCGATCGGGCTCGACCTGTACGAGGCCGGTCCGGCGGCGGTGGAGTCGGTGCGGCTGATGATGGAGCAGGCGCTGCCCGCCGCGCCGACCGGAGTGGACGTCTCCACGGTGGCGATGTCCGACCCGTACGACCCGGTGGCGCTGTGGCTGCGGGTCCGGGTGGTGCCGTTCTACGACCGCGAGTCGGCGGTCCACCCGGCCTACGGCTACCCGCAGCCGCTGCACTAGCCGGAGAGCCGGAGACGCGCCGCACCAGCCGGAGACGCGCCGCACCAGCCGGGGCACGGCAGACAGCCGGGGCAGGGCAGCAGTGAGGGGGCGCGCCGTGGCGGCGCGCCCCCTCGACCGGTCGGCCGGATCACTCCGACGCGACGACCTGCCGAACCTCGGGGAAGTGGCAGGCGGCCTGGTGCCCCTCGGGCGAACCCGACAGCTGCACCAGCGGCGGCTCCTGGGCGGCGCAGATGTCCTGGGCCTTCCAGCAGCGGGTGCGGAAGCGGCAGCCGGAGGGCGGGTTGATCGGGCTGGGGACGTCACCGGTGAGCCGGATCCGCTCCCGGCGGGACTCGCTGTCCGGGTCGGCCTCGGGCACCGCCGACAGCAGCGCGTGCGTGTAGGGGTGCTGCGGACGCAGGTACAGCGTCTCCCGGTCGGCGATCTCGACGATCTTGCCGAGGTACATCACCGCGACCCGCTCGGAGAAGTGGCGGACCACCGCGAGGTCGTGCGCGATGAACACGAACGCCAGGTTGAACTCCCGCTGGAGGTCCTGGAGCAGGTTGACCACCTGCGCCTGGATGGACACGTCCAGCGCCGAGACCGGCTCGTCGGCGACGATCAGCTTCGGCTTCAGTGCCAGCGCGCGGGCGATGCCGATGCGCTGCCGCTGCCCGCCGGAGAACTCGTTGGGGTAGCGGTTGTAGTGCTCGGGGCTGAGGCCGACGATCTCCAGCAGCTCCTGGGCGCGCCGCTTGTGGCCCTGCTCGGGGTTGATCCCGTTGAGCTTCATCGGGGTCTCGATGATGGTCCCGACCGTGTGCCTCGGGTTCAGCGAGGAGTACGGGTCCTGGAAGATCATCTGCAGGTTCTGCCGGGCCTCGCGCATGCTGGACACCCGCTTGTGGGTGATGTCCTCGCCGTCGAAGCGGATGCTGCCGTCGGTCGGCTCCAGCAGCCGGGTGACCAGGCGGCCGGTGGTGGACTTCCCGCAGCCGGACTCGCCGACCAGGCCCAGCGACTCACCCGCGCGGACGCTGAAGTCCACGCCGTCCACCGCGCGGACCGCGCCGACCTGGCGCTGCCAGACGATGCCCTGGCGGATCGGGAAGTGCATCTGCAGGTTCTTGACCTCCAGCAGCGCCTCCCCGCTCGCCTCGGGCCGGGACTCCTCGCGCGGGGCGGGAATGGTGTCGGTGGTGCTCACGCCATGCTCCTGTTCGTCCGCCGCGGTCATTTCGCGAGCCGGTCGGTCGCGCTGCGGATCTTGGTCTTGCTGCCGCTGTCGAGGTGGCAGGCCGCGATGTGCTTGTCGGTGCCGGGCACCGGCCGCAGCTCCGGCCGCTCGGTGACGCAGCGGTTCCCGGGGACCAGGTCGCTGTGCTCGCAGCGCGGGTGGAAGGCGCAGCCGGTCGGCAGGTTGATCAGGCTCGGCGGGGAGCCGGGGATCGGGTTCAGCCGGGTGCCGACGTCGCCGCCGAGGTGCGGCATGGACTGGAGCAGACCCCAGGCGTAGGGGTGCTCCGGCGCCTTGAGGACGTCCCGGACGCTGCCGTACTCGATGCGCCGGCCGCCGTACATGACCAGGATGTCGTCGGCGATCTCGGCGACCACGCCCAGGTCGTGGGTGATGATGATGACGGCCGAGCCGAACTCCTGCTGGAGGTCCCGGATCAGGTCCAGGATCTGCGCCTGGACGGTGACGTCCAGGGCGGTGGTGGGCTCGTCCGCGATCAGCAGCTCCGGGTCGCAGACCAGCGACATGGCGATCATGGCGCGCTGGCGCATACCGCCGGAGAACTCGTGCGGGTAGCTCTTGGCCCGCTTGTCCGGCTGCGGGATGCCCACCCGCTTGAGCATGTCCACCGCCCGGGTGTGGGCCTCCTTCTTGGAGACCTTGTGGTGCACCCGGTAGGCCTCGGCGATCTGCGCGCCCACGGTGAAGAAGGGGTGCAGCGCCGACAGCGGGTCCTGGAAGATCATCGAGACCTTGTTGCCGCGCCGGGTGCGCATGTCGCTCTCCGGCATGGCGACGAGTTCCTCGCCGTCCACCCAGATCTCGCCGGAGACCTGGGCCCGGGTGCCCTTGTGCAGGCCGAGCAGGGCCAGGCTGGTGACGGACTTGCCGGAGCCGGACTCGCCGACGATGCCGAGCGTCCGGCCCTTCTCCAGTGTGAAGGACACCCCGTCCACCGACTTGACGAGGCCGTCCTCGGTGGGGAAGTGCACGCGCAGGTCCCGGACGTCGAGGAACGTGGACGGCGGGTCGACCGGCAGATTCTGCGTCGAGAGTTCGAGGGCCACTGGTACTTCCTAAGTCGACGGGGGGTCGGGGTCGCCGACCCGCGCCGGATGGTTCAGGCTCGGCTGTTCTGGCTTGGCTGTGCTGCTTGCCGGCTTCGCCGGGGTCAGGCGAGGCGGACGCGGGGGTCGATGATGCCGTAGACGACGTCGACGACGACGTTGGCGAGCACCACGGCCACGGCGGCGAACAGCGTGGTGGCCATGATGACGGGAAGGTCGGAGTTCTCCACCGACTGTACGGCGAGGGAGCCGATGCCGGGGATGCCGAACGCGGACTCGGTGATGACCGCGGCGCCGCCGATCAGGTAGCCGAAGTCCATGCCGAAGATGGTGACGATCGGGGTGATCGCGGCCCGCAGGGTGTGCTTGAAGATCACGCTGCGCCGGGACAGGCCCTTGGCGCGGGCGGTGCGGACGTAGTCCTCACCCATGGTCTCCAGCATGGTCGAGCGGGTCAGCCGGGTGTAGAAGGCGAGGAAGCCGATCGCCAGCGACGCCCAGGGCAGGATCAGGCCCTGGAACCACTGGCTCGGGTCCTGGGTGATCGGGGTGTAGTTGGGCGAGGGGAGCAGCGCCCACTTGTCCACGAAGAAGTACTGCAGGATCAGCGCGGTGAAGTAGATCGGCAGTGAGATCCCGAACAGCGCGAAGCCGACCGCGAACTTGTCGATCGCCTTGCCCTTGCGGATCGCCGACACGATGCCCAGGCCCAGGCCGGTGATCAGGAAGACCACGGCTGAGCCGATCGCCAGCGAGATGTCGGCGGGCGCGCGGCCCATCAGGGTGTCCCAGACGTTGGAGTTGTCGTGGAACGAGATGCCCAGGCAAGGGAAGTTGCACTGGATCGGCACCGAACTGCCGCCGAAGGTGCGTCCGTTGAAGAAGCCGTAGGCGAAGTCCCAGTACTGCACCAGGATCGGCTTGCTCAGCCCGAGCGCCTGGTTGATCTGGGCGATGCGTTCCGGGGTGCAGGTCTTGCCGCAGGCGAGCACCGCCGGGCTCGACGGGACGGCGAAGAAGATGAGGAAGGTGATGAAGCTGATCACCACGATGATGGCGACAGCACTCAGGAGGCGACGAATGAGGTAACGAGTCATGTGGTGCTCGGACCGGGCGGTGAGGCCTGGCCCGCCTCCCTCTCGTTGTCGGCCGGCGGGGATCTGACCTGCGCGGGATGACGGTGCTGATGGGTTGGGGGGCGGCGCCGGTCCGGTCGGCGACGGGTCTCCGTCGCCGACCGGACCGGATGCGCGCCGCACCCGGGTCGAAGTGAGCGTCAGCTCACCTCGGGGGACTGCTAGTTGGTGAGGTACACGTGGGTCAGGTCGAGCTCGCCGATGATGGTGTCCTCGGTGAGGCCGCCGACGTGGTCGCCGGACATCTCGGTCTGGTTGCGGTACGTGAGCGGCACCAGCGGGAAGTCGGTCTGGAAGATGTACTGGTCAGCCAGGCCGTACGCGGCCGCCTCGGCGGTCGGGTCGGTCTTGGCCCCGGCCGCGTCCAGCTTCTGCTCGGCGACCTTGTCGTTCAGCATCGAGTAGTCGTTGTTGCCCTGGGCCTGGATCAGGCGGCCGTCGAGCAGCACCGGGTCGATGGTGGCGGCGCTCGGCCAGTCGGCGAACCAGTCGGCCCAGATCAGGTCGTACTTGTTCGCCGGGGTGCCGATGTTGTTGAAGTAGGTGGCGCGGTCGACCGGCTTGACGTTGACCGTGATGCCGATCTGGGCCAGCGAGTTGACGATCGTGTCGGCCGCCTTCTCGTGCGTCGGGTCGTTCTCGACCGCCAGCGAGAGGGTCAGGTGGGACACGCCGGCCTGCTGGAGCAGCGCCTTGGCGGCCGGGATGTTGCCGGTGCCGGTGTTGTTGTACGGGTTGTACGCGATCCGGCCCGGGGTGCCGGTGGGCAGGAAGCTGGTGGCGATGTCGCCGTACGCCGAGCCGCCCATGGCGCCGCGGTAGGTCTCCTTGTTGATCGCGTCGCCGATCGCCTCACGGACCTTCACGTTGGTGATGGTCGTGGTGTTCATCGCGATGTAGTCGACACCGGGGGTCGCGATGTTGTGCATCCGCGACTTCAGGGCCGGGTCCATGGTGAACGGGGTGAGGTCGGTGCCCGCGATCGGGTCCTCGATGACCGCGTTCTGGGCGTCGCCCTGGTCGGCCTTCATCAGCTGGTCGATGGACGCCTGGTCCTGACCGAACTTGATGTCGATCTCGTTGACGTTCTGCTCGCGCATCGGGTCGTTGCCGGCGGACCAGTTCGGGTTCTTGACCAGAACCATTTCCTTGTTGTGCACGTAGGACTTGATCTCGTACGAGGCGTCGGAGAACACGCTGGTGTCGTACGCGGAGCCGGTGTCCTTGGCCTTCGGCACGGCGGCGAAGGTGTCCATCGCGGCGGCCTGCGGGAACTCGGGCTGGGCGGAGCTCAGGTTGAAGACGATGGTGCTGGCGTTCGGGGTCTGGATCGACGGCAGCTCGGCGCCCGAGTACGGGCCCTTGTAGTTGGCCGAGCCGACCAGCCAGGTCCAGTAGGTGGTGCCGCTGCTGATGTCGGGCGAGGCCGCGCGCTCGACGCCGTACTTGACGTCGTAGGAGGTGACCGGGGTGCCGTCCTGCCACTTGACGCCGGGACGCAGGGTGAAGGTCCAGGTCTTGTCGCCGTTGCTGGGGACACCGGTGTTGGTCGCCAGGTCGCCGACCAGCTTCGGGGCGCCGCTGCCGGGGGACTGGCTCCACCCGGTCAGGGTGCGCACCAGCAGCTGGTCGATGTTCATGCCCTGCGTGGTGTACGTACGCTGCGGGTCGATGTGGTTGAAGTCGTCCTCGGCGTAGTAGACCAGGGTGCCACCCGAGATCTTTGATCCGGTGGTGCCGCTGCCGCCGGTGGACTTGCTTCCGCCGCAGGCGGTGGCTCCCAGGGCGACAGATATCGCGATAGCGGTCATGGCGACCGTGCGCTTGTTGCGCATCATGTGAGGGTCTCCCTTGGTGATTTCTCGGTTACCCGCCCTGGTGGCCGCCCGGTTCGGGGCAAGCGGCGCGGGATGCTTCGGTGCGACGGGGTCAGGCCCGGTTCGCGCGGGGGTCGAGGGCGTCACGCACACCGTCGCCCAGCAGGTTCAGCGCCAGCACGACGAGCAGCAGCGCGATACCGGGGACGAGCATGTACGTGGGGTCGTAGAGGTAGTACTGGGTGGCCGCGTTGAGCATGGCGCCCAGGTCCGGGTTGGGCGTGACGACGCCCACGCCCAGGTAGGACAGCGCGGCCTCGGTGGCGATGTTGGTGGGGATCGCCAGCGCGAAGGAGATCAGGATCGGCGCCCAGAGGTTCGGCAGCAGCTGCTTGAACAGGATGTGCCCCCAGCCGGCGCCCATGATCCGGGCCGCGTCGACGAACTCGCGCTCGCGCAGCGAGAGCACCTGCCCGCGGACCAGCCGGGCGGTGTAGGCCCAGGCGAAGGCGGAGATGATCACGACGATCGTGCCGAGCTGGAGGGTCTCACTGGTGCCGCCGTGGCTGTTGGTGGAGACGGCGTTGGTGATGACCGGGGTGAGCGCGATGATGAACAGCAGCTGCGGGAACGCCAGCATGATGTTCATGACCCAGTTCAGGAAGCTGTCGATCTTGCCGCCGAAGTACCCGGCGGCCAGTCCGACGACCACGCCCAGCACCGTGGAGATGATCGCGGCGGACAGCGAGACCAGCAGCGACGTGCGCAGGCCGTAGATCAGCCGGGAGAAGACGTCGTACCCGGTGCCCGGCTCGACGCCGAGCCAGTGGTGGCCGCTGATGCCGCCGAGCGAACCGATCGGGAAGTTGCCGGTGTTCGGGTCGATCGCCTTGAGGTCGGCCGACACCGGTCCCCAGCCCTCCAGGCTGGACAGCAGCGGCGAGAACGCGGCGGCCAGCAGGAAGATGACCGTCACGATCAGTGCGGCCAGTGAGGCACGGTCGCGGCGCAGCCGGGCCCAGGCCATCTGGGCCGGCGAGCGGCCGGCGATCGCGGCGGCCGCGGGCTCGGGGCCCTGCGATGAGTCAGCCGTGTCGGACACCAATGTCGTGGCATCGGTGTGGGAGCCGGTGGGCTGGGGCTGTGTGGTCATCGTGCAGACATCCCCGGATCTCAGTTCAGAAGTTCGTATCGCGGCGCGGTGTTAGGGGACTCTACGCATGCCGATTTTCGCTACTCAAGAGCACGAACCCGGCTGAGACCAGAATGAGATCATGCGGGATCATGACACGACGATCGAATGTCCGTTATATACGGCTATATGGGACGCTCGATGATCACCCACTGACACGACCTGCGACTTTTATGTCCGTTTTATAGCTTTATGCCCGACCACCCCTCGGAGTGGTGCATTTTGCTTGATCTTTACACTTCGGTCTGAGGGGTGGGACGCCCAGTGTTTCCGATGTGTGAATCGGGGCACCTGGAGTGCATTGAATGGCCGCATTCAAAAAGCGGGGCGCCAGCCTTCCGGTTGCCCCGGAAGCAGATAGAACAGTGGCTGTGACCACCTCGCGACTGTTCTCGCCCGACGTACAGCAGACGCTGGACCTGATCGGGATCTTCGTCTTCGCGCTTTCCGGCGGACTGCTCGCCGTGCGCAAGAACCTCGACATCTTCGGCATCGCGGTGCTGGCCGAGGCGACGGCGCTGGGTGGCGGACTGATCCGGGATGTGATCATCGGCGCGGTGCCGCCGGCCGCGTTCGAGAACCGCGGCTACTTCCTCACCCCGCTGGTCGCCGCGCTGGTCGTGTTCTTCCTGCATCCGGAGGTGGCGCGGATCAACAACGCGGTGCAGACCCTGGACGCGCTCGGCCTCGGCCTGTTCTGCGTCACCGGCACCGCCAAGGCCCACGACTACGGCCTGGGCGCGGTCGCCTCGGTCGCGCTCGGGGTGCTCACCGCGGCGGGCGGCGGGGTCGCCCGGGACCTGCTGGTCAGTGAGGTCCCCTCGCTGCTGCGCTGGGACCGCTCGCTGTACGCGGTGCCCGCGCTGGTCGGCGGCGCGATCACGGCCGGGCTGATCGCCGTGCACCACCTCGGCGCGGTCACCGGCGCGAGCGCGGCGCTGGTGGCCTTCACGGTGCGGATGCTGGCGCTGCGGTACGAGTGGCGGGCCCCCAGGGCCTGGCACCGGGGCAGCGCCAGCAGCCTCGGCGAGGAGGGGTGACGTCCCGTCGGAGTCCCTCCGGGGCGGGGGCGGGCGCTACTGGTCGGCCCGGCCGCCGTACTCCTGGGAGACCGCCTCGGCGGTCCGCAGCAGGTCGGGGACCAGCCGCCGCAGCGCCGCCAGCGGGGCGACCACGGTCGGGGTGGAGATCGAGCAGGCCGCGATCACCCGCCCGTCCACCCCCCGGATCGGCACCGCCACGCAGTTGACCGTCTCCTCGTACTCGCCCCGGTCGACCGCCCAGCCCTGCTTGCGGACCACCTCCAGCTCCGCCAGCAGCTCGGTCGGGAGCCGCAGCGAGCGCGCGGTGTACGCGGGGAACTCCAGCGCCTCCACCACCTCCCGCCGCCGCGCCTCCGGCAGGTCCGCCAGCAGCACCTTGCCGACGGCGGAGGCGGTCAGCGGGGCGCGCTTGCCGATCCGCGAGTACATCCGGACCGGGTAGCGGCTCTCCAGCTTGTCCACGTAGGTGACCTCGCCGTCCTCGTACACGGCCAGGTGCACGGTGTGGCCGCAGCGCTCGTTCAGGTCGGCCAGGTGCGGTGCGGCGACTACCCGGACGTCGATGCTCTCCAGCGCCAGCTGGGCCAGCGAGAACAGCTTGCCGCCGAGGCGGTAGCGGTAGTCCGACTGGCGGTGCACGAAGCCGTGCTCCTCCAGCGTGCGCAGCAGTCGCAGCGCGGTCGACTTGTGGACGCCGATCCGGTTCGCCGCCTGCTCCAGCGAGGCCGGTCCCTCGGCCAGGGAGGCCAGGATCACCAGGGCCCTGTCCACTGTCTGCGCCATCTGCTGCTGCCCCCTGCGGCGTGGTCCGACCGCTGGTCGTCTCGCGATCCCGTCGAGCGGGTGTGGACGGAGCTTAGGCAGCCGTTGCGCGGGTTGCAACGCGAGCGTGCCCGCCGGTCCGGGCCGCCGCCGGGGGCGCACTCGGGACCGGTGTCCACGAGCGGTGTCGGATCCCCTCTACACTTGACCCGCCATGCCCTATCTCGACCACGCGGCGACCACACCGATGCTGCCCGAAGCGGTGCTTGCGATGACCGCACACCTCGGCAGCACCGGCAACGCCTCCTCCCTGCACGCCGCCGGCCGCCGCGCCCGCCGCGTCATCGAGGAGTCCCGGGAAACCCTGGCCCAGGCGCTCGGCGCCCGGCCCAGCGAGGTGGTGTTCACCGGCGGTGGCACCGAGTCCGACAACCTGGCGGTCAAGGGCCTCTACTGGGCCCGCCGGGACGCCGACCCGGCCCGGGTGCGGATCCTGTGCAGCCCGGTCGAGCACCACGCCGTGCTCGACGCCGTCGAGTGGCTGGAGCAGCACGAGGGCGCCCGGATCGACTGGCTGCCGGTGGACGGCTACGGCCGGGTCCACCCGGAGGCGCTGCGCGCCGCCATCGCCGCCGACCCGTCCGACATCGCCCTGATCACCGTGATGTGGGCCAACAACGAGGTCGGCACGATCCAGCCGATCGTCGAACTCGCGTCTGTCGCAAGGGAGTTCGGCATCCCGATGCATGCCGACGCGGTGCAGGCCTTCGGCCAGCTGCCGCTCTCCTTCGCCGACTCCGGGCTGGACGCGCTCACCGTCACCGGCCACAAGATCGGCGGCCCCTACGGCATCGGCGCGCTGGTGCTCTCCCGCGCGGCCGGTCCGGTGCCGCTGCTGCACGGCGGCGGCCAGGAGCGGGACGTCCGCTCCGGCACCCTGGACGTGCCGGCGGCGGCCGGGTTCGCCGCCGCCGCCGAGATCGCCGTGTGCCGCCGGCCGGAGTACGCCCCGGCGGTCGCCGCGCTGCGCGACTCGCTGGTCGCCGGGGTGCTCGCGGCCGTCCCGGACGCGGTCTTCAACGGCGACCCGGGGCTGCGGCCCGGCGGACGGCTGCCGGCCGGGGCGCACTTCTCCTTCCCCGGCTGCGAGGGCGACGCGCTGCTGATGCTGCTCGACGCGCGCGGCATCGAGTGCTCCACCGGCTCCGCCTGCTCGGCCGGGGTGCCGCAACCCAGCCACGTGCTGCTGGCGATGGGCGTGGAACCGGCACTGGCCCGGGCCTCGCTGCGGTTCTCGCTCGGCCACACCTCCACCGAGGCGGACGTCGCGGCGCTGCTCGCGGCGATCGGACCGGTGATCGAGCGGGCCCGGATGGCGAGCGCGGCCAACGTCCGCCGCTGACCCGCCGTGGCTCCGGTGACCGCCGGGAAAAGGCGCTTCCGTGGGGCACGTACCCTGGACGCATCATGAATGACTTCCCTGGGGCTCCTGACGAAACCTCCACCTCCCTCGGCGGGGGGCGGCTGCGCGTGCTCGCCGCGATGTCGGGCGGGGTGGACTCGGCCGTGGCCGCCGCGCGGGTGGCCGAGGCCGGACACGAGGTGACCGGCGTGCACCTGGCGCTGTCCGGCAACCCGCAGTCCTTCCGTACCGGCGCGCGCGGCTGCTGCACGCTGGAGGACGCCCGCGACGCCCGCCGCGCCGCCGACGTCATCGGCATCCCGTTCTACGTGTGGGACCTCGCCGAACGCTTCCGCGAGGACGTCATCGACGACTTCGTCGCCGAGTACGCCGCCGGACGCACCCCCAACCCCTGCCTGCGCTGCAACGAGAAGATCAAGTTCTCGGCGCTGCTGGACAAGGCGGTCGCCCTGGGCTTCGACGCGGTGTGCACCGGCCACTACGCGCAGATCGTCACCGCCCCCGACGGCGCCCGCGAGCTGCACCGCGCGGTCGACCCGGCCAAGGACCAGTCCTACGTGCTCGGGGTGCTCGACGCCGGGCAGCTGGCCCATGCCGTCTTCCCGCTCGGCGACACCCCCAAGGACCTGGTCCGGGCGGAGGCCGACCGGCGCGGCCTCGCGGTCGCCCAGAAGCCCGACAGCCACGACATCTGCTTCATCGCCGACGGCGACACCCAGGGCTTCCTGGAGCGCCGGCTCGGCGCCAGGACCGGTGAGATCGTCGACGTCGACGGCACCCGCCTCGGCGAGCACAACGGCGCGTACGGCTTCACCATCGGCCAGCGCAAGGGCCTGCGGATCGGCCACCCGGCCGCCGACGGCAAGCCGCGCTACGTGCTGGACATCTCCCCGGTCGACAACCGGGTCACCGTCGGCCCGGTCGAGGCGCTGGACGTGGCCGCGCTCAGCGCCGTCCGGCCGCGCTGGTGCGGCCCGGCGCCGGTCGGCCCGGGCAGCTACTCCGCGCAGCTGCGGGCCCACGGCGAGCCGGTACCGGTCACCGCCGAGCTGGTCGGCGGCGAACTGCGGGTCGAGCTGGCCGAACCGGCGCGCGGCATCGCGCCCGGGCAGGCCGTGGTGCTCTACGACGGCACCCGGGTGGTCGGCTCCGCGACCATCGCCACCACCGCCCGCACCGCGCTGTCCAGCTGACCTCTTCGTCGCCGCACCTTCCCCGGGGGAACCCTGTGAACATCACCGTCTTCTGTTCCGCCAACGACCTGGACGAGCGCTACACCGCCCCGGCCCGGGAGTTCGCCAAGCTGCTCGGCGAGCACGGCCACACCCTGGTCTGGGGCGGCTCGCACGCCGGGCTGATGGGCCAGATAGCCGACGAGGCCAGGGCCGCCGGGGCGCGGCTGGTCGGCGTCAGCGTGGAACTGCTGGCGCACAAGGCGTACCAGGGCGCGGACGAGCTGGTGACCGCCGTCGACCTGGCCGCCCGCAAGGCCGAACTGCTGGCCCGCGCCGACGCGGTGGTGGTCCTGGTCGGCGGCCTCGGCACGCTGGACGAGGTCACCGAGGCGGTCGAGCTGAAGAAGCACAAGCAGCACCGCAAGCCGGTGGTCTTCCTGGACACCGACGGCTTCTACGACGGGCTGCGGACCCAGCTGCGGCGGATGGAGCGGGAAGGCTTCCTGCCGGCCGCGCTGGACTCGCTGGTCCGCTTCGCGGCCGACGGCGCCGAGGTGCTGGCCTACCTGGAGGGCCCGGCCGACTGATCGTCCGGCGGCTGCTCCCCGGCGGCCCGCTCCCCGGGCTGCCGCCGCTCCTGCTCGCGGAGCTGCTGGTTCCTGGCCACCACCCGGCGCGAATCGGCGTGCAGCTCCTCCTCGTTGATCGGCGGGTAGGGCGCGGCGGGCTGCGCCCGGGGCAGCCGCGGCAGCGGCGGCACGGCCGAGGCGCCGCGCCGGAAGCGGACCCCGTGCGCGGCCCCGACCGGCACCCCGCCCGGCACCGCGCCGGGCAGCCCGCCCGGGGCGCCGTACCCGCCCGGCTGCGGCGGCACCACCGGCGGCTCGCCCACGGCCGGAACGGGTGCCGGGACGTCCAGGCCGCGCTGAAGCAGCAGGCCCAGGCCCTCGCGGGTGGCGACCACGATCACCTGCTCGTTGGCGGCCAACGGCCGGTCGGGGTCCGGGTTCCAGATCAGGTGGTCGTCGGCCGCCAGCACCGCGACCACCCGCCAGCCGCCGGGACGGAACGCCTCGCCCACGGTCACCGCGCCCGAGGCCGCCCGGTCGCGCAGGCTCACCGCCGCGACCAGCAGCATCTGCCGCTCCACCGGGATCGCGGCCAGTACCTGGCGTCCCATCATCGCCGCCGCGAACGCGGGCGCGGCCAGGTAGGACACGCTGCGGCTGCGGGTCGGCGCCTGCGGATAGGAGGCCCGCAGCGCCCGGTAGACCGTGCCGGAGAAGGCGTCGTCGAACAGCCGGAGCACCACCCGCAGGTCCGGGCGGCGCTCCCTGGCGTACAGCACCGCCTCCAGGTTCACGCTGTCGTTGCTGGTCAGCGCCATCAGCGTCTGGCAGCGGGCGATCCGGGCGGAGCGGTAGACGGCGGGCTGGGAGATCTCCCCGATCACCACCGGTACCCGCCGGGCGCGGGCCCGGGCCAGCCCCGGCGCGTCCGGATCGCGCTCCACCGCGACCACCGGGACCCGCAGGTCCGACAGCCGCTCCATGACCCGGGTGCCCACCTTGCCGAGGCCGACCACCACGATGTGGTCGGTGGTGGTCCGCAGCGGGCGGTTCAGCGTGCTGACGCCGCGCAGCGCGCCCAGGTTCTCCAGCACCAGGGCCAGCACCAGCGGCATGATCATCATTCCGGTGAAGGCCGCCGCCAGTTGCAGCACCTTCCGCGCCAGCGAGGCCCCGAGCGCCGGGTTGCCCAGCCCGAAGACGTCCATCAGCACCAGGTACAGCGACAGCGGCAGCGCGTCGCCGGTGGCCAGACTGGTGGCCACGCTGAGCGTCGCGATCAGCACCGCGAGCCCCAGCCCGGCCAGCCGCAGCCGCCGCGAGAACAGCGCGCCGAACGGGATCCGGCGGAAGCGGGGGGCCGGTGGCGCGGGCTCGTCCGGGTCGTGCCGCAGCCGCAGCACCGCCCGGGTACGCGCGGCGTCGGTGCCGGAGACCTGCCCGGCCGAGGGCAGCAGCGCGTGCAGCGGGGTGTCACCGGTCCCCACCGCGTGGTCGGTCCGCGGTCCGAGCAGGGCCAGCGGGACGTCCGCGCCGGGCGGGGCGCCGACCGGCGCCTCCACCACCGAGAAGGTCCCGCCGTTGATCGGGATCACCTGGTTCCGGCCGGGCACCGCGGAGGAGACCAGCGCCGGGGCGGCGGTGTCCGAGGCCGACAGCACCGCGGCCGAGCCGCCCGCCGGTCCGGGCGTGCGGTTCAGCAGGTTCTCCAGCCGCTGCCCGAGGGTGATGTTGAAGATCCGCAGCACCAGCCGCAGCCGCGGGTTGAGGCCCTGGGCGAGCAGCGCGGCCTGGGTGACCACCGAGTCGTCGTCCATGGTCAGCGCGAGCGCGGTGGCCTGCTGCACCCCGGCGGCGATCAGCGTGGTCTCGTCCGGACCGCGCCCGGCGATCACCGCCACCGAGCCGTCCTCGGTGGCCAGCGCCGCCAGTTGCGGCCCGTGCCCCTCGGTCAGGCTGGGGATGATCAGGGTCACCCGCTCGCGGTAGAGGTGGATCAGGTCGAGCGCCAGACGGTGGGTCAGGGAGTCACCGCCGCACACGATCATGTGTCCGGCGTCCGCTGCGTCACTCACGTTCGTCCCCCTGGGCCATCGCGCTGCTTCCAGAGGCCCCATGGTGGCCGAACATCCCCGGTCGCGAACGTGATACTGCTGAACGCATGGGAACACATCTGATCACCGGAGCGGGCTCGGGCATCGGCGCGGCGGTCGCCACGCGGCTGGCGGAACGCGGCGAGGAGCTGTGGCTGCTGGCCAGGGACGCCGGTCGGGCGGCGCGGCTGCGGGCGCGCTTCCCCGGCAGCCACACCCTGATCGGCGACCTGTCCGCGCCGGACCGCCTCTCCTGGGCGCTGGGCCAGCAGCCCCAGCCGGTGGAACTGCACTCGCTGCTGCACATCGCGGGCGTGGTCCAGCTCGGCACCGTCGGCGACCTCACCACCAAGGTCTGGAACGAGACGCTGGCGGTGAACCTGATCGCCCCGGCCGAGCTCACCCGGCTGTTCCTGCCGACGCTGCGGGTCGGCCGCGGCCAGGTGGTCTTCGTCAACTCCGGTGCCGGGCTGTACGCGCACGCCGAGTGGGGCACCTACGCGGCGTCCAAGCACGGGCTGCGGGCGCTGGCCGACTCGCTGCGCGCCGAGGAGCGCGCCAACGGGATCCGGGTGACCAGCGTCTACCCGGGCCGCACCGCGACCGCCATGCAGCAGAAGGTGCGCGCCCAGGAGGGGCTGCCCTACGACGCCGACGCCTACATCGACCCGGAGTCGGTGGCCGCCACCGTCCTCAGCGCGCTGGACCTGCCGCGCGACGCCGAGATCACCGACCTCACCGTCCGCCCGGGACGCTGATCGGCGCCGACCGCCGCTGACCCGCGCCGGGGCGGCCCGGTCCCGTACGCTGCGGGCGTGATGTCGAAGAGCACGTTTCCGCAGTTGGACGGCGTCGGTGCGACCGGCGTCGGGTCGATGCCAGGGACCGACGCGCGGGAGGCCGCGAAGACCGTGACCGGCTCGCTGGAGGTGCTGCCGCACCTCGCCGAGCTGCCCGCGCGCGGCCCCGGCGCCGACATGATCGGCCGTAGCCTCGGCCTCCTGGTCGAGCTGTTCGCCCGGGTCGAACCCTCCGGCTGGCGCTTCGGCGACCACCCGGGGCGCGACACCCGGCGGGCCAGGTCCTGGCTCGGCGAGGACCTGGACGCCCTGGAGGAGTTCACCCAGGGCTGGACCGGCCCGCTGAAGGTCCAGGCGGTCGGCCCGTGGACGCTGGCCGCCGGGGTCGAACTACAGCGCGGGGAGAAGGCCCTGGCCGACCCCGGCGCGGTCCGCGACATCACCGGCTCGCTGATCGAGGGCCTGCGCGGGCACCTGGACGAGCTGCACCGCCGGGTGCCCGGGGCGCAGCCGCTGCTGCAACTGGACGAGCCCTCGCTGCCGGCCGTGCTGGCCGGGCAGGTGCCCACCGCCAGCGGCTGGCAGCGGCTGCGCGCGATCGACCGGCAGCTCGCCGAGGAGCGGCTGCGGGCCGTGGTCGACGGCCTGGGCGTGCCGGTGGTGGTCCACTGCTGCGCGCCGAACCCGCCGCTGGCGCTGCTGCGCCGGGCCGGGGCGGCGGCGGTGTCGCTGGACCTGTCCCTGCTGACGGAGCGTGACGACGAGGTGATCGGTGAGGGGGTGGAGGACGGCCTGGTACTGCTCGCCGGTGTCGTCCCGCCGCTGGAACCCGGGTTGTCGGACCCGGCCGGTAGTGTCAGCGGTGTCAGGAGGTTGTGGCGCAGGCTGGGGCTCGACCCGGCACTGCTGTCGCGACACGTCGTGGTGACCCCCAGCTGCGGTCTGGCCGGGGCCTCCCCGGCGTACGCCCGGACGGCGCTGTCACACAGCGTCATCGCCGCGCGCAGCCTGGCGGACAACCCGGAGTAGGCACACGTAGGAACAGGACGGGGGATTCCGATGGAGGAGAGCCCAGTGGCGGCTGACGTACCCGAACCGGACCGGGCGCGGCACGCGGAGTTGGCGCGGGAGCTGGAGGAGCACCGCCGCCGGTACTACGGCGACGACGCGGCCAGCATCAGCGACGCCGAGTTCGACGCCCTGATGCGGGAACTGATGGCCATCGAGGAGCGCCACCCCGAGCTGGTCACCCCCGAGTCGCCGAGCCAGAAGGTCGGCGGTGCGCTCTCCGAGCACCTGGCCAAGGTCACCCACCTGGAGCGGCTGCTCAGCCTGGACAACGCCTTCAACGACGAGGAGCTGGACGCCTGGGCCGAGCGGGTCGAGCGGGAGCTCGCCGGGCAGGAGTACCACTTCCTGTGCGAGCTGAAGATCGACGGCCTGGCGGTCAACCTCACCTACGAGCACGGGCGGCTGGTCCGCGCCGCCACCCGGGGCACCGGCCGGGTCGGCGACGACATCACCGCCAACGCGCTGACCATCGCCGACATCCCGCAGCGGCTGGCCACCGACGACCCGCCGGAGCTGGTCGAGATCCGCGGCGAGGTCTACATGTCCACCGCGGACTTCGAACGGTTCAACGCCGGGCTCGCGGCCGAGAACGACCGCCGCCGCGAGGAGAACGTCCGGCTGCTGGCCGAGGGCCGCCGCCCGCTGGCGCTGGAGACCCTGTACTCCAACCCGCGCAACACCGCCGCCGGTTCGCTGCGGATGAAGGACCCGCAGGCCACCGCCGCCCGGCCGCTGCGGATGCTGGTGCACGGCATCGGCGCCCGCAAGGGCTTCGACATCGACTGCCAGTCGCACGCCTACCAGCTGCTGCACGCATGGGGCCTGCCGACGGCCACCCACAACCGGGTGGTCGACTCGATCGCCGGGGTCAAGGAGTTCATCGCCCACTACGGCGAGCACCGGCACTCGGTGGACCACGAGATCGACGGCGTGGTGGTCAAGGTCGACGAGATCGCCCTGCAGGGGCGGCTCAGCGCGACCTCCAAGGTGCCGCGCTGGGCCATCGCCTGGAAGTACCCGCCGGAGGAGGCGGTCGGCAAGCTGGAGCGGATCGAGGTCGGGATCGGCCGCACCGGCCGGGCCACCCCGTACGCGGTGCTGGCCGCACCGGTGCTGATCGCCGGGTCGATGGTGCAGTACGCCACCCTGCACAACCAGGAGGTGGTGAAGGCCAAGGGCGTGCTGCTGGGCGACACGGTGGTGCTGCGCAAGGCGGGCGAGGTGATCCCGGAGATCCTCGGCCCGGTGGAGAGCCTGCGCGACGGCACCGAGCAGGCGTTCGTGATGCCCACCCACTGCCACGAGTGCGGCAGCGAGCTGCGCCCGATGTCCGAGGGCGACATCGACCTGCGCTGCCCCAACGCCCGCTACTGCCCGGCGCAGATCCGCGAGCGGATCGCCTACCTCGGCGGCCGGGCCGCGCTGGACGTCGAGGACCTCGGCTACGTCGCCGCCGTGGCGCTGACCCAGCCGCTGGAGCCGGCCACCCCGCCGCTGGCCGACGAGGGCGACATCTTCAACCTGACGGTGGAACAGCTGCTGCCGATCAAGGTGCTGATCCGCGACCCGAAGACCAGCCTGCCGAAGATCGACGAGGTCACCGGCGAGCAGAAGATCGTGTCGTTCTTCGCCAACCTCAAGGGCGAGCCGAAGAAGACCACGCTGTCGCTGCTGGAGAACCTGGAGGCGGCCAAGCAGCGCCCGCTGGCCCGGATCATCACCGCCCTGTCGATCCGCAGGGTCGGCCCGGTCGCCGCCCAGGCCCTGGCCCGCGAGTTCCGCGACCTGGACCGGATCGCCGCCGCCAGCGAGGAGGAGCTGGCCGCCACCGAGGGCGTCGGCCCCGGCATCGCCGCCGCCCTCGTCCAGTGGTTCGCCGAGGACTGGCACCGCGACATCATCGAGAAGTGGCGCGCCGCCGGGGTCCGCCTCGCCGAGGAGGGCAGCGACGAGGAGCAGGCCCCGCGCCCGCTGGAGGGGCTGACCGTGGTGGTCACCGGCACCCTCACCGACTACACCCGGGACGGCGCCAAGGAGGCCCTGCAGCACCTCGGCGCCAAGGTCACCGGCTCGGTCTCGAAGAAGACCGACTTCGTGGTGGCCGGGGACAACCCCGGCTCCAAGTACGACAAGGCGATGCAGCTGAAGCTCGCGGTGCTGGACGACGACGGCTTCGCGGTACTGCTGGCGCAGGGGCCCGAGGCCGCCCGCGCGGTCGCGGCACCGACCCCGGAGGATTGACTGATTGCTCGTCAAGTGACTTAACGCAAAGGCAAAACGCCCACGGCGGCGGATATGGTGGTGGTCCGCCGCCGTCAAGGACACCGCTGGGTTACGTACCGTCCAATTCCATGTCCCTTGCACAGGTGCGCATTTACGCTTGAAGCAGCCCGTCCGCAGCGGGTACGCGGGGAAGCAAGAGGACCACTTCATGGAGCGCACGTCGAGGCTCGGCCGTGCCGCCGGCCAGTCCGGCCCGACCGGGCAGACGATCAGGGTGGCGGTGTTCGTCGGCGTGCTGGTGGCAGGGGCGGCGCCACTGCTGCCCCTGGCCCTGCTCACGATCCGGCACGCGCCGCAGCTGCTGCCGCTGTTCGCGGTCCCGCTGGCGGTGCTGTACGCCGCCTGGCGGATCGCCCGGGAGCGGGTCCGCGACCAGGAGACGGACTCGCTCACCGGGCTGGCCAACCGCGGCGCGCTGCTGCTGGCCGCCCGCGAGGCCATCGCCGCCGGACCGCACCGGGTGGCGCTGGTGCTGTTCGACCTCGACCGCTTCCGCTCGCTCAACGACACCCTCGGCCACGCCGCCGGGGACCGGCTGCTGGTCCAGGTCGGCATCCGGCTGCGCCGGGCGGTGCACACCCCCGGCGCGGTGGTGGCCAGGATCAGCGGCGACGAGTTCGCGGTACTGCTGCCCGCCGTCGGCGGCGACGAGGAACTGCTCGCCACCGCCCGCGCGCTGGCCGCCGAACTCGCCGCACCGGTCTTCCTGGACGGCATCCAGCTGGTGCTGGAGTCCAGCGCCGGGCTGGCCGTCTCGCCCGACCACGCCGACGACGCCGATACCCTGCTGCGCCGCGCCGACGTCGCGATGGCCCACGCCCAGCGCAGCCGCAGCGGCATCGAGATGTACCGGCCGGAGCAGGACGCCGACACCCCGGAGCGGCTGGGCCTGCTCGGCGACCTGCGCCGGGCCCTGGACAACGGCGACGTGAAGATCCACTACCAGCCCAAGGTCGCCTTCGACGGCCATGTGGTCGGCCTGGAGGCGCTGGTCCGCTGGGAGCGGGCCGGGCGCGGACCGGTCAGCCCGGAGGAGTTCGTCGGCCTGGCCGAGTCCACCGGCCTGATGCCGCAGCTCACCGACTACGTGCTGGACTCCGCCGTGGCCCAGCTCGCCGGCTGGCGGGCCGAGGGGATGACCGTGCAGGTCGCGGTCAACGTGTCGCCGCGCGACGTGCTCCGGCAGGGCTTCGCCGCCTCCGTCGCCGAACGCCTGGCCCGGTACGGCGTCCCGGCCGCCGCGCTCCAGCTGGAGATCACCGAGCGGCTGCTGCTGGAGGACGGCCAGCTGGCCGCCGCCACCCTGGAGGAGCTGCGCCGCCACGGCGTCGGGATGTCCCTGGACGACTTCGGCACCGGCTACTCCTCGCTGGTCCGGCTGCGGCGGCTGCCGGTCGGCGAGCTGAAGATCGACCGCTCCTTCGTCAGCCGGATGGTCGCCGACGACCACGACGCCGCCGTCGTCCTGTGCTCGGTCCAGCTGGCGCACTCGCTGGGGCTCACCGTGGTCGCCGAGGGCGTCGAGGACGACGAGACCTGGGAGCGGCTGCACGACATGGGCTGCGACGCGGTCCAGGGCTGGCTGGTCTCCGCCGCCCTGCCCGCCGACCAGGCCACCGCCTGGCTGCGGATCCGCAACGCCGCCCGGCCCGCGCTGGACCCGGCCCCGCGCACGGCCCCGCGCGCCACCCCGATCACCACCCAGCTCGCTGCCCCGATCACCACGCCGCTCACCGCCCAGCTCGCCGCCCCGCTCGCCGCCCCGCTCACCGGCGCGGACGAAACGCCTGTGCAGGCCCCCGCCCCGCCTCCGTAGGATGGGGTCGCGCCGCTGTCAATACACTGGCGTCGACACTTTCGACACTTGAGAACTCACCCCGATGGGATCGCTGCATGCCGAGCATTACGCGCGAGGAGGTGGCCCACCTCGCCCGGCTGTCGCGGCTGGAGCTGAAGGCCGAAGAGCTGGACCACTTCGCCGAGCAGCTCACCGCGATCGTGGACGCGGTCGCCCGCGTCAGCGAGATCGCCGCCGATGACGTACCGCCGACCTCGCACCCGCTGCCGCTGACCAACGTCATGCGCGCGGACGTGGTCCGCCCGTCGCTCACCCCCGCCGAGGCCCTCGCGGGCGCCCCGGCCGTGGAGGAGCAGCGCTTCCGCGTGCCGCAGATCCTTGGGGAGGACTGACCACCCATGACCGACCTGAACAGCGCATTCGACCTGACCCGCGCCACCGCCGCCGACACCGCCGCCGCCATCGCGGCCGGTGACGTCTCCGCCGTCGAGGTCGCCCAGGCGCACCTGGACCGGATCGACGCCGTCGACGGCAAGGTCCACGCCTTCCTGCACGTCGACACCGAGGGCGCGCTCGGCGCGGCCCGCGCCGTCGACCAGCGCCGGGCGCGCGGCGAGGAACTCGGCCCGCTCGCGGGCGTCCCGCTCGCGCTCAAGGACGTCTTCACCACCAAGGGCGTGCCCACCACCGCCGGATCGAAGATCCTCGAAGGATGGGTGCCGCCCTACGACGCCACCCTGACCAGCCGCCTCAAGGAGGCGGGCGTGGTGATCCTCGGCAAGACCAACATGGACGAGTTCGCCATGGGGTCCTCCACCGAGAACAGCGCCTACGGCGCGACCGGCAACCCCTGGGACCTCTCCCGGATCCCCGGCGGCTCCGGCGGCGGGTCCGCCGCCGCCCTCGCGGCCTTCGAGGCCCCGCTGGCCATCGGCACCGACACCGGCGGCTCGATCCGCCAGCCCGGCGCGGTCACCGGCACCGTCGGCGTCAAGCCGACCTACGGCACGGTCTCCCGCTACGGCCTGATCGCCTTCTCCTCCTCGCTGGACCAGGGCGGCCCCTGCGCCCGTACCGTCCTCGACGCGGCGCTCCTGCACGAGGCGATCGCCGGACACGACCCGATGGACTCGACCTCCATCGACACCCCGGTGCTGCCGCTGGTCGCCGCCGCCCGCCGCAAGGACGTCACCGGCATGCGGATCGGCGTCGTCAAGGAGTTCGGCGGCGAGGGCTACCAGCCCGGCGTGATGCAGCGGTTCCACGAGTCGGTGGAGCTGCTGCGCGAGCTGGGCGCCGAGGTGGTCGAGGTGTCCTGCCCGGCGTTCACCTACGCGCTCCCGGCGTACTACCTGATCGCGCCCTCGGAGGCCAGCTCCAACCTGGCCCGCTTCGACGCCATGCGGTACGGGCTGCGGGTCGGCGACGACGGCACCCGCTCGGCGGAGGACGTCACCGCGCTGACCCGCGAGGCGGGTTTCGGGGCCGAGGTGAAGCGCCGGATCATCCTCGGCACCTACGCCCTGTCGTCCGGCTACTACGACGCCTACTACGGCTCGGCGCAGAAGGTCCGCACGCTGATCACCCAGGACTTCGCCCGCGCCTTCGCGGACGTCGACGTGCTGGTCTCGCCGACCACCCCGACCACCGCCTTCCCGATCGGCGAGCGCGCCGACGACCCGATGGCGATGTACCTGGCCGACCTGTGCACCATTCCGTCGAACCTGGCGGGCAACTCGGCCATGTCGGTGCCCTGCGGTCTCGCGCCGGAGGACAATCTCCCGGTCGGCCTGCAGATCATCGCCCCCGCCCTGGCCGACGACCGGCTCTACCGGGTCGGTGGAACGGTCGAGGCGGCACTCAACGACAAGTGGGGACACCCCCTGCTGGAGGAGGCACCCGCGCTGTGAGCAAATCCATCGAGAAGGCCGGACTGGTCGAGGCGAACGGAACCGAGACCAGGGCCAGCCGGGCCAAGCAGCTCAAGGGCTTCAAGCACAGCAAGCCCGGCCTGCTGTTCAGCATCGGCACCAGCGCCTTCGGCGCCGTCGGTGTGGTCAAGGACATCCGCAAGTCCCGCTCCGAGGGTGACGCCCTCAAGCTGATCAACGCCACCGTCGCCGCCCTCGCTCTGCTGACCAGCACCGCCCTGCTGGTCCGCGAGCTCCGCCGACTCGGCACCGACGACGTCCTGGCGGACTGACCGGGGCCCGAGGGCGACCTGTCGGAAAGCGAACCAACGAAAGGAGCGGTGGAATGATCGAGCGGATCGAGATCGACGGGTTCAAGTCCTTCAAGGACTTCACACTGGACGTTCCACCGCTCCTGGTCGTCGCCGGTGCCAACGCGAGCGGGAAGTCGAACGCGCTGGACGCGCTCCGGCTGCTGGCGGAGACGGTGCGTGACCCCGTCGCGTTTCATCGGTTCAACCGCGGAACCGGCATGCAACTCCTGCGGCAGAGCGGCGACGGCAGCCGTTGCCGGGAGCTGCGTATCAACGTCTCCATCAGCCTGCCCGGCACCTCCGGTACGGTCCGTACCTTCGAGCCGAGCCTGTACTGCGAGGTGCTGCACCCCCATCCCCGCGACGCCACGCTGCGCGTGACCTTCGGGCCGAGGACGGGGGAATCAGGAGCGGACTACGACCTGGTGGACCAGGAGCTCGGGAGCTGGCTGTTCCTCGACCCGGTGTGCGGGCTGGCCAGGATGCGGGCCGACGGCACGGACCGGGGCCGACTGGCCCCGGACGCGTCCAATCTCGCGGCGGTACTCGGCCGGTTCAGCGAGAGCGACACGCTCGCTGAACTGATGTTGGACGCGTGCGCGGTGATCCCGGCTCTGGACGACGTGGTTCCGGTTCGCGACCACCGTGGCGACTGGGACTACGACCTGCGCTACCGGGAGCAGGGTGCCATGTCCCCCAGCGTGGCCTCGGACGGCACCCTCAGGGTGCTGGCCCTGCTCGCCGCCGTCCATGATCCGGAGAACCCGGGGACGGTGATCGTCGACGAGATCGAGAGCGGCCTGCACCCCTCCCGGCTTGCGACGCTGCTCAGCCGGATCGCCGATCGCACCCGTCCCGACCAGGGGCGGCCGGGCCGGCAAGTGATCGTCACCACTCACTCCCCGGTGGTGGTCTCCCACATGCTCGCCGAGGGTCGGGACGCGGTCGTGTTCTTCGACTCGGTGTTCCACCCGGAGGAGGTCGACGGTGTCCGTGTCGGCTCCATGATCACTCGCGCGCGGGGGGTGGGGGAGACCGGTGTGCGGGGCACTTATGTCACTCCGATCGAGGTCCGCAACTATCTGGAGACCGTTCGGCGGGACACCTGGTGAGCGGTCGCTACCTGATGGCGGGCCTGGTGACCGAAGGCGAGAGCGACGAACTGCTGCTCGCCCCGGTGATCCTGCGCCAGCTCCGGCAGCTGTCCCTGCGAGGCCCCGAGGCGTTCGACGTCGGGGAGATCGTGCTCTCCCCGGTCCGCACCGTGCATCCCGGCGATCGGGTCGAGGACGAGGTGCGGATGCTGCTCGGCTGCTGTGATGTGGTCATCGCGCACCAGGATCACCGGGAGTCCGGGAAGGTCGAGTCGCTCGCTGCCCGTCTGGGCGCTGACCGGCGTCGGCTGGTCGGTATCGTCCCGCGTTGGGAGACCGAGGCATGGGCACTGTGTGATCCTCAGGCTTTCCAGCGCATCCCGGCGTGCGATCTCTCACGGCTTCCGAGGAAGCCGCACGAGACCGAGGCGATCGCGGACCCCAAGGCCGCGTTGCGAGCTGTACTTCGCTCGCGCAGCGCCACCAAAGTCCTGGACCAACTCGGCCGTGACATCCGCTTGGAACGGCTTGCCTTGATCCCTGCCTATCAGTCCTGGCTTGATGGGCTGACCAAAGTACTGAAGGAGTTGCACTTCCTATGACCGTCACCGTTGACCTGGTGCCTTATGACGAGGCCCTTGCCGCCTACGACCCGGTGATGGGCCTGGAGGTCCACGTCGAGCTCGGGACCGCCACGAAGATGTTCTGCGGGTGCTCCACCGAGCTGGGCGAGGAGCCCAACTCGCAGGTCTGCCCGGTCTGCCTGGGGCTGCCCGGGTCGCTGCCGGTGGTGAACGCGGTCGGCGTGGAGTCCGCCATCAAGATCGGGCTCGCGCTGAACTGCGAGATCGCCGAGTGGTGCCGCTTCGCCCGGAAGAACTACTTCTACCCGGACATGCCGAAGAACTTCCAGACCTCGCAGTACGACGAGCCGATCGCCTTCAACGGCTACCTGGACGTCACGCTGGAGGACGGGGAGGTCTTCCGGGTGCAGATCGAGCGTGCCCACATGGAGGAGGACACCGGCAAGTCCTCGCACATCGGCGGCTCCACCGGTCGGATCCAGGGAGCCTCGCACTCGCTGCTCGACTACAACCGCGCCGGGATCCCGCTGATCGAGATCGTCACCAAGCCGATCGAGGGCGCCGGTGCCCGCGCCCCCGAGGTCGCCAAGGCGTACGTCGCCGAGCTGCGCGAGGTGATCCGGGCGCTCGGCGTGTCCGAGGCGCGGATGGACAAGGGCCAGATGCGCTGCGACGTCAACCTGTCGCTGCGCCCGCACGGCCGCGAGCAGTTCGGCACCCGTTCGGAGACCAAGAACGTCAACTCGCTGCGCTCGGTCGAGCGCGCGGCCCGGTTCGAGATCCAGCGGCACGCGGCGGTGCTCAACGACGGCGGCACGATCCTGCAGGAGACCCGGCACTTCCACGAGGACGACGGCAGCACCAGCGCCGGGCGGATCAAGGACAACGCCGAGGACTACCGCTACTTCCCGGAGCCGGACCTGGTGCCGGTCGCCCCGTCCCGCGAGTGGGTGGAGCAGCTGCGGGCCGCGCTGCCGGAGATGCCCCGGGTGCGCCGGGAGCGGCTGCAGACCGAGTGGGGGATCTCCGACCTGGAGATGCAGTCGGTGCTGAACGCGGGCGCGATCGAGCCGATCCTGGAGACCGTCGCCGCCGGTGCCCCGGCCGACCAGGCCCGCAAGTGGTGGATGGGCGAGCTGGCGCGCCGCGCCAACGAGTCCGGCACCGACCTCAGCACCCAGCCGATCACCCCGGCGCAGGTCGCCCGGGTCTGCGCGCTGGTCGCCGACGGATCGCTGAACGACAAGCTGGCCCGCCAGGTCATCGAGGGCGTCCTGGACGGCGAGGGCGAGCCGGACGAGGTCGTCGCCAAGCGCGGACTCGCGGTCGTCAGCGACGACTCGGCGCTGGGCGCGGCGGTCGACGCGGCCATCGAGGCCAACCCGGACGTCGCCGCCAAGATCCGCGACGGCAAGGTCGCGGCGGCGGGCGCGCTGGTCGGCGCGGTCATGAAGGCCACCCGCGGCCAGGCCGACGCGGCCCGGGTGAAGGAGCTCATCCTCGAACGGCTTGCCTGAGAGGATCATGGGCGCAGTCTGGAGCGGCTTGCCTGAGAGGATCATGGGCGCAGTCTCGAACGGCTTGCCTGAGCTCGGCGCAGGCGTCTGCCGCCGCACCCCGTCCGCGTTCCCGCGGGCGGGGTGCGGTGCTGTCAGCTGCGGTTTCTGTAACAGCAGTTGTTACGAGTCATAGGAAACCGGACATGCGGCCCCGGCTGTGTAGAGGGATACAACACCTGCTCACACACCCCCGGGGGACAGCATGACCACGCCCAGGAACACCCGCCGCCGCATCCTTCCGCTGGCGCTGCTCGCCGCCGCCACCACGCTGGCGCTGACCGCCTGCGGCGGGGCCTCCGGCAGCGGTGCGAACGCGGCCGGGAGCGGCGCGTCGGCTTCGGCCCCGGCGTCCGCGGCGCCGTCCGGGGGCGTGTCCGCCGGGACCACCGGGGGCTCCACCTCGGCCGCGCCGCACTCCTCCGGTGCGACCGGCGGCGGCAGCGGCGGCGGCTCCGGCAGCCAGGGCTCGTCCTCCGGCGGCAGCGGGACCACGGGCAACCCGATCAGCAGCGGTGGCGGCAACGGCAGCAGCGACTCCTACGCCTACCGGCACCCCTGCACCGCCGACCAGCTCAGCACCAAGGTCTCCTACGACGCGCAGCTGGGCGTGACCAAGCGGCTGATCGCGGTCACCGACACCGGCAGCGCCGCCTGCGGCCTGAGCTACTACCCGGTCGTCGCGATCGACAACAGCTCCAGCGTCAACAACCCCCAGGGCACCGTGCAGACCGTGCAGCCGAAGGTGCCCAGCGGCCTCGGCGGCGCCCCGTACTACGCGCTCTACGCCGGGCAGACCGCCTACGCCGTGGTCGACCTCGACCCGAGCCACAGCACCGCCGGGGCCGGCCGCGCCTACGACGAGCTGTCCGTGATCCCCACCGACAGCCTGCCGGACGCCGACAGCGTCGAGTCCCGGATCGTCGAGGAGGGCGGCGGCACCGGCAACCCCTACGTCGCCGCGCCGTTCCTGGGCCTCTACGAGAGCAGCGTCTCGGCCGCCGCCGGCTCCGCGAACCCCGGCAACGGCTGAGCTGACCGCCCTAAGGCCCCACGGCCGTCCTACCGCTGCCCGGTAGGACGGCCGCAGTCGTTTCTAAGGCCACGCAACCGCCCAGGATCAGGCAGGCTCCCGATGCCCGGGACCCCCCTTGGCGAGGAGTCTTGATCTCAGCAGAAAGGGTCCCCGCACCGGGCGGGGACCGGATCCGGACCCCAGGAGATCCAGATGTTCGCCGAGATCAACCAGCTGACGCTCAAGGACCGCGACGCCGAGCTGTACCGCGCCGCCGCCCGGCAGGGGCAGATCCGCATCGCGGTGCAGGCCGCCCGCGCCGCGAAGGCACGCCGGAACGAAGGACGGGGGGACGGTGATCCGGTAGCGCCCCGCCGCTGGGGGATACGCCGCCGGCCGCGGGAGACCGCAGCGGGGCGGTGCTGATCACCGAGGGCGGCGAATCGGGGGGTTCGTCGCCCGCCCCCGTCCTGCCCGACTCGTCCGACTTGCCCGCTGACCTGGCCATTGTCCCGCCTGCCTGGTTCTGCTCCGGGGAAAATATCGGCCGTACTGTCGGAGGGCTGTGACATGCTCGGCTTCGTGGAGCGGATATCGGTAAGTCCTCTGTTCGTCGGCCGTGGTGCCGAACTGGCCACACTCACCAAGGCGCTGAAGCGGGCGGGGGAGGGACTGCCGCAGGCCCTGCTCGTCGGTGGTGAGGCGGGGGTCGGCAAGACCCGGCTGCTGGAGGAGTTCCAGTGCTCGGCGGGCGCCGCCGCCACCGTCGCCGTCGGCGGCTGTCTGGAGGTCGGTGCCGAGGGTCTGCCCTACGCGCCGTTCGCCACCCTCCTGCGGCGGCTGCACCACGAGCTCGGCAGCGAGCTGGAGGCCGCCGCCGAGGGCCATGAGAGCAGCCTCGCCCGGCTGCTGCCGGACTTCGGCGAGGCCGCGCCCGAGTCCCACGACGAGTTCGCCCGCGCCCGGCTGTTCGAGCACACGGCGCTGCTGTTCGAGCGGCTGGCGGCGGAGCGGACCCTGGTGCTCGCGGTCGAGGACCTGCACTGGTCCGACCGCTCCACCCGGGAACTGCTCGCCTACCTGATCCGCACCCTGCAACAGGCCCGGGTGGTCATCCTCGGCACCTACCGCAGCGACGACCTGCACCGCCGCCACCCGGTCCGGCCCTACCTCGCCGAACTGGAGCGGCTGCGCACCGTGCAGCGGCTGGAGCTGCCGCGACTGGCCCAGCGCGAGGTGGCCCGGCAGCTCGTCGGGATCATGCGGCCCAGCGTCCCCGACCGGGACCTGGTCAACCGGATCTACGCCCGCTCCGAGGGCAACCCGTTCTTCGTCGAGGAACTCGCCGTCTCCTACCAGCAGTGCCCGCGCGGCCTCACCGACTCGCTGCGCGACCTGCTGCTGGTCCGGGTCGAGGCGCTGCCGGAGGACACCCAGGGCATCCTGCGGGTGCTCGCGGTCGGCGGCTCCGCCGTCGAGCACGGGCTGCTGGCCGCCGTCACCGGGCTGCCCGAGGACGAGCTGGCCGACAACCTGCGCACCGCCGTGGGCGCCAACATCATCCAGCCGAGCGCCGACTGCGACGGCTACCGGTTCCGGCACGCCCTGGTCCGCGAGGCGGTCTCGGACGACCTGATGCCCGGCGAGCGCAGCCGGATCAACCGCCGCTACGCCACCGCGCTGGCCGCCGATCCCGCCCTGGTCTGCCGCGACCAGGCCACCGCGCGGCTGGCCGACTACTGGTACCACGCCCACGACGCGGCCCGGGCGCTGCCCGCCGCGCTGGACGCCGGTCGCGAGGCCCGCCGCCGCAACGCCTTCGCCGAGCAGCTCGGGATGCTGGAGCGCGCCATCGAGCTCTGGGACGACGTCCCGGAGGAGGTGCTGCGGTCGGTCCGGGCCTACGACTGGGCCGAGGAGACCTATCCGCCGGGCGCCTGCGACCCCGGCCTCCGCAGCGAGGAGTGCGACCGGCTGCGGCTGATCGACGTCCTGGCCGAGGCGACCGTCGCCGCCCGGCTCAGCGGCGAGCACGATCGCGGGCTGCGCTTCGTCAAGCGCGCGCTGCGGATCGTCGACGAGGAGCAGGACCCGGACCGGGCCGCCTGGTTCCTGATGCAGCGCGGCCGGGCCACCCGCTACAACAACGGCGCGCCGATGACCGAGGACGTCAGGCACGCGCTGCGGCTGCTGGAGGGCCGCGGCCCGTCGGCGGTGCTCGCGGACACGCTCAACCGCTGGGCCTGCGACGGCATGCTGGGCGAGGCCACCCGCGACCACCTGGAGACCGCCGCCCGCGCGGCCGCCATCGCCCGCGAGGTCGGCGCCCGCTCCACCGAGGTGCACGCCCAGCTCACCCTGGGCATGCTGCACGCCGCCTTCGGTGAGTACGAGGAGGGCGCCCGGGTCCTGGACGAGGTCAGCCAGCAGGCCGGCGAGACCGACGACATCGACCTGCTCTGCCGGATCCACATCAACCTGTCCAGCTACCACCTGCAACTGGGCCGCGGCCGGACGGCGGTGGCCGCCGGCCGGAAGGGCCTGGCCCTGGTCCGCCGGAACGGCATGACCGCGTACAACGGCACGATCATGCTCGGCAACCTGGCCGAGTCGCTGATGTACCTCGGCGAACTCGACGAGGCGGGGCGGCTGTTGGAGGAGGAGCTGTTCGGCGCGGGGCAGGACGCGCACCTGGACTTCCTGAAGCGGCTCCGCGGTGACCTGGCCCTGCTGCGCGGCGACACCGCCAAGGCGGCCGAGTACCTGGCCGCCGCCAGCGGCTCGCGGACCGCCTGGCAGCCGCAGAAGTTCCTGCCGACCTCCTCGTTGGCCGTCCGGGTCGCCGGCCGGACCGGCCGCTTCGCCGAGGCCAGGGCGGCGCTGCTGGCCGTCCTGGACCATGGCCTCGCCCCCGGGCACGAGCGCGAGGTGTGGGAGCTGCTGACGCACGCGGCGGCGGCCGAGGCCGACGCCTACGGACTGCCCGCGATGGAGCCGGACCGGGCGCGGACGCTGGAGCGGATCCGGCGGGCCGCCGCCGGGTTGACCCGGGGGCTGCCGCTGTTCGCGGCCTGGGCGCGGCTGCTGGAGGCCGAACTGGCACGGGCCGAACGCCGGGACACCCCGGCCGACTGGCTGGCGGCGGCCGAGGCGCTGCGGGTCAGCGAGCAGCCCTACCCGCGCGCGCTGGCGCTGCTGCGGGCGGCCGAGGCGCTGGCGGTCGCGGGCGAACGGGAGCAGGCCTCGGCGGCCGCGGCCGCGGCGGCGGAGCTGGCCGAGCACCAGGGGGACGTGCAACTCGCACATCTGGTAAGGCAGTTGATCGAACGGGCGCGGCTGCGCCCGGCGGAGGTGGCGGAGCCCGCCGGGGCTCCGGCGGTGACCGGGGCGGCCTCGGCCGGTCCGGCGGCGGAGGAGCCGGCCCCGGCCTTCGGGCTGACCCGGCGCGAGCAGGACGTGCTGCGGCTGGTGGCGCTGGGGTGGACCAACCGGCAGATCGCCACCGAGCTGTACATCTCGCCGAAGACCGCGAGCGTGCACGTCTCCAACATCCTGGCCAAGCTGGAGGTCGCCGGCCGCGGCGAGGCCGCCGCCATGGCCCACCGGTTGCACCTGGTCCCGGCCTAGGGGCGATCGGGCGCGGCAGGGGTCCGCGGGCCGGGCGGCGGCGGGTCGACGTAGCCTCGCGGGTATGACCCGCTACCTGCTGCCCTACCCGACCGACCAGATCGGCGGACTGCCCGAGGCGTTCGCCGCCGTCCTGTGGGACGGCGTCACGCCCCCGCCCCCGCAGGACGTGCTCGACGGCGTCGAGTTCTTCTGCCTGCCCTACCTGACCGGCGGCGCCGGGCTGTCGCTGCTGCCGAGGCTGCCCTCGCTGCGGGTGGTGCAGACGCTCACCGCCGGGGTGGACGACGTGCTGCCGCACCTCCCGGCGGGGGTGTCCTGCTGCAACGCCCGGGGACTGCACGACGCCAGCACCGCCGAACTGGCCGCCACCCTGATCCTGGCCTCGCTGCGGGGCATCCCGCAGTCGGTGCGCCGCCAGGACGCCGGGCAGTGGCAGCAGAAGTTCCACCCCTCGCTGGCCGACCGCACGGTGCTGATCGTCGGCTACGGCTCGATCGGGGCGGCGCTGGAGGCCCGACTGCTGCCCTTCGAGTGCGGGGTGGTCCGGGTGGCGCGCAGCGCCCGGAACGCGCCCCTCGGCCAGGTGCACGCCCTCGACGAGCTTCCGGTGCTCCTTCCCGCCGCCGACGTGGTGGTGCTGCTGGTCCCGCTCTCCGAACAGAGCCGGGGACTGGCGGGCAAGGAGTTCCTGGGCCGGATGAAGGACGGCGCGCTGCTGGTCAACGTCGCCCGGGGGGCGGTGGTGGACACCGGGGCGCTGCTGGCCGAACTGGAGTCGGGACGGCTGCGCGCGGCCCTGGACGTCACCGACCCGGAGCCGCTGCCGACCGGGCACCCGCTCTGGCACGCGCCGAATGTCCTGATCACCCCTCATGTCGGCGGCCCCAGTTCGGCGTTCCTGCCGCGCGCGCTGCGACTGCTGCGCTCTCAACTGCTGCTGGACCTGGCGGGTGAACCGCTCGCGAACGTGGTGGTGAGCGGCTGAACCGGGACCGCACCCGCACCAACCACCCTGCCGCGCCACCGTTTCGAGGCACCTTCACCCGGCGGAGCGAATCCCCTGCTGGGGCCGTACTCCGCTCCATTACTCTGAGTTGAGTGTGCATGCCGCAGAGTGACGAGAGTGGTGTAAGGTCCAGACCGGGAGAACCGGTACGGAGTTTTCCGCCCCGATGCTCCGACCGCACCCGGGGCCGGAGGGGGAGTTGCCGGTGTTGAGTTCCGAGACCGTCTTGTCCGGCCCGCCCTGGGCCGAGGAGCCGTCCCTGGCCGGGGCGGGCCGCAGCGGCCCGGGCCCCGGTTCGACCTTCGAGGACGTCCACGCGGACCTCACGGCGGGCCTCTCCGAAGGCCGCCGCGGGTCCGCCGGGGGAGTCCCGGAGCAGGCAGGACCGCCCCCGCGCCCACCCGCGCGGCTGCCCAGGCTGCTGATCCTGCTGGTCTGCCTGGGATACCTCTCCGGCGCCTCGGTCGGCTGGGGGTCGCAGACCCTCGCCGACTTCATGGGCGACTTCGGGCTCGCCGCCGCCGCACTCACCTCCGCGTTCTCCTGCCTGGCCTACGCCTGCGCCTCCGGCCAGGGCCGGAACCGCTCCGCCTGGCTCTGCTTCGGCGTCTCCTCACTGATGGTCGCCTTCGGTAACGGCGCCTGGGGCTGGTACGAGGTGGTGCTGCGGATCCCGGTCCCGGTCCCCTCGATCGCCGACTACGCCTTCCTGATGTTCGCCCCGCCCGCGATCCTCGGCCTGCTGCTGCTCGCCAACCGCCCCCGGAACCTGGCCGGATGGATCTGCCTGGCGCTGGACGGCTGGCTGATCGCGGGTTCGCTGCTGACCCTCAGCTGGAGCCTGGCGCTGGCCCGCACCGCGCACGGCGCCGCGGGCAGCCCGCTGCGGCTCTCCATGGCCCTGGCCTACCCGCTGCTGGACATCCTGCTGATCAGCATGGTCCTCGGGCTGCGCTTCCGCAGCCGCGAGGGCAACCGCGCCGCCGTGCACACCGCCATAGTCGCCCTCGCGCTGACCGTGCTCTGCGACGCGCTGTTCACCAGCGCGGCCTTCAAGGACTCCTACCACTCCGGCGAACTGCTGGATGCCGGCTGGTTCACCGGGAGCATGCTGCTGGCCTGGGCACCCTGGGCGGGCGGCACCGGCCACCCGGTCACCCCCCGCTCCCGGCCCCCGGTCGCCTCCACCTTCAGCGCGCTCACCCCCTACGTCGCCGCCGCGGTCTGTACCGCCGGCCTGCTCTACAACGCGCTGACCCAGCACGACCTCGACCGCTTCGTACTGATCGTCGGCTGCACCGTGGTCTTCGCGCTGATCCTGCGCCAGGGCATCATGCTGCTGGACAACCTGGCCCTGGCCCAGCGGCTGGCCCGGCAGGAGCAGCACTTCCGCTCCCTGGTCCAGGGCTCCAGCGACGTCATCATGATCGCCGACCCCGGCGGCGTGCTGCGCTACGTCAGCCCGGCCGCCGCCGGGGTCTACGGCCGTCCCGCCGAGGAGATCGTCGGCACCCGGCTGCCGGAGATGGTCCACCCGGACGACCTCGGCCACGTGCTCTGGGAGGTCCAGCGCTACCTCGCGCAGAGCCCGGACGCCGAACGCACCGCCCGGATCGAGTGCCGGGTCCGCTCCGGCGCGGGCGCCTGGCTGGACGTCGAGTCCACCGTCAACCGGTACCGCGACGGGCTGATCTTCAACTGCCGCGACGTCTCCGAACGGGTGCGGCTACAGGCCCAGTTGGAACACAACGCGTTCCACGACACACTCACCGACCTGCCCAACCGGGCGCTGTTCCTGGAACGCGGCCGACAGGCGCTGAGCGGCCCCGACCCGGCCGACCGCCGCTCGTCCGGCCGACCACCGGCGCAGCCGCAGCCGCAGACCCAGCCGCAGGCCCAGGCGCAGCCGCAGGCCCGGGCCGACGGCCCCGAACCGGCCGCCGGGCCGGTCGCGGTGCTCTTCCTCGACCTGGACGGCTTCAAGGCCGTCAACGACAACGCCGGACACCAGGCCGGTGACGAACTCCTGGTCCAGGCCGCCCGCAGGCTCCAGGAGTCGGTACGCGCGGTGGACACCGTGGCCCGCCTCGGCGGCGACGAGTTCGCGGTGCTGCTGGTCGGCGACCTCGACCAGACCCGCGCCGGGGAGGTCGCCGAGCGGTTGCGGCGCGCGCTCTCCGCGCCGTACTGGATCGGCGGCGAGGAGCTCACCGTCGCCGCCAGCATCGGCATCGCCTTCGCCGAGCCCGGGGTCACCCCGGCCAAGCTGCTGCGCAACGCCGACCTGGCGATGTACCAGGCCAAGAAGCACGGCAAGGACCGGGTCTCGGTCTACACCCCCGAACTGCGCACCGCGCTGCACCGCCGGACCGAGCTGGACCAGCGGCTGCGGATCGCCGTCCGCGAGGGCCAGTTCGCGCTGGTGCACCAACCGGTGGTGGACCTGGTCACCGGCGCCGTGGCCGGGCTCGCCGCCCAGGCCCGCTGGCGGGCCGCGCAGGGCGCGCTGCTGACACCCGCCGAGACGCTGCACGCCGCCGAGGGCGGGGAGCGGGCGTCCCGCTTCGCCCGCTGGATGGTCGAACAGGCGCTGCTCCAGGCGGCCGACCGGCGCGACCGGCTGCCCGCCACCGCCCAGCTCCCGGTCGCGGTCCGGCTCTCCGCGCGCCGGTTCGCCGCACCCGGCCTGCAGGAGACCGTGGAGGCCCTGCTGCGCCGCACCGGTCTGCCGGGATCCGCGCTGCTGCTGGAGATCGCCGGGACGGAGGCCAGCGAGAGCCAGGCCCGGCCGTTCGAGTCGCAGCAGTTCGAGGAGCTGGTCCGGCGCTTGACCGCGCTGCGGCGGCTCAGCGTGGGCGTGACCCTGGACGGCCTCGGCGGCGTCTCCGCCCCGCTCAGCGGGCTGCGCCGACTGCCGGTGGACGCGATCAAGCTGGAGCCGGGGGTGGTCGCCGGCATGACCGAGTCCGTCTTCCTGCGGACGCTCGCGGGCTCCGTGCTGCGGCTCGGCCGCGACCTGGGGCTGACCACCGTCGCCGAGGGCGTGGACCGGCCGGAGCAAGCGGTGCTGCTGCGCGAACTCGGCTGCCGCCTCGGCCAGGGGCAGCTCTACAGCGGACCGCTGGAGCAGCAGCCGCTGGACGAGCTGCTGCGCGGCCCCGGCTTCGGCCCGGCGCACCCGCCCGGGGTGGAACCGGAGCTGTTCCACGCCCCAACGGGTGACACCCGCGAGCCGTCCGCCGACGCGTCGGCGGATCATCCGCACCAGGCCGCTGACCAGCGGATCCGCCCGTTCCAGGGGGTCCGCGGCGGACGTCTCGGGCTGGGTCCGAATGATGAGACAGCGATCCCGTCGGCTTGACACTCCCCAGGGTGCGGGAGGAAGGTCGAGCCCATGAGCACCCGAATTCTCGTACTTGGCGGGCGCGTCGGCTGATCCGGAGACACTGTCCCGGAATCATGGAAGCTGACGCGCCACCCCTCGCATGCCCCCGGGCACGAGGGGTTTTTTACTGCCTGCTTTCGGGGTCGCCCCCGAACCACCGGGCACAAACCGCCTGCACAACGCCGTGACGTAACCCGAGAAGGAACCAGCAGATGACTGAGCACTCAGCCGCCGCCCCGCAGCGCGGCGAGACCCCCGTCTCCGAGCCCATGACCGGGGCCCAGTCGCTCATCCGCTCGCTCGAAGCGGTCGGCGCCGAGACGGTCTTCGGGATTCCGGGCGGTGCCATCCTCCCGGCGTACGACCCGCTGATGGACTCCACCAAGGTCCGCCACGTCCTGGTCCGGCACGAGCAGGGCGCGGGTCACGCCGCCACCGGCTACGCGCAGGCCACCGGCAAGGTCGGGGTCTGCATGGCCACCTCAGGACCGGGCGCCACCAACCTGGTCACCCCGATCGCCGACGCCTACATGGACTCGGTGCCGATCGTCGCCATCACCGGCCAGGTCGCCAGCGCGGTGATCGGCACGGACGCCTTCCAGGAGGCGGACATCTGCGGCATCACGATGCCGATCATCAAGCACAACTACCTGGTCACCGACCCGGCCGAGATCCCCCGGGTGGTCGCCGAGGCGTTCCACATCGCCGCCACCGGGCGGCCCGGCCCGGTCCTGATCGACATCGCCAAGGACGCGCTGCAGGGCCAGACCGTGTTCCGCTGGCCGGTGGAGATGCAGCTGCCCGGCTACCGGCCGGTCACCAAGCCGCACGCCAAGCAGATCCGCGAGGCCGCCCGGCTGCTGACCTCGGCCAAGCGCCCGGTGCTCTACATCGGCGGCGGTGTGATCAAGGCGGGCGCGACCGCCGAGCTGCGGATCCTGGCCGAGCTGACCGGCGCCCCGGTGGTCACCACGCTGATGGCGCTGGGCGCCTTCCCGGACACCCACGACCAGCACCTGGGCATGCCCGGGATGCACGGCTCGGTCGCCGCGGTCACCGCGCTGCAGAAGGCGGACCTGCTGTTCGCCGTCGGCACCCGCTTCGACGACCGGGTCACCGGTCGGCTGGACACCTTCGCGCCCGGCGCCAAGATCGTGCACGCGGACATCGACCCGGCCGAGATCGGCAAGAACCGCACCGCCGACGTGCCGATCGTCGGCGACGCCCGGGAGATCCTGGCCGACCTGATCCAGGCCGTGCAGGCGGAGATCGCGGCCGGTACCGCGCCGGAGTACACCGAGTGGTGGGAGCAGCTGAACGGCTGGCGCAAGACCTACCCGCTGGGCTACGACACGGCGCCGGACGGCATGCTCAGCCCGCAGCAGGTGATCGAGCGGATCGGGCAGCTGGTCGGCACGGACGCGATCTACGTCGCCGGGGTCGGCCAGCACCAGATGTGGGCCTCCCAGTTCCTCACCTTCGACAAGCCCGCGACCTGGCTGAACTCCGGTGGCGCGGGGACGATGGGCTACGCGGTCCCGGCGGCGATGGGCGCCAAGGCGGGTATGCCCGGCACCGAGGTGTGGGCGATCGACGGCGACGGCTGCTTCCAGATGACCAACCAGGAGCTGGTCACCTGCGCGCTGAACAACATCCCGATCAAGGTCGCGATCATCAACAACGGCTCGCTGGGCATGGTCCGCCAGTGGCAGACGCTGTTCTACGGCGAGCGCTACTCCAACACCGTGCTGCACGACGGCCCGGCGAACGACGGGCGGGGCCCGGCGGCGGGCACCCGGATCCCGGACTTCGTGAAGCTGGCCGAGGCCATGGGCTGCTACGGGCTGCGCTGCGAGCGCCCGGAGGACCTGGACACGGTGATCCAGCAGGCGATGGCGATCAAGGACGGCCCGGTCGTGGTCGACTTCATCGTGCACCAGGACGCCATGGTCTGGCCGATGGTCGCCGCCGGCACCAGCAACGACGAAATCCTCGCGGCGCGCGACCTGCGCCCGGACTTCGGCGACGAGAATGACTGAGGCCGGGTCCAGGCCGTCCAGTTCCGACTTCAAGGGAAACAAGGGTTAGGAACCATGTCCAAGCACACCCTCTCGGTCCTGGTCGAGAACAAGCCCGGCGTGCTCGCCCGCATCGCCGCGCTGTTCTCCCGCCGGGGATTCAACATCGACTCGCTCGCCGTCGGCCCGACCGAGCACCCCGACATCTCCCGGATGACCATCGTCGTCAACGTGGAGGACCTGCCGCTGGAGCAGGTCACCAAGCAGCTCAACAAGCTGGTGAACGTCATAAAGATCGTCGAGCTGGACCCGGTGGCGGCGGTGCGCCGCGAGCTGGTCCTGGTCAAGGTGCGCGCGGACAGCGAGACCCGCTCCCAGATCACCGAGATCGTCCAGCTGTTCCGCGCCAAGACCGTGGACGTGTCCCCGGACGCGGTGACCATCGAGGCGACCGGTGGCTCCGACAAGCTCGAAGCCATGCTGAAGATGCTGGAACCGTACGGCATCAAGGAACTGGTGCAGTCGGGCATGGTGGCGGTGGGCCGGGGCGCCCGCTCGATCACCGACCGCTCGTTGCGGGCGCTCGACCGCAGCGCCTGAGGGCGAGTGCCTGAGGATTGTTGACGCTGAGACTGCTGTCTCAGCATCCGAGAACAAAACCCGTGTCGCCAACACCGGCGTACGGTGTCCTTAAACCGCTAGACACCCCGCAAGGAGACGCCAGCGATGGCCGAGCTGTTCTACGACGAAGACGCCGATCTGTCCATCATCCAGGGCCGCAAGGTCGCGATCCTCGGCTACGGCAGCCAGGGCCACGCGCACGCGCTGTCGCTGCGTGACTCGGGCGTGGACGTCCGCGTCGGCCTGCTGCCGGAGTCCAAGTCCCGTGCCAAGGCCGAGGAGCAGGGCCTGCGCGTGGTCACTCCGGCCGAGGCCGCGGCCGAGGCCGACGTCATCATGATCCTGGTGCCGGACCCGATCCAGGGTGACGTCTACAAGGAGGTCGTCGAGCCCAACCTCAAGGCGGGCGACGCGCTGTTCTTCGGCCACGGCCTGAACATCCGCTACGGCTTCATCACCCCCCCGGCCGACGTCGACGTCTGCATGGTCGCCCCGAAGGGCCCGGGCCACCTGGTCCGCCGCCAGTACGAGGAGGGCCGCGGCGTCCCGTGCATCGTGGCCGTCGAGCAGGACGCCACCGGCAAGGGCCTGGAGCTCGCGCTCTCCTACGCCAAGGGCATCGGCGGCACCCGCGCCGGGGTCATCAAGACCACCTTCACCGAGGAGACCGAGACCGACCTGTTCGGTGAGCAGGCCGTCCTCTGCGGTGGCACCTCCGCCCTGGTCAAGGCCGGTTTCGAGACCCTGGTCGAGGCCGGCTACCAGCCGGAGATCGCCTACTTCGAGTGCCTGCACGAGCTGAAGCTCATCGTCGACCTCATGTACGAGGGCGGCCTGGAGAAGATGCGCTGGTCGGTCTCCGAGACCGCCGAGTGGGGCGACTACATCACCGGCCCGAAGATCATCACCGCCGACACCAAGGCCGCGATGAAGCAGGTCCTCGCCGAGATCCAGGACGGCTCCTTCGCCAACACCTGGATCGCCGAGTACAAGGCCGGTCTGCCGAAGTACAACGAGTACAAGAAGGCCGACAGCGAGCACCTGCTGGAGACCACCGGCAAGAAGCTGCGCAAGCTGATGAGCTGGGTCGACGACGAGGCGTAAGCCCCGGATCGGTCGACGGCGGGGGCGTCCGGAAGCGGACGCCCCCGCTTCTTCACACCCCGTTGGTCGCTGCTTTGTACGCTTTGGAGGATCCCGTGCGGGTGATTCCTCCGCATGGGCAGGGGCCCGGCCGCCAACCCTCGCTAGACTCCGATTGCGCGTCAGGCTCACAGCGTCGTGCGTCTCCAACGCGGCATGCCACCGTCCCCACCATGCCGTTTGTGCCCACGGCCCCGCCGTGGACACACGAGGGTGCCCACCCGCACCCCGAGCGGCCGGGGAGACCCGGACAGTAAGGACAACTGTCGTGAGCGCTGCTACCCCTCAGAAGAAGCCTGTCGTTCTCATCGCGGAAGAGCTGTCGCCTGCGACCGTTGACGCTCTGGGCCCCGACTTCGAGATCCGCCACTGCGACGGCGCCAACCGCGCCGAGCTGCTTCCCGCCATCGCCGACGTCGACGCGATCCTCATCCGCTCCGCCACCAAGGTGGACGCCGAGGCCATCGCGGCGGCCCGCCGACTGAAGGTCGTCGCCCGAGCCGGCGTCGGCCTCGACAACGTCGACGTGCCCGCCGCCACCAAGGCCGGTGTGATGGTCGTCAACGCGCCGACCTCCAACATCGTCACCGCCGCCGAGCTTGCCTGCGGCCTGCTCATCTCCACCGCCCGGCACATCCCGGCGGCCAACCTCGCGCTCAAGAACGGCGAGTGGAAGCGCAGCAAGTACACCGGCGTGGAGCTCGCCGAGAAGACCCTCGGCGTGGTCGGCCTCGGCCGGATCGGCGTGCTGGTGGCGCAGCGCATGTCCGCCTTCGGCATGAAGATCGTCGCCTACGACCCCTACATCCAGGCCGCCCGCGCCGCCCAGATGGGCGTCAGGCTGCTGCCGCTGGACGAGCTGCTGCAGGTCTCGGACTTCATCACGGTGCACCTGCCGAAGACCCCGGAGACCATCGGCCTGATCGGCGACGAGGCGCTGCACAAGGTCAAGCCGACGGTCCGGATCGTCAACGCCGCCCGTGGCGGGATCGTCGACGAGGAGGCCCTGGCCGCCGCGCTCAAGGAGGGCCGGGTCGCCGGCGCGGGCCTGGACGTCTACGTCAAGGAGCCCTGCACCGACTCCCCGCTGTTCGCCTTCGACAACGTGGTGTGCACGCCGCACCTGGGCGCCTCCACCGACGAGGCGCAGGAGAAGGCGGGCATCTCGGTCGCCAAGTCCGTCCGGCTCGCGCTCGCGGGCGAGCTGGTACCGGACGCGGTGAACGTCCAGGGCGGCGTCATCGCCGAGGACGTCCGTCCCGGCCTGCCGCTGGCGGAGAAGCTCGGCCGGATCTTCACCGCGCTGGCGGGCGAGGTCGCGGTGCGGCTCGACGTCGAGGTCCGCGGCGAGATCACCCAGCACGACGTCAAGGTGCTGGAGCTGTCCGCGCTCAAGGGCGTCTTCGAGGACGTCGTCGCCGAGACCGTGTCCTACGTCAACGCCCCGCTGTTCGCGCAGGAGCGCGGCCTGGAGGTGCGGCTCACGACGACCAGCGAGAGCCCGGAGTACCGCAACGTCATCGTGGTCCGCGGCACCCTGAACGACGGCCGCGAGGTCTCCGTCTCCGGCACGCTGACCGGCCCCAAGCGGATCCAGAAGATCGTCGGCGTGGACACCTTCGACGTGGACCTGGCGCTCACCGACCACATGGCGTTCTTCCGCTACGACGACCGCCCCGGCGTGGTCGGCACCCTCGGCCGACTGCTGGGCGAGGCCGGGATCAACATCGCCGGAATGCAGGTCTCCCGCGACGACGAGGCCGGGGACGCCCTGGTCTCGCTCACCGTCGACAGCGAGATCCCGCAGCCGCTGCTGGGCGAGATCTCCGCCGAGATCGGCGCGAAGTTCGCCCGCTCGGTGAACCTGACCGCCTGACCGCACCCGCTCGTCCGCTCCGCGGCCGCGGCGCGCCACCGAACCAGTCGGTGGCGCGCCGCGCTGCGTTGTGCCGGTCAACTGCGGTGCCGGGCACGCCCGAAGGTGTGACTTTGCCCTGCGCACGCCAAACCGGGGCCCGGCTGTCGTACCCCGTCCCTATGATGTCCGGGAGAGCCCCCACGGGCGCGCTTTTCCGGCCGCGGGGGCAGCACGGGGAGGGGGAGCGGACATGAGCAGGCACGCGGCGCCGCAGCAGGGCGGCGGCTACCAGGTCGACGTGAGCGCTCTGGAACAGACCGTGGCGAAGCTCAACGCGGTCGCCGCCGAGCTCGGCCCGACCGCCGACCGCGCGGCCTACCGGACCACCATCGGCGGGGGAACCCTCGGCACCGGCTTCGCGGGCGCGACCGGCCTGTTGGGCACGCACGACGCGATGCAGTCCTGGATCGCGGAGATGATCAGCCAGTTGAAGAGCCTGATCGAGGAGTACGGCGGTCAGGCGAAGCAGGTCGCGGCCAACTACACCGACCTTGAGGACCAGACCGCGCAGAACATGTTCGGATGAAACGGGGGCGGTGATGGGAGCGATCGACGATTCCCGGCAGCTTCAGCAGGCTCGGGAACAGCGGGTACAGCAGACCCGGGCGGACATCCTGGCGAAGACCCGCGGCGGGCACGCGGGACCGACCGGCTACACCACCGACTTCACCGCCGCCGACGTGGGCGGACTGGACGGCCTGCGGGCGATGATCGAGCACGCCGACCCGTCCGCGCTCACCGCCGTCGCCGACCACTGGACCGCCGTCAACGAGGCCCTGCTGGCGGCCCAGGCCGACTTCCGCACCCACACCTCGGCCGCGCTGGAGCACTGGACCGGCGCAGCGGCGGACGGCTTCGCCGCCCGCGCCCAGCAGTTACACGAGGCCCTGGGCAACGGCGCGCAGTACGCGGCACACGCCGGCAGCGGAGTCTCGGCGGCGGCGACGGCCCTGACGGCCGCGAAGCTGAACATGCCGAAGGCACCGAGCGAGTGGCAGAAGATCACCCGCAAGGCCACCAGCGAGACCGGCGACCAGCAGTTCAACGCCGACCTCCGGTCAGGCATCAGCCGCCAGGTAGCCCTGGACCTCGACGGCGGCCAACTCTCCGCGACGGAGGAGCGCCACCAGCAGGCGATCGTGGTGATGCAGACCCTGGAGGGCGAGTACAACAGGGCGGGGACGACCATCGGGAAGGCACCACGCGACCCGGTAGAGGCCTTCTCGGTCTGGCCGCCTCCATCCGCGACGATCACCCATGACCCCGTCGGAACGCCCGACAGCGAGCCGGTCACTAGCCCTGGCATGGCGGGTGCGGTGCACCTGACTCAGGTCGGTGCGCCGGGCAAGGGCAGCGTGGCTTACGGGATCACCCCCGGGCAAGGCCCGGGGGTGGCTGTCGGTGGTGCTACCCCGGGCGAGGGGATCACCGGCGGGGAGCGGCTACCGACCACTCCGGGGCCGAGCACCACCATCACTGGGATCTCCGGAGGCCTTGGCTCTGGTGGCAGAGCAGACAGCACGGGCGAGAGGATGAGTATCCCGCTCCCACTGGTCGCTGGTATCGGTGGTGCTACCGGCCATGGTCATTTCGCTTCGGGTCTGAGCCTTGGCGGTGCGGCGGTCGGGTTCAGCGGTACCCAGGGTGCGACTGGAGGTACCTCCTCGTTCGCTGGGGGCTTTGACGGAGCAGCAGAACACCTCGGTGCGAGTTCGGCGAGCAGCAGGACCGGCGGCGGTCTGGTCGGCAATGAGGAGGCGGACCAACCTGGGGCTGAAGCCACAACTGCTGCCGAGGAGGCGATGGGGATGGGCGGGTTCCCGGGCGGCCTCAGCAGCCAGGACAGGAAGCGTAAGCGGCGTCCTCGCCCGCACTACCTGGTGGAGGACCCGGAGAACTGGAACTCCGGTGTCACCGTCAATCCGCCAGTCATCATGTGACATAGCGTCATCTCTTGGAGAATCAGCGCATGCGGTGTGTAAGGACATGGCGCTTCGCCGGTGCGATGGCCACGCTGGGAGTGCTGCTGACGGCGATGGCACCGGCCGCGCACGCCGATGCGGCGCGGAACAAGCAGTGGCCATTGCAGGCCTACGGTGCCGCGCAGAAGATCTGGCCCGTCACGACCGGCAAGGGACAGGTTGTCGCCGTCATCGACACTGGCTTCCGTACGACCCATGTGGACCTGACCGGGCAGTTCCTGCCAGGGAAGGACTTCGCCCCCGCCAGCTACGACGAAGCCGCCAATGCTGGCCACGGAACGATGATGGCCAGCCTTATCGCGGGGCATGGGCATGGGCCCGGTGACTCGGACGGCATCAGGGGGCTGGCACCGGGAGTCACACTGCTGCCCCTTGTCGTTGATCTCCAGGATGCGAACTACGATCAGGAGATCGCAGGGGCCATTCGCTACGCGGTGAGTCGCGGCGTCGGTGTCATCAACATGTCGATTGCGGGCGTCACCCCCAGTGCCATCGAACAGTCCGCTGTCGCCTACGCAGAGGCACACAACGTCGTGCTGGTCGCTGCCGCCGGCAATGACGGCGCCGAGGTGAGCAACTACCCCGCGTCCTTCCCCGGGGTTGTGGACGTCGGTGGTGCGAACCAGGACGGCAGTATCTGGTCAGGCTCTGACTACGGCCCGCATATCGTCCTCACTGGGCCGGGCAGCAACGTTCTCGGCGATGACAGCGGCACGGACACGCAGTACGCCTTGGGCAACGGCACCAGCGGTGCCACCGCCTACGTCTCTGCCATCGCCGCGCTGGTTCGGGCGAGGTTTCCGGGGCTCACTGCCGGGCAGGTCATCAACCGGCTGATCAAGTCCGCCATCGACCCCGATGCCAAGCCCGGGCAGACCACTCCGGACCCGCACTACGGCTACGGCGTCGCGCGGCCGCGCGAGGCGTTGACCGACAGCATCCCGGCGGGGCCCGCGCAGGGGCCGTTGGCGCGGGCGACGGACCCGTTGGCGCCGGTGCCGACGCTCGCGGTGTCCGCCGACCGGAGGAAGCCCGGCCACCTCGGCGTCTGGGTGCTGCCGGTCGGGGCCCTGCTGTCCGTCGGCTGCATCGGCCTCGGGCTGGCGCTGCTGCGCCGCCACCGGCGGCGGGTCTGAGCGCGGGCGCGGGAGGGGCGGAAAACGTTCAGGGCCTCTCGCCGAGGCGAGGGACCCTGAACAAACTGCCTGCTGTGCGCCGCCAGGGACTCGAACCCCGGACCCGCTGATTAAGAGTCAGCTGCTCTAACCAACTGAGCTAGCGGCGCCTGCTGACTCGGAAAACTTTACATGATCCGGGGGCAAACGCCGAATCGGTATCCTGGGCGCGTCGGAGGACCGACCGTACTGCCCAGACTCGCCCGACCGGGGGACATCATGAGTGAAGAGAACGCAGCCGACACGGGCGTCGACGCCGCCGCGACGGCCGAGCTCGCGCGGCTGCGCGGCAGCATCGACAACATCGACGCCGCCATCGTCCACATGCTGGCCGAGCGCTTCAAGTGCACCCAGGAGGTCGGGCGGCTCAAGGCCGAGTACCGGCTGCCCCCGGCCGACCCGGCCCGCGAGCGGGACCAGATCGCGCGGCTGCGCGAGCTGGCCGAGAACGCCCGGCTGGACCCGGCCTTCGCCGAGAAGTTCCTGAACTTCATCATCGCCGAGGTCATCCGCCACCACGAGACGATCGCCCGGTCCTGACCGACCCGTCCCACCGGGGCCGGACCCGGTTCCGGGGCGTCCGTCCGGGTGGGCCCATCTCAGATAGTAGGAAATCCAAGTAGTTGTGCAGACAGCTCCAGCTCGCTGTCGTAACGTGAGGTCATCAGGCAGTCCGCTGAATCTCCAGCCAGACCTGATTCGGCCCGTGCCGCAGGCGACCCCTGCGCGGCCACGCACCCCCAACCTCGCTGTGACACGCCGTCGGCATGTCATGTGACCCGAGCGATCGGAGTCCATCATGGACCAGCTGCGCCCGCAGACCCCCTCCCGTCCGTCCCGCCGCCGTCCCGAGCGCAGCAGTGAGCGTGCCAACGCCGCCGCCGCGTTGCAGCGGGCGCTCGACCGCCGCGACAACGGCGGCGTCACCGGGCACGACCACCTCTGACGGTCGCTCGACCGTCGCACATCCGTCCGTCGGCCCTCGGTCGGCTGTCCCATCATTCGGACGGCAGCCGACCGACAGGTGAAACCAGGAGTAGGGTCCCCGCCATGTCTCGTACTCTCCGCCTCGCAGTTATCCCCGGTGACGGTATCGGCCAGGAAGTCGTGGCCGAAGGACTCAAGGTCCTCAATGCCGCCCTGCCCGCCGACACCAAGGTGGAGACCACCGAGTACGACCTCGGCGCCCGCCGCTACCACGCCACCGGTGAGACCCTGCCGGACGGCGTGCTCGCGGAGCTCAAGGACCACGACGCGATCCTGCTCGGCGCGATCGGCGACCCCTCCGTCCCCTCCGGGGTGCTGGAGCGCGGGCTGCTGCTGAAGCTCCGCTTCGCCTTCGACCACCACGTCAACCTGCGCCCGGGGCGGCTCTTCCCCGGCGTGGACTCGCCGCTGGCCGGCGACCCGAACATCGACTTCGTGGTCGTCCGCGAGGGCACCGAGGGCCCCTACACCGGAAACGGCGGCAGCCTGCGCACCGGCACCCCGCAGGAGGTGGCCACCGAGGTCAGCCTGAACACGGCCTTCGGCATCGAGCGGGTCGTCCGCGACGCGTTCGCCCGGGCCCAGGCCCGCCCGCGCAAGAAGCTGACGCTGGTCCACAAGAACAACGTCCTGGTCCACGCCGGACACCTGTGGACGCGCGTCTTCCAGCAGGTCGCGGTCGAGTTCCCCGAGGTCAGCACCGACTACCTGCACGTCGACGCGGCGACGATCTTCTTCGTCACCCAGCCCGAGCGCTTCGACGTCATCGTCACCGACAACCTCTTCGGTGACATCCTGACCGACCTGGCCGCGGCCGTCACCGGCGGCATCGGCCTCGCCGCGAGCGGGAACATCAACCCCGCGGGTGAGTTCCCGTCGATGTTCGAGCCGGTCCACGGCTCGGCCCCGGACATCGCCGGACAGGGCAAGGCCGACCCGACCGCCACCATCCTCTCGGTCGCGATGCTGCTCCAGCACCTCGGCCTGGACGACGCGGCGGCCCGGATCGAGTCCGCCGTCGCGGCGGACCTCGCCGAGCGCGTCGGCCAGGCGTCCCGTTCCACCTCGGCGATCGGCGACGCCCTCGCCGCCCGAGTAGCCGGCTGACCGAGCCGGCACCTGCGAATCACGGACCGAAAGCGGTCCGGAAGACAGCGAGCCCCGTACCGGCTGGTCAGCACCCCCTGTGACCCCGCCGCTACCGGCACGCGCCTTCCGGGCCGCTTTGTCGTATGCCCGCTCGCGCAGGCTGTTCGACCAGGCCGGGAAAGTGCGACCATCGACATGGGTCGGCGATACGTTTCGCACGGCCCGCCATGACGACACGGTGAAGGATGTATCCGCCATGACCTCCCCCATCGAGATCGAGCTCAAGCCCTCGGCTCATCCCCTTGCCGCCGAGGAGCGCGCAGCGCGGCTCGCCAATCCCGGCTTCGGCCGTTTCTTCACCGACAACATGGTGACCATCCGCTGGACCGAGGGCCGTGGCTGGCACGACGCCCAGCTCGTCCCCTACGGGCCGCTGGAGCTCGACCCGGCGACCGCGATCCTGCACTACGGCCAGTCGATCTTCGAGGGGCTGAAGGCCTACCGTGCCGCCGACGGCAGCATCCAGACCTTCCGTCCGTACGCCAACGCCGCCCGCTTCCAGGCCTCCGCCCGGCGCCTTGCCATGCCCGAGCTGCCCCAGGAGACCTTCGTCGCGGCCGTCGAGGCGCTGGTCCAGCAGGACTCCGCCTGGGTGCCCACCCAGGACGAGGCCAGCCTCTACCTGCGGCCCTTCATGATCGCCACCGAGGTCGGACTGGGCGTCCGCCCGGCCAACGAGTGCCTCTTCCTGCTGATCGCCTCCCCGGCCGGGGCCTACTTCCCGGGCGGCGTGAAGCCGGTCTCGGTCTGGCTCTCCGAGGAGTACGTCCGGGCGGCGCCCGGCGGCACCGGTGCCGCCAAGTGCGGCGGCAACTACGCCGCCTCGCTGGTCGCCCAGGCCCAGGCCGCCGCCCAGGGCTGCGACCAGGTGGTCTGGCTGGACGCGATCGAGCGCCGCTGGATCGAGGAGATGGGCGGCATGAACCTGTACTTCGTCTTCGGCGAGGGCGAGAACGCCCGCGTGGTCACCCCGGAGCTCTCCGGCTCGCTGCTGCCCGGGATCACCCGCGACTCGCTGCTCGGCATCGCCGCGGACCTCGGCTACGCCACCGAGGAGCGGAAGATCTCCACCGACGAGTGGCGCAACAGCAGCGCCGACGGCACCCTCACCGAGGTCTTCGCCTGCGGCACCGCCGCGGTGATCACCCCGGTCGGCTCGGTCAAGTCCGCGCGCGGCGACTGGACGATCGGCGACGGCAACCCCGGCCCGGTCACCATGAAGCTCCGCGAGACCCTGCTCGCCCTGCAGACCGGCCGCCGCGAGGACACCCACAACTGGATGCACCGCATCGCCTGAGCCCGAGCCCGAGCCCGAGCCCGAGCCGTTCCGCCCCCGCCGCCCGAACCCGGGCGGCGGCGGCGGGACATGCGTAACCTCGACTCGTACCACTCGTTGAGCAGTGAGCACCGGAAGGGAGGGGCCATGTCCGCAGCAACAATCGACTTCGCTGAGCTTGGCGGGAGCGAGCCCGAGGGACTGCTGGAGGCGTTCCTGGCCTTGGAGACCCCTGAGGGCTTCAAGGCAGAGCTCATCGAGGGGGAGATCATCGTGACACCGTCGCCAGACGGCAAGCACGAGAGGTTGATCAGCCTGGTCAACCGGCAGATCTACAGCCTGGGACCCGCTGATTTGGAAATCGCCGGCACTAAGGGTCTGATCGTTCCCGATGGGCGCTTCATTCCCGACGCTACCTATGTCTGGGAGGCGGTGCTCAGCGACCAGGGGTCCTGGTCCAAGCCGGACGGCGTACTGATGGTCCTCGAAGTGACCTCCCGGGACCCTCAGAGGGATGGCGAAGGGAAGCGTCGTGGGTATGCCGCCGCAGGAGTTCCGCTGTACTTGCTGGCTGATCGGCAGCGTGAGCTGGTGATACTGCACAGTGACCCCAAGCACGGTGACTACTCGATCACCGCTGTCGCCAAGCCGGGCGACCCGCTCACACTGCCCCAGCCCTTCGGCTTCGACCTGGACACCAGCAAGCTGTTCTGAGTCGCCACCCGCCCCGGTCCCGGATGCTGAGATCATCCGTCCCGCGCGGCGCGCCCTGTGGCAGACTGCGAGCGTGTCCTCGCTAGCGCTCATTATTGGCAGCAGGCGCGCCGGTCCGCAGTGACCGTTCCGTACGACAGACCCGTAAGCGGAACGGACACCTTGTGTTCAGACCCGCGCGCAGACCTCTCGCACCCGCGAGGGGTCTTTTTCGTTGCCCGGCGACTCCCAACAGGAGTTCGTCGCGGACGAACGGTGGCGCGGTGAGGGAGCACAGTGGAGTCGGAGCCCCCGGCAGGCAGGTCGGCCTGCCGGGGCACCCCAGCCCCCGGACAGGAGACCCAGGCCATGACCCTCCAAGACGACTTCCACGTCTTCGACACCACCCTGCGTGACGGCGCGCAGCGCGAGGGCATCCACCTCACCGTCGCCGACAAGCTCACCATCGCCCGCCACCTGGACGACTTCGGCGTCGGCTTCATCGAGGGCGGCTGGCCCGGCGCCAACCCCCGTGACACGGAGTTCTTCGCCCGGGCCGCCACTGAACTCGACCTGAAGAACGCCCAGTTGGTGGCCTTCGGCGCCACCAGGCACGCGGGCGGCAGCGCCGCCGAGGACGCCCAGCTGGCCGCCCTGGTGGCGTCCGGCGCCCCGGTGATCACGCTGGTGGCCAAGTCCCACGACCGCCACGTCGAGCTCGCGCTGCGCACCACCCTGGAGGAGAACCTGGCGATGGTCGCCGACAGCGTCCGCCACCTGCGGTCGCTGGGACGCCGGGTGTTCGTCGACTGCGAGCACTTCTTCGACGGCTACAAGGCGAACCGCGAATACGCGCTGGCGGTGGTCCGCACCGCGCACGAGGCCGGGGCCGACGTGGTGGTGCTGTGCGACACCAACGGCGGGATGCTGCCCTCGGGCGTCCGCGAGGTGGTGGCCGAGGTACTGGCGCAGACCGGCGCGCGGCTGGGCATGCACGCCCAGGACGACACCGGCTGCGCGGTCGCGAACACCCTCGCGGCCGTGGACGCCGGGGCCACCCACGTGCAGTGCACCGCGAACGGCTACGGCGAGCGGGTCGGCAACGCCAACCTCTTCCCGGTCGTCGGCGCGCTCGAACTCAAGCTGGACCGCCGGGTGCTGCCGGACGGCGCGCTGGCCGAGATGACCCGGATCTCGCACGCCATCGCCGAGGTGGTCAACCTCACCCCGTCCACCCACCAGCCGTACGTCGGGGTCTCCGCCTTCGCGCACAAGGCCGGACTGCACGCCTCCGCGATCAAGGTCGACCCGGACCTGTACCAGCACACCGACCCGGCGCTGGTCGGCAACAGCATGCGGATGCTGGTCTCGGACATGGCCGGGCGCGCCTCGGTCGAGCTCAAGGCCCGGGAGCTGGGCTACGACCTGTCCCGGGACCGGGAGACGGTGGGCCGACTGGTCGCCACCGTCAAGGAGCGGGAGAACCGGGGCTACACCTACGAGGCGGCCGACGCCTCGTTCGAGCTGCTGCTCCGCGACGAGGTCAACGGCCACCGGCGGCGGTTCTTCCGGCTGGAGTCCTGGCGGACCATCAGCGAGCAGCGCACGGACGGCACCCAGGCGAACGAGTCCACGGTGAAGCTGCTGCTGAAGGGTCGGCGGATCATCGCCACCGGCGAGGGCAACGGCCCGGTGAACTCGCTGGACCGGGCGCTGCGCACGGCCCTTGAGCCGTTCTACCCGCAGCTGGTCGACCTGGAGCTGGTGGACTACAAGGTGCGGATCCTGGAGGGCCAGCACGGCACCACCTCGATGACCCGGGTGCTGGTGTCCACCGGCGACGGCAAGGTCGAGTGGTCGACGGTCGGGGTGGCCGAGAACGTCATCGCCGCCTCCTGGCAGGCCCTGGAGGACGCCTACACGCTCGGCCTGGTCCGCGCGGGCCTGGAGCCCGAGGAGGACTGAGCAGCCGAGTGGGGGCCGTGGGGGCCCGACGAACGCCGAGGCCGTGGGACGCGGCGGCAGTGGCATGCCGCCGCATCACACGGCCTCGGTGCGTTGCCTCGAAGGGCTTCGGCCCGGAGGGGTCTCAGCGGAGTCGCGGTTCAGCGCAGTCGCGGTTCAGCGGAGTCGGGCGAGCAGTGCGTGTTCGACGAGGGTGATGAGGGCGGATTTGGCGCTGTCGCGGCGGCGGGCGTCGGTGGTGATGATGGGTGTGTCGACGCTGAGTTGGAGGGCTTCGCGGACTTCTTCGGGGTTGTGGGTCTGGGTTCCGTCGAAGGCGTTGAGGGCGACGACGAAGGGCAGGCCGCTGTTCTCGAAGTAGTCGATGGCGGGGAAGCAGTCGGCGAGGCGGCGGGTGTCGACCAGGACGACGGCGCCGATGGCGCCGCGGACGAGGTCGTCCCACATGAACCAGAACCGGTCCTGTCCGGGGGTGCCGAACAGGTACAGGATCAGGTCCTGGTCCAGCGTGATCCGGCCGAAGTCCATCGCGACCGTGGTGGTGGTCTTGTCCGCGACATGGCTGAGGTCGTCGATGCCGGCGCTGGCGGAGGTCATGACGGCCTCGGTGCGCAGCGGGTTGATCTCGGAGACCGCGCCGACGAGGGTCGTCTTGCCCACGCCGAATCCGCCCGCGACCACGATCTTGGCCGAGGTGGTGGCGCGGGTCGAGGCCGGCGCCGTGGGGCTAGAGCTTGCGTAGTCCACTGAGGACCCTTTCGAGCAGAGTCACATCGGGCGTGCCACCGGATTCGCCACCGGCGGCGGGCTGGTGGATCGCGACCAGGCCGGACTCGGCCAGGTCGGCGACGAGAATGCGGGCGACACCGAGGGGGATGGTCAGCAGCGCGGAGATCTCCGCGACGGACTTGATCTCCTGGCAGAGGTGGCAGATCCGCTGGTGCTCCGGGAGGAGGGTGGCGAAGCGCTCCGGCGGGGTCGTGGTGGAGACCAGGGCCTCGATCGCGAGCTGGTACCGGGGCCGGGTACGGCCGCCGGTCATCGCGTACGGGCGGATCAGCGGGCCCTCGTCCGGCTCCGGCTCCGGGGCGCGCGGGGCGCTGCCGGGACGGCGGTTCCACGCATCGTCCTGGTACTCCTCGCGATACCCCGCGCCGCCGGCGTAGCCGGTCTGGGCGGGGTAACTGCTGTCCTGGTACGGGTTGTTGTCATAACCGGGGTATCCGGGGGCGTAGCCGCCACCGGGACCGCCGAACGCGTCATGACCTGTACCGGGATAGCCGGTGCCGTACTGACCGCTCTGATCCTCGGACGGTGTCACGGTTCCTCCTCACAGTGGGGCGACGGGGCGTTTGCGGCTCTTGTCGAACATGCGGGCGGCGCGGGTGGAGCTGTTGGGGCTAGTAAACCTGCTGAAGGGCGGTCGCAGGGGGCGATCAGTACAGCAGGCTGCCCTGAAGTTCCGCGCGCAGGGCGGGCGTCAGCACCGTCCCGGCCCGGTCGACCAGCAGTGCCATCTCGTAGCCGACCAGGCCGATGTCGCTGTCCGGCGAGGCCAGCACGGCCAGCGAGGAGCCGTCGGAGACGGCCATGATGAAGAGGAACCCGCGCTCCATCTCCACCACGCTCTGGGTCACCTTGCCGCCCTCGAAGATCCGGGAGGCGCCCTGGGTGAGCGAGCTGAGGCCGGAGGCGACGGCCGCCAACTGGTCGGCCCGGTCCCGGGGGAAGCCCTCGGACATGGCCAGCAGGAGGCCGTCGGCGGAGACCACCACCGTGTGCGACACCCCGGGGGTGTTGTCCACGAAGTTGGTGATCAACCAGTTCAGGTTCTGTGCCGCCTGGGACATCTGACTCACTGCTAACGCTCCGGGTGGTTCGGGCTGCCGAACAGGTCGGCGCCGCCGTGCTGGTCGGGGAGGGGAGTGTCGCCCGCGCTGCGGCCCTGCTGGACGCCGCGGCGCAGGTTGGTGAGCCGTCCGCGGACCTCCTCGGGGTTGCGGGACAGCTGTGCTGCGGGGTTCTGCGAATCAGTACCGGGTCCCTGGACGTTGCCCGGCAGCAGGTTCTGCCGGGGCACGCGGCGGGGGAGTCCGGCCTCGGTGGTGCCTCCGGCGACGGGCGCGCGGACTGCCTCCACCGTGGGCTGGGGGAGCGGCGCGGCAGCGGCCGAACCGCTGTCCTCACGGGCGCCGGTGAACCAGTTGGGATGCTCGCCGGACTCGCGTCCGCCGATCGCCCGGCCGCCGAGGGCCTGGCCGGGGCGGCGCTGCGGGAGCCCGCCGCCGGTCGACTGCGGCAGCGCGGGCGCGGGGCTGGGCCGCTGCGGCAGCGAGGGCCGGGGCAGCGGCTCCACCGGCGGCGCCGGCTGCTCGGCCCGGTACGGCTGCTGCGGGTAGCCGCCAGAGCCGCCGAAGCGGTCGTAGCCGCTGTCGAAGGTGCTGTCGAAGCCGTCGCCGGAGGCGGAGGGTACGGCCGGTTCGGCCCGGGTCGGCTCGAAGCTGGCCGAGTCGAAGTCGGCGGCGGTGTACCGGCCGACCTCGAAGCTGCTGTCCGGGGCCGCGTAGGGGCGTCCCTCGTAGGACTGCCCGTAGGGCGACTCCTCGTAGCCGGACTCCTCGTAGCCGGACTCCTCGTACGCCTGCTCCTCGTAGGCCGGGGCCGCGGCGGCGGCCGGGGCTCCGGCGTACGGCTGCTCGCCGTAGGCCGGGTCCTGGCCGTAGGGCTGCTCCTCGTAGGGCTGCTCCTGGAAGGGCTGGTCCTGGAAGGCGGCGGCCGGGAAGGAGGTGGTGGGGAAGCCGTCGTCGTAGGGACCGGCGGTGTCGAAGTCGGCGGCGTACCGCTGCCCGTCCTGGTAGGGCTCGGCGGTGTAGGTCTCCGGCGGGTAGGGCTCGGCCGGGTACGGCTCCTGGTAGGGGGCCTGTTCCGGGTACCGCTCGCCGCCGAAGGGCGCGAAGCCCGGGTCGTACCGCGGTTCCGGCGCGGCCTCCGGCTGCGGGGCGGCCGGGGCGGCCGGTGCGGTCGGGGCAGCGGGGGCGGCCGGGGCCGGGGCGGCCGACCCGGCGGTCGGCTGGCCGGGCTGGGGGGCGCCGGGCTCCAGCGCCTGCGTCTCGCGCCGCTGGCCGAGGCGCAGCGCCCGCTGCACCGGGCCGAGCGCGGCGGCCGGCTGCTCGGCCTCCGGCAGTGCCGGGGTGGGCTCGTAGCGGCTGTCGTCGAAGCCCAGGTCGCTCGCGGAGCGGCCGCCGACCTGGGGGAACTCGCCGGTGCCGGTCTCCGGGTAGACCCGGGAGACGGTGAACTGCTCCTCCGGCTCGCCCACCCGGGGCAGCTGGGTGAGGTGGTCGGGGACCATCACCAGCGAGGTGGTTCCGGCGGACTCGCCGGAGGGCCGCAGCTGGACCCGGATGCCGTGCCGTTCGGCCAGTCGGCCGACCACGAACAGGCCCATCTGCCGGGAGACCGTGGCGTCCACCGTCGGCGGGTCGGCCAGCTTGCTGTTGATCGCGGCGAAGTCCTCGGCGGTCAGGCCGATGCCCTTGTCGTGGATCTCGATCAGCACCCGCTGGTCCGGCAGCCGGGTCGCGGTGACCCGGACCTTGGTCTGCGGGCTGGAGAAGGTGGTGGCGTTCTCCAGCAGCTCGGCCAGCAGGTGCACCAGGTCGGTCACGGCCAGCCCGATGACGTCGGTCTCCGGGATGCCGCTGAGCTCGACCCGCTCGTACTGCTCCACCTCGGAGGCGGCCGCGCGGAGCACGTCCACCAGCGGGATCGGGTCGTTCCACTCGCGTCCGGCGCTCTCCCCGGCGAGGACCAGCAGGTTCTCGCCGTTGCGGCGCATGCGGGTGGCCAGGTGGTCCAGCTTGAACAGGCTCTCCAGCTGGTCCGGGTCGCCCTCGTTGGTCTCCAGCTCGGTGATCAGCGCCAGCTGCCGCTCGATCAGGCCCTGGCTGCGGCGGGAGAGGTTGGTGAAGATCGCGTTGACGTTGCCCCGGAGCATGGCCTGCTCGGAGGCGAGCCGGACCGCCTCACGGTGCACGTCCTCGAACGCCCGGGCGACCTCGCCGATCTCGTCCCGGCCGGTGAGCGGGATCGGGGCGACGGTGGTGTCCACCCGCTCGGGGTCGGTCTTGGACAGCTTGCGGACCAGGTCCGGCAGCCGTTCGCTGGCGATGTCCTGGGCGCTGTCGCGCAGGGTGCGCATCCCGCGCACCATCGAGCGGGCCATGACCATGGTCAGCAGCGCGGACGCGAGCAGCGCCGCCAGCGCCTCGGCGGCGAGGATGATCGCCTGCTGGTCGGCGTTGTGCTGGCCGGTCCTGGCGTCCTGCACGATCTGGTCGGTCAGCGCGGACTCGACCGAGCGCTCCTGCTGGATGAGGTCGGTCGCCGACTTGTACCAGGAGTCGGCGGTCACCCCGGAGGACGCCAGCGGCTTGTTCGCCAGGCCCAGCGTCTCCAGCTGGTCCTCGGTGGGAGTGATCTGCGGCGCGGTCACCGTCCGCTTGTAGAGCGCCTGGTCGGTGGGGATGCCGGAGACCACGAACTGGCCGTACGCGGTGGAGGTGAGCTTGTTCGCGGTCTGCACCCCGACCGAGAGCGCGGTCGGCATCCGGTCGGAGACCAGGGCGACGGTCACCAGGTTGCGCTCGTTGGAGGTGGAGGCCTTCTCCAGGGTCAGCGCGTATAGCTCGCGGCCGCGGCTGTTGACGTCGTTGTTGCCGAAGCTCAGCTCGTTGTCCAGACCCATCAGGTCGAAGAACAGGTTCGAGTAGTCGGCGTTGGTGGTGACCGGGTCCAGCGACTTGCTGTTCCCGTTGCTCCGCAGCATCCCCAGGTCCAGCGACTCCAGGTTGCGGAAGTTGCTGAGGTCGGTGGAGATCTGGGCGTCGCTGTGCACCGAGGAGGCCGCGGCGAACATCGTGGTGATGTCGGTGTTGGTCTGCCGCTGCGCGGTGAGCACCGCCGGGTTGTCGCGCACCCCGGCGAGCTCCGGGGCGACCGCGAGGTCGCGCTCGGTCTCCAGGTCGTCGACGACCGTGGCGGCGTCGCGAACCAGCACCGCGATCTGCTCGTTCTGCTTCGCCGTGTTGGCCAGGTCGAGCTGGTCCTTGACCCGCAGCCCAGCGAAGGTGACGCCGGTGAGCACGGGCACCAGCAGAATGGCCGTCAGCCGGGTGGGGACACGCCAGTTGCGGAAGCGCCAGTTGGCGCCGCCGTCGCCCACGGGGGGAGCACTGTCCTGCCGTGGTCCGGGGTCTGCCTTCTTCTGCCTCACTCGACAACAACCTCTCGGCCGGGGTGGCCAGTTCTACAGATCTGCGCGGATCGCTGGAATTTCAGCACGTACGCGGTGTACGGGCCAAACACCTGCTGGAGCCCCCCGCTGTGATGAGAAATCGGGGCATAGGGCCCCAGTGGTGGCGAATGCGCCCATCGGGATGGGCGCAGGGTGCACGATCGGCCACACTGGGTGAGCCGATCGCTGGAATTGCTTGCCTAACCGTTATGAAATCAGGTGTGACCCGGCCGACTCCCCCCGGAGTCGCGGTTCAGCGGAGTCGGGCGAGCAGTGCGTGTTCGACGAGGGTGATGAGGGCGGATTTGGCGCTGTCGCGTCGGCGGGCGTCGGTGGTGATGATGGGTGTGTCGACGCTGAGTTGGAGGGCTTCGCGGACTTCTTCGGGGTTGTGGGTCTGGGTTCCGTCGAAGGCGTTGAGGGCGACGACGAAGGGCAGGCCGCTGTTCTCGAAGTAGTCGATGGCGGGGAAGCAGTCGGCGAGGCGGCGGGTGTCGACCAGGACGACGGCGCCGATGGCGCCGCGGACGAGGTCGTCCCACATGAACCAGAAGCGGTCCTGTCCGGGGGTGCCGAACAGGTACAGGATCAGGTCCTCGTCGAGGGTGATCCGGCCGAAGTCCATGGCGACCGTGGTGGTGGTCTTCCCGGCGACGTGGGTCAGGTCGTCGATGCCGGCGCTGGCGGAGGTCATGACGGCCTCGGTGCGCAGCGGGTTGATCTCGGAGACCGCGCCGACGAGGGTCGTCTTGCCCACGCCGAATCCGCCCGCGACCACGATCTTGGCCGAGGTGGTGGCGCGGGTCGAGGCCGGCGCCGTGGGGCTAGAGCTTGCGTAGTCCACTGAGGACCCTTTCGAGCAGAGTCACGTCCGGGGCACCGCCGCCCGGTGCGGCGGCGGCGGGCTGGTGGATCGCGACCAGGCCGGCTTCGGCCAGGTCGGCGACGAGGATGCGGGCGACACCCAGCGGGATCGGCACCAGCGCGGAGACCTCCGCGATGGACTTCACCTCGCGGCACAGCTGGACGATCCGCTGGTGTTCGGGAAGCAGGGACCCCGCCCGGTCGGCCCGTGCCGTGGTCGAGACCAGGGCCTCGATCGCGAGCTGGTACCGGGGCCGGGTACGGCCGCCGGTCATCGCGTACGGCCGTACCAGCGGCTGCTGGGCGCCGCCCGCGTTGCCGTAGGGACCGTTCGGGCCATTGGGCGGGGTCATCTGTCCTCCTTGACGTGCAGCGGTCCGTCTTGCCTCTCCGCGGCTGGGTGGTGGTGCGGGGTCCAGGTGGACGGTCCGTGGCGCCTCAGTGCAGCAGGCTGCCCTGGAGTTCGGCGCGCAGCGCCGGGGTCAGCACGTCCCCGGCCCGGTCGACCAGCAGTGCCATCTCGTAGCCGACCAGGCCGATGTCACTGTCCGGCGAGGCCAGTACGGCCAGCGAGGAGCCGTCGGAGACGGCCATGATGAAGAGGAACCCGCGCTCCATCTCCACCACGGTCTGGGTGACCCGACCGCCCTCGAAGATCCGGGAGGCGCCCTGGGTGAGCGACGTCAGCCCGGAGGCGACCGCCGCCAGCTGGTCGGCGCGGTCCCGGGGGAAGCCCTCCGACATGGCCAGCAGGAGGCCGTCGGCGGAGACCACCACCGTGTGCGACACCCCGGGGGTGTTGTCCACGAAGTTGGTGATCAACCAGTTCAGATTGTGTGCCGCTTGGGACATCTGGCTCATCTGAATCAACGCTCCTGGTGGGGGTTCGTGCCGTACGGGCCGTTGTCCTGGGACGGGTTAGCCGTTCCCGCGCTGCGTCCCTGCTGGATCCCCCGTCGCAGGTTGGTGAGCCGCCCGCGGACCTCCTCGGGTGACCGGGAGACCTGCGGTCCGTTGTCCGGCGCGGCCTCGGCGGCTCCGGGAACCAGGTTCGCCTGCGGCACCCGGCGGGGGAGACCGGAGGGCATGACGCCGCCCGCGCTGGGCTCGCGGACCTGCTCGGCCCGGCGCCACACCTCGTCGTTGGAGGAGGAGCGCCAGGGCGCGGAGCCGGTGGCCGCGGGCGCGCCGGCGCCGGTCCCGCGCTGCGGCACCGGACGCTGCGTCAGCGGCGGCTGGGCCTGCGGCTGCGCGGCCGGTGCCTGCTGCTGCGGACGCTGCGGCGCGGACTGCTGCTCGGGCTGCTGCGGGGCCGCGGCCGGGTCGCCGTAGACCTGCACCGCGCGCATCCGGTCCGCCCGACCGCTGCGGAACCAGTTGGACTCCATCGCCTCGAAGATCGGCGAGCGGGCCGCGTCCGCCTCGGCGGGCGGCAGCGCCCGCGTCAACGGGTGGTCGGCGGCGTCCTGCTGCTGCTGGACCGGCTGCGGGGCCTGCGGCTGCACCGGGGCGGGCATCGGCGTCGGCTGCTGCGGGACGACCGGCTGCGGCAGCGGCTGCTGCGGGGCGACCGGCTGCGGCGCGACCGGGCGCGGCGGCAGCGGCTGCTGCGGCGCGGCCGGGCGGGCCTGCTGCTCGTCCTCGAAGTGGCTGCGGCCGTACGGCAGGCTGCCGTCCGGGATGTCCATCGGCAGCGGCCGGGTGACCGGCGAACCGTGCTGCGGCTGCTCGGCCCAGGTGCTGTGCTCGTCCAGCGGCGAGGGCACCGGCGGCTGCGGCTGCGCGGCCGACTGCGGCCGCCGACCCTGCTGCTGCCCGAGCTGCGACTGACCCTGCCCGGGACCCTGCTGGCCGGGACCCTGCTGGCCGGGACCCTGCTGGCCCTGGCGTTGCTGGCCCGGTCCCTGCTGGCCGGGGCCCGGCTGCTGCGGCTGGTTCGGAGCCTGGCCGCGCACCGGCAGCGGCCGGTTGGGCTGCTGCGGCTGCGTGGGCTGGTTCGGCGCCGACGGGCCCGACTGACCCGGCTGGCCCGGTCCCTGCTGGCCGAGGCCCTGCTGGCCGAGCCCCTGCTGGCCCTGCTGGTCGCGGCGCGGCAGCTGCTGGCCGGACTGCTGCCCGACCGGGGGCAGCTGGCCGGTCAGCGCGGTGCTGCCCTGCGGCAGCGTCGCCTTGGGACGGCGCGGCGGCAGGCCCGACTGGCCCGACTGCTGCGCACCCTGCTGGCCCTGGCCCGGACCCTGGCCCGGCTGGCCCTGACCGATGCCGGGCTGACCCGGCTGCCCCGGCTGCCCCGGCTGACCGGGCAGCGACGGGCGTCCGCCCGGGCCGCCGTTGGGAGCGCCGCCGAGCGGGGTCCGCCCCTGGGACGGCGGCACGGCGCCGCGCTGCGGGCCGCCGGTGAGGCCGGGGCCGTTCTGCGGACGCTGGCCGGGGGCCTGTCCGGGCGCACCCGGGCCCCGGCGCTCGGCCGCGTTGGTGACGTCCACCGGCAGCATGACCAGCGCGGTGGTGCCGCCGGAGTCGCTGGGGCGGAGCTGGATCCGGATGCCGTGCCGCAGCGACAGCCGACCGACCACGAACAGGCCCATCCGGCGGGACACCGAGACGTCCACCACCGGCGGGTTGGCCAGGCGCTCGTTGATCTCGGCGAGGTCGTCGGGGGAGAGGCCGATGCCGGTGTCGTGGATCTCGACCAGCACCCGGCCGTCCGGCAGCGCGTGGCCGGTGACCCGGACCCGGGTCTGCGGGCTGGAGAACGACGTGGCGTTCTCCAGCAGCTCGGCGAGCAGGTGGACGAGGTCGTTCACGACGCGTCCGGCGACCTCGGCGGTGGGCACCGAGGCCAGTTCGATCCGCTCGTACTGCTCCACCTCGGAGGCGGCCGCGCGGAGCACGTCGACCAGCGGCACCGGGCGGGTCCACCGGCGGCCCGGGTCCTCGCCCGCGAGGACCAGCAGGTTCTCACCGTTGCGGCGCATACGGGTGGCCAGGTGGTCCAGCTTGAAGAGGCTGGCCAGCTGGTCCGGGTCGGCCTCGCGGCTCTCCAGCTCGGAGATCATCGACAGCTGGCGCTGGATCAGGCCCTGGGAGCGGCGCGAGAGGTTGGTGAACATCGCGTTGATGTTGCCTCGCAGCAGGGCCTGCTCGGCGGCCAGGCGCACCGCCTGCGCGTGCACCTGGTCGAAGGCCCGGGCCACGTGCCCGATCTCGTCCGTGGTGTTGATCCCGATCGACTGGACCGAGGTGTCGACGTCCTGCGGGTCCGATTCGGAGAGCGTGTGCACCAGTTCCGGCAGCCGGTGCTCGGCGACGTCCTCGGCGGCGGTCTGCAGCTTGTTCAGCGTGCGCACCATCGAGCGGGCCACCAGCGCGGCGCCGATCACCGCGACCAGCAGCACCAGGGCGATCAGGATCGCGTTCAGCACGACGTCCGTCTGCGCCTGCTTCTGCAGCTGCTGCACCTGGTTGTTCAGGTCGGTGATGATGGACGTCTCGTCCTGGGCCATCTCGTTGATCTGCGTCGCCGACTCGCCGTCCCAGGCCGAGTAGGAGGGCAGCGACTCGCCCTTGCCGACGTAGTTCTGGAAGCCGAAGGCCGAGGGCAGGACCGTGTTGGTGAAGTAGTTGGTGGTCCTGATGTTGGTGTTGTTCGCCCAGCTCTGCGTCATGTTGTTGGCCGCGGCCCCGTACAGCGAGGGGAACTCGCTGGCCAGGGTCTGGCCGTTCTGCCAGGCGCTCTGGGCGTAGTTGCGGTCCTCGTTGCCGAGTGGCTTGCCGGAGGCCAGACCGGCGCTGATCACGGCCTGGACGACGGACTGGTCGTCCTTCCACTGCGAGAAGACCTGGAGCGCCCGGGTGGCGGTCAGCAGCTGCTCGTTGCTCGATGTGAGCGCGACGTCGGAGCTCAGTGACAGCAGCTGCTGGATCAGGCCGTCGTAGTCCGCCACCGACTGCAGGATGTTCCCGCCGCCCTGGGCGAAGTCCTGGGTGCGGTAGGTCGAGAGCAGGCTCAGGTCGATCTGGATGGTGTGGACGTCGATGCCGCCGCCGGGCAGGGTCGCCAGGTTCAGCTGGTTCGTCAGGGTGACGAAGTGCGTCATGTTCGTGAGCGTGGACTTCTCGGCCGCGGCCACGTTGTCGGCCAGGCGGTTGCCGGTCGCGGTGACCGTCCCGGCGAGGGTGTCCCGCTCGGTCTCCAGCTGGTCCGCCAGGTTGGTGGCGTAACTGGCGATGCTACCGAGGTTGGCCACGTTGGTCAGCTGGTTCTCCGCCGACAGCGAGGTCTGGATGCGCAGGCCACCGAGGATGATGGCCGCGATCACCGGCAGCGTCAGCAGCGCGATCAGTCGGGTACGGATGCGCCAGTTGCTCAACCCGTACCGGCGCACGCCGCGGACCTTGGGCGTGGCTATCCGCCCGGCCCGGCCCTTGGCGCCCTCGGAGGTGGTGGGCTTGCTGTTCTTCCCCTCGCTCGGGCCGCCCTTGGGGCCGGCGGGCTGCTGCCCGCCCTGCCCGTCCCGACCGGCCTCGGCGGACGGCGCCGCCGGCGGTGTCTGCTGCTGGCGAATGGCTGCTTCGCGGTCCGCCGGGTCGCCCGGGCCGCCGCCACCCCTCTTGATACGTCCCTGCACTAGCGTCGCAACCTCTGGACCAGGCGCCCCACCGCGTGAACGCGGTCAGGACGGTGTCGAGTTTCGGGCGGGCGCGGGATTCCGCTGGAACCCCTGATGGGTGCCCGTGTGCCGCCGTGGAGTGCGCCCCGGCGCTGGCAGTAGCGCAGTGGAGGGGTGGCCTCCGGCGGTCCGTGGCATTCCAGCACAGTGCCGGACCAGCAACAAGGGGCGACGGCGGGTAGTCGTTTTGGCTACGGTGCGTGTTCGCGTGGGCGCGATCGGTATGCCTGCACCCTTGGAATAGTGCACCTTTCGGACACGTGCACGTGGATTCCTCCTCGGATGGGGTGACGCCGAGTGATGATTTTGTCCGGTATGAAACTGATGTCGGGTTACCTCCCAAGGGCACAATGTCGTAACTGTCGGAACTTTCGAGGAGATAAGTGACCAAAATCACAGCGGTTTGGGTAGTGCGAAGCAGGCTTCCTGTGGAATGAGATCCTGGATGTGCAACTGACCGCCCCCGGTTCTTCTCCTGCGTCTTCATATGAGTGAGGTAGTCCGCGTGTCCACCAAGACGACGATGAGCTTCCGTCCCACCGCCAACCCCCGCCGGACCACGCTCGACACCCTGCCCGTCAACGGCGGCCCCGCGCTGCGCGCCTCCGCCACCGAGCCGGTCGAACTGCCCCGCACCACCGCCAACCCCCGGCGGATCAACCTCATGGTCGCGCCGCCCCGCCCCGAGGCCGTCTGAGCCCACCCGGAACCGCCCGTTCACCCGGGCGGCCGGAAACCGCACCTGACAGGGCCCTGCCGAAGCGAATCCGGCAGGGCCCCCGCCATGCCCGCCGGATAGGCTGGGCATGATCCGTCCGTCCGTCCGAAGGGGCACCAGCCACCGTGCGCATCGCCAGGTTTTCCAGTGAAGGGACCGTCTCCTTCGGCGTCGTCGAGGGCGACGCCGCGCAACCGGAGACGCTGACCCTGCACGTCCTGTCCGGGCACCCCTTCGGTGAGCTCCAGCCCACCGGCCAGGTCCGGCCGCTGTCCGAGGTGCGGCTGCTGCCGCCGATGCTGCCGAACAAGATCGTCGCGGTGGGCCGCAACTACGCCGCGCACGCGGCCGAGCTGGGCAACGAGGTCCCGGAGGTCCCGCTCACCTTCTTCAAGCCGTCGACCTCCGTCATCGGCCCCACCGAGAACATCGCGTACCCGCCGTTCTCCTCCGACGTCCAGTACGAGGCCGAGCTGGCCGTGGTCATCGGCCGGATGTGCCGGGACGTGCCGCGTGAGCGGGTTCCCGAGGTGGTCTTCGGCTACACCTGCGCCAACGACGTCACCGCGCGCGACGTCCAGCAGCGCGAGGGCCAGTGGGCCCGGGCCAAGGGCTTCGACACCTCCTGCCCGCTCGGCCCCTGGATCGAGACCGACCTGGACCCGGCCGACCTGGCGGTCACCTGCACCGTCAACGGCGAGCTGCGGCAGGCCGGCCGCACCTCGCAGATGGTGCGCTCGGTGGCGGACCTGATCGTGCACATCACCGAGGCGATGACGCTGCTGCCCGGCGACGTGGTGCTCACCGGCACCCCGGCCGGGGTCGGCCCGCTGGCGGTCGGCGACGAGGTGGCGGTCTCGATCGAGGGCATCGGCACCCTCAGCAACCGTGTGGTCAAGCGTGGCTGACGTTCCGTCGGACGCGCGGGGGATCCTCTGGGACATCGACGACACCCTCTTCGACTACACCGGCGCCGAGGCCGCCGGGATCGTGGAGCACCTGCGCACCGAGGGCCTGCTCGGCGAGTTCGACTCGCCCGAGCAGGCCCTCGGCCTCTGGCGGGAGGACATGGAGCGGGCCTACGCCAGGTTCCTCGCCGGGGAGCTGGGCTTCCACGAGCACCGCCTGGAGCGGGCGCACACCTTCGCCGCCCGCGCCGGCCGCACCTTCCCCGGCGACCGGGCCGCCGCCGCCTGGTTCAAGCGCTACATCCGCTGCTACGAACGGCACTGGGGGCTCTTCCCGGACGTGCTCCCGGTGCTGGACCAGCTGCGCGACGGCTACGCGCACGGCCTGCTCTCCAACTCCTCCACGGTGCACCAGCGGCGCAAGCTGAAGCGGCTCGGTGTGCACCGCCGCTTCCGCAGCCTGGTCTGCTCGGACGACATCGGCTGCGCCAAACCGGCCCCGGAGGCCTTCTGGGCGGGCTGCGCGGCGCTCGGCCTGCCGCCGGAGCGGGTGGTCTACGTCGGCGACAAGCTCACCACCGACGCCCTCGGGGCGCTCGGCGCCGGGCTGCATCCGGTGTGGCTGGACCGCCCGGCCCTCGGCCCGGTTCCGGCCCCGCCCGGCGTCCACCGCATCGGCACCCTCGCTGACCTGCCCGGAGTGCTGGAGCTAATCGATTTTGGAGCGGTGCCCAGGATCGGGTAGTGTTCTTCTTGTTGCGCCGCCCGGGAGGGACGGGGGAGACCGAAAGGTTCTCACCAAGATCACCTGGACAGCCAATGGGGTATGGTGTAATTGGCAGCACGAGTGATTCTGGTTCATTTAGTCTAGGTTCGAGTCCTGGTACCCCAGCGTAAGTCCTCGCCAGAACGAGGCTTGCACAGTCGAGAGAATACTCTCGATGCCCCCGTTGTGTAGCGGCCTAGCACGCTGCCCTCTCACGGCAGTAGCGCCGGTTCGAATCCGGTCGGGGGTACGCATTACCCGAGCAGTGAACGAGCAGTATGAGCAGTACCAGCAGTACCGCAGGAAATAGAGATACAAGCCCCCGTTGTGTAGCGGCCTAGCACGCTGCCCTCTCACGGCAGTAGCGCCGGTTCGAATCCGGTCGGGGGTACCAGATCCAAAACCCTTGCCATCGGAACGATCATTCTCCGAGGCGATGACGTAGGATCACCAAGCTCGCCCCCGTTGTGTAGCGGCCTAGCACGCTGCCCTCTCACGGCAGTAGCGCCGGTTCGAATCCGGTCGGGGGTACGCGAGTAGCGACGTCAGGCCCCCGGCTCCGGCCGGGGGCCTGACCGCTTTCCGGGCCACCGGCTTTTCCCGCAGCGCGTTCCGCGCCCTGGCGCGCGCGGGCCCGCAGGTCAGGTAGGCTTCTTCTCGCACCGTTCACCGGCAGGCCGGTTTGTGCGGGCAATGGGGTATGGTGTAATTGGCAGCACGAGTGATTCTGGTTCATTTAGTCTAGGTTCGAGTCCTGGTACCCCAGCACAGCAGCAGTCGAAGGCCCGCAAGGGCCTTTTCGTGTTTTTTGAGAGGCCGCAGCGAGTATGGCTAAGCCCAAGAAGGCCGCACGTCCACCCCTGTTGGCACTCCGCCAGGTCAGTCGGCGTTACGGTGGCCGACTCGCGCTCCAGCCGATCGACCTGAACATCGCCGCGGGCGAGTGCGTCGCCCTGGTCGGCCACAACGGCTCCGGCAAGTCCACCCTGCTGCGGCTCGCCGCCGGACGGGACACCCCCACCAGCGGCACGGTCAAGCTCGACGGCGAACCGGTGGACGAGAACGACCCCCGGGTGCGCGCGCGGCTGGCCGTCGTCGGCGACGTCTCCGCCTGCTACCCGGACCTGACGGTCCGCGAGCACCTGGCCCTGGTCGCCGTCGCCCACGGCGTCGAGGACCCGCTGACCTGGGTCGACCGCGCGCTCGCCGACCGGGGCCTGGCCGAGCACGCCGAGGTGCTGCCCGACTCGCTCTCCTCCGGCCAGCTCCAGTCGCTGCTGCTGGCCGCCGCGCTGGTCCGCCCGCGCGACCTGCTGATCCTGGACGAGCCCGAGCAGCGGCTCGACCCCGGCGCCCGGGAGCGCCTGGCCGCGCTGCTGCGCGCCGAACTGGCCGACGGGGTCGCGGTGCTGCTCGCGACCCACCACCCCGACCTGGCGTTCCACGTCGCCGACCGGGTGGTGCTGCTGGAGGACGGCGCGGTGCTGGCCCAGGGCGCCCCGCAGAACGTGCTGCCCACCGCCTTCCCCGGCAGCGCCCTGGGCGGCGAGCGGTGAGCGGCGACGCCGAGGCGAACGCCAACGCCGACGCCCGGAGCGGCGACGAGGCCGAGGCCACCGCCGAGAAGGTCGAGACCGGCGACTGGACCGACGAGACGCTGGAGCTGCTGCGCGCCCTGCGCGCCCCGCACCGGCGCTCCCGGGCGGGCCAGATCGGCTACGCCGTCTACAGCTTCGTGCTGTTCGTGCTCTCCTGGGGCGGGCTGTTCTCGCTCGGACTCTTCGCCAACGCCTCGATGGGCGCCGACTACACCGCCGACGGCCCGAGGCTGCTGGCCGCGCTGCCGTCCGGGGTGTGCGCGCTCAGCCTGGGCCTGATGCTGATGGTGGCCCGGGACGCGCTGTGGCGCGGCCCGGTGGTCGCCCCCCGCGCCACCGTCGACTGGCTGCTGATGCAGCCGGTCCGCCCGGGCCCGGTGCTCCGGCCCTGGTTCTGGGTGTCCTGCGTGATCGCGGTGGTGCCCGGACTGCTGGCCGCCGCCGCGGCGGCGGTGGCCCTGGGCCTGATGGAGAAGGTGCCGTTCGGCTCCGCCCTCGGCTGGGCGCTGATCGGCGGGATCTGCGTACCGCTGCTGGCCACCGCCGGCGCGGTACTGGTCGAGCGCTCCACCCGGGTCGCCCGCTGGGTGCGCCGGGGCTCACCGGTGGTGGCGCTGCTGGTGATGCTGCTCGCGGTGCAGAGCGTGCTGGCGGTGCTCGGGCACCGGGTCACCGGGCTGGAGCGGGCGGAGCTGTGGTCCGGGCCGTGGGGCTGGTCGGCGCTGGCCGGGCTGGCCCCCACCCACGCCGCGCTGCCCGGTGGTTGGGTCGCCGCGCCGCTGCTCGCGGTGCTGACCGTGCTCGCGCTGCTCTGGGCGCACCGGGCCGCCGCCGGGATCCCGCTCGGCAGCCTGCGGCTGCGGGCGCGGACCGCCGCCGGGGTGGCCGCCGCGCTGCGCACCGCCGAACTGCGGTCGGCCCGGCTGGTGCTGGCCCAGGCGGACCAGCACGGCCGCAAGGTCAGGATGCGGATCCCGCCGCCGAGCCGGGCGGCGCTGATCGTGCCCTGGCGCGACCTGACCGCGCTGCTGCGCGCCCCCTCCCGGTTCGGCCGGGCGGTGCTGTTCGCCGTCCCGGCGCTGCTGCTGGCCGGTCCGGCGGCAGACGCCCGGGGCGCGGACCGGGTGCTGCTGACCGCGCTCGCGGTCGCCCTCGGCTACCTGGGCGTCGCGCAGCTCGCCGAACCCGCCCGGGTGGAGGCCGACGACCCGCGCCGCGCGGGCTGGTCGCCCTACCCGTACGCCAAGCTCATGCTGCGGCACGCGCTGGTGCCGACGGTCGCCTCGGTGCTGCTGATGACCATCGGCGCGGCCGTGGCCACCGCCCTCGGCGAGAGCGCGGCGGTCTGGCTGGCGCCGGTGGCGGCGCTGCCGCTGACCGCGGCGGCACTGGTCAACGCCGTCCGTGGGCCGTCCCGGCAGGAACTCATGTACACCCCGCGCGGAGCGGGCAGCATGGGCCCGTTCATCTTCCTGGCCTGGTACGCCGCCGGGCCGTTGACCACCGTCCCGGCCCTGGCGTTCGCGCTGGGCAGCCGTCCGGTGACGGCCGCGCTGTGGTGCCTGCTGATCGCGGCGGTGCTCATGTACTGGTCTTACCAGCGGGCTCTTACCCTCTCCGGACGGCACCGCCCCAAGGACTGACCCCGCCGATCGCCTAGGCTGAGCGCCTGTGACCCGAACCCCCGCGCCCGGCGACCGGCTGTCCGCCGCCTCCGGCAGCGTCGCCCTCCCGAGCCCGGCGGCCGCCCCCCGTGACGCCTCCTGGCGGGTGCCCCGGGCCCTGCGCCAGGCGGCCCCGGCCCTGTACGGGTACGCCGCCACCCGGTTGCTGCTGCTGGCGCTGCTGGTGCTCAGCCGGGGGCCGCACCGCACCATCACCCGCCTGGCCACCGTCTGGGACGCCGGGTGGTACGGCCGGATCGTCCGGGACGGCTACACCGCGCACACCGGGCTGTTCAACGCGGCCGGGGCCGAGTACTCCTCCAAGGCCTTCTTCCCGCTGTTCCCGAGCCTCGCCGAGCCCGTCTACCGGGTGCTGCCGGTCACCGCCGGGGTGGCGCTGCTGATGGTCGCCTGGATCTCCGGGCTGTTCGCCGCCTGGGGCATCTACGCCTGCGGCGCCCTCTGCCGCAACCGCCGGGTCGGGGTGGTGGCCGCCGTGCTGTGGGGCGTGCTGCCGCTGGCCGCGGTGGAGACCATGGCGTACTCCGAGGCGCTGTTCACCGCGCTCTGCGCGTGGTCGCTGTACGCGGTGCTGCGCGGCAACTGGCTCTGGGCCGGTTCGCTGGCCCTGCTGGCCGGGTTGACCCGGCCGAACGCGATGGCGCTCAGCGGGGCGCTCGGCGTCGCCGCCCTGGTGGCGCTGTACCGCCGGCGCCGGGACGGCGGCGGCCCGGTCGACTGGTGGCGTCCGCCGGTCGGCGCGCTGGTCTCGGGTCTCGGCTGGCTCGGCTACATGCTGTGGACCGGCTGGACCCAGGGCTCGCTGACCGGGTACTTCCACCTCCAGGACGCCTGGAGCAGCACGTTCGACGGCGGCCTGTCGACGCTGCGCTGGGTGGCGGCGCTGACCGAGCCGTACCACCACGGCCGCGGCGACTCGACCAACAACCTGCTGATGGCCGCGACCGTGCTGGTCTACCTGGTGCTGTTCGCGCTGTGCCTGGTCCGGCGGCAGCCGCTGGTGCTGGTGCTGTTCAGCGCGCTGCTGCTGGCGATGGACCTGGGCAACGCCTCGCCGTACCCGCCGCTGGCCCGGTTCCTGATCCCGGCCTTCCCGCTGCTGTTCCCGCTGGCGGAGCAGCTGGCGCGGATCCGCCGCCGGTGGCTGCTGGCCGCGCTGCTGGGGGCGCTGGCGCTGTGGTCCGGCTACCACGGGGTGAACCTGGTGTTCGTCAGCGGTGCCCCCGCCTGAATCCGGGAGCACCGCTGTCGGTGAGTACCGCTGTCGGGGCCGCTCAGGCGCGGCGCAGCGCCTCGGTGAGCCGACCGGCCGCCTCGATGATCGCCTGGGCGTGCAGCCGTCCCGGGTGGCGGGAGAGCCGCTCGATCGGTCCGGAGACCGAGACGGCGGCGACCACCCGGTTGGACGGGCCGCGCACCGGCGCGGAGACCGAGGCCACGCCCGGCTCGCGCTCGCCGATGGACTGGGCCCAGCCGCGCCGCCGGACGCCGGAGAGCGCGGTCGCGGTGAACCGGGCGCCCTGCAGGCCGCGGTGCAGCCGCTCCGGCTCCTCCCAGGCCAGCAGGACCTGGGCGGCGGAGCCCGCCTTCATCGGCAGCGTGCTGCCGACCGGGACGGTATCCCGCAGGCCGGACAGCCGCTCGGCCGCCGCCACGCAGATCCGCAGGTCACCCTGGCGGCGGTAGAGCTGCGCGCTCTCGCCGGTGACGTCGCGCAGGTGCGTGAGCACCGGTCCGGCGGTGGCCAGCAGCCGGTCCTCGCCGGCCGCCGCCGAGAGTTCGGAGAGCCTGGGACCGAGAATGAAACGGCCCTGCATGTCACGGGTGACCAGGCGGTGGTGTTCGAGTGCCACCGCCAGCCGGTGCGCGGTGGGCCGCGCCAGTCCGGTGGCGGCCACCAGGCCGGCCAGGGTTGCGGGGCCTGACTCCAGCGCGCTCAGCACCAGAGCAGCCTTGTCGAGAACGCCGACGCCACTAGAGTTGTCCATGCCCTGATATTGCAGTCTCAGATCGCGAGACGCAAGTTCAATGTTCTGGGATCTGCGCCACTCTGGGGTGAGCAGCCCTCGGGACGTCGCCCGTTGGGTAGCCAAAACACGACTTAGACCGACAAAGCAGCCGGTCGGAGGGACAGTGATGGGACGCACACTCGCGGAGAAGGTCTGGGACGACCATGTCGTCAGGCGCGCTGAGGGCGAGCCGGATCTCCTCTTCATCGATCTGCACCTGCTGCACGAGGTGACCAGCCCGCAGGCCTTCGACGGCCTGCGGCTGGCCGGGCGCAAGGTCCGCCGGACCGATCTGACGATCGCCACCGAGGACCACAACACCCCCACCCTGGACATCGACAAGCCGATCGCCGACCCGGTGTCGCGGCTCCAGCTGGAGACGCTGCGGGCCAACTGCGCCGAGTTCGGCGTCCGGCTGCACTCGCTGGGCGACGCCGAGCAGGGCGTGGTCCACGTCGTCGGACCGCAGCTGGGCCTGACCCAGCCGGGGACCACGGTGGTGTGTGGGGATTCCCACACGTCCACCCACGGCGCCTTCGGCGCGCTGGCGTTCGGCATCGGCACCAGCCAGGTCGAGCACGTGCTGGCCACCCAGACGCTGCCGCTGGCCCCGTTCCGCACCATGGCGATCACCGTCGAGGGCGAACTGCCGGAGGGCGTCACCGCCAAGGACCTGATCCTGGCCGTGATCACCCGGATCGGCACCGGCGGTGGCCAGGGCTACGTCCTGGAGTACCGCGGCTCCGCCATCCGCAGCCTCTCCATGGAGGCCCGGATGACCGTCTGCAACATGTCGATCGAGGCGGGCGCCCGGGCCGGGATGATCGCCCCGGACGAGACCACCTTCGAGTACCTCCAGGGCCGCGACCACGCGCCGCAGGGGGCCGACTGGGACGCCGCCGTGGCGTACTGGAAGACCCTGGTCACCGACGAGGACGCGGTCTTCGACGCCGAGGTCTTCATCGACGCCTCCGAGCTGTCCCCGTTCGTCACCTGGGGCACCAACCCGGGCCAGGGCGCGCCGCTGAGCGCCGAGGTGCCGGACCCGGCCTCGTTCGAGGACCCGCAGGCGCGGGTGGCCGCCGAGAACGCGCTGCGCTACATGGGCCTGACCGCCGGCACCCCGCTGCGCGAGGTCTCCGTGGACGCGGTGTTCGTCGGTTCCTGCACCAACGGCCGGATCGAGGACCTGCGCGCCGCCGCCGCCGTGGTCGAGGGCCGCCAGGTCGCCGACGGCGTCCGGATGCTGGTCGTCCCGGGCTCGGTCCGGGTCGCCCTGCAGGCCGTGGCGGAGGGCCTGGACAAGGTGTTCGTCGCGGCCGGCGCCGAGTGGCGGCACGCGGGCTGCTCGATGTGCCTGGGCATGAACCCGGACCAGCTCGCCCCCGGCGAGCGCTGCGCGTCCACCTCCAACCGCAACTTCGAGGGGCGGCAGGGCAAGGGCGGGCGCACCCACCTGGTCTCGCCGCAGGTGGCCGCCGCCACCGCGGTGCTGGGCCACCTGGCCTCGCCCGCCGACCTGTCCGACGCCCGTCAGACTGCGGAGGTCTGAGCACCATGGAGAAGTTCACCACCCACACCGGCCGGGTCGTGCCGCTGCGCCGCAGCAACGTGGACACCGACCAGATCATCCCGGCCCACTGGCTGAAGAAGGTCACCCGCAGCGGCTTTGAGGACGGTCTGTTCGAAGCCTGGCGCAAGGACGAGTCCTTCGTCCTCAACCAGCCGCAGTACGCCGGTGCCAGCATCCTGGTGGCCGGGCCCGAGTTCGGTACCGGCTCCTCGCGCGAGCACGCCGTCTGGGCGCTGGAGAACTACGGCTTCCGGGCCGTCATCTCCTCCCGCTTCGCCGACATCTTCCGGGGCAACTCGCTGAAGAACGGCCTGCTGACGGTGATCCTGCCGCAGGAGGCGGTGGAGCGGATCTGGGCGCTGGTCGAGGCCGACCCGACCGCCGAGGTCACTGTGGACCTGGAGGCCCGCGAGGTCCGGACGGTGGCGCTGGACGGCTCCGCGCTGGTGGTTCCGTTCGAGTTGGACGAGAACGTCCGCTGGCGGCTGCTGAACGGCCTGGACGACATCAGCATCACTCTTCAGCAGGAGTCCAAGATCTCGGCGTTCGAGGCGAACCGGCCGAGCTTCAAGCCGAACACGGTTCCGCTCGGCTGAGCCTTGCCCAGCAGCGTTTTTGAGACACCGTCACCACGGCCCCCGGCCCCGGTCAACTGACCGGAGCCGGGGGCCGTTGCCATGCCTGCGGTGACTCTGTGTAAGGTTGAACCAAGGCTGAACAGGGAGTATCCCCTGCGCGGTGGCACAATCAGTGCATGAGCCCGGTCCACCAGCCCTCCCCCGACCCCGAACCGGGGGAGTCGTCGGAGGCCGAGTTCTATGCGTTCTTGGCCGAACGACTGCGGCAGGCACACGCCCGTGTGCGTGCGCTCGATGCGTCGGATGCCGCCAAGGCGTCGCTCACTCGCTCGCTGCTCCGGATCACCGAGGCAGCGAAACGCGATCTCCCGGACGCGGCAGGGAGGTTGGCGCGCTTCATGGAGGAGCTGGACGGCGGGCAGTTGCCGCAGCCGCCCGCTCACTGAAAGCCGAATCCATTGCGACACAAGGGTGATTCGCCCGTTTGGTAATTGAAATGCCGTATATACATGCCTAACGTGCGAAATGCCCGGATCAAATCCGAATCATCCGGGCACCGGTTTCTGAAGGGGAAGACGTGAACAAGGCGCAGCTTGTTGAAGCGGTGGCCGAGCAGCTGGGTGGCCGTCGCGCCGCCGCAGAAGCAGTGGACGCTGTGCTCGACACCATCGTCCGCGCGGTCACTGCCGGGGAGCGGGTGTCGGTCACCGGCTTCGGCACCTTCGAGAAGGTCGACCGCTCGGCTCGGTTCGCTCGCAACCCGCAGACGGGCGAGCGGGTCAAGGTGAAGAAGACCGCAGTGCCCCGCTTCCGTCCGGGCCAGGGCTTCAAGGACCTGGTCAGTGGCTCCAAGAAGCTGCCGAAGACCGGTCCCTCGGTGAAGAAGGCCCCCAAGGGCTCGCTCACGCCGGGCAAGAGCGGCATGGTGGCGCCGGCCGGCTCGCCCGCCGCGAAGAAGGCGGCGGCGAAGAAGACCGTGACCGCGAAGAAGACCACGCCCACGGTGAAGAAGGCGGCGGCCAAGAAGGCGGCTCCGGCGACCAAGGCGGCGGCCACCGCGCCCGCCAAGACGGCGGCCAAGAAGACCACGGCGAAGAAGACCTCCGCCGCGGTCAAGGCTCCGGCCAAGAAGACCGTGACCGCCTCGGCCACCCGCCCGGCGGCGAAGACCACGGCCGCCGCGGCCAAGAAGACCACGGCGGCGGCGGCGAAGAAGACCACCGCCCGCAAGGCTCCGGCGAAGCGTGTCGCCAAGAGCTGAACCAGTGGTGCAGTACCAGTAGTGACCGCAGGGCGCTGGTGCGCGGGCCGGGCTCCGGGAAACCCCGGACCCGGCCCGCGCCGCGTCCGCGGCGCCGACAGGCCTTCAGAAGGTCTGCAGTGTCACCAGCGTGATCCGCCGCCGCGGACCGTCGCCCTCGGTCTCGATCCGCACCCGCTGGCCGACCCGCAGCAGCCGCAGGCCGCCCGCGTCGAAGGCGGCGGCGTCGAACGGCACCGCGGTGCCGTCGTCGAGCAGCACCGAACCGCTGCGGCTGTCGGGGGAGTACGTGAACGCTGTGGCCTGCATGACCCCAGGTTAGACCGTCCGGCAGGGCCGTTCCGTGCCCGGCCGGGAGCCGACCAGCGCCGACAGCGCGGTGGTGCGCGGCCCGGTCCCCAGACCCAGCGCCACCCGCAGGTCCTGCGGGGTGTCCACGTCCCGCCGCAGCGAGGGGACGTCCGGCAGCGTCAGTTCCCGGGCCCCGGCGGCGGCGTGGCGCAGCCGGGAGGCGCCGCCGAAGGCGGGAGCCAGCGCGACCCCGGGACCGGCGGTCAGCAGGGTGGTGCCCACGCCCTGGGTGTCGGCCAGGAAGGCGCGCGGGTGCCCGGCGGCGGCCCGCAGCACCCGCCCGAGTTCCAGCGGGCGCAGCGCGGGCAGATCGGCCGACATCGCGGCGACCGCGGTCGCGCCGTGCCGGGCCCGGGCCACCTCCGCGCCGTGCCGCAGCGCCGCGTTGAGCCCGGCCCCGGGCTCGTCCGGGACCACCAGCGCGCCGAGCGCGGCCAGTTCCGCCGCCGCCAGCGGATCGTCGGTGACCACCAGCAATCGGCCCACCTCGGCGCAGCGCAGCGCGGCGGTGGCGGTGTCCACGGCGAAGGCCAGCGCCAGCCCTGGCCGCAGCGGGCCGGTCGCCGACGCCAGTCTGCTCTTGGCCAGGGCCAGCGGCTTCAGCGGCAGGACCAGCGTCCAGGGCGGGGAGTCCGCGTGGGCCGGGGCGTCCGGCGGCGGGGGAGGGCGGGTGTCCACCCGGTTCATTCTGCACCGCCCGCGGTACCGCCTGAGAAGGCTGGGGCGGGGGTGCCTCGACAGTCTGTCGAGGCAGGGGAGACACTTGTACGGTCTTTCATGTGGTGGACAATCATGCAGTGATGGATTGCGAGGAGGAGTTCGCGTGCCCGGCAGCAGTACCAAGGCGGCCCGACGCCAGTACGGTTTCTGGTACCGCCTCGCGGCGGTGATCGGCAAGCCCCCGCTGTTCCTGCTGACCAAGCGCGACTGGCAGGGCTACGAGAACTTCCCGAAGACCGGCGGTTTCATCACCGCGGTCAATCACAACTCGTACCTGGACCCGCTGATCTACGGCCACTACCAGTACGACTCCGGGCGCCCGGCGCGGTTCCTCGGCAAGTCCGGGGTGTTCTCGGTGCCGATCATCGGCCGGATCCTGCACGGCAGCGGCCAGATCCCGGTGTACCGCGGGTCCACCGACGCGGCGCACGCGTTCCGGGCCGCCGTGGCGGCGGTGGAGGCGGGCGAGTGCGTGGCCTTCTACCCGGAGGGGACGCTCACCCGCGACCCGGAGATGTGGCCGATGACCGGGAAGACCGGCGCGGCCCGGGTGGCGCTGATGACCGGCGCGCCGGTGATCCCGGTGGCCCACTGGGGCGCGCACGAGATCATGCCCCGCTACGCCAAGGGCGGTCGCGGCGACCGCCGGTTCAAGCCCTTCCCCCGGCACACGGTGCGGGTGGTGGCGGGCCCGCCGGTCGATCTGAGCGCCTTCGCGGGCAAGGACCTCAACGCCAAGGTGCTGCGCGAGGCGACCGAGGTGATCATGGACGGGATCACCGCGCTGCTGGAGGACATCCGCGGCGAGAAGGCACCCGCCGTACGCTACGACGTGCAGCGTGCCGCGGCCGAGCGGCGCAAGGAGAGGGAGGCCGGTCGGTGACGACCCGTACCGCCGTGTTCGGGACCGGGTCCTGGGGCACCGCTTTCGCCATGATCCTGGCCGACGCGGGCTGCGAGGTCAGGCTGTGGGGCCGCCGTCCGGAACTGGTCGACGCCATCAACGCGACCGGGACCAACCCCGACTACTTCCCCGGGGTGGAACTCCCGGCCGGGATCAGGGCCACCGCCGACGCCGCCGAGGCCGCCGAGGGCGCGCAGTTCGCGGTGCTCGCCGGTACCTCGCAGACGCTGCGGGCCAGCCTCGGCCGCTGGGCCCCGGCGATCGGCCCGGACACGGTGCTGGTCAGCCTGATGAAGGGGGTCGAACTCGGCACCGCCAAGCTGATGAGCGAGGTGATCGCCGAGGTCGCGGGCGCCGGGCCGGAACGGATCGCGGTGGTCTCCGGACCCAACCTGGCTCCGGAGATCGTCCGCCGCCAGCCCGCCGCCAGCGTGGTCGCCTGCGCCGACGAGGAGGTCGCCAAGCGGCTCCAGTCGGCCTGCCACACCGGCTACTTCCGCCCGTACACCAGCGTCGACGTGGTCGGCTGCGAGCTCGGCGGCGCGGTCAAGAACGTGATCGGGCTGGCCGTGGGCATCGCCGACGGCATGGGCCTCGGCGACAACGCCAAGGCCTCGCTGATCACCCGGGGACTGGCCGAGACCACCAGGCTGGGCCTGGTGCTCGGGGCCGACCCGTACACCTTCGCCGGACTGGCCGGGATGGGCGACCTGGTGGCCACCTGCTCCTCGCCGCTGTCCCGCAACCACACCTTCGGCAGCAATCTGGGGCGCGGGATGACCCTCCAGGAGACCATCGCCGCCACCAAGCAGACGGCGGAGGGGGTGAAGTCCTGCGAGTCGGTGCTGGACCTCGCCCGCAGGCACGGGGTGGACATGCCGATCACCGAGACCGTGGTGGACGTCGTCCACGGCGGCAAGCCGCCGCTGGTCGCGGTGAAGGAGCTGATGTCCCGCTCGGCCAAACCCGAGCGGCGCTGAACCCGAGCGGCGCTGAACCCGAGCGGCGCTGAACCCGAGCGGCGCTGAACCCGAGCGGCGCTGAACCCGAGCGGCTCCGCGTCCGAGCGGCGCTGAGCAGCGCCTTCGCGGGCGATTGGGCCGGGCGGCCGTCGCCCGACTGCCCGCCCGCCAGGACGCCGCCGGGAGCGGCCGGGTAGTCTCCATCGGAATATGAGCACTGAGCACACCTCCCCAGTCCCCGTGCCCGCCGCAGCGGGCGCCCACCGCAAGCCGCGGGTCGCGATCGTCTTCGGCGGACGCAGCTCCGAGCACGCCATCTCGGTCTCCACGGCGGGCAGTGTGCTGCGCGCCATCGACCGTGCCGCCTACGAGGTGCTGCCGATCGGCATCGCCACCGACGGCCGCTGGGCGCTCACCGCCGACGAGCCCGCCCGGATGGCGATCACCGACGGCCGCCTGCCCTCCGTCGACGACCTGGCCGAGTCGGCCGACGGACAGGTCAACCTGCCCGCCAGCCCCGTCGACCGGGGCCTGGTCTACACCGAGCCCGGCGCCGTCCCCAAGGCCCTCGGCGAGGTCGACGTGGTCCTCCCGCTGCTGCACGGCCCCTGGGGCGAGGACGGCACCGTCCAGGGCCTGCTGGAGCTCTCCGGGGTGCCCTACGTCGGCTCCGGGGTGCTCTCCAGCGCCGTCGGCATGGACAAGGAGTACACCAAGCGGGTGCTGGCCTCGTTCGGGCTGCCGGTCGGCCCGTACACCGTGGTCCGCCCGCGCGAGTGGGCCGACGAGGCCGCCCGCCCGGCGGTCCGGGCCCGGGTCGCCGAGCTCGGCTTCCCGGTGTTCGTGAAGCCCGCCCGGGCCGGGTCCAGCATCGGCATCAGCCGGGTCACCGTGCTGGAGGACCTGGACGCGGCCATCGCCGAGGCGCGTCGGCACGACCCCAAGGTGATCATCGAAGCCGGTCTGGTCGGCCGCGAACTGGAGTGCGGCGTCCTGGAGTTCGAGGACGGCCCGCGGGCCAGCCTGCCGGCCGAGGTGCTGGTGGGCGAGGGCTACGACTTCTACGACTTCGAAGCCAAGTACATCGACTCCAGCGACGTCCGGATCCCGGCCGCGCTCACCGAGGACGAGACCGCCCGGCTGCGCGCCCTGGCCGTCGAGGTGTTCGAGGCGCTGGCCTGCGAGGGCCTGGCCCGGGTCGACGTGTTCCTGCTGGAGGACGGCTCGTTCGTGGTGAACGAGATCAACACCATGCCGGGGTTCACCCCGATCTCGGCCTTCCCCCGGATGTGGGAGGCCACCGGCATCCCCTACCCGGAGCTGATCGACCGGCTGCTCCGGTCCGCGCTGCGCCGCTCCACCGGCCTGCGCTAGCACCGGGCGCGGGCACACCGCGGCCCGGCTCCCCTCGGGGGCCGGGCCGCGGTGCCGTCCGGATCAGCTGTAGTCCACCAGGCAGAGCACGAACTCGTCGCTGCCCTGCTGCTGGGTGTAGGACACGGAGGTGGACTGCGGGCAGCCGCTGTCGCTGGTGGTGTCGCTGAGCTTGTCGACCACCTTGTAGGCGCCCGGCGCGCAGGCCGTCACATGCACGTTCGGGTTGGCGTCGGTGCCCTGGTTCCGCACGCAGTCGCCCACCGAGGCGTAGCGCGGGTCGCTGGACGAGGCGGTGATCCCGTAGAGCACCAGCCCGATCACCGCCAGCGGCACCAGCAGCCCGATCGCGCCGGGCCGCAGCAGCACCGGCCGCCCCAGCGGCAGCGGCTGCCGGGAGCCGGGGCCGGGCTGCGCCAGCGCCTTGAACCTGCGGTAGGCGAACGCGTTCTGGATCAGCGTGAACGGCGTCCGGAAGAACGACTGGGCGCCCCACCAGCCCTGGATCAGGGTCTCCGCGGAGAGCGTGCGGACGGTGGCGATGCCACAGGTGCGGCAGAACGGGCCGCTCTGCCGACGCCACTGCATCATCAGCACCATGCCGCGGTGCGCCCGCACGGTGGCGTCCGCCGAGGGCTGCGCCCCGCAGAAGCGGCAGCCCAGGCCGGTCTGCGGGTGCTGCGGCAGCGGCTGCTGCGGCTGTTGGTACGGCTGCTGGTACGGCTGCTGGTACGGCTGCTGGTACGGCTGCGGCGGGGCCTGGAACTGCGGCTGCGGCGGGTACTGCGGGGGGTACGGGCTGCCCTGGGCGGGGACCTGGTCGGCGTAGGGGTTCCCGGGAACGGGCTGGGCGTACGGATTGCCCGGGGCAGGCTGGGGCGGGGTGGTCATCGGTGCTACCTCGTCGCAGGAGTGTCTGAACTGTTCGAAGCTGGGTGTTCGAACGTGCGGACCCTACCGACCCCCGCCGACACCGGCTCGCGGCCCGCTGATCGGTTGCCGAGCCGTTATACGGCCGGGGTGGACCACCGCGGCTCAGGAGCAGTCGAACGCCACGCCCGGGTCGGTGCTCGCCGGATCGGTCTTCCGCAGCGGCGCGCCCAACTCCGGCAGCGGGTAGTCCTGGCCCGCGTACGCGCCCGGGACGTCCAGCTCGACGAAGGTCTGCTGCTTGACCGTGGTGAACACGTAGCCGCCGCCGCTGGTCGGCTGGGTGAGCCAGCACATGCCGCTGGAGTCGATCATCACGGTCTGGGTCTCGTGCGGGTCGTACTCCGGCGAGGCCGGGTTCATCGGTCCCGGCTCGGGGACCCCGCAGCGCAGCGTGATCGCCGGGCTGCCCCAGGCGGCGGTGTTGTCGGAGTCCGGTGTGGTGCTGCGGCGCTCGCGTCCCATCAGCGTCCGCGGCAGCTGCGCCCGCAGCGCCCGGCACTGCGCACTGGTGGCACCGGTGGTCGTCGGCGCGGACACCCGCACCGCGTCCGAGCAACCGCCCAGCAGCGCCATTGCGGCTGCGACGGTTGCGGGCAGGAAGACGAAACGCCTGGTGGAGGTGCGCACCAAGCGATGGTAGAGGGCGACTACAGGTTGACCACCGGGCAGGTCAGGGTCCGCGTGATCCCCTCGACCTGCTGGATCCGCGCCACCACCAGTCTGCCCAGGTCATCCACCGTGTCGGCCTCGGCACGGACGATGACATCGTAGGGGCCGGTGACGTCCTCGGCCTGGATCACTCCGGCGATCTCGGAGATCAGCTCGGCCACGGCGGTCGCCTTGCCTACCTCGGTCTGGATCAGGATGTATGCCTTTACCACGGTGGACCCCCAAGCGGCTCGGTGCGGGATCGTACTGGTGTGCTCTTTCCAGGGTGCGTCCTCCCGGGGTGGTGCGCCCCAGGAGCTCGCCACGCTATCGCGGCGCGTACCACCAGGGGGAGCCCCCCGACACTCTTCAGGGCGTACGCTGCGCGCGGGGAGCGTACCGGCCCGACCCGTGCGGCCGACCCCGGCAGTCACCCCGGACCGGCCCCCACAGCCGGCACTCTCAGGAAGGACGCAGATGCAGGGCACCGTCGGCGAGCTCGGCGAGTTCGGACTGATCCGGCAGCTGACCTCCAGGCTGCCGCGGACCGCCGCGGTGGAACTAGGACCGGGCGACGACGCGGCCGTCGTGGCCGCCCCCGACGGCCGGGTGGTCGCCACCACGGACGTCCTGCTGGAGGGCCGCCACTTCCGCCGGGACTGGTCCACGGCCTACGACGTGGGCCGCAAGTCCGCGGCACAGAACCTCGCCGACATCGCGGCGATGGGCGCCACCCCCACCGCGCTGCTGCTCGGCCTGGTCGCCCCGGCCGACCTGCCGGCCACCTGGGCGCTGGAGCTGATGGACGGCATCCGGGACGAGTGCCAGGTCGCGGGCGCGGCCGTGGTCGGCGGCGACGTGGTTCGCGGCGACACCATCACCGTCGCCATCACCGCGCTCGGCGACCTCCAGGGCCGCCCCCCGGTGACCCGCTCCGGCGCCCGCCCCGGCGACCTGGTCGCGGTCACCGGCTGGCTCGGCTGGTCCGCCGCCGGGCTGACCGTGCTCTCCCGGGGCTTCCGCTCGCCGCGGGCCTTCGTCGAGGCGCACCGCCGCCCGGAGCCGCCGTACCACGCGGGCCCCGCCGCCGCCCGGCTCGGCGCCACCTCGATGATCGACGTCAGCGACGGCCTGGTGGCCGACCTGGGCCACGTCGCGGCGGCCAGCGCGGTCCACATAGACCTGCGGGCGGCCGACTTCGACATCCCCGCGCAGATGTCGGACATCGGCCAGGCCGTCGGCGTCGACCCGCTGAGCTGGGTGCTGTCGGGCGGTGAGGACCACGCGCTGGTCGCCACCTTCCCGCCGGACACCCACCTGCCGTCGCGCTGGCGGGTGGTGGGCGAGGTCACCCGCCCGGCCGGGCTCTCCAAGACCGGCACGGTCACCGTCGACGGCGCCCCCTGGGACGCCGCGGGCGGCTGGGACCACTTCGGCTGACCCGAGGCGGGCGGAGCAGACCCGACCAGGGCCGGGCAGAGCCCCGCAAACCGGTCCTTTCTCATAAGCTGCACCCATGAGAATCGGAGTGCTGACCAGCGGCGGCGACTGCCCCGGACTCAACGCGGTGATCCGCTCGGTGGTGCACCGGGCGGTCGCCGACCACGACGACACCGTCATCGGCATCGAGGACGGCTTCCTCGGCCTGATCGAGGGCCGCGCCCGCCCGCTGGGCCTGGACGATGTCCAGGGCATCCTCACCCTGGGCGGCACCGTCCTCGGCTCCGCCAGGGTCGCCCGGGACCGGCTGCGCGAGGGCGTGGCCCGGGCCGGGGAACTGCGCCGGGCACTCGGCCTCGACGCCCTGGTCTGCATCGGCGGCGAAGGCACGCTGATCGCCGCCCAGCTGTTCAGCGAGGCCGGAATGCCGGTGGTGGCCGTGCCCAAGACCATCGACAACGACATCGACGCCACCGACGTCACCTTCGGCCACGACACCGCCGTCCACGTCGCCACCGAGGCCATCGACCGGCTGAAGACCACCGCCGAGTCACACCAGCGGGTGATGGTGGTCGAGCTCATGGGGCGGCACACCGGCTGGATCACCCTGCACGCCGGGATGGCCGGGGGCGCCCACGGCATCCTGATCCCGGAGCGGCCCTTCGACGTCGAGGAGGTCTGCCAGATGGTCGAGGAGCGCTTCGCGCGCGGCAAGAAGTTCGCCATCGTCGCCGTCGCCGAGGGCGCCGAACCCCGCCCCGGCACCATGCGCTTCGCCCACGGCAGCACCGACGCCTACGGGCACCAGCTGTTCGGCGGCATCGGCACCCGGCTCGCGGGCGAGATCGCCCAGTGGATCGGCAAGGAGTCCAAGCCGGTCATCCTCGGCCACGTCCAGCGCGGCGGCACCCCCACCGCCCAGGACCGGGTGCTCGCCACCCGCTTCGGCTGGCACGCGGTCGAGGCCGTGCACAAGGGCGCCTTCGGCCACATGACCGCGCTGCGCGGGACCGGGATCCAGCTGGTGCCGATCGCCGACGCGGTGACCCGGCTGAAGACCGTCCCGGAGATCCGCTGGACCGAGGCGGAGGCCGTGCTGTAGCCCGGAGCGGGGCAGATAGGTTGGATCCATGTCGAACGTTCCTCCCACCCCCTCGTCCGGGCCGGTCGCCCCGCCCCGCGTGCTCACCGTCGCCGGATCCGACTCCGGCGGCGGCGCGGGCATCCAGGCCGACCTGAAGACCATGCTGGCGCTCGGCGTCCACGGCATGAGCGTGATCACCGCCGTCACCGCGCAGAACTCCACCGGCGTCCAGGGCTACTGGGAGCTCCCGGCGGAGGCGGTCCGGGCCCAGTTCCGCAGCGTGGTGGACGACATCGGGGTGCAGGCGGTGAAGACCGGGATGCTGGCCTCCGCCGAACTCGTCGCGACCGTCGCCGAGCTGCTCGGCGGCCTGGACCCGGCGGTACCGGTGGTGGTCGACCCGGTCGGCGTCTCCAAGCACGGCGACGCGCTGCTCGCGGGCTCGGCGGTGTCGGTCCTGCGCGAGCGGCTGCTGCCGCTGGCCACCGTGGCCACCCCCAACCTGCACGAGGTGGCGCAGCTCACCGGGATCACCGTCACCGACGAGCGGGGCATGCCGGACGCCGCCCGGGCGCTGCGGGACCTCGGCGCCCGCTGGGCGCTGATCAAGGGCGGCCACCTGCCGGGGGAGGCGGCGGACCTGCTGCGCGGGCCCGACGGCGAACAGCACTGGTTCCGGGCCGAGCGCTACGACAACCGGCACACCCACGGCACCGGCTGCACCCTGGCCAGCGCCATCGCCTCACACCTGGCACTGGGCCTGCCGGTGCCGGAGGCGGTGGCCGCCGCCAAGGCGTACGTCACCGGCGCCATCGCGGGCGGCTTCGCCCTGGGCGCGGGCATCGGTCCGGTCGACCACGGCTGGCGGCAGCGCGGCTGAACCCGTCGGGGAAAGCAAAGCAGTGGGCCGGTCCACCTGAGGTGGACCGGCCCACTGCGAAGCCGAGGAAGGTGGCCGCGTCAGCGCGACACCTTGCCGGCCTTGATGCACGAGGTGCAGACGTTGAGCCGCTTCGGCGTCCGCCCAATCACAGCGCGCACCGTCTGGATGTTGGGGTTCCAACGACGACGGGTACGGCGGTGCGAGTGGGAGATGTTGTTGCCGAAGCCCGGCCCCTTGCCGCAGACGTCGCAGTTGGCAGCCACGGGAGTCACTCCAAAGACTTCAGATGCACTTACGTTGACAACCCCGGGTGGCGCGGAGGCCTGGTAGCGGTACCGCGCTGCTACCGGGGGTTGGCCCGGAGGGATCCGGGCAACCGGAGCAGCATACATGGGCTTGCTCCGTACAGCGAAACTACCACGACCTGGCCGGAAGCCCCGCATCCGGCCGCCGCGACCGGCCCCGGCTCCGAGCCGGATAACCTGCCCTGGAGCCCCGCCGCCCGCCCCGCCGTGCACCCACGCCGCCGTACCCAGGCCGCGTACCCAGTCGCGTCCCCAAGGAGACCCCAGGTGCTGGACACCCTCGACGCTCCGGCCGTACGCACCTGGTGCCGGCTCTCGCTGGCCGCGCTCGGCCAGGCCCGCGAGGAGATCAACGCGCTCAACGTCTTCCCGGTCCCGGACGGCGACACCGGCAGCAACCTCTACCTCACCGTGGAGTCCGCCGCCGAGGAGGTGGACCGGCTGTTCGCGACCGCCGGGAGCACCGGTACGCCGACCCCCGCCGACGCGCTGCGGGCGATGGCGCACGGCGCGCTGATCGGCGCCCGCGGCAACTCCGGGGTGATCCTGGCGCAGCTGCTGCGCGGCATCGCCGCCGCCTTCGCCGCCGACCCCGCCGCCGACGCGGCCACCCTGGCCCGGGCGCTGCGCCGGGCCGCCGACGCCGGGTACGAGGCGGTGGCCGCGCCGGTCGAGGGAACGGTCCTGACCGTCGCCGCCGCCGCGGCCGAGGCCGCCGAACTCGCCGTCGGGGCGGAGCCGGGCGCGGACCCCGGTCCGGACGCCGACTCCGGTCCGGACGCCGACTCCGGACCGCACCGCGGCCCGCGACCCGGCGCCGACCTCCCGGCCGTGGCCCAGGCCGCCTACGAGGCCTCCCGCGCCGCGCTGGCCCGGACCACCGCCCAGCTGCCCGCGCTGGGCGCGGCCGGAGTGGTGGACGCCGGCGGCCGGGGCCTGGTCGCGGTGCTCGGCGCGCTCGCCGACGCCGTCGGCGGCCACAGCCCGATGGGCCCGCTGGCCCTGGCCGGGACCCGCGCCGCCGAACCCGTCCCCACCGGGACGCACCGGTTCACCCCCGGCGGCCCCGGCTACGAGGTGGTCTACCTGCTCGACGCCGTCGACGACCGGCTGCCCGCGCTGCGGGCCGCGCTCGCCGAACTCGGCGACTCACTGGTGGTGGTCGGCGGCGACGGCCTGTGGAACGTCCACGTGCACGTGGACGACCCGGGCGCGGCCGTCGAGGCCGGGATCGGGGCCGGTCGCCCGCACCGGATCCGGATCACCCACTTCGCCAGCGCCGCCGCCCCGGCCGCCCCCGCCGGGTACGACGAGACCGACCCGGCCGCCAGCCCCCGCGGGGTGGTCAGCGTCGTCCACGGCCAGGGCATGGCCGGGCTGTGCGCCGACTCCGGCGCCACCGTGCTGCACGCCGACCCGGACCGCCGTCCGTCCAGCACCGAGCTGGCGGCGGCGATCCGCCGCGCCCGCGCCAGCGAGGTGGTGCTGCTGCTCAACGACACCGAACTGCGCCCGGCGGCCGGAGCCGCCGCCGAGCAGCTGCGCCGCGAGGGGGTGCGGGTCGCGGTGATCCCCACCCGCTCCCCGGTCCAGGGCCTGGCCGCGCTCGCCGTGCACGAGCCGGGCCGCCGCTTCGACGAGGACGTGGTCGCCATGACCTCCGCCGCCGGAGCCACCCGCTACGCCGAACTCGCCGTCGCCGAGGGGGAGTCCTGGACCATGGCCGGGGTCTGCCAGGCGGGCGACGTGCTCGGGCTGATCGACGGCGACGTCGCGGTGATCGGCTCGGAGACCGAGCGGACCGCGGCGACCGTGCTGGACCGGATGCTCGCGGCGGGCGGCGAACTGGTCACCCTGATCCTCGGCGAAGGCGTGCCGGAGGCGGTCGCCGAACACCTGGTGGCCCACGTCCGCCGGGCCAACCCGGTCGTCGACACCGTCGTCTACCGGGGCGACCAGGCGTCCTCGCCGCTGCTCATCGGCGTCGAGTGAGGCGCGTGAGTCGCGTGAGTCGCGTGAGCGGTTTGTCAGTGCCGTGCGGTAAGGCTGTGGTGACCGGGCTGTGCCTGTGAACCGAGTAAGGAGGTGGACGAGATGTCCGCGCTCGACGAACCCCTGAAGAAGCTCGTCGGCGGCCCGAGCGCCAAGGCCCTCGCCGACCACCTCGACCTGCACACCGTGGGCGACCTGCTGCACCACTACCCGCGCCGCTACGCCGAGCGCGGCGAACTCACCAGCCTGGACGAGCTGGTGCTGGACGAGCACGTCACGGTGATGGCCAGGATCGAGGAATCCCGGGTGATCCCGTTCCAGGGGCGCAAGGGCGACCGGCTGGAGGTGGTGGTCACCGACGGCCGCAGCCGGCTGCGGCTCACCTTCTTCAACCAGGCCCGCCGGGTGCACGAACTGCGGCCGGGCCGCCAGGGCCTGTTCGCGGGCAAGGTCGGCGTCTTCAACCGGATCCGGCAGCTGACCAACCCCGAGTACCAGCTGATGGACGAGGAGGACACCGACCTGGCCAGGCAGTTCGCCGGGCGGCTGATCCCGGTCTACCCGGCGGCGGCCAAGGTCCCCTCCTGGCGGATCGCCAAAGCCGTCGACGCACTCCTGGACACCTTCGTCTGGGACGAGCTGGACGACCCGCTGCCGGAGCCGCTGCGCCGTGACCGCGACCTGCTGCCGCTGCGGGACGCCCTGCAGCGGATCCACCGCCCGGCCAACCAGGCCGAGCGGGCGAGCGCCCAGGCCCGGCTGAAGTGGGACGAGGCGTTCGTGTTGCAGGTCGCCCTGGCCCGGCGCCGGGCCGCCGACAGCGCCCGCCCGGCCACCCCGCGGGTGCCGCGCGAGGGCGGCCTGCTGGACGCCTTCGACGCCCGGCTGCCGTTCACCCTGACCGACGGCCAACGCGCGGTCTCCGCCGAGATCTTCGCCGACCTGGCCCTGGAGCACCCGATGCACCGGCTGCTCCAGGGCGAGGTCGGCTCCGGCAAGACCCTGGTCGCGCTGCGGGCGATGCTGGCCGTGGTCGACTCCGGCGGCCAGGCGGCGCTGCTGGCGCCGACCGAGGTGCTGGCCCAGCAGCACCACCGCTCGATCGTGGAGATGATGGGCGACCTGGCCGAGCGCGGCCAGTTGGGCGGCTCCGACCTCGGCACCCGGGTGGCGCTGCTGACCGGCTCGATGGGCGTCGCCGCCCGCAAGCGCGCGCTGCTCGACCTGGTCACCGGCGAGGCCGGGATCGCCATCGGCACCCACGCCCTGATCGAGGACAAGGTGCTGTTCCACGACGACGACCTGGGCCTGGTGGTGGTCGACGAGCAGCACCGCTTCGGCGTCGAGCAGCGCGACGCGCTCCGGGCCAAGGCCGCCCGGCCGCCGCACCTGCTGGTGATGACCGCCACCCCGATCCCGCGCACGGTCGCGATGACCGTCTTCGGCGACCTGGAGACCTCGGTGCTGGACCAGCTCCCGGCCGGGCGCTCGCCGATCGCCACCCATGTGGTGCCCGCCCTGGAGAAGCCCAACTTCCTCGCCCGCGCCTGGGAGCGGGTCCGCGAGGAGGTCGCCTCGGGCCACCAGGCCTACGTGGTCTGCCCGCGGATCGGCGACGAGGAGGACCGGAAGGGCGCGGCCAAGGAGAAGCCGCCCGCCGGCGACGACCGGCGTCCGCCGCTGGCGGTGCTGGAGACCGCCGAACAGCTGGTCCGGGGCCCGCTGTCCGGGCTGCGGGTCGAGGTGCTGCACGGCAGGATGCCGCCGGACGCCAAGGACGACCTGATGCGCCGGTTCACCGCGGGCGCGGTGGACGTGCTGGTGGCCACCACCGTGATCGAGGTCGGCGTCAACGTCCCCAACGCCACCGCCATGGTGATCATGGACGCCGACCGGTTCGGCGTCTCCCAGCTGCACCAGCTGCGCGGCCGGGTCGGCCGGGGCTCCGCGCCCGGCCTGTGCCTGCTGGTCAGCGAGATGCCCGAGGCCGGCCCGGCCCGCCGCCGACTGGACGCGGTGGCCGCCACCCTGGACGGCTTCGAGCTGTCCCGGATCGACCTGGAGCAGCGCCGCGAGGGGGACGTCCTCGGCCAGGCCCAGTCCGGCGTGCGCTCCTCGCTGCGGGTGCTCTCGGTGCTGGACGACGAGGACGTGATCGCCGCCGCCCGGGAGGAGGCCGCCCGGGTGGTCGCCGCCGACCCGGAACTGACGGAGCATCCGGAACTCGCCGCCGCCCTGCGCAGCCTGGTCGACGAGGACCGCGCGGAGTACCTGGAGAAGGGCTGAGCAGTCGCTCGCCCACCCCCGATTGTCAGTGCCGCGCGCGACAATGGAGGTGTTCGGAAAGCCCGCGTCACCAGGGCTTTCCGCTCCCGCACGCACGCCGTCCACCGGACAACTGGGGGCACTCGCATGGCATTCCGTCACCTCAACGAGCTTCCGCTCGGCGACAAGGTCTTCCGCATCGAACTCAGCAGCGAGGACGACCGCGAGGTCGTCGTCAACTTCACCGGCTGGCGCGAGGGCCACGCCGCCGAGCCCATCGCCTCCGGCCGGCTGCGGCTGCCGGTGGAGGACGTCCCCTCGCTGCGCATCGCCTTCAACCGGGCGCTGCGGGCGCTGGCGATCGTCGCCGACGTCTCCGAGCCCATCCCCGACCGCGACGTGCTGCGCGAGCTCTACCCCGGACACGGCGCCCCCTGGGTGCCGGTGCACGAGGAGGAACTGCTGCGCCGGTTCCACGACAACGAGACCGTGGCCCGGATAGCGGCCCGCTTCGGCCGCACACCCGACTCCGTGCGCACCAAGCTGCGTGAGCTCGGTCACGACCCGCGCCGCCCCGAGTACTGCCCGCCCGACGGCTGCCTGTCCTGGTCCCGCTACGCCTCCCCGACGCTGCTCGGCGCGGCGGGCGAGCCCGGCGGCGCGGCACCCGGGGCCTGACCGGCGCGCGGTCGCCCGCCACGCCGGTCCGCACCGGCTGCGGATAGCGTGGTGGGCGACCGCGTCAGCACCGCACCGCAAGGACCGAAACTCATGACCCGCGTGATCGCCGGATCAGCCCGTGGCCGCAACCTGGCCGTCCCCCCGGGCGAGGGCACCCGCCCGACCTCCGACCGCGCCCGCGAGGGCCTGTTCTCCAGCTGGGAGGCCCAGCGCGGCTCGCTGGCCGGGGCCCGGGTGCTCGACCTGTTCGCCGGGTCCGGCGCGGTCGGGCTGGAGGCCCTGTCCCGGGGGGCGGCCCACGCGCTGCTGGTCGAGGCGGACCAGGCGGCGGTGAAGGCGATCCTGGCCAACGTCCGCACCCTGGGCCTGTCAGGGGCCGAGGTGCGCCCGGGCCAGGTGGAGAAGGTGCTGGCGGGGGAGCCCCCGCTGGCCCGCTACGACACGCTGTTCCTGGACCCGCCGTATGCCGTCACCGACGACGCGGTGCGCGAGATCCTGATCACACTCGGTTCCCGTGGGTGGCTCGCCGACGGGACGATTGTCACCGTGGAGCGCGGCACCCGGGGCGGCGAGTTCGCCTGGCCCGCCGGGTTCAGGCCGCTCCGCGCCCGACGCTACGGCGAGGCCACACTCTGGCACGGCCGCGCCGACGCCGACGGAACCGACAGTGTCGTCTGAGTTCCCCACCGAGTGAATGAGGTATCGCCGTGTCTGCCAGCAATGATGCTGTGGGTCGTCGGGACGCCCGCCGTGCTGTCTGTCCGGGTTCGTTCGACCCGATCACCAACGGGCACCTCGACATCATCGAGCGGGCGTCCCGCCTCTACGACGTGGTCCATGTCGCGGTCGCGGTCAACAAGTCCAAGCGCGGCCTGTTCACGGTCGAGGAGCGGATCGAGATGATCGAGGAGGTGTCCGCGCCCTACGGCAACGTCGTGGTGGAGTCCCACCACGGGCTGCTGGTGGACTTCTGCCGGGAGCGCGGCATCCCGGCCATCGTGAAGGGCCTGCGCGCCGTCAGCGACTTCGACTACGAGTTGCAGATGGCGCAGATGAACCACGGACTGTCCGGCGTCGAGACGCTGTTCGTGCCGACCAGCCCGACCTGGAGTTTCATCTCCTCCTCGCTGGTCAAGGAGGTCGCGGCGTACGGGGGCGATGTGTCCCATCTCGTACCGGAGACGGTCTACTCGCGGCTGGTCGGGCGGCTCGCGGATCAGCGCTAGCGCAGTAGAGTTCGTGCTTCCACTCCATTGCCTCCTCTGGAAGACGTGAGCTCAGGTGGACGTGCAGCAGAAGCTTGACGAGATCACCGCGACGGTCGAGAACGCGAGATCCATGCCGATGTCGGCGTCGATCGTGGTGAACAAGTCCGAGATGGCCGCGATGCTGGCCGAGCTGCGGGAGGCCCTGCCGACCGAGCTCGCGCAGGCCCAGCAGACGGTGGAGCAGGGCGACCAGGTCGTCGAGGAGGCCCGCCGCGAGGCCGAGCGGATCATCGCCGCCGCCCACGAGGAGCGCGCGCGGCTGGTCGCCGGAACCGACCTGGTGGTCCGGGCCCAGGCCGAGGCCGACCGGCTGCTCGCCGAGGCCCGCGCGGAGTCCGAGGAGGAGCGCCGCGAGGCCGACGACTACGTCGACAGCAAGCTGGCGAACTTCGAGGTGGTGCTCACCAAGACGCTGGGCGCGCTCGGCCGCGGCCGGGCGAAGCTGCGCACCGGCGGCATGCCGGTCGAGGGCGAGGACGGCGAGGAGTTCGCCCAGGACGCCTTCCACTCGCCGAGCCCCGAGGTCGACGACTACGTCGACGTCAAGCTGGCGGCGCTGGAGACCGCGCTGGGCAAGACCCTGGAGGCGGTCGGCCGGGGCCGGGACAAGCTCCTCGGCAAGCGGCCGATCGACGACCTGGGCGCCTACCTGGAGGCCGCCGACCACGCCTCCGGGGTCACCGTGCACGGCGACCGGCACTCCGCCGTCGCCGCCGAGCTCGCCTCGGCCGGGCTGCTGCCGGAGCCGGACGCCGCTCAGGAGCACGCCGGTCAGGAGCACCCCGGCCAGCAGCAGCCCGAGTACTGGCCGCCGCAGCAGCCGCAGCTGGACCCGAACGGCTACCCGTACCAGCAGGAGTACCAGCTCCAGGGCCAGTTGCAGCCGCAGCAGGCCCAGTCCGGCTACGAGCAGCAGCAGCCCGGCTACGACGCCTACGGCTACCAGCAGCCGCAGCCGGGCTACGACCCGTACGCCTATCCGCAGCAGCCTGAGTACGACCCGTACGTCCAGCCGCAGCCGCACCTGCCGCAGCAGCAGCAGGGCCAGGGGCTCGACGAGACCAGCTTCTTCGACACCGGTTTCATCGATGTCAGCAAGCTGCGCGAGTTCGGCGGATACCAGCAGTAGCGCCGTCGGCGGCGGACCCGGGACCCGCGAGTTGGGCCCCGGTCCACCCTTCCGGTACTCTGACGTCTCCGGCCTGTTCAGTGCCGGGGATTGTCGGCTGCCCCGCCCCGGGTTCTCGTATCCGGGTGCCCGTAGCTCCGTGCACCGTAGAGAGCAGGAAACCCTGAACCGCCTCGACCACCGCGACCCGCTCGTGTTCGATACACACGAGCTCGGGCGGCGGCCTGGTTCGATGCGCAAGGTTTCCCGTTCCCTCCCGGCGCCCGAGGGCCTCGGTATCGAGGTCATCGGCGTCCCCGAAGGAAGCACTGTCGAGCTGGACCTCCGACTGGAGGCAGTCGTCGAAGGCGTACTCATCACGGGTACGGTCAAGGGCGGGCTCAAGGGCGAGTGTGTGCGCTGCCTGGAACCGATCGAGCAGAAGCTCGACGCGGACTTCCAGGAGCTCTACTACTACCCCGAGGGCACGAACCGCTTCGCGACCGCCGAAGAGGAAGAGGACGAAGAAGCCTCCCGGCTTGAGGGCGAGCTGTTCGACCTTGAGCCGGTGCTGCGTGACGCGGTGGTGCTCGCACTGCCGCTGCAGCCGGTGTGCCAGGAAGACTGCCTGGGCCTGTGCTCCGAGTGCGGAGCACGGCTCACGGACGACCCGGACCACCACCACGACGCCGTCGACCCCCGGTGGGCGGCTCTGCAGGGACTCTCGGCCCCATCCATCGAGGCCGGAAGCAACGACAGCGGTACCCGTGAGGGTGCTGCCGAGAACCAGGAGAAGTAGCCGTGGCTGTTCCGAAGCGGAAGATGTCGCGCAGCAACACGCGCCACCGCCGTTCGCAGTGGAAGGCTGCGGTCCCCGCCCTGGTGGCTTGCGACCGCTGCCACGAGCCCAAGCTGGGCCACATCGCGTGCCCGAGCTGCGGCACGTACAACCGCCGTCAGGTCCTGTCGGTCTGATCGGCTGGTGACCAACACGATGTCAGCGTCTGCGTCGCAACACGCCGACACCGCGTACGCCGTGCTGGAGGGACGGCTCGGGTACACACTTGAGCCGGCCCTCCTGGTACGTGCGCTCACTCACCGCTCGTACGCGTACGAGAACGGTGGTCTGCCCACCAACGAGCGCCTGGAGTTCCTGGGCGACTCGGTGCTGGGTCTGGTGGTGACGGACACCCTCTACCGCATCCACCCCGACCTTCCGGAAGGGCAGCTCGCGAAGCTGCGCGCCGCGGTGGTCAACTCGCGCGCCCTCGCCCAGGTCGCGCGCGGACTCGACCTCGGGTCCTTCATCAGCCTCGGGCGCGGCGAGGAGGGCACCGGTGGACGGGACAAGTCCTCCATCCTCGCGGACACCCTTGAGGCGATCATCGGCGCGGTCTACCTGGACCAGGGCCTGAGCGCCGCCGATGAACTGGTGCACCGCCTGTTCGACCCGCTGATCGAGGAGTCCTCGAACCTCGGCGCCGGACTGGACTGGAAGACCAGCCTGCAGGAGCTCACCGCCTCGGTGGGCATCGGCGTCCCCGAGTACGTCGTCTCGGAGTCCGGCCCCGACCACGAGAAGACCTTCATCGCCGCCGCTCGCGTGGCCGGCGAGGACTACGGCACGGGCACCGGCCGGTCCAAGAAGGAAGCCGAGCAGAAGGCCGCGCAGAACGCCTGGACCGCGATCCGGGAGAAGCACAGCGACGGCAGCACGTCCACGAGCGAGTAAGGCCGCCACCATGCCCGAGCTGCCCGAGGTCGAGGTGGTCCGCCGAGGGCTCGACCGCTGGGTCAGCGGCCGTACCGTCAGCTCGGTGCTGGTCTACCACCCGCGTGCGGTCCGGCGGCACGCCGCCGGTCCGGACGACTTCGCGGCGCAGCTCGCCGGGCGGGTGCTCGGCGCCGCCCAGCGCCGCGGCAAGTACCTGTGGCTGCCGCTGCCGGGCACCGGCAGCTCGCTGATCGGCCACCTCGGCATGAGCGGGCAGCTGCTGGTGCAGCCGCAGGACGCCCCCGCCGAGACCCACCTGCGGGTCCGCTTCCGCTTCGCCGACGACCAGGGCACCGAGCTGCGCTTCGTCGACCAGCGCACCTTCGGCGGCCTGGCGGTCGAGGAGGCCGACCCGAGCGACCCCGATTCGGCTCCGCTGTCGCTCGGCCACATCGCCCGCGACCCGCTCGACCCGCGCTTCGACGACACCGCCTTCCTGGCGGCGCTGCGCCGCCGCGGCAGCGGGGTGAAGCGCAACCTGCTGGACCAGTCGCTGATCAGCGGCGTCGGCAACATCTACGCCGACGAGGCGCTGTGGCGCGCGAAGCTCCACTACGAGCGCCCCGCCGACACCCTCACCCGGCCCCAGGCCGCGCTGCTGCTGGCCTCCGCCCGGGACGTCATGTCGGCGGCGCTGGCGGTCGGCGGCACCAGCTTCGACAGCCTCTACGTGAACGTCAACGGCGAGTCCGGGTACTTCTCCCGGGCCCTGGACGCCTACGGCCGCGAGGGACTGCCCTGCAACCGCTGCGCGACCCCGATGCGCCGCTCCGCCTGGATGAACCGCTCCAGCTACCACTGCCCCCGCTGCCAGCGACTGCCGCGCCAGAGCGGCGTGGCGTCCCGCTAGCCGTCCGCGCGGGTCAGTAGCCGAAGTCCTGGGTCCACCAGGGCCCGCCGTCGCCGTAGTACACGCCCACCCCGAGCGAGTGGAAGCGGCAGTCGAGGATGTTCGCCCGGTGCTTGGAGCTGTTCATCCAGGCGTCCATCACCGCCCGCGGCGTCGGCTGGCCCACGGCTATGTTCTCGCCGCCGAAGTCGGATATCCCCATGTCCTTGGCCCGGTCCCAGGGGGTGCGCCCGGCCGGGTCGGTGTGGCTGAAGAAGTTCTCGGTGCCCATCTCGGCGCTGTAGTCCGTCGCCATCCGGTTCAGCCGGGACGAGGCGCTGAGCGCGCCGCAGCGGTGCTCCGAGCGCTGCGTGTTCACCAGTGTCAGTACCTGCCGCTGGGCGGAGTCGGCCTGGGTGTCCACCGCCGGAGCCAGCCGCACCCCGGTCACCGGAGCCGCCGCGGCCGGAACTGCCGCCGCGAACGGCGCCCCGGCCGCCAGCGCCGTCCCGCACAGCGCCGCCACTATCCGCGGCGCCCGGCCGCTGGTCCGTCTGGTCCGTCCGGTCCGCTGCCCGGCCCGTCGGCCGGGGGTGTGATCCCCGCAGGATCCGTGTGCGCTGCATGCGTGTCGAGACATGGCTGGTCGTCCCTCCCAGGCCTGCTGGCCGGACAGTTACGGCATGGCCACCCGTCAGGGCGCTCCATGGGGAGCGTAGGGCATGTCCGGCGGTGCGTGCGGGGAAAGTCCGTACCCGGTGTGATGCGAGAATCGGCGCATGAGTGAGCAGGTCCGGATGACCGCGTGGGTGCGCGGGGTGGTGCAAGAGGTGGGTTTCCGCTGGTGGACGCGGTCCCGGGCGCTGGAGATAGGGCTCCTCGGCTACGCCTCCAACCTCGGCGACGGCCGGGTGCAGGTGGTCGCTGAGGGCGCGCGGGAGCAGTGCGAGCGCCTGCTCGATCTGCTGCGCTCTGGCGACACGCCCGGCCGGGTCGACGGTGTCACCGAGATATGGGGCCCTACGGAGGCCCGCTACCAGGGCTTCGAGATCCGCTGACGGTACCGCCCCCGACCGGTCCGCACATGTTCACCGAACGTGTGTATCACGCTTGCGCTTCCGGCCAGCTCATGGTTGACTCCGCATCGAGCAGTGATCGCCCGGCCACCGGTCGTGACACGGTTGCTCGCAGTGTGGGTGAACCACTGCGGATGCCGGGCGGGCGACGTCGCACGCTGTGATCGTGTTGACCCTTTTCGCGTTTGGTGAGACGCTGGAAACCCGCGCACCCGGACGTACAGCCCAAGGCTTTCGCCCCTTCAGCCTTGCCAGGGCTGCGCAGCGAGTGCGTACCCCAACACGACCCCACCTTCATTGGTCGGTCACTCAGCGTGGAGGACCATTCATCATGGCAAAGGCGCTTCTCGGCTACGTCGGCGGACCTGACCCCCGCGTGCTCTCCGAGATGCGGCGTCTCCAGCAGCGTGTCCAGGACCTGGAATCCGAGCTCATGCGGATGCAGGCCGAGAACGACGCGCTGTCGGCCGTCGCGGAACACGAGCAGCTGCTCCGCAGCATCGACGTGCCCCAGGCAGTGCCCGCCTACTCCTGATCTCCGCAGATCAGGGCGGCGGAGCTGCCACCCCCGCAAGTCCGCTACTCCGTTAGTTCGCCACCGCGGTCGGTTCGCCACCGCGTCACGTTCGTCGCTGCGCACGACTGCGACGCTTCACGACAGCTCTGCGCGGCAATCTGTGTGCTAGGGACGCCCACCGTGGCGTCCCTTCGGCACGACCCCCGCCACCCCCGTCTCCTTGTACCAGGGATGCCCTCCGCCCCGGCCGGTGAAACCCCGCTGGGCGTCGAGCCCGCACCACGGTCCCCCGGGATAGAGTTCCCGTGGTCAGCAGGGGGGCCGGATCAGGCGGAGGTACTCACGCGTGCACCTGAAGAGCCTCACCCTCCGCGGCTTCAAGTCCTTCGCCTCCGCCACCACGCTGCGCCTGGAACCCGGCATCACCTGCGTGGTCGGCCCCAACGGCTCCGGCAAGTCCAACGTGGTCGACGCCCTGTCCTGGGTGATGGGCGAGCAGGGCGCCAAATCGCTGCGCGGCGGCAAGATGGAGGACGTCATCTTCGCCGGGACCACCGGCCGCGCGCCGCTGGGCCGCGCCGAGGTCGCGCTGACCATCGACAACACCGACGGCGCGCTGCCCATCGAGTACAGCGAAGTCACCATCTCCCGGACCATGTTCCGCAACGGCGGCAGCGAGTACGCGATCAACGGCAGCACCTGTCGGCTGCTGGACATCCAGGAGCTGCTGTCCGACTCCGGTATCGGCCGGGAGATGCACGTCATCGTCGGCCAGGGCCAGTTGGACTCGGTGCTGCACGCCGACCCGATGGGCCGCCGGGCCTTCATCGAGGAGGCGGCCGGGGTCCTCAAGCACCGCAAGCGCAAGGAGAAGGCGCTGCGGAAGCTGGACGCCATGCAGGCCAACATGACCAGGGTGCAGGACCTGGTCGGCGAGCTGCGCCGGCAGTTGAAGCCGCTGGGCCGCCAGGCGCAGATAGCGCGCCGGGCCGCCACCATCCAGGCCGACCTGCGCGACGCCCGGCTGCGGCTGCTCGCCGACGACCTGGTGACGCTGCGGCGCGCGGTGGAGGAGGAGGTCGCCGACGAGATGGCGCTGCGGCTGCGCCGCGGCGGCGTCGAGCAGGAGGCCGAGGAGTGCCGTCGGCGGGAGGCCGTGCTGGAGGCGCAGGTGGCGCAGCTGGGCCCGCGCGTCGAGCAGGCCCAGCAGACCTGGTTCGCGCTGTCCTCGCAGGCCGAGCGGGTGCGCGGGACCATCGGCCTGGCCGAGGCCCGGCACCGGCACGCGACCGCGCCGCAGACCGAGGAGCGCCGCGGACGCGATCCGGAGGAGCTGGAGCGCGAGGCCGCGCGGGTCCGGGCGGAGGAGGCGGAGCTGGCCGAGGCGCTGGAGGAGGCCCAGTACACGCTGGCCGAGACCGTGGAGCGGCGGGCCGAGCTGGAGCGGCAGCTGCAGCAGGAGGAGCAGCGGCTGCGCGCGGCGGCGCGGGCGCTGGCCGACCGCCGGGAGGGGCTGGCCAGGCTCCAGGGCAAGGTCGCGGCGGCCCGCTCGCGGGCGGTCGGCGCGGCCGAGGAGATCGGCCGCCTGGCCGAGGCCCGGGACGCCGCCACCGCCCGCGCCGCACTCGCCACCGAGGAGTACGAGCAGCTCAAGGCGCAGGTGGACGGCCTGGACGCGGGTGACGCGGAGGCCGAGCAGCAGCTCGTCGAGCTCCGCGCGGCGCTGGCCGAGGCGGAGGAGGCGCAGTCGCGGGCCCGCGAGGAACTGGCGGCGGTCGAGCGGGAAAGGGCCGGACTGACCGCCCGGCGCGACGCGCTGGCCCTGGGACTGCGCCGCAAGGACGGCAGCGGAGCGCTGCTCGGCGGCTCGGTCAGCGGAGTGCTGGGCCCGGCGGCCGAACTGCTGACGGTGCGCCAGGGCGCGGAGGCCGCGGTCGCCGCGGCGCTCGGCCACGCCGCCGACGCGGTCGCGGTGACCGGGGTGGCCGAGGCGGCCGAGGCGCTGCGGCTGCTGCGCAAGGACGACGCCGGGCGCGCCGCCCTGCTGATCGCCGACGCCCCCGCCGCCGAACCGGACCGGTCGCCGCTGCCCGACGGCGCGGTCCGGGTCGCCGACCTGCTCTCCGGCCCGGCCGGGCTGCTCGCGGCGGCGGCCGGACTGCTGCGGGACACGGTGCTGGTGGACACCCTCGCCGACGCCGAGGCCCTGGTCGCCGCCCGCCCGGAGCTGACCGCGGTCACCGCCGAGGGCGACCTGCTCAGCGGCGGCTTCGGCTACGGCGGTTCCGCCGGTGCCCCCAGCCTGCTGGAGACCCGGGCCGCGGTGGACGAGGCGGGCGCCGCGCTGGAGGCCCTGGCCGGACGCCGGGAGGCGCTGGCGGCCGCGCTGGAGCAGGCCACCGCCCGGCGCAAGGCGCTGGCGGCCGAGGTGGAGGCGCTGGCCGCGCGCCGCCGCGCCGCCGACAAGGAGAAGTCCGCCGTCGCCCAGCAGCTCGGCCGGCTCGGCGGCCAGGCGCGCGGCGCGACCGGCGAGGCCGAGCGGCTGACCGCCGCCGCCGCGAAGGCCGGGGACGCCCGCGAGCAGGCGGAACAGGAGCTGGCCGAGCTCTCCGAGCGGCTGCTGGTCGCCGAGGAGGGCCCGAACGAGGAGGAGCCGGACACCGGCGACCGGGACCGGCTGGGGGAGGAGTCGGCCCGGGCCCGGCAGAGCGAGATGGAGGCCCGGCTCGCGGTCCGCACCCACGAGGAGCGGGTCCGCGGTCTGGCGGGCCGGGCCGACTCGCTGGACCGGGGCGCCAGGGCCGAGCGCGAGGCGCGGGCCCGCGCCGCCGCGCGGCAGCAGCGGCTGGGCCACGAGGCCCGGATCGCCGCCGCCGTCCGCGACGGCGCCCGGCTGCTGCTGGCCCGCGTCGAGGCGTCGTTGCAGGCGGCGGCGGCCGAGAAGGCGGAGGCCGAGCAGCAGCGGGCGGCCCGCGACACCGAGCTCGGCCGGGAGCGGCTCCGCAGCCGGGAGCTCAAGGCCGAGCTGGACAAGCTGACCGACTCGGTGCACCGGGACGAGGTGCTGCGGGCCGAGAAGCGGCTGCGGATCGAGCAACTGGAGACCAAGGCGCTGGAGGAGCACGGCATCGAGGCCGAGGGGCTGCTCGCCGAGTACGGCCCCGACCAGCTGGTACCGCCCTCACTCGCCCCGGCGGACCCCGACGCACCGGAGGCCAAGGCTGAGGGTGAGGCCAAGGCTGAGGCCAAGGCGCCTGCGGCCGCCCGCCCGTACCGGCGCGAGGAGCAGGAGCGCCGACTGCGCGCCGCCGAGAAGGCCTACGCCCAGCTGGGCAAGGTCAACCCGCTGGCACTGGAGGAGTTCGCGGCGCTGGAGGAGCGGCACCAGTTCCTCGGCGAGCAGCTGGAGGACCTCAAGTCCACCCGCCGCGACCTGCTCACCGTCGTCAAGGAGGTGGACGAGCGGGTCGAGCAGGTCTTCACCGCCGCGTACCACGACACCGCGCGCGAGTTCGAGGGCGTCTTCTCCCGGTTGTTCCCCGGCGGTGAGGGGCGGCTGGTGCTGACCGACCCGGAGAACATGCTGACCACCGGCATCGACGTGGAGGCCAGGCCGCCGGGCAAGAAGGTCAAGCGGCTGTCGCTGCTCTCCGGCGGCGAGCGCTCGCTGACCGCCGTCGCGCTGCTGGTCTCCATCTTCAAGGCCAGGCCCAGCCCCTTCTACGTGATGGACGAGGTCGAGGCGGCGCTGGACGAGACCAACCTGCGGCGGCTGATCGCCATCATGGAGGAGCTGCGGGACAGCTCCCAGCTGATCGTGATCACCCACCAGAAGCTGACCATGGAGTGCGCCGACGCCCTGTACGGGGTGTCCATGCGCGGCGACGGCATCTCCCAGGTGATCAGCCAGCGGCTGCGGGAGACCCCGCGCCCGGCCCCCCGCCGACTGCTGGCCGCCCAGCGCCGTCCCGAGCCCGGCGGCCGTCCCGAGGCCGCCGACCAGGCCGATCCGCAGGACATGCGTCCGCAGCAACCCGCCGCCGGTCCCTCGTAACGGATACTGGGGACGCCATGGAAACCATCATTCTCATCGTAGTCATCGCGGTGGTCCTGCTCGGAGCCGCCGCCGGTCTCGTCGTCAACGGCCGACGACGCAAGCAGCTGCCGCCGCCCCCGCCCCCGGACACCACCCTCGGCGCCCCGGCCCGGCCGACCCCGGTCGAGCCGCGGCCCACCGTCGAGGCCGAACCCGAAGCCGAGCCTGAAGCCCAGGCCGAACCCGAAGCCCAGGCCGAACCCGAAGCCGAGGCCGCCGAGGAACCGGTGGCCGAGGCGCTGGCCCCGCCCGCGCTGGAGGTCCCGGAGCCGACCGCGGGCCGCCTGGTCCGGCTGCGCTCGCGACTGTCGCGCTCGCAGAACTCCATGGGCAAGGGCCTGCTCTCGCTGCTCTCCCGGGACCACCTGGACGAGGACACCTGGGAGGAGATCGAGGAGGTCCTGCTCACCGCCGACGTCGGGGTCACCCCGACCCAGGAGCTGGTGGAGCGGCTGCGTACCCGGGTCCGGGTGCTCGGCACCCGTACCCCGGACGACCTGCGCGCGCTGCTCCGCGAGGAGCTGCTGGCCCTGGTCGACCCGGAGATGGACCGCACCCTGCACACCGCCCGGCACACCGAGGAGGAGCCGCCGCGTCCGGCGGTGATACTGGTCGTCGGCGTCAACGGGGTCGGCAAGACCACCACCAGCGGCAAGCTCGCCCGGGTCCTGGTCGCCGACGGCCGGACCGTGCTGCTGGGCGCGGCCGACACCTTCCGCGCCGCCGCCGCGGACCAGTTGCAGACCTGGGGCGAGCGGGTCGGCGCGCACACGGTGCGCGGCCCGGAGGGCGGCGACCCGGCCTCGGTGGCCTTCGAGGCGGTCAAGCAGGGCATCGCCGACGGCGCCGACACCGTCCTGGTGGACACCGCCGGACGGCTGCACACCAAGACCGGCCTGATGGACGAGCTGGGCAAGGTCAAGCGGGTGGTGGAGAAGCACGGCCCGGTGGACGAGGTGCTGCTGGTGCTCGACGCCACCACCGGCCAGAACGGCCTGGTGCAGGCGAAGGTCTTCGCCGAGGTGGTGGACATCACCGGGATCGTGCTGACCAAGCTGGACGGCACCGCCAAGGGTGGCATCGTCGTCGCCGTGCAGCGCCAGCTGGGCGTGCCGGTGAAGCTGATCGGCCTGGGCGAGGGCCCGGACGACCTGGCGCCGTTCGAGCCGGACGCCTTCGTGGACGCGCTCATCGGCTGAGACCGACCGCCGACCCCTCGCGGGCCGCCTCCCGACCGGGAGGCGGCCCGCCGCTCGTTCCGCCCCGACCCGGCCGTCCGGTCAGCGGCCGTCCGGTCAGCGCCGCCCGACCAGCCCGGCGACCCCCCGGTGGCAGGCGTACGCCAGCGTCCCCAGCAGCAGCCTGGCCTCCGGCGGGCGGGCCGCGCTCTCCGGCGTGGGCGGGCGCAGCCAGCGGGTGAGCGCGGTGGGCGGTGCCGGGACCGAACCGCCCGGGCCGTGGCAGCGCAGGTCGAGCTCGGCGTCGTCCCAGCCGGTGCGGTACAGCAGGTCCGGCAGCACCTCGGCGGTGTGCGGGGCGACCAGGAACAGCGCCCGGTCCCCGGCCGCCAGCACCGGCCCGGGCCGGACGCCCATCCGCTCCAGCCGGACCAGCGCCCGGAAGCCCGCCTGCTCCGGGACGTCCAGCGCGTCGAAGCCGATGCCGGTGCGCAGCCGCAGCTCCGCGCCGGGGTGCCGCAGCCACAGGTCGCCGACCTGGTCCGGACTGCTGGCGGGCGGCAGTTCGGACCCGGCCAGGACGGCGGTCCAGCCCAGGGTCAGCGTGTACTCGGCGACGGCCCGGCACCGGCTGGCGCGGGCCCGACCGCGTGGGCCCAGCGCGCGTCCGCCGAAGATCGGCCTGTCGAACAGGATGTCCAAGTCCACTCACCACCAACAGGTACGGGGGTCCGATGGTTACGCCGGGGTGCGGCAGGGTGCGCGGTTCGTCCGGGGGGCGCGTGCCCTGACCTCGTGCTCCAGCTGCGGCGACGCCGCGAGCGGAGGACGTTGCCGGGGACGCGCCGATGGAGGAGGGTCATAGTGCGAGAGCGAGCGGGAGTTCGCCCGAGATCCAGTGAAGCGCGCCAGGACCGCCGAAAGTTCACCCCCAGGGGTGGCGAAAGGTGGCGTTTCTCCCGGCGAACTCCCCCGGATGGTCGTGGGCACGCTACGTTCGCTCCGCAGGGCAGTTCTCCTCCGAACGCGTGGGTATGCCGCTGGCATCCGAATCCAACAAGTGGATTCCAGGGCAGGTCCCATGACGGTCCGTTGGATCTGTCGGCGATCAGGCCCGGACCCCCGGCTGACGGGGAGTCACGGGCACCGTGGAGGTGAGCCCGGGATGGGGGCGTTCCGGTGGGCGAGAAGCAACCAAATGAGCAACTGACGGCGTGGTTCGTCAGGAGCGGTTGGTCAAAGGGTGAGTTGGCGCGCCAGGTGAACAAGCGCGCCCGGCAGATCGGCGCCAGCCATGTCAGTACCGACACCTCGCGGGTCCGGCGCTGGCTCGACGGGGAGTGCCCGCGCGAGCCGATTCCGAAGATCCTCTCCGATCTCTTCTCCGAGCGCTTCGGATCGCTGGTCAACATCGAGGACCTGGGCCTGAAGCCGACGGTCCAGCTCACCCCCGGCAGCGGGGTGGACCTCCCCTGGAGCGGTCCGCAGACCGTGCAGCTGCTCTCCGACTACTCCCGCAGCGACCTGATGCTCAACCGTCGGGGCTTCCTCGGCACCTCGCTGGCGCTCACCGCCGGTACCGCTCTGATCGAACCGCTCCAGCGCTGGCTCGCCCCCTCCGCCAGCGGTCGGCCGACGCCGATCCTGGCGGCCGGCCGGGACCAGGCCCAGATCACCGGCCGGATCTCCGCCCCGGAGCTGGACCTGCTCGAATCCACGGTGATGATGTTCCGCCAGTGGGACGCCCAGAACGGCGGCGGCCTGCGCCGCAAGGCCGTGGTCGGCCAGCTGCACGAGGTCTGCGACCTGCTCCAGGAGAGCTACAGCCCGGACGTCACCCGGCGGCTGTTCCAGACCACCGCCCAGCTCGCCCACCTCGCCGGGTGGATGTCGTACGACATAGGGATGCACCCCAGCGCGCAGAAGTACTACGTGCTGGCCCTGCACGCGGCCAAGGAGGCGGGGGACCGCCCCTTCGGCGCGCTGATCCTGTCCGACATGTGCCGCCAGATGATCCACCTGAACCGTGGCACCGACGCCCTGGAGCTGATCCACCTCGCCCAGTACGGCAGCCGCGACACCGCCACCCCGCGCACCCAGTCGCTGATGCACGTGCTGGAGGCGCGTGCCTACGCCAACCTGGGCGACGTCACCAAGTGCTTCCGCGCGGCCCGGCTGGCGGAGGACAGCTTCCGGGACATCAACGACGGGGATCCGGAGCCGGACTGGATCCGCTTCTTCTCCGAGGCCGAGCTCAACGCGGAGAACGCCCACTCCTACCGCGACCTCAGCTACCAGACCGGCCGCAACCGCCAGTACGCGATGGAGTCGCAGCCGGTGATGGAGCGGGCGGTGGAGCTCTTCTCGCAGGACCCGGGCCACCAGCGCTCCTACGCCCTCAACCTGATCGGCATGGCCAGCGTCCACCTGCTCCAGCAGGAGCCCGAGGCCGCCGCCGCCTCCGCCCAGCAGGCCGTGGACATAGCGATGCGGATCCGCTCGGAACGCGTCAACACCAGGCTCAGGAAGACCACCGAGGCGGCACTGGGGGAGTTCCGCGACGTCGCCGAGGTGAACCGGCTGCGCGAAAGGATCGATCAGGACCTCCCCGAGTTCAACCGTCCGCAGGCCGTCTGAGCCAACGGCCCCCGCGCGCCGCTGAGGCGGTTTTCAGCCTCGGCAGCCCCCCAGAGTTCCGGCCGCGAAAACCCTTCACACTTGGCTCCCCCACGCCTGGTCTGCAGGATGGTTTTCGCGGCCGGGCCTTTTGCTGGGCGTTCACCGCCGCGTAACAGCGGCGTCAGCTTCGTCACCTACCGGAAACACGTCGGCGCGTCGGCCGAAACCGCCCCTTGTCAATCTCCTCTTCAACAAGCCGACGCCTCCGGTGGTACGGGACGGGATACCGGGGATCGGAGCGGCTCAACATTCGAGGAGACGCCGATGCCTACCGGCTTCAGCGGCGGGGACACCGCATTCGTGCTCATAAGCGCGGCACTGGTCATGTTGATGACACCGGGCCTCGCGTTCTTCTACGGCGGCATGGTCCGGGCCAAGAGCGCCCTGAACATGCTGGTCATGAGCTTCATCGCGCTGGGTATCGTGACAGTGCTCTGGGTGCTCTTCGGCTTCTCGCTCAGCTTCGGTCCTGACGCCTTCCACGGCTTGATCGGAAACCTGCACTACCTGGGCATGAGAAACATTGGGATGAACCAGCTCTACTTGGGCTATGGCATTCCGGTTTTCGCACTGTCCGCCTTCCAGTTGATGTTCGCGGTGATCACTCCGGCGCTGATCAGCGGCGCCATCGCGGACCGCACCCGCTTTGCCGCCTGGGGCCTCTTCGTCGCCCTGTGGACCACCCTCGTCTACTTCCCGGTCGCGCACTGGGTCTTCTACAGCGACAACGGCAAGGGCGGCTGGCTGGTCGACAAGGTCGGCGTGCTCGACTTCGCCGGCGGTACCGCGGTCCACCTCAACGCCGGTATGGCCGGTCTGGCCCTGTGCCTGGTCCTCGGCAAGCGGGTCGGCTTCAAGAAGGACCCGATGCGTCCGCACAGCCTGCCGCTGGTGATGCTCGGCTCCGGGCTGCTGTGGTTCGGCTGGTTCGGCTTCAACGCGGGCTCCGCGCTCTCCGCCAACGGCCTGGCCGGGATCGCCTTCATCAACACCCAGATCGCCACCGGTGCCGCGATGATCGGCTGGCTCGCCTTCGAGCGGATCAAGCACGGCGCCTTCACCACCCTCGGCGCGGCCTCCGGCGCGGTGGCCGGCCTGGTCGGGATCACCCCCGCCTGTGCCTACATCAGCCCGCTCGGCTCGCTGGCGCTCGGCCTGATCGTCGGCGCCCTGTGCGCCTACACCATCAGCCTCAAGTACAAGCTCGGCTTCGACGACTCGCTGGACGTGGTCGGCGTGCACGCCGTCGGCGGTGCCACCGGCGCCCTGCTGATCGGCCTGTTCGCCACCGGTCACCTGGGCGCCCCGGCCAAGGGCCTGTTCTACGGCGGCGGCCTGGACCAGCTCGGCAAGCAGGCGATCGGCGTGGTCTCGGTCGGCGCCTACTCCTTCGTGATGGCGTACATCCTGGGCAAGCTGATCGAGAAGACCATGGGCTTCCGGGTTCCGGAGGAGGTCGAGGTCGCCGGGATCGACCTGGCCGAGCACGCCGAGTCGGCCTACGACTTCAGCGCCGTCGGCGCGGCACTCTCCAAGGCCCTGGCGTCCCCCGCCCAGGTGGCCAAGGATGAGCCCGAGGTAGGCGTCGCCGCCAAGGCCGGCGCGGAAACGAAGGTCGAGGCATGAAGCTCATCACCGCAGTCATCAAGCCGCACCGTCTGGACGAGGTCAAGGACGCGCTTCAGGCGTTCGGGGTGCACGGGCTGACCGTCACCGAGGCCAGCGGCTATGGTCGGCAGCACGGCCACACCGAGGTCTACCGGGGTGCCGAGTACACCGTGGACCTGGTGCCCAAGGTCCGGATAGAGGTGCTGGCCGAGGACGACGACGCCGAAGGCCTGATAGAGGTGATCATCAAGGCCGCCCGCACTGGCAAGATCGGTGACGGCAAGGTCTGGAGCGTCCCGGTCGAGACCGCGGTCCGGGTACGCACCGGGGAACGCGGACCGGACGCGCTGTAGCTCCGTCCGTGCCGGGCGACAACTGAACCAAGCAGTGGCGGGGGGAGCGCGGGCGACGAGGCCCGGCTTCCCCCGCCGCCGCGTCCCACCGACCCCGCCGGAGGAGCCGGCGCCGAGAGGCGCCGGCACCGCTCCGGCTGTTCGCGTATCCGCGGCACCAGGCATTTCGGCACCAGCCACGGGAGACCCGTTGACTGATCGGCAGCAGGCACAGGCAGGCTCCACCCCCGTCCTCGGCACGTCCGCCCCGGCACCCGGCCCCGGCAGCGGTCCCAGGCCCGACTCCGCAACCGAACCGACCGGCTACGCGGCCCAGCGGCTGCACCTGCTGCGCGCGGACCCGAGGACCGGCGCGGCCCGCCGCGCCGCCCTGGCCGAGCTCACCGACCGCTGGCTGTCCGGCCTGTTCACCACCGCCGCCGACGGCCTGACCGGGGTCGCCCTGGTCGCCGTCGGCGGCTACGGGCGCGGCGAACTGTCCCCCCGCAGCGACCTGGACCTGCTGCTGCTGCACGACGGCGGGCCCAGCGGCACGGCCGTCTCGCAACTCGCCGAACAGATCTGGTACCCGGTCTGGGACAACGGCATCGCCCTGGACCACTCGGTGCGCGACCTGGGCACCGCCCGCAAGGTCGCCGCGGGCGACCTCAAGGTGCAGCTGGGCCTGCTGGACGCCCGGCACCTGGCGGGGGACCCGTCGCTGACCGCCTCGCTGCGCTCCAGCGTGCTGGCCGACTGGCGCTCGGCCGCCGCCGACCGGCTGCCGGAGCTGCACGCCCTGTGCCGGGAGCGCGCGGAACGCCACGGCGAGCTGTCGTTCCTGCTGGAGCCCGACCTCAAGGAGGCCAGGGGCGGCCTGCGCGACCTCACCGCACTGGACGCGGTGGCCGCCTCCTGGATCGCCGACGCGCCCCGGGCCGGTCTGGACGCCGCCGGAGCCCGGCTGCGCGACGTCCGGGACACGCTGCACCTGGTCACCGGCCGGGCCACCGACCGGCTCAGCCTCCAGGACCAGGACCAGGTCGCGGCCGAGCTCGGGGTGCTCGACGCGGACATCCTGCTGCGCCAGGTCTACGAGGCGGCCCGCACCGTCGCCTACGCCGCCGACGTCACCTGGCGCGAGGTGGACCGGGTGCTGCGGGCCCGCAGCGACCGGCCGCGCCGCAGCACCCGCTTCGGCTTCGGCTCCGCCGGGCGGGCCGCGCCGCAGCGCGGCTCCGCGCTGCGCAGCCCGCTGGCGGAGGGCGTGGTCGAGCAGGACGGCGAGGCGGTGCTGGCCGCCACCGCCAAGCCCGCCGCCGATCCGGTGCTGCCGCTGCGGGCCGCGGCGGCCGCCGCCCAGGCCGGTCTGCCGCTGGCGCCCTCGACCGCCCGCCGCCTGGCCGCCGAGTCCCGGCCGCTGCCGGTGCCCTGGCCGGACGAGGCCCGGGAGCAGCTGGTGACCCTGCTCGGCGCGGGGGAGAGCGCGATCCCGGTCTGGGAGGCGCTGGAGGCCGAGGGACTGGTGGCCAGGCTGCTGCCGGACTGGGAGCGGGTCCGCTGTCGCCCGCAGCGCAACGCGGTGCACCGGTGGACGGTCGACCGCCACCTGGTGGAGACGGCGGTCCAGGCCGCCGCGCTCACCCGCCGGGTGGCCCGCCCCGACCTGCTGCTGGTGGCGGCGCTGCTGCACGACATCGGCAAGGGCTGGCCGGGCGACCACTCCGAGGCGGGCGAGGTGATCACCCGCGACGTCGCCGCCCGGCTCGGCTTCCCCAAGCCGGACGTGGACACCCTGGCGCTGCTGGTCCGGCAGCACCTGCTGCTGGTGGACACGGCGACCCGGCGCGACCTGGACGACCCGGCCACGGTGGCCACGATCACCTCGGCGGTCGGCAGCACCGGCGTACTGGAGCTGCTGCACGCGCTGACCGAGGCCGACGCGCTGGCCACCGGTCCGGCCGCGTGGAGCACCTGGCGGGCCACCCTGGTCGCCGACCTGGCCGGGCGGGCCGCCGCCGCCCTGGACGAGGAGTCCCGGCAGGCCCCCGGTTCCGGCAGCGGCCCCGGTCCGGCCGAGCCCTCGGCGGAGGAGGAGCGGCTGGCGGTGGAGGCGGCCCGCACCGGCGGCCCGGTGCTGTCGCTGCGGGCCGAGTCCGAGCAGGCGCCGGACCCGACCACCGAGCCGATGGGGGTCACCCTCACCCTGGCGCTGCCGGACCGCCCGGCGGTGCTGCCGACGGTGGCCGGGGTGCTGGCGCTGCACCGGCTGACCGTCCGGGCGGCGGCGATCCGCGAGCTCGACCCGATCGGCGCCGGCCCGGTGCTGGCGCTGACCTGGCAGGTGGCCGCCGAGTTCGGCGAGGTACCGGAGGCGGCCCGGCTGCGCGCGGACATCCGCCGGGCACTGGACGGCGGGCTCGACGTCAGCCGCCGCCTGGCCGAGCGGGACGCCTCGGCCCCGCGCCGCCGGGGCAGCGCCGCCCCGCCGCCGCGGGTCACCGTCGCGGCGGGCGGCTCGGCCTCGGCGACGGTGCTCGAAGTCCGCGCGCACGACGCCCCGGGCCTGCTGCACCGGATCGGCCGGGCGCTGGAGTCGACCGGGGTCCGGGTCCGTACCGCGCGGATCTCCACCCTGGGCGCGGACGCGGTCGACGCCTTCTACGTGACCGGCGTCGACGGCCGTCCGCTGCCGCGCGAGCGCGCGCTGGAGGTGGCCCGATCGGTGGAGCGGGCGCTGTGCTGAGACCGGTCGGGGGCGGGTGGGTCCCGTACCACGCGCGGCCGGATACCCTGGGGGGCGACTGTTCCATCCGTAACCGAGCCACGAGGACCCGCGACCGACGTGTTCGATACCCTTTCCGACCGCCTCGCAGCGACGTTCAAGAACCTCCGTGGCAAGGGGCGCCTGTCCGAGGAGGACATCGACGCCACCTGCCGTGAGATCCGCATCGCCCTGCTGGAGGCCGACGTCGCGCTTCCGGCCGTGCGCGCGTTCATCAAGCAGGTCAAGGAGCGGTCCCTCGGCGTGGCGATCGCCGGTGGGCTGAACCCGGCCCAGCAGGTCATCAAGATCGTCGACGAGGAACTGGTCAGCATCCTCGGCGGGGAGACCCGGCGGCTGCGCTACGCCAAGACCGGTCCGACCGTGATCATGCTCGCGGGCCTCCAGGGCGCGGGCAAGACCACGCTCGCCGGAAAGCTCGGTTACTGGCTCAAGCAGCAGAAGCACACGCCGCTGCTGGTGGCCTGTGACCTGCAGCGCCCGAACGCGGTCACCCAGCTCGGCGTCGTCGCCGAGCGGGCCGGGGTGGCCATCTACGCCCCCGAGCCGGGCAACGGCGTCGGCGACCCGGTGAAGGTCGCCCGGGACTCCATCGAGTACGCCAAGACCAAGCAGTACGACGTGGTCATCGTCGACACCGCCGGCCGGCTCGGCATCGACGCCGAGCTGATGCGGCAGGCCGCCGACATCCGCTCGGCGGTCAACCCGGACGAGGTGCTGTTCGTCCTCGACGCGATGATCGGCCAGGACGCGGTCACCACCGCCCAGGCCTTCCTCGAAGGCGTCGACTTCACCGGTGTGGTGCTGTCCAAGCTGGACGGCGATGCCCGCGGTGGTGCCGCGCTGTCGGTGGCGCACCTCACCGGCCGTCAGATCATGTTCGCCTCCAACGGCGAGAAGCTGACCGACTTCGACGCGTTCCACCCGGACCGGATGGCCTCCCGGATCCTCGGCATGGGCGACGTGCTCAGCCTGATCGAGCAGGCCGAGAAGACGTTCAACCAGGACGAGTCCGCCAAGCTGGTCTCCAAGCTGTCCAGCAAGGGCGGCAAGGAGTTCGGCCTCGGCGACTTCCTGGGCCAGCTGGAGCAGGTCGCCAAGATGGGCTCCATCTCCAAGCTGCTGGGCATGCTGCCGGGCATGGCGCAGATGCGCGACCAGATCAACAACATCGACGACAAGGACGTCGCCCGGGTGGGCGCGATCATCAAGTCGATGACCCAGGCCGAGCGGGACGACCCGAAGATCATCAACGGCTCCCGCCGGGCCCGTATCGCCAAGGGCTCGGGCGTCCACGTGTCCGAGGTCAGCAGCCTGGTGGAGCGCTTCTTCGAGGCCCGCAAGATGATGTCGGCGATGGCCGGCGGCAAGGGCATGCCGGGGATGCCGGGCATGCCGGGCATGGGTGGCGGCGGCGCCCGCAAGGCCAAGCAGCAGAAGCAGGCCAAGGGCAAGCAGAAGTCCGGCAACCCGCTGAAGCGGGCCGCGGACCAGAAGGCCGCGCTGGAGCGCAAGGCGCAGCCGGGCGGGGCCTTCGGTCCCGGCGCGGCGCAGCTGCCGGAGAACTTCGAGCTCCCCAAGGAGTTCAAGGACCTGCTCTGAGCAGGGACCGGCGCTGATCGCGTCCGCGCCGAACCACGGCCGTCCGCCCCGGCAACCGGGGGCGGGCGGCCGTTCGCGTACGCGATGATGGGCGGATGCGAGTGGAGATCCGTACCCCGAAACTGTCCGATGCCACCCTCTACGCCGCCGCCGTCCGGCGCTCCGCCGAGCACGTCGGGCGGTGGAACCCGGTCGAGCCGGACGGCCTGGTCGACCTGGTCCGCCGTCAGGGCCCGGTGCTGCGGACGTTCCTGGTCCTCGACGTCGAGGACGGTGGCCTGGTCGGTACCTGCAACGTGGCCAACATCGTCCGGGGCCGTTTCCAGAACGGCACCCTGGGCTACAACTCCTACCTGCCGTACAACGGCACCGGTCGGATGTCCGAGGGGATGCGGCTGGTGGTCGACCGCTGCTTCACCCCGGAGACCTCGGGCGGCCTCGGGCTGCACCGGCTGGAGATCAACGTGCAGCCGGAGAACATCCCGTCGATGGCGATGGCCAAGCGCCTCGGCTTCCGGCACGAGGGCACCTCGCCGCGGATGCTGTTCCTCCAGGATGCCTGGCGCGACCACGAGCGCTACGCGCTGACGGCGGAGGAGTGGCCGGGCCTCGACACGCCCTGACCAACGGCCTGTTCGGCGGTGTGAGCGGCGCCTGACCGGAGCTCCGGGCGGCGCTCCGACGGGGCGTCGGTCGGCGGCGCGCATCCTGGCATCGGCAGTGAAATGTCCGTATTGTCATAAAGGTGACTACTCCGGCACCGCCCCGCGACACCCCCGAGAAGCCGTGGCGGTCGGAGGGCGCCCCGCCGCCGCCCCCGCAGCAACCCAAGCCGCCGCGGATCAGCTGGATCCGGCTGGTGCTGTTCGCCGTGGTCGTCTACCTGCTGGCCGACCTGCTGCTCAGCCTGTTCGGCAACGCGAACAGCATCAGCGTCACCTACACCGAGTTCAGCAAGCAGCTCAACGCCGGACAGGTCGCCGAGATCTACGCCAAGGGCGACACCATCCAGGGCAAGCTGAAGTCGGCCCAGCCCAAGCCCGACAACGGCAAGGGCAGCTACACCGACTTCACCACCCAGCGCCCGGTGTTCGCCGAGGACAACCTGTGGGCCACGCTGGAGGCCAAGGGCGTGGTGGTGGACGCCGAACCGGTGGTCAAGGAGCGCAGCTTCCTGGCCAACCTGCTGATCTCGCTGGCCCCGATGCTGCTGCTGGTGGTGCTCTGGCTGGTGATCGCCCGCAGGCTGGGCAGCGGCGGCATGGGCGGCCTCGGCGGCCTGGCGAAGAAGGGCCCGCCCCGGCCGGTCACCCAGGGCCCCGGCGAACGCCGCACCACCTTCGCCGACGTGGCCGGGATCGACGAGGTCAAGGCCGAGCTCACCGAGGTGGTGGACTTCCTCAAGCACCCCGAGACCTACCGCCGGATGGGCGCCAAGATGCCGCGCGGGGTGCTGCTCGCCGGTCCGCCCGGCACCGGCAAGACCCTGCTCGCCCGGGCCGTCGCCGGGGAGGCCGGGGTGCCATTCTTCTCCGCCTCCGCCTCCGAGTTCGTGGAGATGATCGTCGGCGTCGGGGCCTCCCGGGTACGCGAGCTGTTCACCGAGGCCCGCAAGGTCGCCCCGGCGATCATCTTCATCGACGAGATCGACACCATCGGCCGCGCCCGCGGCGGCAACGCCATGGGCGGCCACGACGAGCGCGAGCAGACGCTCAACCAGATCCTCACCGAGATGGACGGCTTCTCCGGCTCCGAGGGGGTGGTGGTGATCGCCGCCACCAACCGGGCCGAGGTACTGGACCCGGCGCTGCTGCGCCCAGGACGCTTCGACCGCACGGTCACCGTCAGCCCGCCGGACCGTGAGGGCCGCCGCGCGATCCTGGCCATCCACACCCGCGAGGTGCCGCTGGCCCCCGACGTGGACCTGGAGCAGGTGGCCCGGATCACCCCCGGCATGACCGGCGCCGACCTGGCCAACCTCGCCAACGAGGCCGCGCTGCTCGCGGTCAAGCGCGGCCTGACCCAGGTCGGCGCCCGGGAGTTCTCGGACGCCCTGGAGAAGGTCCAGCTCGGCGCCAAGCGCTCGCTGGTGATGCCGGAGGAGGAGCGCCGCCGCACCGCGTACCACGAGTCCGGGCACGCGCTGCTGGGCATGCTGCACCCCGGCGCGGACCCGGTCCGCAAGATCACCATCGTGCCCCGCGGCCGGGCCCTGGGGGTCACCCTGTCCACCCCCGACGCCGACCGCTACTCCTACACCGAGGAGTACCTGCGCTCGCGGATCATCGGCGCGCTCGGCGGCATGGCCGCCGAGCAGGTCGTCTACGGGATGGTCACCACCGGTGCGGAGAGCGACCTGGAGCAGGTGACCAGCATCGCCCGGGGCATGGCCGGACGCTGGGGCATGAGCGAGCGGGTGGGTCGGCTCACCGCCATCCCCAACGACACCCAGGGCGCCTACGGCCTGTCCTCCGCCCCGGCCACACTGGACGCGGTGGACGGCGAGGCCCGCCGCATCGTCGCCGAGTGCTACGCCGAGGCCTGCCGCCAACTGACGGACCACCGGCCGCAGTTGGATGCCCTCGCGGATGCGCTGATGGACCACGAGACGCTGGACGAGGAGGCCGCCTACCGGGTCGCCGGAATGCCCCGGGGCGGGCGCGGCTGACGCCCGGTCAGCAGCGTCCCGCTCAGCGGGGCACCCGCTCGGCCAGGGTGTAGCGGAACACGTTCTCCATCCGCACCGAGCCGTCCGGCCGCAGGTGCGGGTGCAGCGCCTCGGTGACCTCCTTGCCCACCTGCCGTTCCCCGGAGTACTCCACCGCCGCGTCGAACACGCCGGTGGACAGCAGCCCGCGCACCGCGCTGTCCAGGTCCGGGTAGGCGAACGGGCAGCACACCCGGCCACCCCCGCCCAGCCGCAGTCCGGCCAGCGCCACCAGCCGCTCCACCGCGCCGGGACCGCTCAGCGCGAACGGCGCGTAGCCGCCACGCAGCAGCGGATCCGCCAGTCGCCGGGCCACCCGGAGCACCCCCGCGCTCTGGCAGCGCTCGGGCGGGCCCCAGGTCGCCAGCGCCACCCAGCCGCCGGGCACGGTCAGCCGCGCCGCGTCGCGGACCAGCGCCTGCGGATCGGCGGTGCAGGACAGGTGCTCGAACGCGGTCACCAGCGAGTGCGCCGGGGGCGCGCCGCCGCCCGGCGCCAACTCCCGGTAGACATCGCCGAGGACCCGCAGCGACCGGTCCCGCGCCAGCGACCGGAGTTCCGCCTCGGGCTCCAACCCGACCACCTCCGCCCCGCGCCCGGCGGCCAGCAGCAGCGCCAGACCGGACCGACAGCCGAGGCCGAGCACGCTGGTCGCCGGGCCCACCTCAAGTCGCTGGTACACCGCCTCGTAGAGCGGCACCAGCATCCGCTCCTGGATCTCGGCCCAGTCGCGCGCCCGCCGCCGCGCCCGCGCACGCTGGGTGACCGTCTCACTCGACACCGATACGGAAGCCATCACACCGGCTCCTCAGACTTGGACCTGCCGCGAGGACGTGAGGGTCGTCTCGCGCTGCGCCCCACGTCCTCCAGACAACTCCGCCCGCGCCCGGGAGTCCAGAGCGCGGAGGTATTGAAAACCTGGTGCGGCCGTGCGCCGCGCGCCCTGCGGCGGTTATCCGTTCGGTTGCCCTCCCGGCGGCGGATATCATTCGCCCCATGGCAAAAGCTCCCGTTCTCACCCCCCAGGCGGACGACTTTCCCCGCTGGTACCAGGATCTGATCAACAAGGCCGAACTGGCCGACAACGGTCCGGTGCGCGGCACCATGGTCATCCGACCGTACGGCTACGCGCTGTGGGAGCGGATGCAGCAGGAGATGGACGCGCGGATCAAGAAGGCGGGCGCGCAGAACGCCTACTTCCCGCTGTTCATCCCGCAGTCCTACCTGACCCGCGAGGCCGAGCACGTCGAGGGCTTCGCGCCGGAGCTGGCCGTGGTCACCCACGGCGGCGGCAAGGAACTGGAGGAGCCGGTCGTCGTCCGGCCCACCTCCGAGACGATCATCAACGAGTACTTCTCCAAGTGGGTGCAGAGCCACCGCGACCTGCCGTTGCTGATCAACCAGTGGGCCAACGTGGTCCGCTGGGAGCTGCGCCCGCGGGTCTTCCTGCGCACCACCGAGTTCCTCTGGCAGGAGGGCCACACGGCCCACGCCACCTACGAGGACGCCCGCGAGTACGCCTCGCGGATCCACACCGAGGTCTACGGCGACTTCATGACCAACCTCCTGGGCATCGACGTGGTGCTCGGCCGCAAGACCGCCAAGGAGCGTTTCGCCGGGGCGATCAACACGCTCACCCTCGAAGCGATGATGGGCGACGGCAAGGCGCTGCAGATGGGCACCAGCCACGAGCTGGGGCAGAACTTCGCCAAGGCGTTCAACACCCAGTACCTGTCCAACGGCAGTGAGCGCGAGTACGTCTGGCAGACCTCCTGGGGTACCTCCACCCGGATGGTCGGCGGCCTGATCATGTCGCACGGCGACGACAACGGCCTGCGGGTCCCGCCCCGGCTGGCCGCGACCCAGGTGGTCGTGCTCGCCATCAAGGGCGACGACGCGGTGATCGCGAAGGTCCGCGAGATCGGCGCGGCGCTGGAGGCGGCCGGGGTCCGCGTGGTCGTGGACGACCGCACCGACACCCCGTTCGGCCGCCGCGCGGTGGACTGGGAGCTCAAGGGCGTCCCGCTGCGGATCGAGGTCGGCCCGCGCGACCTGGAGCACGGCACCGCGATGCTGGCCCGCCGGATCGCCGGCGGCAAGGAGCCGGTCGCGGTGGACGCCCTGGCGGCCATCGTCCCCGGCATCCTGGAGGAGGACCAGGCGCTGCTGCTGCGGCAGTCCCGCGAGCGCCGCGAGTCCCGCACCGTCGAGGTGGGCACGCTGGGCGAGGCGGTCGAGGCGGCGGCCACCGGCTGGGGCCGGATCTCCTGGGCCGAGCTCGGCCCCGAGGGCGAGCGCAAGCTGGCCGAGCAGGGCGTCTCGGTGCGCTGCCTGGTCGCCGAGGACGGCTCGGTTCCGGCCGCCGACGACCAGCCGGGCAACGTGGCGATCGTGGCCCGCGCCTACTGAGGCCGCCGATCCAGTGCCTCTGATCTCAGTGGCTGAGACGCGAGTCCGCCGATCTGAGTAGTCAATGTGGTCCGCCGTCGACCCTCGGGGAGACGGCGGACCACTGCCGCAAAGGGCCGTATTTCCCGGTATCACCGCAGGTCGGAGTGGGTGTGTCCGGTTCGGCCCGGCTGCCGGGGGCGGCCCTGGGGGAACGTTTCGGCGGGCGCGCGGCGCAGCTCGTCCACAGTGATTTCGTACTTCCCGGAACATGTCGGGACCCTGCCTCGTTTGGCGTTGCGTGAGCACGACACAACAACCTCTGGTCCTCGCAGCCGAGCTTGCCCTCGCCTGGGGCGACATCCAGCGCCACCACCCCGACCTGCCCAATCTCGCGGCTCCGGAGGCACTCATCGGGGAGTCCTCCTCGGCCTGCGGATCCGAGTTGGGCTTCGAGCGCCTCCTGCACGAAGCGGCCCACGGGCTCGCCGCCGCGCGCGGCATCCGTGACACCTCTCGTGCCGGGCGCTACCACAACCGCCGGTTCCTGGCCCTGGCCGACGAACTCGGTCTGGACCACTCGGCGGATCCCCACGCCAGTAGCGGATTCTCGCTGGTCACTCTGCGTCCGGAAACCCGGGAGCGGTACGCGGACACCATCGACCGGCTACAGCGCGCCCTGGACATGCACACCGCCGCCACCAGCGGCTCCGGTGCGGACCGGGTGCGCAGCTTCCGGGGCCCGTCCGCGCGGCACGGCTCCTCCGGCGGCGGCGTCCGCGTCAAGGCGGTGTGCGACTGCGGCCGCAACGTCCGGGTGGTGCCCTCGGTGCTCTCCCAGGCCGCGATCGTCTGCGGCGCCTGCGGTCAGCCCTTCCGCATCGTCGACTCCGGAGCCCAGGCCTGACCCGGCGGGAATCGCGTCCGCCGGTCTATGGCAGAATGGACAGCTGAGTACTCGGCAGCCGAGCAGGACCCCTCTCTCCTCCGGCTGACGTGTCCGTAGAGCAGCTTCCGACCGCAACCCCACGTGGCACGCGCGGCTGCTCACCCACGTCAAATCCAGGAGAACCACTCCCGTGGCAGTCAAGATCAAGCTGAAGCGTCTCGGTAAGATTCGCTCCCCGCACTACCGCATCGTCGTCGCCGACGCCCGCACCAAGCGTGACGGTCGGGCGATCGAGGAGATCGGCATCTACCAGCCGACCTACGACCCCTCGATCATCAAGGTCGACAGCGAGCGCGCTCAGTACTGGCTCGGCGTCGGCGCCCAGCCGACCGAGGCCGTGCTCGCGATCCTCAAGCTCACCGGTGACTGGCAGCAGTTCAAGGGCCTTCCCGCCCCGGCGCCGCTCAAGGTCGCCGAGCCCAAGGTCACGGACTTCTCGCACCTGTTCGCGAAGGCCGTCGCCGGCTTCGAGGACTCCACCACCGGTGTGGCCATCACGCCGAAGGCCAAGAAGTCGGACAAGAAGGACGAGGCCGCGGCCGACTCCGACGCTCCGGCCACCGAGAGCTGATCAATGCTTGAGGAAGCCCTCGAACACCTGGTGAAGGGCATCGTCGAGAACCCGGACGACGTCCAGGTCCACTCGCGGGATCTGCGCCGGGGCCGCATCCTCGAAGTGCGTGTGCACCCCGAGGACCTGGGCAAGGTCATCGGCCGGGGCGGCCGTACCGCGCGTGCTCTGCGCACCGTGGTCACCGCTCTCGGCGGTCGCAGTGTCCGCGTCGACCTGGTCGACGTGGACGGCGTGCGATAGATCAGAAGGCATCGCTCGGGGCCGGTGGGGACGACAGTCCCCACCGGCCCCGAGCTCTTTGCACCCGAGCTCTCCGCGCACCCGGCCGGGTGCGCGTCCGCGTCATCTCGCGTCATTCGCGTCCCAAGAGGAGAACGATCACCGTGCAGCTCGTCGTCGCCCGGATCGGCCGTGCCCATGGCATCAGGGGGCAGGTCTCGGTGGAGGTGCGCACCGACGAGCCGGAGCTGCGGCTCGCCCCCGGTGCGGTGCTGGCCACCGACCCAGCCTCGGCCGGGCCGCTCACCGTCGCGGACGGGCGGGTGCACAGCGGTCGGCTGCTGCTCAGCTTCGTGGGGGTGGACGACCGCAACCGCGCCGAGGCGCTGCGCGGCACGCTGCTGATCGCCGAGGTCGACCCGGAGCAGACCCCGGAGGACCCGGAGGAGTTCTACGACCACCAGCTGATCGGCCTGGACGTGGTGCTCGCGGACGGCACCCCGGTCGGCGAGCTCGCCGCGGTGCTGCACCTTCCGGCGCAGGACCTGCTGTCGGTGAAGCGTCCGGACGGCGCCGAGGCGCTGGTCCCCTTCGTCCACGAGATCGTCCCCGAGATCGACCTGGAGCGGCGCCGGATCGTGCTCACCCCGCCGCCCGGCCTGCTGGACCCGGCCCAGGCCGTGGTCGCCTCGGCCCGCGACGACGAGTCCGCCGACGCCGACGCTGCCGACGAGTCCGCTGCCGAGTCCGACGCCGAGTCCGAGTAAGGGGTCCCGGGCTTGCGTATCGACATCGTCACCATCTTTCCCGAGTACCTGGAGCCGTTGAACGTCTCCCTGGTCGGCAAGGCCCGCGCGCGCGGGCAGTTGGACGTCCGGCTGCACGGACTGCGCGAGCACACCACCGACGTGCACCGCACCGTGGACGACTCTCCGTACGGCGGCGGCCCCGGCATGGTGATGAAGCCCGAGCCGTGGTCCGCCGCGCTGGACGGCGTGGTCGCCTCGGCGCGGCCCGAGGACGGCCCGGCCCCGACGCTGGTGGTGCCCACCCCCAGCGGTCGGCCGTTCACCCAGGAACTCGCCCACGAGCTGGCCGAGCGCCCCTGGCTGGCCTTCGCCCCGGCCCGGTACGAGGGCATCGACCGCCGGGTGATCGAGGACGCCGCCGACCGGATGCCGGTGGTCGAGGTCTCGATCGGCGACTACGTGCTGGCCGGCGGGGAGGTCGCGGTGCTGGTGATCGTCGAGGCGGTGGCCCGGCTGCTGCCCGGGGTCCTCGGCAACGCCGAGTCGCACCAGGACGACTCCTTCGCCCCCGGCCGGATGGCCGACCTGCTGGAGGGTCCGGTCTACACCAAGCCGGCCGAGTGGCGGGCGCGTCCGGTGCCGGAGGTCCTGCTCAGCGGCAACCACGCGAAGATCGCCCGCTGGCGCCGGGACCAGGCCTTCGCCCGGACCCTGGCCATGCGCCCGGACCTGGTCGCGCGCTGGGAGCGGGCCGCGATGGACAAGCACGACCTGCGCGCGCTGGCCGCGCTGGGCGTCGAGTGGGACGAGCCGAGCGGACGATTTAGGCAGTCGGCGGATGGTGTGGAAGAATAGGCGGTCGCTGCCTGTTCCCGGCCACCGCGCACCGTCGCGATCGGCCCGGCGCCCCTGCCACGGGGGAGACGCCGTCAACCGGGCGACACACAGCACCAACCATTTCACACGACTTTCCGTGGGTGGCCCGTGGCGCCTGCGATGGAGACAATCATGAGCAACCTGCTCAGCGTTGTCGACGCGGCCTCCGTCCGCGACGACATTCCGTCCTTCCGCCCCGGCGACACCGTCAACGTGCACGTCCGCGTCATCGAGGGCAGCCGCTCCCGTGTGCAGCAGTTCAAGGGCGTTGTCATCCGCCGCCAGGGCGACGGCATCCGCGAGACCTTCACGGTCCGCAAGGTCAGCTTCAACGTCGGCGTGGAGCGCACCTTCCCGGTGCACACCCCGGTCGTCGAGAAGATCGAGGTCGTGACCCGCGGCGCCGTCCGCCGCGCCAAGCTGTACTACCTGCGCGAGCTGCGCGGCAAGGCCGCGAAGATCAAGGAGAAGCGCGACCGCTGAGTCCTCTTACCGTGGTGGCATAAGCTACTGCGGCGATGGAGACCCAACAAGCGCCCGAGGACCGCGAGTCCCACCCCGAACCGGCCGACGCCGGGGCAGCGGAGGACTCGCGGTCCTTTGCTGTGCGCGGACTGCTGCGGGACGTGGCGCTGCTGGCGCTGGTCTGCGCGCTGCTGCTGTTCCTGGTGAACACCTTTGTGGCGCAGCCCTTCTCGATCCCCAGCGGTTCGATGGAGGGCACGCTGAAGGTCGGCGACCGGGTCATCGTGAACAAGCTGGCGTATCGTTTCGGCTCCCCGCGGCGCGGTGACGTGGTGGTCTTCGACGGCCGCGGCTCCTTCATCACCAGCGATTCGGCCGACCCGGACGCCGGTTCCGGCGACGACTTCGTGAAGCGGGTGATCGGCGTCGGTGGCGACACCGTCACCTGCTGCGACAGCAAGGGCAGGCTGAGCGTCGACGGCGTCCCGCTGGACGAGTCGGCCTACCTCTTCCCCGGTGACGCGCCCTCCACGGTGCCCTTCTCGGTGAAGGTTCCGTCGGGCACACTGTTCGTGCTGGGAGACCACCGCTCCCAGTCGCGTGACTCCCGTGACCACCTGGGTGACCCTGGCGGCGGCTTCGTGCCCGTCGGCAAGGTGATCGGCCGCGTCGACTGGGTGGTGTACCCGGTCGCCGACTGGCGCTCGGTGAACCGTCCGCAGATCTTTGCTGTGCTTGAGTCCGAGCTGCGGAAGGGCGCCGTACGTGGGTAGCAGGGGCAGGAGCGGGGAGCGGGAACGTTCCGCCGCCGAGGAGGGCGACGCGTCCACCCGGGCTGACCGGGGCCGCGCCGACCGCCGCCGGGCCGCCCGCCGGGTGCAGCGCCGCCGCCAGCGTTCGCTGGCCCGGGAGATACCCCTGATCATCGTGGTCGCCCTGGTGATCACGCTGCTGCTGCAGACCTTCGTGGTGCAGGTGTTCTCCATCCCCTCGGGGTCGATGCAGAACACCATCGCCATCGGCGACCGGGTGGTCGTCGACAAGCTCTCGCCCTGGTTCGGCTGGAAGCCGCAGCGCGGCGAGGTGGTGGTCTTCAAGGACCCCGACAACTGGCTCGCCTCCGACCCGGTGCCCAAGGACGGCCCGGTGCTCGGCGCGGTCAAGAGCGTGTTCACCTTCGTCGGACTGCTGCCCTCCGACCGGGATCTGATCAAGCGGGTGATCGGGGTCCCGGGCGACACCGTGGTCTGCTGCGACAGCCAGGGGCGCGTGACCGTCAACGGCAAGCCCCTTGATGAGTCCTACGTGTTCGCCGGGGAAGCGCCGTCGAAGATCCCGTTCAAGGTCACCGTCCCGCCGGGGAAGCTCTGGGTGATGGGCGACCACCGCGACATCTCCGCCGACTCCCGTTACCACATGGGCGACGCCACCGGCGGCTTCGTCCCGGAGTCCGACGTGGTCGGCCGGGCGATGGCGGTGGTCTGGCCGTTCTCGCACCTGCGCACGCTGCCGATTCCGAACACGACACCGCCGACGGCGTCGTCGTCGGCCGCCGCACAAAGCCTTCGTCAAGTATCGTCCGCAGCAGTGCTCTGGCCGGTTCCGATGGAACTCCCGCTCGTTATGGGTGTGGCTGCGACTGTCTCCCGCCTCCGCGACCGGCGGCGGTGGCGACGCCGGTGGCCGTGGAAAGCGGCCCCACGGGGCAGCGGCATCTGACGACAGTAGAGATTGCGTGGACGTGACCCGTCCGCCCGGCAGCAAGGAGGCGACGTGGGGGATCTTGTGATCGGCGCCCACTCAGGTGTCGGCGAGCCCGAGGATCCGGGCGGCCGTACCGTGGAGTCCGTGGACGACTCAGGACGCGGCGACTCAGGCAGCGATCAGACCGGGCAGTCGGCGGCGGGCCCCGAGGGGGAGGACGGCGACCGCGCGGGCGACCCCCTGGCCAAGGGCGAGTACCGGGCCGAGCCGGGCGGCGGTGCCACGCCCAGTGGCGCGGGCCAACCCGGCGACGGGGCACCCGACCCGGACCGGCCGCGGGGCGGCGGTGGACCGGACGCCGGTGGACGGGACGGCGGCGAAGGGGACGCCGGCGCCCAGGGCAAGAAGGGCAAGCAGCAGCGCTCCTTCTGGAAGGAACTGCCGATCCTGATCGTGGTGGCGCTGGTCCTGGCGCTGCTGATCAAGACCTTCCTGGTGCAGGCCTTCTCCATTCCCTCGGGCTCGATGGAGAACACGCTGCAGATCGGCGACCGGGTCCTGGTCGACAAGCTGACGCCGCACTTCGGCGACAAGCCCTCGCGCGGCGAGGTCGTGGTCTTCCACGACCCGGGCAACTGGCTGGCCGACGAGCCCAACACGGCGCAGAGCAACAACTCCTTCATCAGGGGCATCCAGGACGCCCTGAGCTGGATCGGCCTGATGCCCGCCGCCAACGAGAAGGACCTGATCAAGCGGGTCATCGCGGTCGGCGGAGACACCGTCAGCTGCCAGGGCACCGGACCGGTCTACGTCAACGGCAAGGCCCTGACGGAGCCTTACATCTACCCGGGGGCGACCCCCTGCGGCGACAAGAACTTCGGCCCGTTCAAGGTCCCGGCCAACTCCATCTGGGTCATGGGCGACCACCGCAACGACTCGCTCGACTCCCGCTACCACATGGACGAGCCGGGCGGCGGATCGGTGCCGGACAGCGACGTCGTGGGCCGGGCGATCCTGGTGGCCTGGCCGGTCTCGCACTGGTCGACGCTGCCCATCCCGTCCACCTTCGACCAGTCCGGGATCGGCAACCAGTCGGCCCAGGCGGTGGGCGGCGGCCCGGTCGGCGCGCTGATGGTCAACTCGCCCGCGGCGGCCGGGCTGATCGGGGCGATCCCGCTCACCTACCTCTACCGGCGCGGGCGGCTGCGCCGCGCCCGGCGCAAGCGGGGCTGACCACGGGATTGATCACGGCGGGCCGGAAATCCTGCCCGATCCTGTCCTTCCGCTCTTGCCAGGGCCGCAGTACTCCTCAGTAGCATGCGGGGACGTCCTGCGGCCTTGCGCATGGGCTGGTGAGTCAGGGAGGGCGCATGGCGGCTACGGCCACGCGGAGCGGCAGGGACGAGCGGCATCCCGGCGGGCGGAAGCCCGGCCGCCGGGATTGGAGCGCGGGCGCGATCCTGCAGGGTGTCGGCATCACCGTCGGCCTGATCGCCATGGTCGCCGGCTTCGTGCTGCTGGCGGTCCAGTACCGGCCGTACTCGGTGCCCACCGACTCGATGGCGCCCACGGTGGCGCCCGGGGACACGGTGCTCGCCCACCCGGTCAAGCCCGCCGACATCGGCCGGGGCGACGTGGTGATCTTCAACGATCCGCTCTGGGAGGGGTCGGACCTGGTCAAACGGGTGGTCGCGATCGGCGGGGACACGGTGGCCTGCTGCGACAGCAGCGGCCGGATCACCGTGAACGGGCATCCGATCACCGAGCCCTACCTGGAGAAGTCCGGCTCCGGCCCGCAACTGGGCCAGGACAGGTTCAGCGTCCGGGTGCCCCAGGGGCGGCTGTTCCTGCTCGGCGACAACCGGGCGGTCTCGCAGGACTCCCGGGTTCACCTGACCCTCGACGACGGCACCGTGGCCGCGAACCAGGTGGTCGCCCGGGTGGAGGGCGTCGCCTGGCCGCTCGGTGACGCCCGCACCATCGCCCGCACCAGTGCCTTCGACGCCCTCCCGGGCCAGGACGCCACCGCCCACCTGCCGCTCGCCGCCGAGGTCTGGAGCGTGCTCGGGGGCGCCGCGCTGGTGTTGTTCACCGCCGCACTGGGTACCTTCGGGGGACTGGTACGGCGGCTGCGGGGCCGCCGGGGATGACCCGGACCAGCGGAGACAGGGGGCGGACCATGGCGGTGCTGCGGCGCAGGGCGGCCCGGGTGCTGCTGCTCGACCCGGCCGACCGGTTACTGCTGCTGCACGGCTTCGACCCGCTACAGCCGGGGCGCCGGTGGTGGTTCACCCCGGGCGGGGGCGTGGAGCCGGGCGAGGACCTGCGGACGGCCGCCCGCCGCGAGATCGAGGAGGAGACCGGCATCCGCGAGGTGGAACTCGGGCCGCTGATCGCCAGGCGCAGCAGCGCCTTCAGCTTCGACGGACGTTCCTTCGAACAGGATGAGTGGTACTACCTGGCGCGGACCAGCACCACCGAGACCGACCCGTCCGGCCAGACCGAGCTGGAGCGGCGCAGCACGGACGGGCTGCGCTGGTGGTCCAGCGCGGAGCTCTCGGGCACCGGGGAGACGGTCTATCCGGAGGCCCTGGCGGGCCTGCTGGCCGCTGTCCTCGCAGGCGGCGCGCCAGCCGAGCCGGTCCTGCTCTCGGGTCCCGCCCCGTGGTCCACAATGGACGAACATACGCACAGCTGAGGGGAACGTGGGGATGAGTGCCGAGGACCTCGAGAAGTACGAGACCGAGATGGAGCTCAAGCTCTACCGGGAGTACCGCGACGTCGTCGGGCTGTTCAAGTTCGTGATCGAGACCGAGCGCCGCTTCTACCTCACCAACGACTACGAGCTGCAGGTTCACTCGGTCCAGGGCGAGGTGTTCTTCGAGGTGTCGATGGCTGACGCCTGGGTCTGGGACATGTACCGGCCGGCCCGTTTCGTCCGCAAGGTCAGAGTGCTGACCTTCAAGGACGTCAACGTCGAGGAGCTCGCCAAGAGCGACCTGGAACTGCCGTCGGACGAGGCCGGCTTCGGACCCTGATCGTTTCGGTCGTCCCTACCGTCAATACCCAGTCGCCCGGACTCACCCGTCCGGGTGGCTGAGTTTTGCACACCCCCCGAGTTGTCCACAGATCGGCCGACGGCCCTCACCTGACCCCCGGAACAGCGGAAGAGTCCTGTTCCGGAGGTGACCGCGATGACCGCACGCACACAGGCACTCGGCCGCTACGGCGAGGACGCCGCCGCCCGCCACCTGGCCGGGGCCGGGCTCACCGTACTGGAGCGCAACTGGCGCTGCCGGGCGGGCGAGCTCGACATCATCGCCCTGGACGGCGACACCATCGCCGTCTGCGAGGTGAAGACCCGCACCGAGCACGGCTTCCAGAGCCCCGCGGAGGCGGTGGACGACGAGAAGGCCGCCCGGCTGGTGCTGCTTTCCGAACGCTGGCTCGCCGAGCGGTGGTCCGGGCCGCCACCGCCCGGCGGGGTGCGGATCGACCTGCTCTGCGTCGTCCACGGCCGCCGGGGCGCCGCCCAGGTGGTGCACCTGCCCGGGGCGGTGGGCTGAGATGGCCTTCGCCCGCACCGGCTCGGTCGCGCTGCTCGGCGTCGACGGCGTGGTGGTCGAGGTCCAGGCCGACCTGGAGCCCGGCGTCGCCGCCTTCACCATCGTCGGGCTGCCGGACAAAGCCCTCAGCGAGGCCCGTGACCGGGTCCGCGCCGCCGTGGTCAACAGCGGCGAGAAGTGGCCGCAGCGCAAGCTCACCGTCGGCCTGTCACCCGCCTCGGTGCCCAAGAGCGGCAGCGGCTTCGACCTGGCCATCGCCTGCGCGGTGCTGGCCGCCGCCGAACGGCTCGACCCGGCGTCCATCGCCGGGCTGCTGCTCATCGGCGAGCTCGGCCTCGACGGCCGGGCCCGGCCGGTCCGGGGCGTGCTACCGGCCGTGCTCGCCGCCGCCGAGGCGGGATACCGCACGGTCGTGGTGCCCGCGCAGACGGCGCCCGAGGCCGCGCTGGTGCCCGGTATCGACGTCCAGGGCGTGCGCACCCTCCGGCAGCTGATCGCCCTGCTCAGCGGCCAGGAGCCGGTGCCGGAACCGGCCGATCCAACCGAGCGGGCGCTGCCCGACAACGCCCTCGCCGGGCTCTCGCTGCCCGGGCTCGGCGTCCGCAGCCGCGCCACCGACGGCAGCGACCTGCGCGACCTGGCCGACGTCGCCGGGCAGCACGAGGCCCGCCGCGCGCTGGAGATCGCCGCCGCGGGCGGCCACCACCTCTACCTGAAGGGCCCGCCGGGCGCGGGCAAGACCATGCTGGCCGAACGGCTGCCCGGGATCCTGCCCCCGCTCACCCCGCAGGAGGCACTGGAGGTCACCGCCGTCCACTCGGTCGCCGGGCTGCTGCCGCCGGGCAAGCCACTGCTCGGCTCCGCCCCCTACTGCGCCCCGCACCACTCCACCACCATGCCCGCCATCGTCGGCGGCGGCAGCGGGCTGCCCCGCCCCGGCGCGGTCTCGCTCGCGCACCGGGGCGTGCTGTTCCTGGACGAGGCGCCCGAGTTCCCGGTCCGGGTACTGGACGCGCTGCGCCAGCCGCTGGAGTCCGGCGAGGTGGTGGTCGCCCGCGCCGCCGGATCGCTGCGGCTGCCCGCGCGCTTCCTGCTGGTCATGGCGGCGAACCCGTGCCCCTGCGGTCGCTGGTCCCGCCGCGGCGAGGGCTGCGAGTGCACGCCCACCATGGTCAGCCGCTACCAGGCGCGGCTCTCCGGACCACTGCTGGACCGGGTCGACCTGCGGGTCGAGGTCGAGCCGGTGACCCGGCTGGCGCTGATGGAGCGGGACACCACGGCGGAGAGCACCGCCAGCGTCGCCGCCCGGGTCCAGGCCGCCCGCGACCGCGCCGCCGCCCGGCTCGCGGGCACCCCCTGGCGCACCAACGGCGAGGTCCCCGGGCACGAGCTGCGCACCCGCTGGCGACTGGCCGACGGGGCGCTGCACGACGCCGAACGCGAGCTGGAGCGCGGGCTGCTCACGGCCAGGGGGCTGGACCGGGTGCTGCGGGTCGCCTGGACCACCGCCGACCTCGCCGGCCTCGACCGGCCCGGCCGGGCCCAGGTCCGCACCGCGCTGTCGCTGCGCAGCGGCGTCCCGCACGGCCTGCCCCACCAGCCCGCATGAACCGAACGAACCGCACGAACCCCGAACGGGAGGTGTTCCCGATGCCGACGCAGCAGCTCTCCGATGCCGAGCGGGTCGCCCGGGCCGCGCTCAGCCGCATCGTCGAACCGGGTGACGAGGACGTGGGCGCCCTGCTGGAGCGCCACGGCCCGCAGGAGGTACTGGCGCGGCTGCTGGCCGGGCCCGCCGGTGAGGGCTTCCGGGCCCGGGCACTCGGCGCCGACCCGGTCGCCGACCTCGCCCACGCGCACGCGCTCGGGGCCCGGCTGGTCTGCCCCGGCGAAGCCGAGTGGCCGACCCAGCTGGACGACCTCGGCCCGGCCCGGCCGATCGGGCTGTGGGTGCGCGGCCCCGCCTCGCTGCGGCTGCTGGCCCTGCGCTCCGTCGCCGTGGTCGGCGCCAGGGCCTGCACCGCCTACGGCGTCCACGTCGCCGCCGACCTCGCCGCCGAACTGGCCGACGCGGCCTGGGTGGTGGTCTCCGGCGGCGCGTACGGCATCGACGCGGCGGCGCACCGGGGCGCGCTCGCCGCCACCGGCGTCACCATCGGCGTGCTCGCCTGCGGGGTCGACCAGTGCTACCCGCGCGGGCACAGCGCCCTGCTCGGCCGGATCGCCGAACAGGGCCTGCTGATCAGCGAACTGCCGCTGGGAGCGCATCCCACCCGGTCCCGGTTCCTGCTGCGCAACCGGGTGATCGCCGCCCTCACCCGGGGCACGGTGGTGGTCGAGGCCGCCCGCCGCAGCGGCGCGCTGAGCACCGCGCGCCGGGCCCGCGACCTGCGTCGGCTGGTGATGGGCGTGCCCGGTCCGGTCACCAGCGAACTCTCCTGCGGGGTGCACGCGCTGCTGCGGTCCGGCGGCAGCCTGGTCACCGACGCGGCCGAGGTCATCGAACTGGTCGGCGCGATCGGGGCGGACCTCGCCGAGGCCCGCCCGGGCCCGGTGCTCCCGCGCGACGCGCTCGGCGGCGAGGCGCTGCGGGTCCTGGACGCGGTTCCGCTCGGCCGCCTCGGCGCACCGGTGGACCGACTCGTCCGCGGCTGCGGCCTGCCGTCCGATACGGTGCTGCGCCGCCTCTACGAGCTCGGCGCCCTGGGGCTGGTCGAGCGCCGCGGGGGGAGTTGGTGCCTGCGCTGAATCCGGACACCTCCGGTGCGCCCGCCAGCCACCTGATCGAGCGAGCACGCGTTGCGCATAGCTCTCAGACAGCGTCCGGTCACGCTACGCTCACAACCGCTCGGTCCAACGCGGCCGATGGAACGGCAGAACGGCTCAAGACGACGCATGCCCATGTACTCAAGCTGTCCCGGGGACGAGCCCCGCACCTTCGGCAGGCGCCCCTGGCCGGCGCGGGTACGGAGGACGGCACCCCACGGCGAGGCTCAGTACATCCCCGGAGCTCGCAACGGCTCCTCCGCGCCCCGTCCCGGCCCCACCCCGGCTCCTGTCAACCCATCCGCCCCCGCGAACCCTCCGACCCCCGCCCCCACGCCGACCCCGGCCGACCCGCTCGTCGACCCACTCATCGACCCAAACCCAGGCCCAGGCCCAGGCCCAGGCCCGCAAGCCGGGGCCCCCGCCGCTGCCCCCGTCCCCGCGCCCCGACCCGCCTCGGCGCCCGCGGCGGAGCCCGCGTCGGAATCCGCCCCAGTACCCGCGTCCGAGCCGGAGGGGGCGGCCGGAGCACCGCCCGCGCCGCGCCGGACGCTGGACGAACTGTGGCGCAGCTACAAGGCGGAGGGCGATCCCCGGCTCCGCGAGCAGCTGATCCTGCACTACTCGCCGCTGGTCAAGTACGTCGCCGGGCGCGTGGGCGTGGGCCTGCCCGCCAACGTCGAGCAGGCGGACTTCGTCTCCTCCGGGGTCTTCGGACTGATCGACGCCATCGAGAAGTTCGACCCGGCCCGGGCCATCAAGTTCGAGACCTACGCGATCAGCCGGATCCGGGGCGCGATCATCGACGAACTGCGCGCCCTCGACTGGATCCCCCGCTCGGTCCGGCAGAAGGCGCGCGCCGTCGAACGCGCCTACGCCACCCTGGAACTCACCCTGCGGCGCACCCCCAGCGACCACGAGGTCGCGCTGGAGATGGGCATCGCCCTGGAGGACCTGCACACCATCTTCAGCCAGCTGTCACTGGCCAATGTCGTCGCCCTCGACGAACTGCTCAACCCCGGTGGCGACGGCGACGGCAGCGGCCGGGTCAGCCTGGTCGACACGCTGGAGGACACCGCCGCCGACAACCCGGCCGAGATCGCCGAGAGCCGCGAGCTCCGACGACTGCTCGCCCGCGCCATCAACACCCTCCCCGAGCGGGAGAAGACCGTGGTCAGCCTCTACTACTACGAGGGGCTGACCCTTGCCGAGATCGGCCAGGTGCTGGGCGTCACCGAGAGCCGGGTCAGCCAGATCCACACCAAGGCCGTGCTCCAACTGCGGGCCAAGCTCTCCGACGCCCGTTGACCCCGACCGGCAACCGGCTCACGGCGGCTGCCCCCCGGCCGAACCACCGGTCTAAGCTGGTCCGGTGCCCAAGATCCGAGCCGCCACCTTGGCCGAGCATCGTCAGTTGCAGCGCGACGCGCTGCTGGAGGCCGCCCGCGCGCTGCTCACCGAGGGCGGGATGGAGGCCCTGAGCTTCCCCAACCTCGCCCGCCGGACCGGCCTGGCCCGCTCCTCCGTCTACGAGTACTTCGGTTCGCGCGCTGCGGTGGTCGCCGAGCTCTGCGCGGTGGACTTCCCGGCCTGGGCGGCCGAGATCGCCGAGGCGGTCGCCGCGCAGGAGTCCCCCGAGGCGCGGGTCGAGGCGTACGTGCGGGCGCAGCTCGCCCTCGCCGGGGACCCCCGGCACCGGGCGGTGGCCGCTATCTCCGCCGGTGAGCTGGACGACACCGCGCGGGAGCGGATCCGGGCCTCGCACGGCCTGCTGGTCGGCCTGGTGGTCGCGGCACTGGCCGACCTGGGCCACCGGCAGCCCGGCCTGACCGCCGTCCTGGTCCAGGGGGTGGTCGAGGCCGCGGTGAAGCGACTGGAGATCGGCGCCGCCGAGGACCCCACCGCCATCATCGAGAGCGCGGTCGCGCTGGTGCTCCGGGGCGTCACCGCCCCCACCGGCTGACCGTCCTGACCCGTGGCCCCGGCGCCACCACCGTCGGTGGGCGGCAGCAGCCGGGCATGCCCGAGGCCGAGCAGGGCCAGCGGGTCGAGGTAGCGGTGCCCCCGGAGCAGCCCCCAGTGCAGGCAGGCGCGCGGGCAGTGGTCCGACCCGGCGGCGACCGTGCCGACGACCTCGCCCGCGGTGACCGCGGCCCCGACCGCCACGGTCGGCGACACCGGCTCGTAGGTGGTCCGCAGCTCGGGCCGGCCGGTACCGGGGTGGGTGACGGCCACGACGCCGGTACCCGCGATCGTCCCGGCGAAGGAGACCACCCCGGCCCGCGCCGCCCGGACCGGGGCGCCGACCGCCGCCGCCAGGTCCACCCCGCGGTGCCCGGCGTCCCAGGGCAGCGGCGGCGGGTCGAACCGGCGGAGCAGGCCGTCGAGCGAGCTCCCCACCGGCAGCAGCGCGCCCACCCCCGGCGGCAGCGCCAGCGTGTGGCGGTACGGCGGCGGATCCGGGTGCAGCACGATCGCGGCGTGCGCCGGACGCGGTGGTCCGGCCACGGTCATGGCCAGCCACAGCAGTACCCCGACCGCCAGCAGCACCGCCCGGCCGTCCGGCCGCGGCGGCCAGGGGCCGGGGCCGGTCGTACCGGACGGGCCGGACGGAGCGGCTGGGGGAGCGGCTGAGGCAGCGGTCGTGGCGGAGGTCGAGGCCGGGGGCGGGGTGGTGGAGGTCATGGTCAGCACTCTGCTCGCCGGAACCCGCAGTTCGGCGCCGGAAAACCGGAGCTGTGGACAAACCGGGGGCTGTGGACAACCTGCTCACCCGCACGAGTGAAGGTCACCCGCTCAGCGCGGTTCGCTCGGTGTCCCGGAGTTCCCGTACACTTCATTCGCGACCCGGCATGCCAGGTCGACTTCGCACGCCCCGCCACCGGTAGTTCGGCTCTCGTCCGCCCGGTGCAGTGCCACTCGGTCCGCAAGGGACACCAGGAAGCCCGCAGAGGGTACCCGGAGTTCCGCGCAGGCAGGGCACGGTCAGGGCGTCAGGCGCCACGGCCTCCCGGCCGCGGCGGACAACCGAGAAACCGAGGAGTACGGCCATGGCCGTCGTCACGATGCGGGAGCTGCTGGAAAGCGGCGTCCACTTCGGTCACCAGACCCGTCGTTGGAACCCGAAGATGAAGCGCTTCATCTTCACGGAGCGCAACGGCATCTACATCATCGACCTGCTCCAGTCGCTGAACTACATCGACCGGGCCTTCGAGTTCGTCAAGGAGACCGTTGCCCACGGCGGCAGCGTCCTCTTCGTCGGCACCAAGAAGCAGGCCCAGGAGGCCATCGCGGAGCAGGCCACCCGCGTGGGCATGCCCTACGTGAACCACCGCTGGCTCGGCGGCATGCTGACCAACTTCTCCACGGTCTACAAGCGTCTGCAGCGCCTCAAGGAGCTCGGCGAGATCGACTTCACGGACGTGGCCGGTTCCGGCCTCACCAAGAAGGAGCTGCTCGTCCTCCAGCGCGAGTACGAGAAGCTGGAGAAGACCCTCGGCGGTATCCGCGACATGCAGCGCGTGCCGTCCGCGGTGTGGATCGTCGACACCAAGAAGGAGCACATCGCCGTCGGTGAGGCGCGCAAGCTCCACATCCCGGTGGTCGCGATCCTCGACACCAACTGTGACCCGGACGAGGTCGACTACAAGATCCCGGGCAACGACGACGCGATCCGCTCCGTCACCCTGCTGACCCGCGTGATCGCCGACGCCGTCGCCGAGGGCCTGATGGCCCGTTCCGGTGCCGCCAAGGGCGACGCCAAGGTCGAGACCGGCGCCGACCAGCCGCTTGCCGACTGGGAGCGCGAGCTGCTGGTCGAGGGCGAGAAGAAGGAAGCCGAAGCCCCCGCCGAGGCGGCTCCGGCTGACGAGGCCCCGGCTGCCGAGGCTCCGGCCGACGAGGCCCCCGCTGCCGAGGCTCCCGCCGCCGAGGCCGAGGCCCCGCTTGAGGCCCCCGTCGCCGAGGCTGTGGCCGAGGCCGAGCAGGCCTGACGACTTCAGGGCGAGGGGCACGGCGGCGGACGCCGACGTGCCCCTCGCATCGCGTCGGGCCCGCTGAGATCCGGCCGGGCCCGGCCGACCCACTCCACCTCCACCGACATCGCGAGAAGAGACTGAAGAGGAATGGCGAACTACACCGCCGCCGACGTCAAGAAGCTCCGTGAGCTCACCGGCGCCGGCATGCTGGACTGTAAGAACGCTCTGGTCGAGGCCGACGGCGACGTCGAGAAGGCCGTCGAGCAGCTCCGCATCAAGGGCCAGAAGGGTGTCGCCAAGCGCGAGGGCCGCGACGCCACCAACGGCGCCGTCGTCTCCCTGCTTGAGGGCGGCAACTCCGGCGTGCTGGTCGAGCTGAACTGCGAGACCGACTTCGTCGCCAAGGGCGGCCGCTTCGTGGAGGTCGCCAACGCGCTGGCCGCCCACGTCGCCAAGACCTCCCCGGCCGACATCGAGACCGCGCTGGCCAGCGAGATCAACCCGGGCCAGACCGTCCAGCAGTTCGTGGACGAGGCCAATGCGAACCTCGGCGAGAAGATCGTCTTCCGCCGCTTCGCCCAGTTCACCGGTGGCGCCTTCGTCGCGGCCTACATGCACCGCACCGACCCCGACCTGCCGCCGGCCATCGGCGTGCTGGTCGAGCTCGACCAGGAGAACGCGGAGATCGCCAAGGACGTCGCGCAGCACATCGCCGCCTTCGCCCCGAAGTACCTCTCCCGCGAGGACATCCCGGCCGAGGACCTCGACAACGAGCGCCGCATCGCCGAGGCCACCGCGCGCGAGGAGGGCAAGCCCGACGCTGCCCTGCCGCGCATCGTCGAGGGCCGGGTCACCGGCTTCGTCAAGGAGAACTCGGTCCTGGAGCAGGCCTTCGCCAAGGACAACAAGAAGACCGTCCAGAAGGTCCTGGACGAGGCCGGCGTCAAGCTGGTCCGCTTCGCCCGCTTCCGCGTCGGCGCCTGACCCCTGGGGTCTGCGGCGGACGCCCCGACCGGGGATCCGCCCATACGATGTGAGTCGTGGATACGACGAGGAGGCCACTGCCGTGCAGGTAACCGTACTGGTGCCCGCGGTAGTGGCCTCTTCTCGTACGCGCGCTCGCACCAGCGCCGGCACATGCTCATGCACCAGAAGGAGTCGATGCAGATGACCACAGAGGACGGGGCGCGCCGCCGCGTACTGCTCAAGCTCTCCGGCGAGGCGTTCGCCGGCGGGGGCGGGCTCGGCGTCGATCCGGACGTGGTCCACGCCATCGCCCGCGAGATCGGCATCGTGGTCCGGGGCGGCACCGAGGTCGCGATCGTGATCGGCGGTGGGAACTTCTTCCGGGGCGCGGAGCTCCAGCAGCGCGGCATGGACCGGGCCCGCTCGGACTACATGGGCATGCTCGGCACGGTGATGAACTGCCTCGCGCTCCAGGACTTCCTGGAGAAGGAGGGCATCGAGACCCGGGTGCAGACCGCGATCACCATGGGCCAGGTGGCCGAGCCGTACCTGCCGCTGCGGGCGGTGCGCCACCTGGAGAAGGGGCGCGTGGTGATCTTCGGCGCCGGTATGGGCATGCCGTACTTCTCCACCGACACCACCGCCGTCCAGCGCGCCCTGGAGGTCCACGCCGAGGTGCTGCTGATGGGGAAGAACGGGGTCGACGGGGTCTACGACTCCGACCCCAGGACCAACCCGGGCGCGGTGCGGTTCGACAGCCTGGAATACTCCGAGGTGATCACGCGTGATCTGAAGGTCGCCGACCTCACCGCGATCACCCTCTGCAAGGACAACGACCTGCCGATCCTGGTGTTCGAGCTGCTGGCCGAGGGCAATATCGCCCGCGCGGTGCGTGGTGAGAAGATCGGCACACTGATCAACGGGGCGTCCGGCCAGGAGTGACCCGCCCGGCCGGTCCCGGCCGGGGGATGGACAAGCGGCCGGACGTCCGCGAACGTGCCCGGTAGCAGCCGCGACAGCGGTAGTAGCAGTGCCCGCACAGCAGGAGTCGAGACCGGGTAGCACCGGACAGGAGCACATTGTGATCGAAGAGACCCTCCTTGAGGCCGAGGAGAAGATGGAGAAGGCCGTCGCCGTCGCGAAGGACGACTTCGCCGCGATCCGTACCGGCCGTGCCCATCCCGCCATGTTCAACAAGATCGTCGCCGAGTACTACGGCGCGGTCACTCCGATCAACCAGCTGGCGTCCTTCTCGGTCCCGGAGCCCCGGATGGCGATCGTCTCGCCCTTCGACAAGAGCTCGCTGCGGGTCATCGAGGAGGCCATCCGCAACTCGGACCTGGGCGTCAACCCGTCCAACGACGGCTCCATCATCCGGGTGAACTTCCCGCAGCTCACCGAGGAGCGGCGGCGGGAGTACATCAAGGTCGCCCGGACCAAGGGCGAGGACGCCAAGATCTCCATCCGCGCCGTGCGCCGCAAGGCCAAGGACGTCCTGGACAAGCTCAACAAGGACGGCGAGGCCGGTGAGGACGAGGTCCGCCGCGCCGAGAAGGAGCTGGAGGACGTCACCGCGCGTTACGTGGCGCAGGTCGACGAGCTGCTCAAGCACAAGGAAGCCGAGCTGCTAGAGGTCTGATGAACGACGACTCCTATTGGGGGCCCGCCGCCGGCGACGGAGGTGCTGGGGCCCGAGCGCAGCAGGGCCACGGATCTCCTTCAGGAGGACCGGTCCAGCCCCCGTGGGCGGGACCGGCGTTCGACCACTCGCAGCAGTACCCGCTGCCGGGCGGCGACGACATGGCGCAGACTCAGTACATGCCGCCAGTCGCCGACCACAGCGGACCGGGACCCTACGGAGCGGTTCCCCCGGAGGGGCCGGGACAGCCCGACCCGGAGGCGGCGACCCGGTTGTCCGGGCCGCTGTTCCGGGACGACCTGCCCGCGCCCGGGGCGGGCTCGGCGGTCGAGCAGACCGCCATACTCCCGCCGATAACCGAGGACACCCGACCGCCGTCCGGTCCGGCCGCACGGCCGGGACCGGTGCCGGTCGCGGCCATGGCGGCGGCCGGGACGCCCGGTGGACCCGGCGCGGGCGGCGGCCACGGCGCCCCGGGGGTCCCCGAGGGCCCGGCGGCGCCCGGTGCGCCGAAGGCCCCCAAGGGCGGACGCAACCTCCGCGCGGCCGTCGGCGTCGGGCTGGGGCTCGGCGTGGTCGTGGTGGTGTCCCTGGTCATCGTGAAGTGGCTGTTCGTCGGCGTGGTCGCCGCCGTCGTGGTGATCGGCATGTGGGAGCTGACCAGCCGGCTCACCGAGAGCAAGGGCATTCACGTCCCGCTGCCGCCGCTGGCCCTGGGCGGGGTGGCGATGCTGGTCGCCGCCTACCTCGGCGGGCCCGAGGCGGCGCTGGTGGCGTTGGCGCTGACCTGCCTGGCGGTGCTGGTCTGGCGGATGAGCCAGCCACCCGAGGACTATCTGCGGGACGTCACGGCGGGGGTGTTCACCGCCTTCTACGTGCCGTTCCTGGCCACCTTCGTGATGCTGATGCTGGCCGCCCACGACGGCCCGCAGCGGGTGGTGCTGTACATGGTGCTGACGGTGTGCAGCGACACGGGCGCGTACGCGGCCGGTTCGCGCTTCGGCAGGCACAAGCTCGCGCCCACGATCAGCCCCGGCAAGACCCGCGAGGGGCTGGCGGGCGGGGTACTGCTGTGCATGCTCGCCGGCGCGCTGGGGATGCAGTTCCTGATCAAGGACGGCAGCTGGTGGCAGGGGCTGGTGCTGGGCGCCTGCGTGGCCGTCAGCGCGACTCTGGGCGACCTGGGCGAGTCGATGATCAAGCGCGACCTCGGCATCAAGGACATGGGCACGATGCTGCCGGGCCACGGCGGGATCATGGACCGGCTGGACTCGCTGCTGCCCACCGCCCCGGTGGTGTGGCTGGTCCTGGTCGGCTTCGTCGGCGCGGGCTGACCCGGCCCGCCCCCGCACTGCCCCGCCCCGGTCACCGCTCGGTGACCGGGGCCGCTGTTTTCGTGCCCCGGCGGCGACCTGCGACACTGGGGGAACTATGCCTACCAAGCCCGGTGAACTCACCTTTGTCGCGCCGCGTGGCGCGAAGCCCCCGCGCCACCTCGCCGACCTCAGCGCCGACGAGCGCCGGGAGGCGGTGGCCGCACTGGGCGAGAAGCCCTTCCGCGCCGACCAGCTCTCCCGCCAGTACTTCTCCCGGCTGTCGGACCGCCCGGAGCAGTGGACCGACATTCCGGCCGCCGCCCGGGAGCGGCTCGCCGGGGAGCTGCTGCCGGAGCTGATGTCGGTGGTCCGCAACGTCTCCTGCGACGACGACAGCACCCGCAAGACGCTGTGGAAGCTGTTCGACGGGGTGCTGGTGGAGTCCGTGCTGATGCGCTACCCGGACCGGGTGACCATGTGCATCAGCTCGCAGGCGGGCTGCGGCATGAACTGCCCGTTCTGCGCCACCGGCCAGGCCGGGCTGACCCGGAACCTGTCCACCGGCGAGATCGTCGAGCAGATCGCGGCCGGGATGCGCGCGATCAAGGCGGGCGATTTCGGCGGCGCGGCCGAGGGCGAGGAGGGCGCGGTCCGGCTCAGCAACATCGTCTTCATGGGCATGGGCGAGCCGCTGGCCAACTACAAGCGGGTGATCGCGGCGATCCGGCGGCTGACCGACCCGGCGCCGTCGGGCTTCGGCCTGTCGCAGCGCGGGATCACCGTGTCCACGGTCGGGCTGGTCCCGGCGATGGACCGGCTGGCCGCGGAGGAGCTCAGCGTCCGGCTCGCGGTGTCGCTGCACGCGCCGGACGACGAGCTGCGCGACACCCTGGTCCCGGTGAACACCCGCTGGAAGGTGGCGGAGGTGCTGGACTCGGCGTGGAACTACGCGGAGCGCTCCGGCCGCCGGATCTCCATCGAGTACGCCCTGATCAAGGACATCAACGACCAGGCCTGGCGGGCCGACCTGCTGGGACGGCTGCTGAAGAACCACCGGGCGCACGTCAACCTGATCCCGCTGAACCCGACGCCGGGCTCCAAGTGGACGGCGTCCCGGCCCGAGGACGAGCGGGAGTTCGTCCGGCAGCTACAGCGGCACGGGGTCCCGGTGACCGTCCGCGACACCCGCGGCCAGGAGATCGAGGGCGCCTGCGGGCAGCTCGCCGCGGCGGGCTGAGCGCGGCGGGCGGTCAGCCGAGCGCGGCGGCCAGCGCCGCCGCGGCGCCACCGGCCGCCAGCAGCACCAGCGTGGTCGCTGCGGCGCGCAGCAGCGCCGCGCGCCGCCGCAGCAGCCCGGGCGCGCCCATCCGCAGCAGCGAGGCGTACGTCCGGCGGCGGGCGCTGATCAGCTCGCCCACCCGGGCCAGCAGCGCGCCCAGCACGCACAGCGCGATCAGCCCGGCCTCGACGGCGGGCAGCGGACCCCGGGCCGGTTCCAGCCGGGCGGCGGCGACCGCCGCCAGCGCGCCGGAGACGGTGAGCACCGCCAGCGGCGTGCCCAGCTGCCAGGCGCCCGCCTGCAACCCGCGCCCGGCCAGGAGCCGCACCGGCCGCGGGCGGCCCAGCGCCAGCGCCGTTCCGGTCCCGTAGAGCAGCGCCGGGATCGCCAGGCCGATGCCCGCGATCGCGGTCGGGCCGCCCAGCAGCGCGGCCAGGTCGGAGCCGTCGCGCCGCCCGGCGAGTTCGACGACGGTGCCGACCCCGGGGACGAGCACGGCGGCGGCGAGGTACAGCGGTGAGGGCCGACGCAGCGCGACGTCCGCCTGGTCCGGCGGCAGCAGGTCCTTGGGGCGGACCGCCGCCGCCGCGGCCAGGCCGCCGAGCAGCGGTACCACCGCGAGCAGGGTGGCGGTCCCGGCGGCCGGCAGCGGCGCGCTGACCCCGAGGGCCGGGTCGAGCCGCCCGCCGGGGACGAGTTCCAGCAGGTGGGCGCGGAGCACCAGGAAGCCCAGCAGCCCGAGTACCGTGCCCGCGGCGCAGGCCAGGGCGATCTCCAGGGCCAGCAGGGCCCGCAGCCGGGCCGCCCCGGTCCCGGCGGCGAGCAGCCCGGTCAGCCGGGCCGAGCGGCGTGGCGGCACCGAGCGGGCCCAGGCCGCCGCCAGGTAGCCGACCCCGGCCAGCGGTGGCAGGCACCACAGCAGCCGTGCGCCGGTGGTCCAGGCGTGCGCGGCGGACGGGTCGGCCGGGGTGCTCAGCGCCCAGCCGAGGGCGCGCAGCAGCAGCGCCGCCACCGCCGCCGAGGCGGCCGCGGTGAGCAGCCAGCGGCCGAGATCGAGGGCGCGGTAGCCCCGGGTCAGACGGAGGTAGGCGAACAACGGTCCGGATCCTCTTCGACGGTTTTCGGCGGCACGGCCGAGACGGCGGTCGAGCCCGCGACCGGGGGCGCGGGCGCGGCCAGGGCCTGCCGGGCGCCGACCGGGGTGGCCAGCCTGCCGTCGGTCATCGCCGCGACCCGGTCGGCGTAGCGGGCCACGGCCGGGTCGTGGGTGGCCAGCAGCAGCGTGATCCGGTGCGAGCGGGCGGCGGCGACCAGTATCCGCATCACCTGGTCGCGGGCCTCGCGGTGCAGCGGCGCGGTCGGCTCGTCGGCGAACACCACGCTGGGGCCGTGCGCCAGCGCCCGGGCCACGGCGATCCGCTGCCGCTGGTCCTGGCGCAGCTCGGCCGGGCGCTGCCGGGCGCAGTCGGCGACGTCGAGCCGCTCCAGCCACTCGGTGGCGGCGGTCGCCGCCTCCTTGCGGGTGGCGCCGGCCAGCAGGGGCGCCAGGGTGACGTTCTCGGCGGCGGTCAGCTCCGGGACCAGCTGCGGTTCCGGGCCGATCCAGCCGAAGCGCTCCCGGCGCAGCCGCTCCCGCGCGGCCCGGGCCAGGGTGTGCACGGGGGAGCTGTTGAACCAGATCTCCCCCTCGTCGGGGCTGCTCAGGCCGCTGAGGCAGTCCAGCAGGCTGCTCTTGCCGCTGCCGCGGGGGCCGGTGACGGCGAGCACCTCGCCCTCGCGGACGCCGATGGAGACCCCGCGCAGCGCGGGGGTGCCCTGGTGGGCCTTCACCAGCGCGCGCGCCCACAGCACGTCGTTGTCCGGTGGGGCGGTGGTCACAGGGTCCTCCCGGTGGAGATGCTGCTTCTGAAGGTAGAACGACTGGTCGGCGGACCGGTTGCGCGACACGGCTTCGGCGGGCACGCGAAAACGCCGCAGGGCGGCTCTGACCGTGTGGTCGGGGCCGCCCTGCGGCGGAAGCGGGGTCCGTGGACCTGCTTACATGCGGCTCCAGGCCTCGGTGAGGACGGTCCGCAGGATCTGCTCGATCTCGTCGAAGGTCGACTGGTCGGCGATCAGCGGCGGCGAGAGCTGGATGACCGGGTCGCCACGGTCGTCGGCGCGGCAGTACAGGCCGTGCTCGAAGAGCGCCTTGGAGACGTACCCGTAGAGGATGCGCTCGCACTCGTCGTCGTTGAAGGACTCCTTGGTGGCCTTGTCCTTCACCAGCTCGATGCCGTAGAAGAAGCCGTTGCCGCGGACGTCGCCGACGATCGGCAGGTCGTGCAGCTTCTCCAGGGTGGCCCGGAAGGCGTCCTCGTTCGCGAGGACGTGCTTGTTCAGGCCCTCGCGCTCGAAGATGTCCAGGTTGGCCAGCGCCACGGCGGAGGAGACCGGGTGGCCGCCGAAGGTGTAGCCGTGCAGGAAGGTGTTGTCGCCCTTGTAGAACGGCTCGGCGATCCGGTCGGAGATGATCGCGGCGCCGATCGGGGAGTAGCCCGAGGTCATGCCCTTGGCGCAGGTGATGATGTCCGGGATGTAGTCGAACTTGTCGCAGGCGAACATCGTGCCCAGGCGGCCGAAGGCGCAGATGGTCTCGTCGGAGACGAGCAGCACGTTGTACTGGTCGCAGATCTCGCGGACCCGCTGGAAGTACCCGGGCGGCGGCGGGAAGCAGCCACCGGCGTTCTGCACCGGCTCCAGGAAGACGCAGGCGACCGTCTCCGGGCCCTCGAACAGGATCTCCTGCTCGATCTGGTCGGCGCACCAGCGGCCGTAGGCCTCGGGGTCGTGGCCGTGGATCGGGGCGCGGTAGATGTTGGTGTTGACGACCTTGTGGGCGCCCGGAACCAGCGGCTCGAACGGGGCCTTCAGGGCCGGCAGGCCGGTGATCGACAGGGCGCCCTGGGGGGTGCCGTGGTAGGCCACCGCGCGGGAGATCACCTTGTACTTGGTGTGCTCACCGGTCAGCTTGAAGTACTGCTTGGCCAGCTTCCACGCGGTCTCGACGGCCTCGCCGCCACCGGTGGTGAAGAAGACCTTGTTGAGGTCGCCGGGGGCGTAGTTCGCCAGCCGCTCGGCGAGCTCGATGGCCGCCGGGTGCGCGTAGCTCCAGATGGGGAAGAAGGCGAGCTTCTCCGCCTGCTTGCGGGCGACCTCGGCCAGCTCGGCGCGGCCGTGACCGGCCTGCACCACGAACAGACCCGCGAGACCGTCGAGGTACTTGCGGCCGTTCGAGTCGTAGATGTAGGTGCCCTCACCACGGACGATCGTGGGGACGGGGCTGTTCTCGTACGAGGACATCCGGGTGAAGTGCATCCACAGATGGTCGTAGGCGGACTTCGAAAGGTCCTTCGTGGCCGGGTCGGCGCTCATCGGGTACCCCAGGTGTAGGTCTGTTTCCGTAGCTTCAGATAAACGAAGCTTTCGGTTCTCCGCACGCCGGGAAGCGCGCGGATACGCTTATTGATCAGTTCGAGGAGGTGCTCGTCGTCCTCGCATACCAGTTCGGCCATCAGGTCGAACGAGCCTGCGGTGACGACGACGTAGTCCACCTCGTCCATGGCGGCCAGCGCGTCGGCGACCGGGTCGATGTCGCCCTCGACGGTGATGCCGACCATCGCCTGCCGGGAGAACCCGACGGTCAGCGGATCGGTCACCGCGACGATCTGCATGACGCCCTGGTCGAGCAGCTTCTGGACGCGCTGCCGCACGGCCGCCTCGGACAGGCCCACGGCCTTGCCGATGCTGGCGTACGGACGCCTGCCGTCCTCCTGGAGTTGCTCGATGATCGCCTTGGAGACGGAGTCGAGGGGAACGCTGCCGTTCCGGTCACGGTTGGCCACGGGGCCACCATGCCCTATGGGTGGCGCAGCTGGCAAGGGAATCCGTCGCAAGATAATGAAAACGACACTGATTCCATCGTTGTCGTGCCCCGGGTCTGCCGATAACCGCAGGTTGAGAGCTAGGCTGGTACGGACCGGGCACGCCGGAGTGCACGATTCAAGGAGAGGTCACCGTGAGCGAGCTTCACACGCTGCGCAACTACATCAACGGCGCGTTCGCCGACGCGGCCGACGGCCGCACCACCGAGGTCGTCGACCCCACCACCGGTGAGGTGTACGCCACGGCGCCGCTCTCCGCCGAGGCCGACGTCGACGCCGCCATGACGGCTGCCGCCGCCGCCTTCGAGGGGTGGCGCGACACCACTCCGTCGCAGCGGCAGCTCGCCCTCCTGAAGATCGCCGACGCGATCGAGGCCCGGGCCGAGGAGCTGGTCGCGGTCGAGTCGAAGAACACCGGCAAGCCGCTGGGGCTGACCGCCTCCGAGGAGCTCCCGCCGATGGTGGACCAGATCCGCTTCTTCGCGGGCGCCGCCCGGCTGCTCGAAGGCAAGTCCGGCGCCGAGTACATGGAGGGCCTCACCTCCTTCGTACGGCGTGAGCCGGTCGGCGTCTGCGCCCAGGTCGCGCCGTGGAACTACCCGATGATGATGGCGGTGTGGAAGTTCGCCCCGGCCATCGCAGCCGGGAACACGGTGGTGCTCAAGCCCTCCGACACCACCCCCGCCTCGACCGTGCTGCTGGCCGAGATCATCGGCGGGATCCTGCCGCCCGGCGTCTTCAACGTGGTCTGCGGCGACCGGGAGACCGGTCGGCTGATGGTCGAGCACCCGACCCCGGCGATGGCCTCCATCACCGGCTCGGTCCGGGCCGGGATCCAGGTCGCGGGCTCCGCCGCCAAGGACGTCAAGCGGGTGCACCTGGAGCTCGGCGGCAAGGCCCCGGTCGTGGTCTTCGACGACGCCGACATCGCCTCGGCGGTCGAGGGCATCTCGGTGGCCGGGTTCTTCAACGCGGGCCAGGACTGTACCGCCGCCACCCGGGTGCTGGTGCACGAGGGCATCCACGACGAGTTCGTCGCGGCGCTGGCCAAGGCCGCCGCCGAGACCAAGACCGGTCAGCCCGACGACGAGGACGTGCTCTACGGGCCGCTGAACAACGCCAACCAGCTCGCCCAGGTCAGCGGCTTCATCGAGCGGCTTCCGGAGCACGCCAAGGTCGAGGCCGGCGGCCACCGGGTCGGCGACAAGGGCTACTTCTACGCCCCGACCGTCGTCTCCGGGCTGAAGCAGGACGACGAGATCATCCAGAACGAGGTCTTCGGCCCGGTCATCACCGTGCAGAAGTTCAGCGACGAGGCGGAGGCCGTGGCCAACGCCAACGGCGTCGAGTTCGCGCTGGCCTCCTCGGTCTGGACCAAGGACCACGGCCGGGCGATGCGGCTGGCCAAGCGGCTGGACTTCGGCTGCGTGTGGATCAACACCCACATCCCGCTGGTCGCCGAGATGCCGCACGGCGGCTTCAAGAAGTCCGGCTACGGCAAGGACCTCTCCGCCTACGGCTTCGAGGACTACACCCGGATCAAGCACGTGATGACCTCGCTGGAGGGCTGACCCCCCCCGGCACGGACGAACGGGCCTCCCGGCAGCTGCCGGGAGGCCCGTTCGTCCGTGCCTCAGCCTCCGGGACGTCCGGCTCAGACGTCCCAGAGGAAGCGGTGGGTGTGGATGCCGAAGTACGGGAAGTTCTCCACCCGGGTGACGCCCTCGATCGGCCGCACCACGTCGTTGATGAAGTCCAGCAGCTCCCGCGGCTGATGGCAGACCACCTCGGCGAACAGGTCGAAGCCGCCCGAGGTCAGCACGCTGTAGACGACCTCGGCGCGCTGCCCCAGCGTGTCCGCCACCGCCCGGGCGTCGCCGTCCACGGCGATGCCGAGCAGCGCCATCGCCTGGCCGCCCATCCCCATCGGGTCGGTCACCCCGACCACCTGCACCACGCGGGTGTCGATCAGCCGCTGCAGGCGCTGCCGCGCGGCGGAGGGGGACAGGCCCACCCGGGGGCCCAGGTCGGCGTAGGGGATGCGGCCGTCGGTCTGCAGTTCGCGCAGGATGGCCCGGTCGATGTCGTCCACAGGCGTCAGTCTCCCCTACCCCCGGCCGCCGGTGCCGCCCGGTCTCAGCCGACCAGCTCGGCCAGGGCCTCGGCGAACAGCGCGGTGTGCGTGTCCACGTCGGCCTCGGTGGTGGCCGGGCAGATCAGCGCCATGTTGTGGAACGGGGTCATCAGCACGCCCCGGTTGGCCATGAACAGGTGCAGGAAGTCCTCCAGTTCGGCGTCGGCACCGGCGGCGGACTCGGTGCCGTTGCGCGGCGCCGGGTCGGCGAAGCGGTACTCGCTGCGCGCGCCCAGGCGGCTGACCGACCAGGGCAGGCCGTGCTTGGCGATGCCGTCGCGGACCCCGGCCTCGAACCGCTCGGACAGCGCGCACATCCCGGCGAACGCCTCGTCGGTGAGCACCTGCTCCAGGGTGGCCCGCATCGCGGCCACCGACAGCGCGTTCCCGGCCAGGGTGCCGCCGACCCCGCCCATGTCGACCAGGTCCAGGTCGGCCCGGCCCAGCAGCCGCTCGGACAGCTCCGCCGACAGTCCGTAGCCGCCCGCCGGGATCCCGCCGCCGATGGCCTTGCCGATGGTCAGCAGGTCGGGCTCCAGGCCGTAGGCGGCGGTCGCCCCGCCCGGACCGGCCGAGAAGGTGTGCGTCTCGTCGTTGATCAGCAGCGTCCCGAACCGCCGGGTCAGCTCGCGGACGCCCTCCAGGTAGCCCGGCTCCGGCAGCACGATGCCGATGTTGGTCAGCGCGGGCTCCATCAGCACCGCCGCCACGTCGCCGTGGGCCAGCTCGCGCTCCAGCCCCTCCAGGTCGTTGAACTCGGCCACCCGGCTGGTCAGCGTCACCTCGCAGGGCGCGCCGACGTTGCCCGGACGGCTGGCTCCCCGGCCGTCCGGGCCGACCACGATCAGCGACTCGTCCACGCTGCCGTGGTAGCTGTAGCTGTTGACCAGGATCTTGGAGCGACCGGTGACCGCGCGGGCCAGCCGGATCGCCCAGCGGTTGGCGTCGGTCGCGGTCAGCGAGAAGGACCAGCGCGGCAGCCCGAAGCGGCGGGCCAGCTCCGCGCCGACCCATTCGGCGTCCTCGGTCGGCAGCATCGCGGTCGCCCCGCCGCGCACCCGGTAGCGCTGCTCCACGGCCTCGGCGACGGCCTCGGGGGAGTGCCCGGCCATCGCGCCGGTGTCGCCCAGGCAGAAGTCGACGTACTCGTGACCGTCGATGTCGCTCACCCGCGCCCCGCGCGCGCCGTCGAGGTACAGCGGGAACCCGCCGGCGCTCTTGTTCATCCAGGTCATCGGCACTCGGCCGAACAGGTGCTCGGCGCGCTGGTAGGCGGCCTGCGAGCGCGGGTTGCGGGCCGCGCTGGCCGCCGTCTCCCGGGCGAGCAGCCCGGCCAGTCGGGCACGGTCGACGGATGTGGGCATGGGGAACCTCCTGTAGGGCCGGTAGGCCGACCGTACAGTCGAATCGATCGTCCAGGCAACGCCTTGCGCTCGAATCACGCGCGGATATCGCGGAAACTAGCGCCGCACCGCGTCCAGTGAGAGCAGCGCGACATGCAGCGACAGGCAGGACTCGACCTGGTCCAGATCCACCCCGAGCACCCGCTCGACCTTGTGCAGCCGGTCGTAGAACGACGGCCGCGACAGGTGTGCCGCGTCCGCCGCCGCCGACTTGTTGCGGCCCTGCTCCAGGTAGATCCGCAGCATCTGGATCAGCTGGCTGTTGTGCTCCGCGTCGTACGCCAGCAGCGGCCCCAGCTCCCGCTCCACGTAGGTCTGCAACCGGGCGTCGTCGCGCAGCAGGTGCAGCAGGCCGCGCAGCCGCACGTCCGGCAGCCGGTAGTACGAGGCCGAGCGGGCCCCCGAGGGCGGGGCGTCGTGCAGCGCCGCGTCGGCGACCTGGGTCGCCTCGACCAGCGTCCGCCGGGCATCGCGCACCGAGCCGACCGAGGAGCCCACCGCGATCACCGGCTCCGGGTCCTCCGCCTCCTGCACCAGCCGCCGCAGCGAGGAGGCGAAGCCCTCCAGCGCGCTGTGCTCGTCGTCGCGCGAGCCGAGCGAGACCAGCAGCCCCACCGCCTCGTCGTCCAGCGCCCCGACCAGCGCGGTCAGCCGCTTCTCCCGGACGGCCGCCGCCACCGTCTCGGTGAAGTCCCGCAGCCGCGCCTGCGCCTCCAGCGCCGCCGGGGCGGGACCGTGCCGCTGCCGCAGTACCACCCCCACCAGCCGCCGCCCCTCCAGCGGCACCCCCAGGGCACTGGCCCGCAGCGCCACATCGGAGACCGTCAGGGCGTGGGTGAGGATGCCGGACAGCAGCGTGCGGTGGGTCTGCCGCTCCAGGCTCTCCCGGTCGCGCACCAGCAGCCGGTTCAGCGCCAGCGTCGCCGCAGCCCGCTCCAGCAGCATGGTGTGCCGGTGCGAGACGGCCTCCGGGGTGGCGTTCTCCTGCGCCGAACCCGGCGCACCCACCAGTACCAGCCGCCCCCAGTCGTGGCCGCGCGCCCCCACCTGGGTCACCAGCCAGCCGGTGCGCGGATCATGCCCGGTACGCCCGGCCGGACGCACGCCGCGCGAGCGCGACTCCCACCCGGCCAGCAGCACCTGCGCGCTCTGCCCGGCCGGGTCGTACGCCAGCACCTGGTGGGACAGGTTCTCCAGTACCACCGGGGCCTCGGCCATCCGCGAGACCTGGCGGACCACCTCGACCGGCTCCGCGCCCTCCACCGCCAGCTCATTGAAGATCTGGTGGATCGCCTCCGACGAGCGCAGCTCCTCCAACTGCTCGTTCACCACCAGCGCGTGCACCGCCTCGGTCACCGCCACGAAGCGCAGCTCCCGCCGCAGCACGATCAGCGGCAGCCCGCGCTGCTCGGCGGCGTGCACCAGGGCGCGCGGCAGGCTGTCGAAGTAGCGCCGCCCGAACTCCACCACCAGCCCGGCCGCGCCCACGTCCGCCAGCTCGCGGACATACCGGGCCAGGCCCTCGCGGTCCTCCGGCAGCGCGATACCGGTGGTCAGGATCAGCTCCCCGCCCTGGAGCACGCCCGCGACGTCGGACAGCTCGCTGACATGCACCCAGCGCACCGGGCGCTCCAGGTGCTCCTTGCCGGCGACGACCTCGGGCAGGCCTCGGGTGACCACTTCCAGGGCGAGGACACGGGCGAGGGTGGGGAACAAGACGGCCTCCAGGAGGGATACGGACCCCTTCATGGTGTCAGGTCCACCCGACATGCGGGCAACGAGGTGTCGCCCATCACCCCGCTTCCACGGTGTAATGCCAGTAACGATCTGCCTTACGCCCCGTTGCTTGCTGGATCCGCCCGAACCGAGGCATCGTCGCAGGGTGGGCGGCCTGACCCGCCCTGTGTCCGGACTTGCTGTGCGCCTGGAGGAATAGATGGACCAGTCCATTGTCGGCACCCGCTTCGACGCGGGAGCCCAGTACCTCGACGGAGCGCTGCGCCCGGGCACCGGCGACGAGCACTTCGACGTGGTCAACCCCGCCGACGGCAGTGTGGTGCAGCGGGTCCGGCTCGCCTCCACCGCCGACGTGGACGCCGCCGTCGCGGCCGCCCGGCGGGCCTACCCCGAGTGGGCCGGGAGCACCCCGGGCGCCCGTTCCGAGGCGCTGCTCAAGCTCTCCGGCATCCTCGCCGAGCGGGCCGACGAGCTGGCCCGGGTCGAGAGCGCGCAGACCGGCAAGCCGATCAAGCTGAGCACCGAGTTCGACGTGCCCGGCACCGTCGACAACACCGCCTTCTTCGCCGGCGCCGCCCGCAACCTGGAGGGCAAGGCCACCGGCGAGTACTCCGGCGACCACGCCTCGTCGATCCGGCGCGAGCCGATCGGCGTGGTCGGCTCCATCTCGCCGTGGAACTACCCGCTGCAGATGGCCGCCTGGAAGATCCTCCCGGCGATCGCGGCGGGCAACACCATCGTCCTCAAGCCGGCCGAGCTCACCCCGCTGACCTCGCTGATGTTCGCCCAGGCCTGCACCGACGCGGGCATCCCGGACGGTGTGGTCAACGTGGTCACCGGCGCCGGCCGGACCGCGGGCGAGCACCTGGTCGGCCACCCCGACGTGGCCATGGTCTCGTTCACCGGCTCCACCGGCGTCGGCAAGCGGGTCGGCGAGCTCGCCGTCCAGGGCGTCAAGCGCACCCACCTGGAGCTCGGCGGCAAGGCGCCGTTCGTGGTCTTCGACGACGCCGACCTGGACGCCGCGGTTCAGGGCGCGGTGGCCGGCTCGCTGATCAACACCGGCCAGGACTGCACCGCCGCCACCCGCGCGTACGTCCAGCGCCCGCTGTTCGACGCCTTCGTCGAGGGCGTCGCGGAGCTCTACAACCTGATCCGGCTCGGCGACCCGTTCAACCCGCAGACCGACCTCGGACCGCTGGTCTCGCTGCGCCAGCGGGACAGCGTCGCCGGGTTCGTCGAGCGCGCCCGGGGCTACGGCGCGACCATCGCGGCGGGCGGCTTCGCGCCGGAGAAGGGCCACGACGGCACCGACCTCAGCAAGGGCGCCTACTACCGCCCGACCCTGATCACCGGCGTGAGCCAGGACGCCGAGGTGGTGCAGAGCGAGATCTTCGGCCCGGTACTCGTGGTGCTGCCGTTCGACAGCGACGAGGAGGGCCTGCGCCTCGCCAACGACACCCCCTACGGTCTCGCCGCCTCCGCCTGGACCCGCGACGTCTACCGCTCGCTGCGGGCCACCCGCGAGATCAAGGCCGGATGCGTCTGGGTCAACGACCACATCCCGATCATCAGCGAGATGCCGCACGGCGGCTACAAGGCCTCCGGCTACGGCAAGGACATGTCGCAGTACTCGCTCGATGAGTACACGCAGGTCAAGCACGTGATGCAGGACATCACCGCGGTCGCCCGCAAGGACTGGCACCGCACGGTCTTCGGCGACCGCTGACCGCACCGCTCCACCGTCGCACCGCTCCACCGCTCCACCGTCGCAACAACCCTCCACAGCGCCCGAGGGCGCATCAGAAAGCAGTGAGATTCATGGAATCGGCCCATTCTCTTGCCGACGTCCAGTACACCTCCTTCTGGCTGGCCGACCCCGGCCGGCCAGAGGCGCTGCCCGCGCTGACCGGTGACACCACCTGCGACCTGCTGGTCGTCGGCGGCGGCTACACCGGGCTGTGGACGGCGCTGCTGGCCAAGGAGCGCGACCCCGCCCGCGACGTGGTGCTGGTCGAGGGCCAGGAGGTCGGCTGGGCCGCCTCCGGCCGCAACGGCGGCTTCTGCGCGGCCAGCCTCACCCACGGCTTCTTCAACGGCCTGGAGCGCTGGCCCGAGGAACTGCGCACGCTGGAGCGCCTCGGCCACGAGAACCTCCAGGCGATCGAGGACGCGGTCGAGCGCTACGGCATCGACTGCGACTGGGAGCGCACCGGCGAACTCGACGTGGCCACCGAGCCGCACCAGGTCGAGGAACTGCGCGAGGGCGCCGAGCAGATGGCCGAGTACGGCGCGAACGCGGTGTTCCTGGACGCCGAGGCGGTGCGCGCCGAGGTGGACTCGCCGACCTTCCTGGCCGGGCTCTGGGACAAGGACGGCGTGGCCATGGTCCACCCGGCCAAGCTCGCCTGGGGCCTCAAGCGGGCCTGCCTGGAGCTGGGCGTGCGGATCTTCGAGCACACCCCCGCCACCGACCTCGCCGAGAGCGGCCCGGGCATGGCCGTGCGCACCCCCTACGGGCGGATCTTCGCCCGGCACGTGGCGCTCGGGACCAACATCTTCCCCAGCCTGGTGAAGCGGGTCCGGCCGTTCCTGGCCCCGGTCTACGACTTCGCGCTGATGACCGAACCGCTCACGGACGAACAGCTCGCGTCCATCGGCTGGAAGAACCGGCAGGGCCTGGGCGACTGCAACAACCAGTTCCACTACTTCCGGATCTCCGCCGACAACCGCATCCTCTGGGGCGGCTACGACGCGATCTACCACTACGGCGGCAAGGTCCGCGCCGAGTACGACCACCGTCCGGAGACCTACGAGAAGCTGGCCGGCCACTTCTTCACCGCCTTCCCGCAGCTGGCCGGGATCAGGTTCACCCACGCCTGGGGCGGGGCGATCGACACCTGTAGCCGCTTCTCGGCGTTCTTCGGCACCGCCCACAAGGGGAAGGTCTCCTACGCCGTCGGCTACACCGGCCTCGGCGTCGGCGCCACCCGCTTCGGCGCCGACGTGATGCTGGACCTGCTCTCCGGCGAGCGCACCGAGCGCACCGAACTGCAGATGGTGAAGAGCAAGCCGCTGCCGTTCCCGCCCGAGCCGGTCAAGTGGGCGGGCATCGGGATCACCAAGTGGTCCCTGGACCGCGCCGACCATAACCAGGGCAAGCGCAACCTCTGGCTGAAGGCCATGGACGCCATGGGCCTCGGCTTCGACAGCTGACCCGTCCCGATCCCGGCGTCCCGGCGGCGCGTGCCCCTGCGGGCGCGCGCCGCCTCCGTGTCTCCGCACGCCCCTCAGCGCAGGTTGTCGCCCGTACCCGCGTAAGAGTCGGGACGCAGACCGCTCTCTCCTGTTGACACCCGGTCCAGTACCGGGCGCTGACCCAGGAAGCGGAGGGCGGAAGCCGTGGGAAGCATGGACGCGAGGGCAGCAGTCGAATGGCTGGCGGCGGCAGCGCCGGACCCGGACAGCTGCCGGTGGGCGTGGGAGCGCAGCGCCACGGGCATCGCCCTGCTGCCGGCCGGCCGGATCTGGGACGTGCTGATAGTGCCGGGGGAGCTGGGGCGGACCACGGTCGATGTGCTGCTCCGGATGGCCGCCGAACCCGGCCCGGTGCTGGCGGACTTCGGCGACGTCCGGGTGGGGTTCTTCGTCCCGCCCGGAACCGCCGCCCGCTGGGTCGGCACCGGCATGCGCACCGCCGGACCGGGGGCCTGGCTGGCGGTGCCCTATCCGGGGCGCAGCGGACGCGGGCTGCGCTGGCTGGTGCCACCGGACGGCAGCGGGCTGCTCAATGACCCGGCAGTGCTCGAACTGGCGCTGCACGAGGCGGCCGCACTGCTGGTCAGCGGCTCGGACCCGGAGTGGCCCGACGAGGTGTAAGGGCAAAACGACATCCGCCGACAGCTTGCTGATTGAGCCCGGTGCCGGCGCGAACCACAATGGAAATCGCGCGGCACTCGCTCTGTGACCCTTGTGTGCCTCGCCCGACCTCGGAGGCAGACGTTGAGCAAGCACATCACCCACTGGATCGGCGGCCGTCAGGTAGCCAACGCGGACAGCGCCTCGCGTCGCGGTGACATCTTCGACCCGGCCACCGGCAAGGTCACCGGCCAGGTCGACTTCGCCGCCATCGGGGACGTCGACGCGGCCGTCAGCGCCGCCGTCGCGGCCTTCCCCGACTGGCGCAACGCGTCCCTGGCCAAGCGCACCACGGTCCTGTTCAACTTCCGTGAGCTGCTGAACGCGCGCAAGGACGAGCTGGCCGCGATCATCGTCGCCGAGCACGGCAAGGTGCACTCCGACGCCCTCGGCGAGATCGCTCGCGGCCAGGAGGTCGTCGAGTACGCCTGCGGCATCCCGCAGTTGCTCAAGGGCGGCTTCACCGAGCAGGCCTCCACCGGCGTCGACGTCTACTCGATCCGCCAGCCGCTCGGCCCGGTCGCGATCATCTCGCCGTTCAACTTCCCGGCGATGGTGCCGATGTGGTTCTTCCCGATCGCGGTCGCGGCCGGGAACACGGTCATCCTCAAGCCCTCCGAGAAGGACCCCTCGGCCGCCAACTTCCTGGCGGAGCTGTGGAAGGAAGCCGGTCTGCCGGACGGTGTCTTCAACGTCGTGCACGGCGACAAGGTCGCCGTCGACCGGCTGCTGGAGCACCCGGACGTCAAGTCCGTCTCCTTCGTGGGCTCGACCCCGATCGCCCGCTACGTCTACGAGACCGGGACCCGCTACGGCAAGCGCGTGCAGGCCCTCGGCGGCGCCAAGAACCACATGCTGGTCCTGCCCGACTCGGACCTCGACCTGGCCGCCGACTCCGCGATCAACGCGGGCTTCGGCGCGGCCGGTGAGCGCTGCATGGCGGTGTCCGTGCTGGTGGCCGTCGACCCGATCGGCGACGAGCTGGTCGAGAAGATCAAGCAGCGGATGGCCACCCTGAAGGTCGGCCCGGGCTGCAACGGCGACTCGGACATGGGCCCGCTGGTCACCGGCGTGCACCGGGACAAGGTCACCTCCTACCTGGAGTCCGGCGTGGCCGACGGCGCGGAGCTGGCCGTCGACGGCCGCAAGCACCCGATCACCGACGCGGACAAGCACGGCGAGCCGACGGCGGACGGCTTCTGGCTCGGCCCGACCCTGTTCGACCACGTCAAGCCCGGCATGTCGGTCTACAACGACGAGATCTTCGGCCCGGTGCTCTCGGTCGTCCGCGTCTCCTCCTACGAGGAGGGGCTGGAGCTGATCAACAGCAACCCGTACGGCAACGGCGTCGCCATCTTCACCAACGACGGTGGTGCCGCCCGCCGCTTCCAGAACGAGGTCGAGGTCGGCATGGTCGGCATCAACGTGCCGATCCCGGTCCCGGTCGCGTACTACTCCTTCGGCGGCTGGAAGGCCTCCCTGTTCGGGGACAGCCACGCCTACGGTGCCGACGGCGTCAACTTCTTCACCCGGGGCAAGGCCGTGACCTCGCGCTGGCTCGACCCGAGCCACGGCGGCCTGAACCTGGGCTTCCCCACCAACGCCTGACGCTCGACCCCAGGGGCCCGGCCCGGAGACGCACTCGCCGTCTCCGGGCCGGGCCCTTTGCGGTCGGCGGGCACGTGATGCACTTGTGTAAGTAGACCAGTCGCCCTACTATCAGGACATGGCCAATCCCCGCCCAGAGACGCGGTCGAGGGTGCTGCGGACCGCCGCGACGCTCTTCCGACGTCAGGGCTACCACGGCACCGGGCTCAACCAGCTGCTCAGCGAGAGCAATGCGCCCAAGGGATCGCTCTATTTCCACTTCCCCGGCGGAAAGGAACAGCTCGCCGCCGAGGCGGTCACCCTGTCCGCCGGGGAACTCGGCGCGCAGATCCGCGAGGCGATGCTCCAGGCGACGGACCCAGCGACCGCGATCGTCACCCTCGGGAACCTGTTCGCCGGTCCGCTGGCGGAGTCCGGCTTCCGCGAGGGCTGCCCGATCGCGACCGTTGCCATGGAGACCTCCGGTGACAACGAGCAGATCCGCCAGGCCTGTTCGGAGGCCTACGGCGGATGGCTGGCCGGGCTGACCCTGCTCATGGGGGCGTGGGGTGTGCCGCAGCCGGAGGCGGCACCTCTGGCGGAGCTCGTGCTCTCGGGCATCCAGGGTGCACTGCTGCTGGCGAAGGTCCAGCAGGACTGCTCGCCGATCCACCAGGTCGCCGCCAGCCTGGGCGCGGTCGTGGCCGCAGCGGTCCACCGACAGTCGACCACTGAGCTGGTTTGACATCGGTTGACCGGGTGCGTAGTGTCCTTCGAGTTGCCCTGCGTGTCTGCGGTGGCGGCCAATCCCTGGAACAGATCGCACGGCCTTCTTTGGTGTGTGATTTTCCGAGAATTGTGGTGGGCGAACGAAAACCGGTGGATTTCGCATCGGTGGCGTGGTTCCGCTAAGGTTTCACTCGTCGGAACGGGCCGGAAACGGCGCGGGGCGGCGGGAAATCGGGCCGGAAACGGTCTGGTAAGCTAGAAAACGAAGAACGAAGCGCCCGGAGAGACCGGTGAAAGGGTCTTGAAGGAAGCGTCCGTTCCTTGAGAACTCAACAGCGTGCCAAAAGTCAACGCCAGATATGTTGATACCCCGTCCGTTGATCGGACGAGGTTCCTTTGATGCACAAAACACTAGCGAGGACGCAGTGCACGGGATCGGCTATTCCGCCGGTTGCTGTGCCGCTCAACGCGAGTGGTGACTCGATTACGGGTAATCATTCACGGAGAGTTTGATCCTGGCTCAGGACGAACGCTGGCGGCGTGCTTAACACATGCAAGTCGAACGGTGAAGCCCTTCGGGGTGGATCAGTGGCGAACGGGTGAGTAACACGTGGGCAATCTGCCCCAGATTCTGGGACAACACCGGGAAACCGGTGCTAATACCGGATACGACGCATCTCCGCATGGGGTGTGCGTGGAAAGCTCCGGCGATCTGGGATGAGCCCGCGGCCTATCAGCTTGTTGGTGGGGTAATGGCCTACCAAGGCGACGACGGGTAGCCGGCCTGAGAGGGCGACCGGCCACACTGGGACTGAGACACGGCCCAGACTCCTACGGGAGGCAGCAGTGGGGAATATTGCACAATGGGCGAAAGCCTGATGCAGCGACGCCGCGTGAGGGATGACGGCCTTCGGGTTGTAAACCTCTTTCAGCAGGGAAGAAGCGCAAGTGACGGTACCTGCAGAAGAAGCACCGGCTAACTACGTGCCAGCAGCCGCGGTAATACGTAGGGTGCGAGCGTTGTCCGGAATTATTGGGCGTAAAGAGCTCGTAGGCGGCTTGTCGCGTCGGATGTGAAAGCCCGGGGCTTAACTCCGGGTCTGCATTCGATACGGGCAGGCTAGAGTGTGGTAGGGGAGATCGGAATTCCTGGTGTAGCGGTGAAATGCGCAGATATCAGGAGGAACACCGGTGGCGAAGGCGGATCTCTGGGCCATTACTGACGCTGAGGAGCGAAAGCGTGGGGAGCGAACAGGATTAGATACCCTGGTAGTCCACGCCGTAAACGTTGGGAACTAGGTGTGGGTCACATTCCACGTGGTCCGCGCCGCAGCTAACGCATTAAGTTCCCCGCCTGGGGAGTACGGCCGCAAGGCTAAAACTCAAAGGAATTGACGGGGGCCCGCACAAGCAGCGGAGCATGTGGCTTAATTCGACGCAACGCGAAGAACCTTACCAAGGCTTGACATATACCGGAAACGGCCAGAGATGGTCGCCCCCTTGTGGTCGGTATACAGGTGGTGCATGGTTGTCGTCAGCTCGTGTCGTGAGATGTTGGGTTAAGTCCCGCAACGAGCGCAACCCTCGTTCTGTGTTGCCAGCGGGTTATGCCGGGGACTCACAGGAGACTGCCGGGGTCAACTCGGAGGAAGGTGGGGACGACGTCAAATCATCATGCCCCTTATGTCTTGGGCTGCACACGTGCTACAATGGCCGGTACAATGAGCTGCGATACCGCGAGGTGGAGCGAATCTCAAAAAGCCGGTCTCAGTTCGGATTGGGGTCTGCAACTCGACCCCATGAAGTCGGAGTTGCTAGTAATCGCAGATCAGCATTGCTGCGGTGAATACGTTCCCGGGCCTTGTACACACCGCCCGTCACGTCACGAAAGTCGGTAACACCCGAAGCCGGTGGCCTAACCCGTAAGGGAAGGAGCTGTCGAAGGTGGGACCAGCGATTGGGACGAAGTCGTAACAAGGTAGCCGTACCGGAAGGTGCGGCTGGATCACCTCCTTTCTAAGGAGCACTTCTGCCGCTTCGGCGGCCAGAGGGCCATGACGTCAGCGAATGTCTGACGGTGGTTCGCTCATGGGTGGAACGTTGACTATTCGGCACGATCAGTTGGTCATGGTTAGTACTGCGCTTCGGCGCGTGGAACGCGGTGGTTGGTTGGTTGTGTCGGGCACGTTGTTGGGTCCTGAGGGCGCGGCCGTATGGCTGGTCTTCAGACGCCGACCCCAGTGAACTTCACGCTTCGTGTGTGGGGGTGATGGGTGGTTGGTCGTTGCTTGAGAACTGCACAGTGGACGCGAGCATCTGTGGCCAAGTTTTTAAGGGCGCACGGTGGATGCCTTGGCACTAGGAACCGATGAAGGACGTGGGAGGCCGCGATAGGCCCCGGGGAGCTGTCAACCGAGCTTTGATCCGGGGGTGTCCGAATGGGGAAACCCGGCAGTCGTCATGGGCTGTCACCCGCTGCTGAACACATAGGCAGTGTGGAGGGAACGCGGGGAAGTGAAACATCTCAGTACCCGCAGGAAGAGAAAACAACCGTGATTCCGAGAGTAGTGGCGAGCGAAATCGGATGAGGCTAAACCGTTGTGGTGTGATACCCGGCAGGGGTTGCCACTTCGGGGTCGTGGGAAGATTCTTGATCAATCTGCCGGTTGGTCGGGGAGTCAGAAACCGTATGGGTAGTCGAAGGACATGCGAAAGGTCCGGCGTAGAGGGTAAGACCCCCGTAGACGAAACCTGTACGGCTCTCTTGAGTCTTTCCCAAGTAGCACGGAGCCCGAGAAATTCCGTGTGAATCTGGCGGGACCACCCGCTAAGCCTAAATATTCCCTAGTGACCGATAGCGGACAGTACCGTGAGGGAATGGTGAAAAGTACCGCGGGAGCGGAGTGAAATAGTACCTGAAACCGTGTGCCTACAAGCCGTGGGAGCGTCGCAGCGTGTGCTTGCACATGTTGTCGTGACTGCGTGCCTTTTGAAGAATGAGCCTGCGAGTTTGCGGTGTGTTGCGAGGTTAACCCGTGTGGGGTAGCCGTAGCGAAAGCGAGTCCGAATAGGGCGGTTGAGTAGCGCGCCCAAGACCCGAAGCGGAGTGATCTAGCCATGGGCAGGTTGAAGCGCGGGTAAGACCGTGTGGAGGACCGAACCCACCAGGGTTGAAAACCTGGGGGATGACCTGTGGTTAGGGGTGAAAGGCCAATCAAACTCCGTGATAGCTGGTTCTCCCCGAAATGCATTTAGGTGCAGCGTCGCGTGTTTCTTGCCGGAGGTAGAGCACTGGATAGGCGATGGGCCCCACCGGGTTACTGACCTTAGCCAAACTCCGAATGCCGGTAAGTGAGAGCGCGGCAGTGAGACTGTGGGGGATAAGCTCCATGGTCGAGAGGGAAACAGCCCAGAACACCGGCTAAGGCCCCTAAGCGTGTGCTAAGTGGGAAAGGATGTGGAGTCGCAGAGACAACCAGGAGGTTGGCTTAGAAGCAGCCACCCTTTAAAGAGTGCGTAATAGCTCACTGGTCAAGTGATTCCGCGCCGACAATGTAGCGGGGCTCAAGTACACCGCCGAAGCCGTGTCATTGCAGCTTAACTCCTAACGGGGGCTGTGATGGGTAGGGGAGCGTCGTGTGCCGGGTGAAGCGGCGGCGGAAGCCAGTCGTGGACGGTATACGAGTGAGAATGCAGGCATGAGTAGCGATACAAGAGTGGGAAACTCTTGCGCCGATTGACCAAGGGTTCCTGGGTCAAGCTGATCTGCCCAGGGTAAGTCGGGACCTAAGGCGAGGCCGACAGGCGTAGTCGATGGACAACGGGTTGATATTCCCGTACCCGCTTTGAAGCGCCAACGTCGAACCTCTGGATGCTAAGGCCGTGAAGCCGTCTCGGATCCTTCGGGTGAAGAGGAGTGGTGGAGCCGCTGATCCAACAGGGTAGTAGGTGAGCGATGGGGTGACGCAGGAAGGTAGTCCAGCCCGGGCGGTGGTTGTCCCGGGGTAAGGGTGTAGGTCGAGTGATAGGCAAATCCGTCACTCATTAAGGCTGAGACCTGATGCCGAGCCGATTGTGGTGAAGTGGATGATCCTATGCTGTCGAGAAAAGCCTCTAGCGAGTTTCATGGCGGCCCGTACCCCAAACCGACTCAGGTGGTCAGGTAGAGAATACCGAGGCGTTCGGGTGAACTATGGTTAAGGAACTCGGCAAAATGCCCCCGTAACTTCGGGAGAAGGGGGGCCGGTTGTGGTGATGGGACTTGCTCCTTGAGCTGTGGCCGGCCGCAGAGACCAGCGAGAAGCGACTGTTTACTAAAAACACAGGTCCGTGCGAAGCCGTAAGGCGATGTATACGGACTGACGCCTGCCCGGTGCTGGAACGTTAAGGGGACCGGTTAGCTTGGTTTCGACCTGGCGAAGCTGAGAACTTAAGCGCCAGTAAACGGCGGTGGTAACTATAACCATCCTAAGGTAGCGAAATTCCTTGTCGGGTAAGTTCCGACCTGCACGAATGGCGTAACGACTTCTCGACTGTCTCAACCATAGGCCCGGTGAAATTGCATTACGAGTAAAGATGCTCGTTTCGCGCAGCAGGACGGAAAGACCCCGGGACCTTTACTATAGCTTGATATTGGTGTTCGGTTCGGCTTGTGTAGGATAGGTGGGAGACTTTGAAGCGGCCACGCCAGTGGTTGTGGAGTCGTCGTTGAAATACCACTCTGGTCGTGCTGGATGTCTAACCTGGGTCCGTGATCCGGATCAGGGACAGTGTCTGGTGGGTAGTTTAACTGGGGCGGTTGCCTCCTAAAATGTAACGGAGGCGCCCAAAGGTTCCCTCAGCCTGGTTGGCAATCAGGTGTTGAGTGTAAGTGCACAAGGGAGCTTGACTGTGAGACCGACGGGTCGAGCAGGTGCGAAAGCAGGGACTAGTGATCCGGCGGTGGCTTGTGGAAGCGCCGTCGCTCAACGGATAAAAGGTACCCCGGGGATAACAGGCTGATCTTCCCCAAGAGTCCATATCGACGGGATGGTTTGGCACCTCGATGTCGGCTCGTCGCATCCTGGGGCTGGAGTAGGTCCCAAGGGTTGGGCTGTTCGCCCATTAAAGCGGTACGCGAGCTGGGTTTAGAACGTCGTGAGACAGTTCGGTCCCTATCCGCTGCGCGCGTAGGAGTCTTGAGAAGGGCTGTCCCTAGTACGAGAGGACCGGGACGGACGAACCTCTGGTGTGCCAGTTGTCCTGCCAAGGGCATGGCTGGTTGGCTACGTTCGGGAGGGATAACCGCTGAAAGCATCTAAGCGGGAAGCCTGCTTCGAGATGAGGGCTCCCACCACCTTGAGTGGTTAAGGCTCCCAGTAGACGACTGGGTTGATAGGCCGGATGTGGAAGCCCTGTGAGGGGTGGAGCTGACCGGTACTAATAGGCCGAGGGCTTGTCCATAGTTGCTACGCGTCCACTGTGTTGTTCTGAAGGAACGACCCCCGCTCCGTGAGGAGTGGTGTGCGGTCAACTTCATAGTGTTTCGGTGGTCATAGCGTGAGGGAAACGCCCGGTTACATCCCGAACCCGGAAGCTAAGCCTCATAGCGCCGATGGTACTGCAGGGGGACCCTGTGGGAGAGTAGGACGCCGCCGAACAACCTTTAGAGCAAGGCCCCCTGACCCAGAGTCAGGGGGCCTTGTTTGCGTTGAGGATCGGTTGGATGAAACCGGTCTGCTGCGGGGTGAGCCAGGTGGCGTCGCGGAAGCCGGCGGCGGTGACCAGGTCGCTGATCTGGGTGTGGCTCAGTGCCCAGGAAGTGGCTCGGCGGACGCGGACCTGCCAGTCGTCACTGTGGGCGCCGTTCGGGAGCAGTTGGATGTGCTCCAGGTCGTAGCGCTCGCCGTCCGGGTGCCAGTGCCACAGCTGGAAGCTGATGCTGCGACCGGCCTCGGTGGGGGTGACCTGCGGGAGGGTTGCCGGGCGCTGTTCCGCGCGGGCCTGCTCGTAGTCGCGCATCCCGAGCAGCAGCAGGCCGCCGGGGCGCAGGCTGCGGTGCATCGCGCGCAGTGCGGCGTTGATGTCTGCCTCGGTGAGCAGGTGGGCCAGGGAGTTGTCGGCGCACAGGACGACGTCGAAGGCGTCCGCCGCCACCGGTGGCCGACGCATGTCGCCCGCCGCGGTGCGCAGCCGCAGGCCCCGGGCGTCGGCCTCGCGGGCCGCGCGGGCGGCCGCGGCCGGGCTGAGGTCGGTACCGAGGACGTCGTGTCCCCGGGCGGCCAGGCCGAGGGCCTGGGTTCCGATACCGCAGGCGCAGTCCCAGATCCGCTGACCGCCGGGCCCGAGCCGGTCGTGGATCAGCCGGTCGAGCGCGGCTCCCTGACGCTCCACTCCGGCCTGCCAGTCCGGGTAGAGCAGGTGGTACTCGTCGGCGAGGTCGTCGTAGAACCGGCGGGTTGAGTGGGCTGTCACGGCCCGGAGGCTACCTACCCGAGGCCCGGGGGGACCAGCGAATTAGCGACCACAGGATCACGCCGCTGAGGCACCACCCGGCGAGGACGTCGAGGAACCAGTGGTAGTCCCGCCAGATGAGGCAGACACCGACACCCGCGCACAGCAGCGTGGTGGTCGTGTAGAGCAGGCGGCGGAGCCGGGCCGAGGCACAGCCGAGGGCGAGCAGCCAGGCGGCGGTGCCGAGGCAGACGCTGGCCGTGCTGGTGTGGCCGGAAGGGAACCAGCCCCAGTCGCCCGGGCCGACCGGTTGGCCTTCGGGACCCGGGCGGCCGATCAGGATCTTCCCGGGGATGACGGTGGCGAACAGCGCGGCTCCGGCCAGCGTCGCGCTGAGCAGCGGCTGCCAGGAGCGGGCCCGCAGGGCCGCTGCCAGGGTCGCGCCGACCAGCAGGCCGATCGCGATGGTGGAGCTGCCGAGGTCGGTCCACCACTCGGCGAGGTGGTCGAGCCACGGGTACGGGTTCTCCGCGACCAGGTGCAGCGTGTCGCGGCGGACCCAGCGGTCGACGGCGAGCAGTGGACCGTGGGTGGCCACCTGCTCGGTGAGCAGGGCCAGCACGAGCAGCAGTACCACCGGCAGCCAGACCGACTCCAGGACGCGGAGAAGCCACCCCGGAGCAGGGGGGAGAGCCCCGGGGTGGCTGTGGTGATCGCCGGTCCGCTCTGCCCGGGGGGTGTGGGCGCGACGGACGGTCGATCGGCTGAGGGGGCGCGAGCCGGAGCTCGCCGTGGTGTCCTCGGCGGTGTGTCGCCGGTGAGGGTCGGTCACCGGCGGGCGCTGCTTCTCCATCTGTCATGACAGTACGTCACCGGGAGGCGGGTAATGGGCCGCCTCACCCACCCGCCATCAGGTCCGCACACCTTCTTCACGCCTGCGCTTGGGGGTCGGGGCTGAAGAAGGGGTGCGGAGGGGGTGTGGGACGTCGGGTCAGAGCGCGTCGAACACGCTGTCGAGGATGTCCAGGCCCTCGGCGAGCAGGTGCTCGGGCATGACCAGCGGCGGCAGGAAACGGAGCACGTTGCCGTAGGTGCCCGCGGTGAGGACCAGCAGGCCCTGGGCGTGGCAGGCCTTGGCGATGGCGGCGGTGGCCTCCGGGTTGGGGTCCTTGCTGCCGGGCTTGACCAGCTCGACCGCGATCATCGCGCCCCGGCCCCGGACGTCGCCGATGATGTCGTGCTTCTCCTGCATGGCGTGCAGGCGCGGCAGCATGGTGGCGCCGATGGCCTGGGCCTTGGCGTTGAGGTCCAGCTCCTTCATCGTCTCGATGGAGCCGAGGGCGGCGGCGCAGGCGACCGGGTTGCCGCCGTAGGTGCCGCCGAGGCCGCCGCCGTGGGCCGCGTCCATGATCTCGGCGCGGCCGGTGACGGCCGCCAGCGGCAGGCCGCCGGCGATGCCCTTGGCGGTGGTGATCAGGTCGGGGACGATGCCCTCGTCCTCGCAGGCGAACCACTGGCCGGTGCGGCAGAAGCCGGTCTGGATCTCGTCCGCGACGAAGACGATGCCGTTGGCGCGGGCGAACTCGACGATCGCCGGGAGGAAGCCCTTGGCCGGCTCGATGAAGCCGCCCTCGCCCTGGATCGGCTCGATCACGATGGCGGCGACGTTGTCGGCGCCGATCTGCTTGGTGATGATGTCGATGGCCTGGGCGGCGGCGTCGGCGGCGGCGTTCTCCGCACCGGTCAGCCAGCGGTAGGGGTAGGCCACCGGGACCCGGTAGACCTCGGGCGCGAACGGGCCGAAGCCCTGCTTGTACGGCATGTTCTTCGCCGTCATGCCCATGGTGAGGTTGGTGCGGCCGTGGTAGCCGTGGTCGAAGACCACGACGGCGGTGCGCTTGGTGTAGGCGCGGGCGATCTTGACCGCGTTCTCGACGGCCTCGGCGCCGGAGTTGAACAGCGCGCTGCGCTTCTCGTGGTCGCCCGGGGTCAGCTCGTTGAGCTGCTCGGCGACGGCGACGTAGCCCTCGTACGGGGTGACCATGAAACAGGTGTGGGTGAACGCGGCGAGCTGCGCGGCGGCGCGGTCCACGACCGCCTGCGCGCTGTTGCCGACGTTGGTCACGGCGATGCCCGCACCGAAGTCGATCAGGGAGTTGCCGTCGACGTCCTCCACCACACCGCCGCCTGCGCGGGTGATGTACACCGGCAGGGTGGTGCCGACGCCGGCGGCTACCGCGGCGAGCTTGCGCGCCTGGAGCTCCTGCGACTTCGGGCCGGGGATGGCGGTGACGATGCGGCGCTCCTGGGGGAGCGACGGGCCGCCGGGCAGCTGCCCGGCGCTGGACGGAGCAGCGCTCATGAGGTGTCTCCCTGAGAGAGGGGTGGGCTGGTACTGGCAGGCTACGACGGTGGGGAGGGGGTCGCATACGCCGAAGGGGAGTGGAGCGGCGTCGGAGTTGGCCGGGCCGGACATCGCCCGCGTGGCCGCGTGCCTCTGCTCAGGGGGCGTCGCGCTGCACTAGATTGAGAGCTTTCGACGGGGTGGGGCGCGCGCGAGGAGCGGTACTGCGATGTCACTGGAAGGCGCGCGGGAGCGGCAGTCCGGGCAGATGAACGAATCGGTGTCGTATCCGCCGCCTCCGAAGGAGCCCCCCCGCGGGCTGCCGCCGCAGGCCACGGCGGTGCCGGGGGCGCGTCCGCGGGCGGTCGGCGCAGGGGGGCCGGGGTTCGACCTGGCCGGGTGGCTGGCGGCGCCGCGGCACGTCGGGACACCGGGGGTGTACGGGCTGGGACCGGCTCCGCGGGTGAAGCACGAGCAGGAGGACGCGGCGACCACCACCCCTGCCTGGAAACTGCTGCTGCGCGCACTGCTCAACCTGGTGGTGGCCTGGGAGGTGTTCTACTACCTGATCGGTTTCGTCCTTTCCTTTGTGTCCACGATCATTCCGACCTCATGGCGGAATGGACTCACTGGCATCGTGATTCAGCTGGCTACGCAGGCTGTTGTGATCGCGCTGCTGGTCAGGGTGTTCGGCGGGATGGGGCGGTGGCCGCTGGTCTGGCGCCGGTACGGGCTGCCGGTGGCGCGGGCTGCCGTGCGGCGGCTGTCCGGGGCCGGGGAGGGGCGGGTGAGCATCCCGGTGCAGGGCGGCGTGCAGCCGCAGCCGGTCGACCCCTGGCGGGAGTTCCGGCCACTGGTGCATCCGGAGGATCTGGCGCTGGTGGAGCAGGAGACCGCACAGGGGCGGGTCGCCGACATCGACCACCAGCGGCTCAGCCGCGCGCTGGAGTGCGTTCGCGACCACCCGGACCGGCTGACCGCGCTGCTGGACGCCGTCCGCGACCACGGCGCCGCCGCCTGCGCGCACCCTTCGGGCGTCCGCGACCTGGCCGGGCGCGGCGCGCAGCACGATCTGCTGCTGGGGCAGGTGCGGCTCGGCCGGGCCGAGGACGTGCCGAAGAACCCCGCCGAGTACCGGGGCACGGAGGTGGCGCTGGACCCGGTGCTGCTCGGTACCTCGCTGCTCGCGGTCGGGCCCGCCGGGACCGGCAAGACCGCGCGGCTGGCCCGCCCGGTCGCCGAGGCGCTGTGCCTGCAGGCGCTGTCCGGGACGGCGGTCGTGGTGGTGGTCGGCGGCGACGGCGCCGACCTGGGCCCGGACTCCTGGTACGACGTGGTGATCGCGCCCGGCGCGGCCCGGTCGTGGTACGGCCTGGACCTCTTCGGCGGCGCGCGGTCCGCCGACGCCGCGGCCGCGCAGCTGGCGGACGCGCTGCTGCCGGACGAGCTGGCCGCCCGCACCGACAGCGCCCGGCAGGCGATGCAGCAGGTCGTCGGCCCGTTCCGGGCGGCGCACGGGCGTCCGCCCGGGGTGCGCGAGCTGTCGCTGCTGCTGCGCGGTGAACCGGAGGCCTGGGACGGGCTGCGGCAGGCGCTGCACGCCGCCGGGCTGTTGGAGGAGTACCGGCACGAGCTGGCACAGCGGGAGCGGACCCGGGGCCAGGGCGACGATCCCGGGGTGCTGCTGGCGGACCGGCTGGCGCTGCTGGACCGGCCGGTGTTCGCGGGCTGCTTCAACCCCTCGGCGAGCCCGGCCGGGGTGGTGCCGGACAGCATGCCGCTGTTCGCGATGCACGCGCTGGACCATCCGCTGCGGGTGCGGCTGCGGCTGCCGGAGCACAGCCACCCGGAGGCGGCCCGGATCATGGCCCGGCTGGCGGTCGCGCAGTTCCTGCACGCGGCCGGGACCCGGCAGGACCGCTCGCTCTTCGCCGGACTGGTGGTGGACGACGCCTCCGGTGTGATCGACACGCACACCGTGCGCGGACTCCAGCGGCTGCGCGGGGCCCGGGCCGGAGCGGTGCTGCTGCTGCGCACCCTCGCCGACCTGCCGGAAGCGCTGCGGGAGCCGCTGTTCGGGGCGGTCGGCGGCCGGATGGCCTTCCCCGGGATCGCTCCCTGGGACGGCACCCTGTTCGCCGAGACCTGGGGCACGGTCTGGGTCGACGAGAAGGACGTGACCCGGGCGCCGGACACCTCCGGCGGCTTCCTGAAGCGCACCTGGCGCAGCGCCAGGGCGGTCCTGGAAGGAGAGAAGGCGCAGACCGAGAGCGTCACCACCCGAAGGGTGGAACGCCGCCGCTGGTCCCCCTCGGACCTGGCCCAACTGCTGCCGGGCGGGCACGCGGTGCTGTCGCTGACGGCGGTGGACGGCACCCCGGTCCCGCCGCTGCTGGTCGATCTGCGCGGCTGAGCGGCGGCGCCGGGATCAAGGGGTCGCCCGGCGGGCACTGCGACGGTACGGCAGAATCGGAGGTGGCCGTTGTCCTCGGCGGCCAGGAACCAAGCCGTCCGCAGCGTCGCGGGCAGCCTCCGCCGTCGAAGGTGACATGTCTCCCAAGAGCGCAGCAGCCCGGGCCCCCCTCGCCCCCGCGACCACCGTCACCCTGAGCGCCCTGGTCGCGATGCCAGGGCTGCACCTGACCGTGCTCGCCGGGGAGGCGCAGCTGGACCGCCCGGTCCGCTGGGTGCACACCAGTGAGCTGGACGACCCGGCCCCGTACCTGGAGGGCGGCGAGCTGCTGCTCACCACCGGGCTGAAGCTCGGGCGGGGCAAGGACCGGCTGCGGCAGTACGTGTACCGGCTGGCCGACGCCGGGGTGGCCGGCCTCGGCTTCGGCATCGGCCTGTCGTACGGGGAGGTCCCGGCGGCGCTGGTGGAGGCGGCGGCGGAACGGGAGCTGCCGCTGCTCCAGGTCCCGCAGCCGACGCCGTTCATCGCGATCAGCAAGGCGGTCACGGCGGCGCTCGCCGCCGAGCAGTACCAGGCGGTCACCACCAGTTTCGAGGCCCAGGAGGAGCTGACCCGCGCGGCCCTCGGCAAGGACGGCACCACGGCCCTGATCGGACGCCTGGCCGCGCGCCTCGGCGGCTGGGCGGCGCTGTACGACGCGTCCGGCGCGGTGGTGGTCGCCGCCCCGGACTGGGCCGCCCGTCGCGCCGGGCGGCTGCGTCCCGAGGTGGACCGGCTGCGCAGCCAGCGGGCGCCGACCAGCGCCGCGCTCCAGGGCGGCGGACGGCCGGACGCCGAGGCGCCCGACGCCGAGCAGCCGGAGGAGCCGCAGACCGGGGACTTCGTGGTGCTCCAGTCGCTGGGCGCGGACCGCCGGGCCCGGGGCTTCCTGGCGGTCGGCACCGAGGACCGGCTGACCCCCGGCGAGCGCTACGTGCTGAACGCCGCGGTGGCGCTGCTCACGCTGACCCTGGAGCGGTCCCGGGACCTGCGCCAGGCCGAGGAGCGGATGCGCACGGCGCTGCTGCGGCTGGTGCTGGCAGGCGAGACCGCGGTCGCCCGGCAGGTCGCCGGGGCGCTGCTCGGCGGCCTGCCGGAGGGGACGGTACGGGTGCTGCTCGCCGAGGGTGAGGCGCTGGCGTCGCTGGGCGACCTGGCCGAGCAGTCCGCCGTCCGGGCCGGGGAACCGGTGCTGCTGGCCTCCGAGGGCGAGCGGCTGGTGCTGCTGGCGACCGACGGCGGGGCGGTGCACACCGACTGCGTGGCGGCGGTGCAGCAGTTGGAGTCGGTCTGCCTGGGGATCTCCGGACCGGCGACCCCGGAGTCGGCCGCCACCGCCTACACCCAGGCCGAGCGGGCGCTGGCGGTGGCGCTGCGCAGCGGTCGCCGCAGTGTGGACCACGACGAGGTGGGCAGCGGGTCGCTGCTGCCACTGCTGGCGAACGAGGCGGTGCTGGCCTTCTCGGACGGCCTGCTGCGCCCGCTGCGCGAGCACGACCTGACCGCGCGCGGCGACCTGGAGGCGAGCCTGTACGCGTGGCTGTCGCACCACGGCCAGTGGGACGCGGCCGCCGCCGACCTGGGCGTGCACCGGCACACCCTGCGCTACCGGATGCGCCGGGTGGAGGAACTGCTCGGCCGGTCACTGGACGACGCGGACGTGCGGATGGAGCTGTGGCTGGCGCTGCGGGCCCGCGGCGAGCGCTGAGCGGTCGTACCGGGCGTACCAAGCGCACCGGGCGTACCGGTCGGGCCGAGAGCCCGTATCCGGAGCTCGCACCGAGGGCCGCCGGAACGACAGGCCAGTCCGTACTGCCGCCGCCGCGCACTTCTACGGTTCGGACAAATTTCACCGGGCGGGTCGCGTCCTACCGTGGAGGCAGACATCCCCCTCCCCGGCCGGCTCCCGGTCCGGGACGCAGCAGAAAGGCCGGTGACCTCGGTGACCAGCACCTACGCATTCTGGCTGGCGGGTCGGCAGGAGCACGGCACGGAGTCCTTCGAGGTCCACCACCCCTGGGACGACAGCCTGGTCGGGACCGTCAGCGTCCCCACCGAGGCGCAGGTCGAGGAGGCCGTGGCCGCCGCCCACGCGGTGTGCGACGAGTTCGCCGCGACCCCGGCGTACGTCCGCGCCGCGGCGCTCGACCACGTCGCCAAGCGGCTGACCGAGCGCACCGAGGAACTGGCCCGGCTGATCACCGCCGAGAACGGCAAGCCGATCAAGTGGGCGCGCGGCGAGGTCGGCCGCGCCGCCTCGGTGTTCCGCTGGGCGGCCGAGGAGGCCCGGCGCTTCAACAGCGGTGAGGGCCAGCGGCTGGACACCGACGCGGGCGGCACCGGACGGCTCGCGCTGACCCGCCGCTTCCCGCGCGGTGCGGTGCTCGGCATCGCGCCGTTCAACTTCCCGCTGAACCTGGTCGCGCACAAGGTCGCCCCGGCGATCGCGGTCGGCGCCCCGATCATCCTCAAGCCGGCCCCGGCCACCCCGCTTTCCGCCCTGGTGCTCGGCGAGATCCTGGCCGAGACCGAGCTGCCCGCCGGGTCCTGGAGCGTGCTGACGGTCGCCAACGACCGGATGCCCGCCCTGGTCCAGGACCGGCGGCTGCCGGTGATCTCGTTCACCGGCTCCGACGTCGTGGGCTACCAGATCCTGGACTCGGTGCCGCGCAAGCACGTCACCCTGGAGCTCGGCGGCAACGCCGCCGCCGTGGTGCTCGCGGACTGGTCCAGCGAGGCCGACCTGGACTGGGCGGCGACCCGGATCGCGGCCTTCGCCAACTACCAGGGCGGCCAGTCCTGCATCTCGGTGCAGCGGGTCATCGCCGACGCCGGCGTCTACGACCGGCTGGTCGAGAAGGTCGTCGCCAAGGTCGGCGAGCAGGTCACCGGGAACCCGGCGGACGACTCCGTGGACGTCGGCCCGCTGGTGAACGAGGCCGCCGCGCAGCGGGTCGAGGCCTGGGTGGACGAGGCCGTGGCCGCCGGGGCGCAGCTGCTCGCGGGCGGCAAGCGCGAGGGCGCGAGCTACGCGCCGACCGTGCTCGCGGCCGTGCCCGCCGGGGTCAAGCTGGACACCGAGGAGGTCTTCGGACCGGTCCTGACGCTGCACCGGGTCGAGGGCACGGACGAGGCGTTCGCCGCGGTCAACGACTCCCGGTTCGGGCTCCAGGTCGGGGTGTTCACCCACGACGTGCAGACCGCGTTCCGGGCGCACCGGGAGCTGGAGGTCGGCGGCGTGATCGTCGGTGACGCGCCCTCCTACCGCGCCGACCAGATGCCGTACGGCGGGGTCAAGGACTCCGGCGTGGGGCGCGAGGGCGTGGCCTTCGCCATGGGCGACTACACCTACGAGCGGGTGCTGGTGCTGACCGGGCTGGCGCTGTGACGGGCCGTCGGCGGTAACGGAACCCTGCGGTAACGGTTCCCCCGAGCTGATCCCGGGGTGGGAGCGCGGTCGGTCGCGCTCCCACCCCGGGATCATTGTCTTCTCCACCCCTGGTGACCTGTCAGCTGGTGACCTGTCAGGTTGGCCCGGCACGGGATCCGCGACCGGTCTGTACTATGCCGACCGACGCGCGACATGAAGCTTGAAACCGGGGGAACACCAGGCTTCGCGGTTCGTTCCCCCTGTTCTGTCCTAGGAGAACAGGCCCCAAGTGAGCTACCCGCCATACGGCCAGGAACCGCGCCGCCCGCAGGGCAGCCCTCCGCCGCAGCCACCTTACGGCCGCCAGCCGCAGCCCCAGCAGCCCTACGGCCACCCGCAGCAGCCGCCGTACGGCGCACCGCAGCAGCAGCCCCCGTACGGTGCGCCGCAACAGCCGCCGCAGAACCCGTACGGGCCGCCGCAGGGGTACCCGCCGCCGCAGAACCCCTACGGCGCGCCGCCGCAGGGATACCCGCAGCAGCAGCCCCCGCCGCAGTACCCGCAGTACCCGCAGAGCCCGCAGTACCCGCAGAACCCGTACGGCGGTCAGCAGCCCCCGCCGCAGCAGCCGCCGAACGGCGGCGGCCCGGGCGGACCGGACGGTCCCGGTTCCGGGGGGCCCGGTCCCGGCGGCCATGGCGGTTCCGGCGGTGGCGGTCGGCGGCGGCACCGGGGCCGGAACCTGGCCATCCTGCTGGCGCTGGTGGTCGTGGTCGGCGGCGGCGCGATAGCCGCGACCCACAAGGGGAACAGCGGCGGCGGCACGGGCGGCGGCGGTACCGGCGGGGCGGTCACCACCACCCTCGCCGGGGGCAGCTCCTGGTCCCGGCCGAGCTGGGCCACGGCCGCGAACGACCTCGGTCCGGCCGACCCGAGCACGGTGGTGACCGGTACCGTCTACTTCGCCAAGGCGTCCCCGCAGAGCCTGGACCAGTACGCGACCGCCGTCGGCACCCCCGGATCGTCGGACTACCACAAGTTCCTGACGACGGCTCAGTTTCAGGCGAAGTTCGTGAACACCCCCAACGCCAGCCAGGCGGTGGTGCAGTGGATCCAGCAGAACAAGATGACGATCCTGTCGCAGGACAGTGAGTCGGTGGTGGTGCGCACCACCGTCGGCAAGGTGAACTCGGTGCTGAAGATCCGGATCGACCGGTTCAGGCACGACGGCCGGGTGGACCTGTCGACCACCTCGCAGCCGCAGTACCCGGCCGACATCGGCCAGTACATCTCCGCCGTCACCGGTCTGACCACCAGCAGCCCGGTCACCCCGTCCATCAGCGGCGACAGCGTGAGGAAGGTCAGGGCCAACGCCGCCGCGCTGAAGACGATGCTGGGCGGCGGCCGGAGCTTCCCGGCGGACGGCAAGGCGTCGCCGAACGACGACGGCGCGCTCAGGTGCAGCCAGTACTACGGGCAGAACCCGGCCACCGGCTACCCGCCGGGCCCCGGTTCCGGCGGCACCCCGCCGGTGGCCGCCTGCGGCTACAACCCCGACCAGCTGCGCAGCGCCTACGGGGCCGCGGCCAGCGGCCTCGACGGCCAGGGCGTGACCATCGCGGTGGTCGACGCCTTCGCCTCGCCGACGATCGCGTCGGACGTGGCTCAGTACGACAAGCAGACCGGTCTGCCGCCGCTCCAGCTGACCCAGGAGATACCCGCGCACTTCGGCGCCGACACCACCGCGAGCGACGCCCAGGGCTGGTACGGCGAGGAGACCCTGGACATCGAGGCGCTGCACACCATGGCGCCGGCGGCGAAGATCATCTACTACGCGGCCCAGTCGGACAGCGCGGCCGACCTGGACGCGCCGCTGCAGACCATCGTCGAGAACCACAGCGCCGAGCTGGTCACCTGCTCCTGGGGGATCCTGGAGGACGTCGGCGACAAGGCGAACTTCCAGGCCGAGACCCAGATCTTCGAGCAGGGCGCGGCCGAGGGCATCAGCTTCAACTTCTCCACCGGCGACAACGGCGACTTCACCGTGGGCGCCAACCCCTCCGCCGCGCCGACGGTCAACGAACCGGCCGACAACCCCTTCGCCACCGGCGTCGGCGGCACCACCCTGGGCATCGGCTCGCAGGGCCAGTACCTGTGGGAGACCGGCTGGGGCGACGAGGCCTACTCGCTGGACGGCGGCAGCTGGGCCACCAGCGGCGCCAAGTTCGAGGGCGCGGGCGGCGGCGGGCCGAGCGCGGTGTTCGTCCAGCCGCCGTACCAGCAGAGCGTCGTCCCGCAGTCGGTCGCGACCCGGAGCGGCCGGACCGCGGCCGCCCGGGTGCTGCCGGACGTGGCCATGCTGGCCTCCGCCTACACCCCGTTCCTGGTCGGTGAGAGCACCGGCACGGTCACCTCCGAGCCCAGTTCGGACGGCATGGGCGTGGTCTACCGGGAGACCGGGGCGAGCTACGCGGTCCAGGCGATCGGCGGCACCAGCCTGGCCAGCCCGCTGTTCACCGGCATGGAGGCGCTGGCGGTCCAGGCGTCCGGAAGCCCGCTGGGCTTCGCCGACCCGGTCCTCTACAAGCTCTACGGCACCTCGCAGTTCCGCGACGTGGTGGCCTCGCCGCCGGCGCTGGGCCACGAGCCGGAGCAGGTCACCGGGGACTCCGCGGGCAACCCGGTGCTGCTGGAGGGCGACCGGGACACCTCGCTGCGGACCACCGCCGGGTACGACGACACCACCGGCATCGGCAGTCCTGCCCCCGGGTTCCTGACCTGGTTCAAGGACCACCCGAACGGCGAGTGAGCCGGGTCCGCCGCCGCCCCGCGGTGCCGGGGCGGCGGCGTTGTCGGCGCGGCAGGCCACAATGGTCCCCATGGACTCTCTCGCCGACCCGCACCTGCGGTTCGAACCTGTCGTCAGCGACCCCACCGGCCCCCGCGAACTGGTGATCCTCGGTTCCACCGGTTCCATCGGGACCCAGGCCATCGATGTGGTGCTGCGCAATCCGGAGCGGTTCCGGGTGGTCGGCCTGTCCGCCGCCGGGGGCCGGGTGGAGCTGCTGGCCGAGCAGGCGCTGCGGCTCGGGGTGGACACGGTCGCGGTGGCCCGGACGGAGGCGGTGGAGCCGCTGCGGGCGGCGCTGCGGGCGCAGGCCGCGCCCGGGCAGCGGCTGCCGGAGATCACCGCCGGGCCGGACGCGGCGACCGAACTGGCCGGATCCGCGTGCCACTCGGTGCTGAACGGCATCACCGGGTCCATCGGCCTGGCGCCGACGCTGGCCGCGCTGGCCGCCGGGCGGGTGCTGGTGCTCGCCAACAAGGAGTCGCTGATCGTCGGCGGGCCGCTGGTCAAGGCCCTCGCCGAGCCGGGCCAGATCGTCCCGGTCGACTCGGAGCACACCGCGCTGTTCCAGTGCCTGATGGCCGGGGCCAAGCGGGAGGTGCGCAAGCTGGTGGTCACCGCCAGCGGCGGCCCGTTCCGCGGCCGGACCAGGGAGCAGCTGGCCGGGGTCACCCCGGAGCAGGCGCTGGCCCACCCGAACTGGGACATGGGCCCGGTGATCACGATCAACTCGGCGACCCTGGTCAACAAGGGGCTTGAGGTGATCGAGGCGCACCTGCTCTACGACATCCCGTTCGAGCGGATCGAGGTGGTGGTCCATCCGCAGTCGGTGATCCACTCGATGGTGGAGTTCACCGACGGCTCGACGCTGGCGCAGGCCAGCCCGCCGGACATGCGGATGCCGCTGTCGCTCGGCATCGGCTGGCCGGACCGGGTGCCGGACGCCGCCCCCGCGATCGACTGGACCAAGGCGTCGACCTGGGAGTTCGAGCCGCTGGACACCGACGCCTTCCCCTCGGTCGGTCTGGCCCGCGAGGTCGGCACGCTGGGCGGGACCGCCCCGGCCGTGTTCAACGCCGCGAACGAGGAGTGCGTGGAGGCCTTCCGCCAGGGGCGGCTGCCGTTCACAGGGATCGTGGATACCGTGGCCAAGGTGGTCGCCGAACACGGCACACCCGACCGGGGAACCCCGCTGACCCTGGACGACGTCCTGGCAGCGGAAGCCTGGGCCCGCGCCACCACCGCGGCGTATGTGAGGGAGGAAGGCGGCCGATGACGGCACTGATGATGGTGATCGGCGTTGTGATCTTCGCGCTCGGACTGCTGGTCTCGATCGCGTGGCACGAGCTCGGTCACCTGACCTGGGCGAAGCTCTTCAAGATCCGGGTGCCGCAGTACATGGTCGGCTTCGGTCCGACCATCTGGTCGCGGAAGCGGGGCGAGACCGAGTACGGCATCAAGGCCATCCCGATGGGTGGCTACATCCGCATGATCGGGATGTTCCCCCGGGGGCCGACGGCAAGGTCGTGGCCCGCAGCAGCTCGCCCTGGCGCAGCATGATCGAGGACGCCCGCGAGCAGTCCTACGAGGAGCTGCTGCCCGGCGACGACACCCGGCTGTTCTACACCCGCAAGCCGTGGCAGCGGGTCATCGTGATGTTCGGTGGCCCGTTCATGAACCTGATCCTGGCAGTCGGGCTGTTCCTGGTGCTGTTCATGGGCTTCGGCCAGCCCACCCCGGTACCCACCGTGCAGAGCGTGTACAAGTGCGTGGTCAGCGCCGCCGACACCGCCGCGACCAGCACCACCTGCCCGAAGGGCGCCGCGAACACCCCCGCCTACGACGCCGGGATCGAGCCGGGGGACACCATCGTCGCCTTCGACGGCGACCCGATCCACGACTACACCCGGCTGCAGAGCGACATCCGCGACTCGACCGGGAAGACCGTGCCGATCGTGGTCGAGCGGGACGGCTCCAAGCTCACCCGCCAGGCCAAGATCGTCAGCAACGAGCTCTACAGCCCGAACGCCACCTCCGCCACCGGCAAGCTGGCCCCGGCCGGGTTCCTCGGCATCGTGCCGCAGGAGCCCACGGTCGGCCTGGGCTTCGGCGCGACCGTGGACAAGATGGGCGGGCTCGCCAAGTCCAGCGTCGACTCGGTGGCCGCGCTGCCGTCGAAGATCCCGGCGCTGTGGGACTCCGCCTTCGAGGGCAAGCCGCGCACCGCCGACCAGCCGGTCGGCATCGTCGGCGTGGCCCGGGTCGGCGGCGACGTGTTCGCGGCCAAGGCGCCGATGGTGGACAAGCTGGCCACCGAGATCTCGCTGCTGGCCGGGCTGAACCTGTCGCTGTTCCTGCTGAACATGCTGCCGCTGCTGCCGCTGGACGGCGGACACATCGCCGGGGCGCTGTGGGAGGCGCTGCGGCGCAACTCGGCCCGGGTGTTCCGGCGTCCCGACCCGGGCCCGTTCGACGTCGCCAAGCTGATGCCGTTGGCGTACGTGGTGGCCGGGGTGTTCCTCTGCTTCACCGTGCTGGTGATGATCGCCGACGTGGTGAACCCGGTCAGCCTGAGCTGACCGGGTGGAAGCGGCGCGGCGGCGGCCCCGACGGGCGCTGCCGCGCCGCTCCGGAGTTCAGCCCGGTCGGCCCGGTGGCGTACGGTTGGGCCGGGAGCGCTGGGGTCTTTCCGGCGTACCCGGTCGCCCGGGACAACCGGTCGGACCGCCGCCTCACCTTGGGGAACACACCAGAGATGACCGCGATCTCGCTCGGAATGCCGTCCACCCCGCTCAAGCCGCTCGCCGTGCGGCGCAAGAGCCGTCAGATCATGGTCGGTTCGGTGCCGGTGGGTGGTGACGCGCCGGTGTCGGTGCAGTCGATGACCACGACGTTGACCTCGGATGTGAACGCGACGTTGCAGCAGATCGCGGAGCTGACGGCGTCGGGTTGCCAGATCGTGCGGGTGGCGTGTCCCTCGCAGGACGACGCGGACGCGTTGGCGACGATCGCGCGCAAGTCGCAGATCCCGGTGATCGCGGACATCCACTTCCAGCCGAAGTACGTGTTCGCGGCGATCGACGCGGGGTGCGCGGCGGTGCGGGTGAACCCGGGGAACATCCGGCAGTTCGACGACAAGGTCAAGGAGATCGCGAAGGCGGCGGGGGACGCCGGGGTGCCGATCCGGATCGGGGTGAACGCGGGTTCGTTGGACCGGCGGCTGCTGGAGAAGTACGGCAGGGCCACGCCGGAGGCGTTGGTGGAGTCGGCGCTGTGGGAGTGCTCGTTGTTCGAGGAGCACGGGTTCCGGGACATCAAGATCTCGGTGAAGCACAACGACCCGGTGGTGATGATCGCGGCGTACCGGTTGCTGGCGGCGTCGTGTGACTACCCGTTGCACCTGGGGGTGACCGAGGCCGGTCCGGCGTTCCAGGGGACGATCAAGTCGGCGGTGGCGTTCGGGGCGTTGCTGGCGGAGGGGATCGGGGACACGATCCGGGTCTCGTTGTCGGCGCCGCCGGCGGAGGAGATCAAGGTGGGGAACCAGATCCTGGAGTCGTTGAACCTGCGGCAGCGGGGTCTGGAGATCGTGTCGTGCCCGTCGTGCGGGCGGGCGCAGGTGGACGTGTACAAGCTGGCGGAGGAGGTCACCGCGGGGCTTGAGGGGATGGAGGTGCCGTTGCGGGTGGCGGTGATGGGGTGTGTGGTGAACGGTCCGGGGGAGGCGCGGGAGGCCGACCTGGGGGTGGCGTCGGGCAACGGCAAGGGTCAGATCTTCGTCAAGGGCGAGGTGATCAAGACGGTGCCGGAGTCGAAGATCGTGGAGACCCTGATCGAGGAGGCCCTGAAGCTGGCCGAGGAGATGCAGGCCGACGGCGTCGCCTCCGGCGAGCCCTCCGTCAAGGTCAGCGAGTAGCCGTGGCACGGCGGCGGAATCCGGCCCCGGACCGGATCCGCCGCCCCCGCCCCCTTGCTCTCGGCCCGGCAACGGGTAGGGTGCGTCCGTGCTGAGCAGTGCGGTGACGTCCACCCGGGTCCTGGAAGCCGACGACCTCCAGGCAGCCATCGAGGTGCTCGACCGCGACCCCGTCGCCAATGCCTTCGTCGCCGCCCGTGTCGCCATCGCCGGGCTTGATTCCTGGCGCCTCGGCGGCGAGATGTGGGGCTGGTTCGACGGCGGGCGGCTGGAGGCGCTGTGCTACGCCGGGGCCAACCTGGTGCCGCTGAGCGCCGGTCCGGAGGCGGTCCGGGCCTTCGCCGAGCGCGCCCGCCGCCAGGGCCGCCGCTGCTCCTCCATCGTCGGCCCGGCCGACGCCACCGCCGAGCTCTGGGCCCGGCTGGAGCCCAGCTGGGGCCCGGCCCGCGAGGTCCGGCCCAACCAGCCGCTGATGGCGACCTGGGAGCCCTCCACCGAGATCGCCCCCGACCCGCGGGTCCGGCAGGTCCGGCGGGACGAGATGGACCTGCTGCTGCCCGCCTGCGTGGCCATGTTCACCGAGGAGGTCGGTGTCTCCCCGCTGGCCGGGGACGGCGGCCTGCACTACCGGGCGCGGATCGCCGAGCTGGTCACCACCGGCCGCGCGTTCGCCCGGTTCGAGGCCGGACAGGTGGTCTTCAAGGCCGAGATCGGCGCGGTCACCGCCCGGGCCTGCCAGATCCAGGGCGTCTGGGTGGAACCCGGGCACCGGGGGCGCGGGCACTCCGAGAGCGGCATGGCCGCCATCGTCGAGTACGCCCTGCGCGAGGTCGCGCCGGTGGTCAGCCTGTACGTCAACGACTTCAACACGGTGGCCAGGGCCGCCTACCGGCGGGTGGGGTTCTCCGAGGTCGGCACCTTCATGAGCGTGCTGTTCTGAGCCCCGAGCGCGGCCCCCGAGCGCGGGAGACTGTCCGCTCACTGGCCGAACCGGTAGCGTCCCCACCCATGGACGACGTCACCATCGAGCCCTTCGACCTCGCCGGTCGGGCCCACGAGGCCCTGGCCGTCCAGGCCGCCGCCTTCGGCCTCAGCGACGAGGAGGTCGCGGTGCGGCTGCAGATCGTCGGGCGGCACGCGCTGGTTCCCGGGGTGCGCGCCTTCGGCGCGCTGGTCCGCGGCCGCCGCGGCTCCGCCGGGCGGCTGGTCGGCTTCGCCTACGGGATGCCCAACGACCGCTCGCACTGGTGGAGTTCGGTGATCGAACCGTATCTGGAGGCGAACGGCCACGGCGTCTGGCTGGACCAGTCCTTCGCCGTCACCGAGCTGCACGTCCACCCGAACTACCAGGGCCTGGGCTTCGGGCGGCGGTTGATCACCACCCTGTGCGGCGGCTCCGGCCTGCCGCGGAGCATCCTGTCCGCGGTGGACCACGACACCCCGGCCCGGACGCTCTACCGCTCTCTCGGCTACCAGGACCTGGCCCGGCGGGTGATGTTCCCGAACACCCCCGTGCCCTACGCGGTGATGGGCGCTCCGCTGCCGTTCCCGCCGCGCCCCTGAGCGTCGGCCGAGGCACCGGCCGGGAGCTTCGCGGGCAGCGTGGCCAGCAGCCGGAAGCCCTTCTGCCACGGGCCGGCCTCCAGCGTCCCGCCGACGGCGGCCAGCCGCTCGGTCAGCCCGCGCAGCCCGTTGCCGCCGCCGACCTGCTCGGCGGTGCCGGTGCCGTCGTCGCTGATGCTCAGCCGGACCGGGTCCGCGCCCCGCTCCACGCTGATCTCGCAGCGCTTCGCCCCGCTGTGCCGGACCACGTTGGTGACCCCCTCGCGGACGATCCACGCCAGCAGCTTCTCGGCCTGGGCGGTCAACTGCGGCCCGGACTCGCGCACCACCGGCTCGATCCTGGCCGCGCCGAGCAGTGAGCGGGCCCGGTCCAGCTCCTCCGCCAGGCTGGTCTCCCGGTAGCCGGTGACCGCCTCGCGGATCTCGGCCAGCGCCTGACGGCTGATCTGCTCGATGGACTCGGCCTCGGCCGCGGCCCGCTCCGGGTCGCGCGGCGCCAGCCGGCGCACCGCCTCGGCCTTGATCGCGACCACCGACATGGTCTGCCCGAGCAGGTCGTGCAGGTCGCGGCTGAACCGCAGCCGCTCGTCCGCGACCGCGACCCGGGCCAGCTCCCGCCGGGTCTCCTTGAGCTGGGCGACCACGTTGAACAGCTTCAGCATCACGAACACGATGCCCCCGGCCATCAGGCAGCTGGTACAGGTGCTGACGATGGCGGAGTCGTCGCCGCGCATGTACGCGGTGAACGCGCCGAGCGCGGTGACGCCGAGGATCACCACCGGGCCGCCCCGGTTCGGCACCACCACCGCGCAGACCACCGCCAGCAGCGCGTACAGCACCAGCGCGTGCGGCAGCGAGCCCGCCACCGCGCCGGTCACCGGCACCATCAGCAGCGCCAGGGCCAGCGGCAGCCGCCCGTTCTGGAGCCGGGGCATGAAGCCGACCACGATGGTCGCGCAGTAGAGCAGCGCGAACAGGCCCAGACCGGCCAGCGCGTAGCTGGGACGGGGGTATTCGCCACGCAGCACCCCGGACGCCGGGGCCAGCGTCATCAGCACCCAGGGCAGCAGGGCGTACTGGTTGAAGCCGTTGATCTTGTCGATCTCAGCGTCGCTGATCGGCTTGCGGCGGGGACGTCCGGCCACGGGCGGATCCTCTCGAACAACGGGGTCTCGTCGGGGCGGGGTGCCGCGCGGTGGCCTGCGGCTACAGCATCGCGGCGAAATCGAGGTACAGCTCGGCAGCCCCAGTATCGCCGACGTCCAGGCAGCGCAGTCCGGTTGCGGTGGTCCGCACCAGCGTCCAGCCGCGCAGCCGCTCGCGATCCACGTCGACCGCGTCCGACAGCTGCCGCAGCCGCCGCCGGGCGGCGGACTGCGGCCCCGGACTTCCGGAGAGCGTATCCAGCCGGTCCTGGGCCAGCCAAGCAAGATCGTACGCACGTTCGCCGACCAGCGGGTCCGGATCGATCGCCAGCCAGGGGGCGCGGTCGCCCGCGAGCACGTTGCCGTGGTGGAAGTCGCCGTGCAGCAGCAGCTGTTCGGGCTGGTCGGCGAGCAGCCCGGCGGCGGTCTCCAGCGCCTCGTCGAGCAGCGGTCGGAGCTCCGCCACGAGCGGGCCGGGCCGGGGGTCGCGCAGCGGCGCGCACAGCTCGGCGGCGTGCTCGGCGAGGGTGGTGAACGGGGACTCCGGCGGCGGGGCGACCCAGAGCCGCTGCAACGTGCCCGCCGCCTCCAGCATCGCCCGGGACTCCGCCAGCGAGCGCAGCGGCACCTCCCCGTGCAGCCGCTCCAGCAGCAGCGCGCCGTCCTCCGGCGCCGCCGCCAGCAGCCGCACCGCGCCCCGGCCGTTCCAGTGCGCGAGCGCGGCGTGCTCCTGGGCCGAGGCCGGTCCCGGCGCGGCCAGCTTGAGCGCCGCCGGGGTGCCGTCGGCGCGCCGCACGTACAGCACCAGCCCGGCCCGGCCGCCCGGCTGGACCACCCGATCCACGGTCAGCTCCCACCGCCGCACGGCGGCGGCCAGCAGCTCCGGCAGCGCCGCGAGCCAGGCCGCCCCCGGCTCTCCGGCCCCCGCGGCGACCGCCTCCCGCAGCCGGGACGGGACGGTGAACTGCTGCTCGGCCGACGTCATGCTGTTCCCTTGCTCGCGGACCCCCGTGCTGCTGCCGGTCCATTGTGGGCCAGCCGACCGCACGCCGGGCGCGGGCCCGGCGGCGTCAGTGCGGCGCGCCGCGCTCCGGCAGGCCGGGGAAGGCGCTGCCGACGCCGCCCCAGGCCAGCGCGGCCACGGCGGACCCCTGCAGGGCCGAGGCCAGCGCGGTGCGCAGCGGCCCGGTCGTGGCCTGCACCCCGTTGGCGTACACCGCCGCCAGCCGCTCCTCCAGCAGCGCCGCCAGCCGGACGGCGGCGGCCGGGCCGGTCACCGGGAACGGCAGCTCGTAGCCGGGGGCGGCGGCGGCCGGCGTGGCCGCGGCGGCGCTGATCCGCTGCTGGAGCAGCCCGCCCCGGGCCTGGTGCGCCACCAGCGCGGCCCCGGCCCGGTTCCGGTCGGCGCCGCCGAGCTGCGCCCCTATCACCCCGTAGCCGTAGACCGCCGCGTTCTCGGCGGCCAGCGCCGCCTGCAGCGCGGTCAGCGCGGCCCCGGTCAGCGCGCCGCCGACGGGCAGCGGGACGGCGGCCGGGGCGCTGCCGCCGAGCAGGACCGCGTGCTGCGCGCCGCCCGCGGCGACCGCGGCGATCAGCCGGGCCAGCGCCGGGGAGGCGGCCAGCAGGTCGGCGCCCCGGCCCTGGGCGGTGGCCGCCTCGGCCGCCGCCAGCGCGGCGGTGGTGGGCGCGGCGGCGGTGGGCGCGGGCGCGGGCGCGGTGGCGGAACTGGTGGCGGGGGTGGCGGGGGTGACCTGGCTTTGGCCGAAAGCGGTCAGCTGCGCCGCGAGCTGGGACCGCAGCGGGCGCAGCCGGGCGGCGGTGGCCGGGTGCGCCGCCGCCAGTGCCGCGTCGTACCGGGCCGCCAGCGCCTCGGTGGCCCGCAGCTCGCGCAGTCTCACGGCGGTGTCGGGGTCGATCTCGGCGGCCGGGCGGGCCGGACGCCCGGTACCCGAGCTGCGGGCCGCCGCCGTGCCGCAGGCGGTCAGCAGGCCGAGCATCCCGGCGCCGAGCAGGGCGCGGCGACGTACGGGGGCAGGGGGGAGCGTGGTCACGAGCGAGGACGCTACCGCCTGCACCGATCGTCCGGGCGGGGGGCACCTGATGTGGCCGAATCGGTGGTTCGGCCCAGTTGCGGATAAGCTGGGCTCCGTTCTTTGCGACCTTCCAGACAACAGCACACGCGGCCGAGGAGTCACCCGGATGACCACCACCCAGAACGAACGGCTGCAGGAGCTGCTGGAACCGCTTGCCACCGCCGCCGGTGTGGACCTGGAAGAGGTCACCCTGAGCAAGGTCGGCGGCAGCCGGGTGCTGGACGTGGTCGTGGACGCCGACGGCGGCATCGACCTGGACCTGGTGTCCGACCTGGCCCGCGAGATCGGCGAGGCGCTGGACACCCCCGAGGGCTCGGCGGTGCTGGGCGACGCCGAGTACCGGCTGGAGGTCGGCTCCCCGGGCGTGGACCGGCTGCTGACCCTGCCCCGCCACTGGCGACGCGCGCTCACCCGACTGGTGAAGGCGCAGCTGGAGCCGGGCGGCGAGGTCGTCGGCCGGGTGGTCGAGGTGGACGACGAGGGTGTGCTGCTGGAGATCCCGCCGGTCAAGGGCCGCGGGAAGACCACCCAGCGGCGGGTGGCCTTCGGCGAGATCGCCAAGGCCCGGGTCCAGGTGGAGTTCAACCGCAAGAGCGGCGACGCGGCCCTCGACGAGGCCGACGCCGACACTGACGCCGACGCATAGCCGTCACCAGAGGTAACCACAGGCCGGAGCCCGGAGCGGCTCCCGGCCCACCGGCGTATCCAGCCGGATTTTGAGCATGTTCCGAACAGAAGTAGAGGAGGCGTAGCCGTGGACATCGATATGAGTGCCCTGCGTAGGTTGGTGCAGGAACGGGAGATCAAGTTCGACCTGCTGGTCCAGGCGATCGAGTCGGCCCTCCTCATTGCGTACCACCGCACTGAGGGCTCCCGCCGCAACGCCCGGGTCGAGCTGGACCGGGCGACCGGCCATGTCACGGTCTGGGCGAAGGAGGAGGCCGACGAGGTCGCCGAGGGGGCCACCCCGCGCGAGTTCGACGACACCCCGGGCGGTTTCGGCCGGATCGCGGCCAGCACCGCCAAGCAGGTCATCCTGCAGCGGCTGCGCGACGCCGAGGAGGAGCTGACCTTCGGCGAGTACGCCGGGCGCGAGGGCGACATCGTCACCGGTGTCGTCCAGCAGGGCAAGGACCCGAAGAACGTGCTGGTGGACATCGGCAAGATCGAGGCGATCCTGCCCGCCCAGGAGCAGGTCCCGGGTGAGGACTACAAGCACGGGCTGCGGCTCAAGTGCTACGTGGTGGCGGTCCGCCGCGGTGTCCGCGGCCCCTCGGTGACGCTCTCGCGGACCCACCCCAACCTGGTCCGCCAGCTGTTCGCGCTGGAGGTCCCGGAGATCGCGGACGGCTCGGTGGAGATCGCCGCCATCGCCCGCGAGGCCGGTTTCCGCAGCAAGATCGCGGTGTGGACGGGCAAGTCCGGGCTCAACGCCAAGGGCGCCTGCATCGGCCCGATGGGCGGCCGGGTGCGCGCGGTGATGGCCGAACTGCTCGGCGAGAAGATCGACATCGTGGACTGGTCGGACGACCCGGCCGAGATGGTGGCCAACGCGCTGTCGCCCGCACGGGTGACCCGGGTGGAGATCGTCGACTACGACTCCCGCTCGGCCCGGGTGACCGTGCCCGACTACCAGTTGTCGCTGGCGATCGGCAAGGAGGGCCAGAACGCCCGGCTCGCCGCCCGGCTCACCGGCTGGCGGATCGACATCCGGCCGGACGTCGAGGCCGAGCCGACGGACTGACGAGAACCGACCCTTACCCGGTCCTGACCGGTAACGGGTTCGAAGTGATGACCATCAGAGGGGTAGACTTGGATGTGTCTGGCCGGACGCGTGACCGATCATGCCCAGAGGGTAGCCCGCAGCGTACCTGCGTAGGGTGTCGGAAGCGCGTCGCCAAACATGATCTGCTGCGTGTGACGGCGGTCGGGGACGCCTGCGTTCCGGACCCCCGGGGCACGCTGCCCGGTCGGGGAGCGCACCTGCACCCCGTACCGGAGTGCCTCGACCTGGCGCTGCGCCGCCGGGCGTTCCCGCGGGCGTTCCGCTCGTCGGGACCGCTCGACACCGCGGCACTTCAGCGGTATGTCGGGGCACTGCCCGTGGCAGGGCATCCGTAGGACACGTACGCAGTCACCGTGCCCCATGCACGGTGGCCGAGCAAGGTACCTCGCGAGTTCGAAAGTAGGTCGAGATTGCGATGAGCACTCGATGAGTACGCGATGAGTACGAGCATGAAGTAGCGACGGTCCGGCGGAACACCCGGACCTCAAAGGAGCGAAGTGGCTAAGGTCCGGGTATACGAACTCGCCAAGGATTTGGGCGTGGAGAGCAAGGTCGTCATGGCCAAGCTCCAAGAGCTCGGTGAGTTCGTTCGTTCGGCGTCCTCGACGATCGAGGCGCCGGTTGTACGTAAGTTGGAAGTTGCCTTCGGAGGGTCCTCGACCCCCGCGAAGCCCGCGTCGGCGAGCAAGCCGGCGCCCCCCAGGCCGGCGGGCTCCGCGCCCACCCCGGCCCCCCGTCCGGGCGCCCCGCGCCCCACGGCCGGTCCGCGCCCCCCGGCGCCGGGTCCGCGTCCGGTCGCCGCCGAGGCGGCTGCCGCTGCCCCGGCCGCGCCCGCCGCTCCGGCCGCGCCGCGTCCGGCCTCCGGCCCGCGCCCGGGTGCTCCGGCGCCGCGTCCGGTGGCTCCGGCCGCCGAGTTCTCCGCGCCGCCGGCCGCCGAGGCGGCTGCCGCTGCCCCGGCCGCGCCCGCCGCTCCGGCCGCGCCGCGTCCGGCCTCCGGCCCGCGCCCCGGTGCTCCGGCGCCGCGTCCGGCCGCGACCCCGGGCGCACGCCCGTCCGGTCCGCGCCCCGGCAACAACCCGTTCACCTCCAGCAACACCGGCATGTCGCGCCCCGGCGCGCGTCCGGCAGGCCCCGGCGGCGAGCGTTCCGGCGCTCCGCGGCCGAGTGGCGACCGTCCGGCCGGGGCCCCGCGTCCCGGCGGTGACCGTCCCGAGCGTTCCGGTGCCCCGCGTCCCGGTGGCGACCGTCCGGCGGGCGCCCCGCGTCCCGGTGGCGACCGTCCCGAGCGTTCCGGTGCCCCGCGTCCCGGTGGCGACCGTCCGGCCCGTCCGGCCGGCGACCGTCCCGGTGGCGCTCCCGGCGGGATGCCGCGTCCCCAGGGCGGCCCCCGTCCCGGTGGCCCGTCCCCGTCCGGCATGCCCCGCCCGAACCCGGGCATGATGCCGCAGCGTCCGGCCGCCCCCGGCGGTCCCGGTCGTCCCGGCCCCGGCGGTCGTGGCCCCGGTGGCCCCGGCGGCCGTCCGGCCGGTCCGGGCGGCGCCGGTGGCGCGCGTCCCGGCTTCCAGGGCCGTCCGGCCGGTCCGGGCGCCCGCCCGGCCGGTGGCGGCTTCGCCGGTCGCCCGGGTGGCGGCGGCGGTGGCGGTGGCGGCGGCTTCGGTCCGCGCCCCGGCGGCTTCGGCGGGCGTCCCGGTGGCCCGGGCGCTCGTGGCGGCACGCAGGGTGCGTTCGGCCGCGGCCCGAACGGCCGTCCGGCGCGTGGACGCAAGTCGAAGCGTCAGCGTCGTCAGGAATACGAGTCGATGCAGGCTCCGTCGATCGGTGGCGTGATGCTGCCGCGCGGCAACGGCCAGACGGTCCGGCTGTCGCACGGTGCTTCGCTGACCGACTTCGCGGAGAAGATCAACGCCAACCCGGCCGCGCTGGTCTCGGTGATGCTCAACCTTGAGCAGATGGTCACCGCGACCCAGTCCGTCCCCGACGAGACGTTGCAGCTGCTCGCCGACGAGATGGGCTTCGTCCTGGAGATCGTCAGCCGTGACGACGAGGACCGTGAGCTGCTGGAGTCGTTCGACATCGACTTCGGCGAGGACGAGGGCGACGAGACCGACCTCATGTCGCGTCCGCCGGTGGTCACCGTCATGGGTCACGTCGACCACGGCAAGACCCGCCTGCTCGACGCGATCCGCAAGACCAACGTGGTCGCGGGCGAGGCCGGTGGCATCACCCAGCACATCGGTGCCTACCAGGTGACGACCGAGGTGAACGGCGAAGAGCGTGCCATCACCTTCATCGACACCCCCGGTCACGAGGCGTTCTCCGCCATGCGTGCCCGTGGTGCCAAGTCCACCGACATCGCGATCCTGGTGGTCGCGGCCAACGACGGCGTCATGCCGCAGACGGTCGAGGCGTTGAACCACGCCCAGGCCGCCGGTGTGCCGATCGTGGTCGCGGTCAACAAGATCGACGTCGAGGGCGCCGACCCGACCAAGGTGCGCGGTCAGCTCACCGAGTTCGGTCTGGTGGCCGAGGAGTACGGCGGCGACACCATGTTCGTCGACATCTCCGCCCGTCAGGGCCTCAACATCGACCAGCTGCTCGAAGCCGTCGTGCTCACCGCCGACGCCTCGCTGGACCTGCGCGCCAACCCCGAGCAGGACGCCCAGGGCATCGCGATCGAGGCCCACCTGGACAAGGGGCGCGGCGCCATGGCGACCGTCCTGGTCCAGCGCGGCACGCTGCGCGTCGGCGACTCGGTCGCCGTCGGCGACGCCCACGGCCGGGTGCGCGCCATGCTCGACGAGAACGGCAAGAACGTGCTTGAGGCGGGTCCGTCCCGTCCGGTGCTGCTCCTCGGCCTCACCTCGGTGCCCCGCGCCGGCGACAGCTTCATCGTCGTCGACGACGACCGCACCGCGCGGCAGATCGCGGAGAAGCGCTCGGCCCGTGACCGCAACGCCATGTTCGCCCGCCGTCCGATGCGGATCTCCCTGGAGAACCTGGACAAGGCGATCGCGGCCGGCGGCATCCAGCAGCTCAACCTCATCATCAAGGGCGATGTCTCCGGTTCGGTGGAGGCCCTGGAGGACGCGCTGGTCAAGCTGGACGTCGGCGAAGAGGTCGAGCTGCGCATCCTGCACCGCGGTGTGGGTGCGATCACCGAGTCCGACGTCGACCTGGCCATGGGCTCCGAAGCCATCATCATCGGCTTCAACGTCCGCGCCGAGGGCCGTGCCCGCACGGCGGCCGACAAGGAAGGCGTGGACGTCCGGTACTACTCGATCATCTACCAGGCGATCGAGGAGATCGAGGCGGCACTCAAGGGCCTGCTCAAGCCGGAGTACGAGGAGGCGCGTCTCGGTTCCGCCGAGGTCCGCGAGGTCTTCCGCTCCAGCAAGTTCGGCAACATCGCGGGTGTCATCGTCCGCGAGGGCCTGCTGCGCCGCAACGCCAAGGCCCGCCTCATCCGCGACGGAAAGGTCGTGGCGGAGTCCCTCACCATCGAGGGCCTGCGCCGCTTCAAGGACGACGCGACCGAGGTCCGTGAGGGCTTCGAGGCCGGTGTCACCCTGGGGTCGTTCAACGACATCAAGGTCGACGACGTCATCGAGACCTACGAGATGCGCGAGAAGCCGCGCGCGTAAGCCCGGCTGAACGGCCGGGGCCGGTCGGCACCGTGCCGGGATTCCGGGGGGAGACCCCCGGAATCCGGACACGGAAACATGTCGACCGGCCCCGGCCGTTTGTCGTAGCGTGGCGCTTATCAGGCAGGACCCTTCGAGGCCCCCAGGTCGGCGTGACCTGTACCACATGTTCATCGGAACACTCACCTTCGATCTGCTTCTCGGCGACGTCCACTCGTTGAAGGAGAAGCGTTCGATCGTGCGGCCCATCGTGGCCGAACTACAGCGCAAGTACGGCGTCTGCGCTGCGGAGACCGGAAACCAGGAGCTCCACCGGCGGGCCGAGATCGGCCTGGCCGTGGTGTCCGGGGAGGTCGGCCACGCGGCCGGGATCCTGGACAGCTGCGAGCGGCTGGTCTCCGGCCACCCCGAGGTCCAGTTGCTGGCGGCCCGCCGCCGACTGCTGGACGACGAGGACGAGTGACTGCTCGACCTGGTGCCGTACAGCACAATCAGACATGGCATCCCTAGGTGGATGCGGCCGGGTACTGTGCCTTCCCGGGGGATGCCCCCGGACTCCCGAGGTGCGCAGTCCCGGAGACCGACGGGCGCTCTGCTGCTGGAACCAGGCAGAGCCCACAGCACGAGGAGGACCAGTGACCGACACCGCGAGGGCGCGCAAGCTCGCAGACCGCATCCGGGTGGTCGTCGCGGAGACCCTGGAGCGGCGGATCAAGGACCCGCGCCTGGGCTTCGTGACCATCACCGACACCCGGGTCACCGGTGACCTGCGTGAGGCCACCGTCTTCTACACGGTCTACGGCGACGAGACCGAGCGGGCCGCCTCGGCGGCCGCGCTGGAGAGTGCCAAGGGCGTGCTGCGCACCGAGGTCGGACGGCAGACCGGGGTGCGGTTCACCCCGTCCCTCAGCTTCGTCGCCGACGCCGTGCCGGACACCGCCCGGCACCTGGACGACCTGCTGATCAAGGCCCGGCAGCAGGACGCGGAGGTGCGCAGCGTCGCCGTCGGCAAGACGTACGCGGGCGAGGCCGATCCGTACCGCAAGCCCGACGAGGACGACGACCTCGACGTCGACGGCCCCGACGAGGACGAGTAACCGTGTCCGACCTGAGGCCCGCGGGGGCGCCCGCCACCACCGTGACGGGCGCCCCCGCGGTGCCCTCCCCGCGCAGCGAGCCGACCGGCCCGCTCGGCCCCACCGAGCAGGACTGGCAGCGGCTGGTCGCCCTGATCGGCGCCGCCGACTCGATCGACCTGGTCTGCCACGTGCTGCCGGACGGCGACGCCCTGGGCTCGGCCCTGGCCGCCGGACTGGCGCTGCGCTCGCTCGGCCACGCGCCGCGGGTCTCCTTCGGCGACGACCCGCAGGTGGTCCCGGCCTCCCTGGGCCACCTCCCCGGCCTGGAACTGCTGGTCCCGGCCCGCGAGGTACCGGCGGTCCCCGAGCTGATGATCACTTTCGACGTGGCCGACCCGGCGCGGCTCGGGCTGCTGCGGCCCAAGGCCGAGGCGGCGCTGGAGCTGGTGGTGATCGACCACCACACGTCCAACAGCGGCTTCGGCACGCACCGGCTGATCGACCCGGTCGCGCCCGCGACCGCGGTCCTGGTGGACGAGCTGCTGCGGCGGCTCGGTGTGCCGCTGGACCTGCCCATCGCCACCTGCCTGTACACCGGCGTGGCCACCGACACCGGCTCCTTCCGCTACGCGGCGACCACACCGGCCACCCACGAGCTGGCCGCGCGGCTGCTGGCGACCGGGCTGCGGCACGACCTGATCTCACGGCGGCTGTGGGACACCCAGTCCTTCGGCTACCTGAAGGTGCTGGCCGCCGCGCTGGACCGGGCCGAGCTGGACCGCTCGGCGGCGGGCGGCCTGGGCCTCGTCTGGACCTGGGTGCCCTGCGCCGACCTGCTGCTGCACGGGGTCCTGCCGGAGGAGATCGAGGGCCTGATCGACGTCGTGCGCAAGGCGGCCGAGGCCGAGGTGGTGCTGGTGCTCAAGGAGGACCCGGACGGCAGCCTGCGCGGCTCCTCCCGGGCCAAGGGCGCGGTGGACGTCGCGGCGGTCTGCGCGCTGCTCGGCGGCGGCGGGCACGCCTACGCGGCCGGGTTCAGCTCCCACGACGGCGTCACCGCCACGGTGGCCCGCTTCCGCGCGGCGCTGGACACGCCCCGCTAGCGCCGCCCGCCCCACCTGACCTGTCTCTCGCCCGCCCGCCGGTCCGCGGCGGCGGTACCCATGGAAAGTCGGATCGTTGAAGCGCAAGGGAACCGGCCCCGACGGCCTGGTCATCGTGGACAAGCCCGCCGGAATCACCTCGCACACCGTGGTCGCCCGGATCCGGCGGCTGGCCGGGACCCGCAAGGTCGGCCACGCCGGGACGCTGGACCCGATGGCGACCGGGGTCCTGGTCATCGGCTGCGAGCGGGCCACCCGGCTGCTCGGCCACCTGGCGCTGACCAGCAAGACCTACGAGGCGACCATCCGGCTCGGCCAGGCCACGGTCACCGACGACGCCGAGGGGGAGGTCACCGCGACCGCCCCGACCAGCGGGGTCACCCGGGAGGCGGTGGCGGCCGGGATCGCCGCACTGACCGGCGACATCCAGCAGACCCCGTCCAAGGTCAGCGCCATCAAGATCGACGGCAAGCGCTCGTACAGCCGGGTGCGCGACGGCGAGGACGTGGAGCTGGCCGCCCGGCCGGTCACCGTCTCCCGCTTCGAGCTGCACGAGTGGCGCGAGGCGCGGGCCGAGGACGGTACCGCGCTGATCGACCTCGACGTGACCGTGGACTGCACCTCCGGCACCTACGTCCGGGCGCTGGCCCGGGACCTCGGGGACGGCCTCGGGGTGGGGGGCCACCTGACCGCGCTGCGCCGCACCCGGGTCGGGCCCTACCTGGTCGCGGAGGCGCACACGCTGGAGGCGCTGGAGTCCGGCTTCGCCGAGGCGGTGCTGCCGATCGCGGACGCGGCGGCGGCGGCCTTCCCGCGCTGGGACGTGGACGCCGAGCAGGCCCGGCTGCTGGTCAACGGCGTCCGGATCACCGCGCCCGGCCTGGACGCGAGCGACCCGATCGCGGTGTTCGACCCGGACGGGCGGTTCCTGGCGCTGATCGAGGAGCGCGGCGGCAAGGCGAAGTCGCTGGCCGTCTTCGTCTGAAGGCCCGTGAAGCCCCCTGAACCCCCCTCTGAAGCCCCTCTGAAGCCCCTTTGAAGCCTTTTCATGGGCTTTCGCTCGCTTTCTCACTCGTTCGGGCGAGCGCGCGAAGTGAACCCCGGGGGTGAGTGGGGCGCGTGGGGTCACGGGCGGTGGCGGGCGGGCAGCCTCCGGTCAGGTGAGGACCTGGCTGGGGGTGGGCGGTGCAGCGCGCCGAGGAGGCAGTGGTACGGGTGTGCGACCTCGGCGGTCGCATCCGTGGGACCGCTTTTCATGTGGACCATCAGGGCACGCTGCTGACCAGCCACGAGGTCGTGGACGGGCTGCGGGACCTGCTGCTGACCTGGCCCGGCGGCGCCACCCGGCGGCTGGCGGCCGACAGCGTCACCCCGCTGCCCGAGCTCGGGCTGGCGCTGCTGCACACCGACGCGGTGCTGCCGCCGCTGCCGCTGGCGGTGGGCCACGGCACCCGGCTGGTGTCCCTGCCGCTGGCCGAGCACGCCCTCCAGGGCGGCATCGCCGGGCTGGTGACCGCCCGCTACGCGGCGACCGAGCGCTGGCACCTGATCGCGGACGTCTGGCTGCTGGAACTCGACCAGGCCCCCTACGGACTCCCGGTCCACGCGGCCGGGACACCGGTGCTGGACGCCGAGACCGGCGCGGTCGTCGCGGTGGCCACGGTCGCGCTGCGCAGTCGCAGGCGGGGCGCGGTGCTGGCGGTGCCGCTCGGCTCCGCCGCCGGACACCGCGCGGTGGCCGACCTGCTCGCCCGCAACGCCGCCAGCGTCCCGGCGCACGGCCGGGCGCTGAACCTGGCCGGGGCGCTGGACCTCTGCGCGGCCACCCTGGGTCCGCTGACCCAGGCCGTCGCCGACCGGGTGGACCGGCCGGACGGGCTGCCCGCCGCCGGCCCGGGCTGGGACCCGGACCGGCCGGTACTGGCCCTGGTCGGCGCCCCCGGCAGCGGGCGCAGCAGCGAACTCGCGGCGCTGGCGCTGCAACGCGCCGAGGCCGCGCACCGGCTGCCCACCGTCCGACTGCGGGGCGCCGACCTGCGGGCCGGTGACCTGTCGGTGATGGACGCGGTGGACCGGGCGCTGCTGCGGGCCGAGCGGATCATCCGCACCGGCGCCACGGTCGCCACCGGGGCAGGCGCGGAGCAGGTCTGCCGGGTCGCCAACGCGGCCTGCCGCCCGCTGCTGGTGCTGCTGGACGCGCCGGAGGAGATGCCCCCGTCGCTGTACGACCGGCTGGACGAGTGGAGCGCGGAGACCGGACGGCTGCTGCGCCGCTACGGCGCCCGGCTGGCGATCGGCTGCGGCCCGGAGCACTGGGACCACGCCGGTCACCTGTTCTCCGCCGAGGACCTGCACGGCAGCGGCAGCCCGCGCGCGCTGCGGCTCGGCCCGCTCCCGGCGGACACCGCCCGGGCGGCCGCCGCCGCGCACGGACTGCCGGTCCCGGCGCCCGGGGCGGCGGCCGCCCCGCTGGCGCGGCACCCGTTGGCGCTGCGGCTGCTGGCCGACCTGCGCACGGCCGCGCCCGCGCTGGCCGCCGGGCCCGGGCCGACCCGGGCGCAGCTGTTCGGCGCCTGGATCGACCTCAGCTGCCTGCGCGTCGCGGAACGGCTGCTGCCGCCCCCGCCCGCCGCCGCGCCCGCCGACAGCGGCGCGGGCGTCCGGCGGCCCCGGGCGGCGCGGTACCTGGCGGCGGCGGTCGCCGGGCGGATGCACGAGGCGGCGCGGCGGATGCTGGGCCCGGGCGGGGGAGCGCTCAGCCCGGCCGACTTCGACGAGCTGTTCCCCGCCGACGGCGGCTGGGCCCGGGCGGTCCGGGCCGAGGGCCTGCTGCTGCCGGTGGGTCCCGGCTACCGGTTCGCCCACCAGGAGCTGTCGGAGTGGCTCCAGGGCGGCCACCTCGACCTCGGTCCGGCGCTGGACGCGCTGCTCGGCGACGGCCCGGAGCCGCCCCCGACCGCGCCGGGACCGTGGGCCGCCCCCGGCAACCGCGGTTCGCACCGGCGCGGCGGCCCGCGCGTCCAGGCCGTGCCCGCGCCCCCGCCGCCGTCGCCGCCCCCGGTGCCGCGGCCACTGCCGCACCACCGGATCGGCCCGGTCCGCGAGGCGCTGCTGCGGCTCGCCGAGGACGAGCAGCACCCCGGCGCGCTCGACCCCTGGCTCGGCCGCCTGGTGCTGCGGCTGGACGGCCCCGACGCCGCGCCGCCCGGCAGCGAGGCGTACTGGTGGACCGCCAACCTGCTGACCTCGGTCCTGCTCCGGCTGCCGGACGCCCGCCCGTACCTGCCGCTGCTGCGCGCGCTGGCCGAGCGGATGGCCTGCCGGGCCGCCGAGTCGGACGGGGAGCAGCCGCTGCCGCCCGACTTCTGGACCGGCCTGCCGCTGCCGGTCCCGGAGCTGGTCGGGCTGCTGCGGCTGCTGGTCCGCGACGCCGGGCCGCGGGCGCTGGACGCGGTGGCCGCGCTGGTCCGGGCTGATCCGGCGGCCGCGTTGCCCGCGCTCTGCGCGTGGTTCCGGGACGAGCGGGTCGCCGCGACCGCCGTCCACCTGCTCCGCTCGCACCGGCGGATCGCGCTGGACGACCTCACCGAGGCACTGGTCGCCTCCGCGCACCCGCGCGCCGACGCGCTGCTGCGGGAGCTGGCGGTGACCGAACCGTCCGCGCTGTGCCGGGCGGTGGACCGCTGGGTGCACGACCCGCGTCCGGAGCGCCATGTCGCCGCCGCCGTGCACGGGCCCGCCGTCCGGCCCGAGAGCGAGGCCGACCGCAGGCTGCTCGGCTTCGCGGCCGAGGCGCTGCTGGCCCGCGAGGCCGAGGCGGAGCTGCACGGCGCGGCACTGGCGCTGCTGGTCGCCGACCCCGGCAGCCGGGGCAGGTACCTCCCGGCCGCCGCCGCCCGCTACGCCGCCGCCGATCCGCTGCTGCGCGCGCAGGACCTGGCCGCCGCCCTGGACAGCCATCCGGACCAGGTGCTCGCCGCCTACGCGGCCCGGCTCGCGCAGCCCGGCGAGGAGGGCGCCGCGATCCTGTCGACCCTGGGCACGGCCCCGGCCCCGCGTGCCCGGGCCGCCGCGGTCCGGCTGGTCGGCGACCACCTGGAGCGCCGCCCGGAGGCCGCCGTCCAGGTGGCCGGGTGGTTGGAGGCCCGCTCCCGGCAGTGCCCGGGCGAGCGGCCCACGCTGCTGGCCTTCGCCCGCCGGATCGCCGACGGCCAGCCCGCCGCCGTCCGGGCCGCGTTCGCCTCGGCGCTGGCCGTGGATCCCACTCCGCTCGGCCGGGAACTGCTGGCGGTGCTCCGCGCAGCCGAGCCGATGCCCAGCGGCGAGCGTGCGCATGGCAGGCTATAGGGGGTAACCGACGTACGGATGAGGAGCGGTCACGGTGCAGCGCTGGCGTGGGCTGGAGGAAGTCCCCGGGGACTGGGGGCGCAGCGTCGTCACCATCGGGTCCTTCGACGGGGTGCACCGGGGACATCAACTGATCATCGGCCACGCGGTGGCGCGGGCCCGGGAGCTGGGCGTGAGCTCGGTCGTGGTGACCTTCGACCCGCACCCGAGCGAGGTCGTCCGGCCCGGCAGCCACCCGCCGCTGCTGGCCGCGCACCAGCGCCGCGCGGAGCTGATGGGCGAGCTGGGCGTCGACGCGGTGCTGGTGCTGCCGTTCACCCCGGCCTTCTCGCAGCTGTCGCCGGAGGACTTCGTCCGTCAGGTGCTGGTCGACTCGCTGCACGCGACGGTCGTCGTCGAGGGCCCCAACTTCCGCTTCGGGCACCGGGCTTCGGGCAACGTCGAGGTGCTGGCGGAGCTCGGTCGGCGGTACGGCTTCAGCACCGACGTGCTCGACCTGACGGTGCGCGGCTCGCTCGGCGAGGGCACGCCGTTCTCGTCCACGCTGGCCCGGCGGCTGGTCACCGAGGGCGACGTGGGCTCGGCCGCCGAGGTGCTGGGCCGCCCGCACCGGGTGGAGGGCACGGTGGTGCGCGGGGCGCAGCGCGGCCGTGAACTCGGCTACCCCACCGCGAACGTGGAGACCCTGCCGCACACCGCGATCCCCGCCGACGGCGTCTACGCGGGCTGGCTGACCGCCGACGGCGAGCGGATGCCCGCCGCGATCTCGGTCGGCACCAACCCGACCTTCGACGGCACCGCCCGCACGGTCGAGGCGTACGCCATCGACCGGATCGGCCTGGACCTCTACGGCCTGCACGTGAGCGTGGACTTCCTGGCGTACCTGCGCGGCATGGAGAAGTTCGACACCATCGACGCGCTGCTGGACCGGATGGCCACCGACGTCAAGCAGGCCCGCGAACTCACCGGCGTCTGAACGAACCGGCGCCCGGGCCGCAGCCAACCCCGGCCCGGGTGGGCCGGGGTGACCGGGTGGCTACCGTGCGCCTACTGCGGGCCGTAGCCCGGGCGGCCGGACCAGCCCTGCGGCTGGGTGCGCGGGAAGTCGGCGGCGACCAGGGCCGCCAGGTCGAAGTAGGCCTCGCGGGTCCTGGACTTCATCCGGCTCAGGTCCACCTCGGCCCCGGCCGCCAGGTGCTCGTCGAAGGGCACCACCACCACGCCCCGGCAGCGGGTCTGGAAGTGCGCGACGATGTCCTCGGTCCGGATCAGCTTCGCGGTCTCGCGGACCCCGGACACCACCGTGATGCTGCGCTGCACCAGGTCGGCGTAGCCGTTCGCGGACAGCCAGTCGAGGGTGGTGCTGGCGCTGCTGGCGCCGTCCACGCTGGGGGTGGACACCACGATCAACTGGTCCGCCAGCTCCAGCACCCCGCGCATCGCGCTGTACAGCAGACCGGTGCCGGAGTCGGTCAGCACGATCGGGTACTGCCGCCCGAGGAAGTCGATGACCTGCCGGTAGTCGGCGTCGTTGAAGGTGGTGGAGACGGCCGGGTCGACGTCGTTCGCCAGGATCTCCAGACCGCTGGCGGCCTGCGAGGTGAACCGGCGCATGTCCATGTAGCTGGTCAGGTGGGGGATCGCGGTGACCAGGTCCCGGATCGTGGCACCGGTCTCGCGCCGCACCCGGCGGCCGAGGGTGCCCGCGTCGGGGTTGGCGTCGACGGCGATGACCTTGTCCTGGCGCTCGGTCGCCAGGGTCGCGCCCAGGGCCATGGTGGTGGTGGTCTTGCCGACGCCGCCCTTGAGGCTGATCACCGCGATCTTGTAGCAGCTGAGCACCGGGGTCCGGATCACCGCGAGCTTCTTCCGGCGCTCCTCCTCCGCGACCTTGCCGCCGAAGCGGAAGCGGCTGCCGACCGACCGGCGCTCCTCCGGGTGGTTGCGCAGCAGCCGGTCCGAGGACAGCTCGACGGCGGCGGTGTAGCCGAGGGGCGCGCCGCTGGCGGGCCCGGGCTGCGGTTGCGGCGGCCAGGGCTGGGCGGGGGGTTGCGGCTGCTGGGCCTGCGGGACCGGCGGCGGGGTCTGGGCGGGCGCGGGCGCGGGCTGCGGTTCGGGCGCGGACTGCGGCCAGCCCCCGGCCTGCCGGGGGTCGCCGAGCAGGTGCGGCGGGCCGACCGGTGTCCACGCCTGCGGCTGTTGCGGCAACTGCGGGTAGAGCGGCTGCTCCGGCTGCTGGTACGGCAGCGGCGTCGGCGGTTGCTGGGTCGGCGGTTGCTGCGCGGGCTGCTGCTGGGCGGGCCACGGTTCCGGCGCGGCGGCCTGCTCCGGCGCGGCGGCTCCGGTCGCGGGTTCCGCCTGCGGCGACGGCTCGGGCGGGCGCTGGTCGTGGACGGCGGGGGGCGTGGCGGGCGGCTGCGGCGGCATCGGTGGCAGCGGCGGGAGTGCTGCCGGGGCCGGTTCCCAGCCCGAGTCCTGGCGGTAGGTCAGCTGCGCGGGCGGATCCTGCGGAGTGTCCCGGCCCGGGGCGGCGGGCGCCGCCGGGGCGTCGCGGACGGCCGGGGGCGCGTCGGCCGGGATCGGCGCGGCGTCCGCCGACTCCGGGTCAGCTGGGGCCGGGTCAGCCGATTCCGAATCCGCCGGGGCCGAGTCCGCCGGGGCCGAGTCCGCCGGGGTCGGCTCGGCGAGGGCCCGGACCGATTCGGGGGCGCGGAAGGCGGTGGTCGGCGTCGGAGCGCCCACCTGTTCCGCGTTCCGCAGGTACCAGGCCGGTGGCGTGTAGTCAGGAGCGTCCGACCACTCCTCGTCCTCGCCCGGCACGGCCTCGCCGGGGTGGACGTCTTCGCGATCGCTCGTCACTGCTCGTCCCTCTCGCTCACGTCCGTCGTCCACCAGGGTAGTCACTGCGCTCCTCGCCCCATCCGCCGTCCGGGTAAACCCCGGGAGCCCGGCGGGCGTCGGCGGTTCAGTCCACCCGCCGCGCCTGGCCCAGCACCTGGGCCTCCGCCGCGGTCGGGCCGCCCCGGACGAAGGCCCGGCTGCGCCGGTTGCTCCACAGCGTCACGCCGTCGCCGAGGCTCGGCAGCGCCGAGACCTCCGAAGCGGGCAGCCCCAGCACCCGCCCGGCCAGCGCGGCCTCCGACGGCGACACCCGCTGCACACCGACCACGTCGGCGGTAGCCAGCATCCGGTCCGACTCCGGGCCGAGGAAGGGCAGCAGGGTGAGCGTGGTCTGCCAGGGGCCGGGGGAGAGGCGGCTGCGGGCCGGGCGCGAGCCGCAGTCGCGGACCACCAGTACCGGCGCCGTCACCGACGCGCCCTGCGGCCCGATCCCGCCGACCGGGTGCACCGTGACGCACGGCTGGCCGCCGCCCGCGGCCCGGGCGACCGGCGTCCAGCTCTGCCCGCGTCCGGTCTCGACCACCACCCGCGCGCCGGTCGCGGCGGCCCGCAGCGCGATCAGCTGCGCCGTCCACACGCCGCCGACCAGCACCACCTCGTACGCCGTGGGCCGGAACAGGCCCAGCACCGCCGGGGTGCCCTGGCCGTCCTCGCCGATCACCACCCCGTCGTCGCCGACCGGCACGGCCACCGCCGCCAACTGCGCGCGGGTCAGCAGATGCTGCTCCCGTCGCGGGCCGCGCAGGCCGAATCCCGCCCGTGCGCGCATCAGCGGGTCCCTCCCAGCGGCAGCGTGGCCAGCAGACCAGGGGTCTGCTCGCGCTCCAACCGGACCAGGGCGGCTCCGGCCTCGGTCGCCCGCGCCTCCAACTCCGCTGCCCGCTGCTCCAGTTCGTGTTCGCTGCGGGTGGTGATCCGCAGCATGCCGGTCAGCGAGACCCTGTCGTCCGCGAGTTGGCGAACGGTCAGGCCGAAGGTGGTCGCCAGTACGCCGCTCCCGGTGAGCCGACCGACCAACTCGGGCGCCGTCGCGCTGGATCCGGTCGGATCCGGATCGAGCCGGGGCCACTGGCTGATCCAGTACGTGGTGTGCCAGCGGTCGTCGCAGCGCCAGGCGCGGACGGTCTCCGAGGTGCGCCGACCGGGCCTCGCCGCGCCGCCCGCGGCCAGCGGGTTCGCGCAGGTCGCGGTGGCCACCGCGGCGACCGCACCGGCCGCGTCCAGCACCGTCGCCCGCAGCCCGGCCCCGGTGAGGCGGTTGGCGAGCTGGTCGGCGGCGCGTTGCAGGGCCTTGCGCGCCCCCGTCTCGCCACCGCCGCGCGCCGCCACCGCGCCACGGCAGAGTTCGGGGTCGAGCCTGACGGTCACCCAGCTGAGCCGCAGCGCCGGGGTGGCCGCCGCCCCGCGCGGCAGCTGCCGGTGGGCGCGGACGGCCAGCGCCTGCTCGGGCAGGTGCGGCGCCGGGGCGGGCTGGGTGTACTGGACCACCTGGACCGTGTCCAGCACGATGTCGTCCACCGAGAGCCCGTCGGCGAGCAGCTCCAGCGGCAGCAGGCCGTTGCCGGGCGCCGGGCGCAGCGGGCTGTCCGCCGACTCGACCTGGATCACCGCGCTGAGGAAGGTGCCGTCGCCGAGCATGCCGATCTCCCGGCGCTCGCCCCGGGCCGAGGAGCGGTCGGCGGCCCGTCCCTCCTCCAACGTGTGTGCCACGGCGCGCAGCGCGGGCTCGCACTCCAGCACCGGCACCAGTGCCGGATCGGTCTGCGGATCGACCGGATGCGCCGCCGAGCGCCGTCGGCGGCTCCGCATCGCGCCGCGCACCCGCAGCTGCTCGCCGACGCTGAGGCCGTTCCGCGAGAGCAGCGCGGCGGCCAGCAGCGGGACCGCGACCACGCCGCAGCCGACCAGCGCGATCCGGTCCACGGCCAGGCCGATCAGCACCAGCGCGGCGGCGGCCTCGACCAGTACCAGTTGCGGCAGCCGCAGCGGGCCGAACCGGCCGGGCCTGGGTCGGGTCCGCACCGTCACCGGCGCGGACGACGACCCGGGCTGCGGGGCCCGCGGGCGCGGTGCGGCAGTCTTCGGCATCCCCCGTGGCAACCTCTCCGCTCGCACGCACCTGCCGGAACCGGAAGCCGGTTGGCTGACCGACTTACCGTACCCGTACGGTACTTAGCGTTCGCGCAGGACGGTTGGCGCCGTGGGCAACGGAACGAGGGGGACGGGGACCGGGGCATGGCATCTCGCCGGAACGAGTTGAACGCCTACACCTTCTCGCGGCGGCGTACCGTGGCCGCCTTCCTCCAGCCGTCGAGCGGCGGCGACGAGGAGGACGCGCCGCGCGCGCTGCGCGCCGTCGTCCCCGGCCTGGTCGTCGCCGCGCTGGCGGTCGCCGGGTTCGGCGCCTACGGGCTGATCCGGCCCTCGGCCCCGCTCAACTGGCAGAAGGCCAACGCGGTGATCGTCGGCAAGCAGTCGACCACCAGGTACGTGGTGCTCGGCGGGGTGCTGCACCCGGTGCTGAACATCGCCTCGGCCCGGTTGCTGCTGGGCGTCGGCTCCAGCGTGGTCGACGTGGACGACTCGGTGCTGGACTCGGGCCAGGTGCCGCACGGCGCGCTGGTCGGCATCCCGTACGCGCCGGACAGCCTGCCGACCGCCAAGGACGCCGGGACGGCCAAGGTGTGGGCGTACTGCGACCAGCCCGCGGCCGGGGGCCAGGGCGGGACCGACCAGAAGCTGTTCGTGCTCGGCGGCTCCGACGGCGCGGCGGTCTCCGGCAGCGGCAGCCTCGACCCGCGCCACGCGCTGTACGTGCGGGGCCCGGACGGCACGGACTACCTGGTGGACGCGAGCGGGACCACCCACGTGCTGGCGGCCGGCGGTACCGGCGCGGACCGCGGGCAGCGGCAACTGCTGCTCGCCACCGCCGCGTTCGGGGCGACCGTGGGCGCGCCGCAGCCGGTCGGCGGCGCCTGGCTGGCCACGCTGCGCGGCGGCGATCCGATCGGCTTCCCGAGGGCCGACATGCCCGGCTACGGCGGCCCGGCCCCGACCGTGATCGACGGCGCGCCGACCACGGTCGGCGAGACCTTCCAGGTACGCGCCGACAACGGCCAGGTGCTGCACTACGTGGTGCTCGGCGACGGTGTCCACCGGGTGTCCGACTTCACCGACCAACTGCTGGTGGCGATGTCGGGCCGGACCGGGCCCACGGTGCTGGCGACGGCGGTGCCCGGCGCCAACGCGAGTCCTCCGTTCGAGGGAGCCAGGGACTGGCCGCAGGACTCCGTCACCCAGACGAACTCGGCGACCTCCGGCGACGGCACCACCGTGGCGTGCTCGGTCTACACCGGCCGCACCTCCGCCTCCGGCGAGCCGGAGCTGGGCCTGTGGGCGGGCCAGTCGTACCCGGTCGACAGCACCTCGGGCACGGCCGGGGTGTACGTCACCCCGGGCACCGGACTGCTCTACCGTCAGGTCACCGGAACCAGCACCGACACCGGATCGGTGGATCTGCTGACCGACACCGGTCTGCGCTACCCCGTACAGATGAACGGGGACAGCAACGCCGGACCGGTCGACCGGCCGTCGCCGAGCACCGGCGACGGATCGGGTACGGATGGTCAGCAGACCGACGATGCCCAGGCCAGGCTGGGTTACGCCGGTGTGGTGCCGAGCCCGGTGCCGTTGTCGTGGTCGTCGCTGCTGTCCTCGGGGCCGAACCTGAACACCGCGGCGGCCGAGCAGCAGCAGGGTTCCTGAGGCCTCTCGCGCTGTTGGGCACGCTCCCGGCGGCGGCTAGAGTGCCTGGGGACGCCGCGCTGCGGCGTCGGCCGGACGGGATGCGACCGGGCGCCCGGCTCCGTTGTCTGTCTCATGGGGGACGATGCATATGTCGGGTCAGTTCACAACCAGTGCCGACGACATGAAGCGGTTCTCGGCGCACATCGATGACGTGAACAGCCAGATCCAGCAGGAGCTCAAGCGCCTCGAAGGCGTGGTCAGCACGGTCGCCGGCGGGTGGAGCGGCAGCGCCGCCATCGCCTACCAGAACCTCCAGACCCAGTGGAACACGGACGCGGCGAAGCTCAACACCGTGCTCGGTGAGATCAAGGACGCGATCGACGCCACCTCGGCGCAGTACACCAGCACCGAGGGCGAGCAGAGCTCGGCGATGAGCAACATCACCGCCGCACTCGGCTGACATTCCGTCAACTCACCGCCGCTGAACCAAGTCCGGGAGATCCCATGTCCACGCCCATCAAGGTCACCTTCAACTCCATCACCGACGCGGCCGGCGACGTCCGCAGCACCGCGGCCAACGTGCAGGCGCAACTGGACGCCCTCAAGGCCAGTGTCGCCCAGGTCGCCCAGAGCTGGGACGGCGTCGCGCAGGAGAAGTACCAGGCCCGCCAGGCGGAGTGGAACAGCACCGCGGCGAACCTGCACGAGGTGCTGCTGAAGATCGCCTCCGCGTTGGAGACCGCCGCGGAGAACTACCAGGCGACCGAGAACAAGAACGCCGGTATCTGGGGCGCCTAGCCGCGCCGCACCCGTCCGTGTGCCGCCGCCGACCGGTGGCGCACGGGCACCGCACCGCCGCCAGCCGTCGCACCCCGGGGGAACAGAGCTCCTGTGAACAGGCACCGCCGCCGCAAGGGCCAGGCCCTGGTGCCCGCGCTGCTCGCCGCCGGGGCCCTGGCGCCGCTCCTGGCCCCGGCCCCGGCTCCGGTCACCGCCGCCGCGCCGCCGCGCACGGTGACCGACTCCAGCGGCCAGTGCGCCTTCCCGGCCGCCGACATCAGCGGCAACCCGTGGTCCCTGCAACGGGTGCTGCTAACGGAGTTGTGGAGCCACGCGACCGGCCGCGGGGTGACCGTCGCGGTCATCGACACCGGGGTCAGCGACACCAACCCGCAACTGCGCGACGCGGTGGCCGCCGGTCCCGACTACCTCACCGGCCAGGGCGGCGACGCGCTGACCGACCCGGACGGCCACGGCACCATGGTCGCCGGGATCATCGCGGCGCGGCCCTCCAGTGCCACCGGGTTCGTCGGACTCGCCCCGGGCGCACGGATTCTGTCGATCCGTCAGAACGACGCGCAGGGCGACGGCACGCCGGACACACTGGCCGAGGCGGTGGACGCGGCGGTCGCCGCCGGGGTCGGCGTCATCAACATCTCGCAGGACGTCACCGAGAACGGCAGGCCGGTCCCGGTCGCCGCCGACAGCGAGCTGGCCCGCGCCGTGGCCAGGGCCGTCAGCCGGAACATCGTGGTGGTGGTCGCCGCGGGCAACGAGGGCCTGTCGCTGCCGACCTACCCGGCCTCGCTGCCGGGCGTGCTCGGGGTCGGCGCCTCGGACCGCGACAACGAGCGCGCCGCGGACTTCTCCGAGACCGGCGGCTCGGTGGACGTGGCCGCGCCCGGCGTGGACATGGTCTCCACCGTGCCCGGCGGCGGACAGTGCGTGGACAGCGGTACCAGCTTCGCCGCCCCCTACGCGGCCGCGGTGGCCGCGCTGCTCAAGCAGCTGCATCCGCGGTGGACGGCGGCGCAGGTCATCGCCCGGATCGAGCAGACCGCGCAGCGCACCGACCCGGGACGCAACGACTTCATCGGCTGGGGCGTGGTCGACCCGGTGGCCGCCGTCTCCGACAGCGCGCCCCCGGCCGCGGCGGCGGTGCCGGACCCGGCGACCGCCGACCCGGCGCCGCCGGTGCGGGCCCGCCCGCTGGGCCTGGGCGACACCGCGGCGGCCCGCGCGCGGCGCACCGCCGTCTACATCCTCTGCCTGGGCGCACTCGCGGTGGCGGTCACCGCCGGTACCGCGATAGTCCTGCGCGATGCCCGCCGCCGCCCGGCGGCCTGACAAACGCCGGCCGTCCGACACCGCCCAGAGACCAGTCGTCCCACAGAGATCAGTTGTCCCACAGAGACCAGCCATTCCACAGAGACCAGCACGGAGATCCCGCGTGACCCACTCCGGATTCCGGACCGAACCGGACCAGCTCGACGCCCTCGCCGACGCGCTGCTCCAGGCCGGGAACTCGCTCCAGGGCGCGCTCGACGCCCTGCGCGACACCACCGCCGCGAGCCTCGGCACCGATCGCCTCGACCGCGCCTGCGAGGAGTTCCAGCAGGACTGGCACGACCGGCTGCGGCAGCTGCGGCAGCAGGCCGACGACGCCGCCGAGGGGGTGCGCGGCAGCGCCCGGAGCTACCGCGGGACGGAGCACGGCCTGCTCGCGACCCTCGCGGCGGCCTCGGTCCCGCCGCCGGTCCCGCTGCCGATCCCGCTGCCGGTCCAGTTGTCCGGGGGCGACCGGTGAGCGACTGCGGCCTTCCGGGGCCCGCCTACCCCGGCATCGGCTTCGATCCGACCCCCGGCGATCCGGCCGGGGTCGCGGAGCTGCGGCAGCGGCTGGCCGGGGCGGGCGCCTGGCTGGACGACGCCCGCGCCCTGGTCGAGCGGGTGGCCGCGGCCGAGGGGCCGCACTGGCAGGGCGGGGCCGCGACCGCCTTCCGTGAGCACGTCCGGGACGGCCTGGCCCCGCGGCTGGGCGCCGCCCACGACGCGCTGCGGCACGCCGCCGACCAGCTCCAGGACTGGCACACCGACCTGCTCGACCGCCAGGCCCACGCCCGGCGCCTGGACGACGCCCTGCGGCGGCTCCGGGCCACCCCGCCGCCCACCGCCGCCCAGGAACCGGGGGACGGCGACGGCAGCGCGCTGGAGGCGGCGGCGCTGGCGGCCGACCGGGCCGGGCAGGAGGCGGACCGGTTGCTCGCCGAGGCCGGGGAGCTGGAGCGGGACCACGCCGCCGACGCCGCCCGGATCGCCGCCGGACTGGACGCCGACCGGTCGGCCGCCGTCCCGCCGGGCCCGGGGACGCTCGACACGGTGCTGGCGGGGCTGTCCGGCGCCGCCGCCGACCTCGCTGACGGGCTGTACCGGCACGCGGGCACGGTCAGCGCGGCGTCCGGCCTGCTGGCGCTGTTCCCCAGCCCGCTGACCCCGCTGCTGGCCGGGATCGCGGTGACCACCGGCGCGGTCCAGCTCGGCGAGGACGTCGGCGACCCGGGGCTGTGGGCGGCGCTGTGGCCGCCGCGTCCCGGCCTGGACAGCGTGACGGCGGCGGTCACCCTGGGCGGTGACGCCGCCGGGGTGGTCCCCGGCCTCGCCGCCGTCGCCCGGGGCGCCTCGGGCACGCTCCAGGGGCTGCGGGCGGCCACCGCGGCGGGCCGCGCCGTCCCGGTGGAGACCGCGGCCGGGTCCTTCCTGCGCGACACGGTGACCGTGTTCAGCCGCGCGGCCCGGGCCGAGGCGGCGGTGCGGCCGCCGCCGGGCGCCACCGCCGAGGAGGCGGCCGCGCGCCGACGGCACCTCCTGGTCGGCCGGGGCGTCGCCGCCGCCGGGTTCGGCAGCGCGCTGTACGACGAGGCCACCCGGGGGAACGCGGCCGGTCCCGGGGCGCCCCGATGACCGGCGCGGCGGCCGTCAGCTGCGGCCTCCCGGCCGGCTTCCACTGGCTGGAGCTGCGTCCGGAGCGGGTCAGGCTCGACCGCTTGGACGAACTGCTGGCCGGGATGCCGGACGCGCCGCAGGGGCGCCCGGCCGAGGTGTTCGCGGACTACGAGCGGGCGCTGGCCGCGCTCCGCGAGCAGGACGTGCTGCTCTGCGCGCTCGGGCTGCACCAGGACGCCCGGGGCGCGGTGTGCTCGTCGGTGCTGACCCTCACCGCCCGGCCGCTGGCGGGGGCCGCGCCCGGGGCGGTGCTGGCCGAGCTGCGCGCCCGCGCGGCGGGCGGAGCGTCGGCGGCGGGCGCGCTGTCGGTGGAGCTGCCGCTGGGCCCGGCGCTGCTGCTGGAACGGCGGCAGCGGGCGGACGCCGGGCGGTGGCTGTGGAGCGGCACGGTGGCGGTGGTCGGCGCCGCCCAGGACCGGGTCGCGGTGCTCCAGCTCAGCTCCGCCGCGAGCGAGCTCGCCGCCGACTACCGGGCGGTGCTGCTCGGCACCGCGCACACCCTCGGCTTCGCCGCCCCGGAGCCGCCGCGCTCCCGGATCGCGGACGCCCTGGGCTGAGCGACCGGTGGGCCCGGACGGGCGAGGACCCACGACCCCCGGCGGGGTCGTGGGTCCTCGCGGCCCGGTCCGGGAACGGGGTCAGGCGGGCTGCTGGTCGTCCTCGGGGACGGTGATGATCCAGCGGGTCCCGGCGCGCGGCCGCAGGTAGAACACCCAGTACAGCAGCGAGGCGACGGTGATCCCGCCGGTGATCAGCAGGTCGCTGACCGCCTGCTGGCTGAGCACGTAGAGCAGCACGGCCAGGATCACGATCGGCACGGCCGGCCACAGCGGCATCCGCCAGGCGGCGGTGTTGTGCTTGTGCGCGCCCCGGCGGGAGGCCAGCGCGGCGACCGCGACGAATCCGTACAGCAGGGTCACCGCGACGCCGGTGACGTTGGTCAGGGTGTCGACCGGGACGAAGCACAGCACCGCGCCGGGGACGCCCACCGCGAGGGTGGAGATCCAGGGCGAGCCGAACTTCTTGCTGAGGTCGGTGAAGGCCCGGTTGACCGGCTCCGGCCAGGCCTTGTCCCGCGCCGAGGAGTACAGCACCCGGGAGTTCTGGATGACCATGACGATCGCGGCGTTGATGATCGCCAACGCGATGCAGAGGCTGACGAAGGTGCCGACGGCGGAGTTGCTCCAGGCGGTGACCATGCCGCTGATGTCGCCGGCGTCCAGCGCGGACATGCTGGGCGCGCCCAGGGTGATCGCGATGGTGGGGACCAGGATGACGGCGGAGCCGATGCCCAGCGTCCACAGCACCGTGCGCGGCACGGTGTGGCTCGGGCGCTCCATCTCCTCGGCCAGGTAGACGGCGGTGGAGAAGCCCTGGGTGATGAACAGCGCGGTGGCCAGCCCGGCGATCATCGTCCCGGCGGTGACCACGTTCATGTGGCCGTGGTCGCCGAGCAGCTGCGGGTGCAGCATCACCGAGGCGGAGCGGTTCGAGTGGGCGAAGCCCAGGCAGGCGACCAGGGCCGAGGCGATGACCTCCAGGCACAGGAAGATGCCGGTGATCCAGGCGTTGGCGCGCAGGTCCAGCAGGCCCATCACGGTGGCGAGCAGCATCACGGCCGCCCCGGCCACGTCGGCGTTGACGTTGAACAGCGGCGCCAGGTACTGGGCGGTGCCCAGGGCGATGATCGGCGGCACGATCAGGACCACGATCAGCGCCTGGATGAACGCCAGCCAGCCGGTGCCCTTGCCGAGGGTGCTGCCCGCCATGGCGTACTCGCCACCCGCGCTCGGGATCAGCGTCCCGAGCTCGGAGTAGCAGAACGCCACGCCGACACAGATCACCATGGCGATGCTCAGGGCCAGCGCGGTTCCGGTGCCGAGGACGGCGAAGGAGCCGGGCACGATGACGAACAGCGACGACGCCGGGGTGAGGCAGGACAGGGTCAGCAGGGTTCCGCCGACGACGCCGATGGAGCGCTTGAGCTTCTGCGGCTCGGCGGCGTCGCCGCCGGCGGGGGAGGTCGCGTCGACGGAGTCGAGCGGGCTCAGCGTGTCGGTCATGTGCGTTCCGATCGGATCGGTGGGGCCTTGAGCGGGAAGAGCGGTATCGCCTCCGGTCGGTCGGGTCAGCTGTTGCGAACCTGGCGCTCTCCGCGAGTCATAAAACCCCCGCTGTTAACAACACGTCAAGGGAGCATTTGCTTCGGATTTCGTTGCCGTGAATCGCTACCACGACGAATCTGATGGCGACTCAGCAGTTCAACCCATTTGATCCAAATGTCCGAACGCCTTCGGATCGAATGTCTGTAGCCGATACAACCTCTGTATATGGGCATTCATTCCTGTAGTGACCATGTATCGCGGTGTCAATCCAAGATCTTTTCCCGTGGCGACAAAGCGGCCGCCGAGTGACGTATCACTCAGCGGCCGCTACGGATCGGACTGTCCCGGTCCGGATAACGATCTCGACAGCGGTGACCGCGCGCGGTCACCGAGCGTGGTCAGCGCACCGGCAGCCACCCGGTCTGCACCGTGAACGAACCGCGCCGCCGGGTCACCAGCACGCCCCGCCCCGGCGGCATCCGCTGCGGCCTCACGTTCCCCAGCAGCACGCCCTCGTCCTTCTCGCCGGACATCACGATCCCCTGCGTCCCCAGCTCCCGCAGCCGCTGTAGCACCGGCTCGTACAGCGCCCGGCCCGCGCCGCCGGAGCGGCGGGCGATGATCAGGTGCAGCCCGACGTCCTTGGCGAACGGCAGCACCTCCAGCAGCTGCGTCAGCGGGTTGCCGGAGGCCGTCGCCACCAGGTCGTAGTCGTCGATCACCAGGAACAGCTCCGCGCCCGACCACCAGCTGCGGTCCCGCAGCTGCTCCTGGGTGACGTCCGGACCGGGGATCCGGCGCTCCATCGAGCCCCGGATGTCGGTCAGGAACGCCTGTAGCGCGGGCTGCGCCGCCGCGTACTCCAGCAGGTGCGGGGTGGCCACCTGGCCCAGCAGCGCCCGGCGGTAGTCGCCGATGACGATCCGGGCCTGCTCCGGGGTGTACTGCTCGGTGATGCCCTGGAGCAGCAGCCGCAGCAGCGCGGTCTTCCCGGCCTCGCCGTCGCCGAAGACGACGAAGTGCGGGTCGGTCCGGAAGTCGACGAAGACCGGGGCCAGCGCGGACTCGTCCACCCCGATCGCGATGCCCAGCCGCGGGTGCTCGGCGGCCTTCGGCAGCTGCTCGGCGGGCAGCAGCTCGGGCAGCAGCCGCACCTGCGGCGCGCGTGGGCCGCCCCAGCCGCCGCCGACGGCGGTGACCAGCGCGGCCAGGCCGTCGGCCAGGTCCTCGACCGAGGTGGAACCGTCGATCCTCGGCAGCGCCCCCAGGAAGTGCAGCTTCTCGGCGGTCAGCCCGCGCCCCGGCACCCCCGCCGGGACGTTCACCGCGGCCTTGCGGTCTATCTCGGACTCCATCGCGTCGCCGAGCTTCAGCTCCACCCTGGTCTGCATCAGGTCCTTCAGCGCCGGCCGCAGCTCGCCGTAGCGGGAGGCCCCGACGACCAGGTGCACGCCGTAGGCCAGGCCGCGCTGGGCGAGGTCGGTCACCACCGGCTCCAGCAGCTCGAACTCCTGCCGGAAGGTGAGCCAGCCGTCGACCACCAGGAACACGTCGCCGTACCGCTCCTCCGGCAGCAGGCCCTGTCGGCGGCGGGCGCGGAAGGTCGCGATCGAGTCGATGCCCTGCGCCCGGAACACCGCCTCGCGCCGGGTGACCAGGCCGGAGACCTCGGCCACCATCCGCCGGACCTTCTCCGCGTCCAGCCGCCCGGCCACCCCGCCCACCTGCGGCAGGCCCTCGACCTGAAGCATCCCGCCGCCACCGAAGTCCAGGCAGTAGAACTGCACCTCGGCCGGGGTGTGGGTGAGCGCGAAGGCGCCGATCATCGCCCGCAGCAGGGTGGACTTGCCCGAGCGCGGACCGCCGACCACGATCCCGTGACCGGCCGCGCCGGAGAAGTCCAGGTACATCAGGTCGCGCCGCTGCTCGAACGGCCGGTCGACCAGCCCGATCGGCACCGCCAGCCGTCCGGCGGCCGGGTAGTCGGCCGGTGCCAGGCCCCGGTCGGCGGTGGTCGTCAGCGGCGGCAGCAGCTGGTCCAGCGCCGGGGCTTGGTTCAGCGGCGGCAGCCACACCTGGTGCGCCGGTGGGCCCTGGCCCGCGAGCCGGGCGACGATCACATCGAGCACGGTGTCGGCGAGCGCGTCGTCCCGACGCGGGGGCCGCGGCGGCTCCAGCTCGTGCGACGGCAGCAGCGGCAGCGCCACCGGCGCGCCGGTGAACAGCACCGGCTGCTGCCGCCGGGCCCGGCCCGGCGCCCGCCGCGGGCCCCCGGAGCGGTGCGGACCCGACACGTAGGCGGCCTTGAACTGCGCCATCACGTCGGTGCCGAACTTGAGGTAGCCCACCCCGGGCACCGACGGCAGGTGGTACGCGTCGGGCACGCCGAGCGCCGCCCGGGACTCGGCGGCGGAGAAGGTCCGCAGCCCGATCCGGTAGGAGAGGTAGGTCTCCAGGCCGCGCAGCCGCCCCTCCTCCAGCCGCTGCGAGGCCAGCAGCAGATGCACCCCCAGCGACCGGCCGATCCGCCCGATCTGGATGAACATGTCGATGAAGTCGGGCTTCGCGGTGAGCAGTTCGCTGAACTCGTCGATGATCAGCAGCAGCGAGGGCAACGGCTCCAGCGGGGCCCCGGCCGCCCGGGCCCGCTCGTAGTCGTGCACGTTCGGGTAGTTCCCGGCCGCGCGCAGCAGCTCCTGGCGGCGGTTCAGCTCGCCGGTCACCGCGTCCCGCATCCGGTCCACCAGGGTCAGTTCCTCGGCCATGTTGGTGATCACCGCCGAGGTGTGCGGCAGGTCCGCCATCCCGGCGAAGGTCGCGCCGCCCTTGAAGTCCGCGAGCACGAAGTTCAGCGTCTCCGAGGAGTGCGTCATCGCCAGGCCCAGCACCAGCGTGCGCAGCAGCTCCGACTTGCCGGAGCCGGTGGCGCCCACGCACAGGCCGTGCGGGCCCATGCCCTCCAGCGCCGACTCCTTCAGGTCCAGCACCACCGGCTCGCCGCCCGCGCCGAGCCCGATCGGCACCCGCAGCCGCTCGTGCGCCGCCCGGGGCCGCCAGGTCCGGGAGACGTCCACGGCGGCGGCGTCGCCGACGCCCATCAACTCGGTGAAGTCCAGGTTGGCCAGCAGCGGCTCGTCGCTGTCGCCGACCGAGGCCCGCAGCGGCGCCAGCTGCCGCGCCAACGCCTCCGCCTGCCGACCGCTCAGCGTGTCCGGACGCCCCCGGTAGACCGCGCCGCGGCCCGCGACCAGCCGCATCCGCTCCGGCTCGACCAGCACCGACAGGCCGCCGCGCGGCTCGTCGAGCTCGCCCGGCACCACCTCGACCACGGTCACCCCGTGCAGCCCGTCGGCGCCGGCGAGCCCCCCGGCGAGCAGCGAGTCCGGGCCGACCGGGGCCCGGTCCAGGACCACCACCAGGTGCTTCCGGTCGAGGACCGGCGGGGCGTCCCGGCTGAACCGGGGCCGCCCGGCCAGCTCCTCGGCGAGCAGCCGCTCCAACTCGTCCAGCGAGTGGCAGATCAACCGCAGCGAGCCCGCGCCGTCGGCCTCGGTCGGGTGCTGGACGTGCGGCAGCCACTTCACCCACTCCCACTCGGGGGCCGCGCCGGGCGCGGCGGCGACGCCGACCACCAGGTCGTCGGGCGAGTGCAGGGTGGCCAGCTGCGCCAGCGCGGCACGGACCGTGCCGTACACGCTCTCCGGGTCGCCGGACACGGTCAGGTGGTGGAACGCCCGCAGCGAGACCGCCAGCGGCAGCTCCGGCAGCGAGCCGTGCACCGCCAGGAAGCTCTTCATGGCGGCGGCGGTCAGCGGCTCCAGCTCCTCCCTGGGCGCGGTCCGCGGCGCGACCAGCGGGGTGGCCAGCCGCTGCGGCCCGGTGCCGATCCGGGCCTGGCCGAAGTCGGCGTCGCCCGGGCGGCGCTCCCACAGTCGGCTGCCCTCGGCCACCACCGACCACAGCTGGTCCGGCGCCGGGTGCAGGTACAGCTGCGCGTCGCGCTGCAACGCGGCCGTACGGCGCACCTCTCGGCGCAGCTGCGCCAGGTACTTGAGGTAGTCGCGGCGCTCGTCCTCCAGGTCCTCGCCGCCGCCCTTGCGTGAGCTGTTGAGCTGCGCGACCGCCATCGCCACGGTCGAGGCGACCATCAGCCCGCCCATGACCTTCATGATCATCTGACTGCCGGGCAGGAAGAAGAAGGCAGCGGACCCGCCGGTGGCCAGCATCGGCAGCAGCGACTGCCACCACTGGCCGCCCGCGCCGCGCGGCAGCTCGGGCGGCGACTCCAGCCGTAACTCCTCGCCGGGGACCGCGGGCGGGTGGGCACGGGGTGGTCGCTTGACGGTTACCACGCTCAACTCGCTACCAGCCCTTGTCTGATCGAGTGTCATCGGTTCGTCGCAGGGGCCAGATCCTATCGACCGCGCCCCGGTCCCGAACGGCCGCCGACCCGTCGCCGCCACGATCGTCCGCACCGGAACGGTGCGCTGTCGGCGGGGGCCGGTAGGGTGAACCGCCGCACACGGTCACCAAGGGTCACCCGGCCGTGGCGCGGGCATGCCGTCAGCACGCACACGGGGGAGGGCTCGCGGTGAACACCAGCGCCGGCACCGGCTTCTGCCGGGTCACCGTCGTCGCACCGGACAGCCGGATCGATGTCGCCCTGCCCGAGGACATCCCGCTGGCCGACGTCTTCCCGGAGCTGCTGCGGCTCTCCGGCCAGAGCCTGCCCAAGGGCGCGCCCGCCGGATTCCACCTGGTCCGCCGCGACGGCACGGTGCTCGACAGCAGCCTGTCGCTGATCGCCCAGCAGGTCCGCGACGGCGACCTGCTCAGCCTGCGCCCCTTCGCCGACTCGCTGCCCGGGGCCGTCTACGACGACGTCGCCGACGCCGTCGCCACCGCCGTCGGCGCCGACCGCGGCCTGTGGAGCCGGTCGCAGCTGCGCACCGCGGGCCTGGTCGGCTCGGTCCTGCTGCTCGCGCTGCTCGGCCTCGCGCTCTGGTCCAGCGACCTCGGCCACGACATGCACTCGCTCCCGGGCCTGATCAGCGGCCTGACCGCGGTCCTGCTGACCGCGCTGGCGGGGGTCCGCGCCCGGGTCTACGACGACCGGGGCTCCGCGCTGGCGCTCGGCCTGGCCGCGCTGCCGCACGCGCTGATCGGCGGCTCCGGCATCCTCGCCCCGACCCTCGGCCAGGGCCCGGGGCGGATCCAGTTCCTGGCCGGATGCGTCGCCGTGCTGGTGGTCTCGGTGCTGCTGGCCACGCTGCTGCCGAGCGGCGACGCCCCCTTCGTGGCCGCGGTACTGGTCTCGGCGGCGGGCACGGCCGCCACCTTCGCCGCCGTCCTCAGCGGCGCCTCGGCCGGCGAGGCGGCCGCCGTCGCGTCCGTCGCCGCGGTCGCCCTGCTCGGCTTCCTGCCGCAGTTCTCCGCCCGCTTCGCCCGGCTGCCGGTCGCCTTCCACGCCCCGCAGCAGCCGACGGGCCGGGGCGAGCCGGACGCCGAGGCGACCGAGGGCGCCGACTACGCCCGGATCGCCGCCCGCGCCCGGCGCGGCCACGAACTGCTCGGCGGCCTGGTCGGCGGCTGCGCCGCGGTCGTCGTCGGCGGCGCGGCGGTGCTCTCGTTCACCGACAGCCGCTGGCCGGAGCTGCTGGCGCTGGCCCTGGGCCTGGCCGCGACGCTGCGCGCCCGGCTGTTCCGGCACACCCCCCAGGTGCTGTGCCTGCTGGTGGCCGGGATCCTCGCGCTCGGCCTGCTGATCGTCGGGTTCTCGCTGAACCTGCCCCGCTTCCTCTACCGGAACCTCGGCGACACCTCCGCCGTGGACGTCCACACCGTCGCCCTGGCCGCCGCCGTCGCGCTGGGCGCGGGGGCGCTGGTCGCGGTCGCGCTGGTGGTCCCGGCCCGGGGCGTCTCCCCGTTCTGGGCCCGGATCCTGGACCTGGTCGACGGCCTGGTGCTGGCCGCGCTGATCCCGCTGGCGCTGGCGGTGCTGGACGTCTACGCCAGAGTCCGGGGCCTCGGCTGAGGGCCCCGGACCGGAGGAGGCCGTCGGGGCCTCGGCTGAGGGCCCCGGACCGGTGGACGCCGTCGGGGCCTCGGCTGAGGGCCCCGGACCGGTGGACGCCGTCGGGGCCTCGGCTGAGGGTCGGCCGGAGGCGCTGCTAAAGTGCCCGCCCCACGCTGGTAAGCTGGCCGGGACGGACACGCCTGCGGCCCCTGCGGGGCCAGAGCGGGTCCCGACCGCCGGGCCTCATCCGTTCCTGTGAAGCAGACCAGGGACACCCGGCACCCATCATCGCAAGGAGTTGCTGCCGTGGCCCTCGACGCCGCTGTCAAGAAGCAGATCATGGACGAGTTCGGCACCAAGGAGGGCGACACCGGCTCCCCCGAGGTCCAGGTCGCCATGCTCAGCCGCCGTATCTCGGACCTGACCGAGCACCTCAAGACCCACAAGCACGACCACCACTCGCGTCGTGGCCTGCTGCTGCTCGTCGGCCAGCGCCGTCGTCTGCTCCAGTACCTGGCCAAGAAGGACATCGAGCGCTTCCGTACCCTGGTCGACCGCCTCGGCATTCGCCGTGGCGCGGCCGGTGCGGCCCGCTAGTACCTCGCCTGGGGGCGGCTCCCGAACGGGAGCCGCCCTTCGGCACATCCTGGCCCAGTCGAGGCATCTCCTGACCTGACAGGAAAAATGATTGGGCAGGGCGCGCACGTGGGAAAGACCACGTGCGTAAGGTGAGAACGAAGGGTGAAGGACGACCCGGGCACGCGCGGAGCGCGCCGGGACGCACCGACACCGCGGGACGACCGGACCGGTCGGCGCCCGCAAAGACGCGGAGCGTCCACACGCATCCGACCACGGGCGCCACCAGGCGCCGGTCCTCGGTAGTGGCCGCCGGAGAGTGACAGCGCCAAGCGCGTACTGCACCTGCCGGAGGCTTCGATCGAAGACCGGCCAAGCCGGGCCGCCCGGCGGCGGCGCGGAGCTGGACGCTCCACCTAGAGGACATGAAGGAGATCTTCCAGGTGGAAGACAACACCACGCACGAAGCCGTAGCCGTCATCGACAACGGTTCTTTCGGTACCCGCACCATCCGCTTCGAGACCGGCCGTCTGGCCAAGCAGGCCGGCGGCTCCGCCGTCGCCTACCTGGACGACGAGACGATGATCCTCTCGGCGACCAGCGCGTCGAAGCAGCCCAAGGACCACTTCGACTTCTTCCCGCTGACGGTGGACGTCGAGGAGCGGATGTACGCGGCCGGGCGCATCCCCGGCTCGTTCTTCCGCCGTGAGGGCCGTCCCTCCGAGGACGCCATCCTCACCTGTCGGCTGATCGACCGCCCGCTGCGCCCGTCCTTCGTCAAGGGCCTGCGCAACGAGATCCAGGTCGTCTGCACGATCATGGCGCTCAACCCCGACGACCTGTACGACGTCGTCGCGATCAACGCCGCCTCCGCCTCCACGCAGCTCGCGGGCCTGCCCTTCTCCGGCCCCATCGGCGGCGTCCGGGTGGCCCTGATCAAGGGCCAGTGGGTCGCCTTCCCGCGCCACAGCGAGCTTGAGGAGGCCGTGTTCGACATGGTCGTCGCGGGCCGCACGCTGGCCGACGGCGATGTCGCGATCATGATGGTCGAGGCCGAGGCCACCGCGAAGACCATCGAGCTGGTCAAGGGCGGCGCCACCGCCCCGACCGAGGACGTCGTGGCCGCCGGTCTGGAAGCCGCCAAGGTCTTCATCCGCGAGCTGTGCCGGGCCCAGGCCCAGCTGGCCGCCGCCGCCGCGAAGCCCACCGGTGAGTTCCCGGTCTTCCTGGACTACCAGGAGGACGTGTTCGAGGCGCTCAGCGCCGCGGTCACCGGCGAGCTGGCGCAGGCGCTGACCATCGCCGGCAAGCAGGCCCGCGAGGCCGAGCTGGACCGGGTCAAGGCGCTCGCCTCCGACAAGCTGCTGCCGCAGTTCGAGGGGCGCGAGAAGGAGATCTCCGCCGCGTACCGCTCGCTGACGAAGAAGCTGGTCCGCCAGCGCGTCATCAAGGACAAGGTCCGCATCGACGGCCGCGGGGTCACCGACATCCGCACCCTGGCCGCCGAGGTCGAGGTCATCCCGCGGGTCCACGGCTCCGCCCTGTTCGAGCGCGGCGAGACCCAGATCCTGGGCGTCACCACGCTGAACATGCTCCGGATGGAGCAGCAGCTGGACACCCTGGCGCCGGAGACCCGCAAGCGCTACATGCACAACTACAACTTCCCGCCGTACTCCGTCGGCGAGACCGGCCGCGTGGGCTCGCCCAAGCGCCGCGAGATCGGCCACGGCGCCCTCGCCGAGCGCGCGCTGATCCCGGTGCTGCCGACCCGCGAGGAGTTCCCCTACGCGATCCGTCAGGTGTCCGAGGCCCTCGGCTCCAACGGCTCGACCTCGATGGGCTCGGTCTGCGCCTCGACCATGTCGCTGCTGAACGCCGGTGTGCCGCTCAAGGCCGCCGTCGCCGGTATCGCCATGGGCCTGATCTCGCAGGAGATCGACGGCGAGACCCACTACGTCGCGCTGACCGACATCCTCGGCGCCGAGGACGCGTTCGGCGACATGGACTTCAAGGTCGCCGGTACCAAGACCTTCGTCACCGCGCTCCAGCTGGACACCAAGCTCGACGGCATCCCCGCCTCGGTGCTCGGCGCCGCGCTGAAGCAGGCCCACGACGCGCGTCTGCACATCCTGGACGTGATGAACGAGGCGATCGACGTCCCGGACGAGATGTCCGAGTTCGCGCCGCGCATCATCACCATCAAGATCCCGGTGGACAAGATCGGTGAGGTCATCGGCCCCAAGGGCAAGATGATCAACCAGATCCAGGAGGACACCGGCGCGGACATCACCATCGAGGACGACGGCACCATCTACATCGGTGCGGTCGACGGTCCCTCGGCGGAGGCTGCCCGTACGACGATCAACCAGATCGCCAACCCGACCATGCCGGAGGTCGGCGAGCGCTACCTGGGTACCGTGGTGAAGACCACGACCTTCGGCGCGTTCGTGTCGCTCATGCCGGGCAAGGACGGCCTGCTGCACATCTCGCAGATCCGCAAGCTCGCCGGTGGCAAGCGCGTGGAGAATGTCGAGGACGTGCTCGCGGTCGGCTCCAAGGTGCAGGTCGAGATCGCCGAGATCGACCCGCGCGGCAAGCTCTCGCTGATCCCCGTGGTCGAGGGCGAGGACGCCGCCGAGGCGGCCGAGGCCAAGTAGGGCCCTGTCGACGGCCTGAACCGTCGCGGCCCGGGCCGCCGTCCACTGTGGCGGCGGCCCGGGCCGCACCCCTGTCCGGGGTCGTCGGGTATTTTTTCCTTTTCTCCCAGCTTCTCCCAGCCGGAGGCATTCGGTGGCACAGCCCACGGCGGCGCAACAGCGGCCCGGTACGACCAAGACCCTGATCAAGGGCGTCGACGGCGCAGGCACCGTCCGCCGCACCGTCCTGCCAGGGGGGCTGCGGATCGTCACCGAGACCCTGCCGACGGTCCGCTCGGCGGCCTTCGGGATCTGGGTCGGCGTCGGCTCCCGGGACGAGACGCCGGTGCTCAACGGCACCACCCACTACCTGGAACACCTGCTCTTCAAGGGCACCGAGCGGCGCAGCGCGCTGGAGATCTCCTCCGCGCTGGACGCGGTCGGCGGCGAGATGAACGCGTTCACCGCCAAGGAGTACACCTGCTACTACGCCCGGGTGCTCGACAACGACCTGCCGCTGGCCGTCGACGTGGTCTGCGACATGCTCACCGGCTCGCTGATCCGGCAGGAGGACATCGACACCGAGCGTGACGTCGTCCTCGAAGAGATCGCGATGACCGAGGACGACCCGAGCGACGTCGTGCACGACCTGTTCGCCCAGACCATGTACGGCTCCACGCCGCTGGGACGCCCGGTGCTCGGCACCGTGGACACCATCAACGCGCTCACCCGCGACCAGGTCGCCGGGTTCTACAAGCGCCGCTACCGCCCCGAGCACCTGGTGGTCGCCGCCGCCGGGAACATCGACCACGCCGCGGTGGTCCGCCAGGTGGAGCAGGCCTTCGCCGCCGCCGGGGCGCTCAGCCGCACCGACACCACCCCCGCCGACCCCCGTGGCGGCACCCGGGCGCTGCGCACCGCCGGGCGGGTGGAGATCCTGGACCGCCCGACCGAGCAGGCCCACGTCGTCCTCGGCCTGCCCGGACTGGCCCGCCGCGACGAGCGGCGCTGGGCGCTGGGCGTACTGAACTCGGCGCTCGGCGGCGGCATGAGCTCCCGGCTGTTCCAGGAGGTCCGGGAGAAGCGCGGCCTCGCCTACTCGGTCTACTCCTACTCCTCCGCCTACGCCGACAGCGGCCTGTTCGGGATCTACGCGGGCTGCCAGCCCAAGCGGGTCGAGGAGGTGCTGAAGATCTGCCGTGAGGAACTGCGGAAGGTCGCCGAGAACGGCATCACCGAGGAGGAGCTGGCCCGCGCGGTCGGCCAGATCTCCGGCTCCACCGTGCTCGGCATGGAGGACACCGGCTCGCTCATGTCCCGGGTCGGCAAGGCCGAGCTCTGCTACGGCGTGCACCTGTCGGTGGACGAGCTGCTGGGCAAGATCTCGGCGGTCACCCTGGACGACGTCCGCGAGGTGGCCGCGAGCGTGCTCGGCGGCTACCGGCCCTCGCTCGCGGTGATCGGCCCGATCCACGGCAAGCGCGCGGAACGGATCTCCGCGGCGGCGTCCTGAACCGGTCCGGTGCCGAACCGGCCCGGTGCTGAGCCAGTCCCGTCCTGAACCCAGTAGTCGGATACCACTCTCACAGGAGTCACCAGATGAGCACCTCCCTGCGGGTCGCCGTGATCGGCGCGAACGGCCGGATCGGCTCCGAGGCCGTCCGTGCCGTGGAAGCGGCCCCGGACCTGGAACTCGTGGCCGCCCTCGGGCGCGGCGACAGCCTGGACACGCTGACCGGGGCCGGTGCGCAGGTCGCCGTCGAGCTGACCCACCCCGACTCGGTCATGGCCAACCTGGAGTTCTGCACCGCGGCCGGGATCCACTCGGTGGTCGGCACCACCGGCTGGACCGAGGAGCGGCTGGCCACGCTGCGCGGCTGGCTCGCCGCCGCCCCCGGCACCGGCGTGCTGATCGCGCCGAACTTCTCCATCGGCGCGGTGCTCACCATGCGCTTCGCCCAGCAGGCGGCCCGGTTCTTCGAGTCGGTCGAGGTCATCGAGCTGCACCACGACAACAAGGCCGACGCCCCCAGCGGCACCGCCACCCGGACGGCGCAGCTGATCGCCGCCGCCCGCGCCGAGGCCGGGGCCGCCCCGCAGCAGGACCCGACCACCCACGGCCTGCCCGGCGCGCGCGGCGCCGACGTGGACGGCGTCCCGGTGCACTCGGTCCGGCTGCGCGGCCTGCTGGCCCACCAGGAGGTGCTCTTCGGCGGTACCGGCGAGACCCTGACGATCCGTCACGACTCGCTGCACCACAGCTCGTTCATGCCCGGCATCCTGCTCGGCGTGCGCCGGGTGGGACAGGCCCCGGGGCTCACCTTCGGCCTGGAGAACTTCCTGTTCGCCGATCAGGGCACCGCCACCGGAGAGTGAATTCATGATCGCCCGTCTGATGTACTTCGTCGTCTCCGCCGCACTGCTGCTCGGCTTCGTGGTGATCGTGGTCACCGGCGCCCAGCTGATGGCCACCGGCAGCGCCGCGGCCGTCGGCATCGGCGTCTGCGCCGAGGTGCTGGTGGCGCTGGGCTGCTGGTTCCTCTGGAAGACCTACCGCTTCGGCCGCCGCAGCGGCCAGCTCGCCCGGCAGCTCGAAGCCGAGGGCGGACTACCGGTCGACGAACTCCAGCGGACCGCGGCCGGCCGGATCGACCGGGACTCCGCCGACGAGGTCTTCGCCCGCCGCCAGGCGGAGACCGAGTCCACGCCGGAGGACTGGCGCGCCTGGTTCCGCCTGGCCGTCGCCTACGCGGACGCCCGGGACACCCCGCGCGCCCGCAAGGCCATGCAGCGGGCGATCAGCCTCCACGACGCGCGGGCGTAGCCCCGGCCGGCTGCCGCTGGGCCGCCAGCACCGGCGCGGGGGTCGCGTACTCCAGCTCCGGCAGCGCCGCGCCACCGAGCCGCAGCACCCCCCGGCGGCCGGTCGGGAGCATCCCCTGCCGCTCGTAGAACGCCCGGCCCCGGGCGTTCGCCTCCAGCACCCACAGCACCTGCTGTGCGAAGCCGTCCTCGCGCAGCCGCCGCCTGGCCGCCGCCAGCAGCGCCCGGCCCGCCCCGGTCGACCAGCAGTCCGGGTGCGCGTACAGCGCGTACACCTCGCCGCGCCTGGGGCCGCCGCGCAGCTGCTCGGGCATCGGCCGCTCCGGACCGCACATCACGAAGGCGACACTGCGCCCGTCGCGCTGGGCCAGCAGGCAGTGGCGTCCGGCCGGGTTCTCCCGGAAACGGCGCAGGGCACGCGCCAGCTCCTGCGGATCCGAGTCCATGGCGTCCAGGTAGGCGGGCGGGATGATTCCCACGTACGCCGCCCGCCAGGAGGCGGCGCGCAGGCGCAGCACATCGGCGACGTCGTCGGCGGTCGCGTCGCGCACCACCGGCGGCGCCAGGCGTCCGGGCACAGCTGCTGACCTCCTGTCGGTCGGCTGTCGTCCCACATGTCGAGAGGATCAGGATAGACAACGGGCTGTCGGTGGTGGCCGATACTCTCAATGAGGTTCGCACCCGGACCTCCACGAAAGGAAAATCCCTGGTGACCGACGTAACCCCCGCCGTCCCTGAGCCCCTCTTCCGGGACGACGTCACCGTCGAGCTGGTGCGCTCCAGCGCGCAGGACGCCGACGTGCTGTTCGCCGCCCGGGTGTCCACCGCCGGCGAGCAGTCGCTCGACGAGCTGCAGAAGGACCCGGCCCGCTCCAAGGGCCTGATCAACTACCTCATGCGCGACCGGCACGGTACCCCGTTCGAGCACAACTCGATGACCTTCCTGGTCAGCGCCCCGATCTTCGTCTTCCGTGAGTTCCAGCGGCACCGCGCCGGCTGGTGCCTGGCGGGCGACACGGAGATCACTCTGGAGAGCGCGGGCGGGAACCTCAGGCGTCGCGGCATCGCGGAGCTCTACCGGCTCTGGCACCACGGGGTCGAGGACAGCGAGCCGGTGAGCAAAGGCGGGGTCAGCTGGAAGGAGAAGGCCCAGAAATGGTCCGCCCAGGCGAAGGTCCAGGGCGGGTACCACTACCTCGGCCTGCACAGCAGCAGGGAGGCGGCCGAACGGGCCGTCGCGGAGTTCCGGGAAAGCCATCCCTCCAAGCGACAGCGCAAGCTCGACTCCGTACGGCGCAGCCACGTGCGCTGCTACGACGAGCGCACCCGGCTGGCGGGCCGGGCGCAGATCGTCGATGTCATGGAGTCCGGAGTGAAGCAGCTCCTGCGGTTGACCACGGCGACGGGCAAGGTGCTGCGTTGCAGTGCGGACCATGCCATCTGGACGCCGGACGGCTGGCGCAAGGCGGGTGAGTTGGCAGTCGGCGATTCCGTCATGATCGGCGGAACGGCCCCCCGGCCGTCGGAGGCCCTGGTACCGCCTAGCCTCCGGCGGGGGATCGGCGTCTGGACGTCCATGCAGCGCAACCGGCTGATCGACGACATCGATGTCTGCTACCTCTGTTCGCGGACCTTCCCGCGCGGGGCGCTGGAGCTGGACCACGTGGTCCCGGTCGCGATGGACCTGCCGCGGGCTCTCGACGAGGGCAATCTCGCGCCGGTGTGTGAGCCGTGTCATACCGAGAAGAGCGCCAGTGAGCAGGCGTTGGCGCGGCGCGGCGGCAAGGTGGCTGTCGCCAAGGCCGACCTTGTGGTCTCCGTGCAGCCCGATGGCGAGGAGATGACCTACGACCTCGCCGTCGAGGGGCCGTGGCACAACTTCCTGGCGAACGGGGTCGTCGTGCACAACTCCTACAACGAGGAGAGCGGTCGCTACCGCGAGCTCCAGCCGGTCTTCTACGTTCCGGGCGAGGATCGCAAACTGGTGCAGAAGGGCCGCCCGGGCAAGTACGAGTTCTTCGAGGGCACGCCCGAGCAGCAGAAGAGCGTGACCGTCGCGATGGAGGCCTCCTACCGGCAGTCGTACGAGGCCTACCAGGCGATGCTGGCCGACGGCGTGGCCCGTGAGGTGGCCCGGGCGGTGCTGCCGGTGGGTCTGTTCTCCTCGATGTACGCCACCTGCAACGCCCGCTCGCTGATGCACTTCCTGTCGCTGCGCACCAAGGACGAGCGGGCCAAGGTCCCGTCCTTCCCGCAGCGGGAGATCGAGATGGTCGCCGAGAAGATGGAGCGGGAGTGGGCCGCGCTGATGCCGCTCACCCATGCGGCCTTCAACGAGCACGGCCGGGTCGCGCCGTAGCTCCGGAGCCTGCCTGGCCGGTGACCCAGTTGGGCGAGAAGTGGCTTATGTCCCATTTGCGGTAAATCTTGATATTACCTAGTCTCAAAGCACGAGCCCCGGTGCTGTCTGAACCCCCGAGCAGGCAGCACCGGGCTCTCTTTGTGCGCCCCGCCACCCCCACCAGGTGGACTGCTTGTACGTTCGACCACCAGCAACGAGTAGCGTTGGGTCCATGGCTCCGACCTCCACCCCTGAGATCCCCTTCGGCAGGGTGCTGACCGCGATGGTGACCCCGTTCACCGCCGACGGCTCCCTCGACCTCGAAGGCGCCCAGCGTCTGGCGGCACACCTCGTCGACGCCGGCAACGACGGACTCGTCGTGAACGGCACCACCGGCGAGTCGCCGACCACCACCGACGCTGAGAAATCCGCGCTGGTCCAGGCGGTACTGGAGGCCGTCGGCGACCGGGCCCATGTCATCGCCGGGGTCGGCACCAACGACACCAGGCACACCCTGGAGCTCGCCCGCGAGGCCGAGCGCGTCGGAGCCCACGGCCTGCTCGCGGTCACCCCGTACTACAACAAGCCGCCGCAGGAGGGCCTCTACCGGCACTTCACCGCCGTGGCCGATGCCACCGGCCTGCCGGTCATGCTCTACGACATCCCCGGGCGCAGCGGTGTCCCGATCGCGACCGAGACCCTGGTCCGACTGGGCCAGCACCCCCGGATCGTGGCCAACAAGGACGCCAAGGGCGACCTGGCCGCCGCCGGCTGGGCCATCTCGCGCAGCGGCCTGGCCTGGTACTCCGGGGACGACATGCTCAACCTGCCGCTGCTGTCCATCGGCGCGGTGGGCTTCGTCAGCGTCGTCGGCCACCTGGTGACCGAGGACCTGCGGGCGATGCTGGAAGCCTTCCTGAGCGGTGACCCGGCCAAGGCCACCGAGATACACCAGCGGCTGCTGCCGGTCTTCACCGGTATCTTCCGCACCCAGGGCGTGATCACCACCAAGGCCGCCCTGGCGTTCCAGGGCCTCCCGGCCGGGCCGCTGCGGCTCCCGCTGGTCGAGGCCACCGAGGCGGAGGCCGCTCAGCTCAGGAGCGATCTCGCCGCCGGAGGGGTACACCTCTGACAACAGACGTTCACGTCCCGCTTACCGCGATCCGCTCAGGCGATTCACGCGACCGCGATGACGTGTAGCACCAAGGAAAGATCCGTAACGATGCCGCCTGCGCCGTGCGCCCGCTCCGGGTGTTCTGCGCGCGCGGGAAGGAGAGACTTTTGAGCCATCCGCATCCCGACCTGGGTACCCCGCCGCCGCTCGCCGAAGGGGCCCTCCGGGTCACCCCGCTGGGCGGACTCGGTGAGATCGGCCGCAACATGACGGTGTTCGAGTACGGCGGTCGCCTGCTCATCGTCGACTGCGGCGTGCTCTTCCCCGAGGAGCAGCAGCCCGGTGTCGACCTGATCCTGCCCGACTTCACCTCCATCCGGGACCGGCTGGACAAGATCGACGGCATCGTCCTCACCCACGGGCACGAGGACCACATCGGCGCTGTCCCCTACCTCCTCCGGGAGAAGCCGGACATCCCGCTGATCGGCTCCAAGCTGACCCTGGCGCTGATCGAGGCCAAGCTCCAGGAGCACCGCATCCGGCCGTACACGCTGGAGGTGAAGGAGGGGGAGCGCGAGCGCATCGGCGTGTTCGACTGTGAGTTCATCGCGGTCAACCACTCCATCCCGGACGCTCTCGCCGTCGCCATCCGCACGCCGGCGGGCATGGTCGTCGCCACCGGCGACTTCAAGATGGACCAGCTGCCGCTCGACAAGCGGCTCACCGACCTGCCGACCTTCGCCCGTCTGGGCGAGGAGGGCATCGACCTGCTGCTGGTGGACTCCACCAACGCCGAGGTCCCCGGGTTCATCGCGCCGGAGCGCGACATCGGTCCGGTGCTCCAGCAGGTGTTCGACCGCGCCGACAAGCGGATCATCGTGGCCAGCTTCGCCAGCCATGTCCACCGCATCCAGCAGGTCCTGGACACCGCCCACGAGTTCGGCCGCAAGGTCGCCTTCGTCGGCCGTTCCATGGTCCGCAACATGGGCATCGCCCGTGACCTCGGCTACCTGAAGGTGCCGGGGGGCCTGGTCGTGGACGTCAAGGCGCTGGACGACCTGCCCGACGAGGACGTGGTGCTGATCTGCACCGGTTCGCAGGGTGAGCCGATGGCGGCGCTGTCGCGGATGGCCAACCGCGACCACCAGATCCGCATCGTCGAGGGCGACACGGTCATCCTCGCCTCGTCGCTGATCCCCGGCAACGAGAACGCGGTCTACCGCGTGATCAACGGCCTCACCCGCTGGGGTGCGGACGTCGTGCACAAGGGCAACGCCAAGGTGCACGTCTCCGGCCACGCCTCGGCCGGTGAGCTGCTGTACTTCTTCAACATCTGCAAGCCGCGCAACCTGATGCCGGTCCACGGCGAGTGGCGGCACCTGCGGGCGGTCTCCGAGCTGGGCCAGAAGACCGGCGTCCCGAAGGAGCGCGTGGTCATCGCCGAGGACGGCGTGGTGGTCGACCTGGTCGACGGCGTCGCCCGGATCGTCGGCAAGGTCCAGGCGGGCTACGTGTACGTCGACGGCCTCTCGGTCGGCGACATCACCGAGAGCTCGCTGAAGGACCGTCGGATCCTCGGCGACGAGGGCATCGTCTCGGTGTTCCTGGTCGTCGACTCGGCTACCGGCAAGGTGGTCAGCGGCCCGAACATCCAGGCTCGTGGCTCCGGCATCGACGACGACGCCTTCGGGCCCGCGATCCAGAAGATGCAGGAAGCCCTGAACCGCTCGGCGCAGGACGGCGTCATCGAACCCCGTCAGGTGCAGCAGCTGGTCCGCCGAGTGCTCGGCAAGTGGGTGTCCGACACCTACCGCCGCCGCCCGATGATCCTCCCGGTCGTGGTCGAGGTCTGACCTCCGCCGGTACGGCACGACCTGCGGATGCCCCCGCCGACTCCGGTCGGCGGGGGCATCGGTTTGACATCGGTTGACCGGGTGCGTAGTGTCCTTCGAGTTGCCCTGCGTTTCTGCGGTGGCGGCCAATCCCTGAAACACATCGCACGGCCTTCTTTGGTGTGTGATTTTCCGAGAATTGTGGTGGGCGAACGAAAACCGGTGGATTTCGCATCGGTGGCGTGGTTCCGCTAAGGTTTCACTCGTCGGAACGGGCCGGAAACGGCGCGGGACGGCGGGAAATCGGGCCGGAAACGGTCTGGTAAGCTAGAAAACGAAGAACGAAGCGCCCGGAGAGACCGGTGAAAGGGTCTCGAAGGAAGCGTCCGTTCCTTGAGAACTCAACAGCGTGCCAAAAGTCAACGCCAGATATGTTGATACCCCGTCCGTTGATCGGACGAGGTTCCTTTGATGCACAAAACACTAGCGAGGACGCAGTGCACGGGATCGGCTATTCCGCCGGTTGCTGTGCCGCTCAACGCGAGTGTGATCGGGATATCCCGAGAACATTCACGGAGAGTTTGATCCTGGCTCAGGACGAACGCTGGCGGCGTGCTTAACACATGCAAGTCGAACGGTGAAGCCCTTCGGGGTGGATCAGTGGCGAACGGGTGAGTAACACGTGGGCAATCTGCCCCAGATTCTGGGACAACACCGGGAAACCGGTGCTAATACCGGATACGACGCATCTCCGCATGGGGTGTGCGTGGAAAGCTCCGGCGATCTGGGATGAGCCCGCGGCCTATCAGCTTGTTGGTGGGGTAATGGCCTACCAAGGCGACGACGGGTAGCCGGCCTGAGAGGGCGACCGGCCACACTGGGACTGAGACACGGCCCAGACTCCTACGGGAGGCAGCAGTGGGGAATATTGCACAATGGGCGAAAGCCTGATGCAGCGACGCCGCGTGAGGGATGACGGCCTTCGGGTTGTAAACCTCTTTCAGCAGGGAAGAAGCGCAAGTGACGGTACCTGCAGAAGAAGCACCGGCTAACTACGTGCCAGCAGCCGCGGTAATACGTAGGGTGCGAGCGTTGTCCGGAATTATTGGGCGTAAAGAGCTCGTAGGCGGCTTGTCGCGTCGGATGTGAAAGCCCGGGGCTTAACTCCGGGTCTGCATTCGATACGGGCAGGCTAGAGTGTGGTAGGGGAGATCGGAATTCCTGGTGTAGCGGTGAAATGCGCAGATATCAGGAGGAACACCGGTGGCGAAGGCGGATCTCTGGGCCATTACTGACGCTGAGGAGCGAAAGCGTGGGGAGCGAACAGGATTAGATACCCTGGTAGTCCACGCCGTAAACGTTGGGAACTAGGTGTGGGTCACATTCCACGTGGTCCGCGCCGCAGCTAACGCATTAAGTTCCCCGCCTGGGGAGTACGGCCGCAAGGCTAAAACTCAAAGGAATTGACGGGGGCCCGCACAAGCAGCGGAGCATGTGGCTTAATTCGACGCAACGCGAAGAACCTTACCAAGGCTTGACATATACCGGAAACGGCCAGAGATGGTCGCCCCCTTGTGGTCGGTATACAGGTGGTGCATGGTTGTCGTCAGCTCGTGTCGTGAGATGTTGGGTTAAGTCCCGCAACGAGCGCAACCCTCGTTCTGTGTTGCCAGCGGGTTATGCCGGGGACTCACAGGAGACTGCCGGGGTCAACTCGGAGGAAGGTGGGGACGACGTCAAATCATCATGCCCCTTATGTCTTGGGCTGCACACGTGCTACAATGGCCGGTACAATGAGCTGCGATACCGCGAGGTGGAGCGAATCTCAAAAAGCCGGTCTCAGTTCGGATTGGGGTCTGCAACTCGACCCCATGAAGTCGGAGTTGCTAGTAATCGCAGATCAGCATTGCTGCGGTGAATACGTTCCCGGGCCTTGTACACACCGCCCGTCACGTCACGAAAGTCGGTAACACCCGAAGCCGGTGGCCTAACCCGCAAGGGAAGGAGCTGTCGAAGGTGGGACCAGCGATTGGGACGAAGTCGTAACAAGGTAGCCGTACCGGAAGGTGCGGCTGGATCACCTCCTTTCTAAGGAGCACTTCTCCTGGCTTCGGTCGGGCAGAGGCCAGTTCATCGGCGAATGTTCGGTGCTGGTAGCTCATGGGTGGAACGTTGACTATTCGGCACGATCAGTTGGTCATGGTTAGTACTGCGCTTCGGCGCGTGGAACGCGGTGGTTGGTTGGTTGTGTCGGGCACGTTGTTGGGTCCTGAGGGCGCGGCCGTATGGCTGGTCTTCAGACGCCGACCCCAGTGAACTTCACGCCGTCTGGTGTGGGGGTGATGGGTGGTTGGTCGTTGCTTGAGAACTGCACAGTGGACGCGAGCATCTGTGGCCAAGTTTTTAAGGGCGCACGGTGGATGCCTTGGCACTAGGAACCGATGAAGGACGTGGGAGGCCGCGATAGGCCCCGGGGAGCTGTCAACCGAGCTTTGATCCGGGGGTGTCCGAATGGGGAAACCCGGCAGTCGTCATGGGCTGTCACCCGCTGCTGAACACATAGGCAGTGTGGAGGGAACGCGGGGAAGTGAAACATCTCAGTACCCGCAGGAAGAGAAAACAACCGTGATTCCGAGAGTAGTGGCGAGCGAAATCGGATGAGGCTAAACCGTTGTGGTGTGATACCCGGCAGGGGTTGCCACTTCGGGGTCGTGGGAAGATTCTTGATCAATCTGCCGGTTGGTCGGGGAGTCAGAAACCGTATGGGTAGTCGAAGGACATGCGAAAGGTCCGGCGTAGAGGGTAAGACCCCCGTAGACGAAACCTGTACGGCTCTCTTGAGTCTTTCCCAAGTAGCACGGAGCCCGAGAAATTCCGTGTGAATCTGGCGGGACCACCCGCTAAGCCTAAATATTCCCTAGTGACCGATAGCGGACAGTACCGTGAGGGAATGGTGAAAAGTACCGCGGGAGCGGAGTGAAATAGTACCTGAAACCGTGTGCCTACAAGCCGTGGGAGCGTCGCAGCGTGTGCTTGCACATGTTGTCGTGACTGCGTGCCTTTTGAAGAATGAGCCTGCGAGTTTGCGGTGTGTTGCGAGGTTAACCCGTGTGGGGTAGCCGTAGCGAAAGCGAGTCCGAATAGGGCGATTGAGTAGCGCGCCCAAGACCCGAAGCGGAGTGATCTAGCCATGGGCAGGTTGAAGCGCGGGTAAGACCGTGTGGAGGACCGAACCCACCAGGGTTGAAAACCTGGGGGATGACCTGTGGTTAGGGGTGAAAGGCCAATCAAACTCCGTGATAGCTGGTTCTCCCCGAAATGCATTTAGGTGCAGCGTCGCGTGTTTCTTGCCGGAGGTAGAGCACTGGATAGGCGATGGGCCCCACCGGGTTACTGACCTTAGCCAAACTCCGAATGCCGGTAAGTGAGAGCGCGGCAGTGAGACTGTGGGGGATAAGCTCCATGGTCGAGAGGGAAACAGCCCAGAACACCGGCTAAGGCCCCTAAGCGTGTGCTAAGTGGGAAAGGATGTGGAGTCGCAGAGACAACCAGGAGGTTGGCTTAGAAGCAGCCACCCTTTAAAGAGTGCGTAATAGCTCACTGGTCAAGTGATTCCGCGCCGACAATGTAGCGGGGCTCAAGTACACCGCCGAAGCCGTGTCATTGCAGCTTAACTCCTAACGGGGGCTGTGATGGGTAGGGGAGCGTCGTGTGCCGGGTGAAGCGGCGGCGGAAGCCAGTCGTGGACGGTATACGAGTGAGAATGCAGGCATGAGTAGCGATACAAGAGTGGGAAACTCTTGCGCCGATTGACCAAGGGTTCCTGGGTCAAGCTGATCTGCCCAGGGTAAGTCGGGACCTAAGGCGAGGCCGACAGGCGTAGTCGATGGACAACGGGTTGATATTCCCGTACCCGCTTTGAAGCGCCAACGTCGAACCTCTGGATGCTAAGGCCGTGAAGCCGTCTCGGATCCTTCGGGTGAAGAGGAGTGGTGGAGCCGCTGATCCAACAGGGTAGTAGGTGAGCGATGGGGTGACGCAGGAAGGTAGTCCAGCCCGGGCGGTGGTTGTCCCGGGGTAAGGGTGTAGGGCGTTGCGTAGGCAAATCCGCGCAGCACGAGCCTGAGACCTGATGCCGAGCCGATTGTGGTGAAGTGGATGATCCTATGCTGTCGAGAAAAGCCTCTAGCGAGTTTCATGGCGGCCCGTACCCCAAACCGACTCAGGTGGTCAGGTAGAGAATACCGAGGCGTTCGGGTGAACTATGGTTAAGGAACTCGGCAAAATGCCCCCGTAACTTCGGGAGAAGGGGGGCCGGTTGTGGTGATGGGACTTGCTCCTTGAGCTGTGGCCGGCCGCAGAGACCAGCGAGAAGCGACTGTTTACTAAAAACACAGGTCCGTGCGAAGCCGTAAGGCGATGTATACGGACTGACGCCTGCCCGGTGCTGGAACGTTAAGGGGACCGGTTAGCTTGGTTTCGACCTGGCGAAGCTGAGAACTTAAGCGCCAGTAAACGGCGGTGGTAACTATAACCATCCTAAGGTAGCGAAATTCCTTGTCGGGTAAGTTCCGACCTGCACGAATGGCGTAACGACTTCTCGACTGTCTCAACCATAGGCCCGGTGAAATTGCATTACGAGTAAAGATGCTCGTTTCGCGCAGCAGGACGGAAAGACCCCGGGACCTTTACTATAGCTTGATATTGGTGTTCGGTTCGGCTTGTGTAGGATAGGTGGGAGACTTTGAAGCGGCCACGCCAGTGGTTGTGGAGTCGTCGTTGAAATACCACTCTGGTCGTGCTGGATGTCTAACCTGGGTCCGTGATCCGGATCAGGGACAGTGTCTGGTGGGTAGTTTAACTGGGGCGGTTGCCTCCTAAAATGTAACGGAGGCGCCCAAAGGTTCCCTCAGCCTGGTTGGCAATCAGGTGTTGAGTGTAAGTGCACAAGGGAGCTTGACTGTGAGACCGACGGGTCGAGCAGGTGCGAAAGCAGGGACTAGTGATCCGGCGGTGGCTTGTGGAAGCGCCGTCGCTCAACGGATAAAAGGTACCCCGGGGATAACAGGCTGATCTTCCCCAAGAGTCCATATCGACGGGATGGTTTGGCACCTCGATGTCGGCTCGTCGCATCCTGGGGCTGGAGTAGGTCCCAAGGGTTGGGCTGTTCGCCCATTAAAGCGGTACGCGAGCTGGGTTTAGAACGTCGTGAGACAGTTCGGTCCCTATCCGCTGCGCGCGTAGGAGTCTTGAGAAGGGCTGTCCCTAGTACGAGAGGACCGGGACGGACGAACCTCTGGTGTGCCAGTTGTCCTGCCAAGGGCATGGCTGGTTGGCTACGTTCGGGAGGGATAACCGCTGAAAGCATCTAAGCGGGAAGCCTGCTTCGAGATGAGGGCTCCCACCACCTTGAGTGGTTAAGGCTCCCAGTAGACGACTGGGTTGATAGGCCGGATGTGGAAGCCCTGTGAGGGGTGGAGCTGACCGGTACTAATAGGCCGAGGGCTTGTCCATAGTTGCTACGCGTCCACTGTGTTGTTCTGAAGGAACGACCCCTACTCCGTGAGGAGTGGTGTGCGGTCAACTTCATAGTGTTTCGGTGGTCATAGCGTGAGGGAAACGCCCGGTTACATCCCGAACCCGGAAGCTAAGCCTCATAGCGCCGATGGTACTGCAGGGGGGACCCTGTGGGAGAGTAGGACGCCGCCGAACAACCTTTACTGTAGGCCCCCTGACATCATGTCAGGGGGCCTACAGTCATTTCCGGGCCAGCAGCGCGTAGCTGCCGAGCCCGGCCAGCAGGGCCCAGACGGGGGCGCCGATGCCGAAGGCGGTGACCCCGGATGCGCAGACCACGAAGGTGATGACCGCCGCCTCGCGGCCGTTCTCCTGGGCGACCGTGGCCGAGAGCGCTGAGCCGAGTGTGCCGAGCAGCGCCAGCCCGGCCGTGGCCTCGATCAGCAGCGGCGGGGCCGCGCTCAGCAGTGCGGCGGAGAAGCCCGCGGTCAGTCCCAGCAGCAGGTAGACCGCGCCCGCGGTGACCGAGGCGATCCAGCGCCGGGCCCGGTCCGGGTGGGCGTCCGGACCCGCGACCAGGGCCGCGGTGATGGCCGCGAGATTGACCATGTAGGCGCCGCCCACCGAGCCCACCGCGCTGGCCAGGCCGGTGCCGATGAGGATGGGGCGGGTGCGCGGCTGGTAGCCGAAGTGGGTCAGTACCGCGATCCCGGGGATGTTCTGCGAGGCCATGGTGATCACGTACAGCGGGAGCGCGATGCTGACGGTCGCGCCCAGGCTGAACGCCGGAGTGGTGAAGGTCGGTGTCGGCAGCAGGTCGCCGCTGTGTCCGAACGTGTGGGCGTGCTGGAACAGCAGCGCCGCGACGGCGGTGGCGAGCGCGCCGGGGGTGGCCCAGCGGCGCGCGAAGCGGGTGAGCAGTGCCCAGGCGGCGATCGTCGGCAGGGCGAGGTCCGGCAGTTGGTCGGCGGCCCGGACCGGGGCGAGGCAGAGCGGCAGTAGTACGCCGGCGAGTAGCGCGGTGGCGAGTGAACCGGGTATCGCGGAGATCCAGCGTCCCAGGCGTCCCCATATCCCGGTGAGGGTGATCAGCAGCCCGCTGACCAGGAACGCGCCCACGGCGCAGCGGTATCCGCCGCTCTGGTGACCGGCGGTGGCGAGCAGCGCGGCGCCGGGGGTGGACCAGGCGATGCTGACCGGCTGGCGGTGCCGCAGCCCGAACCAGATGGCGAGCCCGCCCATGGCGAGGCAGAGCAGCAGCAGCCCGGACACGGCCTGACGTGGATCGGCTCCGACACCGCGCAGTCCGGTGAGGACCAGGACGAAGGAACTGCTGAAGCCGACGATGGCGGTGACCAGGCCCGCGCTGAGCGGCTGGCTCAGCGGCACGGGGTCGGTGCGTGCGGCCGGCCCGCCGGGGCTCCGGGCGCCGGGTACGAGTGCGGGTTCGGTGGTCGGCATGTGTCTCCCCCTGCGGGCTGTCGTTCCGTTTATGGAACGATAGCGGCAGGAGGATACTCAATGCCATGGAACAGGGATGGCCGGACGGCCCGGCTGCGGAAACGGGGCGGCGCATCCGCCGACTGCGCGGCGAACGCGGGCTCAGCCTCTCGGAGTTGGCCCGCCGGGCGGGGGTCGGCAAGGCGACGCTCTCCGGCCTGGAGTCGGGAACCCGCAATCCCACGGCAGGCACCCTCTACGTCATCGCCGCGCAGTTGGAGGTACCGCTGGCGGCGCTGCTGGCCGCACCCGGTGCCGGGCCGGAGGGGGAGGCCACGGTGGTGCACGGTGACGCGGTGTCGGCGACGCTGCTGGAGGCCTTCGTGGACGGGGGGATCAGCACCGAGCTCTACCGGCTGCGGATCCGCCCCGGAACGGCGCAGACCTCTCCCGGGCACGGCCCCGGAGTGGTCGAGTACCTGACCGTGTTCAGTGGCACCGCCCTGGTCGGGCCGGTGCCCGCGCCCCTGGTGGTCCGGGCCGGGGAGCATGTCTCCTGGGTCTGCGACCAGCCGCACACCTATGCGGCGCTGGATCAGACCGAGGTCCAGGCAAGCCTGCTGATCCGGCATCCGCTGCGCAGCCCGCTGCCGGATGCACCGGAAGGCGGCCCTGAGGTGTCCGTTGTCAGTACCTGACGTTACGGTGTGCCCAAACGGTGCACCCGGCACCGTCCGACGACGGCGTCCCCGGGTGCGATGCCCTGCGCAGAGAGGCGGTCTGCCGTGCAGAATCTCACGCTGTCCTGGCAGTCCGCCGGGGCGTTGAGCGTTGCCGTGTACACGGGCTCGCTGCTGGCCCGGCGCGCGGGCAGGGCGGCCGTCGGGCTGGTGCTGCGCGAGGCAGCGACGGTGGTGGCGCTGTTCGCGGTGTGGCAGTTCGCGGGCCAGCTGTCGGTGATGGGCACCGACGACGCCGTCGCCCGCGGGCAGTGGATCTGGGACACCGAGCGAAGACTCGGTTTTCCCAGCGAGGCCGCGCTGCAACGCTGGTTCCTGCCGCACCACCTGCTGATCCAGGGGGCCAACTACTACTACGCGTCGATGCACTTCGGCGTGATGATCGCGCTGCTGGTCTGGCTGTTCCTCCGGCACCGCGAGCGGTATCCCTGGGTCCGGACGACGTTGGTGCTGGTCACCGCGATGTCCCTGGCGGTGCAGTTGATACCCGTGGCGCCGCCTCGGCTGCTTCCGGTGGCCGGGATGGTGGACACGGCGGTCCAGTACGGGCAGTCGGTCTACGGGGCGTCGGTCGGCGGACTGCAAGCCGACTCCTACTCGGCGATGCCGTCGGTGCACGTGGCCTGGTGCGTCCTGGTGGCGGTGGCGGTGATCAAGGTCAGCCGGAGCCGTTGGCGCTGGCTGATCCTGCTGCATCCGCTGGTGACCGTGACGGTGGTGCTGGTGACGGCCAACCACTACTGGTTCGACGGCCTGGCGGCGGTGGCCCTGCTGCTGTTCAGCTACCTGCTCCAGTGGGGCGCGGCGCGGATCGTGCTGCGTCGGCGCACGGCCCGGGCACGGTCCGTGCCGACGGAGCGGCCCGACGAGGTGTCGGTCCCGGTGAGCTGAGCCGGCTTCGGACGATTGCCGGTCTCAGGTGGGCACTCAGGGGGAGCTCAGGGGCCGGTCACCGTCGGCACGCGCAGGGCCAGGATGGCCATGTCGTCCGAGGCCGGTTCCGGCGCGAAGCGCTCCACCGCGCGCAGCACCCGCGCCGCGACCGCCCCCGCTGTCAGCCCGGTACAGCCGGAGAGGACCTCCGCGAGACCGTCGTCGCCGAGCATCCGGCTGCCCTCGCGGCGCTCGGTCACCCCGTCGGTGACGCACAGCAGCACGTCGCCCGGGTCGAGCGTGAAGGTCTCCTCGGTCAGTTCCAGGTCCTCGATCACGCCGAGCAGCGGCTGCGGCTCGGCCGCGGCGTTGACCGTGCCGTCGGGGCGCAGCCGTAGCGGCAGCGGGTGTCCGGCGCAGACCGAGCGGATCTCCACGGTGCCGTCCTCGTGCGGTGTGAGTTCGCCGTAGAGCAGGGTCAGGAAGCGGCTGCGGGCGCCCTCGTCCAGGATGGCGGCGTTGAGCCGCTTCAGTACCTCCGGTGCGGACAGGCCCTCGCGGGCGAGCAGCCGCAGCGAGTGCCGGGCCAGCCCGGTGACGGCCGCGGCCTCCGGACCGGTGCCGCAGACGTCGCCGATGGCGAAGCCGTAGCTGCCGGAGCGGATCGGGAAGACGTCGTAGAAGTCGCCGCCCACCTCGTTGCCCTCACCGGCCGCACGGTAGATCACCTCGACCTCCAGGCCCGGGATGCGGGGCATCTCCGGAGGCAGCAGGCTGCGTTGCAGCGCCCGGCTGATGGCGGTGCGCTCGGAGTAGAGCCGGGCGTTGTCCAGCGCCAGGGCGGCGCGGCGGGAGAGGTCCTCGGCGAGTTCCAGGATCTCCCGGCGGAACTTCTCGTCGGCGGCCTTGCCCAGGGTGAGCATGCCGATCACCCGGTTGCGGGCGACCAGCGGCAGCACCACGGTCTCGCCGCCGACGGCCGCCGCCGCGGCGAGCGCGGCGGCCGGGCCGGAGCCCGGGGTCGGCCGGGTGGTGCCCTCGCGGGCCAGGCTGCGCAGGGAGACCCGCATCGCGCCCTCGTGCGCGGCGACCGCGGGTTCTCGCCAGTTGCGCGCGCCCGGCAGGTTCAGCGGCTCCGGCGGCGGGATCCGGGTCAGCAGCTCGCGCAGTCCGTCGATCTGGTCCTCGTCCTCGTGCAGTACGAAGGCGAGTTCGGGGGCGGACTGGTCGGTGATGGTGTAGACGGCGCACCAGGAGGCCAGCGTGGGGACGGTCATCTGGGCCATCAGCGCCAGCGTCTGGTCGCGTTCCAGCGTGCCCGCGAGCAGGTCGGACGCCTCCACCAGGAACGACAGCGAGCCCCGGCGGAGCCGTTCCAGCTCGGTCAGCCGGGCACTCTCCACGGCCAGCGCGATCCGGTCGGCGGCGAACTGAAGCCGCAGCGCGTCCTCGTTGCGGTACTGGTCGGCGGCCTGCGCGGCGACACCGAGGGAGCCGGTGAGCCGGCCCTCGACCTTCAGTGGCACGGTGACCACCGACCGCAGTCCGGTTCCGGTGAGCAGCGGGACGGTGCCGGGCTGCGCGGTGAGGTCGTCGTGGACGGCCGGGAGCCGGGCCGAGCCGTAGCGTCCGGCGCTCGCCTCGACCGGGACCCGGGCGAAGCGCTGGCGTCCGGACGGCAGCCCGCAGCTGGCGCGGACCTCCAGCTCGGTCTCGTCGTCGGTGGCCAGCAGCAGGTAGGCGGCGTCGCCGTCGAGCATGTCGCGGGCGCGTTCCACGGTGCGCTGAAGCAGGCCGTCGAGGTCGTCCGGGGCCGGTGACCCGATGAAGGCGTCGAAGGAGCGGGCGAAGCCGTGCAGGTCGGTGCTGTGGTTGTCGGGACTGACCGGGTCGTTGTGCTGGCTGCCCCGGAACGGCGACTGGAGCACCGCGCGTTCGTGCTCGCGGACCAGCAGGCAGACGGTCGACGGCACGCCCTGGGTATCCCTGACCCGCAGGTGCGCCCCGTACACCGGCATCACCCGGCCGTCGCCGCAGCGCAGGCCGTAGCTGCCCTCCCAGCGGGACAGCCGCAGTGCCTCGTCCAGGCCGAGGCCGGTGCCGGGGGTCTGCGGCCAGGCCGCGTACGCGCCGAGCGGCTGGCCGACGGTCTTGGCCGAGGGAAGTGTGAACAAGGTCTCGGCGTCCGCGTTCCAGCCGCTGACCTTGCCCGCGGCGTCGACCTGGATCACCGCGACCCGGACGGCGGAGTCGGCGGCGGGCAGCAGTTCGTCCGGGGTGACCGGCCCGGCGAAGCGGGTTCCGGTGGCGCGGGCGGGCAGGTCGAGCTGGAACCAGACGCGCTTGCGGGTGGCGGTGTAGTCGACTCCCCAACGGGCGGCCAGGGCGGCGCACAGCAGCAGCCCACGCCCCCCTTCGCGCTCCAAATCGGTGTGATGAGGCTCATATCCACCGCCGAGCGTGGGCTGGTCCACCGGTTCGCCGTTGAGCGCCCGCTCGGCCTCCTGGTAGAGCGCGCCGTCGAAGACCGGCAGCGCGCGCTTCGGGTAGCGGTCGGCGACCTCGACCCGGACCGAGTGCTCGTGCCGCAGGCAGAGCACCTCGGCGGCGGTTCCGGCGTGCACCACGGCGTTGGTGACCAGCTCGCTGGCGAGTACCACCGCGTCGTCCACGACCTCGGAGAAGCCCCAGCCCTGCAAGGTGTCCCGGACGAAGCCGCGCGCGGACGCCACGGAGCGGCCGACCGGCTCGAACGTGGCGGCAGCCCGCGCGGTGACCACGTGGCGACTCCTCTTCTGCTGTGTTCGGCGGAGATGCGTTGTCTCTGGGATGTGTCGGGGACAACGGGCGTGACCCCGTCAGGTTACTTTCCGCAGCGTGCTGCTCGCTCCCGAACGGCAAGGCGATACCCCGCGCCAGCCCTACCGCAACCCCGTAGGGTGGATAGATTGTTTGGCGACAGCCGGTCCGCAACTCTGGAGGGACCCCGGTGGATTCGAGCAGAGCGACAGCCGCGGCAGCGGTACGGGGCGGCCGGAGCCGCCACAACCGGGGCGCGGACGCGGCGGATCTACGCAAGCTGCTGTCCGCGCTCACGGCGATGCGCGACGGGAACTTCCGTCGTCGGCTCACCGTGCCCGGTGACTCGGTGATGGCCGAGATCGCCGCCGTCTTCAACGAGATCGCCGAGCGCAACCAGCACCTCACCGGGGAGCTGGCGCGGGTGCGGCGGCTGGTGGGCCGCGAGGGGCGGCTGTCGGAGCGGCTGGAGGCGGGCGCGGGTGAGGGTGCCTGGGGTGCGGCGATCGACAACTGCAACGCCCTGATCGACGACCTGGCCCGGCCGATGGCGGAGGTGGGCCGGGTGCTCGGCTCGATCGCCGAGGGCGACCTGGAGCAGCGCATGGAACTGCGCGCGCTCGGACCGGACGGCGGCTCGCACCCGCTGCGTGGGGAGTTCCTGAAGGTCGGGCGGACGGTCAACGGCCTGGTGGACTCGCTGTCGGAGTTCACCGACGAGGTGACCCGGGTCGCCATCGAGGTCGGCACCGAGGGCAAGCTGGGTGGTCAGGCGCGGGTGCGCGGGGTCTCCGGCAGCTGGAAGGACCTCACCGACTCGGTGAACATGATGGCCGGGCGGCTGACCGCGCAGGTCCGCGACATCGCCTGGGTCACCACCGCGGTCGCCAAGGGCGACCTCTCCCGCAAGGTCACCGTGCACGTCGCCGGTGAGATGCTGGAGCTGAAGAACACCGTGAACACCATGGTCGACCAGCTGTCGGGCTTCGCGTCCGAGGTGACCCGGGTGGCCCGCGAGGTCGGCACCGAGGGGCGGCTCGGCGGTCAGGCGACCGTCCCCGGCGTCGCCGGGACCTGGAAGGACCTGACCGACAACGTCAACCTGATGGCGACCAACCTGACCGACCAGGTCCGCAGCATCGCCCAGGTGACCACCGCGGTGGCCCGCGGCGACCTGTCGCAGACCATCGAGGTGGACGCGCGCGGCGAGATCCTGGAGCTGAAGAACACCATCAACACGATGGTGTCCCAGCTGTCCGGCTTCGCCGACCAGGTGACCCGGGTCGCCCGGGAGGTCGGTACCGACGGCATCCTGGGCGGCCAGGCGATGGTGCCGGGCGCGGCCGGGGTGTGGCGGAACCTGACCGACAACGTGAACTTCATGGCCGGGAACCTGACCGGCCAGGTCCGCAACATCGCCCAGGTCGCGACGGCGGTGGCGCGCGGTGACCTGTCGCAGAAGATCACGGTCGACGCCCGGGGCGAGATCCTGGAGCTGAAGACGACCCTGAACACCATGGTCGACCAGCTGTCGGGCTTCGCCGACGAGGTGACCCGGGTCGCCCGCGAGGTCGGTACCGAGGGCACGCTGGGCGGCCAGGCGGCGGTGCCGGGGGTCTCCGGGACCTGGAAGGACCTCACCGACAACGTCAACTTCATGGCCAACAACCTCACCGGCCAGGTCCGCAACATCGCCGAGGTGACCACCGCTGTGGCCCGGGGCGACCTGTCCAAGAAGATCACCGTGGACGCCCGGGGCGAGATCCTGGAGCTGGTCACCACCGTCAACACGATGGTGGACCAGCTGTCGGTGTTCGCGGACGAGGTGACCCGGGTGGCCCGTGAAGTGGGTACCGAGGGCATCCTGGGCGGGCAGGCCCGGGTCAAGGGCGTCTCCGGCATCTGGCGCGACCTGGCCGAGAACGTCAACTTCATGGCGAGCAACCTGACCTTCCAGGTCCGGAACATCGCCCAGGTCGCCACGGCGGTCGCCGGCGGCGACCTGTCCAAGAAGATCACCATCGAGGCCCAGGGCGAGGTCGCGGCCCTCGCCGACACCCTGAACACGATGGTGGACCAGCTGTCGGCGTTCGCCGACGAGGTGACCCGGGTGGCCCGCGAGGTGGGCACCGACGGCACCCTGGGCGGCCAGGCCCGGGTCGCCGGGGTCGCCGGGATCTGGAAGGACCTGACCGACAACGTCAACCAGATGGCCAACAACCTGACCGGGCAGGTCCGCAACATCGCCCAGGTGACCACGGCCGTCGCCAAGGGCGACCTGTCGAAGAAGATCGACGTCGACGCGCGCGGCGAGATCCTGGAGCTCAAGACCACCATCAACACCATGGTCGACCAGCTGTCGGCGTTCGCCGACGAGGTCACCCGGGTAGCCCGCGAGGTCGGCACCGACGGCCGCCTCGGCGGCCAGGCCCGGGTCCCCGGCGTCGCCGGTACCTGGCAGGACCTGACCGAGTCGGTGAACGAGCTGGCCGGGAACCTGACCCGGCAGGTGCGGGCGATCGCCCAGGTGGCCACCGCCGTGACCAGGGGTGACCTGTCGCTGCGGATCGACGTGGACGCGTCCGGCGAGCTCGACGAGCTCAAGGACAACATCAACCAGATGATCGCCAACCTGCGCGAGACCACGCGTACCAACCAGGAGCAGGACTGGCTCAAGACCAACCTGGCGCGGATCTCCGGTCTGATGCAGGGCCGCCGTGACCTGGAGGCCGTCGCCGCACTGATCATGAGCGAGCTCACTCCGGTGGTCTCGGCCCAGCACGGCGCGTTCTTCCTGGCCCAGCCGGGCAGCCGGCCGGCGGAGCTGGTCCCGGACGACGAGGACGACGGCGACCTGATCCTGAGGCTGATCGGCTCCTACGGCTACCAGCGCCGGGCGATGCCGACGACCTTCCGCCCGCACGAGTCGCTGATCGGGCAGGCGGCCGTGGAGAAGCGGCCGATCCTGCTGACCTCCGCCCCGCCCGGGTACCTGAAGATCGCGTCCGGACTGGGCGAGGCCGCGCCGGTCAACGTGATCGTGATGCCGGTGCTGTTCGAGGGCCGCCTGCTCGGCATCATCGAGCTGGCCTCGTTCAACGCCTTCACCAAGGTCAGCCTGGACTTCCTGGACCAGATCGCCGAGATGATCGGCGTCACGGTGAACACCATCTCGGTCAACACCAAGACCGAGGGCCTGCTGCTGGAGTCCCAGCGGCTGACCGCCGAGCTGTCCATGCGCTCGGCCGAACTGGAGGCCCGGCAGGAGGAGTTGCAGCGCTCCAACGCCGAACTGGAGGAGAAGGCCGAGCTGCTGGCCACGCAGAACCGCGACATCGAGATCAAGAACTCGGAGATCGAGGAGGCGCGGCAGGTACTGGAGGAGCGCGCGGAGCAGTTGGCGCTCTCCTCGCGCTACAAGTCGGAGTTCCTGGCGAACATGTCGCACGAGCTGCGCACGCCGCTCAACTCGCTGCTGATCCTGGCCAAACTGCTCTCCGACAACGCCGAGGGCAACCTCAGTCCGAAGCAGGTGGAGTTCTCCGAGACCATCCACGGCGCGGGTTCGGACCTGCTCCAGCTGATCAACGACATCCTGGACCTGTCCAAGGTCGAGGCCGGGAAGATGGACGTCCGCCCGGCCCGGATCGCGCTGGTGCAGCTGGTGGACTACGTCGAGGCGACCTTCCGGCCGCTGACCGCCGACAAGGGCCTGGACTTCGCGGTCGGGGTCTCGCCGGACCTCCCGGTCACCCTGCACACCGACGAGCAGCGGTTGCAGCAGGTGCTGCGCAACCTGCTGTCCAACGCGGTGAAGTTCACCGACTCGGGCTCGGTGGAACTGCTGATCCAGCCCGCCGGAAGCGGCGGTTTCGAGCACATCGTGCCGCAGCACATCAGCGAGCAGCTGCTGGAGAGCGGCGCGATCAGCGACCCGGACCAGCCGCTGATCGCCTTCTCGGTCACCGACACCGGCATCGGCATCCCGCACAACAAGCTCCGGGAGATCTTCGAGGCCTTCAAGCAGGCCGACGGCACCACCAGCCGCAAGTACGGCGGCACCGGCCTCGGCCTGTCCATCAGCCGGGAGATCGCCCGGCTGCTCGGCGGCGAGATCCACGCCGAGAGCGAGCTGGAGCGCGGCAGCACGTTCACGCTCTACCTGCCGCTGGACTCCGGCGCGAACGCCGTCGCCGCGCTCCCGGCCAACCCCGCCCAGGCCTGGGCGGACGAGGTGCGCGGGGCGGCCCAGGAGCGCCGCCGCGAGGCCGCCGTGCTCGCGGCCGTGCCCCGGCCCCCGGTGGACTACCCGGTGCCCGCCCCGGTCAGCGGCAGCATCGCCAACGGCATGACCCGCCACCTGGCGGAGGACGACGGGCAGTCCGAGGGGGCGTCCTTCGGCGGGCACTTCGAGGGCGAGAAGGTGCTGATCGTCGACGACGACATCCGCAACGTCTTCGCGCTCACCAGCGTCCTGGAGCAGTACGGCCTGACCGTGCTGTACGCGGAGAACGGCCGCGAGGGGATCGAGGTGCTGGAGCAGCACGAGGACGTCTCGGTGGTGCTGATGGACATCATGATGCCGGAGATGGACGGCTACGCCACGACCGAGGCGATCCGCCGGATGCCGCAGTTCGCCGGGCTGCCGATCATCGCGCTGACCGCCAAGGCGATGAAGGGCGACAAGGAGAAGAGCCTGGCCGCCGGGGCCTCCGACCACGTCACCAAGCCGGTGGACACCAACTACCTGCTCGGGGTGATGGACCACTGGCTGCGGGCCCGGCACGGTTAGCGGACATCTGTCCAGATCTGGGGCCCGCGCGGACGGATCCGTCCGCGCGCTCCGGCCTGGGCGTCCTTGCCGGGCGCGTTCCAGGTTGGCGGGGGTCGGCGGCGGGCATCTGTCCGAAACCTGCTGGTACCGCCGACCGCCTCCGGAACCCGTCCAGAGCTGTTACCACTCGCAGGGGTGGTGGCCGTGCCGTTCGGGAACCGGATAGTGTCACTCGGCGTTGCTATGGGTACCGGCTGGGTCACCAGAGCGCCGTGTTCCAGACACGGATCGTCGGTGGCGTGGGTAGCGGGCAGTGAGGTGCGGCTAGCATGACCGTGACGGGTACGACCAGGACCGGCGCAACCGCCGGGATCGCGACAAAGCCGGAAGGCGTGGGCGGAGCCGTGGCAGGGGCGGTCGGGGCACGGGTCCCGGCCGACGGGACGTCGACCGGAACAGCTCCGGGGCGAGGAGGGCAGGCCAAGGTGCAGAAGGCCAAGATCCTCCTGGTCGACGACCGGGCGGAGAACCTGCTGGCGCTGGAGGCGATCCTGTCCGCGCTGGACCAGACGCTGGTCCGCGCCACCTCCGGTGAGGAGGCGCTGAAGGCGCTGCTCACCGACGACTTCGCGGTGATCCTGCTGGACGTCCAGATGCCCGGCATGGACGGCTTCGAAACCGCCGCCCACATCAAGCGCCGCGAGCGCACCCGGGACATCCCGATCATCTTCCTCACCGCCATCAACCACGGCCCGCACCACACCTTCCGCGGCTACGCCGCCGGGGCGGTCGACTACATCTCCAAGCCCTTCGACCCGTGGGTGCTGCGCGCCAAGGTCTCCGTCTTCGTCGAGCTGTACATGAAGAACTGCCAGCTCAAGGAGCAGGCGGCGCTGCTGCGGCTACAGCTGGACGGCCGGTCCGGCAACGGCGAGGCCCCCGCCCGCAGCGCCCCGGCGAGCGGGCTGCTGGCCGAGCTCTCGGCCCGGCTGGCCGCGGTCGAGGAGCAGGCCGAGGCGCTGACCAAGCAGCTCGACGAGTCCTCGGACCCGGCCGCGGCGGCCACCGCCACCCACCTGGAGCGGCGGCTCTCCGGACTGCGCCGGGCGCTGGACGCGTTGGAGCCCGGAACCGGCGCCGGGGCTCCGGGGCCGGTCCTGCCCAGCGAGAACTGACCGCGCCCGGCGGTAACTGACGTCGCGCCACGGTCCGCCCCGGACCGGCGCCTTGCCACCCCGAGCCGTGGCACCGACACGACCGGAGCAACCGGGCGCACCGCATGTTGCGCCCCCGCTCCCACCGGTAACCTGGGCCGCATGGCCACACGCACGTCCGGAAGCGGTTCGCGTACCGGGAACGCCGGGACGGCGAAGAAGGCCGCCCCGGCCAAGAAGGCGGCGGCCAAGCCCCCCGCCGCGCCGAAGCCGAAGCCGAAGGCACCGGTCAAGGCCGCCGCCAAGAAGCCCGAGCCGATCGCCGTCACCGTCAAACCCGCGCCGCCCAAGCCGGTCGCCTACCGCGCGGTGCGCGGCAGTTGGCTCGGGGTCGCGCACGGCGTCGGCGCGGTGGCCCGGGGCGTGGGCAACGGCGCCAAGGGGCTGCACCCCGCGCACCGCAAGGACGGCCTGGCGCTGCTGCTGATCGCGCTGGGACTGCTGGTCGCGGCCGGGTCCTGGTCCGATCCGCAGGGCTGGCTCGGGATCGGCGTCACCAACGTGGTCAAGGGTGCTTTCGGGCGGATGTCGGTGGTGGTGCCGATACTCCTGGGCGGTGTCGCCATCCGGCTGATGCGGCATCCGGAGCGGCCGGAGGCCAACGGACGGATCGTCATCGGCCTGAGCGCGCTGAGCATCGGCGTGCTCGGCCTGGTGCACATCGGCTGCGGCGCGCCGGGCATGCACTCCGGCGCGGCCCGGATCCGGGCCGCGGGCGGACTCATCGGGATGGCCGCCTCCCGGCCGCTGATGACCGCGGCCGGACCGGCGCTGGCGGTGCCGCTGCTGCTGCTGGTCACCTTCTTCGGACTGCTGGTGGTCACCGCGACCCCGGTCAACCAGATCCCGCAGCGGCTGCGGCTGCTGGGCGTGCGGCTGTCGCTGATCGAGCCGGAGCTGCCGTCCGCCGACCCGGACGACCCCGACGGCGAGTTCGAGGACACCGACCTCGACGGCCTCGGCTTCGGCGAGTTCGAGGGCGAGCCGGGCACCCCCGCCGAACGCGCGGTGCTGCTGAAGAAACGCGAGCAGTTGGAGCAGGAGGGCGCGGCCGTCCCGGCGCGCCGCCGACGTCCGCGCGGACGCCAGGCCGCCGAGGCGGATCCGGCCGAGCAGCCGCAGCTGGCCCCGGGCGGCCTGGACGCCATCGACGTGGCCGCGGCGGCCGCGGCGGCGCTGGACGGCGCGGTCATGCACGGCGTGCACCCCTCGCCGACGCTGGTGAACATGCTCAGCAAGGTCAAGGACAACACCGCGGCGCCCGGCACGCCCGCGCTGCCCGACCTCGCCGAGCCGGCCGACGCGCCGCCGGAGCCGGACGCCGCCCCCGGCGAGCCGGGGGTGCCGACCGCCCGTCAGGAGGACGACGCGGTACCGCCGCTGCGCTCCGAGCAGCTGCGGCTGCCCGCCGACGTCGGATACCAGCTGCCCTCGCCGGACCTGCTCACCAAGGGCGGCCCGGGTAAGTCCCGCAGCAAGGCCAACGACGACGTGGTGGCCGCGCTCAGCAATGTCTTCGCCGAGTTCAAGGTGGACGCGGCGGTCACCGGCTTCACCCGGGGCCCGACGGTCACCCGCTACGAGGTCGAGCTGGGCCTCGCGGTGAAGGTCGAGCGGATCACCGCGCTGGCCCGCAACATCGCCTACGCGGTGGCCAGCCCCGACGTCCGGATCATCAGCCCGATCCCGGGCAAGTCCGCCGTGGGCATCGAGATCCCCAACACCGACCGGGAGATGGTCAACCTCGGCGACCTGCTGCGCTCGCCGATCGCGGTCAACGACACGCACCCGATGATCGTCGGCATGGGCAAGGACGTCGAGGGCCAGACCGCCGTCGCCAACCTCGCCAAGATGCCGCACATCCTGGTCGCCGGAGCCACCGGCGCGGGCAAGTCGTCCTGCATCAACTGCCTGATCACCTCGATCCTGATGCGGGCCACCCCGGAGGAGGTCCGGCTGGTCCTGGTCGACCCGAAGCGGGTCGAGCTGACCGCGTACGAGGGCGTCCCGCACCTGATCACGCCGATCATCACCAACCCGAAGAAGGCCGCCGAGGCGCTCCAGTGGGTCGTCCGCGAGATGGACCTGCGCTACGACGACCTGGCCGCCTTCGGCTTCCGGCACGTCGACGACTTCAACCGGGCGGTGCGCTCCGGCAAGCTCCAGCCGCCGCTCGGCAGCGAGCGGGTGCTCACGCCGTACCCGTACCTGCTGGTGATCGTGGACGAGCTGGCCGACCTGATGATGGTCGCCCCGCGCGACGTCGAGGACTCCATCGTCCGGATCACCCAGCTCGCCCGGGCCGCCGGGATCCACCTGGTGCTGGCCACCCAGCGGCCCAGCGTGGACGTGGTCACCGGCCTGATCAAGGCCAACGTGCCCTCGCGGCTGGCCTTCGCCACCTCCTCACTGGCCGACAGCCGGGTCATCCTGGACCAGCCCGGGGCCGAGAAGCTGATCGGCAAGGGCGACGCGCTGTTCCTGCCGATGGGCGCGGGCAAGCCGGTCCGGATGCAGGGCGCGTTCGTCACCGAGGAGGAGATCGCCGCCGTCGTCGACCACTGCAAGGCGCAGCTCCAGGCCGAGTACCGCAGCGACGTCACGGTCGGCAGCGGCCCGAAGAAGGAGATCGACGAGGAGATCGGCGACGACCTGGACCTGCTGGTCCAGGCCGCCGAACTGGTGGTCTCCACCCAGTTCGGTTCGACCTCGATGCTGCAACGCAAGCTGCGGGTGGGCTTCGCCAAGGCCGGCCGGCTGATGGACCTGATGGAGTCCCGGGGCATCGTCGGCCCCAGCGAGGGCTCCAAGGCGCGCGACGTGCTGGTCACGGCGGACGAGCTGGACGGGGTGCTGCTCACTCTCCGGGGCGAATGAGGGCGGCCGGGCACATCGGCGGCCCGGGGCCGGGCGTTAGACCGACCGGCACGTGGGGTGGGTGCTCCTTTCGGACGAGTCCGGCTTGTCGGGGTTCCGCCCCCGTCCTTAAATGATGATCAGCTGACGCTTTCCGCTTCCGTCCTCGCGCGAAGGTGTGGCAGCAGGTGGCCAACGCTCGAAAGGCTTAACTGTGACCAGCGGCACATCCCTATCCGGAGGCCCCGGCCGAACAGCCCCCACCACCCCCCTCCCGGCGGACCCGAAGGCGAAGCCCCCCGCGGCGGACTCCAGGTCCGGCCGCAAGTCCGGCCCCAAGCACGACGACTCGGCGCCCGGCATCGGGCAGGTGCTGACCACCGCGCGGCTCGCGGCCGAGCTCACCGTGGAGCAGGTGGCCGCGGAGACCAGCGTGCGCGTGCCGATCATCGAGGCGATCGAGCAGGACGACTTCAGCCGCTGCGGCGGCGACTTCTACGCCCGGGGCCACATCCGTTCCCTCGCCCGCGCCGTCCGCGCCGACGGCGACCTGCTGGTGGGCCAGTACGACGACGCCCACGGCGGGGCGCCGGTGGCGAACCGGCCGCTGCCGATGTTCGAGGCCGAGCAGCTGCGGCCGGAGCGGCGCCGGGCCAACTGGACCGGCGCGATGGTGGCGGCGACCATCGTGGTGGTCGCCGTGATCGGCTTCAACCTGGCCGACGGCAGGACCAGGAACACGGCGGTGGAGAGCACCATCGTCCCCTCGGCCCGGCCCAGTACCGCGCCCCGGCCCGCGCTCGCGCCGAAGCCCGCCAAACCGGGGGCCAAACCGGTCGCGGCGCCGGCGAAGACGGTCACCCTGAAGGTCAGCGCGGAAACCGGGGACAGCTGGCTACAGGTGACCAACGCCGCAGGCCAGACCCTGTACCGCGACGACCTGGCGCAGGGCTCGGCGCAGACCTTCAGCGACTCCAGGCAGCTCTCGCTGGTCTTCGGCAACGCCGGGGCGGTGCACCTGTGGGTCAACGGCAAGGACACCGGCAAGCCCGGTGCCGAGGGCCAGGTCGTCAACGCCAACGCCACCCTCAAGGGCCTGCGGACCAGCTGACCCGCAGCCGTCCCGGGCCCCGCCGACACCGGTCCCGGGCCCGCGGTCCGCAGCCGCCGCGGACCCGCGGCGCACCCCACCGCGAACCCCCGTCGTAGCCCCGCGGGCCTGCGGGTTCGCCCCCTCGCGCCACCTTCGGGAAAACCTCGGTAATCTTGGCGTCATGTCCGAACGCCGCACAGTCGCCCTTGTCACCCTTGGTTGCGCCCGAAACGAGGTCGATTCCGAGGAACTCGCCGGGCGCCTGGAAGCCGACGGCTGGGAACTCGTCCACGACGCCGCCGATGCCGACATCGCCGTCGTCAACACCTGTGGCTTCGTCGAGGCCGCCAAGAAGGACTCGGTCGACGCCCTGCTCGAAGCCTCCGACCTGAAGGGCCACGGCCGCACCCAGGCCGTCGTGGCCGTCGGCTGCATGGCCGAGCGCTACGGCAAGGAGCTCGCCGAAGCGCTGCCGGAGGCCGACGCGGTCCTCGGCTTCGACGACTACGCCGACATCACCGACCGGCTGCAGAACATCCTGTCCGGCGGCCACCACGTGTCGCACGCCCCCCGCGACCGCCGCAAGCTGCTCCCGCTCAGCCCGGTCGAGCGGCAGCAGGCCGCCGAGGGCGGCGCGGTCGCCGTCCCCGGCCACGGAGCCGCCCCGGAGCCGGAGGTCGTGATCGCGGACCTGCCCGAGGGCGTCGCCCCGGTCTCCGGCCCGCGCACGCTGCGCCGCCGCCTGGACGACAGCCCGGTGGCCTCGGTGAAGCTGGCCTCCGGCTGCGACCGCCGCTGCTCCTTCTGCGCCATCCCGGCCTTCCGCGGCTCCTTCCTCTCGCGCCGCCCCTCGGACGTGCTGAACGAGACCCGCTGGCTGGCCGAGCAGGGCGTCCGCGAGGTCATGCTGGTCAGCGAGAACAACACCTCGTACGGCAAGGACCTGGGTGACATCCGGCTGCTGGAGACGCTGCTGCCGGAGCTCGCCGAGACCGAGGGCATCGACCGGATCCGGGTCAGCTACCTCCAGCCCGCCGAGATGCGTCCGGGCCTGATCAAGGCGCTGACCTCGACGCCCGGGGTGATGCCGTACTTCGACCTGTCCTTCCAGCACTCCGCGCCGGAGGTACTGCGCCGGATGCGCCGGTTCGGGGACACCGACCGCTTCCTGGGCCTGCTGGAGGAGATCCGCGCCCAGGCCCCGGAGGCCGGTGCCAGGTCCAACTTCATCGTCGGCTTCCCCGGCGAGACCGAGGCGGACCTGGCCGAGCTGGAACGCTTCATCAGCAACGCCCGGCTGGACGCCATCGGGGTCTTCGGCTACTCCGACGAGGAGGGCACCGAGGCCGAGGGTTACCAGGGCAAGCTCTCGGAGGAGGTCATCGCCGAGCGTGTGGCGAAGATCACGCGACTGGCCGAGGAGATGACCGCGCAGCGCGCCGAGGAGCGGGTCGGCAGCAGCGTCACGGTGCTGATCGAGTCGGTCGACGACGAGGAGGGCGTGATCGGCCGGGCCGACCACCAGGCCCCCGAGACCGACGGCATCACCAGCCTGGTCGGCGTCCCGGACTCGGTGAAGGTCGGCGACCTGGTCGTCGCGAAGGTCATCGCCAGCGCGGGTGTGGACCTGGTGGCCGAGGCGGTCGGGGCCGAGGTGGGCGCGTGACATCAGGCCAGGGGGGAGTCAGAGGCGGCGGTCTCGCCGGAGGCGCCGAGGGCGCTGCCGCCGAGCCCGTGCCCGAGGCACCCGAGACTGCCGTCGAACGCGCGTCCGCGTCTCGGGCGGAGCCCAGTCTGTGGAACATTCCCAACCTGTTGACCATGCTGCGGCTGCTGATCGTCCCGGTCTTCGCCGCGCTGCTGCTGGCCGACGGCGGGCATGATCCCAAGTGGCGGGCGGTGGCCTGGGCCACCTTCGCCCTGGCCATGATCACCGACCTGTTCGACGGCGAGCTGGCCCGCCGGATGGACCTGGTCAGCGACTTCGGCAAGATCGCCGACCCGATCGCGGACAAGGCCATCATGGGCACCGCCCTGGTGGCCCTCTCCGCACTGGGTGACCTGCCCTGGTGGGTGACCGTGGTCATCCTGGTGCGTGAGATCGGGATCACCCTGATGCGCTTCTGGGTGATCCGGATCGGGGTGATCCCCGCCAGCAAGGGCGGCAAGCTGAAGACCCTGACCCAGGGCATCGCCGTCGGCATGTACGTGCTGGTACTGACCGGGCCGCTGGCCACCGCCCGGGCCTGGCTGATGGCGCTGGCAGTGGTGCTGACCGTGGTCACCGGCCTGGACTACATCCGGCAGGCGGTGACCCTGCGCCGCGAGGCCCGGACCGGCGGCCGGCGGTGACCGGCGACGCCGCCGGGGTACTGGCGGAGCTGGAGGCGGTCGGCGCGACCGTGGCCGTGGCCGAGTCGCTGACCGGGGGCCTGCTGGCGGCGGCGCTGGTGGCCGTTCCCGGCGCCTCCCGCAGCTTCCGGGGCTCGGTCACCGCCTATGCCACCGAGCTGAAGGCGTCCGTGCTGGGCGTGGATCCGGCGCTGCTGGCCGAGCGCGGCCCGGTGGACGCCGACGTGGCCGCGCAGATGGCCGAGGGCGTGCGGCGGCTCATGGGCGCCGACTACGGGGTGGCCACGACCGGTGTCGCCGGACCCGATCCGCAGGACGGCAAGCCGGTGGGCACGGTACACCTGGCAGTCGCCGGACCAGGCGGACTATCGCATTCCTCGCTCCAGCTCGCACCGGGCCGTGCCACAATCCGACGAAGGACCGTGGAGGTCGCACTCGAACTTTTGGGCGATGCTGTGCGGTCCCGGAGGGTTAGTAGGAGTGGTCCTACCGGGAATAGGACAAGTGACGCAACGGGAAGCCTCAGCGTCCATACCGCGAACACCAGGGGAGGGGCCATGGATACAGCCCAGAGTGAACACGACCGGGCTCCCCGCACGTGATGCGGGTCAAGCGGTACGGTGGGGCAGTGACGTGTCGAGCCGCGGTCCAAGGAGGGAGCCACCGATGATCCTGCTCCGTCGTCTGCTGGGTGACGTCCTGCGTCGGCAGCGCCAGCGCCAGGGCCGCACCCTGCGCGAGGTCTCTGCCGCTGCGCGGGTCTCCCTCGGCTACCTGTCCGAGGTCGAGCGCGGCCAGAAGGAAGCCTCTTCCGAGCTGCTCTCCGCCATCTGCTACGCCCTGGACGTGCGAATGTCCGAGGTCATGCGCGAGGTCAGCGATGAACTGTCGCTCGCCGAACTCGCCGCCAGCGAGCCGGTACGCCCGGTCCTGGTCGAACCGGTGACGGTACCGGCCAGTTCCTCCGAGCGGGTGCCCTCGCTGGTGCCCAAGGCCAGTGCGATGGATGTCGTCGCGGCCTGACCCTCTCCCCGGTGTGCTTCGGCAGGCCCTGCCCCGATCGGGGCAGGGCCTGCCGTGCTGTCGGAGGGCGGCGAGGGACCGGTGCTCGAAATGTCGATAAACCGACCGTGTGCCAGGATGACTTTTCGGTAACCGATCCAGACCGCTCCCAGGCACGAGGTGGTGCGCTGTGCCCCGGTCGTCCTTGTCCCTGCTGCCCTCCCGGCGCGGCCCGTTCGGCTGGGCGCTGTCCCTGCTGCTCAGCGCCGCCTGCTGGGGGGCGCTGCTCGCGGGCGCGTTCGGCTCACACGGCGGCGCCCGGCTGCTGTTCGCCGGCGGCTGGACGCTGAGCCTGCTGCCGGTGCACAGCGCCCCCTGGATACGCGGCCCGGGCCGGACCGGCTCAGCGCCGCAGCCGGAGCCCCCGGGGGGCGGGGTGGAACCCGGCGGCCTCGAAGACCGGGCTGAGCTCTGAGGTGAGCGCGGACTCGCCGTTGATCCGCTCCACCGTGAGGTCGGGCAGCAGGCCCGCGCGCAGCGCCCGGGTGAGCGCCTCGGCGGCGGCCTCCAGCTGTCCCGCCGACTCCGCCCAGCTGAGCAGGGACTTGCCGCCGCGTTCCAGGTAGCAGGCCAGCTCGCCGTCGAGCAGCACCACCAGCGCGCCCGCCTTGCGGCCGGGGCGGTGCCCGGAGGCGGCCTCCGGCCAGGGCAGGGCCGCGCCGTAGGCGTTGGCCGGGTCGGCGGCGGCCAGCACCACGGCGTCCGGGCCGCCGCTGTCGCCGCGCCCGCCCAGCTCGGCCGGAGCGGCCACGACGGCGCTCACCGCGCGCAGCCGGTCGATCGCGCCGTCCCCGGCGAACTGGGCCGCGCCCAGCCCCTCCACCACGTAGCCACGGCGGACCCGGCCGTTCTCCTCCAGCGCGCTGAGCACCCGGTAGACCCCCGCGAAGCCGCCCGGGGCGCGCTCGGCCTGGGCCGCCCCCCGGGTCACCACGCCGTGCCGGTCCAGCAGCGTCTGCGCCAGCGCGTGCGCGCGCTGGGTGGGATCGGCCGACGGGGCGGGCAGCAGCGACCAGCGCCCGGCCGTGGTCGGCAGCGTCGCCGCGCGGGCCGACGGGCGCGCGGACCCGTAGCGTGCGCGGGGGGCGGACTTCGGTGCGCGGTGGGCGGTGGCCCCCGGTGTCCGGCCCGATCCGAGCAGCGCCCGCAGCGGGGCCAGCGTGTCGTTGGTCAGGTAGCCGGACCAGGTGAGCTCCCACAGGGCGGCGGCCAGCTCCGCCGGAGCGGCGGTCAGCCCCTGCTGCGCCACCTGCTCGGCCAGCTGCCGGAAGAACAGCCCGTACCCGGGCGCCAGCGCCGCCAGCAGCGCCCGGTGCAGCGGGCCGAACTCCAGCGGCAGCGGGGCCGGGCGCAGCAGCGGCGCGCTGTCGGCCGGGCACAGCGAGAGCCAGCCGTCCTTGCCGGGCAGCGCCCCGGCGCCGGACCAGAGCACCTCGCCGGAGGCCGTGAGCTCGTCCAGCAGCGCCGGGGAGTAGTCGGCGACCCGGGACGGCAGCACCATCCGCTCCAGCGCGGAGGCGGGCACCAGCGCCCCCTGGAGCTGCTCCACCACCCGCAGCAGGCCGTCCGTCCCGCGCAGCCGATGGCTGCCCAGGTGCTGCCACTGCGGCAGGAAGGCGGCCAGGGCGCGCGGCGGCACCGGCTCGACCTCGTGCCGCAGCGCCGCCAGTGACCGCCGCCGCAGCCGCCGCAGCACCTCGCTGTCGCACCACTCCAGGCCGCTCCCGCCCGGCCGGAACTCGCCCTGGACCAGCCGGCCGCCCGCAGCCAGCCGGTGCAGCCCGCCCTGGACCACGGCCGGGCCGAGGCCGAACCGCCCGGCCGCGTCGGCGACGGCGAACGGGCCGTGGGTGCGGGCGTAGCGGGCCAGCAGATCGCCGAGGGGGTCGCGCACCGGCTCGGTGAACGCCTCCGGCACGCCGACCGGCAGGGGGGTGCCCAGGGCGTCGCGCAGGCGTCCGGCGTCCTCCACCGCGGCCCAGTGCGGGGCGCCGGCGATCCGGACCGGGATGATCCGCCGGGTGGCCTCCAGCTCGGCGGGCCACAGCGGCTCGCAGCCGCGCTCCGTCAGCTCCTCGGCGGTCAGCGGGCCCAGCATCCGCAGCGCGTCGGCCAGCCCCTCCCGGTCCTTGATCCGGCGGTCCGGCGTGAGCCGCTGGAGCTCCGCCTCCAGCTCCGCCAGCACCGCCGGGTCCAGCAGCTCGCGCAGCTCGGCCTGGCCGAGCAGCTCCGCCAGCAGCCGGGAGTCCAGTGCCAGCGCCGCCGCCCGGCGCTCGGCCAGCGGGGAGTCGCCCTCGTACAGGAACTGGGCGACGTAGCCGAACAGCAGCGAGCGGGCGAAGGGCGAGGGCTCGGGGGTGGTGACCTCGACCAGCCGCACCCGGCGGGACTCGATGTCGCCCATCAGCTCGACCAGCCCGGGCACGTCGAAGACGTCCTGCAGGCACTCGCGGACGGCTTCCAGCACGATCGGGAAGGAGCCGAAGGTGGACGCCACCGCCAGCAGTTGGGCCGAGCGCTGCCGCTGCTGCCACAACGGGGTACGCCGACCGGGGCTGCGCCGGGGCAGCAGCAGCGCCCGGGCGGCGCACTCGCGGAACCGGGAGGCGAACAGGGCCGAGCCGCCGACCTGGTCGGTGACCGTCCGCTCGATCCCGGCCGGGTCGAACACGGCGGCGTCGGCGCCGATCGGGGCCTCGTCCGGTCCGGTGCCGCCGGTGCCGGTGGCGTCCGGATCGGGGAAGTCCATCAGGTCGGCGTCCGGCAGCCGCAGCACGATGCCGTCGTCCGCGTGCATCACCTGCGCGTCCAGGCCGTGCTGGTCGGCCAGCCGGGCGCCCAGGGCCAGCGCCCAGGGGGCGTGCACCTGCGCGCCGAAGGGGGAGTGCACCACCACCCGCCAGTCGCCGAGCTCGTCGCGGAAGCGCTCGACCACGATGGTGCGGTCGTCCGGGAGGTGGCCGGTGGCCGCGCGCTGCTCGGCCAGGTAGGCGAGCAGGTTCGACGCGGCCCAGTCGTCCAGACCGGCCGCGTGCAGCCGCGCCGTCGCCGCCTCGGGGTCGAGCCCGCCGAGCTCGCGCAGGAAGGCGCCGACCGCCCGGCCCAGCTCCAGCGGGCGGCCCAGCGAGTCGCCGTGCCAGAACGGCAGCTTGCCGGGCACCCCGGGCGCGGGGGTGACCAGCACCTGGTCGTGGGTGATGTCCTCGATCCGCCAGGAGGAGGTGCCCAGGGTGAACACGTCACCCACCCGCGACTCGTAGACCATCTCCTCGTCGAGCTCTCCGACCCGGCCGCCGCCCTTCCCGCGGTCGGCCCCGGCCAGGAAGACGCCGAACAGCCCCCGGTCCGGGATGGTGCCGCCGGAGGTCACCGCCAGCCGCTGGGCGCCCGGGCGGCCGGTGACCGTGCCCGCGACCCGGTCCCAGACCACCCGCGGGCGCAGCTCGGCGAAGGCGTCCGAGGGGTAGCGCCCGGCCAGCATGTCCAGCACCGAGTCGAACGCCGACTGCGGCAGCGCGGCGAACGGCGCCGCCCGGCGGACCAGCGCCAGCAGCTCGTCGACGTCCCACGGGTCCAGCGCGGTGATCGCGACGATCTGCTGGGCGAGGACGTCCAGCGGATTGCGCGGGACCCGCAGCGCCTCGATCGAGCCGCCGCGCATCCGCTCGGTGACCACCGCCGACTGCACCAGGTCGCCCCGGTACTTGGGGAAGACCACGCCGGTGGAGACCGCGCCGACCTGGTGCCCGGCCCGGCCGACCCGCTGTAGCCCGGAGGCCACCGAGGGCGGCGACTCGACCTGGACCACCAGGTCCACCGCGCCCATGTCGATGCCGAGCTCCAGGCTGGAGGTGGCCACCACGGCCGGCAGCAGACCGGACTTCAGCTGCTCCTCGACGTCGGCGCGCTGCTCCTTGGAGACCGAGCCGTGGTGCGCCCGGGCGAGCACCGGCGGCGCGCCCCTGGCCGAACCGGCCTGGGCCATCAGCACGGCCGGGGAGCCCGCGTCCGGCAGCGGCGCGCCGGTGGCCCGCTCGTGGGCGATCTCGTTCAGCCGCCCGCAGAGGCGCTCGGCCAGCCGGCGGGAGTTGGCGAAGACGATGGTGGAGCGGTGGGCCTCGATCAGGTCGGCGATCCGCTCCTCGACGTGCGGCCAGATCGAGGCGGCGCGCTCCGGGTCGTCCTGCTTCGCCGCGCCGCCGGACAGCTCGCCCAGATCCTCGACCGGGACCACCACCGACAGGTCGAAGCGCTTCTCGGACGGCGGCTGAACGATCGTCACCGCGCGCTGCGGGCTCAGCCAGCGGGCCACCTCGTCCACCGGGCGGACGGTCGCCGACAGCCCGATCCGCCGGGCGGGGGCGGGCAGCAGCTGGTCCAGCCGCTCCAGCGAGAGCGCCAGGTGCGCGCCGCGCTTGGTCCCGGCGACCGCGTGCACCTCGTCCAGGATCACCGTCTCGACACCGCGCAGGGCCTCCCTGGCGGCGGAGGTGAGCAGCAGGAACAGTGACTCGGGGGTGGTGATCAGGATGTCCGGCGGATGGGTGGCGAAGCGGCGGCGCTCGGCCGGCGGGGTGTCGCCGGACCGGATGCCGACCTCGATCTCCGGCTCCGGCAGGCCGAGCCGTCCGGCGGCCTGGCGCAGCCCGGCCAGTGGCGCCCGGAGGTTCCGCTGGACGTCCACCGCCAGCGCCTTCAGCGGGGAGACGTAGAGCACCCGGCAGCGCCGCCGCGCCTGGGCGGGCGGGGGCGTGACCGAGAGCCGGTCCAGCGCGGAGAGGAACGCGGCGAGGGTCTTGCCGGAGCCGGTCGGGGCGACCACCAGCACGTCGGAGCCCTCGCCGAGGGCCCGCCAGGCCCCGGCCTGGGCGGCGGTGGGGGCCGGGAAGGCCCCGGTGAACCAGGCCCGCGCGGGCGCGGCGAAGCCCGCCATCGGGTCGGGCTCGACGGCGGGCGCGCGGTGGCGTGGGTTCTCTGGTCCGGCCATGACCCCATGGTGCACCGCGGCACTGACAAGTCCGGCGAACCATGTGCGCCCGACGGGCGGCGAGCGCGAGCGTGAAGCGATATCCACTCATATCGTATGAATATCTCGGTGCTGAAGGTCCGGCCCGAGCGGTTCCCAGCGGTCCTGAGCGGTTCCCAGCGGTTCCCAGCGGTTTCCGGGCAGTTTCCGAGCAGTGGAGGCGCGAGTGCGGCCGAGTCAGCAAGGACACACCATCCCGCTCGCCCGCTGCGGGATGGTGCTGGTGCTGGCGGTCCTGCTGCTCAGCGGCGCGGTGCCGTACATCGACGGCGCGACCAGGCCGGAGCTGGCCTACCTGGTGGTGGCCGGTCAGGACGGCCCGGGCGGGGTGCCGGTGGCCGAGGACGCGGTCCGGGCCGCGGGCGGCCGGGTCGCGCAGGCCTACCCGCAGATCGGCGTCCTGCTCGCGGACGGCCCCGGCGCGGCCTTCGCCGCCCGGGTGCGGTCCGCGCCGGGCATCGCCGCCGCCGGGGCCAGCCACTCGGTGCCGCTGCCCGACCAGCCGCGCGGCGCCTGGGCGCGGGCCGGGGGGCGACCGACCAGGTCGATCGACGACCGGTCCGGCGAACTGCTCCCGACCGACGACGTCCCGGCCGCCGCCGACCCGCACGGCCGCCCGCAGTGGAGCCTGCGGATGATGGGCGGCGCCTCGGCCGACCGCACCGGGCTGCGCCGGACGGTGGTCGCGGTGCTGGACTCCGGCGTCGACGACACCCATCCGGACCTGCGCTCGGCGGTCGATCCCAGCCGCTCCGTCTCCTGCGCCACCGGCAGCCCGGACACCGCCCCCGGTGCCTGGCGGCCCGACCCGGCGGTCGGCGAGAGCGGCCACGGCACCCACGTCAGCGGCATCATCGCGGCCGACCGCCCCGGGGACGGCGTGGCCGGGATCGCCCCGGGCGCGCGGATCGCCGCGGTTCGGCTGCTCGGGGGCGTCGGGCAGTACTACGGCGAGAACCTGGTCTGCGGCTTCCTGTGGGCGGCCGACCACGGCGCGCGGGTGATCAACGACAGCTACTTCGCCGACCCGTGGAAGTACAACTGCCCGGAGAACCAGGACCAGGCCGCGATCATCGCCGCGGTCGGCCGCGCCGTCCGCTACGCCCAGGGCAGGGGCGCGGTGGTGGTCGCCTCGGCCGGGAACGACGCGCAGAACCTGGGCGGCCCGCGCACCGACGACCGCAGTCCGAACGACCACCCGGACGGCCGCAGGCCGACCGCGCGCCGCCTCGGCGCGGAGTGCATCCGGCTGCCCGGCGGGCTGCCCGGGGTGCTCGACGTGACCGCCGTCGACCGCGACGGCAACCTCGCCGGGTACTCCAACTGGGGTGCGGGCCAGGTGCAGTTGGCCGCCCCCGGCGGCGACCCGGACGGCGGGCCCGGGCAGGCGGTGGTCTCCGACTGGCCCGGCGGCGGCTACGCGGCGCTGGCCGGGACCTCGATGGCGGCGGCGGCGGTGAGCGGCGCGGCGGCGGTGGAGGCGGCGCTGCACCCGGGCGTGGGCAGCGCGCAGCTGACCCGCGACCTGGAGGCGGCGGCGCTGCCGGTGGACTGCCCGTCCGGTCGGCTGACCGGCCCGGACTGCCTGGGCGGGGCGTACTTCGGCTACGGCCTGGCCGAGGTGCCGCGCCGGTGAGCCGCCGCCCGGCTGCCGGTGGGCCGCCGCGCTACGCCGGGTCCAGCAGCAGGCCGAAGTAACCGGCCAGACTGAGCTTCAGTTCGGCGACGTAGCGCGGCCGGTCCTCCGGCGCGGCGGCCAGGACCAGCGGCAGCACGCCCTTGAACATGTGCACGGCCACCTCGGCCGAACGGTGCAGCCGGTCGGCCGGGACCCGCGGGCCGAGCACCGCGAGCATCGCGCTGATCCGCTCCAGCATCGCGTCGTGCAGCGGCTGGTGCATCGCGGCCAGCCGCTGCGGCGAGTCCGGGCCGATGAAGAGCACGATGCAGGCCGGGTGGCTGAGGTGGTACTCCACCAGCGGCTCGATCACCAGGTCCAGCAGCCCGGTCAGGGTCACCCCGGCCGGCAGCGGCGCCAGGACCTGGTCCATCAGCAGCCGCAGTTCGGCGGTGTAGTGCTCGGCGACCGCGTCGGCGATGGCGTCCTTGTTCGGGAAGTACTGGTAGAGGCTGCCGGGGGAGACCCCGGCCCGGGCGGCGATGGCGTTGGTGGTGGTCGCCGAGTAGCCGGACTCCGCGAAGACCTGTCCGGCCGCGTCCAGCAGCTCCGCCATCCGGCGCTCGCCGCGGGCCTGCCGCTTCCTGGGGGCGGCCGTCGGCGCCGCCCGGTCCACCTGCTCCGTCACACCCGCCTCCAGGCCGTGTCCTGCTCAGCTGTGGCGCAAGTCTAGGTGCATTGACTAACACGAGCAATGACTCGTATTCTCGGACCATCGAATGCGAGCGATGACTCGTATTTTGCACTCGTCGTGTGCCCACACCTGCCGACGCACCCTCAAGGGGACAGCCATGTCTGCCGTCACCACCCCGCGACCACCGGACCACCGATCCCGTCGGCCGCCGCGCCGACCTCCGGCCGCTGGTGGACGCTGGCGATCGTGTCGATCGCCACCTTCATGCTGATGCTCGACCTCACCGTGGTGAACGTCGCGCTGCCCGACCTGCGCACCGCCCTGCACGCCGACTTCGCCGACCTGCAGTGGGTGCTCGACGCCTACGCGCTCACCCTCGCCGCCTTCCTGCTCACCGGCGGCTCGCTGGCCGACCGGCTCGGCCGCAAACGGGTCTTCACCGCCGGATTCGCGATCTTCACGCTCTCCTCGCTGGCGGCCGGGGCCGCTCCCGGCATCCTCGCGCTGAACCTCGCCCGGGGCGCCCAGGGGATCGGCGCCGCGGTGCTGTTCGCGGTCGGCCCGGCGCTGCTCGGCCAGGAGTTCCGGGGCCGGGACCGGGCCACCGCCTTCGGCGTCTTCGGCGGCGTCTCCGGGCTCGCCATCGCCTTCGGCCCGCTGATCGGCGGCAGCCTCACCCAGGGCCTCAGCTGGCGCTGGATCTTCCTGCTGAACGTCCCGATCGGGATCACCGCCATGGTCCTGGGCCGGTTCCGGCTGCGCGAGTCGGTCGAACCCGGCGCGCACCGGATCGACTGGGCCGGGCTGACCACCTCCTCCGCCGCGCTGGTGCTGCTCGTGCTGGGCTTCCTGCGCGGCGAGAACCAGGGCTGGACCAGCGCCCCGATCATCGCCATGTTCGGCGGCGGCCTGGTCCTGCTCGCGGTGTTCGCCGCGGTCGAGCGCCGGGCGGGCGCGGACGCCATGCTCGACCTGTCGCTGTTCCGGATCCGCACCTTCAACGGGATCTCGTTGGCGACCCTGCTCGCCAACGCCGCCGGGATGTCGGCGATCTTCCTCCAGGTCTCGTACATGCAGAACGTCCTCGGAGCCTCGCCGCTGACCGCCGGGCTGCGCTTCCTGCCGATGACGCTGACCCTGTTCGTCACCGCCGCCGTCACCGGCAGCCTCACCGTGCGGATCGCGCCCCGGGTACTGGTCGGCGTCTCGCTCACGCTGATCGCCGTCGGCCTGGCCCTGGTCTCGCTGGTGGACGTGCACAGCACCTGGACGGCGCTGCTGCCCAGCATGATCACCACTGGCGCCGGGATGGGCATGTTCAACCCGCCCCGGGCCTCGCTGTCGATCGCCGTGGTCGAACCCGGGCGGGCCGGGATGGCGGCGGGCATGGGCGAGACCTTCCAGCAGGTCGGCGTCGCGATCGGGATCGCCGGACTCGGGGCGCTCTTCCAGAGCCGGGTCACCAGCGACTTCGGCTCCTCCGCCGGCGGCCGCCTGCTCGGACCGCAGGCGCACGCCTTCGGCCAGGCGGTGGCCTCGGGCGGCGGCGACCAGCTCGCCCGCGCGCTGCCCGCGCGCCTGGCCGGACCGGTCGACCTGGCCGCCCGCAGCGCCTTCGTCCACAGCCTGGACCAGGTGCTGCTGCTCGGCAGCGGGATCGCCGCGCTGGCCGCGCTGATCGGCTTCGCCCTGATCCGCCGGAGCGACCTGCACACCAGCGCCCTGGCCGGGGCCGAGCACGACACCGGGGAACTGGTCGCGCACTGACCGTCGACCGGCCGGGGCCGCCGCCGTCCGCGGCGCGGCCCCGGCGGTGCGAGGATGGGCCGAGGAGGCGGCCATGACCGAGGAGCGCGCACACTACTGGACCCACCCGGCGCTGCCCGCGGTCGACCTGCTCGACGCCCGCTATGTCCGGCACACCTTCGGCAAGCACACCCACGACACCTATGTGATCGCCGCGATCACCTCCGGCGTCGAGGCCTTCCGGTACCGGGGCGCGGTGGAGGTGGCCCCGGCGGGCAGCCTGGCCCTGGTCGACCCGGACACCCTGCACACCGGGCACGCGGGTGTCCCCGAGGGCTGGAGCTACCAGGTGCTCTACCCCAGCGTGGCCAGCCTGGCCTCGGTCGCCGAGGAGCTGGGCGGGGGGTCAGGCACCCCCGGCTTCCGGACCGCGGTGGTCGTGGACGAGGAGCTCACCCGGCTGGTGCACCAGGTGCACGCCGCCGCCGAGCAGAACCAGCCCCTGGCCGCGAGCACCCTGCTGCGGCTCGCCCTGGCCCGGACGGTGGGCGCGCACACCACCGCCCGCCGCCCCGGCCCGCGGCCGCCCGCCGCCGGACGCCGGGCCGCCGAACTCGCCCGCGAGCTGCTCGCCGCCCGGATCACCGACCCGCCCACGCTGGAGGAGCTGGCCGCCGCCACCGGCGCCCGCCCGTTCCCGCTGCTGCGGGCCTTCCGCAGCGCCTACGGGCTGCCGCCGCACGCCTGGCTGACGCAGCACCGGGTCAGCACCGCCCGGCGGCTGCTCGACACCGGCACCGCCCCCGCCGACGCCGCCGTCAGCGTCGGCTTCGTCGACCAGGCCCACCTCACCCGGCACTTCCGGCGGATCATCGGCGTCCCGCCCGGCGCCTACCGCCGGGCCAACACCGCCGCGCGCCGACCGCCGCCGGAGCGCAGGAACGTACAAGAATCCACCCGCTGACCCCGGCCACCATGGCGGCATGACGGCACTCCAACAGACCGATCCACCCCCGGTCGCGCCACCGCCGCGACCGTCCGACCGCGCGGTGACCCGGGACTCGCTCACCGTCGGCCTCACCGTCGGCGCGTCCGGCGCGGCCTTCGGCGTCGCCGGGGCCGCCGCCCACCTCACGGTCGCGCAGACCTGCGCGCTCAGCCTGCTGGTGTTCACCGGGGCCTCCCAGTTCGCCCTGGTCGGCGCGCTCGTCGCCGGGGCCGCCGGGCCCGCCGCCGTCGCCGGGGCGCTCTTCCTGGGCCTGCGCAACTGCCTGTACGGGCTGCGGCTCGGGGCCCGGCTGCGGATCCCGCGGGCGCTGCGCCCGCTCGCCGCGCAGCTGGTGATCGACGAGACCACCGCCGTCTCGCTGGTCCAGCCTGACCAGCGGTCCGCCCGGATCGGCTTCACGGTCACCGGGATCAGCCTCTACCTGGTGTGGAACCTCACCACCCTGGCCGGCGCGCTCGGCGCGGGCGCCCTCGGCGACCCCGGCCGCTACGGACTGGACGCCGCCGGACCGGCGGTGTTCCTGGCGCTGCTCGGGCCACGGCTGCGCGAGGGCGGCACCGAGCGCGGGGTCGCGGCGCTGGCCGTGCTGCTCGCGGTCGCCGCCGTCCCGGTGCTGCCGGGCGGGACGCCGGTGCTGCTGGCGGTCGCCGCGGTGCCGCTGGCGCTGGCGCTGCGCCGCGCCCGGGGCGGGGCGGGGGAGCGCCGATGACCGTCTGGACCGCGGTGCTCGCCACCGCCCTCGGCTGCTACCTGTGCAAGCTGCTCGGGCTCTCCGTCCCGGCGGGCCTGCTGGACCGGCCCGCCGTCCGCCGCTTCGCCGAGCTGGCGCCGATCGCCCTGCTCGCCGCGCTGACCGCGTTGCAGACCTTCGGCCAGGGCACCCACGGACTGACCCTGGACGCCCGCGCGCTGGGGCTGGCCGCCGCCGGGGCCGCGCTCTGGCGGCGCGCCCCGTTCCTGGTGGTGGTGCTGCTGGCGGTGGTCGTCACCGCGCTGGTGCGGCTGCTCTGAGCGATCCGTCCCGCCTGCCGTTCTCGCCTACCATCGGGAGACATGCGTCTGACCGAGTTCTGGAAGAAGATGAACGCCCAGTTCGGCTCCGGCTACGCCGAGAGCTTCGCCAGCGACCATGTGATGTCGGAGCTCGGCGGGCGGACCGTGCGCGAGGCACTGGACGCGGGTTGGGAGACCAAGGACGTCTGGCGCGCCGTGTGCGCGGCGATGGGGGTACCCGCCTCGCGGCAGTAGCCGCAGGTCAGAGGCGTAGCGCTGGGCTGGACGAGGGCGCCGGGCGAGTTGTCGAACGATAATCGAACTGACGTTCCCTATACTGGGTAGCGGCGAGTTATCCACAGGCGCGGGCCCGTTCGGGGCGGATTGTCAGTGGTGCGCGCTAGCGTCTTTGGTGATGAAGCGCTCAGCACAGACCCCCAGGGTGGAATCAATGGCAGCGAACGACCGCGAGCGGGCTCTTGAGACCGCGCTCGCCCAGATTGAACGACAGTTCGGCAAGGGTTCGGTGATGCGGCTCGGCGACGAGGCGCGCGCCCCGATCGAGGTGATCCCCACCGGCTCGATCGCCCTCGACATCGCCCTCGGCGTCGGCGGCCTGCCGCGCGGCCGCGTGGTGGAGGTGTACGGACCGGAGAGCAGCGGTAAGACCACGCTCACCCTGCACGCGGTCGCCAACGCGCAGAAGGCCGGCGGCATCGTCGCCTTCATCGACGCCGAGCACGCGCTGGACCCGGACTACGCCAAGAAGCTCGGCGTGGACACCGACGCCCTGCTGGTCTCCCAGCCGGACACCGGCGAGCAGGCGCTGGAGATCACCGACATGCTGATCCGCTCCGGCGCGGTCGACCTGATCGTGATCGACTCGGTGGCCGCGCTGGTGCCCCGCGCCGAGATCGAGGGCGAGATGGGCGACTCGCACGTCGGCCTGCAGGCCCGGCTGATGAGCCAGGCGCTGCGCAAGATCACCGGTGCGCTGAGCCAGTCGAAGACCACGGCGATCTTCATCAACCAGCTCCGCGAGAAGGTCGGCGTGATGTTCGGCAGCCCGGAGACCACCACCGGTGGCCGCGCGCTGAAGTTCTACGCCTCGGTCCGGCTGGACATCCGCCGGATCGAGACGCTGAAGGACGGCACCGAGGCCGTCGGCAACCGGACCAGGGTCAAGGTGGTCAAGAACAAGGTCGCCAGCCCGTTCAAGCAGGCCGAGTTCGACATCATCTACGGCCAGGGGATCAGCCGCGAGGGCGGCCTGATCGACATGGGCGTGGAGCAGGGCTTCGTCCGCAAGGCCGGCGCCTGGTACACGTACGAGGGCGACCAGCTCGGCCAGGGCAAGGAGAACGCCCGCAACTTCCTGCGGGACAACCCGGACCTCGCCGACGAGATCGAGAACAAGATCAAGGAGAAGCTGGGCGTCGGTCCGCGCAAGCCCACGACCGAGGCCGACGCCGCCCCGGTGGTGCGGGAGATCACTCCGGTGGTCAAGTCCGTCACCACGCGCGCCAGCAAGGCCAAGGCGGCGGCTGCCGCGGCCGAGCCCGCGGCGGCGGTGGCGGCGGAGCCGGCGGCGGCCAAGGGCTGACGGCGTGGAGCGGAACGCCTGGGGGCCGCTCGACTGGTGCGCCAACGGTGTCGGCGGGGAGGAGCTCACCGCTCCCCCCGTCGACGAGGCGGGCAGTCCGGGCGACTTCGACGGTTCGGGCGACTTCGGAGGTGCGGGGGGCTTCGGTCGGCGCGGGCGCTCCCGGCGAGGGTCCGGGTCCGCCGCCGCCGACGGCGCGGACGGCGCGGACGGATCGGCCGATGAGCAGGCGGATCCGGCGGTCCGGGCGCGGGCGATCTGCCTGCGGCTGCTCACCGGATCGGCCAAGACCCGGGGGCAGTTGGCCGAGGCCCTGCGCAAGCGGGACATCCCGGACGAGGTCGCCGAGGAGGTGCTGTCCCGCTACGAGGAGGTGGGACTGGTCGATGACGCGGCCTTCGCCGAGGCCTGGGTGGAGTCCCGGCACCGGGGTCGGGGTCTGGCCCGGCGCGCTCTGGCGACGGAACTGCGCAGTCGCGGTGTCGACAACGCGGTGGTGGCCGAGGCGGTCGCGCAGCTCGATCCGGAGCAGGAGGCAGCCACCGCCCGGGCGCTGGTGGAGCGCAAGCTCCGCTCGACCGCCGGGCTGGACCGCCAGGTGCGGCTGCGGCGACTGGCGGGAATGCTCGCCCGGCGCGGCTACTCCGAGGGGCTGGCGCTGCGGGTGGTGCGCGAGGCGCTGGATGCTGAGCGGGAGCTGTGAAGAAGCTGGTAACAGTCGATCAGATTGGTTCACTATCTTGACCGTTTCGTAACCTGGACTTAGTCTCACCCATAGTGAGGAGTCACTGCGGGCGTGACTGGACTGGCCCTGCCCGCAAGCCCTTCGGTGACGCTGCGTGGTTCCTGCCGTGCGGTTCCTCAAAGGCGGAACGGGGGGTTTGTCCGATGGAGATCGCGCTGGTCGCGGGAACAGTCGTCCTGGTGGCCGTACTCCTGATGGGCTGGCTGCTGCTGCGCGGCGCGCGGGAGAGGGTCGCCGAGTGCGAACGCCGCGAGCAGCGCGGCGCCGAGCGCGAGGCCCGGCTGGACGACGAGCAGCACCGCCTGCACGAGCGGACCGTCGAGACGGCGGAGAGCCAGGCCGCGCTGGCGCGTCAGCGCGAGGAACTGCGGGCCGAGCGGGCCCGGGTGGAGACCGAGCGGCGGCTGGAGCTGGAGCGGATAGCGGGGCTGACCGCCGCCACCGCCCGGGCCGAACTGGTGCGCGGGATAGAGGAGCAGGCCAAGCGGGAGGCGGTGCGCAGCGCCCGGGAGATCGAGGCGCGGGCGCAGGCCGAGGCCGAGACCCGGGCCCGGATGATCGTCGCCACGGCGGTGCAGCGGATCGCGGCCGAGCAGACCGCGGACGCGGTGGTGTCGGTGGTGCGGCTGCCCGCCGACGAGATGAAGGGCCGGATCATCGGCCGCGAGGGCCGCAACATCCGCTCCTTCGAGGCGGTCACCGGCGTGAACCTGGTGATCGACGACACGCCGGAACTGGTGGTGCTGTCCTGCTTCGACCCGGTGCGCCGCGAGGTGGGCCGGCTGACGCTGGAGGCGCTGATCGCGGACGGCCGGATCCATCCGCTGCGGATCGAGGAGATGCACGAGCGCAGCCTGGTCGAGGTGGAGCGGGTCTGCGCGCGGGCCGGGGAGGACGCCCTGGCCGAGGTCGGGATCACCGACATGCACCCCGAACTGGTGCGGCTGCTGGGCCGGTTGCGCTTCCGTACCTCGTACGGGCAGAACGTGCTGGGGCATCTGCTGGAGTCGGCGCACATCGCCGGGATGATGGCGGCCGAAATGCGGGCCGATGTCGCGCTGGTGCGGCGCTGCACCCTGCTGCACGACATCGGCAAGGCACTCACGCACGAGGTGGAGGGCAGCCACGCGCTGATCGGCGCGGACCTCGCCCGGCGCTACGGCGAGACCGAGGACGTGGTGCACGCGATAGAGGCGCACCACAACGAGGTGGCGCCGCAGACGCTGGAGGCGGTACTGACCCAGGCGGCCGACGCCTGCTCCGGTGGCCGACCGGGCGCCCGCCGGGAGTCGTTGGAGCTGTACGCGCGCCGGCTGGAGCGGTTGGAGTCGATCGCCCGGGCGCACGAGGGGGTGCACAAGGTCTTCGCGATGCAGGCCGGGCGCGAGGTGCGGGTGATGGTGCTCCCGGACGCCGTGGACGACCTCCAGGCACAGGTGATCGCGAGGGACGTGGCCAAGCAGGTCGAGGAGGAGCTGACCTACCCGGGCCAGATCCGGATCACGGTGATCAGGGAGAGCCGCGCGACCGAGTTCGCCCGCTGACCTGATCGCCCGCTGACCTGGTCGGCAGCGGGCGTGGTCGCGGGAACGGTGGGCGTCAACCGGCCGAGGGTGTCAGGTGGCCGGGAGCGTCAGGTGGCGGGGAGCGTCAGGTGGCCGGGGGAGTCACCGGCAGTCCGGCCGCCGCCCAGGCCTGAAAGCCGCCGACCAGGTCGGTGGCCCGGTGCAGGCCCAGGGCCTGCAACGAGCGGGCGGCGAGGCTGGAGGCGTAGCCCTCGTTGCAGATCACCACCACCGGCAGGTCGTGCCCGGTGGCCTCGGGCAGCCGGTAGTCGCCCTGCGGGTCGAGCCGCCACTCCAGCTCGTTGCGTTCGACCACCACCGCTCCCGGGATGGTGCCGTCCCGCTCACGGAGCGCGGCATAGCGGATGTCCACCAGCAGCGCGCCCTCGGCCCGCGCCGCCTCGGCTGCCTGCCCGGGCGTCAGCCGTCGCAGCGACGCACGTTCCCGCTCCAGTAGCTGGTCGATGCTCTGCGGTGTCGGGCGGTCGGTCACGGTCACCACTCCTCGGGGATCTCGACCAGCGACAGCCGCAGCACGTCGCCGTTGCGCAGGTAGCGCCGCATCTTCGGCAGCGGCGGGTAGTAGCAGTGCACGGAGACCGCGTGCTGTCCGTCCGAGGGGTTGATCACCTGGTGCACGTGGTGGGCGCCGAAGGAGCGGCCCTTGCCCTCGGGCAGGCTGCGCTGCCGGTCGACGCCCTCCGCCAGTTCCAGGCTGCGCCAGCCGTCGGTGGGGATCGGCACGCCCAGCGACAGCTCGCTGAGCTCGCCGCTGGCGGTGACGAACGCGCCGCTGGAGCCGCCGTGGTCGTGCCAGCCGGTCTCCGTGCCGGGCGGCCAGCCGATGATCCAGGCCTCGCTGCCCTCGGGGCCCTCGATCCGGACCCAGGTGCGCTCGGTCGGGTGGAGTTCCAGCCGGGCGACGAGCTGCGGGTCGGCAGCCACGGCGCGGGCGAAGCCGAGCAGGTCGGCGAGGGTGGGGATGTCCGATTCGGTGAGCGTGTCTGACACGGCTGTTTCCTTCGGCGATGCGTTCCGGCGCGCTGTGCGGAGTGCGCGGGGAAGCGGCGTACGAGCGTGCGGGTGCACCGGAGGCGGCGCGTGGCAGCGCGACGGGGGTGCACGAGGGCGCGGGCAGCCGTGGGGACGCACTACCGCGCTGGTTCGCAAAGGGGGGCCGACCGCGTTACCGGCGGCGGCGCTTCGGCTAGCTGCCTGCTAGCCGGGTGTACAGAGCGCGCCCAGGTACCTGACCAGGTCGAGGTGGGTACGACGCACCAGTACGGCGCTGATCAGCGCCTTCGTGCGGGGCGTGCCGACGTCCCGGGGGGCTACTCCTGAGCCCGCCGCCGAAACACCGAGTGGCCGCTGCCACCTGCCCTGCCGCATGGGCGCAGTGTTGCACGGGGTCGCATGATCGTCAAGGTCGACCGCGGCCCGGTCCGGGTCTCAGCCACGCCCCTGATCTGCTGGAACCCGCGCCGCGGAGATCGCGTCGGTGCGCGGCGTCGGCAGCTCGGCGGAGCCGCCCCGGGCCCGGTCGGCGAGGGTCCACAGGTCGTCCGGGTGGCTGCCGCGCAGCGCCGCGACCAGGTGCCCGTCGGGGCGGATCAGCAGCACGGTGTGCGGGGCGGCGGTCGGGTACGCCTCGGTGACCAGCAGTTCGGCGGGCAGCGGCAGCGCCCGGGTGGCCTCGGTGAGCTGCGGCATCAGCCCCGCGCCGAGCCAGTAGTCGCTGGCCCAGACGGCGGTGCCGGGGGCGACCAGGACCACCAGGAACCCGCGGCCGAGCCGGGCCCGGAGCCGGTCGACGGTGCCGTCGGTGGTCACCACCTGGATGTCGGGGACGAGCACCCCGGGGCTGGTCGGCGGCAGCGTCGGGCTGAGCGCGGCGCGTCCGCCGCCGGGGTAGGCGGGGGCGGAGCCGAGTCGGCCGGTGCCGAGGCTGCCGTCCGACAGCAGGGTCGCGTTGCGCCGCAGCGATCCGGACAGCACGCTGCGGCGGGCCTCCAGCAGCGGGGTGCTGGGTTGCAGCAGCGGCCTGGCCTGGTCGGCCGAGCGCAGCCGGGCGATCACCGAGCCGCGCCGCTCCTGCTGGTAGCTGCTGAGCAGCCGCTCGGTGGCGCAGTTGTGCCAGACCAGGGCGAGCTTCCAGGCCAGGTTGTCGGCGTCGCGCAGCCCCTCGTCCAGGTTCTGCATGCCGAGCGAGCCGAGCAGGTGCGCGGCGTCGCCCGCCAGGAACACCCGGCCGACCTGGAACCGGGTGGCCAGTCGCTGCTGGACCACGTGGTCGGCCGCCGCGATCAGCTCGTACGGCGGCACCTCGCCGCCGCTCCAGTCGGCCAGGGTCCCGCGCAGGTGCTCGATCAGGGCGTCCGGGGTGAGCGCGGGCTGGCGCACCGGCAGCCGCCAGTCCAGCCGCCACACACCGTCCGGCAGCGGACGGCCGGTGACCTCGCGGGCCCCGGCGGACTGCGGCGGGTCGCGGTGCAGCAGCGCCTCGCCCGGGTGCGGCAGGTCGGCGCGGACGGTGACCACGGCGTAGTGGTCGGCGGCGGCGTGGCCGGGGAACCGGACCTTCAGCTGCCGCCGCACGACGGACCTGGGGCCGTCGCAGCCGACCAGGTGGCTGCCGCGCCACCAGGTGCGCGCGGTGCGGACGCTGACCCCGTCCGGGTCCTGCTCGAACTCGGCCACGGCGGAGCCGGGCACCAGTCGCACCAGCGGGGTCGCGGACACCGCGTCCCGCAGCCCGCGCAGCAGCCGGTGCTGGGCCAGGTGCGTCACCTCGCCCGGATCCAGTCGTAGATTGGCGAGTTCCCGACCACGCCGCAGCGTCCGCCAGCCGGTCCAGCCGCGCCCGTCGGCGGTGACCCGTTGGTAGCCGACCCGGGCCAGCAGGTCGGCGGTGTCGGCACGGAGCACGCTGGAGCGCACCGATTCGGGACACACCCCGTTGCCCTCGTCCAGGACGACGCTCGGAACCTGGTGCCGGGCCAGCGCCAGGGCCAGGGTCAGGCCGACCGGACCGGCGCCGACGATGATCACGGGGTCCACGGACGTCCCTCCAGAGACCTGCGGGTTCCGCCCCGGGCTGCGCCAGTCATACCGAGCACTGCAACAGATCACCTGGTGCGACGTCAAGCAGGGTCGGGGGTACGCCGGTTCGTGGCGCGTGCGGCCCGCGCGCCGTCCCCGTGCGCGTCGCAACCCGCGTCGCAGCCCGCGTCGGGAGCACTGGTCAGCACTTCGGGGTGCGCGCCAGGAAGTCCCGGGCCCGGGCGGTCCTCGGGACGGTGAAGAACTCGGCCGGCGGCGACTGCTCGATGATCCGGCCGCCGTCCATGAAGACCACGCGGTCGGCGGCCGAGCGGGCGAAGCAGGGGTCGTCGGTGGCCAGCAGCAGGCTCAGCCCGTCGGCGGCCAGACCCCGGGTCAGTTCCAGCGGCAGCGTCGGGGTGGGCCGGTCGAACAGCAGCAGCTTCGGGTCACCGGCCAGCGCCCGGGCGGTCGCCACCAGCTGCTGCTCCTCGTCGGAGAGCTCCCAGGGGAACTTGGCCGCGTGCTCGGCCGCGCCCACGCGCTCCAGCAGCGCGCGGGCCCGGCGCCGGGCGCCGGGCGGGGTGGCCGGCCCCCACCAGCGGAAGCGGCCGGTGGCCACGTTCTCCAGCACGGTCCGATAGGCGTCGAAGCCGAACGGGCGGAAGACCACGCCGACGCCCACTCCCACGCCCGCCCGGATCCGGGCCCGCTCGCGGCGCCGGAGCGGCAGCGCCTGGCCGTCCACGGTGATCCGGCCCGAGTCGATCCGCTCCGCCCCGTTGATGGCCCGGCAGAGCGTGGACTTGCCGGAACCCGTGGGGCCGAGCACCGCGACCACCTCGCCCCGGGCCAGGTCCAGGTCGATGTCGTTGAGCACCTGCACCATCCCGACGTGCTTGTTGACGCCGCGCAGCTGCACCAGGACGCCGGTGTCGGCGGCGGGCTGCGCCATGCGGGGACTCCCAGAGGCTACGTCGGGCGAAGGGTAGGCCGAATCGCCGGGTGTAAGGAGCACTCCCGGTGGTTTCTCATGACAACGATATGCCCGCGCTGGGACCGCTCCCGGCGATCTGAGCTGGATTTGAGCATGTGGATCGGCTGAGTTGATCGCAGCTGCATAACGGAACGCCGGGCGGAGGGGGTCTGCCCTTGACCGGAGGGCGCCCGTCGGGATGGGGTGCAGGGGCCGCCGACCGAAGAAGGAGACGACGTGCGCCTGCTCCTGGTCGAGGACGACGACCATGTGGCCGCAGCCCTGGTGACCGTGCTGACCAAACACGGCTTCGAGGTGCGCCACGCCCGCACCGGCAACGAGGCGCTGGACGCGCTGGTCCCGGACGGCCGCGGGCCGTACCGGGTGGTGCTGCTCGACCTCGGGCTGCCGGACCGGGACGGCTTCGACGTCTGCGGGCAGATCAGGCTCCGCACCGGCATCCCGGTGATCATGCTGACCGCCCGCTCGGACGTCGGATCGCGGATCCACGGCCTGAACCTGGGCGCCGACGACTACGTGGTCAAGCCGTACGACATGGGCGAGCTGCTCGCCCGGATCCACGCCGTGGCCCGGCGCGGCACGGCCCCGCAGCTGGGCCCGGACACCCCGGCGGTGCAGCAGCAGGCCGCCGCCGACCGGCTGCTCAGCGGGGGCGGCCTGGCCCTGGACCCGGCCGCCCGGCGGGCCTCGGTGCACGGCCGCGAGGTCCCGCTGACCCGCAAGGAGTACGACCTGCTGGCGCTGCTGGCGCAGAGCCCGGGCGTGGTGATCCGCCGTGAGCAGATCATCAGCGAGGTGTGGCGCAGCAGTTGGGAGGGCACCGCGCGGACGCTGGAGGTGCACATCGCCTCGCTGCGGCACAAGCTGGCGGTGCCCGCGCTGATCGAGACCGTCCGGGGCATCGGCTACCGGCTGGTGGTCCCGTCCGCTCCGCCCGGGGGCACGGCACCCGGCGGCGCGGGCCAGGGCTGATGCGCAACCGCCTTCTCGGCATCCTGCTCGCCCTGATGGCCTGCGTGCTGCTGGCCCTCGGCCTGCCGCTGGCGGTGAGCGTGGCCGCGGCCGAGCAGCAGCAGACCCTGGTCGACCGGATCGACGACACCGCCCGCTTCGCCGACCTGGCCCAGGACCCGATCGGCCAGTCCGGCACACCCACCGCCGAGGAGCAGCTGCGCACGCTGCAGTCCGAGATCCAGCGCTACTACCAGGTCTACGGCGGCCGGGTGGGCGTCTTCGAGCTGAGCGGCCGACCGATCACCGCGCAGCCCGGCAGCTGGACCGACGCCGCCGCCGGCGGCTCCGCCTCGGCGTTCAGCCAGGCGCTGGACGACCGGCGGAGCACCAATCCGGCCCAGGTCTGGCCGTGGCAGTCGGGCCGGCTGCTGGTGGTGGCCTCGCCGGTGGTCTGGGACGGCGACGTGGTGGCGGTGGTGGTGACCGAGTCGCCGACCGGCGGCCTCGGTTCGCGGATCCTGCACCGCTGGATGCTGCTGGCCGGGGGCGAGGCGGCGGCGGTACTGGTGGCCGTGGTGGCGGCGGTGACCCTGACCGCGTGGGTGCTGCGTCCGGTCCAGGACCTGGACAAGGTCACCCATGACATCGCCACCGGGCGGCTGGCCTCGCGGGTCGCCCCGGCCGGTGGGCCGCCGGAACTGCGGCGGCTGGCACGGGCGTTCAACGAGATGGCGGACCATGTCGAGCAGGTGCTCGACCAGCAGCGGGCCTTCGTCGCGGACGCCTCGCACCAGCTGCGCAATCCGCTGGCGGCGCTGATGCTCCGGGTCGAGGCGATGGGCATGGAGCTGCCGGAGGGCAGCGAGCAGGAGTTGGCCGGGGTCCGGGTCGAGGGCCGTCGGCTGGCCCAGGTGCTGGACGACCTGCTGGGGCTGGCCGTGGCCGAGCACACCGGCCCGCGCGGCGAGCCGACCGACCTGGCCCGGCTGGCGGCGGACCGGGCCGACGGCTGGCGTCCGCTCGGCCGCGAGCGCGGGGTGGAGCTGCGCTGCGAGCCGCCCGCCGCCCCGGCGCTGGGCCTGGTGGATCCGGTCGGCTTCGGCAGCGCGCTGGACGCGGTGATCGACAACGCGCTCAAGTTCAGCCCGGCGGGCGGGGAGGTCACGGTCGCGGTGACGGCCACGGCGGAGCGGATCGCCGTGGCCGTCAGCGACACCGGTCCCGGCCTCACCGAGGAGGAGGCGGAGCGGATCGGCGACCGCTTCTGGCGCAGTCCGCGCCACCAGAACGTCGACGGCTCCGGCCTCGGCCTGTCGATCGCCCGGACCCTGCTCGCGGCCGGTGGCGGCACGCTGGCCTTCGGCCCGCGCGCGCCCGGCGGCTCGGCGGACCCGGACAGCGGCGGCGGGACCGGACTGACGGTCACCCTGTCCGTGCCCCGGGCCTGAGGCCCCGGCGGCTCCGGGCCCGGAGCCCGGACAGGGGCTCAGCGCACCCGGCACAGCACCTCGCCGTGCGGGATGGTCAGCCAGCCGTCCGGCTCGGCCGCCCAGGCCCGCCAGCCGTCGGCGATCCGCTGCCGGTCCGCCTCGGTGGCGAAGCCCTCGCGCTCGGTGTGCGCGGCGAACGGCGAGTTGCTGACCCGCTCCGCCCACAGGTCGCCCCACCAGGCGCGCTCCGACTCGGAGGCGTAGCACCAGGTGCTCGCGCCCGGGGTGATCTCGGTGAATCCGGCCTCGCGCGCCCAGGCGTGCAGGCGGCGCCCGGCGTCCGGTTCGCCGCCGTTGGCCCGGGCGGTACGCCGGTACAGCTCCTGCCACTCGTCCAGGGCCGGCAGTTGCGGGTACCAGAAGAAGGCCGCGTAGTCGGAGTCGCGGGCCGCGACCACGCCGCCCGGTCGGCACACCCGGCGCATCTCCCGCAGCGCCTGCACCGGGTCGGCCACGTGCTGGAGTACCTGGTGGGCGTGCACCACGTCGAACGAGTCGTCGGCGTAAGGCAGTTCGTGGACGTCGGCGACCTCGAAGACGATGTTGGAGACACCCGCGTCGGCGGCGTTGCGGGCGGCCTGCTCCAGGATGCCGGGGGCGTTCTCCACCGCGGTGACCTGGCCGGGGGCGACCAGCGCGGCCAGGTCGGCGGTGATCGTGCCGGGGCCGCAGCCGACGTCCAGCAGCCGCTGGCCCGGCTTCAGCTCGGGCAGCAGGTAGGCGGCGGAGTTGGCGGCGGTGCGCCAGCTGTGCGAGCGCAGCACGGAGGGGTGGTGGCCGTGGGTGTAGACGGCGGACTTCTCGGTCATGGGGTGGCTCCTGGCGGTCAGTCAGTGGACTTCCGATGGAAAGGACTCTAGAAGATGTCTCGCAGAGCGAGAAGATCTGTCTCGCATTCTGGTCATGTGGACATGTCCGGGGCATTGACCCTGCCAGTGGCCACTGACACATTGGAGGCTGGGAACGAGCGTCCGTGGAGGGAGCCCGATGATCGCCGAGGCCAGGGAGTTCCGCGTCAGCGCCGAGGACGTCGAGCTGGCGGTGGTCGAGGCGGGTGACCCCACCCGCCCCACCCTGCTGTTCCTGCACGGCTACCCGGACAGCAAGGAGGTCTGGGAACCGGTGATGGCCCGCCTCGCCGACCGCTACCACGTGGTCGCCTACGACGTCCGGGGCGCCGGCGCGTCCACCGCGCCCGCGCCGCGCGCCGACAGCTACCGGCTGGAGCGGCTGGAGGACGACCTGCTGCTGGTCCTGGACGCGCTCGCGCCCTACGGCCCGGTGCACCTGGTCGGCCACGACTGGGGGTCGGTCCAGGGCTGGGAGTTCGCCACCTCGCCCCGGTTGCGGGGCGGTCTGGCGTCGTTCACCAGCGTCTCCGGACCCTGCCTGGACCACTTCGGACTGTGGGCCGCCGACCGGCTGCGCGAGCCCAGCGGCGCCCGGCTCGGGCAGCTGCTCGGCCAGGGCCTGCGCTCCTGGTACGTCTACGCGCTGCACACCCCGCGGCTGCCCGAGGCGCTCTGGCGCGGGCCGCTGGGCCGCCGCTGGCCCGCGCTCCGCCGGGCCATGGAGCGGCTTCCGGCCGCCGACGACCGCAGCCCGGCCACCCTGCCCGAGGACGCCGCCAACGGCGCCTGGCTCTACCGCGCCAACGTCCGCGAACGGCTGCGCCACCCGCGCGCCGACCGGGTGGCCACCGTCCCGGTGCAGCTGATCGTGCCGACCCGCGACCCCTACCTGTCGCCGCGGCTCTACGACGACCTGGACCGCTGGGCCCCGGTGCTGCGCCGCCGGACGGTGGACGCCGGGCACTGGCTGCCACTCACCCGCCCGGACCGGCTGGCCGAGTGGATCAGTGAGTTCGTGGACGGAGTGCGCAGCGGAAGCGTCCCCTCCGTCTCCCCGGAGCGGCCTCCGGCGGTACGCTCGGGGCCGCATTGAGCACGAATCGGTCAGCGGGGGAGGGCGCGGTGTGACGACTATGCCGCAGCAGCGCGTGGAGTACCGGATAGACGACCTGGCGCGAGCAGCCGGGACCACGGTCCGCAATGTCCGCGCCTACCAGGACCGGGGCCTGCTGCCGCCCGCCGTGCGGCGCGGTCGGGTCAACGTCTACCAGCAGGCGCACCTGGAGCGGCTGCACCTGGTCGCCCAACTGCTGGACCGGGGCCACACCCTGGCCGGGATCAAGGAGCTGCTGGACGCCTGGGACAGCGGGCGCGGCCTGGGCGGGGTGCTCGGCCTGGTGGCCGAGGTCACCGCGCCCTGGACCGACGAGGAGCCGACCGTGCTCACCCGCGCGGCGCTGGTGGCGGCCTTCCAGGGGGTCGAGGACGAGCAGGCCATCGCCGCCGCCGTCCGGCTCGGCGTGCTCCAGCCGGACGAGCCCGACTCCTTCGTGGTGCCCAGCCCGGGCCTGCTCAGCGTGGCCGTGGAGCTGTACGAGCTGGGCGTGCCGCTGCCCGCGATCGTGGCCCACCTGGAGGAGCTGCGCGGCGACATCGACCATCTGGCGCGGCGCTTCGTCGAGTTCAGCGCCGTCCACATCTTCGTCCGCTATGCGGGACACCAGCTGACCGACACCGAGGCGGCCGAGGCGGTGGGCACCGTCCGCAGGCTGCGACCGCTGGCACAGTCGGTGGTCGACGCGGAACTGGCCCGGGCGATGCGCAGCGAGGCCACCAAGCTGCTGGACGCGGCCGTCGCCGGACCGCTGCGGCAGCTGGTCCGCGACGGCTTCGACGACCCGCGCGCGGCGCTGCCCGAGGGCCAGGGACCGTCCGAGGGCCAGACCGCCCGAGGTCAGTGACGGCCGGGGGTCAGTGACGGCCCGAGGTCAGTGACGGCCCGGGGTCAGGGCTTGACCGAGACGTAGTAGCGGCGGGCGCCCTCGGCCAGCGGCAGCGGGTCGGTGTAGATCGCCGAGCGGATGTCCACCATCTGCGCCGGGTGCACCTGCACCCCGATCGCGTCCCGGCTGTCGATCAGCACCCCGGTCATCCGCTCCACCAGCCCGGCGGGCACGTCGTCGCGGGTCACCATCAGGTTGGCCACGGCCAGCGTCTGCACCGCCTCGTCCGGCGACATCCCCGGATAGGCGCTGGTCGGCATCGTCGAGCTGCGGTAGACCTGGATGTCCCGGGCGGCCGGGTCCTGGTCCCCGGCCAGCGTGTCCATCGCGGTGGCCAGCTGGCCCAGCGGGACCAGCCGCACCTTCATCTGCCTGCTGAGCGTGGTCACCGCCGAGCTGGGCAGCCCGCCGGACCAGAAGAAGGCGTCGATCCGGCCGTCGCGCAGCTGCGTCGGGGCGTCGTCGATGCCCAGCGGCACCGTGGTCAGGTCGCCCCGGGCCGGATCGAGCCCGGACACCTGGAGCACCCGCTCCGCGATCAGCGCCACCCCGGAGTCCGCCTGGCCCACCGCGACCGTCCGGCCGCGCAGGTCGGCCACCGAGTGGATCGGCGAGTCGGTCGGCACCACCAGCTGCACGTAGTCGTCGTACAGCCGCCCCAGCGCCCGCAGCCGTCCGGCGCCGGGGCTGGTGAAGTGCGCCACCGCGTCGGCCGTGGCGATTCCGAAGTCGTCCTGTCCGGCCAGGATCCGCTGGAGGTTCTCCGGCCCGCCCGCGGTCGGGTCGAGCCGCAGCGTCACCCCCGGTATCTCCCGCTGCACCACCGGCTTCAGCAACTGCCCGTACAGCGCGTAGACGCCGCCCGCGGAGCCGGTGGCCATGCCGAAGGTCCCGGCCGGACAGGACACCCCGTCCGGCGTCGCCAGCCACCACGACAGCGCCGCCGCGGCCAGCACCACCAGCGCCGTCACCCCGCGCACCAGCCCCGAGCGGAGCGCGTGGCGGAGGATCCCGGGAGTGGTGGACATGCGGTGATCCTGCCAGCACCGCCCCCGCAGCGAAACCCGCGGCGAACCCGGGACGGTGCCCGCGACGGAGCCCGCTCGGGGCGCGCTCCGGCTGCCCGTACCCTTGTGGGCGTGAGCGAGGCAGCAGAGATCAGCAGAAGCTACGAGATCCGTACCCACGGATGCCAGATGAACGTGCACGACTCCGAGCGGTTGTCCGGACTGCTGGAGGACGCGGGCTACCGGCGGGCCGCCGCGGGGGTAGACGCCGACGTGGTGGTGTTCAACACCTGCGCGGTCCGCGAGAAGGCCGACAACCACCTCTACGGCAACCTCGGGCAGCTCGCCTCGGTCAAGGCGGTCAAGGCCGGGATGCAGATCGCGGTCGGCGGCTGCCTCGCCCAGAAGGACCGGGAGACCATCGTCCGGCGGGCCCCCTGGGTGGACGTGGTCTTCGGCACCCACAACATCGGCCACCTGCCCGCGCTGCTGGAACGCGCCCGGGTCCAGGAGGAGGCCCAGGTCGAGATCCTGGAGTCGCTGGAGGTCTTCCCGTCGACCCTGCCGACCCGCCGCGACTCCGCGTACGCGGCCTGGGTGTCGATCTCGGTCGGCTGCAACAACACCTGCACCTTCTGCATCGTCCCGGCGCTGCGCGGCAAGGAGAAGGACCGCCGGCCCGGGGACATCCTGGCCGAGGTCCAGGCGCTGGTGGCGGAGGGCGTGGTCGAGGTCACCCTGCTCGGCCAGAACGTCAACGCCTACGGCCAGGACATCGGCGACCGGCAGGCCTTCAGCAAGCTGCTCCGGGCCTGCGGCGGGATCGAGGGACTGGAGCGGGTCCGGTTCACCTCGCCGCACCCCAAGGACTTCACCGACGACGTGATCGCGGCCATGGCCGAGACCCCGAACGTGATGCACCAGCTGCACATGCCGTTGCAGTCGGGATCGGACGCGGTGCTGCGGGCGATGAAGCGCTCCTACCGCCAGGAGCGCTACCTCGGCATCATCGACAAGGTCCGCGCGGCCATGCCGGACGCGGCCATCTCCACCGACATCATCGTGGGCTTCCCCGGCGAGACCGAGGCGGACTTCGAGCAGACCATGCACGTGGTCCGCGAGGCCCGCTTCGCCCAGGCCTTCACCTTCCAGTACTCCAAGCGCCCGGGCACCCCGGCCGCCGAGATGGACGGGCAGATCCCCAAGGAGGTGGTCCAGGAGCGCTACCTGCGCCTGGTCGCGCTCCAGGAGGAGATCTCCTGGGAGGAGAACAAGAAGCAGGTCGGGCGGACCGTCGAGGTGCTGGTCGCGGAGGGCGAGGGCCGCAAGGACCAGCACACCGACCGGCTCTCCGGCCGGGCCCCGGACAGCCGGCTGGTCCACTTCACCCGACCGGAGCAGCCGGTCCGCCCCGGGGACATGACCACCGTGGAGATCACCTACGCCGCGCCGCACCACCTGCTGGCCGAGGGCGCGCCGCTGGGCGTCCGGCGGACCAGTGCCGGGGACGCCTGGGAGCGGCGGCGGCAGGCCGCCGCCGCCAAACCGGCCGGGGTGATGCTGGGCCTGCCGACCGTGGGCGTGCCCGCGCCGCTGCCGCCGTCGGCCGCCCCGGCCTGCGGCTGAGGCGGCGGGCCGCCGGGCGCGGCGGGCCCGGTAGGGTCGTCCCATGCTGGTCGCCGCTGCCGTCTGCCCCTGCCCGCCGCTGCTCGTGCCCGAGGTCGCCTCGGGCGCGGCGGCCGAACTGGACGACCTGCGGGCGGCCTGCGACGCCGCGCTCGGCGCGGTGCTCGCGGCCGGGCCGGAGCTGCTGGTGGTGGTCGGGCCCGGCACCGACCACCAATGGTGGGACCAGGGCGCGGTCGGCAGCTTCCAGCCGTTCGGGGTGGACCTGCGGGTGCGCCTCGGCTCCGGCGGCGACCCGGCCGCCGAACCCTCGCTGCCGCCGTCGCTGGCGGTCGGCGCCTGGCTGCTGGAGCGCTCCGGCTGGGCCGGTCCGGTGCGCGGGCTGACCGTTCCGGACCACCTGGAGCAGCGGCTGTGCGCCGAGAACGGCCGCCAGCTGGCCGACGCCGCCGAACGGGTGGGGCTGCTGGTGCTCGGCGAGGGCAGCGCCCGGCGCTCGCTCAAGGCCCCGGGCTACCTGGACGAGCGGGCCGAGGGCTTCGACGCCGGGGTCGCCCGCGCCCTGGCGGCGGACGACCCGGCGCCCCGGCTGGCCGCGCTGGACGACGAGCTGGCCTTCGCGCTGATGGCCTCGGGCCGCGCCCCCTGGCAGGTGCTGGCGGGCGCGGCGACGGGCGGCCTGCGGGCGTCCCTGAGCTACCGGGCGGCCCCGTACGGGGTCGGCTACCTGGTGGCCGACTGGACCCCGGCCTGACCGACGGACCCCCGCGCCGGCGGGTCGGCGCCCGCGGTCAGGGCGCCGCGGGGCCCGGGGTCGGGGGCTGCTCCGGCGGGGTGACCGTCTCGCCCGGGACGACCGGCTTGTCCTGGCCCAGACCGTCCAGGGTCTTCTTGGCCTTGTCACCGGCGCTGTGGATCTGGTCGCTGTACTTGCCCTTGGTGGCCTTGTCGGCCATCTCGCCGACCTTGTCCAGGCCCGAGTCGATGGTCGAGTTGTGCTTGCCCGCGAACTCGGTGGCCTTGTCCTTGGCCTGGCCGAGGGCGTCCTTGAGGTTGTCCGAGAGGCCCATGACGGCTCCTTCATAGTGGGTGGGGCACTATGCACAATCGGGCAAAGTATCCCTAACTGGTCATAGCGTACGAGTCATGGCTGATCTGTGCATCGGATGATGCGGGTTTTTGGAAGACTGTCCGCTGTGAACATCCCCCGGAATCCGCGTGTCATCACCATCGTCGGCGCCACCGCCGCCGGAAAGTCCGATCTCGGCGTGGCCCTCGCGCTGGAACTCGGCGGCGAGGTGGTGAACACCGACTCCATGCAGTTGTACCGGGGGATGGACATCGGTACCGCGAAGCTGACCCTTGAGGAGCGCGGCGGGGTGCCGCACCACCTGCTCGACGTCTGGGACGTCACCCAGGCGGCCAGCGTCGCCGAGTACCAGCGGATGGCGCGCGAGGTCATCGACGGGCTGCTCGCCCGTGGGCGCACGCCGGTGCTGGTCGGCGGCTCCGGGCTGTACGTCCGCGCCGCCGTCGACGACCTGGAGTTCCCCGGCACCGACGCCGAGGTCCGGGCCCGCCTGGAGGTCCAGTTGGCGGCCGAGGGCCCCGGGGCGATGCACCGGCGGCTGGCCGAGGTCGACCCGCTCGCGGCGGCGGCGATCCTGCCCAGCAACGGCCGCCGGATCGTCCGGGCGCTGGAGGTCGTGGAGATCACCGGCAAGTCCTTCACCGCGACCCTGCCCGGCCACGACTCGGTCTACGACACGGTGCAGATCGGGGTACGGCTGCCCCGGGCCGAACTCGACCAGCGGATCGCGCTGCGGGTCGACCGGATGTGGGAGGCCGGGCTGGTGCCGGAGGTCGAGGCGCTGGCGGAGGTGGGCCTGCGCGACGGCCGGACCGCCTCCCGGGCGCTCGGCTACCAGCAGGTGCTGGCCCAGCTCGCGGGCGAGTACGGGGAAGCGGAGGCGCGCGCCGAGACCGTCCGCGCCACCAGGCGCTTCGCGCGCCGACAGGAGTCCTGGTTCCGCCGCGACCCGCGGGTGCACTGGCTGTCCCGGGGCGCTGACGACGAACCGGGGCAGCTGCTCGGCCAGGCGCTCGAACTCATGGGCGTGCGCGGGCGGTAGGCAAGGTGTTACGGCCTGATCACGTCATGGCCACGGATCACCGCCGAGGCCAGAACGGGCGTCGACCGGTGATGTGCACGTGCCATCATCAAGCATCGGGAGTCAGCAGACCGGGTCACGGCGGCCGTCGGTCATCACCGCTCAGGGAGGCCGTGTGTCCATGGATACCGGTCCTGAGACGCACCGGTTGCCAGGTGACGCCTTCGGTACGGGCTTTGACCCCGACTTCGACCCCGACGCCCCCGGCTCCGATCCGCTCCCCGTCCTGGACCTCGGCCCGGTGACCGAGCGCGAGCTGCGCCCGGTAGGGCGGTTGAGGCTGTGGCAGATCCTGCCGATCGTCGCCGTCGCCACCGTCGGTTCGCTGATGTTCGCCTTCCCGTTGGCCTTCGAGTCCGGCGGCGGCGGCGCCGTGGTCGGCATGCTGGGGCTGCTGCTGACCGCGGCCTCGGCGGGCTGGGGCGCGATGGCCACCCGCAGGGCCGGGTACGCCTGGCCGGGCCTGCCCCGGCAGGGCTCCGGCCGCGCGGCGGGCTGGCGGGCGCTGCTCAGCTACACCGCCGTCGCCGCGCTGCTGCTGGCACTGGCGCTGTGGCGGGTCGCCCGGATCAACGGCTGACCGTCGTTCCGGCCGCCCCCGTAGGATGGGGCAGGTGAACGAGATGCTGAAGGGCCTGCGGTTCCTCAAGGGGCACGGTACCGAGAACGACTTCGTGATCGTGCCGGACCCGGACGGCCGGATCGACCTGGGCCCCGCGCAGGTGGCCCGGCTGTGCGACCGGCGTGCCGGGATCGGCGGCGACGGCCTGCTGCGGGTGGTGCGCACCGCGGTGCACCCCGAGGTCCGGCATCTGGCCGCCGAGGCCGAGTGGTTCATGGACTACCGCAACTCCGACGGCAGCATCGCCGAGATGTGCGGCAACGGGGTGCGGGTCTTCGCCCGGTACCTGGTGCTCGCCGGTCTCGCCCGCGGCGGCGAACTGGCCATCGCCACCCGCGCGGGCGTCCGGCAGGCCCGGGTCGCCCCCGACGGGCCGCGGGGCCCGGGCGCGGTGACCGTCCGCATGGGCAGGGCCGAACTCCCGGGCCCGGACGGCATCGAGGTCGCCGTGGGCGGACGCAGCTGGCCCGCGCTCAACGTGAACATGGGCAACCCGCACGCGGTGGCCTTCGTCGCGGACCTGGCCCACGCGGGCGACCTGCTCACCGCCCCGCCGGTCACCCCGGCGGAGGCCTACCCGTCCGGCGTGAACGTCGAGTTCGTGGTGGACCGGGGCCCGGGCCACGTGGCCATGCGGGTGCACGAGCGCGGCTCCGGGGAGACCCGCTCCTGCGGCACCGGCGCCTGCGCCGTGATGGTCGCCGCGGCCCGCCGCGACGGCCTCGACCCGGCGGCCACCGGCAAGCCCGCCAGCTACCTGGTGGACCTCCCCGGCGGACGCCTGGAGATCACCGAACTCGTGGACGGGACGGTCGAGATGACCGGTCCGGCGGTGATCCTGGCCGAGGGCGTGGTGGACGCCGACTGGCTGGTCGGGTAGCGGCCCGGCGCTCCGCCGCTGGATGCACAACCTGAAAGCCTTGCCCGTTCCCAAGCACTTCAAATCCCCCTAATGGGTGATCAACGTGACGTTGGGAACACACGGCGTCGCCCAGCGTGTTGCACTCGGTAGGATGGACCATCGGGGTGCCTGCCCACTCCGGTGATCGCTGCCGGAGGTGCGCATGAACATCAATGCCGGTGATCTTCCCGTCATCCCGCCCGTCATCCCGCTGGACGGCCGTAGAGCCGTCCTGCCGCCGACCGCCGCCCCGAGCGGTGGCGGTGCCCTGCGCCGCGCCCGGGCCCGCTCCGGCCTGGGCCGGGCCGGTTTCGCCGCGCTGCTCGTCGGCGCGGCCAGACCGCAGCTGCCGGACGCCCTGGAACCACTCGTCCGGGCGCACCGCAGCCACCACCCGAGAGCCGACACCGCCCTGCTCGGGCGGGCCTACGCGGTCGCCGAGGCCTCGCACCGGGGCCAGACCCGGAAGAGCGGCGAGCCGTACATCACCCATCCGCTCGCGGTGACCATGATCCTGGCCCAACTCGGCGCCGAGACCACGGCACTTGTCGCCTCGCTGCTCCACGACACGGTCGAGGACACGGCGGTGACGCTGGATCAGGTGCGCGAGGGCTTCGGCGACGAGGTGGCCTATCTGGTCGACGGCGTCACCAAGTTGGAGAAGGTCGACTTCGGTGCCGCCGCCGAGGCCGAGACCTTCCGCAAGATGCTGCTCGCCACCGGCGAGGACGTCCGGGTGATGGTGATCAAACTCGCCGACCGGCTGCACAACATGCGCACCATCCGGCACATGAAACCGGCCAGCCGGGTACGCATCGCCAAGGTCACCCGGGACGTACTGATCCCGCTCGCCGAACGGCTCGGCATCCAGGTGGTGAAGACCGAACTGGAGGACATCGTCTTCGCCACCCTCCATCCGGAGGAGTACGCCCGCACCCGCGACCTGATCGCCGCCCGCGAGGCCGCCCAGGCCGAAGCCGTGGACCCGCTGGGGGAGTTCGCCGGACAACTGCGCCGCCAGCTGCGGGAGGCCAGGATCGCCGCCGAGGTGAGCGTCCGCCCCCGGCACTGCGTCTCGGTGCACCGCACCTGGATGAACCGCTCCGAGCTGACCCCCAGCGACTTCGGCCGACTGCTGGTGGTGGTCGAGGAGAACGCCGACTGCTACGCGGTCCTGGGCGAGCTGCACACCTGCTGGACCCCGCTGCCGGGCGAGTTCAAGGACTTCATCGCGGGCCCCAAGTTCAACCTGTACCAGTCCCTGCACACCGCCGTCACCAGCGGTCCCGGTGAGGTGACCGAGGTCCTGGTGCGCACCGAACGCATGCACCGGATCGCCGAGTTCGGCGTGGTCGCGCTGGACACCCCGGGTGCCTGCGGGGCGGACGCGGCCGAGGTCGAACGGGACGAGCTGGACCGCACCGACCCGGCCCGGCCCGGCTGGCTGTCCCGGCTGCTCGACTGGCAGCGGGAGACCCCGGACGCGGACACCTTCTGGTCCGCGCTCACCGCCGACCTCTCCGGCGACGGCGAGCTGACCGTGGTCACCGAGGGCGGTCGAAAACTGCAGCTCCCGGTCGGATCGAGCTGCGTGGACGTCGCCTACGCGCTCGGCGAGGACGTCGGCCACCGCTGTATCGGCGCGCGGCTCAACGGCCGGTTGACCGCGCTGTCCACGCCGTTGCACGACGGCGACTCGGTGGACGTCCTCACCGAGACCGGTGAACCCGGCGGTCCGGCCCCGGAATGGCTCGCTCACGCCCGTACCCCGTCCGCACGGATCGCCATCGAACGCTGGCTGGCCGAGCATCCGGCCGCCCCGGCCGAGGCGGAGCTGCTGGCGACCGGCCCGCTGCCGGGCTCGCTCCGGGCGGCCGAGGCGCCCCGCCCGCAGCTCCAGCCGCTGCCCCAGCCCGCGGCGGCGGTGACCGCGGCCGCGCTGCCCGGGGCGCCGGTCCGGCTCGCCCGCTGCTGCACCCCGGTCCCGCCGGACGACCTGCTCGGCTTCGCGATCCGCGGCGGCGCGGTCGCCGCCCACCGCCGCGACTGCCGCACCGGCATCGGCATGGCCACGGCCGGGCGCCCCCCGATCGAGCTGAGCTGGACCCACGACGCCGCCCCCAGCGGCTACCGGGTCACCGTCCGGGCCGACGCCCTCGGGCGGCCCCGGCTGCTGGCCGACCTGACCGCCGCGATGTCCGCCACCGGCGTCGACATCGTCTCCGCCTCGGTCGAGCCGCCGCAGGAGCTCCGGGTCAGGCACACGTACACGGTGGAGCTGCCCGACTCCGGCGCGCTGCCGGAGCTGATGCGGGCCATGCTGCGGGTGGCCGGGGTCTACGACGTCTACCGGGCCGGACCGCAGGGGGTGGAGTCCGCCGGGAACGGGGATACCAGCGGTGACGCCGGAAATGGGGATGACCGCTCCGGAGCGGCCGTGCGACCATCGTCACCGGGAATGAGCGCTGACACCGCGACGTTCTCAGAGACAGTTCCACCGAACGCCTCACACTAAGGATGCAATGACCTCCACGTTCGAAGCCCGCGACGCCGCCGAACCCCGCCGTGCCGAGGCACTGATGGACGAGGACCTCGCGGGAGGACTCGGACAGGGCATTGGCGGCGGATACCGCGACAACGAGTACGACGGCGAGCAGTACGACCGAAGCGACCGCGCGGCCCTGCGCCGCGTCTCCGGCCTCTCCACCGAGCTGGAGGACGTCACCGAGGTCGAGTACCGGCAGCTGCGCCTGGAACGCGTGGTCCTGGTCGGAGTCTGGACCGACGGCACGGCCGAGGAGGCGGAGAACTCCCTCGCGGAGCTCGCCGCACTGGCCGAGACGGCCGGCTCCGAGGTGCTGGCGGGCGTGATCCAGCGCCGCGACCGGCCCGACCCGGCCACCTACATCGGCTCCGGCAAGGCCAAGGAGCTCCGGGACATCGTCCTGGAGAGCGGCGCCGACACCGTGGTCTGCGACGGCGAGCTCAGCCCCGGCCAGCTGATCCACCTGGAGGACGTGGTCAAGGTCAAGGTCGTCGACCGGACGGCACTGATCCTCGACATCTTCGCCCAGCACGCCAAGTCCCGGGAGGGCAAGGCGCAGGTCTCGCTCGCCCAGATGCAGTACATGCTGCCCCGGCTCAGGGGCTGGGGCGCGTCGCTGTCCCGGCAGATGGGTGGTGGCGGCGGCTCCTCGGCGGGCGGCGGCGGTGGCATGGCCACCCGTGGCCCCGGTGAGACCAAGATCGAGACCGACCGGCGCCGGATCCGCGAGAAGATGGCGAAGCTCCGCCGGGAGATCGTGGACATGAAGAAAGGCCGCGACACCAAGCGGCAGGAGCGCAAGCGCCACCAGGTCCCGTCGGTGGCCATCGCCGGATACACCAACGCGGGCAAGTCCTCGCTGCTCAACCGGCTCACCGGAGCCGGGGTGCTGGTCGAGAACGCGCTGTTCGCCACGCTGGACCCGACCGTCCGCCGGGCGGAGACCCCCAGCGGCCGGGTGTACACCCTGGCCGACACCGTCGGCTTCGTCCGGCACCTGCCGCACCACCTGGTCGAGGCCTTCCGCTCGACCATGGAGGAGGTCGCCGACGCCGACCTGATCCTGCACGTGGTCGACGGCTCGCACCCCGAGCCCGAGGCCCAGCTCGCCGCCGTCCGCCAGGTCATCGTGGAGGTCGACGCGCAGAAGGTGCCGGAGATCGTGGTGATCAACAAGGCCGACGCGGCGGACCCGGAGGTCCTCCAGCGGCTGCTGCGCCGCGAGCCCCACGCCATCGTGGTGTCCGCCCGCAGCGGGCAGGGCATGGCCGAACTGCTCCAGCTGATCGACGACGAGCTGCCCCGGCCCTCGGTCGAGGTGCTGGCGCTGGTCCCCTACACCCGGGGCGACCTGGTCTCCCGGGCCCACCGGGAGGGGGAGGTGCTGGTCGAGGAGCACACCGGCGACGGCACCCTGCTGACCGCGCGGGTGCTGCCGGACCTCGCCGCCGAGTTCGAACGCTTTGCGGTGGCCGCCCAGACCGGCTGACCGCGCACCGCCCGCACACGACGGCCGCCCCCCTCCGCCCGGAGGGGGCGGCCGTCGTGTGCGGGCCTTCTGGTGTGGGGCCTTTCGTGTGAACTCTGGGTACCCCCGACCCGGCGCGTGATCAACGGGCCGCTCGGTCGTTTGACCGGGTGGGCGTGACTCCACCGGATGACCGGCAGTGCACGGCCCGGGGTCGGGCGCAGCCCCCGCGCTGCGTCCCGGCGCCACGCCGCGGGCCGCACCGGACGGGCCCCAGCCGCGAGGAGGAGCCCAACCCGTGCAGCCGCCCGTCGCCGAGCCGCCCCCCGGTACCACGCCGGCTCCCGCCACACCGCCCGCCGGTGCCGGGGGCCCCGGCCCGGACGGCGGAGTGCGGCTGGACGAGCTGGCCGGGGGTGCGGGCGAGGCGTTGCGTTCGCTGGTGGCCGACGTGCTCGACGCGCTGCGGGCGGGCGCCGCGCGCCGGGGCGGCCCGCTGCCCACCGGCGGTCCCGCCGCCGTCGCGGCCGGCCTCGCCGCGCTGCTCGACCCGGCCGCCCTGCTGCCCGACCGCGGCGACCCCGCCGCGCTGGGCCTGCTCACCGAGGCACTGGCGGCCACCGCCGCCGATCCGGCCGATCCGGCCTGCGCCGCGCACCTGCACGTGCCTCCGCTCGCCGTGGCCGTCGCGGCCGACCTCGCCGTCTGCGTCGTCAACCCGTCGCTGGACTCCTGGGACCAGGCCCCCGGCGGTGTCTCCGTCGAACTCGCCACGCTGCGCGCCCTGGCCGGGCTGGTCGGCCTCCCCGCCGCCGCCACCGGCGTGTTCACCAGCGGTGGCACCGAGTCCAACCTGACCGCGCTGCTGCTCGCCCGGGACGCGCTGCCGCGCGCGGACCTCACCGCCGGACGGCTCACCGTCCACTGCTCGGCCGCCGCGCACTTCTCGGTGGCCCGCGCCGCCGCCGTACTCGGCCTCGGCCCGGAGGCCGTCGTCCGGGTCGACACCGACCGGGCCGGGCGGATGGACCCGAGAGTGCTGGACTGGTCGCTCGGCGACGCGCGCGCCGAGGGCCGGGTGCCGATGTGCGTGGTCGCCACGGCGGGCAGCACCGACCTCGGGGCGATCGACCCGCTGCGCACCGTCGCCGCCGTGGCCGGCAGGCACGGCGTGCGGTTGCACGCCGACGCCGCCTACGGCGGGGGCGCACTCTTCTCCCGCCGCCTGGCGCCGCTGCTGGACGGCCTGGAGCTCGCCGACACGGTCGGTCTCGACCTGCACAAGCTCGGCTGGCAGCCGATCGCGGCCGGGGTACTGCTGGTCCGTGATCCGGCGCTGCTGGACCCGTTGGAGCAGCGCGTCGCCTACCTCAACCCCGACGACGACGAGCAGGCCGGGTACCCCTCGCTGCTCGGCCGCTCGCTGCGGACCACCCGGCGTCCGGACGCCTTCAAGGTCGCGGTCACCCTGCGCGCCCTCGGCCGGGACGGCCTGGGCGCGCTGGTCGACCGCTGCCACCAGCTGGCCCGGTACGCCGCCGGGCGGATCTCCGCCGAGGACCGGCTGGAACTGACCGCCGAACCGGTGCTGACCACGGTGCTGTTCCGCTACCTGCCCCGGCACGGTGAGCCGGACCAGGTCAACGCCGCGCTGCGGCGGCGGCTGCTGGCCGGGGGCCGGGCCGTGGTCGGGCGGACCGACCTCGGCGACGGCCTGGTCCGGCTGAAGCTCACCCTGCTCAACCCGCACGGCACCGAAGCCGACGTCGACCGCCTGCTGGCGCTGGTCCTGGCCGCAGGAGCACAAGAAGACCAGGAGCCCCCCTCGTGAGCACTGCCGCCGCCAGCGGTCTCCCCGCCCAGACCCGCGCCGTCGTCGCGTCGGAGCCCGAGGACCCGCTGCTGCACCCCGACGCCGCCGTGGCCGCCGACTGCGCCGGTACCGAGAACCTGCTCCGCTGCTGGGTCCGCGAGACCGGCCTGGTCGAGCCGCCGGACGGCACCCTGCGGGTGGCGCTCGGCGACGGGCTGACGCTCAGCGTGCCGGTCCGCCACTGGTCGGCCACCGGCTGGCACCGCTTCGGCCGGGCCCGCCTCGGCCTGGACCGCGGCCCGGACGACAATCCGACCGGCGGTGCCGGACACCCGGTGGACGCGGTCACCGTCTCCGCCCTGCTGGCCCGCGCCGCCGCCGCCACCGACCCGGCCGCCACCGACGGCGGTTCCCCCCGCCACACCGCCGAGCTCGCCGGACGCGTCGCCGACTCGGTGCGCCGCACCGCCCGCTTCCTCACCGACCGGCGGGACACGCCGCAGCCGACCCCGGGCACCAGCCCGTTCCTGGCCACCGAGCAGGACCTGCTGCTCGGCCACCCGCTGCACCCCACCCCCAAGAGCCGCGAGGGGCTCGGCGAGGCCGAGACCGCCGCCTACTCCCCGGAACTGCGGGGCGCGTACCGGCTGCACTGGTTCGGCGTCCACCGGGCGCTGCTGGCGCAGGACTCGGCGCTGTCGCGGCCGAGCGCCGGGATCACCGCCGACCTCGCCCGCGACCTCGCCCCGGATTTGCCGCCGGACACGGTGGCGCTGCCGCTGCACCCCTGGCAGGCCAGGGAACTGTCCCACCGGGCGGAGGTCCGGGCGCTGCTCGACGACGGCCGACTGCGTGACCTCGGCCCGTCCGGCCCGCCCTGGTACCCGACCTCCTCGGTCCGCACCGTCTACCGGCCCGACTCACCCTGGATGCTGAAGCTCTCACTCGGCCTGGCCATCACCAACTCCCGCCGGGAGAACCTGCGCAAGGAACTCCACCGGGGGCTCGAAGTGCACCGGCTGCTGGAGGCGGGACTCGGCCGCGAGTGGCGGGCCGCGCACCCCCGCTTCGACATCGTCCGCGACCCCGCCTGGATCGGCGTGGACCTGCCGGTCACCGCCACCGACGACGGTCCCGGCGGCCGGGCCGCGGCCCTCCCCGGCCTGGACACGGTCATCCGGCTGAACCCCTTCGGCCCCGGCGACCGCGCGCACTGCGTCGCCGGGCTGGTCGCGGGCACCCCGGTCGGCTCCCGGCTGGGCGCGCTGCTGCGCCGCCTGGCCGCGCGCACCGGTCGGCCCACGGCCACGGTCGCCGCCGAGTGGTTCCGGCGCTACCTGGACGCGGTGGTACTGCCGGTGCTCTGGCTGGACGGCCAGGCCGGTATCGCGCTGGAGGCCCACCAGCAGAACAGCCTGGTGCTGCTGGACGCGCACGGCTGGCCCGAGGGCGGTCGCTACCGCGACAACCAGGGCTACTACTTCCGTGACTCGCACGCCGACGCGCTGCGGGCCAGGCTGCCCGGCATCGGCGCACAGAGCGACACCTTCGTCCCGGACGCCGTCGCCGACGAACGCTTCGGCTACTACCTCGGGATTAACCACCTCCTCGGTCTGATCGGTGCGTTCGGTGCGCAGCGACTCGCCGACGAGCGGGTGCTGCTGGCCGCGCTGCGCCGGTTCCTGAGCGGCCGGGGCGCCGCTGCCAGCGGCTCGGGGCTGCCCGAACTGCTGCTGGACGCACCGGTGCTGCGCTGCAAGGCCAATCTGCTCACCCGGCTCGGCGGCCTGGACGAGCTGGTCGGCCCGGTCGCGACCCAGTCCGTCTACGTGGACCTCGCCAACCCCCTCGCCGCGGTGGACAACCGCCGGACCGCGGGAGCCACCCGGTGAACCACCGGCCCCGACCCGAGGGCGCGGTCGTCCCCACGCCCGCACCCGCCGTCCCGGCCCAGAAGAAGCCGCGGCCGCTGCTCCGGCTGCACGGCGCCGACCTGCTCGACGGCGTCGCCCGCTGGGGCCAGATGGACACCGCCGTCGGCCAGTTCCGGCTGCACCCGGTCCGACTGCCCCGGGATCTGCGGATCCTGGTCCAGTGGATGAACGACCCGGTCGTCGCCGCCTTCTGGGAACTTTCCGGACCAGCACAACTGACGGAACGTCATGTACTGGCGCAGCTCGACGGCGACGGCCGCAGCGTCCCCTGCCTGGGCCTGCTCGACGGCGTCCCGATGAGCTACTGGGAGGTCTACCGGGCCGACCTGGACCCGATCGCCCGGCACTACCCGGCCCGGCCGCACGACACCGGTCTGCACCTCCTGCTCGGGCCGCCGCAGCAGCGGGGCCGGGGCAAGGGCGGCGTGCTGCTGCGCGCCGTGGCCGAGCGCGCGCTGCGCGAGCGGCACAGCGCGCGGCGCGTGGTCGCCGAACCGGACATCCGGAACCTCCCCTCGATCCGGGCCTTCCTCAAGGCCGGATTCCGCTACGACCGGGACCTTCCACTCCCGGAGAAGCACGCCGCCCTGCTGATCCGCGACCGCTGCTGACCGCCGCCCGGCGGTCGCCGCCGCCCACGGCCGTCGCCGCCGCGCGCGAGACCCCTGTCCCCGAAAGCACCGAAGTCCCCGAAAGAACCCCAACACCGTGGATCTCACCCCCGTCCCAGCCCCCGCCGACCCCGGGTACGACCTCGTCGGCGTCGGCATCGGCCCGTTCAACCTCTCCCTGGCGGCGCTGGCCGACGGCGTGCCGGGGCTGCGCAGCCTGTTCCTGGACGCCAAGCCGGAGTTCAGCTGGCACCCCGGGCTGCTGCTGGACGGCGCGCGGATGCAGGTCCCGTTCCTGGCGGACCTGGTCAGCCTGGTCGAACCCCGCAGCCGCTGGTCCTTCCTGTCCTACCTGCGCGCCCACGACCGGCTGTTCCCCTTCTACTTCAGTGAGCGGACGCACCTCACCCGCCGCGAGTACCAGCACTACTGCCAGTGGGTCTCGCAGGGCCTCGGCAACTGCCGTTTCGGCAGCCTGGTCCGGACCGTGACCTGGGACGGCCGGGCGCGGGTGTTCCGGGTCACGCTCCCGGACGGCCGGACCGTCGCCACCCGCAACCTCGTCCTCGGCGTCGGCACCGAGCCGGTCGTCCCGGCCGCCCTCGCCGAACTGCACCGCGACGGCCCGGTGCACCACGCCGAGGACTACCTGAACGTGCGTCACACGCTAGCCGCCGCCACTGACATCACCGTGCTCGGCTCGGGGCAGTCCGGCGCCGAGGTCTTCCTGGACCTGCTCCGCAACCGGGGGACGGCGCCCGCGCCGCACCTGCGCTGGGTCACCCGGAGCCGGGCCATCGCCCCGATGGAGTACTCCAAGCTGGGCCTGGAGCACTTCACCCCGGACTACACCCGCTACTTCCACGCCCTGCCCGAGGGCGTACGCGACCGGCTGCTGCCCGACCAGTGGCAGCTCTACAAGGCCGCCAGTGCCGAGACCCTCGCCGAGATCCACGAGGCGCTGTACCAGCGCACCCTCGGCGGCGCCCCGGCCGACGTCGAGATCCTGCCCGGAACCGAGGTCCGCGGCGCCCGGGCCGACGCCGACGGCCGGCTCGAACTGCACTGCCACCACCGGCAGACCGGAACCGTCCGCACCCTGCGCACCGGCGCGCTGGTCCTGGCCACCGGCTACGCCGCCCGCCGCCCCGCGCTGCTGGAGCCCCTCGCCGACCTGGTCGACTGGGACGGCCAGGGCCGCTACCGGGTCGACCTGGACCACCGGGTGGGGCTGCGCCCCGATGTCACCGCCGGGCTCTACGTCCAGAACGCCGAACTGCACACGCACGGAGTCGGTACCCCGGACCTCGGCCTCGGCGCGTACCGCGCCGCCACCATCCTGAACGCGGTCGCCGGGCGGGTCGTCCACCCGCTGCCCGCCCGCACCGCCTGGACCAGCTTCGGCCCCGCCAGCGGGCAACCGGCCGCCGCCCCCGGGCCGGAGCTGGTCCCCGGCCGCTGACCAACGCCCCCGACACCACCGCCCCCGACACCACCGCCCGAGCCCGGCGGCCCGTGCCCCGAGTCCGCCCCGCTAGTCTGGGCGTCCATGCGAGCCCTCACCGTCACCGCCGCCCAGGCCGGCTGCGTTCCGCTGGACATCCCCGCCAACGTCGCCACCGCCGCCGAGCTGCTGCGGGCCGCGGCCGACCAGGGGGCGGACCTGGTGGTCCTGCCGGAGCTGTTCCTCACCGGCTACGAGCTGCCCGGCATCGTCGCCGACCCGGCCGCGCACACGCTGGCCCCGACCGACCCCAGGCTGGACCCGCTCGCCGCCGCCTGTGCGCGGACCCGGACCGCCGTCGTGGTCGGCGCGCCCACCCGCGACGCGGACACCGGTGAGCTGCACATCTCCGCCCTGGTGCTGGACCGGGAGGGGCGGTTCGCGGCCCAGTACGACAAGCAGCACGCGACCCCCACCGAGCGGGCCACCGGTTTCGCGCCCGGCAGCCGGGGCTGCACCGTGGTCCTGGACGGCTGGCGGCTCGGCCTCGGCATCTGCTGGGACCTGGGCTTCCCCGAGCACTCCCGGGCCGCCGCGCTGGACGGCTGCGACGCCTACCTGGTCGGTGCGATGCTCGGCCAGGGCGGCGGGGCCCGGCAACGGGCCGCGGTCCTTCCGGCGCGGGCGTTCGACAACACCAACTACGCGGTGCTGGCGAACCACAGCGGTCCGTCGGGCCCCTACCAGGGCTGTGGCGGCAGCGCCGTCTGGGGACCGGACGGCGTCCTGCTCGCGGACGCCGGTACCGCGGACCCGGGCCTGGCCACGGTGCGGCTCGACCCGGCGGCGCTGGCGGCCGCCCGCGAGCGGGAACCGGTGCTGGTCGATCCGTCGCTGACCGCCCCCCGGCGTGCGCGCGCCGGTCACACGCTCGGCTGACTCCGCGTTGTCAGTGGCTCCGTCTACCCTGGGCAGGCCATGACTACTCTGCCTTCTCGGGGGATCGCCCCCGAATCCCCAGACGCAGGCCCCGGTGAGGGCGACCCGGACGACTCCTCGGGGCCGGGGGCGCAGCCCTCGTCGTCCTCCCGCCTGCGGGAACTACTGCATGCCGCGGTGACCGCCGTGGGCGGTACGGAACGGCCCGGGCAGGTCGCCATGGCCGAGGCCGTCGCCGCCGCCGTGGAGTCCGGCGAGCAACTGCTCGTCCAGGCCGGGACCGGCACCGGGAAGTCCCTCGCCTACCTGGTCCCGGCGCTGGCCCACGGCGACCGGGTGGTCGTCGCCACGGCCACGCTGGCGCTGCAACGGCAGCTGGTGGAGCGGGACCTGCCGCGCACCGTGGACGCCCTGCAACCGCTGCTGCGCCGCCGCCCGCAGTTCGCCATGCTCAAGGGCCGCTCCAACTACCTGTGCCTGCACCGGGTCCACGAGGGCGCGCCGAGCGACGAGGGCGAGGGCCTGTTCGATCCGGCCGAGGCGCTCGGCGGCCCGAGCAGCAAGCTCGGCAAGGACATCCTGCGGCTGCGGGACTGGGCCGACGAGACCGAGTCCGGTGACCGCGACGACATGTCGCCGGGCGTCTCCGACCGCGCCTGGGCGCAGATGTCGGTCAGCTCCCGGGAGTGCCTGGGCGCGACCAAGTGCCCGTACGGCGGCGAGTGCTTCGCCGAGGCGGCCCGCGAGCGCGCCAAGCTGGCCGACGTGGTGGTCACCAACCACGCGCTGCTGGCGATCGACGCGCTGGAGGGCGCGCCGGTACTGCCCGAGCACGAGCTGCTGATCGTGGACGAGGCGCACGAGCTGGTCTCCCGGGTCACCGGCATCGCCACCGCCGAACTCACCACCGGGGCGGTCAACCGGGCGGTCAAGCGGGCCGCCAAGCTGGCCAACGAGAAGGCGGTGGACGCGCTCCAGGCGGCGGCGGAGAACTACCACGGGCTGATGGAGATCGCTCAGCCCGCTCGGCTGGAGGAGCTGCCGGAGAACATCGGCTACGCCGTCGCCGCCATCCGCGAGGCCTGCCGCTCGGTGATCACCTCGCTCGGCGAGATCCGGGACAAGGGCGTCACCGACGAGGACGCGGTCCGCAAGCAGGCCCGGGCCTCGGTGGAGAGCATCCACGACACGGCGGACCGGATGCTGGAGGGCTCCGAGTACGACGTGCTGTGGATCGAGGACCGGGACCGCTTCGGCCCCGGCGCCGCCTCGCTGCGGGTCGCCCCGCTCAGCGTCTCCGGGCTGCTGCGGGAGAGCCTGTACAAGGAGCGCTCGGTGGTGCTCACCTCGGCCACCCTCAAGCTGGGCGGCGACTTCACCGGGGTCGCGCTCTCCCTGGGCCTCGGCCCGGACGGCCGCCGGGCCGACGACCGCGCGCAGGAGCCGGCCCCGGCCGCCGTGCCCGCGGACGTCCCGCAGTGGCGCGCCATGGACGTCGGCTCGCCGTTCGACTACCCGCGGCAGGGCATCCTCTACGTCGCCAAGCACCTGCCCCCGCCCGGCCGCGAGCCCGACCGTCCGGCGATGCTGGACGAGCTCGCCGAGCTGATCCAGGCGGCGGGCGGGCGCACGCTGGGGCTGTTCTCCTCGATGCGGGCCGCGCAGACGGCGGCCGAGGCGCTGCGCGACCGGGTCCCCGGGGAGATCCTGCTCCAGGGCGAGGACACCCTGGGTGAACTGATCCGCGCCTTCTCCACCAGCGCCGACAGCTGCCTGTTCGGGACGCTGTCGCTGTGGCAGGGCGTGGACGTCCCCGGTTCCGCCTGCCAGCTGGTGGTCATGGACCGGATTCCGTTCCCGCGCCCGGACGACCCGCTGATGAGCGCCCGGCAACGGGACGTCGAGCAGCACGGCGGCAACGGCTTCATGGCCGTCGCGGCCACCCACGCGGCGCTGCTGATGGCCCAGGGCGCGGGGCGGCTGATCCGGGCGGCCGACGACCGGGGGGTGGTCGCGGTGCTGGACTCCCGCCTCGCCACCGCCCGCTACGGCGGCTTCTTCCGCTCGTCCATGCCGGACTTCTGGTTCACCACCGACCGCAACCAGGTGCGCCGCTCGCTGGCGGCGATCGACGCCTCGGCGCCGCCGCCCCGGGTCCGCTGAAGCCGGGTGAGGGCGCCGACCACGACGGGTCGGCGCCCTCACTGTCACCCGGGCCGAAGAACCGGTCGGCGGCCGCTCCGCCTCAGAGGCGGCGCAGCACGGCGACGACCTTGCCCAGGATCGTCGCGTTGTCGCCGGGGATCGGCTGGTAGGCCGCGTTGTGCGGCATCAGCCAGATGTGGCCGTCCTCGCGCTTGAGGCGCTTCACCGTGGCCTCGCCGTCGATCATCGCGGCGACGATGTCGCCGTTCTCGGCGACCGGCTGGCGGCGGACGGTGACCCAGTCGCCGTCGCAGATGGCGGCCTCGACCATGGAGTCACCGGTGACTTTGAGCACGAACAGCTCGCCGTCGCCGACCAGCTGGCGCGGGAGCGGGAAGACGTCCTCGACCGACTGTTCGGCGAGGATCGGCCCGCCGGCCGCGATTCGGCCGATGAGCGGGACATAGGAGGTCGCCGGGCGGCCGGTGGTGCTCTCCGGCACCGGGCGGACGACGTCCATTCCGCGTACCTCGTAGGCGCGCGGCCGGTGCGGGTCGCGGCGGAGGAATCCCTTGCGTTCGAGGGCCATCAGCTGATGGGCCACCGAGGAGGTGCTGGAGAGGCCGACGGCCTGGCCGATCTCCCGCATGCTCGGCGGATATCCGCGCCGCTGCACGGAATCGCGGATCACCTCGATGACGCGGCGCTGGCGTTCGGTCAGTCCGGCTTCGTCGGTGCGGATTCCCGGTGGCCGCCCGGCCAGGGAACGGGCCGGGGTCTCGTCGGAGAGGGATTCCAGTGCGGGGTTTTCAACAGTGCTCAACGAAAGTCCCGAGGAGTGCGGAGCGGAGGCGCCCGAGACCTGCCCCGGGACCAGCCCGGCTGCGGAATTCCGGAGGTCTTCCCGGCTGCCATGGTGGGTGCTGTAGTGCGGACCGTTCTGGGAGCGTTCCTGCACCGGGACGGTGCTACTTTCTGCGCTGGTCACGGCGGCCCCTCTCGATGGACGTTCTCCCTTGAATAGGCCAACGGTAGGTCCTATCGAAAGGTTGCGCCAAACACACGTTCGAGTGAATTATTGCCTGATTGCCTGAAGTGATCAAGGTTGCAGGTGTACGGCCACATCTGTCGTGCGCTCGTTTGTTCGATTGACAGCGTCTCACGAAACCCCGGGAGACGGACCAGGATGCGCGATTTGTTCCACTCGCGGACTCCCGCCGCACCCGTCCCGGCCATCCGGGTGAGCTGTGCGCCGCCCCTTCCCGGCTGACCTGCGATGATCGCGCCGCGTGAGTCGCAGGCTACGACACGCGGTCGGCAAAGCGTGTCGCGCGCACCAGATCTAGTGGTTTGATTGCTCCCGGACGCCCACAGGTTGTGGTCCCCCGGGGAGGAACCCCCGTGGGACATCGCCTAGACTTGGCTCTGCTCCGAAGCCGTCCGCGGCTTCCCGGAGCCAGGACGGAGCCTGCGCGGCGATCCGTGGGACCACCGCAGCAGCACCAGACCCGGCCCGTCCGGACGGCCGACCAAGAGGGGAACGAACCATGCACTGTCCCTTCTGTCGCCACTCCGACAGCCGGGTCGTCGACTCGCGCACCACCGACGACGGCACCGCCATTCGCCGCCGCCGTCAGTGCCCCGACTGCAACCGCCGCTTCACCACGGTCGAGACGGCCGCGCTGATGGTGGTCAAGCGCAGCGGAGTGACCGAGCCGTTCAGTCGGGAGAAGGTGATCAGCGGGGTGCGCAAGGCGTGCCAGGGCCGCCCGGTCACCGAGGACGCGCTGGCCCAGCTCGGGCAGCGCACCGAGGAGACGCTGCGGGCCACCGGCAGCGCCGAGCTGTCCACCCACGACGTGGGCCTGGCCATACTCGGCCCCCTCAAGGATCTGGACGTGGTGGCCTACCTGCGGTTCGCCTCGGTCTACCGGGCCTACGAGTCGCTGGAGGACTTCGAGGCCGCGATCGCGGAACTCAGGGCCGAACGGCCGCCGACGGCGGAACCGGGCACCGCGGTGCCCGCGCCCGCCCCGGCGTCCCAGTAGCCCGGCGCGGTAGCCCGGCGCGGCGGCGCGCCCACAGACCATCACGACCCTCAAGCAGGACGTACGGCGGACACCCTTCCCGGGCATCCGCCTGCGCGGAACCAAGAGAAGTGCGGACACGACGGGCGACCCCGGGAAGCAGCGGGGCGCTCAGGGCGTTTGCCCAGGAGGAGGCGGCAATGACGGACACCACCAGCGGGACCCGTGCGGGCAAGGGGAGTGCGGCCAAGGCCGGCAAGGCCGGAGCCAAGGCGGGCAGCGCCGGACCCGGTTCCGGCCTCCGGATCGAACGGATCTACACGACCCCCGGGGTGCACCCCTACGACGAGGTGACCTGGGAGCGCCGCGACGTCGTGATGACCAACTGGCGCGACGGCTCGGTCAACTTCGACCAGCGCGGCGTCGAGTTCCCCGACTTCTGGTCGGTCAACGCCACCAACATCGTCACCAGCAAGTACTTCCGCGGCGCGCTCGGTACCCCGCAGCGCGAGTGGAGCCTCAAGCAGATCATCGACCGGGTGGTGCTGACCTACCGCGCCGCCGGTGAGAAGAACGGCTACTTCGCCTCCCCGGCCGACGCCGAGATCTTCGAGCACGAGCTGACCCACGCCCTCCTCCACCAGGTGTTCAGCTTCAACTCGCCGGTCTGGTTCAACGTCGGCACCCAGCAGCCGCAGCAGGTCAGCGCCTGTTTCATCCTGGCCGTGGACGACTCCATGGACTCGATCCTGGACTGGTACAAGGAAGAGGGGATGATCTTCAAGGGCGGCTCCGGAGCCGGCCTGAACCTCTCCCGGATCCGTTCCTCCAAGGAGCTGCTGACCTCCGGCGGCAACGCCTCGGGACCGGTCTCCTTCATGCGCGGCGCGGACGCCTCCGCCGGAACGATCAAGTCGGGCGGCGCCACCCGCCGCGCCGCCAAGATGGTCGTGCTGGACGTGGACCACCCCGACATCGAGGCCTTCATCGAGACCAAGGTCAAGGAGGAGGAGAAGATCCGCGCCCTGCGTGACGCGGGCTTCGACATGGACCTCGGCGGGGACGACATCACCTCCGTCCAGTACCAGAACGCCAACAACTCGGTCCGGGTCTCCGACGAGTTCATGCAGGCGGTCGAGGACGGCTCCGAGTTCGGCCTGCGCGCCCGGCTGACCGGCGAGGTCATCGAGACCGTCGACGCCAAGGGCCTGTTCCGGAAGATGGCCGAGGCCGCCTGGGCCTGCGCCGACCCCGGCATCCAGTACGACTCCACCATCAACCACTGGCACACCTGCCCGGAGTCCGGCCGGATCAACGCGTCCAACCCCTGCTCCGAGTACATGCACCTGGACAACTCCAGCTGCAACCTGGCCTCGCTCAACCTGATGAAGTTCCTCCGCGACGACGACACCTTCGACGCCGACAACTTCGCCAAGGTGGTCGAGCTGGTGATCACCGCGATGGACATCTCCATCTGCTTCGCCGACTTCCCGACCGAGAAGATCGGCGAGACCACCCGCGCCTACCGCCAGCTCGGCATCGGCTACGCCAACCTCGGCGCGCTGCTGATGGCGACCGGCCACGCCTACGACTCGGCCGGCGGCCGGGCCCTGGCCGGGGCGATCACCTCGCTGATGACCGGCACCGCCTACCGGCGCGGCGCCGAGCTGGCCGGGATCGTCGGCGCGTACGACGGCTACGCCCGCAACGCCGAGCCGCACCAGCTGGTCATGCGCCAGCACGCGGACGCCAACGCGGTCGCCGAGCAGGGCGACGAGCTGGACAAGCCGATCTGGGCCGCGGCCACCGAGACCTGGCAGGACGTGCTGCGGCTGGGCGCGAAGAACGGTTTCCGCAACGCCCAGGCCAGCGTGCTCGCGCCGACCGGCACCATCGGCCTGATGATGGACTGCGACACCACCGGCGTCGAGCCCGACCTGGCCCTGGTCAAGTTCAAGAAGCTGGTCGGCGGCGGCTCCATGCAGATCGTCAACGGCACCGTGCCGCGGGCGCTGCGACGGCTCGGCTACCAGCCGGAGCAGGTCGAGGCGGTCGTCGCCCACATCGCCGACCGCGGCGTCGTGGTGGACGCACCCGGGCTGCGCCCGGAGCACTACGAGATCTTCGACTGCGCCATGGGCGAGCGGGTCATCTCGGCCATGGGACACGTCCGGATGATGGCCGCGATCCAGCCGTGGATCTCCGGCGCCATCTCCAAGACCGTGAACATGCCGGAGACCGCCTCCGTCGACGAGGTCGAGGAGATCTACTTCGAGGCGTGGAAGCTGGGCGTCAAGGCGCTCGCGATCTACCGCGACAACTGCAAGGTCGGCCAGCCGCTCTCGGCCAAGTCCAAGAACGACGGCAAGGCGGAGGCCAAGCCCGCGGCCGAGCCCGCCGCCGCGGCCAAGGTCGTCGAGTACCGGCCGGTCCGCCGCCGGCTGCCCAAGGGCCGTCCCGGCATCACCACCTCGTTCACGGTGGGCGGCGCCGAGGGCTACATGACGGCCAACTCCTACCCGGACGACGGCCTCGGCGAGGTCTTCCTGAAGATGTCCAAGCAGGGCTCGACCCTGGCGGGCATGATGGACGCCTTCTCCATCGCGGTCTCGGTCGGCCTCCAGTACGGCGTGCCGCTGGAGACCTACATCTCCAAGTTCACCAACATGCGCTTCGAGCCGGCCGGTCTGACCGACGACCCGGACGTGCGGATGGCCCAGTCGATCGTCGACTACATCTTCCGCCGCCTGGCGCTGGACTTCCTGCCGTTCGAGACCCGCTCCGCGCTCGGCATCCACTCCGTCGAGGAGCGCCAGCGACACCTGGAGACCGGCTCCTACGAGCCGACCGAGGCGGACGAGGTGGACACCGAGTCGCTGGCCCAGTCCGCTCCCAGGACCGCCCCGGTGCCCGCCCCGGCCCCGGTCGTGATCCAGACCTCCCCGGTGCACGCGCCGCACAACTCCACCGAGCTGCTGGAGATCCAGCAGGGCGTCAACTCCGACGCCCCGCTCTGCTTCTCCTGCGGCACCAAGATGCGCCGCGCGGGCAGCTGCTACCTCTGCGAGGGCTGCGGCTCGACCAGCGGTTGCAGCTGAGCCGGTGACGCGTGTGTCCCCCTGGAGCGGCGCGCTCCAGGGGGACACACCCGTCCGCGGGCCGGTTCAGCTCCGGGGGGCTTCCGGGGTGAGCCGCGGCTCGGCGGTCGCGGCGCGGACGGCCACCGGGTCGGCCGCGGCCCTGCGGCCCGGGAGCAGCGCCACCGCCAGGGTGGCGGCGACCAGCAGGCCGGTGTCGACGGTGAAGGCCAGCCGGTAGCCGCCGGTGAGGGCGGCGGCCGGGCTGTGGCCGCCGCGGGCCAGGCTGCCGCTGCGGTCGGCCGCGATGATGGTGGTGACCGCCACCCCGAGCGCCGCGCCGAGCTGCTGGGTGGTGTTGAACAGTCCGGAGACCAGCCCGGAGTCGGCGGGGGTGGCGTCCGACATGCCGACGGTGGTGACCGCGGTGATCGCCAGGCCGAAGCCGCCCGCGAGCAGGGTGACCGGGAGCACGTCCGGCAGGTAGTGGCCGTGCACCGGGGCGCGGGTCAGCCAGGCCAGCCCCAGGACCAGCATCAGCAGCCCGGCGGCGAGCACCGCGCGCTCGCCGAAGCGGGTGTTCAGCCGGGCGGACAGGCCGAGCGAGAAGGCCGCGATCGACAGCGCCGAGGGCGCCATCGCCAGGCCGGTGGCGGCCGGGCCGAAGCCGAGGACGTGTTGCAGGTACTGGGCGATCAGGATCTGGAAGCTGAACAGCGCGGCCACCATCAGCCCCTGCACCAGGTTGGCGCCGGCCACCTTGCGTGAGCGCAGGATCCGCGGCGGCAGCAGCGGATCGGCGGCGGTGGCCTGGCGTACCGCGAAGCCGACCAGCAGCAGCGCGGCCGGCCAGGCGTCGCGGCCGTGCTCGACGATGGCGTAGACGCCCAGCGTGAGTCCCGAGGTGACCAGCAGCGCGCCGGGCACGTCGGCCCCCCGGCGCAGTCCGAGACCGGGCCGCGAGTCGAGCAGCCGGACCGCGGGGATCCCGGTGGCGATGCCGATCGGCACGTTGATGAAGAAGATCCAGTGCCAGTTCAGCTCCTGGGTGAGCAGTCCGCCCAGGACCAGCCCGAGCGAGGCCCCGGCCGATCCGACGAAGCTGTAGACGGCGAAGGCCCGGCGCAGGTCCCGGGGCTCGGTGAACAGGTTGACGATCATGCCGAGGCTGACCGAGGCGGTGAGCGCGCCGCCGACGCCCTGCAGCAGCCGTCCGCCGATCAGCAGCGCGGGCGTGTCGGCCAGGCCGCAGAGCAGTGAGGCGGTGGTGAACAGGGCGAGCCCGGCGAGCAGCACCCGCTTGGGCCCGAGCAGGTCGCCGAGGCGTCCGGCGAGCAGCAGCATCCCGCCGAAGGCGATCAGGTAGGCGTTCATCACCCAGGCCAGTCCGCCGGAGGACAGACCGAGGTCGGTCTGGATCCGGGGGAGGGCGACGGTGACGATGGTGCCGTCGAGGATGATCATCAGAGTCCCGGCGCAGAGGACGGCGAGAGCCGCCCAACGGGTGCGGTCCGGGGTGGTGGGTGCGGGCGTCATCGCTGGTCTCCCTTGGGGAACTTCTTGTTACTGAGACCATCTTGTGTGACCATCGAAGACGCCGTAAGGAGGCACTTTGATGTCCCAGGGGAACACCGGGGTAACCGTGGAGGGCGTGCTCGCCGAGGCCTGCCCGATGGTGGAGGTGCTGGCCCGGGTGGCCGGGAAGTGGAGCGTCTCGATCCTGCTGGCGGCGTCCCGGGGGCCGATCCGCTTCACCGAGCTGGAGCGGATCATCCCCGGCATCAGCCGCCGGATGCTCACGCTCAACCTGCGCAACCTGGAGCGCGACGGCCTGCTGGTGCGCACCGTCTATCCGACCGTCCCGCCGAAGGTCGAGTACACCGCCACGCCGATGGCCCTGGAGCTGCGCGGCACCCTGGACGAGCTGACGGCCTGGGCGGAGCGCCACCGGACGGCCGTGCACGAGGCCCGGGTGGCGTACGACGCGGGGTCGGACTGACCCGGGGCCGGACTCGTTGCGGGCCGCGGCAGCCCGTCGGCTACGGTGGCCCGCATGGCACGTCCACAACGTATTGTCCTGGTCAGGCACGGCGAGTCCGAGGGGAACGTCGATGAGACGATCTACGAGCGGGTCCCCGACCACGCCCTGGAGCTGACCCGGCGGGGCCGCAAGCAGGCCGTCGCGACCGGTGAGGAACTGCGCGCGGTACTCGGCGACGAGCCGGTCCAGGTGTACGTCTCGCCGTACCTGCGGACCCGGCAGACCTTCGACCTGCTGGCGCTGGACCCGGAGCGGCTGCGGGTGATGGAGGAGCCGCGGCTGCGCGAGCAGGACTGGGGGAACCTCCAGGACGTCGAGGACATCCACCGCCAGCGCCGGGCCCGGGCCGCCTACGGGCACTTCTTCTACCGGTTCACCCAGGGCGAGTCCGGGGCCGACGTGTACGACCGGGTCGGGGCGTTCTTCGAGACGCTGCACCGGAACTTCGATAACCCCGACTATCCGCCGAACGTGGTGCTGGTCACCCACGGGCTGATGATGCGGCTGTTCTGCATGCGCTGGTTCCACTGGAGCGTGGACGAGTTCGAGGCCCTGTGCAATCCGGGGAACGGCGAGTCCAGGACGCTGATACTCGGGGCGGACGACAAGTACACCCTGGACCGGCCGTTCGAGCGCTGGGCCCGCGACTGCTGAGCCGCCGCCCGGCGAGTCGCCTCAGCGGGCGGGCACGGCCTGCGGCAGGGCGCCGCGCAGCACGGCGGTCAGCTCCGCGTCGGCGTCCAGCAGCGGCAGCCGCACCGGCCCCGCGGGCAGGCCCAGGTGCCGCAGCAGCGCCTTGGCGGTGACGGTACCGGGGTGGGTGGTCATCATCGCCTCGATCAGCGGCAGCAGCAGCCGGTGCAGCCGCAGCGCCTCGGCATGGTCGCCCCGGTCGTGGGCGTCCAGCAGGGCCCGGGTCTCCCGGGGCGCGACGTTGGCGACGGTGCTGACCGCGCCGACCGCCCCCACCGCGTACAGCGGCAGGTTCAGCTCGTCCGCGCCGGAGTAGTAGCGCAGGCCGGTCCCGGCCATCACCTGGGCGCTGCCGAGCAGGTCGTAGGAGGCGTCCTTGACGGCGCTGATCCGGGGGTGCTCGGCGAGCCGGAACAGGCTGTCGCGGCTGAGCGCGGTGCCGGTGCGGGCGGGGATGTCGTAGAGCATCACCGGCAGCCCGGTCGCGTCGGCGACCGCCGTCAGGTGGCTGACCACGCCCTGCTGGGTCGGCCTGCTGTAGTAGGGCGTCACCACCAGCAGGCCGTGCGCCCCGGCCCGCTCGGCGGTCCGGGCCAGCTCCGCCGAGTGGCGGGTGTCGCTGGTGCCGACGCCGGTGGTGACGGCGGCGCGGTCGCCGACGGCGTCCAGGACGGCCCGCAGCAGGGTCTCCTTCTCGGCGTCGGTGGTGGTCGGCGCCTCGCCGGTGGTGGCGTTCAGGACCAGGCCGTCGCAGCCGCTGTCGACCAGATGGGTGGCCAGGACCTGCGCCCCGGCGGTGTCGAGGCCGCCGTCGGGGTGGAAGGGGGTGGCCATGGCGGTGACGACGCGTCCGAAGGGGAGATGCATGCTCGTCCGTTCCTGGAGGCTCGTTGGCTGGGCGCCCGGTGGCCGGGTGCCCGAGGTCGGGGGCTCGATCGAGCATGCCCCGGGCGGATCCGCAGGACCAACGCATTTCCGTTGCCGGGCCGGTTGTCAGACCCTCGCGCGACGATGGGGTCATGAGTACCTGGAGTGAGACCGAAGCGGTCGCGCCGGAGCTCGCCGCCGCGGTGCGCGGTCGGTTCGAGGCGCACGGAATGGGCCTGATGGCCACCCTGCGGCGGGACGGCTCGCCGCGGATCAGCGGGATCGAGCCGCTGTTCGCCCTCGGCGAGCTGTGGCTGGGGCTGATGCCCGACTCGCTCAAGGGCGCGGATCTGCGCCGAGATCCCAGGCTGGCGCTGCACAGCGCCACCGAGGACAAGGACGTGAAGGAGGGCGACGCGAAGATCTCCGGGCGGGCGGTGGAGGTGCTCACCGAGGGCGGCCGCCAGGACTACCTGGACGCGCTGAGCGCGGCCACCGGCTTCGAGCCGGACGACTGCCAGGTGTTCCGGGTGGACGTCACCGGGCTCTCGCTCGTCCAGCCGGTGGACGACCACCTCGACGTGCACTCCTGGCGGGAGGGGGGTGAGGTCAGGCTGGTCCAGCGGAGCTGAGCCGCGCGGGTGGCCGGACGGTGCGGAGCGGCGTCGCGGCGTCGGGGGGTCAGCCGGTCGGCGGTGGCGGGTCCTGGCGGGCGGAGGCCGGTCCGGTCGCCGCGGCCCGCCGTGGCCGGATCACGAAGATCGCGAGCAGCGCCGCCACCACCGCGAAGGCCAGGCCCATCTCGAACGCGCTGGCGATGCCGTGCGCGAGCACCTGGGCGGCGTACGGCGCGGGCAACTGGCCGGTGCGTCTGAAGGCGGCGGCCTGCGGTGCGGTGGCGTGCGCCAGGAACTGGGTGGTCTGCTGCTTGGCCTCGTTCCGGCTCGCCGTGCCGTAGACGGTGACCAGGATCGAGAGCCCCAGCGAACCGCCCACCTGCTGCATGGTGTTCAGCAGCCCGGAGGCCGATCCGCTCTCGTGCGCGGCGACCCCGGAGACCGCCGTGAGCAGGATCGGCACGAAGATGCTGCCCATGCCGAAGCCGAACATCACGGTGGGGCCGAGCACCCCGCCGAGATAGCTGGTGTGGACGTCGATCAGGGTCAGCCAGGCCACGGCCCCGGTCACCAGCAGCGAACCGGTGACCATGAACGGCTTCGGTCCGATCCGGATCTGCAGCCGGGCCGAGATCTGGGCGGCGACGATGATCGCGGCGCTGATCGGCAGGAAGGCGACGCCCGCCCGCAGCGGGCTGAAGCCGAGGATGTCCTGGACGAACAGGGTGATGAAGAAGAAGATCCCGAACAGCGCGGCGGCCAGGCACAGCATCATGCCGTAACTGCCCGAGCGGTTCCGGCTGCGGAACATGTGCAGCGGCGTGATCGGCTGCACCGAGCGCGACTCGATCCGCAGGAAGGCGCCGAGCAGCAGTACGGCCAGCGCGAAGGCGCCCAGCGTCCAGTCGTCGGTCCAACTGGACTCGGACGCCCGGATGAAGGCGTACACCAGCGAGACCATGCCGCCGGTGCCGGTGATCGCGCCGGGCAGGTCGAAATGGCCGGGGCTGCGTTCGGAGTCGTTGATGTAGAGCGGTGCCAGCAGCGCGATGCCGATGCCGATGGGCACGTTGACGAACAGCACCCAGCGCCAGGACAGCCAGGAGGTGAGCATGCCGCCGGCCAGCAGTCCGATCGCGCCGCCCGCGCCGGCCACTGACGAGAAGACGCCGAACGCCCGGTTGCGCGCCGGGCCCTCGGGGAAGTTGGTGGTGATCAGGGCGAGCGCGGTGGGGGAGGCGACGGCCGCGCCGATGCCCTGCAGGGCGCGCGCCCCGAGCAGCATCCAGGAGGCCGTGGCCAGGCCGCCGAGCAGCGAGGCGAGACAGAACAGCAGCACCCCGCAGATCAGCGTGGAGCGTCGGCCCATGATGTCGCCGATCCGGCCGCCGAGCAGCAGCAGGCCGCCGAAGGTGAGCGCGTAGGCGTTGATCACCCAGGAGAGGTTGGTGGTCGACAGCCGCAGCGCGGTGGCGATGTGCGGCAGCGCGATGTTCACGATGGTGACGTCGAGCACCACCATCAGCTGCGTGGTGGCGATCACGGTCAGCGCGATGGCCGGGTGCTGGCCCCGGCGTGCCCTGGCCGGGGCGGGTCTGTCGACGATTGCGGATCTGGCCACGGCGATCCCCAGGGGATGGGAGCTGAGCAGGGCTCTTCGCTCACCCACAAGCCTACGCGGCCGGTCGGATCCGGACCCGTTGAGCGTCGGCCACCGCCGGGCCCCCGGGCCGGTCCCGGTAGCCGGGAACGGGCCGGACCGTGTCCCGCGTACCCTTGACGGCATGCCGATCACGCCCCCCAGCCACCGCGTCGAACGCGCGCTCCGCAAGGCCGGAGCCGAGGTGGTCGCCGGAGTGGACGAGGTCGGCCGGGGCGCCTGGGCCGGTCCGGTCACCGTGTGCGCCGCCGTCACCGGGCTGCGTCGGGCCCCGGAGGGGCTGACCGACTCCAAGCTGCTCTCGCCGCGCCGCCGCACCGAGCTGGCCCCGCTCCTTGAGGGCTGGACCACGGCCTACGCCCTCGGTCACGCCTCGCCGCTGGAGTGCGACGAGCTCGGGATGACGGCGGCGCTGCGGGTCGCCGCGGTGCGCGCGCTGGAGGCGCTGCCGGTGCGCCCGGACGCGGTGATCCTCGACGGCAAGCACGACTACCTCGGCGGTCCGTGGCAGGTGCGTACCGTGATCAAGGGCGACCAGTCCTGTGTCTGCGTCGCCGCCGCCTCGGTGATCGCCAAGGTCCGGCGGGACGCGATGATGGCCGAACTCGGCGCGGGCCATCCGGCGTTCGCCTTCGAGGCGAACGCCGGATACCCCTCCCCGGTGCACCGCGAGGCGCTGGAGCGGCTCGGGCCGACGCCGCACCACCGGCTGTCCTGGGCCTACCTGGACGACCTCCCGGCCTGGCGGCACCTGAAGACCAGCCGCGGCGCGGACGGCTCCGAGCAGCTGTCGCTGGGATTCTGACGGCCCGTCCGAACAGGCCCGGGGAGCGCTTCGGGCACGCTCCGTTCGCGGTCCGTTCCCCAGTCGTTAGCGCTCCCGTAGCGGGCCTTCCCGCAGGCCAGGCCAACGTACCGGCCGCCCCCCTACCGGCCGTTCCACAGCAGCGAGTAAGCTCTGGGCGCTGTGCGACGCCATCCGGTGTGCCGCCAGATTCTGCCGAGGAGCTGGAGATCCACAAGACCGCCCCGGGCCCGCTCGTACCGTCCAACGACGAGACGGACACGTCAGCCCGCACTTCGCCTTCCCTTTCACCCGTCGCACCCACCCTCAGTTCTGCCAACACTCCGCGCCCGGTCCCGCGTCCGGGACCGCCGGTCCGTCGTCCCGACTCCGGGCCGGCGCGGATCGTCCCCAAGCCGGGTCCGGCGCCCCGCCGCCCGGCTGCACCCGTCACCCCGGAGATCGAGGTCCAGCGGATCGAGGTCGGCCCGGACGCCGCCCTCGACCGGGCGGACGAGGTCCTCGACGAGCTGCTGGACACCGGTCGTGCGCCCGGGCAGATCCTGGTGCTCACCACCGGTGGGCCGCACCCGTGGCAGCGGCACGAGGAGTCCTTCGGCGCCGAGCGCTACTGGGCTCAGCTGGACGAGGCCCAGGACGTCTTCTACGCCGACGTCACCGCCTGCCGTCCGGTCCGCCGCGAGGTCGTCCTGCTGGTCGTGAACGGCGGCGCTCCGGCGGCCGTCGAGCAGGCCGTGGCGACCGCGCGCGGACACGCCGACAGCCTGCTCGTGGTCTGCGGCGGCACCCGGTAGCGGTCCCACCGGGGACCGCTGCCGACCGGTCGGAGCCGGCTCAGAGGCTTCCGGCTCGCGCCGTGCTCTGGCTCTCGCATACCCGGACGGGCTCCATCAGAGCCCGGACGGGCAGTGAGCTGACGGACCGTACGGTTCCCTGCGCCCAGGAGCCGCTGTGCGGGGTCCGGCCCCGGCGGCTGTCGCCGAGGACCTGCCAGCCGTCGTCGGAGAGCGTGAGGTAGGCGCCGCAGCGCAGGCCGTGCAGGGTGCTGGCGTCCTGCAGCGCCCACATCCAGGCGCCGTCGTCCGCCGTCCAGGCATGCCCGCCGCGGCGGCAGAGCATCAGCACCGCGGTCCGTACCGGACTGGTGCGCCGCAGATCGTGCGGGATGATCCGGCGCAGGTGGGCCAGGATGGCGTTGCGGTACTGCCAGCCGTCCCCGCCACCGGGGCGCTGGGCGGTGGCCGCGACGGCGAACGAGGCCCCGGCGGTGACCCGGCCGACCTGGTCGAGCACGCCGACGACGGCCGTGCCCGGCGCCGGGCGGTGCACCCGGTGCAGGTCGGTGACCAGGGATCTGGGGTCGCGGGGCAACGGGGGACAGGCCTCGCTCCAGCTGGACGGGCTGAGGGACCGGTTCATCACCGTGGATCCCAGGGCGGCGGAGTCCATGCTCAAGGCCACTCCTTTCCCCGTACCCGTGCAGGGCACCTCCATGTCCGGACAGAGCGGTCGGCACCGCCGGAACACGGCCCAATTCTCACGTCCGGGCCGGGATGCGGCAACGGCGGCTCCGCCGGTTTCACCCTCGATGAAATGCTTTGTCGCTTATATTCCAGCACTGTTTTCGATCATGCGCTCGCAGGCGCTCCCGACCCCGGTCCGCGCCCGGCCCGCGGCGGTCAGCTCTGCTGCGCCAGGACCAGCGGCAGTACTCCCCGGGCCCCGGCGCGGCGCAGCAGCCTGGCGGTGACCGCGATCGTCCAGCCGGAGTCCACGCTGTCGTCGACCAGCAGCACCGGCCCCTCCGCTGCGGACAGCGCCGTGGCCAGTGCCTCCGGCACCGCGAAGGCGCCGTGCAGCCCCCGCAGCCGCTGCGCGCCGTTGCTGCGCGAGCCGCGCGCGGGCTCGCCCGAGGTGTACTCCACCCGGCCGAGCAGCGGCAGCCGGCCGACCCGGGCGATCCCCGCGCCCAGGCTCTCCACCAGCTGCGGCCGGGTGCGCGAGGCCACGGTCACCACCCCGGCGGGACGGGCGGGGGCGTCGGCGTCGCCGCCGGCCCAGCCGCCGGGACCGCGCGCCCAGTCCGCGAGCACCGCGACCACCGCGTCCAGCACCTCGGCCGGGACCGGCGCGTCCGGGGCGTCCGGAGCCAGCAGCGTCCGCAGCCGGGTGCCCCAGCCGATGTCGGACAGCCGCCCGAGCGCCCGCCCGGGCGCCGCCTGCTCGGTCGGCGGGATCCGGCCCTTCAGGTCCACCCCGGCGGCGGCCAGGGCCGTCGGCCACTGGCGGCGGGGCTCGATCTCGATGCCGGGGCGGCCCAGGGCGGCCCGGGCCGCCGTCAGCGCCTCGGCCGAGGCACCGGCGGAGTGGCCCTCACCGGTGCAGTTGTCGCAGCGGCCGCAGGGCCCGGCCTGCTCGTCGTCCAGCTGGCGGCGCAGGAACTCCATCCGGCACCCCTCGGTGGCGGCGTACTCCAGCATCGAGCGCTGCTCGGCCGCACGGGTCTCGGCGACCCGCGCGTAGCGGGCGGCGTCGTAGGCCCAGGGGCGGCCGGTGGCGATCCAGCCGCCGCGCACCCGCTTCACCGCGCCGTCCACGTCCAGCACCTTGAGCATCGTCTCCAGCCTGGTGCGGCGCAGGTCCACCCGGGCCTCCAGGGCCTGCGTGGACAGCGGCAGCGGCTGGCCGTCGGCGTCGGTGTGCGCGCCCAGCACGGCCAGGGTGATCCGCACCTGCTCCTCCGGCGGGAAGGCGAGCGAGGCGAAGTAGCGCCAGATGGCCTGGTCCTCGGGCCCGGGCAGCAGCAGCGCCTCGGCCTGCTTGATGCCGCGCCCGGCACGCCCCACCTGCTGGTAGTAGGCGATCGGGGACTGCGGCGAGCCAAGGTGCACCACGAAGCCCAGATCGGGCTTGTCGAAGCCCATGCCCAGGGCGGACGTCGCGACCAGCGCCTTCACCCGGTTGGCGAGCAAGTCGGCCTCGGCGGCGCGACGGTCGACGTCCTCGGTGCGGCCCGAGTAGGAGGCCACCGCGAAGCCGCGCTGCCGCAGGAACGCGGTGACCTCCTCGGCGGCGGCGATGGTGAGCGTGTAGACGATGCCGGAGCCGGGCAGTTCGCTGAGCCGGTCGGCCAGCCAGGCCAGCCGCTGCGCCGGGTCGCCGAGGCGCAGCACGCCCAGCTTCAGGCTCTCCCGGTCCAGTGGCCCGCGCAGCACCAGCGCCTCGGTGCCGCCGGTGCCAAGCTGCTCGGCGACGTCCGCGGTGACCCGGGTGTTGGCGGTGGCGGTGGTCGCCAGCACCGGGACGCCGGGCGCCAGCTCCGCCAGCATGGAGCGCAGCCGGCGGTAGTCGGGCCGGAAGTCGTGGCCCCAGTCGGAGATGCAGTGGGCCTCGTCGACCACCAGCAGCCCGGTGGAGGCGGCCAGCCGGGGCAGCACCTGGTCCCGGAAGTCGGGGTTGTTCAGCCGCTCCGGGCTGACCAGCAGCACGTCCACCGCCCCGGCGGCCACCTCGGCCTGTACCGACTCCCACTCGTCGGCGTTGGCGGAGTTGATGGTCCTGGCGGTGATCCCGGCCCGGGCGGCGGAGTCGATCTGGTTGCGCATCAGCGCCAGCAGCGGCGAGACGATCACCGTCGGCCCGGCCCCGGCGGCCCGCAGCAGCGCGGTCGCCACGAAGTACACGGCGGACTTGCCCCAGCCGGTGCGCTGCACCACCAGCGCCCGGCGGCGGTCGACCACCAGCGCCTCGATGGCGCGCCACTGGTCGTCGCGCAGGCGGGCGTCACCACCGGCGAGCTCGCGGAGCACGGCGTCGGCGCGCGCGTGCACGGCGTCCCGGTCGGCCAGGTCGATGACTGCGCTGCGGGTCGGGTCCATGCCCTCATTGATAGCCGGTCGGACTGACAATCGGCGAACGGCGTCCACCGGCGGACCTCGTCGGCCCGGGGCGGGGCCGTCCGAGAGCGGGGCGCCGGGCGGCCGGTTCACCCCTGCGGGTGAGCGAGTTCTCCACAGCGGCCACTTGTCCACAGATTCCCGGCCGGTGGCGCCGCGGGCCTGCCCGGGGCGGACATGCTCGACCCATGAACGAGCACCCACTCCCCGCGGCCTTCCCCTTCGAGAACCCCGTCGTGCGGATGCGCACCCCGGCCGACATGGTCGACGCGCTCCCGTACCTGCTCGGCTTCTTCCCCAGCGACAGCGTGGTCGCGCTGGGGTTGCAGGGGCCGAACCGCCGCCAGGGCGGCACCGTCCGGATCGACCTCCCCGCCCCCGCCTCCTGGCCCGCCGCCGCCGAGGAGGTGGCCCGGTTCCTGGTGGCGCTGTCCGAGCACCGCGACCGCAGCCCGGACGCGGTGATCCTCTACCTCTGCCGCGATCCGGGCCCGGGCCGGGACGGCCGCGCGGTGGTGGCGGAGCTGCGCCCGCTGGCCGCCCAGCTCACCGCCGCCTTCGGCGCGGTCGGCATCCCGGTGCACGAGTCGCTGTGCGTCTCCGACGGCCGCTGGTGGTCCTTCAGCTGCGGCGACCCGGGCTGCTGCGATCCCGGCGGTACCCCGGTCGACCGGCCGGGCAGCACGCCGACGGTGGCGGCGGCCGCCGCCTATGCCGGGATCCAGGTACGGGGCAGCCTCAGGGAGCTCCAGCGGGAGCTCGATCCGGTGGGCACGCCCACCGCCGAGAGCCAGTTGCTGGCCTTCGAACAGGCGGTTCCGGCACTGGTCCAGGAGCTGCTGCGGAGCGGCGGGCGGCAGGCCGTCCGGGAGCGCACCGCCGAGCTGGTGGACGCGGCGGTCGGCCGGTTCCGGGACGGCGCCGCGGAACTGCCCGAGGCCGAGGCCGCCCGACTGATCCTCGGCCTGCAGGACCGGCTGGCCCGGGACCGGGCGGCCGAGTGGCTGGACCCGCCCGACGTCGAGCACGCCCAGCGGCTGTGGCGGTTCCTGGCCAGGCGCTGCGCCGTCCCCTTCGACAGCCACGCGGCGGCCCCGCTCTCGCTGCTCGGCTGGACCGCCTGGGTGACGGGCGATCAGGTGACGGCCCGGATCGCCCTGGGCCGGGCGCTGGTCGCGGATCCCGAGTACACCTTCGCCCGGCTGCTGCACGAGGCGGTCAACTGCGGGGCCGATCCCCGGTCGCTGTGCGCCACCATGCGCGCCGAGCGGCGGGCCCGGCAGCGCCGGGCCAGACGTCCGGTCGAGCGCAGACGGGTGCTGCGCGGCCAGCGGGTCCGGGCGTGAGCCCCGGGGCGGCGACCGCGCGGGGCGTCCACGGCGGCGCGGATCCGCGGGGAGCGGCGTCGACGGGATGTTTATCGTCATTGCGACGACTATGATCCCCCCATGTCGCGTTACGATCCGTCGGCCTTCCCCCCGTTCGCGGTCACGGTTGACCTGGTGGTGCTGACCGTCCGTGATCACGCCCTCTGCGCGTTGATGGTGCGCCGGGGTGAGCCGCCCTTCCAGGGGTTCTGGGCGCTCCCGGGCGGCTTCGTCCGCCCCGACGAGGGCCTGATCGAGGCGGCGGCGCGGGAGCTCGCCGAGGAGACCGGCCTGCGCACCCACGGCGCGCCCGGGCAGGGGCCGGGCGTGGGCGCGCACCTGGAGCAGCTGGCGACCTACGGGGACCCGCAGCGCGATCCCCGGATGCGGGTGGTGAGCGTCGCCCACCTGGCGCTCGCCCCCGACCTGCCGACCCCCCGCCCCGGCGGGGACGTCCGCAGCGCGCGCTGGGCCCCGGTCGAGGAACTGCTCGGCAGCGGCAAGGACGACGGGCTGCTACTGGCCTTCGACCACACCCGGATCCTCGCCGAGGGCGTGGAACGGGCCCGCTCCAAGATCGAGTACTCCTCGCTGGCCACCGCCTTCTGCCCGGAGGAGTTCACGGTCGGCGAGCTGCGCCGGGTCTACGAGTCGGTCTGGGGGGTGGCCCTCGATCCGCGGAACTTCCACCGCAAGGTCACCGGGACCCCGGGTTTCCTGGTTCCGGCCGGTGGCACCACCACCCGCCAGGGCGGCCGTCCCGCCCAGCTGTTCCGGGCCGGGGGAGCGACCGTGCTCAACCCGCCGATGCTGCGTCCCGAGGCGGGCTGACCGGGTCGGCCCCAGCGGCGTCAACGCGCCGTGTCGCCAATGCCACGCAACGTCACCGAGTCGGGCTAAGGTGCTCGCTACGGGGGGTGACAGGGCACCGGCATCGCGAGGTGAAGCTCCATGTTCCAGGCGATCGGACTGACCAAGAGCTATCGCCGGGGGCGTCCCCCAGCGCTGCTCGACCTCTCCTTCGACGCCAGGGCGGGTCAGGTCACGGCGCTGCTCGGGCCGGTCGGGTCCGGCCGGACCACGGCCCTGCTGCTGGCCCTCGGGCTGGAGCGCGGACAGGGCGCCGCCCTGTTCGACGGCCGCCCGTACCGGCGGATCAGACGTCCCGAACGCGAGGTCGGGGCGGTCCTGGCCGAGCAGTACCGCTGCCCGCGCCACCCCGGCCGCCGGGCCCGGGCGCACCTGCGCATGGTCGCCGCCGCCAGCGGCGTCACCGATCGGCGCGCCGACCAACTGCTGGAGCAGACCCGGCTGGCCCCGGCCGCCGACGACCGGCTGCGCACCTTCTCGCCGGGCATGAACCGGCGGCTGGCGCTGGCCGAGGCGCTGCTGGCCGATCCGGGGACGCTGCTGCTGGACGAACCCACGCACGAGCTGTCTCCGAAGAACGCCGAGTGGTTCCACGCGGTGCTCAGGGCGTTCGCTGCCGGAGGCGGGACGGTCCTGGTCACCCTGCGCAACCCGCAGGAGGCGGCGGCGCTGGCCGACCGGGTGGTCACCGTGGAGCAGGGCCGACTGCTCGGCGACCAGCCGGTCACCGAGTTCCTGCGGACCCGGCTGCAGGACGAGGTGTCGGTGTCGGGGCCCCAGGTGGGGCGGCTGGCGGACCTGCTCACCGGGGCCGGGGCCCAGGTCCGCCGGGAGAGCGGCACCAGGATCGCGGTGGGCGGGGCCAGCCGCACCGAGATCGGGGAGCTGGCCTACCGGCACGGAGTGCTGCTGCACGAGCTCGCCGACCAGGTGGTGACCCGCCCCGGCCCCGCCCGGGCCCCGGTGGCGCCGCTCACCCTGTCCGCGCCGCCGCCCGGGCCGCAGTCCGCACCGGAGCCGCAGTCCGTGCCGGAGCCGCCGCCTACGCCCGCGCCGCCGCTCCAGGCGGCGGTGCCGGTCGCCGTCGAGCAGCCGGCCGCCGGGTTCGGCGAGCGGTGGTGGTGCTCACCCCGGGCACGGCGGTGACCGCCTCGGTGGCGTCCCACCCGCCGCTGGTGTCCCAGCACTCCGGGCGGCCCGGCCCGGGTAGTTCCGACTCGGGTAGTTCCGACTCGGGTAGTTCCGGCTTGGCCGGAGGCGACGCGTGAACGTGCTGCGATACGAATGGCGGCGGCTCACCGGGGTCAGGTCCACCTGGGTGATCATGCTCGGCGTGCTGCTGCTGGACGCGGCGGTGGCCGAGACCACCGTCCGGGAGGGCGTGCTGACCGCGCCGGTCCGGGTGCTCACCGCGGGTGTGCCGCTGCTGCCGCTGCCGTTGGCCGCGCTCGGCGCGGGCGCGCTCGGGGCGCTGTCCTACGGGCAGGAGGTCCGCTACCCGGCGCTGCGCCCGCTGCTGCTCCGGCCCGGCCGGAGGGTCGCACTGCTGTTCGCCAAGCTCACGCTGAGCGGCTGCGTCTCGGCCCTGCTCGCGCTGGCCACACTGGCCGCCGACGGTGTGGTGCTCCACCTCGCCGGTCGCGCCGGGGGATTCGAACACGAGCTGCTGCACGGCCGCTTCCCGGCGGCCCTCGGCGGCTTCGCCGCGCTGGTGGTGGCCGGCGGCTGGATCGGGCTGATGGCGGCCGGCCTGCTGCGCAGCGCCGCCGCCGGACTACTGGTGCTGGTGGTGCTGCCGGTGTTCGTCGAGCCCGCGCTCAGCGTGCTGCGCAGGCACGCGGCGCTCACCGGTGGCCCCGCCGCCCGCAGGCTCGGCCTGGCCCGCCTGTGGCGGCTCTTCCCGGTCGACAGCGGGCACGCCTGGTTCTACGGGCCGCTCAGCGGGCTGCGCGGTGCGCTCCCGCTGTCGCCGATCGAACTGGCGGTGCTGATCCTCGCCCCGGTGCTGCTGCTCCTGTGCGGGCACGCGGTGCTGATCTCACGCCGACGCGGCATCTGAGGGGCCCCGGCGGTGCGCTATGGGCGATACATCCAGAATGACGTCAATTATGCAGGGATGAGCGATCACCCTTTCGTGTGCTTTTCACGAAATTCCTCAAGGCGCGGCGCGTGAAGGCCGACAAAGGAGATGTGAGTACCGTTGCGCATCCCCCCATGACCACTGCCCGCCTGTCCGACACGCCCCGTCCCGGCGTCGGCGAGCTGGACCGCTTCCCGGTCGGTGAACGCACCGCCGACCGGGCCTTCCCCGAGCGTGGCGCCCCCGGGCCCTCGCCGCGTTGGGACAGTACCGAGCCGGAGCTCTCCCGGGCCCCGCGCCGCAGCCCCGGCAGCCGTGGCCGGGGGCTGCACGGCCAGCTCGTCCAGCAGCTCGGACAGATGATCGTCTCCGGCGACCTGGGCGCCGACCGGCCGCTCGTGCCGGAGGAGATCGGCCAGCGGTTCGAGGTGTCCCGCACCGTCGTCCGCGAGTCGCTGCGGGTGCTGGAGGCCAAGGGCCTGGTCAGCGCCCGTCCCAATGTCGGGACCAGGGTGCGGCCGGTCGCCGACTGGAACCTGCTCGACCCGGACATCATCGAGTGGCGGGCCTACGGCCCGCAGCGCGACGACCAGCGCCGCGAGCTCTTCGAACTGCGCTGGGCGATCGAACCGCTCGCCGCCAGGCTCGCCGCCGGGCACGGCCGGGACGAGATCCACCAGCGGATGGTGGACATGACCGAGATCATGAGCCACGCCGCCGACCAGGGCGACCAGGTCACCTTCAGCCGGGCCGACAACGAGTTCCACACCCTGCTGCTGGAGCTCTCCGGCAACCGGATGCTGGAGCACCTGGCCGGGATCGTCGGCGCCGCACTCAACGTCTCGGGCGGCCCGATCACCGCCTGCGAACGGCCCTCCGAGCCCTCGGTCGGGCTGCACACCCGGCTGGTGGACGCCCTCGGCACCGGCGACGGCACCGCGGCCGAGGCGGCCATGCGGGCGCTGCTCACCGTCCACCCCGAGATCGACCATGTGGTGCCCGCGCCGCGCGAACACTGAGCACCCGGCCCCCGAGGAGACCGTCGCCCTGATCCCAGGCGGCGGTCTCCCGCGTCTGCGGTGGCCGCCGTTCCGGTTCGCCGGGCGCGCCCGGATCGGACCCGGGCGTGTCCACCGAGGTCAACCGGCTGAGTCACTGGATCGGGCGACCGGCGGAATGAGAGTCCGCCTCCCGGTGTTGTTCGGGGTATGCCTACAGGGATGCCCAGTGGAGGAGTGTGACCTGCGCCACCAAAAGCAGGCGTAACACTTCTCTCCGAGCAGCGATGTGTACGGAGGTGGCACACGGAGGGTCCAGCCCCTCCCGAGGTCACCAGGCTCCACTCCAGCAGTTTGTTCCGTAGTTTTCCAGAACCTGCCCCTCTCGGGCGGGTTTCTGTCCACTCACGTCCGAGAGGTTGTTCGTGTCGGCCAGCACATCCCGTTCGCTCCCCCCCGAAATCGCCGAGTCCACCGCGCTGATGGCACTCATCGAGCGGGGCAAGGCACAGGGGCAGATCGCCGGCGATGACGTGCGCCACGCCTTCGAGGTAGACCAGATCCCGGTCACCAAGTGGAAGAACGTCATGCGCAGCCTCAACCAGGTCCTCGATGAGGAGGGTGTGACGCTGATGGTGAGCGCGGCGGAGTCTTCTGCCCCCAAGCGCCCCCGCAAGAGTGTCGCGGCGAAGACGACCGCGACCAAGGCCACGGCGACCAAGGCCGTCTCCTCGCGCACCGCGCCGGTGTCGGCCCCGGCCGCCCCCCGGCCGGTGGCGCCGCGGCCCGCGACCGCGGTCGCGGCCACGGCGGTCGCGGTGACCTCGGTCAGCGCGGTGGGCGAGCTCGACGCCGTGGCGGTCCAGATCGAGGTCGAGTCCACCGCTCCGGCGAAGAAGGCTGTCGCCGCCAAGAAGGCCGTCGCCAAGAAGGCGGCCCCGGCCAAGAAGACCGCTGCCAAGAAGACCACCGCGAGCAAGGCGGGGAAGTCCGACGACGACCTCGGCGCCGAGGACGAGGCGGTCGAGGAGAGCGCCGTCAAGGTCGAGGGCGAGCCGGTCGAGGGCGAGGAGGAGTCGCAGGGCTTCGTCCTGTCCGACGACGACGAGGACGACGCCCCCGCGCAGCAGGTCGCCGTGGCCGGTGCCACCGCCGACCCGGTCAAGGACTACCTGAAGCAGATCGGCAAGGTCCCCCTGCTCAACGCCGAGCAGGAGGTGGAGCTCGCCAAGCGGATCGAGGCCGGGCTCTTCGCCGAGGACAAGCTGGCCGCCGCCGACAAGCTGGCCCCCAAGCTCAAGCGCGAGCTGGAGATCATCGCCGAGGACGGGCGCCGCGCCAAGAACCACCTGCTGGAGGCCAACCTCCGACTCGTGGTCTCGCTGGCCAAGCGCTACACCGGTCGCGGCATGCTCTTCCTGGACCTGATCCAGGAGGGCAACCTGGGCCTCATCCGTGCGGTCGAGAAGTTCGACTACACCAAGGGCTACAAGTTCTCCACGTACGCCACCTGGTGGATCCGCCAGGCGATCACCCGCGCCATGGCCGACCAGGCCCGCACCATCCGTATCCCGGTGCACATGGTCGAGGTCATCAACAAGCTCGCCCGTGTGCAGCGCCAGATGCTCCAGGACCTGGGCCGCGAGCCCACCCCGGAGGAGCTGGCCAAGGAACTCGACATGACCCCGGAGAAGGTCGTCGAGGTGCAGAAGTACGGTCGCGAGCCGATCTCGCTGCACACCCCCCTCGGTGAGGACGGCGACAGCGAGTTCGGTGACCTGATCGAGGACTCCGAGGCGGTTGTCCCGGCCGACGCGGTCAGCTTCACCCTGCTCCAGGAGCAGCTGCACTCGGTGCTCGACACGCTCAGCGAGCGCGAGGCGGGCGTGGTCTCGATGCGCTTCGGCCTGACGGACGGTCAGCCGAAGACCCTGGACGAGATCGGCAAGGTCTACGGGGTGACCCGCGAGCGGATCCGCCAGATCGAGTCCAAGACCATGTCGAAGCTGCGCCACCCGTCGCGTTCCCAGGTGCTGCGCGACTACCTGGACTGACGCACCCGGCACCAGTCGGACGGCCGTGGGCCCGGAGCAGTGCGCTCCGGGCCCACGGCCGTCCGGTCGTCCGGCGGGGGTGTCACCCCTCGAAGGGACGTGCTCACCCGTCTGGTGGTGCGTTGATTGGACGCACGGGGTGACCGCCCAACTACGCTGTGGCGTCCGAACGGCGGAGCGGTGAAACGGGTGGGTGTCATGACGTGCGCGTCCAGGTCCGAACGAGCAGCGGGACGCAGAGTCCTGTTGGTCCTGCTCGCGGCCCTTCCCGCGGCGCTGGCGGTGGGACCCATCCCGGCGCACGCCATCGTCGGTGGCGGCTCGGTGACCACCGGGCAGTACCCGTGGATGGTCGCGCTGTCCAGCCGGTCGGTCTACGGGGACAGCCGGTCCGGGCAGTTCTGCGGGGGCACTCTGGTCACTCCGACCAAGGTGGTGACCGCCGCCCACTGCCTGTACGACGAGTCCACCATGCAGCCGGCCGATCGTCCCGACCTCCGGGTCATCGTCGGCCGCACGGATCTGACCTCTGACGACGGCGCCGAGGTGGCGGTCTCCCAGGTGTGGGTCGATCCGGACTACTCGATGCGCAGCAACATGTGGGACGTGGCGGTGCTCACCCTCGCCGCGCCGCAGCCGGGGCGGGCGGTGCTGCCGCTGGTGCCGCAGGGCCAGTCGGCGCCGTACCGGGCCGGGACGACGGCGACCGTCTTCGGCTGGGGCGACCTGCGCGGCGACGGCGACTACGCGACGCAGCTGCACTCGGTCCAGGTGCCGATGATCGCCGACGGCACCTGCGCCCGGGACTACCCGGGTGGTGTGGACGGCGTCTTCCAGGCGAGCACCATGGTCTGCGCGGGGGAGCAGGCCACCGGTGGGCGCGATGCCTGCCAGGGTGACAGCGGCGGACCGCTGGTGGTGGCCGGGCGGCTGGCGGGCCTGGTGTCCTGGGGGACGGGCTGCGCGGAGGCCGGGCACCCAGGGGTCTACACCCGGGTCGCGGCCATGACCGAGGCGGTCAGGGCCCACCTGTGACCAGTGCGACACCGAGCGACACCGACCGAAGACACGGAGCGTGTCCGGATGGACACGCCCCGACTGCGGCTCGGTGCGGTCGGATTGATGAAATGTGACCTGTGACACAGTCAGGCCGGGTGGAGGACCTGTGGTTCTCCACCCGGCCTGCTCTGGTCGTCGACTGTCAGCACACTGTCCGGCTGTCCGGAAACCGCCGTACGGCGGTCCGGAACAGCGTCAGTGGTCCTCGTCGCTCGGGGAAGCGGGTGCGGCCGTCAGCCGGCCGGTCTCGTCCTGTATGTCAGCTGCGATCTTCTTCAACTCCGGCTCGAACTTGCGGCCGTGGTGAGCGCAGAAGAGCAGCTCGCCGCCGGATGCCAGCACAACGCGCAGGTATGCCTGGGCGCCGCACCGGTCGCAGCGGTCAGCTGCGGTCAGCGGGCTCGCGGGGGTCAGAACTGTAGTCACGTCGCCTCTTCTCTAGCTCGACGAGCTGTCGTACCAGGGTCAACATCCAACCAGGCCGAAAACGTTCCCGCTCGCGGCTTTTCTTTTGTGGTGCTTCCGGGGCGGTCGGCCCGGCCGTTGTGCCGGGGGGTTGGAGGCGGCGTTGGCGCTGCCGCTGTTTACATTCTCTTGTCAGAGAGGACGTGCCCGGACTGCCGGTGGTTCATGCGTGCCGCAGGCTGTGGCGTGCGCTTCACTCGAACGTGATATCGAACGTCCGTGCGAAGTGCGCGTAGCATAAGCCCCGCGCAGGTCGAAGCAGAAGCCCCAGCCCGCTCACCGGTAGCCTGCAACCCGGCAGCATTGACGCCATGGTGCACCGGGTGCCCGACCGGAAGCCAGGGAAAGCGGCCGTGTTCGCGCTCCGCGTAGCGCCGTGCGGCAGACAGACGGCAGAGCAGCAGTCGGACCAGACCGAGGAGAAGTGCCCGCGTGACCGCCGAAACGACCGTGCAGACCACCAGTGCCCTGCGGGGCGGCGGGTCCAGCAACGACGGCTCCAACTACACCGCGCGGCACCTCCTCGTCCTTGAGGGCCTGGAGGCGGTGCGCAAGCGCCCCGGCATGTACATCGGCTCCACGGACAGCCGCGGCCTGATGCACTGCCTGTGGGAGATCATCGACAACGCGGTGGACGAGGCGCTGGCCGGCTACTGCGACCGGATCGAGGTGCAGCTGCGGCCGGACAGCTCGGTCGAGGTCCGCGACAACGGCCGCGGCATCCCGGTCGACGTCGAGCCCAAGACCGGTCTGTCCGGGGTCGAGGTGGTGATGACCAAGCTGCACGCCGGGGGGAAGTTCGGCGGCGGCTCCTACGCGGCCTCCGGTGGTCTGCACGGCGTCGGCGCCTCGGTGGTGAACGCGCTGTCCGCGCGCCTGGACGTCGAGGTGGACCGGGGCGGCCACACCCACGCGATCAGCTTCCGGCGCGGCGCTCCCGGCACGTTCGCGGGCGAGGGGCCGGAGGGTGCGTTCACCCCGGCCTCGGCGGCGGTCGGCGGCCTGGCCAAGGTCAGGAAGGCGCCGCGCGGACGTACCGGGACGCGGATCCGGTACTGGGCGGATCGGCAGATCTTCCTGAAGGACGCGCGGCTGTCGTTGGAGCACCTGCACGCGCGGGCGCGGCAGACGGCGTTCCTGGTGCCGGGGCTGACCATCGTGGTGCGCGACGAGCGGGCGGTGGACGGTGGGCCGGTCGATGAGCAGACGTTCCGATTCGACGGCGGGATCGCGGAGTTCTGCGACTACCTGGCGCCGGACAAGCCGGTGTGCGACACGCTGCGGTTGACCGGGACGGGCAGCTTCAAGGAGACCGTGCCGGTGCTGGACGAGGTCGGCCACATGACCCCGACCGAGGTCACCCGGGAACTGGGGGTGGACATCGCGCTGCGCTGGGGCACCGGCTACGACACCACCCTGCGTTCGTTCGTGAACATCATCGCCACGCCCAAGGGCGGTACCCATGTCTCGGGTTTCGAGCGGTCGCTGACCAAGACCCTGGGTGAGGCGCTGCGGGCGGCGAAGCTGCTGCGGGTGGCCGAGGACGACATCACCAAGGACGACGCGACCGAGGGGCTGACCGCGGTGGTCACCGTGCGGTTGGCCGAGCCGCAGTTCGAGGGGCAGACCAAGGAGGTGCTGGGCACTTCGGCCGCGACCCGGATCGTGGCGGCGGTGGTGGCCCGGGAGCTGAAGGCGTTCCTGACGTCGACCAGGCGTGACGACAAGGCGCAGGCCCGGGCGGTGATGGACAAGGTGGTGGCGGCGGCACGGACCAGGGTCGCGGCGCGCCAGCACAAGGACGCGCAGCGGCGGAAGACGGCGTTGGAGACCAGCTCGCTGCCGGCGAAGCTGGCCGACTGCCGCAGCGACGACGTGGACCGCAGCGAGCTGTTCATCGTGGAGGGCGACTCGGCGCTGGGGACGGCGAAGGTCGCCCGCAACTCGGAGTTCCAGGCGCTGCTGCCGATCCGCGGGAAGATCCTCAACGTCCAGAAGGCCTCGGTCTCGGACATGCTCAAGAACGCCGAGTGTGCGGCGATCATCCAGGTCATAGGGGCGGGGTCGGGCCGGACGTTCGAGATCGACCAGGCCAGGTACGGCAAGATCGTGCTGCTGGCTGACGCCGATGTCGACGGGGCGCACATCCGGATCCTGTTGCTGACGTTGTTCCAGCGCTACATGCGGCCGATGGTGGAGGCGGGCCGGGTGTTCTCGGCCGTTCCGCCGCTGCACCGGATCGAGTTGACCAGCCCCCGCAAGGGCCAGGACAAGTACGTGTACACGTACTCGGACAACGAGTTGCGGAACACGCTGTTGGAGCTTCAGCGCAAGGGCCAGCGCTGGAAGGAGCCCGTCCAGCGGTACAAGGGCCTGGGCGAGATGGACGCCGACCAGCTCGCGGAGACCACGCTGGATCCGCGCAAGCGGACCCTGCGCCGGATCAACGTCGGTGACCTGGACGCCGCCGAACGCGTCTTCGACCTGCTCATGGGCAACGACGTCGCCCCCCGCAAGCAGTTCATCGTCGACTCCGCCGCCACCCTCGACCGCTCCCGCATCGACGCCTGAGTACCGCCCGCGCGACGGGGGCGGCCCGCTCCACCCCCGGGTGGAGGGCCGTCTCCATCCGCCGGTCAACCCTGGCTCCGACGCTGTGAACAGCGCTGATCCGTAGATTCTTCGGTGTAGGGACGCCCACCGCCCGAGTCCGGAGGAACAGATGTCCAGCGTCGAGAACATCGCACTGATCGTGGTCGTCGTGGCCTGGGTCGTCGCCCGTCAGTTCCGGGCCCGCCAGTTCAGCGGCGACGCCCGGCGGATGCTGATCCTCCCCGCCGTACTCGCGTTCATGGGCCTGCGGTCGCACAACCTGCTGGACCCGCACCACCAGGCCACCGCCGCCGCGCTGCTGATCATCGGAGTGGTGGTGGAGGTCGGCATGGGCGCCGTCTGGGGCTTCACCACCCGGGTCTGGCGGGACGCGAGCGGGGTGATCTGGGCCAAGGGCACCAAGGCCACCGCCTTCGCCTGGACCGGGATGGTGCTGATCCGGGTGGCACTGATCGCGCTCGGCTCGTCGCTGGGCGTGGCCACCGGTGAGGGCGGGGTGCTGCTGTCGCTGGCCGCGCTGCTGCTGGTCCGTTCCGCGGTGGTGACCTGGCGGGCACGGGACCTGAGCCCGGCGTACCGTGTCTCTGCCGCGAGCTGAACGATGAGCAGCATGAGCCTTCCCCTCGTCCGGTCGGCGGCGGCAGCCGCCGACCGGACGAGGGGTTCACACGTGGAACAGGACGACTGGACGAGCTGGCCGTCCAGGGAGGCGTTGCAGCGGCAGGGGATGACCCCGGCCCGGCGCTGGTCCGGCGTGGTCGGCCGGGTGGTCGGGCTGGGCGTGGCGCTGTGGTTCACCTTCGTCAACTCTACGCTGCGGGGCGACCACGAGCTGGTGGTGGCGGTGGCCGCGGTGGTCGGGATGTTCGCCTTCTGGCGGTTCCTCCGGGTCTCGCCGCGGCTGCGGGTGCTGCCCTGCGTGCTCTGGCTGGCGGTGGTGCTCAGCGCCTCGATGCTGTCGCTGCGACTGGGCGGCGAGGTGATCTCCATCGTGCTGCTCTGCGCCCTCGCGATGGCGTCGATGCAGCGCCTGCCGCTGGTGGTGGCGGTGCCGCTGACCACGATCTCGGTGCTGCTGTTCATCCTGCTGGTTCCGGAGTCGGGCTGGCTGGGCAACCTCGGGACGGTGCTCGGCCTGGGCGCGCTGGGCTACGTCGCCCGGCTGGACTGGGAGGCGCGGGCGCAGACGTACCGGCTGCTGGCGCAGGAGCGGGCGGCGCGGGCCGCCGAGGCGGAGTCGGCCGCGCTCGCCGAACGGGCCAGGATCGCCCGGGAGATCCACGACGTGCTGGCGCACAGCCTGTCCGCGCAGCTGGTCCACCTGGAGGCGGCGCGGCTGATGCTGGACGCCGGGGCGGAGCGCGAGCAGCTGCGGGAACGGATCGTCTCCGCGCGGCGGATGGCGCAGGACGGCCTGGCCGAGACCCGGGCCGCGCTGTCGGCGCTGCGCGGCGAGTTCGTGCCGGTGGGCGAGTACCTGGCGACGCTGGCGAACGCCGACGGCGCGGCGCTGGTGATCGAGGGCGAGGTCCGCCCGCTGGGCGCCGAGGTCGGGGTCGCGGTGCGGCGTACCGCGCAGGAGGCGCTGACCAACGTCCGCAAGCACGCCCCGGGGGCGGACTGCCGGGTCCGGTTGTCGTACCTGGCCGGTACGGTCGAGTTGGAGGTCAGGAACGGGGTCTCGGAGGGCGGTGGGGAGCTGGCGGGGAGCGGCAGCGGCTACGGTCTGCTGGGCATGCGCGAGCGCGCCGAACTGCTCGGCGGCTCGCTGCTGGCCGGGCCCGAGGCGGGTGGATTCCGCGTACTGCTGAGCGTGCCCACGCCCTAGGCTGGCCCGATGAGCGAGAACGTGGTGCGGGTGCTGGTCGCCGACGACCAGAAGGTGGTACGCGAGGGCATCGTGATGCTGCTCGGCCTGCTGCCGGGGATCGAGGTCGTGGGTGCGGCGGTGGACGGCGAGGAGGCCGTGCGGCTGGTCGCCGAACAGGCGCCGGACGTGGTGCTGATGGACCTGCGGATGCCGCGCTGCGACGGGGTGGAGGCGACCCGGCGGATCCGCTCCGGGCACCCGGGTACCGAGGTGGTGATCCTGACCACCTACGCCGACGACGACTCGCTGTTCCCGGCGCTGGCGGCGGGCGCGCGCGGCTACCTGACCAAGGACGCCGGGGGCGAGGAGATCGCCCGGGCGATCACCGACGTCCGCTCCGGTGCGGCGGGACTGTCCCCGCAGATCCAGGCCCGGCTGCTGGAGTACATCGCCCGGGCCGGTGCCCCCGGCGCGGGCGGCGAGCGGCCCCGGCCGGAGCCGCCGGCGCGGCCGGTGCCGGTGGCGGCGCAGCTGCCCGACGGGCTGACGGCGCGTGAGGCGCAGGTACTGGGGTTGATCGCGGACGGGCTCTCCAACACCGAGATCGCCGCCCGGCTCTTCGTCAGCATGGCCACGGTGAAGACACACATCAACAATCTGTTCGCCAAGACCGGGGTCAGGGACCGCGCACAGGCCGTGGGGTACGCCTACCGCAACGGCCTGTCCCGGGGCGAGTAGCAGCCCGTCACCTGATGGGGTGAACGTGGGCCGCAGCGCACCTCGCCGGTGCGCCATGCTGACCATGCTTGTTAGCCGACGGGCGAGGAGAACGAGGGGGCGCCCGGCACTCCATCCAGCGCGGGAGCACAGTTGTTGAGACACCGGGATGCCATCGGGACGCCTGCGGAGCAGTCCCCCGGGGCGCAGTTAGCCGCGGAGGGCGGCCCGCGGGAGCCGGAGGACGGCGGGGCAGGCAGCGGGTTCGACTGGTGGAAGGCATCGGAAGGGCCGAGCGGCCGGGGCGCCACGGGCGGCGGCGCCACGTCCGCCGCCCGGGCGGCGACCAAGGCCGCCGCCAAGGCTGCCGCCAGGGCCGCGAGCAAGGCCGCCGCCAAGGCGGGTGCCAGGGCGGCGGCCGAGCCGACGGTCCCGGCCGGGGCCGAGGCGGGAGCCGTCACGGCCGAAGCGGTGGCGGCCGGTGCCGAGGCCGTTCCGGCGCTCGACTCCCAGGCCCGAGTGCCGGAGCAGGCGCGCGGATCCGCGCCGGCGGCCGGGTCCGAGCTGCCCGCCGCCGTCCTGGCGGCGGTCGAGGCCGAGGCAGCCGCCGCGGTCGAGCGCGAGCGCGAGCGACTTCGGTTGCGGGCCGTGCACGCCGAGGTGTACCGGCACGTCCACGAGGGCGAGGAGTTCCAACTGATCCGCCGCAGCTACCGCGGGTTCGCCTTCCCGGCCTGCGTGCTCTTCCTGGTCTGGTACCTGGGCTACATCGTGGCGGCGGTCACCCTGCCGGGCCTGATGGCCCGTCCGGTGGCCGGTCCGTTCAACGTGGCCTGGCTGCTGGGGCTGCTGCAGTTCGCCACCACCTTCCTGATCACCTGGCTCTACGCCCGCAATGCCCGGGACCGGCGCGACCGCGCCGCGCTCGGGCTGCGCTGGGAGACCCAGGACCGGCTCCGGTGAGCCGCCGCAGACCTCCCGAGGGGAGCGCGGACCATGTCCGTTGACGCACAACACGCCCTGGCTGTGGGGCTGTTCACGCTGGTGGTGCTGGTCACCCTCGGCATCACCTTCTGGGCGGGACGCCGGGGGAGCGCCGCCGAGGAGTTCTACACCGGCGGGCGTGACTTCACGCCCATGCAGAACGGCTTCGCGATCTCCGGCGACTACATGTCGGCGGCCTCCTTCCTCGGCATCACCGGGCTGATCGTGCTCTACGGATACGACGGGCTGCTCTACACCGTCGGCTTCCTGGTGGCCTGGCTGATGGTGCTGATGCTGGTGGCCGAACTGGTCCGCAACTGCGGCCGGTACACCCTGGCCGACGTGCTGGTGATGCGGATGCGCCAGCGCCCGGTCCGGGGCGCGGCCGGGGTGTCCTCGATCGTGATCACCCTGCTCTACCTGGTGGCGCAGATGGTGGGCGCGGGCAGCCTGGTGTCGCTGCTGCTCGGGCTCGACTCCACCTGGGGTCGGGCCTGGGGGATCATCGGCATCGGCGCACTGATGATCGTCTATGTGACCGTCGGCGGGATGACCGCGACCACCTGGATCCAGATCGTCAAGTGCGTGGTGCTGATGGCCGGTACGGCGCTGCTCTGCGTGCTGGTCGTGATCCGCTTCCACGGGGACGCCGGGGCGCTGATGCGCGCCGCCGCCGCCCACAGCGGCTACGGCCACCGGTACTACGCGCCCGGCCTCAAGTACGGCGGCAGCGCGCTGAACCGGCTGGACTTCGTCAGCCTCGGGCTGGCGCTGGTCCTGGGCACGGCCGGACTGCCGCACATACTGGCCCGGTTCTACACCGTGCCCACGGCCCGGGCCGCGCGGCGTTCGACGATGTGGGCCATCGGCCTGGTCGGCGCGTTCTACCTGATGACGATCGTGCTCGGGCTCGGCGCCGCGGCGCTGGTCGGCACCTCGGCCGTGCGCGCGTCCAACGACGCGGGCAACACCGCCGTGCCGATGCTGGCGCAGGTGCTCGGCGGCGGCCAGGGCACCGTCGGCGGCACCGTGCTGTTCGCGGTGATCTCGGCGGTGGCCTTCGCCACCATCCTGGCCGTGGTCGCCGGGCTGACCCTGGCCTCCTCGGCCGCCTTCGCCCACGACCTGTGGGCGCGTGCCTTCCGCCGCTCCGGCGAGCAGCCGCCGACGGAGCAGCAGGAGGTGGTGGTGGCCCGGATCTCGGCGGTGGCGATCGGGGCGCTGGCGATGGTGCTGAGCCTGTACGCGCAGCGGCTCAACGTGGCGTTCCTGGTGGCCATCGCGTTCGCGGTGGCGGCCTCGTCGAACCTGCCGACGCTGCTGTTCAACCTGTTCTGGCGGCGGTTCACCACCCGGGGCGCGACCTGGTCGATGTACGGCGGACTGGTGGTGTCGCTGGTGCTGGTGATCTTCTCGCCGACCGTCTCCGGCGGTCCGGAGGCGATCTTCACCGGCGTCGACTTCCACTGGTTCCCGTTGGAGAACCCCGGGGTGGTCTCCATCCCCTGCGGCTTCTTCTTCGGCTGGCTGGGCACGGTGACCTCGGACGAGGTGGCCGACCCGGACGCCTACGCGGAGTTGGAGGTGCGCTCGCTGACCGGGGCGGGGGCGGTCTGAGCCGCCGGGAACCGGACCGGAAAAGGGGGTGGCTGAGCCCCCGGGCGCGACGGGGGAGGCGCGCCCGGGGGCATTTATTACAGTAGCGGGAAGAAGGTGAACACGTAGCCGAGAAGCGGTTGTTGCCTACAACTCGGTTGCCTGTGGCAGGGTCGCCGGGATGGGTGTGATGGTCCGAACGTCATAGCGGGCCGGGGTCACCAGTTCGGCCCCGCAGCTCTGGCTGCGGGGCGGTTCCGACACTCCGGCCGTCACCTCCGCCAGCCAGCTCCGGCCGTCCTGGTGGCTGACCGTCACCGACCAGCCGTCGCCGGCGCGCTGTTGGCTGACGGTCAGCGCCTCCGCCCGGTCCTCGCCGGTCCGCCGGCGTACGGCCAGCTCGGCCGCCTGCCCCGGGGGCGGCCAGGCGGAGCGCCCCCGGCACCACTCGCCGACCATCCGGCCCTCGTGGGTGGCGGTCAGCACCTCCTTGGCGGTGTGCGGCGACAACCGTCCGTAGGCGTAGCCGTAGGGCAGCACCAGCATGGTGGGCGAGAAGCGGTGGCCGCCGAGGTGGGTGGTCTCCCAGACGGTGGCGTGGCCCATGGCCGCCAGTTCGGCGGCCAGCGGGCGGCCCAGCAGCGCGCAGCAGCGGTCGCGGCGGCCGTTGGTGCACACCAGGGCCAGCGGATCGCCCTGGTACGCCGTGCCGGTCCGGCCGTGGTCGCCCGCGCCGAGCGCGGCGAAGTCCAGGTCGAGCAGGTCCGCCGGATCGGCCACGGCGACGTCCCGGAGCCAGGCGTTCCCGGGGCGGGTGTGCCCGAGGTAGACCTGGCGGGAGGGGGTGGGCGGGCAGTCGGCGTGCCGACCCGGGCGGCGGATCAGCGCGACCCGCACGCCGGTGCCCTCGGCGCGCGCTCCCAGCGCCCGGCCCAGCTCCGGATCCAGGTGGCTCTGGGTGAGCGCCTTGGCGCCCCAGGGGCCCGACTGCTCCAGCAGCAGCCAGGTGGTCCCGGTGGTGGCGGTGCCACCCATGGGTTCATGGAGTTCCCTTGAGAGGGTGGTACAGGTGCTCACGCAGGCAAGGTTAGCCTTACCAGGCTGTGATGTCCGGACGGGCCCGGTCAGGGGGCCGCGCCGGGCCCGTCCGGGGCGCCGTCGGCCAGCGGGTTCGGCAGCAGCGTCCACTGGTCCCCGGGGCGCTGCCCGGCCAGCCGCATCTGGGTGAGCGCCTTCACCGGCAGCGGCTCCCGGAGCAGCGCCCGGCGGTCCGCGGCGGGCAGCTCGGCCCGCGCGGCCGACCCGGCCTCGGCGGCCACCGCCCCCCAGAGCAGCCGCTCCAGCTGCCGGTCGCCCCGGCCCAGCGCCGACACCAGGGCACTGAGGGTGCCGCCGAGCAGCGAGCCGAACAGTTTGCGGCGGAGCACCACCGGATCGTCGTCCAGCACGTGGCCGCCGAGGTCGTCGGCGCGGACGCCGTGGGCGGCCAGCCGTTCCCGGCTCACCCGGACGTCGGCCAGATCCCGGTAGACCAGGCGCAGCGGCCGGTCCAGCGGATCCAGCACGACCAGCAGGTTCTGCCCGTGCGCCTCCATCGCCACGCCCAGCGCGAGCAGCCGCAGCAGGGGTGTCCAGGCGAGCGCGGCCAGGGCGCGCAGCCAGGGGACCGGGTCGGCGAGCGGCGGGGGGTGCTCGGCCAGGGCCGCCAGCGGCACCACCCGCTCGCCCGGGTCCGCGTACGCCTCCGGCGACTCGCGTACCAGCACCGCGAGGTCCGGGCTGGGCGCGCCGTCGGTCAGGGCCGCGGCGGAGGCGAGGTTGCGGCTGATCCGCAGCGCCCCGCCGAGCTCCGCGCACACCCGCTCCAGCAGCGCGGACAGCGGCGCGCTGTTGGCCACCGACTCGCCGGAGATGTCCCGCACGGCGGAGGTCATCCGCAGCGACAGCGAGGTCTTCAGGTGCGGGCCGCCGTCCACCGGGGCCAAGGTCCGCACCGACATCAGCGGGCTGGCCGCCAGGGTGTCCCCGGTGGCGGCGAAGCCGAGCCGGGGCAGCACCTCGCGCAGCTGCCAGGGGTGCGCCGGGAGCAGCACCAGGTCGCCGTCGCGCAGCTGCCGCGGCCAGTCGCCGACCAGCAGGCAGCGCGCGGACGGCACCGCGACCAGGCCCAGCGGCACCCGCTGCCGGTGCTCGGGCGCGTAGGCCAGCTGGTCGGCCACGCTGAAGCCGGGGCGGCTGCGGCAGCACGGGTGGTACGGATGGCCGTCGACCACGCTCTGCTCCCGGTCGACCAGGGTGTCCCCGGGGCGGCCGACGGCGTCCGCCCGGGACAGCGCCAGCGAGGCGACGCTGTGGTCCAGTTCGGCGACCAGGCCCCGGCTCCCGGGCACGCCGAGGTCGTGCAGCAGCTCGGCCGGGTGGGTGTACTCGCGGTCCCCGAGCCGCAGCGACAGTTCGTCCTTGGGCGCGCCGACGTCGTAGGGGAGCGGGCGCGGGCCGCGCAACCGCTCGCGCGCCGCCGGGGGGACGGCGGCGGCCAGCCCCGGTTCGAACAGCAGTGCGCGCCAGAGTCGGGCCAGTACCGCCGCCCGGGCCCCGGGCAGGGCCTCGGCGAAGCCGGGCAGCAGCCCCGGGCGCACCGCCCGCAGCTCGGCGGCGAAGGACGCTTCCAGCGGGCGCATTTCGTGGGACATGGGCTGATTCCTACCCCGGGTTTGCCTGACATGATTGCGGGACAAGCCTCTCAGCGAGTCCAACGAAGGGGCGTTCCTGTGGCTGAGCCGGTGGACCGGGCGGACGCCCTCGCGACGACCGCGTTGCTGAACTGCCTGATCCGCGAGCTGGCCCGGCCGGAGCCGTCCGGGTACCTGCTGCCGCACTGCGGGGAGCGGTTCCGGGTCCGCCAGGACCGCTGGCCGTCCCGCCCGGAGCTGGAGGTCCCGGAGCCGGAGGTCCCGGAGCTGGAGGTCCCGGAGCCGGGAGCGGCGGGCCGGTGGCGGGCGCTGGACCTGGACGGGCTGCTGGCGCTGGCCGTCCGCGAGCTGCGGGCCCGGACCGGGGTGGACAACCCCGGCCTGCCGGGCGAGATCCGGGACAGCCGCGAGGCGGTCGCCGCGCTGCTGCGGGCCCGGGCCGCGGTCCCGGCGGCGACGAGCGGCCCCGGCGCCGATCCGTATCTGCGGTCCGAGCAGGCGCTGCTCGCCGGGCACCGCTACCACCCGGCGCCGAAGACCAGGGGCGGCGGTCCGGCGGCGCGTTGGCTGCCGTACGCGCCGGAGGCGTACGCCTCGTTCCCGCTGACCCTGCTCGGGGTGCCCGAGGAACTGCTCGCCGGGGACGGCGACACCACCGCGCTGGACCGGCTCTGGGGCGGGCGCGCCCCCGCGGGGTACCGGGTGTTGCCCGCGCACCCCTGGCAGCTGGAACTGCTGGGGGAGCACCCCGCGGCGGCCGGAGGGCGACTGCTGCGGCTCGGCCCGACCACCCAGCGGGCCTGGGCGACGTCCTCGCTGCGCACCGTGTACCTGCCGGAGGCCGACCTCTCGCTGAAGTTCAGCCTGGACGTCCGGATCACCAACGACATCCGCCGCCTGTGGCTGCGCGACCTGCGCTGGCTCGCGACCGTCGACGACCTGCTGGCGAAGGTGTTCGCGGACGGCCCGGCCACCGCCTCGGTGCTGGCCGACCGGGGCTACCGGACGGTCGGCCCGGCCGGAGCGGACGCCCACGAGGCGTTCGCGGTGCTGCTCCGGGACGGCTTCGGCCCGGCCCCGCGCCCGCTGCTCGCGGCCGGGATCAGCGAGGGCTTCCCGGGCGGCCCGCTGACCGGGGCGGGGCCCCTGGCGGCGCTGGACTGGTGGCGCCGCTACCTCGAACAGGTGGTGCCGCCGGTGCTGCACGCCTACCTGCGGCACGGCGTGGTGCTGGAGTGCCACCTGCAGAACGTCCTGGTCGGCCTGGACCGGGACGGGCTGCCCTGCCGCGCGGTGTTCCGCGACCACGAGGGCGTGAAACTGGTCGCCGAGCGGCACCGCGCGCTGCTGGCCGGTCTCGGACCGGACGTCCCCACACCCGGCGTCCCGGCCCGGTACGGCTGGCAGCGGCTGGTCTACTGCCTGGTGACGAACCATCTGCTGGAGATCGCCGGGGCGGTCGCCGAAGGGCGGCCCGCGCTCGCCGCCGAACTGTGGCCGCTGGCCCGCGAGGTGTTCGCCCGCTACCGCGACCACCCCGAGGTGCGCGAGCTGCTGGCCGCGCCGAGCGTCCCGGCGAAGACCAACCTGCTGCTGCGCTGGCGGGACGCGGACGGCGGGGACTCGGCCTACACCCCGCTGCCCAACCCGCTGCTGTGCTGACCCGGCCCGCCGGGGCGAGCCGGGGCGCGGCGACGGGGACCCGCCACCGCGCCCGGCGGCCGCTACGCCGGACCGGCGACGGCCGCGATCTCCTTCGCCAACGGGACCCCCGAGCCGTCGCGGCGCGGGTCGCGGCCCGGCAGCTCGGCCGGGGCGCCGTTGGCCGTCGCCGCGCGAGCCGGGGCGGCCCCGGCCCAGGCCAGCACCAGTTCGGTCTCCCCCTTGAGGAAGCGCTGGCAGCGCACCCCGCCGGTGGCCCGGCCCTTGCGCGGGTACTGGTCGAACGGCGTCGCCTTGGCGGTGCCCAGGCCCAGCCCGTCCAGCGTCTCCGCGGCCCCCGCGACGGTGACCACCAGGGCGTCCACCGCCGCGTCGACCGCGTTGAACGACAGCACCCGGGCGCCGTCACCCAGCTTGATCCCGGCCATGCCCCCGGCCGGACGCCCCTGCGGGCGGACCTGCCCGGCCTGGAACCGGAGCAACTGCGCGTCGGAGGTGATGAACACCAGCTCCTCCTCGCCGGTCCGCAGCTCGACCGCGCCGACCAGCCGGTCGCCCTCGCGCAGCCCGATCACCTCGAACTCGTCCTTGTTCTCCGGCCAGTCGGGGACGACCCGCTTGACGATGCCCTGCTCGGTGCCCAGCGCCAGGCCGACCGAGGACTCGTCCAGGCTGGTCAGCGCCAGTACCTGCTCACCGGCGTCCAGCTTCAGGAACTCCGCCGCCGGGGCGCCGCCGGAGAGGTTCGGCGCGCTGGAGCTCGGCGGCAGCGACGGCAGGTCGATCACCGGCAGCCGCAGCACCCGCCCGGCGCTGGTGACCGCGCCGACGTCGGCCCGGGCGGTGGCCGACACCGCCGACACCACCACGTCGTGCCTGGTGCGCCCGCCGTCGGCGTCCACCGACCGCACCGCGTCAGCGGTGCGGGCCAGCAGGCCGGTCGAGGACAGCAGGACCCGGCAGGGGTCGTCGGCGACCTCCAGCGGGACGGCGGCGGTCGCCACCGCACCGGCCTCCAGCAGCACCGTGCGCCGCTCGGTGCCGAACTTCTTGGACACCGCGGCCAGCTCGTCCGAGACCAGCTTGCGGAGCACCGTGTCGGACTCCAGGATCTCGGTCAGCTCGGCGATCTCGCCGTGCAGCCGGTCCTGCTCGGCCTCCAGCTCGACCTGGTCGAAGCGGGTCAGCCGGCGCAGCGGGGTGTCCAGGATGTAGACGGTCTGCGTCTCGGACAGCGAGAAGCGCTCCATCAGGCGCTCCTTCGCCTGCGCCGTGTTGTCGCTGCCGCGGATCACCGCGATCACCGCGTCGATGTCGAGCAGCGCCACCAGCAGGCCCTCGACCAGGTGCAGCCGCTCCTGGCGCTTGCGGCGGCGGAAGTCGGAACGGCGTCGGACCACCTCGAAGCGGTGGTCGACGTAGACCTCCAGCAGCTCCTTGAGGCCCAGGGTCAGCGGCTGGCCGTCGACCAGCGCGACGTTGTTGATGCCGAAGGACTCCTCCATCGGGGTCAGCCGGTAGAGCTGCTCCAGCAGGGCCTCCGGCACGAAGCCGTTCTTCACCTCGATCACCAGGCGCAGCCCGTGGGCGCGGTCGGTGAGGTCCTTGACGTCCGAGACGCCCTGCAGCTTCTTCGCGTTGACCAGGTCCTTGATCTTCGCGATCACCTTCTCCGGGCCGACGTTGAACGGCAGTTCGGTCACCACCAGGCCCTTGCGGCGCGGGGTGACGTCCTCCACCGAGACCTTGGCGCGGATCTTGAAGGTGCCCCGGCCGCTCTCGTAGGCGTCCCTGATGCCGGACAGGCCGACGATCCGGCCGCCGGTCGGCAGGTCGGGGCCGGGGATGAAGCGCATCAGCGTGTCGAGGTCCGCCGTCGGATGCTTGATCAGGTGCCGGGCGGCGGCCACCACCTCGCCCAGGTTGTGCGGCGGCATGTTGGTGGCCATCCCGACCGCGATCCCGGTCGCGCCGTTGACCAGCAGGTTCGGGAAGGCCGAGGGCAGGACCGCGGGCTCCTGCTCGCTGCCGTCGTAGTTCGGGGCGAAGTCGACCGTGTCCTCGTCGATCGACTCCACCATCGTCATCGACGCGGCGGTCAGCTTGGACTCGGTGTACCGCATCGCCGCGGGCGGGTCGTCGTTGCCGAGCGAGCCGAAGTTGCCGTGCCCGTCGATCAGCGGGAGCCGCATCGAGAACGGCTGCGCCAGCCGCACCAGCGTGTCGTAGATCGAGGCGTCGCCGTGCGGGTGCAGCCGACCCATCACCTCGCCCACCACGCGGGCGCTCTTCACATAGCCGCGCTCCGGGCGCAGCCCCATCTCGTTGGCCTGGTAGAGCACCCGTCGGTGCACGGGCTTCAGTCCGTCGCGGGCGTCGGGCAGGGCCCGGGAGTAGATCACCGAATAGGCGTACTCCAGGAAGGAGCCCTGCATCTCGTCCACGACATCGATGTCGAGGATGCGCTCCTCGAAGTCCTCGGGCGGAGGGGTCTGCGAACTGCGGCGGGCCATCGCGGCGGCGCTCCCTTGCGGTCACTGGCGGGTACGGCGGGGTGTGGCGTGCGGACGTGCGAGACGTGCGACGGGACCCATTCTGTACCGTCCCGCCGACAAAACCTGATTCGGTAGCACTCTCCGAGCACCTCGTTCGTTGCAGCACAATGAGGAAACCAGCAGTAACCGACCGGAAGGACGAGAGCGGATGGCCGACCTGGCCCCCAGTTCCACCAACGGATTCGTCATCAGCGAGCACACCCTGGACAACGGGTTGCGGGTGGTGCTCTCAGAGGACCACCTCACCCCGGTCGCCGCCGTGTGCCTCTGGTACGACGTCGGTTCGCGTCACGAGGTCAAGGGTCGTACCGGTCTCGCGCACCTCTTCGAGCACCTGATGTTCCAGGGCTCGGCCTCGGTCCCCGGCAACGGGCACTTCGAGCTGGTGCAGGGGGCCGGTGGCTCGCTGAACGGCACCACCAGCTTCGAACGCACCAACTACTTCGAGACCATGCCCGCCCATCAGGTCGAGCTGGCGCTGTGGCTGGAGGCCGACCGGATGGGCTCGCTGCTCACCGCGCTCGACCTGTCCGGCCTGGACAATCAGCGCGCCGTGGTGAAGAACGAGCGCCGCCAGCGGTACGACAACGTCCCCTACGGCACCGCCTTCGAGCGGCTGGTGGCGATGGCCTTCCCGGACGGCCACCCGTACCACCACACCCCGATCGGCTCCATGGCCGACCTGGACGCGGCCACCCTGGCCGACGCCCAGGACTTCTTCACCACCTACTACGCGCCCAACAACGCGGTGCTGGCGGTGGTCGGCGACATCGACCCCGAGCAGACCCTGGCCTGGATCGAGAAGTACTTCGGTTCGATCCCCGCGCACGACGGCAAGCGCCCGCCGCGCGACGGCAGCACCATCGTCCGCGACGGCGCGCCGCTGCGCGAGCACCTGGTCGAGGAGGTGCCCTCGCGGGCGCTGATGGCGGCCTACCCGCTGCCGCAGGACGGCACCCGCGAGTCCGACGCCGCCGACCTGGCGCTGACCATCCTCGGCTCGGGCGAGTCCAGCCGGCTCTACAACCGGCTGGTCCGGCACGACCGGAGCGCGGTCACCGCCGGGTTCGGCCTGCTGCGGCTGGCCGGAGCGCCGTCGCTGGGCTGGCTGGACGCGAAGACCTCGGGTGAGGCGACGGTCGAGGCGGTCGAGGCGGCCGTCGACGAGGAGCTCGCCCGCTTCGCCGCCGAGGGGCCCACCCCCGAGGAGTTGGAGCGCGCGCAGGCGCAGATCGAGCGGGAGTGGCTGGACCGGCTGGAGACGGTGAACGGGCGCGCCGACGAACTGTGCCGGTTCGCGGTGCTGTTCGGCGACCCCAAGCTGGTGAACTCGGCGCTGGACAAGGTCCTCGACATCACCGCCGAGGAGGTGCGGCGGGTCGCCGCCGACCACCTGACGCCGGGGAACCGCGCCGTCCTCACCTACGAGCCAGCCGCTCCCGAAGCCGCAGCCGCCACCGAAGCCTCCGACGCCGATGAGGACGCCCACGCATGACCATCACCTCCGCCATGACGTTCCACCCGCGCCCCGAGCCCGGCCCGGCGACCCCCTGGGCGTTCCCCGCGCCCACCCGCAGCACCCTGCCCAACGGCCTGACCGTGCTCCGCTGCGACCGCCCCGGACAGCAGCTGGTCGCGGTGGACCTGCTGCTCGACGCGCCGCTGGCGGCCGAACCGGCCGAGCTCGACGGCGTGGCGACCATCCTCGCCCGGGCCTTCTCCGAGGGCACCGAGACGCTGACCGCCGAGGAGTTCGCGGCCGAGCTGGAGCGGGCCGGGGCCACCCTGGACGCTCACGCCGACCACACCTCGCTGCGGCTCGCGCTGGAGGTCCCGGCCTCCCGCCTGGAGCGCGGCCTGCGGCTGCTCGCCGACGCGGTCCGCGCCCCGGCGCTGCCGGACGACGAGATCGAGCGGCTGGTCGCCAACCGCCTCGACGAGATCACCCACGAGCTGGCCAACCCGTCCCGGCGGGCCGCCTTCGCCTTCTACGACGAGCTGTTCGACGCCGCCGACCGGCTGTCGCGCCCCCGGGCCGGGACCGCCGACTCGGTCAAGGGCATCGACCGCGCGGCCGTCGCCGCCTTCTACGCGGCGCACGTCCGCCCGGCGACGGCCACCGTCGTGGTCGTCGGCGACTTCACCGGCGTCGACTTCGACGCGGTGCTCGCGGACACCCTCGGCGACTGGACCGGCGACCCGGCCGCCGCCTCCGTGGCCGCGCCGGTGGTCGGCGACGACACCGGACGGGTGGTCATCGTCGACCGCCCCGGCTCGGTGCAGACCCAGCTGCTGATCGGCCGGATCGGCCCGGACCGGCACGACCCGTCCTGGGCCGCGCAGATCCTCGGCACCTACTGCCTCGGCGGCACCCTCACCTCGCGGCTGGACCGGGTGCTGCGCGAGGAGAAGGGCTACACCTACGGCGTCCGCGCCTTCGCCCAGCCGCTGCGCTCGGCGCCGGACGGCCGCGGCCGGGCGCTGCTGGCCATCTCCGGTTCGGTGGACACCGAGTCCACCGCCCCAGCGCTGGCCGACACCTGGACCATCCTGCGGACCCTGGCCGCCGAGGGGCTCACCGACGAGGAGCGCGACGTCGCGGTGCAGAACCTGGTCGGCGTGGCGCCGCTGCGCTACGAGACCGCCTCGGCGGTCTGCGCGACCCTGGCGGACCAGGTCGAGCAGGGCCTGCCGGACGACTACCAGGCGCAGGTCTACCGGAAGTTGGCGGCCACCGACACCGCCGCGGCTACCGCCGCCGTGGTCGCCGCCTTCCCACCGGACCGGCTGGTCACCGTACTTGTCGGTGACGCCGCGTCAATTGCCGCGTCGGTCAAGGAGCTCGGCATCGGCGAGGTCACCGTCGTCAGCGCCTGACCCGGCGCCCGCGGCCGGTGGCGAGTGGAGGGCTCCGCGTCCGCTCGCCACCGCGCCGAGCGCCCCGGCCCCGGCCGCCACGGCGGCGGCCAGCAGGACCGCGCGGTGCCCGGCGGCGTCCAGCAGCATCCCGGCGCCGCCGGAGCCCAGCGCCGAGCCGAGGTTGTAGCCGGTGTTCACCCACGCCCCCGCCTCGGTCCTGGCGCCCGCCGCCACCCGCTCGTCCACCAGCAGGTACGCGGTGATCAGCAGGGTGTCGCCGAACGCCCCGGCGGCCAGCAGCGCCGGGGCCGCGACCGGCAGCAGCGGCGCCAGCGCGGGCAGCGCGTAGCACCCGGCCCCGGCGGCGGCCAGCAGCGTCAACCGGCGGCCGAGGGGCAGGCTCCAGCCCTGTCGGCCGTAGACCAGGCCGCCGACCACGCCGCCGAGGGAGGACAGCGCCAGCAGCCAACCGGTGGCGGCGGCGCCCCAGGTGGCGACGGCCGCGATCTCCAGTACCGCGAGCGCGCAGCCGGAGCCGGTCACCGCCGCCAGCGCGGCGGCGAGGCCCGGGGCGCGCAGCGGCGGCCGGGCGGCATCGGTTCCGGGCCCGGCCGCGGCCGCCCGGCCCGGAGCCGGGGCGCGGCGCAGTACGGCGGCCAGCGCGCTGAAGCCGACGGCGGTCAGTCCGGCGCAGACCGCCAGCGCGAGCGGGGCGGAGGCGGTGGCGATCAGTCCGCCGCCGAGCGCCGGGCCCACCGCGAAGGCAGTCGACTCGCCGACGGTGTCCAGGCTCAACGCGCACTGCCGCTGGGCCTGGTCGGCCGCCAGCACGCCCCACCGGGTCCGGGCCAGTGGCCCGACCGGCGGGGCGATCGCTCCGGCGGTGGCCACGAGAGTGATCGCGAGCCAGGGCGCGACGCCGACGGCGCCCGCGAGCGCGGTCAGCGCGAGCAGCGCCGTGTAACCGGTGGCCAGCAGCGGCAGGGTGCCGGGGCGCCGCTCCACCAGTCGCGCGCGGGCCGGTCCGACCACCGCGCCGACCAGGCCGAACAGCCCGGAGGCGGTACCGGCGACGGCGTAGGAGCCGGTCCCGGCGTGGACCGACAGCAGCAGCGGGAGGCCGAGCAGCCCGTAGCCGAGCCGGGCCAGCGTCGCGGCGGTGAACAGGGCACGGGCATGGGGCAGTGCCAGGACAGCGCGATAGGACGCGCTGCCCCGGGAGGGGCGTGGCATGGGGATTCTCCGGAGTCAGCAGACGGGCATGACCGATCGCGGTACCGCCCGGCCTCGCGGCGCGGTGCGGTCCGCAGGTCTGCTAGGGCCTGGAGCTCATGCGGGGGAGGTTAGCAGCGGCGGCGCCGATCGCGCCGCGGGTTTCCGGGGCGGCGGCCGCTCAGCGGTCGCCGGACAGGGCGCGCCAGCCGAGCAGCGCGGCCAGCAGCAGCGCGGTGCCGGAGACGGAGAACCCGGCGCGGGCCCCGAGCGACTCGCCGACGCCGGAGACCAGGAAACCGGTCAGGGGGAGGGTCCCGGTCATCGCCATGCCCCACAGGCTCATCACCCGGCCGCGCATCTCCGGCCGGGACTCCAACTGGACCAGGGTGTTGGTGGTGGCGATGAACCAGATCGAGGTGAACCCGGTCAGCGCCATCGCGCCGAAAGCCACCACCAGGTAGGGCGCCCAGGCGGTGAGCAGCACCGAGCCGCCGGTGGCCAGCGCCAGCACCCGCACCCGTGGCCCGGTCGGGGTGACCGTCCCGGCGGCGAGCAGCGCGCCGGGCAGCGCGCCGAGGCCGAAGGCGGCCATCAGCGCGCCGTAGCCGCCGCCGCCCAGGTGCAGCGCGCGGGTGGCCAGCAGCGGCAGCGCGATGCCCATGGCGAACAGCATCCCGCTGGCGGTGGAGAGCGGCAGGCAGGCCCGGATGACCGGGGTCCGCCAGGCGTAGCGCAGCCCGGAGCGGATCGCGCCGGGTTCCTTCGCGGGGCGGGCGCGGCGGCCGGCGGCTCGGTCGGGCTGCGGGACCATCCGCCACAGCACGTACAGCGGCGGCAGGAAGGAGATCGCGTTGGCGAGGAAGCAGGCCGCGGGTCCGACCGTGGCCAGCAGCGCGCCGCCGAGGGCGGGGCCGAGCACCCGGGAGGCGTTGAGGGCGACCTCCCACAGGCCGACCGCGCTGGCCACGGCCTTGGTGCCGACCAGGTCCACCACGTAGACCTGGCGGGCCGGGGAGTCGACGGTGGTGACCACCCCGGACAGGACCGAGATGACCAGGATCAGCCACAGCGCGAGCAGGTGCGTGGCGGTCAGCAGGCTCAGCGCGAGCCCGGACAGGGTGAGCAGGAGCTGGGTCGCGAGCAGCAGCCGACGCCGGTCGTGGCGGTCGACCAGGGTTCCGGCCCAGGCGCCGAGCAGCAGCAGCGGACCCCAGGTGCACAGGCTGAGCACGCTCAGCCAGAAGGCGTTGCCGGTCTGCTGGAGCACCACCCAGGACAGCGCGACGGCCTGGGTCATACTGCCGGAGGAGGAGAGCACCTGGCTGCCGAACCACCAGCGGAAGTCGCGGCGGTTCAGGGCCTCGCCCATGCGGGAGAGCGCCCCGCCTATACCGGTGGGCTGCCCGGCGGATGTCCGGGCGGTGTCCGCCGTGTCAGCTTTCAAGGTCGATTCCCCCCTCTCAGCTGCGGACTTTAGCGCACTTGTACGAATGTGACAGGCGTCACATCGATCTGGGGACTTTCCGGGGATCCGCTCCCCGTTTAGCTGATTGACTGAAGGAACCGGGGGATCCTTCCCCGTTTCCAGACCGTTACCAACGTCAAGCCGCCACCAGAGTCCCGTACCGTTACTCACGCAGCAGAGGAGAGGACCATGACCGACCTGGCCACCAAGACCGACCTGGCCACCAGGACCGGCGCTCCCCGACTGCGCGCGGACGCCACCCGCAACCGCGAGCGCATCGTCGCCGCGGCGCAGGAGGCGTTCGTCGAGTTCGGTGCGGAGGTCGCACTCGACGAGATCGCCCGCCGGGCCGGGGTCGGCAACGCCACGCTGTACCGGCACTTCCCCGACCGGCGGGAGCTCTCCCGCAGTGTTGTGCTCGCTGTGTTCGATACCATGGCGACACAGGCCGAGACCATGCTGGCCGAGGTGCCGGAGGCGTTCGACGCGCTGGCGCAGGTGGTCCACGGCGCGGTCGACGGGAACGTCGGTGCCCTGTGCCCGATGCTCGCCGAGTGGATGGACCCGGGGGAACCCGAGCTCATGGCCGCGCAGGACCGCCTCGACACCGCGGTTGAGGCCATCATCGCCAAGGCCCAGGCGGAGGGCAGCCTCCGGCAGGACATCGGCGCCGGTGACATCCTCACCGTCGCCGCCCAGATCGCGCGCCCGCTCCCGGGCGCACTACCCGCTGACCACAACAAGTCCGTGCACCGCAGCCTCCAGCTCTTCCTGGACGGCCTGCGCGCACCGGCCCGCTCCGTTCTCCCCGGGCGGCCGACCACTCTCCAGGACCTGCGCCGCGACTGCGCGGTGCGGACCGACTGCTGAACAGCTTTCCATCGACTGAACAACTTTCCATCGACAGGCGCACGATGACTGTGCGTCAGCCGTAACCAGATTTTTGCTGACACACAAACACGGGAACACCCATGCCTGAAACCGGCAACCTCGCAGAAGCAAAGGCTGATCCCCAGCGCTGGAAGGCGCTGGCCTTCATCGCCATAGCCCAGCTCATGGTGGTGCTCGACGCCACCGTGGTCAACATCGCCCTGCCGCACGCCCAGGCGTCGCTGCACATCTCCGACGCCGACCGGCAGTGGGTGATCACCGCCTACAGCCTGGCCTTCGGCGGCCTGCTGCTCTTCGGCGGACGCATCTCCGACCTGTGGGGACGCAAGCGCGCGTTCATCATCGGCCTGGTCGGCTTCGCCCTGGCCTCCGCCCTCGGCGGCTCGGCCGTCAACGAGGCGATGCTGCTCGGCGCCCGCGCCCTCCAGGGTGTCTTCGGCGCGCTGCTCGCCCCGGCCGCGCTCTCGCTGCTCACGGTCACCTTCACCGAGTCCAAGGAGCGCGCCAAGGCGTTCGGCATCTTCGGTGCCATCGCCGGCGCCGGTGGCGCCGTCGGCCTGATCCTGGGCGGGGTGCTCACCCAGTACGCCAACTGGCGCTGGGCGCTGTTCATCAACATCGGCTTCGCCGTGGTCGCGGCCATCGGCGCGGTGCTCTTCATCCACGAGCCCGAGGGTGCCCGCAACCGCAGCCGGCTCGACATCCCCGGCGTGCTGCTGGCCACCACCGGCCTGGTCGCCCTGGTCTACGGCTTCACCAAGGCGTCCACCAGCGGTTGGGGCGCGGGCACGACCATCGGCCTGTTCGTCGCCGCCGCGGTCCTGCTGGTCTCCTTCGTGGTGGTGGAGGCCCGGGTCAAGGCCCCGCTGCTGCCGCTGCGGGTGATCACCGAACGCAACCGCGGTGGTGCCTACCTGTCGCTCGGCCTGGCCATCATCGGCATGTACGGCCTGTTCCTCTTCCTGACGTACTACCTGCAGGAGAACAAGGGCTACAGCCCGGTGATGACCGGTGTGGCCTTCCTGCCGATGATCGCGGGCATGATCACCGGCTCGACCCAGATCGGCGCCCGGCTGATGAACCGGGTCCCGCCGCGCTACCTGATGGCCCCCGGCTTCGTGGTCGCCGCGCTGGGCATGCTGATCCTCACCCAGCTGTCGGTCACCAGTTCCTACGCGACCGTGGTCCTGCCCGGCCTGGTGCTGCTCGGCCTGGGCATGGGCACCGCGTTCATGCCCGCCATGAGCCTGTCCACCTACGGGGTGCGGGCGACGGACGCGGGTGTCGCCTCGGCGATGACCAACACCTCGCAGCAGGTGGGCGGTTCGATCGGCACGGCGCTGCTCAGCACCATCGCCGTGAACGCCACCACCAGCTTCATGAAGTCCCACCACGGCAACCCGGCGTACCTCGCCCAGGGCGCGATCCACGGTTACGTGGAGGCGATCTGGTTCGCGGTCGGGATCCTGATCGTGTCCGCCGTGATCAGCTACACGCTGATCACCGCGGGCCGCGAGGCCGTCGCCCCGGTCACCGGCGGCGTCGGCGAGGAGATCGCCGACGTGGCACCGATGATGATGCACTGACGCATCGTCAGACCAACGGCCGCGGCCCCCGCTCCGAACACCGGAGCGGGGGCCGCGGCCGTTGTCGGTGGACTCGAATTCCGTTGCGGCGTTGCCGCGTGGCGTGGCTGAATGGTGTCCGTGACCGGCGCTGAAGCCCGGTCCCCGAGGCGGTGGAGAGGAGGCGGTCAGCATGCGGGTCGAGTCGATCTGCGAACGCCACGGCGTTCGCACCTCCCCGAGGCGACGCCCCTCCACCGCCCGCCATTCCCACTGACACGCGGCACACCACCGCGCCGTACCGGGTTCCCCGTACGGCACCCTGATCGTGAGACACCGACCTCGGAGGTCGTTTCCACCATGTCGTACACCGAAGTCCCCGGCGTCCGGGTGCCCATCCGGATGTGGACCGATCCGGCCGCCGTCGAGGGCCAGGCGATGCAGCAGTTGCGCAACATCTCCACGCTGCCGTGGATCGCGGGCCTCGCCGTGATGCCCGACGTGCACCTGGGCAAGGGGGCCACCGTCGGCTCGGTCATCGCCATGCGGGGGGCGGTCTGCCCGGCCGCCGTCGGCGTCGACATCGGCTGCGGGATGAGCGCGGTGAAGACCACGCTCACCGCCCGCGACCTGCCGGACAACCTCTCCCGGCTGCGTGACCGGATCGAGCGCGCGATCCCGGTCGGCCGGGCCGCGCACGCGGAGGCGGTCGATCCGACCAAGCTGCACGGCTACCCGGTGGCGGGCTGGAACGACTTCTGGTCGCGGTTCGACCAGGTCGCGCCGCAGGTGCACTGGCGGCGGGAGCGGGCGATGTCGCAACTGGGCTCGCTCGGCTCGGGCAACCACTTCCTGGAGTTCTGCCTGGACACGGCGGGCGGGGTCTGGCTGATGCTGCACTCCGGCTCCCGCAACATCGGCAAGGAACTCGCCGAGCACCACATGGACGTGGCCCGCTCGCTGCCGCACAACCAGGGCCTGGTCGACCGCGACCTGGCGGTCTTCATCGCGGACACCCCGCAGATGGCCGCCTACCGGCAGGACCTGTTCTGGGCGCAGGAGTACGCCAAGCACAACCGGGCGGTGATGATGGCGCTCTTCCAGAACGTGGTCCGCAGGGAGTTCACCCGAGCCCGGGTCGGCTTTGAGCAGGTGATCAGCTGTCACCACAACTACGTCAGCGAAGAGGTCTACGGCGGACAGGAGTTGCTGGTCACCCGGAAGGGCGCGATCCGGGCGGGCTCCGGGGAGTTCGGGATCATCCCGGGGTCCATGGGTACCGGCTCCTACATCGTCAAGGGCCTTGGCAACGAGGCGGCCTTCAACTCGGCCTCGCACGGCGCCGGACGCAAGATGAGCCGCAACGCGGCGAAGCGGAGGTTCGGGGTGCGGGACCTGGAGGAGCAGACCAGGGGTGTGGAGTGCCGCAAGGACTCCGGCGTGGTCGACGAGATCCCGGGCGCCTACAAGCCGATCGAGCAGGTCATGGCCCAGCAGACCGACCTGGTCGAGGTCGTCGCCCAGTTGAAGCAACTGGTCTGCGTGAAGGGCTGACCGGCCGGATCGGGCAGGGCGGGGCGGATCTCCCCGAGACCTTCACCGGGCCGGGTCGATCACCGGCGCGGGGGCGCTGACCATGGGTGGAGCGGTGCTGGGCGGGAGGGGCGAATGTTCACCTGCGTGGCCAACTGCGGTGTCCCGCACCATATGAGAAGGATCATCACATCTGGGACTCGTCTGTGGACGGTTCGTCCGATGATAAGATCACCTCGCTTGCGAAGCGAAGCGGGCTCGCCCTGCGGTGCCGGGGAGTTTGCAGCCGGCAGCCGGCCGCCAGTCGCCTGAAGAGAGTCTTATGACGGAATACACCGAGAACCCAGTGCTCTGGGCTCTTGTCGTCCTCCTCCTCGCCACGGCGGCACTCGTCGTCCGGCAGCGCAAGGCGGCCAGGGCGTTTCAGCGGGAGATGGATGCCCTCAGGGAGCACTACTCCGATCTTGAGCACCACTACGCGCAGTCCGTCGAGGCGGCCCAGGAACAGGCCGAGGACGCCACCAAGACCGTGCTGAAGTCCGCCATGCGGACCCTGCAAGGCCTCGCCGCCGAACAGCAGTTGATCCTCTCCCGACTGCAGAGCAAGTACGGCGAGTCGGTCATCCTCCAGGACCTGCTGGAGGTCGACCACACCAACTCCCAGTTCGGCCGCCGCGCACAGTCCATCGCCGTGCTGTGCGACGGCTGGCTGGGCCGTCACCGCGATGTCGCCTCGGTCTACGACGTGGTCCGCAGCGCGCAGGGCCGGGTCCGGCACTTCCGGCGGGTGGAGATCCTGTCCCAGGTGGACTTCGGCGTCACCAGCCGGGCCGTCGAACCGGTCGCCCTGGCCCTCGCCGAGCTGCTCGACAACGCGACCAGCTACTCCAGCCCGGACACCGTCGTCGAGATCAACATCCGGACCGTGCCCAAGGGCGTGGTCATCGTCGTCGACGACGCCGGTGTCGGCATGAACGACGAGGAACGGGCCCGCGCCGAGCGGCTGTTGAGCACCGAGCGGGTCTCCGGCGTCGCCGGGCTCGGCAATCCGCCGCAGTTCGGCCTGCCGGTGATCGGTGTGCTCTGCGAGCGCTTCGGCTTCGAGGTGTCGGTGGACTCGTCCTCGCCCTACGGCGGCGTGCGGGCGGTGCTGCTGCTGCCGCACGAACTGCTCACCGGCATGCCCGAGCGGAAGGCGCCCGCCCCCACCATGTCCTCCGCGATGCCCCCCGCCGCCGCGCCGGTCCCGGTCGGTGCCGACTCCGGCTCGGTCGCGCAGTCGACCGCCGACGGTCTGCCCCGGCGGCACCGCAAGCGGCCGATGGCGATCGTTCCCGGCAGCGAGCGCGAGCCCGCCGCCCTCGGCTCCGCCCGCTCCGGCGTGGAGACCGCGGCGATCATGGGCGCCTTCCAACGGGGCACCCGGTCGGGTCGGGCCACACACGCGAGTGACACCGACCAGACGAGCAGCCTTCGTGGTGCAAGCAGTGAAGGACATGAGTTCACATGAACGACGACCTGTCATGGATGCTCGACAGCGCGCTGGAGATCCCCGGCGCCCTGCACGCCGTGCTGATCTCGGCCGACGGTCTGCTGATGGCCCGCACCAAGGACTTCGACAAGGACAACGCGGACCGGGTCGCCGCCGCGATGAGCGGGGTGCAGTCGCTGAGCCGGTCGCTCGGGTTCTTCTGCGACGCCCCCCGGCAGCAGTGGCGGCAGACGTTGGTCGAGTTCGACGGCGGCTGGGTGTTCCTGATCTCCGCCGGTGAGGGCGCCTACCTCGGCGTCTCCGCCTACCCCGAGGTCGACATGCAGGACATCACCTTCCGGATGCAGCAACTCGTCGGCCAGCTGGGCAAGGCGCTGGCGACCGCGCCGCGCGAGAACCTCGGGGTGCACTGATGACCGCGCCCGAGGAGTGGGAACTGGAAGCCGCGGAATTAGTGCGACCGTACGTCATCACCAAGGGGCGTGGGCTGCCCGACGAGGAGCAGCTCTCCCTGATCACGCTGGTCACCGCGGCGCCCCAGCAGGGGCAGCGGCCGATGCGGATGTCGCCCGAGGAGCTAAGGCTGCTGGACATCTGTTCGGTCGGCTACCTCTCGGTCGCCGAGATCGCCGGGCACACCCGGCTGCCGCTGGGCGTGGTGAAGATCCTGCTGGCCGCGCTCACCGAGGCCGGCTACCTGATCACCCGCCCGCCGGTGGCCCGCGCCACCCTCGCCAACAAGGAGCTCCTGGAGGAGGTACTCAATGGTCTCCGGGCCAAGTTTGCGTGAACCACGGAACCTGGACCAGCAGGACTACGTCCGCGAAGGGGCCACGCAGACCGCTGTGAAGATCCTCGTCGTCGGGCACTTCGCGGTGGGCAAGACCACGTTCATCGGCTCGATCTCCGAGATCGAGCCGCTGTCCACCGAGGAGACCATGACGCGGGTCGCCGAGTCGGTCGACGACCTGAAGGGAGTCCGGGGCAAGACCACCACCACGGTCGCCATGGACTTCGGTCGGCTGACCATCAGCGACCGCGTCGTGCTGTACCTGTTCGGCACACCCGGGCAGCAGCGCTTCCTGGAACTGTGGGAGGAGATGGCCCGCGGCGCGCTCGGGGGCTGATCCTGGTCGACCCCGAGCGACTGGCCGACTCGTTCGGCGTGATCGACCTGATCGAGCACTACGGCCTCGACTACGCCATCGCGGTCAACCACTTCGACGGCAGCCCGCTGCGCGACGAGGCGGCGCTCCGTGAGGCCCTGGACCTCCTCGACGACACCCCCGTCGTCACCTGCGACGCGCGCGACGAGAAGTCGTCGGCCGCCGCGCTCACCACTCTCGTCCGCTATTTGCTGGACCGCGCCCGCTAGGAGCCACAAGCAGACATGGACGCTCGATCTTCCGTCCCGGTGCCCCCGCCCGGTTGCCCCGCCCACGGTTCCGGCGGCCGGGTACCGCTGTACGGGGCGGAGTTCGCGGCCGATCCCCAGGCCTACTACTCCTACATGCGCCACTACGGCCCGACCGCGCCGGTCGAGCTCGCCCCCGGAGTGGAGGCGACGCTGGTCACCGACTACTCGACCGCGCTGCAACTGCTCCAGGACTCCGCCTCGTTCCGCAAGGACTCGCGCCGCTGGCAGGCGTTCAACGAGGGCAAGGTCGCCCCGGACAGCCCGGTGGCGCCGCTGCTGGCGTACCGGCCCAACTGCATGTTCAGCGACGGCGCCGAGCACCTGCGGCTGCGGCAGGCGGTCACCGACAGCATGGCCCGGGTGGATACCCGGCGGCTGACCCGCAGCACCGGGCAGGTCTCCAGCTACCTCATCTCCCAGTTCGGCGGCCGGGGTTCGGCCGACCTGCTGGGTGACTACACCAAGCAGCTGCCGCTGTTCGTCTTCAACGAACTGTTCGGCTGCACCGCCGACATCGGCGACCGGGTGCTGTTCGGCATCACCGGCATGTTCGACGGCATCAACGCCGAGAAGTCGGCCGAGGTGCTGTTCGGCGCGGTCGGCGAACTGGTGGCGCTCAAGCGGAGCCAGCCGGGCGACGACGTCACCACCTGGCTGATGCAGCATCAGGCCAAGCTGACCGACCAGGAGATGGTGAACCAGGTCGCGCTGCTGCTGTCGGCCGGGACCGAGCCGCTGCGGAACCTGATCGGCAACACCCTGCACCGGCTGCTCACCCACGACACCTACGCCCACAGCGGCGGGCTGATCGACGAGGCCATCGACGACACGCTGTGGGAGAACCCGCCGATGTCGAACTTCGCCCCGCACTACCCGGCGACCGACCTGGACTTCGCCGGACAGCGGTTGCAGGCAGGGGAGTTGGTGCTGGTCAGCTTCGCCGCGGCGAACACCGGCCCGGCGCTGGCGACGGCCCGGCAGGCCGGCAGCCGGGCGCACCTGGCCTGGAGCGCGGGCCCGCACGCCTGCCCGTCCAAGGAACCGGCCCGGCAGATCACCATGACCGCCATCGAGAACCTGCTCAACCAGCTGCCCGACGTCCAACTCGCGGTTCCGGAGGACAGCCTGACCTGGCGTCCGGGCCCGTTCAACCGCGGACTCGCCGCCCTGCCCGCCCGGTTCACCCCGATCGAGCCGGTCAACCGGCCCGCCGATCCGATCCGCGCGGAGCGGCCGGTGCGTCAGCAGGCCGAGCCCAAGACCGAACGCGTCGGCCGCTGGAGTCAGTTCCTCAACTGGTTGACCAAGTAACTGGCATATGACACCTCCTGGCTGCCCCCTGGTGCATGACGCATGTCCGACAGGGGTAGTGAGCAACCTGGCAATCCCACGTTGCTTTTATCAGGACAGGAGGTGTCATGGACCACATATCCACCGACGCCGCTTATGCGCAGCCTGCCAGACCGTCTCAACCCTTGATACCCGCCCAACCGGGCGGGTATCTCGTTGTGCCCTCCGGCGCCCGACGGGAGGGTCGGTGATCGCCCTTCGACGTACCCGCCCGGCACCACCGCGCCCGGGGACCCTCGGTGCGCACGCGGTGGGCCAGCTGTGGCGACTGTGCCGGGTGGTGGGGCTGAGCTGGGCCGACGCCGCGGCCTACACGGAGATCCTGGCCGAAATGCTGGGCCCGGTCGCCGAGCGGCCGCTGGGTCTGCCGCCCGCCGCCCCCTGGTCCTTCCTGTCCGACGACCGGACGCCGGTCGAGTTCTCGCTCTCCTTCGTGGCGGGCGCGCGGCCGACGCTGCGGATGGTGCTGGAGCCCGGCGGCGGCATCGGCGGTCTGGAGCAGAGCGGGCGCACCGGACTCCAGGTGGTCCGCGAACTCGCGCGGCTCTGGGGCTTCGACACCGACCGGCTCGACGAGCTGGAGGACCTGTTCTTCCCGGCCGCCCCGCAGGGACCCCTGGCCCTGTGGTGCGCGCTGGAACTGCTCCCCGGTGGTGTGCCCAAGGTGAAGGTGTACCTGAATCCGGCCGCGTCCGGACCGGAGCGCGCCACCGCGACCGTGCGGGAGGCGCTGCGTCGGCTCGGCCACCGGCAGGCGTTCGCGGCGCTGCCGGAGAACGACCGGCTGCTGTTCTTCGCCCTGGACCTGGGCCAGTGGGACGAACCCCGGGTGAAGGTCTACACCGCGCACCACGACCTGCCGGTGGCGGCGGCGAGCGGCCTGTCCCGGATGGCCGGCGGGCCGGACGCGGCGGAGCTGGAGGCGTTCCTGCGCGCGGCCGTCGAGCCCGGCGACGGCCACGACGCCCTGCTGGACCAGCGGCCGGTCCAGGGCTGCCACGGCTTCACCGAGACGGTGAGCGGGCTGCCCAGCTGCTACACCCTGTACGTCCCGATCCGCGACTACGCCCGGCACGACCGGGAGGCCCTGGACCGCGCGGTGGTGCTGCTGCGCCGGTACGGCATCGACCCGGACCGGCTGGTCAGCGCGGTGGGGGCGGTCACCGAACGGCCGTTGGAGGACGGCGTGGGACTGATCGCCTACCTGGCGCTGGCCCACCAGCAGGGCCGGGCGCCCCGGGTGACCGCGTACCTCGCCTCGGAGGCCTACGAGGTGCGGCGGCCGACGGCGTCGGGGTCGCTGCGGGCGGCGGCCGGGCACTGAGGGCGGGCGGCGGGGCTCCCGTGGGCCACGGCGGTCCACGGGAGCCCCGAACCGGCCCGGTGAGGGCTATGCCTCCCGCAGCTCCCGCAGGTAGGAGCCGATGTCGACCTGGACCGAGGAGCCCTCGCTCAGCCCGTAGCGGGCCGCGACGCCGTTCAGGTACTCGTTGATCTCCTTGCGCATGATGTCGGCGGACGGCAGCTCCAGCTCGCCGCCGACGACCCGGGCCACCCACTGGGCCTGCGCCTCGACCAGCCGGGTGATCGCGCCGACCGGGCGGATCAGGCCGACGAAGAGCAGGCCGGGCTGGTCGGGCGCGACGATCCGCCGGTACAGCTCGATCGGCTGCCGGGGGGCCGGTGCCGGGCAGCCGCCGGGTACGAACGGGAAGGCCATGTGGAAGCCGGTGCAGTAGACGATCGCGTCCGCCTCGACCGAGCTGCCGTCGGCGAAGCGCACCAGGTCGCCGTCCAGCGAGTCGATGGCGGGTTTCGGGAGCACCGCGCCGTGCCGGATCCGGCTCAGGATCTCGTCGGAGATGGTCACCGCGGAGGAGAAGATCCGATGGTCGGGCTCGGGCAGGCCGTAGTCCGACAGCTTGCCGCGGGCCACCAGCAGCGCCTGCTCGATGAAGCGGCGCCGCTCCTCCAGGGACATGGCGCCGAACCAGGGAGCCTCGGCGATCAGGTCCACCGACATGCCGAACAACTGCTTGGGTACCAGGTGCAGCCCCCGGCGGACGGAGAGCACGGTGCGCTCCGCGTGCCGGGACAGGTCGGCGGCGATGTCCACCGCCGACGCCCCGAAGCCGACGACGACCACCCGCTGCCCGGCGAAGTCCCGGCCGTCCAGGTAGTCCGTCGAGTGCAGGACCGTTCCGGCAAAGGACTCCGCACCCGGCGGCGGGGGGCTGGGCAGGGCCGGTTCCGAGTGGTGCCCGGAGGCGACGACCACCTGGTCGAAGGTCCGTGTCGTCAGCGTCCCCCGGTCGTCCCGGCTGACCACCGTCCACCGCCCGTCGGGCCCCCGCCGTACCGAGAGCACCTCGGTACGCAGCTCGATGTGCGGCCGCAGCCCGGCCCACTCGGCGAAGTCCCGCAGGTAGGCGGCGATATGGTCGTGCCGGGGGTAGAGCGGCAGCTCCTCGGACATCGGGAAGTCGGCGAAGCCGGTGAGCTCCTTGGCGTTGTTCAGGTGCAGCGCCTGGTACGCCGGACCGGGCTCACCCGCCCCCGGCCGCCGCCAGATCCCGCCGACCTCCGGCGCCTGCTCCAGGCAGACGAAGTCGATCCCACGCGCCCGCAGCGCGTGGGCGGCGGCCAGACCCGACAGGCCGGCGCCTATGACACACGCGCTCACAGTTCCCTCCACGGCGCGGACGCCGTGCGTTCCAGTCTCTTCACGGATCTTGACTGCCCACCGCGGCCGGCGATCACACCGGCGGCCGGGCGCGGCTGTGCCGCACTCGGCCGCCGGACCAGGCGTCAGGAGTTGCGCTGGTAGTAGCTCTGGACCTGCTCGATGTAGGCGACGTCGCCCGGCGTGGTCCCCGGGCGGTACGGCGGCGCGGTCCTGATCTCGTCCTTGCTGCGGTCCAGGTGGACCACCCGCTGCTGTTCGTCCACGTGGGTGACCGTGCCCGCGGGCAGCAGCACCAGGCTGCCGAGGATCCAGGGACCGGTGTCGACGACCAGGTAGGCGGTGCCGACCTCGTGCGTGGCCTCGGCGACCTTGCCGAGGTGGCCGTCGGTGGCCTCGACCCGGAATCCGGTCAGGTCCGTCTGCGGCCCCGGTACTGCCTGCGCGCGGTAGGTCCAGATGTGCGAGCTCATGTCTTCTCCTTGGGTCTCTCGTCGCGCCTTCCCGCCCCCGGCACCGCCATGCTCTCAGGGGTGGCCCGGTGAAGCCGGTGATGACAGGGCACGCAGCGTCACCCGGAACATCAGCGGCCAGAACTTCCCGGTGAGCAGGAACTGCGCGCCGTCCGGGAGCGCGGCGATGCCGTTGAGCACGTCGGTGCCACGGCGCAGCGCCGGGGACAGCAGGCCGGAGGCGTCGGCGACGCCGGTGACCGCGCCGGTCGCCGGGTCGATCCGGAGGATGTCGCCGCTCCTCCAGACGTTGGCCCAGACCGAGCCGCCCGCGCATTCGAGCTCGTTCAGGCCGGTCACCGGCCTGCCCGCGGCGGTCACCCGGACGCCGCCGGTACGGGCGAAGCTGTGCGGGTCGCGGAAGGCCAGCCGGGCGCTGCCGTCGCTCATGACCAGCCGTCGGCCGTCGTAGCAAAGGCCCCAGCCCGGACCGGAGTAGCGGACCTCGCCGAGCACGGCCAGGTCGGACCGGCGCCGGTCCAGGGCGATCCCCTCACGCCAGGTCAGCTGCCAGATCCGGTCGCCGACCACGGTGATCCCCTCACCGAACAGCCCGTTCGGCAGCGCCGCCCGGGCCAGCACCGCGCCGGTCCGCCAGTCGACGGCGCGCAGCGTGGAGCGGCCGTAGAGGCCGCTGCTCTCGTAGAGCACTCCGTCCCGCAGCTCCAGCCCCTCGGTGAACTGGGTCCGGTCGTGCGGCAGCACCGCCAGCACCCGCACCGCCAGCCGCTCGGGGCGGCTGAGCTGGTGGCCGACCTGGCCGGCGCCCTGGCCGCAGGACGCCGACGCGAGGGCGACGGCCAGCGCCCCGGCCAGGCGGGCGGCGGAGGACGGACGCATACCGCCAGGTCTAGCACCGGATCGGCGCCGCTGCCCCCTAGGGTGGTCGCGGCAGCGGTCAGCGATGCGCGCGGTGGGCGGGCACCGGGCCGCTCCGGAGGGAGTCCCAGTGATCGTCGCGTTCTCCGTCACCCCGATCGGCACCGGCGAGGACGTGGGGGAGGCGGTGGCCGAAGCCGTCCGGGTGGTCCGCGCGAGCGGGCTGCCCAACCACACCGATGCCATGTTCACCAGCCTGGAGGGCGAATGGGACGAGGTGATGGACGTGGTGAAGCGCGCGGTGGAGGCGGTGCGGGAGCGGGCGGGCCGGGTCAGCCTGGTGCTCAAGGCCGACCTGCGTGACGGCGTCACCGACGGCCTGACCTCGAAGGTCGCCACCGTGGAGCGGTACCTGCGGACCGACTGAGGCGGTCGGCCGGGAATGCCGCCGGGCCGCTGAGGCATGACGTCGCCGCAGGTGGGAAAGGTCCGTGGCATGAGTGGCATGAGTGGCGTGATGGAGAAGGTCAAGGCGGTCGGCTACGGCCGCAGCGGGATGCTGCTGGACGTGCACCGGCCGCTCGGACGGCCGACCGGAACCGTGCTGCTGTGGCACGGGCGCGGCAAGCAGGAGCGGGACGTGCTCGCCCCGCTGGCGGCGCGGGCGGCCGAACAGGGACTGCTGGTGCTGGTGCCCGACTGGCGCTGCGACGCGCCCGACAGCGGCTGGTCGCAGCTGCACGAGTCGGTGGACTTCCTCCGCGCCCACGCCGAGGACTGGGGCGGCGACGCCGATCGCGCGGTACTCGCCGGATGGTCGCTGGGCGCCCGGGCGGCGCTGGCCACGGTGCTGCGCCCGGCGCGCGAGGGCTGGCGCCCGGCGGCGGTGGTCGGCATCGCCGGGAACTACCTGACCTCCTCGGACCCGCGGATGGGCCCCGCCGCGGCGGCGGACATCGCCACCACCGAGCAGTCCCCGGTCCCGCTGTGGCTGCACCACGGCGCCCAGGACGCGGTGGTGGACGTCCGCTCCGCGCGCGAGTTCACCCCGGTCGCGCGGGCCCACGGCTGGCCGGTGCGCTACCAGGAGTCGCCCACCGACCACGCCGGGGTGGTCCTCGCCGAGTACGACCGCGAGTTGCGCCGCTGCCGTCCGGCCAGCGGTGAACACGCGTTCCGCGCGGGTGAGTTGACCGCCGTGATGCTGACCGAGGCGGCGGCGTCAGCGAGTTGACGCCGCCGGGCCGGCGCTCGGCCTCAGCCTCAGCCGAGGATGGCCGGGGCCTCGGCGGCCTCGGCCGCCGCCCGGGGCGCCGGTATCGGCAGCTGCCGGGACAGCGTCGGATAGGGCGTGGAGATCAGCGTGTAGTCCTCGCCCAGCGTCCGCGCGTTCAGGCCGACCGGCTCCTGGCCGAGCGCCAGCCGCATCGCCGCCCAGGGGAAGTTCACTCCGCAGCGCGCCAGTTGGTGCAACCCGCCGGAGGGGCGGGTGTTGATGTCGAGCAGCACCGGCACCCCGTTCTGGTGCCGGAACTGAATGTTCGTCAGATAGCTCAGCTCGAAGCGCTCGGCCAGCTCCCGGGCGGGCTCCAGGTAGGCCGGGTCCAGCGTGAAGCCCCGGCGACGGCCCTCCTTGCTGCGCCCGATCGCGCCCCGCAGCCGCCCGGACCGGTCCACCAGGCAGTCCACCGAGACCTCGGGGCCCGCGAGTTGGGGCATCACCAGCCAGTCGACCGGGGGGACGTCCGGTCGCTGCTCGGCGGCCCGCTCCAGGGCCTCCACCACCTGCTCCAGCGACACCAGTCGACTGGGCGCCCCGGCCAGCAGTCCCAGCGAGAAGGGCTTGCGGGTCAGCACCCGGAAGCCCTCGCCCCCGGCACCGCTCACCGGCTTCAGGCAGGGGACACCGCCGTCCGCCTCGATCCCGGCCACGGCGTCGAGCAGTGACGCGGCGTCAGTCACCCGCCACCACGGCGGCACCGGCAGTCCGGCGGCGGCCAGCGCCTGGTAGGCGGTGGCCTTGTCGCTGAACAGTTCGATCGCGGCACTGGGCGGGCTGACCACGGTCGTGCCCAGCAGCTCGAACTCGGCCCGGTGCTCGGCCACGGCCAACTGGTGCAGCCGGGGCAGGAACAGGTCGATCCGGTGCCGGTCGCAGTAGTCGAGGGCGAACTCCACGTACGCGGCCGGGGAGAGGCGGTCGGGTTCCAGCGAGGAGACGTCCGCCGCGCGCAGGACGGGTGAGTCGGGATCGACATGGGTGGCGTGCACCTCAAGGTCGACCAGGTCGGCGTTCTCGCGCAACAGGGCGACGAAGAAGGCGTTCTCGGCGTAGGTACGGTTCAGCCAGATGCGCAGCGGGTCGTTCAACGCGGTGTCTCCAGGACGAAGGCCGGTAGGGCAGGGAGAGGCTTCGTGGTGACACTGGACATCGGCGGGCACGACATCGTGGGCCGGTGGCCATGGTCGGGTGCGGCCCGGGCGGCGTACGGGCGGGAACACCTCGCGTGCCTGGGTCGTGGCCGTATCAGATCATGCCGGGGGGCAGTTGCGCGAGTGGCCCTCCCCGCGCGGGCCCCTGCGGCCTCGGTCGTCCACGCACGAACGGTTGTCGGCCCGGTGGCGCCGGGTGACGGGCGATCCCGATCGCCACCGACGGCACCCGCCCGGCGACCGGCGACGCACGGGCGGGAACGGCTCGTGCCGACCGCCGGGCCGGACGGCGACGCGTTCCGGCGCACCCGCCGCGACCGGACGGGTCTGACCGGCGGGGCCGATCCGGCGGAGGGTCAGGCGTCCTTGAGGTTGGGGAAGTCCTCCTCCCAGAACTCACGTTCGCCCCGGGGCGGGGCCTCGGGCCCGCCGTGCAGGTCGACCTCGCGGCCGCGCAGTTCGACCCGCCGGATCTTGCCGGAGATGGTCTTGGGCAGCTCGGCGAATTCGAGGCGGCGGATCCGCTTGTAGGGGGCGAGCCGCTGCCGGGCCCAGGCCAGGATGGAGCGGGCGGTCTCGGCGTCGGGCCGGTGGCCCGGGGTCAGCACGACGTACGCCTTCGGCACGGAGAGCCGCAGCGGGTCGGGGGAGGGGACGACCGCGGCCTCGGTCACCGCCGGATGCTCGATCAGCACGCTCTCCAACTCGAACGGCGACAGCCGGTAGTCGCTGCTCTTGAACACGTCGTCGGCACGGCCGACGTAGGTGTAGTAGCCGTCGGCGTCGCGGGAGGCGACGTCGCCGGTGTGGTAGCGGTCACCGGCCATGGCCTCGGCGTGGCGCTCGGGGTCGCCCTGGTAGCCGGTCATCAACCCCAGCGGCCCGCTGGACAGCGGCAGGCAGAGCTCGCCCTCGGTCCCCGTCCCGGTGACCTCCGCGCCGGTCACCGGGTCCACCAGGACCACCTCGTAGCCGGGCAGCGGGCGGCCCATGGAGCCCGGCTTGACCGACTGCCCCGGCGTGTTGCCGACCTGCGCGGTGGTCTCGGTCTGCCCGTAGCCGTCGCGCAGCGGAACTCCCCAGGCGCGCTCGATCCGTTCCACCACCTCGGGGTTCAACGGCTCCCCGGCGCCGACGAGTTCACGCAGCGGCGGCTGCCACCGGCCCAGGTCCTCCAGCAGCAGCATCCGCCACACCGTGGGCGGCGCGCAGAACGAGGTGACCCGGTAGCGGACCAGGGAGTCGAGCAACGGCTTCGCGGAGAACCGGGGCTGATTGACGATCAGGATCTCGGCCCCGGCGTTCCAGGGCGCGAAGAAGTTGCTCCAGGCGTGCTTGGCCCAGCCGGGCGAGGAGACGTTGAGGTGGACGTCCCCGGCGCGCAGCCCGATCCAGTACATGGTGGACAGGTGGCCCACCGGGTACGAGCGGTGGGTGTGCTCCACCAGCTTGGGGCTGCTGGTGGTGCCGGAGGTGAAGTAGAGCAGCAGCGGGTCCTCGGCCCGGGTGGGGCCGTCCGGGGTGAAGCTGCCGGTGAAGTCGGCCGCCTCGGCGTAGTCGCGCCAGCCGGGGACGGGTTCGCCGACCGCGATCGGGGTCCAGCCGCCCTCCTGCCCGGCGAAGCCGCCGGTGAGCCGGGACTCGGCGATCACGTGCCGCACCCGGCCCCGGTCCAGCCGGTCGGCCAGGTCGTCCGGGGACAGCAGGGTGCTGGCCGGGATGACCATCGCGCCCAGCTTGATCGCCGCGAGCATCACCTCCCACAGCGCCACCTGGTTGCCGAGCAGCAGCAGGATCCGGTCCCCGCGGGCCACGCCCTGGGCCCGCAGCCACCCGGCGGTGCGGTCGGAGCGTTCCCGCAGCTCGGCGAAGGTCAGCGCGGTCTCACCGAGCAGCGCGCCGTCCTGGTCCAGGTCGACCACCCGCAGGCCCACCGCGTGGTTGTCCTCGGCCTGCACGTCGAACCAGTCCAGGGCCCAGTTGAAGTGCTCGCCCGCGGGGCGCGGGAAGGCCCGGGCGGCCTCCAGGTCGTCGCGGTGCCGCAGCAGGTGGTCACGGGCGGCGCGGAAGTCCCGGTACGCGGCGGAATCGCGTGGAGCGGTGGTGCTCGGTGCCATGTGTTCGTCCCCTGTCTCTCCGCCCGGTCGCTGCCTCTCCGCCCGGCCACGGTCCAGCGCACGCTGCCAGCCCGGTTGACCACCGGTCAAGGGGACGCACGGCAGGCCGCGGCCCCGGTCGGTCGGCCCGCCGCCGCGCCGACCGGACCGGACCGGTAGGGGCCGGCGGGTCAGGCCGGGGGCAGCTCGGCCAGGCCCTCGCCGACCAGCTTCGCCAGCCGGTCCAGCGCCGAGTCGGCGCCCTCGGCGTCGGAGGCGAGCACCACCGGGTCCCCGGCCTCGGCGCCGAGGCCCAGCAGCGCCAGCATCGAGGCGGCGTTCACCGGGGTGCCGCCGGGCTTGGCGATGGTCACCGGGACGCCGACCGCCCCGGCCGCGCGGACGAAGAGGGCAGCGGGACGGGCGTGCAGACCCTCGGGCCAGCCGACGGTAACGGTGCGCTCAGCCATGATGGGTGCCTTTCGGTGGGAGGGCCGACTTGGCCCTACCATGCCCCGCGCCTCCCCCTCTTGCACGCCGACGACGTAGCCTGGCGACTGTGCACCCGGTCAGCGACCCCTCCGAGCCCTCCGGCCCCCGGCCGCAGGGCGCCGCCGTGCCGCAGGACGCCTCCCGGCCGCAGGGCGCCGCCGCGCCCACCCACTGGGAGGCCGACATCGTGCTGCGCGACGGCGGCACCGCCCGGGTCCGCCCGATCACCCCGGACGACGCCGACCGGCTGGTGGCCTTCTACACCGAGGTCTCCGACCAGTCGAAGTACTACCGCTTCTTCGCCCCCTACCCCCGGCTGTCCGCCCGCGACGTCCGCCACTTCACCCATCACGACTACGTCAACCGGGTCGGCCTGGCGGCGCTGGTCCGCGACGAGTTCATCGCCACCGTCCGCTTCGACCGGATCGACGCCGACGGGAAGCCCTCCGGCACCGGGACCGACGCCGAGGTCGCCTTCCTGGTCCAGGACGCCCACCAGGGCCGGGGCGTCGCCTCCGCGCTGCTGGAGCACATCGCCGCGGTGGCCCGCGAGCGCGGCATCCGCCGCTTCATCGCCGAGGTGCTGCCGGAGAACCGGAAGATGGGCAAGGTCTTCACCGACGCCGGGTACACCCAGCAGCGCAGCTTCGCCGAGGGAGTGATGCACTTCGAGCTCGACCTGGAGCCGACCGAGGCATCGCTGGCGGTGATGCGCTCCCGCGAGCACCGGGCCGAGGCCCGCTCCACCAAACGGCTGCTCGCGCCCCGCTCGGTCGCCGTCATCGGCGCCGGACGCCACCCGGCAGGCGTCGGCCGGAGCGTGCTGCGCAACCTGACCGAGGGCGGGTTCACCGGCAGTGTGTACGCGGTCAACCGGCACGCCGAGGGGGAGGACTTCGACGGGGTGCCGGTGCACGCCGCGCTGGCGGGCATCACCGACCCGGTGGACCTGGCCGTGGTCGCCGTCCCGGCCGAGGAGGTCCCGGCGGTGGTCGCCGAGTGCGGCGCGCACGGCGTCCAGGGGCTGGTGGTGATCACCGCTGGGTACGCCGAGACCGGGGCCGAGGGCCGGGAACGCCAGCGCGAGCTGGTCCGCCAGGCCCGCGCGGCCGGGATGCGGCTGCTCGGTCCGAACGCCTTCGGCCTGGTCAACACCGATCCGGAGATCCGGCTGAACGCCTCGCTCTCGCCCCGGCTGCCCGCGCCCGGCCCGGTCGGCATCTTCAGCCAGTCGGGGGCCATCGGCGCGGCGCTGCTGGAGACCGCCGACCGGCGCGGCCTCGGCCTGTCCTCCTTCGTCTCCGCGGGCAACCGCGCCGACGTCTCCGGCAACGACCTGCTCCAGTACTGGGAGGAGGACGAGGCCACCCGGGTGGCCCTGCTCTACCTGGAGTCCTTCGGCAACCCGCGCAAGTTCAGCCGCCTGGCCCGGCGGCTCGCCGCCGCCAAGCCGCTGGTGGTGATCAAGGGCGGACGCCACAGCGCGAGCATCCCGCAGGGCCACGCCGCGGTCACCCGGATCCCGGACACCACCGTGGACACCCTGTTCCAGCAGGCCGGGGTGATCCGGGTGGACACCATCACCGAGCTCTACGACGTCGCCGACCTGCTGGTGCACCAGCCGCAGCCGCGCGGCGACCGGATCGCGGTGGTCGGCAACTCCGACTCGCTCGGGCTGCTGACCCACGACGCCGCCCTCAGCGCCGGGCTGCGCCCGCTGCCGCCGCAGGACCTGACCACCAGCGCCACCCCGCAGGACCTGGCGCGGGCGCTGGCCGCCGCCGTCGCCGACCCGGACAGCGACATCGTGGTCGCGGTGGTGATCCCGCCGATCGGCACCGACTCCTTCCCCCGGTTCCCCGGCTCCGGGCTGCTCGCCCCCGGGGACGCCGCCCCCGGCAGCGAGATCACCACGGCCTTCGCGGACGCCCTGCACACCGCCGCCGGGCAGGCGCGGGAGGCGGGCAAGCCGCTGCTGCTGATCCACCTGGCGCTGTCCGAGCTCGCCGCCGACCTGCGCGGCACGGTACCGGCGTACCCGCGCCCGGAGCGCGCGGTGCGCGCGCTGGCGCACGCCGCCCGGCACGCCGCCTGGTGCCGGGGCAGCGCGGACACCGGACGGATCCCTGAATTCGAACACATTGCCGAAGGGTCGGCCCGCAGGCTGGTTGCCGACGCCCTCACCACCGGCGCCGCCACCCGGCTCGACCAGGACGCCGCCGCCGAGCTGCTCGGCCACTACGGCATCGAGGTGATGCGCGGCATCAGCGCGCCGGGCGAGGCCGACGCCGTCCGCGCCGCCGCCGAGCTGGGCTACCCGGTCGCGCTCAAGGCCACCAGCCCCAGCCTGCGGCACCGCGCCGACCTGGGCTCGGTCCGGCTCGACCTCAGCAGCGAGGCCGAGCTGCGCCGCGCCCACCAGGAGAGCACCGCCCTGCTCGGCTCGGACGCCCGGCTGGTGGTGCAGCGGATGGCCGCGCGCGGCGTGGACACCACCGTCTCCGCCACCGTCGACCCCGCCGTCGGCGCGATCCTCTCCTTCGGCCTGGCCGGAGCCGCCTCGGAACTGCTCGGCGACGTCGCGCACCGGCTGATCCCGGCCACCGACCGGGCGGCCGCCGGGCTGATCCGGGAGATCAAGGCCGCCCCGCTGCTGTTCGGCTGGCACGGCGCGGAGCCGGTGGACACCGACGCGCTGGAGGAACTGCTGCTACGGGTCTCGCAGCTGGTGGACGACATCCCCGAGGTCGCCTCGGTCGAGCTGGAGCCGGTGGTGGTGGCGCCGCACGGACTGGCGGTGCTCGGCGCGTCGGTCCGGCTGGCCCAGCTGCCCGCCCGCACCGACCTCGGACCCCGGGCCCTCGGCTGACCGCCGCGCCGACCGGCCGCCCGGCTGACCGCCGCGCCGACCGGCCGCACGCGTCCGGCTGGGCTGACTGACCGGGCGCACGCGCCCGGCTGGGCTGACTGACCGGCCGCACGCGTCCGGCTGGGCTGACTGACCGGCCGCACGCGTCCGGTACTGGCACGGTGGCGCACAGTGTCGCCGGTCCGTGCCAGGATGGAGCCATGGCGAAGACCGGCATGACCACCACCCAGGGGCTGCGCTCCGCGATCGAGCGCAGCGGCTACTATCCGACCCTCGTCATGGAGGCCGTGGAGTCGGCGGTCGGCACCGAGCCCGTCTCCGCCTTCCTGGTCCACCAGGAGACCACCTTCGACGCCAACGAGGTGCGCCGCCACGTCACCGTGCTGGTGCTCACCGGCAGCCGCTTCATCGTCAGCCACACCGACGAGCAGGGCGCCGACGACACCTCGCCGGTCCCGTACACCACCACCTCGACCGAGAGCGTGCGGATCGACCGGATCTCCTCGGTGGTGGTCAGCCGGGTCGTCGCCAACCCCGAGACCTACATCCGGGGCACGCTGCCGCGCGAGGTGGTGCTGACCATCGGCTGGGGCGCGGTCTCCCGGATCGACCTGGAGCCCGCCGCCTGCGGGGACCCCAACTGCGAGGCCGACCACGGCTACACCGGCTCCGCCACCGCCGACGACCTGTCGCTGCGGGTGAGCGAGGCCGGTGACGGACCGGAGACGGTGGCCCAGGCGCTCAGCTTCGCCCACGCGCTGTCCGAGGCGACGGTGGCGGCGGGCGCCTGACCGGCGCCACCCACCGGTCCACCGCCCACGGAGCCGTCCCGCGCTGCCGCGACAACGCGCTGCCTCGAACCCGAAGACTCGAAGAAGAGCCAGATGACATCCCCCGCCACGACGCTCGACCCTGCCACGGCGCCCGCCCCCGCCTACGGCAGCGCCTCGCTCTGCGACCTGCTGCCCGCCGTCGTCGGCGGCCTCGGCGTCCCGGGCCTGCCGGAGACCGGCCTGGTGCTGCCCCCGGCCGACCGGGTCTGCGTCTTCCTGGTCGACGGCCTCGGCTGGGAGCTGCTGCGGGCGCACCCGGACGAGGCGCCGTTCCTGAACTCGCTGCTGCCCAGCTCGCTCGCGGGCACCGGTCGCCCGCTCGCCGCCGGTTTCCCGGCCACCACCGCCACCAGCCTCGCCTCGGTCGGCACCGGCCTGCCGCCGGGGGCGCACGGTCTGGCCGGTTACACCGTGCGGATACCGGGCGACGGACGGCTGATGAACCAGCTCCGCTGGCAGCCGCATGTCACCCCGCGCACCTGGCAGCCGTACCCCACGGTCTTCCAGCTGGCCGACCGGGCGGGTGTGGCGACCTTCCAGGTCTCCTCGCCCAAGTTCCAGTACACCCCGCTCACCGAGGTCGCCCTGTCCGGTGGCCTCTTCCTCGGCCGGCTGTCCGGCGAGGAGCGGATGGACCTGGCGGCGGACCGGCTGGCCAGCGCCGACCGGACGCTGGTCTACACGTACTACAGCGAGCTGGACGCCATGGGCCACCGCTACGGCGTCAACTCCGATGCCTGGCGCGGCCAGTTGATGGTCGTGGACCGGCTCGCCCAGCGGCTCGCCGAGCAGCTGCCGCCACGCTCGGCGCTGTACGTCACCGCCGACCACGGCATGATCGACATCGCGCCCGAGCAGCGGATCGACTTCGACCAGGACGCCGAGCTGCGCGCGGGCGTCGCCGTGCTCGGCGGCGAGGGCCGGGCACGGCACGTCTACGCGGTGCCGAAGGCCGAGGGCGACGTGTTCGCGGTGTGGAGCGAGCGGCTGGGGGACCGGATGTGGGTCGCCACCCGCGACCAGGCCATCGCCCAGGGCTGGTTCGGACCGGTGGTCGAGGACCGGGTGTACCAGCGGATCGGCGACGTGGTGGCCGCCGCGCGGGACGACCTGGCGGTGATCGCCTCCCGCCGCGAGCCCGGCGAGTCCGGCATGGTCGGCCTGCACGGCTCGATGACCCCGGTCGAGCAACTGGTCCCGCTGTTGCAGGTGCGGCGCTGACATCCCTGCTCCGCAGGTAGTTTGACGCTGCGTCAACGATGCGGCCGGGCCACCGCGAACGGGCCGCCCTGCGGGTCGCGGAGCAGCGCGACCCGGCCGTGCGCGGTGTCCCGGGCGGGCAGGTCGACCTGCCCGCCGAGGGCGAGGGCCCGGTGCGCCACCGCGTCCGCGTCGGCCACCGCGAAGTGGATCCGCCAGTGCGCCCGATCGCCCCGGGCCGGGCAGGGGCCGAGGCCCGCGACCGGTCGGCCGTCCACGCCCAGCGTCACCGCCCCCGGCTCGGCGCCGCCGGTGACCAGTGACCGGGTGGTGAACACGCCCTGGTAGAAGTCGGCCGCCCGGTCCGGCGCCGGGGTCACCAGTTCGCTCCAGACCGGGACTCCGGCCCCGCGCCAGCCCGGCCAGCCGCGCAGCTCCCGGGCCTGCCAGAGGCCGAAGACCGCGCCCTGCGGGTCCGCCGCCACCGCCAGCCGTCCGGCCTGCCCGGAGTCGAGCGGTCCGACCGCCACCGTCCCGCCGTGGTCCCGGATCCGCTGCGCCACGTCGTCCGCGCTGTCGGCGGCGAAGTAGGTGATCCAGTCCACCGGCAGCCCCGAGCGGTAGGGGAGCTCACCGATCCCGGCCACCGGACGGCCGTCGGCCAGCGCCCGCGAGTACGGGCCGACGTCGCGCAGGCTGGGAGTGAACTCCCAGCCCAGCAACTGGCCGTAGAACTCCTGGGCGGCGTCCAGGTCGGACGCCGCCAGGCTTGCCCAGCAGGGGGTTCCCTGTGCGGGGGGCGGTTCGGTGCCGGTCATGGTGGACCTCCTGGGCAGATGCTGCCACCTTCGCCGCCGAAGCGCTGAGCGCTCGCGCGTCGTCGGCGACAATGTCCCCCATGGAGACCACAACGCTGATCACCGCGCCCGCGCTCGCGGCGGCGCTCGCCGAGGCCGATCCGCCCGCCGTCCTGGACGTCCGCTGGCAGCTCGGCGGTCCGCCCGGGGCGGAGGAGTACGCGGCCGGCCACATCCCCGGCGCGCACTTCCTCGCGCTGGACAGCGACCTCGCCGCACCCGCCGGCGGCGCCGACGGAGGCAGGCACCCGCTGCCGGACCCGGAACCGCTGGGCGCGGCGCTGCGCCGCGCGGGCGTGCGCGCGGACCGCGAGGTCGTCGTCTACGACGGCGCCAGCTCCGCCGCCGCCGCGCGCGCCTGGTGGCTGCTGCGCTGGTCGGGCCACCGCCGGGTGCGGGTGCTCGACGGCGGCTTCGCCGCCTGGGGCGCGGCCGGGCTGCCGACGCAGCGGCAGACCCCGGCGCCGGAGCCGGGCGACTTCCGGCCCGAGCCCGGCGCGCTGCCCACGGTGGACGCCGACCAGGCGGCGGCGCTGGCCCGGACCGGCGTGCTGCTGGACGCCCGCGCGGGCGAGCGGTACCGGGGCGAGACCGAGCCGATCGACCCCCGCGCCGGGCACATCCCGGGCGCGGCCAGCGCCCCGACCATGGAGAACGTGACGGCGGACGGGCGCTTCCGACCGGTCGCCGAACTGGCCGAGCGGTTCGCCGCGCTGGGCGTGAAGCCGGGCAGCGAGGTCGGCGTGTACTGCGGCTCCGGGGTGACCGCCGCCCACCAGCTGCTGGCGATGCACCTCGCCGGGATCGACGGCGCGCTCTACCCGGGCTCCTGGAGCGAGTGGTCCAGCCGACCCGACCGCCCGGTGGCCACCGGCCCCGAGCACGGCTGACCAGCAGTCAGAAACAGCTCCACCCGCCGTCGTTGGACGGCGGGCGGAGCGGATTCAGCTGATGGTCCGTCACTCCTGCTTCTTGCGCCGGGTGCCGAACACGATTTCGTCCCAACTCGGCACCGCCGCACGGCGACCCGGGCGGACGCCGTCCGCCTCGGCCTGCCGGTCGGTGGAGCCGATCAGCCGGTCCCGGTGCGGGGCCGTGGTCCGCGGCATCAGGATGTCGGCGTACGCCGAACCCGCGCCGACCGCCGCCGCCGGGGCCTCCGGCTCGGCCGTCTGCTCCTCGTCGGGCACGCCCGGCTGGGAGGGGACCACGTCCATCAGGCTGGTCAGCGGGTCGCGCTCGACCGCGGTGACCGTCGTCGCGGCCGGGGCCGCGGCCACCGCGGGCGGCTCCACCAGCCGGTCCGGGGCGACCCGTTCCGGGCTGAGCCGGTCCGGGGCGATCCGCTCGGCGTTCATCCGGTCCGCGGTCATCCGCTCGGGCGGGCTCAGCCGACCCACCGGGGGCCGCTCCGGAGCCATCGGGCGCATGCCCATGCCCCGGTCCGCTCCGGGCAGCCGGGCGATCCTCGGCACGAACGGGAAGGTCGGCTCCTCGCCGGGGCGCTCCGGGGTCTCGCCGATCAGCGCGCGCGCCTCGTCGTCGACCGGCTGCACCAGTCGCCGCGGCGGGTCGTAGGTCCAGCGGGCCTGCTGCGGCTGTCCGCCGACGCGGAACAGCAGCACGATCTCCCAGGTGTTGTCGTCCCGTCGCCAGGAGTCCCACACCGAGCTGTCCTTCTCCGCGCCGCGCAGCAGCAGCCGCTCCGCGACCGCGTCGCCGAGCTGGGGTCCGGTGCTCTCACCCTGCCGCCGGACCGTGGTCTTGCGGGCGCGCTCGGCCATGAAGGCACGCTCGGCCAGCACCGGTCCCTCGAAACGGCGGACCCGTTCCACGGAGATCCCGGCGAGCTGGGCGACCTCTTCGGCGCTGGCGCCCGCCCTTATCCGCGCCTGGATGTCCCGGGGGCGAAGGTGGCTCTCGACGTCGATCTGGCCGAGCCTGGGGCGGTCGCCGCGTACGGCGGCGCGCAACCGCTCATCAATCGGAAGGAAGTATTCCGTCGAGTCGGCGGCCTTGAGCACCAGTCGTGAGCCGTCATTGCTGACAGCCACGACACGCAGTTCGGGCACGGTTACCTCCCGGGTGGTGCCTGCCGACGTCACCTGCGTCGCTGCTCCCGTTACGAGTGTGGCCCGCCGATGGGCGACGGACCACAGCATTGCAGAGTTACCCGGTGTGTCGGCCCTTATCCTCGACCCACCGTTGTGGCACGGTTATCTCTTTGCGCACTGCCGGATTTCGGCACCGCGTGTCAAGCCCCGGTCGCGTCCCAACCTGGCGACGCCGCCGGACGAGCGTCGCAGTCGCTCCGCCCGTCTCCTGATGTCCACCAGTCCGGTGGCACGCCGAGGCGGCCCGCAGCCAGGCTCCATGAACGGTACTCCATTTGTGGCATCCAGGTGGGGCAGCTCGTGGCTCCAGTGTGCCCCGAATCACCGGAATCTCAAGGGCCGCCACTCCGATGGTGGCGGACCGATCGATGGACAGTGATCATCTTCACATCTACTGGCCGGTTGGAACCAGACATTTTTTCGATTAGTCGTTCTTCGTGCAAGATGGGAAAGGTGTATATCGAGGGGCATTGATGGAGGATCTGGATAATTCGGACCGGTCGTCACGGCGGCGATCCGTGGACCTGAGTGTCACGCAGGTCGCGGCGAGTTCGATGGCCGCCGTGGCGGGTGCCGTGCTCGCCTCCGAACTGGGCGTCTACGGAACCATTCTGGGCGCGGCCGTGGTCAGCGCGGGTGCGACCGTCGGTGGTGCGCTGTTCCAGCACGCCTTCCGGCGGACCGGCGAACAGCTGCGCGGGCGGGCCGGTACCCCCGTCCCGGTGGACCCGGCGCGGCGTCAGCGGGCGGACGCCGAGGCGGTTCCCTTCGATCCGTTCGACCCCGGCGGCGAGTACACCCGGATGCTGGCGGCGGTCGCCCCGCCGGAAGCCGGGTCGGTCGCCGTCTACCGGGGCCGCCGTAGCTGGAGGCCGCGCCGGTGGCGGAGCTGGGCGCTGATGTCCGTGCTGGTGTTCGGGCTTGCCATGGGCACGGTGACCGCGGTCGAGCTGGTCGCGGGCAAGCCGGTGGCCGCGATCGTCAGGAACGAGCCGGGCAGCGGCACCTCCTTCGGCGGCACGGCCGGTGGCCGCCCCGGCGGCGGCGCCCCGACGACCGCGCCCTCCGGCGACAGCGCCACCCCCGGCGGCACGCCCGCCGACCGCTCGCCCGGCCCGGTGTCGGGCGTCAGCCCGAGCGGCGCGCCGAGCGCGCTGCCCAGCGGTGACCCGAGCGGACAACCCGGCGCCGAGCCGAGCGGTGCGCCGAGTGCCGAGCCGAGCGACAGCCCCAGCGCCGGGCCGGGCGCCACCCCGAGCGGGGCGCCGACCCCGAGTGGCGGCCCGTCGTCGGCACCCTGAGCGGCGGGGAGCGGTCAGGCCCCGAGCACCCGGCGCAGGTAGTCGTTGCCGAAGCGGCGCTCCGGGTCGACCTTGTCCCGCAGCGCGGTGAAGTCGGCGAAGTGCGGGTACACCCCGGCCAGGTAGTCGGCGTCGCGGGTGTGCAGCTTGCCCCAGTGCGGTCGGCCCTGATGCGCGGTCATGATCCGCTCGACCTCGGTGAAGTACCCCTGGTCCCGGGTGCCCCGGTAGAGGTGCACCGCGATGTACGCGCTGTCGCGGCCGTTGGCGGTGGACAGCCACAGGTCGTCGGCGGGCGCCACCCGCACCTCGACCGGGAAGCTGATCTGCCAGTCGTTCCGCTCCACCAGCGACTTGAGCTCGCGCAGCACCGTGGTCGCGGCCTCGCGCGGCACCGCGTACTCCATCTCGGTGAAGCGCACCCGGCGCGGGCTGGTGAACACCTTGTAGGAGACGTCGGTGTAGGTCCGCTCGGACCAGGCCTTGCTGGCGATCCGGGCGAGGCCGGGGATCACCCCGGGGAAGCGCCGCCCGACCCGGCAGGCCCCCTCCCAGACGGTGTTCGACAGGAACTCGTCGTCCAGCCAGTGCCTGAACGGCGGCAGCGGCGCGAGCGGGCCCCGGCTGCGGTTGTTGCGCTTGGTGCTACAGCCCTCGGTGTGCGGGAACCAGTAGAACTCGAAGTGCTCGTTCTCGGTCGCCAGCTCCTCGAACCGGCCGGTGACCTGGTCGAAGGTCATCGGCTGCTCGTGCGCGGTGAGCTGGAACGCCGGTTCGACGGCGAAGGTGACCGCGCTGATCACGCCGAGCGCGCCGAGCCCGAGCCGGGCCCCGGCGAACAGCTCCGGGTTCTCGGTCGGCGAGCAGGTGGTCACCGTGCCGTCGGCGAGCACCAGCTCCAGGCCGCGGACCTGGGCGGCCAGCGAGCCCGAGGCGCGACCGGTGCCGTGGGTACCGGTGCCGATCGCTCCGGCCACGGTCTGCACCATGATGTCGCCCATGTTGGTGAGCGCCAGACCGGCGTGTTCCAGCAGCAGGTTCAGCCGCTCCAGCGGCAGCCCCGACTCGACGGTGACCGTGCCGCCCCGGTGGTCGATCCCGCGGATGCCGGTCAGCCGGTCCGGGCGGACCAGCACCCCGTCGGTGGCCGCGACCGAGGTGAACGAGTGGCCGGAGCCGACCGCCTTGACCGGCAGTCCGTCCTCGGCGGCGGCGCGTATCGCGGCGGCCAGCTCCTCGGTCGAGGCCGGGGCCACGCTGCGGCGCGGGCGCGTGCTCTGGTTGCCCGCCCAGTTGGTCCAGGCGGCGCCGTCGGCAGCGCCGCTAGCCGGGCTGGTGCTGCCACTGGTCGTCGTCGACATGTGCACGCTCCTGCTGTTCCGGTGCCGACCTGAGTCGGCGTGCCCCGAGGAACGCCGTGGCGGCGGCGAAGGCGGCGGCGGCCACGGTCACCCGGAAACCGGCCGATGCGCCCGCGTCGTCCACCACCCACCCGGCGGCCGAGGAGCCGAAGGCGACGCCGACGGCCAGGCCGGTGGTGGTCCAGGTCATCCCCTCGGTGAGCTTGGAGGCGGGGACGATCCGTTCCACCAGCCCCATGGTGGTGACCATGGTCGGGGAGATGGACAGCCCGGCGACGAACAGAGCCGCCGCCAGGGCCACGAGGTTCCTCACGAATAGGAGGGGCAGCATACTCACCGCCATGCAGATGATCCCCACCAGGAACCTCCGGGACAAGGGGCCGTGCAGCCGCAGTGTGCCGAAGACGATCCCGGCGACGCAGGAGCCGAGCGCGTAGACCGCCAGCACCACGCTGGAGAACGGCTTGTGGTGCAGGTGGTCGGCGAAGGCCACGGTCACCACGTCCACCGAGCCGAAGATCGCGCCGACCCCGACGAAGGTCAGCACCAGTACCCACAGCCCGGGGGTGCGGATCGCCGAGGTCGCGCCGCCCTGCCGGGCGGCCGGGTGCAGCGGCGGCTCGGTCCCGCGCTGGACGGCGAACAGCAGCACCCCGACCGCCAGGCAGACCATCGCCACCAGCGGTCCGGCCTCGGGGAAGACCGCGGTGCACAGCCCGACCGAGAGGATCGGGCCGATGATGAAGACGATCTCGTCCAGCACCGACTCGAAGGCGTAGGCGGTGTGCAGCGCGGGGGAGCCCCGGTAGATCAGCGCCCAGCGGGCCCGCACCAGCGAGCCCATGCTCGGCATACAGCCGGCCACCGAGGCGCTGGCGAACAGCGTCCAGTCCGGCGCGTTCCAGCGGGCGCAGAGCAGCAGCACCCCCATCGCCACCACGGTCAGCCCGGTGGCCCGCAGGCTCACCCGGGCCTGCCCGAACCGGTCCACCAGCCGGGACACCTGGGGGCCGAGCGCGGCGGCGGACAGCGCCAGCGTGGCCGAGACCGCCCCGGCCAGGCCGTAGTCGCCGCGCAGGGTGGAGAGCATGGTGACGATGCCGATACCGGTCATCGACAGCGGCATCCGGGAGATGAAGCCCGCCGAGGAGAAGCCCAGGCTTCCGGGCGCGTCGAAGATCCGGCGGTAGGTGGACAGCACGAGAGCTCCGTAAGGGACGTTGCGAATCTTCACAGCTTACGTGGCGGCGCAAGCAGATAATCAGTGGGCCGGGGGGTCCGCCGCCGGGGTGATGAGCGGTGGCAGGATCATTCCCATGTCATCCGAGCACCCCCGCGACGCCCGCCCGTACGACGCCCTGCTGCTGCTGTCCTTCGGCGGCCCGGAGGGACCGGACGAGGTGGTGCCGTTCCTGGAGAACGTCACCCGCGGCCGGGGCATCCCCCGGGAACGCCTGGCCGAGGTCGGCCGGCACTACTTCCTCTTCGGCGGCGTCAGCCCGATCAACAGCCAGAACCGGGAGCTGCTGGCCGCGCTGCGGGCCGACTTCGCCGCCGCGGGCGTGGAGCTGCCGGTCTACTGGGGCAACCGGAACTGGGCGCCCTACCTGGTCGACACTCTGCGCGAGATCGCGGCGGACGGGCACCGCCGGGTGCTGGTGCTGACCACCAGCGCCTACGTCAACTACTCCGGCTGCCGCCAGTACCGGGAGAACCTGGCCCAGGCGCTCACCGAACTGCGCGCGCAGGGCGCGCCGGGCGCGGCCGAGCTGCGGGTGGACAAGCTGCGGGCGTTCTACAACCACCCGGGCTTCGTGGAGCCGATGGTCGACCACACACTGGCGGCGCTGGCCGAGCTGCCCGAGGGCGTACGCTCCGGCGCGCGGCTGGCGTTCACCACCCACTCCATCCCCAACGCGCTGGCGGACACCTCGGGCGCCCCCCTCGACCCGGCCCGGTCCCGGCCCGGCGGCGGCTACGTCGCCCAGCACCTGGAGACCGCCCGGCTGGTCGCCGAGGCCGTCGCGGCGGCCACCGGCGTGGCCGACCGCCCCTGGGAGCTGGTCTACCAGAGCCGCAGCGGCGCCCCGCAGACGCCCTGGCTGGAACCCGACATCTGCGACCACCTGGCGGCCGAGCACGCCGCGGGAGCCCCGGCCGTGGTGATGGTCCCGATCGGCTTCGTCTCCGACCACATGGAGGTCGTCTTCGACCTCGACACCCAGGCCCGGGAGGAGGCCGAGAAGCTGGGCCTACCGGTGTCCCGGGCCCGGACGGTCGGCGCCGACCCGCGCTTCGCCGCCGCGATCCGGGACCTGGTGCTCGAACGGGCGGCCGGGGCGCGCGGCGAGCACCCGGCGCGCTGCGCCCTCGGCGCGCTCGGCGCCAGCCACGACCTGTGCCCGGCGGACTGCTGCCCGGCCCTGCGCAACCCGCTGCCCGCCGCCGCGGGCGCCGACTGGACCGACCCCGACGCCGCGACCACCGACTGAGAGGCCAGCCATGACCACCCCGCTCGCACCGGAACCCGCGCCGGAACTCCGGCAGGAACTCCTGGCACTGGCCCTGGAGGCCGCCCGCAGGGCCGGTGCGCTGCTGCGCGACGGCCGTCCGGCCGACCTCGGCGTGGCCGCGACCAAGTCCAGCCCGGTGGACGTGGTCACCGAGATGGACCTCGCGGCCGAGAAGCTGATCACCGAGCTGATCCTGGAACGCCGTCCGGCGGACGGCCTGCTCGGCGAGGAGGGCGCGGCCACCGAGGGCAGCAGCGGCGTCCGCTGGGTGATCGACCCGCTCGACGGCACGGTGAACTACCTGTACGGGCTGCCCGCCTGGTCGGTCAGCATCGCCGCCGAACTGGACGGCCGGACGCTGGTCGGCGTGGTCGAGGCGCCCGCGCGCGGCGAGACCGCGCACGCGGTGCTCGGCGGCGGGGCGTTCCTGAACGGCCGCCCGATGCGCTGCCGTCCGGCGCCGCCGATGGAGCTCGCGCTGGTCGGCACCGGCTTCGGCTACCTGCGTGAGCGCCGGGTCCGGCAGGCCGAGGTGGCCCGGGAGCTGATCCCCAGGCTGCGCGACATCCGGCGCGGCGGCTCGGCCGCGATCGACCTGAGCGACGTCGCCGCCGGCCGCCTGGACGGCTACTACGAGCGCGGGCTGAACCCCTGGGACCATGCCGCCGGGGTGCTGCTCGCCGCCGAGGCGGGCGCGCTCACCGGCGGACGCCCGGGTGAACCGGCCTCCGGTGAGTTGACGCTGGCCGCCCCGGCGGGGCTGTTCGAGCCGCTCCAGCAGGCTCTGGAGGAGCTGGGGGCCTGGCACGACTGAACAGCCGCGCCAGGCGGCTGTTCGCGCTGTACGGACCCCGGCCGGTACGGACCCCGGCCGGTACGGACCCCGGCCGGTACGGACCTCGCACCGTACCGGCCGGGTCCTGCGGTGGGGGAGTTCCTGGTGGAAGCCGTACCCGGGCCGACGGGAGGGTCAGCGGTACGGCGGTGGGGGCAGCGCCCGCGGCCCCGCCGGAACGCGGGGACCGTCCTGGGCGCTGCTGCTGCGGGTCGGGGTGGGGGACCCGGCAGCGGGCCTGGTCAGGCCGCTGTGGGTCGCATGGCCGGGGTGATCTGGATGCCGTGTTCGGCGGCCAGGCGGTGCAGGTCGTCGATCTCCGACTGCTCGACCTCGGCCAGGAAGTCGTCGCCCGACTCCAGAGCCGCGAGAAGATCCAGTTCGGCTTTCCTTATGCGCTGAAGAATGCCGGCGGTGAAGGCGTCCATGAGGCAAGACCCCCTTGCTGTGTGTCGGGCGACCCCGGGCGAGGCCCAGTGCGGACGGTCGCACGTCGGGCGGGTGCGAACCCACGCGGCGGAGCGTGCGTGGTCGCGGGTGTACAGAGCGTCCTCCCCCTGCCCATCGACGGGGAAACCTCCGAATCCCTGGGAATTCCAGGCTCCTTTTCCGGGTTCGCCGACGCCCCGCCCGGGGCCCGTCGCGGGCCCCCGGCGGGGGCCCGCGACGCGGCGGCTACCCCGTCCGGCGGACGCCCGCTTACCACTGCTTTACGCACCGACCAGGCAGGATTGAGCCGACAGTCGGCGTCCCGTGCCCGGGCCGCCGGAACACCCTCCCCGGACTGCCTGCCCTGGGAGCCCTCTGCGAAAGGACCACTCCGTTGCGGGTTCTCGTGGTCGAGGACGAGCAGCTGCTCGCCGATGCCGTAGCCACCGGACTCCGACGGGAGGCGATGGCGGTGGACGTGGTCTACGACGGCCAGGCCGCCCTGGACCGGGTCAGTGTGAACGAGTACGACGTGGTCGTGCTCGACCGCGACCTGCCCCTGGTCCACGGCGACGACGTGCTGCGCCGGATCGTCGAGGAGGGCCTGGCGACCCGGGTGCTGATGCTGACCGCCGCCGGGGACATCAGCGACCGGGTCGAGGGCCTGGAGCTCGGAGCGGACGACTACCTCCCCAAGCCGTTCGCCTTCAGCGAACTCGTGGCCCGGGTGCGCGCCCTCGGCCGCCGCGCCACCACGCCGCTGCCGCCGGTGCTGGAACGCGCCGGGCTGACCCTGGACCCGGGCCGCCGGGAGGTGCTGCGCGAGGGCGAGCCGGTGGGCCTGGCGCCCAAGGAGTTCGCGGTGCTGGAGGTGCTGATGCGCGCCAACGGCGCCGTGGTCTCCGCCGAGCAGCTGCTGGAGAAGGCCTGGGACGAGCACACCGACCCGTTCACCAACGTCGTCCGGGTCACCGTGATGACGCTGCGCCGCAAACTCGGCGAGCCCCCGGTGATCATCACCGTGCCGGGCTCCGGATACCGGATCTGAGCCATGTCCGACCTACCTTCGCAACCGGACCGCTCCTGGTCGGCGGCCGAGATCCACCGGTCGATACTCCCGTTCCGGCCGACCCTGCGGATCCGGCTGACCATGTTCTACGGCGGCATGTTCCTGCTGGCCGGGCTGGTCATGGTGCTGGTCATGTACGTGTTCGTGTCGCAGGCGTTCCACCTGGTCGGCCACACCCAGTACCTCAAGCTCGGCCCCGGCGTGCAGCTGCGGGGCGCCGACGGCCAGGAGATCAACAGCGACCAGTACAACGCGATCATGACCGCGCGGGAGGCGGCCACCTCCTCCAGCGCGCTGCACACGCTGCTGCTCAAGTCGATAAGCGCGCTGATCGCGCTGCTGATCCTGGCCGTCGCCTTCGGCTACGCCATGGCCGGGCGGGTGCTCCAGCCGATCGGCCGGATCACCCGGACCGCCCGCCAGGTGGCCAGTTCCGACATGCACCGGCGGATCGAGATGGACGGCCCGGACGACGAGCTGAAGGAGCTCGCCGACACCTTCGACGAGATGCTGGAGCGGCTCGACCGCTCGTTCGAGTCGCAGCGCAAGTTCGTCGCCAACGCCTCGCACGAGCTGCGCACCCCGCTGGCGATCAACCGCACCCTGCTGGAGGTCCAGCTCTCCGACCCGGAGAGCTCGCCGGACCTTCAGCAGCTGGGCAAGACCCTGCTGGCCACCAACGAGCGCAGCGAGCAGCTGGTCGAGGGGCTGCTGCTGCTCGCCCGCAGCGACAACGAGCTGGTCGACCGGCGCCCGGTGGACCTGGCCGAGGTCGCCCGGCAGGCGCTGGAGCAGACCCGGTCCGAGGCCGCCGAGCGGGGCGTCCGGCTGGAGGACCGGCTGGAACCGGCCGTGGTCTCCGGCAACGGGGTGCTGCTGGAGCGGATCGCGCTGAACCTGATCCAGAACGCGGTCCGGTACAACCTGGCCGAGGGCGGCTGGGTGCGGGTCTCGGTGGGGGCCACGGACGGTGTCGGCGAGCTTCAGGTGTCCAATACCGGCCAGATGGTCCCCGGGTACGAGCTGGAGCACATCTTCGAGCCGTTCCGGCGCGGCAGCGGCAAGGAGCGGACCCGCAGCGACAAGGGCGTGGGTCTGGGGCTGTCGATCGTGCGCTCGGTGGTGCGGGCCCACGGCGGCACCATAGAGGCCTCCGGACGGCCCGAGGGCGGCCTGGACATGCGGGTGCGCATCCCGATCGGCTGAGCTCCGCGGCGGCCGCCCGCCGCCGCCGCACCCCGTCGGCCTTTTGCCAGGTCGGCGGGGTTCTCGTCGCTGTGCGGGCGCTGTGGAACCGATGCAGTCACCACGTACCCGGATGCTCTTGCCAGCATTCGCCGCAACAACCTACGGTGGCGTAACCTACGGAGGCGTAGGTGTGTGAAATCCGTACCGAGAGTTGGCTGCCGTGACCATCGCCCCCACCAGTACCGCCTGGACCGACACCCGGCTCATCCACGCCCTCGAAGAGGTGGTGGAGCGGGAGCTGAACCGCCACCTCGGGGTCGCCAAGGAGTGGATGCCGCACGAGTACGTGCAGTGGAGCCAGGGGCGGGACTTCGACGGGATCATGGGCGGCGAGGCCTGGGCGGTGGAGCAGTCGCCGGTCACCGACATCGGCCGGATCTCGCTGGTGGTGAACCTGCTCACCGAGGACAACCTGCCCAGCTACCACCACGAGATCGCGACCATGTTCGGCCGGGACGGCGCCTGGGGCACGTGGGTGCACCAGTGGACGGCCGAGGAGGGCCGCCACGCCATCGTGATGCGCGACTACCTGCTGACCGCCCGCGCGGTCGACCCGGTGGCCCTGGAGCGGGCCCGGATGACCCACATGGCCGAGGGCTTCACCTCCGACAACAGCCACTCGATGCTGCACTCGGTCTCCTACGTGGCCTTCCAGGAGCTCGCCACCCGGATCTCGCACCGGAACACCGGCAAGCACTCCGGCGACCCGGTCTGCGACCGGATGCTGGCCCGGATCGCCACCGACGAGAACCTGCACATGGTCTTCTACCGGAACCTGCTCAAGGCCGCCCTGGAGATCGCCCCGGACCAGGCCATGCGCGCCGTCGCGGACGTGGTCACCGGCTTCCGGATGCCGGGCCACGGCATGCCGGGCTTCGAGCGGGCCGCCGCGCAGATGGCCATCGGCGGGATCTACAACCTGCGGATCCACCACGACGACGTGCTCCAGCCGGTGCTGCGCCACCTCAGGGTCATGGAGATCTCCGGGCTCGGCCCCGAGGGCGTGCAGGCGCAGCAGGAGCTCGGGATGTACCTGGAGGGGCTGGACGCCCAGGCCGTACGCTTCGACGAGCGCCGGGCGGCGCTGCTGGCCCGCCGGGCCGCGAACCAGGCCGCCAAGGGCTGAGATCCCGGTCACACCGGCTGGGCTTGTACGACTAAGTCCGGACTTTTCAGAACAGTGACGAAGGTCACATTTCCCGCCATGAGAGTGAACATTTCGGACGATCACCCAGTGTGACCGTTGCTGCCTCGGTGACTCGGAGTAGCGGCGGCCGATGGGCCATGGCAACCCGTCCCACCCGGAGCTTTCCTTGCGGCGCAAGGGTGGTACCCGGGTGGTGGCGGACGTTTCCCGGCCCTCTGATCACGGTAAGTGCCCAGCGGGGCGCACCGTCCCACCACCTGCCCGGCCCGGCAGAACACCGTTCCGGTCACCCCTTCGGGGGGTCGGACGGGTGTCGATTGAGTAACGAGCCTTGAAGTAAGGCAAAATCTCGCCCTCGGGTCGGGCACAAGTCCGGCTCCCCGCGCGTTACGTGCGCTGGAGATACCCGCAGACACCCAAAGGGGGAGAGCGACATGGCCACTGACTACGACACCCCACGCAAGACCGATGACGACCTCAACGAGGACAGCATCGAGGAACTGAAGGCCCGACGGAACGAGAAGTCGACCAGCTCGGTCGACGTCGACGAGTTCGAGGCCGCCGAAAGCCTCGAACTGCCCGGCGCGGACCTCAGCAACGAGGAACTCTCCGTCCGGGTGCTGCCGCGCCAGGCCGACGAGTTCACCTGCATGAGCTGCTTCCTGGTGCACCACCGGAGCCAGCTCGCCAGCGAGAAGAACGGCAACCCCATCTGCCGGGACTGCGCGGCCTGACATATCCGGGTAGGAGGGTGCTATGAGACCGTTCCGGCTGAGAACCCGCACCGCACCCGGTAAGACCCGTCAGACCCGGCAGGACCAGCAGGACCGCACTACGTACGACAGCGGTACGTACGACCGAAGTACGCACGACCGTAGTGGCCAGCCCGGCGGCGACCCGGTGGACGAGTTCGTCCGCGTCGCCGCCGAGCTGGATGTCCGGGACGGGTCCGCGCTCGCGGACCCCGTCCCTGTGGCCCCTCGCGGCCGCAGGCTCGCCGCCCTCACCGACAATCTGCTCGACCTGGCCCCGCGCATCCCCGTGCGCGACCTGGCCACCCTGCGCGCCCAGCATCCGGGCGCGCGCACCGCCGAGGACCTGGCCGACCGGCTCAGCTCGGCCGCGGCCAAGGCCAGCGGGGTCGTCGGCGCCGGGGTCGGCGCGGCCGCCATGCTCCCGGTCCCACCCGCGATGGCGGTGGAGATCGCCGGCGAGATGCTCGCGGTGGCCGCCGTGGAGGTCAAACTCATCGCCGAGCTCTACCAGGTCTACGGCCAGCCGGCGGCCGGCAGCACCCGCCAGCGCGCGGGCGCCTACCTCGCGGTCTGGGCCCAGCGCCGGGGACTGGACGTCAGCAAACCGGGGACCGTGGTCGTGCTCGCGGGCGGCAGCGAACTGCGTCGGCAGCTGCGCCGCAGGCTCGCCCGCAGCGGCATCAGGAAACTGCCCACACTCACGCCGATGATGGTCGGCGCCGCGGCCGGGGCGGTGGTCAACCGTCGCGACACCGCCAGACTGGCCCAGGAGATCCGTCGCGACCTGCGCGGGCGCCAGCCCACCGACCTTCACTACTGGGCCTGAACGGCCGCCACAGCCCCGCTCAGGCGGTCTCTGGGGCAGTCCCTGCTCAGGCCGTCTGCGGGGCTGCCGCGGCGTCGGCCTTGGCAGCCGAGATGGCCTGCGCCAGCCGCTCCGGGAACCGGGTCGACAGGTACAGGTACGGCGTCGGGTCCTGCGGGTCGGTCACCATCACCCGGATGCCCTTGGGGATGTAGGAGCGCAGCAGCATGAACGCGCGGGCGTTGGCCTTGTGGGTACGCCAGGCCAGGCACTCCTCCTTGTCCATCGGGAAGGACTCGCCCAGGGCCTCGACCGGGATCCGCGCCTCCCCGGCCACCAGCAGGCCCTGGACCACCCGGATCCGCGCGGAGCCGTAGGAGCTGAGCAGCATCGCCGCCGCCGCCCCTCCGGCGACCAGTCCGACGAGTCCGGGGACCGCGCCGAAGATGAGGAAGACCAGCCCGAAGGAGATGCCGCTGCCGAGCGGGAGCAGCCACATCGTGGCGGGTGCGGTAAGGCGTTCGTCATACATGGACCCCATTGTGGACGCGGAACCTGGGAGCCTCCGCACGGGGTTGCCGGTTCGGCGTGTTCGGCCGGATTCTGTAAGGTCGCGGGCGTGACCGAGCACCCGTCCCGCCCCGAGGAACGCCCCACCGAGCGTTCCACCGAGCGCCCCGTCGAGCGCGCGTCGCTCACCCCGCCCCCCGGCGCCGTCGCGCCGGTGCGGCACCCGGAGGCCCCCGCGGCCGGTCAGCTGATCGAGCCGCACTACGAGCACTGTTTCGGCTGCGGCCCGACCCAGCCGCACGGCCTGCACCTGGTCGCCCGGGCCGGGGACGGGGTGGAGGTCCTCGCCGAGTTCACCGTCGGCGCCGCGCACCAGGGCGGCCCCGGCCTGGCCCACGGCGGGGTGCTGGTGACCGCGCTGGACGAGTCCCTGGGCACGCTGAACTGGCTGCTGCACACCGCCTCGGTCACCGCCCGGCTGGAGACCGACTTCCGCCGCCCGGTGCCGGTGGGCTCGACCCTGTTCATCCACGCCCGGGCCGACGCGGTGCGCGGACGCAAGATCTACTGCAGCGCCGAGGGCCGTCTGGACGCACCCGACGGGCCGCTGGCGGTCGCCGCCCGGGCGCTGTTCCTCCAGGTCACCCTGGACCACTTCACCACCCACGGCCGTCCCGAGGACATCAAGGCGGCCCTGGAGAACCCCGACCTGTTCAAGCGTGCCCGTGCCTTCGAGGTGAACCCGTGACCAGCTCTCCGAACCACCCCGTCGACGTGCTGCTGCGCCGGCTCGACCCGGAGCTGCCCGCCCCCGGCTACGCCCACCCCGGCGACGCCGGGGCTGACCTGCGGACCACGATCGACGCCGAGCTCGCGCCCGGCGAGCGGACCGTGCTGCCGACCGGGGTGGCCATCGCGCTGCCGGACGGCTACGCGGCCTTCGTGCACCCGCGTTCGGGCCTCGCACTGCGTTGCGGTCTTGCCCTTGTGAATGCCCCTGGAACGGTCGATGCCGGGTACCGTGGTGAGATCAAGGTGATCGTCGTCAACCTCGACCCGCGCGAGCGGGTGGTCTTCCGCCGTGGGGACCGGATCGCCCAGCTGGTCGTCCAGCGGGTCGAGAAGGTCCGCTTCCACGAAGTGGAGGAACTTCCGGGGTCGGCGCGCGCCGCAGGAGGCTTCGGGTCGACGGGCGGCCATGGCGCGGTTAGCATTCCGGCGGCCGGGCAGGAAATCTCATCGGTACCCGACCGGGAAGGACAGTGACCGTGTTCCGTCGTCGCGCCAAGAGCGAGGACGCTGTCGATCAGCACGACGGCCTTGACCAGGACGCCCTGGACGAGGACGGCGTGGCGGGTTCCGCAGACAGCGAGGACATCGCCGGTGTCGGCTCCGAGAAGGAGGACGACGCCGAGGAGGAGTGGACGGCACTGCCGCCCGCGCCGCGCCCCGACGGCCCCTGGGACTCCACCGAGGTGGAGAACGCCGCGGAGGGCCGGGTGGACCTCGGTGGTCTGCTCGTGCCGGGCGTGGAGGGCATGGAGCTGCGGGTCGAGGTCGCGGGCGACTCGATCGTCGCGGCCACGCTGGTGCTGGGCAGCAGCGCCATCCAGCTGCAGGCGTTCGCGGCACCCAAGTCCGAGGGCATCTGGGGCGAGGTCCGCAACGAGATCGCCTCGGGGATCACCCAGCAGGGTGGCATCGTCGACACCGAGGAGGGCCCGCTGGGCTGGGGGCTGCGCGCCCAGGTCCCGGTGCAGCTCCCGGACGGCACCCACGGCGTCCAGCTGGTGCGCTTCGTGGGCTGCGACGGGCCGCGCTGGTTCCTGCGCGGGGTGATCTCCGGGCAGGCCGCGGTGCAGCCGGAGGCGGCCGAGGTGCTGGAGAAGGTCTTCCGGGAGACCGTGGTGGTCCGCGGCGACGTGCCGATGGCCCCGCGCGACCCGATCGTGCTGAAGCTGCCGGAGGACGCCCAGATGGTGGCCGACGGCCTGCCGCAGCAGGCCGCCGCGGAGGAGAACCGCTTCGGTGGCGACCCGCTGAACCCGTTCGACCGCGGTCCGGAGATCACCGAGATCCGCTGACGGTCGGACCTGTGAGGGCCCCGCGCCGGTGCGCGGGGCCCTCGCCCGTCCGGGTGAGCCGGTCTCCTCCGATCAGGCGGCCCGGCCTGCTCCGAGCGGGTGGCGCTCGGCGGCGGCCTCCGCCACCACCCCGAGCTCGGCCAGCAGTTCCTCGCGCAGCCCCGGACGGGTGGTGGCGTGCGCGGGCCCCAGGCGGCCCTCGGTGAGCACGAACACCCGGTCGGCGAGCGCGACCGCCTCGTCCACGTCGTGGGTGACCAGCAGCACCGCCGGGCGGTGGCGGGCGCACAGCTCGCGCAGCAGCGCGTGCATCCGGATCCGGGTCAGCGCGTCCAGCGCGCCGAAGGGCTCGTCCAGCAGCAGCAGTTCCGGGTCCCTGACCAGGGCCCTGGCCAGCGCCGCACGCTGGGCCTCGCCGCCGGAGAGGGTGATCGGCCAGTCCCGGGCCCGCTCGGCGAGGCCGACCTCGTCCAGCGCGGTCAGCCCGGCCTCGCGGGCCCCGGCCCGGGGGAGCCCGAGCACCACGTTGTCGAGCACCCGCTTCCACGGCTGGAGCCGGTGGTCCTGGAAGACCACCGAGCGGCGCTCGGGTACCAGCAGCTGCCCGCTGAAGTCCGGGTCGAGCCCGGCCATGGCGCGCAGCAGGGTGCTCTTGCCGGAGCCGCTGCGGCCCAGCAGCGCGACGAACTCACCCCGGCGGATGTCCAGGTCGATCCCGGCCAGCACCTCGCGGCCGTCGAAGGAGCGGTGCAGCCCGGCGGCCCGGACCGCCAGGTCGGGAGCGGCGTCGGGGGCGGTGGTGACGGTCATGGTCAGGCTCCGTTGAATCCGTGGCGCCAGACCAGCAGGCGGCGCTCCAGCAGGCGGACCGCCGCGTCGGCGAGCAGCCCGAGCAGCCCGTAGATCAGCAGTCCGAGGACGATGATGTCGGTCCGGTACCAGGCCTGGGCCTGGTTCATCAGGTAGCCGATGCCGCTGGTGGCGTTCAACTGCTCGGCGATGATGATCACCAGCCAGGCGCTGGTCAGCGCGAACCGCAGGCCGACCAGGAAGCCGGGCACCGCGCCGGGCAGGATGACGTGCCGGATCAGCCCCCACTGCCCGAGCCCCACCACCCGGCCCGACTCCACCAGCCGGTTGTCCACGCCGCGGATCCCGGCGTAGGTGTTGATGTAGACGGGGCAGGCGGAGGCGAAGGCCACCAGGGCGATCTTGGGGGCCTCGCCCACACCGAACCAGATGATCACCAGCGGCAGCAGGCCCAGCACCGGCAGCGAGCGGACGATCTGCATGGTCGAGTCGACCAGCTCCTCGCCGAGCCGGAACAGCCCGGCGACCACGGCCAGCACGATGCCCGCGCTGACGCCGATCAGCAGCCCGAGGCCGACCCGCTGGAGCGAGGCCAGCAGATTGCTCTCCAACTCGCCGTCCCGGGTCAACTGCCAACCGGCGGACAGTACCTGACTCGGGGTCGCCAGGATCTGCTGGTTGATCTCGCCGAAGGCGCCCAGGAGCTGCCAGACGACCACCACCAGCGCCGGACCGGCCAGTCGGCGCAGCCAGTGCGGCAGCGGCACCCAGGTGCGGCGCGGGCGGCTCAGCGTCGAGGCGTCGATCAGCGGCCCGGCCGCGCGGGCCTCCTCCGGGGGCGCGGCGGTGGTCGGGGGTGCGGCGGTGGTCGCCATGGTGCTCCTTCCGGACTATTGCTGACGGAACGTCAGGCGTTGGTGACGACGCGGTGGTCGGCGGTGAAGGGTCGGCCGGAGAGCAGCTCGGAGGGCCTGCCGTCGGGGCCGACCGGGATGTCGCCGATCAGGGTGACCCGGTGCAGCCGCCGCTCCACGTCCAGGTGCGCCAGGTCGCGCGGGGCGAGGTGGGCGGTGGCCCGGTTGTCCCAGAAGGCCACGTGCCCGGGCTCCCAGCGGAACCGGACGGTGTACTCGGGCCGGGTGATCTCGGCGTAGAGCAGCTCCAGCAGCCGCTTGCTCTCGCTGGGGTGGACGTCCACGATGTGGCTGGTGAAGCCGGGGTTGACGAACAGCGCCCGCTCACCGGTCTCCGGGTGCACCCGGACCACCGGGTGCACCGCCACCAGCAGGTTGTCGTTGATCCGCCTGGCGTACTCGCTGTCGCCCTCGACCCTGCGGCTGCCGCCGTAGCGGTGCTCGGCCCGCAGCGTGTCCACGAACGCCCGCAGCGGCGCGGACAGCCCCTGGTAGGCGGCGACCAGGTTGGTCCAGGTGGTGTCCCCGCCGAACTCCGGTACCCGCTCGGCGCGCAGGATCGATCCGGCGGGCGGGTTGACCGCCGCGGTGACGTCGGTGTGCCAGCCGTCGAAGTAGCTGTACTGGCGCTTCCGGTACTCGGCGACGAAGTCGGCGCCGTAGCGCTGCTCGAAGCGGGCCGGGTCGATGGTGAAGATCTCCGGGTGGTCCTCCGGCGGCGCGTCGTCGTGCGGGTGGGCGTAGGTCAACTCGCCGAACTGGCGGGCGAAGGCGATCTGGGCGGCGTGGTCCAGGGCCTGGCCCCGGAAGAACACCACCTTGTGCCGGTGCAGGGCCTCCTTGACGGTCCGCAGGTCGGAGTCGGTGAGCGGCTGGGCGAGGTCGACGTTGCCGATGTCGGCGCCGATGTGCCCGGCGACCGGACGGACGGTGATCCTGGTCATGACGGGGTTCCTCTCAAGGTCGTTCGCTGGTTTGCTGGTTGACGACTGACTGGTTGACGACTGACTGGTGCTCGACTGGCTGGTGCCCGGCGACCGCCGGTGCTCGGCTACTGGTGCTCGGCTACTGGTGCTCGGCGACCTGGTTCCTGGTGACCACCGCGCCGAAGTCCCGCACCACGTCGGCCGGGAACTCGCCGGTGACGTCGACCTTCCCGGGGACCTGGCCGTTGGCCAGGAACAGGTCGGCCTGCCGCTGCTGGGCGTCGACCACGGTCCGGTCGAGCGGGACGAAGGTGGTCTCGCCGGAGATCTGCCAGATCTCCTTGCCGACGGCCGGGGACTGCTTGTCGACCCCGACGTAGTAGGCGTTGATCCAGGCGTCCGGATGGGCCGTGGTCCAGGCGGTGGCCTTGACGATGCGGCCCAGCAGGTCCTCCAGGTCGGCCCGCTCGGCCGGGTTCGCCAGCGCCTTGTGGCTGGCCAGCCAGAAGCTGTAGCCGGAGGACACCTGCGAGCCGGTGATCACCTTCACCGCGTCCGGGTGCGCGGCGGTGTAGTTGACGAGGTCCTGGGCGGCGACGGTGGCGGCGTCCACGGTGCCGGACTCCAGCACCTCGCCGACGTTCTGCAGCGGTACGTCGACCGGGGTGATGTCCTGCTGCTTGAGCCCGGCCGTCGCCAGCGCCTGGATCAGGAAGCCCTGGTTGGCCGTGCCCTTGGAGTAGGCGACCTTGTGGCCCTTCAGGTCGGCGACACTGTGGATGCCGGAGCCGGCGCGGGCCAGCAGGGTGTAGCCGACGCCGACCGTGTGGCTGGCCCCGACCACGTCCACCGGCAGTCCGGCGGCGGCCGCGTAGATCGCCGGGGTGTCGCCCATGATGCCGAAGTCGATGTCCCCGGCCACGAACGCCTGGTTGACCAGCGGACCGCTGTTGAACTGGTCGAACACGACCTTGTAGGGAAGGTTCTTGAGCTCGCCGGAGACCTGGAGCAGGGTCTCCACGTCCTTGCCCTGGTCGCCGATGCGCAGGGTGACCTCCCCGGCCTGCGCGCTGCCGCCGCCGGTGCTGGCGTCGGCGCTGCCGCCGCAGGCGCTGGCCAGCGGGAGCAGCGCGAGCAGCAGCGGCAGCAGCAGGAGTCGGCGGGCGGTCCGGGCGGTGGCGGCGGGCGGTGCGGTGTCGGGCATCGTGGATCCTCAGGGTCGGTGTGGCGCCGGGTCGGTGGTGCGCGGGACTGCGTTGCCTGGCGGGTTCGCCCGGCGGTTCGACTAGCGGTTCGGGTAGCGGTCCGTGTAGCGGTTCGCGGGGCGCGGCAGGCCGTAGTGCTCGCGCAGGGTCGTGCCCTGGTACTCGTGCCGGAACAGGCCGCGCTCGCGCAGCAGCGGCACGACGTGCTCGGTGAACAGGTCCAGGCCCTCGGGCAGGATCGGCGGCATCACGTTGAAGCCGTCGGCGGCGCCCTGGCCGAACCACAGCTCGATGTGGTCGGCGACCTGCTCCGGCGTCCCGGCGAGGACCTGGTGCCCGCGCCCGCCGCCGAGCCGGCCGATGAGCTGCCGCAGCGTCAGGCCGTCCCGCTCGGCCAGGTCCCGGACCAGCTCGAACCGGCTCTTGGCGCCGTTGATGGCGGCGACCGGGGGCAGCGGCGGCAGCGGCGCGTCCAGCGGGTGGTCGCGCAGGTCCACCCCGAGCAGGGTGGACAGCGTGCCCACCGCCCGGGACGGGTCGATCAGGAGGTCCAGCTCCTGGTCCAGCGCCTTGGCCTCGGCCTCGGTGGAGCCCAGCACCGGGACGATCCCGGGCAGCACCACCACCCCGCCGGGGTCGCGTCCGAGCGCCGCCGCGCGGCGCTTGAGGTCGCGGTAGAACGCCTGCCCCTCCTCCAGGGTCTGCTGCGCGGTGAACACCGCCTCGGCGTGGCGGGCCGCGAAGTCCCGGCCGTCCTCCGACGATCCGGCCTGTACCAGCAGCGGATGCCCCTGCGGGCCGCGCGGGATGTTCAGCGGCCCGAGCACCTGGAAGTGCTCGCCCCGGTGGTCGATCTCGTGCAGTTTGTCCGGGGCGGTCACCCGGCCCGCCACCCGGTCGAGCAGCAGGGCGTCGTCCTCCCAGCTGTCCCACAGGCTGCCGACCACCTCCAGGTACTCGGCGGCCCGCCGGTAGCGGGTGGCGTGATCCTGGTTCCGGTCGCGGCCGAAGTTGCGCGCCGCCCGGTCACCGGCCGAGGTGACGATGTTCCACCCGGCCCGCCCCCGGCTGAGGTGGTCCAGCGAGGCGAACTGCCGGGCCAGGTTGTAGGGCTCGGTGAAGCCGGTGGAGACCGTCCCGATCAGGCCGATCCGCTCGGTGCTCACCGCCAGCGCCGACAGCAGCGTGAACGGCTCGAAGTGGCTGACCCAGGCGTTGGCCCCGGGCGTCGGCCCCTCGACGCCGTCGGCCAGGAACACCGAGTCGAACGCCGCCGCCTCGGCGGTCGCGGCGAGCTCCTGGAAGTACCGGATGTCGGACAGCCGGGACGGGTCGGTACGCGGGTGCCGCCAGGCGGCTTCGTGGTGGCCCACGCCCATGAGGAACAGGTTGAGGTGCAGTTGCCTGCGTGCTGAGGACATGCGGAAGCTCTCCGGGTGGCTGGACGCGGGTGCGGACGGCACCGGCGTGCGCGGCGGATTCTGGGCGCGGCGGGATCGGGGCAGGACGGAATCGCGGCGTGGCGCGGCGGCCCGGCCCACAGCGGTGGCGGTGTCAGGGAGGTGCGGTGCCAGCTGGCGCGGTGTCAGGTGGTGCGGCGTCCCGGCAGGTACACGGGCAGGGCGGCGTCAGCCGTCAGCGGGAGTGGGAACAGCCCAGTCCGGCGAAGTGGTGCAGCTGGAACACGTTCACCGGGTGCCGCCCCGCGGCCTCCCGGATCGTCGCTTCCCGCTGTGTCTCCATGTCCTCAGTCTGCTGGTCGGCCGCTGGCCCGGCAATGGTTTCCGACGCGGTGGAAGTAATGCTCCCGCCGGGTGTCATCCGCGCATTCCGGCGGTGCGCAGCGCCAGTGGATCGCGGTGCACGGCGGCCAGCACCGGCGTACCGGCGGCCACCGCCAGCACCTGCGGGCCGAAGGAACTGGGCCGGACCAGCTGCTCCGGTGCCTGCCTGGTCCGCTCGGCGATCCGCTGGTGCAGGAACGGCAGCAGCTCGGGCAGGTACAGGGTGACCGCGTCGGTGACCACCAGCACCTCCGGGCTGATCATGTCCAGCAGCAGCGCCACGGCCGGGGCGATCAGCCGCAGCCGCTCCCGGCAGAGCTCCAGCGCCCGCGGGTCGCCCCGGCGCGCGGCGGCCAGCAGCAGGCCGATCTCCGGTCGCGGGACCACCCCCTGCGCGGTCGCGCGCTCGGCGAAGACCCGGTCGGAGACGGTGGCCTGCAGGCAGCCGGTGCCGCCGCACGGGCAGGCGGCGGTCGAGCCCGGCACCGGCAGGTGGGCGATGCCGCCCGCGCCGTTGCGGCGTCCGCGCAGCAGGGTCCCGCCGGCGGCGATGGCGGCGTCCACGGCATTGCCGACGAACAGGTGCACCAGGTCGCCGCCCCGGGCCGCGCCGAACAGCAGCTCGGCCTGGGCCAGCGCCCGGGCGTGCCCCTCGACGTGGATCGGCAGCCGGGTGGCCGACCCGAGCAGCCGCCGCACCGGGACGTCCCGCCAGCCCAGCGCGCTGTTCTCGACCACCGTGCCGGAGTCCGGGTCCACCCAGCCCCCGGTGACCACACCCAGGCCGAGCACCGAGCGGTCGGCCGCGTGCCGCCGCAGCAGGCCCGGCAGGTATCCGGCGATGTCCCGGAGCACCTCGGCCGGGGCGGCCCGGCGCGGGGCCAGCTCCTGGGCGACCACCCGCCCGCGCAGGTCGGTCAGCGAGAAGGTCAGCTGCGGCACCGCGATGTGGACGCCTACCGCCAGGTGGTAGCCGGTGTCGATGTCCAGCGGGACGCGCGGGCGTCCCGGCCGGGGCGCGGCCTGCGCCGCGGGCGGCTCGTAGACCAGGCCCAGCGCCAGCAGCTCGGCGGTGTGCCGGGACACGGCGGCCGGGCTCAGCCCGGTCTCCCTGCTGATCGCGGTACGGGCCAGCGGCCCGCCCCGGAGGGTGGCGCGGAGCACGGCGGCGGCGCCGTCCGGCAGGTCGGGGGTGGGCGGCGGAGTGGGCGTGGCGATCAGCGCGAGCGGCATCGGCGGTCCTCGGTCGGCGGCGTACCAGGGCGGTGGTGCCGGTGGCCCGGGCCGTCACGGACGGCGGCGGCCCTAGCGGCGGCCGGGACAGGTCGCGGAGGAGGTCATGCTCCGATGCTCGCAAGCGCGGTCGAGCGGGTCAATGGACTGGTGTTACGGGCGCGTGGCGGTCGTGCGAAGCCGCGCTGCCGCTGCCCCCCGGGTCAGGTGCTGCGGGCGAGGTCGCGGGAACCGGGCAACAGGTGGAAGCCGGCGGACTGGTAGGTGGCGACGGCGGCGGCGCGGGAGGCAGGAGTGTTGACGAGGGCGCTGGAGGCCCCCAGGCCCTGGAGGGCGGCCGCGGCGGCGACGGTGATGGCGCGGCCGTAGCCGCGGCCCCGGTGGTCGTGGTGGACGCCCATGGGTTCGAGGAGGCCCGGCCTTCCGGGGTGTTCGGAGAAGGTCGAGCGGTCGAAGGCGGCGCGTTGGACGGCGGCGCGTTGGACGGCGGCGCGGGCGGACGCGTGCTGGCGGCCGACCACCTCGACGCGCAGCCCTCCGGGACCTCCACCGGCTCGGTGAGGTCGCGGCGGAGGGGCGTCCAGCGCTCGTCCGGGGTCCAGCCGTCGGCCTGGAGCCGGTCCTGGAGCAGGGCGTCCATGGGGGCTTCGAGGAAGACCCGGCCGGGGGGCAGCACACCGGCCTCCGGGGCGGTGAGGTCCGCGGCCAGACGCCGCGTCAACTCCCCGTCCCGGCGCGCGTCCGGAGCGATGGTCAGCCGCAGCAGGTCCTCGCCGTCCAGCAGCCCGACGGCGAGGACCCGGCCGTCCCGGCTCCAGGTGCGGACCGCGGCGGCCGTCCGCTCCGTGCCGAAACGCCAGAACCAGCCCAGGTCGCCCGGATGCAGCTGGATCAGCGAACCCTCGCGCTGCCACGCGCGCAGCGCGTCCACGGCGGGGCCCAGGCCGTCGGCGTGCGGAGTGCCCAACTCGATTGTCATGTCGCACGATCAGACACCGTCGGGAGACCGAGCGCATCCGGTCTATCGGGTCGGCTGCCCGTCGGATGAGCCGTCGCCGCAGGTCGGTCCGGGTTCGGCAGTGCTTGCCGGAGCTCGGGCTACCAGAGCTCGGGCTTGCGGTCCGCCCACGGCCGGGCCCGTTCCAGCTGTGAGGACAGCGATATCAAGGTGGACTCGTCGCCGTAGCGCCCGCCGAGCATCACGCCGATCGGCAGCCCGGCCGCGTTCCACTGCAGCGGCAGGTTGACGGCGGGCTGGCCGGTGGCGTTGTACAGGGCCGCGAACGGCGTGAACGCCGCGATGCCCTCGAACTCCCGGGCCGGGTCCGCGTCGTCGCGCAGCCCGCCGACCAGCTGCGGGGGCCGGGCCAGGGTCGGCGTGAGGATCACGTCGTACTGCTCCTGGAGCGAGGCGACCAGCGCGCCGACCGCCCGGAAGGTGTACAGCGCGGTGGCGAAGTCGGGACCGGAGACCTTCCGGCCCTCGGCCCGCAGGTACTTGGTGAGCGGCATCAGCCGCTCCTCCTGCTCCGGCGGGACCGGGCGCTGCGCCGCCATCACCGACCACACCGTCTCGAACACCTGGCGCAGGGTGTCGTCGGCGGGCAGTTCCAGCGCCTCGGTGCGGTGCCCGAGCCCGGCCAGCAGCTCGGCCGCGCTCTCGGTGGCCGCGAGGCAGTCCGGGTGCACGCTGACGCCCGGCACCGGCGGGGTGGTCAGCACCGCGACCCGGAGCGACTGCGGGTCGCGGTGGGCGTAGTCGAGGAAGGTCTCGCCGGTCGGCAGCGCGGGCGCGGTGCCGGAGTCGCCGGGCATCGGCCCGGCCAGCACGTCCAGCAGCGCGGCGGCGTCGGCGACGGTGCGGGCCAGCGGACCGCTGGTACTGAGGCCGCTGATGTCGTACAGCGTCGGCCCGCTGCTGACCCGGCCGCGGCTGGGCTTGATCCCGAACAGCCCGCAGACCGACGCCGGTATCCGGATCGAGCCGCCGCCGTCGCTGCCGTGCGCGACCGGGGCGAGCCCGGCGGCGACCGCCGCGCCCGCGCCGCCGCTGGAGCCCCCGGCGGACCGCTCCAGGTCCCAGGGAGTACGCGCGGGGGGCGCCACCAGGCTCTCGGTGTACGACGGCAACCCGAACTCGGGCGAGGTAGTGCACCCTACCCACCCCGGCCCTGACCAGGCCGTTCACACGCTAGGTGCCGTACATGAGCACACCTGAGATCGACACCCGACCCACGATCGACCTGCTCGCCCGCAAGTCCAAGATCCTCACCAAGGGCGACCGGCTGCGCGAAGTCTCGACCGATGAGCAGATCAAGCAGGGCCGGAAATGGGCCGCCGACAACGGATACCGCGTCCGCTTCGAATGGGTCGAACTGGGCTCCGCCTACAACCCGGCCCGCGAACGCAAGACCTTCGACAAAGCCATGAAAGCGCTTCTCAACGGGGAAACATCGGCCCTCTGGGTCTACATGCTCGACCGCTTTTCCCGAAAGGGTGCCGAGGACGTGCTAAAGGTCATCGGGAAGGCCCGGGTCATATTCGACTATGACCGGCTCGACTCCATGGACGAGCGCGACCGGGGCCGCATCATTGATGAGGCCGAACGCGCCCGCGCCTACTCGGTCCGCCTCTCCCACCGCGTCAAGGACGTCAAGACGTCGCAGCGCGACGCCGGGGAATGGCTCGGGGGCTCCACACCCTGGGGCCTCAACGTGGACCCGAAGACCCGGAAGGTCTCCCCGGACGACACCCCCGTGACGCTCGGCGCGACCGAGACGCGCGGGCAGCGCGCCCGCCGGATGGTGCTCGCCCTCGCGTTCGGCGTGAGCGGGAAGGCGCTCGCCACCGAACTGAACCGCGACGGCATCCCCTCCCCGCGCGGCTCGTTCTGGAGTAGCGGCCCGCTGCTGCGGTTGCTCCAGTCTCCGGCGTACATGGGGCTACAGGGGTTCCACAACGGCAAGCGCACGCTGGTCTACCGCAACGAGAAGGGCGAGACGGTCAGCATCGGCGAAGGCGTCGTCACGCCGGAAGAGGTCGAGGCGGCCCGCTACGGCGTCGCCATGAACCACTCCACCCTCGGTGCCACCCGGCACCCGGGGTGGAACGGCGGCAACGCTCGGCACCTGCTGAGTGACATCTCGTGGTGCGTCGGCTGCGGACGCGCGGCATCGTGCAAGGGGGACGGCTACGTGTGCGGCTCGACCATCAACGGCGGACGCCCCTGCCCCGCCCCGGTACGGGCCAACACGAAGGCGCTGGAGTCGTACGTCACGGGGGCGTGGCTCGCCGTCGTCTCCGCGCTCGAACCGACAGACGAACTGGCCGCCACCATCGCCGAACGCTGGGCCGCCCTGTCGTCCCCGGAGGAGACAGAGGAGTACGCCGCCGCCAAGGCAGCCCACAAGCGGGCACAAGCGGCCCTCGCCCGGCTTGAGGGCGACCGGCGGGCCGGGTACTACGACGGACCGGCGGAAGCGCTCTACGGCCCCGCCCGGCGCGAGGCACTGACCGCGCTGATGGAGACACAGGCGCGCGTCGATGAGCTGGTCACGCCGACCGTCCACCCCGGGTTCCTGAGCGCCGACGACGACGCGCTCCGGGCCATGTGGGACGCCGCACCGCTGCCACTCCGGCGCGACCTGCTGCGGCTCGCCATCGACCGCATCGACATCCGCAAGGCTGGCTACCAGGGGCAGCGCTTCGACGGCGACGCCCGCGTCACCATCACCTGGGCCAAGCCCAACGGAGACGACGACTGACACCCCCTGTGCGCCCCTGTGTGCCCCTCTCTGGCCTTCCGGCTAGGACGGGGCGCTCTGGCGTCGCCGGGGGCCGTACAGGCGCATTCCAGCCCACTGGACTCAGGCACTCCAGTCTGCTGGACTCGGCGATTCCAGCGCGCTGGACTTTCGGCATTATCGCTGGTAGGACCATTCCAGCGCGCTGGAATGACCAGCGCCGGAACGAAAGGGGCCGCCGTGCTGGCGACCGTGGCAGACCTGCGCCGAGGGGACGTCTACAGCGACCGGGGCGGGATTGGGTGGCTCGCCCTCGGCGACGCCCGCCAGGGGGGTTCGGCCGGCTGTTGGGCCGTCCCGAGCGTGGAGTTCATGCGCCTCGGCGAGTGCCCCGACACGGGCGCGTGGACGCTCGGTAGCCTGCCCGTCATGGAGACAGACCAGGACGGCGCGGAGCCCGTGCAGATCGTTGAACGCGGGCACCGCTGGACCGAAGGGCACGGCGGAGCCGAGGGGGCCGGAGAGGGGCCGTCAGGGCTTGCCGGGGCGGATCCCCGCGCCGCAGAGCTGGCGGCCGACGTCGAGGCGTGGCGCGAGGCGCAGACGGTCGAGGACGAGCGGGAGACGGCCGTCCGGGAGAGTGTCCGGCGACAGATGGCGGCCGGTTTGGACTACCGAGAAGTGATGCGCATCACAGGTTGGGGGAAGTCTCGGGTGTACCAGGTGCGGGACGGGAAGCGCTCATGATGTGACGTGCGTCACTAAGGTAGACCTAAGTTGTAGCCGGGCGGTCCTTCGGGGCCGCCCTTCGGCGTGTCAGCGGCGCGATGCGCTGGCGAGTGCCTTCCACTCGACCCTGAGCGCACCCCATCTGACCTGCACTTACTGGCGAACTGACGATTCACCTATGTTTTCTGGTATCCCATAAGAATCTCTATAGGTAAACCGAATCAGCCATACGTTCCGTCAGTCCGTCAGGGTGCGGGCACCGCCCCGCCCCGCTGGCCAGGCTGACGACTCGCTAGGGCACTGGGCAGGCTTACGACTCACTAGATACGTATGAGGGCGGGTTACCGCGCACCCCACTGGGATTCGGCGGGCCGAGTACCGTCCCTCACTCGTGCGCGGCTCCCGGTCCACTCTCCGGCCGGTTGAGCCCGCACGGGCCCAACTTCCGTAGGTCCCGGACCTACTCACTGTGAGTAGGTTCCCGTGCCCACTGTCTCTGTCCTGGCTCGGCGACGCCGCCCCGACGTGCTTGCGCGCGGCCACGATGCCGCCGCCACCCTGCGTCGAGCGCTCCGCCTGACTGGCCGGGGCACGTGCGCGGGCTGCGGGATTGAAGCGCCCCCGTCCGCTCTCGACGTTGATCACATCGTGCCCCTTGCGCACGGTGGCGACGACGTCACGGTCAACGTCCAACCACTGTGCCGACCGTGTCACCGCGCCAAGACGCGCGACGACATGGGTTACGGCACGCTGCTGCTCTAGGGGGCCGTGTGGCGTGGCAAGGGAGCGACCGGCGCTCACGTCTACCGTCCGACTGGAAGGCCATCAGGCGGACTGTGATGGCCCGTGACGGCTACCGCTGCTGCGCTGTCCTGACCGACGGCGCACGGTGCACCGAGGCGGGCACGGACGTTGACCACATCATCGCTGGTGATGATCACAGCTTGACCAACTTGCAGCTCTTGTGTCGCTGGCATCACGCACGCAAGTCCACTGCCGAAGGCCACGCAGCGCGCGCCGCGCGTCCGCGCCCCGGCCGAGCGCGCCCGGAACGTCCGCATCCTGGACAGATTTCCGGCTGAGATTTCGGCGCGACCTGGGGGGAGCCTCCCCGCGCGCGCTCTCACCCCCCGCAAGCGTATAGCAGCTCGAATTCTGTACGGGTTCCAAGGTCGATGACAGGAGGTGACGAACCATGCCCGGACCGGTCCCGAAGCGCTCTGATCAGCGCCGACGCCGCAACACGGACGATGGTCCGGCCCTTGTCAAGGCACCTGCGGCGAAGGCTCCGGCCATCCCGCGCGCCGATGCCGACTGGCACCCGATCGCACGCCGCTGGTACGACTCGCTGCGCAAGTCCGGGCAGGCGCAGTTCTACGAGTCGTCCGACTGGATGACCGCCGTCTATCTCGCCGAGGCCATGTCTCGGAACCTGGGGCAGACGAAGTTCAGCGCCCAACTCTTTCAGTCCGTCATGGCGGGCATGACCGACCTACTGACGACCGAGGGGGCCCGCCGCCGGGCGCGCGTCGAGCTACAGCGTGAGGACGCCGCAGACGACCCGCGAGAGGCCGCCCGGGTGACGCTCATGGACGCCTACCGTAAGGCGGCATCCGGTGGAGCTTGAGCCCGTCCGTTCGTGGCCGGACACGGTCCCGGACCCCACCCGAACCCTCGGGTGGGACGTGCTCGACTGGTGCTCGGTGCACCTGTTGCAGCCGGACGGACCGGACGCCGGTTCCCCGTTCCAGTTCACGCCGGAGCAGGTGCGAATAGTCCTGCGCTGGTACGAAGTTGACTCGGCCGGCGTCTTCACCCGCCGACAGGGGACCATCCGCCGCCTCAAAGGGTGGGGGAAGGACCCATTCCTAGCCGCGCTGGCGGCCGTTGAGTTCGTCGGCCCGTGCCGGTTCGGCGGTTGGCGGGAGGACGGCACGCCGTTCGCCGTGCGGCACGCTGCCCCATGGGTGCAGATCGCTGCCGTCTCCAAAGACCAGACCCGCAACACGATGCGGCTGTTCAGCCCAATGTTCAGTCCTGCCATGGTCGCTGAGTTCGGGATCGACCTGGGCAAAGAGATCATCTACAGCGCTTCCGGTGGCGTGATCGAGGCCGTGACCAGCTCGCCTCGCGCGCTGGAGGGTGGCCGCGCCACGTTCGTTGTGATGAACGAAACGCACCACTGGATCAGCGCCAACGGCGGGCATGAGATGGCCATGGTCATTGCCGGTAACGTCGGCAAGTCCCGTGGTGGCGGTGCCCGCACGATGGAGATCACCAACGCCCCGCTGCCGGGTGAGGATTCCGTAGCTGAGCAGACGTGGCACGCCTGGTCCAAGGTGGCCGAGGGCAAATCCCGTGACAGCGGCATGTATTACGACTCGGTTGAGTCGCCGCCCGTCGACCTGGGAGACCCTGACGCGCTGCGTGCGGGCATCCTGGCGGCCCGTGGCGACGCCGTGTGGCTGGATGTCGAGTGGATCGTCTCAACGATCTACAGCGGCACGATGCCCCGCAGCCGGTCGCAACGCATGTTCTTGAACCAACTCGTCACCGCCGAGGATCAGTTGATCTCGCCGGAGGAGTGGGACGCCCTCGCCGTCGAGGACGTGCTAGCGCCCGACGATGAGATCACGCTCGGGTTCGACGGTGGCAGCACCGACGATGCAACGGCGCTGGTCGCCGTGCGCGTCCGGGACCGCCTGATAGTGCCCCTCGGCGTGTGGGAGCGGCCTGACGGCCCTGCCGGGGACGGCTGGACCGTAGACCGGCGGGACGTGGACGGTGTCGTACGCAACGCGCTTGAGATGTACGCCGTTCAGGGGTTCTTTGCCGACGTCGCGCTGTGGGAGTCCTACATCGACGCATGGTCGGACGACTACCGCGACCGGCTGCTGATCAAGGCGTCGCCCAAGTCCGCCATCGGGCGCGACATGCGAGGCGGGTTGCAGGAGTTGACGGCCGCGAACGAGCGGCTGCTCTCCGCTGTCGAGACGGGCATGGTCCGCCACGGTGGCGACGGCACCCCACTGGGGAAGACGCTCCGCCGCCACGTGCTGAACGTTCGCCGCCGGCCGAATCGGTTCGGCCTGTCCTTCGGTAAGGCGTCGCGCGAGTCCGGTCGCAAGGTCGACGCCTACGCGGCTGCGCTGCTGGCCGACTTGGCGCGGCATCGGCTGGTCGAGTCGGGCAAGCGCCCGGCTGACGCCCGTTCAGGGGCCGTCTACTTCTTCTGATTTGGGACCTACTCACGGTGAGTAGGTCCCCCGACCCATGGGGGCACTGTGCCTGATGACCGCCTCACCCTGGCGCAGGCCGGGTTCGACAAGCTGTCGGCGGAGCGCCCCCGGCTCGACCTGATCGACCGGTACGTGTCCGGGGAGCACGACGGCCCGTACACGCCGCGCAGCGCGACGGCCGAGTATCAGCTACTCGTCAAGCGCTCCATATCCAACTGGCTTCCCCTGCTGGTCAAGACGCCCTCGCAGGCGCTCGCCGTCGAGGGCTACCGGCGGACGGACGCGACACCGGACGACGCCGTGACGTCGGCCGAGTGGCAGGCGTGGCAGGCGAACCGGCTCGACGGCCGACAGACGGCCGTGCACGGCTCCGCGCTGACCTACGGGCAGGCGTTCGTGTCCGTGCTGCCGTCGCCGACGGACACGTCCGTGCCGACAGTCCGGGGTATCTCGCCTCGGCGGATGTGGGCGTACTACGCCGACGCTGCGACGGATGCCCTGCCCGTGTGGGCGGTTGAGGTCGAGGACGTCACTGTTCAGGCCGGGGTCGAAACGAAGGCGTGGCTGTATGACTCGCAGGGTGTGACCGCACTGTCGATCAACGGCAAGGCTGGGCCGGTCGTCCTGGGCTACACGCCGCATTCACTGGGCGTCTGCCCGGTCGTGCGGTTCGCGCCGGATCTCGACCTGGAGGGCCGGGTCCGGGGCGTGGTCGAGTCGATGATCCCGATTCAGGACCGGATCAATCAGACCGTGTTCGATCTGCTGGTGGCGCAGACCTTCGGCTCGTTCAAGGTGCGCACCATCGCCGGTCTGGCACCGGAGTTCGAGCGGGACGCGGACGGTAACGCCGTGCTCGACTCGACCACGGGTAAGCCGAAGGTGATCCCGATTCAGGCGGACGCCTCCCGGTTCCTGGTCGCGCCGGATGCCGACACGAAGTTCGGTCAGCTCGATGAGACGAACCTTGCCGGGTTCCTGTCCTCAATTGAGGCCAGCGTCCGGCATCTTGCAGCCACGTCGCAGACCCCGCCGCACTACCTGCTTGGAGCGATGGTCAACCTGTCGGCGGAGGCGCTGGCGGCTGCGGAATCCGCGCTGACTCGCTCCGTCGACCAGTACAAGCACGTGTTCGGCGAAGCCTGGGAACTGGTCCTGGGGCTCTGTGCGCAGGTCGCCGGGGGCACCCCGGACGGCCACGGGCAGGTTGTGTGGCGGGACGCCGAGTCGCGTTCCCTGTCGGCCACCGTGGACGCCCTCGGGAAGGCCGTGCAGATGCTCAACGTCCCCGCGCGGGCCATGTGGGCGCGCATTCCCGGGACGACGGCCACGGACGTTGAGGAGTGGTCGCAGATGGCCGCCGAGGACGACCCCGTGAACGCGCTGGCCGATTCGCTGGCGAAGGTCGGGGCGGCCGGTGCGCCGTAGCCATGCGGTAGTTGACCAACTGTGGCGGGCGCAGGGCCGGATCGGTGCCGGGGCGGCGGGGGAGTCCCTGCGGCTCTGGTCACGGGTCCGCCCGCAGACCTTCCCGCACGACGGTTCCGTGTGGCTCGGCTCCATGCTCGGCGTGGTCCGGGCCGCCCGATCCCGGTCCCGCCGGACTTCGGCCTCATTCGTCCGGCTACAGCGGGCACTTGAGACGGGGCACACGCTGCCCCCGCTCGACGGCGGGCACCACGCTGGCCGGGTCACCCTCGGCGAGTTGCGCGCGGATTGGGCGGAGCACACGGGGACGGTCCGGCACACCGAGGCAGACGACGGGGTCACGTTCCCCGTGGACGATTTCGAGTGGCCGGAAGAGGACTTCGAGGCGGACGACGACGCCGCGCGTGCGTCGCTGGCTGTGACGGGCATCGTGCGGCCCGCCGAGGCCCTACAGACGGCCGTTGAGAGCCATCCTGGCCGGTTGGACGACCCGGCGTTCCTCGCGTCACTGGAGAGCGATCTACAGCACGCCGGGGCCGTCGCCGCCGGGGCCGCCGACCGTGAGGCGCTGCGGGGCGGGCGCTCGTTGATCGAGGGCTCGTTCCAGCAGGACCGCCGGGCAGTCGGATGGGCGCGCGTCACAGACGGCGACCCGTGCGCGTTCTGCTCGATGCTCGCAAGTCGGGGGGCGGTCTACTCGTCCCGCGCTGCCGCTGGCCTGTCGGGCTACTACGACAACATGCCGGTGGTCAGCCGCATGGAGCTGACCAAGTACCACAACAACTGCCACTGCCAGACGGTTCCCGTGTACCGCCGGGACGATTTCATGCACCCCGATTCTGCCCAACTCCGCAAGGACTGGGACCGGGTGACCGCTGGCCTACGCGGTGAGGACGCCGTCCGCGCCTACCGCCGATACATCGACGCTCAACGCCGTACGCGGCGTGCCACCACGTAGGGAGACGTATGTCTGAGACCCCCATCGACCCCGCCGAGGGCGGCGCTCCGGCTGGTCCGGCGGGCACTGAACCGTCCGAGGCCGACCCCGCCGGTACCGACCCGGTCGGAGCCGCGCCGGCCGATCCGGCCGATGGTGGCGAGCCGGACGCCGAGGCCCTGCGCAAGGAGGTTGAGGCGCTGCGCAAGGAGGCTGCGAAGTACCGGGTCAAGTCGCGTGAGCTGAGCGCGACTCTCGCCACCGCTAAGACTCCGGAGGAGTTCGCCGAGGCCGCAGCGCGCAGCGCGGCGCTTGAGGTCGAGCTGCACCGCGAGCGCCTGGCCCGGAAGTTCAGCCTGCCGGACGAGCTGGCCGCCCTGGTCCAGGGCGACGACGACGACGCCCGCGAGGCGCACGCCAAGTCGCTTGCCCGGTTCGCCGTCGCCCCGGTGCCCCGGCCCGGTCACCCCGGCGGCGGGCTCGACCCGTCCGCCAGGACCACGCCGACCGACCCGGCCGCGCTGGCTGCGGCGGTCCCGCGCAACCGGCGCTGACGGCCGCCAACGCCGTCCCCCGCCCTGCCGCTCTGGCCGGGCTCACTCCAAACCCTGTGAGGCACCATGGCGGGCACTGCCGCTAACACCTTCCTCAAGCCGGACGTCATCGCGTCCACCGCCCTCGGCCTGCTTGAGCGCGAACTCGTCCTCGGCAACCTGGTGTGGTCCGACGGCGCTTTCGACTTCGCTGGCGCGAAGAACGACACCGTGACCATCCGCATCCCGGCGCAGCTCACCGCGCGAGAGTACGACTGGCGCAACGACCGCTCGGCGGAAATCGTGCTGGACAACCTGGCCGAGGACTCCATCTCGGTCACCCTGAACAAGGACATCTACTCGGCCGTGAGCGTCACGGACGAGGAACTGACCCTGGACATCAAGGACTTCGGCTCTCAGGTTCTCTCGCCGCAGGTCAAGGCGGTTGCTACCGCGATCGATACCGGTGTGGCGTCCATGATCGAGGGCGCTACCTACGCGTCCACGGCCACCATGGACCCGGCTGACCCGTACTTCGGCATCATCGACGCCCGCGCGGCCCTCAACAAGGCGAACGTGGACGTCGGCGGCCGAAAGCTGCTGATCGGCTCGGACGTCGAGACCGCGCTTCTCAAGTCGAACCGGATCTCGAACGTCGCCAACTCCGGCTCGGACAGCGCACTTCGGGACGCGACCGTCGGTCGGCTGGCCGGGTTCGACCTGGTTGTGTCGAACGCCATCGCGCCCGGCGCTGCCTACGCGTTCACCCGGAGCGCGTTCGTGCTGGCCACCCGTGCCCCGGCGATCCCGCAGGGTGCCAGCTTCGGCGCTTCGCAGTCCTACAACGGCCTGTCGATGCGCTGGATCAAGGACTACGACAGCGCCCGTCTCCGGGACCGCTCGATCGTCAACATCTACGCCGGGTACAACGTCATGACCGACAAGGTCGGCGCGGCGAAGAAGCTCGTCCGCGCGGTCAAGCTGAACCTGGGCACGGGGGCCTGATGGCCGCCCCGCTGGCGGACGTTGACGCGCTGGCCACCCGGCTGGGCTGGTCGCTGGCGGGGCCGGATGCGGACGTGGCGGAGGCGGCTCTAGCGGACGCCTCCGCCCTTGTCCGGGCCGTCGCCGGTATGCCGTGGCTCGACGCCACCACGGCCCCGGACATCGCCGTGTCGGTCGTCCTGGCGGCTGCTGAGCGGCGCGTCCGGAACCCCGAGGGGTACCGCATGGAGATGCAGGGCTCGTATCAGTACCAGCTTCCGGCGTCGGCCCCGTCCGGCATCGGGCTGACGTCCGATGAGACGCGGATGATCCGCGCCGCTGCGGGTATCGGGGGCCTGTTTCAGGTGCCCGTGGCCAGCCTCGGGGGGAGCCTGTGAGCCTGCTCTCTCGCCTGCCGGACGTGGCAACTGTCTACCCGACGGTGCCCGTTGATGACGGCTACGGGGGTGTCCTGCCGGGTGCAGGTGCACCCGTGGCCGTCGCCTGCCGGATTCAGCCGGCCGGGGCCGTCGAGCACCCCGAGGCGGGATACGTCGAGGACGTCAGGTACCAACTGATCGCCCCGGCGCTGCCTGCCGGACCGTGGTCCCGCGTCGAGTGGCGCGGGGAGGTCTGGGCCGTCGAGGGGGAGCCGCAGCGCTGGCCCGGCCCCCGTCGACTGGCGTACGACGTCGCAACTATCAAACGCCGGGGGTGACATGGCCGCTGTACTGCATCCGAACCTAGTCCGCATCACGGCGGGCATGCGTGAGGTGAAGGACGAGGTCAAGACCGAGTTGCGCGAACGCGCGGCCCGGGTTCAGGCCGTGGTCGATCTGCACGTCCGCACGGGCGCGCTGGCGTCCCATACGAAGGTCGAGATTCACACGGTTGACTCGACCGTGGTCATCTCCGACCCGGACGTGTTGGCGATCAACTACGGCCACCGCGCGCCGAACGGGACCTTCGTGCCCGGTATTCATGCGGTCGAGGCGGGGTTGTGACGGCCCCGCTGCCCGACGTCGAGTCCCTTGTTCATGCCGCACTGCGCGACGGCCTGCCGGGTGCAGCCGTGCGCGTCATGTGGCCTGCCGAGTGGGCCGACGTGCTGCCCCTGGTCGTGGCCCGCCGGGTGTCCGGTGTGGCCGTCCCCGGCCCCGGGCTCGACGTGGCCGTGATCGATGTCCAGTCGGCGGCCCCTACGCGCCCCGCTGCGGGGCTGCTGGCCCGCCAGGTGCGGCCTGCCCTGCTCGCAGCCGCACGGGCGCAGTACAGGGGTGCTGACGGCTATCTGGGGCACGTCGAGGAATCGGCTGGCCCGGTTGAGCTGCGTGCCGGAGTGCCGTCCCCGGGGTCGGACCTGTTCGTGTTCACCGCCACCTACCGAGTCACCGCCCGACCTACTCACGGTGAGTAGGTCCCCAACTCACGCTAGGAGGTGCCTTCGTGGCACTCATCGACTCCGCTGCCATCGTTGCCGCTGGCGGCTACATCTACATCGCTGACCCCGACACGGCCAAGCCCGCGAAGATCACCGATCCGCTGGTGCCCGGCATCGGCTGGGAGTCTATCGGCCACACGTCGGCGGATGACCTCCCGGAGTTCGGTCGAGACGGAACCGATGCGACCGTCAAGGGGAGTTGGCAGAACGCCAAGCTTCGCCAGACCACGCCGGACGTGACGTACAGCCTGACGTTCAAGTCGATCCAGGCGACCGCGCAGACCTACGGCCTGTACTTCGGTGCTGGGCCCGGGGCCGTGCAGACGGACAAGTCCTTCCGTATCCCGGCCGTTGCGACTCCGCAGGTAAAGGCCGTCCTGGTCATCCTGGTTGACGGGACCAACTTCGTTCCCCTCTGGCACCCGCGTGTCTCCCTTCTGGGCTCGGACGCTGTCGCCATGGCTACGGACGACTTCGTCAGCTTCCCGATTAAGGGCGTGATGCTGGGCTCCGCGTCCATTGGCAACGCCATCGGTGAGTGGGCGCAGGTTCTCCCCGCATCCTGACCGGCCCAGCTCCAAATTCCCCCGCTCGTAAGTGAAAGGCACCACCTTGTCTACCCCCCTGTCCTGCTCCGATCTGATGGCCGAGACTGAGGCCGAGTACACGGCGCTGCCGCTGGCGACCCGTGCCGGTGGCGTCGTCCACCTGCGGAACCTGCTGATGCTGTCGCCGGAAGGGCTCACCTCGGCCCGCGTCATTCTCGACGCCTTCGGCAACGGTGATGCCGACTTCGCCGCCATGCTGCCGCAGATGCGGGACCTGCTGCTTCTGATTAGCGACGGCCCGAAGGCCCTTGCTAAGGAAATGCAGGATTGGCCGCTGGGTATGTACGTCCGGGTTGTCGAGGCTTGGCAGGGGGCGACTCAGTCGGGGGAAGCGCAGGACTCGGCCAGCTGATAACTGACGGGCACGGCGCAGCACTTCGGGCCGACCTACAGAGGTTCTACGGGCTCGATCTTGCGGACGTCTGGCGGGGGACGCTGACGCCGCGCCGTGTCTGGTCGCTGACCGAGCACATGCCGGAAGAGTCCGCCCTCGGGGCGGCGCTGGCGGGGGGACCGGACCATCGGGGGTGGACGGTCCAGAGCTACCTACTCGCCCAACTGATCAACGCCGTCCGGGTGATGGATACCAACAACGTCCGGGTGGCCGGTGGGAAGATCCCGCCGCCGCAACCCGTCGAGGTGCCCGCGCTCCGGAAGAAGCGGCCCCGGCTCGACCTGTCCAACCATCCCCACGCACAGCAGATCGAGAGGGGGTGACCCATGGCCGGAAGTCCTGGCGGCCGGGAGGTCGGGCGGCTATCAATTCGCGTGCTGCCGAACACATCTGGGTTCGCCACACAGCTACAGCGGGACCTAGACCGGATCGAGCGCCGGGCACACATCAAGGTCAGCATCCTGCCGGACCTGGGGGAATTCTCCGCCCGGCTCCGCGCGGATCTCGACCGGGTTGCCGCCCGCGCCAAGCTGAAGGTTCAGGTGGTCCCGGACGTGACCCGCGCGTTCCGTACGGACCTGCGGGCGCGACTGTCAGCCAACATGCCGACCGTCGCGGTCAGTTTGAGGATCGCTCCGGGTGAGGTGATGCGGCTCCGTCGGGAGTTGGCGACCATCCGCCCTCCGCTGGTCGTGCCGGTGCACATGGACGTCAACTCGGCGGGAGTGCGCGACGCTCGCCGGGGCGTTGGCGCGCTGGCCGGTGACGCTGCCGGGGCAGAGCGCTCGTTCGCCGGACTCGTGGGAACCATCGGCAAGTTCGGCTCGATGGCCGGGGCGCTGCCGTCGCTGGCGGGGCTGGTCGGCAGTCTGGCGCAGATGGCTCCGGCTGCCGCTGTGGCGGTGCCCGCCATGCTGGCCATGGGGTCGGCCATGGCGACCATCAAGATCGGTACGTCGGGCGTCTCGGACGCTCTTAAGGGCGACGCCGACGCGATGGCCGCCCTTGCTCCGGCGGCGCAGCAGTTCGTCAAGGCGACGCAGGCCCTTGGCCCGGCGTGGCACGCCGTGCAGCAGTCCCTACAGGCTCGCCTGTTCGCCGGGCTCGGCGACTCCATGACGACCATGGCGACGGCCGCCATCCCGGCACTGAACACGGGCTTGGGGGCGACGGCGGCGAGCTTGAACGCCATGGCGCGCTCAACGGCCGGCGCGGTGACCGAGCTGGCCAAGACGGGCCAACTGTCTTCTGTCCTGGGGAAGGTCGGCACATCGCTGGCCAACCTGAAGGACGTCCCCGGCAAGGTCCTCGCGGGCGTCGTCGCCATTGGCAACGCTGCGGCCCCGGCCTTCGACAAGCTGACGGCCGGTGTCGGCAAGGGCGTCGACGCCCTGTCAGCCAAGCTGTCGGGGATGTTCGCCTCCGGCGCGATGACCGGCACCATCAACGCAGCCGTGGCACTGGTGCAGCAGTTCGCCGGGACCATCGGCAACATCCTCCGGACGGTCGGCAACGTCTTCGGCCCCGCAGTCACGGCCGGGTCCGGGTTCCTCTCCGTCCTGTCGCAACTGACCGCCACAGCCGCACGGTTGACGGCCACGCCGCAGGCACAGGCGACCTTCACGGCGTTGTTCACAACGCTGGCCGCCATCGGTCACGTCGTGTCCGGCGTCCTGGGCGCTGCCCTGGCCGCGCTGCTGCCGCTGCTGTCCGCCGTGGTCCAGGCGCTGGCCGGGCCGCTCCAGTCAGCCGTAGCCGTGATCGGTCCGGCCCTGTCCAAGCTGGCCGGCCAACTGGGCGCAGCGCTGGCCCCCGTGGTCGCGTCCCTGTCCTCGGCGCTAGCCGTACTGCTGCCGATCGTCGCCACCCTCGTTGCCCAACTCGCTGGCGCGCTAGGGCCGGTGCTCGTCCAGGTCGGCGGGCTGATAGGCCAGATCGTCACGTTGGTGATGGGCGCGCTTGGCCCGATTCTGGCACAACTGCCGTCCCTGCTAGCTCCGTTGCTTCTGGTAGCGGCGCAACTGATTGGCATTGTCGTCAAGTTGGCGTCGCAGTTGCTCACTGCCTTGACTCCGGCGCTGACCAAGATTGGCGCCGCTTTCGGCCAACTGCTCGTTGCCACGGCCCCGTTGCTCCAGTCACTCGGTCAGCTGGTCGTCGCGCTGCTTAGCGCGCTGATGCCGGTCCTGCTGCCGATCATCTCGCTGATCGGCCAACTTGCGTCGATCTTGGCGGGCGTGCTGGCGAAGTACATCACTTCGTTTGTGGTGCCCGCGCTGACGGCCGTAACGGACCTGCTGTCGGGGAACTTCTCCGGGGCGTGGTCGGCTGCGAAGCAGGCCGTCTCCGGCTGGTTCTCGTTCATGGCCGGGGTGTTCGGCAAGCTCGGCGGCATCGTCGCGCACGGCGTCAACGAGGCCATTTCCTGGCTCGCCGGGATGGGTGCGCGCGGGCTCTCTGCGCTGGTGACGTTCGGTTCCTACGTCAAGAACAAGGCAACCGAGGCCGCTAGTTCGCTGGGCAACGCCATCGGCCACGGCGTCACGTCGGCCGTGTCCTGGTTGGCCGGGCTCCCGGGCCGCGCACTGTCTGCCGTGGGCAATCTGGGCTCGACGCTGATGCACGCCGGAGCGTCCCTGCTCGACGGGTTCATTTCCGGCATCACGTCCAAGGTCGGCGAGTTGAAGTCCACCCTGGGCAACATCACTTCCAAGCTCACGGATTGGAAGGGGCCTGCCCCGCTCGACGCCCGAATCCTGACGCCCAACGGCAAGTTGGTCATGCGGGGGTTCATGAAGGGCATCAAGAGCCAGGTGCCCACGCTGCGAGCGCAGTTGAGCGGCATCACTACCGACCTGCCCCGCTGGGTCGGCGCGTCGGCGGTCTACTCGCCGGCCGAACCCGTTGCCGTCGGCGCACGGGCAACTGCCGCTCCGGCGGTGCGGATTGACAACTTCCACGCTGGCGCGATGACGCCCGCACAGGTGGCCCGCGAGCTTGCGTGGCAGATGAAAGCGAGGGGCTGATGTCGGCAACCGCTGACCTACTCACCGTGAGTAGGTGCGACCCATGGCGCTAGATGATCTGATCACGCAGGACGGGCAGATGCAGTGGCGGGGCGTCCTGCTCGGCGAGGGGACGCCCTATGCGGGCGTCTCGCTCTCCGGGTGGGACGACCTCCCCGACCTGGACAGTTCGACCGTGGCCATGCCCTCTCTCTCGGGGGCGTGGCCCGGCGCGCTGCTGGCCTCAACCCGCACCCTGCAATGGGACTTCGAGGTGACGGCGGACTCGCTCGGCCAGCTTCCGGCGGTGCTCGACGTGCTGCGGCAGGCGACGACCGTGCGGCAGTCCGAGAGTTGGCTTGCCGTGCAGCTTGCCGGGTGCCGTCGAGTGATGCGCGGGCGCGTCGTGCGGCGCGCGCTGTCGGCGGACCGGGCGTACACCCGGGGCGACCCCGTCGGGTCACTGGTCTGGGAGTGCAGCGACCCGCGCCGCTATGACCCGATGGCGCAGAGCGTCGCCACCACGCTGCCGACTCCGGAGCCCGGCATTGACTGGGGCACGGACGGCAGTGAGGCGGTGCAGATGCTCGCCCCGGCACAGGCTGCGGGCCTGGGGTCGACGGCGTCCAACTGGTACAACCAGCAGGGCGGAACGATGTCGCTGGGCTCCGGCGGGGCGCTCTACTACACCGTCGGAGCGGCGTCCATCACGGCCCCGGCTCAGCTTGTGTGGGCCAACTCCGCCGTCCCGAGCCCGAACCGATTCCCGATTGCCCCCGGGCAGACGGCGCAGTTCGTGGCCTACAGCGGAGTTGGTGCGACCGGCGCTCAATTGCTGCTGCTGTGGCTCGACTCGACGGGCACGTTCATCAGTTCGACCGTCGGCGACGGAGTGTCGGTCACCGGCACGGCCCCGCCCACGGCCGCGTATGCCCGGCCTGTGATGCAGTGGGCGGCCGTGCCTTCCCCGGCGCGGGTGCTGGTCGGCCGGACGGCGCTGTTCGTGTCGGCCCCGCTGGCTTCGGGCCTGGTGGACCCGTACGACTGGGGCACCCCCGGGGCGTCCGGCGACATGACGGCGTGGAACTTCGGGGACGCCCCGGCGCACCCGGTGATCACCATCACTGGGCCGGTGACAATGCCTTCGGTTCGGAACGTGGCGACCGGGGAGCGACTTGAGTACAACGTGCCTTTGTCGGCTGACGACTCACTAGTTATAGATACGTACGCAGGCACGGTCACCCTTAACGGGACCGCCTCACGGCTCTACGCCGCGACGACGCGCAGCGTGCCCGAAGCCGGGTTCACGCTGACCCCCGGTGCTACCTCGCTCGCCTTCCGAGGCACGGGTGTTGGGGGCGTCGGCACCACGGCGTCCGCATCCCTCACGTGGCGGTCGGCGTACTGGTGAGCCCCCTCCCTGATTCTCGCCCCCTTCGGCCGGCCGAGGGGGGTTCGTTGTGACTACTGACAGGAGATCAGATGCGTAGCGGATGGCTACTCAACCGGGACTCGCCCGGCGGCGGGCAGTCGCGCCAGGACACCCGCGTCGTGCCGATCGGCACGTACCAGCCGAACGGCCCGCTGTCGTCGCGAGGGGGCTGCCTGCCGTCCCCGGGGACGTTCCCTCTGACGGCCGGGTCCGGTGCGATGCAGTGCACCATCGGCTACGGCCGGGCGCTCATCATGGGGGCCGGGGCGAGTCAGGGTGCCTACCCCGTAGCTCAGGACACTGTCGAGACGCTGACCATTGCCGACGGGGACGCCACGTACCCCCGTATCGACGCGATCATGGTCCGCGTCTACGACAGCGCGTTCGACTCGTCCGGCCGGTACCAGGCCGCCCTAGAGATCGTGCAGGGCACACCCGCCGCGCAGCCGGTCGCGCCGGTCGCCAGCAACACAGCGGAAAAGCTCTACGAAGTGTCCGTGCCCGCTGGGGCGTCGGCCGGGAACGGCGGCATCAACTGGACCACGGGCGTTGCCGATCGACGGCGCTACACGGTCGGCCTGGGCGGCATCACGCCGTCTGGCTGGGGGAACAGTTGGGCCGGGGTCTACGCCGGGCAGTACCGGGACAACAATGGCGTGCTTGAGCGCTGGGACGGGTCCGCGTCTTGGGTGCCCTATCTCGACGGCAACGCCGAGGGTGCGTGGACCACCTACACGCCGACGTGGTCCGGGCTGACGGCCCTGGGGGCGTCTGTGAGTCGTGGGCGGTACCGAAAGGTTGGCCGCACGGTGGACGCCGTCGGCGTACTGGAATGGGGCTCCGGATCGAGCCTCGGCACGGGCAACGTCACCGCGAGTCTGCCCGTGGCCGCTCTGGCGGCCGGTGGCTGGCTCGGCTGGGAGGGCTCGGGGAAGTTCCGCCAGGCGGATTCGCTCTGGCGGCCGGTGTCCACGTTTGTCGAGCCGAGTGCTACCACCGTCGCTCTGTGGGCTCCGAACGCGTCGCATCAGTACGTCTCCGTTGGCACCGCCGGGTACACGTGGTCCAACTCCACGTGCCACATGCGGTTTCAGGTCCGCTACGAGACGGCCAGCTAGAAAGGGGTGCCGCTCAACATGGCGGACACGTACACCAATTGGGCGGCCCTCGCCGCCGCGAAGGTCGAGAACGTCGACTACCGGCGGGAGGTTCGCCGGACGTCGTCGCGTGTCTCGCACATCGCCATCCATGGTGGTGCGATCGAGGCGGGCACGTCCGAGCTGGCGTCCGCCGTCGCGTCGGCCACGGGCGGCACGTACGCCGCGCTGGTCGGTATCCAGTCGGCGAATAACACTCAGTTGCACATCACGTCCACTCGGTTCGATGAGCCGCTGACGGTCGATGTGCAGCGCTACGCGGCCCGCACCGTCTCCTACCATGGCCTGTCCGGCACGGACCTGGTGACGCACCTGGGCGGCGGGGACGCCGACCTTAAGGCGCGCATCGGGCAGGCGCTCACGGCGGCCGGGTTCGCCGTCGACTGGCAGACGTCCGAGGACGTCAACGGCAACGACCCGTTGAACATCACCAACCGCAACGCGTCCGGCATGGGCGTGCAGTTGGAGATGACGGCGGCGCTGCGGGCATCGTTCTTCCCGAACGGGGACACGTCCCGCAAGATGCGCGAGTCGGGCCAGCGGACCCCGGCGTTCGCCGCCTACGTGGACGCTGTCGTGTCCGTGGTCGGCCCGCTCGACTCGGTCCCGCTGGTGCCCGGCGACGGCGCGCCGGACGGCCAGGGCGACGGCGACCCGGTCCAACCGGCCGCTTACCGCGTCGTGTTCGCCGACCTGCTGACTGACCGCGTGATCGACATCCTGCAAGTGGCCGGGCTCACGTTCGACACGTGGATAGGCAAGACAGGCACCCTGGGCGGCTCTCTGCCGGTCCCGGATGCCGACATGGCCCGCCGGGTCCGGGCCGCCACCGTCCCGGGCCGTACGGCCGTCTGGGTCGAGCGAGCGGGGGCCGTGTGGTGGGGCGGCATCCTCTGGACGGCGACGCCGTCGAGCGACGCGCGCGGGGCCGTCAAGGTCGACATCCAGGCGGGCAGCTTCGAAAGCTACTTTGACCACCGGCTCATCTTCGCCGACCAGACGTTCACGCAGGCCGATCAGTTCACCATCGCGCGGAGCCTGTTCCGCTACGCGGCAGCGCAGCCCGGCGGTGACATCGGCATCCAACTCGACGCCGCGCGCTCCGGCGTACTCCGGGACCGGACGTACAGCCGGTTTGACCTGCCTGTGGTCCGGGACCTGCTTGACCAACTTGCAGCCGTCGAGGGCGGGTTCGAGTGGCGGATCTCGACGTACCACGACCCGGCGTCTGGCCGGCGGACCAAGGCTCTGCAACTCGGGTACCCCGTCATCCGGACCGGCGACGCCCCGATCATGCTGACGCACCCCGGCAACGTCGTCTCCTACTCCTGGCCGACGGATGCAACCGGCATGGCTACGGCGTGGCAGTCGCGCGGCTCGACGGACACACAGAGCACGACGGGCGACTCCGTCCCGCTGATGTCCGGCGTCTACATGACCACGGCGACGGCGGCGGGCTGGCCCCGGCTCGACGGGTCGAGTGACTACAACTCCGTGAACCAGCTGCCGACGCTGAACGCGCACGCGCGGGCCGACCTGGCGGCGGCTGCGGCCCCGGTGGCGATCCCGGCCGTGACGGTCCGGCCGGACGGGCAGATCAGTCCGGCGCTGCTGGGGGCACCGGTCCGGCTCCGCGTCCGGGACGTCTGGTACCCGGACGGCCACGACGCGACTTACCGCGTCGTCGGCATGGCCGTGACCGCCGCAACGCGCGGGACGGCAGAGAGCGCAGAAATCTACCTAGAGGCGGTATGACGATGGCCACCGTGCCGCAGGACTACAGCGACCGAATCCGGCGACTTGAGGCGGCCGTCCGGGAGTTGTCCGGGAGCAAGGGCGGGGCGGTCGTCGCGTCGCTGCCGTTCCCGGCGCTCCGGCCGCAGGACTCGACTACGTGGCCGTCCACCACGGCAACCGCGTGGACGACGATCTACCAGTGCAGCGGGCTTGTTCAACTGCCCAACCTGCAAGCCGCGATCACCTTCGGGGCGACCGTCGGCGGCTCGGTCCAGGTGCTAGTCAACGGCGTCCCTGTCGGCACCGCTGCCAGCGTCTCCGGCACCGCGCTGACGTTCGGCATGTGCGCATTCTCGGCCCCCATGGGGCTCGACTACGGGGACACGGCGACCATCACCGTGCAGGCACTCGCCGCCAGCGGTGGCCGGGTGTACGTCTCGCCGGGGGCGCTCTACAACGTGCCCGACTCGCCGCAGGTGGACGACACCACGCCGGACGGCACCGTAGACGCGACTGACCCGATCCTCATGGCTGTTGAGGAGACTCCGCAGTGAGTGACCCCCTGGGAGTGACCATCAGCGCCCGCGAGATTTACGACGAAATCGTGGGCCTCCGGGAGGACGTCCGCTCGCTGACGCAGGCCAGTGAGGCCGTAACGGCCCGACAGCAGGACCACGAAGAGCGCATTCGCGCGCTTGAGCGCTGGCGCTACGCGCTGCCCGTCGCCGCTGTGACGTCCCTCGGCGCGCTGGCGATCGAGGGTGCCCGTGCCCTCGGCCACAACTGATGACCTACTCACCGTGAGTAAGTCCCGTGAGGAGATCCCTTGCCCGACGCAATACGCATGATCCTTGTCCGTGGCCGGTACCGGGCGCTCGACAACATCACGCCCCTTGCGGGCTACGTGCTGTTCACGCCGCCCGCGCTGCTGACCTTCCCCGGCTCGGATGTGATCCTGGCCGGTGCGGTCAAGGCGACGCTGGACGAGACGGGCGCGTTTACCGTCCTGCTGCCCGCCACGGACGCCGCAGGCATGAACCCGACCGGATGGACCTACACCGTTCGGGAGGCGCTTACAGGTGCGCACGGACGCCCCCCGTACGCCATCGCGCTGCCGTCGGACGGCCCGGACGAGGTCGAGCTATCCGACATCGCTCCGGCGAACCCGAGCACCCCGACATACGTAGCCGTCCCCGGCCCCGCCGGTCCGGCCGGTGTCCCCGGTCCCGCCGGACCCGTCGGCCCCGCGTCCACAGTCCCCGGCCCCGCCGGTCCAGTTGGGCCGGCCGGTGCCGCATCGACCGTGCCCGTCCCGAAGGGTGACCCCGGCACTCCTGGTGCCCCCGGCGCTGCGGGAGCTGACTCGACCGTGCCCGGCCCCGCCGGGCCGACCGGCCCCGCAGGTCCCCAGGGCAGCCCCGGCCCCGACGGCAACCCGTCCACGGTGCCCGGCCCCGCCGGTCCCGCTGGCCCGCCCGGTCCTGCCCCCGACGTGTCCACGCTCGTCCCGCTGTCGGCCCTGCCCGTCCCGGGGGCCGCACTCGCGCCGACGCTCCGGCTGCCTGCCCGGCGTCAGCCGGTGACCGTGCTCACCAACATGCAGCCGGGGCACGGCTTCACCATGGATTCCGGCGGGCCGTCCGGTGGCGTGGCGACGCTCAACGACACGACCGACTACGTGTCCGGCACGCAGGCCGCGAAGATCACGACCGGCGGCACGGCCGCGACGACGTACCTGTCCCGTACGGGACTTCCGGCCGCCGACGCAACCGCGAAGGTGCTGCGGGTCCGCCTCAAGGTGGACGACATCACGGCGATGAGCGCGTTGAACGTCTACCTCGGCAACGGCGGTACCTGGGCCAACTACTACAAGTGGGCCGTCTCCGGGACGGCGCAGGGCAGCAACTTCGTTACGTCGGGGGAGTGGCTGACGGTCACGCTGTCCTGGCACGACGCCACCGTGACGGGCACGCCGACCCGCAACGCGCTTACTGACGTGCGGTTCCACGTGATCGATGTCGGCGGCGGGGCGAAGGCCGCCCTGCACGTGCAGTCCGTCGAGTTGGTCCCCGACGGGTCCGCCGTGTTCCCATCCGGCGTCGTCTCGTTCTGCTTCGATGACTCGTACGCCTCGGCCGTCGCGCTGGCCAAGCCCCTGCTCGACGCACGCGGGTGGGCCGCCTCGGCGTTCACCATCCAAGACATGCTCGACGGGTCCGGTCGCCTGTCGCTGGCGGACCTGTACCGGCTGCAAGACCTGTACGGGTGGGACGTTGCCGGGCACACGATGCACGACGCGACCCACGGCCTGAGCTTCACGGGGGTCACGGCGGATGCGCTCGATGCGGACCTGCGGGCCGAGAAAGCGTGGCTGCGGGCGGTCGGGCTCCGAGGGGCCGACGGCACGGCCTACCCACTGGGTCAGTACGGGCTGACGACCGACGGGCAGTCGACTACGTCCGTCGTCCGCCGGTTCTTCAACTACGCCCGCACGACGCACAGTCGGACCAAGGAGACGTACCCGCCGGCCGACCCGTACCGGCTCCGCTCGATCTCGTCCATCTCGACGTACGCCGGGGCCTACCAGCCGTCCGGGCTGACCACAGCGGGCACGGGCGACGTCGCCAAGGCTGCGGCGAACGCCAGTTGGCTAATCCTGACGTTCCACGAACTCATCCCCGACGCTGCCACCCCCGCGAACGCCGGGCAGTGCCGCGTGTCCGACTTCGCTGCGATCGTCGCCGCCGTCGCCTCGGCGGGCATGGCCGTGATGCCGGTGGCGGACGTGCTCCGCTACGGCGGATGACGCCTGCCACTCACTAGATAACTACGTAGGGCCGTCCGGGACTTCCGGGCGGCCCTTCAGCATGAAGGGAACACACATGGCTCGATTCGCTGGCGCATCCTGGCGTCCCGTACGCAACTTCACCGCCGGGGGGCAGGACTCCGTTCACGGCGTCGTGATCCACATCATGGACGGCACCCTTGCGGGCTCCGAGGCGTGGTTCAACAACCCTTCCTCGCAGGCTTCGGCGCACTTCGGCACCGGCAAGGCCGGGGCGCTGTACCAGTGGGTCGACACCGCTGACCGGGCATGGGCGCAGGCCGGGGGCAACCGGACGTGGCTGAGCATCGAGAACGAGGGCAAGGGGGGCGACTCGCTCACCGACCCGCAGATGCAGCACTGCGCCGAGGTGCTGGCGTGGGCGCACAAGACGTACGGTGTCCCGCTCCAGACCACAACTGACCCGAACGGCAAGGGCCTTGGATTTCATGGCATGGGTGGCGCCGCATGGGGTGGGCACACGTCCTGCCCCGGCGCGAACGTCGTTGCTCAGCTTCCGGAGATCGTCCGGCGGGCCAAGGCCATTGCCGGTGACCCGGCCCCGGCCAAGCCCGCTGCCCCGGCTCCGGCCTACGAGCCGTTCCCCGGAGCGGCGTTCTTCCGGAAGTCGCCCAAGTCGCCGATCATCACGGCCATGGGCAAGCGGCTCGTTGCCGTCGGGTGCTCGGCGTACAAGTCCGGCCCCGGCGCACAGTGGACGTCCGCCGATCAGGCGTCCTACGCCAAGTGGCAGTACAAGCAGGGCTATCGGGGCGCTGCCGCCGACGGCATCCCCGGTAGCGCGACCTGGGCGGCGCTCAAGGTTCCGAAGGTCTGACAGCGCGTCACAATTACTCTCCGTATATCCCGCGGGGGTCCGTCACGTCCGCTTCTGCCCAAGATAGTGGCTTGCCGGCCTCGCCTCAGTCGTCACAATCCGTAGTACCTGAAAGGTAGTCACATGGACTTCGTTCGTGCCCATGCAGCCCGCATCTACGCCGTGGTCGTCGCCGCGCTGGCGCTGGTCGCCCACTATGCCCCGGGTATCCCGGTGGAGCTGGTGCTTACCGTCGTCGCTGCCGTGCTCGGTACCGGTGAGCTGGTCCAGCGGGTGAACTACACCCCGACCACCGTCGAGCCCGCCGACGCGGGGGAGTGAGCTGACGACTCGCTAGGAGGGGTGCGACAGCACGCCACCTATGAAGGGTCGCCATGCCGCACCACATCGCACTCATGGGCCGGGCGCGCAGCGGGAAGGACTCCGTTGCCGCCCGGCTCCAGTCGGCTCACGGCTACACCCCGGTCGCGTTCGCCGCGCCGCTGAAAGACGCCGCGCTCCGGCTCGACCCCATCGTGAGCGTCGAATCGGCCGGCTGCGCGTATCTCGACGTCCGCCTGTCCGACGTCGTCCGGCGCTGGGGATGGGACGGTGCGAAGGAGCGCGTCCCCGAGGTGCGTCGCACCCTGCAACGGTTCGGGCAGGGCGTGCGGGACCTCACCCCGGACTATTGGCTCCGGCGGGCGCTCGACCTGGTCGCCGAGGCCGACCGCTGGAATATGCCCGTGGTCATCACGGACTGCCGGTATCTCAACGAGGCAACCGCCCTGCGTGACAGGGGATTTATTCTCGTCCGCGTCGAACGGCCGTTCAGTCCACGGAAGTTGACGGGCGTGCAGCATCAGAGCGAGACCGAGCTTGACGACTATCCTGCCGACCGAGTCATCCGCAATACCGGCACCCTTGCCGATCTAGCGGCCCAAGCTGACGCCCTGGCCTGCCCCGACTGCCCCCACTGTGCCGCTGGCATGGGGGGGCTTTCGTGTCTTCCGGGGACCTACTCACCGTGAGTAGGTCGGCCGGGAAGCTCTCGGAAACGCTTGCGCGCCAAGTTCCGCATCCGCTACGTTCGTCAATGTACGGTTTTTCAAGCAACGACGAAGGAGAGCAACATGGCCACCGCCAAGAAGGCCGCCCCCGCCGCGAAGAGGCAGACCGCAGAGGAGAAGGTCAAGGCTGCCTACGCGGCCATCGCCAACGTTGAGCAGGCCAACGCTGGGGGCGACGCGGAAGCGGCGGCTACGTGGGCCGCCGAGGCTGCGCGGCTGATCAAGACGATCCCGGTGGCACAGCGCGAGGCGGTCACCTTGGCGCTTGGGGAGGTGCAGGCCGCTGCCCCGGCCGTCGCCGAGGACGCGGCCCCCGCCGGGGATGCCGAGGCTGATGCTACGGAGAGTAGCGAGCTGGTTACGGTTGCGGACACGACCGACTATGCGGCCGTTGCAGGTATGCCGGAGCTGATTGAGGCGGGCGCGGCGAAGATCGCTGAGGGTGCCAAGCAGTTTGCCGCTGGCAACACCCTGGCCCGCGAGATTGCGTCCATCCTGGTGGACGCCCGCGTGCACCTGATCCACAACGGAGCGCCGGACCTTAAGGCCGTCGGCAACCCGGCGAAGATGACCAGCCGGGCCATGTTCATCTCGGCTCTTGAGCAGTCGGAGGACCGTAGCGAGGACACCCGGACGGCCTACGAGAAGTTGCAGAAGGCTGTGCAGAACGTCATCCCGGATGTCCTGGTCGACTACGTCCGGGCGCTGGACCACAGCCCGGAAGAGGTCGAGGAACACTTCGCTGCCGCCGTTGCCGCGCACCCGGACCTGACCCCGTCCGAGGCCGTGTTCACCTACCACGACCTTCCCCGGAAGGGCCGCGCCGAGCTGATGCGGGAAGCCCGCGCGGCAAAGAAGCTGATCGCGCTGGAGGAAGCCGCCGCCGAGGCGGAGCGGAAGGCACTGGCGGGCACGTTCGAGGACAAGAAGGAGGGCGCGGCCGTGGTCGCCGCGCTGGCGGCCGTCGAGGGCGAGCGCGTCTCGTTCGACCCGGAGGCCGAGGACGACCAGGACGACCAGGGCGGAGCGGACGACAGCGGCGACGCTGGCGACGACGGCGACGACAAGGGGGAGAGCACGCCCCGTGCGTTCAACAACTTGGAGAAGATCACGGAGCTGATCGAGAAGCTGACCGGGAACGCCCCGAAGGTCAAGGGGGATGTCCAGCGCAAGGCGCTCCGCGCGGACATGCAGAAGGCCGCTGACGCGCTGGCAGCGCTCCGGCTGACCATCTGACCTACCGCTCTACCCGCGCCCCCGTCTGGCCCTTCGGCCGGCCGGGGGCGCTTTCGCGTCTGCGCGCCCGTGTGCGGCCCGCTGGCCCGCCCTCGGCCCCTCGGTCCGGCGTGGCCGCCGCAGGACGGCAGTCGGGCATACAGGGGCGATCAGCGGTGCAGAGCCGCATCCCTGACGGATTGACGTTTCAGACCTACTTTTCTGTTTCCCGTAAGAAAACCTATAGGCAAGCCGAATCCGACCCCCGATTCGTCAGTCCGTCAGCCGTGCCCCCTTGGCGGCCCCTGGCGGCCCCTCTGCACCGTCGGCGACCCTCGGCCGGGCTCACGGCCCACTAGAGCCATGTGACAGCCCGCACAGCCCGAAGGGGGCACACATGGCCGGTACCGTCCGCACCATCCAGCGCGGTGGTTCGCGCTTCTACATCGACCCGGAGAACCCGGCGATCAAGTACCCCGGGGTGACGTCTATTCTCGGCATGCTGCCGAAGCCGTTCCTGGCCTACTGGCAGGCCAAGATGGTTGCTGAGCTGGCCGTCGACAGCCTGCCGTTCGTGCAGCAGATGGCCGACCGTGACCGCGCCGGGGCCGTCGACTACCTAAAGGGCGCTGCCCGCCGCTACACCAACATCCGTGCCGACATCGGTAGTCAGGCCCACGACCTGTTCGAGCGGATGATCCGTGGCGAGTATGTCGGCCGGGTCCACCCGGACATCGAGCCGTACCGGGTGCACTTCGCTGAGTTCCTGGACCGGGTGCAGCCGACCCTCATACGCGCCGAAGACGTCGCGTGGAGCGACACGCACAAGTACGCCGGAAGCTTCGACGGCATCCTGTCGGTCCGCCTCGGCGAGGACGGCAAGCCGGACCAGCAGGGCGAGGACGCGCAGATCATGTGCGACTGGAAGACGTCCAAGTCGACGTACCCGGACGTGGCCCTACAGATGTCCGCGTACTCCCACGCTGACCGGATCATCACGGCCGACGGCACGGCGCTGCCCATGCCCAAGCTCGACGGCGCGGCCGTCCTGCACATCACCCCCGACCAGTGGGCGTTCAAGCCCGTGCGCGCCGATCAGGAGATTTTCGATGTCTTCCTGACGCTGCGGCGCGTCTTCGACTGGGACCGCGAGACCTCAAAGACCGTCATCGGTCGGGCCATTGCGCAGAGCGCGGGCCGTCTGGTGACCGGCACCGAGCGCCGCGCGAAGTAGGCATTCGACTCGCTAGAGCCGAGTAAGGGGGCGAGCGGGTGTAATGCCCGGCCCACAGCGGAAGCGGCGCAGTTGCGCCCCCGCCTCACGGCCGATACCCGCCCGCTCGTCCCTCCCTAACTGACTCCAGGAGAGACGCACTTATGGCCATGCGCATTTTCGAGACCGACCCCGACGCGAAGCCGAAGACCCGCAGCACGTTCGCGGACGACACCGTCGGCCGGGTCCACTCCGGCAAGGCCGTCGACAACATGCCGGTGTCGCTTGAGAACTGGCGCTTCTCGACCGGTGACCGGGAGGTCGCCGATGCCGTCGCGCAGCTGTTCGGCGGACGCCCGGTCGAGACGGAGTCGACGTCTGAGAACTACATCGACATCGAGACTGACGCGCCGTCGGTCCTGGTCGTGCTCGACGGCCCCGGGGCGATCTACTCGGACATGAAGCTCTGGAACCGCAACCAGCTCGTTCACCACTGCGACGGGGTCGAGTTCCTGAGTCCGGACGAGGACAAGGGGATGCGCTGCGGCTGCCCCGCCACGCTGGCCGAGCGCAAGGAACGCGCTAAGCGCTTCGCTGGCCCGAAGCCCGCCATCAGCGTGACCTTCCGCCTCGCCGAGGATTACGACCTAGGCAAGTTCCGTTTCCAGAGCGGCGCGTGGACCCTCGCCGAGGTGCTGCACGAAGCCGAAGAGGCCCTGTCCCGCGTCGAGGGTGAGGCGCTGGCCAGCCTCACGCTTGAGCTGGTCGAGTACACCACCAAGGCGGGCCGGTTCGTGTCGTACCGGAAGCCCGTGATCAAGGTTCTCAAGTCGTACAACTCGGCTGTGGCCGATGAGCGCTGAGCGCTGCGACTACTCCGCCGCGTGGCTGCGGACCGTGTCTGACGACGTGGTCCGCGCCCCGCTGTGGGACGTGCCCACGGAGTATCGGGCCGCTGTGATCCATGAGCGCCGCCGCCGGTTCGGCGTTGACGACGAAGACGGGAGCATCCCCCTTGGGTAAGCGCGGAATTATCACGGACTACGCGGGTGAGGAACTTTATCCAGGGGACCTGGTGGCCTACGCGGCCCGGCAGGGCAACAGGGTGAGGGTCACGGACGCCGTGATCCTCAAGGTGACTACTTCGCTTGAGGGCGGCCGACTTCGGCCCATGCTCAAAGTGAGCCCGACGGGCACTGAGAGCGGGTTCACTGCCCGCCGATCCCTTCGCGCCGAGTGGATCAGTGCGGAACACGTCCGCCTGATTCAGCCCGGCGTCGCCGACTAGTCCGACCCCCATGGGCCGGACCTACTCACCGTGAGTAGGTCCGGCCCTCTTTGTGTTCCCGAAAGGACCACATGAGCAACCCGAACAAGGCGCGCGGCACCGCGTGGGAATCCGCCGTGCGCGACTACCTCAATGAGGAGTTGGGGCTGTATCACCCGCGAGACTGGCGTACCCGGGACGCCGTAACGCCGTTCCTGCGGCCGGCCGATCCGATGAACATCCGCCGTGCGGCGCAAGAGGGTGTGCGGGACGTGGGGGACGTGCACGCCGTGCCGTTCGTGCTGGAGTGCAAGGACGTCAAGGCTCCGGCGGTCCCGGCATGGCTGCGGCAGGCCCACGTCGAGGCGAAGCACGCCGGGTACCCGTACGGCATCGCGGTGCACAAGACGCGGGGGAAGGGCGCTCGCGCTGGCCGGGTGTTCTTCGCCGTGCGCACGTGGACCCGCGTCCGCCTGATCCTCGGCCTGACGGCCCGACAGATGGTCGAGCGGTACGCCTTCAGCCCCTCGCTGCGGAGTCTGGATACCGGCCGCTGGTACCTGTCCACGGACGTCGAGGCGTTCGCCGCGCTGCTGGCCGACGTGCGGGCCGTTGACTACTGGGAGTGATCAAAGCCCCGAGGCTGGCAAGCCGCCAATGCTGACAGAAGCGGACATGTCGGACCCCCGCGGGATGTACAGAGAGTAACCAGGCTTTCGACTCACTCACGACTGGTGAGAGGAGGCCACACCATGACGCTTACAGATTTGCTGGCCAAGTTCGGGGACGTGTCCGAGGTTCAGGACGGGGGGTACCTCGCGCTGTGCCCGGCTCATCCGGACTCGCGCCCCTCGCTCCGCATCTGGCGGGGCGACGACGGCAAGGCACGGCTCACCTGCCGCGCCGGGTGCTCGACGGCCGACGTCATCGCTGCCGTCGGGCTCGACTGGTCCGCGCTGTTCAACGTGACCGGCGACGGCCGCGTAGTCCCGTCCGGTCGCCCCGCGCTGGTCGGCCCCGCGCCGCTCGCCGCGCTGGCCGCCTACGTGGACGCAACGGCCCTTGCGCTGACCGACTATGACAGCGACGTCGCCAAGCGGGCGCGCGGCTACCTGCTCGACCGCTTCGGCCTGCGCGAGGGTGACGCGTCCGAACTGCTGATCGGGGTGGACGCGCCGGGCGTGCCGTGCCCGCCGATGCCGTACCTGTCCCGGGCGTTCACCAGCTACCCGCGCGTCACCGTGCCCCTGCTCGGGTTCGACGGCCAGCCGCGCGGGTTGCAGGGGCGGGACCTTTCGGGCAACTGCCCCGGCCGGTGGCTGTCGTTGAGCAATCCGCAGGGGCACCACTGGGCCGCCTACGGCGTGTTCAGGGGGCAGGGCGGCTACGGGGTAACCATCGTGACCGAGGGGCCGGGGGACGGGCTCACCGTCGCCGCCGTCGGCTATGACGCCGTGGCCGTCCGGGGCGCGTCGCTGGTCGCCTCGCCGGAGCTGGTGGCCGAGCTGGCGGCCGGGCTCCGGGGGACGCAGGTCATCATTGCTGGCGACGCCGACCGGGCCGGGCGGGGGTTCGTCTCGGCGCTGGCGGCCGGTCTGTCCGCGCACGGCATCCGGCCCTACGCGCTGGCGCTGCCGGACGGGGCCGAGGACGTCACAGCGTGGCGCGAGTCCGACCCGCACGGGTTCGCCCTGTCCCTGCACCGCGCCGTCAAGTCGGCCCGCCCCGTTGAGGATGAGGAGACGGCCAAGGCATCGGCCCTGTCGGCGGAGCTGACCGCCCGCACCGGCACCGACACCGTGTCCAAGGCCGAGGGCGACGAAGCGGGCCGCATCCTGGCCGGGCTGGTCGCCCGCTACGGCGAGTCCGACGCCATGAACGCTCACGCGTTGGTGAGTTGGACAGCCGGCCGAATCAAGTACGCGCCGGGGCTGGGCTACTACGTGTGGACCGGCCGTGTGTGGGAGAAGTCCCGCGTCAAGGTGCGCCAGGAGATTCACCGCATGGGCGCTGCGCTGGTGCTGGCGGGGAAGACCACGGAGGCCCGTGGCTTCACCATGACCAGCCGGATTGACGCGCTGATGACCGAGCTACAGTCCGTGCCCGGAGTGCACGTGGACGCTGCCGAGTTCGACGCCCGCCCGGACGCGCTGACCTTCCGCAACGGCACGGTGGACCTGCGCTCTGGCGCACTGCGCCAGCACAGCCAACACGACATGCTGACCTACTGCGTTGACTTGGACTATCGGCCGGACGCGCAGTGCCCGCGCTGGGAGTCCTTCCTCGCCGAGGTGTTCCCCGCTCATCCCGAACTGCCTGACTACATGCGCCGGTTGATCGGCTACGGCATCACGGGGCACACCAGTGAGCAGTGTTTCGGCGTGTTGTGGGGCAAGGGCGCGAATGGAAAATCGGTCTTTACGGACACGCTTACGGCGGTCTTCCGGGCTATCAGCAAGACGACGCCGTTCCAGACGTTCGAGGAAAAGCCGAGCGGCGGAATCCCCAACGATGTTGCGGCGCTCAGGGGTTCGCGTCTCGTCCTGGCCTCCGAGGGCGAGTCCGGCAAGCCCATGTCCGAGGGCGTGCTCAAGCGCGTGACCGGCAAGGACGTCATTGCCGCGCGGTTCCTCCGGCAAGAGTTCTTCGAGTTCAAGCCGTCGTTCCTGCTGCTGCTGGCGACCAACCACAAGCCTCGGTTCCGGGGGCAGGACGAGGGTCTGTGGCGTCGAGTGAAGATGATCCCTTTCCAGCGGTGGTTCGCACCGCATGAGCGGGATCACCGGCTCGACATGCGGCTGTTGGCCGAGGCGGAGGGCATTGCCGCATGGGCCGTGCGAGGGGCCGTCGAGTGGCACCGGGAAGGGCTCGCCGATCCGTCCGTCATCACGGCCGCTGGGCGGGCGTACCGGGAGACCAGTGATGCCCTAGCGGGCTTCCTGCCGGGCGTACTTGAGCGCGCTGGGGATGAGCACGTCCTGAACGGCTCCGAGGCATTCAGTGCCTATTTGGACTGGTGCGAGGCGGAGAACCTGCCGAGTCGTGAGCGCTGGACCCGCCGGGCGTTCTACGACGCCATGGAGGAACGCGGACTACAGCGCCGGAAGACCGAGCGCGGCATTGCCCTCGTTGGCGTCCGCCGTGCCGACGCGTCGCCGGACGCCCCGGGGCCGGGCATTTTCGCCCGATAACCCGCGCCGCCACCCCAGTTGATCACGGGGGCCTACTCACGATGAGTAGGTCCCCTTTTGCATGAGAAGAGACCATGCTCACCTATCGGCACACCATTGCGGGGGACCTGGTCACGGTTCATGTCCCGCAGGACCGCGACGACTTGGACCTGTTCGCCGCATGGCTCACGGAGGCCGACCGGCGCGGCCCGATCGCGCTCGACACGGAGACGACCGGGCTCGATATCTACTCGCCTGGGTACCGGCTCCGGCTGGTCCAGTTCGGCGACGCCGATACGGCGTGGGTCATCCCCTGGGAGTGGGGCGGCATGTTCGCCGAGGCCGTCCGGGCGGCGCTGCGGCGCATCCGCCGACTGCTCATCCATAACGCCATGTTCGATTGGCTGGTCCTGGACCGGCATGCCAGGGTGCCGCTGGAATGGCTCGCCCCGCGCACGACGGACACGAAGATCCTGGCCGCGCTGATCGACCCGCGCCAGCCGCAGGAGGGAGGCATAGGCACCGGCCTGAAACCCTTGTCGGCCTACTGGGTTGACCGTCTCGCGCCGGACACTCAGGCCGGGCTGACGGCGGTCTTCCGGAGCCTCGGCCTGACCAAAGAGACGGGCTGGGCGGGCATCCCGCTGACGGAGCCCACCTATCTCCTGTACGCCGGGCTCGACGTCATCCTGACCGCGCGAATAGAGCCGATCGAGCGGCGCGAGTTGTCCCGCCTCGGCGTGCGCCGCGAACTGTCGGACTACGAACATGAGTTGGCGCGCATCTGTGCCGTGATGCAGCGCCGGGGGATCGTGCTCGACGTCGAGCACACGCGACGGCTGGACGATGCCCTAGCGGCCGAGGCGGAGGAGTTCGCCGCCGAGGCGGCCCGCTACGGCGTCGACAACGTCAACTCCACTGCGCAGGTCGCCGATGCACTGGCGGGCATGGGGGAGTCGCTGACCGAGACGACCGCAAGCGGGGCCGTCAAGGTCGACAAGGCCGTCCTGCTGGGGATGGCTGACATGTCGCTCCAGTGGGAGCCGTTGGGGGTGCGGACCCCCAACCCCCTTGCTACGGCGGTCCTCCGGGCCAAGCGGGCATCCAAGTGGCGGACCACGTACGCGAGTACGTTCCTGGACACCGTCGACGCAGCCGGCCGAATCCACCCGATGATCAACACGCTTCAAGCGCGCACCGGCCGCATGTCCATCACTCGCCCGGCGTTGCAGACGCTTCCGTCGTCCGACCAGATGATCCGGCGCTGCCTGCTGGCGGACGAGGACGAGGTTATGATCTCGGCCGACTTTGCGGCCGTCGAGATGCGCGTCTTGGCCGCGCTGGCGGACGTCAAGCGGATGCAGGAGGCGATCCTAGGGGGGCGTGACCTGCACGACTTCACCGCCGCCATGGTGTTCGGTCCCAACTTCACCAAGGCACAACGGAAGTTGGCGAAGGGGATCGGCTTCGGGAAGGTGTACGGCGGCGGGGCCGACACCATCCAGCGGCAGACCGGTGCCCCGATGGCGGAGGTCCGGGAGGCGCTGGCCGCGTATGACCGGGTGTACCCGGAGATCAAGAGGGCGTCCGCGCGCTGGCAGCGTGAGGCGCGCGCTACCGGCATGGTCCACCTGAGCGCGACCGGCCGACGGCTGCCGCTCGACCGGGACCGGACGTACGCCGTGACGAACTACGCGTGTCAGTCGACGGCCCGTGACGTCTTGGGGCAGGCCATGATCAACATGGACGAGGCCGGGCTCACGGAGTATCTGCGCCTGCCGATCCATGACGAGGTGTTGGCCAGCGTGCCCGCCGACCGGGCCGAAGAGATCGCCCGGGAGATCGAGCGCTGCATGCGCTTCCCGCTGTACGGCGTCCCGATCGACGCCGAGGCCGAGATTGGCGGCCGTTCCTGGGGCTCTCTGTACGGGGCCGACTACTGACCGTGCACCTACTCACGTGAGTAGGTGTGGAATGGATCACAGGGGACCTACTCACCGTGAGTAGGTCCCCTGTTTTCGTTCTTCAGGGTCTCTCCGTCATCACGCCAGGGTTACGAAGATCAATAAATGCGGCTCGCCTCTCATTCCAAGGGATGAGAGGGGAATCCGCCTTTGGTCCAGATTTACAACCCTGGATCACGCCGTGGTTTCCATGTCCGATCAACGGTTGAGACCCCTTCGCCGATCTGCCTAAGTTGCTCCGGCAACGACAGGCCAAAGCGCTTTGCCCCGTCCGACGCACACATCCCGGACGGGGTCAGTTCTCTGGCCTCAACCATGTGTGGCCCACGTCACAACGGCCTTAGCGCGCCATGAGCCCTGTCCGGGCTTTCGACTCACTCACTCCCACGTGAGAGAGCCAAACCCGAGACAGGGATCACCATGGATACGCTCACGATTGAGGACGTCCGCGCAGCTCAGGCGCAGGACATTGACGGCATCTCGGCCGTCATCGCTGCCACTGAAGGCCGGGTTTACGCGCTGGCCGACAAGGCGGCCCGGCGCATGTCGGAGACCGGCGACCGGTTCGCCGAGTACCGGGACGAGTTCCGACAGGTCGGCCGAATAGCTGTCTGGGAGTCGCTGCCCCGCTTCGCCGGAGACGACGTTGACTCGTTCTTCGCGCTGGTGCATTCGACGGTTGATGGCGTCCTGCTCGACGCCGTCCGGGACGCCCGGTACGGGGGAGTCGGGGCTGACAAAGACGCGCTGAAGATCTTCGGTCAGATGCTCGGACTGTCCGGCGGGGACGTCCACCTTGCCGAGAAGTTGTCGCAGACTGTCCCGCCGAAGGGACGCCGCCTCGGGGTCGACCGGGCGTCCGCCGCCCGCATGGCATGGGCGGGCGCGCTGTCGCTCGACGTGCCGACCAGTGGGGCCGACCCGACCGGCCGGGCGGATGACTGCCCGACGTCCATGGACGCACTGTCGGAGGCGCTTGAGCTTCCGGCCGACCTGATCACCTCGGACGACATCGGGCGCGAGGAACGCCGCCGGAAGAACGCGATGGTCCGGGGCGTGCTCGACGTCATGGGCGACGGGCAAGCCGCCGTCTTGCGGGCGTCCTTCGGGATCAACGGCCCGCTGTACGGCTACGGAGCCGACCATAACGACGAGGAGCTAGCGGCAGACCTGGGCACGACCGTGGTCCACGTGCGTGACGCCCGCACGAAGGGGATGCGCGCGTTCGGCCGGCGTTGGGTCAAACTCACGGCCCGGGATGCCGACCATGCCGAAGAGTTGACGGCTGCTCAGGGCAGCCTGCACCGCCGGGGCCCCCGTGGGGGCACTAAGTGACGCAGACCTTCCCGACCAGTGACGGCGGCACCGTGGCTGTGACCCGCTTGAGTCCGACCCGCTTTGATCTCCACCTGCGCGCCGCCGACGGCCGCACGGTGGCAACGGTGGTTCTCACGGACGCCGCCACCCGGACCATGCTCGACACCCTGCGCTGAGGAGAGACCACATGCTGACCATTCAGACCGAGACCAAGGCCACGCTGACCACGTCGAGCGGCGGGCGCGTGCTCGCATGGGTGTCCGACCGGGAGCGCGGGTCCATCTCGATTGCCGTCCCGGCCGACCGGACCAAGCTGACGCCCGTCGAAGCGCGCGACTTGGCGACCTGCCTCACGACCATGGCGGCGGAGATCGAGCGCCCGGCCCCCGTCGGAGCGACCGGCCGTCGCTGGAACATCTGACGCTCACCCCGGCCCGGACCTACTCACGGTGAGTAGGTCCGGGCCTCTTTGCGTTGCGCGGGCTGACGTATCCGTAAATCTAGCGCACCGAAAGTGTAAATTATTACCTGGAATGCGCGCGGTGGCTTCCCCGTGTCATGCAGCCTGCCATCGTAATTCTGTGTACCCCTACTCAGGATTATGGTTGACATTAATCGATATGCATGATTGGGTCCGCAGGTGTTCAAGAGTCTTGGACTCTTGAGAGTCTTGGAGTTTCGGTAAGTCCCTCAAGTCCTTAAGCCTCATGCGCTTAAGGGGTTGAGGGTGCTTTGCTCGGAGGGTATCTGCCCCCGTCTGTCCCGCATCGCAGTGCGCTTGCCGAGTTCGCCCCGCGCATGCGGGGGCGATGCCTGTGCGTGCTGCCGTGCGGGGCCTGGGCTCAGGCTGCTCTCCGCACGCGCGGGGGTGCACCGTGGGAAGTAAGTAACTAAGTGCCTGGCGCGCTGAAGCGGCGAGGGAAGTAAGTAAGTATCTCGGCGGGGCGTCCCCTAGCGCGCCGTCAAAGGTGTGCTAGCAAGAAAGCAAGCAAGCTCGGCGCTCGGCTGGCCGGTGCGTTCGCCCCGTGCGCGTGGGAGATCCCGGACGTGCTGCTGTACGGGGCCCGGTTGAGGCTCCTCCCTGCAGACATGGGAGTTGACAATCCAGTGGCCCCCCACTACTTCGTCAACTCGGTAATCTGTCTCATCTGCGGGTTTATTATCGCTAGCTAGCTGGGAGCCGCATGCGGGCAGCGGCGCATGGGCGGCATCATGTTGGCGGGCCTAAGGCGGACGATGCCTGTGCGGGGCCTGGGCTGCTGCCGCACGCGCGGGGTGTGGGTAGGGAAGTGAGTGTCTCGGCGGAGCGTCCCCGTGCATGTGAGGGGATTGATTGGTAGTGATGGGGTTCATTGGCACCTGCTACCAGGTGGTAGCAGGTGCGGCTACCTCGGAAGTAGCGTCAAGTCATTCGGATGCGGCGCAGCCGAGGCGGGGGCGGGCATAGGAATTTTCCTGTTTGGTCGCGCAGCTGTGCGGGTTGCGGCATACTGCCGTTCGTGAAGATCGACGTTATCGACGCGAGGGACGAGCGGATGCCCAGCCTGCCGCCGGCCGAAATGGCCGTAATTTGGGATGCGCATGAGGCGGGGCGGCGACGCCGCTACCTGCGGTGGGTCGAGTTCAGGCGGCGCGTGCGCCCGGTCGCTGCGACAATCACCGGGCTGATCGTCGCCGGGCTGATCGTGGCCTTCCTCTCGCACGCTTTCGGGTGGGTCCGCTGACGCCCCGCCCGTGAAACCTGCGCTGCCCCCGTCGCTGCCTGCGGCGGGGGCTTCGTCATGTCCAGGTGCGGGAAAGTGATGTTTTCGTGACCACCCTCAACCTACTCACGTGAGTAGGTCGAGGTACTGTTGTCCACGTAAGCACGACGGCGGGACGGACTCGCCGCACCACCCGAAAGGCCAGCTCATGAACCTCCCCCGCATCAACGCCGTCGACGTCGTCACCAGTGAGATCCTGGACTCGATCGAGGGCGGCATGGCGCTGGCGCTGGCCACGACTGATGAGGCGCGAGACAGCCTTATGGCCGACGCTGCCGCCGCGAACGACCTGCGGACGGCCCGCCAGGGTGTGACCGAGCTGGCGCTTTGGATCGACGGCGCGTGCACCTACCGCGCTGAGTTCGTGGACGGGCCGTCGGGCCTCACCCGGGCCTGTGAGTACAACCTGCTGCACCGTGCGGAGCAGGTGCCCGCAGAGACCTACGTCCGGGTGATCTACGGGCAGCGCATACCGGCCTGCAAGCCGTGCGCGGCCCGCCTGAGCTGACGGCGGCACACATGCGGAGCCCGACCCCCTCTGGGGTCGGGCTCTTTGTGTTGGCGGTCACTCTTCCGGAGGACGGCCGTCATCCCGAGGGCGGAGAGTGTAAGGGCGTCTTACCCTCCGGGCGAAGGGTCCTTACCTTCAACGAAAGGTTGCAGGATGAACCCATGCCCACCGCACCTGCTGCCGTCACCCTCGCCGCCGCCGTAGCCGTCGAGGTGAACGGCCTTCCCGTATGGCGTCCCTGCCCCCGTGTGCCCGCCCCGTTCGCCCGTGAGCCTGTGGACGGGTGGCCGCGCCTAGCGGCCGTCCTGCGGGCGCACGGGGCCGTCCTGGCGCGCCTCTTGGCCGCGAGTTCTTACCCGGCGTTCCGGGTTGAGGCGCGTGCCCCGGGGGGTGCGCTGGTGGGTATGGCCGAGTGGCCCCGCTCGACCGAAACGGGCTGCTTCCGGACGGCCGGGGAATGGGTGGTCGGCACCAGGCCGGACGGCGACGCCGACGGCACCGAGCTGGCTGCGCGACAGCCTGCCGCCCTGGTGGCCGCGTAGGCACGAGAACGCCCCCCTGCGGGCCGCTGATGGCCTACAGGGGGGCGCGGGTGCAGCCGGGTGGTGCTGCGGTCAGATGGTGCCGAATTCGCCGGCCTTGACCGCGCCCACGAACGCCGCGAACGCAGCGGCAGGGAACACCAGAGCAGGACCCTCGGGGTCCTTGCTGTCACGCACGGGGACAGCTCCGGGGATGAAGCCAGCGGCCGTTTCGATGCAGTTGCCGCCGTTGTCGCTGTAGCTGCTCTTGCGCCAGGGCGCGCCGTTCAAGTCACTTGCAAAAGTCACCACTTGTCTCCCTTGAGATAGTCACGAATCATGTCGGCCGATCGCCCGACGGGCTGCGCTGCCGACACAAGCAGATCATAGGCGTGGCGGCCCTGAATCACGTCAGCCTGATCGGCAGACGTGCGCCCCTGCAAGAACCCGTCCGCATAGAGAGCCCCGTTGTGCTGGGAGAGCGTCAGAACGGTGAATGCACCTGACAGTCCCGGCCGATCGTGGGTGGTGCTCGGCACCACCTGGATCACCGTTCGTGGATGCTCTCCCTCGCGCAGCAGGCGTTCAAGCTGTGCGCTCATGACCTCGGGGCCGCCGAGGGCGCGACCGAGCACGGACTCGTCCATCACGGCCCACACCCGGAGCCGGTCATCCCGCCCAAGGATCTCTTGCCGAGACATACGGGCAGTCAACAAGTCCTCTAGTCGGTCCTGGTCCGGGCGGAGTTGCGCCAGTGTGGCGCGGGCGTAGTCCTCTGTCTGAAAGAGGGCCGGGATGATCTGTGGTTCGAAAATGCGTGCCTCGGTTGCCCGTTGCTCCATCTCGACGTACGCCCCGAACCAACTCGGGTGTGCGTGCTGGAGCCACAGGGGGTGTAACCCCTCGAACAGGCCGTCAGTTCGTAGTACTTGGTCCAAGAGGCGGGCCTGTGCCAGTGATGGTGTCCTGCGCCCCTTCTCCCATCGCAGGATGGTTCCCTGGCTCTCCTGCATCGCTGCGGCTAGGTCGCGCTGGGACATCCCTTGAGCTTCCCGTCGCGCAACGATCTGTGCCCCGGCCCACGCCGGTAGTGATGTTGAGGGCTCCGGTACTTCGTTCTCTGCGGTCAAGACGTGCACCCCTTGATGCCGATTTGAAAAGTCATCATGCGCCTACTGTCAGCGATGGTGCCCGCGCGGAACCCTGGTGATACCCGATCGTGAGAAACGGATAGCGCCATGACCCAGGCAGCAACGCAGCAGGAGAGGGAAGCCCCGAGCACGCCCGGGGACGCCCCGGTAATGAGTATGGCGAGACGCCTCCGAGCGGCCATGGCAGCCATCGGCATCGACATCGGACGTCCCGCCCACCCGGTCCTCGGACAGGGGGGAGTGGTCGGGTTCGACTTCGGCCCGATTGCCTTGGAGGACGCCGTGGCCCTCATCGACCTTGCCGAGGCCGAGGCGGCTTCGCGGGTCCAGGTAGCGGAGTTGCGGGAAGTCCTGGCAGAGCTGCGGGAGAAGGAGGACGCGGCCAAGGACGCCGACGGCGGCCCCGTCGTGGAGCACTGCTGCGGGTTGTGGGTCGAGACATGAGCGACGAACCGGCGATCCGAGTGCGGGTCTATGTCGTCAACGCCGCGACGGGGAAGCGGACGCTGCTGCGGGAACAACTGCTCGTCAGTGACGGCCCCCTGCAATCGCAGCAGTACCCGCCGTGCGAGTGCCCGCGCTGCGTTCGGCCGGCTGTGGGAAGGCAGGCGGCATGACTAGCCAACTGCCGCAGAAGAAGACGGCGTTGCGGCCATCCGACCGAGTGACGAAGTCAGTGCCATCCCAGCAAGGAACACGGGCCATGGACGACCAGACCGAATACGGCGACGATGCCCCGGCCCCGAAGAGGCCGCGAGTCGATCGGACCTACGTGGCGCGCCTGGAATTCATGACGCAGATGCATCTCTTGGGCCTGGACGGGGCGACCCCCGTTGTCAACGTCGACCCCTTCGGGGAGGAACGTGTCCGCCTCGGGACCGTGTCCGTCCCCGTCCTGGAGACGATCACGGAGGCGCTGCGGCTGCTCGCTGTGGCCCGCGAGACCAGCCCGGCGCAGGGGGAGGGCGGATGATCTCCCTTGATCTAGCGGTTCCGCCCCGCAGCGCGGACGAGGATGACTCGCGACTCTGGGGCACGGGCTGGTGCTGGTTCTGTCTCAAATGGGCGAGAACCCGGTACCTGGGTCCGCTCCGTACTCCGGGTGGCACGGCCCCCGTCTCCGGGTGCGAGCCCTGCTTGAAGCTCCGTCTCCAGATGGTTGCGAACTACGCCGATCAACCGAACGTGGCCGCGCGCAACTCCCCGGAGCACGCGCCGAGGGGGCAGCAGATATGAGAGACCCGGACAAGCGCCGTATCCCGCCGGAGGTTTGGGACGCGACCAAGGCTGAGGCGGTGCGGCTCTACCCGCTGCCTACGTCGATTCGCCGGATAGCGTCCAAGCTGAGCGTGTCGCCCGGGACAGTGCAGACGATGCTCAAAGAGGCGGGGGTCACCATCCGCCCGCGAGGGTCCGCACCGGGCAGTACGCGGGTGTTCACCCAGCGATTCGACGCGACCGGCTCCGCCGACGTGGTCATTCAGATCACTAGCATCCGCTGCCCCGACTCCTGGTGCGCTCGGAAGGTGGCAGTGACGCGGCGGCACGTGGCACCGCACGAGAACCCGTTGGGCGCTGAGTGCCCGATGTCCGATGCGGAAGTCATCTTGCCGATGCAGGCGGAGGCTCCCCGTCCGCCCGGCCACACCCCCTGATCAGCCCCGGCCGTCCTAGTTCCCCTGCGGCGGACGGTCGGGGCTCCCAAGACACCCGGCGGGCGATCCCGCCGGGGGCAAGTGCACCGCCCCGCGCCAACCGAGCGCGGACAACCAACAAGTGGAGGTAACCGCCATGGCGGACAACCTGTACGAGCGGAAGGTCACGGGGCCGTTCGCGGCCCTGTGCGGCGGCAACAGCGACAACTCCGGCAGCGCCGAGGACTGCCTGTCCGTGGCCGAGCTGGAGGGCGGCGGCTACGCCGTCCGTGACACCAAGCTGGGCGACGGGTCGCCGGAACTCCGGTTCACGGCGGCGGAGCTGACCGCCGCCGCCGAGAAGATCCCGGGCTTCGTCGCCTGACGGATCGCACACCAGAAAGGCAGGGTGCCCTCACTCGCATTGAGGGCACCCTGCCCGCGTCGGATCCTACCCACCGGAATGGAGTCTTCCCGTGTCGCTTGCCGCACTGATCGACAACCCGGATGCCGTTCGCGCAGCGCTGCCGAGTAAGCCCGTGGTCTACCACCGCGACCCCGCCGAACTGCGGGCGCTGACCACGCGGGAGGAGGTGGACGCGCTGATCGACCGTGAGTGCCTGGCGCGTCAATACCTTGCCGTGATCAAGGACGGGGAGGCCATCGACCCCCGGGCCTACCGTGACGACGACGCCCTGATGCCCCGTCGGGGGAGCATGCGGCGGTACCTCAACGACGGGCACACGGTGTCTCTGCGGGGGCTGCATGAACTGATGCCCCCCGTGGCGGAGTTGTGCGAGGGGATCGCCCGAGAGACCGGGTACCGGGTCCGAGCGAACGCCTACTACACCCCGGCCGGCGCGCAGGGGCTCCGGTACCACTACGACCCGTACGTGACGCTGGTGGCGCAACTGTCCGGCCGGAAGACGTGGCCCATCCATCCGCCCATGGTGCCGAACCCCGTGCAGGAGCACTTGAGCTTCTTGGCGACAGGCTTCACGGACGAACAGCTTCACCACCTGGCCAACGTGCCCCCGCCGGAGGAGTACACGTTGGCACCCGGAGACGTGCTGTGGCTTCCGCGCGGATGGGTGCACGCCCCGTACACGGTCGGGGATGAACCGTCGCTCCACATGACGTTCGGGCTCAAGCAGCGCACCCCGCAGTGGGTCGCCGCGCAACTGGTCGGGGATCTGCTCGACCAAGCGCTGATGGACCCGGCCATGCGGGAGGATGTGGCCCCGGAGGAACTTCTCAACTCCTCTGGGCCGCTTGTGCATACGGTGCGGAAGTACCTCTTAGGCGCGCTGCTCAGCCTGCCCGAGGACGACGCCGTGCAGATCATCCGCGCTGCCGCGCACCGCAACATCTGACGACACGCCACGACACGCACGGCCCCGGCGGGCCAGAGTGGGAAGCTTCCGAGTCATGCAGCAGCCGCACGACGATGACATTGATTGGGATGAATACCTGAAAGGGGAACCGCGCCAGGGAATCCACTGGCACGCTTTCCACTGGAAGGGACCGTCCGGGAAACTCCTGCTCTTTAAGTACCAGAACGAGCGGGTGCCGGGCACTCCCGAGTTCCAGACGTCCACCACGCCCCCGGAAGCGCTGGTGCACCACCTGCTCAAGCCGCAGCTTGTGCGGGCGACGTTCACGGACGTTGACGCGGCGTCGGCGTGGATGCGTGAGCAGTGGGAAGCCGACCCGCCCCAGGAGACGTACAAGAACCCGGACAACTGCCAGAAGTTCGCGCGGCGGATGATCGAGTTGGGCAAAGACACGATCTGGTCATGGGACTGGCCGCGAACCGGCGACAACGTCAGCGTGCGCGCCTACATGATCACCTGCCCCAACCCCGCAGACCTGGGCATCCGGTGCCCGGCTCCGCCCCGGTAGGCCCCAGAACGGCCCCGGCCGTCTGTCTCCCCCGTGGCGGATGGTCGGGGCTTCACAGCAGCGACGCCCCCGACCTCAGTTCGAGGCGGGGGCGTCGTCGTGGGCCGACTAGCGGGTGTAGCGGGTGACCGTCCGGCGCTTCCGCTTCGCGCTGGCATAGATCGGGTACCAGATGCCGCAGGTACAGATGATCATGGTCCAGTGGAACAGCGTGCCCGCGTAGCTGAACTGACCCTGGCTGACCGCCTTACCCGTCATCACGACCTGCTGCGGGCGTTCCTGCTGCTGAACCATGGTGTCTCTCCCCTCGGCGGGCACCGCGTGCGCCCGGAAGGTAAGAGAATCACGGCACTTCTTACCCTGGCAAGGTCGACTCCGGGGCGGGCGTCGGCTCGACTGGTGCGGCCGTCGCCGAGGGGGTCGGGGCGGGGGAGTCCGACGGGTACGCCGGTTCTCCGATCGGTTCCCCGTCGCCCTCGGACGCCTCGGCCAGGGAAGCGCCCCCGGGGTCCTCTGACGGGCTCGCTGTCGCCGACGGAAGGTCCGGCGCAGTGCTCGCCGCTTCGGCGGCCCTGACGGCGTTCTCGATCGCTGCTGTCGCCTCGGTGACGACGTCGGCCGGGGTCGTCGCTACGGTCCTGACCGTCACGGGCCGGAAGCGCGGCCCAGCAGCGTGCACCGTGATAGTGGTCGGACCGTCGTCCCAATCGTCGGCGTCCGGCATGTCGATGGTCGCCGTCACGTCGACGTCGTCCCCCATGGTCGCCGACAGGGTTACCACCTCCGCCCCGCTGGCGTCGGGGGGCGTCGTCGCGACCGCCACCCGGCCGTCACGGGCGCGGGACTCGACCCACGATCGGAGCGGGTCCAGCTCCGGCGGGACGTGGCCGGGGACCATGCCGCCGATCACGGAATGCGCAGCGTGCTTGAAACAGGCGAGCGTACTTCCGCAGGTGTGCGCCGGGGCCGGGGAATTGTGCGCCACCGGGGCCGGGGACTGACCGGGACTCGCAGGGGCGGACGCGTGGGGCCGTGGACCGTCTCCGCCGTCGTCTTCGTCCTCCGCCATAAAGGGAAGTGCCAGGGTCGCCCCGGTCGCTATCGCGCCAGCTGCGAAGAGGGCGGTAAATCGGCGGTGCATATGGGTGTTCTTTCTCGGAGCACGGAGGGGGCTCCCATTGGAACACGTGTTCTATGCAGCTATCGCCGGGTGACTCGGGTGGACGTCTAGACGCAGGTCAGGGGCCTGCCGGTAAGGTAGGTACTACGCACTACCTCCGGCGTGCTGGTCTTGCCGGTGATCACCGTCCCGGCGTTGCGCAGCCGGGTCACCACGTGGTCGTCCACCGTGGGGACGTGCTCGGCGAAGGCGGCCGAACCCAGGGTGCAGCGCACCCCGGCCACGAAGTTCAGGTCCTTCACCGGCACCGGCACCCCGTGCAGCGGCGACAGCGCCCGGCCCTCCCGCCGAGCGGCCGTGACCTCTGCCTCGGCCCGCCCCGCCTGCTCACGCGCCAGCTCCGGCGTCACCGTGACGAACGCCCCCAGCGCGGGGTTGAGCCGCTCGATCCGATCCAGGTAGTGATCCGCCAACTCGACCGGGGACAGCTTCCCGGTCCCGATCAGCTCTCCCTGTTCCAGTGCGGTGAGATCATGGAGCTGCGTCATTGCATTCCCCTCGGTTCGCCTGCGGCCCTGGTCGTTCGACGCCCCGCATCCTCGCACCCGCCTCCGACAGTCGACCAGAGTCAGTCGAGCCGGAACCGGAACCGGAGCCGGAACCGGATTGGCGGGGTTGTCCGGGCCGTCAAGATGTCGCTAAATGGACTCTGCCGCGCCATCGCGTCAGCGGTCGGGGATCCGGGATTCCCGTACGCTCGGCTTGAGAGCCCCGCTCACCAGCGCGGGAGCGGGAGCGAGCAGGGACAGGCGGCATGGGACGCGGCAGGCTGCGGATCTACCTCGGGGCGGCCCCCGGGGTCGGCAAGACCTGCGCGATGCTCGGGGAGGCGCACCGCCGGGCCGCGCGCGGCACCGACGTGGTGGTCGCCTTCGTCGAGGACCACGGCCGCAGCTACACCCGGGACGCCCAGCAGGGCCTGGAGATCGTCCCCCGGCGGACCCTGGCCTACCGGGGCGGCGAGTTCACCGAGATGGACGTGGACGCGGTGCTCGCCCGCAGGCCCGCCGTGGCACTGGTCGACGAACTGGCCCACACCAACGTCCCCGGCTCCCGCAACACCAAGCGCTGGCAGGACATACAGGAGCTGCTGGACGCCGGGATAGACGTGGTCTCCGCCGTCAACATCCAGCACCTGGAGTCCCTCGGCGACGTGGTGCAGAGCATCACCGGCGTCCGCCAGCAGGAGACCGTCCCGGACGAGGCGGTCCGCCGGGCGGACCAGATCGAGCTGGTGGACATGACCCCGGAGGCGCTGCGGCGGCGGCTGGCGCACGGCAACGTCTACGCGCCGGAGAAGGTCGACGCCGCGCTCTCCAACTACTTCCGCCCCGGCAACCTCACCGCGCTGCGCGAGCTGGCCCTGCTGTGGACCGCCGACCGGGTCGACGAGTACCTCCAGCGCTACCGCGCCGAGAACCACATCGACTCGACCTGGCAGGCCCGGGAGCGGATCGTGGTCGGCCTGACCGGCGGCCCCGAGGGGCGGACGCTGATCCGCCGGGCCGCCCGGATAGCGGCCAAGGGCTCCGGCAGCGAACTGCTCGCCGTCTACGTGGCCAAGAGCGACGGCCTGACCGGGGCCTCCCCGGAGGAGCTGACGGTGCAGCGCGGCCTGGTCGAGGACCTGGGCGGGTCGTTCCACTCGGTCCTCGGCGACAGCGCGGCCGAGGCGCTGCTGGAGTTCGCCCGGGGCGTCAACGCCACCCAGATAGTCCTCGGCAGCAGCCGCCGCAAGCCCTGGCAGTGGGTGCTCGGCCCGGGCGTCGGCGCGACCGTGGCCCGCGAGGCCGGGGACATCGACGTCCACATCGTCACCCACGAGCACGTGGCCAAGGGGCGGGTCGCCCCGATCCGCCGGATCACCCGGCTCGGCAAGGCCCGCAGCGCCGCCGGGTGGGGCATCGGCGTGGCCGGTCCGGTGCTGCTGACCGCGCTGATCGAGTGGATGCACAGCGGCCGGAACCAGCAGACCGACATGCTGCTCTACCTCGGCCTGACCGTCGGCGCGGCGCTCACCGGCGGGCTGTTCCCGGCGCTGGCCTCGGCGGCGGTCGGCTCGCTGCTGGTCAACTGGTACTTCACCCCGCCGCTGCACACGCTGACCATCTCCGACACCGCCAACATCATCTCCATGGGCGTGTTCCTGGCGGTCGCGCTGTCGGTCGCCTACGTGGTCGACCTGGCCGCCGCCCGCACCGCGCAGGCGGCCCGCAGCCGGGCCGAGGCGGAGACCCTGAGCTTCCTCGCGCAGTCCGTGCTCAGTGGCGAGAAGGCGCTGCCCGCGCTGCTGGAACGGGTCCAGGAGACCTTCCAGATGGAGTCGGTGGCGCTGCTGGAGCGCGAGGAGGACTTCGGGCCGTGGACCTGCGCGGCCTCGGTCGGCCCGCACCCGGTGAGCCGTCCGGAGGACGCCGACGTGGACGTCCCGGTCGGCGACAAGCTGGCGCTGGCGCTGTCCGGACGGGTGCTCCCGGCCGACGACCGCCGGGTGCTCGGCGCCTTCGCCGCGCAGGCCGCCGTGGTGCTGGAGCGCCGCAGGCTGAGCCAGGCGGCCCGGGAGGCCCGGCGGATGGCCGAGGGCAACCGGATCCGCACCGCCCTGCTCGCCGCCGTCTCGCACGACCTGCGCACCCCCCTGGCCGGGATCAAGGCCTCCGTCTCCTCGCTGCGCGCCGACGACGTCCAGTGGTCGCCGCAGGACGAGGCGGAGCTGCTGGCCGGGATCGAGGAGGGCGCGGACCGGCTGGACCACCTGATCGGCAACCTGCTCGACATGAGCCGGCTGCAGACCGGCACGGTGGTGCCGCTGGTCCGCGAGTTCGACCTGGACGAGGTGCTGCCGTTCGCGCTGCGCGGGGTCCCGCCGGAGTCGGTGCGCACCGAGGTCCCGGAGGGGATGCTGCTGGTCTCCGGGGATCCGGGGCTGCTGGAGCGGGCGCTGGCGAACGTCATCGAGAACGCGGTGAAGTACAACGGCCCGGGCCGGGTGCTGGTCTCCGGCAGCCTCTTCCGGCAGTTCGGGCAGGGGGAGCGGCTGGAGGTACGGGTCGCCGACCACGGCCCCGGCATCCCGGACGAGGCCAAGGAGAAGGTCTTCGAGCCGTTCCAGCGCTACGGCGACGCCCCGCGCGGGGCCGGGGTCGGCCTCGGTCTCGCGGTCGCCCGGGGCTTCGTCGAGTCCATGGGCGGCAGCCTGACCGCCGAGGACACCCCCGGCGGCGGGCTGACCATGGTGTTCACCCTGCCCGCGGTGCCCGGGTCGGCCGTGCCGACCGATCCGGCGGTGCACCACGCCGAGCTGTAGCCGCACTGAGCCCCCGATCCGCAGAGAACTGAAGCGAGGCAACGCATGACCCGGGTCCTGGTAGTGGACGACGAGCCGCAGATCGTCCGAGCCCTGGTGATCAACCTTCGGGCGCGCTCCTACGAGGTGGACGCCGCCCACGACGGCGCCTCGGCGCTGGAGCTGGCGGCGGCCCGCCACCCCGACGTGGTGCTGCTCGACCTCGGCCTGCCCGACATGGACGGCACCGACGTGATCAAGGGCCTGCGCGGCTGGACCAAGGTCCCGATCATCGTGCTGTCCGCCCGGCACGCCTCGGACGAGAAGGTCGAGGCGCTGGACGCCGGGGCGGACGACTACGTCACCAAGCCGTTCGGCATGGACGAGCTGCTGGCCCGGCTGCGGGCGGCGGTCCGCCGCGCCGACCCGGTCGGCGCGGAGACCGGTGAGGCGGTGGTCACCACCGCCTCGTTCTCGGTGGACCTGGTCGCCAAGCGGGTCACCCGGGGCGACTCCGACATCCGGCTCACCCCGACCGAGTGGCACCTGCTGGAGATCCTGGTGCGCAACGCCGGTCGGCTGGTCAGCCAGAAGCAGCTGCTCAAGGAGGTCTGGGGGCCCGCCTACGGCACCGAGACCAACTACCTGCGGGTCTACCTGGCCCAACTGCGGCGCAAGCTGGAGATCGACCCGGCGCACCCGCGGCACTTCATCACCGAACCGGGCATGGGCTACCGATTCGAACAGTAGGGGCCCGGGCGGAGCCGCGAACGAGCAGGTAGGAGCGGGTAGGAGCGGGGGCCCCGGACCGGTACCCTCGGTGGCATGAGTGACATCCGCAGCGACCGGCAGCAGGGGCGCCTGCGTCGCATGTTCAGCCGTCTCGCCGCCAGCAGCGAGGACCTGCACGCCGAGGAGCTTCGGCAGGGCGTCGAGGAGACCGGCTGCACGCCGATAGCCTCCTGCCAGGACCGGCAGGAGGTCAGCGTGAGCGGGACCCTGCGCGCCGTGACGCTGCGCCCCCGCGCGGGGGTCCCCGCGCTGGAGGCGGAGCTGTTCGACGGTACCGACTCGCTGGACGTGGTCTGGCTGGGCCGCCGTTCCATCGCCGGTATCGAGCCCGGCCGCCGCCTGGTGGCCCACGGCCGGATCAGTCATCAGCGGGGTCGCCGGGTGCTGTTCAACCCCCGTTACGAGCTACGCCCCGTCGGATCGGAGTAGGCGCGCGTGAGCAGTGGCAGCAAGCACGGGGGCGGATCCGCGGCCCAGCCGGGGAGCGACAAGCCCCAGGTGGACACGTCGCTGATCGACGCCTTCGGCGGGGTCCGCGGCATGGTCGACATGACCGTGCCCGGCTTCGTCTTCGTCGTGGTCTTCACCGTCACCAAGGGCCTTGAGGTCTCGTCCTACTCCGCCTTCGGCGTCACCCTGCTGCTGGCGCTGGTCCGGGTGTTCCGCCGGGAGACGCTGAAGCACGCCTTCGGTGGCGTGCTGGGCGTCGGCATCAGCGCCTACATCGCGATGAAGTCGGGCAAGGCGCAGGACTTCTACCTGCCGTCGATGATCTACGGGGTGGCGCTGGGCGTCGCCTACGCGATCTCCGCGGTGGTGCGCTGGCCGCTGCTCGGGGTGTTCCTCGGGCCGGTCCTCGGCGAGAACATGACCTGGCGCACCCAGAACCCGGGCCGGCTGGCCGCCTACACCAAGGCGACCTGGGTGTGGGTGGCGCTGTTCGCGCTGCGGGCGGCGATCCTCTTCCCGCTGTACTGGGCGGGCAACGTGACCTGGCTGGGGGTCGCCAAGATCGGCCTCGGCGTGCCGCCGTGGCTGGTGGCGATCTACCTGTCCTGGCTGATCCTGTCCAAGGCCCCGCCGCCGATCAAGGTGGCGGCCCAGGAGGAGGAACAGCCGGAGGACTCCGAGCCGGGCGGCGATGAGCCGTCCGGGCTCGCCGACGAGGCGCGGCTCCAGTACCAGCCGGACCCCGATCGCGGCTGACCGCCACCGGGGCGACCCGGGGCCGAGGAGTGGGAACGGGAGCGGGGCCGGTGACGGTGTCACCGGCCCCGCTCCCGTGGTACCACCCGCAGGTCAGACCTTCTCGCCCGCCAGCAGGGACTCCAGCTCGGCCTCGCGCTCGGCGGTGGCCACGAACAGCAGCTCGTCGCCGCCCTCCAGGGTGTCGCTGCCGCTCGGCACCAGCACCCGGCCCTCGCGGATGATCGTCACCAGCGCGGTGTCCTCGGGCCACTCGACGCCGCTGACCCGGGTGCCGACCACGCTGGCGTCCGCCGAAAGGGTGAACTCCACCAGGTTGGCGTCGCCCTGGCTGAAGCGCATCAGCCGGACCAGGTCGCCGACGCTCACGGCCTCCTCGACCAGCGCCGACATCAGGCGCGGCGTGGACACCGCCACGTCCACCCCCCAGGCCTCGTTGAAGAGCCACTCGTTCTTCGGGTTGTTCACCCGGGCGACCACCCGCGGCACGCCGTACTCGGTCTTCGCCAGCAGCGAGACGACCAGGTTGACCTTGTCGTCCCCGGTCGCGGCGATGACGACGTTGCAGCGCTGAAGCGCCGCCTCGTCCAGCGCGGTGATCTCGCAGGCGTCAGCCAGCAGCCACTCGGCCGTCGGCACCCGCTCCACCGAGATGGACTTGGGGTTCTTGTCCACGAGCAGGACCTCGTGGCCGTTTTCCAGCAGCTCGCCTGCGATGGATCGTCCCACCGCACCGGCTCCGGCAATGGCTACCCGCATCAGTGCTCCTCCGGGCCCTTCGCGAAGACGGCCTCGACGGCCTTCAGATCGGCGGTACGCATCATCATGTGCACCACGTCGCTCTCCTGCAGCACCATCTCCGGGGTGGGGAGGGTGCCGACACCGAGCCGGGTGACGAAGGCCACGCGGACCTCGGCGGCCGTCTCCAGCTTGGACAGCCGGTGGCCGATCCAGCCGCCGGCCACCGGGACCTCGGCCAGCTGGACGGCGCCGCTCGGGTCCTGCCAGTTCGGCTCGGCCTCGCTCGGCAGCAGCCGCCGCATCATCTGGTCGGCGGTCCAGCGGACCGTGGCGACCGTGGGGATGCCCAGGCGCTGGTAGACCTCCGCGCGGCGGGGGTCGTAGATCCGGGCCGCGACGTTCTCGACGCCGAAGGTCTCCCGGGCCACCCGAGCGGCGATGATGTTGGAGTTGTCGCCGCTGCTCACCGCAGCGAAGGCGTCGGCCTCCTCGATCCCCGCTTCGCGCAGCGTGTCCTGGTCGAAACCGACCCCAGTGACCCGCTTGCCGACGAAGCCCGAACCGAGACGGCGGAATGCCGTGGGGTCCTGGTCGACGACTGCGACCGAGTGACCCTGCTTCTCGAGGGTGCGTGCGAGGGCGGAACCCACGCGCCCGCAACCCATGATGACGATGTGCACGACCGTCCTTCCGGTGTGGTGTCTCGGCTCGATCTTGGCACCGTCTCAGCGGGTGCCCGCACCAGGGTCGCACCCCCGCCCGGGAATGGCACAACCGCACCACCTGGGCAAGTCGGGGCGTATGTACCCAGGAAGCCCGGCAGGGCTTCGGGCGATCCACCTCCGCTGGTGTTCCCGCGTGCAGAAATTCACAAGCGACGGTTGCCAATCCGTAACGGAGTCGAGACCGAGAGAGATGCGTTGCATGGCCAAGAACCCCTTCTGACCTGCGAATCGTAGGTAATCGACGGGTCTCGCAGATCAAGCTGAACCCTTACCCCTTCCAGGGTCGCAGGGATGCAGAAGGGAGGGCCATCAAGAAGCCGTTAAGATCTGGGCCTACCATCCTCAGCGTGTCCAAACTCACCGGCTTGCCCAAGCGCATCCTGATCGGTCGCGCACTTCAGAACGACAGACTCGGCGAAACGCTGCTCCCCAAGCGGATCGCGCTGCCCGTCTTCGCCTCCGACGCGCTCTCCTCCGTCGCCTACGCGCCGGAGCAGATCTTCCTGTCCCTGTCCGTGGCCGGGATCGCCACCATCCACTTCTCCTGGTGGGTGGGCGGGGTGGTGGCCCTGGTCATGCTCGTGGTCGTCGCCTCGTACCGGCAGAACGTCCACGCGTACCCGAGCGGCGGCGGTGACTACGAGGTGGCGACGGTCAACCTCGGCGCCAACGCCGGGCTCACCGTCGCGGCGGCGCTGATGGTCGACTACGTGCTGACCGTCGCCGTGTCCACCACCTCCGGTGTCGCCAACCTGGTCTCGGCGGTGCCGTCGCTGCACGGGCACGAGGTGGCCATCTCGGTCACCCTGGTCATCCTGCTGATGGGGATGAATCTGCGCGGGGTGCGCGAATCCGGCACCGCCTTCGCCATCCCGACCTACGGCTTCATGATCGGAATCCTCGGGCTCGCGGCCTACGCGGCGATCCGCAAGTTCTTCTTCGGTACCCAGATGCATGCCGTCAGCGCCGGCTTCCACCTGGTCGCGGCCCCTGGACACAGCAACGTCGCGGGCCTGGCCATGGTGTTCCTGCTGCTGAAGACCTTCTCCTCGGGCTGCGCCGCGCTCACCGGTGTCGAGGCGATCAGCAACGGCGTCCCGGCCTTCCGCAAGCCGAAGAGCAAGAACGCCGCCACCACGCTGCTGATGATGGCGGTGATGGCGGTGGTCATGATGATCAGCATCATCTGGATGGGCAACCTCACCGGCCTGCACATGGCCGGCAGCAACAGCCAGCTGGTCGGCGCCCCGGCCGGGTACCAGCAGAAGACCGCGCTGGCGCAGATCAGCCAGGCCGTGTTCAGCAACTTCACGCCGGGCTTCTACTTCATCGCCGCGGTCACCGGCCTGATCCTGGTGCTGGCCGCCAACACCGCCTTCAACGGCTTCCCGGTGCTCGGCTCGATCCTCGCCCAGGACCGCTACCTGCCCCGGCAGCTGCACACCCGCGGCGACCGGCTGGCGTTCTCCAACGGCATCATCGCGCTGGCGGCCGTGGCCGTGGTCTTCATCATCGGCTACGGGGCCAACCCGGACCGGCTGATCCAGCTGTACATCATCGGCGTCTTCGTCTCCTTCAACATGAGCCAGACCGGCATGATCCGGCACTGGACCCGGCTGCTGAAGACCGAGACCGACCCCGCGGTCCGCCGCCGGATGATGCGCAGCCGGGTGATCAACAGCGTCGGCCTGAGCTGCACCGCCTGCGTCCTGGTGGTCGTCCTGAGCACCAAGTTCATGGAGGGCGCCTGGATGTCCTGCCTGCTGATGGTGGTGTTCTTCATCCTGATGAAGGCCATCCGCAAGCACTACGACCGGGTCTCCACCGAGCTGTCGGCGGCCGAGGAGGCCCCGGACGAGTCGGTGCTGCCGTCGCGGGTGCACTCGGTGGTGCTGGTCTCCAAGCTGCACAAGCCGACGCTCAGGGCGCTCGCCTACGCCCAGATCAGCCGGTCCGCGAAGACCTCCACGCTGGAGGCGCTGACGGTCAACGTCGACCCGGCGGACACCGCCGTGCTGCGCCAGGACTGGGAGCGGCGGGGCATCGAGATCCCGCTCAAGGTGCTCGACTCGCCCTACCGCGAGGTCACCCGCCCGGTGGTGGAGTACGTCCGCAACCTGCGCCGGACCAGCCCCCGCGACGTGGTCACCGTCTTCATCCCCGAGTACGTCGTCGGGCACTGGTACGAGCACCTGCTGCACAACCAGAGCGCACTCCGGCTCAAGGGAAGACTGCTGTTCACGCCTGGGGTGATGGTGGTCTCGGTACCCTGGCAGCTGGAATCCTCCGAGCGGCGGCGCAAGCCGGTGGAGTGGACCGCCCCCGGGCAGGTCCGCCGGGGGGACCTGCACCGGGTGCAGAACCGCGACCTGCACCGCCCGGCCAAGGCCGCGGCAAGCCAGAGCAAGCAGAGCGATCAGAGCAGCAGCGATCAGAGCAGCAAGGAAAGCATCGAGTGACGAACCGACGTCCCATCCCCGCCACCGCCAACGACCCGGAAGCCGCGGAGTCCCTTGTCGGGCAGCGGTACGAGGTGGAGGTGGGACCGGTCGCCCACGGCGGCCACTGCGTGGCCCGGCACGAGGGCCGGGTGCTGTTCGTGCGGCACGCGCTCCCCGGTGAGCGCGTGGTCGCCGAGGTCACCGACGGCACGGTCAGTTCGCGCTTCCTGCGGGCGGACGCGGTCGAGGTGCTGACCGCGTCCAAGGACCGGGTCCAGCCGCCGTGCGCCTTCGCCGGGCCCGGCCGCTGCGGCGGCTGCGACTGGCAGCACGCCACCCCGGGCGCGCAGCGCAAGCTCAAGGCCCAGGTGATCACCGAGCAGCTGCGGCAGCTGGCCGGGCTCAGCCCGGCCGAGGCCGGCTGGGACGGCAGCGTCGAGCCGGTCGGCGGCAAGCTCCCGGCGGGCACCGTCCCGCGCTGGCGTACCCGGGTGCAGTACGCCGTCGACCCGGCGACCGGGCGGGCCGGGCTGCGCCGCCACCGCTCGCACGACGTCGAGCCGATCGACGACTGCCTGATCGCCGCGCCCGGCGTGGCCGAGCTGGGCGTGGAGACCCGGAACTGGGACGGCATGGAGACGGTCGAGGCGATCTCCGCCACCGGCTCCTCCGACCGCCAGGTGATCCTCACCCCGCGTGAGGGCGCGCGGCTGCCGATCGTGGATCTGGACCGGCCGGTGTCGGTGACGCGGATCGACGGCCACGGAGGCCCGCACCGGGTGCACGGGCGCTCCTTCGTCCGCGAGCGCGCCGCCGGGCGCACCTGGCGGGTCGGTGACGGCGGCTTCTGGCAGATCCACCCGGAGGCCCCCGACCTGCTGGTCTCGGCCGTACTCGAAGGACTGGACCCGCAGGAGGGCGAGAACGCGCTCGACCTGTACTGCGGGGTCGGCCTGTTCGCCGGGGCGCTGGCCGACCAGCTGGGGGAGACCGGCGCGGTGCTCGGCATCGAGTCGTCCAAGCAGTCGGTCGCCGACGCCCGGCACAACCTGGGCGACCTGATCGGCGAGAAGCGGGTCCGGATCGAGTGCGACAAGGTCGAGCGGCTGCTGCCGCGCACCGGCATCACCGAGACCGACCTGGTGGTGCTCGACCCGCCGCGCTCCGGCGCGGGCCGTGACACCGTCCGGCACCTGGCGGGGCTGGGGCCGCGCGCCATCGCCTACGTGGCCTGCGATCCGGCGGCGCTGGCCCGGGACCTGGGCTTCTTCGCGGCGTCCGGCTACCGGCCGACCAGCCTGCGGGCCTTCGACCTGTTCCCGATGACCCAGCACGTGGAGTGCGTGGCGATCCTGGAGCCGGTGGCCGGCTGACCGCCTTTCGACCGGTAGGGCCCCGGGGTGCACGGGGGAGCGCACGAGTTGCGCGCCCGCGCCCCGGGGCCTTTTAACGCGCCCCCGAGCGGGTATCCCCTCAAAGTCCGGCCGGTGCGGGCCTTGCATGCTAGCGGAATCGCGCTAGCTTGAAGGTATGACTAAGAAGCAGCTGAACGTCCGGGTGGACGCCACCACTGCGGAGATCGCCCGGGCCAGGGCCGAACAGGAGGGGATCAGCATGAACCAGTACATCGAGAAGCTGGTCCAACAGGACATGGGCGAGGTCGGGCGCACCTTCGTGGACGCGGCAGCGCAGTTCATGAAGGAGTACGAGTCGGCGTTCCTGGCCGAGTTCGGCGAGCACGAGGGGACGGGCCAGCGCCGTTGAACATCGAGATCGACCTGTCCTGGCTGCTGATGGTGGCCGAGCAGTACACCCCCGGCGACCCCCGGGTCACCGACTACGGCTCGCTGGTCGCGGCCGTGACCCGGCACCAGGCGGAGATCTTCGACGTCCTGGTCTACCCCGAGCCCGAGGACCGGGCGGCGGCGCTGATGCACCAGCTGATCCGGGTGCCCGCGCTGGAGCGCAACAACGAGCTGTTCGCCACCGCCGTCGCCTTCGCCTACCTGGTGTCCGGCGGCGCGAGCGTGGCCACCACCACCCGCGAGATGCGCAGCCTGGCGCGCGGCGTGCGGGAGGGGCGGCTGGGCGTCGAGGCCACCGCCGAACGCCTCGCGGGCTGGATCGTCGACCAGCTGCCCGAGGGCGCGGCCGAGGACGGCGAGGACGACGACGATGACGACCGCGAGGACGAGCAGGGCGCCGAGGGGCTGGGCGACCTGGGCGGCATCGACGGCGTCGGCGGTGTCGGCGGTGTCGACGAGCAGGACGACTCGGGGGAGCCGGGGGACGCGCCGTAACCTGGGGGCTGTCCCGGGCCGCTGCTGACGGCCGCTGAACAGCTGAGGAACGGTGCACGTGCTGCCAGACATCGTGGAGTACCTGGTCTGCCCCCACTGCGGGCAGCCACTGGCGCTCACCGACGGCGGCGGCCCGCTGCACTGCCCGGACCGCCACACCTTCGACGTCGCCCGGCAGGGCTACGCCAACCTGCTGCCCGGCGGCGCCCACACCGGTACCGGCGACACCGCCGCCATGGTCGCCGCGCGCGAGGCGTTCCTGGGCGCGGGCCACTACGCCCCGATCGCGGCAGCGCTGGCGCGGGCCGTGCCGGACGCCGCCGAGACCGTGGTGGACCTGGGCGCGGGCACCGGCTACTACCTCGCCGCCGTGCTGGACGCCCGGCCGCGGGCCCAGGGCCTGGCCCTGGACATCTCCAAGTTCGCGCTGCGCCGCGCCGCCCGCGCGCACCCCCGTACCGGAGCCGTGGTCTGCGACGCCTGGCGTCCGCTGCCGCTGCGCGACGCGGCGGCGTCGGTGGTCCTGAACGTCTTCGCGCCGCGCAACGGGCCGGAGATCCGCCGGGTACTGCGACCCGGCGGCACGCTGCTGGTGGTCTCCCCGACCAGCCGCCACCTCGCGGAGCTGGTCGGCGCGTTGGGACTGCTCGCGGTGGACGCCCGGAAGCAGCAGCGGCTGGCGGCGGCGCTCGGCCCGCATCTGGGGTTCCAGGGCGACAGCGAGACCACCTTCCCGATGGAACTCGACCACGCGGCGGTGCGGACCGTGGTGGACATGGGACCGAGCGCCTGGCACACCGACGCCGCCGAGCTCGACCGCCGGATCGCCCGGCTGCCGGACCCGGTGCCGGCCACCGCCTCGGTCACGCTCAGCCGGTTCACCCGCCCCGCCCCGGCCTGACCGGCGTTCACCCGGTGGCGGGCGACCGGCGACCGGCGTTCACCCGTTCGGCGGCCGAGGGCGGTGCCGACGGGTCCGCGCGCAGTAGCGTCCGGGGATGACCGATCAGCCGCAGTCCCGTGCCCCCCGCCGCGCCACCGTGCAGGAGTTGCGGCTCGCCGCGTTCAAGTCGCACCGGGGCACGGTGCTGCCGCTGGCGCCGGTCACCCTGCTGCACGGGGCCGGCGGCACCGGCAAGTCCAACGCCCTGGACGCGCTGGTCGCGCTCTGCGGCCTGGCGGGCGGTGCGGAGTTGGAGCAGGCGCTGGCGGGGGTGCGCGGCGGCCTCGCGGGCTGCGCGCCGCACGGACGCCAGGGCTTCCGGCTCGGCTGCTCGGTCGGCACCCCGCAGGGCACCGTCCGGCTGGAGGTCGCGGTACGGACCGACGGCAGGCCCCGGATCGCGGCCGAGCGGCTGGCCCTCGGTCGGCAACTGCTGCTCTCCACCGGGGAGGAGGCCCGGGGGCGGATCAGCGCCGCCTGGCACAGCGACGGCCGCCAGGGCGACATCCACGCCCCGCTCTCGGCTCGGTCGCTGCTCAGCGCCCAGCTGCCGCTGCGGGTGGCGGGCGCCAACCCGGGCGAGCGGCGGGTACTGGCCGCGGTGGAGCACCTGCTCACCGCGCTGCGCGAGCTGTTCGCGGTGGACCCGGTGCCCGCGCTGATGCGCGGCTGGGTCCCGGTGTCCGACGACGCCCGGCTGCGCGGCTCGGCGGAGAACCTGGCGGCGGTGATCGCCCGGATCCAGGGCGAGTGCCGGATCAGGTTCGGGCGGCTGGTCCAGACGCTGCGCGCGGGGAGCAGCCAGCCGGTGGCCGGGCTCGGCGTGCTGCGGGACGCCTCGGGCGGCGGCGAGCGGGTGATCACCGCGGTGGACGAGGGCGACGGGCACTGGACCTCGGCGGAGCTCCTCGGCGCCGGGACGCTGCGCCGCCTGGCCTTCGCCACCGTGCTGCTGACCGGCCCGGGTGTGCTGCAACTGACGTCGGCGGCCGAAGTACCCGACGCGGAAAGGCTGCTGACCGTGCTCGCCGAGGACCTGGACCAGGAGCTGTGTGCCGGGCTGCTGCCGCTCGCGCAGGAGCTGGTGCCGCGCGGGCACCTGCGGCTGCTGGCCACCGCGCGGACCCCGGCCCGGCTGCCGGGGGTGCTGGAGGTCCGCTGCGAGCGCGACCCGGCCAGCGGCGGCAGCCTGCTGGTCCCGGCACCGGCCGCGGTCGCACCCGGTGCGGCTCCGGCAGCGGTGGGGTAGCGGTCGGGGCGGCTCCGGGCATCGCGGAGAATGACGGCATGAGCGATCACAGTGAGCCCGGGACCGTGCCGGACATCGCCGCCCTGCAGCAGCGGCTGCGCGCGTTCGCCGCCGCCCGGGACTGGGGGCAGTACCACACGCCGAAGAACCTGGCCGCCGCGCTGAGCGTGGAGGCGTCCGAACTGCTGGAGATCTTCCAGTGGTTGACGCCGGAGCAGGCGGCGGCGGTGATGCGGGAGCCGGCGCGGGCGCACCGGGTGGAGGACGAGGTGGCGGACGTCCTCGCCTACCTGCTGCAGTTCTGCATGGCGCTCGACGTCGATCCGCTGGCGGCGCTGGCGGCGAAGATCGAACGCAATGAACTGCGCTTCCCGGTCGGCGGAACCCCGCCACTGGATGCTTCCTGACGGTTCGTCCGGATTTGCCGGGCTTTCCGCTCACCCCTGCGGGTGGCCGGGTTTTCCACAGCCCCGGTTTCGTCCACAGCCTGCCGCTCGGCGCGGAAGTCGGTCGGTGCGGCGTTCCACGCTGGTGTCCTGACGGATCGTCCGTCAGGAACGCCAGTGGGGGAGCCACGCCATGGACGCCCAACGACTCATCAAATCCACCCGCCACGCCCTCACCGAGGTGCGGTCGGTGCCACCGGCCCTGATCGAGGCCTGGCAGGCGTGCACGCTGGTGGAGGCCGTGGCCGCGATCGCCGCCGTCCGGCTCACCGAGCGGGCGCTGACCGAGAGCCGGGGCTGCGGCGCGGTGCAGGTGGCCTCCGCGCTCGCCGAGGCCGCCGGGCACGCGGCCGCCTGCGTCGGGCGTCCGCCGGACGACAGCGGCGGGTCGAGCCGCGCGGAACGGCTCAGCACCATCGGCGACGTCGAGGCCACCGTGACCGAGCTGCGGACGCTGATCCACGAGACGGCCGAGGCCCTGATCGTACTGGCCTGCGGCGCGGGGGAGCAGGAGCTCTACTGGCGCTGCATCGACTCCGTCGACGCGGTGGCCGAGTGCCAGGAACTGGCCACCGAACTGCTCCGAGCCGTCCGCGTCGGCCGCCCCGAGCCGCGCTTGCAGCAGGACCAGGAGCAGGATCAGAGCCTGGCCGCCGAGCCGCAGCCCGCGGACCGCGGTGGCGAGTCATGACGGCGGACCTGTGGGCACCGCCCTGGCAGACCCTGCTCCCGCTGCTGCTACTGCCGCTGCTGCTGCCGCTGGTCCCGCTGCTCGGATCGCGGCTGCTCCCGGCCACCCGGCTGATCGGTGCCGACGCCGGTGCCGACGCCGGTCGGCGGCGAGTCCGGTCCGGTGCGGGGGTCCGCCTGCAGGTCGGCGTCGAGTCGGCCCAGGTCGGCGTCCAGGGCGGCGAGCAGCCGCTCCATCTGGGCCAACAGGCTCTGCGGGGGCGTGGAGCCCTCGGGTACGGCGGTTGCCTCGGACATCTCGGGCGCGCCCCTCCTGGGTGCTGCGGACGGGGTCCGGCGGCGGTGCCGGTCCTGAGGGGAAACGAGTCCGCGATTGGGTCGGTCACCCGGCATCACACCGACGAGGGATCTCTGCCGCCCTGGTGGTCCCCGCGTTGACGCGTGCCGGGACCACCAGTCGGCGAACCTCTCAGTTGTGCGCGTGCAGGGCCGTGTTCAGGCCGCCCCAGGAGCCGCTGCGGGGAATGACCTCGACCGCGCCGTTCTGCGAGTTGCGGCGGAGCAGCAGGTTGGGCTCGCCGCTCAGCTCGACCGCCTTGACGATCTTGCCGTCCGGCAGGGTCACCCGGGTACCCGCCGTCACGTACAGCCCGGCCTCCACCACGCAGTCGTTGCCCAGCGAGATGCCGATACCGGCGTTCGCGCCCAGCAGGCAGCGCTCGCCGACCGAGACGACCTGCTTGCCGCCACCGGAGAGGGTGCCCATGATCGAGGAGCCGCCACCGATGTCACTGTTGTCGCCGACCACCACGCCCGCCGAGATCCGGCCCTCCACCATGGAGACGCCCAGCGTTCCCGCGTTGAAGTTGACGAAGCCCTCGTGCATGACGGTGGTCCCGGCGGCCAGGTGCGCGCCCAGGCGTACCCGGTCGGCGTGGGCGATACGCACGCCGCTCGGGACGACGTAGTCGGTCATCCGGGGGAACTTGTCGACGCCGAACACCGCGAGCTGGCCGCCCTCGGCGCGGACCGCCAGCCGGGCGGCGTTGACGTTGTCCACCGGTACCGGGCCGATGCTGGTCCAGGCCACGTTGGCGAGCAGCCCGAACAGGCCGTCCAGGTTCTGCCCGTGCGGCTGGACCAGCCGGTGGCTCAGCAGGTGCAGCCGCAGGTAGGCGTCGTGCGCGTCGATCGGCGCCTCGTCCAGCGAGGCGATGGTGGTGCGTACGGCCACGACCTCGACGCCGCGCCGGGGGTCGGTGCGCAGCGCGTCGGCCGCGCCCGCGCCGAGGGCGGCGTCGGCCTCCTCGGCGGTGAGCCGTACGGTGCCGGCGGCGCCGGGGGCCTCGCTGAGGGCGGGGGCGGGGAACCAGGTGTCGAGGACGGTGCCGTCGGCGGCGATGCTGGCCAGACCTGCGGCGACGGCGCCGCGCGCGGCCCGGGAGCCAGCGGCTTGGATGTCAGGGGAAGAGGTCTCGTTGGTCACCCCTGCACGCTAGCCAATCCGCCGGTCCGCTGCCGAACCGTACCGACCTGCGGACCGGCGTATCGGCTGACCGGATCGGTCCGCTGCCGGACCCGATCAAGCCTGCCGACCAGGAGTCGGACCAGGCCAGACTGGGGGTCATGACCCGAGCGCTGATTGTCATCGATGTCCAGGAGTCCTTCCGAGCCCGTCCCGAGTGGGCGGGGATCAATAACCCGAGGATCACCGACCAGGTCAACCGGCTGCTCCGGCTGGCCCGCGACGCCGGGGACACGGTGGTGTGGGTGCTGCACTCCGAGCCCGGCAGCGGAGACGTCTTCGACCCGGCCCTCGGCCAGGTCCGGCTGATGGCGGAACTGGAGCCCGACGACGGCGACCTCCTCATCCACAAGACCTCCCACAACGCCTTCACCACCACCAACCTCCAGCAGGAGCTCACCCTGCGCGGGGTGAGCGAGCTGACGGTCTGCGGCATCCGGACCGAGCAGTGCGTCGAGACCACCACGCGGGTGGGCAGCGACCTCGGCTACACGGTCACCTTCGTCACGGACGCCACCGCCACCGACGCGATCACCCGCGACGGGGTCACCCTCTCCGCCGAGGAGATCACCCGGCGCACCGAGTTCGTGCTCGCCGACCGCTTCGCGACCATCGCCACCGTGGACGAGCTGGAGCGAAGGGCCGCCGAGGAGGCACGATGACGGCACCATGAGTCGCATCCTCTTCCTGCTGGTGCCCGGCGTGCACCTGCTCGACCTCGCCGGGCCGGCGCAGGTCTTCTCCACCGCCGCCGACTTCGGCCACGACTACACCCTGGGCTACGTGGCCGAGGAGCCGGTGGTCCCCAGCGCCCAGGGGGCGCCGCTGCAGGCCGGGACCCAGTGGCCCGAGCTCGGCCCGCAGGACATGGTCCTCGTTCCCGGCTGGCGCGCGTCCAGCCTGGAGCGGGGGCCGCGGCCGGGCCCGGAGGCGCTGGCCCGGCTGCGCGAGCACCACGCCCGGGGCGGCACGGTGGCCAGCGTCTGCGCCGGGGCGGAGGCCCTGGGCCGCGCCGGTCTGCTGGACGGCCGCCGGTGCACCACGCACCACGACTTCCAGGAGGAACTGGCCACCCGCTACCCCCGCGCCGTGGTCGTCCGCGACGCCCTGTTCACCGTCGACGACCGGGTGGTCACCTCCGCCGGGATCGCCAGCGGGATCGATCTGGCGCTGCACCTGGTCTCCGCGCGCCACGGCCCGGCCGCCGCCGCCCGGGTGGCCCGGGACATGGTCGTCTACGCCCGCCGCAACGGCCACGAGCAGCAGCACAGCGCCATGCTCCGGCACCGCTCCCACCTGGACGACACGGTGCACCGGGCGCAGGACACCATCGACGGCGGCTTCACCCAGCGGCTGCCGCTGGCCCGGCTGGCCGAGTCGGCCGGGGTCAGCGAGCGGACGCTGACCCGGCTGTTCACCCGGGCCACCGGGCTGACCCCGCTGCGCTACCAGCAGACGCTGCGGCTGGAGCGCGCGGAGCACCTCATCGCCCACGGCACGACCGTCGAGGCCGCCGCCCGTGCCGTCGGCTTCGAGGACCCGAGGATGCTCCGCCGACTCCGCAGCCGCGGTTGAACCGTACGGCTGACCCGGCGGTTGAGTCGGACATCGGTGCCGGTGCCGGTGCCGGTGTCGGTGCCGGGTGTCAGCGGTGCCGGGTGTCAGTAGCGCAGTACGGCGGCGATCTGACCGGCGTCGGCGAGTTCGCCGTCGGGCACGAAGCGCACCTGGGCGCCCGTGTCCAGGGCCTTCTCCACGATCTCGTCGACGATGTCCTCGCGCGCACCCTGGTCGTCCGGAGCGGCGTGGACCAGGTGCTCGCCGTCGTCGCGGACGGTCACCCGGTAGTTCTCCTCGACGGCCAGCAGCGCCACCCGCCCGGTCCGCACCTTCTGCCACACCTCGTCGATCCCGGCCGCGAACTCCTTGCGGCCCTTGGCCTGGTCCAGCTCGGTCAGCGCGTCGGTGATGTCCTTGCGCGCCTGCTCCTCGACGGCGGGCCGGACGGTCTGCCAGACCGCCTCGGCCGTGCCCTGGGCCAGCCCGCCGTGCGGGACCCGCGCGACGGCGCTCTTCACCGCGGTGCCGACGTCCCCCAGCAGCGACAGCGCCGCGGCCTCGCCGACCAGGTACAGCGGGCGCGGCTCGGCCGCCAGCACGCTGCCCAGCGCGACGTCCACCTCGCGCAGGAACTGCCGGGTCAGCTCGTCGGTGTAGGTGCTCGGCAGGTCGCCGATCCGCTCCTTGCGCTCGGAATCAGGGTCCTCCAGGCTCCGGCTCAGCGGGAAGGTCCCGTTGGTCCGCTCGGTGACGCGTTCCGGGCCGCCGCTCCACAGCCGGGCGTGGTCGGCGGCGACCACCAGTACCCAGTAGGGCCGGGCGGCGGCCTGGGCGGCGACCAGGTTGCGGGTCAGGTAGGTGTCCGAGAGCACGACCCGGGCGTCGGCGCTGCGGCAGAGGGTCCAGACCTGGTGCTCGTCCGGGGCGACGAAGACCGCCAGCGCGTCCTCGACGTGCACCAGGTCGATCTCGGCCAGGGCCGCCTCCAACTGCTCGACCACCTTGATCCGGTCCGCCCGGGAGACGGCCGGGTCGGCCTGCACCCGCTCCTTGGCCTCGGCCACCAGGTTGCGCAGGCGCACCGGGTCCTGGGCGTTGTCCGGTTCGCGGCGGTGGGTCGGCATCAGGATCGACACGGCGGGATAGGGGCGGGGGCGACGCAGCTCGGCGAGGGTGGCGGAGGTGAGTGCGCGGTACATGGAGACCCTTTCCGGAGGTGGTGTGCCTTCCTTGGCTGTTTCCCAGAGCGGCTCGGTATGAATCCGTCATATCGGACAAATGATGACCGCAGGCGGCTCCGGCTGTCGCCGTCGTGGATGGCTGCTCCGCATAAAAATGTTGCTCAATGTATATACTTACCGGGTAAGCGCATCCCTCCGTCACCTCAGGAGCCCGGCATGGCCTTCAATCTGCGGAATCGGCACTTCCTCAAGGAGCTGGACTTCACACCCGAGGAATTCCGCTTCCTGCTCGACCTGTCGGCGCAGCTGAAGGCGGCCAAGTACGCGGGCACCGAGCAGCCCCGGCTGCGCGGCCGGAACATCGCGCTGATCTTCGAGAAGGGGTCGACCCGGACCCGCTGCGCGTTCGAGGTCGCCGCCGCGGACCAGGGCGCGCACACCACCTACCTCGACCCCAGCGGTTCCCACCTGGGCGTGAAGGAGTCGGTCCGGGACAGCGCCCGGGTGCTCGGCCGGATGTTCGACGGTATCGAGTACCGGGGCCACGGCCAGGAGATCGTCGAGGAGCTGGCCGCCCACGCGGGGGTCCCGGTCTGGAACGGCCTGACCGACGAGTGGCACCCCACCCAGATGCTGGCCGACATCCTCACCGTGCGCGAGCACTGCGCCAAGCCGCTGTCCGAGGTCGCCCTGGTCTACCTCGGCGACGCCCGCTACAACATGGGCAACTCGCTACTGGTCACCGGCGCGCTGCTGGGCATGGACATCCGGGTGGTCGCCCCCCGGCAGCTGTGGCCCGAGCCGGAGGTCCAGCAGCGGGCGCGCGAGCTCGCCGCCCGGACCGGCGCGCGGATCACCGTGACCGAGGACATCGCCGCCGGGGTCAAGGGCGCCGACTTCCTCTACACCGACGTCTGGGTGTCCATGGGCGAGCCCAAGGAGGTCTGGGCCGAGCGGATCGAGCTGCTGCTGCCGTACCAGGTGTCGCTGGACACCGTCCGGGCCACCGGCAACCCGGCGGTCAAGTTCCTGCACTGCCTCCCGGCCTTCCACGACCTCGGCACGGAGGTGGCCCGGCAGCTGCACGCCACCACCGGGCTCACCGAGCTTGAGGTCACCGACGAGCTGTTCGAGTCACCGCACTCGATCGTCTTCGACCAGGCCGAGAACCGGCTGCACACCATCAAGGCGGTGATGGTCGCTACGCTGGGTGACTGACCGGCTTCCGGTGCCGGGCCAGTCGCTGCTCAAGCCGCTGCTCCAGTCGCGCCCGGCAGTCCGGCCACTCCGCCGCGACGACCGAGAACATCGCCGAGTCGCGGAGCAGCCCGTCCTCGCCGGGCGCCCAGGACTGGCCCCAGTTGCGCAGCACCCCCTCGAACCGGGCGCCCACGCTCTCGATCGCGGCCCGGGAGCGGCTGTTCCGGGCGTCCGTCTTCAGGTCCACCCGGGACACGCCCCAGGTCTCGAAGGCGTGGCGGAACATCAGGTACTTCGACTCGGTGTTGAAGCCGGTGCCCTGGACCGAGGGGGCGAGCCAGGTGAAGCCGACCTCCACCGCGAACAGCTCCTCCCGGTCCGGCCACAGCCGTGGATCCAGGTAGCCGGTAGCCCCCACCGCCCGCCCGGTCTCCCGCGACACCTGCGCGAACAGCGCGAACCGCCCGGTCGCGACCCTGGCGTGCTGGGCGTCGACGTACTGGCCGACCTCGGCGGCCGTGGGCACCCAGGTGAACCCGTACGAGCTCCGCTCCTCCTCGGCGGCCAGCGCCAGATCCGGCGCGTGCCGGTGGTCCAGCGGCTCCAGCCGCACCAGCGAGCCCTCCAGCACCGGCCCTTCGAGCCTGAATCCCATCAGTTCTCTCCCCTCCCGACGTATCGCCGCCGCGACCGGCGGCCCGGGGGGCAGCCTGCGGCGAAGCCGCCGGTGGCGTCCAGCGAATATCCCTCGTCGACGGCCCGGACCGTCAATGCGTGCCCACGTCGCTCGGGCGGACGGGATGCACTATGGTTATCTCGACGTCAAGATATCCTCGGCACGATCGCGTGGGTATGCGCGGAGAAGACACGCACCTTCTGCAGGCCGCGCGTCCGGAGACTGTGCGCACTGACGCAGAGACTGTGCGCATTGAGAAAGATTAGGGAGACAGTCGTGTCCGCCAACAGCTTCGACGCCCGCAGCTCGCTGCAGGTGGGCGACGAGTCGTACGAGATCTTCAAGCTGGACAAGGTCGAGGGCTCGCAGCGCCTCCCCTACAGCCTGAAGGTGCTTCTGGAGAACCTGCTCCGCACGGAGGACGGCGCGAACATCACCGCCGACCACATCCGCGCGCTGGGCAACTGGGACGCCTCGGCGCAGCCCAACCAGGAGATCCAGTTCACCCCCGCCCGCGTGATCATGCAGGACTTCACCGGCGTCCCTTGCGTGGTGGACCTCGCGACCATGCGTGAGGCCGTCAAGGAGCTGGGCGGCGACCCGGCGAAGATCAACCCGCTGGCCCCGGCCGAGCTGGTCATCGACCACTCGGTCATCGCCGACAAGTTCGGCACCCGGGACTCCTTCACCCAGAACGTCGAGATCGAGTACGGCCGCAACAAGGAGCGCTACCAGTTCCTGCGCTGGGGCCAGACCGCGTTCGACGAGTTCAAGGTCGTCCCGCCGGGCACCGGCATCGTCCACCAGGTCAACATCGAGCACCTGGCCCGCACCGTCATGGTCCGCAACGGCCAGGCGTACCCCGACACCTGCGTCGGCACCGACTCGCACACCACCATGGTCAACGGCCTGGGCGTGCTGGGCTGGGGCGTCGGCGGCATCGAGGCCGAGGCCGCGATGCTCGGCCAGCCGGTCTCCATGCTGATCCCGCGCGTGGTCGGCTTCAAGCTGAACGGCGCGCTGCCGGCCGGTGCCACCGCCACCGACCTGGTGCTCACCATCACCGAGATGCTCCGCAAGCACGGCGTCGTCGGCAAGTTCGTCGAGTTCTACGGCGAGGGCGTCACCTCCGTCCCGCTGGCGAACCGGGCCACCATCGGCAACATGTCCCCGGAGTTCGGCTCCACCTGCGCGATCTTCCCGATCGACGCCGAGACCATCAGCTACCTGAAGCTCACCGGCCGCAGCGACCAGCAGCTCGCGCTGGTCGAGGCGTACGCCAAGGCCCAGGGCCTGTGGCACGACCCGGCCGCCGAGCCGGTGTACTCCGAGTACATCGAGCTGGACCTGGCCTCGGTGGTGCCCTCGATCGCCGGACCGAAGCGCCCGCAGGACCGCGTCGTCCTGGCCGAGGCGGCCGACCGCTTCGAGATCGCCGTGCGCGACTACATCGCGGTGGACGACGAGTCCGGCAAGGAGTCCTTCCCGGCCTCCGACTCCCCGGCGGTCTCCAACGGCATCCACAAGCCGACCCTGGTCACCGCCCCCGACGGCTCGACCTACGAGATCGACCACGGCGCGGTCGTGATCGCCTCGATCACCTCCTGCACCAACACCTCCAACCCCTCGGTGATGCTGGGCGCCGCCCTGCTCGCCAAGAAGGCCGTGGAGAAGGGCCTGCACGCCAAGCCCTGGGTCAAGACCACCCTGGCCCCCGGGTCCAAGGTCGTCATGGACTACTACGAGAAGGCCGGCCTCACTCCCTACATGGAGAAGCTGGGCTTCAACCTGGTCGGCTACGGCTGCGTGACCTGCATCGGCAACTCCGGCCCGCTGCCGGACGAGGTCTCCGCCGCCGTCAACGAGCACGACCTGGCGGCCGTCTCGGTGCTCTCCGGCAACCGCAACTTCGAGGGCCGGATCAACCCCGACGTCAAGATGAACTACCTGGCCTCGCCGCCGCTGGTGGTCGCCTACGCCATCGCGGGCAACATGAACGTCGACATCACCCGCGACGCGCTGGGCACCGACGCCGAGGGCAAGCCGGTCTACCTGGCCGACATCTGGCCGACCGAGCAGGAGATCGCCGAGGTCGTGGCCTCCTCGATCGACCAGGACATGTTCACCAAGGACTACTCGGACGTCTTCGCGGGCGACCAGCGCTGGCAGTCGCTGCCGATCCCGACCGGCAACACCTTCGAGTGGGACGCCGAGTCCACCTACGTCCGCAAGCCCCCCTACTTCGAGGGCATGGCGCACGAGCCGAGCCCGGTCACCGACATCAGCGGCGCCCGGGTGCTGGCCAAGCTGGGCGACTCGGTCACCACCGACCACATCTCCCCGGCCGGCAACATCAAGCCGGGCACCCCGGCCGCGCAGTACCTCACCGAGCACGGCGTGGACAAGCGCGACTTCAACTCGTACGGCTCGCGCCGTGGCAACCACGAGGTGATGATCCGCGGCACCTTCGCCAACATCCGGCTGCGCAACCAGATCGCGCCCGGCACCGAGGGCGGCTACACCCGCGACTTCACCCAGGCCGACGCGCCGGTGGCGTTCATCTACGACGCCGCGCAGAACTACCAGGCGGCGGGCGTGCCGCTGGTGATCCTGGCGGGCAAGGAGTACGGCTCGGGCTCGTCCCGCGACTGGGCGGCCAAGGGCACGGCGCTGCTGGGCGTCAAGGCCGTCGTCGCCGAGTCCTACGAGCGCATCCACCGCTCGAACCTGATCGGCATGGGCGTGCTGCCGCTGCAGTTCCCCGAGGGCGCCGACGCCGACTCGCTCGGCCTGACCGGTGACGAGACCTTCTCGGTCACCGGCGTGACCGCGCTCAACGACGGCGGCATTCCGGAGACCGTGCGGGTGCAGGCCGGCGACGTCTCCTTCGACGCCAAGGTCCGGATCGACACCCCCGGCGAGGCGGACTACTACCGCAACGGCGGCATCCTGCAGTACGTACTGCGCTCGCTGATCGCGAAGTAGGCGACTGGGCGTTCGCGAAGCGGGCGTTCGCAACGCAGACGGTCCGGGCCGGTGGCCGGGTCTCCTCCGCATCGCGGAGGGGCCCGGCCACCGGTGCGTTCAGGTCAGGTAGCGGCGCAGCAGCCGCTTGCACTCGGCGATCAGCGCCGGGTCGCCCTCCGGGTCGGTCCGGAAGGCCAGTCGCAGCACCGCGTCCGCGCACTCCAGGGCGACCCGCAGGGCCAGCCGGGGGTTGGCGTCCGGGTCGGCCGGCCGCGGGGCCTGACCGGCGGTCAGCAGGTCGCCGATGACCGACCAGAGCCGGTCGGCGGCGACGGTGTTGTTGTCCCGGTCGGCGTCCAGCAGGTGGATGCTGGCGGTGTCCTCCACCCCGATCGCGCCGAAGTCGACCACGCCGAAGCCGGGTACCGAGCGGTGCATGGCGACGTACTCCTCCACCGCGAGGTCCACCAGCGCGCCGGTGTGGCCGGGGGGCTCGGCCTCGATCCGGCGGCCGAGGCGCTCGGCGTAGTGCTCCAGGTTGCGCTCGGCGAGCGCGCCGAGCAGGCCCTCGATGCCGGGGAAGAACTGGTACAGGGTGCCGATCGGCACCGCCGCCCGGCGGGCCACCTCCTTGGTGGTCAGGCCGGTGTAGCCGACCTCGTCGAGCAGCTCCGCGCAGGCGTCGAGGATCCGGCCGAAGCGTTCCAGGCTGCGGCGCTGGACCGGGCGGCGGCGGACGGCGGAGCCGGGCGCGGGGGCGGGAGGCGGCATGGATCCACTCTGCCGGATCGGGGGTGGCGTTGGCGAGCAGATAACGCGAGTATGGCTCATGTTCCTCCGCCCCTGACGGACCTCGTGAACAGGAGCCGGCCGCCCATGCCGCCTGTATCCTCCCAGCAGTCCCAGACATCCCACTCATTCCAGCCAGTCGAGTCGTCGGATCGGGGCGGACTCCCCGCCGGGTTCCGTTGGGGCGTGGCCACCTCCGCCTACCAGATCGAGGGGGCCGCCGCTGAGGACGGCAAGGGGCCGTCGATCTGGGACACCTTCACCGCCCGGCCGGGTACGGTCCGCGACGGCCGCACCGGCGGCACCGCCTGCGACCACTACCACCGGCACGCCGAGGACGTGGCGCTGATGCGCGGTCTGGGCCTGGACGCCTACCGCTTCTCGATCTCCTGGCCGCGGGTCCAGCCCAGCGGCGCCGGACCGGTGAACGCGCCCGGTCTCGACTTCTACGACCGGCTGGTGGACGACCTGCTCGCGGCCGGGATCGCGCCCACCCCGACCCTGTTCCACTGGGACCTGCCGCAGGCCCTGGAGGACACCGGGGGCTGGCTGAACCGGGACACCGCCCAGCGCTTCGGCGCCTACGCGGCCGTGGTCGCCGATCGCCTCGGGGACCGGGTGGCCAGCTGGATCACCCTGAACGAGCCGGTGGTCCACATGGTCTACGGCTACGCCTTCGGGATCCACGCCCCCGGCCGGACGCTGATGCTGGAGGCCCTGCCGACGGCGCACCACCAACTGCTCGGCCACGGTCTCGCGGTGGCGGCGCTGCGGGCGGCCGGGGCCCGCGAGGTCATGATCGCCAACAACTGCACCCCGGTCCGGCCGACCGGTCCGGCCGGACCGGGGGAGGCGGGCCGGGCCGCCGTCGAGGCGTACGACGCGCTGCACAACCGGCTGTTCACCGACCCGCTGCTGCTCGGCCGCTATCCGGACCTGTCCGCCTTCGGCCTGGCCGACCCGAGCTGGGGCGGCCTGATCCGGGACGGCGACCTGCGCACCGTCTCCGCGCCGCTGGACGCGCTGGGGATCAACTACTACAACCCGAGCTGGGTCGGCCCCCCGGTCGAGGGCGGCGGTCTGCCGTTCGAGCTCGCCGAGCCGCCGGAGGGACGCTACCCGCGCACCGCCTTCGGCTGGCCGGTCGTCCCCGAGGGCCTGACCGAGCTGCTGGTCGGCCTCCGGCGGCGCTACCGCGACGCCCTGCCGCCGGTGCTGATCACCGAGAACGGCTGCTCCCTGGCCGACGGGGCCGGGGCGGACGACCGGGCGCGGATCGCGTTCCTGCGGGACCACATCGACGCGGTCGCGGCGGCGGTCGACCGGGGGGTCGACGTCCGCGGCTACTTCACCTGGTCGCTGCTGGACAACTTCGAGTGGGCCGAGGGCTTCCAGCAGCGCTTCGGCCTGGTGCACGTCGACTTCGACACCCTGGCGCGCACCCCCCGGGCCTCCTACGACTGGTACCGGAACCGGATCGCCCGGCACCGGGGCCGTGGCTGAGCCGGTTTTGACGGCCGTTTCCTCCCGTTTCGCGGCATAGGTTTGGCAACGATCGGCCTTCAGCCTTGACGGGGGATGACCCCATTGGCTGAGCTTAGGGTTCATTAGTTGTAGCTGGACTCCGCCGCAAGGACGCGGCAGGACCCGGTCCGGCCGTCGAGCCGCCTGGGTTCGGGAGGGTGGAACATGTCCGTGGAAACGCCGGGATCGCAGTCTTCGCTGCATCGGGCCAACCTGGAGCGCGTGCTGAGGGCTGTCCGGATGGCCGGCTCGCTGACGCAGGCCGAGATCGCCCGGAGCACCGGCCTGTCGGCCGCGACGGTCTCGAACATCGTCCGGGAGCTGAAGGACGCCGGGACCGTCGTGGTCACCCCGACCTCGTCCGGGGGGCGGCGGGCGCGCAGCGTGTCACTGAGCGCCGACGCCGGGATCGTGGTGGGCGTCGACTTCGGGCACTCCCACCTGCGGGTGGCCGTCGGCAACCTGGCGCACCGGGTGCTGGCCGAGGAGAGCGAGCCGATAGACACCGACGCCTCCGCCGACCAGGGCTTCGGCCGGGCCGAACTGCTGGTGCAGCGGCTGCTGGAGCAGACCGGGTTCCGGTCGGAGAAGGTCATCGGCGTGGGCCTCGGCGTCCCCGGCCCGATCGACGGCGAGACCGGGGCGCTCGGCTCCACCGCGATCCTCCCCGGCTGGACCGGCATCGCCCCCGGGCAGGAGCTCTCCAGCCGCCTCGGCATGCCGGTCTACGTGGACAACGACGCCAACCTGGGCGCCCTCGGCGAGCTGGTCTGGGGGGCCGGGCGGGGGCTGTCCGACCTGGCCTACATCAAGGTCGCCAGCGGCGTCGGCGCCGGTCTGGTGATCTCCGGCCAGATCTACCGCGGACCCGGTGGCACGGCCGGGGAGATCGGCCACATCACGCTGGACGAGTCCGGGCCGGTGTGCCGCTGCGGCAACCGGGGCTGCCTGGAGACCTTCGTCGCCGCCAGGCACATCCTGAACCTGCTGAACGGCAGCCACGGGGCCGACCTGACGGTGCCCAAGGTCGTCCAGTTGGCCCAACGCGGCGATCTGGGCTGCCGTCGGGTGCTGGCGGACGCCGGACGCCAGATCGGCACCGGTGTGGCCAACCTGTGCAACCTGCTCAACCCGCGCCGGGTGATCCTCGGCGGGGACCTCGCCGAGGCCGGTGACCTGGTGCTCGATCCGATCCGTGAATCGGTCGCCCGGTACGCCATCCCCAGTGCCGCCAGGCAGCTTTCGGTGGTTCCGGGCACCCTCGGTGGCCGGGCCGAGGTTCTTGGAGCCTTGGCGCTGGTGATGTCCGAGATGGGTGACTCTGGGACGTTGCCCGCCACCGAGGGTAGGGATCCCGGACGATCGGTTGCGGTCCTGCCTTCAGGAAGATAACGAAAGGGTTCGGATTGGCGTCAGAGCGGATTTACTTATTGACGCCATACTCGTCCGGAGGGTTGACTCCCTGACACCTCGGTTCGCAAAGTAGCGACCGCGTCAGGGAGGCACCTCAAAACATGAACACCACTCTCCGCCGCACCGTCATCGCCACCGCCGCAGTCTCCATGGCCCTCGGCATGGCGGCCTGTGGCAAGGCCGGTAGCTCCTCCTCCTCTTCTTCGTCCAGCTCCTCCGCCCCCTCCACGGCGAGCTCGTCCGGCACCGGTTCCACCACGACCGGCGGCGCGATCGGTCTGCTGCTCCCCGACAACGTCACGGCCCGCTACGCGGCCTTCGACAAGCCGCAGATCACCGCCGAGATCAAGACCCTCTGTGCCAGCTGCACCGTCGACTACGCCAACGCCGCCGGTAGCGCCGCCACCCAGGCGCAGCAGATGTCGACCATGGTCAGCAACGGCGACAAGGTGATCATCCTCGACGCCGAGGACGGCAAGGGCATCCAGTCGACCGTCCAGGCCGCTGTCGCCAAGGGCGTCAAGGTCGTGGCCTACGACCGCCTCGCCAACGGCCCGGTCTCGGCGTACGTCTCCTACGACAACGAGAAGGTCGGCGAGCTCCAGGGCGCCGCGCTGCTCACCGCGCTCGGCTCCAAGGCCACCCCGTCCACCAAGATCGTGGAGATCGACGGCGCCGCCTCCGACCCGAACGCCGCCCAGTTCAAGGCCGGCTTCCAGCAGGCCGTCAAGGGCAAGGTCGACATCGCCTACGACCAGAGCGGCAACTGGGACGCCCCCACCGCCAACCAGGAGGCCACCGCGGCCATCCAGCAGCTGGGCAAGGCCAACGTCGCCGCGATCTACTCCGCGAACGACGGCATGGCCGCCGGTGTCGCTGCCGCGATCAAGGGCGCCGGCCTCTCCGGCATCCCGCTGACCGGCCAGGACGCCCAGATCGACGGCGTCCAGCGGATCCTCGCGGGCACCCAGTACGTCACCATCTACAAGGCGCCGACGCCGGAGGCCCAGGCCGCCGCGAAGCTGGCCGTGGCCCTGCTGAACGGCACCCCCGCCGTCACCACCATCGCCACCAGCACCCAGACCAGCGCCTCGGGCAACACCGTCCCGTCGCTGCTGCTCACCCCGGTCGCGGTGACCAAGGCCAACGTCGAGTCGGTCATCGTCCAGGGCGGCCTCTACACCGCCGCCCAGATCTGCACCGCTGAGTTCAAGAGCTACTGCACGGCCGACGGCATTCAGTAGTCGTACCGGCGGTCACGCGGTAGCAGGCAGTCGCCCCGCGCGGGAATTCCCCGCGCGGGGCGCGGCACGGGACCATCGCAGTGGCACGATGATATGACCATGCGTCAGATAGTGACGTCCAGGGGCAGGTCAGTCGCCGTCCCAGCGGCATCCCCCACGAGCTCTTCGCACGACAAACTGCGCCTGGGACGGCGCGGCAACCCACCCGAGGCACCGGGTGGTTAAGGAGTTGGTTCACGTGACAAGCGCACCCGTACTGGCGTTGCGCGGGGTCTCCAAGCGGTTCGGCGCCGTGCAGGCCCTGACGGATGTCGACCTGGAGGTCCATGCCGGTGAGGTGGTCGCCCTGGTCGGCGACAACGGCGCCGGAAAGTCCACCCTGGTCAAGACCATTGCCGGTGTTCACCCGATCGACGACGGCGCGATCGAGTGGGAAGGCAAGCAGGTCCACATCAACCGGCCGCAGGACGCCCAGCACCTCGGCGTCGCGACCGTCTACCAGGACCTCGCGCTCTGCGACAACCTGGACGTGGTCGGCAACCTGTACCTCGGCCGCGAGCTGCGCCGCTTCGGCACGCTCGACGAGGTGAGCATGGAGCAGAAGGCCCGCGAACTGCTCAGCACGCTGTCCATCCGCATCCCCAGCGTCCGGATCCCGATCGCGGGCCTCTCCGGCGGTCAGCGCCAGGTGGTCGCCATCGCCCGCGCGCTGATCGGCGAGCCCAAGGTGGTGATCCTGGACGAGCCCACCGCCGCCCTCGGCGTGGAGCAGACCGCCCAGGTCCTCGACCTGGTCGAGCGGCTCCGCGAGCGCGGCCTCGGGGTCATCCTGATCAGCCACAACATGGCCGACGTGAAGGCCGTCGCGGACACCGTCGCGGTGCTCCGGCTGGGCCGCAACAACGGTGTGTTCCCGGCACGGGAGACCACCCACGAAGACATCATCGCCGCGATCACCGGTGCCACCGACAACGCGGTGACCCGGCGCTCGGCGCGCACGGCGGAGGCAGCGAAGTGAGCGACACCAAGAACGAGACCCTGACCCAGGGCAACGAGCCGGCGCCGCAGGAATCCGCCATCCCCACCGTCGACCCCCGGCTGCTGGTGCGCGAGGAGGGCTTCAAGGGCTACCTCACCGAGTTCCAGCGCAAGGTGCGCGGTGGCGAGCTCGGCTCGCTGCCGGTCATCGGCGGTCTGATCATCATCTGGATCGTCTTCGGCCTCCAGAACAGCAAGTTCATCCAGCCCGCCAACATCGGTGAGATCAGCTTCTTCCTGGCTGCCACCGGTATGGCCGCGCTCGGCCTGATCTTCGTGCTGATCCTCGGCGAGATCGACCTGTCGGTGCTCTCCGTCAGCGGTCTGTCGGCGGCGGTCTTCGGCTGGCTCGCGGTCATCCACGGCATCAACGCCTGGCTGGCCGTGCTGCTGTCGGTCGGCAGCGGCGTCCTCATCGGCGCGCTCCAGGGCTGGTTCTTCGCCAAGGTCGGCGTCCCGGCGTTCGTGGTCACCCTGGCCGGCAACCTCGGCTGGTTCGGCGTGATGCTGTGGCTGCTCGGCAGCGGCAGCGTCGGCGGCTCGATCACCCTGAACGACTCGGGCTTCATGCACGACCTCGGTCAGAACTCCTACTTCATGGGCGGCGACATCGCCGGCGGGTACATCCTGGCCGGGCTCGCCGTGGTCGCCATGCTGGCCAGCTCGCTGCTGGACCAGAAGCGCCGCCGCGCGGCCGGTGTGCCGTTCCGGCCCACCGTCGAGATCGGCATGCGGGTCGGCGTGCTCGCCGTCGTCGCCTTCGCCGCCGCCTACGAGCTCAACCAGGCCAGCGGTGTGCCCACCGCGCTGGTGCTGTTCCTGGCCGCCCTGGTGATCTGTGACTTCGTGCTGCGCCGCACCAGCTACGGCCGGAAGATCTTCGCGGTCGGCGGCAGCATCGAGGCGGCCCGCCGCGCCGGTATCAGCGTCCCCGCCATCCGGATCTCGGTGTTCGCGATCTCCGGCGGCTTCGGCGCGCTCAGCGGTCTGTTCTACGCGGGCTGGAGCTTCAGCGCGCAGGAGAGCGCCGGACAGGGCGCCTGGCTGATGCTGGCCATCGCCGCCGCCGTCATCGGTGGCACCAGCCTCTTCGGTGGCCGCGGCAAGGCCTGGTCGGCGCTGCTCGGCATGCTGGTGATCCAGTCGATCACCACCGGCCTCCAGCTGCTCGGCCTGCAGTCCGACGTCGAGTACATGATCACCGCCGTGGTGCTGCTGGCCGCCGTCGTGATCGACTCGCTGTCCCGCAGGACCCAGAAGGCGTCCGGCCGAGGCTGACGCCCAACAGGACTGCCGATCCTGGGTGGATCTCTTGAGGGGGAGATCCATCCGAGCCGGATCGGCACGCACAGACTGCCCGGCACCGTACCGCTCCGGTGCCGGGCAGTCGCGTGTCCCGGCCCGCCCACCAGCGAAGGCCGCCGCGCCGGTACCTGACGGCGGACGCTTCGGGCCCGCCCCACTAGACTCAGGTCCCTTAGCTCAAAAAGCTTCAGCGTTGACGAAGGAGGAACGGGTGGCCCTGCTGACCCGCATTCGGGGACCCCGCGACCTGGACCGCCTCAGCCCCGGGCAGCTCACAGCCCTGGCCGAGGAGATCCGGGGCTTCCTGGTCGACGCCGTCTCCAAGACCGGCGGCCACCTCGGGCCGAACCTGGGCGTGGTCGAGCTGACCATCGCGCTGCACCGGGTGTTCGACTCGCCGAGGGACCGGATCCTCTTCGACACCGGCCACCAGAGCTACGTGCACAAGCTGCTCACCGGCCGCCAGGACTTCTCCGAGCTGCGGGTCAGGGGCGGCCTGTCCGGCTACCCGTCGCGGGCCGAGTCCGAGCACGACTTCATCGAGAACTCGCACGCCTCGACCGTCCTCGGCTACGCCGACGGCCTGGCCAAGGCCGACGAGATCCGCGGGCTGCGGGACCGGCACGTGGTGGCCGTCATCGGTGACGGCGCGCTCACCGGCGGTATGGCCTGGGAGGCGCTGAACAACATCGCCGAGGCCCAGGACCGTCCGCTGATCGTCGTGGTCAACGACAACGAGCGCTCCTACTCGCCGACCATCGGCGGCCTGGCGAACCACCTGGCGACGCTGCGCACCACCCAGGGCTACGAGCGCTTCCTCTCCTGGGGCAAGGACGCGTTGCAGCGGACCCCGGTCGTCGGCCAGTCGCTGTTCGAGACGCTGCACGGCGCCAAGAAGGGGCTCAAGGACTTCATCGCCCCCCAGGGCATGTTCGAGGACCTCGGGCTGAAGTACATCGGTCCCATCGACGGCCACGACGAGCAGGCCCTGGAATCCGCGCTGAAGCGCGCCAAGGGCTTCGGCGGTCCGGTCATCGTGCACTGCCTCACCGAGAAGGGCCGGGGCTACCGCGCGGCCGAGCAGAACGAGGAGGACCGCTTCCACGCGGTCGGCGTGATCCACCCGGACACCGGCCTGCCGGTCGGCGGCAAGTCCGCGGCGGCCGACTGGACCTCGGTCTTCGGCCAGGAGATGGTCGCCCTCGGCCGCGAGCGGGCCGACCTGGTCGCGATCACCGCCGCGATGCTGCACCCGGTCGGCCTGGCGCCGTTCGCCAAGGAGTTCCCGGAGCGGATCTTCGACGTCGGCATCGCCGAGCAGCACGCCGCGGTCAGCGCGGCCGGGCTGGCCACCGGCGGGCTGCACCCGGTGGTCGCGGTCTACGCGACCTTCCTGAACCGGGCCTTCGACCAGGTGCTGATGGACGTCGCGCTGCACCGCTGCGGCGTCACCTTCGTGCTCGACCGGGCCGGGATCACCGGGACCGACGGCGCCAGCCACAACGGCATGTGGGACATGTCGATCCTGCAGGTCGTCCCCGGACTGCGGCTGGCCGCCCCGCGCGACGCCGACCAGCTCCGCGCCCAGCTGCGGGAGGCGGTGGCGGTCGGGGACGCGCCCACCGTCGTCCGCTACTCCAAGGGCACGGTCGGCCCGGCCATCGCGGCGGTCGGCCGGATCGGCGGCATGGACGTGCTGCGCGAGGGCCCCGAGCCCGCCGGGAAGGTCCGCGCCGACGTGCTGCTGGTGTCCGTCGGCGCGATGGCCACCACCTGCCTGGAGGTCGCCGACCTGCTCGCCGCGCAGGGCGTCAGCAGCACCGTGGTCGACCCCCGTTGGGTCAAGCCGGTGGACCCGGCGCTGCCCGCGCTGGCCGCCGAGCACCGGCTGGTGGTCACCGTCGAGGACAACGGCCGGGTCGGCGGCGTCGGCTCGACCATCGCCCAGGCGCTGCGCGACGGCGGGGTGGACGTGCCGCTGCGCGACTTCGGCATCCCGCAGGAGTTCCTGGACCACGCCTCCCGGGCGCAGATCCTGGAGCAGATCGGACTGACCGCCCCGGCCGTCGCCGAGCGGGTCGCCGCCGTCATCGCCAAGCAGGACCGCGCGGACTCGGTGCTGTAGACCTCCGTGCGACGGTTCGCGGGAGACCGGTAGCGTGGGGCCGTGGTGAACAAGCCGTCAGAGCAGCGCCGGGGGACGATGTCCGCGGGCGGTTCCGCCGTGGCGCTTCCGGTCGGCCAGGTCGGCGTCGCCGACCTGGCCGCGCGCTTCCGTGAGGCCGCCAGGAGCGGCTACTGGACCAGGCTGGTCCCGCTGCTGGCGGTGCTGGCGACCGTCACCCACCTGCCCTCCTTCGACCGCACCCTGTGGAACCCGGACGAGGGCTACCTGGCCACCGAGGCCCGGATGCTGGCGGGCGGCGGCATCCTCTACAACACGGTGGTGGACCGCAAGCCGCCGCTGCTGCCGTGGCTGTACGACATCGCCTTCGACGTCTTCGGCTCGGCCTCGCTGTGGCCGCTGCGGGTGCTCGCCATCGGCGCGCACCTGGCCACCGGCGTGCTGCTGGCCGCGATCGCCCGCAAGCGCTGGGGCGACCGGGCCGGGGTCGCGGCCGGGGTGATCTACCTGCTGGTGTCCATCGGGCTCTCCCCGCCGGACAGTCAGGCGGCCACCTTCGAGGTCTTCATGCTGCCCGGCACCGCCGCCGCGTTCTGGTTCGCCGAGAACCGCCGCTGGGGCCCGGCCGGGGCGGCGAGCGCGGTGGCCGCGCTGACCAAGCAGACCGGCGGGGCGGTGCTGCTGCCGCTGCTCTGGCTGGCCTGGCGCGGCACGGACCGGCGGAACCCGGAGGGGCGCCGACTGCGGCTGGCGACGCTGCTGTTCGGCTTCGGCCTGCCGGTCGCCGTGGTCGCGCTGTCCACCGGCGCCCGCAACTTCCTGTTCTGGGTGGTCACCGGCAGCAGCGGCTACGTCTCGGCGGACGGCGCCTGGCTGGACATGTGCGAGCGGGTGCTGGCCAACAGCGCCATCCTCGGCGCGGCCACGCTGGGCCTGCTGGTGCCGTTGGCCCGCCGCCGACGGCGGCTGCGGGAGGACGCCGACCTGTGGGTCTGGTTCGGGTCCTCCTGGCTCGGGGTGATCACCGGCTTCCACTTCTTCGGCCACTACTTCCTGCAACTGGTGCCGCCGCTGGTGCTGCTGGGCGTCGGCGCGGTCGCCCGGGGGGCCGCCCGCTGGCGTCCGGTGCTGGCCTACTCGACGCTGGCCGGTGCGGTGTTCTGCGTGCTCGGCTTCGTCTGGCCGCAGCAGTCGGTGCAGCACGCGGTCTCGGTGGCGGGCGTGGTGGCCGAGGACACCACCCCGCAGCAGTCGGTACTGGTGTGGGGGATGCACCCGGAGATGTACTGGCTGGCCGACCGCAAACCGGCCACCCGGTACCTCACCGCCGGACTTCTCACCAACTTCTCAGGCGGCCGGGACGGGCGCGGAGTGGGCGTCAGCCAGGGCGTCGCCTCCAGTTGGAAGGTCTTCGACAGCGAGATGGCCAGGCAACTTCCGGAACTGGTCGTGGACGACTCGGACGGCGCCCCGTACGCTCCCCGCTACATCGCCCCGATCAGGGCACTGCTCGCGGCGCACTACGATCGGGTGGGGCAGGACGGCACAACGGTGATCTACCGCCTGCGGACCAGCGCTCCGGGCTCGGGGCGCCGCGTCGGGGGTTCGCGCGGCCCGGTCCAGGGGTGACAAACCCCCCGAGGCGGTGGTTCTTGCACTGCCGTGCCATTCTGTCGGTTGCAGAGCCTGGATTTCGGAAGAGGGACCCCCACAGTGAAGCGTGCTGACGGCAAGAACCGCACACCCAGCGAACCCGAGGCGCAGCGGACCGGTGGGGTGCTCGACGACGAGAGCCGACGTACCGCGGTGCTGCGCTGGGTGATCATCGGCGGCCTGGTGCTCGCGGTGTTCGCGGTCGCGGGGGTGGTCGGTTCCTTCGTCCGCGACTACAAGGACAAGAAGCTCGCCCCGCCCGCCTCGGCGGCCGGACCGAGCGCCCTCGCCGTGCCCGTCTACGGCCACGCCCCGGTCACCCTGACCGTGTACGAGGACATGCGCGACCCGGGCAGCGCCCAGTTCTCGCAGACCTTCGACGCGACGCTGGCGCACCTGGTCGCCTCCGGCACCGTCAACGTCTACTACCGCGAGGTGGCCGGCGTGGACGCGACCTCGGGCGGCAGCGGCTCGCTGTACGCGGGCAACGCGCTGGCCTGCGCCCAGGACGCCAAGGACTTCCCGGAGTACCGGCAGGTGCTGCTGGCGAACCAGCCGACCGGCTCGGACGACACCTTCGACTCCAAGTCCAGGCTGATCGACCTGGCCCGGAAGGTCCCCGGCCTGGACACCGACGTCTTCCGCCAGTGCGTCGACCAGGGCACCCACAACGTCTGGGTGAAGGACTCCACCTCGGCCTTCAAGAAGCTGGGCCAGGGCAACACCCCGGTGCTGACCATGTCGGTGCTGCCGCAGACCACCAGCCAGTTCACCACCGTCTTCAGCGGCACCCTGCCGCTCACCCCGCAGCAGCTGACGAGCAAGGTGTTCGCCGCCGCGCAGGCCGTGCCCACCATCGCGCCCTCGGCCACGGCCACCTCCGACTGACCCTTCTGCGTGCCTGGGCCCGCCGGTACGGTGGGGCCATGACGAGTGTTGAGCCGTCCGGCCTGTGGGGGACCGCCGTCGGCGTCGCCCGGGTCCGGGCGATGGAGAGCCGTCGTGAGCACGCGCTGTTCCACGACCCGCTGGCCGCCGCCTTCGCGGCGGCCGGCGGTCTCTCGTTGCGGCCCGTCGTCCCGGGGCCGGGGGCCGCGGCCCGGGACGAGGCACGGCAGCGGCGCTGGGGCGGCGTGGCCCTCTCGATCGTGATCAGGACCAGGTTCCTGGACGACCTGCTGACCCGGGCGGCCGAGGCGGGCTGCCGTCAGGTGGTGCTGCTGGGCGCGGGCATGGACAGCAGGGCCTACCGGCTGGACCGGCCGCCGGGAACCCGCCTGTTCGAGCTGGACACCGCCGAGCCGCTGGCCTTCAAGGAGTCGGTGCTGCGGACCGAGCGGGCGGTGCCGCGCTGCGAGCGGCGGGTGGTCGCGGTGGACCTGCGCGAGGACTGGCCCGCCGCGCTGGCGGCGGCCGGACACGATCCGGCGCTGCCCACCGCGTGGATCGCCGAGGGGCTGCTGATCTACCTGCCGCAGGAGGACGTCCAGCGGCTGCTGGAGCGGGTCGGCGGGCTGTCCGCGCCGGGCAGCCGGATGGGGCTCACCCTGGACTCCCAGCAGACCCTGGAGCGCTTCGGTCAGGACCGGGGCACCCCGGCCGACATGTGGGTCTCGGCGATGCCCGACGACCCGGTGGGCTGGCTGGCCGACCTGGGCTGGGACGCCGAGACCTTCAGCATCCGCGAACGCGCGGCGGCCTACGGGCGGCCGGTGGCCGAACCCGCCCCGGCGGAGGCGCCGACGCGGCCGCCCGGGGGACTGGTGTCCGCCGTCCGCCGCTGACCGCGACGGCCGGAGGCCGGTGCCCCAGTACGGGGCACCGGCCTCCGGCCGTTCGCGGTGGGCTGCCTACGCCGGGACGCTGGCCACGCCGGGGGCGAGGAACGGCTTGCCGTTCACCCGCTGGGAGACGCCCGAGCGGTCCAGGTACGGGGTGATCCCGCCGAGGTGGAAGGGCCAGCCCGCGCCGGTGATCAGGCACAGGTCGACGTCCTGCGCCTCGGCGACCACGCCCTCGTCCAGCATCAGCGCGATCTCCTGGGCGACCGCCTCCAGTGCCCGGTCCAGGACCTGCTCCGGGGTCAGCACGGTGTCGCCGACCTGGAGCAGCGCGGCGACCTCGGGGTCGATCTCCTGCTGGCCGGAGGCCCAGGTGTAGAAGCCGCGCTTGCCGGCCTTGACCACCCGGGCCAGGTTCTCGGAGACGTGGAAGCGCTCCGGGAAGGCCCCGTGCAGGGTCTCCGAGACGTGCAGCGCGATGGCCGGGCCGACCAGCTCGATCAGCACGATCGGGGACATCGGCAGGCCGAGCGGCTCGACGCCCCGCTCCACGGTCTCGATCGGGGTGCCCTCGTCGACGACCTTCTGGATCTCGCCCATGAACCGGGTGAGCACCCGGTTGACCACGAACGCCGGGGCGTCCTTGACCAGCACGGCGGTCTTCTTCAGCGACTTGGCCACGCCGAACGCGGTGGCCAGCGAGGCGTCGTCGGTCTGCTCGCCGCGGACGATCTCCAGCAGCGGCAGCACCGCGACCGGGTTGAAGAAGTGGAAGCCGACGACCCGCTCCGGGTGCTCCAGCTTGGCCGCCATCTCGGTGACCGACAGCGAGGAGGTGTTGGTGGCCAGCACGCAGGTCGGCGAGACCACGGCCTCGACGTCCGCGAAGACCTGCTGCTTGACGCCGAGCTCCTCGAACACCGCCTCGATCACGAAGTCGGCGTCGCCGAAGGCGGCGGCCTTGTCGAGCGAGCCGGTGACCAGGCCCTTGAAGCGGTTGGCGGTGTCCTGGTTGATCCGGCCCTTGCCGAGCAGCTTGTCGATCTCCTCGTGGACGTAGCCCACGCCCTTGTCGACCCGGGCCTGGTCGATGTCGGTGAGCACCACCGGCACCTTCAGCTGACGCACGAACAGCAGCGCCAGCTGCGAGGCCATCAGGCCGGCGCCGACCACGCCGACCTTGTTGACCGGGCGGGCCAGGCTCTTGTCCGGGGCGCCGACCGGGCGCTTGCCGCGCTTCTGGACCAGGTTGAAGGCGTAGATGCCGCTGCGTAGCTCGCCGCCCATGATCAGGTCGGCCAGCGCCGCGTCCTCGGCGTCGAAGCCCCGCTGGAGGGCCGCGGCATCTCCGGGGACCGCGTCCTTCGCGGCGGCGATGATGTCCAGTGCCCGGTAGGGGGCCGGGGCGGCGCCGTGCACCTTGGAGTCGGCGAGGAAGCGGCCGTGGGCGACGGCCTGGTCCCAGGCCTCGCCGCGGTCGATCTCCGGCCGCTCGACCACGGTCTCGCCCTTGAGCACGGTCGCCGCCCACAGCAGCGACTGCTCCAGGAAGTCCGCCGGGGCGAAGATCGCGTCGGCGATGCCCAGGTCGAACACCTGCTTGCCCTTGAGCTGCCGGTTCTGGCTGAGCGAGTTCTCGATGATCACCGAGATCGCCTTGGCCGGGCCGATCAGGTTCGGCAGGATGGTGCAGCCGCCCCAGCCGGGAACCAGGCCGAGGAAGCACTCGGGCAGCGAGAAGGCCGGGACGCCGGTGCTGACCGTGCGGTAGGTGCAGTGCAGGCCGACCTCGACGCCGCCGCCCATGGCCGCGCCGTTGTAGAAGGCGAAGCTGGGTACCGGCAGCGCGGCGATCCGCTTGAAGACGTCGTGGCCGCCCTTGCCGATGGCCAGCGCGTCGCTGTGCTCCTTCAGCACCTCGACGCCCTTGAGGTCGGCGCCGACGGCGAAGATGAACGGCTTTCCGGTGATCCCGACGGCGGCGATCTCGCCCGCCGCCGCCTCCCGCTCGACCTGGTCCAGCGCCTCGGCCAGGTTGGCCAGCGAGCCCGGGCCGAAGGTGGTCGGCTTGGTGTGGTCGAAGCCGTTGTCGAGGGTGATCAGCGCGAAGCGCCCGGCCCCCAGCGGCAGGTCGAGGTGGCGGACCTGGGCGGAGGTGACGACCTCGTCCGGGAACAGCTCGTGTGCGCGCTTGAGCAGCGCGGTGGTGTCGCTCACTTCTGCCCCTCGAAGTTCGGGTTCTCCCAGACGACCGTTCCGCCCATGCCCATGCCGATGCACATGGTGGTGATGCCGTAGCGGACGTCCGTGCGCTCCTGGAAGCGGTGGGCCAGCTGGTTCATCAGCCGGACCCCGGTGGAGGCCAGCGGGTGGCCGAAGGCGATCGCGCCGCCGTACGGGTTGACCCGCTCGTCGTCGTCGGCGATGCCGTAGTGGTCGAGCAGCGAGAGCACCTGGACCGCGAAGGCCTCGTTGATCTCGAAGGCGCCGATGTCGTCGATCGAGAGACCGGCCTTGAGCAGGGCCTTCTCGGTCGCGGGGACCGGGCCGATGCCCATCACCTCGGGCTCGACCCCGGCGAAGGCGTAGGAGACCATCCGCATCTTGACCGGCAGGCCGAGCTCGCGGGCGACGTCCTCGGCGGCCAGCAGCGAGGCGGTCGCGCCGTCGTTGAGTCCGGCCGCGTTGCCGGCGGTGATCCGGCCGTGCGGGCGGAACGGGGTCTTCAGCCCGGCCAGCATCTCCAGGGTGGTGCCCGGGCGCATCGGCTCGTCGGCGGTGGCCAGGCCCCAGCCGGTCTCCCCGGCGTCGGCGTTGGTGCGGCGGACCGCGACCGGCACCAGGTCGGGCTGGATGTGGCCGTTGGCGTACGCCTTGGCGGCCTTCTCCTGGCTGGCGACGGCGTACGCGTCGCAGCGCTCCTTGGTGAGGTGCGGCAGCCGGTCGTGCAGGTTCTCCGCGGTCATGCCCATGAACAGGGCCGACTCGTCGACCAGCTTCTCGGACAGGAAGCGCGGGTTGGGGTCGACGCCCTCGCCCATCGGGTGGCGGCCCATGTGCTCGACGCCGCCCGCGATGGCGATGTCGTAGGCGCCGAAGGCGATGCCCCCGGCGACCGAGGTGGCGGCGGTCATCGCGCCGGCGCACATCCGGTCGATCGAGTAGCCGGGGACCGACTTGGGCAGGCCCGCCAGCAGCGCGGCGGACCGGCCGAGGGTCAGCCCCTGGTCGCCGATCTGGGTGGTGGCGGCGATGGCGACGTCGTCCACCAGGGCCGGGTCCAGGCCCGGGTTGCGGCGCAGCAGCTCGCGGATGGCCTTGATCACCAGATCATCGGCGCGGGTCTCCGCGTAGATGCCCTTCGGTCCCGCCTTGCCGAACGGGGTGCGGACGCCGTCGACGAAGACGACGTCCCTCGCGGTACGAGGCACGATGGCTCTCCTCCCAAGTCCCCAGAAGTAGGGGGCCCAAATGTGGTAGCGGCCCAGCTGGACCGGCGGGACCCGGCCGACGGGATGAGTCGTCGGCGTCCCAGAGGAGATGCTACCCGCTAGTAACTATGTTGCCCAGACATCCCCCCGCTCGGACCTACCCGGCGGTACCGGAGTCGCCGGTGCGGGGCTGGACGTTGGCGCGGGACTCGGTGAAGGCGCGGGCGATCACCGGGGAGACCAGCTCCACCTGCCAGGCCCGGGCGCCGAGGCCGGACAGGGCCGCCGCGATCGCCTCCGGGGTCGGCGCGGCGGGCGGGGTCCAGCAGACCCGGCGCACCGCCTCCGGCGAGACCAGGTTCTCCTGCGGCAGGTTCAGCGACTCGGCCAGCGCGCTCACGGCGGCCCGGGCGGCCGCCAGCCGGGCGGCGGCGACCGGGTCCTTGTCGGACCAGGAACGCGGCGGCGGCGGGCCGTCGTGCGGCGCGGTCGCGGGCGGCAGCTGCTGCTCCGGGATCACCCGGGCGGCGTCGATCGCGGTCATCCACTGCTCCAGCGCCCGCCGGTGCACCCGCGGGCCGAAACCGGCCAGGGCCTGCAGCGCGGTGGCGCCGACCGGCATCGCGGTGGCGGCCGAGATGATCGCCGCGTCGGAGAGGATCCGGCCGGGGGAGACGTCCCGCTCCCGGGCGACCTTGTCGCGCAGCTGCCACAGCTCGCGCACGGCGGCCAACTGGCGGCGACGGCGGATCTTGTGCACCCCGGAGGTGCGCCGCCAGGGGTCCACCCGGGGCGGCGCGGGCGGCGCCGCGGCGATCGCCGCGAACTCCTGCAGCGCCCAGTCCAGCTTGCCCTGGGCCGCGAGCTCGGCCTCCAGCGCGTCGCGCAGGTCCACCAGCACCTCGACGTCCAGCGCCGCGTAGCGCAGCCACGGCTCGGGCAGCGGGCGGGTGGACCAGTCGACCGCCGAGTGGCCCTTCTCCAGGGTCAGTCCGAGCACGCTCTCCACCATCGGGCCGAGGCCGACCCGGGGGAAGCCGGCGATCCGGCCGGCGAGCTCGGTGTCGAACAGGGTGGTCGGGCGCATGCCCAGCTCGGCCAGGCAGGGCAGGTCCTGGGTGGCGGCGTGCAGTACCCACTCGGTGTCCGCCAGCGCCTCCCCGAGCGCGGACAGGTCCGGGCAGCCGACCGGGTCGATCAGGGTGCTGCCCGCGCCCTCGCGGCGCAACTGCACCAGGTAGGCGCGCTGTCCGTACCGGTAGCCGGAGGCCCGCTCGGCGTCGATCGCCACCGGTCCAGTCCCGGCGGCGAACCGGGTCACTATCTCGGCGAACGCGTCGGCGTCCGCGACGACCGGAGGAATGCCCTCCCGGGGGTCGAGGAGCGGGACCGGGCCGCCGGATTCGGAGACGTTCGATGCGTCGGCGGTGTCGGGGATGGCTTCGCGGGCGTCGGTCACGCCCCAAGACTACGCCCGCGCATCGGACCAGCAGGGCCGTGCGCGGGCGTCGATACCGGGCTGTGCCCCACCGTCCGAAGAGGAACGTTCCCTCGGACGGTGGGACGGGCTTCGGACTAGTGGATGATCCCGGTCCGGAGTGCCACCGCGACCATGCCCGCGCGGTCGCCGGTACCCAGTTTCCGGGCGATCCGGGCGAGGTGGCTCTTGACCGTCAGCGCCGACAGCCCCATCGCCACCCCGATCGCCTTGTTCGACTGGCCCTCGGCGACCAGCCGCAGCACCTCCACCTCACGTCCGGACAGCTCGCGGTAGGCGGGCGGGTGCGGGGTGCCCGGCGTGCCCGGCGCCCCGCCGGGGGCACCCGGCGCGCCCGGCGCCCCGGGACGCCGCAGTTGGCCGCCCATGGGACGGCCGCTCATCGGGTTGATGCCGTTCAGGCCGGGACGCTGCATGCCGGCGGTGACCCGGGTTCCGGTCACCACGTAGCCCTTGACGCCGCCGGCCAGTGCGCTGCGGACCGCGCCGATGTCGTCGGCGGCGGACAGGGCGAGCCCGTTGGGCCAGCCCGCCGCGCGGGTCTCGGCGAGGATGGCCAGTCCTGAGCCGTCGGGGAGGTGGACGTCGGCCACGCAGATGTCGCGCGGAGTGCCGACCCGGGGCCGGGCTTCGGCGAGGGAGGACGCCTCGATCACGTCGCGAACGCCCAGTGCCCACAGATGGCGGGTGACGGTGCTGCGGACGCGTGGGTCCGCTACGACCACCATGGCAGTGGGCTTGGTCGGACGGTAGGCGACCAGGTTTGCGGGGTGTTCGAGAAGTACAGACACCAGGCCTCCTGGGGGGATGGCGCGGGGACCCGGGGAGACACAGATGGGGAGGGTCCTCGTGTGGAAAGGGTCACTGACTGCTTCGGCATGATGAGTGCCTGGCTTTAGCGAAAGATCACGATTGAGTGAGTAAACCCGGGACAATTCGCACATCTTGGACTGCTTGACCGAGCGTAAGTCACCCATAAGTGATCAAAAGTGATCGACGCGCCCGAATAAGCCACTCTTTCGAGTGAGTTAGAGGTCAATACGCTGGGTAATCGTTGCGCGCGTGGGCGTGTGCGCCGGTCCGCGGTCGGCGGCCACCGTGGGTACCCGCGGCCGCCGCGCTCGGCGGCCGCCGCGCTCAGTGCGGGCCCGCGTCAGCGCGGGTGGCGGCGGGTGGGCAGCGGCACCGTCCCGGCCAGCGCCCCGCCCGGGAGGTACGGCGGCAGCCCCGCGCACAGGCACAGCAGCTCGCACCAGGCCCGCAGATGCCCGGCGAAGTCCCCCGGGGCGGAGACCACCGGCGTCCACGACGCCCGGATCTCGATGTCGGTGGTGGTCGGCCGCTCCGCCAGGCCGCCGAAGAACTGCGAGGAGCAGCGCGAGACCGTGCCGCTGGGCTCCACCTGCCGGGCGCCCTGCAGCGCCAGCGAGTCCATCAGCCAGGACCAGCCGACCTCGGGCAGCAGCGGGTCGTTGGCCATCTCCGGCTCCAGCTGCGCCCGGCCCAGCGACACCAGCCGGAACTCGCCGTGCCAGGCGTCATGGCCGTCCGGCTCGTGCAGCAGCACCAGCTGCCCGTCGGCCAGCTCCTCCCCGTCCACCTCGACGCTGGCGGTCAGCGCGAAGGCGTGCCGGGCCAGTCTGCGCGGCGCGGGGGTGTCGGTGACCACCACCTCCGGCCGCAGCCGCGCGGCCCGCAGCGCGTCGACAGCCTCCCGGAAGGCCGACGGTTCGCCGGGTGCCCCGTCCTCACTCGCCTGGTGCCCGCTGACCGCTGCCATGCCGGAAGACTAAGACGCTGGCACCTTCCAATGGCGGAGGCACCACGGCGGGTCTCGGCGGCCCGGGCACGCATGCGAAGATTTCACCCGTGAGCGAGAGCAGCGGGCCGGTTACCGGCCGCACCGACGACCTGAAGACCGCCGCCGTGACGAATCCGGTGGGCCCCGCCGTGCGGGACTCCGCGTTCCTGCGTGCCTGCCGGGGTGAGGCGGTGCCGCACACCCCGGTCTGGTTCATGCGGCAGGCCGGGCGCTCGCTGCCCGAGTACCTGAAGATCCGCGAGGGCGTCGCCATGCTCGACTCCTGCACGATGCCGGAGCTGGTCAAGGAGATCACCCTGCAGCCGGTGCGGCGCCACGACGTGGACGCGGCGATCTACTACAGCGACATCATGGTGCCGCTCAAGGCCATCGGCGTGGACCTCGACATCAAGCCGGGCATCGGCCCGGTCGTCGCCAGGCCGATCCGCAGCCGGGCCGACCTCGACCAGCTGCGCCCGCTGGAGCCCGCCGACGTCTGGTACGTCACCGAGGCGATGGGACTGATCACCGCCGAGCTCGGGCCCAAGCCGCTGATCGGCTTCGCCGGGGCGCCGTACACCCTGGCCAGCTACATGGTCGAGGGCGGCCCGTCGAAGAACCACGAGCACACCAAGGCGCTGATGTACGGCGACCCGGAGCTGTGGCGGGAGCTGCTGGACCGGCTGGCCGCGATCACCTCGGCCTTCCTGGAGGTGCAGATCCGGGCCGGAGCCGCTGCTGTGCAGCTGTTCGACTCCTGGGTCGGCGCGCTCGCGCCCCGGGACTACCAGCGGTACGTGATGCCCGCCAGCGCCAAGGTCTTCGACGCGGTCGCCGGGTACGGCGTGCCGCGGATCCACTTCGGCGTCGGCACCGGCGAACTGCTCGGGCTGATGGGCGAGGCCGGGGCCGACGTGGTCGGCGTCGACTGGCGGGTGCCGCTGGAGGAGGCCGCCCGCCGGGTCGCCCCCGGCAAGGCGCTCCAGGGCAACCTCGACCCGACCATCCTGTTCGCCCCCGAGTCGGTGGTCCGGGCCAAGGCCGACGAGGTCCTGGAGTCGGCGGCGGCCAGCGGCCGGGGCCACGTGTTCAACCTCGGCCACGGCGTGCTGCCGACCACCGACCCGAAGGTGCTGACCGCCCTGGTCGCGCACGTGCACGAGCGCACCCAGGCCTGACCGCTACTCCGTTTCCGTTTCCGGCTCCGGCTCCGTTTGCGGCTGCGGCTCCAGCCGCGTTTGCGGCTGCGCGGGGACGGCCGGGACGGCGACGGCGGCGCCGGTCCGCCGGTAGCGGCGGGTCAGCCGCAGCGCCAGCCAGCCCAGCGACACCAGCACCAGCGCGAACGGCAGCACCGCCGACAGCGCGAGCAGCAGCGCCCGGAAGGTCAGGTACAGGCCGTGCCAGCCGTCCGCCAGCGCGCCCAGCGCCGCCGCGCCCACGCCCTTGTGCCTGGGCGCGGGGGCGGCGACCGGGGCCGACGGCTTCTCGAAGACCTGCACCGTCACCGTGGACATCGCCGTCTGCGACTGGAGCGCCTGCTGCTCGGCCTCCAGCGACTCCAGGTCGGACTCGCGCTGGGTCAGCGCCGCCTCCAGTGAGATCACGTCGTTGATGTCCTGCGCCTGGTTCATCAGCGCCCGCACCCGGTCCACACTGGCCTGCTGCGTCCGCACCCGGCTGGCGACATCCACCACCTGCGCGGTGACGTCCTGCGAGGACCGCTCCTGGCCCAGCACCGAGCCGAGGCCCAGCAGCCGCTGGAACGCGGCGGCGTAGTCGGCGGTCGGGATCCGCAGCACCAGCTGCGCCCCGTTCGCCCCGACGTCGCCGGGCTCCGGCAGGATCTGCAGCGGCAGTGAGGAGTCACCGCCGTCGTCGCCCGGGGAACTGCTGCTGCCGTCGCCGTTCGCGTACTGGCTCAGCGGCAGCTCGTCCACCGGTCCGGTCTGCTCCGCGTCCACGTAGCCACCGGCGGCGGCGACCAACTGCTCCGCCCGGGTCACCGCCGCGTCCACGCCGGTGGTGCTCAGCTGCATCTCGCCGGTGTAGATCAGCGACCGGCCGGCCGCGAGGGCCGCGGTCCCGCCGGTGCCGGTGGTGCTCGCGGCGGCACCGCTCCCCCCGCCGTCCGTGTCCCCGCCGCTGGTTCCCCCGGCACCGGCCGCCGCTCCGGCGGCCCGCTGCGGCGCGGCCGCCCGCGCGCCGTTGGACGCCGTGTTGCCGCCGCCCGTCCGCGAGCAGCCGCTCAGTACCAGCACGGCCGCCAGCAGTCCCGCCCCCGCCGCCGCGACCGCCCGCCCGCCGCCGGTCCTTCCGGTCCCTCTCGCCATCGTCCGTTCCCCCTCGCTCCCGCCCGGCCCGCGCCCTGCGCACCGTCGGCGATTGGACCCGCCGCGACGGCGCCGGGTTCCCGACGGTGCGTCAAGAACCGGTCACGGTCGGGTGGCGGAACGACCCGACCGGGCCGTGTGGTTGAGTGAGGGGCATGCAGAGCAGCACACCCGCGCCCGGGCACCCGACACTCCCGCACGTCCTCGTCGTCGGCGGCGGTATCTCCGGCCTGGCCGCCGCCGCGCGGCTCAGCGGTGCGGACGGCAGCCCGCGCACCGCCCGGGTCACCCTGGCCGAGGCCGGTCCCGGGTTCGGCGGCAAGCTCCACACCGCCGAGGTCGGCGGCGTCCGGGTCGACCTCGGCGCGGAGTCGATCCTGGCCCGGCGGCCGGAGGCGGTCGAGTTGGCCCGCGCGGTCGGGCTCGGCGAGGCGTTGCAGCCGCCCGCCACCGCCAAGGCCGCGATCTGGACCAGGGGCGCGCTGCGGCCGATGCCCGCGGGCCAGCTGATGGGCGTCCCGGGTGACCTGGACGCGCTCGCCGCCACCGGCGTGCTGTCCGCCGAGGGCCTGGCCCGGGTCGCCGACGAGCCCGCGCTGCCGCCGGTCGAGCCCGGCGCGGACGTCTCGGTCGGCCACTACGTCGGCGCCCGGCTCGGCCGCGAGGTGGTCGACCGGCTGGTCGAGCCGCTGCTCGGCGGCGTCTACGCCGGGCACGCCGACCGGATCTCGATGCGGGCCGCGGTGCCGCAGCTGCTGGCGCTGGCGCAGCGCGGCGGCTCGCTGGTGGCGGGCGTGCGCGCGCTCCAGGGCGCCGCCCCGGCCAACCCGGCACCGGTGTTCACCGGCATCGACGGCGGTGTCGGACGCCTGCCCGGCGCCGTCGCCGAGGCCTGCCGGGCGGCCGGGGCGGAGCTGCTGACGGACAGTCCGGTGACCGGGCTGCGGCGCACCCCGGACGGCTGGAGCTGCGTCGTCGGCGGGCGGCTGCTGACCGCCGACGCGGTGGTGCTGGCGGTGCCCGCGCCGGCCGCCGCGACCCTGCTCGCGGACCAGGCGCCGGGCGCGGCGGCGGAGCTGGCCGCGGTCGAGTACGCCGGCATGGCGCTGGTCACCCTGCTGTTCCGGCGTGGTGGGACGACCGGGTTGCGCGGCAGCGGGCTGCTGGTGCCGCCGGTGGACGGGCGGCTGATCAAGGCGTCCACCTTCTCCAGCAACAAGTGGGGCTGGCTGGCCGAGTCCGCCCCGGACAGCTTCGCGCTGCGCACCTCCATCGGTCGCCAGGGCGACGAGCGGGACCTCGACCGGGACGACGCGGACCTGGTCGCCGGGTCGCTCGCGGACCTGCGCGCCGCCACCGGGCTGACCGCCCCGCCGTACGCGAGCACGGTCACCCGCTGGCGCGGCGGGCTGCCGCAGTACCCGGTCGGCCACCTGGACCGGGTCGAGCGGATCGAGAAGCTGGCCGCCGAGCTGCCCGGGCTCGCCCTGTGCGGCGCGCTGTACCAGGGCGTCGGCATCCCCGCCTGCATCGCCAGCGGTCGGCGCGCGGCCGACCTGGTGCTGGGGTCGTCGCGGCCGGAAGGGACAATGGGCGCATGACCGAGAGCACCGAAGTGAAGAAGAAGGCACGCGACCTGAACCAGGTCATCCGGTACACCCTCTGGTCGGTCTTCCGGCTGAAGGACGTCCTGCCGGACGACCGCGCCGCGCACGCGGCCGAGGTCGAGGAGCTGTTCGCGCAGCTCGCCGAGAAGGACGTCACCGTCCGGGGCACCTACGACGTCTCCGGGCTGCGCGCCGACGCCGACCTGATGATCTGGTGGCACGCCGAGAACAGCGACGACCTGCAGGAGGCGTACAACCGCTTCCGCCGGACCGCGCTCGGCCGCGCGCTGGAGCCGGTCTGGTCGAACATGGCGCTGCACCGCCCGGCGGAGTTCAACAAGTCGCACATCCCGGCGTTCCTCGCCGACGAGACCCCGCGCGACTACGTCTGCGTCTACCCCTTCGTCCGCTCCTACGAGTGGTACCTGCTGGAGGACGCGGAGCGCCGTCGGCTGCTGATGGAGCACGGCATGCTCGCCCGCGGCTACCCGGACGTCCGGGCCAACACCGTCGCCTCGTTCGCGCTCGGCGACTACGAGTGGCTGCTGGCGTTCGAGGCCGACGAGCTGTACCGGATCGTGGACCTGATGCGCGACCTGCGTGCCTCGGAGACCCGGCGGCACGTCCGCGAGGAGGTCCCGTTCTTCACCGGCCGCCGCCGGGCGATCGGCGACCTGCTCGCCGGGCTGGCCTGACCGGGGCGCTCAAAGAGGTGTGGAGCCGGGTCCCCCGCTCCCGGCTCCACGCCACTGAGCATGTCCCGCCGAGCGGGAAGGGGGAAGAGCCGACCACGATTCTCAGAGCTAGATTTGAGGTTTCCGGGGTCGCCGCGCGTGACTTGCTCCGCTTGCCCCGCTCTGTGCCGCCCGCGCGCCGCGCGGACCGCGGTTGTCAGTGGCCCGCGCTAGCCTCGGCGCATGGTTGAAGTGACGCTGACCGAGACCGATCTCGCGCTGCCCGACGGTCGTACGCTGCATGTCTACGATGCCCGTGCCGAGGGGGCCGAGGACGGCCTCGCGGTGCTCTGGCACCACGGCACACCCAACACGGGTGAGCCGCCGGAGCCCCTGTTCGCGGCCGCCGCCCGCCACGGCGTCCGCTGGGTCTCCTACGACCGGCCCGGGTACGGCGGTTCCAGCCGCCGCCCGGGCCGGTCCGTCGGCTCCGCCGCCGAGGACGCCTCGGCGGTCGCCGACGCCCTGGGCCTGGACCGGTTCGCGGTCATGGGCCACTCCGGCGGCGCCACCCACGCGCTGGCCGCGGCCGCGCTGCTGCCGGAACGGGTCCTCGGCGTGGTCGCCGTGGCCGGTCTGGCCCCGTTCACGGCCGAGGGCCTGGACTGGTTCGCGGGCATGGCCGAGGCCGGGGAGGGGGAGCTGCGCGCCTCCGTCCGGGGTGCGGCGGCGCTGGAGGAACTCCTGGCGGCGAGCGAGTGGGACCCGCGGATATTCACCTCGGCGGACCACGCCGCGCTGGAGGGGCGCTGGGCCTGGCTGGGCGCCGTCGCCGGGAAGGGCATGGCCCAGGGCAACGCCGGGATGGTCGACGACGACCTGGCCTACGTCCGTCCCTGGGGCTTCGCGCCCGAGCGGGTGACCGCGCCCACGCTGATCCTGCACGGCGCCGAGGACCGCGTCGTCCCCAGCGCCCACGCCGCCTGGCTGGCCCGCCACTGCCCGGCCGCCGACCTCTGGACCGGCCCCGGGGACGGCCACATCTCCGTCCTCAACTCCGCCCCCGACGCCCTGGGTTGGCTGCGGGAGCGGGTCGGCTGAGACCCCCCGGTCCGCCGCCGGTCGGTGCCGCGCCGGACGCTACACCGGCGGCAGGCCGTAGACCTTGTCCCCGTGGACCGCGAAGAGCATGGTGCCGTCGGTGCTGAGGTACCAGTCCTTGTCGGTCTGGCCGTCCTGGAAGTTCCACAACTGGTGCCCCCCGGAATCGGTGAAGGCGTACACCGCGCACGGGTCCGCGTTGGTGCCGACGAACAGGGTGGAGCCGATGGTCACCGCCGGGTCCCCGGTCAGCCCGATCTGCAGCGGCGACTGCCAGTCCACCGCACCGCCCGCGGCGTTCAGCGCGAACACCAGGTTCCCGGTCACGTCCTGGACGAAGAGCCGGCCGCCGAGCGCGACGGGGAGCTGGTAGCTGTCCCCGGCGGGCGCCTTCGCGGCGAACAGCTGCCTGCCGCTCGCCAGGTCGAAGCCGAGCAGGGTCGAGCCCTCGACGTAGAGGGTGCCGCCGACGATCAGCGGATACACGGGTTGCCCCGGGTTCGGGTTGGAGAAGTCCTGCGACCACAGCTGCCGACCGTCCGCCGTGCTCCGCACGACCACGTTGCCCTGGTCGTTGGTGTAGACGAGGTAGCCGCCGGAGACTGATCCGGCGACCTCGTAGTCGGCGGCGGCGTTGCGCAGCCGCGCCCAGCGCAGCGTCCGGGTCCTCAGGTCGACGGCGAGCATGTAGCTCTTCGAGGTGGTCGCCAGGTCGGTGCCCACCAGGTAGGCGGTGGTGGCGTCGGCGGCCAGCAGCGTCCCGGTGGAGTAGCCGCCGACGGTGTGCAGGTTCCACACCTGGCCGCCGGTGGCCGGGTCCAGGCCGAACAGGTCGTAGGTTCCCGGGTTGACGCCGATCAGGTATCCCCCGGCGAGCATCCCGGCGGTGGCGAACATGTTGCCCGGCGCGAATTGCGGACCGGTCCAGAGCACCTTGCCCGTGCGGGCGTCCAGGGCGGTGCTCGCGTCCCCGAAGGCGTAGACCCGCCCGCCCTCGGCGAGTACCGGGCCCATCTGCATCCCGCTTCCGGGGAAGGTCCACAGCGGTTCGGGCGGGACGCCGGCGGCCCTGGTGGGGAAGGCGCTGGGGGAGGTCCCGGCGGTGGACGGCGCCGACGCCGTCGCGCTCGGGCCCGACGGTCCGGACGGGCCCGGCTTCGGCTTCGGCCCGCTGCCGGACTCCAGCGCGAGCGCGGTGCCCCCTCCGGCGGCGAGCACGCCGACCACGCCGATCGCGCCGAACAGCAGCTTGCGTCGGCTCGGGGCCGGGCTCGGCGCCGGAGCGGGGGACGCGGACGCGGACGCCATGACCGTCGGCGCGGGACCGGCGGCGGGCGGCGTCGGGGAGGTCCGCAGGCGCACGGTGCCCGGGGCACCGGTACCGCTCCGGGCGTCGGCCGCCGCCGGGGCGTCGACCCGTGGGTCCCGTGCCGCCGTGCCGCCGCGCTCGGCGGGTGCCTCCAGCTCCATGACCTGCGCGGCATGCCGGGCGATACCGGAGGCCACCGGGGCCGGGAGCCAGCCGCCCGTCAGCCGGGAAGCGGTGCCCTCCGGCGCCAGCAGCCGTGCCAGCCGCGCGGGGGTGGGCCGCTGCGCGGGGTCCTTCGCCAGGCAGGCGGGCAGCAGCCCGGCCAGGCCCGACGGCAGTCCGGCCAGGTCCGGCTCCTCGTGCACCACCCGATAGAGCATCGCCGCGGCCGACTCCTGCCCGAAGGGACCGCGCCCGGTCGCCGCGAAGACCAGCACCGAGCCCAGCGAGAAGACGTCCCCGGCGGTGCCGACCCCGCGTCCGGCGGCCTGCTCGGGGGACATGAACCCGGGGGAGCCGACGACCACGCCGGTGCTGGTGAGGCTGTCGCCGTCGAGCGCGCGGGCTATGCCGAAGTCGATGAGCCGCGGCCCGTCGGCGGCCAGCAGCACGTTGGACGGCTTGAGGTCACGGTGGATCAGTCCGCTTCCGTGGATGGAGGACAGCGCCTCGGCGAGCACCGCGCCCAGGGTCCGCACGCTCTCCTCGGGCAGCGGACCGTACTGCGCCACGGCCTCGGCCAGCGAGGGCCCGAGCACGTAGGCGGTGGCCAGCCACGGGGTCGCCGAGTCGCGGTCGGCGTCGACCACCGGTGCGGTGTAGACGCCCTCCACCGACTGCGCGGCGGCGACCTCGCGGCGGAAGCGGGTCCGGAACTCCGGATCCCCGGCGAGGTCCGCGCGGACGACCTTGACGGCCACCGTACGGCCCCCGGCCGACCTGGCCAGGTACACCCGCCCCATCCCGCCCACGCCCAGCCGGGCCACCAGCCGGTAGGGGCCGATCGTCGATGGGTCGTCATGCTCCAGCGGCTTCACGCCTGTTCCCCCGTCACGATGGCTGCCGCTCCTCCACCTCCCCCTCGGGGCGTTGGCAGCGGGCGTCAGTGTAGCCAAGCGGGCGGTGGTCGGCGCGGCGCCCGGTCGGGCGTGGCAGCGGCCGGGCGGGGGCGGCCGTGGCAGCCCGCTCCCAGAGCATTCCCAGACTGATGCGAAATGCTGCCGTCGTCGATCGTGTGGCCGGGGGTCGCGGAAGGAACCTACCCATCGCCGTCCTGTGGAAGCCAGTTGCGGCCGCCGCGGCCGTGCCCTCCCGGGTGAGGGCCGTGCGCGGTCGGCTCCCCGGCGGTGACTCGGTGCGCTGGCTCGCGTTGGTCGCCGTCCTCTACACGCTCTCCCAACTGCTCTTCGTCTCACCCTCGATGGGGCTGGGCTGGGATGAGACCGTCTATGTGAGCCAGGTCGCGCCGCACCTTCCCGCCGAGTTCTTCAGTGCCCCGCGTTCACGCGGAGTCCCGTTGCTGGTGGCGCCGTTGGCGGCGGTCACCGACTCGACACCCGCGCTGCGGATCTATCTGTCGGTGGTGTCCGGCGGCGGCCTGTTCCTGGCCCTGCTGGCGTGGCGGCGGTTGCGGGACACCCGGGTCCTCGCCCTCGCCGGGGGGCTGTTCGCGACGCTGTGGGTCACCGAGTTCTACAGCCCGCAGGCGATGCCCAACGTCTGGATAGCCCTGGGCGGCCTCGCCGCGGTCGGCTGCTTCCTCGACGCGCGGCGCAGGCCCGGAGCCCGCGCGCCCCTGGTCGGCCTGGCGGTCGCGCTTGCCGTCGCCGCGCTGATGCGGCCGAGTGACGCCGCGTTCCTCGCGATTCCGCTCGCGGTGGTGGCGCTGCGCCAGTGGCGGCGCTGGACGCTGCTGCTCGCCGTCGTCGGCGGGCTGTTCGCCGGTGCCGTCGAGTGGATCGTCGAGGCCTACGCGCGCTTCGGCGGCATCGGCGAGCGACTGCACCTGTCCAGCCTCAACGAGGGCGGCCTCGGCCTGCACTGGGCCGTCGGCGACGTGCTGCGGTCGCTCAACGGCCCGACCCTGTGCCGACCGTGCACGGTCGGCTGGAACCACAAGCCGCTGGAGCTGACTGCCTGGTGGCTGCTGCTGCCGGTGCTGGTCGTCGGCGGGGTGCTGGTCGAGCGGCGGGCCGGGCGCCTGGCCGCGGCGCTGCTGCCCGCCCTGTGCGGCCTCGCGGTCGCCTGCCCCTACCTGTTCATGATCACCTACTCGGCGCCGCGCTTCCTGATTCCCGCGTACGCGCTGCTGGCGATCCCGGCGGCGGGCCTGATCACCTGGCTGGTGACCTCGGTACGGCCCCGGCGCCGCTGGATCCGGATCGCGGTGGGCCTCGGCCTCGCGGTCCAACTCGCCAGCCAGTACGCACTGCTGTACCACGAGGTGCAGTACACCGTGCCCAGCCACGACAACGAGACGCATGTCGCGGCCGCGTTGCACCAGCTCGGCCTGACCGGCAGCTGCCTGCTGACCGGCGAGGACGCCGAGCCCCTCGGCTACTACTCGGGCTGTCGGGCGGTGGAGGTCCACGGCAACGACGCCGACATCACCACCGCCGAGCTGATCCGCGAGGCGGCACAGGAGCGGACCGCCCTGCTGCTCTACCCCGGCGACGCCGTGCCCGGCTATGCCCGTGGCTGGACCAGGCACGACGTGGACGCGCTGTCGGGTCAACCGGACTACGTGGTGTACCTGGCGCCCCCGCCCCCGGCACGCCGACCCACGGCCTGCGGGCCGAGCTGTTGATCCGCCCGGCCCGCGTCAGGAATGATCGTCTCCGTGGACACGTACCTGGAGACCGAGCGCCTGGCGCTGCGCCGCTTCACTGCCGACGACGCGGAGCTGTTGATCGAGCTGGACAGCGACCCGGCGGTGATGCGCTACCTGACCGGCGGCGATCCGACCGCGCCGGAGGTCGTCCGGGAGCTGCATCTGCCGGGCATCATCGCCGGGTACGAGAAGTGGCACGGCGAGTTCGGACTGTTCGCCGCGTACGAGCGGGACGGCGGTGCCTTCGTCGGCTGGTTCTGCCTGCGTCCCGAGCAGCAGGGCCCGCTGGACGAGGTCGAACTCGGCTACCGGCTGCGGCAGCCGGCCTGGGGCAGGGGCTATGCCACCGAAGTCTCGACCGACTTGCTGGGCAAGGCCTTCACCGAGCTCGGGGTACGCGTGGTCTGGGCCGAGACGATGACCGTGAACCGTGGCTCGCGCAACGTCATGGAGAAGCTCCGGATGACACTCGTGGACACCGTCGCCACGCCCCCCGACATGGAGGCGGTCGAGGGCTCCGAGCACGGGGGCGTGCGGTACGAGATCACCAGGGCGCAGTGGCAGCAGCGGTAGCCGCCGCGGGTGACCGGCCCGGGGGATCGCGGGCCGGTCACCGGTCGGCTATTCGTCGGCCGGGCGCAGCTTGAGCGAGATGCTGTTGATGCAGTAGCGCTGGTCGGTCGGAGTGGCGTAGCCCTCGCCCTCGAAGACGTGGCCGAGGTGGGAGCCGCACTTCGCGCAGCGGACCTCCACCCGGCGCATGCCGAGGGTGGTGTCCACGATGTACTCGACGCGCTCCTCGGCGAGCGGGGAGTAGTAACTGGGCCAGCCGCAGTGGCTGTCGAACTTGGTCTGCGAACTGAACAGCTCGTTGCCGCAGGCACGACAGGAGTAGACGCCGACGGTCCTGGTGTCGGTGTACTCGCCGACGCCCGGGCGCTCGGTGCCCGCCTCGCGCAGGACGTGGTACTCCTGCGGGGTGAGCTCGGCGCGCCACTCGGCGTCGGTCTTGTCGATCTCGTAGGGCATGGTCTCCCTGCCTTTCGGGCGGGGCCCGGCCTCGGGCGACGCGGGGTCAGTCGAGGCGGGCGAGGATCTCCGGGCCGAGGGAGGTGACGTCTCCCGCGCCCATGGTCAGAACAAAGTCGCCGGGCTTGGCCATTCCCGCGATCAGGTCGGGGACCTCGGCCAGGCTGTGCGCCGCGGTGGTGTCCGCGCCGTGGGCCCGGGCCGCGTCGATGACCAGGTCGCTGGTGACGCCGGGGAGCGGGTCCTCGCGGGCCGGGTAGATGTCGAGCACGATCACCGCGTCGGCCGGGGCCAGCGCCTCGCCCATCTCCACGCCCAGCTGCTGGGTGCGGCTGAACAGGTGCGGCTGGAAGACGACCAGGACCCGGCCGTCGCCCGCCGCCTCGCGGATGGCGTCGAGGTCGGCGGAGATCTCGGTGGGGTGGTGCGCGTAGGAGTCGATCACCTGGACGCCCTGGGCCTCGCCCTTGAGCTGGAGCCTGCGGCGTACGCCCCGGTAGCCGCCGAGGGCCTCGGCCAGCTCGGCCGCGGGCACGCCCAGGGCGATTCCGGCGGCGAGCGCGGCGACGGCGTTGCCCGCGTTGTGGCGGCCGGGGACGGCGACGGTGAAGGTCAGCTCGGCGCCGTCCACCAGCACGGTGACCTCGCTGCTCAGGCCGTGCGGGGTGATCCGCAGGACGCGCAGGGTCGCGTCGGCGGACTCGCCGACGGTGACGGTGTTCAGCCCGGGCCGGTCGGCGACCCGGGCGGTGAGCTCGCGGGCGCCGGGGTGGTCGGCGGAGACGACCAGCGTCCCGCCGGGGGTGATCCGGTCGACGAACGCCTCGAAGGACTCGTGGACCTCGGCCATGGAGGCGTAGTTGGCGTGGTGGTCCAGCTCCACGTTGAGGATGATGGCGACCTCGGGGGAGTACTTCTGGAAGCTCCGGTCGCTCTCGTCGGCCTCGGCCACGAAGATCTCGCCGCTGCCGTGGTGGGCGTTGCTGCCGGGCTCGTCGAGGTCGCCGCCGATGGAGAAGGACGGGTCGAGGCCGAGCGCGGTGAGGCTGACCGCCAGCATGCTGGTGGTGGTGGTCTTGCCGTGGGTGCCGGCCACCGCGAGCCCCCGGTGACCGCGCATCAGCGCGGCCAGCGCGTCGGCGCGGTGCAGCACCGGCAGTCCGCGCTCCAGCGCGGCGACCAGCTCCGGGTTGGTGTCGCGGATGGCACTGGAGACGACCACGCAGCTGGCGCCGACCGGCAGGTGCTCGGCGGCGTGGCCGATGGAGACCTCCACCCCCAGCAGCCGGAGCGCGTCCACCGTGGCCGAGGCCTTGGCGTCACTGCCGGAGACGGTGGACCCGCGCCGGGCCAGGATCTTGGCCACGCCGGACATCCCCACGCCCCCGATCGCGACGAAATGGGGGGCGGAGAGGTCAGTGGGGCTCATGCGGGCTCTCCCGGGCTCGGGCCGACGGCTGTCGGCACCGATTGTGCCGTACCGGGGCGGCCGGGCCCCAAACCGCTGGTGCGGGGTGTCGGGGCCGGGGCCTGTCGGTGGTCAGCGGGGACGGGCGCCCGGCCGGGTCGGCCGGGCCGGTTCAGTCCTGCTGGGCGAAGAGCTGGAGCACCGGGACGCCGACCTTGTGCCGGGCCTGCGAGGCCCAGTCGCGGTGGAACAGCCCCTCGATCCACTGCGGGGCGGCGAGCACCACCACCTCGTCCGCCCGCACCTGGTCGACCAGCTCGGTGAGGCTGCGCAGCGGGTCCTCCTCGACGACCTGGCCGGTGGCCTCGGCCCCGGCGCCGCGCAGCATGCCGAGGGTCTGTTCGAGCTCGGCCTCGGCGCTGCTGACGGCCTCCTGGCCGCGCGGCTCGTCGTGCTCGTGCAGGGCCCGGTTGAGGTAGCCGAAGGCCACGTCGTCCACCGCGCGCAGCAGCTCGTCCTGCTTGCCCCGGGGCTGCATCAGGACGTGGAAGGTGACCTTCTCGTCACCGTGGAGTGTGGTGATCAGTTCGAGGTCGGCGTTCGAGAGGGTCTTCTCGATCAGAAGTACGGTCGTCAGCACGCGCATCCCTATCTGCTCGGCCCCGGCTCCGGCACAACGCCAGCTGTCCGGCAGGACGGGGCACACCTGCCGCACGGAGGATCGTCTTCCGCTATGCGGCCCTAGTCACGCTACGGGTGTAGCGAGCAAAGAGGAAACCTTTCTCCTCAAGTAGCGCAACAAGATCCAGCCGTTCCGCGAGTGCCTGCGGCGTGTGTGCGATCCTCGGCGAGTCGCCCGCCACCAGCAGTGGTGCCAAGGACAGGCACAACTCGTCCAGCGCCCCCGCGGTCACGAACTGGCCCAGCAGGCTCGGGCCGCCCTCGGTCAGCTGCCTGGTCCAGCCCCGCGCGGCGAGCGCCGCCACCGCCGCCGCCGGATCGACCCGCTGCTCCCCGGCGACCAGCACCTCGGCGGCTCCCTCGGCCGCCCGCAGCGCCGCCGCCGGGGCCGCGGCGCAGGTGACGATCACGGTGGGCACCAGCGGCGCGGCGAACAGCGGCAGCGACAGGTCGAGGTCGAGCCGGGCGGAGATCACCGCGATCACCGGTGCCGGGCCCTGCCCGCGCGCCGCCCGCTCGGCGGCGAACCCGGCCCGGGCCCGGGCCGGGCGGTACCCCTCGGACCGCGCCGTCTGCGCGCCGACCAGGACCACGTCGGCGAGCGCCCGCAGCACGCCGAAGATCCGCTTGTCGGCCTCCGAGGACAGCCCGTCGGACAGGCCGTCCAGCCGGGAGGCGCCGTCCACGCTGCTGACCATGTTGCCGCGCAGCCACGGCCGCCCGGGGCGGTCGACGCCGTCCGGCCCCCGGTGGGCGGCGGTGCTCGGCGGGTAGGCGTAGGCCGCGGCCAGGCCCTCCAGGGTGGTGAGGTCGGTCACATCGGGGGTGCTCGGCAGCAGTCGGCGCATGACTGGGAGTCTTCCACGGCGGCGCGGACCGTACGCTTGGGGATTGTGCCTGCCGCTGACCCGACCGCCGACCGCCCCGCCGACGCGATAGCCCTGAGCTCTCGGCAGCCGGTGGTGCCCGCCGACCGCATGGTCGCCGAGATGGTGCCCCCGCCGCGCTTCACGGGCGCCCGCTTCGCCACCTACCTGCCGGACCCGGCGCAGCCCAGCCAGAGCGAGGCGGTGCGGATCCTCGAAGGATTCGCGGCCACGCTGGGCCGATCCGGTGGCCCGGGCGGCCAGGCGGCGAGGAAGCGCTGGTTCGGCCGGGCCGCCGCGCCCGCCCCCAGCGGCCCCGGCGGGATCTACCTGGACGGCGGCTACGGCGTCGGCAAGACCCACCTGCTGGCCTCGCTGTGGCACGCCGCCCCCGGGCCCAAGGCCTTCGGCACCTTCGTGGAGCTGACCAACCTGGTCGGCGCGCTCGGCTTCCGGCAGGCGGTGGACGCGCTGTCCGGGCACAGCCTGCTCTGCATCGACGAGTTCGAGCTGGACGACCCGGGCGACACGGTACTGGTCTCGACCCTGCTCAGCCGCCTGGCCGAGGCCGGGGTGAAGCTCGCCGCGACCTCCAACACGCTGCCCGGCAAGCTCGGCGAGGGCCGGTTCGCCGCCGCCGACTTCATGCGCGAGATACAGGGCCTGTCGGCGCGCTTCCGCAGCGTCCGGATCGACGGCCAGGACTACCGGCACCGGGGCCTGCCGGAGGCCCCCGCCCCCTACGGCGACGCCGAGGTCGCCGAGGTCGCCGCGCAGGTGGGTCCGACCGCCTCCTTCGACGGCTTCGACGAGCTGCTGAGCCACCTCTCGGTGGTGCACCCGAGCAAGTACGGCGCGCTGCTGGACGGTGTCGCGGCGGTCTGCCTGACGGGGGTGCGGCCGGTCGAGGACCAGAGCACGGCGCTGCGGCTGGTGGTGCTGGCGGACCGGATGTACGACCGGGAGCTGCCGGTGGTCGCCTCCGGGACGCCCTTCGACACGATCTTCAGCCAGGAGATGCTGAACGGCGGCTACCGCAAGAAGTACCTGCGGGCCGTGTCGCGGCTGGTGGCACTGGCCCGGGACAGCGCCAAGGTGACCGCCCCGGCCGGCTGAGCGGTCCGCGGCTGGAGCGGTCGCGCCCGGATTGTCAGTGGCGGGTCGTACGGTTGGTTCCGTGAGACCCATCACCGATCTTGAGCGAACAGTGGCGCCTTTCGAGGTCGTCAGTCCCTACCAGCCCAGCGGCGACCAGCCCACCGCGATCGCCGAACTGGAACGCCGGGTCCGCGCGGGCGAGAAGGACGTCGTCCTGCTCGGCGCCACCGGCACCGGCAAGTCCGCCACCACCGCCTGGATGATCGAGAAGCTCCAGCGGCCGACCCTGGTGATGGCGCCCAACAAGACCCTGGCCGCGCAGCTGGCCAACGAGTTCCGGGAGCTGCTGCCCAACAACGCGGTCGAGTACTTCGTCTCGTACTACGACTACTACCAGCCCGAGGCGTACATCGCCCAGACCGACACCTACATCGAGAAGGACTCCTCGATCAACGAGGAGGTCGAGCGGCTGCGCCACTCCGCCACCAACTCGCTGATCACCAGGCGCGACGTGGTCGTGGTCGCCTCGGTGTCCTGCATCTACGGCCTCGGTACGCCGCAGGAGTACGTCGACCGGATGGTCCGGCTGAAGGTCGGCCAGGAGATCGACCGGGACGCCCTGCTGCGGCGCTTCGTGGACATCCAGTACGCCCGCAACGACGTCGCCTTCACCCGGGGGACCTTCCGGGTGCGCGGCGACACCATCGAGATCTTCCCGGTGTACGAGGAGCTCGCGGTCCGGATCGAGATGTTCGGCGACGAGATCGAGGCGCTGACCACGCTGCACCCGCTCACCGGCGAGGTGATCAGCGAGGACAACGAGCTCTACGTCTTCCCGGCGACCCACTACGTGGCCGGTCCGGAGCGGATGGAGCGCGCCATCGCCGGGATCGAGGCCGAGCTGGAGCAGAGCCTGGCCACCATGGAGAAGCAGGGCAAGCTGCTGGAGGCCCAGCGGCTGCGGATGCGTACCACCTACGACATCGAGATGATGCGACAGATTGGTACCTGCGCCGGGATCGAGAACTACTCCCGCCACATCGACGGCCGCGACTCCGGAACCGCCCCGAACACCCTGCTGGACTTCTTCCCGGAGGACTTCCTCCTGGTGATCGACGAGTCCCATGTCACCGTCCCGCAGATCGGCGCCATGTACGAGGGCGACGCCTCGCGCAAGCGCGCCCTGGTCGAGCACGGCTTCCGGCTGCCCTCGGCGATGGACAACCGCCCGCTCCGGTGGGAGGAGTTCCTGGAGCGCATCGGCCAGACCGTCTACCTGTCGGCGACCCCGGGACCCTTCGAACTCTCGCGCGGAAAGGGCCAGGTCGACCAGATCATCCGGCCCACCGGGCTGATCGACCCGGAGATCGTGCTCAAGCCGACCGAGGGTCAGATCGACGACCTGGTCCACGAGATCCGGCTGCGGGTCGAGAAGGACGAGCGGGTGCTGGTGACCACGCTCACCAAGAAGATGTCCGAGGACCTGACCGACTACATGCTCAACCTCGACATCCGGGTCAGGTACCTGCACAGCGACATCGACACACTGCGCCGGATCGAGCTGCTGCGGCAGCTGCGGGCCGGTGACTACGACGTACTGGTCGGCATCAACCTGCTGCGTGAGGGCCTCGACCTGCCCGAGGTCTCCCTGGTCGCGATCCTGGACGCCGACAAGGAGGGCTTCCTGCGCTCCGGCACCTCGCTGATCCAGACCATCGGCCGCGCCGCCCGCAACGTCTCCGGCCAGGTCCACATGTACGCGGACCGGATCACCCCGGCGATGGAGAAGGCCATCGAGGAGACCAACCGCCGCCGCGCCATCCAGCAGGCGTACAACACCGAGCACGGGATCGACCCGCAGCCGCTGCGGAAGAAGATCGGCGACATCCTCGACGCCATCGCCCGCGAGGACATCGACACCGGCGAGCTGCTGAGCACGGGCTACCGGCAGAGCGCCAAGGGCGGGGTCAAGGGCGGCAAGGCCCCGGTCCCGGCGCTGGGCGCGTCCGCGAAGCGGGAGACCAAGGGCCTGCCGGCGGCCGAACTGGCGGACATCATCACCGAACTGACGGAGCGGATGCACACCGCCGCCGCCGAGCTGCAGTTCGAGGCGGCGGCCCGGTTGCGTGACGAGGTCAACGAGCTGAAGAAGGAGTTGCGGCAGATGCGGGAGGCCGGGATGGCATGAATCGCTCACCCACGGGCAGCCCGGACTGCGTAAGGTTTCTCCTGAAGAGAGGCATCAGCGGTGCCAGGGCTGAACGGGGAGGGCATTCACCATGTCGGTGAGCCTGAGCAAGGGGCAGAGCGTCAGCCTACGGAAGTCCGGCGGGGGAGCGCTTACCGTGGTCCGGATGGGCCTCGGCTGGCAGGCCGCGCCGCGCCGGGGCCTGTTCGGGTACAAGTCCCGGCAGATCGACCTGGACGCCTCGGCGGTGATGTTCGCCGAGCGCCAGCTCGCCGACGTGGTGTTCTTCCAGCACCTGGTCAGCAATGACGGCTCGGTGCGGCACACCGGTGACAACCTGACCGGCGGCGCGGGCGGGGAGGACGACGAGTCCATCGTGGTGGACCTGCCCCGGGTGCCGGAACACGTCACCCAGATCGTGTTCACGGTGAACTCCTACACCGGGCAGAGCTTCCAGGAGGTCCGCAACGCCCACTGCCGACTGGTGGACGAGGTGACCGGGCAGGAGCTGGCCCGCTACAGCCTCAGCGGCGGCGGCGCGCACACCGGCCAGGTGATGGCCAAGGTGATGCGCGACGCCGAAGGCGGCTGGCAGATGGCGGCGATCGGCGCCCCGGCCCGGGGCCGGACCTTCCAGGACATGCTTCCGGCGATCACGCCGTACCTCTGACGTTTGCTTACGACGCGCCTACCGGGCGATTGCCTATCCTGGGGGCAGCGGAGGGGAGTACCCCAGCTGCCGTCAGCGGCAGTGCGACGTCCTCGTCAGCACGACGGGCCCGGTTGTCAGTGGCCCGTCCGGTGGCGTCGGCCCGACCGCGCCCGGCGATTCCCGCTGTGGCGTGACGGGTGGAGGAGACCTCCGGCAGTAATGTCGACTGCCGGAGGAGCAACACCATCATGGACGTCTCCATGGCCCTGTGGGCCACCACCGTCGGAGTGCTCGTCGCTCTGATCGCCGCCGACTTCTTCGTCGGCGGCCGCAAACCGCACGAGGTCTCCATCAGGGAGGCCGGGATCTGGACGGTCGTCTGGATCGCCTTGGCGGTCGCCTTCGGCGGCTTCCTCTGGTGGCACTCGGGCTCGGCCCCGGCCGGGCAGTTCTTCGCCGGATACATCACCGAGAAGTCGCTCAGCGTCGACAACCTCTTCGTGTTCGTGCTGATCATGGCGAAGTTCGCGGTGCCCGTGCAGTACCAGCAGCGGGTGCTGATGATCGGCGTACTGATCGCGCTGGTCCTGCGGGCGGTCTTCATCGCCGCCGGGGCAGCGCTGATCGCCAGTTTCTCCTGGGTGTTCTTCATCTTCGGGGCGTTCCTCATCTGGACCGCCTGGAAGCTGATCAAGGAGGCCCGGGCCGAGCGCCGTCGCGGCCCGGACGACGAGGCCGCCGAGTTCGAGGAGAACGGCCTGCTCAAGGCGGTCGAGAAGCGCTTCCCGGCGACCGACCGCTACCACGGCACCAAGCTGGTGATCGTACAGAACGGCAAGCGGCTGATCACCCCGATGCTGGTCGTGGTGCTGGCGATCGGCACCACCGACGTCCTGTTCGCGATGGACTCCATCCCCGCGATCTTCGGCCTCACCCAGGACCCGTACATCGTCTTCACCGCCAACGCCTTCGCGCTGATGGGGCTGCGCCAGCTGTACTTCCTGATCGGCGGCCTGCTGAAGCGCCTGGTCCACCTCTCGTACGGCCTGTCGCTGATCCTCGGCTTCATCGGCGTGAAGCTCCTGCTGCACGCCCTCCACGAGGCGGGCGTGCACGCCGCGCCGGAGATCGGCATCCCGTTCTCGCTCGCCTTCATCGCCCTGGTCCTCGCCGTCACCACCGCCACCAGCCTGCTCGCCTCCCGTCGCGAGCAGGCCTGAGGCGCCGGCCGGAGGCGGGGTCAGCCGCTCGGCGCGCCGAGCCAGGTGCCGTAGGCGGTCATGATGTCGGGCCCGTGGTTCGCGTCCACGTCGCGGACCAGGTCGGCGATGGTGGTGGCGGCGAGGGCCCGGCGCCAGGCGGTTTCGGCGGTGGCCATGGCACGGGCGATACCGCAGGGGGTGGCACAGGCGGCGGCCGGGGTGGCCAGGGGGCCGCGTTGGCGGATCTCGGTGCAGACGAAGGCCGGGCCCGGACCGGCCAGGGCCTCCACGACGTCGAGGAGGGTGATCGACTCGGGGCCGCGGGTCAGCGCGTAGCCGCCGGACTTCCCCTGGGTGGAGTGCACCAGTCCGGCCCGGGCGAGGGCCTGGAGCTGCTTGGCGAGATAGCTGGCGGAGACGTCGTGCAGCTCCGCCAGTCGCGCTGCGGGGACCGGTTCGCTGCTGGTGGTGAGGACCACGCAGCAGTGCAGCGCCCACTCCACTCCGCCTGGCATCTTCACCCGGCCACCCTAGCCACGCCCCTCTTATTCGGTCAAAGACTGTCCGAGTATCATCATGGATGAAAAGTGTCCGAGTTCATATGGGGACGTTCACGTGGGAGGCCTGACATGAGGTTCGCAGTGATCGGTGGCACCGGTCGGATCGGCTCACGGCTGGTCGGGGTCCTGAACGCCGCCGGGCACGAGGCGGTGCCGCACGCGAGGTCCACCGGGGTGGACCTGCTCACCGGCGCCGGACTGGCCCAGGCGCTGGCCGGTGCCGAGGTGGTCATCGACGTGAGCCAGTCGCCCACCACCGACGACAGCTCGCGCGCCTTCTTCCAGACCACGATGGACCACCTGCTGGCGGCGGCCGGGGCGGCCGGTGTCGGCCACGTCGTGCTGCTGTCCATCGTCGGCGTGGACCAGGTGCCCGGTCTCGGCTACTACCGGGCCAAGGTCCACCAGGAGAACCTGCTCAAGGCCGGGCCGATCCCCTACTCCATCGTCCGCGCCACCCAGTTCTTCGAGTTCGTCGAGGACGTCATGGGCTGGACCACCGACGGCGACACCGTGCGGCTGCCGGCCACCCCGATGCAGCCCGTCGCCGCCGCCGACGTCACCGCGGCGCTCGCCGAGGTCGCGCTCGGGGACCCGCTCAGGGGAGTCCGCGACATCGCCGGACCGGACGTGTTCCTGCTGACCGAACTCGGCCGGATGACCCTGGCCGCCCGTGGCGACGGCCGCCGCACCGTGGTCACCGACGACACCGCCGGTCCGTTCGCCGCGGTCGAGGGCGAGGCGATCATCGCCGGGAGTGGCGCGTCGCTGGCGCCGACCCACTACCGCGACTGGCTGAAGGGCTGAAGGGCTGAAGGCGGACGGCCCGGACGGGGGAGAGGTCCGTCCGGGCCGTTCGTGACGCCTGATCGCCGGGGTACCGGCTACCGGGATGCCGGTGTGATCAGACGACGATGTGGTCGAGGTCGGGGGCGCCGCTGGTGCCGCTGCCGGAGAACTCGACGGTGTTGCCGCTGCCCGCCTTCAGGCTGACGGTGACGGTGGTGGTGCCGATGACGTTGTAGCTGCTGGCTGAGGTTTCGGCGAAGGTGACGGTCTGGGTGGTGCCGTTGACGGTGATGGTGGCGGGTCGGGCCTTGCCGACGCTGAGGTAGGAGACGGTCAGGGTGTAGCTGCCGGTGCTGGGTTCGGTGATGCCGGTGAAGGTGACGGTGCCGTTGGAGCCGCCGCCGATGTCGCTGACCTTCTGGCCGTCCAGGCAGGCCGAGCAGCTGTTGGCGTCGGCGCTGCCGCCGAGGGTGGCCTGGTCGGCCTCGTAGGTCCTGCCGCCGGACGGGGGAGTGGGGGTGGGTGTGGGGGTCGGTGTCGCGGTGGGCGTGGGGGTCGGCGTCGGGGTGGGGGTCGGGCTGGAGCCGACGACCGTGCTGGGGAAGGTCCACTGCGCCGAACTGCTGGAGCAGCTACCGGTCTTCAGGGTGCTGCCGGACGCCTGGTAGCACTTCTTGCCGGTCTGGATGTCGGAGATGGTGCCGTTGGGATTCTGCGACCACTGCTGCCCCGGGCCGCCGGTGCAGGCGTCCAGCACGATGCTGCTCCCGGACTCGTCCGCGCAGTGGCCGTTGAGCTGGAGGAAGGTCCCGTCGAAGAGGAACTGCTGCTCGGCCGAGCCGTTGCAGGCGGCCAGGTCGAGTTTGACGCCGCTACTGGTGCTGTCGCCCGGATCATCGATACAGGTCTTGGTGGATTTGTTGAGGTACTGCCCGAGCGTGGTCGTCGGCTTGGCGCCGCCGTAGCAGGCGTTGGTCGAGGTGTTGAAGATGGGCGTCGGGTCGTAGGTCTCGTTGGCGGGCGGATCGACGACGGCGGACTCCAGGAACGGCGAGCCGTCCGCGTTGCTCCTGGTCAGCGCGTCCTCGCAGTCGATCGCGGCCATGGCGTTGCCGCCCTGGCCGCCGAGCCACAGGTCGAAGTGCCACATGTTCGGGCCGCCGTCCGGGCCCTGGCCGCTCCAGTCGGCGTCGCACTCCTCGCAGTCGTCCTCCATGATGAAGTACTTCTCGACCCGGGGGACGTAGATGATCGTGCCGGGAGCGAGCTCGGACTTGTCGGTCGCGAAGGTGATCGGGTCGGCGTAGGTACCGGTGCCGCCCGCGGTCTGGTGGATCTGCGGGTACGCGATGGCCGAGCCGGGCGGGGTGTTGTCCCAGTAGCCGTAGAAGGTCAGATAGGCCTGCTGGGTGGTGGATGCTCCGGCGGGGGGAGCACCGGCCAGCATCGCGACGACGGCGGTGAGCAGGGCGATACACGTGGTCAGAACGGATGCAGTGAGCGTACGGCGACGCACGGTGCCTCCAGGTTGACGGGGGTCCTACAAGGTGGTTGTAGCGTCGGGCCTGTCGGGGCGTGAGTCAAGAGATTGAGTTAGGAAGATTTCCTAACTTGTTCTGGGTGGCCGGTCATGACGCGCCGTCGGTGGCCGCGATCTCCAGTCCGCGCACGGTCTCGACGACCACCTGGCGCAGCCAGCGGTGGCCCGGGTCGGTGTCCAGGCGCAGGTGCCAGGCCATGGCCAGCGGGACCGGCGGCAGCTCCAGCGGGATCTCCAGCACGGTCAGCGGCATGACCCGGGCCACCCGCTCGGCGAACTCCCCCGGCAGCAGCGCGAGGACCTCGGACTCCAGGGCCAGGAAGCAGGCCGCGCTGTGCGTCGGCACCGTCGCCAACACCTGGCGGCACAGCCCGCGTTCGGCCAGCAGCTCGTCGACGACGCTGTGGCTGCGGCCCCTGCGGGAGACCACCACGTGCGGCACGGAGATGAACTGATTGATCATCAACTCCGAAGTACCGACCGGAGCACAGCGGGAGCCGGTGCGGGCCACCGCCACGTGCCGGGGCTGGTAGAGGAAGCGGCTGCGCACGTCGGGCGGCAGTTCCGGCAGCGCGCCGAGGTCCAGATCGATCCGGTCGCGCAGGTCCGCCGGATCCTCGTCGCCCTCCGGCAGGATCCGCAGCCGGACCCCCGGTGCCTCGCGGGCGACCCGCGCGGCCATCGCCGAACCCAGTACCACCGCCACCGCGTCGTTCGTGCGCACCCGGAACTCCCGCTCCAGTGCGGCGATGTCCACCGGCGCCGGGGGCTGGAGCGCCGCCAGCGCCCCCGCCAGCGCCGCCTCCACCCGGGGCCGCAGCTCGCGGGCGCGCGGGGTGAGCACCAGTCCGCGCCCGGCCGGGACCAGCAGCGGATCGCCGACCACCCGGCGCAGCCGCCCCAGCGTCCGGCTCATCGCGGACGCCGACACGTTCAGCTCGGCGGCGGCGCCGGTGACGCTGCCCTCGCGCAGCAGCGCGTCCAGGGCCGGGAGCAGGTTCATGTCCGGGAGTTGCATGAGACGCAAGGGTAGCTTGACAAGTAGGACCTTGAAGTCATCAGTGTGCCCGGACAGCATGGAAGTCGTCCCCGGGCCCGTCGGCCCGAGCCGGTCCGACCAGGAGCGAAACCCCATGATCGACACTCGGCACCGCAGAACAGCGCTGCTCATCGCGGGCTGCTTCTTCATGGAGATGCTGGACGGAACCATCGTCTCCACCGCCGCCCCGCAGCTCGGCGCGGCCCTGCACACCGCCGCCGCCTCGGTCGGCCTGGTGATCACCGCCTACCTGCTGACCGTCGCCACGCTGATACCGCTCAGCGGCTGGCTCACCGCCCGCTTCGGCCCCCGGCGGATCCTCCTCGGCGCGATCGCGCTGTTCACCCTCGCCTCGCTGGCCTGCGCCGCCAGCGGCAGCCTCGGCGTGCTGGTCGCGATGCGGGTGCTGCAGGGCGTCGGCGGCGCGATGATGGTCCCGGTCGGACGGATGATCGTGTTCGGCCGCGCCGACAAGCCCGACGTGCCCCGGCTGATGGCGTACATCGTCTGGCCCGGACTGGTCGCGCCGGTGCTGGCGCCGCTGCTCGGCGGCCTGATCACCACCTACGCCAGCTGGCACTGGCTGTTCCTGATCAACCTCCCGCTCGGCGCCGCCGCCTTCGCCGTCGCCTGGCGGCTGGTCTCCACCGGTCCGCAGCAGAGCCCGCCGCCGCTGGACTGGGCGGGCGTCCTGCTCAGCTGCGCCGGACTGGCCGGGCTGACCTGGACCGCCCACCTGTGCTCCGGAACCCGGCCGCCGTGGGCCGCCGCCGGGATCCTGGCGGCGCTCTCGGCGCTGGTCCTGGCCGTCGCCGCCCGGCACCTGCTGCGGACCCGGCATCCGCTGGTCAACCTGCGGGTGCTGGCCACCCCCAGCCTGCGGGCCTCGACCGTCGGCGGCTCGCTGTTCTGGACGGTGGTCAGCGCCGGTCCGTTCCTGATGCCGCTGCTGTTCCAGGAGGTCTTCGGCTGGAGCGCGGTGAAGTCGGGCGCGGTGGTGCTGTTCGTGTTCGTCGGGAACGTCGGCATCAAGCCCGCCACCACCGGACTGCTCAACCGCTACGGGCTCCGGCCGCTGCTGCTGGCGGGCGGCGTCTGCCTGGCGGCGACCATGGTCGCCTTCGCCTTCGTCACCGCGGCCACCCCGGTGCCGCTGATCGCCGGGCTCGCCGTGGTCAGCGGGGCCGCCCGCTCGGTCGGCCTGACCGGCTACTCGGTGCTGAGCGTCAGCGAGATGCCGCCGGAGCGGATGAACGACGCCAACACCCTCTCGGCGACCCTGTCGCAGACCGCCGCCGGCTTCGGGATCGCGGTCGCGACGGTGGCGCTGCGGCTGGGCGGCACCGTCAGCACCGACCCGGACACCAGCTACGGCGTGGCCTTCGCGGTGCTCGCGGTGATCACCCTGCTCGCGGTCGCCGACGCGGCCCGGCTGCACCCGGCGACCGGGGACGCGGTCCGGCGGCGGCCCGCGCCGTCGGCGCCACCGGTGCAGGCGGTCGAACCGGCGGAGGCGGTCGAACCGGCGGAGGCGACCGGGCGGCCGTGAGCGGGTGCGACGGTCGGGGCGGCGACGGGGTCGGGCATGCTGGGGCCGTGGAACTGCGCCAGCTTCGCTACTTCGTCACCGTCGCCGACACGCTGCACTTCGGCCGCGCCGCCGAGCTGCTGCACCTCGCCCAGCCCGCCGTCAGCCAGCAGATACGGCGGCTGGAACGCGAGCTGGGGGCCGAACTGTTCGACCGCTCGCCGCGCCACGTGCGGCTGACCGAGGCCGGGGAGCACTTCCTGCCCGCGGCGCGCTCGGTGCTCGCGGCCGAGGAGCACGCCCGCTCGGTGATCAACGAGCTGGTCCGCCCCCGGCAGCGGACCCTGCGGATCGGGACGAGTGCCGGTCTGGGCGACCACCTGGACCGGCTGCTCGACCAACTGACCGGAAAGTCACCGGAGCTGGCGGTCGACCTGGTCTCCGCGCCGGTCCAGGAGCGGCTGCGCCAGGTCGCCGAGGGGCGGCTGGACGCGGCCTTCGTCCGCGGCGGCAGCCAGGAGCAGCGGGAGCAGGGCCCGGCCGGGCTGCGCACGGTCGAGGTGTGGCGCGATCCGCTGGTGGCGGCGCTGCCCGCGCGGCATCCGCTGGCGGCCCGTCCGGCGGTCGACCTGGCGGACCTGGCCGGTCTGCGGCTGGCGCTGACCCCGCGCCGCAACCACCCGTCGCTGGTGGACCTGGTGGTCGGGGCCTGCGCGGCGGCCGGGTTCGAGCCGCTGCCGAGCACCGGCGCGGGCACGCTGCAGGACACGCTGTCGGCGATCGGCGCCGGTCAGTCCCTGTGGACCGTCGTCTACGCGGCCCATGCCCGGCTGCTGCGCGGCGAGCGGGTGGCCTTCCTGCCGTTCCGCGACGCGGATCTGGCGCTGACCACCTCGCTGGTGGTCCGGGCCACCGCCCCGACCCCGCAGGTGCGACTGCTGCTGGCCGCCTGCGAGGCCTCGACCAGCGACGATAACGATCGATGATGGCTGCGAGTCGGGACTGACCCTTGGTCCGGCCGGCGAACCACGATGGACTGGGGCCAAGCCGGTCGACCGACCGGAAGCGAGGGACCCGGGATCGGAACCGGGTCCGATCGAGGGAGACCGCCATGCCCATCGTCACCGTGCAGCAGGGTCCGCGCGACGTCGAGCTCAAGCGTGACCTGGTGCGCCGGATCACCGACGCCTTCGTGGACGCCTACAAGATCCCGGCCGAGACGGTCCAGGTGTGGATCCAGGAGACCCCGCCCGACAGCTGGGGCGCCGCCGGGACGCTCACCATCGACCGCTGACCGGTCGGTCGGGGCCGGAGGCGGCGCGCGTCGCGCTGCGCGGAGCCCGGAAGTCGCTTAGCGTCGGAAGCCGGACAGGGACGCGGACCGACGAAGGGTGCAGGTCATGAAGGTTCTGGAGATGATCGGCTTCGCGGTGGGCGTGCTCGCCATCGTGGTGGCGCTGTTCCTGTTCATGATCGGCGGCCCGAACTACCGTCCGCACCGGCGGCCCGCCGGACGCCAGTGACCCACCGGCGGCGCACCGGGAAACGCGCAGCGGCCCCTCGCACCGGAAACCGGTGCGGGGGGCCGCCGACGCGAACGCGATCGTCAGATCACGCGGATGTTCTCGGCCTGCGGGCCCTTCTGGCCCTGCGTGACCTCGAACTCGACCTTCTGGCCCTCAAGGAGCTCGCGGAAGCCCTGCGCGTTGATGTTGGAGTAGTGGGCGAAGACGTCAGCGCCGCCGCCGTCCTGCTCGATGAAGCCGAAACCCTTTTCGGCGTTGAACCACTTCACGGTACCGGTGGCCATAACTGGTCTCCTTCTGTCAGGGGCTGGTGCCAGAGTCCGCCCTGTGCGGACCCGGTGTCGCCGGGATGATCACCCTGGTCATGAAGAGACCTGCGAAAGCACGAACGCCCGTGATCGCGATCACGGGCGGCCAAACTTAGGGAACCACGCACTGCAACTGATCACAAGGATACAGGGACCTGCTGGGGAGTCGTCAACAGATTCCTGGTTGCCGGATCATCCTGGTGATCATGCCGTCCGCCACTGTCCGTGGTCCCGGCGCAGGGCTCTGACCAGCGGATTTCTGACCCGCATGGTGGTCCAGCCGCGTATCGTGTACGGTTTTGAGTTGTAGTAGTCGTGGTTCCGACGTTTGTACGCCCGTGATCCCGATCGCGGGCCTTTGTCATGTCTGCGGTCTCCTGGATGGCGCGTGATGCAGCTCCGGCTCCGGGGCTCCGCATGGTGCGGGCCCCCGTACACGACTACCAAAGGAGAACGAGAATCATGGCCACCGGAACCGTCAAGTGGTTCAACGCCGAAAAGGGCTTCGGCTTCATCGAGCAGGACGGCGGCGGCGCTGACGTCTTCGCCCACTACTCCAACATCAACGCCCAGGGCTTCCGCGAGCTCCTTGAGGGCCAGAAGGTCGAGTTCGACGTCACCCAGGGCCAGAAGGGCCCGCAGGCCGAGAACATCCGCCCGCTCTGAGCCGGTGTGACACCCTAGCCTGACCTGAGCGCCCCCGTGCCGATTCCTCGGCCCGGGGGCGCTTCGGCGTTCCGGTGCGGATGCGCCGCCGTACCGCGCGTGCTTGGGTGGGTCCGGGGCAGCCGGGGGATTCGCGGGGGCGGGTGAGGAGTCGGTTGTGGACGACAGCTCGTACGCGTTGCGGATCCGCACCTCGGGCAGTTCCCTGGTGCACATCGCCGAGCGGACCGGGACCAGCGCGCGGACACCCTGCGGGTTCTCGCCCGCGGCCGGGTACTACACCGTGGTCGCGGCGGCGCCGGTGACCTGCCCGCAGTGCCGCGACCGGGCCGACGCCGCCCTGGCCGGGAGCGGGGACCGCCGGTAGCCGGGACCGCTCCGCCGGGGCGCGGCCCGATCCGTGACCCGTGGCCCCGGCCCGCGTTGAGCCGGGTATGAACCAGCATGGTGTCCTGCTCGAAGACCTGGCCGCCGAACTCCTCGGGGAACTGCCGGAGGAGGGGCGACAGGCGGCGCTGACCCTCCTGCGGACGATCCACGACGCCCCGTACGCCTGGCCGCAGGCCCCCGGCGGGACCTGTGCCGGTGACGTCCGCGAGGCGCATTTCGGCTGCTGCTGGATGCGGTACACGCTCCGGGAGGAGGAGTTGGAGATCCTGGATGCGGGCTGGCTGGGGTGAGTCCCGGCCCGGTCACAGAGGTCCCAGCCGTCACTTCTGTATCAACGCCTAGTAGCCGTACGAACGCAGATCCGATAACTTTCCTGCTAGCAGTCGTGGTTCGTACGTCGACGCCCGCGCTCGCGCCATGGGCGTTGTGCTGTCCGGCAGTTGTCGAAGGACCAGGGCGATCACCTCATCACCCCGGGGCGCTGAAAAGTCGGCGCCCCAAGTCCCCGACAGGGAGCAGCACATGGCCAGTGGCACCGTGAAGTGGTTCAACGCCGAAAAGGGCTTCGGCTTCATTGCCCAGGACGGCGGCGGCGCCGATGTCTTCGCCCACTACTCGAACATCAACGCCCAGGGCTTCCGTGAGCTCATAGAGGGCCAGAAGGTCGAGTTCGAGGTCACCCAGGGCCAGAAGGGCCCGCAGGCCGAGAACATCACCGTCATCTGAGTCGGTGGTCCACGGCGCCCCGCACCCCTCCGGTGCGGGGCGCCGCGCTTGGCGGTTCCGGCTGGAGGTGCGGACGCGGCCGGTGGCACGGCCAACCAGAAGACCGGCAACAAGTACGGCAGTCAGATCAGCACCGCGCAGCAGAAGATCGACCAGCAGATCGACCAGCAGATCGACGGCAACCCGCCGTCCGCCGGGCGGCAGTAGCGGCCCTCAGGCGCTGACGGGCGGCCGTCAGGCAGTCGTCAAACATTCGTGCGAATGCCATCCGGGTGAGCGGCTTGCCCACCATCGGGTGAGTTGCATGCGAACAGTCCACCCGGTCGATTTGATCTCCCTCAGACCCACCTGTTCCAACCAAGGAGATCAATCGTGCGTAGCAACCTCCGTACGTCCGTCGTGGCAGCCGTGGCGACCCTCTGTGTCGCGATGAGCGCCGGCATCGCCGTCGCCGACGACTGCGCACCGTGGGACCACGACCAGCCCGTCGTCACCCAGGGTGGCGCGGCCTTCGGCGCCGGGACCGCCAACGGTGACGTCGTCGCCTACCGCGGCCCCTCCGGCGAGGCCCTGATCGGCCACCACAGCGAGGCGGGCGTGGGCGCCATCCACTGGTAGCGGCCCCGGCACGACCAGGGCCCCCGGTGACGCGCCCACCGCGGTGCGGCCCCGGGGGCCCTGCCTGTCCCCGGGCCGGTTCGGCGGATCCGGGTCAGCTGACCCGGTGCAGCACCACCACTTGCTGCTCGTCGAAGGTCTCCACGTACACCGCGCCCCGGTGCACCAGCTCCGCGTAGGCGATCGGGGTCATCCCCGGCGACCACCAGGACAGGTCCAGGGTGATGTACTGCGGGGCCACCGGGTCGCCGCCGGGCCAGAACACGGTGCAGCGCGAGGCCAGTGCCGCGAGCTGCGGATTGCCGGTCTCCACGGTGGCGCCGTCCGGGATCAGCCGGTCGGCCGCCCGCAGCGCCGCCACATGCGGTCCGCCGCCGTAGGTGGTCGGGTCGGTCAGCTCGGACAGGGTCAGCGACATCGACACGCTTATCGCCACGGCGACCCCGGCCATCAGCGGCGCGGCCTGCCGGGCGTAGGAGCGCGCCCACTCCCAGCGGGAGGCGTCCATCCGGACAGCGCCGTCCACCGCGGCCAGGAAGACGATCGGCATCAGCACCGCGTTGTAGTGCCAGGCGGTGCCCCAGTACGCGTTGTTGGCGGAGGTGAAGCGCCAGCCGAGGGTCGGCAGTGCCATCAGCACCAGTGGCGAGCGCAGGCACAGCAGCCCGGTGAGGCCGAAGATCCAGCCCAGGGTGCGCCACTTGACCGTCGGCCAGACCAGCCCGAGCAGCATCGAGCCGATGTGGGCGTGGGTGGCGCTGCCGCCGGGGAGGTTGCTGAAGTAGGCGTAGTGGTGGTCGGTGGCGAACCAGGGGATGATCCGGTAGACGGTCAGCGAGACCGCCGCGATGCCGCCGGAGAGCAGCAGTGCCCCGGGCTGCCACCTGCGGTTCAGCAGCAGCAGCAGGCCCAGGGCGGCGACGGTCAGCCCCATGTCCTCCTTGACCAGCAGCAGCGGCAGCGACCACCAGGCCGCCCGGTTCCAGCGCTTCAGCACGAGCTGGCGCATCACCACGGCCATGATCGGGACACCGAAGGCGATCTCGTGGAAGTCCGCGTCGATTGCCCGCTGCAGGCCCCAGGACAGGCCGTAGGCCGCGCCGATGGTCAGCCCCTTGGCGCGGGTCAGCAGTTGCTCGGTGGTGGCGGAGACGACGGTGACCGAGGCGGCGAACAGCACCGCCTGGGCCACCAGCAGGGTCACCGCCGACGGGAACAGCCGGTAGAACGGGGCCAGGGTGGCGATGATCGGCGAGAAATGGTCGCCGAGCACGTTGAAGCCGGGGCCCTTGATGTCGGAGATCGGCGCCCCGAAGTGCGCGTAGCCGCGTACCGCCTGGGTGAAGATCGCCAGATCCCACTCCTGCGCGCCGAAGCGCTCGTAGCGGGCGACCGACAGCACGATCCAGACCGCGCAGAAGACCGCGCCGAGCAGCAGGTGCGGCGCGTGCGGCCGGTAGCGTTCACGCAGCCGGTCCAGACGAGGGGGGACGGCGGAGGACGCCGTGTCCGGCTCGGGGATCTCCGTCGTCGTGCTCATGGCCGTCATCGCTCCCGGTATGCCTGTGGGTCACAGCAAAATACCGGTCGGGAGGGGCCGTCGATACAACACATGCGAAACTCCGGGGCGTGTTTCCCGCCGTTCTCGGTCGTTCGCGAAACCAGCGGGCTCCCGCAACGGGCTTGCCCCCGGGGCCGGGTGGCGGGATGGCGCGACCTGCGCGTGGGTAGGCCGTGGGCATGACTGAGGTATTGATCGAAGAGAACTTCGTGCACATCGATGGCAATGACATGAGCGTGGTCCTCGCGATCGTCGACCGGCTCGGCCTCGACGCCGAGCCCACCGCCCCCCGCCACGTCAGTGAGCGGCGCAAGTGGGTGCTCTCGCTGCACTGGCTGGCGGCCGGGGAGATCCCGGACGAGGTGGTGGCGGCGCTGCCGGGGGTGCTCGCGGAGATCTGCGGGCACTACCGGGCGTTGGCCAAGGTGCCCCCGGCGCGGCTCTCGGTCTACGGCCTGAACGGCGCGCCGATCCGCAGCTTCGAAGCCGGGGGCTGACCTTCCGGTCTCACCAGCCCCGGGCGCGCCACTCGCCCAGGTGCGGGCGCTCGACGCCGAGGGTGGTGTCGTCGCCGTGGCCCGGGTAGACCCAGGTCTCGTCGGCGAGGACACCGAACACCTTGGCTTCGAGGTCGTCCATCAGCGTGGTGAAGTCCTCCGGCTCCCAGGTCTTGCCGGGCCCGCCGGGGAACAGGCAGTCGCCGGTGAAGGCGTGCGTGTGCCCCTGCGGGTCGTCGTAGACCAGGACGATCGAGCCGGGGGTGTGCCCGACCAGGTGGCGGGCGGTGAGGGCGACCTCACCGACCCGCACGGTGTCCCCGTCGTCCAGCTGGAGGTCGGTGGGTACGCCGATGCCGCCCGCGTCGAGGCGACCGGCCGCGGTGCGGGCCCCGGTCGCGGCGACCACCTCGGCCAGCGCCTCCCAGTGGTCGTGGTGGCGGTGCGTGGTGACCACGGTGGCGAGGCTGTCGCCGACGGTCTCCAGCAGTACCGGCGCCTCGGCCGCGGCGTCGATCAGCAGCTGCTCGCCGGTGGCCCGGCAGCGCAGCAGGTAGGCGTTGTTGTTCATGGGGCCGACCGCCACCTTGGTGATCACCAGGTGGGCCAGCTCGCGCACGTCCGGCGTCCCGCCGACCGTCACCGCTCCGTGGTAGGACATGCCGCTCACCTTAGCGCGGGCAGCGGCGGCAGGTCGGCTGCCGGGACGCCCAGGTCGGAGCCGTCGGAGCGGCCGGAGAGCCAGGCCAGCAGGGCGTGCCTGGGCACCCCGGCGAGCCGGTCCAGCAGCTCGCGGCCGAGCACCCCGGAGGCCAGCAGCCGGCCGGTGAGCGGCGTCAGCTCCGCGTCGACGAACCCGCTCGGCCACCGCGCCGGGGTGCAGTCGTCGAGGGCCAGGTCCACCAGGTGGTACTCGATCTCCGCGAGCCGCTTCGGCGGGACCGAGTCGGCCCGGACCGGGCCGAGGCGGTGGTGCACCTCGGCCGCCCAGGCCGCGTCCGGCAGCGCCGCCGCGGCCCCGGCCAGCCGCTGCCCGGACGTCCGCAGGTCCTCCAGCTGCTCGGGCAGCGGGCGCGCGGCGCCCGCTGCGATCTCCTGGTCCCGGGCCTCCGGGGAGGCGTACATCGGGACCATGGCACCGGTGCGGGCGCTGGTCAGCAGGTTGATCAGGGCGTCCGCGTTGCGGGCCAGGTGGGTGAGCACGTGGCCCCTGGTCCAGCCCGGGAGCGCGGACGGCTCGAAGACCTGCTCCGGACGCATCCGCGCCACGGTACGCAACAGGCGCTCCTCGGCTGCGGCGGTGGACGCCAGGGCCTCGGTGGGGCGCGGGGCGAGGGCTGTCATGGGTGCTGTACTCCCGTTCGGCTGGGCGTGTCCCCGGTGCCGTCCGGTCGTTGCACCGGGTGCGGCACCGCTCACGCTACCGTCGCCGGTGTCACCCGTTCGGGTGAGTCTTCTGGATTGCCCCGAAAATCGAACACGTGATCCCATAGTCTCAGTACCGCAGCACTCGCTCGGCCGGATGCCTACCATGGGCGTGCGCCTACCATTGGTGGGCAGTATCCGGTCCTGTGCGCGACTGCGCCGCCCCCGCAACAACCCCAGGTACGTCGGGCGGCCCCGGATCGCCCCATCCAGGACCGCCCGACTCCCGCTCCGGAAGGTCCAGAAGCGTGGCAGACCGCCTCATCGTCCGCGGTGCTCGCGAGCACAACCTGAAGAACGTCTCGCTCGACCTGCCCCGCGACTCGCTCATCGTCTTCACCGGGCTCTCCGGCTCGGGGAAGTCCTCCCTGGCCTTCGACACGATCTTCGCCGAGGGTCAGCGCCGCTATGTCGAGTCGCTGTCCTCCTACGCCCGGCAGTTCCTCGGTCAGATGGACAAGCCCGATGTGGACTTCATCGAGGGCCTGTCCCCGGCCGTCTCCATCGACCAGAAGTCCACCTCGCGCAACCCGCGGTCGACCGTCGGCACGATCACCGAGGTCTACGACTACCTGCGGCTGCTGTTCGCCCGCATCGGTCATCCGCACTGCCCCGAGTGTGGTCGGCCGATCGCCCGGCAGTCCCCGCAGCAGATCGTCGACAAGGTCCTGGAACTGCCGGAGGGGACCAGGTTCCAGCTGCTCAGCCCGCTGGTCCGGGCCCGCAAGGGCGAGTTCGTGGACCTCTTCGCGGACCTCCAGACCAAGGGCTACTCGCGGGCCCGGGTGGACGGCGCGACCGTCCAGCTGACCGAGCCCCCGGTGTTGAAGAAGCAGGAGAAGCACACCATCGAGGTGGTGGTGGACCGGCTCACGGTCAAGGCCTCCGCCCAGCGCCGGCTCACCGACTCGGTGGAGACCGCGCTGAAGCTCTCCGGCGGCACGGTCGTGCTCGACTTCGTCGACCTGCCGGAGGACGACCCCGAGCGTGAGCGGATGTACTCCGAGCACCTCTACTGCACCTTCGACGACATCTCCTACGAGGAGCTGGAGCCGCGCTCCTTCTCCTTCAACTCGCCGTTCGGCGCCTGCCCGGAGTGCACCGGCATCGGCACCCGGATGGAGGTGGACCCGGAGCTGATCATCCCCGACGAGGAGAAGACCCTCGAAGAGGGCGCGATCCACGCCTGGTCGCTGGGCCACACCAAGGAGTACCACCTGCGGCTGATCAAGGCCCTGGCCAAGGAGCTCGGTTTCCGGACCGACATCCCCTGGGCCGGGCTGCCGCAGCGGGCCAAGAAGGCCCTGCTCTACGGCCACAAGACCCAGGTCGAGGTGCGCTTCACCAACCGCTTCGGACGCGAGCGCTCGTACGTCACCGGGTTCGAGGGCGCGGTGCCCTTCGTCCAGCGGCGGCACGCCGACTCGGAGACCGACAGCAGCCGGGAGCGCTTCGAGGGCTACATGCGCGAGGTCCCCTGCCCGGCCTGCCACGGCACCCGGCTGAAGCCGGTGGTGCTGGCGGTCACCATGGACGGCAGGTCCATCGCCGACGTCGCCGGCATGTCCATCAGCGACTGCGCCGAGTTCCTGGGCTCGATGCAGCTCACCGACCGCGAGAAGACCATCGCCGAGCGGGTGCTGAAGGAGGTCAACGAGCGGCTGCGATTCCTGGTCGACGTCGGCCTGGACTACCTCTCGCTGAACCGCGCGGCTGGCACGCTCTCCGGCGGCGAGGCGCAGCGGATCCGGCTGGCCACCCAGATCGGCTCCGGCCTGGTCGGGGTGCTCTACGTGCTGGACGAGCCGTCCATCGGGCTGCACCAGCGCGACAACCACCGGCTGATCGAGACCCTGGTCCGGCTGCGGGACCTGGGCAACACGCTGATCGTGGTCGAGCACGACGAGGACACCATCCGCACCGCCGACTGGGTCGTGGACATCGGCCCGGGCGCGGGCGAGCACGGCGGCCACGTGGTGCACTCCGGCTCGCGCGAGGGGCTGCTGGCCAACAAGCAGTCGCTGACCGGCGCCTACCTCTCCGGCCGGCGCAGCATCCCGACGCCCGAGGTGCGCCGCCCGGTCGACCCGCAGCGGCAGATCACCGTCCACGGCGCGCGCGAGCACAACCTGCGCGACGTCGACGTCAGCTTCCCGCTGGGGATGTTCACCGCGGTCACCGGGGTGTCCGGATCCGGCAAGTCGACGCTGGTCAACGACATCCTCTACACCCACCTGGCGCGCGAGCTGAACGGCGCGCGCAGCGTGCCCGGGCGGCACACCCGGGTCACCGGCACGGACCTGGTCGACAAGGTGGTGCACGTCGACCAGTCGCCGATCGGCCGGACGCCGCGCTCCAACCCGGCCACCTACACCGGCGTCTTCGACCACGTCCGCAGGCTCTTCGCGGAGACCACGGAGGCCAAGGTCAGGGGCTACCTCCCGGGCCGGTTCTCGTTCAACGTCAAGGGCGGCCGCTGCGAGAACTGCGCCGGTGACGGCACCATCAAGATCGAGATGAACTTCCTGCCGGACGTCTACGTCCCGTGCGAGGTGTGCCATGGCGCGCGCTACAACCGGGAGACCCTGGACGTCCACTACAAGGGCAAGTCCATCGCCGAGGTGCTGGACATGCCGATCGAGGAGGGCCTGGAGTTCTTCGCGGCGGTCCCGCCGATCGCCCGGCACCTGCGCACGCTGACCGACGTCGGGCTCGGCTACGTCCGGCTCGGGCAGTCCGCGCCGACGCTGTCCGGCGGTGAGGCGCAGCGGGTGAAGCTCGCCTCGGAGCTGCAGAAGCGCTCCACCGGCCGCACCGTCTACGTGCTGGACGAGCCGACCACCGGGCTGCACTTCGAGGACATCAGCAAGCTGATCAAGGTGCTGACCGGGCTGGTCGAGAAGGGCAACACGGTCATCGTCATCGAGCACAACCTGGACGTGATCAAGACCGCCGACTGGGTCATCGACATGGGCCCGGAGGGCGGCAACGGCGGCGGCCTGGTGGTCGCCGAGGGCACGCCGGAGCAGGTCGCGGCGGTGGGCGAGAGCCACACCGGGAAGTTCCTGCGGGACATCCTCGGCGAGGACCGGGTCTTCGAGGGCCCGGCGCCGGTGCGGAAGAAGGCGGCGCCGCGGAAGGCCGCAGCCAAGAAGGCGGCGGCTCCGGCTCCGGCCAAGAAGGCGGCCGCACCGGCCAAGAAGGCGGCGTCCACCAGGAAGCGGACCGGCTGAGAGGCGGCACAGGTTCGCGGAATAAGGTGCACCCGGGGCCGCAACCAGCCCCGGGTGCCGGGCGTTGTGCCGGGTGCACCCCCGTCGACTGCCATGGAGTGAAGCAGACCATGTCGCACCTCAGCGCGCCCGCCAACGTCCCCGGCGACCCGGATCGTGCCGAGGGGGGCGTCGCAAGGTGCGCGGGTTGCGGCCCCTCGCGGCGCGGGGTGCTGCGCGGTGCGGCCGCCGCCGGGGTGGTCGGCGCCGCCGCGGTCGGTCTGGCCGCCTGCTCCTCCGGCTCCTCCTCGGGCTCCGCCGCCAAGGGCCCGGTGACCCTGGGCGCGAGCAGCGGCGTCCCGGTGGGCAGCGGCACGCTGTACCGCTCGCAGCAGATCGTGGTGACCCAGCCGACGGCGGGCGAGTTCAAGGCGTTCAGCGCCGTCTGCACCCACGCCGGATGCATCGTCGACGGGGTCTCCAACGGTGTGATCCAGTGCCCCTGCCACGGCAGCCAGTTCAACATCTCCAACGGCGCCGTGGTCACCGGCCCGGCGAGCAGCCCGCTCCCGGCCAAGACGGTGACCGTCACCGACGGCAAGCTGGTCGTCTCCTGACCGGTCGCCGCCGAGGGTGGCGGTCGCTCCCGAGGGGCTGACCGCCGTGTGGCACGATGCGGGTATGTCCGCAGCAGTGGCAGCACTCAGCCGACTTCCGCTCTGGCAGGCCCCGATGGCCGGTGGCGCCTCCTGTCCGGAGCTCGCCGCCGCCGTGGCCGGGGCCGGGGGCCTGGGCTTCCTGGCCGCCGGGTACAAACCGGTCGAGGCCATGCGCGCCGAGATCTCCGGGCTGCGCGGCCGGACCGGGCGGCCGTTCGGGGTGAACCTGTTCCTGCCGCAGCCGCCGCCCGCGGACCCGGCCGCCGTCGCGGACTACGCGCTGCGGCTCGCGGACGAGTCGGCCCGCTACCGGACCCCGCTCGGCGATCCGGACCGCGGTGCGGACGACGCGTACGAGGCCAAGGTGGCGGCGCTGCTGGCGGACCCGGTGCCGCTGGTCTCGTTCACCTTCGGCTGTCCCGACGCCGAGGTGCTCGCGGCCTTCGCCCGGGTGGGGACGCTCACCGTCGCCACGGTCACCACGGTCGCGGAGGCGCTGGCGGCGCACCGGGCCGGGGCGGACGGCCTGTGCGTGCAGGGGGTGGAGGCCGGTGGACACCAGGGCACCCACCGGGACGACCCCGGCACCGACGGCCGGGGGGTCGGGCTGCTGGCGCTGCTCGGCGAGATCCGCGCGGCGGTGCCGCTGCCGCTGGTCGCGGCCGGGGGCCTGATGCGCGGATCGCAGGTGGCCGCGGTACTGGCGGCCGGGGCGAGCGCGGCCCAGCTCGGGACGGCGTTCCTGGCCTGCCCCGAGTCGGGCGCCAACGCGCTGCACAAGCAGGCGCTGACCGACCCCGCGTTCGAGGGGACGGTGCTCACCCGGGCCTTCTCCGGACGACCGGCGCGCGGCCTGGTCAACCGCTTCATCGAGGACCACGGCCGGTTCGCCCCCTCGGCGTACCCGCAGGTCCACTACCTGACCTCGGGGCTGCGGCAGGCCGCCGCCCGGGCCGGGGACCCGCAGGGCATGGCGCTGTGGGCGGGCCAGGGCCACCGGCTGTCCCGCCCGCTGCCCGCCGGGCGGCTGGTGGAGCTGCTGGCGGACGAGCTGGACGCGGCCGGTGGCTGACGGGCGGCCGACCGCGTGAGCCTCAGCCCCCGGGGCGCAGCACGATCTTGCCCCGGGTGTGCCGCTTCTCCAACTCCCGGAAGGCCTCCTGGACTTCGCTGAGCGGGTAGACCGCCGCGATCGGCACCTCCAGCGTGCCCTGGTCCAGCAGCCCGGCCAGGATGCCCAGTACCTCGGCGGTGGAGGCCTCGTTGCTGCCCTCGCTCTTCACCCCGTAGGCCTCGGCGTCGGCGAAGTTGATGATGGTGTCGATCCGGTCCCGCGGCACGCCCAGCTCGATCGCCAGCTTCACGTAGTCCGCGCCGAACAGGTCGATGAAGGCGTCCACCGGACCGTCGGCGGCGGCCCGGATCCGGTCCGCCAGCCCCTCGCCGTAGGCCACCGGCAGCACCCCGTGCCCGCGGAGCCAGTCGTGGTTGTCCGCGCCCGCCACGCCGATCACCACCGCCCCGGCGTTCCTGGCCAGTTGGACGGTGAGCGAGCCGACCCCGCCCGCCGCGCCGGCCACCACGACGGTGTCCCCGGCCCGCAGCCCGACCGCCCGCACCGCCGCGTACGCGGTCGCCCCGGCGACGTACAGGGCCCCGGCGGCCTCCCAGGAGACACTGGCGGGCTTGGGCACGATCCGGTCGGCCCGGGCGAGCACCAGGTCGGCCTGGCTGGCCCGGTCGTGGGTGAACCCGAGGACTTCGTCGCCGACGGCGAACCCGCTCACCTCGGGGCCGAGTTCGACCACCACCCCGGCCAGGTCGCTGCCCTGCCCGGAGGGGAAGGTCGACGGCCAGCGCTGGTGCAGCTGGCCCCGCCGGATGCTGGACTCGCCCGGGTTGATCCCGGCCGCCCGGACCTCCACCAGGACCTGGCCGGGGCCCGGCACCGGCCGTGGCACCTCCACCACCCGCAGGACGTCCAACTCGCCGAAACGGTCGTACCTGACTGCCTGGGGCATGCTCGGCTCCTTCGGGTGGAACGGCGGACGCCGCTCCGGCGGACGGCGGGGCGGCCCACCGCCCCCCTTCCCGAGCACCGGCGCCGGGTCCGGTATTCCGGCGGGGCGGGCGCGGAGCCGGTCCGCCACTGTGCCACCTCCGCCCGGCGGCCCGGGGACGACCCGCCGAAGCCGGGGCAGCCGTCATCCCCCCAGGTCAGTGCCCCAGGCCAGCGCCGCGGGTCAGCGCAGCAGCGGCTGCGGTCGGCGGAGCGGGAACCGGGCGCCGGTGAGGGCCAGGACCGGGGCGGCCTTCACCGCCGTCTCGGCGACCTCCTCCCGCGGGTCGGACAGCGCGATCACCGCGCCGCCGACGCCGTACCGCAGCCGCCCGGGGGTGAGCACCGCGGTGCGGATCACCACGCTCAGGTCGACCGCCCCGGTCAGCGAGAAGTAGCCGATCACCCCGGAGTAGACGCCGCGCGGGCCGCCCTCCAGCCGGTCCAGCAGCCGCATGGTCCGCAGCTTCGGCGCGCCGGTCATGGACCCGGGCGGGAACGCCGCCCGGACGCACCGCACCGGCGAGGAGTCCGCCCGCAGCCGCGCCCGCACGGTACTGACCAGCTGGTGGGCCCGGGCGTAGGTCTCCACCCGGAGGATGTCCCCAGCGTCGACCGAGCCGACCTCCGCGCAGCGCCCGAGGTCGTTCCGGACCAGGTCCACGATCATCAGGTTCTCGGCCCGGTCCTTCTCGCTGGCCAGCAGCTCCGCGGCCAGCGCCCGGTCCTCCGCCTCGGTCGCGCCGCGCGGGCGGGTGCCCTTGATCGGCCTGGCCTCGGCCGTCCGGTCCGCGCCGATCCGCAGGAACCGCTCCGGGGAGGTGCTCAGCACACTGAGGCCGCCGAACTCCAGCAGCGCCGCGAACGGGGCCGGGCTGTTCCGGCGCAGCCAGCGGTAGCTCTGCCAGGGGTCGAGCTCGCAGTCCGCCTCGATCAGGTTGGTCAGGCACACCTCGTAGGTCTCGCCCGCCGCGATCTCCCGCAGGCAGGCGTCGATCAGCTCCAGGTACGCGCCGTGCTCGTGCCGCAGCCCCAGCTCGGGCACCGGCGCGGGCGGCTCGGCCGGGCGGTCCCGGCGTCCGGCGGCGGCCCGGAGCCGCTGCTCGGCCCGGTCCAGCCAGGCGCGGGCGGCGGTCTCCGCGCCGTCCTCGGCGAGCGCCAGCAGGTGGGTGCTGCCGGTGGCGTGGTCGAGCACCAGGCCGTGGTCGCTGAAGACCAGCACCGCGTCCGGGTCCTCGGAGCGGTGCGCCGGGTCCGCGCCGCACTCGGCCTTCAGCTCGTAGCCGAGGTAGCCGACCCAGCCCAGGGCGAAGCCGCAGGGCAGCTCGGGCACCTCCGTGCGGATGCCCGCCAGGTCGCGGTCCAGCCAGTCCAGGAAGCCGCCGCTGACGACCTCGGTGGCACCGTCGGCGCGGACGGTGACCGTGCCCGCGCCGACGTCGGCGGTGGCCACCCGGGCCAGCGGGCCCGCCGCGTCGCCCATCACCGAGAACCGGCCGAGCCCGGCGTCCGGACGGCTGCTGTCCAGCCAGTACGCGTGGTCGCCGCCGCGGAACAGCGCGTCGTACGCGGTCTCGTCCGACCAGCGGGTGGGCAGCGCCCGGGCCAGCACCCGCAGCCGCCGCGCCGCCGCCGGGCGCGGCCGCGGGGCCGCCGGGCCCCGGCGCGGCCCGACCGGGCGCGGCCGGACGCCGTGGCGCTCGGTCAGCGCGCGGAAGTTGGCCAGCAGCTCCCGGCCGTGGCTGCTGCCGATCGACTCCGGGTGGAACTGCACCCCCCACTGCGGGCGGTCGCGGTGCCGCAGACCCATCAGGATCCCGTCCGGGGTCCAGGCCGTCGCCTCCAGCTCGTCCGGCAGCCGGTCCACGGCCAGGGAGTGGTACCGCACCGCCGGGAACGGCGAGGGCAGCCCGGCGAACAGGCCGGTCCCGTCGTGCAGTACCGGCGAGAGCCGCCCGTGGAAGGGCTCCGGCGCCCGGTCCACCCGGCCGCCGTACAGCGCCGCGATGCCCTGGTGTCCCAGGCAGACACCGAGCACCGGCAGCCCGCCGAGCTCCAGGACCTCCCGGCAGAGGCCGAAGTCGCCCGGGCGCCGCGGGTGCCCGGGGCCGGGGGAGAGCACCACGTTGTCGAACTCCGCCAGCCGCTCCGGCCGCCAGCGGGGGTCGTCGTTCACCACGACCTCGGGCTCCCGGCCGTTGACCTCGGCCAGGTAGTGGAAGAGGTTGTAGGTGAAGGAGTCGTAGTTGTCTATCAGCAGAGTGCGCATGGTGCCTTCAATCTTCACACCATCGCCGCCGGGCTCCGCTGTCCGGAGCCGTCCGGAGCCGCCCGCCCGGTGCGGGCTTGGCCCGACGCCGTGTCGGTGCCGGGCGCTAGGGTCTCCAGTGTCTGGGTTCATCCGTTTCCAGGGGAGTACTCGCATGTCACGACCTCGTGTGCACCGGCCGGCCCCGGCGCGCCCGACGGGGGCGTCCTGATGGCCGACCCGTCCGCCTACCGGCCCGCGCCCGGGCAGATCCCGACGTCCCCGGGCGTCTACAAGTTCCGTGACGCGGACTCCCGGGTGATCTACGTCGGCAAGGCCAAGAGCCTGCGTCCGAGGCTCAGCAGCTACTTCCAGGACCTGGCGAACCTGCACCCGCGCACCCGGCAGATGGTCACCACCGCCGCCTCGGTCGAGTGGACCGTGGTCGGCACCGAGGTCGAGGCGTTGCAGCTGGAGTACAGCTGGATCAAGGAGTTCGACCCGCGCTTCAACGTGAAGTACCGGGACGACAAGAGCTACCCCTCGCTCGCGGTCACCCTGAACGAGGAGTTCCCCCGGGTCCAGGTGATGCGCGGCCCGAAGCGGCGCGGGGTGCGCTACTTCGGCCCGTACGGCCACGCCTGGGCGATCCGGGAGACGGTCGACCTGATGCTCCGGGTGTTCCCGGTGCGGACCTGCTCGGCCGGGGTGTTCAAGCGCGCCGAGCAGATCGGCCGCCCCTGCCTGCTCGGCTACATCGGCAAGTGCTCGGCGCCCTGCGTCGGCCGGATCTCGGCGGCGGACCACCGGGAGCTCGCCGAGGAGTTCTGCGACTTCATGGCCGGGCGGACCGGCACCTACCTGCGGCGCCTGGAACAGGAGATGCGGGACGCCGCCGCCGCGATGGAGTACGAGCGGGCCGGGCGGCTGCGGGACGACATCGAGGCGCTGAGGCTGGCGATGGAGAAGAACGCCGTGGTCCTCGCCGACGGCACCGACGCCGACCTGCTGGCCATCGCCGAGGACGAGCTGGAGGCCGCCGTCCAGATCTTCCACGTGCGCGGCGGCCGGGTGCGCGGCCAGCGCGGCTGGGTCACCGACCGGGTGGAGAACGTGGACACCGCCGGGCTGGTCGAGCACGCCCTGCTCCAGCTCTACGGCGAGGAGAGCGGCGAGGGGGTGCCCCGCGAGGTGCTGGTCCCGGCGCTGCCCGACCCGGTCGAGCCGCTCGCCGAGTGGCTCGCCGGGCGGCGCGGCAGCGGGGTGGACCTGCGGGTCCCGCAGCGCGGCGACAAGCGCGAGCTGATGGTGACCGTCGCCCGCAACGCCGCCCAGGCGCTGGCCCTGCACAAGACCAAGCGGGCCTCCGACCTGACCACCCGCAGCGTCGCGCTACAGGAGATCGCCGACGCGCTGGGCCTGGAGAGCGCCCCGCTGCGGATCGAGTGCTACGACATCTCGCACCTCCAGGGCCAGGACGTGGTGGCCTCGATGGTGGTCTTCGAGGACGGCCTGGTCCGCAAGAGCGAGTACCGGCGGTTCGCGATCAAGGGCTTCGAGGGGCAGGACGACGTCCGCTCCATGCACGAGGTGATCACCCGCCGGTTCCGGCACACCGAGCAGCCCAAGGAGCGGGACGAGGAGACCGGCCGCCCGCGCCGCTTCGCCTACCCGCCGCAGCTGATCGTGGTCGACGGCGGCGAGCCGCAGGTGGCCGCCGCGCAGCGGGCGCTGATGGAGCTCGGCATCACCGACGTCGCCCTGTGCGGGCTGGCCAAGCGGCTGGAGGAGGTCTGGCTGCCCGGCGAGGACGACCCGGTGGTGCTGCCCCGCAGCAGCGAGGGCCTCTACCTGCTGCAACGGGTCCGCGACGAGGCGCACCGCTTCGCGATCAGCTACCAGCGCCAGAAGCGCGCCAAGCGGCTCACCACCGGGGGGCTGGACGACGTCCCCGGGCTCGGCGAGACCCGGCGCCAGGCGCTGCTCAAGCACTTCGGGTCGGTGCGGAAACTGCGAGCCGCCACCGTCGACGAGATCTGCAAGGTCCCGGGCGTCGGGCGGCGCACGGCGGAAGCTGTTGTGGCAGCGTTGGCCTCACAGACACCCGCTGCTCCTACGGTCAACATGGCGACCGGTGAGATCCTGTCCGAGGAAAGCCGCACGGAAAACCTCACGGAGGGTGATGTCACTCGTCCGAGTGACACAGGGAAGCCGCAGACGACCGCGGGCGTTGTTTGTACTGATGCGACCGAAAGCGGGGAACAGAAGTGAGTGTGTCCGGTAGTACCGCCGGTGGTGGGGGCCCCACCGAGGCGACCGACAACGTGCCGGAGCTGGTGATCATCTCCGGCATGTCCGGGGCGGGCCGCAGCACGGCCGCGAAGTGCCTGGAGGACCTCGGCTGGTTCGTCGTCGACAACCTGCCGCCGTCGCTGATACCGACGATGGTCGAGCTCGGCGCGCGCTCCCAGGGCGCGGTGGCCCGGATAGGGGCCGTGGTGGACGTCCGCGGGCGGAGCTTCTTCGACGACCTGCTGGCCTCGCTGGAGGACCTGGAGCAGCGCGGCGTGCGGCTGCGGGTGGTCTTCCTGGAGGCCTCCGACGACGCCCTGGTGCGGCGCTTCGAGAGCGTCCGCCGTCCGCACCCGCTGCAGGGCGACGCCCGGATCGTCGACGGCATCGCCCAGGAGCGCGCGCTGCTGCGCGACCTGCGCGGCGAGGCGGACCTGGTGATCGACACCTCCAGCCTGAACGTGCACGAGCTGCGGGCCAAGATGGACGCGCAGTTCGCCGACGACCAGGAGCCGCAACTGCGGGCCACGGTCATGTCCTTCGGCTTCAAGTACGGCCTGCCGGTGGACGCCGACCTGGTGGTGGACTGCCGGTTCCTGCCGAATCCGCACTGGGTTCCGGAACTCCGGGCCCGCACCGGTACCGACGAGGAGGTCGCCCGCTACGTCTTCGACCAGCCGGGAGCCAAGGAGTTCCTGGACCAGTACGCCGATCTGTTGCGCATCGTGACCGAGGGCTACCGGCGCGAGGGCAAGCGGTATATGACACTTGCCGTAGGCTGCACCGGAGGCAAGCACCGCAGCGTCGCCATGTCGGAACGGCTCGCCAAGCGCTTGACCGCCGACGGCCTGGAGACGGTGCTGGTGCACCGGGACATGGGCCGCGAGTAGCCGCGCAGAGCAGCAAAGGGGCACGGGTGGCGTCACACATCTTGGGTGGTCGGCAGACCCGCCGCCGTCGCGAGGCCCCGAGGATCACCGCGCTGGGCGGCGGGCAGGGACTGTCCGCCACCCTGTCGGCGCTGCGCCGGCTCACCGGCGAGCTGACGGCGGTGGTCACCGTGGCCGACGACGGCGGCTCCAGCGGGCGGCTGCGCGCCGAGTTGGGGGTGCTGCCCCCGGGCGACCTGCGCAAGGCGCTGGCCGCGCTGTGCGGCGACGACGAGTGGGGCCGCACCTGGTCCGAGGTGATCCAGCACCGCTTCCAGAGCGACGGCGACCTGCACGGCCACGCGGTGGGCAACCTGCTGATCGTGGCGCTGTGGGAGAAGCTGGGCGACCCGGTGGCGGCGCTGGAGTACGTCGGGCGGCTGCTCGGCGCGCACGGCCGGGTGCTGCCGATGTCGGCGGTGCCCCTGGACATCGAGGCGACCGTCCGCGGCCTGGACCCGGCGTACCCGGACCGGGTCGACACCGTCCGCGGCCAGGCCGAAGTGGCGGTCACCCCGGGCGAGGTGGAGTCGGTGCGGCTGCTGCCGCAGGACCCTCCGGCGGTGCCGGAGGCGCTGGCGGCGGTGCTGGAGGCGGACTGGGTGGTGCTCGGCCCCGGCTCCTGGTTCACCAGCGTGCTGCCGCACCTGATGGTGCCTCAACTGCGGTCCGCACTGGTCGAGGCGCGGGGCCGAAAGGTGCTGGCGCTGAACCTGGTTGCCCAGCCGGGGGAGACCGAGGGCTTCTCGCCGCAGCGGCACCTGGAGGTCTTCCAGGAGCACGCGCCGGATCTGACCGTCGACTTCGTGCTGGCCGACCGGGAGGCGGTGGCCGACCCGGAGGCGCTGCGCGGCGCCGCCAAGCGGCTCGGAGCCGAACTCGTGCTCGACAACGTCGCGGCGCTGGACGGGATCCAGGCCACCGGGCGACACGACCCGGAGCTTCTGGCCGCCGCGTACGACCGGATCTTCAGGATGCATGGAAGGATCGCGCCATGGCGATGACGGCAGCGGTGAAGGACGAAATCAGCCGGCTCCCCGTCACCCGGGCCTGCTGCCGCAAGGCGGAGGTGTCGGCGATCCTGCGGTTCGCGGGTGGTCTGCACATTGTGAGCGGACGCATCGTGATCGAGGCGGAGCTGGACACCGGGGTCGCGGCACGACGACTGCGCAAGGATCTGCTGGAGATCTTCGGACACTCCTCGGAGCTGGTGGTGATGGCTCCCGGCGGTCTGCGGCGCGGCAGCCGGTACGTGGTGCGGGTGGTGAAGGACGGCGAACTGCTGGCCCGGCAGACGGGCCTGGTGGACGGGCGCGGACGCCCGATCCGGGGTCTCCCCCCGGCGGTGGTCTCCGGGGCGACCTGTGACGCCGAGGCGGCCTGGCGCGGGGCCTTCCTGGCGCACGGCTCGCTCACCGAGCCCGGCAGGTCCTCCTCGCTGGAGGTCACCTGCCCCGGTTCGGAGGCGGCGCTGGCCCTGGTCGGCGCGGCCCGGCGGCTGGGCATCCCGGCCAAGGCCCGCGAGGTCCGCGGGGTGGACCGGGTGGTGATCAGGGACGGCGACGCGATCGGCGCGCTGCTGACCCGGCTCGGCGCGCACGAGTCGGTGCTGGCCTGGGAGGAGCGGCGGATGCGCCGCGAGGTCCGGGCCACCGCCAACCGGCTGGCCAACTTCGACGACGCCAACCTGCGCCGCTCGGCGCGGGCGGCGGTCGCGGCCGGGGCACGGGTGCAGCGGGCACTGGAGATCCTGGGCGAGGAGGTCCCGGAGCACCTGGCGGCGGCCGGTCGGCTGCGCATGGAGCACAAGCAGGCCTCACTTGAGGAGTTGGGCTCGCTGGCGGACCCGCCGCTGACCAAGGACGCGGTGGCCGGGCGGATCCGCCGGCTGCTGGCGATGGCGGACAAGCGGGCCTCCGAACTCGGTCTGCCCAGCACCGAGCACAACCTCTCCGAGGCCGAGGAGATGGTCGCGGGCTGAGGGGTCGCAGGGCCGTGTCCGAGAGGCGTCCGAGCCGGAGCCGCGCAGCGCCGCGCGGCTCCCGGCGCGGCCTGATGTGCCCCAGGCCACGCTCGCGAGGTAGGGTTTCAAGCGGTCGGGGACATCCCATTCCAGCTCGTCGGCCCATCCGCCGACGTATCAGCGAGGAGATCGGTTCGTGACGATCCGGGTAGGCATCAACGGGTTCGGCCGCATCGGCCGCAACTTCTTCCGTGCGGTTCAGGCCCAGGGCGCGGACATCGAAATCGTCGGTGTCAACGACCTGACCGACACCAAGACCCTGGCGCACCTGCTCAAGTACGACTCGACCCTGGGGACCCTGCAGGCTGAGGTCTCCCACACCGAGGACACCATCAGCGTCGACGGCAAGAGCTTCAAGGTCACCGCTGAGCGTGACCCCTCGAAGCTGGCCTGGGGCGAGCTCGGCGCCGACATCGTGATCGAGTCGACGGGCTTCTTCACCAAGGCCGAGGCTGCGAAGCAGCACCTCGTCGGCGGTGCCAAGAAGGTCCTGATCTCGGCTCCCGCCTCCGACGAGGACATCACCATCGTCATCGGCGTGAACGACGACAAGCTCGACGTCAGCAAGCAGACCATCATCTCCAACGCCTCCTGCACCACCAACTGTGTGGCGCCGATGGCGAAGGTCGTGCACGAGGCCTTCGGCATCGTCAAGGGCATGATGACGACCGTCCACGCCTACACCAACGACCAGGTCACCCTGGACTTCCCGCACAAGGACCTGCGTCGCGCCCGCGCCGCCGCCCTGAGCATCATCCCCACCTCCACCGGTGCCGCCAAGGCCACCGCGCTGGTGCTGCCGGAGCTCAAGGGCAAGCTGGACGGCACCTCGCTGCGCGTCCCGGTGCCGACCGGCTCGATCACCGACCTGGTGGTCGACCTGGAGCGCGAGGTCACCAAGGAGGAGGTCAACGCGGCCTTCCTGAAGGCCTCGCAGGGCTCGCTCAAGGGCATCCTGTACTACAACGAGGACCCGATCGTCTCCCGTGACATCGTCAACTCGCCGTACTCCTGCATCTTCGACGCCCCGCTGACCATGGTCCAGGGCAACCAGGTGAAGATCTTCGGCTGGTACGACAACGAGTGGGGCTACTCCAACCGTCTGGTCAACCTGACCACCCTCGTCGGTGACCAGCTCTGACCAGCGCGACACAATGATGTGAGGCAGGGTCCGGACGCCAGCGTCCGGGCCCTGCCTGCGTGATCGCCGCCGACTCCGTACCCTCCCATCAAGGTCCCACCAGGAGTTCCAGACCGTGCAGACCATCGACGACCTCGACGTCGCCGGCAAGCGGGTTTTCGTCCGCGCCGACCTCAACGTGCCGCTGTCCGGCACCACCATCACCGACGACGGCCGGATCCGCGCCGTCGCCCCGACCATCGCCAAGCTGGTCGCCGCAGGCGCCAAGGTGATCGTCGCCTCGCACCTGGGCCGCCCCAAGGGCGAGCCCGACCCGCAGTACAGCCTCGCTCCGGTGGCCGTGCGCCTCGGCGAGATCCTGGACCAGGACGTCGCCTTCGCCACCGACACGGTCGGCCCGAGCGCCGAGGCCGCCGTGGCCGCGCTCGCCGACGGCCAGGTGCTGCTGCTGGAGAACCTGCGCTTCAACCCGGGCGAGACCAGCAAGGACGACGCCGAGCGCGGCGCCTTCGCGGACCGGCTGGCGACCCTCGCCGACCTCTACGTCGGTGACGGCTTCGGCGCCGTGCACCGCAAGCACGCCTCGGTCTACGACCTCCCGGCGCGGCTGCCGCACGCGGTCGGCCTGCTGATCGCGGCCGAGGTGACCGTGCTCAAGCGGCTCACCGAGGAGGTCGAGCGCCCGTACGTGGTGGTGCTCGGCGGCTCCAAGGTCTCCGACAAGCTCGGCGTGATCGACAACCTGCTCGGCAAGGCCGACCGGATCCTCATCGGCGGCGGCATGGCCTTCACCTTCCTCGCGGCCCAGGGCCACGAGGTCGGCAGCAGCCTGCTCCAGGCCGACCAGATCCCGACCGTGCTGGAGTACCTGAAGCGCGCCGAGGCCACCGGCGTGGAGTTCGTGCTCCCGGTCGACGCCGCCGTCTCGGCGACCTTCCCCGACGTCAAGGGCGGGGCCGCGGTCGACGACTTCGAGGTGGTCCCGGCGGACGCGATGCCGGCCGGGAAGATGGGCCTGGACATCGGTCCGGCCTCGGCCGTGCTGTTCGCGAGCAAGCTGGCCGACGCCAGGACGGTGTTCTGGAACGGCCCGATGGGCGTGTTCGAGCACCCGGCCTTCGCCGCCGGGACCCGGGCCGTCGCCCAGGCGCTGTCCGCGGGCGACGCCTTCTCGGTGGTCGGCGGCGGCGACTCGGCCGCGGCCGTGCGCATCCTCGGCTTCGACGAGAAGACCTTCAGCCACATCTCGACGGGTGGCGGCGCCAGCCTCGAATACCTGGAGGGCAAGACCCTCCCCGGCCTCGCCGCACTGGAGAACTGACACATGAGCACGCGTACCCCGCTGATGGCGGGCAACTGGAAGATGAACCTCAACCACCTTGAGGCCATCGCGCACACCCAGAAGCTCCACTTCTCGCTGACCGACAAGGACTACGCGGCCGTCGAGGTCGCCGTCCTGCCGCCGTTCACGGACCTGCGCTCGGTGCAGACCCTGGTCGACGGCGACAAGATGAAGATCAAGTACGGCGCGCAGGACATCTCCGCGTACGACTCCGGTGCCTACACCGGCGAGATCTCCGGCCCGATGCTGGCCAAGCTCCAGTGCACCTACGTGGCCATCGGCCACTCGGAGCGCCGCCAGTACCACGGCGAGACCGAGGCGATCATCAACGCCAAGGTCAAGGCCGCCTTCAAGTGGGGCGTGCTGCCGATCCTGTGCGTCGGCGAGGGCCTGGAGGTCCGCAAGGCCGGGAACCAGGTCGCCTACACCCTGGCCCAGCTCGACGGCGCCCTCGACGGCGTCGAGGCGGCGGACGCCGAGCGCATCGTCATCGCCTACGAGCCGGTCTGGGCGATCGGCACCGGCGAGGTGGCCACCCCCGAGGACGCGCAGGAGGTCTGCGGCGCGATCCGGGCCCGGCTCGCCGAGCTCTACGACCAGGAGCTGGCGGACAAGGTCCGGGTGCTCTACGGCGGTTCGGTCAAGGCCTCGAACGCGGCCGGGATCATGGCGAAGCCGGATGTCGACGGCGCGCTGATCGGTGGCGCGGCGCTGGACCCGGAGGAGTTCGTGAAGATCGTCCGGTATCGGAACCAGGCAGTAGGCTGACTGGCCCCGCCCGTCGTACTCTAGGGCCGGAGCAGTGGCGCCAGCCGCCGCTCCGGCCCTATCCACAGCCCCAACATCCACACAAGAGATTGGCTCCGCCGTGATCGCTGGCTTCTCGATCGCGCTGATCATCTTCAGCGCGTTGATGGTCGTCCTGGTCCTGCTCCACAAGGGCAAGGGCGGCGGTCTGTCCGACATGTTCGGTGGCGGTGTCTCCTCCACCGGTGGCGGTTCGGCCGTGGCCGAGCGCAACCTGGACCGGATCACCATCTTCGTCGGCGTCGGCTGGTTCGCCTGCATCATCATCCTGTCGCTGCTGATGAAGGCCAAGAACGGCTGAACGAGGCGCGAACGCCCATACACCCTGGGGTAGCCCGTCCGTGTGACAACTGACGGGTCGTTGCCCGGCCGCCTATCATGGTGACAGCTGTCGCCCGCAGCGGTGACGGACCGTACTCGTTGCGGTCCGTGCACTGCCGCGTGCCGCTGACGCGGGGGCGACCGGAAGACCCTGGGGACCGGGCTCTGTGCTGCGGGTGCTCCCGGGCGGCTAACGCTTCGCACCATCACACAGGGAGTCACACTGTGGCAAGTGGCAACGCTATCCGTGGCAGCAGGGTCGGTGCGGGACCCATGGGCGAGGCCGAGCGGGGCGAGTCCGCTCCCCGGCTGCGGATCTCCTTCTGGTGTGCCAACGGGCACGAGACCCGTCCCTCGTTCGCCTCCGACGCGCAACTCCCGGAGACCTGGGACTGCCAGCGCTGCGGCTTCCCGGCCGGACCGGACGAGGACAACCCCCCGGCGCCGCCGCGTACCGAGCCCTACAAGACCCACCTCGCCTACGTCCGCGAACGCCGCAGCGACGCCGACGGCGAGGCCATCCTGGCCGAAGCCCTGGCCCGGCTCCGCGGCGAGATCTGACCCCGGCGACGGCCCCGGTCCCGCGCCGCCACCCGCGCCGAACGCGGACGGCCCCGCGCCCCCGGCCGATCGGCCTTCGCGCCGTGCTGACAGGCGACTACCTCGCCGAGGCGTTGCTGGACAGCTGCGCGCGACACAGGTCTCCGACTCGGCCGAGCCGTCCTGGCTGCTCTCACCCCGAGCTGTACAGGCGCTGGACCGGCCGGTCCGGGTCGGAGGGCCCGCGTGTGCCGCGCTCCGCCGGGTGACGGAGACCGGACTACAGCTGCGTCCCGTACCGAGGTGCGGGGCTGCTTCGTGCCTCGGACCAGCCCTGGGGTGTGATGGCCGCCGGGGCTCTAGTCGGTGTCGATCACCGTATCGCGCTTGGCGTACCAGCGCAGGGAGTCACGAATGCCGTCCTCAATGGACAGCTGGGGCTTCCAGTCAAGGAGTTCCTGTGCGAGGCTGCTGCGGGTGTAGGCGCCAGCGGTGTCGCCGGGGCGCGGGCCGGTCTCGACGCAGGACAGCTTCTGACCGATCACACCCTCGAAGGCTGCGATGAGCTCTCGCACGGTGGTTCCGTCGCCGGTGCCTAGATTGATGACGCGGTAGGGGTCCGGATCAGTGACGTCGTCAAACCGGCGGACGGCGTTGACGTGCGCGCGGGCGAGGTCCCACACGTGGACGTAGTCGCGGATACCGGAGCCGTCGCGGGTCGGCCAGTTGGTTCCGGTGATGGTGAACTGCTCTCCGGCGTTGTGGACGTCGATCATCTTGCCCAGGGCATGTGTGGGCTTGCGGATCTGCAGCCCGGTGCGTAGCTGGGGGTCCGCGCCGATCGGGTTGAAGTACCGCAGCGAGATGACCTTGAGGGCGCCGGAGGCGGCGATGTCACGCAGGATCGTCTCGAAGATGGCCTTGGTGCGGGCGTAGGGGCTCAAGGCCTCGATGGCGGAGGTCTCGTCCACGGAGAAATCGCCGGGGTCGGCTCGGTAGATCGAGGCGGAGGAGCTGAAGAGCAGCCGGGGGCAGCCGTTGCGCACCAGATGGTCGATGAACTGGATGCCCTTGGCGACGTTCTCCCGGTAGTAGCCGAGCGGGTCGGCAACGGAGTCCGGTACCACGATCAGGGCGGCGCAGTCGATGACCGCGTGGATGTCCGGGTGCTCGGCGAAGATCCGGTCGATCAGGTCCCCGTCGGCGATGTCGCCCTCGTAGAAGGCGCGGTCCCGGGTGTACTCCCGACGCCCGGTGACGAGGTTGTCCAGGACGACCGTCCGGACTCCGCTGTCGTCACAGGCTGATGCGATGGTGCTGCCGATGAATCCGGCACCGCCTGCGATGAGGATCTTCACCCTGTTCCCCTGTTCGGAGTGATGTGGTCTGCTGTCCCCGCACCGTCGCGGGGTTGACCCGCGCGAGCGCCCAGGCCGGGCTGGTCGAACTCTACCGCCGTCACCAGCCAGGGAAGGAAGTTGACGTAGCGTTGGGTTGACTGGCGGCGCAGCGGAATCCGAGGCTGAAGTTGCTGTAGTGGACGTCGGCCGCGATCCTCTCCGCGCATCGGGTCTGCCAGCGGTAGTGCATCCAGCTGCCCCCGCGAATTACGCGGTAGCGTCCGGCGATGCGGGCATACAGATCGCCGTAGTCGCGAGCGGGGTCGTAGGGCAGATGAGGGCTGGCGGTCCACTCCTGCACGTTCCCGGACAGATCCGCCACCCCGAACGGGGACCGGCCGCCCGGGCATGAGCCGACCGGGGTCGTGCCGGGCAGCCCCCGGGTGGCTCGACAGCGCCCCCACCAGTCCCGCCAGCCGCTCATGTCGGTGATCGCTGCGCCGCCGGCGGTCTCAGCGGTGTTGCAGCGGGCCGGGTCCCATCCGTCGCCCCACGGCCACAGGCGTTGGCTGCCGGGTCCGCGGGCCGCGTACTCCCACTCCGCTTCGCTGGGCAATCGCAGACGCGCCCACGCGGTATAGGCGTAGGCGTCCAGCCATGCGATGTGCACCACCGGGTGCTCGGGCCGCTCAGCTGCCGTGACCTGGTTCGGACCGGCGGGGGAGCGCCAGCAGGCACCAGCGGTCTCCTCCCAGAACTGCTCGCCGTAGACCAGGCCGAAGCCGCGCTCCTCAGCGGCGGTCCGGTACCCCGTGGCCTCGGTGAACGCCGCGAACTGCATGTTGGTGACCGGATGCCGATCGATCGCGAACGCCGAGACAGCCACGGCGTGGACCGGGGCCTCGTCCTCGAACCAGGACCGCGGAAGGTGCTGGGAGGCCGCGATGAAGTCCAGGGCCTCCTCGCTGGTGCCCATCGTCAGCTCCCCGGCAGCCACCGGCACCATGTCGTGTACAGGTAGCACGACTATCTCCCCGAGCCGGTGAGGTAGCTGAGCAGGGCATGGTCCAATGGCCGGAGCCTGATGCCGGCCACCTCGGCGAGATCGCACGCCAGCAACCGCTGCTCCGGCTCAGTAGCGACCTCCTCAACGGTCGCGCGCTGCCCGGTGACGGCCACGACGGTCCGCGCGAGGTCGACCGGGGTGGTGCTGCCCGGATTGACCAGGTGGAAGACTCCGACCTGGCCGCAGACGAGCAGGTCCACGACTGCGGCGGCCACGTCAGGTGCGTACGCGGCGCTGGTGACCGTGTTGGACGACATGTGCAGCGTGCTGCCGGTGGCGTGCTGGCGGATCCTGCCGACCAGGCCGCCCGGCATGCCGTCCGCACGGTCACCGAACAGGCACGCCGTACGCACGACCAGGGGCCTGTGCGCAAGGCTCCTGACGTAGCCTTCACCGGCGGCCTTGCTGGCGGCCAGGTGCCCGTGGGGGTTGTCAGGCTGTTCCCATTCGCGCCGGGCGTGTTCGGCGGTGCGGAAGACGACGTTGCCGCTGATCTGCACGCAGAAGGCGCCGACGGCGTTCGCGGCGAACGCGCAGTTTCGGGCACCGATGGCGTTGACGGGCCACACGCGGGCCGGATCCGCCTCGCAGGAACGGGTGTCCGGCACCGCGCCCGTGTTGACCACAGCATCGGGCTGGTGAGCGGCCACCGCTGCGGTGACCTGGGCCAGATCGGTGATATCACACGCCGCGCGCGCAACACCGGTGATCTCCGTACCGGAGCGGCGTGAGGCGCACAGGGCACTGCCGAGCAGACCGGCGCTGCCGAGGACGAGGATTCGCATGCCTTCTCCGAGATAGGTGGGATTGGAGTACGGGCTGGGAGTCAGCCCCCGGCCAGTGCGGGCAGGATGACCAAGTCGACCTCCGGGCCGATCGCGGCGGACAAGCCTCCGGCCCAGCGCACGTCGTCGTCACCGATGTAGACGTTGATCCACCCGGCGATCTGCTGCCCCGAGAAGATCCGCTTGCGCAGGTCGGGGTAGTCGGCCGCGAGCCGATCGAGGATCGAACCGACGGTGTCGCCCGGGTAGGTGAAAGTGCTGCGCCCGCCGGTCGTCGGCGTCCACCCGCCCGGAACGGTCACAGTCGCCACGGTGATGGCTCCTTGTTCCACGGCTCGGTGGGAGCGCTGGTTCGGGCGGCGTGGAACCCCAGGACCCGGGTGATGCCTTCGTGCAGGCCCATGGACGGCTCGTAGCCCAGGAGCCTGCGGGCGCGGGTGATGTCGGGGCGACGACTCCAGGTGTCGTCGAACGGCTCGGAGTACGTGTAGGCGCTCCGCTCGATCGCCGGGGCCTCGGCGACGAAGCCCCCGCCGACAGCCAGGTCGCAGACCAAGCGGGCCAGGTCGTGGACGCTCACGTACTCATCGGGGTTGCCGAGGTTGACCGCCAGGTTCCCGCCGACGGGGAGGTTCGCTGCGTGGCCGAGGGCGAGCCCGATTCCGTCAACGAGGTCGCTGATGTAGCAGTACGCGCGGCGCTGCCCGCCACTGCCGCTGATGCGCAGCGGCTGGCCGGCGAAGACGGCCGTGACGAACTGCGCGATCACCCGCCGCGCCTGCGGGTAGTCGAGGCCGGGACCGTACGCGTTGAAGATCCGCACGGAGACGGTCCGGGCCGCGCTGCACGCGAACACGCTCTCGGACAGCGCCTTGGCCTTGGCGTAGTTCCAGCGGCTGACGGACGGGCTCTCGTACACCGTTAGGTCGTCCTCCGCCATCGGTTTGTCCCCGTAGTGCACGGAGTGCAGCCCGTACACATCCGACGTTGAGCTGAACAGCAGCCTGTGCTCGACGGTCAGCATGCTCGCCAGCACGGTGGCGTCGTGCAGCGCGTCGGCCTGCGAGCCCGGAGTGCGGAGGTTCTGCTGAACACCCACGATCGGCGCCGCAAGATGGACAACGACTCGGTGGCCCCTGACCAGGCGCCGCATCAGCGCCTGGTCGCCGGTGCTGCCTTCGACGACTGCGATGCCCTCCGATTCGAGGTGCTGCCGACCGTGGGCGGCATTCGCGTCACCCACCCTGTCGAGTGCGGTGACCTGGTAGCCCTGATGGTGGAGCAGCAGCGCCAGGTGGCGGCCGATGAACCCCGCTCCACCCGTGACGAGTACTTCGTCCATGAGATCTCAACCCGTCTGCAAGTCATGTTGCGACGGCTATGCGCCGTCATGACGTTCCCCCGGCGCCGCTCGCCGCTGGTGCCCGGGATCCGGGGCGGCGGGACAACGACCACGTCCTACTGTGAACGTGTGGTAACCCAAGGTGAACTGACGGGATGTACCAGTTCCGGAACTGCCCCGGCGGCGGGTGATACGGGGCGTATTACTTGCAGTCGCTCACCGCACGACGACGGACGTGCCCAGGATCGCGGCGAGCCGCCGCAGTTTCCCGAACGTGGCGCTGCCCGCGCTGGCCCTCTGTGCGATCACCCCGGGCAGCGCCTGATGCCGTGCCCACTCCGGCGCTTCCGAACAGACGTCCAACAGGGTGTCCAGGGCCGCATCGGACTGCCGTGCGTCGGCCTGTGCCAGCGCCACATCCAGCATCATCCGTCGCCGCGCCGCAGTGGTCAGCACCGAGGTGTCCCCCACCCTGGCGAAGTCCGCCAACGCCTTGCCCGGCCGCCCGGTCGACACGCTGATCCCGATCGCCTGCGCGGCAACCGTCACCGGCCCGAACGCGGTGCCGTTGACCGTGATGTCGCAACCCATCCGCGCCGCAACTGCCTGCCCCTGCTTCAGCAGGTCGTCCGCCACGTCCACGTCGTCCATCCGCGCAGCCACCACGGCCGCCAGTGTCACGTGCCACCCGTAGGTGGCCAGCGCCCCCAGGTCCCGATCACCGAACCGCGGCTCGATCGACTCGTACGAGACCCGTGCCAACTCCTGGGCCTGGTCCAGCCGCGCGTCGCGCATGTAGATCCACGACCGGCCCGACGCTGTAGAGGCGCCCCGAACCGGATCCCCGGCACGGTCCGACTGGACGTGCGCGTGCCCGATTGCGGCATAGGCCAGATCACGGCCCCCGAACTGGTTCGCAACATAGGCGGCGAGCCGGTACGCGTCAGCCAGGGCACCATGAGCCGCGCACACCTCGTGCACACCGGCCGACGACAGCGCGGCCGTCGCCTCGCGCAGCGCCGGGGCAACCAGCACTCCGGCGCGGGCATAGTTCCCTGCCCGGTAGACTTCCCACGCTGCGGCGAGACCGGCTTCGACCTCCGGCCGTCCTGGAGGCTCGACGTCAGCGCCGATCCCGGCCGACGAGTCGTGCACGGCCAGGGACAACGCCCGCAACATCGCCCGGTCGGCTGCCTGCATCGCCCGCCGGGGAGCCTGCTGACCCAGGATCACCGACACGTCCGCGTGCAGCGCCGCCGAGATCAGCAGCAAGGTCTGAAGGCTGACGTGCCCCTGGTCGTGCTCGGCCTTGCGGATGGTGTGCACCGACAGGCCCGCCTCCCCGGCAAGCTGCTCCTGCGTCTGCGGCCCGCGCAGTAGTTTGATCCGCTCGCCGGTGCTGTAGTCGCTCCACTGCCCCATCGCGCCGCCTCCGTAGCCCGCCGCCTACTACGACGCTACCGTGGCGCCGCGCTTCCGCCCAGGGAAGCCGCCCCCCAGCCTCCGGCCCCGTCTGACCACAGCGGCCGCCCGTCGCCGGACCCCCGGATGCCGGCCGACGTTGCGCCCCCGCGGCTTCGACCGCATCCGCCGCCGCCGAACGCGGACGGCCCCGCGCCCCCGGGTGGGGGTGCGGGGCCGTCCGGTGTCCGGTCAGGCGGTGGCCGGGGGGTACAGCTGGGGCGGGAGCTTCGCGGCGGCGGAGCGGTCGAGCAGCCACAGGGTGCGCTGCCGACCGTACGCGCCGGAGGCCGGGGCCTGGATCTCGCCCGGTTCGGACAGCGCCAGGGCCACTGCCTCCGCCTTGTCCTCGCCCGCCGCGAGCAGCCAGACCTCGCGGGCCGCGCGGATCGCCGGGAGCGTCAGCGAGATCCGGACCGGCGGGGGCTTGGGGGCCCCGCGCACACCGACCACGGTGAGTGAACGCTCACGGACCCCCGGGTGCTCCGGGAACAGCGAGGCCACGTGGGTGTCCGGGCCGACGCCGAGCAGCAGCACGTCGAAGGCCGGGACCCCGTCGTGCCCCCGCGGACCAGCGGCCTCGGCCAGCTCGGCGGCGTACCGCTCGGCCGCCGCCTCCGGGTTGTCGCCGTCCGGGCCGTCCGACGCGGGCATCGGGTGCACCCGCGCCGGGTCGAGCGGTACCGCGTCCAGCAGCTCGCCCCGGGCCTGGGTGGCGTTGCGCTCCGGGTCGCCCTCGGGCAGGAAGCGCTCGTCGCCCCACCACAGGTCGAGCCGGGACCAGTCCACCGCGTCCCGGGCGGGCGAGGACGCCAGCGCGGCGAGTACCGCGTTGCCGTTCCGCCCGCCGGTGAGCACCACCGAGGCGGAGCCCCGGGTGGACTGCGCGTCGACGATCCGGGTGATCAGCCGGGCCGCCGCCGCGACCGCCATCAGCTCCTTGTCGCGGTGCACGACCAGCTGCGGGGTGCTCATGACGCGTTCGGCTTCTGCCCGTCGGCGCCCTTGTCGGCGCTCTTGTCGGCGCTCTTGGGCGCGGCCTTGGGCGCGGCGGCCTTCGGCGTGGCCTTGGTCCGGGTCGGCGAGGCGACCGGGTGGGCGGGCGGCAGGGTCACCGGCTCCGCGTCGTCCGGCGCGTCGATGACCTCCCGCCTGGAGTTGATCCGGTGCAGCTTCTCGACGCCGTAGCGGACCGAGGCGGCGTAGATGTCGTCCGGGTCCAGCCGCCGCAGCTCCTCGGCGATCAGCTCGGAGGTCTCGCGGCGCTTCAGCGCCACCATCCGGTCCGGCTGCTCGGGCATGGAGAGCTTGGCCAGCAGGCCGTCGTTGCGGTCCAGGGTGACGTCGCCGCCGGCGGTCCGCAGCCGGACCCCGGTCAGTCCGGGACCCTCGCTGACGACCCGCTCCACCTTGACGTCCAGTCGGCTGGCGAGCCACAGCGCGAGCAGTTCCGCGCTGGGGTTGTACGACTCGCCCTCGACCACGGCCGACTCGACCTTGGTGTGCCGCTGGTCCAGCGCGGCCGCCAGCATCGAACGCCAGGGGGTGATCCGGGTCCAGGCCAGGTCGGTGTCGCCGGGGGCGTAGGTGACCGCCCGGGTGGCCAGCTGCTCCACCGGGGACTCGGCGGTGACCGCGTCGGTGATCCGGCGCTGGGCGAGCGCGCCCAGCGGGTCCCGGGAGGGGTTCTCCGGGGCGTTCTCCGGCCACCAGACGACGACCGGGGCGTCCGGCAGCAGCAGCGGCAGCACGACCGACTGCGCCTGGGCGGCGAGTTCGCCGTGCAGCCGCAGCAGGACCGTTTCGCCGGTGCCCGCGTCGGAGCCGACCCGGATCTCGGCGTCGAGCCGGGCCTCGGCCCGGGCCCGGGGCGAGCGCCCGGGACGGCTGATCACGGCCAGGATCCGCGAGGGGTGCTCGCGGGAGGCGTCGCCGGCGGCCTTGAGCGCGTCGTAGGCGCTGCCCTCGTCGGTGACGATGACCAGGGTCAGCACCATGCCGACGGCCCCGGCGCCGATGGAGCGGCGTGCCTCGATCAGCCCGGAGTTGATCTTGCTGGAGGTGGTGTCCGTAAGGTCGATCTTCATGGCCGGCGCCAGCTCCTACCGTCTCGTGCGAGCATCTCGTCCGCCTCGGACGGTCCCCAGGTGCCGGACTCGTACGGGGCGGGCTTGCCGTGCTTGTTCCAGTACGCCTCGATCGGGTCGAGGATCTTCCACGACTCCTCCACCTCCTGGTGGCGCGGGAAGAGGTTGGCGTCGCCGAGCAGCACGTCCAGGATGAGGCGTTCGTAGGCCTCCGGGCTGGATTCGGTGAAGGACTCGCCGTAGGCGAAGTCCATGCTGACGTCACGGACCTCCATCGAGGTGCCGGGGACCTTGGAGCCGAAGCGCATGGTCACCCCCTCGTCCGGCTGCACCCGGATGACCAGGGCGTTCTGCCCCAGCTCCTCGGTGGCGCTGGAGTCGAACGGCAGGTACGGGGCACGCTGGAAGACCACCGCGATCTCGGTGACCCGGCGGCCGAGGCGCTTGCCGGTACGCAGGTAGAACGGCACCCCGGCCCAGCGGCGGTTGTTGATCTCCAGCTTCACCGCCGCGTAGGTGTCGGTGGTGGAGTCGGGGTTGATCCCGTCCTCCTCCAGGTAGCCGGAGACCTCCTCGCCGCCCTGCCAGCCGTGCGTGTACTGGCCGCGCACGGTGTGCCGCCCCAGATCCTTCGGGATCTTGACCGCCGACAGCACCTTCAGCTTCTCGGCCACCAGCGCCTTCGGGTGGAAGGACGCGGGCTCCTCGATCGCGGTCAGCGCCATCAGCTGGAGCAGGTGGTTCTGGATCACGTCACGGGCCGAGCCGATGCCGTCGTAGTACCCGGCCCGGCCGCCGATGCCGATGTCCTCGGCCATGGTGATCTGCACGTGGTCGACGTACGAGCGGTTCCAGATCGGCTCGAACATCGAGTTGGCGAACCGCAGCGCCAGGATGTTCTGGACCGTCTCCTTGCCCAGGTAGTGGTCGATCCGGAAGACCTCGTCACGCGGGAAGACCGAGTGCACGACCGTGTTGAGCTCCTTGGCGCTCGCCAGGTCGTGGCCGAAGGGCTTCTCGATGACGGCGCGCCGCCACGAGCCCTTCGGCGGGTCGGCCAGGCCGTGCGCCTTCAGCTGCTGCACCACCTGCGGGAAGAACTTCGGCGGCACCGACAGGTAGAAGGCGAAGTTGCCGCCGGTCCCCTGCTCCTTGTCGAGCTCCTCGATGGTCTCGCGGAGCTTCTCGAAGGCGTCGTTGTCGACGAACTCGCCCTGGACGAAGCGCATGCCCTTGGCCAGCTGCGCCCAGACCTCCTCGCGGAAGGGGGTGCGCGCGTGCTCCTTGACCGAGTCGTGGACGACCTGCGCGAAGTCCTCGTCCTCCCAGTCGCGGCGGGCGAAGCCGATCAGCGAGAAGCCCGGCGGCAGCAGGCCGCGGTTGGCCAGGTCGTAGACGGCCGGCATCAGCTTCTTGCGGGACAGGTCGCCGGTGACGCCGAAGATGACCAGGCCCGAGGGCCCGGCGATGCGCGGCAGCCGCCGGTCCGCCGGATCCCGAAGCGGGTTGAGCCAGGCCAGTGGCTCGCCTGGATCGTCCTCCAGGACCGTCGAGTTGTCGTCGCTCACTGTCCCGAGCCCCCCTTCAGGGTGAACTTCTGCAGGGACGCCGAGACCGTGTCGAGGAGCTCCTTCCAGGACGCCTCGAACTTCTCCACGCCCTCGTCCTCCAGCAGCTGGACGACCTCGTCGTAGGAGATGCCGAGCCCGGCCAGCGCGTCGAGCTCGGCCTGGGCGCCCGCGTAGGAGTCACGGACGGTGTCGCCGCGGACCACGCCGTGGTCGGCGACCGCGTTCAGGGTGGCCTCGGGCATGGTGTTGACGGTGCCCGCGGCGACCAGGTCCACCACGTACATGGTGTCGTCGTAGTTCGGGTCCTTGACGCCGGTGGAGGCCCACAGCGGACGCTGCGGCTTGGCCCCGGCGGCGGCCAGCGCCTTCCAGCGGTCGCTCGCGGCGACGCTGCCGTCGACCGAGCCGAAGACCGCCTCGTAGGCCTGGTAGGCGAGTCGGGCGTTGGCGATCGCGGCCTTGCCCTTGGCGGCCGCGGCCTCCGGGGTGGCCAGCTTGTCCAGGCGCTTGTCGATCTCGGTGTCCACCCGGGACACGAAGAACGAGGCCACCGACTCGATCCCGGACAGGTCGGTGCCGGCCGCCTTGGCCCGCTCCAGACCGGTCAGGAAGGCGTCGATCACCGCGCGGTAGCGCTCCAGCGAGAAGATCAGCGTGACGTTGACGCTGATGCCCTCGCCGATGACGGTGGCGATCGCGGGCAGGCCCGCCTTGGTCGCCGGGATCTTGATCAGCGTGTTCGGCCGGTCCACCAGCCAGGCCAGCTGCCGGGCCTCGGCGATGGTCGCCTCGGTGTGGTGCGCCAGCCGCGGGTCGACCTCGATGGAGACCCGGCCGTCGCGGCCGTTGCTCGCGTCGTAGACCGGGCGCAGCACGTCGGCCGCCTCGCGGACGTCGGCGGCGGTCATCATCCGCACCGCCTCGTCCACGGTGACCCCGCGCACGGCCAGGTCGCGCAGCTGCGCGTCGTAGGCGTCGCTGCTGCCGCCGATGGCCTTCTGGAAGATGGTCGGGTTGGTGGTGACCCCGACGACGTGCTTGTCACGGACCAGGTCGGCCAGGTTGCCGGTGGTCAGGCGGGTGCGGCTGAGGTCGTCCAGCCAGATCGCCACGCCTTCGTCGCTGAGGCGCTTCAGAGCGTCAGTCATGTGGAGCTGCTCCTTCGGATGGTGTGGGTCAGCGGGTGGCGTCGGCGATGGACTCATGGGCGGCGGCGACCACGGCCTCGGCGGTGATGCCGAACTCCCGGTAGAGGACCTTGTAGTCGGCGGAGGCACCGAAGTGCTCCAGGCTGACGTTGCGTCCGGCGTCGCCGGTGTAGCGGTGCCAGGTGAGCGCGATCCCGGCCTCGACCGAGACCCGGGCGCGGACGGACGGCGGCAGCACCGAGTCGCGGTAGGCGCGGTCCTGCTCCTCGAACCACTCGACGCAGGGCATCGAGACGACCCGGGTCGGGATCCCCTCGGCCTGCAGCGCCTCGCGGGCCGCGACGGCGAGCTGGACCTCGGAGCCGGTGCCGATCAGGATCACCTGGGCGGCGCCGCCCTCGGCCTCGAACAGCACGTAACCGCCCTTGGCCGCGTGCGGGTTCGCCGGGTAGGTGGGGACGTTCTGCCGGGTCAGCGCCAGACCGTGCGGGGCGGGCTTGGCGGTGTGGCGGCGGAACACCTCGGCCCAGGTGGCGACGGTCTCGTTGGCGTCGGCCGGGCGGACGATGTTCAGGCCCGGGATGGCGCGCAGCGCGGCCAGGTGCTCGACCGGCTGGTGGGTCGGGCCGTCCTCGCCGAGGCCGATCGAGTCGTGCGTCCAGACGTAGCTGACCGGCAGCTGCATCAGCGCGGCCAGGCGCACCGCGCCGCGCATGTAGTCGGAGAAGGTGAGGAAGGTGCCGCCGTAGACGCGGGTGTTGCCGTGCAGCGCGATGCCGTTCATGACCGAGCCCATGGCGTGCTCGCGGATCCCGAAGTGGATCGTGCGGCCGTAGGGGTTGGCACCCGGCAGCGGGTTGCCGACCGGCAGGAACGAGGAGTTGGGGTCGATCGTGGTGAGGTTGGAGCCGGCCAGGTCGGCCGAACCGCCCCACAGCTCCGGGACGACCGGGCCGAGGGCCTTGAGCACCTCGCCGGACGCCTTGCGGGTGGCGACCTCCTTGCCTGCCTCGAACGACGGCAGCGCCCGCTCCCAGCCGTCGGGCAGCTCGCCCGCGACGATCCGGTCGAACTCGGCGGCCCGCTCCGGGTTCTCCGAACGCCAGTCCTGGTACCGCTTGTCCCAGGCGGCGTGCGCCTCGCGGCCGCGGTCGGCGACCTCGCGGGCGTGCGCCAGCACCTGCTCCTCGACCTGGAAGGACTGCTCCGGGTCGAAGCCGAGGACCTGCTTGGTGGCGGCGACCTCGGCCGCGCCCAGCGCGGAGCCGTGGGACTCCTCGGTGCCCTGGGCGTGCGGGGCGGGCCAGGCGATGATGGTGCGCGCGGCGATGATCGAGGGGCGCTCGGTCTCGGCCTTGGCGGCGGCCAGCGCGGCGTGCAGTTGGTCGACGTCGAAGTCGCCGCTGGCGGCCGGGGTGATCCGCTGGACGTGCCAGCCGTAGGCCTCGTAGCGCTTCAGCACGTCCTCGGAGAAGGCGGTCTCGGTGTCGCCCTCGATCGAGATGTGGTTGTCGTCGTACAGGAAGACCAGGTTGCCCAGCTTCTGGTGGCCGGCCAGCGAGGAGGCCTCGCCGGAGACGCCCTCCTCCAGGTCGCCGTCGGAGCAGATGCCCCAGATGGTGTGGTCGAAGGGGGAGGTGCCGGGGGCGGCGTCCGGGTCGAACAGGCCGCGCTCGTAACGGGCGGCCATGGCCATGCCCACCGCGTTGCCGACACCCTGGCCCAGCGGACCGGTGGTGGTCTCGACCCCGGCGGTGTGGCCGTGCTCGGGGTGGCCGGGGGTGAGCGAGCCCCAGGTGCGGAAGGACTTGAGGTCGTCGAGGGTCAGCCCGTAGCCGGAGAGGTAGAGCTGGATGTACAGGGTCAGGCTGGTGTGACCGGGCGACAGCACGAAACGGTCGCGGCCGGCCCAAGCGGGGTCCGCCGGGTCGTGCTGCAGGAAACGCTGGAACACCAGGTAGGCGGCCGGAGCCAGGGACATGGCCGTGCCCGGGTGGCCGTTGCCGACCTTCTGCACGGCGTCCGCCGCCAGAACGCGGACCGTGTCCACTGCCCGCTGGTCGAGATCGGTCCACTCAAAGGTAGTGCTCGGCGTCGTACTCACCCTGAATCAGGGCTCCTTCCGTATCGTCATTCGACCCGGTGCCGGGCGCCGTCGACGGTGGCGGACCTGGTCACAGAGCGTTGACCCGCTTGACGAGTCGAGCCTACCGCTCATGCGTACGCCGAATCCCGCGACGGCCGACCAGCGGACGGGCGAGCGCCGTCGCGGACCCGCATACCCACTCTCCACGCTGCCAGCCTGATGGATCGCCGCGCCGTCCGCCCGCTGAACGGGGCAACACGGTTACCTGAACCAGGACCCGGCGCGGGGGCGGAGATACGCAACGTCTAAGGTGGCGTGGTACGCGCAGGATCGCCGAGGGCCACGCCCCGGGCCGGTATCTGTGGATCTTCGTCTACCAGGGGTGTTCGTGACCGCCGTCGAATCCCGTCCTGCCGGGCTGGTCAAGGCGAACCCCGGGCACCGGCCGTGGCCGGCCCGTCTCGGGGCCTTCGTAGCACTGACCAAACCGCGGATCATCGAGCTGCTGCTGATCACCACCGTGCCGGTGATGTTCCTGGCGCAGCGCGGCGTCCCGAACCTGCTGCTGGTGCTCGAAGTCGTGTTCGGCGGCTACCTGTCGGCCGGCGGGGCCAACGCGCTGAACATGTACATCGACCGCGACATCGACGCGCTGATGCACCGCACCGAGCGGCGTCCGCTGGTCACCGGGATGGTCTCGCCGCGCGAGTGCCTGGTCTTCGGGATCGCGCTGGCGGTCGCCTCGACGGCCTGGTTCTGGCTGCTGGTGAACCCGCTGTCGGCGGCGCTGGCGCTGGGCGCGCTGCTCTTCTACGTCTTCGTCTACACCCTCGGCCTCAAGCGCCGCACCGCGCAGAACATCGTCTGGGGCGGCATCGCGGGCTGCATGCCGGTGTTCATCGGCTGGGCGGCCGTGACCGACTCGCTGGCCTGGGCGCCGGTGGTGCTGTTCCTGGTCATCTTCTTCTGGACGCCGCCGCACTACTGGCCGCTGTCGATGAAGGTGAAGGACGACTACGCCAACGCCGGTGTGCCGATGCTGCCGGTGATCGCCACCAACGAGGCCGTGGCCAAGCAGATCGTCGCCTACAGCTGGGTGATGGTCGCCGTCTCACTGGCGCTGTGGCCGCTGGCGCACACCAGTTGGCTGTACCCGGTGTCGGCGGTGCTGCTGGGCGCGTTCTGGCTGAAGGAGGCGCACGGGCTGCTCGCCCGGGCCCGGGCCGGGGTGGTCGGCGCCAAGCTGAAGGAGATGCGGCTGTTCCACTGGTCGATCACCTACCTGACGCTGCTGTTCGTCGAGATCGCGATCGACCCCTTCCTGAAGTAGCGGGTCCGCGGACCTTCCGGAGCCCCGTGTGCCGCGCGGCACACGGGGCTCCTGTCGTCAGTGGGACTACCGATGGGTAGCATCGGTTTCATGAGCGAAGAGACCAGCAGCGCGGCCCTGTCCGCCGCCGACGAGCGACGCGCCCGGCGCGTCGCCAAGCACATCAGCGCCTTCGCCGCCGCGCACGGCGGCAGCGCCGACGGCGTGGTGGAGTACGTGGGCCGGATCTCCACCCGGATCGTCCTGGTCGCCGCGGACGGCTCCTGGGGCGACCAGGTGGCGCCCACCCCGGCGGTCGCCGACCGCGCGGTCGAGCTCTCCGGGATCACCCGGCACGACTCCTTCGAGGGCGAGCTCGGGCTGAGGGTCCGCACCAGCGCCTACGAGTGGAAGCGGATGGCCGGGCTCCAGCTCGGCGGCAGCCAGCCCGCCGCCTGAGGCCTCCGGGCGAACCGCCGCCGCCGGACGGTCGCGCGGTGTCACCTCGCCACCGTGAGCCGTGGCGGCGATGCTCGGTATGTCGGACATCGCACCGCTGTCGACCCGGTGACGGGTCTGGAGAAGGTGCCGGATCTGCTGACGCACGACCCGGCCCAGGTACCGCAGCTCCGTGCCGTACAGCTTCCTCGTCCGCTACCGCTGAGACTGCTCTGCTGCGGCGCCGCCGACCAGGGGCGCTCGTACGGCGTCAGCGGGAGCGGGAGCCCAGCCCGACCGGGTCAGACGGCGGCCAGGTCCGGCATGGCCTCGATGTCGGACGGGCGGTCCAGCGCGCCGAGTTCGGGGCGGATCCGCAGTGACAGGTGCAGCCGCAGCACCGCCACCCAGACCAGCGCCGCGCCCAGCAGGTGGATGCCGACGACGAGTTCGGGCAGGTGGGTGAAGTACTGGACGAAGCCGATCACCGCCTGCGACAGCAGCACCAGCAGGAACTCGCGGGAGCGGGCGCGCGGCGCGCGCGGGGCGTCCACCGCCAGCAGTACGAAGATCATGGCCAGCGACAGGCCGATGGTGACCATGGCGAAGTCGGCGTGGAACTGGGTCACCTTCTCCCAGTTGAACGGCATCCGCTTGACCGTGGTGCCGTCGCCGGAGTGCGGCCCGGTGCCGGTGGCCAGGGTCCCCGCCACGATCAGCGCCGAGGTCACCGCGATGGTCAGCCGGGACAGGTGCAGCACCGGCCGCCCGACCGTGCGCACCGGCTCGCCGTCGCCCTCGCGGGTCCGCTGCCACATCGCCAGCGCGGCCAGGATCAGCAGCATCGAGGTGAGGAAGTGCACCGCCACCACGAACGGGTTGAGGTGCGACAGCACCGTGATCCCACCGAGCACCGCGTCCACCACGATGATCCAGAACTGCGCCCAGCCCAGCCGGGACACGCTGCGCCGCCACGGGCTGCCGCAGCGGGCGGCGATGATCGCCAGGCCGACCACCACGCACACCACGTCGGTGAGCATCCGGTTGGTGAACTCGATGATCCCGTGGATGCCCATCGCGGCCGTCGGCGCCAGGTCGCCACCGGTGCAGGTGGGCCAGGTCGGGCAGCCCAGGCCGGAGCCGGTGAGCCGGACCGCGCCGCCGGTGACCACGATCAGCACGCTCGCGACCAGGGTCGCGAAGGCCGTCCAGCGGATCACTCGGTCCGGGACGGTGACGTGCTCGGCGAGGAGGGAGAAGGGGGTACGCACGGGATTCATCGTAGATTGCCCGATTACGGATCTTCGCCGAGGGGGCCCGCGACGGCCTCGGGGTCCTCCTCCCGGTCGAGCGCGGCGAGCCGGAACAGCACCACCCCGAGCACCAGCAGCGCCACCCCGACCACCAGCGACGGGACTGCGGCGAAGTGCAGGAAGACGCACATCCCGCAGCCGGGGTTGTCGAAGCCGGGGCTGAACAGCAGGTGCCCGGCCGCGAAGGCGAGCACGCCGCCGGGCAGCGCCAGCACCACCCCGAGCAGGCTCAGCAGACCCCGCCCGACTCGCCGCATGCGCGCCCCCTCCGGCTCGGCCGCCTCGGGCTCAGGCCTCCTTGGCCACCGGGCCGGTGACCGAGCGTTCCGCGTTGCGGCGGGTCTTGGCCCAGCCGTTGCGGCCCATCACGATACGGCCCACGGCCCGCCAGGACACCACGTACAGCGAGACCAGGTACAGCGGGTAGGCGAAACCCCAGCCCAGCGCGCGCCAGAAGCCGGCCTCCGGTTCGCACTTGCGCCGGTAGATCGGACCCCAGATCACGAACTGGCCGAAGGCCATGGCCAGGTAGAGCGCGACCCCGTGCCAGCCGCCGTTGGCGAGGTAGTGCAGCGCCGGGCCCGGGTGCCGGGCGTAGGAGGCCAGCAGCGCGACCATCGGGATCGGGTACAGCAGCGCGCCCAGCAGTTGCAGCCAGGGCTGCACCAGGAAGAAGGTCAGCTCCAGGAAGCCCAGGTTGGGTATCAGGTCGGACCGCCACACCGAGCCGACGTAGCGCAGGCACTGCATCACGCCCTGGGCCCAGCGGGTGCGCTGGGTCAGGAAGCGCTTGGTGTCGAACAGCGCCTCCTGCTCGACGAAGGTGTCCGCGCAGAAGCTGTTGATCCACCCGGCCAGCAGCAGGTGCATGCCGAGCTCGAAGTCCTCCAGCAGCCGCCCGGTCCACGGGCGTCCGCGCTCGGCGGCCAGGTCGTCCAGCGCGCAGAGCCGGGCGAACTGCCCGTTGCCGCCCAGGCAGACGCTGCGGGAGGTCTTCCGGGCGTGCTGCAGCGCGGCCACCGGGGCGCGGAACTCCAGGTCCTGCATCCGGATCAGCAGCCGCGCGTACAGGTTGCGCAGCCGCCCGCCGTCCGGCGCCGGGCGGTGCTCCACCCGGTTCATCATCCGCACCTCGATCTGCACCCCGCCGACCTCGGGCCGGCCCAGGAAGCGGCGGGCGGCCACGTAGTCCAGGCAGCCGGGTTCGGGTCGGCCGTCGGCGTCGAACACACCGACGATGACCCGGGTGCGGTCCGCGTGCGCGGGCAGCCAGTCGTTGAGCATCCGGTACGCCGCGTTCAGCGCCTCGCCCTTGCCCTGCCGGGCCTCCGGACGCCGCCGCTGCACCAGGTGGATGCCGCGGTCGCGCTGCGCGGCCCAGCGGACGATCTCGCCGGTGGCGTCCTCGGAGTCGTCGTCGATCACCCAGATGTGCGCCGTCGGGCAGGCGGCCCGCAGGTACTCCAGGGTCTGCCCGATCACCGCCTCCTCGTCGCGGCAGGGGACGAACAGGTGCCAGTCGTAGTCGCTCGCCTTGCCGGGGCGGCGGCTGCGCCGCACCAGCAGCGGCATCACCAGGCCGACCAGGTACAGCGGGAACAGGAAGCTGAGTACCAGGGTGATCTGGGAGACCAGGGAGAGCAGGCCGGAGGAGGCGGGGGTGGGCATGGGCTGGTTCTCCCAGACGAGTGCTGCCGGACGAGTACTGCCGGACGAGTGCTGCCGGACGGGGCAAGGACGCGTCCGGGCGGACGCGGCGGGGAGCTGCGGCGGGGCACGGCGGCGGGCCGGGGCACTGGGGTCAGGGCCGGGGCCGCGGGCCGGTGGCCGGGCCCGCCGCGTGCGGTCGGGTCAGCGCTTGGCGCGGGCGACCCGGGCCGAACGCATCATCAGCAGTCCGGCCATGACCATGGCCACGGCGAGGACGGTGATGGCTATGCCCGGCAGCCCGAAGCCGGTGTCGGCCAGCTGCGCGCCGCCGAGGACCGCTCCGGCGCCGACGGCGCCCTTGCCTGCGGTTCCGTACATGGTGCTCCTTCCTTGTTGTCTTGCGGTGTGGTGCGGGTGGGACAGCGCGTCCCCGGAGCCGGGGGCGCACGAAACGGGTGCTCAGTCCTCGGTGACGAGCAGCGGATCGGGGACCGGCCGCCCGTCGGCCAGCGCCGCCGCGACGGCGCTGATCCGCCGGGACGCCAGCCCGTCCCCGTACGGGGAGGGGGTCGCCGCCAGCCGTCGGCTCAGGCCGGTGTCGGCCAGCAGCAGCCGGGCCGCGTTGACCAGGTCCGGGCCCGGGGTGGTCAGCCGGGCGAAGCCCGCGGTCACCGCCTCCGGCCGCTCGGTGCTGGTGCGGACGATCAGCAGCGGCTTCTTCAGCACCGTGGTCTCCTCCTGCACGCCCCCGGAGTCGGAGACCAGCAGCCGGGCGCGGCTCGCCAGGGCCAGGAAGGTCGGGTGGTCGACCGGATCGACCAGCCGCAGCCGCCCGTGGGTGGCGTCCAGGCCGAACTCCTTGATCTTCGCCCGGGTGCGCGGGTGCAGCGGCAGCACCACCGGCAGTCCGAGGCCGCTCAGCGACTCCAGGATCGCGGCCAGCCGCACCGGGTCGTCCGCGTTCTCCGGGCGGTGGAAGGTGGCCAGGACGAACTCGCCGGGCGCCGCGTAGCGCTCGACCAGGGCGGCCCGGTCGGCCGGGGCGGGCAGCGAGCGCAGCGTGGCCTCGACCACGGTGTTGCCGGTGACCCGGATCCGCTCCGCCGGCACGCCCTCGGCCAGCAGGTTCCCGGCGGCCTCCGGGGTGGCCGCGCAGTGCAGGTCGGCGAGCACGCCGACGACCTGGCGGTTGATCTCCTCCGGCATGGAGCGGTCCCGGGAGCGCAGCCCGGCCTCGACGTGGACCACCGGGATGCCGCAGTAGTGGGCGGCCTGGGCGCCCGCCGAGGTGCTGTTGGTGTCGCCCTGGACGATCACCGCGTGCGGTCGGTCGAGGGTGAACTCCCGGGTCAGCTCGGCGATCAGGGTGCCGACCTGGTGCCCGCGGCCCCAGGGGCCGGTGGCGCCGTCCAGCAGCAGGTGCGGGTCGGGCAGGCCGAAGTTGCCGAAGAAGGCGCCGGACAGCGAGCTGTCGTAGTGCTGTCCGGTGTGCACGATCCGGGCCCGGTCGCCGAGTTCGGTGATCACTCCGGCGAGCTTGATGATCTCGGGACGGGTGCCGAAGACCACGGCGATGTCGCGGCTGGAGGCAGTGGGCGAGCTGGACATCTTTCCCCGGATGGAGTGCTGGCGCCCGGGCGTCAGCTCACGAGCGGTTCCGGCGCGAGCGCGTGGGGATGACGTGAAGAACGCGTTCCCCTCCGTGCCGCCGTCGTGCAGATAGTAGGGGGAACCGGTGAAATCGAACATTGGGCGGAGCAGCGTCGCTGGGAATGTTGTAGCTTCGTGATGATCTGTGGCTGTCCTGTGAAATCCGGGCACACACGGTGAGCCAGGTGCCATACTCCGCGCCGCGCGACCGCCCGGCTACTCCCAGCGGAAGAAGCGTCCGGCGGCGGCCAGTCCCAGCACCGCCCAGACGGCCAGGATGCCGAGGTCGGACCACGGCGTCGAGGCCCCCTGCTGGAGCACCGAGCGCAGCCCGTCGGAGAGCGCGCTGATCGGCAGCGCCTCCAGCACCGGCCGGACGGCGCCGGGGAACTTCGACAGCGGTACCACCACCCCGCCCGCCAGCAGCAGCAGGATGAAGACCAGGTTGGCGGCGGCCAGCGTGGCCTCGGCCCGCAGCGTCCCGGCCATCAGCAGCCCCAGGCCGGAGAAGGCGGCGGTGCCGAGCAGCAGCAGCGCGGCGACCGCCAGCGGGTCGCCGTGCGGGTGCCAGCCCAGCGCCAGTGCGATCGCGGACAGCAGCACCACCTGGAGTACCTCGGTGACCAGCACGCTGCCGGTCTTCGCGGTCATCAGCCCCCAGCGCGGCAGCGGGCTGGCGCCCAGCCGCTTGAGCACGCCGTAGCGGCGCTCGAAGCCGGTGGCGATGGCCTGCCCGGTGAACGCGGTGGACATCACCGCCAGCGCCAGCAGTCCCGGCGCGAGGAAGTCCACCCGCGCCCCCGGGCCGGTGGTGCTGACGATGTCCACGGCGCTGAACAGCACCAGCAGCACGCTCGGGATCACCACCGTGAGCAGCAGCTGCTCGCCGTTGCGCAGCAGCATCCTGGTCTCCAGGGCGGTCTGCGCGCGCAGCATCCGGCCGATCGGGGCGGCGCCGGGCCGGGGGGTGTAGGCGGTCATGCGCGGAGGTCCCGTCCGGTCAGTTCGAGGAAGACGTCTTCGAGGGTGTTCCGCTCGACGGCGAGCCGTTCCGGCATCACCCCGGACTGCGCGCACCAGGTGGTGACGGTCGCCAGCAGCTGCGGATCGACCGCGCCCTCGACCAGGTAGCTGCCCGGGGTCGGCTCGGTGGCCCGGCTGCCGTCCGGCAGCGCCTTGACCAGCGTGGCCAGCTCCAGGCCCGGGCGGGCCCGGAAGCGGACGGTGTTGCCCGCGTCCGCCTGGCACAGCTGCTCCGGGCTGCCCTCGGCGATCACCCGGCCGCCGTCGACGATGGCGACGTGGTCGGCCAGCGCCTCGGCCTCGTCCATGTGGTGGGTGGTGAGCACCACGCTGACGCCGTCCGCGCGCAGGTCGCGGACCAGGTCCCAGGTGGCGTGCCGGGCGTGCGGGTCGAGCCCGGCGGTGGGCTCGTCCAGGAAGACCAGCTCCGGGCGGCCGACCACGGCCATGGCCAGCGCCAGCCGCTGCTGCTGGCCGCCGGAGAGCCGCCGGTAGCTGGTCCGGCCGCAGGAGCCGAGGCCCAGCCGCTCGGCCAGGGCGTCCACGTCCAGCGGGTGGGCGTGCAGGGTGGCGGTGTGCTTCAGCATCTCCAGCGCGCGGGCGCCGGGGTAGATGCCGCCGGACTGGAGCATCACCCCGATCCGCGGGCGCAGCCGGGCGGCGTCGGCGACCGGGTCCAGGCCGAGCACCCGGACCGTCCCCGCGTCCGGACGGCGGTAGCCCTCGCAGATCTCCACGGTGCTGGTCTTGCCGGCGCCGTTGGGGCCGAGGACGGCGGTGACCGCGCCGGTGGCCACGGTGAGGTCGAGCCCGTTCACGGCGGTCTTGTCGCCGTAGCGCTTGACCAGGCCCCGGATCTCGACGGCGGCCTGTGCGGCTTGGGAGTGCATGGCGACGAGTCTACGAAGCGCTGGGACCAGGTCAGTGTTAGGTAACCCTTAGTGATCCATCAGACAGCGCCGGGTGTGACCGGAGGTTGTCGCCGCGGAATGAATTACGCAACAATGGCGTTGTGAAATACATGCGAGAGCGGAACGAGAGCCCGGAGGGCGCCCCGGCGGTGCCCCAGGGCCCCGTGCCCTCACGCGACCGCGTGGCCCGTTCCATTCTGGACCACGGCCCCAGCAGCGCCGCCGACCTGGCGGACCGGCTCGGCATCACCCAGGCCGCCGTGCGCCGCCATCTGGACGCGCTGGTCGCGGCCGGACTGGTGGCCGCCCGCGAGCAGAAGGTCTACGGCCACCGCGGCCGGGGCCGTCCGGCCAAGGTGTTCCTGCTGACCGACTCCGGCCGGGACGCCTTCTACCAGGCGTACGACCAGCTCGCCGCGGACGCCCTGCGCTTCCTCTCGGAGGCGGCGGGCGGTGGCGAGGCCGGGCGTGAGGCGCTGGCCGCCTTCGCCAGGGCGCGGCTGGACCGCGACGCCCAACGCTACCGCGAGGCACTGGCCGATTCCGGCGAGTGCACCCCCACCGAGGCGCTGGCGGGGGCGCTCTCCACCGACGGGTACGCTGCCACGGTGCGGCGGGCCCCCTCCGGAGAGCAGCTCTGCCAGCACCACTGCCCGGTCGCGCACATCGCCGAGCAGTTCCCGCAGTTCTGCGAGGCCGAGACCGAGGTCTTCTCGCAGCTGCTGGGCACCCACGTGCAGCGGCTGGCCACCATCGCCCACGGCGACGGGGTCTGCACCACCTTCGTGCCCGCTCCCTCCGTACCCGCACCTGTCGTCGTCCCCACCGAAGTCTCCGGGAGGAACCCCGCATGACCACTACCGCTCACCCGGAGCTTGACGGCCTGGGCACCTACGAGTTCGGCTGGTCCGACTCCGACACCGCCGGGGCGACCGCCAAGCGCGGCCTGTCCGAAGCGGTGGTCCGCGACATCTCGGCGAAGAAGTCCGAGCCGGAGTGGATGCTGAACCTGCGGCTCAAGGGCCTCAAGCTGTTCGCGAAGAAGCCCATGCCGACCTGGGGTTCCGACCTGACCGGCATCGACTTCGACAACATCAAGTACTTCGTCCGGTCGACCGAGAAGCAGGCGGAGTCCTGGGAGGACCTGCCCGCCGACATCAAGAACACCTACGACAAGCTGGGCATCCCGGAGGCCGAGAAGCAGCGCCTGGTCGCCGGTGTCGCCGCCCAGTACGAGTCCGAGGTCGTCTACCACCAGATCCGCGAGGACCTGGAGGAGCAGGGCGTGATCTTCCTCGACACGGACACCGCGCTGAAGACGCACCCGGAGCTGTTCCAGGAGTACTTCGGCACGGTCATCCCGGTCGGCGACAACAAGTTCGCCTCGCTGAACAGCGCGGTGTGGTCCGGCGGATCGTTCATCTACGTGCCGAAGGGCGTGCACGTGGACATCCCGCTGCAGGCCTACTTCCGGATCAACACCGAGAACATGGGCCAGTTCGAGCGGACGCTGATCATCGTCGACGAGGACGCCTACGTCCACTACGTCGAGGGCTGCACCGCCCCGATCTACTCCTCCGACTCGCTGCACAGCGCGGTGGTGGAGATCATCGTCAAGAAGGGCGGCCGCTGCCGCTACACGACCATCCAGAACTGGTCGAACAACGTCTACAACCTGGTGACCAAGCGTGCCGTCGCGCACGAGGGCGCGACCATGGAGTGGGTCGACGGCAACATCGGCTCCAAGGTCACCATGAAGTACCCGGCCGTGTACCTGATGGGCGAGCACGCCAAGGGCGAGACCCTGTCGATCGCCTTCGCGGGCGCCGGCCAGCACCAGGACGCCGGGGCCAAGATGGTCCACATGGCGCCCAACACCTCCTCCAACATCGTCTCCAAGTCGGTGGCCCGGGGCGGCGGCCGGACCAGCTACCGCGGTCTGATCGAGATCGGCGAGGGCTCCAAGGGCGCCAAGTCGAACGTCCTGTGCGACGCGCTGCTGGTGGACACGATCTCCCGCTCGGACACCTACCCCTACGTGGACGTCCGCGAGGACGACGTGTCCATGGGCCACGAGGCCACGGTCTCGAAGGTCAGCGAGGACCAGCTGTTCTACCTGATGAGCCGGGGCATGACCGAGTTCGAGGCGATGGCGATGATCGTGCGCGGATTCGTCGAGCCGATCGCCAAGGAGCTCCCGATGGAGTACGCGCTGGAGCTCAACCGGCTGATCGAGCTGCAGATGGAGGGCTCGGTCGGCTGACCCGGCCCCGCCCGTCCACTTAGACGTCCGTTACGAAAGAGAGCAGCACGAGCAATGGCTGAGGCCACCAACATTCCCGGCGGCTCGACCACGGCCGGCTCCATCGAGGTCGGCACCACCGGGACCGGCGCGCAGCTCGCCGGGCCCGGGACCGGTCGCGAGACCGCCCACCCCGTGGACGCCCGGGTCGACGCGGTCGCGTCCTACGACGTGGCCGACTTCCCGGTCCCCAACGGCCGCGAGGAGAACTGGCGGTTCACCCCGCTGGCGCGGCTGCGCGGTCTGCACGACGGAACCGCCGTCGCCGACGACGCGGCGGTCAAGGTCGACGTCAGCGCCCCGGCCGGGGTCACCGTCGAGCTGGTGGACCGCACCGACCCGCGGGTCGGCAAGTCCGGGAAGCCGGTCGACCGGGTCGCCGCCCAGGCGTTCAGCGGCTTCCAGAAGGCCGGCGTGGTCTCGGTGCCGCGCGACACCATCCTGACCGAGCCGATCCGGATCTCGGTCGCGGGCCAGGGCGGCGCCGCCTACGGCCACCAGGTGGTCGAGCTGGGCGCGTTCGCCGAGGCGCTGGTGGTCATCGAGCACACCGGCGACGCCGTGCTCGCCGCCAACGTCGAGTACCTGATCGGCGACGGCGCCAAGCTCACCGTGGTCTCCGTGCAGGACTGGGACGACACCGCCGTGCACGTCGCCCAGCACACCGCGCTGATCGGCCGCGACGCCTCGTTCAAGTCCGTGGTGATCACCTTCGGCGGCGACCTGGTGCGGCTGCACCCGCGGGTGGTCTACGGCTCCACCGGCGGCGAGGCCGACCTGTACGGCCTGTACTTCGCCGACGCCGGGCAGCACCTCGAACACCGGCTGTTCATCGACCACGACACCCCGCACTGCCGCAGCAACGTCGCCTACAAGGGCGCGTTGCAGGGCCGGGACGCCCGCGCGGTGTGGATCGGCGACGTGCTGATCCGGGCCGCCGCCGAGGGCACCGAGACCTACGAGCTGAACCGCAACCTGGTGCTCACCGACGGCGCCCGGGTGGACTCGGTCCCGAACCTGGAGATCGAGACCGGCGAGATCGTCGGCGCCGGGCACGCCTCGGCCACCGGCCGGTTCGACGACGAGCAGCTGTTCTACCTCCAGTCCCGCGGCATCCCGGCCGACGAGGCGCGGCGGCTGGTGGTCCGCGGCTTCTTCGCGGAGCTGGTCCAGCAGATCGGCCTGCCCGAGCTCCAGGACCGCCTGATCGAGAGGATCGACGCGGAACTGGAGGCCTCCGTCGCATGACCACGGAAGCAACGGAAGGCTTCGTCCGGGTCGCCGCGTTGAGCGAGCTGGAGGCCGACAGCCCGACCCGGGTCGTCGTCGGCGGCGTCGCGGTGTCGGTGGTGCTCGCCGAGGGCGAGGTGTTCGCCATCAACGACATCTGCTCCCACGCCAACGTCTCGCTCTCCGAGGGCGAGGTGGACGGCTGCTCGATCGAGTGCTGGCTGCACGGCTCCAGCTTCGACCTGCGCACCGGAAAGCCTTCCGGCCTGCCGGCCACCCGTCCCGTCCCCGTGTACCCCGTAAAGATCGAAGGGGACGATGTGCTCGTCTCCGTCACCCAGGAGTCCTGAGCCCATGGCTACCCTTGAAATCACCGACCTGCACGTCTCCGTCGAGACCGAGAACGGCCCCCGGGAGATCCTGCGCGGGGTCGACCTCACCGTGAAGCAGGGCGAGACGCACGCCATCATGGGCCCGAACGGCTCCGGCAAGTCCACCCTGGCGTACTCGCTCGCGGGCCACCCCAAGTACACGGTCACCGGCGGCTCGGTCACCCTGGACGGCGAGGACGTCCTGGCGATGACCGTGGACGAGCGGGCCCGGGCCGGGGTGTTCCTGGCCATGCAGTACCCGGTCGAGGTGCCCGGCGTCTCGGTCTCCAACTTCCTGCGGACCTCCGCCACCGCCATCCGCGGCGAGGCGCCCAAGCTGCGTACCTGGGTGAAGGAGGTCAAGGAGGCCATGTCCGAGCTCCAGATGGACCCGGCCTTCGCCGAGCGCAACGTCAACGAGGGCTTCTCCGGCGGCGAGAAGAAGCGCCACGAGATCCTGCAGATGGAGCTGCTCAAGCCGAAGGTGGCGATCCTCGACGAGACCGACTCCGGCCTCGACGTGGACGCGCTGCGGGTGGTCTCCGAGGGCGTCAACCGGGTGCGTTCCACCGGTGACGTCGGCACCCTGCTGATCACCCACTACACGCGCATCCTGCGCTACATCACCCCCGACTACGTGCACGTGTTCGCGGCCGGGAAGATCGTCAAGTCCGGTGGTCCCGAGCTGGCCGACGAGCTGGAGAACGAGGGCTACGAGAAGTACGCGAAGGGCGGCGCGTCCGAGTGATCCACACCCCCCGTTCCGGCCCGGTCGTTCCCTCGGCCCTCGACACCGACGCGATCCGCAAGGACTTCCCGGTGCTCCAGCGGGTGCTGCACGGTGACAAGCCGCTGGTCTACCTGGACAACGCGGCCACCTCGCAGAAGCCCCGGCAGGTGCTCGACGCGATGAACGCGTACTACGAGCAGCACAACGCCAACGTCCACCGGGGCGTGCACACGCTCGCGGAGGAGGCCACGGCGCTCTACGAGGGTGCCCGGGACAAGGTCGCCGAGTTCGTCAACGCGCCGAGCCGGGACGAGGTGGTGTTCACCAAGAACGCCTCCGAGTCGCTCAACCTGGTTGCCAACATGCTCGGTTGGGCCGACGAGCCGTACCGGGTCGGCCCGGACTCCGAGATCGTGATCACGGAGATGGAGCACCACTCCAACATCGTCCCGTGGCAGCTGCTGGCACAGCGCACCGGCGCGAAGCTGAAGTGGTTCGGGCTGACCGACGACGGTCGGCTCGACCTGTCCAACATCGACGAGGTGATCACCGAGCGGACCAAGGTGGTCTCGTTCGTGCTGGTCTCCAACATCCTGGGCACGGTCAACCCGGTCGAGGCGATCGTCCGCCGGGCGCAGGACGTCGGCGCGCTGGTGGTCATCGACGCCTCGCAGGCGGCGCCGCACATGACGCTGGACGTGCAGGCGCTGGAGGCCGACTTCGTCGCCTTCACCGGCCACAAGATGCTGGCCCCGACCGGCATCGGCGTGCTCTGGGGCCGCCAGGAGCTGCTGGAGGACCTGCCGCCGTTCCTGGGCGGCGGCGAGATGATCGAGACCGTGTCGATGAGCTCGTCCACCTACGCCCCGGCGCCGCACAAGTTCGAGGCCGGCACCCCGCCGATCTCGCAGGCCATCGGCCTGGGCGCGGCCATCGACTACCTCACGGCGGTCGGCATGGACGCGATCGCGGCGCACGAGCACCGGATCACCGAGTACGCGCTGGAGCGGCTGCGCGAGGTGCCCGAGCTGAAGATCATCGGTCCGCCCACGGCCGAGAACCGGGGCGCGGCGATCTCCTTCACGCTCGGCGACATCCATCCGCACGACGTCGGCCAGGTGCTGGACGAGCAGGGCATCGCGGTCCGGGTCGGCCACCACTGCGCGCGGCCGGTCTGCCTGCGGTACGGAATTCCGGCGACCACGCGGGCGTCTTTCTACCTGTACTCCACGGCGGCGGAGGTGGACAGCCTGATCGACGGGCTGCACCACGTCCGCAACTTCTTCGGCTGAGCCGGGCCCAGAGAGGAGGCGCGACGCGATGAAGATGGACTCGATGTACCAGGAGATCATCCTGGACCACTACAAGCACCCCCACGGCAAGGGGTTGCGTGACGGTGACGCCGAGGTGCACCACGTCAACCCCACCTGCGGTGACGAGATCACCCTGCGGGTGCGGCTGGACGGCGGCACCGTCGCCGATGTCTCGTACGACTCGCAGGGCTGTTCGATCAGCCAGGCCAGCGCCTCGGTGCTGAACGACCTGCTGGTCGGCAAGAGCGTGGGCGAGGCGCAGCAGATCCAGGAGGCCTTCCTGGAACTGATGCAGAGCAAGGGCCAGGCCGAGGGCGACGAGGAGGTCCTGGAGGACGCCATCGCCTTCGCCGGGGTCTCCAAGTACCCGGCCCGGGTGAAGTGCGCCCTGCTGAGCTGGATGGCCTGGAAGGACGCCACCGCCCAGGCGCTGGCTGACACACCTGTGAGGGAGAGCGCATGACCGACACCGCTGACACCGAGGCGACCGCCGGGGGCGCCCCCGCCGAGGCGGAGAGCCCCTTCGTCGGGACCACGGCCGGGACCGTGGCCGTGGACGACCTGATGGAGGCCCTGCTCGACGTGGTCGACCCGGAGCTGGGCATCGACGTGGTCAACCTCGGGCTGATCTACGGCGTCCACATCGACGAGGGCGACGTGGCCACCATCGACATGACGCTCACCTCGGCGGCCTGCCCGCTGACCGACGTCATCGAGGACCAGGCCCGGACCGCCACCGACGGCCTGGTCCAGGACCTGCGGATCAACTGGGTCTGGATGCCGCCGTGGGGCCCGGACAAGATCACTCCCGACGGCCGCGACCAGCTCCGCGCCCTGGGGTTCAACGTCTGACCCCCGCTCCACCCGCGAACGCCGCGCCGCCCCCACCCGGGACGGCGCGGCGTGGTCGTTGTCCGGTTCCGTGCCTCCTCCCGCTTCAGATCCACCCCTTCTGAGTGGCCTTGATTCCGGCCTCGAAGCGGCTGGCGGCCTCCAGCCGCTCCATGACCGAGGCGACCTGGCGGCGTACTGTGCGCAGCGAGATGCCGAGCCGGTGCCCCACGGCCTCGTCGGTCATGCCGCGACCGAGCAACCGCAGGATCTCCTGCTCGGTCCGGGTCAGCCCGGTTTCCGGATCCTGGGCGCGGGTGGCACCCAGCGGGACGGCGGTGGCCCACGCCTGTTCGAAGAGCCCGACCAGGGCGCTGACCAGGCCGGGTTCGGTGACGTAGAGCGCACCTTTGCGGCTGTCGGCGGGGTCGATCGGGACCAGGGCGCGGGCCCGGTCGTTGATGACCAGACGCTGCGGGACGAGCGGTGCCGTGCGGACCTCACCCCCCTGCTCCAGAAGCCAGTTGGCGTGGGCGATGGTCGCCGGGTCGTTACGGACGCTGTCCTGGTAGAGGGTGCGGAACACCACGCCGCGGCTCATGGCCTCGGCGTTCAACGGACGTCCGGCCGCGAGGTCTTCGGGGCGCTGGGCGCCGCCGGGGTGCACTCCCATGCATTCCGTGGTCATGATGCGGGTCATGCACTCCAGCCGGTCCTGGATCGCGTCCATGCCCAGCAGGCGCTCGCCGTGTGCGCCACCGGCGCTCTGACTGTCTGCCCGGGCGGCGACCAGCCGGGTGACCGCCGCCCGTGAGGCGGCCACCCGTGCCTGTTGCTCGGCCAGCTCTGCCTCCTGCCGGAGCAGCATGTTGGCCAGCCCCAACTCGGGCTTGACCGCACGTGGTTGGCCGGGGCGCTCGTGCGAGACGCGGACGAGCATCAACTCCGCCAGGCTGTCCAACGCGTCACGGACCCTACTCTCCCCGATGCCCAGCGAAGCGATCAGCTCAGCCACGCCGAAGTCGGGTTTGTCGAGCATGGTTGCGTAAACCTGCTCGGCGTCTGCGCTGAGCCCCAGCGCGGTGAGCGTGACCATTGTTCCCCCGTCGCGATATTGCCCGGACGACTACTTTTCAATTCGGTCATTTTCCCAGGGCCAAGGGCGGCGATCAAGCGGGTTCGGTCGAGAGTTCGGCCACGTGTGGTTATCGGCTGGCAGCAAAGTGTCAGGCAGGTCGGTGCCACCCGACAGCCCTTCTGCGCTGGTCACGGATGCGGCAGAGTCTTCCGCAGAAGGCAGTCGCCGGCAGGGCAGGCAGATGTCGGCGGGGGTGACCCGAGGCCTTCACCTCCGTTCCGACCACGTGTCCGTGTCCCCGAAAGGGAACCGCTATGTCCTCTTCCGTTCTTCTTCGTTCGGCTGTCCTCGCTGTCGCCGGATTTGTCGCCATTCTTGGCGTACAGGCCCTCGCTGCTTCGGCCGCCGTCCACCCGACCGCTGCGGTCTCCGTGTCGGTCGGCGCCTCCGCCTCATCCGCAGACCAGACCTGGGGCTGAACGGCGTGCACATGGTCCACATCTCCCTGGTCTGCCGGAATCCGGGCGGGGCGGACATCCCCTCCAAGGGGCAGATCCTGGACATTCTGTGGGCCCACGCCACCCAGGCCGACCAGCTCGAACACGTCAGTGCGCACAGCTGCTCCGACCGGGTCCACCTGCTGTTCTTCTTCAGAGAGCGGCTGCTCGCCAGTCCCGAGGAGCAAGCATTCGAACTGCTGCGCCGTTGCTACGCCGCCTCACCTCTGCTGGCCTCCGGATTCCTGCCCGGTGCTGATCCGCAGTCGACCGGACCGGACGCCACCGCGCCACCCGAAAGACTCTGACCGAACGCCCTCCGATCTTTCGCGCAAGTCCATCTAGGGAGATATGTCATGCCTACGTCATCCCATGCGAGCAAACTCCTGGCGGTGTCCGTCGCCGTCGTGACCGCCGCCGGCATCGGGCTCGGCACCGCCCCCGCGGCGTTCGCCGCGGTCGCGAAGCCGGCGGCGGTGGTGAACGCCGCTGTGCATGCCTTCACCTTGGACAATGTGGCCCTGAAGGTGAGCAGCCCGGACATACCCTCAGCCGCGTTCTCTGTCGCCGCGCCGGGGACCGGGGTGCAGGTCGCCTCCGCGGTCCAGGACTCGCCTTTCAGCTACTTCTCGGTCACCGCCGTCCCCTTCGGCCAGCAGCTGCCCGAGTCGGTGTTCCCGGTCTCGAAGGCGGGTGACAGCGCGGCCTGGCGGGCGGCGCTGCACAGCAGCCAGAAGGGTCCGGTGGCTACCATCTTCGGTCAGAAGGTCATCGGCGTCGTCCGGCACAGCCAGGGCGACATGACCGGCAAGAAGGGCTCGGTCACCACGATCGAGACCGTCCAGTGGGTGGTGGACCAGGGGAACCGCACCTGGGTCTTCAACCTTCAGCACGACCAGAGCCGCCTGCCCAAGGCGTTCGGCGCTCAGCTGGTGGTCACCAGCCCTGACAGTGGCGCCAAGACCACGGTCGACCTCGCCAAGCTGAAGGCCGCCCCGGCGCCGGCCCGCCTCGGCATCCGGACGAACGCCACTGTCCCGCTCGGCGCGAATCTGGGGATGCCCTCCTGGTGGACCCAGACCTGCAACGGGAGCGGAACCCTCGAGAACCAGAGCTTCATGGGCCTTCAGGACTGCAGCGGCAACAACTCCATCCATGATGACGTCCCCGGCGTGGAGCAGGACGAGTGGCAGTGCGCGGACCTGAGTGACCGTTACCTGGTCCAGCGCTACGGCTTCCTCGGAAAGGGCGGCAACGGCAACCAGGTCGTGCCCAACGCCTACAACGCCTACTCCAGCATGTTCGACCTGTACAGCAACGGTGACACCACCGCGCCGGTGCCGGGTGACGTTCTCAGCTTCAACGTCAACACCAACGATGACGGACACACCGGGGTGGTCTACCAGTCCGATGTCAACTCCTCCGGCAATGGCACGGTCTACTTCGTCGACCAGAACTTCCCCGATTCGAACGGCTACAACTCCGCCACTGTCACTGACTGGAACGTCGCGGACGTCACCGGGGAGGGCGGAACCGTCGAGTGGCTGCACAACCCCAGCGACACCCCTGTGCCGATTCCCACGGCTTCGTTGACGGGTGTTGCGTCTGGTGCGGTGTTGCGTGGTGATGTGTCGTTGTCGGCGAGTGTGTCGAGTGCGGCGAGTGAGGTGGAGTTCCTGGTTGACGGGAGTGTGGTGGGTACGGCGACTTCTTCGCCGTACCAGGTGACGTGGAATACGACGGGTGTTACTCCGGGGGTGCATTCGGTTTCGGTCAAGGCGGAGAATTCGGCTGGTCAGTGGGGTGCGGTGTCGGCTGCGACGTCGGTGTTCGTGGCGGGGAGCGCGCCGGTGTCGAACACGGTGGTGGAGCCGAACGGGAATGTGGACATTCTGACTGTCGATGCTGCGAATGAGCACTTGATCGATACGTACAACGAGGCGGGTGCGTGGCATGTCACTGATGTGACTGCGAGTTATGGTGCGCCGGAGGTGGAGGGTACGCCGAAGGCTCTGGTGGAGCCGAACGGTGATGTGGACTGGTTGACGATCAACGCGGCCAACGGGCATGTGATGAACACGAATGACTACAACGGCTGGCACACCAGTGACTTGACGTCGTCGTTGGGGACTCCGGCTGCGTCGGGTTCGATCAGTGCGGATGTGGAGCCGAACGGGAATGTTGACTTCCTGACGGTGGACGCGGCGAACGGGCACCTGTACAACACGTACAAGGAGGCTGGTGCGTGGCATGTGACGGATGTGTCGTCGGGGTTCGGTGCGCCGGTGGTGTCGGGTGGTCCGACGGCGTTGGTGGAGCCGAACGGTGATGTGGACTGGCTGACGATCAACGCGGCCAACGGTGATGTGATGAACACGAACGACTTCAACGGCTGGCACACCAGTGACCTGACGTCCAGCCTGGGTACTCCGGTGGGGAAGGGGTCGTTGAGTGCGGATGTGGAGCCGAACGGGAATGTTGACTTCCTGAGCGTGGCTTCGGCGAACGGGCACCTGTACGACACGTACAAGGAGGCTGGTGCGTGGCATGTGACGGATGTGTCGTCGGGGTTCGGTGCGCCGGTGGTGTCGGGTGGTCCGACGGCGTTGGTGGAGCCGAACGGTGATGTGGACTGGCTGACGATCAACGCGGCCAACGGTGATGTGATGAACACGAACGACTTCAACGGCTGGCACACCAGTGACCTGACGTCCAGCCTGGGTACTCCGGCTGCGTCGGGTTCGATCGGTGCGGATGTGGAGCCGAACGGCAACGTCGACTTCCTGACCGCGGCCACGGCCAACGGCGACCTGGACAACACCTACTCCCAGGCCGGTGTCTGGCACGTCTCCGACGTCACCACCGACTTCGGCACCCCCGCCCTCGGCTGACCACAGCGAAACGACTGGTGCCGGTCCGAGCGCGACCTCGGCCGGCACCGGTCCCCGGGCGGCTCAGTGAGTCCGCATCAGCGAGACCTTTCATCGATGCCGACCGATCGGCCGGCACAACATGCCCATTGTTGAGGATGTGTCATAAACATGTTCGGTCAACGCCTCTCCCTTCGCGGCGCTCTCGCCGTCCTTCCGGTGGTCGCCGTACTGGGGGCCACTTCGGTCGGCGCCGCACAGGCGGCCCCGAAGCCCACGGCCCCGAAGTCCCCGGTCGTGAAGACCACGCCGACGAAGACCGTCAACTACCTCGGCCACCGGTTCAGCGTCCCGGCCACCTGGGCAGTGATCAACCTCAAGGCCCACCCCAGCACCTGCGTCCGATTCGACCAGCATGCCCTGTATCTGGGTAGCCCGGGCACGGATCAGAAGTGCCCGGCGAACATCTTCGGGCGCACCGAGGCGCTGCTGGTGCAACCGAGCACCAACTCCGCTTCGGAGCAGGGAACCCTGGACCAGTCCGTTGACCACCAGTACCTGGCCACCGGTGCGAATGTTCGAGTGACCGGAACCTACAACACGGACAAGCAGCTCATCCGGGCCATCCTCGCCAAGGCCGCCCTACCCACGGGTGCCCCCAAGGTCCGTGCTCAGGTGGCCCCGCGAGCTCCGCTGGCCGAGGCCCAGGCCCTGGCCGCGGCATCCACCAACGACAGCGGGGAGGGTTTCGACGCCTGCACCGCGCCGGATGCCGGCAGCATGGCCAACTGGAAGGCTGATTCACCGTACAGCGCGGTCGGGATCTACATCGGTGGCGCGGAAATGAGCTGCCAGCAGGCCGACCTGACCCCGGCCTGGGTGCAGCAGCAAGCGTCGGCGGGCTGGCACTTCATGCCGACCTACGCAGGACTCTTCGCCGACCAGATCACCTCGCCCACGACCCAGGGCACGGCCGCCGCCGACGACGCGGTTGTCCAGGCACAGGGCCTGGGGTTCGGCCCGGGCACGCTGATCTACGAGGACATGGAGAACTACTCGTCCACCTACAGCGCCAGCGTGCTCAGCTTCCTGTCCGCCTGGACCGACGAGTTGCACGCCAAGGGCTACGAGTCGGGCGTCTACGGCTCCTCAAGCTCGGCGATGAAGGACCTGGTCAGCCAGACCGGTACCGGATACCCCGAGCCGGACGCAGTGTGGGACGCCGACTGGGACAACGTGGCCGACACGAACGATTCGGTGATCCCCAGCGGCGACTGGAGCAACCATCAGCGCGCCCACCAGTACGCAGGGAACGTCTCGCAGACCTATGGTGGATCGTCGATCGCCATCGACGAGGACTATCTGGACATCTCCCTCGGTACACCGCCCACGGCTTCGTTGACGGGTGTTGCGTCTGGTGCGGTGTTGCGTGGTGATGTGTCGTTGTCGGCGAGTGTGTCGAGTGCGGCGAGTGAGGTGGAGTTCCTGGTTGACGGGAGTGTGGTGGGTACGGCGACTTCTTCGCCGTACCAGGTGACGTGGAATACGACGGGTGTTACTCCGGGGGTGCATTCGGTTTCGGTCAAGGCGGAGAATTCGGCTGGTCAGTGGGGTGCGGTGTCGGCTGCGACGTCGGTGTTCGTGGCGGGGAGCGCGCCGGTGTCGAACACGGTGGTGGAGCCGAACGGGAATGTGGACGTTCTGACTGTCGATGCTGCGAATGAGCACTTGATCGATACGTACAACGAGGCGGGTGCGTGGCATGTCACTGATGTGACTGCGAGTTATGGTGCGCCGGAGGTGGAGGGTACGCCGAAGGCTCTGGTGGAGCCGAACGGTGATGTGGACTGGTTGACGATCAACGCGGCCAACGGGCATGTGATGAACACGAATGACTACAACGGCTGGCACACCAGTGACTTGACGTCGTCGTTGGGGACTCCGGCTGCGTCGGGTTCGATCAGTGCGGATGTGGAGCCGAACGGGAATGTTGACTTCCTGACGGTGGACGCGGCGAACGGGCACCTGTACAACACGTACAAGGAGGCTGGTGCGTGGCATGTGACGGATGTGTCGTCGGGGTTCGGTGCGCCGGTGGTGTCGGGTGGTCCGACGGCGTTGGTGGAGCCGAACGGTGATGTGGACTGGCTGACGATCAACGCGGCCAACGGTGATGTGATGAACACGAACGACTTCAACGGCTGGCACACCAGTGACCTGACGTCCAGCCTGGGTACTCCGGTGGGGAAGGGGTCGTTGAGTGCGGATGTGGAGCCGAACGGGAATGTTGACTTCCTGAGCGTGGCTTCGGCGAACGGGCACCTGTACGACACGTACAAGGAGGCTGGTGCGTGGCATGTGACGGATGTGTCGTCGGGGTTCGGTGCGCCGGTGGTGTCGGGTGGTCCGACGGCGTTGGTGGAGCCGAACGGTGATGTGGACTGGCTGACGATCAACGCGGCCAACGGTGATGTGATGAACACGAACGACTTCAACGGCTGGCACACCAGTGACCTGACGTCCAGCCTGGGTACTCCGGCTGCGTCGGGTTCGATCGGTGCGGATGTGGAGCCGAACGGCAACGTCGACTTCCTGACCGCGGCCACGGCCAACGGCGACCTGGACAACACCTACTCCCAGGCCGGTGTCTGGCACGTCTCCGACGTCACCACCGACTTCGGCACCCCCGCCCTCGGCTAGCGGACCCGTACTCGCACGGACGACCGCCCCCAGCGCCCCTCGGGCCCGCTGGGGGCGGTCGTCCGCAGTCGTGTCCTCGCTGATCGCGCCCGACTCGTGGCGCGTCCGGGTGAGCAACTGCGCCCGCGCCGCCGCCGCGGGATAGTGTCGATGGGGCAGAGCGTGGCGGGCCGGTTCCGTCGCGTCGCGGTAAGCGTTGAGGGAGAAGCACGGCCATGGCGGGATCGAGCCGTAAGAAGAGTGACAGCTCGTCGGGATCGCTCCCGGCCGACGTCGACCTGGAGACCCTGTACGGGGCCGTCGGCGGGGACGCCGCCGACGACGAGGACGCCGAGCTGATCGTGGTGCCGCCGGTGCGGCTGCTGCCGGTCGCGGAGCTGGCCGCCGCCGCGCTCCGGGTCCCGCTGCTGGCGGACGCCATCCGGCTGGCGCACTGGGTCGCGCCGTTCCGCCCGGTGGACCAGTGGGGCGAGCTGGGCGCGGAGCTGGAGACCCAGGCCGCGCTGGCGCTGGACCTGGTGCCGGACGACGGCGACGCGGACGTCGCCCTGGCCCGGGTCGCCGAGGCCTGGTCGCTGGCGGTGGACCTGGAGCTGATCGAGGTCTCGGACGCGACGGAGTCCGACCGGGCCCCGGCCGCCGATGCCGCTGGCACGGCGTCTTCTGACACGGCGTCTTCTGGCACGGAGTCCGCCGCGGCGGAGGTGGCCCGGCCCGGGGTCGGCCTGGAGGCGCTGGGCGACCTGGAGCGGGCCGACCCGGAGACGGTGCTGGACGTCTGGGAGACCGCAGCCTCCATCGTCGCCGGCACCGCGGTCGAGGCGGAGATCGACCTCGGCGTCCCGGACGACCCGTCCCGGACCGCCGAGGACGAGAGCGAGGCCGAGTACGCGGAGCTGGAGGAGGCCCGGGAGGAGACCCAGGGGCTGCTCGACGACGCGCTCCAGGTGCTCTACGAGTCCAGCGCCTTCGCCGCCACCGAGGCCGAGGAGACGGTCTCGCTCGGCGTGCTCGCCGCGCTGCTGGTCTCGCCCGAGGGACAGGACCCGGACGAGGAGATGCTGGGCGACATCACCGCCGTGATGGTCGCGCTCGACCCGATGCTGCAGGACCTCGCCGCGATCGGGATGGTCGACTACAGCCCGATCGACCCCACCCTGTTCGAGGAGGAGGACGGCGGTGACGAGACGGTCGTCCTCGACGGCGCCGACGAGGAGCTGAACCAGGCCCAGGCCGCGCGCTTCGGCATGGCCCGGCTCACCCCGCTCGGGGTGCACGGGGTGCGGCAGTGGCTGCTGGCGGACGGCTACCAGGCGCCGCTGGTCGGCGAGCACGCGCGGGGCGACGCGGTCGAACTGCTGACCGGGATCTGCGCCTCCTCCAACGTGCTGCCGCAGGAGGAGATCCGGGAGTGGCTGATCGGCCGCGAGCCGCTGGCGGCCGCCGCCGAACTGCTCGCCGCCTCCCGCGGCAACGACCTGGTCGCCCCGGTCAAGCGGATGTTCTGCGGTGCCGCCCTGGACCAGCTCGGCGCCCCGGCCGCCCCGGCGGTGCGCGAGGTACTGGCCGACCCGGAACTGGCGGGCCTGGCCACCGCCTGGCTGACCGGTCAAGGGACCCCGGACCTGCCCGAGTTGAGCCGCCCGGTGCTGTTGTGGAGTCAGATCGACGCCATCGCGGCGCAGTTGATCGACTCGGCGACCGAGGAGGAGGGATTCCGGGAGCTGATCCTGCGGGTGACGGAGAGTCAGCGGACTGAGGAGCTGTTCGCCGAGCTCTGGCGGGTCGACCACCCGTACACCACGGCGGTGTTGGAGGCCGTCGGCGAACTGCACCCGGACAAGTCCACGGCCAAGGAGGCCCGCAAGGCCGCCTACAAGGCCCGCTCGAAGGCGGGATCGCAGGGCCGCTGATCCGGTAACTCGCTTGTCCGGCTCGGCTGGTGCTGCCTACGGTGGGAGCACCAGCACCGGATCTGAGGGGGACGGCGTGCGGAGGGATTCCAGCGGTCGGCGCGATGTCCGGCGCGAACTCGCGGAGGAGGACCTGCGCGGCCTCGCGGGACGCGGGTTCCCGGTGTACGCGCCCACCGAGCCCGGAGCCGACGCCGCCGCGCTGCCCAGCTACCAGCACGTCGACGGCGCCCTGGTGGAGGTCGCCCTCTCGCACGGCTCCTGGCTCGCCGCCGAGGGCCCGTACGTCGCGGTGCGGACCATGACCGGGGCGGCCACCGCCGAGCACGGCGGGGCGGAGTCGTTGGCGGACGTGGTCGAGGACGAGCGGGACCGGATCTTCAGCCACGCCGGTGTCGACGAGGCCGCCGGGCCCGGGCCGACCACCGAGTCCGAGGTCTGGATCGACGTCGACGGGGTACCGGTCCGTGCCGCGCTGCGCGCCGAGGGGCCGCTCTGGGCCGCCCGGCTCAGCCTCGGCGGTACCGCCGCCGGTGATGCCGCCGGTGCCGCCGCCGGTGCCGCCGTCGCTGACGCCGTCGCTGCCGCCGCCGGACACCCGGGGGAGCCGGTGGTGGTCACCGTCATCGGGCGCGGGATCGCGCCGGAACGCGTCGGCTTGCGCACCGCCGTCGAGTTGGAACCCTACGCCCTTGGGCGGCAGCGGGAGTTGGACGCGGTCCGGTCCCGCCGCGGCCGTCCGGTATCCGTTCGGGACCGTGAACTCCCGCCGGTACAGGGGCTGGAGGCGCACCGGCAGCTGGTCGAGCGCTCGGTCCGGCAGTCGCTCCAGCTGGAGGCCGACCTGCGGGCGGGGCGCAAACCGAGGTCGCCTCGGGGCGACCACGCGGTCGCCGGGGAGCTGTGGGAGCGCACGGTACGCCAGCAGATGCGGCTGGCGGGGGAGGACCGCGCGACCGCGAACGAGGCGGTGACGGCACTGGTCAACCAGGTCGTCCTGCTCGCCGAGCGGGCCGACTGGTTCCCCGGGACAGCGGCCGGTGCGGCGGCGGTGGAGGAGTGCATCCGCTACACCGTCTTCGACAGCGAGGTACCGAGCGTGGCCGCGCAGCGCGCCTGGGGCGCGGACTGGACCCGGCGGATGGGCGAGGCCGGGCAACTTCCCGGCCAGGGACCGGAATTCGTGCGCGAGCGGATGCACCGCAACCTCCGGGCCCGGGCGGACGTCCTGGGGCTGTGGCAGGAGTGGTACGCCCGGCAGCAGACCTGACCGAATGTCAGTTCACAGGCGGAGTTGCAGCATGGCCAGCAGTCGCTGCTCCGGGCGGGACAGGTCGACCCCGCTGACCTGCTCGGCGCGGCGCACCCGGTAGCGCAGGGTGTTGGGGTGGATGTGCAACTGCTGGGCGGCGGCCCTGACATCACCGAAGGCATCCAGCCAGGCCAGTACCGAGGTCGCCAACTGCGGCTGGGCGTTGGCGAGTTCGACGAGCCGTGGATCGCGGACGGCGGGGTTGTCGGCGAGCAGCGCCAGGGTCTCGCCGAGCAGTACCTCCGCCAGTACCTCGGGCAGCGCCGCCACCTCGGCCGCGACCCGGCCCTCGGCCATGGCGTCCAGCACCCGGTCGGCCTCCTGCCGGGAACCGGCGGCCTCGGCCAGCGCGGGCACCACCCGGCCGACCGCGCCGCGCAACGGCGCGGCCAGGTGGTGCCGGGCGGCGTCGGTGATCTCCTGCGCCCAGCCGCGCAGCGCCGCCGGGGCGATGCCCCGGGCCAGCTCCGGCAGCAGTACGTAGACGCGGTCGCCGATGGTGGTGACCACCGCGCCGCGGTGCCGGGCGGCGGTGTGCACCGAGACCAGGCCGACCGCCTCGGCCCGGGCCGGGTCGAGCGACCCGGGCAGCGCGAAGCCGAGCACCGCCGCCGGGCTGCCCGGATCCAGCCGCAGGTGCCCGGCCAGGGACTGCGGTCCGGTGGCGCCGTCCAGCAGCCCGGTCAGCAGTGCCTGGGTGAGCCGTAGGTCGGCGCTGGGCTCGCGGCGGGGCCGGACCAGGTGCAGTGCGGCCACCCGGGCCGCGCCGAGCAGCGCCTGATCGGCCCGCTCGGCCAGCGGCTGCGAGCCCTCCTGCACCCAGATCGTGCCCAGCTGCCGTTCGCCGGAGCGGATGCCCACCGCGAGGCGGCGGCGCAGCCCCAGCTCCGGGCGGGCGTCGATGGCCACCACCGCGTCGGAGGCGCGCAGCTGCTGGAACACACCCCAGGCGCGCAGCTGCGCCAGGTACGGCTCCGGGCCCTGCCAGCCGAGGATGGTCAGCCGCCGCAGGTCGTCCAGCTCGTCGGAGTCCGCCGAACGGGAGTACGCCAGGATCCGGTTCGCGGTGTCCTCGATGCTGACGATGCCGCCGGTGAGCACCGCCGTGGTCTGCGCCAGCGCGAACAGGTCGCCCTCCTCCAGGCCCTCGCCCGGACGCGCGGGCTGGACGCTGCCCAGAGCGGCCCGGGCCAGCGCGTCCAGCTGCCCCCAGCGGGCCTCGGGGCGCACCGAGAGCAGGGCCACCCCCGCCTCCTCGGCGGCCTCGCGCAGCAGCGTGGTCCGCACGCCCGGCTCGCGCTTCACCGCGACCGCCGTCGCCCCGTCCCGTCCGGCGGCCCGGAGCACCGGCAGCGCCGCCCGGCCGCGGACCCCGAGCGCCAGCACCAGATCACCCGTCCGGGCCCCCGGCGGCTCCTCGGGATCGGCCAGTGAGACGCCGCTGACCTGCGCTTCCAACCCGGCGGGCGCACACTGGAGCTCGGCCAGGGGTTCGCCGAGGGACATCAGCAGCTGACGCAGGGTGATGCCGATCGCCAGTGGCTCGATGGACACGTCGACTCCCTGGTTTGGCTGATCGGACAAGGGTATGGGCCAGACATTAGCTGCTCGGACACATACGCCGGACCACGCCCGGCCGTACGGTCGTCCTGACGCGCGATCCGTGCCGCCCGACCGCATGATCCGCATGATCCGTGTGACCGCACCGAGATCCGCACTGAGATCAGCAACGCGACCCGCTACAGCCTGATCCGCAACCGAGGGAGAACGCGCGTGTTGGACGCTGTGACCCAGATTCCCGCGCCGGTGAACGAGCCCGTGCACAGCTACGCGCCGGGCAGCCCGGAGCGCACCCGGCTGGAGGCGGAGCTGAAGCGGCTCGGCGGACAGGAGCCGGTCGAGCTGACCATGGCCGTCGGCGGGGAACGCCGACTGGGCCGGGGCGAGCCGATCGACGTCGTCCAGCCGCACCGGCACGCCGCCGTGCTCGGCACCATGCGCAACGCCACCCGCGAGGACGCGCAGCAGGCCGTGGACGCGGCCCTGGCCGCCGCGCCCGCGTGGCGCGCGCTCTCCTTCGACGACCGCGCCGCGATCTTCCTGCGCGCCGCCGACCTGGCCTCGGGCCCCTGGCGGGAGACCCTGGTCGCGGCCACCATGCTGGGCCAGTCGAAGACCGCCCAGCAGGCCGAGATCGACTGCCCCTGCGAGCTGGTCGACTTCTGGCGCTTCAACGTGCACTTCGCCCGGCAGATCCTGGCCGAGCAGCCGCAGTCCTCGCCGGGGGTGTGGAACCGCAGCGACCACCGCCCGCTGGAGGGCTTCGTCTACGCGATCACGCCGTTCAACTTCACCGCCATCGCCGGGAACCTGCCGACCGCGCCGGCGCTGATGGGCAACACCGTGGTCTGGAAGCCGTCCCCGACCCAGCAGTACTCGGCGCAGCTGCTGATGGACCTGCTGGAGGAGGCCGGGCTCCCGGCCGGGGTGATCAACATGGTGACCGGCGACGGCCTGGCCGTCTCCGAGGTCGCGCTGAACAGCCGGGACCTGGCCGGGATCCACTTCACCGGCTCCACCCGGACCTTCCAGCACCTGTGGCGCACGGTCGGCGAGAACATCACCGGCTACCGCAGCTACCCGCGCGTCGTCGGCGAGACCGGCGGCAAGGACTTCCTGGTCGCCCACCCCTCGGCCGACCCGGCGGTGCTGAAGACCGCGATGACCCGGGGCGCGTTCGAGTACCAGGGCCAGAAGTGCTCGGCGCTCTCCCGCGCGTACCTCCCGGCCTCGCTCTGGGCACAGCTCAAGGACGCGTTCCGGGACGAGGTGGAGTCGCTGACCATGGGCGACGTCACCGACCTGGGCAACTTCATCGGCGCGGTGATCGACGACCGGGCCTTCGCCAAGAACAAGGCCGCGATCGACCGGGCCCTGGCCGATCCGCAGGTCGAGGTGCTGGCCGGCGGCCGCTACGACGACGCCGAGGGCTACTTCGTCCGGCCGACCGTGCTGGTCTGCGCGGACCCGTCGGCCGAGTACTTCCACGAGGAGTACTTCGGCCCGGTGCTCGCGGTGCACGTCTTCGAGGACGAGCGCTACGAGGAGGTGCTGGACCAGCTGGACGCGGTCTCCGGCTACGCGCTGACCGGCGCCGTCATCGCCCGGGACCGGGCCGCGATCGCGGCCACCATGGAGCGGCTGCGCTTCTCGGCGGGCAACTTCTACATCAACGACAAGCCGACCGGCGCGGTCGTCGGCCAGCAGCCCTTCGGCGGCGGCCGGGCCTCGGGCACCAACGACAAGGCGGGCGCGGCGCAGAACCTGCTGCGCTGGACCTCGACCCGCTCCATCAAGGAGACCTTCGTGCCGCCGACCGACTACCGCTACCCGCACATGGGCTGACCTGCTGGAACTCCCGGCCCGGGCGGTGCCCCACCCCTTGGGGGCACGGCCCGGGCCACCCCGGCACCCGCTCGCTCCCGCACCGCCCGCCGTCCCGCACCGCCCGCCCGCCACCGGCCCAGCTGCCCGCGTGACCTGTACCTGCCCAGGAGTCCAGATGCTCCGTACCACTCTCCTCGCCGCCTCCCGCGCGCCGCGCGCCCGCCAGGTCATCGAGGCGCTGCCGCCCACCCGCGCCATCGTCCGCCGCTTCATCGCCGGGGACGAGCTGGACGAGGCGGTCGCCGTCACCGACGAGCTCGTCGGCGCGGGCCGCCGGATCACCCTCGACCACCTCGGCGAGGACACCCGCGACGCCGCCCAGGCCGCCGGGACCGCCGCCGCCTACGAGCGGCTGCTCGCCGCGCTCAAGGAGACCGGCCTCGCCGAGCGCGCCGAGGTCTCGGTCAAGCTCTCCGCAGTCGGCCAGTTCCTGCCCCAGGACGGCGAGCGGATCGCCCTCGACAACGCCCGCCGGATCTGCGCGGCGGCGGCCGACGCCGGTACCACGGTCACCCTGGACATGGAGGACCACACCACCACCGACTCCACCCTCGGCATCGCCCGCGAACTGCGGGCCGACTACCCGTGGTTGGGCGTGGTGCTGCAGGCCTACCTGCGCCGCACCGAGGCCGACTGCGCGGACTTCTCCGGACCGGGCTCGCGGGTCCGGCTGTGCAAGGGCGCGTACCAGGAGCCGGAGTCGGTCGCCTTCCAGGGGCGGCGGGAGGTGGACCTCTCGTACGTCCGCTGCCTCAAGGTGCTGATGGGTGGCGAGGGTTACCCGATGGTCGCCTCGCACGACCCGCGCATGATCCGGATCGCGGGCCAGCTCGCCGAGTGGCGGGAGCGGAAGGCCGACAGCTTCGAGTACCAGATGCTGTACGGCATCCGGCCGGAGGAGCAGCAGCGGATCGTCGACAGCGGTGCCACCATGCGCATCTACCTGCCCTACGGCGGCGAGTGGTACGGCTACTTCATGCGCCGTCTGGCCGAGCGCCCGGCGAACCTGACCTTCTTCCTCCGCGCCCTCGCCGGTCGCGGCTGACCGAGCGGCGGCAGGTCAGCCTTCGGGCCATTCCTCGGGCCGGTCGGCCCACTGGACCTGCTGGTCCGGCGGGCTGAGGTCGGTGAGCGGCCGGGCGCGCTCGACGTACTCGACGAAGGCGCGTCCCGAGGCGATCATCACGGGCACGGTGGTCACGCCGTCGTGCCGCAGGATCCGCACGAGTCGGCCCTGCTCGGTGTACGGGCCGACGATGATCGGCTGCCGTTGCGTCGGCATCGGGTACGAGTCCATGCCGCCAGCGTCGCCCCGGCCGGGGCGACGCGCATCCGGGCGCGGTCAGCCGGGTCAGCCGGGTCAGGCGCGGCGGCGCGGCCGTGCCCGGTCAGCCGCCCGCCAGGTCCGTCGGGTGGAGGATCGGGGGCCGGGTCGACAGGGCGGTCTCCACGACCGCCAGGTCCCCGCCCTTGTCGTCCGCGTCGGTGAGGAGCGCGACTTGGGTGCCGCCGGCGCGGGAGAACGCGAGGCTGGCAAGGGCGGCGAGCCGCATCGGGGTGAGGTGGGCGACGTCCGGGGAGGGGCTCGCGGTCGGGTCGGGGATGCTCATGCTCCCAGGGTCTCCCCGGGCCGGGGGCGTCGCACCTGGGCGTCGGTGGCGCGGTGCGTCACCACCTCAGTCGGCGACCGCGAGCCCGGCCAGCTCGATATCCACCTCACCAGCGTGTTTCCCGTGCCCGGGTTCGACCTGCCCGACCTGCTGCAGGGCCTCGGGCTGCACCCCGGCGGCGGTCGCGTCGGCGATCGCGTCATCGAGATCACGCCGTGTCCGGGCGTGCGCCGCGGTGGCTTCCTGGACGCGGCGCAGGGCGGTGGTCTGGTCGGACTTGTCGGCCTTGGGGAGCTTGATGTTCATGGAGCACACCTGCCCAGCTCGGCGGACGGCATTCGTCACTCTTTCGGGTGGACGAGAACGCCATGCGGCACTGGGTGTCGGCGCGGCCGCTCGGATCTCTGGATCGGAGGTATCCGGAAAATCCAGGCAAGAGCGACATGTGGCCTGGGTCATACCCGCGGTGCGCCGGTGGGACTCCGGGGGCATGCCGTGGCGACGCCGTTCATGAAGGCATTGTTGCGGCGGTCGGTGGGCGGGCCCCGGTCCGATCGCCCCCCTGGGGACGGCAGTTCGGCGATTTCGAGTCCATCCGCGTTGCTGGGCAGCGCACTTGGCCGGGCGGCGGGGAGATTGCCCGGGGGTGCGCGGCGGCGGTCCGCATTCCTATTGTTTCGGGAGCATTGCCCACTGTAAAAAGGCTCTTTATCAGACACTCTCGGGATGCGTCGCAAAATTAGCCCGAAAAAGAGAAAGAGTGATGCATATCACATGATTTCCCGGCGCGCTGCCGGGGGATTCATGGTGAAGTTTGCTGCTGTCACCCGGTAGCGGGGTGGCACCCTCCACACCATGCCGTGAATACCCCCTGCCTAAGCGCATTCAAGAAATGGAAGGCGATACTCCGAATGAGAATCACCCGCCACCTGGCCGTCACGTCGGTCGCACTGACTCTGGCGATGGCCATGGCGGCGTGCAGCGGTGGCAGCTCCGGATCCAGCGGCGCGATAGGAAACGGGAATTCGGTCAGCTCGGCGCCCAAGGGGCAGGCAGAGCGGGGTGGGACGGTCACCATCGCCGAGGTCGCCGCGTCGCCCAACTTCATCTTCCCGCTCGCACCCGCGACCAACACCGACGGCTACAACGTCAACCTCACCCAGGGCATGTGGCCCTTCCTGGTGTACTCCGGCGACGGCGCCCAGTCGGTGATCAACCCGCAGGAGAGCCTGACCAGTTCGATCGTCTACGGGAACGGCGACAAGCAGGTCACCATCGACCTGAAGGACTGGGACTGGTCCGACGGCCAGCCGATCACCAGCCGGGACTTCACCTTCGTCTACAACCTGCTGAAGGCCAACGCCTCCAACTGGGTCGGCTACGTGCCCGGACTCTTCCCCGACGACGTGTCGAAGGTGACGACGCCCGACGCCCACACCGTCGTGCTGGACCTCACCCGTTCGTACAACCCGAGCTTCTTCACCGACGACGTCCTCAGCCAGATCCCGCTGCTGCCGCAGCACGCCTGGGACCGGACCACGGCCACGGGCGCGGTCGGCAACGCCGACCGGACCACGGCCGGTGCCAAGGCGGTGTACGCCTTCCTGCAGAAGGAGGGCGGCGACATGGCCACGTTCGCCACCAACCCGCTGTGGAAGGTGGTCGACGGGCCCTGGTCCCTGTCGGCGTTCCGCACCGACGGCTACTACAGCTACGTGCCCAACACGCACTACTCCGGGGCGGACAAGCCCATCGTCTCCAGCGTCGTGGAGACCCCGTTCACCACCGACACCGCCGAGCTCAACGTGCTGCGCTCGGGCGGCTCGCTGGACGTGGGCGGGTTGCCGCTGAACGACGTCAAGCAGGCCGGAGCGCTGGAGGCGGACGGCTACTCGGTGGCCAGCATCCCGGTGCCCGGCGTGGCCGGAATCATCCCCAACCTCTACAACGCGCGGGTGGGACCGGAACTCCAGCAGCTCTACGTCCGCCAGGCGCTGGAGGACCTGATCGACCGCCCGCAGATCGTCTCCAAGGTCTACGGCGGCTACGCCGACCCGGGGAACGGACCGGTCCCGCTGCAGGCGACCGGTCCCTGGGCCTCGCCGCTGGAGAAGTCCGGCGGGCCCTACCCGTACGACCCGTCCAAGGCGAGTGCCCTGCTGCGGGCTCACGGCTGGAAGGTGGTCCCGGGCGGCAAGACCGTCTGCCAGTCCCCGGGGACCGGGCCGTCCCAGTGCGGCGCCGGGATCACCGCCGGTGAGCCGCTGACCTTCCAGCTCCTCTACTCCTCCGGCAACGCCGCCACCGACGAGCAGGAGGCGGCCATCCAGTCCTCGGAGGCCCAGGACGGGGTCACCGTCAACCTCAAGGCCGAGCCCTTCAACACGCTCATCGGCGCGATGGGCTCCTGCACCGCCGCCTCGCACCCGGTGGCCACCTGCGGCTGGCAGCTGGTGGACTACGGCTACGACCCCTACCCGCTCTACCCGGCCGGGGACGGATTCTTCAACAGCACCGGCGACAACAACTCCGGCGGCTTCTCCGACCCGAAGCTGGACCAGCTGATCAACGCCACCGAGTACGGCTCGCAGACCTCGTCGTTCTTCGCCTACGAGGACTACACGGCCGAGCAGTTGCCGTGGCTGTGGCTGCCGAACCAGGAGTCCGTCCTGGTCTACCGGAAGAAGCTGCAGGGCGTCACCCCGCTCAACCCGTTCTCGGGCGGCCTCAACCCGGAAATCTGGTACTTCACCAAGTGAGCAGTTATCTCCTGCGGCGATTCGGTCAAGCGGTCGGCGTCGTCATCGGCGTGATGGTCCTGACCTTCGTCATGCTCCACCTGGAGCCAGGCAGCGCGGCCCGTGCCACCCTGGGGGTGCGGGCCACGCCCGGCCGGATCGCCATCTTCAACAGCGTCAACGGGCTGGACCAGCCGCTGTACCGGCAGTTCATCACCTATGTGAAGCAGGTCTGCGAGGGGAACCTCGGTACGTCCTACTCGTTGCAGCAGCCGGTGTCCACGCTGATCGCCCAGCGGGTGCCGCGGGACGCGGTGCTGGTGGGGATCTCCACCGTGCTCTCCCTGGCGATCGCCCTGCCACTGGGCATCGGGCAGGCGGTGCGACGCGGCGGGGTCGCCGACAACACGCTCACCGCGGTGGCGTTCGTGCTGTACTCCATGCCGGACTTCTTCTTCGCGCTGCTGTTGATCGCGGTCTTCTGCGTGCAGCTGCACCTGCTGCCGCCGGAGGCGCCGCAGGCGGTGTCGGTGAGCGGCATCCTGGCCGATCCACGCGGCCTGGTACTACCGGTGGCGACCATGGCCCTGGGCAGCTTCTCCGGCTACAGCCGGTACATGCGGTCCTCGGCGATCGACGCGCTGGCCCAGGACTACATCCGGGTGGTCCGCGCGAAGGGCCTGCCCAAGCGGCTGGTGCTGCTGCGGCACGTGCTGCGGAACTCGATGCTGCCGATCATCACCGTCCTCGGGCTGTCCGCCCCGGGGATCGTGGCCGGAGCGGTGATCGCCGAAGAGGTGTTCAACTACCCGGGCATGGGGCTGCTCTTCTTCCAGGCCGCCACCAGCCACGACTACCCGATCCTGCTGGGATCCACGCTCGTTGTCGGTGTCGCCACGGTCGCCGGGAACCTGGTCGCCGACATCCTCTACAGCCTCCTCGACCCACGGATCCGCTATGCCAGCACCTGAACTCCGCACGCACACCGCCGAACGCTCCGAACCGGTCGGCCCGCTCGGCCGCCCCGAGGCGGACGAGGCGGGCACGCTCGCGGAGCGCACCGGCTCCGGCCGGCTCATCCGGCAGGCGCTCGTCCACAACTGGCTGGCCGCCGCGGGCGTACTGACCGTCGCTGCGATCGCCCTGGTGTGCTTCCTGGGGCCGTTGGTGTACCACACCAACCAGGTCACCGTCCGGCTCGACCTCGCCGAACTGCCGCCCAGCGGCAGCCATCCGCTCGGTACCGACGCCTCCGGCTACGACGTCCTGGGCCGACTGATGCAGGGCGGCCAGTCCTCACTGGAACTCGGCTTCGCCGTGGCCGTCGCCACCACGGTGCTCGGCACGCTCTACGGCGCGTTCGCCGGTCTGGTCGGCGGCGTGGTGGACGCCTTCATGATGCGGGTCATCGACACCCTGCTGGCCGTCCCCAGCCTGGTGCTGCTGCTGATCCTGGTGAACCTGTTCACCCCGAACCTGTGGCTGATCATCATCCTGCTGTCGCTGCTCTCCTGGATCGGCGTGGCCAGGCTGGTCCGCGGCGAGGTGCTGTCCCTGCGCACCCTGGACTTCGTGCAGGCGGCCACCATGATGGGGGCCACCCGCTGGCGGGTGGTGCTCCGGCACCTGGTGCCCAACTGCGTCGGCGTGATCATCGTCAGCGCCACCTTCACCGTCGCCGACGCCATCCTCAGCCTGTCGACGCTGAGCTTCCTCGGCCTCGGTCTGGCGCCGCCGCACGCGGACTGGGGCACGATGCTGTCGGACGGCCTCAACTACCTGTTCGACGGCTACTGGTGGCTGGTGTACCCGCCCGCGATCATCCTGATCGTGACCGTGGTCGCGTTCAACCTGATCGGCGACGCCGTCCACAACGCCCTGGATACCCGCCTGAGCAAGGACTGAGGCCGCTCCGGGACGGCCGCTCCCGGGTGGTCCGTGCCTGCGGTGCGCCCGCGCGGCCGTCGGGCGGGTCAGCCGACCAGGAGGACGAGCTTGCCGCGGGCGTGACCGGCCTCCCCGGCGCGGTGCGCTCGGGCGACGTCGGCGAGCGGGAAGGTTCCGGCGACCGGCAGCGAGAAGCGTCCGGCCTCGATCAGCTCGCCGATCCCGGCGAGCGCGTGGAGCGCGCGGCCGTCGTCCCCCCGGCTGAAGCGCACGCCGTGGTCCCGCGCGCCGACGAAGTCGGCGACGGTCAGCACCTGCCCGGGGCCGCCCGCGAGCGCGATGAGCTCGGGCAGCACGCCGCTCCCGGCCACGTCCAGCGCCAGGTCGACGCCGTCGGGCGCGAGCGCGCGCACCCGCTCCACCATGCCCTCGCCGTAGCCGACCGGCTCGGCCCCCAGCGAGCGAAGGTACTCCTGGTTCGCCGGACCGGCGGTGCCGATCACCCGCGCCCCGCGCCCCAGCGCCAGCTGTACCGCGGCGCTGCCCACGCTGCCGGAGGCGCCGTTGACCAGCAGTGTGCTGCCGCTCCCGACGCCGAGCCGGTCGAGCGCCCGGGTGGCCGTCTCGACGGCGGCGGGCAGCGCGGCGGCGCCCGCGAAGTCGAGTGACGGCGGGACCGGCGCGTAGTGGGCCAGCACGGCCAGTTCCGCCTGGGCCGCCCCGTCGAGGCAGAAGCCGAACACCCGGTCGCCGACGGCCACGTCCAGCACGCCCGCACCGAGCTCGTCGACCACGCCCGCGGCCTCGTAGCCGAGGGTCTGCGGCAGCTCCTCGTCCATCAGGCCCTGGCGCTTCTTCCAGTCGCTCGCGTTCACCCCGGCCGCGCGCACCGCGATCCGGACCTGGCCGGGGCCCGGACGCGGATCGGGGAGATCCACGAGCTCCAGCACCTCCGGACCGCCGAACCGGTGGAAACGCACTGCCTTCATGACTCGCTCCGATCGTGACGGGGTTGCCGGCCCCGATGCCGGGGGTGACCCCGCGACCCTACCGGCGCGGCCGGGTTCAGATGCCGGTCCACTCGCCGGGGTGGTCCACCCAGTAGACCTGGAGCGGATCGCCCAGGTCGGTGCCGGGGCGGTGCTGTTCGACGAAGGCTTCGAACTGCTCCTGGCTGGCGCAGGGCTCGGGGATGACCGCGCCGTCGTGCCGCACCACCCGGACCTCCCGGTGCCGTTCGTCGGCGAGGTAGGCGGAGATGTACACGGGCGCGAGGGCGGGATCGGCGGAGGTCATGCCTCCAGCCTCGCCCAGTCCGGGACGGGTCGCACGCCGGGGCCCGCCGGTCCGGGTGCGGCCCGGTCCGGGTAGAACGCCGCGCGCACCCGGCGCAGCCAGGCCTCGGCGGCGGCCGTGTCCGGTTCGGCGGGCAGCACCCCGGGGCGGTCGAACGCTTCCTCGGCCTCGCGCAGCAGCTGGTCGCCGACCTCCGGACGCTCGGCGATCCGCTCGCCCAGCTCGCGCACCCGCTCCGGATCGGGGAGCCGGATCAGCAGCTCGCCGGTGCGGTGCAGTCCGGTGCCCTGGAGGGTCAGCCGCACCAGGTGCCTGGCTGCCTTCGCGGACCGGAGCCGGTCCGCGCCGTCCGGGTCCCCGGCCGCGCGGGCCCTGTCCCCGCGCGCCTTGATCTTGCGCAACTGCTGACTGCAGTAGCCGAGATAGGCGCTGCGCACGCATCCGGCGCCGGCGAAGCCGGGCCGCAGTTCGATCAGCTCCGCGCCGAGCGGGGTGACCACCTGGTACAGCTCGCTCGGCAGCCACAGCAGTTCGCTGGCGGTCGGGTTGCTGGTCAGCGCGAGGCGGCACCACTTGGCGGCCTCGTGCAGGGTGCGGTCCGGGTGGGTGGTCACCACCGACTCGCTGCGCGGCCGGTGGATCCCCAGCAGGTCGACCGTGGGCGCGGCGTAGACGCCCAACTGGTCCAGGTCGGATCCGGCGTGCGCCAGCCCGTACGCGGTGGAGCCGACGACTCCGGACAACAGCACGTTCACGATGACCCCCTCCGCCCGCCGCCGCCTCGGGCCCGGGCTCGATCATGCCGGTCCGCCCGGGTCCGGCGCACCGGGGTTTCCCGGCCGCCGCGGACTGTGGAAACACACGAACATTCGTGGCGGGAGCGATCGATACCGGCCGCCCCGGGCGCCCGAATCGGCCGATGCTCCGTACGTGTGTCTGCGGCAACGGAATCGTGGAGCTTCGGTGCGCCGCCGACCAGGCATTTCCGGTGCGGAATCCGGGCCGGGCCGCATGTGTATGTTTCTGGGTGACTCTGGCCCCCTGCGCCCCGGTCGCCCGTTGACACTCTCCGCGCCCGCCCGTTAACTACTCGTGTCGTCGCCACACCGGGAGCACGGGGCTCCCAGGGACTAGCGACGCACGCGAAGGACGCTCTCCGTTGACGACAGCGACCGACATCTTCGAGATTCAGTCCCGCACACCGGTGGTGAAAGCAGACGATTTCTTCGAGGTCCAGCCGTACACCCCGCACTGCCAGGTCATCCGGGCCGAGGGCGACCACGCCGTGATCGGCGTCTCCCCGGGGAACAGCTATTTCTCGGCCCAGCGCGTCATCGACCTCGCCCGCTGGGGCACCGCGAACTTCCGTGAGGTCGACCTGGTCTACACCGACCTGTACGTGGCCGAGATGTACCGGACGCTGGGCTACACCGCCGACGACGCCCGGCGGAAGGCGGTCAAGAACCTGCGCGGCGTCCGGGCCAAGGTGACCGGCGCGGTCGAGACCGTCGGCCCCCAGGGCGGACGGCTCCGTGCCCACGCCATGTCGGACTTCCAGGCGAACCCCGCCTACCAGGCCCTGCACCGCCACCTGTCCGCGCTGCTGCGGAGCGACCCGGAGTTCCGGGCGACCTGCGACGCGCTGGTGGACTCCTTCCTCTCCGCCAAGGTGCTGGACGGAAAGGCGGCGACCGCGCGGCAGCGCGAGGTCTGCCTCCAGTACGTCTGCGCGGAAGCGCCGTTGTTCCTCGACTCCCCGGCGATCCTGGGGGTCCCCTCCTCCCTCAACTGCTACCACCAACTCCTGCCGATGGCCGAACTCCTGTACTCCCGCGGCTCCGGGCTGCGGGCCTCGCGGAACCAGGGCCACGCCGTCGTCACCCCCGTTCACGGAGCACAAGGAGCCACCGATGCCCGTTGACACGCTGCCCGACCAGTCCCGCGCGACCTGCCCCTACACCCCGCCCGGCGGTGCCGACGCGGCCCCGCCGGACTTCCCGTTCTCCTGGCGTGGGGACCGACTGCCCGCGGAGATAACCGAGTTGCGGCAGGAGCCGGTGAAGCGGGTGCGGACCATCGCCGGTGACCCGGCCTGGCTGGTGTCCTCGCACGCGCTGTGCAAGCAGGTGCTGGAGGACCCGCGGTTCAGCCTGAAGGAGACCTCGGCGCCGGGCGTGCCGCGGCAGTACGCGCTGACCATCCCGCCCGAGGTGGTCAACAACATGGGCAACATCACCGGCGTGGGCCTGCGCAAGGCGGTGCTCAAGGCGATCAACCCGAAGTCCGACGGTCTGGAGGAGTGGCTGCGCGGGTACGCGTCCGAGCTGGTCGACGGGCTGCTGGGGCAGGGCGCGCCGGTGGATCTGCGGTCCGCCTTCGCCAACCCGTACTCGGAGGGGATGCACTGCCGGATCCTCGGCATCCCGCAGCGGGACGCGCCCCGGCTGGCGGCCAGCCTGGACATCGCGTTCATGAACTCGGCCTGCCCGGTCGCCGGTGCCGAGCTGAACTGGGACCGGGACATGGCGTACATGGTGGATCGACTTGACGATCCGTCAACTACTGGCCTGATGGCGGAGATCGCCGCGCTGCGGGGGAACCCGGACTACGCCCACCTCACCGACGGGATGCTGGCCACGGTCGGGGTCACCATGTTCGGCGCGGGTGTCATCTCCACCTCGGCGTTCCTGACCATGGCGGTCTTCTCGCTGATCCAGCACCCGGAGGTGGCCGCCCAGTTGCGGCAGGACCCGAGCCGGATCCCGGTGGCGGTCGAGGAGTTGCTGCGGATCAACCTGTCCATCGGCGACGGCCTGCCACGGCTCGCGCTTGAGGACGTCACCCTCGGTGAAGTCGAGGTCAAGAAGGGCGAGTTGGTGCTGGTGCTGGTCGAGGGCGCCAACTTCGACCCGGAGGTGTTCGCCGACCCGGAGCGGATGGACCTCGACCGCGAGAACAGCTCCGCGCACCTGTCCTTCGGCGGCGGCCGGCACTACTGCCCGGCGACGGCCCTCGGCAGGCGCCACGCCGAGATCGCCCTGGAGGTCCTGCTGGAGCGGCTGCCGGAGCTGCGACTCGCGGTCCCGGTCCAGCAGTTGGTCTGGCGTACCGGATTCATGAAGCGGCTGCCGGAGCGGCTCCCGGTGATGTGGTAGCCGCAGCGTCCCCGCGTCCTCCTCGGGGGAGGGCACGCGGGGACGCCCGGCGCGGGGCTCAGCCCGTGGTCATCGGCTTCGGCTTGAGCACGGCGAAGGCGGCGCCCTGCGGGTCCTGCACCACCGCCATCCGGCCGGCGACCATGTCGAACGGCGGCACCAGCACGTTGCCACCGGCGCGGATCAGCGCGTCCACGGTGCTGTCGGTGTCGTCCACGGCGAAGTAGACCAGCCAGTGCGACGGTGTGCCGGGCGGCAGGTGCTCGACCCCCTGCAGGCCGCCGACGGCCCGGCCGTCGACGCTGAGCGAGAAGTAGCCCTCCGAACCCTCCATCGGCGCGGCCTCGATGCCGAGCACGGCCGCGTAGAACGCCGAGGCGACCTTGACGTCAGTGCTGACGAGCTCGTTCCACAGCAGCGCACCGGGCTCGTTGACCAGCCCCGCACCGCCGAAGTCCCGGGCCTGCCACAGGCCGAAGGCGCCGCCGGTGGGGTCGGCCGCGACCGCCATCCGGCCGATCGTCGTCACGTCCACCCCGGGCATCAGCACCGTGCCCCCGGCGGCGTTGATCTTCTGCACGGTGGCGTCCACGTCGGCGGTCGCCAGGTAGGTCGTCCACACGGTCGGCGGCGTGGGCCCGCCGTCCGGCGACATCGCGGCCATGATGCCCGCGACGGCCTTCCCCTCCACCGTGCAGACCGCGTAGCCCCCGGTCTCCGGCGGCCCGACCTCGCCCTGCCAGCCGAACAGGTCGCGGTAGAAGTCGAGTGCCGCTTGCTGATCCGGGACCATGAGGTCGATCCAGCACGGCGTGCCGGGCTTGTACGGTTCGGTTACCTCGGGCATGACGCAAGCCTCCACAACGGAACGGCCCCCACGGCCACCACCCTGTCCGCTCACCCGCCATCCCGCTACCGGCACTCGCCCATCCGCGCGCCGCCCGCACCGGACACAGGCCGCAGACAGCTCGTTGGCCCGTATCCAGTGGTGGACACCGTCACTATCCTCGTCCCCATGCACGCAACCATCTACGTCGGCGACCGGCAGACCCGGGTGGCCGGCTGGTCCGTCCTCGGGGCGCTGACGGCGCTCGCGCTGGTCTTCGACGCCTGGGCCCTGAGCACCCCGCCGGACTCGACGGGGATCATGGTCAGGCAGGTGGTGGGCGCGGTGGTGGTCGTGGCCGTGGTGGCGCGGGCCGCCGTCCGGGTCGGACCCTATGTGGGGTCGACGACGGTGGCCGCGTCCGGCATCACCGTGCGGACGCTGCTGCGCGACCGGACCATCGCCTGGTCGGACATCCGGTCGGTCGGGGTGGTGCGGCCGGGGGGCGGGCGCAGCCAGGTGTGCGTGGTGGAGCAGTCCGGGGCGGCGCGGCGGTGCACGGTGCTGCCGGGAGTCCTGTCGACCCGGGCGCACCAGCTGGAGCTCGACGAGGAGGCCAGGACGATCGCGGCACTCTGGAGCCGCGCCATCGGCGAGCCGCAGGAGCGCTGATCCGGCCCGTCGGCACGGCGCGGCCTTCCCGGAGGCGCACGAGCGGCCGCGGGTCAGGCTGCCGTGCGCTCCGGCGCCGGGGCGGGCGGGGCGTCGGCGGCGGTCCGGGCCAGCGCCCGGGCCATCGCCGACCAGCGGTGGTCGGCGATGGCGGCGGCCGTCAGCGGATGCCGCTCGACCTGTTGCCGGGCCTGGCGCAGGGACTCCCGCAGCCGCCGGTACTCCGTCTGCCGGGGCAGCGGCCAGCAGCCGACCGGGCTGTCCGGACCGTCGAGGACGAAGGCACGCGAAGCCGCCTCGTACGCCCACACCTGCTGCTGGGCACGCACGAGCTCCGCCGGGAACCGGTTCGCTGACACCTGCTCATCTTCGCAGTGGGCACTGACAATCCCGTGCGGACCAGCATGAACGTCGTATGAGGAATGCGGGCGGTCCCGGGGGCGCGCGCAGGGGGCGTGTTCAGAGGGCGTGGGCGCCCGGCTTCACCATGCCGCGGACGGTCTTGGCGTCCACGTACTCCTCCAGCGCGGTCATCACCCATTCGCCGCTCGGCATCCGGACCAGCTTGCACATCAGCACGCCGGTGTGCGGCTCGGCGTGGGTGAGGTCGAAGCGGACCAGCTCCGCGCCGCTGGTGGCGTCCAGCAGGCGGCAGTAGGCCTTGGCGACGTCGGTGAAGCGCTGCCCGCTGAAGGAGTTGACGGTGAAGACCAGGCCGGTGACCTGCGCGGGCAGGGACTGCAGGTGGACGGTGATCGCCTCGTCGTCGCCCGCGCCCTTGCCGGTGAGGTTGTCCCCGGCGTGCTGGATCGCCGCGTCGAACGCGTGCAGGTGCATGAACCAGACCTTGTCCAGTTCCTTGCGCCTGCTGTCGTAGGCGATGACGGAGGCGTCGAGGTCGATGTCCCGGCCACCGAAGGCGGGCTCCCAGCCGAGGCCCATCCGGACCGAGGTGAGCATCGGGGCGCCGTTCTTGACCAGGGAGACCGAGCCGCCCTTGGTGAGCGAGACCCGTCCCTTGTCGAGGGTCACCCGGCCGTCGGACGCCGGAGCGGCCGGAGCCGCTGCCGGGGTCGGGGCGGCGTACTGCTGGGGGCCGCCGGGCAGGGACGAGGGCGCGGGCGGCTGCCAGGCGGCGGGCTCGGGCCCGGCTCCGGCCACGGGCACGGAGGTCGGGATCCAGCCCTGCGAGGGGGCGGGCGGCTGGACCGGCGGGGCGCTGTAGCCGGGCGCGTCGCCGTAGCCGACGGGCGGCCCGAAGCCCGGGGGCGGGGTCACCGGCGGCTCGGCGGCGGGGGTCGGGTCGGGGTCGTCGACGCTGACGCCGAAGTCCGTGGCGATTCCGGCCAGGCCGTTCGCGTACCCCTGCCCCACCGCGCGCAGCTTCCACTGGCCGCCGCGCCGGTACAGCTCCACCACGACCAGCGCCGTCTCCAGGCTCAGCCGGGGCGGGGTGAAGACCGCCAGCTCCTCGCCGGTCGCGCTGTCGCGGACGGTCGCGGTGGGCTCGGTGCCCGCGAAGGTCGCCGTTGCGTCGTCCAGGCTCGCGGTCACCACCACCCGGTCGATCTCGCTCGGCACCAGCCCGGTGTCCACCACTATCCCGGCGGTGGAGTAGCGCACGCCGGGTCCTTCCGGCGCGTTGAAGAAGACGAAGTCGGCGTCGGAGCGGACCTTGCCGCTCGCGGTGACCAGCAGCGCGGACACGTCCAGCGCCTTGGCGGCAGCCACGTCCACGGTCACTCGGCTGCTGGTCAGCGGCGTGTTGCCGCCCGGGGTGAGGACTGAGGACACGGTGTCCCTCCAAGGTTCGGTTCGGCCCGGCTCTGCCCGCGCGTACCGCCCACCGTAGTCGCAGCCGCCGGTGCTCAGGGGCGTTCCGGCTCCGTCCCGGTGAAGGCCCCGCCGAGGAACCGGTACTCCGGGCTGCCCGGGACCAGCTCGCCGTGGGCGGCGACGACCTCGGCCGCGTACCGCTCGGAGTCGTCCTGCGGGTCGTAGCCGAGAGCCCGGGCCGGGGCCAGATCCCACCAGCCCCGGGTGTTCGCGGAGATCCCGTAGACCACGCTGTGGTGCACCCGCGACGCGGTCAGCGCGGCGTGGAACAGCCGGGCGGCGTCGGCCGGGCTGAGCCAGGTGGACAGCATCCGGGTGTCCCTGGGGACGGCGAAGCAGGAGCCGATCCGGATGGAGACCGTCTCCACGCCGTACTTGTCGGCGTACAGCGAGGCCAGCGACTCGCCGAAGCACTTGGACAGGCCGTAGTAGGTGTCCGGGCGCAGCGGGACGTCCACCGGCAGCGCGTCCGGCCCGGGCTGCTCCGGGCGCGGGACGAAGCCGACGGCGTGGTTGCTGCTGGCGAAGACCACCCGGCGGACCCCCTCCAGCCGGGCCGCCTCGTACAGGTGGTAGCTGCCCCGGATGTTGGCCTCCAGGATGTTCTCGAAGCTGTCCTCCAGCGACAGGCCGCCGAGGTGCACGATCGCGTCGACGCCGCGCACCGCCGCGCGGACCGCGTCCGGGTCGCGCAGGTCGACCGGGAGCGCGTCCGGCGCGCCGGGCACCGGGGCGAGGTCGGTGAGTCGAAGCTGGTAGCCGTAGCCGGGCAGGCTCTCGCGCAGGAAGCCGCCGACGCCCCCGGCCGCGCCGGTGAGCAGGACAGTGCGGGGCGCGGGGCGCGACGGGGTCGCGGCTGCCGGGTTCGGTGCGGTCATGCGGACTCCCAGGCTGCGGCAGGCGATGGCCTCGAAGCGGGACCATCGAAGATGTGGATGCAAGGATGTGGATGCTATTCACATATATGGCTAGCCTAGAAGGCGTCGCTCCAGACCGTCAACCAGCCGGACCGTCGTCCACCGAGGAGAACCCGTGCGCAGCTCTGCCTTCCTCTACCCCTGGGACGTCCTCGGTGACCCCGCCGCCCCGGCCCGGCTGGCCGGGCTCGGGGTCCAGGGGGTGACCCTGGCCTCGGCGTACCACAGCGTCCGCGCGCTCACCCCGCGGCACCCGGTGACCCGGGTGGTGACCGCGCCGCACGCCGCCGTGTACTACCCGGCCGCCGCCGGGCGCTGGTCCGGCCAGGACCTGCGGCCGTACCGGCAGGAGTGGCTGCCGGGGGAGGACCCGTGGGGTGAGGCGGCGCTGGCCCTGGCCGATGCCGGTCTGGAGGTCAGCAGTTGGGTGGTGCTGGCGCACAACTCCCGCCTGGGCGACGACTTTCCGCAGAGCTCGGTGTGCAACGCCTACGGCGACCGGTATCCGTGGGCGCTGTGCGTGGCCCGGCCCGAAGTGGTGCGCTACTGCACCGAGTTGGCCGTGGAGGCCGGGGTTCGTCCGGGCGCGGTGGCGACCGAGCTGGAGTCCTGCGGCTGGTACGGGATGGCCCACCTGCACGCGCACGACAAGATCGGCGGCATCCCGTTGGACGGCGCCGCGCAGTACCTGATGTCGCTCTGCTTCTGCGACGTCTGCTCGGCGGCCTATGCGGACGCGGGCGCACCGGACCTCGACGCCGCGGTGCGCGCCGCACTGGCCCCGGTGTGGCGGGGCGAGGTGACACCGGCCGTTTACCGCAACGGTGCTGACGAATGGTCAGCGGTGCAGGCGCTGCTCGGCGCGGACCTGGCCGGGCTGACCCTGGACTACCGCGCCGAGCGCGCCCGCAGCCTGCAGCGCGGTTGCGTCCGCGCGGTCAGGGCCGCCGCCGGGCCCGGCTTCCGGGTGTTCCTGCACGCCGACCCGTCCGCGCACCGGCTCGGCGCGAACGCCGGGGTCACCGTCGACGGGCTGGCCGACGCGGTCGGCGCGGACGGGCTGGTGCTGCCGTGCACCGGTCCCGGCTCGGTGCGCGACGCCCTGCCGGGGCTGGCGAAGGCCGCGCCGGGGGTGCTCCGCGCGGCCAACCTCACCGTGGTGTCCGGCATGGGCGGCGACCCGGCCCGGCTGCTCGTGCCCGAGGCCGACGAACTGCGGCTCTACCACGCCGGGGTGGCCTCGGACGCGGATCTGGCCGAGGTGGCACGGCAGTTGGCGGCGCTCCGGTAGTACCGGCCGCCGCCCGGACCGGCCGCTCGGCTCACAGGTGCCGGGTGGCCAGAGTCAGCCGCTCGCGGGCGGCGAAGAGGGCGTCCCGGATCATCTGCTCGCGCCCGGGGGTGAGCCGGGCCACCGGCACCGAGCAGCTGACCGCGTCCCTGGCCGGGATCCGGTACGGGATGGCGATGCCGAAGCAGCGCAGGCCGACCGTGTTCTCCTCGGCGTCGACCGAGTAGCCGCGCTCGCGGATCTCCCGCAGGTCCGCGAGCAGGGCGTCCAGGTCGGTGTGGGTGTGCTCGGTCAGCGGCTCCAGCCGCTGCGGCAGCAGCGCGCGCACCTCGTCGTCGGTGCGGGTCGCCAGCAGCGCCTTGCCCAGCGAGGTCGAGTGCGCCGGGAGCCTGCGGCCGACCCGGGTGAACGGGCGCAGGTAGTGCTGCGACTGCCTGGTGGCCAGGTAGATCACGTCCGCGCCGTCGAGCCGGGCCAGGTGGATGGTCTCGGTGGTGTCGTCGGCGAGCCGGTCCAGCGTGGCCTTGGCGGCGGCCACCACCTCGTCACCGTCGATGTAGGAGGTGCCGACCAGCAGCGCGCGCACGCCGATGCCGTACCGGGTGCCGGTGGCCTCGGTCTCCACCCAGCCGAGCTCGACCAGGGTGCGCAGCAGCATGTAGAGGCTGCTCTTCGGGTAGCCGACGGCCTCCTGCACCTCGGCCAGGCTGTGCATGCCGGGGCGGCCGGCGAAGTACTCCAGCAGCTCGACGGTCCTTACGGCAGACTTGACCTGGGCGCCGCCCGCGCCGGGAAGGTCGGCGGCGGCGGGACGCGGAGAGCTCTGGGCCATCGCGGGTTGACCCCTTTTCTTGGAGAGACGTATCGTCGGTGGTGTTCAGCGTAGTGGACAGCGTTCAGAATATGGAACACTCGCGTGTGGAGGCCGCCAAGATGAACACCGTCCCAGTGTGGAGCGTCGACGCCCGGACCGGAGTCCGGTCGGTGCAGGTCACGGTAGAGGCGGAGGCGGGCGACGTCGACCGGGCGGTACGGGCCGCCCACGCGGCGCTGCCGGCGCTCGCGGACCGCTCCGCGCGCTCCGCGCTGCTGCGCGCCGCCGCCGAGCAGTTGGAGGCGCGCGGCCCGGACCTGATCGCGGCGGCCGACCGGGAGACCGCGCTGGGCACCGCACGGCTGACCGGTGAGCTGGCACGCACCGCCTACCAGCTCCGGGCGTTCGCCGAGGTGGTGGACGAGGGCGCCTTCCTGGACGTCGTGGTCGACCACGCGGACCCGCAGGCCGCCCCGGCGCCCCGGCCCGACCTGCGCCGCTGGAAGGTGCCGCTGGGCGTGGTCGCGGTGTTCGCGGCGAGCAACTTCCCGTTCGCCTTCAGCGTCCCGGGCGGCGACACCGCCAGCGCGCTCGCGGCGGGCTGCCCGGTCGTGGCCAAGGCCCACCCCGACCACCCGGAGACCTCCGAACTGACGGCCGGGGCGCTGCGCGCGGCGGCCGAGAGCGTCGGCCTCCCGGCCGACGTGCTGGTACTGGTGCACGGACGGCAGGCCGGGGTGGACCTGGTGCGGCACCCGCTGGTGAGCGCGGCCGGGTTCACCGGCTCGATCGCGGGCGGCCGGGCGCTGTACGACCTGGCGGCGGCCCGCCCGGTGCCGATCCCCTTCCACGGCGAACTCGGCAGCCTGAACCCGGTGGTGGTCACCGAGCGGGCGGCGGCCGAGCGCGCCGAGGAGATCGGCGCCGGTCTCGGTGGCTCGTTCACCCTGGGCATGGGCCAGTTCTGCACCAAGCCGGGCCTGGTCCTCGTGCCTGAGGGTGCGTCAGGCGACCGGCTGGAGAAGGCACTTGTCTCGGCAACGGCCGGTGCCGCGGCCGGTGCGCTGCTGGACGGCCGGATGCGGGACAACTTCCTCACCGGCTTCGCCGAGCGGGCCGCGCTGCCCGGGGTGAGCGTGCCGGTCCAGGCCGGGGCGCAGCCCGGGCCCGGGCAGGAGCAGGCGGTGCGACCCGGCTGTGTCAGCGTCCCGGCCGCGCTGCTGGCGGGCGAGGAGCACCGCGCGCTGCTGGAGGAGTGCTTCGGGCCGGTCACCGTGCTCGCCCGCTACCAGGACCTGGACCAGGTCGCCGCGGTGCTCGCGGGCCTCGGCGGCAACCTCACCGCCACCCTGCACGCCGAGCCCGGCGAGCCGGAGGCCGCCGGGCTGCTGGAGCGGCTGGCCGGACTGGCCGGGCGGGTGCTCTTCGGCGGCTGGCCGACCGGGGTCGCGGTCGCCCCGGCCATGCACCACGGCGGCCCGTACCCGGCCACCACCAGCACCAGCACCTCGGTCGGCGGCACCGCCGTCGAGCGCTGGCTGCGGCCGGTGGTCTACCAGAGCGTCCCGCGGGAGCTGCTCCCGCCGGAGCTCCGCGACGGGGACGCGGCCGGGGTCCCGCGCCGGGTGGACGGCGTCCTCCAGCTCCGCTGACCGGTGCGCGGAGCGGGGGCCGGGCGCTGAGCGGGCGGTGACCGGGCGCCGAGCCGCACCGCCGCGCGTTTCGCTCGTAGGTGAGCGGGCGGTCGGCGGTGCCTCGGTGCTCGTGCTGCGCGCGGCGATGAGGCAGCATGATCCCATGCCAGCACTGACTCGCGCCGATGCCGTCGCCCGCCGCCGCCTTCTCGATGTCCACAGCACCACCGTGGAACTGGACCTCACCCGGGGGGACGAGGTCTTCGGCTCCACCACCGTGATCCGCTTCGCCTGCACCGAACCAGGTGCGGCGACCTACGTCGACGTCAAGCCGTCGGTGCTGCGCCTGGCCCGGCTGAACGGCCGCGAGCTCGACCCGGGAGCGCTCGTCGACGGCCGGCTGCCGCTCGACGCCCTGGACAGCGAGAACGAGCTGCTGATCGAGGCCGACATGGCCTACTCGCACACCGGCGAGGGCATGCACCGCTTCACCGACCCGGCCGACGGCGAGGTCTACGTCTACACCCAGGCGTTCCTGGACGACGGCCCGCGCATCTTCGCCGCCTTCGACCAGCCCGACCTCAAGTCCGTGCACCAGGTCAGCGTGATCGCGCCGGAGGAGTGGACGGTCGTCGGCAACAGCCGGGTGACCAGCCACGAGGGCGCCCGCTGGGAGTTCGCGGCCACCCCGCCGATCAGCAGCTACCTGCTCTGCGTCGTCGCCGGGCCGCTGCACTCCGTGGTCAGCGAGCACGACGGGATCCCGCTGGGCCTGCACTGTCGCCGCTCGCTCGCGCCCTACCTGGACGCCGACGCCGCGGAGATCCTGGACACCACCGAGAAGAGCTTCGACCACTACCACCGGATCTTCGAGCACCGCTACCCGTTCGACTCCTACGACCAGTGCTTCGTACCGGAGTTCAACGCCGGGGCGATGGAGAACCCGGGCTGCGTCACCTTCCGCGACGAGTTCGTGTTCCGCTCCGCCGTCACCGACAACGAGCGCGAGTTGCGCGCCATAGTGATCGCCCACGAGATGGCGCACATGTGGTTCGGCGACCTGGTCACCATGCGCTGGTGGGACGACCTCTGGCTGAACGAGTCCTTCGCCGAGTACCTGGGCCACAGCACCGTCGCCGAGTCCACCCGCTTCAGCGGGGTGTGGACCGGCTTCGCCTGCTCCCGCAAGGCGTGGGGCTACGACGCCGACCAGCGTCCGTCCACGCACCCGGTGGCCCCGCTGGACGTCGCCGACTCCGCGCAGGCACTGCAGAACTTCGACGGCATCTCCTACTCGAAGGGCGCCTCGCTGCTGCGCCAACTCGCCGCGTACCTGGGCGAGGAGGCCTTCCTCAAGGGCCTCAACGCGCACTTCGAGCGGCACGCCTTCGGCAACGCCACGCTGGACGACCTGCTGGAGTCGCTGTCCGGGGTCACCGACCGCGACGTCCGCGCCTGGGCCGACGCCTGGTTGCGGACCACCGGCGTGGACACCCTGCGGTTCGACGGCGAGGGCATCCGGCACACCTCCGCCGACGGCGTGCTGCGCCCGCAGCGGATCACCGCCGCTGTCTACGAACGGGCCCTGGACGGAAGGCTGTTCGCCGGGCCGAGGATCCCGCTGGACCTGCCCGGGCAGCTGGTCAACCCGCTGCCCGAGCCCGGCGGTTCCGAGCGCGACCTGCTGCTGCTCAACGACACCGACCTCGGCTTCGTCAAGATCCGCTTCGACGACCGCTCCTGGCGGACCGTCAGCGACTCGCTCGGCGAGGTCCCGGACCCGCTCGCCCGGGCCGTGATCTGGAACGCCGCCCGGGACATGCTCCGGGACGCGGAGATCGACCCGGCCGAGTACCTGGACCTGGTCGCCGCGCACCTGCCCGGTGAGGAGTCCGCGCACATCGTCGAAGCGGTGCTCGGCTACGCCCGGTCCACCGTCGTCGACTGCTACCTGGTGCCGGAGCGCCGGGCCGCCGGACTGGCGGTGCTGGTCGGGGTCTGCCGGGCGCTGCTGCGGCGTACCGAGGGCGGCCCGGACGGCACCGGGCTGCGGCTGCTGGCCGTGCGCGGGCTGATCGACGCCTCGTACACCCCGGTCGAGATCGCCGAGCTGCGGCAGTGGCTGGACGAGGACACCGTCCCCGGCGGTCCCGAGCTCGACCCGGAGCTGCGCTGGCGGCTGCTGGCACGGCTGTCCGTGCTCGGTGCGGCCGGGCCCGCGGACATCGACGCGGAACTGGTCCGCGACCCCAGCGCCACCGGCGAGCAGGGCGCCGCCCGCTGCCGCGCCTCGCTGCCGGACGAGGCGGCCAAGGAGGCGGCCTGGCAGATGCTCTTCCACAGCGACGCCTCCAACTACATCATCGCGGCCACCACCCGCGGCCTGTGGCAGCCCGAGCAGGCCGAACTGCTGGGCGACCGACCGTTGCGCTACTTCGCCGAGGTGGCCGGGGCGGGCGCGCGACGCGGACCGGCGGTGGCCCGACTCCTGGGCCGCCAGGCCTTCCCGGCGTACGCGGCGGAACCCGGCACGCTGGCCGCGGCCGAGGAGTGCCTGGGCCGTGACGACCTGATGGCGTCCACCCGGCGCGCGCTCGCCGACCAGGTGGACGACCTGCGCCGCTCGCTGCGGGTTCGCGAGGCCGCCAAGTGAGCGGCGAGGCACTGCGTGTCAGCGGCCGGATCCTGGTCGGCCCGGAGGAGGTCAGGGACGACCTGTGGGTGGTCGGCGGCCGGATCACCTTCGACCGCCCGGCGGCGGTCCGCGAGGTCCGGACGATCCGGGGCTGGGCACTGCCCGGCCTGGTCGACGCCCACTGCCACGTCGGCCTGGACGCCCACGGCGCGGTGGACGACGCCACCAGCGAGAAGCAGGCGCTGACCGACCGCGAGGCGGGGGCGCTGCTGCTGCGCGACGCCGGATCACCGGCCGACACCCGCTGGGTGGACGACCGCGAGGACCTGCCCCGGATCATCCGGGCGGGCCGTCACATCGCCCGCACCCGCCGCTACATCCGCAACTTCGCCCACGAGATCGAGCCGGGCGACCTGGCCGCGTACGTCACGGCGGAGGCGCGCAGCGGGGACGGCTGGGTGAAGCTGGTCGGCGACTGGATCGACCGCGACCGCGGCGACCTGGAGCCCTGCTGGCCGCGCTGGGCGCTGGACGAGGCGATAGCGGCGGCGCACGCCGAGGGCGCGCGGGTGACCGCGCACTGCTTCAGTGAGAACTCGCTGGTCGACCTCGTCGAGGCGGGCATCGACTGCGTCGAGCACGCGACCGGGCTGACCGAGGAGACCGTGCCGCTGTTCGCGGAGCGCGGCGTGGCCATCGTGCCGACCCTGGTCAACATCGCCACCTTCCCGCGGATCGCGGACAGCGCCGCCAAGTTCCCGGCGTACGCCGCGCACATGCGCGCCCTGCACGCCCGCCGCTACGAGACCGTGGCGGCGGCGTACCAGGCGGGCGTGCCGGTCTACGTCGGCACCGACGCCGGGGGCTCGTTGCCGCACGGCCTGGTCGGAGCGGAGGTCGCCGAGCTGGTCAAGGCCGGTCTGCCGGTCACGGCCGCGCTGTCGGCCGCGACCTGGGGCGCCCGGGAGTGGCTCGGCCGCCCCGGCCTCACCGAGGGCGCCCCGGCCGACCTGGTCGTCTACGCCGAGGACCCGCGCGCCGACGTCCGCGTCCTGGCCGCGCCGGCCGCGGTCGTGCTGCGCGGCACCGTGGTCGGCTGACCCGCCGCCGCCCGGCCCGGCAACCGCCGGGCCGGGCGGCCCGCACCGCCGTCGGGTGACGTCAGTGGCGCTGCGGGCGCCGGTGGCGCAGCGAGCGGAGCCAGCTGACGGGGTTCCAGGCGGGGCCCCGGTTGCGGGTCAACGGGTAGCCGGCGAAGCCGATCAGGGCGGCCGAGAGGTGGCCGACGTCGGTGAAGGTGCGCCCGCTGATCAGGGCGCTGCCGTACCAGAGCACGACCACGGCGGCGTACGGGTAGCGCCAGGGCGTGGCGATCCGGTAGGCGAGCACGGCCTGCGCCCCGGCGAGGGCGTAACTGACGCCGACATCAAGGGTGTTGACTGCGGAGGCCGGGGCCCGGCCGTGGTGGATGGCCCAGTACAGCACGCCCTCGCTCAGGTAGGTCGCGCCGACGTGGGCGGCGGCGATCACCAGGAACCAGCGCAGGGTGCCGAGCCAGCGCTCGACCGGCACGTGGAAGAGGTTGTACAGCACCACGTAGCCGAGCCAACTGCCGCCGTCCAGCCAGAGGGTGCTCACCGCCAGCACCCGGATCGGGTCCCGCGCCAGCTGGTGCAGGTTGGTCGAGCGGCGGCGCAGGAACTCGTCGGTGAACCGCGGGTTGATGTGGTGCATCGCGATGGTGGTGAACAGCAGCGCCAGCAGCCACAGGAACGTCCCGGGGGCGCTGCGGACGTACGTCCAGACGGCGGGGAGGAACCCGTGCGGCTGGTGCGGCGGTTCCTCGTGCTTGGCGACCATGGGCCCAGTCTGTCGCTGTGATCCTGGTTTGTCATGAATGTCCGCCGGGGCGGTGGGCCCCGGTTGGCGCATTAGAGTGATCCCATGGCTGCGCGACCCTTGAGTGAGATCGTCGAACCCGGCTGGGCGAAGGCCCTCGACCCCGTGGCCGGGCAGGTCGCCGCGATGGGCGACTTCCTGCGGGCGGAGCTCGCGGCCCGGCGGACCTACCTGCCCGCCGGACCGAACGTGCTCCGGGCCTTTCAGCAACCCTTCGACCAGGTACGGGTTCTGATCATGGGTCAGGACCCCTATCCGACGCCGGGTCACGCGGTCGGGCTGAGTTTCTCGGTGGGGCCCGAGGTCCGGCCGCTGCCGGGCAGTCTGGTCAACGTGTTCCAGGAGTACCAGCGGGACCTGGAACTGCCCGCGCCGACCAACGGTGACTTGACCCCGTGGACCCGGCACGGCGTGCTGCTGCTCAACCGGGCGCTCACCACCGCGCCCCGGCAGCCCGCCGCGCACCGGGGCAAGGGCTGGGAGGCCGTGACCGAGCAGGCGATCCGGGCGCTGGTGGCCCGCGGCACCCCGCTGGTGGCGATCCTCTGGGGGCGGGACGCCCGCAACCTGCGCCCACTGCTGGACCCCTTCCCCTGCGTCGAGTCGGCCCACCCGAGCCCGATGTCGGCGGACCGGGGCTTCTTCGGCTCCCGCCCGTTCAGCCGCGCCAACGACCTGCTGGTCAAGCAGGGCAGCCAGCCGGTCGACTGGCGCCTGCCCTGACGGGGCGACCGGGTGTGATCGAGGTGGGGCGCCACGGGGCGTTCAGCGTCAACTGTGTCGGGCTGAGGCGGCTGCCGTTCCCGTTGAGTTTCAGCGTCCGCGAGGCCGACGGCTCGTGGATGATCAGCGCGGCGGCGGCCCGGGCCGGAGAGCTGGTCGATGTGCTCACCCGCACGGCGAACGACACGGTCGTGGTCGTGAACCTGGCGACCAACAGCTTCCTCGACGGGGACTACCAGCAGTGGCGGCCGTCGCTGATCGCCGCGGAGCTGGGAGTCGACTGCGCCGTCCACCCGGTCGGGGCGTGGGCCTCCGACTCGATCGCGCTCGGCGAGGAGTTCCTGGTGATGCGCCGGGACAGCCTGCCCGGGTTCCTGACCGGTGAGTGGTCGCCCTACGAGCTGTCGCTGGTCGACGTGCCCGCGGGGGTGACTCCCGAGCAACTCGACGAGCTCGCCCTGGTCATCGGCACGGGCACCGGCGACGAGCCGCTCCTGGCTCGCCTCGACGGGTCGCGGTTCCGGTACTCCGGGCACGACGACTGCTACCTGCTGGTCGAATCGACGGATCCGGCCGCGCCCGCGGCGGTCCTCGGCCGACTTCTGGCGCTGCTGGCCGGTTCCGTTCTGATCGGTGCCGGGGGAGCCGCGTCCGTGAGGGTGCCGGAGCCGGACAGCGCGCTGCCGGAGCGGCTGATCGGTGAGAGTCCGCACTGGGTCGGCGTCGTCGGGACCGCGTCCGGGACCACGGTGACCGTCACGTTGTCGGCCCTGCCGCGGCGGTGGCGGCTCGGACAGGCGCCGCCGGAGCGGGCCGACCACGTGGCGACGCTCGACCTGGCGCACGGCGGGTGGCGGCTCGCCCCCGCCGAGTCAGCGGGATAGGCCGGGCCGGATCGCCGTGGCGCGTTGCGGCGATCAGCGGGGTTCGATGCTGTAGGACCGGACGTGCTCGAAGGCCAGTGTGGTCTGCACATCGGCGACTTCGCGGCGGTCGGTGAGACGGTCGATGACGAAGGCGTACACCCCGTTCACATCCGGGACGGCGATGTGGATGAGGAAGTCATGAGCGCCGGCTGTGACGAACAAGCCGATGGTTTCCGGTAGTTGTGCCGCCCACTCGCGGAATCCCTCGATGATCGGGCGGGCCGGTGGCCGGATGCGAACCGAGATGAGCGCCTGGACTGGGCGCCCGGCCGCCTCAAGATCGAGCGCCGCGTGATAGCCGGTGATCAGGCCGTGCTCACGCATCAGCCGCACCCGCTCCAGCGAGGTGGAGGGAGAGACCCCGGCCTTGGCGGCGAGATCGCGGTTGGTCTGCCGTCCATCGTGCTGTAGTTCCCGCAGAATGACCCGGTCCACCGCATCAAGTTCCACGATTCCTCCGCTATCCCATATGAAGTTCGGTGTTCGATGAACATTCCTGGATGTTTATCTAGCATATCGGGTCATGGGCGCACGAAGAACGGAACGGCCATCGCTGCCGGTCCGTCCGGTGCCCGCCCCCTGACCCGTTGAGCGAAGCACCCCAAGGAGCCCCCATGTCCACTCCGCGGCTGTCCAGCGAGGACATTCGTACCGACCTGTCGACCCGGAAGGCGAAACTCAAGTGGGTCATCGTCGTCGATGAGACCGTTGCCGCCGGACGCCTGGTGAACGCGGCCGCCTGCATGGCCGCGACCGTCGGCAAAACCCCGCCCGACCTGGTCGGACGCGAGGGCGAGGACGCCTCCGGCGGCGCCCACCCCGGTCTGCCCTGGGCGGGCTGCTCGGTCCTCGCCGCCGAAGCGGGCACCCTGCACGCGCTGCGGGCCGAGGCCGTGGCCGAGGGGGACGAGCTACTGCGCGATCAGCCTCGTCGGCCCGCGCGACAGGGTCGACAGGCTGGTCCGCAGGCTCCCGCTGCTCCGCTGACCCACGCCGCGGTGACCCCGGCGGCGACCCCGGCGTTGACCAGCCTATTGTCCTGAACAGGCCTGACATTCGGGATACCTGAGGTTCTGTCACTCGTTCGGGTGAACTGACTCTGTGTGCTTCCAGAGTGACTGTTGGTTCGTAAGGATAGGCCGAGTCCGAGATCGCGTCCGGGTGCTCCGCAGTGTCGCTGTACGGGGGTGAGCACCCGGGCCCGTCCCATGCGACCCGCGTGCCCTTTGCGTATCTGCGTGTCCAGTCACTTTGTGGGGGTTTTCCTACATGCATGCCATTCGCCGCTCAGCCACCGCCTTCGGTGCCCTGGCCGCGGTCTCCCTGCTCGCCGCAGGGCCGTCCGCGTTCGCCGCCGTCCCCGCCCGCACTCCGGGGGCGGGGATCGGCACGGCCTCGGCCACCACCGCCCGGCTCGGGTTGGACGTGAGGCTGCTGAACAGCACCGTGGACATCCCCGTCGACGTGACGCTCAACTCCATCCAGGCCCCCGGCGACCAGCAGGGCAGCCTGCTGACCGCCACCGTCGCCGGGGTCGGCCACGGGCCGCTATCGCTGGTCGACGCCAAGGTCGGGCACAGCTCGGCCACCGCCGACCGCGGCGGCTCGCACGCGGCGGTCGACCTGGTCAGCGCCCGGGTGAACGTCCCCGGGCTGCTCGGCGCCGGGCTGCTGCGGATCGACGCGGTACACGCCAGGGCCGACTGCCCGGCGGGCGGGCAGCCCAGCGCTTCGGTCAACGTGCTCGGCAACGTGGACGTCCTGGGCGAGAACGTCTCGCTGAGCGCCGCCGGGCCGACCCGGGTGGCGGTGCCCGGCGTCGGCAAGGTCAGCCTGTGGCTGTCCCGGAAGACGGTGACCTCGCACTCGGCGGCGGCCACCGCGCTGGAGCTGGACGTCTCGATCAACCCGCTGCGACTGAACGTCGCGCAGGTCACCGGGCAGGTCGTGGTCGCGGCGGTGAGCTGCCACGAGGGCGCGGGTGCCACCGGCGGGGGCGCGCCCTCCGGCTCCGCCGCCCCCTCCGACTCGGCGACGCCTTCGCCTTCGTCGTCGTCCGGGCCTTCGGCCTCGGCCTCGGCCCCGGCGTCGCCGTCGGCCTCGACCTCGGCGACAGCGGGGGCGGGCGCCACGCCTGGCGGGTCGGCCTCCGGCGCGGTGACGGCGCGGCCCGCCGCCGCGACCGGCGACCCGGCCAGTGGTACCGACCTGGCCGAGACCGGGGGCGGCAGTGACGCCCCGATGATCGGCGGAGTGGCGCTGGTCCTGGTCGGGGCCGGTGCGGGCGGGGTGTTCTACGCTCGTCGCAGGCGCTCCTGATTGGCCGTCAGGAGAGCTGCACGGTGCGGGAGGTCCCGGGCAGGCCCTGGGTCAGGTCCAGGGTGACCACCGGGGCGCTGCCGCTGAGGTCCACCGTGACGCCGGGGTCGTCGCTGACCCAACGGCGGTAGCCGGTCGCCTCGGGGAGGGTGACCGCGAGCGAACTCTGGCTGGAGGTCGGATCGCTGACGGCCAGTCGGAGCCGTCCACCGGCCGCACGCAGCAACACGGACGCCGGACCGCTGGTGCTCACGGAGGGGAGAGCGCCCGCGGTGAAGAAGTTGGCGGCCGTGAGCTCCTCCGGTGAGGAGTGGATCGCCTGCAGGGCAGGGGTGTTGGAGAGGACGACGAGGTCCGCCCGCCCTGCCCTGCGGGCGGTTTCGGCCGGGTCGGCGCCCGGCAGCACCACATAGACGTAGCTGCCGTCGACCGGGTCCACGCCGTGGTCCAGCCACAGCGTGACATAGGCGTTGGTGCAGGGCGCGGACGAACCGGCGGTGCTGGGGCCGTTGTCGATGGCCGCCCAACTCCCGGTCCGCTGCTCGCGCACGGCCCGCAGTACCGCGGTCCCGGCCGCGCCGGGCGGCAGCAGATAGCCGCCGACGCCTTCCAGGTGCACCCAACCGGCGTTCGGGAAGGCCGAGTTCCAGCCGTCCACGACGGGCTGCGGTCGGCCGTCGACGGTCAGCGCGTTGCGTCCGGCCGGGTGCAGGTTGCGGTTCTCCAGGGTGGTCTCCACGGTGTGGCCGCTGCTGCCGGTGATGCCCGCGCCGAGCGCCACCACGCCGTCGTCCAGGCAGAACCACGACTTCCTGGCGCGCAGCGGCGAGCCGAACGGCACCAGGTCGAGGCCGACGGCGCCCCAACTCCCGTCCAGGACCGCGCCACCGGACCAGCTGGTCGGCGGCAGCGAGTCGCTGCCCGCGCCCGGGGCCAGCGGCAGCGTGTCGGCGGTGACGCCGGGCAGCCGGGTGGCATCGACGGTGGGCCAGAAGTTGTCGGTGTACTGGCCGTTGTCGGAGTCGTAGAGGTAGGTCGCGCCGTCGCCGGTGTGCCAGCCGTTCTGGTTCTCGCCGTTGATGGCCTCCAGCCGGGCGATCCGGCTGCTGGACAGGCCGACCGTCCAGGCCCAGCCCGGGCGGCGGTGCACCACGCGCTCGACCGAGGGCAGTTGCAGGTGCCCGGTCGGGGCCGGGGCCGCCGGGACCCGGTCGTCGTCCAGTACCGTCTTCAGCAGCGAGATCCGCTCCGGAGTGGCCGTGGCCGAGATCCGGGCGAAGGTCTCCCGCCGCACCCAGCCCTTGATCTGCGCCTTCCAGCGCCGTTGCTGCTCGCGCGAGCCGAACGGGGTGATCCGGGCGATCGCCTCGGTGATGAAGTGCCCGGCGTCGTGGTCGCTCTCGCCCTGCCGGGACAGGAAGCGGCCCCGGACCACGTCCATCACCAGGCCGTCCTGCATGAAGGGGGCGTAGCCGAGGTCCACCGCGTCCAGCACCACCGACAGGTTGGGGTCGGTGATCGGCCAGGCGCTGCCGGTCAGCAGCACCAGCAGTTGGCTGATGTCGCCCAGCACCACGTACGCGTAGTGGCCGTTGTAGGGGATGACGCTGTGCTGGATGAAGCCGCCGTCGCGGTAGAAGCCGTCCGAGGTGGTGACGTAGGGGAAGGCGCCGGAGAGGGCGTCCCGGCCGAGGGTGATCAGGGCCGGGTCCCGGCCGAGGATGCCGCGCATGACCACGATCTGGCTCAGGTCGGTGCGGTTCGCCCCGGTGGTGACCACGGTGCCCTGCTGCTGCGTGGTGGGGTCGGGCGCGAAGACCGCGACGGTGGCCAGGTAGGCGGCCAGGTCGGCGGCGGGCAGCGCGGGGCCGAGCAGGGCGCAGATGTTCACCAGGTCCTGCGGGGCGGCGATCTCCCAGTGGTACCAGTTGCCGACCTGCGCGGCGGTGGCGTTGTAGTAGTCGCGGTTGATCAGCGCCAGTGAGCCCAGGATCCGGGTCAGCGCGGCCGGGTCCTGGTACTGCGTCGAACCCGGGGTCGCCCAGGCCAGCGCGGTGGTGAGGAGCCGCCCGTAGCTGAGGCTGATGTTCTCGATCCGGACGAACGGGAGGTCGGTGTAGACCGAGGCGGGCGCGGCCGAGGTGTCGTAGAGCGCGGCGTCGGCGGCGGCCAGGCCGTCGAGGTAGCCGATGGCGGCGGCGTAGTCCGGGGCGGCCGGGTCGACCGCGCTGCCACCGGTGAGGATGTCCGCCCAGGTGGCCCGCAACTGGTCGTACGGGTCCGGCGAGCCGCCCGGGGGTGTGGTCGTGGGCGCGGGCGAGCTCGGGCGCGTGGCGGCCCGGGTGGTGGCGGCCCGGGCGGTGCCGCCGCCGAGGCCGCCGAGCACGGCGGCGCCGGCCGTGGCCGCGCCTGCGCCCAGCAGGTGCCGACGGTGCAGGGTGGTGCTGAGGGGGGTGCTGTCGTCCATGACGTCCGTCCTCACATCGCTGCGCGGGCATGTCGATTGAGGACATGACACGACCGGGAAGGGGTCGGAGTCAAGAGTCTGGACGATGTTCAGATATATGAACCTAGATGTGCGACTCCACCGCGCTCTCCAAGGCCTTCAGGAAGGCATCGGTGGTCTCCCGGTCGCGGACCGCGATCCGCAGCCAATCGGGGCCCAGACCGGGAAAGCTGTCCCCCCGGCGGACGGCGAAGCCGAGCGTCCGCAGCCGCTCGCGGACCGAGTCCGCGCCGTCCAGCCGGATCAGCACGAAGGACGCGGTGGGCACGCCGTGCACCTCGACGCCCGGGATCCGGGCCAGGCCGTCCAGCAGGTGCGCCCGGTTCCCGGTGGTGGTGACGGCGGCGGCGGCCTCCTGCGCCAGCGCCGCCGGACCGCTGCACGCCTCGGCCGCGACCAGCGCCGGGGTGGAGACCGGCCACAGCGGCTGCGCCGCGCCCAGCAGCGCCACCGTCTCGGCCGCGGCCAGCAGGTAGCCGATCCGCAGCCCGGCCAGGCCCCAGGTCTTGGTCAGGCTGCGCAGCACCACCAGTCCCGGCACGCCGGTACGCCCGGCCAGGCTCTCCGGCTCGCCGGGGACGGTGTCCGCGAAGGCCTCGTCCACCACCAGGATCCGCCCGGGGCGGGCCAGTGCGGCCAGGTCGGCGGCCGGGTGCAGGACCGAGGTGGGGTTGGTCGGGTTGCCGACCACGACCAGGTCCGCCGCCTCCGGCACCCGCGCCGGATCCAGCCGGAAGCCGTCCTCCGGGCGCAGCAGCAGGCGCCGCACCTGGTGTCCGGCGTCCCGCAGCGCCGCCTCGGGCTCGGTGAACTGCGGGTGGACCACCAGCGCGTGGCGTGGCCGCAGGGCGCGCGCGAGCAGTACGAACGCCTCGGCCGCGCCCGCGGTGAGCAGCACCTCGGCCGGGTCGCGGCGGTGTCGGCGGGCCACCGCCGCGCGGGCGGCGTGGCCGTCGGGGTAGGCGGCCAGGCCGCCCAGGGACGCGGCCAGCCGTTCCCGCAGCCAGTCCGGCGGCGTGCCGGTGCGGACGTTCACGGCCAGGTCGACCAGGCCGCCGCCGACCTCCAGGTCGCCGTGGTGCCGCAGGTCCGGTCCGGGAGCGGGGGAGTCGGGGGCGGTCGGGTCAGTGGGCATGGGCGTGCGGGCCGTGGCCGTGGCTGTGCGAGGGGTCGTCCGGGTGGTGGTGCGGGCGCTGTTCGGCGCCGACCCGCTCCTCGAATCCGGGCATGGCGATCCGGTAGACGCAGGTGTCGCAGTTCATCCGCAGGTCCCCGGCCAGGGCCTCGCGGTAGCGCTCGACCACCAGGTCGGCCAACTCGTCGGTGGCGCCCATGACATCGGCCACCCGCAGGTCGGTCCCGGGGTGGGCGGCGGCCCAGTCGGCGGCCTGCTGCCGGACCCGGGTCGGCAGGATCCCGGCGAACAGGAAGTACGGCAGTACCACCACCCGTTCGGCGCCGAGCAGTCGGCAGCGGTCCAGACCTGACGGAACGTCAGGGGCGGCCAGGGAGACGAAGGCGGTCTCCACTCCGGCCAACCCCCGGCCCTCCCAGAGCAGTCGGGCCACCTTGGCGACCTCGGCGTTGGCGTCCGGGTCGGTCGAGCCCCGGCCGACCAGCAACACCGTTGTCCCGGAGCGGAGTTCGGGCGGCAGCACCTCGTCCAGGCGCCGCTCCAGCACGGTCAGCAGCGCCGGGTGCGGGCCCAGCGGACGTCCGTAGCTGAACGAGGTGCCGGGGTGCCGCTCGCGTTCGCGCACCAGCGCGGCCGGTATGTCGCCCTTGGCGTGCCCGGCGGAGACCAGCACCAGCGGCACCGCGGCGAAGCGGGTGGCCCCGGCCTGGACCAGTTCGCTGACGGCGTCGGCCAGCGGCGGCGGCGACAGCTCGATGAAGCCGCCGCCGACCGGGGTCTGCGGCAGCCGCTCGCTCAGCCCGGCGACGAACGCCCGGAACGCCTCCGCGCCCTCGTCGTCCCGGGTGCCGTGGCCGACCACCAGCAGGGCCGGGGGAGTCGCGGTGGTGGTCATGAGTTCTCCTCGGGCAGGAACTGGGGGTCGGTGTACAGGTCGGGGTAGAGCAGCGCGTTCGCGGCGGCGGCGGCGACCGCCGAACCGCCCTTCTCGGAGATGTTGCTGACCCCGGGCAGTCCGGAGGCCCGCAGCGCGGCCTTGGACTCGGCCGCGCCGACGAAGCCCACCGGCAGCCCGATCACCAGCGCCGGACGGGCGTCCAGACGCAGCAGCTCCTCCAGCGCGGTCGGCGCGCAGCCGATCACCCACACCGCGCCCGGGCCGACCTCGGCCAGCGCCAGCCGGACGGCGGCGGCCGAGCGGGTCAGGCCGGTCGCCGGATCGCCCTTGGCGTCCCTGACCCGGCACAGCGCGCGGCGCGCGGTGATCCCGGCGGCGACCATCTCCACGTCCGCGACCAGCGGCGCGCCGTCGGCGAGCGCGGCGGCGGCGGCCCGCAGCACCGGCTCCTCCGGCAGCACCAGGTCGTCCAGGTAGCCGAGGTCGGCGCTGGAGTGGACCACCCGCTCCGCCACCGCGCGGCGCAGCGGCGACATGCCGCTGGTGTCCACCCGGGACCGCAGCCGCCGGTAGGACTCGCGCTCGATCGGGTGGACCTGGCGGGGACTCATCTGGTTCCTCATTCCTGCCACCGGTAGCCGCGCGGTGTGACCATCCGGCCCGCGACCGTTCGCGAGGCGGTGTTGCCGACGACCACCACGGTCGTCATGTCGACGGTGGTGACGTCCACCTCGGCCAGGGTGGTGACCGTGTGCCACTGGTCGGGACGGGAGACCGAGTGGGCGACGCCGACCGGCGTGGTCCGCGGGTCGCGGTGCTCCGCGAGCAGCGCCAGCGCCTTGGGCAGCTGCCAGTCCCGGCCCCGGCTGCGCGGGTTGTAGAAGGTCACCACCAGGTCGGCGGAGGCGGCGGCGCGGACCCGGCGCTCGATCACCTCCCACGGGGTGTGCAGGTCGGACAGGCTGATCGAGACGTGGTCGTGCCCCAGCGGCGCGCCCAGCAGCGAGGAGGCGGCCAGGGCGGCGGTGACCCCGGCGACGCCGACCACGTCGATGTCCGCGCCCGCCTCGGCCAGCGCCGGGGAGGCCATGGCGTACACGCCCGCGTCGCCGCTGCCGATCAGCGCCACCGCCAGGCCCTGCTGCGCCAGCCGGACCGCGCTGCGGGCGCGCTCCTCCTCCGCGCCCAGGCCGGTGGCCTCGATCCGGGTGCCGGGGCGGAGCAGGTCGCGGATCTGGTCGACGTACTGGTCCAGGCCGACGACGACCGAGGCGCGGCGCAGCTCGGCGCGGGCGCGCTCGGTGAGCAGGTCCCGCGCGCCGGGGCCGAGGCCGACCACGGCCAGCCGTCCGCGCGGCGGTCGCCGGGCGACCGCGACGGTGCACCTCGCGGCCCGGCCCTCGGGCGCCGACTTCCGCTTGGGGACCAGCAGTTCGCCACCGTCCGCGCCGAGCACGGCGGCCGCCTCGGCGACGCTGGGGGTGCCGACGGCGGCCAGCGGCGCGGCGGAGGGGTTGGGCACCGGGACGGCGGCCAGGGCCTCCGCGCCGAAGGTCAGCAGCTCCACGCCGAGCGCGCGGGCGGCCTCGACCAGGCCCTGCTCCCCGGCCTTGGCGTCGACGCTGGCCAGGCTGTGCAGTGAGGCCGGGCTGAGTCCGGCGTCCGCGAGCGCGTCGCGGACCAGGCCGAGCACCTCCTCGGCGGTGACGCCCCGGCTGGCGCCGACGCCGACCACCAGGCTGCGCGGGCGCAGCACCACCCGGGGCAGCGCCGGGTCCTGCGCCGACCACGGCGTCGTCCGGTCGCTGACGTGGATCACCGCCGCCGGGTCCGCCGGGTCCGGCTGGACGTTGGCGGGCAGCGCCGGGAGCGGGTACGGGCGGTCGGCGGCCAGGGCCACCGGCGCGCCGTCCAGCAGGGCCCGGCTCACCGCCGCGACCTCGCCGGTGACCGGCCAGCCGAGGGTGTCCAGCCCGGGGACGCCCATCGCGTCGGTGGCCGTGGTCACCACGGCCTGCGCCTCCAGCGCCTCGGCGACCCGCCCGGCCAGCTGGTTCGCGCCGCCGTCGTGCCCGCCGACCAGGGCGACCGCGAAGCGTCCGGCCTCGTCCACGCAGACCACACCCGGGTCGCGGTGCTTGTCCGCGAGCAGCGGCGCGATCAACCGCACGGTCGCGCCGGTCGCCAGGAAGCAGACCAACTGCTCGCACTGGGACCAGGCCAGGCGTACCGACTCGGCGACCGACGCCTCCTGGTACACCCGGCAGTCGCCGAGCGACGCGGCCAGCCGGTCGGCGGCGCGGCGGCCGGCGGCGGTGGCCGCGATCAGGCCAATCACAACGTGTCTCCTGACGGTTCGACAACTCTGGTGTGGTGCGCGTGCGGTGCCCTGGGCCGCGGGTCGGGCGGGGGGCGGGAGCCCCAGAGCACGAAGACCGGGTTGGTGGCGGCGAGCCGGGTGACCCCGCCCGGCAGCGGGGCCAGCCGGGAGGCCTGGAGCTGCACCCCCTCGGCGGTGAATCCGGACGCCAGCAGCGCCGCGCGGACGCCGGGGACCCGGTCCACCGCCGCCAGGGTGACCACCACCGTGCGCCGGGCGCGCTCGGCGCAGGCGGCGACGATGTCCGGCAGGTCGGCGCCGCCGCCGCCGATGAACACCGCGTCCGGCGCGGGCAGTCCGGCGAGCGCCGTTGGTGCGCTTCCGTGCACCACGCTCACGTCCACATCGTGCGCCCGCGCGTTGGCGCGCACCCGGCGCACGCCGTCCTCGGCGCGCTCCACGGCCACCACCGCCGCGCCCAGCCGGGCGCACTCGACGGCGACCGAGCCGCTGCCCGCGCCCACGTCCCAGACCAGCTCGCCGAGCCGGGGCCCGAGCCTGGCCAGCGCCAGCGCCCTGACCTCGGCCTTGGTGACCATCGCGTCCCGGTGCTCGAACCGCTCCTCGGCCAGCGCCCAACCGCCGGGCGGCCCGCCCAGGTCACCGGCCACGGACCGGACCGGGCCGACGGCCGGGCCGTCGACGGCCAGGCAGAGCAGCACGTGCACGCCCGGCCAGTCCCGGGCCGCCGCCTGCGCCGGGGTGACCCGCTCGATCCGCTCCCGCGCCGAACCCAGGTCGCGGGCGACCACCAGCCGCCGCTCGATGCCCGGGGTGGCCAGCAGCGCCGCGCCCAACTCGGCCGGTCCGGCGCCCGGCGCGGTCAGCACCGCGGTCTTCCGCCGGGCCCGGCAGACGTTGAACGCCGGTCGCGGGTCCCGGCCGTGGGCGCTGACCACGACCGCGTCGTCCCAGGGCAGGCCGAGCCGGGCGAAGGCCTCGGCGATGCTGCTGGTGCCCGGGCGGACGTCCAGCGCGTCCGGGCCGAAGCGCTCCGCGAGGGCGCGGACGATGCCGAAGAACCCCGGGTCGCCGGAGGCCAGCACCACCGCCCGGGCCTGCGGCTCGGCCGCCAGCAGCGCGTCCAGGGCGTCCAGCGCGGGCGCGAGCGGGCCCAACGCCAGCGCGCGCTCGGGGCGCACGCCTGCCGCGTCGAGGTGGCGGCGGGCGCCGAGCACCAGCGCGGCCCCGGCGATCAGCTCGCGGTGGTCCGCGGCCAGCGCCGCGCCGAGCACGGCGATCCGCGGCGCGCGGACGTCACCGGCGCTGACCGGAGCGGCGTCGACCGGAGCGGCGTCGTCCACAGCGGTGTCGCCCACAGCAGCGGGCCGGGTCACGGCTTGGCGGCGGCACGCAGGGCGCGGCGGGCGTCGGGATCGGCACGGCGGAAGCCGTGGAAGTGACCGGGGTGGTACAGGTGCGAGCGGGTCCCGGTGGCGTCCAGCGCCGGGCCGACCAGGAACAGCGTGTGCTTCCACAGCCGGTGCTCCTTGACCTGCGCCTCCAGCGTCGCCAGGGTGCCGCGCAGCACCAGCTCGTCCGGCCAGGTCGCCTGATAGGCGATCACCACCGGGGTGTCCGCCGGATAGCCGCCCTCGGTCAGCTCCTCCACCAGCTGCTTCGCCCGCGCCGCCGACAGGAACACCGCCATGGTGGTGCCGTGCCGGGCGAAGTCGCGGACCTCCTCGCCGGGCGGCATCGGCGTCTTGCCGCCGCCGAGCCGGGTGAGGATCACGCTCTGGGCGACCTCGGGGATGGTCAGCTCGCGCTGGGCGATCGCGGCGACCGCCGAGAAGGAGGAGACACCGGGCACGATCTCGGTGTCCAGGCCCAGCTCCCGGCAGCGGTCCAACTGCTCCTGGACCGCGCCCCACAGGGAGGGGTCGCCGGAGTGGATCCGGGCCACCCGGCGGCCCTCGGCGGCGGCGCGCCGGTACACCGCGAGCACGTCCTCCATCGGGACCAGCGAGGAGTCCAGCACCTCGGCGTCGGCCCGGGCGTGCTCCAGCACCTCGGCCTGCACCAGGCTGGCGGCCCAGATCACGGTGTCGGCCTCGGCGATGGCGCGGGCCGCACGGAAGGTCAGCAGGTCGGCGGCGCCGGGCCCGGCGCCGACGAAGGTGACCTTCCCGGTCGTTCCACTCTGGCTGGGCGTGCTCACAGCTTGCCTCCACGGGTGGTGCGGACCGCCGGGGCGATCAGGGTGGACAGGTAGGGGAGCGGACCGTCGAGCGGTTCCCCGGCGGCGCGGATCCGCTCGTCCGGCAGGCCCAGCGAGGCCCCCCAGACGGCGTTGCCGTCCCGACCGGCGTCGGCCAGGGCCCGCGCGACCTCGGCCGCGTGGCGACCGAACTTGTAGGCGACGACGGTGCCGGGGCCGTCCAGGGCCTGCCGGAGCACGGCCGCGCCCGCGGTGACCGGGACCAGGGTGAGCGGTTCGGTGCCCTCGGCGAGCACCGTGCCGCTGCGCGCGGCCAGGTCCTGCATCGCGGTGATGCCGGGGACGGTCTCCACCACCAGGCCGGGGACCAGCGCGGTCAGCGTCTGCGCCAGGTAGGTGAAGGTCGAGTAGACGTTCGGGTCGCCGATGGTGGCGAAGGCCACCATCCGGTGCGCGCGCAGCAGTTCGGCCACCCGCGCCCCGGCCGCGTCCCAGGCCGCCTCGCGCCGGGCGCGGTCCTGCCGCTCGTTCAGCGCGAACACGATCCGCTCGATCTTGGCACCGGCGGTGTGGTGCAGCACGGTGGCCTCGGCCCGGCCGGTCTCGCCGCTGTCCAGCACCGGCACCACCACCACCTCGGCCTCGGCCAGCAGCCGCACCGCCTTGACGGTGACCAGCTCCGGATCGCCGGGGCCCATGCCGAGGCCCACCAGGCGCGGGCCCGTGGGTATCGCGTCGCGGGTCACCGAGCGGCCGCGGCGGTACGGCGGGCGGTGGCGGCAACGGTGGACGGGGGCCCGGCTGGGCGCATGGCGGCAGTCCTCACTCGGGGTCCGCGCCCCGGATCGTGGTGACGGCGGCCAGAGTTCCTGGCTTGCGGGCCGGTCCGCGCTCCGGTGCGGACCAGCCGGTGACAGTGGCGGGACCGCGCCGGAATCGAACCGGACTTCCTCATCAATGCCGCCGTATCAGGCCTCGGAATCCCACCACGCCCCGCGCGGGGCAGTCAACCGGAGGGGGTGTGTCCTGCCCCACGTCGCTGCTCGCGCGGGTCCTGGCGGCGCCGCTCCGGCAGCAGCGCGCGGACCGCGTCGCGCAGCCGGTTCGCCGCCGGACCGGCCGAGCGGACCACCGCCGACAGCGCCGGCAGCGGGTCGTCCGGCGCCGCCCAGGCGAGCTCCCGCAGCCGCCCGCGCCCGCCGGACGGCGGCGCCGACCGGCCACCGGGCAGCTGGGCCGAGCGGTGGCCGCGGCGCGCGGCGACCCGGGCCGGGGCGTCCAGGATCTCCACGGTGAAGCTGCGCCCCTGCAACTGCTCGCCCCTGGGCACCGGGCGGCCGGTGAGGTCCAGGTGCAGCGCGCGGACCAGGTCCACCCCCGGGCCGGTCTCGAACAGCCGGAACTGCGCGCCCAGCCTGGGGTTGAAGTCCAGCAGCTTGTAGCGGCCGTCGCGGCGGTCGAACCGCCAGTCCAGGTCGCAGATGCCGCGGAAGCCGACGGCGCGGCAGAACCGGGCGCTCTCCTCGGCCAGCGCCCGGTTGGCGGCGGAGTAGGCGTGGGCGGTGACCCCGCCGCGCGGCGGCCAGGCACGGACCTTGACGCCGGTGAAGACCAGGTCCGGGTTGTCCGCGCGGGAGTCGCGCGGGGTCCCGCCGTCGCCGCCCCCGGCGCGGTGGAGGTGCGCGATCCAGTCCTCGCAGTGCTCCATCGGCAGGTACTCCTGGAGCAGCACCCGGGGCGGCGCGGAGCCGGACCAGCTCTCGGCCAGCCGCTCCAGCGCGGCCCGGTCCGGCAGCAGCGTGGTGGAGCCGACCGCCGGATCGCTCAGCCGGGCGTACGGGTCGGCGTTCTTGGCCACCAGCGGGAAGATCAACTCTTCTGCGACGGAAGCGAGTTGGTCGTACGACTCGGGCACCGCCGAGCGCGGGGTGGCCACCTGGTGCTCCAGGCAGAGCTGGTGCAGCGACTGCTTTCCGGCCAGCGCGCGCGGCAGCCCGGGCGGGATCCGGGGCATCAGCAGGTACGGCGCCAACTCCGCGGCGTGCTCGGCGAGCAGGACGGCGGCCTCGTCGTCGGTGGGCAGCGCGACGGCGCGGTGACCCTCGCCGGCCCGGATCCGGCGGCCGATCCGGGTCAGCCCGGCGACCAACTCGGCGGTCGGCTCGGCGGCGGTGGTCGGCCAGACGAAGCGTCCGCGCAGATAGCGGGAGAGCGCGGCCGGGGTGGCCCGGTCCTCGGTGATCGCGTAGACCGGCACCCCGGCCCGGCCGAGGCTGCGGATCGCGCCGACCCCGCCGTGGTGCAGCGGATAGTGGCCCAGTTTGACGATCAGTACCGGTGTCCGTGGATCAAGGCCGATGTCCAAGGCAGCCCCTCTGCTTGGTCCCCCGCGCCCCATGATGCGGTCCGCGCGCTCCATGATGCCGGGGGCGCGCCCGCACCGAACGGCTTTCGCGGACACCGGCCCCGGATGCCGCCGAATCAGGTGGATCCCATGACATCGGGACCCATCCGTAGCAGCATGGATCGGGCAGCGGAGCCGAACTGACTGATCATCAGCGGCGGTGCCGGTGGCGGGCGACGGCCCGCGGCCGGATGCGCCGCCTCCGATCGGGGTTCCCGTGGGTAGGGAGGGTAAAGGCGTTGTCGAAGCGTGCTGATGTGCGCCGACCTGGGAATTCGGGCAGTGACTGCCGTGAAATCCCTTACACCGGTACTCGGCCACGGGTACCGTTTCCAACAAGGCGGCCGTGGGGAGCGGATTCCGCGCGGGCGGCGACCGTGATCATTTCCAGGACCGCCGGGTATTCAGGCGGGTAGAAGTCCGGAATTGTGGCGCGAAGGACAGGGGGAACTCTGCGGGTCGAATTACTGCGGGGAACGGCACGCGGAGCAGGTGTCATGACCGAACAAACGGACGTTCGAAAGTCGCGGTCCAGTGCCGTGGGGGGAACCGAGGTGCCGTTCATGAATGTGCCCATGTCCAATACCGCCCAACGGTCCGCCGGTCTGGCCGAACGTGTGGCCGAACGCTGGGAGGTCGACCCGACCGAGCGGCGCGACCCGGTCGCCGCCCCCGCCACCCAGCCCGCCCCGGCCGCCACCGCCGCCGGTGAGCCCACCCGGCGCCACGAGCGGGAGACGCCCCGGGGGACGGTCAGCGTCATCGTCCCGGCCCGGAACGAGGCCGCCAACATCGGCTGGGTGCTGAACCGGATCCCGGACTGCGTGGACGAGGTGATCCTGGTCGACGGCGAGTCCACCGACGCCACCCTGGAGATGGCCCGGGCCACCCTCCCCTCGCTGCGGATCGTCCCGCAGCAGGGCCCCGGCAAGGGCAGCGCCCTGCGCACCGGCTTCCTCGCCGCCAAGGGCGACTACATCGTCATGATCGACGCCGACGGCTCCATGTCGCCGCGCGAGATCCCCCGCTACATCCACTTCCTGGAGAGCGGCTTCGACCTGGTCAAGGGCTCCCGGTTCACCGGCGGCGGCGGTTCGCTGGACATCACCATGCTGCGCCGGCTGGGCAACCGGGGCCTGCTGGCGCTGGTCAACGTGATGTACCAGAGCACCCTGACCGACCTCTGCTACGGCTTCGTCGCCTTCAACCGCAACGTCCTGGACCAGCTCGACCTGCGGTCCTCCGGATTCGAGATAGAGACCGAGATCACCGTCCGGGCGCTGCTCGCCGGGCTGCGGGTGGCCGAGGTGCCGACGCTGGAACTCCCGCGCCGCACCGGCCAGTCCAACCTGCGGACCTTCCGCGACGGGCACCGGGTGCTGCGCACCCTGCTCCGCGAGCGCAACGGACGGCCGCTGGGGGCCGCCCGGTGAAGCAGACCGAGCCGCGGCCACCGGACCCGGCGGCCGCACCCGGGCCGCCGCTGCGGCTGAACCCCGACCACGCCCCGATCGAGGTCGCCGAACTGGAACTCGGCGACGGCGGACAGGCGCCGGTACTGCGCCGGGTCGGCGAACCGGGCCCGGTACCGGCCGGACGGGTGCTCGCCCTGGCCCGGGTCGGCGGACACCCGGTCGGCCTGGTCCAGGCCACCGTCGGCGAGTCCGAGGACCCGGCGCGGCTGCTGGCCGAGGCAGCCCGCCGCGAGCTGGGACCGGAACTGCGCCGCGCCGCCGCGGAGTCCGCCGCGGCGACGCCGGTGGCCGAGCCGTACCAGCCGCTGGTCACAGTGGTGATCGCCACCCGCGAGCGGCCGGAACCGCTCGCCCGCTGCCTGGACTCGGTGGCCGCGCTGCGCTACCCGCGGATCGAGGTGGTGGTGGTCGACAACGACCCGGTCACCGACGCCACCCGCACCCTGGTCCGGCAGCGCCACGCCGACCGGGTCCGCTACGTCCGGGAGCCGGTCCGCGGCCTCGCCGCCGCCCACAACCGCGGCCTGGCCGAGTCCCTCGGCGAGATCACCGCCTTCACCGACGACGACGTGGTGCTCGACCCGGACTGGCTGCGGGCGCTGGTGGCGGCCTTCGCCGACGCCGACGGCAGCGCGGCCGACCCCGCCGTCGGCTGCGTCACCGGACTGATCCTGCCCGCCCGGCTGCGCACCAGGACCCAGGTCATGCTGGAGGCCCACGGCGGCTTCACCAAGGGCTTCCGGCGCCGCGCCTGGCGGCTCGACCGCCCGCCGCCGGACGAGCCGCTGTTCCCGTTCACCGCCGGACGCTTCGGCTCCGGCGCCAACATGGCCTTCCGCACCCGGGCCCTGCGCGACCTCGGCGGCTTCGACCCGGCCACCGGCACCGGCACCCCGGCCCGGGGCGGCGACGACCTGCTGTCCTTCTTCCGGGCCGTGGTCAACGGCCACCACCTGGTCTACCAGCCGCGGGCCCTGGTCTGGCACCACCACCGGGACCGCCCGGAGGACCTGGACGCCCAGGCCTTCGGCTACGGCGCGGGCCTCGGCGCCTACCTGACCGCGGCCGTCGCCCGGGAGCCGCGGATGCTGCCCGCGCTGCTGCGCCGACTGCCCGGCGGCATCCGCTACGCGCTGCGCCACACCGGCGCCAGGCCGGAGCCGGTCGGCGGCGGCCCGGCCGAGCCCCGGCACGCGCACGCCTGGCCCGAGCGGCTGTCCCGGCTCCAGCGCCGGGGCCTGCTCTACGGCCCGCTCGGCTACCTGCGCAGCCGACGCCTGGTCCACGGAACACCACTGCCCTGGGAGGCGCGTCGGCATGGCCACTGACCAGCGGATCCGGCCTCCGGGTCGGCCCGCCGTGGAACTGCGCGCGGTCCTGGAGCGGCTGGTCGCCGCCGCCGACGGCGGCCGGGCCCTGGACGCCTTCCTGCACGCCGCCGGGGCCGCGCAGATCGTCGCCGACCGGCTCCAGGGCACCTCCGCGCTGCCCGCGCAGCCCGCCCTGCGGCTGCTCCCGCCGCGCGGCGGGATCGGCTCGCTGCGGCGGCTGCTGGAGACCTCCGCCACCGCCGTCCGCGGCCGGCTCGGCCTGTCCGAGTGGCACGTGCTGCTCCGCGACCTGGCCAACGTGCTGGCCGAGGCGGTGCTCGGGGACACCGAGGAGGACGCCGCCGGGATCCTGCTCAGCGTCCGGACCACGGTGGAGGACCTGCGTTCCGGCGTCCCGCCGCACACCGCGCGGCTGCTCGACGGCGCGCTGCTGCACGTCCCCTCCGGCTTCCGCGACCTCGACCTGCGACCGGAGGACGCGGTCGCCCTCGCCCGGCGCTTCGCCGAGCGGCACCCGGACCGGGAGCGCCCACTGCTGGTCCTCGGCCTGCGCTCGTCCGGCGGCTACCTGGCGCCGCTGGTCGCCGCCGCCCTCGGCCGACTGGAGTACCAGCACGTGGTCGCCCGCACCACCCGGCCCGGCGGCCCGCTGCTGCCCGAGGAGCCCCGGCTGCCGGACTCGCTGCGCCGGGTCGGCGGCCTGGTGCTGCTGCTCGGCGCGCCACCGCGGTCCGGCGCCGCGCTGGCCTCCGTCGCCGCCCGCTTCACCGACGCCGGGTTCGCCCGCGACCGGATCGTCCCCGCCTATCCGGCGCTGACCGACCGGACCGGGCAGCCCCGGCTGCTGCGCCGCTACCCGACCGTGGTGCTGCCCGCCGCGGACTGGCGGATCCACCGGCTGCTCGGCCGCGAGCGACTCGGCGCGGCCGTCGCCGGACTGCTGCCGGGCGGCACCGAACTGCTCTCCCTGGACCCGTTCGACGGCGCCGGTGAGCGCACCGAACGGGCGCACCACAGCGTCGAGTTCACCGCGCGGGTGGCGGACCCCGACGGCGGTCGGCGGACGCTGCGGCTGACCGCCCGGGGGCTGCCGCTCGGCCAGGAGCCGCCGACCGCCCCGGGGGACCTGGGCGTGGTCGACGGAATCCTCATCGCCGGTCGGGCCGAACGGCGGATCCTTGCCGACGGCGGCTGACCAGCGGGCCCGACCACCGGGCAGGAGGGGGGTTCGCGGTGGGAGAGAACCGGAACCGGAGGCGGCGCACCAGCACGGTGGCCCAGCGGCTGGCCGGGCTGCCGCTGCTGGGGCGGTTCCTCGGCGGCGACCCGCTGCTGCGCAACGGCGTGGTGCTGACCCTGGCCTCGCTGGCCTCCTCGGTGCTCGGCGCCGCCTACTGGTCCGTGGTCGGGCCCGGACTGCACTACTCCACCAGCACCGTGGGCCGGAACTACTCCGCCGTCTCCATGGTGATGTTCCTCGGCGGGGTGTCCCAACTGAACCTCGCGGACGTGATGGTGCGCTTCGCGCCCTCGGCGGGCAGCGCTACCCGGCGCATCGTCACCCGCGCCTACCTGGCCTCGATCGCGCTGGCGCTGCTGGTCGGGGTCGGCTTCGTGCTGCTGGTCCCCTGGGTCTCACCCGGGCTGGGCTTCCTGCACACCCCGCTGACCGGCACGGTGTTCGTGGTCGCGGTGGTCGCCTACGGCATCTTCATCCTCCAGGACGGCGTACTGACCGGCCTGCGCCGACCCAGCTGGGTACTCGGCGAGCAGCTGCTCTTCTCCCTCTCCAAGCTGGTGGCGGTCGCCCTGTTCGCGCTGTCCGTGCGCGACTCCGGCATCCTGCTGTCCTGGACGGTGGCGCTGCTGCTGGCCCTGCTCTACGTCAACACCTACCTCTTCGGCTTCGCCATCCCGGCCCGGGAACGCGAGGTCAGCCGGATGGAGCGGCGACCCTCCTGGGCCCGGGACGCCCAGCCGGGCGACGTCACCGGGCTGCACCTGATCCCGGCCGAGTCCACCGCCGGACTGGTCCGCTTCACCGCCGCCACCTACGTCGGCGGACTGTTCTGGCTGGCCGCCTCCACCCTGCCGCAGGTGCTGATCCTGGACACGCTCGGAGCCAGGGACAGCGCCTACTTCTCCATCAGCTGGGTGATCACCACCATGCTGTACGTGATCAGCATCAACATGGGCTCGTCGATCGTGGTCGAGTCCGCGGGCGACCCGAAGCGGCTGGCGAAGGCGGTGCGGACGGTACTGCGCGGCACCGGGGCGCTGCTGCTGGGCGGGGCCGCCGCGCTGATCGCCGCCGCGCCGCTGGTGCTGCGGCTGTTCGGCTCGGACTACCCGGGCCACGCCACCGCCCTGCTGCGGCTGCTGGCGCTCTCCTCGCTGCCCAACCTGATCATCGCCACCGCGCTGGCCGCCTACCGGGTGCGCCGCCGGGCGGTGATGGTGGTGGTGGTCTACGGAGCCACCTGCGCCCTGGTGTTCGGCCTGTTCCAGGTCCTCGTGCCGAGGTTCGGCCTGGCCGGTATGGGCCTGGCCTGGCTGGTCACCCAAGTACTGGTGGCCGCGGCGCTGCTGGTGTTCCGGGACTCCTGGCTGCCGCGCCCGCCACGGACCCCGGCACCGCCACCGCTGCCGCGGATGACGATTCCGCAGCAACGGGATCGGACCCCGGCGGAGGAGGAACACTGAGCGTGGGCGTGACCCGGGGAGCGCCGGGGACGGGCGAGTGGTCGGGGGGCGGCGATGGCCGGGACGAGGGAACGGATACCGGTGGGCGCGCGGATACCGGTGCTGCTCTACCACGCGGTGATGGAGGACCCGCCCGCCTGGATCGCCCAGTTCACGGTCCGGCCGGGGGAGTTCGCCGCGCAACTGGACGCCGTCCGGGACAGCGGCCGGACCCCGCTGACCGCGACCGGACTGACCGAGGCGCTGGCCGGACGGGCGCCGCTGCCCGCACGTCCGGTGGTGATCACCATCGACGACGGCTTCGCCGACCTGCCCGGCTTCACCGCGCCCGCGCTGGCCGCGCGCGGACTGACCGCCACCGCGTACCTCACCACCGGCGCGCTCGGCGGCGCGGACCCGCGCTGCCTGCTGCCACCGGCACCGATGATGACGCTAGGTCAGCTCAAGGAGGTCACCGACTGCGGTCTGGAGGTCGGCGCGCACACGGTCACCCACCCGCAGCTGGACACCCTGCCCGCCGCCGCCGTCCGGCGGGAACTGCGGGTGCCCAAAGAGGTGCTGGAGGACGCCCTGGGCGTCCCGGTACCGGCCTTCGCCTACCCGCACGGCTACAACAGCCCGGCCGTGCGGAGGTTGGTGCGGGAGGCCGGGTACAGCTCGGCCGCGGCGGTGCGCGACGCCCTCAGCTCCACCCGGGACGACCCGTACCGGATCGCCCGGCTGATGCTGAGGAGCACCGACACCACTGCCGAACTCGCCTCCTGGCTGGCCGGATCGGGCGCCCCGGTGGCTCCCTTTCCGGACCGGCCGCGCACCGTCGGCTGGCGGGTCTACCGCCGGGCCCGGGCCGCCGTCAGCGGTCCCCGCTTCGCGGGCTGAGCCCGGCGGTCAACTCCCGCCGGGCAGTGGCTGGTTCAGGTAGGGGCTGTGTCCGGCGCCGGTGAAGCCGCTGAGGGCGGGCCCGGTGTCCAGCGACAGGTCGCAGTCCGGCCCCGGGACCGAGGAGTCCCACTGCACCACCGCGCGGACGCCCGGCAGTTGCCGCTCCAGCACCTGCGGAACCTGCTGGTACCACTGCTGTTGGGCGTCCGGGTGGGCATGGTCGACGGCGGTGCTGAACTCCGCGAGCATCAGCGGCTTGGTCGCCGAGATGTGCGTCCGGATCCAGGTGTAGCTGGGCAGTTCGGTCTGCGCGAACGACAGCCAGTCCGGATTTCCCTTGCAGCCGTAGTAGTTGTACTGGTCGAAGGCGATCCAGTCGACGTAGGAGTCGCCCGGGTACATCTCGCTGAACAGCTGGGTGTGCGGCAGGTAGCCGGTGACGGTCCACACCCAGCGGACGTTGGTCACGCCCAACTGCCGGAAGCGGTCCACCACATGCCGGTAGGCGGCGACGAACTGGGCCGGGGTGCCGTCGACCGGGGTGCGCGAGTCCATCTCCTGGTCGAAGGCGATCAGCACCGTCCGGCCGTACGCCTTGACCCGCTCCGCCTGCGGATCGATCACCGACGCGTCGTAGTCCCCGGCGGCGATCCTCGCCCAGCCCAGCGGTGTGCTGCCGCCAGGGGCGGTGTCCGACCAGACGTCCGACTCCCAGGACAGCATCAGCAGGTGGTCGGTGCCCAACCGCTGCTCGGCCGGGTCGAGCAGCTGGCCGTCGGTGCCGGAGCCCATGTCGTGGTACGTGTACACCAGGTCCAGCCGCCGCCCGATCCGCTGCTCCAGCGCGGTGACCGAGGCCACCAGGCCGTCCGGTCCGGTCGGCACGTAGGCGCCCCACCAGGCGCCGCAGGGCGGCGCCAGCGAGGGACCGGCCGCGCACCGGGCGGCGGCCGGAGCGCGGTGGCCCTGGGCAGGCGGCGGCAGGTACAGCAGCAGGCCCAGCAGCAGCGCCAGTCCGGCTCCGGCCGCCAGCAGCGTCCGCCGGCGGAGCGCCGCGGCCCGCCGCGGTCGGTGCCGGGACCCGGTCACCCGGCAGCCGCCGGGGGCGTCCCCGGCCGCCGTTCGGCCCGTGGCGCCGGGCAGAGGGCGGCGGCGCTGGTGAGCGCGGCCAGCACGACCAGGGTGCCGCTGCCGCTGAACGCCCCGGCCAGCATCAGCGCGGTGGCGGCGAGGACCAGCGCGGACAGGCTCAGCATCAGCACCAGCAGCAGGTTCTGCGCGGTCACCGCCCCCCGGCCGTCCCGGTCGCCCTCGTCCTGGGCCTCGTCCTGGGCCCGGTCGGTGGCGGGGCCGAGCAGCGCCGGGCGCAGCGGGCGCAGCAGCGCCAGCCCGGGGCAGCAGAGCAGGAACACCGTGACCGCGGCCATCCGCAGCGGCGCGGCGGCCGGGAGCCCGTCGACCAGCAGCAGCGCGAGCCAGCCGGTGGCGGCCGGGGTGAACCGGGCGACGAGGGTCATGGGGCGCTCCCGGTGCTCTCGGTGACCCCGGCGCTGTCGGTGGCACCGGCGCCGGGGTCGGGCGGCAGGACCTGGTAGACGATGCCGTCGGCGTTCCGCAGCACCACCCGGAACCGGGGCGAGGCGGCCAGGGACGCCTGGATCCGCTGGACCGAGCCGGGCGGCAGCAGGCCGTCCATGGCGACGTCCGCGTACTGCGCCCGGGTGAGGATCACGTACGAGTAGGCCTTCGGGTCCTGCTGGTGGATCCAGCCGGTCTGCCGCTGCCCGGTGAGGTAGCCCGCCGGGTCCGCCAGCAGCGCTCTGTTGCTGGCCTGGTCGTCGTCGGAGAGCCACCACAGCGTGTACTCGTCGTAGTTGCGGTAGGCGTCCGGGAAGTTGGGCGTGGCCGCGATGATCTGCGAGCCGGGCGGCGCGATCGTGTACAGCCGGTCCACCAGTTGGATCTCGCCGGTCGGGAAGTAGTTGACCCGGTCCTTGCCGTAGTAGCTGGGGAAGAAGGCCCCGGCCAGCAGTGCCAGCACGGCGACGTTCAGCAGCGCGGTGCGCGGCCGTTGCAGCGGCGCGGTGGCCGTCCGCCGCCCCCAGGAGACGGTGCGGCGCGTGGCCGGGCCGGGCTGGAGCGCGGCGGCGGCGAAGAAGGCCAGGCCGGGCAGCGCGAACAGGTAGACCCGGAAGATCATCTCGCCGCCGTAGTTGTTGGCCACCGCCATCGGCATCGGCGAGATCCCGAGCAGCAGCAGCGGCAGTCCGGCCCGGCGCAGCGGCGGATGCCGCAGCAGCCCGGCCACGGCCAGCAGCGCCACCCCGGCGGACAGCCCCCGGTCCAGGTAGGAGATGGTGACCGGGCCCAGGCCGGTGGGCGTGGTGCCGCCCCCGGCCTCGGAGTTGGCCAGCAGGTCGCCGAAGGACTGTGCCATCTGCGGGAGTTGCAGCTTGAAGAAGGCCAGCGCGGAGCTGAGGTCCCAGGCGGCGGGGATGGCGCAGGCCAGCGCCGCCAGCCAGAGGTTGCGGTAGCGGCGGGTGAGGCAGAGCGCGGCCAGTCCCACCGCCAGCATCACCGGCGTGAGTTGGTGCGCGGCGGCGATGGCGGTGATGACCGGGACCAGCAGCAGCGTCCACAGCGTCCGGCGGCGGCGGTCCAGCGGTCGCCGGGGTCGGGCGCCGAGGGGGTATCCGGCGTCCAGCACGGCGAGCAGCCCGGGGCGGCCCTCGCGGGCGAACTGCCGGAGCACCACCGCCAGCACGCCCAGGTACAGGAAGAGCGCGAAGGCCTGCGGGGAGAAGTAGTCCTGGCCGACCCAGTTGCCCAGGAAGAAGATCCACACGGCGGTCCAGACCAGCCGCTGGTCCCGGCTGAAGCAGCGGAAGATCAGGTACAGCGGCACGACCAGCACCAGGCTGGAGACCAGTGGTGCCCAGGCGGCGTAGGAGAGCGCGGTGTTGAGGCCGAGCAGCCGGATCAGCGCGGCGTTGCCGGCGAAGAAGCCGACCCACTGGTCGTACGGGGCCATCGCGCCCAGCTGGTCGCCCAGTTCGACATGGCCGCCGTTGGCCAGCAGCCGGTCGATGATGTCGATGTGCTTCCAGGTCCAGGCGTACAGCAGGGTGTGGTAGACCAGCGCCGAGGTGGCCCGCTGCACCACCAGCAGCGCCACCGTGTACGCGGCCGGCCACAGCGGGTGCCGTCCGCGCCGCCGCATCGCGCCGACGAAGCCGAGCAGCAGCAGCGCCACCGAGGCCCAGTAGCTCCAGGGCAGGCGCGCGGGCAGCCCGAAGCCGCCGAGGTCGCTGACGTCCACGTGCCGGATGGACCAGGCCCACAGTCCGAGCGCGGCGGCGAGCGGCGGCAGCAGCCCCAGCGCGGTCCGGCCGGGGCGGACGGCGGGGGCGGGGCCGCCGGTGGCCGGCGCGCTGTCGGGGGTGGGCAGGAACAGCTGGCGGGTCCGGCCGCCGAGGTAGCCGAGGGCGGTCAGCGCCACCCCGAGCAGCAGCGCCGGGAGGTTGGCCAGCGGGTAGCGTCCGGCGCCGGGGAGCAGGGTCCGGCCCAGCGCCCGCGGTATGGTCCGGCACAGGTACGCGCGTTCGGACGCCAGCGCGGCGCTGGGGCCCGCCATCCGGCTCACCGCGGCCTTGGACAGGCCCTCCCTCAGGCAGCGGTCCAGGAAGTAGCGCCAGGTGCCGCGCCGGGCGCCGACGTGGTGCCGGACCACGGCCTCGGGCAGGTAGAGGATGACGCCGTCCCGGTAGTGGCGTCCGGCGCGGATGCACAGCTCGGTCTCCTCGCAGCCGAGCGGCAGCGCGCCGGTGCGGCCCAGGTCCTGGCTGAAGCCGCCGATGGCGCCGAAGACCTCCCGGCGCAGCGACATGTTGGCGCCGATCATGTTCCGGATCGGCACCGGGGCCTCCGGCAGCCCGGTGTAGGCGCAGCCGACGACCCAGTCGAACTCGGCCGGGAACCAGCCGGGGCGCCCGGCCTCCCAGTCCGGTTCGATCCACCCGCCGACGCCGATCACCCTCGGGTCCCGGTAGCCGGAGAGCAGGGTGGCCGCCCAGTCGGGCGCGGCGGCGGCGTCGTCGTCGAGGAAGGCGACGACGTCCTCGCGGGCGGCGGCGATGCCGGTGTTGCGGGCGCCGGACAGGCCCGGGCCCTCGTTGTTGGGGATCACCTCCAGGTCCGCGAAGCGGGCGGCGGCGCGTTGCTGGAGCTCCGGGTTGTGGTCGGTCACCAGGATGATCTGGTCCGGATGTCTTTCCTGGTCACGCAGGGACTGGACGGCGCGGACGATATCGTCCCAGCGGTCGAGCGTGTACGCACAGACGATCACGGTCAAGGTCAGCCGGTTCAGCGGGTCAGCGGGTTCGGGTGGTAGCGGGGACCGTTCGGGTGTCCCGGAAATGATCTCTTGCACTATGCGTCGTCCCCCCATAGGCAGCGCTTCCCAGCCCTCCGGACAGCATACGGAGCGGAATGGCGGCGCGACCCTGATCCATGCTCAATGTTGGCCGTGAATCAACCGCGCGGCCGAGTCCTCCCCGGATATACCGGCGAAGCGGGAGACGAACCGGCCGCTGCCGGTTAACGTCCCGAGCAGCGGGCACCTTCTGCTGCGGGGGGTCCGCTGCCCCGGCGGCTACGGGGTGCGCGGCAGAACGGTGTCCGGGCGGTCGCAACGTCCGGACGGTACTGGGGGGCTGGGATGCCGGACGACGTGTCAGTGATCATCTGCGGGTACACCGAGGACCGGTGGGACGACCTGCTGGCGGCGGTGGACTCCGCCCTGAAGCAGAGCCTGCCGCCGCTGGAGGTGCTGGTCGTGGTCGACCACAACCCGCGGCTGCTGACCCGGCTGCGGGCCCGGCTGGTGGGCACCGAACCGGTCCAGGTGATCGCCAACAGCCATGCCCGGGGCCTGTCCGGCGGCCGGAACACCGGGGTCGCCGCCGCCCGCGGCGGGATCGTGGCGTTCCTGGACGACGACGCGGTCGCCGAGCGGGACTGGCTGCGCTGGTTCGCCGACGGCTTCGCCGATCCGGAGGTGATGGGCGTCGGCGGGCTGACCCTGCCGGTCTGGGACTCCGGGCGCCGACCCGGCTGGTACCCGCAGGAGTTCGACTGGGTGCACGGCGCCACCTACCGGGGCATGCCCACCGGCCGGGCCCGGGTCCGCAACGTGCTCGGTGGCAACGCCTCGTTCCGGCGCGGCGTCTTCGAGTCGGTCGGCGGCTTCAGCGCCGGGATCGGCCGGGGCGCCGACGCGGGCGGCGACGGCAGGCCGGTGCGCCCGCTGGGCGGCGAGGAGACCGAGCTGTGCATCCGGATCCACCAGGAGCGCCCCGGTTCGGTGTTCCTCTTCGACGACCGCTCGGTGATCCACCACCGGGTCCCGATCGAGCGCCAGCGCTTCGGCTACTTCCGCACCCGCTGCTGGGCCGAGGGGTTGTCCAAGGCCCAGGTGGCGGGCCGGGTCGGGGCCGGCGACGGCCTGTCCAGCGAGCGCTACTACGCCTCCAGGACGCTCCCGGCGGGCATCCTGCGCGGCCTGGCGGAGACCCTGCGCGGCGATGTCGCAGGGCTGGCCCGGGCCGCCGCCATCACCTCCGGCGGGCTGATCACTGCCGTCGGATACGTCCTGGGATCGTGGCAACTACGTGCCAACAGTGACCGAGGGAACCATAGATGACGTCAAGTCAGATGAACGACCGGGTGCCGGTGCTGATGTACCACTCGGTGCACGCCGACCCCGCCCCGCGGACCAGGGCGCTCTCGGTGCACCCGGACGACTTCGCCGCGCAGCTCGCGGTGCTGTACGACATGGGCTTCACCGCGGTCACCATGGCCACCCTGGTCCGGCACTGGCGCCGGCAGGCGCTCGGACTGGAGGCGCCCCGGCTGCCGGACCGGCCGGTCGTACTGACCTTCGACGACGGCTACGCGGACTTCCACCGGACGGTGCTGCCGCTGCTGGCCGAGCACCGGGCCACCGCCAGCCTCTACGTCACCACCGGCTGGCTCGCCGACGCCGGGTCCTGGAGCGCGGGCCTGCCGCTGGGGGAGTCGCTGAGCTGGGGCCAGCTGGCCGAGGCCGCCGCCGAGGGAGTCGAGATCGGCGGGCACAGCCACAGCCATCCGCAACTCGACCAGTTGCCCCCGGCGCTGCTGGCACACGAACTGACGCTCAATCAATATTTGCTGGAGCAGCGGTTGCAGCGCCCGCTGGAGACCTTCGGCTACCCCTTCGGCTACTCCGACGCCAGGGTCCGCCGGGCGGTGCGCGGCCGCGGCTACGCCGGGGCCTGCGCGGTGGCCAACGCCATGGCCGAACCCCGGCAGGGCCCCTACGCCCTGTCCCGGCTCACCGTGCGCCGCGGCACCGGCCTGGAGGACTTCTGCGCGCTGGTCCAGGGCCACTCGCTGGCCCGGCTGTACGGCAGGGACCGGCTGCTCACCCGGGGCTACGCGGTGGCCCGGCGCGGTCGCCGGATGCTGGTCCGGACCACCGCCGCCGACACGCCTTCCGGCACCGAGATCAGTCAACCGCATCACGGCGGGTAGCGTTCCGCGTACCCTGGGTCCGTGTCGGTCGGAGATCCGGGTGAGGCGAGGATGACCTTCGGGGTGCCGGGGAGGCGCGGCGGCGAACTGCCCGCGGAGGTGACCGGCTTCATCGGCCGCAGTGTCGAACTGGCGTCCGTGCAGCGGATGCTGGGCCTCTCCCGGATGGTGACCCTGACCGGTCCCGGCGGGGTCGGCAAGACCCGGGTCGCGCTGCGGGCGGTTTCCGCGCTGCGCGAGCACTACCCGGACGGCGTCTACCTGGTGGAGCTGTCCGCGCTGGCCGACCCGGAACTGCTGCCGCGCACCGTCTGCGCCGCGCTCGGGCTCAGCGAGCAGACCGCCCGCCCCGCGCTCGACCTGCTCACCGAGTACCTGTCCGGGCGCGCCACGCTGCTGGTACTTGACACCTGCGAACACCTGGTCGACGCCTGCGCGATGCTGACCGACCTGCTGCTGAGGGACTCGCCCGGCACCAGCATCCTGGCCACCAGCCGCCAGCCGCTGGACGTCCCCGGCGAGCACACCCTGGTCATCCCGCCGCTGCCGGTGGAGACCGGCGCCGAGGACGCCAACGGCGCGGTCGCGCTGTTCGCCCAGCGCGCCGCCGCGGTCGTCCCCGGCTTCACCCTCACCGAGGCCAACACCGCCGACGTACTGGCCCTCTGCCGCCGCCTGGACGGCATCCCGCTGGCGATCGAACTGGCCACGGTACGGCTGCGGGCGATCCCGCTGGACCAGCTGGCGCTGCGCCTGGAGGACCGCTTCCGGCTGCTCACCGGCGGCCGCCGGACCGCCCTGCCGAGGCACCAGACCCTGCGCACCACCATCGGCTGGAGCCACGAACTGTGCTCGCCGCAGGAGCGGCTGCTGTGGGCCCGGCTCTCGGTGTTCGCGGGCAGCTTCGACCTGCTCGCGGTCGAGGCGGTCTGCTCCGGCGGCGAACTCGGCCCGGACGACGTGCTGGAGCAGCTGATCGGCCTGGTCGACAAGTCGGTGGTGCTCCGAGTCGACGACCCGTCAGGAACCCGCTACCGCCTGCTCGACACCATCCGCGAGTACGGCGCCGAATGGCTGGCCACCCTCGGCGAGGAGGAGCAGCTGCGGGCCCGGCACTTCGACTGCTACCGGGAGCTGGCCTCCGGCTTCGCGGCGGTCTTCCTCAGCTCCGAGCAGCTGGCCCGGTTCCGCGCGCTGGCCGGTGAGCAGGCCAACCTCCGCGCCGCCCTCGACCACGCCCTGGACCGGCCCGAACGCGCCCGGGCCGCCCTGTCGTTGACCGTCGACCTGTGCGGCTACTGGGCCTGCGCAGGGCAGTTGGCCGAGGGAAGGCACTGGCTGCTGCGGGCGCTGGCGGGCGCGCCGGAAGCCGGACCCGACCGGGCCCGGGCGCTCACCGCGGTCGGCCACTTCGACCTGCTGATGGGCCAGTACGACGAGGTCGGCCAGTGCCTGGCCGAGGCGTACGCCATCGCCTCGGACCTCGGCGACCCGGTGCTCCTCGGCCATGTCGAGCAGTACCGCGGCCTGCACGCGGTCTCCGGCGACGACTGGGAGACCTCCGAACGCTGCTTCCAGCGGGCCAGGGAGCTGCTCCAGCCCACCGGCGACCGGTTCGCGCTGGCCGTGCTGTCCAACCTGGAGACCGTCGGCATGATCCTGCGGGACCGCCCGGACCGGGCCGCGCGGCTCTCCGCCCAGGCCCTGGCCGACATCGCGGACGCCCCGGGGGAGCGCTGGATCCGGGGCTTCCTGCTGGTCTTCCGGGGCATGGCGCTGTGGCTGCGCGGCGAGCAGGAGGAGTGCGCCCGCACCGCCCGCGAGGCGCTGTGCGTCAAGGGCGACCTGGAGGACGCCGTCGGCATCGCGTACAGCCTGGAACTGCTCGCCTGGAGCGCGGTCGCCCAGCGGCGCCCGGAGCGCGGCGCCTGGCTGCTCGGCGCGGCCGAGGAGCAGTGGAAGCGGTCCGGACGCCCGCTCAGCGGCGTCGAGTCGATGCTCCGCCACCGCATCGAGTCGGAGCGCCTGGCCCGCGCCGAACTCGGCGCCGAACGCTACGAGCAGGCCGCCGGGCTCGGACGGCGGCTGCCGCTGAGCCAACTGGTGGAACTCGCGCTCGCCGACGCGGACACCCCCGCCGACCTGCCCCGGCAGGCCGCGCCGCCGCCCGAGCCCGGACCGGGCCCGCTGACCCGCCGCGAACGCGAGGTCGCCGCGCTCGTCGCCGCCGGCCTGTCCAACCGCGAGGTGGCCGAACGGCTGGTGATCTCCAAGCGCACCGCCGACGCCCACGTCGAGCACATCCTGGCCAAGCTCGGCGTCTCCTCGCGCGCGGAGATCACCCCGCTGCTCGACGGCCGGGCGTAGACCCGGCATACGTACGCCACCCGGGGCGGAGATAGGTATACCGATCATCGCCGGATACCGATGCGCGGCGGTCGGCCCGGGCGGAAGGCTGTGAGCGCGCCACCACTCCGGGTCCGGCCCGTGAGCGGCGTCCGCGTCGCGGCACTCCGACACCCCTTGAGGGGCTCCCCCGGTTCCCGAGGAGAAGGGTGCCGCGACGCGGCCCCCACCCGTACCCGCCCAGACCACACGAGACGGACGCCGCCATGCCCCGCGCACCCCGTATCCCCGCCCCCGGAACCGACCCAGGGCTGCTCGGGCGCGAACGCGAACTGGCGGTCCTGTGCGCCGAGTCGGCCGAGCGGCGACTGGTCACCCTGACCGGCTCGGCCGGGATCGGCAAGTCCCGGCTGGCCGCCGCCGCGGCCGCCTCCGGCGCCGCCGGGCTCGGCCCGGACGGGCTGCTGCTGACCGCCGACCTCAGCGGGCTGCTCGCCCCGGAACTGCTCTGCTGCACCCTCTCCCGCGCGCTGGACCTGCCCGACCGCCCCGACCTGTCCGAACTCGCGGCCCTGGCACACGGGTTGGCCGGGCAGCCGACGCTGCTGCTGCTCGACGGCTGCGAACGCGCCGAGGGCCAGGGCGCGCCCGCGATCGAGTACCTGCTCGGCGCCTGCCCGGAGTTGACCGTGCTCGCGGTCGGCCGCCGGGCGCTGGGCCTGGACGGCGAGTACGTGCTGGCGCTGGCGCCGCTGGCCGAGGACCCGGCACTGGAACTGCTCACCGAGCGCGCCCACCGCCACGGCGTCCCGCTGGAACCGGACCGGGCCGCGCGGCGGAACGCCCTCGCCCTGTGCCACCTGCTCGACCACAACCCGCTGGCGATCGAACTGGCCGCGCTGCGGCTGCGCGAGGTCCCGCCACACCGGCTGACGGCGGAGGTCGCCCGGCCGTCCGGACTGCTGGCGCTGTCCGGCACCGCCCTGGACGGCCCCGGTCGGCCGTACCGGCACAGGAGCCTGCACGCCGCCGCCCAGTGGAGCCACGAGCTGTGCGGCGCACCGGAGATGCTGCTCTGGGCCCGGCTGTCCGCGCTGCCCTCCGGCTTCGACCTGGCCGAGGCCCACGGCTGCTGCGCCGACCCGGCCCTGCCCGGACCGGTACTGGACGCCGCCTGGCACGGACTGCTGCGCGGCTCGGTGCTGGTGCCCGACCACGCGGGCTTCGGACGCTGCCGGATCCCGGCGGTGCTGCGCGCCTACGGGCGTGAGTGGCTGCGCGTGCAGCAGGCCTGACGATCCGTCAATGCTGCCGGGCGGCCTGCCGGACCAGCCGCAGCGGCAGCTCCGGCGCGCCGCTCCAGTGCAGGTGCAGGTAGGAGGCGTGCACCGAGGGGCCGGTGAACCCCTCCAGACGGGGTCCGTCCGCCGCCCGCCAGCCCCAGGCCGCGGCGGCCCCGGCGGCGGGCTCGCAGACGGTGCGGTGGAACTCGTGCCCGTGCACCCGGGTACCGCTCACCGCCAGCGGGCTGTCGGACAGCGCCACCGCCTCCCGGTAGCCCAGCGTCAGCCGCTCGGTCATCCGCGCGTCCACCTCCAGCACCCCGCACATCGGCAGCCCGTCCAGCGAGCGGCCCAGGTACAGCAGCCCGGCGCACTCGGCGGCCAGCGGCGCGCCGGACGCCGCCAGCGCCGCCACCTGTGCCCGCAGCGGCGCGTTGGCCGACAGCTGCTCCGCGTACACCTCGGGGAAGCCGCCGCCGATCACCAGTCCGGCCGTCCCCGGCGGCAGCGCCCGGTCCCGCAGCGGGTCGAACGGCGCGACCTCCGCGCCCGCCGCCGCCAGCAGTTCGGCGTTCTCGGCGTAGGAGAAGGAGAAGGCCGCGCCCGAGGCCAGCGCCACCACCGGCCGTCCGGCCGCCGGACCGCCCCGCCCGGCGATCTCCGTCGCCGCGCTCCACGGCGGCTCGGACAGCGGGGGAGCGGACCGGGCCAGCGCCAGCAGCGCGTCCAGATCGACGCCCGCGCGCACCAGTTCGCCCATGTCCCGGACCGCCCGCAGCGCCTCGGCGTCCCGCTCCGCCGCCGGGACCAGGCCCAGGTGGCGGCTGGGGGTGGCCACCTCGGGGCGCCGCCGCAGCGCGCCCAGCACCGGAACCCCGCCGCCCTCCTCCAACGCCTCCCGCAGCAGTTGCTCGTGCCGGTCCGAGGCCACCCGGTTCAGGATCACCCCGCCGAGCCGCACCTGCGGATCCCAGGAGGCGAAACCGTGCACCAGCGCCGCCACCGACCGGCTCTGCGAGGAGGCGTCCACCACCAGCACCACCGGCGCCCGCAGCACCTTGGCGACGTGCGCGGTCGAGGCGAACTCGCCGCGCCCGGCCGCCCCGTCGAACATCCCCATCACCCCCTCGACCACCGCCACGTCCGCCCCCGCCGCGCCGTGCAGCAGCAGCGGCGCCAGCCGCTCCGGACCCGACAGGAAGGCGTCCAGGTTCCGCCCGGGACGCCCGGCGGCCAGCGCGTGGTAGCCCGGATCGATGTAGTCGGGCCCTACCTTGTGCGGCGACACCGCGAGCCCGCGCGCGCTCAGCGCGGCCATCAGCCCGGTGGCCACGGTCGTCTTTCCGCTGCCGGACGCGGGTGCGGCGATGACGACACGGGGAATGTCCATTCGGCCATCCTTTCGTAGGCTGATACTGCTCGAAGAACAGGTAATCGTCCGACTGCGCTGAGTGTTCGGCGTGGGGTCCCGGACGAAGGAGGCAGGCGGTGACCGCAGTGCACGACCGACCGGCGGCTGGCGGCCTTCGGTACCGCGCTCCCGATCCCGAAACCGCTCGGCATCACGCTCAACACCGAGGAACTGCTCGACTACATTCGCTGATTATCCGTCACCACTCGATCCCCGGCTGGCCCTTCCGCCCGGCGTCCATCGGGTGCTTGACCTTGGTCATCTCGGTCACGAGGTCCGCCGCGTCCAGCAGCGGCTGCGGCGCGTTGCGGCCGGTGATCACCACGTGCTGGCTGCCCGGGCGGTCCCGGAGCACGCTCAGCACCTCCTCGGTGTCGATCCAGCCCCAGTGCAACGGATAGGTGAACTCGTCCAGCACGTACAGCCGGTAGGTCTCGGCCGCCAGGTCCCGCTGGACCTGCGCCCAGCCCTCGCGGGCGGCCTCCTCGCTGTCGGCGATGGTGCGCTGCACCCAGGACCAGCCCTCGCCCATCTTGTGCCAGGCCACACTCCCGCCCTCGCCGCTGGCCCCCAGCACCCGCAGCGCGTGCTCCTCGCCGACCTTCCACTTCGCCGACTTGACGAACTGGAACACCCCGATCGGCCACCCCTGGTTCCAGGCCCGCAACGCCAGCCCGAAGGCGGCCGTGGACTTGCCCTTGCCCGGTCCGGTGTGGACCGCGAGCACGGGCAGGCTTCGTCGTTGACGGGTCGTCAGTCCGTCGTCGGGAACGGTGCTCGGCTGTCCCTGCGGCATGGTTACGCCGCCTCCTTTCGGATCGATCGAACCAGGTCGGTCATGCTGTCGGCGGCCAGCTCGTCCAGGCGGACGGCGGTACCCGCCAGGTGCCCGGCCAGCTCGGCCGCCAGGCCGAGCCGCACCGGGCCGTGCTCGCAGTCCACCACGATCGCGGCGGTGCCCTGCGCGGCCAGCAGCCGCGCCGCCCGCCGCGCCTCCACCAGCGGGGCCGCGCCGCCGCCCGCGCGGCCGGTGGCCCGGCCGTCGGTGACCACCACCAGCAGCGCCCGGCGGCGCGGGTCGCGCAGCCGCTCCAGCCGCAGCGTCTCGTGGGCCCGCAGCAGGCCCGCCGCCAGCGGCGTCCGCCCACCCGTCGGCAGCTGTTCGAGCCGGGCCGCGCCGACCTCCACCGAGGAGGTCGGCGGCAGCGCCAGCACCGCCTCCGAGCCCCGGAAGGTGATCATGCCGACTTTGTCCCGCCGCTGGTAGGCGTCCATCAGCAGCGACAGCACCGCGCCCTTGACGGCGGACATCCGCTGCCGCGCCGCCATCGAGCCCGAGGCGTCCACCACGAACAGCACCAGGTTGGCCTCGCGGCCCTCCCTGACCTGCTGCCGGAAGTCGTCCCGGCGCAGCTTCAGCGCCCGCCCGTCGCGCCCGCGCGCCAGCTGGTGCGGGGCGGCGGCGGTGATCGTGGCGGCCAGGTGCAGCCGTTGCAGCGCGCCGCTGGGGCGGGCGGCCCGGACGGTGTGGCCGCCCGTGTCGGTCCGCGCCCGCGAGCGGCGCCCGGGGGCGCCCTCGCCGGTGCCGGGCACCTGGTACAGCCGGGTCCGGTAGGGCGGGGCGGCCGCCGCCGCCGGGGCCGGCGCCGACTCCCCGGACCGGGACTGCTGCTGCTCCGGCGCGGGCCGCTCCCCGGCGGGCTGCTCCGGCGCGGCGGGACCGTCCGCCGCGGCGGGACCGTCCGAGGGCGCGTCCTGCCCGCCGCCCCCGCCGCCGCCACCGGGTCCGTCGTCCTCAGGACCGTCAGGGCCGTCAGGGCCGTCGGGGCCGTCCGGCTGGTCCGAGCCGTCCGGGTCCTCCCCGGCCGACTGCTGTAGCGCCTGCTCCAGTGTGTCCTCGTCCAACCCCGGTGCGTCGAACGGGTTCCGGCGGCGCCGGTGCGGCAGCGCCAGCTTCGCCGCGGTGCGGACGTCCTCGGCGAGCACCGTGGTCCGGCCCGCCCAGGCCGCCAGCGCCACCGCCGTCCGCGCCATCACGATGTCCGCGCGCAGCCCGTCCACCTCGAACGCCGCGCAGGTGGCCGTGATCTGCCGCAGCGCCCCGTCGCCGAGGCGCACCCGTGGCAGCAACTCCTGCGCGGCGACGATGCGTTCGGCCAGGTCGCGCTCCTCCTCGGTCCAGCGCGCGGCGAAGCCCTCCGGGTCGGCGTCGTACGCCAGCCGCCGCCGGACCACCTCGGCGCGCAGCTCGGGGTCGCGGGTCGCGGCGATCTCCACGGTCAGCCCGAACCGGTCCAGCAGCTGCGGACGCAGCTCCCCCTCCTCCGGGTTCATCGTCCCGACCAGCAGGAACCGGGCCGCGTGGCGGACCGAGACGCCCTCGCGCTCGACGTAGGAGCGGCCCATCGCGGCGGCGTCCAGCAGCAGGTCGACCAGGTGGTCGCCGAGCAGGTTCACCTCGTCGATGTAGAGCACGCCCCGGTGCGCCGCCGCCAGCAGCCCCGGCTCGTACGCCTTCACGCCCTCGGCCAGGGCGCGTTCCAGGTCCAGCGAGCCGACGATCCGGTCCTCGGAGACCCCGACCGGCAGCTCCACCAGCCGGGTCGGCCGCTCGGCGGCGGGCGCGTCCGGGCCGTGCGGCCCGTCCGGGCACTGCGGGTCGGGCGCGGCCGGGTCGCAGCCGAAGCGGCAGCCCTGGACGGCCGCCAGCGGCGGCAGCAGCCCGGCCAGCGCGCGCACCGCCGTCGACTTGGCGGTGCCCTTCTCACCCCGGACCAGCACCCCGCCGACCGCCGGGCTCACGGCGTTCAGCAGCAGCGCGAGCCGCAGGTCCTCCATGCCGACGATCGCGGTGAAGGGATAGCGGGAACTCATGCGGGTGCGCCTCCTCGAACATTGGGTACGGACGTGACGCGCGTCATTCCCCGCCCTCCAGATCGCCTTCGAGCTCCAGGTAGACCTCGCGGAGCCGGTCCAGGGTGTCCTGGTCCGGCTCCGCCCACAGCTGCCGGTCGGCGGCCTCCAGCAGGCGTTCGGTGATGCCGCGCAGCGCCCAGGGGTTGGACTGGCGCATGAACTCCTGGTTCTCCGCGTCGAAGACGTACTCGGTGGCCAGCTTCTCGTACATCCAGTCGTCGACGACCCCGGCCGTGGCGTCGTAGCCGAACAGGTAGTCGACGGTCGCGGCCATCTCGAACGCGCCCTTGTAGCCGTGCCGCCGCATCGCCGCCATCCAGCGCGGGTTGACCACTCGGGCCCGGAACACCCGGTGCGTCTCCTCGCCCAGGGTGCGGGTGCGCACCTGGTCCGGCGTGGCGCTGTCGCCCACGTACGCCTCGGGCGACGTCCCGGTCAGGTGCCGGACCATGGCCACCATGCCGCCGTGGTACTGGAAGTAGTCGTCGGCGTCCACCAGATCGTGCTCGCGCGTGTCCACGTTCTTCGCGGCCACCGAGATCCGCCGGAACGCCTGCTCCATGTCCCCGCGCGCGTTCCGGCCGTCCAGGCCCCGACCGTAGGCGTAGCCGCCCCAGACCGCGTACACCTCGGCCAGGTCCGCGTCGGAACGCCAGTTGCGGGCATCGATCAGCGGCAGCAGCCCCGCGCCGTAGGCGCCCGGCTTGGAGCCGAAGATCCGCGCGGTGGCCCGGCGCCGGTCGCCGTGCTCGGCGGTGTCCTGCTCGACGTGCGCGCGCACGTAGTTGACGTGGTCCGGCTCGTCCAGCTCGGCCACCGCCCGCACCGCGTCGTCCAGCAGCCCGACCACGTGCGGGAAGGCGTCCCGGAAGAAGCCGGAGATACGGACCGTCACATCAATGCGCGGGCGCCCGAGTTCGGCCGCCGGGACGACCTCGAAGCCGGTCACCCGGCGCGAGGCGTCGTCCCAGAGCGGGCGGCAGCCGAGCAGCGCCAGGATCTCGGCGATGTCGTCGCCCTGGGTGCGCATGCAGGAGGTGCCCCACACGGTCAGGCCCACCGAGCGCGGGTACTCGCCGTTGTCGGTCAGGTACCGCTCGACCAGCGAGTCGGCCAGGGCCTGGCCGACCTCCCAGGACAGCCGGGAGGGGATGGCCTTCGGGTCCACCGAGTAGAAGTTGCGCCCGGTCGGCAGCACGTTGACCAGGCCGCGGGTCGGCGATCCGGAGGGACCGGCCGGGACGTAGCCGCCGCGCAGCGCGCGCAGCACGTGCGTCAGCTCGTCCGTGGTCCGCTCCAGCCGGGGCACCACCTCGTGCGCCGCGAACTCCAGCACCGCTACCGCGTCCGGAAGATGACGTCCCATCACCTCGACCACCAGCGGACCGGCGGCGGTCGGCGCCCAGTCGGCCGCCTCCATGCCCTCGGCCAGTCGGCGGCACAGCTGCTCCAGCAGGTCCACCACGTCCGAGCCGGTGCGTGACGGTCCCTCAACCAGCTTCAAAAGCTCGGCACTTGCCTGAGCGGGGGCACCGGGCCGGGCCAGCAGCTCCTTCTCCACCACGCCGAACTCCCGCGCCAGCGAGGCCCGCAGACCCGGCAGCGCGTCCGCCTTGCCGCCCCACACCTGCGCCGAGCGCAGCACCGCCAGCACCAGGTTCACCCGCGCCTCGCCGACCGGGCCGCCGCCGAGGATGTGCAGCCCGTCCCGGATCTGCACGTCCTTGATCTCGCACAGGTAGCCGTCGATGTGCATGACGAACTCGTCGAAGGCGTCCTCGTCCGGCTGGTCGTCCACATGCAGGTCGTGGTGCAGCTCGGCGGCCTTCACCAGGGTCCAGATCTGCGCCCGCACGGCCGGGGCCTTCGCCGGGTCCAGATCCTTCACCAGGGCGTACTCGTCCAGCAGTTGCTCCAGCTTGGCCAGGTCGCCGTAGGTGTCGGCGCGGGCCATCGGCGGCACCAGGTGGTCCACCACCGTGGCGTGCCCGCGCCGCTTCGCCTGGGTGCCCTCGCCCGGGTCGTTCACGATGAACGGGTAGACCAGCGGCAGTTCGCCGAGTACCGCGTCCGGCGCGCACCCGGCCGACAGGCCGAGGCCCTTGCCCGGCAGCCACTCCATGGTGCCGTGCTTGCCCAGGTGGATGATCGCGTCCGCGCCCCAGGACCGCTCCAGCCAGCGGTAGGCCGACAGGTAGTGGTGCGAGGGCGGCAGGTCGGGGTCGTGGTAGATGGCGATCGGGTTCTCGCCGAAGCCGCGCGGCGGCTGGATCATCAGCACCACGTTGCCGAACTCCAGTGACGCCAGCACGATCTCGTCGCCGTCGACGTACAGGCTGCCCGGGGCCTCGCCCCAGTGGCGGCGCACCCCCTCCCGCAACTCCGGTTCCAGTGCCTCGAACCAGCCCCGGTAGTCGGCCAGCGGCACCCGCGCCGGGGCGGCCCGCAGCTGCTCCTCGGTCAGCCACTCCACGTCGTGGCCCCCGGCCGCGATCAGACGGTGGATCAGTTCGTCACCGCTGGAGGGGTATCCACTTACCCCGTAACCGGCCTCGCGCAGCGAGTCGAGCAGCCGCACGGCCGAGGCCGGGGTGTCCAGGCCGACGGCGTTGCCGACCCGGGAGTGCTTGGTCGGGTAGGCGGTGAACACCACCGCGATCTTCTTCTCGGCGTTGGGCTTGTGCCGCAGCGCCGCGTGCCGCAGCGCGATCCCGGCCACCCGCGCGGCCCGCTCCGGGTCGGCGACATAGCCCGGGATGCCGTCCGTGCCCAGCTCCTTGAAGGAGAACGGGACGGTGATGATCCGGCCGTCGAACTCCGGGATGGCGACCTGCATGGCCGCGTCCATCGGCGTCAGCGCCGCGTCCGAGGCCTCCCAGGCGGCGCGGCTGGAGGTCAGGCACAGGCCCTGGAGCACCGGCACGTCCAGCTCCGCCAGCGCGCCCATGTCCCAGCTCTCCTCGTCGCCCCCGGCCGAGGCGTCGGCGGCGACCGTGCCGCCCGAGGCCAGCACCGTGGCCACCACCGCGTCGCAGCGGCCGAGCAGTTGGTAGAGACCCGGGTCGGCGCCGCGCAGCGTGCCGCAGAAGACCGGCAGCGCGTTGCCGCCCTTCGCCTCCACCGCCTCGCACAGGGTCTCCACGAACCGGGTGTTCCCGGACAGTTCGTGCGCGCGGTAGAACAGCACCGCGACGCTCGGCCGCCCCTCGACCCAGTCGCGCTCGCCGCTGACGCCGTACTGCGGCATCGGCTGCGGCGCGGCGAAGCCCTCGCCGGTCAGCAGCACGGTGTCGGACAGGAACCGGGCCAGCTCACCGAGGTTCGCCGGTCCGCCCTCGACCAGGTACGTCAGCGCCTCGGCGACCACGCCGGCCGGTACCGAGGACATGCCCATCAGCTCGGCGTCCGGCACCGCCTCGCCGCCGAGCAGCACGGTCGGCAGGCCGGAGGCGGTGATCACCGCGAGGCCCTCCTCCCAGGCGCGCCGCCCGCCGAGCAGCCGGACCACCACCACGTCCGCGCCGCGCAGCAGTTCGGGCAGTTCGGTGCCCGGGTCGATCCGCGACGGGTTGCCGATGCGGTAGCCCGCGTCGGCGGTGCGGGCCGCCAGCAGGTCGGTGTCGGCGGTGGACAGCAGCAGGACGGTCGCGCCGCTCGGTGGCTGGATCGGGTCCTGCTCGGCCTGGCTGGCCACGGTGAACTCCCTTGTCGTCATGACAGATGAATCGCTGAACTCACGAAGAGGCGGCGGCGGCGCTCACGGCGCGCCGGGCGGCACGAACGGCAGTCCCCGCGGCACGCCGCCCTCGATCAGCCGCAGCAGCGCCCCGGTGTCGGCGTGCTCGGCGATCAGGTCGCCCAGCCGGTCGAGCCGTTGCTCGCGGGCGGCGGCGAAGCAGGTGTCCGGCGCGGGGCTGAACGCCCGTCCGGCCAGTGCGGCGGCCTCCCGCAGGAAGGCCCGGCGGAAGCCGTCGTTCTCCAGCGCGCCGTGCCAGGTGGTGCCCCAGACCGAGCCGGACCGGCAGCCGTCCAGGAACGGCTCGCCGCCCTCCACGCTGACCACCCCGTGGTGGATCTCGTATCCGGCGACGGTCTCCCCGTAGGCCTCGCCGACCGGCCGGGCCAGGGTCTTCTCCTGGGCGAACCAGGTCCGGACCGGCAGCAGCCCGAGCCCCGGAACGGTCCCGGCCCGCGACTCCACCTCGTCCACCAGCGTCCGCCCGAGCATCTGGTAGCCGCCGCAGACGCCGAGCAGCGGCAGCCCCAGCGCGGCCCGCTCGGCCAGCGCCGTGTCCAGGCCGCGCTCGCGCAGCCAGGCCAGGTCGGCGACGGTGGCCCGGCTGCCGGGCAGCACCACCAGGTCGGCGTCGGCCAGCTCCTGCGGCCGGGTGGCCCAGCGCACCAGCACGCCCGGCTCCTGCGCCAGCGCGTCGACGTCGGTGAAGTTGGACAGCCGGGGCAGCCGCACCACCGACACCCGCAGCACCTCCCGCCCGTGCGGGGCCTCGGACGGGGCGCGGTCGGCCAGTCCGGCCAGGTCCAGCGAGTCCTCGGCGTCCAGCCAGAGCCCGGACAGCATCGGCAGCACGCCCAGCGTCGGCCGCCCGGTCAGCTTCAGCAGCATGTCCAGCCCCGGCTGCAACAGCCGCTGGTCGCCGCGGAACTTGTTCACGATCCAGCCGCCGATGTGCGCCTGGTCCTCGGCGGACAGCAGCGCCAGGGTGCCGAACATGGACGCGAACACGCCGCCCCGGTCGATGTCGCCGACCACCACCACCGGCAGCGCGGCGGCCGTCGCCAGGCCCATGTTGGCCAGGTCGCGGTCGCGCAGGTTGATCTCGGCGGGGGAGCCCGCCCCCTCGCAGACCACCACGTCGTACCGGCGGCGCAGGTCGGCCAGGCAGTCCAGGGCGATCCGCAGCAGCGCGGGCTTGCGCTCGTGGTAGTCCAGCGCGCCGACCTCGGCCACCGGGTGGCCGAGCACCACGACCTGGCTGCGGCTGTCCGAGCCCGGTTTCAGCAGCACCGGGTTCATCGCCGCCTGCGGCTCGATCCCGGCGGCGGCGGCCTGCATCGCCTGGGCCCGGCCGATCTCCGCGCCGTCGGCGGTGACGAAGGAGTTCAGCGACATGTTCTGCGCCTTGAACGGCGCCACCGAGACGCCCTGCCGGGCCAGCCAGCGGCAGATCCCGGCGGTGACCACGCTCTTGCCCGCGTCGCTGGTGGTCCCGGCGACCAGTAGTGCCCCGTTCAACGCCGCCCCCTGCGGTTCGATCGAAACCCGGGCAACCCGGATGACCTGAGCAGGCCCGAAGCCCCCAGCAGTGAGGCGGCGACCGCCGCGCCCGCGGCCAGCCGGCCGACCCGCCGCGACAGCACGCACGCCCGTTCGATGTCCGCGACCGCCACCGGCCGCGCCTCGCCGCCCAGCACCGCCCGGTGCTCGGTCCGGCCGCCCGCCGCCCGACCACCCCCGACGGAGTCGCCGCCCTCCGCGCTGTGCGGGTACGTCAGCGTCCCGCCCAGGCGCACCCCCAGCGCGCCCGCGAAGGCCGCCTCCGCCTGTCCGGCGTTGGGGCTCGGGTGCGCGGCGGCGTCGCGCCGCCAGACCCGCCAGGCGTCGGCCCGGCGCGCGGGCTCCGCCGCCGCCACGGTCAGCAGCGCGGTCACCCGGGCGCCGGGCCAGCCCGCGGCGTCGTCCAGCCGGGCCGAGGCCCAGCCGAAGCGCAGCCAGCGCGGCGAGCGGTGGCCGACCATGGCGTCCAGGGTGTTCACCGCGCGGAACGCCAGCAGCCCGGGCACACCCGCCAGCGCGCCCCAGACCAGCGCGTTGACCACCGCGTCGGCGGTGTTCTCGGCGACCGACTCGACCACCGCGCGGGCGAGTTGCTGCTCCGTCAGCTCGCGCGGGTCGCGGCCGCACAGGTACGGCAGCCGCTCCCGGGCGGCGGCCAGGTCACCGGCCTCCAGCGCCCGGCCGACCGTGCGCGCCTCGCGGACCAGCGACGCGCCGCCGAGTACCGTCCAGGTCGCCGCGCCCGCCAGCAGGGCCCGGCCCGCGCCGCTGCCGCGCACCGCGCGCTCGGCGCCCAGCGCGCCGACCGCGACCGTGCCGACGCAGAGCGCGGTGAAGACCGCGCCGGTGCCCCGGTGGTCCCGCCAGATCCGCTGCTCCAGAGCGGTGGCGGCGCGGCCGAACCCGGCCACCGGGTGTCCGCGCCGGGGGTCGCCGAAGGCGGCGTCGGCGGCGTACCCGGCCGCGACGCCCAGCGCGAGGGCGCTGCGCACGGCGGTCAGCGGGGCGGCTGCGGAAGGGCGGGGGCGTCGTGCGGGGGCTGGGGCGAAGCGCGCATGGCGTGGATGTCCTCACTCAGGGTCCGCGCCCTGGATCGACGAACCGGCGGCGAGAGTCTCCTGGCTTCCGGATCGACACGCTCCCGGGCCTTCCCGCAGTGGAACCCACTGCCGTGGCCGTCGTTCGAGAGCGCTCCCCGGTGACAGTGGCGGGACCGCGCCGGATTCGCACCGGCTTCCTCTCCATGCCTCCGTTTGGCCCACCGATCCCACCACGCCGCCGGACCGACCGTCAACACGCGGCCTCGCGACTCTTCTCACACCGGCGCGGCGCTCAGGCCGCGCTGTCCCGCCCCCGCGCCTTCGGCTGCTCGGCGGTGCGCCGGGGCTGGAGCCTGACCAGGCTCAGCAGCTCCGCCGTGCCCTGCGCGACCTGCTCGGCGACCTGCTCCACCGCGTTCGCCCGCGGCAGGGCGCGCCGCCGGGGCGCGACCTCCGCTCCGGCCTGGCGTTGCAGCACCTGCTCCGCCGGGCTCGCCGGCGGGCGCAGCATGCGGTCCTCGAACCAGGCGAGACCGAGGATGACGAGCAGCCCCAGTGGGGCGATGAGAAGCCAGGCAAGAACAGACATGGGCACCCCAAGGTCGTCGAGTGCTGCGGTCCGGTCGATTCCCCCGGAGTCCAGCGTCCGCTCCGAGCGGCGTTTCCGCATCTCGGAGCGCCCACGCCCGGTCACTGCCTGTCGCCGCCGCCCGCCCGCCGCCGGTGCCCGCCCGGCTCCGGGCCTCAGTGCCGCCCGGAGATCACGTCCGCGACCCGGGCGATCGGCGAGGTGGTGGCCCGCCCGGCGAGCTCCTGCCGGTCGGCGGCGTGGTACGCGGCGTACATGCCGTGCACGCCGATCCAGCGCAGCGGCTCCGGCTCCCAGCGGCGGACCTGGTGGCCGACCCACGGCAGCGCGGTGAGCTCGGTGTCGCCGCGCGAGCCGTGCTCCCGCAGCACCAGGTCGCGCAGGGTCCGCGCGGCCAGGTTGGTGGTGGTCACGCCGCTGCCGACGTAGCCGCCCGCCCAGCCCAGGCCGGACGCCCGGTCCAGCTCCACCGTGGAGCACCAGTCGCGGGGCACCCCGAGCACCCCGGACCAGGCGTGCGCGATCCCGGTCCGCCCGGCCGCCGGGAAGAACCGGACCAGGATCTCCCGCAGCTGGTCGATGGTCTGCTGCGGGGTCCGCCCGTCGTTGTCGGTGCGCGAGCCGAAGCGGTACGGCACCCCGCGCCCGCCCAGCGCGATCCGGTCGTCGGCGGTCCGCTGCGCGTACATGTACGCGTGTGCCATGTCGCCCAGGGTCTCCCGGCCCGCCCAGCCGACCGAGTCCCAGAAGGACCCGGGCAGCGGGTCGGTCACGATCATGGACGAGTTCATCGGCAGCCAGGAGCGCCGCTCCCCGCGCAGCGCCGAGGTGAAGCCCTCGGTCGCGCGCAGCACGAACCGCGCCGAGACGGTGCCGGTCGCGGTGACCGCCCGGGCCGGGCGGCCGTCGGCGGCGGGCAGGATCTCCCGGACCGCGGTGCCCTCGTGCACGGTCACGCCCATCGCCCGGACCACCCGGGCCAGCCCCTGGACCAGCTTCGCGGGCTGGATCCGGGCGCCGTGCGGGGTCCAGCTGCCGCCGAGCACCCCGGCCACGCCGATCCGCGCCGCCGCCTCGGCCGCGCCGAGCAGCCGCTGGTCGGTCTCGCCGTAGGCGTGCTCCCCGGCGACGTACTCGCGCAGCCGGGACAGCTGGGCCGGGGTGTGGGCGACTTCCAGGACCCCGCCCTTGACCACGTCCGCGTCGATGCCCTCGGCCGCGCAGACCTCGACCACCTCGTCCACCGCCCGGGTCATCGCCCGCTGCATGGCGACGGCCCCGGCCTTGCCGTAGGTCCGGGCGAAGACCCCGCGCCCGGCGAAGCCGTTGTAGAGCCAGCCGCCGTTGCGGCCGGAGGCGCCGTACCCGCAGAAGCGCTGCTCCAGCACGGTCACCCGCAGGCTCGGATCAGCCTTCTTCAGGTAGTACGCGGTCCACAGGCCGGTGTAGCCGCCGCCGACCACGCAGACGTCGGCCTCGGCCGAGCCGTCGAGCGGCGAGCGCGGCTCCGGGATCCCGATCGACGAGTACCAGAACGAGACACCGCCGTTGGCGGTGGCGGACGAGCCCATCAGTGGACCTGCTTCCGAGCCGGGGGTTTGTCGGACCGTATCCACCGGCATGGCCGGCGGCAACGCGCACAGTGTCAGGCGTGCGGCGGCAATGCCGACACAGCGTCGGCCGGTGCCGCCCGAACGGACGCGCCCCGCTGGCGCCCGGCGCGGGTCGGGACTGGGATGGCGGGCAGGAGTACCGGTACCGAGAGGCAACGAACGAGGCACCACCGACCGCAGGGAGTGACATTGCGTTGGGGAATGGCAGCAGCCGCGGTCGGCGCCACCGCCGTCGCGGCGGGCGCGGTCGCGCTGGCGGCCGGCCGGGCCGTGTCCGAGTTCTCGGTCCGGCCCAAGCACGCCGACGCCGAGGCGGGCGGCCTGCGGGTGCACGCCTCGGCACTGGACCGGGTCGAGCTGACCCGCGGCTGGGAGACGCAGCGCCGGGGCCGCTACGGGCTGGAGTGGGGCGAGCGGAACCGGGCGGTGGTCGGTGAGGTCCTCGGCACCGGCCCGCAGACCGTGGTCCGCGCCCTGGAGTCGGGCCCGGTACCGGCCGCCGGGACCGCCGTGCGGATCACCCCGCAGGTGTACACCGGCGACCCCGGCAGCGCGCTGGGCCTGAGGTTCGACACCGTCGCCGTGCCCGGTGAGCTGGGCCCGATGCCGGCCTGGCAGCTGCCCGGCGTCCGCGACCTGTGGGTGGTCGCGGTGCACGGCTCCGGCACCGACCGGCAGCAGACGCTGCCGCTGCTGCCGGTGCTGCACCGGCTCAAGGTGCCCGCGCTGGCCGTCAGCTACCGCAACGACCCGGACGCGCCGCCCTCGGCCGACGGCATCGGGCACTTCGGCGAGACCGAGTGGCGCGACGTCGACGCGGCCGTGCGGCTGGCGCTGGACTCCGGCGCCGGGCAGATCCTGCTCTACGGCTGGGGCCTGGGCGCGACCATGGTGCTGCAGACCGCCGACCGCTCCGCCTGGCGGCACAGCGTGCGCGGGATCGTGCTGGACTCCCCGGTGCTGGACTGGCGCGACACCGCCCGCCGCCGGGCCGCCCGGCGCGGCGTCCCGGACGCCCTGGCCGTCCTCGGCGCCCGCGCCGCCGAGGGCCGCTCCGGGGTGGACCCGGGGGACATCGACCGGCTGGCGCTCGGCGACGACCTGCGCGCCCCGGTGCTGCTGATGCACAGCCCGGACGACACGGTCGCCCCGGTCGGGCCCGCGCGTCGGCTGGCCGCCCTCCGGGACGACCTCGTCTGGTACCGGGAGTTTCCCGGAGCCGAGCACGAGGCGCTGTGGAACTCCGATCCGAGCGGCTACGAGGACACCGTACGCCGTTTCCTCACGCCCCTCCTGTGACCCTTCCGTCACCATTCCGGGACACGTTGGAAGCCGCTGGAGCTGAGGATGTGACAACTGCCCCGCCAACGGGGAAGACTGCACGGCGTGACGTCCCGGAACTCGCGCGACCGTGATGCCCGACCTGTGGGTGGCACCGCTCAGGTGACCAGGCTGCCCACGGCTGTGCTTCCCACGCAGCCACGCAGCAGCGCCCCGCCCCGATCCTCCACCCAAGCCCGACGCACGCCGCCGGCCGGGCTGCCAGGACCCGCCCAACTGTCCCCGCTCGCCCGCAGGCTGCTGGCGGACGCGGTACGGATCGCCCGTTGGGCCGGGGAACTCCCCAGCGTCGACCGGCGCGGAGACCTCCACGAGGCCGACGCCCACGCCGCCGGGCTCGCCCTCGCCCTGACCGTGCCCGCCGCCGCTGAAGCCTGGGAACGCGCCCGCCTGACCGGCCTGATCGAGCTGCGCGGCAGCGGAGCGGGCCCCGGCTGGCGGCTGCACGCCTGGGAGCACGACGACGAGGCGGTGCTGCGCGGCTGGGCCGCGCTGTTCGACGCCTGGACGCTGCTGGTCCCGGTCCCCGACCGGGCGCTCACCTCGCTGGCCGGCCTGGCCGTCGACCACGCGCCGCAACTCCTGTCCTTCCTGCACCTGGTGGACGATCCGGTGCCGCTCGCCGAGCTGCGGGAGCTGCTCCGGCGCGGCCTGGAGGAGCAGTGGCACGGGGGCGTGCACCCGGCCCTGGGCGCGCCGGTCCCGCACGCCGCCTGGGCGGTGTCGGCGGTACGCGGCGACAGCGCGCTGGCGCTGACGCTGACCCCGGGCCCGGCCGAGGTGGCCGGGGTGCTCGACTGGATGCTCGACGGCTTCGCCGCCGTCGGCGCGCTGGTCCGCCGCCCCGACTGCGTCGGCCCGGACGGCGAGGAGGCCGCCGACGGCTGCGCCGAGCTCACCCCGCTCGGCCACTGGGCGGTCCGCGCCAAGCTCGAAGAGATCTGCATGGTCGCCCAGACCGCCGCCGGTCACATCGAGCAGTCCGCGCTGGAACTGCTCACCGCCTGCGCCCGCTACTCCCCGGGCCCGGCCCGGGCCGAGTACCGGGCCTGGCTCGCCGCCCGGCAGACCGACCGCGCGGTGGCCGACCTGCTGGCGGTCGCCAGGGGCGAGGACGCGCTGCTGCGCGGCCTGGCCTTCGAGGCGCTGCGCGTCGCTGGGCACCCCGCCGAGCCCGCCGTGCGAGACTGCGTGGACGAGCCGCTGCTGCGCCCGTACGCGCTGCTGTGGCTCGCCGAGCAGACCGACGAGGGCGTGCTGCCCTCCGACGTCCTCGGCCGGGACGACGCCGCCTGGCTCTGGGTGGACACCGGCGCGGCCGTGCTCGAACACGGTGACACCGCGATGCTGGTCCGCCATGTCCAGGGCGCGGCGGACGGCGATCCGGGGCGGCTGTTCGCACTCGCCCGCCGGGTGGGCCATCCGCGCGCCGGGCAGGTGCTGGCCGCCGTTGCCTCCGCCCACCCCGACCCGGGCGTGGCCCGCGCCGCCAGGCGCAGCGCCTTCAGCGTCCACGACGGGGGCCGCTAGCCGGGGCCGGGCGGGCCCACGACCGCGTCCGAAGGAGGCCCGAGCCCCGATGGTCCAGCCAACGGTTCCGCCCGCCGCCGGGGGCCCCTCCCGGACGCCGCCGGAGCACCCCCGGGTCACCGCCGCCCGGCTGGGCGCGGAGGGCGCGGTCGGCCTGGCCCTGGGCTGGGTCGACAACGCCGGGATCGCCCGGGTCAAGGGGGTCCCGCTGAGCCGCCTGGCCGAGGCCGCCGAGCAGGGCGTGGGCATGTCCCCGGTCTTCGACGCCTTCCTGGTCGACGACTCGATCACGGCGGGCCGCTGGATCGGCGGCCCGGACGGCGACCTGCGGCTCTTCCCCGACCTGGGCCGGGCGGTCACCCTGGCCGCCCAGCCCGGCTGGGCCTGGGCCCCGGCCGACCGGTACCAGCAGGACGGCGCCCCGCACCCGGCCTGCCAGCGGCGGTTCGCCGCCCGGATGGCCGCCCTGGCCGCTCGGCGCGGCCTGGCGGTCCGGGCCGCCTACGAGGTCGAGTGGATCGTCCAGCGCGAGGACGGCGGCTACCCCACCGAGGGGCCCGCCTACGGGATGCACCGGCTCACCGACCTGTCCGACTACCTGCGGGACCTGCTGACCGCCCTGGAGGCGCAGGAGCTGACGGTGCAGCAGATCCACCCGGAGTACGCCCCGGGCCAGTTCGAGGTGTCGGTGGCGGCCGAGGACCCGGTCGGCGCGGCCGACAGCACCGTCCTGGTCCGGCACACCGTGCGGGCCGTCTCGGCGGCCCACGGCCTGCGCGCCTCGTTCGCCCCGGCCTTCGCCCCCGGCGGCGTCGGCAACGGCGCCCACCTGCACCTCAGCCTCTGGCGCAGCCCGCCCGACGCCGAGCCGGTCAGCCTGATGACCGGCGGCGGCGGACCGTACGGGCTGACCGCCGAGGGCGAGGCCTTCCTGGCCGGGGTGCTGGACCAGCTCCCGGCGCTGCTGGCGCTGGGCGCCCCCAGCCCCGCCAGCTACCTGCGGCTGGTCCCCTCGCACTGGGCCGGGGCCCACCAGTGCTGGGGGCCGGAGAACCGGGAGGCCGCGCTGCGGCTGATCCCCGGCCTGCCGGGGCGGCCGGAGACCGCGAACGCCGAGGTCAAGTGCTTCGACGGGGCGGCCAACCCGTACCTGGCGGTGGGCGGGGTGATCGCCGCCGGGCTGGCCGGGATCGACGCCGGGGCGGAGCTCCCGCCCGAGGTGCGCGGCGACCCGGCGGCGGACACCGGGATCCCCCGGCTGCCGACCGGCCTGCCGCAGGCGCTGGCCGCCTTCGAGCGGTCGGCGGTGCTGCGCGAGGCCCTGGGCGAGGTGCTGCACGACACCGTCGCGGCGGTCCGCCGGGCCGAGGCGGCGGCCTTCGACGGACTGGAGCCCGCCGCCGTGATCGACGCCACCCGCTGGCGCTACTGATGCCGGAGCGGTCCGCGCCGCCGCTGCTGGACCACCACTGCCACAGCGTGGTCACCGCCGAGCTCTCCGACCGGGACTTCGGCTCGCTGCTCACCGAGTCCGACCGGCCGCGCCCGCCCGGCGCCGACCCCTGGGACAGCGCGCTCGGGCTGGCGGTCCGCCGCTGGTGCCCGCCGGCGCTCGGTCTTGAGCCGCACGCGCCGCCCGCCGCCTACCTGGCCCGCCGCCGCGAGCTGGGCGCGGAGGCGGCCACCGGCGCGCTGCTGCGCGCCGCCGGGCTCGACACCTGCCTGGTGGACACCGGCCTCACCGAGGCCGCCGGGGCGCCGCTGCTGGACCTCCCCGGCTTCGCCCGGGTGTCCGGCGTCCGGGTGCGCGAGGTGGTCCGGCTGGAACACGTGGCCGCGCGGCTGCACGGCAGCACCACGGCGGGCGGGTTCGCCGCCGACTTCGCCGCCGCGCTGGCGCTCACCGCCGCCGACGCGGTCGCGGTGAAGTCCGTCGCCGCCTACCGCTACGGCCTGGACCTCGACCCGGCCCGGCCGGGCCCGGCCGAGACCGCCAACGCCGCCGCCCTGTGGCTGGCCGCGCCGGACCCCCGGCTGACCCACCCGGTGCTGCTGCGGCGGCTGCTGTGGACGGCGGTGGAGCTGGGGCTGCCGATCCAGCTGCACACCGGCTTCGGCGACCCCGACCTGGAGCTGCACCGGGCCGATCCCTCGCTGCTGGTCCCGTTCGTCCGGGCGGTCGAGCCGACCGGGGTCCCGCTGGTGCTGCTGCACGGCTATCCGTACCACCGCCAGGCGGCCTGGCTGGCCCAGGCGTTCCCGCACGTCCACTGCGACCTCGGGCTGACCCTCTCGTACACCGGCGCGGGCGCGGCCCGGGTGCTCGGCGAGTTCCTGGAGCTGGCCCCGTTCGGCCGGATCATGTTCTCCACGGACGCCTTCGGCCTGCCCGAGCTCCACCTGACCGGCGCCGCGGCCTACCGCCGGGCGCTGGGCTCGGTGCTGGCCGAGTGGACCGCCGAGGGTGCCTGCTCCGCCGCCGACGCCGAGCGGATAGCGGGGCAGGTCTCCTCCGGGAACGCCCGGCGGCTCTACCGGCTGCCGCCGTCCGCGGCGCCGGTCCCGACCGCGAAATAAATCTGACCAGTCAGAGGTTCTTCCCGTCAGCAGCGTGCTGGCCGCAGCGCGCGAACCCAGGAGAGGCAGCCACCCATGGCCACCATCGCCGTCATCGGAGCCAACGGAACCATCGGCCGACGCGTCGTCAGCGAGGCCCTGAGCAGGGGCCACCAGGTCACCGCCGTGGTCCGGAACCCGGCCGGCTACACCCCGCCGAGCCCGGACGTCACCGTGGTCGCCGGGGACGTGCTCGACCCCGAGGACGTCGCCCGGGTGGCGGCCGGCCAGGACGTCCTGGTCAGCGCCGTCGGCGGGGGCGGCGGCAACGGCGAGGGCCACGCCGCGCTGATCGAGCCGGCCGCCCGCGCCCTGGTCGAGGGGCTGCGCACGCTGGGCGGGGCCGCGCCCCGGCTGATCGCGGTCGGCGGCGCGGGCAGCCTGGAGACCGCCCCCGGCGTCCGGGTCTGGGACGCCCCGGGCCTGCCCGACTGGCTGCTGCGGACCATGCACGCCCACGGTGACGCCCAGGAGTACTACAACACCGTCGCCGACGTCCGCTGGACGGTGCTCAGCCCGGCGGCCACCATCGAGCCCGGCGAGCGCACCGGCGGGTACCGCACCGGCACCGAGCAACTGGTCACCGACGCCGAGGGCGCCAGCTACATCACCACCGAGGACTACGCGGCGGCGCTGGTCGACGAGATCGAGACCCCGCGGTTCACCGGCCGCCGCTTCACCGTCGCCCGCTGACCGGTCGCCGCTGGGCTAACGTGTGGAGCGGTACTGGGCAGGGCTGGGGCAGTACGCGGCGGCGGAGGGTCAGCGGAGATGACAGGACGTCAGCGGATCGGCAGCGCCGCCGAGGCGGTGGCCGACGAACGGATCCAGGCGTTCGGCGTGATCCTGACCACCACCAGCCTGCTGGAGCGGCTGCTGGGCACCGCGATGGAGCGGGACAGCGGCCTCAGCCACCCCATGTTCGAGGTGCTGCTGCTGGTCGGTGCCACGCCCGGGGGCGTCCCGATGGGGGAGCTGTCCCGACGGCTGGTGCTGACCAGCGGCGGCGCGACCCGGCTGGTCGACCGGATGGTCGAGGCCGGGCTGGTCGCCCGCGAGCGCTCGCGCGGCGACAAGCGGGTGCAGATGGTGACGCTGACCCCGGTCGGCGAGGCCAAGCTGGTCGAGGCCGCCCAGCGGCACGCCGACCAGCTCGACCGGCACGTCTTCGGGGTACTCGCGCCGGAGCGGCTGGCGGCCGTGGTCTCCGGCCTGGACGAGCTCGGCGGCCACGTCAGCGACGCGCTGCCGCCGTTGGGCTGACCCGCCGCGGCTGCCGGGGCCGCGGCTGTAGCGGCCCGGCGCCCTTGACCTGGTGCAGGATCGGCGACGTCTCCACCTGCCCGATGCCGGGCAGCGAGGCGATCCTGGTGGTCAGGTAGTCGTAGAGGGAGGCCATGTCCGGCGCGAGAACTGCCGCGTGCAGGTTGGTCGGCCCGGTGGTGGCGCAGGCGTAGGCGACCTCCGGGTGCCCGGCCAGGGCCCGTCCGGTCGCGTCGAGTTCGGCCGGGGCGACCGAGAGCCAGAGCAGCGCCCGGGCCTCCAGGTCGAAGATCCGCCGCTCGAAGTCCAGGTCGAAGTAGAGCGCGCCGCAGTCGTGGAGCTCCGCCATCCGCCGCCGGACGGTGCTCTGCGACCAGTCGGTGGCGGCGGCCAGCTCGCTGAGCGCGGCCCGGCCGTCCTGGGCCAGCGCCGCCAGCATCCGCTGGTCCCCGTCGCTCAGCCGCACCGGCCCCTCCGGGACCACCGAGGGCGGCGGCAGCTGGAGCTCGGCGACCTGGGCCGGGTCCAGTGCCTCCCACTTGGTGACCAGGCTCATCGAGCCGCCGAAGAAGGTGTGCATCACGCAGTAGGCGGTGACCCCGACCACCCGGGGCGTGTGCGGCAGCGTCCGCAGCAGCAGCGCGTGCTCGTCCTGCGCGGTGAGGTTCCGGATCACGCAGCTGATCTCGGTGCCGCCGGAGTTCAGCCCGACCCAGCTGGTGTCCTCGCGCCGGGCCAGCGCCCCGGCGATGGTGGAACTGGCGTCCGGCGTGCACTGCACCCGGACCAGCCAGCGCTCCTCGCCCAGCACCTCCGGGTCGGACAGCCCGAGGACCCGGATCAGCCCCTCGGTCCGCAGCCGGGAGTACCGCCGGGCGACGGTCTGGTCGGACACGCCGAGCACCGCCGCGATCCGGCTGAACGGGGCCCTGGCGTCCAGTTGCAGGGCGTGTACCAGCTGCCGGTCGATCACATCGAAGCTGTCGGATCCCATCAACCCAGGGTAGGGGATGTCGAAAACCGCCACATGTTCCGGGCTGGCTGGGGCCGACCGCCCCGGAACCGGCAGTATCGCGTTGGTAAGCCCGAGCTAAGGCCCGAGCCAGGAGCTGCCCGCCGACGCGGCTCGGGCAGATCGTGATCCAGCCGAAAGAAGCAATCCCCCGTGAACCCGCCCTCCTCCCTCCCGGAGTCCGCCATGCGCAAGTGGATACCTCTGGTCTCCATCTGTCTGGGCACCTTCATGCTGCTGGTCGACGTGAGCATCGTGAACGTCGCCCTGCCGCAGATGGCCACTGACCTGCACTCGTCGTTCACCTCCCTGCAGTGGGTCGTGGACATGTACGCCCTGGTCCTCGCCGCGCTGCTGATGGTGGTCGGCGCCCTCGGCGACCGGCTCGGCCACCGGCGGCTCTACCTGGCCGGTCTGGTCGTCTTCGCGCTGGCGTCGCTCGCCTGCGGCCTGGCGCCGAACGCCGGAACCCTGATCGCCGCCCGCGCGGTCCAGGGCATCGGCGGCGCGGCCATGCTGACCTCCACCACCTCCCTGATCAGCGCCGCCTACCAGGGCCGCGACCGGGGCACCGCCTTCGGTGTCTGGGGCGCGGTCAGCGGCGCCGCCGCCGCCGTGGGCCCGGTCCTGGGCGGGCTGCTCACCGACGAGATCAACTGGCGGGCGATCTTCTTCGTCAACCTGCCGATCGCGGCGGCCGCCCTGTGGATGACCGCCCGCCGACTGACCAGCGACCCGGGCCGGGCCAACGGCCGGCTGGACTACCCCGGAGCCGTCTGCTTCACGGTCTTCGCGGGCGCGCTCACCTACGGCCTGATCGAGAGCGCCGGCGACGGCTGGGGCAGCGGCACGGTGCTCGGCTCGCTGGGCCTGGCGCTGCTGGCGCTGATCGTCTTCGTCGTCGTCGAGAGCCGGACCGGCAACCCGCTGCTGGACCTGTCGCTGATGCGCAACCGCAGCTTCGCCGGGCTGAGCCTGGCCGCGCTGCTGCTGAACGCGGCGGCCTTCGCCCACCTGACCTACACCTCGATCTGGCTCCAGTCGGTGCTGAACCTCAGCCCGATCCAGGCCGGTCTGGTGGTCTGCCCGGTGGCCCTGGCCTCGTTCGCGATGGCGTCCAACAGCGGTCGGCTGTTCGCCAAGCTGTCCCCGCAGTGGCCGATCGGTATCGGACTGCTGCTGATCGGCACCGGCGCGCTGCTGCTGACCATGGTCTCGGCGAGCTCGTCCTGGCCGGTGGTGCTGCCCGGCCTGATCATCAGCGGCCTGGGCGTGGGCATGGCCATGCCGGTGATGATGTCCGCGGTGATGGCCTCGGTGCCGCGCGAGCGGGCCGGTATGGCCAGCGGCGCGGTCAACACCGGACGCCAGCTGGGCTACGCGCTGGGCATCGCGGTGCTCGGCACCGTCTTCGCCCGGCGGATCACCAGCTACGTGACCGCCAACGGCAAGGTCCCCGACCCGCAGGCCACCGCCTCCGCGCTCAGCGGCGGCCGGGCCCAGGCGGTACTGGCGCAGACCCCGGCCGACCACCGGGCCGCCGCCGAGCAGCTGGCGCACGCCGCCTTCGCGGCGGGCCTGGACCAGGTGTACCTGGTGGCCGGGATCATCGGCCTGGCGGCCGGAGTGATGACGCTGCTGATGGTGCGCCGTTCCGCCGCCCCGGCGCCGTGGCAGGCCACCGACCGGCCCGCCGAGACCGCCGCCGCGCACTGACCGAGGGGCCCGGACGGGCCCGGACCGACGGCGGCGCCCGTGACCGGAGTGTTCCGGTCACGGGCGCCGCCGTTCGTGCGGTGCCGCCGCTGCCGCGCTCAGTGCGTGCGCGACTCCGCGCGCCGGGCGCGGACGTCGCCGACCTTGCGGCGGATCACCATCAGCGGCGCCATCAGCGCCAGCGAGACCTGGAGGCTGGCCCCCACCTGGAGCAGCAGGTGCCCGCCGGGCACACCGGTCGCCCAGGCGGTCAGGCAGCCCATGCTGACCACGATCCAGCACAGCGTGGCGGTCGCCAGCACCCCGTGCGGCTTCGGGTACTCCACCTTGCTGACCATCAGCGCGGCCACCGCGACGATGCCCAGCACCGCCGGGATGAACGGCGGGTTGAGCAGCACGATCGAGATCACCGTCATCGCGCCCATCGGACAGGGCATGCCCTGGAACACCCCGGGCCGCATGGTGGTGCAGGAGAACCTGGCCAGCCGCAGCACCACCGCCAGCAGCACCACGATCGCGATCCCGGCGGACAGCCGCTGGTTCGCGCCGGGCGTGACCATGCCCCAGACCACGACGAAGTACGCGGGCGCGATACCGAAGCTGATCAGGTCCGCGAGGTTGTCCAGTTCGGCGCCGAGGGCGGAGCTGCGCAGCTTGCGGGCGACCAGGCCGTCGGCCAGGTCGCACATGGAGCCGATCAGCAGCAGCGTCACCGCCGCCGCCGCGCTGCGCCGGTCGCCGCCCGCCGTCTCGCCGGTCAGGTGCGGGATCAGCACGCCGGTGGTGGTGAAGTAGATCGCCAGGAAGCCGCACACCGCGTTACCGAGGGTGAAGACGTCGGCGGTGGACAGGTGCTGCGGCGAGCGCGGGGCGCGCAGCTCGCGCTCCCTGGCCCAGCGCAGCCTGCGGGCGACGTGCTCGCCGTCCTCGGATTCCTGCAGGGTCTCCGGATCAGTCACGGTCAAGACGAGTCACCCCAGCCGTCGTCCGCTGGCCGACCACCACGCCGGGCTCGATGCCGGGCGGGAGGTAGGTGTCGACCCGGGAACCGAAGCGGATCAGCCCGATCCGCTCGCCCTGCTTGACCTTGGTGCCGGAGGGCACGTAGGGGATGATCCGCCGTGCCACGGCCCCGGCGATCTGGGTCATCTCCAGGTCGCCGAGCTCGGTGTCGAAGTGCCACACGACCCGCTCGTTGCGGTCGCTGTCCTTGTTGAACGCCGGAACGAACCCACCGGGGACGTGCTCGACCGAGGTCACGGTGCCGGGCAGCGGCGCGCGGTTGACGTGGACATTGAGCGGGCTCATGAAGACAGCCACTCGGGTGCGCCCGTCCGGCCAGGCGTCGATGCTCTGCACCACACCGTCGGCGGGGGAGATCACCCGACCCTCGCCGATGGCGCGCTCGGGGTCGCGGAAGAACCACAGCATCCCCGCGCTCAGCGCGGAGGCGGGGACTGCCGCCACGGCCCACTTGCCGCTGCGCCGGGTGAGGGCGGTACAGGCGGCGGCGGTGAGCACGGTGGGTACGAGCCAGGGCGAAGCGCCGCGTGCCAGCGTGACACGGGGACTGTTCGCGGATCGTTGGGACGGGCTGAGGGGCATCGAAGACCTTTGTCGCGGGGGCCCGGAGCGTGGCTGACGCCGGAGGGTTCCGGCGCGATGACCGCGCGATGGGGCCGCGTGATCGAGGGGTTCGGGGACATGAGCTGTCCACGGGGATGCTATCGGCAGCGGGCAGTGCTCGGACAACCCTCATCTGGCCGGGGAACCACCCGTACACATGCCCCTGCTATCGAACGTAGACGCGCCAACCGGCCTCGGCCAAGGGTTTCGCACGAACGGTGACAAGTCTCCCAGGGTTGACCTGGAAGCTTACAGGGACACGTCACATCGAGGGCCCTACTATCCCGCACTGGAACGCCGCCGTAGGCAGAATGGCGAAAACGACCGGATCTTTCAAGATCCGGCCGAATTTCACCCCCGGTGCCGAGCTACTCGGCGAGTCGGTAGTCCTCCAGCAGCCGCCGGCCAATGATCATCTTCTGGATCTCCGCCGTGCCCTCGCCGATCAGCAGCATCGGGGCCTCCCGGTACAGCCGCTCGATCTCGTACTCCTTGGAGAAGCCGTACCCGCCGTGGATCCGGAAGGAGTCCTCGACGACCTCCTTGCAGTACTCCGAGGCCAGGTACTTCGCCATCCCCGCCTCCAGGTCGTTGCGCTGCCCGGAGTCCTTCTTGCGGGCCGCCATCACCATCATCTGGTGCGCGGCCTCGACCTTGGTCGCCATCTCCGACAGCTTGAACTGGATCGCCTGGTGCTCGGCGATCTTCTTACCGAAGGTCGACCGCTGCTGCGCGTAGCGGATCCCCAGCTCGAACGCCCGCTGGGCCACCCCGCAGCCCCGGGCGGCCACGTTCACCCTGCCCACCTCGACGCCGTCCATCATCTGGTAGAAACCGCGTCCGGAGGCCCCGCCGAGCACCATGTCCGCCGGGATCCGGACGTCCTCCAGGATCATCTCGGTGGTGTCGACGCCCTTGTAGCCCATCTTCTCGATCTTGCCGGGGATGGTCAGCCCGGGGACCGTCTCGTTCGGGCCGAAGCCCGGGGTCTTCTCGATCAGGAAGGTGGTCATCGACTTGTGCGGGGCCGCGCCCTCCGGCTGGCCCTCGTCGGTCCGGCAGAGCACCGCGACCAGGGTCGAGGTGCCGCCGTTGGTCAGCCACATCTTCTGCCCGTTGATCACGTAGGTGTTGCCCTCGCGGACGCCCTTGGTGCGGATCGCGCCGACGTCCGAGCCCAGGCCCGGCTCCGACATCGAGAACGCGCCGCGGACCTCGCCGGTGGCCATCCGCGGCAGGAAGTGGTCCTTCTGCGCCTGGGTGCCGTGCTGTGCGATCATGTACGCCACGATGAAGTGGGTGTTCACGATCCCGGACACCGACATCCAGCCGCGCGCGATCTCCTCGACCACCAGCGCGTAGGTGAGCAGTGACTCGCCGAGGCCGCCGTACTCCTCCGGGATCATGAGCCCGAACAGGCCCATCTCCTTCATGCCCTCGACGATGGCGGCGGGGTACTCGTCCCGGTGCTCCAGTTCGGTCGCGACCGGGATGATCTCCTTGTCGACGAAGTTCCGCACGGTGGCGAGGATGTCCTGCTGGATCTCGGTGAGACCTTCGGTCTGGGCAAGGCGTCCCATGGCTGGCTCCGGGATGAGTGAGGGTGGAAGGTGCCCCGCGGCCGTGGCAGTAGCCACGGGGCACCTGGTTCGAGGGGAAGAAGCGAACGATGGATCGGTAGGAGCGCCCCGAGGCGTCAGCCCCGCGGCTCCGGCCTGCCCGGCTGCTCGCCGCCCCGCTCCTTGATGTACTGCTCGGTCGGCACCATCACCTTGCGCCGGAACACGCAGACGACCGTGCCGTCCTGCTTGTAGCCCCTGGTCTCGACGTGGACGATGCCCCGGTCCGACTTCGACTTCGACGGCGTCTTGTCCAGCACCGTGGTCTCGCCGTAGATGGTGTCGCCGTGGAAGGTCGGCGCGATGTGCCTCAGCGACTCGACCTCCAGGTTGGCGATGGCCTTCCCGGAGACGTCCGGCACCGACATGCCGAGCAGCAGCGAGTAGACGTAGTTGCCGACCACCACGTTCCTGCCGAAGTCGGTGGTCCGCTCGGCGTAGTTGCTGTCCAGGTGCAGCGGGTGGTGGTTCATGGTCAGCAGGCAGAAGAGATGATCGTCATACTCGGTGACGGTCTTCCCGGGCCAGTGCTTGTAGACCGCGCCGACCTCGAACTCCTCGAAAGTGCGTCCGAACTGCATCGCTCTACTCCCCGGGGATCTCGAACTTGGTGGTGCGCTGCATCCCCGCGTTGCGGCCCTTGCCCGCGACCACCAGCGCCATCTTCCGGCTGGCCTCGTCGATCATCTCGTCGCCGAGCATCGCCGAGCCCTTCTTGCCGCCGGCCTCCGAGGTGCACCAGTCGTAGGCGTCCAGGATCAGCTCGGCGTGGTCGTAGTCCTCCTGGGTGGGGGAGTAGACCTCGTTGGCGGCGTCCACCTGCCCGGGGTGCAGCACCCACTTGCCGTCGAAGCCCAGCGCGGCCGAGCGCCGGGCCACCTCGCGGTAGCCGTCGACGTTGCGGATCTGCAGGTAGGGGCCGTCGATCGCCTGCAGGTCGTGCATCCGGGCGGCCATCAGGATCCGCATCAGGATGTAGTGGTACGCGTCCGCGTCGTAGCCGGGCGGCTGCTCGCCGACCACCAGCGACTTCATGTTGATCGAGGCCATGAAGTCGGCCGGGCCGAAGACGATGGTCTCCATCCGGGGCGAGGCCCCGGCGATGGCGTCCACGTTGACCAGGCCCCTGGCGTTCTCGATCTGCGCCTCGATGCCGATCCGGCCCACCTCGAAGCCCATGGTCTTCTCGATCTGGGTGAGCAGCAGGTCCAGCGCCACGATCTGCTGGGCGTCCTGCACCTTCGGAAGCATGACGCAGTCCAGGTTCTGCCCGGCGCCCTCGACCACGGTCACCACGTCCCGGTAGGTCCAGTGCGTGGTCCAGTCGTTGACCCGCACCACGCGGGTCTTGCCGCTCCAGTCACCGTGGTTGAGCGCCTCCACGATGGTGTGCCGGGCGCCCTCCTTGGCCAGCGGCGCGCAGGCGTCCTCCAGGTCCAGGAAGACCTGGTCGGCGGGCAGGCCCTGGGCCTTCTCCAGGAACCGCGGGTTGGATCCCGGCACGGCCAGGCAGGAGCGGCGGGGGCGCAGTCGATTGACGGTCATCTGTCCTCTTCGTGTGGTGAGGGAGGGTGGCGCTGCGTTCGGTGGTGGCGACTCTACGAGGAGACCGGCACCTGGCCCGGCCAGGGGTCGAGCTTGTGGGCGAGCCGGATCTCGTCGACGATCCGGCCGATGATGGTGGTGATCCCGAAGTCCTTGGGGGTGAACACCGCCGCCACGCCCTGGGCCAGCAGCGCCTGTTCGTCGGCCGCCGGGATGATCCCGCCGACGACCACCGGCACGTCCTCCACCCCGGCCCGGCGCAGCCGCCGCAGCACGTCCGGCACCAGCTCGGCGTGCGCGCCGGAGAGGATCGACAGGCCCACGCAGTGCACGTCCTCGGCCACGGCCGCGGCCGTGATCTGCTCCGGGGTGAGCCGGATGCCCTGGTAGACCACCTCGAACCCGGCGTCCCTGGCCCGGACCGCGATCTGCTCGGCGCCGTTGGAGTGCCCGTCCAGGCCCGGCTTGCCGACCAGCAGCCGCAGCCGCCCGCTGCCCAGCTCCGCCGCCGTGGCCGCCACCGCGGCGCGCACCGCCAGCAGTTCGGCGCCCGCCCCGCCCGGCAGCGCGCCGGTCACCGGAGCGCCGCCGACGCCGGTGGGGGCGCGGTACTCGCCGAAGACCTCGCGCAGCGCGAAGGACCACTCGCCGGTGGTCACCCCGGCCCGGACGCAGTCCAGGGTCGCCGGGACCAGGTTGGCGTCGGTCGTGGCCTGCCGCTTCAGCTCGGCCAGCGCCCGCTGCGCGGCGGCCTCGTCGCGCAACTCGCGCCACCGGCCGAAGGCCGCGGTGACCGCCCGCTCCGAGTCCGGGTCCACCTGCATGATCGCGGTGTCCAGGTCCGCGGTCAGCGGGCTCGGCTCGGTGGTCTCGAAGCAGTTGACGCCGACGACCTTGTCCTCGCCGGACTCGATCCGGGCCCGCCGCTCGGCGTGCGAGCCGACCAGCGCCGCCTTCAGGTAGCCGGACTCCACGGCCGGGACCACCCCGCCCATGCCCAGCACCTTCTCGATCTCCGTCTCGGCGCCCGCCACCAGCTCGGCCACCTTGGCCTCGACCACGTGGCTGCCGTCGAACAGGTCGCCGTACTCCAGCAGGTCCGACTCGTACGCCAGCACCTGCTGGATCCGCAGCGACCACTGCTGGTCCCAGGGCCGGGGCAGACCCAGCGCCTCGTTCCAGGCCGGGAGCTGCACCGCGCGGGCGCGGGCGTCCTTGGACAGGGTCACCGCCAGCATCTCCAGCACGATCCGCTGCACGTTGTTCTCCGGCTGCGCCTCGGTCAGGCCCAGCGAGTTGACCTGAACCCCGTAGCGGAACCGGCGCTGCTTCGGGTCCTCGACGCCGTAGCGGTCGCGGGTGACCCGCTCCCAGATCCGGCCGAACGCCCGCAGCTTGCACATCTCCTCGACGAAGCGGACGCCCGCGTTGACGAAGAAGGAGATCCGGGCCACCACCTCGCCCATCCGCTCCGGTGCCACCTGCCCGCTGTCGCGGACCGCGTCCAGCACCGTGATCGCGGTGCACATCGCGTACGCCAGCTCCTGCACCGGGGTCGCCCCGGCCTCCTGCAGGTGGTAGCTGCAGATGTTGATCGGGTTCCACTTCGGGATGTTCGCCACGGTGTAGGCGATCAGGTCGGTGGTCAGCCGGATGCTGGGCCCGGGCGGGAAGACGTGCGTCCCGCGCGACAGGTACTCCTTGACGATGTCGTTCTGGGTGGTGCCGGTGAGCCCGGCGATGTCCGCGCCCTGCTCCTCGGCGACCACCTGGTACATCGACAGCAGCCACATCGCGGTGGCGTTGATGGTCATCGAGGTGTTGGTGCGCTCCAGCGGAATGCCCTCGAACAGCGCCCGCATGTCGCCCAGATGGCCGATCGGCACGCCCACCCGGCCCACCTCGCCCTTGGCGAGGACGTGGTCCGGGTCGTACCCGGTCTGCGTCGGCAGGTCGAAGGCCACCGACAGGCCGGTCTGCCCCTTCGCCAGGTTCCTGCGGTAGAGCTCGTTGGAGGCGGCGGCGGACGAGTGTCCCGCGTACGTCCGCATCAGCCAGGGGCGGTCGCGATCAGCCATGGTCCCTCATTCCCCCCGGAATCGATTGATGGCGGGCAGGTGCTTGGCGCGCAGCTCCTGGTCGCGGACGCCCAGGCCCTCCTGCGGGGAGAGGCAGAGCACGCCGACCTTGCCCTGGTGCTTGTTGTGGTGGACGTCCAGCGCGGCCTGGCCGGTCTGCTCCAGGGTGTAGGTCCGCGACAGCGTCGGGTGGATCTTTCCCTTGGCGATCAAACGGTTCGCCTCCCAGGCCTCGCGGTAGTTGGCGAAGTGCGAGCCGACGATCCGCTTGAGTGACATCCACAGGTAGCGGTTGTCGTACTGATGCATATACCCACTGGTTGACGCGCAGGTGACGATCGTGCCGCCCTTGCGGGTGACGTAGACGCTCGCGCCGAAGGTCTCCCGGCCCGGGTGCTCGAAGACGATGTCGACGTCCTCGCCGCCGGTCAGCTCGCGGATCCGGCCGCCCAGCCGCTTCCACTCGCGCGGGTCCTGGTTGTGCTCGTCCTTCCAGAACCGGTAGCCCTCGGCGCTGCGGTCGATGATCGCCTCCGCGCCCATCGCCCGGCAGATGTCGGCCTTGGCGTCGTTGGAGACCACGCAGATCGGCGTCGCGCCGCCGGCCAGCGCGTACTGGGTGGCGTAGGAGCCCAGGCCGCCGCTGGCGCCCCAGATCAGCACGTTGTCGCCCTGCTTCATGCCGGCGCCGTTGCGGCTGACCAGCTGCCGGTAGGCGGTGGAGTTCACCAGGCCCGGCGAGGCCGCCTCCTCCCAGGTCAGGTGGGCCGGCTTGGGCATCAGCTGGTTGGACTTCACCAGCGCGACCTCGGCCAGGCCGCCGAAGTTGGTCTCGAAGCCCCAGATCCGCTGCTCCGGGTCGAGCATGGTGTCGTTGTGCCCGTCGGCGCTCTCCAGCTCCACGCTCAGGCAGTGCGCCACCACCTCGTCGCCGGGCTTCCAGGCGTGCACCCCGGGGCCGGTGCGCAGCACCACCCCGGCCAGGTCGGAGCCGAGCACGTGGTAGGGCAGGTCGTGCCGCGCGGTCTCGGTGGACAGTCGCCCGTACCGCTCCAGGAAGGAGAAGGTGGAGACCGGCTCGTAGATCGAGCTCCACACCGTGTTGTAGTTCACCGCGCTGGCCATGACCGCGACCAGGGCCTCGCCCGGGCCGAGTTCCGGCACCGCGACCTCGTCCAGGTGCAGTGACCGGCGCGGGTCCTTGTCCCGGCTGTCCAGGCCGGCGAACATCTGCTCCTCGTCCTTGTGGAGCGTCACCGCCCGGTAGGACTCGGGGACCTTCAGCGCGGCGAACTCGGCCGGGCTGGTGTCCTCGTTGAGGATCGCGTCGAGGATTTCCTTCATGGCTGCCTCCGGCGGCGTACCTGTTGAGGGGACAGGCTGCGTCGAGATGGGGGTAACCGGGAGCGGACACCGGTTGGGGGATGAGGGGCTTCAGTCGTCAGGATGAGGCTGTTTGCTGCTCCCCGCACATGGGTGGCGTGCGGACTCCGGGCAGGGCGCGCCAGGTGGGGAGCCGCGGCGCCGCGACCAGTGAGTAACAACGTACTGGCACCCTGTGCCACTCGTAAAGACACTGCGTGCCAGCAATTACCTCTGACGATACGTGACCGTAGTCACGTTGCAACCCGTAGGCCACGTCCGCCCCGGAAGCCGCCCGCGGTGCCCGCGAACGACGGCGGGCCCCACCCCCGATGAGGGGTGGGGCCCGCCGTGGCTCCGCGCTGACCTGCTGCTACATCCCGCTGGGTACGCCCAGGGCGGCTCGGATGCTCTGCAGCACCTCGTCCAGCGGGGCGTCGGTGCGGGCGACGGTGATCAGCACCTCCCCGGTCGGGGTGGCGCTGACCGCGCTCTCCACCGCGCTGCCCAGGGTCGCCGCAGTGCCGCTGATGGCACCCGGTGCCACGCCGCGTGCAGGGGCTCCGCTGGCCGCGTTGCCCCAGAAGGTGCGCCGGATGACCTCGAAGGCGTGGTCGAGTTGCGGTTCCACCTCGCCCCGGCCGCCGGAGCGCAGCCAGCGCCGCAGCACGTGGTTGTGCGCCGCGACCACCGCCGCCGCCGACACCTCGGCCAGCATCGCGTCGTCGCCCACCCCGCGCTCCCAGCCGCCGGAGGACTCCCCGGCGGTGTCGAAGCGGCCCAGCAGGTAGCGGGTGAACAGCCGCTCGTACCTGGCCACCACCGCGATCTCGCGCTCGCGCAGCGTCGGCACCTGCCGGATCAGCCGGTAGCGGGCCACCGAGACGCCCGGAGTGGCCGCGTACATCCGCAGCACCTCCTTGATGCCCCGGCAGACCACGTCCAGCGGATGCTCCGCCGGGTCCGCCCCCGCCAGCAGGTCGGCCACCCGGACCAGGGTGTCGTCGTGGTCCGGGAAGATCGCCTCCTCCTTGGACCGGAAGTAGCGGAAGAAGGTCCGCCGGGCCACCCCGGCCGCCGCCGCGATCTGATCGACCGTGGTCTCCTCGTACCCCTGGTTCGCGAACAGCTCCATCGCCGCCGCCGCGAGGTCCTGGCGCATCTGCTGCCGCTGCGCGGTCACCCGGCGGGTCGTGCCGGTCACGCCCGACTGCTGCGGTTCTTCCCCATCCATGCCGCGAACGGTACACGTCGCGGGCGGGGGCGCAGCAGTCGTCACCGGTCCGCTCACCGGTCCGCTCACCTGCGGGCGTGGTCGCGGAAGCCCCGGCCGGACTTCCGGCCCAGGCAGCCGGCCGCCACCAGGTGCTCCAGCAGCGGTGCCGGGGCCAGTCCGGGCTCGCGGAACTCGGCGTGCAGCACCTTCTCGATGGTCAGCGAGACGTCCAGGCCGACGACGTCCAGCAGCGCGAACGGGCCCATCGGGTAGCCGCAGCCGAGCCGGATCGCGGTGTCCACGTCGTCCACCGAGGCGTAGTGCTCCTCGATCATCCGCACCGCGTCGTTCAGGTACGGGAACAGCAGCGCGTTCACGATGAACCCGGCCCGGTCGCCGCAGACCACCGGGTGCTTGCGGACCGCCTGGCAGAGCTCCAGCACGGTCGCGGTGACGTCCTCGGCGGTCAGCACCGTGCTGACCACCTCGACCAGCTTCATCGCCGGGGCCGGGTTGAAGAAGTGCATGCCGACCACGTCCCGCGGGCGGCCGGTCGCGGTCGCGCAGCGGATCACCGGCAGGCTGGAGGTGGTGGTCGCGAGCACCGCGCCGGGCTTGCAGATCTTGTCCAGCGAGGCGAACAGCTCCTGCTTCACCGCCAGGTCCTCGGCCACGGCCTCCAGCACCAGGTCGGCCGAGGCCAGGTCCTCCAGCGATCCGGAGGCGCTGACCCGTCCCAGTGCCGCGTCCCGGTCCGCCTCGCTGAGCCGGCCCTTGCCGACCATCCGGTCCAGCGACTTCGCCAGCGCGGCCCGGGCCCGGTCCGCCTTCTCCTGGCTGCGGGCGACCAGCAGCACCGGGTACCCGGCCTTGGCGAACACCTCGGCGATGCCGGTGGCCATGGTGCCCGAGCCGCACACGCCGACCTCGCGCACCTGGCGCCCGGTCACCCGTTCGGCGGCGGCCCGGTCCGGGTCCGGCACCACCCGGGAGGAGCCGGGCGCGGCGTACGTGTAGAACCCGCGCCCGCTCTTGCGGCCCAGCAGCCCCGCCGCCGACAGCTGGCCCAGCACCGGCGCGGGCGCGTGCAGCCGGTCGTGCGACTGGGCGTACATCGCCTCCAGCACCGTCCGCGCGGTGTCGATGCCGATCAGGTCCAGCAGCGCCAGCGGCCCCATCGGCAGGCCGCAGCCGAGCCGCATGGCCGCGTCGATGTCCTCCCGGGTGGCGTAACGGGACTCGAACATCGCCGCGGCCTGGTTCAGGTACGCGAACAGCAGCCCGTTGACGATGAACCCGGGCCGGTCGCCGACCGACACCGGCGACTTGCCGAGCGAGCGGGCGAACTCCGCCGCCGACTCGGCCGCCGCCCCGGTGGTCAGCACCGTGCGGACCACCTCGACCAGCTCCATCACCGGCGCCGGGTTGAAGAAGTGCAGGCCGACCACCCGCTCCGGGCGCTGGGTGGCGGCGGCGATCCGGGTCACCGACAGCGCTGTGGTCCCGGTCGCCAGCACCGTCTCCGGCGGGCAGATCCGGTCCAGTTCGGCGAACAGCTCGCGCTTGAGCTCCAGCCGCTCCGGGATCTCCTCGACCACCAGGGCCGCCCGGGCCGCCGCGCCCAGGTCGTGGCCGAAGCCGATCCGGCCCAGCAGCGCGGACCGCTCGTCCGCGCTCATCCGGCCGCGTTCGACCGAATGGGCGGTGGACTCCTCGATCCGCAGCCGCGCGGCCCGAGCGGCGGCGGCGTCCAGCTCGATGCCGATCACCTCGCGCCCGCTGCGGGCGGTGATCTCGGCGATACCGGCACCCATGGTGCCCAGGCCGACGACGGCGACGACGGGGAAGAGCTGAGGGGTGTGCTCAGTCATGACGGTGACTCCTCGGGGAGCGCCGCGGCCACCGGTCCGCTCCGGCTTCGCGCGGCAAGAGATGAGGGGGAGCACGGCGCGACTGAGGTCGCCGTGGGAAAGGAGTGCGGTGGACCGGAGTGCCCGCCGATGCGCGGTCCGTCCGTCCGACCAGGAGTCCGACCAGAGGTCCGACCGGAAAAGTGCCAACCCGCCCGTTGCTGCGGCTCCCGACGCCAACGGTGGTGGTCAGCACACCATACCCGGACCCGCCCCGCCCCGGAAGTGGAGCGACCGCCCCACTTCCGCACCCTCGCGTTCAACCCCCCGCAAGCCCGCCGTCGACCCGCCGTCAGCCCCGGCTCGGCGCGGAGCGCCACAGGGTCAGCCGCTGCCAGGCCGCCAGGCCGTCCGGCACCCAGGGCCACTCGCCGAGCCGGGCGGTCACCTCGGACTCCGGCAGGAAGCCGTGCCAGGCGACCTCCTCCCGCTGCGGCTCCACCTCGACCGGGGTCCGGGTCTCGTACACGGCGGACCACCAGGTGTGCTCCGGCGACTCGTAGAGGAAGCGGAACAGCGGGGTCGGCGCCAGGCCGCTCACCCCGAGCTCCTCCTCGGCCTCCCGCTTGGCGGCGTCGTCGTAGGACTCGCCGGCGCCGACCACCCCGCCGACGAACATGTCGTACATCGACGGGAACACCAGCTTCCGCGGGGTCCGCCGGTGCACGAAGACCCGCTCGTCCTCGTCCCGGGCCAGCACGAACACGCACCGGTGCCGGAGCCGCCGGGCGGTCGCCTCCCCCCGGGTGGCCCGGCCGACCACGCGGTCCTGCGCGTCGACGATGTCGAGCAGTTCATCCACGTTCAGCGGCTCGTTCAGCGGCTGAGGAACCCCCGGAGTGCCCATGGGGACATCCAAGCACGCCCCTGTGGCACTGTCAGTCCACCGGACGGCCCGACAGCGTCGGCCGGAGCACCCCGGTTTGGCCGTCGGGGCGGGCGGTGGTTGGCTTGCCGCACGCAGGCAGACCACGCGTGCGAGCGCAGGGGTAGCAGGAGGAGTACGGCCATGGGCCAGGTTTACGCGGTCAGCGAGCGAGTGCTGGACGGCTCGCCGGAGCAGGTGTTCGCGGCGTTGGCCGACTACGAGAAGACCCGTCCGGGGCTGCTCCCGGCGCAGTACAGCGAGTACCAGGTGCGCGAGGGCGGCCAGGGCGCCGGGACGGTCGTGCACTGGAAGCTCCAGGCGACCGAGAAGCGGGTGCGGGACTGCCTGTTCACCGTCACCGAGCCGTCGCCCGGACGGCTGGTGGAGACCGACGCCAACTCCAGCATGGTGATCACCTGGACGGTCACCCCGGCGGGCGAGGGCAGCTCCAAGGCCGTGGTGGAGACCACCTGGGAGGGCGCGGGCGGCATCGGCGGCTTCTTCGAGCGCACCTTCGCGCCCAAGGGCCTGGGGCGGATCAACGACCAGGTGCTGGAGCGGCTGGCGGCGGCCGTCGCGCAGGGCCCGGCCGCCTGAGCGAGCGGCGGACCGAGCGGGTCCGGGCGTCCGTGCGAGGCCCGGACCACGGCTTGGACGGCCGTGCGAGCAGACTCCCCGGGAGAGTGAATTTGGCGACCGCGCCATCGCGGTCACTTTCCCTCCAAGTCGACATACCGTCTCGGTTGTGGCTGGTCGTAGCGGTGTCAACACCCGTAGCACCGGCTTGAGATGACGATATGACCGGTTCGAGAACGATGTGTGCCCGCTGCGATGATCCGGGCCATGTCGGTGATCGAAGCGGCCCGAACGGCCCCGGTAGCACCTCCGGTAACGCAGCCCGAGCGCCCCCGGGCCGGTGGCCCCGCCGGGCCCGCCCGCGCGGAACTGAGCAAGCGTCAGACCCGGCTGGTGTTCGCCGGGTTGATGATGGCGCTGCTGCTCGCCGCGCTCGACCAGACCATCGTCGCCACCGCCCTGCCGCGCATCGTCGGCGACCTCGACGGCCTGGAGCACATGTCCTGGGTGGTCACCGCCTACCTGCTGGCCTCCACCGTGGTACTGCCGGTCTACGGCAAGCTGGGGGACCTGTGGGGACGCAAGTGGGTGTTCCAGTTCGCCATCGTGGTCTTCCTGGTCGGCTCCGCCCTCTCCGGCTGGGCGCACAGCATGAACGAGCTGATCGCCTTCCGCGCGCTCCAGGGCATCGGCGGCGGCGGGCTGATGATCGGCGTCCAGGCGATCATCGGGGACCTGGTCCCGCCCCGGGAACGCGGCCGGTACATGGGCCTGATCAGCGCCGTCTTCGGGATCGCCTCGGTGGCCGGGCCGCTGCTCGGCGGCTGGTTCACCGACGGCCCCGGCTGGCGCTGGTGCTTCTACGTCAACCTGCCGCTGGGCCTCGCCGCGCTGGTGGTCACCGGCCTGGTGCTGAAGTCCCCGCGCCGTGAGCGCGGCCCGGGGCAGCGCCGTCCGCGGCTGGACGTCGCCGGTTCGCTGCTGCTCGCGGCCTGCGGCACCTGCCTGGTGCTGGCGTCCAGTTGGGGCGGCGGCCAGTACGCCTGGGGCTCACCGGTGATCATCGGGCTGCTGGCCGGGGCGGTGGCCTCGCTGCCGCTGTTCCTGCTGGCCGAGCGCTACGCCGCCGAACCGGTGATCCCGCTGCGGCTGTTCCGGGACAGCGTGTTCAACGTCTCCGGTTCGATCGGCGTGGTGGTCGGCGTGGCGCTGTTCGGCGCGGCCAGCTACCTGCCGAGCTTCATGCAGATGGTGGACGGCGCCAGCGCCACCGGCTCCGGGCTGCGGATGCTGCCGATGATGGGCGGGATCGTGGTCGCCTCCATCGGCGCCGGGCAGCTGATCAGCCGCTCCGGCCGCTACCGGGTGTACCCGCTGCTCGGCGGCGCGCTGTCGACCGTCGGCATGGTGCTGCTCGGCAGGCTCCAGGCGGACACCTCCTACCTGTGGCAGAGCGTGGCGATGGGGGTGCTCGGCCTCGGTGTCGGGCTGGTGCTGCCGGTGCTGGTGCTGGTGGTGCAGAACTCGGTGGACCAGAGCGACCTGGGCGCGGCCACCTCCGCCAACAACTACCTGCGGCAGATCGGCGGTTCGGTCGGCGCGGCGGCGGTCGGCACGCTGTTCAACTCCCGCCTGACGCACCAGCTCGCGCTGCGGCTGCCGCTCCACAACGGGCTGCCGCCGGTGAACTCGATCACCCCGGAGCTGGTCCGCACGCTGCCCGGGCCGCTGCGGCTGGCCTTCGTCGACTCCTACGCGGCGGCGCTGCCGCGGGTGTTCCTCTACCTGGCGCCGGTCCTGGCGCTGGGCTTCCTGCTCGCCTTCCTGCTCAAGGAGAAACCCTTGGTCACCCACGCGGCCCCCGAGCCGGGCCCTGACGCGGCGGCCGGTCTGCTGACGGTCGAGATCAGCGACACGGCGGTCCCCACCCAGTCCGCGCAGCAGCAGTCCGCGCAGCCGCAGCCGGTCCAGCCGCCGCCCGCCCCCGGCATCCCGGTGGCCGGCACGGTGCTGGAGCCGGACCGGGCCGCGGTGCCCCGGGCCGTGCTCACCCTGGTCGACATGGAGGGCCGCCAGGTCGCCCGCTCCGGCAGCGGTCCGGACGGCCGGTTCGCCCTGGCCGCGCCCAGGGGCGGCAACTACGTACTGATCGCGGCGGCCTCGGGCCACCAGCCGCAGGCGGTCACGGTCGCGGTGGGCGGGCGCCCGGTGGAGCTGGACATCGTCCTCGGCGGCACCGGCCGACTCAGCGGCGCGGTCCGCAGCGCCGAGGGCGCGCCGGTCGCCGACGCCGCGGTCACGCTGACCGACGGCCGCGGCGAGGTGGTCGCCACCGCGCACGCCGACTCCGACGGCGAGTACCACTTCCGCGACCTGGTCAGCGGCCGCTACACGCTCGCCGTCAGCGCCCGCGCCTACCGGCCGGCGGCGCTCGCGGTGGAGGTGGCGGCCAGCGGCGAGACCCGGCAGGACGTGGCGATGGCGGGCAGCGGCACGCTCCGCGGCACCGTCCGCACCAGCAACGGCCACGCCGTGGCCGAGGCCCGGGTCACCCTGCTGGACTCGGCGGGCACCGTGGTCGCCGCGGTGACCACCGGCGCCGACGGCAACTTCCGCTTCACCGACCTGGAACCGGGCGAGTACACGGTGATGGCCAGCGGCTACCCGCCGGTCGCCACCGCGCTGCGGATCGAGGACGGCCACACCGAGCGCGACCTGCACCTCTCGCACCGCCTGGACGACTGACCCGCGCAGGTCACCGGTGATCGCCCGCACGGGTGGATCATGTCCGCCACCTGAGTGAGCGCGGCGCTCGTGTTCGGTTGCCGCGCCCTAGGTTGATCGCCGTGCCCCTGACGATCCTTCATGTGTCCCAGCCCGTCGACGGCGGCGTCGCCCAGGTGGTGGCCGACCTGGCGCGCGGCCAGGTCGCGGACGGCCACCGGGTGGTGCTCGCCTGCCCCGAGGGCGGGCGGCTGGCCGGGATGGCGGTCACCGCCGGGGTACGGGTCCGCACCTGGACCGCCGGGCGCGGTCCGGGCCCCGGACTGCCGGGCGAGGTGGCCGCGTTGCGCCGGGTGATCGCCGAGAGCGACCCGCAGCTGGTCCACCTGCACAGCGCCAAGGCCGGACTGGCCGGACGGCTGGCCCTCCGGGGCGCCCGGCCGACCGTCTTCCAGCCGCACGCCTGGTCGTTCGCGGCGGTGTCGGGACCGGTGGCCGCGGCCGCGCGGGTCTGGGAGCGCCGGGCGGTCCGCTGGACCGACCGGCTGCTGTGCGTCAGCGAGCAGGAGCGCCGCGAGGGCGAGGCGGCCGGGCTGCGCGGGGTGTGGGCGCTCGCGCCGAACGGCCTGGACCTGGACCGCTTCGACTCCGCCCGGCTGCCCACCCGCGACCGGGCCCGGGCGATCCTCGGTCTGGACGACGACCCGGCCGCCCCGGTCGCCGTCTGCGTCGGCCGGCTCTGTCGGCAAAAGGGCCAGGACGTGCTGCTCCGGGCCTGGGCCGGGGTGCCCGCGCGGGTCCCCGGCGCACGGCTGGTCCTGGTCGGCGACGGGCCGGACCGGGCCGCCCTTGAGGAATTGGCGGCGGAACTCCCGGACCCCGACAGCGTCCGTTTCGCCGGTCCGGTCGAGGACCCGCGCGACTGGTACGTGGCGGCCGACCTGATGGTGCTCCCCTCCCGCTGGGAGGGGATGGCGCTGGCCCCGCTGGAGGCCATGGCCTGCTCCCGGCCGGTGCTGCTGACCGATGTGGCCGGGTCCCGCGAGTGCCTGCCCGCGGGAGCGCCCGGGCCGGTACCGCCGGGCGATCCGGACGCGCTGCGGGAGGCCCTGGCCGCTCGGCTGGCCGACCGCGAGGGCTGTCGCGCCGAGGGGCTGCGGGGCTGGCTGGACGTCTTCGACCGGCGCGATGTGCGGCTCACCCGGGAGCGGGTGGCACGGGTGTACCAGGACGTGCTGAGCGAGCGCCGAAACGGCGCAGAACAGACATATGACGATAAAGGTATGACTATTAGTCATTAGGGTGAACAACAGGCGTTCGCGCTGAATTCATGTGTCTTATGTCGGTAATGTCCAATTCACCTGCCACATTCTTCTCGGTGAGTCCAGCCGGATGCCGGGCGCGGCAGCAGGTGCTACCTCGACCCCGCCCGTGGCAGCAGGCGGCCTCTGACGCCACGGACCTAGAGCAGGGGAGTACGTGCGCTGATGACCACCATCGACAACGATGAACTGCCGCCCCCGGGCCTCGCGGCCACCACCTCGGGCCACGGGCTGCTCGCCCTCGCCCGCAGCGCGACCGGCGGCGTCCAGGACCGCGTCGCGCCGGTCCGCCCGGCCACCGGAACGGACCGCGCCGAACCCCGCGGCGGCGGACTGCCCACGGCGCTGCTCGTGGTCGACGGCCTGGCCGTGTTCGCCGCCGTCGCCGCCGCCGGCAACCGCGACCTGTTCGGCGCGCTCTGGGCGGCCAGCGGGCTGTTCCCGGTCCTGGTGCTGTTCAACAACGCGGGCGGGCTCTACCGGACCAGGCTCGCCCCCTCCGCCCTGGACGAGTTCCCCGCGCTCAGCGGCCGGGCCGTCGCCTCGGCTGCGTTCGCGCTCACCCTCGACCACTGCCTGCACGGCCTGTGGCCGAGCGCCGTCCCCGAGGACGGCCGACTGCTGCTCGGGCTGCTGCTCTGCCAGCTCGCCCTCGACCTGCCCGGCCGCGCCGCCGTCTACGCGGTGCTCCGCCGCACCCGGCGGCGCCACCCGAGGCCGACCCTGATCGCCGGGGCCGGGCAGATCGGCCGCCGGGTCGCCGCCGCGCTGCTGGAGCACCCCGAGTACGGCCTGCGCCCGGTCGGCTACATCGACTCCGAACCGCCGCTGGGCCCGGCCGAGGAGGCGGTCCTGGCCGCCGCCCCGGCGCTCGCCCCCGGCCTGGCCGCCAGCGCCGCCGTCCCGGTGCTCGGCGGCCCCGAGGCACTGGACCTGGAGATCGCCGGGCAGGACGTCACCGACGTGATCATCACCTTCGGCGGCAGCGGCGACCCCCAGGCCGCGCGGACGCTGCGCACCGCCACCCGGTACGGCTGCGAGGTGTGGTTCGTCCCCGGCGTCCCCGACTTCGGGGCCTTCGAGTTCGGCAACCGCCGCGCCGCCGCCGTGGACCACCTGTGGGGGTTCCCCTGTCTGCGCCTCGGCCAGCCCGCGATGCACCGCCCCACCTGGGCGGTCAAACGCTGCGTGGACACCGCGCTGGCGGCCGTCGGCCTGCTGCTGGCCGCACCGGTGCTGGCCGGCTGCGCGCTCGCGGTACGCCTGGACGGCGGCCCCGGGGTGATCTTCCGTCAGGAACGGGTCGGCCTCGACGGCCGGCCCTTCACCGTGCTCAAGTTCCGTACCCTGCGCCCCGACGACGAGAACGAGTCGGCCACCCGCTGGAACATCTCCCAGGACCACCGGCTCGGCCCCACCGGCCGCTTCCTGCGGCGCACCTCGCTGGACGAGCTGCCGCAGCTGTGGAACGTGCTGCGCGGCGACATGAGCCTGGTCGGTCCGCGCCCGGAACGCCCCTACTTCGTCGCCCGGTTCACCCACGCCTACCAGAGCTACGGCGACCGGCACCGGGTCCCGGTCGGCATCACCGGATTCGCCCAGGTCCACGGCCTGCGCGGGGACACCTCGATCGAGGACCGGACCCGCTTCGACAACTACTACATCGAGAGCTGGAGCCTCTGGCAGGACGTCAAGATCCTGCTGCGGACGCTCGCCTCGGTCCTTCGCCCCGGCGGGAGCTGACCCGGATGACCCTGCTGACCACCGCCGCACCGCGGCCGGAACCGCCGCGCGCGCTCCGGCGGGTACTGGCCTCCGACCGGCTCCCGGCGGCGCTGGCCGCCGCCACCGTGCTGCTGGTCTGCCTGCCCACCGGCGGCGACCAGGACGTCACCGCCGCCGTCCACGTCACCCCGGCCGACGTGGTCTCGGTCGGCCTGGTCGGCGTCTGCGGGCTGCGCGCCGCCGCCGAGCTGCGCCTGGGCCGGTCCCGGCTGCTGCCGGTCCCGGCGGCGCTGCTGTTCGGCGGGGTGGTGCTGGCCGTCGCCGTCGCCGCGGCCGCCTCGCAGGACCCGGCGCAGAGCCTGTCCGGCTTCGTCCGGATCGTCCAGGTGTTCGTGCTGGTGCCGCTGGCGGTGCTGCTCAGCCTGCGCCGACGGCGGGACCTGCGGCTGCTGCTGGGCGCGCTGATCGCCGCCGCCCTGGTGGAGGGCGCGGTCGGGGTGAACCAGTACCTGACCGGCACCGGCGCCTCCTACGACGGCGGCACCGTCCGCGCCGTCGGTACCTTCGGCGCGCAGGACATCATGGCGATGTCCGCCGTGGTCAGCTACGGGCTGATCGCCGCGCTCGGACTGGCGCTGGAGGCCCGCGCCGCCGGGCGCCGCCGGGCCGCCGCCGGATTCGGGCTGGCCGCGCTGCTGCTGGTGGCGCCGCTGGCGCTGTCGTTCAGCCGCGGCAGCTGGATCGCCACCGGCTGCGCGGTCGGCCTCGGGCTGCTGCTCACCGATGTCCGGCTGCTGCTGCGCGGGGCGGTGTTCGCGCTGGCCGCCGCCGTGGTCCTGGTCGGCGGCCTGGGCCTGGGCGGGGACAGCGTGGTCGCCCGGCTCGGCACCATCGCCTCGGTCACCGGCGGAGCCCCGGACCACTCGGTCAGCGACCGCTACGACCTGTGGGCCACCGCCGGGGCGATCTGGCGGCAGCACCCGGCGACCGGCGTCGGACCCAAGGAGTTCCCGCAGTTCCGGGACGCCCACGCGCCGCTGCGGCTCTCCTCCGGCAGCGACACGGCCGGGGCCGGCGCCGGCTTCAGCCGCGAGCCGCTGCTCTCGCCGCACAACATGTACCTGCTGGTGCTCAGCGAGCAGGGGCTGGTCGGGCTGACCGCCTTCGCCGCGCTGTTCCTCGGCCTGCTCACCGGCCTGCTGCGGCGGGCCTGGCGATCGCGCGCCGCCGCCGCGCCGGACGCCCTCGGCGCGGCCCTGCTCGGGCTGCTGGTCTGGCAGTTGGTCGACTTCCTCTACGCCGACATCGGCGGACCGGCCACGGTGCTGGTCTCCTTCGTCCTCGGCCTGGCCGGGTACGGCGCGTTCGGTGGCGGTGCGTTCGGTGGCGGCGTGCCCGACGGCGGTGCCGAAGCGCTGTGACGCTCACCGCCCCCCGCCCCACCGAGGACGCCCCCCGTGCCGCGAGCGGCTTCCTGGCCCGCGCCTTCGGCATCACCGCGCTGCTCAGCGCCGCCGGTTCGCTGCTCGGCCTGCTGCGCGACCTGCTGCTGGCCCGCCTCTACGGCGCGGACCAGGGCACCGACGCCTTCCTGGTGTCCTGGACCGTCCCGGAGACGGCGGCCCCGCTGCTGATCGAGGACGCCATGGCCTTCCTGATGGTGCCCGCCTTCAGCCTCGCCCTGGCCGCCCGAGCCGAACCCGCCGGGCGGCTCCGGCGGCCGTCCGGCAGCTCGCTGGTCCAGGTCCGGGATCCGGTCCGGGAACTGGTCGCGGCCACCCTGCCGCCGCTGGCGCTGCTACTGGCCGGGCTCTCGGCGGCCACCGCGCTGGGAGCGCCGCTGCTGGTCGGGATGCTCGCGCCGGGCCTGCCCGACCCGGGCCTGGCGGTGGTCTGCACCCGGCTGACCGCGCTCACCGTGCTGCCGTTCGGCCTCACCGGCTACCTCAGCGCCGGACTGCGGGCGCACCACCGCTTCACCGGCCCGGGCGCCGTCTACATCGTCTACAACGCGGGCATCCTCAGCGTGATGCTGCTGCTGCACGGCAGCCTGGGGGTGCGCGCGGCGGCGGCCGGGGTCGCCCTCGGCAGCGCGCTGATGACGGCGCTGCTGCTGCCGCTGTTCGCCCGGCACTGCGGCGGCCTCGCCGCGGCCCGGCGCGGCGGCCACCGGCAGCCGCTGGCGATCAGCCCGCTGGCGCTGCTGCCGGTGGCCCTGTTCACCCTCACCCGGCAGGCACAGGTCTTCGTCGAGCGCTTCCTCGCCTCCTCGCTGGCGCCGGGCACCATCTCGCACCTGAACTACGCCGAGAAGGTCGCCCAGATGGCGATGACCCTGGGCATGATGGTCTGCACGGTCACCTTCCCGCTGGTCGCCCGGGCGCTGGCGGAGGGCGACACCGAGGCCGCCCGCCGCCGGGTCGAGCGGGATCTGGAGCTGGTCGGCGCGGTCGTCCTGGCCGGTACCGCGGTACTCGTCGCCTGCGCCCCCTGGATCGTCGAACTGCTGTTCCAGCGAGGGGCGTTCACCGCGGCCGACACCGCCGCCACGGCGGCGGCGATGCGGGTCTACAGCCTCGGCCTGCTCGGCCAGGCGATGGTCGGCACGCTGGTGCGGCCGTTCTTCTCGGTCCGCCCGGCGGTGAACCCGGGCGGCCCGGCGCTGCGGCGCGAACGCAGCGACTGGTACCCGATCGCCGCGATGGCCCTGGGCCTGCTGGTCACCGCCGCGATCGGGGCCGCCACCGCGCACCGCTTCGGCGCGCTCGGACTGGCCGCCGCCAACGCCGCCGGGATCACCCTGACCGCCGCGCTGCTGCTCGGCGCGCTGCGCGCGCGCGGGGTCCCGGTCCGGGTCCCGGCGGTGCTGCTCACCCAGCTCCGGCTGCTGCTCGCGGGCGCGCTCGCGACCGCCGCCGCGTACGGGGCCGCCAGCCGGGCCGGGACCGACCCGCTGCTCGCGGTGCCGCTGGGCACGGCCGCCGGTCTCACCGCCTTCGTCGCCGCGCTGGCCCTGCTGACCGGTCGGCTACGGACCCACGCCCCGGCGGTCGCGGGGCGGGCAAGGAAAGGAGAGCGGGCATGACCGCTGATACGCCCCGTCAGGAGAGCCGGGACCGGACCGCGTCCGGTCCGCCGATCGCGACCGGCGCGGCGCCGGAGCGGGCCCGGGAGCCGTGGCCGGACATCGGTCCGGGCGGGGCGCCGTGGACGCTGATGTACCACTCGGTCGACGAGGCCCCGGAGGACCCGTACCAGCTGACGGTCACCCCGGCCCGCTTCGCCCGGCAGATGGCCTGGCTCCAGCGCCGCGGCCTGCGCGGCGTGGCGATCGCCGAACTGCTGGCCGCGCACGCCATCGGCCGGGCCGCCGGACTGGTCGGCCTGACCTTCGACGACGGCTACGCGGACCTGCCGGGGCAGGTCCTGCCGGTACTGGAGCGGTACGGCTTCACCGCCACCGCCTACGTCGTCGCCGGACGCCTGGGCAGCCACAACACCTGGGACGCGGACGCCCCGCGCAAGCCGCTGATGAGCCGCGAGCAGGTCCGCGCGGTCGCCCGGCGCGGCCTGGAGATCGGCTCGCACGGCCTCAACCACCGCCCGCTGCGCGGCCTGCCACCGGAGCAGCTGGCGCTGGAGACCGGCCGCAGCCGGGAACTGCTGGAGGACCTGCTGGAGCGCCCGGTCACCGGCTTCTGCTACCCGTACGGCGCGCTGGACCGGCAGGCGGTCGCGGCGGTCAGGGACAGCGGCTACAGCCACGCCGTCGCCATCGACCACTGCGACCTCACCGGTCGCTGGGCGCTGCCCCGCTGCTACGTCGGCGAACGCGACGGCGCCGGGCGGCTGTGCGCGAAGCGGGCCCGACACCGGGTCAGAGCCTGGCGACGGGCCGACCGAGGGAGCATGGCATGAAGGTCCTGCACGTGATCACCGGGCTCGGCGCGGGCGGCGCGGAGCAGCAACTGCGGCTGCTGCTGCGGCATCTGCCCCCGGAGTACCAGTGCGACGTGGTCGCCCTGACCAACCCCGGCATCGTCGCCGCCGGGCTGCGCGCGGACGGGGTCAGGGTCGGCGACCTGGCCATGCGCGGCAACCGGGACCTGGCGGCGCTGCCCCGGCTGGCCCGGCTGATCCGCCGCGAGGGCTACGACGTGGTGCACTGCCACCTGTACCGGGCGTCGGTGTACGGGCGGATCGCCGCCCGGCTGGCCGGGGTGCGGGCGATCGTCACCACCGAGCACTCGCTGCTCGCGCAGACCATCGAGGGCCGCCGGATCACCTTCGGGGTGCGGGCGCTCTACCTGGCCACCGAGCGGCTCGGCCGGTGCACGGTCGCGGTCTCCCGGGCGGTGGCGGAGCGGCTGGCCGACTGGGGGGTGCCCGAGCACCGGGTCCGAGTGATCCCGAACGGCGTCGGCGCGGCCCGCTACCGGCAGCCCGCGCCGGTCCGGGCGGCGACCAGGCAGGCGGTCCGGGCCGCGCTCGGCCTGCCCCAGGACGCCTTCGTCTTCGGCGGGGTGGGCCGCCTGGTCCCGGGCAAGCGGTTCGACATCCTGGTGGACGCGCTCGCCCTGCTGCCGCGGACCGAGGGTGCGCCGGAGGTCCGGCTGCTGCTGGTCGGCGACGGCGGCGAGCGCGCGGCGCTGGAGCAGCGGGCCCGGGCGGCCGGGGTGGCCGACCGGGTGGTGTTCGCCGGGGAGCGCGACGACGTCCCGGAACTGCTCACCGCGATGGACGTGCTGGCCGCGCCGTCGACGGTGGAGACCTTCGGGCTGGCGCTGCTGGAGGCGCTGGCGGCCGGGCTGCCGGTGCGCTGGTCCTCCGGACCGGCGCTGGCCGAACTGCCGGAGGGGGCGGCCCCCGGGGCGCGCCGGACGCTGGCCCGGCCGTCGGCCTACGCGGCCGAGCTACAGGCGCTGCGGACCGGCGGCCCGCGCCGGGCGGGCGCCCCGGCCCAGCCGGAGGCGGTCCGGCACTACGACATGGCCCGGCTGGCCCTCGCCGTCGCCGAGCTGTACCAGCAGGTCGCCGACCACCCGGCGGCCCCGCGGCCCGACACCGCCGAGACCCCCACCCCGCCCGAGCCCGCGCCGCCCAAACCGACCCCGCCGAAGCCCAGCCCGCCGAAGCCCAGCCCGCCGAAGCCCGCGCCGCCGAGGCCCAGCCCGCGACCGATCGTGTCCGTACCGGAGGAGACCCATGGTGACCACTGACCGCAGCCTGCGCCGCTGGTGGCCGATGCTGGCGGCGGTGCCGCTGGGCGCGCTGTGCGGGGGCGGCTACGCGCTCGCCGCCGCACCCGCCTACGTGGCGAACGCCTATGTGATGGCGGTCCCCAGGGGCGGCGCGGACAGCGCCACCGCGGTCAACTTCGCCCAGGCCTACGGTCGGATCATCAGCCAGCCGGAGATCCTGCTCGGTCCGGCGGCGAAGACCGGCCTGCCGCTGGCCGAGCTCAGCGGCCGGGTGGAGGCGGTCACCTCGCCGGACGCGCCGATGATCCAGATCAGCGGCACCGCCGACCGCGCCCGGCTGGCCGCGAAGGAGGCCAACACCGTGGCCGAGTCGCTGGTGGCCTTCGGCAACGCCACCACCGCCCAGACCGGGGTACGGCTGCTCCCGTTCGCCACCGCCGCGGCCCCGGCCGCGCCGAGCTCCCCCTCCCGTGCCATCGACCTGGCGGTCGGCACCGCGGCCGGGGTACTGCTCGGCGGCCTGGTCCTGCTGGCACGCCGGGCACCCGCCGTGGCGGGCGAGCCCGCGGTGCCGGTAGAGCTGGTGGGGGCCGAGGGGCTGGTGGCGGAACTGCCGCAGCCCCGGTCGCTGGCCGAGGGGGAGTCGGTGCCCGAGCGGGAACCGGCGCAGACCGACACCCCGGACCCGGCGGAGACCGCCGCCGAGACCGCCGAGACCGCCGAGACCGCCGAGACCGCCGAGACCGAGACCGAGGGTGAGGCCGAGGCCGACGGGACCGACGAGACCGGGACCGGCGATGAGGCCGGGACCGCCGAGACCGGCGCGACCGACGAGGGCGGGTCCGCGCGGGAGGACGCGCGCGAACGCCCCGCCGCCAAGGCCCGCAGGTGACGGCCCCCACCCTGTGGACCACCGAGGTCCACCGCGACACCGCCGCCTTCGAGGCGCTCGCCGACGAGTGGGACGACCTGCTCGACCGCTGCTCCCCGGCCACCCCGTTCCAGAGCCACGGCTGGCTCTGCTCCTGGTGGCAGTCGTACGGCCGTCAGGGCAGGCTGCGGCTGGTGACGGTGCGCCGGGGCGGACAGCTGGTCGCCGCCGCGCCGCTGATGGTCCGTCGCCGGATGCTGCCGCTGCTGGTCCCGGTCGGTGCCGGGCTCACCGACTTCCTGGACGTCCTGGTCGACGACGAGCACGCCGACCAGGCGGCGGCCGTCCTGGCCCGCACGCTCGGCCGGGAGCTGGGCCTGGCCCGCCCGTGGGCCGCGCTCGACCTGCGCGAACTGCGCCCGGACTCCGCCGCCCAGCACCTGGTCGCCCACTGGCCCGGCGCCGTCCGGACGCTGCCGGACTCGATCTGCCAGCACCTGCCCGGCGTCCCGGTCGAGGAGCTGCTCTCCCGGCTGCCGGGGCGCACCGCCCAACGCACCAAGGTCAAGCTGCGCAAGCTCGCCGCCGCCGGGGTGGAGACCCGGCGGGTCCCGCCGGAGGAGGTGCCGGAGGCCATCAGCGAACTGCTGCTGCTGCACGAACTCCAGTGGCGCGGACGCGGGGCCACCCCCGAGCACCTGCGCGACCGCTTCGCCGAGCACCTGCGCCGCGCCGCCGGGCGGATGTCCGCCACCGACCGGGCCGCCGTCCGCCAGTACCGGCTGGACGGCCGACTGATCGCCAGCGACCTGCTGCTCCAGGGGCCCGACCTGGCCGCCATCTACTTCTACGGGGTCCACCCCGAGGCCCGGGAACAGGTCGACATCGCCGGGATGCTGTTCCGCGAGAGCCTGGCCCACGCCGCCGACACCGGACGGCGCGAACTCAGCCTGCTGCGCGGGGACGAGCCGTACAAGCAGCGCTGGCGTCCGGACCAGGCCCGCAACCAGCGGCTGCTGCTCGGCGGCGGCCCGGCGGTGGCGCTGCGCGCGGGCGGCGCCCGGTTGCGCCGGGCGGTGCTGCGCTCGCTGCGGACCCGCGCGCCCTGGCTCGCCACCGTGCGCGGTCGGCTCCGCTCGCTGCGCGGCTGAACCCCGCCACCCCCGTCGGCCCGCCGCCCCACGGGGGTGGCGGGCCGACGTCGTCAGCGGTGCGTGGCGGAGGGGACCGGGACCGCCTGCGGCGTGGCGGTCGCGGTCGGCGCGGGCCGGGGGAGCCCCGAGCCGACCGGCCCGGACGGCCGCGGCGTCCCCGCCCCGGCCGCGACGACCGAGGGGCGGCCCCGGCTCGGCACCGGCAGCGGCACCGGCCCCGGCGTGAGCCCCGGCGTGAGCGACGGCGACGGCCGCGCGGAAGCGGAAGCCGCAGCCGCGGCGGATACCGAAGCCGAGGGCGTCGGGGTCGGGGCGCTCAGCATCCGGCGGAAGACCCGGCTGGCCCGGGGGTTGCTCGGGCAGCGCCACACGCCGTGCGGGCAGTAGTCGGTGACGGTCTGGTAGAGGGTGTCGTGGGTGCCGATCCACTCCAGCATCCGCTGCACGTACGCCGGGTCGTCGCCCCGGTTGTACATCCCCCACTCCGGGTACGACACCGGCTTGCCGTGCTGCCTGGCGAAGCGCACCTGGGCCAGCAGGCCGTAGGGCTCGTGGATGTAGCTGTCGAAGTCGGCGGTGACGTCCGGGTCGTCGGCGGCCATGTCGTAACTGTCCATGCCGACCACGTCGGTGACGTCGTCGCCGGGGTAGCAGTCGGGCCAGGGGTGGGCATCCGCGCCCCGGGTCGGCGCGAACTCGAACCGCAGGTGCTGCCCGGGCACCGCGCGCATCGCGGTGACGATCCGGCGCCAGTACCCCTTCCACGCCTCCGGGTCCGGGCCGCAGCGGCTGGTGTAGGTGGTGCCGTTCATCTCCCAGCCCAGGGTCAGCACCGCGTCCGACAGCCCCAGCGCCACCAGCCGCTCGGCCAGCGTGGTGAAGTGCCCGTCGTTGCGGCCGTCCGCACCCTCCCGCAGCAGCTGCCGCACCTCGTCGGCGGGGACGCCGCCCTCGTTGTCGGGCAGCATCGGGGTGCCGATCACCAGCATCCGCTGCGGCTGCTCGGCCTTCCACACCGCCCAGCCGCCCAGCAGCGTCGGGCTGCCCTCGATGTCGTCCCAGTTGTTGCCGGGCAGGTAGGTGTGCCCGACCTGGATCGGCGCCCCGCCCAGCCACTGGCTGACCCTGGCCTCCTCGGCGTCCGACTCGTCGGAGCCGAGGAACAGGCCGAACGGCACCGCGTGCGGCGGCAGCGCGGTCCCGTCGGCCCCGGAGCCCGAGGGCGCGGCGGAACCGCTGGGGGCGGCGCCCGGCGGACCGACCAGCGGGGCCGTTCCGGTGGTCAGCGCGACCAGGCCGCAGGCCGTGCACAGCACGGTCAGCACTGTCAGCAGTACCCGCCACCGCCGCATCGGCCCTCCACCCTCGCTCGCCCGTGGCCCGGTCTCCCACCGTAGGCGTCGCATCTGCCCCCACCTCGCAGGACACACCCGCAGCGGAAGCCACCAGCCGGACATCGTCCGGCAAAGTCGGATATACCGCCGACAAGCCCCTAACGTCGACACATGCGCACCGCCCTGCTCGGCTTCCTCACCCCGCTGGCGCTCCTCGGCACCGCGCTGCTCGGCGCGGCCGTCCGCGACCACCGCCCCGCGCCCTTCGGCGACGACCTGGTCTCCAGGTCCGTCGGCAGCGCCTCCGCCGACGCCCTGCGGCGCGGCGCGGACCGCTCGGTGCAGGCCTACGACCGCCGCGACGGGCACCCGGTCTGGTCCTACCGGAGGCCGGGACGGACGCCGGTGCGGCTGGTCGGCGCGGCCGGGACCACGGTCGCGGTCTGGGACGACGGCATGCTCACCGGGATGGCCCCGGACCAGCCCGCCGTCCGCTGGCACCGGTTCGTCCCCGGCCTGGCCGGGTGGCTGGCCGAGCTGCGCCGGACCGGCGCGACGGCCCGGGGGGTGCTGCTGGCCCCGCTCGACGGCGGCCAGGACTTCCTGGTGCTCACCCCCGGCCTGGTGGTGACGTACACCACAGCCGACGGGGCGATCCGGACCGACACCCTGCCGCCGCCGGGCTGCTCCTACGACCCGGTCCGGGCGCAGCTGGTCGGCGACACGGTGGTGGTGGGCCGTCCCTGCGCTGCCCACGGGGCCGTGGAGGGCTTCGGCCGGGACGGCCGCCGCTGGCAGATCCTGGTCGGCCCGTTCGCCGCCCCGGCCCCGACCGGCGCGGCTTCGACCGGGAGCGACCGGGTGCCGCCGCCGCCCGGGCGCTCGCCCGGCCCTGATACCGGCCCGCCCCCGGTAGACTGGGCATCTTGAGCTGGGGCCGGTGTCGACGGCCCGCGCCAGTGCCGCCCCGGGAGTGTCTTCAGCATGATCGCCGCCAACGCCATCGAACTGCGCGCCGGCGCCCGCATCCTGATCGAGTCGGCGACCTTCCGGGTCGCGCCCGGGGACCGGATCGGCCTCGTCGGCCGCAACGGCGCGGGAAAGACCACGCTGACCAAGGTCCTCGCGGGCGAGGGCACCCCGGCCGCCGGGTCGGTCACCATCAGCGGCGAGGTCGGCTACCTGCCGCAGGACCCGCGCACCGGCGACCTGGACGTCCTGGCCAGCGACCGGATCCTGTCCGCCCGCGAACTCGACTCGGTGCTGCGCAAGATGCGCATCGCCGAGGAGAAGATGGCCAACGGCAAGGGCGCCACCCGCGACGACGCGATGAAGAAGTACTCGCGTCTGGAGACCGAGTTCCTGACCAAGGGCGGCTACGCGGCCGAGGCCGAGGCGGCCACCATCGCCGCCAGCCTGGGCCTGCCGGACCGGATCCTGGCCCAGCCGCTGCACACCCTCTCCGGTGGCCAGCGCCGCCGGGTGGAGCTGGCCCGGATCCTCTTCTCGGACTCCGACACGCTGCTGCTGGACGAGCCGACCAACCACCTGGACGCCGACTCCATCGTCTGGCTGCGGGACTACCTGAAGACCTACCGCGGTGGTTTCATCGTCATCTCGCACGACATCGAGCTGGTTGAGACGGTCGTGAACAAGGTGTTCTATCTGGACGCCAACCGTACCTGCATCGATGTCTACAACATGGGCTGGAAGCTTTACCAGCAGCAGCGCGAGGCGGACGAGAAGCGCCGGAAGCGCGAGCGCGCCAACGCCGAGAAGAAGGCTTCGCAGCTGAACTCGCAGGCCGACAAGATGCGGGCGAAGGCGACGAAGACCGTCGCCGCGCAGAACATGGCGCGCCGCGCCGAGAAATTGCTCTCCGGACTTGAGGCGGTGCGCCAGAGCGACCGGGTCGCCAAGCTCCGTTTCCCGGATCCCGCGCCCTGCGGCAAGACCCCGCTGACCGCCTCCGGACTGTCGAAGTCCTACGGTTCGCTGGAGATCTTCACCGATGTGAACCTGGCCATCGACAAGGGCTCCAAGGTGGTCGTGCTGGGCCTGAACGGCGCGGGCAAGACCACGCTGCTGCGGATGCTCGCGGGCGTGGAGCAGCCGGACACCGGCGAGGTGCTGCCCGGCCACGGGCTGAAGATCGGCTACTACGCCCAGGAGCACGAGACCCTGGACAACGACCGGACCATCCTGGAGAACATGCGCTCGGCCGCGCCGGACATGGACCTGGTCGAGGTGCGCAAGATCCTCGGCTCCTTCCTGTTCACCGGGGACGACGTGGACAAGCCCGCCGGGGTGCTCTCCGGCGGCGAGAAGACCCGGCTGGCCCTGGCCACGCTGGTGGTCTCCAGCGCCAACGTGCTGCTGCTGGACGAGCCGACGAACAACCTCGACCCGGCCAGCCGGGAGGAGATCCTGGGCGCGCTGCGGTCGTTCACCGGCGCGGTGGTGCTGGTCACCCACGACGAGGGCGCGGTGCTGGCGCTGGAGCCGGAGCGGATCATCCTGCTGCCGGACGGCGTCGAGGACCTGTGGAACGAGAGCTACGGCGACCTGGTCTCGCTGGCCTGACCTTGGGCCGGTCGGGCGGCGACTAGTCGGGGATCATGCATCTGGACGAGAAGAGTTCATATCGGATGCGACTTCGTCGCAGCGGGTGACGGAGGAGTTTTTCCGGACCGTCAGGAATCCAGTGCATTCCCCATTTACCGCCGCTGATCAGCATATTCACTTCGTCAGCACAGTTCTGTCGGGGGGCGTGAAGCCCGGTGACGGGCGCTCGGACCGCACGCGGGAACGCCCCTTCGCTCGTAATTTCCCGGTATCGACCTTGCGGAATGGGTGGCCAGAAGGTCCCCCATGGGTGATCATGGGATTCCGACAGAGCACTTGCTACGAGGAGGCACGGGTGGCCGAGACTCTGAAAAAGGGCAGCCGGGTGACTGGTGCCGCACGGGACAAGCTCGCGACCGAGCTCAAGCGGAAGTACGACTCCGGTGCGAGCATCAGGGCACTTGCGGAGGAGACCGGCCGTTCCTACGGCTTCGTCCACCGCATGCTCAGCGAGTCCGGGGTTTCCCTTCGCGGTCGCGGCGGCGCCACGCGCGGTAAGTCCAAAGCTGCCACGGCGGCCGGATCCTGACCCCCCGGTCGCGGTCCATCAGCTAGGGGCGCTGCGGCGCTTCGGCGGTTGGGGGAGTCAACTGTGCCATGCTCCCACCCGGCCGCCGAACGTCGTGTCACGGGTATTACTCTTCAGTAGCTTCGTTCCCCATGCTGCTGGAGGTCCCCGTGTCCACTCCCGCCCGCACCACGCACTCCGGCCCCGGTGCCGACCCGGCCGACTGGGAGCGGACCGGCGTACGGCTGCACGTCGCCGACGCCACCGCCACCGTGACGCTGTGCCGTCCCGAGCGCCGCAACGCCCAGTCGCCCGCGCTCTGGCGCGCCCTGGCCGCCATCGGCCGGTCGCTGCCCGGCAGCGTCCGACTGGTGATCCTGCGCGCCGAGGGCCTGTCCTTCTCCGCCGGTCTGGACCGGGCCATGTTCTCGCCCGAGGGCATCCCCGGCGAGCGCAGCCTGCTGGAGCTCGCCACCGGTGACGGCGAGGCCGAGATCGCCGGGTTCCAGGAGGCCTTCACCTGGTGGCGGCGGCCCGACCTGATCACCGTCGCGGCCGTCCAGGGCCATGCCGTGGGCGCCGGGTTCCAGCTCGCACTCGCCTGTGACCTGCGGGTCTGCGCCGAGGACGTGCAGTTCTCGATGCGCGAGACCTCACTCGGCCTGGTCCCCGACCTGGCCGGGACCAAGCCGCTGGTGGACCTGGTCGGCCCGGCCAGGGCGCTGGAGATCTGCGGTACCGGCCGCTGGGTGACGGCCGCGGAGGCCGACCGGATCGGCCTGGCCAACCTGGTCGTCCCGGGCACCGAACTGGACGCCGCCGCCGCCGACCTCGGCGCCGCGCTGCTGGCCGCCCCCCGGGACGCGCTGATCGAGACCAAGGCGCTGCTCCAGGGCGCGCCCGGGCGCAGCCACGAGCAGCAGCAGGCCGCCGAGCGGGCGGCGCAGGTCCGTCGGCTGCGCGACCTGTCCGGCGTCGGCGAGTAGTCGGCCGCGGTCGTCGGCCGCGGCCGTCGGCCGTAGCCGTCGGGCGGTCGTCAGGAGGCGGTCAGCCGCGCGGTCCCGGTCTGCCGGAGCAGCCGCACCGCCTCGGTGATCGCCGGGCGGCGCGAGGCCCCGGTCCGCCAGAGCGCGAACAGGCGGCGCACCGGGGCCGGGTCCAGCGGTCGGACGACGACCTGCTCCGGCAGCGGCCCCCGGCCCAGCCGGGGCACCAGGGCGATCCCCAGACCGGCCGCGACCAGCGCCACCTGGGTCTCGAACTCCGCCGCCTGGTAGGCCACGTCCGGTTCCGTGCCGCCCGCCCGCAGCGTCCGCAGCAGCCAGTCGTGGCAGACCGTGCCGACCGGCTGGACGATCCAGCGCTCCCCGGCGACGTCCGCGCGGAGCAGTACTGGGCGGGCGGCCAGCGGGTGCTCACGCGGCAGCAGCAGATCGCAGCGGTCCTCGCCGAGCAGGGCCCGGGACAGCCCCTCGGGCGGGGTCAGCGGTGCGATGTCCCAGTCGTGCACGACCGCCAGGTCGACCGCTCCACGGGCCACCAGACCCGGCGCCAGGTGCGGGTCCTGCTCCGACATCCGCAGGTCGAGGTCCGGGTGCCGGGCCGCCAGCGCGGCCAGGACCGGCGGCAGCAGACCGCGCGCGGCGGTGGGGAAGGCGGCCACGGTCAGCACGCCGGTGGGGCGGCCCCGGCGCTCCTCCAGTTCCACCTCGGCCTGCTCGACGATGCCGAGCAGCTTCTCCGCGGTGACCACCAGCAGCCGCGCCGCGTCGGTCAGCGCGACCCCGCGCCCGCGGCGTTCCAGCAGCTGGCTGCCGGTCTCCCGCTCCAGCTTGGCGATCTGCTGGGAGACGGCGGAGGGGGTGTAGCCGAGTGCGGCCGCCGCCGCGCCGACCGAGCCGTGGGCGTCCACCGCGTGCAGCGCCCGCAGCCTGCCGAGGTCCAGCATCGGGGTCCTTCCGCGGGGTCGTGGGTACCGGGCCGAGGGCGGCGGCCGGTCGGACAGCACTGTAGCCGGGGCGCGGCCCCGCTCCGCTCGCCCGTTCGGCGCGCTTCCTTGGCGGCCTCCGCCCGCCCGGCCTAGGGTGTGGGTGATATGGCAGGTTAGGTGTTATCTGCTGTCACTTGCCCGGAATGCCCGACCAGGGGGTCCCCCGACCAGGGAGTCCAGAGGGAGTCCAGATGACCGACATCGCCAAGCCGACCACCCCGAAACCCGGCCCCGAGGCCACCCCGCCGGGGGAGCGGGGACGCACCACCATCGCCGTCAGCGTGGTCGAGAAGATCGCCGGGGTGGCGGCCCGCGAGGTCGACGGCATCTACGCGCTGGGCAGCGGCGCGCGCGGCTTCGGCGCCGTCCGCGAGCGGGTGCCGGGTGCCCGGCCGAACGTCGGCAAGGGCGTCAAGGGCGAGGTCGGCGAGAAGCAGGCGGCCCTCGACATCGACCTGATCGTCGAGTACGACGTACCGATCCACAAGGTCGCCGCCTCGGTCCGGCGCCATGTGATCGAGGCGGTCGAGCGGACCACCGGCCTGGAGGTGGTCGAGGTCAACATCTCCGTCAACGACGTCCACCTGCCGAGCGACCAGGACGAGGACGAGACCGAGAGCAGGGTCCAGTGATGCTGCCCGCGTTCTGCCTGGCGATCGGCATGGCCCTCGGCTTCGCCGGGTACTTCGGCGGCTTCGGGGCGTTCCTGCTGGTCGCGGCGCTGGGCGCGATCGGCTTCGTGGTCGGCCGACTGATCGAGGGCGACCTGGAGTTCGGCGACTTCATCCGGCCCAGGGACCGGAAGCGTTGACGGCGTCGCCCTTCCCCCCGTCGCGCATCCCCGCCGCCGAGCGCGGCGGCCTGCGGATCGCCGACCGGGCGCTGGCCCGGATCGCTGCCCAGGCCGCCAGCGAGGCGCTGGCCGAGCACGCCCCCGAACCCGACCGGCTCGACTTCCCGCGCGCCTCCGCCGACCAGGGCAAGCGCGGTCTGCGGCTGCGGCTCGGCATCGACCTGCCCTACCCGGTGGACATCGCGGCGGCCACCGGCGCGGTGCACCACCAGGTGGTCCGGCGGCTGGAGCAGCTGGCCGGGGCCGCCGAGCCGGCGCTGTCGCTGGTCGTCGAACGCCTGGTGCCGCCCGAGCCCGGCGGCCTGGAGTGAGCGCCCCCGCCCCGGCGGAGGTGACCGCGCCGGAGGCCGCGGCCGGACCGCCGATCGAGCGGCCCCGCCGGTTCTGGTCGGTCCGCCGCAACGCCTCCGCCGTGGTCGGACTGGTCGCGGCCTTCCTGGCCGGTGCGGTCCTCTACGAGGAGATCTACATCCACACCGGGCACAGCGCCCACGGCTGGCGGACCAGGATCACCGACGCGCTGGCCGACCACCCGCTGAACAACTCCTGGGTGATCGCCTCGGCGGCGGTCGGCTGCGTGCTCGGCCTGTGGCTGCTGGTACTCGCGTTCACCCCCGGGCTGCGCGCCCTGCTGCCGATGACCCCCGCCGGTACCGGCGGCCTGCGGGCCGCGCTGGACCGCGCGGCGGTCGCCGCGCAGCTGCACCGGGCCACCCTGGAGACCCCCGGGGTCAGCGCCGCCAAGGTCAGCGTGGGCCGCCGCCGGGCCGCGATCCGGGCCGACGTCCGCTTCGGCGACCACCAGGCGGCCCGGGAGGCGCTGCTGCGCGAGCTGTCGGCGGAGCGGGACCGGATGGGCCTGGCCCGACCGCTGGCGATCAAGGTGAAGGTCAGACCGTCGAGGCAATCAAGGTGAGGGTCGGAAGCTGCCGATGACACGTAGCGTGGTGAACCGCACCCTGCTCGCCGTGGCCGGGATCCTGCTGCTCGGCGGCGGCGCGCTGGCGCTGATCGGCGGGCTGAACCTGGACGCCCGCTGGCACCTGGGCCTGCCGCACGGCTGGCCGTGGACCGATCCGCACCAGGCGGTGCTGAGCCCCGCCGAGCGCACCCGCTGGCGCGGCAGCTCCTGGTGGTGGCCGGTGGTCTTCGGTTCGCTCGCGGTCGCCGCGCTGCTCGCCCTGTGGTGGCTGCTGGTGCAGCTGGGCCGGGGCCGGGCCGGGGACCTGCCGGTGCCGTCCCCGTTCGCGGACCGGACGCGCGGGCGCCGCAGCGGCACCCTGGTCCGGGGCAACGCCCTGGCCAGGGCCGTCGGCACCGACGTCGCGCAGCTGCCCGGGGTGTCCGCCGCCCGGGTGCGGCTGCTCGGCCACGCCGCCCGGCCGAAGGCCGGGATGGCGCTCAGGCTCACCCCGGGGACCGGCGCGGCGGAGGCGCTGCGCTCGCTCGGCCAGGGCCCGGTGGCCCGGGCCCGGGCCAGCACCGGGCTGACCGCGCTGCCGGTGGAGGTCAGGATCCGGGCCGAGAACGGCCCCGCCGGCCGGGTGGACTGAACCCCCGCCGCCCCGTACCGACCGGCGGCTCCTCGGCTCAGCCGGTCGCGGCCAGCCGGAAGGCGGTGTTCACCAGCGCCACATGGGTGAACGCCTGCGGGGTGTTGCCGAGCTGGCGGTTCTCCCGCGGGTCCCACTCCTCGGAGATCAACCCCAGGTCGTTGGCGATCCCGGCCACCCGCTCGAACAGCTGCCGCCCCTCCTCCCGGCGGCCGATCGCCACCAGCGCGTCGGCCAGCCAGAACGAGCAGGCCAGGAACGCGCCCTCCTCCCCCTGGAGGCCGTCCACCTGGGAGTCCTCGGCCTGCCCGGTGGAGTAGCGGAGGATGAAGCCGTCCCGGTCCAGCTGGTCGCGGACCGCCTCGACGGTACCGATCGCCCGGGGGTCGTCCGGCGGCAGGAAACCGGTCTTCACCACGAACAGGGTCGCGGCGTCCAGCTCCTTGCCGCCGTAGTACTGGGTGAACGCGCCCACCGCCGGGTCGTAGCCCTTCTCGCAGACCTCGGCGTGGATGGTGTCGCGCACCTCCCGCCAGCGCTCCACCGGCGCGGGCAGTCCGCAGGCCTCGGCCATCCTCACCGCCCGGTCGAAGGCCACCCAGCTCATCACCTTCGAGTGGACGAAGTGCCGCCGCCCGCCGCGGACCTCCCACAGGCCCTCGTCCGGCTCGCTCCAGTGCTGCTCCAGGAAGTCCATCAGGGTGCGCAGTATCGCCCAGACATGGCGCTCCATCGGGATCCCGGACACCATCGCCAGGTGCAGGGTGTCCACCACCTCGCCGTAGACGTCCAGCTGGAGCTGGTCCACGGCGGCGTTGCCGAAACGCACCGGCACCGAACCCTCGTAGCCGGGCAGCCAGTCGGCGACGGTCTCGGGCAGGCGGCGCTCCCCGGCCACCCCGTACATGGTCTGCAGGTCGGCCGGGTCACCGGCGATGGCCCGCAGCAGCCAGCCGCGCCAGGCCGCCGCCTCGGTCCGGAAGCCCCCGGCCAGCAGCGCGGACAGGGTCATCGTGGAGTCCCGCAGCCAGCAGAAGCGGTAGTCCCAGTTGCGTTCGCCGCCGATCTGCTCCGGCAGCGCGGCGGTGGCGGCGGCCACGATGCCGCCGGTCGGCCCGTAGGTGAGGCCCTTCAGGATCACCAGCGACCGGATCACCGACTCCCGGTACGGGCCCCGGTAGTCGCAGCTGTCCGCCCACTGCTGCCACTGCTCCAGGGTCTCCCGCAGCGAGCGCTCCGGGTCCTGCCGGGGCGGCATGGTGTGGTGCGAGGGCAGCCAGCTGAGCACGAAGCGGACCCGCTCCCCGGCCGTCACGGTGAAGTCGGAGACCGTGGCCAGCTTCTCGCCGAAGGTGTGCACCGGCGGATCGCTGCGCAGCCACACCGAGTCCGGACCGGCCACCGCGACCCGGTGGTGGTCGGTGCGCCGCACCCACGGCACCACCCGGGCGTAGTCGAAGCGCAGCCGCAGCTCCCCGCGCATCCGGACGCTGCCGGACACCCCCTCGACGATCCGGATCAGATCCGGTGTCCGGTCGCGCTGCGGCATGAAGTCGATCACCCGGACGGTGCCCGTCGGGGTCTGCCACAGCGTCTCCAGCACCAGGCTGTCGCCCTGGTAGCGGCGGCTGTCGCAGAGCTCGGCCCCCTCCGGCGCGAGCCGCCAGTGCCCCTGCTCGTCACCGCCGAGCAGCCCCGCGAAGCAGCTGGGGGAGTCGAACCGGGGCAGGCAGAGCCAGTCCACCGAGCCGTCCCGGCCGACCAGCGCCGCCGTCTGCAGGTCTCCGATGAGCGCGTAGTCCTCGATACGTCCGGGCACGGAGTGGGTCCCTTCCAGGCGGGTCGGTCACGGGCGGGTGCGGATCCCGGCCGACGCTACTCCTTGGCGCCGACGCCGGAGGCGGCCGGGGTCGTGGTGTCGGCGGTGCTTTCGGCCGCGCCGTCGGCCGGGTCGTCGGACGCCGCGCCGGACGCCGCCGCCGCTGCCGCCTGCGCGGCCTTCCGCTCGGCCATGTACTCGGCCACGGTCTTCACCGGCACCGGCTCGGCCTTCTGCCTGCCCTCGCCGCGCTGGTCCCTGACGTCCCGTCGGAACAGGAAGAACCAGCCCACCGGGACCATCGCCGCGAACAGCCACCACTGGATCGCGTACGGCAGGTGCACGCCCTTGCCGACCACCGCCATGTCGTCGGTGGTGGACGCGGAGGCGGCGTTGGGACCGGGGATCACCTGCGCCGAGTCGGCCGAGCTGAGCTGCGGGGTGGTGGACACCAGCGCGATGTACCCGGCCACCACCGGGCGGTTCAGGATCCTGCTCTCCAGCGTGCTGTTGATCAGCATCGCCTGGTGCGGCGGCAGCCCGCCGCTGTTGTGGATGCCGGTGACCGCGGTGGTCTCGTCCGGGGCCAGTCGGCCGAAGACGGTGACCGTGCCGGTGGGCGTCCCCGGGACACTCGGGTAGGCGGCGGCGTCGACGCCGTTGGGCGCCACCCAGCCGCGGGCGATCAGCACCGCGTCGCCGTTCGCCAGGATCAGCGGGGTGACCAGGTAGTAGCCCTCGTTGTCACCGGAGTTGTCCTCCCGGTTCCGGATCACGTACTGGTCCCGGACGTCGAACACCCCGGTCGCGGTGACGTGCCGGTACATCTCGCTGTACGGCACGGTCGCGCCGGGGCGCGAGATCCGGTCGATCGGGACCGGCGCCGCCGCCAGGTTCTGCGCGGTGGCCGCGTCGCTGCGGTTGGTCTGCTGGTAGCGGTGGAACTGCCAGATGCCCAGGAGGTACATGACCGGGATCAGCATGGCGAAGACCAGAGTCAGGATCACCCAGCGCCGGGTCAGGAGGATGCGAAGCACGTCCCCGACGGTACCTCTGCACCATTTGCTCACCTTCGGCGGGTCCCCGCGTGTCTTCGGGCAATCCGGGCCGATCCCGCCGGGGCGGCCCGCGCGGGTCACTCCGGCTGCGGCACCACGTCCCGCAGCAGTTGCAGGAACGCGGCCTCGTCCACCACCGGCGTACCGACCTGCCGGGCCCGGCGGGCCTTGGTCGTCCAGCCGCCGGGCTCGTTGGTGACCAGCAGGCTGGTGCGGCTGCTGACCGAGGAGGCGACATGCAGCCCGGCCTCGGTCAGCCGGTCCTCCAGCAGCTCCCGGTCGGTCGCGGTGTCGCCGCTGATCGCCACCCGCATCCCCTGCACCAGCGGGGAGTCGGGCTGCCAGCGGCCCGGGTTCGGGTAGGGGCAGGCGGGCCTGCGCCGGGCCGGGCGGTACGGGCTCCAGCCCGCGCCGGAGGCCGGGCGGGACGGCGCCTGGTCGTCCTCGCCCAGGTCGGTCGGCGGCACGCACGGCGTCAGCGGCAGCGCCACGCCCGTCTGCACCGCCAGCCGCAGGCTCGGCTGGAACACCTCGGCCAGCACCCGGGCGTCGTCCAGGGCGTGGTGCGCCTGTCGCGGGACCACCCCGAAGTGCGTGGCCAGGGTGCCCAACCGGTGGTTGGGCAGCGGCAGCCGCAGGTCGCGGGCCAGCACGATGGTGCACAGCCGCTGCTCCACCGGGACCCGGGAACCCATCCGGGCGTACTCGCGGGAGATCATCGACCAGTCGAACAGCGCGTTGTGGGCGACCAGCACCCGGCCCGCCAGCCGCTCCGAGAGCTCCTCGGCGATCTCCGCGAAGGTCGGCGCGGTCGCCAGCAACTCGCTGGTCAGGCCGTGGATCCAGACCGGCCCCGGATCGCGGCCCGGGTTCACCGGGGTGTACCAGTGGTCCAGCACCTCGCCCCCGGGATCGAGCCGGTAGACGCCGACCGACACCACCCGGTCGGTCCGGCCGAGGCCGGTCGTCTCGACGTCGACGACCGCCCAGCCACCCGCCGGGTAGGGGTGCGCGGCGCCGCGCGCTTCCGTGCTCGTTTCCATGGTCGCTCAGAATACGGTGTGCCCCTGACAGCGCCCGCCGCCCGCTACCCGGACGGGTGAGCTGCCGGGGAGCGCCGGCGGATCCGGAATAACGTGTACCGGGGGATGGTCGTATCCGGTGACGTTTGTCCCGAGAGATGAGATTCCATGCGCGCCACCGTTATCCAAGGCCCCCACGACATACGCGTCGAGGAGGTCCCCGACCCGGTCGTCCGCGAGCCAGGTGACGCCGTGGTGCGCACCGTCCTCGCCTGCATCTGCGGCAGTGACCTGTGGGCCTACCGGGGCGTCGCCGAGCGGCAGCCGGGGCAGCGGATCGGGCACGAGTTCCTGGGCGTGGTCGAGGCGGTCGGCTCCGAGGTGCGCGGGTTCCGGCCCGGTGACCTGGTGGTGGCGCCCTTCGTCTGGTCCGACGGCGTCTGCGAGTTCTGCCGCGAGGGCCTGCAGACCTCCTGCCCGCACGGCGGATTCTGGGGCAGCCCCGGCTCCGACGGCGGCCAGGGCGAGGCGGTCCGGGTGCCGTTCGCCGACGGCACCCTGGTCCAGCTGCCCAGGGACGCCGCCGGTGACCCCCGGCTGCTGACCGCGCTGCTGGCGCTGTCGGACGTGATGGCCACCGGGCACCACGCGGCACTGGCCGCCGGGGTGCGGCCCGGGTCCACGGTCGCCGTTGTCGGCGACGGCGCGGTCGGCCTGTGCGGCGTGCTGGCCGCCCGCCGCCTGGGCGCCGAGCGGATCATCGCGCTCGGCCGGCACCCGGACCGCACCGCCATCGCCCGGACCTTCGGCGCCACCGACATCGTCGCGGTGCGCGGCGAGGAGGCCGTCGCGGCGGTGCGCGAGCTGACCGGCGGGGTCGGCGCGCACGCGGTGCTGGAGGCGGTGGGCACCGAGGAGTCGATGCGCACCGCGATCTCCATCGCCCGGGACGGCGGCGGCGTCGGCTACGTCGGCGTGCCGCACGGCGGCAGCGCGGGGGTGGACGTCGGCCAGATGTTCGACCGCAACGTGGCGCTGCGCGGCGGTGTCGCCCCGGCCCGCGCCTACATCCCGGAGCTGCTGGCCGACGTGCTGTCCGGGGCGATCGACCCCTCGCCGGTGTTCGACGCGACGGTCGGCCTGGACGGCGTCCCCGGCGGCTACCGGGCGATGGACGAGCGCACCGCGCTGAAGGTCAAGATCGCCTTCTGAGCCCCCGGCCCGGGGGCGGCCGTCCGGACGGCTGCCCCCGCGCGGCTCAGCGGAAGGCGCTCTGCCCGGTCAGCGTCTGACCGATGACCAGCTGGTGCATCTCCGGGGTGCCCTCGTAGGTCAGCACGCTCTCCAGGTTGGCGGCGTGCCGCATCACCGGGTACTCGAAGCTGATGCCGTTGGCGCCGAGGATGGTGCGCGCGGTCCGGGCGATGCTGATCGCCTCGCGGACGCTGTTCAGCTTGCCGTAGCTGACCTGCTCCGGGCGCAGCGTCCCGGTGTCCATCCGGCGGCCCAGGTGCAGCGCCAGCAGCAGGCCCTTGTTGAGTTCCAGCGACATGTCGGCGAGCTTGGCCTGGGTCAGCTGGAAGCCGCCGATGGGGCGGCCGAACTGCTCCCGGGTGGTGCTGTACTGGCGGGCGGCCTCCAGGCAGGAGCGGGCGGCGCCGAGCGCCCCCCAGACGATGCCGTAGCGGGCCTGGTTCAGGCAGGACAGCGGGCCCTTGAGGCCGCGCACCTCGGGCAGGACCGCGTCGGCGGGCAGCCGCACGCCGTCCAGCACCAGCTCGCTGGTGACCGAGGCGCGCAGCGAGGCCTTGTGCTTGATCTCCGGAGCCGAGAAGCCCGGGGTGTCGGTGGGCACGACGAAGCCCCGGACGGCCTCGTCGGTCTGCGCCCAGACCACGGCCACCCCGGCCACCGAGCCGTTGGTGATCCACATCTTGCGGCCGTCCAGCACCCAGTCGGTGCCGTCCCGCTTGGCGCGGGTGCGCATCGAGGCCGGGTCGGAGCCGTGGTCCGGCTCGGTCAGCCCGAAGCAGCCGATGGTCTCGCCCGCCGCCATGCCCGGCAGCCAGCGCTGCCGCTGCTCCTCGGAGCCCCAGTGGTGGATGGCGTACATCGCCAGCGAGCCCTGCACCGAGACCAGCGACCGCAGGCCGGAGTCGGTGGCCTCCAGCTCCAGGCAGGCCAGGCCGTACTGGACGGCGCTGGCCCCGGCGCAGCCGTAGCCCTCCAGGTGCATGCCGAGCGCGCCGAGCGCGCCCAGCTCCCGGGCCAGCTCGCGGACCTGCGGCAGCTCGCCGCGTTCGTACCAGTCGGCGATGTACGGCTGCACCCGGTCGTCGCACCAGGCGCGGACGGTGTCGCGGACGGCGAGCTCCTCGGCGTCGAAGAGGTCGTCCAGGCCGAGCGGGTCGCGGGGGTCGAGGGCGGGGCGGCTCATGCGGTGGCCTCACATTCGGAGTCGGTGGTGTCAGGGCCGGTGTCAGGGCCGGTGTCAGGGCCGGTGTCAGGGCCGGCGCCGGGGGCGGTGCCGCCGGTCGGCGCGGGGAGCGGCTGGCCGGGCGGGGCCGCCAGCCAGGCGCGGACGGTGTCGTTGTGCTGGCCGAGCCGGGGCGGGGCGACCGGTGGCCGGACCGGGGTCGCCGACAGCCGCAGCGGGCTGCGGACCTGCGGTACCCGCCCGTCGCCGACGTCGACCACCGGCCCCAGCCCCAGCTCGTCGGCCAGGGCGAAGGCCCCGGCCAGGTCGTTGACCGGGCCGCAGGGCACGCCGACCGCGCTCAGCCGCAGCTGCCAGCTCCTGGCGTCGTCGGCGGCCAGCGCCCGCTCCAGCGCCGCGATCAGCGCCGGACGGTTGCGCACCCGCTCCGGGTTGGTCGCGAAGCGCGGGTCGGCCGCCAGCCCGGGCTCGCCCAGGACTCCGGCCAGGGCCCGGAACTGGCCGTCGTTGCCGCAGGCCACGGCGAGCAGGCCGGTCCCGTCGGCGCCGCAGCGCAGCGTCTCGTACGGGGCGATGCTGGGGTGCTGGTTGCCCATGGCCTGCGGCGCGCGGCCGGTGGCGAGGTAGCCACTGGCCTGGTTGGCGAGGGAGCCGAGCAGGCTGGAGAGCAGGTTCACCTCGACCAGCTGGCCCTCGCCGGTGCGGTCGCGGTGGCGCAGCGCGGCGAGGATCGCGGTGACCGCGTCCTTGGCGGTGAGCACGTCCACCAGCGCCACGCCGACCTTGGCGGGCGGGCCCTGCGCCTCGCCGGTGATGCTCATCAGCCCGCCCACGGCCTGCACCACGAAGTCGTACCCGGGCAGCGGGCTGGCGCCGCCGAAGCCGGTGATCGAGCAGTAGACCAGTCCCGGGTTCCCGGCGCGCAGCGCGGCGTGGTCCAGGCCGTGCCGGGCGAGGGCGCCCGGGCGGAAGTTCTCCACCAGCACGTCGGCGCGCAGCGCCAGCTCGCGGGCGGCGACCGCGTCCGCCGGGTCGGCCAGGTCCAGCGTGATGCCGTGCTTGGAGCGGTTGGCGGCGTCGAAGTAGGCGGCGGTGCCGTCGACGAAGGGCGGGCCCCAGGCGCGGGTGTCGTCGCCGCTGCCGGGGCGCTCCACCTTGACCACGGTCGCCCCGAGGTCGGCCAGGGTGGCGGTGGCCAGCGGCCCGGCCAGGACCCGGCTGAAGTCGGCGACCAGGACGCCCGCCAGGGGCGCGGCTGCGGGCTCGGGCACGGGGTCGCCTCCACTACGTCGGGGCTGCCCATACTTCCAAGATCACGAGACCGGTGGAATAGGCCTCGCCGGTGAAATGCGTCATCTGTACGGGACGCCGTGGAGCTGGTGCCGGGCGGCGGCCGCGGTCCGGCTCAGCGGGGTTGGCGCAGGGCGTCGAGGCTGAGCACGGGCAGCGGTACCGAAGGCCCCGGATGCCGGTCCGGCAGCCGCCGGGCCCGGGCCGGGCGGGGCGCGGGCGGGACCGGGTGCGGCAGCCTGACCGCGCCGAACGGCTGCCTTCCCGGGCGATGCCCCGGATCACTTGGTGATGCGCTCATGTCATTCCCCTGGGAGGTGTCGGTCGTCGGAGTGCCGGACGGGAAGGGCCGCACCCTGAGAACGACCGTCCCCGCCCCGGGGTAGCGGTCCGACCCGGGTCCGCTCCGGTGCCGGGACCGCCGCCCGACCGATCATCCGGCCGACACCGGTGGAACCCCTAAGCTGGGGGGAGACCAGGGGAAGTGGATACCGTGCTGATCGACACGTTCGGGCGCCGCGCAGTCGATCTGCGCGTGTCGCTGACCGACCGCTGCAATCTGCGCTGCACTTACTGCATGCCGGAGCAGGGCCTGAACTGGCTCCCCCGGCACGACCTGCTGGACGACCAGGAGGTCGTCCGGCTGGTGCGGATCGCGGTCACCCGGCTGGGCGTCACCGAGGTCCGCTTCACCGGCGGCGAGCCGCTGATCAGGCCCGGCCTGGTCGGCATCGTGGCGGCCTGCGCCGCGCTGGAGCCGCGCCCGGAACTCTCGGTGACCACCAACGGCCTGGGCCTGGCCCGCACCGCCGCCGCGCTGCGCGAGGCCGGGCTCGACCGGGTGAACGTCTCGATGGACACCCTCGACCGGGAGACCTTCCACACACTGACCCGCCGCGACCGGCTGCCGGAGGTGCTGGCCGGGCTGGCCGCCGCCGAGGCGGCCGGGCTGCGGCCGGTGAAGATCAACACCGTGCTGATGCGCGGCGTCAACGACCACGAGGCCGCCGACCTGCTCGACTGGTGCCTGGAACAGGGCTACGAGCTGCGCTTCATCGAGCAGATGCCGCTGGACGCGCAGCACGGCTGGCAGCGGGCCGACATGGTCACCGCCGAGGAGATCCTGACCCGGCTCGGCCGACGCTTCGAGCTGGTCCCCGAGCCCCTGGCGGGGCGCGGGGCCGCGCCCGCCGAGCGCTGGCTGGTCGCCGGCCGCACCACGCCGGACGGCCGCCCCGCCCGGGTCGGCGTGATCGCCAGCGTCACCCGGCCCTTCTGCCGGGCCTGCGACCGGACCAGGCTCACCGCCGACGGCCAGATCCGCGACTGCCTCTTCGCCACCACCGAGACCGACCTGCGCGCCGCCCTGCGCTCGGGCGCCGACGACGAGGCGATCGCGGCACTGTGGCGTACCGCGATGTGGGGCAAGAAGGCCGGGGGCGCGATAGACGCACCGGACTTCGCCCAGCCGGAACGGCCGATGTCCGCCATCGGCGGCTGACCCCGCCGCCGCCGGCTCAGTGGTCCGCGGCCTGCCACTGCGCCAGCGGCACCGTGTCCTTCAGGAATCCGCGCAGGTTGAGGAACTCGGACAGGTACTCGCGGTGCTCCTCGCAGGCCAGCCAGGTCTTGCGGCGTTCGGGGGTGTGCAGCTTGGGGTTGTTCCAAGCCAGGACCCATATGGCGAGCTGACGGCAACCCTTGGCGGAACAGTGCGGGATCTCGGTGCTCATGGGTGAAGTATCGCTGCCCGCCGCCCCCGCCCCGCACAGCGGGGCCATCTGGCGGTCATCCGGAGGCAACCCCGGGACCTTGCGTGTTCATGATCACCGCGAGTCGTCAGCGGCGGAACAGGGCCTGTGAGCGGTGACACCGGGCAGCCACGGGGGGAGCTGCCCGGCGTCGGTCCGTCGCCCCGACGGGGGATGCGGGGCGCGCGTAGGCAGTATTGCACGCGGTCGGGGGTTTGGAACCGGTGAATGACGGGAATCTGCTTGAGCTTTTCTTAAGGTTCCGGCAAGGCCCCGCCGAGGTGGCCTCAGCCGGGCTGGGTGGGGGCCGACGGCGTGGCCTGGCCGGGGACGCCGGTGCCCGGGCCGAGCATCGGCGGGGGCTGGTAGCCGACGAAGGTGTCCGGCAGGTCGGGGGCGTTCTCGCGGCCCGCGTTCGCGTACACCACCGCGAGGTACGGGATCAGCGTCCCGCCGACCAGCGCGATGATCGCCAGGATCCGGGACTCCTGCCAGAGCACGATCGCCAGCACCACGCACAGCGTGCGCACCGCCATCGCGAACATGTAGCGGCGCTGGCGTCCGCGGACGTCCTCGGTCAGGCTCGACCGCGCGCCGGTGATCCGGACGACCCCGGGCGCACCGCCCTTGCCGCCGATCTTGCTGCTCAAGCCCAGGAACTTCCCCATGCGGTCACCGTACGCCGCCGGATCCGCCGTCACGAGGCCGGGGCACCTGGTTTCGCGGGGGGATTCCTCCCCGGCGCGCACCAGGCGCCCCAGCGGCGCTCCCGCACCCCCGGGGGTGTCAGGAGGCCTGGCTGACCGAGCTCATGTTGAAGTCGGCCACCCGCACCGGCGGCATCGCGGCGCGGGTGAAGTAGTCGCCCCACTCGCGCGGCAGGCAGCGCTCGGTCCGACCGGCCTCGGTGATCCGGCCCAGCAGGTCCACCGGCGACTCGTTGAAGCGGAAGTTGTTCACCGCCCCCTTCACCTCGCCGTCCTCGACCAGGTAGACACCGTCCCGGGTGAGCCCGGTGAGCAGCAGCGTCGCCGGGTCCACCTCGCGGATGTACCACAGGCAGGTGAGCAGCAGTCCGCGCTCGGTCCTGGCGACCAGGTCCTCCAGCGAGTCGCCGCCGCCGTCCGGACCGTGCGCGTCCAGCACCAGGTTGTCGATCGCGGGGCGGACGTCCAGGCCGGTCAGCGCGGCCGAGTGGCGGGTGGTCAGCAGGTTCGCCAGCTCGCCGTCGCGCACCCAGTCGGTCGGCGCCAGCGGCAGGCCGTTGTCGAAGACCGAGGAGTCCCCGCCGGAGGCGTGGGTGACCGCGAACGGCGCGGCCTCCAGGCCCGGGTACGCCGGGTCGCTGTGCAGCCGCAGCGGCAGCCGCGAGAGCCGCTCGCCGATCCGGGTGCTTCCCGCCCGCTCCCCGCCGCCCTGCGACGCGCCTCCCTTCTTGGAGAAGACGGTGCGCCCCTCGGCCGCGTCCCGGCCGCCGGAGGACCAGCTCAGGTAGATCATCAGGTCGGCCAGCGCCGACGGCGGCAGCAGCGCCTCGTAGCGCCCGGCCGGCAGGTCGATCCGGCGCTCGCCCCAGCCGAGCCGCCGGGCCAGCTGCTCCTCCAGCGCGCCGGGGTCGACGTCGGTGAAGTCGCGGGTGGCCGCCCCGGCCCAGGCGGAGCCGGTCAGGTCGCTGGTCTTGGCGTTGAGCTCCAGCGTGCCGGTGGGCTGGTCGTGCCGCAGCCGCAGGCCGGTGCTGCTGCCCAGGTAGGTCGAGGTGACCATGTGGTTGGCGAAGCCGTAGAGCAGCCGACCGCTCTTCCCGGCCCGGGCGAAGGCCTCGCCGAGGGCGGGCGCGAAGTCGGCGAAGACCTCGATGCCGGTCTCGCCGGGCTCGGCGGTGAAGTCCGCCGAGGGCGCGCCGGACGGCTGGACCAGCGGCTGCGCGTCCTCGGCCGGACCGGCCGTCCGGGCCACCGCCTCGGCCGCCCGGACCAGCGACTCCAGCTCGTCGACGGTCACCGCCTCGCGCGAGACGACCCCGGCGGCGGTGCCCTCGCGGCCGTCCACCGTGGCGATGACGGTGAGCGTCCGGCCCCGGGTGACACCGTTGGTGGTCAGTGCGTTCCCGGCCCAGCGCAGGTTGGCGGTGGACTCCTCGTCGGCGATGACGACGCAGCCGTCGGTGCGGGACAGCGCGAGCGCCCGCTCGACGATCTCGTGGGGGGCTGCCGCCCGAAGGATCTGATCGGACATCAGTGACCGGCCTCCTGCTGGGTGTTGAGCACGTTGACGGAGCGGAACAGGGCCGAAGGGCAGCCGTGCGAGACCGCCGCGACCTGACCGGGCTGCGCCTTGCCGCAGTTGAAGGCCCCGCCGAGGTGGTACGTCTGCGGGCCGCCGACGGCCTCCATCGAACCCCAGAAGTCGGTGGTGGTGGCCTGGTAGGCGACGTCCTTGAGCTGCCCGGCGAGGCGGCCGTTCCTGATGGCGAAGAAGCGCTGCCCGGTGAACTGGAAGTTGTACCGCTGCATGTCGATCGACCAGGAGCGGTCCCCGAGGATGTAGATGCCGTTCTCGACGCCCGCGATCAGCCCGGCGGTGTCCGGGCCGTCGGCGGCGGGTTGCAGCGAGACGTTGGCCATCCGCTGCACCGGGACGTGCGCCGGGGAGTCGGCGAAGGCGCAGCCGTTGGACCGGCCCAGGCCCTTCAACTTGGCCATCCGCCGGTCCAGCTGGTAGCCGACCAGGGTGCCGTCCTTGATCAGGTCCCAGGACTGGGTGCGCACGCCCTCGTCGTCGTAGCCGATGGTGGACAGGCCGTGCTCGACCGTCCGGTCGCCGGTGACGTGCATCACGTCGGAGCCGTAGCGCAGGCTGCCCAGCTTGTCGAAGGTCGCGAAGGAGGTCCCGGCGTAGGCGGCCTCGTAGCCGAGCGCGCGGTCGAGTTCGGTGGCGTGGCCGATGGACTCGTGGATGGTCAGCCACAGGTTGGTCGGGTCGATCACCAGGTCGTAGCGCCCGGCCTGGACGCTGGGGGCCTTCATCTTCTCGGCGAGCAGCACCGGCAGTTCGGCGAGTTCGGCGTCCCAGTCCCAGCCGGTCCCGGTCAGGTACTCCCAGCCGCGTCCGGCCGGGGCGGCCAGGGTGCGCATCGAGTCGAACGCGCCGGTCCGCTCGTCGACCGAGACGGCCTCCAGCACCGGGTGCAGCCGGATCCGCTGCTGGGTGGTCATCGTGCCGGCGGTGTCGGCGTAGAACTTGTTCTCCTGGACCGTCAGCAGGGTGGCGGTGACATGGGACACCCCGTCGGCCGCCAGCAGCCGCGAGCTCCAGTCGGCCAGCAGCGCGGTCTTCTCGGCGTCGGCCACCTCGAACGGGTTGACCTGGTACGCGGACACCCAGCTGACGTCCCCGTAGACCGGCTCGTCGGCGAGCTCGACCAGGTCCTCGGTGCCCGAGGCGGCGCTGATCCCGGCGCTGATCCTGGCCACCGCGACCGCCTGCTCGGCGACCCGGGCGGCGGCCTCCGGCGTCAGGTCCACCCCGGCGGCGAAGCCCCAGGCCCCGCCGAGGACGACCCGGACGGCGTAGCCGAGCTGCAGGGTGTCGGAGCTGCCGGAGGGGCGGGCGTCGCGCAGCAGCCAGGAGGCGCTGCGGACCCGCTCCAGCCGGAAGTCGGCGTGCCCGGCGCCGAGCGCGCGGGCGCGGGACAGGGCGGCGTCGGCCAGCGCGCGCAACGGCAGCGCCTGGAACGCGGGATCGAGGGACGAGGGTGTGTCCGGCATCGAACTCCTCCGGGGGGACGGGTGCGGGCGGTCCCGGGTACGGGTGCCGTTTCGCATCCTGCCTTGTTCGGCAGGGGCCGCGCACGGCGTTTGACGGCGTTCCGCCGCGCCGCCGGGCGGGTCGGCGGTGGCGCCACGGCAAGCGATTCGCTTTCCGTGGCGCGGCCGGGGTACGGTGTGGACACAACGACGCGGGGTGGAGCAGCTCGGTAGCTCGCTGGGCTCATAACCCAGAGGTCGCAGGTTCAAATCCTGTCCCCGCTACTCGTAGGTCGAAGGGCCCGGCGCAGATTCTGCGCCGGGCCCTTCTTCATGTGCGGGTTCGCGTCCGCGGGTCGTGCCCGTGAGTGCTGTCTGTGGCAACCGAAGAGTGGGGTTGATCCGCCCACCTCCGGGACCTGCGGCTCCGTTGATCGGGCGGTTTTCGGCACTGTGGGAAGCCCACAGTTCAGGGTCGGTGTCGCTGTCGGCAGCGGATTAGCCGCCGCCGAGCGAATCCGGATAGCGTCGCCATGCGTGTGCAGGTGGCACCCATCTGCGGCGCCGCTCCCACCAGCCAGTCGTCCAGTAGAGAGAGGTAGACCGTTGAGTCGCTCGGTTCTCGTCACCGGAGGCAACCGGGGCATCGGCCTCGCCATCGCCCGGGCCTTCGCGGAGGCCGGTGACAAGGTCGCCGTCACCTACCGCTCCGGCGAACCGCCGGAGGGGCTGTTCGGGGTCCGGTGCGACATCACCGACCCGGAGCAGGTGGAGCGGGCCTTCAAGGAGGTCGAGGCGGAGCACGGACCGGTCGAGGTGCTGGTCGCCAACGCCGGGGTCACCAAGGACACGCTGCTGCTGCGGATGTCCGAGGAGGACTTCACCTCGGTCCTCGACACCAACCTCACCGGCTCGTTCCGGGTGGTCAAGCGCGCCTCCAAGGCGATGATGCGGGCCCGTAAGGGCCGGGTCGTGCTGATCTCCTCGGTGGTCGGCCTGACCGGCTCGCCCGGGCAGGCGAACTACGCCGCCTCCAAGGCCGGACTGGTGGGCTTCGCCCGATCGCTGGCGCGCGAGCTCGGCCCGCGCAACATCACCGTCAACGTGGTCGCCCCCGGCTTCGTCGACACCGACATGACCGCGGTGCTCAGCGACGAGCGCCGGGCCGACATCGTCGCGGGCGTGCCCCTGGGCCGCTACGCGGCGCCCGCCGAGATCGCGTCCACCGTGCGCTTCCTCTCCTCCGACGAGGCCGCATACATCACCGGAGCCGTCATTCCCGTCGACGGCGGATTGGGCATGGGTCACTGACCATCATGAGTGGAATCCTTGAGGGTAAGCGCATCCTGGTCACTGGGGTGCTGATGGAGTCGTCCATCGCGTTCCAGGTCGCGAAGCTGGCGCAGGAGCAGGGCGCGGAGATCGTGCTCAGCGCCTTCCCGCGCCCCTCCCTGACCGAGCGCATCGCCAAGAAGCTCCCCAAGCCCGCCAAGGTGCTTGAGCTGGACGTCACCAACCAGGAGCACCTGGACGGGCTGGCCGAGCTCATCCGCAAGGAGCTCGGCGGCCTGGACGGGGTGGTCCACTCCATCGGCTTCGCGCCGCAGGACGCCCTGGGCGGCAACTTCCTGAACACCCCGTGGGAGTCGGTGGCGACCGCCGTGCACGTCTCGGCCTTCTCGCTGAAGTCGCTGACCATGGCCTGCCTGCCGCTGATGGAGGAGGGCGGCTCGGTGGTCGGCCTCACCTTCGACGCGACCATCGCCTGGCCGCAGTACGACTGGATGGGCCCGGCCAAGGCCGCGCTGGAGGCCACCTCCCGCTACCTGGCCCGTGACCTGGGCGCGCAGAACGTGCGCTGCAACCTGGTCTCCGCCGGTCCGATCAAGTCGATGGCGGCCAAGTCCATCCCCGGCTTCGAGACGCTGGCCGACACCTGGAACGTCCGCGCCCCGCTGAGCTGGGACGTCACCGACCCCGAGCCCGCCGGGCGGGGCGTGGTGGCGCTGCTCTCCGACTGGTTCCCGAAGACCACCGGCGAGATCGTCCACGTCGACGGCGGCCTGCACGCGATCGGCGCCTGACCGCCGCGCCCGAGCCGCGCCCGGCCGGGTCGAGGCCCGCACCCCCGCCGTCTCCGGGCGGGGGTGCGGGCCTCGCGGCGTTCGGTGGGCGCGGTCGGCGGCCGCGGTCAGTGGCCGCGGTCAGTGGCCGATCACCGCCAGGTAGTCGCGGGCCCGCTGCTCCGCCCGCGGGTCGGCCGGGTCGAGCGCCAGGCCGAGGTAGCCGTCCGGGCGGACCAGCAGCAGCGCCTCGGACGCGGCGTAGCCGCGGCGGGCGTGGCCCTCGGTGTCGGCGAAGCCGTAGGCTCCGGCGGGCGCGGGCTGCGCCGCGTCGAGCACGGCCACCGCCCCGACCCGCGGCCCGGCCAGCCCGGCGGCCAGCCGCGCGGCCCGCGCACCGAAGCCGAGCAGGGTCGGCCGACCGCCCTCGAACAGCTCGAACAGCCGGACCGGTTGGCCCTGCGGGCCGGTGCCCGGCGCGTCCGGCGCGCGGTCGCCGGCCCGGACCGGTCCCGGGTCCTGCCGCAGCTCGCGGCTGAGCGCGCTGTCCCGGTAGCCGAGGTTCAGCTGGTGCAGCTCCGGATCGTCCCGGCGGTGCGCGTCCTCGTCCCCGGCGAAGCCCTTGTCGTGCAGCCGGGTGCTGATCCCGAGCACCCGCGCGGCCACCGGCAGCCGCTCCCGCTGGTAGCTGTCCAGCAGCCCGGCGGGGGCCCCGGCGGCCACCGCGGCCAGCTTCCAGCCCAGGTTGTAGGCGTCCTGGACGCTGGTGTTCAGACCCTGGCCACCGGCCGGTGAGTGGACGTGCGCGGCGTCGCCGACCAGGAACACCCGGCCGTCCCGGAACCGCTCGGCCATCCGGATGTTGGCCCGGAACAGCGAGCTCCACACCAGCCCGGTGAGCCGCACCCGGCCGGGTCCGGCCGCCCGGTCCAGCGTCGCCTGCAGGTACGGCAGGGTGATCTCCGGTGCCTCGGCCTCCGGGGCCAGCGGCTGCATCAGCTGGAAGGTGTCGGTCCCGGCCAAGGGGCACAGCGCCAGCGGGAAGGCCGAGGGGCCGGAGCCGGCGTCCGGCCAGCTGTGCCAGTACGCCCGGTCCACGCCCTCGGCCCGGACGTCCGCCAGCACCATCCGCTGCTCCTCCCGGGTCTCCCCGGCGAAGCCGGTGCCGAGCACCCGGCGGACGGTGCTGCGGCCGCCGTCCGCGCCCACCAGGTAGTCCGCGCGGAGCGACTCCTCGCCGCCGTCCGGGTGCCGCAGCACGGCGGTGACCGCGTCGGCGTCCTGGCCGAAGGAGACCAGCGCGGTGCCGAAGCCGACGGTGCCGCCCAGTTCGGCGAGCCGCTCGCGCAGGATCTCGCCGGTCCGCCACTGCGACAGCATCCAGGCGTTGGGGTACGGGACGTCCGGGGTGGGCTCGCGCGGCTCGTCCATCCGCCCCTCCCAGACCGTCTCGCCGCCCTGGTAGGCCCGGATCGCGGGGTAGGGCCCGCCGTGCTTCCGGACCCGGTCCAGCACGCCCAGCTGCTCGAAGAGCTCCTGGGTGCGCGGTTGCAGGCCCTTGCCGCGGGAACCGGCGAACGGCCGCTCGTCCAGCTCGACCAGCCGGTACCGGACGCTGCGCCGGGCCAGCTCGACGGCCAGCACCAGCCCGGCGGGCCCGGCTCCGACGATCAGGACACCGGTGCTGCTGCGGTCTGCGCTCATGACTGCCCCTCCTGGATGAATCTTAATTCAGTGAATCTGAATTCAGGCTAGCTGCTGCTACCGTCCCTCGCAAGGGATGCCGTGTGAGCTGGGAAAGGGTGGTGGAATGACCGGCACAGGGGAGGTCGGCGTGCGCAAGGCGCGGGCCGCCGAGACCGAGGTCGCGCTGAAGGAGGCGGCCAAGCGGGTCTTCGCCCGGACCGGCTACCTCAAGGCGAAGATCACCGACATCACCACCGAGGCCGGGCGCGCGGCGGGGTCGTTCTACAGCCACTTCTCCAGCAAGGAGGACCTGCTGGAGGCGCTGCTCGCGGACATGCTCGCGGAGAGCGACCAGCGGGTCGAGGAGCCGGGGCACAGCCCGGACTTCTCCGATCCGGCGGCGGTGCGCTGGCATGTGGCGGTCTATGTGCGGTTCGTCCGCCGGAACCGGGCGGTGGTGACCGCGCTGCACCAGGCCGGGATGGTGGACGAGCGCTTCGCCGAGCGCCTGCGGCGGATGCTGGAGCCGAACGTGCGGGACATCGCCGACCATCTGCGGCACGTGCGCGAGGCCGGTGGTCGACTGCCCGGAGATCCGCTGGTGGTGGCCTCGGCGATGATCGCGATGATGTCCGAGTTCGCCCGGACCTGGCTGCTGGGCGACGCGGGCGAGCGGCTGCTGGGGCGGACGCTGGACGACGAGGAGGTGGTGGACACCCTCACCGACCTGGTCGTGCACGGCATCGGCGGCCGCCCGGCGGTCTGACGCCCGGTCGGCCGGTGTGCGACCGCCGTCGGCGGCGGGCGGTCAGCAGACGGTGAGCGCGGCCGAGGCCTCCAGCGAGGCCTTCTCCGGGTCGCCCTCGCGGATCGCGGCCAGGATCCCGGTGTGGCTCACGTAGCGGTTCTCGGTGAGCACCGGCCCCACGGTCTGCCGCAGTTCGGTGCGCAGCACCTCGCCCAGGTCCGCGTACAGGGCGGAGATCACCTCGTTGTGCGCGGCGGCCATCACCGCCTGGTGGAAGGCGGCGTCGGTCTGGATGAAGTCCTCGACGTCGCCCGAGGTCCAGGCGTCCTCGCGCCGGGCCAGGGCGGTGTCCAGCAGCTTCAGGTCGGCGCTGGTGCGCCGGGTCGCGGCCAGTCGGGCGGCCGCCGCCTCCAGCGCCAGCCGCAGTTCGATCACCTGGTCGTGGTCGGCGTCGGCGAAGCGCCGGTGCATCACCCCGGCCAGCTCGCTGGTGGCCAGCACGTAGGTGCCCGATCCCTGGCGGATGTCCAGCAGCCCGTTGTGGGCCAGGGCCCGGACCGCTTCGCGGACGGTGTTGCGGGCGACGCCCAGCTGCTCGACCAACTCCACCTCGGTGGGGATGCGCGAGCCCACCGGCCACTCGCCGGAGGTGATCTGGGCGCGCAACTGCGCGATCACCTGGTCGGCCAGGGGCTCGCGCTTGGGCGAGGTCAGCGTCATGGCACTCCTGCTGATGCATGGTCGGATCGGGCGGACCCCATCATCCTGCCCTGGATTTCTTCCACGAACTGTCATCTAAGTCATCCCATCATTCTATGATGGGCCCCATGACTGCCGCCCGGATCGGACCCGATGCCGACACCGCCGTGCCCGACCCCCGCCCGGAGCGTCCCGCCGCTCCCGCCGACCCCGCCGCCCGTTCGGCCGCCCGTTCCGCCGCCCCACTGGCCCGGACGCTGCTGCTGGTCGCGATCGCCGCCGCGGCCTTCAACCTGCGGCCGACGGTCGCCTCGTTCGGCCCGCTGCTCGACCAGGTGCGCGGCAGCCTGCACATGAGCCCCGCCATCGCCGGGGTGCTCACCGCACTGCCCTCGCTCTGCTTCGCACTGGTCGGCCTCTGCGCCCCGGCACTGGCCCGCCGGATCGGGCCCTCGGCCGCCGTCTGCGCCGGGATGGCGGCCATCGCCCTGGGCCTGGCGGCCCGCGTACTGGCCCCGAACAGCGCGGTGTTCCTGCTGCTCAGCGCGGTGGCGCTGGCCGGGATCGCGGTGTCCAACGTGCTGATGCCGGTCCTGGTGAAGCGCTACTTCCCGGACCGGGTCGGCCCGGTGACCGGCCTCTACTCGATGTCCCTGGCGGTCGGCACCGCCGCCGCCGCGGCCCTCGCGGTGCCGCTGACCAGCGCCCTCGGCGGCGGCTGGCGGGTCGGCCTGGGCGTCTGGTCGCTGGCCGCGGTGGTCGCCCTGCTGCTGTGGCTGGCCCGGCTCGCGGTCGCCCGGCGACTCCCGGACCCGGCGCGGGCGGAACCCGCGGTGGCCGACCGTCCGGCCGCGGCGCCGATGCGGCTCGGCCGCAGCCGCACCGCCTGGGCTCTCACCTTCTTCTTCGGCCTCCAGGCCACCGCCGCCTACGCGATCATGGGCTGGCTGCCGCAGATCTTCCAGGACGCCGGGATCTCCGCCGCCGAGTCCGGGGTGCTGCTCGCGGTCACCATGGTGGTCAGCGCGCCGCTGGCGTTCGTCATCCCGACCTACGCGGCCCGCCGCCCGAACCAGTCGCCGATCGTGGTGGCGCTGGCGGTCTGCGGCCTGATCGCCTACGCGGGCCTGGCCTTCGCCCCGGCCGCCGCGCCGTGGGTCTGGGCGGTCCTGGCCGGGCTGTCCGGCTGCGCCTTCCCGCTGGCGCTGACCATGATCGGACTGCGCTCCCGCTCACCCGAAGGGGTGGCCCGGCTGTCGGCCTTCTGCCAGGGCCTGGGCTACCTGGTCTCGGTACCGGGGCCGGTCCTGATCGGCGTGCTCTACCAGCGCGAGCACGGCTGGTACGGGCCGTTGGCGCTGCTCGCGGTGCTGCTGGTGGCGCAGCTGGTCGCGGGCTGCCGGGCGGCCCGTCCGGGCCAGATCGAGGACGAGGTGTGAACCCCTGCGACCGGCCCTCAGAAAGGGGTGGCAGACTCAGCGCATGCCTTATCTTGACGAGAACCCCAGCGGGGGTCAGAAGAAGCTGCTGCAGATGTTCGGGGTCATCGGGGGGATCCTGGTGTTCATCGCGATCATCGCCACCATCGCCGCGAACATGGGCTGAGCGGAGCCGGAACCCGCGTTTTCTGCGAAGCTGGCAGGTATGAGCGTCGATACGTCCCGCAGGATCATCGTCCTCCGACACGCCAAGGCCGACTGGCCCTCCGTGCCCGACCACGAGCGGCCGCTGGCCGACCGGGGCAGACGGGATGCCCCGGCCTCCGGGCGCTGGCTGGCGGGCCTCGGGCTGCTGCCCGACCTGGCCCTGTGCTCGACCGCCGAACGCACCCGGGAGACCTGGAAGCTCTTCGCCCACGAGTTGCCGACCCGGCCGCGCACGGTCTACGAGGACCGGCTCTACGAGGCCGCGCCCGGCCAGCTGATCGAGGTGCTGCAAGAGGTCCCGGACGAGGTCGGCACGGTCCTCCTGGTCGGCCACAACCCCGGCGTCCAGGGCCTGGCCGAGGTGCTGGCCGGGGACCACGACGACGACACGCTGCCCCGGCTGCGCGCCACCGGCTTCCCGACGGCGGCGGTCGCGGTGCTCACCGTGGACGTCCCCTGGAAGGCGCTGGAACCGGGCACCGCCAGGCTCACCACCTTCCACGCCCCGACCGACTGACCGGCGGACCACCGCGAACCGGGGGCGTGCCCGCAAGGCGCGCGCCCCCGGACCGCCTCAGGACGACGGCAGCGAACCGCCGTCCGCGTCCTCGACCTCCTCGCGGGAGATCCCCAGCAGGTAGAGCACGGTGTCCAGGAACGGCACGTTGACCGCCGTGTCCGCCGCCTCGCGGACCACCGGCTTGGCGTTGAAGGCCACCCCGAGACCCGCCGCGTTCAGCATGTCCAGGTCGTTCGCGCCGTCGCCGATGGCCACCGTCTGCTCCAGCGGCACCCCGGCCGCCACCGCGAACCGCTCCAGCATCCGGGCCTTCCCGGCCCGGTCCACGATCTCGCCGACCACCCGGCCGGTGAACTTCCCGTCCACCGCCTCCAGCGTGTTCGCCGCCGCGAAGTCCAGCCCGAGCCGTTCCACCAGGTCGTCGGTGACCTGGGTGAAGCCGCCGGAGACCACCGCGACCTGGTAACCGAGCCGCTTCAGGGTCCGGATCAGGGTCCGCGCCCCCGGAGTGAGCCGGACCGCCGCGCGGACCTTCGCCACCACGTCCTCGTCCAGACCGGCCAGCAGCGCCACCCGGGCCCGCAGCGACTCGGCGAAGTCGATCTCCCCGCGCATCGCTGACGCGGTGATCGCCGCGACCTGCTCCTCGCAGCCCGCGTGGGCCGCGAACAGCTCGATCACCTCGTCCTGGATCAGCGTCGAGTCGACGTCCATCACCACCAGCCGCTTCGCCCGGCGCTGGAGGCCCGAACGGACCACCGCGACGTCGACCCGCTGCGCCGCCGCCTCCTGCGCCAGCGCCGCCCGCAGCACCTCGGTCGGCACCCCGGACACCGCCAGCTCCACGGCCGTGACCGGGTACTTGGCCAGCCGGAACACCCGGTCGATGTTGCCGCCGCAGGCAGTCACCCGGGCGCTCAGCGCGGCCACGGCGGCGGCGGTGAGCGGGTGGCCGAGGACGGTGACGTGGGAGCGGCCCTCACCGCGCGGCCGGTTGTCACCGGTCCCGGAGATGACCTCGGCCTGGAGCCGCTGCTCGTCCGCCCACTGGTGCAGGTGGGCGCGCAGCTCGCCCTCCAGTCGGGGCGCGGTGACCAGGGCGCACAGCACTATCCGGCCCCGGGTCACCACCTGCTCGAAGTCCACCACGTCCACGCCGTACTCGGCGAGGGTGGTGAACAGACCGGTGGTGATGCCGGGGCGGTCCTTGCCGAAGACCTTGACCAGCAGGGTCCGGGGCTCAGGGCCTGGCGGGGACGCCGGCGGGACCGCGAGGGGACTCGCGGCGGACGTGGTCGCGGCGGGGGAGGGCGCAGGGGCGGGGGGCACATCGCTCATGGTGTGCCCCACGCTACCGGGCGGGCCCGATGGGCCCGCGCACCGTCCCGTCCTGCGGACAGCGGCGAGACGGACCTGGAATGATTCCCCCCGACGTTCGGCATCTCTAAACTTCCCTCGCCGAGCAGGGACTATTCGGGGGACTACTTCGTGGGGCAGGCAACAGTGCCGCAGTTGGTACTTGACATCAATGGACAACGCACGGCCCTGGAGCCGGGTCGGACCTACACCCTGGGGCGCGACCCCAAGTCGGATGTGACGGTCGACGACTCGCGGGTGTCCTGGCGGCACGCCACCATCGCGTTCACCGGTACCGGTTGGCTGTTCACCGACCTAGGCAGCACCAACGGCACCTTCGCCGAGGGGCGGCGGTCGACCGAGATCCACCTGGCCGAGGGCTCGGTCGTGGTCCTGGGCAACGCCGACAGCGGGCCCCGGCTCGCCTTCGCGGGGGTCCCGGTCGCGGCGCCGAACGCGGGCGGCGACTGGTACGGGCAGCCCGCGCAGGGCGGCTACCCGGCCCAGCAGCAGCAACAACAGCAGCAGCAGCCGCAGCCGCAGTTCCCGCAGCAGGCCCAGTTCCCGCCGCAGCAGGCCCCCTACCAGCAGCAGCCGCAGTTCCAGGCGCAGCCCGCGCCGTCCTACCAGCAGGGCTTCCAGGGCCAGCAGGGCTTCCAGGGCGGTATCCCGGCGCAGGGCGGTGGCGGCGGCGGGTACGTGCCGCAGCCGCAGCCCTCGCAGCCCGCCCACGAGCCGGTGTACGCCTCGCGCAACCCCACGATGATCCGCAACCTGGCCGGTGGCCTGCGGACCATCCGGATCGGCCGCGGGCTCGACAACGAGCTCGTGGTCAGCGACCTCTCGGTCTCCCGGCACCACTCCGAGCTGCGCCAGCTGCCCGACGGCGGCTACGAGATAGTCGACCTGGGCAGCCACAACGGCACCTACGTCAACGGCCAGCCGGTCTCCCGGGTGCTGCTCGGCCCACAGGACATCGTCGGCGTCGGCCACTCCACCTTCCGGCTGGTCGGCGACCAGCTGGAGGAGTTCGTCGACACCGGCGAGGTCTCCTTCTCCGCCCGGCACCTGCTGGTGAAGGTCGAGCACCAGGGCAAGGAGAAGATCCTGCTCAACAACGTCAGCTTCGGGGTGCCGGAGAAGTCCCTGGTCGCGGTCATCGGCCCGTCCGGGTCCGGCAAGTCCACGCTGCTGCGCGCGCTCACCGGCTACCGCCCCGCCGACAACGGCGACGTGCTCTACGACGGCCGCAACCTCTACAAGCAGTTCGCCGAGCTGCGGCAGCGCATCGGCCTGGTGCCGCAGGACGACATCCTGCACTCGCAGCTGACCGTCCGCAGCGCCCTGCGCTACGCCGCCGAGCTGCGGTTCCCCGGCGACACCGAGGCCGCCGAGCGGGCCCGCCGGGTCGAGGAGGTACTGGTCGAGCTGCACCTGGAGAAGCGCGGCGACAACAAGATCACCGCCCTGTCCGGCGGCCAGCGCAAGCGCGTCTCGGTCGCACTGGAGCTGCTCACCAAGCCCTCGCTGATCTTCCTGGACGAGCCCACCTCCGGCCTGGACCCGGGCATGGACCGCGACGTGATGAAGATGCTGCGGGACCTGGCGGACGAGGGCCGGACGGTCCTGGTGGTCACCCACTCGGTGGCCGAACTGGCGCTCTGCGACCGGCTGCTGGTGATGGCGCCGGGCGGCTCCGTGGCGTACTTCGGGCCGCCGAAGGAGGCCCTGCACTTCTTCGGCTACGAGACCTGGGCGGACGTCTTCCAGGCCTTCGAGAACTACCCGGACCACGACTGGGCCGGGCGCTTCCGCGGCTCCGTGCACTACCAGATGTACTCCGCCGACGTGGAGGCGGTGCAGGCGCAGTCCTCGCCGATCCAGCAGCACCAGAGCCAGCCGCAGAAGCAGCAGGGCTGGCTGTCGCAGCTGTCCACGCTGATCCGGCGCTACCTCGCGGTGATCGCCTCCGACCGGGGCTTCATGGTGCTGTCGGTGCTGATGCCCGCCGTGCTCGGGGCGGTCAGCATGGTGATTCCGTCACCGTCCGGCCTCGGCCCCGGCACCTCCGCGCACAACGGGCTGAACGGCGACGCGCCGACCATCCTGATGATCATGGCGATCGGCGCCTGCTTCTCCGGCGCGGCCAACTCGGTCCGTGAGCTGATCAAGGAACGGGTGATCTACGAGCGGGAACGCGCGGTCGGGCTCTCCCGCTCCGCCTACCTGATGTCCAAGGTGATCGTGCTCGGCGCGATCAGCGTGCTCCAGGGCGTGATCATCGGCGGGATCGGCCTCTCCTCGCGCAAGCTCCCGGCCCACGGCCTGATCGTCTCCAACGCGCCGATCGTGGAGATGACGATCGCGGTGGTGCTGCTCAGCTTCGCCTCGATGATGTTCGGGCTGGTCATCTCGGCGCTGGTGAAGACCTCCGAGAAGACCATGCCGCTGCTGGTGATGTTCGCGATCATCCAGGTGGTGTTCACCGGCTGCCTCGGCTTCGCCATCGCCGGAAGCGTCGGCCTGGAGCAGGTGGCCTGGCTGATGCCGTCCCGCTGGGCGATCGGCGCGCTGGCCACCACCACCGACCTGGCCCACCTGATCGGCCCGTTCCAGAGCTCCCCGCACTACGACCCGATGTGGCAGCACACCGCCGCCCAGTGGTACGTCAACTGCGGTGCGCTGGTGGTGATCAGCGCCGTGCTCGGGTTCGCCGTGCTGCGGCTGCTGCGTCGGCACGAGCCGGAGGTCATGCGCTCGCGCTGAGCGCGGGGCGCGGCAGCGAGCCCGCCGCTCTGAGTCCGCGAGCAGTCACGTCGCGTGCTCGGAGCGGCCCATTCGCATACCGATTTGATATCTGTCCCACAGTGTTCCGCTTTCCGTCATGAGGCCGATGTGCGGTGCTCGTAGCATGTGCTGGCACCCGACCACAAGAGGTCGATGCAGTCGGAGACAGCGTCGTTTCCGGGCTGCCGGCATCCCGGAAACCCAGTGAACGGACACGACTCCGATGCCCATGGCACATATGGACGGCTTCACCTACGGCTGGGTGAACCCCGTTCTTGCCTACCTGGTCGCCTGTGTGGGAGCGGCCCTGGGACTGCGTTGCACGGTGCGCGCCCTGGCGCTGCCGCGCGACCGCCGCGGCGGCTGGCTGCTGCTGGCCGCCACCACCATCGGCTGCGGCATCTGGACGATGCACTTCATCGCCATGATGGGCTTCTCGGTCACCGGCGCCTCCGTGGTCTACAACATCCCGCTCACCCTGGCCAGCCTGCTGGTGGCGGTCCTGGTGGTCGGCTTCGGGGTGTTCTACGTCGGCTACCGGCCGCCCTCGGTCGGCACCCTGCTCATCGGCGGGACGCTGACCGGGCTCGGCGTCGCCGGGATGCACTACCTGGGCATGGCCGCGATGGACGTCGCCGGAACCGTCCAGTACAACCTGGGGATCGTCGCCGCCTCGGTGGGCATCGCGGTGTTCGCCGCGACCGCCGCGCTGTGGATGACCCTGAACATCCGCCGGCTCTGGGCCAGCGCGGCCTCCGCGCTGATCGCCGGGGTGGCCGTGTGCGCGATGCACTACACCGCGATGCAGGCGGTGTCGGTCAAGCTCAACCCGACCGCCACCGCCGTCGGCTTCCCGGCGGCGCAGTTCGTGCTCCCGGTCGGCATCGGCATCGTGGTCTTCCTGACCATCGTGGCGATCGTGGTGGCCATGTCCCCCGAGCCCAGGGACCAGGACGAGGTCGAGGAAGCCCCCGAGCGGATCGCGGTGACCCTGTTCGAGGGCCGACTGCGCTGACCGCCCGTCCCGGGGCAGCCGGTCCGACCGACGTCGGACCTACGCCCCGGGGCGGTCCCGGGACCGCCCCGAGGTCCGATGCCCGGCCGGTCGCCCGGCGGTACCGTGGCCGTATGTCCGCAGCCGAGCCACCGCCCGAAGCAGCGTGCGAGCTGCCGCTGTCGCCGCCCTACGGGGCCTGCCTCGGCGGCATCGAGGCGATCAGCGCCGCGGTGCTCGCGATGAGCAGGCAGCTGGAGGTCCGCGAGGTGCTCCAGCGGATCGTCAGCTCCGCCCGCGCGCTGCTCGGCGCCCAGTACGCGGCGCTCGGGGTCCCGGACGACAACGACGGCTTCGCCCAGTTCGTGGTCGACGGCGTCAGTGACGAGCAGTGGCGCGCGATCGGCCCGCTGCCCCGGCAGCACGGGATCCTCGCCGCGATGCTGCACGAGGCCAACCCGCAGCGCCTGGCCGACCTGCGCCAGGACCCGCGCTTCGGCGGCTGGCCGGACGCCCACCCGGAGCTCGGCGCCTTCCTCGGCCTGCCGATCGTGGACGGCGAGGAGATCCTGGGCGCGATCTTCCTGGCCAACGAGCACGACCCGGCCCAGGGCCCGCCGCGCGCGTTCACCGCCGAGGACGAGCGGCTGCTGCGGATCCTGGCCGCCCACGCCGCCATCGCGCTCACCAACGCCCGCCTGTACGAGCGCAGCCGCGAGCTCACCCTGGTCGGCGAGCGCGCCCGGATCGCGCACGAGCTGCACGACGCGGTCTCGCAGAAGCTGTTCTCGCTGCGGCTGACCGCGCAGGCCGCCGCCGCGCTGGTCACCCGCGACCCGGACCGGGCCCGCGCCGAGCTGGCGCAGGTCTCCCGGCTCGCCGCCGAGGCCGCCGACGAACTGCGCGGCGTCGTGGTCGAGCTGCGCCCGGCCGCGCTGGACGAGGACGGGCTGCTGCCGACCCTCCAGTCGCACGTCGAGGTACTGGACCGGGCCCACGCCGCCGACGTCAGCTTCCGGCACGACCGGGTCGGCGCGCTGCCCCCGGCCCAGGAGGAGGCGGTGCTGCGGGTCGCCCAGGAGGCCCTGCACAACGCCCTGCGGCACTCCGGCGCGACCGGCGTCCGGGTCGAACTGCTGGCCGCCGGCGGCCGGAGGGTGCGGCTGCGGGTGGCCGACGACGGGCGCGGCTTCGAACCGGAACAGGTCCGCCGGGCCGGACGGCACCTGGGCCTGGTGTCGATGCGGGACCGGGCCTCCGGCGTCGGCGGCAGCCTGCGGATCGAGTCGTTCCCCGGCCGGGGGACCGTGGTGGAACTGGAGGTTCCCGGTGGCTGAGTCCCGGATCAGGGTGCTCCTCGTCGACGACCACCAGGTGGTCCGGCGCGGGCTGCGGACCTTCCTGGAGGTCCAGGACGACATCGAGGTCGTCGGCGAGGCCGGTGACGGCGCGCGGGGCGTGGCGCTCACCGAGGAACTGCGCCCGGACGTGGTGCTGATGGACGTGAAGATGCCGGGCACCGACGGCATCGAGGCGCTGCGGCTGCTCAAGGAGGCCGGGAACCCGGCCCGGGTGCTGGTGGTCACCAGCTTCACCGAGCACCGCACGGTCGTCCCGGCGCTGCGGGCCGGGGCCGCCGGGTACGTCTACAAGGACGTCGATCCGGAGGCGCTGGCGGGCGCGATCCGCTCGGTGCACGCCGGGCACGTGCTGCTGCAACCCGAGCTGGCGAGCGCGCTGCTCGCGGACGACACGCTGCGCGCCCCGCAGGGCCGGGGCGGCACGCTGACCGACCGGGAGCAGGAGGTGCTGCGGCACATCGCCGACGGCCGCTCCAACCGCGAGATCGCCCGGGCGCTGCACCTGTCGGAGAAGACCGTGAAGACACACGTGTCGAACATCCTGATGAAGCTCGACCTGGCGGACCGGACCCAGGCGGCGCTCTGGGCGGTCCGCAACGGCGCCGCCTGACCCGGTCCCCGGCGAACGTCAGCGCAGCGTCGGCTCGTCCACCATCGCGTTGTACGCCGCCACCTGCGCCCGCCGCACGGTACGGCCCAGCGGGCGCAGCGCCTCGGCCCTGGCCGCCATCTCCCCGGCGCTGACCGCCGCGCCGTCGGTGGCCGAGGCCAGTGCCAGCAGCGCCCGCACCTGCCGCGCGGACTCCAGCACCCGAACCGCGCGCGGCGGGTAGCCGGGAGCCAGCAGCAGCGGCGCCCGCCGCCTGCGGTACGCCTCCAGCGCCCGCTGCACGGCCGGGCCGCCCCCGGCGACGTCCAGCCGCAGCAGCGCCTCGGTGGCGTCGCGCAGGCCGGAGGCCAGCTCCCGCTCGGCGTCCCGCAGTTGCGGCACGTCCGCCGGGACGCCGTCGTTCACCGGTACCGCGTGCCAGACCACCCGGGTCAGGCTGTCGCCCTCGGTTCCGTGCCGGACCACCTCCGGTACCAGCCCCAGCGGACCGCCGCCGACCGTCAGCACCGCCTCCTCGGCCTCCAGCGCGCGGGAGTTGAAGGCGGGCGGGCCGGTCAGCCCGAGCGGGTGCCCGGGCGCGGGCAGCGCCAGCCGCAGCCCGGCCACCCCGAGCGCCCGCAACCGGCCCAGGGCCAGCGTCAGTCCGGCCCCCTCGGCGCCGGGCACCCCCTCCACCCGGTGGCCGTCGTCGGCGCCGCGCACCGCCTCGGCCGCGTCGTCCGGGGCCGCGGATCCGCCGAGCACGGCGTTGCCCCAGGCCACCAGCCGACCGGACCGGGGTTCGTCGAATACGTCTTCGGGACGGCCTGCGCCGGGGATCTGCACCATGAGCCCAAGCCTACGAAGAACTCACCCACCCGCGTGGCGTAGGTTTTCCCTGTGCCGTCCGCAGTGCAGCCACCCGCGCCGTGCTGGAGACGCCGACTGTCGACAAAAATCGCACTCTGCATTGGGGAAGGCGTACGCAATGAGCGACGTGCTCGAACTGGTGGACGTATCTGTGGTCCGGGGCGGCCGGGCGCTTGTGGAGCAGGTGTCCTGGGCGGTCGCCGAGGGCGAGCGCTGGGCGATCCTCGGTCCCAACGGGGCGGGCAAGACCACCCTGCTCCAGGTCGCCTCGTCCTACCTCTTCCCCTCCAGCGGCACCGCCGCGATCCTCGGCGAGAAGCTGGGCGCCGTCGACGTCTTCGAGCTGCGCCCCCGGATCGGCCTGGCCGGGGCCGCGATGGCGGACAAGCTGCCGCGTCGGCAGACCGTGCTGGAGACGGTGCTCACCGCCGCCTACGGGATGACCGCGACCTGGCGTGAGCAGTACGAGCAGACCGACGAGTCCCGCGCGCTGCTGCTGCTCGACCTGCTCGGCATGGCCGACTACACCGGGCGCAGCTTCGGCACCCTCTCCGAGGGCGAGCGCAAGCGCACCCTGATCGCCCGCGCCCTGATGACCGACCCGGAGCTGCTGCTGCTGGACGAGCCCGCCGCCGGGCTCGACCTGGGCGGGCGCGAGGACCTGGTCCGCCGCCTGGGCGCGCTGGCCCAGGACCCGCAGGCCCCGGCGATGGTGATGGTCACCCACCACGTCGAGGAGATCCCGCCCGGCTTCACCCACGTGCTGATGATCCGCCAGGGCAAGGTGCTGGCGGCCGGTCCGATCGCCGACACACTCACCCCGCGCAACCTCTCCCTCTGCTTCGGCCTGCCGTTGACCCTGGAGCACCAGGACCACCGCTGGTCCGCACGCGGACTGCCGCTGCGCTGACCGCCGTTGCCGGGTCACCCGTCCTCGGGGCGACCTGGGCAAACCCCTCTCCAGCGGCCCCGCTCGCCCCTACCATGGGACGGGTGGAGAACTGGATGTGGTGGCTGATCACCGGGGCGGCGCTGGGCGTCCCCCTGGTGATCACTGCGCTGCCCGAGTTCGGTATGTTCGCCGGTGGCGCGCTGGCGGCAGCGCTGACGGGTGCTCTGGGCGGGGGCACGGTAGCGCAGTTCAGCGTCTTCCTCGTGGTCTCGGTCGCGCTGCTGGTCTTCCTGCGCCCGATCGCCCTGCGCCATCTGCGGCGGGGCCCCGGCGTGCGGATGGGCATCGAGGCCCTGACCGGCGCTCAGGCGCTGGTCCTGGAGCAGGTCGACGAGCACGACGGCCGGATCAAGCTCCAGGGCGAGGTCTGGTCGGCGCGCTCCTACGAGCCCGGACGGGTCTTCGTTCCCGGCCAGCAGGTCAACGTGGCCCGGATCGACGGCGCGACCGCGCTGATCCTCTGACGCAGGCGCGCCAACCGACAAACGGCCGCCCCGGAAGGCGGCCGAGGAACGCAACGAGGGAGTCCTTGTGCAACCCGTGATCATCGTCCTGGTCATCCTGGTCGTGCTCGCGTTCATCGCGCTGATCAAGACCGTCCAGGTGATCCCGCAGGCGAGCGCGGCCATCGTGGAGCGGTTCGGCCGCTACACCCGCACCCTCAACGCGGGCCTCAACATCGTGGTGCCCTTCATCGACACCATCCGCAACCGGATCGACCTGCGCGAGCAGGTCGTGCCCTTCCCGCCGCAGCCGGTGATCACCCAGGACAACCTGGTGGTGAACATCGACACCGTCATCTACTACCAGGTCACCGACGCCCGCGCGGCCACCTACGAGGTCGCCAGCTACATCCAGGCGATCGAGCAGCTGACCGTCACCACGCTGCGCAACATCATCGGCTCGATGGACCTGGAGTCCACCCTCACCTCCCGCGAGACCATCAACGCCGGACTGCGCGGCGTGCTGGACGAGGCCACCGGCAAGTGGGGCATCCGGGTCAACCGGGTCGAGCTCAAGGCGATCGAGCCGCCGACCTCCATCCAGGACTCGATGGAGAAGCAGATGCGCGCCGACCGTGACAAGCGCGCCGCCATCCTCACCGCGGAGGGCGCCCGGCAGGCCTCGATCCTCACCGCCGAGGGCCAGAAGCAGGCCGAGGTGCTCCGCGCCGAGGGTGAGGCGCAGGCGGCGGTGCTGCGCGCCGACGGTGAGGCGGCGGCGATCCGCACCGTCTTCGACGCCATCCACGAGGGCGACGCGGACCAGAAGCTGCTCGCCTACCAGTACCTGCAGACCCTGCCGGAGATCGCCAAGGGCGACTCCAACAAGCTCTGGATCATCCCGAGCGAGGTCGGCGACGCGCTCAAGGGCCTCGGCGGCGCCTTCGGCGGGTTCGCCCAGGGGGTCGGCAACGCGGGCAACTCCGGCGGCCAGGGCGGCCCGGCGCCGGTCGACAACGGCAGCGTCCCCGGTCCGCGCCTGGACAAGCGCCGCGAGTACCCGGAGATAGACCCCGAGTAGACCAGCCGAGGACAGAGCCCCAACTGTCCGACATCTGATACGCCGTTCCGCATAGTGATACCGCTGCCCCTTCGCCCCGAACAGTCGTGCATGATCGCACTGCAGACGAAACGCGAGCGAAGGGGCACGGCCATGTCACCCTGGGAGGCCTTCGGCGTCTTCGCCGCCGGGATCGGCGCCGGGACGATCAACACCATCGTCGGCTCCGGAACCCTGCTCACCTTCCCGGTGCTGCTCGCGGTCGGCCTGCCGCCGGTCACCGCCAACGTCTCCAACACCCTCGGCCTGGTCCCCGGTTCGATCAGCGGCGGCTACGGCTACCGCCGGGAGCTGGTCGGGCAGCGCGACCGGCTGCTCCGCCTCGGCACCGCCTCGCTGCTCGGCGGCACCCTCGGCGCGGTGCTGCTGCTGATCCTGCCCGCCGACGCCTTCCAGGCCATCGTTCCGGTGCTGATCGGGATCGCGCTGCTGCTGGTGGTGCTCCAGCCGTGGCTCGCCAGGACCGTCGCCGCCCGCCGCACCGGGCCGGTCCGCGCCGACGGCGGGGTGGGCCTGCTGCTCGGCGTCTTCGCCACCGGCATCTACGGCGGCTACTTCGGCGCGGCCCAGGGCGTGCTGCTGCTCGGACTGATGGGCCTGCTGCTCAACGACGACCTGCAGCGGATCAACGCCACCAAGAACATCCTGGCCACGGTGGTCAACGGGGTCGCCGCGATCATCTTCGTGATCGAGGCGCACATCGACTGGACGGCCGCGCTGCTGATCGCCGGGGGCTCGGTGATCGGGGGCCAGATCGGCTCCCGGGTCGGCCGCCGCCTGCCGCCGGCGGTACTGCGTGGCCTGATTGTCGTCGTGGGTCTCACCGCGATCGCCAAACTTCTGATTGGCTGACCGGGACATGTCCCCGAGCGCCAGGAGCAGGCCGATGCCCGAACGACTGACCGACCAACAACTGACGGACGCTCTGCGGACCCTGCCCGCCTGGCACCGCGAGGGTGACACGCTGCAACGGAGCGTGGTGGCCGAGGACTTCCCGGCGGCGATCCGGCTGGTCGTGGCCGTCGCCGAGACCGCCGAGTCGATGAACCACCACCCCGACATCGACATCCGCTGGCGCACCCTGAACTTCTCCCTCAGCACCCACTCGGCAGGCGGCCTCACCAGCCTTGACCTGGACCTCGCCGGTCGGATCGACACCCTGGCGGGCGCCGAGCTGTGAGCCCGGCGACGGCTGCGGCGGACGGGACGCCCCGGCGTCCGTGAGATGCTGGCTCGCGAATCGTGAAGGCGGCGGGAGCAGACGGAGCCATGGCAAGCGAACCCGACTACGGCCAGTACTGGGGCCCTGACGGCCAATCGGCGCAGGAACAGGGCCAGCAGCAGCCCGCCCACGAGCAGCAGCCGGGCTACGGCCCGACCGGGTACGAACAGCCCGGCTACGGGCAGACGCCGGGCTACGGTCAGGGCGAGGGCGAGTACGGCCAGGGTGACTACAGCCAGGGTGACTACGGCCAGGGGCAGCAGGGCGGCTACGACTACGACCAGCAGCCCGGCTACCCCCAGCCGGACCAGTCGGCCGGGTACGACTACTCCGGCTACCAGGGCTACACCGAGTACCCGGGCCAGCAGCAGTACCCCCCGGAGCAGCCCTACCCCGCCGAGCAGTCCTACGCCCCCGAGCAGCCCCACCCGGCCGAGCAGTCCTACGCGGCGTACGTCCCCGGGCAGCCGTACACGGGGGCGGAGTACGACGGCGGCGGCTACCAGTCCGGGGCCGAGCCCGCCTTCGGTGACTCCGCCTTCGGTGACCCCGCCTTCGGCGACTCCGCCTTCGGCGACCCCGGCACGCGGGCCGGGGGCTCGGAGCAGCCGAGCGAGTCCACCGCGACCTGGTCCGCCGCCGAGATGTACCAGCAGCAGCCGGACGGCGTTCCCGCTCCCGCCTCCGCCTCCGGTGATTTCCCGGTCGCCGACCAGGCCGCCGCGGGCGGGTCCACCGCCGTGACCGGCGGGCGCTCCGGCCGCCGCTCGGCGCGCGGCCAGGGCGCCGGGGCAGCCGGTACAGCCGCGGGGGAGAACGGCGCGGAGGCCGGGGGCAACCCGCTCGCGCGGCTGGTCGCCGCCGCCACCGGCCGTGCCCCGGACACCGACCGGAAGACCTTCATAGTCCGGGCCGCCCTCGGCGCGGCCGCCCTGGTCGTCCTCGGTGTGGCCGGATTCGCGGTCGCGGGCGGCGGATCGGGCGGCAGCAAGCCGGCGCCGACGACCGCCAGCGCGCCCTCGGTGGACCTCACCACCGCGCACACCAAGGCCTGGGCCGCGCCCGCCGACGCCGGTTCGGTCAAGGGCAGCAACGACGGCCTGGTCGGCTCCTGGCTGCTGAGCAACGCCGTGGTGCGCGGCGACGGCATGGGCGTCACCGCCTACAGCGGTACCGGCGGCAGCGTGCTGTGGACCGTCGCCCCGCCGGTCACCGGCGCGGTGCCCTGCGCGATGTCGTCCACGGTGGACGCCAGTGGCGTGGGCGCGGTGCTGTTCCAGGCCAAGCCGGGCACCGGCCAGGCCTGCACGCTGCTGGTCGCCGTGGACACCGGCACCGGCAAGGCGAAGTGGACGGTGACCCTGCCCGGCGGCTCGACCACCACCCCGACCTCGGTGATGGTCAGCGACACCCAGCTGGTCGGCGTCACCGGCGGCGCCGCCACCGGCTACGACGTCGCCACCGGCAAGCAGAGCTGGTCCTACGCCGGTCCCGGCAAGTACTGCGCCCTGATCGGCAACGGCACCGCCGGGACGCTGCTGCTGCAGAGCACCTGCGCCGACACCAATCCCAAGCAGCAGGTGCTCTCGCTGTCGTCCGCCACCGGCAAGCTCAGCTGGTGGCGCGGCCTGCCGGAGACCGCGGCCTCGTACACGGTGCTCTCGGCTACCCCGGCCGTGGTGTCCGTGCACATGACCAACTCGACCCAGGACACGCTGATGTCCTTCAGCACCCAGGGCGACAGCCAGGCGACCATCCCGGTGGCCCAGGTCGGTGGCCTGCTGGACTCGCTGCACGGCAGCTTCGACCCGGATCCGGCGCTGTTCTTCACCGGCAGCACGCTGCTGGCCGAGCTCAACCCGACCACCACCGGCGCGGGCGGCGGCGCCACCTCGGCGGTGTCGTCCTCCGGAGTGGTCACCGCCTTCGACCTGGTCAGCGGCAAGCAGCTGTGGCAGACGGCGCCGTCCGAGAAGGGCCAGTCCGCGCTGGTCGGCGTGGACGGCTCGGGTGCGGTCGTCGCCACCGAGGAGCGCATCGGCCAGCCCGCCCGGCTCAGCCACTTCGACCTGGTCACCGGCAAGGAGACCGCGGGCGGCGGGTTCCCGCAGTCCACCGGCTCACTGCTGACCGCGGGCCGGGTGCTGTTCCAGGGCAGCGAGGTGGCCGTGCTGCCCGAGTTCACCAGTACCTACAGCACGGCGGCGACGCTGTTCTCGGGCGGCAGCACCAGCTGACCCGCTCAGGCGGGCAGCGGCAGCCAGTCCGGCAGCTCGTCCAGGCTCACGCCCAGTGCCTGCATCAGGGTGGCCTCCGGTGTCGGCTCGAACGGGCTGAACAGCAGGGCCATCCCGGCCTGCTCCGGCGTCCGGTCCGCCTTGCGGTGGTTGCACGCGGCGCAGGCGGCGACGGTGTTCAGCCAGGTGTCACCGCCGCCGCGCGAGCGCGGCTGCACGTGGTCCACGGTCGTTCCGCGCCGTCCGCAGTACGCGCACCGGTGGCTGTCGCGGACGAGCACCCCGCGACGCGACCACGGCGCCCGTTGTCGGAACGGCACCCGCACGTACCGGCGCAGCCTGATCACCCGCGGCAGTGGCAGCTCCACCGAGGCCGCCCGGACCCGGAACACCGGGTGCGCGTGTTCGACCAGGGCCTTCTCCTGGAGTACCAGCACCACCGCGCGCTGCACCGACACCGCCGACAGCGGCTCGTATCCGGCGTTGAGTACCAGTGAACTGCGCATCCCGACCACCTCCGCTACCATGCCCGCCCCCACGGCGGTGATCCCACTGTGAGGGCGGTACGGTCCGCAGACAACGCAATTTCCGGTGGCCACCGGGTTACGGGTTCCCCTCGCGGTCCCGCTCGGCGGTGGTGCGGCCGCTCAGCTGTTCTCGTACTCCGCGATCAGCTGGGCCCGGCCCACCGCGTGGAAGCGCAGGTTGAAGCCGACCACGGCGGGGGAGACGTCGGCGTCCGGGCCCAGCTTCTCCTGGTCCACGGCGTAGACGGTGAAGACGTAGCGGTGCGGGCCGTCGCCGGGCGGCGGCGCGGCGCCGCCGAAGTCCCTGGTCCCGTAGTCGTTGCGGACCTGCACGGCGCCGCTCGGCAGCCCCTTGAAGTCACCGCTCCCGGCCCCCGTCGGCAGCTCGGTGACCTCCGCCGGGATGTCGAACACCGACCAGTGCCAGAAACCGCTGCCGGTCGGCGCGTCCGGGTCGTAGCAGGTGACCGCGTAGCTCTTGGTGCCGGCCGGCGCGCCGGACCAGCTCAGCTGCGGCGAGAGGTTCCCGGCGGCGTAGACGTGCGCGTCCGGAAGCGTCCCGCCGGCGCTGAAGTCGGTACTGGTGACCGTGAACTCGGGGACCGGCGGATGGTAGTCGTGCGGAAGGGGACGCCGCTTGGACTCCGACACTTCGTCAACCTCCTGGATGGGGGATGCTTCCGCCGCCCACACTATCCAGGCCGTGCCGTTCCCGGTGCCGCCTGGATTGCGCGGGCGGCGTTTCTCCTTCGACTACGCTCGAAGCCCGTCCACCGAAGGGGTAGCGAGCATGTCCGACGTCGGCGGCCTGGTGCCCCGCGCGTTCTTCGCCCGTCCGGCCCGGCTGGTCGCCCCGGAGCTGCTGGGCCGGGTGCTGGTCCGGCGTGATCCCGAGGGCGAGGTCGCCCTGCGGATCACCGAGGTCGAGGCCTACGAGGGGGAGCTGGACCCGGCCTCGCACGGCTACCGGGGGCCGACCCCGCGCAACGCCACCATGTTCGGACCGCCCGGGCACCTCTACGTCTACTGGGTCTACGGCATGCACCACGCCGCCAACCTGGTCTGCGGCGCGGACGGCGAGTGCCAGGCGGTACTCGTCCGGGCGGGGGAGGTGATCCACGGGCAGGCGCTGGCCGCCGCCCGGCGGCCGAACGCCCGCCGCCCGCAGGAACTGGCGAAGGGCCCGGGGCGGCTCGCGCTGTCCCTGGACTTCGACCGCGGCCTCGACGGCACCGACGTCTGCGCGCCCGGAGCGGCGGTCACCGTGCACCAGGGCGTTCCCTGCCCGGCCGACGCGATCCGCAGCGGGCCGCGCACGGGCGTGTCCAAGGGACACGAGACGCCCTGGCGGTTCTGGGTGGCGGACGACCCGACGGTCAGCCCCTACCGGCGGCACACCCCGCGCACCCGCCCACCCCGGACGTCCTAGCCCGGCTGGGCCTGCTCCGGCTCAGCCCACCTGGGCGGGGTTGCCGCGCGGGCGCAGCCCGGCCGCGCGGTAGATGTCGTCGATCAGGCCCATGGTCACCACCGCGTCCGCGGCCGGGGTGAGCACCGGGCCGCCGCGCAGCACCGCCTCGGCGAAGGCCCGCAGCTGGTACCCGTAGGTCGGGCCGCCGTGCACCCGCTCCCGACGCACCCCGCCCCGGGTGCGCACCGTCAGCCGGTTCCACAGCTGCGGGGCCAGGTAGTTGACCACCCGCAGCTCGCCCCGGTCACCGCGGACCGTCGCGCCGAAGTCCAGCAGCCGCCGCGACCACAACGAGGCGGTGAGCGCCCCGCTCGCCCCGTTGGGGAAGCGCAGCTCGGCGGTCATCGCCCGGTCGACCTCCGGCGCGCGCAGCACCGCCCGGGCGCTCAGTACCTCCGGCGGGCCCCCGGCGGCCTCACCGGCGAGCAGCCGCAGCAGGTGCAGGGCGTAGCAGCCGCCGTCCATCATCGCGCCGCCGCCCAGCGGATAGCTGTAGCGGATGTCGCCGAACACCGGCAGCGGGAAGCACATCGCCGTCCGCACGCTGCGGATCTCGCCCAGCTCGCCGCTGTCGACGATCTCCCGCATCCGGGCCGCCATCGGGTGGTAGCGGTAGTGGAAGGCCTCCATCGCCACCAGCCCGGAGGCCGCCGCGGCGTCGGCGACGGCGCGGGCCTCCGTGGCATTGGCGGTGAACGGCTTCTCGCACAGCACGTGCTTGCCCGCCGCCAGCGCCCTCAGCGTCCACTGCGCGTGCAGGCCGTTCGGCAGCGGGTTGTACACGGCGTCCAGGTCGGGGTCGTCCAGCAGCGCCTGGTAGTCGTGGTGGACCGTGCCGATCCCGTGCTTGGCGGCGAAGCGCCGCGCCCGCTCGGGATCGCGCGCCGCGACCGCGCCGACGACGACCTCCGGCAGCCGCGCCGCCGGACGCACCAGAGCGGAGGGGGCGATCCGGGCGGCGCCCAGGACGCCGATGCGGAGCTGGGTCATTCGGACACCTCGTGTTCCCCGGGGGACGGCCCGGATGCCGGGGCCGCAGCGTAATGGATTGGCGTTCACCCCGTACCCTCGGACACGCTGGGCTCACGCCCAGCTGCCCGCTGGTATCCCTGGAACTGCTGGTATCCCTGGAACTAAGGAGAAGCGAGACCGTGACGGACATCGTCGACGAGCTGAAATGGCGTGGGCTGATCGCCCTGTCCACCGACGAGGACGCACTGCGCAAGGCATTCGCGGACGGCCCGGTCACGTTCTATTGCGGTTTCGACCCGACGGCTCCCAGCCTGCACATGGGCAACCTGGTGCAGCTGCTCACCATGCGCCGCATCCAGGACGCCGGGAACTTCCCGCTGCCCCTGGCCGGCGGCGCGACGGGCCTGATCGGCGACCCGCGCCCCACCTCCGAGCGGACGCTGAACGACCCCGAGACCGTCGCGGCCTGGGCCACCCGCTTCCGCACCCAGTTCGAACGCTTCCTCGACTTCGAGGGCCCGTACGCGGCGCGCATCGTCAACAACCTGGACTGGACGTCGGGCCTGTCGGCGATCAGCCTGCTGCGTGACATCGGCAAGTACTTCCGGGTCAACACCATGATCGCCAAGGAGGCCGTCGCCAGGCGGCTCAACTCCGACGCCGGGATCAGCTACACCGAGTTCAGCTACCAGGTGCTCCAGGGCATGGACTACCTGGAGCTCAACCGCCGCTACGGCTGCACCCTGCAGACCGGCGGCAGTGACCAGTGGGGCAACCTCACCGCCGGTACCGAGCTGATCCGCAAGGCCGACGGCAAGTCCGTGCACGCGCTGGGAACCCCGCTGATCGTCAAGGCGGACGGCACCAAGTTCGGCAAGACCGAGACCGGAACCATCTGGCTCGACCCGGAGCTGACCACCCCGTACGCCTTCTACCAGTTCTGGCTCAACGCCGACGACCGGGACGTAGCGAACTACCTGCGCATCTTCTCCTTCCGTACCCAGGAGGAGATCGCCGAGCTGGAACGGCTCACCGCCGAGCAGCCGGCCGCCCGCGCCGCCCAGCGCGCGCTGGCCGAGGAGCTCACCACCCTGGTCCACGGCGAGGAGCAGCTGGCCCGCGCGGTCGCCGCCTCCCGCGCCCTGTTCGGCCAGGGCGACCTGGCCGACCTCGACGCACCCACCCTGGCCGCCGCCACCGCCGAGCTGCCGACCGCGAAGGTGTCCGAACTCGGTTCGCTGGTCGACCTGTTCGTCGCCACCGGGCTGGTGACCAGCAAGTCCGCCGCGCGCCGCGCGGTGAAGGAGGGCGGCGCCTACCTGAACAACGCCAAGGTGACCGACGAGGAGGCGGCGGCCACGTCCGCCGACCTGCTCCACGGCCGCTGGCTGCTGCTCCGCCGGGGCAAGCGCAGCCTGGCAGCAGTGGAACTGACGGGCTGACACACCCGGCTCGGGACATCCGTGGCGAAGGTCCAAAAGATCTTCGCCACGGATGTTTGACGTGGAGCACACGACCGTCTAGTGTTGGGCGAGTCGCTTGATTCGGATCGTTGCGTTGTACGGGGCATCGTCTCGCAGCAGCGGTCCTCACGTGGCCACACACTCAGAAGCCTCTTCACCCACTCTATTTGGTCCACCTGGTACCGGCATTTCCGTCGGCGCTCGGGGGTTCAATTGACGTGCGAATAGGTGACCGATTTTCCGGTGTTCGGAATATGCGGTAACGTAGTGCGGGTCGCTGAGCGACAAGCCCGCTCCGGCGGGTGGTGGAAACGAAAACAACCTGGTTCGCCGGGGGATTCGGATCTGCTAAGGTTTAGAACGAAGAACGAAGCGCCCGGAGAGACCGGTGAAAGGGTCTTGAAGGAAGCGTCCGTTCCTTGAGAACTCAACAGCGTGCCAAAAGTCAACGCCAGATATGTTGATACCCCGTCCGTTGATCGGACGAGGTTCCTTTGATGCACAAAACACTAGCGAGGACGCAGTGCACGGGATCGGCTATTCCGCCGGTTGCTGTGCCGCTCAACGCGTGTGGTGACCCGATTACGGGTAATCATTCACGGAGAGTTTGATCCTGGCTCAGGACGAACGCTGGCGGCGTGCTTAACACATGCAAGTCGAACGGTGAAGCCCTTCGGGGTGGATCAGTGGCGAACGGGTGAGTAACACGTGGGCAATCTGCCCCAGATTCTGGGACAACACCGGGAAACCGGTGCTAATACCGGATATGACGCATCTCCGCATGGGGTGTGCGTGGAAAGCTCCGGCGATCTGGGATGAGCCCGCGGCCTATCAGCTTGTTGGTGGGGTAATGGCCTACCAAGGCGACGACGGGTAGCCGGCCTGAGAGGGCGACCGGCCACACTGGGACTGAGACACGGCCCAGACTCCTACGGGAGGCAGCAGTGGGGAATATTGCACAATGGGCGAAAGCCTGATGCAGCGACGCCGCGTGAGGGATGACGGCCTTCGGGTTGTAAACCTCTTTCAGCAGGGAAGAAGCGCAAGTGACGGTACCTGCAGAAGAAGCACCGGCTAACTACGTGCCAGCAGCCGCGGTAATACGTAGGGTGCGAGCGTTGTCCGGAATTATTGGGCGTAAAGAGCTCGTAGGCGGCTTGTCGCGTCGGATGTGAAAGCCCGGGGCTTAACTCCGGGTCTGCATTCGATACGGGCAGGCTAGAGTGTGGTAGGGGAGATCGGAATTCCTGGTGTAGCGGTGAAATGCGCAGATATCAGGAGGAACACCGGTGGCGAAGGCGGATCTCTGGGCCATTACTGACGCTGAGGAGCGAAAGCGTGGGGAGCGAACAGGATTAGATACCCTGGTAGTCCACGCCGTAAACGTTGGGAACTAGGTGTGGGTCACATTCCACGTGGTCCGCGCCGCAGCTAACGCATTAAGTTCCCCGCCTGGGGAGTACGGCCGCAAGGCTAAAACTCAAAGGAATTGACGGGGGCCCGCACAAGCAGCGGAGCATGTGGCTTAATTCGACGCAACGCGAAGAACCTTACCAAGGCTTGACATATACCGGAAACGGCCAGAGATGGTCGCCCCCTTGTGGTCGGTATACAGGTGGTGCATGGTTGTCGTCAGCTCGTGTCGTGAGATGTTGGGTTAAGTCCCGCAACGAGCGCAACCCTCGTTCTGTGTTGCCAGCGGGTTATGCCGGGGACTCACAGGAGACTGCCGGGGTCAACTCGGAGGAAGGTGGGGACGACGTCAAATCATCATGCCCCTTATGTCTTGGGCTGCACACGTGCTACAATGGCCGGTACAATGAGCTGCGATACCGCGAGGTGGAGCGAATCTCAAAAAGCCGGTCTCAGTTCGGATTGGGGTCTGCAACTCGACCCCATGAAGTCGGAGTTGCTAGTAATCGCAGATCAGCATTGCTGCGGTGAATACGTTCCCGGGCCTTGTACACACCGCCCGTCACGTCACGAAAGTCGGTAACACCCGAAGCCGGTGGCCTAACCCGTAAGGGAAGGAGCTGTCGAAGGTGGGACCAGCGATTGGGACGAAGTCGTAACAAGGTAGCCGTACCGGAAGGTGCGGCTGGATCACCTCCTTTCTAAGGAGCACTTCTCCTGGCTTCGGTCGGGCAGAGGCCAGTTCATCGGCGAATGTTCGGTGCTGGTAGCTCATGGGTGGAACGTTGACTATTCGGCACGATCAGTTGGTCATGGTTAGTACTGCGCTTCGGCGCGTGGAAAGCGGTGGTTGGTTGGTTGTGTCGGGCACGTTGTTGGGTCCTGAGGGCGCGGCCGTATGGCTGGTCTTCAGACGCCGACCCCAGTGAACTTCACGCCGTTTGGTGTGGGGGTGATGGGTGGTTGGTCGTTGCTTGAGAACTGCACAGTGGACGCGAGCATCTGTGGCCAAGTTTTTAAGGGCGCACGGTGGATGCCTTGGCACTAGGAACCGATGAAGGACGTGGGAGGCCGCGATAGGCCCCGGGGAGCTGTCAACCGAGCTTTGATCCGGGGGTGTCCGAATGGGGAAACCCGGCAGTCGTCATGGGCTGTCACCCGCTGCTGAACACATAGGCAGTGTGGAGGGAACGCGGGGAAGTGAAACATCTCAGTACCCGCAGGAAGAGAAAACAACCGTGATTCCGAGAGTAGTGGCGAGCGAAATCGGATGAGGCTAAACCGTTGTGGTGTGATACCCGGCAGGGGTTGCCACTTCGGGGTCGTGGGATTGTACTTCAGTCGTCTGCCGGCGGCTGGGCGAGTCAGAAACCGTATGGGTAGTCGAAGGACATGCGAAAGGTCCGGCGTAGAGGGTAAGACCCCCGTAGACGAAATCTGTACGGCTTGCTTGTACAACTCCCAAGTAGCACGGAGCCCGAGAAATTCCGTGTGAATCTGGCGGGACCACCCGCTAAGCCTAAATATTCCCTAGTGACCGATAGCGGACAGTACCGTGAGGGAATGGTGAAAAGTACCGCGGGAGCGGAGTGAAATAGTACCTGAAACCGTGTGCCTACAAGCCGTGGGAGCGTCGCAGCGTGTGCTTGCACATGTTGTCGTGACTGCGTGCCTTTTGAAGAATGAGCCTGCGAGTTTGCGGTGTGTTGCGAGGTTAACCCGTGTGGGGTAGCCGTAGCGAAAGCGAGTCCGAATAGGGCGGTTGAGTAGCGCGCCCAAGACCCGAAGCGGAGTGATCTAGCCATGGGCAGGTTGAAGCGCGGGTAAGACCGTGTGGAGGACCGAACCCACCAGGGTTGAAAACCTGGGGGATGACCTGTGGTTAGGGGTGAAAGGCCAATCAAACTCCGTGATAGCTGGTTCTCCCCGAAATGCATTTAGGTGCAGCGTCGTGTGTTTCTTGCCGGAGGTAGAGCACTGGATAGGCGATGGGCCCCACCGGGTTACTGACCTTAGCCAAACTCCGAATGCCGGTAAGTGAGAGCGCGGCAGTGAGACTGTGGGGGATAAGCTCCATGGTCGAGAGGGAAACAGCCCAGAACACCGGCTAAGGCCCCTAAGCGTGTGCTAAGTGGGAAAGGATGTGGAGTCGCAGAGACAACCAGGAGGTTGGCTTAGAAGCAGCCACCCTTTAAAGAGTGCGTAATAGCTCACTGGTCAAGTGATTCCGCGCCGACAATGTAGCGGGGCTCAAGTACACCGCCGAAGCCGTGTCATTGCAGCTTAACTCCTAACGGGGGCTGTGATGGGTAGGGGAGCGTCGTGTGCCGGGTGAAGCGGCGGCGGAAGCCAGTCGTGGACGGTATACGAGTGAGAATGCAGGCATGAGTAGCGATACAAGAGTGGGAAACTCTTGCGCCGATTGACCAAGGGTTCCTGGGTCAAGCTGATCTGCCCAGGGTAAGTCGGGACCTAAGGCGAGGCCGACAGGCGTAGTCGATGGACAACGGGTTGATATTCCCGTACCCGCTTTGAAGCGCCAACGTCGAACCTCTGGATGCTAAGGCCGTGAAGCCGTCTCGGATCCTTCGGGTGAAGAGGAGTGGTGGAGCCGCTGATCCAACAGGGTAGTAGGTGAGCGATGGGGTGACGCAGGAAGGTAGTCCAGCCCGGGCGGTGGTTGTCCCGGGGTAAGGGTGTAGGACGTGAGGTAGGCAAATCCGCCTCACATATAGTCTGAGACCTGATGCCGAGCCGATTGTGGTGAAGTGGATGATCCTATGCTGTCGAGAAAAGCCTCTAGCGAGTTTCATGGCGGCCTGTACCCCAAACCGACTCAGGTGGTCAGGTAGAGAATACCGAGGCGTTCGGGTGAACTATGGTTAAGGAACTCGGCAAAATGCCCCCGTAACTTCGGGAGAAGGGGGGCCGGTTGTGGTGATGGGACTTGCTCCTTGAGCTGTGGCCGGCCGCAGAGACCAGCGAGAAGCGACTGTTTACTAAAAACACAGGTCCGTGCGAAGCCGTAAGGCGATGTATACGGACTGACGCCTGCCCGGTGCTGGAACGTTAAGGGGACCGGTTAGCTTGGTTTCGACCTGGCGAAGCTGAGAACTTAAGCGCCAGTAAACGGCGGTGGTAACTATAACCATCCTAAGGTAGCGAAATTCCTTGTCGGGTAAGTTCCGACCTGCACGAATGGCGTAACGACTTCTCGACTGTCTCAACCATAGGCCCGGTGAAATTGCATTACGAGTAAAGATGCTCGTTTCGCGCAGCAGGACGGAAAGACCCCGGGACCTTTACTATAGCTTGATATTGGTGTTCGGTTCGGCTTGTGTAGGATAGGTGGGAGACTTTGAAGCGGCCACGCCAGTGGTTGTGGAGTCGTCGTTGAAATACCACTCTGGTCGTGCTGGATGTCTAACCTGGGTCCGTGATCCGGATCAGGGACAGTGTCTGGTGGGTAGTTTAACTGGGGCGGTTGCCTCCTAAAATGTAACGGAGGCGCCCAAAGGTTCCCTCAGCCTGGTTGGCAATCAGGTGTTGAGTGTAAGTGCACAAGGGAGCTTGACTGTGAGACCGACGGGTCGAGCAGGTGCGAAAGCAGGGACTAGTGATCCGGCGGTGGCTTGTGGAAGCGCCGTCGCTCAACGGATAAAAGGTACCCCGGGGATAACAGGCTGATCTTCCCCAAGAGTCCATATCGACGGGATGGTTTGGCACCTCGATGTCGGCTCGTCGCATCCTGGGGCTGGAGTAGGTCCCAAGGGTTGGGCTGTTCGCCCATTAAAGCGGTACGCGAGCTGGGTTTAGAACGTCGTGAGACAGTTCGGTCCCTATCCGCTGCGCGCGTAGGAGTCTTGAGAAGGGCTGTCCCTAGTACGAGAGGACCGGGACGGACGAACCTCTGGTGTGCCAGTTGTCCTGCCAAGGGCATGGCTGGTTGGCTACGTTCGGGAGGGATAACCGCTGAAAGCATCTAAGCGGGAAGCCTGCTTCGAGATGAGGGCTCCCACCACCTTGAGTGGTTAAGGCTCCCAGTAGACGACTGGGTTGATAGGCCGGATGTGGAAGCCCTGTGAGGGGTGGAGCTGACCGGTACTAATAGGCCGAGGGCTTGTCCATAGTTGCTACGCGTCCACTGTACAGTTCCCGGGTTGCGAACAATCCCGGTGAACGTGTCGATTCTTTCGACACATCACAATTGAAGAGAGTGTTCGCTGAACACCCGATAGGGTTTCGGTGGTCATAGCGTGAGGGAAACGCCCGGTAACATCCCGAACCCGGAAGCTAAGCCTCATAGCGCCGATGGTACTGCAGGGGGACCCTGTGGGAGAGTAGGACGCCGCCGAACAATCATTCAGAGCCGCGGCCCCAGCGATTCGCTGGGGCCGCGGCTTTTTGTTTTGGTGAACTGACGTGCCCGGGCATGGGCACGTCACCCGTGCGCACTAGTTGGTGGAGTGCGGGACAATGGTGGGATGGCGGTCGAGCCTGGATGGCCGACGTCAGGATGTTTCAGTGATCAGAAGGAGTCGAGTCGATGTCGAACCCCCCTCAGAGCCGCCCAGAGCGCCGTTCGGGCGACGGACCGCAGGGTGCTGGGGGCGGCGCTGGCCGGCGTGACTCCCGTGGCGGCGGCTACAACCGCGACGACCGCGCGCCGCGCCGCGACGACCGTCCGAGCAGTGGTGGTGGCAGCTACAACCGCGATGACCGCCCGCGCAGCACCGGCGGGTTCAACCGCGATGACCGTGGCCCCCGTCGCGACGACCGTCCCAGTGGTGGCGGTTACAACCGCGACGACCGTGGACCGCGCCGCGACGACCGCCCCAGCAGCGGTGGCGGCAGCTACAACCGCGATGACCGCGCGCCGCGCCGCGACGACCGTCCGAGCAGCGGCGGTGGCAGCTACAACCGGGATGACCGCCCGCGTACCGGTGGTGGGTTCAACCGTGACGACCGTGGCCCGCGCCGCGACGATCGCCCGAGTGGTGGCGGGTTCAACCGTGACGAGCGTCCCCGTAGCACTGGTGGGTTCAACCGTGATGACCGTGGCCCGCGTCGGGATGACCGTCCCAGTGGTGGCGGTTACAACCGCGATGACCGTGGCCCGCGCCGCGATGACCGTCCGAGCAGCGGTGGCGGCGGCTTCCGCCGTGACGACCGCCCGAGTGGTGGTGGCGGGTTCAACCGTGACGAGCGCCCGCGCAGCACTGGTGGGTTCAACCGTGATGACCGTGGCCCGCGTCGGGATGACCGTCCCAGTGGTGGCGGTTACAACCGCGATGACCGTGGCCCGCGCCGCGATGACCGTCCGAGCAGCGGTGGCGGCGGCTTCCGCCGCGACGACCGCCCGAGTGGTGGCGGCGGGTTCAACCGTGACGACCGCCCCCGCAGCACCGGCGGGTTCAACCGCGATGACCGTGGCCCGCGTCGGGACGACCGTCCCAGTGGTGGCGGTTACAACCGGGACGACCGTCCGCGTACCGGTGGTGGGTTCAACCGGGACGACCGTGGCCCGCGCCGCGATGACCGTCCCAGCAGCGGTGGCGGCGGCTTCCGTCGTGACGACCGCCCGAGTGGTGGTGGTGGCTTCAACCGCGACGAGCGTCCGCGTACCGGTGGCGGGTTCAACCGTGATGACCGTGGCCCGCGCCGCGACGACCGTCCCAGCAGCGGTGGCGGCGGCTTCCGCCGGGATGACCGCCCCAGCACTGGTGGTGGCGGGTTCCGTCGCGACGACCGGCCGAGTGGTTTCAACCGCGATGACCGTCCGCGTACCGGTGGTGGGTTCAACCGGGACGACCGTGGCCCGCGCCGCGACGATCGCCCCAGCAGCGGTGGCGGCAGTTTCCGTCGCGACGACCGCCCGAGTGGTGGTGGCTTCAACCGCGACGAGCGTCCGCGCAGCACCGGCGGTTACAACCGCGATGACCGTGGCCCGCGCCGCGACGATCGCCCCAGCAGCGGTGGCGGCGGCTTCCGCCGCGACGACCGCTCCGGTGGCGGCAGCCAGGACCGTGGGCACGCGGACGAGCGGCGCAGTGAGCCGGTTCGCCGGCTGCCGATCGACGAGGACGTCACCGGGCAGGAGATCGACGGCGATGTCCGGCAGGAGCTGATGAGCCTGCCGAAGACGCTGGCCGACGATGTCGCCAAGAACCTGGTGATGGTCGCGCGGCTGCTCGACAGCGAGCCGGAGGAGGCCTACGCCTACTCCCGGGTCGCGCTGCGGCTGGCCTCCCGTGTCGCCGCCGTCCGCGAGGCGGCCGGGTTCGCGTCCTACGTGACCGAGCGCTACTCCGAGGCGCTGACCGAGTTCCGCGCTTCGCGCCGGATGACCGGTTCGGCTGAGCTGTGGCCGGTCATGGCGGACTGTGAGCGTGGTCTGGGACGTCCCGAGCGGGCCCTGGAGATGGCGGGCGCGCCCGAGGTCAAGCAGCTGGACAAGGCCGGGCAGATCGAGATGCGCCTGGTCGCGGCCGGTGCGCGCAGCGACATGGAGCAGTTCGACGCCGCTGTGGTCACCCTGGAGTGCCCCGAGCTCGGTTCGCACTCGGTGCAGCCGTGGACGGCGCGCCTGCGCTACGCCTACGCCGACGCGCTGATCGGCGCCGGGCGGGCGGACGAGGCCAGGGACTGGTTCTCCAAGGCTGCCGAGGCGGACCAGAACGGTTCGACCAACGCCGCCGAGCGCCTGGCCGAGATCGACGGGATCGAGTTCGTCGACACCCTCGACCCCGACATCGAGGTCGATGACGAGGGCGACGACGAGACCGCCGCCCCCAGCGGCAAGAGCGACGAGGCGCAGGACACCGAGCTCGCGGCGGACGACGTCGAGGACGACGAGGACGAGGACGAGAACGGCGAGTTCGCGTCCGGCCACGGCGAGGACTACTACGACGACGACGAGGAAGAGGACGCGGAGGAGGGCTTCGCGCCCCCGAGCGCCGCCCCCTTCCTGGAGCCCGGCCAGGGCCGTCGCTCCTGACGTCCGGCGCTGAGCGCAGCTGATCGACTGAGGCCCGTACCGGGGATTCCGGTGCGGGCCTCAGTTGTTTCGGGAGACCTGGGGCCGGAGATCGGAGACCGACCTCAGGGGTCAGCCGAGCAGCAGGCTGCGCAGTACCAGGCCGGTGGCGGGCTTCGGCCCGAACGAGGTCGACTTGCGCGGCATGGTCACGCCCTGCTCCGCCAGGCGCCTGACCACGCCCTCGGCCACCGGATGCAGCAGCACCGCCGTCCCGCCGGTCTGTGCGGCCTCGCGGACGGCGGCGTCGGTGTCGTGCACGTAGCCGATGTGCTCCGGGGAGTCGGGTACCCGCCAGACCCGGTCGAGCAGGACCGAGTGCAGCACGGTGGCGTCGAGACGGCGGTACTCCTCCGGCCGGTCGGCGGGGACCGCCGCGTCGAGGGTGGCCGCGTCCGGGCCGGTGACCAGCCGGAACTCATCGCCTCCGGTCAGCACGAAGGCGTTCTGGCCGGTGGCCTTGGCACGGTCCTGGGCCGCCAGCGCGGCGTCCTGGCCCGGTAGCGGGTCAGTCACCGTCCAGCTGCCGCCGGGGGACCCGAGGGCGGCCAGGGCGTCCCGCAGCGGCAGCCGGTGCAGCACCCGGTGGATCGCGCGGACGCGCAGCGGGTACCGGGCGGTGTCCACCAGCAGTACCAGCCCGCGATCCCAGGGGCTGTGCGCGAGGTAGCGGTGTTCGCGCTGGAGGCGCAGGTACATCGCCCAGCGGTGGTGTCCGTCGGCGATCAGCGCGCGGCAGGTGGCGAGGTCCCTGGAGACGACGCGGAGGTCGTGCGGGTCGGTGACCGACCACAGCCGGTGGGTGGTGCCGTCGCTGGTCGTGGTGGTCAGCAGCGACGGGGTTCCGACGGTCCGCTCGATGACCTCGGCTGCGGTGCCGTCGCCCCGGTAGGTGAGCAGGATCGGTTCCAGGTTGGCCTTGGTGGTCCGCATCAGGCCGACCCGGTCGGCGACCGGGCGGGGCATCACCTCCTCGTGCGGCAGTACCACCCCGGCCCGTGGTCCGCTGACGGCGAGGGCGCCGATCAGGCCGCGCTGCAGGGCGCCGCCCTCCTCGGGCGGGGCCTGCTGCTCGTAGACGTACAGCGCGGGCGCCGGATCGGCGGTGAGGACGCCGCTGCGCTGCCAGGCGGAGAGCAGGGCTGCGGCGCGCCGGTAGCCGCTCTCGGCGGTGGGTTCCGGCCGGGGCAGGATCAGCCGCACGACATTGTGCGGGTCACCGGTCTCCAGGCGGAGCCGTCCGTCGGCGTCCACCACGTCGTACGGGGGCGAGGTGACCGCGGCCAGCGAGGTGACCCGCCCGGGGTCGTAACGCAAGCCGCGGAAAGGGGCGAGTGACAGGCCGGCGGCGGCCACGCGGCCCGCGTCGCCGTACCGGGATTCTTCTGCGTCGTCTGCACTGACTGCGCTCACTCTGGGCATGTTAACCGGGTGCGCGCGGTTGACTGATCATCGGACGGTTATTGGTCGGGGGACGGAGAGGGGTCGCAGATGTGGGAGCGGGCACGCCACGACGAGGGCACTCCGAGTGGTGCTCCTAGTGGCGATGTGTACGACTGGTTCCGGCGCGGGAGCGAGTTGCTGGCGAGCGGCCATCCAGGGGCGGCCGTGCAGTTGCTGGTGCGGGCGGCGGAGGCGGAGCCCGGCTCGACCGCGATCCGGGAGACGCTGGCCCGGGCGCAGTTCGACGCCGGATCGTACGCGGCGGCGCTGGAGAGCTTCCGGACGGTGGCGCTGGCCGACCCGTCGGACGACTACGCCCAGTTCGGCTGGGGCCTGGCGGCGGCCAGGACCGGTGACTTCGAGGAGTCGGCGGTGCATCTGGCGCTGGCGGTGGCGATGCGGCCGGAATCCGAGCACTACCGGGCGGCGTTGCGGCAGACCCGGGCGACGCTGAAGGCGCGGGCGGGCGGGTTCGGTACGGTCAAGGGTGTGCAGGACCAGGACGAGTAGAGAGATCGGACCCATGCCTGACCTTCCCGACGTTCCCGGATCGCCGACCGAGGATTCGCTTCCGCTCCACCGGCGCTACGACACGGCGCTGCTCGACCTCGACGGCGTGGTCTACGCCGGTCCGAACGCGATCGACCACGCCGTGGAGGTCCTGGCACAGGCCCGCGCGGAGGGCATGCGGCTGGCGTACGTGACCAACAACGCCTCGCGGACGCCGGACGCGGTCTCCACCCACCTGACCGAGCTGGGCGTACCGGCCGAGCCCGGCGACGTGATCACCTCCGCGCAGGCCGCCGCGCGGCTGGTCGCGGGTCTGGTGCCGGACGGCTCGGCGGTGCTGGTGGTCGGCGGCGAGGGCCTGCTCCAGGCGCTGCGGGAGCGCGGGCTGAAGCCGGTGCGCTCGCTGGACGAAGGGCCGGTGGCGGTGGTGCAGGGCTTCGATCCGAGCGTCGGCTGGCAGCAGCTGTCCGAGGCCGGCTACGCCGTGGCCCAGGGACTGCCGTGGGTGGCCTCCAACACCGACCTGACCATCCCGACCGCGCGCGGCACCGCCCCCGGCAACGGCACGCTGGTCGCGGCGGTCCGCGCGGCAACCGGGGTGGAGCCGCAGGTCGCGGGCAAGCCGCTGCCGCCGATGCACCGGGAGACGATCATCCGCACCGGCGCGAAGCACCCGCTGGTGGTCGGGGACCGGTTGGACACCGACATCGAGGGCGCGTTCAACGGCGGCGTGGACAGCCTGCTGGTCTTCACCGGCGTCAGCACACCGGAGCAGCTCCCGGACGCGCCGGAGCAGCACCGCCCGACGTACCTGGCGGCGGACCTGCGCGGGCTGCTGCGGGTGCAGCCGGAGCTGGTCGCGGATGAGGACGGCGGCTACCGCTGCGGCGGCTGGACGGCGACGGTCGGCGACGGCGCGGTGCTGCTCGACGAGCGGGGGGACGACCCGTACGACGGTCTGCGCGCGCTGTGCGCGGTGGTCTGGGCGGCGGCGGACGCCTCCTCCGGTGGCGAGGGGCCGCAGTGGCGGAAGGCGCTGACCGAACTCGGGCTCTGAGACCGTCCGAGCTGCTCGGCCCGGCCGCCGCTGACCTCAGAGCAGCTTGCGCAGCTGGAGCAGGTCACGGATGCCGGCCTCCAGCTTGACCCGTCCGGACGCCCAGGCCGAGGCGAAGTTGATCCGGCCGCCGACCAGTGCCACCAGGTCGTCGCCCGTCAGGGCGAGCCGGATCTGTGCCCGTTCCCCCGGCTTGCCGGGCGCCTGTGTGATGTCCTGGATACGGCCGTCCCGGAGGCGTCCGGAGAAGGTCAGGTCGAGGTCGGTGATCCAGCAGGTCAGCGAGCGGTCCATGGCGGCGGCGCTGCGGACGTCGCCCTGCGCGTTGCCGAGGTTCTCGCTGAGCTGGTTCAGTGCCGCCAGGCACTCGGCGGAGTTCGCCATGGCGCGGGGGTGCTCCTGTTGCTACGGATGGTGCCGCAGAGGGCTTTGGTCCCTGCGACGCTACCGCAGCGGCGGCGCGGGGCGTGGATGGTCGGCGTGGCACGGCGAAGCGGTAGCGTCTTGTGGGACCGTCCCACAGGACGGGAAGCGGGAGAGGGAGGGCCGGATGCGCGACAAGCTGAGTGACTACCTCAAGCTGGCGGCCGACGCCGCGCTGGGGGCGGCGGGCGAGGTCCGGCGACGGGCCGAAGCGGGGGCCCGCGAGCTGCTGGAGCTGTCCGGCGTGGACGCCGAGGAACTGCGCGCCCGGGTGCCGGAGCCGGTCCAGTCGCTGGCGGAGGAGGTCGTGTCGGCGGGGCGGAACAACTCCGAGCTGCTGATCGGGCTGGTCCGCTCGGAGATGGAGAAGGCGTGGAACCGGGTCGGCGACGGCATGGTGCAGATCGGCGTGATCCTGGAGCTGTTGGAACGCCAGGTGCGGCACCTCCAGGGCGCGGACGAGGCGGACACGGACGCTGAGGACGACGAGCCCGCGACCGAGCCGCCGCCCGCCCCGCGCGCGGAGCAGGCCTTCCCGAGCCCGGCGACGCAGGCCGCTCCGCGCTCGGCCCCGCGTCCGGTCCGGGTGGTCGTCGACGAGGACGACGAGGCCGCGAAGGGCGCGGCAGCGGCGGCGGCGCGACGCCGGGCGGCCGTCCCCGGCCTGCGCAAGGCCGCAGCGCGGAAGCCTGCGGCGGCCCCGGCGACCGCGACCCCGGAGGCGGCGGCGGAGACGAGGACCCCGGCGAAGAAGACCGCCGCGAAGAAGACCGCCGCGAAGAAGACCGCCGCGAAGAAGACCGCCGCGAAGAAGACCGCCGCGAAGCAGGCCCCGGCGCGGAAGGCCCCGGCCAGGAAGGCGCCATCGCGGCAGCCCGAGCCCGCGAGCGCCCCGGCGACCGAGCGGACCCCGGCGGCGAAGAAGACGGCAACGGCGAAGAAGACCGCCCCGGTCGCCGAGGCCGCTCCGGCCCCCGCCCCGGCCAGGAAGTCCGCCGCCAAGAAGCCTGCCGCCGCCGCGAAGACGACCGCCGCGAAGACGACCGCCGCGAAGACGGCCACGGCGAAGCAGGCCGCACCCCGAAAGCCCCCGGCCAATGACTGAACCGACCCCGCCCCGCCCCGTCCCGGTGGTCGCGGCTCATGCCGTGCCCGGGGCGGGTGGCGGCTTCGAGGGCCGGGATGGGGTGGAGGAGACTGGGGTGGCCGGGGTGGACGCGGCGTTGGCGCGGCTGGAAGGGTTGGCCGAGGTGCCGTCCGAGGAGCACGCGGCGGTCTTCGAGGCCGTGCACGAGCAACTGCGGCAGACCCTGGCCGGCCTCGACCAGCCGCACCCGCAGGCAACTGGTCGGCAGTAAAAGTACCTGGTACCACGACTTCGCAGGAGCTGAACCGCACGTGGCAGTCGCACGACGCCGTCTGGACGCCGAACTCGTCCGCCGCAAGCTGGCCCGTTCCCGGGAGCACGCCAGTGAGCTGATCGCCGCCGGGCGGGTCAGTGTCGGCGGGGCCACCGCGACCAAGCCCGCCACCCAGGTGGAGACCTCGGCGGCGGTGGTGGTGAGCAAGGACGACAACGACCCGGACTACGTCTCCCGGGGCGGCCACAAGCTCGCCGGCGCGCTCGCCGCGTTCGTCCCGCAGGGGCTGGCCGTGGCCGGGCGTCGCTGCCTGGACGCGGGCGCGTCCACCGGCGGGTTCACCGATGTGCTGCTGCGGGCCGGGGTGGACCGGGTGCTGGCCGTGGACGTCGGCTACGGCCAGCTGGCCTGGTCGCTGCAGAGCGACGACCGGGTGACCGTGATGGACCGCACCAATGTGCGCGAGTTGACGTTGGAGCAGGTCGGCGGCGTGCCCGTGGACCTGGTGGTCAGCGACCTGTCGTTCATCCCGCTGGGCCTGGTGCTGCCCGCGCTGGTGGCCTGCACCGCGCCCGAGGGGGACCTGGTGCTGATGGTCAAGCCGCAGTTCGAGGTGGGCAAGGAGCGGCTGGGCAGCGGCGGCGTGGTGCGCAGCCCGCAGCTGCGGCAGGAGATGATCGAGAAGGTGGCGGCCCAGGGCGCGGCCCTGGGGCTGGGGGTGCGCGGGGTGACCGCGAGCCCGCTGCCGGGGCCGTCCGGCAACGTCGAGTACTTCCTCTGGTTCCGTCGCGACGCGGGTCCGCTGGATCCGGATCAGGCCAGTCGCGCTGTTTCCGAGGGCCCGCAGTGACCAACCGGTAGGGTCGGAGACCATCGCCTGCCAGTATCCGATACGAGGGGGAGGCGTGACGGGTCGACGCGGGCCGGTCGCGCTGGAAGGATATCCATGACTGACCGCTCTGTCTTCCTGCTCGCGCACACCGGCCGCGAAGAGGCCCTGCTCAGTGTGGAGTGCCTGGTCGAAGGCCTGTTGAAGGCGGGAATAAGGCTGCGGGTGCTGGCTGCCGAGGCCCCGGACATGGGTTTCCCGGCCGGGGTCGAGGCGGTGCCGACCGGGCCGGGGGCAGTCGCGGGTTGCGAGCTGATCCTGGTCCTGGGCGGGGACGGGACGCTGCTGCGCGGCGCCGAGCTGTCACGCGAGTCCGGGGTGCCGATGCTCGGGGTGAACCTGGGCCGGGTCGGCTTCCTGGCCGAGGCGGAGCGCGACGACCTGGCGAAGGTGGTCGAGCGGGTGGTCGACCTCGACTACGAGGTCGAGGAGCGGATGACGCTGGACGTGATCGTCCGCACCGACGGGCGGATCGTGCACACCGACTGGGCGCTGAACGAGGCCTCGGTGGAGAAGGCATCCCGCGAACGCATGATCGAGGTGGTGACCGAGGTCGACGGCCGTCCGGTGTCGAACTTCGGCTGTGACGGCGTGGTCTGCGCGACCCCGACGGGTTCCACCGCGTACGCGTTCTCGGCCGGGGGGCCGGTGGTCTGGCCGGAGGTGGAGGCGCTGCTGATGGTGCCGATCAGCGCCCACGCGCTGTTCGCCAAGCCGCTGGTGACCTCGCCCAAGTCGGTGCTGGCGGTGGAGGTCCAGCGCAAGACGCCCAACGGCGTGCTGTGGTGCGACGGCCGCCGGACGGTGGAGCTGCCCGCCGGGGCCAGGGTCGAGGTGCGCCGGGGGCGGACTCCGGTCCGGCTCGCGCGGCTGCACCGCGCGCCCTTCACCGACCGGCTGGTGGCGAAGTTCGCGCTGCCGGTCACCGGCTGGCGCGGCGCGCCGGAGCAGGGCTGAGGCGGCTCGGCGCCGCTGGTGGCGCGGGTGTGGCGGCCCGGTGAACGGGTGGGCACCGGCGGGGTGGGGGAGGGCACTGCCCGGGCCGGACCACTACGCTCACTTCATGCCGGGAGTGGGACGCCTCGCTCGCGGCGGCCGAGGCGGTGCCGGGGTGAGGCTTCCCCGGGACCCCTAGCTAGCGGGAGAGAAGTCGAGTGGATCAAGCCGATAGGCAGATCAAAGGGGCAGTGCGCGGGATGCTGGAGGAGATGCGGATACGCGCACTCGGTGTGATCGACGATGCCGTGGTCGAGCTCTCGCCGGGGTTCACGGTGGTCACCGGTGAGACCGGGGCGGGCAAGACCATGGTGGTGACCAGTCTCGGGCTGCTGCTGGGCGGCCGGGCCGACGCCGGTCTGGTGCGCAACGGCGCCGAGCGGGCCGTGGTCGAGGGCCGGGTGCTGCTGCCGGAGGGTTCGCCGGTGGCCGCGCGGGCGGTCGAGGCCGGGGCGGAGCTGGACGGCGATGTGCTGCTGCTCAGCCGGACGCTCTCGGCCGAGGGCCGGTCGCGGGCGCACGTCGGCGGGCACTCGGTGCCGATGAGCGTGCTGGCGTCGCTCGGCGAGGACCTGATCGCGGTGCACGGCCAGACCGACCAGCAGCGGCTGCTCCAGCCGGCGCGGCAGCGCGGCGCGCTGGACCGCTACGCCGGGGAGTCGGTGGCGCTGCCGCTGGCCGACTACCAGGACGCCTACCGGCGGCTGCGCGAGGTCAGCGCCCTGCTGGAGGAGCTGACCACCCGGGCCCGGGAGCGGGCGCAGGAGGCGGACGTGCTGCGGTTCGGCCTGGACGAGGTCGCCGCCGCCGAGCCGCTGCCGGGCGAGGACCAGGAGCTGGCCGAGGAGTCGCAGCGGCTCGGGCACGCCGACGCGCTGTCCTCCGCCGCGAACCTGGCCCACGGGGCGCTGGCCGGGGACCCGGCCTCGCCCGACGCGCTGGACGCGGGGACGCTGCTGGCGCAGTCCCGGCGGGCGCTGGAGGCGGTACGGCACCACGACCCGAGGCTGGCGGCGCTGGCGGACCGGCTCGGCGAGGTCGGCTACCTGCTCGGCGACATCGCCGGGGACCTGGCCGGGTACGCCGACGACCTGGACGCGGACCCGGCCCGGCTGGCCGCCGTCGAGGAGCGGCGGGCGGTGCTGGCGCACCTGGTGCGCAAGTACGGCAGCCCGGACGGTGGTCTGGCGGAGGTGCTGGAGTGGGCCGAGGAGGCCGCCGTGCGCCTCACCGAGCTGGACGGGGACGACGACCGGATCAGTGCTCTCGAAGGGGAGCGGCAGTCTCTGCGGGAGCGGGTGGCCGGACTGGCGGAGCAGCTCACGGCGGCCCGCCGGACCGCCGCCGAGGTGTTCGCCGAGGCGGTGACCGCCGAGCTGACCGAGCTGGCGATGCCGCACGCCCGGGTCAGCTTCGGGATCACCGAGGCCGACGACTTCGGCCCGCACGGCATCGACGAGGTCGAGGTGCTGCTCGCGCCGCATCCGGGTACCCCGCCCCGGCCGATCGCCAAGGGTGCCTCCGGCGGTGAGCTGTCCCGGGTGATGCTGGCGGTCGAGGTGGTCTTCGCCGGGGCCGACCCGGTCCCCACCTACCTGTTCGACGAGGTGGACGCGGGCGTCGGCGGCAAGGCGGCGGTCGAGGTCGGCCGTCGGCTGGCCCGGCTGGCCCGGACCTCGCAGGTGATCGTGGTCACCCACCTGCCGCAGGTGGCGGCGTTCGCGGACCGGCACCTGGTGGTCGAGAAGACCGTGGACGGCACGGTCACCCGCAGCGGGGTGACCACCCTGTCCGACGCGCAGCGGGTCAGGGAGCTGTCGCGGATGCTGGCCGGTCTGGAGGACTCCGAGCTGGGTCGGGCCCACGCGGAGGAGCTGCTGGCGGCGGCACGAACGGGTGTGGTGCCACCGAACGGGTGACGGGACGTCGGAGGCTGACGCCGACTGTCCAAGACCCCCGCCGAGCTGGCATCGTGGAGCAGCCGCGACCCGGCGGGAATCGAACCGAAGTGAAGCAAGCGAACGCAGCGGCGTCCGGGGACGGACGAGGAGCCGCCGGAACGAGAGGGAGACGACGCCGACCGTGGAGCACACATCCCCGGCCTCGACCGGCCAGCTGCATGCCGTCCTCGTCCTCGCCGGGAGCTCCGGCGGCATCGGCGCGCATGTCCGCTCGCTGGCCCAGGGACTGAGCGCGCACGGCCTGGAGGTGACCGTCGCCGGTCCGGCGGAGACCGACGGGCTGTACGGCTTCTCCGAGGCCGGGGCGCGGTTCCACCCGGTGGAGATCACCCCGACGCCGGGGCCGCGCACCGACGCCGCCGCCGTGGGCGAGCTGCGCCGGGCGTTCAACCGGGCGACGCTGGTGCACGCGCACGGGCTGCGGGCGGCGCTGCTGTCGGATCTGGCGCTGCGTACCGCCCGCGCCGCCGGGACGCCGCTGGTGGTCACCTCGCACCACGCCAACCTGGCCACCGGGATGGAGCGGCGGGTGCTGCGGCTGATGGAGCGCCGGGTGGCGCGGGCGGCCGACCTGGTGCTCGGGGTGTCCTCGGACCTGGTGGCCCGGGCCCGGACGCTGGGCGCGGCCGACGCCCGGCTGAGCCCGGTCGCGGCGCCGCCACTGCCGGCGCCGGTCCCGCCGGGGCGCCGCGAGGAGGTCCGCCGGGAGCTGCTGGGCGAGGAGTGGGACACCGGGCGGCCGATCGTGCTGGCGGTGGGGCGGCTGATCCCGCAGAAGAACTTCCACCTGCTGCTGGACGCCGCCTCCGGCTGGCGCGGCGCGGGTGAGCCGCTGGTCCTGGTCGCCGGGGACGGCCCGGAGCAGGAGGCGTTGCGGGCGCGGGTGCGGACCGAGCGGCTGCCGGTGCGGCTGCTGGGGCACCGGGGCGATGTGCCGGACCTGCTGGCCGCCGCCGACCTGGTGGTGATCTCCTCGCGCTGGGAGGCCCGTTCGCTGGTCGCCCAGGAGGCGTTGCGGGCGGGCGTGCCGCTGGTGGCGACCGCCGTCGGCGGACTGCCGGAACTGGTCGGCGACGCGGCGGCGCTGGTGCCTCCGGCCGACCGGGCGGCCCTGTCCGACGCCGTGTCAGGTCTGCTGGCGGACCCCGCCCGGCGGGCGGCGCTGGCGGCGGCGGGCCCGCCGCAGGCGGCCACCTGGCCGGACGAGGCCGCGACGGTGGCCCAAGTGCTGAGCGTCTACGACGAGTTGACCTCGGCTCCGGCGAAGTAGTTGACGGCGAAGTAGTTGACGGCGAACTAGTTGACGGTCGGTCAGATTCCGTCGCTGATGGTCAGGGTGAGGGTGCCGTCGGCGTCGGCGGTGATCCGGACCTGGGTCAGGTCGGCCACGGTGACCGTGGCGCCGTGGGCGACGGCCGCGACGCCGACGCCGACCACCGGCATCCCGGCGGCGAGCCCGGCGGCGACGCCCGCCTCGGAGTCCTCGAACACCACGCAGTCGGCGGGGTCGACACCCAGCAGCGCCGCGCCGGCCAGGAAGCCCTCCGGGTGCGGCTTGCTGTCGGTGACGTGCTCGGCGGTCACCGCGACCGGCGGCAGCGCCAGGCCCGCCGCGCCCATCCGGGCCCGGGCCAGGGCGTCGTCGGCGGAGGTCACCAGCGCGTGCCGGTGGTCGGCCAGCGCGGCGAGGAAGGCGGGCGCGCCGGGGATCGGCACCACCCCGTCGGTGTCCGCGGTCTCCTCGGCCAGCATCCGCGCGTTGTCGGCGTGGTTCTGCTCCATCGGGCGGTCCGGCAGCAGCAGCGCCATGCTGGCGTAGCCCTGCCGCCCGTGGACGACGCCCAGCACCACGTCGATGTCGAGGCCGTGCTCGGTGGCCCAGCGCTGCCACACCCGCTGCACCGCCCTGCCGGAGTCGACCAGGGTGCCGTCCATGTCGAGCAGCAGCGCCCGGGCGGTCAGCGTCGTGGTGGTGGCCGAGGCGGTGGTCGTGGTCGGAGCGGTGGCGGGGGTGGCGGGCGAGACGGGCATGGCGCTCCTTGATGGGGACCGGTCTTTGTTCCTCAATGATACAAATCGAGGCCGGTCCCCATCGCGGAACCCCGGGTCACCCCCCGAGCGGGGGGATGCCGGGCACGCCGCCGCAGGCGGTCAGCCGCAGCGCGGTGTCGATCAGCGGCACGTGGCTGAACGCCTGCGGGAAGTTGCCGACCTGCCGCTTCAGCTTCGGGTCCCACTCCTCGGCCAGCAGCCCCACGTCGTTGCGGATCGCCAGCAGCCGGGCGAACAGGTCGCGGGCCTCGTCGATCCGGCCGATCATCGCCAGGTCGTCGGCCAGCCAGAAGGAGCAGGCCAGGAACGCGCCCTCGTCGCCCGGCAGGCCGTCCACGCCCTCGCTGTCGCCGCTGGTCGGGTAGCGCAGCACGAAGCCGTCCGGGGTCATCAGCTCCCGCTGGATCGCCTCGATGGTGCCGATGACGCGCTTGTCGTCCGGCGGCAGGAAGCCCATCTGCGGGATCAGCAGCAGCGAGGCGTCCAGCTCCTTGGAGCCGTAGGACTGGGTGAAGGTGTTGCGCTCCGGGTCGTAGCCGCGCTCGCAGACGTCCGCGTGGATGGCGTCCCGCAGGTCGCGCCAGCGGTCCAGCGGGCCCTCGTGCGGGGTCTCCTCGATCATCCGGATGGTGCGGTCGACCGCCACCCAGGCCATCACCTTGGAGTGGACGAAGTGCCGGCGCGGGCCGCGGACCTCCCAGATCCCCTCGTCCGGCTGCCGCCAGTGCTGCTCCAGGTAGCTGATCAGCCGCAGTTGCAGCACGTGCGCGTGGTCGTTGCGGACCAGGCCGGTCATGTGGCCCAGGTGCAGCGCCTCGACCACCTCGCCGTAGACGTCGAGCTGCAACTGGGCGGCGGCGCCGTTGCCGATCCGGACCGGGGCGGAGCCCTCGTAGCCGGGCAGCCAGTCCAGGGTCGCCTCGGTCAGCTCCCGCTCGCCCGCGATCCCGTACATGATCTGCAGGTTCTCCGGGTCCCCGGCGACCGCGCGCAGCAGCCACTCGCGCCAGGCCCCGGCCTCGTCCCGGTAGCCGGTGCGCAGCAGCGAGGACAGGGTGATCGCGGCGTCCCGCAGCCAGGTGAAGCGGTAGTCCCAGTTGCGCACCCCGCCGATGTCCTCGGGCAGGGAGGTGGTGGGGGCGGCCACGATGCCGCCGGTGGGGGCGTAGGTGAGTGCCTTCAGGGTGATCAGCGAGCGGACCACCGGCTCCCGGTAGGGGCCCTGGTAGGTGCACTGGTCGACCCACTCCCGCCAGAACTGCTCGGTGTCGACCAGCGCCTCCTCGGCGTTCGGCTGGTCCGGCGCGCCGAGGTGCGAGGGCTGCCAGGTCAGCGCGAAGGCGATGCGCTGGCCCGCGCTGACGGTGAAGTCGGCGTAGGTGGTGAGGTTGCGTCCGTAGGTGTCGGCCTCGCCGTCCAGCCACACCGAGTCGGGCCCGGCCACGGCCACGGTGCGGGTGTTCTCGCCGTCCTCGACCTTGTGCACCCACGGCACCACCCGGCCGTACGAGAAGCGCATCCGCAGCGCCGAGCGCATCCGCACCCGGCCGCTCAGGCCCTCGACGATGCGGATGATCTGCGGCTCGGTGGTGCCGCCGTGCGGGCCGCCGGAGACGTGCCGCGGCGGCATGAAGTCGATCACCCGGACGCTGCCCCGGGAGGTGTCCCACTCCTGCTCCAGGATCAGCGAGTCGCCCCGGTAGCTGCGCCGGGTGGCCGGCTGGGCCGGGGCGGCGGCGGTCGGCGGCAGGATCCGCAGCTCGCCGCTCTCCTCGAACACCGTGGCGGCGTGGGCCCGGGCCGCGCCCGACACGCCGCCCTCGTCCCGGGGGCGGTCCGGGTCGGCCGGGCCGATCCGCCAGAAGCCGTGCTCGTCGGTGCCGAGCAGTCCGGCGAAGACCGCCGGCGAGTCGAACCGGGGCAGGCACAGCCAGTCGATCGCGCCGTCCCGGCTGACCAGGGCGGCCGTCTGCATGTCGCCGATGAGTGCGTAGTCCTCGATACGGGCAGCCACGGTGATCTCCACTTCGCAGGGTGTGCGCCGGTATCGCCGAGGAGGGCGGGGAAAGGTCCCGGTGGCCGAGGGCGCCGGGCCGGGGTCGGCGGCTGTACGTCCAGGCAGGATACGACGCTGGCGGGGCGGGCGGTGACGATGGTGATCACGGCACGCCGGACGCGACGCCGGGCGAACACGATCGCGGTGGCTCACTGTTACCCTGGTATCCCGTGGACAGGTGCGCTGCACCGCCGCTGACCCGCCCCTCAGGGACCGCCGGGTACTCAAGACGCGACCACGGGAGCCCCCTCTTGGCACAGCCCCATTCCGGAACCAACCGGAACAGCACGACGACCAAGCACCTCTTCGTCACGGGCGGTGTCGCCTCCTCGCTCGGCAAGGGGTTGACCGCGTCCAGCCTGGGGGCCCTGCTCAAGGCACGCGGCCTGCGGGTCACCATGCAGAAGCTCGACCCGTACCTGAACGTCGACCCGGGCACGATGAACCCGTTCCAGCACGGCGAGGTCTTCGTCACCGACGACGGCGCCGAGACCGACCTGGACATCGGCCACTACGAGCGCTTCCTCGACACCAACCTGCACGGCTCGGCCAACGTGACCACCGGCCAGGTGTACTCCACGGTGATCGCCAAGGAGCGCCGCGGCGAGTACCTGGGCGACACCGTCCAGGTCATCCCGCACATCACCAACGAGATCAAGTCCCGGATCCGGCGGATGGCCACCGAGGACGTCGACGTGGTGATCACCGAGGTCGGCGGCACCGTCGGCGACATCGAGTCGCTGCCGTTCCTGGAGGCCGTGCGCCAGGTCCGGCACGAGGTCGGCCGCGACAACGTGTTCTTCGTGCATGTCTCGCTGCTGCCCTACATCGGCCCCTCGGGCGAGCTGAAGACCAAGCCCACCCAGCACTCGGTGGCCGCGCTGCGCTCCATCGGCATCCAGCCGGACGCGGTGGTGCTGCGCGCCGACCGCGAGGTCCCGCAGGCCATCAAGCGCAAGATCAGCCTGATGTGCGACGTGGACGAGGAGGCGGTGGTCGCCGCGATCGACGCGCCGTCGATCTACGACATCCCCCGGGTGCTGCACAGCGAGGGCCTGGACGCCTATGTCGTCCGCCGCCTGGGCCTGGCCTTCCGCGATGTGGACTGGACCGTCTGGGACGACCTGCTGCGCCGGGTGCACGAGCCCGAGCACACCGTGAAGGTGGCGCTGGTCGGCAAGTACATCGACCTGCCGGACGCCTACCTGTCGGTCACCGAGGCGCTGCGCGCGGGCGGCTTCGCCAACCGCGCCAAGGTCGAGATCAAGTGGGTCACCTCGGACGACTGCAAGACCGCCGAGGGCGCGCGCGAGCAGCTGGGCGACGTCGACGCGATCTGCGTCCCCGGCGGCTTCGGCGACCGGGGTGTGGACGGCAAGGTCGCCGCCATCACCTACGCCCGGGAGCAGCGGGTCCCGCTGCTGGGCCTGTGCCTGGGACTGCAGTGCGTGGTGATCGAGGCCGCGCGGAACCTGGCCGGCCTGCCGGAGGCCAACTCCACCGAGTTCGACCCGGCGGCCCGGCACCCGGTGATCTCCACCATGGCCGAGCAGCTGGAGATCGTGGACGGCAAGGGCGACCTGGGCGGCACCATGCGCCTGGGCCTGTACCCGGCGAAGCTCGCCGAGGGCTCGATCGTCCGCGAGGTCTACGGCGGCGAGCCGTACGTGGAGGAGCGCCACCGCCACCGCTACGAGGTCAACAACGCCTACCGGGGCCAGCTGGAGGCCACCGGGCTGGTGTTCTCCGGGCTGTCGCCGAAGGGCGACCTGGTGGAGTACGTCGAGTACCCGCGCGAGGTGCACCCGTACCTGGTGGCCACCCAGGCCCACCCGGAGCTGAAGTCCCGGCCGACCCGGCCGCACCCGCTGTTCGCCGGGCTGGTCGCGGCGGCGGTGCGGCGCCAGAACGGCGACGTCGCCCTGGCCGCGGGCACGGCGGAGTAGTCGGGCGCGGGCGCCACGGATGCCCACGGCGGCGGTCACGCGATCTTGCGTGGCCGCCGTCGCGTACGTTGGACGTGTCGGTTCCGGGGAGATGTGGTGGAGGGCGCCATGACACAGCAGAAGCAGCAGATCGCGGACACGCCGGAGGAGTGGCGGGTCAACGGCGGGCGGACCTCGTTCGCGGGGCGGATCTGGGACATCCGCAGCGAGGAGGTGGTGATGCCGGACGGCGCGGTGGCCGTCCGCGACTACATGGCGCACCCGGGCGCGGTGGGCGTGCTGGCACTGGACGAGCGGCAGCGGGTGCTGCTGGTCCGGCAGTACCGGCATCCGGTGCGGCACCGGCTGTGGGAGCTCCCGGCGGGGCTGCTCGACATCCCCGGGGAGAACCCGCTGCACGCCGCCCAGCGCGAGCTGTACGAGGAGGCCCACGCCCAGGCCGGGGACTGGCGGGTGCTGATCGACTTCTACGCCTCGCCCGGCGGTTCCTCCGAGGCGCTGCGGGTGTTCCTCGCCCAGGGCCTGTCCGAGGCCGAGGGCGAGCGCTTCGCGGCCGAGCACGAGGAGCTCGACCTCCAGGTCGACCGGGTCGAACTGGACGAGCTGGTACGGCTGGTGCTGGCCGGTGAGTTGCACAACGGGGCACTGGTGGCCGCGGTGCTGGCGGCCCGGGTGGCGCTGGACGGCCCGGGCCTGGACTCGCTGCGACCGGCCCTGGCTCCGTGGCCCGCGCGTCCGTTCGAGTGAGTTCGCGGGTAATCGCATTGTCGTAGCCAACGCCTTTCGGAGGGTGAACTACGCTGCCGCTGAGGGTTCCGCGACGCGCCTCCCGTAGGACGTCCGTAGGACGGGAGTGGCGCACGTGGCTGAGGCACAGACGGCACGTCAGGTCGGGGCGCGGCTGCCCGAACCCCCGCCGCACTTCGCCGGGCGGCGAGCGGAACTCGCCCGGCTGCGGGAGGAGGTCGGGCGTCCCGCCTTCGGCGCCCGCCCGGCCGGCCCGGACGGCGCGGCCGACCCCACCCGGGTGCTGGTCGTCGCCGGACGCCCCGGCTCCGGCCGGACCGCACTGGCGCTGCACTTCGCCCACGGCGTCGCCGCCGACTACCCGGACGGGCAGTTCTTCGTCCGGCTCGGCGAGCCGGGCGGCGGACCGGTCCCGGCCGGGCGGGTCGCCCGGCAGCTGCTGGCCGCCCTCGGCGAGCCCGCCGGGCGGCGGCCGCTGGCCGAGCGCGAGGGCGCGGCCGAGGCGAACGCCGACAGCGCGCACCCGGACTGCGCGGCGCTGCGCACGGCCCTGGCCGGTCGCCGCGCGCTGCTGCTGCTCGACGACGTCCGCACCGCCGAGCAGCTGGGGGCGCTGCTGCCGCAGGCCCCCGGCTGCCTGGTGGTGGCGGTCACCGCGGGTCCGCTCACCGGTATCGCCGACGCCCGGCCGTGCGTCCTCGGCGGCCTGGAGGTGCGCACCGCGCTGTCGCTGCTGATCGGCCTGGCCGGGGAGACCCGGGTCGTCTGCGACCCGGTCGCCGCGCGCGGCCTGGTGGAGAGCCTGGCCTGCCACCCGACCGCGCTGCGGCTGGTCGGCGGCTGGCTGCGGACCCGCCCCGCGGCCTCGGTCGCCGACGCGCGGCAGCTGCTGGCCGAGACGCCGCCGCGGGTCAGCCTGCTCAAGCAGCCGGGCGCGGCCCAGCGCGACACCGAGCCGCTGCGGCGCGCCTTCGACCTGGTCTACGACGGCCTGGGCGCACCGGCGGCGCGGCTGCTGCGGCTGCTCACCATCGCCCCGGCCGGTCGGGCCGAACCCCGGACCGCCGCCGCGCTGCTCGGCTGCCCGGTGGACACCGCCGCCGGGCACCTCGCCTCGCTCGCCGAACAGGAACTGCTCAACCCCCGCCCGCAGCCGCCCGGCCCGGCCGGTGGCCGGGCCGACGACGGCTACGAGCTGCCGGAGTGCCTGCGCGGGCCGCTCGCCGGGCTGCTCGCCGCCGACCGGGCGGCCGAGACCGAGCTGGCCCGGGCCCGGCTGCTGGAGCGCCTGGTCCGGCTGCTCACCTCCTGCGTCCACCGGATCGCGCCCGGTGGCGGCCCTGAGCCCGAACCGCTGCCCGCGCCGCTGCGCTTCGGCTCCGCCGCCGAGGCCTGGCGCTGGCTGGACCGGGAGCTGCCGGTGCTGCGCTCCGCCGTCCGGATCGCGGTGGCCGACGGCGCCCTGGACGGCCTGGCGATGCGGCTGGCCACCACCCTGGTCCGGGCGCTGCCGCTGTGGGCGGGCGACGCCGAGGCGGTCTCCGCCGACCTGTACGAGCTGCACGGGACGATCCTGGAGCTGGCCGCGCGCGGCGGGAAGGTCAGGCAGCAGGCCGCCGCCCTGGTCAACCTGGGCGACCTGCACGCCCGGGCGGGTGAGCACGCCCGGGCGCTGGAGCGCTACCGGGCCGCGCTGGGACCGGCCCGCTCGGTCGAGGACCAGGTGGCGGTCTGCCGGATCCTGGAGGCGGTGGCCGGGGCCTACCGCGCCTCCGGCGACCTGGTCCGCGCCGCCGACTGGTACGGGCGGGCGATGGCGCTGCGCCGCAGCCGCGGCGAGCACGCGGAGGAGCTGCGGCTGCTGGGCCGGATGGCGGCGACGCACACCGCGCAGGGACGCCACGGCGAGGCGCTGCGCGACTACCGCGGCGCGGCGGCGCTGGCCCGCAAGCTCGGCGACCCGATCGGGGCGACGCTGGCGCTGCTCGGCGTGGCCCGGGTGCAGGAGGTCTCCGGGAACACCGAGCAGGCCCTGCGGACCCAGCGCGAGGCGCTGGTGGCGGCCCGGGCGCTGCCGGACGAGCGGGTGGGCTCCCGGTTGCAGGCGCTGGTGCTGGTGCGGATGGCGGAGGCGCTGGAGCGGGCGGGCGACCCGTCCGGGGCCCGCGCGCAGCGGGAGCAGGCCGCCGCGCTGGGCCTGCCGGGCAGCCGCGGCGGCGGCCGGGAGAGCGCCCGGACCGGGGCGGCGGCGCCGGTTTCGGAGTGATCGACCATAGCTGGGGCAGCTTGCCCGATTTGCCAGTAATCGTGAGGATGACCCCCGCGCAAGCCTACGAAACTGCCAATCGAACTGAAAAAATTGGTCGGATTGGAAGGCTGGTGCATCGCTCCGGCTTCATTACACTCGTAAGTGCCGCAACCAGTGCGCGGCTGACCGCTGGCGTGTCCGTCGGCGGGGTACCCCCATGTGCAAGGGACGTGTTTAGCCGTGAAGGTCGGCATCCCCAGCGAGGTCAAGAACCACGAGTACCGCGTGGCCATCACGCCCGCGGGCGTGCACGAGCTCGTCCGCAACGGCCACCAGGTCGTCATTGAGCACAACGCCGGTGTTGGCTCCTCGATCCCCGACGACGAGTACGTGGCCGCGGGCGCGACCATCCTCGACACCGCGGACGAGGTCTGGGCCGCGGCCGACCTGCTGCTGAAGGTCAAGGAGCCGATCGCCTCGGAGTACCACCGCCTCCGCAAGGGCCAGACCCTCTTCACCTACCTGCACCTGGCGGCCTCGCGGGAGTGCACCGACGCGCTGCTCGCCTCCGGCACCACCGCCATCGCGTACGAGACCGTGCAGCTGGCCAACGGCGCCCTGCCGCTGCTCGCGCCGATGTCCGAGGTCGCGGGCCGGCTGGCGCCGCAGGTCGGCTCGTACCACCTGATGCGTCCGGCCGGCGGCCGCGGCACGCTGCCCGGCGGCGTCCCCGGCACCCACGCGGCCAAGGCCGTGGTGATCGGCGGCGGCGTCTCCGGCTGGCACGCGGCGACCATCGCCATCGGCATGGGCTACGACGTGACCCTGCTGGACCGCGACATCAACAAGCTCCGCGACGCCGACAAGATCTTCGGCAACAAGATCAAGGCGATCGCCTCCAACGCCTTCGAGCTGGAGAAGGCCGTCCTCGACGCCGACCTGGTCATCGGCGCGGTGCTGATCCCCGGCGCCAAGGCCCCCAAGCTGGTCACCAACGAGCTGGTCTCCCGGATGAAGACCGGCTCGGTGCTGGTCGACATCGCGATCGACCAGGGCGGCTGCTTCGAGGACTCGAAGCCCACCACGCACGACGACCCGACCTTCCCGGTCCACAACTCGGTCTTCTACTGCGTCGCCAACATGCCCGGCGCGGTGCCGAACACCTCCACCTACGCGCTCACCAACGCGACGCTGCCGTACATCATCGAGCTGGCGAACCGGGGCTGGAAGGAGGCCTGCGCCCGCGACGCGGCGCTGGCCAAGGGCCTGAACGCGCACGAGGGCCAGCTGGTCTACGCGTCCGTGGCCGAGGCGCACGGCCTGGGCTCGGTCGAGCTGGCCGACGTCCTGGCCTGACCCGGGGCCCGGTCCGGTTCGAACAGCCCGCCGCAGGGCTGATCCGCTGAGGGCGGGGTGACGCACCGACAGGTGCGTCACCCCGCCCTCAGCTTCGGCATATGCCGGTATTGACGAGAAGTCAACATGTCATCGATCACCTCACCCCCGTGCCGGGGTCGGGGACGTCATCGGAGCCGCTGATCCCGGGCCTGTGTCGACCGCGTCGGCACTGGGCAGGCGTGCCCGTGGGCGACCGTTCAGCGACTGTTCCAAGAGCTAGTCATATCGACATGTTGGTTCGTGCATCGCTGGTGTGGTGGTTGACGCTACTGTGTCGTTGCTAGGCTGCGGCACGGCACATGCCGCCCAGCGAAGGGGCACAGCCCCAGAGCCCCCAAAGATCCGGTGTCAACGGCGGTCGCCAAGGAGGTAAGACGACTTGTGAATGAGTCGACATTTGCTCCCGGGGGTGGTCAGCCTGGACTGGTGCAGCAGCACACCGCCGGTCGCTCCGGGGAGGACGAGGTCCGCACTTTCGACGCCAGGCAGCAGCCCGGCTACACCGCCACGGCCACCAGCCACGAGCACGCGGGCTCCGAGCCCGTCACGGCCCGCTACGACAGCGAGGTCTACGACGCGGCGGCGTTCGACGCCATCGAGCCCGGCCTGGCCCAGAGCAATCTGATCGAGGGCCAGTTCTACGACCCCGACGCCGAGTACGAGCCCGATCCGGAGTACGCCGCCACACTGGCCCCGGACGCGGCCAGGCAGCGCCGCGAGCGGGTCGGCCCCACCGGCCGCCCGCTGCCGTACTTCCCGATCCCCTCGCCGCTGACCGAGCACGGCCCGGCGCAGATCGTGGCCATGTGCAACCAGAAGGGCGGGGTCGGCAAGACCACCTCGACCATCAACCTGGGCGCGGCGCTGGCCGAGTACGGCCGTCGGGTGCTGCTGGTCGACTTCGACCCGCAGGGCGCGCTCTCGGTCGGCCTCGGCGTCAACCCGATGGAACTCGACCTGACGGTCTACAACCTGCTGATGGAACGCGGCCTGACGGCGGACGAGGTCCTGCTGAAGACCGCCGTGCCCGGCATGGACCTGCTGCCGTCGAACATCGACCTGTCCGCCGCCGAGGTCCAACTCGTCAGCGAGGTCGCCCGGGAGTCCGCGCTGGCGCGGGCGCTCAAGCCGCTGCTGCCGGACTACGACTACGTCATCATCGACTGCCAGCCCTCCCTCGGGCTGCTCACGGTCAACGCGCTGACGGCGGCCAACAGCGTCATCGTCCCGCTGGAGTGCGAGTTCTTCGCGCTGCGCGGGGTGGCGCTGCTCACCGAGACCATCGAGAAGGTCTGCGAGCGGCTCAACCCGGAGCTGCGGCTCGACGGCATCCTGGCCACCATGTACGACTCGCGCACGGTGCACAGCCGCGAGGTGCTGGCCCGGGTCACCGAGGCGTTCGGCGAGCACGTCTTCCACACCGTCATCGGCCGTACGGTGCGCTTCCCGGAGACCACGGTCGCCGGGGAGCCGATCACCACCTACGCGTCCAACTCCGTCGGTGCCGCCGCCTACCGCCAGCTCGCCAGGGAGGTGCTCGCCCGGTGCCCCGTCGAGTGAGCCTCCCCGGCGCGGACGAACTGTTCCGGACCACCGGTGGGACGTCGCTCACCCCCGCGCCCCGCGCGCCCGACACCATGCAGAACCGCGAGGCGCGGGAGGCCCGCGAGGCGCGGGAGTCCCGGGACGGGCGCGAGGGCCGTCCGGCCGACCCGGCCGGGGAGCACGGCGCGGCCGCGAGCGACCCGGCCGAGCCCACCGCGCAGGTCGTCAGCCAGTACAACGGCGCCGCCCACAACGGCGCCCCGCGCAACGGTGCCCCGCTCACCGGCCGTCCCGCGGCGCAGCCCGCCGCCGCCGAGGAGCCGGCCCGCCGCAAGCCGCGCGGCGCCGGGCGCAGCCGCCCCACCGGGCGCGAGCGGCACGAGGAGAAGATCACCGTCTATGTCTCCGCCGAGGAGCTGATCGACCTGGAGCACGCCCGCCTGGTGCTGCGCGGCGAGCACGGGCTCGCCGTCGACCGGGGCCGGATAGTGCGTGAGGCGGTCGCCGTCGTCCTCGCGGACCTGGAGCAGCGCGGCGAGGCAAGCATCCTGGTACGGCGGCTGCGCGGCCGGTAGGCGGTCCGGCGGGCGGCCCGTGCGGGGTCGTCGGGGTTGTCGGCGGCAGGTCGTATGGTGTTCGGACGAAGCCGCCCGGACGTGAATCCGGAGAGCGCGCAGCGTGTCGGCACGTCCCGAGGGCGTCCGGGCGCCGCCGACGACCACCATGGACCCTGATGAGCACACCCACCCAGCCCGACCAGGCCGCCGCCGAGGCCGACGACGCCCCCGCGGTGCCGCGGTCCGGTGGCTTCCAGGTGCGGCTGGACAACTTCGAGGGCCCGTTCGACCTGCTACTCAGCCTGATCGCCAAGCACAAGCTGGACGTCACCGAGGTCTCGCTGTCCCGGGTGACCGACGAGTTCATCGCGCACATCCGGGCCATGGGCCCGGACTGGGACCTCGACCTCGCCAGCGAGTTCCTGGTGGTCGCGGCGACCCTGCTGGACCTCAAGGCGGCCCGGCTGCTCCCGGTCGCCGAGCTGGAGGACGAGGAGGACCTGGCGCTGCTGGAGGCCCGGGACCTGCTGTTCGCCCGGCTGTTGCAGTACCGGGCGTACAAGCGGATCGCCGAGCTGTTCGCCCAGCGCTGGGCGGCGGAGCTGCGCAGCCGCCCGCGTACGGTCGGCCTGGAGCCGCACCACGCGGCGCTGCTGCCCGAGGTGGTCATCAGCATCGGCCCGGAGGCCTTCGCCCGGCTCGCGGCGAGGGCGATGGAGCCGAAGCCCAAGCCGGTGGTGTACGTCGAGCACATCCACACCTCGACGGTGAGCGTCCGCGAGCAGGCCGCGCTGGTGCTGGCGCGGCTGCGGGAGCTGGGCCAAGCCAGCTTCCGCGACCTGGCCCGGGACGCCCCGGACGTGCTGACGGTGGTGGCCAGGTTCCTGGCGCTGCTGGAGCTGTACCGGGAGCGGGTGCTGGCCTTCGACCAGCCGGAGGCACTGGGGGAGCTGCTGGTCCGGTGGATCGGCGCCGAGGACGCGTCGGTGCAGGTCACCGACGAGTTCGACACCCCGCCGGACGAGGCGGAGGCGGACGCGAGGCCGGAGAGGGGCGGAAAGCGGTGACCACGGAGGACCACGGCCCCGAGGGGGCGGAGGGGTACCCGCCGGAGCCCGCGCCCCGGCGCCGCCTCGGCATGCCCGGCCGTCCCCGGCCCGGGGAGTACCTGGAGACCGTGCTGCGGGAGCCCGCGCCGGACCGGGACCAGGAGGCGGAGCCGGCCGCGCTCCCGGGCTACCCGCTGTCCACCCCCGCCCCGCCGGAACCGGGGCCGGAGCCGGAACCGGAACCGGAGCCGGTGGCGGTGCCGCGGTCCCAGGCGGTGCCCGCCGCTCGGCCCGCCCCCGCCCCCGCCGCTGCCGCCGCCCCGGCGCCGGAACCCGAGCCGGTGGTGGACGAGGTCGCGCTGGTGCCGTTGAAGGCGGCGCTGGAGGCGATCTTGATGATCGTCGACGAGCCGGCGACCGTCGCGCACCTGGCCGAGGTGCTGGCGCGGCCCAAGCGGGCCGTCGCCGCCGCGCTGCGGGAACTGGCCGCGGAGTACACCGACCAGGGCCGCGGCTTCGACCTGCGGTTCGTCGCCGGGGGCTGGCGTTTCTACAGCCGGGCGAGCTGCGCCCCGGCGGTGGACCGGTACGTGCTGGACGGCCAGCACGCCCGGCTCACCCAGGCCGCGCTGGAGACGCTGGCGGTCATCGCCTACCGGCAGCCGGTGTCCCGTTCGCGGGTATCCGCCGTCCGTGGTGTGAACTGTGACGGTGTCATGCGTACCCTTGTACAAAGGGGTCTGGTTGAGGAGACCGGGTCCGAGCCGGAAGCAGGAGCGATCCTGTACCGGACGACACAGCAATTTTTGGAACGGATGGGGCTGCGCGGCTTGGATGAGCTGCCGGAGCTGGCCCCCTTCCTGCCCGAGGCCGACGAAGTGGAACCGGACTCGCAGGAGGGCTCCGCGATCGCCGAGGCGGTCGCCGTACAGAGCTAGCGCCCAGCGCGGGCAAGCTGCTGCGGCGATGGTCTGGCGGGCGGACGGAGCAGGTGATAGGCAGTGACACCCGCCCTGGGACGCGGCCCCGACGACGGACTCGACAACGGACTTCTTGATGCGTAGCGGTAACAGCGGTAACGGTAGGAACGGCAACAGCGGCGGTGGCGCCGGCGGTCGCGGCAGCAGCGGCAACAGCGGTGGCCGTGGCAACAGCGGCGGCAGCGGCGGCGGTGGCGCGCGCGGCGGGAGCCAGCGCGGCGGCAGCGCGGGCGGCCAGCGCCGCAGCGGCAGCGGGTGGGACAAGGAGGCGCCGCGTCCCGAGCAGCGCCAGTACGACCGTCCGGAGTTCGGTGGGGCGCGTACGCCGAGCCCGGGGCGCTCGGTCGGTCAGATCCGCCCCGGCGGCCTCGGCGGCGGCGCGGGCGCGCGGCGCGGCCCGGCCAAGCCGGTGCGCTCGCGCGAGCTCCAGGCGAAGATCGAGGACGCGGTCCGGATCCGGCACGACAAGCCGGTGGAGAAGCTGCCGAAGACCCACGGCGAGCCCGAGGGCGAGCGGCTGCAGAAGGTGCTGGCGCGCGCGGGCATGGGCAGCCGCCGGGCCTGCGAGGAGCTGATCGACCAGGGCCGGGTCGAGGTCAACGGCAAGCTCGTGCGCGAGCAGGGCAAGCGGGTGGACCCGGCGCACGACGAGATCAAGGTCGACGGCCTGACCGTGGCCACCCAGTCGTACCTGTTCTTCGCGCTGAACAAGCCGGCCGGTGTGGTCGCCACCATGGAGGACCCGGACGGCCGCCAGTGCCTCGGCGACTACGTGAACAACCGGGAGACCCGGCTGTTCCACGTGGGACGGCTGGACACCGAGACCGAGGGCATCATCCTGCTCACCAACCACGGCGAGCTGGCGCACCGGCTGACCCACCCCAAGTACGGCGTGATCAAGACCTACCTGGCCGCGATCCAGGGGCCGATCCCGCGTGACCTGGGCAAGCAGCTGGCGAAGGGCATCGAGCTGGAGGACGGCTGGGCCCGCGCGGACAGCTTCAAGGTGGTGCAGAACGTCGGCAAGAACTACCTGGTCGAGGTGAGCCTGCACGAGGGTCGCAAGCACATCGTGCGGCGGCTGCTGTCGGAGTCCGGCTTCCCGGTGGAGAAGCTGGTGCGGGTGCAGTTCGGCCCGATCGCGCTCGGCGACCAGAAGTCCGGCTGGCTGCGTCGGCTGACCAACCCCGAGGTCGGTCAGCTGATGAAGACCGTCGGGCTGTAGTCCGGTGACCGCGACGGTGCGCCGTACCCGGCTGACCTCGGAGCGTGAGGCCGAGCTGTACCAGGCGGTCATCGACCTGGTCCGCGAGGTCGGCTACGAGGGCATGACCATGGACGCCGTCGCGGCCCGCAGCCGCTCCAGCAAGGCGACCCTGTACCGGCAGTGGCAGGGCAAGCCGCAGCTGGTGGCGGCGGCGATGCGGCACACCGCGTCGGTCACCCTGGGACACATCGACACCGGCTCGCTCCGCGGCGACCTGTACCAGGTGGCCCGGCAGGTGGGCTCGGGCGCGGAGAAGGACACGGTCTTCCTGAGCGCCATCGGGCACGCCGCGCACCAGCACGAGGACCTCGCCGCCGCGCTGCGGGAGATGCTGATCGATCCTGAGCGCGAGGTGCTGAACGCGCTGCTCCAGCGGGCCGTGGACCGGGGCGAGGTGCGGCCGGACGCCGCCGCCCGGGAGTTCTTCGTGCACATGCTGTTCGGGGCGCTGCCCGCGCGGAAGATCCTGGAGGAGCGCTTCGCGGACCAGGAGTACCTGATCCGCTACATAGACGCGGTGATCCTGCCCGCGCTGCTGCACAGCTGACCGCTCCGGAGCCGGGCGCGTTATCGAAACTTTTGCGTTTCGCTAAGCATCGGCGTAGGTTGCTTCTGTACGAAACCGTTTCGTTCGGAGAGTGACCATGAGCCAGACCGCAGTCGGCGCCCGCGCCGACGCCGCACCAGGTGCGCAACCCGCGCCCTCGCACCGCTGGTGGGTGCTGGCCGTCATCGGCCTCGCCCAGCTGATGGTGGTGCTCGACGCCACCGTGGTGAACATCGCCCTGCCGACCGCGCAGAAGGCCCTGGCCTTCTCCGACAGCGACCGGCAGTGGGTGGTCACCGCCTACTCGCTCGCCTTCGGCAGCCTGCTGCTGCTCGGCGGACGCCTGGCCGACCTGATCGGCCGCAAGATCGTGTTCCTGGTCGGCGTCGCCGGGTTCGCCCTGTCCTCGGCCCTGGCCGGAGCCGCCGGGAACTTCGAGGTCCTGGTCACCGGCCGGGCCCTGCAGGGCATGTTCGGCGCGCTGCTCGCGCCCGCCGCCCTGTCGCTGCTGAACACCACCTTCACCGAGGCCAAGGAACGCGCCAAGGCCTTCGGCATCTTCGGCGCCATCGCCGGTACCGGCGGCGGCATCGGCCTGCTGCTCGGCGGCCTGCTCACCGAGCACCTGAGCTGGCGCTGGACCCTGTACGTCAACCTGGTCTTCGCCGTGATCGCCTTCGTTGGCGGGCTGCTGCTGCTCCGGCGCGGCGCCCCGGCCGACCGGCCCAAGCTCGACCTGCCCGGCACGCTGCTGGTCTCCGCCGGACTCTTCGGCCTGGTCTACGGCTTCTCCAACGCCGACACGCACCACTGGTCCTCGCCGCTGACCTGGGGATTCCTGCTGGCGGGCGGGCTGCTGATCGCCGCGTTCACCTGGTGGCAGACCCGCGCCGAGCACCCGCTGCTGCCGCTGCGGGTACTGCTGGACCGCAACCGGGGCGCGTCCTTCCTGGTGGTCGCCATCTCCGGCGCGGGGATGTTCGGGGTCTTCCTGTTCCTGACCTACTACCTCCAGGCGTCGATGGGCTACACCCCGGTCCGCACCGGCCTGGCCTTCCTGCCGATGATCGGCTCGCTGATGGTCACCGCGCAGCTCTCCACCAACCTGCTCATCCCGAGGTTCGGCCCCAAGCCGGTGGTGCCGCTGGGCATGGGGATGGCGGCGGCCGGGATGGCCTGGCTCACCGGCCTCGGCCTGAGCAGCGGGTACGCCTCCAGCGTGCTGCCCGCGCTGGTGCTCACCGGCCTCGGCATCGGCCTGGTGATGCCCCCGGCGATGAGCCTGGCCACCGCCGGGATCGCGCCGCAGGACGCCGGTGTCGCCTCGGCGGCGGTCAACACCATGCAGCAGATCGGCGGCTCCATCGGCACCGCGCTGCTGAACACCCTCGCCGCCAGCGCCGCCACCAGCTACATCAGCGGGAAGCGGCCCACCGCGGCGGTGCTGGCGCAGGCGCAGCTGCACAGCTACGCCACCGCCTACTGGTGGTCGGCGGGGTTCTTCGCGGCGGGCACGCTGCTCACCGCCGTGCTCTACCGGCGCGGCCGGGTCACCCAGGACCCGAACACCCCGGCGGCCGTGCACATGTGAGCCCGGGGTTCCCCGAGCCCGGACGGCGGGTCAGCTCCAGAGCGCGAGCGTCGCCCAGCGTCCGTCCGGGCCGCGCTCCACCTCCAGCATCCCGGCCACCGCCGAGCGGTTCACCGGGCCGTAGATGTGCGGGAACAGCGGCCCGTCGGGCTCCGCCGCCTCCCAGCGGAGCGCGGACTCCAGCGCGTCCTCCTCGATCAGCAGCACCATCAGCGGTCCAGGGGTACGGGAGAAGCGGTCGTTGGCCACGGTGAGGACCGTCGCCTCGTCCGGGGAGCAGTGGATGAACCCCTCCAACGCCAGCGTGGCCGTGGCGTAGGGGCGGTCGGGGTGCGCCAGCCAGCCGTCGAGTGTCGTCAGGTGGAGAAGCATGCACTCGTTGTACCCGATTGCGGGGCCGCGGTCACCCGTCCAGTCACAGCTGATCCGCCTCAGCCGCGCCCGACTTCCGCGTACCGGTCCGGACGTCCCCGGGGCTCATCGCCGGCGAACGGGCTGCGTCCGGGCGCCGTCAGTGGTGGACTGGGGGCATGGCACTTGATCCGAACCTGTATCCGGCGGACCGCGTGGTCCGCGCGCAGAAGGCCGCCGCCGAGGCCGGGCTGGACGCGCTGCTCGTCTCGCCCGGAGCTGACCTGCGCTACCTCACCGGCTACGACGCGCTGCCGCTGGAGCGGCTGACCTGTCTGGTGGCGCCCGCCGAGGGCGAGCCGTTCCTGGTCGTCCCGCTGCTGGAGAAGCCCGCCGCGGAGGCATCGCCGGTCGGGGACCTGGGGATCGACATCGTCGGCTGGCGGGAGACCGATGACCCGTACGCGCTGGTGGCCTCGCGGCTGCCGTCCGGGCTGCGCCGGGTCGGGGTGGACAACCACATGTGGGCCGAGAAGGTGCTCGCGTTCCGGGCGGCGCTGCCGGGGGCGGAACAGGCGCTGGCCGGGCAGGCGCTGGCGGAGCTGCGGATGCGCAAGTCCGCCGCCGAGGTGCGGGCGCTGAGCGAGGCGGCGACCGCGATCGACGCGGTGCACCTGTCGATGGCGGAGTGGCTGCGGCCGGGCCGGACCGAGGCCGAGGTGGGCCGGGACATCGCCGACGCGATCATCGCGGCCGGTCACGCCACAGTGGACTTCGTCATCGTCGCCTCCGGGCCGAACGGCGCCAGCCCGCACCACGAGGTCTCCGACCGGGTGATCGAGGCCGGGGATCCGGTGGTGGTCGACATCGGCGGCACCATGCCGTCCGGCTACTGCTCCGACTCGACCCGCAACTACGTGGTCGGCCAGGCCCCGGACGAGTACCTGCGGGCGTACGGGGTGCTGCTGGCCGCCCAGACGGCGCAGTGCGAGTCGGTGATTCCGGGGCTCACCTCGGAGCAGCTGGACGCCATCGGCCGGGACCTGATCGCGGGCGAGGGCTACGGCGACTACTTCGTGCACCGCACCGGCCACGGCATCGGCCTGGAGACGCACGAGGAGCCCTACATCGTCGCGGGTTCCGACCTGGCACTGGAACCGGGGATGGCCTTCTCGATCGAGCCGGGGATCTACCTCCCCGGGAAGTTCGGCGCGCGGATCGAGGACATCGCGGTCTGCACCGAGACCGGCGGCGACCGGCTGAACCTGGTCTCCCGGGAGCTGCGGGTCCTGGCGTAGCCACCGGACCCGACCCTCGCGGTCGCCGCCCTCGGCGTCAGACGAGGGCGGTGACCAGCAGGGCGAAGGCGGCGATGATGACGGCGACGCGGACGTAGTGGAAGCGGAGCCAGCGGTCCAGCTGCTCCTGCCAGTCCTCGGGCCGGTTCTCCGGGGTCCAGCTCTTGTTCCGGTTGTTGATCGGGACGAGCAGCAGCATCGACATGATCACGCTGAGGACCAGCAGGGCGCCGGCGGTGACGACGAGGCCGGTGCCGTGGTGGTGCCATCCGGCGACGGCCCAGACCGCCGCGAGGACGAGCGAGCCGATGTACCAGAACGGCATCACGGCGCCGAGCATCCGGCCCCCGTGGGCGTGGCCGAGTTGGCGACTGTCCTCGGGGAGGGCGTTGAGGATCGGGTTGATGACGAAGAGGACGGAGAACTCCACCCCCACCATCACGCCGACGACCACGGTGGTGACGACCTCAAGTGCGTTGAGCATGATGACCCCTCCTGGGATCTAGCGCCGCTAGATGATGAGGCAATGCTAGAGCTTCTACTGCTCGCATGTCTAGCGGTGCTAGGATCGCTGTATGTCGGTACAGGAACGCAAGGAACGCGAACGGGCGGAGCGCGAACGCCTCATCGTGGCGACCGCCCGCGAACTCGCCGAGCAGCAGGGCTGGGACGCGGTCACCACCCGCCGGCTCGCCGAGCGCATCGAGTACAGCCAGCCGGTCCTCTACAGCCACTTCCGCGGCAAGCGCGAGATCATCGGTGCGGTCGCCCTCGAAGGCGCGGCCGAGCTGGCCGCGGCGGTGCGTGCCGCGGCCTCCGCCGCGGAGGGCCCGCGCACCCGGGTCACCGCCCTCGCCCGCGCCTACCTCGACTTCGCCGAGCGCAATCCGGCGGTCTACGACGCCATTTTCCAACTCGACGGCGGCCTGGCGTTCGCGGCCGAGGACACCCCGGGACCGCTCAAGGACGCCTTCGCGGCGTTGCTGGAGAACCTGGGCGAGGTCGCCGGGGAGGGTGTCCACCCGGGCCTGTTCACCGAGGTGTTCTGGGCGGCCCTGCACGGGCTGGCGACGCTGACCCGGGCGGGACGGCTGCCGCCGACGGAGGCCGAGCGGAGGGTGGAGCTGGTGGTGGACCGCCTCGTCATGGCCTGACCCAGCGTCCCGGAGGCCACCCGCCGGGTCCCTCAACTCCCGCCGTCCGCCTTCGGTACGGCTGCGGCCACGACCCGGGAGGCGCCCTAGTAGGTGATGATGACGTGGGAGTCGCGCTTGGTGATGACGTTGCCCGGGGGTAGTTCCGCGAGCGGGGTGGTGGCCGGGTAGACGGTGAACTCGGGGATGTTGGTGCGGTCCTTGCCCCAGGCGGCGATGACAGCGGTCAGCCGCTGTGTCAGCGCCGCGGCGTCGGGGCCGTGGGCGGCGACGCCGAGTTCCCCGGTGGGCGCCTCGGCGTCGCGGCGACGGAAGGTCAGGTAGGCCACGCTGCTGCCTTCGGCCAGGCAGGCGGTGCGGACTGGGACAGCCGGCCCGGCCAGTCCTGCTTCCACTCCTTCGGGGGTGACCTCGATCCGGCAGGTCGCCGGGTCGGTGGCGGCCAGGCGCAGCCATACGCGATCGAAGGCCTCGGGGCCGGTGGTCACGCCGGTGTCGGTCCTGATCGGCTCGCTGTCGAGGACGCCCAGCAGGGCGACGGGGTCGACGTCCTGATCAACGTCCCAGTACAGGCGGGCGCGGCCCCACGGGTCGATGTCGGCGGAGCGCTCACCGGTCTCGCCCATCACGGGAACGGGTCCGCACGGTTCGGCGCCGGAGGAGACCAGGTCCGTGCCGCAGTGCTCCAGGGCGACGGTGCAGGTGGTTCCCCGGAGGCGCAACGGCAGCACCATCCACCCTCCGGGGCGCACTTGCCGCCACCAGGCGGAGAGCACGTCCCAGGCTCCGACCGTGCTGATCAGCCGGTCGAAGACGCGTTCCTTGGGGTCTCCGCAGGAGTCGCCCGCGGTGAGGACCTCCACGTTGGCGACGCCGTTGGCGGCGAGGTTCCCGGCAGCCCGGTCGCTCATCTCGCGATCGATGCCGACGGTCACGACCTTCCCGCCGCCGGAGAGGGTACTGAGCAGCGCGGCGCTGTAGCCGGTGCCCGCGCCGATCTCCAGGATCGTGTCACCGGGCGTCACGTCGAGTTGCTGGAGCAGGCCGGGGACCAGGGTGGGGTCGGAGGCGTCGTCGAGGTCGGCCCCGGGCAGGTAGGCGTGACGCGGGACGGCACGGATGGCGTCCTCCAGGTACTGCGGCAGGTCGGGGCGGACGGAGCGGATGGCATCCAGGAAAGGGGAGTTGAGGTCGTTGCCGGCGGTGTCGAGGGCGCTCACGTGGCTTCTCTCTTCGGATGTGGTGCCGAGCAGGGGGCGGCGGGGCCGGGAGCCGGCCGTGTGCCGTTGCGGTCGCGCCTACAGGTGGGGCACCTGGGCGGCGAGGTCGATGCTCCCGGCGTTTCGGGTGACACGCCGGGTGACCTGTATGAGCCCGGCCCAGTCGGGGCGCGGCTCGGCGCGCGGGACGGCCGCGCTCAGCGTCAAGGAGGACAAGGAGGTCTCCTGCCACATCGGTCCGAGCGAATCCAGATCTTGCTCAAGTCGCATGTCGCATACACCAAACGCCTGTTGACGATGCATAGGCAAATGGGTCGATGATTCTCGCCATAGTCAGAATGCTCCTCATTCTTCCTGTGCGCAAGCTGCGTCACGGTATCTGCGAATATGCATATGCTGGGCTTGTGTGGCGTCCGCGTGGCCACGGTTGCGAGTGGCGCGTAAGCCCATCCAGCAGGCAAACTGACGACAGAACATCCGGGAGGGCAAGAGAGATGGCCGCACCTGTACCGACAGTCCGCCGACGTCAACTCGGCGCTGAGCTGCGCAAGCTTCGGGAGAGCAAGAAGCTGCTGCTGGAGGACGTGGAGCAGGGGACAGGCATAGACGCGGCCAAGCTCTCCCGGCTGGAGACCGCCAAGAACGCCGCGAAGCTCCCCGACGTCGAGCGGCTGCTCGACTTCTACGGGTTCGAGGGCGACGGTCGGGAACTGCTGCTCGCCCTGGTCAAGGAGGGCGGCCAGCGCGGCTGGTGGCTGGCCTACCGGGACCGGCTCTCGCAGTTCAACTGGGACCTGGTCACGCTGGAGGACGGCGCATCACGCATCCTCGCCTACCAACAGGGCCTGCTCCACGGTCTGCTGCAGACGTCGGCGTACGCGCGGGCCGCCATCGGAGCGACCCGACTGGAGGACCGGGGCACGCCGGTCGACTCGCAGATCGAGATCCGGATGGCGCGTCAGTCGGTGCTGACCAAGCCGAACCCGCCGAAGTTCTGGAGCGTGATCCACGAGTCCGCGCTGTCGGTCAGCCTCGCTGAGCCGTCAGTGATGCGCGACCAGCTCGATCGCCTGCGGAACCTGTCGCAGCTGCCGAACGTCGAGATCCAGATCATGCCCGCGTCGGCGGCGCCGCACCCGGGCCTGGCGGGGTCCTTCACCGTCCTCGGCTTCTCCGAACGACACGACCTCGACGTGGTCCACACGGGAGGGTTGCTGAACGCCAGCTACATCGAGGACCGGGACGAAGTCGAGCTGTACGCCAGCGCGTTCCAGAAGGTCACGGCCGAGGCCATGCCACTGGAAGCATCGCTCCGTTTCATCACCGAACAGAGGGACAAGATCAGTGAGTAAGTTCATCAACGACGCCTCCACCCTGCCCGTCGCCTGGACGAAGGCCGCCGCGTCGGGCAACGACAACGACTGTGTCGAGCTCGCCTCGCTCGACGGGGCCGTGTTCATCCGGGACTCCAAGAACCCGACCGGGCCCGCACTCTGCTTCACCCCGTCCGAGGCGAGTGCCTTCCTGGCCGGTGCGAAGGCCGGCGACTTCGACCACATCTGAGCGACCGGCACCACACCGAGGCCCCGCCCGGGCCCCGTCAGGGTGTCCGGGCGGGGCCGCGACGGACCGCAGGGGCGGACGGTCCGGGCGGTGGGTCGCCCGGAACGCCGCCCCTGCGGGGTGCTGCTTACTGACGACCGATCAGTTCACACTGAGGTCGTCGGCGAAGACGTTGCCCTGGCCGTACCAGCCGTGGACGTACACGGTGACGGTACCGCTGGAGCCGGTGGTGAACGGAACCTTGAGCTGGGTCCAACCGCTGGCGCTGGTCCAGGTGCTGGCGGTGGCACCGCCGCTGACGCCGAGGTAGGCGTAGTTGCCCTGTACCCAACCGCTCAGCGTGTAACTGGTGTTGGCTTTCAACGCGAGCGTCTGATCGCACTCACCGGTTGTGGAGGAACTCGCAGCTACCTGGAGTGCGTAACTGCCGGAGTGCACCGGTGAGGTCACCACGGCGCTGCCGGTCTGGCAGGTCCATGGACTCAGACTGCCCGTCTCGAAGCCACCGTTGACCAGCGCGCCAGTGGTCGGCGGGGGGGTCGTCGGCGGAGCCGTGGTGGGCGGAGCGGTGGTCGGCGGAGCGGTCGTGGGCGGAGCCGTGGTCGGCGGCGCCGTGGTGGGCGGAGCGGTCGTCGGCGGCGCGGTCGTCGGCGGGGCAGTGGGGGTGCCCGTCGGCGGGGCCGGGCAGGAGCTGGCCGAGCCGTTGAAGTCGGTCACCGCGTCGTTGAACAGCGTGGTGGCCGGGTCCAGGTCGTACAGCGAGAACATCATGACCCCGCCGAGGCCGTTGCAGTGCGCGTAGTCCGCCCTGGCCTGGATCGACTGGGCGTCCTCACCGCCGTAGAAGTTCGTCCCGTCGTAGAAGTACGCGGAGTCCGTCAACGGGTCCCAGTACTGGTCCGCCGGGTTGGCGACGGTGCTGCTGATCTCCTTGTACATGGCCACGCCCGGCACGTCACCGGAGTAGGTCATCCCGGCCGACGCTCCACTCGCGGTCTGGTACAGACCGTGATCGGAACCGGCTGGGACGCCGGTCCAGCCTCGGTAGTAGAACGGTAGGCCGAGGTTCAGCTTGCTGGCCGGGAAGCCGCCGGGTATGCCGTAGGACGAATCGCCAACTGTCCAGGCACGGACGGCGTTGTCGATACTGAAGGTCTCCTTCCCAGGCGCTACCGGCGCCTCCGGCGAGTTGGGGTTGGCGTACAGGGGGTCCTGTTCGTCAGTGGGACCGGTGGCGTTCCAGGCGCCGTACATGTCGTAGCTCATCAGGTCGGCGAAGTTCAGGTACTGGCCGATCTGGTTCGTCTGGATCGCCGCGATGTTGTCCTGGCCGGCCGGCAGGGCCGCGGTCAGGTCGTAGGTCTTGCCGTCGGTCGTGCCCTGGGTGTTCAGCTCGCTGCGGAACTCAGCGAGCAGCGCCGTGTAGTTGGCCGTGTCGGCAGCCGAGTAGTGGTTGCCGAGGTGCCCGTTGGCGGTGCCCGGGTACTCCCAGTCGATGTCGAAGCCGTCGAAGATGCCCTTGGCGGTTCCGTTGCCGCCGAAGCCGCCCTCGACCGGCAGGTTGCCCTCGATGAACATGCTGATGCAGGAGGACACGAACTTCTGCCGGGACGCGGCGGTGGCCGCGACGTCGGAGAAGTACTTGGAGTAGGTCCAGCCGCCGATGGACAGCAGGATCTTCAGGTTGGGGTACTTCGCCTTCAGCTCCTGGAGCTGGTGGAAGTTGCCCGCGATCGGCTGGTTGTAGACGTCGGCGACACCGTTGACCGCGTTGGCCGCGGAGTACTCGGTCTGGTAGTCGGCGGTGGCGTCCTCGGCCCCGTCGCCCGCGTTCGGGTCGTTCTCGCCGGCCGGGTCGGGGTCCGTGGCCTTGGTGTTCTCGAAGCAGGTGAGGTTGGTCGGGTCGATGTTCTCGAAGTCGTAGATCAGGTAGTTGGTCTTGCCCGCGATCCCCTCGGTGTCCAGATCCTTGGGGTAGAACTGGTTCGCGTAGATCGACCACTGGTCGTAGTAGGCGACCTTGATCCCGCCACTGGTGGGGGCGGCGCCGGTGGTGTTGGTAGCGGCCGTGGCCGCCCCGGCGGTGGTGCCGAGCATCGAGGTGGCGAGTCCGAACACGGCAATCACCGCCCCGGTGAGCGTCAATCCAATCCGTCTGGAACGTGGCACAGTTCGACCTCCGATAGTCAGGTACCCGTCACCTTAGAGATTGGTATGGACCAGCTGCGGCGTCAAGGGTCTGGACCAATTCGGCCTGACGTCCCGTCAAAATGGCTGATGGAAGGGGTGTTGGAGTTTCAGGGCATCAGGTTACGAACCGTCAGGAGTCTTAAGGTTCTCTTGGGTTTGCCATCAGCCGGTCGCGATTCCGACCTCGGCGCAGGCGCGTCGCAACAGCCCCACGCCCTCGACCAGTTGGCTGGTTCCGGCGGTACCGGAGTAGCTCAGTCGCAGGTGCGGAGCCGGGGACTCGGCGGCGAAGTAGGCGCGGCCGGGGGTGACCGAAACGCCCAGGCGGTGCGCGGCCGCCGCCAGTTCCCCGCCGTCGCTGCCCTCGGGCAGCCGCAGCCACAGGTGGTACCCGCCGAGTCCGATGTGACTGGGCATCAGCAAAGGTGTAAGGGAGGCGAGTTGGCCGACAATGGCACGGCGGCGCTGCTCCAGTGCGGCGGCCACCCGGCGCAGGTGGCTGCGCCAGGCGGGGGCCACGACCAGTTCCAGTGCCGCCTCCTGGAGCGGGCGCGGGACGAAGAAGCCGTCGACCACCTGCGCCGCCCGCAGCCGGTCCCAGGCCGGGCCGCGCGCGGTGAGCGCGCCCACCCGCAGACTGGGCGAGGTGGTCTTGGTCAGCGAGCGGATGTGCACCACCACGCCGTCCGGGTCGTCCGCCGCCAGCGGGCGCGGCGGGGCCGGCGCGTCCGCGTGGACCAGCCCCCGGGCGAAGTCGTCCTCGACCACGAAGGCCCCGGCGGCGCGGGCGACGGCCAGCACCTCCGGCCTGCGGGCGGCCGAGAGCACCGCGCCGGTCGGGTTCTGGAACAGCGGCTGGCAGACGAACACCCGCGCCCCGGTGGCCGCGAAGGCGTCGGCGAGCAGGTCGGTGCGCACCCCCTCCGCGTCCACCGGCACCGGCACCGGGCGCAGGCCCGCCGCCCGGGCCACCGCCAGTACCCCCGGGTAGGTCGGCGACTCGACCAGCACCGGCGCCCCGGGCGCCGCGAGCGAGCGCAGCGCCGTGGTCAGCGCGGCCTGGCCGCCGCCGGTGACCAGTACGTCGGAGGCGGTGAGCGGCTGCCCGGTGGAGCCGCCGCCGCTGACGTCCTCGGCGAACCAGGCGCGCAGGTCCGGCAGGCCCTCGGCCGGGGGGCGGCCCCAGACGCCGGGGCGGCGTCCGGCCCGGGCCAGGGCCGCGGCCATCGCCTGCTCGGGTTGCAGCGAGGGGTGCAGATAGCCGTTGTTGAGGTCGATCACGTCGGCGGCCGGCAGCGCCAGCATGGACAGCACGGCGCCGGCGCCCACGCCGCGCGCCCCCTCGTCGGCGCTCAGCGCGAGCTCCTGCCAGGAGACGTCCCCGGTCGGGGCCGCCGGACGCCGGGGCTCGGCCCGGAACACCCCCGCGCCCGGGCGGGAGTCCAGCAGGCCCTCGGCGGCCAGCACCGCGACCGAGCGGGAGAGGGTGACCGGGCTCACCCGGTACCGGGCCACCAGCTCCCGGCTGGACGGCAGCCGCTGGCCGATGGAGTAGCGCTCAAGCTCGGATCGCAGCATGCCTACGAGTTCAGCCACACTGCTACTCTGTTTCATGAAGGAACATGATAGCGCTACTGTGATCCCATCGATAGCGGAAAGCGGGGGCCTGCTGACCGCCGGGCTGGGGGTGCTGCTCTTCTCCCTCAGCTTCCCGGCGACCGACTGGGCCCTGAGCGGCTTCGGGCCGTGGGCGGTGACCGGGCTGCGCGGCCTGCTCGCCGGGCTGTGCGCGCTGGCCTGCCTGCTCGGCGCCCGGGTGTCGCTGCCGGACCGGCGGCACTGGCGCGGACTGGCCGTGGTGGCCGGTGGCTGCGTGATCGGCTTCCCGCTGCTGACCGCGCTCGCGTTGCAGACCTCCAGCAGCGCGCACACCGCCGTGGTCACCGGCGTACTGCCGCTGGTCACGGCGGCGGTGTCGGCGCTGCTGACCGGGGCCCGGCCGCCGCGCCGGTTCTGGGCGGCGGCGCTGGCGGGCGCGGCCGTGGTGGTCGGCTTCGCGCTGCTGCAGAACCACGGGCGGCCGACCGCCGCCGACCTCTGCCTGCTCGCCGGGCTCGCGGTCTGCGCGGTCGGCTACGCCGAGGGCGGGCGACTGGCGAAGGAACTGCCCGGGTGGCAGGTGATCGGCTGGGCGGTGGTGCTGGCGATGCCGGTCTCCGCCGCGATCGCGCTCCCGGCGCTGGCCACCGAGCCCGCCCACGCCACCGCCAAGGCGCTGACCGGGCTGGTCTACGTGGCGGCGGCCTCGCAGTTCGGCGGTTTCGTGCTCTGGTACCGGGGGATGGCCGCGATCGGGGTGCCCCGGGCCAGCCAGTTGCAGCTGGCCCAGCCGCTGCTCACGCTCGGCTGGTCGGCGCTGCTGCTGGGCGAACGGCTGACCCCGGTGCTGCTGCTGGCGGCGGTGGCGGTGCTCGGCTGCATCGCGGTGACCCAGCGCGCGGGCCGGGCGGCCCCGGTGCGGACGGTGGGGCCGCTGCCGGTGGCCGCGTCTCAATCGGCGGATGGCTGATTCCAGCAGGTGGGCGGGCTGGTTAGGGTGGTCGGGGGGCACGGCGCCGCGCGGGGGGCGCCGCGTCCACCGCGCTGATCGGGTCGGCCTGCGCCCCGGCCCGATCCGCGGGCGCGGCCGCCGCGCGGTCCGGACGCGCGGGTGCGAAACGGAAAACATGCGAATGCGCACCGAAACATGCGGGATTATGGGCGGGACGCTCCGACACACGGACGCCCCGGTCAGCGCGGGTGCCCGCCCGGCGGACGTCGCCGTCAGGACGCCCCCGTCAGGACGCGCCCGTCAGGACGCCCGTCACGCGGATGCCTCAGCAAAGGACGTAGCCCGCCATGCGCACCGCCGCCGTCATCGGTACCGGTCTGATCGGCACCTCCGCCGCGCTAGCCCTGACCGCGCGCGGAATAACCGTGCACCTGCGGGACGCCGACCCCGACGCCGCCCGCACCGCCGCCTCGCTCGGGGCGGGCACCACCGACGACCCGGAGGGCCCGGTGGACCTGGCGGTGATCGCGGTCCCGCCCCCGCTGATCGCCACGGTGCTCGCCGACTGCCAGCGGCAGGGCCTGGCCCGCGACTACACCGACGTCGCCAGCGTGAAGTCCGGACCGCGCGCCGACATCGCCGCGCTGGGCTGCGACACCACCCGCTTCATCGGCAGCCACCCGATGGCCGGGGCCGAGCGCACCGGCCCGCTGGCGGCCCGGGCCGACCTGTTCGAGGGGCGTACCTGGGTGCTCACACCCACCCCGGACACCTCCACCGACACCCTGAACGCCGCGCTGGAGCTGGTCGCGCTGTGCGGGGGCGTACCGGTGGTGATGGACGCCGCCGCGCACGACCGCGCGGTCGCGCTGGTCTCGCACGCCCCCCAGCTGCTGTCCAGCCTGGTCGCCGCCCGGCTGGAGCACGCCGAGGAGAACGCCGTCCGGCTGGCCGGTCCGGGGATCCGGGACACCACCCGGATCGCCGGGTCGAACCCGCGGATGTGGGTGGAGATCCTGAGCGCCAACGCCGGGGTGGTCGCCGACATCCTGGAGGAGCTGGCGGCCGACCTCGACGGTGCCGTCGCCGGGCTGCGCTCGCTGGAGGCCGCCGACGAGGGCAAGCGCCGCGAGGGCGCGGACGCGGTCGGGGACGTGCTGCGGCGCGGCAACGCGGGCCGGGCCCGGATCCCCGGCAAGCACGGCGCGCCGCCCACCCGGTACGAGACGGTGGCCGTCCGCATCGGCGACCAGCCGGGCGAGCTGGCGCGGCTGTTCGCCGAAGCCGGGCGGGCCGGGGTCAACATCGAGGACGTGCTGATCGAGCACTCCACCGGCCAGCAGGCCGGGCTGGTCCAGCTGATGGTCGCGCCCCAGGCCGCGCCGCTGCTGACACAGGCGCTGCGGGATCGGGGCTGGGGGGTCCGCACGGACCGGTAACCTTGGTGGTGACCCCTGCCGCCACGCCACAGAGAAGGACCTCCACCGTGGAAACAGCCGACCGCTCGGATGCCCCGGTGATCGTCGTCCTCGACGGCCCCGCCGGCACCGGAAAGTCCACCGTCTCCCGCGAGATCGCCGCCCGGCTGGGCCTCAGCTTCCTCGACACCGGCGCGATGTACCGGGCGATGACGTACTGGCTGCTGCAGAACGGCGTGGACGTCGACGACGCCGAGGCCGTCGCGCTGGCCTCGGCCAAGCCGGTGGTGCGCTCCGGCACCGACGCCGCCGGTCCCACCATCACCGTGGACGGCGTGGACGTGTCCGGGCCGATCCGGGGCACCGAGGTGACCTCCGCCGTCAGCGCCGTCTCGGCGGTGCCCGAGGTCCGGGCCCGGATGGTCGAGTTGCAGCGCCACTCGGCCGAGGAGGCGCCGGTCGGGATCGTCGCCGAGGGCCGTGACCTGGGCACCGTGGTCTTCCCCGGCGCCGTGCTGAAGGTGTTCCTGACCGCCTCCGCCGGGATCAGGGCCACCCGCAGGGCCGCTCAGCTGGGCGTCACCGAGCCCACCGGGGTCGCCGAGATCCTGGCCGACATCGAGCGCCGCGACGCCGCCGACTCCGGCCGGGCGGCCTCGCCGCTGGCCAAGGCCGCCGACGCGGTCGAGGTGGACACCACGCTGATGACCCCGGAAGAGGTCATCACCCGGATCATCGGCCTGGTGCGCGAGCGCGCTGCCGTCCCGGCGAGCTAGCGCCCCGCGCGGCCCGCCCGCGGCCCGGCTCCGGCCCGGCCGCACCCCCATTGAGCTTTGAGCGCCCTCCTGGGCGACGACGAACGAGAGTTGGCACGGGTACATGAGCAACGAGATCGTCGGCGGCAACGCCGACCACGGCGACCTGGACGCGGCGGACTACGCCGAGTTCCTGGCGCTGGCCGCCGAGGAGGGTTTCGACCCGGAGGACCTCGGCAGCCTGGACGGCCAGGGCCCGATGCCGGTGCTCGCCGTCGTCGGCCGCCCGAATGTCGGCAAGTCGACCCTGGTGAACCGGATCATCGGCCGCCGCGAGGCCGTGGTCGAGGACCGGCCCGGCGTCACCCGCGACCGGGTCGAGTACGAGGCCACCTGGAACGGCCGCCGCTTCAAGCTGGTCGACACCGGCGGCTGGGAGATCGACGTCTTCGGTCTGGACGCCATGGTCGCGGCCCAGGCCGAGCTCGGCATCCAGAACTCCGACGCGGTGCTGTTCGTGGTGGACACCAACGTCGGCGCGACCGACACCGACGAGGCCCTGGTCAAGCTGATCCGCAAGTCCGGCAAGCCGGTGGTGCTCTGCGCCAACAAGGTCGACGGGATGTCCGGCGAGGCCGACGCGGCCATGCTCTGGTCGCTCGGCCTCGGCGAGCCGTACTGCGTCTCCGCGCTGCACGGCCGCGGCTCCGGCGACCTGCTGGACGCCATCCTGGACAAGCTGCCGCCCGCGCCCGAGCAGACCTTCGCCTCCGAGATCGTCGGCGGACCGCGTCGGGTCGCCCTGATCGGCCGCCCCAACGTCGGCAAGTCCAGCCTGCTGAACAAGGTCGCCAAGGAGGACCGGGTCGTCGTCAACGAAGTGGCCGGGACCACCCGCGACCCGGTCGACGAGCTGATCCAGCTCGGCGGCAAGACCTGGAAGTTCATCGACACCGCCGGTATCCGCCGCCGGGTGCACCAGACCGCGGGCGCGGACTTCTACGCCTCGCTGCGCACCGCCGCCGCGCTGGAGAAGGCCGAGGTCGCGGTGGTGCTGATCGACGCCAGCGAGACCATCGCCGAGCAGGACACCCGGATCATCACCATGGCCGTGGAGTCCGGCCGGGCCGTCGTCGTCGCCTACAACAAGTGGGACCAGATCGACGAGGAGCGCCGCTACTACCTGGAGCGGGAGATCGAGCAGGACCTGGTGCAGGTCCAGTGGGCCCCCCGGGTCAACGTCTCGGCGCTGACCGGACGGCACATGGAGAAGCTGGTCCCGGCCATCGAGACGGCGCTGGAGGGCTGGGAGACCCGGATCCCGACCGCCCGGCTGAACGCCTTCCTCGGCGAGCTGGTCGCCGCCCACCCGCACCCGGTGCGCGGCGGCAAGCAGCCCCGGATCCTGTTCGGCACCCAGGCCGGCGCCAAGCCGCCGCGCTTCGTGCTCTTCGCCTCGGGCTTCATCGAGGCCGGCTACCGGCGGTTCGTGGAGCGCCGGCTGCGTGAGGAGTTCGGCTTCGTCGGCACGCCGATCTCGATCAGCGTCCGGGTGCGGGAGAAGCGGGGACGCAAGTAGCCGCCCGGGCCAGTTCGGCCCGGTAGTCCGGCAGGTCGATGCCGCTGCTGACCTTCTTGCCCAGTTCGAGCATCTGGTTCATGAAGAACGGCCTGCTCAGCAGCGTGTTGCGGAAGCGGATGCCGGTGGCCGTGGCGGGGGCGAGGAACTTCCCGGTACGGTCGCCGCCCTTCTGGCAGCCCTGGGCGTAGCCGCGCAGCACCTGCTCGTACCGGGTGAACGCCGCCCGGTGGTCGCCGTTCGCCCGGGCCAGCTCACCGGCCAGCACGTAGGCGGCGACCACACCGGTCCCGGTGCCCATGCCGCCGATGGTGGCGCCGCAGGCCGCGTCGCCGACCAGGCCGATCCGCCCCCGGGACCAGCTGTCCACGTCCGCCCGGCTGATCGAGTCGAAGTACAGCTCCGGGGCCCGGCGCAGCGAGTCGAGCAGCCGCGGCACCTCCCAGCCGAGACCCGCGAAGGCGTCCGCGATCAGCGCCTTCTGCTGCTCCGGGTCGTGCCGGTCGTACTCCAGCCGGGGCGCGGTGAAGACGAAGAAGGCGCCCGCGCGCTCCGGATCCCGGGGGTCGACGCCGACGCTGGCGAGCCGACCGGGCGTGTTGTAGCCGACCGAGCCCTGGCCGGGCCGCAGGCCGAGGTAGTTGGGCAGCTGCCAGGTGGCCGCGTAGTACCCGAGGTGGCTGACGAAGCGCTCCTCCGGGCCGAACGCGATCCGGCGCACGTTGGAGTGCAGCCCGTCGGCGCCGATCACCAGGTCGAACTCGCGGGTGGCGGCGTGCCGGAAGTCGACCCGGACCCCGGTGCCGGTCTCGGTGAGCGCGGTGACCGAGTCGCCGAAGAGGTACTCGGTGGTCGGCAGGCTGTGCCGGTAGAGCGCCCGGGCCAGGTCACCGCGCCTCACCTCCACCTCGCCGCCGGTGAAGTCGGGCGGCAGATGCAGCAGTTGGCGGCCGTTCCGGTCCACGAAGCGGGTCGCGCCGCCGCCGGTGGCTATCGACCGCAGCTGCTCCAGCACACCCATCCGCTCCAGCACGGTCAGGTGCGTCTCGCCGCGGAAGTCGACGGCCTGGCCGCCCTCGCGCAGGGCGGGGGCCAGCTCGACCACGGTGGGCTTGAACCCGTACTGCCCCAGCCAGTAGGCGAGGGCCGGTCCGGCGATGCTGGCACCCGAGATGAGGACGTTCCCGCTCATGTACACCACTCCCCAGAAATTGTGTCCGGCGGACGCTGATTGCTGTTGTGTACGGTAGACGCAGTTCTGCGGGGATGGCAAGGCGGAGGCGGGAGCCGAGACATGGGAGACGAGTTGAGTGCGGGCGTCCGACTGCTGTGGGGGCCGCACCCCAAGCCGTCGCGCGGCCCCAAACCGGGGCTCAGCTTGGAGCGGATCGCCCGGGCCGGGGTCGAGATCGCGGACGCCGAGGGGCTGGCCGCCGTCTCCATGCAGCGGGTGGCCGGGCTGCTCGACTTCACCAAGATGTCGCTCTACCGGTACGTGCCGGGCAAGGCCGAACTGGTCGCGCTGATGGTGGAGACCGCGGTCGGGACGGTTCCGCCGACCGGTACGCCGACCGGCGGCTGGCGGGAGCGGCTGGGGGAGTGGGCGCAGCAGCTGGCCGCCGTCTTCCAGCTGCACCCCTGGCTGCTGGAGGCGACCGTCGGCCCCCGGGTCGTCGGCCCGGCCGAGCTCTCCTGGACCGAGCAGGCCGCCGCCGCGCTGGACGGCACCGGCCTCACCGGCGCCGAGCGGCTGGACGCGTTGGTGCTGCTCTCCGGGCATGTGCGCGGAATCGCCCAGCAGTCCCGCGCGGCTGGCCCCGGGAGCAACCCGGAAGCGGAGTTCGCGGCGGTACTGGGCGAGGTGCTGCGGATCCACGGCGAGCGCTATCCCGCGCTCACCACCGCCTTCGCCTCGGCGGCCAGCCTCGGCGGCCAGGACCAGGCCCTGGACTTCGGCCTGCGGCGGATCCTGGACGGCCTGGGCGTGCTGATCGCGCAACGCTCGGCCTGACCGCGCGGGCCGGACGGGTTCGGCCCGCTGGTCCGTTCCGGCGCGGTGGTCCGCTCGGGCCCGCCTGTCAGTTCTGGCCCGGGGGGAGCGAGAGGTAGCCCCGGTGGCGGCCGGTCAGCCCGTAACCCAGGCCGGTCACGCCCTGGCCGTACGGCACCTGGCGCTCCCAGGGGGCGTAGCCGGAGGCGCCGCCGTAGGAGCCGAAGCCGGTGAAGCGCAGCTCCTCCTCGCCCTCACGGTCGCCCGGCAGGGCGCGGAAGCGCCGCCGGAACTCCGCGTACAGGGCGTCGAAGATCGGCGTGGCCGAGGGCTCGCCCTCGAAGGCCGGACGCATCGCCGGGATCTGCTGGGCCGGAGCGCCGGGGGCGGGCGTCGGCGGCTGGGCGGGGGGATAGTCGACGGTTCGGCGCGGCGGGAGGTAGGTGTCGTAGGTCTGCACGCCATGGCCAACGACCGTCCGCCCGCCGGGATGCGGGCGCGGGCGGTTCGGTCAGGCGTACGGATCCGGCGACGGTTCCGCCTGGTTCGGCCTGGTTCGGCTCGGTTCCCCTGGTCGGCCTGGTTCTCCGTGGTCGGGCTCAGGTGCCGGCCAGGGGGAGGACCGCGCCGAGCAGCAGGCCGCGCCGGGCCGCGTGGTCCACGGCCTGCCGCAGCAGGTCCTCCCGGGGCTGGCGGCCCACGCTCCCGGCCGGGGCCGCGAACATGATCACCTCGCCCTGGTTGCTGGCCGCGGACCGCCACGCCTCGGTGACCTGGAGCGGCTGGTGCGCCTGCCACCAGGCGAGCGTCCCGCCGCCCGGGGCGGGCTGGAGCACCGCGTGCAGCTGTCCCATCGCCATCAGCACCGACCAGCCGCGCAGCTCGGCGGGCGGCTGGTCGACGTCCAGCACCTGGCCGAAACCGTGCTCCAGCAGTAGGTCGGCGAAGTGGTCCCGGTCGTTCGGGCTGCCCGGCCGCCCCACCGGTCCGGTGGGCTCCACCACCAGCGCGGCGCGCGGGGTGCCCGCGTGCGGGCCGTACTTGCACAGCACCAGGCCGCAGGTGACGCCGAGGACCGCGGGGGTCGTCTCCGCCGCGGCGACCGGTGCCGGGATCGGTGCCGGGATCGGCACCGGGGCGGGCATGGGTGCCGAGGCCTGGCCCGGGAACGGCGCGGGCGGCCCGACCGGAGCGCTCGGGGCCTGGTTGATGCTGCGTACCGCGCCCAGCAGCTGCTCCTCCGCCACCGGTACCACCTGGGAGGGGATGCAGCGGGAGTGGGCGAAGGCGAGCACCGCCGTCTCCTCGCCGACGAACAGCACGGTCGCGGTCGGATCGAGGGTGGCGTCGCCGGGTGCCCGGCAGGAGGTGCAGTCGTAGTGGGCGGGGGCGGTGGCCCCGGTGAGTAGGCGGTCGGCCTCGTCGTCACCGATCTCGGCACGGACCTCGTCGCTGACATCGATCAAGCGCGGCACGAAGACTCCTTGGGTTGCGCGAGCGGGGCCGGAGGCGGGACTGCCTCAGCCGTGATGACAAACGGACCAGGTGTGGTTCGGGTCACGGTTGTCCGCGATCGAGTCGGGGATTCCCAAGATCGACCGCTACTCCGAGCCGACCACCTGTGACTTTGGGTCGACCGTGTGGGATGGCTCACCTCTCCTTCGGTATGGCGAGGGTCACTCGGATGGCCGTGCGGGCCCGTCCGCACGGGTCATATGTCTGTTATGCAACTAATCTCCTAGATCGCTACCAGGGGTAACCCCGAGCTGACCTGGGGCGTCCATGAACTACTTGTAAGCGCCACCGCTGGTCTCCTACGTTCATGGCCGGTGCAACGAGCACCACCCGGGTTCGCCCGCCTCCGCTCGCTCTCGGCTTGTCCACGAGGGCGGGCCCGCCGCCTGCCAGCAGGCCGGTGACGAGTGGCGGGCGCCGGAACGGCACGGCGTGCTTCCCGCACGAACCGGCCGTTCTGCGAAACGCAATGGCGGACCGAGCGCGCCCAGCGCGCCGTCAGCCGTGCCGTCCGGGGCTGTAGAGAGGGATTAAATGATCTTCCGCCGCGAGAACGACGCCGCCCGCACCACCGCTACTGAGGGTGTCCGCACGCACAACCGCCTGCGCGCCGCGCTGATCACCGGTGTGGTCGTCGCCGCCCCCGTGGCCGGTCTGGTCACGGCCACGACCGCGTCCGCTGCCTCCGTCTCCACCTGGGACGCCGTCGCGCAGTGCGAGAGCAGTGGCAACTGGGCCGCCAACACCGGCAACGGCTTCTACGGTGGCCTCCAGTTCACGTCGTCCACCTGGGCCGCCTTCGGTGGCACCCAGTACGCGTCCAGCGCCAACCAGGCCACCGAGGGCCAGCAGATCGCCGTCGCCGAGAACGTGCTGGCCTCCCAGGGCCCCGGCGCCTGGCCCGTCTGCGGGCCGCGGGCCGGTCTCACCGCCGGTGGCGCCGCCGCCGACGTGAACACCGCGTCGTCCAGCGGCAACACGTCCAGCAGCAACACGTCCAGCAGCAACAACAGCGACAGCAACAGCAACGCGTCCGGCTCCTACGGGTCGAGCTCGAACTCCTCCAGCTCGGACTCGTCCAGCAGCAGCACCGCGCAGAGCAGCACCCCGGTCCAGACCAGCACCCCGGTCCAGACCACCAGCACCCCGGTCCAGAGCAGCGGCACCGCCTCCGGCGACACCTACACGGTGAAGTCCGGCGACACGCTGAGCCTCATCGCCGCCGCCCACGGCGTCAGCTGGCACCACCTGTACGCCGAGAACCAGAGCACCATCGGTGGCGACCCGAACCTGATCCTCCCGGGCCAGGTCCTCACCATCGGCTGACCGCCACCCCCGCACGGCCACGGCGCGGCCCCCGTCACCACGGGGGGCCGCGCCACGGCCGGTTCCGGCCTCGCCCCCGACGCCGCTTCCGGCCTCGCCCCCGGCCCGATGGACCGCAACACGATTGCCTACGCCGGGAGTTGCAACGCGGCCCGGAGATCTCCCGGGCGCAGCGGCAGCGATCAGGCCCCGATGTCGTCGCGGCGTCGTCGCGACCCGGGGGCAGCAGGCAGCCCGTGGGTACGTCCGGGGGGTACGTCCGCCTGCCTGCAACCGGGAGCACCTGCGGACCGGACGGCTCCGGCGCCCGATCCTGCTCCACGGTTCCGCCTCCGGCGCCAGTAGCCAGTACGGCGGCTCAAGTTGACGGAGCATCCGCTCCTGCTCCGGGGCCGCCCCCGGTACGGTCGCGGACGCCAGGTAGGGGACCTGCCGCGGTCCGGTCCGGAGCGCCGCCGAAGCGCCGCGCGGAGGGTCACGTTCCGCCATCGATTGCCCGCACGGACGGCTCCCTCTTGCGCGGATGCCGCTAGCGTAGAAGGAACTGACGGATAGTCAGATTTCACTGCCGAGACGGTGGGAGGGTTCCATGGCCAGAGGTTCCAGGGCGCGGGACGCGCGGGGTTCGGGTGGCTCGACGGCAGGCGGCTGTACCTCGGGCGGTGGGAACTCGGGCGGTTGGGCCGCGCGTGGTTCGCGACGCCGCGGTGTCGCTTCCGGGCTGGGCGTAGCGGCTGTGCTGGTGCTGGTGGCCGCCTGCGGCAGCGGCTCCTCGACGGGCTCCGGCACGCCCGCGGCGACGACGTCCAGCGCCGCCGCCGTGCCGACCACCGCGCCGCCGACCACGGCCGTCGCCGCGGCGCCGTGCGGCAGCGTGATCGCCCCGGCGGTCACCGGCAGCGGACCCGCCGACCCGGCCACCGCGGGCGCGGCCGTGGCCACCGACTACCAGAAGTTCTTCGACCCGGCGACGCCCGCCGCCACCAAGCTCGGGCTGCTGCAGAACGGGACCTCGTTGGTGGCCGTCCTCCAGAGCTTCGCCAGCAACAAGCTGGCCTCCGCCGCCACGGTGACCGTCACCGCCGTCGACTTCACCAGCGCGACCGCCGCCGACGTCACCTACAACCTGTGCGAGAGCGGGTCGCCGGTGATGCCGGGCTCGGCCGGGAGGTCCGTACTGTCCGGCGGCGTCTGGCAGGTCGCCGACGCCACCCTCTGCGGTCTGGTCAAGCTGAACAACGGCGGTACGGCCGTCCCCGGCTGCTCCTGAGTGCCGGGGACGGGCCGCGGACTGCGCGCTCCGCTCGGGTCGGTCGGCGCCCGGGCTCAGCGCGCGTCGGCCTCGATCGAACGGCTGTTGGACTGTGACCGGTGCCCGTGGGACCGGCCCCGGGCCTTGGCCTTCGCCGCGGCCTGGGCCTCGGCCAGCAACTGCCGCTTGGCCTTCGACTGGAGCGTGGTGATCATCTGCGAGCTCGGACCGACGCCGATCAGCTGCGTGGTCAGGCTCATCGGCTCCGGGGTGACCGCGCGCAGCAGGATCCGGTCGGTGACGCCCGGACCGGCCACCCCCTCGTACGGCGCGAGCAGCACGTAGGTGACGGTCCTGCCCGGGGCGATGACCGCCGGACCGGAGAGCACCCCCCAGTACGGCGAGGTGGTCGCCCCGGTGCTGGTGGCGAAGTGCGGACTCAGCGGGTTGTCGGAGCTGTTGGTCACCTGCACGGTCAGCCGCTGGAGCACGTCGCTGAGGGCCAGCGCGCCGCTGCCGTTGCTGCCGGTCATGGAGGTGATCCGGATCCGCAGCGGCGGCGGCGTGACCACCGCGCCGAACAGCGACAGCAGCGCCGGGGCGAGCAGTACCGGCACCAGCAGCGCCCGCACGGTCCGGGCCCGCAGCCAGTTCGGACGCGGCTGCCAGGCGCGGTCGAACTCGACCGAGCTGACGGTGGCCGCCGCCATCACCCACAGCGGGACGGTCAGGTCGAAGTAGTCCTCCTGCGAGCGGGTGGACAGGTAGAAGACCAGCCAGGGCATCACGGTGACGGCCAGTCCGAGCCGCCTGGGGAAGACCACCAGCAGCACCAGCATCGCCGCGCCGAGCAGCAGCCCGGCGTCACTGTAGAGGCTGAGGTCGCCACTGCCGTTGCGGAAGTAGTACGAGATGCCCACCAGGCCCTGCCCGCTGGGGATCGCCTTCTGCAGTATCGGCGCGAGCACCCCCTGGAGCCACGGCTTCGGGCCCTGGAGGATGAACGGCAGGTTGATCGCCAGCGCGACGCCCGCCGCGATCGCGACATAGCGGCCGACCACCCGGGCGGCGTCGCGGGCGGGCATCTCGCCCCGGCGGATCATGTACATGCCGACGACCAGGAACGGTGCCAGGAACCAGGTCAACTGGTGCAGGCAGCAGGCGATGCCCAGGCAGACCGCCTGGACCGCGCCCCAGCGGCCGAGCCGTCCGCCGCGTCCGGTGCGCTGCCAGTAGGCCACCACCACCAGCAGGAAGGGCAGCTCCATGCAGCCCGGGTAGCCCATCTCCGCGTAGTTCGGCAGCCAGCCGAAGCCGTAGCAGACGATCACGGCCACCGGCCGCCAGGCGACCGGCAGCAGCAGGAACATCACCAGCGAGGCGAGCAGCAGCATCGCGGTCGCCGCGATCCCCGCCGGGGGATGGCTCAGGCCCACCGCCATCGGTACCGAGGTGAAGATCGGCCCGAGCGGCGGGTAGTCGAGACCGGTGGCGGCCCCGCCGTTCATCAGCGGCGTGGTGCCGACATGGAACATCGAGAAGATCTGCGGCCACTGCGTGCCGTACATGTGGCCGCCGTGCAGCAGCGTCTTCGCCGCCATGTGGATCAGCGAGCCCTCGTCCGTGCCGTAGTAGACGTGGGAGGAGTTCGCGCTGGTCGGCGGTTTGGCGGCGGTCACCGTGTAGAAGCGGTTGACGCACTCCAGGGCCGCGACCACCAGTACCGAGCCGTCGACGATGGTCATCGCGCGGCGGGTGCGGACCGACAGCGCGAGCACGCCGAGCACGATGATCGAACCGAAGTAGAGCATCACCACGATGGCGTGGCTGTGCTCGTTGATGACGGTCCGGTTCCACATGTCCTGGGCGCCGATGAGCATGCTGGAACAGGCCAGCACGGTCAGCATCCGGTTCATCTGGGCGGGCGGACGGCGCAGGCTGCCCGGCGTCGTCTCACCGGCGCCCAGCAGCCGGATGGCGCTGCGCATGCGGTGCCTGGTGCTGCTCCTGCCGTTGCCCCTGCCGCCGCCCCGGCTGCCGGTGTCGCGCCCGCCACCGGGCCGACTGCCCCCCGCGACGGGGGAACCGACGGTCACGGGGGTACCGACGGTCACGGGGGTGCCGACGGTCACAGGGGTGCCCCCGGCGACGACCGGGGTGCTGACGGTCACGGGGGTGACGACGGCACCCGACGTGGTCGTGACGGTCGTCCTGACGGTGGTTCTGACGGCGGTCTCGTCAGCGGTTCTGCCGCTGAGCGGTTCGGTAGACGGACGCGGCTGGATTTCCGCTTGCGGCTCACTCTCGCCCGGGGCAGGGTGCGCGGCGGGGGAGAGGGGCACTGCCGGACCGGCGGCGGTCGGCTCGGCCGTGGCGGTCGTGTCGGCCGAATCGGCGTCGGCAGAAGAAACTGAGGGCACTGCCGCATTTTGACACGTTCGACAGCACGGCCCGCGAGCGGGACGGTTTGTTCATACTCCGTTCTCAACCGATTGACCAGCCCTGACATGGGCGGAAACCGGTCGGCGGGTCATCACCCGTACGAGCGGCGCATGCCCGCATCCGGCCGCCCCGGGCCCTGCCGCAGGTCCGGGACACCGCTCTGTCCAGCGGAAACCGATGCTCAGCTGTGAGAATGGCGAGGGAGAGCGGAGCGAGGAAAGGGATGAGGAGCTGATGGGCGATCCCGTGGACCACCTGGTCGACCTGCTCGACCTGGAGCAGATCGAGACGAATATCTTCCGTGGTCGCAGCCCGGAGGAGTCCCTGCAGCGGGTCTTCGGCGGGCAGGTCGCGGGGCAGGCGCTGATCGCCGCCGGACGCACCGTCGCCGCCGACCGGCCGGTGCACTCGCTGCACGCCTACTTCCTGCGCCCCGGCCTCCCCGGCGTGCCGATCGTCTACCAGGTGGACCGCCTGCGCGACGGCCGGTCCTTCACTACCCGCCGGGTGCTGGGCGTGCAACAAGGACGCACAATCTTTGCCCTTACGGCCGATTTCCATCTTCCTGAACCCTCACCTTTCGAACACCAGACGGCGATGCCCTCCGTCCCCGGCCCGGAGGAACTCCCGAGCGCGCTGGACGAGGTCGGCACCGTCCTCGGCGAGATGCCGCCCTTCATCAGCCGTCGGCAGCCCTTCGACCTGCGCTACGTCGAGCGGCTGCGGTGGCGGCACGAGGAGCTGATCGGCGTCGAACCCAAGGTCGCGGTCTGGCTGCGGACCAACGGCGAACTCCCGGACGACCCGCTGATCCACGCCTGCGCGGTGACCTACGCCAGCGACATGACCCTGCTGGACGCGGTCCGGGTGCCGGTGGAGCCGCTGTGGGGCAAGCGCCACTTCGACATGGCGTCGCTGGACCACGCGATGTGGTTCCACCGCCCGTTCCGCGCGGACGACTGGCTGCTGTACCAACAGGAGTCCCCGATAGCGACCGGCGCCCGAGGCCTGGCCCGCGGCCAGCTGTTCGACCAGAGCGGCCGACTGGTCGCCTCAGTCATGCAAGAGGGCCTCTTCCGCCGCCTCCAGGACTGACCCCAGCGGGCCGACACCGCCCCGGGCGGCGCGGGGCGGGCGCCCGCCCGGCCGCCGGGGGCGCCCCCGCCGCACCGGTACGGCCGGGCCGCAGGCTCTCGCCGGGCCCGCAGCTCCCCGAGAGCCGCCCCGGAGTCCAGGGGCGCGGGACGGCGCGCGGGGCGACGAGAGGACAGGACGGGACCCCGGGGTACCGGCCCGGGGCGTGACGAGGGACGATGTTGCGTGCCCAGTGACCAGCTCTCGCCGCCACCGCCCCCACGCCAGCCCCACATATCCGCCGCGTCCCCCTCTTCCACAGCCCCCACCCCCACTGCGGCCGCAGCAGCCGCCCCGCCGTCGGCCCTGCCCCGGCAGGCATCGTCCGACGGCACACGCAGACCGCCGGACCAGTCGGCAGCAGGAGCGTCAGGACCGGCCGGACCATCCCACCCATTGGGACTAGTTCCGGCGCCCGCCCCCGGCCGGCTGCGCAAACTGGCCGGCAGCGCGCTCGCCGACATCACCCCGCTGCGCACCAGCGCCCACTTCCGCCGGATCTGGTTCGGTCAGAGCGTCTCGTCCATCGGACAGCAGATGACCGCGCTGGCGATCTCGGTCCAGGTCTACGCGCTGACCAAGTCGACCTTCGCGACCGGCCTGGTCGGGCTCTGCTCGCTGGTACCGCTGGTCGCCTTCGGCCTGTACGGCGGCGCCATCGCGGACACCATGGACCGGCGCCGCCTCGGCCTCTTCGGGGCGACCGGCCTGGCGATCCTGTCGACCGGACTGGCCGTCCAGGCCTTCTTCGGCGTGCACCAGGTCGCCGTGCTCTACGCGGTGGTCGCGCTCCAGGCGGTCTGCTTCGCGCTCAACGCGCCGGCCCGGGCGTCCATGGTCCCGCGCCTGGTCCCCGCCGAGCAGCTACCGGCGGCGAACGCCCTGTCCACAGTCAGCATGAACCTGGGCCTGACCGTCGGCCCCATGCTCGGCGGGCTGCTGATCGGGGTCTGGAGCTACCAGGCGGCCTACCTGGTCGACGCCGTGGCCTTCGGCGCCTCGCTGTACGCGATGTGGCGGCTGCCGTCCATGCGCCCGGAGACCGTCGCCCACACCGGCGACGCCCGGCCGCCGCGTCCCTCGGTACTGGACGGCCTGCGCTTCCTGCGCGACCGGCCCAACCTGCGGATGAGCTTCCTGGCCGACCTCGCGGCGATGGTCTTCGGCATGCCCCGCGCGCTGTTCCCGGCGCTCGCGGCAGTGCTGTACCACGGCAACGCGGGCACCGTCGGGCTGCTGGCTGCGGCCCCGGCGGTCGGCGCGCTGCTCGGCGCGCTGTTCTCCGGCTGGGTGAGCCGGATCAACCGGCACGGCGTGGCGGTCATCCTCGCGGTGCTGGTCTGGGGGCTCTCGATCGCCGGATTCGGGCTGGCCCGACACCTGTGGCTGGGCCTGCTGCTGCTCGCGATCGCGGGCGCCGCGGACACCGTCAGCATGATCTTCCGCAACACGATCATGCAGGCAGCCGCTCCCGACGGCATGCGCGGACGGCTCCAGGGCGTCTTCACGGTGGTGGTCGCGGGCGGCCCCAGACTCGGCGACTTCGAGTCCGGCACGGTGGCCCAGCTGACCACCCCGACCTTCTCGGCCGTCAGCGGCGGGATCGCCTGTGTCGCGGCCATGCTCCTGCTCGTCCTGCGCTACCCCTCCTTCCTCCGCTACGACAACCGCGCGCCAACCCCCTGACCTGCCCCGCCGCCCCCGCTCCCGGCCCCGCCGAGCCGGACACAAGCACCTGCCCACGTGCTGTATTGTTCTTCCTGTGCCCGGGCAACCGGGGACAGGCCGCGAAGCCGCAAGGCAGCGCAGCCTCGGGACGTGGCGCAGCTTGGTAGCGCACCTGACTGGGGGTCAGGGGGTCGCAGGTTCAAATCCTGTCGTCCCGACAGTTATTTTCGCAGGTCAGAGCCTGTCTCCGCTACTCAGCGGAGACAGGCTCTTCTGCTTGGTGGTCGCATTGTGGTCGTGAACGATGGTTCACGCAGCGTGGGTTGAGGTGTGCGTACGCCTTCTGGGCAGGGATTTCCACGGCTTGGAGCGTGCCGGCCGGAGGTGGATGGCTGTCGCATGGCTGTCGCGTTCGGCAAGTTCCAGGAGGCGGGCGACAGCCTCGGAAGATTTCGAGTCCAGTGAGACGGTCGTGACGTTATGAGGTTTGTGGTGCGGGTTCGCTGCGCTTGGCGGGGTCGTTGATCCAGGCTGTCGTCGGGATCTCGGGTGGTTGGGGGCGGCGGCCGAAGCGTTCGGGGTGGCGCGCGTAGGCGTCGGCGAGGGTGAGTGCCCGCTGGTCGCGGATCTCCTTGGCAGTGCCGAAGTGGACGCTGGCGGGCGTGTGCAGGGCGATGCCCGAGTGCCTGTGCTCGTGGTTGTAGTACGAGATGAACGCGTCGAACCAGTCGCGGGCGTGGGCCAGGGAGTTGAAGCGCTCTGGGTAGTCGGACATGTATTTGGTGGTCTTGAACTGGGCCTCGCTGTAGGGGTTGTCGTTGGAGACCTTGGGGCGCGAGTGCGACCTGGTGACGCCGAGGTCGATCAATAGCTGGGAGACCTTCTTGCTGGTCATGGAGGTGCCTCGGTCGGCGTGCACGGTCTGGGGCACGATGCCGTTGCGCGCGATGGTCTCGCGGATCAACTCCTCTGCCCGTTCGGCTGATTCGGCCGATTCAACGGTGTGGCCGACGATGTAGCGGCTGAAGATGTCGATGATGACGTAGGCGTGGTACCAGATGCCCTTGCGTGGGCCGGCTGCTTTGGTGATGTCCCAGGTGAACACCTGCGAGGGGCCGTCGGCGACCAGTTCGGGCACTGCCTTGGCCGGGTGGGTGGCCTGGCGTCGACGTTCGCCGGCTTGCCCGCGCTCGCGCAGGATCCGGTACATCGTGGAGACCGAGCAGTGATAGCGCCCGGTATCCAGCTCGCGGGCCCAGATCTGCGCGGGCGGCAGCTCGGCGTACTCGGGGCTGTTCATCAACTCCAGTACCGCATTGCGTTCTTCGGCTGTCAGGGCCGACGGCTGGACCTGAGGTGACCTGGGCGGCGCGTGGGCGGCGGCTTGCGCCTGCGGTAGTGGGTGGCGCGGGAGCGGCCGGTCAGTCGGCACGCGGCCGTGGTGCCCAGCTCATGTTCGATGACGGTGAATGCCTCGTCCATGACGGGGTCGGCGGCGTGCTTCAGTCCGCGCTCTCGGAGATCATTTCCAAGAGCGCCGACGCTTTTCCCAGGACCTCCACTGCGGCCTTGTTCCGGGCGAGCTCCTTCTCCAGCCGTTCCACCTGCCGGCGCAACTTCTCGTTCTCGGCCTCGGCGGCGGACTTCTTCGCACGGGCCGGGCTGGTGCGGTGGTCCACCAGGTGCTCCAGGGCCCCGGCATCGCGGGCGGCCCGCCACTCGGTGACGTGGGAGTGGTACAGGCGCTCGCGGCGCAGGACCGCGCCCTTCTCATTCCTGGGCGCGGCGTCGTACTCGGCGACGATCCGCAGCTTGTACTCGGGGCTGAACGTGCGGCGCTTCGGCCGGGGAGCTGGGTTGGCTGCGGACGGATTGGTGCTGGTCATCAGGGGTGGAACTCCTACTCGGGCCCTCTCAGCCTAACCCGACAAAGCGGGACGTCTCACCTAAGGCTGACAGAGAGGGAACGGAGCACCACAACGAGGGTGTCTGCCAGGCGGAGGAGGACGGTGAGCACAGCCCGTGGATGGCGATCCGGCGTCGGCCCGTCAACGGGCACATCGTCCTGGTGGCCGCGCACCTTCCGATCCGCAGGACCCCGACGGCCGAGGAGAGCGACAAGCACAAGGCCATGAAGGAACGGATCGCGCGCGCCGCCGAGCGCCACGGCCTGGCCGCCGAGGTCGAGGGGCGAAGCGCGGACGGCAAGGTCCGCAGCGACGTCCTGGTCACCGGAGCCGGAGGCCGGCGCATCGGGTGGGAGGCGCAGTACGCGCCGATCAGCGCCAGCACGGTGCGCCGCCGCTCCCAGGCTGCCGCCGGCGCAGGCGTCGTGCCGCTGTGGGTGACCAACAGCGACCGGGCCGCGCTGATCGACCGGGCACCATGGGTGCGGGTCGACGACTTCACCTGGAAGGAGATCGCCTCACCGCGCACCATGCTCGTGCGCGCGGGAGTCCGCCACCTCCAGCGCTGGAAGTGCCTGCGGACCAGCGAACGGCCCTGCCCCGAAACGGGAAGCTCCTGCGGCCGGTTCCACGCGCAGTGGATGCTCCCCGCACTGTGCCTGCCCCCGAAGCCGCACACCGACGTCGACCGACTGGTCGTAGCCAGCGCCGACGGCGAGTACCTGCCGATGCGCATCCCCAACCAGCACGACCCCCACAGCTGCTCAAGGATGCGGGTGCCCTCCGGCGACCGCGACCAGTGGCTGGAGATCGTCGGCCCCGGACAGGAGCCGGAGCCCCCAGCTGCCGAAGCCGAGGACGAGCTGACCTTCACCGAGCAGGACCTCGACCCGACCTGCCGCTACGGAGACGAGACCTTCGCCTTCAACGACACCCGGCCCCGACGCGGACACGCCGTCGGCACCGGGCTGCACACCTTCGACGACGTACCGCCGCGCCTGTTCGTCATCCCTGACCTTCCACAGCACCTCGACGTCACCGCCGCCCAGCGCTGGGCCGCTGCAGCCACCCAGTCCTGCAAGCCCTGGGAGGTCGGCCCGTGTGCTGGGTGCGGCGCACCGATCCACCGCTACGGGGCGGGTTCCCGACACGCGTGTGAGAGCTGCCGCACCCAGGTCAACGCGAGGTACCGCTGACTCAAGGACACGGTAGTAAGTCCTTCGCTGTGACCCTGACAGTGAGGCTCAGCGGTCGGCGACGATGAAGCCTGCACGCTGATACAGCTCGTCGAACGTGATGATCTCGACGTCCTGGATTGAGCTTGCTCCGGTTTGACGGACAGATTGTGTGTGTCGGTCAGGCCGCGACAGCGGACTCGTAGGCGGCTGGGCTCTGGTAGCCCAGACTGCTGTGGAGTCGGTGCAAGTGAGTTGCCCCGGCTTCCTCCTCCAGGACGCCCGCGTGCTGCACGCGCGCTGGGAGACGGCGCGACCTCCATATGATCATCAGGTGACAGCGATGCGTCCCGCTCCCCGGCCAAGCTCCGACCTCGTTGTGTGCGGAGGTATACCTGCGGGGTTCGGCCCGCGACTGTATGCCTCGCCGGCCGCAGCGGAGAAGTTCCGGCACCCGGACGACATCGGGAGCCGCTGGCCGGTGACACCGCCCTGGCTGAGGAGCGCTGCGCACCTGCGGCTGAAGGGCAGGCGCCCGGCGAACCTGTTCAAGCCGGACGGCTACCAGTTCGACGATCCCAGACCCATGGGCCCAGCGCCGCGCTGGTTCTCCGGGCCGTCGCAGTGCTGGTCCGTCACGCCCGTCGTGCCGCTGTACACGGACGGCGAAGCCGTCCCCCTCGCCAGCGAACCCAGCGCGGAGCAGAAAGCCCAGGACCGGCGTGCCGCATCGCAGTGGGCCGCCGAGGTGCTGGACGACAAGACCACACTGATCATGTCCGTGGCAACGATCGGGCCGCCAGTGCGTCAGACCGACGATCCACTTTCAGCGGTCGCCACCTGCGAGATCACGCTTACCGACACCACGGGCTCGCTCGCATGGCACCAGGTCGTCGACCCCCAGTGGTTTGCTCCACCGACCAGTGAGCTGGCAGAGGCGGGGTTGACGGCTGCAGCGGTGTGCGCAGCCCCGCCGTTCAAGACGATCATGGAAGAGTTCTCGACCCGGACCAGTGGCAAGCGACTTGTCGTCCACGGACGCAGCCATGCCTACAGCGCACTGTTCCGCTCCTACGAGTACGCGATCGAGGGCGGCCACGCCGAGGACGGCTGGGTGTTCATCGACCACCTCGACATCGCCGAAACGCTGGGCAACGCCCGATGGGAGTGCGCCCAACTGCGGGCCGCGGAATACACCGGCACGTGGAACCACACCGGCGGCCACTACGCAGTGCCGCCACTGCCCGCGAGCGCAGTGGACGGCCCCTCCCGCAGCAGGGCGCTGAGCGGTCTCCTGCAGCGCCTGGCCGCGCCCAGCCGCTACCGCGAGCTCAACGACATCGCCACCGCAGCAACCGCCTCGGGCCGCTCCCACCGACCGAAGGCCCTCAAGGGGACCCGGCTCTCGCGCAGCGCCGCTGCCAGGCACGCCGTGCTGCACCGCAGCGGCGGGGCGTGCGAGAACCCGGACTGCCCCAACCCCCACTACACCTCGGACCGCAGCAGATCCGGCGCCTACCTGCTAGAAGTCGACCACATCGACGACCACGCCAAGGGCGGTGCCGACGTGCCGCAGGCGATGGCCGCGCTCTGCCCGAACTGCCACAAGATCAAGACTCTCGGAACAACGGGGGAACAACTGCGAGAAAGGCTGCGCCAGACCGCTGACGAACGCCACCGCCAGATACTGGAGTAGCTGCGGAGCAAGGGAAGGCCCCCCGGTAGCGCCAGCGCCGCGCGCTCCCACTGGTAGCGCACGGGCACACCAGTGCTCAAGCGATCTCGCCAGCCAGTCCACCCTGCGTCTCACATCGGTGTGATTAGCTCGATGCGCTGGCCGATGCCTCATCATGAACATCATGCTGGAGCCGTCTTGCCCCGATCCGCACAGCAGTGGTCCGGGCCGGCGTGTCGCAGCGCGTGGTCACCGCCCCACACCGCAGGCGCGCTGTGAGCAGAGGCAGCAGAGTGCCCGCCCGGACCTTGGCCTAATCAGAACCTGGGTGCGTAGACTCGATCGCAGGGCGGACCGCGCCGAGAACGGGCCCTGGCTGCGGGACTGCGGCCACGACGTTGCGAATGGTGCCGTATGAGGTGCGGGGCAGCGGTTGGACCCTTGCCGAGGGAGGTAGTCGGTCTGGCTGTGCGTGTTGCTGATGTCGCTGCCGATATATACTGTCAACGACATGGATGCGCTGTACGCGGTCGAAATCGAGCCGGAAGTCCGTACCTGGTTGGAACTGCTCTCGGGTAGGCACTTCCGCAAGGTCGAGGACTACGTCGAAGTGCTGGCGGAGCTCGGGCCGCTCACCCCGATGCCGTACGCCAGGCATCTGCGCGATGGGGTGGGCGAGCTGCGTCCGACCCTTGACGGGGTGGCTACGCGGATCACGTACTGGATCACCGGGGATCGCCGGATCGTGCTGCTGACGGTATTCCGCAAGACACGGTCGCACGAGGAGGCCCAGATCACTCGGGCGGTGCTGGCGAAGAAGGAGTGCGAGGGTTCGCACGGGCCGGCGCACATGGTGTTCGGCCGCGAGGAAGGGGAGTGACGATGGAGCACAGCCGCTGGAAGCTCACGCGGGAGCGCAAGTTGATTGAGGGGTTCACCGAGTCTGCCGAGATCGAGGAGGAACGCCAAGAGCATCGCCTGTCGATGGCACTGGCGAAGGTGGTGTACGACCGGCGTGTCGAACTCGGACTGTCGCAGACTGAGCTTGCTGCCCGTACCGGGCTGACCCAGGGGAAGATCTCCCGGATCGAGGGATCGGACAGCGTACCGACTCTGCCGCTGCTGGCGAAGCTGGCCAAGGGGCTGGACGCCTCCTTGAACATCGCCATCGATGTCGATGACGCCAGGGTGACGCTCTCGGCCCACCGGGCCGCATGAGTGCAGTACAGGCGAGCAGCAGCGGGTGCTGAAGGTAGCGGGACGGGCACTGAATCCGAGACCGGAGCAGCAGCGTCGCGCTGCGCGGCTGGCGATGGTACTGGAGGGTGTGCAGCGTTTGCACCGGATGGCGAAGCTGCGCCCGACCGTCGAGCAGGATCCCGCAGACATTCGCACCGTTCTCGCCGGCTACGTCCTCGACTTGGGCTCGGGTTCGGCCTCCTATGCGGGACAGGACGGCGGCAAACTGCTCGAACTCGGCCGGCGTGCGGCGAGGCGAGAGCAGACTCACTTCTCTCCACGGGATCCAGTAACTCAGCGCAGCTGTGGCTGGAGGCCGACTCGAGTCTGGGTCGGACCCTGCTGGAGGACGGTGTACCGGTCCTGCTGGAGCCGGGAGCGTCAGCAGCCGACTGGGTGGTCACCGGATGGCGGGTCTCCCTGGAGGTGGACGAACCGAGCACGCTTGTCCACCGCGCGGCGTACGCCTGGCTGGACGCGGCCGCGCGGTCGGACCAGGGGACGTGCGAGCAGGTCATGGACACTCTGGTGGACGCTGTCCACAAGGTTCCGGTCACATCGCTGCGTGGCCAGCGCCACCTGAGCCTGTTCCGTCTGAGCGAGCACTGGACGATCAAGGGAACAGCTCTGGACGAGACGGCCCGGCGCCGGCTGCGCACACAACTGCAGGCGCGTGCCCAGGAAGCCGATCCCCATAGCCCCGACTTCGGAAGATGGGAGCAGGAAGCTGAGGGTGCTTAACCTCTGGCCGGTTAGGCGGGGCGTGCTGGACACGGAGTTCACCGTGGCCAGCGCTGACGACGGCTACCGGTTCCGCGTCCAGTCCCACGGCAGGTGGCGTCGCGTCGGCAGGCACCAGGCACCGGCCGACGCTGCCGCCTGCCATCTCGTCGACCTGGTGGCTCCCTTAGCGGCGGTGTGCCCCATTCTCGCGCCGACCGAGCTGGAGCACCGCGTCAATCGGTCCCTGGGTCGGCCTGCCGCCGTCGACGGGAGCGGGGTACGACTGTTGTGGGCGACGGTGCACGTTCACGTCGACCCACAGGACCTGCACGACGCGACCATGGCCCTCCGCGACCGGGCCGAGGCCCGTCGCCGCTTGCGCGAGCAGCGCCTGCGCCTGGAACAGGCGGTCGCGGTCCGGGACTTGTTGCGCGAGGACCCCACGCTCGCCGCCGCCATGATGCTGGCGGAGAGTCCCGCAGACGTCGGCGAGCACACGGTGGCCCTGGTCAAGCAGTTGGCGGAGGTGGTGGCCGCGCACTCGCCCGGTTCCACGTGGGTCGCCACCGCCCGCCTGCTGGAGGTGGCGTTCGGGACGCTGCCAGCCGAGGCGCGGACGTACGCAGTGGACAGCATGTGCACCGCGCTCGCGGAGTTCACCGCGACGATCGAAACCGGAGCCGCGCTGCGGAGCGCGCACGGTTCCGCGTCTGGCCCGGAGGTGGGCGACTTGCGGGACGTGAGCTGACTTTGGCGGGGCGGACGCCCGACGCGAACTGAGCGATAGTTCCAGCCACTAACGGCCCGGGCGCAGTCGCCCGGGCTGAGTTTGTGGTGGCTGCGACTGTGCGGGGGAGCTGCCTCGGGTGGCCTCGGAATGTCAGCAGTGGATGCGATGATATGTGCCCATGGGCGTTCTCTATGGCTACTTCGCCTCGGCCATGCCCGTCATGGCATTCGACAACTCGTCGCTCGACGTGGCGCGCAGCTGAACGGGATTCAAGGACACCATAATGTCGGCGTTCAACCCCAGTTCCGGCGGTCGTCAGGCGGGGTCGATGCCTCGCGTAGCGCCGCCCAGGCGTCCGCCGAGCTGGCAGCCGAGTCGGCCAGGTCTCGGTAGAACTGTTCCTCAATGCTTCCGGGCAGGCATGTTGCTGCCAGTTTCCGCGCCCGGGCGTGCACCTCAGCCTCGGCGGCGAACGGCCCTCCGGCCATGCTGCGGCGCCCGCTATGGACGCCGACGTCAATGAGTGCAGACTGCACCAAGGCTAGGCTCTCCGGGCCGCACCGGTCGGCTGCGCGCAGAATGCGGCGGACGGCGTCGGTGTTCCACGCAAGCTCCTGCGGCGCGCCTCGCAGCATGACCGCCACCACCTGCATCTTCGCCGGGTCCGGGTGGTCGACATAGTCGTAGATGACCTTCAACGTCTGCGCATCGAACGGCCCCGCGACCAGCGCGAACAATTCGCTGCCCAAGTAGGCGCGCCACGCTGATCCGGGAGCGGCGGCCAGCCACTCGCGGACCTGTCGCAGCAGTTCGGGAAGCTGCGTACTCTCGCGGAACGGCAGGGTCGTGTGCCAGACGTGAGGCAGTGGCGTGAACTCCGCCGGCCGGTCCTGCTCGGCGAGTTCCACGCGGCGCTGGAGTACCTTGACGACGCTACCCGGGTCTGTAAGCGTAATCTGCATCAGGAGCTGGCCGGTCTCGTAGTCCTCGATCGAGGAACAGGCAGCGAGTGCCCGCAGTACTGCTGTCTTCTGCTGCTCGGGCAGCGACGCCCAGGACAGTGTGGCGTACGGCTGCGGTCCGAATGCCAGCGCGATCTGATGCAACCCGGTGTGCGGAAGTGCTGCGAACAGCAGCTCGACGGCGAGCTCCTGGTGCCCGGCGGTGGCCAGGTAGCGCGCGGCGCCGACCGCTGCGCCTGCGACGACGGGGTCGCTGTCACCCGCAAGGGCTTTGAGCAGGTCGGCCTCGCCGGGCAGCAGGGTGTTGCGCCCGCGCTGCAGCCCGACGGCGTGCGCCACCTGCCGGGCCAGTTCGACGTCGTCGTCGGCAAGCCGCCGGCCCAGTTCGACCGTTTCGGGCTGTCCGGCCTGGCCCATAGCACACAGCGCGATCGACACCAGGGGACGCAGCGGGCTTTCGGGTTCGGCTGCGGCGTGCGTGCAGAAGCCCGGGCCCAGCGAGGGCCGCTTGGTGATCAGCTCCCAGATGAAGGGGCGAGACCGGCCGGTATCGGGGCCGAATACCGCGCGCTCATCGCGCAGCAGTGCGTTGATCTGGTGGGTGACCTGCTTGTCCGGCCAGTCGGCGATGCCGGACACGGCGTCGGTGAACAGGCGTTGCTGCAGCTGGTCCCGAACGGCCAAATCGGGGTTGTCGACTGGGTTGACGGGTCCGCCGTGAAGGGCGCGGGCCAGCCGGTGTTTCGCGGTCGTCGGCATGTCCTTGGTGATGGCCTGGGCGCGGCGGCGCAGTTGCTCGGGCCCGTATTCACCGGTCCACTGGAGGTAGCCGCGGACGGCAACAAGCATCGTGGGGCCCAGCGAGTGTTCGGTGAGGAAATCGTGCAGGCGTTGAAGCACTTCGGCGAAGTGTAGTGACCAGTCCTGCTGCAGCTCTTCGCTGATCGTCAAGCCGAAGCCGGCGGGGGCGAGCGTGAACGCGGCCCCGATGAGGCCAGCTGCCTCGGCGGCCCAGTCCGGGCGGTCGCCGCCCAGCTGTTCGAAGGCGAGGTCGAGGACGGCGGAGCGCAGCTCGAGGACTTGCGGCGTGGGGATCAGGGCGTAGGGCCGGAAAACCAGGGTGCCTGGTGTCCACTGCTCATCGTGGCCGCTGGTGGCCAGCAGCGGTCCCAGCACCATCAGCGGGCTGCTGATCACGGTGCCCTGATCCCGGTTCAGCCAGCGGTCAACCAGTCCCACCAGCGTCCGCTGGTACCAGGTCGGGCCCTGACGGGTGAAGGACGCCAACTCCTCGAGCACGCGCCGGGGGTGGTCGGGGAACCGGTGGGGCTCGCGCCCGTCACCGGCCGCCAGAGTCCACAGCAGCTCGGCGGCTTTCGGGAACAGCTCGGAGTACCAGGCAATCGGGCGCAGGACCTGTGCCAACGCCTGACGGACGTCGTCGTCGGTGAAGGCGTGGGTGAATCCGAACCCGATATCCTTGCTGGCCGGCTCCGCCGGGTGCGCCATCGCCCACTGCACCAGCTGCAGGGACCGGCGCGGCTGGTAAAACGCGATCTTGGCGACCAATTCCAGGGTGGCGGCGCGGTCGGCGGCATCGCTGTCGCGGAACGCGGCCTCCACCAGCTCCCACAGCGGCTCGATCAGGCCGGAGCCGTTCGGGCCGCTGCCCGCGGCTTGCCAGTCGACCCGCCCGGCGTTGACGATCAGGTTCCGGACCGCAGCGCCCTGCGCTGCACTCAGCGCCTTGTCCAAGTACCCGGTCGGCACCTCCGCTCCACGGTGGCGGGCCGCCCGGCTCAGCAGCGCGTCGCCCAGTAGGTCGGGCACTACACGCACGGTAGCGCCGCGGCGCAGCACCAGCCCGGCGTCCTCCAGGTCCGACACAAGTGGCCCGGTCTGGGCGAAGTCCAAGCCGGTCAGCTGCTCCAGGGAGGTGCGGGTCTGCGCATCGGACAGATCGACCGGCTGGTAGGCAGCCAGCGCGGTGAGCACGTTCCGGCGTGCCGGACTGTCGGCTTCGGACTGCGCGGTCAACGCTTCGGCGAGGTGGTCGATGAGCTCGGCGTGCAGCCGCTGATCGTCCTGGAATCCTTCCGGGTTCAGCTCTCCGCGGTTGACCAACGCGGCCCCGGTCGTGATCAGCAGCGGGCAGTCCGAAGCGGCGGCGGCCAACTGCGGGCCGAAGTGACGCAACGACTCCTCCAGCACTTCACACGCGAGCTCCGTCGCGGCCTCCAGATCCAGCCCTGGAACCTTCACCTCCGGCGTGTCGGCGCTGTGAAAGCCGACGCGGCGCAGCTCGGCGCGCACGTACGCGACCCCATAGGGTCGCAGCGACACCAGGATATTCGCCTGCGGGTTCGCCTTTTGAACGCCGGCGACGACCCTGCCCAGCGGGACGTTCTCGTCGTGGGCGTCGTCGATGATGACCAGCAGGGCGCCGCTGGGCAACTGCTCGAAGGACTCGGGCTCGACCTCGGCGTCGGGCTCCAGAATCCGGACGGCGACTTTGCCCGCGGCAGCGCGACGGCACACCTCCGTCAACACCTTCGTCTTTCCCGAGCCTCCGAGGCCGGTCAACAGCCTGATGCTGCCCCGGCTGCGGGCAGCGAATCCGGCGAGGGTGTCGACAGCGTCGGGGGAACCTACCAGGCGCCAGCGGTGCGTGTAGATGTTGTCGGTGTACCAGCGGTCGATGTACTGCCGGTCGCCCAGCCAGGGGCCGGGGCGCACGACGCCGAGGAAGTCGGTCAGCATCAGGGGGAAGAACTGCCTGACGATGGGGATCGCGCGATCCAAGCCTAGGTCGCGCACTTTGCGCGACAGATCGTTCCGGTCCCATAGCTCCCAGCCTGGATGCTTGCGCATCTCCTTGCGGGCGTCCGGGCTGGCGATCCGGGACAAGGCAATGACTGAGACGCCGACCGGCTCGGCCCCCTCCTTCGCGGCGGCCTTACGGACCTCGTCGACGGCATCGGCGACCTTCTTCGGCCCGAACTGCGCCTCGCGCTTGCACTGCACCCCGACCACTAGCGCGCCCGAGGATTCGACGTGCACGTCGTACCCGCCTTGCGTGTGTCCGGTCTTCCCGATCCTGCTGACGAACGTCCCAGGATAAGAGGCTGCTACGAGGTTGGCGATGAACTCCTCGAAGTCCTCCGGGCTCAGCCGATCCAACGGCAATTCGCCGACCAGGGCACGCCCCGGATAGACAGGCTCAGCGCGCACTGCCCCCGCCGCGGCTGGGTCGCGCAGCCCCAGTACAGCACGCACCCGGTCCCGGACGGCGTCGTCCGGCTCGGCCGCGCCCCTCTCCCAGTTGCTCACCGCGCGCTGGCTCATACCGACGCGCTTGGCGAGGTCCGCCTGCTTCCAGCCATGCGCAAGCCGCGCCTGTCGCACCACCGCACCAAAGCCCAGTTCCGTCACGCCAGTACCGTAGCACTCCATATGCTACGGTCATTGAATGTCGATTGTGGTCGCGGAGCAATCGGTCGCTAATAGCCTTATCTTCCGACACGTCCGGACCTGAGACGACGTTGCCAGCGGTGGAGCAGGACGAGGGGTTTGTTCATGACCAGGCTAAAGCTCGACAAGCACGAACGGGTGCTCGGCTCGTTCCTGGCAGGCGGCACCTACGGCAAGGTGTTCCTCGCCGAGTCCACTGACGGCGACCCGTTCGCGACCAAACTGATCGCGAACGGCCCGGCACCAGCCGCGAGCTGCTGTTCGACGGGGCGGGCAAGCGGAACGTCATCCCGATCATCGACAGCGGCATGTACGGCAACGATTACGCGATCGTCATGCCGCGCGCCGACAAGTCGTTGCGCAAGCACCTGATGGACGCCGGCGGCGCGCTTCCGCTGGAGGAGTGCGTGAAGGTCCTGACGGACGTCGTCACCGCGCTCGCCGACCTTGAGGGCGACTCGTGCACCGCGATCTGAAGCCGGAGAACGTGCTGCTGCTGAACGCCACGTGGCATCTAGCCGCCGTCCACCCCCAGCGCCGGGCGATGGAAACCCAGATCAACGCCCTGCTGGAGGGCCTCCCTCTTTCGCATGTCCTGACGTCGATGCCCGGCGTCGGCGTCAGGACCGCTGCCGTCCTGCTGGTCACCGTTGGCGACGGCACCAGTTTCCCCACCGCCGGACACCTGGCCTCCTACGCCGGACTCGCGCCGACGACAAAGTCGTCGGGCACCTCGATTCACGGTGAACACGCACCCCGAGGCGGAAACCGGCAGCTCAAACGGGCCATGTTCCTGTCCGCCTTCGCCTGCATGAACGCCGATCCCGCCTCCCGCGCCTACTACGACAAGCAACGAGCCCGCGGCAAGACCCAAACCCAAGCCCTCCTCCGCCTCGCCCGCCAACGCATCGGCGTCCTGTTCGCGATGCTCCGCGACGGCACCTTCTACGAATCCCGGATGCCGAAGGACCTCGGGCTCGCCGCATAAACCAGCAACCCCGAACCACCCCAAACCCGACAGGGGTGCCTTGACGAAAGACATAGAGGCACCCCCCAGACGGGCGATGTCTGCATCGGACACATGGCGGAATATCAGCCCTGGCCCGGAAGCCGGTGGCATCGACAGAGTGAGACCGTCGGCTAGGCGCTCGATGGCGACGTCGTCACGGATCTCGATGCCTTGGGTGGCGGCGTCGACTGACGCGCGACTGGTCAGTGACCAGGCGATGGCGTCGTCGTGCGGCAGCACCTTGAGCAGTAGGAAGCTGTCACCGGTCGCGGGGGCGAGGACCACGCCGCGGTAGAACCCGTCGATGCGGATGGTCTTGAGCCGCGGGTCCCGACCGTGGCTGAGCTTCTCCAGGTGTTGCCCGGTGGCCGAGGAGTGCTCGAATTTGTCCCGAGCCTCCGCGACCAGCTTCTGGACAGGCCATTCCAGGACCACGAACTCCTTGACGAAGTCGCGGTGCAAGCCGAGCGTCGGCATGACCATCCCCTCCCAGTGCCTGAGGCGGCAGAATACGCTTTCGAAGGTGCAGCTGGTTTTGCTGCTGAGGGAGGGGCCAGGCCGGTGCCGGACTTGTAACTGCTCGGCGTTGCGGACCGGGTAGGGCACTGGGAGCAGGGGTTCTGTCAGTGGCGGATGCCAGGCTGCGATACAACTGATCGCTATCGGCCTCGGCGCCGGTTTCAGAGGTGTGGGCGCCCATCCGTAGCGATCAACTCGCGGAGGCCGGCTGAGGGGTGGCCGACCAGCTTCGCCGTACCTCGGGGAGGCACAAGCACGTGACAGGATATGTAGGGAACGACGGGCGATTCGGGAGCGGAAGTTGTCACAGGTGAGTACCGGAGACCTCCGCGAGGGCGACCTGCTCGTGCAGGACGTCGAGGTACCGACCGTGGGCCAACTTGTTACGGTGCGTAACCGGAACTGGGTGGCAACGGCGGTCGAGCGGTCCTCGATCGCGGCTGAGCAGCCGGGAAGCCCTCTGCTCGCGGAGGCGCAGCACCTGGTTTCCCTGGTGTCAGTGGATGGGGATGCCGGCGACGAAGAGCTCCGCGTCCTGTGGGAGCTGGAGCCCGGCGCCACTGCCCGTGAGCAGCACGCGCTGCCCAGCCCTGCGGGCGGGTTCGACGACCCTGCGAAGTTGGACGCCTTCCTGAACGCGGTGCGTTGGGGTTCGGTGGCGACGGCGGACAAGACGTTGTTGCAGGCCCCGTTCCGCTCTGGGGTCAAGCCCGAGGACTACCAGCTTGACCCGGTGGTGCGGGCGCTGCAGATGCCGCGCACAAACCTGCTGATCGCGGACGACGTCGGCCTCGGCAAGACCATCGAAGCCGGGCTTGTGATGCAGGAGCTGATGTTGCGGCATCGGGCGCGAACGATGCTGATCGTCTGCCCGGCTTCACTCACTCTTCAGTGGCGCGACGAGATGCGGGACAAGTTCGGCCTGAAGTTCAAGATTGTGGACGCGGAGCTTCTGAAGGAGCTGCGCCGGTCCCGTGGGCTCTACGCGAATCCGTGGACGCACTACCCGCGGTTGATCGTCTCGATCGACTGGCTGAAGCGCGATCGCCCGATGGCGCTGCTGCGCTCGGTCCTGCCGGCGGTGCCCCAGTACCCGCGTGCCTTCGACCTCCTCGTTGTCGATGAGGTGCACACCTGCGCGCCCTCCGGCTCGGGGAAGTACGCCGTCGACTCGCAGCGCACGAATGCGATCAAGACCCTGGCCCCGCACACCGAGCACCGACTGTTTCTCTCGGCGACCCCGCACAACGGCTACCTGGAGTCCTTCACCGCGCTGCTGGCCCTGCTCGACAGCCACCGCTTCGCTCGCACCCTGGTGCCCTCGGAGGAGGCCAAGGCTCAGGTGATGGTGCGCCGGCTGAAGCGGGATCTGCCGCCGAACTGGGACGGCAGCCCGCGATTCCCCGACCGAGACCTCGATCACCCGTTGGAGGTCTCCTACGACGCCGGCACGCGCGACGCCTACGCGAAGCTCAACCGGTATGCGGAGTCCCGCCGCGAGACGATCTCCGGGCAGTCGGCATTCGCGGGCATCGCGCCGAGTCGCGCTGCTGACTTCGTCGTCACCCTCCTCAAGCGCCGTTTCCTGTCCAGCCCGAAGGCCTTCGCCAACACGGTGGACACCCACCTGAAGACAATGCTCACCCGCGAGAACTGCAACGACACTGAGCGTGACCACGACCGCGGCGCGTATACGGCAGCCGAGAAGGTCCTCGCACAGATGATCGGGCAGTTGGACGAGACGGCCGAGGACGACGAGGCATTCGCGACGGCGGCGCAGGAGGCCCTGGTCACGGCTCGCCGGTTCGCTCCGCCGCTGACTCCGCTCGAGAAGCAGATGCTGGAGGACCTCCGCGACTGGGGAGACCGCAACGCGGAGCAGTCGGACGGGAAATTCGCCGCGTTCCTCGGCTGGCTGCGCGATATCGTCCAGCAGAACGGCGCCGACGGCTCGACCGGCTCCTGGAACGGTGAGCGGGTCATCGTGTTCACCGAGTACCGCGACACCCAGCGCTGGTTGTACGAGCGTCTGATCGGGGCCGGAGTCCCGAACGAGGCCATCGCACAGCTCTACGGCGGCCAGGACAAGGACGACCGCGAGCGGGTCAAGAACGTCTTCCAGGACGACCCGGACATCGACCCTATGCGGATCCTGCTCGCCACCGACTCGGCAAGCGAGGGCATCAACCTGCAGAACCACTGCCATCGGGTGCTGCACTGGGAGATCCCCTGGAACCCTAACCGCCTCGAGCAACGCAACGGCCGGGTGGACCGCCACGGCCAGACCGCGTCGAAAGTCGAGATCGTGCACTTCGTCCCCGAGGGCTGGGACCGGGAGCGCGAAGAGGACACCGGCTTCACCGAGGGCACGCTGGAGGACGCCATGGCGTTCCTCGGCGTCGCGGTGCGCAAGGTCGACCAGATCCGAACCGACCTCGGCAGCGCCGGAGAGGTGATCGCCAGCCAGGTCGAGCAGAAGATGCTTGGCAGGCGATCCAGTTGGCAGACCACCGACCGGGAGATCAAGAACCGGGCCGGCAAGGCCGTGCTGAAGATCGAACGGAATCTGGCGCACGATCTGCAGGAGGCGCAGGAGCAGCTGACCCGAACCCGCACCGAACTGAACCTGAATCCGGAGACGATCGAGCGGGTAGTGCGCACCGCGCTTCGTTTGGCCCATAACAAGGACCTGATCGATACTCCGTCGCCCAAGGGCGTCGGCGCGCGCTGCTTCAAGCTCCCGGAGCTCAAGGAGGGGTGGGCGCAGGCTCGTAACGACGGACTGCGGCACCCGGTCAGCGGCAGGCAGCGCCCGGTCACCTTCGACCAGGACTACGCCGGACGCACCGACGTCGTCCTGCTGCACCTGAACCACCGCCTGGTTGACCTGTGTCTGCGTCTGCTTCGCGCTGAACTGTGGTCCCAGGGCGACGAACCCGGTGCCCACCTGACCCGTGTCACCGCGCGGATCGTGCCCGGCGACCTGCTGCGTAACCCGGCCGTCATCGCACACGGCCGGGTCGTCCTCACCGGAAACCGAGGCGTGCGCCTGCACGAGCAGATCGCCCTCGCCGGCGGGATGATCGAACACGGCAAGCTGTCCGTGGAGAAGAACGCGGACGTGTTGGAACACTGGCTAGCCGCTGCGTCGGAGGACGCGCCGCCGTCAGAGTTCCTCGACCGGCTCACCGGGATGTGGGGTGCGCTGGAGGCCCCGCTCGGTAAGGCGCTGAAGAACGAGTCCGACAAGATCGCGCGCAAGCAGGGAAAGGTACTGGACAAGCGCTGCGAGGAGGACGTCAAGGCCATGCAGTCGGTCCTGACCGAGCTCGAACGCAATATTCGCGAATCCCTGAACACGAATGCGCTGTGGCACCAGGACTCGCTGCTGAGCGTAGACACGGAACGCGAACAGCTCCACAAGGACCACACGGAGCTGGAGACGCGGCTCGCCGCCATTCCGGCGCAGCTCGAATCCGAGTCCGAAGCCCTGCGCCACCGCTACGCGAACCCGGTCGCACGCCGCTTCCCCGTGGCGGTCACCTTCCTCGTCCCCGCCTCGCTGACTGTCGCCGGCACCCACACGAACCAGGCAGGCCGCTGATGCCCCCGCATGCCCTCATCCCGAAGACCGTGCAGCAGACTCCGATCGAGCAGCACGCCGAATGGCTCAACCTGCTACGCCCGGACGGCCCGTTCCTCTCCGCCAAGGTCCTCGCCGAGGCGTTCCCGCAGGGCATCGACGCTGTCGAGACCCCCGTGCGGAAGCGGATCCGGCAGGCATGGGCCGAACTGCAGGGCGACCCGGCGACCCTGTGCTCCGTCTGGCAGCACCTGGTCCTGGAGGAACTGCTCGGCTACCGGGGCCAGGCACTGCGCCAGGGCTCCCTGCTGCCCCGCGAGTTGGCCCAGGTCGGCGGCACCGCCCCGGACGCGTTGCTGATGGGGCCGCCCGATCCGACCAGCGGCCTACCCGGCGCGGCCGAACGTATCCTGATCTACCGCCGTCCCTGGGACGAATCCCTAACCCGAGCCAAGAAAGGCCTGCCGTCACTTGCCGAGCAGGCCGCGGAGCTGTGCCGCCGTCGTGCGGTCCCACTCGCGCTGCTCACCAACGGCAGCCTGTGGGTCCTGGTCCACGCCCGGCCCACGATGCCGACATCGGTGGCGGTCTTCGACGCGGACACCTGGTTCGAGGAGCCACTGCTACTGCGGGCCTTCGCCTCACTGCTCGGTGCACACTGCGCCGCGATGCCCGCCAAGGACCGTGAAGGCAGGGACAGCGACGCCCTCGCCGCCCTGTTCACGCGCACGGCGGACGACACCACCGCCGTCACCAAGACTCTCGGCAAGCAGGTCCGTGCTGCCGTCGAGCTGCTGGTCGCGGAGCTGTCGCGGCTTGACCGCGAAGCCGGCGGCACCGTGCTGGCGGGGGTCGCCCCGCGCACGGTCTACCGGGCGGCACTGACCGTCATGATGCGCATCGTCTTCCTGCTGTACGCGGAGGAGCAGGGGCTGCTGCCCGCAGGCGACGAGCTGTACGCCGACTCCTACTCGGTCACCAAGCTCTACGACCGGCTCGACCAGGACGACGCCGACATCGCCGACCGCTGGAAGGCCGCCTGGCCCACACTGCTCGCCACCTTCCGGGCGGTCCACGGCGGAGCCAGCCATCCGGACATGTGGATCCCGGCGTACGGCGGATCACTGTTCGACCCGAAGCGGTTCGCGTGGCTGGAGCGGCTGAAAGTCACGGACCGGGTCGTCTTTGCCATGCTCGACGCGCTGATCAAGCTCAAGCGCACCACGCCGGCCGGCAAGGTCACCTCGACGGAACGACTGTCCTATAAGGGCCTGGACGTCGAACAGGTCGGTCATGTCTACGAAGGTCTCCTCGAACACTCGGCCATCCTGCTGGAGGAGACACGCCTGGGCCTTAAGGGGAAGGCGGGGGTCGACGCCAAGCTCACTGACCTCGAAGCCTGGAACGAGGCCGGTCGTCTTCAAGCGGAAGTCACCACGCTCGCTGGAATGACGGCGACACAGTTCACCAAGGCGCTCGCGATCTCACCGACCGGCGGCGACATCGGCAAACTCGACGCAGCCTGCGACAATGACGCCGACCTCGCAGCACGGGTCCGTCCGTTCTTCGGTCTGCTGCGCTCCGACCTGCGCGACGAGCCGATCGTTCACCCTGCGGGGACGGTGATCGTCACTCAAGTCGGCGACCGACGCGACTCCGGCACCCACTACACCCCGCGCGCCCTCGCGGAAGAGATCGTGCTGCATACGTTGGACCCGCTGTGCTTCTCGCCCGGCTCACCCGACGGCATCCCGCGACCCGCAGACGGCACACAGCCGCTCGAATGGCGAGTGCGCCCCGCCTCGGAGCTCCTGGCACTGAAGGTACTCGACCCCGCGATGGGGTCCGGCGCGTTTCTGGTCTCCGCGTGCCGGTACTTGTCCGAACGCGTCGTAGAAGCTTGGGAGCGCGACGGGATTCCGGACGCGATCGCCTCGCGCCTCGGCGAGCAGCGCGAGGACCGCGACGCCCTGCTCCTCGAAGCCCGCCGCATGGTGGCCGACCGGTGCCTGTACGGCGTGGACGTCGATGAGATGGCGGTGGAGCTGGCCAAGCTGTCGTTGTGGCTGGTCACTCTCGCGAAGGGTCGTCCGTTCAACTTCGTCGACCACGCGCTGCGGTGCGGGGACTCACTTATCGGCTGCCTGACGGCAGATCAGATCGAAGCTTTCCATCTCAGCCCGAGCGAAGGCTTCCGCCTCAACGCCCGCCTCAGCGGAGAAATCGATAAGCTGACTGGTCCCCTGCTCTCGCGAGCTGCAAAATTGCGGCGCGATATTGAAGAGCACGAGGTCTCCGACATCCGGGACGCCCGTGCGAAGGCTGCGAAGCTTGCTGAAGCTGAAGCGTTGACCGGGCAGCTTCGTCTTGTTGCAGATGCTGTTGTCGCTGCCAAACTGTCGACAGCGACGACTAGGTCTAATGATGCCTATAGTGATCGCCTCACGTCTATTGCAGACCTTGTTGAGCGAGCTCTTCGAGGTGATAATGCCGCAGAAGTTGAGGCGCGTTCAATCATTGATGATTGGCTACTGGGCCCGATTGGCAGCCCTCGTACCTCACCTTTGCGTCCGCTCCATTGGCCCCTTGAGTTCCCCGAGATTATCTCCGAATCAAGCCGTGGTGGCCGCCGCTTTGATGCGGTAATGGGCAATCCTCCCTTTTCTGGCGGAGTGCAGACTAGTGCTCGAATTGGAAAGGATGGCCTCAATTATATTGGACAGGTGATCGCCAGGGGGAATGGCTCTGGCGGGCGAGCTGATCTCTGTACATACTTTCTTTTGCGTAACATGGAGCTCGCACCACTTGGTCGAGAGGGAATAATTGCAACAAATTCCATCGCGCAGACGGATTCCCGTGAAGTGGGACTGGATCGAATGGACTCGCAGGGCTTGAAGATCGGGCGTGCCGTGAAATCTATGGCATGGCCGGGGGAGGCCGGTGTGCATGTCTCTCTGCTGTGGGTCGGCAGGATCGGGTGCGGAGAGAAATATAATCTTGACGGTTATCCAGTGCGCGGAATTTCTCCAAGTCTCACTGTGCCATCGCGCGTTATTGGAGCCTCGCGCAAGTTGGCGGAGTCCATCGGGCAGGCATCAGTGGGCTGTCAAGTGACTGGTGCGGGTTTCATTCTCGACGAGATTGATTTTCGGCGCTTGGTTGCGAAGGATCCTCGGAATAGCGCAAGGATCCTCCCGTTTCTAAACTCTGACGAGATCAACAATAGGCCAGATATGACCGCAGTCAGATGGGTAATCGACTTTGGAGTCATGTCCCTTGAGGAGGCGCAAGGATTTCCAGACCTCCTTGCCCAGGTTGAGGCGGATGTCCGCCCTGACCGTCCGGCATGGTGGAGATTTCATAGGCCACGCCCCGAGCTTCGAACATCTATTTCTCGCCACAGTCGCATTCTCGTAATTGGCCTTCATAGTAAGTACGGACTTCCGGTCATCGTGTCAAATGGGCAGGTTTTCTCGCACGCTCTATGTGTTTTCTATACTTCCGACGTTGTGGCGATGCTTGCTGTGCTGACTAGTACGTGGAACTTCAATTGGTGGACTGTCAAGGGTGAATCGACGATCAAGGGTGACCCGCGCTACACCCCCTCTGACGGTTTTGATACCTTCCCGAAGCCGGAGCTGACCGCGCGCATCCGCGCCGCCGGCGAGGAGCTGGACACCTACCGTCGCCACGTCCAATTGACCCGGTCACCCCAGCTCGGTATGACCGACCTCTACAACGAGGTCCACAACCCGGCGAACGTCGACGCCGACATCCAGCGCCTGCGTGAGATTCACGTCGAGATCGACGAGGCGGTGTCCGAGTCCTACCTCGCGCACCCGCTCGCCGCTCAGTTCGACTGGACGCCGCTCGCCCTCAACTACGGCTTCCACGAGACCGTCCATGGCCAACGCTGGACCGTCCACCCGGACGTCCAGATTGAGATGAACGACCGCCTTCTGGAGCTCAACTTCGCTGTCTACGACGATGAACTTCGCCGAGGTCTCCATAACAAGAAGGGGAAGGGCTCGGCCAAGCCCAAGAAGACCACTGCCCCCAAGCCGACCGCGGATCCCGGCGACGACATGCTTTGGTAAGCCCTGATCACTGCTGGACGTCACGAGTCGTCCACGTCGTGCTGGCGATCCACCCGGGTTGTCAGTGCCGCGTTCTATCGTGGTGACCCATGAGCGACATGTTGCCCTCCGGTCCGTCGAGTGATCCGATCCTGGCCGTCCCGTCCCTGGGCGCCATCCGCGATGAGGTGGCCGAGTTCGTCGTGCGGGACCTGCTGGGGCCGGTCGGTGGCGATCTGGAGGAGGTCGCTGACTCTCCGACGGACTGGTACATGCTCGGGCGGCTCGCGCCGAACGGGACCGTGATCGTGCCGGAGGAGTTGGACGCCTCGCTCGGCGACAGTGAACTGCCCGGCGCGGATGAGGGGTCGCCGGATCCGAACGCGCCGAACGTGCCCAGTCTGACCCCGTCGTCGATCGGGTTCACCGCGCGGGTGCGCGGCGACGCCGCCGGGCTGGAGGTAACCGGGACGTGGGCGCGCTACGTCCGCAGTCACTCGACGGACCCGAGCATCGAGAGGCTGATCTGGCGGCGCGAGCCGCACACCGGCAGCGTGCCGGTGAAACTCGTCGAGGGCCGAGTGGAGCCGGTCGTGCTCGACCACGATGACCCGAAGGTGGTGCTGCGCGGTCGGGTACGGCGCTACCAGGACGACTGGCTGGTGACGCTCTTCCTGGTCAACGGCACGGAGACCGATTCCAACTCCGCGCTTCACTGGGTGTTCCAGGCCGAGGTCTCGGCGACCGGCCCTGACGGTGCGCCAGTGTTCCTGCCCCGGCACGAGCCCGGCTCCGGCGGCGACGTCGCCGACCGGGGCGAGCAGCGCCGGTTGGCGATGGCTTACCGCTTCAGCCCGGAGTTCGCGGTGGGGCACGGGTCGGGGGTGCATGCGACGGCCGACAGCACCGACCCGATGACCGCAGTCGCGGTGCAGACCAAGGCCGCGCCGGAGTACGACATCCCGCACACCGACGCGCCGTCGTTCGACAGTGACCCGGACCTGCCTGAGTTGGCGGATCTGCTGGTCGATATGAAGGTGCTGGCTGAGTGCGAGCCGGACCAGTTGAGAGCGGGGCTGATGCCGCTGGTGGTTGGCTATCGGGCCTGGATAGGGCGGGCCAGAGCGCGGGTCGGCCAGGACGGCCAGCACCTCGACGAGTACGTCGATCAGGCCGCAGAGACGCTGGACCAGGCCGAGCACGCCGCGAAGCGGATCGAGGCCGGGATCGAGCTGATCCTCGGGGACGAGGACGCGCTGGCTGCGTTCCGCTTCGCGAACAGTGCGATGCATCTGCAGCGCGTGCACACCCGGGTCGCCGCCTCCCGGCGCCGGGACGGATCCCAGGACACTGATGCGGTATTCCTTGTTGAGGACGTGCCGGCCAACCGGTCCTGGCGCCCGTTCCAGCTCGCGTTTCTCCTGCTGAACCTGCCTGCGCTGACCGACCCGGGGCACCGTGAGCGGTCCACCGGCGCCACGGCGGTGGCGGACCTGCTGTGGTTCCCCACGGGTGGCGGCAAGACCGAGGCGTACCTCGGTCTGACCGCGTACACCCTGGCCATTCGTCGTCGGCGGCCGGCCCTGGGGGGCCTGGACGCCGTCCACGGGGTGGCCGTCCTGATGCGCTACACACTCCGCCTGCTGACGATCCAGCAGTTCCAACGCGCCACCGCGCTGATCTGTGCATGCGAGGTGCTGCGCCGTCAGGACGAGGCGTGCTGGGGCGAGGAGCCGTTCCGGATCGGGCTGTGGGTCGGCGGGAAGGTCTCCCCGAACTCGACCGACAAGGCCGCGGACTGGGTCAAGGACGTACGAAGGGCCAGTGGCCGTCCGAACCAGAACAACGGCACCCCGTACCAGCTGACCAGCTGCCCCTGGTGCGGAACGAAGATCGAGAAGGGGCGGGACATCGAGGTCGACAAGACCCTGCGCCGTACCCGCATCCGCTGCCCGGAGCTGTTCGGCTGCCCCTTCGGCGGCGGCGACCCGAATGGGGAGGGACTGCCGGTTGTCGTCGTCGACGAGGAGATCTATCGGCTGCTGCCGAGCCTGGTGATCGCGACCGTTGACAAGTTCGCGCAACTCGCCTGGAACGGACGCACCCAGGCCCTGTTCGGGCGGGCCTCGCGGCACTGCTCCCGGCATGGCTACGTCACGCCCCAGACCGCCGACGAGGATTGGGAGGCGAGCAGCCACAACGCCGAGGGCCGCTATCGCGCCGCGACCATGACCGCCGCCCGGCAAGTGCGTCCGCCGGACCTGATCGTGCAGGACGAGCTGCACCTGATCTCCGGCCCGCTCGGTTCGCTGACCGGCCTGTACGAGGCTGCCGTCGACAGGTTGGCCACCTGGGAGTACGCGCCGGGCAAGACTGCGCGGCCGAAGGTGATCGCCTCGACCGCCACTGTCCGGCGTGCCGAGCGGCAGATCCATGCGCTGTTCGACCGGCGTACGCAGGTGTTCCCGCCGCAGGGCCTGGAGATCGGCGACAGTTTCTTCGCCCGGCAGCGGCCCACCGAGTCGCATCCGGGCCGCCGCTACATCGGGATCTGCGCCCAGGGGGTGCGCACCAAGTCCACGATGATCCGGGTGTACGTCGCGGTTCTCGCCGCGGCGCAGACTGTGCACAAGAAGTACGGCCGAAACCCGGTGACCGACCCCTACATGACGCTGGTCGGCTACTTCAACAGCCTGCGCGACCTCGGCGGCATGAGGCTGTCGGTGGAGGACGACGTCTCCACCCGACTGGAGCGGATCAACGAGCGCGGCCTGTCGCGGCGTTACGAACTACGCCTTGAAGAGCTCACCTCGCGCCTCACCTCTGAGAAGATCCCGGACATCCTCCAGCAGCTGGAGTACACCTTTCCTCGGGCCGGCAAGCTGACGCCGATCGACGTACTGCTGGCGACCAACATGATCGCCGTCGGAGTCGACGTCTCCCGGCTCGGCGTCATGACCGTGGCCAACCAGCCCAAGTCCACCGCGGAGTACATCCAGGCCACCAGCCGCGTCGGCCGGGCCGCACCAGGGCTGGTCTTCACCGTGTTCAACTGGGCCCGCCCCCGCGACCTGTCCCACTACGAGACCTTCGAGCACTTCCACGCGACCGTGTACCGGCACGTCGAAGCCCTCTCGGTCACCCCGTTCGCCGAGCGTGCCATAGACCGCGGTTTGACCGGGGTACTGGTCGCGCTGGCCCGCAACCTTGAGTCCGGCGACAACGGAAATCTGGGCGCGCAGACTTTCGACACGCACAGCCGCAATGCCGACCACATCGTCCGCTATCTGGAACGCCGCGCGGGCGAGGTCTCCGGCGACCGGGCGGTGGCGACCAGGGTGCGGGAGGAGCTCGACAGCATCCTCGACCTGTGGGCGCGCGAGCAGCGCCGCCCGGCGACCCGACTCGTCTACGACGCGAAGGGCAAAGCCGACGACATCGTCGGGCTGCTCCACAGTCCGGATTCCGGGCAGTGGAAACGCACAACCTGTCCGACCTCGCTGCGCGAGGTCGAGCCCGGCATCCGGCTGGTCCTGCGTACCGCGCCGGGCAGTGCCGACGACCATGAGCACCATCCGTTCCTCCCGCGCCCGACCCCGGACGCCGACGGACCCGAAGGGGGCCTTTCGTGACCAGCGCCGTAAACACAGCGCGTCCGGCAAGCGACCTGCGGGTCGGGGAGCTGAGGCCCAGTCAGCTGCTGCACACCTACGGCGTCGGCGCGGTCGCAGACCTGCCGAACCTCTCGGTGATGATCCTCGGGCTGGATGACTGGGAGCTGGAGCAGGCGGCGATCGTGCCCGAGGAGCGGTTGCTCGCGGCTGTGCGCACCAAGCTCGGTCCCCAGGTCCAGCACCTGCGAATGCCGCCCTACACGCCGGAGGACCCGAACGACTTCAGCGGTGCCTGGTCCCGGATCGGTGTCCCGGTCGCGGTGTTCCCGGGCTGGCTGCGTTGCACCGACAACCGGTGCAACCGGCTCTCACCGGCCGACTCCGGGCTCTTCCACTTGCTGCCCAACAGCTTTGCGCCGGACCAGACCCGGTTCGTTCACTCCTGTCGCGATACCGGTCGCAGGCGGCCGACCGCGGTGCCGGCCAGGTTCGTCTCCGCCTGCCCGGCCGGCCATGTGGACGACTTTCCATGGATGTACTTCGTCCACCGTGGCGCACCCTACGGGAACGACCACACTCTGAAGCTGGTAGAGCGCGGTACCACCGGTGAGGCCGCCAACATCTTCGTCGAATGCTCTTGCGATGTGAACGCCCGGTCCATGGCCGAGGCCATCGGCATCCGCAGCGAGCAGGTACTCCCGGCCTGCCGGGGCCGCCACCCGCACCTGGGGACCTTTGAGCCCTGCACCGAGCAGACCCGGACCATGGCGCTGGGTGCGACCAACGGCTGGTTCGCCATGCAGCTGAGGGTCTTCTCCCTCCCGCACGCCGACAACCCGGTGGACAGTGCCGTCGCCGAGCACTGGGCAGGGCTGCAGATACTGGCGCAGCTGCCGCGCGAGACCGCGCGGTTGGTCCTGCCGACCCAGGTGATGTGGCCGCAGTTGGAACGCTTCGGCGCCGACGAGGTCCTGGACGCGATGGCCCGACGCCAGAGTGAAGGACCCTCCGGCGCAGCCGTGGCCGACGACGCACTCGATATCGCCGGGCCGGAATGGAACGCCTTCACCGGCACCCCCCAGAACCACCCCGACTTCAGCGTCAGTAACGAACCCGTCCCGGCCCCGCACCACGGCTGGCTGACCCAGGTGCGGCTCGTGAAGCGCCTGCGCGAGGTCTCCGCGCTGTACGGGTTCAGCCGGATCGACGCCCCCGAGTGGGGTTCTGCGACCAGCGGAGGCATGGCCTCGGAGGAGAACCGCGCACCCCTGTCCGCAGCGGCGCCGTTCTGGGTCCCGTGCGCGGAGACGCGCGGCGAGGGGATTTTCCTTCGATTCGATGAGAGACGGCTCGCTACTTGGGAGCAGGACCCGAATGTCATCCGGCGCACCCGGACGCTGATGAAGGCCCACGAGAAGTGGTGCGACCAGCGCCGTACCGACGCGCCCTGGCCGGGCATCCGCTATCTGCTGTTGCACACCTTCTCCCACGTCCTGATCCGGGAGTTCGCTCTCGAGTGCGGGTACGGTGCCTCCGGCATCGGCGAGCGGATCTACGCGCGCGAGGGCGCCGATCCGATGGCCGGGATTCTGCTCTACACCGCCGCCCCCGACAGCGAGGGCACGCTCGGCGGCCTGGTGAGCCTCGGCGAGAGGAACCGCCTCGGCACGTTGATCGACCAGGCGCTCGAAGCTGCCCGGTTGTGCGGCTCGGACCCGCTGTGCGCCGACCACGACCCGGCCGCCCATGGCCGCCTGCACGGTGCCGCTTGCCATGCCTGCTTGTTCGCCGCTGAGACCTCCTGCGAGCGGGGCAACCACTTCCTGGACCGCGAACTGCTCGTGGAGACGTTCAGCGGTCGGCCGGGCGGATTCTTCGCGACCCCGGCATGAGCGGCCATGGCAGCTCCGAGGCCGTGCTCAGTCTCCCCGAGGTACTCTCCGGGCTCGTCGCCGCGCTCCCGGAGACCTACCTCACGGCCTTGGTCAACGTCCTGCCCTCAATAGCCGGACCGGATGGAAGCGCCCAGGCCCGGCTCACCGCCGCACACCCGGGCGCGGGACTCAGTCCGCGTATCGCACTACTACTGGCCGCGTGGAGAACAGCTGTTCCACAACCATCGGGTGCTGCACTGGCTCTGGCCCTTGAAGCCGCCAGCAACCGATACGAGCAGGACATCGCCGCTCACCACGTGGACATCGTCGTCTCCGGACCCGTGAGTGACGCAGTACCGATCAGGCTCACCGCCTCCGTCGCGATCGAGGTCATCCGGGCTGCCACTCGCACGCTCCTGGTGACCAGTTACACCGCGTTCGGCGTCCAGGAGATCGTCAGTGAGATTGAGGCGGCCGCGAACCGCGGCGTCAGCGTGGACCTGGTCCTGGAGACCGCCCGTGCCTCCGGTGGCAGGCTGCACGGGGCCAGCGACGGCCGCTCCGCGTTTCAGGACCTGCGCTTCCACCCGGATGTCCACCTGTGGCAATGGGCCAGCAGCGAGCGCCGCGGCTCCGGTGGCAGGCACGGCAGTATGCACGCCAAGGTCATCGCCGCCGACCGGACCACCGCCCTGCTCGGCAGCGCGAACCTCACCGACAACGCCTACAACGACAATTTGGAGATCGGTGCCGTCGTCCGCGATCCAGCTGCCGTCGCCGGCCTGGTCGACCACTTCGCGGCACTGATGCACGCAGCAGACGCGCCACTGATCCGCCTGCCCTGGATCCCACCGCCAGCTTCATAGAACTGTTGGCACCAGAGCGAAGCCAATGCTTCTCCCACGGAAACAAGGAGGAACATGCCTCGAAAGTCCCAGTACTCCAGGACGACTACAGGCCAGGATATTGGCCTTCCGCCGATTCCCGACGGCGGAGAGGAGGAAGCGCTCCGGAACCTCCGGGAGTGGCTCGACGGCCTCACCGACCACCCGCTCCTCCGGCATTGCCGCCCACCAGCCGAACTAGTCATCCCCGTCGGAGTGCCCTACGCATGGTGGAGATCACCGATCTTGACCACGCTTGACACCATGATCGAGATCTTGGAGAGAGCTGCGCCCGACGGCCTCCACGACCTGCGTCGCCGCTTCCAAGAGCCTAGGGAGACGAACCCGGCCGGCCGTGGCGACTTCTACAACCTCCGTGCAGAGATGGCTGTCGCGGCAAGCTTCGCCGAGGCGGGTCTGGACTTCGCAGTCAACACACAGGCGGGGCCCGACCTACTGATCGACGCACCTTCGGGGCGGCGCGTCGGCGTAGAGATCAGCCATCGGGGCCCCGATGCACTGGGCAGCATCGCCATGGACGTCCTGGCCCGCCTGAATGAGCTTCTCCTCGACATCAAGGTCAGCCTCATGGCCGAGGAATGCGCTCCGGCGAGCATCAGGACTCCCCAGCGTAGGCAGCTTGCGGATGCGATCGTCGAGGCGGCCGAGAAAATGGTGGACGAGCCGTTCGTTTTGGTGCGTTCCGCTGTCGTCCCTGACCGTCCAGAGCGCGACGTGCCGCCACTCGTGGTCCGTGTGCAGATCACGCCGCTCCCCATGGGAGCAGGGGTGGAGGTGGTGTCCTCCATGACGTCCGGCGCGCAGCACACCCTTGACGCTGTGGCCGCCGTGGCCCAGCAGCCGTTGCGCAGCGAGCAGAAGCGAGCCCAGGCGCGACGGATGCCGACTCTCTTGATCGCCGATATCACCCATCTCGACGGTACCGCGAAAGCTACGATCGACCGTTGGCCGTCCGCCTTCGCCTCCGAGTGGAATCCAGAGGACCCGTTCGTGGCGCTGGCAGCGATGCACTGCCCGCTGAACCATCTGACGCCCTGCATGGCGACGTCGATCAACCCACACGCGGATCCACTCGTAGCCGCTGACGTGACCAGGTCCTTGAAGCCCGTCGCCGGGCTCCTTCGGTGGCCACCGATGCAAGCTCCGCACTGGCAGCGGGACGGCGTCCCTGCCGGCCCCTGAACCTACAGAATCCCTTCCGACCATCGCTGTCCCTCCCGGTATGAGGGGACGGCGACACCTCTTGCACGCGAAGCAACTCCGTCGCACTTCTGCGGCAGATAAGATTCCTTCTTGTACGGAAAATGACATCGTGGGGGGCCGATGGCAGAGCAGCAGCATTCTGAGCCGGCGGCGGAGCTGCTGACGGCGGTGCGTGCGGAGATCACAGCCTGCCGTCGGGACGCGAGCAGGGACTCGGAAAAGATCGTCCTGCACGCTGGCCGCCGTGTCCGCGGTGGGGAACGTGCCGAGTACCTCTTCGCCTGTCGGTCGTGGCGGGACTCTTTCAACGGCAAGTCGCTGCTGGTGCGTCTAGAGCGGTCCGAGCAGCCATGGGCGGTGGCCGAGGCGGCTCGACTGCCGGACGGCACAGTTCGGGTCCTGACGGCTGTAGATCTCGGTCCGGCTCCAGCCTCGGCACTGCTGCGGGAGGACGACGCCTCGACGTGGGTGGTGCTGGCTGAGCGTCTTGAGGCGGCGGGACAGTCTGGCAGTCCGGTCGATGCCGCCATGGCCGGCTTGGTGTTGGGTCTGGGCAGCCCGACTCTGGGCCAGGCGGCCAACCCGGCCCAGCTGATCGCCGGGTGGAACCAACTCCAGCTGAACCCGGCCCAGCGCACCGCGGTGGAGCGGGCACTCGGCAGCAACGTGCTGTTCCTGTGGGGGCCGCCGGGGACGGGCAAGACGGACGTGGTCTCCCACATCGCGGAGGGCTGCTACCGCCAGGGGCTGAACCTGCTGTTCCTGGCGCCGACGCACGTCGCGGTGGACCAGGCACTGGAGCGGATGTGCGACCTGCTCCAGGGCGAGCCGGGCTTCGCTGACGGGCTGGTGCAACGTTCCGGGGAGATCGCGGTGGCGAGCCTGGAGCAGAAGTACGGCGGGCAGGTCGACCCAGTGAGAATCGCCGGACGGCTGGGAGAGCAGATCGACGCAGCGCTGGCCACGGCCAGGGCCCGGATGGACGAGGTGCGGGCCGACCTGCGGATGCACGACCGGGTCGCTGAGCTCACCGAGGCCCTCACCGCAGCATGGAAGCGAAACTCCGACGCGCTCACCACCTTGGAGAACGCGACCCGGGCCCTGCTGCAACTCGACGCGGACGCCGCCAACCTGCGCGTCAAGATCGGCGAAATCGGGACGCCGTCGGGCCTGATGGCGAACCGCAAGACCGTGCGACTGCAGGAGCTCCAAGGGCAGTTGGCTGCCACCGTCCAGGTCCAGTCCGGAATCTGGTACCAGCAGCAGGGAGCACAGAAGGAGGAGGAAACCACTACCGCCTTGATCAATGACCTCGGCCCGCAGCTCACGGCGCTGCAGTCGAGCGTGGCCGGGCTACAACCGCGAGCGCGCCTGGCCGAGCAGGCCGACGCGCTCCAGCAGGAGCTGGACGAGTTGGACCGTCAGCGCCGCGGCCTGGCCGACGCGGTGCGCGCCCGGTGCCGGGTCAAGGGCGCCACCGTCGCGAAGGCCGTGCAGTCGCGCAAGCTTTTGGACCGGGTAGACGTTGTCATCCTCGACGAGGCCGGGATGGTCGACCTCCCCTCCGCCTGGTATGTGGCCGGTCTCGCCGGCAAGCGCCTGGTACTGGCCGGAGACTTTCGCCAGCTGCCCGCGATCACCAAGGGCGGCCAGGATCCCAAGGCCACCGAGCCCGAACGCGCGCACTCGCGCCAATGGGCCGAACGCGACGCCTTCCACGCGGCCGGACTGGTCGCCGCCGCCGGCTCGGCACGCCTGGAGGATCGCCGACTGGTGGGTTTGAACACCCAGTACCGCATGGACTCCTCGATCTGCGGCCTGGTGAACACCGTCGCCTACCCCGACGCGCCACTGCGCACCGGACGAGGGGATGGCTCACGGCTGCCTCCGTCAGCGCTGCTGGACGGGCCGCTGGTTCTGGTCGACACTTCCTCGCGGCGGATCACGGGCCGCGACCACAAGTCCAACACCGTCCATGAGGCGGTTATCCACCAGCTCGTACGAGGGCTCCAGTACGACGCGGTCCTGCCAGGCAGGAACTGGACCGACCTGCCGCCCAATGAGCGGCCCGCCGACCGCCTGGCCGTCATCGCGCCCTACCGGGACCAGGTCAGAGCGCTCAATTCCAGCCTCGGGCATCGCTTCGGGGAGGAGTACGAGGGCCTGGTCGACACTGTCCACCGCTTCCAGGGCAGCCAACGGCCGCTGGTCGTCATCGACACCGTCGCCGGGGCCGGGACGAAGCCGGGGTTCTTCTACGAGGGCACGGGGCTGTCCTCGCAGACCTGCCGCCTGTTGAACGTGGCCCTCAGCCGCGCCCAGGACCACGTGGTTGTGGTCGCCGACGTGGAACACCTGCGTGCGCACCTGGCCCCGCACAGCGAGGTCGTGCGGATGCTGGACCACCTCGAGCAGCACGCCGTCCGCCTGCCCATCGACCAGCTCGTGCCTATCCGCAGTGCCTCTGACCTGGGCAGGCTATCGGAGGAGGAGTTGGCACGGCCGGCGTTCTTTCCCGCAGACGAGGTAGGGCGCGCCGTCGCCTGGGATCTGCACCAGGCCAGAAAGTCCATCGAGGTCTACTGCGCCTTCCTCGACCGCGATCCGGTCCACTATTGGAGCGGTCCGTTCCGCAAACTTGCCGCGCGTGGCGTCCAGGTCACGGTGTTCACTCGGAAGCAGGACAAGCCCTGGAAGGCGCGGCTGGTTGAGGACCTGCGTACTGCGGGTTGCAGGGTCGAGCAGCGCGAGCGGATGCACGAGAAGGTACTCATCGTCGACGAGTCCGTGCTGTGGCACGGATCCCTCAACCTGCTGAGCAACTCCGGGCCGACCGACCTGATGATGCGCATCACCGACACGTCGGCCTGTCGGCGGGTTCGCCGAATCATCGACCGGGCCCGCCCGGAGCGACCTACCCGGCCCCAGAGCACCACTGCGACAACTGACAGCGATCCGGTGCCCACAGGATCACCGCGTGCCGTACCAGCGCCGCCCGCCGGCTCGGCTGCCGAGGCGCCGGGACCCCGAGCGGCGGCCGATCGACCCGCGCCGGGCGTAGAGATCAACGGTCGGTTGTACCTCAACGTCCCCTTTGCCCAGAAAGACGAAGCCAAGCGCGAACTGCGGGCGGAGTGGGACAGGCAGAACAAGCTGTGGTGGGTGACTCCGGACAAACGCAGAGCCGCCCACCGCTGGCTTCCTCCAACAGCGTAAACCACGCCGACCGCCATGAGGAGCCGATAGTTGCTCAGGTTTACCAGTGAGACTGCCCCGGAATGCGGACACAGGGTTCTACGCAACGAGTGAAAGTTCCTTGAGAGCAAGCTCAATTGTCCAGGCTGCCATAAGAACGGAGCCAGCCGTTGATTGTCTCGGCTGCAGTGGCCTCGTCCTCGGCGCTCCGCTTCTCGTCTTCTTCCCACCCCTGTACCGCTCGAAAAGTCATCGCTGCACGTCATGAGACGTATCGGTACTCGTTGATGGTGCCTCCGAGGCAGCGGGTGCGTAGGAGTCTGCGGGCGTTGAGGTCTTCGATGGTGGTGGGTTGTTCGGCGGCGTCGGGCGGGCGCTGCGCTCGGGCTTGGTGTGGCCGGTGCCGGTTGTAGTGATCCTGGAATTCGGTGAGGACTCGGCGGGCATGGGCCTCGTTGATGACCAGGACGTGGTCGAGGGCTTCGCGGCGGATGGTTCTGATCACCCGTTCGCAGTGAGCGTTCATCCGGGGTACTCGTGGGGCGCTGAGCAGAACGTCCATGTCCTCGGACCGGAAGACGGCATCGAAGGACTTGGTGTACTTGGTGTCGCGGTCGCGCAGGACGAATCGCAGGGATTCCATGCGGGTGCCGAGATCTGCGGCAAAGTTGCGCGCCTGCTGGGTCGCCCATTCTCCGGTGGGGTGGGCGGTGACGCCGGTGATGTGAAGGCGACGGGTGCCGTGTTCGAGGAACGCCATGGCGTACAGGCGGGTGCCGAGCACGGTGTCGACGTGGAAGAAGTCCGCGGCGATGACGCCCTCGGCTTGGGCGGTCAGGAACTGTCGCCAGCTTGGTCCGGTTCGGCGCGGGGCCGGGTCGATGCCGGCGGCGGTCAGGATCTCCCAGACCGTGGACGGCGCTATCGGATGCCCGAGCCGGGCGAGTTCGCCCTGGATACGGCGGTGGCCCCCACTGGGGATTCTCGTTGGCCAGGCGCAGCAGCAGCTTCTTGAGCGCGGTGGCTGTCGGTGGTCGACCGTTGCGTCTCCGGCGGGCGGAGTAGTCCCACTTGTTGGCGATCAGCCTGCGGTGCCAGGCCAGGAGCGTACCGGGCGTGACGGGGAAGATGTTCGCCCAGCGGCGGCGGGGGATCAGTGAGGACAGTACGGAGAGCCAGAACCGGTCGGCGGGCTCGTAGCGGACTGGTCCATTGAGCTGACGGCGCAGCACCGCGTTCTCATGTCGCAGCACCAGGAGCTCGGCGTCCTTGGCGGTGTCCCGGCGCAGCACGACACCTGGTATGGACAGCAGGGTGCGGGCGGCGCGGTACAGCAGGGACACGATCACCACGTCAGCATTCCAGTCACCGCCGACAGCCACAGGCAACACCACTCAGCTGCAGCGATGACTTTCCGAGCGGTACAGGCCGGCATCGCCGTACCGTACGGGATCTACGACGTGGCCGCGAACACCGGCTGGGTCAACGTCGGCACCGACCACCGAACACCTCCCGCACGGCCGTACGACATCGTGGCTAGGATCGAGGACGACCTGGACGCGGAAGGGGAACGTGGAATGAACGCCATGACGGTCGAGGGCTGGCTGTCCCCGCTCACACGGCGTGGCCTGATCCCGAATGGGGCCCTCGCCGCGTTCGTGGTCGGCTCTGCCGCTCGCGGTTGGCACAACGCACGCAGCGACTTCGACATCTACGTCGTCACGGGCGCGGAGCACACCTCCCCCACCGGTAGCAGCGTCCCCGTCCCGCTCGAACCCCCCTGTCTTCAGACCGAGTTGTTCTATGAGCAGAGCCGGCGCTGGGAAGTCACGTACTGGTCACAGCGCCAGATCGACCAGATCTTCGCCAAGGTCACCTGGGAGGCGTTCGAGGGCGGCCTGGTCACCCAGGACACCCTCGCCCTGCGCGAGGAGGAGTTCCTTGCGCGGCTGGGCAGTTGCCTGCCGCTTATCGGAGAGGGCTGGCTGGAACAGAGCCGCGCCCGGCTCGCGGAGTCGGCGTTCCGCTCCTTCGCCGTCGTGCGTTCCCTGGGCGCCACGGACGACGCGGTCGAGGACGCACTCGGTCAGCTTGAGGCTGGCGACCTGGAGAGCGCGACGATATCCGCACGCCTGGCCTTCGATCATGTCATCGACGGCCTGCTGGAGAGCCAGGGAGAGTACGGCAGCCACCTGCCGAAGTGGCGCGCTAACCGGTTCAAGGCCGTTCTGCCGCGAGCGATCAGCTTCTCCGACTACTGGCGGGTCGAAACGATGCAGGATTACAACGCGAGCGATCCAGCTCCGTGGATCACGACCATTCTCACCCTCTGCCAAGATCTCGCCATGCGGGTGGAGACCTCATGACCCGGTACCCGCCCCGGGAGGCGGTGAGGCTGCCGTGATACGGCTCCATGTCGACGACGACAGTCTGCAGACCACGCGGCTCGCCTTCAGCCCGCTGTGGGAGACCATCGGCAGCCTCGGCATCCTCGCCCGCTACCGGGGCGCGACACCGTCGCCGTACACCAACTGGGCCCGCAGGGTCCGTGACGGGATGCCCGCCGAGTTCACCCGAGACCTGGTGGACGCCCTGCGGCGGCCCGAACCGCCGCTGTTCCCGTCCGGCTTCGTGCCCGTCCCCGACCCGGCCCGCACCACCATCGAGGCGGAGCTGCAGCACATGCGGGAGCGGCACACCGGCTCGGCCGGGGCGAACCGGCGCATCGCGCTGCTGGAGCGCTACTGGGAGTGGGCGATCGCCCCGCACTGGACCTCGATCCGCTCCTCGCTGGAGGAGGAGATCCTGTTCCGCGGCCGTACCCTGGCCGTCGGCGGAGTGGACGCGATGCTGGCCGAGCTGGGCGGCCGTGTCTCGTGGACGCCGCCGTACCTGACCGCGCCCTACCACCGCGATCTGGACACCGGCCTGAATCGCACGAGACTCCTCCTGGTGCCCACGGTGTTCGCCGGCGGTCTGCGGCTGTTCATGGAGGAGGACGGCGTCGTAGCCATGTCCTACCAGGCCCGTGCCACCGGCTACTTCCATGCGCTGACCGCTCCGGTCCGGGATTCCGTGGCGGAGGACCGGCTCGCCCTTCTGCTGGGCAAGGGGCGGGCTCAGGTGGTGCGCGCTCTGGAAGTGCCGACGACGACCACCGCGCTGGCGGACGCGCTGGGCGTGGCGAAGAGCACCGTCTCCCAGCACCTGACCGTACTCAACGATGCCGGGATCGTCTGGAAGCAGCGCCTGGGCGGGCGGGTCTTCTACCAACTCGACTCGGCAGGGCTGGCCTTGCTGAGGCAGCTGGGGCTGTGAGCCCGTTCGGCCGGTGTCGCGTCGAAGAATTCACGCCCCGACCGCGCGCACCCATCCGGACTCCAGCAGCGCGTCGAAGAGCCTGCCGGAGACAGCCGGCTCGATCTCGCGTTCCAGGGCGAGGGACGCGTCATCCACGATCTCATGGCGCGTGCGGCGGCCGTTCGCCCTGACGGCGAAGTGGAAGAGCATCGACAGGCAGTGCTTGTCCGCGGCGATCAGTTCGGCCAGTCCCCCACGGGTGCCCGGCGACAGGTCCGCCATCATCGCCCGGAGGTTGAGCGGGCCCGACCAGTCCCGCGCGATGGCCGGCCCGTTCGCCGACGGTGACGGCGGGGCCGCGGGCCGCTCGGTGTCCCCGGCTGCCAGTGCGGTCAGCAGGTCGCAGCCGGCCTCGACCCGGGTCAGATACCGCTGCGCCCAGGGACTCCCGTGGCCGGAGGCCACAGCGCGGCCCCTGGTCCGCTCCCGCTCGCACCAGCGATCGACGATCCGGCGGACTTCGGCTTCGTCCGGACCGCCCCCCGCGAGGGTCTGCGCCAGCGCCGCCGCCGCAGCCGTGGAGCGCAGCATCTCGACCGGTGACACCTTGTCCGGTGCGTCACCCGCCGAGTGGTTGAACCGGTCGGCGGGATGGCAGAACTGGACCGCCGGACGGTCGATTCCCGGATCGGCGTAGAGGGCGTGGTCGGAGAAGCCGAGGAAGGGCGACGGCTGCCAGCTCCCCGGGTGGTCGGCGGTGGCAGCGAACACCCCCGCGACATAGTGCTCCGCGAGGGGCCCCAGCAGCGAGGGGCTCAGGTCCAGCGGACGCTCGACGACGAAGGGCGAGGCGCAGCGGTCCTGGTCCTCGCCCACCATGTCCAGGTTGATCACTGCGTCGGGGAGTCGGCCACGGCCGCCGGAGCCGACGTACTGGTGCAGCACTGCGGCCTGACCCAGGAACTCCGGGCCCCAGAAGAACCGGATCGAGCCGCGCGTGCCGAACCCGGCCACGGCCCTGCGGCCCGCGCTCAGAGCGGCGGCGACGCCGAGCAGGGCCGCCACCCCCGAGGCGTTGTCGTTGGCCCCCGGGCGCGGATGGCACAGGTGGCCGGTGAGCCAGATCTCCCCCGCGCTGGCGTCCGTGCCGGGTAGCACACCGGACACCACCGGCATCGCTGCCGAACGGTCGACCTCGACGGTCATCCGGGCCCGACCGCCATGGTCCGCCGCCGTGGCGATGCGGTCCAGCTGCGCTGGGGTCACGCTGAAGGCGGACAGGATGCTGTCGGGCGGCAGCTCGATCCGCCCGGTGTGGACCGCGTCCGGCGTCCCCTTCCAGGGGGCGTCGGTGACGAAGCCCACGGCACCGGCGGCCGAGAGCTCCTCCAGCAGGTGGGCCCGGCCGAAGCAGGACCGCTCGACAACGGCCAGCGCCCCCTTCAGCTCCAGGCCGTCGGTCGACGGACCGACCCGTACCAGCCCGGCATCGCAGCCGCCGGCCGAGGTGGGCGCCGAGTAGGTGGCGACGGAGAAGGGCTGCTCGGCATGGTCGATTCGGATGACACGGTCAGGGCCGTCGTACACGTCGAGCACCGCCGCGACCGGGGTCCACGAGACCGGAGCGCGCCAGCTCCACCACTGAGCTGTGCCGTCCGCCGGAAAGCGGTCGATCCTGACGTCCGTCAGGCCGGCTGCGGTCGCGGCCTCGGCGACGAGCTGCGCCGCCTGCTCCAGCCCGGTCGAGCCCTGGTAGCGGTCGTAGCGGCAGATCTGCTCGACGTGGCGGATCACTTCGTCGGTGGGAACCAGGCGGAGGCAGTGCTGCAGGAGGCTGTTAGTCATGGATGTCGTCGTCCTTCAGTCTCGCTGCCAGATCTTCCGCCCACATGGCGATGTTGTTGAGCACGGAGCTGCCCGCGTAGGGCCGCGCCGCACTGAGTTGAAAGAAGCACAGGCGCTCGACCGGGGCTCCGAGCACCGTGATCCGCGACTCGACGGTTCCGTCAGCCCGGACCGCCCGAAAGTCGCGGGTGACGTCGATCGCTCCGGGGACGAAGTCCTCGTCCGGTGTGTCGCCGGTGTTGCGCCATGTGCGCACGAGATTGCGGCGCAGGAGGTTGGCGTAGAGCGGGCGGACGTCGTGGTGGGCGTCGAAGGCGTGTCCCTTGCCCTCTATCAGGTGGTCGACGGTGCGTTCCGCGCCTGTCTTGGTGCCGCGCAGCAGAAACCCGCCGTCCGGGGTCGGTTCCACGACGGGGGCGGGGCCCACCGTCACATCCACCACGCCCGCCTCGATGAGGGCGAGAACCTTCTTCATCGCCTCCATGCCGGTGCCGTTCGACATGCGGGTGTAGTAGCGCAAGTGCTTGGTCAGGAACGATCGGTGGGAGGCGGCCGTGAGGCCGCCGAAGTCGATGGCCGCGGAGAAGGTGGAGCGCAGGTCGCGCCATACACCGTCGCAGGCGGCCTTGGCGGGGTTGCGGAGGTTGCCCTGGGCCGCGGCTCGGCAGTCGCGGCGCATGTGGTCGATGAGGCCCCGCTGCCAGGCGTCGCCGTCCTTGGTGTCCTTCGGCCCGAGCGGTTCGAAGAACTCCTCCCAGACGAAGGCGTGGTCCCGGGGGTCCGTCGGGTGGCCCCAGGGCGAGCGGCCGCCCCGCCCCGACTCGCCGAACTCCCCGGGCTCGCCAAACACCGTGCATCGGAACGCCTCGACCGCGTCCGTCCTGGCGTAGCAATCGGCGTCCGCCGTCGCGGGCAGTCCGGCGGCGGAGCCGGCGACGTACTCCGCCACCCGCTCGAACTCGCGTTGCACCGGCTCCATCAGCTGGGCGATAGCGGCGTGCGCCGTGTCGTCCGCATCCTGCAGGAAGCGGCGGTAGCGCGGCTCGGCGGCCCGGGCGAGCAGGGCGCCTGTCGCGGCGCCGAAGAGGGTCGAGTAGTAGACGTACGCCATCTCCAGCACGACCAGCGGGAAGATGTGGCGCTCGAAGTCGAGTTGGCGGACCTCAGCGTCACGCAGATGCCGTGGTGTGCCGGCCCGCAGCCGCAGCGTGGCGATCGCGTCCGGAATCAGGAAACGTGCGGAGTGCTCAAGCCCGGCATGGGAGCGGCCGGTCTCGTCGGCGGCCTTGGCGTTCTCCGCGCGGGCCCAGGTGAACATGCCGCTGGGGCTAACGGGCACGATGACGGCGGGTTCCCGCCCGCTGGGGCGGTAGACGAGGTCGTCGAGCGGCCCGCCGCCGCCGGTGGTGGCGAACTCCCCGCCCCGGCCTTCGGTGAGGTGCATGAGCAGGTCCACCGAGGTGAGGCCGAGCCCGAGCACGCCCACCGAGGAGCCGGGGGGCGCCGTGTCGAGGTTGATGTCGGCCAGTGGATAGGCGCTGCGGATGTAGCGGGCGTTCGCGGCGAGCAGGGCCGTGCTGGAACCGGGGACGGGGTGGTTGCGCGAATGGCCGGTGACCAGCAGTACGTGGTCGGCCCTGACGGGTGGCCCGTCGGCGCTGTGGTGGACCAGGAACGCCGCATGGTCGCCGCCCGGTTCCAGGTCGGTGACCTCGGCGGCGAGCAGGTCGACGGTGACCCCGGGGACGGCCCGCAACAGCGCGGCGTAGCGGTGGAACATGTCGCGCAGAGCGTGTCCGTGCAGATAGCGCCTCGGGGTGTCCGTGGGCCGGATGTCGTACTGCGCCTCGCCGGTGAGCGCGAAGGCGTCACGGGTCCATTCGGCGAAGGTCGGGCGCAGCCCCTTCGGCAGTAGACGGCTCGCCGCCGCAGTCGACTCGTCCGCAGCGAAGGCTATCTGGCTGGCCACCCGGTTCAGGTAGCTCGTCGGTACCTGGTCGTCGCTGTGGGTGGCGCCGGCGCCGAACCGGCCCGACTGCTCGAACACGGTGACATGCACGGGGTCGGCGAGCCCGGTGTGCGGCAGCAGGGCGGCCAGGCGCTCAAGGGCGTAGGTCCCCCACGGCCCGCCACCGACGATTGCGATGTGATGAGTTGACATATCCCCGCGCCCCACAGTCATATCCGTATCTCCGCGCCGAGCCCGGGGCGGCGCGGGGTCACGCCCGCCGCCGACTCGAATGCCTGGGCGATCCGCAGCACGCCGCGCTCGTCGAAGTACCGGCCGATGATCTGCAGCCCGAAGGGCAGCCCCTCGCTGGAGAAGCCTGCGGGCATCGCCAGCGCCGGGTGCCCAGTGACGTTGAACGGCGCGGTCTGGACGGCCACCGCCAGGCTCGGCGGCGGCCAGTCGTGCGGGAACTCCGTGAACGGAGCCGGAGCCGCGAGGGCGACCGTGGTGATCAGCGCGTCGTACCGCTGGAACAAGCCGCTGTTCAGCTGCCGGGTGAGTTCGTGGCGGACGCGGGTGGCCTGGATGTAGTCGGCCGCCGTCAGCCCGGCCCCGCCGGTGAGCCGCTGATAGGTGTACCGGCCGTAGTCCCGTGGCCGCTCGCGGAGGTTCCGCTCATGGATGGCATAGCCCTCGGCCTGGAGGATGACCCGGCCGCATGCCTTCATCAGCTCGAAGTCCGGCATGCTCACTTCCTCGACCATCGCGCCCAAGGACGCGAGCCGGGCGGCCGCAGCGTCGATGGTGTCGACGACCTCGCCGGAGACGCCCTTGCTCGCGGTGAAGAACTCGCGGGCGTAGCCGATGCGCAGTCCCTCCACGCCCTTGCCGAGGTCGGCCGTGTAGTCCTCCGGCCGCCGCTCGACGCTGCCGGGGTCCAGCGGGTCGTGCCCGGTGATGACGTTCATGGCCAGCGCCGCGTCCCGCACGCTCCAGGCCGTGGGGCCGACATGGTCGAGGGTGTAGGACAGCGGGAAGACCCCGCGCCGCGACACCAGGCCGTACGTCGGCTTGAAGCCGACGACCCCGCAGTTGGCTGCGGGCGAGCGGATGGAGCCGCCGGTGTCGGAGCCGATGGAGATCCGCACAAGGCCCGCCGCGACGCAGGCGCCGCTGCCGGCCGAGGAACCGCCGGTGAAGCGCTCCGGGTTCCACGGGTTGCGGGCCGGCGGCGTCGGAAGGTCGAACCCCGGCCCGCCGAAGGCGAACTCGGCGAGGTTCGCCTTGCCGACCAGCACCCCGCCACCGCTCCGCAGACGTCCCTCGACGAACGCGTCCTGATCGGGCACATGACCGAGCATCAGCCGGGAGTTCGATGTGGTCTCGATGCCGGCCGTGTCGATGATGTCCTTGAGGGTGTAGGGAATGCCGTGCAGGGGCCCGCGGTCGATGTCGCGGCTCAGCTCCTCGTCGGCGCGCTCCGCGTCGGTGATCGCCCGCTCCGCGGTGACCGACACCAGCGAGTCGATCAGCGGGTCGATCGCTGCGATCCGCTCCAGGGTGTACTCGGTCAGCCGGGCCGAGGTGAGGGAGCCGTCGCGCAGCGCGGCACCGGCCTCGGCCACCGACAGCTCGTGCAGGGGCATGTCCATGTGGTCAGGGCTCCTGCAGATAGGTCGCGACGGAGAACACATGCGCGGGCTCGGCCTCGGGCGCCAGGCTTGCCGTGCGCAGCAGTGAGGTCATCCGCTTCAGTTCCAGGTGAACCGCGAGCACGCCCGGCCGCAGATCGTCCGGGACGTCGTGCCCCTGCAGGGCCATCACCTGGTCGAACTGGGGCCCCTGTTCGGACAGCCCGCCCGCGCCGCTCACCGGGCGGCGCCTTCAGCCGCCGTACGCTTCCAGTCCACGGAGGTGGGCGCCGGGAGCGAGCCGTTGTAGCCCTTGCGTTCCACCGGCAGCACCTCTGTGGCGACGCGGACGAAGTCCCAGCGGTCGACCGCCGGGTCGTCCGGACTGACGATCGCGGTCAGCTCTGCGAAGGACATGCCCTGACCGCCGACCGACTCCTCGCGCAGACGCCGCATGCCGTCGGCCGAGATACGTCCCGAGGCCTCAAGGCGGTCTAGCGCCCCGTCCAGGTCGAAGTCGTTGCCGGGGATGAGCGCTTCCAGCCGCTTGACCTCGGACCGCGCCCGGTCGGCCAGGTTGGCGGAGAAGTCGCGGCGCACCTCCTCGAAGAGGGTGCGGCGCTGGGCCCGGTCGAGGAAGATGCCGATCTCCCGGACCAGGTCGGCGGGTTCGTCAGCCACATGGTTGAAGTTGATGACCCGGTTCGGCGGCGCAAGCACCGAACGCAGCGCCTCGGGGCCGCGCGCCTCCGGGTCGGCCGAGCCCTTGAGGTCGGACAGGCGCACCGCGCCGGGGATCACCCCGTCGTAGCGGTTGTCCCGCAGCATCAGCAGCACCGTCTCGGTGGCGGAGTGCATCAGCGAGCACAGGGCGAGCCGGTCGGTCGTGTAGACGTTCCAGTCGTAGCGCCAGACCTCGCGCATGGAGTTCCGGTTGAGGCGCATAGGGGCTGTTCCCACGACGGTGAAGCCGTGCTCCTCGAAGAAGTCGAGCGTGCGGTCGGATCGGCGGCCCACCAGCCCGTCGGGCTTGAAGTTGAACAGCGCCACCCGGCTCAGCAGACCGAGCGCCTCGTCGCCGAGAACGTCGTCGACGTCGGCCCAGCACTCGCGGAAGTAGAGATCGTCGGAGAAGAGTTCGACCTTGCGCGGGGAGCGGGTGAGCGCCCGCCATCCTCGGTCGTCGGGCATCTGGTCCGCGGTGGTGATGCGGTGCATGAACATGGGGGGCGTCCTTCCGGGGACCGGTTCCGTGTCAGTCGGCGTTCATCGGGCAATGGCAGCCGGACGACGCCAGTCCTCAGGGTCGGGATTGGTCAGTACCTTGCTGAATCCCGCCTCGTCGCAGTCGACATGGGCCGCTCCGAGAATGGCGAGGTCCCACCGGTCGAACGACAGGCCCGAATCGGCCGCGAGCCGGTAGAAGGACCGCCAGGGCACCGGGCGGCCGGCGTCCAGGGCCGCCAGGTGCTCCAGCAGCTGCCCGGCAAGCTCCGCCGACACCGCTCCGGCCGCCCGCCCCTCGTCGATCACCGCCGCGACCTGCCGCGCGGCCGGCTCCACGGCCAGGGAGCGGCCGGTGTCCGCCTGCTCCCGCAGCGCCGCCGCCAGCCGGGCGGCGCCCTCGGCGGAGATCCGGTCGTCGACCAGGGCAGACAGGGCGCGGCGGCGGGCATCGGGGTCGAGTAGAAGACCCAGCTCGCGCAGCAAGTCGGCCGGCTCGTCCGGGACATGAACGTAGCTGAACACCCGGTTGGGCTGCCCGAGCCGATCCCGCAGGCTGCCCTTGGCCTGGGCGGACAGGGTGGCGGAGCCCTTGAGCCCACTGAGCCGCACCGTCCCCGGAAGGTCGTGGCCCGCGCCGCTGCGCAGCAGCAGGAGCAGCGCCGAACGGCCAGGGTGCACCGCATCATTGACGGCGAGACGGTCGAGGGTGGCCGAGGTGAGCTGGTAGCGCCACAGCTCCCGCCACAGCGTGCGGGTGAAGCACACCTCCTCCACGCCGACCAGCTCGAAGTCGTGTTCACGCACAAAGTCGACGACCGTGGCCAGCCTGCCGGCCGCCAGGCCGTCGGCCTTCAGCATGATCATGGACGAGCTCCACAGAGCCTGATCGAGCCCGGCGCCCCAGGCTTCCTCGGCGTCCGCGAGGCCGTCCCGGAAATAGGTCTCACGCTCGTAGAGCCGCGCCTTCGCGCCGGCTCGGGTCAGCAACTGCCACTCGGCCATCCGGTTTTCCTGTCTGTGCTGGGTGCAAGGTGAAGCTGCGGCATCGGGCAGACCGCGCGCGGCGACCACCCAATGCTCACCCGCCCGATCCGGCCCGCTGGGAGCGGCTGGTCTCCTCGACCGTGAAGTCGGGTTCGGCGCGCTCCGTGATCACTTCCGCCGTGACCGTGACCCGCACGACCTCGCTCAGCGAAGGGATGTCGTACATGGTGGGGATCAAGGCGTCCTCCAGAATACCGCGTAGCCCGCGCGCACCGGTCTCGCGGAGCATCGCCTCGTCGGCGATCGCGTTCAGCGCCTCCCGCTCGAACTCCAAGTCGACACCGTCGAGTTCGAAGAGCGTCTGGTACTGCTTCACCAAAGCGTTCCTGGGCTCGGTGAGGATGCGCAGCAGATCGTCGCGTTCCAGTTTGCGCAGCGCGGTGATCACCGGGAATCGGCCGACGAACTCGGGTATCAGCCCGAACTTCGCCAGGTCCGCCGGCGTCACCCCGGCGGCCCCCGTCCGGTCCCCGGCAGCGGCCTCGGAACGGAGCGCCCCGCCGAAGCCCATACCACCGCGTGTCTGACGCTTCGTCACGATCTCGTCGAGACCACTGAAGGCGCCGGCCGCGATGAAGAGGATTCCGGACGTGTCGATCCGCAAGGGCTCCCGGCTCTGGTAGCCGCGCCCCCGCACCGCCTGCGCGCCCTTGTCCCCCGAGGACAGCGTGACGACCGTGCCCTCCAGGATCTTCAGCAGGGCCTGCTGGACACCTTCGCCGGACACGTCGCGGGAGCCGCCGGACTGCGAGCTGCGGGCGAGCTTGTCGACCTCGTCCAGGTAGACGATGCCGGTCTCGGCCTTGCGGGGGTCGTTGTCGGCCGCCTGCAGCAGCTTGGACAGGATGCTGTCGACGTCCTCCCCGACATAGCCGGCCTCGGTCAGACCGGTCGCGTCCACGGACACATACGGCACATTGAGGACCCGGGCCAGGCTCTCGGTGAGCAGCGTCTTGCCCGATCCGGTCGGCCCGAGCAGCAGGATGTTCGACTTGGCCAGCTCGACTCCGCTGCCGCCGAGGGCTGCGGCCCGCCGGACGCGCTTGTAGTGGTTGTAGACCGCGACGCACAGCGCCCGCTTGGCGGTGTCCTGGCCAATGACGTAGCCGTCCAGGAACCCGCGCAGTTCCCACGGCTTCGGCAGCTGCTGGCTGTCCGGCTCCGCCTGTGACCGCCGCCCCTCGGCGACGGCCTCGTTGCACAACTCCACACAGCAGTCGCAGATCTGGACGCTGGGGCCCTCGACCAGCTGGGTCACGTCGTCAGCCCGCTTGCCGCAGAACGAGCAGGCCAGCTGTGGCTTTCCGATGGGCGTCATGGGGTCCCTCCTTCAGAGCCCGGACGGTGTCGGCACGGACCGGCCGACGAGCCGTCGGACCAGTCCGTCGAGCAGTCCGCGCGTGCTGACAATGACCTCAGGGGTGCCGAGTCGCTCCATCACAGTGAGGAGGATGAGCCCGCCGGCCGAGATGACGTCCACCCGGCCCGGCTCGATGACCTCGATCGCGGCGCGGTCCGCCCGGCTGCCCTCAAGCAGATGGCTGCTGACCGCGCGGACGTCGTCGATGCCGAGCCGTGACCCGTGCACCCCCTGCCGGGTGGCGCGATGGATCGCGGCCAGCGTCGTGACTGAGCCGCCGACCCCGACCAGCACCGGTCGGGACTCCAGCGGCAGCCGGGCCAGCCCCTCGCCGAGGGCCGTTTCGACGTCCCGGCGCACGGCGGCGACGCCGCCATCCGTGATGCGGTCCACCGACCCTTCGGTGTCGGCAAGATGACGCTCAGTCAGCCGCACCGAACCGATGTCCAGCGAGACGGCCGCAGTGACCTCGCCGGCGCCGACGACCAGCTCGGTGGACCCGCCCCCGATGTCGAGCACGAGACGGGGCCCCGAACCGGTCGGGAGGCTCCTCACGGCCCCGGCATAGGAGAGCCGGGCCTCCTCGTCGCCACTGATTACCTGCGGCACCACGCCGAGGATGCGCTCGACGCCGGCGAAGAAGCCCGCACGGTCGGCCACGTCCCGGGTGGCGGATGTGGCGACGAAGGCGAGCTGCTCGACCTTCAGGGCATCGATGACCTCGGCGAACTCCTCGCACGCCGCGAAGGTTCGGCCGAGCGCCTCGGGGGCGAGCCGCCCGGTGCGCCCGACGTCCTGACCGAGTCGTACGATCCGCGACCGGCGGGCCAGTTCGGTCACCAGACCGGTCCGAGGGTCGCGCTCGGCCACCAGCAGCCTGATGGAATTGGTGCCGCAGTCCACGGCGGCCACTATCATCGCCACATTCCGTCCTGTTCAGCCTTGTTCCGCGCCGTCAGACCGTGATGACCGGAAAGCGCGGGTGGTCGAGCGGCTTGTCGATCTCCAGGTCGAGGCCGTCCGTGCGGTGGTTGGGCGCGCCGGTGAACCGCGCGCCCGGCGGAAGCCACTGCGTGGTGTAGACCCACCGGGGTTCGTCGGTGGCGTTCGGAGGCGCGTAGTGGGTGATACCGAGGTGGTGCACGGTGGCGTCGCCGGGCATCAGGTGCAGCGGCGGTGACGCCTCGAACTTCTGCGCCACCCACGGGTTCTCGTCCAGCAGGTTGATGCCGTCGTGCCGGTTCAGATACCGGCCGAGGGAGCCCATCCGGTGCGAGCCGCTGAGGAACCGCATCGAGCCCTTCTCCGGGGGGCACTCCACCAGCGGCGTCCACATAGTCAACGCGCCCATGCGGTCCAGCGGGTGGTGCGGGAAGTCCTGGTGCCAGGGGGTCTCGGTACCGCCCTTGCCCTCTGCGGGCACCTTGACGAAGAAGTGGTCGAAGTAGAACCGGACCGCGTCCAGTCCCATGAGCCGAGCCGCGCCGGCGGCGACCTCACGGGAGTGGCTCAGTTTCTTGATCCACTCGTCGTAGTGGGAGGGCCCGTCCCAACGCTCGTACCACTTGAACTCGTTGGGCTGCAGGTCCTTCGGGGCCGTGCTGCTCAGCGTCTGCGGGTCGGTGCCCATCTTCGCCTGCGCGTGGGCAAGCAGCCCCTCCACCAGCCAGGGCTGCATGAAGGCCTCCAGCTTGACCCAGCCGTGCTCCTGGTAGTGGGCGACCTCTTCGTCGGTGATGGCACGAACGCCAGTGCCGGGATTGTCCAGGTCGGACATGGTCGTTGACTCCTCTGTACCGTTCCGACTCATCAGCTGGTAGTCGCGCCGGAGAGCATCCGCTTGAAGCGGCGCAGCAGCGGGAAGGGGACGGTCCGCTCCGTGGGGAAGCCCAGCTGCTCGTTGTAGGTGTACTCGACCGGGTCCTTCATGCTGAGCTCGGACATTCCACGCGCCAACTGCTCCAGGTAGCCCGGGAACTGGGACTGCATGGCGTACACGACGCTGTAGTAGAGGTTGCGGCCGAGCGAGAAGCACGGGTAGCGCGCGTCGTAGTTCTCCAATGAGAACTTGGGGAAGCAGCCGTCGATGATGCGCTTGGGGCACAGCCACAGCGGCAGCACCAGGGTCACGTCGCCGATGGGGCGGATCGGGAAGCCGGCGGGCTTCATCCCGCTGGAGACCCGGAAGAGGTTCTCGCAGACGATGTCCTCAAGGTTGACGCCGGTCACGATGTACTGGGTGTCGAGCTCGCGGGCGTACTTGGTGAGCGCGAGGCGGATCATCAGGGTGCCCAGGAATTCGAAGTCGTCACCCTGGAACTCCTGCTCGAAGCGGTCGATCAGATCGACCGAGTCCCTCGGGATGCCCAGCAGTTCCTTGACTTCGTCGGCTTCCATGACCTTGAGCTCAAGACCGTAGTTCTCGCACAGCACCTGGGCCCTCGGCACGCCGGCGTCCCAGTCCGGGATGCCCTTGAGGATGACCGGGCGCACGGTGATCCCGTGGTCCTTCAGCTGACTCAGGCCGTAGAGCATGGCGTTGCTGTCCCCACCGCCGCTCACGCCCACCACCAGGGTGGAACCGGCCGGGACGTGCTGGCGGACGGTGTCGCCGACGCGGTCGGCGATGATCTGCTTGCACTCCTCTGGGCTGAGCTTCTTCAGATACGCCTCGGCCGTGCCGGTCTCGTTGTCCAGCTGCTGGTAGATGTACTCGGTGGCCTCGGCGCCAGGGTTGTCGCTCTCGATCAGCTTGAAGGAGTCGAGGGAGAACTTGAACGGGTTGACGTTCCGGTTGAAGTACAGGAGCACCTCCGCGCCCTGCTCCAGTTCGCCCAGACGCACGTCCAGCGACGGGAAGAGCTCCGGGGCCTCCCCGGCCTTGCGGATGATGTAGGCCGAGATCGCCGACCAGGGCACGTTGTGCCGGTTGAGAACGTCGATCAGGCGATCGTCGCTGCTGCCGCTCAGCTGCTGCCGGCCATGCGAGGTGACGACAGCGACCGACGGAGGATTACCGTGGAGGGTGGGGTTCGTGGGCATAACCGGTCCTATCTGATGCCTGACAGCAAGCGGTGAGAGATGGGACGGGTGGGCCGCCCCACAAGGGGCGACCCACCCAAGGTGTTACTGAGCGCCGGTCTCGCAAGAGGCGCCGGTGATGGCCTCAAGGCCGTGCTTCGAGGCCGGGACGGCCGCACGCAGGGTGCGCATGGCCTCCAGGTCGGCGACGGAGAGCAACGCACGCTCGGCGACGCCGGAACCGGCGATCAGCTCGACAACCTCGTTCTTGAGGTTGAACTTGGTGCTCTGCACTGCAGGGGAAACGGCGATCATGCCATCCTCCAGAGGACAGTCCGGGACCTCTTCCCGGCTCACCATGACACTAGGTCGACCGCTCGCCCCCACCTTCGGTTTGCGCATCAACATGCCAGATCAGCAGGCGGGTTGGCAGCATAATGACAACGGCCCGACCAACGGTTTCAGCGGTGGTCGGGCCGTCGTGGGGGCGCTGTATGCCGAACCGTCAGCGGCGCACGTACAGCGCCGAGCCGCCCGCGTACTGGGCCTGGGAGCCGAGCTCCTCCTCGATGCGGATCAGCTGGTTGTACTTGGCGGTGCGGTCCGAGCGCGACAGCGAACCGGTCTTGATCTGCCCGCAGCCGGTGGCGACGGCGAGGTCCGCGATGGTGGTGTCCTCGGTCTCTCCGGAGCGGTGTGACATGACCACCGTGTAGCCGGCCTTGTGGGCGGCGTCGACGGTGGTCATGGTCTCGGTCAGGGAGCCGATCTGGTTGACCTTGACCAGGATGGAGTTGGCCACGCCCTCACGAATGCCGTCACGCAGCCGGTCGACGTTGGTGCAGAACACGTCGTCACCGGTGAGCTGGCACTTGTCGCCGAGCACCTCCATGAGCAGCTTCCAGCCCTTGAGGTCGTCCTCCGCCATCGCGTCCTCGATCGACGCGATCGGGTACCGGGAGACCAGGCCGGCGAGGTACTCGGCGTGCTCCTCGACGGTGCGCTTGACGCCCTCACCTGCGTAGTCGTAGACCCCGTCCCGGAAGAACTCCGAGGTGGCCGGGTCCATGACTAGCGTGATGTCCTCGCCGGGCGTGTAGCCGGACTTCTCGATGGCGTCCACGACGAACTGCAGGGCCTCGTCCGCGGTGCTCAGCGCGGGGGCGAAGCCGCCCTCGTCGCCCACGCCGGTGCTGTGACCGGCGTCGGACAGCGACTTGCGCAAGGTGTGGAAGACCTCAGAGCCCATCCGGACCGCCTCGAAGAAGTTCTCCGCGCCGATCGGGGCGATCATGAACTCCTGGAAGTCCAGTGCGTTGTTGGCGTGCGCTCCACCGTTGATGATGTTCATCATCGGCACCGGCAGCAGGCGCGCGCCGGCGCCGCCGACGTAGCGGTAAAGCGGCAGCCCGTGCGCGACGGCGGCGGCCTTGGCCGCGGCCAACGAGGCACCGAGGATCGCGTTGGCGCCGAGGTTGCCCTTGTTGGGCGTGCCGTCGAGGCTGATCATGGTCTCGTCGACCAGGACCTGGTTCTCGGCGTCGAGGCCGACCAGTTCCTTGGCGATGACGCCGTTCACGGCGTCAACCGCCTTGCGCACGCCCTTGCCGTGGAAACGCGCGGCGTCACCGTCGCGGAGCTCGACGGCCTCGTTCGCGCCGGTGGAGGCACCGGAGGGAACGGCCGCCCGGCCCAGCGAACCGTCTTCCAACAGGATGTCGACCTCGACCGTGGGGTTGCCCCGGCTGTCGATGACCTCGCGTCCCAGGACACGGCTAATCGCAGTCATTTCTCTCCTACTGTCGTCAGCTGCATGCACATCAGTGCGGGTGGAGTGGTGCTGATGGTCCTACGGCTCCGTTGCCGTGCCCGCCGACTACTCTATCCGCGTCCGGCGAGCGGACATCATGGGCGGCCGGGGACCGGGTCCGCTGCGGCCGGGACGCGAAAATTACTGATATGTCATCAACTCATCCACACGGCATACGGGGTATCGAGTTCGGCGTCCGTCAGGGAGCCGTGCTCGTAGCGGTATCCGGGATCCGCCAGGAAGGCCTCCCCCTCGGCAACCAGCACGAGCTCGCCGACCCTGCTCCGCGCCGCCTCGCAGAAGAGCTCGTCCGACCTGGCCAGTCGAACGGACTCGGGCAGTTCCGCAGCCAGCTCCCCAGCGAGGTCGTCGGCCGTACCCGGCGCCGGATAGAGCCACCGGGTACGTCCTGCACCGCCCATGCGGAAGCCGTTCTTCCGTGCGGACGCGTCGAGCAGCTCGGCCAGGTCGGGGTCCGGCCGGGTCGCGGTGAGCCCGTGGTCGGCGTGCGCGAGCACGATAGTCCCGGCGTCGGCCAGCTCCCGGGCCAGCTGCCCGATCCCGGTCAGGAATCGGGACGCCTGCCGGTCGTAGCCGAAGTGGTGCACATGGCGGTCGAGTTCGACGTAGCACCAGACCAGGCGCGGCCCGTGGCCGGGCCCAGCCAGCGCCATGTGCAGCGCGTTGCGTACGAGGTCCACCAGCAGCTCGGGGGGCCGCTCGCGGTACGGTCCCGCGTCTGGCGTGTAGAAGCGATGCCCAAGGACGGGATCGGCGTCGCGCAGCAGCGCGTCCCGCCACGAACCGCCGTAGGTCTCCATGTCGCCGAGGACGGCGTGCGGCCGGTACCCGAGGCGGCGGGCGTCGGTGAAGACCGTCTCCCGAGCCGGGGTGAGGTCCCGGCCCTGGTAGTCGAAGACGTTGATCAGCCCGTCGGAGCCCTCGGGATCGGCGAACACCACCCCCGGGACCAGGTGCTGGGCCACGTCCAGGCCGGTGAGGCTGGAGAGCCAGCCCGCCGAGGACGTCGTGGGGAAGACCGAGCGCAGCCGGCTGACCCGGGCGGAGTCGGACCAGTGCTCCGCCGCGAAGGTGTACGACAGGCCGTCGATGCCAAGGACCACCACGTCCCGTGGGGCGGTAGTGGCAGATTCCTGCCGGAGCAGAGCGCAGATACTGCCACGAATGGTAGTAATGGAGGGCTCCGAGGACTCCGGGAGACCTGCTGCCCCCGGCCCGTCGACCGACCATTGGATTGGTGCACCCGCCGTGGCTCTTGCGAATGCGTCGTACCAGGAACTGCGCTCACTGAGCGACGGCCCTGACCTGCTCAATCTGGCCTGGACCCTGGACGAACGCCGGTTTCTGTCCATCGACCTCTCCTCACTCATGGGTGCCGAGCTCCTGGCCGAACAGGAGGCCGGCCTGCCGTATGTGCACGGCTATTTCGTCCAGGACCCCTACGGCGACAAGGAACTCGGCCCCGCAGTGGCTCAGCTCTTCGGGCGCGCCGACTGGGCCTGCGACACCACCTGCGGCGCGGGCGTGATCTCGCTGCTGTACGCGCTGTCCCAGCTGGCCGAGGGCCGTCCGGTGTACATCACCGGTGACGTGTACCCCGACCTCCCCCACTGGATCGAGCAGTCGGGCGGCAGGTGCGTCTCCCGGTTCGCCGAAGGGCTCACCGGCGACCGGGCCGTCGACCAGATCCGGGCGCTCGGCTGTCGACTCATCCTGGTGGAACGTCCCAGCCTGGTCAACGCGGTCGGTCCGGCCAACGATGTCGAGGACCTGCGCGAGCTGTGCGAGGCCGTGGCCGCGCAGGGTGCCGTCGTGGTGGTGGACGAGTCCTACGCCAACTACTGCCCCCCGTCCTTCAGTTCTTCCGTCCTCGTCGAGGAGCTGGCCAACCTCGTCGTGCTGCGCGGTCTGTCCAAGGCGTACGGGATGGGCGGGCTCAGGTTGGCGTACGCCGTGTCCCACCCGGCGCTCACCCCGCGCGTGCGCGCGGTCGTGCCGCCCATGCTCGCCTCCTCCCTGTCCCTCCGGATGGGTGCCGCGGTGCTGAGCCTGGGTGACGCGACCTCCCCACTTCGGCAACGGGTGCAGGCCGGCAAGGCGGAGATGACCCGGCTGCTGACCGCCGCAGGACTGCCACCAGCGGACCTCTCCCACCCCCATGTCCCTTATGTGATGTACGACGAGCAGGACGTCGCGGCGCGGCAGCACCTGGAGGGCCGAGGCATCATGGGCAAGCTGCAACCCCTCTGGTCTGAGCGCGCACTGGGCATCGCCCACAAGTACCGGGTCAGCGTGCCGCTGAGTGACGAGCGGATGGCTGAGTTCCGACAGCGGCTGGGGTGAGCGGGGTGACGCACGGCCTCAGGCCGGAATGTCGATCAACCCGAGCTGGGCCGCACGCACCCCGGCCTGGAACCGGGAGTTCGCGTCGAGCTGGGAAAGCAGCGCTGCCACATGCCGACGATAGGTGCGTACCGACAGGCCCAGCACTCGGGCCGCCTTCTCATCGGTGTAGCCCTGGCTCGCCGCCCGCAGCACCAGGGCGGTGCTTTCGTCCTCACTCCAACCCGCATGCGCAGGACCGAACTCGGCGGCACGTGCCCAGACGGCTTCGTGCATCAGGGAGATGGCCTGCGCCGCCTCCGCGTCGCCGATCACCGTGAGCGGACCGTTGCGGCCAGAGGCGATCAGCCCCACCTCGCCGTCGAAGATCGTGGCGGTTGGCAGCTCGCACGGGGAGATCCGGATCTGCGCGCCGGAGGCGGCGAGTTCGGTCAGCCGACCGACGGTCTCCTCGTCATTCAGCAGCCTGCCGGTGATCAGCATCCTGATCTCGCCTCCCCGGGCTAGGAGTTCGGCGTGCAACCGGTCCAGGAGCGGGTCGTTGAACTCATACTGCCCTTCGGCGTAACTGGCCTGCGCCCGAACCACGCGATGGTCGCACTGCTGGATGAGCCGCGCCGCGACGGAGCGGACCTCCTCCCCGGGAGGACTGGCCGGAGCTCCAGGCGCCACTGTGATCGCGCTACCGGATAATCGGCCAGCCATCTCCGCCAACTGCAGTGCCAGGTCGCGCAGTTCCAGTGGACTGGGGACGCCATGGGCCGTGAACGGTTTTCCCGTACTAGTCAAGTGACGCTCCGTATATCCTTGTGACCGATCTCACCCGGAGGCACAGCGGTATCCGGCAGTCAGCGGTTGTGGGAGATAGGCAATAGAGAGCAAGGGCAGGCAAACTGGGACAGAGAGGCCCAGACGTCACTACGCTGTAGGTATACGAGATAACAACCCCCCCCTTGCGATCGAACAGCATGCGATCGAACAGGAAAAAGAATCACCGAGCGGACCGGGGCGCGTCAACCCCGTGATCAACTCGACCGTAAGAGAGGCGTCTGATCCTCGTCAAAGGATTACGCATCGTGATCGATGGGTACCCCGGCCCAGGCGTGGCGGGAGGACAGCCGACCTCGGTCAGCTTCACAAAGATGGCTGCCCATGGGCTACAACCATGCCGCGAGGGGTAGGGGTGACGCTGGCACAGGTTCGCTTCTGACTGGCCGTCACTCGCGAGCGGAGGCTGGGGGCGATGCACATGCGCGCCGGGACGTGAACTCGCGGCGTGCCTGAGAGGGCCGGCCGGGGCTCATCCTGTAGGGCTCATTTATTCATCGCTGCAGTTCAGGCGGCATAGCGGTACTCGATGATCGCTCCTCCGAGGATGCGGGTGCGCAGCAGTCGGTGGTCCTGGACGTCGATGGCGCGTGGTGGCTGCTGTGATGCGTCGGGTGGCAATTGGCCTCGGGATCGGTGCGGTCGATGTTGGTTGTAGTGGTCGGCGAACTCGGCGAGGACTTTCGTGGCGTGGGACGCGTTCATGATGAGTACGTGGTCGAGGGCTTCGCGGCGGATGGCGCCGATCACGCGTTCGCAGTGGGCGTTCATCTTGGGTGCGCGTGGGGCGCTGAGCAGGATGTCGGCGTCATCGGCGTCGTCGGCGGTGAAGACGGCGTCGAAGGAGGAGGTGTACTTCGTGTCCCGGTCGCGGAGTAGGAATCTGGCCTGTCCTCCGCGTTCGGCCAGTGCGGTGGTGAACTCGCGGGCCTGCTGGATCGCCCACTGCCCGGTGGGGTGCGCGGTGACGGGGGTGAGGTGGAGTCGGCGGGTGCCGTGTTCCAGGAAGGCCATGGCGTAGAGGCGTTGGCCCAGCGCGGTGTCGAGGTGGAAGAAATCCGCTGCGACGATGCCCTCGGCCTGGGCGGTCAAGAACTCTGTCCAACTCGGTCCGTGACGTCTTGGTGGCTGGTCGATCCCGGCCGCGTGCAGGATGTTCCACACCGTGCCCGATGCTATCGGATGCCCCAGCCGCGCCATCTCCCCTTGGATACGCCGGTGACCCCATCGTGGATTCTCGTCGGCCAGACGCAGGACCAGCTTCTTCAGAGCCGCGGACGACGGCGGCCGACCGACGCGAGTACGGCGCGTGCTGTAGTCCCACTTTCGGGCGATCAGTTTGCGGTGCCAGGCCAGCAGGGTGCCCGGGGTGACGGGGAAGACACGGGCCCAGCGCTGACGGGGTATCAACGAGGACAGGGCGGAGAACCAGAACCGATCCGCCGGCTCGTAGCGCACGGGCGACGCCAACTGTCGACGCAGCACCGCGTTCTCGTGCCGCAGGACCAGCACCTCCGCCTCCACCGATGCCTCCCGCCGGAGCAGCAGCTCCGGCAGTGCCAGGAGTCCTCGAACCGCGCGGTACACCAGCGACACGATCATCGTCACAGCGTCGCAGAGCAACGTCCCTTAAGTACCCCACCTGCAGCGATGACTTCTTGAGCCCCTCAGGGCCCATTGGCCGATGGCCAGGCAGGGGCGGGCGCCGGCCAGGACCGCGCACGCGGCGGTCAGCAGCACCGCGGCCAGCGGATGCCGGCGTCCCCGCCGGTCGCGCGGATCGGGCAGAGCAGCCAAGCGGTCAGCGAGGAGCGGGAGTTCACGCTCGGCGCGGCCGGGCGACTTGATCAGACAGACGGTGGCAGACTGGCTCACATCGGAGTTCTGGGACACGGGCGACTTGGTAGGTCACCCCGTTAACCGGAGATGCTCCTATTTCCTGTCAAGCGGCGCTCTGGAGGTAGGGTTCGGTGATATTTGTGCAGGTCAGAACCCTGTAGACCTCGCGGGCTATGTAGCGCTTGAGGCAGCGGATGATGTCCTTCTTCTGCAGTCCCTGTGCTGTGCGTCGGGCGACGTAGTCGCGGGTGCGGCGGTCGTGCTGCATGCGGACCACAGCGATGCGGTAGAGGGCGGCGTTGGCGGACCGGTTGCCGCCACGGTTGAGCCGGTGGCGGTCGCGGCGGCCGGAGGACGCGGGGATCGGTGCGGCACCGCACAGATGGGCGAACGCAGCCTCCGAGTGCAGGCGCTCGGGGTTGTCGCCCACTGCGGCCAGGAGGCGGGCGGCCGTCTCGGGGCCGACTCCGTAGACGGCCATGAGGTCGGGCGCGGCCTGGGTAGCCAGGGTGCTTAACTCGGCTTCGTAATCGTCGATTTCATGGTCGAGATCTTGGTAGTGGCGGGCCAGGCGGCGCAGAGTGAACTTGGCCGCTGCAGCGGGGTCGGTCAGGTCTGCGGCCGGCCGCAGTCGGGCGCACGCGGCGATGAGATCGGAGCTGGACTTGCCGCGGAGCTGGGCGCGCAGGGTGTCGGGTGCGGTCACCATGTGACTGCGGATCTGGTTGATCGCCTGCGTGCGGGCCTTGACGGCGGACGTGCGGGCCGTGTGCAGGAGGCGGAGGGCTTCGGCGGCACCGACGTGGGTCTTGGGGATGATGGTCGCCCGGCCGGAGGCGACGGCCTGGGCGGCGGCATAGGCGTCGATCGGGTCGGACTTGCCTTGCTGGTGGCGAATGCGTCGGTCGGGTCGGTTGATGTCGAAGACTGTCAGGCCCGCGGCGCCCAGGACACGGGCGAGCTGGGTTCCGTAGGATCCGGTGCCTTCGACACCGACGGCGCAAACGGTGCCGTGGGAGCGCAGCCAGTTCAGGAGGGCACGGTAGCCCGGGTTGGTGGTGGGGAACTGGGCATCGGCGAGGTGACGGCCGAGGTGGTCGACGACAGCCGCGTGGTGGGTGTCGGTGTGGGTGTCCACGCCGCCGAAGACGTCCTGGGACTGATCGGTCATGATGGTGTTGCTGTCCTTCCACGTTGGTCCAGGAGGCAGCACACGCCGGTCGGGCGGGCGGACAAAGCAGTCCGGCATCGAAAACGAACTGGGCACCACGGCCGCATGCCGACTGACCGGCCGCTCCCGGGCCACCCACTACCGCAGGCTCAAGCCGCCGCCCTCACCTAGGCCCAGGACCACGCAGGTCCAGCCCTCGGCCCTGAACACCGAAGAACGCGAAGCGGTACTGGAGCTGATGAACAGCCCCGAGTACGCCGAGCTACCGCCCGCCCAGATCTGGGCCCGCGAGCTGGACACGGGGCGCTACCACTGCTCGGTCTCCACGATGTACCGGATCCTGCGCGAGCGCGGGCAAGCCGGAGAACGCCGCCGCCAGGCCACCCACCCCGCAAAGACCGTCCCCGAACTGGTCGCCGACGGCCCCTCCCAGGTGTTCACCTGGGACATCACCAAGGCCGCCGGCCCACGCAAGGGCGTCTGGTACCACGCCTACGTCATCATCGACATCTTCAGCCGCTACATCGTCGGCCACACCGTCGAACTAGCCGAATCAGCCGAACGAGCCGCGGAATTGATCCGCGAGACCATCGCACGCAACGGCATCGTCCCCGAGACCGTGCACGCCGACCGCGGCACCTCCATGACCTCCAAGAAAGTCTCCCAACTGCTGATCGACCTCGGCGTCACCCGATCACACTCACGCCCCAAGGTCTCCAACGACAACCCCTACAGCGAAGCCCAGTTCAAGACCACCAAGTACATGCCCGACTACCCCGAGCGGTTCCACTCCCTCACCCACGCCCGCGACTGGTTCGACGCCTTCATCTCTTACTACAACCACGAGCACAGGCACTCGGGCATCGGCCTGCACACCCCCGCCAGCGTCCACTTCGGCACCGCGCAGGAGATCCGCGACCAGCGGGCACTCACCCTCACCGACGCCTACGCGCGCCACCCCGAACGCTTCGGCCGCCGCCCCCAACCACCCAAGATTCCGCAGACAGCGTGGATCAACGACCCCGCCAAGCGCAGCGAACCCACACCACAAACCTCATAACGTCACGACCGTCTCACTGGACTTGAAATCTTCCGTCCGGCCGTGTGCGTCGTGCTCCTCCGCAGCGGACCGACAAATCTCCAGAATGACAACCCTTAAGGGCGTCAGCTTCGTTGAGGGTCAGGCCCGGCGGAGGACCACAGCACCATCATCACTGCTCCGTTGCTTACGTGACGGCCGACACGCCACCACGGCCCCAGACCTGCTCGTCCACCCGCGACCAGGACTTTGAATCAGCCCTGCCTCATGACTGCCCACCTGGGTATCTCAATGGCCGTTGACAAGGCTGTAGTACGTGCCTGCTTCCGCTCCCTGGACGCAGTCACCCACGCGCCAGACCGCTACGAACCGAACGTCCTCGACTATGCCAAGGCCCTGCCAGCCAGTCCTGTGGACCTTAGCCGGGATCCGGTGCCCTCGGGCAGAGTCATTCGGTCAGAAGCGAATCCCTATGCGGGGTGCCTAGCTTCGTGATCCAATACTGGCTGGCCCGAAGACGATACTGGTACCTGCATGGCGGTGAACGGTTTGTTGAAGTCGGATCAGCGGCCAGCGTGGACGCGGCTTGAAATCTCCCCCGAAGACGTGAAACTTGCTGTGGAATGGTCCTTGGTGGGTCATCCCCAGCTGGAACTCTCGCAGACGGTGACCGGTGCGGTCGTCCAGCACGCCCAATCGCATCCCGACGGTCTCGCGATCATAGACGGTAGTTCTTCGCTGACATATAGCGACCTCGTCGTCAGGGTCGCGGAGATTCGCCTGCAATTGACGTCCAATGGTTGCGCCTCGGGTGATCTTGTTGCCGTTATCCTTCCACGCAGCCCCGATATTATCGCGCTCTTTCTGGCATTGGAGAGCCTGGGTGCTGTATATCTGCCGCTTTCGGCAGACTGGCCTGAGGCGCGCATCGTCGAGGTTCTGCATAGTAGTCGTCCAGCCTTGCTTGTGCTTCAGGCGGGGGCTGGGCACCTGGCACTTGAAGGGCTTGCTGAGTACCCCGCAATCACACTGTCCCAGGAGGGGGCGGTTATCCGGAATCTGCAAGTCGATACCGTATCGGCTTGTGTTCTGTGTGATGACGTGGCCGAGGCCCGGTACCTGATTTATACGTCCGGGACAACGGGGGTCCCCAAGGGGGCGATCATCGAGCATCGCGGGATGATGAATCATCTGCTGAGCAAGGTCATGGACCTGGGCCTGACCTCGGCAGACATCATCGCCTTTAGTGCACCGGTGGTGTTTGACATCTCGATCTGGCAGATGATGGCCCCCCTCCTTGTCGGTGGGACTGTGGCTGTCATAGATGACAGTGAGGTCCGATATCCGCGAAGGCTACTGAGAGCACTGAACAGATACGGCGTCACGGTCGCGGAGTTCGTCCCGACCGTTCTCAGTTGGCTCGCTGAAACTGCCGACAAGGAGGGTGCTCCAAAAGAACTACGATGGTTGATATCCACGGGAGAGGAGCTTCAACCGTCGCTCGCGAGGCATGTACTGACTTCCATGCCTGGCATTCCGCTGCTGAACGCTTACGGACCCACTGAATGCTCTGACGATGTGACACACCACCAGGTAACCCTCGCCGAAGTTGAGCACCCGCGTATATCGGTGGGCAGACCGATCATCAACACCTCGCTGTACGTCCTAGTTCAGGATGGCGACCGATGGCGCGCGGCAGGCGCAGACGTGGCAGGCGAACTATTCGTCGGCGGCATCTCCGTGGGCCCTGGTTACCTCAATGACCCGAATGCAACATCGTCCGCCTTTTATCAGGACGAGCTTGATCCGAATTCACCGACTGGGCGGTTGTATCGCACGGGCGATGCCGCAGTGGTCAGGGATGGACTGGTCTACTGCCTTGGTCGACTGGATCGCCAGGTGAAGATCTCCGGCGTGCGGATGGAACTGAGCGAGATCGAGGCAGTGTTGGGCAGTCACCCGGCGATCCGACAGTGTGCCGTAGTCGTCGACAAAAGTAGCTCGGATCCTGGAATGGTCGCCTACTACATACCGAAGGACGCCTCTGTTGCCTCTGGCGAACTGATGGGATGGCTAAGGGATTCATTGCCTCGGGGTATGGTTCCGCAGTCCTACGTGCAGGTGGGTGAGCTCCCGTTGACACCCAACGGGAAAGTCGACCATTCGGCGCTCACACAGAAAGCCAGCAACGGAGCAGAAGCATCTGCTGAATAACCCGCCAACGCATCGCCCACACCTCTCCGCTGGCGGCTATGCGATTCACGCGAAGGAATCTACAACGATGATCTCTCCCACGTGGCCCGACTCGTTTGATGGACTTCTCCGAAGGCATCTGCCTTTCTGCGGTGAGGACGAGCAGATCGGCGCGAATCGAATGCTAGCCGACCTGGGCCTTGACTCCCTTAAGACGGTGAGCCTCATCATCGCACTCGAGGACGCCTACGGACTTACTTTTCCTGACGAAATCCTGGCCGATGCTACGTTCGCGACCGCCGGCGCGCTATGGGAGGCGACCCAAACGGCCGCGCAGGGGCAGGCGATCAACATCACAGAATGAAGAAAAGTTCGCTATTCCTATTCAGGTCGCTTAAATATTGGAGAATTTGAATGCCGAGTAATTCATCTCCTCGTGCACAGTTTGACGATGAGATCCGCCTCGCCCTGCTGCTTTCGGCTCCACGTCTGCAAGGTGACGAGGTCGCACAGTTGCGCGACTTGTCAAAGAGTTCCCTCGACTGGAACAGGGTCCTGGGAATACTCGCTCTTCACCGCACCATGGGGCTCGCTTGGGAAAACCTTGTCGACCACGGTTTGGCTCAGGCTTCAGAATTTCTCCCGGCTCCTTCGCTCGCCACCATCAACACTGTTTTCCGGGGGCAGATCCTTCACATGCGGGATCAGGTCGTCCGAAATTCTGCACTAATCAAGAGGTTTGATGCCGAGGGAATTCCGTGTGCGATCATGAAGGGTACGGCGGTCGCATCCATGGCGTACCCGCGTGTTGGCACGCGCATGTTCAGCGATAACGACTTCCTTTTTCCTAGCGAGCGCCTGGCTGAGGTCGGATCGATTCTCAAGGAGCTCGGCTATATCCAAGGTCAGTGGGATCCAGCGACGAGGTCGGTCAAGCCCGTGAGCCGCCAGGAGATTCTGCTCCATCCGGTAACGTCACACGAGACCTATCCCTACAAACAGCCGACCCCGGATGCTCCCGTCCTTGACACGCATTGCGTCGATGTCCACTTCTCAGTGGACCTCATGACTGGCAACCGCAACAACGAAGCTGTCTTTGAGCTTTTGGCGCGCCGCGTGGATGTCGAGGCGACCGACGGAAACAGACTGTGGGCCCTCAGTCGTGAAGACATGTTTGTGTTTCTCTGTGTTCACTTCCAGCGAGAAGGCGTCAACCGCCGCGAGGTCGAATGCCTCAAAGACTTGCTCCTTTATAAGGTAGCTGACATCCTTGCGATGATGGGTGACCCGGATAATCAACTCGATTTCGCGGTCGTCGCTGAGCGCGCCAGAGGGCTCGGCTTCGAGCCCGAGGTCTTCTACACCCTGACCTATGTCGAGGCACTGTACCCCCAGCGCATGCCGGACGGTCTGGTAGACATCTTTCGGCCCACGGCCACTGAATTCCTGCACCAAGTCACCCAAAACGGGGAGGTGATCCACACCTGGACGGCGCCGATTGCTGAGCGCTTCTTCGACCCTCGTCGCTCTGCCGAGCTCCGCTGTGGCTGATGCCCCCTCAAGCTGTTGAATACACATGCTAATAGCAACCAATTGGTGGCACTGTGTGCCGCATTCTGCGGTGAATACCGCATGCTGCGTCCCTGAGTCCCGAGGATGACATGAATGATGCAAGCGCTGCGCAGCCTGCGCCCCTACGGGATCTCGCGGCTGAACTGTTGCCCATACTGACCGAAAATGCCGCAAAGGTTGATACAGAGGCCAACTTTCCACTTGCGGCAGTCGATGCGCTGCGCCGCAGCGGACTGTTCGGCCTCATGGTCCCGGTCGAATACGGAGGACTCGGCGGAACCCTTACGGAGATGGTCGAGGTCGCCCAAGTCCTCGCTGGGGGATGTCTTTCCACTGCGATGATCTGGGTGATGCACTCCCAGCAGATCGACTCCGTGATCCGCTATGGATCTGGTCAGCTCAAGCGTGAACTGCTTCCACGAGTCGCGGCAGGAGAGGTGTATCTGGCATCTGTGACGACAGAGTCCGGATCCGGTGGGCACCTGCTCACTGCAGCCGAGTCACTAAGACACACGGGTACCGGCATGGAGATCAATCGCAATGCTCCCATCGTTACCGGTGGAGAATATGCGGATGGATTTCTGATCACCATGCGAGACGCCGAGGACGTGAGCGCCAACCAGGTAACTCTGGTTTATGTAGATCGGCAGGATCTGGAGATCGAGCAGTACGGCGAATGGAACACACTCGGCATGCGCGGCACGCGTAGCGTCGGCATGCGGATCAACGGGAGCTCTCCTAGCCACTGCGTCGTCGGAGAGCGTGGCGGGTACCGCTCGATAGCGATTGAAAGTGTGATTCCGATAGCTCACCTTGGATGGTCTGCATGCTGGCTCGGGGCGGCCAGGCAGGCTTTCAGCGATGTCGTCAAGCTTATACGCTCGCCTCGCCGTCCCAGTTCCATTGATCCAAATTCTCCCCTGGTCGCCGCGCGGTTGGCCCGGATACGAATGGACCTGGAACTGGTGAGTGGCTATCTGAATCGTGTCTTGGGTGAGGTCCTCGAATGCCGATCAGACGGGCGCTCGCTGGACACTACAGAAATGCAGATCCATATAAATACACTGAAAGTCGCCGCCGCCGAGCGAACTTTCAGTGCGGTGGACGGCCTGATTCAACTGGCCGGCGTTTCAGTCGGGTATTCCAGGAGCTCGTCCGTTCCGTTGGAACGGCATTTTCGCGACCTCAGATCAGCCAGCCTGAACTTCTCAAATGACCGTATGCTCGTGGCCAATGGCGCCCTGTCACTGATGGATCGGAAGGTTACTCTGGCCTGACCTGCAACGGGTGCAAGGCCAGGGGATTGGGTCTCATCGGTTGATCCGAACGGTTGCCCCGGATTCGCCTCGCCAAAATGGAGGCCGCGCGAACCGGGCTACGTGGATGGCGCCCGGATGATCGCCCTGCATACCCGATCACACATCACTTCCACCACCAAGCGTGATCGGTTCGGAGTGCAGTCATTCCAAGAACTGAAACAAGAGGCAAGCGGCATGATTTTCGAAAGAGCCTCCGATGTTGTAACTGATGACGTTTTCATCCACCTTGCTGAATTCGCTCCAGAGATGCAGGTGTTCCTCAAGTTGGAGGGGCTGAACCCGGCCGGATCGATCAAGCTCAAGACAGCGGTGTCCCTGATCGAGTCGAAAGAGCGGACGGGCGCCCTGCGCCCGGGGAGCCATATCATCGAATCGTCGTCGGGCAATCTCGGCGTGGCTCTATCCGTAGTGTGCGCGGAGAGGGGATACCGGCTGACGGTAGTCACCGATCCCAATGCCGCCCGGCATTCGATTCGGGTCATGGAGAGCCTGGGCACGGACGTGGTGGAAGTCCAGGCCAAGGACGTGCACGGCGGATACCTGTGGACCAGGATCGAATACATACGTGAACGGCTGGCCCGCGAACCCGACTTGATCTGGCTTGACCAGTATGCCAACCCAGCCAACAGCCGAGCCCATCGGGATCGGACGGCCCGGGCTATCCACCGGGAGCTGGGAGCTGTGGACGCGCTGTTCATCGGGGCTGGCACCACCGGGACGCTGATGGGGTGTGTGGAATATTTCACGCTCCACAGCCCGCTTACTCGGATCATCGCGGTCGATGCCGTCGGATCCGTCACCTTCGGAGGTCCGGCTGCACCTCGGTTCATTCCTGGGCTAGGGACAAGCCGCCGTCCAGAAATCTACGTCGATGGTGGCGGATTCGAGAAAGTCCGTATTGAAGAGCAGGCCACGATCGCGATGTGTCGCCGGGTTGCCACGGAGTACGGATTGTTGACAGGCGGGTCCACCGGCACCGTTCTGGCAGCCGTACAGCAGCTGGCCCCAGCCCTGCCAGCTGGTTCTCGAATAGCCGTAATCTCACCGGACATGGGCGGGAAGTACGTCGACACAGTCTACTCAGACGGGTGGGTCGATGAACGCTACGTTGGCGAGCGTGAATTCGCAGACCTCGACCCCATCAGTACGCACTGAAGTGAGGGATCTGACTTGAAGGACTTTGCAGTCGTGCCCGGAGCAGCGGTTTCGTCGATACTGAACGATTCCCATCATGACATTCTGCGAATCGTGGCCGAAACCTATGTCGCACATGAGCAAAAGCTCTCGGTGAACCCTGACAGCTATTTTCTCCGCTTTCCTGGCAAGCCGAACTCCCGCGTCATCGCGTTGCCTTCCTACCTAGGGGGGAGCGTGGACACCATCGGGATCAAGTGGATCGCCAGCTTCCCCGACAACGTCCAGTACGGTCGCCCCCGGGCTTCGGCCGTCCTGCTCCTGAACGACTACGGCACGGGGTACCCGCTGGCCTGCCTGGAGGCAGCGGGTATCAGCGCCGCGCGTACTGCCGCATCTGCCGCGGTTGCTATCGGCCGACTTGTCCCCGCCGTTGCTTCGGTAAGCGTCGGCGTCATCGGTGCGGGTGTCATCGCTCGCACCATCACCGACTACCTCCAAGCCCATCGCATCGACGTGGTAGACGTCTTGGTGCACGACCTGGACTCGGCCAGCGCGAACCACCTGGCTGCCCATGCCAGGGAGCGCCTGGGTGTGCCCGCCACGACCGGGACTCTGGACGAGGCCCTCGCCAAGGACGTTGTCGTCTTCGCGACGACGACGGCGAAGCCCTATGTGCCCGGGCATACCCGACTGCGACCTGACCAGCTGCTGGTCAACATATCCCTGCGCGACCTCGACCCGGAACTGATCCTGGCCTGCAACAACATCGTCGACGACGTCGACCACTGCCTTAAGGCTCAGACCTCGCCCCATCTGGCCGAACAGCTCAGCGGCAGCCGGGACTTCGTCACGGGGACCCTGGGTTCTGCACTCAAGGGGGACCTGGTTCTCGATCCGGACAAGGCAACTGTCTTTTCCCCTTTCGGTCTGGGGATCCTCGACCTGGCCGTCGGCCACTACGTTCTCGGCGAGGCCGAGCGCCGAGGCAGCGCCATCGCTATCCCGGATTTCATCGGTGAGACCAGCCGCTGGTAGGCAGTTCCGGCAGCCCCACCCCGCAAGCTGTTGGCAGTATAGAAAGACATGCCATGGGAGACCCAGTGAATGAATCCGGCAGCGAAAATTTCCTGTCCTTCGGAGAAGAGCGGCTCTGGTGGCTGCAGCAGCTTGACCCGGGTAGCATCAGTTTCAATAATATTTTGATGCTGGAATTCACCTCTGCCATGGTGGAGTCATCCCTCCTCGCGGCGGTCTCCCAATTGGTGGAACGGCACCAGATCCTGCGGACAAGCTACCCGCTGGACGGGTCAGGACGTCCGAGCCGACTTGTCCTGGATGAGTTCGAACTGCCTCTGGCGTGGCTTGCCGTCAGCGGCGATGACGGCCTGCAGGCGGCCGCGGAAGCGGCGGCCGCCCAGCCGTTCTCGCTGGTGGAAGCTCCACCTGTACGCGGTGTGGTGGTCCACTGCGGAAACGGGCGCGATGTCCTGATTCTCGTCATGCACCACATTCTCATCGACGGTTGGTCGTTCAGGCTCCTGCAGCGCGACCTGGCAGCGCTGTATGAGGCTCAGCTGCTGGGTCGGTCCCCGGACCTGCCGGTACTGGCGAACACCTTCTCAGGCTTCGCGGCAGCGCAGCGGCAGTATTCCGGCGAGAGCGGTACGTTGGCACAGGTGGACTACTGGAGGAGTGAGCTAGACGGATTCGATCGTTTGGAATTCCCGCTCGACTTTCCGAGGCCACAGACCTCGGGTCTCCCTGGCGACGTGGTCCGATTCAAGCTGTCGGGGGAGGCCACCGAGAAGCTGCGGCGATTCGCCTTGCGCCAGCGGTCGGCGCTACCGAGCGTGGTCGCGGCTGTGTTCCAATTCCTCCTGGCTGAGTACTCCGGTCAGACGGACGTGACGATCGGCACCGCGTTCACCGGTCGTTATCAGGCCGAATTCCATGACGTCGTGGGGTTCTTTGTCAACACAACGGCGCTGCGGGCCGATCTGTCAGCTGCCGGCACCGTCCGTGAGCTGGTGCGCCTGGTCCACTCCAAAATGGAGTCGGCCAACACCCATCAGAGTGCTCCCTTCGACCAGGTAGTCGCAGCGGTAAATCCCATTCGCGAGCCCGGTCGCAACCCGATCTTCGATCTGGTGTACATACACCACGGTGAACGTCGAACCACTGCTACTGATCCGGCATCGGTTGAGCGCATGCGTCGCCTCAGCCAGAGCAGGTCCAGTGTGAACTTCGATCTCGAGTTGAGCACCTCTGTGGTGGACGGGTGCCTGGAATACGCGCTGAGCTACCGGACTGACCTCTTCCGACGCTCGACGATCGAGGGATTCGGCCGCCGATTCACGCGGATCCTTGACCAGGTCGTCTCCGACCCCGGGCTTGCGCTTTCGGGCATCTCGTTCATGGACGCCTCCGAGCGTGAGGACCTGCTCTTCGGCCGTACCGGCACACAGCGGCCGGCAGGGCCGAACCTCATCACGGATTCTTTTGAAGACCAGGTGAGACGCACGCCGCAGGAGGTAGCGCTCGTCTCCGACGGCGTCGAAGCCAGCTACGTCCGACTGAACGCAAAGGCCAACCAGCTGGCTCGACTCCTGGTCGAACGAGGGGTAGGCATCGAGTGCGTGGTGGGTGTGGCCCTGCCCCGGTCGGTGGAGCAGATTGTTGCGCTCATGGCGGTATGGAAAGCGGGGGCAACGGTACTTCCGCTGAACCTCGACCAGCCGCTCGACCGCATTGCCCAGGTATTCGCGGATGCCCGGCCGAAGGTGGTAGTGACGGCAGGTGAGCTCTCTTTCCACCTTCCTGATGCCGCCTCAGGAGAATTGGACATCCTACGCACGGACGATCAGGAAGTGGTTCGGGCCTGCGCTCGGGCCTCGGACCGAGATCTCACTGATGCGGACCGGCTGGGATCCTTGCGGCCTGAGAACGCGGCCTACGTGATCTTCACTTCCGGTTCCACCGGTCGCCCCAAAGGTGTCGTCGTCGAGCACCGCAGCCTGGCTAATCTTTACGCCGACGAGAGCGCTGCTCTGTTCGGTTCTCACGCAAGGCGGCTCGAGCGTGACCGGTTGCGGATCGCCTTGACCGCGGCGCACTCCTTCGACGCGGCCTGGCAGGGGCCGCTGGCCATGGTGGCAGGCCATGAGCTTCACCTGATCAGTGACGAGGTCCGCCGTGACGCCGGGCTGCTGGTCCGCTACGTCGACGAGCATGAGATCGATTTCATGGACGTGACTCCGTCCCACGCTCAGGTCCTGGTCGCAGTCGGCCTTCTCCGGAACCCTCGTTGGGTGCCCTCCTTGCTTGTTGTAGCGGGTGAGGCCATCGGGCAAGGCCTTTGGGACGAACTTCGGTTGGCGCCTCGTATCCACGCGTACAACTACTACGGGCCCACTGAATACACAGTCGCGGCGTCGGCCGGGAAAATCTCGGACAGCGAGCAACCGGTCATCGGCCGCCCACTGTCGAACACTTCGGCATATGTTCTGGACGACCGCCTGCAGCCGGTGCCACCAGGCGCCAAGGGAGAGCTGTACCTGGCAGGAGCCCAGATCGCCCGCGGATACTTGGGGCAGCCGGGTACGACGGCCGAACGTTTTGTAGCTGATCCGTTCGGACCTGCTGGTTCGAGGATGTACCGGACCGGTGACCTGGCGAGGTGGAACGCGTCCGGGGAGTTGGAGTTCCTGGGTCGCGCGGATGCGCAGGTGAAGATCCGGGGGTTCCGGGTCGAGCCAGCAGAGGTCGAGTCGGTGCTGTTGCGGCATCCCGACATCGCTCAGGCCGCGGTAATCAGCCGGGAAGACGTCCCTGGGGATAAGAGTCTGGTGGCGTATGTCATCGGGGAGGGGCCTGGGGCGGCCGAGCCTGCCGAGTTGCGTCGCTTTGTGAGTGCTTCCGTGCCGGACTACATGGTCCCGGCAGCGATCGTGATCTTGGACGCTCTTCCGTTGACTACGAACGGCAAGCTCGACCGCCGAGCGCTGCCGGTCCCGGAGTTCGCGGCCTCGCTGTCTTCCCGCGCTCCACGCAACCCGCGTGAGGAGATCCTCTGCGGCCTGTTCGGTGAGGTGCTGGGGCTGGACCGGGTCGGTATCGATGACGGATTCTTCAACCTGGGCGGACACTCACTTCTGGCAACCCGCCTGCTCAGCCGCATCCGGACGGTCCTGGGGCTGGAGGTGGCGGTCCGTACCTTCTTCGAGGCCCCGAGTGTTGCCGGGCTCAGCGAGCGTCTGGAGACGGGCCAGGAGGTGCGGCCCCCGCTGCGTGTGCTGGAGCGGCCAGAAAGACTCCCCTTGTCGTTCGCGCAGCGGAGGCTGTGGTTCCTGCACCAGTTGGACCAAGGGGCGGCCTATCACATTCCTCTCGCGCTGCGGCTTTCCGGCGTGCTCGACGTCACCGCGCTCGAGTCGGCGTTGGCGGATGTGGTCAGTCGGCACGAAAGCCTCCGGACGGTCTTCCCGGCCGCAGACGGCCAGGCCTGGCAGCAGGTGCTGTCGGGGGCGGCGGTGCGGCCCGCCATCACGGTGGTTGAGGCCGGTATTGATGACCTCGACCGGAAGTTGACCGCCGCCGTCCGGCAGGGCTTCGACCTCTCCCGGGAACTGCCCATCCGGGCCCGGCTGTTCGCGATGGGCGCCGGAGAGCACATCCTCCTGCTGGTGGTACACCACATCGCCTGTGACGGATGGTCGCTGGCTCCGTTGATGCGGGACCTGGCCGAGGCATACGAGGCACGCCGAAAGGGGGCTGTGCCGACTCTGCCGACCATGCGGGTCCAGTATGCCGACTACACCCTGTGGCAGCGTCTGCTGCTGGGCGATGAGAGCGATCCGAACAGCTTGTTCGCACGACAGCTGGAGTTCTGGAAAGCGAATCTTCAAGGGCTACCGGGCCTGATCGATCTTCCCCTCGATCGTCCCCGTTCAACAGCGGCGGACTCGCCGGGTGCCGTGGTTCCCTTCGAGCTGCCTCCGGCGGTCTACGCCGGCTTGTCGGCACTGGCTCAGGAAAACCAGACCACGATGTTCATGGTCCTGCAGACCGGGATTGCGGTACTGCTGTCCCACCTCGGAGTCGGCACGGATATTCCGCTGGGCAGCCCGATCGCCGGGCGGACCGATGACGCGCTGGATGATCTCGTGGGGTTCTTCATCAACACCCTTGTCCTGCGCACCGATCTCTCCGGAGACCCGAGCTTCCGGGAGCTGCTCGCCCGCATCCGGGAGACGGATCTGGCTGCCTACGCGAACCAGGACATCCCGTTCGAGTCCCTGGTCGAGGTGCTCAACCCCGAAAGGGTCCTTGGTTCCAATCCGTTGTTCCAGGTCAGCTTCGTGCTCCAGAACGGCGTTGAACGGCGTCCCGCCTTCCCGGAGCTTGACGGTCAACCGGTCAGGGTCGGCCTGGGAATGGCGAAGTTCGACCTGAGCTTCATCCTGAGTGAGCACAGAAGCACAGGGGAAGGCCCAGGCCACTGCCGGGGGACGATTGAATACCGTACCGACCTGTTCGATCGAAGCACGGTCGAAGGAATCGCCAGTCGCCTGGTAAGGGTATTCGAGCTGTTCACAGCCGACGCGGATGCGCGCGTCGGGCAGGTCGACCTTCTGGCACCGGAGGAGCGCGAGCTGCTGCTCGTCGAGTGGAACGCCACCCAGCATCCGATCTCCGAGGCGACACTCCCGAAGCTGTTCGAAGCACAGGTGGCGCGGACCCCGCACGCGCGGGCTGTGTCATCCGGGGACACCGTCCTCACGTACACAGAACTCAACGAGCGAGCGGATCTGCTGGCCCAGAACCTCCGACGACATGGTGTGGTGCACGAGTCGGCAGTTGCTGTGCTGATGGAGCGTTCGATCGACCTGCTGGTCGCCCTGCTGGCCGTCATCAAGGCCGGCGGTTACTACGTGCCGTTGCCGACAGGCTTCCCTCTGGCTCGGATGCTGAAGGTACTGGACGGTACAGCTGCCCCGCTCCTGCTTATCGATCAGGCGACACGTACCCACGAACTCGTCGACCGATCTGCCGCCCGCGGTGTGACCGTCTTGGAGCTGGGTACGTGCGTCGGGCTTGCGCCCGACAACACAGTCGGTGAACCGTTGCCCGAGTGTGACAGCGAACAGCTGGCATACGTCATGTATACGTCGGGCTCGACCGGTGTCCCAAAGGGCGTGGCCATCACCCACGCGGATGTAGCCGGATTGGCGTTGGACCGGGCGCTTGCCCTGGGCATCGGTGAGCGGGTTCTCTTCCACTCGCCGCATGCCTTTGATGCCTCCACCTACGAGTTGTGGGCGCCGTTGTTGTCAGGTGGACAGGTGGTCGTCGCACCTGCTGGGGACCTCGACGCAGCCGTGCTGCAGCACCTGATCTCGGAAGAGCAGATCACAGCGATCTTCATTACGACGGCCCTGCTCCGCGTGTTGGCTGATGAGTGCCCCAGCGCCTTCGCCGGAGTGAGGGAGATCCTCACCGGCGGTGAAGCAATGGCGATCTCCGCAGTACAGCGACTGCGGGATGAGGTTCCCGGCATCGTCGTGCGACATGTCTACGGGCCGACGGAGACCACGACCTATGCCGTACAGCATGTGTTGGGCCCGGGACAGGAACTGGGCCACTCGGTACCGATCGGTCGGCCGCTGGACAACACGCGCGCTTATGTGCTCAACACCGTGCTGCAACCGACCCCGGTGGGCGTAGCCGGGGAGTTGTACATATCTGGAGCAGGTCTGGCTCGGGGGTACGTGGGGCAGCCGGGGGTGACGGCTGAGCGTTTTGTGGCTGATCCGTTGGGGCCTGCCGGTTCGCGGATGTACCGGACCGGTGACCTGGCGCGCTGGAACGCCTCCGGGGAGCTTGAGTTCATCGGTCGCGCAGACACGCAGGTGAAGATCCGGGGGTTCCGGATCGAGCCGGGTGAGGTCGAGTCGGTACTGGCGCGCCATCCTGGTGTTGCCCAGGCCGCAGTGGTCGCCCGGGAAGACCAGCCTGGAGACAAGCGGCTTGTGGCCTACGTCGTTGCCAGTCTCGCCGAGGCTCTGGACCCAGCCGAACTACGCCGCTTCGTGGGCGCCTCCCTGCCCGACTACATGGTTCCGGCAGCCGTCGTTGTGTTGGACGCTCTTCCCTTGACGACGAACGGCAAGCTGGATGTCCGAGCGCTGCCGACTCCGGAGTACGAAGCCTCAGCCTCTTTCCGCGCTCCGCGTAGTCCGCGTGAGGAGATCCTCTGCGGCCTGTTCGGTGAGGTACTGGGGCTGGACCGGGTCGGCATCGACGATGGATTCTTCGACCTGGGTGGGCACTCGCTGCTCGCCACCCGCCTCGTCAGCCGCATCCGAGCGGTCCTCGGCGTCGAAGTGGGGATCCGTGACCTCTTCGATTCCTCGTCAGTTGCGGGCCTCGCCGGGCGCGTGAACGACGGCTCCCAAGTACGGCCGGAGCTCGTCCAGATGCCCCGGCCACCGTTCCCACCGCTTTCATCCGCACAGCGCCGACTGTGGTTCCTGAATCGGCTCAACGGATCAGACGCCACCTACAACGTCCCCTTCTTCCATCGTTTCTCCGGCGCTCTGGACATCAAGGCATTGGAGGCCGCGCTGCGGGACGTGGTGAAGCGGCATGAAAGCCTGCGGACAGTCTTCCCGGACATCGACGGCGAGCCCTGGCAGCAGGTACTCGAAGCGTCGGAATCGTGGCCGGCCCTGGCCGTCGTGCCCTGCGATGAGGACGAGTTGGCCGCCGCCTCGGCAGCTGCCGCCTGGCAGGGATTCGATCTCGCGGTGGACCTGCCTGTGAGGGCGTGGTTGTTCGAATTGGCTGAGGACGAGCATGTTCTTCTCCTGGTGATGCATCACATTGCCGCAGACGGTTGGTCTATGGCGCCTTTGGCACGTGACCTGGCGGAGGCCTACTCAGCGCGGATTCGAGGTCGTCGGGCGGCGTGGACGCCGCTGCCTGTGCAGTACCTGGACTACACGCTTTGGCAACACGAATTGCTGGGCGATGAGGGGGATCCCGAGAGTCTGCTGTCCGGACAACTGGCCTACTGGCGGACTGAGCTGGCCGGATTGCCCGGCGAACTGGAGCTCCCGTTCGATCGTCCAAGGTCGTTGGTGGTCGGCCGTTCCGGAGGTCGGTTCACGTTCGCCGTCGCACCTGAGGTGCGCGAGCGGTTGGGCACGCTGGCCCGCGATGGACAGGCAACCATGTTCATGGTCCTTCAGACGGCAGTGGCCGCCCTGCTAAGCCGGTTGGGCGCCGGTACCGATATTCCGTTGGGGACTGCGGTGGCGGGCCGCACCGATAGCGGCTTGGAGGATCTCATAGGATTCTTCGTGAATACGTTGGTCCTGCGTACGGATGTCTCGGGGGACCCTACATTCCGAGAGCTGTTGGCCCGGGTACGCGAGACTGACCTGAGCGCCTATGCACACCAGGATCTCCCGTTCGAAATGCTGGTCGAGGCGCTGAACCCCGAGCGTACAGTGGGGGTTAACCCCCTGTTTCAAGTGATGCTGGTTCTTCAGAACAACGCCAGAGCAGTCTTGGACCTGCCCGGTGTCAAGGATCAGCCAGTGCGTGTCAGCGACTCCGACGCGGCGAAATTTGACCTCTTCTTCTCATTCACCGACGACCTGCGGTGTGACGTCGAATACGGTCCCATGTTCGACGGGATAACCGTGAAGGTGATAGTCGCCCGGCTCCTCCGAGTGCTGGAGGAATTCACCGCTGATCCGGATCTGCGGATAGGCCAGGCAAAGGTGCTGTCCGGAGAAGAGCGGCAGCAACTGCTGGTGGACTGGAACAGTACGAGCCTGGACATTGCCGACCAATTCCTGTCGGAACTCATCGAGGTGCAGGCAACCCGCACACCGAGGAAGGTGGCGGTGTCATTCGGCGACTCGGTGCTCACCTACGAGGAGCTGAACACGCAGGCCAACCGACTGGCCCATGAACTGATCTCCCGAGGAATAGGTCCGGAGCAGTTCGTGGCCGTGGCGGTACCCCGCTCCCACGGACTGGTCATCGCGCTCCTGGCGGTATTGAAGTCGGGCGCGGCGTACGTTCCCGTGGATCTGGACTATCCGGTGGAGCGGATCTCGCTGATTCTTGATGACGCCTCTGTCTCCCTCCTACTCACGGACGGAAGCCTGCCAGCGGGTTTCGTCGCGGACGGGGTTCCCGTCCTGCTCCTCGACGAACGGTCAGGACCTGCGGACCCGGACCCGTGGCCGGAAACCAACCCTGCCGATGCGGACCGGACGATCGCGCTGCGGCCGGAAAACCCCGCCTACGTCATCTACACCTCGGGTTCCACCGGCCGTCCCAAGGGCACGATCATCACGCAAGCCGGTCTGGCGAGCCTGCTGCGGGGCATGCTGCTGAAATTCCCACTCACGGGCGAGGACCGCCTGCTCGCAGTGACCACGATTTCCTTCGATATCGCTGCCTTTGAGCTCTATCTGCCACTGATCAGCGGCGCCGAAGTGATCCTGGCGCCCCGTGACGTCGTGCGCGACCCCATTGCGCTCGCCGCTCTGCTCCTGCGGAGCGGCGCAACGACGATGCAGGCGACCCCGTCACTGTGGCACGAACTTGTCGCAGACGGCACATTGGAGGCATCCGGCCTGTCGGGACTGCGTATCGTCGTTGCCGGTGAGGCATTGCACGCTGAATTGGCGAACGCGTTGCGGCGACTGGGCGAGGTCACCAACCTCTACGGCCCGACCGAGACCACCATATACTCGACCGCCGCCCCCCTCGCCGGCGTCAGCGCGGAAGCAAAGCCGCCGATCGGCCGACCGGTGGCAAACACCCGGGCATATGTGCTGGACACTGCTTTGAGCCCCGTCCCGATCGGGGTCACAGGTGAGTTGTACCTGGCCGGAACGGGATTGGCACGCGGCTACCTCAACCGTCCGGACCTGACAGCAGAGCGTTTCATTGCCGATCCCTTCAGCTCCTCCGGTGAACGCATGTATCGCACGGGCGACCTGGTGCGGTGGAATCCTCGAGGGGATCTGGAGTTCATCGGGCGTGCAGACGACCAGGTCAAGCTGCGTGGTTTCCGGATCGAACCAGGTGAAATCGAGTCCGTTCTTACCGCGCACACGGGGGTGGCTCGTGCCGCGGTAATGATCCGCGAGGATCGGGAGGGAGACAGGCGACTGGTGGCCTATGTGCTCCCGTCCAGTACCGGTGACGAAGGGGGAGAAGAAGTAGACGGGCGGCCCGACCATCGAGTGGAGGAGTGGCGCCACGTCTACGATCTGCAGTACGCGGGCATGGTCGATGACAGCTTCAAGGAGAGCTTCGCGGCCTGGAACAGCAGCTACGACGGAAATCCGATCCCCCTCGAAGAAATGCGCGAGTGGCGAGACCACACCGTTTCACGGGTGCTTTCCCTCCGACCGCATCGAGTACTTGAGATCGGTGTAGGAAATGGGCTGCTGATGTCTGAGATCGCACCCGGATGCCAGGAGTACTGGGCTACAGATTTCTCAGAGGAAGCAATCTCGCGGCTGGCCGCCGCATGGAACGGTGAGTTTTCCAGCTGCCCGCATACGAGGTTCTCCACCCAGGCGGCAGATGATTTCTCCAACCTCCCAGAAAGCCACTTCGATGTCATCGTAATAAATTCAGTAGTCCAGTACTTCCCTGATATCGACTACCTCGCAAGGGTGCTTCGGGGAGCCATGGCCGCACTCTCCCCCGGGGGAACTGTATTCCTCGGCGACGTTCGTGATCACCGACTCTTCAAGTGCCTACAGGTAGCTCTGACGGCAGGTGATGCAGAGTCTCCGGAAGGGCGAGCTGAGGTCATACGTGCTGCGGAGCGGCGCATGCACCTGGAAGAGGAGCTCCTGGTCGATCCCCGTTTCTTTGCATCGATAGGTGGAGAGATAGAGGGTCTCGCGGGCGTGGAGATCCACCTCAAGCGGGGCTCCTATCATAATGAGCTGAGCCGCTACCGGTACGACGTGCTCCTTCGGAAGGCGCCCTGTAGCGTCGTCCAAGTCGATGAACTCGAACACCTGCTGTGGGGGCGGGAGATCTCCGACGTCGAAGCCCTGCGGACGGTTCTCGCCTCGTACCGACCCGCCAGTATTCGGATAGGGAGGATACCCAACAGCCGCCTGAGTGAAGAGTGGGGCAGATTTGCCGACCTTGAGGGCATGGGCGGTCGGCTCACACCCGGAGCGCAGGGCGAGTCCGAGATCGGATCCGCCGTAGATCCCGAGGAGTTGTACGAGCTTGCCGCAGCCATGGATTACCGGTTGACCGCGACGCCCCTGCGGCACGCCGAGCCGAACACGTTCGACGCGATATTCCTGGATGGGCGCGTAGGCAACGGGAACGAGAGCCCCTCCGACCCGGCCAACACGACGGTCCAGCTTGCTGGAGATACTCGATCGCAGTTCAACAGCTTCGCCAATCACCCGGCAGCGGCGCGTAGGTCCGCACGGCTTCAGGACTCTCTGCGGCAGAAGCTCACCACCGAGCTTCCGGACCACCTGATTCCTTCCGCCATCGTGGTCATCGACGCTTTTCCGCTCACCCCGAACGGAAAGCTTGATCGGCGTGCCTTGCCTGCCCCTGATCTGGGCGTTGCCCTCGGCGGCGCGCCACGAACCGAGCTGGAGCAAAAGCTGTGCGATCTGTTCTGTGAGGTGCTGGGCCTGGCAGAGGTCGGAGTGGAGGACGGTTTCTTCGACCTCGGAGGCCATTCCCTCATGGCGATGCGGTTGATCAGCCGGATCCGAGCAACGATCGGCCTTGAGGTAGGAATACAAACACTGCTCGAGGCGCCCACCCCGGCGAAACTCGCCGAGCGACTTGACGACAGCATTGGCCGTGAGGGTCTCAACGCAGTCGGACTGCCCCGAGAAGCTGACGTGGAGCAAGTCGACCCCCTGGCCATGTTGCTCCCGCTCAGGATCGAAGGAAGCCACAGTCCTGTATTCTTTGTCCACCCGATCGGGGGATTGAGCTGGTGCTACTCCCGGCTTCTTCCGTATATTCCGAGTGAGCATCCAGTCTATGGGCTGCAGTCAAGCTCCTTTACCTCACCGGCGGCACTCCCTGATTCAATCACCGAGTTGGCGAAAAGGTATATCGCCCAGATACAGGAGGTACAGCCGCACGGCCCGTACTATCTTGCGGGGTGGTCTTTCGGTGGAGTTGTCGCGCATGAGATGGCGGTAGCGCTGGAAGCACTTGGTGAAGATGTTCCGACCTTGCTGCTGCTCGATTCACTGCCAGCCGTGAGTAAGAACCCGGAGGAAATTGGCGATCTTCCCGAACAAGCATTGCGGCTCATCGAGGAGTCGATTCGTGGAGCTTCCGCCGGCCTCATGGCCGAAATATCCGACACTGGGATCGACCTCTCCGCGATCGCCAGGCACTGTCTTGGGATGATGGACACGCATGACTCTCGAGTATTCCACGGAAGAATCATCAGCGTCGAGGCATCCGGATCCAACGACATTCGAAGCAAGGCCAAGGTCGACTGGGCCGGCCTGACCGATGGAGGAACCAACATTCACGTAGTCGACTGTGCTCACACGGAGATGCTGGATCCCGGCCCCGTCCTCCGGATCGGAGCGATCCTTTCAGAAATGATGGCCAACTTGCACGGAGGAGCTGCTGCCGAATGGAAGCGTGAAATGGCTGCGATTCCCGGAGTGATCTGAGGTCGATTCCTCGCTCTTCAGGTCCGATGGTAACCGACAGCTGGGCATAAAATACGTCTTGCAAGAGCGCTTATATCGACTGTTCAGCCATGTTGCTCGAGGAGGCAATGATGTCCAATCCGTTCGAAAATACAGACGGGGTTTTTCTGGTCCTGAAGAACGCCCAAGGGCAACACTCGCTGTGGCCCGAGCAGATTGAGGTACCCCTCGGGTGGGATGTGGTGTGCGGTCCATCAGATCGCGCGGTCTGTGTTGCGTACGTTGACCAGCACTGGACCGATCTGCGTCCTGCGAGCCTGATCCTTGACATGGAGTAGCTCTCCATGTGAGAAGAGGGGCAGGATTTGCTCCGTAGAATTCAGTGGATTGAATTCAGCAGAGCAGGGCAAAGCCAGACAGCGGTGGGTGTTAGAAATATGCTATCCGTATCAGCATGGGAGAGACGCATGGAGACGTTTCGATCGTCGGCCGCATACGCCAAGTACTACATGGATCCAGAACTAAATCACAGCTCTGGGTATTTCCAAGACATCCACGCCTCCCTCGCTGACGCGCAGCGTTCCAAGGTGGAGGCAGTGCTGCAGCATTGCCGAATTCAACCGTCGATGAGGCTGCTCGACATCGGGTGCGGATGGGGAGCTGCTGCCCGATCGGCATCCCGGACGTACGGTGGCAGCGTAACCGGAATCACTCTTGATTCCGAGCATGTTGAGTACGCGCAGGGCTTGGAAGAGGATCAGCCCCTGGATTCGCGTATCGACTACCGAGTCCAGGACTGGGGGGATTTTCATGAGCCAGTCGACAGGATCATCTCTATCAATTCCTTTGAGAATTTCAAAGACAAGGAGTCGTTCTTTCCTCACTGCCGTGCAATTCTACCGGTTGGTGGGGTCATGGTTGTGCTCACCGTCACTGCTGACCGTCCGATGTTTCGGGTGATTCCCAAGCGTAAGATCATAAGCGCCGCAGAGCGCGCCGGATTCGATGTTGAGGTATCCGACTCCCTGGCGCATCACTATGTTCGAACCCTGGAGAATTTCATTCACAACATCACCGAGCACAAAGACGAGGTCGTGGCCCTGATGGGCGCAGACCGAGTGGAGAAGGACCTGGCCTTCTATGCCGCTTGCGCGGATCTCTTCCGGAGAGAGCTCAACGACATGTTCGAATTCACTTTCGTTGCTCGCTGATCCTGCGTGCCCTGCGCGACTCAAGGATATGGATCGGCGACAGCGCTGCTGCCTCTTTGCGGCTCGTCCCCTCGGCCTTGTAGGTGCTGATTGACGGCATCTTTCACGTGGGGGAGGATGGCCCGGCATCCTCATGGCAAGCTTTTGAGGGTGCCGGGCCACCCCAGGCCAAGAGTAGGTGACTGAGTCGGCAGAAATTCATCAGGCAGAGGCGGCCGGCTTTACCGGTCGCAGGACGCGAAGTCTCACGAGACGCCGTGCCACAGTCCTAAGACATCCCTGAGAACGGAGCACTCGCCTCGTGAACGAGCGAAGCATAAACCGGGCAAAACTGCCCGGTGCATTTCACCGTGTATGGGCTGCTTCAGCCGTTTCATCCCTCGGCGACGGCATCTACTTTTCGGCGTTGCCTCTGCTCGCCCTCACGCTGACCCACGACTCCACCGTCTTCGGCGTCATGGAGGCTGTCAGCCTCCTACCCTGGCTGCTCTTCGGTTTGATCGGCGGCGCACTCGTCGACCGTTGGGACCGCCGCCGCACGATGGTGATCACCGACCTGTGCCGCTGCGCGCTCTTGGTGGTCGCCGCAGTCGCCTCTGTTGACGGATTCCTGAACATCTCCGTACTCATCGCCATTGGCTTCCTGCTCGGGATCGGCGGCGTCCTGTTCGACACCGCGTCCGTTGCCTACCTCCCCGAACTCCTGGCCCGGGACCAGCAGACCCTGCAGCGTGCCAACACCCGCCTGCAGGGGACACAGCGCGCCTTGGGCGGCTTCGTCGGCCCGTCGGTGGGCAGCCTCTTGTTCGCGCTCAGCCGCACCGTGCCGTTCGCCGCCGACGCCGCGTCCTTCCTCTTCAGTTCACTGACGATCCGCACGCTGCCCGTGCCGCCGAAGAAGCCCGCCAAGCCGAAGACCTTCATCCTCAAGGACGCCCGGATCGGCATCTCGTACGTGCTCCACCACAAGCTTCTGGTCGGACTGGCGGTGCGTCCGGCGATCGGCAACTTCGCATTCGGCGGCACCACCGCGGTGCTGGCGCTCTACGCGCACGACACGCTGCACCTGGGATCGGCCGGGTACGGCGCATTCCTCACCACGCAGGCCGTGGGCGGTCTGGCTGGCACCTTCGCCACAGGGTGGCTGATCAGGCGACTGGGCACCGGTGGCGCTCTGACCTTGACCGCGTCCGTTGAGGCCGCGGCACTACTCGGCATCGGGGTGTCAGTGAACGCATACTGCGCCGGTGCCGGGTTGGTCGCGCTGGGAGCCGCAGTGGGTGCCGACATGACGCTCGGGCCCTCGGTTCGGCAGGCGATCGTGCCGGACGAGCTGATGGGCCGGGTAACGGCAGTCTCGCGGTTGACCGCGATGAGCGCTGCGCCGCTCGGCGCGCTGTTCGGCGGCTGGCTGGCGCATCTCGTCGGATTGCGTGCGCCGTTCCTGGTCGGAGCTGGGGTCCTCGTGCTGATGACGGGTGTCGCGGCCCGACTGACCAGCAACAAGCGGATCGATGATGCACTGGTCAAGGCGGCACGGGTACGTGAGGAAGCGGCTGCGGATACCAGCTTCTTGCCTGAGACCGCGTGACCAAGGCCTGTGTGGCCTGGTGGCGCTCGAGAAGGGTGAGGAACCAGGTGAGGTGACTCCTGTGGTGTGGACACTCTGATGGTGGATCTTGAGGGTCAGGGAAGATGGTTCACATGGCAGGTCGGAAGTACACCCCGGAGTTCCGGGCGAATGCGGTGGCGTTGTGGAGGGCCTCGGCAGGGCAGCGGACAATGAAGGACGTCGCTGCTGATCTGGGGATCACCCGGGAGACGTTGCGGTTGTGGGTTCGTGCGGCCGATGGCGGCACTCAGGTTCCAGCCGGTGGGGCTGGGGCGGAGGACCACCGTGATGAGCTAGTGCTGCATCAGGCAACGTTCGCCCTGGTGACGACTTTGCGTAGGTGCTCGTCGGCGGCGTGCTTGTTCCGCCAGATGATGTAGCGGCGGATCATGCTGCCCTGTTCCTTGTGGCTGGGGTGGTCGGTGCCGTCGAGGGCGAAGTAGCGCAGGGCGGTGAACTGGGCCTCGATCCGGTTGAGCCAGGAGCTGTGGGTCGGGGTGTAGGCGATCTCGACGTTGTTCGCGGTGGCCCAGGTGCCGACCCGCTGGCACCGCTTGGTCGTCAGGTGCGGCGAGTAGTTGCCACAGATGATTGCAATGCGCACCTTCAGCGGGTGCAGTGAGCGCAGGTAGCGGCAGAACTCCAGGAACTTGGACCGGTTCCCTCTCTGTCAGCCTGGGGTGAGACATCCCGCTTTGTCGGGTTAGGCTAAGAGGGCCCGAGTAGGAGTTCCACCCCTGATGACCAGCACCAATCCTGTAGGGCTCATTTATTCGTCGCTGCTGGTCAGGCGGCATAGCGGTACTCGTTGATCGCTCCTCCGAGTACGCGGGTGCGCAGCAGCAGCTGGCGGTTGCGGATGTCGATGGTGGGGGGTGTCTGCTGTGATGCGTCGGGTGGCAGTTGACCTCGGGATCGGTGCGGTCTGTGCCGGTTGTAGTGGTCGGCGAACTCGGCGAGGACCTTGGTGGCGTGGGATGCGTTCATGATGAGGATGTGGTCGAGGGCTTCGCGGCGGATGGTGCCGATCACGCGTTCGCAGTGGGCGTTCATCTTGGGTGCGCGTGGGGCGGTGAGCAGGATTTCTGTGTTCTCGGCGGTGAAGACGGCGTCGAAGGAGGTGGTGTACTTCGTGTCCCGGTCGCGGAGCAGGAACCTGATCCGTTCGCCGCGATCGGCCAGTACCGTGGTGAACTCGCGGGCCTGCTGGACCGCCCACTGCCCGGATGGGTGCGCGGTGACGGGGGTGAGGTGGAGTCGGCGTGTGCCGTGTTCCAGGAAGGCCATGGCGTAGAGGCGTTGGCCCAGCGCGGTGTCGAGGTGGAAGAAGTCTGCTGCGACGATGCCCTGGGCCTGGGCGGTCAGGAACTCTGTCCAGCTCGGTCCGTGACGTCTTGGTGCCGGGTTGATGCCGGCCGCGTGGAGGATGTTCCACACGGTGCCCGACGCCATTGGATGCCCCAGCCGCGCCATCTCCCCTTGGATGCGCCGGTGGCCCCAGCGTGGGTTCTCGTCGGCCAGGCGCAGGACCAGCTTCTTCAGGGCCGCGGACGAGGGCGGACGGCCGACGCGGGTGCGGCGCGCGCTGTAGTCCCACTTGCGGGCGATCAGCTTGCGGTGCCAGGCCAGCAGCGTGCCCGGGGCGACGGGGAAGACGCGGGCCCAGTGGGGCCGGGGTATCAGCGAGGACAGGGCGGAGAACCAGAGCCGGTCCGCGGGTTCGTAGCGCACGGGCGACGCCAACTGTCGACGCAGCACCGCGTTCTCGTGCCGCAGGACCAGCACCTCCGCCTCCACCGACGCCTCCCGCCGGAGCAGCAGCTCCGACAGCGACAGCAGTCCCCGGACAGCGCGGTACACCAGCGACACGATCATCGACACAGCCTCGCAGAGCATCGAACCTCACGTACCCCACCTGCAGCGATGACTTCTTGAGCCCCTCAGGGTCCGTGCACACGATCGGCGGGATGGCCTCCGCTCTCGCCGCGGCGGGCAGCGGGCTGCTACCGGTGGTGACCGGTCGGTACCGGCTGGGCGGCGTCCGCCACATCACCGCGGACCGGACGGTGGCTGCCCGGCGCCTCCGATCAGGCTGTTTCGGCGGGGAGTAGCCGTGCGGCGAAGACGATGATGTCGTCCTCGGGCTTCTGGACGAAAGCCTCCAGCAGTTTGTCGCACAACGCTTCCGGTTCGGCCGGTCCCCGGTCGGCGGCCGCGCGGAGTTCTTCGAGGCGCTCGTGCAGGTTGGTGCCCCGGGTCTCGATGAGCCCGTCGGTGATCATCAGGAGGCTGTCGCCGGGTGCGACCGTGTGGCTGGTGCTCTCGGGGTGGGGGAGGTTGAGTCCCAGCAGTGGGCCGTGCTCGCGGAGGAAGCGGCTGCCGCCGTCGCGGCGGGTGAGCAGGGGCGGCGGATGGCCGGCGTTGGCGACCTGGATGCGGGAGTTGCCTGGCTCCAGCAGCACGATGCACAAGGTGGCCGTCCAGCCGGGTTGGTGCAGGTTCATCAGGTGGTCCAGGTGCTGCAGGAGCACGTGGGGCGGATGGCCCTGGGCGGAGTAGGCGCGCAGGGCGTGGCGTAGTTCGCCCATGACCATCGCTGCCTGCAGCGAGTGACCGACCACGTCGCCGACGGCCAGCAGCAGCCCCTGGCTGGTGTGGACGGCTTCGTAGAAGTCGCCGCCGATCTCGTTTCCGGCGGCGGCCGGCAGGTAGCGCACGGCCAGTTCGACCCCGGGCGGGGTCGGCAGGGCGGCCGGCAGGAAGGAGCGCTGCAGGGTCAGCGCGAACTCGTGCTCCTCCCCGAAGCGTTGGACGACGTCCTTGTGCTCGACCGTCAGTTCCGCGTACATCGCCATGACTCCGGCGTTGGTCTCCACCAGTTCCTCGTTGAGCCGCTCCACTTCGTAGCGCTGGGCGTGGGCCTCCTGCAGGGCCGCGAGCAGGTCACCGGTCTGGGACCGCAGATCGTCCAGAGCCGAGGCGGGACCGGTCTCCCGCAGGGCGGCCCGGATTCCCTCGGCGTCACTCCTGGGCGCGCCGGACACCGGGCAGACGATCTCGATTCGGCTGCCGGCCGCCGCTCCGCTGCCCGGGGCCGGGGCGGCGGACCCGGGCCGGTACGTGGTCTGCGGCAGCAGTCTGGTGACCGCGGTCAGCGATTCACCGCTCGGTGTCCGGTCGTCCGTCCACTCCAGCCGCATCCGCAGGGCTACCGAGCTGCTGCGCGTGAGCAGAGTGAAGGTGGCGCTGAGCGCGGCGGCGTCGCGCAGCAGGTCGCGTCCCAGTTCGCTGACGGCGGTGGCCAGGCGTACCTGGTCGCGGCCGTCCATGCTCAGTGCCGCGGCGATGGTCTTGGCGTGGCGTCGTAGGGCGAAGACGTCCTGCTCGGTGCTGACAGAGGTGCTCAGCAACGACTGCGGGTCGACCGGTGGGAATCGGGTCATCGCGGCGCCTTGGCGATCACTGTGCTGGCGTCGTCGCGGCGGGTGCCGGCCAGGCGCAGCAGCCCGGCCGCGATCACCGCGGGCCGGTGCGGGAACAGGGACCGCAGGTCGGCGGGCGTCCATCGGTCGCTCAGGCCGTCGGAGTGCATGACCAGGGCGGCGCCGGCGGGTAGGTGGTGCTGGTAACTGCGCGGGGTGTGCGTCCGGTGGCCGACGATGCCGGGGTGGGAGAGCAGGTTGCTGCGTGTGGTGGGGGTGACCACGGCGGCGGTGATGTTGCCGACCCCGCAGAACAGCACTCGTCCGTCCGCCTCGATGCGGGCGATGGCCACCGCTGCCCCGCGGCTGCCGCGCAGCGCGCGATGAACCTCCTGCATCGCCTGCTCCGGGGTGCGGCCAACGCCCGTGCGCAGCGCCTGGACGGCTGCTCGGGCGGCCAGGGCGGCCAGCGGGCCGTGGCCCAGGCCGTCGCACGACATCACCAGGACACCCGTGCCGGGGCCTGGCAGGGGGTTGTGCACCAGCACCGACCGTCCGGTGCTCCGCGACTCGGCGGCCCCGATGGGTGCCGTCGTCACGGGGGCGTGCGGGGGGCCGGGTTGGGGGTCGTTGCGCGCGGTCCAGGCGTCGCCGCAGTCCAGCTCGCCACCGATCGGACGGGTGACACCGCTGACAGCGGCTTCGACGGGAGGAGCCGACCCGGTCGGGCGCGGCCAGAACCGGGCGAGTTGCACGGTGCCCAGACCTGGCTGGGAGTGGATGTCGAAGACATCGGCCAGGCGCGCCACCGCGCCCAGACCGATGCCCAGTGTCCCGGAAGTCGACGTGCCATCCCGCATGGCCGCCGAGACGTCGGCGATCCCGGGACCCTGGTCCAGGACCAACAGCTCGACGCCGGCCACCTGCTCGGTGCGCACCACCCGCAGCAGCAGTGCGGCATCGGTGGCGTGTTTGGCCATGTTCGTGGCCAACTCCGCCACGGCCAGCGCCATTTCGGCGGTGCGCTGCTCACCCAGTCCCACCCTGCGCCCCAGCGCGGCCGCGGCACCGCGCGCGGACTGCGCACTGTCCCGGAACCAGGCCACGTCCTCGCAGTCCACCAGCGGCCACAACACCGACCCGGCCATCAGCGCGCCCACTTGGTGACGGTGACCGTGGTGCCCGTGCCGACGGCGGTCTCCAGGGTGAAGTCGTCCACCAGCCGCCGTGAGCCCGAAAGCCCCAGGCCCATACCGGAACCCGAGGTCCAGCCGTCCGTCAGCGCCAGCTCCACATCAGGGATCCCCGGCCCCCGATCGGTGAAGACCAGTCGTACCCCGATTCGGCCGTGCTCGCTTACCAAGGCGGCGGCCATGGTGCCGCCGCCGCCGTGGACCAGGGCGTTGCGGGCCAGCTCGCTGGCCGCGGTGATCAGTTTGGTCTGCTCCACCAGGGACAGCCGGCAGCTCTGCGCCAGACGGCGCACCATCTGCCGGGCGGCCACCACGCCGTCGTTCCCGCTGATCGCCAAGAGATTCGGGCCGCCCGTGCCCGCCGCGCTCACAGGTCGGCCGCGAGACCAGGCACCGTGCCGTAGGAATCGAACGGGCCCACAGCGCCGCCGAGCGCGTCCCCCCGTGCGGAGCGGGCCCGCTCCAGAGCCTGGAGGCCCTTCTCCAGAGTCAGGGCGGTACTGACACCGCCCAGCGACAGGCCCAGCTCGACCAGGGTGATCGCCACTGCCGGACGCATGCCCACCACGACGGTCCGGGCGTCCAGCAGGCGGGCGACGGAGGCGATGGTGGCCAGCATCCGGCCCACGAACGAGTCCACGATCTCCACCGCCGTGATGTCGATGACCACCCCGTGCGCCCCGGACTCGACCACCTGGGACGACAGGTCCTCCTGCAAGGTCATCACCGCCTGGTCGTCCAAGTCGGTCTGGATCGAGACCAGCAGCACCTGCCCGATCCGCAGCACGGGAACCCGCTCGCTCACCGCACACCCGCCGACCCGACGGCGGTACGGGCGAAGGAGACGCCCGAGCGGCGCAGTGCATGCCGCAGGGCATCCGCCAGCGTGGCCTTGGTGACGATGTCACCGAAGTCGATGCCCAGCGCCACGATGGTCTGCGCGATCTGCGGCCTGATGCCGGAGATCGTGCACTCCGCGCCCATTAGCCGCGCCGCCACCACGGTCTTCAGCAGGTGCTGGGCCACCTCGGTGTCCACCGCCGGGACCCCGGTGATGTCGATGATGGCCTGCTCCGAACCTGAGTCGATCAACGCCTGCAACAGCTTCTCCATCACCACCATCGTGCGCGCCGAGTCCAAGGTCCCGACCAGCGGGACCCCGATCACCCCGTCCCACAGCTTGACCACTGGCGTCGACAGGTCCAGCAGCTGCTCCGCCTGCGCCGAGATCAACTCCTCGCGGGTGCGGGTGTAGCTCTCCACCGTGAACAGGCCCAGATCGTCCAGCAGCCGCGACAGCCGCAGATACGCCTCGGTGTCCTGATGGTCTCCCTCGGCCAGCACCGGCTCCAGGACCCGCTTGAGTGCGAAGACACTGACGGCGGTCTCGGTCGGGGTGAAACCGAGCCGGGCGCGGGTCCGCGAGAGCTCCGCCAGGAGCGCCCGGAGCTCTCCGAACGCCTCATCGTCCGCGTCCACGCTGCCCGTCCGCAGGCCCGCCACCAAAGCGGTGTACAGCTCCCGCAGCTCCGCCTGGACCTCGGCCCGGCTCACTCGGCCGCCCAGCGACCAGCCACAACGCACTTCCCTACTCATGCGGAGCCGAGTGGCCCCCTGGAACAGTAAGCCCTGCCCTGACCTGAGTCCCATCCGATCAGCTGTTCGGCGTGCTCGTTGGTGGCGTAGTCGTGCTCGGCCACGACCTGGTCGCGCTGGGCGGAGCGATGCTGGGACAGCGGCAGCACCGATGATCTGAGAGGTCAGGAGCCGATGTGCCCGGCGATGTCGTCAGCCAGTCGTTCCACCTGCCCTCTCAACTCAGGAAAAGAGACCACGGGACGGAAGAGGGACAAGGAGGGGACTGTGCAAGGGTCAGCGCTGGTTTCCGGGGCATGACCACCTAGGTGACGAAACCTCTGGACGGACCTGCGGAAGTTCCTCCTCTCAGCGCGCGTGCCACTGACAGGCGTCCGCGCAGGCTGCGGGACGTCTCGCCCACCCGCCGGGGATTGGTGCTGGCCTGGTGGGCGTTCACGGTGACGTTCGGTGGCCTGCGGCTGCTGACCTGGCTCATCCATGTCGATGCCTCAGGGGTGGGGAACGTGTCAGCGGGCGGGGTGCACATCCACCACTACGTCTGGGGGATCCTGCTGCTGATGATCGTAGGAGCGTGCGGGCTGGTGGAACGCTCGCCGCGCTGGCACGTGTGGATGGGTCTGGCCTACGGCGTCGGCATGGCGCTGGTGATCGACGAGACCGCGAACCTGATCGACCTCAAGGACGTCTACTGGGACAAGGCCGGATGGACCAGCATCGCCGTCGCACTGCTGATCATCGCCGTCGCCGGAAGCCTGCTGGCCCTGACCCACCGGGACCGCGACGTCCAGAAGGGAAGCTCCTGAACTGGCGACCTTGCCCAGGGTGAACGGGGCCGCCCCCGCGTGCTGGCACCCACTTCACCCGGGATGCCGCAGGACTGCGGTGACGGTCTTGCCGCCCGCCGGATTCCTGACGACCGCCACCTGATCGGACAGGGCTGTCAGCAGAGTCCAGCCGAAGCCGCCATCCCCGGCTGCCAGGTCGGGTCGTCGCTGGTGGGGCAGGCTGTCGCTGGTGTCGCTCACGGCGATAACCAGGTCGGCCCCGTCATCGTCCAACTCAAGGACGCAGGGGCCCGGAGCATGGCGCACAGCGTTCGAGACGAGTTCACTCACCAGCAGCAGCGCGTCCGCCTCCAGGACCCGGGGCACGTCCGTCGGCGGCCCTCGGAGAAAGGCAGTGGTGAGACCACGGGCAGCGCTTGTGGAGCCCGCGCGGCCGTCCAGGCAATGGGTCGCATGCGAAGGGGATGCCTTCGGGAGGTCGCTCATGTCCTGGGGGACCCTTCAGCTGGGGATTCTCACAGGTCGCATGCCCTGATAGCGACGATGCATCCAGACGGCCCGGCACCGTCGCGGCTGTCGAGGCGCGGTCACGACAACCGTGGGGTGGCCGCACCGGTCCCGGGTTCCGGTTACTCGGTTGGCTCGGGTCAGTCGGTGGTGGGGGGTGGGCGGCGTTCGTGCCAGAAGCCCTGGGCGGCGGCTGCGGTCAGGGTCAGTGCCACGAGCAGTTCCGCCCAGAAGAACGCCAGGTAGTCCATCAGCGCGCCGGTCGGTGGGCTGCCGGGGGCGGCGTTGCGCATCCCCACCAGGGCGAAGAGCGTGGCCGCCATCCATCCCAGTGCGGGCCACACCAGCCCTCGGCGCTGGCTGACCACGATCCACCCGGCGCCCAGGACCGACAGCGCCAGCGCCCACATCGCCGCCATCATGAACCAGGCCAGGAAGTGGCTGGAGCGCGACCGGGTGATCCGCTCCTGGAGCGAGACGCCGCCGTCGCTCTCGTCGCCCGAGCGCGCGGTGAGGGTGAAGAACGGGTCCGCGTCTACCAGGGTGAGTGTCAGCGGCACCGACCGGTCCCCGGCCACGGCGGCGAAGCCCACGTCGGCGCTGTAGCGGTCGAAGGGGTAGTCCGAGACGGTTCCCCCGTAGAGGCCGACCGCCATGTCCTGGGCCGGGACCGGTACTCCCGCCGGGAGGGTCAGGATCGGGGTGGTCGGCGACAGGGTCCGCACGACGAGATCCTTGGACAGCAGGTCGCTGTCGCCCTGCGCGTAGGAGCCGCGCGGGACCAGGGCGACCCGCAGTACGGCCCGTTGGCCCAGGGGGTCGACTTTCTGCACGGTCACTTCCACGTCCACCCGGTCGGCCACCGAACGGTCCCCGACGGTGTGGCCGGTCCGGTGGGCATCGCGCTCGTTCAGGTACAGCAGCAGGCCCGCCGTGCACAGCGCCGGCACCAGCAGCACGCACAGCAGCCGGCCCAGCCACCGCCGTGCCGCCCCGACCCGGGATCCGCGCCTGCCGCCCGATCCTGCTCCTGTCACGATGCCCTTCCTCGCCTCGATGTGCCCAACGGCCCCGCGCGGAGGTGGAGCGGGGCGCGCGGGACGCGGGCGGGTGTCCGGTCGCGGTGTGCTTCCGCGCTTCGGGGGAGGGGGCTACTGGTGCGCGCCGCGCCGGTTGCGTCGCAGTCGCACGAGCACGGCGCCTGCGGCGAGCAGAACCAGCCCGGCGGTGCCGACGACGGGGTGTGAACTGGCTCAGCAGCAGGGCGAAGTTCTTGTTCTCGCCCTGGTGTCCGTTGACCAGGCCGGTCCGCGCGTCCCAGGCCAGGTCGGCGCCCTCGTCGAACAGGTCCTGGGGGTTGCCCGGTGGGTCGAGTCGCCAGTCGCGGGACTTGCTGCACAGCCAGCCCCAGATCTTCTTCGCGATGGTGTAGACGAGCACGGCCGCGGCGATCACCACTCCGGCCGGTGGGCAGACCGTGGCGACCATGGTGCCGGTCAGTGAGACCACGGCGACGATGCCTGATTCGAGGTCGCGGCTGTTGACCGCGTCGGCGATCGAGAGCGCGTCCCCCAGGCCGGGGAGCGCGCCGACCACCGTCTTGGCGACGTCCTCGGCGGTCGTGGCGGTCAGCCCGTCGTGGACGGTGTTGGCGGTGGCGACCTTCTCCGCGAAGCCGCCGATGGCGTCGGCGTACTTCGTCGCGCCCAGGGCCCGTACCGCCGCGTCCTCGCTCTTCTCAGCGATCTTGGTGGTGACCTGCGACCACGCCGTGGCCACGCCGCGCGTCCGTGGTGCCGGCTTGGCCGGGTGCAGCGCGGCGACCAGGCCCGGGTCGTCCCTGACCTCCTGGTCCAGGGCGGCCGTCAGCTTCTCGATGTCGGGCAGGACCGCGTCGACCTGCCCCTTGGTCATCGCGCAGTGACCGGTGGCGTGTTCGACGCAGTCCTCTTCGAGGGCCTGTTCCCACTCGGCGGGCGCCAGGTTCTCCCACAACGACATCTGAAGAAACGCCGCTGCCCCTTCGAGGAGAGGGGACAGCGGCACCGATCAGCCGACTCCGGCCACAGACGGGCCTCCCCACGGGCGCACCGGCGCCGCCATCGGCCCGCGGTGGCCGATCTCGGCGCGCCGTCGGCCGCACCCGCGCCGCCCTGGCCACCCAGGGCGACACCGACTGGACACCACCCCCGACCACATCGAGGAGGGACGCGCCGTCTCCGCACTCCTGGCCGACCCCCACGCCCGCCAGGTCCTGCGCTCGGCCCACGCCGACGAAGAATCCTCGGACATCCTTGACGCCCTCGACCAAGCCCTCCACATGCGACGACGAGCACGACTCGGCGGCATGCTCCACGAGTACCAACATGCCGTCTGGCCAGCCTGGGTGAGGTATTCGGCGCGTACAGGATGCTGTCGCCCGATTCGGGTCTCCGACGAGTGAATCTCCGGTAGAGGGATTCACGACCAATCCACACACCGCCTCGCTGCGAATCATCCATGGCGGCCGGGATGTCCGGCAGGTGTCCCACCGCCCCCGGGCTCGGGGTTCGTCTCACGGGTCCGGGAACAGCGTACTGAGTTTCGCTCCCTCTGCTCCGGGGCGCCCACCTCCCGGGCGGTGCCCCGGTACCGCCAGGTTCACATACTCGAAAACGGCCGTCACGCCCCCGTCACGAGTCGCCTGGCGGGTTGTCCCCGCTTCCTCCATGGAAGCGGGGACAACACCATGCTTTCCCGCGGACCGCGCCCTCGCCCGGCTGTCCCGTCAGCGCTCACCTCTGTCTGCGGCTGGAGGCGGCCCGGATCGTCTGGGCGGGGGCGAGACCAATCCGTTGGGGGCTCGGTGGCGAAGTCAGGAGGTACCGCCGGGAGGCTGGTACGCCACCGGTTGGATGACCTTGTGATGGAGATGGGGCGTGATGGGCGAGGAGAATCTCGATACCCGGTTGCTCGCTGAGTTGACCGAGCAGTCGCAGGACCTGAACAGCGACGCGGTGCGGATCACGCGTGACGCGCTGTCGGAGTTCGGGCAGGAGCGGGAGCCCGCGCGGCGTTGGTGGCAGCGTGGGGGAGCGGTGGCGGCGGTCGCGGGTGGTGCGGCGTTGTGGGGGGTCTCGCGGGCGGCGGCCGCGTCGGGTGGCGATGTGATGGCGTTGCAGACGGCGGCGTCGATCGAGAACCTGGCGGTGAGTGTGTACACCACCGCTGCGGGTCTGCCGTTCATCAAGGACGGCAACAAGACGGTTGCGGCGTTCATCGCCAAGACCACCAGTCAGCACCAGGCCCACGCGCAGGCGTTCAACGCCGCGGTCACGCAGGCGGGGGGCAAGGCGCAGACCGGGCCCGACCCGAAGTACGCGGCGGTGGTCAAGCAGATGCTGCCCTCGATCAAGGGCCCGGGGGACGTGGTCAGTTTGGCGATCACCCTGGAGGACGTGGCGGCGCAGACGTACACCAGCTACACCTCGAAGGTCTCCGACGCCGCGTTGCGCAAGCTGTTCGCGTCGGTGGCGCCGGTGGAGGCGCAGCACCGTGCCACGTTGCTGGCGGTGCAGGCGCTGCTGGCCGGTGGTGACGCGTCGTTGATCGCGATCCCGACGGACCTGGCGAAGCTGCCGGCCGCGGCGGGCAGCGTCGGGTTCCCCGACGCCTTCTATTCCACGAAGAACGCTTCTCCGATCAGTGAAGGGGCTGTGCAGTGAGTGCAGGCAACGGTGGCTGGGAGCTGCCGATCTCCGAGGGCGAGCTGTCGCGGTTGACCCGGGAGCTGGACGAGGCGCACCAGGAGTACCTGCCGCGGATGCACGCCGCCGCGGCCGACCTGACCGAGGAGTTGCGCGACACGCAGCCCACGGCGGCGGGGGTGGAGCGGTTGCGGATGGGTTCGCGGCGCGGATTCCTGCTCGGCGCGGGTGGCGTGGCAGCGGCGCTGGCGTTGGCTGCCTGCTCCAGCAGCAGTTCGCCCAAGAGCCAGGACGCGACGCCGAGCGGTGCGGCGATGTCGGGTTCGGGTGCGCCGTCGGCGAACAGCCTGTACACGGGTGACTTGCAGGTCGTGGCGTTGGCCACGGCGCTGGAGAATCAGGCGGTGGGTGCCTACGCCGCGGCGCTGGCGGCGGCCAAGGCGGGCAAGCTGGGGACGGTCCCGGCGGCGGTGGGGACCTTCGCGACCACCGCGATGGCCCAGCACGCCGACCACGCCAAGGCCTGGAACGCGGTGCTCACGGGCGCGGGCAAGCCCGCGATCACCGGGGTCCCGCTGTCCAACCAGCCCGCGACGCTCAAGGCCCTGGGCGGTGCCACCAGCGCCGGCGCGGTCGCCCAGCTCGCCCTGGACCTGGAGAACCAGGCCGCGCAGACCTACCTCTTCGCGACCTACAACGTCTCCAGCGCGGGCGGCATCGCCACCGCCGCCAGCATCGCGCCGGTGGAGGCCATGCACGCCGCCATCCTCAACTTCGTCCTGGGCCAGTACCCCGTCCCCGACGACTTCCTGCCCACCGACAAGGCCGCCAGCCCGACGCTGCTCACCGTCTGACGGCCCCGCAGACGACCTCCGTCCGTCGTGAGGACAGGGAGGACGGCGGTTGCCGGTGCGCCGCCACCACCTGACCGGAGGTGGCGCACCCTCTCCCATGCGTGGCCAGCAGGTCCTGACCTTCGCCAGGACCGTTCCCTCCCAGATGAGGACTTCGTCATGCGCACGTTCGGTTCGGCACGCCGCGACAGCGGGCGCGCTCGTCCGCGCGGTGGCCGGTTGCGCCAGCGGCGGCTCCCGGGTCAAGGCCGCAGGACAGCCCAGTGGGATGTCGGCTTCGGGTGTCGCCGGTTCGCAGATCGTGAGTCGACGTAGAACCCCACGCTCACCCCCTGCGCCTCCAGCGCCACTCCGGCACCTGGTTCTGCCCCGACTGGCCCACCGCCGCCCACCTGCCGGGAGGTCCCGGCCCGTCGGGCCCGGCCCGTCCTTGACTCCCGTCACCCGCGCACCCGCTGCCGCCCGCGAGTATGGTCGAAAGATCGTGCGAGTCCGTGATGCGACAGCCTGGCCAGGGCTCGGTGTCCGGGCCGCAGGCGGCGTTGTCGGCGCTGGTGCCGACGGCTCCCATGGACTGGACCACGCCCAACTGGGCGCACGGTGCGGCGAACTGGCGGTTTCCCTACTGCGCTCCGTGGCCGCTGTGGGAGATCGCGCCGTCCAGGGTGCGGCGGGTGGCGGCGGCCGTCGTGAGGGCGTCGGCGACCGGGTCGCCGCGCATGTGGTCGGTGATCGACCAGCCCACCACGCGTCGGCTGAAGCGGTCCGGCACGGTCGCCGGATGCGGGAACTCCCGCTCCCCGAGCGGGAGATACACGGTGGCGCGGACCTGCCCGCGCAGGTGCGTGCCGACGCTGCCGAGCCCACCGACCCGTACCTCGACGCCGGTAGTGGAAGGGTAATTACGGCAGGATTGTGGCCCTTGTGACGTTCCTGCGGCGGCTGCCAGGATCTGACCCGTGACCGTTACCGATGCGCTCGCAGCAGCAGCAGGGTCGGCCGAGTTCGTCGAGGCCGGTCTCGCCGGTGCCCCCGACGAGCCGGTCCGGCTGTCCGGCCCGCTGCCCGGTACGGCTGGCTTCGGCTTCGTCTTCGCGCCGTTCGCCGACCTGACGGGGCGACGGCTGCTGGCCGCGCTCGACCCGATGGTCGGCCGGTCGGTCCGACTGATCGAGATCACGAAGGAGTTCACCGCGGCCACGGCCGCCGAGCTGGGCGGCCTGGCGGCCCGCGCGATGGTGCTGGAGCTCCAGGTGGCCCGAGCGGAGGGGCGACTGGCGGGCACGACCCCGCAGGCCAGGTTCCGCGACTTCGTCGCCGCGACCGGGACCCGGGTCGGCCTGAACCGGCTGTTCGCCGAGTACCCGCTGCTGGCCCTGCTGATCGGCCGCTCCTGCGTGAACGCCGTCGCGGCCATGGCCGAGCTGCTGACCCGGTACGCCGCCGACCGCGCCGAACTGGTCGACCGCCTGCTGGCAGGGCGCGATCCGGGACCGCTGGTCGCCGTGGAGCGGACCGTCGGCGACGCCCACCGGCGTGGCCGCCGGGTCGCCGTGCTGTGCTTCGCCGACGGCAGCCGCGTGGTCTACAAGCCCCGCTCGCTGGACGCCGACCGCCACTTCGGCGAGCTGGTCGACTGGTTCAACGCCCACTCCGGGACCCCTGGGTTACGCACACCGGCCCTGCTGACCCGACCGTGCTACGGCTGGGCGGAGTTCGTCGAGGCCCGGCCCTGCGCTTCCCGGGCCGAGCTGGACCGGTTCTACCGGCGCCAGGGCGCGCTGCTGGCAGTCGCCCACGTCCTCGACCTCACCGACCTGCACCACGAGAACCTCATCGCCTGCGGCGAGCACCCGGTACTGGTGGACGTCGAGACGCTGTTCCACCCACCGCTGCCCGATGGCCCCGCCGCCGACGATCCGGCGGGCCTCGCCCTGGAGGCGTCCGTCCAGCGGGTCGGTCTGTTGCCGCGACTGGTACTCGGGGACGAGGCCGCGCTCGACCTCTCCGGCCTCGGCGGCGGCACCGACCACCGCTCCCCGGTCGAGTCGGTCGGCTGGGAGGCCGCGGGCACCGACGAGATGCGGCTGGTCCGTCGGCCCGGCGCGGCCCGCGCCGGTGCCAATCGCCCCCGGCTCGACGGCGCCGACGCCGAGCCGGCCGCCCACGCCGAAGCGCTGGTGGCCGGTTTCCGCGCGGGCTACCGAACGGTTCTGACCCACCGCCAGCGACTGGCCGAGCTGCTGCGACGCTTCGCCGAGGACGAGGTGCGGGTGGTCACCCGGGCCACCCAGGTCTACGCGACGGTCCTCGCCGAGGCCGCCCACCCCGACGCGCTGCGCGAGCCGGGCGACCGGGAGGGTCTGCTGCGGCTGCTCGGTACGGACGCCGTGGAGGACCAGGGCTGGCCGGGACTGCTCGACCACGAGGTCGCCGAGCTGTGGGACGGCGACGTGCCGGTGTTCACCGCTCGCCCGGGCCACGCCGACCTGTGGAGCGGCACCGGCGCCCGCATCCCCGGCGCCCTCGACCAGCCCGGACTTGACCGGGTGGCGGACCGCCTCGCGGCGATGGACGAGGCCGACCGCGCCGCGCAGGAGCGGATCATGCTGACCGCGCTTGCCTGCCGTACCGCGGAACCGGCCCATCCCGCCGCTGTGCCCGGCCCACCGGCCGCCGGGGCGGGCCGGGCGGCCGGGTCGGGCGGGCCGGGCGAGCCGCCCGCTCCCGAGCAGCTGCTCGCCGCCGCCCGGGAGCTCGGCGACCTGCTGGTCGAGCAGGCCCACCGGAGACGGGGGCGGGCGAACTGGCTGGGCATCGAACTGCTCGGTGAGCGGTACCGCAGGCTCGGGGCCTGCGGCGCCGACCTGGGGCACGGATACACCGGAGTCGCCCTGTTCCTGGCCCAACTGGCCGCCGTCACCGGCGCGGATCGCTACGCCGAGACGGCGCGTGCCGCGCTCCGCCCGGCGCCTGAGCTGCTGGACCGGCTCGCCGCGCTCCCGGACGAGGACCTCGCCGCGGTCGGCTCGGGCGGCTTCACCGGGCTCGGCGGCATCCTGTACGCCCTCACCCAGACCGCGGCCGCCCTGGACGACGCCGAGCTGCGCGCCCTGGTCACCCCGGCGGCCGCGCTGACCGTCCGGGCCGCCGGTGCCGAGCAGCCGCTCGGCGTACTCGACGGCACCGCGGGCGGCCTGGCGGCGCTCCTGGCCGCGCACCGGCTGCGGCCCTCCGCCGAACTCTGGCGCGGCGCGAGTGCCTGCGCCGACCGGCTCGCCGCCGCCCCGGTCCCGGTCGTGCCCGCCTTCGCCACCGGCGCCGCCGGGATCGGCTGGGCCCTGCTCGGCTTCGCCGCCGCGGGCGGCGGCGCGCGGTACCGTCGGACGGGGCTGGCGATGCTGCGTTCGGCCGTGGCCGCGCTGCCGTCCGCCGGGGCGGACCTCTCCTGGTGCCGGGGCGCGGCCGGGGTGGCGCTCGCGGTCGCCGACCGGGACGAGGCGATGGCGGAGCTGGAACTGGCCGGGGCCGTCGCCGAGGCCGTCGGGCGCCTTTCGGGCGCCGGACGGCTGCCCGACCGCGGTCTGTGCCACGGCGAGTGGGGCGCACTGGAGCTGCTGCGCCGCCCGTCCACCCACTCGGCGCTCCAGGGCCGGGCCGCCGCTCTGGCCCGGCGCGGACCGCGCCGGGTAGCCGCTGGCGGGATCGCGGAGCCCGGGCTGCTCACCGGCGTGGCCGGCATCGGCCACGGCCTGCTGCGGCTCGGCTTCGCCGACCGTGTCCCCTCGGCGCTGCTGCTGCAGTCGTCGACCCATGACCCATCGCCGGCCCGGCCCGCGTGCCGCGCTGCGGTGCGACTCCGAGATCAGCCGAAGCGGAAGGCTACTCACTCATGAACACGACCGACCCCGTACAGCTCGGCAAGCAGCCCGCCAGTCTGCTCGGCGCCACCGCCGACCATCCGGCGGGTGAGATCCGGCTGCGGAGCAGCGGCCGACTCGGCCTCAGGTCCCAGCTGCTGCGCGGGCCGTCGGCCCCGCGCGACGGCGGTCCTTACACCTCCGTCACCATGCGGTGACCGCCCGTTCCCTCCCGGGCGCGCCGACCCGATCCGGGGGTGCGCCCGGGAGGCCCTGTGATGATCACCTTTCCCGGACGTTCACTATTCATGACAAGTGCAGCACAGTAGCCTTCCCAGGTGCGCAACAACTCGCTGAGCACCATAGGTCGCGAGGCTGAACGCCAGCTTCTGCACGATGTTCTGACTGGCCTTCACCGAAAGGCCGGCCACGCGGTCTTTCTGGTGGGGGAAGCGGGCATTGGCAAGTCGCGGCTGGCGAGTGACTGCGCCGAGCAGGCCGAGTCGCTGGGCCTGCCGATGCTGCGCGGACGCGGCAGTCCGACCAGCGCCGGGATGCCGTACCGCCCGCTGATCGAGGCGTTGAACTCCCGTTTCCGGGTCACGAGTATCCCCGACGACCCGGAGCTGGAGCCCTACCGTCCGGCCCTGAGCCGAGTGATCCCGGAGTGGCGGCACGCTGCCGTCCCCGGCTACCCCGAGAGCGCGGTCGAGCTGGCCGAGGCGGTGCTGCGGATGCTGGCCGTGCTCGGCCGGATCGATGGCTGCCTGCTCGTGCTGGAGGACCTGCACGAGGCCGACCTGGAGACCATCGCGGTGGTGGACTACCTGGTCGACAACCTGGCCGGGCTGCCCATCCTGCTGGTGGCCACGCTGCGGCCGGAGCCGGGGGCCGCCCTGGAGCTGGCCCGGGGCGCCGAGCGGCGCCGGGTCGCCTCGATGTCCGTCCTGGAACCGCTCGACGCCCCCCAGATCGGCGCCCTGGCCGCTGGCTGCCTGGAGCTGCGGGTCGAGCAGGTGCCTCAGGCCGTGGTCGAGCGGCTGAGTACCCACAGCAACGGAAACCCTTACCTCGTCGAGGAGTTGCTTGCCGAGATGGTCGGCTCCGGGGCGCTGCGGCAGGACGCCGGCGGCTGGCATGTGGTCGGCGACCTGACGGCCACCGTTCCCGCCAGCGTGGTCGGCGGCCTACGGCACCGGCTGCAGCAGCTCGATCCGCAGCTGCGTGACCTGCTGCTGCTCGCCGCCACCCTGGGCACCCGCTTCTCGCTCGGCACGCTCACGCTGATCACCGGGCGCGGCACCCGGGAGCTGCTGGGTGAGCTGGCTGCGGCCTCGGGCTTCGTCGTCCCCGACGCCACCGCCGTCGACCAGTACGCGTTTCGGCACGCGCTCACCGGGGAGGCCCTGCTCGCCGGGCTGTCCCCGGCCGAGCGGGCCGTGACCGCCCTCCGCGCGGCCGACGCGATCCTGGCCGCCGACCCGGCACTGTCCGACGGCCGCTGCCAACTGGTGGCGCGGCTGCGGGCTTCGGGCGGCGACGAGGCAGGGGCGACGCTTGCCTACGCCGAGGCCGGGCGCCGGGCGCTGGCCGGGGGCGCTTCCGCCACCGCCGTGCAACTCCTGGAGCGGGCACACCAGCTGGGTGCACCGGCGGACCGCACCTTCGTCACCGAGTCGCTGGTCTACGCACTGGCCGAGGCCGGGCAGCTGGACCGGGCCTTCGCGCTGGCCGAGTCGTTGCCGGAGGCCGGGGCCGGTGCGCTTGACATCGAGCGCCGGGTAGCCCTGCACACCAGGCTCGCTTGGGCGGCGGTGATCTCCGAGTACGCCGCCGACACCCTGGTGCAGATCACCGCCGCCCGCGCGCAGCTCGGCGGCTCCGGCGATCCCGGTCAGACCGCGGCCCTGGCCGTGGTCGAGGGGCATCTGGCGCTGCTGCCCGGCCACGGCGGGCCCCGGGCGGAGACCGAGCGGCTGGCCCGGGAGGCGGCCGAGGTCGCCGAGCGCGAGAAGCTACCGGTGGTGGCCTGCCAGGCCTGGCAGCTGCTCGCCCTGCTGGCCCGCGAGCGCGGCTTCGACCACGCCGACGCCTGCCTGGAGCGGATGCTCGCCGTCGCGGAGGAGCACGCCCTGCCGGTCTGGCGGGTGGAGGCGCTGCTGCGGCTCGGCGGGAACGCCTTCCTGCGCAGCGGCGACGCGCGTCGGATCCGGGAGGCCCGGGACGCCGCCCGGGACCTGGGCGCCCTCGCCCTCGCGCAGAACGCGGAAGGCCTGCTGGCCATGGACGCGGTGCAGCGCGCCGACTTCGCGACCGCGCGGGAGATCATCGAGCGCTGCCTGGAGCCGAGCGCCCGGATGCACAACCTCGGCAGCCACCGCTACCTGCTGCTGGTGGCCGCCACCCTCGCCGCCCACCAGGGGCGGCGGCGGCAGATGGAGCGGGAACTGCTCCGCTTCGAGCAGGCCGACGACTCCGCCTCCTCGCTCACCCCGGTCCTGTTCGGCCTGTGCCGGACGTTCTGTGCCCTCCTTGAGGAGAACCGCGCCCAGGCACTGGCGGAGCTGGCCACCGTGACCGCCTGGGTGGACCGGCATCCCAGCATGTTCTACCTCAGCGGGCAGCACGGCCTCGGTCCGCTGCTCGCCGTCCTCGCGGGCACCGCCGACCGTCGCGCGTACGAGGCGGTCCTGGCGGGGTCGGCGGCCGCGCTGGCGTGGAACCGGCAGTTCCTGGTGCTCGCCGACGCCATCCTGCTCGGACGCGAGGGCCAGGGCCGCAGGGCCTCCAGCCTGGTGGACCGGGCGCAGCAGGAGTTCCGGGGGTTCCCGATCGCCCGCCACCTCGGGCTGCGCCTGGTCGCCGAGGCGGCCATCGCCGACGGCTGGGGGGACCCCGTCGCCTGGCTGCGGACCGCCGAGGAGTACTTCCACGAGGCCGGTGTCCGCTCCGTCGCCGGCGCCTGCCGGTCGCTGATCCGGCAGACGGGCGTCTCGGTCGCGCAGCGGCGCCAGGGTTGGGAGCTGATCCCCGAGGGCCTGCGGGCGGTCGGCGTGACGCCGCGGGAGCACGACGTGTTCGCGCTGCTCGTGGAGCGCCTCGGGAACCAGGACATCGCCCAGCGGCTGTCCATCTCGCCTCGCACGGTGGAGAAGCACATCGCCAGCCTGCTTCACAAGACCGGCAGTGTGGACCGCGCGGAGCTGTGCCGCCTCGCCCGGGCACTGTGCGGGGACTGACCGGCCCGGTCCGGTGGAGTCACGGCTCCCGCGCCACGGGGGCGAGGAAGTCCGGGACGTCGGTGCCGAGGCCCTGCTCCTGTGCCCGGCGGCGGACCAGGTCGGCGACCGCGAGGTCGAGGACGCCCAGGCCGAAGGGCGAGAAGACGGTGAGGGCCTCGGGGTCGCGGTGACGGCGGCCGCCGGTGAGCACGGCGCCGATCGAGTCGGCGACGAAGTCGCGGTGACCGACCCGCTGTTCGGCCAGGTGCAAGGAGGTGGCCTCGCGGCACACGTGGTCGACGTCGTCGACGATGTTCACGCTGGACAGGATGGTCTCCGGGGTGAGGTCGCGCAGGGACAGGTGGAGCAGCAGCGTCCCGGGACGGCAGGGTGCCGGGTCCAGGTGCGGGGCGGAGGCCGTGGTGGCGATCGAGACCAGCCGGTGGGCCGCCAGGGCGTCGTCGATCCGCCCGGCGGTGCTGGTCCTGAGATCGGGCAGCCGGGCCGCGCACCGCTCCGCGAACGCCTGCGCGCGGGCCGGGTCGAGGTCGAAGAGGGTGACCTCGGCAAGGTCGGGCAGCAGGGCACGCAGGTAGGTGAGCACCTCAAGGTTGATCACGCCGCAGCCGATCAGCGTGACCCCGGTCTGCGGCTCCGGCGGGGCGAGCGTCGCGGCGGCGAGCGCGGCGCTGGCCGCCGTGCGCCGGGCGGAGATCGCCGAGCCCTCCAGCAGCACCTCCGGGTGGCCGGTGCGCATCGAGTTGAGGATGATCGCCGCCGAGGCGCGCTCCAGCCCGGCGGCCAGGTTGCCGGGGAAGGACGAGATCCACTTGATACCGGCGACCGGCTCACCGTCCCCGGGGTCGCCGGTGTTCCCGAGGTAGCCGGGCAGGGCGATGATCCGGTTGCGGGCCTCCTCGGGGAACCGCAGGAAGAGCGAGTGGGGAAGCTCGGTCCGGCCGCTCGCGTGCAGTCGGTACGCCCGGCTCACCGCCGCGACCACCTCGTGCCGCGCACCGTCGAGGACCCGCCGGACCTCACCGGCCGTCAGGATCAGCATGTCGCCACCTCAACCACCGGGGCGTTCTCCTTCCACAGGTGGGCGACGTCGCCGAAGTGCGTCGCGACCCAGTCGTCGTCGTAGATCGTGTCGAGGTAGCGCTCGCCCCGGTCGGGGAGGATCACGGCGCAGGTCGCGCCGAACGGGATCCGGTCGCTCATCCGCCGGACCGCGGCGATCACCCCGCCCGAGGAGCCGCCGGCGAGGATCGCCTCGCGGTTCGCCAGTCGGCGGCAGTTGACCACGCAGTCGAGGTCACTGACGTGTACCACCTCGTCCGCGAGGCCCTCCTGGTGGAGCGCCGGGCGGACGGCGGCGCCGTGGCCGGGGATGAGCCGGGGCCCGGGCTCGCGCCCGAAGATGACGCTGCCCTCCGCGTCGACGGCCACGATGGTCACCGGGAGCTGCCGCGCCCGCGCGTACTCGGCGCAGCCGCGCAGTGTTCCGCAGGAACTGGTCGTGCAGAACAGGTAGTCCAGGCCGCCGGGCACGGCCTCCCAGATCTCCTGCATGGTGGCGTGGTGCGAGCGCGGATTGAGCGGGTTCGAGTACTGGTCCGGGCAGTAGGCGTGCTCGGTCGCGGCGAGGATCTCGCGCACCCGCCGGATCCGCACCGGCAGGTACTCGCCGGTGACCGGGTCGGTCCTGGTGACCACCTCGACCTCGGCACCCAGGGCCCGCATGACGGCGATGTTCTGGCGGTTGGCGCGGGGGTCCACCACGCAGATGAAGCGGATCCCGAAGTACCCGCACACCTGGGCGAGCCCGATGCCCAGGTTGCCCGAGCTGGACTCGACGACGACCGACCGGCCGGGGACCACCTGGCCTTCGCGGATGGCCTCGCGCAGCAGCTCCAGCGCCGAGCGGTCCTTGATCGAGCCGCCGGGGTTGTGCGCCTCCAGCTTGGCGAACAGGCGGAAGCGGGCGGCCGGGTCGAGTCTGGTCAGCTCGACCAGCGGGGTTCGGCCCACGGTCTGGAGCACACCGGGGGGCACGGCGTCAGACGCCAGCATGAGCCCCGCCGATGGCGCCGCTGTCCATCCGTCGGCGCAGGCTCAGCGGCCGCATGTCGGTCCACACGGTCCCGATGTGCGCCAGGCACTCCTCGCGGGTCCCCCGGGTGCCCTCGGACCGCCAGCCGAGCGGCAGTTCGCGGTCCGCGAGCCAGATCGAGTACTGCTCCTCGCCGTTGAGCACGACCAGGTAGCTACGGGTGTCGGCGGCTTCCTCGGCCATATCGGCCCTCCTGCCCTCGGGGGTTCGGCACTGTGACGGGGCGAGCCTGCCGGGAGCCGGGGAACGGCGGCAAGAGACAAACGGGCAGCGGGGGGAGCACGCACCCTGCTGCTGTGTCCCTGGTGCCGCGGTCGTGCCCACCAGCAGGCTTCGCTGGGGCGCGGTGCGCGTCCGCGTGGACCCGTGGAGGTGGCCGGTGGAGATTGACGACAGTCGTGGCGGCGTGGACAGCGCGGCGGGGGTGTCCCGCGGCGCGTCGTTCGGGCAGCAGCGGCTCTGGTTCCTCGACCAGCTGCGGCCGGGCACGCCCGACTACCTGCTTCCGCTGGCGCTGCGGATCCGGGGCGACCTGGACACCGGCGCGCTGCTCGGCGCGCTCACCGCCGTCGTCGAGCGGCACGAGATCCTGCGCACCACGTACCGTCAGGACGGTGGCACGCTGGTGCAGCGGATCTCCCCGGATGCCCGGTTCCCGTTCGACCAGTCCGACGTCACCGGGACGCCGGAGGGTGCGCGCGAGGAGCGGTTCGCCCGGCTGATCGAGGACGAACTGCGGCTGCCGATCGACCTGGGCCGTCAGCCGCCGCTGCGGGCCGTGCTGGCCCGGGCGGACGCCGGGGACCATCTGCTGCTCGTGGTGGTGCACCACATCGCCTTCGACGGCATGTCCTGGAACCTGCTCGGAGCCGAGCTCGCCGCCGGCTACCGCGAGCGCACCGGCGGAGCACCGGCCGGCCTCGGGCCGCTCTCCGTGCAGTACGCCGACTTCGCCGACTGGCAGAGCAGGCGGCTCACCGACCGGAAGCTGGCCACCGGGCTGGACCACTGGCGCACCCGGCTCGCGGCGCTGACGTCGCTGGAACTGCCCACCGACCGGCCCCGGCCGGCCGTCTGGGACGGCGCCGGTGACGCCGTGCGCTTCGAGCTCCCCGCCGAGGTCATGGCCGCGGTCGAGCTGCTCGCCCGCCGCCACCGGGCGACCCGGTTCATGGTGCTGCTCGCCGCCTTCCAGGCGGTGCTCGCCCGGTTCAGCGGCCAGCAGGACATCGCGGTCGGCACCCCGGTCGCCGGACGCGGCCTGCCCGAAGCGGAGCGGCTGATCGGCCTGTTCGTCAACACCGTGGTGCTGCGCGGGGACCTGACCGGTGAGCCGTCCTTCCGGACCCTGCTCGGCCGGGTCAAGGCGGACGCGCTGTCCGCCCTCAGCCACGCCGAGACGCCGTTCGAACTCGTGGTGGACGAGCTGGCGCCGGAGCGCGACCTCGCCCGCAACCCGCTGTTCCAGGTGTCCTTCTCGCTGCGCACCGCGCCGCCGGAGCCGATCGCGCTGCCCGGCCTCGACTGCGAGCTGGTCCGCACCCCGCTGACCGGCTCGCCGTTCGACCTGGTGCTGGACACCGACGTGCTGCCCGACGGGCGGCTCAACGCCCGTCTCCAGTACGCCACCGCGCTGTTCGACCGGGCGACCGCACAGCGTCTGGCCGACGCCTTCCGGCTGCTGCTCGACGCCGTCCTGGTCGACCCGGACCTCCCGCTGCACCGCGTCGGGCTGCTGACCGACCAGGACCGGCAGGCCGTGGTCGAGAAGTTCAACGACACGGCCGTCCCGATGCCCGAGCGGACGCTGCACGAGCTGTTCGCCGAGCAGGTCGCGCGCACCCCCGGGGCGGTCGCCCTGCGCTGCGCGGAGCAGGAACTGACCTACCGTCGCCTGGACCGCCGGGCGAACCACCTGGCGCACCGGCTGCGCGCCCACGGAGTGGGCCCGGAGAGCCTGGTGGGCGTCAGCCTGCGCCGGGGGCCGGAGCTGGTGGTGGCGCTGCTCGCCGTGCTCAAGGCCGGCGGCGGGTACCTGCCGCTGGCCCCCGACCACCCGCCGCTGCGGCGCGGCAGGCTGCTGACCCGGGCCGGCGCCGAGCTGCTGATCGCCGACGGCGAACCGGTGGCGGGCTGGAGCGGGACCGTGCTGGCGGTGGAGGAGGGCGAGCGGGAAGCAGCGCCCGGATCCGGCGCCGGACCGGACAACCTCGCGTACGTGATCTACACCTCGGGCTCCACCGGTGAGCCCAAGGGCGTCGTGGTGACCCACCGCAACGTGGTCAACTACGTCCTCTGGTCGGCCCGGACCTACCTCTCCGACGGCGCGGGCACCCCGCTCTACTCGTCGGTGGCCTTCGACCTGCCGGTCACCTCGATCTTCCCCGCGCTGCTCACCGGCGCCCCGGTCACGCTCACCCCCGACGACGGCACCCCCGGACTCGACGGCCTGGTCCAGCTGCTGACCCGGGACCGCTTCGACCTGCTGAAGCTCACCCCGACCCACCTCGGGCCGCTCGGACGGGAGCTGTCCCCCGCGGCGCTGCGCACCGGGGCGCCGCACCTGGCCGTCGGCGGCGAGCAGCTCACCGGCGCGATGCTGGAGCCATGGCGGCGGCACGCCCCGGACACCGTGGTGTTCAACGAGTACGGTCCCACCGAGACCACGGTCGGCTGCGCCACCCTCGCCCTCCTGGCGCACGAGCTCGACCCGGGCCCGATGGGGATCGGCGTACCGATCGACAACACCACGCTGTACGTGCTCGACGCCGAGCTGGACCCGGTGCTGCCGGGCGCCGTCGGGGAGCTGTACATCGGTGGCGTCCAGGTGGCCCGCGGCTACCACGGGCGGGGCGACCTGACCGCGGAGCGCTTCGTCCCCGACCCGTACGCCGCGGTCCCCGGTGCCCGCTTCTACCGCAGCGGCGACCTGGTCCGGCACCGCTCCGACGGCCTGCTGGAGTTCATCAGCCGCGTCGACACCCAGATCAAGGTCGCCGGATTCCGGGTCGAACCGGCCGAGGTGGAGGCGGCTCTCGCCGAACACCCGGACGTGCGCGAGGCCGCGGTGAGCGCCCACGGCACGGGCGACGCGGCCCGGCTGGTCGCCTACCTGGTCCCGGCCGGGGAGCAGGCACCGCAGGTGGCCGAGGTCCGCGCGCACCTGGAACGGCTGCTCCCCGCCCACCTGGTGCCCGCGTTCTACGTGGCGCTGCCCGAGCTGCCCTTCACCACCAGCGGCAAGGTGGACCGCAAGGCGCTGCCCGACCCGGGCGGCGCCCGGCTGGTCCCGACCGCCCACCGGGTCGCGCCGCGCACCCCGCTGGAGCAGGCGGTGGCCGCCGTCTGGTGCGAGCTGCTCGAACTGGCCGAGGTGGGCGTCGACGACGACTTCTTCGCCCTCGGCGGCAACTCGCTCCTGGCCACCCGGCTGGCGTTCCGGCTCCGCCAGGTGGTGTCGGCCGAGGTTCCGCTGGCGGAGGTGTTCGCCGCCCGTACCGTCGCCCGCCTCGCGGAGGTCCTCGGCGCCGTCGCCGACGCCCGGCAGGCGCCGATCACCGCGGGTGGAGCGGACGGACCGCTGCCGCTCTCCTTCGCCCAGGAGCGCCTGTGGTTCCTCGACCGCCTGGCGCCCGGCGCCACCGACTACCTGGTTCCGATCGCGCTGCGGCTGCGCGGCCCGCTGGACCCGTCGAAGCTGACCGCGGCGCTGGACGGCCTGGCGAGCCGTCACGCGGTACTGCGCACCAGGTACGAGGAGCACGACGGCGAGCCGGTCCAACTCGTCGACCCCGACGCCCGGATCCCGGTGGCGGAGCGGGCGGTCACCGAGGAGGAGGCCCTGCGGCTGATCCGCGCGGACTTGGAGGTCCCGTTCGACCTGTCGGCCGGTGCCCCGGTCCGGGCGATGCTGCTGCATGTCGGCGACGACGACTGCATCCTGCTGCTGACGTTGCACCACATCGTGTCGGACGGCTGGTCGGTCGAGGTGCTGGCCGACGAGCTGGCGCGGAACTACGCGGGCGAGGCGGTCGAGCCGTTGCCGGTCCAGTACCCGGACTTCGCCCGGTGGCAGCGCGAGCACGCCGCCACCGCGGAGTTCGCCGCCCCGCTCGCGCACTGGCGGAAGCGGCTGACCGGGCTGCCCCCGCTGGAGCTGCCCACCGACCACCGTCGCCCCCGTCTGCGCGACCCGCGGGGCGACCGGCTCGCCGTCGAGCTGCCCGCCGGGGTCGGCTCCGCGGTCGAGGAGTTGGCCCGCCGGAACGGCGCGACCCCGTTCATGGTGCTGCTCGCGGCCTTCTACACCCTGCTCGGCCGGTGGAGCGGCCAGCAGGACCTCGCGGTCGGCACGGCGGTGTCGGGCCGCACGCGGTCCGAGACGGCGCCCCTGATCGGGTTCTTCGCCAACACCCTGGTACTGCGCGGCGACCTCGGCGGACATCCGAGCTTCACGGCCCTGCTCGGCCGGGTCCGCGAGATGGCGCTCGACGCCTACGGCCACGCCGACGTGCCGTTCGAACGGATCGTCGAGGAGCTGATGCCCGAGCGCGACCTGTCCCGCAACCCGCTGTTCCAGGTGATGTTCGAACTGCGCCCGCCCAGGGGCGAGGTGTTCGCCCTGCCCGGGCTCCGGGTCGAGCAGCTCGCCGTCTCCTGGCCGGTCGCCAAGTTCGACCTGATGCTTTCGGTGCAGCCGCAGGCCGAAGGGGTCCTGCGCTGCGTCTTCGAGTACGCCACCGCGCTGTTCGACCGCGGTACCGTGCAGCGGATGGCCGAGTACTACGGGCGCCTGCTCGCCGCGCTGGTCCGTGAACCCGACCTGCCGATCGAGGACGTCGAGGCGCAGGGGGGCGCGGAGCGGGAGCTGCTGGTCCGCGGCTGGAGCGACACCACCGTCGAGCGCCCCGCCCGCTGCCTGCCCGAGCTGTTCGCCGAGCAGGCCGCCCGCACCCCCGACGCGCCCGCCGTCGTCTTCGGCGGGCACACCCTGAGCTACGCCGACCTCGACGCCCGGGCCACCAGGTTGGCGCACCACCTGCGCGCCCTCGGCGTGCGTGCCGAGACGCCGGTCGCGGTCTGCCTGCGCCGTGACGCCGACCTGGTCACCGCCCTGCTCGCGGTGCTCCGGGCCGGTGGCACCTACGTACCGGTCGACCCCGCGCACCCCGCGCACCGGCGCGCCTACGTGCTCGCCGACAGCGGCGCGGCCCTGCTGGTCAGCCAGTCCTGGATCCGGGACGAACTGCCCGGCGCCGGGACCCGGCTGCTGCTGCTCGACGAGGACCGGGAGCTGATCGACCGGCAACCGGACGCCGGGCCGCCGCCGCTCGACGCCGCCTCGGCCGCGTACCTGATGTACACCTCCGGCTCCACCGGCCGTCCCAAGGGCGTGGTGATCAGCCACGCGGCCATCCGCAACCGGGTGCTGTGGACGGTGCGCGAGCACGGCCTCGGTCCGGCGGACCGGGTGCTGCAGAAGACCACGGTCGGCTTCGACGCCTCCGTCTGGGAGTTCCTGGCCCCGCTGGTCTGCGGCGCCGCGGTGGTGGTCGCCGCCAACGACGTGCCGCGTGATCCGGCCGCCATGGTGCGGGCGGTGGCCGACCACCGGGTCACCGTGCTCCAGCTGGTGCCCTCGGTGCTGCGGATGCTGGTCCAGCAGCCGGAGCTGCGCGACTGCGCCACGCTGCGGCTGGTGTTCTGCGCCGGTGAGCCGCTGCCGGTGGAGCTGTCCGACCGGCTGCTCGGCATGCTGCCGGTCACCCTGGTCAACACCTACGGCCCCACCGAGTGCGCCATCGACGTGACCTCCTGGCGCTACGACGGCCGGGAGGCCGGCGAGAACGTGGCCATCGGGCACCCGATCGACAACACCCGGATCCTGGTCCTGGACCCGGGCGGCGGCCTGGTCCCGGTCGGCGTCCCCGGCGAGCTGTGCGTCGCCGGGGACGGCCTGGCCCGCGGCTACCTCGGCCGCGGCGACCTGACCGCCGAGCGCTTCGTCCCGAACCCGCACCCGGCCGCGCCGGGCGAGCGGATCTACCGCACCGGCGACCGGGTCCGTCGCCGCGCCGACGGTGTGCTGGACTACCTCGGCCGACTCGACCGGCAGGTCAAGCTGCGCGGCATCCGGATCGAGCCCAGCGAGATCGAGGCCGTGCTCTGCGAGCACCCCTCGGTCGCCGCGGCGGCCGTCGGCGTCTACGGCGAACAGCAACTGGTCGGCCACGTCGTCCCGGCCGGGGACCTCGAACCGGACCCGGCCGCCCTGCGGGCCCACCTCGCGTCCCGGCTGCCCGACCCCATGGTGCCGACGGTGCTGCGGGTCCTGGCCGCGCTGCCGCTCACCGCCAGCGGCAAGGTGGACCGCGACGCGCTCCCGGGCCTGGACGGACTGGACGAGGCGGGGGGCTACCTCGTGCCGCGCGACGCGGCCGAGCAGACCGTCGCCGAGGTGTTCGCCGAACTCCTCGGCCGCGAGCGGGTCGGCGTGCTCGACGACTTCTTCGCCCTCGGCGGGCACTCGCTGCTGGCCACCCGGCTGGTCTTCCGGCTGCGGGCGGCCTTCGGTGTCGAGGTACCGGTCGCCGAGGTCTTCTCCCGCCGCACCGTCGCCGCCCTGGCCGAACTGGCCACCGCCCCGGGCACCCCGGCCACCGACCCGGCCGGAGCGGTGGTGCCGGTGCCGCGCGGCGGCGCGCTGCCGCTCTCCTCCGCCCAGCGCCGGATGTGGTTCCTCGACCAGCTGGAGCCCGGCAGCTCCGAGTACCTGGTGCCGCTGGTGCTGCGGCTACGCGGTCCGCTGCACACCCGTGCGCTGACCGCCGCCCTGGACGACCTGACCTCCCGCCACGAGGGGCTGCGCACCCGCTACCTGGCGCCCGGCGGTGAACCCGCGCAGGTGATCGATCCGCCGACGGCACTCGGCGCCGTACCGGTGGACCTCTCCGGTCTCCCGGCGGGCGAGGCCGCCGCCCGCGCCGGGGAACTGGTGCGGGCCGAGACCGCCCGGCCGTTCCGCCTCGACCAGGAGCCGCCGCTGCGCGCCCTGCTGGTCAAGGTCAGCGAGGAGGAGCACCTGCTCACCCTGACGGCCCACCACATCGCGGTCGACGCCTGGTCCGTCGACCTGATCACCCGGGACCTGGGGCTGCTCTACCGGGCCCGGGTCGCCGGCGGCACCCCTCCTCCCCCGTCGCGGATCCAGTACGCCGACTTCGCGGCCTGGCAGGACCGCTGGTCGCGGGGCGGGCTGCCGCAGACCCAGCTGGCGCACTGGCGGGAGCGGCTCGGCGGGCTCACCCCGCTGGAGCTGCCCACCGACCGGCCCCGCCCGGCCGTCCGCGACCCGCGGGGCGACCTGCTCGCCGTCGCGGTGCCCGGAGAACTGGCCGAGGCCGTGGCGGAACTCGCCAGGAGCCAGGCGGTGACCCCGTTCGTGGTGCTGCTCGCCGCCTTCGACGTGCTGCTCGCCCGCTACACCCGGCAGACCGACGTCTCCGTCGGCACGCCGACCGCCGGGCGGACCCGTCCCGAGGTCGAGGAGGTCGTCGGCTCGTTCATCAACACCGTGGTGCTGCGCGCCGACCTTGACGGCGACCCGAGCTTCGCCGCGCTGCTGCGCCGGGTCCACCTGGACGTGGTCGCCGCCTACAGCCACCAGGACCTTCCCTTCGAGCGCCTGGTCGACGACCTCCAGCCGGAACGGGACCTGTCCCGCAACCCGCTGTTCCAGGTGATGTTCGAGTTGCAGCACGCCCAGAGCACCCCGCTGCGGCTGGACGGGCTCACCGTCGAGCGGGTTCCCTCGCCCTGGCGGACGGCCAAGTTCGACCTCACCCTCTCGCTCGGCCGCCGCGCCGACGGCAGTCTGCACGGGCTGTTCGAGTACGCGACGGCGCTCTTCGACCGCGCCACGGTCGAGCGGATGGCCGGGCACTACCTGTCGCTGCTGCGCTCGGTCACCCGGCAGCCCGATGCCCCGCTGAGCCGACTGGCGATGCTCACCGAGGCGGAACGGGCCCGGGTGGTCCACGGCTGGAACCCGGCCGGGGCCGAGCCGCCACCGGCCTGCGTGCCGGCCCTGTTCGAGCAGCGCGCGGCCGAGACCCCCGGCGCGGTCGCCGTCGCCTTCGGACCGGCCTCCCTCACCTTCGCCGAGCTCAACGCCCGGGCCAACCAGCTGGCGCATCACCTGCGCGACCTCGGCGTCGATGCGGAGCGTCCGGTCGCCGTCTGCATGGAACGCGGCGTCGAAGTCGTGGTGGCGCTGCTCGCGGTGCTCAAGGCGGGCGGGGTCTACGTGCCGATCGATCCCGAGCACCCGGCTGAACGGCTGGCGTTCATGCTCGGCGACCTGGACGCCGGCGCCGTGCTGACCACGGGCACGTTCGCCGAGCGGCTGTCGGCCGTCGCCCGCTGCCCGCTCGTCCTGCCCGACACGCAGGCCGAGCACATCGCCGGGCTCCCGGACCGCGACCTCCCGGCGCAGGCAGGACCGGACCAGCTGGCGTACGTGATCTACACCTCGGGCTCCACCGGACAGCCCAAGGGCGTCCTGATCCAGCACGGCTCCTACGCCCACCACTGCCGCGTGATCGCCGAGTCCTACGGCATCGTCCCGGGCGACCGGGCGGTGCTGCTCTCCGCGCTCACCTTCGACGTGGCGATGGACCAGATCGCCGCCACCCTGATCGCGGGCGCGACCGTGGTCGTCGCCGACCCGCTGTTCTGGAGCCCGGCCGAACTCCCCGAGCGGGTCGCCGACCACGGCATCACCGTCATGGAGATCACTCCCGCGTACTACCGTGAGGTGATCCGGCAGGTCCGGCCCGGCGACGAACGACTACGCGGCCTGAAGCTGATGAACGTCGGCAGCGACGTGGTCACCGTGGACGACGCCCGCGCCTGGGCCGCCACCGGCCTGCCCGGACGCTTCCTGTGCAACTACGGCCCCACCGAGGCGACCGTCACCTGCGTCCTGCACCCGGTACCGACCGCCCCGCCGGGCCGCGGCGAGGCCGCCCTCCCGATCGGCCGCCCGGTCCCCGGCACCCGCGCCTACGTGCTCGACGGCGACGGCGAGCCGACGCCGGTCGGGGTGCCCGGCGAACTCCACCTCGCCGGGGTCCGACTGGCCCGCGGCTACCACCGCCGTCCCGGACTCACCGCCGAGAAGTTCGTCCCTGACCCCTTCGGCGAGCTGCCGGGCGGGCGGCTCTACCGGACCGGCGACCTGGTGCGCTACCTCGCCGACGGCACCATCGAGTTCCTCGGCCGGATCGACCAGCAGGTCAAGCTGCGCGGTTTCCGGATCGAACTCGGGGAGATCGAGGCGGTGCTGGCGCAGCACCCGGCGCTGCGCGCGGTCGCCGTCGTCGCCCGTGACGTCCAGCCGGGTGACCGCCGACTGGTGGCCTACCTGGTTCCGCACGGCACCACCGGCCCGGACGTCGCCGAAGTGCGCGACTGGGCCGGTGAGCGGCTGCCCTCGTACATGCTCCCCTCGCTCTGGATGCCCCTGGCCGACCTGCCGCTCACCTCCAGCAAGAAGGTCGACCGCAAGGCCCTCCCTCAGCCCGTCGTCGACCGGGAGTTCCTGGAACGCCCCTTCGAGGCACCGCGCGACCCGACCGAGGAGATCGTCGCCGAGGTGTGGGCGGACGTGCTCGGCATCGAGCGGATCGGCGTCAACGACGACGTCTTCGTCCTCGGCGCCCACTCCCTCCTGGCCACCCGGGTCCTCGCCCGCCTGGTCTCCGTCTTCGACGTCGACCTGCCGCTGCGCTGCCTCTTCGAGGCCACCACGGTGGCCGGCCTGAGCCAGGCCGTCATGGAGGCGCTGGAGGCACAGGTCGCCGCGCTGACCGACGAGGAGGTCGCCGCCCTCCTGGCGCGGGAGTGACTCCCCGAGCGTCCGCCCGCCGCCCCCACCGGGGGGCGGCGGGCGGACGCTTCTCCGCGGCCGGGTCGGCCGCGGGCCCTGGTGGCCGACCCCGGTGGCGGGCCCGCGCACACGTGGAGCGCGGCGCACGGCGGGTGCCGTGCGCCGCGCGGGGGCGGCTCTCGTATGTCGGTCGGGTCAGGCGGTCGGCGCGGGCGCGGGCTCGGGCTCCGCGGCGGTCGCGGTGGCACCGGTGAGGGCGGGGGCGGAGCGCACCGAGGGGCTGAGGGACGCGGTCACCGCGAGCAGCAGCATCCAGGCGGTCAGCACCCACACGGTGGACACCGCTCCGAGCCCGGAGAGGAGCTGGCCGCCGATCAGCGAGCCCAACGGGATCGCGCCGAAGGAGATCAGCCCGACGGCGCCCAGCACCCGGCCCTGGATGGCGTCCGGCGTGACCGCGAGCTGGTAGGCGGAGATCACCACGTTCCAGACCGGCCCGACGAAGCACATCAGCGCGTAGACCCCGCCGATCAGATACGGGTCGTGGACCGTCAGCAGCACCGGAACCAGCAGCGCCCAGGCCCAGTTGGCACCGATCACCACCGTCCTCATCGACAGCCGGCGCTCCGCCGCCGGAGCCACCAGGGAGCCGAGCACCCCGCCGACCGCCGCCACCCCGAACATCACGCCGATCGCAGCCGAGGAGCCGTCGTGGCCCCGGGCCATCACGATGACCGTCAGGAAGAGCGCCTGGAACAGCAGGTTGCTGCCCGCGATCAGGAAGGTCGTGGTGCGCAGGAACGGCCTGCGCCACAACCAACCCATGCCCTCGGTGACTTCGCGGCGCAGCGGGACGCCGCGGGGGCGCCGCTCGGCCTGGAACTCACTGCGGATCAGCAGCAGGGTGACCAGCGACCACAGGTAGCTGGCGGTGTCGAAGACGAACGGCACCGCGTTGCCGATCCCGAACAGCAGGCCGCCCAGCGGCCTGCCGAGCATCTGGGCGCCGCGGGTCCGCGCCTCGTTGCGGGACAGCGCCGCGGCGAGCTGTGAGGGATGGACCACGTTGGGGACGGCCGAGGAGGCGGCGATCCGGAAGACCACGGTCAGCGTGCCCTCGACGAAGCCGACCACCAGGATGTACGGCAGCACCAGCCGGTGCAGCAGCAGCGTTGCCGCGACGCTGCCGAGGGCCAGGCCGCGCAGCACGTCGCACCAGACCATCGTCCGCCTGCGGTCCCAGCGGTCGACCAGCACTCCCGCCGGGAGCTGGAAGAGGAGTTGCGGCAGCAGCGCGACGAATCCGGTGAGCCCGGCGTCGGCCGCCGAGCCGGTCAGTGCGAGGACCAGCAGTGGATAGGCCACGCTGGAGGCGTTGGAGCCCAGTCCGGAGACCGCCGCCCCCTGCCACAGCAGGAGGAAGTCCCGGTTGCGCAGCAACGGCGGAACCTCCTCGGGGACTTCCTCGCGCACGGGTGCGATGTCGGTCATGGCTCGATGCTGCGAGCTCGTCCGCTCCCGGGACAGAGAAAGACCGGCAGTCACACGAGCAGTCCGCCGTCACCGGCTTCGCCGGGCTGACCCTGCCGCCCCCCTTCCGCAGTCGGCAGGCTGTCGCCCGGCCGGTGGACCGCCACCGGAGTGGACCCGTCGTACGCACAGGAAGGCGAAGGATGAGCACGAGCCCGAGCTCCCGCACGGAGCTGCTGCAACGGCGCCTGCGCGGCCTGACGAAGAGGCGGGAGGACGGGATCGCCCCCGTGCCCCGGGACGGCGCTCTTCCGCTGTCGTTCGCGCAGCACCGGATGTGGGTGCTCGACCAGCTCCTGCCGGGCGGCACCGAATACCTCATGCCGCTGCTGCTGCGTCTGCCCGGCCCGGTCGACCCGGTGGCCCTGCGGCGCGCGCTGGACGCGCTGGTGGCCCGGCACGAGGTGCTGCGCACCCGCCACCCAGCCGTGGACGACGAGCCGCTGCTGGTGATCGACCCGCCCGGGCCGATCGCCCTGACCACGGTCGACCTGTGCTCCGAGGAGCCGGAGCAGGCGGAGCGAAGGCTCGCCGAACTGGTGGCCGGGGACGGCGCGCGGCCGCTCGACCTGGCCACCGAGCACCCCGTCCGGGCGCTGCTCGCGCGGCTCCCCGACGGCGGCTGCGCGCTGTTGCTGACGGTCCACCACATCGCCTCGGACGGCTGGTCGGAGGGGGTCCTGCTCGGCGAACTCGACCGGCTCTACCGGGCGTTCGCCGCCGACCTGCCCGACCCGCTGGACCCCCCTGGCGTGCAGTACCTGGACTTCGCCGCCTGGCAGCGGACGCACCTGTCCGGTGACCGGCTGGCCGGTCAACTCGCCTACTGGCGGACCACCCTGGCCGACCTCGCGCCGCTCGCACTGCCCACCGACCGGCCCCGCGGTCCGGTCCGGGACTCGGCCGGAGCCACCGCCAGGTTCACCGTGCCCGCCGAACTAGCCTCGCAGATAACGGAGTTGGGGCGCAGTCGGGGAGCCACCCCGTTCATGGCCTTCCTGGCCGCCTTCCAGCTGCTGCTCGGCCGCCTCTGCGGGCAGACCGACGTGGTGGTCGGCACCCCGGTCGCGGGCCGGGAGGGGGCCGACACCCAGGCCATGGTGGGCCTGTTCGCCAACACCGTGGCGCTGCGCACCGACCTCTCCGGCGATCCGTCATTCCTCGAACTGCTGGGCCGCGTCAGGGAAACCGCGCTCGGAGCGTTCACCCACCAGGAGACGCCGTTCGAGCGGCTGGTCGACGAGCTGGCGCCCGAGCGCGACCCCTCCCGCAATCCGATCTTCCAGGTGGTCTTCCAACTCGCCGCGTACACCCCGGCCGAACCGGGCGCGCTGCGCGCCGAGCAGCAGCCGGTGGACTGGCGCACCGCCAAGTTCGACCTCGGTCTCGCCCTGGCCGGTACCGCCGACGGCTCCGTCACCGGCCAACTGGAATACGCGTCAGCGCTGTTCGACGCGGCGACGATCGAGCGGACCATCGGGCACTACCTGCGGCTGCTGGCCGGTATCGCCGCCGACCCCGGCCGTCCGGTCAACCGACTCGACCTGCTGTCCGACGCCGAGCGCGAGCTCCTGGCCTCCTGGAGCGGATCCGGCCGCGACTACCGCGCCGAGGAGACCATCCCCGAGGTGTTCCAGGAGTGGGCCGCGCGCACCCCCGACGCCGTCGCGGTCACCTGCGACGGCGTCGCGCTGACCTACGCGGAGCTCAACTCCCGCGCCAACCGCCTCGCCCACCGGCTGATGGCGCTGGGCGCCGGGCCGGAGGCGCTGGTCGGCGTGCGCTTCGAGCGCGGGCCGGAGCTGGTGGTGGCCCTGCTCGCCGTACTCAAGTCCGGTGCGGGCTACCTCCCGCTGGACCCGGGCCAGCCGGCCGAGCGGCTCTCGTACATCCTCGCCGACGCCCAGGTGGCCTGCCTGGTCACCGACCGGCGCGGGGAGGAGGAGGCCGTCACCACCCTGCTGCCCGACGAGGACGACCAGGACTGGCCCGACACCGACCCCGCCCCACGGGCGAGTTGCGGCAACACCGCCTACGTCATCCACACCTCGGGATCCACCGGCGCCCCCAAGGGCGTGCCGGTCAGCCACGCCAACGTGCTGCGCTTGCTGCGCTCCTGCCAGGAGGAGTTCGGCTTCGGCCCCGAGGACGTGTGGACGCTGTTCCACTCCTACGCCTTCGACTTCTCGGTCTGGGAGCTGTGGGGCGCGCTGCTCAACGGCGGCCGGGCCGTGGTGGTGCCGTTCGCCCTCTCGCGCTCCCCGCAGGACTTCCTCGACCTGCTGGTCTCCGAGCGCGTCACGGTGCTCAACCAGACCCCCTCGGCCTTCCGCGGCCTGCAGGAGGCCGTCGCCCTGGCCGACCCTTTCCCCCACGCGCTCGCGCTGCGGACCGTGGTCTTCGGCGGCGAGGCCCTGGACGTCGCCGAACTGGCGCCCTGGTTCGACCGGTTCGGCGACCAGCGGCCGACGTTGGTCAACATGTACGGCATCACCGAGACCACCGTCCACGTCACCCACCGCCGGGTGCGGGCCGAGGAGGCCGGTGGCGACCGGCGCAGCCCGATCGGCCGCCCGCTCGGCGACCTGCGGCTCCACCTCCTCGACGCGGACCTCAACCTGGTGCCGATCGGCGTGCCGGGCCAGCTCTACGTCTCCGGTCCCGGGGTGGCCCGCGGCTACCTGCGGCGTCCGGGGCTGACCGCCGAGCGGTTCCTGCCCGACCCGTACGCCGTTGTGCCGGGCGCCAGGGTGTACCGGACCGGCGACCTGGCCCGCTACGGCGCCGACGGCGAACTGGAGTTCCTCGGCCGGGCCGACGACCAGGTGAAGATCCGCGGCCACCGGATCGAGCCCGGCGAGATCGAGGCGGCCATCGGCGGCCTGCCCGACGTGGACAAGAGCCTGGTGGTGGCCCACCGCCGAGCCGGGGAACGGGAGTCCCGGCTGGTCGCGTACGTCGCGCCCCGGGCGAGCCGCACCCTGGACGTGTCCGGGCTGCGCACCGCGCTCGGCCGGACGCTGCCCGGCTACATGGTGCCCGCGGTCTTCGTCCCGCTCGACGCCTTCCCGATGACGGCCAACGGCAAGATCGACCGCCGCGCCCTGCCCGACCCCGACACCCACCGCGCCCTGGGCGGCCCCGGACACCTCGCGCCCCGCACCAGCACCGAGCGGATCGTCGCCGAGACCTGGACCGAGGTCCTGGGCATGCCGCGCGTCGGTGCCCTCGACAACTTCTTCGACCTGGGCGGCGACTCGATCCGGGCGATCAAGGTCGTCGGCGCGCTGCGCCGGCGCGGGACCGATCTGACGGTGCAGAACCTGCTGGTGCACCAGACCGTCGAGGAACTGGCGCGGTTCGCCGACACCGTCAAGCCCGGCGGGCCGACCAGCGTCGAGGAGCAGCGGGTGGCGCCGTTCACGCTGCTCTCGGAGGCCGACCGCGCCGCCCTGCCGCCCGGCCTGACGGACGCCTACCCGCTCGCCATGGTGCAGGCCGCGATGGTCTACCAGATGCTCGCGGACCGGGACGAGAGCCCGTACCACAACATCACGCTCTTCCCCTTCGTCGACGACGCGCCGTTCTCGCTGCCCGCGATGCGGGAGGCCGCGGCCCTGCTCGCCCGGCGGCACGAGATCGTGCGCACCAGCTTCGACCTCGACGGCTACTCGGAGCCGCTCCAGCTGGTACACGCCGACGCGACCGTGGAGGTCGGCTACGACGACCTGCGCGGGCTCGACGCCGAGCGGATCCGGACCGAGCTGGAGGAGTTCACCACCCGGACCCGCCGCACCCCCTTCGACATCGGCCGGGCGCCGATGCTGCGCTTCCACGTCCACCTGACCGCCGACGACCGCTGGACCTTCTCCTTCATCGAGTGCCACGCGATCCTCGACGGCTGGAGCCACCACTCGCTGATCGACGAGGTGATGCGCGACTACCGGGCGATCCGCGACGGCCGGGCCCCGGCCGGGGTCCCCGGGCACACCGTGCGCTACGCCGACCACATCGCGCTGGAGCGGCGCTCCCTCGCCGACGCCGAGGACCGCGCGCACTGGCAGCGGCAGGTCGCCGACTTCGAGCGGGTCGTCCTGCCGCCCTCCTGGGCCGCCGATCCGTCGGCCGGTGAGCGGCCATACCACGTCACCGTCGCGTTCCGGGACCTGGAGCCGGGCCTGCGCAGGCTGGCCTCCACGGCCGGAGTACCGCTCAAGAGCGTGCTGTTCGCCGCCCACCTGAAGGCGATGGCCACGATCACCGGCAGCCGCCGGTTCCACAGCGGACTGGTCTTCAACGGCCGCCTGGAGACCGCGGGCGGTGAGCTGGTGCGCGGCATGCACCTCAACACCGTGCCCCTCGGCGTCGAACTGACCGGCGGCACGTGGCGCGAACTGGCGGGTCAGGTCTTCGCCGCCGAGGTGGCGGCCTGGCCGCACCGCCGCTTCCCGCTGCCGGAGATGCAGCGCGCCTGGGGTGACGGCACCCCGCTGGTCGAAGTGTCCTTCACCTACCTGGACTTCCACGTCCTGGACAACCGGCAGATCGAGTCCGGCAAGGTCGTCGACGTCAGCCCCAACGAGTTCGCGCTGGACGCCTGGACCTTCCCCGGCGTGTTCTTCCTGGCCGGTCGCCCCGAGTGGATCAGCCGGGCGAACGGGCGGCGGCTGGCCGGGCTCTACCGGCGGATCCTGGAGGAGATGGCCGCCGACCCGCTGGGCGACGCCGAGGCCGACCTCCTCGGTGCCGAGGAACGCGGGCGGCTGCTCGACCTGGCGACCGGCGCCGAGGCCGCCTGCCCGGACGTCTGCGTGCACGAGCTGTTCGAACAGCAGGCCGCCCGTACCCCGGACGCCGTCGCGCTGCACTGCGCCGACGGCAGCACCGTCGACTTCGCCGCACTCAACGCGCGCGCCAACCGGATCGCCCGGCGGCTGCGCGCACTCGGGGTGGGCCCCGAGTCCAGGGTCGGGGTGCTGCTGCGCCGGGGCCCCGACCTGGTCGCCGCGCTGCTCGCGGTGCTGAAGGCCGGTGGCGCCTACCTTCCGCTCGACCCCGCCCATCCCGCGCAGCGGCTGACCGCGCTGCTCGCCGACACCGACGCCGTGGCCGTGCTCACCCAGCAGGACCTGGCCGACCTGGTCTCCGGCCACCCCGGCGAGGCCGTACTGCTCGACCGCGACCCGGGACTCGACGCGCTGGACCAGGGCGATCTCTGTCCGACCGCCGCCCCGGGAAACCTGGCCTACGTCGTCTACACCTCCGGCTCCACCGGCGCCCCCAAGGGCGTGATGATCGAGCACCGCTCCCTGGTCAACTACCTGACCTGGACCGTGGCCGAGTTCCCGCCCGTCCACGGCACCGGCTCACCGCTGTACTCGGCGATGACCTTCGACCTCCCGGTCACCTCGCTCTTTCCGGCCCTGGTCTCCGGCCAGCCGGTCACCCTCACCGTGGACGACGGCACCCCCGGCCTGGACGGCCTGGTCGCCGCTCTGGAGCGCGGCGGGTTCGGCCTGGTCAAGCTGACCCCCACGCACCTGGCCCTGCTCAACCAGACGCTGTCGCCCGGCGCGCTCGCCTCCGCCACCGACCGGCTGGTGATCGGCGGCGAGGCGCTCACCCGCGAGATGCTCAGCACCTGGGCCGAACACGCCCCGGCCACGGCGGTGGTCAACCACTACGGCCCGACCGAGGCCACCGTGGGCTGCGCCTTCCTGAAGGCCGGGGCCGACACCCTGCCCCCTGGCCCGGTGCCGATCGGCCGCCCGGCGGCCAACACCGTGATGCGGATCCTCGACCGCGACCTGCGGCTGGTCCCGGCCGGAGTCATCGGCGAGTTGTACATCGGTGGTGCCCAGTTGGCCCGGGGCTACGTCGAGCGGCCCGGGCTGACCGCCGACCGCTTCGTCCCCGACCCGTACGCGGCCGTGCCCGGGGCCCGGCTCTACCGCACCGGCGACCTGGCCCGCTACCGGGAGGACGGCCTGCTGGAGTACCGCGGCCGGGCAGACGACCAGGTGAAGATCCGCGGCTACCGCATCGAGCCCGGCGAGGTGGAGGGCGTGCTCCGGCGCCACCCGGCGGTCCGGGAGGTCAGTGTCCGGGTGCGCACCGCGCCTGGCGGCGAGCACAGCCTGGCCGCCTACGTGGTACCGCGCGACGGCGCGGCCGTCGGGCCCGCCGAGCTGCGGGACTGGCTGCTCGGCACCCTCCCCGCGTACCTCGTCCCGTCCGGCTTCGCCCTGCTGGACGCCCTGCCGCTGACCCCGAGCGGCAAGGTCGACCCGCACGCCCTGCCCGAGCCCGACACCGGCAGCCGTCCGGCCACCCAGTACCTGGCGCCGCGCACCGCCGTGGAGGGCGTCCTGGCAGCGGCCCTCGCCGAGGTGCTCGGCCTGCCCCGGGTCGGCGTCGACGACTCCTTCACCGACCTCGGCGGGAACTCGCTCACCGCGATGCGGGTCATCGTCAGGCTCCGCGAGGACCACGGGATCGCGGTCGCCTTCCGCGACTTCTACCAGCACCGCACGGTCGCCGACCTGGCCCGCGCGATCGACCCCGCCGTCGCCGCCGACCTCGTACCCGCACCCGCCGCCGACCCGGCGCGGGCCACCGACGGCTTCGCGGACCCGGTGCTGTGGCTGCGCCGCGAGGGTGGGCGGCCACCGCTGTTCTGCGTCTACCCGGGCGGCGCCCAGTGGTACGTCCACCTCGCCGAACGCCTCGCCGAGGACCGGCCCGTGGTCGGCCTGGAGTGGCCCGGCCTGCACCTCGACGTCGCCTCCCCGCAGAGCATCGGCAGCGTCGCCGAGCAGTTCCTCGGCCGGATCCGCGCCATCCGGCCCACCGGCCCGTACCACCTGCTCGGCTGGTGCGGCGCCGGACCGGTCACCAGCGAACTGGCGCACCGGCTGCACCGCGACGGCGAGCAGCTCACCTTCGCCCTGCTCGACCCCGCCCTGGACAGCCACACCCGCAGGAACCTGTGGGCGGAGGTGGCGATGTTCGCCCGCGGCGAGGACCTGCTCCGCAAGCTCGACCTGGCGGTGGGCGAGGAGGAGATCGTCCTGCTCCAGGAGGAGTTCCTCAAGGTGCTCGACTACGTCATCGACGAGGGCGCCAAGTTGGTGCCCTCACCTGGGGACACCTTCTGGGCGGGGCGGCTCAAGGCCTGGCGCGAGCTGGCCCAGGCCACCCTCGGGTACCGCCACCGGCCCTACCCGGGACGGATGCACCTGCTGATCGGCGACGAACTGGCCGGCGGTGCGCACGATGTGAACTCCGGGCAGTCCTACCGGGACTACCTGGCGCGCTGGGGCGAGCTGACCCCGGGCGGCCTGGAGGTCCACCGGGTCGGCGGCGACCACCTGGGCGTCCTGCGTCCGCCGCACGTCGCCGGTCTCGCCCGCCTGATCGACGGCCTGCTGGCCGAGACCGACTGACGGACCCGATCCCGACAAAGGAAGTGAACCGATGCCCCCCGTCCTCACAGCGGAGTCACACGACAGTGTGGTGACCCTGGACCCCAGCGTGTCCATGGCCGTCGAGACCCTGGCCGCCGACCTCCTGCCCTTCGCGGGCGGACGGATGGACGACCCCGCCTGGATCCGCCAGGCCGGCCGCCTCAGCCACGACCTGCCCGCCGCCCTGCGCAAGTCCCTCGCCGCCTTCGGCCGCGACCCGGGAGCGGCCGGATCCCTGCTGATCCGCGGCCTCCCGTTCGACGAGGAGCTGATCGGGGCGACGCCCTCGGTCAGCGGCTCCGTCCAGCGCGAGGCCACGATCCCCGCCTCCGTCCTGATGCTGCTCACCCACGTACTCGGCGAGCCGATCTCCTTCCGGCCGGAGAAGTCCGGCGCGATGGTCCACGACGTGGTCCCGGTGCCGGGCAGCGAGGAGTCCCAGGGCAACGAGGGGTCGGACCTGCTGACCTTCCACAACGAGAACGCCTTCCACCACCACCGCCCCGACTTCGTCCTGCTGCTGTGCGTGCGCGCCGACCACGACCGGGTGGCCGGGCTGCGCACCGCCTCCATCCGGCAGGTCCACCACCTGCTCGGCGCCACCCACCGGGAGACCCTGTTCCGGCCCGAGTTCACCACCGCGCCGCCGCCCTCCTTCGCGCTGCCCGCGTCGCACTCCGAGCCGCACCCGGTGCTCAGCGGCGCCCCCGACGATCCGGACCTGCTGGTCGACTTCGCCGCCACCGAACCGCTCACCGATCGGGCGGCGCAGGCCCTGCTCGAACTCCAGCGGCTCTTCTCCGTACACGCGCTGACCCATCGCCTGCTGCCCGGCGACCTCGCTGTCGTCGACAACCGGGTGACCGCGCACGGCCGCACCGGTTTCGTCCCGCGCTACGACGGGCGCGACCGGTGGCTGCACCGCACCTTCGCCACCCAGAACCTGCGCCGCTCCCGGATCCACCGGGCCGACGACGGACACGTCCTGACGGACTGACCGGCCCCTGCACGCACCGCCCTTGACGGACCGTCGGCGCCCGGGCGCCGACGGTCCGTCGGCGTTCGGCACCGGGGCCGGGACACGGCGAAGGGCCGCCTCCGTCGGTTTCCCGGGGGCGGCCCGTTCGGTTGGCGCCAGAGGTCGAGGACGTCAGTCGTCGAGGACGACGAAGCGCAGTTCGCTGGTGTAGCGGTTGCCCTGGTCGTCGGTGAGCCAGGTCTGCTCCGGGGTGGGCAGCATCTCCGTGACCGTCAGACGGCCCTGCGGGTCCTGGCGGGTGAGGCGGCGAACCGCCTTGGCGAACAGGCTGACGTACGCCGGACTGTCGAAGTCCACGAAGAACGGCCGGGGTTCGGTCGGCGCGGTGACGAAGACGAACCTGGGCAGCCCGGTCGCGGCGTGCCAGCGGCGGACCCGCACGAAGCGGCGCGCCTCGCTCTTGTCCTGGGCGCAGTCGAGGGCGGCACCGACGTACCGCCAGGTCTCCCGGGCCAGCACCAGCCGGTCCACGGTGATCCGGGGGGTATGGTCGGCCTCGGGCAGCAGTCGGCACAGATCGATCACCAGGGTGGTCAGGACGTGCGCGAAGACGTCCAACACGCCGAAGACCGCTCCGTCGGGCAGCCGGACCACCAGTCGGCCGTCCTGCCGCTCCACCACCGCGTCGGCGCTGGCCACGGTCCGCTCCCGCTGCGGGTCGGCGCCGTGGTCGAGCAGGGCGACCTGGTAGTCCTCGGGCCGGACCAGGGCGTGTCGGACCCGGGTGGAGAGTCGGGCGCGGTGCTCCTTGGGCAGCAGCGGCATCAGCCTCGGCTGCGGGTGGTCCCGGCTGGTCTGCTCGAACAGTTCGTCCGGGGCCGGGTGCTGGTGGACGAAGAGCGAGGCGCCGAGCGTGTTGGTGGCCACGTGCAGCTCGCCGACCACCAGCTCGAACTCGCCGCGCTCCAAGGCCTCCCGGCCGTCGGCGGCCAGCATCACGTCCGGGCTGAGGTAGCGGGCCGCGGTCCAGCCCGCGGACCGCTCGTCGAAGGCGCCCCGCACCGCCTCGGCGATGTCCGCCGAGGCGACCGTGACGTTGCCGCTCCGCTCCGGCAGGCGCAGGACCGCGGACCAGCGCTGCCAGAACTCGTGCTGGAGGGCGGCCGCCTCGGCGACCGCGTCGCCGTGCAGGACGGGCATGCAGGCGAACCAGAACGACGCCAGGTCGATCGATTCGCCACCGGCCGCGCTCAGCCGGTCGTGGACCTGCTCGGCCAGGGTCAGCACCCGGGACGCCAGCCGGGAGGTGAGCCAGGTGGCGCTGGTCAGCAGCAGGTCCAGCGGTGCCAGGGCCCGCAGGACCTCGGCGCCGACCGTCGCCGTGGCGGACCGGATGCTGTCGGCGTAGACCAGGGTCCGGCAGGGCGCCGTGCTCCCGCCCTTCTCTCGGGTCGCCGCCGCGTCGGTCAGTTCCCGGAAGTCGGACTCCAGGGCGGCCAGCGCCTCGGTCAGCTCCGGTCCGGCCGCCGCCGCGGCGACCCTGGCCCGTCCGCGTTCGAGCGCCTCCAGCAGGCGCAGGCCGCGGCGCCGCGCCGTCTCGTCGCCGACCCGCTCCAGCCAGTCGCGCAGGTGGCGCTCGGGGTGGGTACCGGCCGGAACCTCAAGCTTGCGCACGATCCAGCGCCGCCGGACCAGCTGCTCCAGCAGCTGCTCGACCTCCGGTGGCGCGGCCCGGTCGGCCAGTTCCCGCCGGATCTCCCGGACCGGGCGGCGGCCGTCGCACAGCCGCAGGGCGGCCAGCTCCAGGTCGGTGGCCGGTTGCGGGGGCCGACCGGGCAGCAGGGCCTCGGTCTCGCTGATCCGCAGGTAGGGCATGCGGCGCGGGGCCACCCAGTCGCGCAGTCCCGGGTCGGCGTTCAGCACCTTCACGAGTTCGTCGATCGACCAGCTGGAGAAGTACACCTCGGTCCGGGAAAGCAGGCCCGCTCCGGGCTCGACCGTCACTCCGGGCCGCTCCGGGTCGAGTTCGCCCCAGCCGACCGGGCCGAAGAAGCCGATGGTGTCGTTCTTGACGCAGAACCGCTGCCAGTAGTGCGCCACCAGCTCCTCACGCTGCCGGTGGCTGCTGGTCCGCCCGGCCACGCTCGGCTCCCAGCGCACGAACGGCTCCACGGCGCGGCCGACCACGGCGCGGTTCTGCCAGGCCACCGCGGCCTGGAAGTCCGGCCGGGCGGCGATCCGCTGCAGTTCCCGGGCACTGTCCACCGCCGCCTCGGCGAAGGCTGCCTCGAAGGCCTTCCAGGCGGGCCCGGTCAGCGCGGCCCGCGGCCCCAGGGCGTCGGCCGCCCTGACCAGCTCGGGCACGGCCAGCCGCAGCACCCCGTCAGCCGGGAAGCCCGGCCCGCGCAGTGCGAACTGCCGCCACAGCTGCCACTTGTCCCCCAGCGGGACGGTTGTCCCGGCCATGGTCCACCTCCTTCTAGCTCAGGCCGGCGTCGGCGATGACGACCATGGCGAGGTCCTCGGGCGACGGGTAGGTGAAGACCAGGGCGACCGGGACCTCCACGCCGACCGCCTGTTGCAGCCGGGCGGTGATCTGGAAGGCGCTGAGTGAGTCGCCGCCCGCCTCGAAGAAGTCGCTGAAGGTGTCCAGCGCCTCGTCGCCGAGCGTCTCCCGGTAGAAGGAGGCGATCAGCTCGGGGAGGGCTGCGGCTTCGATCTGGTGGCTGTCCGTACTGGTCATGCGATACCTCCGGGTCAGCGGATGCTTGCTGGACGGGTCGACCGACGGATGTCGGCCGACGGCGCGGTGTCGGCCCGGTGCCGACGGTCCGCGCGGGTCAGGCCGGTTCGCCCGGGGGCCGATCCCCGGGACGGGCGTACAGCCCGGCGGCCAGGGCGGCGGGCGTGTTGCCCCCTGACACGACGACGGCGACGCGGCTGCCCCACAGCGGGCGGCCCGCCTCGGAGAGCGCTCCGGCCAGCGCGACGCTGCCGCTGGCCTCGGCGGCGACGCCCGCCCCGTGCAGCAGCCGCATGGCCCGCAGGATCTCCTGGTCGGAGACGTCGACCAGGGCGTCCACCCGGTCCCGGATGATCGGGAACGGGACCGCGCCTGGCCGCTGCCCGCGCAGCCCGTCGGCGACGGTGGCCGAGGGCGGCACGGCGACCGGTCGTCCGGCGGCCAGCGAGCGGGCGTAGCGGTTGGCGCCGGTCGGCTCGACGCCGACGATCCGCACCGGGCGGCGGGCCGCCCGCGCGGCCAGGCAGATTCCGGCGAGCAGACCGCCGCCGCCGGTCGGAACGAAGACGGTATCGACCTCGGGCGCGTCCTCGAAGATCTCCAGGCCGACCGTGCCCTGGCCCGCGACCACCAACTCCTGGTCGGAGGAGGGCACGAACAGCGCGCCGGTCCGCTCCGCGCAGGCGAGGGCCCGCTGCTCGCGTTCCGCCACGCCACCGTCCACCCGGACCACCCGCGCGCCCAGTGAGCGGATGACCCGCTCCTTGTCCTCGCTGGCTCCCGCCGCCATCACCACGGTGACCGGGACGCCCAGGGCCCGGCCGTTGCGGGCGACCGCGATGCCGTGGTTGCCCGAGGAGCCGGTGACGATCCCGGCCGCAGTGGCTCCGGCCATCGCGTTGGTGGCGCCGCGGACCTTGAACGAACCTCCGTGCTGGAGGTGTTCGGCCTTGAGCAGGATGCCGGGCAGCGCGTCGAGGACCAGCAGCGGGGTCCGCCGCACCTGGGCGGCGATCCGGTCGGCCGCCGCCCGGACGTCCCCCAGGTCGGGCCGGGGCCGTGGACCTGTCGTGGTGTCCGGTGAGCTCAGCGCGCGGTGGTCGGCCTTACCAGTGCTGGTGGTGGGCACCCGGTCGATCCGGACGAAGCGGCGCGGCATCAGGTGGAACGGCAGGGTCCGCGCCAGGTGGGTGCGCAGCGCGGAGTCGGCCACCTCGGCCGTCGGTCCGGCGACGTGGGCGACCAGGTAGGTGCGGCCCTGGTCGTCGGTCGACGCGGTGACCACGGCGCCGGTCACCGCGGGGTGTCCGAGCAGTTCCCCCTCGATCTCGGCCGGGTCCACCCGGTAGCCGCGGATCTTGATCTGCCGGTCGCTGCGGCCGAGGTACTCCAGGGTGCGGTCGGGCCGCCGCCGGGCCAGGTCGCCGGTCCGGTACATCCGCGCACCGGGCGGACCCGCCGGGTCGGGCAGGAAGCGGTCGGCGGTCAGCGCGGGACGGCCGCCGTAGCCGCGCGCCACACCGGCCCCGGCGATGTGGATCTCGCCGACCTCGCCGTCCGGGACCGGGGCGAGCCCGGCGTCCAGCAGCCGGACGGAGCTGCCGTCGATGGGCGTGCCGATCAGGTCGGCGCCGGTCTCCGGCTCCTCGGGCAGACGCAACCGGGTGGAGGTCATGGTGCATTCGGTCGGGCCGTACTGGTTGACCAGCCTGCCGCCGAGCACCCGGTGGCCGCCCGCGGTGAGGAAGGGCCGCAGCGACTCCCCGCTGGAGACCGTCAGCCGCAGGCCGCGCAGTTGCTCGGCGATGCCCTCGTGCCGGGTCAGGAAGGTGAGCAGCGACGGGGTGGCGCTGAGCACCGTGTCCACGCCGAACTGCCGCACCGTGTCGGCGAATCCCTCGGCGCGAAGCAGCACCGAGCGGTCCGCCAGGACCAGCCGGGCGCCCGCGACCAGCGGGGCGAAGGTGTCCCGGATGGACGCGTCGTAGCCCAGCGGGGCCAGCTGGAGCGCGGTGGTGTGCGGGCCGAGCCCGTAGTCGCGGACCACGAACCGCAGGTAGTTGGTGAGCCCGCGGTGCTCGATCAGCACCGCGTTGGGTGTCCCGGTCGAGCCGGAGGTGTGCGCCACGTACGCCAGCGAACGCGGCGCGATGTCCGGCAGCGGGCGCCGCGCGGCCGCTCGGGGGCCTTCCTCCTCGTCGATCAGCGCGGTCGGCCCGGGGACGGTCAGATCGAGCTTGGCGGCGAGGGCGGCAGTGGTGACGAGGAAGGTGGCCCGGGCGCTGTCGGCCATCGCCTGGAGCCGCAGCGGCGGCGCGTCCACGTCCAGGGTGAGGAAGGCCCCACCGGCCCGGGAGACGGCGGCCATCGCCGCCACGGCCTGCGGGCCGCGCTCCACCGCCACCGCGCAGACCTGCTCGGGACCGACCCCGCGCGCGGCCAGACCCACCGCCAACTTCTCGATCCGGTAGACCAGTTCACGGTACGTCAGGACAGTGTCCGCGGTGACCAGGGCGGGCGCCCCGGGAGCGTGGGCGGCGTGCGCGGCGATCGCGTCGACGTAGCTGGTCCGCGCGGTCACGTGGCGCCGCCCGGGACCTTGAGGCGGTCGACCGCGACCAGGCGCAGTTCGGAGCTGTACCGGTGGCCCTGGTCGTCGGTGAGCCAGGCCTGCTCCGGAGTGGGCAGCATCTCGGAGACGGTCAGTCGGGCCTGCGGGTCCCGGGCGGCCAGTCGGCGGATCGCCTTGGCGAGGATGTTGACGTACACCGGGCTGTCGAAGTCCACGTAGAACGGTCGGGGTTCGGCGGGCGAGACCACGAACACGTGTCGCGGGAGCCCGGTCGCGGCCTGCCAGTGGCGGGCCCGGACGAAGCGCCGCGCCTCGTTCTTCTCGGTGGCGAAGGGCAGCTGTCCGGCGGCGACGCGCCAGGTCTCACGGGAGAGGACCATCTTGTCGACGGTGACCCGAGGTGAGTGGTCGTCGTCCGGACGGATCCGGAAGCGGTCCATCACCCGGTTGGTCATCGCGTGGCAGAAGACGTCCAGCAGGTCGAACACCGCGCCGTCGGGCAGTTCGGCGACCAGTCGGCCCTCCCGCTCCTCGACCGACACGTCGGCGCAGCGGACGGTGCGCGGACGGTGCGGGTCGGCCGTGTGGTCCACCAGCGCGACGTAGTAGTCATGCGGGCGCTCCAGGGCGGGGCGGCTGCGCGCGGACCAGCGGATCAGCGGCAGCTCCTTGGGCAGCATCGGGATCAGCCGCGGACCGGGGAAGTCCGCCGTGGTCTCCGCGATCAGCTCGTCGCGGTCCGGGTGCTGGCTGACGAAGAGCGAGGCGCCAAGGGTGTTCATCGCGACGTGCAGCTCGCCGAGCACCAGGGTGAACTCGCCCCGCTCGACGGCCTGGAGGCCCTCCGCGATGAGCATCACGTCCGGGCTGGCGTAGCGGGACAGCGACCATCCGGTGCCCGGGTCCCCGAACGCCTTGCGGACCTGGTCGGCGATGTCGGCCGAGGTCCGCTCCACCCGCCGGGCGTCCTCCGGGGCGCCGATGATGGCCGCCCAGCGCTCGCGCAGCTCCGCCTGGATGGCGTCGATGTCGGCGATGGATCGGCTGTGCGGGGCGGGCAGGCACTCGAACCAGAGCGAGCCCAGGTCGACCGTCCGCTGCTGGGCGCGCAGCCGCTGGTACGCCTCGGCGATCCGGGCGCCGACGACCTCGGCGAACCGGTCGGTCATCCAGCGGGAGGCGGTCAGGCACAGCTCCAGCGGGGTGAGGGCCTCCAGCACCGCACTGCCGACCCGGGCGGTGGCCGAGCGCCTGCAGTCCGCGTACACGAGGGCGCGGTTCGGCGCCGTCCGCGTGCCCTTCGCGCGCTGCGCCGGGGCGTCCGCCAGGTCGGCGAAGTCGCCCTCCAGGGCGGCGAGCGCGGAGACGAGTTCCTCCGCGTCGGTCCCGGCGGCCTGCACCCGGTCCCGTCCGCGTTCCAGCACGGCGAGCCCGGCCAGGGCGGGTTCGCGGACCGCCGGGTCGCCGATCCCCTCCAGGGTCCGGCGCAGGTGGCGCTCCGGGTACGTGGTGGCGGGGATCTCCAGCCGCCAGGCGATCCAGCGCCGCCGGACGAGTTGCTCCAGCACCTGCTCGACCGTCTCCGGCGCGGCCTGGTCGGCCAGCTCCCGCTGGATCTCCCGGGCCGGGCGCACCCCGTCGCAGCGCAGCAGCACCTGGTGCTCCAACGCGGACACCGGCTGCGCGGGGCGCCCCGGGATCCGTACCTCCGCCTCTCCGAAGCGCAGGTACGGCAGTCGGCGCGGCGCCAGCCAGAGGCGCAGGGCCGGATCGCGGTCCAGGGTCCTGGCCAGCTCGTCGATCGACCAGCTGGAGAAGAAGACCTCGGAGCGGGTGATCAGGCCGGTGCCGCAGTCCACCTCGACGCCGCGCAGCTCCGGGTCGAGGGTGGCCCAGCCGACCGGGCCGAAGAAGCCGATGGTGTCGTTCTTGACGCAGAACCGCTGCCAGTAGTGCGCCACCAGTTCCTCGCGCTGGCGCGGCATGCTGGTGCGGCCCGCCGCACTCGGTGTCCAGGCGAGGAACGGCGCGATCCCGGAACGCAGCACGGCCCGGTTCTGCCAGGCCACCGCGGCCCGGAAGTCGGATCGGCGGGCGATCGTCTGCAGCTCCCTGGCGGTGTCCACGGCCGCGTCGGCGAAGGCGGCCTCGAAGGTCCGCCAGTCGGCCCCGGCCAGTTCCGCTCCGGCGCCGAACCGGTCGGCGGCCTCGGCCAGGCCCTGCGGTGCCAGGCGCAGCACCCCGGTCACCGGGAACCCCGGGCCGCGCAGCGCGAAGTGCCGCCACAGGCGCCAGCCGCCGTCGGGCAGCAGGATGGGCTCACTCATCGCCGTCTCCCGCGGGGCCGCCGCCGACGCACCACTCCAGCACCGCACGGGCGCTGTGGTACTTGTTCTCGGCCTGCTCGAAGGCGATCGAGGCCGGTCCTTCGAGTACCTCGGCGGTCGTCTCGTCGCCGCGGTGCGCGGGCAGGTCGTGCATGAACAGCGCACCCGCGCCGGCGTCCATGACGGCCTTGTCCACCTGGAACGGCTCGAAGTCACGCCGCCATTCGGGGTCGGCCTTCGTGGTGCCGGTGGTCTGCCAACGAGTGGTATAGACCACGTCGACCTCGGGCAGGTCGGCCATGTCGTGGCGCTGCGCCACCAGCGCGCCGCTGCCGGCCGCGTACTCGGCGGCCCGGTCGAGGTAGCGCTGCTCGACCCCGTAGCCGCTCGGGGTGCGCAGGTGCAGTTCGGTACCGGGGTAGCGGGACAGCGCCAGCGTCAGTGCCGAGGCGGTGTTGTTGCCCTCCCCGGCATAGAGCACCCGCAGACCGTCGATCCTCCCGAACCGGCGGAGCAGCGTGGTGAGGTCGGCGAGCGCCTGGGTGGGGTGCTCGGCGGCGCTCATCGCGTTGATCACGGCCATCTGCCGCTGGGCGGCGAAGGCCCGCAGTTCGGCCTCGCTGCCGGCGGTCCTGGCGACCAGGACGTCCAGCATCCGGGACAGCACGGCGGCGGTGTCCTCGACCGCCTCCCCGGTGTTCTCCTGCAGGTCGCCGGGGCCGTAGCTGATCAACCGGCCGCCCAGGCGCAGTGTGCCGGCCGAGAAGGCGGTGCGGGTGCGGGTGGAGGTCCTGCGGAACAGGATGCCCACCACCGCGTCGTGCAGCGGGCGGGCGTCCTCAAGGCGGCCGGCGGCGAAGTCGGCGCCCCGCTGCACGATGCGGTGCATCTCCTCGAAGCCGAGGTCGTCTATCGAGATCAGGTGGCGGCGTAGCGGACGGGACATGGTGCTCTCCTTGTCTCTTCGGCGGTGTCAGATCGACTGCAGGCCCTGCCGCAGCACGTCGAGGCCGCGGTCGAGGACCGCGAGATCGACGGTCAGCGGAGGCAGCAGCTTCACCACCTCGTCCTGGCGACCGCACAGTTCGACGATCAGCCCCCGATCGAAGGCGTACCGCTGCAGGCGCTCGGCGCGCTGCGGGCCGCCGGCCGCGCCGAGGTCGATGCCGAGCGCCATGCCGCTCCCGCGCGTCACCAGTCCCTGTGCCAGAGAGTCCAGTTCGCCGCGGAACCGGTCGAGCCGCCCGATGGCGGCGGCGAGGTGGGTGTGAAAGCCCTCCTGCCGCCACAGCGCGCAGGCCGCGGTGGCGGCGACGAAGGCCAGCTGGTTGCCACGGAAGGTCCCGGTGTGCTCACCCGGCTCCCAGACGTCCAACTCCCGCTTGAACAGCACCATGGACAGCGGAAGCCCGTACCCGCTGAGCGACTTGGAGAGGGTCACCACGTCCGGGATGATCCCGGCGTGCTCGAAGCAGAAGAACCGGCCGGAGCGGCCGCAGCCTGCCTGGATCTCGTCGAGGATCAGCAGGATCCCGTGCCGCTCGGTGAGTTCGCGCAGGGCGCGCAGCCACCCGGCGCTCGCCGGGTAGACGCCGCCCTCCAGCTGCGTGGGCTCCACGATCACCGCGGCGGGCAGGTCGACGCCCGAGGAGGGGTCGGCGAGCAGCCGCTCCAGGTATCCGATCGAGTCGAACGGGCCCTGCGGGCCGTCCTCGTAGGGGACGAACGTGACGTCCTGCCCGGCGACGCCGCCCGCCCGTCGGGCCCGGCGGCTACCGGTCACCGCGAGCGAACCGCGCGACATGCCGTGGTACGCCCCGGTGAAGGCGACCAGGCCGGAACGGCCGGTCTGCTTGCGGACGAGCTTGAGCGCGGCCTCCACCGCGTCGGTACCGGTCGGACCGGTGAACTGCGCCTTGTAGTCCAGCCCGCGGGGCCGCAGCACGGTGTCGGCGAAGGCGTCCAGGAACTCCCGCTTGGCCACGGTGTACATGTCCAGGCCGTGCGCGATGCCGTCGGCGGCCAGGTACTCGGTCACCCGGGCCTTGATGAAGTCGTTGTTGTGCCCGTAGTTGAGCGTCCCCGCGCCGCAGAAGAAGTCGATGAACGTCCGGCCGTCCTCGGCGAACAGTTCGGCGCCCTTGGCCCGCTCGAAGACTGCCGGGAACTTGCGGCAGTAGATCCGGACCTCCGACTCCAGTTCCTCGAAGACCTTGAACTCAGGCTCCGGCAGCGGGTCCTGGCCAGTGGTCTCGGTGTCCTCGGCGATGTCCATCAGGTCCTCTCGGCAGCAATCGAGCTCGCGGTGGCCGCCCATGGCGGCGCCCGCGGGTGGAGGGCGGGTCGCCATGCCCGAGGGGACGGACATGGGCAGAAGCAGCGTGCCGCCGGATCGCGGCACGGCACCAGGGAACGAATGGCAGTCGCGGGGCCGCCCCGCTGCGTGTTTGTCCCGGTCGGGTGCCCGGGTCCGGTCAGCGGGTCAGATCAGCCCGGTTCGCACGGCGTGCGCGACCGCGTGGGCCCGGTTCCGGACCTGGAGCTGTCCCATCAACTCGTAGATCACGTTCTTGACGGTGTGCTTGGAGCAGCGGAGCGTCCTGGCGATGGCCTCGTTGCCGCGGCCGTCCGCCATCAGCCGCAGCACCTCAAGTTGACGGTGGGTCAATTGCGGTGTGCCCGGGCGCCGTCCGGGACTGGTCGGCTCCGACGCCCCGTTGAGCAGACGGGCCAGCACCAGGTGGGACAGTCGGCCCTCGTCGCGGTGGGCCGAGTGGACGGCGGCAGCCAGTCGCTCCGGCGTCGCCTCGGCGGACAGCACCATGGCCCGTGCGCCCGCTCGCAGCGCCTGGCGGGCACCGTGGCGGGACAGCACGTCGGCCACCACCACCAGCCGCCGCTCGTCGGCGCCAGGGAAGGCGGGCCCGCAGGCTTCGATCGCGCCCTCCACGGTGTCACCCACGGCCACCAGCACGTCCCGCGAGGACGGATTCGGCGTGAGGGCCAGCCGGAGCCCGGCATCCAGCAGCTTGGCCTCCACCGCGGCGCGCGCCGTGGCGTCGCTCGACCGCACCCGCACCTGCGGCCCGGCGGCGCGGAGGGCGCCCGGGGCCGGGGCCGTGTCGGGGGCCACCATCGTCGCGATCACAGCAGCCCCGCCCGCAGTGCGAAGGCCACCGCGTGGGCGCGGTTGCGGAGCTGGAACCGATGGGTGACGTCGTGCACCACGCTGGTCACGGTGCGGGGCGAGTAGCACAGCTCGTGTGCGATCTCCACGGTCTCCCGGCCGTCGGCGACCAGCCGCAGGACCGCCTGCTCCCGCTCCGACAGCGACGCCCCGGCGCGCTCCGCCACCCCCGCGCCCGCCCTGAGGGCGTCGGCCCCGTGGCCGTGCTCAAGGAGCCCGTCCAGCAGGTCCGGCGGCAGCGTGCAGTCGCCGACGGCGGCCGCCACCACCGTCGACGCCAGGCGCTCGGCGGTGGCCTCGGAACGGCGCAGCAGCCCGCGGGCGCCCGCCGCTAATGCCTGCACCGCGTCGCCGCCCGCCAGTTCTGTGGCGACCAGCACGATCTCCCGGCGCTGGTCCGCCTCCCGCGCGGCCCGCACCGCGTCGATCACCCGCGAGGTCACCCGGTCCACCATCATGACCGCGACCTGCGCCGGTTCCCCGGGCAGTACCACCGCGATGTCGCCGTGGTACTGGAGGCAGCTCCGCGTACCCGCCTCCAGCACGGGGTCCTGCGCGACAATGCTGACTTTCACCGGTTCGCCCATCGACTTCTCCTGGAGGTTGACCCCTACCCGACAGGGAGAGCATCGATCTGCGGGCCGCCGGGCGTCATCGGGATACGCCACCCAGGTTTCCTTACCTGTCTCCAACCCGCCGCCGCCCGAGATCGCCGCCCGCCACGGGCCGAACCGCCGCCCGTTCCCCGTCTCCCGCAGCCGCCCTCCGCGCCGCCCCGCCACCCGCTGCCGCAGGGCTTTGACGTCCACCGGCGGACCCGGCCGGCACCGGAGCAGGAATATCGGGGGCAATGCCCCCATGTACAGCACGGCCGCCGCCGAGTACTACGGGAGGGGCGGAACCGACAGGGAAGCCTCGGTCCACTTCGGAGCCGAGTTGACCTAACCTGACCGAATATCGGGTGGGAGTGTGTGAGCGTGCGACTGTCGGACCGATTACCGACCGGGAGTGATCCGGGCAGGGGGAGCCATGAGTGAGAGATTTCAGCAGATCCGGTTGGACGACCGCACCCTGATCTGGGTCGGTGTCAGCGAGTTGCCCCCCTCGCCGGGGGCGGCCGGCGGCGGGGCGGCGGAGGAGTGGGAGGAGGTCGGCGCCTGGGATGCCGTCGTGGCCAGGGTCGAGGGGCTGGACGACGTGGTGACCGGCGTGGCCCGGTGGGTGCGGGACGCGGCGGCGCGGGCGGCCCCCGACGAGTGGCAGGTTACCTTCGGTGTCACCGTGGCCGCTCGTCCCGGCAAGGCCGTCGCCCTGCTCGCGGATGGCAGCCTCGGCGCCAACCTGTCGGTCACCCTCACCTGGAAGCGCGAATCCCAGCCGTCGGTGGCCAGTGAGTGAGTGGCCCGCGTCCGATGAGCTGATCCTGCTGGCCAAGGCGGCCACCGTGGGCATCGGCGATCCGCCCGGGGCCCCGGAGCCGCGGCTGTGGGGGAGCGGCGTGCTGGTCGCCCCCGGGTGGGTGCTGACCTGCGCGCACCTGTTCGTCTCGGCCAACGGCGATCGGCGCGGTACGGCCGAGGGCGATTCTGTCGGCGTCCACCTCGGCGGACGCCTGCTGCGGTCCCGACTCGCCTACCTCGTCGAGGAGTTCCGAGACGGTCGGGGGCCTGACCTGGCCCTGGTGGCCCTGGCCGAGCGACCGGCGGTGCAGTCGGTCGCCTGGCTCGGCGAGCGGGAACCGCTGCTGTGCGAGAACGCCCACCTCTACGGCTACCAGCCGTCCGAGTCGGACGAGGGCTTCAAGGCGGTTGACTCCAGCTGCCGGATCACTGGGCAGGACGGCCGCTACCTCCAGGTGGCGGCCGTGAGCCGGCTGCGCAAGGGGTACTCGGGCGGCCCGCTGGTGGACGAGGACCGCGGCGAGGTGGTCGGCCTGGTCCGTGCCCGGGACGGCGAGGACCTCGGCCTGGTCGTGCCGGTTGGCGCGATCCATGAGCTCGCCGCGCGCCACCACCGGCCCGGTGCCCCGGACCTGGGAGCGCAGCCGGGACGGGAGCTGCTGCGGCTGCACGACGTCTGGCACGTCCGCCACCAGGACCGACCGGGGCGGACCTCGGCCAGCTGGACCGACGTCCGGCGCGAGCTGCCGCGTCAGCGCGGCAGCTGGACGCCGCTGGACCGGCTGGCGGAGCTCGACTGGCTGTCCCGGCTGCCCGCGCCCGCTCGGCCCGGCGTGGTCGGGCAGCTGATGCCGAATGTGTCCGCCAGGCCCGTCGGCGACTGGCCGGTCCCGCTGCTGACCTGGCGGGACGGATACGTCCGGCTCGGTGACAGCGAGGCCCACCACCTCCAGTTCCTGCTCGCGGTAGCGGCAGAGCTGTCGCGCGGGCCCGATCCGGCGGTGCGCGAGACGGTGACCGGACTGGCCGGCTGGATCTCGGCCCGTCGGCGCGAGGTCGCCCTCGCCGACCGGCAGGGGCTCGAACACGCCCACCGCCGCCCGGAGTCCGTGCTGCTGGAGTTCGCGCCGCTGGTCGGCTACGGACAGCAGCGGCGCGGGTACCGGTGGAGCATCAGTCACGGGTTCGGCGAGGGTGAGTGGCGGCCGACCCTGCAGGGCGGGGACGACACGGGAACAGGCCACGGGGACCGGCTCAGCTTGCTGGAGGCCGTCGGGGAGGTCCGTGACCAGTTGCGCGACGTCCTCCTCGATGCCGACGGATCGCAGCTGGACGGCCGGGAGTACCGCGCACGGGTCGAGATCGCCGCGCCGATGGAGGAGTTGCTCGCACCGGCGCACACCTGGCGCGCCGGACAGGGGCGGCTGGGGGCCGAGCGCGAGGTGGTGCTGCGCAACCGCCCGCACGCCGGCGTGCCCCCGGGTGAACGGGTGCGCCAGTGGCAGCGGCTCGCCACCGCGCGCCGTCTGACGCCCCGGACAGTGGACACCGCCGCGGACCTGGAGCGGCTCGGTGAAGGCGAGGTACCGCTGATCTGCCGTCACGACTCGTCCGATGAGCCCGAAGTGACCCGGCGGCTGACCCGATCGCTGCTGGAGGCCGGTCATGTCGTGGCGCTCTGGCGCGAGCCGGACCGCGAGCCGGAGCCCGAGCCGGAGCCCGAGCGGGCGCACGGGGCGACGGCCTCGGGCGCCGAGAACGCGGCGCAGTCGGCCGGCCACGCCGGGTGTCACCGCGGTGACAGCCGGGTAGAAACATGGATGGCCGACCTGAAAGCCAGTGAACTTCCCAAAGGATTGCGGGAGTTGCGACGAGCCGCCTATGGTGGGGATGTGATCCGGGGTGGCGATCTCATTTTGCTGTTCGATGATCCAGCCAATCCCCTGCCCGAGCCGTAGTCGTCAGAGCGCCACATCAGACCGTACGAGTCGAGCGCATCCGAAGGGCAGCTGACGGGCAATGGGGCTGAGGAGCGCGACATGAGCGAGTGGTTGATCTACCGCGGTACCGGCGCGCCCCACGACGCCATCGCCGACCTCCCCGCCCCGCCGCCCTGGCGCGCCTTCGACGGCGGACCTGTCGTACCGTCGCCGGGCCCGGTGGACGACGTCACCGAGCGCCGCCTCGGATTGGCCGGTGACCGGGCCGGAAACCGGGCGCGCAACCACCGGCCCGGCGCCCGCGAGCGGGAGTTGGTCAATGCGGCGCTCTACCTGCGTCGGCCCCTGCTGGTGACTGGCGACCCGGGCAGCGGCAAGAGCACCCTGGCCCACTCCGTCGCCTACGAGCTGGGCCTGGGCCGCGTGCTGCGCTGGCCCATCGTCAGCCGCACCCAGCTGCGCGACGGCCTCTACCAGTACGACGCCATCGGGCGCCTGCAGGACCTGCAGTTCGAGCGCGCGGCGAGCGAGCCACCCCCCTACGCGGGGGAGCCCGGCGGCGGGATCGGCCGGTACGTCCGGCTGGGCCCGCTGGGCACCGCGCTGCTACCGCAGGAGCGTCCGCGCGTCCTCCTGATCGACGAGCTCGACAAGAGCGACATCGACCTGCCGAACGACCTCCTCAACGTCCTTGAGGAGGGCGAGTTCACCATCCCCGAGCTGGAGCGGATCGCCGATCGGGTGCCCGAGGTCCCGGTGCGCTGCGACGACGGGAGCACGGTAGTGATCCGCGAGGGGCGGGTGCGCTGCCGGGCGTTCCCGTTCATCGTGCTGACGAGCAACGGCGAAAGGGAGTTCCCGGTGCCCCTGCTGCGGCGCTGCCTTCACCTCTACCTGGAGCCGCCGGACAAGGAGCGCCTGGCCGGCATGGTCCGGGCCCACTTCGGGGACGACGCGGCCCGGGCGAACGACTCGCTCATCGACACCTTCCTTGACCGTGCCCCTGGTGACCGGCGCGCCGTGGACCAGCTGCTGAACGCCATCCAGCTGACCCGGCAGGCCGACTGGGCGCAGGAGGACGACACCCGGCGCCGACTGACCGCGGAACTCCTGCGGCCGCTCGACCGGACCAGGTGACACCGTGCCGGGGGAGGCGGGCGGATCCGGACGGAGAGCGCTGGTCGACCTCGTGGGCGTGCTGCGGGGCCACGGGGTGGAGCTGGACGCCGAGGAGCTCTCCGACGCGCTCTGGCTGAGCCAGTGGCTCCCGGGCGAGCCCGCCGGACCGGCAGGAGCCGGAGGGACGGCGGATCCCGCCGCGCTCGACGGCCACCCAGGCGACGACGACCGCGACCTGCTCGACCTGGTGCCACGTGACAGCCCGTCGCCGCACTGGTCCAGGCCCGCCGACCGGAGCCTGGCCCGGCCCGGTCGGCTGGCCTCCTTCGGTGAGGTCGACGTTCCCTCAGGGGCCGCGCTGCCGGACCCGCTGACCCTGCAGCGCGCGCTGCGTCCGTTCCAGCGCTACCGCCCCCGGGTGCGGTCGGCGCGGACGGAGCTCGACGAGCAGGCGACCGCCGACAACTGCGCGCGGACCGGTCTCGTTCTCCCGGTCCTGCACGAACTTCCCCGCAGGGAAGCCGAGTTGCAGCTGCTCATGGACGCCTCCACCGCCATGGCCGTCTGGGAGCCGCTGCTCCAGGGACTGCGGGAGGCATTCGAACGAGTGGGTGCCTTCCGGAAGGTGACGATCCACTATCTGACCAGCGAAGCCCTCGGGCCCGACTCCCAGGGGCGCTGGGTCGGTGCGTCCCGCCACCGCCTGGGGCCCGCCCGCCGGGCCGACGAGCTGTACGACCCGACGGGGCGGCTGATCAGCCTGGTGCTGAGCGACGGCACCGGCCCGCTGTGGCGGGACGGCTCGCTGCAGCGCCTGCTCCACCGGTGGAGCAGGCACACACCGGTCGCCCTGGTCCAGCCGCTGCCTCAGCGCCTCTGGGGGCGGACCGAGCTGCGGCCGCAGGCCGGTCGGCTGTGCCGTCGGCCCGGCGACTACCAGGCCCCCGCGTTCCTGCCGGAACGCCCCGGCAGTCGGCCGTCGGGCCCCGCGGACCGGCTGGCGCTCCCCGTCCTGAGCCCCGAGCCCGCCGCGCTGAGCGCCTGGGCCCAGCTGACCAGCAGCGCCGCCGGACTGTCGTTGCAGTGCGCGGCGCTCTGGCTGCCCCAGGACGGCAGGCCCGACCACCCCGGTCCCGATGCCGGGCCGACGGGAGCGGGCGGGTCCGCCGACTGGGCGCCCTCGTCGGCGGACGACCTGCTGCGCCGCTTCGAGCGCCAGGCATCACCCGCCGCCAGGCGGCTGGCGATGTACCTGTCGGCCGCTGCCCTCACGCTGCCAGTGATCCTTCTGGTCCAGCGGGCGATGCTCCCGGACAGCGGCACGGCCGAGCTCGCTGAGGTGCTGATCAGCGATCTGCTGCTGCCCCAGGCCGCCCCGCAGGCCGCCCGGCCGCCCGGCCCGCCGGACCAGCTGTGGTTCGACTTCGCCTCCGGTGTCCGGGACCTGCTGCTGGACCGGCTCACCACCGGCGAGGCGGCGCTCGTGCTCAAGCACTGTTCGCTCTACATCGAGCGGAACTTCGGCCGCGGCGCCCGCAACCTGCCAGCGGTCGCGGTTTCCTCGCTGGCCGACACCGGACGGGAACCGGTGACCGGCTCCGGCGCCGTCCCGGAGCCGTTCGCCCGCGTCTCCGAGCAGGTGCTGCGGCGCTTCGAACCCGCCCTCGCGCTGCACGACCCGGCCAGAGGCGGAGAACTGCTGCTCGAACGGTACCGGCGGGACGGCTCCGCCGGCCATCTGCTGCAGGCCCTGCAACTGCTGCGCGCGGCCGGGCCGTCCGCCGGCGAGGCACTGGCCCGCGGCCTGGACGCGGCCTGGCGGGTCTGGCGCGATCCGGCGTTCCTGGACGAGGGCGTGCGGACCGCGCGGGAGGCCCTGTCGGTCTGGTCCGCCGGGTCGGACTCCGACTGGCCGACGCGCCGGCTCGACCTCTCCGTGCTGCTCGCCGGGCTGCTCGCGGAGCGAGCCGGGCTCTGCCACGAGGGCGGCGCCCTGCCCGGCGCCCTGCCCGGCGTGCTGGCCGACCTGCTGCCGGCCGAGGACCTGTGGCGGGCCTGCCTGGAGCACGCGCCGCTCCCGTCACCGCAGCTCGCCGCCGCCGCGGTCGGCCACGCCTCGGCGCTGCGGCTGCACTACCGCGCGGAGCAGTGGCAGGCCGACCGTGCGGGCCTGGCCCCGGGAGCCGACACCGAACGGCCGGAACGGCTGCGCCTGCTGGTGGAGGCCGAGGAGGCCCTGCGGACGCTGGTGACCCGGTGGCCGCCCGAGCGCCTCCCGGCCGAACTCCAGCTGACCCTCGGCCTGGTGTTGTCCGACCGGGCGCGGGAGCTGGCCGAGGAGTGGGAGGCCACCGGCGCGCAGGAGTGCGTGCTGCGGGCGGTGGACGCGCTGGAGTCGGCCGTCGCGCTGCTCGACGCGGAGGAAGCCGCGGAGCCGGACCACGCCCGGGCCCTGCTGGCGCTCTCGGACGCGCTGATGCTGCGGACGCGCCTGCTGCCGACCGACGACTGGGCCCTGGGCCGGGCCGAGGAGACTCTGCAGCGGCTGCTGCGCCTCGACGGCCTCGACGGACTCGACGGCGGTGGGTACGCCCGGCGGGACGGCGAGACCCCGCAGTGGCGCCCCGAGGCCCTGCGCAGGCTGGCCCAGGTGGATCTGCTGCTCTGGGCCCGGGAGACAGACCCCGCGCGGCTGGTGCACGCCGACTCCTGCCTGACCCAGGCGCTCGCGCTGCTGCCCGTGGACAAGCCGGAGCGCGTCGAAGTCCTCGCCGCCAGGGGCGAGGTGCTGCTCGCCCGGGTGGCCGCGGCCGAGGAGAACCCGCCCGGTGCGGGGGGCACCTCGGCGTCGGTCGTGGACGAGGCGGTCATGAGCCTGCGCGAGGCCGTCGCGGAGACTCTGGACGACGCTCCCGAACTCGCCGAACGGCAGCTGCTGTTCTCCCGCACCCTGCGGGCCCGGTACCGGGCCAGGCACCGCCGCGCCGATCTCTACGAGGCCCAGTGGGCGCTGGAGTCGGCGGCGCGGTGCAGCGCCGACCCCGCGCTGCTGTCCCAGATCCACCTTGAGCTCGCCGACATCGATGTCGAGCTGGGCTCGGTCACCGGCACCGCCCGGCTCCTGGAGCTGGCCTCGACGCGCTACCTGCGGGCGGCGTCGAACGCCTTGCGCGCGGGCCTGCCACTGGTCGCGGCCCGGGCCAACCACCGCCGCGGCCAGGTGCTGGAGCGCGTCGCGGGCCGGGAGCAGGCGCTGGCAGCCTACCGCCGGGCCGGCGCTTTGTGGCAGGAGGCGGGGGCCACCGCGGACCCGGAGGCCGTGGCGACCAGGCAGCGGCTGGCGGTGCTCGGCCCGCAAGCCGGGGCCAACCCGGAGGGCTGATGCCAACCAGGTTTCCCCGCACCGGAGTTCGGGAATAGGCAAGCAGCGCAGTCCGAGTTCGGCGTGCTCACGGCACAGCGGGGGAGAGGGGGGCGCGTGCCCAGTCAGTCCGGCCGTCCCGTCATCGCGCTGGGTGACATCGGTACCGTACGGAGGCAGTCCGCGCGCCCACGCGAGCCGCTGCCGGACCTGTCCGGCGTCGATCTCGCGGCCCTGGCTGGGGCCGGGCGCCCGCCCGCGCTGGCAGCGGTGGCGGCGGACCTGCTCTCCTGGTGGCCCGCCCCCGAGGAGGCCGTCGCCGAGTACGGCGACAGCATGGCGCTTCGCCGGCTCCGTACGGGCGGCCCGGGCGAGACGGTCGACTAGTGCGCGAGCCCGAGCACCTGCGGGTCCTGGGGCCTGACGGCTGCCCGGCACCGTGGCCGCTGCTCCAGCTGGACGTGCCAGGGCTGCGCCGCGCCGGAAGGGCGCCGACGCCGTTCCGGCAGTTCGTACTGAAGACCAGCAGCCGGTGCAACCTCGCCTGCGACTACTGCTACCTCTACGAAGGCCCCGACCAGACCTGGCGGAGCAGACCCGTGCAGCTCCCCTCGCGCACCGCCCTGCACACCGCCGCCCGGATCGGCGAGCACGTGCGGACCCACCGGCTCGGCGCGATCAGGGTCGACCTGCACGGTGGCGAACCGCTGCTGCTCGGGCCCGGCCCGCTGATCGGGCTCGCGCAGGCGGTGCGGGAGGCGCTGCCGCCCTGGTGCACGGCCCAGGTGTCCGTGCAGACCAATGGCACCCTGCTGACCGAGCGGGTGCTGGACAGGCTGGCCGGAGCCGGTATCGGGGTCGGGCTCAGCCTGGACGGCGGCACCGCGGCACTGAACCGGCACCGGACCGACCACGCCGGCCGGTCGTCCTGGCCCGCCGTGCTGCGCGCGGCCCGGCTGCTGGCGGGCCGGCCCGGAAGTTACGCGGGCATCCTCACCACCATCGACGTCGAGAGCGATCCGGTCGAGGTCTACCGCTCGCTCGCCGCACTCGCCCCACCCGTCCTCGACCTGCTGCTGCCGCACGCCAACTGGTCGGCGCCGCCGAGCGGTCCGGCGGGTCGGCACGGCGACTGGCTGATCCGGGTCTTCGACCAGTGGTGGGCCGACCCCGGGCCCGGCCCGCCGATCCGGCTCTTCCACGAGATCATCGGACTGCTGCTCGGCCGGCCCGGCACCAACGAGGCCGTCGGCCTGTCACCGGTGGCCGCCGTCGTCGTGGACACCAACGGGGCCATCGAGCAGGTGGACGCCATCCGCTCGGCCTACCACGGGGCGGGCGGGACCGGGCTCGACGTGTTCCACCACCCTTTCGACGCGGCCCTCGACCACCCCGGTGTGGTCGCCCGCCAACTCGGTCGGGACGCACTGGCGCGGGAGTGCCTGGAGTGTCCCCTCGTCACCGTCTGCGGCGGCGGGAACTACGTCCACCGGTTCCGCCACGGAGAGGGGTTCCGTAATCCGTCCGTCTACTGCACTGACCTCGAACCGCTCATCCGCCACATCGCGGGCGCCCTGTCCGAGGTGGCCGGGCAGCCAGCCGGATTCCGAACTGATGTGCCAGACTCGCCTGTGGCGCAGTGTTTCTGAGTATCCGACAGATCCACTAATCTGGAGCCGGGAGGCCACTCCGGGGCCTGGCCGCCGACAGGCATCCCAGGCCTCCCAGGTCGGCTGGACGCAGACGAGAGAGAGCCACCGTGATCGACGAGTTCCGGAGCAGCGGTCCCGGCCGACACATCACGATCAGTTACGCCGGGTTCAACCGGCCCTGGGCCGCGTGGATCGCGCACCAACTCGCCCGGATCGGTCACCGCGCCTCGCTGCTGCGCTGGGACCCGGGCGCGGAGGCCCCGCTGGCCGAGGCGCTCTCCGACCTGCTCAAGGCCCCCGGCAAGCTCCTGCTCGTACTCGACGACTGGTACTTCCGGCTCGGCCCGCGCACCAACGAGGAGTGGAACGCGGCGCTGCGCGAGATCGTCCACCTGCACCGGGACCGCTTCGCCGCCGTGAGCGTCGCGAACGCCGCGCTGCCCACGGCCGTCGCCGCGCTGGTCCCGGCCGACCTGCGCAACCTCGACCAGGTGGAGGCGCACCGCCTGCTGCTGCAGTGCCTTGAGTTGCCGCCGACCGCGCTCCCGGCGCCGCGCGAAGGCGCGCCCAGGTTCCCGCTCGACCCGCCCGAGGTCTACCACATCCCGCGCCGCACCCAGAGTTTCACCGGGCGGGACGCCATCCTGGAGGACCTGTTCGAGGAACTCACCGTGAGCGGTCCGACCGGCACCCGGCTCGCCCTGCACGGACCGGCGGGTGTCGGCAAGACGGCCATCGCCATGGAGTACGCCCACCGCTTCGGCAACCACTACGAGTTGGTCCACTGGGTCGACGCCCGCCGCCGGGCCACCGCACGCGACGGCCTCGCCGAGCTCGCCGCCATGCTGCGGCTCTCCGCCGGACACGAGGTCGGCGGGCAGATCCGCGCCACCCACGAGGCGCTGCGCCGGGGTGTTCCGTACCGCCCGTGGCTGCTGGTCTTCGACGGCGCCGACAGCCCGGAGTCGGTGGCGGACCTCCTCCCCGAGGGCCCCGGGCACGTGCTGGTCACCACCCTCGACCGGCCCTGGGCGGCCATGAGCGGGTTCCCGGAGATCGCAGTCAAGCCGTTCAACCGCGACGAGAGCGTCGCGTACGCGCGCCGCCGCGCGCCCCGGCTGACCCCGGCAGAGGCGGACCTGCTCGCCGAGGCCGTCCAAGACCTGCCGCTGATGCTGGCGCAGACCGCGTCCTGGCTGCACACCAACACGATGCCGGTGGCCGTCTACGTCGCCCAGATCACCGGCGGCCAGCTGGACCAGGTCGGCTTCGGGATCGACGAGGACTACCCCCGCGGCTTCAAGACGGCCTGGTCGATAACGTTGAACACGCTCCGGGAGCAGTACCCGGCGGCGGCCGAACTGCTCAACCTGATGGCCCAGTTCGCACCCGACCGGATCCCCGTGCGACTGGTCGAGCGGGCGCCCCGCGGCAGCCTTCCGGAGCACATGGCCCGGCTCGCGGCCGACCCGATCGCCTGGCACGGCGCGCTGGCCCGGATCTCGGACGCGACGGTCGTGCGGCTCGACTACCGGAGCACCGGCAACCCCGCCGACGCCACCGTGTCCAGCGTCCGGATGCACCGGCTCTACCACAGCTTTCTCCGAACCGAGCTCTCCATCGAGGAACGACGCGCCATGACAGCCACCGCTTGCCAAGTACTGGTCGGGGCCGACCCTCGTCGGCCGGGTGACGCGAGCGAGTGGCCGACCTACGCCGAGCTGTTCCCGCAACTGGAGCCGGCTGGAGCGTTCGACAGCGACGACCCGGCGGTGCGCGAGCTGGTCCTCAACTGCATCGAATACCTCAAACTGCGCGGTGAGTACACCACCGGCCGCGAGCTGGCCGAGACGGTGTACGCCCGATGGCGCGACCAACTGCCCGCCGAGGACCGGGACCTGCTGAAGGTCCAGTACCAACAGGCCAATCTGGAACGCCGGTCCGGCCGCTACCACCAGGCGGCGCTGATCGGCCGCCGACTGGTCGCCGAACTGGCCGACCGCCCGCCCGGCGACACCGACCTGCTGTTGGCCCAGAACGGGCTCGGCGGCACCCTGATGGCGCTCGCCGAGCTGGAGGAGGCGCACGACCTCTACGAGTCCGTCTGGCAGCAGTACAGCGCGGTCCTCGGCCCGGAGGACCCGGCCACCCTGCAGGCCCGTGGCAACTTCGGGCTCGCGCTGGGACTCCTCGGCCGCTACCAGGAGGCGCTGGCCATGCACGGCGAGGTCCTCGCGGTGCGGGAGCGGCTGCTGCGTCGCGGTCACCACCAGACCCTGGAGGCCGGGCTCCAATACGCCCGGCTGCTGCGCCTGCTCGGACGCTACCCGGAGGCCCAGTCCCGGCAGGAGCTGAATGCCCGTCAGCACCGCCAGATCCTCGGCCCGGGCAATCCCGCCACCCTGGCCGCCGAGCACAACCTTGCCCAGTGCCTGCGCCGCAGTGGGGACCTGGCGAGCGGCGCCCAGCTGATGCGGTCCGTGGTGACCTCGTCGGTCCAGTTGCACGGCCCCGGCAGTCCGGACACGCTACTGGTGCAGGCGGACTGGGCGACCTTCCTGCGCCAGAGCGGCGAACTCACCGCCGCCGCGGAGCTCTCCCAGACCGTGACGAACCTGTACCACGAGCTCGTCGGCCCCGCGCACCCCTACACGATTGGCACCCGTGGCAACCTGGCCCTGCTCCACCAGCTCTACGGCGAGCGGCAGACGGCGCTGCGGATCGCCGCCGAGGCATGGGAGGCCATGGCCTCCGCCGTCGGCGCGGACCACCCCTGGACGCTCGGCTGCGAACTCAACCTGTCCGCCGCACGACAGCTCTCCGGCGACGACGAGGGCGCACTGGAGCTCAGCCGGGACACGCTGGCCCGGGCCAGCGCCGTGCTCGGCCTGGAGCACCCCCTGACGTTCTCCTGCCAGGCCGCACTCGCCATGGACCTGCGCCTGGTGCGCGAGGCCGAGGAGGCGGCCCGGGTCGAGAGCGACGTGCTCTCCCGCCTCTCCCGCTTCCTGGGCCCCGAGCACCCTCACACCGTCGCGGTCCGCCGCCGGGACCGGCCCTACTGGGACTTCGAACCGCAGCCGATCTGACCAGCCAGTGCACGGCGAAGGGCCTGCCGCACAGCTCGGTGACGCCGGGCCTGCGGATGTCGATGAGACATTCGGACTGGTCAAGCGGCATGTTGGTACTCCTGCGGGATGCCGCCGAGCCGATCTCTCCGTCGGATCGGTCACCGCCACCGCGGTGGCGGCGCGGGCGGAGTGGATGGCGGCGTCACCCGACTCACCCGTGGTTCGCTTCACCCCGGACGGCGGCGAGCCGGCCTGTGTGTTCGACGTCAAGGTGGTCTTCCGGCAGACGCACGACCTCGTCGACCTCACCGGCGTGCCGAAGCTGTTCCGCCCGTGGACCGGGCTGCCGCTGTCGGCCACCGGGGCCCGCGTCAAGGCCGCCGCCGACGCGACGGTCGCCGACGGCACCGCCGCGCTCGACGCGGCGTGCGAGGCGTTGGTGCGTCGGGATGGGCCACCCCGCCCGGCAGCACGAGCGCGTCGAAGTCCCTGGGTGAGACCTTGTCGACCAGTTCGTCGACCTCGAAGGTGTCACCGCGGTCGAGGTGATTGAAGGCCTGGATCCGTCCGACTGCCGTGGCGAGCAGCCGGGGCGTGCCGCCTGCCTCCGGCACCGCCTGCCAGGGCCCGGTCAGCTCGGCCTGCTCGACCCCTTCGGGGGCGACGAGGAATGCGACTGTACGAGTCGATGGTGTCGGCCGCCCAGGCCCGGTGGCGTGGCATGGGCAGTGTCCCTCGCCGACCGTGTCCCGGACGCCCGTCCTGGACCTGGCCCGGACGGGGGCGTTGGCCTCAGCGGCGAAGGGTGCGCAGGCCGGTGCGGATTTCGCGGACCAGGATCTCGGGCTGTTCCAGGGCTGCGAAGTGGCCGCCCTTATCGGCCTTGCTGTAGTGGATCAGGTTGCTGTAGGTGTCCTCGATCCAGCTTCGGGGCAGGAGCGGGATGTCCTTCGGGAAGACGGTCACCGCGACCGGGAGTGCCAGCTCCGGGCCGGCGAAGCTGCCTGGCTTGTTCTCCCAGTAGATGCGGCCGGACGAGGCCGCGCTGTTGGTGAACCAGTAGAGGGATATCGCGTCGAGCATGTCGTCCATGCTCAGGGCGTCCTCAGCGAGCCCGTGGTTGTCGGTCTTGGACTGGAACTTCTCGTAGATCCAGGCCGCTTGGCCGACGGGGGAGTCCGCGAGGGCGAATCCGACGGTCTCCGGCTTCGCGCCCTGGAGGTGGTTCGAGCCGCCGAGTTCGCCGGTGTAGAGGGCGAGGGTCTCCATGGCGTGGCGTTGTTCGGCCGACAGGGTGTCGGGTATCCGGGCGGGGAAGGCGAGTGGGGTGTTGAGGTGGATTCCGACGAGCCCCTCGGGTTGCACGGCCCCGAGGGCGGTGGTGACGGCCCCACCCCAGTCCCCGCCTTGTGCGGCCCATCGGGTGTAGCCGAGACGCTTCATCAGCTCTACCCACGCGCTTGCGATGCGCGGTACGGTCCATCCGGTCTCCGTGGGCTTCTGGGAGAACCCGAACCCGGGGAGTGAGGGGATCACGACGTCGAAGGAGTCGGCGGCGTCGCCCCCGAACGACGCCGGATCGGTCAGCGGGCCGATCAGCTTCAGGAAGTCGATGTTCGAACCCGGCCATCCGTGCGTGAGGATCAACGGCATCGCGTGGGGGTTCCTGGACCTGACGTGGATGAAGTGGATGTCCAGCCCGTAGATCTCGGTCAGGAACTGCGGGAAGCGGTTGAGGTCGGACTCCAGGCGGCGCCAGTCGTAGCGGTGCTCCCAGTAATCCACCAGGGCTCTGGCGCTGCCCACGCGGACCCCTTGCGACCAGTCGCTCACGGTCTCCGGATGCGGCCACCGGGTTCCGGCCAGTCGCCTCCTCAGGTCGTCGATCTCCGAATCCGGGATCGAGACGGTGAACGGGCGGATGGGAGTGGCGCTCATCGGTGCCAGTGCGGTCATTGCCCTCTCCTGTTCTCCTGGGCTTCGAGGTGTGGCGCGACCCTCTGTTGCACACTGCTGTGCAATCTACTTGACTGCACAGTGCTGTGCAACAATGCGGTCATGCCCACCGAGTCCTCCCGTGCGCGCTCGACGAACGAGACGCGCGACCGCATCCTCGACGTCGCCCTCGACGTACTGGCTGAGAACCCCGATGCCGCGATGGGTGACATCGCTGCCGCCGCGGGCGTCGTCAGGCGCACGGTCTACGGGCACTTCCCCACACGCCTCGACCTGGTTCGGACACTCACCCAACGGGCCGTCGCCGAGATGGCAACCGTGCTCGCCGAAGTCAGCGCCGCCCAGGCGCGGGCGGACGCGACGTGGGTCGAATTCGTCACCCGCATCTGGCCGGTGACGCACCGGTACCGCGTGCTGCTGGCGCTGCGCCGGGGCGAGTTCGGCGAGACGATCCACGGCCTGCTCGGTCCGGTCGACGAGCTCCTCGCCGACCTCGTGAAACGGGGCCAGGCCGACGGCGTGTTCGCACGGCACCTGTCGGCGGGGAAACTGAGCCAGCTTGCCTACGGCGTCGTGTTCGCCATCGCGGACCGCGAACCGTCGAACGGGACCCCCGGCGCCCGGGCGGCGGCGGTCACCACTCTGCTGATGCTGGGAGTTCCCGAGACCCGCGCAGTCGCTCTCGCGGGCGACCTGGCCTGAGCTGCGACTGCCGCACCGGTCGGGCGGAACCGGGCAGCGCGGGACGTGTCCGGATCGTGGTGGCCGGTCAGGGGCCGGTCGTGCAGCGCCGCGCCACCTGGCAGGCGTCCTCCCTCGTCGCAGTCGTAGGTCCGGGGCGGTGGCTTCGTGTCAGGCGGCTGCGCGTTCGCTGAGGGGGCGGCGGCGCAGGGCTGCGTTCTGGATGGCGGGGGGCTGGTAGTCCTGGTCGAGGCTGCCGATGTTGGTGCCGGGCGGGACGATCTCGTCGATGCGGTCCAGGATGTCGTCGCCGAGGCGGACGCCGGTGCCGTCGAGGAGGTCTTCGAGCTGGGCCATGGTGCGGGCGCCGACCAGGGCGGTGGTGACTGCGGGGTGGGCGACGGTGAAGGCCATGGCGAGATGGGTCAGCGGCATCCCGGCTTCCGCGGCGAGGGGGATGAGTTGTTCGACGACATCGATGCGGCGCTCGTCGTTGAGGTGCTTGAACAGACCCGCGCGGCTCAGGTCGTTGCCCTGGTTCCTGCGGACGCGGCCGGTGAGCATGCCCTGGCCGAGAGGTCCCCAGACCATGACGCCCATGGTGTGGCGCTGGGCCACGGGCAGGACCTCGCGCTCGATGCCGCGGCTCAGGATGGAGTACGGCGGCTGTTCGGTGTGGAAGCGCGCGAGGTTGCGTCGCTCGGCGACCCACTGCGCCTCGACGATGTCGGAGGCGGGGGTGTTGGAGGAGCCGATGGCGCGGACCTTGCCGCTGCGGATCAGGTCGGTGAGCGCGGCCAGGGTCTCCTCGATGTCGGTGGTGGGGTCCAGGCGGTGGATCTGGTAGACGTCGATGTAGTCGGTCTGCAGACGGCGCAGCGAGTTCTCGACGGCGGTGGTGATCCAGCGCCGGGAGGTGCCCTGATGGTTGGGGGCCTCTCCCATGGGCCTGCCGAACTTGGTTGCCAGGACGACGTCGTCGCGACGTCCTTTCAGGGCCCGGCCGACCACTTCCTCCGAGTCGCCGTAGGCGTCGGCGGTGTCGATGAGGTTGATGCCGGCGTGCAACGCCTTGTGGATGACGCGCGCGGACTCCGCGGGTTCGTTGCCCATGCGGGTGGCGTACATCAGGCTGCCCAGCGCGTAGCGGCTGACCTCGATGCCGGTGCGGCCCAGCGTGCGGTACTCCACGGGTTCCTCCTGGGGTGTGTGACGAGTGGATCCGTGGGATGTTCTACGATCCGACTAAACGGAAACTCGTTCCACAACCATACGGAAAGACTTTCCGGTTAGGCAAGTGGAGGTTCCATGACCGAGAAGTCGCCAGCGCCCCGTCGCCTGCGCGCGGACGCGCAGCGCAACCTGGACGCCCTGATCGAGGCCGCGAAGGAGGTCTTCGACACGACCGGGGTCGACGCCCCCGCCAAGGAGATCACCGACCTGGCCGGAGTCGGCGTCGGCACCCTCTACCGTCACTTCCCGCTGCGCTCGGACCTGGTCAAGGCAGTCGTGGAGAGCGGAATCGACGCAGTCGCCGCAGCGGGGCCCGAACTCAGCGCCAACCACCGGCCCGACGAGGCGCTCGCCGAGTGGCTGCGCCGGTACACCCGACTCCTGGGCACCAAACGAGGGCTGGCTCCCGCCCTTCACTCCGGCGACCCCGCGTACCAGGGCCTGTCCGGCTACTTCATGGACAAGGCCTGCCCGGCTCTGGCGGCGCTGCTGGAAGCCGCCGTGGCAGACGGAGTGGTACGCGCCGACGTCAGCGCCCGTGACCTCCTCTATGCCGTCGCCAACCTCTGCATGCCGGTGCCGGGACAGGAACCCGACTACAACCAGCGCATGGTCGCCCTGCTCATCGACGGACTGCGCACCCCGCACCCCGGCTCTCTGTCGTCCGGCGGACGGGGGCACTGACCCGAGCCGGGCGGCATCGCTCCGCCCCGCTCAGGTTAAGCACCCTGAACCCTCTTGGCTGCTCACACTCCGTAGCGACCCTCGCATCAGGAGCCGTCCGGCCGATCATGCGACTGGCTGCTCAACAGCTGGGTGGCCGTGCGGACCAGCGCGGCCAGGGCGGGGGAGCGGCTGTGGGCGGGCCAGGCGATGTGGGTGACGACGGGAGGTGCGTCCGTGAGCGGGACGGCGGCGTGCTCGGTCCACAGCCAGGCGCGGGCGGAGCCGGGGAAGACGGCCACGGTGCGTCCGAGGGCGATCAATTGGGCCAGCTGGGTCTGGTCGCGGATCTCGGGGCCGGGGCCCGGCTGGTAGACGCCGTGGCTCGGCCAGCGGGCCAGCGGCAGGTCCGGGACGTCGTGGATGTCCGACAGGCGGAGGGACTCGTGTGCGGCGAGGGGGTGACCGGCGGGGAGGATGGCGACCTGCCCCTCGGTCTGCAGTTCCTCACTGTCGAACCCGGCGAGGGAGTTGAACGGCGCATGCATCAGCGCCGCATCGGCGCGGCCGTCGCGCAGCAACTCCTCCTGCTCGCAGAGGCCGCACGGAAGCACCTCCACCTCGGCGGCCTCCGGCTGCGCCGCGTGGGCGTCGAGGAGTCGCCGCAGCAGTTCGTGGGACCCGGCGGCCTTCACCGCCAGCACCAAGCGGCCGCGGCGCCCGTCCGTCGCACCGTCGGCCCCACCAGCGCGACGGGTCCGGCGGGCGGCGGCGCTGGTGGCGTCCAGAGCGACGCGGCCCTCGTGCAGCAGCACCTCTCCGGCACCGGTCAGGGTGACTCCACGGCGGTTGCGCTCCAACAGGGAGACGCCGAGATGCCGCTCCAACTGCTGGATCGCCCGGGACAGCGGCGGCTGGGACATGCCGAGGCGTTCGGCTGCGCGGCCGAAGTGCAGTTCCTCGGCGACGGCGACGAAGTAGCGCAGCTCGCGGGTCTCCAGGGCGTCCATCTCGTCACTCTACCCCCGTGATACCCACCGGGTATGACAGGGCACCGAATCGGTGTTGGCCGGACCGCCTGTCCACGCGTGAGGATCGAGACATGAACACGTACTCCTCGTCATCCCTCCCCGGCGGCACCTGGAACCTGGGCGACCTGCCCGTCGCCCGTGTCGGCTACGGCGCCATGCAGCTCACCGGCCCCGGAGTCATGGGTCCACCCGCCGACCGCGACGGCGCGATCGCCGTTCTGCGCGAGGCGGTCGACCTCGGCGTCACCCACATCGACACCGCCGGCGCCTACGGGCCGCGCGTCACCAACCAGCTGATCCGCGAAGCGCTGCATCCCTACGCCGTATCCCTGCACGTCGTGACCAAGGTCGGCGCGGTCCGCGACCAGCAGGGCGGTTGGCCCCCCGCCCGCCGTCCCGAGGAACTGCGCCGCGCCGTCCACGAGAACCTCGACGATCTGGGCCTCGACTCGCTCGACGTGGTCAACCTCCGGCTCGGCAATGCCCTGGGCCCGCAGCCCGGCTCCCTCACCGAACCCTTCGGGGCCCTGGTCGAACTCCAGCAGCAGGGCCTGATCCGGCACCTGGGCGTGAGCAACGCGACGGCGGAGCAGGTCGCGGAGGCACAGGCCATCGCGCCGATCGTGTGTGTGCAGAACATGTACAACCTCGCCTACCGCCAGGACGACGAGCTGATCGACGACCTCGCCGCCAAGGGCATCGCCTACGTGCCGTTCTTCCCGCTCGGCGGCTTCACGCCACTGCAGTCCACGGCTCTCTCCGCAGTCGCCTCCCGCCTGGGAACGACCCCGATGTCGGTCGCCTTGGCGTGGTTGCTTCGACGGTCGCCGAACATCCTGCTCATCCCCGGCACCGCATCGGCGGCACACCTGCGCGAGAACGTCGCAGGCGCCGGGCTGCCCCTCGCCGAGGCGGACCTCATCGAGCTGGACACGATCGGCCGCTAGCGGGGCGAGGTAGGGCAGCCGCGGCGGCATGGTGACCATCGTGCCGCCTGCTCTTGACGATCTCCAGCCGCCGATCAGAAGCCGGATGTCGTGTGGCTCGTTATGAGACAGGGATGCCTCCTGACCTGGATGGATGCGGCATCTGACACCCACACCCCTAGTCGAGTCTATCTTTCGGGCGTCGCGAGTACGACGCCCTGGTCCGCGACCTGCCCGCCGTTCCGGGGGCGGGTCCGGACACGCCGCTGGTCGCGGTCTCGCGTTGCGGGGTCAGCGACAACGTCCCCCTGGCCGCCCATTGGGGACCCGAGGACCTCCTCGCCGCCTGGCAGAACTGACCGATCGATTTCTCGGAAATAGGCGGCGGGAAGTATCCTCAGTGCGCTCGAAGCGTATTTTCGTGCTCTTGTGGGGGCTGACGTCAAGGTGAGAGCGTATCTATACGCGCGCTTGCCAGGAGAAAGAACGGCAATACCAGGGCTGCTGGGCGGTGTCGAGAGACGATTTGAGATGACTCAATGGCTGTCTGATTCACCCGGTGTGGTGTGCTGAGGCTCGTCGGAGGTCGAGGGCCCTTGAAAATGTGCATAGAGCGAGATGCGATGGTTGGGATGTCGGGTGCACGCGCTGACCTTGGCTCTCCGGGGGCCAGTCAGGGACCAAGTGCTGTGAGCGCTGGTGCACGAAACGCCCGGTAATGCACGTAGCGAACGTGCATTAGCGCATATTTGGTGCGGGAATAGACCTCCATTCCCTAACTGGGGGTCAGGGGGTCGCAGGTTCAAATCCTGTCGTCCCGACAGTGAACGCGAGCCCTCTGGCTTGGACATAAGTCCAGGTCAGAGTGCCTTTCGCTGCCCGCGCGCCGACGGGCCCCACCTCCGGCCGGGCCCGTCCGCCACCCTGCCAGGGACCAGCCAGGGACCAACAGGGTGCGCGCAGGCGCACGGAGGTCACGACGGGAGCATTGCGCGAATGCGCGCAGAAACCCTGTCGGAACCTGCCGACAGTCCGACTCCAGGCCCTCCTGAAGTGCCCCGTGGGCGGCTTCCGGGAATTGAATCGACGGGGAATAGCGCGTCAATTCCCGTGCGAGCGGAGGCGTACGCCCTTTCCAGGAGCGGTCACACAGGGTGACGACTGGCGTGGGTGGGGTCGCGCCCGCAGCCGACTGCAATTGACGGTCTTATCACTTCGACAGTGGGCATCCTGTCAACGTGCAATGACCTACGTCCGGGGCTGAGATAAGTCCCCGGATTTGTGTCGTGCTCACTGCCGGCCACCGTGTCCCCAACCGGCCCGTCCCCGTCCCCGTCCGTGGCGCTCTCCTTCCAGGGCCCGTTGCTCGACGAGGACCCCCCTGCGCAGAGCGACGGGGGTGACCTGACCATGGCGCAATTCACCAACGACCCCAAGACCTACGTGCAGGGCACGACCGGCCCCTCGAACGGCACCGTGCACCTTTGGACCGGCAAATCCATGCCGACCCGTAGCCATTGCATGGACCTGCTTCTGACCCAGGGCCAGCAGTACGTCCCGATAAGCGTCCGGACCGTGTTCTGCGCGGAGAGCCACAACGGCCGCTTCGCGGTCGCGACGATCCTGTCCATCGACACCAGCGACCCGATCAACCCCTCCGCCGTCGCTCAGGTCAGCGTCTGGTCCCAACCCATCTCCCTCAGCGGAAGCGGAAACTGACCCGCAACAACCGCGCCCGGCACTGTCCCCCTCGGCGACGGCGGGGTGACCGGGCGGGGGATGTCGCGGTAGAGGCCAGTGCTGTCCAGGTCGGTGCTGTCGTGGGGGCCGGTCGCGGTGCAGGGCGACGGTCAGGGCTATGACGGCGGAGAAGAGCTCAGGCGGAGCGGTGACGAGGAAGTCGCCGACTTCGGTGGAGGGGCCCAGCCACCCAGGACAGGGCGTGCTGGTCGCAGGCTGCTTCCTCCGCCGGCGGCCGACCAGGTCGGCCAAGCTGGTGTAGCGGTGCAGGCGGCGTCGGTGAGCAGAGGGCACAGGAGTAGAGCGATGACAGTGCGGTCGGCCAGGGCTCGGTGCCGATCGACCGTGTGGAGCAGGTTGAAGGGGGTGAGGAGCGCGTCCAGGGCGAAGGAGTCCGGGGCCCGGTGGAGGGCCCTGGCGAGCAGCCGGGTGTTCCAGTGCGCGGTGCTGCGGGGCGGGGGCAGTGGCGGAACTGGGCGATCGACGGGACCTGGGAGCGGGTGTTCACCGTGCTGCTCGCCCAGGCCGATGCGCAGGAGGACCTGGACTGGATCGTCGCGGTCGACTCCACGATCGTGCGCGCCCACCAGCACGCCGCCGGGGCCGGCAAAATAGGGCCCGGACGGTGAGCCGGCCGACCACGCCCTCGGACGCTTCAGGGGCGGGCTGACCACCAAGATCCACCTCGCGGCCGACAGCCGCTGTCGGCCCATGGCGTTCGTGCTGACCGCGGGCCAGGCCGGGGACACACCGGCCTTCGAGTCCGTCATGGCAGCCCTGCGCGTGCCCCGGCCCCGGGGGCAACCCAGAACCCGGCTGTCCATCGTGCTGGCCGACAAGGCGGGCTCTGCGCCGCCATAGTCGACCGATTGACGTTCGGCGGCAACATCATCGAGACCGGCACCGACTCCTACCGCCTGGCCGCCACCCGCGCCCGGGCCGAACAGACGGCCGCCGCCGCTCAGGCTGGCGGACGCCGCCGTGTGCCGGGACCTGGGGCCGTATGGGCGTCACCCCGGTCGTCCGCGTACGCGGGCGCGGCTCGGGCCGCGTCTCCATGGCGGTGATGACCTGCTACAAGCCCGGCGAGCGGTCCCGTCTGATCTACGCGATCCGCCAGTACCGGGGCCGCAAGGACGAACCGAAGGGCTTCGGTGGGAAGAACTACCGCGACCTGGTCATCCGCGCCCGCACCCAACTCGGCGGCCCGATCGTCCTGGCGTGGGACAACCTGCGCATGCACCTGGTCCCACCGCTGCGGGAGTTCTTCCAAGCCAACACCGCCTGGCTCACCGTGTTCCAGTGCCGACCTACGCACCCGACCTCAATCCGCACGAGGGCATCTGGTCGCTGGTCAAACGCGACATCGGCAACCTCGCCGCAGCCGAACTCAGCCAGATCACCCGAGCAGTGAAGCGCGAGCTCAAGATGCTGCAGTACCGGCCGGAGGTCATCGACGGCTGCCTGGCGGGCACCGGCCTGCCCCTGTCGCAGTGACCGTCAGAAGTAGCCGAAGAAGCGATTCCACCAGGTGGGCCGCTGAACGTGCCGGTGCAGTCGGCTCGGCCCGTCGTAGTCGCTCTCCAGTAGTTCCTCGGCAACCACGACATAGCCGAGCCCGACCAGCGCCTGGTTGACCCTGGCGAGGTCAACACTGTCCAGCTCGCCCTCAGCCTGCGCCTCCTCGGTCCCGAGGAAGGCACCGGGATTGTCCGCGCACACCAGTGCCAGCGAACCGAACTTGCTCACACACACGACGATCCGGGTCCCGCACACGGTCGCGTCTCCGGGCACAATGACACGTCCGTACTCGCTGGAGTCCTGGTTCTCCAGCTCAGTCGCAGTCGCACAGCGAGCGGCGAAGTCAACTTCGAGCCGGGCCACCAGAGCACCGAAGTGGACGGCGCTCTCCCCGCGGTCGTAGTTCTGCGGCCACTCCAGCCACTCCGGATCATCAAGCTCCCGCAGCAACGCCAGCCGATCCGCTTCGCTCTCGGTCACGCGCTCATCCTGCCGCACCAGCCGTTCACTGAGCATGCCCGCGGACCATCCGCTCACCGTTCGCCCGACATCACCCATTCAAGTTCAGTAGTACCTCCGGAAAAACGCCAGCGACGCGCGGACCGTCACACGGAAGGCAAGCGATAGGAATTGGAGATTCCGATTCCACTTGCACGAAGAAAAACGGTGATCATCCCCTCCAGGCGCTGAACAAAGCCCGCCCAGTATGATAGCGTTTAGACTTTCACCAAAGGGGGAACAATGGATGTTGCATCGGCGGCTGAAGTAGTGGCAGCCATCGCGGCGACGGGTGCTGTAGGTGGACTTGGGGAAGAGGCCGCAAGTCACGCTGTTGAAGAAATACGTACAAGAATAAATTCACTTCTCGGTCGGCGTCGGCGAGCAGCACTTCGACAGGCGATTGAAAACCCGACAGATCAATCCATTGGCGAACTCGCACAAACCCTGACTCAAGCAGCTCATTCCAGCGCCGATCTTACGGCTGCACTCCACGCTTGGGCCAATCTGAATTCCAAGGTTAGCGAATCTGTCACTTTCAATAATTTCGCAAACCGTGCCGTTTTCAACTCTGGGGGAAATATTAACTTCGGAGACTCTACGACATTCAGCTAGGGGAGCAGGGGTGGCCGTCACCTTTACAAGCATAGGAAATGAACATGTCTTCAATTCCATGCAGGGCATACAGGTAAATCTTGCTAGCCCCCGCAAGCCCAACGAAAAAGACCTTGCCGCGCTTCTGGACTTTAAGAAACGCCTCTTCAGGGATGCCGCAAAGGCAGTAAATGGCTACGAAAAGTCTTCACGACGCGCAGCCAGGGCGACCCGAGGCGCAGGCTCGGAGCGCCTCTACGCACTGGAAGATCGCGGAAGGCTGCGCTACAACACTATTGAGAGGGCGCGCGACGCCAAGAATAAGGTAGTTACCGACCAATTACTTGTACTACAGGACCTGATCGACAGATTCAACGATATCATCGTCAATCGCCACGCCTACATATATGAGACCTACGCTGGCGTAATCAATTTACAACTTGGATGGATCAACGATATGCAGAATCTTGCCGGGGTGAATCTCATTAGTACAATATCGACGAGAATCAGCTCCGGCATATACGTCCGGATTCCCGAAATTACCTTCCGCGAGAAGCCCATCGAGGTGCTCTCCTCAGGTAGAGCAATTGTGCACCTGGACCCTATTGGCGAGGCGCTGCGGGATTCCTTCGATAGCGCACTCGATAGACTGGGCAGAAGGTCCGAGAGGCGAGTCGAGCATCTCTGGAAGAAAATTGAAACAAACGATAAGTTGCTCGCCAAGATTGCCAAGAAGTATGGGAAACTTGTTTAGGGGTCTCAACCCTCCAGTCGTCGATCGTGATCTCAGGGGGCGTCAACTCCCGACCAGCAACGGGAGTTTTTGAAGCCATGGCCACCCTCAAGACCTGGCGACTCCTACGCAAACTCCGCTGCAGCACCACCCGCATCACCGGTATCGCCTGGTACTCCAGCTGTAGATCTTTATGTGCCCTGGTCATGGGGCTGTCTGCCCCTGATGGAAACTCAGGTGGCCTCGGCGTGCCGTCTGGGTAGAGTTGCGCAGTTCCCGAGTTGAAGCAGTTGAATGCTGGCCGTGCCCCGGCGGTCCTGGCCTTCGAGCTGGCGAACCGCACCTACGTACTGGTCGCCGAGGATGGCTCGGTTCTGGGCCGTGCTGGTGGTCGACGAGACCCGCGTAGAGGCTCTCCAGGAACGTGACCTCGTCCAGCTTCCCCCACCAGGGTCCCGGAATCTCGCGAAGGTACCTGAGGATGTGGCGTTGCCGGCGACGAGTCCGGTGCGGTGGGCCATGGTGATCGCGTCGACGGCGAGACTCGTGCGCATGTACGGCGCGATCGCGTACCCGATCAGTTCCTTGGTGCTGAGGTCGAGGACGGTCGCGAGGTACAGCCAGCCCTCGCCGGTCGGGAAGCAGGTGATGTCGCCTGTGAGTTTGACGGGCATGGGCGCGGTGAACTGGCGCTGGATCAGGTCGGGGATGATGGCTGCGGCCTGGTCGGGCTTGGTGAGGTTCCGCCGTTTGCGTCTGGTGATCCCGGACAGGCCGTTGTGGCGCATGAGTCGGGCGACGCGGCGTCGTCCGACTTCGGCACCGTAGGCCGGGTGGGCGGTATGGACTTCTCGGATCCGCTCCAGGAGTTCGGCTTCCTGGCGGGCTCGTTCCTCGCGGATGGCTTGGGCGCGGACCGAGGCGCGGTAGTTGCTGCGGTCGGTGATCAGTACGCGGCGCAGTCGCCTCAGGCTGAACTGGCCGCGGTGGGCGTGAATGAACGCGAAGCGTTCACGGGCCGGCGCAAGGTGGATCAGCGGCCCCGCGGCCTCCCCCAGTAACTCGTTGTCAGTCCGAACATGCCCGAGTTCCCTCCTGAGCCAGCGGAGTTCAGCGAGTAACTGGGTTGCTGTGGCTGGGGGTTCTGGGCGACCTGATCGGCGAGACACGACCGGGAACCCTGCCACGGTGATCCTCCACCGGATCGTGCTGTTGCTGAACCGTGTCCGGCAGCAGAGAGGCCGGGCCAGGTTCAGCAACAGCGGGAGGTCCCAACCAGCCCGGATACTGCAAGGGGGGGCGAAAACCGCGTCGACTCCAGGCGTGGGGGAGCCGTTGGCGGCCACCGCGAACGAGAACAGCGGCAGCACCACCGCGAGCCCGCTCGGCCGCGCCGCGTCGCAGCCGGACTTCGCCGACACGACGGCGGCCGCGCCGGATCCCCCTGCCAGCGGGTGGGCCCACGCGGCGAGCAGCGAACCGCAAGCCAGGTCATCCTCGACGCCGAACGGGCCCGGGGCGGAGGACAGGTGGCGGTGACGCCGCTCGTGGCACTGCCCGTCCGACGGCGGTCGCCGGCGGACGGGCAGTGGTTCACACGACGGGTGTCAGAAGGCTCCGATCCCGTCCGGGGTGCCGTTTCCGGTCGGGCCGTCGTAGCCCTTGCCCGCGGTGCAGAGGTATCCGCCGCCGCAGTTGCCGTTGCTGCCGGAGGTGACGTCGTACAGGTCCTTGGTGCGGGCGTACAGGTAGGAGGCGTTGGGCAGCTTGCCGGGGTTCCCGGCCAGTGCGATCACGCCGGCGACGACCGGTGACGCAGCGCTGGTGCCGCCGACCACCGACCAACCGCCGAGGATGGTGGCGTAGATGGCGAGCCCGGTGTTCGGGTCGGCGTCGGCGGACACGTCGGCGACGGTGCGCCCGGGGCACTCGGTGTCGTGCTGCCAGGACGGCTTGGCTATCCAGGCCGAGCAGCCGCTGCCGGCGCCGTCCCAGGCGGTCTCGGTCCAGCCGCGCGCGGTGCTCGACCTGGTCAGCGACGTGCCGCCGACCGCGATCACCCCGGTGAAGACCGCCGGGTCCGCGGGCACCGTGTAGCCGAAGTCACCCGAGGAGGCGACATAGGCGACGCCGGGGTGCTGGTAGTCCTTGGCGTAGTCGGAGACCCCGTTGGCCTCCTGGTAGTCGTAGCTGTTGGACACCTCGTCGGCACCGAGCGAGGGCGCGACGGACGCCGCCGCGGCCAGGTCGGCCTCGGCGTCGGCGTCGGCCTCGACCAGCAGGATGTGGCAGGTCGGGCAGGTCGCTGAGACCGCGTCCAGGTCCAGCGAGATCTCGACCTGCCAGTCGGAGGACTCCGTCGACGACGGCAGCGGCGCGGCCTTGCCCTCCTGGTTGACCTTGCGGAAGCAGCCGTTGGCGGTGGTGCAGGCCGGGAGCCCGTAGGTGGCGCGGTAGACGGCGAGGTCGGACTCGGCCGTCGGGTCGTCCCGGGCGTCGATCAGCGCGACGGTCTGACCCTTGCCGCCGGTGGTCGGCAGCTTGTACGCCGATCGGAGGTCCGCCGGTCCGTAACCGGCCGGCAGCGTCGCCGCCGCCGCGATCCGCCCGGCGGCGGGTCCGCGGACGCCGAGGCCGCCGTGCACGTCGTCGCGGACCACCGCCAGGCAGCGCGCCTCGCCCAGCGGCACCGGGCCGCAGGCGTCGTGCGTGTTCGCCGCCGGGGCAGGCGTCGATGCGGACGTCGATGCGGACGCCGGGGAGTGCGCGGCGACGGCCGGGTGCGGCGCGGCCGGGGCCGGTGTGATCGCCTGCGCCGGCGCGGTCCCGACGAAGGGCAGGATCAGCGCGGCGGCCAGGCCGCCGAGTCCGGCGGTGCTCCTGAAGACTGACAGTCGCATGTTCAGGCCCCCTTGACGATCTCGTAGGCGTTGCTGACGGTCTGGTCGATGGAGCCGCCGAGGGCGTCGGTGGCGGTGATCCGGATCGAGGGACAGACGCCGGTGTCTGCGGCCGGGTTGGTCCAGGCGGCGGTGTAGTCGCCGGACGTCGCCGCTCCGGTGTGGCTGAGCTGCGCGGTCTGCCAGGTCTTGCCGCCGTCGAAGGAGACCTGGACGGCGGCGGAGGTGATCGCCGCGTGCGAGCCGGTGCCGTTGTAGCTGACGTGGCCGATGTCCAGCCCCATGGTCTCGGCGCCTGGAGCGGCCGTGTTCTCCTCGCTGACCGCGAGCTGGGTGCCGATGTTCAGCACCGGCAGCACCAGGCACGGGGTGGACTGGCTCTGGCCGACGCAGGTGCCGAGCGGGGTGAGCGCCGCCCCGGCCTCAGCGGCCGGCGTACTGGAGAAGGCCAGGGTGGTGTCGCTGGAGGTGGACTGACTCATCTGCGCGGTGGCGGTGCTGGTGGTGTACGACACCTGGTACTTCGCCCCGGTGGCGGGCGCGTCGCTGATCGAGACGGTGGAGCTGTCCGGTGTCGTCCCGAGCAGCTGGCCGTTCTGGTACACGCTCAGCGAGGAGTTCACCGCCAGCGGCGAGCCGCCCGCGTAGTTGGGGTTGCCCTGCTGGCCGGGGGTGCTGTCGTCGAAGTCGCTGAAGTTCATCGAGAGGTTGGCCCCGGCGACGCAGGCGCCGCAGTAGTCGTCGCTGTAGGCACTGGTGGCGCCCGGTAGGAGCGTGTGCTGGCCGACCCCGGGTGCCAGCGGTCCGCGGCCCCAGTCGATCGAGGTGGTGGACCCGGCCGCGGGCGTGATCGGGTCGCCCAGGAACGCGATGGCGTCGCCCTCGAAGACCTGCTGGACCCATTCGAACTGCGGGAGGACGTTCAGATACTCGGTGACGTCGGCCGGCAGGGACTGCGGAACCACCACCGAACCCGCTATCGGCTGCGGGTTCGCGTAGTCCCACGGCAGGTCCTCCACCCCGCCCTGCTTGGGCGAGGCCGGGTCCGTGTAGTAGTGGTCGTGCTCCGTCGCGAGCTGCGCCGCGGTCACCCGGAGAGCCGAGAGGTCGGGCACGCCGGTGGCGGGAAAGACGGTGTCGTAGCGGTAGGAGCCCCGGCCGCCGATCCACTGGGCCTCGACGGAGAGGGTGCCGACCTTGGGCGCGGGCTGGGGGTTCATCCCGAAGGGGATGTTCCCCAGGGCCTGGTAGCTGATGTCCGCCGACGGATCGGGCATGGTTCCGCCGCCGCCGTCGGGAACCGCCACCGCCGCTGACGTGGTCGGCTGGGTGGCCTCGCCCCGGTTCCAGAGCACGTTGGCCAGCTGGGAGGTGGCCGCGAGCGGGGTGGCGACCTTGAAGGTGACCGCTGAGCGGCCGTTGAGGACCACGTCCGGCACGGTCCCGGTCGCCGGAACGGTGAAGTCCGTCTGGGTGAGCGCGTAGACGGAGGTGACGTTGCCCTTGGCGTCGAAGGTCTGGGCGTTGAAGGCGATGCTGTAGTGGCCCGCCGGAACGGCGACCCGGTCCACACCGTCGTTGATGGTGATCTGGTTCAGGAACTTCAGGCTGGAGTCGGTGTTGATCAGGAACGCGGTGCCGTTGGCGGGCTTGCCGGAGCGGTCGGTCACGTCCACCTGGAGGATCCGCTGCGGGTATCCCGCCGCGTCGGGCGCCGGTTCGGCGCTGTCGTTCCTTGGCGCGGCCGGGAGGCCGGTGAGCTTCGGCACGGTCGTACCGGGGCGGCGACCGGCCTGGACGTCGGCGCCGACGGCCTGGCGCAGCGCCGCCACCAGCCGGGCGGACGACTGCGGGCTGACCTCGGCCGCGGCGCCGGTCGTGGCGTCAGCCCCGGCATCGCTCTCGGCAGCGGTCGTGGCGGCCCGCAGTTGGGCTGTGACGTCGAAGAGCGAGGGGTTGAGCGCGGTGCCCAGGAAGGGTGCGGCCAGGGCGGGGACGACGTGGTAGTCGCCCTGCGGGTCCTGGTAGCTCTGGAACGCCGCGTCGCCGGGGACCGCCGGGTCGATGGTGTAGCGGGTCTTCTCGGCGACGGTGGTGGCGACCACCCGGTCACCGGTCACCAGAGTGACCGTCCGAGAGGTCGCGCCGCCGACGGCCGGGACGGACGCCGAGGCGGTGGGCGTGGCGTCGGCGGACGACGGGGCCGCGACGGCCCCGGCGATCCCCAGCGCCGCCACCAGGACGGTCGACAGCGGCCGGAGGCGGAGCGGGCGCCCCCGGCCGGCACCCCTTCCCGTTGTGGTCTGCTTCAAAAGCTTTCTCCCCACGCATCGTGATGATCTTTCAGATCAATAACGCGTCGGGAGGGCAGTTCTGTCGCTCGGAGTTCTGCACGGACTGACGGCGGGCCCAGCTCTTGGGCCGACCGAGCCAGAGATGGGGTCGGTGTTCGCCGGGGCCGGTATCCGCTGGCTGCCTGTAGGGTTCCAAAACCCTCGCACATGCTCTGACCTGGCGGTTTTGTGGAGGTCCGGCGGGGTTGTCAGGCGGCTGAGTGGTACTCGTTGAGGAGGCCGCCGAGGACTTTCTGGCGTCGGATGTGGTGTGAGGGGAGCGGGATGACGTTCCGGTCGTCTGCGGGTGCGTGCAGGTCCAGGGAACGGTGGGCTCGTCCGGTGTTGTAGTGCGTGGCGTAGTGGTCGAGGATGCGTCGTAGGTGGCGCTCGTCGTAGACGAGGATGTTGTCGGTGCATTCTGATCTCGCCGTGCGTACCCAGCGCTCCGCGTAGGCGTTCATCCTGGGTGTTTGTGGCGCGGTCTTGAGGATCTGGGTGTTGTTGGCGGTGAACACCGCGTCGAAGGACTGGGTGAACTCGGCGTCCCGGTCTCGGATCAGGTGCTTGAACGTCGCGGCGTGTTCGCCGGTGTGGAGCAGGAGGTTCCTGGCCTGTTGGGTGCCCCAGTCGCCGGAGGGCGTCTACAAGGTCGTCGACGGCCTCTACCAGGTGCGGCTGAGCGCGAACATCACCATCGTGGACGCCCCCGAGGGTCTGGTCGTGATCGACTTCGGGACCGACATCGGGCTGGCCAAGGCCGGCCTGGAGCTGTTCCGGCGCGAGCTGGGCAACGACAAGCCGGTGGTCGCCGCGATCTACACCAAGTACGCGATCGGCGAGAACGTCATCACCGGCAACGCCATGTCCCGCCGCATGGCCTACACCTTCGGGCTGCTGCTGCCGCACCAAGTTCAGCTACATCGCCCCCACCGACCCCATCACCCGAACGGGCGAGACCCGCACCCTGGGCGGCTGGGAGTTCGAGTTCCTCTACGCCCCGGACACCGAGGCCCCCGAGGAGATGCACATCTGGATCCCCGCGATCAAGGCCCTGACCTGCGCGGAGAACGCCAACCACACCATGCACAACAGCCAGACCATCCGCGGCGCCCGCACCCGCGGCGCCCGCAACTTCGCCCGCTACCTCGACGAGACCCTGGTCCGCTGGGGCAAGGACGTCGAAGTCCACTATCTCCGCCGGTACAACGGGCGGAGTCGCATCGGATGCGACATCTCGCGATGGGTGACTGAGCGCTGGGCAGCACCGCCGTCGGCCACCCGTTTGGGTGACGCCGCTGGCCAGGCCGTACAGGCCGCACGAGAGTGGCGATGGACGGGGCTGTCGCGTCGTCCGGGTGACCCGTGCCGGGAATCCCGCGCGGGGCCAGCGAATGAGGGGTGTGCAGTGGCGTCAGTGGTGGAGTTCGAGAACGGGTTCCCGACGGTCGACAGTGCCCGGGCGGCACAGGGCGAGCAGGACCTGCGGCGGGCTGTGGAGGCATACCGCTTCTTCTACCCCACGGTCTCGCTGGAGGGGATCTTCCAGGGCACCCGTGAGGCAGGCGCGATGGACAACGAATCCTCCCTGCTGTTCATGGCCCGGCCCCGGCACGTGGGCTTCACCCTCAACTCGGACACCCCCTACTCGGGCGGCATCCTGGACCTGCGGGCCAGCGGCCCCATGGTCATTGACCTGCCCCCCGGTCCGCTGGTCGGCCTGGTCGACGACCACCACCACCGCTGGGTAACCGACCTGGGACTGCCCGGCGCGGACGGCGGCAAAGGCGGCAGGCACCTGATCCTGCCGCCCGACTGGGACCAGCCCGTACCCGACGGATACTTCGCATCGCGCTGCGACACCTGGACCGCGTTCTGCGCAGTGCGGGTCCTGCCGCTGGGCGGCGACCTGCCCGTCGCGAACAAGCTGCTGTCGTCGGTGCAGTTCTACCCGCTGTCCAAGAGCGACGACCCGCCCCCCTACACCTTCACCGACTTCACCGAGCAGCCCGTCGACTGCACCTGCCTGCGCTGGGAGGACAACCTGGAGTTCTGGCGCGTCCTGCACGGCGTCATCGACACCGAACCGGCGATCGAGGAGATGCGCCCCATGCTCGGCACGCTCGCCGAGCTGGGCATCGAGGCCGGCAGGCCGTTCGCCCCGGACCCTGCTACCGCCCGACTGCTGACTGAGGCCGCCCAGCGCGGGCGCGACGAGATGCTGGTGTCCGCCTTCGCCTCCCGTCGCCCGGACCGGATGGTGTGGCCGGACCGCACCTGGGAGTGGGCCGGACTGCGACCGGAGAACGGCACCTTCGAGCGCGAGGGCTCGCTGGACGTGGAGGCCAAGGACCGCTGGTTCGCCCAGGCCATCGTCACCTCCCCGGCCATGTTCCGACGCGCGGTGGGCCAGGGCTCGCTGTACTGGCTCGCCCACCGCGACCAGGACGGCCAGTACCTCGACGGCGGCCGCAACTACCGCCTCACCGTGCCGCTCCCGGTGCCCGCCAGCCTGTTCTGGTCCGTCACCTGCTACGACGCCCAGACCCGCTCCGAGGTCATCGCCGACCAGGGCCAGGCCGCACTGCGCTCCCTGTTCGAGGACCTCACCCCGGACGGGGCCGACCACGTCGACCTGCACTTCGGCCCCACGGAACCCGAGGACGGCAAGGGCCGCTGGATTCAGACCGTCCCTGGACGCGGGTGGTTTGCCTACTTCCGCATCTACGGCCCCGGACAACCCGCCTTCGACGGCACCTGGAAGCCCGACGACATGACCGCCCTGCACTGACTGACGACTCCTCCCGCTCCCAGGCTGCTTTCACGCACCTGACGTGGGCAAGCGGCTGCCTCGTCTAGGGGAGTTGCATGGCATCGGGGAGGGCTCGTGTGACGCAGGCTGCCAGGGCCGCGCGGGCAGCCTGGGGGCGGGGGGTATGCGGGTTTTCGAGTTGTTCGGCGAGGGAGCTGTCCCAAGCAGCTGTCTGATGCAACGCCATGTCCAGGGCGTCAGTGTCCTCACCGAGCAGGGCAGCCGCCAGGGCCAGTGCGTCGCCGCGGTCGCTGCCCCGAGGCGCCGGGATGTCGGTCAGGCGGGGACGCACGAGGGACGCGGTCTGCGCCGGGCAGAAGGTTGCGAGTGACACCAGTACGAAGCGAGCGGCGTCGCTCTCGCGGTCCCACAGCAGGATGAGACTCGGAACCTGTGCCACCGCCGCGTCTCGCAGACGTGTGAAGTGCCGGAGTTCGACCCGGCCGCCCATCGCGCTCCAGTCGGCGGAGCGGGCGGTCACGGCGTCGAGTTGCGAGGCGAAGCCGAGCAGCACGTGGAGAAGGCTCGTTCGGGCTCCTGACGAAAGGGCCTGCGAGCGGGCGAGTTCGGCCAGGTAGGGGATGATCAGCACCGCGCCGCCGTCCCGGGTGGGCATGTGATGTGCCATCTGGACCAGGTCCGCCAGGAACTCCCGGGTGCTCCCGCCAGGTTCTTCGATCTCTTCGAGGAAGGCGTCGTCCATGAGGAACTGAAGGAGTTGCGGTGCGCCACCGTGTGATCCGTACATCCGCTTCGCCACGGCGACCGCCTCACGGATCTCCACCCCCGGGTCCCCGAAGTCCAGGCATTCCCACCGCGGTGCGCCCGGCGGCAGTGGCCGTGGGCCCGGCGGCATCGGGTCGGGGAGCGCGATGCGGGCCGTGGCGTCCTCGTGTACGAGTCCGTCACGGGGGAAGGCAGGTACACCGCCCGCCGAACTGTGGACGTGCGTGAGCAGGGCACCGCCACGGCGGCGGGCCAACGCTGCGAGCCTGCGCTTCTCGTGTTGCAGGAGAGGCTCCAGATGCTCGGGTCCGGCCTCGGGTACCGGGTAGACGGCGAGGGAGGAGACGTTCCACAGCCTCTCGCCCTTGTTCGCACGGACCGCTACGAACCGGCATCCCGCGGCCGCCAGTTCACGAGCGACCTCGCGGGCCGCTGCCTCTCGCGGGAAGACCAGCACCCTCCGCACACCCATGTCCATACCCCGCATCATTCCGCGTCCCGCTGCGACGCGCGTGCGGCCCGGCCGCTCGGGTCGTACCGTCTGTCCGCGTGGTCCCGCAGGCGGTCCGGAGTGCTGCTGGTGGAGACCGTCCAAGTTACGAAGGCACATCCCGTCGGCGCACGACCCAGACCGTGACGGCCATGGCGGTCATCGGCCAAGCCGCGTACAGCAGCCAGGCCACGGGGGCCGGTGCCAGCGGGGCCGGTCGCGGGGACGGCGGTTGCGTGTGCGAGATCGCCGTCCACAGCTGCACCGGCATGCCTTCGACCGTGGTGGGCAGGTTGATCGACCCGCTGCCCAGCAGCTGGGGCACGAAGAGCAGCGCGCTCCAGGTGGCGGTGACCGCACCGGCCGGGTGGCGGACCAGTGCGCCGATCGCCATGCCGATTACGGCGCACTGCGCGCCGGGGCCAGCGGATTCCTGCTCAAGAGCATGGCCCTGGACGCGATCCTGGACGCGATCCGCGTGGTGGCGGCCGGTGACGCGTTGATCGCGCCGAGCGTGACCCGGCGGCTGATCGCGGACTTCGCCGGAACCTCCGGCCCCGCGGTCCCCGAACCGGACGCCGAGCCCGCCGCGGACCCACGTCTCCTCGCGGGGATCACCGACCGGGAGCGCGAGGTGCTGGCACTGGTCGGACAGGGACTGTCGAACACCGAGATAGCCGAGCGGTTGGTGATCAGCGCGGCGACAGCGAAGACTCATGTCGCGCGTCTGTTCGCCAAGCTCAAGGCTCGGGACCGCGTCCAGCTGGCGATCATCGCCTTCGAGACCGGACTCGTGCCGCGCAGACGGTAGGGCAGGATGAGAAGAACGATCGAGAACACAGGAATTTCGTCTTTCCGGTGTTTCCGTCGCGATCCCGACCCGGTTGCCAGGGCATTATGCAACCATGGCCATCACTCCCCGTGCGTTCGCGCATGTCCGCCTCACCGTCACCGACATCGCCCGCTCGCGCGCGTTCTACGACGCCGTCTTCGGACTCCCCGTGGCCCTCGAACTCCCGCCGGACGCGGACGAGCAGACCCGGGAACAGCTCTCCTTCCTGTACGGCGGGGTGATCTATCAACTCGGCCAGTCCCTGCTGGGGCTGCGCCCGGTGGCAACGGACCGCTTCGACGAGGAACGCGTAGGTCTCGATCACATCAGCTTCTCGGTCGAGGACCACGCCGAGCTGCGGCAGGCACTGACCGTCCTCGACAGCCTGGGAATCCCACACCAGGGCATCAAGGACATCGGCGCCGGGTACATCCTGGAGTTCCGCGACCCGGACAACATCGCGCTGGAGCTCTTTGCCTCCAAGTCCTGACCTCGGGGAGCACGAGAACGGCGGCGAGCAGTGTCAGGGGAGTTCGAAGGGTAGTTCCAGGCCCCGCAGGGCCTGGGCACAGGGGCAGTTGCGTTGCTGCGGCAGTTCCGTGATGGCCTTGAGGACGAGGTCCTTGAGGCGTTCGGTGTTCTGGGCGAAGACGCGGAAGACCTCCTCCTGGCTGACGCTCCCGGTCGCGTCGAGGCCGGCGTCGTAGTCGGTGACCAGGGCCACGGCGGTGTAGCAGAGTTCGAGTTCGCGGGCGAGGAGGGCCTCGGGGTGGCCGGTCATGTTGACCAGGTCCCACCCGGCGGCGGCGAACCACCGGGACTCCGCGCGGGTGGAGAAGCGTGGGCCTTCGACGACGACCATGGTTCCGCCGTCGTGCACCTGGGTACCGGTGTCGGCTGCGGCCTTGAGCACTGCGGTGCGGCCGGTGGCGCAGTAGGGGTCGGCGAAGGAGACGTGGACGGCGCCCTGGTCGTAGTAGGTCTGGATGCGGCCGCTGGTGCGGTCCACCAGTTGGTCCGGTACGACGAGGGAGCCCGGGCCCAGGTCGCGTCGCAGTGAGCCGACGGCGCAGGGCGCCAGGACCTGGCGCACGCCGAGTGAGCGCAGGGCCCACAGGTTGGCGCGGTAGTTGATCCGGTGCGGCGGCAGCTGGTGCGCGCGACCGTGGCGGGGCAGGAAGGCGACGGTGCGGTCGGCCACGGTGCCGATCGCGATGCTGTCCGAGGGGGTGCCGAAGGGGGTGTCCACCTCGAACTGTGCCGCATCGGAGAGGAGTTCGTAGAAGCCGCTGCCGCCGATGACGGCGATGTCCGCAGAGGGTGCCTGCTGTGCTGTCCCGCTCATGACTCCCCGTTCGGGTGGTTCCGTCGGCATGGCCCTGGTTGTTCTGAGCGGCCAGAGCCGATCTCGAATCTCAGGCTAGCCCGGTCGGCCCGGCCTCGATCAAGGCATGCCGGTAGGACGTCAGAGTGTCGTAATGAGTCGCTTCAGCCGATATCTCCCCTGGTGGCTTACGGTCGTGCCAGCGTGGCCGACCGCCGCGGCCTCACCCGTCAAGGAATCGAACCATGGACGCCGACGACAACAGCTCTGACGTTCCGCCACCCCCGCCCGCCCGGACCGCCCCCGGGATGAACGCCGCTGTCGGGCCCAGCACCGATCCCGCAGGCCCGCCGCCCGAGGCACGGGGCAGTACCCCGATGCGGCTACGGGGCAAGGCCGAACAGCCGTCGTCGAAGGGGGGACGGCTCCGGGCCGCGCTCGGCGGGGGGCCGCCGCCCGGTCCGAGCCGCCCGGAGTTCTGGCGCAGTCCGATCCGGGGACCGTGGCTGACCTCGGTCTTCGGGCTGGTCCTGCTGGTCGGCATTCCGCTGATGTTCGTGACCGGCCTGCTGTCCTACGCCGCCTACAACCCGGACCTGGCGGCGGTCAACGACCAGACCCCGGACAAGGGCTGGCTCGGGTTCTACCTGTTCTCCTGGCCGACCGACCCGTCCTGGCTCTACCGGCTCAACCAGGGCGTGCACGTCACCCTCGGGGTGGTACTGGTCCCGGTGCTGCTGGCCAAGCTGTGGTCGGTGATCCCCAGGCTGTTCTCCTGGCCGCCGGTGCGGTCACTCTCCCACGCCCTGGATCGGCTGTCGCTGCTGCTGCTCGTCGGCGGCGCCCTGTTCGAGTTCGTCACCGGCCTGCTCAACATCCAGCTGCACTACATCTTCCCCGGCTCGTTCTACACCCTGCACTTCTACGGCGCGTGGGTCTTCATCGGCGCCTTCGTCGTCCACACGGCCTTCCGGATCCCAGTGATGGTCCGCGCCCTGCGCAGCCGCCGACTGCGTACCGAACTGCGTACCCCCGCGGCCGGGACCCGGCCCGAGCCGCCGGACGCCACCGGCCTGGTCTCCCCCCGCCCCGCCCCTGCCACCCTCTCCCGGCGCGGCGCGCTCGGCACGGTGGGCCTGGGCTCGCTGGTGCTGTTCGCGGTGACGGCCGGTCAGAGCATCGGCGGTTCGCTGCGCCGGACCGCCCTGCTCGCGCCGCACGGCCAGGAGCCCGGCAGCGGAGCCAACGGCTTCCAGATCAACAAGACCGCCGCGTCGGTCGGCATCCGCGCGGCCGACATCGGCCCGGCGTGGCGGCTGGTGGTCCGCGGGCCCGGGTTTGAGAAGGTCATGACCCGGGAGCAGGTGCTGGCACTGGACCAGCACGAGGCAGCCCTGCCGATCGCCTGCGTGGAGGGCTGGTCCACCAGCGACCAGCACTGGAGCGGGGTGCGGCTACGGGACCTGGCCGCCATGGCCGGCTTCCCCGGGCAGGCACCGGAGGTCTTCGTCGAATCGGTAGAACGCGGCGGCTCCTTCAGTTCCACCGTGCTGCGAGCCAACCAGGTCCACGACCCGCGGTCGCTGCTCGCGCTGCGGGTCAACGGCGCCGACCTGTCACCGGACCACGGCTACCCGGCGCGGATCATCGTCCCGGCCAACCCCGGTGTGCACAACACCAAGTGGGTCACCCGGCTGACCTTCGGAGCCACCTCATGAGCGGGTTCCGCGCCCGCTACGGCGCCTCCCCGCTGCACCTGCTGCTCGTGCTGTGCTCCTTCGCACTGGCCCTGTACGCCGGAGTGCGGCTGCTGAAGGGCGACACCGTCCGGGTCGCGGTCTGGTTCGTCGCCGCCGCCCTGCTGCACGACCTGGTGCTGCTCCCGCTCTACACCCTCACCGACCGCGCGCTACAGCTCCTGCTCCCCGCCCGGCGCGGAGGCCACCCGTGGGCGGTCAGCGGCTGGATCAACTACGTCCGGATCCCCGGCTTCGTCTCGCTGCTGCTGCTGGTCGTCTGGTACCCGCTGATCCTGCGCCGGGTCCCCGGTTACCACCTCACCACCGGCCTGGACCCGGACACCTTCCTCGGACACTGGCTGCTGATCACCGCCGCCCTGTTCGCCGCCTCCGCACTGTGCCTGCTGTGCGCCATGCTCCGGACCGACCGCAGGCGCGATCCGAAGCGCGACGGTACCGGCGAGCGGACGGGCGGCCGCAGCGGGCCGCAGCACTGACAGCGGCAGCAGTCGGGCCCCGGGCGGGGCACAGGTCCGCGCGGTGCGGCCGAGCCCGCGTACCGCCGCGCCGATCAGCACCAGGTACAGCGCTGCCATGTACGCCTGCTGCTGGAGCGCACCGGCGGACAGGTACATGGCCTCCCCCGCCACGGGCACGGCCAGCCACTCCCAGCGGCCGTCGATCGCGACCAGGGCCACCACCAGCAGTGCGTACCACGGGTAGCCGGGCGCGGCCAGGAACAGCGCGGTGCCGGTGACCAGCAGTGCGCCGCGCCACGGCGCGGCCGGGTCACCGTACCGCAGCGTGTACAGCACCACGGCCAGCAGCACGGCGGCGACGGTCGCGGGCAGCAGCGGCTGCGGGATGTCCAGCAGGGTCAGCAGGCCGAAGCCGGTGCCCTGGTCGTAGCCCTGCTCCTGGAGGTAGCCCGGCAGGAACCCGAGCACGCCCAGGCCCGAGGCGATCACGTAGGGCGTGTAGCTGAGCAGGAAGGTGAGCCCGGCGGCACCCGGCAGCAGCAGGTCGCGCGCGCTGACCCTGCGGCCCCTGGCGAGCGAGCCCGACATCGCGCCCGGCAGCGCCAGCACCGGGATCAGCTTGGTCCCGGTGGCCAGGCCGAGCAGCACCCCGCCCGTGCCGCGCCTCCTGCCGTGCACCAGGCCCAGGCCGCAGACCATCAGCAGCGCCCCCAGGGTGTCCACGTGCGCGTCGTTGACGGCCCAGGCGGCCACCCCCGGGCACCAGCCCCACAGCGCGGCCCGATGCGCGGGCGCCCGGGTGCGGCGCAGGACCAGCAGCAGCGCGCCGGTGGTGGCCACCACGAGCAGCGCGCCGCCGGCCTGGGCCGGGCCGACGCCGGTACGCCCGGTGAGCCGTCCGGCCTCGTGCAGGCCGAGGAACCAGAACTCGGCGACCGGCGGGTAGATGGTGTGCACCGTGGGGCGGTTGATGTGGGTGCAGATCCCGTCGGCCCGGTGCAGGTCCCAGCCGGTGCAGCTCCCCGTGACCGGGAACAGCGCCGGGGTCCGCACCCGCAGGTCGGCCAGGGCCGGGGCGGTGGGGGCGTCCGCGTACGGGGAGATGCCTGCGGCCTGGACCTGCCCGTCCCACAGGTAGCGGTAGGCGTCGTCGCTGGTCCGGGGTGGGGCGAGCAGCCCGGTCAGGGCGACCGCCAGGCTGCCCAGCAGCACCAGGGCGGCCGTGCGGCGCGCCGGTGCCCGGCGCAGCAGGACGACCGCGAGCGCGAACAGCACCGTATCGGCGGTGTACCAGCCGTACAGCGGCCCCCGGTGGCCCAGGGTGCCGCCGCTGGTGAAGGTGCCGGCCAGCGCCGCGACCAGGGCCGTCAGCGCCAGCACACAGGGCCAGGTCGCGGACCGGCGGGAGCTGGGGCCGGGTGGGCGGGCGGGGTCGCTGAGGGACACGGCGTCACGCTCCAGTCGCTCGTGCCGTTGGGGACGCTTCGGCAGGCGGGCGTTCGACTTCGGTAGGGACCAGCCGGGGCCCGGGCACGCGGTCACCGCCGCAGGGCGAGGAAGTACCGCCCCTGGCAGGTCCAGGCGTCGGTGAGGGAGAACCCCGCGCCGGCCGCGCAACGGACGGCGGCACGCGAGCCCAGCCGGGCCCAGGGGAACGGGGGGCCGCAGCGTCCCAAGGCGTCCTCGACGCTGACGGTATCGCGTTCGTCCAGGTCGCCGCGTTCGACCTCCACCAGCAGCAGTCCGCCCGGTGCCAGGAGTTCGGCGCTGCGCCGCAGCAGTACGGCCGGGTCCCCGCCGATGCCGAGGTTGCCGTCGGCGAGCAGCGCGGTGCCCCAGCGGCCCTCGCCGGGCAGCGGGTCGAAGACCGAGCGGCACAGCGCGCTGCCGCCCAGCCCGCGGGCCCGCAGCACCGCGGTGCGGGTGATGTCCACGCCCAGGGCCGGCAGGCCGCAGCTCTGAAGTGCGGCGATCAGGCGGCCCGGGCCGCAGCCCAGGTCCAGGGTGGGCAGGCCACGCCCCAGGCAGCGGAACAGCAGCGTCCAGTCGGCCGGGTCGGGCGCGGCGCACCAGCGTTCGACCTCCAGCGGATGCCGGTGCCCATCGCCGCGGCGCAGCCACAGCGGGCCGCTGCCGGTGCGCATCGCCTCGGCGAAGGGGTCGTGCGACCACGGGCGGGTGCCCAGGGGCGAGGCAATGGACCCTTGGGTGTTCACCCGGCGGCTCCCCGCACCGTGGGATGAACCGACGCGTCGGTTTCCGCGGCGGGTGCGGTGACGACGCGCCAGGTCCGCGCGAACCGGCTGCCCGGAGCGAGCGCGGCGACTTCGGTGGCGTCGGCGACCGTGTCCACGTCGTTGAGTGCGGGCAGGGGCGCGACCCGTAGACCCGCTCCGGCGAGCCGGGCGTACAGCCCCGCGCCCGTGGACGGGGTGGACATCGGCACACCGAGCAGCAGTCGGCGGGCCAGGGCCGCGTTCGGCCGGGCCAGGCCGAACGCCCAGAAGCCGCCGTCCGTGGCCGGTCCGAACCAGGCGTCGGTCCCGGCCCTGCCCGCCGGGGAGAGCGCTTCGGCGAGCGTTTGCGCCCGCAGGTGCGGGGTGTCCATGCCGACCAGCAGCGCGGGTGGACTGTCGTCGCCCTCGGACACCGAGGCGAAGGCGGCAGCCAGTCGGGCGTCCAGTCCGCCGCCGCTCTGGGGTACCACCTCCCAGCCAGGCGGCAGCCAGCGTCCCGGCGGGCCGTCCAGGACCAGGACCCGCCGTCCGGCCGGTACCCGGGCCAGGGTGGCGAGGGTGTCCACCAGCGCCGCCTGGGCGAGCCGGGCGGCCTGCTCGGGGGTGCAGACCGGCGTCAGCCGGGTTTTCACGCGTCCTGGCTGCGGGGACTTGGCGATGACCAGCAGCGTGGCCGGGCGCGCGGCGAGGATCGCGCGCATGTCGTGGATCGCCTGCCGCGTGCCGCGCAGGGTGCCGGTGACCTTGGAGCGTCCGGCGCGCGGCCGGTAGCCGACGTCCTGTTCGGTGATGCGCATCCCGGCGGCGGCGCCGGAGAGCACCATCTCCAGCGGGTAGCCGGAACGGCGGTCGCCCAGCCCCAGGTCCAGCAGCCGGTCCCGGCGCGCGGCCCGCATCGGACCGAGGTCGTGCAGGTCCGCGCCGGTGCGGGCACGCAGCCTTCGGGCCAGCTCGGCGTTGGCCAGCCGGGCGTGTACCGGCCAGGCACCACGGCCGGTCGGGCGGCGGCGTCCCAGTACCAGGTCGGCCGTGCCCTCGCGGACCGCGGCGACCAGGCGGGGCAGCTCGGCCGGGTCGAGTGAGGCGTCGCAGTCGCAGAAGCACACGTACTCGGCGGTCGCCGCCAGCAGCCCGGCGTGGCAGGCCGCACCGAAGCCGCGCCGTGGCTCGGTCACCACCAGCGCGCCCAGCGAGCGGGCCAGTTCCGCCGAGCCGTCGCTCGAACCGTTGTCCACCACGATCGCGCGGTAGCCGTCCGGCATCCGCTCCAGCACCCACGGCAGCGCCGCCGCCTCGTCCAGGCAGGGCAGCACGACATCCACGGATTCGGGCACGGATCTCGGGGGGAAATCTGTCATGCGGCAACGCTATGAGTACCAGGCGGACAAATGCCGCATGACAACCTTACGGAAGTCCTACGGAGATCGACCCGGCGCGGCCACCGCACGCTGCGAAGGCGCTTGGCATGACAAGAAATCCGCCCGCCAGCAGTCGGCGGCGCGGACCACCCCGCAGAGGGCTCCCGCTGACTGCCCGCCTGCTCCATTCAGCGCAGCGGGGCAGTGGCGCAGCGGGGCAGGGGAGCAGGGCAGCACCGCTCACTCGCCGCGCAGGGGCGCATGGGCGAAGTCCGCCATGCCGTCCTCGAACGCCACCTCGGGGCGCCATGCCAGTTCCTCTCTCAGCCGCCGCGAGTCGGCGGTGATGTGGCGGACATCGCCCAGCCGGTACTGGCCGGTCACCACCGGCGGCCGGCCGCCACCGGCCAAGGCCAGGGCGGCTGCCATCTCGCCGACCGTGTGCACCTGGCCGCTACCCACGTTGTAGCAGCGGAAGGTGCCCGGCTCACGGCCGGCCAGGGCCCGCAACGCGGCCAGGTTCGCCTCGGCCACGTCCGCGACATGAACGAAGTCACGGCGCTGACCACCGTCCTCAAACACCCTGGGCGCCTCGCCGCGCGCGACAGCGGACCGGAAGATCGAGGCCACCCCCGCATACGGGGTGTCGCGCGGCATGCCGGGTCCGTAGACATTGTGGTACCGCAGCACGATGACCCGCCCGCCGCTGGCCCGCGCCCAGGCCGACGCCAGGTGCTCCTGGGCGACCTTGCTCGCCGCATAGACGTTACGCGGGTCGGGCGCGGTGTCCTCTTCAACCAGACACGGTTCCAGCGGCTCCCCGCAGCGGGGGCACGGCGGCTCGAACCGCCCGGCACTCAGGTCGGCGGTCCGCCGGGGCCCAGGCGCGACCGTACCGTGCTCGGCGCAGCGGTAGCTCCCCTCTCCGTAGACGACCATCGACCCGGCCAGCACGAGCTCCGTCACCTTCGCCCGCGCCATCGCCGCGAGCAGCACCGCCGTCCCCAGGTCGTTGCAGCCGACGTAGTCGGGCGCGTCGTCCAGGTCCAGGCCGAGGCCCACCATCGCCGCCTGGTGGCAGACCGCCGTCACCCCGCGCAGCGCCCGCTCGACGGTCTCCCCGTCACGCACGTCGCCACGGATGAACTCGACGCCGTCCGGCAGATTGAGCACACCGCCCGCCGGGTGCACGGCCGGCAGCAGCGCGTCGAGCACCCGAACACGGTGACCCGCCGCAGCGAGCCGGGCGGCGATCGCCGACCCAATGAAACCGGCCCCGCCGGTGAGGAGTACGTCCATACTCGGGCACAATAGACGCAGCGGACCCGTGCTGCCCTCCACCCCGACGCAGCGTCAGGGACTCGTAAGCGCAGCACACATCGACACTCCCGCCCGGTCCGCACAGCTCACGGCACGGTCCGGGCCCCGACGCGAAGCGCCGGACGGTGCTCTGATGGAGCCGGGTCAGGGTCTCGACGTCCTTCTCGCGGTCGCTTGTCGGCAGCAACCGCGGCAACGCGAACGGGCGAAACAGCCCTGTCGACCGACTGCCCGGACACCGATCCGGACCCCTCCAGCAACCACCACGCCGTCGGCGTCGTCCACCTGCCCCGCTGAGCCCGGACGCGCGCCGGTCCTCCCCGGCCCCCGTCCGGGGTGATGCGGCGACTCCAGCAGGTCCTCCAGTCAGAGGAAGCGCCGCGGGGCAACAGTTCCGAACGGGTGACAGCTGAGCGGGAGTGGTCGACCCTGGGTGTGTGCCCGGAGTGCCGACGCCCGCACCGGCGGCATGGACCGGGATCTGGCCTGGAGCGCACAGAAGCCGGAATGGAGAGGGTCATGACCGACGCGTACCACGGCCCAGCGAACTGGCTGGCTGCCGACATGGCGGACCCCCGTGAGTGGGCCGTCCGACTCACCGACAAGCAGATCGGCGTGATCGACTCTGCGCTGCGCTCGGCGCACAGGGCCGGCGCCACCTTGGAGGCCCTCGACAAGGAGGCGTTCCCGCTGCCCGGCTTCGACGGCCTGGTCACGGACGTCCGGGAGCGCTTGGAGAACGGCCGCGGCGTGGTGGTCCTGCGTGGACTGCCCGCGCCGCACTACGCCATGGACGACCTGCGGCTCATCTACCGGGGGCTGGGCCTGTACTTCGGTACGGCGGTCGCCCAGAGTGCCAGGGGCGACCTGGTGGGGGATGTCACGAACGTCGGCGGTGGCGCGACTTCCTCGACCGGTCGCGGCAACATGTCCAACGACCACCTCGACTTCCACACCGACTCAAGCGACGTGGTGTCACTGATGGTGCTGCGGACGGCGAAGCGCGGCGGACTGAGCATGACGGTCAGCTCGGTGGCGATCCGCAACGAGATCGCCGCCACCCGCCCGGACTGCCTGGAGGTGCTCTACCAGCCCTTCTACTGGAACTGGGAGGGTCAGCAGGGCGCCGGCGAGCTGCCGTACTACCAGCAGCCGCTGTACACCGAGTTCAAGGGCAGGTTCGCGTCGCGCTACATCAAGGCCCGCATCCTGTCCGCGTACACCGACTTCCCCGAGCTGCCGGCGCTGACCGAGCTTCAGATCGAGGCCATGTCGGCGGTCGACCGCCTGGCCGCGGACCCCCGCTTCCACCTCAGCACGACATTCGCACCCGGCGACATCCAGTTCCTCAACAACCACATCGTGTACCACTCGCGCACCGCATTCGAGGACTTCCCCGAGCCGGACCGCAAGCGGCACCTGCTGCGGATGTGGCTCTCGGTCCCCAACAGCCGCGCCCTGAGCCCGGCCATGTCCGCCGTCTACCGCGACCGGAGCAGCGGCGCGGTCCGGGGAGGCTTCGCTTCCCCGCGCTGGTAGCCCCTGTCCTGGTACGGGTCCTCCCAGGTGGTTTCAGGTTGACGGTGTACGGACATACTGGATGGTGTGGACCTTGACGACGCCGACAGTCCCTTGGCGTTCTGGCGGCACGCGGAGCGCTATCTCGGGGGCGGAACGCGGACGTACAGCAGCAGTGCCGATTTCATGGACATCTCGCCGCTGTGCCATCCGCAGCTCGGGGCGCCGTCCTTCGCGGTCCCGAGCTTTCACGTTCCATGGGCGGCGGGTTCCCTGCTGACCAGCGGCATCCCGTCCGGGCTGACGGCCCTGTACCAGATTCCGGGCGGCTTCCTGCTGCCTGTCCACCCCGACGCGCTCAGCTACCCGGGGCTGGTGGGCCGCGAGGAACTGTTGGCGCTGGAGCCCGGCCCCGTGTTCGACGTGGTGCCATCGGCCAACGGCAGAACGGTATTTGTCTCGGCGGTCGACGGCACAGCGGTTCCCGAGCACCTGCTCAAGCTCCACTACCCGCGGCGGCTGTCGCGGTTCACCCGTCGACTGCGCGAGCCGGTCATCAGGGCACAGCTCTGGGCGGCCGAGGAGTTGACCCGAGCGGGTCTCCCGATCCTGGCCGAGGTCTGCGGAGGTGTCTTCGGCAGCGGCGACGACGCCTGGGGCTTCATCGTGCGCGAACTCCCCCCGGCCACCGTGGCGGGCGACAGGTTCACGGTGCCACTCTTCGCGCTCTACGGGGACGACGTCCAGGCGCCCGGCGGCCGGTCCCTGGTGGAACAGCTCGTCGCTGCGGGCGGCAGCCCGGCCGGGAGCCTCTTGGCGGAGCGGATCGTGGAGCCGATGGTCGAGCTGTGGGTGCGGGCCGCGCTGGAGACAGGCTGCGCGTTGGAGATGCACGGCCAGAACACCCTGCTGTCCTTCACCCCGGACCTGCGGGAGGTCGAGGTGCTCTATCGGGACTGCGACGTCTACGTCGACCCCGCGCTCCGCGCGCGCAACGGCCTGACGTCCCTGCCGCCGACCGGCGTCATCTCCAAAGACGTCCCGTTCCCGGCGAACCAGGTCTTCAGCCTCACCTACGACAGCTTCATGGGCCACCACGCCCTGGACTACCTGGCGCGGTTGGCCCGAGAGCGTCTCGGGGTGGCCCCGGACGCGCTCCACGCGGCCGCCCGGCGCGCCTTCACCGCCGCGACCGGCGAGGCGCACCGTGGCCTGCTGCCCGACACGGTCTACTACTACGACAACGAGCTCCGCCCGCGCGGCGCCTGGAACCTGGTGAACACCGGCCGACGGCCCCAGTGGAGATGACCGGCCCGCCGGACCGTACAGGTGCGGCGGGAAATGCGGGAAATGCGGGAAATGGGGCCGGGGATCTCCGGTCGGTACGGCAATCGCGGGTGGCGTTCCCCTCTCCGGCGAGCCACGCTCGCCGTCGTCGTCGCGGCCGGGCTGACGTCACCGCTGTCCCCGCCCGCCGTGGCCGCGGCACACCCGGCCCCTGGGGTGCGGGGACACCTTGCCCGATCGGCGGACAGCGGGAGTGGAGGAGGCCGAGTTGCGGGCCCGCTCGGCCCGCTCGGCCCGCTCGCAGAGTGATCTGGCAGGCTCCCTGCATGGCGATGATCCCTCCTCCCGATGCCGCAGACTTCACCTTCGCGTTGGCCGACGCTCTCGACATCCCGGTCCGCGTGCGCTCCGACGGGGTGCTGGCGAAGTGGGACCGCCGGAAGGCGCCCAAGGCCGTGCAGCCGTGGCCGACGGCCGCCGCACTCCCGGCGGACGGCGAGTACCTGGTGACGACCACGTGGCGGCAGCTCGTGACGGCGGCGACCAGCGCCGGCCGCGACCTGGCACCCTGGCTGCGCAGGACGCCGGCGTTCGCCGTCAACGAACTCATCGCCCGCGTCGCTCCGTTGCAGGCGTACCTGTCGCTCAAGGACGTCACGGCACCCGACGGAGCGGCGGGACGGCGTCTCTTCGTGAACGCCGTCTACCGCCACGGCACGGAGCGCAGCGCCCACGCCGCCTTCGGCTACCACCTCGGCATGACGATGGCCCAGTGGCTGACCGTCGGCATGGCGGGGCTGCCGGCCACCGTGCACCTGGAGGCGTGCGGGATCCCCGAACTGGCGGACCCGACGAAGAAGCTCCCGGATCTCTACGGCAACCACCTGGCCGAGGCACTGCCATGGCTGATCGAGGCCAAGGCGCGCAAGTCGCTGGGGGCGGGTGACATGCGCGACGGACAGTGGCAGTTGAACCAGGCAACGGCGGAGCTGGCCGTCCCGCACCGGCAGGTGCTCTGCGGAACGGTACTGCCGGAGCCCGGCCGCTGGGAGGACGACCACCTCGTCATGATGGTGCACACCGCCCTCGTCGGCCCGTCCCCGGGCGGCGGCGTCCACTCCCTGCCCAACCCCCCGAGCGGCGGTGGGGTACCACCGCTGGACGAGCTCCCCGACGAGCTGCTCAGCGTCGCCCGGGACCAGCTGCTGGTCTTCCGCGCCCTGGCGTTCGGAGCGGTGCAGGATCTGCGGGTCGTCCCGCTCGCGGACACGGAGGCGGATCTGGCTGCACCGTTCGTGCGGAGGAGCGCGATCAGGCCGGTGGAGCGGGATGCCGGTACCCACGAGCTGCGCCGGATGGTGCTGGACGGAGAGCTGCCCTACGAGTGGGTCCGGGAACAGGAGAGCCCGGTAAGGGAGTTCGTGGTTGGGCGTATCCCCGGCATCGGTCTTCACCTGGGCCTGTCGCGTGGCCTGTACGCGGCCTGCGCCCGTCTGCACCAGGTGCAGGCAGAGGTCCCGGCGGAGGAGCCCCTGTTCCCCGCGGATCCGTTCCTGGTGCGGCGTGGGGACGACGAGGAGCGCGAGGAGATGAGTCGTGAGGCGCGGCGCACCTTCTACGAGCGCGAGGACGAGCGATTGGTGACGGCCAAGCGGGAGATGGCCCGCGCGTACGCGACCCAGGAGGTGCCAGCCGGGCTCCTGCGCGGCGCTCCCGTCGTGGTGGAGCGGCCGGAAGCCAGAGGCGGGCTGTTGGAGGCGAGGACAGCCGAGACATACGTGGCCGTCGAATCCACCGACCCGATCCTGTCGGGCCGCCGTCGGGGATCGACCGGGTGAGGGCGTCGGACCATGCAGCGTGACCTCGAAGGACAGGCGGGCTATGATCCGCGCGGTACTGCGCGGCTTCCTGGTGCACTGGCGCACCGGGGGGTCCGTGGACGGGGTCGACGCAGGGTTCGCGGCCCTGGTCCGCGCACTTGAGCGGGAGGAGGCCGCGGATGACTGAGGCCGCGCCTCACCCCGCACCACGAGACGGGTGCTACTCCGGGACGCTGCGCTTGTCCCAGAGCGTTGGCCAGGTACATCTCGCGGCAGCCGTCGGTTTTGTGGCGATACCGGCGTGATGATGGATGCTGCAAACGCGTTGGCTGTGATCAGGGCTCTGGGGGCGCGGGGTGCTGAGGTGTGGCTCGGGGACGGCGGCGGGGGAGTTGACGCTCTCCTCGGTGGGCAGAGCCGTCCGCACAAGGATGTCGACCCGGGCCCGAGGCCCCCTGGTCGTGCGGGTACACCGGTGCCTGCGTACTGCCGCTGTGGGGCGCTATGGGGTGGGTGCCAGGGTGGGTGCCAGGGTGGTGGCCAATCCGGCCATGAGGATGTCCAGGCCGCGTTCGAGTTCGGCGGCGCCGTCGTAGCTGGCCAGCGTCGAGGCAAGGCCGCGCAGCAGAGGGAATTCCCGGATGGATAGCCGGTGCAGGCCGAGGCGTAGGAGGTCGTCGGTCTCCTCGGGATTGTCGACGAGTTCCTGGAGTTCGTTGAGAACATGGCCGTGGAGGAATCCGAACAGGGCGCGGTAGATGTGCAGGGCATTGGTTCCGCTGAATCCGGCACGGCCGAGGAGGGCGAGGACGGCTTCCAGCGGACGCAGGGTGCCGGGGGGACGTAGGGCCAGCGGGGTGGCCAGGGGGCGGGTGACCAGCAGCGGCACGGCGTGCGGGTGGTCGAGGGCGAGACGGCGGTAGTTGCGGGCGACGGTGCGCAGTTGGGAGACCCAGTCGGGGTCGGTGGGGTCCACTTGGAGCTGGTCGAGGACGGTCTCGGCGACGCCGTCGAGCAGGGCTCAAGCACTGAACCCAAGCACTGAACCCGCAGAACCTGCGATCCCCGGTCGGCGGTGGCCGGCGACATCGATCCCGATTCCCAGGCACCGGTACCCGGGTCCGATCAGTGGGCCCCGATGTCCAGGACCGTGGTCGTCGGGGGACAAGCGCGTTATTGTGGCAGTGACGTCCCAGACCCGACGTGGCTATGCGGCAGTACTCAGGTGCCTTCGTGCGGGCGGACGATTCCTCGCCCCCGCGGTGGCTCCTGTGAGGGTGCCGTCCGACTTCGCGGGCCCATGCGGGCACAACGGCGCGGAGCCGGGCAGCTACCTCTGTCCTGTTCCATTCTTCCGCCACAGGGGACACGCGCACGGCGGCACCGGACCACGGCTGTCGCGGTGCCGCTGCCCGGCCATCCTGGGATCGAGGCGTCATGCCCACTCAGTACGGATTGAACCTTGATCGGACGGATCGCGGCAGCCAGTCGACCATCGTCATGGCGGGTGAACTCGACCTGGACACCGAGCCTGCTCTGCGTAGCATGATCGAAAACTGCCTGCGCGAGGGGATGCGCATCATCGATGTCGACCTGACCGGACTGACCTTCTGCGACGTCAGCGGCCTGAACACGTTCCTCGCCGTCACCAGGCTGGCGCGGACCGACGGTGTGGTCCTGCGCCTGCACGATCCCGACCCCACGCTGATCCGACTGGTGGACCTGACCGGCACCGGTGCCGTCCTGTCCCTGACGACCAGGTCCGCCCCCACCCCCACCCTCGCCCTCGCCCCCGCCCTCGCCCTGAGTGGATCTGCCTCCTCGGTCTTGCGCTCGGGGATGCCGGACGACGCGCGCGGACACCATCAGCGCCTGCGGCGACGTGCTCCACGATGCCGTCACAGCGGATGACCAGCCCCGCCATGGCCGAAGTCCTGCGGCTCCTGCTGAACGACCGGCTGGAGGCCGCTGACGAAGTCGTTGCCGCTGGGGCGTCGGCGCTCGGTGTGGACAGCCTCGCGGTATCCCTGGTCACCGGGTCCGGTACCACAGAGCTGCTGTGGTGCTCCGCCGAGATCGGTCGGCACTTCGAGGACCTGCAACTCACCCTCGGCCAGGGCCCGGGGCATGACGCGCTGCGCACCGGAGGGCTGGTCACCATCGCGGACCTGGCCCGGGTCCGCCAGGACCGCTGGCCGGTCCTGGCCGCCGAAGCGCCCGATCTGGACGTCCGCGCGGTGTTCTGCTTCCCGATGGGGCTGGGCGCGCTACGGGTGGGCGTGATGACCGGCGTTCGCAGCATCCCGGGCCCCATGGCCGGCCAGCAGGTCGAGGACGCCCTGGCCCTGGCCTCGATGCTGACCACCCGCTGCCTGAACGGCACCGACCACGCCACCGACCTGCTTCCCTTCGCTCCACCGCACACCCTGCAGCACGCCGTCATCCACCAGGCCACCGGAATGCTCAGCGTCCAACTCGCGCTGCCCCTGACGCAGGCCCTGCTGCGGCTCCGCGCCCACGCCTACGGCATGAGCCGACCTATCACCGAGGTAGCCCAGGACATCGTCGACCGGCGGTTGCGCCTGGACATCGGTACCAACGGACATGCCCCGACTCCGCCTGCCGCAGACAAGGAATGATCGCCATGACCCGCGAACAGCAGCTCACGAAGGTCTTCGTGGAAGTCGCCGACTCCCTGATCGCCGACTTCGACCTCATCGACTTCCTCCAGCAGTTGTCCGTGCGCTGTGTGGAACTGCTGGACGTGGCCGCCTGCGGGGTCCTGCTGGCCGACGAGCACGAGCTGCTACAGGTCCTGGCTGCCTCGGACGAGCACACCAGGCTGCTGGAGCTCTTCGCCTTGCAGCACGACCAGGGCCCGTGCGTGGAGTGCTACCAGAGCGGCCAGCCGCGCACCAACATCAGCCTCGGCGACGCGGACGCCGTCGGGCGGTGGCCCCAGTTCACTCCCGTCGCCCGCCGGTCGGGCTTCTCCTCCACCAACGCCATTCCACTGCGGCTGCGCGGTCGGGTCATCGGCGTCCTTGGTCTGTTCCAGACCAAGGACAACGTGTTGAGCGAGGAGGACATCACGTTGGCCCAGGCGCTGGCGGACGTGGCCACCATCGCGATACTGCAGCAGCGCACGCTCGCCCACAGCGAAGTCGAGCGTGGACAGCTCCAGTACGCGCTCACCAGCCGTATCGTCCTGGAGCAGGTCAAGGGCATCCTGGCCGAGCGTTGGCAGGTCACCGCCGACGAGGCGTTCACCGCTTTCCGCACCTACGCCCGTGCCAACCACCACCAGCTCTCCCACCTGGCCCGGCAGATCGCCGACGGCGCGTTCGACACCGACCGGATCCCACGCTCGCCCGAGCCCCGATCGCGGCACTGACCCCTCCTCGTACCGACGCCCCTGGGGGCCTGGTGCCTTCCCGGCTGAAGCAGGGGGGCACAGGCGCCCCCAGCGCGCCAAGGCGAAGTACCGGAACGGCTTGCCCTGGCGGTGGGTGGCGCAGTGCTGTGCCGACCGTCGGCCGCCACGGGGGGAGTTGCCGCGAACCCTTCAGCAGGTCGCCTGTCCTGCGGTGAGTGCGGTCGCGAGGGAGTCCATGTCCGGCGGTCACCACCTGACTGTCGACTCCCTCCTCTCATGCGTGCAGCCAACCGGTGGGATCAATGATCTAGCTAAGGCTTGTCCCGTAATCGATCATGGTGTCGTTGTGGGTGTGCCGATCCCTCGACTGCCGGGGTGGTTATGCGGCCTGGGCGAGGTTGTGGAGGTGGGCGATGCCGAGGATGGCGTGGTGGACGCCGTCGCCTTCGAGGCGGCAGTCGCGGAGGATTTTCCAGTTCTTCATGCGGGCGAAGACGTGTTCGACGCGGGTGCGGACCTGTTTGTGGGAGTGGTTGTGGTCCTTCTTCCAGTCGGGTAGTTCTTCGCCGGTGGGGCGGCGGTGCGGGATGAGGAGGCCGGTGCCCTGGTAGCCGCCGTCGGCGATGGTCATGGTGCGTCTGACGGCGGCTTTGGCGCCGGACTCGCTCCAGGCCCGGCTGTCGTGGCGGTTGCCCGGCAGCGGCTTGCCGATCGCGACGACCAGGCGGGTGTCGGCGTCGATGACGACCTGGTGGTTGGTGGAGTAGCGGTAGTTCTTGGTCTGCTCGGCGATGCTGTGGTCGCGGTGGGTACCAGGATCCCGTCCACGATGAGCACGGTGTTTTTGCGGAACCGCTGCCGCTGCTTGAGGGCGAGTTGGGGTCCGAGTTGGTCGATGATCCGGCCGGCCGCGGACTTGGAGACGCCAAACAGCGGCGCCAGCTGGCGAAGCATCAAGTTGGTCCGCCAGTAGGCGGCCACCAGCAGAACGCGGTCCTCCAGCGACAACGACCACGGCCTGCCCGGCCTGGGGGCGTCGACCCCTCGCGACGCAGAGCCGCGAGCAGCTTCCCGAACGAACGAGGACTCAACCCGGTGAACGGGGCTATCCACGACGGCTCCGACGCCGTGATCACACCAGCCACACCATGATCATCCCATCCCGACCAGAGGTTACGGGACAAGCCTTAGTTAGGAGCCAAATCCGCTGCAACTGGCAATTGCGTACGCACCTGAAGCTGTAGCCGTCTTCGGACTGCCATTTCCCACAGTGACGGAACAGTTGACCGTTCCGCCTGTTGCTCCGGTAGAAACCGTGAGTTCACCGCCCTTGACGAGGCCACTCGAAGTAATTTCCTTGTTCCATGGAAGCGTGGCGACCGTTGACTGGCTGGTGGACCAATTATTGTCCTGCCAGTTGCTGTAGGAGATCGTGACGCCATTTGCTGTACCGGTCACTTGATAAGTGATCGTCACTTTCTTGCTTGCCTCGTGACTGACGCTCGTGGCGACGACGACAGTAACGATGATCCCGATGAGGACGACCAGCCCGCCACAACCCAGGCAGCCGATTTTCCACTTATTGCGTGGTTGTTTCTGCGGTGGTCCTTGTGACCCCCCACCGGCCTGCTGCCACTGCTGGGACGACTGCTGTGGCCATTGTTGAGGTGACTGCTGCCATGATTTCTGCGAGGGCCCTTGCGGGGTCGAGGGCTCCTGTGGCTGGGGCTGCTGGTCGGTCATGACACACCTCGGAGTGCTAGCGATTGACTTCACCTTCGCAAGCCAAAGGTTCCCTTGCCAGCCGAAAGGGTCCGAGTGGGTGATTTCGTCGATGCAGAAATATCCGGGGATGACTTGGGCAGCGCGTTGTACGTCATGCGGGGCGGTTGGCGCGTTCGTCTGCCCGCTACTGCTGTAGTTGATTCCAGTGATCACCCTGGCGTCCATTTCGGATACACCGGAACGGCTGGCCTGGCGTGCGATCTTCCGAGACTCAGTCCAGGCATGTAGTCGGCCTGCCAACTCCATGAAGCTTCGTTCGCTGGACCGCCCGTCGGCGTGGTCCGCCCAGGCCCATAGTCAGGAGCGGATGGCGAAACCGGGGCCCTACCTCACGTCGTTGTACCCCGTGCGACATGCATCGCACACAGGCACGCCCTCGACCACCAGCACGGCTTCGCTATTCTGCGGCAGCAACGGCTCGCCCGGTTTGGCTGGCAGGGGCCGCGTCGCGGCGTCCATTTTGAGCCCAAGGCCACACAGCGTCTTTCCGTGCGGCCCGGTGACGTGCCACTTGTCCATCGGGCGGGGATCGTCCGGGTGCGCGGCGCTGTATTCCACCTTGAGTTCGTACATGTGGTCATGGTCGCTCCATCTCCGGCCGTCCGCGACACGAAGCAAAAGGGGCCTCGCCCACCATAGGAGGCGGGGCTCGACCGCCGCTTCACCCCGGATGAGCTGTGGGCCCACGGCCGACTACGGCGGGCGCATACTTCCCGGGAGTGGGCGGGGAGTGAACGGGGAGTGGATCAAGAAAGTATAGCCAGGCGAGACCAACGCAGACCAATGGCCTGAACAGCATCTATGCCGAAACTGGACGTTGAAAACGTGTCGGGATGTCCTTCGGGACGAAGAGGCCGTGGGTTCAAATCCCGCCACCCCGACCCGAGGTCAGGGGCCGTATCGGAGAGATCCGATACGGCCCTTGATGCGTTGTACAGCACGGAAGTACAGCAACCACCCTGGCTCTTCCCGACCGCCCGCAGCGCTGGCTCAGCCTTGATGCTAACTTGACTCTGTCGGTGATCTTGGTTGGTCAAGGTCAGGTGCCGAGGGTGCGCCAGGACTTGGATCGGGGAATCGACTGCTGGTCCAGGAAGGTCTGGAAGGTGGTGGGCGGTCTCGATGATGAGGGTTTCTCGGTCTCTGGTTGGCTGCTGAGTCGTTCGATGTTCACGGCGATGGCTGTGAGGACGTGTTGCAGGTGGGCTTTCGGCTGTCCTCGGTAGCGGCAGCGGCGCATGCCGTGGCCGTGGGCGAACTCGTTGATGGTGCCTTCCACCCCGGAGCGGACCGCGTATCGGGCCTTCCATTCAGGTGTCTGCTGCTCGGCGCGGACGCGGACTTGCAGGTCACGGAGTTCCTGTGGGGGAAAGCCCACGTTGCGGGCGTCGCTGGAGCTGGTGCACCGAGGCCGATCCGGGCACGGCTGGCACTGGCCCTTGGTGAATCGCGCCACGATCAGGGGTGCCGCGGTGGGTGAGGAGGTCGGGTAGGGGCCGTGCCAGCCCGCGCTGACCTGGCCCCGGGGGCAGGTCACTTGTCGGCGGCCGAAGTCGATGTGGAAGTCGTCGCGGTCGAAGCCCTCGCTCCTGCGGTGCTGGCGGGTGGGGTTGCCCGGCAGTGGCCCGGTGACGGTGATCTCGTGTTCGCGGGCGGCTCGTTCCAGGTGGACCAGGGAGGTGTAGCCGCCGTCGACCAGGTGCTCGGCGGGCAGCAGTCCGCGACGCGCCAAACGGGTGTGGATGCCCGGCAGGGCCTGCCCGTCGTTGGTGGCGGCCGAGGTGGTGGCCACGTCCGTGATCAGGTTGACGCTGTCGGAGGCGCACGTCTCGGTCAGGTGGGCGGCGAAGCCCTTCCAGCGGATGATGTGCCCGTGCCGCACGTAGCGCGCCGTGACGTCGTAGGGGGAGACGACCGCCGAGGAGGAGGGCGGCAGCCCGCCGTCCTCGGCGGTGCGCCAGCACAGCCTGCCCGCCGCGTCGCGGTAGTAGTTCTGCACCACGATCTGCCGCAGGGCCTCGGCCTGCGGCCCGGAACCGTAGGCGGCCCCGCTGCGCTGGAGGACCTCCAGCAGCCGACAGGCATCGTCGCCGGCGGCCAGGATCCGGGTCTTGGGCCGGGTGGGGTTCTTGCCCAGACGCACCGGGCGGCCGTACCGACGCCCCCAGTCCTCGTCGACCAGGCCGACCAGTAGGTGCCCGGCCGTGCGGGCCACTTCTTCGAGCGCGGCTCGGACCGCCTCGGTGACGAGCTCGAGTCGGGTCAGGTCACGCACCGCGGCCAGGACGTGGGTGGAGTCGGTGCGCTGCGTGGTGCGCTCGCCCACGAGGCCGGCCTCCTTCAGGCGGGCGAGCGCCAGGTCCAGGAGCCGGTCGGCTCGGTCGTCCTGGGCCAGGCGCTCGCGGAAGTCGCCCAGCACGCTGTGGTGGAAGCCGGGATCGTCCAGCTCTATGGCCATCGCGTACTTGAAGTCGATGCGGCACCGGACCGCCTCCGCTGCCTGCCGGTCCGACAGGCCAAGCAGGAACTGCAGCACGCAGACGGTAGCCAGTTGGGCAGGCGAGAGCCCCGGACGCCCGTCGCGCGGATACCAGTCCGCGAAGTCCTCATCGCACCACAGCCCGTCCAGCCGGTCCCGCACCCACATCGCCGTCGTACCACCCGGGTTGCTCGCCCGGGCGATCTGCGCGGTCAGAGACGGGACTTGCCCACCGGAACGAGGGTGAAGCGACAACGAACACCTCGGCAGCTGAATCGGACGACGAAACAGCCCGAGCATGCCCACCGATCACGCTCGCACACCGGGAAGCACCAAGATCACCGACAGAGTCAAGTTAGAGGGCGGTGCCGCCGCTGGCGTCGAGGGTTTGGCCGGTGATCCAGCGGGCGTCGTCGCTGACGAGGTAGGCGACGACGTCGGCGATGTCGGCGGGGCGGCCGATGCGACCGAGAGCGACGTTGGACGAGGCTTCGCGCTGGCCGTCGGGGTTTTCGATGAGCCAGGCGTTCATGTCGGTCAGTACATAGCCGGGGGCTACGGCGTTGACGGTGATGCCGCGCGGGCCGAGGGCTTGGGCGAGTACGCGGGTGAAGGTGTCGATGGCGCCTTTGGTCATGGTGTAGGCCAGGATGTCGGGGATCGCGATCCGGGTCACGGCCGAGGACAGGTTGACGACGCGGCCGCCGTCGTGCAGCCGGTCGAGGACGCCTTGGACCAGGAAGAACGGGGCGCGCACGTTGGTGGCGAAGAGGGTGTCGAACTCCGTGGGCGTCATGGTGTCGACGCCCTTCATGACGGTCGTGCCGGCGTTGTTGACGAGGATGTCCAGTCCGGCGGGAGCGCCGAGGTTGGCGAAGCCCGCGTCCACGTCGTCCAGGAGGGCGGCAAAGTCGGTCGATCCGAGGTCACCACGAACGGCGAAGGCTTGGCCGCCGTCGGCTTCGATGTCGGCGACAACGTGCTTGGCCGCAGCGTCGTTCCGGGCGAAATGTACTGCTACCAGCGCACCGTCGCGGGCCAATCGTTCAGCCGTGGCACGCCCGATGCCCCGGCTCGCGCCGGTCACCAGGGCCGTTTTGGTTGTCAGGGTTTTGGCTTTGTTCATGAGGGCCATTCAACAGACGAGGTCATCCGATGACTGGCGGCATTCGGACGTGACGTTGAAGGCCACCAACCCGTGAAACCCCTTGCCATCAGTCATCCAGGACGTGGTCGAGGGCTTCGTGGCGGACGGTTCTGATCGCCCGTTCGCGGTGGGCGTTGTACCGGCAACATCGCTCAGCTGTAGCGATGACTTTCCGAGCGGGACAGGAGGCGCAGTCCGCAGACGCCGCCCGGGAGGGTCGGCCTCGGTGCGCGCAGGGTGATCTTGACAGGCGTGGTTAATGCCATTAGCTTAAAGCTAACGCATCTAGCAATCTGGAGCACGGCAATGACTGAATACCTCACCGTCGACGACGGAAAGATCGCCTACGAGGTGACCGGCGGGGGGCCGCTGGTCGTCCTGGTCCCGGGCATCGGCAACAACCGCGACGCATACCGATTCGTCACGCCGCGACTGGTCGAGGCCGGCTACCGGGTCGCGGTCGTCGACCTGCGCGGTTGCGGCGAGTCGAGCGCGCAGTGGCCGTCCTACACCCGCACCGACATCGCCGGCGATCTGATCGCGGTGATCCGCCGACTCGGAGGTCCGGCGGTACTGGTCGGCCACTCGATCTCCGGCGGTGCCGCCACCATCGTGGCCGCCCAGGCTCCCGACCTGGTCACCGGCATCGTCGAACTGGCACCGTTCACCCGCAAGCAGACGTTCAAGCTGGGTGACCTGCGGGTCAGCCGCTACCGCAAGGGCACGGTCCGCATGATCGGCACCATGCTCGGCAGCCTGGCGTCCTGGAAGAGCTACCTCGGCCTCGCCTGTCCCGGAAAGAAGCCGGCCGACTGGACCGCCGACCTCGCCCGGATCGATGCCATGCTGCGCGAGCCCGGCCGGATGAAGGCACTGCAGAAGATGACCCAGGCCGCACCGGCCGACGCCGGCGCTCAACTGGCGAACGTGCACTGCCCGGCTTTGATCGTCGAAGGCTCGCTCGACCCCGACTGGGCCGACCCGCAAGCCGAGGGCGAGGCGATCGTGGCCGCCATGCCGACCGGAATCGCCCGCCTCACGATGATCGAGGGGGCCGGCCACTACCCGCACGTGCAGCACCCCGACGAAGTGGCGTCCCTCGTGATCGCCTTCCTGCAGGCCAACGCCCGTGCCTAGGGCGGGCCTTACTCCAGCCGCGGTCATCGACGCCGGGGCGGGGCTCGCCGACGAAGTCGGCTTCGCCAACCTGACCATGGGCCTGGTGGCCGAGCGGCTCGGCGTGCGGACACCCTCGCTCTACAAGCACATCGACTCCCTGGACGCCCTTCGTCGCGGCATCGCCATCCAAGCCAAGAGCGAACTCACGCACACGGTGGCCCGGGCAGCCGTCGGCCAGTACGGCCCCGATGCGGTCCGCGCGTTCGCCGATGCCTACCGCCGCTGGGCCCTCGACCACCCCGGCCGCCACGCCGCCACCGTTCGCGCACCCGCAGACGATGACGAGGAGGACCGGCGTGTGAGCAACGAAGCTGTGCAGGTCCTGTACGACGTCCTTGGCGGCTTCAAGCTGCACGACGCCCGTATCGTCGACGCCGCCCGATCGCTACGGGCGGCGATCCACGGCTTCACCGCCCTCGAAGCCGCCGACGGCTTCGGTCTGACCCGCGACGTCACCCGCAGCTACCACTTCCTCATCGAGAGCTTGATCACCGGTCTGCAGGCCGACCAACTCGGCCACTCCACCTCCCCGAAGGGCGACCACGACGACCCACACCCGTCCGAGCACCGGTATCACGGAACAGGGACGACGACCCCCGACTGAAAGCGACCACCCGCTACCCGCAGCACCGCAGGCCCTCACCGCGCCGCACGGCTTCGCGACGCCTGAGGCAGCCACCCTTGTCCAGCTCGACGCCGACATCGACGCCGACATCGACGCCGGCTTCACCCAAGCGATCGCCTGTCGATCACGGCCTGTAGGCCGCCACCACTCCCCTCGGCTCCAGGCCGGACCCTCAGCGCCCAGTCGCGCTGATCAACCACAGGCGGGCATCATGATCGACACGAAGAGCGAGCCGAAACGACCCGGGCACGACAACCTCCGAGGCGGCCTGCGTTTCGCCACTGAACTGATCGCCTGGGTGTCCACCCCCTGGGCCCTTTGGCCGCACTCCATCGCGCTGGCGATCGGCGCCGTCGTGCTGCTCATCGGTCTGCCCACCATCTTCAGCACCCCGGGCGACCGGCCCGGCGGTGACGCACCCGTCGCCGTGCCGGGCATCGTCACCATCCTCTTGGTCCTGATACAGCTGGTGGCGGCGACGGCGGCTGCATGGGTGCTGTGGCCCACCTGGACCGCCGCGACGGTGACCTTGCTGTGCCTGATCGTGCCATTCACCGAGCTACCTCGCTGGCGCCACCTGTTGAGCGCGACCCATCAGTGACTGCCACACGCGAACCCCACGGCTGTCGCCGCCGCGACGGGTGCTGGACGCCTCAGGGGGAGGCTGTGGGTCTGGCCAGGACCAGATCGAGCCTGCCGATGTCGTCGTCGTTCAGCGGCAGCGGGACCAGCGGGACCAGCGGGTCGGTGGGTGGGTCGTGTCGGCGTATGCCGAGGTGGGCGAATCGGCCGGGGTCGCTGATTGGGTCGGGCCCAGCGCGGAGCGGGGTGGCTTGCTCCGTCCGGCAGGCCCGGACCCAGCCTTCCGTCACCTCCGGCAGCGCCAGGCGCAGTTCCCGGACCTGGTCCGCTGGGTCGGCGGGGACCGCGCACGGCGGCCTACCTCAGGAACACCAGATACACCAAGGCGAACACGGCGACAACGCCGATGTTGACGGCCAGTCGCGGACCGAACCGGTTGCGCAGGAAAAACACGTCCACACCCACGATGACCGCCACCATGGCCAGCACGTACAACGCGACGAAGAGTGACCTCATAGGGCTCTTCTACCCGCAGCTCGCGGCGAGTACCAGGGGCGAGACCCTTTGTGCCGTGGTCGCACCGTAGCCGGGTACTCGCCGCCCAGCCCAAGGTGGTGGTGGTCCAGCCCTGGTCGAGCAGGCGCATGGCCTGGTCGATGGCGGCGGCGGGGCCGGGGCGGGTCCCGGCGAACGCGAGGGTTGCCAGGGTGCGAGGGTCGCCTACGGTGGGGTGGTGCATGTGGTGGGTGCCGCCGCCCGAGAGCGGGCGCACGTCGTGCCGGGACCAGGTGCGGGCAGATGCGGGGCTTCTGACGGCGAGTTCACCGACCATTTCCCTCGGGTGCGGGTCCTCGACCCCGGGTCCGACCGTGGAGCGCAGGCCCGCGATCAGGGTCCCACCTTGGCTTCATCCTGGCCCTGCTCGGCGCGGGCCTGCCCAACCGGAATCCTGGGCGGGTCCGGCGGCCGCGGCTGAATCCGGCCGAAGTCCGTCCCGCCCGGCCGCGAGTATCTCGATGGCCTTCGACTGGTCGGAGCGCCCGGCCTGGTGGGAACGTGGTGCTCGCAATGACTGACTGGCTGTCGGATATCCGGCGTACATAGTAGGTGTGCGACAGACCAGCAGTCGGCAACTGCCAGTCAAAAAGCCTTCCTTACCCGTTGGTGGGTCGATCGTCCGCGCCCCCGGGGGTCATCGGCCCGGCGGCGCACGGTCAGCACGGCCTCCTCGTCGCGATCGAACCCTACTGGCCTGCATGTATGGCGTCAGCTCAGTGTGCATTGGATCACATCGGACAGATGTCCGGTTCATCCACTTCTTGATCCATTAGCGGAGTCCGAGCCTCCGTTTTCATCACTCGCTCTTACCGGATTCGCCCTCAGGCTCCGGTATTCCTTTGGGGGTTGAATGACGGAATCCACGGGGGGAGCTATCGCTGCGTCCCTCCGCGGGATCACGACTGTACGCACACAGCGGAGGGAGCCAAGCCATGCTGCGACAGCGGGCGGGGCGGGACATCGGGGCGATACGCGCCCGAAGGAGACGAATACGGCTTCGGCTCATGGCGTGGAGTGCCGTGATCGCCGCCTGGGCCGTCGGCATCGGTCTGGTCTTCGGGCAGAGCGCCAGTGCGCTCCCCGCCTCCCATACCCCGGTGACCAGCGGCAAGGTGAAGGTGCAGCCCGATCTGGGCAAGTCCGTCACGGGTCTGACACGCGTCCCGGTCAAGGAGGTGCACACCTCGAAGGCCGCTGACAGCACGTTCGTCCCGTCGCACACCGCCTGGCCCGCGGCCGCGGGAGGGGCGCTCGCCCTGGGTACGCCCGGCGCCAGGGCGTCGGCCTCCGGTCCGGCGTCCGTCGCGACCGGGACTCCCGTGTGGGCCCAAGCGGTTGCCCCCGCGCACGGCGGCTACAGCGGGCCCACCGCCCTCGGCGTGGGCGTCCAGTCCCGTACGCTGTCGGCCCGGCTGGGCGTGTCCGGTCCGGTGTGGACGCTGTCGGACACCAGCGGTACGCCGCACGGCAAGGGCAACGTCCGGGTCGGCCTCGACTACGGCGCCTTCAGCCAGTCGCTCGGCGGCAACTACGCCCTTCGTCTGCACCTGGTCGAACTGCCCGCGTGTGCGCTGACGACCCCGCAGCTGGCGAAGTGTCGTGTCGAGACGCCGCTGGCGTCGATGACCGACGCCAAGTCCTCCAGCGTCTCGGCGGTGATCAGCCTCGGTTCCTCCGGCGGTGCCGTCGACGCGGCGTACTCCACCAGCCCCGGCACGCGGACGGCTGACGTGTCGTCCGCCGTGTACACGGCGCGGGCCCCGCAGGCGGTGACCGCCGAAGCCGCGTCCACCTCGGGCGCGGCGACGGTCATCGCGGCGACCGACTCCACCGGCCAGGAGGGCGGCGCGGGCGGCAGCTACGCCTCGACCCTGTCCTCGGCCGGGTCCTGGGCGCAGTCCGGCTCGTCCGGTGGCTTCACCTACACCTACGACGTGCAGGTTCCGGCGGCCTCGACCCCGCTGGCCCCGGACGCCTCGCTCTCCTACGACTCGGGCAGCGTGGACGGCAAGACCGCCGTCACGCAGGCGCAGTCCTCCTGGGTCGGCGACGGATGGAGCACGGACGAGTCCTCCATCAACCAGCAGTTCACCCCCTGCGACGACACTCCGGAAGGCAGCGCGGGCTCCGTCACCACCAACGACGAGTGCTACGCCGGTCCGATCCTGACGCTGTCGCTGAACGGGTCCTCGACCTCCATCGTCTACGACGCCTCCACCGGCAAGTACCGCCTTTCGGACGACAACGGCGCCACGGTGCAGAAGGTGACCGGCTCGAACAACGGCTCAGGCACCTACGACACCTCGTACTGGGTGATCACCGAGCGCGACGGCACCACCTACTACTTCGGCCGCAACCAGCTGCCGGGCTGGGCCTCGGGCAAGGCCACCACGAACTCGGTGGACAGCGAGCGGGTCTACGCCGCGCACTCCGGCGACCCCTGCTACAACTCCACGGCCGCCAGCAGCTACTGCACCATGGCCTACCAGTGGCACCTGGACTACGTCACCACCGTGACCGGCGCCGCGATGGCCTACTACTACAACCAGGACACCAACTACTACGCGGCCTACGGCGGCGCGGACAACGGCTCGTCCTCGGTCCAGTACACCCGCGACTCCTACCTCGCCCACGTGGACTACGGTTTCACCACCGCGACCGGCCCGTACGGGACCGTCCCGGACAAGGTCGTCTACAACACGGCCGGGCGCTGCACCTCGACCAGCGCCAACTGCGGCACGTCCGAGACGTCCGCGAACGCCGCGTACTACCCGGACGTCCCGTTCGACCTGATCTGCGGCTCGGGGGCGACCTGCGGCAACCAGGCCCCGTCGTTCTTCTCGACGGTCCGACTGGCCTCGATCACGACCGAGCAGTACTCCGTCGCGTCGAGCGGCTACGTCACCGTCGACACCTACGCGCTGACCCAGACCGAGCCGAACACCGGTGACGCCACCAGTGCCACCCTGTGGCTCTCCACGGTCCAGCGCACCGCGTCCGACACCACGGCGGGCGGCTCGACCTCGCCGATCACCACTCCGCCGGTCACCTTCACGGGTTCCGCGCTGGAGAACCGCGTGAGCACGTCCACCTACCCGGGCATGTTCCGCTACCGGATCACCGACATCACCACCGAGACCGGCGAGAACATCGGCGTCTCCTACACGCTGCCGTTCGCGTGCAACACCTCGGCGAACCCGTCCGCCAACGCCGGCTCCTGCATCCCGGAGTACTGGACGCCGCAGGGCTACATCAGCCCGATGCTGGACTGGTTCAACAAGTACGCGGTCAGCGAGGTGCTGGACACCGACACCACCGGTGGCTCCGAGGCCCTGGAGACCGACTACTCGTACGCGGGCCCGGCCTGGCACTACGACGACGACGAGACCACCCAGGCCAAGTACCGCACCTGGGGCGAGTTCCGCGGCTACCAGCAGGTGACGACCACCACCGGCAACGGGGCGAGCGACGCCAGGACCGAGCAGGTCAACAGTTACTACCAGGGCATGGACGGGGACTGGCTCTCCCCGACTTCCACCCGCAGCGTCTCGCTGACCGACTCGCAGGGCGGCACCCACACCGACTCCGACCAGCTGGCGGGGAAGCTGCTGGAGTCCACCTCCTACCTCGGTGACGGAGGCGGAGTCGACCACTCGGCCATCTACTCCTACTGGGTCTCCCCGGCCACCGCGACCCGGACCCGCTCCGGCCTGCCGGACCTGACCGCCAACACCACCGGCACCGCCGAGGAGTGGACGCGGCAGCGACTGACCGACGGCGGCACCGTCTCGTGGCGCTACGGCGAGACGGACAGCAGCTACGACGCCAACCCGTCGGACGCGAACTTCGGTCTGCCGACCTATCTCTACACGCACTCCGTGCCGGTCAACCCGGCGTACGACCAGTGCACCGCGACGGCCTACGCACCCGCGAACACCACCCTCAACCTGGTGGGCCTGCCCGCGAGCTCCGAGACCGACTCGGTAGCGTGCTCCGGCTTCACCGAGGGTTCGGTCCCCTCGGTCCCGAACGGCCTGAACACCCTCGGCGCGCCCGCCGGCGTGACCCGGCCCGACCAGGTCGTGAAGGCCACCGAGACGTTCTACGACGACCCGACCTTCGCCACCGCCTTCCCGCAGAAGGCCGCGCCCACCCTGGGTCTGGCCACCATGACCCGGGTCGCGACGGGCTACAGCGGCGGCGCGTTCACCTGGCGCACCAAGACGCAGAACACCTACGACGGGACTTACCACCGCGTCGCCAGCTCCACGGACGGAAACGGCAACACCACCAGCACCGGGTACACGGTCAACGCGGCCGGTCTGACGACTGGTCAGACACTCACCCAGCCGACCGTGAACGGCGTCGCGCACACCAGCTCGGTCACCTTCGACCCCGAGCGGAACCTGCAGCTCACGTCGACGGACGTGAACGGCGTCGTCACGACCACGCAGTACGACGCACTGGGCCGAGTCACCTCGGTCTGGAAGGACTCGCGCCCGACCACCAGTCTGGCCAACGTGACCAACACCTACACGGAGTCGAACAAGTCGATCTCCGGCGTGGTCACCAACACCCTCAACGACAACAGCGGCTACCTGACCTCGGTCACCATCAACGACTCGCTGGGCCGGCCGCGCCAGACGCAGACCTACACCCCGCAGGGTGGACGTCTGATCGACGACACCTTCTACGACTCGCGAGGATGGGTCGCCAAGAGGAACACCGACTACTGGGACTCCACCACCACACCGACGCTCGCGCTGGTGTCGGTGGCCGACAACCAGGTCGCCCAGCAGGACGTCTACACCTACGACGGCCTCGGACGGCAGGTCTACGACACCTCCGAGAAGAACGGCGTCGTGGTCACCACCACGACGACGGTGTACAACGGCGACACCACGACCGTGATCCCGCCCACCGGCGGCGTGGTCAAGGCGACGCGCTCCGACGCCCTCGGGCGCACCGTCGAGGTGGACGACTACTCGACCGCGCCCACCCTGACCACCCCGTCCAACACGACCACCGGGATCTTCTACCTGACCGGTGGCACGACGACAGCCACCACGTACGGGTACGACGGCCACAGCCAGCAGTCGACGACCACCGACGCCAAGGGCGACAAGTGGACCACGACGTACGACCTGGCCGGTGACGCCGTCTCGAAGTCGGACGCGACCGCAGGTGCCACGACCATGGCCTACGACGCCGACGGCAACCTGTTGCAGACCGAGGACTCCCGAGGTGACTACACCTCGTACACCTACGACGCGCTCGACCGGAAGACGGCCGAGTTCGCCGCGCCGTCCTCGGGGCAGGTGGCCTACACCTCCACCACGTCGCCCGGCAACGAGACGGCGTCCTGGGTGTACGACAACGCCAACAACGCCGTCTCCGGCATGACCGACGCGATCGGGCAGACCACCACGACCACGTCGTACACCGGCGGCTACCCGTATGTGGAGCAGGCGGTCGGGTTCAACGTCTTCGGCGAGTCCCTGGGCGAGGAGACGATCATCCCGTCCGGCGCGCAGGGCACCACGCTCGGCAAGACGTGGAAGATCACGCACACCTACACCAGCGTCCTCGGCCTGCTGTTCACCGACGGCTACGGCCTCGGCGGCGGCCTTCCGGCCGAGACGGTCACCCACACCTACAACAACCAGGACATGCCCAACGGCCTGGCCACCACCTCCTACAGCTACGTCTACGGCACCACCTACTCCGCCTACAACCAGGTGGCGCAGGTCCAGCTCGGCGGCTCCACCAGCGACTTCGCCACCGTGTCGGACACCTACGACCCGCACACAGGCAACCTGACCGACCAGCTCGTCACCCGCTCCACCACCACCCCGGCGAGCGTCGACGACACCTCCTACAGCTACGACCCTTCCGGGAACATCACCCAGCAGACCGAGGCCCGCCTCGGCTCCGGCACCACCGCCGAGACCCAGTGCTTCAGCTACGACGGGCTGGACCGGCTCACCGCGGCCTGGACCGCGACCGACAAGTGCGCGGCCACACCGACGAGCGGCAACGACTCGACGGTCGGTGACGGCATCTCCGGCGGCACGTACTGGACCAGCTGGACCTTCGACGCCATCGGCAACCGGCTGACCCAGGACCAGCACTCCCTGACCAGCGGCACCAGCGACACCGTCACCACCAACACCTACTCCAGCACCCAGCCCAACACGGTCACGGGCACCACGAACACGGGAGGGTCCACCAGCTCCACCAGCTACGGCTACGACAGCACCGGCGACACCACCACCCGCGACACCAGCACCGGGAACCAGACCCTGAGCTGGGACAACGACGGCCAGCTCACCAAGGTCGCCAACGCGACGACCAACGCGAGCACGTCGTACGTCTACGACGCCGACGGCAACCTGCTGCTCCAGGTCGACCCGAGCGGCACCACGCTCTACCTCGGCAGCGAACAGGTCACCGTCGCCGGTTCCACCACCACGGGCGTCCGCTACTACGGCGCCCCGGGCGGGACGACGATCGTCCGGACCGGCACCGGCAGTCTCTACGACTTCGAGATCGCCGACCAGCACGGCACCAGCACCCTGTACCTCGACTCGACGGCCCAGACGCCCACCTGGCGCCAGTTCGACCCGTACGGCAACGCCCGCGGGGTCAGCTCCAGTTGGATCGACAACCGCACCTTCCTCGACAAGACCACGGACCCGGTCACCGGTCTGACGGATGACGGCGCACGCTTCTACGACGCCACTCTGGGGCGCTTCATCAGCCTCGACCCGGTGTTCGAGGCGACCAGCAGCCAGCAGCTGAACGGATACAGCTACGCCGGTGACAACCCCGTCGACCAATCGGACCCGACCGGACTGTACGAGAGCGGATGCAGCGGCGATGACCCCACCTGCACCCTGCGCACCGTCACCACCTCCACCGGGCAGCAGGTCGTGGACGGCCATCCTGGCGACGACTACCAAGCGACGCACAGCGACTGGCAGTCCTACGACGACGGCGCGATCATCTACCACCACCACCAGGCGCTCAGCGAGCAGCAGTACCAGGCCGAGCAACAGCAGGACTACGAGCGGGAGTACCGGGCCGACCAGCAACAGATAGCGGCTGAGCAGAAGGCGGCCGCAGCGGCGCAGAGCGGATGGTTCAGTTCCTTCCAGCACTTTGCCCGCGAGACCGCGTCGGTCCTCTCGGACGCAAGCTCCGTGGCCGGCGTCATCTCAGCCGCGGCTGCGATCGCGACCCCCTTCTGCGGCCCTCTCGCGGAGGCCTGCTTCACCGTGGCCACGGCTGCCGGTGCCATTTCGACCGGCCTGGCCGGAGCCGCGGCCGTCAGCGACCTGGCGGGCGGTGACATGCAGGACGCCGAGGCGAACGGCGTGGTCTTCGGCGTCGGGCTCGTGACCGGCGGCCTGGGGGCCGTACCCGGGAAAATCGCAGAGGCGGCTCCTTTCCTGAAGGACGGAATTTCCGGAGTCATCACCAGGGCGGGCGAAGACGCCGAGAAATCCAGCTGGGGCAACGGCCATTACTCAGCGAAATTGATCAACAGGGCAGCGGCAATCGGCATGGGGCTCCCCGGGGCACTGGCCGGCGCGGACGGGCTTTGCCAAGAACACTTTGGCTGCTAGCAACGCGAGTAAACCCGGCGGTGGTGCACTGGGCCTGCTCAGTGCACCACCGCTCCATCGACCGCATTCATTCTTACCCCCGCTTCGGGCGAGCCGTGTTACAATATCAGAATCTCTAAATCCGTGGTTTCGGTCGAGCGATTGGCTTGATACAGCCCACGGCGCCTCGAAATCGAACACCCCCATGGACCAATATGTACCTCGCCAGTCCTGTCGACTCAGTTTCCATTTCCTGGTTGGTGCTCGCCGCCGCTTTCCTGGCCGTCGCCTTCCCCTTCACATTCCGGCACCCGTCCATCGGCATCAAGAATCGCATCGGACTCTTCGGGGCCTCTGCGGTGGGATTCCTGGTGGCGTTGGCCTTCGGCTCGGCGAAGCACGAAGCCATGCGTCACAGCCTGGTGCTGTACGCCGACGCCATGCTGTGCCTGTGCGCCGCCGGGATCCTCATGTCGGCATCCATCAGGGGCGTACCCGCCGGTGTGGAAATCGATACGGCCGTCCAGAAGAAGATCGGCCTCAGGGCAGTGGCCCTGATGGTCGTCGTCGGCGTCGTCGCGTACGGCCTGGAGTTCATCTGAGACCGCGCCCGGGTACCACGATTCAACCTGGCGACGCTGGCGAGTGCCCCCTCGGTCGATTGGCTGACGGCGTCGTCGCCCTGGGCATCCAGGCCCACTGGGGCTGCCGCATCTCTGCGGCAGCCCCAGTGTCGTTCCCCGGGCCGCTCCTCCGTCGGTAAAAGTCACGTAAGAAAGCGGAGGGCTTGGCTCCGTAAAGTGATCAACGGGGGAGGAACTGGACATCGGTCGCGGTAACGTCGCTCGCGCTGGTCGCGAGTGTTCTTGCAGGAAGGCGGGGTTCCAGCTGCCTACCGGCAGTCCGAATCCATGCGTCGGCATGGCAGCCGTCGCCAGCGGCGCTTCGCACGCTGCTCAGTAAGAACTGCCTTTTGGTGTGGATCTGGTGCTGCGGCAGTACGTCGCGCATTCATATTGGATCCGGACATCCGACAGGCAGTCAGTTGATGAGAATTCCACGTTCCCGGCAGGGCCTCAGTGCGCGGCGGTCCGCCGTGCGGGCCGGTGCCGCGGGTATAGCCTCGGCGCTGCTGGCGCCGGTGCTCGGCGCCACGGTGCCCGCAGCCGCCGCCACACCGCATCCGGCCCCCCTCGCATCCGCCTCCTCGTCCGCGTCGCCCTCGCCCTCGCCCTCGCCCTTGAGCGCGGATGCGGCGTCGTCGCTCGCGCGGCAGACGGGCAAGCCGGTGGTGGCGGCAGCGGAGACGACGTCGACGTCGACGTTGACGGCGAACCCGGACGGAACGCTCACGCTGACGCAGAACCTGGCCCCGGTGCGCAAGCTGGTCCACGGCCAGTGGCAGAACCTGGACGCGACCCTGGTCCGCAACGCGGACGGAACCTGGTCGCCCAAGGTCAGCTCCAGCCCGCTGACCCTCTCCGGCGGCAACAGCAGCGCACCGCTGGCGACCATGCGCTCCGGCGACGGCGAGCTCGCCCTGTCGCTGCCGACCGGCTTCGCACTCGGCACACCCACGGTCTCCGGCGCCACCGAGACGTACCACGGCGTGCTGCCGGGCGTGGACCTGGTGGTCACCGCGGAGGACAGCGGCGGGTTCAGCGAGGTCCTGGTCGTCGACAGCGCCCGAGCCGCCGCCAACCCCGCCCTGGCCACCCTCGCGCTGGGCGCGCGGGCCAGTGGGGTCACGCTCGCCGGCGACGCGGCCGGCGACATCACCGGCCGTGACACCCACGGCCGCACCCTGTTCGCCGCCACTGCCCCCACCATGTGGGACTCCGCCCAGCCCAGCACCGACACCGCCCGAGTCAGGTCCCTGGCCACCGGCCAGAGCGTGCAGGCCCACTCCGGCAACCCCATCGCCTCCACCACCGCCGGTCCCGGGACCAGTGCCCACCACGCGAGCCTCAAGGCCGCCTACCGCACCGGCCGCATCACCCTGACCGCCGACGCGAACGTGCTGCGCGGCAAGGACACGGTCTACCCGGTCTACATCGACCCGAACTTCACTCCCAGCGGCCAGTCCGACACCGTCCAGGCTTGGGCCACCGTGGACAGTGAATGGCCCAGCACCGCCTTCTACGACCCCGCCGCCGCCACCCCCGGCCCCCTGCACGTCGGCTACACCAACTGGACCTCGGACGTCTCCACCAACCGGTCCTTCCTCCAGACCAGCGTCCACAGCGCCGTCTGGGACGCCACCGTGCTGACCTCCACCATCTCGTTCTACGAGAACTGGTCCGCCTCCTGCACCGCCGAACCGGTCGACCTCTACCAGACCGGCACCATCAACTCCGGCACCACCTGGAACAACCAGCCCGCCTGGATCAGCAAGCTCGGCTCGGACAACGTCGCCAACGGCTGGTCCACCTCCTGCGGACCCGGCGACGTCACCTACAACATCCAGCCCACCATGCAGGCCGCCGCCAACGGCCACTGGTCCAACGCCACCTTCGGGCTGCGCGCCGACGACGAGAGCAACGACCTCGCCTGGAAGCAGTTCTCCAAGCAGGCCACCATCACCACCACCTACGACCACACCCCCAACATCCCCACCGTGCTGACCACCAGCCCGGGCACCACCTGCACCGCCACCAACCCCACCATCCTCGGCCTGGGCGACGTCGACCTGCGCGCCGCCGTCTCCGACCCCGACGGCACCACCAGCCCGCTGACCGCCGACTTCACGCTGAAGAACCTCACCAGCAACGCCACCTACACCCAGGCCGTCAACGCCACCAGCGGCACCACCGCCGAGGCCGCGTTCTCGCACACCAGCACCAGCGGCCCCTTCCAAGCCCTCACCGCCAAAACCGAGTTCGCCTGGTCCCTGACCGTCACCGACCAGAAGCTCACCAGCAAGCCCAGCACCGCCTGCCACTTCTCCTACGACCCCACCGCCCCCGGCGCCCCCACCATCACCCCCGTCACCTCCAGCACCAGCCAGTGCGACGACCTCGGCACCGACAGCATCGACGCACTGTGCACCATCGGCACCACCACCGCCTTCACCATCACCGACACCAACACCAACAGCTCCGGGGGTGTCACCAACTACGCGTACCAGCTGAACGGTGCCGCGCCGGCCACCGCGACCGTCGCCTCGGCCAGCCCCTACACGGCGACGATCTACGTGAAGCCGACCGAGCAGACGAACATCCTGAGCGTGACCGCGCTCGGCGCGGGTGGCAACGTCGGAGACGTGGAGTCCGTCGCGTTCATCGCGAAGGCCCCGGCGACGGCCGCCAGTGACGACATGACCGGCGACGGCCACGCCGACCTGCTCACCGTCGGGGGACAGAACACCCTGCCCGCCGGTCTGTGGCAGGCCACCACCAGCGGATCCGGTCAGCTCAACACGACCGCTCGGAATGTCGGCATCGACGGCAACGGCGTCTCCACCACCGAGACCCCCACGTCCTTCACCGGCACCCAGGCCATCACCGGCCACTTCTCCACCGGCGTCGGCTTCAACGATGTCCTCGACTACGGCTACAACACCGGCACCGGCGCCGTCAGCGGCGAGATCCTGCGCGGCCAGGGGGACGGCAGCACCCTCAACCCCGTCGCTGCCCTTCCCGTCACCAACGCCACCGGCGTCTTCACGATCAACGCCACCACCACCAACCCCGACGGGACCACCACCACGACCCCGTCGTACGCCACCTCCGTCGCCAACGGCGGCAGCCTCTACAACACCGTCAACGGCAACACCGTCACTGGCTACCCCGACCTGCTCATGGTCCTGGGCGGCTCCCTCTACGACGAGCAGTCCAACGACGGAGTGGGCAGCTACCCGGGCGCTGACGCCGCGGTCGACCTGACCGACTACAACCCGTACTGCCTCGCCCAGAACGCCGCGAACAGCAACACCGCCTGCACCAACGGCTGGAACGGCTGGACCGTCTCCAGCACCCTCACCGGCGGCCTGCCCGAGGTCTTCGCCCGGGACACCGGCACCAGCAGCACCGACCCCTCCGCGGGTCAGCTCTGGTACCTCACCCCCGGCGTCCTCAACACCCTGGAGACCGACAACCTCAGCAACAACGGGGCGGTCGACACCAGCGCCACCGGCCTGGTCGAGGCCGCCACCACCGGCTGGGACGCCACCACCGCGCCCACCCTCAAGGCAGCCGACATCAACGGCGACGGCACGCCCGACCTGTGGACCGTCGGCGCGACCGGCGCTGTCACCGCTCACCTGATGACCCTCAACGGGACCACCGCCACCTGGACCACCCAGAGCAGCCAGGCCCTCAGCACCGAGACCCACAACTGGCCCCTCAACGACGCCGGTGCGGACGCGGTCGCCACGGCCGCCGACACCACCAACGGCACCGCGCTCCCGCTGACCGGCTCCGCCGGCGGCGCGGTCTGGTACACCAAGGACCTGTTCGCCCCCGACGTGTCCCTGGACGGGAGCAGCGGCTCCCTGCACGCCTCCGCTCCGGCGGTCACCACCTCGCAGAACTTCACCGTCTCGGTGTGGGCCGACCCCAGGACCGTGGTCGCGGCCGACGACGCGGTCCTGTCGCAGGACGGGTCGAAGGACTCCGGCTTCGCGCTGTTGGCCAGCGCCACCGGCTGGAACTTCTGCCTGGCCAAGACCGACACCGGTCCGTGGAACGCCGACTGCGCGGAGAGCAACATCCCCGTCCACCTGGGCCTGTGGACCCACCTGACGGCGACCTACAGCGCCTCGACCGGCGAGATGACGCTCTACATCAACGGTGTCCCCGACGGGCAGGCGACCCACACCGCGGTCACCGGCTTCACCGGTGACTTCCAGGTCGGCGAGGACCTGCTCAACGGTGCCCGCAACGCGTACTTCAACGGCGACGTGTCGCAGATCCAGACGTGGAACCAGACGCTGACTCCGGCCCAGGTGCTCGCGGCCGGTACCGACGCCGCCAACGCCACCGCCACCCTGTTCCCGTCGAACGGCCGTACCTACCCCAGCGGCAGCCAGTGGAACCTGGGCGCCGACACCATGACGTTCAACGCGGGCCTGCTGACCGTGGACCTGGCCGGCACCCCCCTGTACACGATGGGCAAGACCGGCTACCCCAACGCGGTACTGACGCTGCAGAGCGATGGCAACCTGGTCAGCTATGACGACGCCGCTGACGCCGCACTCGGCAACACCGGTTCCCTCGGTGCCACCGGGACCAGCGGCCACGCCGGTGACGCCATGCTGTTCCAGCCCGACGGCAACCTGGTCATCTACGACGCCTACGGCAACGTGCTGTGGGCCAGCCACACCGACTACGCCGGATCCGACCGCTGGCAGCTCACCGCCGCAGGCAACGCCACCGACACTGCCTCCACCAACCCCGGCACCGCCGTCGGCGGCGTCAGCTACGGCCCGGACCACTCCAACAACGCCAACGGGGCCGCCGTGTTCGACGGCACCGACGGAATCATCCGCACGAACGCCCCCGCGGTGGTCACCACCGGCAGCTACACCGTCTCCGCCTGGGTCAAGCTCAACAACCTGACCAACACCCAGATCGCCGTCGGCCAGGGGACCGTCAACCACCAGTCCTTCTACCTCGGTATGAACCCCAGCAACGGAGGATGGATCTTCCAGACCACCACCACCGACACCGCCGCCACCACCTTCCCCACCGTCGACGCCAAGGCAACCGCGGGCACCTGGACCCACCTGGTCGGGACCTACGACGCGGCCAACGGCAGCCAGGCGCTCTACGTCAACGGCGTGCTGGCCGGTACCACCACCAACACCGCCCCGCAGTACAACCCCGGCGGGGCCCTCACCATCGGCGCCATCGAGGCGGCGGGCTCCACCACCCCCTACTGCCAGGTCAACGGCAGCGTCAGCGACGTGCGGGTCTACCCCACCGCCTTCGGCCAGGCCGCGGTCACGGCGCTCTACACGAGTTCCTGACCCCTGGTCACCCCGGAGGGCGGGCCGGTCGACCACTCACGTCGCCGGTCCCGCCCTCCACCCGAGAAGCAGCGGGCCCTGAGGGCCGCGAGGGTAAGAGTAGGGCGTGAAAGCGGACTTGGTGACTCCGCTAATGGATCAAGATGAGGATGATTCGGACATCGGGTCGCTGTCGCGTGACGCACACTGTCCGAGTGCGTTCTTGCAGGTGGGCGACGACGGTTGGTGCGCTACTCGGTGAACAGTTCCTCTTGACGGGGCGCCAGCGCCGCAAGTGCGTCGCACACTTACTTCCCTCGGCTCTCCGGTAGGCAGACAACTCATGAAGAATCCGCATTCCGCGTACGGTTCGAGAGCGCGACGCCTCGCCGCGCGGGCAGGAGCCGTGGTCATAGCCTCGGCGCTGCTGGCGCCCGCCCTCGTCGGCACAGTGCCCGCCGCCGCTGCCACCGCTCCCGGACAGGCACCCGCACCAGCGACCACGGCATCCGGCACGTCCTCGTCCGCGTCCTCGTCCAGGCTCGGTGAAGACCAGGCGATGGTGCGGGCGCGACAGACAGGGAAGCCAGTACTGGCGACGGCGGAGACGACGTCGACATCGACCCTGACGGCCAACCCGAACGGGACGCTGACCCTGACGCAGGACCTGGCCCCGGTGCGCAAGCTGGTCCACGGTCAGTGGCAGAACCTGGACGCGACCCTGGTCCGCAACCCCGACGGCACCCTCTCCCCGAAGAGCAGCACCAGCCCCCTGAGCCTGTCCGGCGGCGACAACAACGCGCCGTTGGCAACGATGCACTCCGGCGACGGCGGGCTCGCGCTGTCCCTGCCCGCGGGTTTCCGGCTGGGCACCCCGACTGTGTCCGGCGCGACCGCCACCTACCGCAGCGTGCTGCCGGGGGTGGACCTGGCCGTCACCGCGCAGGACAGCGGTGGGTTCAGCGAGGTCCTGGTCGTCAAGGACGCCCAGGCCGCCGCCAACCCCGCCCTCGCCGACCTCGCCCTGGGTACACAGACCAGCGGAGTGACGCTGGCCAGCGACGCGGCCGGTGACATCACCGGCAAGGACGCGCACGGCCGGACGCTGTTCGCCGCGACCGCGCCGACGATGTGGGACTCCGCCCGGCTCGCCGCGAAGACCCCGTTGGCGAACGCTCCGGCCACCGGTCAGAGCGTCGACGCCCACACCGGAACCCCGGTCGCCTCCGACACCACCGGACCGGGTGCGGGCGCACACCACGCCAGCCTCAGGGCCTCCTACCGCGGCGGCCGGGTCGACCTGACCGCCGCCACCGCCGTGCTGCGCGGGAAGGACACGGTGTACCCGGTCTACATCGACCCGACCTTCGTGCCCACCGGACAGACCGACACCGTCCAGGCTTGGGCGACCGTGGACAGCGAGTGGCCCTCGACCTCCTTCTACGACCCCGCGGCAGCCACGCCGGGACCGCTGCACGTCGGCTACACCAACTGGACCTCGGACGTCTCCACCAACCGCTCCTTCTTCCAGACCAGCGTCCACAGCGGTGTCTGGAACGCCACTGTCCTGTCCTCCAGCATCTCGTTCTACGAGAACTGGTCGGCCTCCTGCACCGCCGAACCCGTCGACCTCTACCAGACCGGGAGCATCAGCTCCGGTACGACCTGGAACAACCAGCCCGCCTGGATCAGCAAACTCGGCTCGGACGACGTCGCCAACGGCTGGTCCACCTCCTGCGGACCCGGCGACGTCACCTACAACATCCAGCCCACCATGCAGGCCGCCGCCAACGGCCACTGGTCCAACGCCACCTTCGGGCTGCGTGCCGACGACGAGAGCAACGACCTCGCCTGGAAGCAGTTCTCCAAGCAGGCCACCATCACCACCACCTACGACCACGCCCCCATCACCCCCACTGCCCTCACCACCAGCCCCACGACCGACTGCACCGCCGGTAGCCCGACCGTCCTCGGCCTGGGCGACGTGGCCCTGCGCGCCGCGGTCTCCGACCCCGACGGCACCATCAGTCCGCTGACCGCCGACTTCACCCTGAAGAACCTCACCAGCAACGCCACCTACACCCAGGCCGTCAACGCCACCAGCGGCACCACCGCCGAGGCCTTCTACTCCCACACCAGCGCCACCGGCCCCTTCCAGGCCCTCACCGCGAGGACCGAGTTCGCCTGGTACCTCACCGTCACTGACCAGAAGCTCGCCAGCAAGCAGTCGGTGACCTGCCACTTCTCCTACGACCCCACTGCCCCCGGCGCACCGACCATCGCCGCCGTCACCTCCAGCACCAGCCAGTGCAGCGACCTGAGCACCGACAGCACCGACGCACTGTGCACCGACGGCACCGCCGCCGGGTTCACCATCACCGACACCGACACCGACACCAGTGTCCCGACCGGCTACGAGTACCAGCTCAACGGGGGCAACCCGATCAGCGTTCCGGCGCCCACGTCCAGCCCGTACAGCGCGTCGATCTCGGTCAAGCCGACCGAGCAGACGAACACCCTGACGGTGACGGCGATCGGCGTGGGCGGCAATATCGGGGAAACCCAGGACTTCCGCTTCATCGCCCGCCCACCCGCGACCGCCACGAGTGACGACATGACCGGTGACGGCCACGCCGACCTGCTCACCGTCGGCGGCCAGAACGGCCTGGCACCCGGACTCTGGCTGGCCGCGGGCAACGGAACAGGCCAGGTCAACACGACCGCGCGCAATATCGGCATCGACGGCAACGGCGTCTCCACCAGCCAGACAGCGGCCTCGTTCAACGGCACCCAGGCCATCACCGGGCACTTCGTCACCGGGGCCGGTTTCAACGACGTCCTCGACTACGGCTACGACGCCAGTACTGGCGCCGTGAGCGGTGAGATCCTCCCCGGCCAGGGGGACGGCAGCACCCTCAACCCCATCGACGCCACCCCGGTCACCGACGCCGCAAGCATCTTCACGAAGAACACGACCACCACCAACGCCGACGGCAGCACCACAACGACCACGAACTACGCCACCGCCATCGCCAACGGTGGGGGCCTGAACAACACGGTCAACAGCGCCCCCGTCACCGGCTACCCCGACCTGCTCCTGGTCATCAACGGCTCCCTCTACGACGAACCCTCCAACGTCGACGAAGGCAGCTATCCGGGCGCCGACACGGCAACCGACCTCGCTGACGTGAACCCGTACTGCCTGGCCCAGAACACCGCCAACGCCAACACCGACTGCACCACGGGCTGGACCGGTTGGACCCTGGCGAGCACGCTGCTCAACGGTCAGCCGGTGCTCTTCGCCCGGGACACCAGCAGCAACGGCTCGGACCCCGCAGCCGGACAGCTGTGGTACCTCAGCGCCGGAAACCTGTACAACCTCGCCTACGACTCGCTCAGCAACGGCGACGCCGACACCGGCCTCTCCGCGATCGAGGTGGCCGCCACCGGCTGGGACTCGACCAGCCAGCCCACGTCGCAGGCGGCTGACATCAACAACGACGGCACCCCGGACCTGTGGACGGTCAGCGGCAACAGCAACGGCACCGTCACCGACACCGCCCACCTGATGTCCCTGAGCGGTACCACCGCGACCTTGGCCGCGCAGACCGGCCAGTCGCTCACCACCGCCACACACAGCTGGCCGCTGAACGACTACGACACCACCGGCGCCACCGCCGCCGACACCACGGCCGGCACCCCCCTGAACCTCACCGGCAACAGCGGAGTCACCGCCACCACCGGGGACCTGTTCACCCCCGACGTCACCTTGACCGGCAGCGGCAACGGCTCCTTGAGCACGAGCGTCCCAGCGCTCACGCTCAGCGGCAGCTTCACTGTCTCCGCCTGGGTCAAGCCCACCGTCAACAACGTCTCCGTCCTGTCGCAGGACGGTTCCGGCTCCGCCGCCAACTCCGGCATGGTCGTGTCCGCGCTCAGCAGCGGCTGGCAGTTCTCCCTCAACACCACCACGGGCGGCGCCTGGACCTTCGACAACATCGTCGGTGGCACCGTCCAACTCGGGGCCTGGGCCCACCTGACGGCCACCTACAACGCGAACACCCAGGTCATGGACCTGTACGTCGACGACGTCCACGTCGCCACCGGCTCCCACGCCCCTGTCGGCGCCGTCGGTGACTTCCAGATCGGTGACAGCGACCACTCCGGCGCCCGCGGCGGCTACTACACCGGTCAGATCGCGAACGTCCAGGCCTGGAACGGCGCAGCGGTCGCCCCCGTCCAGCCCTACACACCGGCGAGCTACCACCAGTCCGTCCTTCCCGTCCGCATCCTGGACACCCGCAGCAACGTCGCCTACACCGACGGTGCGGTGACCGCCGGTACCGCCACCGTCCAAGGCGGCTCCGTCGTCCCGCTGCGGATCGCCGGCGACAGCGTCACCCCGGCCACCACAGGTGCTCCCGCCACCATCCCGGCGTCGGTCACCGCCGTCGCCGTCGACGTCACCGCCACCAACCAGAACGCCCCGGGATTCGTCACCGCCTACGCGGACGGAACCCAACGCCCCATCACTTCCTCAACCAACTACACGGCCAACGACACCGTCACCGGCTACCAGATCGTGCCCGTCGGCAATGACGGAGAGATCGACCTCTACACGGCCGGCAGTTCCGCCAATACCAGCGCCCTGATCGTCGACCTCACCGGTTACTTCACCAGCGACCCGAACCTGACCAGCGACCAGACCTACACCCCACTGGCCACCGCCACACGTGCCCTGGACACCCGCGCCAGCACGGCTGACACCACCGGCCTGACCGCTGTCGGCACGGTTCCGGCCAACACCGCGTTCACTCTGCAGATCACCGGCGACAGCGGAGTTCCCAGCACCGCGACGGCGGTGGCAGCGAACCTGACCACCGCCGGCCAGACCGGCAGCGGCTACCTGGAGGCGTACGCCACCGGCTCCGACCCGACCGCGATGACCAGCCTCACCTACTCCACCGCCGACGCCATCTCCTCCATGGCGGCCGACATCCCCCTCAGCGGCACAGGGAGCATCACCATCGCCAACCGCGGCAGCGCCGCCGCCGTCATCGTCGACATCTCCGGCTACTACACCACGTCCACCACCGGCCAGACCTACCACGCCGTCAGCCCGACCCGGCTCGTCGACACCCGAAACGGCACCGGTGGCACGTCCGCCGCACCGGTCGCGGCCTGGGGCACCTACACCACCGACCAGGCCGACACCCAGCAGGTCACCACCGCGACCCAGCCCACGCTCGTCACCATGCTCACCATCACTGACGACAGCGACGCCGGGAACGTCATCGCCTACGAGTCCGGAACCACCCAACCCACCACCTCCAACCTCAACTGGAACGCCGCCCAGACAGTGGCCAATCTGGCCCTCACCCCCACCAGCACTGGCGGCCAGATCAGCCTCTACAACCACAGCGCGGCGACCATCGACCTCGTCGTCGACTGCAGTGGCTACTTCGCCTAGAACGGCACAGCCCCACTGACGCACAGCGACTCGACCGGGACCGGCGTCGATCACCGAAACGTGATCGACGCCGGCCCACAACGCGGGAATCCGAGTGCCGCGTTGATGCACTGGCGCATGGGGGCACACCAAGGCCCCTCATGCGGGTCCGTGACCATCACTTCCGCCACAGGCCCTAGAGTGGGTGCTCGTCACGCTCCATCTCAACGCACCGGGACGTCATGCGCACACAGTTCCTGATATCCGAGATCTGGACCGGCCTGCGACGCAACCTGACGATGACCATCGCGGTCGTCATCAGCGCCGCCATGTCCCTCGCCCTGGCCGGAGCCGCGCTCCTGCTGCGGGACCAAGTGGACGCCATGCAGGGGTACTGGGCCGCACGCGTGGAGGTGAGCGTCTACTTCTGCACCAAGGACGACGCGCTCGACAGCAAGTCAGGATCCTGTGCCACCGGCCCGGCGACGCAGGCTCAGAAGGCAGCGGTGCAGGCCAGCCTGATGCAGAGTGGGCTGACCGAGAAGGTCTACACCGAGACCCCGGAGCAGGAGATCCGCTCCTACAAGCAGGAGGACGCCAACTCCCCGGAGGTCAGCTTCGCCTCGACCGACTCCTTCAACGGCGACCTGCAGATCAAGTTGAAGGACCCGCAGCAGTACCTCGCGGCCACCGAACTCGTCAGCGGACAGCCCGGGGTGGGCCATGCGGAGGACGACAGCCAGGTACTGAAACCGCTGTTCAGACTGCTGGACGGGGCCCAGGTGCTGGCGCTGTCGGTGATGCTGGTCATGCTCGCGGTGACCACGCTGCTGATCGCCAACACCGTGCGCATCTCGGCCTTCAGCCGCAAGCGGGAGACCGGGATCAAACGGTTGGTCGGCGCGTCCAACTACTCGGTGCAGCTGCCGTTCATCGCCGAGGCCGCGTTCGCCGGGGTGGTCGGCGCGGTGCTGGCCTCGGCCATGCTGGCGCTGGTGAAGTCACTGATGATCGATCAGTTCCTGGCTCCCTCGGTCGATGTGATCACCTTCATCGGCTGGGGACCGGTCTTCCAGGCCATGCCGCTGATGCTGGTCCTGGGCGTCGGCATGTCCGGCCTCGCGGCCTTTGTGACCCTGCGCAAGTACCTGCGGGTCTGACCGGGTGCGGCGGCCTTCGCCCGGGCCTTGCGACGGCGCAGCGGCGCCAAGCTCCGGACGGCACGGCTATGCCCGGGGGCGCCGGTTCTCGCGGATTCGCCAGGCCCAGCCGATGAGGGCCAGGCCGAGCAGCACCACGACCACCCCCAGCGCGGCGTAACGGCTGTGGCCGCTCATCATCGAGCCGTGCACCGCCCCGGACCCCTGGGCGATCCACAGTCCGCCGACCGCCACCAGGACCAACCCGATCACTCCGCGCACCCACATGTCGTCTCCTCAGCCCGTCGGTGAACCCATCGGTGCATACGCCGCCGCCCGGCCCCCGGTTCACCGAACCGGGCACCCGTCCGTTCCCGCCGAGGCGGAGGCGGCACCGCTGGGGAGCCGGGCGGAGGGGAAGTCCGGCCCGGGGGCCGCGCTTCCCTGGCTGGCGTCCGGCCCGAAGGCCGGACGCCAGCCGCCGTGCTGGTAGAGGAAGTCGATGCCGAACTCGGCACTCCGGCCGGTCCCGCAGTCAGCGGTCAGGCCGACCATCACCTCTCCGGGAAGCGAGCTCTCGTAGTCGGTGGCGTGCACGGGGTGCCCGCCGTAGTCGGACACCGTCTCGTCGAAGTAGGTCATGGAGTTGTCCGGAGCGGCCATGGAGCGCAGCGCCCCCAGGTCCCGTTTGTCCAGCGCGGACTCCAACGCCCGCACCGCACGGGTCAACTCGGCTGTGGGCCGGCCCTCGTCGGTGAGCCCGTTCCTCGCCCCGCCGGTGCTGGACGAGCATGCGGTGAGCACGCCCAGCGCGGCGGCGATCGAGATCCAACCGAGGCACCTTCTGCTGCGTACGGACAGCCTGCTCAATCTGTCTTCCTTTCCACGGCCGCCGCGGACGGCTCAGAAGTTGAGATGGCGGATGTAGATGGTCGGAGCCTTGCCGTGGTACTGCTTCTCGATGCTGGCGATCTGATCGTAGATCGACCGGTGCTTGTAGTTGTCGTCGCTCTGGGCGACCCACAGTTCGCCGGTCGAGTGGTTCACGTCCACCACCACGGCGGTGTGGTTGATCGACGACCACCCCGGGTACCGGTAGAAGATGACGTCCCCGGGCTGGGCCTGACCGGTGTAGGCGACCCAGTTCCCGGACAGGCTGGACAGGAAGTTGGCCAGGTGCTGGGCACCCGAGTACGAGTACGTCTGGTGAGTGCCGAAGATGCCGGTCTTGCGCCACCAGTACGAGTCGTTGTTGTAGTCCAGCAGCGAGCTGTCGTGGTAGGCCATGCCGCCGCCGTCGTGCAGGACCCGGGACGCCCAGGCGGTGCAGTCCGGGTTGTACATCCAGGAGTCGTTGTAGTGGGCCTGTGCCCACTTGACGGCCGCCGTCTGGTTCAGCGAGGGCCGATAGGACGCCAGCGAGTGGACCGGGCTGCTGGGGGTGGCCGCCGGCCAGCCGTTCGCATCCATGGTGACGGCCTGGGGCGCGTCGGAGACGTCCGGTGCCGTTGCCTGCGCCGATAGTTGGGCTTTCGAGGACTGCTGTGTCGTGCCCCCGGCGGTGGTGACCTCCGCGGTGGCCGCTGTCGCGTCGATGGTGGCGACCGGGACCAGGGCGTCCGACAGGTAGAAGTCGGTGAGCGTGTAGTCGCCCTGCGGGTCACGGGTGAACACGAAGGTGCGCTCGTTGTCGGAGTCGCTGGGGCTCGTGGTGCCGTCCGTGTCGGTCGAGGCGATGGTGTCGGTGATGTCCGCCTCCACGCTGATCGTCGACGCGTCGGGACTCACCAGTACCAGCGGGCTGTTCGCGGCGACCGCTGTCAGCGCTTGGCTGTCTCCGCTGTGCATGGCGGAGAGTTGACGCAGAGTCAGCACGTCCGGGGCCTCTCCCTGCACCAGGCCGCTGATCAGAGCCGACTGGCTCGCGCCGGCGAGGGCTCCGGCGGAGTCGTCGGTGGAACCGGCCAGGAGAGCGTCGCGGGCCTGCCAGTACTGCCCGACCGCCGCCACGAGGTCGCCGGTCCCGGTGGACGCGGCGGACGGCGTGACCGGTGCGCTGACCGGGCCGCTGTCCCCGTAGCCGGTGTGGGTGACGACCTGCACGGTGTACGGAACGGTATCGGTCAGACCGGTCACCTGTGCCTCGGGCCGTGAGACCTGCTGGGTCTGCTGCACCGCGCCGGAGGGGTCGAGCACGGTGACGGTGTAGCCCACCGGACCGTTCGCGCCCACCGACTCGGGGGCGGTCCAGGTGGCCAGAGCATCGCCGTCGCCTGCCTGGACCGACAGGTCGGTGGGCGCTCCGGGCGTCGTCGGGGCCAGGTAGGTGACGGTCACCGTGGGGGCCGTGCCGCCGGTCTTGCGGGTGGAGTCGAAGCTGACCCCGTTGCCGACCGTCTCGTCGTCGGCCAGCAGGGTGATGCCGTTGTTCGGGTCTCCTGCCATCCAGGAGTCGAGGGCGTCGCCGATCTCGATCGTCGCGGTCTGCGCGGGCGTCACCTGAGTGCTGCTCAGCTGGTCTCCGGCGAGAGCGGCGAGGGCGTCACCGGTGGTGGTGGCGTCCCACGCGCCGCTGACGGCGTCGGCGTCCACGGTCACGGCCCCGCCGGAGCCGAGTGCCGACGCCGCGCCCAGGTTGAGGGTCGCGTCGGTCACGAAGCTGCCCGCCGGAAGCGAGGAGAGGTCGACCGTGAGGTACGAGCGCCAGACCTGGCTTCCGTCACTGCCGACGAGCAGGCTGCCACCGGTGGAGGAGGCGGTCGCGGTGACCGGAGCCTCCCGGTCGGCGACTGCCGCCACCGGCAGCGTGACCGTGGTCGTCTGCGGGGTGGGGGAGGCGCTGGGCTGGATGACCAGGCTCTGGTGGACGCTGTCGGCGGAGCAGGCCTGGTCGTGGCAGGCCGTCATCCACCAGCGGTACGTGGCACCCGGGGTGAGCGTGCCGTCGGGGATGCTCAGCATCGAGCGGTTGCCCGCGTCGACCTCGTCATGGGCGTACGGAGTCTGTCCCACCGCGTTGCCCGCGGCATCGGTGAGGTAGTAGAACACGTCCACGGTGCCGCCGCCGAGACCGGAGGTCGCGCCTCCGAGCAACGGCGTGGTGGTGTCGGTGCCGATGCTGGACAGCGCCGTCGGTGCGCTGGGGGCGACCGTGGGCGCGACCGAGAACGCGAAGGTACCGGCCGGGGTGCGCACGCCGGACGCCGACACGCCCCAGACGCTCAGGGTGTGGCTGCCCGCGTCCGGGTACCAGGCGAGGCTGGTGGTGTCCGAGGTCAGGGTCTGCGCGGTACCGCCGTCCTCCGAGTAGCCGTAGCTGCCGGTACCGCTCACCGCTGCCCAGGAGAAGTTCGTGTCAGTGCCGCTGTCGGCCGCCCGCAGAGCGGCGTCGGCCAGGTAGAAGGAGGAGGTGACGATGGGCCCGGCGGTGGTCCCCGATCCGAAGAAGTAGTCGGTCTGCGAGGTGTTGCCGGCCCGGTCCGTCGCCACCAGGTGGAACACGTGCTCCGCGCCCGAGGCGACGGTCAGGGTGCCGGTGGCGGTCGTGCTGGCGCTCACCGTGGTGCGGGTGGTGGCGCTGTCCATCCAGTAGCTGTAGCTGTTGACGTCGCTCGATCCGTCCGTCCAGTTGAAGGTTCCGCTGGTGGCGGAGGTCCACTGGTTCTGCGGCCACGCGGTCGACTGCGCCTGCGGCCGGGCCGGGGCCGCGGTGTCCACGGTGAAGGCCTTCGCGGCGCTCCAGGCGGAGTACTCGTGCCCGTCGTAGGCGCGGACCTGCCAGGTGTAGGCACCGTCGGCCAGGGCGCTGGCAGGACTCCAGGTGCCGGTGGCACCGGAGTTGACGAACGCGCTGGAGCCGGATGCCTTCACCGTGGTGCCGGACAGGACCTGGTAGTCCAGCCGCACGGTGTCACTGTTCGCATCGGTCGCCGCCGCGGACAGCGTGGGAGTGCTGTCAGCGGTGTAGACCGTGGAACCGACCGTGCCGGCAGGGGAGAGCAGGAGGCTGCCCGGCGTGGCCGGCGGGTTGTTGTACGTGATCGAGAACGTGGGGTTGTCCGCGAAGCGGACGAAGTCCGTGTCGTTGGTCTCAGTCGCGTTGTAGAGCCCCAGCGTCCAGTTGTCCGCCTTGTTCTTGGCGACGTTCTGCAGGCCCGAGGTCACGTCGAAGGACACGGCCTGGTTCGGGCTGGTGCTGGTGGTCGTGAACGTCGCCGAGCCGTTGGGGCTCGGGTAGTTCGGATTGTTCGCCCCGGTGTCCTTCGACGGCTGGTTGTTCCAGTCCGTCGACGAGTTCATCGGCCCGGTCGAGAACGCCTGGATCGTGGTGGAGTTGGATCCCGCCGCCGCCGCGTAGGTGACCTTGGCGTTGAGCTTCGCCGAGATGACAGTCGCGCCGTAGATCGCCGAGGGGACGGATATCTCGTAGAACGTCCGCTCGATCCCGGTCGGGGAGGAGAAGCCCTGGTAGCCCACGGCGAGGCCGGTGCCCGGGGCCGCGTCGTAGTTCGACGTCGTCGGGTACGCCTGCTGCACCTGGTCCCAGTTCATGGTCGCCCCCGACGCCGGGTGCGGCGTGTAGGCCGGGTCCACGTACACCGGGAACACGGTGTTCTTGGACTTCAGCAGGCCCTGGTCGGCCGCGAGCGCCAGCTTGTGGGTCCTCTTGTCGAAGGACACCGCTACGCGGGCCGTGTGCGCATGCGAACCGGGGGTCTGCGCCGTGGACCTACTGCCCTGAGCGGTCGCCGAGGGCCTGGCGGCGGCGCGGACCTTGAGCGGACCGTCCGCGTCGGCCCCGCCCGCTACCGGGCTGCCGGGCGAGGAGGCTGACGAGGGGGCGGCGTTCCCGGTCGAGGCGGTGGTGGAGGAGTCCCACATCACCGGAGCGGGCGAATTGACCAGCAGTCGGCCCTTGGCGTCGTCCACGTTCAGGTTGCCGCCCGCGTCCACGGACACGGTGCTGCCCGAGTTCGAGCCGATGGCCAGCTGCAAGTCGGCCAGCCGGGGATCCACCGCCGCGGCGGCGTTCTTGACGACCAGGGTCTCCTCGATCCCACCGGCCGCGGTCGCCGTCACCTGCAGATCCGCACCGGACGACAGCACGTCCGCGTACGTCGCCGTGTCACCCGCCAACGTGGGCTTCGGCAGCGCCGTCGGCCAGGACAGCGTGGTCGTCTTCCCGTCGACCGTCATCGTCGCCAACGGACCGCTGCCGCCGCCGGACAGCACCAGCGGCGACTCCGACAACGTCGGCACCACATCGCCCGAGCCGTCGGTGGTCAGCGTCGCGTCCAGCGACTTCCAACTACCGCCCTGCTCGACCCACCTGGGCTGTTCCGACGCCTGGTAGGAGAAGGTGCCGTCCGGATCGGCGAAGGTCTGCGAAGCGTCGGTGCGGTCGCCCAGCACCTCCACCTTGGAACCCTGCCGCTTCGCCGCCAGCATCGCCGACACCGCGTCAGGCCGACTGGCCACCGGCACCACGGCCGAGCGGACGGCGACGCCTTCTGCCTGGACCTCGGAGACGCCGGTGGCGGCCCCCAGCAGCGAGATGGTGAGGCCGGCGGAAACCGCCGTAGCCGTCAGCCTCCTGGACGGAAGCGGCGAGCCCCCCGACATGATCTTACGCGAACGCAACGCGCCCTCCCTGGACTAATTTTGAGTAATAGTGGCATAAGAAAATGGTGTGACCATGGTGGGAGGAGGGGGCTCGTCGGCGACCGCCGGGAACGAGCAAATCCCTTGGCATCGAAGCGATTTGACGGACGCAGGACCCGATGGGGTCGGCCCCGACCTGGCTCATAGTGCTCACATCCGGGCATAAGGACATGATCACGATTGAAGATCGATTCCACCGCCGTCGCGACCCGCACGGCGCGTCCGGCGCCGTCGACGTCCGCCGTGTGTCAGACCTCCGTCGGGGCGTCCTCCCGCTGCGCCGCGAACGGGTAGTCCGGGACTCCCCAGTTCGCCTTCTGCCTCGGGCGCCGCAGGGCGAGGAGGGTGGTGAGCATTCCGGCCGCCGAGACGCCCAGGACCACCAGCAGGCCGTGCCGGTAGCCGTCGAGCTGCGCCTGCTTGTCACCGGTTCCGCCGGTGCCCCCGGCGGTGACCAGTGCCGTGGTGACAGCCAGGACAACCGCGCCGCCGATCTGGAACGAGGTGTTCACCAGGCCCGAGGCCAGACCTTGTTCGGCATCGGCCACTCCGGCCGTGGCCTGGATGTTGAGCGCGGGGAAGGTCAGCGCGAAGTGCAGGCCGAGCAGCAGCATCGTCGGCAGGATGACCGTCGGGAAGTCGCTGTGCGGACCGATCCGCAGGAAGTTCGCGTAGCCGAGGACCGCCGCGGGAAAGCCGATCAGTAGCAGCCGCGTCGTTCCGAAGCGGTCGACCAGCCCGCCGATCTTCGTTGCCGACAGCGCGACCAGCGCGCCCGCGGGCAGGAACGACAGTGCCATCTGCAAGGCCGACCAGCCCAGCAGCGACTGGAGGTAGAGCGTCGCGATGAACTGGAACGCCACGTACGCCCCGAACATGCTGATGCCGCTGAGGTTGGCCCGCGCCAGCGTCGCCGAGCGGAGGATGCCCAGGCGTACCAGCGGATGCGCGCTGCGCAGCTCGATCGCGACGAAGGCGGCGGCGAGCGCGATGACCACGACCAGGGAGAGGAGCGTCCGCGGGCTCGCCCAGCCCGCGGTCTGCGCCTGGGTCACGGTGTAGACGAGCAGCAGCAGCGCTCCGGTCGCGGTGACCGCGCCCCCGAGGTCGTAGCCCCGGCCGTCGCGGGCCAGGCGCTCCTGGTGGGGGATCAGGCGGATGCCGGCGGCGAGGGCGATCAGCGCCAGCGGGAAGGGCAGCAGGAAGGTCCAGCGCCAGCCGACCTCGGTCAGCAGGCCGCTGAGCACCAGTCCGAGCGAGAAGCCACTCGCGCCGCAGGTGGTGTAGATGCTGAGAGCCCGGTTGCGGGCCTGGCCCTCAGCGAAGGTGGTGGTGATGATCGAGAGCCCGGCCGGTGCGGTGAACGCGGCGGCTGCGCCCTTGATGAAGCGGCTGGCAATCAGCAGCCCGCCGCTGGTGACCAGGCCGCCGAAGAGCGAGGCCACGGCGAACACCGCGAGCGCGACGAGGAAGACCCGGCGCCGCCCGAGCAGGTCGGCCGCGCGTCCGCCGAGCAGCAGCAGGCCACCGTAGCCGAGGACGTAACCGCTGACCACCCACTGGAGGGCGTTGGTACTGAGGTGCAGGTCGGTTCTGATCGAGGGAAGCGCGACACCCACCATCGAGACGTCGAGCGAGTCCAGGAAGAGGGCGGCGCAGAGGACGACGAGCGTCGCCCACAGTCGTGGCGACCAGCGTTCGGTGCTTGCGGCAGGAGCGGCTGCTGTGGGGATCATGGGCACGAGAATACATGCACGTGCATTAGATGCAAGAAGGTTTATTGTCTGTGCAATATATTCTCCTGCATCTGCTATGGTGGCCGAATGACAGAGGAACATGTGGAGGCATGGCGTGGCCTGCTCGCGCGCCACGCGGCCACGGCCTGCGCGCTCGACCGGGAGCTGGGCGAGCGGCACGGCCTGGGCATGAGCGAATTCGAGATCCTGGAGCGCCTGATCGAAGCCCTCGCGGCTGACGACAAGGACTCCTGCCGGGTGCAAGACCTGGCATCCTCCGTACACCTGAGCCAGAGCGCGCTGTCACGGCTGATCGCGCGCCTGGAGAAGGACGGCCTGGTCGAACGCTCCATGTGCCCGGAGGACCGGCGCGGGATCATGCTCTGCCTGACCGAGGCCGGGCGCGCCCGCTACCTGGAGGCCCGCTCCACCCACCGCGCGGTCCTCGCCCAGACTCTCGGCTGAGCATCCGCCGGGCCGTCGACCGCGTCGCCGGAACGCCGCGCCGGGGACCGCGCCTTGCCGCACGGCCCTCGCCCGTACCCGGTAACTCCCTTGCGGCCGACCACTCCCACTGACGGCCGCCCGGTCGGGCCCCGGACCATGGGCGTCGGGCGGGGCCGAGCGGGTACCCCGAACAGGCACGGGAACACCGGTGCGTAGCTCAAATGTTCAACCAGGCCCTGCTGGGGCCGTTCGCCCAGCACACCGGATTCAAGTGGCACCAGCTGGGCGTCCTGCTGGCCTGGGGTGCCGTCGGGACGCTGGTCGCCGTCCGCCGGTTCCGCTGGGACGCCCGGCCCGAGTAGCCCGCCGCCGGGTGTCAGTGAAGTGACAGTGGTAGGAGGGCGGTCCGCAAGCGGACGCCGATAGACATGGGGTGTCACCGGAACCGTCTGTTCGAGCGAACAGCCCGAACCATGCGAGGAGTCACCATGCCCAGCAACAACACCGAGCTCGCGTCCCTGACCCAGGAGATCCTGGAGCTGGAGTCGGACACCTTCGAGATCACCGACTTCGCGGAGGCCGGCGAGGTCATGAACGGCACCTGCTCCAGCACGTGCAGCTCCTGCTGCGGCGCGTCCAAGAACTAGTAGTACTTCGTTAAGTTTGGTTTGGTGGGCGGGCGTTGTGCGTGGTTGTGCTTGCGGGTAGGGGGCGTTGGCAGGTGGTGCAGGTGCCGGTCCAGCAGTTCAGCAGGTCCTGTATCTGGTCGAGGACCTGGTAGAGGGTCAGGCCGGCGCTTGGGCTTTTGGGTCGAGTCTGCGCAGGGTGAGGAAGGCGTGGGCGGCGGTGACCAGGGCGAGGTGGTGGTGGAAGCCGCGCCAGGTTCGGCCTTCGAAGTGGTCCAGGCCCAGGCCGTGCTTCATCTCGCGGTAGTCGTGCTCGATGCGCCAGCGCATCTTGGCCAGGCGGGCCAGGTGTCGCAGCGCGGTGTCGGCGGGCAGGCTGGTCAGCCAGTACTCGGTGGGGGCCTTCTCCCCGGTGGGCCACTCGCACAGCAGGGTGGTGGCGGGCAGTACGCCGTCCCAGGCCGCGGCGCCGCCGGCGGCGGCCATGGCGTGGCGGCGGGCGGCGACCCCGGCGGGGCGCACGGTCAGCGTCCGAAAGCGTGAGTGCATCGGGCCTTTGGAGCCGTGGCGCCAGGTGGAGCGGCGGAACGCGGCCCGCCCGCCGTCGGCCGCCAGTGCACTCAGCGCGGCGGCCCTGGCGCGGTAGCGGGTGGCGGGGACGCGGCCGGTGCCGGACCAGGGCGGGGCGGTGGGAACGGCGTGCTGCGGGTGTGCGGACTCGTCCGCGCGCACGGCGACGACGAAGTCCAGGCCCCGGTCGGCCAGGCCCTGGCGGAACGCGGTGTTCTGTCCGTAGCCGGCATCGGCGACAATGACCTTCGGCTCCAGGCCCCAGCCGACAGCCTCGTCGATCAGGTCCAGGGCCAGCCGCCACTTCTCACGGTGTCCCGCCTCCTCGGGGACACCGGCGCGAGTGCGCCGGTCGGCGTCGTCCTGCCACCCCTCGGGCAGGAACAGCCGCCAGGAGACCGGCACGGACGCGGTGTCGGAGGCGGCGTGCAGGCTGACGGCGACCTGGCAGTTGGACTGCTTGCCCAGCGCCCCGCACCACTGCCGCGCCACACCGACCGACATCCGCCCGTCCTTGGGGAACGAGACGTCGTCGATCACCCACACCACCGGGTCCACCGCCGGCACCGTCTTGAGCGCCACCGCCCGCAGCACCGCCGCGTGGTCCCACGGCGACTGGTTCACGAACTGCTGCAGCGCCTGCATGTCCCCGTCCGGCAACCGCGCCGCCATCGGCTGGACCGACTTGCGACGGCCGTCCAGCATCAGCCCGCGCAGGTAGCAGTCACCCCACCCACGCACGTCACGACGCCGCACCGACGCAAATACCTCACCGACGAACTCGGCCAGCTCACCACGGAGTTGCTCGATCTCCCCCAAATCCACGTCGGCCATGATGCCCGATCAACAGCACCCACATCAACCAAACTTAACGAAGTACTACTAGGAGGGCGGTCCGCAAGTGGCCGCCGATACAAAGGAGTTGTCACTTGATCCGGCTGTTCGCACGAGCAGCCCGAGCTACCCGAGGAGTCATCATGGCCAGCAACAACACGGCACTCGCGTCCCTGACCCAGGAGATCCTGGAGCTGGAGTCGGACACCTTCGAGATCGCCGACTACGAGGCCGCCACCGAGACCATGAACGGCTCGACCTGCTCCAGCACGTGCAGCTCCTGTGGCAGCGTCAGCAAGAACTAGGGCCGGTCCTTCGGATCACGTCGGGCGGTCGCGGCCGAACACGCGTCTGCCCTCGCCGGGACTCCTCCGAGCGAGAGCAGACGCCGTCGCGGACCGGGCTCAGCCGGACGCGGTTCCCGGCAGGTGGGAGGCGGCGCTGCTCAGCATGGTCCGGATGAGGCTCGCCCGGTTGGGGACGTCGAGTTTGCGGTACACCTGGCCGAGGTGGCTGTCGACGGTCCGCACACTGAGGAACAACGACGCGGCGATCTCGCCGCTGGTCATCCCGGTGCTGGCAAGTCCGGCTATCTGCCGTTCGCGCGCGGTGAGCCGGGCCAGCAGGCCGGGTTCGTCGACCGCACCGGCGAGCGCGGCCAGCCGTCCGCGCTGGAGGGCGGCTTCGTCGGCCAGCCGGGCCGAGCCGCACTGCCCGGCCAGGACCACGGCCCGGTCCAGCCACCCGGCCACGTCCTCGGTCCGCCCGGCGTCCAGGGACAGCGCGGCCGCCGTGAGCAGTGTGCGGCACACCTCGATGCGCTCGCCGCTGAGGGAGAAGTCCGTGATCGCCTCCAGGGCGCTGCGCACGGCTCGCGGGGTGTCCCCGGAGATCGCGTGGGCCCGCATCCGGGCGCGCAGGGCGAACCCCTGCCGACCGGCGGAGGGGAGCTGTTCCAGGCAGCTCTCGGCGACGCGCGCCCAGTGGTCGACGGAGGCCCGGTCGCCCTCGGCGAACGCCGCCTGCGCCAGGGTGTCGCACCAGCGCGGTCTTCGCCAGGCGCTGAGGCCGGGGAGCAGGACCCCGCCGGCCGCTTCCAGCAGCAGCCATCTGGCCCGCGCCGGGTCGCCGGTGAGCAGCACCAGCTCGGCGTTGAAGCAGCGGACCGAGACCGCCCAGGCGGTCGGGGTGCCGTCGGCGATCGCCGCGGCCTGATCAGCCAGCGCGACCACGTCCGGCAGGTCACCGGGACTGTTGCGCCAGAACAGGATCTCGGCCCGCAGCATGGCGACGATCGCCGCGGTCGCGGGGTTGCCGACCCGCTGTAGGTGCTCGGCGGTCCGGTCGAGGGTCGCCAGCGCGCCGCGCAGGTTCCCGGAACGCAGTTGGGCGTTGGTGAGAACGGTGAGGATCTGCGGCTGGATGTACGTCTGCCCGGTACATCGGGACAGGTCGGCGGCGCGGGTGAGATGGCGTTCGGAGTCGGCCAGTCGTCCCAGCATCCCCTCCGTCATCCCGACCTGGAACGAGGCCTCCAGGTTGGTCAGCAGCGCGGCGTCAGAGGCTGCGTCGATGAGTTCGGCCGCCTTGGTCATCGTCTCCTGCGCGGTCGTCAGGTCACCGGTGAAGAGGCGGCCGAGCGCCACCTGGGCCAGGGCCTGGCTCTCGCCGACCGGGTCACGGTGCTTTCGGGCGATGGCCGCGGCGGTGTCGGCGTGCTGCCGGGACGCCTCGTAGTCCTGGAGGTCGTAGGCGTGGTCGGCCAGCTCGGTGTGCAGGGCGGTGGCGGTCGCGCTGTCCTTGTCGGCCAGCGCCATGAGCGCGGAGCGGGCGATGGCCGCGGCCTCGGTGTAACGGCCGAGCCGTCGTTCGATCCGGCTCAGGTCGGCGAGCGCGGTCACGTCGCTGTGCGGCCCGCCGGGTATGGACGAGCGCAGCGCGTCGAGGAGTGCCCGCCCCTCGGAGGCGTCCCCGGTCAGCAGGCGGGCCCGGGCGAGCAGCACCTGTGTCTCGTGCCAGTGCGGCTCGCCCTCCCGGAGCAGTGGCAGGACCGCCTGCAGGTAGTCGGCCGCGACGGCGGGGGAGCTGTAGAGCAGGCCGCGCGCCGCGGCGATCAGGGTCGTCACGTGCTCCGGCCGGTCCGGGTCGGCGGCCAGCACCACATGGCGGGCCTGCTCGGCGATCGGGGCCGCCCGCTCGGCCAGGACGGCACCGGCCCGCCGGTGCAGTGCCAGCCGCCGGCTGGGTCCGAGCCGTTGGTAGACGACCTCTCCCACGGCCCAGTGCCGCAGCGCCAGTTGCGGGGCGGGCGCGGTCGGCCGGACGACGTCGAGCCGGGTCAGCGCGTCCAGCGCGTCCATGGTCTCCGACATCTCCAAACCGGCCACCGCGGCCAGGAGTTCGGGGCGGAACCGGCCGCCGAGGACCGACGCGACCTGGACCACCGTGAGCGCGGTGGGATCGAGGCAGCCCAGCTCGCCCAGGACCGCCGTACCGGCGTCGGCGCTCAGCTCGGCGTCGGCGCCCATCACCTTGAGGTACTGGGGATTCCCCTCCGCCCTGCGGTGCACCTCCTCGGCGTTGGGGCAGCCATGGAGCAGTTCCCGCGCCTGCTCCCGGGACAGCGGCCCGAGGCTCCACACCTCCAGCAGTCCGGCCGACACCGCGCGGGAGAGCACGGCCGCGAGCGCGGGCGAGAGCTGGCGCTGCCGGTACGCCGTGAGGCACAGCACCGGACCGGCGGCGCTCGCCTCCATCAGCCGCTCGACGTCCTGGATCCGGTCGTCGGCGAGGTGGTGCAGATCGTCCACCACCGCCATCAGACCGGCACCCCGCGCCGCGGGGTCGCGCGGGGCGGCGACCGCCGGGGCGAGGGGGAGCGAGGGGATCGTGCCGCCCTGGCCGTGCGACGCGAGCACCGGGACCCCGGCGGCCCGGGCGTGCGCGGCCATGGCCCAGATCACCGCGCTCTTGCCTATGCCCGGATCCCCGACGAGCGCGATCGCCCGTCCCTCTCCTGACCTCAGATTGGCCAGGGCGGCCCGCAGTGAACCGACTTCCGTCTCCCGTCCGACCAGCCGACACCCGCCGGCGACCGCCCCCCACGCCGGTGGCGCGATCTCACCGTCCACCCAACTCGCTGGCACACGACCCCCCTTGGTACGCAGACCGGTGTCCTGCTGATCATCAGTCATAAACGGCACAATAGCCATCTTGGTCGACAATCAAACCAACCTCTTTGCCGCCAAAGCTGTCGAGCGACTCGCGGCGCGGTGGGGCGGGCCGTTGTGCCGGGGATCCAGGTGGGCCGTGAGCCGTACCCGATCACGGCGAACACCTGAACCCGAACCCCGAGAAGGGTGACGGTGGGGCCGCCACCTCGGTCCGTGCAGGAGATCCATTCCGCTTTTCCCGGGAATCCGCATGAATTTCCCGCATCCCCCGATACAGCCGTTGGTCCCGGTGCTACTTCCGTGGTGGGGGCAGGCGATCCACGGGGATTCCCGCCGCGATGATCCCCGGGTATTTTGCCGCCCACCGCCATGTTCACCGGGGAGATGCGGCATGGAAGACGAGTACAGCAGATCACGCCGGACACTCCTGTTGGCCGGGGCAATCATCGGGTTTATCGGCCTGCTCATCCCCGGCCTCTACGGCGCGTCCTGCTCGCCGGGTTCGGCGGCAGCGCGGTCTGCAACGGGTTCGACGGCCCGGTCCCGTTCCACCAGGCCGCCGTGGGTCTCACCGCGACCGTGATCGTGGCCCTGGTGGCCGGCGTCGCGGGTATTGAGAACGTCGTCTGGATCCTCGGCGTCAATCAAAATCCTGAGCCTGGTCGGTCTCATCTGGACGACGTCCAGCTTCATCTGGGCCTTCCGCAACAAGCTGATCCCCGCGCCGATGCGCGCGAAATTCATCAGCGATCTCGGCGGAGGGAAATCGGCGGTCGCCGCCGCGCAGTACCTGCACGCCACGCTCGCCGCCGGGACCCTCATTCCGCTCTTCGGGCCGCTTCTCGCGTACGCGGGTTGGGCTGCGCCCCGGTGGTCCTCCTCGCGGCCGCGTTCGCCATTCTGTACGTCATCAGCAACTGAGCCGAGCGGGCGGCAAGGCCGGGATCGCGGGAGCGGCCAGGGTCGAATTCCGTCGGTGACATGTCAAAAAGTTCGGCCTCTCGTGAAAACGTCCGTCGGAGTGGTCCGGGCGCCGATTCCCGGCCTTGGTCCGGACCTTGTGTGGACGAAGTCGAATAGTCCGCCGGCTGATTGCCCTGCCGGGCGGACGTCGGCGGCTCCGCTCCGATGCCTGCGGAGCCGCCCCGCCCACGCGGCGTGGAGGGGAGTCGCCTCCCGCTCGATGGACGTCCGCGCCACTGGGACGACGTCACCGTGCTCGGGGGTCAACTGCCGGGCGTCTTCACACATTAGGTGGTCTAGTCCTATTGACGCGGCTGGGGGTAGGCGGTTTGGTATGTACCAACGCCTGGCCTGCGCGTCACACCCCCACGCATCTCCACGCCCGACGGGCATCCCCCGAAAGGGGCAACTGTTATGCACTTGGCAAGACTTGGCGCTTCCGTCTGCGCGCTCGCGCTCGCGACCGCCGGCGCGGTCGTCGCTCTGGCCCCCACCAGCAGCGCCGCCACCGGCAGCAGCGTCTACTCCGTGGCCCCCTACGTCGACATGTCGAACAGTCAGGAGGGCCTGCTGGACACGGCCATCACCGGACACGGGCTCAAGGCGTACACCGCGGCCTTCGTGCTCGGCGAGGGCTGCAACCAGATCTGGGGCGACACCCTGCCCATTGGCGCCGACTCCTTCACCGACCCCCTGATCGCCAAGGCCAAGGCCGAGGGCGCCTCCGTCATCGTCTCCTCCGGCGGGTCGGCCGGTGAGCCGCTGGCGTGGACCTGTACCACGCAGAGCAGCATCGACGCCGGGTACCAGGCCATCATCAACGACTACGGGGTCACCCAGCTCGACTTCGACGTCGAGGGCGCCGCGATCGCCGACACCGCCTCCGTGGCCCGCCAGATGCAGGCGATGAAGGACCTCAAGGCGACCAACCCGAACCTCCGGTTCTCGATGACCCTGCCGGTGCTGGCGAGTGGCCTCACCAGCGACGGCGTCAACATCCTGGTGGCCGCCAAGAACGCCGGTATCAAGATCGACGTGGTCAACATCATGACCATGGACTACTACTCGGGCACCGGCACCGAGATGGGCCAGGGCTCGGTCGCCGCCGCCGAGGCCACGCTCGCCCAGATGCAGTCGGTCGACCCCAGCTACACCTACGCCAACCTCGGGATCACTCCGATGATCGGCAAGAACGACGACGGCTCGACGTTCACGCTGGCGGACGCCCAGACGGTGGAGCAGTTCGCCGTGCAGCACGGGGTCGGCAGGCTGGCGTTCTGGTCGATCGACCGCGACCAGCCGTGCAGCGGTACCGCCAACTCGCTGCCCACCTGCAGTGAGATCAGCCAGAACAACCTGGCCTTCACCGACGCCTTCGTGCCCTACGAGGGCAGCACCGGCGGCGGCACGACCGGCGGCGGCACCCCCACGCCCACGCCGACGCCGACTTCCACGCCGACGCCCACTCCCACGCCGACCGCGCCCGCCAGCCCCACGCCGACCCCCACGCCGACCCCCACGCCCACTCCCACCGCCACGCCCACCAGCGGTTCCGGTGGCGGTTGTGCGGCCGCGTGGAGCAGCACCGGCACCTACACGGCCGGGAACAAGGTCTCCTACAACGGCTCCAACTGGACTGCCAGCCAGTGGAACTACGACGAGGCGCCCGGCGGCTCCTCGGGCGCCTGGACCAACGACGGCGCCTGCTGAGCGGGATCCGCCCAGCGTCGGCCCTGCGGGCTCGCGCGGCCACGGAATCGGCGGCGCGGTGACGATGTCCAGGCGTTGACGCTCCCGTGGTCCTCCGGTGCTGTGCCGTGCTCCCTCGCTGGGAGCACGGCACAGCCGCTGGTCGCCGACCAGAACGCTCAGGTCTCAGGTATTCCTTGCGGTCCGGGTCACGGGTCGTCGTGCCGAGGGCGGGCCGCGTCACATGAAGGGAAAGGGATCCAGTCATGGCACCAACGCACGCTCCGCACAGACTCAGCCGGGTCACCCTGGCCATGGGGGCCACCGCCTCCCTGCTCCTCGCAGGCGTGGCGTTCGTCACCCAGGCGCAGGCGGCGAGCACCAATCTGCTGACGAACGGCAGCTTCAGCTCGGGCAACCTGACTGGCTGGACCTGCGACCCGGGCACCGCCTCGGTCGTGACCAACCCGGTCTACAGCGGCGACAGTTACGCTCTGGCCGGTGCCGCGACCGGCTCGGACGATGCCCAGTGCACCCAGACTGTCCCGGTCCAGCCGAACGCCTCCTACACGCTGACCGGTGAGTTCGAGGGCGACTACGTCTACCTCGGCGTCAGCGGAGGGACCGACAGCTGGACTCCGTCGGCGTCCTCCTGGACCCCGTTGTCGACCACCTTCACCACGACTGCGTCCCAGACCTCGGTGACGGTGTACATCCACGGCTGGTACGGCGAAGGCACCTACCATGCCGACAACCTCGCACTGACCGGCCCGGCCGGTGCCGGTGGCGGCCCCACCTCCTCGCCGTCACCCACCGCCGGCGCGCCCACCAGCCCTCCGCCGACCACCGCGCCCCCCACGCCCACTCCCACGCCTACTCCCACCCCCACCAGCACCCCCACCAGCACCCCCACCAGCACCCCCACCAGCACCCCCACCAGCGGCGGCGGAGGCGCGGGCCTTCCCGCGCACTCGCTCATCGGGTACTTGCACAGCAGCTTCTCCAACGGCTCCGGCAACGTCGACATCGAGAACACCCCGCCCGCCTGGAACGTGATCGCGCTGGCCTTCGCCGACTCCAACGGCGCGGGCGACATCACCTTCACCCCCTGCCCGGCGAGCGAGTGCCCGGGGGCCGAGACCCAGGCACAGCTGATCGCGGGCATCAGGACGGTCCAGGCGCAGGGACGCAAGGTGCTGATCTCGATCGGCGGAGCGAACGGCCAGGTCACGCTGAACAGCCCCTCCGACGCCACCGAGTTCGTGAACACGGTCAGCTCCATCGTGGACACCTACGGCCTCAACGGCGTCGATCTGGACTTCGAGAACCAGTCGCTGGTGCTCAACGACGGTGACAACGACTTCACCCACCCGACCACACCCGCCGTGGTGAACCTGATCTCGGCCGTGCAGCAGCTGAAGGCCAAGTACGGGCCGAGCTTCATCGTGGCGATGGCCCCGCAGACGTTCTTCGTGCAGACCGGCTACGAGTACTACGGCGGCAACAGCACCGGGGCCTCCGACCGCCGTGCGGGCGCCTGGCTGCCGGTCATCTACGGCCTGCGCAACCAGCTGAACCTGCTCGACGTGCAGGAGTACAACTCCGGGCCGGTCATGGCCCTGGACAACCAGTACTACAACACCGGCGGCGAGGACTTCCTGACCGCGATGACGGACATGCTGCTGCACGGCTTCACCGTCGCCGGAACGGGCGAGACCTTCCCCGCTCTGAGCCCGAGCCAGGTCACCATCGGCCTGCCCGCCACCGAGGAGGCGGGCAACGGCGCGGTCACGTCCGCGGCCCTCGACTCGGCCCTCGACTGCCTGACCAAGGGCGCCAACTGCGGTGCCTACAAGCCCCTCGGCACCTACCCGGGGCTCGGCGGACTGATGGCCTGGTCGATCAACTGGGACGTGTTCGGCGGCAACCAGTTCGCCGGTACCTTCAGCAGCTACTTCGGCTGACCCGGCAGACACGGCCACGCCTCGGGAGCGGGTCGGCCCACGCGCCGACCCGCTCCCGAGGCACCCCCTTCAGGCCCTGTGCCTGGCGTCCCCGGGTGAGTTCACCCGGTCTGCGCGGGCGTCACCCAGCCGCTGCCCGGCCGACCCCGCTGACCACGACCGTCTCACCGGCCCGCGGCCGGACCGCGTTGAGCGCCGCCCAAGGCCCCCGGGCACCCAGTCGGCCACCGCGGCCCCGGTCGCGCTGACGGTACCGGCGAGGTCGCTGCCCTGCCCGGACGGGAGGGCGGCCGGGAACCGCTGGTGCAGGGCCCCACCGCGGATCTTGGCCTGGTCAACCTTCCGGCTGGGCGTGGCTGGTGATGAAGGCGGCGACCTCGTCGAGGGCCTGCGCGGCCTCGTCGGCGAACGCGGCGAAACCCTGGAAGACGTGCGGCGCCCCCGGGAAGGTCCGCAGCGAGACCGGTACGTCGGCGCGTGCGGCCCGCGCGGCCAGCCGCAGCGCGTCGTCGAGCAGGATCTCCCGGCCGCCGACCTGGATCAGCAGCGGCGGCAGTCCGCGCAGATCGGCGTGGAGAGGGCTGGCCAGCGCGGTACGCGGATCGGCCCCGGCGAGGTAGTCGGCGGCCCGGGTCTCCAGAGCCTGGCGGGTGACCGCCGGATCCGCGTCGGCCCGGGTCGTCATGGTGGCGCCGGACAGGGTGAGGTCCGTCCACGGGGACATGACGGTCGCGGACGACGGTTGCGGCAGCCCCGCGTCCCGGATCGCCAGCAGCAGCGCGAGGGCGAGGCCGCCACCGGCCGACTCGCCGGTGACCGCGACCGACCCGGCCGGCACGCCCCGGTCGAGCAGTGCCCGGTAGGCGGCCAGGGCATCACCCACGGCGGCCGGGAAGGGATGCTCGGGGGCGAGCCGGTAGTCGACGGTCAGGGCGGTGGCCGCGGTGCGCCGGGCTATCTCGGAGACCAGGCCGACACTGGAGGCTGCGGAGCCGATCGCGTAGGCGCCGCCGTGGAAGTACAGCACGGTGCCGGACGCGGCCACGGCGGCCCCGGCGCGCACCTCGACGGCGGGCACCCCGCCCAGCTCGGTGGTCCGGGTGCGGACGTCGTCGGGCAGCGGCGCGGAGCCGAGCATTTCGTCGAACACGCGGCGCATCTTCTCGACGTCGCCGCCCAGGTCCAGCGGAGAGTTCTGCAACAGCTCGGAGACGGAGTCCAGTTGGCTGCGGGTCATGGCTTCTGTTCCTCTTGTGAGGCTGTTCGCGGGCGGTGTGCCCGGCGACGTGATCAACCCTCCGCCGCGCACAATTATTTGTCCAATGCATGAAATCTATCTATGCTATTCGTGTGGTGCATATTGAACGGATCGACCTCAACCTGCTTGCTCCGCTGGCCGCACTGCTGGAGGAACGGCACGTCTCGCACGCGGCGGAAGTCGCCGGGATGAGCCAGCCGGCGATGAGCCGGGCACTCCAGCGGCTGCGCGACACGCTCGGCGACGAACTGCTGGTGCGCGCGCCGGGCGGATACCGGCTCACCCCGCGGGCCGAGCGCGTCCAGCGCCAACTGCGAGCGGTCCTACCGCGACTGGAGAGCCTGTTCGCCCCCGAGGAGTTCGACCCCGCCGAGGCCGCCGAGGCCTTCCGGATCGCCGGGACCGACTACGCCCGGGTGTTCGCCCCCGCGGTGTTCCAGCGCGTCTTCCAGAAGTCGCCGCGCTCCACGGTGCACTTCCGCACGTGGCACAACACCATCTACGAGGACCTCGACCGAGGCGTCGTCGAACTGGTGTTCTATGCCAGGTCGGGGCCGGTCACCGCGCTGCGCACGGAGCACCTGTTCGACGACCGGTTTGTCTGCGTCCTGTCCGCGGACCACCCGCTGGCCGAGCGCCCGGAGATCGACCTGGAGGAGTATCTGAGCGCCGCGCACGTGATCGTGGGCACCACCGACGAGCGCCAGACCGCGATCGAGGGGCGCCTGGAGGGCCTCGGGGCACGCCGCCGGGCCGGGCTGACCGTGCCCTACCACTCCCTGGCCGCTCACTCCGTCCTGGGCACCCGGCTGATCCTCACCCTGCCCGCGAGGCTGCTCGCGCAGCAACGCCCGGACGCCGGGATCCGGATCCTGCCCGCTCCCGAGGAGATCCGCCCCCTGCACTACCAGATGGCCTGGCACCCGCGCCTCGACGGCGACCTGGGGCAGCGCTGGCTCCGAGACACCGTCCGCGCCGTCACCGCCGAACTGCCCGACCCGCCCCCGTCCCACCGAGTCGACCCCGGACGTCCAGCTGATCCAACTACACTGCCTCGCTGACCGGTTGGGGGAGTGGCCGGTGCCCGTCGAAGAACCGCTGGTATTCGCGGAGTGCGTGCAGCGAGCCGGGCGTCGCGGTCGCGGATCAGGTACTTCCCTTTCGCCGTGCACGCGTCGGTGCAGGTTCCGGTGCCATCGGAGCACTTCGCACCTCCCCGGTCCCCACTCGTGCTCCCAGGCGTGGCCGGTCTTCTGGGCGTCGAAGGTGTCTGTCCAGCGTTACTGTCTGTCCTCCGCGTTCAGCGGAGATGCCGGAGGCGAGGATGACATCTGCGACGTGGATCGCTTGGCTCCACGGGTCCGAGGGCGGAATGAGCGCGTGTATCTGAGCGAGTAGACCCCCGTGGAGAGCGTCGGTCCAGTCAGCATGCGCGTGGCCACCGGATGCGGGGTCTTCGACCTCCCAGCATCGCTCCTGCTGAGGCGTGTTGAGGCGGAGTCGGCCACCGTGGAGACTGAGAGTCCCCCCTGTGCCGCCGACGTCATAGCGGTTGCTGCGACGCCTGCCGGCCCAGGTGAGATTGATGCGGGCAGAGGTGGAGTCGGCGAAGTCCAGTTGGATCGCGGCAGCTCGATCCGCGCCCTGGTCGCCGGCCTCGGTCGCGCAGGAGACCCGTGACGCCGGTCCGCCGGCGAGGTGGCAGGCGAGATAGATGGCGTGGGGTCCGTGGTCGCGCAGAATGCCTCCCCCCAGTGCGGGGTCGGTCCGCCAAGCCGGGGTCCAGGCGGCGTTGCCGGTGGCGGCGGCCGTCCGTGTGATGTCGATGTCGATGGTCTTGATCCGGCCGACGGCACCGCGCTCGATCAGCTGTTTCATGCGGCGGAAGGCAGAGGCGTGCAGGTAGTTGTGGACCGGGTGGAGCAGCAGGTTGGCGGCGGCTGCCTGCGCGGCTAGACCGCGCCCGCGCTCGGGGTCCAGCACGGCGGGCTTCTCGCAGAGCACGTGCGCGCGGTGCTGCGTCAGCGCGACATAGGTGTCAGATTCATGTGAGACGGGTGGGGTTGCGACGACGACCAGGTCGATCCCCATGTCCAGGCCGTCGAGCCGTACCGCTACGACCGCGTCAGGGTATGCGGCGGCGGCACTGGCGCGGCGGGCTGACGTGAGGTCGGCGACCGCGACGATGCCGACCTGAGGGCGGGCTGCCAGCAGTCGGGCGTGGAGTTCACCGGCGTTGCCGTATCCGGCGATTGCGACCTTCAGGGGTCGCTTCACGACTCTGCCAGGGCGTTGTGGGTGGCGAGCACTCTGGCGAGGGCGTCGGCGGCTTGGTCCAGTTCGTCGGCGGTGGCGGTCAGCGGGGGATAGAGGCGCAGTGTGCTGCCGCCGGTCATGACCAGTACTCCGTGGTTCAGAAGGTCCGTGAACACCTTTCGGAGGTGATCCTTGGGTAGCGGCTTCCGGTTTGTCTGGTCGGTGACGAGTTCGATGCCGATGGCGAGTCCCCGGCCTCGTATGTCGCCGACGATCCCGGCTATCGGTATGAGGTCGCGCAGGTGGTCGAGGAGCGTGGCTCCGAGTGTGGCGGCGAGGTCGGCCAGGCGCTCTTCTCGCACGGTGCGGGTGACGGCCGATACGGCCGCGCACGCCAGCGGGAATCCACCGTAGCTGGAGGAGCTGGCGCTCGGTTTGCCGTAGGGGCCTGCTTCCATCAGCGCGGTCGGCGCGGCGACGGCGGACACAGGATAGCCGTTGCCGAGTCCTTTGCCGAGGATCGCGATGTCCGGTGTGACGTCGTCGTGCTGGGAAGCGAGAGCGGTGCCGGTACGCCCGAGGCCGGTCATGGATTCATCGCAGATCAGTAGGGCGTCGTGCTCTGCGGCGAGTTCGTGAAGGGCGGTGAGATAACCGGGAGGGGGGACCACATTGCCCGAGCGGCCCTGGACGGGCTCGACGAGGATCGCGGCGAGTGAGCCGCTGGACTGCTCGCGCAGCGAGTCGCGGGCGTGATCCACGCAGGCGAGGCCGCATCCCGGGTATGTGGTCTTGAGTGGGCAGCGGTAGCAGTTGGCGTACGGGGTGGTGTGGACTCCGGGCATGGCGGGCCCCAGGCCGGTGCGTGCGCCTCCGGTGGCGGCGAGAGCGGCGGCGGTGCGCCCGTGGAATCCGCCCCAGAACGACAGGATCTCGAACTTGCCCGTCGCTGACTTGGCCACTCGGATGGCGGATTCGACGGCTTCGGCTCCTGAGCTGTAGAGCTGCACGCGGTCGAGACCGGACGGTAGGAGCGCGGCAAGGCCGAGTAGCGCGTCGAGGCGGGCCCTGGACGCGTGCGCCCCGATCTGCCAGGTGTTCAACTGCTCGGTCATCGCGGCGATGTAGGCGGGGTGGCTGTGGCCGATGAGGTTGACCCCGGCCCCACCCATGAGGTCGAGGTAGCTGTTTCCTTCGATGTCTGTGAGTCGGGTGCCTTCGGCGCGGTCGATGACCAGGCCGGCCCAGGCGACGGCCTCCGATATTCCTGGGCCCATGACCGCGAGTTCGGCGGCCCAGTGGTCGACCTGTGCAGTGGTCATGGTGCTGTCCCCTTCCCAGTGCCCTGGGCGGCGACGCGGAATCCGCCCCCGGGGTGCCTGCTCTCGTGCGGCATCTGATTGCGGGTTTGGCTGTTCGCGCACTCGGTCGCGTAGTAGAACGCTCCGCCACGGACCACGTGTCGGGCACCGGGGGTGTCGGCGTCTTCGCGGCCGTCGCGGGCCTCGTAGGGATAGCGGTGTGCGGTCCGAATGGATGTGCCCCAGGTGCTGCGGGTCCATTCCCATACGTTGCCGATCAGGTCCTCGCAGCCGGAGAGGCTGTTCCCGGCTGGGGCGAAACTACCGACCGGAGTCGGGCGGCCGAATCCGCTGGCGCGGATGTTCGTGCGGCCCGGGTCCGGGTCCGGGCCCCATGGGTGTCGGTCACCGCGGCCGTTGCCTGCGGCGGCTTCCCACTCCACCTCGCTCGGCAGCACGATGCGCGCAGTCAGTGGAAGCCGTCCGATGTCGTGCAAGTGTCGCGTCAACCAGTCGCAGTAGCGCAGGGCATCGTGGAACGAGACGTTCACAACGGGCAGGTCCGCGTCCTCGTCCCACAGGTCTTCCTGCCACGCCCAGTGGTCCGGGCAGTGCGCGCCGGTGGCGATCACGTACGCCAGGTACTCCCGATTCGTCACCGGTGTACGGCCCAGATGGAACGGGGCGAGATCGAGGGTGTGGCGCGGCCGGTCGGCGGGTTGCCCACTCGGGGCGTCCACCCCGATCGTGACCGGTCCACCGGGGTGCGGCAGCAGGTCGGGAAGGAACAGGTCCTTCCTCGCCGCGGCTTGTACGCCCTCAGGTATCTTCCCCGCAGCACTCAGCTCTGGCAGCGAGGGCTGCGAAACCGGGTGTAACTGCAGCTTCGCGTAGTCGCGAACCTGAGGGGCGAGGTCGTGCGCGGCCAGGAGCCCGAGTTCAGCGACCGCGCCCTTGTCGCCGGCGGTGGCCATCCGGGCAAGTTCGACCGCGGCGTCGATGCGCGAGGTCTCGTCCTGGCTGAACAGGTCGAACCTGATGGAGGACGGCAGGGTCGGGACCAGGCGCGGCATGGCCCCCTGAGCGCGGTGCAAAGCATCCGCGCCGCACTGCCGGGCGATGGCTGCCGCGCCGGCGGCGATCGCATCGATGTCCTCGCCGTCGTCGCCGGCCGTCGCGGTCACCGCGGTGAGCGCCTGCCACAGGCCGTGCTGTACGGTCGCTCGCGCGTTGGACGCTGGCGTCATCGCGGAGACAAGCAGTACGAGGTCATCGATCGAAGTTCCGGGCGGTAACGCGACGGACATCGCGTCGGCGAGGCTCTCGGCAGGCGCGTCCTGCTCCTGTGGCGGCATCGCGTCGAGGCATATCAGGAGCGGACGTCCGTTGGCCGCAGCCGTGGCCGCGTCCATCAACTCCGCCACGTGAAGCATGCTGCGCCGTCGGCCGTGCAGACTGCCGGGGATGGCCAGCGCCCAGCCGTTTCCAGCGCGGGCGAACCGGTACGCGGCTGCGTGCACGGTCAGGAGCAACACGTCGCCCGGCTGGGACAGGGCTGTGGTGATGGCTTTGACAGTCGTCCGCGGCGATGCCAGGTGTCCACGCCGCAGGACGGTCACAGAGGCCGAGTAGTGCCGCCTCAGCTCGTGTACCAGGCGGGTCTCCACGTCCGGGAAGAGTGGCGGGTCGGGCAGGTGCCGGAGGGGGCCGAGCGTGGCCACCGCCGCCAGTACCTTCACAGATGGGTCGCCAGCCATGCGGAGATCTCCCTGTTCACAACGACCCGCTCGGCAGGGCGTTCCAGGCAGTGGTCGCCGCCAGGCACCACCACTCGGCGCACTGGGCCGGCCACCAATTCCTCGGCCTGGGCGCTTTGCCCGACAGGAACCTCGGTGTCCGCGTCGCCGTGGACCAGCAGGAGGGGGGTCCGCAATCCGTGCAGGGGCTGGGACACGTCGCGCGTCGCGAGGAGACCGGTCAGGAATGGCAGGCCGACCTCTTCGTCGTCCCGGACGATGAACCCACGCAGCTTCGCCTCAGCGAGGCTCTCCTCGGTGACGTAGTCATCGAAGACGCCATCCAGCAACCAGATGGCCGGCCACAGCAGGACCAGCGCGTCCTCGTTCCCGTCCAGGCCCGACAGCACGATCGTGGCGCCAAGACTCTCCCCGATCAGGGCGATATGTTGCGGCGCATAGCTCTCGAAGAGAAACTGCCGGGCCGCCCTCAGGTCCTGGACCTGTCGGGCAAGGGTCGTGTCGCGGTACGCCCCGGTGCTCTCGCCTGCGCCTCGCACGTCGAACCGGAGCGACCCGATGCCCTGCGCGGCCAGGACCGCGGCCAGATCCTTGTACAGGTCAGCGGGGCCGTCCTTCACGCCGCCGGGGCCGCCGTGAACGAGGATCGCCCACCGGTGGTCCTGCTCGGGGAACACCGCGACAGCGTCGAGTTCGCCACCGTCTACCGGGATCCGAATCCGCTCTTCGTTGAGGCCGTCCACTGACAAGCTTCCTCTCCTTGCTTTGTCTTCGTGTCGGCGGCAGTCAGTCGCCGCCGACGGTCATCGCGGTGAACCTGATGCGTGGTCGTCCGGTTACGAATGGCCGAAGCCAGGGCATGCGCAGGCAGCGAAGGGCGAGTCGTCCCACCGCTTCAGCCTCGGCCTGTTCTCCTGTGAGCAGGAGCGCGTGCGACTGGGAGGCGGCAATTCGCGCCGTGTCCTGAGCCTGGCGCATCCGCCCCCCGAACAGGTACAGACGCGCCTGGGTCAGGCCGATGCGCGCGAGCTGGCGTGTATCCCGGTACTCCTCTGCGATGCGACGAGCGCGCTCCGCCAAGTCGGCAGCCGCGTCGAAGTCCCGTCGCAGCAGCCGGACCTCAGCCAGGTCTCGAAGTGCGTACGCTTTCCCGCGTTCCCAGGGCATTTGTTCGCATTCGTCAAGGAACCGCAGTACGGTCGCCTCACAGCCGTCCAGGTCACCGAGGTGCCAGCGCGCGGCGCCGACGAGCGACAGGATGTCGATCATGTTGTTCGGATCGCCGGCGCCTCGCGCCATGCCTTCAGCATCCTCTGCCTCTACGACGGCCAGCGCCTCGGCCGCGCGACCGGCGCGGAACAAGCGGAACGCCTCGCACCGCAGCTGCCTCGCGATCTCGCGCGCGGACCCTGCCTGGCGCGCGATGGCCAGACCCAGCTGGACAGCCTGCGCGGCCTGCGAGTCCTCGCCGCGGATCGCATGCGTGGACGACACCACCGACAGAGCCAGAGACTGCTCGTCCGGAAGCCACAACTCGTCGGCAGCGTGGAACGCGACCCATCCGAGATCGATCCGGTCGTCGAACAGGCCGAGTGTGAACAGGATGTCGTACACCGCGATGAACAGGTCAAGGCACAGCCGGTAGTCGCCGGCCGCGTCCAGTTCGCGGATAAGGGTTCGGATCGCGTCCACATGTGCGGCAGCTCCGGCGGCGTCCTCCCAATCCGCTCCGAATCTCCCCGCGAGATAGGTGGCCAACTGGGTTCGCACAGTGGCCAGTGAACTGGCATCGGCCCGGCCGCGGACGAAGACACGCAAGGGTGCGGAGCATGTGTAAGCCGCCCGGTCCAAAGTCGGTGCCGAGGTCAACAGTCCGTCGGCCCACAGCGCGGCGAGCGCGGGCTGGACCTCGTCCTCGGGCTTGGCAAGTGCGGCAGCGACCTGGCCTACGTCAGCACCCCCGTCAAGGTAGGCGCACGCGATCAAGACAGATCTACGTTCGGCCGATACCTCCGACCACACCGCGTCGTACAGTGCGGCGGTCATCTGGCCCTGCCCGGTTTCGAGCTCGTCCAGCAGCCGCGAGAGCGGTCCCGCGAAGCGGGAGCACGCGAGCACGAAGAGCCCGATCGCGCGAGGGTTCCCGCCGACAAGCCGATGGATTCGCGCAACCAGCGGCCCGTCAGCTTGGACGAGCGCGGTGACGCCGCGTCGGGCTGCCTCGCGCGCGAGCAGTTCCTGGGCGTCGGAGGATGGCAGTTCTGGAACCTCTACGCGGGGGCCGTCAACGGCTCCGGCGGTGTTCGCGCTCACGAGGGCGATCGAGCCAGAAGGCAGAGTGCGCAAGAACGCGGGTAACTGCGCCGTCGTGTCAGCCGGAACGCGCAGATTGTCCAGGATCAGGACGCAGGGGTGGGAGGCGAGGAATGAGCGGATGGCGTCGGGCTTGGCAGCGGTGGGCGCGGCGGACAGGGATCGCTCACCGGTCATCAGTGACAGGGTCCTGGACAAGTCGACCAAGTCCGGACAGTGATTGGCCGCATCCATCCACACCAGTGTCTCAAAAGCGACGGGCGCGTTGCTGCGACCGCCACCCACACCCTCTCCGGCGGCGATCCGGTGCGCTACCTCCATCGCTAACGCGCTCTTCCCGACACCGATGCCCCCCTCAAGGGTGACTACGTATTCGCCCGCGGCCAGGTGCCGCAGGACCTGGCCGACCTCCTCGACTCGATCCACGAGCTGGACGCGTGACGGCAGGACAAGCCGCGGGCCAGGCGGTTCAACAGCCTGTTGCGCCCTGCGCTCACGACGGGAAGCCAACAGCGGCGGCAGTCCCAGCGCGGCGCCCAGAGCACCGCACACAGCCGTGACAAGGCCAACCAAGTCGTTGGCGCTGGCCATGCCGTCGGCCACCAGCACTTTGCCCCCCTGGGCGGACATCCGGACACGTACTCAGGCGCACCACTCGCCAGGCCAACATCTTTTGAACCAGCAGCAATTGGCGCACCGCGACACACCGAATCACCCCACTCACGGTTCGAGCGGGGTCGGTATGACAATCCACCGACAGCTACCCAATTTCGGGCCTGGCGAAAACCCGAGATCCAGCCCTATTGCTGGACAGGGTAGTTGATGGAGCGCAGGGCATAATCGGACTCAAGGGGCACGGGCCGTGGCACAGCAACACGAACGCCGTTGGTCTCCGTGCCACCGGGGCGAGACTCGGAGCTGACAGTGTCGACACCGCACATCACCAGAGCGCACCAGCGACCGGTGAATCCGTGCGCCTGGCTGCGACAACGCCGCGACCGGCATGGCCTGGCGACGACCACCACCTACACCCTGCTCCTCGGGGACCGGACCGTCTCGACCCATCAGGTCGACGCGCGCGTCATCGCATCTGCCGGCTACCGCGTCGGCCTCCCCAGCATCCCCGGACTCTGCCGTGCGGTCTCCCTGGACAGCTCAGCCGGAGATCCAGGCGGTGCAGAGCAGCCGACGGTGTACCTCGCCGACGGTACGGACGAGGCACCAGCCTGCCGCCGCGTCGAGGGCCTCACCGTCGAAGCAGGCCATGACACCGCGCCGATGCTGCGTTTCACCAGCCGAACCGGCCAACCCCTGTCGCTTGAGTCACGCCAGGCCGTCGAGCGGGCCAGTCTGGCTCTGATCATCACCGCGGGCACGACCTTGCGCCCGTGCGGTACATCTGCGGTGGGCGGCTGGCACGCCGTAGTACTCCTCCCCGCTACAGGATGAGGGTCAAAGCCCCTCCTTCCAGGCAGCCCCGCTGACCTGGCGGGGCTGCATGTCAGCGTCGCCCGAGTCTGCGGCGGGCCGGCCCCTCACCTGTCGGACGAGCCGGGCGCGGGTCCTGGCGGCTGCGGGCGTACGACAGCGGCGAACGCTTCGCGGCTCTGCTGGTGGTGGTTGCCGGTCGGCTCAGGGGGGAAACCTCGTGGACCGCGATTCGACCTGGCCGTAGCATACCGAGGCTGACGGCTGTCATTGATCCACCGCCGAGCCACGGTCGAACCAGATCCGCGTGCAACTGCCAGGGAGTCACGATGTCCTCTCCACGCACCCTGCTCCCGCGTTCGGCACCGGGCGCCTCGGGAATCTCGTCCCGTTCGATCTCCGCGCTGCTGGACAGGCTCGAAGCGCGGTCAGGCGAGAGCCACTCCATCATGGTCGTGCACCGCGGCCACGTCGTGGCCGAAGGCTGGTGGGCGCCGTACTCGGCCGACCGCCCGCACCTTCTCTACTCGCTGACCAAGTCGTTCACGTCGATCGCCGTGGGGCTCGCGATCGGCGACGGGCTGCTCTCGCTGGACGACCGTGTGGTGGACGTGCTGCCCGACCGCGTCCCGGCCGACGTCTCGGAGCAGGGTCGCCGCATCACCGTTCACCACCTGCTGTCCATGACGTCCGGGCACCCCACCGACAGCCTCGCCGAGGCGTGGGAGCGGGAACCCGACGACTTGGTGAAGGGCTTCCTGCGCCTGCCGTTCGCCGCGGCCGAGGGAACGCGGCACGTCTACGACAACTCGACCACCTACATCCTGGCCCGGATGGTGGAGCGGGTCACGGGCCGCGGTCTGCCGGAGTTCCTCGACGCGCGCCTGTTCACGCCGATGGGCATCGACCACGCCGAGTGGGACCGGGTGGCCAGTGGCGCCGCCTTCGGGTTCCACGGACTGCACTTGACCACCGAGGGCGTCGCCGCCTTCGGCGAACTGCTGCGGCGCGGAGGCAGGTGGGGCGACCGACAACTCGTCCCACGCGGTTGGGTGGAGCTGGCGACCAGTCGGCACATCGACAGCGAGTGGATCCTGGACGGATCGGACCAGGCGGACTTCTCCTACGGCTACGGCTATCAGTTCTGGATGTCGCGTCACGGCTACCACGGCCACGGCTCCTACGCGCAGCAGTGTGTGGTCGTCCCGTCCCACGATCTCGTGGTCGCCGTGACCGCCCAAGGGGAGTCCCAGGACGTGCTCGACGCGGTCTGGGAGTGCCTGCTGCCCGGCGTGGGTCACGCGGGAAGCACCCAGGACGACGCGGTCCTCGCTGATCGGCTGCGGCGACTGTCGCTACCGCCGGTGCCGGGGTCGGCCGCCCCGGGGCGTGCGGCCAACGCGAAGCTCGACGCCTCGGCCGAGAGGTCGGCCCTGCCCGACGGAACGACGGTCACCGTCGATCCCACCGACGGCGGATGGCTCGTACGATTCGAGTCGCTCCTCGATATCGAGGTCGGCCACGGCGACTGGCGGGAGAGCGCCCCGCTCGGCCGGCCGATCGTCGCGGCCGGAGCCTGGCAGGGGAGCACCTACGTCGCCGATCTCTACGTGATCACCACCCCGCACCGCGTTCGGCTGGCCGTCGACGCCGACGCGGGAACCGCGACGGCGACCTGGAGCACCCTGCCGCTGACCGGCCCCAGCCTGGAACTGCACGTGCGGTCACCACTGATGACCCGACCTGACGTCGCGTAGGCCTGAAGACCTGCCGGATCCCGACCGGGGTGCGGATGCGTCCGCGGCACGCGACAGCGCCGGTACGGGCCTTGCGCCGAGCCCGGCGCCGGGCTCTTTCGCGGTCCTGCCGGGGCAGGGTCACTGGCCGTTGCGGGCCTTATCGATCATCGGACACCACTATTGCGAAGAGGTTGCAATAACTTCAAGCATGCACGAGCATGTTTTTCAGGGGTGGGGCGGCTGGTCAGCCTCCCCGCTGAAACCCGGCCGGGTACCGGTTCGGGAGTCCGTGCGAGTCCGCTGATCGTCTTCCCACCCGGCGCCCGCCGGGCCAGACGGCCGACCCACCCCCCTCGAAAGGGTGCCTTGAGCTACTCGGGTTCCGTGGTGGACCGCGGACGACCCCGCCGACGTCCCGGCGTGCTCTGCTCTCGCCGCACCCAGAGCAGCAGGGTCAAGCTGGTCAGGGCCGCGAAGGCGCACCAGGTGGAGGCGAAGGCCAGTTCCCACACGGCGGCGCACACCGCCGCGCCGACGGCGGCCGTCAGGCCGAAGAGGCGCAGGCCCCGGTCACCGCTGAGCAGCGGCGCGCCGAGGGTGGCCAGGAGGTACCCGGCGACCAGCAGGTCGCCGTCGGGGACCGGAAGGCTGTAGGCGAGCACGTGTCCCATGGCGACGGCGTGCACCGGTTCGGTGGCCATCGCGTGGGCCAGCACCCCGCTGGTGGCCAGGCCCACCGCACCCAGGGGCAGTACCCGCAGGCGGGCCGCGCGTCGCGGCCAGGCCGTGCTCAGGACGGCGAGGGGGACATAGGTCGGCAGCAGTGGGAAGGCGATCGCCATCCACAGCAGGACTGCCAGATGGGCGGTGCCGGGGCTGATCGTGCCGTCGGCGCCGCGCCAGACCGCCGCCTCGATCAGCTGGTGCGTACCGAGCAGCAGCGGCAGACACGCCAGCGGAAGGTCGCGCGGGTGGCGGGTCCGCACGACGGTGACGATGGCGATCACGCCCACGACGGTGCCCGCGACCAGATCCGCGGTAGGGCTCCAGCACATGCCTCCACCCTGACGGTCACCACCCGCTTGCGGAAGGGCCCAATCGGTTTACCGTTCCGGCTGTCGTTCTCCGGTCGTCGACCACCTACAGCGCCGCGGAGCCGGTGGCACGAGGGAGCTCCGACCCAGCGCACTGCCCGACCCAGCGCACTGCCCGGCACGGCGCGCTATGTCGTGGGCCGCCTTCTGGTGAAGCGGGGACTGAGGCGTCGGGGGCTGCCGGGCTCCTCGGCGGTCGGCAGCAGCACGGTGAACTCCGCCCCCTCGCCGGGCCTTCCGGTGGCGGAGACGGTGCCGCCGTGCCCCTCGACGACGTTGCGTACCAGCGCCAGGCCGATCCCGAACCGACGGCCGTGACCCTCGCCGCTCCGGATCAGCCGCTCGAAGATCCGCCGCCGGTCCGTCGGGTCGAGGCCGACACCGGTGTCGGTCACGCTCAGCCGGACCATCCGCCCGTGCTCGGTCGGCCGCAGCTGCACCAGGATGCTGCCACCCGGTCCGCTGTGCCCGATAGCGTTGTCCAGCAGCGCGGAGAGCACCCGGCGCAGGGGCGACCTGCTGCCGTACACCTCGACCGGCTCGGCGGGGCGGCGCAGCTCCAGGGCCAGTCGCCCCTGCTCGGCCCGCTGCCGCTCAGCCTCGACAGCCTCCTCGGCCAGGGCTGCCAGGTCGACGCGGTCGCGTCCGGCGGCCGTGGGGTCGAGGCTGGCGGACAGCAGCAGGTCGTCCATCACCTCGGAGAGCTCCCGGGAACCGGCAACCAGCCGTTCCAGTTCCCCGGCGATCTCCGGGGCCAGGACGCCGGACTGCTGCCGGGCCAGGAGTTGCGCCCTGGTGTGCAGCCGGGTGAGCGGCGCGCGCAGTTCGTGGCTGGTGTCCGCGACGAACTCCCGCTGCCTGACCAGTGCCCGGCCGAGTGGCGCGATCGCGCGCTGGGCCAGGGCCGCGCCGGTGACGACGGCCGTGACCAGACCGACGAGTTCGGCGACGAGCAGGGTCTCCAGCACATGGTGACGGTCTGAGCGGAGGTAGCGCTCGTCGAAGACGGCCTGGACCACCTCGTCCCCGCGCTGCTCCGTGCGCACGGTGTAGTGCGTCCCGTCGCGGACCTCGGAGGAGGTCCGGGTCCGATGGTCCAGCGACACCTGCCCGATCGCGCCCAGCACCGGCAGGCCGGCCGGGGACTGCGCGGGGCGCCCGATCCGGCCGCCCCGCTCGACGTAGAGCCACAGGCAGGGGTCGCTGTGGCTCGGGCGGCTGGAACCCATGGCGTACTGGAGCGCGCGGTTCACCTCGGACCGCTGGTCCCGGGCGAACAGGCAGTAGGTCAGGCAGCCCAGCAGCAGCACGACGAGAGTGATGGCGCCGCCGACCTGGATGGTCAGCCGGATCCGGACGGCGCGCAGCACCCGCCGTTCGGGTTCGGCGAGCCGCGTCACAACGTGCCGATCTGGTAGCCGAATCCACGGACGGTGCGGATCACGGTTCGGCCGAGTTTGCGGCGCAGGTAGTAGACATAGGTGTCCACGATCGACTCCGCGCTCGCGTCCGCGAAGACCCGGGCGCGCAGATGCGGGCGGGTCTGGACGCTTCTCGGCCGCAGCGCCAGAGCCTGCAACAGGTCGAACTCCCGCGGTGACAGGGGTATGCGCTGACCGTCGGGGAGCACCACGTCGCGCCGTTCGATGTCGAGCAGGCCCGCGCCTATCGGCAACTGCTCCGCCTCGTCCAGGAACCTGCGGCCCAACGCCCGCAGCCGCGCCAGGAGTTCGTCCACATCGAACGGCTTGACGAGGTAGTCGTCCGCGCCCGCGTCCAGGCCCCGGACCCGCTCGTAGCGGTCACCCAGGGCGGTGAGCATCAGAACGCGGGCGGTCACCGCCCGCCGACGCAGTCGCCGAAGCATCTCCAGGCCGTCGAGCACCGGTAACCGGCGGTCCACGACCATCAGTTGGTAGCTGCGGCTCAGGCCCAGGTGCAGGCCCCGCTGGCCGTCGCCGGCCAGGTCCACCTGGTAGCCCTCGTCGGTGAACAGTCCGGCCAGCATCGCGGCCAGCTCCCGGTCGTCCTCGACCAGGAGCAGCCTGGGGGTGGCGGGGGGCGAAGCATGCGTGGTCATCAGGGCGATTGTGGCATGCGCATGGAATCCGCAGCGCCGCAGACCCCCGCGCGGGGCGGGGCGTCGGCACCCGCGGTTCACTGGGGAGCCAGCCGTGCCTCAGGTGTCGGGAGGCTGCCCTCGACGGTGTCCGGGACCGGCAGCCGCCGTTCCAGCAACGACAGCAGCGGCGCGGTCATCATCGTGGTGATCAGGGCGACCAGGACCAGGGCGGTGAACAGGCTGTGGTTGACCAACCCGGCTTGGAGACCCACGTTGAGGGCGATCAACTGCATCAGACCCCGAGCGTTCATCAGTGTGCCGAGCCGGGCGGCCACGGTGTTCGGCTCCCCGCGCAGCCGCGCCGCGGCCCAGCAGGCGCCGAACTTGCCGACCACCGCCACGACCACGGCGGCCAGCGAGAACAGCAGCAGGGCGGGGTCCCCGAGCAGTCCGAACCGGGTGTTGAGGCCGGAGTAGGTGAAGAACATCGGCAGGAAGACGATCCTGACGGTGAACCCGGTGGTGTGCACCACCCGCTCGGCCGCGGCCGTGCGCGGCATCGCCATACCGACGCCGAACGCGCCGAACACCGCGTAGAGCCCGATCTCGTCGGTGAACCACGCGGCCGTGAACAGCACGGCGACCGTCACCAACAGCCGCCCCTCATCGCTCATCCACGGCTGCGCCATGGCCTTGTCCAGCAGCTTCCGCAGCACCAGCACCACCACGGCGGCGAACAGCGCCGCGCCGCCGACGGCCTCCAGCACCGGCCTGGTGCGGCCGGTGTGGACACTGAGGATGGCGGCGAGCAGGATCCAGGCGACGACGTCGTCCAGTGCGCCGCTCGCCAGTGCCAACGAGCCGAAGCGGCTGCCGGCCAGCCCCCGCTCGGTGATGATCCGGGCCAGCATGGGGAACGCGGTGATGGCCAGGGCCACCCCCACGAACGCGGCCGAGACCCCGGTGGACACCCCCGGCACGAAGACGCCCACGTGCCCGTGGGCCAGGAAGGTCAGGCCGACGCCCAGGGCCAGCGGCATGGCGATCCCGGCCGCCGACACGGTGACCGCCGTACCGGCGATGCCGCGTCCCAGGTGCGAGGTGAACTCGTGCCCCGCCTGGAACATGAAGGCGACCAGGCCGACCTGACCCACCACGTACAGCACCGGGAGCAGGGCCGGCGGGAACAGCTCCCGCTCCAGTCCGGGGGCCAGCAGACCCAGCAGCGAGGGGCCGAGCAGCACCCCGGCGATCATCTCGCCGACCACCGGCGGCTGCCGGACCCGTGCCAGGGCCCAGGACACCGCCCGGCAGGCGAGCAGGATCACCACCGCGGCGAGGAAGAACCTCGGTGCGAGTTCGGCGACGGTCACTGTCCGGCCTCCTGGGACGCGAAGTACTTCTGGCACAGGCGTTGGCGGCGGGCGTCCCAGACCATGTAGCTGCCCAGGACCAGTTGGACGATGCTCCGGCCCAGCCCCTCCCACCGGTCCCGCTGCCGCAGCAGCGGCAGCCGCAGGGCCTGCGGGATCCCGGTGCGTGCCGCCGCGTCCAGCGGCGTCAGCAGGCACGGGCCCCGGCTGGGCAGGGAGCGGGTGTGCGACGCCGAGGAGCTCAGGGTGAATCGGCGCAGCACCTCGCGGGCGGCCACCCGCATCCCGATCGGGGCGATCCCGCGCGCCGGGCAGGGGCGGTTGGCGCTCACGCCGAACGGGATGTGGTTGATGTCGCGGGCGGAGACCCGCAGCCAGCGGTCGGGGTCGAACCGGTCCGCGTCGGACAGGCCCGCGTGCTGGTACTCGGCGTAGTTGAACAGCAGCACCGACCCGGCCGGGATGGTGGCGCCGTCCACGGCGATCTCCGCCGAGGTGATCCGGTGGGCCACGCCGAAGAGCGGGTAGAGCCGGAGCGCCTCGTCGATGACCCGGTCCAGGTAGGCGCTGTCATCGGGGTCCGCCCGCAGCCGCTGCTGCACCTCCGGGTGGGCGGCGATGGCCAGCAGCAGGTGCGCCATGGCCTCGGACATCTGCACCACGGCGGTGTTGAAGAACGCCCCCTGCAGGTAGTAGCCCTGCTCTCGGGCGGTCAGCGAGGCGGGCAGGGCGTCCGGCGCGGCGCCCTCGGCGATGCGCCGCGCCAGGTAGCGGGTGAGCCGGTCGCGGCGGCCCATGTGCCGTAGCCGGGTGCACTTCAGCGCGCTGACCACGTCGTCGGCGTTGGCCACGATCAGGTCCCGGGCCTCCGCCGGGCAGGGTTCGGCGAAGACCAACTCGTAGTAGACCTCGGCCCACAGCGGCATCATCAGGTCCCGCAGCCGGACCAGCGTGGTCCGGTCGCCGGGCAGGGCGTCCAGCAGCGGCCCGGCCCGGCGGGAGACCAGCGCCGCCCAGCCCTCCCGGTCCAGACCGGTGAGGATCTCCCGGGTGCTGCGGGCGACCTCCTCGTAGCGGGGGCCGGGCTCCAGATGCTCCTGGTGCACCTCCGGCCCCGGGGCCAGCCAGTACCAGAACAGGTCGGACAGCGCGGCACCCCGGCTGCGGCCGTCGGCCGCCGGGTGGGCGTAGACCTGCCTGAAGGCGTCCGTGCCGACCAGTCCGCCCGGGACCGGCACGCCCTCCTCGCCGTTGATCCAGGCGAAGATCCGCACCCGCAGCGCCACCACCGCCCCCGGCAGCCAGTACGGCAGGCTCGCCGCCACCGACACCGCCGGCACCGCCACGGCGGCGATCCACCCCACACTCACCTTCGCCCCGCGGGCACCTGGCGGATCAGGTCCGGCGTCAGCTCGCTCAGGCTGCCGGCCCCGCAGAGGGCCAGTGTGTGGTCGAGTTCCTGGCGCAGCAGTTCCAGGACGCTCCGCACGCCCCGCTCGCCGTCGGTGGCCAGTCCCCACACCACCGGTCGGCCGATGCCGACTGCCGCCGCGCCCAGCGCGAGCGCCATGACGATGTCCGTCCCGCGCCGGATCCCCCCGTCCAGCAGGATCGGGACGCGCCCGCCGACCGCGTCCACCATCTCCGGCAGCAGGTCGATGGTGGCCGGTACGGTGTCCAGCTGCCGACCGCCGTGGTTGGACAGCAGCAGCCCGTCCACGCCGTGCCGCACGGCCAGCCGGGCGTCCTCCGGATGCAGCACGCCCTTGAGCAGGATCGGCAGGGACGTGAGCCGGCGCAGCCAGTCCACGTGCTCCCAGGACAGCTCGGGCGACATGACGATCTGCCGCACGCTGCCGGGCTCCCCGCCGCGCAGTTCGCGGAGGTTCTCGCAGCGCATGCCCTCGGGCAGGTCGGTGAACCCGTTGCGCTTGTTGCGCTCGCTCAGGCCCAGTACCGGCGAGTCGACGGTCACCACCAGCGCCGTGCAGCCGGCCTCGGTCGCCCGGCGCACCAGTGCCTCGGTGAAGTCCAGATCCGGCTGGAGGTAGAGCTGGAACCAGAGCGCGGTCGGCCGGTCCGGCGCCGCCCGGCGGGCCGCGGCGGCGACGTCCTCGACCGCCACCGTGCTGGCCATGCTCACCACCATGATCGCTCCGGCCGCCGCGGCCGCCCGGGCGGTGGCCAGCTCGCCCTCGGGATGGGCCAGCCGGTGGAAGGCGGTCGGGGAGAGCAGCACCGGCATGCTGGCCCTGCTGCCGAACAGCGAGACGTCCAACTCCCGCTTCTCCCGGCCCCGAAGCACCCTCGGCAGCAGGCTCAACTGCCGAAAGGCCGCCTCGTTGGCCCGTACCGTCACCTCGTCGCGAGCGCCCCCGGCGACATAGTCGTAGTGCACCGGATCCAGCGCGGCCCGCGCCGACGACTCGAAATCCCTGATGTTCAAACGCATCTGAGGCTCCATCAGTCGACGTCCGGGATGGCTCCGAGCCCGCGGGCCGCACCGGCGAGGAAGGCAGCCAGCGGCTCCAGGTGCACGCCCGTGCTGTTCCACTCGTTCTCCAGGTTCTCCGCCATGTGGTGCGTGGCGCGCAGGAGGCCGTGACGGTAGTGCCGGATCACCGGGTGCAGGTAGGCGGCGTCGTGGGCGGTGCCCACCACGTCCTGTGCCACCCGGCGGACGCTGATGTCGAACGGATCCACCTTGTCGTGGTCCGGGCCGTACTCCAGGGTGACCACGAAGACGTCCGCGTCGCCAGGAGCGACCAGGCCGTCGTGCACGTAGCCGACCGGCACCTCCTCGTAGTGCGAGGCCGAGCCGCCCGCCTCGTCGACCACGAGCACATCGGCGAGCACCCCGAACTGCTGCCACAGCGCCGACGTCCGGTTGACCCGCTCGACCACGGCTGCCGCCAACTCACCTTGTGAGGACGGAAGTTCACGCGACGGCCAGGGTCGGTCATGGCCGCGCTGCTCCAGGATCCGGTGCAACGCCCTGACCCCGTAGCGGAAGCCGTGGATGAAACCGCTGGTGGACTTCTTGAAGTCGAGCTGCTGGGTCAGGGTTCCGGCGAAGTACAGGCCGGGTACGTTCACCGACTCGTAGGCGCTGGTCAGCTCCGGAAAGCGGTCGTTGATCACCAGCCGGGGACGGGAGTTGTCGGCGAAGACCGATCCGTCGAAGCGGAATCCGGTACAGGCGATCACCCGGTCGTAGCGCAGTTCCTTCACCACTTCGTCGGCCCGGGAGAACGCGACGCGCACCAGGTAGCCGCTCCCCTGCCGTTCGATGCTCCGCACCGTTCCGTCGAGCACCGCGTTCTGCGACTTGAGCTGGTACGTGTCCAGGAAGTTGTTGTTGACGGCCCGCACGTGGCCGACGAAGTGGCTCTGCCACGCGAGCCGCAGCGAGTGGGGGCCCGCGAGATGGATCACCGCCGCGGTCTCCACCAGGTTGTCCGCCGTCTCCAGCGCCGAGTTGCCCTTGCCGATGATCAGCACCCGCTGGTCGATGAACTCCTTGGGGTCGACCGGGACCGTGGCGTACTGTTCGGCGTGCTCGATCCCCGGGATCCCCGGCACGTACGGCCGACTCACACCGGTGGCCACGACCACGCGCCGCGCCCGGTACCGCCGGCCCTGATCGTCCCGCACGGTGAAACCGCCGTCGTCCTGCTCCCGCCGGACCTCCGCGACCCGGCTGCCGTAGCGGATCCGGAGCTCGAACCGCTCGGCGAAGTCGGACAGGTAGCGCACCATGTCGTCGGCGTCGGGGAAGTACCGCTCGCTGTAGCGGGTGAACAGCAACTCGGGATCCGGCGACAGCAGCGAGTTCCAGTCCATCCGGAGGTTGAACTCCGGGTCGCGGCTGCCCGTGTGCGGCTTGTTGATCGAGATCAGCCGCCGGTGGCGCGGGTACACACCGAAGAAGCTCCCCGGTGTGTTCCCGGCCTCCAGGATCAGGTAGTCCCGGCCCTGTTCGTGCAGCAACTGGCCGAGTTGGAGGCCGGCCGGCCCCGCACCCACCACCAGGCAGTCAAGGATACGGTCGAGCACACCGGCCTCCAGCTTCGCAGCGGAACGTCCCTCGTGTGACAAAGGATCGCGTGGCAATCTCAGAGAGGTCTCAGAGGCCGCTACCCGGACGGGTCGGCGACCCCATGTCGCCGAGGCCGCGTCCGAGTGGGAGGATCCGGCCCGCGGTGGGGCGCACCGGCCGGTGCCGGGGGCGCCGGTTCGGTGGGCCCGTGCGGAGGGGTCAGCGGCGCAGGGCCCGGCGGGCGAGCCAGTTGCCGAGGAACTGGCCGGCCTGGACGATGATGATGATCGTCGCCACCGTGATGTAGACGATGGGCCAGTTGTAGCGCTGCGAGCCGTAGGTGATCGCGAAGTCGCCGAGGCCGCCGCCGCCGAAGAGGCCGGCCTGGGCGGACATGTCGACCACGGCGATGAAGATGAAGGTGTAGCCGAGGATCAGCGGACCCAGCGCCTCGGGGATCAGTACCGTCAGCAGGATGCCGACCGGTCGGGCCCCGGCCGCGCGGGCGGCCTCCACCACGCCGGGGTCGACGGTCAGCAGGTTCTGCTCGACGATCCGGCTGATCGCGAACGCCGCCGAGAGCGACAGCGCCAAGGTGACCGCGTTGGTGCCGATGGTGGTGCCGATGGTGTGCAGCATCAGCGGCTGGATGGCGGTGATGAAGATGACGAACGGCACCGGCCGGACCACGTTGACCAGTACGTTGATGATCAGGAACACCGCCCGGTTGGCGAACATGTGGCCCGGTCGCGTCGCGTACAGCGCCAGCCCGAGGACCAGGCCGAGCACACCGCCGGCCACCAGGGAGATGCTGACGATGTAGAGGGTCTGTCCGATCGCCTCCCGGTAGACCGGCAGGTTGGTGAGGAACTCGTGCATCTCAGGCTTCTTCCTCTACGAGGTCGACGCCGTCCGCGTGCAGGGCCTTGAGCGCTGCGTCCACGGCGTCGTCCGGGCCGGTCAAGGCGAAGGTCAGGCTGCCGACCGGCCGCTCCTGGATCTCGCTGATGCCGCCGAACACGATGTCCGCGGCCACGTGGTGCTCCAGGAACCTGCCGGCCAGTCGAGTCTGGAGTCCTGCCTGGTCGCGCACCCGGACGGTGACCAGCCGTCCGGCGTGCGCGGCGCGCAGCCGGGCCAGCGTCTCCGGCGACGGGCGGTCGCGGAGCGCGGAGCGGACGAACCGCGCCGCCTCCTCCGTCCGCGCCTCGGCCAGGACGTCGTAGGCGCTGCCGGTTTCGACCACCCGGCCGGAGTCGAGCACCGCGACCCGGTCGGCGACGGAGCGGATGACGTCCAGCTCGTGGGTGATGATCACGATGGTCACGCCGAGTTCGCGGTTGACCTGGCGCAGCAGGGCCAGCACCTCGCCGGTGGTCTCCGGGTCGAGCGCGCTGGTCGCCTCGTCCGCCAGCAGCAGTGACGGCTCGGTGGCCAGCGCGCGGGCGATGCCCACCCGCTGCTTCTGGCCGCCGGACAGCTTCTCGGGATGGTCGTGGGCGCGGTCGAGCAGCCCGACGAAGTCCAGCAGCCGAGCCACCCGGCGGTCGCGGTCGGGCTGCCGCACGCCCGCGACCTTCAGCGGGTAGGCGACGTTGCCGGCGACCGTGCGCGACCGGAAGAGGTTGAACTGCTGGAAGACCATGCCGATGTCGCGCCGCACCTCGCGACGATCGCGCTCGTTGAGCGCCGTCAGCTCGTGCCGCCCCACATGGACCCGCCCCGTACTGGGCGTCTCCAGGCCGTTGATCAGCCGCACCAGCGTGCTCTTGCCGGCCCCTGAGTGGCCGATGACACCGAATACCTCGCCGCGGCGGATCTCCAGGTTGATGTCGTCGAGCACCACCTGTGGCGCCGCCTTGCGCCCCTTGCCGGGGAAGGTCTTGCCGACGTGGTCGAAGCGTACGTGCACCGGCGCGGGCACGGGGGGCGGTGGGCTGTCTGCGGGCATGGCTTTCCTCGACTCCGGATCGGGTGTGCCGGACGGCTACTGCTGGGCGGCCTTGGCCTGCTGCTCCACGGTTGCCAGCTCGGCTTGCAGCTGGGCGGCCGGGACGTCGCGGAACACGGCGGTGCCGCCGTTGGCTGCCTGGACGCCCTGCTGAACGGACGGCTGCTGGTACAGCGCGGCGAGCTTGAGGTAGGTCGGGTTGTTGTCGTCGGCCTTGCGGGCGACGAAGATGTTCACATAGGGCGCGGCGCTGGGGCTGGCCGGGTCGTCGTGGAAGATCGCCTGCTTGGTCGTCAGCTTGGCGCTGGTCGCGTAGTCGTCGTTCACGATCGCGGCGGCGACCGAGCCGTTCCGCAGTGCGTCGGCGGTCTGCGAGGCGTCGAGCGTGGTGACGTCGACCTTGTGGGAAACGATGTCGCCGGTGGTGGAGAACGCGGTGCCGCCGTCCTTCAGGCTGAGCAGTCCGGCCGCCTGTAGCACCAGCAGGCCGCGCGCCTCGTTGATGGCGTCATTGGGGATCGCCACCTTGGCGCCGTCCGGCAGCGCGGTCGGCTTGTCGTACTTCAGCGAGTACAGCGGCAGCGGGTAGACCGCGGTGGCGCCGATCGGCTGGAGGTCGTCGTGCGCGGTGACGTTGTAGTTGGCCAGGTACTGGATGTGCTGGAACTCGTTGAGGTCGAGCTGCCCCTCCTTCAGCGCCGGGTTGGGCTGGCTGTAGTCGCTGAAGTTGACGATCTGCACGGTCAGCCCGAGCTGCTTCTTGGCCAGCTCCGTGTAGGTCTTCCAGTACGGCTGGGAGGCGTCGGTGACACCGATGCGTATGGCCTTCGGCCCGCTGTTCGAGCCGCCGGAGAGCGAGAGGACCAGGGTGACGATCAGAGCGGCGACGACCACCAGGGAGGTTGACGCGATCCACACGGTGCGGCGACGTCCGTTGCCGCGTGAGGGCAGCTGCGGCTCGTTCTCCGAAGGGGCGGGGGTCTCGTTGGTCGGGTGTGACTCAGTCATGACAAGTATCTCCAGTGCCTGCTTGAGGGGAGGGTGGTTCAGGGGACGAGGGCGTGCGTGATCGCGGCGCGCTTGGGCGCGCCCGGACAGGCGCCGTCGGCGCACCGACTACTGGATCACGAAGGGCGCGGACACGCGCAGCCGCGCCGGGGGCGGTGAAGCCGATCGGCGCGGGTGGTGTCGCGAAGAGGTCAGCGACAGAGGGAGCTGGCGACCTGGACGTAGTCGACCGCTCGTCGACTCGTCAACAGGGCAGAACGCATGTCCTACACGCTAGCAGTCTCCTGAGAGATGCTCGAAATCCGTGCGATGTGGGGCATGCCACACATCCCGACTGCGTCGCCGAGGTGTCGCCGGGACGTCGCCGAGGCATCGCCGGGACTCGGGCGCAGGAGCGTCAGGGCGAGGTGATGTGGAGCGTCGTGAGGTGGTACGTGATGGTGTAGTTCAGTATGTCGCCGTTGTTGATCAGCCCGAGGCAGCCGGTCACGCCGCTGGCGGGCAGCTTGTTCTGCAGGGTGAGGTTGTGGGTCGAGTTGTCGTAGGTCGCGTTCAGGGCCCCGCTGAACCTGGCCGTGCACACCGTGTTCTGCAGGATGAGCACGAAGCCCGGGACCACACCGGTGGTGATCCCTGTCGCCGAGCTGTACGCGGTGGCGGTGAGCGTCAGCGGCAGTGTGCCGATGGTGAGGGTGGACGCCACACCGGGCGCGGCGGTGCAGCCGCTGAACGGGAACCCGGAGAAGGTGATCAGGGAGGTCCCTGGAAGGGCGGTGCCGTTGGGGGCGTTGCCTGTCACCGCCGACGACGTGCACGAGAAGACGACGAACCCGCTCGCGTTGAGCAGCTGCACCGGCAGCGGGGTCGCCGTAGCGCTCAAGGCGCCCCCGCCGGACACGGTCCAGACGGGAGAGGCGACGGCCTGCGTCGCGCCGAGGCCGAGCAGTACGCAAAGAGCCATGGCCAGGGCGGCTGCGGTACGGAAGATTCGGCGCATGGCTGGTCCTCTCGGTGTGCGTCACCGGCTGCGGCGGTATCCGTCCGACGCTAGGGGGTTGGCGGCCGGTCGGCCATGGGTCGGTGGCGACTACCGGGAACGGGCCCGGTCCGCGGCGGTTTCTCATCCGCGAGCACACGTCGGACGCCGCGGCTTTGTCGGAATCCGCGACTGATCCGCGGCGGTCCGGCGGGGGCCGGGGTTCGCACGATTGCGTTCGACCATGTTCGATACTACGGTCGCTGCTGGTCGGATCCGCGCTGGTGCCAAGGGAGTTGTCAGATGCCGTTGCAGGCGGCGGCGATGGTCCGCAATCCGGTGCTGCCGGGTTCGCATCCCGATCCGTCCATGGTGCGTGTCGGGCAGGACTACTACCTGGCGACGTCCACCTTCGAGTGGTGCCCGGGCGTGCGGCTCCACCATTCCCGGGACCTGGTGCACTGGCGTCCCCTCGGCGGGGCGCTCGACCGCACCCGGCTTCTGGACCTCACCGGATGTCCGGACTCCGGTGGGGTGTGGGCGCCCAACCTGAGCTTCGCCGACGGCCTGTTCCACCTCGTCTACAGCAACGTGTCCACGTACGCGGGCGGGTTCACCGACGTACCCAGCTACCTCGTCACCTCGCCCCGCGTCGAGGGGCCCTGGTCCGATCCGGTCCTGCTGCACTCGCGCGGTTTCGACGCCTCCCTGTTCCATGAGGGCTCCGACAGTTGGCTGTTGAACCTGGTGCACGACTGGCGTCCGGGACACGGCGGTTCGGCCGGGCTGGAGGTCTCCCGCTACGACCGCGCCGGCGGCCTGGTCGGTGACCCGGTACCGGTCGAGCTGCCGCCGGGCGCCGGGTGGATCGAGGGCCCCAACCTGTACCGGCGCGGCGACTGGTACTACCTGCTCACCGCCGAGGGCGGCACCGGCTACCAGCACCAGGTCGTCGTCTCCCGGTCACGCACCCTGGCCGGACCCTACGAACGCGACCCGCACGGCCCACTGATCACCGCTCGCGACCACCCCGAACTGCCGTTGCAGAAGGCCGGACACGGCAGCCTGGTGGACACCCCGTCGGGGGAGTGGTACCTGGCCTACCTGGCGGCACGACCGCACGGAACGCACGGCCCCTGCGTGCTGGGCCGCGAGACCGCGCTCGCACCCGTCACCTGGACCCCCGACGGCTGGCCGCGCGGCGGCACCGGCCTGCCGACGCTCGAAGTACCCGCCCCGGACCTGCCTGTCACCCCATGGGCCGCAGCCGAGGCGGTCGACGGCTTCGACGGGACGCGGCTGGGACCGCACTGGTCCACCCTGCGCAGGCCTCCGGCATCCGACTGGCTCTCACTGACCGAACGCCACTCCCACCTGCGACTGCGCGGCGGCCGCTCGCCCCGGAGCCTGATCGGCCCCAGTCTGGTGGCCCGCAGGGTCACGTCCGCGTGCTGCACCTTCGAGGCCACCGTGGAGTACCGGCCCCGTCTGCACCAGCACCTGGCCGGGATCACCGCGTACTACAACACCCGGAACTGGTACTACCTGTACGTCACCGCGGACGACCACGGACAGGCCCGCCTGCGCCTGGCACGGTGCGACCGGGGGATCCTGACCGCTGACCGGAGCCTTGAGGCCGCCCTCTCCGGCAGCCCGCGCATCCGTGTCGGACTGGATGTCGACGGCCCCGAACTGCGTTTCCGCTGCGACAGGGGCGCCGGCTGGGAGCCCTTCGGCCCCTCGCTCGACGCGACGGTGCTGTCCGACGAGCATGCCGAGGAGTACGAGGCCGACGGCCAGATCCGGGCCCTGGGGTTCACCGGGGCGTTCGTCGGACTCTGGGCCTGGGACCTGACCGGCCACGGCCACCACGCCGACTTCGATGAGGCGACCTACACGGCCCGGTAGCGCCCCCGAACGGCAGAGGACCCCGACGCCGCCGGAGAACCGGGACATCGGGGCCCTGCGTGCTGCGCCCCCGCGCAGCGACTCCGGAGCTCTTCCGGCCGTCCCCCGGACGCCGGAGGAGCTCCAGAGTCACCTCACACCCAACCGTCGCTCCCCCGGAACGGCTTGGTCCCGCACTCAGGACCAAGGACTCACGGGTGGGTGGAGATGTCCGCCGGACTCGGCGTCCCCTCTCGCCTGTCCGACTCCAGCGGAAGCCCCGGGAGCGTGGCGCGCTCACCGGTGGTTCGGGCCTCGCCGCCGTCAACGGCGAGCTTCTCTTCGGTTGCAGTCGGCTCGACGGCCTCAGGCGCGGTCATGTGCTGCCCTCTTCTCGCTGGTTTGATACGTCCAGAAGCATCGCAGAGGCGAATAAACATCGGTTCAACGAGGGTCATTGGGACCCACCAGGGCCGTAGTGGTAGCTTCGGCCTTGGCTCGAACGTGCGAATGGGAGGCCGACGGGGAGTCATCATGACGGACGTCAGTGCTGCCGAAGCCGCACAGTTCCGCTTCCAGCTGCTCGGTACCGTGGCCGCCTGGAGGGACGGGACACAGCTCCAGGTCGGCTCGCCGCAGCAGGTCGCGCTGCTCGCCTCGCTGCTGCTGAGGCCCGGCCAGTCGGTCCCGCTGAAGCAGGTGGTGGGCGACCTGTGGGGCGGTGAGGTCCCGGACCACGCGGTCGGCGCGGTACGCACCTACGCCTCGCGGCTGCGGGCCGTACTCGAACCGGGGCGGGCCCGCCGCGCACCCGGAGCCGTCCTGGTCTCCGTCGGCGACGGCTACACCCTGCGCACCCCGGGCGATCCGGCCCTCTCGGTGGACGTGCACGCCTTCACCGCCAAAATCGCCGAGGCCGAGCGGCTGCGGGCGGCGGGGGAGGCCCGGGCCGCCTACGACCGGCTCGGGACCGCGCTGGCCCTGTGGCAGGGCGAGGCGCTGCTGGGCGTCCCCGGACCGTACGCCGAACAGCAGCGCGGCTGGCTGGAGCAGCGGCGGCTGGCCGCCGCCGAGGCCAGGCTGGAACTCGGCCTGGAACTTGGCCGGCACACCGAGGTCCTGGACGCGCTGGACACCCTGGTCTCCGAGCACCCGCTCCGCGAGCACCTGCGCGAACTGCGGATGCTCGCCCTCTACCGGGGCGGCCGTCAGGCCGAGGCGCTGGCCTGCTTCGCCGAGATCCGGGAGCTGCTGGTCGAGGAGCTCGGCATCGACCCGGGCCCGGAGCTCAGCGCGCTGCACCAGCGGATCCTCGGCGCGGACCCGGAGCTGGCGGTACCGCCGCAGCGCCCGACGACCGACACCGCCGCCGTGTACCGGGCCGTGGTACCGGCCCAGCTGCCCACCGACATACCGGACTTCGCCGGCCGCGAGGGGCAGCTGGAGGGCGTGGTCGCGGCCCTGCGCGCCCCGGCCGGGCAGGCCGTGGCGGTGATCACGCTGTTCGGCATCGGCGGTTCCGGCAAGACCACCCTCGCCGTGCACGCCGCGCACCAGGTCCGGGACCAGTTCCCGGACGGGCATCTGTTCGCCGACCTGCGCGGCGGGCAGCAGGTGACCACGGATCCCGGGCTGGTGCTGGTCGACTTCCTGCGCAGCCTCGGGGTCGCCCCGGGCGGCATTCCCGATGGCCTGGACGAGCGTTCGGCGATGTTCCGCTCGCTGCTGACCGGGCGGCGGATGCTGATCCTGATCGACAACGCCCGTGACGCCTCCCAGGTCCGGCCACTGCTGCCGGGCACCGCCGGGAGCGCGGTGCTGGTCACCAGCCGGGCGCAGCTGGCGGAGCTGCCCGGCACCCGGCTGTTCGAGATCGAGGCGTTCCGCCGGAGCGAGGCGCTGGACCTGTTCGCGGCGGTGATCGGCGCCGAGCGCGCCGCCGCCGAGCCCGAGGCCGTCGAAGCCCTGGTCGCGGCCTGCGGGTTCCTGCCGCTGGGGGTGCGGATCCTCGCCTCCCGGCTGGCGGTGCGCCCGGCCTGGAGCGCCGCCGACCTCGCCGAACGGCTGGCGGACCAGGAGCGGCGGCTGGACGAGCTGCACCTGGGCTCGCTCGGTGTCGAGGCGACCTTCCAGCTGAGTTACGAGCAGCTGCACCCGGAGCAGGCCCGGGCGTTCCGGCTGCTGGCGCTCCCGGACGGGCACGGGCTTACCACCGCCGCCGCGGCCGCGGCGATCGGGCTGCCCGAACGGCGGACCGAGGACGTGCTGGAGTCGCTGCACAGCGCCGGGCTGCTGCTCTCCCGCATCCCCGGCCGCTACCAGTACCACGACCTGCTGCGGCTGTTCGCGCGGCGGCGCAGCGAGCACGAGGACAGCGCGGCGCAGCGCGCCGAGGTGGTGCTGCTGCTGGTGGACCACCTGCTGGCGAACATGGTCAACGCCACCCGCGCGCTGGACCCGGACGGCGCCCTGGTCCGCCATTTCCAGCCGACCCGGGCCGCGGGCCTGCGGTTCGCCGACCGGGAGCAGGCGGCGCGCTGGCCGCACAGCGAGAGCGCGCTGATCTTCGCCATCACCGAACAGGTGGTGCGCAACGCGGCGGATCCGGACAGTGTCACCGGCGGTGGTACCGAGCTGCGCTCGGCGGTGGACCTGCTGCTGGGGCTGGTCTGGCTGCTGGACGGACAGGTGCACGCCGCCCGGTTCCGGGACGTGCTGCGCCCGGCGGGGGTGGCCGCGCGGCGCCGGGGCGACCGGGCCACCGAGGCCCGGGTCTGCTACCTCAGCGGGCTGCTGGACCGGCTGGCGGCCGGACACCGGGAGGCGGAGCCGACGCTGCGCCGGGCACTGGAACTGCTCGCCCCGCGGGACGCCGCCGACCAGGCGCTGCGGGCCACGGTCACCAATGAGATCGCGCTGGTGCTGAACCTCACCTCGCGCACCGCCGAGGCACTGACCTACTTCGAGGAGTCGCTGGCGCTCTGCCGCGACCTGGGCAACACCACCGGGCAGGCCCGGGTGCTGGGCAACATCGCCCGGGTGCACCTCAACGCGGGGCGGCTGGCCGAGGGCGTGGCCTGCGCGGCCCAGGCGGCCGACATCGCGGAGGAGTCCGGCAGCGCCGCCGGTGTCGCCGACAGCTACTACCAGCTGGGCATCGCGCTGCGTGCGGACGGACGCACCGGGGAGGCGGTGCTGCGGCTGCGGAGCGCCCTCGGCTACTTCCAGGAGCAGCAGCGCCGCTCGCTGGAGGGGCTGGCGCTGGGCCGCCTCGCCGAGTGCCTGGCCGACCAGGCGCTCTGGTCGGAGGCGGTGGCGCTGGCCGAGCAGTCGCTGGTGATCGCCGAGGAGTTGGACAGCCAGTACGCCCGGGCGCTGGCCCTGGCGGCGCTGGGCCGCGCGCTGGCGGAGCAGGGCGTCCGGGACCGGGCCCGGGAGTGCCTGCTGGCCGCGGCCGGGCTGTTCGAGGGCCTGCGGGCCCCGGAGACGGCGGGGACGCGCGAGCTGCTGGCCCGGATCACCGCCTCGGCCGACTAGCGGGCTGATCTCAGCGCGGGCCGCCGACGGGGGGAATGTCGCGGTGGGTGAACCACTCCCAGGGGCCAGGGAGCACCGCCGCCGTGCCCGCGTCGGGTGCGTCCTCGTGCGGCGTGGCGTGCCGCAGCGCGGTGTGCAGTGGAATCACCCGCGCCAGGGCTCTGGTCTCTGGACGGTGTCCGTCGCCGGTGCGCTGGATCATGTGCCTGGTCCTCCGCGTCATCTGGAACGTGCTGTGCGGCACATCCTGCGACCAGGGGCTAAACAACCAATCAACGCCGAACCGGGGCGGTCGCCCCGGGGGTGGAGGCCGTGGTGGCGGCCGTGAACGCGACCAGGGTCGCCTCGATGTCCGCCAGCAGCTCGGCGCGGTCGGCAGGCTCCATGAACGCGGCCCGGGCGCCGGTGGCCGCCAGTCCCGCCAGGTCGCCCGGGCCGAGACCGAAGGCGTCCGCGAGCAGCCGGTACTCACGGTCGAGGGTCGTGGCGAACATGCCGGGATCGTCGGAGCACACGGTGACCGGCACGCCGTGCGCCAGGAAGACCGGCAGCGGATGGTCGCCCATCCGGCCCACGGCCCTGGTGGCCAGGTTGGAGCTGGGACAGACCTCGACCGCGGTGCCGCTGTCGCGCAGGTGCGCCAGGAGGGCCGGGTCCTCGGCCGCGCCGATGCCGTGGCCGATGCGCCCGGCACCCAGATCGCGCACGGCCGACCACACCTGCTCGGCGCCCACCGTCTCCCCGGCGTGGCACACCCGGTGCAGTCCGGCCCTTCCGGCGCGGGCGAACTGCTCGGCGAAGCGGACCCGCGGCCGGCCGACCTCCGGACCACCCAGACCGACGGCGACGGTTCCCGGCGGGCGCACGTCCACGGCGAAGTCGGTGGCCCGATCGGCGGTCGCCGGGTCCGGGGCGCCGACCTCGATGATCCAGTTCAGGGTCACGCCATGGCGCTCCCGGGCCGCCGCACGGCCCTCGGCGAGCGCCTCGGCCAGTTCCCCGGCGGCGGTGCCCGCGGCGAAGTGCTCGGCCGCGGTGACGGCCACCTCGGCGTAGCGCACGTTGCTCGCCGCGGCATCGCGCGCCAGGCCGTCGACGAGCACCAGGATGTCGGCCCGGGTACGGACCAGCCCGGCCACCCGCGTGTAGACCTCCAGGAAGTGCCGGAAGCCGGTGAACGCGTAGAGGGCGCGCACCTGCGCGAGAGTCGTCGGCAGACGCTCCTCCGGGTGGCGGCGCGACAACTCCACCACCGTCTCGGGCGACGCCGACCCGACCAGGTGCAGGTGCAGGTCGGTCTTGGGCAGCGCGGCGATGAACGCGCGAGCGCTCTGCGAGCCGCTGGGATGGGGCTCCGTCATGCCTGCGTTCCCGAGAGTTCGTGCCTGGTGCCGTCGGTGATGGCGTGGAGCTTGTCGGGGTTGGCCACGTTGTGGATGGTCGAGATGCGGCCTTCCGGGTCGAAGTCGAAGGTCAGCGTGGCGATCACGCGGTCCGGGCCGCGGAACACCAAGCCCGGGCCGCCGTTGATCGAGGTGAGCTCTGCCCGCATCTGGCCGGGCTCGACGCCCTGGTAGGTCATGGTGCCGAGCGAGGAGAACCAACGGGCCACGGTCTCCAGGCCGACGACCGGCTTGAGGGCCTGGCGGACCTTGCCGCCGCCGTCGGTCCACACCGTCACGTCCGGGGAGAGCAGTTCCATGAGGGTGTTGATGTCGCCGCCCGTCGCCGCCGCGATGAAGCGCTCGGTGGCGTCGCGCTGGCGGGCGCGGTCGGCGGTGAAGCGGGGCCGGCGGGCCTGGACGTGCGCGCGGGCACGGTGCGCGGCCTGCCGGACCGCCGTCTCCGAGCGTTCCACCGCTTCCGCGATCTCCGCGTAGCTGAAGGCGAAGACCTCCTTCAACACGAAGACCGCACGCTCCAGCGGGCTCAGCGTCTCCAGGACGACCAGCAGGGCCATCGAGACCGAGTCCGCCGCGGCGACGCCGTCGGCGGTGTCCGGGCCGGTCAGGATCGGCTCGGGCAGCCAGGGCCCGACGTAGGTCTCGCGCTGGTGGCGGGTCGAACGGAGCCGCTCCATCGCCAGGTTGGAGACGATCCGGGTCAGGTAGGCCTTGGGCTCGGCGACCTGGGAGCGGTCGGCCGCCGACCACTTGAGCCAGGCGTCCTGGACCACGTCCTCGGCGTCGGCGGCCGAGCCGAGGATGCGGTAGGCGACGGAGAAGAGCAGGGAGCGGTACTGCTGGAAGGCGAGCTGGTCGGGGCCGGTCTGCTGCGACTGGGTCATATGGCGCTCCTGGTCCGGGTGTAGCGGCCGCCGTGCGGCCAGAGGGCGCCCGAGGCGGGCATCTTCCGCATGCGGGCGAAGGTGGGCCACGGGGCGGCGCTGACCGTCTCCTTGTACTTCGCGGCCCGCTTGCCGGTCAGCACGATCCGTCGCGGGCTGCCGTCGGGGTGGGTGAACTGCACGACGGCGTCGTTCCGGCCCAGGCTGACGGGCGTGTGGTAGTAGCCGAAGCGGAAGGGCCGGGGCTCCTTCCCGGCCAGCGTCCGCAGGATCGACAGCGCCGCGTGCACGCCGGTGGGCATGCCGCTCTGGCAGGTCCCGTGCATCACGCCGTAGCCCTGAGGGACGGCCGCCGCGTCGCCCACGGCGTAGACGTCCGGGTGCGAGGTCGAGCGCAGTGCGTTGTCGGTGACCACCCGGCCGCGCTCGTCGACGGCCAGGCCCGCGGCGGCAGCCAACGGCGAGACGCGAGTCCCGGTGGTCCACAGCACCGCTGCCGCCGGGATGCCGGGGCCGTCCGCGAGCTCGACGCTGTCCGGCAGCACCTTGACCACCTCGACGCCGCTGCGCACCTCCACGCCGAGCCGGGCGAGCGCCGCGTCCAGGTGGGCCCTGGCCTTCGGGTGCATGCCCGCGCCCGGCTGCTGCCGACCCAGGAGCACCACCTGGAGCTCCGGGTGCCGCTCGGCGATCTCCGCGGCGGCCTCGACACCGGTGAGGCCGCTGCCGCCGATCACGACGGTCCCGCCGTCGAGCCGGGCCAGCCGGTCAGCGAGGAGGGTGGCGTCCTGCGGACTGTCGAAGGTGTAGGCGTGGTCGTCCACACCGGGGACGGCGGCGGTGTCCGCGATGCTGCCCAGGCCGTAGACCAGGGTGTCGTAGCGCAGGACCCGGTCGTCGTCGATCCGGACGGTCCTGGCCTCGGCGTCGACGGCGGTGACCCAGCCGCGCACGAATGCGGCGCCGGTGCCGTCCAGCAGTTCGGGGATGTTCATCTCGGCCGTCTCCTGGCCGGTGGCGGTCATGTGCAGGCGGAGCCGCTCGGTGAAGGTGTCGTACGGGTTGACCAGCGTCACCCGCAGGTCCCCGCGCTTCCTGGTGCGGGCCGCGAGCTGGACCGCGGCCGAGAGTCCCGCGTAACCCGCGCCCAGGACCAGGACCTCGTGCTGCTGCGCTGCTGTCGTGTCCATCGCTCTGCTGCCTCTTTCGTGTCGGTCGTTCCCGCCGTGCGGACGACCAGCAGACGCAAGCTGGGTTTCCGTTCGTGACATGGAGCTGATGTGGTCCGCGTCACATCGTGACCCGGGCTTCGTCAGCACGAGGCGGCCGACTGCTCGGGCGGCCTCGGTGCGGGACTGTTCACCGGCCGTCGTCGAATGCTGAGGAACAGCGCGACGCCGGCGGTGAGGACGAGTAGGCCGGCCGCCAGCAGGAGCCAGGGGTCGAGCATGCCCTCGGTGCAGGTGCTGCCGGTGGCCGAGGTGGTGCAGTAGGTGCCGGGGCCGTGCTGGTTGAGGTAGGCCAGGAGGAACAGTGGCAGGCTCGCACCGGACAGCAGGCCGGGCAGACCCCGCCCGGTGCCTGGACGCGTGGCCAGGGCGACGGTGCCGGCCAGGGGGATCGGCAGGACGAAGATCCCGATCGACAGCATGGTGACGAGGGCGAGCAGGTAGCAGGCGCCGGTCAGCAGCCATCCGGCGAAGAGCCACCAGTCACGTCTGTTGCTGGTCATGCCTTCTTCTTTCGTTTGAAGATGTCGAGGAGGGAGGCGATTTTCCCGGCACGGTCGAACAGGGCCAGCGCGGGCCCGCGTTCCCCTTCGAGGTTGGCGAGCATCTCCAGGCCCAGGTACAGGGCCACGATCGCGTGGGCGAGTTCTTCGGGGGGCAGCAGTCGCGCGGCGGGGGAGCCCGCGAGCGCGTCGCGGACGCTGTCGGCGGCGAAGGTGCGCCACGGACGGATCCGGGCGGCGACTTCCGGGCGGAGCTCGGGGGTGAACTGGGCAGCGGCGATCATCTCGACGAGCACGGTCACGTGTCCCTGGTCCAGGTCCTCATCGAACACCGTCCTGGCAGCCTGGACCAGGGCGCCGAGGTTCTTGGACTCATCGACCATCGCCTGGTAGCGCTCGTTGCGCGCACCGCTGACCATGTCCAAGGCCGCCAGGTGCAGTTTGGCCACTGAGCCGAAGTGATAGAAGATCAGCGACTGGTTGCAGCCCGCGCGCCGGGCGATCTCCCGGGCGCTGGCTCCGGCGAAGCCCTCCTCGCGCAGGGCGGCGACGGCTCCGGCGACCAGCGCCGCTCGCGTCTCCGCCGAACTGGAGCCCCCGGACGACTCAACCGAACGCTTCCCACCGGCTCTGGCCACGGCGCGCCTTTCACTGATCGATCGGATTGAGCAACTGCTCAAAACTTAGAGGTCATCAGAAAGCCCGGCAAGGGGCGGGAACCAGCCAGTTGTTGACGTGCCGTCAGTTACGCCCGGGGCAGCCGGGGTCAGGTTCGGGCGGTCGGCATGGTCAGGCCCCGGGCGGCGAGGATCCGCGGCGCGTCCGCCAGAACCAGGCCCGCCGCGCCGCGCACCTCGGCGCTCTCCCCCAACTCGCCCCCGGCGACCCGGATCCGGTCGGTCAGGGCGGCGAACGTGTGGCGCTTGACGCTGGTCTGCAACGGTGTGAAGAGCAGGTCGCCGAGCTGGGCCAGCTCTCCGCCGACAACGATCAGCTCGGGGTTGAGGATCGTCACCAGCGTGGCCAGTACCCGGCCGATCTGCTCGGCGGCGTCCTGGACCGCGCGGAGGGCGCCGGGGTTGCCCGAGGCGACCAGCGTCAGCACGTCGGCCACGCTCACCGGCTCGTTCCAACTGTCGCTGAGCAGGCGGCTGATGGCAACGGGACTGGCGACGGTCTCCAGGCATCCGCGCTGGCCGCAGCGGCAGATGCGGCCGCCGGGGTCGACGACGACGTGGCCGATCTCCCCGGCCAGGCCGTCGCCGCCGAGCAGCGGCACGCCGTTCATCACCACGCCCGCGCCGATACCGGCCGACAGGCGCACGTAGACGAGGTTCCTGCTGGCCCGCCCGGCCCCGTAGAGGCGCTCGCCCAGGGCACCGGCGTTGGCGTCGTTGGCCAGGCTGGTGGTCAGTCCGGTCCGGTCGGCCAGCTCGACGCCGGGGTGGACACCGACCCAGCCGGGCATGATCCCCATGGCCTCCAGGGAGCCGTCCAGCTGATGCACGGGGGCGGCGATGTCCACGCCCATGCCCAGGACCCGCTCCGCGACGCCGGTCTCCGAGATTCCGTTCATCGCGAGCTCGGCCACCAGGTCCAGCGTCTCCTGCGGTGCCCGGTCGACGCTGTGCGCCCGGTACGCCTCCCAGACCGAGGTGCCACGGAGGTCGCAGATGGCGACGCGGACGTGCTGGTGGCCGATGTCCGCGCCCACCGCGTAGGCGGCCGACGCCGTCAGGGCGATCGGCTGTACCGGACGCCCGCCCTTGCGGCCCTCGGACTCGGCCGGGTCGGGCACGTTGTCCTCGTTCACCAGACCGGCCTCCAGCAGGTCGGTCACCAGCGCCGAGACCGTCGCCCGGCTCAGCCCGGTTGCCCTGACCAGCTCCAACCTGCTGGTGGAGACGCTGTCGTACACGGCCTGCAGGACGCGGAAGCGTCCGATCTCCCTAAGGTTGAACGGTGTGCTGATGATCCCTCTCCTCGCTGGAGGAACGCCGCTGTCGAGCTCATCATCCCCCGGCGGGACTCCCCGGCGCGTTGCCGATCGGGGCGGTGTGCCCACGAGCGCCACGCGCCACCACTGGCGCATCCGCCGGGGAGCGCGAGAGTTCATGGGTTCGTTGACGAAAGGTGACGGCCCGGTGCCTCACTACTGGCGTTAACTTGCCCCACGACCAGGGCGGATGATGTTCTCGGGAAGGAAGTCGAAAGTAGGGGGCGCCGTGTACCACGCGGTGCGACCAGGTAAGGACAGACATGCAACTGGCCAACAACGGCGGCTCGCCCGGTCACCACCGCATCGAGCCGAGCAGTGAGGAGATCGCCGTCTACCGCTGGACGGCACGCCACGAGCACGTTGATCTCCAGGACACCGCGAGGGAGTTGGGGCTGACACCGGAAGCGGTCGGCACCGCCCTGCGCTCGCTCACCATGATGGGACTGCTTCGGGCGGACGCCTCCGACCCCGACCGGCTGCGCATGGTCGACCCCGACCTCGTGGTAGCCACCAAGACCGCGTCCCTGGAAAGCGCGATCCACCAGCAGCAGACGCGGCTCGACCAGATCCGCGAGCGGTTCGGCAGCCTGCGGAGCCACTATCTGGAGGCCCTGAGCCGAACGAACGAGATCGAGGTGATCGCCCGGATGGAAGAGGTCCGGGGAGCGCTGACCCGCGCCTCGGCGGACTGCGGAGAGGAGATGCTGGCCAGCCAGCCGGGAGGCAACCGGGTCCCGAAGGTACTCGAAGAGGCCCTGAGCCGGGACCGGGCGATGCTGTCCCGCGGCGTGCGGATGCGCACGCTCTACCACCACACCGCCCGGTTCAACGGCCCCAGCCAGGCGTATGTCGCGGCGCTGTCGCCGCTGGGCGCCGAATACCGCACCGCCCACGAGCTGTTCGGCCGGCTCATCATCTACGACCGGCGGGTCGCCTTCATTCCGGAACGATCAGCGACCTGGGGCGCCGTCGTCATCCGTGAACCATCGATCGTCGAATACCTGTGCTCGGTTTTCGAGCAGGCGTGGACCCAGGCGCAGCCCTTCTCCGAGGCGGCCGCGGACGGCCTGGAGGCGGTCGCGAAGGACATCGACCGCAGCATTCTGCGGCTGCTCGCGGCGGGCCTGAAGGACGAGACGATCGCCCGGCGGCTCGGCATGTCGCTGCGGACCGCCCGGAAGCACATCGCCGACATCATGGCGCTGCTCGGCGCCCAGAGCCGGTTCCAGGCGGGGGTGCTCGCGGCCGCCCGCGGCCTGCTCGCGCCGGAGGAACCGGGGGAGGCTCCCGACATCGACGGCTGACCGGCGCCGCCCCCGGCCGGGCCCGCGATCCGGTACCGGGTTCCCGTAGCTACCGCACCGGCGGTGAAGCCCGGAAGATGGCTGCGGGAGGGCCGGGGGAGGGCGGAGTTGGACATGGAGTCAGCCGGACACGGCATGGAGACGTTCCTGGGCGACATCGCGCTGTGCCTCTCGGTGTCCAGGGGCACCAGTCCGGCACTGGTGTGGCCCCGGGGCTGCGAGGCCGTGCTGGGCAGGCTCACCCCCTTCGGCCGGAGGGCCGCCCGCCTGACCACCGAGGCCGAGGCGCTCGCGGCCCGATGGGAAAGTGCCGCCAGTACGCGTGAGTTGACGTCGGGTCTGCGGGTCTCGCTGGGTACCGGGGTGGATGCCGCCTTCCAGCCGGTGCGGACCGGGACGAGCGGCGGGCCGCTGTGCGCGGAGTCGGACCAGCTGCTGCTCCCGGTTCACGGCGGCTGCCGGATCGACGTCGCACCGCCGCGGGACCGGCCGGTCCGGCCGCCCGCCGATCGGCCACTCAGCCTACGGCTGAGGGTCGGCGGGGCGTTCTACGTACCGGCCGGTTTCACGGCCACGCCGCACCAGGCGCCCACGTCCTGCGTGCTGCTGGTCCTGAGACTGCGCGCCGACGGCGAACCTGACAATCCCCCCGAGCATGGTATTTGAGGCGTTATAAGTGGTTCTTTGCAGTAATGTCCCCCCTTCGCCTTGATGTGGTGCAGCTTGGTGAGCAGGGCCAACTGTGGTTCACCCGACGTGCGTTGGCCATGCTGGTGGTCAGGACGCAGCCCCGGACCGGGGTTGTCGGACCAGATCCACGTTCCCTGAGGAGCCCACCCCATGAACCGCCTCCGCTCCGCCGCGACCGCTCTCGCCCTGGCCGCCACCACCGTCGCCCTCGCCGCCTCCGCCGCGATCGCGGCGCCCGCGCCCGGGCCCGCCGCGCAGGCCGCCCCGGCCGCGGCCGTCCAGGCCCCCAACCCCGCCGCGGTCGGCCCCGCCGACAGCGGCTGGGGAGGCTGATCCGCGAGCGCTCCGGCCTCGCTCACTGTCACCGCTTCGGACGAGCCGGGAAGACGCGCCGGTATCACCAGGTCTTCCCAGAGAGACGGCATACCGTGAACAGTGAAACCATCGCCTCCGGTGAAATGCTCAGCAACCGCGAACGGCAGGTCCTCAGCCTGCTCGCGGAGGGCTACACCTACCAGTCCATCGCCCAGCACATGCAGATCAGCCCCCACACCGTGGACTCGTACCTGCGCCGCATCCGCGGGAAGACCGGCGCCAGAGGCCGCGTCCATCTGCTGCGCCTGGCGATCGCCCTCGACGAGGGCTCCAGGCTCGTCGGAATGTCCGGCTGACGGCCCACACATCCGCAGTCACCGTCACCATGCGCAGTCGCCCCGTCGCGTGTTCACCGGCGCGCCCCGGCTGAACCATGCCCTCAATCGGAGAGTTTTCCCATGACCGCTGCAGTCCCTTCGTTCGGCGTGATATCCGGCGCCCAAGTGCGGGCAGTCCTGGCCGGGCAGGAGAAGAAGATCACGGACCTGGTCGAGTCGACCTACCGGTTGCACGGCACCGGCGGCACGGTCAATCCCCCCTCGTACTTCCTGCAGTTCCCCGACCGCCCGACCGCCCGGATCATCGCCCTGCCCGCCTCCCTGGGCGGGGAGTCCGCGGTGGACGGACTGAAGTGGATCTCCAGTTTCCCGGAGAACGTGAAGCGGGGGATCCCGCGCGCCTCGGCGGTGCTCATCCTGAACGACCCCGAGACCGGCTATCCCATGGCCTGCCTGGAGAGTTCGGTCATCAGCGCGGTCCGGACCGCGGCGTCCGCGGCGCTCGCGGCGGACTGGCTGACCCGCGAGCGGGGTCGCCCGACCCGCATCGGTTTCGTCGGCACCGGGCTGATCGCGCGCTACATCCACACCTATCTCCTGGGCACCGGCTGGTCGTTCGGGGACGTCGGGGTGCACGACCTCGCCGCGGAGCACGCCGAGGGGTTCCGCGGCTACCTCCAGGAGGCCGACGGCAGCGCCCGGGTCACCGTCCACCGCGACGCGGAGGAGTTGATCCGCTCCTCGGACCTGGTGGTGTTCGCGACCGTCGCCGCGGCGCCGCACGTCACGGAGCAGGACTGGTTCGCCCACAACCCCCTGGTCCTGCACGTGTCGCTGCGCGACCTGGCCCCCGAGATCCTGCTGGGCTCCACCAACATCCTGGACGACGTCGAGCACTGCCTGAAGGCGAACACCTCGCCGCACCTGGTCGAACAGCTGGTGGGCAACCGCGACTTCGTGAACGGGACGCTCTTCGACGTGATGAACGGCTCCGTGGCGATCCCCGCGGACCGGCCGGTGGTCTTCTCCCCGTTCGGTCTCGGGGTGCTGGACCTCGCGGTCGGAAAGCACGTCCTCGACGAGGTCGGGCGCTCGGGAGAACTGACCGTCATCGACGATTTCCACTCGGAGCTGCGGCGCTACGGATAGCCGCCGTTCGAACCCGCTCTGCCGTTCGAATGGAGGTTTTCTGTGCCGATCGTCTCCCGTCCCGAGGACTTCAATGTCGATGATCTCTACGTGGATCTGCGCCCTGTGCTCGCGGCCCCGCTCTATCTGAAGTGCGAAGGCTTCAACTTCGCCGGATCGATCAAACTCAAGGCCGCGACCGCGCTGGTGGACGCGGCCGAGCGGGACGGCCTGCTGTCCCCCGACTCCGTCATCGTGGAGTCCTCCTCGGGCAATCTCGGGGTGGCCCTCAGCATGATCGCGGCCAGCCGGGGCTACCGGTTCCTGTGCGTGACCGACACCCGCTGCAACCTGACGACCCGACGGTTGATGGAAGCACTCGGAAGCCAGGTGCACACCGTCGTGGAGCCCAGCGCCGAAGGCGGCTTCCTCGCCGCCCGCCTCGGCTACGTGCGGGAGCTGTGCGCCGCCGACAGCCGCTACGTCTGGCTGAACCAGTACACCAACCCCAGCAACTGGATGGCGCACTACCGGCGGACCGCGCCGGCCGTCGCCCAGCGGTTCCCGGACCTGGACGTGCTCTTCGTCGGGGCCGGGACCACCGGCACGCTGATGGGCTGCGCCCGCTACCTGCGTGAGACCCGGCCCGGGGTCACCGTCGTCGCGGTGGACTCGGTCGGCTCCGTGTCCTTCGGCGGACCACCGGCACCGCGGATGATCCCCGGACTGGGCGCGGGAGTCCGGCCGCCGCTGCTGGACGAGTCCTACGTCGACGACGTCGTGCTCGTCCCGGAGCTGGACACACTGCGCGCCTGCCATCAACTGGCCCGCCACGGATACCTGTTCGGCGGCTCCACCGGGACCGTGGTCAGCGGCGCGCTGCGCTGGCTCGCCGAGCACCGGCCGGGCGTCGAGACGACCGCGGTCGCCATCTCCGCGGACCTCGGCGAGCGCTACCTCGATTCGGTCTACCAGCCCGGCTGGGTCCGGGAGGGCTACGGCCCGGACGCGTTGGAGGAGCCCCGCCCGGACGAGCGGCTGGCCGTGTCCGGTGTGGCCGGCTGACTGCCGTACGCCCCGTCCACCAGAAGACTCCGTCCACCAGAAAGCTCCGTCCACCAGAAGACTCCGTCTACCAGAAAACTCCGTCTACCAGAAAGCTGAGAATCCGGGATGCCCGAAGCGATCTCGAACCCTCCGTGGCCGCGGCGCGCGCTCCACGAACTGGTCGCCGAACAGGCGAACCGCACCCCGGACCGGGTGGCGGTGCGCTGCGGCGACCGCTCGCTGAGCTATCGGGAGCTGGTCGACGCCGGTGAGCGGGCCGCCGCCCGGCTCACCGAGCGGGGGGCGGGCCCGGGACAGGTGGTCGCCGTGATGGTGGACCGCTCCGTGGAACTGCCGGTCGCGCTGCTGGCCGTGCTCGGCTCGGGAGCCGCCTTCGTGCCGGTCGACCCCGCCTACCCCCGCGAGCGGCAGGAGTACATGCTGCGCGACTCGGGCGCCGTGACCACGCTCACCGTGAGCCGGATCGCCGAACGGGCGGCCACCGCCCAGGTACTGGTCCTGGACCCGCCGGAGCCGCCGACCCCGGTCCCGCCGGTCGGGCGGCCGACGACCGCACCGGACGACCTGGCCTACATCATGTACACCTCTGGCTCCACCGGGCGCCCCAAGGGCGTGGCCGTGGACCACCGCTGCCTGGTCAAGGGCGTCCTCGCGATGGGCGCGGTGGTGCGGCCGGAACCGGACGACGTCTGGCTCTCGGTGACCTCCGCGTCGTTCGACCCCGTCCTCGTCGAGTTGTTCCTCCCGCTGGTCCACGGCTCGACCGTGGAGATCGCCACCGACCAGCAGGTGCTGGACGGCGCGGCGCTCCGCGACCTGCTCGCGGGCAGCGGCGCGACGGTCCTCCAGGCCACCCCGCTGACCTGGCGGCTGCTGCTCGACGCCGGGTGGCCCGGCGGCCTGCGGGTGGCGCTGTGCGGCGGTGAGCAGCTCGCGCCGTCGCTGGCGGCGGAGTTGGCCGACCGATGCCACTCGGTGTGGAACATCTACGGCCCCACCGAGACGACCGTGTGGTCCACCGCGCACCGGTTCACCCCGGCCGACCGCGAGGCCGTCCCGGTCGGCCTCCCGCTGCCGGACACCACGGTCCACGTCCTCGACGAGCGGATGCGCCAGGTCCCGGCGGACGGGCGCGGCGAGGTGTGGATCGGGGGCGGCAGCGTGGCCCGCGGCTATCACGGCAGGCCCGAGCTCACCGACGCGTGCTTCGTCGCCGACCCCTTCGGCCCGGACGGGGCCCGGCTGTACCGCACCGGCGACGTCGGCCGGCTCCGCGCCGACGGCGCGCTCGAACTGCTCGGGCGGACCGACCACCAGGTGAAGATCCGCGGCCACCGGGTGGAGCTCGGCGAGATCGAGAACTGGTTGCAGGAGCATCCGTCGGTGGCGGGCGCGGCGGTGGTGCCCCAGCTGGACGGCACCGAGCAGCGTCTCGTGGGGTACGTGCGCCCGAACCAGGGGCACCCCTTCGACGAGTCGCTGCTGCGTGCCCACGCCGCGGTCCGGCTGCCCCGGCACATGGTGCCCGCGGTGTTCGTCCCGGTCGAGGTCTGGCCGCGCACCCCCAGCGGGAAGATCGACCGGCGCGCCCTGCCCGACCCGGGGGCGGCCGGGTCCACGGGCAGCGACGCCGCCCCGGCGGCGGTCCGCTGGGACGACCCGGACATGGCGGCGCTGGCCGAGATCTGGCAGGACGTGCTGGGCGTGCCGCCGACCGGCCCGCAGGCCGACTTCTTCGCGCTGGGCGGCCATTCACTCCAGGTCATGCGGATGGTCAAGGACATCCGGGCCCGCTTCGGCGTCAAGGTGAACGCCGTCCGGATGATGCAGTCCCCGACCCTCACCGACCAGACCGCGCTGGTGCGCGCCGCCGTCTCGGCCCAGGCGGCACCGGCCGCGGGCCGGTAGCGACCCGCCGCCACCGGCAACCAGCAGCCCGCACCGCGACGGGCGCCGCCCCGAGCGACCCGCCGTCGCCCCCTGAGAGGTGATCGACCATGGAAACGGACCAGCTGCTCTCGGCGCTGCCCGCGATCCAGCGCCCGATGTGGCTCGCCTGTGCGATGGCACCGGACCTGCCGGTCTACAACGAGGCCGAGTGCTTCCGTTTGGAGGGCGAGCTGGACCGGCCCGCCCTGATCGAGGCACTGGACACGCTGTACCTGCGTCATCCGGCGCTGCGCTCGGTCGTGCTGGAGCGCGACGGCCTGCCCTACCTGGCCGCCCTGCCCGCGGGCCCGTTCCCGCTGGAGGAGTCGGACCTGCGCGACCTCCCACCGGCCCGGGCACGGCGGCTCGGCGAGCAGGCCGCGTGGGACGCCGCGCGCCGCACCTTCGACCTGGGCACCGGGCCGCTGGCCCGGGCCCGCCTGATCCGCTGCGCCGACCAGGAGTGGCTGCTGGTGCTGGTGCTGCACCACCTGGTGTCCGACGGCGACAGCTTCCGGTTGCTGTTCGACCAGTTGAGCGCCCAGTACGCGGGCATGGCGTCGGCCGCCCCGCAGGGCGACCCGGTACGGGCCCAGCGCTCGCTGGAGGCGCCGCCGGACAGTCCCACGGCGCAGGCCGACCTGGGCTACTGGCGCGACCAACTGGCCGATCTGCCCGAGCGGTTGCCGATCCCGACCGACCGACCGCTGTCCGGCTATCCGGACCAGCTCGGCGAGCGGCTCCAACTACCGCTGGAGCAGCACTGGTTCGAGCGCGTCCAAACCACCGCCGCGGCGCTGCGCAGCTCGCCGTTCGCGGTGGTGACCGCCGCGGTGTCCGCGGTGCTGGCCCGGCTCGCCCGGACCGAGGACGTCGTCATCGGCAGCTCGGTCAACATGCGCTCCGAGGTCGAGGCCGAGGAGCTGGTCGGCTACTTCATGAAGACCGTCCCGCTGCGCCTGCGGGTCGAGGAGGCCGTCCCGGCGGCCGAACTGGTGCGGCAGGCCCAGGCGACGGTGCTGGACGCGATGAGCCACTGCTCGGTCGAGCTCGACCAGATGGTGTCGGCGCTGGGTCGACCCGGCGCCGGGCACGCGCAGCTCTTCCAGGTGGCCCTGGAACTGCACTACGAACCAAGCGAGTTGGATCTGCCCGGGATCGGCGTGAGCAGGCTGCCGGTGCATCCGGGGACGGCCAAGTCGGATTTCACCTTCCACTTCAACGCCACCCCCGGGGTCCCCAGCTTCCTGGAGTACCGCACCGAGCTGTACGACCAGCAGACCGTCCGCGGCCTGGCCGACGCGGTGATCGTGCTGCTGGCCGGACTGTGCGCCGAACCCACGCTCCCGGTAAGGGAGTTGCCGCTCGACGACGGTCGGCAGGCAGCCCTGCAGCGGCCCTGGGAGACCGGCCCCGCGCTGGTCGGGGCGGAAGCCCCGCTGCCCGAGGCGGTACGCGAGCGCGCCGCGCGGCACCCCGGCCGACCGGCCGTCGTGCACGGACCGGAGGAATTGACCTACCGTCAACTCGTACGCAGTGCCGATCTGTTGGGCGCGGACCTGGCGGCTGTCGGGGTGGCTCCCGGGGACGTCGTCGGGGTGTCGATGCGCCGGTCCGCCGCGCAGGTCAGCGCCCTGTTCGGGACCTGGTCGGCCGGCGCGGTGTGCGCGGTGCTCGATCCCGACCTGCCCGAGGACCGGCTGCGGCGGATGATGGGCGCGGTCGGCATCCGCACGGTACTGGTCGACGCGGACACCGCCGTCCTGCCCGCCTTCGCCGAGGTGAACCGGGTCCCCGCGCGACCGGCCCCGACCGCCGACCAGCCGACCGCCGACCAGCCGACCGCCCCGGTGGCGAAGGTGACCCCGGACGACACCGCCTACGTGGTCTTCACCTCGGGAACCAGCGGAGACCCCAAACCGGTCGCGGTGCGGCACCTGAGCCTGACCGCGTTCGGGCAGGCCATGGACCGGCTGGTCTACGCCGAGCTGCCCGAACCCGCGCAGGTGGCGGTCAACGCCCCGTTCACCTTCGACGCCTCCTGGCAGGGCACCCAACTGCTGCGCGCGGGACACACGGTGCACCCGGTACCCGACGCGGTCCGGGCGGACCCGGAGGCGATGGTCCGGTTCCTGCGCGACCACGCCGTGGACGCGCTCGACGGCACGCCGACCCACATCGCCGCCCTGGTCGACGCCGGGCTGCTCGACCGCCCCGGCCACCCGCCCCGGGTGCTGGTGGTGGGCGGCGAAGCGGTACCGGCCGGACTCTGGCGACGGCTCGCCGCGGCCGAGGTGCGCGCGGTGAACGTCTACGGGCCGACCGAGTTCACCGTGAACGGCACCGGCTGCCTCATCGAGGACGGTGCGGCGCGGCCGGTCATCGGCCGACCGCTGGCCGGGGTCACCGCGCAGGTGCTCGACCCCGGGCTGCGCCCGGTGCCGATCGGGTTCCCCGGTGAGCTGTACCTGTCCGGCCCGCAGCTCGCGGCCGGCTACGTCGGCCAGCCGGAGCGGACAGCCGAGCGGTTCCTGGTGGCACCCGACGGGTCCCGGCGGTACGCCACCGGCGACGTGGTGCGCCGACGGGGCGACGGCAGCCTGGAGTTCCTCGGCCGCCGCGACGGGCAGGTCAAGCTCCGCGGCTACCGGATCGAGCTCACGGAGATCGCCGGTGTGCTGCGGGCCGCCCCCGGCGTCGCGGACGCCGCCGTGGTCGTCCTCGGGCAGGGCGGCCCCGCCGCGGTGCTGCACGCCGCCCTGGCGCCCGCCGATCCGGCGCCGCGGATCGAGCAGGTCCGCGCGTTCGCGGCCACCCGGCTGCCCGGCTACATGGTGCCCGCCTCCTTCGCCCTCCTGCCGCAACTCCCGCGCACGGCGAGCGGCAAGGTCGACACCGCCCGGGTGGCGGCGCTGGCCCGGACGCGCCCCGCGTCGGCCCCGGCCGACAGCCCGTCCACACCCGCCCGGCGCCGACTGGCGCTGATCTGGTCCCGGCTGCTGGAGCGCGACCGCGTCGACGACCACGACGACTTCTTCGCGCTCGGTGGCAACTCGCTGCTCGCCAGCCGCCTGGTGCGGCAGGTCGAGGCGGAGTTCGGCGCCCGGCTGCCGCTCCGGGCGGTCTTCGGCCACCGCACGCTGGCGGCGATGGCCGACGTCCTCGGCACCGGGGCGGAGTCGGCGGCGGGACGGGACGACGACCACGCCCTGGTGGTACCGCTGACCCCGGCCGCGGACGCCGGGCCGGTCCCGGACGGCACTCCGGTCCCGGACGGCCAGGTGCCGCTGGTCGTGCTGCATCCGCTCGGCGGTTCCCTGCTCGCCTACCAGCCGCTGCTGCGGCTGGTCCCGCCGACCCTGCCAGTGTGGGGCGTCCGGTCACCCGAGCGGGCCGGGGCCGGCCAGGAGCCGCCGGACGTCACGAGCATGGCCGTGCGGTACGCCGACGAACTGACCGCGCTCGTGCCGGGGCGGCGACTGGCCCTGTTCGGCTGGTCGCTCGGCGGCCTGATCGCGCTGGCGGTGGCCGCCGAACTGGAGTCACGCGGCGTCGACGTCGTCTCCGTCGAGATGTGGGACTGCGGTGTGGGTACCGAGGAGCCCATCGGCGACCGCGAGTCGGTGCGGATGGCGCTCCGCGCCGGGTACGGCGACCTCGGTGAGTCGCAGGGCGCGCTCCTGGCCGACATCCTGAGCCTGGTGCCGGACGGGGCCGCCGTGGACGAGGAACTGCTGAGCGTGATCCAGGACCGGGCGCGTCCCCTGGGCACCCCGGCGGACGCGGCCGAACTCCCGCGCCACTTCCGGATGATCCGGCACCAGACCGCGCTGTTCCGCGACTGGCTGCCGACCCCGGTCCGGGCCCCGCTGCACGCCGTCTACGCCGAGGCCAGCCTGCTCGACGGCAGCGTCGCCCGCACCGACTGGCGTCCTCACACCTCCGCGCCGTGGACCGACTCCACCGTGGCCGCCGACCACTACGGCATGATGCGGCCGCCGTTCGTCGCCGAGCTCACCCGGGGCCTGCTCGCCCGCCTGGTGGAACGGACCCGCCCCCGGACCGAAACCTGACCCCGTCCCCGAATCCGCCCCGATCGCCACCGACCGTCGGTCGCCCCGACAGTGAGTGAGGCCCCCATGCCACAGACGAGTTCCCCCGTAGTCCCGCACGCCGCCGACCCGTCCCGACCGGCCGCCGCCCGGCGCCACCTGCTGTCGCTGGCGGACCTGTCCGACGACGAGCTGTACGCGCTGGTGCACCGGTCGAGCGAGCACGCGCGCGGCGCCGTCCCGCTGACCGGGCAACTGGGCGGACGGGTGGTGGGGACGTACTTCCGGACCACCTCCACCCGGACCCGCACCGCGTTCTCCGTCGCCGCGCTGCGACTCGGCGCCCAGCTGATCGCCTACGGCCCGAAGGACCTCCAGGAGAACACCGGTGAGACCGCCGACGACACCGGCCGGGTGCTCGGCCTGATGCTGGACGGCCTGGTCGCCCGCACCTCGGCGAGCGCCCAGGAACTGCGCTCGATCGCCGCCTGGGACACCATGTCCGTGGTCAACGCGATGACCGAGGACGAACATCCCACCCAGGGCGTCACCGACCTGTCCGCCATGCTGACGGCCGTCGGCAGGCTGGAGGGCCTGCGGGTGCTGTACGTGGGGGAGGGCAACAACACCGCCGTCGCCCTGGCGCTGGCGCTGACCCGCTACCCGGGCGCCGAACTGCACCTGCGGACCCCGCCCGGCTACGGCCTGCCTCCGGCGGCCCTGCGCCGCGGCCAGGAGTACGCCGCGGCGCACGGAGCGGTGCTCGACGAACAGCACCACATGGACGGGTTGCCGCCCCAGGTGGACATCGTCTACACCACCCGCTGGCAGACCACCGGGACCACCAAGCCCGACCCCGAGTGGCGGCAGGTGTTCCGCCCGTTCCAGGTGGACGCCGCGCTCATGGACCGCTGCCCGGCGGCGGTCTTCATGCACGACCTGCCGGCGCACCGGGGCGAGGAGGTCGAGGCCGGGGTGCTCGACGGGGACCGCAGCATCGCCTTCCAGCAGGCGGCGCACAAGCTCTACGGCGCGATGGCGGTCCTGGAGTGGTACTTGGCCTGACCGCCGTCCGCCCGCGCCGCAGTACCGATCCGACACCGATCCGACGTACGACCACCGAGATCCCAACCAGGAGCAAGCCATGTACCTGACCATGCTGAAGTCCAAGGTCCACCGTGCCACCGTGACCCAGGCCGACCTCCACTACGTCGGGTCGCTCACGCTCTGCGGCGACCTGATGGCCGCCGCCGGGCTGCTGCCCGGCGAGAAGGTCGACATCGTCGACATCAACAACGGCAACCGGCTGTCCACCTACCTGATCGAGGGGCCCAAGGGCTCTGGAGTCGTCGGCATCAACGGCGCGGCGGCGCGGCTGATCAACGTCGGCGACCTGGTGATCATCATCGCCTACCGGATGTGCCCCGAGGCCGAGGCGAGCAGGATCACGCCGCAGGTGGTGTTCGTCGACGAGCGGAACCGGATCACCTCGATGGGCACGGACCCCGCCGCGACCGGCGAGCTCACCGGAGCGCTCCGCGGCGACCTGGTGCGCCCCGGCGTCTGACCGGTCGGCCGGTTCCGCCGCCGATTCCGTTTCCGAGACCAGCTGAGGATGTCCGATGCCCGTGAGCCCTCCCACCGCCGTCATCGTCGACGGCTACTACAACGCGAGTTCACTGCCCCCGGTCTTCGCCCGCCGGGGCGTCCGGGTGGTGCACGTCCAGAGCACCCCCGAGCCGATCCAGGACTGGCTGCCGCCCGACCTCGACGCGTACGCGGAGCACATCGTCCACACGGACGACGAGTCGACGGTCCGGCGACTGGCCGTCCACGACCCGGTCTGCGTCATCGCCGGAGCGGAGCCCGGGGTGCCGCTGGCCGACCGGCTGAGCGAGCTGATGGGGCTGCCCGGCAACGGATCACGCCTGTCCGAGGCGCGCCGGAACAAGTTCACCATGATGGAGACGCTGCGCGCGGCCGGGGTCCGGGCCGTCAGCCAGTTCAAGAGCCCGGAGGTGGAGCCCGTCCTCTCCTGGGTCGCCGAGCACGGCACGTTCCCGGTCGTGGTGAAGCCCCTCAGCTCGTGCAACACCGACGGCGTCGTCATCTGCTTCACCATGGACGAGGTCCGGCGCGCGGCACGGGAGGTGCTGGCCACCCGGGACGCCTTCGGCCTGCCGAACACCGAGGTCCTGGTCCAGGCGTACCTGGACGGCGACGAGTACATCGTGGACACCGTCAGCCGCGACGGGCAGCACTTCGTCAGCAGCGTCTGGAAGTACGAGAAGACGCTGGTGAACGGCAAGAACCTGTACGACAAGGACATCCTGCTGGCGCCGGAGGCAGCGCCGGTCCCGGAGCTCGTCGCCTACGTGGGCACGGTGCTGGACGCCCTGAACATCCGGCACGGCGCCGCGCACAGCGAGGTCAAGCTGACCTCCGCCGGGCCGAGGCTGGTGGAGACCGGCGCCCGGATGAGCGGCGGCATGCACCCGGACCTGCACGACGTGTGCCTCGGGCAGAACCAGGCCGACCTCGTCGCCATGGCCTACACCGCACCGGAGGCGTTCCTGGCGGACCACGCGGGCCGCAGCTACACGCGACGGCAGCCCGCCATGGGCTACACCGTCGCCACGGACGTCGCGGGCATCGTCCGGGCCATCGACGCGGAGGCGGTCCGGCAGATCAACGCCCTGCCGACGGTGCACCGGACGGTGCTGAACCTGGCCCCGGGCGAGCGCATCCGGCCGACCGTCGACCTGGGGACCTGCACCATGCGGGTCTACCTGACCGGCCCCACCGACGAGGCGATGCTCGCGGACTACGCCCGGGTCCGCGACCTCAAGGACCGGGTCTACCTGGTCTGATGTCGATTCTGCGGCGCACATTCGAGGGGGTGCGCGGGCTCGGGCCCGGAATGCGGGTCCTGTTCGTCACCACACTGATCATGCAGACCGGAACGGTGGCGTTCCCCTTCCTCACCGCCTACCTGGTGGGCCGGAACCGGTACTCCGGCCCCCAGGTGGGTCTCGTCGTCGCCTGCTACGGCATCGGGGCGCTCGCCGCTGACCTGTGCGCGGGTCCGCTGCTGCGGGCGCTGCGACCGCGCACCGTCATGGCCGCGGGACTCGTCGGCAACGCGGTGACGGTGGCCTGCCTGCCCTTCGTCCATGGAGCCGGGGAGCTCATGGCGGCGACCGCGGTCTGGGGGTTCTGCTACGAGATCTTCATGCCGGCCTCCTACCTGGAGACCATCCAGCAGTCCTCCGAACGGGACCGCCGGATCGCCTTCTCCTTCAACCGGCTCGCCATCAACCTCGGCATGGGTGTCGGCCCGGTGGCCGGCGCCGCGCTCTTCGTCTGGCGGCCCGCCGTGCTCTTCTGGCTCAACGCCTGCGCCGTCCTCGCCGCCGCGGTCTACCTCGTCTCCCGCCCCGCCGCCGACGCCCGCCCGGCCGCCGACCCGGGCCCGGCCCCGGCCCCGACCGGGCCCGGCACCGGCCGACGCGACCGCAGGTTCTGGACCATCCTCGCGTTGAGCGTCCCGATCCACTGCGCGTACGCGCTGCCGCTGACCTTCCTCAGCGCGTACGTGGTGCATGACCTCCGCCTCTCCAGCCTGTGGGTGGGGGCGATCTTCGCGGTCAGCGCCGGGAGCATCGTGCTGTTCGAGATCCCGCTGAACACGGCGATGCGCGACACCAGTGCGTTCCGTTCGCTGACCATCGGGTACGCGCTGGCCGCCGCCGGTTTCGCGCTGATGGGCGCGGCCCGGTCGGGGCCCGCGCTGCTGGGCACGACCCTGCTGTGGACCGTGGCCGAGATGATGGTCTTCCCGAGCCTCATCCACTACGTCTCCCAGGTCTCGGCCCCAGGGCGGGAGTCGAGGAACCTGGGCCTGTACTCGGCGGTGATGAACATCGGGCTGATCACCGCCCCGCAGCTCGGCATCCTGCTGGCCGACCACACCGGCTCGGCGAGCCCCTGGTACCTCGCCGGCCTCGGCATCGCGGCCGCCCTCGCCGCCCTCCTGCTGCTCTCCCGCAGCCCGGGCCTCGTCCTGCGGACGACCCGACCCGACTGACGGACCGTCGCGGAGGAGGCCCGGCCGCCCCTCCTCGGGGCCGGTGGCGGCCTCGGGAGGGGCGGCCGGGCCCGGGGGTCAGCCCTGGGTGGGCATGCTCTGGGCTCCGCTGGGCACCTGCGGGCTGGGGTTCTTGGCCACCTCCTGCTGGGTGGTCAGGAACTCCTGGGCGATGGTCGCCGCCTGAAGCTGCGGGTTGCCCTTGGGGAAGCGGGCCGGGTTCCCGCCGAACTGCAGCGAGGAGGTGAAGTCGCCCATGGTGGACCGGCGGTAGGCGCTGATGTTGGGCTCCTTCACGCCGAAGCGGCGCTCCAGGATCCGGATCAACGAGGTGTGGTCCATGACCGTGGAGTCGACGTGGCCACCGGCCGACCAGGGCGAGACGACGATCGTCGGCACCCGGAACCCGGCGCCGATCGGCACGCCGTCGATGAACTCGTCCGGGGTCCCGGCGGGCGGGGTCGGCGGCAGCGCGTGGTCGAAGTAGCCGTCGTTCTCGTCGTAGGTCAGGATGAACAGCGTCTTCGCCCAGACGTCGGGATTGGCGGCGATCGCGTTCAGCTTGGACGAGATGTACTCGGCGCCACCGGCCGGGGTCCAGTCCGGGTGCTCGGACTGCGTCGACGGGGCGACCAGCCAGGAGACCTGCGGCAGCCGGTCGTGCTTGGCGTCGTACTCGAACCAGCCGGCCGACTTGTGCGTCATGCCGCCCTTGGCGAGCGGGGACCCGGCCGGTGCGTCGGCGTACTGCTTGAACCAGGCGAGGGCGTTGTCGTCGTAGTTGTCCTCCTCCTGGTACACCTGCCAGGAGACACCGGCCGCGGTGAGCCGTTCCGGGTAGGTGGTGTAGCTGAGGATCGGGTTGTTGTACGCGGGGGTGTTGTCGGTTATCGGGCCGCCGCCGGTGCCGCGGGGGTCGATCATGCCGGTCCACATGTAGAGCCGGTTGGGGTTGGTCGGGCCCAGCACCGAGCAGTGGTAGTTGTCGCAGACGGTGAAGGCCTCGGCCAGGGCCCAGTGGAACGGGATGTCGGCCTGGGTGAAGTGGCCCATGGTCATCGCGCCCTTGGCGTCGACCCACTGGTCCATCGCGCCGTTGTTCCAGGCCTGGTGCTGGGTCGGCCAGTTGTGCGACAGGCCGGGCGTGGCCGCGGCGTTGGTGGTGGTGGTGTCCATGTGGAAGGGCAGCAGGTAGCCGTCCGTGTGCGAGGCGTAGGGCTGCTGGAACACGGAGTTGCCGTTCGGCAGCTTCATGGCCTTGGGGTCGGTGAAGCCGCGCACCCCGGGCATGGTGCCGAAGTACTGGTCGAAGCTGCGGTTCTCCTGCATCAGGATGACCACGTGCTCGATGTCGGAGAGGCGGCCCTTGCGGGCCTGTCCGCCGGTCGCGGCGAGCGCCTTGCGCACGTTCGTCGGGAGGGCCAGCGACGCCGCTGCCGCCGCTGCCGCCGCGCCGGAGCCGAGGAGTCGGCGGCGGGAGATCGAGAGGTCCATCAAAGTCCTTCTGGGGGGAGGTGCTGGCGGCGGATCAGCCGGCGGGGGCGGGGGTGAACTCGACGACGCGGCTGTTGCCGCTGTCGGCGACGTAGACCTGGCCGTCGGGGGCGACGGCGACTGCCACCGCGTTGGCCAGTTCGCCGGGGCCGACCGCCCCGAACTCGTTCAGGTACGGGCCGTCGGTATCGAACTCCATGGCCATGTTGAAGTCGGGCTCGGTGACGAAGAGGTGCCCCGAGGCGTCGACGGCGACGTCACTGGGGTTCGACAGGCCGCCGAGGTCGCTGCTGGTGCTGCCGCCGATCCGGTCCAGCACGGCACCGGACGGCGAGAACGCGATCACCTGGTCCGGGCCCGAGTCGGCGAGTCCGGCGTCGGCGACGTAGAGGTCACCGGACTTGTCCAGGGACAGGCCCTCCGGTCGGCCCAGGCCCGAGGTCAGCGCCTTCAGGTAGGCACCGGTGGGTCCGAACTCCAGGACCCGGCTGTTGCCGGTGTCGCTGACGAACAGGTCGCCGGCAGCGTCCACGGCCACGCCCTGCGGACGGCTCAGCGCGGTCCCGCCGGCGGTGGTGTACGCGCGCACGAACGCGCCCTTGGCGGTGTACTCCACCACCCGGTTGTCCCCGGTGTCGGCGACGTAGACGTTGCCGACCTGGTCCAGCGCGATCGCGGTCGGGCCGTTCAGCCGACCGTCACCCGACCGGCTGAAGCTGCGGAGCAGCTTGCCCTTCGCGGAGTACTCCTGGTAGCGGTTCCGGCCGTTGTCGGTGACCCAGACGTTGTTCTTGGCGTCGACGGCGATCCCCTGCGGGTCGCCCAGACCGGTTCCGAACGCGGTCTTGTAGGTGGGCGGGGCGACCGGCGGCACGGCGGTCACGGTGAAGGTGACCGGGTCGGCCAGCCAGGTGTAGCCGTTGTCGTAGAGGAAGTACGCGATGTAGTTCCCCGGCGCCAGGCTGCCGGTGCTGAAGGTGGTCGAGCCCGAGCCGTTGGTCACCCAGTTGTAGGTGGTGGAACCGCAGACGGACACCTGGTTCACCGGCCCGCAGCCGGGGTTCGAGTACAGCCCGACCCAGTTCTCGGACTGCACCTGGGCGGCCGGGACGCTGTAGTCGAAGGTGATCTGCTGCCCCTGTCGGACCGTGCTCTCCTCCGCGGTCAGCGTCCCGGGCGGCGCGGCCGCCTGCACCGTGAAGGTGACCGGGCTGGCCAGCCAGGTGTAGCCGTTGTCGTAGAGGAAGTACGCGACGTACTTCCCCGGCGCCAGGTGCGCCGTGCTGAAGGTGGAGCTGCCGGAGGCGTTGGCGACCCAGTTGTAGCTGGTGGAGGAGCCCACGTACGCCTGGTTGACCGGGCCGTTGCCCGGGTTTCCGTACAGGCCGATCCAGTTGTTGGACAGGACCTTGGCGGCCGGGATGCTGTAGTCGAACGTGACCGACTGGCCCTGGGTGACCACGGAGTTCCGCACCGAGAGCGTTCCCGGCGCGGCGGCGACGGTGAACGGGACCGGCTGCGCGAGCCAGGTGTAGCCGTTGTCGTAGAGGAAGTACGCGATGTAGCTCCCCGGCGCCAGGGCGGAGGTGCTGAAGCTCGACGTCCCCGAGCCGTTGGTCACCCAGTTGTACGCGGTGGAGGCGCAGTCCTCCACCTGGTTGACCGGGCCGCAACCGGGGTCGGCGTAGATCCCGATCCAGTTGTCCGCCTGCACGGCGGAGGCGGGGAGGCTGTAGTCGAAGGTGATCGGCTGGCCCTGCAGGACCGAGGCCGACGAGGCGGACAGGGTGCCGACGGCCCCGGGCGGGGTGGCGGCGGCGACCGCGGCGGTGGCGGTGGTGTGGGGCGCGGATGTGGCGGCGCGAGCACTCGCGCTGCCGAGTGCCGCCAGCACCAGCAGCGCCAGTACGGCGGCCAGACCGGTGCGCGAGCGGCGCCGCACCTTGGGCAGCTGTATGGCCAAGACCGGACTCCTTGTCTAGACAAGTTGAGCTGACCTGGTGATCGTCGCCTCTGGACAATTCGCTTGTCGATGGCCGAAAGTCGTTCCGGGCAACGTTTACCGCGCCGTTGGCGGAACGTTCACGTCCGCGCCGCCGAGGCAACAGCTTCGCCGTCGACAGGGGTGTGGTTGGGGGCAGCGGTGGACCCCGGCGGTCGGTGACGGCCGGGGTCCGGTCGGGCTTGTCTGACGCGGGGTCAGCCGGTGACGCTGTCGGAGCCGTCCTCCAGGTGGCCGACGTAGTGGCGCGACCAGCTGCTGTCGGTGCTCAGCGTCACGGACAGGTCGTACCAGCCCTCGCTGCGGTGCAGCGGGTCGACCGTGTGGGTGGTGCGGCCGTGCGCGGCGACGCGGTAGCTCGCCGGGCGCTGGTCGAGGTACTGGTTCGACACGACGGTGAAGGTCACCGGGTGGTCGCCGTCGTTGGTCAAGGTCAGCACGAGCTTCGGCTTGGAGCCGCGGTCGTCCCCGACGTAGCGCGCTTCCACCTGCGCGGTCCGGCCCGCGGCGTCGATGTCGCCGGTGAAGTGCCGCAGGAACCGGTTCGGTCCGGTGACGGTGACGTCGTACGCGGTGTCGCCCTCGGCCGCGCCGACCGGGGCGATCCCGGCGACGGTCGGGTTCGCACGCGAGTGCGTCGGGTCGACCGTGTACTGGCCGGGGAACTTCGCCGGGTACTCGGTGAGCGACGGGGTCCCGGCCAGGTTGTTGTAGACCGAGAAGTGGCTCGCCTTCCTGGCGTGCGGGCTGTTGTTGCTGAAGGCCAGGTCCGCCGTGGCCGATCCACCGCCGGTGGTGAAGCCGACGAGGTTCGCGTTCGGCTGGTACGGCAGCGCGCGGGCCCGCTTGACACCCGGCTCCTGCGTGGGCAGCGCGTTGGTGGTGACCGGCGGGGAGTAGCTCTGCGGCTCACCGATGGGGGCGAGGTCGGGCAGGTGCGGCAGGCCGTACACCGGCTTGCTGAAGTCGAAGGCGTCGGTGAGGTCGCCGCAGACCCGGCGGCGCCAGGAGCTGATGTTGGGGCTGATCGCCGGCTTGCCGAACGCGCCGGTCCACTTCTCCAGGAACTGGAGCACCGAGGTGTGGTCGGAGACCTCCGAGGTGACCCAACCGCCGCGGGTCCACGGCGAGATCAGCAGCAGCGGAACCCGGAAGCCGAGACCGACCGGCGCGGGCGCGGTGAGGCCGTACGAGGTCAGGTCGGTGCCGCTGACGAACTCGTCCGTCTCGCCGGGGGCGGGCACCGGCGGCGGGACGTGGTCGAAGCCGCCGTCGTTCTCGTCGAAGTTGATGATGACCAGCGTCGAGTTGAAGACGTCCGGGTCGGCGTTGAGCGCCTGGAGCACCTGGTGCACGTAGTAGGCGCCGTCGGTCGGAGCGCCGTCCGGGTGCTCGGAGTACTGCTGGTTGGTGACCACCCAGGACACCTTCGGCAGCGTGCCGGCCAGCACGTCCTTCTTGATCGCCAGGGCCAGGTTGTCGGCGTTGCCGGTCTCGTAGTCGTTCGGCTCCGGCACAGTGGCCACGCCGTTGTCGTACAGGACGTTGCCGGGCGCGGCGGTGCCGCCCTGCGACGGGTCGTACTGGGCGAAGTTCTTGAAGTACTGGAGCGCGTTGTCGCCGTAGTTGTCGGTGCCCTGGTAGACCTTCCAGCTGACCCCGGCGGTCTGCAGCGTCTCCGCGTAGGACTGCCACAGCAGGTTCTCGCCGAGTTCGTCGCCGCCGTCGTACGCGGTGAAACCGCTGTACTTCTTCTGGGCGTCGATCGTGCCGCTCCAGTGGTAGGTGCGGTTCGGGCCGGTCGCGCTGAGCACCGAGCAGTGGTAGGCGTCGCCGATGGTGTACGCATCGGCCAGCGCGTAGTGGAACGGCAGGTCCGACCGGTTCAGGTAGCCCAGGGTCTGCGGGCCGCCCTTGGCGTAGTACCAGGCGTTCATCAGCCCGCCGTACCAGGCACCGTGCTGGCTCGCCCAACTGTGGTCGGTGCCGTGCGAGTTCTGCGCCCCGACCTCCGAGCTGGGCGGCTGCTGCCCGGCCGGGTAGGCCGTGGCCGGCGCGGCGCTCAGGTGCCACGGGTACTGCGTCGCGGTGACCGGCTGGCCGGGGGCCGAGGTGGGCTGCTGGAACACGGACAGGCCGCCGGGCAGCTTGATCGTGGAGCGGTCCGCGAAGCCCCGGACGCCGCGCAGCGAACCGAAGTAGTGGTCGAAGCTGCGGTTCTCCTGCATGAGGATCACCACCCGCTTGATGTCCCGAAGGTCCCCGTGGAGCTTGGCGGACGAGGTCTTCGCGGCGGCTGAGGCGGCGTTCGGGACCGCGCCGGTCTCCGCGGCCTCAGCGGACTGCGCTCCGGTCCCGACTGCGGCGGCGCCGGTGATCGCGGCTGCCGCTCCGATGAACCCGCGGCGGGAAAAACTGGACATGGCTCGGTACCTCCAAGGGCGCGTGAACGGGGCCCTCAACGTATTGCGGAGATTCAGCACATCGGGTGGAGCTGGGCTTAACACCGTCCGAAGATCGCCCGCAGCGGCCGTCGCCTGCTGTACCGGCTCGGGGACTCCGCCGCTGACCGACCACGGTGTCGAAGGTCAGCGGCGGAGTCGGGTCAGCGCGTCGTCAGGACGAACCGGAACGTCGCCGGTGCCGGGCGCAGCCGGTACGGCTCCAGGGTTCCCGGTCCGCAGGAGGCGGATCCCATGCCGTGGACGGCGTGGTCGAGGTGGATCCAGACCCGGTCGGCGGACGGCTGGAGTTCGGTCGGGTGGCGGGCGGCGTCGAGTTGTTCGTCGGTCCACCGGCGGACGGTCAGGCCGAAGGTCGGCGCGCCGACGACGGACAGCCCTCGGCCGTCGTCGGCGGTGATCCGGGCCCAGCGGACGCCGGAGCGGTGGCCGTTCTCCTGCGGGTAGACGTAGGGGGTCTGCATCGCCTCGACGCTCCGGCGGTGGCGCCCGACCCGGGCGGCCTGTCGGCAGTCCGGGTACGACTCCTCCGGGCCGGTGCCGAACCACTCGACGTCGCCGTACCGGGCCGGGACCGCCAGCCGCACGCCCAGCCTGGGGAGCACGGTGTCGCCCCAGTCGCCCACCGGGTCGACGTCGACGGTCAGTTCCAGACGCTCGCCGTCGCTGGTCCAGCGGTACGTCGCGAACATGCCCAGGTCGGTCGCCGCCGCGCCGACCCGGGTCCGTACGGTGAGTGCGTCGGCCTCCGGCTCGACGGCGATCGTCCGGTGCCGAAGCCGGTCCAGGCCCGCGCCGCGCCAGGCCGGTTCGACGCTGGGCCCGTAGAAGGCGCGGTCGTTGTCGCTGGGCGCGCGCCACAGGTGCAGCCGGGGCGGCTGGCGGAGCTCGACGTCGCCGATCCGCAGCAGACGCCCGTCGGCGTCGAAGTCGGCGGTTCCGAGCCGGATCCGGTCCCCGTCGCCGGAGCGGGTCGGCGGCAAGGAGCAGGTCGGCGGCGTGGAGCGGGGCGGCGGCGATCCGGCCGGTGCGGTCGCCGGTCGGCTCGGGGCGAGTCGGGCCTGCCCCCAGGCGACCTCGTGTCCGGCCGCGGCCCAGGGGTGGTCGACGGCGAGGACGGCGCTGACGGTGAGCCAGAGCTCGTCCGGTCCGGCTGCCGCCACCGGGCCGGTCACCGACGGAACCGCGATGTCGATGGTCGCGCCCGGGGCGATGCCCGGCACGTCCAGCTCGCCCCGGTCGACGGCGACCCCCGCCCGCTCGACCTGCCAGCGGAACCGGAGCCGCGCGGTGTCGGCGAAGTCCTGGAGGTTGGTGATCCGCACGGCGCCGACGGCCGGGTCGGGCTCGATCCGTACCGGCTCGATCACCTTCTTGTATTCGAGCAGCGCGGGGGAGGGGGTGCGGTCCGCGAACAACAGCCCGTCGGCCACGAAGTTGCCGTCGTGGACCGGTTCGCCGAAGTCGCCGCCGTAGGCGAAGTACGGGCGCCCGTCGGTCGTGGCGGCGGCGATGCCGTGGTCGATCCACTCCCAGACGAAGCCGCCCTGCAGCCGGGGGTACGCCTCGAACAGCCGCTGGTACTCCAGCAGTCCGCCCGGACCGGCGCCCATGGCGTGCGCGTACTCGCAGAGGATGAAGGGCAGGCTCCGGCGGCGCGCGTCGTCGGCGGGGTCGTCGGTCGGCGGCTCCTCGCGGCGTCCGGTCGCCTCGACCTCCGCGTGCGGCGGGTACATCCGGCTGTAGACGTCGACGTAGGCGCAGCTCTGGTCGCCCTCGTAGTGCACGAGCCGGTCCGGGTCCCGCTGCCTGGTCCATTCGGCCATGGCCCGCAGGTTCCGCCCGTCGCCGGACTCGTTGCCCAGGGACCACATCAGGACGCTGGGGTGGTTCTTGTCCCGTTCGACGGTCCGCCGGATCCGGTCGAGCAGGGCGGGCTCCCAGGCCGGGTCGTCGCTCGGATTCCCCTGCCAGCCGGTACCGATGCCCTCGAAGCCGTGCGTCTCCAGGTCGCACTCGTCGATGACCCACAGGCCGTACTCGTCGCACAGGTCGAGGAAGGCCGGGTGCGGCGGATAGTGCGCGGTCCGGACCGCGTTCACGTTGTGCTGCTTCATCAGCCGGACGTCCTCGACCATCGTCTCGTACGGCACCGCCCGGCCGTGCTCGGGATGCCATTCGTGCCGGTTCACGCCACGGAACAGCACCCGTCGGCCGTTGACCCTGATCAGGCCGTCCTCGACGGCGACGGTCCGGAAGCCGACGCGGATCCGAGCCGATTCGCCGGGTGTGGACAGCGTTCCCTCGTACAACCTGGGGACCTCGGCCGACCAGGGCTCGACGGCCTCGAACCGGTGCGGGTCGGACGCCGGTGCGTGGTGGAGGCCCAGTTCCGGGAGCGACAGCCGCACCGGGGTACCGCCGGTCTCGATCCGCAGGGTTCCGCCGCCGGTGCGGTGGTCGTACCCGGCGTGGACGAAGTAGTCCGGCAGCCCGTGGCGGGGGCGCGCGATCACGCTCACACTCCGGAAGATCCCCGACAGCCACCACATGTCCTGGTCCTCGGCGTAGCTGGCCGACGACCACTGGTGGACGCGGACCGCGACCACGTTGCGTCCCGGCCGGAGCAGGTCGCCGACGGGGAACTCCGAGGCCAGTCGGCTGCCCTTGGCGTGCCCGAGCTCCACGCCGTTGAGCCACACCTTGTACGCCGAGTCCACCCCCTCGAAGCGCAGCACCGCGTCGCCGTCCGGCCAGGACTCGGGCAGCTCGAACGCCCTGCGGTAGTCCCCGGTCGGGTTCTCGTCCGGAACGAAGGGGGGATCGACCGGGAAGGGGAAGCGGACGTTGGTGTAGGCGGGCGCGCCGTAGCCGTGCAACTGCCAGTGACTCGGCACCGGCAGCCGGTCCCACGCCGAGTCGTCGAAGGCCGACTGGTGGAAGGCCGACTGGTGGAAGGCCGACTGGTGGACGGTCGCGGACCAGCGGAAGGCCCAGTCGCCGTCCAGTTCGATCCTCGGCGCGTCCGAATCGAGGGTCGCGCGGGCGGGGAGCAGTCCCTCGCCGGGTATCAGATCCAGGAAAAAAGGCAGCGTCACAGTGCACCTCTGGGCAAGTCGAACGAAAGGTGAGGAAGCGGAGGTGCGGAGTCAGCGCGTGGCGGGGGGACCGCTGCTACCGCGTACGACGAGTTCCGACTCGACCACGGAACGGGTCCAGGAGCGCGGGGAGTGTTCGAGCTGCTCCAGCATCAGTGCCAGGCAGCGTCGGCCGATCTCCGCGAAGTTGTGCCGTATGGTCGTCAACGGCGGGATGGCGAAGGCGGCTTCGGGGATGTCGTCGGAGCCGATGACGCTGACGTCCGCCGGGACTCGGCGTCCGGCCTCGTACATGGCGCGCAGGACGCCCATCGCCATCTGGTCGTTGGCCGCGAAGACCGCGGTGACCTCGGGGTTCCGGGCCAGCTCGCGGCCCGTCGCGTACCCGGAGGCGGCGCTCCAGTCGCCGCTGTGCATCCGCGGGACCGGGACACCGGCGGCCCGCAGCGCGGCCCGCCAGCCCGTCGCGCGGCCCTCGGCCGCGATCGAGTCCGGTGGCCCGCCGATGTGCCAGACCGTGCGGTGTCCCAGGTGCAGCAGGTGTTCGACGGCCTGACGCGCGCCGAGCTCCTCGTCCACGGTGACCACCGGGACGAACTCGTCGAAGGTCATGTCCAGGGTCACCAGCGGTACCTTGTGCGAGGAGTCGGCCAGACCCCGGGCGACGGAGGTCTGGGACGCGATGGTGATGATCCCGTCGACCGACTGGCTGACCAGCCGTTGGACGCTGTCGATGACCGCGGCCCGGTCCATCGCGCGCAGCGGCGTCGCGCTGACGAAGTAGCCGGCGTCCCGGGCGGCCATGCTGATCGCCTGGAGTGTGGCGGCCGGGCCGTAGCTGGTGGCGTCGGAGGTGATCACCCCGAGAGTGCGGGTGCGTCCGGTGGCCAGGGCCCGCGCCGAGGGATTGGGCTGGTAGCCCAGTGCGGCGGCCGCCGCCAGCACCTTCTGCCGGGTCTCCGGTCGCACGCTCGGGCTGTCGTTGAACACCCGGGACACGGTCTGCTTGGACACTCCGGCCAGGCGAGCGACGTCGACCATGATCGCGCCGCGGCCGCCGGCCTCGGCGTCGTCGATGGGCGCTGGCGTTCGTGGCATGGAGCGGTCCTCCCCGGTGGTCGGGCACGGTCTGACTCGGGACCATTCTGCCCCGCCGCAAAAATGATACCGGGAACATTGACTCGGTCAAGCCTCCGTGTCGCGGGGGCTCGCCTCGCCGATGCCCGAAACGTCCGCCATGGGGCTCCTACCTGTGCCATCACCCCGCTCGGATCGGCGACCTCCTCCGAACACCCGAGGTAACGGTGTTGCGTCGAGATCCCCCGCATCCCTTGACAGTCATATTTGTTCCCGGGAACACTCCCCATGGGGCGACCCAGTGAGGATTCCGCGGCCCACCCGCAGCGACGACACCACTGAGCGCTCGCCCGAGAGCCCTCGAAAGGACCGGCACCCATGACTCCCCACCCTGTCAATGCCAGCTCCACCAACCGGCGCAGGACCCTTCGCTCGACCGCGGTGATCGGCGCGGCGGTCGTACTGCTGACGCTCAGCGCCTGCGGCAGCGGGGCGAAAACGGGCGCGAAGGTCACCTCGGACGCGTCCGCCACCTTGACCGTATGGACCGACGACACCCGCCAGCCGGCCGTCGAGGCGTACCGGGCGGCACACCCGGACGTGAAGATGAACATCGTCCTGACCAGCTTCACCGCCGGCCAGGTGGCACAGAAGATCGCGCTGGACGACAAGGCCGGCACCGGCTGGCCGGACGTGGTGTTCCTCGGCAATCCGTCGGACGTGTCGCAGTTGGCCGCCGCTCCGTTGCGGTTCGCCGCGCCGCTCAACGACCTGGTACCGCAGTCGGTCCGGGACGGGTACGCCAAGGGCACGGTCGCCGGGTGCAGCTGGGGCGGCCAGGCGTACTGCCTGCCCAACGACGTCGCGCCGGTGGTGCTGTGGGTCAACCAGAAGCTGATGAAGCAGTTCGGCTACACCGTCCCCACCACCATGGCGCAGTACCAGGCACTCGGCGAGAAGGTCGCCGCCCAGCACCCCGGCTACCTCGTCGGCGACATCAACGACCGCGACGGCTACGGCGCCTTCCTCGGCAGCTCGGGCTGCACCGACCGGCAGGTGACCGACCCGACGCACATCACCATCGACCTGTCGGCCGACTCGTGCACCCGGGTCACCAAGCTGCTGCAACCGCTGGTCGAGGACGGCTCGGTCTCCCCGACCAGCCCGTGGGACACCACCTTCGCCGCCAAGGTCGGCGCGAAGGACAAGTTCCTCATGTACCCGGCCGCCGCGTGGTTCGGCGCCTACGGCTTCAAGGGCACGTACAAGCTCCCGAACGGCGAGATCGCCGCGTACCCGATGCCGACCTGGCCCGGCTCCACCACGCCGGTCACCGGAGCCGAGGGCGGCGGCCTGTGGGTCGTCTCGTCGCACAGCAAGAACACCCAGGGCGCGGCCGACATGATCACCTGGCTGACCACCGACTCCGACCCCAAGGGCATCGTCGCCTCCCCGACCCTCCCGGCCTACACCGCGGTCGCCACCCGGTGGTGCGCGGCCCAGAAGGCCGACCCGTTCTACGCCTCGGACCCGTGCCCGGTCGAGCAGCGGGAGGCCGACCTGATGTCGCCGACCTTCAGCTACATCCGCTTCGAGGGCCAGTTCGACGACTCCTACGCGCAGACCGTCATCGCGGCCGCCACCAGCAAGGGCGACCTGACCGCCGCCCTGTCCGCCTGGCAGGGCGAGCTGGTGCAGGCCGCCGGGAACGCCGACTACACGGTGTCCAAGTGAGCGGCGCCGCCGTCGACTCCACCGCCCGCTCCGCGTCGGAGCGGGCCACCGGAGCCCCCGCGCGCGAGCCCGGGCGCGGCGGCCCGTCGTCCGGCCGCGGGCGCCGGTCGCACGGGCGCCGGTCGCACGGGGGCCGGGCCGGGCTCGCCTTCGTCGCGCCCTACCTGCTGTTCCTGGTGGCCTTCGGCCTGATCCCGGTCTGCTACGGCGTCTACGAGAGCTTCGTGGTCACCAGCCCCTACGGCGGCAACAGCCTGGGCACCGACAACTGGTCCCGGACGCTGAGCGACTACCGGCTGCCCCCGGCCGTCGAGCACGTCGGCGCGTACCTGCTGGTCTGGCTCCCGCTGCTGCTGCTCGTGGTGCTGGCGCTCAGCCTGCTGCTGCACGCCCGCCAGGGCCGCTTCGGCACGGCCATGCGTTTCGTCTACTACCTGCCGGGCGCGGTCACCGGGTCCGCGGCGGTGCTGATGTGGATCTTCATGATCTCGCCGCAGTACAGCCCGGTCTCCGGCCTGCTGCACGCCGTCGGGATCCAGAGCGACTCGCAGATCCTGTCCAGCAAGTGGCTGTTCCTGCTGCTGACCGCGATCGCGATCGAGGCCGGGGCCGGGGGCTGGATCGTCATCCTCTACGGCGCGCTCCAGTCCATCCCGGACGAGGTCATGGAGGCCGCGGCCATGGACGGTGCCAACGCGTGGCAGCAGGCGCGGCACATCAAGCTGCCGGCGATCCGCAAGTACCTGGCCTTCATCGCGATCACCAGCTTCGCCGGGGGCACCCAGCTGTTCGTCGAGCCGCAGATGCTCACCGGGGTCGACGCCCACTCGGTCAGCTCCACTTGGTCACCCAACCAGCTGGCGTACACCTACGCCAGCGGCGAGCTCTCCTTCGGACGCGCGTCGGTGCTGTCCCTGCTGCTGCTCGCGGTCGGCATGGCCGCCGCACTGTTCGTGGTCTACCGGACCAAGTTCTACGAGCTCGATTCAGGCGCACGGAGGTAGCCCCGCATGAGTGCTCTGAACCTCGACCGGACCGGCTCGGCGAGCCCGGCCGGTCCACGGCGGAACCTTCGCCGACGCCGTCGCCCGCGCCCCGGCGCCCTGCTGCGTGACGCGGTCCTGCTGCTGGCGGGCGTGGTGTTCGCGGTACCGGTGCTGTTCCTGGTGATCGCGCCGACCAAGACCGAGGACCAGATCAAGAACGGCTCGCCGTTCACGATCGGGAACCCGGCGAACGTGCTCAAGGCGTGGCACCACGTCTACGCCTTCGACAACGGCATCATCCTCCGCTGGATCGCCAACTCACTGACCTACTCCACCCTCTCCGTCCTGCTGATGCTGGTGCTGTGCGTCACCGCGGGCTACGGACTGGCGAAGTACTCCTTCGTCGGCCGCAAGACGATCCTGGTCAGCACCCTGGTGGCGATGATCGTCCCGGCGTCGGCCACGATCCTGCCGCTCTACATGGAGATGGCCGCGGTGAACCTGATCGGGACGCTGTGGTCGGTGGTGCTGCCCTTGGCCTTCTACCCGTGGGGCGTGTACCTTGCGTACACCTACTTCGCCGGGGGCTTCCCGGACTCGCTGATGGAGGCGGCCCGGATCGACGGGGCGTCCGAGGCGGGCATCTTCCTGCGGATCGCGCTGCCGCTGGCCAAACCACTGGTCGCGCTGATCGCCTTCTTCGGATTCGTGACCGCCTGGACGAACTTCATGCTCCCGTACCTGATGCTGAGCGACTCCCGGACCTATCCGCTGCCGCTCGGCCTGACCGTGCTGCCGCTGGCCGACGCGGTCTCCGGCAACCCGAACTTCTCCACCGTGCGGGTCGGCCTGCCGGAGGTGGCCCTGGTCGGGGTGCTGTCCGTGCTGCCCATCCTGCTGATGTTCCTGTTCGCCCAACGCCATCTGACCTCAGCGCAGTTGGCAGGCTCGGAGAAGGGCTGACCGCCCGCCGGAGGGACTGTGACCGAGTCGACCGCCCACTACCTGACGCCACCCGCGGAACTGCGGGCGATCGGGCTCATCGCCACCGGGGTGGGCCGGATCGTCGGCCAGACGACATCGCGCGTCAACCGCGTCCTGCCCTGCTACGCCGGGGTGCTGGTCACCGCGGGCAGTGGACGACTGGCGCTCGGCTCGCGCCAGAGCGACGAGGAGGTACGAGCGGGCGCGTTCTTCTGGCTGCCGCCGGGCATCCCGCACACCTACGGCCCGGAACCCGGCACCTGGTCGGAGTACTGGCTCCTGTTCGAGGGACCGGCCACGGCCTGCTACGAGGACTTCGGGTTCCTGTCGGGCGGGCCGTCGGTCGTCCAGCCCGACGATCCCCGGGCGATCCACGACTCGTTCGTCCGCCTGCTGGAGCTGGGCGGCCGGTCCGAGTCGCTGGAGCGACACCTGGCCGCGTCCGCGGCCGTGCACTCCCTCATCTCGGCGGTGGGCACCGTGCCCTGCTCGCGGACGCCGCCCCGACCCAGTCGTCACGACATCGGACGGCGGGCCCTGCACCTGCTCGCCCGAGACTTCGACCAGCCGGTCTCGATCAACTCGATCGCCCGTGAGCTGGCCGTGTCCCGCGACACGCTGGCGGTCGCCGTCCGCGAGGTGACCGGTTCCACGCCCAGTGACTTCCTGACCCGCTACCGACTCAACCGCGCCAAGTCGCTGCTGGCCGAGACCGATCTGCCGGTCGCGCAGGTGGCACACGGCGTCGGATACCGCGACGCGGCCTACTTCACCCGCGCGTTCACCAGGAACACCGGGGTCCCCCCGAGCGTGTTCCGTCGCCAGCAGGGGCCGCAGGGCGCCGCGTGACGCGACGCCGCGACGCGTGGACCGCTCCGACGCTCCGACGCTCCGACCAGAGTCCAAGAACCACCGGAGGCACTGCATGGCCGCCGCGACCTCCCGGAAAGGATGATCGTCACCATGGACGCCCAACGAACCGACACCCTGCCGGACACCCTGACCTCCAACGGGTACCGGCTGGACACCTCCCCCGACCGGCTCGGTCGGTTGCAACCGGTCCCGGTCGCGGAACGCGACGACCTCGACGCGCTGCGCGCGCGCTTCCGACGGGACGGCTACCTCTTCCTGCCGGGCTTCTTCGACCCGGAGACGGTGCTGGAGTTCCGCCGTCACTACTTCGCCCAACTCGCCCCCAGCGGCCTGATCCAGCCGGGTTCCGACCCGCGGCAGGGCGTCGCCGCTTCGAGCGACTCACTGGACCGGGGCGCGCTGCGCCGGATCCTGTTCGACGAGCTGGTGCCCGGAGCGGAGTACGAGGCGCTGTGCCGCCACCCGAAACTGGTCAGCTTCTACGAGTGGTTCCTCGGCACCCCCGAACTCCACCTGCACCGCCGGAAGATCATCCGCCATGTCGGGCCGGGCGAGTCGGGTATCGGCACCGCGACCCAGGCCCACTACGACCTGGTCTACCTGCGTGAGGGCACCGACGGGGTGATCTCGTCCTGGATACCGCTGGGCGACTGCCCGATCGAGCGCGGACCGCTGATCTACCTGGAGGGCAGCCACCGTCGGGTACTGGCCCAGGAGGCGGCGGGGACGCTGAAGCGTCCGGCCGCCTCGATGACCGCGGACCTGCCCGCCCTGGCCGAGGAGTACGACGCGCGCTGGTTGGTGACCGGCCTCGACGCCGGGGACCTGCTGGTCCACGGAGCGCACATCATCCACGCGTCGCTGGACAACCACGACCCCGACGGCGTGTTCCGGCTGTCCACGGACATCCGCTACCAGTCGGCGGGCGAGCCCATCGACCAGCGCTGGCAGAACGACTGGTTCGAGGGGGACGGTCTGTGAGCCGACCCGCTGTGCTGAGCCCGCTCACCGTGCACTGCAGCCTGCTGAGCACGATCGGGTTGCCGCGGGACACCACGCCCGCGGCGTGCCTGCGCCGGATCGCGGACGCCGGCTTCGACGGGGTCCAGACGAACCCACCGGCCGACGCGCCGGCGCGACGTCGGCTCGGGGAACTCCTGGACGACCTGGGGCTGGACGCGTCCGCCTGCGGCGGCCTGGACGAGGACGAGGACCCGGAGCCACTGTTCGAACGAGCCGCGGACGCCGGCATGATCAGCCTCAACGCCCAGGTGAACGGCTACTGGCGGGACGACGACTGGCAGGACGCGCGCGTCACGCGGCTGCTGGAGCTCAGCGACCAGTACGAGCTGCCGTTCTTCCTGGAGACGCACCGGCACAGGATGACCCAGGACATCCGCCGGACGCTGGCCCTGGTCGAGCGGCACCCCGGACTGGTGCTGTGCGGGGACTTCAGCCACTACACGGTGATGTCCGAACTCCGCGCGCCCTGGCCGGACGAGTGGCGCACGGCGCTGCACGCGCTGGCGGGCCGCTGCGGTGAGGTCCATGCCCGGGTCAACGACGGCCAGCGGGTCCAGGACCCGCTGCCGTTGGTGGGCGACAGCCAACGGGACGAGTTCTTCGACCTCTGGGGCACCGCCCGGCGGACCTGGCGCGGATCCCCCTTCCTGGTCACCACCGAGCTGCTGCCGAAGCAGATCGGCTATGACAGCACCGATCTGCTGGGCCGTCCGATCGGTGACATCTGGCAGGACAGCCGCCGGCTGCTGACGGAGGTCCGCAGCCGACTGACGGCCTGAACCCGCAGCCACAGCCCATGTGATGTTTCCGGAAACATTGAAGAGCCCGACGTCGACACCGAGGCAGGTCCCCGATGATCCGACAGAGGGCTCTTTGTGCTGCACTTTTACCGACCTGTGATGGTGGCCGCGGTGCTGCGGTGAAGTCGTACCGTGCTATTGACAGTGGTAAATGTTCCCGAGAACACTGAGCTCTGATCAGATCCGGCCGTGCCGCGCCGTGGAATCCCGCAGACCCGGTGAGGTCGCGCCCCCTGCTCCGGGTGACGGCGCGCACGTGTGCGGACGAAGGTACGAACCCCCACCCGCCACCAAGGAGATCACGTGCAACCTCCTCCCTCCAGAAGCCGATCGCGCGCCGTCAGGGCAGTCGCGTCGGTCGTCGCGCTGGCCGCGGCCATGATCGGACTCGCCGCGCCCAGCAGCCACGCGGCAAGCGGAACCACGTACTACGTCGCGACCACCGGCAGCGACGCCAACCCGGGCACCTCGGCCGGCCCGTTCCAGACCATCCAGCACTGCGCGAATGTCGCGGTCGCCGGCGACACCTGCCTGATCGACTCCGGCACCTACCGCGAAACGGTGACGCCGCCCAGCTCCGGCAGCGCCGGTTCGCCGATCACCTTCGCCTCGGCCCCCGGCGCCACGGTCACCGTCGACGGCACCAATCCGGTCACCGGCTGGACGCTGGACAGCGGACAGATCTACAAGGCCCCGGTCACCCTGGCCGGTACCGGCACCGCCCCCTACAGCTCCACCGAGTACCCCTCGGACTCCGACCTGTGGGCCAACCAGATATTCTCCCTGGGCTCGCTGGTGCCGGAAGCCGCCTACCCGCCCGCGTCCAGCAATCCGTGGGCCCCGTCCTCCTTCATCAGCAGCGGATGGACCTCGACGCGCAGCGGCTCCACGGTCACCTGCACGACCGCGCCGTGCACCACCGTGCTCAGCGGCACCCTGACCGACAACAGCTTCCCCGCGCTCGGTGACCTGACCGGCGCGACCGTCGTCATGGCCGGTTCGTGGGTGGCCAACTCCTCGACGGTGACCAGCGGCGACCTCGACGGCACCAACAAGACACTCAACCTGAGCTTCCCGGCCAGCGACGGCCATGTCGAGCCGGGCGGCTATTCGACCAAGTTCTACATGGTCGGCAAGAAGGCGTTCCTGACCGGCCCCAACGCCTGGTACTACGACGCCGGCGCCCAGGAGTTGTACTACTGGCCGCCCAGTGGGAACACCCCGGTCGGGGTCACCGCCAAGGCCCGCAACTACGGCTTCGACCTCAACGACCGCAGCTACATCACGGTGCAGGGGGTCAACCTGTTCGCGACCTCGGTCACCACCGACGCCAACAGCTCCAACGACATCCTGAACGGCATCAACGCCCAGTACCTGTCGACCTGGCAGACCTCCCAGTACGAGACCAGCATGAACTACGCCGGTGTCTACGACGCCAACCACCGCGACGACAGCGGAATCCTGCTGCACGGCACGGACGACACCCTGGAGAACAGCACCATCCAGTACTCGATGGGCAACGGCGTCTCGATCGACGGAACCGGCAGCGTCGTCACCAACAACCTCATCGCCAACGTCGCCTACGGCGGTACCTACACCGCTGCGGTGGCGGTCGACGTGGGGTCGAGCAACGCGACGATCAGCGACAACACGATGCACTCCACCGGTCGTGACGTGGTGAACATGAACACCTCGGTCTATCCCAACAACGGCTACCAGAACATCCGCGTCGACTACAACAACATGTACGACTACGCCAAGATCGACTTCGATCTGGGGGCCGTCTACACCTGCTGCGACACCGCCTACACCGGAACGCGCATCGACCACAACTGGATCCACGACCCGGCCCAGATCGGCAACGGGTTCCACTTCGACAACGGCAGCTACGGCATGACCGTCGACCACAACGTCATCTGGAACCTGGACGGGGGCAACGGCATCAACTTCGGTGGCTTCACCCAGTCCGGACTGTCGTTGCCCTATCTGACCGCGCAGTTCACCAACAACACCATCGTCTCCGGGAGCGGGGAGGCGATCGAGGAGTACTACGCCAACGCCAACCAGGTGGGCAACACCACCATGGAGAACAACATCCTCGACGGTGCCCATCCGGCGGGCCAGACCTACGGCTACATCGCCGGAGGCACACCCAACGAGACCGACGACCTGGTCACCACGGAGAGCCAGAACGGCGCGGCACCCAACCCGCTCTACACAAACGCGGCGGCCGGTGACTTCACCCTGCAGTCCACCTCGCCGGCCGTCGACGCCGGAGCGGCGGTGCCCCCGCTGACCAACGGATTCAGCGGCAGCGCTCCCGACCAGGGCGCCTACGAGTCGGGACAGACCCCCTGGGTACCCGGCTGCGCGATGACCCAGTGCACCGTCACCCGGCTCCCGCAGTCGCAGCTGTCGGTGGAGTCGGCCGACAGCCAGGAGACGGTCTCGCAGAACGACGCGGCCACGAACGCGATCGACGGCAGTCCCAGCTCCATGTGGGTCACCGACTGGTCGCAGTCCCCGGTCCCGCAACTGCCGCACGACATCCAGTTGAACCTGGGTTCCACCCAGAGCGTCGAATGCCTCTACTACCTGCCGCGCCAGGACGGCGTCACGAACGGGACGATCGCCAACTACGCGGTCTACACCTCGACCGACGGATCGACCTGGGGCTCGCCGGTGGCCACCGGAACCTGGACCACCACCAGCGCCGAGGAGTCGGCCTGCTTCGCCCCGACCACCGCCCACTACATCGAGTTGAAGGCCCTCTCCGAGGTCAACGGCAACCCCTGGACCTCCGCCGCCGAGATCAGCGTCGGGATCGTACCCACGGCCGCGCCCACCCTCCTGCCCCAGTCGCAGCTGTCGGTGGAGTCGGCCGACAGCCAGGAGACGGTCTCGCAGAACGACGCGGCCACGAACGCGATCGACGGCAATCCCAGCTCCATGTGGGTCACCGACTGGTCGCAGTCCCCGGTCCCGCAACTGCCGCACGACATCCAGTTGAACCTGGGTTCCACCCGCACCGTTCAGTGCCTCTACTACCTGCCGCGCCAGGACGGCGTCACGAACGGGACGATCGCCAAGTACGCGGTCTACACCTCGACCGACGGATCGACCTGGGGCTCACCGGTGGCCACCGGGACCTGGTCCACCACCAGTTCGCAGGAGTCGGCCTGCTTCGCCCCGACCACCGCCCACTACATCGAGTTGAAGGCCCTCTCCGAGGTCAACGGCAACCCCTGGACCTCCGCCGCCGAGATCAGCGTCGGCGTCACCAGCTAGCGTTCGCATGGTGAGAGTGCTGGTCGCAGTCGCTCGTCGAGGGCTGGGACCAGCACTGTCGCTTCCGGGCGACTACGGATGACGCCGCGTCAGAAGCTGATCTCCAGGCCGACGATGGGACGGCGGCGACGGCGGCCGGTCAGTGTCGCGAACACGTGCCCGATCCGCGCGAGCAGGTACTTGCGGCCGAGGAGCAGCCGGACCTCCTCGGTGCCCTCGGCGTCTAGCACGCGGCCGGTCCCCTCCGCCTCGGCGGCGCCGGGGGCGATCCGGCCGCGGACGTCGCAGACCACGACCTTGGCCCGCGGGTCGCGGCGCAGCCGCTTGACCTTGAAGGTGTCGGCCTCGGTCCACACGTACAGACGCCCCTCGTCGACGACGTGCCAGACCGGTGTGGCCACAGGCGTACCGTCCTTGCGGTAGGTGGTGAGACTGACGTAGCGGGCGCGGGTCAGCGCGTCCCGGGTGCTCTGGTCGAGTGCGGTCACCCGACAGACCTTACCGGGACGTCGCGCCCGCCCGGCGACCCACCCGACCGCCGCCCTGACGCTCAGGCTCAGCCGGCTCACCCATGACCGCCGTCGCGGACCGACGTCCAGCGGGCGTGTTCCCGGCGGCGCCGATCCGGGCCGTCGTCTCGCCGACCGAACCACCCGGGGTCCTCCCCGGCCCGGTCAGATCCCGCGGCCGAACCGCCACGCCTCGATGTCGCGGTAGCGGATCACTCCCGGGCCACGGCCGATGTTGCTGCCCACCAGATGGAGGCGCTCGGCCTGCCACGGGCGGCCGACGAAGTCGGCGAGGCCCGCGGCCGCCGACAGGATGCCGGCCTGCTGGCCCCGCCGCGCCCGGGCCAAGGTCAGGTGGGGGCGCAGCGGGCGCTCCGGGAAGGCGGTACCGCAGGCCCGCACCACCTTCCCGACCTCGTCGGCGAGCAGGTGGAGCTCTTCGAGGTCGCCCTCGATCCCGCTCCACAGCAGCCGTTCATCGAAGTGGCCGCCGCCGCGCAGGCCCAACCGCAGGGGCGGGCGGGACGCGGCCAGTCGGGCGAGTACCGGACGCAGGATCGGGACGGCCGCCACCGGGAGCTCGCCGAGGAACGCCAGGGTGATGTGCCAGTCCTCGATCCGGTTCCACCGCAGGTGGGGGTGGTGCTCGTAGGCAGACCGCAGGGCACCCGCCAACTCGTCCTTCGCGTCGTCGGGCGGGGCGAGCGCAACGAACACGCGTACGGTCGAGGGCTGGGGATGATCGGTCACCAGGGATTTCTAACACCTTCCCGCTCCTGTCCTCACCGGGCACGGGGCGCGGAGGCCGTTTCGTCGTCACCCGGGCTCGGGGTAGACGCCTCCTACGGAGGGGCCCCGGGAGAGGGGTTCCACGGCGGAGGAGGCAGTGCCATGGGCGGATTCGAGGGTTTCGCCGAGAAGGCGGAAGGCTGGGCGGACAGCCACCCGGACCAGGTGCGGGAGGGCATCGACAAGGCGGAGCAGGGAGGGGAGCGGCTGACGGGAGACCGCTACTCCAGCGACATCGAGCGGGCCGGTCAGGCCCTGGCGGACCGCTTCGGCCAGAACCAGCAGGACCAGGGTGCCGCCCCCGGCGGTCAGGACTCGCCGGAGCAGCAGCCCAACCAGGGCGAGCGCTACGAGCAGGGGGACCAGAGCCAGCAACGGCAGTACGACCAGCAGTACCAGGCCGGGCAGGGCGACCAGTACCAGCCGGACCGGATCCAGCAGGACGACCCGGGCTACCAGCCCGACGAGGGGGACCCGAGCGGCCAGTGACCCACCGGCCCGCGTCCGGCGCGACCGGGCCGTGCGCGGTGACGGCCCGGAGCGGAGAACGGAGGCGACGGAGGGCGGACAGCGCGTGCCGGAGAAGCTGGAGGACCGTCCGGTCCTGGGTGAGCACGCCTCGCTGGTCCTGTACACGGCGGCCTCGGGGGCGGTGGACACGCTGGCGTTCACCGCCCTGGGCCACGTGTTCGCCGGGGTGATGACCGGCATACTTCTGCCAGGCCGCGCCGATGTGACTGGGGTCACAGGAGTGAAGTGCCCCGAACCGGTTACTCATCAGTAGGTGACTGGAGTGACCATCGCAGCACAGGGGTTGACGGTACGAGGTCCGCGCGGGCCGGTCTTCGAGAACGTGGACGCCCAGGTGGAGGCCGGTGGCCTGCTGGTCGTGCACGGGCCCCCGCGCTCGGGTCGCACCTCGCTGCTGCTCGCGTTGTCCGGGCGGATGCGCCTAGTGGCAGGCACCCTGCGGGTGGGTCCGTACCGGGTTCCCGGCCAGGGCCGCCGGGCCGCCGGACTGGTGGCGGTGGCCAGGGCCGAGCCCGCGGTGGGGCTGGAGGGGCGGCTGCGGGTCCGCGAGCTGATCGCCGAGCGGTGCTGGATCTCCCGCGGCACGACCCGGTCCGGGATCCTCGCGGCGGCCGATCGCCTGGAACTGGCACTGGACGAGTCGTCGTTCGCCGAGGACCTGTCCGTCCTGGACCGGCTTCGCCTCGCCCTGGCCCTGGCGGCGGCCGGGGAACCCGGTGCCGTGGCCGTGGACGACGTCGACCGCGACTGCACCGGCGCCGAGCGCTCCGCCGCCTGGCGCGTGCTGTCGCTGCTCCAGGCCGACGGTCCAACGGTGCTGGCGGCAGCCCTCCAGCCACCCCCGGCGGCGGCCGCCGTCGAGGCGGCGGCCCTGGTCCCGCTGCCACGGCTGAGCCGCGACCTGCTCGACCCGCCCCCGGCCGGGACCGCCGCGACGACCGTGCGAACGGAACGAAACGAGGCCGACCGATGACCGTGTTCCGACTCGCCTGGCTGGAACTGCGGCGGTTCCGGGGACCGCTGCGGCGCTTCGTACCGGCGCTGCTCTGCCTCATTCCGCTGCTCTACGGCGGCATGTACCTGTGGGCCAACTGGAACCCCTACGGCCACACCGACCGGATCCCGGTCGCCGTCGTCAACGAGGACCGCCCGGCGCAGGGGCCGCAGGGCCAGCCGGTCGACGCGGGCGCGCAACTCGTCCAGCAGCTCAAGGCGTCACCGACCTTCGACTGGCAGTTCGTCAGCGCCGCCCAGGCCGAGAGCGGGCTGCGGGACAACCGCTACTACTTCACCGTCACCATCCCGTCCGGCTTCAGCGGTGACCTGGCCACGGCGGGCACCTCCGCACCGGAGCGGGCCGGGATCACCCTCGAACTGAACGACGCCAACAACTACATCGCCGGCATCATGACCCAGGTGGTGCAGTCGAAGCTCCAGGACCAGGTGGACTCGGCGGCCCACTCGGCCTACGTCCGCGCCGTCTACGGCGAACTTTCGGGCGTGCGCTCGCAGTTGGGCACCGCATCCGGAGCGGCGGGGCTGCTGGTGGACTCCACCAGGACCGCCGAGCAGGGCAGCGCCGCACTGTCGTCCGGCACCGCCGGCCTCCAGCAGGGGTCGGCCCAGGTCGCCACCGGCGCCGGGCAGATCTCCCAGGCGGCGGGACAACTCGGCAGCCTGTTCACCACGCTGGACCAGAGCGCCGCCCAGCAACTGCCCAGGGCGGCGGGAAGCCTGGTGAACGCGGCCGGACTGGCGTCCCAAGGGCTGAGCTCCGTGCACAGCGGCACCGGCCTGCTGCAACAGGGGACCAGCCAGGCCGTCTCCGACCTGACCGCCCTGGGCGACGCCGACCCCTCCCTGGCCGATTCCCCCGCCTACCAGAAGGCGATGAAGGACGCCCGCGCCCTGGACACGGCGGCGGGCACCCTGGACGGCCAGGCAGCGGCGGCGGCATCCGACGCCACGCTGGCGGTGACCCAGGCCACGGCCGTGCAGAGCACCGCCGCATCCATCCAGAGCCAACTCCTCGGCGCACAGACGACGGTGGCCCTGGCCGACTCGGGCGCGAGCAACGTCGCCGCGGGCTCGGCCACGGTCGCCCAGGGACTGACGAGTCTGCAGCAGGGCGCCCAGAGCCTCAACGGCGCCGCGCAGGAGGCGCACAGCGGGGCCGCGAGCCTGTCCGGCACCATCGACAACGCGCTCAGGGAGATCCCACCGACCGACCCGACCGAAGTGGCCCGCGCCGCCGACGTGTTGGGGACCCCGGTGTCCATCACCGAGACGAACCTGCACCCGGCGAAGCTGTACGGACGCGGCATGGCCCCCTTCTTCTTCGGCATCGCCCTGTGGGTGTTCGGGCTGTTCGCCTACCTGTTGCTGCGGCCGGTGAACCTGCGGGCGCTGTCCTCGCGCGTCAGCACCCTCACCGTCGCCGCGGCCGGCTGGTTGCCCGCCGCGGCCCTGGGCGGGATCGCCGCCCTGGTGCTGTTCACGGTCGTCGACGCCGGACTGGGCCTGGACCCGGTCAACCTGGGAGCCACGATCCTGCTGCTGCTGCTCGCGGCAGCCGGCTTCACCGCCGTCGACCACTGCCTGCGCACCTGGCTGGGCACGCCTGGTGACGTCCTGTCACTTGTGCTGCTGATCCTCCAGCTCACCGCGTCCGGCGGGCTGTACCCCATGCCCACCGAACCGGTCTTCTTCCAGACCATCCGGCCGCTGCTGCCGATGACCTACCTGATCGACGGACTGCGGGTCTCCATTTCCGGCGGCAGCAGCGGAAACCTGGTCCGGGACGGAGCGGTACTGACCGCGTTCGCCGTCCTGTTCGTGGCCCTGACCGCGCTCATCCTGCGGCGCCAGCGAACCTGGACCGTCGCCCGGCTGCACCCGGACGTCAGCCTCTAGCCACGACGGGTTCTCCGTCCGACGATCCGGTGGTGAACCGCGGGCCCGCCGCATGCGTATGGCCGCTGACGCAGTGCGCGGGTCCGATCGGGTCCACCGCTGCGGCCCGACGCTGCCGAGGGGAGAACCCTGATCGATCGTCTGTCATGCGCAGGTCACTCGGGCCTCGCTCGATCAGGTTCGGAATCGAACGCCGCGTTCACCTTGCCGGAGCGCACCACCACGCGTGCGCGTCCCACACTCGATGGAGGCATCCGATGTCGCAGAACAAGCTCTGGCCGCACGTCCTCTCGCTCTTCCGCGTGATCGTCGGGGCGCTCTTCGTCTGCCACGGCGCGTCCACGATCTTCGGTGTGCTCGGCGGCAGTGCGGGGACCGGGGGCGCGGCCCCGGTGGGAGCGTGGCCGGGGTGGTGGGCCGCGCTGATCCAGCTCGTCGGCGGCGTCCTGGTCGTGCTGGGGCTGGGGACGCGCGCGGCAGCCCTGCTGTGCTCCGGGTCCATGGCCTACGCGTACTTCACCATTCACCAGGAGAAGGCACTGCTGCCGATCCAGAACGGCGGTGAGGCCGCCGTGATGTTCTGCTGGACCTTCCTGCTCATCGCGCTGGCGGGTCCGGGCACCTGGGCCCTGGACACCCTGCTGGCACGTGGCCGACGCGGATCGGCGCAAGCGCCACGGGCGGCTGACCCGCTGACCGACAGCCTCTCGGTCTGACCACGGCCGTCACACCGCCACTCGCGCCGCGGCGCGAGCCCGCGGCCGGGCGGGGAGCACACACCCCGCCCGGCCGTCGTCGGCCGCCTGGGCCGGGGGCGGTCAAGCGCGGAACCGGTTGTGCCAAAGTGCGTAACAGGAACATATACGACAAACTTCCCTGAGGTGGGCCGATCGCACTCCGAGACGCCGCCGTGTTCCTGACCGCTGCTGAACGGAGCGACGCATGAGCCACCTGCCCTCCTTCGAGGACACCACCGACTTCGACAACGCCGACCGGGGCTTCCTCGGGGCGATGGTTCCCGCGGTGGTCAGGGCGGCCGACGGGCGGGTGGTGTGGGACAACGACGCGTACGACTACCTCAAGGGCGAGTGTCCGGACACCGCCAACCCGAGTCTGTGGCGACAGGCGCAGCTGACCGCGAAGCAGGGCCTGTACGAAGTCACGGACGGGATCTACCAGGTCCGCGGCCTCGACCTGTCGAACATGACGCTGGTCGAGGGCGACCGCGGCGTGATCGTCATCGACCCGCTGATCTCCACCGAGTGCGCCGCCGCCGCGCTCGCCCTCTACCGGGAGCACCGCGGTGACCGGCCGGTGACCGGCCTGATCTACACCCATTCGCACGGGGACCACTTCGGCGGCGCGCGGGGCGTGCTCCCGGAGGGATCCGAGGCGGGCGTGCCGGTGATCGCCCCGGTCGGGTTCCTGGAGCACGCGGTCAGCGAGAACGTCTACGCGGGGAACGCGATGACCCGCCGGGCCATGTTCATGTACGGCGACCGGCTGCCGAAGGCCCCCGACGGGCAGATCAGCGCCGGGCTGGGGATGACCACCTCCACCGGTACCGTCTCGCTGATCCCGCCCACACTGGACATCACCCGCACCGGCCAGGAGGAGAGCGTCGACGGCGTGCGGATCGTCTTCCAGCTCACCCCCGGCACCGAGGCCCCGTCGGAGATGAACTTCTCCTTCCCGCAGCGGCGTGCGCTGTGCCTGGCGGAGAACGCCACCCACAACATGCACAACATCCTGACCCTGCGCGGGGCCGTGGTCCGCGACGCCCGGATCTGGTCGCGGTACCTGGACGAGGCGATCGAGTTCTTCGACGACAGCTACGACGTCGCCTTCGCCTCGCACCACTGGCCCACCTGGGGCCGGGAGAACGTCGTCACGCTGCTGTCGGAGCAGCGCGACCTCTACGCCTACATGCACGACCAGACGCTGCGGATGCTGAACTCGGGCCTGACCGGACCCGAGCTGGCCGAGGAGATGCGGCTGCCGCCGGCGCTGGAGCAGGCCTGGCACGCGCGCGGCTACTACGGCTCGCTCAGCCACAACACCAAGGCCATCTACCAGCGCTACCTGGGCTGGTTCGACGGCAACCCGGCACACCTGTGGGAGCACCCGCCGGTCGAGCTCGCCAAGCGCTACGTCGACCTCGCCGGCGGTGCGGACGCCGCGCTGGCCAAGGCCCGCGGCTACGTCGGCGGCGGCGACCTGCGCTTCGCCGCCACGCTGCTCAACCACCTGGTCTTCGCCGAGCCGGAGAACACGGCGGCCAAGGAGGAACTGGCCTGGGTCTACGAGAAGCTCGGCCAGGGCAGCGAGAACGGCACCTGGCGCAACTTCTACCTGATGGCCGCGCTGGAACTGCGTCAGGGACCGGGCACCATCGAGCTCGACACCAGTGGCGGGATGGCGATGGCGCTGACCACCGAGATGCTGATCGACTCCATCGCGGTGCGCGTCGACGGCCCCCGCGCCTGGGACGAGGACCTCACCGTCGACCTCGCGCTGACCGACGAGGGCCGCCGCCACCGGCTCACCCTCCACAACGGCGCCCTGACCCACCGCGCGGTCGCGCTCGACACGGCGCCGAAGACCCCGGCGCAGTGCACGCTCACCCTCACCAAGCCGCAACTCCTCGGCGTCCTGGCCGGCAGGGGCCTGGACGGAATCCAGCACGAGGGCGACCCCGCCGTCCTTGCCCGTCTCTTCTCCTACGTCACCGAGCCCGACAAGTCCTTCGCCATCGTCACTCCCTGAGCGGCCCGGCCCTACTCGGGGGGACGTTGCTCGGGCAGGGGTTCAGCGGGCGGCGGGGGAGTGGGCGGCCAGGGTCGGCACGGCGGCGAGCAGGGTTCGGGTGTACTCCTCCCGGGGGGCGGTCACCAGCCGGTCGGCGTCGCCGGTCTCCACGATCCGGCCCTGCCGCATGACCGCGATCCGATGGCTGACCTGGCGCACCACGGCCAGGTCGTGGGCGATGAAGACGATGGCCAGACCCAGGTCGCGCTGGAGGTCCAGCAGCAGGTTGAGCACCTGGGCCTGTACCGAGACGTCCAGCGCGGAGACCGGTTCGTCGCAGATCAGTATCGAGGGCCTGGGCGCCAGGGCCCGGGCGATGCCGATCCGCTGGCGCTGGCCGCCGGAGAAGGCGCCGGGTCGGCGGTCCGCGGCCGACCGGTCCAGACCCACCTGCTCCAGCAGCTCGGCGACGCGGTGCTCGCGCTCGCCGCGGTGTCGGACGCCCTGGGCGATCAGTGGTTCGGCGATGATCTGACCGGCCGTCATGCGCGGGTTGAGCGAGGCGTAGGGGTCCTGGAACACCAGCTGCACCTCGCGCAGCAGGTCGTCGCGCGTGCGCGCGGTGACCTCGCGGCCCCGGAGCAGCACGCTGCCCGCGTCCGGCTCGTGCACCCGCAGCAGCGTGCGGACCAGCGTCGACTTGCCCGACCCCGACTCGCCGACGACGCCCAGGGTCTCCCCGGCGCGCAGGGACAGGCTGACGCCGTCGAGCGCCACCAGTGGCCCGAGCCGCCGGGCCCGGCCGCGCCGGGCGAAGCTCTTGCGCAGGTCGCGGACCTCCAGCAACGGCGGCTCGGTGTCGGCCGGTGGCGTCGGCGTACCGGGCGCCACCGGGCCGGGCGCCGCGGCCCGGGGCGCCGTGAGCGACAGCGGCGCCGACCCGGGCCGCCAGCAGGCCGCGCGGGAGCCGCCGTGCGGGCCGGTCAGTTCGGGCCGCTGCGAGCGGCAGAGGTCCTCGGCGGATCCGCAGCGGTCGGCGAAGGAGCAGCCGGACAGCGTCGCCCCCGGATCCGGCGCGATTCCGGGAACGCCGCGCAGTCGCGTTCCTGATGGTGCGTCAATACGTGGTACTGCGGCCAGGAGGCCCTCGGTATAGGGATGCTGAGGATGCGTCAGAATCAGCTCGGTAGGTCCGTCCTCGATGATCCGGCCCGCGTACATCACCAGGGTGCGGCGGCAGGACCGGGCCACGACCCCGAGGTTGTGGGTGATCAGTACGATCGCGGTGCCGGTCTCCCGGTTGACCTTGTCGAGCAGGTCGAGGATCTGCTCCTGCACGGTGGCGTCCAGGGCGGTGGTGGGTTCGTCGGCGAGCAGCACGGCCGGTTCGTTGGCCAGGGCCAGGGCGATCATCACCCGCTGCCGCTGGCCGCCGGAGAACTGGTGTGGATGGTCGTCGATCCGCCCGCTCGGATCCGGGATGCCGACCAGGTCGAGCAGTTCCAGCGCGCGGCGGCGGCGCGAGCCGCGGTCGCCGGTGCCGTGCGCGCGCAGCGCCTCGTCCAGGTGCCGGCCGATGGACAGCACCGGGTTGAGCGCCGACACGGGGTCCTGGAAGATCATCGAGACCCGGCGTCCGCGCAGGTCGCGCAGGTCCGCCGGGGTGGCGGTGACCAGGTCCCTGCCCTCCAGCAGCACCTGGCCCCCGGTGATCCGGCCGGTACCGGGCAGCATGCCCATCAGGGCCAGGGCCGTGGTCGACTTGCCGGAGCCGGACTCGCCGACGATGCCGACCGTCTCCCCGGCCGGGACGTCGAAGCCCAGGCCCTGGACCGCGGGCACCGGCCCGCGGGGTCCGTGGAAGGACACCTCCAGGTCGCGGACCTGTAGCAGTGGCGTGCTCAACGGCGGACTCCCTTGTTCAGGGCTTCGGCGACCAGCGCGAACCCCAGCACCAGGCCGGTCACCACGACCAGCGGAACCACAGCGAAGGACGGGTCCTGTTGCAGGTACTCCAGCGATTCGCTGACGATGCTGCCCAGCGACGGTTCCGGCGGACGCACCCCGACGCCGAGGAAGCTCATGCCGCCCTCGATGAACACCGAGATCGACAGCGCCACCGCGACCTGGATCACCAGCGGGTCCAGCGCGTTCGGCAGCACGTGGCGGACCAGGACCCGGGTCCGGGAGGCGCCGCCGAGCCGGGCGGCCACCGCGTACTCGCGCTCGCGCTGGACCAGGATGCCGCCGCGCAGCACCCGGCCGAATCCGGGGGCCTCGGCGACCGCGATCACCCCGATCACCGGCAGCTTGCCGGGGCCGGTGACCGAGGTGACCGCCAGGGCGAGAATCAGTCCCGGAAAGGCGAGCACCAGGTCGAAGGCCCGCTGCACCAGCACGTCGGCCACCCGCGACCAGGCCGCGGCCAGCGCCAGCAGGACGCCCCCGGCGGCGCCCAGGGGTACCGCGGCGATCGCGATCAGCAGGTCGGTCCTGATGCCGTAGAGGATCCGGGCGAGCAGGTCCCGGCCCAGGTCGTCAGTGCCCAGCGGGTGGCCGGGCGTGCCGATTCCGGCGAGGGCGACCGGGCCCTGGGTCAGCGGTCCGGCCGAGGTCAGCAGCGGGCCGAACAGTCCGAGCAGCACGATGCCGACGACGATGACCAGCCCGGTCAGGCCGCCGGGGGTCAGCAGTCCGTCGAGGTAGGGGCTGCGGGCCCGCAGCCGACGCAGCCGGGGCAGCGGGGGGCCGCCGGGCCGCGCACCGGTGGCCGCCGCCGCGACGGCCGGCTCCGGGTTCGGGTTCACCGGGTTCGGGTTCACTGGGTTCGGGTTCACTGCCACCGGATCCTCGGGTCGAGCCAGGCGTACGCCAGGTCGGTCAGCAGCTGCACCGCCACGAAGGCCGCGACCAGCAGCAGCAACAGGTCCTGAACCACCGGGTAGTCACGGTGCAGTACCCCCTGCTGGGCCAGCTGGCCCAGTCCCGGCCAGGCGAACACGGCCTCCACCAGCACCGCGCCGCTGAGCAGTTGGCCGGCCTGGAGGCCGAGCACGGTGACCACCGACGGCAGCGCGTTGGGCAGGGCGTGCCGCCACACCACGCGCGACCGCCGGACGCCGAGGGCGGTGGCGGTGCGCACGTAGTCCTCGGCCAGCGCGCGCTCCAGGGCGTCGCGCAGGTAGCGGCCGAGTACGGCCGCGCTGGGCAGCGCCAGGCACAGCGCGGGCAGCAGCAGGTACTGCCACGCCAGGTCGGGCGCGGTGGTGAAGGACTGGTAGCCACCGGCGGGCAGTGCCGGCAGCCACACGGCGAAGAGCAGCACCAGCACCACCCCGGTCACGAACGGCGGCACGGCCAGCGCGGTGGTGGCGAACACCCTGAGCACCGTGCGCACCGCCCGGTTGCCGGAGGTCGCCCAGAGCAGCCCGACCGCGCCCCCGAGCAGCACGGACAGCAGCAGCGCCCCGGCGGTGAGCTGGGCGGTGGCGGACAGTCCCGAGCCGATCAACGTGGAGACCTGGCCGCCGATGACGTAGGAGCGTCCCAGGTTCCCGGTCAACAGGTGCCCGATCCAGTGCGCGTACTGGACGGTCAGCGGCTGGTTCAGCCCCAGCTCGGTCCGGATCGCGCCGACCGCCTGCGGTGAGGCGTCGGAACCCGCCAGCGACGCCGCCGGGTCGCCGGGGACCAGCCGCAGGATCAGGAACACCGCGAACGAGGCCAGGACGAGTACGAGCAGCGCGGAGGGGATGCGTTTCGCGAGGTATCGGCTCATCGGTCAGGCCAGGGTGGCGTTCTGGGCATGCAGGTACCCGAACCGGTTGAGGGTCGCGCCGCTCAGGCCGGTCGTGTTCACCTGGAGGCTGGGCTCGACCGCCAGCTCGATGATGAACGCCTCGTCCAGCAGGATGCCGGTCACCCGCTGGTAGGCGGCGCGAGCCGCCGCGCTGTTCGGGTCGCCCTGCTCCCAGGCGGCGAGCACGGCCTGGGAGTACTCGGCCGAGCGGAACCGGGAGGTGTTCTTGGCCTGGTTGAACGGATAGGCGCTGACCGCCAGCGTCGCCGGGTGGAGCTGGGCGAAGCTGTGCGCCTGCACCCACAGGGCGGGCATTGACTGGGCGATCAGGTCCTGTTGCGCGGTGACCGGGTCCACCGTCCGCAGGGTGGTCCGCACCCCGACCTGGGCCAGGTCGTACTGGACCAGTTCGGCCAGCGACGTCAGCGTGCTGGGCACCAGCAGCGGCAGATCGAGGCCGGTGGCGCCGACGGACTGGAGCAACTGCCGTGCCTTGCCCGGGTTGTAGCTGTAGTGCTGGGCCGCGCCGGTGGTGTACGCGGGGGAGTTCTGCGGCCAGGGAGCGGCGGTGGCCTGGCCGTAGCCGCCGAGCAGTTCGCTGACCACCCGGTCCCGGTCCACGGCCCAGGCCAGGGCCTGCCGCACGGTCTTGTCGTCCAGCGGCTTCACGGTGGTGGTGACACCCAGGTAGAGGTCGCCGGCGCCCTGCTTGTACTCGGTGATCCCGAACCGGGTGTCGCTCTTGAGGGTGGCCACCTGCTGGCCCTGGAGCGAGAAGCTGAGCTGGGTCTGGCCGGAGCGCAGCGAGGAGAGCAGCGAGTCCGCCTCCGGGATGACCCGCAGCTGGACGGCGTCCAGGTAGGGGCGGTCCGGCTGCCAGTAGCTCTTGTTGGCCTTGACCGAGAGGACGCTGCCCGGCTGCCAGGAGTCGAAGACGAAGGGCCCGGTGCCGACCAGCCGCTGGCCGCTGACCGCGTCGGCGAGGGTCTGCTGATCCTGGATGATCATGAACTCGAACAGGTCGAACAGGTTGCTCACCGGATGGGCGAGAGTGAGCACGAGCTCGTGGTCGCTCTTCTGGTCGAAGCCGGTGACGGCGGCGGCGGTGGCGCCCAACTGGGCCGCGTGCACCGGGTTCGTCAGGTTCTTGATCGCGAAGACCACGTCGGCGGCGGTGAACGGCCGCCCGGTGTGGAAGGTGACGCCCTGCCGCAGTTGCAGGGTGACCGTCCGGCCGTCGGGGGAGACGGTCCAGCTGGTGGCCAGCGAGGGCTGCGGCCGGAGGTTGTCGTCGTACTGGGTGAGGGTGTCGTAGATCAGGCCCTGGACCAGCGAGTTGTTGCTCTGGGCGAAGAGCAGCGCGGGGGCGAAGTCGGTCTGCACGCCGACGGCGAGGGTGCCGCCGCGGCTGGCTGAGCCGCTGCTGCCGCTGGGGGCGGCGGCAGCGCTGACGGCCGAACGGCAGGAGGTCAGTGTCAGTAGGGCCCCGGCGGCGCCGGCGGCGGCCAGGACACCTCTCCGGGTCGGCCCGGCGGGGAGCGTGGGGAAGTCGGGCGCGGTTCGGGGCATGGCGGGGCGCTCCTCGGAGGGGAGTGGGCAGCATTTAATTGCGCTGCGTAAGTAAAAAAGTCAGCCCTGACCGTACGACGGCACGGAGATCATGCCTACGGGGGCGTGCTCACGGGAAGGGTGGCGCAGGCCGGGCGGACAGCGGAGGCTGTGCGGGTACCGGGGTGGAACCTCAGCGGCGACGGGCGCTACAGGACAGCGCACACATCGCACTCGCCTGCCGACACAGGTCGACATGGCGGCGCGTCACGAGCGTGCGGTCCTTGGTCACGCCGCCATGATGACAGCCGGTCGGGGCATGCTGTCAAGGCGTGCGGACCGCCGGTGGCCGGTCAGCTCGCCGACCCGGACCCGGGCCGGACGGGACCGGCGGGCATCCGGAACCGCAGCGGATCGCGGAACAGCGGGGCCAGTACCGCGGTTCCGGCGGCCACCCGCATCACGTCCACCCCCGCGTGCGGGAAGCGGACCCGTTCCGGCTCCCGGGCGACCCGCGAGCTGGAGGCCAACTCCCTTCGGAACAGCGCCAGGTAGCTCTCCGAAGCGGCCACCGACGGCTCGGTCAGCAGGATCAGCTCCGGATTCAGCGCGTCCACCAGCAGCGCGGCGGCGCGCGCCACCAGCCGCAGCCGCTCCCGCAGCAGCGCGTCCGCCCGTGCGTCGCCGCCCAGCGCCCGGCCCACCACCGTGTACGCGTCCGTGCAGTCCGACAGGCCCGCCGACCGGGCCCGTTCGACCAGGGCCAGATCCGAGGCGGCGACCTGCAGGCAGCCGGTACGGCCGCAGCCGCAGACGGTCGCGGTGTCCCCGGTGGGCAGATGGGCGACATCCCCCGCGGCCGCGCCCGGCCCCTGGTGGACCACCCCGGCGATGCCGAACGCCGCGTCCACCACCGAGCCCACGAACAGGTGGACCACGCTGCGCCGCGCCTCCGGCGGACCGAACAGCATCTCCGACTGGACGACGGCCCGGGCGTGGTTGTCCACCTGCACCGGCAGCCCGCCGATCTGCTCCAGCTGCGCCTGCAACGGCACGTCGCGCCAGCCCAGCGGCTCGTGCCGGAGCGCCAGGCCGCGTTGCGGGTCGATCCAGCCACCGGCGATCGCACCGAGGCCGAGCACCCGGCGTCCGGGTGCCGCTTCGGCCAGGAACTCCGGCAGCTCCGTGCGGAGTTCGGGTGGCAGTCCGCTGCGGACCCCGCCGCTCAGGGTGCGCTGGGCGACCACCCGGCCGCGCAGGTCCAGCAGCGCCAGCGAGCTGAACGGCACACCGATGTGCACCCCGGCCACCAGCGGTCCATGGGTGTCCAGGTCCAGCGGGACCTGTGGACGGCCAACGGCTCCGGCAGCCGCGGCACCCGGCACCTCACGCACCAGGCCGAGCTCGATCAGGTGCACCGCCTGCCGGGACACCGCCGCCGCGCTCAGCCCGGACAGCCGGGCGATGCCGGTGCGGGCCACCGGGCCGTGGTCCAGCACGGTCCGCAGCACGGCGGCGGCGTTGGCCTCGCGACGGCCGTCGCCGCCGCGCCAGGCGGCGGGGGCGACGGGCACGGGGGCGGGGTCGGGCGCGTGCACGGCGAGGTCGGCCATGGGTGGTCCTCTCCTGGGGACAGCGGTGCTCGGAAGTGTGCCGCGCGGCAACCGAACACGGTCCCGCATTGTTGCAGCCTCATGAATGCTGGGCCGCGGCGCCCGGTGCCCCCGGTCGCGGCGGGACGACCGGAATTCCGACGAATCCGCAGGTCGCAGCCTACGCCGTGGCTGGGGCTCGGTGGTCGGAGGGCAACGGCCCGGCGGCGCGGCCCGCTCGGAGGCCGTTGACTGCGCGCGCCGGCCGCTGGCAACCTGCGGACATGCCGAGGTCACGTCCGCCCGCCGCACCGCGTCCGCCCGTCGCGGGCCGCTGTGGCGCGGCGGGTCGCGTCGGCTCCGCCTGACCCCTGTCGGCCGCCGTTCTCCGGCCGACCCGCGATCCCGCACGCCACCCCTCGGCCGCAGTCGGTCCGTCCCGACGCGCCGTCTCGCATCCGTGCCCGTTGCCCATGGCTGCCGGAGTTTCTTCCGCAGCGGTTGCAATTACCGTAGAGGAGCCACCATGTCCGTCACCGTCGATCAGTCCGCAGCGGTCCAGTTGAACGTCACCAAGGTCGCGGGCCGCATCGGCGCGGTCGTGCACGACGTCACGCTCGACGCCGACCTGCCGCCGACCACCGTCGAGGCGCTGCGCGCCGCCCTGCACGAGCACAAGGTCCTGTTCTTCCGGGAGCAGCGGCACCTGGACGACACCGCCCACGAGGCGTTCGCCCGGCTGCTGGGCGACCCGGTGTCGCACCCCACCGTGCCCTCCGCCGACGGCCGCTACATCTTCGAACTCGATGCCACCAAGGGCGCCCGGGCCAACAACTGGCACACCGACGTCACCTTCGTGCCCGCCTACCCCAAGGCGTCCATCCTGCGCGCGGTGGAGATTCCGCCCTACGGCGGCCACACCATCTGGGCCAACACCGCGGCCGCCTACCAGGCCCTGCCGGAGCCGCTGAAGCGCCTGGCCGAGGGCCTGCGCGCGGTCCACACCAACGACTTCGACTACGCCGCGCGGCTGGGCCTGCGCGAGGACCTGGCCGACAACAAGGAGGTGGCGGCCCTGTTCCGGCAGGTGTTCATCTCCACCGCGTTCAAGACCGAGCACCCGCTGGTGCGCGTCCACCCGGAGACCGGCGAGCGCACGCTGCTGCTCGGGGCCTTCACCCAGCGCATCGTCGGGCTGTCCACCGAGGACAGCACCGCCCTGATCGCGCTGTTCCAGCGGTTCATCGAGCGCCCGGAGAACGTCGTCCGCTGGCAGTGGACGGTCGGCGACGTGGCGATCTGGGACAACCGGGCCACCCAGCACTACGCCGTCAACGACTACGGCGACCTGCCGCGCGTCGTCCGCCGGATCACCCTGGACGGCGACGTCCCGGTCGGCGTCGACGGTGAGCCCAGCCGGCTGCTGGAGCCCACCGCCCCGCCCCGGGTGGCCGGGATCGTCCCCGCCGCGGAGCTGGAGCGGGAGCGGCTCGCCGCAGCGGGCGACTGAGCGGCCCCGGCCGCGCGGCCCCGGTGGCGCCGGGGATCATCGGGACCGCGCGGCCCCGGCTACGGCGGTCCGCGGGCACGTGCCGCTGCCCGTCACCGGCATCCCCGACGCGGTCGGCTAGCGTCTGCGCATGGATACGGACGCATCGCGACTTCCCCGGCCCGAGCACGAACTGGTGGCTACCAGCAGCACCGTGGTCTACGCGAACCGCTGGATGACCGTACGCGAGGACAGGACCCTGCGGCACGACGGCGCCGAGGGCGTCTTCGGCGTGGTGGCGAAGCCCGACTTCGCCCTTGTCGTCCCCTACGCCGACGGCGGCTTCCACCTGGTCGAGCAGTACCGGTATGCCGCGAAGGGCCGCTACTGGGAGTTCCCCCAGGGGTCCTGGGAGGACAGGCCGGACGCGGACCCGCTGGCCCTGGCGCGCGGTGAGCTCGCGGAGGAGACCGGGCTGACGGCCGGGGCGATGACACCGCTCGGCCACCTCTTCGAGGCGTACGGCTTCTGCGACCAGGGTTTCCACATCATCCTCGCCACGGAGCTCACCCCCGGCGAGACGAACCTCGACGAGGAGGAGGCGGGACTGGTCAGCCGCTGGTTCTCCGAGGCCGAGGTGTGGCAGCTCATCGCCGAGGGCCGGTTCAAGGACGCCCCCTCGGTCGCGGCCCTCTGCCTCTTCCAACGCCACCGCGCGGAGCACGGGCGGTAGCCGACGCACCGGCGCGGCCCGGACCGGCGGGAACGGGCAGCGGTGCGGCGGCGGTGCGGTGGCGGAGTCCGCCCTGCCTGGGCTCGCCGGGTCACCGCCCCCCGGCCCCGCACCCGGTGTGGGCGTCGGGGAAGCGCTCGCCGCTCCGCCGGGTGGCGTAGTCGGCGAGCCATCGCCGCACGTCCCCGTCGGAGGCGTCCCAGGAGCGGCCGAGTCCGTCGGCGTCCTCCAGGGCCTGGTGCACGCCCGACACCTCCACCGGAAGCGCCGGCTCCGCGGTCTCGCCCACGAGCGCGACCCTGCCGCGCGCCCGGGCCGACGCGGTCCGCCGACCGGGCACCGTCCACGCCCGCCACTGTCGGCCCATGGTCAGGACGTCGCGGGCCGCGTAGCCGATGTCCGGGAAGGCCGCGAGCACGTGTCCCAGGTCCAGGTGGGCGCCGGTGAGATCGCCGCCGGTGTGCCGATGGCGGGTGGCGGAGAGGCTCAGGTAGCGGGAGTCGGGCAACGGGTAGTGCGAGACGTGCCACTGCGCTCCCACCCAGCTGATGGCCGCGCTGTCCTGCCAGCGGTTGGCCACCAGTTCCATCGGGACGACGGTGCGGTAGACCGCGACCCGCTCCTCCGGGGCGCCGCCGGTCCAGGACGTGTCGTCGCGGGCGGCGGAGCGGGCGCTGTCCGTGAGGATCAGCGCGTCCCCGGTGACGCTGCGCCCGCCGACGAGTGCGGCCACCACCGACTCACCGCGCTCGGTGTAGCCGACCACACCGCTGTCCGCGCGCAGCCGGACGACGTCCAACTGCCAGCAGGCATCGAGCAGTGGCTCGTAGACGTCCAGCCGGTGAGCCGTCGCGTGGGGCGCGTGGGGCGTCCCGCCGTGCCGCCCGGGCAGCGGCACCGTGGCGACCCGCTCCCCGGTCGAGCCGTCCATGATGCGGATCTCGCCGATCGCCAGCGACCGTCGGCGTACGGCCGCGCCGACTCCGAGCCGGTCCAGCAGCCGGAAGGCGGGCGGCGTCAACCGGACGCCCATCCCGTTCTCGGTGAACACCGGTCGTCGCTCCAGCACGAGGACGTGATGGCCTCTCGATCCCAGGGCGACTGCTGTGGCCAGACCGCTGGTACCACCACCGGCAACCAGAATGCGCATGTGGTCGATGATGGCTCCCAGGGGTTGGCGCGGGCGACGGCGTCATGGCCCTTGTGTCAGAACCCTCCGGGGAGGTGACACAGACCGAAGAAAAATGTTTGAGCGGAGCAGTGCCCGGTTTGTGCCGGTCACAGCTGACAGCCCATCTGCTCCATGGAGACCATGCAGTGGGTCCACGGGCGGACCCGGGCCCTTGAGGCGGCGACCACCTGGGCCACGTGCGCGGCTGCCGCCAGGGTCATGTGCCGGTGCCAGCCGTCGGAGGTCCGCCCCTCGTAGTCGTCGAGGGTGCCCACGTGCGAGGCGGAGCCCACGTAGTCCTGCTCGACGCGGCGGGTGAACCGGGTGAGCCGCAGCAGGACGCCCAGGGGGGTGGCGGTCAGATTGGTCAGCCAGCACCGGACGGGCTGCTCCCGGCCGTCGGCCCACTCCCCGACCAGCAGCAGCGGGTGGCCGGCCCACTCCACCCGGACACCGGCGACCAGGCTCCGGTGCGCCGTTCCGGTCACCGGGTCGGTCCATCGCGCCGGGCGGCGCAGCATCCGGTTGAGTTGCAGCAGGCGGGCGGCGGGGAGCGGGCGGGACTCCCGGGCGGGCCCGAGGCCCAGCACCGGCAGGTTGGCGGGCACAGCGGCCAGCAGCGGTGCGCCCGCCCGGGCGTACCAGTCGAAGACCGGACCCAGGTCGACCCCGGGGATGTCCAGTACCACCGGGCGGGGCCCGGTGGTACTCGGGTCGTGCACCCGGGTCGCCGCCACCACGCGGTCGGCTCCCGCCTGGCCGGAGCGCAGCAGGTTCCACCGCACCGGCACGGTGACCTCACTGGCCACCCCCCACACGCCGACCGCCTGCCGCCCCCGCCGGGGGGTCGGCAGGGCCTGCACCACCCAGGCGGTGAACCGCAACTCGTTGTCGGCGTGCCGCTGGAGGGCCCTGCTGACCGGCTCCCAGTCCCAGGTGGAGGCGGCGATGAAGTGGTGCAGGCTCTGCGCCAGTTCGGGGCCGCCGACCTGCGCGGCGATGTTCCTGATCGACTTGCGGCCCTCCGTCGCGATCAGCCCGCGCAGGTACAGGGCGCCTTTGGCGCGCTGGTCGCTGCGGGGCAGCGGGGCGAAGAGCACCTGGGACAGCTCGTCCAGGACGGTGCTGTTCCCCGGGACGGTCCGCCCGGGCGGTCGCGGCCCGGAGGGCCTGCCCGGTAAGGCGTGGTGGACGGGGTGCATCGGAATCCCCCATTGAGGCGAGGCGTCGGGGTCACGGGACGGTCGGCGGTGCGGCACGGAGCTTCGCGGGTCGCATGAAGGTCGTGTCCGTACCAACGCCAAACGGTCGCCTCGGTGCGCTTATTCCGTGGCCTCCGACGTGATCCGAAAGACCGGCCCTAGGACGTCTCCTGGGCGAGCGCGGCGTCGGCGGTGATCGTCACGTCGCCGAGCGCGGGCAGTTCCGGCGACGCGCGGCGGCCCCGGGCCCACATCGCCAGCGAGAGGAGCAGCGCGACGGTCGTGGCGAGGGCGGCGGTCAGGGTCACCGCGCGGGCGTTGAAGCCGAGGTCGATGGTGGTACCGCCGAGCCAGGCGCCGAGCCCGTTGCCGAGGTTGAACGCGGACACGTTGGCCGACAGCGCGAGGGCCGGTGCGGCGGCAGCCACCGCGAGGATCCGCGCCTGGAGCGCCGGGATGATGGAGAACCCGGCGGCACCGAACAGGAACAGGGCGATGGCGGCCGGGATCTGGTGGGGCGCGGCGAACCAGAAGAGCACCAGCGCGGCGAGCAGGGCCGTCTGGGCACGCAGTACCCCGCGCATCACGTTGGCGTCCGCGGCCCGGCCGCCGAGGATGTTGCCCAGGACCGAGCCGAGGCCGAAGACGATCAGCAGGACGCCGATCATGGCGGGCGCGAAGTGGCCGATGGTGCGGAGCAGCGGCGCCAGGTAGGTCGAGGTGGTGAAGACCGCGCCCTGGGCCAGCACGGTGATCAGCATGGAGAGTTGGAGGCTGCCCTGGCGGAACACCTTGATCTGGTCCCGCAGGGGAGTGCTCTCCTCGATCGACGGGCCGTTCTCCGCGGACAGGTTACTCGGCACGAACCTGGCGATGAGCAGGAGGCACAGCACGGCGAAGACCGTGACGTACCCGAAGGTGGCCCGCCAGCCGAAGTGCTGCCCGATGACCGTGCCGATCGGCGAGCCGAGCACGTTGGCGAAGTTGAAGCCCAGCGCGATCTTGGCCATCGCGGTCGCCTTCTTGTCCGGCGGGGCCATCTGGGCGGCGACGTACCAGGCCACGGCCGCGAAGGTGCCGTGGCTGAGCGACGTGAAGACGCGTGCCCCCATCAGCGTCGCGTAGTTGGGGGCCAGCGCGGCCATGATGTTGCCGACGACAAAGACGCCCATCAGGCTGAGGAGCAGCACCTTCCGGGGCCACTTGGCAGTCAGCAGGGTGATGATCGGACCGCCGATGGTGACCCCGAGCGCGTAGCCAGTGACCAGCAGGCCGACTGTCGGGACGGACACATGCAGGCTGGTCGACATCTCGGGCAGGATCCCGGTGATGACGACCTCGGCAGTGCCCACGCAGAAGACCCCGAGCATCAGGGTCAGGAGGGGGAGTGGCATGGCGACCCAAGCCTTTCGTAGGAAGCCCGCTAAGATGCATGCGTTTGCATGCAAATAGTGAACCATGGCGCCGGAGCGGTCAACTGTGCAAGGAGTTAGGCTGGGCAGCGGTGACGAAAGCGCAGGGAACGTTTCGAGGGACTCAGCGAGGGGCCGCGTCGATGGAGACTTGGGGACCGGGAAACGAGCGGGACGAGATCGCCGTCTGGCGTCAGCTCTCGCGCCTGATGGAGCAGGTCAACGCGACCGCGGGTAGGCGGCTGGCCCGCGGCCACGGGGTCTCCGTGAACGAGCTGCTGCTCCTGCTCTCGCTGACCGAGCAGCGGGACGGCACGCTGCGGATGTCCGACCTCATCAAGGCCCTGGGTGCCAGTCAGCCCGCCGTCAGCCGCATGGTCGCCCGCCTTGAGGACGCCGAGTGGGTCATCCGCCGCAGCCTCCAGGACGACAGGCGCGGGGTGGACGTACAGGTCACCGAGGCCGGTCGGCGGCTGGCCGACGCGGCGGAGCGGAGCCTGCGCAAGGCGTTGACCGAGGCCCTGGACGCGGCGGCGCTGAACGACTCCACCGCCTCGCTCGTCGCCCGGCTGCGCTACGAGCCCGCGATGCCGCTGGACTGAGCGCGGCCCAGGGCGGCGCTGGGGCGCCGACCGGTGTTGCCGAGGCTCACCGGAATGTGCGGACCCGCATCGGTTCACGTTCCGGCAATGGCAGAGAAATATGAATTTGCATACATCTAATGTGACCCTTGTCACGTTGCAATGTATGCGGACGAAGCACTAGCGTTCGAGCTCGACGGGCGGACCGACTGCTATCTCCGCCCTGTCCTCCTGCGATTCCCACTCGCATCGCGCATTCCCCAGTTCGAAGACCCTCACGGAGGTCTTGTCATGTCTGGTACCGCAATGCACCGCCCCGCAGGCCTGAACCCCGTAGCCGATCTGCCCAAGCCCCCCGGGCTGCACTGGAACGTCCGGGCGGAACAGCCCGTCGCCTACAGCGTCAGCATGGTCCGCGGGCTGCTGGATCCCGGCAACCCCGCGCTCGCCCACGCCTGCCGCGGCGGCCAGGGACGTCCCGTCCGCTGCCTGCTGGCGATCGACTCCGTTGTCGACAGCCTCTACCACGACCGGTTCTCGGCGTACTTCGACCGCTGGCAGATCGACGTGACCTGGCTGGTCGTCCAGGGGGACGAGGACGCGAAGTCCCTGGAGCAGTCCGTCCACGTCACCGAGGCCATGTCCCGGATGGGGATCCTGCGCCGCGCCGAGAAGGTGGTCGCCGTCGGCGGCGGCGTGGTCCTGGACATCGTCGGCTTCGCGGTGAGCATGTACCGCCGCGGCGTGCCCTACGTGCGCGTCCCCACCACGCTGATCGGCCAGATCGACGCCGGGATCGGCGTGAAGACCGGGATCAACCACGGCCGTCACAAGAACCGCCTCGGAGCCTACTTCGCGCCCGAACTCACGCTGATCGACCCGGCGTTCCTCCGCACCATCGAACCGCGCCACGTGGCCAACGGCATCGCCGAGATCATCAAGATGGCGCTGGTCAAGGACGCCGTCCTGTTCGACCTCCTGGAGGCGACGGTCGGCTCCATCACCCCCGACATCCTGGCCAGTTGCGGCTCGGCGGTGAGCGAGGTCCTGTCCCGGGCGATCTCCGGCATGCTGGACGAGCTGGAGCCCAACCTCTGGGAGCAGGTGCTGGAGCGGTCCGTCGACTACGGCCACACCTTCAGCCCGTCGCTGGAGCTGCGCGCCGACCCGCCGCTGCTGCACGGCGAGGCCGTAGCCGTCGACATGGCGATCTGCCTGGCCCTCGCCCACCTGCGCGGCCACCTCTCGAAGAGCGACACCGACCGGGCGTTGCGCCTGCTCCAGGGCTTCCAACTCCCGGTCTCGCACCCCGTCTTCACCCAGGAGCTGCTGGAGGAGGCGCTCGGCGACGCGGTCAGGCACCGGGACGGGCTCCAGCGCGTCCCCCTGGTCCGGGGCATCGGCTCGGTCGTCTTCGTCAACGACCTGACGTCGGAGGAACTCGGCCGGTCGCTGGAGTTCGTCGGCAGCTGGACGGCCACCGCGAACAGCGAACTCGTCGGCGCCGCCGTATGAGCACGGCCATCACCGTGTTCGACGTCGGTGGAACGCACATCCGCCAGGCGCAGTGGGTGCGCGAGGGCGAGCTGCACGCCCGTACCTCGCGCCCCTCGCCGACCTTCCGGCGCTTCCCCGGGGCCAGCGTCGCCGAGCTCCAGGAGATGATGGTCCGGGAGCTGTGCGACCCGGTGCCCCGGTCACCGGACGCCGTCGTCGGCATCTCCTTCGGCGCCGCGCTCGACCACCGCTCCGGCATCGTCTACGCCTCGGCACCGCTGTGGGGCGACCACAGCGAGCCGTACGACCTGCGGGCGGCACTGACGGCCCGGCGCGCCGACGTCCAGTGGCACATCGTCAACGACGTCACGGCCGCCCTCCTGCACGCCGCCGCGTCCGCCGACCGCAGCGGGCACCGCAAGGTGCTGCTGGCCACCATCAGCTCGGGCATCGCCTGCCGGGTCATCGACCAGCGTCAGCGCCGGATCCCGGTGGACGGCTGCGGCTTGCAGGGCGAGATCGGCCACCTGCCGGCCACCGCCGGGCTGGCCGGGCAGCCGGTCGTCCTGGACTGCGACTGCGGGCGGACCGGACACCTGGCGGCGTACGCCTCCGGCCCCGGCATCGCCCGGATGGCGGACGCCCTCGCCCTGCGGGAACCGGCACGCTGGGCGGCGTCCCGACTCGGGCGGCTGACGGCCGGGGGCGCGGGCTTCGAGGCGGCGCTGCGCGGCGCGCTGGACGACCGGGACCAGCTGGCGGTCGAACTGCTCGACGCGGTGACCGCTCCCGTCGTCGCCGTCCTGCGCACCGCGCTGTGCCTCGACCCCGAGCTGGACGAGGTCGTGCTGACCGGCGGCGTCGTCCACGGCCTCGGCCACCACTACCGGCACGCCCTGATGCGGGACCTCGCCCGGCAGGGGCTGTACCTGACCAGCGAACGCACCCCCGACTGGCTGGACCGGCGGATCACCGTCACCGCCCCCGGCGAGGCCGACAGCCTGGCCGGGGCCGGGATCGCGGCCCGCACCGGAGTACCGCTGTGAGCACCGCCGGGAACACCGCCGGGAACACCGCGGAACACTGGGCGCTGGTACGGGAGGCGGGGCGGGTACGGCTCCGTCGACGCTCCACCCGGGCACCCGCCCGGGGGGAGCTGCTGGTGGCTACCCAGGTGGCGGGGTTGTGCGGGACGGACATCCAGATGCTGCGCGGGCTGCGCGGCGACCCGGCACCGGTCATCGGCCACGAGGGCATCGCCCGGGTGGTCGCCGCCGGGGCGGGCGTCCCCGACGACCTGCGCCCGGGCACACCGGTCCTGGTGAACCCGACCCACCGGTCGGACCCGTCCTTCCTGCTGGGGCACAACGTCGACGGCCTGCTCCAGGAGCGCACCCTGGTCCCCGCGACCGCGGTGCGGGGCGGCCTGGTGGTACCACTGGAACGATCGCCCGACGCGGTGCTCGGCACCCTGATCGAACCGCTGGCCGCCGTCCGGTACGCCTTCGCCCTGCTGGCCACGGCCCGCCCGCGCACCCTGCTGGTGTACGGCGACGGCACGATCGGGCAGCTCGCGGTGCGCGCCGCCGGCCGCTGGCTGGGGAGCGCCGGCCGGGTCCTGCTCGTGCACCACACTCCTGCCGGGCTGGCCTGGAGCGCCCAACAGGCCGTTCCCGGGGTCGAGTTGCTGCTCGGTGCGGAGCCGGGGGAGCTGCCCGCGCTGCCCGCGCCCGATACCGGTCCGGTCGCGGCACTGCTCGCGACACCGCGCGACGCCACGCTGGGCAGCCTCGAATCCGCCCTGCGCCTCGACGTCGGCGGCGCCCCCGCCGTCGACCTGGTCGTCGACCTGTTCGGCGGTCTGCCGCCGGGCGCCGCGAGCGCGCTGCTGCCCGGAGTCGACCTGACCGCGGTCCGGGCCGCCAACTGCGCCGGGTTCCCGGTACCGGCCGCGGTCGCCCGCGTGCGCACCGCCGACGGTCGAACCGTGCGGCTGACCGGTCACCGGGGCGTGGGCAACGGCCATCTCGTTGAGGCGGCAGCCGAGTTGTGCCGGGACCCGGCCGCCTACCGCGACCTGGTGACCCATCTCGTGGAGCCGCCGGAAGCCGCCCAGATCATGAACGGGCTGTCGGCGGGCGGGGGCCGGACCGTCGCCGGGAGCCGGCTCGTCAAACTCGCGGTGCGGTTCTCCCCGCTGCCGCCGTCGTCCCAGGAGGCCCAGTGACCGCGCATGCTCGGAACCGCCGCCGCGCGCTGGTGGTCGGCGGATCGACGGGGATCGGCCGTGGCGTCGCGGACGCCTGGGCCGAGGCGGGGATCGACGTCACCGTACTCAGCCGGTCGGCTCCCACCGGCAGTGGCGCCGACCGGCTGCGCTGGACGCCCACGGACCTCACGGAGGCCGACCAGGTCACCGAGAACCTGGCCCGCGCCGCCGCCGAACCCCTGCACGCCGTCTGCTACTCGGCGGTCCACTACGGTGACCGGCGGACCCTGTTGCGTGACAGCACCGAGGCGGAGTGGCGTCGCCAGATCGAGGTCAATCTGCACGGCCTGTGGCTGACCCTCTCCCGGACCATCCCGGCCCTGCGCCGCCCGCACGCACCGGGCCTGTTCCTCGGCGTCTCCTCCGAGGTCGTCTACAACGCGGGACCCGGGCGATCCGGATACGCCGCGTCCAAGGCCGCCGCCGCCGCCCTGCTCGACTCGGTCGCGCAGGAGGAGGACACCGACGCGCCCGGCAGCGAGGCCCTGCGGGTGGTCCAGGCCCTCCCGGCCGGGATGGTCGACACCCCCGGGATCCGGCGCAGGCGCCCGGAGGGATTCGACTACCGCGGCTACATGACACCGGGGAGCTTCGCCCCGCTCGCCCGGGAACTGGCGGCGACCGCCGGGGCCGGACTGCACGGTGCCCATCTGGTGGTCGACGGCGCGGGCGGCTGGTTCCCCGTGGGCGAGCGGATGCCGGTGTCCCAGAGCCGCAGGATCTCCTCGGGGCCGGGCACGTGACGCGCCCACCCCTCGTCGCGCTGGCCGGGTGGCGGCTCCCGGGGGACCACTTCGGCGCGGTCGAGCTGGCCCGCGCGATCGGCGTCGAGGGACTGCAACTCGACCTCGGCGGCCCCGGCCGGGGACCGTGGCTCGACGCGGCCGGAACCGTGGACCGGATCCGGGACGACGGCGCCCGGCACGGGGTGGCGCTGCTCGCGGTGGCGGGCAACACCCTCAACGACATCGGACTCCACGCACCGCGGGGCAGCCGGGACGCGGCGCGCGTCCGCCATGTCCTGATCCGGGTGCTCGACGCGGCCGTTGCCCTCGGCGCGCCGCTGGCGTTCGTCCCCAGCTTCCGCCGCAGCGCCATCAACGACCCGCGGGAGCTGCGGCGGACGGCGGTCGTGCTGGCCTGGGCGGCGCGCGAGGCACAGGCCCGCGGACTGCTGCTGGCCAGCGAGAACGCCCTGGACCCGGAGCGGGCGCGAACCCTGGCCGCGGAGGTGGCGGTACCCGCCTTCCGGCTGCTGCTGGACACCTACAACCCACGGGCGGCCGGCGTCGACGTGCTGGCCCTGATCGAGGCGACGCACGAGTGGATCGCACCCCAGATCCACCTCAAGGACGGCACCGGCGGGGTCGTCGCCCGGGACCTCCTCGGCGAGGGGGACGGCCGGGTGCGGGAGGCGGTCCGCGCGCTGGCGACCCGTGCGGGCACACCCGAGGCACTCGTGCTGGAGAACGACTACCGCGACGGCGACCTGCGACGTCCGGCTCTCGACGTCGAACGCGCAAGGGCACTGACCTTCAGTTGACGAGTTGACGAGTTGTGGAGTTGAGGAGTTGAGATGCCGAACCTTCCGGCCACCTACGTCACGACCGCGCTGCGGGGCGGCGTCGTCAGCCTCGGCGCGTCCCCCTTCCCGCAGGACGCGCTCGGCGACGACACCGTCGTGATCAAGACCGACCACCTGGGAATCTGTCGCGCCGACACCAAGGAGATCCTCGGCTCACGCGACGTCATGGAAGACCGTGGCCCGCTGTTCGGCCATGAACTCGTCGGCGCCGTCGCCTTCGCCGGGACCGCCACCGGGTTCCAGGAGGGCGACCTGGTCACCCTCAACCCCAACATCACCCCGACCCGCACCACCGGCTTCGCCGAGTACGTCTTCGTCCACGGCACGAAGGAGCAACTGGACCAGGCCGTGGTGCGGGTACCGGAGCCGCGCCTGCGGGACGGCGTCTGGATGCCCGAGCCGTTCGCCTGCATCGTGCACGCGCTCGGGAAGCTGCTCGAACTCACGCGGCTGCCCTCGCTGCGGGGCAAACGGGTGGGCATCATCGGCGCGGGCTGCGCGGGGCTGATGTTCGCCATGTACGCCAGGCACCTCGGCGCCGTGGTCGCGGTGTTCAACCGCGGTGAGATGCGCAGCGCCTTCGCCCGGCGACAGGGGATCCTCGCCGAGGGTGAGAGCCACTCCCTGGCGGACGCCCGGACACCGGCGCAGCAGGGCAGGTTCGACATCGTGATCGTGGCGCCCACCATCGCCACGACGGAGCTCCTCGAAACCGCGGCGGGCCTGGCGGCGGACGGCGCGGTCCTGTTCGTCTACGGCGGGACCCGCAACGGCGACAGCTTCCCGGTCGGCCAGGTGAACATCGACGCCCTGCGCCGACAGGAGCGCATCGAGTCGGTGCGGTACCGGGGAAAGCGGATCCGCGTATCGGGTGCCTACGGGTGCCTCAGGCAGGACTACGAGGAGGGCTTCCGGCTGCACGCGGAGCACCCGCACGCCTTTCCGCTCGAAAAGCTCACGTCACGACGGATCAGCCTGGACGAGTTCCCGGGCCGGGTCATGGAGATCGCCGCCGGAGCGGCGGACTTCCCCGGCAAGGTCCTGATCACGATCAGTCCCGCCCGGACACCCGACCGGTGACTCCGGTCCCGCCACCGCGCGGAGTCGAATCGAGGCTTGCCTCACTCCTGCCTGCCACTGCGTGGTCGCCTCCCGGGAACCGGGGCTTCGACTGCCGGACACTTGATGGGGCCACAGTTCCCCCTGTCTCCACCACACGATCATCCGGAAGCCGACGACACGCCGCTAGTGGCCGTCCCGGGGGGTCGCGCGGACGTCCTGGTGGTCCCCGTGAAAGGCAGCGCCCTCCGCATGACCGGAAGCAGATCCCTTCCCAGCCCCTCCGCCGCTGGTGTGCGGCGCGCTCTCGCGGCCGGTGTCCTGGCAGGAGCCGCCGCCCTGGGCGCGGCCGCCCTGCCGGCCCCGGCGCACGCCGCCACCACGACCGCGTTCACCGCCGGTGACCTGGTGGTCTACCGGGTCGGCAACGGCGGCTCCACACTGGGCAGCACCTCTGTTCCGGTCTTCCTGGACGAGTACTCACCGGCCGGCGCGCTGGTGGAGTCGGTGCCGCTGCCGACGACCACCAGCGGCGGCGCCAACGAGTTCAGTGACGCCGGCAGCGCCGCCTCGGACGGTGAGCTGACGCTCTCGGCCAACGGCCAGTACCTGCTCGCGGCCGGTTACGACAGCCCGGTCGGCACCTCCAGCGTGACCTCCACCAGCGCGGTGACCATCGCCCGCGCCGCGGTTGACGGCAGCGTCGACACCTCGACCGTGCTGCCCTCCTTCGCCGCGGGCAACAACATCCGCTCCGCGGTGAGCAGCAACGGCACCGACATCTGGGTAGCGGGCGCGGCGGGCGGCATCGCCCACACCACGCTCGGCTCCTCCACCGCGACCACGCTCAACTCCAGTGACCTGAACTTCCGTCAGCTGGGGATCGCGGACGGGCAGCTCTACGCCTCGTCCAACAAGAACTCGCTGACCGTGGCCGCCATCGGCACCGGTCTGCCGACCGCCGCCGGACAGGCCGTCAGCAACCTGCCCGGCAACCCGGACTCGGGCGGCGACCCGTACAGCTACGCGCTGTTCACCCTCGGCGGCGGCTCCACCCCGGACACGCTCTACGTCGCCGACAACTCGGCCGGGAAGATCCTCAAGTTCAGCCTGACCAGCGGCTCCTGGAAGGCCGAGGGCTCGGTCAAGGTCTCCTCGGTGACCGGCCTGACCGGCACCCTGTCCGGTGGCAAGGTCGTCCTCTACGCCACCGGCAGCGGCTCCTCCGGCACCTCGGGCACGCTGTCCACGGTCACCGACAGCGCGGGCGCCGGTGCGAGCATGAGCGGCAGCGTCACCACCCTGGCCTCGGCCGCGTCGAAGACGGCCTTCCGCGGCGTGGCCTTCGCGCCCGGCACCACCGTGGTCACCGCCGCGAGCGCGCCGCCCACCGTCAGCACCCCCGAGGCCGGCCTGCCCGCCGCGATCGGCGACAGCACCAACGCGACCATGCCGGTCACCGTCGGCGACACCGCGTACGGCGCGGCCGGGGTCACCGTCACCGCGACCTCGTCGAACACCACCGTGGCGCCCGCCTCGGGCATCAGCGTCACCGGTACCGGCGCGACCCGCACGCTGGCGGTCACCCCGGCGGCGGTCGGCTACTCGACCATCACCCTGACCGCCACCGCGCCCGACGGCACCAGCGCCACCACCACCGTGGACTACGGCGTCTCGGCCGCCGTCGCCGCCGACCCGGGCGCCCGCTACTACTCCGGCGCGGGCAACGGCTCGACCATCATCGACGTGGGCGGCGGCTACATGCTCGTCGGCGACGACGAGTCCAATGTGCTGCGGCTCTACCAGGAGGGCGTCTCCGGGCCGCCGGTGAAGACCTTCGACTTCACCAGCCTGCTGCCCTACGGCAGCACCGAGATCGACATCGAGGCCGCGGCCGTGGCCGGGAACCGGATCTACTGGACCGGTTCGATGAGCAACAGCTCCAGCGGCAACCTGGAGCCCTCGCGCAGCACCCTGTTCGCCACCGACATCACCGGCTCGGGTGCGAGCACCACGCTCAGCTACGTCGGCAGCTACACCGGCCTGCGCGGCGACCTGATCAGCTGGGACCAGGACAACGGCCACGGCCTGGGCGCCAACTACCTCGGCTTCGCGGCCTCCGCCGCCTCCGGGGTCGGCGGCCACACCGCCGAGTCCTTCAACGTGGAGGGCCTGGAGTTCGCCCCCGGCAGCACCACCACCGCCTACCTGGCCTTCCGCGGCCCGCTGGAGTCCACCAGCACCCGCACCCAGGCCCTGCTGGTCCCGGTGACCAACATCAACGCCCTGGTCACCGGCGGCAACCCGGGCACCACCCACGCGACCTTCGGTGCCCCGATCCTGGACAACCTGGGCGGCCTGGGCGTCCGTGAGATCCGCAAGAACGCGAGCAACCAGTACCTGATCATCGCGGGATCCCCGGACGAGTCCTACCAGTTCGCGCTCTACTCCTGGGACGGCCAGCCGGCCGACGCCCCGGTCGCCACCCACACCACGCTGCCGGCCGGAGCGGTGGACGGCTCCTGGGAGTCCCTCGGCGCGATCCCGAACCCGCTGGTGGCGGGCAGCACGGTGTCGATCATGCAGGACAACGGTGACACCGTCTGGTACAACGACGGCCTGGACTCGAAGGACGGGATCATCCCCGACCTGCAGAAGGACCTCGGCGACAGCGTGACCTACACGCCCTGACCGGTCCACCGCACCACGTCGGGCCCGGCCCCCGGAGCCACCGGGGGCCGGGCCCGACGCGCGAGATGGACGGTGAGGTCGGCGTTGACCTCAACGGTCCCTGGCAGTACCCGGGCGATCGCGTCGTACGCCTGCTGCCGCCTCGGTCGCGGCAGTTGGAGGTAGGCCGAGACGGTCGACAGGTGGCCCAGGTAGTCGGCGGCGCTCAGGGTCAGCCGCCGCTCGATGACGGACTGCCGAACGTCGACGAACAGCCGGGACCGTCGCAGCTCCGTGCCCGGCCACCGCATCGCCGCATCCGGAGCGGTCCCGTCGGGGGACGGAACCCCGTCGCTGTCCAGGAACGGCGCCCGGGCCGTACGCACGGCCTCCTCGACAGCTGGATCAGCCGGTCCGAGCGGGCCGCCGACCGAGGCGAACACCCCCTCCGGCTCCAGGAACCCGGCCACCCGGGACCACCGCCCCTCCGGGCGGGTCCAGTGCAGTGCCGCCGCCGCAAAGACCAACCCGTAGGTCTCGCCCGGCCGCAGGTCCTCGAACGCGGCCCGGACGGTGGTCACCTTCGCGGGCACCGCCCCGCGCAGCTCGGCGAGCATGGCGGCGTCGGGCTCGGTGGCCGTGACCGCGACCCCGTGCGCGGCGAACAGGCGGGTGGCCTTGCCTGTCCCCGCGCCGATCTCCAGCGCAGTGCGAACCGGTCGGCCCGCGTACCCGAGCACCAGCTCGAAGAGCTCCTCGGGATATCCTGGCCGGAACCGTTCGTAGGCCTCCGCGTTCGCGCCGAAGCTCAGTGCACGTGTGGACATGCCGACCATCCTGGCACGAGCGGGCGGGGCACGGGTGCCCCGCCCGCTCCCGCGGGATGGATCAGCTCGGCAGCTTCCAGACCTGGTTGGCGGATCCGGTGCAGGACCAGATCTGCAACTGGGTACCGGCCGCACCGAAGCCGGTGTCGTCCAGGCACTTGCCGGAGGCGGGGTTGAGCAGCGCGCCGTCCGACTGCGGTTCCCAGACCTGCGCGCCGGTGCCGTTGCAGTCGTACAGGTCGACGGCGGTGCCGTTGGCGGTACCGGCGGCGTCGATGTCCAGGCACTTGCCGAGGACCTGGAGGGTGTTGCCGGAGGCGACGGTCCAGTCCTGGGCGGTGGTGCCGTTGCAGGTGTACACCTGGACCGGGTTGAAGTCGGCGGTCGAGGCGGAGCGGTCGTCCACGCACAGGCCCTCGTAGCCGGTGATCGGACCGGAGGCGCTGGAGCCGCCCCCGCCGCCGGTGCTGCCGCTGGTGATCTGGTTGAAGATCCGCGAGTAGGCGTAGCCGGTGGCCTTGTCGTACTCGTCGAGCTCCCAGAACGACAGCTCCTGAACGCCCTTCGACGCGGCGAAGCTCTCCAGGGTGGAGGCGTTGGCCTGGGTGAAGTTCTCGTTGTCGTCGTTCTTCCCGGCGATCGGCGTCAGCCCCTCCAGGGCGTAGCCGGCGGAGGCGGAGACCCCGTACAGGCTCGCCAACTGCGAGGCGGTGTCGGTCGAGGCGGACTCGGCGTCCGCCAGGGCGTTCTGGCCGTCACCGAAGTCCATGGTCATCAGGTTGACGACGCTGACCTTCACGCCCTCGCTCTTGGCGTTCTGCAGTACCCCGAGTTCCTCGGAGGGCAGGCCGGTCGGGTCGACCGCGAGGGTGTAGTCGACCTGGACCGAGGGGTCCTCTGCCTGGAGGGCGGCCAGGGCCTGGTTGCGGCGGGTGTTGGCCGATGAGTCGTCCAACACGCTGCCTTCGATGTCGAAGTCCAGCCGGTTGACGCCGAGGGTGTTGACCACGTTCAGGTAGGCCGCGGTGAGCGAGGAGACCGAGGTGCAGGTCTGGGCGATCTCGTTGGGAGTGGAGCCGTCGGGTGCGCCGCCGAAGGAGGGGATGACGGTGCCGCCCGCTGCCTTCAGGGTGCTGATCTGCGAGTTGTAGGCGCCCACTGAGGCGCCGCTGTCGCCCCACTCGGGGGTGCAACCGGACTGCGGCACCAGGAAGGCGAGGGTGTAGTCCTTGAGCCCGGTGGAGCCCAGGTCGGCAGCCAGGTCACCGGCGTTGCCGGAGTCGATGTACAGGTACGGCGCGGCGTAGTGGGCGGGGAGCGCCGTGGTCGCGGCCTGGGCACTGCCCGTGCCGGTGAGCGCCATACCGGCCGCGGCCAGCGGCAGCGCCGCGGCCGTCATCGTTCTTTTCGTACGGAGCCAGGACATGGTTGTTCTCCTGCGGGGGTCATGGGGGTGTGTGGCCGCGTGGGCCGCGGGCCGGATCCGGCCGTGCCGGGGCCTCCGGCGGCGAGGCACGGCGGGGGAAAATCAGAGTTGACGTAGCGTCAGACAAGCTCTGTGCGAACGGCGTTGACTGCTCAGCTGGAGATGGTCAGGCCGTAGAAGGCGACGCGCGCGCCCTTGGTGGTGCTGTCCGAGGACGACTGGTTGTAGGAACCGGCCTTGAAGTACTGCTTGTAGGCGTTGAACGAGGACGGAACGGCGTAGTGGGTGGTGCTGCCGTTGACCGTCAGATCGATCTGGCCGCCGGAGACGCCGAGCGTGTAGCTCCAGGTCTTGCCGATCGGCACCTGTCCCACGTTGTGCGTGGTCTGGCCGCCGGAGGGGGAGTTCTCCACACCGGCGACGATGTCACCGTCGGAGTGGTAGTACAGCTCGATCAGCGGCTTGGTGGACGAGCCGCCGGTGCCGAGGTGGATCTGGCCCACGCAGACGTTGGACGTCACGGAGACCACGCGCAGCGTCGCGTTCAGCGTGTGGGTGCCGCTGAGCGACCAGTCGGCGGGGGTGCCGTCGGGGTTCATCTGCCGCAACTCGGAGCGGGCGTAGTCGGAGTCGGGCGTGGTCACGCCCTTTTCCGGAGCCCAGAAGGTCATCGCCCCGTCGCGGGTGTCGGTGTAGAAGTACGAGTCCTGGTACCCGTTCGCTCCCTGGAGCTCGGAGGAGGGGATGGTGGTCGGCGAGCCGGGGGAGCCGACGGGCTCCTGCAACTCCCACACCGACAGGTTGAAGTTGCCTCCGGGGGCCACCGTGGGGGAGGCGGCGCTGGCGCTGCCGCCGGAGAGGCTGATCGTGCAGGCAATGCCCGCGGCCGTGGCGGCGGCGAGGAACGTGGAGCGGGTTCTCATCTGCGACCCTCCGTATGCCGAGTAGTGTTCATGTAGATGAACAGTGGTCTGGTCCAATCGGGTGCTAGATCTGAATAGCAGACTCTGCTGGTAGCGTCAACGTTCCTCTCTGTACGCAGGGTCAACTTGCGCAGGTCAGAGGATTTTTGACATCGATTGGAGATGCTGCGGCGCGATCGCGGGCCATGGTCGGCGGTGTGCCGCGGGCTCCGCGCGGGCAAGCGGCCAGAAGCCGAAGGTTCATGTACGTGAACGTTGGAGGGGTGGCGGGCCTCGGCCGTTACAGGCGTGCCAGCACCGGGGGGAGCTCGCGCTCCACCTGGTCGGCGAGCTCCTCGAACGAGCGGCGCAGCAAAGGCGCGACCAGGGCGGCGAGTCCCTTGAAGGTGAGTTCCGCGCGGTAGACCAGGCGGCAACCCCGCTCGTGCGCGTCGATCGTGAGGTCGTCGACCGCGACCACGGTCCGGTTCTCCCCGCGGAAGACGAGACGCCCTGGGTCACGGCGCACCAGCGCGTACTCCAGGACGGTCTCGCGGCCACGGAAGCGGGAGACGTTCCGCCAGCGCGACCCGACCAGCACCGGCCCGTGATCGAGCCGAGCGCAACGCACGGTGCCCGGGTCCCACTCCTCGGTGTGGGTGAAGTCCTGGAGGTACTCGATGACCGCTCCAGGCGACTGCGCGATCACCAGGGTTCGTACTACTTCGATCGGCATGCGTACCGCCTCGGGTCGCCGCGGTCGGGGGCCAGGTCCTGGAGGACCTCGCGGGCGGCGCGGGCTCCTGAGGCCAGCGCGCCCTGGAGTGATCCGGTGCCCCGGTGGTCCCCGCAGACGTAGCGCCCTGGCGCGATCCTGCTGGTCCGGGTGAGTGGGTGGGGCGCGGGCATGGCCGGGAGGGCCTCCTCGATCCGGTACGCGGCCACTCGCTCCCAGCGCCGGGTGGAGGTCCGGTAGAGCTCGGCGAGCCTGCGCTCGGCGGCGGCCAGCCGCTCATCGTCGGCCAGGCCCAGCAGCGAGGTCGAGACCAACGCCTGCCCGTCGGGGGCGTAGCCGGGGTGGAGGTTGCTGACCACGCTGGTGTGGAGCAGCGGGCCGTCACCGTCGACCGTCAGCACCGGCTGGTCCAGGGGGGCCCGCGGCGCCGCGTGGTAGACGGTGGTCACCGCCCGCGACGCTGCTGTGCGCAGCCCGGGCAGCAGGCGCGCCGCGGCCGTGCCCCCGGTGGCGACGACCACGGCGCGGGCCCGCAGCCGCTCCCCGGTCGCCAACTGGACGCCGTGGTCCAGGATCCCGGTCACCCCGGCCCGCAGTCGCACGGTGCCGGGCGGCAGGCCGTCCGCCAACTGCCGCGGAACCGCGCCGATGCCCTGCTCCGGCAGGCACAGCGAGCCGCGCAGCATGCTTCGCCAGACCAGGTGGAACACCCGGCTCGACGTGGTCAGCTCCCGCTCCAGGAAGACTCCGCGCAGAAAGGGCGCGACGACGCCGTCCACGAAGGGGTCACTGAGGCCCGCCCGACGCAGCGCCTCATCCGTGCTGGTGTCCGCTGCCCTCTTCAGCAGGGCGGTCGGCAGCAGCATGTCGCGGGCGCTCAGCAGGCCCAGCGCGGCCAGGTCGACCGGCCGGACGCCCGCGCGCAGCAGTGCCGCGGCCGCCTCGGGTCGGCGCGTCGGGTCGGCCATGAGCAGCCGTCGGCCGCCGCGGACGATCACGAAGCCCGGCGTGAACGCCCGCAACCGCAACGGCTTCAGGTCCAGGCGCGCCCGCACCTGGGGGTACGCGGTGTTGAACACCTGGAAGCCGCGGTCCAGCACGAAGCCGTCGACGAGGTCCGTGGCCATCCGGCCGCCGACCCGGTCCGCGGCCTCCAGGACCGCCGGAAGCAGCCCGGCGGCGGCGAGGTCGGCCGCGCAGGCCAGACCCGCCGCCCCCGCCCCGACGACCAGCACGTCCACATCCGGGTCCGTTGTCCGCGTCATAGGCCAACCATCCCCCCGGGAACGAGCGCGCGCGAATCGCGGCGTTGCCGCATCGTTTTGCCGCGGAGCCGTACCCCCGAACGGGGGACGGCGGATCACCCCGGCGGTGGGCCGGGTGCCAGGAAGACCTCGTCGGTGTAGCACCAGGCCCAGTCCTCGCCGCTCTTCAGGGTGCGCGCCAGTTCATGTCCGGGACTGGCGCGAGCGTGCGCGTAGGCGTGCTGTCCGGGCGAGCTGTCGCAGCAGCCGACATGACCGCAGGTGAGGCAGACCAGCCGGTTCACCCACTGTCCGCCCGAGGCCAGGCATTCGGCGCAACCGGCCGGGGTCGCCGGGCGCGGCAGTTCCGCGAGCGGGGGTCGGGCCTGAGCCAGGTGCGAGCAGGGACGGTCGCGGGCGGCCCCCGGCGGCCGCACCGCATGCCAGGGCAGTGGTTCGGTCATCTGCCCATCACACCCGACTCACCCGCGGATCGCCAACCTACGCCCCGCTCCGGGGTGTGGCGGGCGAAGGCCGGGACCGCCACGGCGAGGGCGGCGATGGCCGCGACGACCACCAGCGCACCCGCCAGGAGCGGACCGGCCAGCTGCCCGAACTGGTCCACGGCGGAGACGAGCGCGGAGGCGGCCGACAACTGACCCTCGGGCACCAGCCTGGCCACGGAGGCCGCGTGCGAGGGTTCACCGATGCCGAAGAACGCCTGCCGCACCGCCGACAGGACCAGGAGGACCGGCAACGAGCGCAGTCCCGCCGCCGCGCAGACGCCGACCATCGCCGACGAGTGGGTGTCGTCGTACACCTGTAGCGGGACCGCCACCGCGGTCATCTGGCTGCCGACCGTGGTCACCGCCGTCGCCGCCCACAACCGCCGGAACGCCGGAAGCCGCAGCGGCGTCGTGTCCATCGGGAAACGGCGCGGGCCGCGGGCGGTGGCGGAGATCTCGTCAGCGCGCGGCGCGGTACGACCGCGCCGGTCACCGGTCTCGGTGCTCACCGGAGGGACTCCCATTCCCGGCGGGGCAACGATCGGCACGCACCGACGCGTCACACCTGCCGCTCAAGCGGGGGGTGGACGCGTTGGCTGACGTTAACGCCTACGGACGCGACCCGGTCACGGAAACGACCTGGCCGCGCGGTGGCGCGCCAGCCCGGCGACCGAAATCCCGTCAACCGGGACCGGCGCTGTCGACCACCGGCGCCGGGGAGTGCGCCGCGTTCTGCGGGGTAGGCGGAGGGCTTGATAGAGTCGTTCGTCTTTCCGGCGACCCGGGCACGGGCTTGCCTTATCCGTCTCACAGCGAGACGGTAGCCATGCGACAACATCTGTTGTCGGCCGTCGACACAGAGGAAGGGGTCGGCCTGGCACCACCGGTGACCGGGCCTGTGATCCTTGATGACCTCCACTCCGCCCGCACCCAACCCAGCACCGTCGGCCTCGGCGGCGTCCGCCGAGACGCCGCGGCCGGCTGTCGGCGCGCCGCTGCTGCGCGCCCTGGTCGACGCCGCGGCGCCGGTGCTGGTCGTGGCCGGGAGCCCGGTCCGGGTACGGCTGCACAACAAGGCCGCGGAAGCGCTCTTCCCGGCCCTGGGCGAGAGCGACGCGTTCACCGCCGACGTGGTCGCCCCCTGGCTGGTGCGGGCGCAGGAGCAGGGCGTGGACGCGCTGGACGGTTCGGTGGCCGGACGGATGTTCCGGGCCACCGCGCAGCCGCTGCCGGGGGAGTGCACCGGCTGGCTGCTGACCGACGTCACCGCGGAACGCGCCGCCCTGCAGCGGCTGAGCGACGAGCGGATCCGCACCCAGTTCCTGGTACGGGCCTCGGCCCGGCTGCTGGCCTCGCTCAACCAGCGGCGCTGCCTGCGGGTGACCGCGGAGCTCGCCGCCGAGCAACTCGCCGACGCGGCGGTCGTGGTCACCCCCGCCCGCGGGCGCCGCGTCGCGCTGACCCGGATGGTGCGCGGTCGGCAGATCGAGGAACTGACCATCGGCGTGGACGTCGACCAGGTACCGGGGCTGAGTGACGCCCTGGCCGGATTCCCGCCGGTGCCCTCGCGCTGGGTCCACCCCGACCTCGCCCCGGCCTGGCTCGTCCCCGAGGGCTTCGGCGAACTCGGATCGCTGGTCGTCACCCCGCTGCCGGGCAGCGGTACCTCGGTCGGAGCGCTGATCCTGCTGCGCCGCGCGGGACGTCCGTGCTTCGACGACGAGGAGGAGCTCTTCGCGCGGATCTTCGCCGCCCGCGCCGGGGCCGCGATCTCGGCCGCCGTACTGTACGCGGAGCGCGCCGAGACCACCGACATCCTGCAGCGTGCCCTGATCCCCCCGGCCATCGACCGCCTCGACGGCATCGACCTGGCCAGCTCCTACCGCCCCGCCCGGGCCGCCGACCTGATCGGCGGCGACTTCTACGACGTCCACCCGCCGCTGCCCACCCCGGGCGAGGAGGACGGGCCGACCGAGACGCTGCTGATGCTCGGGGACGTGTGCGGCAAGGGCCCCGGTGCCGCGATCCTGACCGGGAAGATCCGCAACACCCTGGCCGCGCTGCGCCGCCTTGAGCCGCGCCACCGCCACCTGCTGGAACTGCTGAACGCCACCCTCCTGGACGACCGGGACGCCCGCTTCGTCACCCTGGTCCTGGCCGGAGTCACCCCGACCGACAACGGACGCCTGGAACTACGGCTGACCTGCGCCGGGCACCCCGCCCCGCTGATCATCCGGGCGGACGGCAGCGTGCACCAGGCCGCCACCCGGGGCACGCTGATCGGCGCGCTGCCCGACATCACCTCCACCACCTGGACCACGGTGCTGGAGCCGGGGGAGATGTGCCTGCTGTTCTCCGACGGTGTCACCGAGGCCCGCGGCGGCCCCAGCGGCCGGGAGATGTTCGAGGAACAGCGGCTCCGCGACACCCTGGCCGGGTGCGCCGGGATGCCGGTGGAGGCGGTGGTGGAGCGGGTGGAACTGGTCACCTCGCAGTGGCTGGGCGGTGGCGAGCACGACGACATCGCCCTGCTGGCCCTGGGCGCCCCGCGCCGCGGATCGCATCTGACGATGGTGAACGGCCACGGACGGGGCAGGTACACCGGATGAGGTGCCACTACCGGGTGGTGCCGCAGCGGAAGGCGGCTCCGGTGACCGGTCAGGCAGACACGATCGACGCCCCAACCGCGGCCGCCTGGCAACAGGACTTCTTCGCCGCACTGGCCGCCATGGACGAGTACCGGGCGGTCGACCTCGTGCTGCGGGCGCGGGACAGCGGACTGAGCGCCCAGCGGATCCTGCTGGACGTCATCGCCCCGGCGCAGGCCCTGGTCGGCGAGGAGTGGGCGGCGGCGCGGTTCACCGTGGCCCAGGAGCACGCCGCGACCGCCATCAGCGACCGCGCCATCGCCGCCCTCTCCCGCCACCGCACGACCAGCGGCCGCGGCACCCGCGGCCGGGTCACCGTGGCCTGCGTGGACGGCGAGTGGCACGCGCTGCCGGCCCGCCTGGTCGCCGAGACGCTGCGACTGCGCGGCTGGCAGGTCGACTTCCTCGGCGCCCACGTGCCCACCCCGCACCTGATCGCGCACCTGCACGCCAACGGTCCCGACGCCGTCGCGCTGTCCTGCTCGCTGGCCACCCGCCTGCCCACGGCCCACGCCACCATCGCCGCCTGCCAGGCCGCCGGAGTCCCGGTCCTGGTCGGCGGCGCGGCCTTCGGACGCCATGGCCGCTACGCGAGACTGCTCGGCGCCGACGCCTGGGCAGCGGACGCCGACAGCGCCGCGACCCGGCTGGAGGACCGGGAGGCGATGACGCCGGCCTACCGGGACCCGGCCGACCCCTTCACCGCGCTGCCGCACCTGGCCGACCAGGAGTACACCCTGCTGAGCCGTAGTCGGCGGCAGCTCGTCGAGCAGACCATGACCGGACTGCGGGAACGGCTGCCCGCCATGAGCGGCTACACCGACCAGCAGCGCGAGCACACCCGCGAGGACATCGGCCACGTCGTCGACTTCCTCGTCGCCGCCGTGTACATCGACCGGGCCGAGATACTGGCCGACTTCCTGGGCTGGACCGCCGACGTCCTGCGGGCCCGCGACGTCCCCGCGCACACGCTGCTGCCCGCCCTGGACGTCATCGCCACCCAACTGCACGATTTCCCGCGGGCGCTGGCCATCATCGACACCGGCCGATCCGCGGTGATCCAAGCCGGGGGACCCGCGCACAGCCGTACGACCGAGGACCGCGTATGAACACCACCGAACCGCTGGCGATCACCGTCCAGCACAGTGCCCCGGGACGCGTCGTGCTGACCCTCAGCGGACCGTGCGACTTCGAGACCGTCGACGACCTGCGCCAGGCCGTCGACGAAGCCCTGGCCCGGGTGCCCGCACCGCAGTGCCTCACGCTGGACTTCACCGCCGTGGACGCCTGCGACTCCTCGGGCCTGTCCGCCCTGATCTGGATCAAGCGCTGCACCGACACCGACGGCGTCCAACTCCACCTGGTCGGCCTGGACCAGCACCAGCAGCAGGTCCTGGCCATCACCGGGCTGGACCTCCACCTCGCCGACGCCCTCACCGCCCCCTGCCAGGACCACGGCGAGGAGACCGCGGCCGCCACCGCCACCTGAGCGCGACCGGGAGTCGCCCGCCCCAGGTCCCGCGGCTCCGGGCCGGTGTCGCGCGCGAGTGAGCGGGCAGGGGTGACCTGCCCCGGCAGCACGGCGGGGGAGGCGTCGAGGGTCATGGGGGCAGGATGGTGCAGGCTCTGATCGCCGGGGGTTTCGCCCTGGTGTGCGCGTTGGCCGCGCTGTGGACCGGGCAGCCGTTCCGCCGGTCGGTACTGCTGGCGCTGTCCGTGGTCTCCCTCGGATCGGCGACGGTGTCCCGGCTGGCGGTGCCGCACGGTCCGTCATGGACCGCCGCCGCCGTCGCCCTGGCGGCCACGGCTGCCGTCGGAGCGCTGGCGCTCGCGGCACTGCTGGTCGTGGACGGTCTGCTGCTGATCCGGTCACAGGGCTCCGCGCCGCCCCAGTTGGCCGCGCTGACGGCCGGTACCGGCCTGGCGGCGCTCGCCGTGCTGACCGTGCTGACCGGCTGCTGCTCCGGCGGGCACCTGGCGCTGGTGGTCTGCCTGGTCCTGGACGCACCGGCCGCGTACCTGGCGCTGCTCTTCGTCCAGTTCCTGGGGCATGCCGCACTGAGCGGGCGGCTGCGACCGCGTCGGGCCGCCGACTACGTCGTGGTCCTCGGCGCGGGCCTCGTCGACGGTGACGTCTCGCCGCTGCTCGCGGGTCGGCTGGACCGCGGTCTGAGCGTGTACCGGGCCCTGCACGCCCGCGGCTGCCGCCCGACCCTGCTCACCTCCGGAGGACGGGGACCGGACGAGGAGCGTTCGGAGGCCGAGGCGATGGCGGACTACCTCCTGGCCCGGGGCGTTCCCGGCGACCGCGTCCGCCGCGAGGACCGCTCCCGCAACACCGAGGAGAACCTCGCCAACAGCGCCCGCATCATGCGCGGGGCGGACCCGGGCTACCGCTGCACCGTGATCACCAGCGACTTCCACGCCTTCCGCACGGCCCTGCTGATGCGGCGGCTGGGCGTGCGGGGCAGCGCCGCCGGTGCCTGGACCGCGCCCTCGTACTGGTTGGCGGCGGCGCTGCGCGAGTTCGTCGCCGTCCTCTGGTTCGACCGGGCGGTCTTCCTGCCGATGAGCGCCTTCCTCGCGCTGCCCGTGGTCGCGGCGCTGCTGCGGCGGTAACCCCTGGTCCAGGAGGTGGCGTCGCGACACCGCGGGCCCGGTGGGTCGGCTCGGTATTTTTCCCGTGACTGGGGATGCTGAACATCGCCAGGTGGGGTAGAGGGCCTCGCACAGGTGCCGTAGCGCGCCGAACACGGACTTGCCGTGTCTCATCCGAATGGGGATTCCTGATGCTGTCCACCCTCCCGTCCACCACCTCGGCGCCGGGCACCGCGCCGCGCGCCCCTGAGGCCACCGGGCCGGCCCCCTCGCGCCAGGGGGCGGAGCTGTTCCCCGAGCTGGACCTGTCGGACCCGCGCAACAGCACCGGTCCGGACGCGCGGGCGATGTCCAAGGTGCTGTTCGCCCGCCTGGCGGAGCTGGAGGAGGGGACGCACGAGTACCAGTACGTGCGCAACACCCTGGTCGAGCTGAACCTCACCCTGGTCAAGTTCGCGGCCCGGCGGTTCAGGACCCGCAGCGAGCCGATGGAGGACATCGTCCAGGTCGGCACCATCGGCCTGATCAAGGCCATCGACCGGTTCGATGTCGACCAGGAGACCGAGTTCCCCACCTTCGCGCTGCCCACCATCGTCGGGGAGATCAAGCGGTTCTTCCGCGACACCAGCTGGGCCGTCCACGTCCCGCGCCGGTTGCAGGAGCTGCGGCTGACCCTGGCCCGGGCGACCGACGACCTCGCCACCGTGATCGGTCGGCCGCCGACCCCCGCCGAGCTCGCCGCGCACCTGGAGATCAGCGAGGACGAGGTCCGCGAAGGACTCGTCGCCGCCAACGGGTACACGGTCAGCTCCATCGACGCCGGTGCCCCCGGCGAGGAGGACGACGAGAGCACCTCGTTCACCGCCCGCCTGGGCGAGGTCGACCCCGGTATGGACATGGTCGTCAACCTGGAGTCCCTCAGGCCGCTCATGGCCCGTCTCGGCGAGCGCGACAAGGCCATCATCTCCATGCGCTTCGGCGCCGAGATGACCCAGTCCGAGATCGGCGCAGCCCTGGGCATCTCCCAGATGCACGTCTCACGCCTCCTCTCCCGCACCCTCGGCCAGCTGCGCGACCAGCTCCTGACCCAGGACTGACCACCCCGTCCGGACCGCTCTCCGTGGAGTGGACGCGCCGCCGGGCGGCGGCCGTTCGCTCGGCGCGGCACGGACCGGACAGCCCGTCGCTACGGTGCGGCGGTGCCCGGGCGGTCCGGTACCGGACCGCCCGGGCGCGGGAGCAGGCGGGCCAGGAACTCGGCGGCGGCGGGGACGAGCGCGTCCCCGTCGTGGGCGGCGCCGGGGACGACGTCGAGGACCGGGGCCAGGCCGTGGGCCAGCAGGTTGTCGCGCAGCAGCAGCATGCTCTCGGTGCGGTTGAGCGGCGTCAACGGGTGCGGCTGGTTGTCCAGTTCGCCGATCAGGAGCTGGACCGGGACGCTGCTCAGGGCGTCGGGTCGAACCTCGGTGCCGAACCGGTCGGGAAGGTCGGAGGTCCCCTGCGGCCAGGCGGCGGTGGGGTCGAGCAGGGTCACCCGGCCGGGGGCGCCGATGCTGGCCCCGGCCAGGCGGTCGGGGTGCAGGTAGAGGAAGCGCAGGGCGAACTGGCCGCCGCCGGAGAAGCCGTGCAGGAAGAAGCTGTCGGTGGCGATGGGCCAGCGCAGTGCCGCCTCGGCGGTCATCTCCAGGAGCAACTGGTCGAAGCGGATGCCCCGGTAGTCGATCAGCTTGTAGTTGTCGATGTCCTCGGGGTCCCCTATGGCAGCGGGGAACAGCGGGGCCAGGATGACGCACTGGTGGGTGTCGGCGAGGGCGGCGAAGGCGTCGCGGTAACCGGTCGCGTCGCGCTCGGTTCCGTGGACGGTGACCACCAGCGGGTGGGGCCGGGTGGTGTCGAGGTCGCGGGGCACGTAGAGGCAGTAGGAGAACCGCTGGTCGGCCCGGCAGGCGAACAGCGGGGTGCGTCCGGTCATCAGGTCGATGCCGGGGTGTCGCGGGTCCAGGGCCTTCAGGGCGGCCAGGGTGATCGGGCGTGAGGCGGGCACGGTTGCTCCGGTGGTGGTCGGACTGTCAGACGGCTTCGAGGGAGAGGGCGTTGGTGGGTGGTCCCAGGGCCCGGACGGTTGCGGCCAGGACGGCGAGCAGGGCGCCGCAGCCGACGTAGAGCACACCGGCGCCCAGGGCGCCCAGGGCGCCCAGGGCGCCCAGGGCGCCCAGGACGGTCAGGGCGACGAACGGCAGCACGGCGGAGACGAGGCGGGACAGGGCGTAGGTGCGTCCCAGGACGGTGTTGCGGACAGCGGTGGGGAACAGCTCCGCCGCGTAGGCGCGGGCCACGGTGGACTGCACCACGCAGGACAGCGTGGTGAGGGTGCCCGCGGCGACGATCACGGTGGGACTGGTGGCGGTGCCGAACAGGCAGCCCGCCGCACCCACGAGCAGGGTGGAGGCGATGACCAGGGTGCGGCGCTGGCAGCGCTCGCTCAGCGGGGCGAGCAGCAGCGCGCCGAGCGGGTAGCCGAACGCGGTGAGTGCGGAGTATCCGAGGGAGTCCACGACGCCGAACCCCTTGTGCAGCAGAACCAGCGGGCCGATGGAGGCGAAGCCGTAGAAGCCGACCGGTCCCAGCGCCTGCATGACGCACAGCAGCACGGTGCGGCGGCGCAGCGGGGGCGCGAGCAGCCGTGGGACGTCCGCCGGTTCGGGGTCCGCTGCGGCGGCGGATTCGTCCGGCCCGGATCCGGCCCCGGTGGCGCGCCCCGCCGGGGCCCCGGCGAGGCTCTCGATGCGTTCGAGTTCGGCCAGGGCGTCGCTGCTCCTGCCGTGCGCGGCGAGCCAGCGGGGCGACTCCGGCAGGCGCCGTCGCAGGAGCCAGATCACGACCGCGCCCAGGGCGCTGCCGATGAGCATCCAGCGCCAGCTGGGGAGTCCGGACATGGTGTGGCGCAGCCTGGAGGCGAGCACACCGGCGACGGGGACGGCGAGCATGCCCAGGGTGTAGCTGCGGATCAGCAGTCGGCCGCGGTGGGCCGCGGGCATGAGCTCGACCAGGTAGGTGTCCACCAGGGTGAGTTCGGCTCCCAGGCCGACGCCGACCAGCACCCGGAGCAGGACCAGGGCCGGTCCGCTGGGCGCGGCCGCGCAGACCAGGGCGAGGGCGGCGTAGCCGATCAGGTTGAACTGGAACATCCGCCTGCGGCCGAAGCGGTCCGCGTAACCGGAGAGCAGCAGGGCGCCGAGCATCTCCCCGGCGAACGGGGCGCCGATCAGGAGCGACTTGTCCATGGTGGTCGCGGTCCAGGAGGCCGGCAGCAGGGGGATGAGCAGGGTGCCCAGGGCCACCTCGAAGAAGTTGAAGAAGGACCCCAGGCCGACGACCGTGACCACGCGGCGGTGCCAGCGGCTCACCGGCAGGGCGTCCAGTCGTCGGGAGACCTGCCGGGCCGCCCGGGCGGCGGTCGTCGGCGGGGGCTCGGCTCCGGGCTCGGCTCCGGGCTCGGGTATGCCGACGGGTGACAGTGCGTTTCTGGGCACGGGCGTTCCCTCAGTCGCAGTCAGTGGCGGTGGTCGGGGACTTCGAGGTCGACGAGGGGGGCGTACTGCTGGCCGCCGTAGCTGTCGGAGTCGTGGATGTCGCCCTGGCGCAGGGGGCGGGGCAGCGAGACCTTGACGGCCTGGGCGCGGTCGTGGTGCACGATCAGGACCCGCGCCGGGTCGGCGCCGTAGAGGTCGGCGAACAGCTCCGGGGTGAGCAGTCCCGAGGCGCGCAGGGTCCGGTAGCTGTGTTCGTCACGGCACATGAAGTCGAAGGTCAGGACGAAGGGTCCGGCGTTCTTGGATCGGATGAGCGAGCACAGGTCGAGCAGGGTGGTCATGACGTCACCTCTTCGTGGACGGTGCGGAACATCTCGTGCGGGGTGCCGGGCACCGCGACGTGGTTGAGGGTGAACCGGTAGACCGGGCCGCGGTCGGTCTCGGGGGGCGAGAAGGGGAAGGCGACGGTGCTGGCCAGACCTTCGTACTGGGGGATGGGCAGGTGCGAGCTGGCGTGGGCGACGAAGGTCGCCACCGCGTGGGCGATGGCCTGGGTGGGGGCGGTGACCGTGATCAGGACGCCGAGCTCGTGCGGGGTCCGGTCACGGTCGGGGTCGCGGGCGCCCAGGACGGCGTCCTGGCCGTAGAGGCGGTAGTCGATGTCGACGTCGTCCGGGTCCACCCGGCCCTGGAAGACGTCGTGGATCTTCGCCCTGAAGTACGCCTGGGCCATCGGCAGGAGCGTGGGCAGCTGTTCGATGACGACGCGGTCGCGGATGCCGCCGACCGCGATGGTCTGGTAGCCGACGAGGCTGGAGCCTTCGAGCTTGACGGTGTAGGTGTCGCTGGGCCGGTAGACGGCTCCGGTGACCCGCACCCGGCGGGCGTCCAGGGCGGTGTAGACGGCGTCGGTGGTGTCGAGCACCCCGGAGGGCTCGGTGACCAGGTAGGGGTTGGCGTTCTCGTACAGGGTGTGCGCGGCCACCGAGTGCGGTGTCAGCCGGGAGTCCGGGTCCAGCGGTTCCACGTCGAAGTGGTCCGCCCGCAGGTGGACGAACAGGCCGTCGGCGCTGGGCGGGATCGCGCACGCGGCGCCGCACTCGACGGTCTTGGCCGCGTGCCAGATCAGCCCCGGGTCGGCGCCCATCACCTGCGGTACCGCGGCGAACAGGGCGGTGTCGCTGGCCCGTCCGGCCAGGACGACGTCGGCACCCTCGCGCAGGGCCGCCTGGATGGGTTCGACGCCCATCATCCCCACGACGTGACCATCGGTCAGGGTGGACCGGTCGATGGCGGGCGCCGGCTCCAGCGGACGGATGCGGCCCTGTTCGTAGCACCTGGTCAGGTACGCCGGGTCCTGGTCGGCGTAGATCAGGGCGAGTTGGAACGACAGCCCCTCCTGGGCCGCGATCTCGCGGGCGATCCCGGCGACCAGGTCGACCCCGGCGTCGCGGCCGCTGGTACCGCAGGAGCCGATGATCAGCGGCACCCCCAGGGTGTCGCGGGCCTTGAGCAGCAGCCGCAGGTCGCGGGTGACGGCCTCGCGGGAGAGCTTCGGCTCGCCGGTGCCCAGGTAGTAGGGGCCGCTGTCGGTCGAGCCCGCGTCGCAGGCGATGACGTGCGGCAGCAGGGCCACCCCGCGCTCCAGGGACTCGGGGCGGAAGCCGGCCCCGAGGGCGCCGGTCGGCGCCAGGATCCTGATCTCCATGATGGCTCTCTCCTTATAGAACATTTGCTATAGCAAGAACGCGAGACGAGGGCGCTGCCCGGTGCGGGCGGTACGCCCCTAGGCGTCCCAGCCGACGAACTCGTCCACGGCGGCGGCCGCGTGGGCGCGGGCGAGCTGTTCGGCCGTCTCGGCCTCGCGCGCGCGCAGCGCGTCGAGGATGTGCCGGTGCTGCGCGTAGCGCTGGAGCTGGCCCGGCGTGCCGCCCGCGGTGAGCTGGGCCGAGGTGATGCGCAGCCGCTCGGACCGGCTGAACGCGCGGACCTGCTCCAGGGTGCGCAGCAGCTGGGCGTTGTCGGCCGCCGCCTCCACCGCGGCGTGGAAGCCCCGGATCGCGTCGAAGGCCCGCTCCACCGTCACCGGGTCCAGCGGGCGGCCCGCGTCGTGGTCCGAGCGCAGCGTGTCGGCGGCCGCGTCGGCGACGTCGAGCAGGCGCCCCATCTCGTCCAGCTGCCGGTCGCTCGCCTTGCCCGCCGCGAACCGCGCGGCCACGCCCTCCAGGGCGGCCTCCATCGCGGCGCTCTCGACGCGCTCCTGCGGTGAGACGGTGACCACCCGCAGCGACCGCAGGCTGGTGCGCTCGACCAACTGCTCCTGCTCCAGCCGTCGCAGGGCCTCGCGGACGGGGGTGGCGCTCACGCCCAGGCTGAGTGCGAGACCACGCTCGGTGATCTTCTCCCCCCAGGGCAGTTCGCCCTTGACGATGGCCGCCCGCAGGGCCCGGTAGGCCTGGTCGGCGAGCGACTGCGAGCTGAGTTCGGGGAGAGGCATGCAGAAATTTGATATCTGCTACAGCATATTGTCAAGGGTCCGCGCGCTCACTGGTCCGACACCGCCCGGTCGGCGTGCTCCCGGTCGGCGTGCTCCCGGTCGGTGTCGGCGGTGCCGGGGAGGGTGGTGAGGGCCACCGGGATGCCGACGGCCACGATCACCGCGGCGGTGACGATGGCGAAGCGGTAGCCGTCCAGGAACGCGTGCGACTGGGTCGCGCCGCCGCGCATCGCCGCGGACTGCCGTCCGGTGAGGATCGCGCCGATGACGGTGACACCGAGCAGCCCGGACACCTCCCGGCCGGTGTTCAGGATGCCCGAGGCGGCTCCGGCCCGCTCCGGCGGCAGTACCCCGATGACCGCGCCGTTCAGCGGCATCATGGTGAAGCCGGAGCCGATGCCGAGGGCGGTGAACGCGGGCATGAGGTCCATGAAGTGCCCGTGCTCGCCGACCCGGGCGGCCAGCAGCAGTCCGACGACGATCAGCGTCAGCCCGGCGGCGACGGTGCGCGCCGCCCCGAACCGGCGGGAGACCGGGGCGGCGATCGACGCGGTGACCGCCATCAGCAGCGCCATCGGGACGAACGAGGCGCCCGCCCGGGTGGGCGAGAAGCCCAGCACGTTCTGCAGGTACATCGCGGTGAAGAAGTACACGCCGATCAACCCGAAGCCCCACAGGACCAGCGCGGTGTTGCCGCCGCTGAACACCGCCGAGCGGAACAGCGACAGGTCCAGCATCGGGTCGGCGGCGCGGGCCTCGACCGCCAGGAGCACCACGAGCGCCGCCGCGGCCAGGGCGAACGCGGACAGGATCAGCGGCGAGGACCAGCCCCGGTCATGGCCCTCGATGAGCGCGTAGGTGAGCGAGAACAGCATCACCGCCGAGGAGAGCAGCCCGGGGAGGTCCAGCGTCCGACGGGTGACCGGACGTCGCGCGGGCATCGAGTACGCGGCGACGGCGATGGCGGCAAGGCCGATCGGCACGTTGATCAGGAAGATCCAGCCCCAGCGGACGTGCTGGCTGATGAAGCCGCCGGTCAGGGGGCCGAGGGCGAGCGAGAGGGCGCCTGCCGCCGAGGATATCCCGATCGCGCGGGCCCGCTCCCTGGCGTCGCTGAAGGTCTCGGAGATGATCGCCAGCGTCGACGGCATGGTCATCGCCGCGCCGACCCCCTGCAGCGCCCTGCCGACGATCAGCACGGTCTCGTCGTCGGCCAGCCCGCTCAGCAGCGACGCCCCGGTGAAGACCGCCAGGCCGGTGAGGAACATCCGGCGCCTGCCGTAGATGTCCGACAGGCGCCCGCCGACCAGCATCAGGCCGGAGAACACCAGGATGTAGGCACTGACGATCCACTCCAGGCCGGAGAGCGAAACGTGCAGCTCGCGCTGGATGGACGGGAGCGCGACATTGACCACGTTGTTGTCGAGGAAGGTCATGAACGACGCCAGCGAGACACCCACGAGGGTGCCCCAGCGCCTGGACTGCTGTGGCACGGCATTCTCCTGTACAGCGTTATTGTACGGCGTATAGTTGCGGCCTTCAGGAAATCCTGTATGCCGTACAGTTGTCAACCGGAGGTGGGTGGTGGAACCGAAACTCAGCCGGGACACGCTGGTGGACGGGGCACTCGGGCTGCTCGACGCCGAAGGCATGGAAGCGCTGACCATCCGGCGGCTGGCCCAGTCGCTCGGGTACACGCCCATGGCGGTCTACTGGCACGTCAAGAACAAGGACGAACTGCTCCTGGCCGTCTCCGAACGCCTGTGGAGCCTGGCCGCCGTCGACAACGATCCCGACCTCGAACCGCTGGACCAGCTCCGCTCGATGTTCGCGTCGATGCTGTCCGCGCTGCGCGCCCACCCGCAGGCCACGCCGCTGCTCACGCGGACCGGCGCGGGGTACAACAAGGCGTGCTTCGACGTCACCGAGGCCACCCTGGAGATCTTCCACCGGCTGGGCTTCCCCCCCGACCAGGCCGCCCACCTCAGCATCCAGGCGCTGTGGACCCTGATCTCCCTGGTCGGCAGCGAACCGGGAGCACCGCAGCCCGGCCTCAGCGCCGAGGAGCAGGCCGAGAAGGAGCGCGGCAGGCGGGCCACGCTCCTCTCCCTCGACCCGGCCCGCTACCCGCACACCATCGCCGCCGCCCCGGCCCTCACCAACTGCGAGCAGTCGGAGGCCTTCTACCGGCTCGGCGTCGAGGTCTTCCTCGCCGGTGTGGCCCGCCTCGCCGAGTCGCAGCCGGCGAGCGGTCGCTGACCTCGGCCCGCCACCGGGACCGCCACCCCCGCACCGCCGCGCACCGGCAGCCGGAGCAGGCCCGGCGGCCGGGTTCGGTTTGCTGCGCCGGTATCCGGCAAGTCGCTCGGAGGGAAGGCGCGTTGCGCAGGGAGCGCCCCCAAGGCAGCGGAAGAGGGAAGCATGTCCACAGGTGTGATCATCGTGGTCGTGGTCGCGGTCGTCGTGCTTGCCGCGTTGGCGGCGGCGTTGCTGCGGCCCGGTCGGCGCAGCAGACGGCTCCAGGAGCAGTTCGGCCCGGAGTACGATCGCGTCGTCGCCCAGCACAACGGCAACAACCGGGCGGCGGAACAGGAACTCCAGGAGCGGGTCAAGCGGGTCGAGCAGCTGGACATCCGGCCGCTGGACGCCGCTCAGCGCGAGCACTACCTCGCTGACTGGTCCGGGCTGCAGGAGCAGTTCGTCGACGAGCCCGCGAAGTCCCTCAGCGAGGCGGACCAGTTGCTGGCCGGGGTGCTGCGCGATCGGGGCTACCCGGACGACGACCCGTACACGGCGCTGTCCGTGCACCACTCCGGCGCGCTGGCCGGATACCGGAACTCGCGGAGCGCGGCGAACCGGGCCCGGCAGGGCGAGGGAACGACGGAGGAGCTCCGGCAGTCCTTCGTCGAACTCCGGGGCGCCTTCGAGGCGCTGGTGAGTGAGGGACCCAAGAACCAGCGGATACCGGTCCAGCGCACGGCACCGGCCCTGCGTCAGAGCCAGACCACCGAGGAGAGTGCCTGATGACCGACACCGACCGTCGATTCGCCGCTCAGGGCGACGACCTCAGCAAGCGCAGCCGCTCGAACACGGGCTCCGTGGAGCCCGCCGAACCCGTCGCACCCGCGGCGGAGGTGACGCGCCCGGACACCACCGGTGATGCCGACGCGACCGCGTTCGCCGCCGACGCGGCCTCTGACGCCGCGTACGCGGCCAACACGGACGACGTCGGCGGCACCGGCGGCACCGGCACCGGCGTCGGCACCGGCACCGGCGTCGAGCCGGGCGGGACGCGGGAGACGCCGACCCGGCTGTCCGCTTCCGCTTCCGCTGTCGAGGGCGACGGCGAGCCGTTCCTGTCCGGGGCGGACGCGGAGAGGTTCCGGGCGAAGTGGCAGAGCGTCCAGTCCGGTTTCGTGGACGACCCGCGCCAGTCCGTGGAGGAGGCGGACGGGCTGCTGGAGCAGGTGGCCGTGTCCTTCGCGCAGTCGCTGACGGCCGCCCGGACCGCTCTGCGTGACGGCTGGGACGGCAGCGACGCAGCCGGCAGCGCGGCGGACGACGCGGGCACCTCGACCGAGACGTTGCGGGGAACGCTGCAGGACTACCGGCGGCTGGTGAACCGCCTCCTGGGTGTCTGACCCGCGCTGACCACCCGGCCGTGCGGGGCCGGCCGTTCAGCGGCGACCACGGGTGGGCCGATGCTGCCGGAGTGAGCGAAAGGCGCCACCGCGCCCGCTCAGGTCCGGCAGTCCGGTCGTGGATCCGTGGCTCACGCCCCTTCCCGACCGGCCCTCCGAAGCGGCGCGTGATCCTGGGCCTGTTTGCCGGGACAGCGGTCTCGTGGGCCGGTTGGGCCGCCCTGATGACGCTGAGCATCCTGCGGCCGCGGGATCACGTGCCGCAGGTCCCGCTGATCGCGTGGGTGTCCGCCTCAGTGGTGTCGGTCGCTCATCGGCCCTGGGTGAGCCGCAGGATGCGTTCGGCGTTCCCGTGGGCGACCTTGGCCTTGTCCGCCGGGGCGAGGGGCGCCGTGCGCATGAACTCCGCTGCCGCCTCGGTCCGCTCGAACGGGTAGTCGATGGAGAACATCACGTTGTCGATCCCGATCGCGTGGATCGCCGCGACCAGCGCCTCGTGCGAGAACACGCCACTCGTGGTGATCGCGATGTTCGTGCCGAAGTACTCCGAGGGCAGTTTCTTGAGCCGCAGCTGCTTCTCGGGGTCGAGGTCGGCGTAGCGGACGTCGAAGCGGTACAGGTGGGAGGGCAGGAACTCACCCATGTGCCCCAGGATGATCTTCGCGCCGGGGAACCGGTCGAAGACGCCGCCGAAGATCAGCCGCATCGCGTGGCCGCCGGTCCTGGCGGCCCAGCTCCACGTGGCCTGGTCGAGCCCGGGGTATCCCCGCAGCAGGCTCCAGTCGTCGGCCGGGATGGGGCTGGGGTGGATGTACAGGGCGACGCCGAGGTCCTGCAGGGTCTCCCAGAACGGGTCGTACTGCGGCTCGTCCAGGTAGTGGCCGAGGGTGTGGTCGTTGACCAGGGCCCCGCAGAGCCCGAGTTCCCCGATGGCGCGGCGCAGCTCGGCCGCGGCCCGCTTCGGGTCCTGCAGGGGGACGGCGGCCAGGCCCTGGAACCGGCCCGGGTGCTCGTTGACGACGGTGGCCAGGAAGTCGTTGACCGTTCGGGCGTCGGCCACCGCGACGTCCGCGTCCGGCTGCATCTGGATACCCGGGGCGGTGAGTGACAGCACCTGCGTGTCGACGCCGTGCCGGTCCATCTCCGGGAGCCGGAACTCGGTGAAGTCCGGCAGCAACCGCCGCAGGTTCGCGAGCACTTCGGGCTTCAGCGGGATGTGGGCGACCGGCGATCCCTCGGTCCGCAGCTTGTCGTACCAGAACGCTTCCTCTAGGGCGATCAGCTTCATCGGAGTGCCTTTCCGTCCGGCCGAGTCGCGGATCGGTGATGCCGTCGGCCGGAGGGCGGAGGACACCGCGCAAACCATTAAGTAACTTAATGGTTATGAGTGCTAGGCTAGCACGGTGTCCAGCGAAGACAAGCCGACCCGGGAACCGCTCGCCAAGCTGTTGTGGCGAGCGCACAACTGGTTCCGTACGGCCGTGACCACGGGCCTCGAACACAGCCCCGGCGGGGTGAGCCCGGCCCACGCGACACTGCTGAGCCAACTCGATCCGGACGGCATACCCATGTCCGACCTGGCCCGACTGATGGGCGTGAGCCCCTCGGCGACCCACCAGATGGTCCATCACCTCGCCACCCTCGGGCTGCTTGAGGTCGTGCCGAACCCCCGCTCGGGACGGTCGAAACTCGTCGTGCTCACACCGGAGGGCCTCATCCGCCGTCGACAGGCGCTGGACATGCTCGACGAGCTGGAGGCCGAACTGGCGCAGCGGATCGGGAAGCGACGCGTCGCGGCGCTGCGTGACGCGCTCGAACAGGGCTGGGGCGACACCGGCACCGATGGCTGAACGCGACGGCCCAGCTGGGCTGATCCGCGACGGCGCGCTGGGCGATGACCAGCAGGATCGCCGAGGGCCGGCCCGACGGAGGGGGAGCCCGCCCAGGAATCCTGGGCGGGCTCCCCCTCCGTCGGGCCAGGGGCTCAGACCATCGAGACCACGGGCTTGGAGCAGAGGACGGCGGCTCCGGTGACGATCAGCACGGCGGCGGTGGCGGCGAACATCACCTCCGCGTGCGACTGGGCCAGCGCGCCGCACAGCACCAGGGAGACGGGGGCGGCGATGTAGCCCGCGACCATGTCGACGGAGATGACGCGGCCGAGGATCTCACCGCGGATGTTGCGCTGGATCCAGCTCATTCCGAACACGCCCTGGAAGCCGATGCCCAGGCCCATCAGCAGCACCACACCGACGGCTTCGACCAGGTTGCCGAGCACCCCCAGGGCGAGCATCCCGGCGCCCAGCCAGCCGGTGAGGGCGGAGATGAGCAGACCCACCCGCAGGTGGCGGCGGGTCGCGCCGCCCAGCAGGGCGCCGACGATGGCCCCCGCGGCCAGTGCGCCGTCGAGCAGGCCCAGGGAGGTCGCGCCGCCGTGCAGCCGGAACCTGGCCAGGCTGGCGAAGCCCACGGTGAACGGACCGGCGTAGCAGAAGGTCACGGCGGTGTCGATGGCGACCATGGCGCGGATCCGCGGGTCCGTCCAGACGTAGACCAGACCGGCCCGGATCCGGCTGCCGAGCGAGTCCCTGGCCGAGCCGGTCCCGGTCCTGGCCGCCGGGGCGGAGAGGCGGCGGGTGGCCCGGCTGACGAACAGGGCGACCAGGGCGAAGCAGGCGCCGTCGACGGCGAAGGCGGCACTGGGGTCGGTGGCGGCCACCACGATGCCGCCGATGGCGGGGCCGAGCACCGAGGCGACCCGACTGCCCACGCTGAGCAGGGCGTTCGCCGGCTCCAACTGCTCGGGCTCGACGACCGAGGGGAGGATGGAACTGCGGGCGGGCTGGAAGAACGCGTCGACCGCGCCGAAGAACGCCGCCGCCGCGAACAGCATCCACAGGTTGAGCAGGTGCGCGAACCCGGTTGCCGCCACCCCCGCCATCAGCGCGCAGCGCAGCAGGCTGGAGAACATCATCAGGTGACGGGCCGACAACCTGTCGCTGAGCGCCCCGCCGAGCAGGGTGAGCAGGGCGCGCGGCACGGCCTGGCAGGCGAGGACCACGCCCAGAGCCAGGCTGGAGTGGGTGAGCGTGAGGGTGATCCAGGCGAAGGCGACGGTGCTGAACCCGTCTCCCAGGAGCGAGAAGGACTGGGCGGTCCAGAGGTTGCGGAAGGGGGCCGTGCGCAGGGGGGCGCGCAGCGAGGGGCGTTCGGTCGGGGTCTCGGTCGGAGCCATGGTCTGAGTCATGCGCTGGTTCTTCGCCTTCGTCGGGGTGCGGAGCCGGGTGCGGGGGGCCGGGTGCGGGAGTCCGGGTGCGGAGGACGTCAGTAGCTGACCGGGAGGTCCTTCAGGCTGCGGTTGAGCAGCGACAGCTGCCACTCGTGGCGGGACGGGAGGAGCCGCAGGTCCGGGTACTCCCGGACGAGGACCCCGAGCGCGCTTCCGGCCACCAGCCGGGCCAGGGGCGCGCCGATGCAGAAGTGGATGCCGTAGCCGAACCCGAGGTGCGAGGTGCGGCCGCGGTGCACGTCGAAGGTGTCCGGGTCGTCGAACTGCCGCGGGTCGCGGTTGGCCGCGGCGGTCACCAGGAAGATCCGGTCACCGGCGCGGATGTCCTGGCCGTCGAGCCGCAGGTCCTCGGCGGCGATGCGCACCGACATCTTGGAGGGGCCGTCGAAGCGCAGGGCCTCCTCGACGGCGCCGGACAGCAGCTTGGGGTTCTCCCGTACCGCCTCCAGCTGCCGCGGGTGCGTGAGCAGTGCCCGCAGCCCGTTGGCGATCAGGTTGCTGGTGGTCTCCCCACCGGCGAAGGCCAGATGGGTCAGCATGCCGATGAACTCCTCGTCGCTGACCGTGTCACCGATGGCGCCCCCGGCCAGCACCGCGCTGATCAGGTCGTCCTGCGGCTGCTCACGGCGCAGGCGCACCAGCTCGCCCAGGTAGTCGTAGAGCTTGACCAGGGACTGCAACGAGGTGCGGTACTCCCGCTCCTCCTGGGCGGCGCCCAGCACCAGGTCGCCCACCCGGGCGTTCCAGTACCAGAACGAGGGGGCGTGGGCGTGCGGGACACCGAGCCAGCGGGCGAAGACCAGGCTGGGCAGGGTCCTGGCGACGTCGGCGACGGCGTCCCCGCTGCTGCCGGGCGCGGCCCGGCGGGCCAGCAGCGACGTGGTGGCCTTCTCGATCAGCCCCGTGTAGCGGTTGATGGCGCGGGCGGAGAACTGGTCCTGGAACACCCCGCGCAGCCGACGGTGCTGCGGCGGGTCGTTGAAGACCATCCAGTGCGACAGCAGGCCGACCGCGCGCCGGGCCTCGTCGTCCAGGACGCTCTCCGGGATGGCCTCCATCAGCGGCCGGACCCGGTCGGCGGACAGCGACGGGTGCCCCAGGGCCTCGGCCATCTGCGCGTAGCCGGTGACCAGCCAGGCCCGGTGGACGCTGCTCCAGTGGACGGGCCGGTGCTCGCGCAGCGCGTTCAGGTAGGGGTACGGGTCGGCGTTGACCTGCGGGTCCAGCAGGTAGCGCTCGGTGAAGCGGGTGGCGGTCAGCACGGGAGTCCTCCGGAGGTCAGCGTGTCGAGCAGCGCGGCGATGGTGCCGACGCCGGGATCGGTGAGCATGGTGCGGTGCCCTCCGGGGAGGTGGTGCACCTGGAGTCCGCCTCCCGCCAGGTCCTGCCAGGCCGACAGGTACTCGCGGTAGGGGACGCCGATGTCGGGCATCGGGGTGTGCTCGGGCCGGTCGGCCGTGTCCTGGCCGATGACCAGGTGGATCCGGCCGGGGTAGGGGCGGGCCCGGTATCCGGCCAGGGCCTCCAGCAGCGAGTGCCACACCTCGATCGGGGCGTCCTGGGCCAGGTCGACCTCCTGGTCGACCATGCCCGCGTCGCGCAGCAGGGTCCGCAGCCGGGCGTCCGCCGCGGCGCGGGCCTCGGATCCGACCGGGGTGGCCCGCAGTTCGTCGCGCAGGACCAGCGCGTGGCGCTGCTGCTCGGCGAAACCGGCGAGCCGGCGGTGGGTCTCCGGGGTCGGCAGGTAGGGCTCGACCAGCACCAGCGGCGCCACCTCGGCCCCGGCGTCCAGGAGTTGGGTGGCCATCTCCAGGGCGATGTTGGCGCCCATGGACCAGCCGAGGATCGCGTGCGGTCCGCCGTCCTGGTCGGCCGTCAGTTCGCTGACGTAGTTGGCGGCGATCTCGCGGATCGTGAGCGGGTCGGTGCCACCGGCCAGGCCCAGGGCCTGGTAGCCGTGCACCGGCCGGGCACCGCCCAGGGCCCGGGCGAGCGGGAGGTACCAGGTGACGCTGCCGCCGGTGGGGTGGACGCAGTTCAGCGGCTGCCCCGTTCCCGGGCGCAGCAGCACCCGGGAACGGGGGCCCGCCACCGGGTCCGCCGCGGCCCCGAGCCCGGCGATGGTGGGTGACTCGACCAGGTCGCGGACGGTCAGCGTGAGACCCTGGGCGCGCGCCTTGGCCACCACCCGGACGGTGGAGAGCGAACTGCCGCCCAGCGCGAAGAAGTCGTCGTGGACGCCGACCCGCTCCACGCCCAGCACCTCGGCCCACACCTGCGCCAGCGCCTGCTCGGCGGGGGTGCGCGGGGCGACGTAGCTGTCCGCCAGTTCGGCGCGGACACTGGGCACCGGCGGCAGCGCCCGGCGGTTGACCTTGCGGTTGGCGGTGAGCGGTACCGCGTCGATGACCACGTAGGCGGTCGGCACCATGTGGGCCGGCAGCCGACGGCGGAGCGACTGGCGCAGGTCCTCGGCCTGCGGGGCGCTGTCCGGGTCCGGCGGCACCACGTAGGCGACCAGCCGTGGCTCACCACCCCCGTCGGCGCGCACCATCGCCACCGCCGACTGGACGCCGGGGTGGGTCAGCAGCGCGTCCTCGACCTCGCCGAGCTCGATCCGGAATCCCCGCAGCTTGACCTGGCTGTCCTGGCGTCCGACGTAGTCCAGCGAGCCGTCGGCGGAGTAGCGGACGATGTCGCCGGTGCGGAACAGCCGGGCGCCGGCGCGGCCGCTGAAGGGGTCCGGGACGAAGCGCCGCGCGGTGACCCCGGGGCGGCCCAGGTAGCCGCGGGCCAGGCTGAGGCCGCCGATGCAGAGCTCGCCGGGGGCGCCGACCGGTACCGGTTCCAGGTCGTCGTTGAGGACGTAGGCCTCGGTGTTGCGGATGGGCGTGCCGATGGAGGGCCGACCGCCGCCCGGCAGGCACTGGGCAGCGGTCACCCACACGGAGGTCTCGGTCAGGCCGTAGCCGTTGAGGAAGCGCCGCCCGGGCGCCCAGGCGTCGACGATCTCGGCGGGGCAGGCCTCGCCGGCGACCATCAGGGTGCGCAGCTCCGGCAGCCCCCGCGGATCCATCACGCTCAGGGCGGTCGGGGGCAGCACCGCCGCGGTGATCCGCTGGGTGCGCAGGGTGCGGGTGAGGTCGGCCCCGGGCGCCAGGTCCTGGCGGGTGGCGGTGCACAGGCCCGCGCCGTTGGCCAGCGCCCAGGTCATCTCGAACACCGAGGCGTCGAAGCTGCTGGACGCGAACTGTAGTACCCGGTCGTCCGGGGTCGGCGCCAGCACGTCCTGCTGCGCCCGGACCAGGTTCAGCATCCCGCGGTGGGTGACCGCCACGCCCTTGGGTGTGCCGGTGGAGCCGGAGGTGTAGATCACGTAGGCGGTGCTGTCCGGTCCCACACCGGACTTGGGGCAGCCGACCGGCAGGTGCCCGGACTCCGGGTCCGGCTCCGCGGTGAGTGCGCCGATCATGAGCGTGTGCTGGACCGGAGGGGCGGCGTCGGCCAGCTCGGGCTGGGTCAGCAGCACCGTCATCGCCGAGTCCCCGACCATGAAGGCCAGCCGCTCCCCGGGGTACTCGGGGTCCAGGCAGAGGTAGGCGGCACCGGACTTGAGCACCCCCAGGATCGCCCGCGCGAGGTCCGGGCCCCGTTCCAGGCAGATGCCGACCACGGTCTCGGTGTCGACGCCCAGCGCGCGCAGCCGCCGGGCGATCCGGTCACCGGCGCGGTCGAGCTCGCCGTAGCCGGTGACGTCCCGCCCGTGGACCAGGGCGGTCGCCCGCGGCCGCTGCTCGGCGTGCTGCTGGACCAGTTCGTGGAACAGCCGCCGGTCGTCGTCCTCCTGGTACGGGTCCTGCGGCGCACCGGCGTGCTGCGTGGTGGCGGCGTTCCAGCGGTGCAGCACCAGGTCGCGGGCGGCGCCGGTGAGGGCGGGCCGGGTGACCGGGCCGTGGGGCTCGGCGGCCATCGCCCGCAGCAGGCCCCGGTAGGTGTCGGCGAGCTGTTCGCAGGCGGTGGCGTCCAGGTAGCGGGGGTCGGCGTCCAGGGTCATGCCGCCCGGGTTGGCGTTCAGGCTGAGCGGGAAGTTGGTGCGGGCGACCTCCAGGGTGTCCTCCCACACGTCCTTTTCGAGCCGGTGGAAGTTCACGAAGTTGAAGACCGCCTCGACCGCCACCCCGCCGAGGGAGCGCTGCATCTCGGCGAGCGGGAACCTGCGGTGCGGCAGCAGGGCGCGCTCGGCGGCGAAGGTCTCACGCAGGTAGTCGACCCAGGAGCGGGCGGTGGAGTGGAACCCGAGCGGCACCGTGTTGAGGAACAGGCCGCGCAGCAGGTCCGCGTTGGCGTGCTCGGGGCGGCCGTTGGTGACCATGCCGATGCTGTGGGGGTCGTCGCCGGAGAAGAGGTCCATCAGCCGGTAGAAGGCGGCCAGGAAGACCGTCCGCACCGGGACCCCGGCCAGCGCGGCGACCCGGGCCAGGGGCTCGGCCAGCTCCCGGTAGGAGCGCTCGGCCTCGTGCGGCGGCTGGTCGCCGACCAGGGCCGGGCCGGGGGCCGGGGCGAAGTGGACCGGCTCCAGGCCGACCAGCGCCCGGTGCCAGAACTCGCGGGACGCGGTGGAGGCGAGTGCCTCGCGCTCCAGCGCCACGTAGTCCGCGAAGCGCACCGCGGGCCTGACCGCGGCGGCGGGCGCCAGTCCGGCCGCCCGGCGGTGGTGCGACTCCATCAGGTCCGCGATGAACGAGGTCAGGCTCCAGCCGTCGAGCACCACGTGGCAGTCGGTGATGGTCAGCCGGAACTCCTCCTCGCCCAGCCGGTGCACGAACAGCCGTACCAGCGGGGCGGCGGACAGGTCGAAGGGCAGCGCGGCCTGCTCGCGCACGTGGGCGGCGGCGGCCTCGCGCTGCTCGGCCGGTGACAGGCCGCGCAGGTCGGCGAAGCCCACCGGCAGCGTGGCCCGCCGGTGCACCAGTTGCAGTGGCTCGGTGTCGCGCAGCAGGTCGAAGGAGGTGCGCAGGATGTCGTGGCGCTCGACCAGGACGTCCACGGCCTCCTGGAACGCGGCGAGGTCGAAACCGGCGCTGTCCCGCAGCTTGAAGCTGGTCACGTTGTGGTAAGCGCCGCGCTCCGGATCGCTCATCAGCTCGTGCAGCATGCCCGCCTGGAGCATCGTCAGCGGATAGGCGTCCTCGACCCCCGGCGGCAGCGAGGCCGCCTCGGCGCTGCCGATCATCGACAGGGCCGCCACCGGCGCGGTCTCGACCGGCGCCGTCGAGTGGTCGGCCAGGTCGGCCAGCTCCGCCAGCACCTGGGCCCGGAAGATGTCCGGGATGCTGAGCGCCAGCCCGGCCTCGCGGGCCAGCCCGATCACCCGCAGGGCCAGGATGGAGTCGCCGCCCAGCCGGAAGAAGTTGTCGTCCACGCCGACCCGGTCGAGCCCCAGGACCGTGCCCCAGATTCCGGTCAGCAGCGCCTCGGTGGGGGTGCTCGGCGCGGTGTAGCGCGCGCTGAGGTCGGCCTCGCGTGCCTGGAGCAGCGCCAGGGCCTTGCGGTCGACCTTGCCGTTGACGGTCAGCGGCAGCGCCGGGTGCTCGGTGATCAGGGCCGGGACCATGTAGTCGGGCAGGCCGCGGCCGAGGTGGGCGCGCAGCTCGCGGGTGTCGACCGAGCTGCCGCCGACCGCCGTGCCGCCGACCGGGGCGTCGGCGCCGGTGGCGATGTGCCCGACCAGCCGTCGCACGCCGCCCGGCTCCTCGCGGACCACGACCGCGGCGTCGACCACTCCGGGGAAGCCGCGCAGCGCGGCCTCGATCTCGCCCAGTTCGATGCGGAATCCGCGGATCTTGACCTGCGCGTCCACCCGGCCCAGGAACTCCAACTGCCCGTCGGGCAGCCGCCGGACCCGGTCGCCGGTCCGGTACAGCCGACCACCGGCCGGTCCGTAGGGGTCGGGCACGAAACGCTCGGCGGTCAGCGACGGGCGTCCGAGGTAGCCCCGGGCCAGACCCGCCCCGGCGACGTACAGCTCGCCCGGGACGCCGACCGGTACCAGCCGCTGGTGCTGGTCCAGCACGTAGCCGCGCAGGTCCGCCAGCGGCACCCCGATCGGCGACAGGGTGTCGCCCTCGGCGTCCTCGCGGGTCAGCACCCGGTGGGTGACGTGCACGGTGGTCTCGGTGATCCCGTACATGTTCACCAGCCGCGGCCGGTGCGGCGCGGGGTCGGCGAACCAGTCGCGGAAGTCCCGCGCGCTGAGCGCGTCGCCGCCGAAGACGACGGTCCGCAGGGCGAGTTCCGCGAACGAGCGGCCGGACTGCGCGGCCTGCGCCCGCAGGCCCTGGAAGGCGGCGGGGGTCTGGCTCAGCACGGTGACCCGCTCGGTGGCCAGCAGGTCGAACACGGCCTCCGGATCCCGGACCACGTCCTTGGGGGCGATCACCACGCGCCCGCCGTTGGCCAGCGCCCCCCACAGCTCCCAGACCGAGAAGTCGAAGGCGAAGGAGTGCAGCAGCGACCAGACGTCGTCCGGGCCGAAGTCGGACCACGCCTCGCAGGAGGCGAACAGCCGGGCGGCGTTGTGGTGGGTGACCACCACGCCCTTCGGACGGCCGGTGGAGCCGGAGGTGTAGATGATGTAGGCGGCGTTGCCGGGCCGCGGCGCGGTGCCCGGCGTGCCGTCCAGGTAGGGGCAGCCGGAGCCCTCCAGCGCGCCGGGCGCGTCCAGCACCAGTACCTCGGCGCCCAGGTCCGCGACCTGGTCGTGGGTGGCGCGGTCGGTGAGCAGCAGGTCGGCCCCGGCGTCGGTGACCATGAAGCCGAGCCGCTCGGCCGGGTGGGAGCCGTCCATCGGCAGGTAGGCCCCGCCGGCCTTCCAGATCCCCAGCACCGAGACCGCGAGCCATTCGTCGCGGCCCACGCAGACACCGACCCGGGACTCCGGGCCCACCCCGCGGACGCGCAGCGCCGACGCCAACCGCTCGGCGCGATCGTCCAGTTGCGCGTACGTCAGGCGCCCGTTCGGGCTCACCAGGGCGACCTGGTCGGGGCGGAGGCGGACCTGCCGCTGGAAGGCGTCCAGCAGCAGCGGCACCGTCGGGGCGACGGCCGGGTCCGGGTTCCCCGCCTGCGCCAGCAGCGACGCGCGCTCCTCCGCGGCCAGCGGCTCCAGGGCGGCGATCGCCGTCGCCGGGCGGCTGACGATCGCGTCGAGCACCCGGTGCACATGGTCGGCCAGGGTCGCGACCGTCTCCGGGTCGAACAGGTCGCGCCGGTAGACGAACGAGAGCGTCAGCCCGTCCGGCTGCTCGGTGGCGTGCAGCGACAGGTCGAACTTCGCGATGTCCGCGCCGACGGACACGGTCTCGCCGCGTGCGCCGCCCAGCGTGAAGCCGCCCCCGTCGGCGTACTCGTAGGCGAAGAGCACCTGGAACAGCGGGTTGCGGCTGAGGTCGCGGTCCGGGCTGAGCACCTCGACCAGGCGCTCGAAGGGGACGTCCTGGTGGTCCATCGCGCCCAGGGCCGAGTCCCGTACCCGGGTCAGGTAGTCGGCCAGCGTCGGGTTCCCGGACAGGTCGCCCCGCATGACCAGGGTGTTGACGAAGAACCCGACCAGCGACTCGGTCTGCGGACGGTCGCGGTTGGCCACGATCGTGCCCACGGCGATGTCCTCCTGCCCGGTGTGGAAGCCGAGGGCGATCTGGTAGGCGGCCAGCAGCGTCATGAACATCGTCGAGCTGCCGCGCTCGTTGAGCTGCCGCAGCGACTGCCGCAGCCGGGAGGGGAGGGCCAGCTTGAGGACCGCCCCCTCGTGCGAGCGCTCGACCGGGCGCGGCCGGTCGGTGGGCAGCTCCAGCGGGGCGAGACCGGCCAACCGGGTCCGCCAGTAGTCCAGGTGGGCCTCCGCGCGAGCCCTGCCGCCCGCGGCGGACTCCCAGGCCGCGTAGTCGCGGTAGGTGATCGGCAGCTCCGGCAGGGCGGCGGCCCGGCCCTCGGCGCGGGCGCCGTACAGGGCCGCCAGGTCGCGGCAGACGATGCCCAGGGACCAGGCGTCGGACACGATGTGATGCATCGCCAGGACCAGGAGGTGGTCCTCCGCGCCGACCCGCACCAGGGTCGCCCGGAACGGGGCCTCGGCCGCCAGCTCGAAGGGCCGGTTCGCGGCGGCCTCGGCGGCCGCGGTCGCGGCCTGCTCCCGTGCCGCCGGAGCGACACCGGACAGGTCCACCCACTCCAGGGTGAACCCGCCGACCGGCAGTTCCTCCTGGAAGGCCACGCCGCCACGGCTGGGGAACCGGGTCCGCAGCTGCGGGTGCCGCTGGACCAGGTCGTCCAGGGCGAGCTCCAGCGCGGAGCGGTCGAGCTCCCCGGCCAGCCGCCAGACGGCGGGCATCAGGTACTCGGTGCTGCCGGGCCGCAACTGGTCCAGGAAGTTGAGGCGCTGCTGCGCGCTGGACAGCGGTACCGCGGTCGCGCCCGGGGCCAGGCGCGGGATCTCCGGAGCGGCCTGGCCGGTGGCCTGTAGCCCGCGCAGGCGCTGGTTCAGCAGGGCGCGCGCGGCGGGGGTGAGGGCCTGGCGGGCGTGGGGCTTCGCGGCTTCCTTGATGCTTGACATGTCAGATCCTCGTTCGGCTGGTCACTGGAGGTGGAGGTGGAGTGACAGGTCGATCTCGTCGCCGCTCATGGCGGCGATCTCGTCGATCAGGAGCTGTTCCACGGTGACCGCCAACGCGGAGACGGTCGGGTTCTCGAAGATGTGCCGGACCTGGACGGCGCAGTCGAACGCCTGGCGGATCCGGGAGGCGACGACGGTGGCCCGCAGCGAGTGGCCGCCGAGTTCGAAGAAGTTGTCCTCGACGCCCACCCGGTCGATGCCCAGGGCGACCGACCAGATACTGGCGATCACGTCTTCGGTGGGCGTGCTGGGTTCGACGAAGGAGGTGCTCTTGGCACCCTCGTCGGTGGTGGGTGCGGGGAGGGCTTTGTGGTCGATTTTGCCGGTGGGGGTGGTGGGGAGGGTGGTGAGGTGGATGTAGGTGGTGGGGATCATGTGGTCGGGGAGGGTGGTGGCGCACCAGGTGCGGAGTTCGGTGGTGGTGAGGGGGGTGGTGTGGGTGGTGGTGTAGTGGGTGGTGAGGCGGGGGTGTCCGGGTTGGTCTTCGCGGATGGTGGTGATGGCTGTGGTGATGTGGGGGTGGTTGGTGAGGGTGGTTTGGATTTCGTCGAGTTCGATGCGGTAGCCGCGGAGTTTGATTTGGTTGTCGAGGCGGCCGAGGTAGTGGAGGGTGCCGTTGGGGAGTCGGCGGACTCGGTCGCCGGTGTGGTAGAGGCGGCTGCCTGCGGGTCCGTGGGGGTCGGGGGTGAAGCGGTGGGCGGTGAGGGCGGGTTGGTGGTGGTAGCCGCGGGCGAGTTCGGGTCCGCCGATGCACAGTTCGCCGGGTACTCCGAGGGGGGTGGGGTTGCCGTGCGGGTCGAGGACGTAGGTGCGCCGACCACCCAGAGCGGTACCGATCGGGATGCGTTCGGCGGTGCGCCGGTGGACCGTGTGGGCGGTGGCGGCGATGGCGGTTTCGGTGGGGCCGTAGGTGTTGACGACCGGGACGTGCGGGAGGTGGGTGAACCAGGCGTCGGTGGGAGCGGGCGGGAGGACCTCGCCGCCGGTGATCACGAGTCGCAGGGTCGCGAGGGCGGGGCGGGCGGTGTGGTCGAGGCCGGCGGCGAACTCGGCCCAGTAGGTGGGGACCAGCTCCATGACGGTGATGCCGTGGGTGTGGATCTGCTCGCGGAGTTCCTCGATGGTCCACACCTGCTCGGGGCGGATCACCACCTGGGCTCCGGCGGTGAGGCCGGGGAGGGTCTGTTCGAGTGAGGCGTCGAAGGAGTAGGAGGCGAACTGGAGGATGTGGTCGTGGGGGGTGAGTGCGTAGTGTTCGCGGATGGTGTGGGTGTGGCGGGCGAGGGCGGGGTGGTCGACGGCGACGCCCTTGGGTTGTCCGGTGGAGCCGGAGGTGTAGATGAGGTAGGCGAGGGAGCCGGTGGGGTGTGGGGTGTGGGTGCCGGTGGTGGGGAGGTCCTCGATGAGGATGGGTGTGGGGTGCAGGGTGGTGGTCAGGTGGGTGAGTTGTCGTTGGGTGATGATGCAGGACAGGTCCGCGTCCTGGGCCATGTGGGCGAGTCGGGCGTGGGGGTAGGCGGGGTCGAGGGGGACGTAGGCGCCCCCGGCCTTCCAGATCCCCAGCAGCGCGACCGGTAGCCACTGGCCGCGTTCCAGGCAGACGCCGACCCGGGATTCGGGGCCGACCCCGGCGGTGTGCAGGGTGTCGGCGAGGGCGTCCGAGCGGTCGGCCAACTCCTGGTAGCTGAGCTGCTGTTCGCCGCAGACCACGGCCACCGCGCCCGGATCGCGGGCCACCTGCGCCGCGAACGCCTCCAGTACCGACAGCGGCTCACCGGTCACCTCCACCGGCGCGCTGAAGGCCTCGACGCTCAGCCGCTCCTCCTCGGACAGCATCCGCAGGTCGCCGACCCGGGTGCCGGGCGCGTGGGCGACCTCGACCAGGACGCTCTCGACATGGGAGGCCAGGCGGCGGACCGTCGCCTCGTCGAAGAGGTCGGTGGCGTACTCGACATGGATGGAGAAGCGACCCTCCCTGCCGGTGCCGAAGGAGAGGGAGAGATCGAACTTCGCGGTGTCCCGCGGCAGGTCGAAGGGCGTGAACTCGGCCCCGGCGGCGGTGACCCGGGTGGCCGGCCGGTCGTTGACGTCGAACAGCACCTGGAAGAGGGGGTTGCGGCTGAGGTCGCGTTCGGGTTTGAGGTCTTCGACGAGGCGTTCGAAGGGGAGGTCTTGGTGGTCGAAGGCGCCGAGGACGTTGTCGCGGACGCGGGTGAGGTGGGTGGTGAAGGTGGGGTTGTCGGTGAGGTTGGCGCGGGTGACGAGGGTGTTGACGAAGAAGCCGATGAGGCCTTCGATTTCGGCGCGGTTGCGTCCGGCGATGGGGGTGCCGATGGCGATGTCGTTCTGTCCGGTCCAGCGGGCGAGGACGGTGTGGAAGGCGGCGAGCAGGACCATGAAGGTGGTGGCTCGGTGTTGTCGGGCGAGGGTTTCGAGCTGGGTGATGAGGGTGGTGGGGAGGGTGTAGGTGATGGTGCCGCCGCGGCCGGTGCGGGTGGTGGGGCGGGGGTGGTCGGTGGGGAGGTCGAGGATCGGCAGATCGGCCAGGGAGTGGCGCCAGTAGTCGAGTTGGTCGTCGAGGACCTGGCCGGTGAGTCGGTTGCGCTGCCAGTTGGCGAAGTCGGCGTACTGGATCGGGAGTGGGGGCAGGGTGGCGGTGCTGCCGGTGGTGCGGGCCTCGTAGCAGGCGGTGAGTTCGTCGGTGAAGATCTTGTTGGACCAGCCGTCGGAGGCGACGTGGTGGAAGGTGACGACGACGAGGTGGTCGTCGGTGTCCAGGGTCCAGGCGGCGGAGCGCAGCAGGGGTGCGGTGGCGAGGTCGAAGGGTTGGGTGGCGAAGCTGGTGGCCAGGTCGCGTGCGTGGTCCAGGCGTTGGTCGGTGGGGGTGGTGCTGAGGTCGGTCCACTGGAGCGGGACGGTGGCGTGGTCGGCGATGCGTTGCACGGGGCGTCCGTCGACCTCGGTCAGGGCGGTGCGCAGGACCTCGTGCCGGGCGACCACATCGTCCAGCGCCAGCTGCCAGGCCACCCGATCCAACGCCCCACGGACCCGCCACACATGGCTGAGGGTGTACTCGTCGCGGGTCGTGGAGAGCCGGTCCAGCAGCCAGAGCCGCTCCTGGGCGAAGGAGACCGGCAGCGCCCCGCCGCGCTCCACCGGCACCATCCGACCACCGACCGCGCCACCGGCTACGGCGACCTGCTCGGCGAAGTCACGGATGCAGGGCTTCTCGAAGAGGGTGCGCAGTTCGACCGAGCGGTTGAGCTGTTCGGCGATGCGGGAGACGGCCATGGTGGCGAGCAGCGAGTGGCCGCCGAGCTCGAAGAAGTTGTCGTCGATGCCGATGAGGGTGGTGCCGAGGACCTCGGCCCAGATGTCGGCGATGGTCTGCTCGGTGGGGTTGCGCGGAGCGGTGTAGTCGCTGTCGGTGTCGCTGCGCCCGGTGGTGGGTGCGGGGAGGGCTTTGTGGTCGATTTTGCCGGTGGGGGTGGTGGGGAGGGTGGTGAGGTGGATGTAGGTGGTGGGGATCATGTGGTCGGGGAGGGTGGTGGCGCACCAGGTGCGGAGTTCGGTGGTGGTGAGGGGGGTGGTGTGGGTGGTGGTGTAGTGGGTGGTGAGGCGGGGGTGTCCGGGTTGGTCTTCGCGGATGGTGGTGATGGCTGTGGTGATGTGGGGGTGGTTGGTGAGGGTGGTTTGGATTTCGTCGAGTTCGATGCGGTAGCCGCGGAGTTTGATTTGGTTGTCGAGGCGGCCGAGGTAGTGGAGGGTGCCGTTGGGGAGGCGGCGGACTCGGTCGCCGGTGTGGTAGAGGCGGCTGCCTGCGGGTCCGTGGGGGTCGGGGGTGAAGCGGTGGGCGGTGAGGGCGGGTTGGTGGTGGTAGCCGCGGGCGAGTTCGGGTCCGCCGATGCACAGTTCGCCGGGTACGCCGAGGGGGGTGGGGTTGCCGTGCGGGTCGAGGACGTAGGTGCGCCGTCCACCCAGAGCGGTACCGATCGGGACCCTTCCGGGGGTGTCCCCCTGGACGGTGTGGGCGGTTGCGGTCACCGTGGTCTCGGTGGGCCCGTAGGCGTTGATGACGGTGGTGCCGGGGAGGTGCCGCTGCCAGGCGGCCAGCGCGGTGGCGGGCAGCACCTCGCCGCCGAGGACCAGTAGCCGCAGCGTCGCCATCGCGGGTACCTGGGCCGCCGTCAGGCCCGACACCATCTCCGCCCAGTACGCCGGCGGGAAGTTGGCCACGGTGATGCCGTACTGCTCGATCACGGACGGAACGTGGCTCGGCAGCCAGGGATCGTTCGGCCGGATGATCACCCGGGCGCCGCTGAGCAGCGCCGGGAGCAGCTGCTCCAGGAACGGGTCGAAGGAGTAGGAGGCGAACTGGAGGATGTGGTCGTGGGGGGTGAGTGCGTAGTGTTCGCGGATGGTGTGGGTGTGGCGGGCGAGGGCGGGGTGGTCGACGGCGACGCCCTTGGGTTGTCCGGTGGAGCCGGAGGTGTAGATGAGGTAGGCGAGGGAGCCGGTGGGGTGCGGGGTGTGGGTGCCGGTGGTGGGGAGGTCCTCGATGAGGACGGGTGTGGGGTGCAGGGTGGTGGTCAGGTGGGTGAGTTGTCGTTGGGTGATGATGCAGGACAGGTCGGCGTCCTGGGCCATGTGGGCGAGTCGGGCGTGGGGGTAGGCGGGGTCGAGGGGGACGTAGGCGCCCCCGGCCTTCCAGATCCCCAGCAGCGCGACCGGTAGCCACTGGCCGCGTTGCAGGCAGACGCCGACCCGGGATTCGGGGCCGACTCCGGCGGCGTGCAGGGTGTCGGCGAGGGCGTCCGAGCGGTCGGCCAACTCCTGGTAGCTGAGCTGCTGTTCGCCGCAGACCACGGCCACCGCGCCCGGATCGCGGGCCACCTGGACCGCGAACGCCTCCAGTACCGACAGCGGTTCACCGGTCACCTCCACCGGCGCGCTGAGGACGGTGAGAGCCTGCCGCTCCTCGTCCGTCAGCAGGTCCAGGCTCCCGACCGGTACGTCAGGGGTGACCGCCACCGCTTCCAGGAGTCGGCGCAGGTGGCTCGCCAGCCGCTCGACGGAGTCCGCCTCGAACAGGTCCCTGGCGTAGGTGAAGTGGAACTTCATCCCGCCTTCGACCGGTCGCGTGATCAGCGAGATGTCGAAGGGCGAGGTGGGGTCGCCGGTGTCGAGGCTCATCGGCGACAGCTGGATGGAGCCGTGGTGCGCCTCGGCCTGCTCGAAGTTCTGGGTGACGAACCAGGCCTGGAAGAGGGGGTTGCGACTGGGGTCGCGTTCGGGTTTGAGGTCTTCGACGAGGCGTTCGAAGGGGAGGTCTTGGTGGTCGAAGGCGCCGAGGACGTTGTCGCGGACGCGGGTGAGGTGGGTGGTGAAGGTGGGGTTGTCGGTGAGGTTGGCGCGGGTGACGAGGGTGTTGACGAAGAAGCCGATGAGGCCTTCGATTTCGGCGCGGTTGCGTCCGGCGATGGGGGTGCCGATGGCGATGTCGTTCTGTCCGGTCCAGCGGGCGAGGACGGTGTGGAAGGCGGCGAGCAGGACCATGAAGGTGGTGGCTCGGTGTTGTCGGGCGAGGGTTTCGAGCTGGGTGATGAGGGTGGTGGGGAGGGTGTAGGTGATGGTGCCGCCGCGGCCGGTGCGGGTGGTGGGGCGGGGGTGGTCGGTGGGTAGGTCGAGGATCGGCAGGTCGGCCAGGGAGTGGCGCCAGTAGTCGAGTTGGTCGTCGAGGATCTGGCCGGTGAGTCGGTTGCGTTGCCAGTTGGCGAAGTCGGCGTACTGGATCGGGAGTGGGGGCAGGGTGGCGGTGCTGCCGGTGGTGCGGGCCTCGTAGCAGGCGGTGAGTTCGTCGGTGAAGATCTTGTTGGACCAGCCGTCGGAGGCGACGTGGTGGAAGGTGACGACGACGAGGTGGTCGTCGGTGTCCAGGGTCCAGGCGGCGGAGCGCAGCAGGGGTGCGGTGGCGAGGTCGAAGGGTTGGGTGGAGAAGCTGGTGGCCAGGTCGCGTGCGTGGTCCAGGCGTTGGTCGGTGGGGGTGGTGCTGAGGTCGGTCCATTGCAGCGGGACGGTGGCGTGGTCGGCGATGCGTTGCACGGGGCGCCCGTCGACCTCGGTCAGGGCGGTGCGCAGGACCTCGTGCCGGGCGACCACGTCGTCCAGCGCCAGCTGCCAGGCCACCCGATCCAACGCCCCACGGACCCGCCACACGTACTTGAGGAGGTACTCGTCGCCGCTCGCCGAGAGCCGGTCCAGCAGCCAGAGCCGCTCCTGGGCGAAGGAGACCGGCAGCGCCCCGCCGCGCTCCACCGGCACCATCCGACCACCGACCGCGCCACCGGCGACCGCGGTCTTCCGGCCGGCCAGCCGCTTGGCGATGAGTTCCCTGCGCAGGGCGTCCGCCGTGGCGGGCGTGTTCTGGGTCTCGTTCACGACGCATCCATTTCGGCGAGCATGTCTCGGAGTTCTTCCTCGGTCAGGTCGGACATCTGAGCGGTGATCAGGTCTTCGACGGCTGTGGCCAGATCGGCGATCGTGGGGGCCCGGAAGAACTCCCGCAGCGGGAGGTCGACCTGGAACTCCACCCGGATCTGGGAGATCAGCTGGGTGGCCAGCAGCGAGTGCCCACCGCTGTCGAAGAAGTTGTCCCGGATGCCTGGGTCGCGCAGCCCGAGCAGGCGGCCCCAGAGGTCGGCGAGGGTCCGTTCGACCTCGTTCGTCGGAGGCTCGTGCCCGGCGTCCGGGGCCTCGGCGGCGCTGTCCGGGTCGGGGAATCCCCGGCGGTCGAGCTTTCCGCCGGGTGTCCGTGGGACGGAGTCGATCAGCAGCAGGCGGGCGGGCACCATGTGGGCCGGCAGTTGGCGGGCGCACCAGGCGCGCAGCTCCAGCGGGGTCACCGAGCCGGGCGACCGGGGGAGCACGTACCCGATGAGGCGCTGCCCGCCGGTCGGGTCCGGCCGCACCACCACCGCGGCGAAGTCGACGCCGGGGCAGGTGCCGAGCACCGACTCGATCTCACCCGGTTCGATCCGGAAGCCCCGGATCTTGACCTGGCTGTCGAGGCGGCCGAGGCACTGGAGACTGCCGTCGGTGAGCCAGCGGACCCGGTCACCGGTGCGGTACATCCTGGATCCCGGGGGTCCCAGCGGGTCCGGGACGAAGCGCTCCGCGCTCTGGGCCGGGCGGTTGTGGTAGCCGCGGGCGACGATGTCACCGCCGATGTAGAGCTCACCCGTGACACCGACCGGTACCGGGCGGCCGAGCGCGTCGAGGACGTAGTGGCGCGCGCCGCCGATCGTGCGGCCCACCGTCGCGGCATCGGCCGCCGCCGTGATCTCCGCGAGCGAGGACCAGACCGTGGCCTCGGTCGGTCCGTACAGGTTCCAGACCCGCAGCCCGCGTGCGAGGAGCCTGGCGGCCAGCTCGGTGGTGAGCGGCTCACCGCCGGACATCGCGTGGGTCAGGTTCCCCCAGTCGCCCCCCGCCTCGATCAGCATCCGCCAGGACGTGGGGGTGGCCTGGAGCACGGTGACCCCGTGCTCCCGGACCTGCTCGGCGAGTTCCCGGGCGTCCAGGGACTGCTCCTTGGTGATCACCACGATGCGGCTGCCGAGGACGAGTGGCAGCAGCAGTTCGACGGTCGAGATGTCGAAGCAGACGCTGGTGAGCGCGGCGATGGTGTCGTCCCCGCCCAGCGGGCAGGACCGCTCCATGCCCGCGAAGAACCGGATCAGGCTGCCGTGGTCGATGCCGACGCCCTTGGGCTGTCCGGTCGAGCCCGAGGTGTAGATCACGTAGGCGAGCGCGTTCCCGCTCGGGAGGTACGGGTCGGCGCCGCCGGACGCCGTGCGGGGGAGGTCCTCGACCAGGACCGGTGCGGTGTGCAGCGAGGCGGCCAGGTCGGCGAGGCCGCGCTGGGTGACGACGCAGCTGAGGCCGGCGTCCCGGGCCATGTAGCTGAGCCGGGCGGGCGGGTATTCGGGGTCGAGCGGGACGTAGGCGCCCCCGGCCTTCCAGATCCCCAGCAGCGCGACCGGCAGCCACGCGGTGCGTTCCAGGCAGACGCCGACCCGGGATTCGGGGCCGATCCCGGCGGCGCGCAGCGCCTCGGCGAGGGCGTCCGAGCGGTCGGCCAACTCCTGGTAGCTGAGCTGCTGTTCGCCGCAGACCACGGCCACCGCGCCCGGATCGCGGGCCACCTGCGCCGCGAACCCCTCCAGCACCGACAGCGGCCGGTCGGTGCCGCCGTCGGTGCCCGCCTCACCGGGGAGGTCGTGCAGCACCGCGAGCTCGCCGGGGACGAGGATGTCGAGGTCGCTGACGGGCGAGTCGGGGCTGTCCAGCGCCGAGCCCAGCAGCCGGAGCAGCCGGGCGCCGATGAGCTCGACCGTGTCCTGGTCGAAGAGGTCGCTGGAGTACTGCAGGAGACCGGAGAGGCCTTCCGGGGCGCCGGTCGCCGAGAAGTGCTCACTCAGCGAGAAGGTGAGGTCGAACATCGCGCCGCGGAGGTCCAGCGGGTCGGACTTCCCGTTCAGGACGGACGCGGTGTCGGTGTTGTTGAAGGCCAGCATGATCTGGAACAGCGGGTGGTGCGCCGGTGAGCGGTCCGGGTTGACGGCCTCGACGACCTCCTCGAACGGCAGGTCCTGGTGCGAGTAGGCGGCCAGGTCGGTCTCCCGCACCCTCCGCAGGAGCTCGGTGAAGCTCGGGTCGCCCTGGGTGTCGGTGCGCAGGACGAGGGTGTTGACGAAGCAGCCGACCAGGTCGGCCAGGCCCTCCTCGGTGCGCCCGGCGACAGGCGTGCCGATGGGGATGTCGGTGCCGGCCCCGAGCCGGGTCAGCAGTGCGGCGATGACCGCGTGCAGCACCATGAACGTCGTGGCCCGGTGGGCGCGGGCGAACTCCGCCGTCCGGGCGTGCAGGCGCGGGTCGATCGCCAGGGTGACCCGGCCGCCGGAGTGGCCCGGTACCGGTGGCCGGGCGTGGTCGGTGGGCAGGTCGACGGCGCTGGGTATCCCGTCCAGCGCGGCCCGCCAGTAACCGGCCTGCTCGGAGCGGAGACCGGCCGGGTCCGCGGGGTCGCCCAGGAGCTCCCGCTGCCACAGCGTGTAGTCCGCGTACTGCACCGGAAGGGCGTCGAACCGCGGGGCGATCCCCCGGCCGCGGGCCTGGTAGGCGGTCGTCAGGTCGCGCGCCAGGGGCGCCTTCGACCAGCCGTCGACGGCGATGTGATGCGCCAGCAGCAGCACGGTCGTGGTGTCCGGTTCGTCGGACGGGAACATCCAGGCGCGGAACGGCGGTTCGGTGGCCAGGTCGAACACGTGGGCCGAGGCCTGGTCCAGCGCGGCGGCGAGGCCGCCGTCGGCGACCACCGAGAGCGGCGGGACGGTGGACTCCGGCAGCACGTACTGGTGGGGCCGGTCTCCGTCGGCTCCGGGGAGGAACACGGTGCGCAGGCTCTCGTGCCTGGTGGTCACGTCCTGGAGGGCCCGCCGCAGCACGGCAGGGTCCGGGCGGCCCGGCAGGGACAGCTGGAACGGCAGGTTGTACACCGCGCTGGGCCCCTCCAACTGGTCCAGGAACCAGAGCCGTTGCTGGGCGGGGGAGAGCGGGAGCGCGGCCGGGCGCGGCGCGGCGGCGAGCACCGGCCGGGAGCGGGTGCCGCGGAGCAGCCGCGGCGCCAGCAGTCGCACGGTCGGGGCCGTGGTGAGCGTCCTCAGGTCGACTTCCGCGTGCAGGGTGGACCGCACCAGGCCGATGAGCCGGAAGGCGAGCAGGGAGTGGCCGCCGAGGCCGAAGAAGTCGTCGTCGAGGCCGACCTCGGTGACGCCGAGCACATCGGCGTAGAGGTGGCAGAGGACTTCCTGTACCGGGGTGCGGACGTCGCTCCCGCTACCGGTGGTGCGGTACTCGGGGGCCGGGAGTGCGCCGCGGTCGACCTTCCCGCTGCTGTTCAGGGGCAGCCGATCGAGTACGACGACGGTGCTGGGGACCATGTAGGGGGGAAGCAGGGTGCCGACGAGTTCGCCCAGCGCCGCCGGGTCGACCCGGGCGTCCCGCTCCGCGACCACGTAGCCGATGAGGCGCCGGTCGCCCTCGCGGTCCTCGCGGACCGTCACCACGGCCTGGGCGACCGCCGGGTCGTGGCGCAGCGCCGCCTCCACCTCGCCCGGTTCGATGCGGTAGCCGCGCAGGTTGAGCTGCCCGTCCGCGCGGGCCAGGAACTCCAGCTGGCCTTCGGCGTTCCAACGGGCGAGGTCACCGGTGCGGTACATCCGTGACCCGGGGGCCCCGTCCGGGTCCGGGAGGAAGGCGGCGGCCGTGGGGCCGGGGCGGTTCCAGTACCCGCGGGCCAGGCCGGGGCCGCCGACGTACAGCTCGCCCACCGCCCCCGGCTCGACGGGTCGCAGGTCGCCGTCCAGCAGCTGGACGCTGGTGTTCCAGGCCGGGCGGCCGATCGGCAGCGGACCGGCCGGGAGCTGACTGCCGGGCTCCACGCGGTACTGGGTGCAGGCGACCACCACCTCGCTGGGGCCGTAGCTGTTGACCACGGCCGCGCCGGGGTACCGGGCCCGCCAGCCGGCCAGGGCCTCCGCGGTCAGCTGCTCGCCGCCGAGCATGAGCGCCCCGCTCGGTGCGAACTCGGCGCCGAGGTCCATCAGCCGGGGCAGCAGGCTGGGTGTGCCCTTGAGGAAGGCCGGCGGGTGGTCCAGCAGGTTGGCGCGGGTCCGGGGATCGTGCTCCAGGTCGGCGAGGAGGATCAGGCCGCCGGAGACCAGCGGTCCGAAGAGGGCGGTCGCGGTGCCGTCGAAGGAGACCGAGCCGTGGAACGGCACGCTCCCGGAGAGCTCCGGGTTGAGGTGGACGGTCCACTGGAGGTAGGCGGCCGCGGCGTGGTGCTCGACGACCACACCCTTGGGCGTCCCGGTCGATCCCGAGGTGTAGATGAGGTACGCCGGGTGCCGCGGCGACAGCGGTGCGACCCGGTCGGTGTCGGTGAGGTCGTCGGGTGACTGGGCGGCGCAGGCCGTGCGCTGCTCGGGGGCGTCCAGCTGGAGGACCGGCATGCCCCAGGCCCGCTCCGGGGACGTCCCGGTCCCGGTGATCAGGCAGGCCGGCCGGGTGTCGTCGAGGATCAGGCCGATCCGCTGGGCCAGGTGCCCGGGGTCGAGCGGGACGTAGGCCGCACCGCACTTGAGGACCGCCAGCAGCGCGGTGAGCAGGTCGTGGTCGCGGGGCAGCAGTACCGCGACCCGGTCCTCGGGGCCGATGCCGCGGGCGGCCAGCAGCCGGGCCAGCCGGTTGGCGCGGGCGTTGAGCTCCGCGTACGAGTGGGTGGTGGATCCGCGGACCGCGGCCGGGGCGTGCGGGGTGCGGGCGGCCTGCTCCTCGAACATGGACACGAGGGTGGTCGGCGGACCGGGCACGGTGGTTCCCTGCGCGAGAGCCAGGAGGTCGAACTCGTACGGAGCGCGGGCAGTGCGGGGGAACTCGTCCACGGAGCTGTCCGACTCCAAGCTTGATGCAGGCATGTCACCTTCCGAACGTCGATAGGGCCGAGGGCTTTCTCCGATCACCCGGGGCGGGGCCGCCGGTCTGAGCGGCCCGGCCCGGGTGCTGTGCGCGGATCGTGCGGAGTGGTGAGCGGGTCAGCGGACGCTGAGCGGGCGCATGTCCGTCCACTGCTCCTCGATGCGGGCGAGGCACTCGGCCCTGGTGGCCGGCGATCCGATGGAGTCCCAGCCGTTCGGCAGCTCGCGGTCCGCGCGCCACACGGAGTACTGCTCCTCGTGGTTGACGACCACCAGGTAGGTCTGCAGGTCCTCGGTCTCGTCAGTCATTGCTTTTCGTTCCTCTCCCAAGAGCGGGCGGGTGCTGTGAAGATGACCTGGGAGGCAGCCGGTGTTCGGGTGGGGCCGCTGATGCCGGTCGAGGTGCCGTCCACCCCTGCCCGATCGCTGCATCCCGGCCGGGGGCCCTGCGGCCTCCGGTTCGGTTCGTCGTGATGACGATGTTCCACACCGCCGATATACGCCGGATCGCCGAGCCCTGGGCGGGCCGAGCGGAGCGGGAGAGGAGTCGGCGATCGGACGTGTATCAGCGTGAGATCGGCCGCGAGAAGACTGTTACTCGAAGCCAGCCCCCCGAGTGAACGGACACTCTGATGAAGCGATCGATACAGTCACTGGTGCTGCGTGTCGGTGCGACCGTGGCCGCGGCCGGGTGCGCGTCGGCTCTGGCTCTCGCGGTCTCGACGGCCCCGGTCCACCTCGGCGCCCCGGCGCAGGGCCGGTCGGTGGCGGTGCGGGCGGACGGGTCGGACCCGGTGGCGTCCCCCTCGCCGACGCCGGCGCCGGTCAACCCCGACGAGTGGAACAGCAAGGTCTGAGGCCGGCGCGGGTACCGCGGAGGTACCTGTGGTTCAGTCGCTCGCCGACCCCAGAGCCAGTTCGAGGTCGGCGACCAGGGTTCCCGCCTGAACGGCGTCCGGGAGCCCCAGCCCGGTGAACACGGCGCGTGCCTGCACCGCCCGGGCCAGCGCGGACCGGACCTCGCCCAGGTCGGCGAGGGCATGGCTGAGCGCGACCAGCGCGTGCCCGCGATCACGTTCCGCCCCCAGCTCCTCGCAGAGGACCAGCGCCTGCTGGGCCTCCGACAGCGCCTCGACGGACTTGCCCGTCATCCGCAGGGTGTCCGCGAGCCGGACCCGCGCCTGCGCCTCCTGACCCCGGATGCCCTCGGCCTCGCAGAGCGTCAGGCAGATCAGGTAGCTCGCGGCGGCGTCGTCGTAGCGCCGCAACTCGTGCAGGGCCAGACCGCGGACGTAGTGTGCGTAGGCGATGCCGTGATGGTCCGCGACCGCCCGGAGCGCGACCAGCGCGTCGTCGCAGGCCAGCAGTGCCTCCTGGGCCCGCCCGCTGCGAAGGCGGGCCTGCGCGGCGTTGAGCACGGTCGTCAGCTCGCCCGAGTGGTGGCCCAACTCCCTTGCCAGCAGCGTCCCCTGGTCGTAGTGGCGGACGGCGTCGGCGTAGTTCTGCTGGAGCTGGGCGATCAGGCCCTGGTCGTTGAGGGTCTGCTGGAGAATGACCCGGTCGTCCGCGCGCAGGCAGGCTTCGGTCGCCAGCCGGATGTGCAGTTCGGCCTCCGCCAGCTGGGTGTTCTGCAGCGCGGCGTTACCGCAGACGAACCGGGCCCGGCCCTCGGCGCGGTCGTCGCCCCGCAGCGCCGCCGTCTCCGCCACCGTCCGCGCCGCCTCGGCCAGTTGGCCGTAGGGAATGCCCTTGCCGTACGGGCTCAGGGAGATCACCAGGTCGGTCGCCGTGCGCAGCAGTCGGCCCTCGGGCCCGGGCGGGCTCTGGGTGGCCAGGGTCACCGCGTTGGTGATGCAGTCGAACTCGGTGGCCACCCAGGCCCGGGCCTCCGCCAGCGAGGCGAGCTGCGGACCCGCGGCGGGGCTGCGGACCAGGAAGACGCCGACCGGGTCGCCCGGAACCATGTGCCGGAAGGCGGTTGACCCTCCGGCGAGCAAGTGGTCGAGCAGTCGGCCCAGCGCCGCACCGCGCTCGTCGTCGTCGTCGGACGGCGGGGGAGCCGGGAGCTGTAGCGCGAAGGAGCGGACCAGGTCGTGGAACCGGTACCGGCCGGGCAGTGGCGCCTCCAGCATGGCGGCGTCCACCAGTGCTTCCAGCAGGTCCTCGGCGTCCTCCTCGGCCAGGTCGAGGGCCGCGGCGGCGGCAGCCAGTCCGACACCGGTCCGGGCCGTGGGCGCGAGCAGCCGGAACGCCCGGGCCTGATCATCCGTCAGTTGCCGGTAGCCCAGTTCGAAGGCGGCGGCCACCGCCAGGTCCCCGGCCCGCAGTTCACCGATGCGACGGCGCTGGTCGGCGAGCCGACGGGTCATCGTCTCCACCTGCCACTGCGGCCGCGCGGCCAGGCGCGCGGCCACGATCCGCACGGCCAGCGGGAGATGCCCGCAGGCGGTCACCAGTTCGGTGGCGGCCTGCTCGTCGGTGGCACGCTCCCCGCCGACGATCGAGCGGAGCAGGCCGATGGCCTCGTCGGTGGTGAAGACGCCCAGGTCGGCCTGGGCGGAGGTGGGCAGTCCGGCGAGCCGGGCACGGCTGGTGACGATCACCGCGCAGTCGGCCGAGCCCGGCAGCAGCGGTCTGACCTGCGCCGGATCCCGGGCGTTGTCGAGCAGCAGCAGGATCCGCCGCCCGTCGAGCATGGAGCGGAACAGCCGCGCGCGGTCCTCGGTCGCGTTGGGGAGGGCGTGCCCCGGAACCCCCAGCGTCGTGAGCAGACTGCCCAGTACCGTCCTCGGCTCGGCGGGCTCAAGACCGTTGCCGCCCAGGTCGGCGTACAACTGCCCGTCGGTGAACCGCGGTTTGGCCAGATGGGCGACCCGCAGCGCCAGCGTGGTCTTCCCGATGCCGCCCATGCCCGCGACGGACACCACGGGCAGCGACGTCCTGGTACTGCTGGTGAGCACCCGGCACAGGTCGACCACCTCGGTCACGCGCCCGGTGAAGTCGGCCGTGTCCGCCGGAAGTTGGGCGGGCCGGGAGACCAGGTGGGGGCGGCCGCCGCCGGGTGGCTCCTCCGGGTCCGCTCCGACCGGCGCCGACGGCTCGTCCGACTGCCCCTCCTGCGGTGCGGGTTCCGCCTCCGACCCCTGCTGGGCCTGCTGGTACCCCTGCCCCTGGGGGGCGGCGTTGAGCAGCGGGTCGCCGGCCAGGATGCGGGCATGGAGCGCACTCAGCTCCGGCCCGGGATCGACGCCCAGCTCCTCGGCCAGGATGTGCCGGGCCCGGGTGAACACCGCCAGCGCGTCGGCCTGGCGGCCGGAGGAGTACAGCGCCCGCATCAGGAACCCGTAGGGCCTTTCCTGGAGCGGGTGTTCGGCGATGAACGCGGTCAGCTCTGGTATGACGGCCGAGTTCCGCCCCAATCGCAGATTGTGGTCGAAGCGCTCTTCCAGCAGACCCCGCCGGAGCTCGTTGAGCCGTGAACGCTGCTGGTCCGCGTAGGGCCCCGGAACACCCGACAGCGGCTCGCCCTGCCACAGTCCCAGGGCTTCGCCCAGGAGTCGGCTGCAGTCGTCGTCCCGGCCCTGTGCGCGGGCCCGGGCGGCGTCAGCGGCCAGCTTCTCCGCGTAGTTCGCGTCCACCGAGTCCGCGGGAATCACCAACTGGTATCCGTCGTGCAGTGAAATGAGTACCCTGGGATCCGCACGGTCGATCTCCAGGGTCTGGCGCAGCCGCCACGCGTACGTGCGCAGGCTCGACAGCGCGGAATCCGGGGAGGCCTCGCCCCAGATCGCCGTGATGAGTTCGTGCGCCGAGGCCGATCGTCCGGGACGGAGCAGCAGGGCCACCAGAAGCGCCTGCAACTGTGGCGACCGGGACGCGAGAACGGTCTCGCCCCGATGGACGCGCACGGCCCCGAGCACGGAGAATCTGATGTCCTCGACCATGTTCCCTTCCCCCCACCGACGTTGACCACGGGACCTGGACACCTGCGGGAACGGCGGCGTCAGGACGCGAACGGCAGCCGATCGAACGGGCCGTCAGCAGCGGGTCCTCCCCGGCCCGAATCAATCGCATGGCGAGCCACTTGAGCTGCGGCGCAGTCCGTCGGGCACCCCCCCAACCCTGACAATGTAGTGCACCGGTGACCTCGGCGGGAATATCCACAAGCACGGAGAAAGGCGGATTTCGGGTCTTCCCGAAGACGTCCGGATGTGCCATGATCGGGCCGCTGATGTGCCCGAGGATTCCGAGTACGTGGATCCCGCTTCCCAGTCCGGGCGGTTTCGCCGACGCCCCGGCAAATGCGTGTGATTCCACGCCGACACACATTCTCAGCGTCCCCCCCGCGGTCGGCCCCGAGCCGGTCGGCCCCCGATCGGCGACCCCCGCGAGCGGCCCGGCCGTCGACACCGCGCCATGACACATGCCACATGCCACATACCGTCGAAGGAGCCCTGCCATGAACGAGTCCCCGCAGGTCCGCACCGCCCGCCCGCGCCGGTACCTGATGTGCCGCCCCACCTACTTCGAGGTGACGTACTCGATCAACCCGTGGATGGACCCCGCCAGGCCGGTGGACACCGAACTCGCCGTCGCCCAGTGGGAACGGCTGCTCGGCCTCCACCGGTCGCTGGGCCACCGGGTCGAGCTGATCGAACCGCTGGCCGGCTGCCCCGACATGGTCTACGCGGCGAACGGCGCGACGGTGGTGGACGGCAGGGTGCTCGGGGTCCGCTTCCGCAACGCGGAGCGGGCCGCCGAGGGCCCCGCCTACCTGGAGTGGTTCCGGGCGCGGGGCTACCAGGAGCTGTGCGACCCGGTCCATGTGAACGAGGGCGAGGGCGACTTCCTCGCCACCACCGGGTGGCTGCTGGCCGGAACCGGGTTCCGCAGCACCCCCGAGGCGCACGCGGAGGCCCAGGAGTTCTTCGGGCGCCCGGTGATCAGCCTGGAACTCGTGGACCCGCGGTTCTACCACCTCGACACGGCCCTGACCGTGCTCGACGGCGACGAGATCATGTACTACCCGGAGGCCTTCTCCGCCGAGAGCCGGGCGGTCCTGCGGCGGCTCTTCCCGGACGCGATCCTGGTGAGCGAGGCGGACGCGGAGGTGTTCGGCCTGAACGCGGTCAGCGACGGGCTCCACGTGATCCTGCCGGAGGCCGCCACCGGTGTGATGCGGCAGTTGCGTGAGCGCGGCTTCCGACCGATCGGCACCGACCTGTCCGAGCTGCTGAAGGGCGGTGGCAGCGCGAAGTGCTGCACCCTCGTCATCCGGGACGGCGTCGAGCGGGAGAGCGTCGAGCGGGACAGCGTCGTCAGGGACAGCTCCGGGGGAGCGGCTTATATCGCGGGGTGATCGGACGGATATCCAGTCCGTGTTCCATGGACCAAAGGGCTCACCGACAGCGGGAGCCCGAAGGAGGGAGGGCCATGGAGCTGCGATCGGACGCCTCCGCCGCGGACCCGCACGGCGGCAGTCGGCAGGGGATCACCCAGGCGGAGGCACGGGCAGCCTTCCTGCAGCGCATCGGCGGGGAGGCGGTGGACGCCGGGTGGTTCCTCGCCCGGGCGGACGCCGCGGCCCGACGCCACACCGGCCTGTTGGGCGCGGTGCTCGGCGCGGTCGCGCCGCACAGCGGGCAGGGCCCGGGGGAGGACCGCACGGCCGCCGTCCTCACGGCTCTGGCCGCCTACGGCGCGCTGGCGGCCCACCGGCCGGGGAGCCCGTCCGAGGAGTGGTCCTCGGCCTGGGGACTGGACCTGGCCACCGGCTCCCTGCGCCGGGTCCCCCGCGAGGACGCCTTCGGCGCGCCACCGCCACCCGGCCCCCCGTTCCGTCCCCCGGTGGGTGCGGCCGCCGGGCTCACCTGGATCGCCGCGGTGGAGACCGGCTTGGCGCAGCACCGCGAGGCGCTGCTGGCGCAGGAGGCACGGGTCGCGGCGGAGCCCGGTACGGCAGCCGCCGCTGCCCCGGCGATCGGCGTCGAGCGGGAGCCGCGACCGGCCGCACCGCGGGCTCCCCTCGGCCCGCCGCACTGGGCGCGCCCGGTCGAGGTGCTACGGGCCCACGGCCTGGCCCCGGTCGCGGTGCTGCTCGACCACGACCCCCAGGCGGTCGCGATCCTGCCCTATCTCGTCCAGATCGTGCTGGTGGAGACCGCTGGCTGAACTGACCGGGCACGCCGCTCCCCACCGCCGCCCATCAGCGGGCGACGTCCAGCAACTCCTCGAACCGGGGCACCAGTTCGGCGGGCGAGGGCAGCGCGGCGATCTCCTCCCGGGTGGCGACGGCGGCCGAGCGCAACTCGGCGTCGTGCAGCAGCCGTTCCAGCAGCACGCGGTCCACGGCGTCGTCGGCGGCGCGCAGCGCGAAGCCCCGGGCCTCGGCCGCGTCCGCGTTGGCGAAGTGGTCGGCGCCCTGCGGCAGCAGGAGTTGCGGCACGCCCGCGACCGCGGCGGTCAGCATGGTGCCGGAACCACCGTGGTGCACGATCGCGTCGCTCACCGCGAGCAGTTCGGCCAGCGGCACCCAGGGCAGCGCCCGGACGTTGGTCGGCAGCGGACCCAGCGCGGCCAGGTCGGTCTTCCCCAACGCCAGCAGGAACTCGGCATCCACGGAAGAAGCTTGATCAATCGTCAGTTTGATGGAGCGGACGCCGTCGAACTCGGGCAGCACGGTGCCGAGGGTGACCACCACCCGGGGCCGCGCCGGACGGCCGAAGAACTCGATCGGAACGGCCCCGCTGCCGTTGTACGGGACGTACCGGACCCGCCAGCCGGTGCCGTCGCCACCCAGCGACGGCGGCACCACGTCCAGCACGGTGCTCCTCCCGGTGCCGTCGCGCTCGGTCGGGACGCCGTGCGCCCGGTACTCCGGGGCCAGGTGCTCGGCCAGCCGGTCGACCATCCACTGCCCGGAAGCGACACCGAAGTTGTGCACCACCGAGGGGATCTTCAGCTTCCGCGCGACCAGCGGTGCCGACCCCTGGAAGGCCGCGTGCACGATCAGGTCCGGCTGCCAGGCGGAGGCCAGCTCGTCCAGGCCGGGCAGGGTCGACCGCGAGTGCTCGGCGAAGCCGACCGCGGCCACCCGGAACGTCTCCTCCTGCGACCGGCCCTCGCCCCGGTAGTTGCTGCTGCGGCCCGCCCGGGTGAACGCTTCGAGCAGGGTCGTGCCGTCGCCCACGTCGACCACCGGCAGCCCGGTGTTGTGGAGCAGGTCGACCGGGGTGGCGGCGGCGAAGACGACCTCGTGGCCGGCCGCCCGCAGCGCCTGGGCCGTGGACACCATGGGGAACAGATGGCCCGCCGAGCCGGGGCCGCTGAAGAGAACGCGCATGCTGGCTCCCTGTTGGGATACGGAGTTGAAGCATCGGCGTCCATTCAATGCGGCATTCCGATGCTCCAGCTCCGCAACCCGGAGAACTGGCTCGATCCCCGCGTCCGGCCCTGGGCGATGGCCGGATTCCGCCGGAGGAAATCCGATCCGATGGGAACTGCTCCCGGGCCCGCCGTCTGCGAACCAGCTGCCGGAGAAATCAGCGTCCGGGGAATTCCCCCCGGAACCGGGCGGCGTGTTCGCGGAATTCCGGCGGGGGTTCAGTGGGACCGGCGCGGCGTGGAGCTACGCGGCGGCGACGCTGCGTCGGGGTGAGCGGGTCCGGCTGCCGGAGGCGCCCTGCGCACCGCGGCTGCCGGAGGCCGCGGCGCGGTTGCGCGGGTTGCGGCCGGAGGCGCTGCGGCGGGGGCGTTCGACGATCGGGCTGCTGATCACGACCGGGATGCCGGTGGGGACGCAGGCACCGGTGATGCGGGCGAGCTCGGGGTCGCTGGAGTGGACCTGCGCGCTGTGGGGGGTGATGCCGGCGGTGTGCATCATGCGGGCCATCTCGCGGCGCTGGTTGGGCAGGACCAGGGTGACCACGGTGCCCGACTCACCCGCGCGGGCGGTGCGTCCGCCGCGGTGCAGGTAGTCCTTGTGGTCGGTGGGCGGGTCGATGTTGACGACCAGGTCCAGTCCGTCGACGTGGATGCCGCGGGCGGCGACGTTGGTGGCGATCAGCGCGGTGACCTGGCCGTTGCGGAACTGCTCCAGGGTGCGGGTGCGCTGGGGCTGGGACTTGCCGCCGTGCAGCGCCGCCGCCTTGACCCCCTTCGCGAGGAGGTCGAGCACCAGCCGGTCGGCGCCGTGCCGGGTGTCGGTGAACATGATGACGCCCCCGGCACGGGAGGCGATGTGCGCGACGGCCGCGCTCTTGTCGCTGTTCTGCACGTGGAGCAGGTGGTGCTCCATGGTGCTGACGGTCGCGGAGGAGGGATCGACCGAGTGGGTGACCGGGTCGTTCAGGAAGCGGCGGACCAGCCGGTCGACGTTGCGGTCCAGGGTGGCGGAGAACAGCATGGTCTGGCCGCCGGGGGCGACCTGGTCCAGGAGTTCGGTGACCTGGGGCAGGAAGCCCATGTCGGCCATCTGGTCGGCCTCGTCCAGGACGGTGACGGTGACCTGGTCCAGGCGGCAGTCGCCGCGCTCGATGAGGTCCTTGAGCCGTCCGGGGGTGGCGACGACCAGTTCGGCGCCGCGTTGCAGGGCCTGGGCCTGTCGGCTGATGGACATCCCGCCGACCACGGTCGCCAGCCGCAGCCGGACCGCGTGGGCGTAGGGGGTCAGCGCGTCGGTGACCTGCTGGGCGAGTTCGCGGGTGGGGACCAGCACCAGGGCGAGCGGCTGGCGGGCCTCGGCCCGGCGTCCGGCGGTGCGGGCCAGCACGGCCAGCCCGAAGGCGATGGTCTTGCCGGAGCCGGTGCGGCCGCGTCCCAGGACGTCGCGCCCGGCCAGCGAGTTGGGCAGCGTCGCGGCCTGGATCGGGAACGGCGCGGTGACGCCGTGGCGGGCCAGGGTGTCCAGCAGCGGGCGGGGCATGTCGAGGTCGGCGAAGGCCTCGACGGCCGCGAGCGCCGGTGTGGTGCTGACCGGCATCGCGAACTCGCCCTGGACGGAGTCGTTCTGACGTCCCCTCGGGGACGAGGGGCGCTGGCCGCCACTGGGGCGGCGGCCGTAGGAGGAGCCGGTGCCCTCGCCGCGCGAGGCCGCGCGGGCGTGGGGGCTGGAACTGCGGCCGGAGGAGCGGCTGGAACGGATCATGGGAGGACCTTCCTCAAGGGGCGCGTGTCGAGGAAGGCTCCAGGCCGCGCCGAAGACGCGCGGGGAGATCACACGAACGAGCCGGAAGAAAAGAATGCGGGGCGTGGACGGCGAACCGTGCGGCACGTCACCTACGGTCGGCGCACACCCAGAGCAGGCGGGGTGGCAGAAACCTCGAACCGTACTCGCAGGATGAAGCCAGGGAGTCACGGCAGGGGCGGCACCCGAACGCGGCGCGGAGCGTCTCGCGAGGGTGGGTCGCCGGTGGCGGAGCCAGAGAGGCTCAGGAACGAGCCGGAAGGAAATCCAGGGGGTGGTGCCACCTGCCCCCGCCACAGGTGCGGCGGGGGCAGGCGCTTCGCAGGACAGGCCTGCGGTCGGACGTCAGAGCGGACGAATGTTCTCAGCCTGAGGGCCCTTCTGGCCCTGCGTGGTGTCGAACTCGACCTTCTGGCCCTCAAGCAGCTCACGGAAGCCCTGGGCGTTGATGTTCGAGTAGTGGGCGAACACGTCAGCGCCGCCACCGTCCTGCTCGATGAAGCCAAAGCCCTTTTCCGCGTTGAACCACTTCACGGTGCCAGTAGCCATATATGTGTCTCCTTGATGGGGCCTGTACCGAAACCCGCATGCCGCGCGTTTCGCGCCGCCGTGATGATGACCAGCCCGGAACCTGCCCGGGAAAACAAAAATGCGCCTGTCGCTAAAAGCCAGCAGGCGCACACATAAGTTCATGGGAACCACAACTGCAACAGGACTGACTGTAGCAGGGAAACGGGAGCGGCGGGCCGGGCTCGCCGGAGCAGTGGGGCGCGACCGCGAGCCGGGGCGACCGGGACCCTACGAAAAGCAGGGCTGAACCGGTGGGCCCCGGCCGCGCTCGGCCGGCTGCTACAGGCCGGTCAGCTTGGCGTACGGGCGGGCGACGCGTCTGCGGAGCACGCCGAAGTCGACCACGACCGCGACACCGTCCTCGACCGCGGTGACCCGGCCGAGGCCGTAGACGTCGTGGGTGACTCGGCTGCCCACCGCGAAGCACTCGTCCGGGGGCACAGCCGCGGGCTTGAAGGGACTGGTCGGCAGGTGACGCTTGGCCGTGCGCATATTTGTCATCACCGCCAGTATGCCCGCAGTATCCGCACCCGCGCAGTCCCGCGTCGACGACGTCCGCGCGGGACCGCGACCGCGGGGGTCCCGCCGGGGGCGGACGACGCCCCGGCGAGGGGTTACGTCGCCGCCCGCTGGTGCTTCCCGCACGCCGCCGACTTCACCCGCGCCTTCCGTGCCGCGTACGGCATCACGCCCACCGGGCACCGCCGACCGAGCAGCCGCGCGCTGCCGTGAGCCCCGCGCCGCGCCGCGCGAGCCGGGACCGGGGAACATTTGTCCAATACGGCGGCGGGTTCCAGCGGCGACAGTGGGCGCATGACTGATTCCGAAGACGGACCGCACGTGCACGGCGAAGCCGAGACCACCGGGAGCGAGACCACCGGGAGTACGACCCTGTCACTGGAGGACGGCGACATCCACGTGTGCCAGGACGGCCCTCGCGACGCCCCCGCTCTCCTGCTCATCCACGGGTCCGCGTCCTCGACCCGCACCTGGGACCCGATGGTTCCGCTGCTCACCGGATCCCACCGGGTCATCCGGATCGACCTCCTCGGGCACGGCCGGTCGGCCAAGCCGACCGACCGCAGCTACGCGATCCCCGACCAGGCACGCCGGGTCGGCCTGGCGCTGGGCCGACTCGGCGTCGAGCACGCCGTGGTCGTCGGTCACTCCAGCGGCGGCGTGGTCGCCGTCGCCCTCGCCGAACAGCGGCCCGACCTGGTGACCGCGCTCGCGCTGATCAACACCGGACCCAGCCTGGACGCCTTCATCGCACCGCCGTCCCCGGCCGCCGGACTCTCGCAGTGGCCGCCGACCGACGAGCAGATCCGCGGGTTCGCGAGCACCGCCTTCAGCCGCGTGGGCTACCAGATCCCGCCGGAGCTCCTGGACGAGGTGCGCCGGATGACCCTGCACACGCTCGTCAGCACGATGCAGGCCGCCCGCGACCACCTGGAGCGGCGGGCGCTCCCGGACCGGCTGGCGCCCCTCGGCAAGCCGCTCCTGGTGCTCTTCGGCGAGGACGACCGCAGGTGGCGCTCCTCGTCCGCCGCCGACTACCGCGCCGTTCCGGGCGCGAGGGTCGAGCTGCTGCCCGGTCTCGGGCACACGCCGATACGCGAGGACCCCCCGCGGACCGCCGCCCCGCTGCTGGCCTTCACCACGGTCCACGCCGTCCGGGCGGACTGACACGCCGTGATTCTGATCTCTCGATCGGGGCCCGGCCGCCCGCGGGCGGACCCCTCGGGTCCGCGCCGGGTGCTCAGCGGCGGGCGAGCTGCCGCTCACCGGCCGCACCGGGCTGGTAGCTCAGGTCGTAGTGCCGGAACACCGCCTCCTCGTCCTCGGCGGGCAGCACGTCGTCTGTGCCGATCGCGGGGCAGTCCTTCACCAGCGCCTTGTCGTAGGCGACCTTGACGTAGCCGGGCCCCACGACCGCACCGTCCAGGGGGACGAAGACCAGGCGGTGCCGGGTGGGCAGGCCGACCTGGACGGTGACCATGGCCGGCTCGTCGCTGGTGGTGTCCACGTACACCGCCTCCAGCGAGCCGATCCGGTGACCGCCGGGGTCGACGACGTCGTGGGTGCGCCACTCGCGGATATCCGCTGACTCGATCATTCCGATTCCTTTCACGCGGCCCCGCCACTCCGCGGCAGCCGTGGGCGGTGTCCTGGCCAGCGTTCCCTGCCCGCCGGTACCCGTACCGCCGCCCGCCGCTGTTCCATTCCAATGCCAGGCGGTCCGGACCAGGCGGCGGGTCAGGGGTTGGCGACCCGCTCCAGCCAGTCGCCGAACAGCGCGCTCTCGTGCGGGGTGAACGTCGCGAGGTCGGGTAGCGCGGCCCGCAGGGTGACGGCCGCGGCGATCGGGCCGGGGGGTGTGCCGGTGGGCGCGTCGGTCAGGATGGTCGCGGACACCGCCTCCCAGGCCAGGTCGGCCAGGGATTCGTCGCGTCCGTCGTCGGGCTGGTCGATGAGGGCGAACACGACGCCCGTACCTGCCGCGTGGATGAGCTCGACGGCCCGGTGCTCGGCCACCCGCAGGCGTCCGGCGCTGGCGACGCGCAGCACCCGCTGCCGCAGCACCCGTAGGCCGGACTCGGCGGCGGACCGCTGGTCGGGCGTTCGAGTCGCCGTGTGCATGAGCCGGAACAGGGCCGGGTTGGCGAGGCCGAAGCCGACGTGCAGATCCCACCCGGCGCGCAGCCCCGCCACCGGGTCGTCATCGGCGTCGACGGGGCGCTTCCGCGCCACGTAGCTCGTGAAGCCGTGCACGGCCACCGCGTCCAGCAGTCCGTTCTTGTCGCCGAAGAGGCGGTAGATCGTGGGCGCCTGGACCCCGGCGGCGAGCGCGACCGAGCGTGTGGTCACCGCTTCCGGCCCCTCGGTGGCGAGGAGGTGGGCGGCGACTTCGACCAGCCGTGAACGCACGGTGTCGCGTGAGGACTGCGGAGCGGGATCATTCACGTTTCCAACGATATCGCATGCTTGGTATCGTCGATGTTACGGTGGTAACGCATAGGGCGAATCATCGATAACACCTGGAGTCGAACATGCTGGTCATCACCGGAGCCACCGGCGCACTCAACGGCGCCACCGTCGATCACCTCCTTGAGCGCGTCCCCGCCGAGGACATCGCCGTCGCCGTTCGCGACGTCAGCAGGGCCCAGCGGTTCGCGGAGCGCGGCGTGGCGGTGCGCCACGGCGACTACGCCGACCCGGCCTCGCTGCCGGGCGCCTTCGAGGGCGCGGACCAGTTGCTGCTGGTCTCCTCGAACGACCCGGCCGCCGACGCCGTGGCCCTGCACCGCACCGCGATCGACGCCGCCGTCACCGCCGGGGTCGGCCGGATCCTCTACACCAGCCACCAGGGCGCCGGACTCGACAGCCCCTTCCGCCCCGCACGTCACCACGCCGCCACCGAGCAGCTGCTGGCCGACTCCGGTGTCGCCTGGACGTCACTGCGCAACGGCTTCTACGCGCACAGCCTCAACTGGCTGATGGGACCGTGGCGCGAGACGGGCGTCATCGCGGTGCCGGCCGCCGGTCCGGTGTCGTGGACCGCCCGTGAGGACGCCGCCGAAGCCGCCGCCGTCATCCTCGCCTCCAACGGCGCCTACGACGGCCCGACGACGCTCACCGCGGGCGCCGCGCCGACGTTCGACGACCTCGCCGTCATCGCCTCGCAGCTCACCGGCCGCACCATCACGTGCGTGGCCGTGGACGAGGAGGAGTGGATCGCGGCCCAGATCGCCCGAGGCGCGCGGGAGCAGATGGCGCGCTTCCTGCTCGGCTTCTACCAGGCGGCGGAGCAGGGCCGTTTCGCCGGGGTCGACCCGCTCCTGGGCAAGCTCCTGGGCCGTGAACCGCGCACAGCGCGCGACCTGCTCGCCCAGCCCGCCACCCACTGAGCGACTACCCGGGCCCCCGGTCCGCCCGGACGACCGACCCTGAGCGGGTCGCGTCCGAGCGCCGAGAGGCCGTCAGAGCGGGGGAAGCAGCTCCGACGGAGCCGGCTCCCGCCCCTCGGTCAACCAGAAGATGTAGCCGCGCAGGTACTGCGGGAGACGGCCGTCCAGGCTCTGTGAGAACTCGCGCAGAGCGGGCAGTGTCGCCTGGTCGTGCGGGAAGCGGCTCTCGGAGCATCGCGAGATCTCATCTGCGATCCAGGTGCGCAGCCGTGAGCGGTCCGCCCACCAGCTCCGGACGGAGTCAGGGGTCCAGCGCTCGTCCCCGTCCCAGGCGTAACCCCCCATGGGCTCGCCCCAGGCGGCTTCGAGCAGGGTCCTGACGTCATCCGGGGAACGGGGATGCCGGTAGACGAATTCCATTCCGTCCTCACCGCAGAGGATCATCCGAGGCGCGTGGACGGGGCCGTTCATTCCGGTGTCCGTCTCCCCGGTATAGAAAGGACCGGGAACGTTGAGCCAGTTCTTCTCGGCCCATTTGGCATCCGTGTCCACGGAGAGGTCACCTGAACTGCCCCAGTCGGCGACGATGCTCCGTGCCGTCGCGAGCGGGCTCCAGTAGGGAACGTGCACCGGATTCTGACCGTTCATGCGAGTGTTTTCACCTTCAGGCTGAGATTCGTTGAACTGGCGGCACAAGGGGCGCCTGCCACCACACGGAGAGTATGGATGGCAGGCGCCCACTCGACGTCACAGACGGACGTCAGCCCTACCAGTTGGAGAGGTAGTAATCAAGAAGGGCTACCCGCTGGATCGCACTGGGGTTCACGTTGACGCCACGCTCGATGGATGCGTCGTTCACCGCGTTGAAGTAGGTCCGGAACGTGGTGATGTCCGAATAGCTGAAGGCGGACCGGACTTTCGCCAGATTCTCCGGGTTGGCCAGGGCCGCACTACCGTCCTGGTTGTCCCAGACCTGCGGATCACCGCCCCTTCCCAGCTGGCCGAGTGTGGTGTCGTGGTCACTCGCCACCTTGATGGCTGCTTCACGTTCCTGCTGCGTCAACTGACTGACCGTCGGGCGCTTGCCGTCCGACCCGGACGACTCGTTCATCAGGGTGTTGAGGTCGTTGCCGAACCCGACAGCGGACTTGACCATGAGGCCTGCGCTGGGGGTGGCGATGGCGAGTCCTCCGGCGAGGGAGGGGGCGCCCGCTAGGCAGAGGACGCCTACCGCGCATTCGCCGACGCCGGTGGCTGCCAGCGCGCCGCCTCCCAGGGTGCCGCCGCCTCCGGCGAGCATGCCGAGTGCGTTTCCAGCCGCGTCGCCCAGGGTGCTGGAGTCGTCCGCCACGGTGGATTCGAGGTTGTGCAGGGCGGCGTTGTTCTTGTCGATCTGGGCCTGGGACTGGCAGGTGGTGAATTTACCGCCGCCGGAGCAGTGGGTTTTGGCGTTGTAGGCCGTCCACTGGTTCATCTCCCGCTGCCACTGGTCGTAGGCTGGGAGGTAGTAGTTGTAGTAGTAGTTGTCCTCGGCGATCTGCTGGCGGATCGCCTCCCTTTGGGCGGCCGATTCAGCGGCTGCTTGCCGGGCGTAGTAGGCCTCGACCGCGGCTGCCGATCCGACTACGCCCCCGGCCATGATCATGACCATGGTCCCGGTGGGGTCGGCTTGGTTGATGGGGTCGTTTTCGGCGTAGCTGTAGCCGTTGAGTTGTTGGAGGCTAGTGGCTTCGAAGAGGGGGTCGAGGCTGATGAATCGGGCGGTGGTGGGGTCGTATTGGCGGGCGCCGATGATGGTGAGGCCGGTGTTGGTGTCGGTGGGGGCGTTGAGGAAGCCGCGGTTGTCGGTCCAGGTGACGGTGGTGCCTCGGTTGGCGCCGTAGGGGGTGAATTGGCGCCAGGTGGGGTTTTGGGCGGTGGAGTCGAGGGCGAGGCCGTTGGTTCCGTGTTGGTCGCTGAATTCGAATTGGTAGTTGTTTCCGGCTGCGGTGCGGGTGGTGGTGCCGCCGCCGGGGAGGGTGTAGTAGCGGGTGCCGGTGACGGTGGTGCCGGTGAGGGTGAGTTGTTCGCCGGGGAGGTAGAGGGTGGTGGTGCCGGGGTCTTTCTCCAGTAGGAGGGTGCCGGTGGCGTCGTAGACGAAGCTGCTGTTGCCGGTGGTGCCGCCGTTGATGTTGGTGAGTTGTCCGTCGGGGGACCAGACCAGGTTCTGGGTTCCGGTGGTGGGGGTGGTGCGGGTGGTCATGTTGCCGTCGGCGTCGTAGTTGTAGCTGGTCGGGCCGGTGGTGGCGCCGGTGGTGGAGGTCAGCGTGCTGGGTTGGTTGGTGCCGTTGTTGTTGTAGGTGTAGGTGGTGGTGGTGTCGGTGCCGCCGGTGGTGGAGTGGTCGGTCTCGGTTTGGCGGTTGCCCAGGACGTCGAAGGTCCAGCTGGTCCAGTAGGCGCCGGCGGTGATGGTGTCGCCGACGGTGGTGGAGTTGGCGGTGGTGGGGGTGGCGGCGCAGGAGTCGGTGGCGGTCCAGGCCTGGGTCAGGCGGCGCAGGGTGTCGTATTGGTAGCACTGGGTTTCGCTGTTGGTGGTGGAGCCGAGGCGGGTGCTGGTCTGGGAGGTGATGTTCCCGCCGGTGTCGTAGGTGTAGGACTCGTCGTCGATGTCGGTGGGGGTGGCGCTCTCGCGGGTGATCAGTTCGTCGTTGAGGGTGCCGGTGTGGGGGTCGAAGGTGTCGGTCAGGTAGGCCTGGCTGCCGATGGAGCCGATGGTTTCCTGGTTGACTTGGCCGTAGGCGTTGTAGGTGGTGTTCTGGGTGTAGGGGTTGGCTCCGGCCAGGCCGTTGGGGAGGTCCAGGGCGCTGGTGTAGGTGCTGCTGACGGTTTCCAGGGGTAGTCCGCCGGCCGCGGGTGAGCGGGCCGCGTCCAGGAGGCCGGTGTTGGTGGTGTAGGCGTTTTGGAAGGTGTAGCTGCCGGCGAGGGCGCCTTCGGCGGTGGGGATGGTGATGGTCTCGCCGGTGGACTCGCCGAAGGCGTTGAAGCCCAGGGACTGGGTGGTGTAGGCGTTCGTGCCGTTGTAGGCGGTGGCGGTGGTGAGTTGTCCGATGGCGTCGGTTACCCCGGCGACGGCGTTGCTGTTGTCGTAGATCCAGGAGGCGACTTCGGTGCCGGGTTTTTGGGTGGTGGCGGTGGCGGCGTACTGGGCGGTTTTACGGCCGAGGGCGTCGTAGGTGGTGGTGACCGTGTTGCCCAGGGCGTCGGTGCTCTGGGTGAGGTTTCCCGCGGCGTCGTAGGTCATGGTGGAGTTGCCGGCGTCGGGGTCGGACTTGGCGGTGATCTGGCCGAGGAGGTTGTAGGTGTCGGTCCAGGTGGATCCGCCGGTGGTGGTGGTGTTCTGGTTGTCGTGGCTGTCGTAGCCGTAGGTGATGGCCTGGCTGGTGCCGCCGGTCACCGACCAGGTGCCGGTGAAGGTGTCGGCGGGGGTGTTCAGGGTCGGGGTGCTGGTGTAGGAGTCGAGTTCGGTGGTGCGTCCGAGCGGGTCGGTGGCGGTGGAGGTGATGGTGCCGCCGCCGGTGGGGATGACGCCGCTGGCGGGGATGGGGGCGGTGGTGGGGATGACGGTGGTGCGGTCGCCGTTGTAGACGGTGGTGGTGGTGGAGACCACCGTGTTGTCCTTGTCCGAGGAGTCGACCACCACCCGGCCCAGGCCGTCGTAGGTGTAGTAGTCCTGGTTGGGGACCTCGTCCTTGAGGTTCGCCGCCGAGACCAGGGTGGTGTTGGGGCCGGTGGCCGAGTCCCACCAGCCGTTGTAGACCGCGGACTTCCAGCCGCGGGTGTCGTAGAAGGTGTCGCTGACCATCCGGCCGCCCTGCGGGGTGGAGGTCTGGGTCTGCCGGATCCGCAGCAGCGCGTCGTAGAGGGCGGTCGAGACCACGTACCCGGCCTCGTCGTTCATTGTCTCGGTGGTGACCGCGGTGACCGCGGTGTTGGACAGCTGGTAGCTGTAGAGCGCGTTCGCGGGACTGCTCGTGGGCCGTGAGTTGCTCCACACCGAGGTGGCGCGGCCCAGTGTGTCGTACTGGGTGGTGGTCACGATCCCGTTGGGATCGGTGGACGTCAGGGTCAGGCTGCGGGCCGGGTCGATGGTGACCGAGGTGCTCTGCCCCAGCGCGTTGGTGGTCTTGGTCCCGGTGACCAGGCCGACCGCGTCGGTGGTGTAGGCGGTGTGGGTGTCCGAGCCGACCGGATCGTAGGCGTCGGTGCCGCGCCCGGCCGTATCGAAGACCTGCGCGGAGGTGGTGGTCCAGCTGAACGCGCCACCGCTGTAGCCGTTCGCCTTCTGCACGATCGAGACCTCGCCCTTGGTCGGGGCGGTGGCCTGCGGGAACGCCAGGGCGGGCCAGTTGGCGGGCTTGGCCGCGTCGGCCGGGTCGTCGTAGAAGCTGCGGGTCGCCGAGACGACCTGCCCCGGACGCGACACCGTGGTCGGGGCGGTCAGGGTGTTGACCGAACCCGGGACACTGCTGACGCCGCCTTGGGTGAAGCCGCCGCAGGCCACCGCGTCGCTCTCGGCACCCGACACCAGGCCCACCAGGTTCTCACCGGTGTTGACGGGCGCGTAGCTGGTGGTGGTGCACCGGTCGTAGGCACTCTGGGCCGGAACGGTATGGGTGTAACTGGCCGTCTGCAGGCCGAAGTCCGCGTCGCTGGGGGACGCGTCGTAGCTGCTGTCGGTCTCGTTGACGCGCCAACTGGTGGCGCCGCCGTCGGTCAACGCGGTCCGGCTCCAGGACTCGACCGGCTCCACCAGGTTCGCCGTCAACGCCGGCAAGCCGGCCCGGCTACGGCTGGCGGTAGCCGCCGAGACCCAGTACGAGGTGATCGTCGACTGGTCCACCGGACCACCCTCACCCAGGTAACTCGTCGACTCCAAGGCCTGCCCCGCCAACTGGTCCAGGTCGGGGTGGGTACCGCCTTGGGAGTCGGTGAGGTTGACGGTGGTGCTGTCGTTGTCGTCCGACATGCCCTGGTAGTAGTGCGCCTCGGACTCGGTGCGCGGGTCGTTGACCCCGTCACCGGTGAACGTCTTGACATCCGCGTAGCCGCGCCACTGCCCGTAGGTGCGGTACTTGGCCTGCACGACCTCGTTGTCGTCGTAGTGCCAGGCCGGGCTCGCGTACTGGTAGGAGGTGGCCTTGACCGGCGCGCCGCCGGTCGGGTCGGACTGGGTGACCTCCTGCACCGCGTACTTGTTGAACCAGTCCAGGAACGGTGCGCTGTAGCCCTGCGGGGTCCAGTACACCGGGTAGCACGAGGAGGTGTCCGTGGCCGGGCTGATGGTCACCGGTGCGGTGCACGCGCTGGTCAGCGTGTAGTCCACGCCGATCACCGAACCCGACTCGGTGGTCACCGAGTTGATCCGGAACCGGTACAGCGGCGGCAGGCCGTCGGTGACCGTGTCCACCCGGTTCGGCAGGTCCACCGCGCCGAACGAGACCGAGGGCACGGTGATCGCCGTCCCCGAACCGGTGGCCCGCGAGTCGGAGCCCCGGTGCGAGATCGAGGCCAGCCACAAGGTCGCACCGCCGTCGCCGTCGGTCGGCATGGTGTGGGTCAGCGTGTAGGTGTCCACCGTGTTGTACGCCGACGTCGCGGTGTCCCACTGCTCGGTGGTGATCGACGCCAGGCGCACCGTGGAGTAGAACGAGGGCGAGTGCGCCGAGCACGTCGCCCCCGAGGCGCAGGCCACATCGAAGGGCACGTCGGGCCAGTTCGCCTTGGTGGTGGAGTTCAACGGGTCGCAGGCACTGGCGCCGCCCATGCACCGGTCCCCGGTCGCGAACACCACCTTGTCGGCGACGGTGCCGAAGGCGTTGCCGTCAGTGAAGCCGTAGTCCACGTGGTCCAGGTGCGAGTCACGCACATAGGACGTGTTCTTGGCGCCGTTGTCCTGCCCGTAGAAGTTGCTGCTCTGGTCGTAGTAGTACGCCATGGCGTTGCCATGGACGTCCTTGACGTAGTCCAGGTTGTAGCGGTAACCCATCGTGCACACCGAGGAGGTGAAACCCGCCGAGCTGTAGCACGGATCACCCGAGTGCGCCGAGTACACCGGCTCGGTATCGACCGAGTCCGTCACGGGCTTACCCGAGGTCCAACCCGGCAGATGGTTCAACCCGAACGAGTAGACCGTGCCCTCACGATCGGTGACCGTGTAGTAGTCACTGTCATACGTACCATCACCGTTACCCGCACCCGTGACATGCGCCACCACATTGCCGTCGTCATCCGCCGTCTTCCACACCTTCGCACCGGCATCCCACACCAACGCGGTACTGGAACCGTTCAACGACAACGTCAACACCGGCCCCGCATAACACTCGTCACCCGTCGACGTCGGCGACGCACTCCCCTCAGGACTGTCCGAACAAGACGTGAACGTCTCCTCGATGAACGACTGCGGCAACGTCCAACCCTCACCCGTCCAATCAGCCTGCGCCTGCGACGCCGACGTCTGACCGTCCACCTCACCCGAGTCATAACTCAACGACAACTTCGGAGACAACGACGAACCAGCCGGAGGAACAGTCACCGCATAGCTGTACTGGAACCCACCGGTCGAACCCCCCGCCGACCACGAATCCGACGCCTTCAAACTCGTCGTCCCATACGTCCCAGCAGGACCACCACCATCACCCGCACTCGCCCCCGACACCGCAGCCAACACCACAACCGGAGCCGCCAACACCGTGGAGGCAGCAGCAGTCCGCGTGGCGCCGGGCAGGGTGACAGTCGCGGTCAACGACTCCTGCGTGGCGTGGTTGACCGAACCCAACGGCGTCCGCGTACGACACACCGCCAACTGCGGAGTCGTCAACGCACACGCGGGAAGCTCCACCAACTGCAACCGACCACCGAAACCACCCCCATACGCCTGCGCGAACGACGAATAATCCAACGCGACCCGCGCCCGACCACCCCCAGCCGCACCACCGGTGGCACCAGCACCGGAGTCCAACGAGAACAGGACACCATTGACCCCCGCCCTCGCCGCCACCCCACTACCGGCCACCGTCACCCTGACCGAACCCGGCCCCCGATACACACCACCCCGAGGCACCACCGCAGTCAAACGCACCAGACCATCCCCACCACCAGCACCAGCACTGGCAGCAGCAGCGGTGGCAGCGGTGGTGGTGGCGGTGGTGGTCAGCCGCACCGTCGAACTGCCCGCCGACGGCACGTGCGTGGCCGTCGCCCGGTACCCCGGCGCCGAAACCACAGCCCTCACCGGACGCGGCGCAACCGCCACCACACCCTTCACCGACGCCGTCGCCGCCACCGCCGGCGCACCCACCCGCCGCACAGCCGCCCGCACCGGCGCGGCCGCCCCGAGCGTGGCCACCATCACCCCGACCACAGCAGCGGCCACCCACCCCGTCCCGGACACACCGCGACCACGCCACCCACCCGACCGGCCCACAACCGACGCTCTCTCATAATCCGACACGCCCACCTCCCCCGTGGCCGCTGCCGCGCGCGGCCCGAACCGCAACCGACCTTCCCCACCCCGAACCATCATGTAACTCCTCGTCAGCAGGCCCGCCAGCAAGCCCGTCCAGCACGGAACCGACCCTGAACAGCCGGTGAAGCCAGGTGAGATTCCCATACCGAACAGACCCGGAAGGCAAGAGCACGGTAAAGATCCCTTCAGCGGAACGGACATTGCCTGTCATGCGAGGGCGAAGCCAGTTGTGATAGCCATCACAATGATCATTGTGGTCGCTGCGGAGGTCGTACACCCGTTGTGACCTGCTGTCCGAACTCGGCTTCCGGTAGGGCGGCCGGGGCCGTGCGGGGTGGTCGGCAGCCCGTCAACCGTGGCGTTGGCCGACGGCGGCGCCGGAGGCGACCCGGCGGCCCGACCGCGGCACGATCAGCGGGGTGCCGGTCTCCGGGTCCTCGATGATCCGGCAGGCGAGCCCGAACACCTCCTGGACCAGTTCCTCGGTGACGATCGCGGCCGGGGCCCCCTCGGCGACCACCGCGCCGCCGAGCATGGCGATCAGGTGGTCGGCGTATCGGCAGGCCTGGTTGAGGTCGTGCAGGACGGCGACCAGGGTGCGGCCGTCGGCGTGCAGCCGCGCGCACAGGTCGAGCACCTCGACCTGGTGCGCGATGTCCAGGAAGGTCGTCGGCTCGTCCAGCAGCAGGATGCCGGTCTGCTGGGCGAGGGCCATCGCCAGCCAGACCCGTTGGCGTTGACCGCCGGACAGCTCGTCCAGGTAGCTGTCGGCGAGCTCGCCGACGCCGGTGGCGGCCATGGCGCCGTGCACGGCCTCCTCGTCGGCGGCGGACCACTGCCGCAGCAGCCCCTGGTGCGGGAAGCGGCCCCGGCCGACCAGGTCGGCGACGGTGATCCCGGCCGGGGCGACCGGCCCCTGTGGCAGCAGCCCGAGGCGGCGGGCCACCTCCTTGGGCGGCATCGAGCGGATCGCCTGCCCGTCCAGCAGCACGCTGCCCCGCGTGGGCCGGAGCACCCGGGCCAGGGCCCGGAGCAGCGTGGACTTGCCGCAGCCGTTGGCACCGACGATGACGGTGAAGGACCCGTCCGGGATCCGGACGTCGAGCCCGTCGATGATGGTGGTGCGGTCGTACCCGAGAGTCAGATCCTCCGCGCACAGCCTGCTCATCCGCGTCCCTTTCGCCGTTCCTGGCTGAGCAGCCAGGCCAAGTAGAGTCCGCCCACGGCGGCTGTGACCACGCCCACCGGAAGTTCGCCGTTGAGGAGCCGCTGCGCCGCCAGATCGCTCGCGGACAGCAGCGCGGCGCCGGTCAGCGCCGCGGGGAGGGGCCCCGGTTCGGACAGCCCGGTCAGCCGCCGGGCGATCTGCGGCGCGGCCAGGGCCACGAAGCCGATCGGCCCGGCCGCGGCGGTGGCCGCGGCGGACAGGCCGACACCGACCAGGACCGCGCTCACCTGTACCGCCCCGACCCGCAGGCCGAGCCCCCGGCTCAGCTCCTCGCCCAGTTCCAGGGTGCGCAGCCCCCGGGAGACCCGGACCGCGGCGGGGAGCAGCACGAGCAGCGCCAGCGACAGCGGCCGCACGTACTCCCAGCCGCGCCCGTTGACGCTGCCGATCATCCACACCGCCGCCGTCTGCGCGTCGTTGATACCGGCTCGGGTGATCAGGTAGGAGTTGGCCGAGGAGAGCAGGGCCGCGACGCCGAGGCCGACCAGGATCAGTCGGTAGCCCTGTGAGCCGCGCCGCAACGCCAGCAGGTACACCGCCAGGGCGGTGGCCAGGCCGCCGACGACCGCACCGGCGGCGGTCTGCCAGGCGGTCCCGTGCAGCAGCAGGATCACCACCAGCGCGCCGGTGGCCGCGCCGGTGTCGAAACCGACGATGTCCGGGCTGCCCAGCGGGTTGCGGGAGAGGCTCTGGAAGAGCGCGCCGCTGGTCCCCAGTGCCGCGCCGACCAGGAGCGCGGTCAGCAGCCGGGGTAGCCGCAGGCCCTCGATGACGAACCGGTCGGCGGCGCTGCCGCCCCGGCCGGTGAGCACCCGCAGCACCTCGGTCAGCGGGACGGGGAAGTCGCCGGTGCTGAGCGTGACCGCGCAGACCGCGAGCAGCAGCAGCGCGAGCACCGCGCAGACCAGCAGGCCGCGCAGGTCGAGCCGGAGCGAGACCGGTCCGCCGCCGACCAGCAGCCGTCGGCGCGGGCGCCGCCCGGTGGTCCGGGGCCGTGCCCCGGCCGAGGCGCTCACAGCTGAACCAGCTTGCGGCGCCGGGCCAGCAGCACGAAGAAGGGTGCGCCGACGAAGGCGGTCACGATCCCCGCCTCGATCTCGCCGGGCGGCGCGATCACCCGGCCCACCACGTCGGCCAGCAGCAGCATGACCGGGGCCAGCACCATCGAGTACGGCAGGACCCAGCGCAGGTCCGGGCCGGTGAACCAGCGGGCCAGGTGCGGCACCGCCAGGCCGACGAAGCCGATCGGCCCGGCGGCGGCGGTGGCCGCGCCGCAGAGCAGGGTGATCGCGAGGATGGTCAGCACATGGGTGCGGCCGCGGCGCGCGCCCAGGGCGCGTCCGGCGTCGTCGCCGAGCGCGAGCGCGTTCAGCGGCCGGGCCAGCGCCAGCGCCAGCACCGCGCCCGCCAGCATGAAGCCGCCGGTCTGCCAGAGCACCTGGATCGGGCGTCCGGCGAGGGCGCCGACCGACCAGAAGCGGTAGTCGTCGAAGGCCTCCGGGTCGCTCAGCACCATCGCCGAGACCAGTGCGCCGAGCACGGCGCTGACGGTGGCCCCGGCCAGGGCCATCCGGACGGGGGTGGCCGCGGCCCGTCCGCGCGAGCCGAGCAGGTACACCAGTACCGCGGCGACGGCCGCTCCGGCGAGGGCGAACCAGACGTCCACCGCGGACGAGCCGAGCCCGAGCACGGAGATGGCGGCGACCACGGCGGCGGAGGCCCCGGCGTTCACGCCGAGCAGGCCCGGATCGGCCAGCGGGTTGCGGGTGAGGGACTGCATCAGCGTGCCGGCGAGTCCCAGCGACGCACCGACGGCCAGGCCGAGCGCGGTGCGCGGGACGCGCAGGTCACGGATGACGACGCCGTCGTCGGACCCGTCGTAGTGGAGGAGTTCGTGGATCACGGTGCCCGGCGGTATGGAGCGGGAGCCGACCGCGATGCTGAGCAGGACCGCCAGTCCCAGCAGCAGCAGGGCGGCGAGCAGCCCGGCGGCGCGCACCGGGACGCGGCTGCGGCCGGTCGCGGCCGGTCGGGCGGCGCCGGGTGGCGCCTGGGTCGCGGTGGTCGCGGCCACCGTGCTTCCGCCGGGTGGACCGGCCTGGTGCGCCACCGGCTCAGACCTTGAGTGCCGCGGTCGACTGCGGCACCACCTTGTCGATGGCGTACGGCAGGCTCAGCACGGTCGAGGCGGACAGCGCCATGGTGACGTCGAGGTCGTCCAGGAAGAGGAAGCGGCCCTGCTTGACCGCGTCGAGCCGTTGCAGCACCTGGTCCTTGTCGAAGACCTTGCGGCTGCCGGAGTCCTGGTCGCCCAGCACCACCAGCAGGTCGGCCTCCAGCAGGTCGGCCTGCTCCTGGCTGATCTGGGCGTAGAACTGGTTGCCGGCCGCCTTGTCCACCGCAGCGGGGGTCCGGCAGCCGAGGCTGCCGTAGAACCGGCCCCGGGTGTCCTCGCTGGAGTAGACGTAGTAGCTGCCCGCGCCGCTGTAGCCCATGACGTTGACGGTCTTTCCGGCGAGGCCGGGGTGCGCGCGGCGGGCGGCGGCGAACCTCGCGTTGACGCCGTCGATCAGTGACTGCATCTCGGCCTTGCGGCCAAGTGCCTCACCGACCATCAGCGAGCCGACGTCCCAGGGGGTTCCGTAGTCGACGTATCCCTTGGCCTGGGCGATGGTGGGCGCGATCTGGGAGAGCTTGGTGTAGTCGCCCTGGGTCAGTCCGCTGCCGATCTCCAGCACCAGGTCGGGGGCGAGCGCCGCGATCTTCTCGAAGGGCACGCCGGTGTCCGCCCAGATCTTCGGCTGCTGCCCCTGGAGCCTGCTCACCGCCCACGGGCCGACGCCCTGCTTCCACTGCGGGATCCACTGGCGCAGCCCGAGCGGGACCACGCCGAGGGCGAGCGCCGCGTCGTGGTCGGTGTAGCCGTCGCTGACGATCCGGACCGGGGCCTTGCGGACGACCGTGGTGCCGTACTTGTGCGGCACCGGGACCGGGAAGCCGGACGCGGCCCCCGCCTGGGTGGAACTGCCGCCGCCGGCGGCCGACTTGGCGCCGCTGCCGGACCCGCCGGATCCGCTGGAGCAGGCCGCGAGGCCGAGGGAGGCGACGAGTCCGGCGCCGCCGAACAGGACGGAACGGCGGCTGGCGTGGGGCGGCATGGGCAACTCCGGGGGAGGACGCAACGGGGGTGATCCGGGATCGCGGCCGGACGGCCCCTGATCCGAAACTTAGGTTAGCCTAACCTAATTATAAGTCACCTCGTCTACCCATGGGGGCCCGATGACCTCGCCTTTCCGCCTGTTCGACACCGAAGTCCTGCGCACCCGACGGCTCACCCCAGGGATGCTGCGGCTGACTCTGGGCGGATCGGACCTGGCCGGTTTCGTCAACGGCGGTCTCGACCAGCGGATCAAGTTCCTGCTCCCGTGCCCGGGGCGGACGGCGGCGGTCCTGCCCGACCGCACCCCCGACGGCTGGTACCAGGCCTGGCGTCAACTGCCGGACGAGCAGCGCCCGGTGCTGCGCACCTACACCGTGCGGGCGCAGCGGCCGGAGGCCCGCGAGATCGACGTGGACGTGGCCCTGCACCGGCCCGGTATCGCCTCGGCCTGGGTCGCCGAGGCCCGCCCCGGCGACCGGCTCGGTGTCTTCGGCCCGGCCCGGCCGGGCGCGGGCGGGGTCGAGTTCGCGCTGCCGCCGCGAGCCGAGTGGGTCCTGCTCTGGGGCGACCAGACCGCGCTGCCCGCCATCGCCTGTGTCCTGGCCGAACTGCCGGAGGACTTCCCGGTCCGGGCCGTGGTCACGGTGCCGGACCCGGCCGAGCGGCAGCACCTCGCCACCCGGGCGCGGTTGCGGCTGACCTGGCGACACGGCGGCGAGGGGGCGGAGTTGCTGCCGCGGGGCTGGGCGGAAGGGCTGGAGCCGGGCGCCGGGTACGCCTGGATCGCGGGGGAGGCCGCCGAGATCCGCGCACTGCGCCGGGAACTGCTGGCCGAACACGGCTTCCAGCGCCCCGACATCACGTTCATGGGCTACTGGCGGCGCGGCCACCAGGGCGGGTGACCCGCGTCTGCGCCCGGCCCCGCACCGCACCGTACCGGGCGAGGTCGAGGACCTGCCCGGTACGTGTGGTGTCGGTCAGCCGGGGGCGGCCCGCTTGATGAGGTCGGCGGTCGCGGCGGGCTGGGAGGCGTGGACGGAGTGGCTGGCGCCGGGGACCTCGACGCCGTCAGCCGTGGATGTACTGGTCGGCCCAGGCGCTGATGATGCGGGCGGCGCGCTGCGCCTGTCCGCGGGCGGTCAGCAGGTGGTCGGCTCCTTCGAGCGAGACGAAGCTCCGCGGGTGCCGTGCCTCGCGGAAGATCTCCCCGGCGTTGGCGATGTCGACGGTGTCGTCGGTGGGTGAGTGCATGACGAGCAGCGGCAGGTTCAACTCCCTTATGCGGTCACGTAGGTGGGCCTGGCGGACGTCGTCGACGAAGGCACGCTTGAGGACCAGGGTCCGCCCTCCGACGAACCACTCGTGCGAGCCCTCGCTGAGGACCCGGTCGACGACCGCGTCGTACTGGTGCTCGACGTGGCTGGGGTCGGAGGGCGCGCCGATCGTGGCGACCGCGCGGACGCCGGTTGCCCCGGCCGCCGCGGCGATGGCGGCGGCGCCGCCCCAGGAGTGCCCCACCAGCAGGTCCGCCGGGGTCCCCCGCTCCGCCATCAGCGCCGCCGCGCGGGCGGTGTCCTGGGCCTTGACGGTGAAGGAGCCGTCGCCCCAGTCGCCGTCGGAGTCCCCGATGCCGAGGTTGTCGTAGCGCAGCATGCCGATTCCCTCACGTGCCAGCTGCTTGCTGACGCGCGAGGCGGCGGGTGAGTTCCTGCCGAGGGTGAATCCGTGGACGAAGATTCCCCAGCCCCGGATCTCCCCTTCCGGCAGGTCGATCGAGCCGGCCAGTTCCGGGCCGACGACGCTCTTGAATCTCACTTCTTCAGCCATGCTGTGCTCGCCTCGCTGTGGGACGGTCCGTGGGGGCAGGGGAGGGCAGCGCCGATCGCCCCCAGCGGCGCGTACCGCTTCCGGGCGTGCCTGGACGTCCCTCCCCGGGGCACGGCGCCACCGCCGTGCCGTGAACGACATTGTGTCGTGTCGGGCGTGGAACCAGGTGGCCGCCGCCGGAGCGGAGCCTGAACGGAAGTGGCCGACCGGCGCGGCCGCGGGGCCCGCGCGGAAACCTGTTGGCGGACCACGGCGACTCCTGCTAGTTTTCTGGAGGCCGTGTGAGAGAACGAGGAGGTGGTACCCGTGAACGCAGTATCGACATGGGTGCTCCCCTCTGTGGCCACGGTCGGGCGATAGGTCGTCCGGGAGCGCCGTTCACGAGCACTCCCGAAAGGCACGACCATGCAGTTCATTTCCGAGCGGCGTCTCGACGACGGCGTCCTCGAACGCGAATTCACCCTCGGCGAGATCCCCGGCACGCTGTGGACGCCCGAATCCACCACGCCGGTCCCGCTGATCCTGATGGCCCACAACAACGGCCTGCCCAAGGGGGAACCCCGGCTGGTGGCCCGGGCCCGGCACTCCGCGGCGCAGGGCTACGCGGTGGCCAGCATCGACGCCGCCGGGTGCGGTGGGCGGCCCCGTTCCGCCGCCGCCGAGCAGGCCCGCGCCGACCTCCGCCGGGCGATGCAGGCCGGCGAGCCGGTCGACGAGATCTTCGAGTCCTTCATCGGCCCGCTGGTCGAGAACGCGGTCCCGGAATGGCGGACCGCCCTGGACGCCCTCCTCGCGCTGCCCGGGATCGACGGCCCGGTCGGGTACTCGGGGTGGACCGCCGTCGGTATTCGGCTGGCGGTGGCCGAGCCGCGCATCGCGGCCGCCGGGTTCTTCGCCGGTGGCTACGTGCCGGTGGCCCAGCGCGAGGAGGCCCGGCAGGTCACCGTCCCGCTGCTGTTCCTGTTGCAGTGGGACGACGAGGGGAACCCCCGGCAGCGGGCCCTGGACCTGTTCGACGCCTTCGGCTCCGAGCAGAAGACGCTGCACGCCAACCTGGGCGGCCATACCGGCACCCCGTGGTTCGAGAAGGAGGACGGGGACCGCTTCTTCGGCCGCCACCTGAAGTGAGGCCCGCCCGCCCGCCCGGCAACCGCCGGTAGGCACCACTCACCAGCCACCCCACCGCCCCGATCGCGCCGGTACCAGCACCCCCGGTACCACCCGATCGGGGCGGCCCCGGTCGGCCGCGCTGCGGGTTCGGGTCATGGCGGCGGGAGGAGGGAGCGGAGGGCGGGGGCGATCCTTTCGGCCAGGACGTGTTCGCCCTCGGGGGTGGGGTGCAGGCCGTCGGCGAGCAGGTCGGCGGCCTCGTCGGTGGGGACCAGCGACAGCCCGTCCAGGATGTGCAGGTGCTTGTCGCCGAGCCGGTCCAGTATCCGCACGGCGGCCGCGGTGTGCTCGCGGACCTGGGCCAGGGTGAGGCCGACCCGGTTGGGGGCGTGCTCGCGGGTGGGCGAGGACAGTGGCGTGATGACGGCGAGCGGCAGGTCCGGGTGGCCCTCGCGGATGGTCTCGATGAAGCCGCACACGGCCGGGATCCAACTGCGGGCGGAGAAGCTCTCACGCAGGTAGACGTTGATCCCCAGCTCCAGCGAGACCAGGTCGGCGGGCAGCGCCCGGATGGTCCGGGCGACCACCGGGTCCAGGTGGGCCTCCCCGGCGAAGCCGAGGTTGTGCAGCCGCCAGCCGTTCCCGGCGGCGACCAGCGCGGTCCAGGTCTCCGAGGGGCCCGAGGCGAACATGCTGTGGGTGATCGAGCTTCCGTAGGTCACCCAGCGTGGTCCGGTGCGGTCGGCGGGTGCCAGGGTGCGGTGCCCGCGGAACCCGACCCCCCGCACCCGGGTGTGGCCCAGGTGCGGCAGCCACACCTCGACATGGCGGGGCGCGGGCCGGACGGGCCGGGTGCCGGGCGGCGCGAGCGGGACCACGAGCTCGCACTCGCCCGCGAGCGTGGCCCGGTGCGCCGGTGCTCCGTCGACCCGGACGTCCAGCGGCGCGCCGCCGGGGGCCGCGTTCAGCCGCAGGAGCAACTCCTCGGCGTCGGTGCGCACCGCGAACCTGACACCGGCGGCCATCGCGGCCAGGTTCGCGAACCCCTCGGATGAGGTGGTGGCCACTCGCCGTCCCGGGAACCGCCGGGGCAGCCAACCGTCCGCGACCCGCTCCAGCTCCAGGGTCCCGTCCCAGGACAGCCCCGGGTCCTGGGGGGCGAGCCAGCGCACCGGTCCCGCGCCCGGCGCCACCGCGGGCCGCCCGTTCACGCGGGCTCGCCAACGACCGCGAGGAAGTCGCGGGTGCTCGTCCCTGAGGCGGGCCCGGAGGCCCGTGCTCGCTGTTCCGTCATCGTCCCACCGTTCCCTGCGGCAGACATGGTCTGCGTCTCGGCTACCGGCACATAAACGTAGCAGTGAAACTATCTTGCTTCCAACTGTATGCTTGCCGATGGAAACGTCAGCTCTCCTTCCGCGCAGGGCAGTTCGTTCTGGTCGGCGGGCCAGGAGCCGCGGAAGAACCAGGTGATCCGGACACAAATGCGGATCCCTCGGGCCGAGTTGGCGTCACCACCGCACTCAACCCGGCGAAAGGTGCCCGAGCGTCATGCCTCCACTCGACCTGTCAGTCGACGAACTGCTCACCACGACCCGTGCCGTCCGCAAGCGCCTGGACCTGACGCGCCCGGTGGACCGCGAGGTCATCAAGGAATGCCTCGCCATCGCCACCCAGGCGCCCACCGGCCGCAACCGGCAGCACTGGGACTTCGTGTTCGTGACCGACCCGCACCGGCGCGCGGCGCTGGCCGACCTGTACCGGGCGGGTCTGACCAGCCCGCGTGAGGCCGCGTCGGGGGGCGAACTCGTCAACCGGGGCAGCGCCCAGGGATGGGGCAGGATCGCCGACGGCGCGCAGCACCTGTTCGAGCACCTGCACGAGGTTCCGGTGCTGCTGGTGCCGTGCGTGCGGGTGGGCGACCGGCGGGAGTTGGACTGGCCGGTGCGCCGGGCCAACATCTACGGCTCGATCTTCCCCGCGGTCTGGCAGTTCATGCTCGCGGCGCGCTCGCGCGGGCTGGGCACCGTCTGGACCACCCCCCACCTCCAGTACGAGCGTGAGGCCGCGCGACTGCTCGGCATCCCCTACGACACGGTCGTCCAGACCGCGCTGATCCCGGTGGCCCACAGCATCGGGACGGACTTCCGGCCCGGGCCGCGGGTCGCGGCCGACGAGGTGGCGCACTGGGACCGCTGGTAGCCCGCCCGCGGACCTTCGCGGCCGGGAGCGCCGCCGCTCACGCCACGTCGAGGATCTTGACCATCAGCCGGGCCAGGGTCCTGCGCTCCGCCGGGGTCAGCGCCTGGAAGGCGCGGTCCAGGAAGCCCGGCACCCCGCTCTCGACCTCGGCCAGGGCGTCGAGCCCCTCCGGCGTGGGAATGATGACATTGGCCCGGCGGTCCTTGGGATGCCGTTCGCGGCGGACCAGGCCCGAGTCCTCCAGCCCGTCGATGCAGCCGACCATCACGCTGCGGTCGATGCGCAACTGCTCGCTCAGCTCCTGCTGCGAGCACGGGCCGACATCGTCGAGCATCTTGAGTACCAGGTGCTGGGCCGCCGAGACGTCGTAGCCGGTCAGCTCCGCGTCGATGGCGCGGGCCACCACCGTGGTCGCCCGGCAGAGGCCGACGTCCGGCCGGTCCAGGGCCAGTTTCGCGAAGTACCGCCGGCGTCGGCCGTCGTCCACGGCCCGGCTCGGCGAAGCGCGGCGGGTCTTCGGCGGGTTGCTCATCTGGGTTCCCTCGGGCGGCTCGTCCCGGTCACGGAACAGGAGGTGCCAAGAATGTTTCCGGGTAGATCTCTTGCAAGCCTATCGCCTCCGCCGCCCGCAGGTGGACCGGGCGGCTGACCGGGCGGCGCGGCGGGTCCGTATCCTGTGCCCACGCCGACCGAGCCGGCGGATCGGCGCCCGACGGGATCGGGCCGCTCCGACGGCAGCTGGCCAGGCGCCGATTCCGCCGGGACCTGGAGGCGCATCGTCGCGAAGCCGCCCTGGCGGGTGGCTGAGGATCCCCTCGGCCCGGGGCCACGGCCACCGCTCGGGGACGGCACCGTTCGGCCCGGAACCTCAACTGTTGCTGGTGGGGCCAGGAACCGTACCCGTACGGCACGCGTCTCCCGCTCCATGACTTCTGACGAGCAGCACGGGCAGCACGAGCACGCGAGCTCCACCGGGCCCACCTCATCGGCCGCGGTGACTGTGGATCCGCCGAAGGTCAACGCCTACGACAGCTTCGCCGAGGCGTACACGGCCGAGAACGAGGACAACCTCATCAACGGCTACTACCAGCGGCCCGCGATGCTGGCCCTCGCCGGGGAGGTGGCGGGCCGCCGGATCCTCGACGCCGGGTGCGGCTCCGGGCCGCTGTTCGCGGGGCTGCGCGACCGCGGCGCCGTGGTGAGCGGTTTCGACGCGAGCGCCGGGATGGTGGAGCTGGCCCGGCGGCGGCTCGGCGACGGCGCCGACCTGCGGGTGGCCGACCTGGGCAGTCCGCTTCCCTACCCTGACGACACGTTCGACGATGTCGTCGCGGCCCTGGTGCTGCACTACCTGGAGGACTGGGGACCGGCGCTGGCCGAGCTGCGGCGGGTACTGAAGCCCGGCGGTCGGCTGATCGCGTCCGTCGACCATCCCTTCGCCATCCACCTCATGCACCGCGAGGCCGGTCGGGCGGCGGAGTACAAGTACTTCGACACCACCAACTGGATCGAGGAGTGGACCTTCGGCGACCAGAGCACCCCGGTGAGCTTCTGGCACAGGCCGCTGCACGCGATGATCGAGGCGTTCACCTCGGCGGGCTTCCGGATAGCGGTCATCAGCGAACCGGAGCCCGACCCGGCCGCCCGCGAGCTCTTCCCCGAGGTGATCGCGGCCAAGCCGCGCTTCCTGTCCTTCCTGTTCTTCGTTCTCCAGGCCGACTAGGCCGCGGTCGCGCTCGACGGTCGAGCACCCGTGGGGTCGTGGGGACCGGCCCTAGTCCCGCCCGGCGCCGGGTTCCTGCGCGGGCAGGCCGCGCAGCAGCGTGTCGAGGAACAGTTCGAAGCGGGGGGTGCTGTCGCCCAGGTCGAGCGGGTGCTCCTGGACGGCGAGCCAGCTCACGATGGACGTGATGAAGATGTACCAGCTCTGTTCGGCGAGGTGGGGGGAGACCCCGGCGTCGGTGAACGCGCTGATGACGCTGGCGCGGAGGCGCCCGAAGGTCCCGGTGGTGTGGCGGTGCGGCCGCGAGATGCGGGTGGCGTAGCCGGGTAGGGCCAGGAAGCGGTCGTGCATGCCCCAGCCGAGGTGCGCGAGCCAGGGCCGCCAGTCGCGGTCCGACGGGCCCTCGGCGGGCAGGACGCGTTCGACCATGACCTCGTTGACGAGGTCGAACAGCTGGTCGCGGTTTTTCACCCAGCGGTAGAGCGCGGCGTGGGTGACCCCCAGCCGGGCGGCGAGCTCGCGCATGGTCAGGGTGTCGAGGTTCCCGGTACTGATGGCGGCGTCGACGATCAGCTCGCGGCTGATCTGCGCGGGGCGTCCCCGGCGTGATCGGGTTGTCGGGGCATCGGCCATGGCCAGGACTATACGAGACCGCCGCCGCCGGGGTCCTTGACGAAGGTTCCGTCCAGGGCTGGACCGGCGGGGAAAAATAAGTAACCATTGGTAGCTAATGATGCCGGAGCCGGGAGGAAGCGATGAAGGACGAGAACGTGGTGCGGGGCACAGTGGCCGACGGGTTCGAGCCGGTCCGTGCGGAGTTCGCCGCGGTCGCGGCCGGGGAGGGCGGCGACCACGCCGCGCAGCTGGTGGCCTACCGGCACGGGGAACGGGTCGTCGACCTGTGGACGGGCCCGGGGACCACCGCGGACTCGCTATTCGGCGCGTACTCCGCGTCCAAGGGCGCCGCGCACCTCGTCGTCGCGTCACTGGTCCAGGAAGGCGTGCTGGACCTGGAGCAGAAGGTCAGCCACTACTGGCCGCAGTTCGCGGTGGAGGGCAAGGGGGACGTGCTGCTGCGCGAACTGCTGGCGCACCGGGCCGGCCTGGTCGGCGCGGACACCGGGTTCACGATCGAGGAGCTCGCCGACGACCGGAACGTGGCCGAGCGCCTCGGCGCGCAACGGCCGTACTGGCGGCCGGGTACCGCGTTCGGCTACCACGCGCTGGTGATGGGCGCGCTCAGCGGCGAGGTGGTGCGGCGCGCCACCGGCCGCGGCGTCCAGGAGTTGTTCGCCGAGCGGGTGCGCGACGCCCACGGGGTCGATTTCCACCTCGGACTGCCGCGCGAGCAGGAGTCGCGGTTCCTCAGTGCCCAGCCGATGCTGGCGACTCCCGAGCGGCTGGCCGCGGCGGCGGCGTCCGCGAGCGGTCCGAACAGCCTGTCCGGCATCGCCTTCAACCGCAACCATCCGCAGAACCCGGGGGTGTGGGAGCTGCCGAACTTCCAGGTGGTCCGCGCCTCGGGGACGGCCTCGTTCGGTGGGGTGGCCTCGGCCCGCGGACTGGCCCGGATGTACGCGGTCGCGACGGGTTCGGTGGACGGCGCGGCTCCGCTGCTCAAGCCGGAGACGCTCGCGGTGGTCGGGCAGATCCAGTCCATCGGCCACGACCTGGTCCTCGGTGCGCGGAAGGCGTTCACCGTCGGGTTCCACGCCACCGCCGAGTACTACCCGCAGCTCGGCCAGGGCTCGTTCGGCCACAGCGGCGCGGGGGGCCAGCAGGCCTTCGCCGACCCGCGCAACGGCATCGCCTACGGCTACACCCGGCGGCGGACCCCCTTCCCCGCCGCCGCCGGTCCGGAGAACGACCGCCTGATCCGCGCCCTCTACGGAGCCGCCGCGACACGGTGACGCCGCCGGGCGGGCGAGGGGTTCACTGCCTGGTGAGCGGCACCTCGGATTCGATGTGGGACAGCTTCTCCGGGTTGCGGACGAAGTACAGGCCGGTGATGCGGGCGTCCTCGACCCGGATCGCCATGATGCCGTCCAACTCCCCGTCCAGGTGGACCAGGAGGGCCGGGTTGCCGTTGACCACGGTGGGGCCGAGGGCGATCGTGTGCGCGGTCCTGCTGGTTCCGCCGATGATCAGGCGGGCCACCTTGTCGGCGCCGACGATCGGCCGCGGGGCGGCGTACTTGAGTCCGCCGCCGTCGCCCATGTAGACGACCTCGGGGGCGAGCACCCGCAGCAGCCCCTGGAGGTCCCCGGTTTCGAGTGCCCGCCGCAACGACTCCACGGCCGCCCGGGTCTCCCGGGCGGAGGCCACCTGGCGCGGGCGGCGGGCCTCGACGTGCCGACGGGCCCGGTGCGCGATCTGGCGGACGGCCACCAGGCTCTTGTCGATGGCGGCCGCGATCTCGTCGTAGTCGACACCGAAGGCCTCGCGCAGGACGAAGACGGCGCGCTCGGTCGGCGACAGGGTTTCGAGGACAAGCATCATCGCCATGGAGACGCTCTCGGCGAGCTCCACGTCCTCGGCCACGTCCGGCGCGGTGAGCATCGGCTCGGGCAGCCAGGGGCCGACGTACGCCTCCTTCCGGCGCTTCATGCTGCGCAGCCGGTTGAGTGCCTCGCGGGTGGTGATCCGGACCAGGTAGGCGCGCGGGTCGCGGACCTGCTCCAGATCGACCGTGACCCAGCGCAGCCAGGTCTCCTGGAGCACGTCCTCGGCGTCGGCCGCCGATCCGAGCATCTCGTAGGCGACGGTGAAGAGCAGGTTGCGGTGGGTGACGAAGCTCTCGGTCGCCTCGTCGGCGGGGTGCTCGCTGATGTCCCGGCCCTCCCGGCCCTCCCGGCCCTCCCGGGGCCGCGGAAGACCCTGGTCCCCGGCGGTGTTCAGGTGTGCGTCCACAGCACGATCCCCCTTGCGTCGGTGGTCGTTCGTCCGACCCGGCGGTCGGTGAGGTCGAGCGTAGGACCCCACCCGGCGCACCTCACGACGCCGCCCGTTCGGCGGCGGCCGGCGCCTCGCCGGGCTCGACCTGGAGCAGCCGGCGGCGCTTGGTGCCCCCGGACATGAGGTGCAGCCGGTAGGCACCGGGCTTGGCGGCCTCGCCGGCCATGTGCTTGACGACGCTCTTGCACACGAGCTCCTTGAGCTTCGCGCCCGGGCGGCCGTCGATGTTGAACCACACCGCGACGTCGTTGCGGGCGAACTGGAAGATGCCGGAGCGTCGGCCCAGGCTGAGGCACTGGGCGCCGAACGGCTGGTTCAGGGGCGCGGGCCGCTCACCCGCGATCCGGCTGAGCACCGTGTCGGCGGCCCGCGCGCCCATGGGCATCGCGGCCTGGCAGCTCATCCGCAGCGGCAGGCCCGATGGTGCCGCCGAGTCCCCGGCCGCGACGATGCGCACGTCGTCCACGCTGGTCAGGGTCTCGTCGGTGAGCACGCGCCCCAGCGCGTCGGTGCTCAGTCCGCTGCGCACGGCCAGGTCGGGCACGGCGAATCCGGCGGTCCAGATGGTCACCGTGCTCGGCAGCTCGCGGCCGTCGGCGAGCCGCACGGCGTCGCGGGTCACCGCCGTCACCCGGGTACCGGGGCCGTCGAGTACGGTCACCCCGAGCCTGGCCAGCCGCTTGGCGACCGAGCGCCGACCCCGCGCGTGCAGGTACGGGCCGAGTACCCCTCCGCAGAGCAGGGTCACCGAGCGTCCCGCCTCGGCCAGTTCGGCGGCGGTCTCGATCCCGGTCGGACCCGCTCCGACCACCGTCACGGCGGCCTGCGCGGGCGCGGCGTCAAGGACCGGGCGCAGCCGCACCGCCTCCTCCAGGTCGGCGATCGGGTAGGCGAACTCGGCCGCCCCGGGGACGCGCGGATCGGCGCTGCCACTGCCCGCCGCGTAGATCAGGTAGTCGTAGTCGACCGTGCCGCCGGACGCCAACGTCACGTCGGCCGCCGCCGCGTCGATCCGGGTCACGCTGTCGACCACCAACCGGACGCGGTCGCCCAGGACTTCGCCGTAGTCGACGACCGCCCCGCCGGAGCCGCCCACGAGTTGGTGCAGCCGGATCCGATGCACGAAGGACGGGCGCGGGTTGATCAGGGTCACGGTCACGTCGTCGCGCTGCATCAGGCGATTGGCCGCCATCACGCCCGCGTACCCGCCGCCGATCACGACCACATCGGTGTTTCCAGTCATGCTGTCTCCCCTGTTCCGAGCGCCTGTTCCGCGCTCTGTTCCGCGCTCTGTTCCGAGCGGTTCAGCCACAAGACGCCGCCTGCGCGTCTCCTGTGACATCGTGTGAGGCAGATCACTCCATGCGGGACCGTCACACTGCACAGTGCAATGTGACGTATCGAACATCACGGGTGGACAGGTTGCGCCCCGCTCGGCCGGGCGGGGCGCCGGGGACTTGGCCGCATGGGCGACTGGTACGAGCAATGCGAGGGCGGCGACGGGATCGTCCGGATCACCGAGCCACACGTCAACGACCTGCTGAAGGCCAACGTCTGGTGGCTGCGCGGCACGGAGCGCGACATCGTCGTGGACTCGGGGCCAGCGGGCCGCCCACCGGGCCGCGGCCGACAGCCTGGCGCGAGGGATCCCGGCGAGCCTGTACGGCGCGCTGCCGCAGTCCGACTGATCGACGACCTGCCCGACTCGGCCGTCGCCTCGTACCGGCTGAGCATGGAGTTCCTCGCGCGGCTGGACGTCTCCACCGTCCACCCCGGCCACGGGCCCGGCTTCGACCGGACCCGGCTCCGCGAACTGGCCGACGGCTACCTGCGCCGCACGCACGAGAGCGGCTGGCGTGCGCCGCCCGCGGCAGCGGCTCCGGGCCGGTGCCCCGGCAGCGTGTCACATTCCCGGCGGCCGCGGTGTCCTACGGCGGAGACGCCGTCCAGCACGGGCCGACGGCACAGACCCGAGGAGAGAACGCATGCCGACAGCAGGGACAGCCGACGACACCGCGACGGTCCACCGCCTGCACGCCGCCGTGAACAGCGGCGACCTGGGGTCCATCGCGAGGTTCATCGACGAGTTCGTCGCACCGGACGTGCTCTTCCACGCTCCGGTACCGATGGACGTGACCGGAGCCGAGGCCCTGAAACGGGTGTGGGAGATACTCCTGCACGCCTACCCCGACATTCACGTCACCGCCGAGGAGACGATCACGGAAGGCGACAGGGTCGTCTCCAGGAACACCGTGACCGGCACCCACCGGGGCCAGTACCAGGGCCTGCCACCCACCGGAAGGCGCGTCAGCTACAACGAGATCTTCGTCTTCCGCTTCACCGACGGCCGGATCACCGAGATCCGCGGCGTCGTCGACGTACTCACCCAACTACGCCAACTCGGCGCCCTCCCGTCCTGACGCCCCCGACCCTTTTGGGTGATTACGTCGCCGGTGCCCCCGCGCTGCGGGATCGTGGTTCCGCAGAGGTATTCCATCGGTCAGGGAGGAACCCATGGACAGCAGTGACAGCGACTGGCAGATCGACGAGTTCGGACCGTCCCACACCGGACGGGCGGTCGCGGTCCTCGCCGACGGCGGGGAGCCCCGGCCGATGGTGTACGACACGGGCGGTGCCTCCGGCCACACCACCAGCCAGTGGTGGGTCTACGACGGGACCGGCCGGGCGCCGCTCGCCACCCACCTGCGGGCCGGGTGCTCCTGCGGCTGGCGCGGCAGCGCGCTGCATCCGCTCGACTGGGCCGAGCTCGGCGACGAACCCTACGCCGTCGACCCGGTCGGCCCGCGCCAGGACTGGTGCGACCACATCGACCAGGTCGAGGCCCGCACCGTGCCCCTGCCGGACGACCTGACCGACCTGCTGCGGCGACTGGACGAACGGCTGACCGACCTCGCCGCCGACGCGCCGGTGGCCGCGCTGCGGGCCGTGGGCGAACTGGAGCGGATAGCCGAACGCGTCGGCGTCGACGCGGCGCACAACGTCGCCGTGGACGGCGTCCCCTGGGAGACGCTGGCGACGGCGCTCGGGCTGACCGAGAACGACGCCCGCGCCCGGGTGAGCCGGTACCGGTACGCGCACTGACCGGCGGTCAGCGGCCCAGCGCGGCCATGGCCGCGTTGTGGCCGGGGATGCCGCTGACGCCGCCGCCGCGGACCGCGCCCGCGCCGCAGAGCAGGATGTTGGGGTGGGCGGTGGCCACGCCCCAGCGGTCGGGGCCGCCGCGCCGAAGGTCCCGGTCCCGGCCCTGGTCCCGATCCCGGTCCAGGTCCTCGGCGAAGGGGAAGGAGAGGTCCCGGTGGAAGATGTTGCCGCCGGGCAGGCCGAGGTCCCGCTCCAGGTCCAGCGGGCTGCGGACCTCCAGGCAGGGACGGCCGTCGGCGTCGGTGGCCAGGCAGTCGGCCAGCGGCTCGTCCAGCACCGCGTCGAGTTGGGCCAGCACGGCGGTGAGGGCGGTCGCGCGGACGGCGTCGTGGTCCCGGCCGGTGAACAGCCGGGCGGGCAGTTGCAGCCCGAACAGGGTGAGCGTCTGGTAGCCCCGTTCCCGCAGTTCCGGGCCCAGGATCGACGGGTCGGTCAGTGAGTGGCAGTACAGCTCGGACGGAGCGGCGGACGGGACCGCGCCCGCCGAGGCCTCGCGGTGGGCGTCGGCCAGCTGCCGGTAGGACTCGGCGACGTGGAAGGTCCCGGCGAAGGCCGCGCGCGGGTCCACGCCCCGGTCGCGCAGCCGGGGCAGGCGCCGCAGCAGCATGTTCACCTTCAGCTGCGAGCCCTCCGGGTCGGGCCCCGCCGGTGGCTCGCCCAGCAGCCGTTCCAGCTCGCGCGGGGCGGCGTTGCACAGCACCCGCTCCGCGCCGACCCGCAGTTCGGCCCCGTCCCGGTGGAACTCCACCTCCGCCTCGGCGCCGTCGGTCCGTACCGCGGTCACCTCGCAGCCGGTCAGCAACTCGGCCCCGGCCGCGCGGGCGGCCGCCGCCAGGGCGTCGGTGACCGCGCCCATGCCGCCCACCGGGACGTCCCAGTCGCCGGTGCCGTTGCCGATCACGTGGTAGAGAAAGCAGCGGTTCTGCCGTAGCGACGGGTCGTGGGCCCGGCTGAACGTCCCGATCAGGGCATCGGTCAGGACCACCCCCCGGACCAGGTCGTCCTGGAAGGACGCCTCCACGGTCTCGCCCAGCGGGCGCTCGAACAGGGCGTCCCAGGCCGCGTCGTCGCCGACGCGCTTCCGCAGCTCGGAGCGGGTCGGCAGGGGCTCGGTCAGGGTCGGGAAGACGGCCCGCGCCACCCGGGCGGTGCGTTCGTGGAACTCCCGCCAGGCCCGGTACTCCCGGTCCGAGCCGGTGAGCCGACGGAACCCCTCGGCGGTGCCGGGTTCGTCGCCGTTGTCGATCAGGAGACCTGTCGACAGTCCGTCGCGCTCCACCGGCGTGTACGAGGAGACGCTGCGCCGACGCAGCTCGATCGGCAGCGCCAGGTCCGCGACGATGCTCCGGGGCAGCAGGCTCACCAGGTAGGAGTAGCGCGACAGCCGGGCGTCCACCCCGGCGAAGGCCCGCTGCGACACCGCCGCCCCGCCGGTCTGCCCCAGCCGCTCCAGCAGCAGCACGCTGCGTCCGGCCCCGGCCAGGTAGGCGGCGGCCACCAGTCCGTTGTGGCCGCCGCCGACCACGACCACGTCGTAGCGGGGACGGGCGGGGGATTCGGCGGTAATACGGCCCATCCGGCAGTCATACCAGCCCGTCGGCCGCCGTGGTAGCCCCGGCGGTCCGGACCTCACCGCTGGTCCGGACCGCCGGGGCGCGGTCGCGTGCCGCCGGTCAGCGGCGGGCCGCGTCCGGCTCCACCAGTTGCAGCTGGATGCCCGCGCAGGTGTCCGGCTGGGTGAAGATGTTCAGGTTGCCGTCGATGGCGACGGGCTGCGGCGTGGTGAAGGTGACGCCGAGGGCGCGCACGGCGGCCATCGCCGCGGCGAGGGTGTGGTCCACCTCGACCGCTATGTGTTCGATGCGGGCCCGGTTGCCGTCCCCCAGGCGCCGGGCGCGGGCCTCCGGCGTGGTCGGCTCGATCAGTTCGATGCGGCCGTCGCCGCAGCCGTAGAAGGCGGCCCTGACCTGGCGTTCGGGCAGCTCCCGTTCGAACTGGAAGGCCAGGCCGAGGCCCTCCAGGAACGCCTTCGCCCGGGACAGGTCGTCGACGACGACCCCGATGTGGTCAATGCGCTTGAGCACGGGTCTTCTCCTTGCGGTCGGTGGTGGTCCCGGTCTGCCGCAGCTGCAGGGCGCTGCCGAGGAACAGGGCGCCCAGCAGCAGCCAGCTGGCGGGATAGCTGATGGCGCCACAGAGGTAGCCGAACAGGGGCGGCGCGACCGAGGCGATGATCTGGTTGAGGGTGATGGCGAAGCTGAGGGTCGAGGCGACCGCTGTCCTGGGCGCGAGCTCGGTGACCTGCACCAGGTACAGCGGGTACCAGCCGGCGCTCAGCAGCCCGAGCACCAGGCACAACGCGTAGTCGAGCCAGTACGGGCTGTGGGAGCCGAGGGTCGCCAGGGCCGCCACCGGGACGGCGGAGACGACGAGCAGCCAGCGCAGTGACCGCAGCCGTCTGCCGGGCCAGAAGTGGTCGCTGGTCCAGGCCAGCCCGATGCGTCCGACGATTCCGGCGACCTGGGCGGCGGAGTACATCAGTCCGGCGGTGACGAGCGGGATGCCGAGGTGGTTGCTGAGGAAGATCAGGATCTGGGTGGAGATGACGTACTGGAAGGCGACCAGGACCAGGCCGCTGGTCAGCAGGGAGCGCACGACGGGCTCGGCGAGGAGCGCCCGGACCAGCTGCCGGAGGTTCGCCGAGGGCCCGCGCCGGGAGCTGCTGCCGCCTCCGGAGGTGCGGTACAGGACCGCGAACACCACACCGCCGACGATGCCCGCCACACCCTGCGCGGCGATCGCCCAGCGCCACCCGTAGTGGAGCGCCAGCGGCGGCAGGATGATCCCGGCCAGGGAACCGCCGAGCGGGAGACCGGCCTGCCGGATGCCGGTGGCCATGCTCTGCAGGCCCGGTTCGAACCAGCGGGCGATGGCCCGCTGCCCACCGGGCAGGATGCTGCCGTAGAAGGCGCCGGTCGCCAGCAGGAACAGCAGCAGCACCGGATAGCCGGGGTGCAGCGCGGCGGCGGCGAGGGAGGTGAGGCCCATCGCGACCATCGTCAGCGAGACGACCCAGCGTTCCCCGTACCGGTCGATGGCGCTGCCGAGCAGCAGCATGGACGCGATGGGTCCGGCGTGCATCGCCGCCGAGGCCAAACCGGCGGTCGCCGCCGTCAGGTGGTAGTCGCGCAGCCAGAAGGCGGTCAGCACGCTGGTGCCGGAGTAGACGATGGACCCCGTGGTCAGCGCCGTCAGGGCGGTACCGAGGATCACCCACTTGTAGCGGCTGCCGCCCGGTTCGGTGGATCCCGCCTCCGTGTCGTCGGCCTCACCGGCGAGCTGGTTCGTCGTCATCAGCCGACCTCCGGCGATAGTTTCACGTCAGCCGCGCCCAGGCGCGCCAGCAGCGGGATGTTCATCACGTTCAGCAGCACCAGGTCCTCCTCGCCGGAGTTGCTGAACCCGTGCGGGCACCAGGCCGGGACGAGCTGGACGTCGCCCGGACCCAGGCCCGACCGGGTGGTCCCGCCCGCCCGGTGGAACGTGATCGCGCCGGTACCCGATTGGACGACGAACAGGTGGTACCAGCTGTGCGCGTGCGGGGCGGTGTGCCGCCCGGCCGGTACCACCTGGTAGGCGACGGCGATGTCCCGCAGCACCTCGGCGCTGCCGTCGGGCAGGGTGAGGGCCAGGGTTCCGCGTTCGGGGTGCTCGACCGCGCCGAGCCGCCCGGCGACCTCCCGCCACTGCCAGTGCACCGGCTCCGGTTCCGCGGGCTCGTAGCGCCGCTTGAACTCCGGGTACGGGAGGTGGCTACCGCGACCGGCCGTCATGGCTCTCCTCTCGTGTGCGCTCGGTGAGTTGGGTCCACATGTCATCGACGGCGGCGTCGGCCTCCGCGGCGAACCGGGTGCTCTGTCCGGCCCGGGGCACGTAGTAGGTGTAGTAGCGCGGCCCCTCGACCGGGTAGCCGAGCGCCCAGACGGCCTGGAGCGGGTCGCCGGTCTTGGCGACGACCCGGCCGCTGCGGGTGATGTCCAGCCCGCCGGGCCGGTAGTCGCCGTTGGCGAAGGGGCGGACCAGGCCGCGCGCCAGCAGCCGACGGGTCAACTCGGAGCTGTCGCTGCCGGGGTGGAACAGGTCCAGCCGGGCGGCGATCAGCACGTCGGCGTGCCGGAGCGCGCTGCCGCGGTCGAAGTCGGTGCGGATGGCGAAGCGCCCGGCCTCCTCGTCGGTGCCGACGCGGCAACCGGGTCCCCCGGCGAGGCCCACGACGCCGGCCCTGAACAGCGCCAGCAGCTCGTAGTTGCGGCGCCGGGGCGGACCGAAGCAGGTCCGGTTCATCAGCGGGACCCAGCGCTCGTTGAACTCCCGGTGCGAGCGGGGGGTGAGCCCGGCGAAGTCGACCGCCTGCCGCAGGCTCTCGCGCACGTCCCGGATCGCGTCGGTGGCCGCCTTCACCGGGCTCGTCCGGTTGCCCTGCTCCGCCTGCGCGAGGTCGTCGGCGACGAAGGCGGTGAAGAACGCGGTGAACTCGTCGAGGTCGCCGAAGGTCCGACCGGCCAGGGGGTCCAGGACCGCCTCCACCGCGGCCCGGTCCTCACTGCCGAACTCGTACTCCCGCGGCGGGACATGGCGCTGCTCCAGGGTGCTGCGCCAGACGTAGCCCAGCTCGCGCAGCAGCAGCGGCAGCAACTCCTGGTCGAAGTCGAGCTGCGGCGTCCCGCGCCTGCGCCGCGCCTCCCGCCGCAGCGCCGCCACGGCCTCCGGGGTGAAGAAGCTGGGCTGGTAACCGCCGGACACCCCCTTCTGGTTGACGCCCCGGGCCGCCGCGGGGAGGCACTGCCGGGACGTCAGCAGGATCCGGGGCTCGCGTCCGGAGGGCAGGTAGCGCGTCGCCCCGGCCTCGCCCTCGAAGCGGCCGCCGCGGCCCACGGTCAGCGCCGCGATCACATCGTGCGCGGTCAGCCCCAGGCCCTGGACGGCCACCGTGCTGTCCGGTTCGACGGATCGCAGCCGGTCGATCGGGTACGGGGCGGCGATGTAGTCGAGCCGGTGGTTGCGGTGCCGCTGGTCGGCCACGAAGGCCTCGAAGCGCGCGTCGTCGTTGCTCGCGACCCGGCGGCTGTGGCCGGTGGCGAGGAAGGCGAAGTCACCGGCGATCTCGACACCGTCGTCGGTGCGCAGCAGCACCCCGCCCTCGGCCGTCTCCTCCAAGTCGACGCCGAGGCAGCGGTGGTGGAGCAGGCGCACCGACGGCGGCAGGGCCCGCGCGGTGGAGTCGAAGACGAAGGACAGGTACTCCCCGAGCAGGCTGCGGGGCAGGTAGTCGCGCTCGCCGATCGGTGCGCCGCCCGCATCGGCGGTGCGGCAGTAGGCGGAGCCGAACCTGCGGTAACCGGTTTGCTGCGCCCACTCGGTGAACGAAGGCCCCTGGCCGCGGCTGAACATGCTCAGCTGACTGGCGAGGGTGTTCGTCAGCAGGTAGTCGGGCTGCCGCGCCGGATGGGCGCCCTGCCCGGTCTCCCCGGGGTCCACCAGGTGGATCTCCAGCTCGGTACCGGCGGGCAGGTCACCGGCCCGCTCGCCGATCCGTTGCAGCACCCCGAGCCCGCGCGGGCCGAGCCCGACGATGGTCACGCGCACCGGGGTCACCGTGCTGCCTCCGCGCCGTCCGTGCCGGGCTCCCGGTAGGCGGTCAGCGGCGGCCGGTGCAGGCGGGTCCACCTGGCTGAGTGCTCCAGGGCGGGGAACCGCGTGGCAACCTGCGGGTCGTGGCCGGGGATGACGTGGTCGGGCCCGTCCGCCAGCGCCTCCACCACCTCGTAGCTGTCCACCATGGAGGCCAGGTGGTCGAGGATGGGGAACGGGGCGCGGCGGCGGATGTTCGCCCACAGGTGGCTCGAATCACTGGCCAGCACCAGCCACCCCCGCTCGGTGTGGACGCGCACCACCTGCAGGCCCGGGGTGTGGCCGGGCGCCGGGTGCGCCTCGACGCCCGGGGCGATCCGCACCGGGCCGCGGTGCAGGCGCAGCCGCTCCGCGAACAGCAGCCGTACCGCGGTGTTCACGTCGTCGGCCTCGAACGGCCGACGGGGGGCGGCGTGCCGCATGGCGCCGCCGGTGCAGAACTCCATTTCGGCCTGTTGCAGGTGGACCCGGGCCGTGGGGTAGGCGTCGAGGAACCCGGTGTGGTCCCAGTGCATGTGGGTGACCACCAGGTCCGAGACCTGCTCGGGGCTGATCGCCAGGTCCGCCAGCGCCCGCACCGGGTGGTGCAGTTGGGTCCGGCCGCGGCGCGCCGCGGTGTCGGCGGCGAAGCCGGTGTCCACCGCGATCACCCGCTCCTCGTCGCGGATGACCCAGGTGTAGAAGTCGAAGGGAGCGACGGAGTCGGTGGCGCAGGGGTCGTCGGCGAACAGGAAGTTCTCCCGCGCCGACCGCCCGGCCTGGGTGCCGAACCGGAGGGCCAGGACTTCGTAGCGTGGTAGGGGGGCGTGGGTCATGAGAGCACTCCCAGCGGGTCCGGTTCCTGGTCGGTGGTCTGCGCGGAGGGCCGGTCGGGGGCCTGGCCGGTGAAGAAGAACTCCTTCTCGCCGAAGGCCGGGGTGAGTTGGTCGAACCAGGTCGCCGCCGGGTCGTACGCGGCGTAGAAGGGGCGGCGCACCCAGTCGCTGTCGCGGCCCTGGAGGAATTGCAGCGCGAAGACCCTCTCGCCCCTGATGGTGGGGGTGCCGTCGATCAGGACCTTGCCGGGGTGGGCGCTCATCGACGGGCCGCGGACGGTACGGGCCAGCCCGGACACCGATCGGTAGGCCTCACGGAAGATCTCGTAGGCGCGCACCAGCGGGAGCTCGAAGTAGTTCCGGGCTCCGGTGTCCCGCTCGACGAACAGGTAGTAGGGGACCGCCCCCAGGCGCACCCCGGTGCTCCACAACTCGCGCCAGACGGCGGGGTCGTCGTTGACGTGGCGGAGCACGGGGGACTGCATCCGCACGACCGCGCCGGTGGCGAGCACCCGCTTCAGCGCGGTCCGCGCGATCTCGGGACGGATCTCGGCCGGGTGGCTGTAGTGGCCCATGACCGCGAGGTGCTTGCCGGAGGCGACCACGCGGTCGAACAGCCGCAGCAGGTCGTCGGCGTCCCGGTCGGTGACGAACCGCTGGGGCCAGTAGGACAGCGACTTCGTGCCGAGCCGGATGGTCTGGATGTGCTCGAAGCCGGGCTCCAGCAGCGGTTCGAGGTAGCGGGCGAGGGTGCAGCTGCGCATGATCAACGGGTCGCCGCCGGTGATCAGGACGTCGGTGACCTCGTGGTGCCGGGCCAGGTAACTGGTCAGCCCCTCGGTGTCCTTGGCCGCGAACGCCGACTGGTCGTCACCGACGAACTGCGGCCACCGGAAGCAGAACGTGCAGTAGGCGTGGCAGGTCTGTCCGGCCTTGGGGAAGAACAGCACTGTACCGGCGTACTTGTGCTGGATCCCGGGCACCTCCTCGCCGTCCAACTCCGGCACGTTGTGCGTTTGTTGGCCGGCGGGGTGGGGGTTCATCCGGGCCCGGAGGCGGCGCACCCGGAGCGCCGTGGCGACCTCGTCGCCGGACGCGATGGTGTCGCGCAGCGCGGTGTAGTCGGCGTCCACCAGCATCGTCCGGTGCGGGAAGGTCAACCGGAAGATGGGGTCGTCGGGGACGTTGTCCCAGTCGATGAGCTCATCCAGGACGTACTGGTTGGTTCGGAAGGGCAGGACCTGGGAGACCACGGTCACGGCCTCGCGCAGTTCCTCGGATAATCGCTTCCACTGCGGGGCCCGCTGAACGGTCTCGCTGTTCAGTGGCGTGAATTTTGGCATGGTGAACTCACTTCTCCTTTTCGTGGTTTCCGCCTCGGAACGAAATAGCGGTCGGCGCCGTCGGACGTATTCACAGTCTTTCCCCGGACCGGCTCCCTGTCGCGCCGAAGAGTCGTCGGGGATGCGACTGTCGCATACCCGACAGCTGACAAAAGGGGCAGTGCGGCCGATGCCGGTTGTCCGGGCGGGGTGCGGCCGGGCACGGCCCCGGCCCCACTCCGTTCGTCCACCAGCGGTCAGCGGTCAGCGGTCAGCGGTCAGCGGTCAGCGGTCAGCGGTCAGCGCTCAGCCGTTGACGCTGCTGTCCGCCGGACGGTGCGTTGCGTCGAACTTTCCTTCGAGGACCCGGTGTTCGCGAATCAGGTAGCCCGCGTGGAGCCGGCTGCGGGCCCCGATCCGGCGCAGCACCTCGGACAGATGGCGTTGGAAGGTGCGCAGCGAGATGCCGAGGCGCTTGGCGACCACCTTGTCGTCGTATCCCTCCACGAGGAGCCCGACGATGGCGATCTTCATCGCCTCGGACGTCCGCAGGACCTGCGCGCGTTCGTAGCTGAACGGGAACGGCAGGGCCGTGTCCCAGACCTTGGCGAAGGCCCGGGTCAGGAAGTGGACGATGTTCGGGTCGCGCACGAGCAGCGAGCCCCGCTCGTTGTCGACCAGATCGATGAGCGCGACCTTCCGGTCGAAGACGATCAGCCGCATGAAGGCGTCGCTGACCACGCGGACCTCGGCCCCGCGCTCGACGGCCAGCGCGACGTGGTCGTAGGTCGGCTGGTGGAACTGCGCCGAGTACTGGTACAGCGTCTTCGTCGGCACGCCGCGTTCCAGGGCGCGCATCGTGCGGTCCCTCGTCTCCTGGGCGACGCTCCCGGCTCGTGGGCCCCCCGGTTGCGAGACCAGGATCTCCCGCGTGGCCCGGGCCGCCAGTTCGGACAGCGCCGCGCGCACGTCGTCCACGTCGTCCAGCCGCTCCAGGAGCTGCTCCTGGGCCCGTTCGAGGGCGCTCCCCTCGTATATCGGCAGCAGCGCCGAGAGGTGCGCCGACACGTCGTTGATCATTGCCTGCTGGTCACCCATCGCCCGGAGCACCGGGAGCAGCAGCTGGGCGCCGGCGGTGGCGGGGGCGACCGGGGTGAACATGTCCGGCCGTCCGCGTTGGCTGCGCAGTACCCGGAGTTCCACGAGCCGGTCGATCGCTCGCTGGGTGTCATCGAGTGGGGAGTCGACGCTCTTGAGCAGATCGTCGCGGGAGACGCTCTTCTGGGATGTCGCACGGGCATACAAGGCGGCCGCGAGAGAATCTGCCGCATCGACGGTCAACGATTTCCGGTTCTCTTCGTCTGCGTGCGTCTCCGCCCCTTTTGGCATGGCAGAGAGTTCCTTTCGGGTCAAGGCCACCGGGTACTGTCCACGCGGCAGCACGGGCGCGGCCACAGGCGGATTGAATTCATTGGAAGTTGATGTACTTCAACTATCCGTTGTGAAATTGACATTGCCCCCGTGGTTGAGTTCTGTCAACTATTGGGAGAGGCACGAGCAGACTTGTCGACTCCTGGTCGACTTTCGGCTCCGGGTGGTTGACCGCGGGAACTCAGTGGGGTCCGATCGGCGGCGGCGGGCGGGCGGGCAGGACCAGACCCGGGCGGGCATGACGAGACCCGGGCGCGGAGTCACGCCCGGGTCGGGGTTTCGTTACGGTCGGTCGGGAGCGGTGGTCAGCCGGACACTGCCGCGTGGCGGAGCCGGTGGGCCCGCTGGCGGCAGGCCGCTCCGCAGAAGCGGGGACGGCGGCCGGTGCGCAGCGGGTGGACCGGGCTGCCGCACTGTTCGCAGTGGAGGGCCGGGACGGCCCCGGTGCGGGGCGTTTCGTCACGCGCAGCGCTGTGCGTCAGCGTTTCGTTATGAATCGCCGGGGCGGGGGCCTGTTTCGTTACGACCGGTGCCGTCGTCGGTGCCGCCGCCGCGGGCGGGACCCTGAGCAGGGCCTCGTTGGCCAGGGCGGCCATCCGCTGGGGGCGCGCGGAGTCGGCGCGGACCCGGTCCATGGTCGCGGTGCCCACCGCGAAGGCGCACACGTCAGCCGCGTCGATGTCGTCCCTGACCGTCCCTGCGGTCTGGGCACGGGCGAGCAACTCGCCCAGGGCGGAGAGGAACTCACGCTGCGTCTCGGGTCCGACCTGTAGCTCCGCGGAGGCCTCGAACGCCTGGCAGAGCGCCTTGTTGAGCGCGGCCTGCTCGGTCATCAGGCTGAGGAACCTGAGGAAGGCCGGCCCCGGCTCGACGGCCCGGGCCAGGTCGCGGGCCTCCTCGATCAGCCGCAGCATGCCGCTGGCCACCACCGCGCGGAAGAGGTCGCTCCTGGTGGGGAAGTGCCGGTACACCGTCCCCACGCCCACCCCCGCGTGCCTGGCGACATCGTCGAAGGAGACCGGCATCCCGCGAGCTGCCAGCAACTCTTCCGCCGCTATCAGGACTTGGGTCCGGTTGCGGCGCGCGTCGGCGCGCCGTGGCGCCGCTGACGGGGTTGCCATCGACACGTCCTTAGGCTGCTTGACAAGGGGAGAAAGCTCTCCGTATTGTGAGAAACGGAGCTCCTCTTCAACATATCCGCAGGACATGACGCATGCAACCACATGGAGCGATTCGTGACTGAAGCGACCGACCAGACGACCAGCCGCCTCGAACTGGTCGAGCGGCTTCGTACCGCCATGGAGACGAAGGACAAGCACGCCTTCGTCGACCAGTTCGCCGACGACGGCGTGTACGAGCTCCCCTTCGCCCTCGACGGTGCGCCGTCGCGCTGGGAGGGCATCGACACGATTCGTGCGCTGCTGACCGCCGACAGCCCGATGTCGAAGCTCCTGGACATCCAGCGGGTCAGCGTCCAGGCGCAGCCCGGGGTGACCCCGGATGTGGTGACCGTCGAGTTCACCGTGGAGGGCAAGAACGCCTCCACCGGCGAGGCATTCTCGTTCCTCTCCTCGATCGGCGTGATCCGGGTGCGCGACGGCAAGATCGTGTACTACCGGGACTACCCCAGCAGCCTTCGCGGGGCCCAGGTCGCCGGGATGCTCAAGCCGTACGCGGAGTCGCTCGCAGCCCGGAGCTGAACCGGCCCGCAGGCCCACACGCCCGTCCATCGACCCCTCGGGATCGATGGACGGGCGTGTGGCGTATGTCATAGGGATGAGTCCCGGCGCCGGTCACGGGCGTGGTCCGTACCCGGCCCGCCGCCGACGCTCACCTGGGCCGACTGCCCGCCCTCGATCGCAAACCAGGAATCGGCCTGGTAGCCGCTCGGCATGCAGTAAGTGCTTTCCCCTATTGCTGAACCGGTTCGCTCCTGTGAGTCTTCCGAGGGAGACATCAGAGTGACACAAGGTGAAATGTTACGCCCACGTTAATCTGCTGCGAGGGGGACGAGTGCGATACGAATTGTTGGGATCGCTGCGGGTGGTGGACGACGGCAGGTGTCGTGTGATCAGTGCACGGAAGAAGGAAATCCTACTGGCGGCGCTGCTCATACGCGCCGGCCAGGTCGTCTCCAGGGATCAACTGATCGATGAACTGTGGGGCGACCAGCCCCCGCGCCGCGCGGCCGCGGCGCTGCACGTCTACGTCTCGCAACTGCGGGACTTCCTCCGCCGCAGTGACGGCACCAGGCACCCGATCGTCACCCGGGCCCCCGGCTACCTGCTGGAGCTGGGCGAGGACGAGCTGGACTGCCACGCGTTCCAACGGCTGCTGAACGAGGGCCGGGTGCACGCCCGGGCGCAGCGGCACGAGGAGGCGGTCGTCTCCTTCGAGCAGGCACTGGCCCAGTGGCGCGGTCCGGCACTCGACGGCCTCAAGGAGGGCCTGATCGTCAGCGGGTTCGTCACCTGGCAGGAGGAACTGCGGCTGGAATGCCTGGAGATGACCGTCGCCTCCAGCCTCGCCTTCGGCCGGGACCACGAACTCATCGGCTTCCTCTACTCGTTGATCGTGGAGCATCCGCTGCACGAAGCCTTCTACCAGGGCCTGATGACGGCGCTCTACCGGGCCGGGCGCCGCGCCGACGCGATGCAGGTGTACCGGCGGGCCTGCGAGGTGCTGCGTCGCGAACTCGGGCTCGAACCGTGCCGTCCGCTTCGGGATCTGCACCAGACGATCCTGGTCGCCGAGGACGACTTCGGCAGCCACGCGCTGAGCATGCGCTGAGCTTTAGCGCCACTTTGTTGCCCCCGGCGAGGATCGCGTTGTCACGACGGGGCTGCGGATTCGAGATCCGGGCCGGCCCCGGGACCAATTCCGGGTCGTGGAAACCGTGGAAACCGCTGAAAGGACGACCATGGCCGCCCCTCAGATCCACATCGGATCCGTCGCCACCGCACTTCCCGGGCCGCCGATCGGAAACGCCGAACTGGGCGCTTTCTTCAACGCCTCCGGTATGTTCGAGGAATGGGTGGACACGTTCATCGGCACCCGCACCCGGCACCTCTCCGTGGACCTGGAGACCGGGGAGGCCCGCTTCACGCTGGCCGACCTGGCGGAGGAGGCCGGGCGGGCGGCGCTGAAGAACGCCGGGGTCGCCCCGGAGGACGTGGACCTGGTCGTCATGGGGACGTCCATGCCCGACCAGCTGCTGCCGACCACGGTCAACGTGGTCGCCGACCGGCTGGGCATCGAGGGCGTCCCCAGCTTCCAGCTCCAGTCCGGTTGCACCGGCGCGATGCAGGCCCTGGACATCGCCCACCAGTTGATGGTGGCCGGGCGTCACCGCACGGTGCTGGTCATCGGTGGCGACGTGTGCGCGAAGCACGTGGACGTCAACCTCGACTTCACCAAGCTGGCTCCCGACGAGATGGTGAACACCGTGCTCTTCGGCGACGGCGCCGGGGCGGCGGTGCTCACCGCCGAACCGGTGGCCGGGGCGCCGGTGCTGCACCGGGTGCTGGTCCGCTTCGTCGGACGCGGCCGGCCCCCGGGGCAGATCGTCGAGTGGTTCGGCATGGGCGACCGGCACGAGAACCGGAGCGCGCTGCACGAGGACTTCAAGGCGATCGAGGAGCACGTGCCGGTGCTCGGCGCCGAGGCGCTGGAGGAACTGCTCGACGGGCAGGGCTGGCAGCCGGACGACGTCGACTACCTGATGCCGCCCCAGCTGTCGGTCCGGATGACGGACCGGATCGTGCGTCACCTCGCACTGCCGCGGGCACAGGAGGTGAGCTGCGTCGGCGACACCGGCAACACCGCCAACGCGCTGCCGTTCTTCCAACTGGAGTTGCTGCTCCCGAGGCTGGTCCCGGGGGACCGCGCGGTGGCGGTCGCGATCGAGTCCAGCAAGTGGATCAAGTCGGGTTTCGTCCTGGAGAAGGTCCGAGAGCATGGGTGAGCGACTCTCCGGCGGCCCGGAGGCCGAAGCCGCCCCGGACACGCTCGCGGACCTGCACCGGTCCGGGCGGCTGGTCGCCGAGTACGGCCGGGTACGGCGGCTGCTGCGCGAGACCCCGGACCAGCAACTGGCGCAGGCGGGGCAGCTGCTGTCCCGGCTGGACGTCGACGAGGTACTGCGGCGGCACCCCGCGCAGCCGGTGGTGACCGTGGCCGTCACCGGCCACGGCACGCTGTCGCCGCTGGTGCCCGCGCTCACCGTGGAACTGGCCCGGCACGGGCTGCTGCTGCGACCGCACCTCGCGGACTTCGACTCCTACCTGTTCGACCTGGCCGACCCGGACAGCGACCTCTACCGGGCGGCGCCCGACCTGGTGCTCTGCGTGCTCGACCCGCGGGTGGTGCTCGACGAGCTGCCGACGCCGTGGGACCCGGACGACGTCGAGCGGGTACTGAACGCCAAGCTGACGCAGATCGAGCGGCTGGCGGACACGTTCGAGTCGGCGGCCAAGGGCGGCACGCTGGTGGTCAACACCATGCCGCTGCCGCTCGCGGTCGGCCGCCAGCTGCTGGCCGCCCGCTCCCGGGCCCGGCTCGGCGCGGTGTGGCACGAGGGCGCGGCCCGGCTGCTGCGGATGGGCGACACCCGGCCGTCCCTGGTCGTGGTCGACCTCGACCCGCTCGTGGCCGAGGGCATCGCGGTGGCCGACCCCCGGCTGAGCGTCTACGCCAAGGCCCACCTGACGTCGGAACTGCTCGCCGCGTACGCCCGCGAGGCCGGCCACCTGGCCCGGCAGGTGACCGGCAGGGCGCGCAAGTGCCTGGTCCTGGACCTGGACGGGACGCTGTGGGGCGGGATCCTCGGCGACGACGGCCCGGAGGGCATCGAGATCGGGGAGGGCTACCGGGGCGAGGCGTTCCAGGCCTTCCAGCGGACCGTCAAGCAGATCGGTTCGCAGGGTGTGCTGCTGGCGGTGGTCAGCAAGAACGACGACGAGCCGGTCCGCCAGGTGCTGCGGGAACACCCGGGGATGGTGCTGCGCGAGGACGACTTCGTCCGCGTGGTCGCCAACTGGCAGCCCAAGCACGACAACATCAGCGCGCTCGCGGAGGCCCTCAACCTCGGTGTCGACAGCTTCGTCTTCGTCGACGACAGCCCCTACGAGTGCGGTCTGGTGCGCCGCGAACTGCCGGAGGTCGAGGTCGTCCAGCTGGGCCCGGATCCGGCGCTGCACGCCCCCGCGCTGCTGCGGGACGGCTGGTTCGACGTGCGGGAGCTCACCTCGGCCGACCGCGGCCGGACCGCGCAGTACCGCGAGGAGCTCGACCGGCGGGACTTCCTGGGCAGCTTCGCCAGCATCGAGGACTACCTGCGGGAACTGCGGATCGAGGTCCGGCTGGGTGTGGTCCGCCCGGAGCAGGTCGCCCGGATCTCGCAGATCACCCTGCGGACCAACCAGTTCAACATGACCACCGCGCGGTTGCAGGAGCAGGACGTGCGCCGGCTCGCCGCCGACCCGGACCACCTGGTCCTGGGCATCCACGCGGCCGACCGGTTCGGCGACAACGGGCTGGTCGGCGCGATCCTCTACCGGCGCGAGCAGGACACCGGGTACGTGGACAACTTCCTGCTGAGCTGCCGGGTGTTCTCGCGCGGGATCGAGAACGCCTGCCTGGCGGCGGTGCTGCGGCACGCCCGGGCCAGCGGCGTGCGCACGGTCCGCGCCGAGTACCGGCCCACCGCCAAGAACGGGAAGGTCAGGGCGTTCTATCCGAGCTGCGGGTTCGTCGAGACGGACGACGACGGCCAGCGCCTGGGTTTCCGCCACGACCTGGTCGACATCAGCGAACCGCCGGACCATCTGCGGCTCACTCAGGACTTCGAAGGGACACAGCCGTGAACGGCACAGAGGAGTTCGTCGCGATGGTCCGGGACGAGATCGGCCTCCCGGTCGGCAGCGAGCACCTGGACGTCGGGCTCGACCAGGTTCCCGGCTGGGACTCGATGCACCTGCTCCGGCTGGTGGTCGTGCTGGAACGGGAGACCGGCCGTCCGCTGTCGCTGCCCGACGTCCTGGAGGCGTCGAACCTGGGCGCGATCTACCGGTTGGCGGTGGGCGTATGACCCGGGTCGCGGCGCTGCCGCGCGAGCGGCGGCACACCCTGCGGTTCCTGGAGTACGCCCGGGGCTTCTCACCGGTCTTCCTGGACACCGAGGTGGACATGACGGCGGTGCGGGCGCACCGGGCGGCCGGTCGGCCGCAGGGCGGGCGCTACTCCTGGGCGACGTACGCGCTGTACGCCGCGGGCCGGGTGCTGGCCGCCCACCCCGACGCCAACGGCGCGCTGCGCGGCCGGGTGCGGCCCCGTCTGGCGCGGTACGACTCGGTGGACGCCAAGCTCGCCCTGGACAAGAGCCTGGGCGGCCACCGGGTGGTGCTCTCGGGGCTCCTGCCGGGCGTGCACACCGCCACGCTGGACGACATCCAGCAGCGGGTCGACCACTACCGCGACGGGGACCCGGCGGTGATGCCGGAGTTCGCCGGGACCAGGGTCCTGCAACGGCTGCCGTGGCCGCTCGGCGCGCTGGCCTTCGCGGCCGGGACCGGACCGCTGCGGTCCCGGCCGGGCCGGATGGGCACGTTCGCGGTGACCTCGCTCGGGCACAGCGCGGTGGACGGCTTCCACTCCGTCGGCGGGTGCACGATCACCCTCGGACTGGGACGGGTGGTCGACCGGCCGGTGGTGCGCGCCGGGGAGTTGGCGATCGCGCCGGTGCAGCGGCTGAGCCTGGCGTTCGACCACCGGGTGATCGACGGGGCCGAGGCCGCCGACGTGCTCACCGAACTGCGGGACGCGCTCGAAGGGTTCGCCGCCCCGCCGCCGCCCCGCACCGAGCCGCCCGAAGCCGTACAGCCCGAAGCCGTGCAGCCCGAAGCCGTACAGCCCCGGACCGGGGCCGCACCGGGCGGTCGCCGGTGAACGACCTGACGGAGTTGAAGCACTTCGCGCTCACCCACGCCCGCGCCCAGCGCATCGCGCACTGCCGGGAGCTGCTCGACGGGATCACCACCGACGACGGGGACCGGCCGGGCTCCTGGGCCGGTGAGTGGACCCGCAGGGCGGACGCGCTGAGCGCGCGCGGGCGCAGCCTCGAAGCCATGCGGCACTACACCATGGCCCGCTTCCCCTACGTGGACGGCCCGGCGCGGCAGCAGGCGCAGGACCGCGGCCTGCGGTCCTTCGCCGCCTGGGCCGCCGACCGCCCGATCGAGCGGCTGGAGCTGCGGCTGCCGGGCGGCACGGTGGTCTGCTGGGCCAGCGGGCTGTCCCGCGACGATCCGCGCCCGCTGGTGCTGATGTGCGGCGGGATCGTCAGCCCCAAGGAGCAGTGGGCGCCGGCCCTCGCCGCGGTCACCCGGTTCGGGATGGCGGGGGTGGTCACCGAGGTGCCCGGGGTCGGCGAGAACGGCCTGCGCTACGACGCCGACAGCTGGCGGATGCTGCCGCAGATCCTGGACGCCCTCGCGGACCGGGCCCGCACGGACACCTCGTACGCCATGGCGCTCAGCTTCAGCGGGCACCTGGCGCTGCGCGCGGCGGCCGAGGACCGGCGGATCCGCGGGGTGGTCACCGCGGGCGCCCCGGTGCACGCGTTCTTCGTCGACCGCGCCTGGCAGGCCCGGCTGCCGAAGATCACCCAGGACACGCTGACCCGGCTCACCGGCGTCGCCGTCGACGAACTGCCGGACCTGCTCGCGCCCTGGGCCCTCAGCGCCGAGCTGATCGCCTCGCTGGACATTCCCGTCGCGTACAGCGCCAGCCTCCGCGACGAGATCATCCCGGCGGCGGACGTCCGGATACTGCGCGCCCACGCCAGGCGGCTGGAGCTGGTCGACCACGACGACGTGCACGGAGCGCCGGGGCACGTCGCGGAGACCCGGCTGTGGGCGCTGCTGTCCATCCTGCGCATGCACGGGGTGCGCGACCCGCGCACGGTGGCGCTGGGGGCGGTGCTGCGGCTGCTCAGGTCACGGCCTGGTCGAGGTCCACGATCCGCCTGACCAGCTCCGACTTCGAATGCACGTCGAGCTTCCGGTAGATCCGGGAGAGGTGGATCTCCACCGTCTTGGGACTGAGCGCCAGCGCGGTGGCGATGTCCCGGTTGCGGATGCCGGTGGCGGCCAGCCGGGCCACCTCGCGCTCGCGGTTGGTGAGCGACGCCAGCGGGCAGGGGCGCGCGCACGGCTCGCCCGGCCTCGCCGCGTGCGGCCGGACCAGGTGCTCGAACCGCTCCAGGTTCGCGACCAGGCGGGCGGAGCCGTACGCCTCGGCCGCCAGCTTCGCGGCCGACAGCAGCCGCCCGGCCTGCTCCTGCTTGCCGGCGGCGGCCGCGCTGGCGGCGCCCAGGGCGAGCATCCGGGCCCGGTCACCGATCAGACCGGCCGCGGTGAAGTCCGCGGCGGCGTCCAGGTACAGCTGGAGCGCGCGGGGGTGGTCGCCCGCGCCGCGCACGGTGTGGGCGCAGGCCGCCAGGGCATAGGGAGTCGAGCCCGGGCCCGGCGAGGCGAGCGAGGCGGCCATGGCCCGGGCCGACCACTCGGAGCTGGGGTCACCGGCCTCCATCGCGGTGGCGGTGAGCAGTTCGAAGCCGCGTGGCCGCATCGACGGTGGCAGCGCCGACAGACCGGCCCCGCCGCAGGCCTCCAGCAGCCGCGCCGTGTCCCGGCGGGCGTCGCCGTCGAACTGCGCCACGGCCGCCAGCGCGAGGGTGGCCACGACCCCCGCGTGGCCGGGGGCCTGCGCCGGGTCGGCGTCGGCGTCGGCCTGCCCGGCCGGTCGCGCCGGGGCCCGGCGGTCCGGGTCGCGCCACTCGCCGATCAGGGCGGACAGTGCCCGGGCGTCGGCGTGCACCCGGTGCGAGCCGTTCCGGCGGGTGATCGCCTCCGCCTCGACCGCCGCCTCCAGCGCCTGACCCAGCGGCCCGACCCGCAGCCGGACGTGGGCGACGCCCATGAGCAGCACCGGCAGCAGGTGCTCGTGTTCGGCCGCGCGCAGCAGCGCCACCCCGCGTTCGAGGTGGACGGCGGCCGACTCGAACCGCCCGATCAGGGCCTCGGCCCGGCCGAGCAGGGCCAGGTACTCCGGGTGCTTGCGCAGCCGTTGGTCGGAGAACCCGTCGATCAGCGAACCGCTGACGGAGAGGGTGCGGGCGGCGACCTCGGTGCGGCCGTCCAGCGCCTCGCACAGACCGAGCAGGGCCCGCGCGCCGGCCTCGGCGAGCCGGTCGCGCTGCCGGATCGCGAGCCGCACCGCCGTGTGCGCCTGGAGCACCGAGGGCGGCTGGTTGTCCATCAGGCCGATCAGTCCCCGGCTGACGTAGAGGCCGATCGCCTCGGCCGGTGGCTGCCGCAGGATCTCGACCAGGCCCAGCCCCTCCGTCAGCAGCATCTCCGCCTCGGTGGAGTGGTCGAGCAGCCCCTCGGCCAGCGCGTGGAAGGCGAGGTAGTGCACCCGGGCCCGGACCGGCAGCTCCCGGAACCCGGGCAGCGTGCTGCGGAACAGGCGGCAGCCCTCGACGAGTTCACCGCTGATGGCCAGCGCCGAGGCCAGGGTCAGGGTGAGCCGTCGGCGGCGCTGCTCGTCGCGCGCCTCGGACTCCCGCAGCATGCGTACGGCGATCCGGAGCCAGCAGACCGAGAGCCGGGGGGCGCCCCACAGCGCCTCGCGGGCGGCGCGCTCCAGCACGTCGACGTTGTCCGGGTCGTGCGGGTCCGGCAGGAACTCGATGTGCGGGGCCAGCTCGGCGGCCGGCGCGGCCCGCCGGGCCAGCAGGTTCATGGCGCGGCTGTGGGCCTTGGCCCGCCAGCGGAGCGACATCCGATCGTGCAACTGGGCACGGAGCGAGGGGTTCCGCAGGGCGAACCTGGTCCCCGCCTCGACCGGGACCAGCAGGCCCTTGGTGACCAGTTCGTCGATGGCGAAGGCGGACACCTCCCGCGGCAGTTCGGCGACCGCGGTCAGCGCGGCCCAGTCGTGGCCGTCCCCGAGCACGGCGCAGGCGGAGAGCACCTGCAACTCCTCGGCGGTCAGGGACGCGGTGCCGGGCGCGGTCGCGGCCGTCCCGGCGGTGTCCGCGGTGTCCGCGATCGCGTGCTCGCCGGTCGTGGCCGGGCCCGGCGCGATGGCGCGCAGGTCGACCGGGGCGGCGCGGCCGACGGCGGGCAGCGGACGCAACTGGGGTGCGGCGGTCGGCAGCTCGGCGACCCGTCCGGACCGGGGCGAGGGCGGCGGGCCGAGCTGGAAGCTCTCGACGGTGCCCATCTCGGCGCCGTGCGCGAAGGCCGAGCGGAGCCGTTCGGAGGACAGCCGCGGCCGGTGCGCTACGGCCATCAGCAACGGGACGTCGAGCGGGCAGCGGATCAGGTGCTCCGCCAGTTCCACCGAGTCCGAGTCGGCCCAGTGGAAGTCGTCCAGGAACAGGACCAGTCCGTCCTGGGCGCAGCGGTTGAGGAGCTGCCGGACGTCCAGGCGATGGGAGAAACGTTTCTTCCCCGAGTGGTCGACGGTCTCGGAGAGCAGTCGGCTGCCCACGAGGCAGGCGAAGGCGGCGTACGGGAAGTCCTGGTCGGCCTCGGTGCTGCAACCGCGCAGCGTGGTCAGGCCGGCCGCCTCGGCCTCCTGCTTCCAGCTGGCGAGCAGCCGGGTCTTGCCGGAATGCCGCTCACCGGCGAGTTCGACGACCCGGCCCTCCCCGGAGCGGAGCGATGCCAGCACGGAACGGAAGTCCCCGGGCTGCGGCCGTCGGTCGGTGCTGGCTCGCGTTGGTCGGGCCGACGGGGCACCATTCGCCATCCGATGACCTCTTTCTCTCGCTGTCAACGCCCTCGACGGATTCCGGAACACGGCTCGTCAACGACGCAGACCCCGTTCCAGAGTCCCCAACAGGTCGTCCAGAAGCAAGGTTCATCAGGTCCATGACCAGCGAATGGCCAGAATCCGACGCAAACCGTTCGATGTGGCTCGATGGTGCTCCCGGCCCGGCCGTGCGGAGCCCGGGAGCGCGCGTTTAGCGCCGCTTTAAGGGCCTGGCAGACGATCCCAGTCAGTGTCGACTCCGCGTGCCCGTTGCCCGCTCGTTTGGGAATCCGCCAGGAAGTTGAGCCGAGATGACGAACGAACAGAAGCTCACCGACTACCTCAAGCGGGTCACCGCTGAACTGCACCGGACCAGGCAGCGCTTGGAGGAGGCCGAGTCGGCCGGGCAGGAGCCCATCGCGATCGTGGCCATGGCCTGCCGGTACCCCGGCGGCGTGCGCTCGCCCGAGGACCTGTGGCGGCTGGTGGACTCCGGCACCGACGCCATCGGGGCGTTCCCGACCAACCGCGGCTGGGACCTGGACGGGATCTACGACCCCGACCCCGAACGGGGCGGCCGGTCCTACGTGCGCGACGGCGGCTTCCTCTACGACGCCGACCTGTTCGACTGCGACTTCTTCGGGATCAACCCGCGCGAGGCGCTGGCCGCCGACCCGCAGCAGCGGCTCCTGCTCGAAGTGGCCTGGGAGACCCTGGAGCGGTCGGGCATCGAACCCGGGAGCCTGCGCGGCAGCCGGACCGGGGTCTTCGCCGGGGTGTTCTACAACGACTACGTCTCCCGGGTGCACCACAAACCGGCCGACCTGGACGGCTACCTCGCCAGCGGCAACACCACCAGTGTGGCCTCCGGCCGGATCGCGTACTCCTTCGGTCTTGAGGGCCCGGCGGTCACCGTCGACACCGCCTGCTCCTCCTCCCTGGTCGCGCTGCACCTGGCCGCCCAGGCGCTGCGGCGGGGCGACTGCGAGCTCGCGCTGGCCGGCGGGGCGACGGTGATGGCCGCCCCCACGGCGTTCGTGGAGTTCAGCAGGCAGCGCGGACTGTCCCGGGACGGCCGTTGCCGGTCGTACTCCGCCGACGCGTCCGGCACCGCCTGGGGCGAGGGCGTGGGCATGCTGCTGCTGGAGCGGCTGTCCGACGCCCGGCGCAACGGCCACCAGGTACTGGCGGTGGTCCGCGGCAGCGCGGTGAACCAGGACGGTGCCAGCAACGGCCTGACCGCCCCCAGCGGACCCGCCCAGGAGCGGGTCATCCGCGACGCCCTGGCCGACGCCCGGCTCACGCCGTCCGACCTGGACGCGGTGGACGGGCACGGCACCGGCACCACCCTCGGCGACCCGATCGAGGTACGCGCGCTGCTGGCCACCTACGGCCGGGACCGCTCGGCGGAGCAGCCGTTGTGGTTGGGGTCTGTCAAGTCCAATATCGGCCACACCCAGGCCGCCGCGGGGGTGGCCGGGGTGATCAAGATGGTCGAGGCGCTGCGCCACGGCGTGCTGCCGAAGTCACTGCACGCGGAGCAGCCCAGCGACCACGTCGACTGGCAGGCGGGCGGGGTCCGGCTGCTGGCCGAGTCCAGGCCCTGGCCGCGGCGGAACGGTACGCGCCGGGCCGGGGTCTCCTCGTTCGGCATGAGCGGCACCAACGCGCACGTCATCGTCGAGGAGGCGCAGGCCGCGCCGCTGCCCGAGGGCCCGGAGCGGGTCGCGCCGAGCGGCCCGCGGCACCTCCCGTGGGTGCTGTCGGCCAGGACGCCGGAGGCGCTGCGGGCGCAGGCCGAGCGGCTGCACGCGTTCGCCTCCGCTCCGTCGGCGCCGGACCCGACCGAGGTGGGCTGGGCCCTCGCCGCCACCCGTACCGCGTTCGAGTACCGCGCGGTGGTCGTGGCGGACAGCCGGTACGGGCTGCTGGACGGCGTCCGGGCGCTGGCGACCGGCGAACCGGCCGGGAACCTGGTCGAAGGGGTCGCCAGGCCGGTGGGCAAGACCGTCTTCGTCTTCCCCGGCCAGGGCTCCCAGTGGCTGGGCATGGCGGCGGAACTGCTGGAGACCTCCGCGGAGTTCGCCGAGCGGATCACCGAGTGCGCCGAGGCCCTGGCCCGCTACACCGACTGGTCGCTGTCGGCGGTGCTGCGCGGGGAGCCCGGCGCCGCCTCGCTGGACCGCGTCGACGTGGTGCAGCCCGCGCTGTTCGCGGTGATGGTCGCGCTGGCATCGATGTGGCGCTCGCGCGGGATCGAACCGGCGGCGGTGGTGGGCCACTCGCAGGGCGAGATCGCCGCCGCCCACGTCGCCGGGGCGCTCAGCCTCGACGACGCCGCCCGGGTGGTGGCGCTGCGCAGCCGGGCGCTGGCGGCGCTGGCCGGAACCGGCGGCATGATCTCGGTGGCGCTCGCCGCCGACGCGGCCGGGGCCCTGGCCGAGCAGTGGCCGGGACGCGTCCACGTGGCCGCCCTGAACGGCCCCGCGGCCACCGTCCTGGCCGGGGAGTCGGCCGCCCTGGACGAACTCCTCGCGCACTGCGAACGCAGCGGGGTCCGGGCCCGCCGGATCCCGGTCGACTACGCCTCGCACACCCCGCAGATGGAGGCGATCCGCGAGCAGTTGGACGAGGCGCTGCGCCCGGTGGCCCCCAGCGCCCCGCTGATCCCGTTCCACTCCACCCTGCTCGGCGGACCGGTGCCCGAGGACACCGCCCTGGACGGCGACTACTGGTACCGGAACCTGCGCGGCACCGTCCGGTTCGAGCCGGTGGTGCGGGCGCTGGCGGCCCGGGGCCACACGGTGTTCATCGAGGTCAGCCCGCACCCGGTGCTGACCGTCGCGGTCCAGGAGACCCTGGCCGCGGCCGGGGTCGACGGGATCGCCCTCGGCACCCTGCGCCGGGACCAGGGCGGCCTCGACCGGCTGCTCACGGCCATGGCCGAACTCCACGTCGGGGGCGCCCCGGTGAACTGGTCCAGGGTCTTCCCGGACCGGCCGGACAACCCGCCGCAGCTGCCGACCTACCCGTTCCAGGGGGAGCGGTTCTGGCTCGACGACACCCAGCCGCCCACCGACGCCTTCGCGCTCGGGCAGGCCGCCACCGCGCACCCGCTGCTCGGCTCGGTGGTCGAACTCGCCGACGGCGCGGGCCTGGTGCTCACCGGTCGGCTGTCGCTGCGGACCCATCCGTGGCTCGCCGACCACGCCGTGGCCGGTACCGTCCTGCTGCCCGGCACGGGCTTCGTCGAGCTGGTGCTCCAGGCCGGTCGCCACGCCGGGTGCGACCGGATCGAGGAGCTGACCCTGCAGGCCCCGCTGGAGCTCGGGGCCCTGGGCAGCGTCGCGGTCCAGGTGGCGCTCGGCGCCGCCGACCCCGGCGGCGCCAGGTCGGTGACCGTGCACGCCCGGGCCACCGGCGCGGAGTCCGACGACCCCGACTGGACCTGCCACGCGGTCGGCTCGGTCGCCCCCTCGGACGCGACCGAGCGGCCCGGCCCGGCCGACCCGAACGGCGGGGACGCCTGGCCGCCGGCCGACGCGGAGCCGGTGGACCTCAGCGGCGGCTACGACCTGCTCGCCGACCAGGGACTGGAGTACGGCCCCTCGTTCCAGGGGCTGCGCGCCGCCTGGCGGGCCGAGGGAGAGCTGTTCGCGGAGGTGGCGCTGCCGGAGTCGGTGGACGCCTCCGGCTTCGCCGTCCATCCGGCGCTGCTGGACGCGGTGCTGCACCTGCCCGCCGTCGCCGCGCTCGCGGGCGGCGCCGGCCCGGTCCGGCTGCCGTTCTCCTGGAACGGGGTGACCCTGCACGGCGTCGGCGGCACGGCGCTGCGGGCGCGGCTGACGCCGGTCGGCGACGACGCCTTCGCGATCGCCGTCACCGACGCGCAGGGCGCGCCGGTCGCCACCGTGCGGGCGCTGCGGACCCGCGCGCTGCCCGCCACCGGACTGCGTGACGTCTCCCAGTCGCTGCTGGCCCTCGACTGGACGGCGGTCCCCGAGAGCGCCGCCGCACCGGTCGACTGGGTGGCCGTGGACGGCGCCGACGCCGTCCGCGCGCTGGCGGAACCGCCCGCCGTGGTCGCGGTCACCCTGGGCGCGGCCACGGCCGAGGGCGCCGAACCCGGCGCACCGGCCGACGGCGGCGCCGCCGCGACGCGGGCCGCGGTGGCCGAGGCCACCGAACTGCTGCGCTGGTGGCTGGCCGAGCCGCGGACCGCGCGGTCACGGCTGCTGCTGGTCACCCGGCGGGCGACCGCGGCCGCCGGGACGACCCCCACCGACCTCGCGGGCGCGGCCCTGTGGGGCCTGGTCCGGGGCGCCCAGGCGGAGCACCCGGGCCGCTTCGGGCTGCTCGACCTCGACGGTACGGACACCGAGCCGCCCGCCGCCGCCCTGCTCGGCGCCGAGCCGCAACTCGCGCTGCGCGAGGGGCGGCTGCTGGCGCCGCGGGTGACCCGGCCGCGGGCCGGGACGCAGTCGGCCGGGACCGCACCGGCCGTCGGCTTCGGCAGCGGCACGGTCCTGGTCACCGGCGGTACCGGCGGCCTCGGCTCACTGCTGGCCCGGCACCTGGTGACCGCGCACGACGTCCGCCGACTGCTGCTGGTCAGCCGCGGCGGCCCGGCGGCGGCCGGAACGGACGCGCTGGTGGCCGAACTGACCGGCCTCGGCGCCGAGGTGGCGGTCGAGGCCTGCGACTGCGCCGATCGCGGGGAACTCGCCCGGCTGCTCCGGCGGATCCCGGCCGAGTACCCGCTGACCGGGGTGGTGCACGCGGCCGGGGTCACCGACGACGGCATGCTGGAGTCGGTCACCCCGGACCGGCTGGACCGGGTGCTGGCCCCCAAGGTCGACGGCGGCTGGAACCTGCACGAGCTGACGAAGGACCAGGAGCTGTCGGCGTTCGTGCTGTTCTCCTCCGCCGCCGGGGTGTTCGGCTCGGCCGGGCAGGCGCCCTACGCGGCCGGGAACGCCTACCTGGACGCCCTCGCCGGGCACCGGCACGGCCTCGGCCTGCCGGCCCTCTCGCTGGCCTGGGGCCTGTGGGAGCAGGACAGCGCGATGACCGGGCACCTGGGCACGGACGGCCGCTCCCGGCTGGCCCGCGGCGGCCTCGCGCCGATGCCCGCCGCCGAGGGACTGGCGCTGTTCGACGCGGCGCTGACCGCGGGCGGCCCGACGGCGATACCGGCCAGGATCGACCCCGCCACGCTGCGGGAGCTGGCGGCGCAGGGGCTGCTGCCGCCGATCGCCAGGGGCCTGCTGCCCGCCGCGGCCGCGGCACCGGCGGCCGCGGCCGGGTCGTCCTGGGCCGAGCGGCTGGGCTCCGTCGCCGGTCCGCAGCGGGCACAGGTGCTGACCGAACTGCTGCGCGCCCAGGTCGCCGCCGTGCTCGGGCGCGGTCCCGCCGGGACGGTGGACCCCGACCGGGCCTTCAAGGACCTCGGCTTCGACTCGCTGACCGCCGTGGAACTGCGCAACCGGCTGGCCGCCGCCACCGGGCTGGCGCTGCCCGCGACCCTGGTCTTCGACCACCCCACGGTGGCCGCGCTCGCCGGACACCTGCTGCCGCTGCTCTCCGGCGGCCGGGCCGAGGAGGGCGACGCCGTCGCGCCGACCGCCGCCGACCCGACCGAGCCGGTCGCGATCATCGGGATGGCCTGCCGGTTCCCGGGCGGGGTGAACTCGCCGGAGGAGCTGTGGCGGCTGGTCGAGGAGGGCGGTGACGCGGTCGGCGACTTCCCGACCGACCGGGGCTGGGATCTCGACGGCCTCTACGACCCGGAACCGGGCAAGCCCGGCAAGGTCTACACCCGCCAGGGCGGATTCCTGTACGACGCCGCCCGGTTCGACCCCGACTTCTTCGGCATGAGTCCGCGCGAGACGCTGGCCACCGACCCGCAGCAGCGGCTTCTGCTGGAGACCACCTGGGAGGCCGTGGAGCGGGCCGGGATCGACCCGGTGGCCCTGCGCGGCACCCGTACCGGCGTGTTCGCCGGGGTCATGTACGACGACTACGCCTCCCGGATCCACCCGGTCCCGGCCGAGTACGAGGGCTTCCTGGGGACCGGCAGCGCCGGGAGCGTCGCCTCCGGCCGGGTCGCCTACACCTTCGGTCTGGAGGGGCCCACGATCACCGTCAACACCGCCTGCTCCTCCTCGCTGGTGGCGATGCACCTGGCGGCGCAGGCCCTGCGCGCGGGCGAGTGCTCGCTCGCGGTCGCCGGCGGGGTGACCGTGATGGCGACCCCGGCGGTGTTCACCGAGTTCAGCCGCCAGCGCGGACTGTCCCCGGACGGGCGCTGCAAGTCCTTCGGTGACGGCGCCGACGGCGCCGCCTGGGCCGAGGGCGCGGGCATGCTGCTGCTGGAGCGGCTGTCCGACGCCCGGCGCAACGGGCACCGGGTACTGGCGGTGGTGCGCGGCTCCGCGGTCAACTCCGACGGCGCCAGCAACGGCCTGACCGCCCCCAACGGACCCTCGCAGCAGCGCGTCATCCGCAGCGCCCTGGCCGGCGCCGGGCTGTCCGCGGCCGAGGTGGACGCGGTCGAGGGGCACGGTACCGGTACCACCCTCGGTGACCCGATCGAGGCGCAGGCGCTGTTGGCGACCTACGGTCGGGACCGGTCGGCGGAGCAGCCGTTGTGGTTGGGTTCGGTGAAGTCGAACATCGGTCACACCCAGGCCGCGGCCGGGGTGGCCGGGGTGATCAAGATGGTGCTGGCGATGGAGCACGGCGTGCTGCCGAGGACGCTGCACGTGCAGCAGCCGTCGACCCGGGTCGACTGGAGCAGCGGCGGGGTCGCCGTGCTGCGCGAGCCGGTGCTGTGGCCGCGGACCGGCCGTCCGCGCCGGTCGGCGGTGTCCTCGTTCGGCATCAGCGGCACCAACGCCCACCTGATCCTGGAGCAGGCCCCCGCCGCGGACCGGCCGGAGCCGGTCCGGGCCGAGCCGGGAGCGGTGCCGTGGGTGCTCTCCGCCCGGACCGAGCAGGCGTTGCGTGACCGCGCGGCGCAGCTCGGCGCCTACCTCGCCGCCGATCCGGCCCCCGACCTGTGGGCCGCCGCCGCCGCGCTGGCGACGACGCGCACCGGGTTCGAGTACCGGGCGGCGGTCGTCGCGGACGAACCCGCGCGCTTCGCCGAGAGCCTCTCGGCGCTGGCCACCGGCCGCCAGTCGGCGGCCGTGGTGCGCGGTAGCGCTGGTGTGGGTGGTGGGTTGGCGGTGTTGTTCACGGGTCAGGGTAGTCAGCGGGTGGGGATGGGTGGGGGTTTGCGGGGTCGGTTCGGGGTGTTCGCGGGTGCGGTGGATGAGGTGGTGGCGGGGTTCGAGTCGGTGGGTTGTGGTTTGGGCGGGGTGTTGTGGGGTGGTGTGGGGGGTGTGTTGGATCGGACGGAGTTCACGCAGCCGGGGTTGTTCGCGGTGGAGGTGGGGTTGTTCCGGTTGTTCGAGTCGTGGGGGGTGGTGCCGGATGTGGTGGGTGGGCATTCGGTGGGTGAGTTGGTGGCGGCGTATGTGGCGGGTGTGCTGTCGTTGTCGGACGCGTGCGCGTTGGTGGCGGCGCGTGGCCGGTTGATGCAGGCGATGCCGGAGGGCGGCGCGATGGTCGCCGTCCAGGCCACCGAGGACGAGGTGCTGCCGCTGCTGGCGGAGTTCCCGGGCGCGCTCGACATCGCCGCCGTCAACGGGCCCCGCTCGCTGGTGGTCTCCGGCGACGAGGCGGCCGCGCTGGCCGTCGCCGAACGGCTGGCGGCGCTCGGCCGCCGCACCCGGCGACTGCGCACCAGCCACGCCTTCCACTCGCCGCACATGGACGGCATGCTCGACGAGTTCCGCGCCGTGGCCGAGCGGGTGGACTTCCGGGTGCCGCTGCTGCCGGTGGTCTCCAACCTCACCGGCCGGATCGCCGACCCGGACGAGCTGTGCACCCCCGACTACTGGGTGCGGCACGCCCGGCAGGCCGTGCGCTTCGCCGACGGGGTCACCGCCCTGCGCGCCGAGGGCGTCCGGACCTTCCTGGAACTCGGCCCGGACGCGGTGCTCACCGCGATGGCGCGGGAGACGCTGGCCGACACGGACGCGGTCACCATCCCGACGCTGCGCCGGGACCGGCCCGAGCCCGAGTCGGTGGTCGCCGCCGTCGCCCACGCCCACGTGGCGGGCGTCCCGGTCGACTGGACCGCCTTCTTCGGCGAGCAGCCGCGCACCGCGGACCTGCCCACCTACCCGTTCCAGCGGGAGCGCTACTGGCTGGACGCGCCCACGGCGGGCAGCGGCCCGGGCGCCGGGCAGACCGGCACCGGCCACCCGCTGCTCGGCGCCGCCGTCGCCCTCGCCGACGGCCAGGGGCTGCTGCTCACCGGCGGCCTGTCGCTGCACGGCCATCCCTGGCTGGCGGACCACCTGGTACTGGACACCGTGCTGCTGCCCGGCGCGGCCTTCGCCGAGATCGTGCTGACCGCGGGCCGCCACGCCGGATGCCCGCGGATCGCCGAACTGACCCTGGAGGCACCGCTGGTGGTGCCCGCCGAGGGCCTCGTCGCGGTACAGGTCGCGGTCGCCGCGCCGGGCGAGGACGGCACCCGCCGGGTCACCGTGCACTCCCGTCCGCAGACACCCGACGACGCGGCGGAGCCGTGGACGCTGCACGCGCTCGGCCTGCTCGCCCCCGCCGCGGACGTTCCGGCCGAACCGCCCGCCACCGGGCCCTGGCCGCCCGCCGGAGCGCAACCGCTGTCCGCCGCCGAGCTGTACCAGGACCTCGCGGACCGGGGCATCGAGTACGGTCCCGCCTTCCAGGGGGTCCGCGCGGCCTGGCGGTCGGGGGAGCAGGTGCTGGCCGAGGTCGCCCTCCCGGAGTCGGCCGACAGCAACGGGTACGGGCTGCACCCGGCCCTGCTCGACGCCTCGCTGCACGCCCTGGCCCTGGGCCTGCTCGGGACCGGGCCGGGGGCGGACGCGATCGTGCTGCCCTTCGCCTGGACCGGGGTCGAGCTGTACCGCCCGGGGCCGCGTACGGTCCGGGTCCGGCTCTCGCGCACGGGAGCGAGCAGCGTCACCGTGCGGATCAGCGGCGAGGACGGCGCGCCGGTCGCGGCGGTCGCGGAACTCGCGCTGCGCCCGGTCACCCGGGAGCAGTTGAGTGCGGCCGGTGGTGCCGCGCGGCGCTCCCTGCTGGCCCTCGACTGGCGTCCGGCCGACCCGGTCGCGGCGGTCGGCGCGGACGACTGGGTGCTGCTGCGCGGACCGGCCGCGCTCGCGGAGCTGGCGGAGCCCCCGGCCTCGGTGGTGCTGCGGCTCGACGCACTCGCGGACGCGCCGGGGACCCTCCCGGAACGGCCGCACGACGCGGCCGAACGCGCCCGGCACGCGGTCCGCGAGGCCGCCGCGGCCGCCCGAGCCTGGATCGCCGAGGAGCGCTTCGCCGGCTCCCGGCTGACCGTGCTGACCGAGGGGGCGGTGTCGGTCCGCGGCGAGAGCGTCGCCGACCCGGCCGCCGCCGCCGTCTGGGGCCTGCTGCGCAGCGCCCAGGTGGAGCAGCCAGGACGGTTCGGCGTGATCGACCTCGACCGGGAGGCGGAACCGCTGCTGGCCGCCGCCCTCGGCAGCGGCGAGCCGCAGGTCGCGGTGCGCGGCGGCGAGCTGCTGGTACCGAGGCTGGTCCGGTCCGGTCCGGCCACGGGCACGGCGGCCGGGCTCGGCGACGGCACCGTCCTGCTCACCGGCGCGACCGGCGCGGTGGGCGCGGCCGTGGCCCGGCACCTGGTCACCGTGCACGGGGTCGGTCGGCTGCTGCTGCTGAGCCGCCGGGGCGCCGCCGCCGAGGGCGCGGCGGAGCTGGTCGCCGAGCTGTCCGCGGCGGGCGCGACGGTGACGGCGGCGGCCTGCGACTGTGCCGACCGCGACGCCTTGGCCGAGGCGCTGGCGGCGGTCCCGGCGGAGTTCCCGCTGAGCGCCGTGGTCCACGCCGCCGGTGTGGTGGACGACGGGCTGCTCGGTTCGCTGTCGCCCGGGCAGTTCGACCGGGTGCTCGCCCCCAAGGTGGACGGCGCCTGGAACCTGCACGAACTGACGAAGAATCAGGAACTGTCGGCGTTCGTGCTGTTCTCCTCGGCGGCCGGGACCATCGGCAGTCCGGGGCAGGCCAACTACGCCGCCGCCAACGGCTTCCTGGACGGCCTGGCCGCGCACCGGCGCGGACTCGGCCTGCCGGGGCTCTCGCTGGCCTGGGGGCTGTGGGACCTGGACGGCGGGATGGCCGGGCGGCTCGGGACGGACGGCCGCGCCCGGCTGGCCGGCGGCGGCCTGGCGCCGATGGGCGCGCAGGAGGCGCTGGCCCTGCTGGACGCGGCCCTGGCCGCGGACCAGGCCCTGCTCGTCCCGGCCAGGACGGATCCGGCGGCGCTGCGGGACCTGGCCGGTCGGGGCGCGCTGCCGCCGATCGCGCGCACCCTGCTGCCCGCCGCCGGGACGGTGGTCGAGGGCGCCGAGAACGCCGCGCTGCTCACCCAGCGGCTGGCCGCGCTGCCCGAGCAGCAGCAGCGGGAACTGCTGCTGGAGGAGGTGCTGGCCACTGTGGCCGCCGTGCTCGGGCACGTCTCGCACGAGCACATCGACCCCGGCCGACCCTTCCAGGACCTCGGCTTCGACTCGCTGACCGCGGTCGAGCTGCGCAACCGCCTCGCCACCGAGACCGGGCTGACGCTGCCGGTCACCCTGGTCTTCGACCGGCCGACCCCGGTGGCCCTGGCCGACTGGCTGTGGACCCGGCTCGCGGCCAGGGGCGGCGACGACGCGGCCGAGCAGCGGCTGCGCGCGGCGCTCGCGGCCACCCCCTACGCCCGGCTCCGCGACGCGGGCCTGGTCGAGCTGCTGCTCGAACTGGCCGGTTCGACCCACTCCGGCAACACGCCGGAGGTGGAGTCGCAGCTGCCGGACGGTGAGGACGTCGACGACATGGACGCCGACGCGTTGATCCAGCTGGTGCTCGGCGACGACGACAACGGACGATCATGAACGAGGCGGCTGTGACGACATCCCCGGAAAAGACCACTTCCCTGACGACCTCCACGGCGGTGTCCGCACCCCCGGCGTCCTCGACCGCGAAACTGGTGCAGGCGCTCCGGGCCTCGGTCAAGGAGAACGAGCGGCTGCGGCAGCACAACCAGCAGCTCACGGCGGCCCGGGCGGAGCCGGTCGCGATCATCGGCATGGGCTGCCGCTACCCCGGCGGGGTGCGCTCGCCGGAGGACCTGTGGCGGTTGGTGTCCGAGGGCGGCGACGCCATCGCCGAGTTCCCGACCGACCGCGGCTGGAACGTCGACGCCATCTACGACCCGGACCCGGACACCCCCGGTACCTCGTACACCCGGCACGGCGGCTTCCTCTACGACGCGGCCGAGTTCGACGCCGGCTTCTTCGACGTCAGCCCGCGGGAGGCGGTCTCCATCGATCCGCAGCAGCGGCTGCTGCTGGAGATCACCTGGCAGACCCTGGAACGGGCCGGGATCGACCCGGCGAGCCTGCGCGGCAGCGCCACCGGTGTGTTCGTCGGCGTCATGTACGGCGACTACGCCACCCGGCTGCGCAGTATCCCCACGGAGTACGAGGGCTTCCTGGGGACCGGCAGCGCCGGGAGCGTCGCCTCCGGCCGGATCGCCTACACCTTCGGCCTTGAGGGCCCGGCGGTCACCGTGGACACCGCCTGCTCCTCCTCGCTGGTGGGCATGCACCTGGCGGCCGACGCACTGCGCAAGGGCGAGTGCTCGATGGCGCTGGTCGGCGGGGTGACGGTGATGGCCTCGCCCGGCGTGTTCGTCGAGTTCAGCCGCCAGCGCGGACTGGCCCCGAACGGGCGCTGCAAGCCCTTCGCGGCAGCCGCCGACGGCACCGGCTGGGCCGAGGGCGCGGGCATGCTGCTGCTGGAGCGGCTGTCCGACGCCCGGCGCAACGGACACCGGGTACTCGGCCTGCTCCGGGGCAGCGCGGTGAACCAGGACGGCGCGAGCAACGGCCTGACCGCCCCCAACGGCCCCTCCCAGGAACGGGTGATCCGGCAGGCGCTGGCCGACGCCCGGCTCGGGGCCGACCAGGTGGACGCGGTCGAGGGGCACGGTACCGGTACCACCCTCGGTGACCCGATCGAGGTACAGGCGCTGTTGGCGACCTACGGTCGGGACCGGTCGGCGGAGCAGCCGCTGTGGTTGGGTTCGGTGAAGTCGAACATCGGTCACACCCAGGCCGCGGCCGGGGTGGCCGGGGTGATCAAGATGGTGCTGGCGATGGAGCACGGCCTGCTCCCGCCCAGCCTGCACATCGACGCGCCCACCCCGCACGTCGACTGGAACGGCGGCGGGGTCGCGCTGCTGACCGAGTCGGTGCCCTGGCCGGGCACCGGGCGCGCGCGCCGGTCGGCGGTGTCCTCGTTCGGCATCAGCGGCACCAACGCCCACGTCATCCTGGAGCAGGCCCCGGCCGCGCCCGGGTCCGAGCCCGAGCCGGTCCGGCCGGGGGCGCTGCCGTGGGTGCTCTCCGCGAAGGACGAGCCGGGCCTGCTCGCCCAGGCCGCGGAACTCGGCTCGCACCTGCGCCGGTTCCCCGACCTGCGCCCGCCCGACGTCGCCCGGACCCTGGGTACCGGCAGGTCGGTGTTCCCGCACCGGGCCGCGGTGGTGGGCGAGAACCGGGAGGAGCTGCTGGAGGCCCTCGACGCGCTGGCCGAGGGGCGCCGCTCCGGCGCGCTGGTGCGCGGGGTCGCCGGTAGCGCTGGTGTGGGTGGTGGGTTGGCGGTGTTGTTCACGGGTCAGGGTAGTCAGCGGGTGGGGATGGGTGGGGGTTTGCGGGGTCGGTTCGGGGTGTTCGCGGGTGCGGTGGATGAGGTGGTGGCGGGGTTCGAGTCGGTGGGTTGTGGTTTGGGTGGGGTGTTGTGGGGTGGTGTGGGGGGTGTGTTGGATCGGACGGAGTTCACGCAGCCGGGGTTGTTCGCGGTGGAGGTGGGGTTGTTCCGGTTGTTCGAGTCGTGGGGGGTGGTGCCGGATGTGGTGGGTGGGCATTCGGTGGGTGAGTTGGTGGCGGCGTATGTGGCGGGTGTGCTGTCGTTGTCGGACGCGTGTGCGTTGGTTGCGGCGCGTGGCCGGTTGATGCAGGCGATGCCCGAGGGCGGCGCGATGCTCGCCGTCCAGGCCGCCGAAGAGGCGGTGCTGCCGCTGCTGGCGGGCAAGGAGGACCGGCTGAGCCTGGCCGCCGTCAACGGGCCGACCTCGCTGGTGGTCTCCGGGGACGGCGCGGCCGTCGAGGACCTGTCCAGGGTGCTCTCCGGGCAGGGCCGCAAGGTCCGCCGGCTCACGGTCAGCCACGCCTTCCACTCACCGCACATGGACGGCATGCTCGACGAGTTCCGCGCGGTCGCCGAGGCCGTGGAGTTCCGCCGTCCGGCGATCCCGGTGGTCTCCAACCTCACCGGCCGGATCGCCGACCCGGACGAGCTGTGCACCCCCGACTACTGGGTGCGGCACGCCCGGCAGGCCGTCCGCTTCGCCGACGGCGTCACCGCCCTGCGCGAGCACGGCGTCCGGACCTACCTGGAGCTGGGACCCGACGCGGTGCTCGGCCCGCTGACGGTCGACAGCCTGGGCCGCGACCGGTCGGCCGTCGTCGTCTCCGCGCTGCGCCGGGACCGGGACGAGACGGCGGCGGTCACCACCGCCGCCGCCCGGCTGTGGGCCACCGGCCGGACCATCGACTGGGGCGCCCTGCTGCCGGACGGCGCGGCCGGGGCCGACCTGCCCGGCTACCCGTTCCAGCGCAGGCGCTACTGGCTCGACTCGGCCGAGGAGAGCGCCGCCGAGGACACCGCCTTCTGGCAGGCGGTCGAGCAGCGGCAGCTCGCCGGACTCGCCTCGGAGCTGGGCCTGGCCGAGGCGGGCCGCGCGGCGCTGGCGCAACTCGCCCCGGCCCTGGGCGCCTGGCGCCGACACCGCCGCTGCGGCTACCGCACGGTGTGGCGGCCGCTGCCGTCCGCGCCGGCGCCGACGCTCGCGGGCAGCTGGCTGCTGGTGCTGCCGACCCGGGGCGCCGACCAGGACCTGGCCGACGCCGTCCGCGACACCCTGGCCGCGCACGGCGCGACCCCGCTGCCGCTGCCGCTGGACCGGCTCACCGGACCGGGGACGCGGTGGCTGCCCGACCCCGCCGCGCCCCCGATCGCCGGGGTGCTGTCGCTGCTCGCGCTCACCCGCCCGGAGTCCGGGCAGGGCGACGGCGTCGAGCTGCTCCGGGACACCAGCGCGCTGCTGACCGCGCTGGAAGGGGCCGCGATCGCGGCGCCGACCTGGCTGCTGACCCGCGACGCGGTCGCCGCGGACAACCTCGACCCGGGCGCCGACCTGGCCGCCGCCCCGCTGTGGGGCCTGGGCCGGACCGCCGCCGAGGGCAGCGGGCTGCGCGCGGGCGGACTGGTCGACCTGCCGCCGGTGCTGGACCCGGCGGCCCGGGACCGGCTGGCGGCGGTGCTGGGCACCCCGGACGGCGAGCGCGAGGTGGCGCTGCGCCCGGCCGGACCGCTGGTCCGCCGCCTGGTCGAGGCGCCGCTGAACGACGCCCGCACCGAGCGCTGGCGTCCGCACGGGACCGTGCTGGTGCACGGCGGCACCAGGGGGCTGGGAGCGGAGGTCGCCCGCTGGGCCGCCCGCGAGGGCGCCGCGGCGCTGCTGCTGACGGGTCCCGGAGCCCGACCCGACGCCGGGCTCACGGCCGAACTGGAGGGCTCCGGCTGCGCGGTGAGCGTGCTGCCGGACGACGCCGGACCGGACGCGCTGGCGGCGCTGCTGGCGCGGATCCCCGGCGAACACCCGCTGACGGCCGTGGTGCACATCCAGCCGGACTCGGACCCGTCGGACTCGGACCAGCCGGACTCGGACCAGCCGGACGACGGGACCGCCGCGATCGCCGCGCTGCGGACGCTGCACGAGCTCACCGGCCCTGCCCAGCCGGAGGTCTTCGCGGTCTTCAGCGCGTTCCATCCCGGCGAAGGACCCACCGAAGGAACCGGCGGCGGGCCGGGCCGCACCGGCGCGGCGGTCGCCGCCGCCTTCGGCGACGCCCTGGTCCGGGCCCGCCGCCGGGCCGGACAGCCCGGTACCGCCGTCGCCTGGGGGCTGCCGACCGACGACCCGCGACCGCAGCCGCTGCGCCCGCTGGTCCCGGCCATGCTGCTCGGCGGACTGCCGTCGTGGACCGGGGGCGGCGGGCTGGTCCTGGCCGACCTCGACTGGCGGGCCTACCCGGGGCAGCCGCCCCGGCTGCTGTCCGACCTGTCGGCCGCCCGTCCGGCGGCGGCGGGTGCGCGCGGCGGTGACCGGGAACCGGCGGAGCTGCAAAGGCGACTGCTCGCCGCGGACCCGGCCGAGCGCCAGTCGCTGCTGCTCGACCTGGTCGTGGCACAGGCCGCGGCGGTGCTGGCGACGGCGCCCGGCGACATCGACGGCGACCGGAACTTCCTGGAGCTGGGCTTCGCCTCACTGACCGTGATGGAGCTCTGCACCGGCCTGCGCGAGGACCTCGGCGTCGACATCGGCCCCAAGACCGCCTTCGACCACCCCACCCCGCGCGAGCTCGCCACCCACCTGGGCACGCTGCTCGTCGGCTGAGCGCGGAACACGGCGAAACGGCCACCGAGAGGACCCGGTGGCCGTTTCGCCGTGCCGCGGTGCGGGCGGATACCGCTCAGGCGGACCAGGCGGGGTCGCGCCCGCTGCACGCCAGCGCGCGTTCCAGCGCCGTGGCCGACGCCGGGGCCTCCAGCTCCGGGCCGAACATGCCCAGCGACCGGGTCTCCTCCGCAGTCTCCAGGATCACCCGGCGGGCCTGCTCCGCCGCGGCGTCGCCGCAGTGGAACTCCTGGCCGGTGGCGCGCGCCAGGTCCCAGCCGTGGACGACCAGTTCGACCAGGGTCTTCTCGCCGATGACCCGGGCCGGGACGACGACGCCGTTGACGTCGGCGGAGCCCTCCCAGGCCGCGTCGGCGCTCCAGGCCCGCTCGATCCGGTCGAGCCAGGCCAGGTAGTCGGCCTGCCAGTCGCCCCCGGTGTGGTCCCGCCGCGCCGCCTCGCGGTCGACGACGGCGGACTTCCGCAGGCCCACCGCCTCGATGGTGGGCGCCCAGTTGATCAGGTGGTTGACCAGTCCGCGCACATCGAAACCGGCACAGGGGGTGGTGACGGTCAACTGGTCCGGCTTCACGGCGCCCACCAGCCCCGCCATCGTGGCGCTCGCGGTGGACAACGGCTCACGCAGATCCATGCTCTCTCCTTCGGTTGGCAACGGGACGGGCAACGGGACGGGCGCCGCTACCAGGTGACCGGGAGCTCGTTGACGCCCTGGACGTCCCCGGCGCCCCGGACCGAGAGCGACTCCATCGGGGCGGCCAGCCGCAGCGTCGGAATGCGCTCGAACAGCACGCCGAGGGCCACCTCCACCTCCAGCCGCGCCAGGTTCTGCCCCAGGCACTGGTGGGACCCGTGGCTGAACGACATGTGCGACCGGGCGTCCCGGGTCAGGTCCAGCCGGTCCGGGTCGGGGAACGCCCGCTCGTCCCGGTTGACCAGGGTGCTGACCACCACCACGCCCTCGCCGGCCCGGATGAGCTGGTCGCCCACCGGGATGTCGGCGGTCGCCACCCGCATCGCCGACACGTCGGTGATGGACAGGAAGCGCAGCAGTTCCTCCACCGCCGCCGGGAGCCCGGACGGGTCCGCCTTCAGCGCGGCGAGCTGGTCCGGGTGCTGCAGCAGCGTCGCGACGCTGAGCGAGATCATCGAGGAGGTGGTCTGGTGCCCGGCGACCAGCAGCAGCAGCGCCATCTGCACCAGGTCCTGCCGGGCCAGCGAGCCGTCGGCGAGCTGTTCCAGGGTGAGCCGCCCGATCAGGCCCTGCTCCTCCGGGTCGCCCTGCTCCTGCTCCTTCTTGGAGATCAGCTTGTTGACGTAGCCGGCCAGTTGCGCCCCCGCGTCGCGGGCGGCCCCGGGGGTGGTCGCCTGGATCATCAGCGAGCTCTGCTCCACGAAGAAGTCGTCGTCCTCCTCGGGCACGCCCAGCAGTTCGGCGATCACGATGGACGGCACCGGGAGCGCGAACTCCTTCACCAGGTCGACCGGCTCGCCCTTCTCCAGCATCCGGTCGATCAGCCCGTTGACGATCTGCTCGATGTACGGGCGGATGGCGCGCATCCGCTTGACGCTGAAGTCCGGGATCAGCATGCGGCGGTGGACGGTGTGGTGCGGCGCGTCCATCCCGATGAAGGAGGGCGGCTGCTCCTTCATCCCCTCCATCCGGGCCACCACGAACGGGTAGCCCTCACTGCGCGAGTTGGCGGACAGCCGCTCGTCGGTCAGCAGGTCCTGCGCCTCCGCGAGGCGCGTCACCAGCCAGGCCGAGGTGCCGTTGTAGAGCGTCACCCGGACCAGCGGGTCGGTGTCGCGGAACCGCGCGTAGCCCTCCGGGGGAGCGTACGGGCAGGTGCGCGGCAGTGGGAACTCGACGCCCGCCGACGGAGGCGGGGCGGTGGACAGCTCGGTCATGCGGTCTCCTCGGTCGGGTCAGTCGATGGCTTGGGCGAACCGGAAGAACCGGTTCGGGTCGTACTGGTACTTCACCTCGGCCAGGCGGGGGTAGTTCTCCGCGTAGTAGGCGGAGCGCCAGTCCGCCAGCGCCGGGTCGGTGTAGTTCTGGTACGTCTCGTGGTTCGAGTAGGGGTCGACCGTCAGGAAGCCGCCCGCCGCCCAGCTCTCGGCCGCGGCCCGGTCCTGCGGGGTGGGCGTGCCGGTCGGCAGCGAGTCCGCGAACAGCGCCAGGAACCGGGTGTCCCGGTGCACGTAGGCGGTGGCGGTCCGGTCCACGTCGTTCACCTTGCCGCCCAGGGCGGCGAAGTTCAGCGCCCGGGTGTGCCCGGCGGTCCGGTCCGCGTCGAACGCGGCCAGCAGGGCGTCCACCCCGACGGACGGCAGCTCCGTGCTGATCATGCGGCTGCGGGCGAGCAGGTACTCGCCGCGCGGCAGTTCGGCGACGGGGGAGTACCCGACGCTGTGGCACTGGTCGGCGCTCAGGTCGGCGCAGCCGTAGGTGGCCATCATGGTGTCCTGGTAGGTCCCGGCGGTGCTGGTCCTGGCGGTCGGCGCGGTGCCGACCGCGGTCACCAGCGCGTCCAGGCAGCCGTCCAGCAGGCCGGGCGTGCCGCACCAGGCCCCGGTGACCAGGACCAGCGGGACGGCCCCCGGCTGCGCGTCGGGCAGGGTCACCGTCAGGATGGAGGACAGCTCCCGCGGCGCGGTGGCGATCCAGTCCTGCCAGGCGGCGATCGCGGTGGCCGCGTCGGCCCAGGGCCAGCTGAGCTCGTAGCTGGACAGCTGGGAGATCACCACCGGGGCCAGCTCGAACTGCGTCACCACCCCGAAGTTGCCTCCGCCGCCGCCGCGCAGGGCCCAGTAGAGGTCGGGCTCCTCGTTCTCGGAGCAGCTCACGATCCGGCCGTCCGCCAGCACCACCTCGGCGGAGACCAGGTGGTCGCAGGCCATCCCCTGGGCACGGGTCAGCAGCCCGAAGCCGCCCCCCTGGACGAAGCCGCCGAGACCCACCGTCGGACAGGAACCGCCGCTGAGGGCCAGCCCCCGGGCCGCCAGCGGGCCCAGCACGTCGATCTGCTGGGTCCCCGCGCCCACGGTCACCGTCGAGTCGCCGACCCGCAGTTGGTTCAGCCGGGACACGTCGACGACCAGGCCGGTGGTGGTCGAGTAGCCGCCGGGACTGTGCCCGCCGCTGCGCACCGCGACCTGGACGCCGTTGTCCTGGGCGAAGAGCACACAGGCCGCCACGTCCGCCGACGACGCGCAGTAGGCCACCGCGTTCGGATCGATGGTGTCGAACTCGGACCAGTGCGACTGCTTCGCCACCGCGTAGCCGGCGTCCGAGGGCAGCACCAGCGACCCGCTCAGCCGTCCGGCCAGCGTGTCCCAGGGCGTCGTCGTGTCCCACGGTCTCGGCGTGTCCCCCCGGGCCGGGGCGCTCCTGGCCCCGGTCATCCCCACGATGCCGGGGATCGACAGCAGTGTCGCCCCGGCTCCCGCGCGTAGGAGGGTCCTGCGGTCGATGGGCATAAGCGCCTCCGGTTGTGCGGGGTTCTGAAGAGACCGGCCGGTCCGTCCGGGCCTCGTTTCGGTGGACGTCGCAGCTGAGTGCCCAGCCTGCTGGTCCCGGCTAAACCGCCCCTAAAACCGACGGCTTTAGTGGCGCTTTATCGCTCCTGCCGAGGCTTGGTGCCGTCGCGGCGGAGCCGAGGATTCGGAGAACCATGGGCATCGAGATCGACAGGGACGTCTGCGCGGGCGCGGGCCAGTGCACGAGGAACGTTCCGGACGTCTTCGACCAGGACGACGACGACGGTCTGGTGGTGCTGCTGCGGCAGCCCGCCCCGGAGGAGGAGGCGGTGGTCCGGCGGGCGGTCTCGTTGTGCCCGTCCAGGGCGCTGCGGCTGGTCGCGGACTGACCCGGCCCCGGGTCGACAACTGAACAGGCTTCACGCGCACAGCACGACGGGCACCGCCCCTCAGATCGAGGCGGTGCCCGCACCATTTCGTCACCACGACCATGGAGGTCGAACAGCATGACCGTAGTCCGGAGATCCTTCCTGCTGGCCAGCGTGATGACCGGGGCGCTGGCCGCGGTACCCGCGGTGGCGGACGCCGCGACGACCACCCCGGGCGCTACCGCCCAGAGCTCGGGCGAGCTGACCGCGTTGCAGGTGGCGGAGCAGATCGCGGCCAGCGTGCAGACCAAGGTGCTGCCCACCAACTTCGCCGAGAACGCCGTGTACGTGATGCCGTTCGCGATACCCGGCACGCCGCAGACCATCACCGGGAGCGCCGCGATCCTGGCGCACTTCCAGGCCGGCAGCTCGAACCCGGCCTCGCAGGCGCTGGAGATCCAGCAGGTGAACCCGACCTACTACCAGGGCCAGGACCCGGGCGTGGTGGTGTTCGAGCTGGAGATCCAGGGCGTGGTGACCGCCACCGGGGACGCGTTCACGCTGAACTCGTCGATCGGTGTGCTGACGGTGCGCTGCGGCGAGATCGTCAGCTGGCACGACTACTCGAACATCATCGGCGGTTCCGCGGCGGCCGGGACGATCCCGCAGCTGGTCACCGTGCTGGACAGCCTCGCCTGACCCACCCGAGGCCGGTCGCGCGACGTCCCCGGGCAGGTCGGGGACGTCGTCACGTCACTTCGCCACCGGATCGCCCTCGGCGTCGGCCGGCTGGTCCGGCTGGGCCTTGGCGGGCTCCTCGGCGGCCTCGGGCCGCTTCCGCGGCAGCAGCATGACCGGTACCACGGAGAAGACCGCGAAGCCGATCGTCCACCAGAAGGTGTTCCCGAACGCCGCCGCCCGGCCCGCGGCCGTCGCCGCGTGATCGGCGATCTGACTCTGCAGGATCACCGCGAGCAGCGCGGTGCCGAAGGAACCGCCGACCTGCTGCAGGATCCTGGTGGTGCTGCTGGCGTGCGGGATGAGCGCGGGCGGCATGCCCTGGTAGGCGGCGGCCATGACCGAGACCGTGGCCGCGCCGAGTCCGCCGCCGCGGATCACCAGGCAGATGCTGAGCAGCCAGTTGTTCGGGTGCGGTCCCGCGTCCGTGTAGGCGAGGGTGCCCAGGACGGTGAGGGCCATACCGGCCAGCACCACCGGACGCGGGCCGAGCCGGTCGGTGGTCCGCCCGGCGATGCCACGGGTGAGCAGCCCGCCGATGCCCTGCGGGACCAGCAGCAGACCGGTCGTCAGCGCCGAGTAGCCGCCCGCCTGCTGGTAGTAGAGCGGCAGCAGCATCATCACGCCGTACAGCGAGAGCCCGGAGATGAACAGCAGCACCGCCGAACCGGTGAACGAGCGGATCGCGAACAGCCGCAGGTCGACGACCGGTTCCTCGGTGTGCAGCGCGTGCCAGGCGAACAGGGCCAGCAGCGCCGCGCCCGCGAGCACCGGGGCGAAGGCCTCCACCCGGCCGAAGCCGCCGGGGCCGCTGACCTGTGACAGGCCGTAGAGCAGGGCGGCGAGCGCGGGGGACAGCAGCACCAGGCCGAGCACGTCCAGGCGCTTGCGCTTGCGGGTCTGCGAGTCGTCCGGCAGCCCGCGCCAGGCCAGGTACAGGCCGGTGAGGCAGATCGGGATGTTGATGAAGAACATCCAGCGCCAGCTCAGGTTGCTGAGGATCAGCCCGCCGATGAAGGGGCCGAGGATGGGGATGATCATCGACGGCATGCCGACGACCGCCATCACCCGCCCGATCCGGCGTCCGCCGGTGGCCTGCACCAGCAGCGTCTGCATGATCGGGACCAGCAGGCCGCCGCCGATGCCCTGGAGCACGCGGAAGGCGATCAGGCTGCCGATGTCCCAGGAGCAGCCGGAGAGCACCGAGCCGATCAGGAACGTGGTCAGGCCGAACATCCACATCTGCTTGGCGCCGAAGCGGGCGACCGACCAGGTGGTCAGCGGGATGACCATCCCCAGTGCCAGCAGGTAGCCGGTGTTCACCCATTGCACGGTCGCCACCGGGACGCCCAGGTCCTGGCGCAGGGTGTTGATCGCGACGTTGACGACCGTGGTGTCCAGCAGTGCCGCGCCGGTGCCGATGATGAGGATCCTCATCAGCCTCCGCAGCGCCGGGTCGAGGCGCTCCGTCTCGTTCGCACTCGTCATGCTGAGGTGCACCCCTCGGGTGTGTGGCGTGACTGTCAGGGGAGAAGGGGGCGGCGGCCGGACCGTACCCGGACAAATCGCCTGCCAACAAAGCTGGCTGACCCCTCGCCAGACGATACGGGGCGTGCGCCCCGTATGTCAACGTCCCTTCCCGGCACGGCCGGAGAGGCAGCAGCGGGCGCTAGGGGAGGGTCCTCACGCTCTCCGGTCCGCGCTCCGCGGAACCTGCCGGTTCGGACGCCGACTGCTCGGCGGGCGCGGCAGTCGAGCCGAGCAGTCGGCGCGGGATGAAGGCGGCGGCCAGACCGCCGATCGCCACCACACCGGCGCCCAGCCAGATCACCCACTTCATGCCGCGGACGAACGCGGTGGCGCTGTCCACCGGGGACAGCAGTTCCTGCCGCAGCTTGAACAGGTCGCTGGTGTCGACGAAGTGCGCCCGGAAGACCGTGGTCAGCACCGCCACCCCGAGTGCCCCGCCGACCTCGCGGACGGTGTTGTTCGCGCCCGACGCCTTGCCGTACTCGTGCTGGCGCACGGAGCCCAGCACCACCGCCATGGTCGGCGCGAACACCAGCCCCATGCCGACCCCGGCGAAGAGCAGCGGCGGGACCAGCTGCGCGTACGGCAGGTCGATCCTGGCGATCGCGGCGATCCAGGCGAGCGCGCCGGCCTGGATGACCAGCCCGGCGGTCATCAGCCGACCGCCGCCGATCCGGTCGATGAACGGGCCGACGATCGGCGCGACCACCATCGGCATCGCCGTCCAGGGCAGGGTGCGCACCCCCGCCGTGAGCGGCGAGAAGCCCAGCGGGCCCTGCAGGTACTGGGAGAGGAAGAAGATCGACCCGAACACACCGAAGTACATGGCGAGCGAGGCGATGTTGCTCAGGACGAACGCCGGTATCCGGTAGAAGTGCAGCGGCAGCAGCGGGCTCTTCGCCACCCGCTCCCAGCGCATGAACGCGGCCAGCAGCAGCGCCGTGCCGACGCCTCCGCCGAGGGTCACCGGGGACCCCCAACCGACGCTGCCGGCGTTCACGATCACCCAGACCGCCAACGTCACCGTGCCGCTCACCAGCAGCATCCCGAGCAGGTCCAGGCTGCGGTCCTGGCCCTTCGACTCGGCCAGCACCGTCGGCACCAGGATCATCGCCACCAGCGCGACCGGCACGTTCACCCAGAAGATCCACTGCCAGGACAGCCCCTCGGTGACCGCGCCGCCGACCAGCGGGCCGAGCGCCACGCCGAGCCCGTTCACGCCGCCCCACATGCCGATCGCGGCACTGCGCCGGCTCTCCGGCACGGCTCCGGCCACCAGCGTCAGCGACAGCGGCTGCACGGCGGCCGCGCCCAGGCCCTGGAGCACCCGGGCGGCGACCAGGGTGGTGACCGAGTCGGAGAGGGCGCAGCCGATCGAGCCGAGGGTGAACAGCACGATGCCGCCGAGGAACACCGTCCGCCGCCCGTACCGGTCGCCCAGCGCGGCGCCGGTCAGCAGCAGGCCCGCGAAGGCCAGGATGTACCCGTTCACCACCCACTGCAGGCCGCTCACGCTGGTCGACAGCGAGGAGCTGATCTCCGGCAGCGCGTTGGTCACCACGAGGTTGTTCAGCGACACCATCAGCATGGGCAGTGACGCGGCCAGGAAGGCCAGTGCCGTGCGTGCTCGTCCAGCCATTCTCTGCTCCGATCCGTGACAGCTGGTCACGATTTGCCGGGCCGTGCCGGCGTGCGACGCCCTATTTGAGGATTCCGGCCGGGCACATCTCGATCGACGCGCTGAACTGCTTGCCCGCCTGCTCGGTGCGGAAGGTGAACCGCCCCAGCTTGTTGCGGAAGACCCCGGTGGTGCCGATCGTCGGGATGAACTCCTGCTGCCCGGCGTCGGCGTTGGTCAGGTCGTAGAAGCCCTGGGCCTGGACGGTGCCGTCGCCGAACTCGATCAGGTCGTTGGCGTATCCGAGCAGGTGCCCGTCGGACAGCCGCATGCGCACGTAGTTCTCGCCGTAGACCTTCGCGGAGGTCGCCGTGGAGTAGAGGCGCCCGACGGAGACGCTGCTGTCCCCGATCCCCCCGGAGGGCGCGGACGCCAACTGGCTCTGCACGGTGGCCGTGAACTGCTCGGTCAGGTTGTCCAGGACCACGCAGCCGGGCAGGGCCTCGGGGGTGCTCCGGCCACCGCAGGACACGGTGCAGGGCGTCAGCAGCAGGACTGCGAACAGGGCGGTCATCCGGGCCCGGCGTGCCGACCCCGGGCGCAGGCGGAGGGACATGGGCTCCTCTTGTCTGTCGGGTGTCTCCACAGTCGGACGCGGCGGGTGGGACGCGGCAGTCGGACACAGGCCGCCGGACACGCCCTGAGCCGGTCGGCTCAGGGGCGCCCGGGGCGTGCGGTCACCACGCTGTCACCAGGAAACGGGCACCTCGAAGATGCCGTAGAAGGCCGCGTTGTGCTTGAAGGAGAGCTCTTCGGTGGTGGCGTCCAGGCGCAGGTCCGGAATGCGCTCGAACAGGCGGGTGAAGACGATCTCCAGCTCCAGGCGGGCCAGGCTCTGGCCCAGGCACTGGTGGATGCCGTACCCGAAGGCCATCTGCCGCCGGGCGTCGCGGTGCGCGTCGAACTCGCCGGGGCGCTCGAACTCCGCCTCGTCGTGGTCGGCCGCCGAGTTGAGGGCGATGACCCCGGAACCCTCGGGGATGAACACGCCGCCGATCTCCATGTCGGCGGTGGTCACCCGGCTGGTCGAGTAGTCGGCGATGCTGAAGTAGCGCAGCAGCTCCTCGACCACCTGCGGGGCCGTCTCCGGGTTGGCCTTGAACTGGGCCAGCTCCTCCGGGTGCTGGAGGAAGAACACGGTCCCCAGCGAGATCATGTTGGCGGTCGTCTCGTGGCCGGCGACCAGCAGCGCGTTGGCGACGCCGGTGAGGATCTCCAGGTCGAAGGTGCCCGCGTCCTGGTACTTCTTCACCAGCCTGCTCAGCAGGTCGTCGCCGGGGTCGTTCGCCTTGGCGGTGACCAGCTCGCCGAGGTAGCCGCGCAGCCCGCGCCAGGCGGTCATCCGGTCCTCGACCGAGCTCTGGTGGTTGAGGATGATCGCCGACCGCCGGTCGAACAGCTCGCGGTCCTCGTACGGAACCCCGAGCAGTTCGCAGATCACCCGCGACGGCACGGCCAGGGACAGGCTCTGCACCAGGTCGACCGGGCCGCCACTCTTGATCATGTCGTCCAGGCAGGAGTCGGTGATCTCACGGATGCGCGGGGCCATGGCCGCGACCCGCTTGGCGGTGAACTCGTTCACGACCATCCGCCGGTGGATCGTGTGCTCCGGCGGGTCCATCCAGGTCAGCAGCCCCTTGGCCTCCTTGCTGGAGACCGGCTGGCGGGGCAGCACCGACGGGTAGTTGGGGTGCGCGCGGTTCGCGCTGGTCCGGGGGTCCGCCAGGAACTCGCGGACCAGCTCGTAGCTGCTGATGGCCCAGGCCGTGCTGCCGCTGGGGAGCGTCACCTGCGCTACGGGGCTCTCCGCCCGCAACTCGGCGTACTGGGGCGGAGGCTGGAAGGGGCATCCACGGGCCATCGGAAAACTCGGTGGCGTGGAGTCCGTGCTCTCGGTCAAGTCCCTCTCCTCCATGTCCATGTGCTGCTGAAATGGGCGGTGGCCCGGACGTACCGTCCACGCGGCGGCTAAAGGCACCCTTGCGTGCCGCTTATGCGCGCGCGGGGCGGCACCGGGCCAAGGTCGGCTTTAGCGCGGGCCCTTAGCGTGCCGGGCAACGGCGGCAGGATTGTGGGAGGAACACCATGGCCCGTGGAATTCGTTCGCGCAGTGCGCTGACCGTGCTCGCCGTGTGCGTCACGGTACTCGGCGCGGACGCGGTACTGGGCGGAGCGAGCGTCCCCCGGGCCGCCGCCGCCCCGGCGCAGCAACCGGCCCAGGCCCCGCAGTCGGCACCGGCCCAGGGCTGCATCACCATGAAGGGCATGACCGAGGGCATCATCGACGGTTCGGTGCAGGACCTCGGCGGCCCCTACCCGGAGAGCATCGGCGGCAGCTCGACCTACCTGGACTACCTGTACGACTCGTCCGGGAAGAAGGTCGCCACCGTGTACGGGAAGGCCAACGTCTCGCTCCGGCTGAAGAACGGGGACCTGGCCGAGTACTCCGACGAGCAGATCGAGTTCGCCGACGGCGTCATCCAGACGCAGGGCTTCTACGACATCACCGCGGCCGCGAAGAAGGGCACCTGGGAGTACCTCCCGGCCATCGGCGTCTCGGGGCGGTACCAGGGCATGGTGGGCCAACGGCACTTCGAGATCACCCAGTTGGGGAAGTCGCTGAACGGCTGGATCCAGCTCTGCCTGCCCGGCGCGACAGCGCCGCAGTGACGGCCGGGCCGGCCGGGGCGGATCAGGGCGTTCCGGCCCCGGCCGCCGGTGCCCCGGTCCGCAGCCCGTCCAGGACCACGGTCATCACCTGCTCGGCGAAACGCGGGTCACTGCTGCGGCGGGTGGCCAGGAAGACACCCGCCACCAGGGCCATCAGCTGCGCGTTGCCCACGTCCGGGCGGACCGTACCGGCCTGCTGAGCCTGGACCAGCAGGGTCCCGATCGCGTCCCGCAGCTCCTGGGTGACCGCCGAGGTGGCACCCGAGACGTCGATCCCGGCCCCGGCCAGGGCGTCGGCGAGGTCCTTCTTCATCGCCGCCTGCTCGGTCATCCGGGAGAGGAAGTCGAAGAGGGCCGCGCCGGGGCGTCCGGAGGCGGCCAGCTCCCGCGCTGAATCTATGTACTGCTGAAGGCGGTTGACCATCACCGCCTCGAACAGCGCCTCCTTGCTCGGGAAGTGCCGGTGCACCGTACCGGCGCCGACGCCCGCCCGGCGGGCGATCTCGTCGAGGGGCACCGACAGGCCCTCGGTCGCGAAGGCCGCCTGTGCCGCCTCCAGGACCCGGGCCCGGTTGCGGCGGGCGTCCGCGCGCAGTGATCCGGCGGGCACGGCCGCACCGGCGGTCGCGGGGGTGTGTGAAGTCACGTGGACGAGTCTCCTGACGCTCCTGCCGAGCGGGGGTGGCGCGGAACACCGTGCCGGCGGATTGGTACCCCGATTGTAGGCCCGTCAAAGAACGGCCTAAGGCCCGGCTAACCAGTCGCGCCGAGCATGACGTCAGAGCCTTAGGGGAGGATCACTGTGTGGCAAGGCGTGCAAGCTGGCCGGCCCGGTGGATCGCGGCCGTCCACGGCGTACCTGCTGTCCGAGCCCTCGGACACTGACCGGCTGCGGCTGTTCTGCTTCCACCACGCCGGTGGCGGGGCCTCGGCGTTCAACGCGCTGCGCCGGTCCCTGGAACCCCGGATCGAGGTGGTCGCGGTCCAGCTTCCGGGCCGCGAGGGCCGTCTGGGCCACCGGATGCCGGGCAGCCTGGCCGAGCTGGTGGCCGAGCTCGACCGCTCGCTCGATCCGTACCTGAGCGGCGGCGCCTACGCCTGCTACGGCCACAGCATGGGCGCGCTGGTGGCGCACGACCTGATCGCCCGTCGGCAGCGGCGCGGCGCGACGCCGCCGGTCGCCCTGGTCGTCGGAGCCTGCCGGGCGCCGCAGCGCGGCACCGCGCTGGCGGGCCACGCCGAGGACACCGACGACGCGCTGATCCGGACCATGCTCGACATCGGCGGCCTGTCGCCCGAGCTGCTGCGCTACCCGGACTGGCTGCACTCGGCCGTCGCGCTGACCCGCACCGACCTGCGGATCTGCGCCGGTCGCGGCAGCGAGGTCGGCGAGCCGCTGTCCTGTCCGATCGACGTCTTCCAGGGCGCCGACGACCCACTGGTCCCGGCGGCCGACGCGCTCGACTGGGGCCGGCGCAGCTCGGTGCGCTGCACGCCGCACCGCTTCGAGGGCGGCCACTTCTTCTTCCTGCGCGAGTCGCCCGACGCGTTCGCGGCCCGGCTGCGCACCGTGCTCGGCGACGCGGTCGCCCGAGCCGCCGCCGACAGCCTGGCGAGCGGCTCATGACCGGACCGGAAGAGCGCGAGACGCCCCCCGAGGCGACACCCGCTTCAGGCACATCCCCCGCAGGCACATCCTCCGCAGGCACACCTTCCGCAGGCACATCCTCCGCAGACGCGTCCGACGAGAAAGAGACCACGGTGACGGTTTCCTCCGCTTCCTCCTCCCGTTCGAGTCTGTCCGCAGACGAGCCCGTCGCGGTGGTCGGCCTGGCCTGTCGGCTGCCCCGAGCCGCCGGCCCCGACCAGTTCTGGCAGCTGCTCAAGGACGGTGTCGACGCCGTCGGTGAGGCCCCCGAGGGCCGCTGGGACAGTGCGGCGCTGCCGCTGCGGTTCGGCGGGTTCCTGGACCAGGTGGACCAGTTCGACCCGGGCTTCTTCGGCATCTCCCCGCGCGAGGCGGTGGCGATGGACCCGCAGCAGCGGCTGATGCTGGAACTGGGCTGGGAGGTGCTGGAGGACGCCGGGATGGTCCCCGCCACCCTGCGGGACAGCCGCACCGGCGTGTTCGTCGGCGCGATCTGGGACGACTACGGCACCCTGATGTACCAGCAGGGCATCGAGGCGATCGGTCGGCACACCATCACCGGCTCGCAGCGCGGGATCATCGCCAACCGGCTCTCCTACACCCTGGGACTCCAGGGGCCCAGCCTGACCGTGGACACCGGCCAGTCCTCCTCGCTCGTCGCCGTGCACCTGGCCTGCGAGAGCCTGCGCAGCGGCGAGTCCACCCTGGCCATCGCCGGTGGGGTGAACCTCAACATCCTGCCCGAGACCACCATGGGCAGTCTCCGGTTCGGCGGCCTCTCGCCCGACGGGCGCTGCTACACCTTCGACGCCCGGGCCAACGGCTACGTCCGCGGCGAGGGCGGCGGAGCCGTGCTGCTCAAGCCGCTGTCGCGGGCCCTGGCCGACGGCGACCGGATCTACTGCGTGATCGCCGGAACGGCGATGAACAACGACGGCGCCACCGACGGCCTGACCGTGCCCGGAGCCGAGGGGCAGCGCGAGGTGCTGCGCACGGCCTACCAGCGCGCCGGGCAGGACCCCGCCCAGGCCCAGTACGTCGAACTGCACGGAACCGGTACCCGGGTCGGCGACCCGATCGAGGCCTCGGCCCTGGGCGCGGTGCTCGGCGCGGCGCGTCCGGACGGCGACCCGCTGCCGGTCGGCTCGGCCAAGACCAACGTCGGCCACCTGGAGGGGGCGGCCGGGATCGTCGGCCTGCTCAAGGTGGCGTTGAGCATCCGCCACCGGCAGCTCCCGCCGAGCCTGAACTTCAGCACGCCCAACCCGGACATCCCGCTGGACACCCTGCGGCTGCGGGTGCAGCAGGAGTTGGGCGAGTGGCCGCACGCCGACCGCACGCTGCTGGCCGGTGTCTCCTCGTTCGGCATGGGCGGAACCAACTGCCACGCGGTGCTCACCGAGCCGCCCGCCGTCGCCGTCCCGCAACCGGCCGACCAGCTGCCCGACGCCCTTCCGTTGGTGGTGTCGGGGCGGTCGCGGGAGGCGTTGCGGGGGCAGGCGGGTTTGTTGTTGGGGTTGTTGTCGGATGGTGTGGGTTCGGGTGTGGGTGTGGGGGATGTGGCGTGGTCGTTGGGGGTGTCGCGTTCGGTGTTCGAGCATCGGGCGGTTGTGGTGGGTGGTGGTCGTGAGGGTGTGTTGGCTGGGTTGGGTGCGGTTGCTGGTGGTGTGGGTGCGGGGAATGTGGTGGTGGGTTCGGGTGTGGGTGGTGGGACGGTGTTCGTGTTTCCTGGGCAGGGGTCGCAGTGGGTGGGGATGGCGTTGGGGTTGTTGGAGTCGTCGTCGGTGTTCGCTGGTCGGATGGGTGAGTGTGCGGTTGCGTTGTCGGGGTTTGTTGATTGGTCGTTGTTGGATGTGTTGCGTGGGGTGGAGGGTGCTGCTTCGTTGGAGCGGGTGGATGTGGTGCAGCCGGTGTTGTGGGCGGTGATGGTGTCGTTGGCTGAGGTGTGGCGGTCGTTGGGGGTGGTGCCGGATGCGGTGGTGGGGCATTCGCAGGGGGAGATCGCGGCGGCGACGGTGTGTGGTGCGTTGTCGTTGGTGGATGGTGCGCGGGTGGTGGCGTTGCGGAGTCGGGCGATCACGGCGTTGGCTGGTTTGGGCGGGATGATGTCGGTTGCGTTGCCTGCTGCTGAGTTGGGTGGGTATCTCGATCGGCGGTCGGGCGGCTTGTCGTTGGCGGCTGTCAATGGTGCGTCGTCGTGTGTGGTGTCGGGTGAGACCGAGGCCTTGGAGTTGCTGCGTGAGGAGTTGGAGGGGGCTGGTCATCGGGTGCGGATGGTGGCGGTGGATTACGCGTCGCATTCGGCGCAGGTGGAGGGGATCAGGGAGGAGATTCTGGAGTTGTTGGCTCCGGTGGTTCCGGTGTCGTCGGTGGTGCCGTTTGTGTCGTCGGTGACGGGTGGGCGGTTGGATACGGCGGGGTTGGATGCGGGGTACTGGTATCGGAATCTGCGGGGGACGGTGCGGTTCGAGGAGGCGACGCGGGCGTTGTTGGGTGAGGGGGTGGGGGTGTTTGTGGAGGTGAGTGCTCATCCGGTGTTGGCGGTGGGGTTGGGTGAGACGTTGGAGAGTGCGGGTGTTGAGGGTGTGGTGGTGGGGTCGTTGCGTCGTGGTGAGGGTGGGATGGAGCGGTTGTTGGTGTCGTTGGGTGAGGTGTTGGCGGGTGGTGGCCGGGTTGACTGGGGGGTGTTGGGTGGTGGGGTGCCGCGCACGCGGGTGGACCTGCCGACCTACGCCTTCCAACGCAAGCGCTACTGGATCGAGACGTCCGCCCGTCCCGTCGCGGCGCTCACCGGCCCGGCCGTCGACGACGGCCCGGAGACTCCCGCGACCGAGCAGCCCGACACGGGGGACGAGGCGGCGGCACTCGCCGCCCGGCTGACCGGATTGACCGAGGCCGAGCAGACCCGGGTGCTGCTGGACGTGGTGCGCACCGTCGTCGCCATCGTCCTCGGCCACGCCGACGGCGGGACCGTCGAGGGCAGCGCCACCTTCAAGGACCTCGGCTTCGACTCGCTCTCCTCGGTGGAACTGCGCAACCGGCTGGCCCAGCGCACCGGGCTGCGGCTGCCCACCGCCCTGCTGTACAACCACCCGACCCCGGTCGGCCTGGCCGCCCACCTGCGGTCCGAACTCGTCGCCCCGGCGCCGCGCGTCCTCGCGACCGCGGCCACGGGCAGCGCGATCGGCCACGACGAGCCGGTGGCCATCGTCTCCATGAGCTGCCGGTTCCCGGGTGACGTGCGATCCCCGGAGGACCTGTGGCAGTTGGTCGCGGAAGGACGCGACGCCACCTCCGACTTCCCGGTCAACCGCGGCTGGGACCTGGCCACCCTCTACGACGCGGACTCCGTCCGCAGTGGGACCTCGTACACCCGGCGCGGCGGATTCCTGCACGACGCCGACCAGTTCGACCCGGCGTTCTTCGGCATCAACCCGCGCGAGGCGTCCGCGATGGACCCGCAGCAGCGGTTGCTGCTGGAGAACGCCTGGGAGGCACTGGAGCGGGCCGGTCTGGACCCGCACACCCTGCGCGGCCAGCAGGTCGGCGTCTTCGTCGGCGCCATGGCCCAGGACTACGGCCCCCGGCTGCACGAGACCGTCGAGGGCACCGAGGGATACCTGCTGACCGGCAGCACCACCAGTGTGACCTCGGGGCGGATCTCCTACGTCCTCGGCTTCGAGGGACCCGCGGTCACCGTCGACACCGCGTGCTCCAGCTCCCTGGTCGCGCTGCACCTGGCGATGCAGGCGCTCCGCCAGGGCGAGTGCGGCCTCGCGCTGGCCGGTGGCGTCACCGTCATGTCGACCCCCGGCATGTTCGTCGAGTTCAGCCGACAGCGCGGACTGTCACCGGACGGGCGCTGCCGGGCGTTCGGCGCCGGAGCCGACGGCACCGGCTGGGCCGAGGGCTCCGGACTGGTCCTGCTCGAACGGCTCTCCGACGCCCGGCGGAACGGACACCAGGTCCTCGCCGTGCTGCGCGGCTCGGCGATCAACCAGGACGGGGCGAGCAACGGACTCACCGCGCCCAACGGCCCCTCCCAGGAACGGGTGATCCAGCAGGCCCTGGCCAACGCGCGGCTCTCCGCCGCCGACGTCGACGCGGTCGAGGCCCACGGCACCGGCACCACCCTCGGCGACCCGATCGAAGCCGGAGCGCTGCTCGCCACCTACGGCAGGGAGCGGACCGCCGACCGGCCGCTGTGGCTGGGTTCGCTCAAGTCGAACATCGGCCACGCCCAGGCCGCCGCCGGCATCGGCGGGATCATCAAGATGGTCATGGCGCTGCGCAACTCCCAGCTGCCGCGCACCCTGTACGCCGACGTGCCCTCCCCGCACGTGGAGTGGGAGGACGGCGGGGTGGCGCTGCTCACCGAGGCCGTCGACTGGCCGGCACTCGACCGTCCGCGCCGGGCCGCCGTCTCCTCCTTCGGGATCAGCGGGACCAACGCCCACGTGATCGTCGAGGAGGCACCGGCCCTCGCCCCCGTCCACGACACCCCGGCCGAGCCCGGCACCGCCGAGCCCGGCCTGGAACTCCCGTTGGTGGTGTCGGGGCGGTCGCGGGAGGCGTTGCGGGGGCAGGCGGGTTTGTTGTTGGGGTTGTTGTCGGATGGTGTGGGTTCGGGTGTGGGTGTGGGGGATGTGGCGTGGTCGTTGGGGGTGTCGCGTTCGGTGTTCGAGCATCGGGCGGTTGTGGTGGGTGGTGGTCGTGAGGGTGTGTTGGCTGGGTTGGGTGCGGTTGCTGGTGGTGTGGGTGCGGGGAATGTGGTGGTGGGTTCGGGTGTGGGTGGTGGGACGGTGTTCGTGTTTCCTGGGCAGGGGTCGCAGTGGGTGGGGATGGCGTTGGGGTTGTTGGAGTCGTCGTCGGTGTTCGCTGGTCGGATGGGTGAGTGTGCGGTTGCGTTGTCGGGGTTTGTTGATTGGTCGTTGTTGGATGTGTTGCGTGGGGTGGAGGGTGCTGCTTCGTTGGAGCGGGTGGATGTGGTGCAGCCGGTGTTGTGGGCGGTGATGGTGTCGTTGGCTGAGGTGTGGCGTTCGTTGGGGGTGGTGCCGGATGCGGTGGTGGGGCATTCGCAGGGGGAGATCGCGGCGGCGACGGTGTGTGGTGCGTTGTCGTTGGTGGATGGTGCGCGGGTGGTGGCGTTGCGGAGTCGGGCGATCACGGCGTTGGCTGGTTTGGGCGGGATGATGTCGGTTGCGTTGCCTGCTGCTGAGTTGGGTGGGTATCTCGATCGGCGGTCGGGCGGCTTGTCGTTGGCGGCTGTCAATGGTGCGTCGTCGTGTGTGGTGTCGGGTGAGACCGAGGCCTTGGAGTTGCTGCGTGAGGAGTTGGAGGGGGCTGGTCATCGGGTGCGGATGGTGGCGGTGGACTACGCGTCGCATTCGGCGCAGGTGGAGGGGATCAGGGAGGAGATTCTGGAGTTGTTGGCTCCGGTGGTTCCGGTGTCGTCGGTGGTGCCGTTTGTGTCGTCGGTGACGGGTGGGCGGTTGGATACGGCGGGGTTGGATGCGGGGTACTGGTATCGGAATCTGCGGGGGACGGTGCGGTTCGAGGAGGCGACGCGGGCGTTGTTGGGTGAGGGGGTGGGGGTGTTTGTGGAGGTGAGTGCTCATCCGGTGTTGGCGGTGGGGTTGGGTGAGACGTTGGAGAGTGCGGGTGTTGAGGGTGTGGTGGTGGGGTCGTTGCGTCGTGGTGAGGGTGGGATGGAGCGGTTGTTGGTGTCGTTGGGTGAGGTGTTGGCGGGTGGTGGCCGGGTTGACTGGGGGGTGTTGGGTGGTGGGGTGCCGCGCACGCGGGTGGACCTGCCGACCTACGCCTTCCAACGCAAGCGCTACTGGGTGAACGCTCCGACCGGGACCGATGCCACCCAGCTCGGGCTCACCGGCGCCGACCACCCGTTGCTCGGCGCCCGGATCGCCCTGGCCGGGGACGACGGACTGCTGCTCACCACCAGGCTCTCGGCGCAGAGCCACCCATGGCTCGCCGACCACGCCGTGCGCGGCACCGTCCTGCTCCCCGGCACCGCCTTCGTGGAACTGGCCCTCCGGGCCGGTGAGCACCTCGGGTGCGGGCTGCTGGAGGAGCTGACGCTGCACGCACCGCTGGTACTGGCCGAACAGGCCGCCGTCCAGGTCCAGGTCGCCGTGGGCGGGCCGGACGCCGCCGGTCGGCGTCCGGTCACCGTGCACGCCCGACCGGCCGAGGAGGACGCGCCGTGGGCCCCCCACGCGACCGGCCTGCTGGCGCCCGTCACCGGCCGGGAACCGGCCGAGGGCCTCGCCGCCTGGCCGCCGCCGGGCGCGGAACGGCTCGACCTGAGTGGCGCGTACCGGCGCCTGGCCGAGCAGGGCTACGAGTACGGCCCGGCCTTCCAGGGCCTGCGCTCCGCCTGGCGGTTGGGCGAGGACCTGTACGCGGAGACCCTGCTCGCCGAGGAGCAGCAGGCCGACGCCGCCCGGTACGGGCTGCACCCGGCCCTCCTCGACGCGGCCCTGCACCCGCTGGTCCTGGGCCTGCTCGGCGGCAACAGCGACCCCGGCGCACCCAAGCTGCCGTTCTCCTGGTCCGGCGTGCGGCTGCACGCGGTCGGGGCCTCCGCGTTGCGCGTCCGCCTCACCATGACCGGGGACGACACCGCGGCGCTGACCCTCGCCGACGCCGAGGGAGCCCCGGTGGCCACCGTCGACGCCCTCGCGCTCCGGGCCTGGCAGGGTGCCGGGACGGGTCCGCGCCGCCAGGGCGGCGAGCTGTACGAGCTGGCCTGGACGCCCGTCGGCACCACCGCGGCCCCGGCCCCCGGCGACCGGGCGGTGGTCGGCGAGGGCTCCCTGGCCGCCTGGCCGGTCGACTCCGGCCGTCCGCCCGCCTACGCCGACCTGCCCGCGCTGTTCGCCGCGCAGCCGCAGCAGCCGCTCCCGGAGCTGGTCCTGGCCGACTTCACCGGCTCCGGCCCCGAGGGCGCCCCGGTCGGCGACACCGCCGCGGCCGCCCGGGCGGCCGCGCACCGGGCCCTCGACCTGGTCCAGGCATGGCTCGCGGAACCCCGCGCCGAGAACGCCCGGCTGGTCGTGGTCACCAGCGGCGCGGTCGCCGCCCGCACCGGCGGGCCCGGCGCCGACCCGGCGGCGGCCGCCGTCTGGGGGCTGCTGCGCAGTGCGCAGACCGAACACCCGTACCGCTTCGGCCTGCTGGACCTCGACGGGGCCGCCGATCCGGCGCTGCTGTCGCTCCCGGGCCGGGACGAGCCGCAGCAGGCGCTGCGCGGCGGCACCGCATACGTCCCCCGGCTCAGCAGGGCCGCCGCCGACACCGCCGACACCGCTCGGCGCCGCCCCTTCGACGGCGAGGGGACGGTGCTGGTCACCGGCGCCACCGGGACCCTCGGCGGGCTGCTGGTGCGGCACCTGGTCAGCGAACACGGCGTCAGGCACCTGCTGCTGGCCAGTCGCAGCGGCCACGGAGCCGAGGGCGCGGTCGAGTTGGAGGCGGAGCTGCTGGCCCAGGGGGTCAGCGTCACCGTCGCCGCCTGCGACGTCGCCGACCGGGCGGCGCTGGCCGCACTGCTCGCTGAGGTCGATCCGGCCCACCCGCTGACCGCGGTGATCCACGCCGCCGGTGTCCTCGACGACGGCACCGTGGAGTCGCTCACCGGCGACCGGCTCGACCACGTGCTGCGTCCCAAGACGGACGCGGCCTGGAACCTGCACGAGCTGACGGCCGGGCTCGACCTGTCCGCCTTCGTGCTGTTCTCCTCGGTCGCGGCCACTACCGGCAACGGCGGCCAGGGCAACTACGCCGCCGCCAACGCCTTCCTGGACGCCCTGGCCGACCACCGCCGGGCCCTGGGCCTGCCGGCGACCTCGCTCGGCTGGGGGCTGTGGGCCGAGACCAGCGGCATGACCCGGAGCATGGACAGCGTGGACCTGGCCCGGTTGAGCCGGGCCGGGATCGCTCCGCTCGCCACCGACGACGGGCTGGCGCTGTTCGACCTGGCGCTGACGGCCGCTCCCGCGCACCTGCTGCCGCTCCGGTTGGACCAGGCCGGGCTGCGGGCCCAGGCGGCGGCGGGCGCGCTCGCGCCGGTCTTCCGCGGCCTCGTCCGGCTGCCCGCCCGCCGGGCCGCCGCGGCGGCGAACGACTCGTCCTGGGCGCAGCGCCTGGCCGCGCTGCCGGGGGCGGAGCGCGAACGCGAACTCCTGGCCCTGGTCCGCGCGCAGGTCGCCGCGGTGCTCGGGCTCGGGGACGCGGAGACGGTCGACCCGTCCCGGGCGTTCAAGGAGCTGGGCTTCGACTCGCTGACGGCGGTCGAGCTGCGCAACCGGCTGAACGCGGCCAGCGGCCTGCGGCTGCCCGCCACGCTGCTGTTCGACCACCCGAGCTCGGCCGCGCTCGTCACCCATCTGAACAGCGAACTGCTGGGCGGCGCCCCGGAACCGGTGCGGACGGCGGCGGTCGTCGCGGCGACCGCCGACGAGCCGATCGCGATCGTCGGCATGGCCTGCCGCTACCCGGGCGGGGTGCGCTCCCCGGAGGACCTGTGGCGGATCGTCGCCGACGGGATCGACGCGATCGGGGACTTCCCGACCGACCGGGGCTGGGACAACGACGAACTGTACGACCCCGACCCGGACGCGGTCGGCAGGTCGGTCACCCGGCAGGGCGGATTCCTGTACGACGCGGCCGACTTCGACGCGGACTTCTTCGGGATGAGTCCGCGCGAGGCGATGGCCACCGACCCGCAGCAGCGGCTGCTGCTGGAGACCGCCTGGGAGGCCGTCGAGGCCGCCGGGCTCGACCCGGCCACGCTGCGCGGCAGCAGCACCGGGGTGTTCGTCGGCGCGATGTACCACGACTACGGCGCCCGGCTACAGCAGGCCCCGGAGGGCTACGAGGGGCTGCTGCTGGTCGGGAACCAGGGCAGTGTGGCGTCCGGGCGGGTGTCGTACAGCTTCGGTTTCGAGGGTCCGGCGGTGACGGTGGACACGGCGTGCTCGTCGTCGTTGGTGGCGTTGCACCTGGCGGCGCAGGCGTTGCGTTCGGGTGAGTGCTCGTTGGCGTTGGCGGGCGGGGTGGCGGTGATGGCGACTCCGGCGACGTTCGTGGAGTTCAGCCGTCAGCGCGGACTGGCCCCGGACGGCCGCTGCAAGCCGTTCTCCGCCGACGCCGACGGCACCGGATGGGGTGAGGGCGTCGGACTCCTCGCCCTGGAGCGGTTGTCGGACGCGCGGCGGAACGGGCACCGGGTGTTGGCGGTGGTGCGGGGTTCGGCGGTGAACCAGGACGGTGCGAGCAACGGTCTGACGGCGCCGAACGGGCCCTCGCAGCAGCGGGTGATCCGTGGGGCGTTGGCGGCGGCGGGGTTGTCGTCGGCTGAGGTGGACGTGGTGGAGGCGCACGGTACCGGGACGAGTCTGGGTGACCCGATCGAGGCGCAGGCGCTGCTGGCGACCTATGGTCGGGACCGGTCGGGGGAGCAGCCGTTGTGGCTGGGTTCGGTGAAGTCGAACATCGGTCACACCCAGGCCGCGGCCGGGGTGGCCGGGGTGATCAAGATGGTGATGGCGATGGAGCACGGCGTGCTGCCCGCGTCGCTGCACGTGGGGGAGCCGTCACCGTACGTGGACTGGTCCTCGGGCGGGGTGTCGCTGCTGCGCGAGTCGGTGCCGTGGGAGGCGGGCTCGGGTGCCCGTCGGGCGGGGGTGTCCTCGTTCGGGATCAGCGGTACCAACGCCCACGTCATCCTGGAGCAGGCTGAGGAACAGGCCGCCACCGAAGGGGAGTCGGCTGATCCTGGGTCGGTGTCCGGGGTGCTGCCGTGGGTGGTGTCGGCGCGGAGCGCGGCGGCGTTGCGGGAGCAGGCGGCCCGGCTGTTGGAGCTGGTGACCGCACGGCCCGAGTTGCGTCCGGCCGACATCGGCCTCTCGCTGGCCACCCGCGCGGTCCACGCGCACCGGGCGGTGCTCGTCGGCGGGGACCAGGCGGAGCTCACCCGCGCGCTCGCGGCGCTCGCGGCCGGTGACCCGGCGGCTGACCTGCGGACCGGGGTGGCTGGGGTGGCTGCCAAGGTGGTGTTCGTGTTCCCTGGGCAGGGGTCGCAGTGGGTGGGGATGGCGTTGGGGTTGTTGGAGTCGTCGTCGGTGTTCGCTGGTCGGATGGGTGAGTGTGCGGCGGCGTTGTCGGGGTTTGTCGACTGGTCGTTGTTGGATGTGTTGCGTGGGGTGGAGGGTGCCGCTTCGTTGGAGCGGGTGGATGTGGTGCAGCCGGTGTTGTGGGCGGTGATGGTGTCGTTGGCTGAGGTGTGGCGTTCGTTGGGGGTGGTGCCGGACGCGGTGGTGGGGCATTCGCAGGGGGAGATCGCGGCGGCGACGGTGTGTGGTGGGTTGTCGTTGGTGGATGGTGCGCGGGTGGTGGCGTTGCGGAGTCGGGCGATCACCGCGCTGGCCGGGGCGGGCGGGATGATGTCGGTCGCGCTGCCCGCCGCCGAGCTGCGTGAACGCCTGCTGCCGTGGGGCGACCGGATCGCGATCGCGGCCGTCAACGGCGCGCGCTCGGTGGTGGTCTCCGGCGATCCGGACGCCCTCGACGAACTGCTCGCGGCCTGCGCCGACGACGGCGTCCGGGCCCGCCGGGTACCGGTGGACTACGCCTCGCACTCGCCGCAGGTGGAGTCCATCCGCGAGCAGGTGCTGCGGGACCTCGACGGGATCACCCCCCGGCCGCCGCTGATCCCCTTCCGCTCCACGGTCGGCGGCGACGGGGCCGGGCCGGAGCTGTTCGACGCCGCCTACTGGTACCGCAACCTGCGCCACACGGTGGAGTTCGAGGAGGCCACCCGGGAGCTGACCGGCACGGGCCACGGGATCTTCATCGAGGTGAGCGCGCACCCGGTGCTCACCACGGCGATGCAGGAGACCTTCGAGGCGGAGCGGGTGGACGCCGTCGCGGTGCCCACGCTGCGCCGGGACGAGGGCGGTCCGGCGCGGGTGCTGCTGTCGCTCGCGGAGGGCTTCACCCGCGGGCTGGACGTGCGCTGGAGCACCGTCTTCGGCGGACACGCCGCGGCCACCGTGCCGCTGCCCGGGTACGCCTTCCAGCACCGGCGCTACTGGCTGGAACCGGCCGCCGACACCGTCGACCTCCGGTCGGCCGGGCTGGAGTCCGCCGGGCACCCGCTGCTCGGCGCGGTGGCCCGGCCCTCCGGCGGTGACAACCTGCTGCTGACCGGCAGGGTCGCGGTGGACACCCACCCGTGGCTGGCGGACCACGCCGTGCGCGGCACGGTACTGCTGCCAGGTACCGCCTTCCTCGAACTCGCGGTCCAGGCAGGGCTGCACGCGGGCTGCGAGCTGGTCGAGGACCTCACCCTCGAAGCGCCGCTGATCCTGCCCGACCACGGCGCGCTGCGGCTGCAGATCGAGGTGGAACCGGCCGACGAGAGCGGCGCGCGGCGCATCAGTGTCCACTCGCGTCCCGAGGCCGCCGAGGACGCCGACGAGGACGGCCCCTGGTCGCGCCACGCCACCGGCCTGCTGCGTCCGGCGGACGCCTCGGCGGCGGCGGATCCGGACAGCGCCTGGCCACCGGCCGGAGCGGTCGCGGTGCCGCTGCCCGACGCCTACCAGCGCCTGGCCGAGCAGGGCTACGAGTACGGCCCGGCCTTCCAGGGCCTGCGGTCGGTCTGGCAGTCCGGTGACCAGGTCTACGCGGAGGTCGCCCTCGACCCGGAGCACCGGTCCGACGCGGCCGGATACGGTCTGCACCCGGCGCTGCTGGACGCCGCGCTGCATCCGGTGGTGCTCGGCCTGCTCGGCGAGCGCGAACCCGGCCTGCTGCCGTTCTCCTGGACCGGCGTCCGGCTGAGCGCGGCCGGAGCGGTGACGCTGCGGGTCCGGCTCACCGCGCGGGGCCCGAGCGGTGTCTCGATCACGGCGACGGATCCGCAGGGGCGCACGGTCGTGTCGGTGGACTCGCTGCTGATGCGGCCGATCGCGGCCGACGGGCTGTCCGGCTCCGCCGACGCCCCGGCCCGGCAGTCGCTGTTCACCGCGGCCTGGACCCCGGTGGGCCAGGAGCAGCCGCAGCAGCCCTCCCGGCTGGCCGTGCTGGCCGACGCCGTGACCGGCCTCGGCCGCCTCGCCGAACTGCCCGCGTTCACCGACCCCGCCTCCCTCGCCGGGGCGGCCCCGCTGCCCGAGGCGGTGCTGCTGCCGGTGCTCCCGGCCGCCGACCCGGACCGTGGCGATGTCCCGGGCGCGGTGCGCGAGTTGACCGCCCGGATGCTGGACACGGTGCAGCGGTGGCTGGGCGAGGAGAACCTCGCGGCGGTGCCGCTGGTCGTGCTGACCCGGGGCGCGGTCCCGGTCGACGGGCCCGGTGAGGTCACCGACCTCGCCGCCGCCGCGGTCTGGGGGCTGCTGCGCTCCGCGCAGACCGAGCACCCGGGACGCCTGCTCCTGGTCGACGCCGACGCGTGGACCCCGCAGGCGGTCGCGGTCGCGCTGGCCACCGGTGAGCCGCAGGTCGCGGTCCGCGCGGGCCGCCCGTACGTGCTGAGGCTGGACCGGCTCGCCCCGGCGGCCGACGCGCCCCGCCTCGCCGAGCCCGAGGGCACCGTGCTGATCACCGGCGGTACCGGAACGCTGGGCGCGCTGCTGGCGCGCCACCTGGTACGCCGACACGGGGTCCGCGACCTGCTGCTGGTCAGCCGGAGCGGTGGCGCCGCCGCCGGAGCGGCCGAACTGGTCGCCGAACTGGCCGACCTCGGCGCCCGGGTGACGGTCGCCGCCTGCGACGCCGCCGACCGCGCGGCCCTGGCGGACCTGCTCCAGCGGATCCCCGCGGAGCACCCGCTGACCGCCGTGGTGCACGCGGCGGGGGTGCTCGACGACGGCGCGTTCGACCGGCTCACCCCCGACCGGCTGACGGCGGTGCTCCAGGGCAAGGCGGACGCCGCCTGGCACCTGCACGAACTGACGGCCGACCTGGACCTGTCCGGGTTCGTGCTCTTCTCCTCCATGGCCGGAACCCTCGGCAGCGCCGGGCAGGCCAACTACGCCGCCGCCAACGCCTTCCTGGACGGACTGGCGGCGCTGCGCAGCGCCGCCGGGCTCCCGGGCACGGCCCTGGCCTGGGGCCTGTGGGCCGACGGCAGCGGCATGACCGGCCACCTCGGCTCGACCGACCTGGCCAGGGTGGGCCGCAACGGACTGGCGCCGATGGCCGCCGAGTACGCCCTCGACCTGTTCGACGCCGCGCTCGCCACCGGCGTGCCCACGGCCGTGACCGCCAAGCTCGACACCGGTGCGCTGCGGGCCCGGGCGGCGGCCGGGGACCTGCCGGTACTGCTGCGCGGTGTGGTCCGCGCCGTGGTCCGCCGCGCGGCCGGTGCCGCGGACGACCCCGACGGGCACGAGCTGCGCCGACGGCTGCGCGGCCTGGCGCCGGAGCAGCGCCACCCGGTGCTGCTGGACCTGGTGCGGGCGGCCGTGGCGGCCGTGCTCAACCACTCCGGCGGGCAGGCGATCGACCCGTCCCGGGCGTTCAAGGAGCTGGGCTTCGACTCGCTGACGGCGGTCGAGCTGCGCAACCGGCTGAACACCGCCAGCGGCCTGCGGCTGCCGGCGACCCTGGTCTTCGACCACCCCACCCCGGACGCGCTGACCGGCTTCCTGCTCGCCGAACTGCTGGGCACGGGGGAGGCCCCGGCGGCTGCGCCGGTCCGCTCCGTCGCCCGCGACGACGACCCGATCGCGATCGTCGGCATGGCCTGCCGCTACCCCGGCGGCGTCCGCGACCCCGAGGGCTTCTGGCGGCTGGTCGAGTCCGGGACCGACGCCATCGGCGACTTCCCGACCAACCGGGGCTGGGACCTGGAGCGGCTCTTCCACGAGGATCCCGACCACCTCGGCACCAGCTACGTGCGCCAGGGCGGATTCCTGTACGACGCGGCCGACTTCGACGCGGACTTCTTCGGGATGAGCCCGCGCGAGGCGATGGCCACCGACCCGCAGCAGCGGCTGCTGCTGGAGACCGCCTGGGAGGCGTTCGAGGCGGCCGGTATCGACGCGCGCTCGCTGCGCGGCAGCGACACCGGGGTCTACGTCGGCGTCATGTTCGCCGACTACGGCTCCCGCCACACCAGCGCTCCCGACGGCTACGAGGGCTACCTGGTCAGCGGCAGCGCGGGCAGTGTGGCGTCCGGGCGGGTGTCGTACAGCTTCGGTTTCGAGGGTCCGGCGGTGACGGTGGACACGGCGTGCTCGTCGTCGTTGGTGGCGTTGCACCTGGCGGCGCAGGCGTTGCGTTCGGGTGAGTGCTCGTTGGCGTTGGCGGGCGGGGTGGCGGTGATGGCGACTCCGGCGACGTTCGTGGAGTTCAGCCGCCAGCGCGGACTGGCCCCCGACGGCCACTGCAAGCCGTTCTCGGCCGACGCCGACGGTGCCACCTGGTCCGAGGGCGTGGGCCAGTTGGTGCTGGAGCGGTTGTCGGACGCGCGGCGGAACGGGCACCGGGTGTTGGCGGTGGTGCGGGGTTCGGCGGTGAACCAGGACGGTGCGAGCAACGGTCTGACGGCGCCGAACGGGCCCTCGCAGCAGCGGGTGATCCGTGGGGCGTTGGCGGCGGCGGGGTTGTCGTCGGCTGAGGTGGACGTGGTGGAGGCGCACGGTACCGGGACGAGTCTGGGTGACCCGATCGAGGCGCAGGCGCTGCTGGCTACCTACGGTCGGGACCGGTCGGGGGAGCAGCCGTTGTGGTTGGGTTCGGTGAAGTCGAACATCGGTCACACCCAGGCCGCGGCCGGGGTGGCCGGGGTGATCAAGATGGTGATGGCGATGCGGTACGGGGTACTCCCGGCCTCGCTGCACGTGGGGGAGCCGTCGCCGCATGTGGACTGGTCCTCGGGCGGGGTGTCGCTGCTGCGGGAGCCGGTGCCGTGGGAGGCGGGTGCGCGACCGCGTCGGGCGGGGGTGTCCTCGTTCGGGATCAGCGGTACCAACGCCCACGTCATCCTGGAGCAGGCTGAGGAACAGGTCAGCGAGGAAGGGGAGTTGGCTGCGCCGGAGCTGACGTCCGGGGTGCTGCCGTGGGTGGTGTCGGCGCGGAGCGCGGCGGCGTTGCGGGAGCAGGCGGCCCGGCTGTTGGAGCTGGTGACCGCACGGCCCGAGTTGCGTCCGGCCGACATCGGCCTCTCGCTGGTCACCGGTCGGAGCACGTTCGAACACCGGGCCGTGGTACTCGGCGCCGACCAGGAGCAACTGGTCTCCGGACTACGGGAGTTGACCCAGGGAGGAGCCGCCGCCGGGGTGACCGCCGGGGTGGCTGGGGTGGCTGCCAAGGTGGTGTTCGTGTTCCCTGGGCAGGGGTCGCAGTGGGTGGGGATGGCGTTGGGGTTGTTGGAGTCGTCGTCGGTGTTCGCTGGTCGGATGGGTGAGTGTGCGGCGGCGTTGTCGGGGTTTGTCGACTGGTCGTTGTTGGATGTGTTGCGTGGGGTGGAGGGTGCCGCTTCGTTGGAGCGGGTGGATGTGGTGCAGCCGGTGTTGTGGGCGGTGATGGTGTCGTTGGCTGAGGTGTGGCGTTCGTTGGGGGTGGTGCCGGACGCGGTGGTGGGGCATTCGCAGGGGGAGATCGCGGCGGCGACGGTGTGCGGTGGGTTGTCGTTGGTGGACGGTGCGCGGGTGGTGGCGTTGCGGAGTCGGGCGATCACCGCGCTGGCCGGGGCGGGCGGGATGATGTCGGTCGCGCTGCCCGCCGCCGAGCTGGGCGGGTATCTCGACCGGCACCCGGACAGCCTGTCGCTGGCGGCCGTCAACGGCGCCTCCTCGTGCGTGGTCTCCGGTGAGACCGAGGCCCTGGAGGCCCTGCGCGAGGAGTTGGAGGAGGCCGGTCACCGGGTGCGGATGGTGGCGGTGGACTACGCCTCGCACTCCGCGCAGGTGGAGCGGATCAGGGAGGAGATCCTGGACCTGCTCGCCCCGGTGGCGCCCCGCTCCAGCAGCGTCCCGTTCCTGTCCGCGGTCACCGGCACGGCGATCGACACCGCCGAGCTGGACGCCGACTACTGGTACCGCAACCTGCGCGGCACCGTGCGGTTCGACCTCGCCACGGCCGCCGCGCTGGAGCTGGGCTGCTCGGTGTTCATCGAGTCCAGCGCGCACCCGGTGCTGCTGACCGGGCTCCAGGAGACGCTGGACGCCTGGGGCGGTTCGGCCGCCGCGGTGGGCTCGCTGCGCCGTGGCCAGGGCGGCCCCGACCGGTTCCTGGCCTCGCTCGCCGAGGCCTACACGCACGGCGCGGCCGTCGACTGGGCGGCTTTGCTCTCCGGGCTCGGCGCGACCGCGGTTGACCTGCCCGGCTACGCCTTCCAGCGGCAGCGCTACTGGCTGGACACCCGGGCCGACGGCGGCGATCTGAGTTCCGCCGGGCTGACCGGCTCGGACCACCCGCTGCTCGGCGCGGCGGTCGAACTCGGCGACGACCAGGGCGCGGTGTTCACCGGCCGACTGTCGGCGCGCACCCACCCGTGGCTGACCGACCACGCCGTCACCGGCACCGTGCTGGTGCCCGGCGCGGCCCTGGTGGAGCTGGCCGCCGCGGCGGGCGCCCGGGTCGGCTGCCCCCGGGTGGACGACCTGGTCCTGGAGAGCCCGCTGACCCTGCCGGACGAGCAGTCGCTCGCTCTGCAACTGGTGGTCGGCGCTCCGGACGCCGACGGCCGACGCCACGTCACGGTGTTCGCCCGGCCGTCCGGCACCGCCGACGAGCAGCCGTGGACCCGGCACGCCTCGGGCACGGTCGCCCCCGCCACGCCCTCCGGGCACGACACCGGCTGGGCCGGTGCCTGGCCGCCGCCCGGCGCGGCTCCGGTGGACCTCGACGACGCCTACCAGCGCCTGGCGCTGCGCGGCTACGACTACGGCCCGGTCTTCCAGGGCCTACAGACCGCCTGGCGCTCCGGCGAGGACATCTACGCCGAAGTCCGGCTGTCCCCGGACACCGAGACCGAGGGCTTCGGCCTGCACCCGGCACTGCTGGACGCCGCGCTGCACCCGGTCGCCCTCGGCCTGATGGCCGCCGACGCCTCCGGCAACGACCGCCTGCGGCTGCCGTTCAGCTGGAGCGGGGCCACCGTGCACCGGGCCGGAGCGACCGGACTGCGGGTCCGGCTGTCCCCGGACGGCTCCGGCGGCGTCCGGATCACCGCGGTCGACCCGGCCGCGGCCTTGGTGACCACCGTCGACTCGCTGTCGCTCCGGGAGGTCTCCCCGGACCGGCTGACCAGTGGCGGGGGCGGGGCGCTCTACCGCACTGTGTGGGAGCGCGCGACGGGGGCCGCGGCGGTCCCGGCCGCCGAGCCGTCGCGGATCGCGGTCCTCGGCGCGGCGGTCGCCGGTACCTGGTCCGGCGAGGCGGTCACCCGCCACCCGGACCTGGCCGCGCTGGTCGCCTCGGTCGAGGCCGGCGCCCCGCTGCCCGACGCGGTGGTACTGCCCTGCCACGCGGACACCGAGGGACCGGACGCGGTGCACGCACTGGCCGCCCGGGTGCTGACCACCGTCCGGGACTGGCCGACCGAGCTGCTCGGCGGCGCCCGGCTGGTGCTGCTCACCCGCCGGGCGGTACGGGTCGGTCCCGGCGAGACCGTGGCCGACCTGGCCGGCGCGGCGGTCCGGGGCCTCGCCCGCACCGCCCAGAGCGAGCGCCCCGGCAGCTTCCTGCTGCTCGACACCGACCTGCCCGGCGACGGCCTGCCCGGCGACGGCCTGCCCGACACCGACCGGCCCGGCGACGGCGCCGACACCGCCGCGGTCCGCGCCGCGCTCGACGCGGACGAGGCCGAACTCGCCCTGCGCGACGGCGTCCTGCTGGCGCCGCGACTGTCCCCGGCGGCCCCCGACAGCGCGTCCGGCTCCGGGGCCTTCCCGCCCGGGGGCACGGTCCTGGTCACCGGCGGCACCGGGACGCTCGGCGCGCTGGTCGCCCGGCACCTGGTCACCCGGCACGGGGTCCGTGACCTGCTGCTCACCAGCAGGCGCGGCGCGGACGCCCCCGGTGCCCCGGAACTCGTCGCCGAACTCGACCGGCTCGGCGCCCGGGTCACCGTCGTCGCCTGCGACGTCGCCGACCGGGCGGCGCTGGCGGCGCTGCTCGGGTCGGTGCCCGCGGAGCGACCGCTGACCGGAGTGGTGCACACCGCCGGGATCCTGGACGACGGCGTCCTCGACGCGATGACCCCCGAGCGGCTCGCCCCGGTGCTGCGCGCCAAGGCCGACAGCGCCTGGCACCTGCACGAACTGACGGCCGGACGCGACCTGTCCGCGTTCGTCCTGTTCTCCTCGCTCGCGGGGACGCTGGGCAACCCCGGGCAGGCGAACTACGCCGCCGCCAACGCCTTCCTGGACGGGCTGGCCGGTCGGCGCGCGGCCGCCGGACTGCCCGCGACCAGCGTCGCCTGGGGCCTGTGGGCGGAGCGGAGCGAGCTCACCGCCACCCTCGACGGGGCGGGCGCGGCCCGCCTCGGCCGGTCCGGGATCACGGCGATGTCCGCCGAGGACGGCCTCGCCCTCCTCGACCGGGCACTGACCGGCGCCGAGCCGGTCACCGTCGGCGCCAGGTTCGACACCGTGGCGCTGCGGACCCAGGCCGCCGACGGCCTGCTGCCGCCGCTGCTGCGGGGCCTGGTCAGGCTTCCGGCACGGGCGGCGTCCGCCCGCCGGGCCCCCGGGGACGCGGCGCAGCGGCTCGCCGCGCTGTCCGAGCCGGAACAGCGCCGCGAACTGCTGGACCTGGTCCGGGCGGAGGTCGCCGCGGTCCTGTCCCACGGCAGCCCCGACGCGGTCGATCCGCAGCGGGCGTTCAAGGACCTCGGCTTCGACTCGCTCACCGCCGTCGAACTGCGCAACCGGCTCAACACCCGGACGGGTCTGCAGCTGCCGGCCACCGTCGTGTTCGACCAGCCGAACCCCACCGCCCTGGCGACGTTCCTGCGCGGCCGACTGCTGGGCACCGCGCCCGCCGCGCCCACCACGGCGCCGGTCCCGGCCACGGCCGCCGACGAGCCGATCGCGATCGTCGGGATGGCGTGCCGGTATCCGGGTGGGGTGGTGTCGCCGGAGGGGTTGTGGGAGTTGGTTGCGCGTGGTGGTGACGCGGTGGGTGGTTTTCCGACGGATCGGGGGTGGGACCTGGGTGGTCTGTACGATCCGGATCCGGATAATCCGGGGACGAGTTATGTGCGTGAGGGTGGGTTCCTGTACGACGCGGCGGAGTTCGATCCGGGGTTCTTCGGGATGAGTCCGCGGGAGGCGTTGGCGACGGATCCGCAGCAGCGGTTGTTGTTGGAGACGACGTGGGAGGCGTTGGAGAACGCCGGGATCGATCCGGCGGGGCTGCGCGGCAGTGACACCGGGGTCTTCGCCGGGGTCATGTACAACGACTACGCCTCGCGGATCCAGCGGATCCCCAAGGACCTCGAAGGCTTCCTGGTCAGCGGCAGCGCCGGCAGCGTGGCCTCCGGCCGGGTCGCCTACACCTTCGGGTTCGAGGGCCCGGCGGTCACCGTCGACACGGCCTGCTCCTCCTCGCTGGTCGGCATGCACCTGGCCGCACAGGCGCTGCGCCGCGGCGAGTGCGACCTGGCGGTGGCCGGCGGGGTGACCGTGATGTCGACCCCGGCCGCCTTCGTGGAGTTCAGCCGCCAGCGGGCGCTCTCGCCCGGCGGACGCTGCAAGTCCTTCGCGGCCGACGCCGACGGCGCGGTCTGGTCCGAGGGCGCGGGCATGCTGCTGCTGGAACGCCTCTCCGACGCCCGCGCCCGGGGCCACCGGGTACTCGCCGTGATCCGCGGCTCGGCGGTCAACCAGGACGGTGCCAGCAACGGCCTGACCGCCCCCAACGGACCCTCGCAGGAGCGGGTGATCCGGCGGGCCCTGGCCGACGCCCGCCTCGGCGCCGCCGACATCGACGTGGTCGAGGCCCACGGCACCGGCACCACCCTCGGCGACCCGATCGAGGCGCAGGCGCTGCTGGCGACGTACGGGCAGGACCGGCCGGACGGGCAACCGCTGTGGCTCGGCTCGGTCAAGTCCAACATCGGGCACGCCCAGGCCGCCGCCGGGGTGGCCGGGGTGATCAAGATGGTGCAGGCGATGCTGCACGGGGAACTGCCCAGGACCATCCACGCCGACGAGCCCTCGCCGCACGTCGACTGGTCCGCGGGCGCGGTCAGGCTGCTCACCGAGCCCGTGCCGTGGCGGCGCGACGACCGCCCGCTGCGAGCCGCGGTCTCCTCGTTCGGCATCAGCGGGACCAACGCCCACCTGATCCTGGAACAGGCACCGGCCGCCGCCCCGACCGAACCGGGCGCCGCCACCGGCGGGCAGCCGCGGCCGACCGCCGAGGGGCCGCTGCCGTACCTGCTGTCGGCCCGCTCCGGCCAGGGGCTGCGGAACCAGGCCGCGCGGCTGGGCGCGTTCGTCCGGGAACGCCCCGAACTGGCCCCGGTGGCGGTCGCGCGGGCGCTGGCGACCACCCGTGGCCGCTTCGGCCACCGGGCGGCGGTCGTCGCCGCCGACCGCGAGGCGCTGCTGGCCGGGCTGGACGCGGTCGCGACCGGCGGCGCGGCGGCCCACGTCGTCGAGGACGACGCCGAGGGCGGCACCGGCAAGGTGGTGTTCGTCTTCCCCGGCCAGGGCACGCAGTGGGCGGGCATGGCGGTGGAGCTGATGTCCGGCTCCGAGGTCTTCGCCGGGCGCCTCGCCGAGTGCGCCGAGGCACTGGCCCGGTACACCGACTGGTCGCTGGAAGCGGTGCTGCGGGCCGAGCCCGGCGCGCCCGGCCTGGAGCGGGTGGACGTGGTCCAGCCCGCGCTGTTCGCGGTGATGGTCTCGCTGGCCGAACTGTGGCGTTCACTGGGCGTCGAGCCCGACGCCGTGGTCGGCCACTCGCAGGGCGAGATCGCCGCCGCCTGCGTGGCGGGCGCGCTGTCGCTGCCGGACGCGGCGAAGGTGGTGGCGCTGCGCAGCCAGGCGCTGGCCCGACTCGCCGGGACCGGTGGCATGGTGTCGCTGGCACTGCCCGCCGCCGCGGCCCGGGAACTGCTCACGCCGTGGCCCGACCGGATCCACGTCGCGGCCGTCAACGGCCCCGCGTCGACCGTCGTCGCCGGGGAACCGGGGCCGCTCGACGAGCTGATCGCCCACTGCGACGCCACCGGCGTCCAGGCCCGGCGGATCCCGGTCGACTACGCCTCGCACACGCCGCAGGTGGCGATGATCGAGGAGCGCCTGGCCGAGCTCCTCGACGGCATCAGCCCCCGACCGGCCGCCGTGCCCTTCTACTCGACGCTCACCGGAGGCCTGCTCGGCGCCGGTGACCTCCTCGACAGCCGCTACTGGTACGACAACCTGCGCAACCCGGTGCTGCTGGAACCGGCGGTGCGGGCGCTGGCCGGATCCGGGCACCGCACCTTCATCGAGGTCAGCCCGCACCCGGTGCTCACCACCCCGATCACCGACACCCTGGACGGCTCGGGCACCGCGCTGGGCACGCTGCGCCGCAACCACGGCGGTGCGGAGCGCTTCCTGCTCGCCGCCGCCGAGGCCCACACCCGGGGCGTGGCGGTCGACTGGCCGAAGCTGTTCACCGCCGCCGACCACCCGGTCGCCCTGCCGACCTACGCGTTCGACCGCAGCCGCTACTGGCTCGACGCACCCGCCGTCGAGCAGAGCGCCGCCGGTCTCGGCCAGACCGCGACGCGCCACCCGCTGCTCGGCGCGGTGGTCGAACTCGCGGACGACCAGGGCGTGGTCCTCACCGGGCGACTGGCCCGCGACACCAGCCCCTGGCTGGCCGACCACGCGGTCCTGGACACGGTCCTGCTGCCGGGCGCGGCCTTCGCCGAACTCGCCCTGCACGCCGCCGACCACGCGGGCTGCGCCGGGGTGGCCGACCTCACCGTGGAGGCGCCGCTGCTGGTGCCCGCCGAGGGCGACACCCGGTTGCGGGTCACCGTCGGCCCGGCGGACGCGGACGGCTACCGCCCGGTCGCGGTGCACTCCCGCTCCGGCGAGACCGGGAGCGAGTGGATCCGGCACGCCGCCGGTTCCCTCGCCGGTACGCTGCCGCCGCCCCCCGCGGCGGACCTCGCGGCCTGGCCGCCCCCGGGCGCGGTGCCGCTGGAACTGCCGGACCCCTACGGCTCCCTGGCCGGATACGGCCTGGACTACGGGCCGGTGTTCCAGGGGCTGCGGGCGGCCTGGCAGCACGGTGAGGACCTGTACGCCGAGATCGCCCTGCCGGAGGGCGCCGAGGCCGACGGCTTCGGCATGCACCCGGCGCTGCTGGACGCGGCCCTGCACGCGGCGGCGCTGATGACGCTGCGGGCCGACGGCGGGCTGCGGCTGCCGTTCTCCTGGAACGGCGTGGCGCTGCACGCGGGCGGCGCGACCGCCGCCCGGGTCCTGCTCTCGCCGAGCGGACCGGACGCCTTCTCGGTCACCCTGGCCGACCTGACCGGGGCGCCGCTGCTCTCGGTCGGCTCCATGGCCACCCGGCCGTTGAGCGCGGAACAGCTGGCCGGAGCCGGTGCGCGGACCGGCGGCCCGGCCGCGGTGTCCTGGGTCGCCCACCCGCTGCCGGACACCGGGGACCGCACCGGCGGCTGGGCCACGCTGGGCGACCTCGGCCTGTCCGACGCCGACGCCTACGCGGACCTGCGGGAGCTGGCCGACGCCATCGACCGCGGCGCCGCGCTCCCCGACCAGGTGGTGCTGCCGGTACTCGCGCCCTCCGCCGAGGACGTCGAGGGACGCGTTCCCGACCGGGTGCACGAGGCGGCCCGCCGGGTGCTGGACCTGCTCCGGCAGTGGCTCGCCGACGAGCGGTTCCTGGCCTCCCGGCTGGTCGTGCTCACCTCGGGCGCGGTGGCCGCCGTCCCCGGGGACCGGCTCACCGACCTGGTCGGCGCGGCCGTCCGCGGCCTGGTCCGCGCCGCCCAACTGGAGGAGCCGGACCGGATCGCCCTCGTCGACACCGACCGGATCGAACGGTCGGCCCTGGCCGCGGCCGTGACGGCCGGTGAACCGGAGACCGCGGTGCGGGCCGGTGTCGTGTACGAGCCCCGGCTGGTCCGGGTGCCGGAGGTCCCGGCGGGCGACCGGCCCACCGGGTCCGGGCTCGACCCGGAGGGGACGGTGCTGGTCACCGGCGCCGGAGGCACCCTGGCCGGGCTGACCGCCCGGCACCTGGTCGCCGCCCACGGCGCCCGGCACCTGCTGCTGGTCGGCCGCCGGGGCCCGGCCGCGCCCGGCGCCGCCGCGCTGGAGGCGGAACTCACCGCGCTCGGCGCCCGGGTGACCACCGTGGCCTGCGACGTCGCCGACCGGGACGCGGCGGCCGCGCTGCTGGCGGCCGTCCCGGCCGGGCATCCGCTGACGGCGGTGGTGCACGCGGCCGGGGTGCTCGACGACGCGACCGTCGCCGGGCTCACCGCCGAGCAGCTGGGCCGGGTGCTGCGGCCCAAGGTCGACGCGGGCTGGAACCTGCACGAACTGACCCGTGGCACCGAGCTGTCGGCGTTCGTGCTGTTCTCCTCGGCGGCGGGCCTGCTGGGCAACGCCGGACAGGCCAACTACGCCGCCGCCAACGCCTTCCTGGACGCGCTCGCGCGGACCCGGCAGGACCAGGGGCTGCCCGCCGTGTCGCTGGCCTGGGGCCTGTGGGCGGACGAGAGCGGGATGACCGAGGGCCTCGGCCGGACCGGACGCGGGCGGATGGAGCGCGCGGGCATCGTGCCGATGCCGTCGGCGGAGGGGCTGGCGCTGTTCGACGAGGCGCTCCGGCTGAACGAGCCGTCGGTGCTGACGGCCCGACTGGATCCGGCCGGGCTGCGTGCCCGTGCCGCGGACGGAACCCTGCCCGGCATCCTGCGCGGCCTGGTCCGGGGCGGAGCGGCCCGGCGGCCCGCCGCCAACGCGGCCCTGCCGGGGCCGGAGCAGCTGGCCGCGCGGCTGGCGGGCCTGTCCGCGAAGGAGCGCGGCTCGGCCCTGCTCGACCTGGTGCGCGGGCAGGTCGCGGTGGTGCTCGCGCATCCCAGCCCGGAGACCCTGGAAGTCCGGCGCGGACTGCTGGAGCTGGGCTTCGACTCGCTGACCGCGGTCGAGCTCCGCAACCGGCTCGCCAAGGCGACCGGTCTGCGGCTGCCCAGCACCCTGCTGTTCGACCACCCGACCATCACCGCCCTCGCCGAGCACCTCGACCTGCAACTCGCCGACACCGGCGGCGGGGCCCTGGACGCGCTGCTGGCGGACCTGGACCGGATCCGGCTCGCCCTCGGCTCGCTGCCCGAGGCGGTGGACAGCGGCGAGATCGACCTCCGGCTGGAGGCGCTGCTGCGGGACCGACGGCAGAGCGCGGAGGCCACCGAAGCGGCCGTCGCCGACCTCCACTCGGCGACCGACGACGAACTGTTCAACGTACTCGACGACGAACTGGGGCTCTCATGACCCTCATGACCAGCGCCCGAACCGATCCGCGGACTCCTGAGAGGTTGATATGACGCCCTCCGCCGACCCTGCCCCCGTGTCCGCCGAGGAGCGGCTGCGCGACTACCTCAAGCGGGCCACCACCGAACTGCGGCAGACCCGGAAGAAACTGAGCGACACCGAGGACCGCGCCCGGGAGCCGATCGCGATCGTCGCGATGGCGTGCCGGTATCCGGGTGGGGTGGTGTCGCCGGAGGGGTTGTGGGAGTTGGTTGCGCGTGGTGGTGACGCGGTGGGTGGTTTTCCGACGGATCGGGGGTGGGACCTGGGTGGTCTGTACGATCCGGATCCGGATAATCCGGGGACGAGTTATGTGCGTGAGGGTGGGTTCCTGTACGACGCGGCGGAGTTCGATCCGGGGTTCTTCGGGATGAGTCCGCGGGAGGCGTTGGCGACGGATCCGCAGCAGCGGTTGTTGTTGGAGACGACGTGGGAGGCGTTGGAGAACGCCGGGATCGATCCGGCGGGGCTGCGCGGCAGTGACACCGGGGTCTTCGCCGGGGTCATGTACAACGACTACGCGGTGCAGGCACGGCCCTCCGCGCCGGAGTTCGAGGGTTTCCTCGGCACGGGCAGCGCCGGCAGCATCGCGTCCGGGCGGGTGTCCTACCTCTTCGGCTTCCGCGGGCCCGCCATCACCGTCGACACCGCCTGCTCCTCCTCGCTGGTCGCCGTCCACCTGGCGATGCGCGCGCTGCGCAACGGCGAGTGCCGGTTGGCGTTCGCCGGGGGCGCCACGGTGATGGCGACACCGCAGCCGTTCGTCGAGTTCAGCCGCCAGCGCGGGCTGTCACCGGCCGGGCGCTGCAAGTCCTTCGCCGACGCGGCGGACGGCGCCATCTGGGCCGAGGGCGCCGGGATGCTGCTGCTCGAACGCCTCTCCGACGCCCAGCGCGAGGGCCACCCGGTCCTGGCCGTGCTCCGCGGCTCGGCGGTCAACTCCGACGGGACCAGCAGCCAACTCACCGCGCCCAGCGGTCCCTCGCAGCAGCAGGTGATCGAACGGGCCCTCGCCGACGCCCGGTTGACCACCACCGATGTCGACCTGCTGGAGGCGCACGGCACCGGCACCAGCCTGGGCGACCCGATCGAGGCCCAGGCACTGCTGGCCACCTACGGCCGGGGACGCGCGGCCGACCGGCCGCTGTGGCTCGGCTCGGTCAAGTCCAACATCGGGCACACCCAGGCCGCCGCCGGGGTGGCCGGGGTGATCAAGTCGGTGGAGGCGCTGCGGCGCGGCGTGATGCCCGCTACCCTGCACGTCGACCGGCCGTCCACCCAGGTCGACTGGCAGTCCGGCGCGGTCTCGCTGCTCACCGAGGCCCGGCCGTGGCCGGGCTCGGCGCCGCGCCGCGCGGCGGTGTCCTCCTTCGGCCTGAGCGGCACCAACGCCCACGTCATCGTGGAGCAGGCACCCGAGGAGACGGCCGCCGAGCCCGGTGCCGCGGAGCCCGGTGCCGCGGAGCCCGGTACCGCGGAGGCCCCCGAACCGGCCGCCCCGGTGCTGGTCTGGCTGCTGTCGGGGACGGACGAACCCGCCGTCCGGCGGACCGCCGAGCGGATGCTGGCCCTGCCCGCGGCGGCGGACCCGGCCGACGTCGGGCACGCCCTGCTGACCGGCCGGACCCCGTTCGACCACCGCGCGGTGGTGGTCGGCGCCGACCCCGGCGGGTTCCGGGCCGGGCTCGAAGCGCTGGCACAGGGCAGCCCCAGCGGCACGGTGGTGACCGGCCGCGCCGCCGCGCGGGGCCGTACCGCCTTCCTCTTCCCCGGCCAGGGGGCGCAGCGGCCGGGGATGGGGCGCGAGCTGTACCGGACGTTCCCGGTGTTCGCCGCCGCCCTGGACGAGGCGTGCGCCCAGCTGGACCCGTGGCTGGAACGCCCGCTGCGGGAGGTGATGTTCGCCGCCGAGGGCACGGCCGAGGCGGCGCTGCTCGACCTCACCGGCTACACCCAGCCGGCGCTGTTCGCCTACGGCACGGCCCTGTTCCGGCTGCTGCGGAGCTTCGGGCAGACCCCCGACGTCCTGGCCGGGCACTCGATCGGCGAACTGAGCGCGCTGTACGTGGCCGGGGTGCTGCCGCTGCCCGACGCGGCCAGGCTGGTCGCCGCCCGGAGCCGGCTGATGCAGGAGCTGCCGACGGGCGGGGCGATGGTCTCCGTCCAGGCGTCCGAGGAGGAGGTCCGCCCGCTGCTCGCCGGGCAGGAGGCACTGGTCGGCCTCGCGGCGGTGAACGGGCCCGCCGCCGTGGTCCTGTCCGGGGACGCGGCCGCGGTCGCGGCGATAGCCGACGAGCTCCGCGAACGGGGCCACAAGACCCGGCAACTGACGGTGAGTCACGCCTTCCACTCGCCGCTGATGGATCCGATGCTCGACCGGTTCCGCGCGGAGATCGACGCGCTGGAGTTCGCCGAGCCGACGATCCCGATCGTCTCCGGCCTGACCGGCGCCGCCGAGAGCGAGGCGCTGCGCACCCCGGAGTACTGGGTCCGGCACGCCCGCGAGGCCGTGCGCTTCGCCGACTGCGTGCGCGCGATCGAGGCCCAGGGCGTGACCGAGTACCTGGAACTGGGACCGGCGGCCGTGCTCACCGCCATCGTGTCGGACTGCCTCAGCGGCGGCGACACCGCGCAGATCCCCACCGGGCGCCGCGGCGTGGACGGCCCGACCGGTCTGCTGCTGGGCCTGGCCGCGCTGCACGTGCGCGGAGCCGAGGTCGACTGGTCGCCGCTGTTCGGCGGCGGACGGCGCCGGGTCGCGCTGCCGAACTACCCCTTCGAGCGGGAGCGCTACTGGCTGGACGCCCGTCCGGTCAGGGGCACCGGCGGCCTGGGGCTGTCGGCGGGCCCGCACCCGCTGCTCGGCGCCGCGGTCGACCTCGCCGGTGACGGGACCCTGGTCGCCACCGGCAGCCTGTCCAGCGCCACCCAGCCCTGGCTGGCCGACCACTCCGTCGGCGGGGCGGTGCTGCTGCCCGGCACCGCGTTCCTGGACGTGGTCCTGCAGACCGGTCGGCGGGTCGGCCTGGAGCGGGTCGAGGACCTCACCCTGGAGGGCCCGCTGGTCCTCCCGGCCGACGGCGAGGTGCACCTACAGCTCGTGGTCGGACCACCGGACGAGTCGGCCCGGCGGCCGTTCACCGTGCACTCGCGCCGCCCGGCGCCCACGGGCGGGACCGAGGAGCAGCCGTGGAGCCGACACGCCAGCGGACTGCTCGCCGCGGCCCGGCAGCAGGACGGGACCGACCCGCTGCCGCCCGCCGCGGACACCCCCTGGCCCCCGGTCGGCGCCACCGTCGCGGACACCGGCGACCTGTACCAGGAACTGGGGCGGATGGGCCTCGACTACGGTCCCGCGTTCCGCGGCCTGCGGACGGTGTGGCGGCTCGGTGACGACCTGTACGCCGAGGCGGCCGTGCCGGACGACCTGGACACCGCCGGTTTCGGCGTCCACCCGGCGCTGCTGGACGCCTGCCTGCACGCGCTGCTGTTCCGCGACCGGACCGGCGACGAACCGGCCCGGCCGATGCTCCCCTTCTCCTGGAGCGGCGCCACGCTGTGGGCCGAGGGCGCCGGTTCGGTCCGGATCCGGCTGTCCCCGGCCGGTGCCGACACCGTCTCGCTGACCGTGACCGACCCCCTGGGCGGCCCGGTGGCGACGGTGGAGGCGCTGGCGCTGCGCCCGCTCTCCACCGACCTGCTCCGGACCGCCGCGCGCGCCGACGCCCCGCTGTACCGGCTCGACTGGGCCCCGGCCGCGCCGACCGCCGCCGTCGCCCCGGACGACCCGGCCCCCGGCTGGGTCACCTCGGTCGACGGCGACCTGGAGGCCCTGTTCGCAGCGGGGGCGGCCACCGGCGCGGCCCCGGTGGTGCTGGTGCCCTGCCCCGCCGCGGACCAGGACCCGGACCAGGACCCGGACCGGGGCCCGGATCAGGGTGCGGTCGCCGACCGGGTCCGGCTCGCCCTGGGCCGGGCGCTCGACCTGATCCAGCGCTGGTTGGCCGACAGCCGCTCCGGCACCTCCCGGCTGGCGTTCCACACCCGGGGCGCGGTCGCCACGCGGCTCGGCGAGGACGTCGCCGACCTGGCCGCCGCCGCGGTCTGGGGCCTGGTCCGCAGCGCCCAACTGGAACACCCCGGCCGGTTCCTGCTGATCGACACCGAAGCCGGTACCGGTACCGCTGCCGAGGCGGCCCTGGCGGCCGCCCTGGCCGCCGACGAGCCGCAGACCGCGGTGCGCGGCGGGCAGGTGCTCGTGCCGCGCCTGGTCCGGGCCGACACCGCCGGTCGGCTGACCCCGCCGACCGAGGGGGACTGGCGGATGCACGCCTCGGCCCCCGGGATGCTGGACCGGTTGGACCTGCTGGCCGACGACGAGGCGGGCCGCCCGCTGGCCGCGGGCGAGGTCCGGATCGCGGTCCGCGCCGCCGGGCTCAACTTCCGCGACGTGCTGGTCGCCCTCGACATGTACCCGGGGGCGGCCGTGCTCGGCGGCGAGGGCGCCGGGGTGGTGCTGGAGACCGGCCCCGGCGTGGTGGACCTGGCTCCGGGCGACCGGGTGCTCGGCCTGTTCGCCCCGGCCTTCGGCTCGACGGCCGTCGCCGACCGGCGGCGGATCGCCCGGATCCCCTCCGGATGGTCCTTCGAGCAGGCCGCGGCCGTGCCGACGGTCTTCCTCACCGCCTACCACGGACTGGTCGACGTGGCCGCGCTCCAGCCGGGCGAACGGGTGCTGGTGCACGCGGCGACCGGCGGCGTCGGCATGGCCGCCGTGCAACTCGCCCGGCACCTGGGCGCGGAGGTGTTCGGCACCGCCAGCGAGCCCAAGTGGGACACGCTGCGGGCGGCCGGTCTGGACGACACCCACATCGCCAACTCCCGTACCCTCGACTTCGAGCGGCACTTCCTCGCCGCCACCGGCGGCGCGGGCATGGACGTCGTGCTCGACTCGCTGTCCGGCGAGTTCGTCGACGCCTCACTGCGGCTGCTGCCGCGCGGCGGCCGGTTCGCCGAGATGGGCAAGACCGACATCCGGGAGCCCGGACAGGTCGCCGCCGACCACCCCGGGGTCCGCTACCAGGCGTTCGACCTGGCCGTGCTGGACCCGGACCGGATCGCCGAGATGCTCTCCGTGCTGCTGGACCTGTTCGAGACCGGGGTGCTGCGACCGCTGCCGCTGGCGACCTGGCCGGTGCAGCAGGCACCCGAGGCGTTCCGACACCTCCAGCAGGCCCGGCACGTCGGCAAGGTGGTGCTGACCATGCCCGCGCCGCTGGCCCCCGGGGGCACGGTCCTGGTCACCGGCGGTACCGGCGCCCTCGGCAGCCTGGTCGCCCGGCACCTGGTCACCCGGCACGGCGTACGCCACCTGCTGCTGGCCGGGCGCCGGGGCCCGGACGCGCCGGGGGCCGACGCCCTGGTCGCCGACCTCACCGGACTCGGGGCCACGGTGACCACCGTCGCCTGCGACGTCTCCGACCGGGCGGCGCTGGCCCGCCTGCTCGCCGCCGTCCCCACGGCGCACCCGCTGACGGCGGTCGTGCACGCGGCCGGTGTGGCCGCCGACGCCACCCTGGACGCGCTGACGCCCGACCGCCTCGACGCGGTGCTCGGCCCGAAGGCGGACGCCGCCTGGCACCTGCACGAACTCACCCGGGAGACCCCGCTCGCGGCCTTCGTGCTGTTCTCCTCGCTGGCCGGGACCCTGGGCAACCCCGGGCAGGGCAACTACGCCGCCGCCAACGCGTTCCTGGACGCGCTCGCCGCCCACCGCCACGCCGACGGCCTCGCCGCGACCGGCCTCGGCTGGGGGCTGTGGGAGGTGGAGAGCGCGATGACCGGCGCGCTGGGCCAGGACCAGCGGGCCCGGATGCGCCGCAGCGGAATCCTGCCCCTGGCCACCGAACAGGCGCTGCTCCACTTCGACGCGGCACTGCGCAGCGGGCTGCCGCTGACCGTGCCCGCGCACTTCGACCCGGCCGGGCTGCGCGGTCAGGCCGAGGCCGGGACGCTGCCGCCGGCGCTCACCGCCCTGGTCCGCACCGGCCCCCGGCGCGCGGCCGCCGATCCGGCGCGCGGCGGACAGTCCCTGGCCGACCGGCTGGCCCGGCTGCCGGTAGCCGAACGGGCGGGCCTGCTCATGGAGTTGACCCGGAGCGAGGTCGCCGCCGTGCTCGCCTACCCGAACCCGTCGGCGGTGGACCCGGAGCGGGCGTTCAAGGACCTGGGCTTCGACTCGCTCACGGCGGTGGAGCTGCGCAACCGGCTGAACGCCGCGACCGGGCTGCTGCTACCGCCGACGATGGTCTTCGACCATCCGACCGTGGCGTCGCTGGCCGACCGGCTGGCGGCGGAGCTACTGCCACGCGAAGTCTCGCCGGTGGCCCGGCTGTTGGCGGAACTCGACGCGCTGGAGACGGAGCTGGGGGCGGTCGAGGTGGCGGCTGCCGAGCACACGGAGATCCAACGGCGGATGGCCACGATCAGTGCGAAATGGGCCGGACGCAAGGAGTCCGAGCCGCAGAGCACCGTGGAGGAACAGCTTCAGGACGCCAGCGCCAGCGACCTGTTCGCCTTCATCGACCAGGAGTTGGGCCAGATCCCGGACTGAACGGGCGCGGCGGTGAACCGTTTTAGCCGGGCTTCAGTCCGAAGGCCACGATGGATATCAGTGTTGGTACCGACGAAAGGTGGAGAGCCCATGTCACTGGATCCCAACGTCGTACTCAGGGGCGGCCCGAGCAGCCTCTCCGACGACCTGCGCATCCGCTATCTGCCCAATACCGAGGTGAAGTTCAAAATCCTCCGGGGAAACCGGTACGAGCACTTCGAGCCCACCGAGCAGACGACCGTCCACGACGACCGCGAACTGCAGGTCTTCGTCTGGACCGGGTGCACCTACGTCGCCGAGTGACCGGGCGGCACGCCCACCGGGCCCTACCGGCCCCGGTCGCGTGCGTTCGGGCCCGGCGGGGGACAGATGCCCGCCGGGCCCTGGTGACCACTGAACCAAGATTCGCTTAAGCCGAGCAATCCACTGTTTCTGGCAGTGACATGAGCCGGGAGGTCGGAAAGCCGGTGAGAACCCGCCCACGCGCAAGCTTCACCATCCGTGTGCTGCGCGCTGTCTATGAGGCCCTCGTCGTGTCCGGGAGGCTGTGGATGCCCATTCCGGATCCCAGTCTCCATCACCCGCCCCCACCGCGGGGCACCGGCCCACTGCACCCGGAACGGCTCCGCCCGGACATCCCGCTGAGCCCCACGGAACTCGCCCTGCAACAGCAGCTCGTGCGCGGCCGGAGGGTCCGGTGACACCGAACCGGTCACCGCGTCGGTCAGCCGACCGCCGAGGTGACCTGCCGGGGTGACGGACGCACCCGGACCCCCGCCGCGCGTGCCCGGTCGGCCCAGGCCTCGGGCGGGTCGCCGACCACGGTGACCGGCACGCGCTGCCGGGTGAACCGCAGGATCAGCGGCCAGGCGAGGTCCGCCAGGATCCGCGGGTCGCCCGCCAGCGCGCGGGCCCACGCGTCGAGGTCGACGGTGACTCCGGCCCGCTCCGGCCCGCTCCGGCTCGTCCGGTTCCTCCGGTCCGCTCGGTTCGCCGGACGCGGACGGATCGGCCCCGGCGGCGCTCTCCAGCAGCAGGCGCCGGTTGGCCTCCGGGAAGTCGACGGGACGCCGCCGGTCGCCACCGGGGCCGCTGGTGAGGGCTCCGGCAACGGCCCGGCCGGCGCTCCGGGTGACGCGGGCCAGGTCGTCCATGGTCGGCGCCATGAAGTAGCCGTCGATGTCGCTGCCGAGGATGCGGCTGATCCGGCCGCGGAAGTCGGCGTGGCAGCTGTCGTCGGTGAACTCGGTCGCGAGGATCCGCGCGTGGGGGAACTGGTGCCGCAGGATGCCGATGAGCTGGGCGCTGGCGGGCGGGACGAGCACGATGTGGGCGTCCGGACCGGCGCTCCTGGGGACGGGAGGGGCGGAGTCCTGCTGCTGCTCGGAAGCCATGGCAGGCAAGACGCGTGGGACCACGGGGCGGTTCCTGGCGGCGGCTCCCCACGCTCCCTGGTCGCTCGATCACGAGGCCGTTCGCGGTGACGGTGGTGGTGACCGCTGGTCGGACATCGATCTCGCGTTCGCGGTCGACGGGCGGCTCGACGAGGCCCTGGAACGCTGGACGGCGCGGCTCTACCAGGACTTCGCCGCGCTGCACCACTGGGACCTGCCGCCCTGCACGCGCGGGTGTGCGTCGAGCGGCAGCGGTGGTGGCAGGCCGAGCACTGGGTCAGCGCCGTCCGCGACCAGGTGCTCGCCCTGGCCTGCCTGCGGCTGGGGCATCCCACCGGCTATGCCAAGGGAGCCCACCTGCTGCCGCCGGAGCTGACCGCGCCGCTGGCGGCGCGGCTGCGGCCGATGCTGACCGGGCTCACCACGGACGGTCACCGGTGACCGGGCCCACGCGCTGAAGCGCCCGCGTGCCCGATCCGGTCGCGGTGGAGCTGTGCGCCTCGCGGGCCGGGGCGCTCCCGATCAGGAAGACGGTCAGGACCAGGACCACGGTGACTCCGGCGAGTTCGAGCAGGACGGAGCGCCGCAGCGCCGCGGTGCTCCGCTCGCGGGCGCCCGCCACGAGGCTGCGGCTGACCGCCGCGACGGCGATCACCAGCAGGAACACCCCCGCCTTGACCAGCAGCAGTCGGCCGTAGGACGTGCCGGTCAGCTCGGCGAAGCTGCCCACCTCCCGGAAGGCCTGGTACAGCCCGGTGGCGGCGAGCACCGCCACCGACCCCAGGGCGAGGCGGGAGAAGCGCGCGGTGGTGCCGCCCAGGTCCGCGTCGGCGCCGCCGCTGCCACGGGTCAGCAGGACGACGATGGTGAACAGCCCACCGGCCCACACCGCCATCGCGGTGACGTGCAGCGTCGTCACCACCAGCGCCAGCGGTACCAGGGATCCGCTCGACGCGTGGCTGATCTCGCTCCAGGTGGCGGCCAGGGCGAGCGCCAGTACCGCGGCCACCGCGGCACCGGCCACCGCGCCCGGGCGCGCCCTGCGGCGCAGCAGCAGCTCGCCGACCGTCGCGACCAGGGCCAGCAGGATGATCCGGGCGACGAGCACGTGCCCCTCGTGGGTGGAGAGCGTCGCGGACAGCAGCGAGCGGTCCAGTATCCGCGCGAGCGACTTCCCCTGGGTGGCGGGCCCGTAGGCGAAGAGCTGGACCAGCGTCCCGGCGAACAGGGCCGTCCAGCCGAGGGTGGCCGGCCAGCGGAGGTCGCCCGCGTCGGCTGCCGGGAGGCAGTGCAGCCGGATCGCCGCGCAGCCGACCAGGAGCGCCAGCCCCGCCAGGCCGGTCCAGATCGCCAGGTCGAGGACCGCGTCGGTGACCCGGTCGGGGGCCCCGAAGCCGACGACCACGGTGGTCCGGCTCGGCGCACCCACCGAGAACGTGAGCGAACCGGAGGTGGTGTGCCCGTCGTCGGCGGCGGTCGCCCGCCAGTCGAGGACGAAGGTGCCCCGGTGCGGGTCGGCGGCGAGGTCGACGGTGACGCGTTCGGCGCCGGAGCCCACGGTCCGCGGGGCTCCGCTGTCCACCCGGCGCCCGTCGGGTCCGATCACCTTGATCGCGCTCAGTCTCAGGGTCACCGCCTCGGAGAAGACCAGGGTCACCTGCCCGGGTTCGCCGGCGACGACCGCGCCGTCCGGCGGCGAGGAGGAGACGAGGTCCGCGTGCGCCGAGGCCGGACCGGCCAGCGCGAGCAGTCCGGCCAGCGCCAGGGCCAGGGCCAGGGCCAGGGTGACGGCGAGGCGCCGGGGCGGCGCCGTGGTCGGGGTCAGTGGCATGCGTGCGCCGCCCGTCTCCGCTCGACCAGCTTGGCGACGCCGAGCCGGTAGTCCGCCAGCGAGGCCGGGTCGGGCAGGAACCGCCACTTCCCCGCCTGGTAGCTGAGGGTGTCGCTACCGGTGGCGGTGGCGCGGTGCCAGTCGATCCGTACCGTGGTCGAGTCGACCTTCGTGCTGCTGTCGATCACGTAGGGGGTGCCGAGTACCGGTCGGCACTCGGTGTTGAGCCGCACGAAGTCGGCCTGGGTCAGCACCTGGCGGGCGCTGTCGGCCCACAGGTCCCAGGCCTGGGCCCAGCCACCACCGGCCAGCAGCCCGAACTCCTCGGAGGCGACCGAGTCGGCCTGCAGGGTCTGCGGCATGGGCTGCGCGCTGGGGCCGCTCTGCCGGGGCGGGCCGGAGCATCCGCCGACCACCGTCCCGAGCAGCAGGGCGCCGACCCCGAGGCAGGCCCGCCGATACCGTTCGTGCCGCACTGTCCACTCCCACTCCTGGTCGTCCGCCCGGCCGTCGACGTCGGTCGTCGCGGCGGTGGCGGGCACGGGCCCGGGGCGGGCGTCCGGTCGACACCCGCCCCGAGCGTGGTCGGCGGAGGTTCTCCGCCGCTAGTTGGTGAGCCGGTTGGTGCCGTAGTGCTCGATCAGCGCCTGGTTCGCCTGCAGGTTGAGGTCGGCGGTGAACTCCAGCGAGTCACGGATCTGGGCGAGCGTGATCGCGGAGCTCGGGATGCCCCCGATCTCGTAGGTGAAGGACTGCCCCGGCGCCACCTGACGCTGGCTCAGCGTGACGTCGTGGAAGTCGAGCCTGACGACGTAGAGGGACGTCCCGTCGCCGCGCGGCACCTCGACGTAGTCCTCCTGGGGGTGGCCGTACGCCTGGGTGCTGCTGTAGCTGTGGTCGTCCGAGCCCGACGGGGCGCGGAAGATCAGCACCGCGCAGTCCGTCGACAGCACCTCGTCGGAGGTGTTGGTGAAGACGAACTGCCAGTCGCCGTAGTACTGGTTGCCGCTGAAGGTCACGTACTCCGACAGCCCCACGTTGCTGGTGAACTGGGTGTTGAGCGGTTCGCTGAGAATCGGGTTGGCACCGCTGAGCGGGTAGCTGACGCCGTTGGCGCACCGCTCCAGCGAGCTGCTGTACTGCGAGGGCTGCCCGGTGGGGACGGCCTGGGTGAAGGTGGCGGGGCCGGCGCTCACGGCGGTGGTGGTGTTGGCGTCGGCGACCGCGCTGCCGCTGTCGGCGAACGCCGTGATCCCGGCGAGCAGCAGGACGGTGGCGAGGCCGACGCCTAAGCCACGTTTGGTGGACTTTGTGCGCATTGGTCGATCCCTTCGATCGCGGATGGGCGGGCGACCCGCGGTGGGCGCGCCAGGTGTCGGCAGTGGTGCCGCGGGAGGGCGGCGGGGAACGCCGCTCGGGCCACCGCTGCTGACTTGCCGGCTCGGCACAGTGGGGGGACGTGACGAGGCGGTGTTTCCAACTCGCCTTGCAGGAAGCCCAGTTGTAAGGTTCCACCGCGAGCTGAGCACGTCAAGGGTCTGGACCAAAGTTGGTCTAGGCCATTAGGTCTAGACCCTTTCTTAATTAACTGATATGCCGTCAGGGGTTGCTCGATCGCTCGGCGGCGCCCACCGGACCCCGCGATCCGGCTCCGGATTTGTGTTATCCGTGTCCGAGGGCAGACTCTCCCAGGGCATGAAGAACACATCCGGTGGGGGTTCGGCGAAGGTGGTTGGCACGGTGCCCGGCGGTCGGGTCGCAGGACTGGTCGAGCGGGCGCAGCGGGGCGAGCGCGGTGCGTGATCCGGCGAGTTTCCGATCCTGGACGGTGGCCATCGCGATGAACCAGATCCGCCACCGTCGGCGCCGGGAGCAGCCGACCCAGGAGTTCGCGGACAGCCGGTCGCTCGGCGACCCCGGAGCGGACTTCGCGGAGCTGACCGTCGTCCGGCTCGGCCTCTCCGACCAGCGGCGCGAGGTGGTGGAGGCGACCCGGTGGCTGGACCCGGACGACCGCGACCTGCTGGCGCTGTGGTGGCTGGAAGCCCGGTCCCGCCTCGGGACCGGGGCTGACCGGTCCCGAGCAGCAGGTGCTGGCGCTCGTCAACCAGGCCCGGGCCGGGCAGGGGCTGCCCCCGCTCACGGTGACCCCGGGCCTGCAGGCCAGTGCCGCACAGCACGACGCGACCATGGCCGACGGCTGCGGCCTGTCCCACCAGTGCCCGGGGGAGCCCGCGCTCGGCCGGCGGGAGACCGACCAGGGCGTCCACTGGACCACGGCGGGCGAGAACATCGGCGACGGCGGCCCGGTCGGTGACGACTCCTCGGCGACGGCGTCGACGGCGGTCGGCCTGACCCGGTCGATGCTGGCCGAGAAGCCGCCGAACGACGGCCACCGGGCCAACATCCTGAGCACGGGCTACACGCACATCGGGATATCCGTGGTCCGGGACGGCTCCGGGACGGTCTGGCTCACCCAGGACTTCTCCGACTGAGGCCCTCCGGCTGGACACGCGGCCGGGGGGCGCCCGCCGCCGGGTTCAGTTCGGGGCGCCGGGGAGGTTGCGGTCGTGGAAGCCGAAGAGGTCGCGTTCGGTGCTGTCGAGGGCGAGGCGGACGGCGCCGAGCGCCACGCACTCCTCGCCCAGGGTGGACAGGGTGAGCTGCGGCGGGTCGAGGCAGAGCTCCTGGAGGTGGGTGCGCAGCGGGGCCGCGAGCACCTCGCCCGCGCGCGAGTAGCCGCCGCCGATGATCAGCAGGTCGGGGTTGATGGTCAGCACCATCGCGGCGGCGCCCTGGGCCAGGCTCCGGGCGAACCGGTTGACGAGTTCGAGTGAGGCCGGGTCGCCGTCGGCGGCCCTGGTGAAGACGTTCCCCACGTCGTTCGCGCTGCGCAGTTCGGCGGTGATCTCGTCCTCCCAGCCCAGCACGGACAGCGCGCCGATCTCGCCGGCCGCGCCGCCGCGGCCCCGGTGCAGCCGACCGCCGACGATGAGGCCGGCGCCGGTGCGGTGTCCGGTCAGGATGTAGACGCAGTCGTCGGCGAACCGGGCGCTGCCGCGCCAGCGCTCGGCGAGGGCGGCGAGGTTGGCGTCGTTCTCGACGAGGGCGGGGCAGCCCGCCCAGCGGGACGCCTGGTTCGCCAGGTCCAGCCCGTTCCAGTCGGGGATCGGGGTGGACAGGGTGATCCGTCCGCTCGGTCCGACGATGGCGGGCACCCCGAGGCAGACCGAGCGGAGCGCGCCGCGCGGGCCGGGGTGCTCGGCCAGCAGGTCCAGGATCTCCTGGCGGATGTGCGCGAGCCGGTCGGCTCCGTTCACCTCGGCGACGAGGGTGCTGCGGCGCACCGCGACCTCGTTGCCGTCGAGGTCGGTCAGGACGGCGAGCAGCTTGTGGACCCCCACGTCGACGCCGAGGACATAACCGGCCTCGGCCCGGAAGCGGTAGCGCCGGGCCGGGCGCCCCATGCCGCGTTCGGGCTCGGTCTCCTCGATCCACCCCTGCTCGGTCAGGTCGGTGAGCACGGCCTCCACGGTCTGCCGGGACAGTGAGGTCGCCGCGCCGAGCTGGGTGACCGTGACCGGGGGTTGGCCGCGCAGGGACCCCAGCACCGCCTGGGTGTTGAGGCGACGCAGGAGTGCCGGGTCTCCGCCGTTGGAGCGGGAGGGGTTCACGTTGCCTCGCTGTCGGGTCGGGCGGTGGTCGGTCGGCGGCCATCGTTTGGCGGCCATCATTGTATGCGACCCATTTACGTAAAGACTCGGCGGAAGCCTCTTGACCATGACTTGGCCAGATATTATGGTGAGCGCCAGTTACGGAACGTTGCGTCATAAGTCCACCAAGGGCTTGTTCTGGACTCGTGTTTCGATGGTCGTCCCCGTGTTCGAGGAGCTCCCCATGCGTAGATCAGTCAGGTTTTCCTGTGCCCCCGGCGCCCGCAGACGGGCCGTGGTGACGGCCGCCGCCGTCGCGCTCGCCGCGACCGGTCTCAGCGCCTGCGGCGGGATCACCCCCGGGGCCGGCTCGCAGGTGTCCGCGGCGCCGACGGGGGCGGTGTCGACGGCGATCCCCACCGGGAAGGTCACGCTCACGGTGGTCAGCTCGGAGAACTCCGGTACCACCAAGGCACTGGCGGCGGCGTTCGAGCAGCTGCATCCCAACGTCACGGTGGACTACCAGTACACCGACGTCAACGACTACAACACCAGCCTGAACCTGACGCTCTCCTCCGACAACGCCCCGGACCTGGCGCTGCTGAACATGATCGGGACCACGGTCAAGGCGAACCTGGTCCGCGACCTGGACCCGTACGCGGCGGCCTACGGCTGGACCACGACCGAGCCCAGCACCGAACTGGACCAGTGGCGGGCCGACGCCACCGGGACGCAGCTGGGCAGCGGCCACCTGTGGGCGGCCCCGGCCGGGTTCTCGGTCGTGGGCGTCTACTACAACCAGAGGATCGCGGCCAAGCTGGGCATCGCGCCGCCGACGACCTTCGCCGAGTTCCAGGCCGACCTGGCCAAGGCCAAGGCCGCCGGTCAGCTGCCGATCCAGCTGGGCAACCTGGCGGGCCACTCCTCCTTCATCTTCCAGTCCGTCGCGGACGACGTCGACGGCGCCGCCAAGAGCACGAACTGGGCCTACGGGGTGCCCGGTGCGTCGATCGACTCGCCCGGCGGCACCGCCGCCGCCCAGGACCTGGCCGCCTGGGCGAAGCAGGGCTACACACCGCCCGGCGCGAACGGCACCGACCTGCCGGGCTCGGTCGCGGACTTCAGCAAGGGGCAGGGCCTGTTCCTGTTCGACGGCAGCTGGGACGCCGCCACCCTCAGCAAGGCCATGCCGGGCAACGTGGGGTTCTTCCCGCTGCCGGGCGCCACCGCGACCTCGCCGGTGACCGGCATCGGGACCTCGGTCGCGTACGCGATCCCGACCAGGGCCAAGAACCCCGACCTGGCCGCGGCGTTCCTGGACTTCATGGGCAGCGCCCAGGCCGCGCAGATCGAGTTCACCACCGGCTTCATGCCGGTCGCCCACGCCGACACGGTCACCGCCCCCTCGGGCAGCGTGCTGGGCCAGGTCGCCGACGCCTGGGGCAAGGTCGGCCGGGACAACGGCCTGGTGCCGTTCTTCAACAACAGCACCGCCACCATGAACACCACCCTGACCTCCGCCGGTCAGGAGCTGATCGGCGGCAAGGTCACGCCGACCCAGTACCTGGCGCAGCTCCAGGCCGACTGGCAGAAGGGCCACCAGTGAGTGTCGGAGCGGCACTCCCCGACGGCGTCCGGACGCAGTCCGTCGGACCGGACGCCGCCGCCGCTCCGTCCGCTCCCGCCCGGGTGTCCCGCGTGCTGCGCGGGACGCGCGGGCGGGGCAACCCCGGCAAGCGCCGCCGCCGGATCGCCTACCTGTACCTCGCCCCGGCGCTGAGCGTCTACACGCTCTTCGTCGCCCTGCCGTGGGTGCACACCGTCTGGCTCTCGTTCTACACCTGGGACGGCGTCACCCTCGGCACCTGGGACGGCCTCGGCAACTACCGGGGCGTCTTCACCGACCCGACGATGCTCGCCGCGCTCGAACACGCCCTCGGCTTCATCGTCTTCTTCTCCTTCCTGCCGATCGCCATCGGGCTGCCGCTGGCGGCGGTGATCGGCGCGGCGGGCGGGAAGCGGCGCTACCCCGTCTCCCGTGCCGTGCTGTTCCTGCCGCAGGTGGTGCCGCTGGTCGCGGTCGGTGTGATGTGGCGCTGGATGTACGCGCAGAACGGCCTGGTCAACCAGATCCTGGGGGCGGTCGGCCTGGGCTCGGTCACCCGGGCCTGGCTCGGCGACTTCACCTGGGCGTACGTCGCGGTGGGCCTGGTCGGTACCTGGGTGATGACCGGGCTGACCCTGGTCGTCTTCCAGGCGGGCATCCAGAAGATCGACACCAGCCTCTACGAGGCGGCGCGCATCGACGGCGCCGGACCGGTGCGCGAGTTCTTCGCGGTGACCCTGCCCGGCCTGCGGGCCGACATCGGCGTGGCGCTCACCGTCACCGTCATCGCCGCCCTGGCCAGCTTCGACGTGGTCTACGTGACCACCGGCGGCGGCCCCGGCACCTCGACCATCGTCCCCGGCGTGCTGATCTACCAACTCGCCTTCACCGACGGCCGGGTCGGCGCGGCCTGCGCCCTCGCCGTCGTCCTGAGCGCGCTGATCGCGCTGATCGTGCTGGCCATCGGCCGGCTGGTACGGGAGAAGCCATGAGCACCACCGCCCCGCCCCGCCCCCGGATCCCGCGGCGGGTCTCCTCGCTGGCCGGACCCGCCGTCATGACCGGCTTCGCGCTGGCGGTGGTGGTCCCGTTCGTCAGCCTGCTGCTGGCCGCGCTCAACCCGTCCGGCGCGCTGGTCTCCGGCTTCGCGTGGCCGCGGCACCCCACCCTGGCGAACTTCGGGGCGGCCTGGTCCGCCGCCGGTTTCGGCGGACTGCTGAGCAACAGCGCGGTGATCGTCCTGGGGCTGGTACCGCTCTCGCTGCTGTGCGCGATCCTGGCCGGATACGCCTTCGCCACCATGGAGTTCCGTGGTCGCACCGTCCTGTTCGGGTTCCTGCTGCTCGGGCTCACGCTGCCCTACGAGGCCGCGGTCGTGCCGCTCTACTACGACCTGCGCTCGTTCGGCCTCACCGACACCCCGCTGGCCCTGATCCTCGCGCTGACCGGGCTGTTCATGCCGTTCGGGGCCTTCTGGATGCGGCAGCAGTTCCTCGCGCTGCCACCCGAACTCGTCGAGGCCGCCGCCATGGACGGCGCCAACAGCTGGACCATCCTGTGGCGGGTGCTGGTGCCCTGCGCCCGCCCGGCCCTGACCACGCTCGGACTGCTGTACTTCCTGTGGGGCTGGAACCAGTTCCTGCTGGCGCTGGTGCTCATCCAGGACCCGGCCAAGCGCACCGCCCCGGCCGGTCTCGGCTTCTTCGTCGGCGCGTACAGCATCAACGTCCCGCTGCTGGCCGCGGCCACGCTCATCGTGATCACCCCGGTGGTCGCCGTCTACCTCGTCTTCCAGCGCCACTTCATCAGCGGCATGCTCGCCGGCGCCGTCAAGGGCTGAGCCCCGGCGCCCCCCGTTCCACGCCCCCGCCGCCGGTTCCGGCCGACGGGCCGCCCCCGCACGCCCGGAACCGCCCGGACCCGCCTCCAGAGGAGACCCTTCCCATGACCCACGCCTCCGGATCCTCCACCGCCCGCGTGCGCCTGCTGCTGGTCGGCGCCGGTGCCCGCGGCGGCGCCTACGCCCGCTACGCCGCCTCGACCGGACGCGCGGACGTGGTCGCCTTCGCGGAACCGGACCCCGAACGCGCCGCCGACGCGGCCCGGGACCACCCCGAGGCCACCGGCTACGCCGACTGGCGGCAGCTGGCCGCCGACGGGATCGAGGCCGACGCCGTCATCATCGCCACCCAGGACGCCCACCACGTCGAACCGGCGGTCGCGTTCGCCGAACGCGGCTACCACATCCTGCTGGAGAAGCCGATGGCGACCAGCGAGCAGGACGCGGTGCGGATCGTCGAGGCGGTGGGCAAGGCCCAGGTGATGCTCGCGGTCTGCCACGTGCTGCGGTACACCCCCTACACCACCGGCGTGAAGGAGATCGTGGCCTCCGGCGTGCTCGGCGAGATCATCAGCGTCGAACACCTGGAACCGGTCGGCTGGTGGCACGCGGCCCACTCGTACGTCCGCGGCAACTGGCGCAGCGAACGGAACGGGTCGCCGATGCTGCTCGCCAAGTCCAGCCACGACCTGGACTGGCTGAACTTCATCGTCGGCAGGCCGGTCCGCAAGGTGTCCTCCTTCGGCGGGCTCAAGCACTTCCGCCGCGAGAACCAGCCCGAGGGCGCCACCGACACCTGCCTGACCTGCCCGGTCGAACCGACCTGCCCGTACTCCGCGCCGCGGATCTACCTGGGCTGCCTGGGCGACCCGAACCGCGAACGCTGGCCGCTGACCGTGGTCACCCGCGAGCGCACCGAGCAGGGCGTGCTGGACGCGCTCCGGGACGGCCCCTACGGCCGCTGCGTGTACGCCTGCGACAACGACGTGGTGGACCACCAGGTGGTGAACCTGGAGTACGAGGGCGGCGCCACCGCCTCGTTCACCATGACCGCGTTCACCCCGTTCGAGCACCGCAGGACCCGGGTCTTCGGAACCCACGGCCACCTCGAAGGCGACGGCGTCACCGCCACGGTCACCGACTTCCGCACCGGCGCCAGCACGGCGCACACGCTCGGCCTGGACGGCCCCGACGCCGGGAGCGGCCACGGCGGCGGCGACGAAAGGCTGATGGACGCCTTCCTGGACGCGGTCTCCAGCGGCGACCCGCGCTGGATCCTGTCCGACCCGGTCACCAGCCTGGAGGCGCACCAGGTGGCCTGGGCCGCCGAGCGGTCCCGGCACACCGCCACGGTGCAGACCCTCCGCGACTGAACTCCCCTGCTCCGAAACCCCCCTGAACTCCCGGACGGGCGGCCGGTCGCCACCGCCGTCCGTCCGGGCGGTCATGCACCCCACCTCGCAGGAGCCCAGAAAGGCAGACAGCATGCCAGCACAGCGCGCCAACAGACCCGACCGGCGGTCGGAGGGACGCAACCGCACCCTGCTCTCCGCGTTCACCGCGTTCGCCACCCTGCTCGCCTTCGCCGCGAGCGCCGTCAGCGCCACCGAGGCGCACGCGGCCACCGGCACCACCTACTACGTGGACGCCACCGCGGGCAGCGACAGCAACAGCGGCACCAGCCCGAGCAGCCCCTGGCAGAGCCTGGCCAAGGTCGACGCCGCCGCCTTCCAGCCCGGCGACACCGTCGCCTTCCAGGGCGGCGAGACCTGGACCGGCGGCCTGACCATCACCTCCTCCGGCACCGCCGCCGCCCCGATCACGGTCACCTCCTACGGCACCGGCCAGGCGGTGATAGCCGGGCAGGACACCGTCCAGGCCGCGGTGACCCTCAGCAACGTCCACGACGTCCACGTCACCGACCTGGCCGTCACCAACGGCCTCAACCAGTCGGTGTCCACCAGCGCCACCTACCGGGGCATCTACGTCGTCGCCCAGGACACCGGGAACATGCCCGGCATCGTGATCAGCGGCGACTACGTGCACGGCATCGACGGCCCGGGCGGCTCGGACATCGGCCAGGGCGGCATCGTGGTCGGCGTCACCGGCGACACCACCCCCACCTGGTTCTCCAACCTCCAGATCACCGGCAACACGGTCGCCAACGTCAACGCCTACGGCATCTCCACGTTCACCACCTGGTGCGGCGACTGCGACATCTACAGCGCCGAGACCGGCATCCCGACCAGCGAGGTCAGCGCCACCCGGCAGGCCTTCAGCAACATGCTGATCGCGGACAACTACGTCGACAACGTGACCGGCGGCGGCATCACCCCCGAGTACGCCGACAACTCCGTGGTGCAGAACAACACCGTCGACAAGGCCGCCTCCAACCGCCTGGTGACCACCGGCGGCGGCAACGTCGGTATCTGGTGGCAGGGCACCAACAACATACTCGTGCAGTACAACTCGGTGCTCGACACGGCGGTGAACGACCTCAACCCGGACCCCACCGACGACATGGCCTACGACGCGGACATGGGCACCACCGGCAGCACGGTCCAGTACAACTACAGCGACAACAACTCCGGCGGGTTCTTCATGTGCCTGATCTCCGCCACCGACATCACCTTGCGCTACAACGTCAGCCAGAACGACCACTTCCGGCCGTTCAGCATCTGGAGCGGCTGCTCCGACTTCCGCGGCTACAACAACACCGTGTGGAGCACCACCGCCACCGTCGCCCGCAACAACGGCAGCGGCGGAACCACCCAGCAGGGCATCGAGGCGTTCGTCCGGGACACCGCCCCGTACAACAACGTGCTGTTCGACAACGTCTTCTACAACCCCGCCAACGCCAGCTACGACTGCGTCAGTTCGTCCTGCAACGGCCCCGACTCCAGCATGGACTACAGCCACAACCTGTACTGGGACGGCACCGCGGCCTCGACCGTGGTCCCGGCGAACGACCCGGACCCGATCGTCGCCGACCCGCGACTGGCCGACCCCGGCAACGCCGCCGTGCCGACCGGCGCGCTGACCACGGCGCAACTCCAGCAGACCCTGGCCGGCTACGCCTCCGCCGCGTCCTCCCCGGTGCGCAACGCCGGGGTGTCCACCTCCACCGCGCCGCCGACCGACCTGTTCGGCACCCCCGTCCCGGCCGGGGCGGTCGACCTCGGCGCCGCGCAGCACGCGGTCACCGCCACCGCGTCCACCACCCTCGGCACCAGCGGCGGGACCATCGCCGACATCGCCGACGGCGACCCCACCAGCAGCTGGGCCTCCGCGAACAGCCCCACGCTGCCGGGCACGGTCACCGTGAACTACAGCGAGGCCCGCACCATGGACGCGGTCTCCCTGGTCACCGCCTTCGGCCAGGGACAGGGGGCCACCAGCGTCGACGTGCAGACCTGGAACGGTTCGAGCTGGGTCACCCAGGTCGCGGCGCAGCCCCTGACCTGGACCCAGAACACCAGCAGCGCGCAGTGGCTGCGGATCCCGCTGCCCGCCCCGGTCAGCACGACCGGCGTGCAACTGGTGATCCACGCCGCCAACACGACGTGGGGCCACCTCGCGGTGTACGAACTCCGGCCGACCTACGGCGCCGTGGCGTCGAGCGGCCTGGGCGTCCTGTCCGGGACGGTCACCGGTGACCTGGTCAGCGGCGGCAGCACCGGCTCCTGGGCCTCGCAGAGCAGTCCCGCGCTGCCCGGCGCGGTGCAGATCGACCCCGGGGCCGAGCAGACCGTCTCCACCGTCACCCTCGCCGCCGCCTTCGGGCAGGGGCAGGGGCCGACCTCGGTCAGCATCGAGGCCAACCCCGGCGGCGTGTGGCAGCAGGTGCTCGCACCCACCACCGTCACCTGGACCGGCAACAGCGGCACCTGGGAGACCCACAGCCTGACCCTGGCAACCCCCGTCACCGCCACCCAGTTCCGCGTCGTCATCAACTCCGCGAACCTGAGCTGGGGCCACGTCGCCCTCAACCAGGTCACCCTGCGGTAGCCGGAACCCGTGCCCGCCCTCCCGGAGCCCCGGCACCGGGAGGGCGGGCCCGCGCGTCCCGGCTCGCAGCCGATCGCGACACGCTGCCGTCGTACTCGCTTAACAACCAGCGTGGACGATGGGGACTGGCTATGACCACCCCAGAGGACGAGGACAGCACCGCATGCCCGATCACGGACAACCGACCCACGCCGCCACGGTGACGGCCGCCGGGGAGGTGGTGACGCTGGCCAGCGAGTTGATCGCGATCGACACCAGCAACACCGGCGACCCCAGCGCACCGGGCACCGAACGGGCCGCGGCCGAGTACGTGGCCGCGAAGCTGGCGGAGGTGGGCTACGAGACGACCTACGTCGAATCCGGGGCCCGGGGCCGCGGCAACGTGGTCGCGCGGCTGGCCGGCGCGGACCCGTCCCGGGGCGCGCTGCTGGTCCACGGCCACCTCGACGTGGTCCCGGCGGACGCGAGCGAGTGGTCGGTCCACCCGTTCTCGGGCGAGGTCCGCGACGGCTACGTGTGGGGCCGGGGCGCGGTCGACATGAAGGGCATGGTGGCCATGGCGCTCGCCGTGGCCCGCCAGTTCAAACGCGACCAGGTGGTGCCGCCGCGGGACCTCGTCTTCGCGTTCCTCTCGGACGAGGAGGCCGGCGGCTTCTACGGTGCCCGCTGGCTGGTGGAGAACCGGCCCGAGCTGTTCGAGGGAGCCACCGAGGCGATCAGCGAGGTCGGCGGCTTCTCCGTCTCCTTCGACGGCGGCACCCGCGCCTACCTGCTGGAGACCGCGGAGAAGGGCGTGATGTGGCTGCGGCTGAAGACCGTGGGCACCGCCGGGCACGGCTCGATGCTGCACACCGACAACGCGGTCGCCAAACTCGCCGCCGCGGTGACCCGGTTGGAGGCGCACCGGTTTCCGCTGATCCTCACCGACCCGGTGCGCGAGTTCCTCGAAGGCGTGGCCGAGCTCACCGGCGTGCCCTTCGACGAGAACGATCCGGAGGCGGCGGTGGCCCGCCTGGGGAACCTCTCCCGGGTGATCGGCGCGACCCTGCGCGACACCGCCAACGTCACCATGCTCGAAGCCGGTTACAAGGGCAACGTCGTCCCCTCGGTGGCCCGGGCGACCGTCGACGGCCGGATGCTGCCGGGCCGGGAGAAGGAGTTCGAAGCCGAGCTCGCCGAGGTCCTCGGCCCGGACGTGGCACTCGAATGGGACAGCCTGCCGCCGGTGCAGACGACCTTCGACGGGTCCCTGGTGGACGCGATGGCGCTGGCGATCGGCGCGGAGGACCCCGGGGCCCGGCTGCTGCCGTACATGCTCTCGGCCGGTACCGACGCCAAGTCCTTCCAGCGGCTGGGGATCCGCCACTTCGGCTTCGCGCCGCTGAAGCTGCCGCCCGAGCTCGACTTCACCGCCCTGTTCCACGGGGTTGACGAGCGGGTGCCGGTGGAGGCCCTCGAATTCGGCACCCGGGTCCTGGACAGGTTCCTGCGCACATGCTGACTCCGGCGGCGCCCACGCGGACACGGACCTTCGCCGCGCTGTCGGTGCGCGACTACCGGGTCTACTGGACCACCGGTCTGCTCTCCAACGTCGGCACGGCCATGCAGGGGGTCACCCTGGACTGGTTCGTGCTGACGCTCACCCACAGCGGCACCGCCATCGGCTGGGCGACCGGTCTGCAGTTCACTCCGGTGCTGCTGTTCGGCCTGTGGGGCGGCGTGCTGGCGGACCGGTACGACCGGCGGACGCTGCTGCTGACCTGCCAGGCCCTCTACGCCGTGCAGGCCGCGGGGCTCACCGTCGCCGTGCTCACCGGACACGCCCCGCTGTGGCTGATCTACCTGCTCTGTTTCGTGCTGGGTTGCGTCTTCACGGTCGAGAACCCGGCGCGGCTCTCCTTCGTCACCGAGTTGGTCGGCGGGGAGCTGATCCCGAACGCGGCCGGGCTGAACATCCTGTCCCTGACCGTGGCGCGACTGGTCGGCCCGGCGGTCGCCGGGGTGCTGATCGGCGTCATCGGCAGCGGCTGGCTGTTCGCGCTGAACGCCGCGTCCTTCGCGATCGTGCTGGCCGGGCTGCTGACGATCCGGCCGCAGGGACGGCCGACCCGACGCACGCCCTGGTCCGGAGCCGGTCCCGAGGGGCTGCGCTACGTCGCCGCCCGGCCCCAACTGCTCGGCGTGTTCCTGGTGTTCGGACTGGCCTCGACCTTCGCCGTGAACTTCCCGACCACCTTGACGCTGTTCGCGGGGCGGGTCTTCGACGTGGGCTCCAGCGGACTCGGCCTGATGTCCACCGTCCTGTCGGTCGGCACCGTCACCGGGACGCTGGTCGCCACCCGCCGCCTCGCGCCCAAGGTCCGCACGGTCGTGGTCAGTTGCGTGCTGTTCGGCGCCAGCGAGATCGCCGCGGCGCTGGTGCCGGGCTACGCCTGGTTCCTGGTCCTGCTGCTGCCCGCCGGGTTCACCCTGATGACCCTGAACACCGCCGTCAGCGCCTTCGTGCAGACCCAGGTGACCGAGGCGGTACGGGGCAGGGTGATGGCGGTCTACACCGTGATCTCGATGGGCGGCACGCCGATCGGCGGCCCGGTCGTCGGCTGGATCTCGCAGCGGGCGGGCGCCCGTTGGGGTCTGGCCGGCGGAGCGGTGGTGGCCGTGGTCGCCGCACTGGCCGTGGCCCTGTGGCTCCGTCGAGTCCAACGACGCCCGCAGGAGCCGAAACTGACGCAGCCTCAGGTGAACGCGGCCGAGTCGGAGGTGTGTGCTCCGAGCTGAGCGCGCCCGCCGGTCGCCCGCCTCGGCAGTCCGTCGGCTACCCTCGACGGCATGAAACTCCATGTCGGCTGCGCGATGTGGTCGCACTCCGCCTGGCAGGGCCGACAGCTGCCGCGCGCGCTCGCGGCCCGGGAACGCCTGCGCGCCTACGCGAGCTGGTGCAACGCGGTCGAGGGCAACACGACCTTCTACGCGACGCCGTCCGCCGACACCGTCAGGTCCTGGGTCGAGCAGACCGAACCGGACTTCCGGCTGCTGCTCAAGCTCCCCAAGGCGATCACCCACGAGCGCCGCCTGGCCGACCCGGACGGCCCGCTGCGCGCCTTCCTGGACGTGGTCGAGCCGCTCGGACCGCGGGTGCACGCGCTCTGGGTCCAGCTGCCGTCCTCCTTCGGCCCCACCGACCTCGGCGCGCTGGCCGCCTTCCTGCACCGGACGCCGCGCGGGCTCCGCTGCGCCGTCGAGGTCCGCCACCCCGCGTTCTTCGAGGACCCGCGCTGGCAGCACCGGCTGGAGGGGGTCCTCGGCGACGTCGGCGCGGAGTGGGCCACCTTCGACACCACCGCGCTGTTCGCCGCCCCGCCGACCAGCGCGGCGGAACGGGAGGCCTGGGAGAAGAAGCCCCGCCTGCCGCGCAGGTCCCGGGCGCTCACCGGCCATCCGGTGGTCCGCTACATCGGCCGGGACGACCCCCGGCACACCGAGGAAAGCTGGCGCCACTGGACCGGCACGGTCGCCGACTGGCTGCGCGAGGGCCGTTCCCCCACGGTGTTCATCCACACCCCGGACAACGACGAGGCGCTGGCCCTCGCCCGGCGCTTCCACGACGACGTCAGGACACTCGTCCCGGAGCTCGAACGGCTGCCCGAGCCGGTCCCCACCGGACCGCCGACGCTGTTCTGAGCCGCGTCGAGCGCCGCCGGCCGACTCTCACCGGGGCCGCTCCCGGTGGCGGCCAGCGCCTGGGCGATCGCCCGCCGGGACGCCCGCCGGTCCACCTGCGGCGCGGCGGTGATCCGCCGATCCAGCTCGTCCAGTACGGGAATGGTCATCGGCCAAGTACAGCGGACGGCACCGGGCCGGGTGGAACGTCACCCGGATCACTCACCCGGATCACTCGCAGAGCGGGCGGCAGGAGCGGCAGGGACGGTATCCGGCCGCGCGGGCCTCGGCGGGGGAGTGAAAGGGGACCTGGTGCGCCGGGGTGATCCGGCGGGCGTGGGCGCAGCTCGGATGGCAGTAGATGCGGGTGGTGCCGCTGCCGAGCAGCCGCAGCCCGGCCCTGGAGAAGTCGGCCAGCCCGGCCATGTCCAGGCCCTCGGCGGCCCGCAGCGCGGGGCCGGTGCCGTCGAACGGGCCGAGGTCGCAGGGGGCGCCGTCGTCGTGGGTGATCCGGTGCGTCGGGATCAGCACCGGCACCGGGTTGGCCGCGAGCGCCGCCAGCACCGTACCGGCGTCGGCGAGCCCCGCCTCGCGCGCCACCCAGGCGACCGGTCGGAGCTGGCCCCGGGGGACGCTGCGGACCGCGTCCAGCGCGGCGCGCTGCGGCTGCGGCAGCCCGGTCGTGTCCACCGGCAGCCGCCCGGTCCGACCGCTCCGCAGGGCGGTCAGCAGCCCGGGGGGCGGCGTCGCGGCCGGGATCGCCGGGCGTCCGGTGCGGCGGCGGTGCAGCTCCTCGAACTCCGCCGGGGCGGCGAACGCCGCGACCGGCGCCGTGCCGCTGACGCCGAGCCCGCCGGAGGCGACATAGAGCCCGCCCGTCGGCAGGCCGACCCGGAGGTAGGTGTCGTACCGGGCCCGGGGGACGCCCACCCGGCGCAGCACCCGCACCTCGAAGTCGGGCGAGTCCGCCTCCGGCAGCCCCCCCAGGGCGTGCTCGATCCATGCCGTCGACGGGCGGTGCCCGCCTCCGCTCCGGCTCATCCCGCGGCCTCCCTCGGTCTCCCGGTCTCGTCCTGTAGCAGTCCCCGCAGGCAGGTGAGTCCCCTGGACACCTGCGCCTTGACCGTGCCGACCGGACAGTCCTGCACTTCGGCCACCTCCGAGTTGCTCATGCCGACGACGAAGCGGAGCACCACCGCGCTGCGGTTGCGGTCCGGTAACCGGCTCAGCGCCGCGACCAGACGGCCGCGGTCGTCGACGGCCATGGCGCGCTCCTCCGGACCCGGCCCCGGTTCGGCCCAGCCGCCGCAGGCGTCGTTGATCTCCGCGGCGTGCACCGGGCGCCGGGCGCTGGACCGGACGTGGTTCCGCCAGACGTTCGCCGCTATGGCCAACAGCCAGCTACGCGGCCGCAGTTGGCTGCGGCGTCCGGGCGAGTAGTGCTGTAGGGCCACGTAGGCGCGCAGGAAGGTGTCCTGGCCGAGGTCGTCCGCGGTCGCGGCGCAGCCGGTGACCCGGAACAGGTATCCGCGCACCGCGCCCGAGTGCAGCCGCACCAGCTCGGTGAAGCCGTCGTCCAGGTCGGCGGCCAGCCGGGCGGTCAGCGGATCAACGGTCTCGTCCGTCACGGTGTGAACACCTCACTCCTGGAAGTCGTCGTACCGCCGGGGCGGAGCCGGATCGGCCGGGTGGTAGCTGATCAGCTCGCCGCCGACGCGCCAGGTGCCGCCGTCGGGCGTGGCACCGGACATGCCGCGCAGGGTCTCCGCCCCGGCCAGCTCGACCGCCAGGATGTCCCCCAACGAGGCGAAGCCGAAGGTGCGTCGCGGCGTCCAGTCGGTGCTGTGGCGCAGCCGTCGGCTCAGCTGCGCCCAGCCGAGCGGGCCTCCGGCGACCACCCAGGCGTCCGGGGTGCCGGTGGTGAGCCGCCGCGCGGCGCGCAGCCAGGAGGCGGCCGCGTCCGGCCAGTCCACCAGGGCCTGCACCTCCCCGCCCCGGGCCTGCCACGCCTCGGCGAAGGCGAGCGCGGCGGCCTCGGAGGCCGGGTCGCGGCCGTGGCCGACGGTGACCGTCCGGACCGTCGGCCGGGCCGCCGCCACCAGGCCCAGCAGCGAACGGAGTTCCGCCCCGGTGTGCGCGGCGGGCGCGGCCGGGGTGGCCGGGGCCGGGCCGGACGGGCGCAGCAGCGGTGAGCGGGACCGGGCCCGCCCGGACCGGGGGCCGGTACTCATGCCGACTCCCGGTCCGGCCGCCGGGTCCGCTGCTTCCAACGGGCGTAGGCCCCCGGCAGGCAGACCGCGCAGGGCCGGTACCCGGCCGCACGGGCGGTCCGCTCGTCGGCGAAGAACACCCGCTCGCGGACGTAGCCGCCGCGCGCCAACGCCCGCAGCGCCGAGGGGCAGTCCAGCCTGCCGTACAGGCGGCACCGCCGGTGCCCGCCGAGGGCGCCCGGCACCGCGCTGCGGTACGGTCGGCCGTCCGCGCCGACCAGGGTGTACCCGCGCGGCGGGCGCTCCTCGGCGGCGCGCCCGGGCGCGGTGGCCGCGCGGTGGCCCGTGGTCAGGGTCATCGGTTCTCTCCCAGCGGGGTCGGGGCGCTCGGGTCAGAGCAGTTGCGGTTGCAGGGCGCCCTCGTGGATCAGCAGGAACTCCTTGCGCTCCACCCCGCCCGCGTAGCCCTTCATCGTCCCGTCCGCGCCGATCACGCGGTGGCAGGGACGCACCACCAGCAGCGGGTTGGCGCCGATCGCGGCGCCCAGCGCGCGGACCTCCGCGCGTTCGAGATCCAACTGCTCGCCCAGCCGTCCGTAGCTGGTGGTGGTGCCGTACCGGATGCCCTCCAGCGCCTCCCAGACCCGCTGCTGGAACTCGGTGCCGCGGACGGCGTGGTCGAGGTCGAACTCCGTCAGCGCACCGTCGAAGTACGCTTCGAGCTGCTCGGCGACCCGGGTGAACGCCTCCGGGGCGCGCCGCCACTCGGGCCTGACCACGGCGGCGTTGCGTTGGCCGGTCATCGACACGGAGGCCAGCGCCACCCCGCCCCTGGCCGCCGCCGACTCCTCGCCGACCAGCAGCAGGTCGCCCAGCGGGCTCTCCACGGTCGTGTGGACGATCACCTTGCGCTCCTTTCCTCGGGATTCCTCATCTCCCAATCTGCGCCGTCGCGGCCGGAGTGTCTGGCGGTCGTCGGACACCGCGATCCGCCCCCGGCCGCCGGGGTCAGGCGCCCGCGGCGGCCCGCAGCGCGGCCACCCGGTCGGTGCGCTCCCAGGTGAAGCCGGGCAGCTCGCGGCCGAAGTGGCCGTAGGCGGCGGTCTGCGCGTAGATCGGCCGGAGCAGGTCCAGATCCCGGATGATCGCCGCCGGACGCAGGTCGAAGACCTGCTCGACGGCCTGTTCCAGCTGGGCCTGCGGGACGGTCCCGGTACCGAAGGTCTCGACGAACAGGCCCACCGGCGCGGCCCGGCCGATCGCGTAGGCGACCTGGACCTCGCACCGGGCCGCGAGCCCGGCCGCGACCACGTTCTTGGCCACCCACCGCATCGCGTACGCGGCCGACCGGTCCACCTTGGAGGGGTCCTTGCCGGAGAAGGCGCCGCCGCCGTGCCGGGCCATCCCGCCGTAGGTGTCCACGATGATCTTGCGGCCGGTCAGTCCGGCGTCGCCCATCGGGCCGCCGATCTCGAACCGCCCGGTCGGGTTGACCAGCAGCCGGTACCCGTCCGTCTCCAACTTCAGACCCTCGTAAGCGAGTTCGGCGAGCACGTGGTCGACCACGTACTCCCGGACGTCCGGCGTGAGCAGCCCCTCCAGGCTGACCCCGGAGGCGTGCTGGGAGGAGACGACGACGGTGTCCAGGCGCACCGGACGGGCGCCCTGGTACTCGATGGTGACCTGGGTCTTGCCGTCGGGGCGCAGGTAGGGGATGGCGCCGTCGCGGCGGGCCTGGGCCAGGCGGCGGGACAGCCGGTGCGCCAGGTCTATCGGCAGCGGCATCAGCGTCGAGGTCTCGTCGGTCGCGTAGCCGAACATCAGCCCCTGGTCGCCCGCGCCCTGCCGGTCGAGCTCCCCGGTGGCGTCGCCGCTCCGCGACTCGTAGGCGCGGTCGACGCCGCGGGCGATGTCCGGGGACTGCGCGCCGAGCGAGATCGACACGCCGCAGGAGGCGCCGTCGAAGCCCTTGGTCGAGGAGTCGTAGCCGATCTCCAGGATCTTGTCGCGCACCAGCTGCTCGATCGGCACGTAGGCGTCGGTGGTGACCTCGCCCGCGACGTGCACCTGGCCGGTGGTGACCAGGGTCTCCACCGCGACCCGGGCGGACGGGTCCTGCCGCAGCAGCGCGTCCAGGACGGTGTCACTGATCTGGTCGGCGATCTTGTCGGGATGTCCCTCGGTCACGGACTCCGAGGTGAACAGGCGGGTGGGCATCAGCGTTGTCCCTGTCTGGCGAGGTCGGCGCCCTGCCGGAGCGCGGCGGTGGAGGCCCGGGCCGGGGCGAGGGCCAGGACTGCGTGGGCGATGGCGTCCGAGTCGCCCAGGGTCACCGAGTTCACGCCGGGGCGGATGCCCGCCGCGGTCACCCAGTGCACCGACTCGGTGGGGACGCCGTAGGCGAAGCGGCGCGGATGGGCCCGGCCCAGCGCGTCCACCATCCGGTACGGCCGCTCGGTCACGGCCAGGCCGCCGGTCTCGTAGCCGCCGCGCGCCCCCTCGATCCGGTAGGGCACGGCCTGGCCGCTGGTCAGCAGCTGCCGCAGCAGCGAGTCCCCGGTGAGCCTGATGTCCGGCTCGGGCAGCCTCGCCTCGATCAGCACGGTCGCCCGCACCGGCTCCGCCTCGACCGCCTTGGACCCGGCCACGAACGCGGGCAGGCCGCCGGTGTCGATGCGGACCTCCAGATCCGGCCCGATCACCTCCACCACGTTCGCCTCCACCAGCGCCCGCAACTCCTCGATCCGCGACGCCGGGGGACCGATCGACAGGTAGGCGTTGAGCGGGGTGTACCAGCCCTGGAGCTCGTCGCGGTACGAGTCGCCCTCCAGCCCGCCGTGGTCGACCGCGAGCCGGATCTCGTTGCGCAGGTCGCGCAGCACGTCCAGGGCCGCCTTGAGCGGTCCGCTGAGGTTGCCCGCCCTGGCCTCGCGCACGTCCTGGTCCAGGTGCTCCAGCAGCCAGGCACGGAAGGCCTCGCGGTCGTCGAAGCGCCGCCGCCCCAGCGGCCGCGACAGCGCGTCCCAGTCCCACCGGTCCGCCTCGGCGACCCCGAGGCGGTCCAGCAGGCCGCGCTTGGCCGCCTCGTCGGCCGCCGCCAGGTAGCTCCGGACGAAGCCCGGGGCCGCCCGCCGCTGACCGCGCGCCGCCAGCAGCGTCTCGTAGTAGACGCCCTCGACCTCCTTGGCGATCAGCGGCCACAGGTCGGTGCCGAAACGGACCGGCTCCCCGGCGGCGGCCCGGCCCCGCAGCGCCGCGATCGTCGCCGGCGTCAGCAGCCGGGGCAGGTAGCGGCCGTGCGGGCCCTTCTCGTTCTCGCCGCGCGCGTGGTACGGGATGCCGCGCCGCGAACCCGCCCGGATGTGCGGCTCGCGGCCCGAGGGCCGGTAGACCAGCCTGCCGCCATGGCGGACGAACAGCCCGCCGCGGCCCCGGGTGAGCAGCGCCATGTGGTCGAAGAAGTTCAGCCCGAGCCCGCGCACCAGCACCGTCTGGCCGGGCCGCACGGCCGACAGGTCCAGGTCGGCGGGGTTGGCCGGGGGCACGTAGGTCAGGCCGAGGGCGGCGGCGACCCGCGCCCACTCCTGCTCCTGCTCGGTCGGCCGGGCCCGCACGTGGCCCTGGGCCAGCACCACCGCGTCCAGGCCGGTCAGCGCGGAGCCGTCGGCCAGGGTGACCGTCTGCGGGCCGCCCGGGCGCGGGCCCGCGTCCTCCAACGCCACCGCGCGGGTCCGGTGTTCGCACACGGTGACGTGCGCCGGGGCGCTCGCCCGCACCCGCCGGTAGGCACCCTCCAGGTAGTGGCCGTAGAAGGCCCGGGTCGGGTACGAGTCCGGGGTCAGCTCCCGGGCCTCGGCCCGGGTCGGGTCGTCGTACTGCTTCGGACTGCCGGGCACCACCTCGGACTTGGCCCACTCGTACAGGCTCGGTCCGGGCTCGATGGCGCCGTCCATCTCCACGCTGGCGTCGGTGAACACGGTGACCTGCGAGGCCACGGTGTTCATCAGCAGCAGCCCGGACTGGCTGGTGCGCCAGACCCGGCCGGGGCCGGGCGGGAACGGGTCGACCAGGTGCACGACGACCGACGGGTGCGAGGCGCGGGTGCGTTCGTTGGCGCAGAGCCGCTCCAGCACCGACAGCCCGCGCGGCCCGGCCCCCACGACGCAGATCTCCAGACGGTCCCCGCTCATGCCGCCCACGCTCCCGACCGCCGCTGTCCGGCCCCGGACACCCGCGCCACCAGGTCACCCGGGTCGGTGGGCAACTGGTTCCCCCGCCAGGCGACGTGCTGGTCAGGGCGGATCAGCACCAGATCGCGCTGGTAGAGCTCGCGCGCGGGCTCCCCCTCGACGTCCAGCACCCGCAGCGGCAGGCCCCGCGCCTGCGCGGCGGCCTGAAGCGGCTTGCCGCTGGGCGGCTCCGGCCCCAGCCGCAGCAGGGTGTAGCCGGGTCCGAGCCGGTCGAACAGGGAACTGCCCTGGCCGTGCCAGTCGTCCAGCCACAGGTGCGGCGCCCGGCCGCCGGGGAGGCTGGACGGGGTGTACGAGCCCCAGGAGTCGCCGGGCGGCTCGGCCTGCGGGTCGCCGGCGACGATCGGCGAGGCGTCGTAGCGGACGCCGAGCTGTACCCCGACCGACGACAGGCTGCGCTCCCCGTGCGAGCGCAGCAGCGCGCCCAGGTCCGCCCGGGCCGCCCGGCCCTCGGCGGTGTCCGCCTCCAGCGCCGCCGGACGCGCGACCGCGCCGGGACCGGCCCCCAGTTCGCGGGCCGCGGCGGCGTTGCGCAGCGCGATCGGACGCCGCTCCCCGCCGTACGAGGCGAGCAGCCCCGGGCCGCCCCAGCCGCGCAGCACGGCGGCGAGCTTCCAGGCGAGGTTGGCGGCGTCGTCGATGCCGGTGTTCATGCCGAGCCCGCCGTCGTCGGCGGGCGCCGGGTCGGCGTCGGAGGTCAGGAACACCCGGCCCTTGCCGAACCGCTGCGCCACCGGTGTCGCGCCCGGCGTCCACCGGTGGTCGCCGAGGACCTCGACCGGCAGGTCGGCGCCGGCCGCCCGCCGCAGCAGCGCGCCGGGGTCGGCGGGGTGCCCCGGGTGCCCGCCCCGCGCCGGGGCGGCCAGCAGCAGGAACTCGTCCTCACCGTTCAGCGCGATCAGGTTCACCGCCGGGTCCTCGTCGAGCGCCCAGTAGCTCCACGCCCGGGGGCCCCCGAGCCGGTCCCGGTGGAACGTCGGCAACCGCAGGTGGGCGGCGGTCGCCCGGCGGTCGCCGAGCCGGGCGGCGGCCGGGCGGCGCGGGCCGGTGGCCTCGTCGCGCACGCCGAGGGCGTCGCGGACGAAGTCGCGCCCGCTGTCGCTGCCGACCGCGTACCGGGCGGTCCAGTCCTCGCCGGGGTGGTCCGGGTGCTCGGCGCGCACCAGCACCTGCCGGGCGTCCTGCCGCAGGTCGGTGACCCGCCAGCCGGGCCGCAGGGTGATGTTCGGCCGGGTTCCGGCGTGTTCGCGCAGGAACCCGGCCAGGTACATCCGGTCGGCGTGGTGCGGCGGCTCGGGCAGCTGGTCGGTGCGCGGCGCGGCCGCCACCCGGCGCAGCCGCTCGGTGGCGGTCGGCAGCGCCAGCCGGGACAGCTCGCGACCGCCGAAGCGGGTGAAGCAGGCGAGGTCGCCGGGGTGCTCCCCGGGCAGGCCGAGCCGCCGCACCGGCCCGGCCAGGCCCAGCCGCCGCAGGTGCTCCATGGTCCGCGCGCCCGGGGTGCTGCCGTCCGGCCGCCGCTGCCCGCTCTCGCCGTGGTCGAAGACCACGCTCGGGACCCCGTGGTGGTCGAGCAGCAGGGCGAGCATCAGCCCTGCCGGGCCGCCGCCGACGACGGCGACCGGCGTCCGCTGCGGAGCGCTCATCCGACGCCTCCCGGTGCCGCCGCGGTACGCGTGCCGCGGGCCAGGGCGGTGTCCAGCGCCGCGCCGAGGGCGTCGACCGGCTGCTCCGGCGCCGACCGCCAGCGCATGGCCACGTAGCCGTCCGGGCGGACCAGCACCGCGCCGCGCGGGTCGTGGCCGCGCAGCTCGGTCCAGGTGCCGTCGTCGTCCTGGGGACCGCCCTCGGCCCCGACCGCGTACCCGACGAGCGGCAGGCCGTGCGCGTCGACGAGCTTGCCCGCCGCCGCCAGCCAGGCGTCGCCGTCGGACCCGGCGAGCAGCAGGAACGCCCCCGGGCGGGACGGCAGTTGGTGGGTGGACAGGCGCCGGTCGTGGAGCCGCAGCCAGGCGTGCGGCAGCCGGGCGCCGGGCCGGGCCGACTGCTGGTGGTCGAGGCCGAGCGGATCGACCCGCGGCCGCGCCGTCAGGTCGTCGCCGACGTAGCCGGCGTCGGCGTAGTCGTAGCCCATCTCCAGGCCGAGGTGCGAGGTGGTGATCCGGTTGGTGGCGAAGTACTCGCGCAGCACCGCCCGCCGGGTCTCGCCGTCCGGGGTGTCCGCGAACAGCGCGGTCATCTGGGCGCGGTTCCACTCCGGGCGCGCGCCCTGGACCACCCCGGTGCCCGAGGTGAAGGCGATCTGGTTGAAGAGCGAGAACAGCGCGCGCTCCACCACCCGCTGCGCCACCGGGCGGCGCTCGGCCTCGTAGCTGTCGAGCAGGCCGGGACCGGCGGGTCCTTCGAGCACGAGGGCGAGCTTCCAGGCGAGGTTGTGCGCGTCCTGGATGCCGGTGTTCAGCCCCAGCGCGCCGGACGGCGGATGGCGGTGGGCGGCGTCGCCGACCAGGAAGACCCGGCCGGAGCGGAACCGCTCGGCCACGGTCCCCTCCACCGGCCAGCGGCTGATGCTCTCCACGTCCATGGCGTGGTCGTCGGGGAGTTTCAGGGTGCGGCGCACCATGGCCACCAGCGTCGCGTCGTCGAGTTCGGCGGCCTCCCGGGCGCCCGGCGGGCGAGAGAACATCAGCGTCCACTCCTCGGAGTGGCGGCCCCACCTGGTCGGTCCCATGGGCACCACGCCGCAGTGCTCCAGGGTGCCCTCGGGGGACAGGCTGGACACCCGGTTGACCACCGCGTCGTCGTACGGGATGAACGGCGAGAAGTCGGCCCGGACATGGAGGTTGACCCACTCCAGGAAGGTCGGCGTGCCCGCCATGGCGATGCCCAGCAGCCGGCTGACGGTCTTGCCGCCGTCGGCCGCGACGACGTACGCCGCCCGTATCCGCAGGGTCCGGCCCGAGCCGCGGTCCAGCACGGTGGCGGTGACGCCCTCGTCGTCCTCGGCCAGGCCGGTCAGCTCGTGGTGGAACAGCAGGCTGCCCGGGGCGCGCTGCTCGGCGTGGCGGCGCAGCAGCGGCTCCAGCCAGCGCTGGCCGAGGTTGGCGTGCCGGTAGGCGGAGGCCCGGGCGTAGCGCGCGGCCAGCTCACCGCCGCCGTAGGCGCTGGCCCGGTACAGCACCTTGCGGTCGTAGGGCTCGTCGCCGCCGAGGCTGGACAGCCACACCATGGCCCCGCAGTTCTCCGGCGGGGCCCCCTCGCGGTAGATGTCTTCGGCCACCCTGAGCTGCCCGAAGACCTCCATGGTGCGGGAGTTGAGGATGTGCGCCTTGGGCTGCCGGGAGGTGGTCGGGTGGCGCTCCACCAGCAGCGAGCCGATGCCGAGGTCGGACAGGGCGAGCGAGGCGGTGAGTCCGGAGCCCCCGCCGCCCACGATCAGGACCTGGGTGTGCCGGTCGGCCGGCTCGGGCCGACGAGTTGGGTTCATCACGCTTCCTTGGGTTCGCGTGGACGCTGGTCGGCCGGTCCGTCCGTGACCGGTGCCACGACCAGCAGGCTGGTTTCCAGGGCCAACGGGGTCACCGACTCCAGCCGCAGACCGGCGGCGTCCAGCAGCGTCCGGTAGCCGTCGATGGTGCGTTCCCGCCCGCCCGCCGCCATCAGCAGGTGCAGGTCCCAGAGCAGTGCCAGCAGCCCGGAGCCGTCGGTGGGGATGACCCGCTCGACGATCAGCAGCCGGGCGGTGTCCGGCATCGCCGCGCGCAGGTTGCGGAGCAGCCGGACGCAGCGCTCGTCGTCCCAGTCCTGGAGCACCCGGGACAGCAGGTAGGCGTCCGCCCCCGCGGGGACGGCCTCGAAGAGGTCCCCGGCGACGGTCAGGCAGCGGTCCGGTCCGACCGCGAGGTCCAGGTGCTCGCGGGCGACCGGGGTCACCCGGGGCAGGTCGAACAGGACCCCGCGCAGCTCCGGGTACGCCCGCAGGACCGTGGAGAGCAGCATCCCGCTGCCCCCGGCGACATCGACCACGGTGCGACAGCCGGAGAAGTCGAAGGCGGTCGCCACGTCCCCGAAGAACGCGTTGCCCGCGTTCATCGCGCGCTGGAACTTGGCCCCGGCGCCGGGCTCGTGCTCCAGGTAGCCGTGCAGCGAGGTGCCGAAGGCGTACTCGAAGCCGGAGGTGCCGGTGCGGACCGCGGGGACGACCTGGGCCCAGGCGTGGTGGAACTCCTCGCCGTAGATCACCGCCATGTCCCGCATCGACTGGTCGTGGTCGGTGCGCAGCAGCCCGCCGACCGCGGTCAGCCGGTAGCCCTCGTCGGCGTTGTCCTCGAACAGGCCCATGGCGGTCAGCAGCCGCATCAGCCGCACGATGCCGTCCTGGTCGGACCCGGCGGCGGCGGCGAGCGCGGCGGCGGTCCCGGCTCCGGCGGCGACGTGGTCGGGGAGCGCGAGTGCGGCGGCCGCGTAGAGCGCCTGGGCCTGCCAGGCACCGGTGAGGATGTCCACCACGCGGCGTGCGGGGGGCGCGTCGGCCATGTTGTCGAGCCTTTCGGTGTCGGGTGGTCGGGTGTCGGGGTGCTACTTGACGGCGGCCCGGACGGCCGCGGTCGGCGACTCGGTGTCCACCGGGCCGCGCAGCAGGTCGCGGTGGTCCTCGCGCAGGCGCCGCTTGAGCACCTTGCCGGTCGGGCCGACCGGCAGCCCGTCCCGGTCGGCGGCCACCACCAGGGCGCTCAGCGGGGCGAGTCCGGCCCGGTCCAGGGCCGCGTCGCAGTCGGCCAGCAGGTCCCGCGGCGAGCGCGGGTCGTCGTCCGCGAACAGCACCACCGCCAGCGGGCGGGACGCCTCCGGGTGCTCCGGGTCCGCGACCGCGACCACCGCCGCGTCGAGTGCGCCCGTCGCCAGCAGCACCGCCTCCTCCAGCGGGAGGCTGTACACCGGTCCCTCGGCGGTGTGGATCACGTCCGGGGTGCGGTCCAGGTGGTACCAGTTGCCGTCGCTCTCGCGGCGGACCACGTCCCCGGTCAGGAAGTAGCCGTTGACCAGGGAGTCACGGCTGAGCGTCGGGTCGTCCCAGTAGCCGGGGGTGATGCTGGGGGTGCGCACGCCGAGCAGCCCGGCCTCGCCGTCCGGCAGTGGGCGGCCCTGCTGGTCGAGCACCGCGGCGTCCTGCACGGCCTTCACCGGACGGCCGATCAGCCGCGCGTAGCCGGTGCTCTCCGGGGTGAACACCTGCTTGAACAGGACCATCCCCATCTCGGAGGAGCCGAGGCCGTCGACGTACGCGGAGCCGTTGATCCTGCGGCCGCCGCGCACACGGCGGCTGCCGAGCGCGGTCAGCGGGCGGATGTGCCGCTCGTGCGAGGCGTCACCCATGCCGTTCCAGGAGTGGATGCCCCGCGCCGCGTACGGGGTGACCCGGGCGACGTCGATCTCGGCCAGCGTCAGCGGGAAGCCGAGCACGAAGGTGGGCCGGAACCAGTTGATCGCCCGGGCCGTCGAGTCGCCGTCCGCGCCGTCCAGGACCAGGGTGGGGATGCCCAGCATCAGGGCCATGCTGAGGTAGCTGATGCCCGCCGAGTGGCTGTGCGGCAGGGTGGTCAGCATCCGGTCGGAGCGCAGCGAGGGGAAGGTCCAGAGCCGTTCCCGCTTGCCGTCGAAGAACGACTCGTGGGTGAAGACCGGCGCCTTGGGCCGCCCGGTGGTGCCGGAGGAGTGCGAGATCATCACCAGGTCGTCGCCGTGGTGCCGGTACGGGAAGCCCGGCAGCGGCCCGGACGGCCGGGGCGCGGTCAGGTCGAGCCGGTGGATATCCTCGGCCAGCAGCGTCTTGCCCGAGGACGCGTCCGAGTGGGTCCAGGCGTCGACGCAGCCGGCCAGCAGGTCGGCGTCGGCGACCAGGATCGTGGTGCGGGTCCGCCGGAAGTACTCGGCCGCCGTCGCGGCCTGCATGTTGGGGTTGCAGTGCACGGCGACCGCGCCGAGGCTGGTGATCGCGATGTGGTGCAGCAGCCCGAGCAGGCCGTCCCGGGTGTGCACGCCGACGTGGGTCGACGGCAGCACCCCGTGGGTGCGGTACCAGTGGGCGTAGCGGATGGCGGTGATCCGGATGTCGTTCAGTGACACGCCGGTCAGGTCGCCCTCGTCCCAGCTGGAGCTGGTGGTGTCGGGGTGGAACAGGAGCGGCCGGTCCCGGTCGCCCGCCGTCTCCCAGGCGTGCCAGAAGAAGTTGCCCGCGCCGAGCCGCGGGTTCGCCGTCAGGCGCAGGCGCTGGAGCGCGGACCGCTGGGTCCCGAATATGAGCATGGGCGTGCCTCTCTCAGCCTGGGGTTGACGATGGGTACGGCAGGGCCTTGCCGAGCGCGGTGCGCAGCCACTCCTCCAGGGCCCTGGTCCGGATGTCCAGCGGGATGCCCGGCCCGGCGGCGAGCGGCGCCGCGCCGTTCAGCGCGGCGGCCAGCCGTCGGCCCAGCCCGGGGTCGGCGGCGGTCAGCCCGGACTCCGGGAACTGGTTGCGCAGCCGCCGCACCAGGGATTCGGCGTCGGGACCGCACAGCACCGAGCAGACGCCGGCCGGGGTGGTTCCGACGAGCAGCACCCCGAGTTCGCACTCGGCCGAGGCGTACTTGATGCGCACGCCGCGTCCGCTGTTCCTGAAGGTGGTGGGCGTCATCCCGAGCAGGTTCTGGGCCAGGGCGTAGAAGTTGCCGCTGGAGTTGAAACCGGCCTCGTAGATGGCCTCGGTGATGGTCCGGCTGCTGGGGATCACCTGCCGCAGCCGGTCGGCCCGGCAGGCGGCGGCGTAGGACTTGGGCGTCACGCCGGTCAGCGCGGTGAAGACCCGGTGGAAGTGGAACCGGCTGAACCCGGTCGCGGCGGCGAGGTCGCCGAGCGAGGGGGCCTGTCCGGGGGCCTCCATCAGGCGGCAGGAGCGCACCACCGCCTCGGTCCGGGCGTCGCGCACCGCCTGGTCCGGGCGGCAGCGGCGACAGGGCCGGAACCCGGCCCGTTCCGCCGCCGCCGGGTCGGGGAAGAAGACGGTGTTCGCCCGCCGCGCGTGCCGGGAACCGCAGGACGGGCGGCTGTAGATGCCGGTGGTCAGTACCGAGTAGCAGAACGCCTCGTCGGCGCGCCGGTCCCGGCGCAGCACCGCGTGCCAGCGGGCGTCGTCGTCGGTGAACTCGCGTCCCGGGCCGGTCCCGGGGATCGGCTCCGGCTGGTCCTGGGTGGCCGCGGTGGGCGGGAGCAGGCGCCCGGCCGATCGCCCGTACCGCGCCGCACCGGGCGCCTGCTCCCGCACCGCGCTCACTTCTCCAGGCAGAACTCGTTGATGGGGTAGCCGACATGGCGGTCCGCGACGGGCAGGTAACCGAGCACCTTGTCACCCGGCTTGAGCTCGGTGCTGTTGAGCACCACCCCGCCCGGGCCGAGCACCCGCACGTGCCAGTCGTCCTGGAGGATCAGGTTGGCGGTGCGGCCGTCCGGGCCGACCGCGTCGATGGAGATCAGCGGCCGGGTCTCGATCTTGACCCGGCCGACGGTCACCAGCCGGGTCTTCCCGTGGATGTCGACCGCGGTGACCTTGCTCCCGGCCTGGAGCTCGCTCAGGTAGTTGGTGCGCTCGTTCTGGCCGAGGGTGTACGAGTGGATGGCGCCGGCGTTGACCCGGAACGGGCGGGTCGGCATGTACGGCAGCGGGTGGGTCTCGCTGACGCACAGGATCATGCCCTTGGAGTGCGAGCCGACCAGGATGCCCTCGTCCTTGCCGAAGTACGCGGCGGTGTCGACGCAGGCCCGTTCGCCCATGCCGACGTGGGCGGTGGCGGTGACCTCCAGCTCCACCAGCTCCAGGTCCGGCACGGTGCTGTCGGCGGAGCGCTTCAGCGCGCTGGCGTCGCCGACCCGGGTGGGCGCCAACAGGACGCCGTCCGAGCCGAGTTCGAGGACACCGAAGATGATCTCCGCCTCCTCGACGTCCTTGGCGATGGTGATCAGGCTGCCCTCGGCGCGGGCGGCGGCGGCGATCACGATCTCCAGCGGGATCTTGGTGGGGTCGCGGAAGTCCAGCAGGCTCCACTTCTCGGTGCGACCGGAGCGGCAGGCCTCCTCCAGCGTCTCCGCGTCGATGATCTCGACGTACCGACCGAACTCCAACTCCGGGTGCAGAAGCGCGAGTTCGGCGGGCTCGCCGTGCTTGGCCGGGTCGACCACGACGATGTCAGCGGTACCGAAGTCCTCGGGGAGGGTCTCCCCCTGGGGGAACAGCACCTTCTTGACCGTGGGCGGCAGCACGGCCAGGTCGGCCGGGTCGGCGGCGAGGATGCCGTCGATCCGGGCGTGGATCGCCTCCTCGATGATGGCGTCCTTGGCCGATCCGATCGAGCGCACGTCTATCCAGCTGAGCTTCACAGAGCACCTGCCATTCGCGGGGTGGGAGGGGTGAGCAGGACACGAGCGGGGTCGTGCACGATCCCGGCCAGCTCGCGGACGGTCGCGCGGGGCACGGCGGAGCCGAACACCCGCCGTCCGACCGCGAGGCCGCTGCAACCGGCGGCGAGCGCGGAGGCGGCGAAGTCCGCGAGGCTGCTGTCGTTGGCGCCGCCCGCCACGACGACCGGGAGCGGGGAACTGTCGACCACCTCGGCCATCCGCTCGGCCGGGAAGGCGAACACCGTCTTGACGATGTCGACCCCGAGGTCGGCGGCGATGTTGACCACGTGGGAGAGCAGTACCGGGTCGGTGGGATCGGTGACCCGGGGGCCACGCGGATAGATCATGGCCAGCAGCGGCATGCCCCAGCGGTCGCAGGCGGCGGCGACCGCGCCGAGGTCGGCCAGCTGGGCGGCCTCGGTGTCCGAGCCGATGTTCACATGGACGCTGACCGCGTCCGCGCCGAGGCGGATGGCGTCCTCGACGTCGCCGACCAGGACCTTGGCGTCGGCGTCCGGGCCGTGCGCGGTGCTGGCACTGAGGTGGACCAGCAACGAGCAGTCCACCAGCAGTTCCGGGTCGATCGCCCGGGCCCGGCCCTTGTGCACGACGATACCGTCGGCGCCGCCGGCGACCACGTCGCGGACCAGGTCGCCGAAGCGGTCGGCGGTGGTGATCGGACCGTCGGAGACGGAATGGTCGAGTGGCACGAAGAGGTAGCGGCCGTCTCCGTGACCGGACAGTCGGGTGAGCCTCAAGGACTTTCCCGTGGAAGCCGTTCTCATCATCGGACACTCCCTTGTGCATGAATTGAGAAAGGTCGGGCTGCTTGAAGCCACCGCCTGGCGATACCGCGTCACCGCGTCACCGCGGCGAATGCGCATGGAATGCGCGCAGGTCGGAGCCGTCGATCCGGGGCTGCCCGACGCGGGTGGGCGACCGTTCACGGTGCGGGGGCGGCATGGCGCCTACCCGCTGGTCCCGGTCGGAATCCGCATGACCGGTCGCCGGTCGGTGGTGGCCGTCCGCGTCGTGGACCGCGGTCGTGAACCGCGCGAAATCGCGGCTGCGGCAACCCCTGCGGTAATGCTGTCAGTGCCCACACCAGGTTCTGCACAGAGGCGCTACAGAGAACCGGATTTCACACGTCCGCCACGGGTCGGGGTCATCCGTCGCGGGTCCGGGGTCAGTCGCCGACCAGGCGGCCCAGCAGCGCGTCGGCGTCACCCGGCTCACGGTCGCCGCGCCAGGCGAGGTGCTGGTCCGGGCGGACCAACGCCAGGTCCCGCCCGTACAGCTCGCGCGCGGCCGGGTCGGGGACGTCCAGCACCGTGAGCGGCACGCCCCGGTCGGCCGCCGCCGAGCGCAGCGCGTCGGCCCGTGGCGCGGAGCCGCCCAGGCGCAGCAGGGTGAAGCCGGGGCCGAGCCGGTCGAAGAGCGAACTCCCGTGCCCCCGAACGCCGTTCAGCCACAGGTGGGGCGCCCGGCCGCCGGGGACCCCGCTCGGTGTGTAGCGGGTGAGCGAGTCCGGCGGCACGTCGTCGGAGTCCTCGCCGACGACGATGGCGGAGCCGTCGTAGCGGGCGCCGAGCTGGACCCCGACCGAGGCGAACTGCTCCCCGAGACCGGCGAGCCGGGTGCCCAGCTCCGCGCGCGCGGCCCGGCCCGCGGCCGAGTCGAGGTCCAGCGCGGCCGGGCGGGCGATGTCGGCGAGGTTCCGGTTCAGCTCCCGGGCCGCGCCGGTGTTCCGCAGCGCGACCGGTCGCCGCTCCGCGCCGTAGCTGTCCAGCAGTCGGGCCCCGCCCCAGCCGTGCATCCGGGCGGCCAGCTTCCAGGCGAGGTTCGCCACGTCGTCGATGCCGGTGTTCATGCCGAAGCCGCCGGTGGGGGTGAACAGGTGGGCGGCGTCCCCGGCCAGGAACATCCGGCCCTCCCCGAAGCTCTCGGCCACCAGGGCCACCCCCGCCGTCCACGGCCGGTGGCCCAGGACCTGCACCGGCAGGTCGGCGCCCGCCGCGGCCCGCACGATCCGGGCCAACCGCCCCGGGTCGAAGGCGTCGGGGTCCACGGAGCTGGTCAGCAGGCTGTACTCGTCGGCGCCGTCGAGGGCGATCAGGTTGACCACGACCTCCTTGTTGACGGCCCAGCAGCTCCACGCCTCCCGTCCGTCCAACAGTTTCTGACGCAGCGTCGGCAGCCGCAGGTGCGCGGCGGTGGCCCGGCCGCCGAGGATCTCCTGGTCGAGCGAACGCTGCCCGGTGTAGCCGATCCGGGCCGAACGGCGGACCACGCCGCGTCCGCCGTCGCAGCCGACCACGTACCGGGCCCGGCGGACGCGGCCGCGGCTGTCGCGCAGGGTCACCCCGTCCGGGTCCGGGAGCACCTCCTCGATGCGGCAGCCGTAGCGCAGGCTGATGTTGGGCCGGGTGCGGGCGTGCCGCACCAGGAACCGCTCGACGTACATCTGGTTGGCGCGGTGCAGCGGCTCGGGCACCTGGTCCAGTCGTGGCGCGGAGGCGACCAGGTCGCTCTTCTCCCGGCTCGACGGCATCGGCAGCCGGGCCAGCTCGAAGCCGCTGTAGCGGGTGAAGTAGGCGACGTCGGTGGGGTGTTCGCGGGGCAGCCCGAGGGCGCGCACCTGGTCGGCGATGCCGAGCCGCCGGTAGTGCTCCATGGTGCGCGCGTTGTGCGTGTTTCCCCGGGGGTGGCCGAAGGAGGAGTCCCCCTCGTCGCACACCACGGACGGCACGCCCTGGGCGTCGAGCAGGAGCGCGAGCACCAGCCCGACCGGGCCGCCGCCGACGATCACGACCGGGCTCTGTGCGGCGTCGAACGGGTCGGGGGACTGGGGGGAGGGGAGGATCATGCCGACCGTCCTCACGGGGGGTTCGGAGGGGTGACGTCCCAGGAACCGTACGAAACCACGAGACCCGCCCACGCTCCGGTTGTTGCCCCCGAACCTTCACGCCGATCTCCGCGCGGATCTCAACGGGGATCTCAATGCGGATCTTCGCGCCGACGGATATCCGTGTGCGATGTGGCGAGATCACCGGGGTATCCCGATGATCGCCGCCGGTCGCCCGTGGGCCGCTTTCGGACACGCGATTGACAGAGGGCTGCCTCGGGGTAGTGTTCTTGATGAACCGTCAGCCACCAGATCAAATTCGTTCGGTGATCCCACAGCTCCGGCCACAAGCGCATCCCACCCGACCGGTCGACCAAGGATTTGTGGAGCCTTGATGTTCGTAGGAGTGCTCGGACCCCTGTATATCTCCCTCGAAGGCGTGTCGGGACACGTCGAACTCGCCCCCAAGCCACGGACCGCGCTCGCCGTGCTCATGGCCAACGCCGGCGTGGTCGTGCCCGCATCATCCCTGGTCCGCGAGGTGTGGGGGGACGATCCCCCGGTGAGTGGACTCAGGAACATCCAGACCTACGTCCTCCAGTCGCGCAAGGTGCTGGCACGGTTCACCGGAAAGCCGGCGCGGGCCGTCGCAGGTGAACTCCTGATGACCAGGCCGGGTGGATATGTCTTCAGCGACGCGTGCGCACAGTTCGACTACGACCACTACGGCCATCTCGTGGCCGAGGGGCGGGACGCGATCAGGCGCGGTGATCCGGAAAGAGGAGTGCCGCTGCTCGACCGGGCGCTGCGATTATGGCGCGGCCCGGCATTCGTGGACGTGGTGACCGGGTGCATCCTTGAGGCGCAGCGGCGGAAATGGGAGGAGTCGAAACTCGCGGTGATCGAGACCCTCTCCAGTGCGAAGATCGAAATGGGTCAGCACTACGAGGCCGCGGCCGACCTCACCGCCTGCGTCTTCGAGCATCCGCTGCACGAGGGGCTGCACTACCAGTACATGCGGGCGCTCAGCATGGCCGGTGACCGGGCGCACGCGCTCGACGTGTTCAGCCAGCTGCGGCTGAATCTGGTCGCCGAGCTCGGCATCGAACCCAGCGACGTGATGCGGGAGTTGCAGTACAGCATCCTCAACTCCTGACTCAACTCCTGACGTCCCTACCGCTGTTGTCCCGCCCCCGCAGGTCGGTGGCGGGCGCTCCGCCGCGGGTGAGCGGGTGCGAGACGGTCCGGTCCGAGAGCAGCGCGTGGTCCCTGCCCCGGGTCAGTCGGCGCCGGTCCGCCAGCGGGTCGAACCGGTCGAGGATGCGCAGGGCGCCGCTGAGCGGGTCGAGTTCCGCCCGGTCCCTGGTGCAGAACCAACCGGCGCCGTCGGTCGGCCCGTCCGGGACGAAGCGCGCCGGCGGCGCCTCCGGCACCGGGTACGGCGAGGCGTCCATGCGGACCCGCAACTCCCCTTCGAAGATCCGGAGTTGTACGCCGGGGGCGGGCATGCCGACCGACCCGGGCGCGAACCAACCGGTGGGGTCGGCCGCCAGGATCCCGGTCTCGGTGGTGCCGTACGCCTGGCCGATGCGGACGCCGTAGCGCTCAGCGAAGCGGGCGTGCACCCGTGCGTCCAGCCGGTCGCCACCGGAGACGGCGTGGCGCAGCCGGGGCAGCCGCACCGCCCGGTCGCCCAGGGCCAGCGCGGCGAAGTGCCCGGGAGCGCCGAAGACGGTGTCGGCGCCGGTCCGCAGCGCCGTCCGGATCACCGAGGAGCGCGTGGTCTGCGGCGGAAAGAGGCTCACCGCCCCGACGTCCAGGTGGTGCAGCAGCCCGCCCACCAGGTTGAAGGAGTGGGACACCGGCCCCAGCAGCAGCACCCGCGACCCCGGACCGGCCATCCCGCCGATCCGGCGGAAGGTGTCCAGTTCGCGCAGCAGCGACTGCGGGGAGCGGGTGACCGCCTTGGCGAACCCGGTGCTGCCGGAGGTGAAGTGGACCAGGCAGTGCCCGCCCTCCGCGCGGCGCCCGCCGCGCAGCTGCCGGACGTAGACCTCGCACTCGTCGTGGAAGGTCCGCCGACCGGGCCCGGAGTCGGCGAAGGAGACGTACAGCTGCGGGCGGCACTGGTCCAGCAGCCGCTCCAGCTCGCGGCCGCGGATCCCCGGCCCCATCAGCATGACCTGGGCGTTCAGCGACCAGAGCGCGAACAGCGACCAGACCTGGGTGAAGCTCTGGGTGCCCTGGAGCGCCACGGTGGCCCCGTCCCGCACGCCGTGCGCCTGGAACAGCCGCCGCAGCGAGCCGACCTGGTCCCGCAGCCGCTGGTACGTCACCTGGTAGCCGGCCTGAGCCCAGACCGCGCCGCCCGGATGCCGGGCCAGCAGCTCGGAACCCCACCAGTGGGGCTCGGTGGCCGAGTCCTCGGGCATGTCGGTCCTCCTCCCTCCGTGTTCTGTCCGCCCTGTCGGAACACCGGCGGACCACGAGGGGTCGCATTCCGCCGCCGGACGGGGGTCCGCCTCCGAGGGACGCCCGTGGCGGGCGTCGGCCGGAGGCGGACCGGGGAAACGCGCGGATCAGCGGGCGCTGTCCTCGTACGCCACCACGCGCTGGTACTGCTCGCCGAGGCCGGACACCGACAGCCGCATGCTGTCCCCGGGCTTCAGGAAGCGGTTGCGGGCGAAGCCCACCCCGGCGGGCGTGCCGGTGGCGATGACGTCCCCGGGCAGCAGCGTCATGAAGCGGCTGACGTAGGAGACGATCTCGGCGCAGCTGAAGATCATGTCGGAGGTCGAGCCCTCCTGCATGATCTCGCCGCTCACCTCGGCGACCAGCTCCAGCGCCTGCGGGTCCGGCACCTCGTCCGGCGTCACCAGCCAGGGCCCGAGCGGGCAGAAGGTGTCGCTGCTCTTGCCCTTCACCCACTGTCCGCCGCGCTCGACCTGGAAGGCCCGCTCGGACACGTCGTTCACCACGCAGAACCCGGCCACGTGGCTCAGCCAGTCCTCCTCGGCCACGTACTGCGCCTTCCGCCCGATCACGATGCCGAGTTCGACCTCCCAGTCGCCCTTCTCGGCGTCCCTGGGCAGCACCACGTCGTCGTTCGGGCCGGAGATGGAGGTGGTCGCCTTCATGAAGACGACCGGTTCGGTGGGGATGGGCTTGCCCGTCTCGTTCGCGTGGTCGCGGTAGTTGAGCCCGATGCAGACGACCTTCGAGACACCGGACACACAGGGCCCGATCCGCTCGGCGGCGTCCACCAACGGCAGGCTCGCGGGGTCGATCCCGCGCAACCGGTCGAGGACCTCGGGCGACAGGCTCTCCGCCCTGATGTCGGAATGGAGAGCGGAGAGGTCACGCACCCGCCCGTCGCGGTCGAGCACCCCAGCCCGCTCACGTCCCGGCTGTCCGTAGCGCAGCAACTTCACGTGTCCCGCCTCCTGCATGCCGGCCGGTCGGGCTCTGCGCCCGACCGGGAGTCAGATCATCCACCGGGCGGTACTGCCCGGCACTCCTGTGATTCTGCGTCCGCGCCGACCCCTGTGGCACTCACTCCCTTGCGGTCGAAGCCGGAGTCGGACCCGAGTCCACCGTTTCCCTCCACGCCTGCCCGACTTCGGCGGCAAGAAGCCGATCGGCGCCGCCTTACCGCTCGGCTACGGTCGGGAGATCGGTATGCAACCGGAGGCCCGGGAGACGACCATGGAAGAGAACCCGCCCACCCGACAGCCCAATCGACGCACCGACCTGCTCGGCGTGCACTCGCTCGACCACTTCAGCCTCACCGTTCCCGACCTGGCCCAGGCGGAGAGCTTCTACCGGACCTTCGGCCTGGCCACGGCCGACCAGGGGAGCGCGCTGGGCCTGTACACGGACGGCCACCCGCACCGCTGGGGCAGCCTCACCGAGGGGCCCGCCAAGAAGCTGCGGCACCTCTCGTTCGGCGTCTACGCCGACGACCTGCCGCGCTTCGAGCGCAGGCTGGAGCGGCTGGGCGTGCCGCGGCTGGCGCCGCCGCCCGGCGCCGACGGCGACGGCCTGTGGTTCCACGACTGCGACGGCCTGCTGATCGAGCTCAGGGACGCCCAGAAGAGCTCACCGGACGAGAAGTCGCGGACCCACATGCCGGTCTCCCCGCCCGGGGTGCGCTGCGCCCCGCTGCGCGACGAGACCACCGAGGTCAGGCCGCGCCGGCTCCAGCACGTGCTGATCTTCACCCGCGACGTGAACCGGGTCGTCGAGTTCTACGCCAGGACGCTCGGCCTGCGGCTCTCGGACCAGGCCGGTGACGTGGCCTTCATGCACGGCGTGCACGGCAGCGACCACCACCTGCTGGCCTTCGCCGGGTCGGACCGACCCGGATTCCACCACTGCAGCTGGGACGTCTCCTCGGTCCACGAGGTCGGCCTCGGCGCGATGCAGATGGCCGACCAGGGGTTCCACGCGGGCTGGGGGCTGGGGCGGCACGTCCTCGGATCGAACTACTTCCACTACGTCCGCGACCCCTGGGGCAGCTACTCGGAGTACTCGGCGGCCATGGACTACATCCCCTGCGACATGGACTGGACGGCCCGGCAGCACCAGCCGGAGAACGGTTTCTTCCTCTGGGGCCCGGAACCGCCGAAGGACTTCGCGGTGAACGGGGAGTCCGACCAGTGGGCCTGAGGGCCCGGACCGCGCGGTTACGTACCGAGATCGAACTCCATGTCCGAATCACGCCAGCGCGGAGAGTCCTGACTCCGGTTAGCTGAGGTCAGCGGGTTCTCCATGCCGATCCGGATAACCAAGAGGAGCACGATGAGCGAGGAAGCACAGCGGCCGCGGCACTCAGGGTGGCTGCTCACAGCACTGCTGGGTGGCATGTTCCTCGGGAATGTCGACATCGCGATCGTCAACATCGCCACGCCGTCGATCCACGAACACCTGCACGCGTCGGGCGCGGAACTTGAGCTCATCGTCTCCGGCTACACCCTCACCTACGCCGTCCTGCTGATCACCAGCGCCCGGCTGGGGGAGATGCGCGGCTACCGGCGGATGTTCCTGATCGGCCTGGCCCTGTTCACCTGCGCCTCGCTGGCCTGCGGCCTCGCGCCCTCGTCGATCGTGCTGGTGGCCGCCCGGGTGGTGCAGGGCGCCGGGGCGGCGCTGCTGACCTCGCAGGTGCTGACCGGCATCCAGCTGAACTTCAAGGACGAGGCCCGGAGTTGGGCGCTGGGCCTGTACACGGCGGTGCTCTCCGGCAGTGCGGTGGTCGGCCAGGTCCTGGGCGGCGTACTGGTGACCGCGAACCTGTTCGGAACCGCCTGGCGCCCGGTCTTCCTGATCAACATCCCGGTCGGCATCGGCCTGTTCGTCGTCGCCTGGTACTTCCTCCCGGCGGACGGCCGCCGCAGCACCCAGCGGGTGGACCTGGCCGGAGTGACCGCCCTGTCGGCGGCGCTGCTGCTGCTGGTGCTCCCGATGGTGCTGGGCCGCGACGCCGGGTGGCCGATCTGGACCTGGCTGTGCTTCGCGGCCAGCCTGCCCGCACTGGGGCTGTTCGTCCTGATCGAGCGGCGGGTCGGCCGGACCGGCGGGCAACCGCTGATCACCCTGTCCCTGCTGCGGCGCCCGCCGGTGGTCTGGGCCCTGCTGTCGCAGGCGGCGACCCGGGCCACCTACTTCGCCCTGCTCTTCGTGCTGGCGCTGTACCTCCAGCAGGGGCTGGGCAAGAGCGCCTTCTACTCCGGGGCGGTGCTGGTGGCCTGGGTGGCCGCCTTCGGCGTCACCGGCCCGCTGCTGCGCCGGGTACCCGATCGGGCCAGGCGACTGGCCGCGCCGGTCGGCACGCTGCTGCTGGCGCTCTCCTTCGCGGGCATCGGCCTGGGCCTGCGGGCCGGGACCACCAACGGCTGGCTGCTGACGCTGCTGCTCGGGGTCGGCGGCCTCGGCTACGGAGCGGCGTTCAGCGGCATGCTCAGCCACCTGACCGGCTCGGTCGAGGACCGGTACGCGCCGGACATGAGCGGGCTGTTCAACACCACCCTCCAGGTGGGCGGCGTGCTCGGGGTCGCCGTCTTCGGCACCGTCTACCTGAACCTGGCGCCGAACGGCGGACACGACGCCGCGATCCACGGCTTCACCGTCACCACCTTCACCCTGGCCGCGGTGGCCCTGGTGGCCGCGGTGCTGGCCAGGGTGGCGCTGGCGAGCGTCCCGGCCGAGCCGGTGGTCCAGCCCGCCTCCGAGGACCGCGCCCGCAGCCGCGCCTGACGCCCCCGGACGGGGGCCTCGGGCGCGGTGTTGACCCGATGGACGCCCGGTCCGGGGGTCAGCCCTGGGCCGGGGCGGCGTCCCGCGCCGTGGGCAGGCCGTGGGCGGTGACCACCCGGGTGTTGCCCTCGGCGAGCTGGTAGGCCAGGCCGACGACCGCGGTGTGGCCGGAGGCCACCTGCTCGGCCAGCAGCCGGGAGCGGTCGAGCAGCAGGTCCACCGTGTGCTGGACGTGCACGTCTATGAAGTCGCTGTCCGCCCGCAGACCGGCGGCCCGCGCGGCCAGGACGCTCGGGGTGACCCGCTCGACGACGTCGCGGACGTAGCCGCTGGTGGTCAGCCCGTCCTCGACGGCGGCCCGGGCGGCGGCCACCGCGCCGCAGGAGTCGTGGCCCAGGACCACGACCAGTCGGCAGTCCAGCACGCTGGTGCCGTACTCGATGCTCCCCAGCACCTCGGCCCCGAGCACGTGCCCGGCGGTGCGCACCACGAACAGGTCACCCAGACCCCGGTCGAAGATGATCTCGGCGGCCAGGCGGGAGTCCGAGCAGCCCAGCAGGACCGCGAACGGCCGCTGACCGGGGGTGAGCTCGGCGCGCCTGGCGGCGTCCTGGTTCGGGTGCTCGCTGGTACCGGCCACGAACCGGCGGTTGCCGTCGAGCAGGACCTCAAGGGCCTCGGCGGGGGTGTCGAAAATGCTGGTCATGCCCGCAGCCTACGAGCCCGGACCCCGTCGCGCGAACAGGAGTGCGGCTCTCCGGGCATCCCGTGGCCGCCGCCCGGTCGCCCGTACCGATTTTCAACGGCGCCGATAAAGCGCGGCTCCCGCGCCATTCCGGGCGGGGCGCGGCGGAGCAGGGTGGAGCGCGGTGGAGAGCCGGAGGGCCAGCCAGCAGCAAAGACGTATATAGGATCTACGCAAAGCATAGCGTTGAATTTTCTTTTCCGAATCGTCTTCCGGTGGAGATAGGACGTGGACTAACCTGAAGTCGTCCGGGTGGCCCTGGCATCTTGGAAATGAAATCCGAGAAGAATTAATAGCGATGGTCCTATGATTCTTTAACGTGATTGCAGGGGTGTCCGTATGAACCAGTCCGTCCGCAGCTCCCACGACACCCGCTCCGCCGCCGCCCGTCCGTTCAACACCCATATGCACCGGGTCATCGAACCCGTCCTCGCCCTGCCGAGCGGCTCCGCCGTCCTCGACATCGGCTGCGGGGACGGCGCGGTCGGCCGGTGGCTGGCCGGGCGGGGGCGGCACCACGTCCTCGGCATCGACCTCGACCTGCCCGACCGGGCAGCCACCGGCGGTCGCCGACCACTGCCCGACGGCGGCTCCCTGGAACTGCGGAAGGCCGACCTGGCGGACATCCCGCAGCAGCGCCGCTATGACGGCGTCCTGCTCCTGGGCGTCCTGCACTACGCGGGCAGCGCCGACGGCGTCCGCCGGATGCTCGCGGCCGCGGACGCCCTGGGCACCCCTGACGCGCCGCTGGCGCTGAGCTGGATCTGCGACGAGGTGCCGCTGACCTACGAAGAGGCCTATCTGCCCGGCCGCGGCCTGGTGGAGGCGGTACTGGCCGACCTCGGCCGGACGGCCACGACGGCATGGAGCCGCGAGGTGACCCACGCGCACGGCGGCAGTCCCGAGCACGACCACCGCATCGTCTACGGCAGCTGGCAGCGCCCCTGACGGCGCGCCCCCCACATGCTCCCGCCGCATCCGGCTGCGGGACGGCTCACCCATCCCATCCCGGAGAGGAACAGCAATGTCCGAAACCCTCGTTGAGCGGGCCCCGGAGGGCGCGGTCCGCGCCGCCCTGATCCAGAACGGCAACGACCCGGGCGTCTACACCGAGCACGGCGCCGCACTGGTCGAGCGGGCGCCGGAGGGCGCGGTCCGTGCCGCGCTCATCCAGAACGGCAACGACCCGGGCGTCTACACCGAGCACGGCGCCACCCGCTGAACGACCGGCCCGGGCCGGCCCCACCGTCCGGTGCCGGCCCGGGCCACCCCCGTCCCGGAGCCACGCCACAGACCCCCACTCCCCCCGACCCAGCCCGATCCGACGAAGGAGGTCCGCCACCGCATGACCATCGAGGCGCCGCCGGGCGCAGACCAGTCCTACGCACCGCATCCCGAACTGCTCGTCTACCCGCTGGCGCCGACCGAGGGCGCCGCCCGGGTCATGGTGGCCGAGACCGCCTCGGCGCGGCCCCCGCTGGTCCTGCGCGACCCACGGGTCTCGCTGGCCATCACCCTGCTGCCGGACCGGGGCACCCGGGCGGAGATCACCGCCCGCTGGGCGGCGCAGGAGAGCCTGCGGCCGATCACCGACGCGCTGTGGTCCGCGCTGAGCGAGGAGGGGCTGCTGGTACCGGTCGGCGACGTGCCCGCGCAGGCGGCCGCCTGGCGCTCCTTCGACTGGGACGAGGCCTACCGCTACCACTCCTCGACCCGGGACTACCCCTTCCTCCAGATGGACCAGGAGGGGGCCTTCGCCGCGGACGACGCCCGGATGGAGGAGTACATCGGACGCAGCCTGCCGCCCGCGCTCACGCTGGACCTGCCGACCACGGCCCAACCCGCCGAACCGGCCGAACCCGCCGGGCCGCGACCCGCGATCCCGCTGCGCAAGATCGCGGAGGGCGAGTCGGCCGACGCCCTGCTCGCCGCCCTGACACCCGAGCAGCGCCGCGGGACCGAGGGCCTGGCGCTGCTCCTCGACGTCTGCTTCGGTGAGCGGACCAGGCGGCCGTTCGCGGTCCAGGGCGACTTCCTGCGCAAAGCCGTCCCGTCCGGTGGCGCCCGGCACCCCACCGAGGCCTTCGTGGCGCTGTTCCCCGGGGGCCCGCTGGAGCCGGGCACCTACCACTACAACGTCGAGCACCACCGGCTCGACCTACTGCGCGGCGGCGACCACTCGGCCGAGTTCCGGGCCGCGAGCTTCGACCTGTTCGACAAGTACCGGGAGGGCCCGTTCGGGCTGATCGTGTTCTGCTCGCTGGTGGAGCGGGCCATGTGGCGCTACCGGGACGCCCGTTCCGCCCGGGCCCCGTTCATCGACATCGGCCACGCCCTGATGGCGTACCGGACGGTGATCCAGCGGCTCGGCGTCGGCGGCTACACCTACCAGAAGTTCCACGACCGGCAGATCGCCGCACTGCTGGGCATCAACGTCGAGCGGCTGACCCCTCTCTTCCTCGGGACGCTGGTATGACCACGACCGCAGACCCGACCGCCCCGGACCGCACCCGGCCCACCAGGCTGGTCACCTCCCCGCTGTTCTTCGCCCACGAGCAGCGCGACGGCCAACAGTGCGCGCTGGGGCTCGCCCGCCGCGAGCGGCTGCGATCCGTCGGCGCGCGGGCCTGGGAGCTGCTGCACTTCCACCTCGAACCGCGCACCGCCGAGGCGAGCGCGGCCGCGGGCTTCACCCCGGCGGAGTGCGCGCAGGCGCTCGGCTCGGGCCTGGTGGTGGACGCCGACGCGGACGCCACCAGGGACATGTTCCGCTGGGAGTCCAACCGCTGGTCCCGGGCGGCCTACCTGCTCTACTCGCAGCAGGACCTCCGCTACGTCGAACCGGTCAGCGAGGACGCGAAGCTGAGTGAGCTGTCCGCCTTCCGACGCGGCCAGATCGCGGACTTCCAGGCCGAGGCGGGCTATCCGGAGCGCTTCCGGGTCGACCCGGTCGCCGAGTTCCCGCTCCCGGTACCGGAGCAGCCGATCACCTACAGCCTGGACTCGATGCTGGCCAGGCGCAGCGTGCGCAAGTTCGCCGCCACCCCGGTCACCGCCGGGACGCTGGGCGCGGTGCTCCACCACGCCACCGCCAACGTCCGGCTGGCCGAGCGGTCCAAGGCGTCCGGCGACCCGTACTACCTGCTCAACTCCTTCTACACCTGGCTGCACGTGTACGTGGCGGTGCAGGGGGTCGAGGGCGTGCCGCGCGGGATCTACCAGTACGACCCGGCCCGCAACACGCTGCTGGCCACCGGCGGGGATCCGAGTGACGAGGAGCTGGCGAGCACCATCCAGGGGCAGAACTGGATCGGCGGCGGCGGCGCGAGCGTCTTCGTCGTCGTGCAGTGGGACCGCTACCAGTGGCTGTACCGGCACTCCCGGGCCTACCTCAACCTCCTGATCCAGATCGGGGAGTTCGGGCAGGAGCTGCTCCAGGCCGGGTACCAGCTGGGCCTCGCCGGATGGCTGACCCCCGCGGTCGCCGAGAGCCGGGCGGCGTCGCTGCTGGGGCTGGACCAGGTCGGCAGCGACGCGGACGCGATGTACTACCTGAAGCTCGGGTACCCCGGGTGACGGCGCGGCGCGTGACCGAGCAGCAGCCGAGCCCGGCCCCGGCCCCGGCCCCGACCCTGACCCCGGCCCCGGCCCTGACCCCGGTCCCGGTGCTGCCGACCGGGACCGGGGCGGGGGTCCGCGCGGTGCGCTTCGCCGCCGGGACGACCGGCCTGCTGGCCGCCGTCGACGAGCTCACCGGGGGCGCCCGGCTGCTGCGTGACGTCACCATCGGCATGCCCGGCGACGGAAACGCCCAACTGGTGGCGGAGCAGGGGGACTTCTGGTTCCACACGGACGCCACCTTCCTGCCGGTACCGCCGCGCTGGATGGTCATCGCGGTACTGGAGGCCGACGGCGGCGGCGGTCTGGACCTGTTGCCGGTCGAGCTGGTCGAGGCGGCGGCGCTGTCGGTCCCCGCCGCCTACCTCACCCCGGAGGGCCACCGGGTCGCACCGGTCCTCGAAGAGCTGCCGGGGGACGGCGTCGGCCGACGGATCCGCTACCGGAAGGACAGGATGCGGGCCGCGGGTCCCCCCGCCGAGCTGGAGGCGGCCCACGCGGCGGTGCGGGCCGCGTCCGCCGGTGCCGGCTTCGCCGGGGAGCTGCGGCCGGGGGAGTGCCTGCTGGTGGACAACTGGACCGTGCTGCACCGACGCCGCCCGTTCACCGGGCGCCGGGTGATCCGCCGACTCTGGTTCGACAGCGCCGCCTGAACCGAACAACTCCGCTCCGCACCCGGCCTTTCCGCACCTGGCCTTTCCGCACCCGACCTTTCCGCACCCGACGAGGAACTCATGCATGCACCCCCTGCCGCCACGGACACCGGGGGCCCGGGCTTCCTCGCGCCGCTGCGGATGCGCGGCTTCCGGCACCTCGCGGTCGGGCAGCTCGTCTCCAGCGTCGGCAACGCCATGTCCAAGGTCGCCCAGGCGTGGCTGCTGGCGGCGACGACCGGCAGCAACGGCACCCTGATCGGACTGCTGGCGGCCTTCCAGCTCGGTCCGCTGCTGCTGTTCAGCGGCTACGGCGGCTGGATCGCCGACCGCTGGCCGCGCCGACGGATCCTGCTGACCACGCAGAGCACCCAGGCGGCGGTGAGTTCGGCCCTCGCCGCCCTGGCGTTCCTCGGCATGGCGCGGATCTGGGAGATCTACCTGCTCACCCTCGCCTCCGGACTGGTGACCGTGGCCGACAACCCGGCGCGGCAGCGGTTCCTGACCGATCTGGTGGGTGAGACCAAGCTGTCCCGGGCGCTGGGGCTGTACACCGCGCTGCTCAACATCGGCCAGGTGCTCGGACCGCTGGTCGCGGGGCTGATCGTCGGCTGGGCCCAGGTCGGTTGGATCTTCGCGGTGGACGCGGTGACCTTCCTGTTCGTGGTCGGGGTGCTGCTCACCATCCCCGCCCCGAAGCACACCGCGACCTCGGCCAGGGTCGGCGGCCTCGGCCCCGGGCTGCGCGAGGTGCGGCGCAGCCCCGATCTGACGCTCACCGTCGCCGCGTCGGCGGTGGTGGGCTCGGTCGGGGTCCAGTTCACCGTGACCAACACGCTGATGGCGACCCGGGTCTTCCACCTGTCGGCCACCGGATTCGCGCTGCTGCCGACGGCGGTGACCATCGGGTGCCTGCTGGGCGCGCTGCTCGCCGGACAGTGGACGGACCCGGGCGCCCGCACCGTCCTCGCCGCGGCCGCGGCCACCGGACTGACCGGCGCGGTGTCCGGACTGGCCCCGGACTACCCGGTGTTCGTGCTGCTGATGGTGCCCGCCGGGGCCGCGTCCATGTTCTTCACCACCACCGCCGCCGTCTGCCTGCAACTGCGCTCCGCCCCGGAGGTGCGGGGCCGCGTGCTCTCCGTCCAGACGTCGGCCTTCTACGGCAGCGGACTGGTCGGGGCACTGCTCATCGGCAGTTGCGCCGGTTGGTACGGCCCCCGGTCGGCGCTCCTGGTCGCGGGGGTGCTGACGATGGCTCTGTGCGGCGGCCTTGCGGTGGGGCACGCCCGGTCGGCCGACAGCACCAGCGGCAGTCCGGCTGCCGGCACGTACTGACCCGAAAGTAATCCGGCCCGCCCTGCGGCAACAGGACGGGCCGGTAAAGCAGTGCATCGCACGGAACACTGTACTAAGGAGAAGTCGCGTGCGTGCACCCGCCGGTTATGATACCGGTGCAGCCTGTGACCATGAACCTGGAGCCCTGGTGCCGGTCTGAGCTGCGGCTATGCCGGGTGTGCGGGTACGACTGGTGGCGGCGGCGGGGTCGGCCGCGGTCCCCGGTAGCTACTCACCGTAGCTGGGCGGGTGTCGGTTCGGCGCGTGGTCGTCCGCGTCCACTCAGCGGCACGGCATTCATCCGGCCCGGAGTCAAGACCCGGAAAGCAACGTCCGTATCCGGCTTCCCGGTGCGGCTTCCCGGTGCGGGCGCAGTACGTAGCCGAACGACGGGGCCCTGCGGGTCAAACTGTGTACATGTCAAGCCTGTTGATACGGCGTCGGGTATATCGATGGCGTACGCGATCTACGCCGCGACGTCCCGTGCCCGTCGACCGAATGCCGGGTGCGGTCCCGAGGCCGCGGCCCGGGGTGTGGTCAGGGGTGCGGGCCGACCCGCCGAAATATACTGACACGTCGTCAAGTCTCTATAGTGTAACGTGACTTGGGGGACCATCGGCGACCGTGGGCGACGAACCGATGGCGCCCCCGGGGGGTCGGCGGCGGCCCGGAGGCCGCGGCACTGCTGGTGGACGGTGCGTCCTGCCTGGTCAACCCGGTTCCCGGGGGCGGTGGTCGCCGCCGCCATTCAACTGACTTGTCATCACTTTTTGATAATGGCATGTGAGTTATCCCTGGGGCCAAAGACATCAGGGCTAGCATTGTTCATGGTTGCATCATCTATCGAGGTGATCGAAGTCGCTTTCCGGCGCAAGACTCACCGCCGTCGGCGTACACACCGATTCGGGTCCGCTCCGCGGCAACGGAGCCTCCCGACAGCCATGCACGGAAGCTGTGTTTAAGGAGAAGTCGCGTGCGCGCTCTTCGCTCTGTCATCATCACGTCGCTGGCCGTGGCCACCCTGGCCGCGGGAGCGGGTGCGGCTCTGGCCGACCCGTCCTCCTCGCCGGCGGTGACCTCGATCGTCGCGGTGGGTTCGGACACCACCCAGTTCCTCGGCAACCAGTTCTCGACGGACTACAACTCGACGAGCCCGACGAACCCGTTCTACAGCTGGAACGCGGTCGACCCCACCACCGGCGTTGCGAACGGCACCATCAGCAGCAAGAACGACGCCAACTGCTCCATCACCCGCCCGAACGGCTCCGGCCCGGGCATCACGCAGCTCCAGGCCAAGCTCAAGGCCACCAACGGCACCGACTACTGTGTCGACCTGGCCCGCTCCTCGCGGACGCTCAAGACCAGTGACGGAACCGGCCTCGCCTCGGTGCTGTTCGCCAAGGACCTGATCACCTACGCGACCAACACGGGTGGCAACGGCGTCAGCAACCTCTCCGACGCCGACCTGACCGCGATCTTCTCGTGCAACGCGTCGCTGATCAAGTCCACCTACAGCGGCCCGGTGACCTGGAACGAGGTCGGCGGCACCAGCACCGACGCGATCATCCCGGTGCTGCCGCAGGCCGGTTCCGGCACGCTGGCGACCTGGCTGGCCGACATCAACGTGGCCTCTCCCGGCACCTGCGTGGACAACGGCACCTACAACGGCAACCCGATCGAGGAGAACGAGGGCACCAACGCGGTGTACACCGCGACCGGCAACCCGACCGGGTACAAGGACACCCTGGGCATCTTCTCCGGCGGCAGCTACGTCAGCCAGGCCTACACGAAGACCAGCCCGGACAACGTCGGCACCCTGGTGCTGAACGACATCGACAGCAAGGCGCCGCTGACCTCCTCGAACACGATCAACACCGCCGGTCTGGGCGCCTTCCCGGCCGCCTACATCCGGGGCCTGTACCTGGTCACCCTCAACGCCGGTACCGCGTCGGCGCCGAAGGTCCCGACCAGCCCGATCGACCTGACCAAGCTCCTCGGCCAGGGCAACAGCACCGGCTGGATCTGCGGCACCACCGCCGCGACCGACATCAAGAACTACGGCTTCGCCACCGCCGCCAACTGCGGTGCCCTGACCGGCCAGTAGGACATCCCTCGCCCGGGTCGCGGGCCGGTCCGGCCCGCGACCCGGGCAACCCGGAGGTCCCGGTGCGCCCGGCGCACCGGGACCTCCGGTCCCAGACGCCCGGGGCGACAGGTTTTCCGGCGGGCGGACCCTCAAGCAGCACCCCCGGTGTGATCGCGGACCCCGGGGCGACCCGTCCGTGTCGGCTCGGCGTGGACGAACACTTCCCAGTCAAGGAGAAGCAGAACGACATGCGCATCTCTGCCAAGCGTGCCCTCACGCTGCCGGTGGCCCTTGTCAGTGCGGTAGCGCTGACCGGCCTGATGACGGGCACCGCCAACGCCGCGACCGTGAGCGGCGGCTCGGTCACCCTCTCCGTCAACGCCTCCTTCCTCGGGGCGCTGGCCGGGCACGGCGTCGGTTTCCTGCCCAGTGGTTACAGCTCCATCAGCTACGCGAACGGCCAGGTGGCCCTGACCTACGCGGCGACCGGCGGCGATGCGGACATCAACACGTACGCCGGCACCATCTCGTACTCCGGCGCGGTCTGCGGCTTCGACCTGAAGGGCAAGACCGTCGAGCTCAGCAGCCTGCTCTTCGACTTCGGTGACGACCAGTTCGACGGCGAGACCGCGACCAGCGGCGGGGAGGTGCCGCTGGTGGACCTGGCCGGTACCCAGATCGGGAGCGTCACCGGCACCACCGAGGCGTACTCGGCCAGCGAGCTGACGCTCGACGCGGCCGGTGCCGCGTACCTGAACAGCGCCCTGGGCACCAGCGCCTTCGTGAGCGGCCAGGACGTCGGCTCGTTCAGCGCGACCTGGGTGATCTGAGCGCGGTACCCGAGTACCCGGGGCCGGGACAGGACCCGGCGCCGGTCCGGCACAGCGAACCTGTGCCGGGCCGGCGCCGGCGCGCGGTGCTCCCGCGGAGACGACAGGGGGCGGCAGGAAGAAAGCAGTGAAGGGGAGATCCGGTGGAGATGATGGGCCGAACGGGAACACGACGGCGGACAGGCGCCCGGCTGCGGATCGCCGGTGCCTTACTCGCGGCGGTGGCCGCGCTGCTGGGGTTCGGCCCGGCGCCCGGTGCGAGTGCGGCCGCCCCGGCCGCGGTGCCCGCCGCCGTGCACGCCGCGGTGGCGACCGACGGCACGACCTGCGTTCCGACCGGCGAGGGCGGGACCAGGTGCACCGGTACCTATGGCAGTGACACCGCCTGGGACAACTACGCCGACCAGGAACTCGGCGGCATGATCTCGGCCGAACCGGTGGTCTCGGTGGACCAGACGGTCAACCTGAGCAACCAGATGGTGCACGTCTCCTGGTCGAACTTCACCCCTTCCGGCTACGAGGGCAACGGCGACCAGGCCACCGGCCTGTCCAACGGCTTCCGGCAGTCGCTTGAGTTCTACCCGGTCTTCGTCGTCGAGTGCAAAGGCGCGGCCCCGCAGAGCCTGGACGCGTGCAACGAGATCCAGGTGGGAGCCTCCACCTCGGGCGCGCCGGGCAACGCCGTCGAGTCGTACACCCAGGCCGGTGCGACCACCCAGGCGTCGGACTGCTCGGACGTGCCCACGGACCCGGTGTGCGGCACCGGCTACACCGACATCCAGATCCAGACGCGGATCCAGAACAACAACCTCGGCTGTGACAGCAACGACCCCTGCTCGATCGCGGTGCTGCCGCAGTGGGGCGGCAACACCTACGCGCAGCCGACGAACTGCGAGGACCACAGCCTGGACCTGCCGGGCAACGGCGGATACGGGTCGACCCTGTACGGCGACTACACCTCGTGCATGTGGAACGACCGCATCGTCGTCCCGCTCTCCTTCGCGAAGACCTCGCAGCAGCTGTGCGGCTCCAACGACTACGCGTTCTCGGCCCAGGGCTCACCGATGCTGGAACGGGTCATGGGGCAGTGGGAGCCGGGCTGGTGCACCGCCCCGCAGGGCAAGGTCGACTTCAACTACGACTCGGGCGTGAACGAGGACGAGGCCCGCAGCGGCTTCCTGGACGGCGGCAGTTCACTGAGTTCGAGCACGGACGTGGCGCTGGTGACCGATCCCGCCTCCAGCGCGCTGACCTCGGGATCGTCGAGACACTTCACCTACGCGCCGATCGTGACCACCTCGATCACCATCGCCTACTACGTGGACAACCAGGTCACCCAGGAACCGATCACCGACCTCAAGCTCAACGCGCGGCTGGTGGCGAAGCTGCTCACCGAGTCGTACTCGCTGGAGTTCGGCCAGTGCCAACCCGACCAGAGCACGCAGTCGGACCTGTGCGACCCGAAGGTCTCGGGCAACCCGGTCAGCATCTTCACCGACCCCGAGTTCTACCAGCTCAACCCGGAGTACTCGGAGGCCGACTTCGAGACCGAGACCAACGGCCTGGACAACAACGGTGACTTCCTGCCGATCGTGCTGGCCGGCAACAGCGACATGACCTACGAACTCACCCGGTGGGTCGAGGCCGACCCGGACGCGCGCGCCTTCCTGGAAGGCCAGCCGGACCCGTGGGGGATGCACGTCAACGCGTACTACGAGCAGGGAGTGTCGCAGACCTATCCGCTCGACCAGTTCCAGGTCCTCGACCCCGGCTTCTCCCCGAAGCGGAGCCTGCTGGGCTCCACCACCAATCCCTTCCTGTCCACCATGCAGGTGGCCTGGAACCCGGTGACCGGCCTGGACGACGTCGCCTCCGAGCTGGCCGGCTGGACCCCGAGCGGTGACCAGTTCTACCCCTCGTGCAGCAACACCACGGACGGGTGGACCACCTGCCACGGCAACATCATCGACGCCAAGGACGGCGCCGACCAGTTCCCGCAGCGCGCGCTGTTCGCGATCCTGGACTCCGGCACCGCGTCGGCCTACCGGTTCCCGACCGCGCAACTGGTCAACCCGGCCGGGAACGCCGAGGCCCCCACGGTCGACTCGATGACCGCGGCCGTCAACGCGATGAAGACCAACCCCGACGGCGTCACCCAGTACCAGGACTTCACCGACACCGCGGCCGGCGCGTACCCGCTGACCGAGGTCCAGTACGCGATGGTGCCGACCTGCGGGCTGCCCTCGGCCAAGGCCGAAGCGATCTCGACCTTCCTGCAGGACACCGCGAACTCGCAGACCTACGGCGTCGGCCTCAGCCAGATCCCGTCCTTCGGCGGCTACCTGGCGCTGGACGACGCCCAGCAGGCGCAGGTCATGACGGCGGCCCAGGCGGTGCAGCGGCAGACGTGCAAGAGCACGGCGCCGGACACCACCGTCTCCGGGCAGAAGCCGCCCACCACCGGCGGCGGGAGCTCGCCCGGCTCGGGCGCCGCGCCCGCGAACGACCTCTCCGGCAGCGGGACCGGCGGCGGCAGCGGTAGCGGGGCCGGAACCGGAACCGGGACCGGCGGCCGGGCCGCCGGTCCCACCAGCCCGGCGGCCAGTGGCCAGCCGACGAGCCAGGCGACCCCGATCGCCCTCGGCGACAAGGCCGCGGACACCAGCGGCGACTTCAACTACGTCCTGGTCTCCGCGCTGGCGCTGGGCGCCCTGCTCGGCATCGGCGGACCGCTGGCCTACGGCTACGGCACCGGCGGGTTCCGGCTGCCGCGCCGCCGGAAGCGGGGAGCCGCCCAGGGCACCGGCGGCAGCACCGGCGGCACCGATGGCTGACACCACGCCGACCGGCGCGTTCGGGCTGCCGGTGCCGTCCGGCGGCGCCGGAGCGGACGACGAGCACCCGACGGTCGAGACCGAGCCGCCAGAGGTCCCGCGGGTCATCACGGCGCAGCTCAGCGCGGCCGACCGGGCCTTCCGGGGGCTGCTGCGCAGCGGCGGGATCGCGGTCTTCGCGATCACCGGGCTGATCGGCACCTTCCTCGTGGTCCGCGCCTGGGGCTCCTACCGCCAGGCCGGTTGGAGCTTCTTCAGCACCGGCACCTGGCTGGTCGGTGAGGGCCGCTTCGGCATCGGCTCCATCCTGCCGAACGGCATCCTGATCGCCGTCATCGCGCTGGTGGTGGCCGTGCCCTGCGCGGTCGTCGCCTCGCTGTTCATCTCCGAGTACGCCCCGGCCGCGCTGAAACGGCCGCTGATCGCGCTGGTCGACCTGATGGCCGCGATCCCCAGCATCGTGTACGCGCTGTGGGGCGTGTTCTTCTTCCAGCCGGAGGCGCTCGGGTTCGCCCGCTGGCTGACCGACCACGTCGGACCGGTGTTCCCGCCCTTCCGGATCATCGGCCAGCAGACGAAGATCGCCTTCTCCTCCTCGCCGTTCATCGCCGGCCTGGTGGTCTCGCTGATGGTCATCCCGATCGTCACCTCGCTCTGCCGGGAGGTGTTCTCGCAGGCGCCGCAGGGCGAGCGGGAGGCGGCCTACGCGCTCGGCGCCAGCCGCTGGGCGATGATCCGCACCGTCGTCCTGCCCTACGGCCGCGGCGGCATGATCGGCGCGGTGATGCTCGGCTTCGGACGGGCCATGGGCGAGACGATCGCGGTCTCCCTGATCATCTCCCCGGTGTGGACCTTCAACTGGCACGCGCTACAGACCGGCGGCATGTCGATCCCGGCTCTGATCGCGCTGCGCTATACCGAGTCCACCCCGCAGATGCTCTCCGCGCTGATGGCCGCCGGGCTGGTGCTCTTCGCGTTCACCCTGGCCGTGAACGCCGCGGCCGGCGTCATCATCACCCGCACGCGCTCCGGCGCCCAGACGGCCGACTAGGAGGACCGACATGACGGAGCAAACGATCCCGGCCTCGGCCCTTGAGGCCACGGTGCCGCTGCCGAAGGTCACCGCCGAGCCCGCGGCGCGGCCGCAGCCCGAGCGGCGCATCAGGCGGCGCGCCGTCACCCTCGACGGGGCCTGCGCGCTGCTCGGCTCGGGGCTGGGCGCCCTCGGCCTGACCTGGCTGGTCTACGAGCGGCTGCTGCCGACCAGCGGCGCCCTCGGGTTCTGGGTCAGCGCGTTCCTCGTGTTCCTGGCGCTCTACGCCGGGGTGACCGCGCTGGTGTGGGGCCCACGGGCGGTGGCCGACCGGCTGGCCGCGGCGTGCATGGCCGCGGTCGGCGTGTTCATCGTGTTCGTGGTGGTGGACCAGGTCGCCTACACGGCCTACCAGGGCCACACCGCGCTCGGACACCTGAACTTCTTCACCCAGGACTCGCTCAACTCGACCGCGCTCACCTCGCTCGGCCACGGCGGCATCCTCAACGCGCTGATCGGCTCGCTGGAGCAGATGGGCATCGCGACCGCCGCGGCCGTCCCGCTCGGGATCCTCGCCGCGCTGTTCCTGGTGGAGGTCGGCGGCCGGATGGCGCGCCCGGTGCGCTCCCTGATCGAGGCGATGACCTCGCTCCCCGAGATCATCGCCGGGCTGTTCGTCTTCGCGCTGTTCATCCTCACCTTCGGGCTGCGGCAGAGCGGTTTCGCGGCGGCACTGGCGCTCACCATCATGATGATCCCCTTCGTCGCGCGCTCCTCGGAGGTGATGCTCCGGCTGGTGCCCGGCACGCTGCGGGAGGCCTCCTACGCGCTCGGCGCGAGCCAGTGGCGCACCGTGTGGAGCGTCGTGCTGCCGACCGCCCGGTCCGGGCTGACCACGGCGATCGTGCTGGGCATGGCGCGGGCCATCGGCGAGACCGCGCCGGTCCTGCTCACCTCCGGATACACCGACTACGTCAACGCGAACCCGTTCTCCGGCTGGCAGACCAGCCTGCCGCTCTACATCTACGAGACCGTGCGCGAACCGGCCGACGTGCAGCGGGTCCGGGCCTTCGGCGCCGCGCTGGTACTGATCGCGCTGGTCCTCGTGCTCTTCACGGTCGCCCGGGTGCTCGGCGGCCGGGCACCGGGGGAGCTGAGCCGGCGTCAGCGACGCCGGGTCGCCCGGGACCGGCTCGCGCACGCCGCGGCCGCACCCGTCGGCCACCGTCCCGGCCGCAGCGCCGCCGACCTGGAAGGGGAGACGAATGAGTCCGCTTAGACTCCGGCTCCGACTGTTCATCGCCCTCATCGCCGCGGCGATCACCCTGGTCGCCCTCCCGGTGACCTCGGCCTCCGCCACGAGCTACGTCCCGCTCGACGGGGACGGCTCCTCCTGGGCCCAGCCGGCGATCCAGCAGTGGGCCCGGGACATGGCGTCCCAGGGCGTCACCATCAACTACACCGGTGACGGCTCCGCCCAGGGGCGGGAGAAGTACATCGAGAACCAGAACGACTTCGCCGGCTCCGACATCGCCTTCCTCACCCAGGGCGACCCGTTCGGCGCCGGATTCGAGACGCCGACCTGGAACTACTCGTACATCCCGGTCGTCGCGGGCGGGACCACGTTCATCTACAACCTCACCGTCGGCGGGCAGAAGGTGAAGAACCTGCGGTTGTCCGGCCAGACCATCGCCGACATCTTCACCGGCACGATCACCAACTGGGACGATTCGCGGATCACCCGCGACTACGGAGCCAAACTGCCCGACCAGCCCATCACGGTGGTCACCCGCTCCGACGGCTCCGGGGCCAGCTACATGTTCACCCGGTGGCTCTCCAAGGAGTACCCGTCGCAGTGGAACCAGTTCTGCTCCGCGCACGGCGGCCCCAGCCCCTGCGGGCCCACCGAGTTCTACCCCGGCTTCGCCAACTCGGTGCAGAAGGACGGCTCGGACCAGTTGGCCAACTTCCTGTCCTCGTCCATCAGCAACGGCGCGATCGGCTACGACGAGTACGCCTACGCGCTCGACTACGGCCTGCCCGCGGTGAAGATGCTCAACGCGGCCGGCTACTACACGCTGCCGACGGCGTCGAACGTCGCGATCGCGCTCCAGTCGGCCGTGATCGACTCGAACCCGAACGACGTCGACTTCCTGATGCAGAACCTCGACAACGTCTACACGTCCAGTGACCCGCGCACCTATCCGCTGTCCAGCTACAGCTACCTGATCATCCCGCGCGACGTCGGCGGCGGACGGAACAACCAGCCACCGCCGGCCTGGACCACGGCCAAGGGCGTGACCCTGAGCACCTGGCTCAACTACGTGCTCTGCGGCGCCCAGAACAGCGCGGGCAACCTCGGCTACTCGCCGCTCCCGAAGAACCTGGTCGTCGGCGGGTTCCAGCAGGTCGACCACCTGCCCGGGCACGTGGCGACGCCGAACCTCACCCAGCTGATGGGCTGCAACAACCCGACGTACTCCAACGGCGTCAACCACCTGATCACCGGCGCACCGATGCCCAGTCCCTGCGACTACGTCAGCGCGCCGCTGAACTGCGCGGTCTCCGGCGGCAAGGCGGTGTCCACCGGTGGATCCGGGTCGGGCTCGGGGTCGGGCTCCGGCTCCGGCTCGGGTTCCGGTTCGGGTTCGGGCTCGGCCGGGGCGGGCAACGCCAACGCGGCGAACCCGGCCTCCGCGAACAACACGGGGACCGGCGGAGCCTCGGCGCGAGCGAGTTTCGACCCGAACACCGGACAAGTGGTCGGCGCCGGATCGGACAGCTCCGGCGGCTCCCCGCAGTCCATCGCCGCCGAGCCGGTGATGGTCGCCGGACGGCCGGACGAGGAGTCGCTGCTCGCCGCGCTCACCGTGCTCGAAATCCTGGCCGCGGTCTGCGCGCCGGTGTTCGTCGGTGCGTGGGTCCAGCGTCGCCGGAAGCGGGGCTGACCGGTGGCGCAGCCAGAGCTCCTCGAATCGGCGACCCACACCCGGCCCGGGAGCGAGTCGGGGCCGGAGCCCGGGCGGGAGTCCGGCTCCGGGGCCGGGAACTCCACCGGCCGCCGGATCCGCCGTCGCCGCGGCCCCGAGCCGCGGCGCCCGGCCCGCCCGGCCGCGCCGCCCCGGCGGCGGCCCCTGGTGCAGCGCATCGGCGTGGTGGTCACCCTGCTCTCGGTCCTGATGCTGGGGTTCTTCGTCTACCTCTACGGCCTGTCCGGGATCAGCGAGCAACGCGCCCAGTCGGTGCTGTACAAGACCTTCGCGGGGGAGCTCTCGCTGGCGACCGCGCCGACCGGACCGACCACCGAGGGCGCGCCGGTCGCGATCATGAACATCCCCGCGATCGGCGTGCGCGACCTGGTGGTCGTCGAGGGCACCAGCGCCGAGGACCTCACCCACGGTCCCGGGCACCTGCGCGCCACCGTGCTGCCCGGCCAGTACGGCGTGAGCGCGGTCTACGGGCGCAACGTCAGCTACGGCGGCCCGTTCGCCCGGCTGATGGAACTGCGCCGCGGCGACCGGATCACCGTCACCACCGGCCAGGGCGTCGCGACGTACACCGTCGAGTCCTTCGGCACCACCGCGCACCCGGCGCCCGACCCCACCGCCAACCGGCTGCTGCTGGAGACCGGGAACAGCTCCGGCTATCCGACCGGGTGGACCCAGGTCAGCGCCGACCTGTGGAGCGCTCCGCAGCCGACGCCCACGGCCTGGCCCGCGGTCGGCCCGGCGGAACAGCCGCTGGCCGGCAACCCGGCGGCGCTGCTCCCGCTGCTGCTCTGGGCCCAGGCGCTGCTGCTGGTCTCGTTCGGCGGCTCCCTGGCCGGCTACCACTGGTCGCGCTGGGGCGCCGCGCTGTGCACCGCCCCGGTCGTGCTCGCCCTGGTCTGGACCGTGTACGAGAACGTCTCGCTGCTGCTGCCGAACCTGTACTGATGCCGGACTCACCCCGAGAGGACACTGACATGAGCGCTTTGAACGAGACGGCATCGCTCGACCTCGACCTGACGCGGGAGGCCGGGGCGCCGGTCCGCCGGGACAGCCCGGCCGGGCTGGAGACCCGGGCGGTCTCCGCGTGGTTCGGCGACCACAAGGTGCTCGACCGGGTCTCGCTGACCATGGCCCCGGGCAGCGTGACGGCCCTGATCGGGCCCTCCGGCTGCGGCAAGTCCACCTATCTGCGGATCCTCAACCGGATGCACGAGATGGTCCGCGGCGCCGCGCTCGCGGGCGAGGTACTGCTCGGCGAGGGCGACATCTACGACCCGGGGGTGCGTCCGGCCGAGGTGCGCAAGCGGATCGGGATGGTGTTCCAGAAGCCCAACCCCTTCCCGGCGATGACCATCTACGAGAACGTCGCCAGCGGGCTGAAGCTCGCCGGGATCAAGGGCGTGGACAAGAACGAGGTGGTCGAGAACTCACTGAAGCGGGCCGGGCTGTGGAACGAGGTGCAGCGCCGCCTGCGCACGCCCGGCGGCGCGCTGTCCGGCGGCCAGCAGCAGCGGCTGTGCATCGCCCGCTCGCTCGCGGTCAGCCCGGACGTGCTGCTGATGGACGAGCCCTGCTCCGCGCTCGACCCCACCTCGACCCGGCGGATCGAGGAGACCATCGGCGAACTGGCCGAGCAGGTCACCATCGTCATCGTGACCCACAACATGCAGCAGGCCGCCCGGGTCTCCCAGCACTGCGCGTTCTTCCTGGCCGGTGAGGACCAGCCGGGCCGGATCGTCGAGTCGGGGCCCACCACGCAGATCTTCGAGGCACCGGCCGATCCCCGCACCGCCGACTACGTCCACGGTCACTTCGGCTGAGCGGGCTGCTCCGGAGGGCGGCGGGCGACAGCGCGGTGGTCATCGAAACAGCGCAGCGGCAGCACCCGGGAGCCGTCCCGCGGTCGGCCCGGCCCCGCTGCCGGTGCGCCGTGGCAGCTGCTCCACGGCCGGTCGGACAGAACGTACGAGCTTGACTAGAACATGTGAGCTCTGATTTCTGTAGGTTCTAACCTTCGACCGGTGCCGCGCCGGTGCATTCGCTGGGCTGGTGAGGAGTACGCACATGGGTTCGCTGACTACGGGTGCTCGGCTCCAAGCCGACACCCGTGCCGTCCGGTCCACCCGCACCCCCGCCTCGCGCAGCGCCCGTCGTCCCCGGCCGCCGCTGGTCGCCGCGCTGTTCGCCGCGGCGTGGGTGGTGCCGCTCCTCACCCAGCTGACCCGGACCGACCCGCTGCTGGTGGTGCTGGCCGTCTTCGGCACCGGCGGTCTGGTGCGGGCCGGTGCCACGATCGTGGACCGGCTCGTGATCACGCTCGTGCTGCTGTTCGGGGCGGCCATGGCGGGCGGACTGCTCTTCTCGGTGTGGCCCTGGGGCCTGCAGCCGGTGGCGGTCGGCGGGCTCGGCCTCACCCTGCTGGTCGGCGCCTACCTCTGGCTCGGCGCCCGGCCGCCCTGGCACACCTGGCCGCGCCGGATGCTCGGCACCGACGTGGTGCTGCTGGCGGGCCTGGTCGCCGGGACCCTGGTCGCCTACTGGCCGAGCCTCGGCGGCGGCGTCGGCAACCGGCTCGGCTTCGCCGGAATGACCGGTGACCGGCTGCGCCACTTCAGCCTCTTCGACACCATCCACAGCCACGGCGGCTACACCTTCCTGATGCAGGGCCAGGTGAAGGGGGCGGTGGACCCGGGCATGCTCGCGGTCTACCCGCCCGGCCAGCACTACCTCTACGCGCTCGGCGACATCTTCCTGCGGTCGAGCGTCAACCCCGGCAACGCGGTCGCCGAGCTGGACCGCTACAACGTCTGGGTCAGCCTCGGCTACGGCTTCTTCGTGGCCGCCGTCGCCTGGGCCGCACGCTGGGCGGCCGGTCCGTTCCTGGCCGGTTGGCAGCGGGTCCTGCTGGTCACCGCGATCACCGGCTACCTCACCGTGGGGTCGTTCACCAGCGCGATATGGTGCACCTGGGATCCCCAGGTACTCGGTATGGCGCTGCTCGCGGTGCTGGCCGCGGTCTGCTTCCGGCCACCGACCGGCTGGCGTACCCACGCGGCGCTGATGGCGCTGCTGTTCCTCGCGAACTGCCTGACCTACGAGGGCTTCGCGCCGTTCGCCGCGATCATGGTCGCGGTCTCCCTGGCGGTCCACCGCCGACGGCTGCTGCCGCACTGGAAGCCGCTGCTCGTGGTCGCGGTGGTGACGCTGCCGATGGCGCTGAGCGAGTACATCGCGGCCCACGCGGCCGGGCTGAGCGACACCTCCGCCGCCCAGGCCACCGGGTTCACCATCCTGTTCAGCTGGATACCGCTCACCGTGACCGGGGCCGCTAGCCTGCTCGGCTTCGCCACCCGCGCCGCCCGGCGCCGCCCGTCGGCGGTCGCCGGTCTCTGCGCGACGCTGCTGAGCGCGGTGGCGGTCCTGGTGTTCCTGCTCGACGCCAGGCAACCGCTCGCCGACGACTACTACTTCCAGAAGTTCGTCCAGGCCTGGGTCGTGATCATGATGGTCACCGCGGGCTGCTTCGGCCACCTGCTGCGCCGACCGGTGCTGCCGCGCCGGGGCCTGGCCGGGTTCGGTGCCGGGCTCGCCGCGTTCGCGCTGGCCGTGGTCGCCACGCACAGCTTCTGGTGGTCCGCGCACCTGGTCAGGCCCGCCACCCCGGCCGGCGACCCGAACCCCGGGGCGAGCTGGTCGGTGGGCCGGTCGAGTACCTGGGCCTCGGTGTGGATGAGCACCTGCTGCCAGGTGCCCGACAACATCCCCGCGCTGGGCAACCTCGCCGCGGCGCACCAGCTGGCGGACGGGATCCCGACCGTCGCCGTCGTCTACGGCGACGCCTCCAGCAACGTGGACCTCAGCCTGCAACTGGCGGTGCTGAACCGCGACGCCGGCACCATGTCCGCCGTCATCTACGGCTCGGCCACCGACCAGGACCGCGGCCTGAACGCCACCGCGGACCTGGCGGACGTCGGCCGGAACGGCGCGGCGTGGACCGCCGAGCGGCGGCACGAACTGACCGAGCTCGAAGCCGGGATCAAGGCGGTGGGCACGCCGGTACGCGTCATCGTGGCCTCCCAGCCGCTGCGGACCGCGCTGACCGCCTGGAGCCGGGCCACCCCCGGCGCCATCCGCGACGTCGTCTACGAGCCGAACATCCTGACCCGCCCGCGGCCAGGGGGAGCGCGGGACGCGCTGCGGTGACATCCGCGGCGGCGGGCGGCGGGCGGCGGGCAGGCGGTGAGGCCCACCCTGGGCACCGGTCGGTCCGGGCGGCCTCCTACTATCGTCTGGTATTCATCGGCGGACGCTGACACCCCTGGGCCGTGCCCGTCGCCCCGCACGCCTCGACGACCTCCACCGCCCTGCCTGGAGGCGTACCTCTAGGAGGAACGTTCATGCACGCCCGGAGGATCGGCGCGGTCGCCGCGACAGCAGTGGCGCTGGTCGCCGCTCGCGACCTTGTCCAGAAGCGGCACGCGCTGCTGCGCAACTTCCCGGTGATCGGGCACGCCCGGTACCTGCTGGAGACGATCGGGCCGGAGCTGCGGCAGTACATCGTCACCTCCAACGAGGAGGAGCGCCCGTTCAGCCGCGACCAGCGCAGTTGGATCTACGCCTCGGCGAAGGCGCAGAACAACTACTCCGGGTTCGGCACCGAGATCGACGTCGAGCACGTCCAGGGCCACGCCTACCTGAAGCAGCGCACCTTCGCCGGTGCCATGCCCGACGCGCACGACCCGCTGGTACCGCTGCCCTCGGCCAAGGTGCTGGGCGGCCCGCGCGGACGGGTCAAGGCGTTCCGGCCGGCGAGTGTGGTGAACATCTCGGCGATGAGCTTCGGATCGCTCTCCGGCGCGGCCATCACGGCGCTCAACCAGGGGGCGGCGCTCGCGGGCACGATGCACAACACCGGTGAGGGCGGTCTCTCGTCGTACCACCGCAGCGGCGGTGACCTGGTACTGCAGATCGGGACGGCGTACTTCGGCTGCCGCAACGAGGACGGCAGCTTCGACCTCGGCAGGCTCAAGGAGGTGGTCGCCAGCGCCCCGGTCAGGGCGATCGAGATCAAGCTCTCCCAGGGCGCCAAGCCGGGGCTGGGCGGAATGCTGCCGGCCGCGAAGGTGACCCCGGAGATCGCCGGGATCCGCGGCATAACGGCCGGGAAGGACTGCGCCTCCCCGTCGCGGCACACCGCCTTCGGCGACGTCGACTCGATGCTCGACTTCGTCGAGCTGCTCGCCGCCGAGACCGGTCTGCCGGTCGGGGTCAAGAGCGCGGTCGGGGACCTGGGCTTCTGGCAGGAGCTGGGCACGCTGATGGCGCCCGGCGACCGAGGTGTCGACTTCGTGACCGTCGACGGCGGCGAGGGCGGCACCGGGGCGGCGCCCCGGATCTTCGCCGACTCGGTGGCGCTGCCGTTCCGGATGGGCTTCTCCCGGGTCTACGGGACCTTCGCCGAGCTGGGGCTGACCGACGACCTCACCTTCATCGGCTCCGGCAAGCTGGGCCTGCCGGAGAACGCCGCGGTCGCCTTCGCCCTGGGCGCCGACATGGTCAATGTGGCCCGTGAGGCGATGCTGTCGATCGGCTGCATCCAGTCGCAGAAGTGCCACACCGACCGGTGCCCCACCGGCATCGCGACCCAGAACCCGTGGCTCGCCCGCGGCGTGGACCCGGCCTCGAAGTCCACCCGGGCCGCAGTCTACCTGCGCACCCTGCGCCGGGAGCTGATGAAGGTCTCCTCGGCCGTCGGCGTCGCCCACCCGGGGCTGATCACCCCCAACGACGTCGAGATCATGAACGGCGACTACGAGGCCCGCACCCTGGCCGGGGTCTACGGCTACAAGGACGGTTGGGGCGAGCTCGGCCCGCACCTCGCCGAGGAGATCACCGCGCTGGTCACCGCCGAGCGGCGGTAGCCCGCGAGGCCGGGCCGCGGTCACCGCGCACCGGCGGTCCCGGGGACGGCGCCGTTCAGCCGCCGTCCTCGGGTTCGAGCACGGCCGGGGCCAGGAGTTCGCAGGCGAGGCGGGCGACCGCGGCGGCGCGGGCGGTCTGCCTGACCCCGTCCATCCGGGCGAGGACCAGGTCGAGCGGCGGGTGCTCGTTGGTGAGGGCGAGGACGGCCACCCGGGCGCCGCTGTAGGTCTCCTCGGTCGCCGGGCGCTGGTGCAGCACCGAGAAGCCGTGGCCCAGGGCCACCAGCGAGCGTACCGCCTCGTAGTTGTGCGAGCGGTGGCGAATGACCGGGGTGATCCCGGTGGCGGTGACCAGCGACCAGAAGTAGTCCCGGCTGTGCGGCAGGTCGAGCAGCACGAGCGGTTCGTGGGCGAGTTCGGCCAGGTCGACGGTGCCGCGCCCGGCCAGCGGGTGGCCGGCCGCGACCAGCGCGTGGGCGGGCAGCGAGGCGAGGGTCTCGCGGGCGATGCCGGGACCGAGGCCGAGGTCGTAGGTGATGGCGAAGTCGATCCGGCCGGTCCGCAGGGCCTGGTCGAGCTCGCCCGCCTCGCCTTCGAGCACCTCGATCCGCAGCCGGGGGTGGCGCTCCTCCGCCGCGGCCAGCAGCTTCGGCAGCACGAAGGGCGCGAGCGTGACGAAGCAGCCGATCCGGGCGGGCCCGCTCAGGCCGCCCTCGACGCCGCGCGCCTCGGCGGCCACGTCCAGCGCGTGGCTGAGCAGCTCCCGCGCCTGGAGCATCAGCCGCTCCCCGGCGGGGGTGGTCACCAGGCCCTTGCCCCTGCGGCGGATGAACAGCTGGACGCCGAGCTCGTGCTCCAGGTTCGAGACCGCGGTGGAGACGGCCGACTGGGCGATCAGCAGCCGCTCGGCGGCGGCGGTCATGCTGCCGGTCTCGGCGGCCACGACGAAGTAGCGCAGCTGCGTCAGCGTGAACCCGACCGTCTCCGCCATCCGCCGCCACCTTACTGATCAGATCTGAATACCAGATGACCCAACCCTAAAAGATCTGCTTTACCAGGGGAAGAGGCGCTCCCATAGTGGTACCGCGGCCCCTACCGGCCGCACGCCGACACCCTGGGAAGAGCTGATGGTGCATCACCGACTGCGGCGCTTCAACACCGCCGACACCTACCGCGAGCAGCACCTCGCCAACGACCTGGCGCAGGCCGTCGTCGCCGAGGGCACCGTCTACCTGCGCGGCCAGATCGGACAGGACCTGGAGACCCGCGACAGCGTCGGCATCGGCGACATCGAGGCGCAGGCCGAGCAGGCGATGGCGAACATCGCGATGCTGCTGGAGGAGTCCGGCAGCGCGCTGGACGAGATCGTGAAGATCACGGTCTACCTGACCGACATCCGCTACCGCGAGCCGGTCTACCGGGTGATGGGACGCCGGCTCCAGGGCGTGCACTACGTCTCCACCGGCCTGGTCGTCTCCGCCCTGGCCCGGCCGGAGTGGCTGGTGGAGATCGATGCCACCGCCGTCATCCCGGCCTCGCGCCGGGCGGAGGCGGCCGGGATCCGGCACGCCCGGGCCGCCGAGCGCGGGGAGCGGCTGTGACCTTCTCCATCGCCGCCCGGTGCCCGCGCACCGGGCAGGTCGGGGTGGCGCTGGCCTCCTCCAGTCCGGCCGTGGCCGCCCGCTGCGCCCATGTGCGCGCCGGGGTCGGCGCGGCCTGCACGCAGAACGTCACCGACCCCCGGCTCGGTCCCCGGCTGCTCGACCTGATCGCCGCCGGGTCGACCGCCCGGGACGCCGTCCGCCACACCGTGGACACCGAAGCTCTGGTCGCCTGGCGCCAGTTGACCGCCGTCGGGCTGGACGGCAGCCCCGCGGGCTACTCCGGTGAGCACGTGTTGGGCAGCCACGCGCGGGCCCTCGGCGCGGACTGCGCGGCCGCGGGGAACCTGCTGCGGCACCAGGGGGTGCCCCTGGCGATGGTCGACGCCTTCGCCGCCCAGCCCGAACTCCCGCTCGCACAGCGACTGTTGGACGCGCTGACGGCGGGCCTCGCGGCCGGTGGCGAGGCGGGGCCGGTGCACTCGGCCGGTCTGCTCGTCGCCGACGCGGTGCCCTGGCCGGTCGTCGACCTGCGGGTCGACTGGGCGTCGGACGACCCGGTGGCCCGGCTCGGCGGGCTGTGGCGGCTGTGGGAGCCGCAGCAGGACGCCTACGTCCAGCGGGCGCTGGCGCCGGGGCGGGCGCCGGGCTACGGCGTCCCGGGGGACCGGTGCTGACGCCGGGGGCGCCCGCGGCCGTCCGGGCCCTGCTGACGGAGACGGTCGGACGGAACCGCGACCGGCTGGTCTCGCTGTCGCACCGGCTGCACGCCGACCCGGAGACCGCCTGGGAGGAGGAGCGGGCGGCCCGTTGGACCGCGTCGCTCCTCGACGAGCTCGGCTACGCGGTCACCCCGGGGGTCTGCGGGCTGCCGACCGCGTTCGCCGCCACCCTCGGCAGCGGACCGCTGCACATCGCGCTCTGCGCCGAGTACGACGCGCTGCCCGGCCTCGGTCACGCCTGCGGCCACAACCTGATCGCCGCCTCGGCGGTCGGGGCGGCCGCCGCCCTGGCCCGGGTGGTGGACGACCTCGGGCTGACCGTCACCGTGCTGGGCACCCCGGCCGAGGAGGGCGGCGGCGGCAAGATCCTGATGCTGGAGCGCGGCGCGTTCGCCGGGGTCGACGTGGCGATGATGGTGCACCCCGGTCCGGTGGACGTCGCCGAGGCCGAGCCCTTCGCGGTGGCCCACCTGGGCGTGGCCTACTCCGGCCGGGCCGCCCACGCCGCCGCCTTCCCGGAACGGGGGCGCAACGCCGCCGACGCGTTCACCGTCGCCCAGGTCGGGATCGGCCTGCTGCGCCAGCAGCTGCCGTCGAGCACGCGGGTGCACGGCCTGGTCACCCGCGGCGGAGAGGCGCCCAACGCCATCCCGGAGCGTACCGAGGGGCGTTGGTACGTGCGGGCGGGAAGCCTGGAGGAACTGGACCGGATCCAGGGCCGGGTGGAGGCCTGCTTCCGGGCCGGTGCGCTCGCCACCGGGTGCGCGCTGGAGATCGAGCCCGAGTCGCCGCCGTACTCGGAGTTCCGCAACGACGCGGAGCTGGTCGCGCTCTACCGCCGCAACGCCGAGGGGATCGGCCGCCGCTTCGCCGCGCCCGGCGACCCGGCGGCGCGGATGAACCGGGCCTCGACCGACATGGGCAACGTCTCCCGCGTGATCCGCGCGCTGCACCCGTACCTGGGGATCGACTCGCTGCCTGCCGTCAACCACCAGCGCGAGTTCGCCGCCGCCTGCGCCACCCCGGCGGCGGACGCGGCGCTGCTCGACGGCGCGCTGGCGCTCGCGTTGACCGCGGCCGATCTCACAGCTCGGGGCAGCCGGTGACCGAGCGCGCGTGCGCGGTCAGCAGCGCCAGCGCGGTGGCGCGGTCGACGGCGGGGTTGCGGGCGACGATGTGGAGCCCGTAGCCGTCCTCCATCGCGACCAGGTTGCGGGCCAGCTCGGCGGGCGGCGCGGCGGCCGGTGCGAAGACCCCCACCGCCGCGCCGACCTGAAGCAACGTCGAGTACAGGGACACCTCGCGGGCGAACAACGAGGCCATCAGCGCCGCGTGCGCGGCACTGTGGTCGGCGAGGCCGTGCAACTGGAACAGCAGCCGGTGCACGGGGTCGTCCGGGCCCTGCGGCAGGCCGGAGGCCAGCGCGGCGCGCATCCGCGCGACCGGGCCCTCCGGCTCGTCCGTGCTCTGCTGACGTAGCGTCAGATACCGCTCCACGGCGTCCTGGTGGACGGCCAGGACCAGGTCGTCGAGCTCCGGGTAGTAGTACAGCACCGATCCCGCCGAGACCCCCGCCTCGGCGGCGATGTCCTTGATCCGCAGGCCGGTCATGCCCCGGTCGGCGATGGCCCGCCCGGCGGCGTGGATCAACGCCCCGCGGCGGGCTTCCTGGTTCTTCGGTCGCGCCATGCCGTCCATTCTCTGACACCGACCGCAGATCGAACAATCCCCCACCGCTCCAGCCATTGACGCAGGCCTGAGCAGTTGTTTGAATCTCGTATCAAAGAACTCGGGCAGTAGCCGAGACCCGGTGGACGAGACCGCGGGTCACCTGCCCTTCGAGGACGCCTGAGGTTCCCGCCATGAACGACTCCACCCCCGCAACCAGCACCCCGACCGGCGCCGACGAGTGGCGGCGACTGGCCGCCGGGCTCACCCCGCAGACCCGTGCCTTCGTGGACGGCGAGCAGCGCGACGCCCGGTCCGGCGCCACCTTCACCGACACCGACCCGGCCACCGGCCGGGTGCTCGCCGAGATCGCCGCCGGTGACGCGCCCGACGTGGACGCCGCCGTCCGCTCCGCGCGCGCCGCCTTCGCCGACGGCCGCTGGTCCGGCCTCGCGCCGGAGGCCCGCAAGCGGCGGCTGCTGCGCCTGGCCGAGCTGATCGAGCGGCACGGCCCCGAACTCGCCCTGTACGACTCGCTCGACATGGGCAAGCCGGTGGCCGAGGCGCTGGCGGTGGACGTCCCCGGCGCGGCCGGGTGCTTCGCCTGGCACGCCGAGGCGATCGACAAGCTCTACGACGAGATCGCTCCGGCCGCGCCCGGCAACCTCGCGCTGGTCCGCCGGGTGCCGCTGGGTGTCGTCGGCGCGGTCGTACCGTGGAACTTCCCGCTCGACCTGGCCTCCTGGAAGCTCGCCCCGGCGCTGGCCGCCGGGAACAGCGTGGTGCTCAAGCCCGCCGAGCAGTCGCCGCAGTCGGCGCTGCTGCTGGCCAGGCTCGCGGTCGAGGCCGGGATCCCGGACGGCGTGCTCAACGTCGTCCCCGGCCTCGGCGAGACCGCGGGCCGCGCGCTCGGCCTGCACCCGGACGTGGACGTGCTGGCCTTCACCGGCTCCACGGCGGTCGGGCGGCTGTTCCTCGGCTACGCCGCGCGGTCCAACGGCAAACAGGTCTGGCTGGAGGCGGGCGGCAAGAGCCCCAACCTGGTGTTCCCCGACGCGGACCTGGACGCCGCCGCCGAACGCGCCGCCTCCGGCTTCTGCTTCAACGCCGGACAGGTCTGCTCCGCCAACACCCGGCTGCTGGTGCACGCCGACATCGCCGAGGAGTTCACCGCCCGGGTCGCCGAGCACGCCGCCGGGTACCGCCCCGGCGATCCGCTGGACCCGGCCACCCGTCTCGGCCCGGTCGTCGACGAGGCGCAGGCCCGGCGGCTGGTCGCCGCCGTCGACGCGGCCCGCGCGGCCGGCGGCCGGGTGGTCCACGGCGGCGGCCGCCCCGATCGCGTCGGCGCCTACGTGCACCCGACGATCGTCGCCGGTCTGCCCGAGGACGCCCCGCTCGCCCGCGAGGAGCTGTTCGGCCCGGTGCTCACGGTCCTGCCGTTCCGCGACGAGGCCGACGCGGTCCGGATCGCCAACGACTCGCCCTACGGCCTGGCCGCCTCGCTCTGGACGCGCGACCTGGCCCGCGCCCACCGCGTCGCCGAGGCACTGCACGCCGGGACGGTGTCGGTGAACACCGTCGACGCGCTCAGCCCGGCCACGCCCTTCGGCGGCTTCAAGCAGTCCGGCTTCGGGCGCGACCTGTCCCCGCACTCCGTCGACAAGTACACCGGCCTGAAGACGACCTGGATCACCTTCGGCTGAGTACCGCCCAGGAGCACCACCCCTTCCCCCACCTCGTCCCCGACACGAAAGGCGGCACCGCCATGAGCCGTACCCCGCTCACCCCCGAGCAGTTGCGCGAAGCGGACCGGGCCCGGATCATCCACCCCTACCTGCCCGGCTCGGTCACCGAGCGCGTCGTGATGACCGGCGGCTCCGGCTGTCGGCTCACCGACGTGGACGGCCGCTCGTACCTCGACGCCACCGGCGGCCTGTGGCTCGCGCAGATCGGCCACGGCCGGGAGGAGGTGGCCCGGGCCGCCTACGAGCAGATGGCCAGGCTGGAGTACTTCACCAGCTTCTGGGAGTTCTCCAACGACCGCGCGATCGAACTCGCCACCAGGCTCACCGCGATGGCGCCGGAGGGTCTCGGCCACGTCTACTTCACCTCCGGCGGCTCGGAGGGCAACGAGGCCGCGATCAAGATGGCCCGCTACTACCACCACCGGCGCGGCGACTCGAACCGGACCTGGATCCTGGCCCGGCACAAGGCCTACCACGGCATCGGCTACGGCGGCGGTTCGGCGACCGGATTCCCGGTCTACCACGAGGGCTTCGCCCCGATGATGCCGCACGTCTCCCACCTGACCCCGCCGTGGCCGTACCGCACCGAGCTCTACCCCGGGGCGGCCGACACCCCCGGAGCCGTCACCGACTTCCTCGTCGCCGAGCTGGAGCAGCGGATCGCCGAGATCGGGCCCGGCAACATCGCCGCCATGATCGGCGAGCCGATCATGGGCGTCGGCGGCATGCTCGTCCCGCCGGACGACTACTGGCCGCGGGTGCGCGAGGTACTGGACCGGCACGGGATCCTGCTGATCCTGGACGAGGTGGTCACCGCCTACGGCCGGGTCGGCACCTGGTTCGCCGCCCAGCACTTCGGCGTCACCCCGGACATCATCGTCACCGCCAAGGGCATCACCTCCGGCTACATCCCGCTCGGGGCGCTGCTCGTCGGCGACCACGTCGCCGAGCAACTGCTGGCCGACCAGGGCTTCCCCATGGGCTACACCTACAACGGCCACCCGGTGGCCGCGGCCGTCGCGCTGGCGAACCTGGACATCATCGAGCGCGAGGGCCTGCTCGCCCGCGCCACCGAGATCGGCGGCCTGCTGCACCGCGAACTGGAGGCGCGGCTGGGCGACCTGCCGGTGGTGGGCGAGATCCGCTCGGTCGGGATGATGCTCGCCGTGGAACTGGTCGCCGACCGGGCCACCCGGGAGCCGCTGCCGATGCCGCAGCCGCTGCTGCCGGACGTGATCCGCCGCGAGACCGGCGTCATCGTCCGCGACTGCGCCCACTCGCTGGTGCTCTCGCCCGCACTGGTCATGACCGAGGCCGAGGCCGAGGAGGCCGTCGGCGCGATGCGCCAGGTGCTGGAGCGGGTCACCCCCGCCGGGGTACTGCGCGACTGACCCGGCAGCAACCGCAAGGCCGGTGGGGCAAGGGCCAACGCCCTTGCCCCACCGGCCTGTCGCGCTCGGTTCAGCCGATCCGGTCGGCGGAGTCGTAGTGCAGGTAGCCGCGCTGGGTGGTGATGTGGTCGGCGATGTACCTGGCGTCGTGCCAGACGCCCCAGATGAAACTCGATCCCCGGCGGGAGAGCCAGGGCAGGCCCAGGAAGTAGACGCCGGGCTCGGTGGACACGCCCCGGCGCTGGTCCGGGCGGCCGTCGCGGTCGAACGCGTCGACCTTGAGCCAGCCGTAGTCGGTGGCGAAGCCGGTCGCCCAGACGATCGAGGTGACCCCCGCCCGCGCCAGGTCCAGCTCCAGGCGGGGGTTGGTCACGCAGTCCGGATCCGGCCCGAGGAGGTGCGCCCCGGGTTCCTCGGGGAGGTCCAGCCCGTTGCGTTCGACGTACGCGTCGGCCGCCCGCAGCAGCGCCAGGTACGTCGTGTCGCCGCCCGCGATGTTCGCGGCGAGATCCGGCGCGAAGCGCAGCACGCCGTCGGCGTAGGACGTGGTCAGGCCGACCAGTTCGATGCCGTCGGCGGCCAGCGCGCGGAAGTCCACGGTGTGGCCGCCGCGCGCGCCGCTGACCGCGATGGTGACGTGTTCGGCGCCCTGCGGCGGCGTCTCCGCGTCCCAGAGCCCGAGCACACCCAGCCACCAGCAGAAGTCCCGGCCGCGGTACTCGCGCGGCGGACGGTCGTGCGGGCCCACCGAGAGCAGCACCCGGCGGCCGGAGCGGCGCAGTTCGTCGGCGATCTGGACGCCCGAGGACCCGGCCCCGACCACGAGCACCGCGCCCTCGGGCAGCTGTCCCGGGTTGCGGTAGCCGCTGGAGTGGATCTGCGCGGGGACCGCGCCGTCCGGGACCACGGGCGGGATCAGCGGCCGCTGGAACGGCCCGGTCGCGACCACGACGAAGCGCGCGTCGACGGCGCCCCGCGAGGTCTCCACCCGGAAGCCGGGCCGACCGGTGTGCCTGCGCACCGAGGTCACCTCGACACCGCAGCGGATCGGCGCCCCGATCTTCTCGGCGTACGCGACGAAGTAGTCGGCGACCAGCTCCTTCGAGGCGAAGGCGTCGCGGTCGAGGTCGGTGAACTCCAGCCCCGGGAAGCGGTCGTGCCAGGCGGGCCCGTTCGCGACCAGGGAGTCCCAGCGTTCCGAGCGCCACCGCTCGGCGATCCGGTGCCGCTCCAGGACGACGTGCGGGATGCCGCGGGCGCCCAGGTGCTCGCTGATCGCCACACCGGCCTGACCTGCCCCGACGACGACGACTTCAGTCTCTTGACTTGGCATTTCACCCTCCACAAAGGCAATGGTGAAATCCTCGGTCGCGCCCTAAATTCTGTCCAATAGTTGTTTTTGTTGTAGGTGATCTGATTTATGGATGGCCGCTACCAGTTCCGGTGGCGGGGCGCGGTCGCGACCCCCCGGCCGGGGCCGCCGTCGCCCGGGTTCGCGCCGGTCGCGGCCCGTACCATCCGCTTGGTCCCGGGGAGGTCGGTGACCGCGCCGACCAGGCCGAGGGCGCGGGCGAGGGCGAGCTCGCGCGGCGTGTTGACCGTCCACGCCATCACCTCGATGCCCGCCGCGCGGCACTCCTCGACCGTGTCCAGGCACAGCTTGCCCAGTTCCAGGCTGACCAGCCGGGAACCCACCGCCCGGGCCCGCTCCACCAGGTCCCCGCCGGTCCGACCGGCCACCAGGACGGTCCGGGCCTCGGGCAGCAGCGCGTGGATCTCGCGCAGCGCGTCGTCGTGGAAGGACAGCACCGACACCCGGCCCAGCAGCCGCCGTTCGCGCAGCACCCCGGCCAGTACCCGGGCCGCCCTGACGTCCTTGATCTCGGCCTGGACGGGCAGCTGGTCGGAGACCGCCGCGAGTACCTCCTCGAACACCGGCACCCGCTCACCGCGCCCGGCGTCGAGCGTGCGCAACTCGTCCAGGGTGAGGTCGCCGATGGCGCCGGTACCGTCGGTGGTCCGGTCCACGGTGGCGTCGTGCATCACCACCAGCGCGCCGTCCTTGCTGAGGTGCAGGTCGAGTTCGATGCCGTCGAGGCCCTCCCGCTCGGCCCGGACGAAGGAACGTACCGTGTTCTCCGGCTCGACGCCCATGACGCCGCGATGGCCAAGAGTGAAGAAACTCAACGCCGTTTCCCGTCCTCGATCCGGCGCCGCCGGTCGCGCACGACGCTTCCGATTCTCGAACAGTCTAACGAGGAGTGGCCGACCGGGCATCGGAAACCGATGACGGCGCGGCGGCGGACCTCACCCCATGGCGGGGGAGAAGGCGCCGGGGAGCAGCATCCGGGGGGTGCCGGTGCCGTTGGCGGGGACACTCCACAGGTCGTAGCTGCCGACGTCGCCGCTGGTGGGCAGGGCGTAGGCGACGGTGCTGTTGTTGAGCCACTCGGCCTGGTCGTCCACGCTGTGCTGCTCGGCCAACGGGGTCTCCCGGAGCGTGCGCAGGTCGAGCACGGTCAGCCGCCACAGCGAGGAGCCGGGCAGGACCCGCCGCTTGAAGGCGATGCGGGTGCCGTCGGGGGAGAGCGAGGGGCACTCCACGTTCTCGACCAGACTGGTGACGCTGCGCCGCGAGATCGAGCCGCGGACCAGGTAGGTGTGCCCGGCGGTACCCAGGGTGGCGTAGAAGGTGTCGTCGTCCCCGGCGAAGGTGACGCCCCAGAAGTTGTCGTCCGCGGCGTGGTACCTCCTGCCGTTGAGGGTGATCGAGAAGGTCTCCAGGTTGGGGATCAGCGTCCAGGTGCGGGTGTCCAGGATCGAGGTGCGGGTGGAGAAGAACGCCGCGCCGTAGGACTCGCCGCCGACGAAGACCGTCCAGGAGACGAAGCGGCCGTCGGCGGAGACCCGGGCCCGGCTGGGGATCCCGGCGAGGGCGTAGCTGCGCCGGGTCCGCAGGTCGGCGTCCAGGACCAGGGCGCGGTTGCCGGTGGTCAGCGCGCCCTGGACGGACTGCAGGCAGACGCCGGTTCCGGCCCCGGCGTAGAAGCGCTCGCAGCTGAGCCCGGACGCGGTCCGGGTGCCGCCGGGGTCGTCGGCCGGGACGGAGACGACGTGGTTGACGTAGGGTCCGCTGGCCATGTCGACGAAGAACAGGCGGTCCGGCTGGGTCAGGGACACCGTCCCCGCGGTGACGGTCGGGCCGCCTGCCCGGGCCCGGGTGCGGCGGTTGGCGCGGTCGGCGTCGTGCAGCACGAAGCCGGTGCCGATGGCCGCGAGCAGGACGACGGACACGGCGAGGATGAGCAGGCGGAGCCGGGGGGACATGGACGTCCTTGGGGTGGTGAGGGGCGGCTGGGGTCCGGGATCAGTGGTCGGTGGTCGGCGACGGCCTCGGCCGCAGCACCACACCGGCGGTGACGGCGCAGCAGAGCAGTCCCACCGCGGAGCCGGCCAGGGCCGGGCCGTCGCCCCAGGCGGTCCAGGCCGCGCCGAAGGCGAGCGAGCAGAGGAACCGGGCGAGCGCCTGGCCGGTGCCGACCAGCGCCAGGCCGGTCCCGCGCAGCGCCTCGGGGACGACGTCGGCGACCGCGGCCGGGAGCACGCCGTCGGTGGCCGCGTAGAAGGTGCCGTGCAGGGCGAGCACCACGAACGGCAGGGCGGTACCGGCCGGTGCCCACAGCAGCAGGGCGTAGCCGAGCAGCAGGGCGCCGTGCCCGGCCAGGAACACGCCGCGGCGGCCGACCCGGTCGGCGAGCGCGCCGACCGGGACCGCCAGCAGCAGGAACACCGACGCGGTGCCGAGCGGCAGCAGCGGGAACCACTGGTCGGCGATCCCGACCCGGTGCTGGAGCAGCAGGTAGACGAAGGCGTCGCTGATGGTGGTCAGCCCGAGGAGCATGGCGCAGCCGGTGAGCGCGCGCAGCCGCGGCAGCCGGAGCAGGTTCACCGCCTCCCGCAGACTCACCGAGGGCTGGGGCTGCGCCCCGGCCTCCGCCCCGGCCTCGGCCTCCGCCTTCGCGGCGGGCCGTGGCCGGGGCGGTCGGCCGGGGACGAAGAGCAGCAGGACCAGCACGCCGAGGGCGGCCACGCAGCCACTGACGCCGAAGACCGCGTCGTAGCCGTTGGCCGCCTGGCGCAGGATCAGGAACGCGGTGATCGGCCCGAGCGCGGCGCCCGCGGTGTCCATCGCCCGGTGCACCCCGAACGCCCGTCCCCGGTGCTCGGGTTCGGAGGACAGCGAGATCAGCGCGTCCCGGGGGGAGGTCCGCAGGCCCTTTCCGGTGCGGTCCAGGGCGAGGATCGCGCCCAGCGGGGTGAGCGTGTGGGCGATCAGCAGCAGTGGTCGGCACAGCGCGGACAGGCCGTAGCCGAGCCCGGCGACCAGTTTGTGCCGCCGTCCCCGGTCGGCCAGGTGGCCGCCGAGCAGTTGCACCAGCCCGGCGACGCCGTTGTAGAGGCCGTCGAGCACCCCGAAGCTCAACGGGCTGAGCCCGAGGCCGACGACGAGGTAGAGCGGCAGCACGGCGGTGATCATCTCCGAGGAGATGTCGGTGATCAGGCTGACCGCACCCAGGGCGAGCACGGTGCCGGAGACCATCCGGACCGCCGTCCGCACACCGGCGCCCGCGGCCGGGGTCGCGCGACCTGCCAGATACATCGTCAGAAACTCCTGTTTGCAGGGAAGATGACAGATGTTCAGGTCTGCTGGGGTCAGGACCGGCGGCTGCTCTCGTCGCGCAGCCAGGTGTGGAAGTCACCGTTGCCGATGGCCCGCCTGGATCCGCGCCTGGCGACGACGGCGGCGGCGAGGAAGACCACCAGCGCCGGGAGCAGCGCCGGTTCGGCGCGCAGCAGGTCCCGCAGGTCGGCCCGGCTGGTCCGGGCGGACGGGGCGACCGCCGATTCGCCCACCAACGGGCCCTCGGACTGCTCCAGTTGCGCGGTGGAGGTGGCCGCACGGATCCGACGATGAATCAGATCGCGCCAAGTACGCGGTGGTTGGATGACAACTCTGGCCCCACCGACCACGGTCCGTTCCTCGGGTGCGAAGGCGAGCGAGGCGGCGAGGTCGTCCGCCATCAGCGGCGGCAGCGCGGTGAGCCGGGCGTGTCCGGCCTCGGTGACCGCGATCACCCCCCGGCCGAACAGGCCCTCGCGGACGGCGGGCAGCCGCTGCCACACCCGGTAGTAGGCGCGGACGGCCCACGCGCAGCCGGTCAGCGGAAGCTCCCGCTCCGGGGCGGCGGCGAGGAGTTCCGGGGAGCCGTCGCGACCGTCGCGACCGCCCAGGGTCCGGGCCACCGCGCGGGCGTCGGCGCCGCTGATCACCACGTCGGCGTCCACGTAGAGCCGGGGGAAGCCGCGGGCGTGCTCGTCGCCGACCCGCAGGGCGGTGTGCTTCGACGGCACCGGGATCTCCACCACCCGGACGCCCGGCCCGCGCTCCGCGGCGACCCGCGCCGTCGCGTCGGTACAGCCGTTGCAGACCACCACGATGTCGAGGTCGTCCGCGGCGTCCCCGCTGGTCGGGGGCGGGGACAGGAGCGAGTCCAGTAACCGTCCGATGACCTGTGCCTCGTTGTGGGCCGGGATCACGATGCTCGTCACCTGGGCAGTATGACGCGGAATGAACCAACGATAATCATGTTTTAGTCAAGTGCTCCCCGTGTGCGCCCGAGTGGTCTAGATTGGGCGACGGAAAGCCGGTTTGGGCGGGGAAGCCATCCCCGGAAGGACCGGTTCCGGCACGGTAGTCCCAGCGTTCACACCGACGTTCCGACCATTCATCGGGTCAGCACCGGCGCGGCGTTGATAGGTGCCTGAAGATCCGGAGATATTGGTCCGGGATCAGTTCCAACGAAGGCTCCACCGGGTTCGGAGGGTCGCCCGAACCCGCCCAGCACACGCGCGTACGTCACGGCCGAGCACAGCGGGTTCCGGTTGCGGGGGTGTCCATTGCAACCGGGGATCCGCACGGTCGATCAGTGTCAGAGCCGAGCACTCACCAGGAACGCCCGTTGTCCCGCTACCCGTGGACCCCGCCGCTGCTCGGGGTCGGCGGGAACCACGGCTGGGGCACCGGTGCGTCCGTCGCGGTGAGCTGAGCACCGTTGTGGGGGTCTCCGCATGGCCTTAGAACCGGTCACGCACGCATTACCCGAGCACGCATTACCCGAGCACGAGTTACCCACGCACGAGATACCACCGCTGGAGCGTCGGGGGTTACGGGCCCCGCGAAGGAGACGCGACCAGCAGTACACCTTCGTCCTGCTCGCCGTGGACGGCCTCGCCGCGGTCCTGTCGGCGCTGATGATCCACGCGGCCTACGGGCGCTGGTCGGTGGCCCTGGGCCTGCCACCGGCCTGGATCACCGCCATGTGGGTCTACCGCGCCTACGACCGCCGTGCCCTCGGCCTCGGAACCGAGGAGTTCCGCCGGGTGCTGCGCGGCGCCGTCGCCCTGCCCGCCCTCACCGCCTGCGCCTGCTGGTGGTTCGCGCACGACCACGACCTGTTGCACGACATGATGGTCGCGGCGGCGCCGACCGCCGTGATCGGACTGATCGGCAGGTACCTGCTGCGCCGCCGGATGCACCGGCGCTGGGCGCAGGGCCACGACCGCCGCACCGCGCTGCTGGTCGGGCCCGCGCGCACGGTCGCCGAGCTCTCCGCGGTCCTGGAACGCGGCGGCGTACAGGAGTTGGCCGTGCTCGGGGTCTGCCTCACCGACCCGGCCAACGCCGCGGCGCTGGAAGGCACCGGCACGCCGGTCAACGGCGGCCTCGGCGAGGTCTCCGCGGCCATCCGCTCCAGCCACTGCAACACCGTGGTCGTGCTGCCCGCCCCGGAGATCGACGCCAACGTGCTGCGCCGGCTCTCCTGGATCGCCGCCGCCCAGGCCGTGGACTTCCTGGTGGTGCCGATGGTCGCGGACGTGGCCTCCTCCCGGCTGGCCCACCGCCCGCACCACGGGGTGCCGATGCTCCACATCAGTCCGGCGGTGCTGTCCCGGATGCCGAGGCTGCCCAAGGAATTCGTGGACCGGGTGCTCGCCTCGATCCTGCTGCTGGTGCTGTCGCCGCTGCTGCTGGCGATCGCCCTGGTGATCCGCTTCGACAGCACGGGCCCCGCGTTGTTCCGGCAGCGGCGGGTGGGCAAGCACGGCGAGCACTTCACCATGCTCAAGTTCCGCACCATGCGTAAGAACGCCGAGGTGCTCCGGGCGGAGATCGAACACCTCAACCAGAACAGCGACGGCATGCTGTTCAAGGTCCGCGAGGATCCCCGGGTCACCCGCGTGGGCTCGGTGCTGCGGCACTACTCGCTGGACGAGCTGCCGCAGCTGATCAACGTGGTCAGCGGCCACATGTCGCTGGTCGGCCCGCGCCCCTCGCTGCCGGAGGAGGTCGAGGGCTACACCGAGGAGGTCAAGCGCCGACTGCTGGTGAAACCCGGGCTCACCGGGCTCTGGCAGGTCAGCGGCCGCTCCGACCTGCCCTGGGACGAGGCGGTCCGGCTCGACCTCGGCTACGTGGACAACTGGTCGCTGGGCCTGGACCTGGCGATCCTGCTGCGCACCGCCCCGGCCGTGATGCGCGGGACGGGGGCCTACTGACATGCCGCGACAACCGACTCCAAGCCGACCAGCCGCCGACAGCGAAAGAGAGACCGTGGCCAGAAGCGAGACGACCGCCGGGACGAACGCCCGGACCAACGCCGCGACGCCGGACCCGCTGGGGGTCGCCGTCGTCGGCGCCGGCTACTGGGGCCCCAACCTGGTGCGCAACTTCCAGGCGGGCTCGGCGTTCCGGCTGCGCTGGCTGTGCGACCTGGACGTCTCCCGGGCCCAGCGGGTGCTCGGCGGCTACTCCACGGTGCAGGCGACCGACGACTACGCCGCGGTCCTGGCCGACCCCGCCGTGGACGCCGTCGCGGTGGCCACCCCGGCCGGTACCCACCTCGACGTCGCCCTGGCCGCGCTGCGGGCCGGGAAGCACGTGCTGGTGGAGAAGCCGCTGGCGTCCACCTACGCGGACGGGGCGCGGCTGGTCGTGGAGGCCGAGCAGCGCGGGCTGACGCTGATGTGCGACCACACCTACTGCTACACCCCGGCGGTCGGCCGGATCAGGGAGGCGGTGCACTCCGGCGAACTGGGCGAGATCCACTTCGTCGACTCGGTGCGGATCAACCTCGGGCTGGTCCAGAAGGACATCGACGTGCTGTGGGACCTGGCGCCGCACGACCTGTCGATCCTGGACTTCATCCTCCCCGAGCAGGTCCAGCCGGTCGCGGTGGCCGCCCACGGCGCCGACCCGATCGGCGCCGGGCAGGCCTGCGTGGCCTATCTGACGCTCCAGCTGAACACCGGGGCGATCGCCCACGCGCACGTCAACTGGCTCTCCCCGACCAAGGTGCGGACCACCATGGTCGGCGGCGCGAAGCGCACCCTGATCTGGGACGACCTCAACCCGGCGCAGCGGGTGACGCTGTTCGACCGGGGGGTGGACCTGACCCGGCCGCAGGACCTGCAGGACGACGAGCGCCGGGAGATGCTCGTCTCCTACCGCTCCGGCGACATGGTCGCGCCCGCGCTCGCGGAGAAGGAGGCGCTGCGCGCCATGGTCGACGAGTTCGCCGCGTCGATCCGGGAGCGCCGGGCGCCGCTGACCGACGGGCGGGCCGGGCTGCGGGTGCTGGACATCCTGGAGGCCGCCTCCCGGAGCCTGGAGTTCCGCGGCGCCGTGGTCGGCCTGCGGACCGGCCGCTGACCCCGACCACCCGACCGCTCACCCGACCGCTCACCCGACCGCTCACCCGACCGACCGCCCACCTGTCCGGCCCCGGGCCGACAACCCAGTGAGGGAACAGCTGTGAACAGCGTACGAGGCAAGCGCATCCTGGTCACCGGGGGAGCCGGCACCATCGGCTCCAACCTGGTCGACCTCCTGGTCGACCGGGGGGCGGACCGGATCGTGGTGCTGGACAACTTCGTCCGGGGCCGGATGGCCAACCTGGCCCGGGCCATGCCCAGCGGGGTGGTCGAGGTGGTCGAGGGCGACATCCGCGACGCCGACGCGGTCCGCAAGGCGACCGAGGGCGCGGACCTGGTGTTCCACCTCGCGGCGATCCGGATCACCCAGTGCGCGGAGGAGCCCCGGCTGGCCAACGAGGTCATGGTCGACGGCACCTTCAACGTGGTGGAGGCGGCCGCGGCCGCGGGCGTCGGCAAGGTGGTCGCCTCCTCCTCCGCCTCGGTGTACGGCCTGGCCGAGTCCTTCCCCACCAGCGAGCGCCACCACCCCTACAACAACGACACCTTCTACGGCGCGGCCAAGGCCTTCAACGAGGGCCTGCTGCGCAGCTTCCACGCCATGTACGGGCTGGACTACGTGGCGCTGCGCTACTTCAACGTCTACGGGCCGCGGATGGACATCCACGGCCTCTACACCGAGGTGCTGATCCGCTGGATGGAGCGGATCGCGGCCGGGGAGCCGCCGCTGATCCTCGGCGACGGCACCCAGACCATGGACTTCGTCCACGTCCGGGACATCGCCCGGGCCAATGTGCTGGCAGCCGAGTCGGACCTCACCGACGAGGTGTTCAACGTCGCCAGCGCCACCGAGACCAGTCTGCGGGACCTGGCCCTCGCCCTGCTCCGGGTGATGGGCTCGGAGCTGGAGCCGGTGCACGGCCCGGCCCGCGCGGTGAACGGGGTGACCCGGCGGCTCGCGGACACCGCCAACGCCGTGGGGCGGCTCGGCTTCCAGGCCGAGATCGACCTCGGTACCGGACTGCGGGACCTGGTCGACTGGTGGCTGGCCGAGCGCGCGGCGGTGACCGGATGAGCGACCGGATCCCGGTGATGATCCCCTGGCTGGGCGAGGCGGAGGCGCAGGCCGCCGCCGACGCGGTCCGCTCCGGCTGGGTGGCCCAGGGGCCCAGGGTGGCCGAGTTCGAGCGGGCCTTCGCCGAGCGGGTGGGCGCGGAGCACGGCATCGCCGTCAGCTCCTGCACCACCGCGCTGCACCTGGCGCTGATCGCGCTCGGCCTGGGCCCCGGCGACGAGGTGGTCGTCCCCTCGCTCTCCTTCATCGCCACCGCCAACGCGGTCCGCTACCTGGGCGCCGAGCCGGTCTTCGCCGACGTCGAGCTGGCCACCGGCAACCTGACCCCGGCCACCGTGGCGGCGGTGCGCACCCCGCGCACCAGGGCGGTGCTGCTGGTGCACCAGGGCGGGGTGCCCGCCGACGTCGCGGCGATGCGCGAGGCCTGCGCGGACTGGGGCGTCGCCCTGGTCGAGGACGCCGCCTGCGCGATCGGATCGACCGTCGGCGGCACGTCCGTCGGGCACGGCGCGACGCTGGCCGCCTGGTCCTTCCACCCGCGCAAGGTGGTCACCACCGGCGAGGGCGGGATGGTCACCACCGACGACGCCGAGTGGGCGGCCCGGCTGCGGCGGCTGCGCGAGCACGGGATGAACGCCTCCGCCGCGCAACGGCACGCCAGCGGCAAACCGATCCTGGAGAGCTATCTGGAGGTCGGCTACAACTACCGGATGACCGACATCCAGGCCGCCGTGGGCCTGGTCCAACTCGGCAAGCTGGACGCGATGCTGGAGCGGCGGCGGGAGCTGGCCGCGCGCTACCGGGAACTGCTCGACGGCGTCCCCGGGCTGACGCCGGTGGACGACCCGGCGCACGGCCAGGGCAACTTCCAGTCGTTCTGGGTGCTGCTGTCCGAGCCCTACCCGCTCGGCCGGGACGCGCTGCTCGAAGCGCTGTCCGAGGCCGGGGTGTCGGCCCGGCGCGGGATCATGGCCGCGCACCTCGAACCCGCCTACGCGGGGCATCCGGCCGCGCCGCTGCCGGTCACCGAGCGGATCAGCCGGGACTCGCTGATCCTGCCGCTGTTCCACACCATGACGGAGCAGCAGCAGGACCGGGTGGTGGCCGTGGTCCGGGAGCGGGGCGGCGCGAGTGCGACCGGCGCGAGAGCGGCCGCCGGAAGAGGGGCCGCTGGATGAGCGGTCTGGTGATCGTCGGCGCGGGCGGCTTCGCGCGGGAGACCGCGCAGGCCGTCCGCGCCGCGCACGCCTCCGGCGGCGGGCCGCCGCTGCTCGGCCACCTCGACGACGACCCGGCGCTGCACGGCACCGAGGTGGACGGCGCGCCGGTGCTCGGCGGCTGCGACCTGGTGCACCGGCTGCTCCGGGAGCTGCCCGGGTCCCAGGCGGTGGTCTGCGTCGGCAGTCCGCGCGACTACGCCGGGCGGGCCCGGCTGGTCCGTCGGCTCGGCCTGCCGTCGCACCGCTACGCCACCGTGGTCCACCCCGGCGCGGCCGTGGCCGCGAGTTGCGTCATCGGCCCGGGATCGGTGCTGCTGGCGCACACCGTGCTCACCGCCGCGGTGCGGGTGGGCGCGCATGTCGCGGTGATGCCGCAGGCCGTGCTCACCCACGACGACGTGGTGGCGGACTTCGCGACCATCGCCTCCGGGGTCCGGCTGGGCGGCGGGGTGCGGGTGGGGCGCGGTGCCTATGTCGGCGCCGGAGTGCTGGTCCGCGAGTACGCGGCGATCGGGGACTGGTCGTTGCTCGGTATGGGCAGCGTGGTGCTCGGCGACGTGCCGCCGGGCGAGGTCTGGGTGGGCAGCCCGGCCCGTCGGCTGCGGGCGGCGGTTGCCCCAGCACTCGCCGAACTCCGGCCCGATATTGACGAGTTGATGAACGCGCCCGAGGAGTACAGGATATGAGCGACAGTCAGATTCCGCTAGTGGACCTCAAGGCGGCCCACGCCGAGGTGGCCGACGAGGTCCGGGCCGGCTTCGAACGGGTGATGGCGAACACCGCCTTCATCGGCGGCGAGGAGGTGCGCGAGTTCGAGCGCGAGTACGCGCGCTTCGCCGGTGTCGAGCACTGCGTGGGCGTGGCCAACGGCACCGACGCGCTGGAACTGGCACTGCGGGCGTCCGGCGTCGGGGCGGGCGACGAGGTGGTGCTGCCCGCCAACACCTTCATCGCCACGGCCGGGGCGGTGAACCGGCTCGGGGCGGTGCCGGTACTGGTCGACTGCTTCCCCGACAGCCTGCTGATCGACCCGGACGCCGCCCTGGCCGCGGTCAGCCAGGCCACCCGCGCGGTCGTCCCGGTCCACCTCTACGGCCAGTGCGCCGACGTGGCCGAGCTGGTCGGCGCGCTCCCGGTGCGGGTCAGGGTGGTCGAGGACGCGGCCCAGAGCCAGGGGGCGAGCCGCGACGGCCGGACCGCCGGCAGTGGCGGCATCGCCGCCACCAGCTTCTACCCGGGCAAGAACCTCGGCGCCTACGGCGACGCCGGCGCGGTGCTCACCGACGACGAGGAACTGGCCGGACTGGTCCGGGCGTTGGCGAACCACGGCGGGGTCGCCAAGTACCGCCACGACCTGCCCGGGTTCAACAGCCGCCTGGACGGACTCCAGGCCGTGGTGCTGCGCGCCAAACTGGCCCGGCTGGACGCGGGCAACGCCGCCCGCCGGGCCGCCGCCGCCCGCTACGACGCGCTGCTGGCAGACCTGGCCGCCGCCGGACGGGTGGTGCTGCCGGTGACGGCGGAGGGCAACGTGCACGTCTGGCACCTCTACGTGGTGCGGGTGACCGGGGCCGACCGCGACGCGGTGGTCGGCAAGCTCAACGCCGAGGGTGTCGGCGCGGGTGTGCACTACCCCGCCCCGGTCCACCTCACCCCGGCGTTCGCCCATCTCGGGCACCGGCGCGGCGACTTCCCGCACGCCGAGGACGCGGCGGACCGGATGCTCTCGCTCCCGCTGTTCCCGCAGATCACCCCGCGGCAGCAGCAGCGGGTCGTGGACCTGCTCACCGGGGCCATCAACTGACTGACTGACTGACCGTCACCACCATGCTCCCGCTGTGAAGGACAGCGTGAAGGACAGAGAGAGGGGAGGGACACGTGGAGAGAAGCAGGAGCGGAAGGACGCTGAAGTTCTGGCTGTTCGCCTTGGTGGCGACCCTGCTGGTGGCAATACTGCCCGAGGCCGGATCGGCCCGGGCGGCGAGTGACCCGTGCGGGTCCGCCAGCAACGCCATCGTCTGCGAGAACTCGCAGCCCGGTACGCCGATGTCCGACTGGTTCTCCGGCAACGCCTACGGCAACGTCGAGGGCTTCTCCACCCAGGAGAGCGTCCAGGCCGGGGACACCCTCAGCCTCAAGGTCCAGTCGCCGATCCCGTACCACGTCGAGATCTACCGTCTCGGCTACTACGGCGGCGACGGGGCCCGGGAATGGTCGACCGCGGCCCAGGCGGCGGTCACCTATCCGGCGAACTTCACCACCACCGGCCAGCCGGGAGCACCGCTCGATCCCGGGGTGACCGACGGGAACGCCAACGGAAAGGCCCTGGCCTGCGACACGGCCGCGGCCACCGGTGAGGTGGACTGCGGCAACTGGCCGGTCACCGCCACCTGGGCGGTGCCCAGCGACGCGGTCTCCGGCCTGTACATCGCGGAGCTCGACCAGACCGACGGCAACGGCGTGATGCCGTACCCGTTCGTGGTCCGGAACGACAGCAGCACCTCCGCCGTCGTGGTGCAGACCGACGACGAGACCTGGCAGGCCTACAACATGTGGGGCGGCCAGGACCTCTACCAGGGAGCCGGGCCCGCCCCGGACGGGCGGGCCTACGCGGTCAGCTACAACCGGCCGCTGGACATCGGCGACGACAGCGGAGCGAACGGCATCTTCGGCTCCGAGTTCGAGATGATCTACTGGCTGGAGGAGAACGGCTACGACGTCAGCTACCTCTCCGGGGTGGACGTCTCCACGCGCCCGGCGGACCTGCTGACCCACAGGGTCTTCATGTCCTCGGGACACGACGAGTACTGGACCCAGAACCAGTTCACCAACGTCCTCAACGCCCGGAAGGCGGGCGTCAACGAGGCCTTCTTCAGCGGCAACGAGGTGTCCTGGGAGACCCGTTTCGGCAACAGCATCGACGGCACCGCCACCGCTGATCGGACCCTGGTCTGCTACAAGATGACCAAGATGGAACTGTCGCCGCCGGACGGGGTGGCCGATCCCAGCGGCGGCTGGACCGGGGCCTTCCTGGACCCCGGCAGTACCGCGTACGGGCAGGCCTTCGAGCCGCAGAACATCCTCACCGGTTCGCTCTTCTCGGTGAACGGCAACCGGAACGACGCGATGACCGTTCCGGGGACCTACGCCGACCTGCGGATCTGGCGCAACACCTCGATCGCCAAACTCACCCCGACCCAGACCGCCACCTTCCCCGAGGGCACCCTGGGCTACGAGTGGGACAGCGACTACAACGACAGCACCAGACCCAGCGGGGAGATCGACCTGTCGTCCACCACCGTGGACATCACCACCGGCCAGTACGTCCGGCTCGACTACGGGAACACCTACGGCACCGGCGACGCCACCCAGAGCCTGGTGGAGTTCCGCGATCCCACCTCGCACGCCCTGGTGTTCGGCACCGGCACGGTGCAGTGGTCCTGGGGCCTGGCCAACGTCCCCACGGCCGACCCCGGTGACGCGGTGGTGACCGTGGACCCGGACATGCAGCAGGCCACGGTGAACATCCTCGCCGACATGGGTGTCCAGCCGCTGACCCTGCAGAGCGACCTCGTCGCCGCGACGCAGACCACGGTGACCGTCGGCCCGACCGTCACCGTGAGCACCCCGACGGCGGGGGCGACCGTCCCCGCCATGCAGCCGGTCACCATCACCGGCACCGCCACCGCCTCGACCGGCGCGGTGGTGGCCCGGGTGGAGGTCTCCACCAACGGCGGCACCAGCTGGAACCCCGCCACCGGCCTGGGCAGCTGGAGCTACAGCTGGACGCCCACGGCCCCCGGTCCGGTGAGCGTCGAGGTGCGCGCCGAGGACGACAGCGCCAACGTCGGCGCGGTCAGCACGGTGCCGCTGACCATCGGCCCGCAGGCCTGCCCGTGCACGGTGTTCCCGGCCTCGTCGGTGCCCGGGACCGTCGACAGCGGCGACGGCAACCCGGTCTCGCTCGGGGTGAGGATCAGCAGCTCGGTCCCCGGTACGGTCACCGGCATCCGCTTCTACAAGGCGGCCACCAACGTCGGCACGCACACCGGCAGCCTGTGGACCAGCACCGGCCAGCTCCTGGCCACCGGCACCTTCACCAACGAGACCGCCTCCGGCTGGCAGCAACTGGACTTCGCCACGCCGGTGCCGGTCAAGGCCAACACCACCTACATCGCCTCCTACTACGCCCCGGACGGCCACTACTCCTACGACGCCGGGTACTTCTCGAACAACGGCGCCGGTACCGCGCCGCTGACGTCGCCGCAGAGCAGCACCGCCGCCGGCAACGGCCTCTACAGCTACGGCACCGGAGGTGTCTTCCCGAGCACGGGCACCGCGGGCGTCAACTACTGGGTGGACGCCGTCCTCACCACGTCCACGGCCAGCACCGTCGCGCCCGCGGTCACCGGGACCGCCCCGGCGGCCGCGGCGACCGCGGCGTCGATCGCCGCGCCGGTCACCGCCACCTTCAGCGAGGAGATCGACACCAGCACCCTGGCCTTCACGCTCACCGACGCCCAGGGGAACAAGGTGCCGGGAGGGGCGGTACTGGGCGCGGGGGACACGGTGACCTTCACCCCCGCCACCAACCTGGCGCTGGGCACCCGCTACACCGCGTCCGTCCAGGCCTCCGACCTGTGGGGCAACGCCATGACCGCGCCCAGCACCTGGAGCTTCACCACCAGCTCCACACCGCCGCCACTGGCCTGCCCGTGCACCCTGTGGGGGTCGACCGCGACGCCCGCGGTGCCGGACGAGTCCGGTGACGCCAACTCGGTGGAGCTCGGCACCCGGTTCGAGTCGGCGGTGGCCGGCCAGGTCACCGGGGTCACCTTCTACAAGGGCACCGGGAACACCGGCACCCACACCGGCAGCCTGTGGAGCGGCAGCGGCGCGCTGCTGGCCAGCGGCACCTTCACCAAGGAGACGGCGTCCGGCTGGCAGACGCTGACCTTCGCCACCCCGGTGGCGATCACCGCCAACACCCCCTACGTGGTCTCGTACCACGCACCCGACGGCAACTACGCGTACTCCGGCGGCTTCTTCGCCGGTCCGGTCCAGCAGTACCCGCTGACCGGTACCGCCGACGGCAGCGGCACCGCCAACGGCGTCTACGCCTACGGCACCACCTCGTCCTTCCCGACCGGGACCTCCGGGTCCGCGAACTACTGGGTCGGGCCGGTCTTCACCGCCACCACCGCCTCGGGCAGCTCCCCGGCCGGGGCACAGCCGAGCCCGAAGCCCAGCTCCACCTCCACCTCCGCCATGTCGGTCAACACCGACGACTGAACCCACCGGTGAGGCCCGGGGAGGCGGTCCGCGCGTCAGCGGCCGCCTCCCCTGCGCCGCCCGGGGATTGGCCGCCCACCGATGAGCACCCTGAGCGTCGTTGTCCCCTGCTACAAGTACGGCCACTTCCTGGCCGACTGCGTGCACAGCATCCTGGACGAACAGGAGGGCCTGGACGTCCGGGTACTGATCATCGACGACGCCTCACCCGACGACTCGGCCGACCGGGCCCGCGAGTTGGCCGCCGCCGACCCCCGGATCGAGGTCCGGGTCCACGAACGGAACCAGGGCCATATCGCCACCTACAACGAGGGCCTGCTGGAGTGGGCCGACAGCGACTACGTGGCCCTGCTCTCCGCCGACGACCGGCTGGTCCCCGGGGCGCTGGTCCGCGCCGCCGCGGTACTGGACGCCAACCCGGGGGTGGGCTTCGTCTACGGCAGGCCGCTGCGGTTCCAGCACGGCGGCCCGCTGCCCCGGGCCCGCACCCGCGGCAGCGGCTCCGTGGTCTACCCCGGACACTGGTGGCTCGACCGCAGGTTCCGCGAGGGGACCGGGTGCATCACCTCGCCCGAGGTGGTGGTCCGCACCAGCCTGCAGCGGGCCGTGGGCGGCTACGACCCGGACCTCCCGCACGCCGGCGACATCGAGATGTGGATGCGGCTGGCCGCCCGCGCCGACGTCGGCTACGTCCGCGGCGCGGACCAGGCGTACTACCGGGTCCACGGCGACAACATGTCCACCACCGACTTCGGCGGCCAGCTCGACGACCTGCGGCAGCGCCGGATCGCCTTCGAGTCGGTCCTCGACAAGTGCGCCGACCTGCTGCCGCAGGCCGACCGGCTGTCGGCGCAGGTGCACATCCGGCTGGCGCGGTTCGCGCTGCGCCGGGCCTACCGCGCCTACGACCGGGGCCGCACCGCGGTCGTCCCGGTCGACGAACTGGTCGCGTTCGCCGAGGAGTGCCTGCCCGGCTTCGCCGCGCTGCCCGAGTACCGGGCGCTGCGGCTGCGGCAGCGGATCGGCGCCGGGACCATGCCCTACCTACAGCCGCTGGTGCTCTCCGCCGTGGCCGAGCGCGGACGCGAGTGGTTCTGGTGGCAGTCCTGGAAGCGGCGGGGGATCTAGCGTGTGCCCCAGTGGCCTGCTCCAGAAGCTAGGCGGTCAGCCCGGCCGCCGCCGTCCCTGGGCGCCGCCGCCGCAGCGCCCAGCGGTCGGCCCACAGGGCGCCCAGCACCCCGCCGACCGCGCCCAGCAGCGTCACCCCGACCAGTCCCCGGCTCTTGGTGCCGTACATCTCGGCGGCGCTCGGCGGGACCAGCACGGTCACGCTCATCCGGGCGGCGGCGGGGACGTCCTGGGCGTCCTGCAACGCCGCCACGTGCTGGACGTAGCTGGTGATCAGCTCCCGCACCACGGCGTCGGCCCGCGCCGGGTCCGGCAGCTCCGACTGCAACTGCACCGAGGGGATCAGGTACGCGGGGGTCGCGGTGGTGCCGCTGTTCCTGGGGGACAGCGAGTAGTTCCCCTGCACCCCCGCGGCGCGCAACTCGGCCGACCCGGCCGGGGACTCCATCTGTTGCAGCACCGCGACCGAGTCCGTGGCGAGGGTCGGCTGGAGGTTCGCCAGCTGGTTCGGCTGGGTCCCGGTCGCCGGGGGCTTCAGCACGACCACCGCCGTGCTCTGGTACAGCCGGGTCGGCCGCAGCACGTGGTACACACCGCCCGCGGTCAGCAGCAGCGCGAGGACCAGCACGTACCAGCGGCGGATCAGCACATTCAGGAAATCACCGGGCGACACGGGGCATCCTTCCGTCACCGCCGATCCTCTCAGGACGCCCGGGCCGCTGCCACCGTTTCAGCTGGCATCATGATGAACTCGGTTCAGGGGGAGGCGATATGAGTATCAGTGAGATCCTGTTGGTGCTGCGCAGGCGCTGGTACCTGATGGCGCCGCTGACCGTGCTCGGCCTGCTGGCCGGGGCCTACCTCTACGTCAAGGTCCCGCCGTCCTACGAGTCGCAGAGCTCGGTCGCCCTGCTGGACTCCACCGCCGTCGCCGAACTGGCCCCCACCTTCGGCAACCCGATCTCCAACGCCGGTGGAGCCCTGGTGGTGACCGCCGACGTGCTGATCCGCACCCTGGACTCCAGCGACGCGGTCCAGGACCTGCAGGGGCTCGGTGTCACCGACCCTTACACGGCGGGCTTCGCGTCCGGAGCCTCGGGACCGCTGCTCACGCTCACCGTCACCGGGGTCGACCAGGCTCGGGTGCTGCGCGAGACCAGCACCCTCACCACCTTCGCCGGAACCCAGCTGGCGGCCCTCCAGCTGGCCTCGGGCGTCCCCGAGCAGTACCGGGTGACTACCGAGCCGGTGGTGCTGCCGCAGACGCCGGTACGGCAGTCCAAGAGCAAGGACCAGTACGTCGCGGGCATGGTGATCCTCGGGTTCGGCGGCGGGCTGCTGTCCTCCTTCCTGACCGAGAGCGTGATGCTGGCCCGCCGCCGACGGCCGTTCGGCGGGGCGCGGATCAACCCCTGGCCGGTCAAACGCGCGACCGGCCGACTGCTCGGCCGTTCGCTGGACGCCACCGCGGTGCTCACCGGCTACCTGGCGCTGGCCCTGTTCATCCCCTCCGACCTGGCGCTGCCCGCGCTCGGCGGCGTCGGCACCCCGGCCAACGTGTTCGCCCTGTGCGGGCTCATCTGGTACCTGGCGACCTGGTTCTGCGGCCGGATCGTCCCGGCCCCCGGCACCCGCGGGCCGCGGCTGGCGATGTGCGTGCTCACCGGCGCGGTGCTGTGCTCCTACGTCGCGGACTCGCTGCGGTCCAGCTCGCACGAGGAGGTGCTGGGGGCCGACCGGGGGCTGATCGGCCTGCTGGTGTGGGTCGGGCTGGTGGTGCTCACCTCGGCCGGGATCCAGGACCGGTCCCGGCTGGACGTGCTGATGCGCCGACTGATCGTGATGGCCACGATCGTGGCCGCGCTCGGCTACTACGACTTCTTCACCGAGACCAACATCGCCGACTCGATCAACATCCCGGGGCTGCACGCCAGTGTCACCGGGATCGAGGCCATGGACCGGGGCTCGTTCACCCGGCCGCGGTCGACCACCGCGCAGCCGCTGGAGTTCGGAGGGATGCTCTCCATCCTGCTGCCCTTCGCCATCCAGCAGGCGCTGGACCCGATCCGCCGCCAGCTGCACCTGGTCCGCCGCTGGGGACCGGTGGTGATCATGGCCGGAGCGCTGCCGCTGACCGTCTCCCGGACCTCGATCATCGGCGCGGCGCTGATCGGCATCGTGATGGTCACCCGCTGGGGGCCGCAGCGGCGCTGGACCGCGATCGGGCTGATCACCGCCGGGGTCGGCGCCATGAAGGTGGTCATCCCCGGGCTGATCGGCACCATCATCACCCTGTTCTCCACCTTCCTGTCGGACTCCGACAGCAGTACCCAGGCCCGGACCGTCAAGTACTCCGAGATCCTCCCCTACCTCAGCGAACGGCCGCTGTTCGGCCGGGGCTTCGGCACCTTCACCCCCGACCTGTACTTCTTCACCGACAACCAGTACATGCTCACCGCCGCCGAGATGGGCGCGGTCGGACTGGTCGCGCTGCTGACGCTCTACCTGACCGGGATCCACCAGGGCGGGGCGATCCGCAGGCTGGCCCGCACCGAGTCGGACCGGGAGCTGGGCCAGGCGTTCTTCGCCTCGGCCCTGGTCGCCCTGGTCATCAGCGCCACCTTCGACGCGCTGAGCTTCGCCATGTTCGCCGGAATGTTCTTCCTGACCCTGGGCGCGGGCGGGCGCTACCTGGCCTTCCTGCGCCAGGACGCCGCCACGGCCGGGACACCCGCTGTCCCCACGGCCACCGCTGTCCCCGTCGTTCCCGTCGTTCCCGTCGTTCCCCGCCCGAGCAGCACCCCGATACCCCAACCCGTGGAGACCTGATGCCGTCCCAGCAGCCCCGGACCGCAGCACCGGTGGCGGTCGTCGCCGTCACCTGGAACAGCGCCGACGTGCTCCCGGGATTCCTCGGCTCACTGGCCGAGGGCATGGCCGGGCTCGACTGGCGGCTGGTGGTCGCCGACAACGACTCGGCCGACGACACCGTCGCCCTGCTGCGCCGCCTCGCCCCCGAGGCCGTGCTGGTGCAGACCGGCCGCAACGCCGGCTACGCCGCGGGCATCAACGCCGCCCTCGGCGCCGCCGACCGCGACGGCGGCTACCGCGCCGCGCTGATCTGCAACCCCGACATCCGGCTCCGCCCCGGCTGCGCCGCCACGCTGGTGGCCGCGCTGGACACCGCGCTGCCGGACGGCGCCAGGGTCGGCATCAGCGTCCCGCTGCTGCACGAGGCCGACGGCGTGCTGGTGCACACACTGCGCCGGGAGCCGGCGGTCGGCCGGGCCCTGGGCGAGGCGGTGATCGGCAACCGCCGCGCGGGCCGCTTCCCGCACCTGGGCGAACTGGTCACCGACCCCGGCGCCTACACCCGCGAGACCCGCGCGGACTGGGCCACCGGCGCGCTGATGGCCCTGTCCAGGGACTGCCTGGACCACTGCGGGCCCTGGGACGAGTCCTTCTTCCTCTACTCCGAGGAGACCGACTACTGCCTGCGCGCCCGCGACCTCGGCTACGCCACCCGGCTCCAGCCCGACGCCTCCGCCGTCCACCTGGGCGGCGACTCCAAGGTCTCGCCCCGGCTGTGGACGCTGCTGGTGGTCAACCGGGTCCGCCTCTACCGCCGCCGCCACGGCGCCGCCGCCACCGCGCTCTTCCGCGCGGCGGTGCTGCTCCGGGAGACCTCCCGCGCGGTACTCGGCCGGGCCCCCAACCGCGCGGCCGCCGCCGCGCTGCTGCGGATGCGGACCGACTAGCGGCCAACGGGGAACGGCTAGGTCTGCGGCAGCCGGCTCGCCCGCTCCTGCGAGCCCGCCAGGGCCGGGATGGCGGCCTGGCTGGTGTAGCCGCCGCGCCCGCCCGCGGTCCAGGCGTACTCGTTGCCGTTGTGGCGGCCCGCCGCGAGGTCGTAGACGTAGGCCCGGACCCGGAAGTCGGGCTCCAGCAGGTAGATGAAGGCCACTCCCTGACTGTCCGTCAGGCCGTGTACGTGGCACCGCTCGTTCAGCTTCGGCTCGAAGCGGTTGCTGCCGACGCCGTTGGCACGGAGGTGGTTCATCGCCAACTGCTCGCGGGTGGCGTCCTTGAGCTCGGCGGGGTGGGCGCCGTTGAGGTAGACGGTGTCGGGGTTCATCACCCAGGTACCGCGGTGGTTCGCCCTGGTGGCCAACTGCCGCTGCGCGATCGCCTCCTGGGCGGCGTTGGCCGCGGCCACCCGTTCGGCCCGCACCTGGTTCCAGATCGTCTGGGCGCCCTGGATGCTCCTGGGGCTGCCGGCGCGGGCCTGGGTGATCTCCGGGTGGTCGACCATGTAGGCGGCCATGAAGGCCCAGTACGCGCCCTCGAACTGGGTGTGTTCGTCGGCCTCCCGGAAGGCGTCCCGGAGCTGGTCCGGCAGCGGCCGGGGCAGCACCTCGGCCGGAGCCGCCTCCATCCGCTGCACCGGCTCCGCACCCGCGACCGGAGCGTGGACCGCCGCCTCGCCCTCGCTCCGCGCGACCGGCGCCGAACCGCTCAGCGCGCGGTGGGCGTTGGCCTCCGCCTCCCGCTCGAAGCGGTCGGAGGGATCACTGATCCGCAGACCGGAACCGTTGTCCGTACCGGCCACCGGGCCGCTGCGCTGCTGGATGACGTGCGTCAACTCGTGGGCGAGGGTGTGCCGGTCACCGCCGCCGTCGCCGATCACCACATGGTTGCCGGAGGTGTAGGCGTGCGCGCCGACCTCGGCGGCCGACGCGCGGGCGGCGGCGTCGGTGTGGACGCGGACGTCGGAGAAGTCGGCGCCGAGCCGGGCCTCCATGTCGGCCCGCACCCCCGCCGCCAGCGGCTGCCCGGCGGTGCCCAGCACGCCCTGGACCGCCGACCGCTGCACCGTGTCGTCGGCGAAGGCGTGGGACGGCTGCGCCGAGGCCGCCAGCCGCTGGACGTTCCCGGCCCGCTCCGCGGCGCAGGCCGGGCAGTCGCGACGGTGCTTCGGCCCGGCGCTGTCGCTGGTACGGCTCTCGCTCACGCTGCCGTCACTGGAGTTGCACCGCGAGCACAGCATCCGGAGGTTGCCCAGGTCCCAGGCGGCGGCCTGGGCGTCGGCCAGCAGCATGGCGTCGAAGGTGTGGCCCTCGGCGTCCCGCACCTCCTCGACCGGCTCCTCGTTCACCCGCGAGATGATGCCCCGCATGTGGTCGATGGTGGCGAAGTCCTTGCTGCCCCGGGCGGCGTCGCGCTTGCGCGGCACCCAACCGCTACAGCTCTCGCAGCAGTAGGTGGCCACGTTGTTGGCGTCGACCTGCGAAGCCAGGCTGCCGTAGAACGCCTCCTGCACGTGGTCGGGGAAGTTGAGTTGGTTCCGGCCGCCCTGCCAGAGCTCCCGGCCCTCGACGTCGCGTCGCGGCGTCAGCACCCGCGTGCCGGCCCCACCGGCCTGAGCGGCCAGCCGCGCCGAGCGGGGGGCGTTGGCCGCCGCCTGCTGCCGCCGCGCGGTGGTGTCGCGCAGTTCCTTGGGCATCCGCTGCACGGCGGGCTCGCGCCCCTCCCCGGCGTGGCCGCATCCGGCTCCGTGCTGGTGGCGGGACTCCTCGATCATGCGGGAGACCGCCGCGTTCCCGACGCTGCGCTGCATGGCGAGGATCGACTGGGGGGATCTGCCGCCCGCGTTGAACGCGGCCACCGTCGGCGCGACCGCATGGGCACGCTCCGGGGCCGGTCGCTGGACGGTCTGACTGGGAGCCTTGCCGGAGTCTTGCGCGCGCACCTGGAATCCCTTTTCTGTCCGGGCAGCGGAGTTGAGGTCTTGGCCGCAGCACCTCAAGTGTAACTTCAGCCCCGCTGGTCCCAAGCGGTGTAGTAGCTGCCGGGGTTCACCAGGTAGCGCACCGTGGGCTCGGGCAGATGTCGTACCTGGTGGCGGCGGCTGTAGCGGCGGATCAGCTCCCAGTCCTCACGGGGCATCACCTCGGGCGTCCGCCGCAGTCGGCTGAAGTGCAGCGCCGGGGTGCGGCGGGCGACGAAGGCGTTGGTGTCCAGGAAGGACTGATGCGCGGCGCGGCGGCGGTCGAAGGGCACCGAGAGGACGTCATGCTCGCTGCCGTCGGGCAGCATCCGGCGCAGCGCCGTGTAGACGCCGTCGGGCGCGTCGGCCCCGGGGGCGGCCAGGGCGGCCAGCGCCACGCCCAGGTGCTCCGGTTCCCAGAGGTTGTCGTCGTCGAGGAAGGCCAGGTACGGGGAGCTGGTGAGCCTGATGCCGACATTGCGGACAACTCCGGCGGTTCCGCTGTTGCGGGCCAGCGAGACGGCGAACAGCCGCGGGTCGTCCGGCAGTTCGGACGGGTCCGGCAGCCCCGCGCCGTCGTCGACGACGATGACCACCTGGTCCCGCACGGTCTGCGCCAGCGCCGAGCGCACCGCCGCGAGCAGCGCCTCGGGCCGCCGGTGGGTGGCGATGACCGTGGCCACCAGCGCGGTCGGCGGCCCGAGCGGGAACGCCGCCGAGAGCCGGAGCACCTCGGCGTCCTCGAAGCGGCGCAGCCGCAGCGCGGACGGCGCCAGCAGCACCTTGTTCCTGGCCTCGTAGAGGACCAGCCAGCCGAACCTCCGCTTCAGCAGCTCCCAGGGGAGTCTCAGGGTCTGGCGCGGCATCACGTGCTCCTCGTGGACAGCTTCGGGAGTGGGCGGCTTCAGGAGTGCTTCGGGAGTGCTTCAGGAGTGCTTCAGGACGGGGGACCGGGGGTGACCGGGGTGCCGTCGGACAGCTCGTTGTCGCTCCACACGTTCCCGGCGCCGCCCGCGTTCCAGGCGGCCACCGTGCCGTAGACCCCGCAGGCGGGGTGGTACTGGGTGGAGAAGACGTTGCCGGTGACCGTGATGCCGGTCGCCCCGGCGCCGCCGCCGTAGAGCGCGTAGGCGCCGCCGGCCAGCCAGTTGTCCTCGATCGCGGCGTTGCTGACCACGCCGGTGTCGGCGTACAGGCCGACGCTCGCGGACGCGCCCTGGTCGGCGGGGGCCGAGTCCAGCAGCGTGTTGTGGCGGACGGTCAGGCCGCCGCTGCCGCCGCCGTCGCTGATCACCGCGTCCAGGTGCTGCCAGCCGCCGCTGGCGTTGTGGAAGGCGGCGAGGTCGTGCACGTAGTCGTCGTGCAGGTAGCCCTGCCCCATGGACAGCGCGTTGCCGAACACCGAGATGTCGCTCCAGCCGACCTCGATCGAGCTGTCGCCCATGTTGGAGACCGCGTAGTCCTCGCCGCCGTTGTCGGGCCCCTGCCCGGGGACGGCGGTGATGGTGCTGTGCAGGATCCGCAGGCCGTGGTAGCCGGGGCGGAGGTTGACCCCCCACCAGTTGGTCGAGGTGATCCGGCTGTCGACCACGGTGACGTCGTCGGCGTAGACGTCCAGCGAACCGGTGATGTCCCAGCCGCTGATGGTCTCGCCGTCGCGGGTCACCTCCAGCGCCCCGGTGCGGTGGGGGGTGAGCGGGATCCGGGGGCCGGTGCTGGCGGCGTCGGGGAAGCCGCAGGCGCCGGGGGAGGGGCAGTCCTTCGGCCGCGGCGCGGGCCCGGCGGCGGAGCCGGGGCCGGACGGCGGCCGCGACGCGGGCACCGACCTCAACGCGGGCGCCGACGCCGACCCCGACGCGGACCCCGACGCCGACGCGGGCCCGCTGCGGCCGGGGACGGCCGGGCCGCCGCCGGTGCCCGGGGTGCCGGGCGCGGAAGGCGCGCAGGAGCCCGCCGGGGCGCCCGGGCACAGCGCCGCGTCCCGCTCGCGCGCGCCGGAGCAGGAGCCCACCAGCACCGTCAGCGCCAGGGCCAGGGCGAACCCGGCGAACAGCACCCGCCCGGCCGGGGACCAGCCGCTCCAGCCCCTCATCCCGCCGCCTGCTCCGTCCCGCGCCCCAGCAGGAAGCCCCGGCTGGGCAGCACGCATCCGGCGTAGGCGGCCGTCACCAGCACCCCGGTCGCCAGCAGCGCGGGCCTGCCCTCGCCCAGCAGCCGGTGCAGGCCCGCGATCCCGCCCGCCATCACCGCGCCGCCGACCAGCGGCCACCAGCAGGCGCGGGCGACCGCGGAGCCGCTCACCCCGCCCCGGTGCAGGGCGAACAGGAAGACCGGCACCACGATCCCGGCCGCGACCAGCACATGGCCCTGCGACACCCCGACGATCCCGTTGGCGTGCGCGGCGAAGATCAGCACCGGGATCAGCGCGGCCAGCCACAGGCCCTGCGCGGTGATCAGCAGTCGGCGCTGGCCCACCGCGACCAGGCAGTCGTAGGACAGCTCGCAGCCGATCCGCACCAGTCCGAGCGCCATCAGCCAGGGCAGCGCCCGCGCGGCGGGCGCCCACTGGGTGCCGTAGACCAGCTGGACGACCGGCCCGGCGAACCCGGCCAGCAGCACGCACAGCGGGACGGTACCGGTCACCACCACGCCCAGGGCCCGGCTGAAGCCCGCGGCGAGCGCCTGCGGGGAGCCCGCCAACCGGGAGAAACCGGCGAAGGAGACCCGGCGCGCGGCCTCCGAGATGATCCGCACCGGCCAGCCGGACATGTTGAACGCCAGTACGTAGAAGCCCAGGGCCACATTGCCCAGGGTGGCGCCGACGATCATGGTGTCCACGTTGACCACCGCCAGCGCCAGCAGGCTCGCTCCGGCCAGCGGCAGCCCGAACCGCAGCAGCTCCCGCACCTGCGCGCGGTCCCAGCCGAACCGCAGCATCCCCGGAGCGGCCAGGCAGCAGCCGATCAGCGCGGCCACGTTGCCGACCACCGAGCCCCAGGCGAAGCTCATCGCCCCCCAGCCCTGGAAGGCGAGGACGAGGGTCACCGCCGTGCTCAGCACGAAGTTGAGCGCGTCGATGACCATCCGCCTGCCCTGGGCGAACTCCCGGGTGAGGATCCCGGCCGGGACCTGGGACAGACCGTCGAGGATCACGCACAGGCACATCACCCGCAGCACGCCCGCGGCGCTGGGGGAGCCGAGCAGCCCGGCCACCCCGGGAGCGACCGCGAACAGGGCCGCGTACAGCAGGGTGCTGGAGATCGTGCTGAGCGACAGCACCGTCGGGGCGAACCGCCGGGGGTCGCCCTCCCAGCGGATGATCGCCAGCCCGACGCCGAGCTCGTTCGCCGAGAGCAGCACCAGCAGCACGGTCTGGGCGATCCCGTAGACCCCCCAGGCCGCCGGGCCCAGCACGTAGCGGGCCAGCACGATGCCGGTGGCGAAGTTCCCCAGCCGCATGACCACGGTGTTGACCAGGCTCCAGCGGGCGGCGGAGCGGACCTTGCTGCCGAAGGAGGCCGGTACCTGCCCGGGCGCGGGCTCCTCCTCCGCCCCTGGCTCCAGCGAGGACGCGACGGTCACAGCACCGAGAACTGGATGGTGTCGTCCGCGAGGTCCGGCTCCGGTCGCGGCTCCTGTTCCTGTCCCCGCTCCGGTTCCGGTTCCCGGGCGGGGGTCGGCCCGGGTTCCGGGTCCGCCCCCGAGTTCTCGACCTCCATGGTCCGCGGGTGCCGCAGCGGCCGACTGCGGGCCTCGGCGTAGAAGCACCCGGCCAGGCTGACCACCAGCCCCAGCAGCGCGACCAGCACCAGGTACTCGATCTTGGTCTTGGTCTGCGCCGCGGCCTTCTGCGGGGCGACGATGGTCATCATCCGGATCATCGCGCCGGCGTCCACCGACTGCTGCGCCTGGAGCTGCTGGAGCCGCTGCCGCGCGTAGGAGGTCAGGATCTGGTCCGACCTGAGCACCTGGGCGGCGTTGGTCCCGGTGACCGTCAGCCACATCAGCGGCGCCAGCGCGTTGTTGGCGATCATCGCGCTGGGCGTGCCGGTGACGCCGAGGGCCGCGAGCTCGGTCTGGGACGCGTCGGAGTCGAGGTTGCGCGAGAGGCTGTCGACCATGCCGGTCAGCGCGACCTGGGTGCTGAGGAACGGGTTGCCGTCGAAGGCGACCGTGGCCTTCTGCGAGTTCAGCAGCTCCACCGTGCTCTGCGACTGGTACTTGGTGGGGTCCGCGAAGAAGACGCCGGCCGCCAGCAGTCCGGTGACCAGCAGTCCGGACAGCAGTACGCGCCACCGCCTGCGCACGACCCGAGAGATCTCCGCGAGATCCATGGCCCTCCCCTTCGAGGTCCGCGTTGTGGATCCGGCCGGGTCCGGCCGGGGTGTCGAGCTGGCACCGCAGGGCTCAACGGGAGCCCGGCGGCAGGTCGGTGGGTCTGCGCCGGTCGCCCGCGGTGCCGCCGGAGAGCAGCACCTCGGCGATCCGGTCGCCCGCGTGCCCGTCCCACAGCGGTGGGCGGCGCGGTTCGGGCGGGTCGGCCAGCACCCGGGTGACGGCGGCCACGATCCGTTCCGGGGCGCGCCCGGCGAGCACGTTGGTGCCCTGCTCGACGGTGATCGGGCGCTCGGTGTTGTCCCGCAGGGTCACGCACGGCACACCCAGCGCCGTGGTCTCCTCCTGCACGCCGCCCGAGTCGGTGAGCACGATCCGGGCGGCGTCCTGTAACGCGATGAAGTCCAGGTAGCCGGCCGGGGGGACCAGCCGGAGACCGCCGGGGACGCCGAGTTCGGCCAGCCGCCCGGCCGCGCGCGGGTGCACCGGCAGCAGCAGCGGGCAGTGCCCGGCGATCTCGCCCAGGGCCTTCAGCAGCCCGGTGAGCACCCCGGGGTCGTCCACATTGGCCGGCCGGTGCAGGGTGACCAGCCCGTAGCCGCCCCTGGCCAGCCCGTACCGGTCCAGCACGTCGGACCCCCTGGCCCGCTCCAGGTTGGCGAACAGCGTGTCGATCATGACGTTGCCGACCAGGTGCACCTGGTCGTCCCGGTAGCCCTCGGCGCGCAGGTTCTCGGCGGCGTCCGGGGACGACGCCAGCAGGTAGTCGCTGACCCGGTCGGTGGCGACCCGGTTGACCTCCTCCGGCATGGCCCAGTCCCGGCTGCGCAGCCCCGCCTCCACATGGGCCAGCAGCGGCCCGGCCTTCGCCGTGACCAGCGCGCAGGCCAGGGTGGAGTTGATGTCGCCGACGACGACCACCGCGTCCGGGGAGACCTGGCCGAGCAGCGGCTCGAAGGCCGCCATCACCCGCCCGGTCTGCTCGGCGTGGCTGCCGGAGCCGACCCCGAGGAAGTGGTCCGGGGGCCGGATGCCCAGGTCGCGGAAGAAGACCTCGTTCATGGACTCGTCGTAGTGCTGCCCGGTGTGGACCAGCACCACCTCGGCGCCCCGGGCCTCCAGGGCGTCCATCACCGGTTTGACCTTCATGTAGTTGGGCCGCGCCCCGGCGACGCAGACGATCCGCAGCTGGCTCCCCGGCATGCTCAGAGCACCTCCACCGTGGGCCCGGACAGCCGCCGTCGGCAGTCCAGCACGTACCGGGCGTGCTCCAGCACGCTGTCGTAGTCGAAGGAGTCGTGGTCGGTGAGCAGCACCACCGCGTCCGCCGCCGCCAGCTCCTCGGGGCAGGCCTCGACCCGTACCAGCCGGGCGTCCACCGCCATGTCCTCGACCACGTGCGGGTCCACCGCGCGGACCTCGGCGCCCATGTCCAGCAGCAGTTGGGCGACGCGCAGCGCGGGCGACTCCCGGGCGTCGCCGGTGTCCTTCTTGTAGGCCAGGCCGAGCAGCAGCACCCGCGAGCCGTTGACCGAGCGCCGCCGGACGTTGAACGCGTCGACCAGGCGCCGGGTCACGTACTCCGGCATGTGGTTGTTGATGTCGTTGGCCAGCTCGACGAAGCGGAAGTTCTGGCCCAGCTCGCGCTGTACCCGCCAGGACAGGTAGGAGGGGTCGATCGGCAGGCAGTGGCCGCCGACGCCGGGCCCGGGGGTGAACCGCATGAAGCCGAAGGGCTTGCTGGAGGCGGCGTCGATGGCCTGCCAGACGTCGATGCCCAGGTGCCGGGCGAACATCGCGACCTCGTTCACCAGTGCGATGTTGACGTGCCGGAAGGTGTTCTCCAGCAGCTTGGCCAGCTCCGCCTCCATCGGCGAGTCCACCGGGACGGTGGTGTCGACCAGTCCGTCGTAGAAGCCGCGCACGGCGGCCAGCGAGGCCGGGTTCACCCCGGAGACGACCTTGGGCGTCTGCTGGAACCCCCAGACGGTGTTGCCCGGGTCGATCCGCTCCGGGCTGTAGCCGAGGTGGAAGTCGGTTCCGGCGGCCAGCCCCGAGCCGGTCTCCAGCAGCGGTCCGAACAGCTCCTGGGTGGTCCCCGGGTAGGTGGTCGACTCCAGCACCACGGTCGCCCCCGGCCGCAGGTAGCGGGCCAGGGTGCGGGCCGACTCCTCGATGTAGCTGAGGTCCGGCACGCCCTCGCGCAGCGGGGTCGGCACGGTGACCACGGCGATGTCGAAGCCGCCGCAGTCCCGGGCCTGGTCGGTCGGCCGGTAGCTGCCAGCGGCCAGCGCGGCCCGGATCCGCTCGGCCGAGACGTCCTCCACGTAGGACTCGCCGCCGGCCAGGCTCTTCACCCGGCGGGTGTTGACGTCGTAGCCGATCACCTCGTGCCCGACCTCGGCGGCCCGGATTGCCAGCGGCAGTCCCACATAGCCCTGCCCGACGATGACGACGCGCATCAGTGGCTCCTCCGGTTCGCCGAGTACAACGGGGTGGGGCGGACCAGCTCCCTGACGGTCATCAGCAGGAAGCGGGTGTTGGTGGTGAGGTAGCGCCGCCCCAGGCGGCGCGGCTCCTGGAGCGCGCGGTAGAGCCACTCCGCGCCCAGCCGCTGCCACACCTCCGGGGCCCTGCGGGTGACCCCGGCCAGGATGTCGAAGGAACCGCCGACGCCGTGCACCACCCGCACGCCGCTGCGCGGCCCGTATCCCGCGGTGAACAGCTCCTTCTTGGGCGAGGTCATCCCGAGGAACAGCAACTGCGCGCCGCTGTCGGCGATCGCGTCGGCGACCGCGCCCTGCTCGGCGTCCTCGAAGTAGCCGTTGCGGCTCCCGGCCACCTTCAACTCCGGGAAGCGTGAGGAGATCTGTTGGAGCATCAGGTCCAGCACCGGTTGCCGGGCGCCCAGCAGGTAGACCGAGAGCCCGGACTTCTCGGCCGCCGCCAGCAGCCGCAGGAACAGGTCGATACCGGCCACCCGCTCCGGCAGCGGGGCGCGCAGCAGCCTAGCGGCCCAGACCACGGCCTGCCCGTCGGCGAGCACCAGGTCGCAGCCCGACACGGCCCCGGCCAGCCGCGGGTCGCGCCGCATGTTGACCAGCTTGGCGGCGTTCACCACCCCGATCTCCAGCTGCTCGCCCTCGCGTACCGCGGTGAGGCAGCGGTCCACGGTCTGGTCCATGGTCAACGCGTCGAGTTCGAAACCGAACAGGGTCTGCCGGGTCATCCGCGCGTCCCCCCGAGCCAGGCGTGCAGCAGCCAGCCGAACTCGTAGGGGCGGCACTCCCGGTCCACCGAGGCCGGGGTGAAGACCCGGTCCAGGGTCGCGATCCGCAGGCCGGGGACCGCGCGGGTGGCCAGTCCCCGGGCGCCGCGCACGGCCTTGCGGGGATCGCCGCGGTAGACCTTGCGCCAGGTGACCCCGAGCCCGTCCAGCACCATCGGCTCGGCCGCGTCGGCCGCCGCGAGCTCCGGCACCTCGGTCATCCAGCGCAGTCCGCGCCGGATCGCCGCGCCGAAGTCGGCGCCGCCGGCGTCGGTGAGGTCGAACAGCGCGGTCGGCGCCATCGCGTGCTGGTGCACGCTGTAGACCGGGTAGCCCTCGACCACCGTGCCCCGGCGCGCGTCGTAGTGCCACCACCACTGCCCGCCGTCGCCCTGCAGCTCGCAGATCCGCGCCGCGCAGGCGTCGGCCGCGGCCAGCGCCTCCGGGTCGCCGTCGCCGCCCCCGGCGGCGGTGGCGGCGTGGGCGCGGGCCAGCGCCTGGATCGGGTAGGTCTGGTCGGCGAAGCAGCTCACGTGCGACCGGTACCAGGGCACCAGGCCCGGCCCGGTGGCGTGCGGGAAGAGCGGGGAGTCGCCGATCCGGGAGCGCAGCAGCGGCTCCCTGGCGGCGGTCAGGCGTTTCCGCAGGTCCGGGGCGCCGTCGGTGGCGGTGTGGGCGGCGGCGAGGGCGGACAGCACCCAGGCTGCCTCGACCGTGTACCGGGGGCCGTCGGCCCGCTCCAGTACGGCCAGTCGCGCCAGCGCGTCGGAGAGCTCGGGGTGGGCGGTCTCGGCGGCGCTCCAGGTGATCAGCGCCGCGTCACCGAGGTTCCGCACCTCCGGTAAGCGCTGTACCAGCAGGCCGGTGAACTCCTCGGCGGTGTGCCCGCCGAGGACGGCCCGCTGCCGTTCCTCCGGCAGGAACCTGGCCCCCAGCGCGGTGATGGCCGCGTAGCGGGTGCTGGTCCCGCGCCGCTCCAACTGCCAGGAGCCGTCGGCGGCGGGCGACCCGGCCATGGTGAAGGCGAAGGTGTCCGCCTCCGGCCGGTACATCGCCGGTAAGCCGTTCTCGGCGAGTAACAGCAGCCGTTCGGCGAGTGCGTGCAGTGGCAGGTCCTCTCGGGCGAGGGCCTGCAATCGTGTGGTGGTCATCAAACCTTCACCGAAGTTGTGGGCGTGACGGAGCCTGACACGTGCTTGCTGGATGTGAGCATGGAGGACGCGCAGGCAGAACGGGTCCGGGCACAGGGTCGGTCTCCCCTCCGACCCCGCGGACCAGGCCACCACCAGGTACGACCCCCCTGATGTGACCGCATGTCACTTGTCGCTCTGTGCGTTCAGCGTGGAGCGTACAGGTACACGATAAGTCGGAAGATGGCCGTGGATCGACGCTTTGGCGAAACCCCCGACGCTGTGCGGGGTTTCGGCCGGATCGCCCACCGGAATCCGGACAGCTGTCCGATACGGGACAACGGGACTGCGGTAAACCGCTTCTGATGGACCACCAGCACCTAGGATCGGCCTTCGCCGTCCGCACACCCCCAGTCGAGGAGTCCGACGCCGTGAGCACAGTGATCCAGTCCACCGCCCAGGTCGACCCGACCGCGCGGGTGGGCGACGGCAGCGCCGTCTGGGAGTTGGCGCAGATCCGGGAGGAGGCGGTGCTGGGCCGGGGCTGCGTGGTGGGCCGGGGCGCCTACGTCGGACCGGGCGTGCGCATCGGCGACAACGTGAAGCTGCAGAACTACGCGCTGGTCTACGAACCGGCGGAGCTCGGCGACGGGGTCTTCGTCGGCCCGGCCGCGGTGCTCACCAACGACTACTACCCGCGCGCGGTCGACCCCGCCGGTCGGCTCAAGCGCGGCGGCGACTGGCAGCCGGTGGCGGTCCGGGTCGCCGAGGGGGCCTCGCTCGGCGCCAGGTCCGTGTGCGTGGCACCGGTCTCGGTCGGCCGCTGGGCCCTGGTCGCGGCCGGGGCCGTGGTCACCCGGGACGTCCCCGACTTCGCGCTGGTGGCGGGGGTCCCGGCGCGCAGGATCGGCTGGGTCGGTCGCGCAGGAGTACGACTGGTCGAACGTCAGGGCGAGCCCGGCGTCTGGGAGTGCCCGGAGACCGGGGCGCTGCACGACGAGAAGGAGGGCGAACTGACCGAACGGCCCTGACCGAACGGCCCTGACCGAACGAGCCCGACCGTGCGGGCCTGTGCCGCGCGGGCCTGTGCCATGCGGGTGGACCAGCATGCTAATAGGATGAAATTGCCGCCCGAGGGTCTCTGATCGCCCCGATCCCGGGAATCTCCAGCGTTCCATTGTTCTCACGCTGTGAGAGGACCGAGGTGAAATCCAGTCAGTACCCTGTGACCAGCGCCGCCTTCTGGAGACGACGGTTCAGCTCCGCCCTGGCCCTGACGCTGGTCCCGTTCGGCCTGTCGCTCGTCGCACCGTCGGCCGCGTCCGCGGCCGGACTCCCCGGAGGCCTGGGGCCCTGCCTCGGCGCCGAGTGTCCGGCGACCTTCCCACCGGTCAACAACGGTCCCTTCGCGGGCCGCGACGCCGGTGTCAACATCTTCGTCGGCGGCGACTTCGACGTCCGGGGCTCCGCCGCGGAGGCCGAGGGCCATGTGGTGACCCTCGGGAACTTCGACCAGGACAAGGCCGTCGGGGTGAGCGCCGCCTACAACATCGGGATCGCGGGCGTCGGCTCCCGGGTCCCGCCGCCGGACGGAGCGGACTTCCTCACCGCCGGAGGCAATGTCACCGTGGCCGCCGGGCAGCGGCTGCTCGCCGACGACGGCGTGGTCCGCTACGCCGGAACGGCCTCCGGCACCATCATCGGCACACCGGTCCAGGACAGCCAGGCGGTCGCCGGGTACTCCCCGCTGCGGGGCCAGTTGCAGGCGGCCAGCGCGTGCTACGCCGGGATCGGCGCGCCCCGCCCCGCCACCGGAACGGCGGTCAACGACGGATACCAGACCCTGTTCACCGGTGACGGCGTCTCCGCGCTCCAGGTCTTCAACGTCGACTTCGACCTCACCTCGTCCAGCGGTGGAGCGCAGGGCGTCGCCTTCGCGGACATCCCGGCGAACGCCACGGTGCTGGTCAACCTGGTCGGCGGCGCCCGCACCATCAGCACCTTCAGCGGCGACCTCAGCGACAGCGCCCCGTGGAACAAGCTGCGCGAGCGGCTGCTGTGGAACGTCCCCACCGCGACCTCCCTCACGCTCACCGGCACCGGGCAGTTCCAGGGAAGCGTGCTGGTCGGCAACCCGGGCAGCTCCGCGATCGTCAACATGCCCGGTGTGAACGGCAGGTTCTTCACCACCGGATCGCTGACGCACACCTCGGGCGGCTCGGGCGGCACCGGCACCGAGTTCCACGCCTACCCCTTCAACGGCGACCTCCCGGACTGCGGCACCCCGCCGACGCCCACCGCGTCGACCACCGTGACCAAGGTCGACGCCGACACCGGGCAGCCGCTGGCGGGCGCGACCTTCCAGCTGTGGCGGGAGTCGAACGGCGTCCCGGGCCTCCAGGCCACCGGCGGCAACCCGGACACCCGGGTCGGCGCCCCCTGCGCCACCCCGGCCACCGGCGTCTGCGCGGAGGGCGACCTTCCGCTGGGGACGTACTACTGGCAGGAGACCGCCGCGCCTCCCGGCTACGACCTGCCCGACCCCGCGGTCAGCCAGGTGGTCCTGGCGAGCGACGGGCAGAACGCCCGGGTCACCGTCGGGGACACCAGGACCGCGGTCCACACGACCGCCTCGACCAGCGTGCAGAAGGTGGACTCGGCCACCGGCGAGCCGCTGGCCGGTGCCGTCTTCCAGCTCTGGCGCGAGACCAACGGCGTCGACGGCCTGCAGACCACCGGAGCCAACCCCGACACCGAGGTCGGCGCCCCCTGCACCACCCCGGCCGACGGGATCTGCTCCGCCGACGGGCTCCCCTTCGGCAGCTACTACTGGCGGGAGGTCTCCGCGCCCGCCGGCTACGACCTGCCGGACCCGGCGGTGACCGCCGTCGAGCTCGACCGGGGCAGCCCGTGCGTGGCGATCACGGTCAAGGAGACCAAGGAGTGCCCGCCCACGCCCTGCCCGCCGAAACCGTGCCCGCCCAAACCCTGCCCGCCCAAGCCGCGCGGCCACACCGGGAAGCGCTGACGCGGGTCGGGGCTGGAGACTTCACTCCAGCCCCGACCGGGGTGATAAATCCTGCGGGACCGACGGGGCGGGTCGTTCTCCTGCCCGTGCGACACGCACATCGCGCTGAGGCCGTTCGCCCCGCTCTCCAGCAGGACGACCACGTGCGTCCCCGGGGCGTTGCCGAAGACCACGAGGTCGCCCGGCCGGGCCTAGTGGATCTCAACCTGCGTGGTTGCGCTCATCGCGGTACTCCTGTTCTTCGCCAGGCCGTGACGCCGGGCGGGGACCGTCGCGCAGACGACGATGGCCGCGCCCGGTCCCGGACACCAGGTCGTCGCCTGACGTCCGGCCTGACGTCCTGGACGTCAGGCCGGCCGGATCGCGGTCGTCTGAACCCGCGCACAGCACGGCTGTTCCCGGCCATTGACGCGGCGCCAGGAGCGGGTTCGGGACGCCCTTCGGCGGTGAAGTCCGGCGAACTGGACGGGAGTTGGCGGCGCTGTCGGCGAGCGGGTGTCAACTGTGGGGTGGGAAACGAAAAGGGAGTGCGGTGGAGCCCCAGGGGATGCGGTGGAATACCTGCCGAGAACGCACCCCGGGGGAATGGGGGGACGTATTCGGTGACGCCGGTACCGCCCCGGGGCCGGGCGCGGCGGGCAGCAGTTCGCCCCCGGCGGTCCGGGCCGGACGCGGGGGAGGTGTCCCGGTTCGGCGGTGCGCGGCCGGGCCGTGCCCGATTCGGCCGCCCGACCCGATGGCGTGCGAACTTCCGCTTTCCGGTGGGGCGATCCGACAGTGCCGGAACAGAGCGAACGGGGGCGGCGCTGATTTCTTCCGGTAAACCAGGATGACGGTACGTCAGATACCGTTGCCGGATAGGTCTGGTGACGATCCGTCGTCCGGGCGGGGCCGGGGGTGGGCGAACGATCGGCTGGATCGCAGGGGTCCCGGCCTGCGGCGACCCAGAAGGCCTAGACCAATATCCGGATCTCCCCTAGCCTGCTCAGCGTCCGCGTAAGAGTTCCTTGTACGGCCCTGCTCATGGAACCGTTCCTCTCCGGTTGACTCAGGAAAGGCTCACGTGATGCACGCCAGACTCCTACCCCACTTACTCGTCCACGCTTCCCCGCGCCGCTCACGGCGCTCCGGGGAATGGACGGCACTGATATGACATCGACGTACCAACGCCCGCTTGAGGCGGCGACCCTGCTCACCGGCCGCAGTCACGGCCCCGAGCACCGGTACGGCAGATCCGGCCCCGCGTTCTGGGACGGTCTGACGCTTTCCTCGGCGGCCACGCCGCAACCGCTCGCGGCCGCCCGGTCGGCCGGGCTCATCCAGGCGGAGCACCTGCTCGAAACCGCCTGCCTGGGCTCGCGCAACGGCGACTTCGCGGCCCCCTCGGCCGGTGCGATCCAACCCTACGAGTGCTATGCCGTGGTCGACGACGACGCGGCGCCCGCCGTCTACGCGCTGGACCCGGTCCGCCGGTCCGGGCGGCTGCTGCACCGGGGGAGCGAGGTGGCCGAGGCCCTGGCCCGCTCGCACGGACCGGTCCCGGAAAGCGGGTTCCTGCTGCTGGTCGCGGCCCGGCCGTGGCTGTCCATGCGCAAGTACGGGGACCGGGGCTTCCTCTACACCCAGCTGGACAGCGGCCACCTGGCGACCCACCTGCTGCTCGCGGCCGGGGACCAGGCCGAGCGGGCCGAACTGCTGGTCGGACCGCCGTCCGCGCCGCTGTCCGAACCGTTGGACCAGCTGCTGCGGCTCGCCGCGCGCTGCCGCCAACTGGTCTCGGTGCTCCGGGTCTCCGGCCTGCGGCCGGGCGCCCCGGCCCGGACCCACACCGGCTGGAGCTACCAGGACGACCGCTCCGCCGTACCGACCGGCGACCCCGTCGCCTGGCTGGAGGAGGCCTGCTGGGACTCGATCCCGGCCGGCGGCGCCGACGCCCACACCGACGGCGCACCCGGCGGCCGACCGCTCCCGGCGGCCGGACTGCTGACCGGCTCCTCGGCGCTGCTCCCGCACGCGCCGCTGGTGGGCGGCACGGACAACCGGGCGCTGGCCGCCCGGCGCCGATCGGCCAAGGGCTTCCGGCCGGGGCCGATCCCCCTCGACCAACTCACCTGGGCCCTGGGCGGGATGCGCACCGCGCTGCCGGTCGACCTGCCCGCCGACCCACGTTTCTCGGCCACCCTGGTCGCCCGCGACGTGGACGGGTTGCCGACCGGAGCGTACGACCTGACCGCACCCGACGCGCCGCCGAGGCCCGGCGCGGTCGACCCGGACGAACTGGTCGCGGCCTGCATGGGACAGCAGCAGCTCCGGGACGCGGCGGCGCTGGTGCTGTTCCACGCCCCCCGCCGCAGCCTGCACTCCGGGGGCCGTCGGCACCCGGTCGGTCCGCTCTTCCGGGCCGGAGCCCTCGGCCACCTGCTCTACCTCGGCGCCACCCGGGCCGGACTGGCCGTCACCGCCATCGGCGGTTTCGACTCCGCCCGCTGGGCCGAACTGGCCGGGCTCCCGACGGAACAGGACGTGCTGTACATCCTGCTGCTGGGCACCGCCGACGGCAGCACGGCCAAGCTCGACCGGATGCAGACCGCCTACGCCCAGGACGAGAAGTGACCACTTCCCCCGACCGGACGCAGCAGCAGTCCGGCGACCACCGGCCCGACACCGACCCCCGATCGCTCGACCAGGCCCTACGGGCGGCGTTCCAGCAGTACGGCGACCGCCTCGCCGTGTCCGACCCCGACGCCGCGCTCAGCTACCGGGAACTCGACCAGCGCGCCGGGCGGCTCGCCGCCGGGCTGCCGGAACCCGTCACCGGGGACCGGCTGCGGGTGGGCATCACCCTCGGCAACTCGGCCCACTTCGTCCTCGCCTACCTGGCGGTACTGCGGGCCGGAGCGGTGCCGTTCCTGCTCGACGCCGCCACCGGACCGGCCGCGCTGGCCGCCGTCGTCCACGAGTGCGGCCTGGACCTGCTGCTCCAGGACCCGGAGGCGGCACCGCCGCCGGACAGCCGGGCGGCGGCCCCGTGGCCCGGCGCCGGTACGGCGCTGCCGACCGGTCCGCGCCGACGCCCGGCGCTGCGCGCGGACACCGCCGTCTGCCGGTTCACCTCCGGCTCCACCGGGACCCCCAAGTGCATCGAGTTCAGCGCGGCGGCGGTGCTCCGCGCCGCCGCCAACTGGACCCGGGGGACCGGGCTCACCGGGCAGGACCGGATCCTGTCCCTCGCCTCCCCGGCCAACGGCCTGGCCTTCAACACCGCCCTCAACCCGCTGCTGCTGGCCGGTGCGGAACTGCACCTGGACCGGGGCCTGCCCACGGCCGGGCGCGCCGCCCGGGCGCTGCAACGCACCCGGCCCACCCGGCTGGTGGCGTTCCCCGCGCTCTACGAGTCCTTCGTCCGCCGCCCGGTCGACCAGGACGCGTTCAGCAGCCTGCGGATGGCGGTCTCCTCGGCCGCCCCGCTGCGCTCCGACACCCGGCGGTCGTTCGCCGAGCTGTCCGGGGTCCCGCTGATCGACTACTACGGGGCCGCCGAGACCGGCCCGCTCACCTTCGCCGGAGCCGACCAGGAGTCCGGCCTGGGCCTGCCGCTGCCCGGGGTCGAGATCCGGGCCGGGCAGCACGCCGGGGCGCCCGCCCCGATCGAGGTCCGCAGCGAGTCCATGGGCAGCGGCTACCTCAACGTCCCCGGCGCGTTCGCCGAGCGGATCACCCCGGACGGCTACTACCGGACCGGCGACGCCGGGTACCTCGGACCCACCGGCCTGCACCTGACCGGCCGCACCGACCGGGTGGTCAACGTCGGCGGCCGGAAGGTCGACGCCAACGCGGTGGAGGCGGCCCTGGACGGGCTGGCCGGGGTCCGCGACGCGGTGGTGCTCGAAGTCCCCGACCGGCACGGCGCCGGAGCCGTGGCCGCGGTGTTCGAAGCCGACGCCCCGGTCGTGCTCGCCGACGTGCACGCCCATGTCGCCGACCGGCTGTCCGCCTACCAGACCCCCACCCTGATCCGGACCCTGCCGCGGCTGCCGCGCGGCAGCACCGGCAAGGTCCGCACCGCCCAGCTCGCCGCACTCTTCGCACCGACCCCCGTCGACCCCACCCCTGCGGGCGCCCCGCAGGAGCACTCAGGAGGCCCCCGCGATGACCGCTGACCCGAGCACCGACACCGATCTCGCCCGGATCCGCCGACTGGTGGTGGAATCCGCCGAGGGCGGCCTGACCGAGGCGGTGCTGGCCGCCGCCGGGGGCTCACTCCAGGCCGTCAACTACTCCTCGCTGTCCTACATCCGGATGATCGACGCGATCGAGAACGACTTCGGCGTCTACCTCGACCCGGAGGCCGACATCGCCAGCTTCGCGACCGTCGACGGCATCGCCGGCCTGGTCGCCGCCCAGCTCGCCGAGACCCGTGGGTGAGCCCGGGCACCCGGGGGCTCCGCTCACCGTCGGCGTCGTCGGCCTCGGCCGACTCGGCGCCGCGGTCGCGGCGGCCTGCGCCCGGAACGGCCTGCCGGTCCGACTGACCGCGACCCGGACCGGCGGCTGGTCGGCCCACGCGGTGCCCGCCGTCCTGGTCGACGCCAGCGGCCACGACGGAGCCGGAGCGGCCATCGACTACGCCGAACGGCACCGGCTGCCGCTGGTGGAGTGCGTCTCCGACCTGGACGACGTCCAACAGGCCGCGCTGGACCGGCTGGCGCGGCGGGTACCGGTGGTCCGGGCGGTCAACCTCACCGTCGGCAACTACCTGCAGACCCGCCTGATCAGCCGCCTCGCGGCACTGGACGCCGGACTGGCGAAGGCCGGACTCTCCGGCCAGGCGGGCCTGCTGGACCGGCATCCGACCAGCAAGGCGCACCGGCCGAGCGCGACCGTGACCGCGCTCGCCGGGACCTGGGAGCAGCACTCCGGACAACCGGCGGCGGACGTCGCCTCGCTGCGCGCGGGCCCGGCGGTCAGCGACCACGACCTGCTCTGGTCCCGGGGCGGCGAGTCACTGCTGCTCCGGCACGCGGTCACCAGCCTGGACGCCTGCGCGGCCGGGGTGCTCGCGGCCGTCCGCTGGGCCGGACGGGCGGCGCCGGGCCGCTACTCCATGCACCAGGTGTTCGACTCGATTCTGGAGGGACCGTGACCAGCCCCGTGACCAGCCCCGCCGCTCGCCCCGCCACCGTCCTGACCGGCCCCGCCGTCCCCGCCCCGCTGCGCCGTCTGGCCGCGCAGATCGCGGTCGGCGCCCGGATGCTGTCGCTGGACGGCCACGACGACTTCAACCAGGGCCAGATCTCCGCCCGGATGCCCGGCTCGGCGACCTTCTACATCAAGAACGCGCTCTGCGGCTTCGACGAGGCCACCCCGGACCAGGTCGTCGCGGCCTCCACCGACCCCGACGCCCCGGTCGACCCGCTGGCCCCGCCGGAACTCCCGCTGCACCAGGCGATCTACCGGGCCCGGCCGGACGTCAACGGCATCGTCCACAGCCACGCCCCGCACACCCTGGTCTTCGGCGCGACCGACCTGGCGGTGCGCCCGGTCTCGCACGAGGGGGCGTACTTCCAGGACCGGCTGGCGGTGTTCACCGCGACCAGCAACACCGTCCTGGACCAGGCGACCGGGGAGGCGATCGCCGACAGCCTCGGGGACGCCAACGGCGTGCTGCTGCGCAACCACGGCGGCGTGGTGGTCGGCCGCAGCGTCCGCCACGCGGCGGTCTTCGCCCAGGTACTGGAACGGGCCTGCCGACTGCAACTGCTCGCCGAGCAGTCCGGACTGCCCTACCACTCGTCGTCCGCCGAGGACGTCCAGCTGAAACGGGACTACATCTACGCCGACCTGTCCGTCCGCTCCTACTGGGACTACGCGGTGCGGCGAGTGGCCCGGTCCTCGCCCGAGGCCCGGGACTGGCCGGTGTGACCGGCCCGGACCGCACCGCCGACCCGACCGCCGCGCGCCCCCAGGGAGGCCGACCATGACATCGACCAGCCAGATCACCCGGAGCTACCGGGCCGGACGGCCCAGAACCGGCCCGCTGACCATGGGCCAGGCCAATATGATCCGCTGCATCCTGCGGGACGAACCCGAGGAGATCAACAACCACCTGGTCTGGACGGTGCCGTCGGGCGCGACCCTGGAGCGGGTCGCGGCGGCCTTCGGCGCCCTGGCCGAACGCCACGAGTCGCTGCGCACCCGCTACCCGCACACTCCCGGCAGCGCGCCGACGGTCCAGCGGGTGCAGCCGGACGGCAGCATCGAGCTCGCGGTCGTCGAGACGGCTGACGGCGAGGATCCGGGGGCGCTCGCCGCCCGGCTCGCGCTGGCCCGGCGCGCCCCCCGGTTCGACCTGGCCACCGAGTTCCCGCTGCGGATCACGGTGGTGACCCGGGCCGGACTGCCGGTCCGGATCGCGCTGGTCACCTGCCACGCCGCCGTCGACGCCACCGCGCTGCACCTGCTCGGCCAGGAGTTCCAGGCGCTGCTGCGCGGCGAGGAACTGCCGCCGCCGCCCAGCCACGCGCCGATCGACATCGCCGCGTTCGAACGCACCCCGGCCGGGATCCGCCGGTCCGAGTCCTCACTGCGGCACTGGCGGCGGATCGTCTCCGAGAAACCGCAGGCCGCCTTCGCCGAGGACCGCACCGCGCCCACGGACCGGATGCTGCCGCAGCTGTGGATCCGCTCCCGGCAGGCCGCCAAGGACCTCGCCCGCGCCGCCGAACGCACCGGTATGTCGCCGACCACCGTGCTGGTGGCGGCCTGGTGCGGCCTGGTCGCGCACCGCACCGCGCAGCGCAGCTGCGTCAGCGCGATCCTCTCCTCCAACCGCTTCCTACCCCAACTCACGGACTACATAGGCACCGTGGCCCAAGACGCGCTGCTCGCCCTGGACACCGACACGGAGACCTTCGACGACCTGCTGCTGCGGGCCAAGGGCAGCCTGCTCGGCGCCTACCGCAACAGCTGGTTCGACGCGATCGAACTGTGGGACGCCATCGGCGAGGTCGAGCACCGGCGCGGCACCCGGTTCACCCGCGACGTCGTCTTCAACGACCTCAGCGCCCTGTCGTTGACCGCGCGGCAGTGGGCCGACCCGACCGCCGAACCGGCGCTCGAATGGGAGCCCGCGCAGGCCGTCCCGGTCCGGATCATGCTCTGGTGCCATGCCTTCGGGGAGACCCTGGACCTGTCGCTGCGGGTGGACCCGCAACTGCTGGACCGGACCGAGGCCGAGGGGTTCGCGGTCGGCCTGCTGGCGCTGCTCCGGGCCGCCGCCGAGGGCCCCGTGCCGATGCGCTCGCTGGCCGCGGTCACCGGCGTCCGGGCGGCCGTTCGCGGCCCGGACTGGTCACTGGTGGACGGCAGTTGGATCCACCGGCCGACGGTCACCGGGCTGCTCCAGGAGGCCCTCGGACTGCCGGTCCGGCTGCGCGTCGAGGAGCACCCCGACCACGGCGCCACCCTGGCCGCCGACATCGCCGTCGGCCCGGCCGACCGCCCCCTCACCCCGGCACAGGCGCACCGGGCGGTACTGGCCGCGCTGGTGGACCGGCCCACGGCGATGGCCCCCGGCCACTACACCGTCCACGCGGTCGACGCGGTCGATCACCCCGGCACCGCGGACGGCCCCGACTGGTCGCGGACGACGGTCCTGGCGCAGGGCGAAGGCCGCGACCCGGAGGCCGGGCGTTGACCGCCGGACCCGGCGCCGCCGCGGCGACCGTCGCGCCCACCGCCGCCCCCGAACCCGGCCCCTGGCGGTCCACCCGGTTCCGGCTGTTCTTCGCCGCGCGGAGCGTCTCGCTGCTGGGCGACGGCATGCTGATGGTCGCGCTCACCACCGCCGTCCTGGCCACCGGCTACGGAGCCAGCGGGGTCGGCTGGACCCTCGCCGCCTGGATGGGCCCGACCGCGCTGCTGGTGCTGTTCGGCGGGGTGCTCGCCGACCGGTTCACCCCGATCCGGCTGATGGTCGGCGCGGACCTGGTCCGCTGCGGGACCCAGTCGACGGTGGCGGTGCTGCTGCTCACCGGCCGCCCGGCGCTGTGGCAGATCATGGTGCTGATGGCGGCGAGCGGCGTGGCCACCGCCTTCTTCCAGCCGGGCATAGCCGGGGTCGTGCCGAAACTGACCCCGGCCGTGCAGCAGGCCAACGCGGTGCTGCGGATCTCCGAGGCGCTGTCGACGCTGCTCGGCCCCGCCCTGGCCGGTGCCCTGGTCGCCTTCCTCGGCCCGGGCGAGGTCTTCGCCGCCGACGCCGCCAGCTACCTCGCCAGCGCCTGCTGCCTGTTCGGCCTGCGCGGCATGCGGTTCGACCGGCCCAGCCGGAGGGACGCGCTCTGGCGCGGCCTGGGCCGGGGCTGGCAGGAGTTCCGCAGCCGCCGCTGGCTGTGGTCGGTGATCGCGGTGTGGGCGGTCTACGGGCTGTGCGTGTTCGGCCCGGCGATGCCGCTGAGCGCGGCCCTGATCACCCAGTCCCACGGCTCGCGCGGCTACGGGCTGGTGGCCTCCGCCTTCGGGGCCGGGACCATCCTCGGCGGACTGCTGGGGCTGCGGCTGCGGCCCCGGCGTCCGCTGCTGCTGGGCGGGACCGCCATGTTCGCCTTCGCGCTCTACCCGCTGGCGCCGGGCCTCGGCTGGCCGCTGCCCGCGATCATGGCGGCGCAGGCGGTGGCCGGTACCGGCTTCGCGCTGTGGGGGGTGATGTGGTCCACCTCGCTGCAGACCAGGATCCCCTCGGCGGCGCTCAGCCGGGTCTCCGCCTACGACATCGCCGGATCGATCACCGTCATCCCGATCGGCCGCGCCCTGGCCGGACCCGTCGCCGACCAGGTCGGCGAGTCGCGGATGCTCGTCGTCAGCTCGGTCATCGCGGTGATCACCATCGCGGTCATGATCGCCATCCCCGACGTCAGGAACCTCACCGCGGTGCGGCCCGAGCCGGCCCCGACGTCCGACCCCGAGGAGTGACCATGGCAACCCCCCGGTCAACGGCGGCCCCGCGCGCCTCGGACCCCGACGAACTGCGGGCGCTGTTCGAGCTGGTCGACCGGATCGCCGACAGGGAACTCGCGCCGCGTGCCGCCGAGCACGAGGCCCGGGGCGAGTTCCCGCGCGAACAACTCCGGCTGCTGGGGAGGGCGGGCCTGCTCGGCCTGCCCTACCCGGTGGAGTACGGCGGCGGCGGGCAGCCGTTCGAGGTCTACGTGCAGGTACTGGAGCGGATCGCCCGCCGCTGGCTGGTCCCGGCCCAGGCGATCAACGTGCACACCCTGTCCTGCCTGCCGCTCGCGGCCTTCGGCTCGGAACAGCAGCGGGCCGACTGGCTGCCGGGCTTCCTCGGCGGCGAACTGCTCGGCGCCAACTGCATGTCCGAACCCGAGGTCGGCTCCGACCTCTCGGCGATCGGCACCACCGCCGTCCGCGACCCGGCCGGGGACGACGGCTACACCGTCACCGGCACCAAGTCCTGGGTCAGCCACGCCGGGATCGCCGACTACTACAACATCTACTGCCGGACCGGGGGCCCGGGCCCGCGCGGGATCTCGGTGCTGCTCGCGGACGCCCGGACGCCGGGGATCCGGCCGCAGCGCAAGGAACGCAAGATGGGCGCCCGCTCCTCGCCGACCGCCCAGGTGGTGCTGGACGCGGTCCAGGTCCCGGCGGAGCGGCTGATCGGCCGCCCCGGACGCGGCTTCCTGATCGCCCTGGACGTGTTCGACGTCGGCCGGATGTCCATCGCCGCCTGCGCGGTCGGCCTGGCCCAGGCCGCCCTGGACTACGCGGTGCGGTACGCCAAGAGCCGGCACCAGTTCGGCCAGCCGGTCTTCGAGTTCCAGGGCGTCTCGTTCCCGCTGGCCGACACCGCCACCCGGATCGCCGCCTCCCGGGCCCTGGTCCGCGACGCGGCCAGGACCAAGGACCAGGGCGGACGCTGCTCCACCGCCGCCGCCCAGGCCAAGCTGTTCGCCACCGAGACCGCCATGCAGGCGACGCTGGACGCGGTCCAGGTGCTCGGCGCCTACGGCTACGTCGAGGACCACCCGGTCGAGCGCTGGATGCGGGAGGCGAAACTCCTCCAGATCATCGAGGGCACCAACCAGATCCAACGGGTGGCCATCAGCCGTTCGCTCTAGCCGACCACGCGGAGCCGGCCGACCGGCTCCGATGCCACCCGCGTAGACCGCCTCCCACCTGCGAGGACATCTGGCCGAAGAAAAACAGTGGGAGCAGTCTTCCCGTTCGTCATGGCTGGTTCACCGCAATGGCCCATCCTGGCCCCTGACAGTCGCTCAGAACCTCGGTGCCTCCACCCGACCCCCGGGTGGAGGGTTAGGTCTAGGAGGACCGTGTCCAGATCCCGTTCCCGGCTGCTGACCGCCACGCTCGCGGTGGGCGGCCTGGTCGCCGCCGTCGCCCTCGCGCCCTCGGCGGGGGCCGCGCCGTCCCCGGACGTGGTGATCAGCCAGGTCTACGGCGGCGGTGGCAACTCCGGTGCCACGCTGAAGAACGACTTCATCGAACTGCGCAACGACGGTACCGCCCCGGTGGACCTGAGCAGTTGGTCGGTGCAGTACCTCTCGGCGGCTCCGGGGGCGAGCACGACCTGGCAGACGACGGCCCTCACCGGCTCCATCGCGCCCGGCGGCTACTACCTGGTGCAGGAGGCCGCGGGCGCGGCCGGTACCGCGGACCTGCCGACGCCGGACGCCACCGGCGCGATCAACCTGAGCGGCACCTCGGGCACGGTCGCCCTGGTGACCACGCAGACGCCGCTGAGCTGCAAGACCGCCGCGGACTGCGCGGCCGACAGCACCATCGGGGACCTGGTCGGCTACGGCACGGCGGTGGTCCACCAGGGCAGCGCGGACGCGCCGCTGCTCAGCAACACCACGGCCGACATCCGCGACGCCGTCGGCACCGACACCGGGCAGAACGGCGCGGACTTCACCGCCGTCGCGCCCGACCCGCGCGACTCCGCCTCGGGATCCGGCACGCCCACGCCGACCCCCAGCGCGACGCCGACACCGGGCAGCGTCCGGATCCACGACATCCAGGGCACCAGCTGGGTCTCGCCGCTGAACGGACAGACCGTCAGCGACGTGCCCGGCGTGGTCACCGCCGTCCGCACCAGCGGCAGCAAGGGCTTCTGGATCCAGGACCCGGACCCCGACGCCGACCCGGCCACCAGCGAGGGCGTCTTCGTCTACACCGCCTCGGCCCCCACGGTCTCGGTCGGCGACTCGGTCCTGGTCTCCGCCAAGGTGCAGCAGTACTACCCGCTGGCCAGCGGCGACACCACGGCGACCACCTCCAACCTCAGCGTCACCGAGCTGACCGGCCCGACCGTGGTCACCCTCAGCAGCGGCAACCCGCTGCCCGCGCCGATCGTGCTCAGCGCCGCGAACGTGCCCGCCACCTACGCCCCCGACCTGGGCGGCGGCAACATCGAGAGCACGCCGATCACCCCGAGCCGCTCGGTGCTCGACTTCTACGAGTCGATCGAGGGCATGCGGGTCGAGGTCGACAACGCCCGGGTGGTCGGCCCGTCCGACTCCTACGGCGAGCAGTACGTCACGGTGAAGCCCACCGAGGACACCACCTACCGCGGCGGCAGCGAACTGCTCGCGGAGAACGCCACCCCCTCCGGACGGCTGGAGGTCGTCGCCGACGACGGCGGCAACCCGGAGGTGAGCGTCGGCGACGAGTTCACCGGGGCCACCGTCGGCACCGTCGACTACTCCCAGTACGGCGGCTTCGTGCTCGCGGCCTCCAGCCTGGGCACCGTGCAGCGGGCCGGCCTGGCCCCGGTCGTGGCCACCGCCGCCAAGCCGCGGGACCTCTCGATCGCCACCTACAACGTGGAGAACCTGGCCCCGACCGACCCGGCCACCAAGTTCTCCGCGCTGGCCAAGGGCATCGTGGTCAACCTCGCCGAGCCGGACATCATCGCGCTGGAGGAGATCCAGGACAACTCCGGCGCGACCGACGACGGCACCGTCGCCGCCGACCAGACGATCGGCAAGCTGACCTCGGCGATCACCGCCGCCGGCGGACCGCAGTACAGCTACCGCGAGATCGACCCGGTCAACGACCAGGACGGCGGCCAGCCCGGCGGCAACATCCGGGTGGTCTTCCTGTTCGACCCGTCCCGGGTCTCCTTCGTGGACCGCGGCCCGGCGGGCGTCGACCGCGGCACCACCGGTACCGCGGTGACCAAGGTCGACGGACAGCCGCAGCTGACCCTCTCGCCCGGCCGGATCGACCCGCAGAACCCGGTCTGGGAGGCCAGCCGCAAGCCGCTGGTGGGCGAGTTCGAGTTCCAGGGCAAGCCGGTCTTCGTGATCGCCAACCACTTCGTCGCCAAGCTCGGCGACCAGAACCAGGACGGACGCTTCCAGTACCCGGAGCAGTCCTCGCAGGTGCAGCGCTCCGGGCAGGCGCAGGTGGTGCACGACTTCGTGCAGCAGATCCTGGCCGTCAAGAAGAACGCGGACGTGGTCGTCGTCGGCGACCTGAACGACTACCAGTTCAGCCCGGCGCTGATGTCGCTGACCACCGGCACCGCGGACGGCAGCGGCCCGGCGCTGCTCACCGACCTGATCACCAAGCTGCCCGTGGACGAGCAGTACACCTACGACTACGACGGCGTGTCCGAGGTGCTGGACCACATCCTGGTGAGCCGGGGCGTGACCGGGACGGTCTACCAGGTCGTGCACATGAACTCGGAGTACGCGAACCAGACCAGCGACCACGACCCGCAGGAGGTCCAGTTCCGCCCGTGAGGACGCGCACGTCCTGAGCGGCACCCGGCCCGACTGCGGCGGCCCGGCGGACGGGAGAACCCCGTCCGCCGGGCCGCCGTCGCGCGGCCGGGGTTCAGCCGACGTTGTCCTCCAGGCGGGTGCCCTTGGTCTCCTTCACGCACTTGAGCACGAAGGGGATCGAGAGCGCCGCGAAGACCGTGTAGATGGCGTAGGTCGTGGTGAGGTTCCAGGCGGCGAGGCTGGGGAAGCTCGCGGTGATGGCCCAGTTGGCGATCCAGTTGGCGGCGGCGCCGACGCCCAGGGCCGCGGCGCGCAGCCGGTTCGGGAACATCTCGCCGAGCATGACCCAGACCACGACGCCCCAGGACATGGCGAAGAAGAACACGAAGACGTGGGCGGCGATCAGCGCCACCATGCCCTGCGCGTGCGGCAGCGTGGTGCCGGTCTTGGCGGCGAAGGCCCAGGCCTCGAAGCCCAGGGCCACGGTCATGCCGCAGGAGCCGATCAGGATCAGCGCCCGGCGTCCGATGCGGTCCACCATGATCATCGCGACCACGGTGCCGATGATGTTCACGATGGAGGTGGTGAACGAGTACAGGAAGGACGAGCTCGGGTCGATGCCGACCGACTGCCACAGCGTGTTGGAGTAGTAGAAGGCGACGTTGATGCCGACCAGCTGCTGGAAGACGGCCAGGCCGATGCCGACCCAGACGATGGGCTTGAAACCGACGCGCCCGCCGAACAGGTCCTTGAACGTGGACTTCTGCTCCGAGTGCATGCCCGCCTGGATCTCGGCGACCCTGGCGTCCAGGTCGGGCACGGAGGGCTCGACCTCGGCGATGACGGCCTTGGCCCGCTCGATCCGTCCGGCCGAGATCAGGAACCGCGGGGACTCGGGGATGACGAAGGAGAGCAGCCCGTAGATCATCGCCGGGATCACCATCACGCCGAGCATGACCTGCCAGGCCTCCAGCCCGAGCAGGTGGCCCCGGTCCTTGCCGCCCGCGGCGTTGAGGATGCCCCAGTTGACGAGTTGGGAGAGGGCGATGCCGATGACGATCGCGGCCTGCTGGAAGGAGGCGAGCCGGCCGCGGTAGGCGGGCGGCGCGACCTCGGCGATGTAGGCCGGGCCGATGACCGAGGCCATGCCGATGCCGAAGCCGCCGAGGACCCGCCACAGGGCGAGGTCCCACACGGCGAAGGAGAGTGCCGAGCCGACGGCGCTGATGGTGAACAGGACGGCGGCGATCTGCATGACCCGGATCCGGCCGATCCGGTCGGCTATCCGGCCCGCGGTGGCCGCGCCGATGGCGCAGCCGATCAGCGCGATCGCCACGACCTGGGCGAGTTCGGCCGATCCGATGCCGTACTTGCTCTGGATCGCGCCGGTGGCTCCGTTGATCACGGAGCTGTCGTAGCCGAAGAGGAAGCCGCCCATGGCCGCGGCGGCGGTGATGAAGATGACGTGTGCGAGGCCGTCGCCCGAGCTCGATGCTTGGGGCGACGATGCGGACACGGAGTTGGCTGTGCTGGTCACGACGACTCTCCCGGTGTCCGGCGTCCATACCGGACCTGAATGCTATGGGCAACTTTGGAAGGATATGCCTTCAAGTTCTGAGGTCAAAAAGCGGGTATGGCCGGAGTGTCGCGTACATTTCACGCCATTACGTGAACGACTCCGGCTGGCCGGTATGGACGGGTGGTGCTCAGGCTTCGTCTCTCCTGGACGGTCCGGATCAAACCGCGCCGTCCGCTGGTATGAATATGACGATGAACAGTCATCATGTGCCGTCCGGCTCACGAGGCCGACGACGTCGCGGGGCAGTGGTACAGCCGCTACCTGGCGGCGAAGAACGGCTACCTCACCGCCGACGTCGCGGCACGGCGCTGACCGGCCCGCCGCCGGGTCGGCGGGCTCAGGGCAGTGGGTGACGGTCAGTTCCGCCCGAGGAGTCCGCGCTCGTAGGCCGCGGCCACGGCCGCCGCGCGGTCGCGGACTCCGAGCTTGGTGTAGAGGTGCGTCAGGTGGGTCTTGATGGTGGCCTCGCTGACGTGCAGTTCGCGGGCGACGGCCTGGTTGGTGGCGCCGGCGGCGACCAGCCGGAGCACGTCCAGTTCGCGGGGGCTCAGGGTGCCCGGTTCGCGCACCCCGAGGCGTCCCATCAGGGTTCCGGCGACGGAGGGGGAGAGCACCGGCTGCCCGGCGTGGGCCGCCCGTACCGCCCGGATCAGCTCCTCCCGCGGGGCGTCCTTGAGCAGGTAGCCGGTGGCCCCGGCCTCGATGGCGGGCAGCACGTCGCGGTCGGCGTCGAAGGTGGTCAGCACCAGGATCCTGGCCGGATGGTTCAGTTCGCGCAGCCGCAGGATGGCCTCCACCCCGCCGGTGCCGGGCATCCGCAGGTCCATCAGGACCACGTCGACGCGGATGTCGGTGCGCTGGGCCTGCCGGACCGCCTCCGCGCCGTCCCCCGCCTCGCCGACGACCTCGAATCCGGCGTCACCGGCGAAGACCCCGCGCAGGCCGTCGCGCATGACCGGGTGGTCGTCCACGATCAGCAGTCGGATCGGGCTCATCGGGTCGCTCCGGTCGGCTCGGTGCGCACCGGGGTCCGCACGGGAAAGGGGGAGGGGGAGGGGGAGGCCGCCGGGGCTGCCCGGAGCGGCACCGCGGCGTTGACGATGGTGCCGTCGCCGGGGGCGGACTCCAGGTTCAGCGTCCCGGAGAACCGCGCGAGTCGGCGGCGCATCCCGGCGAGGCCGAAGCCGCCGCCGTTGCCGCCGGTACCGGCACCGGCGGCGGGGGTGAAGCCGACGCCGTCGTCGGCGACGTCGAGCAGCAGCGTGTCGTCGAGATAGGTGAGGGTCAGGTGCACCTTCGACGCCCGGGCGTGCTTGCCGATGTTCGACAGCGCCTCCTGGGCCACCCGGAACAGCGCCGCCTCCAGGTCGGGACCGGCCGGGACGGGCAGCCCGGTGGTCTCCACCTCGGCCGGTACCGCCGAGTGCTCGGACCAGCCGCGGGCGAGCGCGCCGATGGCCTCCGGCAGCGTCGCCTGCTCCAACTGCTCCGGCCGCAGGGCCCGCACCGAGCGGCGGGCCTCGGTGAGGTTGGACCGGGCCAGGCCGGCGGCGAGGTCGAGGTGGCGGCTCCACTCCGCCTCGTCGTGGCGCGCCTGCCGGGCCGCTTCCAGCTGCGCGACGATGCCGGTCAGCCCCTGGGCGAGGGTGTCGTGGATCTCGCCCGCCAGCCGCTGGCGCTCCTCCACGATGCCCGCCTCCTTCGCCTGGACCATGAGTTGGGCGTGCAGTCCGGCGTTCTCGGCCATCGAGGCCTGCAACCGGCGGTTGGCCTCGCCCAGTTGTTCGACCATCCGGCCCCGCTCGGTGTTCTGGGTCATCACCCGGTTGGTGAGGCCCACCATCAGCAGCACCATGGTCAGGTTGAAGCCCGCCATCAGCAGGAAGACCAGGGTGTGCGTGTTCCAGGCGTCCGGGTAGCCGCCGGTCTGCGAGCCCGCCAGGACCACGGCGATCAGGGCGAATCCGGCCCGGCGGCGACCGGGCGGCAGTTCGTCGGCGAAGAAGTAGCCGCTGATCGCGAACACCCCGTACCAGGGGTTCGCCCAGACGAGTACCCCGGCCAGCGCCGCGTGCACGCCGAAGACCAGGGTGCGGACGGCCGTCCGCACGCCGGTGACCGGGTAGCGGCTCAGCCCCAGCGACCAGGCGGCGGCCAGCACGATCACGGTCGTCCCCGTCCGGCCGCCGACCGCGGCGGACCAGGGGTGCGCACTGCCCGGTCCCGCGAGCACGGCCAGCAGCGTGGCCACGGCCAGGATCGGCAGCAGCAGCAGTCGTGCCATCCGGTCGGATCGGGACTGCCACGAATCGGGCGCGGCGTCCGCGTTCACTCCGTGCTGCCCCACGGCGGCTTCCATCGGTGCTCCCCCTGTCGATCCGCTCCCGGCCCCGGCGCTACTCCCAGCGGAACAGCCGCGCCGCCGCCGCACCACAGACGATCGCATATCCTGCCAGGACCAGCAGCGCGGCGGCCGGCGGCCAGTGCCCGTCGGTGCACGCCTGGAGCGCCCGCACCCCGGCCCCCAGCGGACTGTAGTCGCTGATGGTGCGCAGTACCGAGTCCATGCTGGCCCTGGGGATCCACAGCCCGGCGAAGAACATCAGCGGGAAGAAGGTGGCCAGGCCGATCGCGTTGGCGATCTTCTCGTTCGGCGCGACGGCGGTGATCAGCATGCCGATGCCCATGGTGGCGGCGGCGACCAGCAGCAGCGAGAGCACGAACCCGGCGAACTGGTGCGGTGCCCGCGCGCCGAAGGCGGTCCCGATCACCAGGATGACGGCGTCGACGACGACGCCGAGCCCCAGGTAGATCAGTGCCTGCGCGCCGAGCAGGCGACCGGGCGGCACCGGGGTGGTGGACAGCCGTCGCAGCACGCCGCGCTCCCGGTAGCCGGTGAGCACGGCGGGGAGCATGTTCACCGCCGCCATCAGGAAGACGTACATCATCAGGATCGGGATGTAGACCTCCAGCGGACTCTGGCCGCCGAAGGAGCGGCTGGGGTGCCGGGTGCCGGGCACGATGCCGAGCACGACCACGGCGACGACCGGCAGCAGCGCGGTCCACAGCACCGATCCGGCCGAGCGGAGGAAGAGCAGGCCCTCGGTCCGCGCCAGCAGCCAGAACGGGCTGCCGCGGCGGGCGGGCGCGGGAAGTACGGCGGTGGTCATCGGGTCCCCTCAGCTTTCCTGGTGTTCGGTGATGGCGAGGAACGCGTCGTCCAGGCTGGGCTGTTCGACCCGCAGCCGGTGCGCGATCACGCCCTGCCGGGCGAGGTGGGCGACGACGGCGCCCAGGGCGTCACCGCCCCCGATGACCAGCACCTCCTCACCGCGCCGACTCACCGACTCGACCTCGGGCAGGTCGCTGAGCAGCCCGTCGTCGACGGGGGCGGAGGGCGTGAACCGGATCCGCTGCCGGACGTCCAGCCGCGCGGTCAGTTCGCCGGGGGTGCCCAGCGCGCTCACGCGTCCGCTGTCGATCACCGCCACCCGGTCGCAGAGCCGCTCGGCCTCCGCCATGAAGTGGGTGACCAGCAGGATCGTCACGCCGCGGTCGCGCACCGACTCGATCAGCTCCCAGGTGTCGCGCCGCGCGGCCGGGTCGAGGCCGGTGGTGAGCTCGTCGAGGATCGCCACCCGGGGGTTGCCGATCAGCGCCAGGGCGATCGAGAGCCGCTGCTGCTGCCCGCCGGACAGCTTGCCGAAGCGGGTCCCGACCTGCGGCCCGAGGCCCAGCACCTCCAGCAGTTCGCGCCAGTCGGCGGGGCGCTCGTAGAAGGAGCTGAACAGCCGCAGCGCCTCGCCCACCCGCAGGTTGGGCGGCAGTTCGCTGTGCTGGAGCTGCACGCCGAGGTCGGCGACGACCCCGGCGCGGTCCTTGACCGGGTCGAGCCCGAGCACCCGGATCCGACCGCCGTCGGCCTCGCGCAGCCCGCTGACGCACTCGACGGTGGTGGTCTTGCCGGCCCCGTTGGGTCCCAGGATGCCGAAGATCTCGCCCTCGTCGACGGAGAACGACACGTCGGCCACGACCGTCCGGTCCCCGTACCGCTTCTGCAGCCGCTCCACTTCGATGACCGGCACCGACGCCATTTCCCGACTCCCCGCCCGCTGTTCGCGGCTAGCGGCCGACGCCCTTCGCCGACCTGCCACGCCAGTATCGAATCGGCGGAGGGGGCGGCGGATCGCCCGACCGGCCAGACCCCGGCGGGCGTCCGGTGGAGGGTCGGCATCAACCGATCGGTTGATGCCGACCCTCCACCGGACAACGGCTTCCCGCCGCGGGCCCGGTCCGGCCGCTGGGGCCCTAGGACCGGCCCCAGCGGAACGCGTCGTACCCCATGATGTGCACCTGCTGCGCCGGGTCCAGGGCGTAGGGGACGACCTTGCCGGTGTCGCTGAAGCCGATCCGCCGGTAGAAGCCCCGGGCGTGCTCGTTGTCCTCGTGCACGCCCAGGGTGAGCCAGGCGGCGTCGGTCCTGGTGCGCGCCCAGTCGATCCCGGCGGCCATCAGCCGTCGCGCGAGCCCGGCCCGGCCGCCGCGATGGGCCGCCGCCACGTAGACACCGTGCACGTGCGCGTAGCCGGGGAGCAGCTCCAGCGGACCGGCGCCGGTCATGCCCACCCAGTGGCCGTCCTCGGTGGTGGCGACGAAGGTCGCGGCGGTCGGCGACTCGGCCTCGTGCGCGGCGCGCCGCCGCCACACGGAGTCGTCCTCGGCCGCCGCGTCGGCGTAGCGGGTACTGAAGGCGGTCGGCGCCTCCCGCAGCGCGTTCAGCCGCAGCTCGCGCAGCTCGCGCCACTCCTCGGAGGCGACCCGGCGGATCGCGTAGGCCACGGTGTTCATGCTCGGTTCCTCCGGTCGGGCTCCTCGAAGTCCGGGGATGGAGCGGGATCGCACGGACGCCTCGGAGTTTAGGGGGTGCCCGCCTCGCCGAGGGCGGGGGCTGCCCGGTCACAGGCTGCGGGCGGTGATGTCGCCGTGGCCGGTGGTGGCGTGGATGGCCAGGGCGGGGTTGGCGCCCTCGGTGTTCATCAGGGCGTTGTGGATCCGGCCGTGGCCGGTTCCGGCGTCCAGGGAGGCGGAGGTGCCGGGGGCGGCGCCGATGGTCACGTCGCCGCTCTGGGTCTTCAGTACGACGGTGCCGTGGGTGGCCTCGGTGATCCGGATGTCGCCGCGGGCGGTGGTGATCCGGGCGGGGCCGCCCAGGCGGCCGACCTCGACGCTGCCGTCGACCGCGGTCAGTTGCAACGCGGCGGTCTCGTCGATCTTGATCTGGCGGTAGGCGCCCTCGACCAGGACGTCGCCCAGGCGGCCGACGCCGCGGAACTCGGCGGTGGCGCTCCTGGCCTCGACCCGGGATCCGGCGGGCAGTTGGACGGTGACCTCCAGCGCGCCGGAGGGGCCGAAGTACTGGTTCCCGGGCTCGGCGGTGCGGATCCGCAGCACACCGTCGGTGAACTCGACCGTGGTCCGCTCGGCCGCCCTCACGTCGCGGCTCCTGGCCGGGTCGGCGGGCCGGACCTCGACCGTGGTGTCCGCCCGGTCGGCGGCGATGACCTGGATCCGCCCGGCGGCGACGTCCAGCACGGTGCGGATCGCGGCGGGGGTCTGGAACTTCTGCATGATGCTCTCCGGGGTTCGCTGCTCGTTGTTTCCGACAACAGAAACGCTACGTTGCTTTCCAGTTCATGGCAACGTCTTCATTGCGCTGCTGATGTATAGCTACAGGTCAGAGCGTAGAAAGTGTTGCAACGGCTTGAAATTCAACGCAACGGAATGAGGCCAGTCATTGCAATGAGTGAGAGTGAACGCTGTCCCGGCCGCAGCTGACTGTCCGTCAACTATGGCCTGGCGGAATGACGTTCCGGGTCGGCGCGGTTGAGGTACGCTGTGTCCCCGCAATGTGACGGCTTGCGGGGAGAGGTGCCATGCAGGAAGCGGAGCCGCAGGTGTCGTCCCTGGCACGGAAGATCGACCGGTTGTTCGAGGTCGTCCGCCGGGCCAACCGGGAACCCTTCAGCAACGAGGAGGTCGCCCGGGCCTGCCGTGACGCCAGTGGTGAGAGCTTCTCCACGACGTACCTGTGGCAGTTGCGCACGGGACGCCGGGATAACCCCACCAAGCGTCACCTGGAGGCGCTGGCCGCCTTCTTCCAGGTGCCCGCGGCCTACTTCTTCGACGACGGCCAAGCAGCCGAGATCGCCGACCAGTTGGAGCTGCTCGGGGCCCTGCGGGACGCCGGTGTGCGGAGTGTGGCGCTGCGGGCGGTCGCGCTCTCACCGGAGGCCCTTGACACTGTCAGCGACCTGATCGACATAATCGGGCGGCGCGAGGCGCAGCGCGGTGGGACTCCGCGGGACTCCACGGAGTGACCCGTCGCTGTCGGACTCGGTATCGGTCGGCCGGGAGGTGGCGTTCGTGCGAGCGAACAGGGAGTACCGTCGGCTCACCGCCCGTTGTCGACATGCCGCCGGTGCCCTGCCCCTGCCGCGGCCCTTCGAACTCCAGCGGTTCATCCAGCTGCTGGCGGCCGACCGGGGGCGCCCGATCACGGTCCTCCCGATACCGGCGCGCCCGAACGGACCCTGCGGGCTGCTCGCGGCCACCGACGAGGTCGACTACATCCTCTACGCGGCCGACACCTCGCCCATGCACCAGCAGCACATCCTGCTGCACGAGATCGCCCACCTGCTCTGCGAACACCACCGCCGCCCGGCGGCCGAGGACGCCCCGGGCGATGCCCCGTTCGCGGCCCTGCTGCCGCGGCTGCCCCAGGAACTGGTGAGCCGGGTCCTCGGCCGGAGCGGCTACTCCGAGCCGCAGGAGCGGGAGGCGGAGCTGCTGGCCACGCTCATCCAGTGCCGGGTCGACCAGGACGCCGCGCTGCCGTCCGTCCGCGACACCCGGCACCCCGCGTTGCGCTCCCTGCTCGGAGTCGGAGTCGGAGTCGGAGTCGGAGTCGGGGAACGCGGGAGCCGAAGGCGTGAGTGACGCCCTCGTCTACCTCTCCGCGCTGATGGTCGGCGTGCTCGGCCTCTCCCGGCTCGTCCTGGTCAGGCACGACGGCGTGATCCCGGCGGTACGGCACGGCACCACGTTCGCGCTGACGCAGGCGGCGGCCATGGTCGTGGCCGCACCGGAGTCGATCGCGCTGATCGGCCGCCGCGGCCCGTTCCCCAACGCGCCGGTGCTCATCGGCGACCTGCTGCGGCTCACCGCGGCCGGCTCGCTGCTGCTGCTCGCCGACCACGTCCCGGCCGCCGGACGCACCCGGAGCGGATGGCCCCGAGCCGTCGCCGCGCTGGTCCGGCCACCGCTCGGGCGACTGGTCCTCCCGGTGGCGGTGCTGCTGTTCCTGTGCGCGCGCACCGGCGAACTCCACGGCGCCGAGACCGCCACCGGCGACGCCCACCGGCTGCTGCTCGCCGGGTACGACCTCACGGTGATGCTGTACACCTGCTGCTGCCTGGCGGTGCTGGCCGCCGCACTGCGCCGGTGCGCCCGCGAACTCGATGACGGACTGCTGCGGCGGGGGGTGACGCTGCTGCGGGTCAGCGTCCTGGTGGGGACGGCCTGGGCGGCCTGGGGGACCGACGACGTGGTCGACGTGCTGCGCGGCGGCATCCAGCAGGGCGGGGAGGACCCGGTCTCCGCGGTCCTCGGCCTGGCCTGCGTCAGCGTCGCGGTCCTCGGCGCCACGGTCAGCCTCTGGAGCCCGGTGACCCGGGCCGTGAGCGGCTGGCTCGCCGACTACCGCCGGTACCGGGCGCTGGGCCCGCTGTGGCAGACGCTGCACCGCCAGCTGCCGCAGATCGCGCTGCGCACCCCGTCGCGCTGGCGCGCCTGGCTGCCGCCGCTCTACGCCCACTTCGCGCTCTACCGCCGGATCATCGAGATCCACGACGCCCAACTCGTGCTGCGCACCGCCGCCGACGGCGCCACCGCCGGGCCCGCCCCGGCGCCGGGCTCCGGCCCGGGCAGCGCCGACCTGCGGCTGGAGGCCGAGACCCTGCTGCGAGGACCGGCGCTCCCGGCCGCGCCTGCTACCCGAGCGGCGGTACCGGCCCCAGCTCCGGCACGGTCCTCAGGCCGAACTCCCGGCGGAGCGCGCTGAGCGCGGCGAGGTGGCCCGACATGCCGTGCACCCCCGGTCCGGGGGGTGTCGCCGCCGAGCACAGGTAGACCCCGGGCAGCGGGGTGGGGTACGGATCGAGCCGGGGCGTGGGGCGCAGCAGCGACTGCCGGAGCGTCATGGCGCCCGCGCCGATGTCGCCCCCGACGTAGTTGGGGTTGTACGCCTCGTACGCCCGCGCGCTGATGCCCCGGGCGGCCAGGACCGTGTCGCGGAAGCCGGGGGCGAACTCCTCGATCCGGGCCGTGACCCGCTCCACCGGGTCGGTCCCGTCGCCGTTGGGTACGTGGGCGTAGGCCCACACCGGGCGTCGCCCCGGCCGGGCCCGGCCGGGGTCGGCCACGGCGGGGTCCACGACCAGGACGAACGGCGCGCCGCCGACGTCCCCCCGGGCGGTGGCGGACTCCTGGCGGTGGACCTCGCGCTGGGTGCCCCCCAGGTGCACGGTGGCCGCCGACCGCAGCTCCTGGTCCGGCCACGGGATCGGCTCGGACACCAGGAAGTCGACCTTCGCGGCGGCCGGTGCGTAGCGGTAGCGGCCGAGCGCGCGCGCATAGCGCGGGGGCAGCCGGGCCCCGCCGATCCGCAGGAACTCCTTCGGGCCGAGGTCCAGCAACACGACCCGGGCCGGGGGGAGTTCGCGCAGGTCGTCGACGCGGCAGCCGGTGTGCGACCGGCCGCCCCGCGCGGTGATCTCCGCAGCCAGGGCCTGGGCGATCGCGGCGCTTCCGCCGCGCGGCACCGGCCAGCCGGGGCCGTGCGCGAGGTGTCCGAGCAGCAGCGCCACGGCGGCGCCGGGCAGGCTCGGCAGCGGGCCCACCGCGTGCGCGGCCACGCCGGCCAGCAGCGCGCGGGCCGGCTCCTCGGCGAACTGGTGGGTGGCCAGGGGCGTTCCGTGGGCGAGCGCGCCACGGGCCAGCAGCAGCGGAGTGGCCAGGTCGCGTGGCAGGGCGCGGCCGCCGTGCATGATCAGCCGGACGACGGCGTCGCTGTGGTCCAGCAGCGGGCGCATCAGCCGCCGCCAGTGCGGGCCGTCCCGGCCGAGCGAGGCACAGGTGGCGTCGAGGTCGCGGTGGGCCAGGCCGACCCGCCCGTCCGGCAGCGGATGCCCGTAGCTGACCGGCGGGCTGAGCAGTTCCACGCCGCGCGCGGCGAGGTCGAACGCGCGGAAGAACGGCGAGACCGGGGCCAGCGGGTGCACCGCCGCGCACAGGTCGTGGTGGACGTCGCTGTCGAAGAGGGCCTCGGTGCGCAGGCCCCCGCCGATCGTGTCGCGGGCCTCGAAGAGTTCGACCCGCAGTCCGGCCCGGGCCAGGGTGACCGCGGCGGCCAGGCCGTTGGGGCCCGTTCCGACCACGACCGCGTCGGTGGCCCCCGGGTGGTGGGAACGGTGCACGGGGACCTCCGGGACTGTGGGGCGGCCGACCCGGCCGACGGGGTACGGAGACGACGAGCTACGGAGACGACGGGGTACGGAGACTCAGTCAACCACTGGGCGCCGGCTCGCGGTGGCGGGCGCTCCGGGCCCTCTTGTGCGGTCGCGCCGGTGGCCGCATCCTTTAGCTCGCACCCGGCGGGACTCCGCCGCGTGCCACTCCTGCCCCGTTCACGCCCCGGAGACATCGATGATACTGAATTGTCATGTACATGGCTTACGTCGTGCCGCCTCGGTCGCCGCCGCTCTGGCTCTGGCACTGCTCGGCGCCACCGCGGCCACCCCCGCGCAGGCCGCCGCCAACCCGGTCACCCATCCGCGACTCGACTGGGCCGGTTCGCAGTTCGCCAAGCACGTACCGGTCCACCGGGCCGGCACGCCGCTGCTGATCAGCCCGAACGTGAGCGGGGTGCTCGGCCTGGACGTGAGCGGCTACCAGGGCGACGTCAACTGGTCCGCCGTCGCCGCGGACGGCGCGCAGTTCGCCTACGTGAAGGCGACCGAGTCCACCACCTACACCAACCCGTACTTCAGCCAGCAGTACGAGGGCTCCTACGACGCCGGGATCATCCGCGGCGCGTACCACTTCGCCACCCCGGACACCTCCAGCGGCGCGGCCCAGGCCGACTACTTCGTCGCCAACGGCGGCGGGTGGTCCGGCGACGGGAAGACCCTGCCGGGGATGCTCGACCTCGAATGGAACCCCTACGGCGCGGACTGCTACGGACTCTCGCAGTCCGCGATGGTCGACTGGATCCTCTCCTTCAGCGACCAGTACGAGTCGCTGACCGGGCGCTGGCCGGTCATCTACACCGCGACCAGCTGGTGGAGCGAGTGCACCGGCGACCTGGGTGACTTCTCCTCCACCAACCCGCTGGCCCTCGCCGACTACAACGGCTCCCCGGGCACCATGCCGTACGCCTGGTCGTACCAGACCATCTGGCAGTACGCCGACTCCGGCACCTTCCCCGGCGACCAGGACGCGTTCAACGGCAGCTACAGCCGCCTCCAGTCCCTCGCCACCGGCTGACCGCGGCCCCGACCAGGTCCCCCGCGTGCCGGACTTCCGCCAGGAGGAGGCCGCTCCCCGGCCGAGCTGATTTCGGACAGCGGTTCTCGGCCAACCGGCGGCGGTGCCGGGCAGTTGGAACCAGCAGGGTGGTCCCGTACACGCCAACCGCTGGTCTACGGTTGCCGGGTGAGCCTTTGGACCTCCCTCGAACCAGCGTCCCTGACCATCGACGCGGGCAGTACCGCCACCGTGCGGTTGCGCGTGCGCAACACCAGCGACGTCGTCGACGAGTACCGCTTCTCGATCGTCGGCGAGCTCGCGCCGTACGCCACCGTGGAGCCGCCGGTGCTGCGGCTCTACCCGGGGACCACCGGGGCCGTCGAGCTCACCTTCGCGCCGCCGCGCACCCCGGACGCCACCGCCGGGCCGAACCCGTACGCGGTGCAGATCATCCCCACCGAGCACCCCGAGGCGACCACCGTCCCGGAGGGCAGTGTCACCATCACGCCGTTCACCGAGCTGCGGGCCGAGCTGGTCCCGCACACCGTCAAGGGCCGTTTCCGGGGCAGGCCCAGGCTGGCCATCGACAACCTGGGCAACACCGAGCTGAACGCCTTCCTCACCGGCAACGACACCGGCGACCAGCTCGCCTACGAGATCCACCCCGCCAACGTGCAGATCGAGCCCGGCCGCGCGGCCTTCGTCCGGGCACGGCTGAAGCCCCGGCAGATCATCTGGTTCGGCAGCAAGCAGCGGCGCCCGTACAGCCTGGCGGTGCGGCGCTCCGGGCAGACCCCGCTCACGGTGGAGGGCATGTACGTCCAGGGCGGGGTGCTGCCGCGCTGGCTGGCCACCCTGTTCAGCATCGGGCTGGTCCTCGTGATCGGCTTCGTCGCGCTCTGGTTCGGGCACCAGCCGACCGTCGCCACCCAGACCACCGCGCTCGAACAGCAGTCCGCGCCGGTGGTCGTCCCCACGACCGCGGCCCCGCCGCCCGCGCCGCCGCCCACCCCGGCGGCGGCGCGGACCCAGGCCGCGCCCACCACCGCCGCGGCCGACCCGAACCCGACCCCGGCCGCGGGCGCCGCCCCGACCGCCGGCTCGGGCGGCGCGCCCGCTCCGGCCCAGCCCACCCACGGAAGCGGCGGGGGCGGCGGGGGCGGCGGCGCACCGGCGACGACCGCCCCGGCCCAGCCCAGCAACCCGGCGGTGGAGATCGTCGGCCTGGCCTCGAACCGGTGCGTCACGGTGACCAACGGCGTGGCGCCGGGCGGCAAGGACGGCGAGCCGCTGGAGCTGTGGGACTGCGGCCGGGCTGTCTGGCAGCAGTGGACCTTCGACATCAGCGGAGCGCCGCTCTACCGGGGCACGATCCACTCGCTGGGCCTGTGCATGGACGTGGCCGGGGCGAACACCGCCGACGGCACCACCGTCCAGCTGGCCAACTGCAGCGGCGACGCGGCCCAGGTGTGGACGCTGAACACGCAGACCGGTGACCTGGTGAGCATCCTGGCCAACAAGTGCGTGGACGCGACGAACACCGGGACCGGCAACGGGACCAGGCTACAGCTGTGGGACTGCAACGGCGGCGGCAACCAGAAGTGGCACACCCAGCCGCTGTCCTGACCCCGCCCCGGACCGCCGCTCAGCCGCCGCCGGGCGCGGGCTCGATCGCCAGCGCGTGGCGGAACACGCCGCGCGGGTCCCAGTGGGCCTTGATCCGTTGCAGGCGTGGGTAGTTCTGCTTGTAGTACAGCGTGTGCCAGGGCGTTCCCGAGGTGTTCCAGGCCGGGTCGGCCAGGTCGGCGTCGGGGTAGTTGATGTACGAGCCGTCGCTGACCTCGCCCGGCACCGGCACGCCGCCGGTGTCCCGGTACACCTCGCGGTAGAACTCCCGGATCCAGGCGAGGTTGGCCGCGTCGTCGCTCTCGTCGGCCCAGGTGGTGTGGAAGACGGCCTTCATCACCGCGTCGCGCTGGGCGATCGCGGTGGCCTCCGGCGGTACCGTCCCCACCCGGCCGCCGTAGCCCACCAGCAGCATGCCGCCGGTCGGGCCGCCGGTGCGGTTCGTCAGGTTCCGGTAGATGGCCGCCAGTTGCCCGTCGGTGAAGGAACGGCGCAGGTAACCGGCCTTCTCCTTGTAGCGGCGGGTGACCACGTCGCCGTTCTCGCCGCTGCCCGGCCAGGTCGTCGGATGCAGCCAGGGGAAGGTGCGTCGGCCTTCGAGGCTCGGGGTGACGCCGGTACCGGCGGTCACCGCGGCGACGAACTCGGTCACCATCCGGTCCGCGCCCGGGAGGCCGGCGTCGATCTGCACCGTCATCCGGAAGCCCCCGGCGCTGCGGTGGGCCGGGACCAGGATCGCGTACAGGCCCAGGTACGGCGAGTCGGGCGCGCTGTTGCGCTCGTGCCAGACCCCGAAGTTGCGCAGCAGGGTGGTGAACACCCGCTCGGTCATCCGCGCGTCCCAGGACCAGCCGACCAGGCATTCCAGCAGCTCGCGGGGTGCGGCCGGGAGGAGGCGGGCCGGGTCGGCGCCGGTGGCGTCCGGTGCGCGCAGCCAGTACCGGGTGACCACGCCGAAGTTGCCGCCGCCACCGCCGGTATGGGCCCACCACAGGTCGTGGTTCGGGTCGTCCGGCTCCCGGGTGGCCCGCACCGCGCGGACCGAGCCGTCCCGGTCGACCACCACCACCTCCACCCCGTGGAGGTGGTCCACCAGCGAACCGTACCGGCGCGAGAGCGGCCCGTAGCCGCCGCCCACGAAGTGGCCGCCCGCGCCCACCCCCGGGCAGCCGCCCGCCGGTACGGTGACGCCCCAGCCCTTGAACAGCGTCCGGTACACGTGGCCCAGGGTCGCCCCCGGCTGCACCGAGAACGCCCGGAGCCCCGGGTCGTAGCCGACCGCGTCCATCGGCGACAGGTCGAGCAGCATCCGCACCGACGGGTTGGCGGTGAAGTCCTCGAAGCAGTGGCCGCCGCTGCGGGCCGCGGGCCGCCGCCCGGACCGCACGGCGTCGGCGACCGCGCGCACCACCTGCCCGGTGGAGCCGAGCACCCGGACCTCGTCCGGTCGGCCGACGAAGCGGAAGTTGTCGCCGCGCAGCAGGGACTGGTACCGGGTGTCGGCCGGGCGCACGGTCACCGGTCCGAAGGCCGTGGGCTCCGGCGGACCGGCGCGGATGACGTCGGCGGCACTGGCCGCACTGGCGGTACTGGCGGTACTGGTCAGCGCGGCGGCCGGGCCGGTGGTGAGCAGGCCGGTCAGCGCGGTGGTCGCGCCGCCGACCGCGGTGAGCAGCCCGCGCCGGTTCAGCGAGCCGGGGGAGTCGGTGGTCATGGCAGCAGCATGGGCTCCGCCGGTCCGCCGACCCGGAAGGCAGGCCGCCCGGGCGGGCCGTTCCCCCGTTCGGGAGCAGTCGTGGCGGGCCGGTCGGCCGGTTGCCCAGGGTGACCGTTCGACTACGTCTAGTATGGGCCCGTGGAGCGTGACGGAGTTCAGCGCGGGGACGGAGTGGTGCGGGTGGTCGTCGTCGACGACCACCCGCTGTTCCGGGAGGGTCTGCGGGCGGCGTTGGAGAGCACCGAGGACATCCAGGTGGTGGCCGAGGCCGAGACGGTCGCCGCGGCGCTCGCGGTCGTCGCCGAGCAGCGGCCGGACGTGGTGGTGATGGACCTCTCGCTGCCCGACGCCTCCGGCATCGAGGCCACCCGGCGGCTGGCCGAGAACCACCCCGGGCTGCCGGTGCTGATGCTGACCATGTCCGACGACGACGCCAGCCTGCTCGGCGCGCTCCAGGCGGGCGCCCGGGGCTACCTGGTCAAGGGCGCCGGTCGGGACGAGGTGCTGCACGCGGTCCGCACCGCCGCCTACGGCGGGGCGGTCTTCGGCCGCGACGTCGCCGCCCGGATCTCCGGCCTGCTCGCGGGCGGACGCCGCCTGGACGCCGAGCGGCTGTTCCCGGCACTGACGACGCGCGAGGTCGAGGTGCTGGAACTGGTCGCCCGGGGCATGGACAACCGGCGGATCTCCCGCGAGCTCTACCTGGCGGAGAAGACCGTCCGCAACCACATCTCGCACATCTTCGACAAGCTCAGGGTCACCACCAGGGCCGAGGCCGTGGCCCGGGCGCGGGACGTCGGCCTGGGCGACCGGGACGCCCACGACCGGGGCGCCCAGGGACGCGACGGGTAGCCACGGGACCGCCGCCCCATGCGCCCGGGACAGCGGGCGGCGCACCCTGGAGGGCTCACGGAAAGCGGAACCCCTTCGGCCGGGAAGGCGACCATGAGCGCACTCCAACCAGCGCCCGCCCGCGTCGGACGCCGGATGCTGCCGGTGTACGCCGCGTGCGCCCTCGCGCTCGCCGCCTGTGTGGTCTGGATGGCCCTCGGCTTCACCGACCTGGGCGGGCCCCGGCTCGCGGTGGTGGACTTCGTACCGTTCGGCTCGCGGATGCTGTTCTCGCTGGGCTGCGCGGTCTGCGGCGCGTTCATCGTCGCCCACCCCTCCGGCGGCCCGGTCGGCGGCATGCTGGTCGTGGTCGGTACCGGTGACCTGGTGGGGCAGGCCGGACCCCCGGCCGCCGCCGCGTTCGGGGCCGGCTACGGGGTACGGCTGGCGGTGGTCGGCGCCGCCGTGCTCGGCTCGATGCTCTACACCTTCCTGTTCTACGCGTTCCCGCTGTGGCTGCCCACCGGGCGGCTGCCCGACGGCCGCTGGGCGCGGGTCCTGGTGGTGCTGATCGCCCTGTGGAGCGTCGCCGAGGCCTACGACGAGAACGCCGGGAGTGAGTCCTGGTACGGCATGCCCTCCCCGTTCACCGGCGCGCCCTGGAGCGGTCCCTACGCCGCGATCGACGCGGTGGTGGCGCCCGTGGTGAACTACGTGCCGCTCGGCATCACCGTGCTGACCTTCACGGTGATGCTGGTCCGCTGGCAGCGCGGGCAGCAGGGGTGGCTGCCGCCGTCACGGCCGTACGCCGCGCCGGGGGAGTCACCGCAGCGGACCGGCTGGCTCGGGCGGATCCGGGGACCGATGCTGCTGCTGACCCCCTTCCTGCTGTGGAAGATGGTGGTCTCGCTCCAGTACGTGCAGATCACCGTGGCGCCCACGCCGCTGCTGGTGCTCTACTACGTCGCGGTGCTGCTGTGGCCGGTCGGCCTGGGCCTGGTCTTCATCCCCGACCGCTCCGGCCACCTGGACCGGGCCAGCCGCCGGACGCTGGCGGTGCTGGTGGTGCTGACCGGGCTGGTCGTCGCCTACCTCGCGCTCAGCCTGCTGATCTTCCGGCTGGTGCCGGGCTCCCGCACGCCCGGCGCGCTGGTCATGGTCGTCGTCTCGCTGCTGATCGGCCTGCTGATGCGGACCACCGGGAGCCGCGCGGTGCGCCTGGTCGACCGCTCCTACTACGGCGAGCGCGCCCAGCCGTACCGGGTGGTGCGGGAGCTCGCGGAGCGGCTGAGCCACGCGGTGAGCCCGGCCGACGCGCCGAGGCTGCTCTGCGAGACCGTCGTCGACACGCTCCGCTTCCCGGCCGCCCGGGTGCTGCTGAGCACCAGCGGCGGCCCCCGGGAGGCCGCCGCGCTGGGCGAGGCGCCGAGCGGGCCCTGGCACCGGTTCGAGCTCTCCTACGAGGGCACCTCGATCGGCCTGCTGGAGGCCGCCTCGCGTGGCCGGGAGAGCGCGCTCGACCAGCAGGACCACGACGTGCTGCGGTTCCTCGCCGACCAGGCCGCCCCCGCGGTCGCCTCGCTGCGGCTGTACGAGGACCTCCAGGCCAGCCGCGAGCGGATCGTGCTCGCCCGGGAGGAGACCCGCCGTCGGCTCCGCCGCGACCTGCACGACGGGCTCGCCCCGGCCCTCGCCGGGCTGCGCCTCCAGGTCGACACGGTCTGTGCCGCGCTGCCGCAGGACCAGGCCGTCGGGCGACGGCTGGGATCGGTGTCGCAGGGCATCGCGGACGCCATCACCGAGCTGCGCCGGATCACCGACGGGCTGGCCCCCGGGATCCTGGACCGGGGCGGACTGGACGGTTCGCTGCGCCAGCTCGCCGGGCAGCTGACCGGCTCCCGGCTGGAGATCGAGGCGCTCTGCGAACCGGATCCGCTGCCGCCGCTGCCGGCGGCGGTCGAGGTCGCGGTCTACCGGATCGCGGCCGAGGCGCTGCACAACGTGGTCCGGCACGCCGGGGCCCGGCACGCCCGGCTGCGGGTGCGGGTGGACCAGGGCGCGGTGACCGCCGAGATCAGCGACGACGGGAGGGGGATGGACGACCGGAACGGCGGCCCGAGCGGGTCGCCGGGGTCGGCCGGGGGCGGCGTGGGGCTGCACTCGATGGCGGAGCGGGCGGCCGAGCTCGGCGGCACGCTCACGCTGCTCGGCAACCCGCTCGCGGACGGCCGGGGACTGCTGGTCCGGGCGGTCATTCCGGTCCACGACCCGGAGTGACCCGCCCGTTCATGGGACAATTCAGGGCGTTGTACCCATGTGCCCGGGACCCTGGTCGGCGCAGATTGGTTGGTGCCGGAGAGATCCAGGCGGCCCCGGGAACCGGGGCACACGAGAGACAGACAGGAGCGAGCAGATGTCCGACAACACCGCAAGCTCATCGAGCCTGGCCCGGATCGGAGGGCTGGCTGCCGCAGCCATCGCCCTCGGCGCCGGTGCCGTCGCCGCGGTGAGCGGAGCACGTGCGAAGCAGGACGGGCCCGAGGCGGCCGGTACCAGCGGGTCCGACCACTGCCCGGGGCCCTGCCACCCCGAGGAGCCGACACCCGAATGAGGTGACCTGAGGCGCGCGCCCCACCGACGAGACCTCGTCGGTGGGGCGCGCGGCGTCGTCCGGCTCAGAGACCGCCCGGCTCACCTTCCGCCCGGCTCACATGCTGCCCATGCCAGTGGTGCCGGTGGTGCTGGTGATGCCGGTACCCCCGCTCATACCGCCGCCCATGCCGCCGCCCATGCCGCCGCCCATACCCCTGCCGACGTCCATGACGGCTCCCGGCATCACCGCGAACTGCCGCATCATCCCGGCGTCCTCGTGCTCCAGGATGTGGCAGTGGTACATGTACCGCCCGGCCGCGCCGCGGAACTGGCCCGCGACCGTCACCGACGTCCCGGGCGGGATCCGCATCACGTCCTTCCAGCCGGTCAGCGACGGGTCGATGGGCAGTGCGGCCAGGTGCGCGACCGGCTTGCCGGTGGCCGTGCCGCCGAGCGCGGCATCGAACTCGCCGGTGTCGTACGCGTCGATGGACAGCGGCTGGAAGCGGATCAGATGGATGTGGATGGGGTGCAGGATCCCGCTCAGGTTGAGGATCTGCCACACCTCCCACTCGTCCATCCGCGCGCGCCAGTTGAGCTGGTCGTCGAAGTGCCGGGCGACCCGCTGGTAGGTGGTGGTGACCCCGGTCGGGCCGGTGACCTGGATGATGCCGTCCAGCACCTGTCCGGGGGCGGTCGGCGCCTCGGTGGCGGGCACCTCCTGGAGCTCCCACAGCCCCAGCGTGCCGTCCGGGTCGGCGGCCAGCCCGAGCACCCGTTGCACCGGGTCGGCCGGGAGCCGCTGCTCGGTGAGCCGGTAGTAGGACGGCGAGAGCGTCTCCGGCAGCCGGAAGCCGTGCCCCGAGGCCACGGTGTCCCGCTCCTCGCCCGACTTCCCCGGTTCCAGCTCGCGCAGCAGCGGCACCAGGTCGTGCAGCCGCTCCGCGCGGACCCGGAACTGCATCACGTCCGGCTCCGGCAGCCGGTCGGCGGGCAGCGGGTCGCCCGGCTTGACCCCGGGCGGCAGCGGGTCGCCCCGGAACGGCGCCTGCGCGGAGTTGACCAGCCGCAGGCTGCTGCCCCGGAACGCGCCGAAGTCGACCAGCACGTCCGCGCGTTCGGCGGGCGCGAGGGTCAGTCCGGCGGAACCGACCGGCAGCGGGGCGCCCAGCAGGCCGCTGTCCGTGCCGATCTGCCACACGGCCCCGGCGGTGACCTGGTTGTCCTTCTCGTCCAGCAGGTGCAGCCGGTAGGTACGGGAGTTGGACGCGTTGAGCAGCCGGAACCGGTACCACCCGGGGCGGACCTCCAGGTACGGCCAGATCCGGCCGTTGACCAGGGTGTACGGGCCGAGGAAGGGCAGCGTCCCGGTGGTCTTGTGCAGCAGTTGGCCGGTGAGCGCGCCGTTGGCGTCGGTGGCCAGGTTGCGGTCGCAGACGATCAGCGGGATCTCGTGCTCGCCGTCCGGGAGCCCGAGCTTGTCCTCCTCCTCGTCGCGCAGCAGGTACATCCCGACCAGCCCGGCGAAGACGTTCAGGCTGGTGATGTTCATCGCGTGGTCGTGGTACCAGAGGGTCATCGCCGGTTGCCGGTTCGGGTACTCGGCGAGCTGGGAGTCCCCGGTCAGCAGGGCGTTCTCCATCCAGCCGTCGTTGCCGCCGCCGGTGACCGCGCCGTGCAGGTGGGTGTCCAGCCAGGCGGGCAGCCCGGTGGTGCCGGGGACCGGCTGCGCGGCGCCGATGCCCGGGTCGTTCATCGCCAGGGACGGGTTGCCGGGCGCGTCGGCCAGGTACGCGTTGACGGCGGGGTAGGGCGTGGTCACCTCGTTGGTCCAGGTGACCCTGATCCGCTGGTCGCGGTGGACGTCGAGGACCGGGCCGGGAAAGTCGCCCCCGTAGGTCCACAGCGCGGTGGGCGGCAGTTGCGTGTGCAGCCGCAGCTCGGCGGCGACGGTGCGGATCGTGAAGGACGGCAGCGGGTCGGCGGGGTCGGCGCGCAGCCGCTTCGGGATGGGCAGCGGGTCGACGAACTTGGTGAGGGTGGTGGTGGTCGGTTCGGTGGTGAGTTGTCGGGTGGTCACGATGCCTCCTCGGGCTCGGTCGCTGTGCTCGGTCCGGTCGCGGTTCCCCCCTGCTCGGTCGGTCGCCGCGCGGGTGGTGCCGTGGACGCTCGGGTGCCGCGGGTCGCGATGATCTTCAGCATGCGGGGCGCCAGGGGCGCGGCGGCCAACGCCGCGCCGAGCAGGCACACGCCACTCCAGCCGGTGCGGGCGTAGAGGTCGGCGGAGAGCACCGAACCGGTGGCGCCGCCGACGAAATAGCAGGTCATATACGCGGTGGTGACCCTGCTGTGGGTGGTCGCCGGGAGCAGCGCGTAGATCTGCTGCTGGTTGGCGGTCTGCACGCCGCGCAGCCCGAGGTCGAGCAGCACGGCCCCGGCGGCCAGTGCCGTCGGCTGTCCCCGGCCCAGCGCGAGGACCCCGAACGAGGCGGCCATCAGCGCGCTGAAGCCGAAGGCCGCCGACCGCGCGTGCCCCCGGTCGCACCACCTGCCCACCGGCTGCGCGAACAGCACCCCGGCCAGCCCGGCCAGCCCGAACAGCCCGATCGCGGCCTCGCCGTAGTGGAACGGTGGCGCGGACAGCAGGTACGCGCACGGCGTCCAGAACGCGGAGAACGCGGCGAAGGCCAGGAAGCCGTGCCCGCAGCGCCGCCGGAGCAGCGGCTGACGCCACATCAGGGAGCCTGTCCCGGAAAGCAGTTGTCCGTAGCCGTGGATCCCCGCGCGGAGCGCCCCGGGCCTTCGCCGACCGGGTCGCCGCAGCCGCACCGGATGTCCCGAGCCGGGCAGCACGAGCTGGACCAGTAGCGCCGCGCCCGCCAGCAGCACCGCCGCCGCCGCGTACACCGCCCGCCAGCCCGCGAGCTCGGCCAGCGTCCCGGCGAAGACCCGGGCCAGCAGGATGCCCGCGGTCAACCCGCCCATCACCGTGCCCACCGCCCGGCCGCGCCCGGCCCCGCTCGCCCCGGCGGCGGTCAGCGCCACCAGTACCTGGGCCGCGCTGCCGGTCAGGCCGAGCACGGCCACGGCCGCCGCCAGCACCGGCAGGGTCGGCGCGAGCGCGGCCAGCGCCGCCGCCGGTGCGGCCAGCAGCATCAGGACCACGGCCAGCCGCTTCCGGTCCCGCACGTCACCCAGCGGGACCAGCAGCAACAGACCGACGGCATAGCCGATCTGACCAGCTGTCACGATAGCGGCGGCACTCGGCCGACCGATGCCGAAGGCCGCCGCCAGTGCCGGTAGCAGCGGCTGCGCGTAGTAGATCCCGGCCACACTGACCCCGCAGGCGACCGCTGTCGCGCCGAGCACGGCCCGGCGCGGGTCGCGTCTGCGGTGCCGCCCGCGTCGCCCGCGGCTGCCGCCCCCGGGCCCGGGAGCGGGGCCCGCGTGGTCACGGGCCCCGGCCAGGTCGTCCGTCCCCACCGCCTGGCCCGGAGTCACGGCTGCCGCCGCTCGGCCGCCGGTTGGAGCGCGTCCGCGTGCAGCCAGCGGCCGTCCGCGGCGCCGAAGCTCTCGCCGCCGTCGGGGTCCAGGGCGTACACCGTCTCGCCCCGGCGGGCGGTGAGCAGCACCCGGCCGGTCATCGTCCAGCCCTCGTAGGCGGACCAGCCGCACTTGGACTGGACGTCGCCGGGCCCGAACATCCACCGCTGGTCGGCGTCGAAGAGGACGAAGTCGGCGTCCAGGCCCGGTCGCAGCTGTCCCTTCTGCCGGTCGAGGCCGAAGAGCTCGGCCGGGCGGGTGGCCAGCAGCCTTACCAGGCTCTGGAGTTGCGTGTCGGTGTCGGTGCCCGGCGCGCGGCGGCGCAGGCCGGTGTGGACGGCGGTCGCCATCTCCTGCACCCCGGGCAGGCCGGGCGGCGCGTCGGCGGGCGGGCGCAGCTTCTCGGTCCGGGTGTGCGGCGCGTGGTCGCTGCCCAGCGTCGCGGCCTGGCCGTCGAGCACGGCCTGCCAGAGGCGTTCCTGGTCGCGGCCCTCCCGGATCGCCGGACTGAGCCGGACCCGTGCGCCCAGATGCTCCGCGTCCCGTGTGGTGAACGACAGGTGATGCGGCGTCACCTCGAAGGTCACCGGCAGCCCGGCGTGTCCGGCGGCGGTGAGCAGGTCGGCCTCCTCGGCGGTGGAGACGTGCAGCACGTGCACCGCCGTCCCGTGCCGTTGGACCAGCTCCAGCACCCGCGCCACGGCGGAGATCGCTCCGCTGCGCGGGCGGTGCCGCTCGTACTCCGCGTACGCCGTGGGTTCTCCGCGCCAGCGGTCGAGCAGCGCGAAGACGCCGTCGTCCTCGGCGTGCAGCAGCAGCCGCAGGCCCGCCTCCTTCGCGGTGCGGAACACCCGTTCCAGAGCGGCGGGTTCGCGCACCACATGCGGCGCGGTGTGGTGTCCGGCGAGGAACACCTTCACACTGGTCGCCTCGCGCGGCCCGGCCTCCAGCAGTGGTGACGGATCGTCACCGGCCACCCCCAGGTGGAAGCGGAAGTCCACCAGCGACCGTCCGGTGATCAACTCGGCCTTGCGGTGCGTGTCCTGGGGGGTGAGCAGCGGCGGCACGGTGTTCGGCATGTCGATGACGGTGGTCACCCCGCCCGCGACGGCGGCCCGGCCGGCGTGCGCCCAGTCCTCCTTGTGGGTCAGCCCCGGCGTGCGGAAGTGCACGTGGGAGTCGATCAGGCCGGGCAGCAGGTGGCGTCCGCCGCCGTCCAGGTAGCGGACGGCGGGCGGGCGCTCGCCCGGCCCGAGCAGCCGGGCGATCCGCCCGTCCGCGACCGCGATCCCGCCCGGGGCCACCCCCTCGGCGGTGACCAGCCGCACCCCGTGCACCACCAGCTGGTACCGCCGCTCGGCGCCCCGCTCGTCGGACTTCCGGTCAGCGAACATCGTCGGCCTCCAGTTCCAGCAGTTCCATCCGGCCCAGCGTCCGGGCCTTCTTGCCGCCCACGCTGACCCACAGCAGTTCGTCGTCCGGGCTCTCGCCGGTCGCCGCGCAGGCGGCCGCCACCTGACCTGACGGAATGTCAATCAGCACGTCCCCGGGGGACAGTGGCCTGCCGTGCGCGCGCAGCAGCCGGTACGGGACGGTGCCCTCCAGCGCGGACGCCGCCGCCAGGCAGACCGCGCCGGTCAGCGCCAGTCCGGGGTGCCAGCCGCCGACCGTCAGCGCCCGCACCGCCAGCCGTCCCGGCGCCACCGGTACCACGGCCGCGACCTTCGGGAACGCCCCGTCCGGCCGCCAGCCCAGGCGGGCCGCCTGCTCCCGCCGCATGCCCTCCAGCGCCGCGTACAGGTCCCGTTGCTCGCCCCGGAACAGCTGCTCGGCGGTGCGTACGCCGAACCTGGACGCGTCGACGAACAGGTAGGGGTTGGCCATCCGCACCACCCGGCCGCCGTCGCGCAGCAGTTGGCCCAGCGTGGTGCCCGGGGGCGCCACGAAGTGGGCGGTGAAGACGACGTTGTCGTCCCCCGGTCCGGGCGGTGTCCCGTCCACCTGGCAGACCACCTGGTCGCCGTTGTTGAGCACCCGCGCGCGGATCCGGTCGCCGGGGCGCAGCCGGGGCAGCCACCCCGCCTCCGCCGCGGCGGTGACGGCCGCGAGCAGCGAGTGCCCGCAGTTGCCGGTCGCGTCGAAGTGGTCCACCGCGTCCGGCATCGCCTGGACGAAGCGGTAGTCCACATCGAAGAGCGGGTGGGCGGAGGGCGCGATCAGCGCCCACTTGAGGACCTCCGCGCCGCCGGGCCCGCCGAGGCCGTCCAGCCCGCCGTCCGCCTGGCGCTCGCGCAGCCGCAGCCGGATCCGGGTGAGCTCGGCCTCCAGCGCGGCCTCGTCGGTCGGCAGCGCGTTCAGGTCCAGCACCAGCGTGGGGCCGGGCGCTCCGGCCGCCCGCGCCAGCAGCGCGAAGCCGCTGCGCACCATCGTGGTCATGACGCCACCTCCAGCAGGACCCGGTCCCGGGTCCCGGTCGCACCGGTCGTCCCGGTGACCTCGGTACGGGCGCGGGTGCGGGTCACCGCGAACTCCTCGCGCCACAGTTCGAACATCAGCAGTGACCAGACGGCCAGGGCCAGGCAGTCGGCCGGGCGCGCCCGCTGCGCGGACAGCAGCCGGTACACGGCGTCCGGGTCGAGCAGCCCACCGGCCCGCAGCCGGGCGGGGGACAGCATCTCCTGCGCGTACGCCGCCAGCGGTGTCCCGGCCGCGAGCATCGCCGTGATCGGCAGCGTGAACGGCTGCTTGGGCCGCTCCAGCACGCTGCGCGGCAGCAGCCCGCGCGCCGCCTCGTACAGCGCGACCTTGCCGCGCCCGTCCCGCAGCCGCTGCTCGGCGGGCAGCGCGCGGGCCAGCCCGCTCACCGACCGCTGGCAGAACGGCAGCCGCACCTCGACCGCGTGCGCCATGCTCAGGTGGTCGACGCGCCGCAGGTGGTACGCGGGCAGCCGGACCTCGGTCTCGAAGTCCGAGAGCACGTCCAGCCGGGGCCGGTGCGCGGCGTCCGCGCGCAGCCGCTCGGCGATCGCGTCCGAGGCACTGCCCCGCGCCGCGACGAACGCCCGGTACTCCCGGCTGTAGAGGCGCTCCCTGGCCTCCTTCGGGATCGCCGCGAGCGCGTCCACGTACGCCGGGATCCATGGCCCCGGCGCGGCGACGGCCGCGTGCACCCGCCCGTACCCGGCGAACACCTCGTCCGCCGCGTCCCCGGTCAGCGCCACCTTGAACCCGGCCCGGTGCACCGCCTCGAACAGCGCGTAGGTGCTGAGCGTGATCGGGTCGGCGTTGGGCTGGCCCAGGTGCCAGGCGACCGGGGGCAGCAGTTCGGGGAAGTCCGCGATGTCCAGCTCCACCTGGTGGTGCACGGTGCCCGCGCGCTGGGCCACCTCAAGGGCGAAGTGCCGTTCGTCGTGCGGCCAGGTGCCGGTGTAGGCGATGTTGAACGAGTGCACGTCCGCCTTCTGCCGCGCCATCAGCGCGGTCACCAGGCTGGAGTCGAGCCCGCCGCTGGTGATCGCGCAGACCTCGGCGTCCGCGCTCAGCAGCCGGCCCACCTCGCTCGTCAGCGCCTCGCGCACCTGCTCGCCCGGCTCCTGGCCGTCGGCCGCGGCGGCCCGCGGCTCGGGCTCGCGCCGGTGCAGCCGCAGGCCGCCGCTGCGCGAGCAGAGCGCGGTGGTCCCGGGCGGCAGTACCCGCACCCCCTCGAAGAAGGTCTCCTCACCGAAGGGCGTCTTGGTCGCCAGGTAGCTGTCCAGGGCCGGCTCCCACAGCCGCGGCTTGTCCTTGCCCAGGCCGAGCAGCGCCAGCAGCGCCGGGAGTTCGGAGGCGAAGCGGAGCTGCCGCCCGTCCCAGTGGTAGTAGATCGGCTTCATCCCGGCGTCGTCCGTGGCCAGCACCATGGTCGGCTCCGCGCGCAGGTCGACCAGCGCGATGGCGAACATGCCGTCCAACTGCTCGGCGAAGGCCGCCCCGTACACCTCGTACAGGGCCGGGAGCACGGCACCGTCGCACTGGTCCGGGAAGTGGTGGCCGCGTCCCTCCAGCCGGGTGCGCAGGTCGGCGTGGTTGTAGATCTCTCCGTTGAAGACCGCCCTGATCCGACCGCCGCCCAGGTCGTAGGGCTGGCGCCCGCCGTCGGGGTCGGTGATCGCCAGCCGCTGGCTGCCCAGCCCCCAGCGGGGACCGGACGCGACCCGGCTGTCGTCCGGGCCGCCGTGCCGCTGTAGCGCCCCGGCGGCGCGCAGTTCGTGCGGAGAGGCGTCGGCGTCGAAATGACCGTGGATTCTGCACATGGCAGCAGGCCTTCCCTGAGGTGGTCGCGGTGCGGAAGGGGACTTCGTCCCGATCCGGCCCGCGTTTCCGATGCCTCAAAGCTCCCCGGCCCGCTGTCCCGGCCGCCTGAGCCCGCGGTCCCGCCCCGGCCTCACTCCCGGCCCGGTCTTCGGCCCCGCCGGTCCCGGTGTCGCCCCGGCGGCGTCGCTACCGCAGCTCGGTCGCGGTGCGGACGAGGTCCGCCAGGTGCTGCGAACGGCTGTGCGGGGGCCAGGCGATGACGGTGGTCACGGCCGGGGCGTCCGGCACCGGCACGGCGGCGAGGTCGCCCGGCAGTTGGGCCCGGGCCGACGCCGGGATGACCGCGCAGGCGCGGCCGAGCGCGACGAGTTGCAGCAGCTGCGCGTGGTCGCGGACCTTCGGGCCGGGACCGGGCGGGTAACTGCCGTCGCGGGCGGGCCAGCGCGGCAGCGGCAGGCCCGGCAGGTCGGCGAGGTCGGCCAGGCGCAGCTGCGGCCGGGCGGCCAGCCGGTGCCCGGCGGGCAGGATCACCATCTGGCCGACCGTGTCCAGCTCCTCGGTGTGGAACCCGGCCGTCGAGTCGAACGGCCGGTGCAGCAGCGCCACATCGGCCCGGCCCTCGCGCAGCAGACCCTCCTGCTCGGCCGGACCGCACAGGATGACCTCGACCGGGACCGCGCCGGGGAGCGCGGCGTACGCGTGCAGCAGCCGCGCCAGCAGGTCGCTGGACGCGCTGGCCTTGGTGGCCAGCACCAGGCCGGGGCTGCCGGTGCCGGGCCGCGCGGCGCGGCGGGTCCGGCGCTCGGCGGCGTCGACCGCCTCCAGGGCCGCCCGGCCCTCGGCCAGCAGCACCGACCCGGCCTCGGTCAGCGCGACCGTGCGGCTGGAACGGTCCAGCAGCGTCGCCCCGAGTCGGCGTTCCAGCTGCTGGATCGCCCGCGACAGGGGCGGTTGCGCGATCCCGAGCCGCCGCGCGGCCCGGCCGAAGTGCAGTTCCTCGGCGACGGCCACGAAATACCGCAGTTCCCGGGTCTCCATACCGCCACCGTACCCGGATCGATACCCGGACGGTATCGTTGCGTACGCGATCGGTGTTGGACCCGCGCCGGGCGGCGGAGCAGCATGGTTCCCATGAGCGAACGAACAATCGCGCTGGTCACCGGCGCGAACAAGGGAATCGGCTACCAGATCGCCGCGGGCCTGGGCGCCCTCGGCTGGAGCGTCGGAGTCGGGGCCCGCGACGACGAGCGCCGCGAGGCCGCGGTGGAGAAGCTGCGGGCGGCCGGGGTGGACGCGTTCGGCGTACCGCTGGACGTCACCGACGAGGCGAGCGCGCGCGCCGCCGCGCGGCTGATCGAGGAGCGGGCGGGACGCCTCGACGTACTGGTCAACAACGCCGGTATCACCGGCGGCATGCCGCAACAGCCCACCGAGGTCGATCCGGCGACCATCCGGACGGTGGTGGAGACCAACGTGATCGGCGTCGTCAACGTCACCAACGCGATGCTGCCGCTGCTGCGCCGCTCCGCGTCGCCCCGGATCGTGAACATGTCCAGCAGCGTCGGCTCGCTCGCCCGGCAGTCGGGAGCGGACGGCGAAGCGGCCCCGGGCCCGGTGTCGGCGGCGTACTCGCCGTCGAAGACGCTGCTGAACGCGGTCACCCTCCAGTACGTCCGGGAACTGGGGGACACCAACATCCTGATCAACCTCGGCTGCCCCGGTTACGTCGCGACCGACCTCAACGGCTTCCGCGGGGTGCGCACCCCGGAGCAGGGCGCGGCGGTCGCGATCAAGCTCGCGACGCTGCCCGACGACGGCCCGACCGGCCAGTTCTTCGAGGACGCCGGGGTGGTGCCCTGGTGACCTCCGCCGGGCGGTGAGCGGGCCGCCCGGCGGCTCGGACGGGCAGCGCGGCGGTCGCCCGGCGGAGGTCGGTGGCCCCGGCCGACGCCGGTCCCGCCGGGCGTCCCCGGCGCCGACGGCCGCGCCACCGCCCGAGCCCGCGCCGGGAGTTGCGGATCCGTGGCGGAAGCTTGACATGGCCTCAGTCCTGCCATAAACCTGGGAGAGCGCTCTCCCACCCCTTCGCACTCGCTCGCGGACACCCTCCACGGTCGGCGAGACGACCTGTGGCGCACCGAACTGCCGCCCCAGCGGCAGGCGCCGCGGCGCGCCCTGGCCCAGGTCACCACCGCACCACCGAACACACCAGCGCGGACATCCGCGGCTCCGGTGTGCGTCAGCCGTGCCCGACGGGCGACCGAGCGGCGCGGAGCGGGGGAAGCCGACCGGCCTACTGAAGGGAACGCCATGAGACCCCTGCCCCTCCCACGCCCACCGGCGCCCGCGCGCCGCGGGTCGCGACCACCCCGCCGCCGACCCGCCTTCCGTGCGGTGCTCACGGTGCTGGCGCTGTTCACGCTGTCGCTGGCCGGTGCGCACACCGCGGCCTACGCCGCGGGGAGCGCCCCCTTCGGCGGTACCGCCGCGGCTGTGCCGGGCATCGTCCAGGCGGCGAACTACGACACCGGCGGCCAGGGTGTGGCGTACAGCGTCAGCTCCGCCAACGGCAGTGCCAACAGCTACCGTTCGGACGGCGTCGACCTGGAGGCCACCGCCGACACGCAGGACACCAGCGCGGCCGGTGGCGCCGACGACATGGGCTGGACCACGGCCGGACAGTGGTTCGACTACACCGTCAACGTCGCCACCGCCGGGACGTACAGCGTCGCGCTGCGGCTGTCCTCACCGTACGCGCTCAGCGACGCGCTGCACATCGCCAACGCGGCCGGGACCAACCTGAGCGGCGCGGTGGCGGTGCCGAACACCGGCGGCTACGAGACCTGGACCACGGTCACCGTCAGCGTCACCCTGCCCGCCGGGCAGCAGACGCTCACCGTCGACCAGGACTCCAACGGCTGGAACTTCCACTACCTGGCCTTCACCCTGGGGGCGAGCGGCGGCTCCAACGGCGACCAGCCGTTCGGCGGTACCCCCGCCGCCGTGCCGGGCACGGTCCAGGCGGCCAACTACGACACCGGCGGCCAGAGCGTGGCCTACGACGTCAGCTCCGCCAACGGCAGTGCCAACAGCTACCGTTCGGACGGCGTCGACCTGGAGGCCACCGCCGACACGCAGGACACCAGCGCCTCCGGCGGGGCCTACGACCTGGGCTGGACGAACAGCGGCCAGTGGTTCGACTACACCGTGCAGGTGGCCACCGCCGGGGTCTACACGGTCAGCTTCCGGGTGGCCTCGCCGTACGCGATCGCTGACGCGCTGCACATCGCCAACGCCGCCGGGACCAACCTGACCGGCGCGGTGGCGGTGCCGAACACCGGCGGCTACGAGACCTGGACCACGGTCACCGCCAGCGTCACCCTCCCGGCCGGGGAGCAGCGGCTCACCCTGGACCAGGACTCCAACGGCTGGAACTTCCACTACTTCGCCCTCACCCAGGGCACCGGCGGCGGGGGCGGCGGCACCGGCGGCGGCGGTACCGGTCCGACCGAGTACTGCGGCACGCAGGACCTCGCGTTGGACCAGCCGACCACGGCCTCCTCGACCCAGGACGCCACCGACTACCCGGCGGCCGACGCCACCGACGGCGACCCGGGCACCCGTTGGTCCAGCGCGGCCGGCGACCCGCAGTGGCTGGAGGTCGACCTCGGCTCCCAGCAGCAGATCTGCAGCGTGGGCATCCTGTGGGAGGCCGCCTACGCCACGGCGTTCCAGGTGCAGGTGTCCAACGACAACTCGACCTGGACCACCATCTACTCGACCACCACCGGCACCGGCGGCAGCCAGACCGTACCCGCCTCGGTGACCGACCGGTACGTGCGGATGTACGGCACCGCCCGAGGCACCCAGTTCGGCTACTCGATCTTCGAGTTCGACGTCTACGGGCTGACCACCGTGGCGCCGATCACCGGCGGCAACGGCAACGGCGGCAACGGCAGCTGCCCGTGGGTGGGTTCCACCGCGCCGGTCGCCCAGCGGGTGCAGCAGGTGCTCAACACCATGGACCAGTCGGAGGAGGCCACCCTGCTCTCCGGGGACGGCGCCTCCTCGTACATCGGCCAGGTCCCCGGCGTGCCCGACCTGTGCATCCCGCCGACCAACATGGAGGACGGCCCGTCCGGAGTCGGTGACGGGAACGGCGGCGTGACCGCCTTCCCCGACGGCGAGAACGCCGCCGCGACCTGGGACCCGTCGCTGATCCAGCAGGAGGGCGCGGCCAAGGGCGCCGAGTTCGCGGGCAAGGGCGTGAACATCTCGCTCGGCCCGACCACCAACCTGGTGCGCGACCCGCGTTGGGGCCGGACCTACGAGACCTACGGCGAAGACCCTTACCTCGCCGGTCAGATCACCACGGCCGAGGTGGACGGTCTGCAGAGCCAGGGCGTGATGGCCATGGTGAAGCATGCCGCGGCCTACGACCAGGAGCAGTACCCGAACGGCGGCGACAACGAGACGGTCAGTCAGAAGGCCTTGGAGGAGCTGTACTTGGCTCCCTTCCAGTCCGCCATCGAGCAGTCCGCACCGGCCTCGGTGATGTGCTCCTACGCCGTGGTCAACGGCGCCTCCTCGTGCGCCAACGCCGACCTGTTGCAGGACGGCCTCGACGAGCAGGCCGACTACGGCGGCTTCGTCGCCTCCGACTGGGGCGCCGCGGGCAACGCGGTCGCGGACGCGGAGGGCGGGATGGACATCGCGATGCCGTTCTCCGACGCGAGCGACGTCTCCGCCGCCCTCACCGCCGGGACGCTGAGCCAGGCCACCATCAACGGCGTGGTCTCCCGGATCCTCACCCAGCTGTTCGCCTTCGGCCTGTTCGACAACCCGCAGACCGGTTCCCTCTCCGCCACCGTCACCACCGCGGCGCACCAGCAGACCGCGCTGCAACTCGGTGAGGAGGGCACGGTCATGTTGAAGAACAACGGCCTGCTGCCGCTCAACCCGAAGGGCAGCGAGTCGATCGCGGTGCTGGGCACCGACGGCGGCGCGGCGGTCGAGATCGCCGGCGGCGGCAGCGGTGGGGTCGACAGTACGAACGCGGTCTGGCCGCTGACCGGTATCCAGAACGCGGTCGGGCCGAACGTCAAGGTCACCTACACCCCCGGTGACGACAACGGGACCACCGACATCCCGCAGGCCGTCGCCGCCGCCCAGGCGGCCACCGACGCGATCGTCTACGTCAGCGCGCCGGAGGGCGAGGAGAGCGACCTGACCACGCTGGACCTGTCCAGCGCGGACGAGACGATGATCGCGGACGTGGCGGCGGTGAACCCGAACACCGTCGTGGTGGTCAACAGCGGTTCGCCGGTGGTCATGCCGTGGCTCAACTCGGTGGCCGGGGTGTTCGAGAACTGGTACGGCGGACAGGAGACCGGGGCGGCCGTCGCGGCCCTGCTGTTCGGTACCGCCGACCCGTCCGGCAAGCTGCCGGTGACCTTCCCGGGCAGCCTGAGCCAGGTCCCGGCGCAGACCACCGCGCAGTGGCCGGGCACCGCCACCGGGACGACCTACAGCGAGGGCGTGGACATCGGGTACCGGTGGTACCAGTCGCAGAACATCACCCCCGCGTTCCCGTTCGGCTTCGGGCTGTCCTACACGAAGTTCTCCTTCTCCAACCTCAACGTCGGCGCGTTCAACGCCAACGGCACGGCCACGGCGACGGCGACGATCACCAACACCGGGTCGGTCGCGGGCGCGGACGTGGCCCAGCTGTACGTCGGCGACCCGGCCGCCAGCCAGGACCCGCCGGAGCAGCTCAAGGCCTTCCAGCGGGTGAACCTCAACCCGGGGCAGAGCAGCACCGTCACCTTCCCGCTGACCGTCCACGACCTGGCGAACTGGTCGGCGACGGACAACCAGTGGGAGGCCCCGGCGGGAACGTACTCGATCAGGGTCGGGGACGCGTCCAGCAACCTGCCGCTGACCGGATCCACCAGCCTGGCCCAGGAGTTGACCGGGCAGATCGCCGCCGGGGCCTCGGCCGCGGGCGTCTCCCTGGCCAACACCGCGGTCAGCGCCAACGTCACCCCGAACTCGGGCGTGCCCGGCGCGGAGACCGTCGGCGTGGTCAACCCCTTCGGCTACAGCAGCCCCAAGGGCACCGCGTTCTCCTTCGCGGTGCAGGCCGTGGACTCCAACCCCGCGCAGTCCCTGACCTTCACCGCCACCGGACTGCCGCCCGGCGTCAGCATCGCCGCCAACGGCACCCTCTCCGGCACCGGCACCACCCTCGGCACCTACACCGTCACCGTCACCGCCACCGACACGGAAGGAGTCTCCGGATCGGCCACCTTCATCTGGTCGGTCGTGCAGTGAGCACGGTGCGAACCGACTGACAGTGCGAACCGACTGACAGCGCGAACCGACTGACAGCGCGAACCGACCAGGCGGACACCGCCGCGCGGGTCGGGCCACCCGGCCCGACCCGCGCGGGGTCCGCCGTTCGGGCGGGCCGCCCGGCGCGTCCGCGCCGCGGTGACACAAGCGGACGAACGGCTGCCTAGCCTCGCAGGGTGAACCCTCAGCGCCCCTGCCGCCCCGACCGCCGCAGCCCCCGCGTCCAGGCCGGTCCGTCCCTGGCGACGCCGGGGAACCGGCGAAGCAGCGGCCGGGTCGGCACCGCCCTGGTCACCCTGATCGCCGCGTTCGGCGCGGCCGGGACGCTCGGCGTGGCGCCGCCCGTCTCCGGCCCCCGCCAGCCGCAGGCACGCCCGCGGCCACGATGAGGCCCGAGGCCTCCGTCCCGTCGGGGTTCGTCACCAACCTGCCGGGCAGCCTGCGCGACCCGGGCTCGACGCCGGACCCGGCCCGGCGCACCGTCCGGCTCACCCTGAGCCCGGAGACCCGGCCCCTGGTCACCGTCGAGATCGACTTCCAGGACGGCAAGGGCTTCCAACAGGTGCTGTCGTACCGGATGGCTGTCGCCGGTGCGGGTGCACGACCCGAAGATCACCGACATCGTCTGTCCGCGCGACAGCCTGGGGCCGATGGGCAGTCCGACCGCCTCGATGCTGTGCACCGGCTCGCACGTGATCACCGTCAACGACTCCTTCGCCGACACCTTCAGCAACACCGCCACCGCCGAGGCGACCAGCGAGGGCGGGGAGAAGGTGACCTCCAACGAGTCCACCGCCGAGGTGCCGGTGGTCCGGCTGAGGCCGCACCTGGTGCTGCGCAAGACCGCCGAGCCGGTCCGCGCCGATCCCGGCGGGACCGTCCACTACACGGTGACGGCCGTCAACTCCGGCGAGGTCCCGCTCCGGCCCGCCGACTTCACCGACGACCTGAGCGGGGTGCTCGACGACGCCGACTACAACGGGGACGTCGGCGCCACCCGGGGGACCGCCGTGGTCAGCGGGCAGCGGCTGGCCTGGACCGGGGAGCTGGAGCCGGGGGAGTCGGTCACGGTGACCTACTCGGTGACCGTCCACCGGCCCGACCACGGTGACCACCGGCTGCGCAACTCGGTTAGCACGACCGTGCCCGGCAGCGAGTGCACGACCGGCGCGCGCTCCCGGTCCGCGGTCCGGTCCGAGCCGCCGTGCACGGTGGACGTGCCGGTCGGGCCCAATCCCACGCCGACGCCGACGCCGACCGCCACCCCGACCACGACCCCGAGCCGGACGGCCACCCCCGCCCCCTCGGGCGGCGGCGGACCGGGCGGGCTCGCGCCGACCGGGTCCGCGCCGGTCGCCCCGCTGGTTCTCGGCGCCGCCGCGCTGCTCACCGGCCTCGGACTGCTCGTCGCCCGGGCCACCCGCCGCCGCGGTCGGCACGGCTAGCCGGGCCTGTCCCCGGCGGCTGGGGCGGGAATCTCCGGCCATTCGATGGAGAGCGCTCTCCAGCTCTGTTATAAAAGCCCTCATGGACGCCCCTCGCACACCGCAAGCCCCGGTCGCGGCCCCTGCTGCCCCGGCCGCACCGACCCTGGAGGACGTGGCCCGGCTGGCGGGGGTGTCCCGGGCCACGGTCTCCCGGGTGGTCAACGGCCAGCGCAACGTCGACCCGGCGATCCAGGAGACGGTGCGGCGGGCGGTGGACGCCATCGGCTACGTGCCCAACAACGCCGCCAGGTCGCTGATCACCCGGCGGACCGGGACGGTGGCCCTGGTCGTCTCCGGCGCGGGGGAGGGGGAGGAGGAGGCCTTCCGCAGCCAGGTGTTCACCGATCCGTTCTTCAGCCGGGTGATGAGCGGCGCCCTCGGCCACCTGCGGGCCCGCACGATGCACCCGGTGCTGATGCTGGCCGAGACCGCGCAGGCCCGCGACCAGGTGCTGTCCTACCTGCGGCAGGGCAACGCCGACGGCACGCTGCTGGTCTCCACCCACGCCGCCGACCCGCTGCCGGGACTGCTGGTCGAGGCCGGGCTCCCGGCCGTGCTCTTCGCGCGCCCCGAGCAGTCGGTGCGGATCGGCTTCGTCGACCTGGCGCACCAGGAGGGCGCCCGGCTGGCGGCGGACCACCTGGTCGCGGTCGGCTGCCGACGGGTGGTCACCGTCTCCGGGCCGCTGGACGTCCGGGCCGCGCGCGAGCGGCAGGACGGCTTCCGGGAGGCCATGGCCCGGCACGGGGAGCCGCTGGTGCCCTCGGCGCAGGGCAACTTCACCCAGCACAGCGGGGAGGCGGCGATGCGCCGGCTGCTGGCGGAAGTCCCGGACCTGGACGGGGTGTTCGCCGCCAACGACCTGATGGCCTGCGGCGCGCTGCACGCCCTGCGGGAGGCCGGGCGGCGGGTGCCGCAGGACGTGCGGGTGGTCGGCTTCGACGACAGCAGCGCGGCGGCCGACAGCAGGCCCGCGTTGACCACGGTGCGGCAGCCGGTGGAGGAGATGGCGGCGACGATGGCGCAGCTGCTGCTGGAGCGGCTGGACGCCCCCGGCAGCGGGCCCCGGTCGGTGATCTTCGACCCGGTGCTGGTGCGGCGGCAGTCGGCCTGAGCCACGCGAGGCAGGGGGGAGTCCCCGCCGTCGTCAGGTCGGCGGGGACTCCCCTCATGGAAAGCCGGAGAGCGCTCTCCCGTAGTCAAAGGTGGTCTACCCGGGCGGTCGGCGTCAAGCGGTCCGCGTGTCGAATCCCGTTCCGTTGCCGACCCGGCTGTCGGGATTGACCGCTATCTCCCCGGGTGGCGGGGTACCGGAACCGCCGGTTCGGTCAAAGCTCTTGACGGGCCAGAAAGCCGGGCGCAACGATCGGCCCGATTGGAGAGCGCTCTCTCAGGGAGTGCCTCCGAGCCTGCCGTCATCCTTCAGGAGTCCCCATGGGAGCCCCACCACTCTCCGGAGCGCTGCCGCCCGGCGCGCTGCCACTCAGAGCCGTACCACCCCGGCGACCGCCACGCGGGCCGGGGGCACGGCGTCCGGTACCGCAGCGGGTCGCGGTACTGCTGGCCACTGTCCTCGCGCTGCTCGGCTACGCGCTGGTCACCAGCCCGGTCGCGGCCCACGCTGCGGGCCCCGGGACGCTGCTGTCACAGGGCATGCCCGCGACCGCGTCCTCGACCGAGGGCGCGGCCTGGGCGGCGTCCAACGCGGTGGACGGCAACGCCAACACCCGGTGGTCGAGCCAGTTCAGCGACCCGCAGTGGTTGCAGGTGGACCTGGGGACCTCGTCAACCATCGACCAGGTGGTGTTGAACTGGGAGAACTACGCGACGGCGTACCAGATCCAGGTGTCGCAGGACGCGGTGAACTGGACGACGGTCTACTCGACCACCACCGCCACCGGCGGCACCAACGGCATCGAGACGCTGAGTGTGTCGGGGACCGGTCGCTATGTGCGGATGTACGGCACGGCGCGGGAGAACGGCTACGGCTACTCGCTGTGGGAGTTCCAGGTCTACGGCAGCAACGGCGCAACCGCCACCCCGACGCCCACGCCCACCGCGACGCCCACGCCCACGCCGACACCCACACCCACGGCGACGGCCAGCAGCAGCCCGACCGGCGGCAGCACCCCGCCCGGGAACTGGTCCCCGGTCTGGAGCGACAACTTCGCCGGTGCCGCCGGGACCTCGCCCTCCAGCGGGAACTGGATCACCGACACCGGCACCAGTTACCCCGGCGGCGCGGCCAACTGGGGTACCGGTGAGGTCGAGACCGACAGCAACTCCACCGCCAACGTCGGCCTGGACGGCAACGGACACCTCGACCTCACCGCGCTGAAGGACGGAAGCGGCAACTGGACCTCGGGCCGGATCGAGACCCAGCGCAGCGACTTCGCCGCGCCCGCCGGCGGCGAACTGCTGATCTCCGCCTCGATCGAGCAGCCGGACCCGACCAGTGCCCTCGGCTACTGGCCCGGCTTCAGCGCCATGGGCGCCTCCTACCGCACCGACAGCGCCAGTTGGCCCGCCATGGGTGAGTCGGACCTGATGGAGGACGTCAACGGGCGCAGCGAGTCGTCCGCGACCTTCCACTGCGGTACCGCCCCCGGTGGCCCCTGCAACGAGTACGACGGCCTGACCAGCGGCCTGGCCACCTGCACCGGCTGCCAGACCGGCTACCACAGCTACTCCGAGGTGATCGACCGGACCACCAGCAACGAGCAGATCCGGTGGTACCTGGACGGCCAGCAGATCTGGCAGGTCAACGAGTCGCAGGTGGGTGCGGCCACCTGGCAGGCGGCCGTGGACCACGGCTTCTACCTGGTGTTCGACCTCGCCATCGGCGGCTCCTACCCGAACGCCGTCTGCGGCTGCACCTCGCCCTCCGGCGCCACCAGTTCCGGTGGCACGATGAGCATCGGCGACGTCAGCGTCGAGCAGTCCACCGGGACGGCTCCCCCGGCGTACACCACCCCGGCCACCCCGACCGGCGGCAGCGTCGTCAAGGTCACCGGGAGCCAGGGCAACTGGGGCCTGTCGGTGAACGGCGCGCCCTACCAGGTCAAGGGCGTGACCTGGGGCCCGGCCACCAGCGTCGCCTCCGCGTACATGCCCGACCTGCAGTCGATGGGTGTCAACACGGTCCGCACCTGGGGCACCGACGACACCACCCAGCCGCTGCTGGACGCCGCCGCCGCGTACAACCTCAAAGTCATCAACGGCTTCTGGCTGAACCAGGGGGCCGACTACGTCAACGACACCACCTACAAGACCGACACCCTGAACAGCATCGTCCAGTACGTCAACCAGTACAAGAACGATCCAGCGGTGCTGATGTGGGACGTCGGCAACGAGGTCATCCTGACCATGCAGAACTACTACTCCGGCACCCAGTTGGAGGCGGAACGGGACGCCTACGCGCAGTACGTGGAGCAGATCGTGGACGCCATCCACGCCGCCGACCCGAACCACCCGGTGACCTCCACCGACGCCTGGACCGGCGCCTGGCCGTACTACAAGCAGTACACGCCGGACCTGGACCTGTACGCGGTGAACTCCTACGGCGCGGTCTGCAACGTCGCCAGCGACTGGGCCAGCGGCGGCTACACCAAGCCGTACATCGTCACCGAGTCCGGTGAGCCCGGCAGTTGGGAGGTGCCCAACGACGCCAACGGGGTGCCGAACCAGCCCACCGACATCGCCGCGGCGCAGGGCTACACCAACGCCTGGAACTGCATCTCCGGCAACACCGGGATCTCCCTGGGCGGGACGCTGTTCAACTACGGCATCGAGGACGACTTCGGCGGGGTCTGGTACAACCTGATCCCGGAGAACTGGAAGCGGCTCTCGTACTACGCCGTGGCCAAGGCGTTCGGCGGCAGGGTGCAGAGCGACACGCCACCGCAGATCAGCAGCATGACGCTGAGCAACACCAGTTCGGTACCGGCCGGGGGGACGTTCACGGTCAGCACGCAGACCACCGATCCCGACGGCGACCCGATCCGCTACAACCTGATGTACGGCAGCAACTACGTCGACGGCAACACCGGCCTGCAGAACGTGAACTTCACCCAGACCGGGCCCGGCCAGTTCACCGTCACCGCGCCCAAGGAGCTCGGCGTCTGGCTGGTCTACGTCTACGCCTACGACGGCCACGGCAACGTCGGCATCCAGCAGGAGTCGTTCAAGGTGGTCCCGCCACCAGTGAGCGGCACCGACGTGGCGCTCGGCAAGCCGACCACCGCCTCCTCGTACCAGAGCACCGGGACCGGCGCGCCCTACCCGCCGTCGAACGCCACCGACGGCAACTGGAGCACGCGTTGGGCCAGTGACTGGAGCGACCCGCAGTGGCTGGAGGTCGACCTCGGCCAGGTGACCGCGATCGACCACGTCCAGCTGGGCTGGGAGGCCGCCTACGGCGAGTCGTACCAGGTGCAGGTGTCGAACGACAACACCAACTGGACGACGATCTACTCCACCACCAGCGGGACCGGGGGCGTGGACGACTTCAACGTCTCCGGCTCGGGCCGCTACGTGCGGCTGTACCTGACCCAGCGCGGGACCACCTACGGGTACTCCCTCTACGAGTTCGGGATCTACAGCGGCTGAGCCCCACCCGTACCCCGCCCGGTCCGGCCTGCCCGCGAGCGCGGCCGGACCGGGCGGCCCCACCCCACCGCCCATCCTCGAAAGGTGCAGGCATGACGCACGGACTCGGCCGGACCTCGCGGGCCTGCGCCCTGGTACTGGTCGCGGCGGTGGCCACCGGCTGCTCCGCCGCGACCTCGGTCACCGCCGCCCACACCCCCGCCGGGCTCGCGCCCGCGGCCCCCACGTCCACCGCTTCCCCATCCACCGCCCCCGCGTCCACCGGTCAACCGACCGCCGCCGCCGGGAGCACCGCGTCCGGCCCCGGGTACACCCCGCCCGCGGTGCGGGCCTCGGCCGGGCCGAACGCGCCCTCCGCCACCGAGTTGGCGGTCTGCTCCGCGCAGGTCGCCCAGCAGCTCAGCGCGCTGCTCGGGGAGCAGCCGACCCGGACCCAGTCGGCGACCTGGTCCGGGCACGTCTACACCTGCCACTACAGCTACCGGGACGGCGGCTTCGGCATCGCCGTCCGGGAGTCCGCGGGCCAGGCGGACACCGACGCCGCGTTCGCCGCGCAGCGCCGGACGCTCGGCCCCGGCACCGCCCAACCCGGCCTGGGCCAGCAGGCGTTCGTCGAGCCGGACGGCACGGTGGTGCTGCGCGACGGCTTCGACGTGCTCACCGTCGCCGGGGGCAGCCTCCCGGCCGCCCCCGGCTATCCGCCGCGTCCCCGCGCCGCCGCGCTGCACATGATCGCGGAGACCGTGCTGACCGCCTGGCAGCAGAGCCAGGCCTGACCCGCCGCCGGGGACCGGGGACCGGACGGCTACAGCGCGTCCGGTCCGAGGGTGGCGTCGGGGACGCCGGGCTCGGGGCCGCCCTGCGGGCCCTCGGTCACCGCCGCCGCGTCCTGGATCTGCAGCATCGCGTGTCCGGCGAGTCCGGCGAGCGCGCCGCCGATGAGCGGGAACACCAGGAACAGCCAGACCTGGCTGAGCGCCCAGCCGCCCTGGAACACCGCCGCCGCCAGCGACCGCGCCGGGTTGACCGAGGCGTTGTCCACCGGGATCAGCACCAGGTGCACCAGGGTCAGGGCGAGCCCGGCGACCACGCCGCCCACCGCGGCCGGGAACCGGCTGGAGGTGGTGGCGACCACGATCAGCGCGAACACCGCCGTGGCGACCACCTCGGCCAGCATCACCGAGGCCATGTTGAAGCCGCTCGGGGAGTGCGCGCCGTAGCCGTTGGAGGCGAATCCGGCCTGGCTGGCGGAGACCAGGATGGTCCGGCCGTGCTTGCCGACCGCCGGGAAGCCCGGGCTGCCGTGGGACACGCCGAAGATCAGCAGGGCGCCGAAGAGGCCGCCGACGATCTGCGCGCCCCAGTAGACCAGGACCTGCTTGGGTTCGATCCTGCGGGCCGCCGCCATCGCGGCGGTCACCGCCGGGTTGACGTGGCAGCCGGAGATGGGGCCGATCAGGTACGCCGCGCAGAGCAGGCTCAGCCCGAACGCGAAGGCGATGCCGAGCGGGCCGACCCGCGAACCGTCGAAGACCGCGGTACCGACGCCGCCGATGACCAGGATCGCGGTACCCACCGCCTCGGCGATGAAGATCCGCACATTGCTGTTCATGCTGCCTCCCAGGAGGGCCGGCGCGGGGGACGCGGGTGCGCGCCGCCGCGGGCCCCTGCTGCTGATGCGAAGCGGGCTCCGGACGGAACCGGGATCAGGGCTGAACCGGGCTCGGCACCGGCGCGGGCTCCAGGGGTGAATCCGGGCGAACAGGGCTGTTCTGGCACGCTACGTCCGCCGCCGGGGCCGCGCATCCGCAGTGGGCCGACCGGGTCGGCCCGGCCCGACCGGCGCGCCGCGCCGGGCGTCAGTCCCGGGCGAGTCGCACCCGGACGCAGTGCTCCCACTGGGGGATCCGGTTGATGTGGTAGCAGCTCTGCGTCTTCTGGGCGAACCACAGGGCGGAGACCGCCACCAGCACGGACACCGCGATCGCCAGGACCGAGGCGATCATCCCGGCGACCGCCCGGCCCCGGCCGACGCCGGTGCGCCTGGCCGTCCGCAGTGCGGGGACGCCCAGGACCAGGCCGAGGACGCCGAGCGGGCCGCCGACGAAGACGATCGAGGTGCTCAGGCCGAGCAGGCCGAGGACCAGGGCGGCCAGCGCCGGACCGTTCCGCTCGGCCGGGTACCGGTCCGGCCCCGGCGACCACCTCGGCACCGGGCGATCCGTCGGGGTCAGCGTTCCTCGGGTGTGCATCAGCCGTCCTCTCGTCAACCGGGCAGGGCACGAGCATGGCCGCCGACCGGCCGGGCGCACATCGCGGAAAGGAGGGGGGTGGCCCTCCCCCGATCGGGGGAGGCCCCCGGTGACCTGCCCGGCCATACTGGCGATCATGATCAGGGGACTGAGGCCGCTGCTGCGCGGCTCCACGTATTCGGGCGCGCTGTTCGCCTACTGCGGCGCGCCGGCCAGTCTGCCGCTGCTGCCCTTCGCCGTGGCGCCGACGCTGCTGTGGCGATCCGCGCCGGAGGGGGTGCGGGCGGTACTGGCCCTGCTGCTCTGGGCGGCGCTGATCGGGGTGGTCGGGCTGGCCCGCGGCACCCGGCGGCTGCTGGTGGTCTGCGCCCGGCGGCTGCTGCGGGTGCCGCTGCCGGATCCCATGGCCGGTCGTCCGCCCGCCGCCGACCGCTGGCGGACGCCGCTCTGGCTGCTGCTGCACGTGGGGCTGGGCTGGACCGGCGGGTTGGCGAGCTGCGTGCTGCTGCTCGCGGGGCTGACCCTGCCGCAGGGCTGGGCCGACGGCGAGGCGCAGCTGACCGTGTTCGGCTGGCACGCCCGGGCGCAGGGCGGCTGGAGCTGGGTGGCGGCGGGCGGCTGCCTGCTGCTGGCGCTGGCCGGGTGCGTGGCGGTGAGCGGCGCCCTGCGCCGGCTGGCGCCACGGCTGTTGGGGCCGTCCGCGGCCGAACGGCTGGCGCTGGCCGCCGAGCGGGAGCAGCTGCTGGCCGAACGCAACCGGCTGGCCCACGAGTTGCACGACTCGATCGGGCACACGCTGACGGCCACCACGATCCAGGCGGCGGTGGCGGGCGAGGTGCTCGCCGCCGACCCGGCGGCCGCCCTGGCCGCGCTGCGCAGCATCGAGGAGTCCTCCCGGGCGGCGCTGGAGGACCTGGACTACGTGCTCGGCGTGCTGCGCGAGGAGCAGTCCGGGACGGCGCCGACCCGGACCCTGGCCGACCTGCCGGAGCTGCTGGACCGGCTGCGGCACGCCGGGGCGGTGGTGGAGCCGCAGCTGTCCGGCGAGTGGGCGCAGGTGCAGGGGACGCTCTCGCGGGCGGCGTACCGGATCCTGCAGGAGGGGCTGACGAACGCGCTGCGGCACGGCGCGGGCGGACCGATCCGGCTGCGGGTGGTGGCGGCGGCGGACGGGCTGGAACTGAGCGTGGTCAACCGGACCGGGGCCGGGACCGGCCGGGGCGCGGCCGCGCGGGCCTTCCCGACGTCCGGGCACGGCCTGCCCGGGCTGGCCGAGCGGGTGCGGCTGCTGCACGGCGAGTTCGCGGCGGGCCCGGACGGGCCGCGGCACTGGCGGTTGGCGGTCCGACTGCCGGTCCGGCTCCCGGCATGACCGGCGTGACCGACCCGACCGACCCGATCGAGCCGACCGGCCCGACCGGCCCGACCGGCGTGACCCTGCTGATCGCGGACGACGACGAGGTGACCCGCAGCGGCCTGCGCACCCTGCTCGCGGCGCAGCCGGGGATCACGGTGGTCGGTGAGGCCGCCGACGGCGTCGAGGCGGTCGAACGGGCGCGGCTGCTGCGCCCGGACGTGGTGCTGATGGACGTGCGGATGCCGCGCCGCAACGGAATCGAGGCCACCCGGCAGCTGCTGGCCGGGCCACCCGGGCCACCGAAGGTCGTGGTGATCACCACCTTCGAGAACGACGGCTACGTCACCGCCGCGCTCAGCGCCGGGGCCAGCGGCTTCGTGCTGAAGCGGCTGCCGGTCCGGCAGATCGCGGAGGCGGTGCGGGTGGCGGCGGCGGGGGAGGCGATCCTCTTCCCGGCCGCGCTGCGCCGGATGGTCGCCGCCCGCCCGCTGGGCTCCGCCGAGGCGCTGCCGCGGGCGGCGCTGACGGGGCGGGAGGAGGAGGTGCTGCGGCTGATGGCCACCGGCCTGTCCAACCCGGAGCTCGCGGAGACGCTCACGGTGAGCCTGGAGACGGCGAAGACCCACGTGGGGAACGTGCTGACCAAGCTCGGCGCGCAGAACCGCACCCACGCGGTGGTCATCGCGTACGAGTCCGGTCTGGTGGTGCCCGGGTTCCCCGGATGACATCGGGCCGGCTACCGGACCTCCGGCGAGCGGCCGGGGGAGAGCGTGAGGAGAACGAAACATGTCCGCCGCGCTGCGGACACATGCCGCTCACACGAAATGCGGGTGAAACACCTCTGTTCGCGGTCGGTAACGCGGGTGGGTGACCATCAGGTCGCCAGGCACGCCCGCACCTCTTCCCGACGCCGCGTCACTTCCCGACGCCCCACGGCACCCCGGGGGACAAGGAAGCCGTCCCGCCATGACCGACTCCCCCGCCGCTCCGCTCGCCGCCGCCGCGCCCTCAGGGCTCAGCGCGGGCGACACCGCGTGGCTGCTCGTCTCCACCGCCCTGGTCCTGCTGATGACACCGGGTCTGGCCCTGTTCTACGGCGGCATGGTGCGCACCAAGAGCGTGCTCAACATGCTGATGATGAGCTTCGTGTCGATCGCCCTGGTCACCGTCGTCTGGCTGGCCGGCGGCTACAGCCTGGCGTTCGGCCACGACCTCGGCGGCCTCGGCCTGCTCGGCGGCTTCGAGCACCTGGGCATGCGCGGGATCACCCCGCAGACGCTGACCGGGCACGTCCCGACGCTGCTCTACGCGACCTTCCAGCTCACCTTCGCGATCATCACCGCCGCCCTGATCAGCGGCGCCATCGCGGACCGCACCCGGTTCAACGCTTGGGTGGTCTTCGTCCTCGCCTGGACGCTGCTGGTCTACGTGCCGATCGCGCACTGGGTGTTCTCCCCCGACGGCTGGATCTCCGCGCACCTGCACGCCCTGGACTTCGCGGGCGGGACGGTGGTCGAGGTCAACTCCGGTGCCTCCGGCCTGGCGCTGGCCCTGGTCATCGGCCCGCGGCTGGGGTTCCGGCAGGAGGCGATGCGTCCGCACAACCTGCCGCTGGTGCTGCTCGGGGCGGGGCTGCTCTGGTTCGGCTGGTTCGGCTTCAACGCGGGCTCGGCGCTGGGCGCCAACGGGCTGGCCGCCGCCGCGCTGCTGAACACCCAGGCGGCGGCCTGCACCGGCCTGCTGGGCTGGCTGGTGGTGGAGCGGTTCCGGGACGGGCACCCGACCACTCTGGGCGCGGCCTCCGGCGCGGTGGCCGGGATGGTCGCGATCACCCCCTCCTGCGGCTCGGTGGACCTGCTCGGCGCGCTGGTGATCGGCCTGGCCGCCGGGGTGCTCTGCTCCTACGCGGTGTCCTGGAAGTTCCGCCTCGGCTACGACGACTCGCTGGACGTGGTCGGCGTGCACCTGGTCGCGGGCGTCATCGGCACGGTACTGATCGGGGTGTTCGCGACCAGTGTGATGACCGGCGGACCGGACGGCCTGCTGCACGGCGGCGGCCTGGGCCAGCTGTGGCGGCAGGCGGTCGCGGTGCTGGCCACCGGCGCCTACGCGTTCGCGACGAGCTACGGCCTCGGCAAGCTGATCGACCGCCTCATCGGCTTCCGGGCCCCGGCCGAGCACGAGCTCTCCGGCCTGGACCTCGCCGAACACGCGGAGAGCGCATACGATCACGGCGTCATCCACCAGGGCACCCTGACCGGGTCCGCCGTCCATTCCGCCCTCGCGGGGCACTCCGTCCGCGAGGCCCACCGGAACGAGTCCACCTCTCCATGAAGCTGATCACCGCCGTCATCAAGCCGTTCCGTCTGGACCCGGTGAAGGAGGCGCTACGCGACCTCGGCATCGAGGGACTCACCGTCACCGAGGTCAGCGGCTACGGCCGCCAGCGCGGCCACACCGAGGTCTACCGGGGCGCCGAGTACCGGATCGACCTGGTCCCCAAGGCCCGGATCGAGGTGGTGGTGGAGGACGACGCCGCCGAGTCGGTGCTGGACGCGATCGTCGCCGCCGCCCGTACCGGCCGGATCGGCGACGGCAAGGTCTGGAGCGTCCCGGTCGAGACCGTGGTCCGGGTCCGCACCGGCGAACGCGGCCCGGACGCCGTCTGACCTCCGGACATCGGCTGACCCCCGGACCTGGCTGCCCCCCGCGCGGCGCGCGCCGGGCGGCGCCGGTCATAAGCCCGGAGTTATTGGTGCGACATCCCCCCGCCGCCCTACTCTCCCAGGCGTCGGCGCCGCACCTGGGCCGACGCACCGACCATGGGCGCATCCGGCGGGGCCGGGCGCGGGGGGAACACAGATGTCCGACAGCAGCCAGGCGGAAGGCCGCGAGCAGCTCGCCGCCGATCCGAGCACCATCCTGCAGGGGTTCGACAGCTTCAGCGCGGCGGCGCGCTCCACGGCCGTCCAGGGGAACGTCCGGACGGTCGGGGCGCGGACCACCGTCGCCTACTACACCTGCAAGAGCACCGAACAACTCGCCACGAACCTGCGGGTCTCCGGCGAGGTGAACGCCAGCTTCCTGTTCGGCAGCGGGGACGCCAAGTCGAAGTACGTGCAGAGCCTGAACATCACCGAGACCTCGGTGGTGGTGGCGGTCTACGCCGACGTCGTCACCGGATCGGCCCAGGCCACCGACGTCAGCTGGGCGCCGAAGACGGTGCCGCCCACCGCGGCCACCCTCAACGACTTCTACCAGGGCTACGGCGACTCCTACGTCAGCACGCTGACCACCGGCGCCGAGTACATCGCCACCTACGTCCTCTACTCGCAGAGCACCGAGCAGCAGCAGGAGATCGTGGCCTCGCTGACCGCCTCCGGCATCGGGGAGTCCGGCACGGTCAGCGGTTCGCTGGAGACCGCGGTCAGTCAGGCGGCCAGCAGCAGCAAGGTCGAAACGGCCTTCAACCAGACCCTGATCGGCATCACCGGCCTGCCGCTGCCGAGCCAGGACGACCTGGCCGCGTTCGCGCTGTCCTTCGACACCCGCACCCCGGACGCACCCGAGATCATCTCCTTCGAGACCACCGGGTACGAGCACGTGCCCGGCAGCACCAGCGGGGTCTTCGACCCGATCCTCGCCTCCCGCGAGCTGCTGCTCGGCGACACCACCGGCACCGGCCTGGTCGGCGCCGCCGACGTGGTGAGCCAGCTCGACAACCAGATCGCCCGGATCCAGGAGGTGTACGCCTGCTACGGCTACACCGGGGACGCGAAGCTCGCCCAGCGGGCCGGGCAGGTCGCCGACGACCGGCAGGCGCTGGGGTCGGTCCTGGCCGAGCTGCGCAAGGACCCGACCCGGACGCCGCTGCTGCCGACGCTGCCCAGCCTGCGCTACGGCACCCCGGCGGTCGACGTCGCGGTGACCGTCGGCGGCGAGTTCGGCACCCCCGGGAACCAGCCCTTCCAGGACCTCGACTACCTGGCGGTGCTCCAGCGCACCCAGCTGACCGCGCTGTCCTTCGGCGAGTACACCCCGGCGAACCTGCCGGTGGCGCTCTGGGACTCGCTGACCGCTGTCTACCTGACGCCGGACGGCTCCCCGCGCACGGTGGCGCACGGCGAGGGCGCCCCGTCGCCGACCTGGCAGCTGCAACCCGGCGAGTTCGTCTCCGGGTACACCTACACGCTCACCTCGGACGGCGGACTGCTCGGCCAGTTGACGCTGACCACGCAGCGCGGCGGAGTCCAGTTGCAGACCCTCACCTGGCCGCAGGCGCTGCCCTCGGCCGCGCCGTCCGACTCCGCGCTCGGCTACACCGTGCCCGCGGGTTCGGTGGCCGTCGGTTTCGCCGGGACGCTGGCCACCGACCAGAGCCCGGTGGCCATCGGCACCTTCGGTCTCCAGCTGGCCACCTTCACGCCCGCCCGCTGGCAGCAGCGCACCGCGTGAACCGGCGTCTCACCGGGTGAGAAGACCCTGCTCCGGACAATGACAGTCGCCGACCGCGCCCCTACCCTGTGCGCATGCAGGGGGATTTCCACACAGCGCACTTACGGGTCTTCCGCGCGGTCGTCACATCCGGATCCTTCACCGCCGCGGCGGCGGACCTCGGGATCAGCCAGCCGGCGGTGTCGCAGCACATCGCCCGACTGGAACGGAGCCTCGGGGTCAGCCTGCTGCACCGATCGGGGGGACCGGTGCGGGTGACCGAGTCCGGCGAGGTGGTGCTGCGGCTCGCCGACGCGGTGGCCCAGCGCTGCCGACAGGCGATGCACGAACTGTCGGCGCTGGCCGACCCGGTCGGCGGCGAGCTGCAGATCGCCGCCTTCCCCAGCGCGTCCGGAAGCCTGCTGCCCACCGTCGTCGGTCGGCTCCGGCAGGTGGCGCCGCAGGCCCGGGTGCGGATCATCGAGGCCGATCCACCCGCCGCCCTGCCCTGCCTGCTGCGCGGCGAGGCCGACCTGGCGCTGGTCTACGACTACCCGTACCCGGACCGGGACACCGCGCTCGGCGACGGGCGGCTGCTCCAGGAGACGCTGGCCAGCGACCCGATGGCGGTCGCCGTCCCGGCCGGGCACCCGCTGGCCGCGCTGCCGTCCATCCCGCTCGGCGCGCTGCGGCAGGAGTCCTGGGCCACGCCGCGGCCCAGCGTCTGCCAGCAGGCACTGGGCGCCGCCTGCCGGGACGCCGGATTCCGGCCCGCGGTGGTGTACGAGACCGAGAACTACCACAGCATGCTGGGACTGGTGGCGACCGGAGCGGGCGTCGCGGTGGTGCCCCGGCTGGCCGTCCTGGGCGGCGCCCCGCCCCGGGTCGCGCTCCGCCCGCTGACCGGCACCTGGCTGCGCCGGACGATGGCGGTGGCGACCCGGGCGGACAGCCAGCAGCCGCCGCTGAGCGGCCGGTTCCGGTCGCTGCTGCGGCAGGCGGCGCCGGAACTGCTGGCGGCGCCGCTCTGACGGCGCCGGGGGTGGCGTCGTGGCCGTGGTCGGTGACGTCGACGGTCGCCGTCCCCAACGGGGGGGGTCGCCCGCTGAGCGGTCCCCGACCTCGCTGGGCTCTGCCCGGCCCGGGACCCCGCCGGGCCGGGCCGACAGGCCCTAGTCGAGCAGGACCGGCAGCCGGGCCAGGCCGTTGACGATGAAGGAGCTGACGCGTTCCGGTGACGTCCCCGGGTCGGCCAGGCGCAGCCCGGGGAAGCGGGCGAACAGGGTGCTGAGCGCGACGCTGGACTCCAGCCGGGCCAGCGGCGCGCCCAGGCAGAAGTGCGGCCCGTAGCCGAAGGACAGGTGCTCCTTGCCCGGGCGGAGCGGGTCGAAGGTGTCGGAGGCGTCCGGGTGCGCGGCCGGGTCGCGCCCGGCGGCCCCGAACGCGATCAGGATCGGCTCGCCCTTGCGGATCAGCACACCCTCGCCCAGGTCGACGTCCTCGATCGCGTAGCGCATCGGCGCGTGCATCACCGGGCCGCTGTGCCGGAGCGTCTCCTCGACCACGTCGTCCCAGCTGATCCGGCCCAGTTCCAGCAGTTCGAGGTACTGGGGCCGGTCGAGCAGGTTGTGCACGGCGCTGGTGATCAGGTTGACGGAGGTCTCGAAGCCCGCCCCGATCATCAGGAAGAGCAGCTGGCGCAGGCCCTCCACGGTGAAGCCGTCCTGGCCGACCTGTGCCAGCAGGTCGGTGGCCAGGTCCTGGCCCGGGTGCTCGGCCTTGTGGTCCGTCAGTTCGCCCAGCAGTCGGGTCACCTCCAGTTGCGCGGCGATCACCCGCTCACTCGGCAGCGTGGTGTCCAGCAGCGCGTCGATGCCGCTGCTGAACGGTGCCCGCTCGCTCTCCGGGACGCCGATCAGGTCGCAGATGACGGTCAGCGTCAGCGGCTGCGACAGGGCCTTGCGCAGGTCCACCGGCTGCCCCGGCGGCAGCGCGGCCAGCTCGTCGACCAGCCGGTCGGCGGTGGCCTGGACCTGGGCGCGCAACCGCTCCACCCGGCGCGGCGCGAACGAGGGGACGACCCGGCGCCGACCGCGCCAGTGCTCCTCGCCGTAGGTGTTGAAGAAGTTCCGTTGCAGGGTGATCGCCGCCAGCGGCCAGCCCTCGGGGAGGTCGGCCAGGCCGGGCCAGTGCTGGAACGGGTCGCGGGAGATCCGCGGGTCCCCGGTCAACCGCCGGATCACGTCGGCCCGGGTGACCGACCAGGCCAGCACCGCGCCCGGGAGTTCCACCCGCACCGCGGGCCCCAGCGCCCGCAGCTCGGCGATCTCCGCGTACGGGTCCACCGGGGCGACATCGAGGACCGGGCAGCGTCGCTCGGGGTGCGCCGCAGGATGCGTGTCAGGTTGCGTGGACATGGCGCGCTCCACCAACTCACTTGATTTATTGGGAAGTTGCTCTAGATGCAACTGCCCGTCCGTTCCCTTCTACGGCGGTCGGACACGGCTGTCAACGCTCGACCGGAACCGGCGTCCGCTTTCGGACACCCAGCTGACGTTGTGTCACCAGATGGCTGAATGGGCCACGTTGACGGGTGTGAGCGGGGTGGGTTGGATGTGCTGCGTGGATGATCCGCGCGACTCGGTCGCGAACTACGTGGTCACAGCCCTTGAGGCGTTCGCCGGTTACGGCGGACGCGAAGCGATCGTCTCCACCGCCGGTCGGCTCACCTACGCCGAGCTGTCCCGCGAGGTGCCGCGACTGGCGGGCGCGCTGCGCGCGCACGGCGTGAACGACCGGTCGGTGGTCGCGGTACTGGCCGGGAACCGGCCGGAGGCGATCGTGCTGCAACTCGCCGCGCACCTGATCGGCGCCCGCACCGTGTGGGTCGCCGGATACGCGCCGGTCCGCGAGCAGCACGACTACCTGCGCCGGTCCGACGCCGGGTTCCTGGTCTACGACACCGGCCGCTACCCGGACCTCGGTCCCCAGCTGGCCGACGGCGGGTGGGGCGGCACCCTGCTCTGCCTGGGCCCCGGCGGCCACGGCCCGGACCTGCTGGCCGACCTCCCGGCCGGACTCCCCGACGCCGCGGCGGGGCAACCGCCGCCCGGCGCCCGGCCGGACTCGCTGTTCTTCACCAGCGGTACCACCGGCCGGGCCAAACTCGTCCAGCACGAGCAGCGCTTCTTCCTGACCCTGCTGGCGGTCGGCCAGGCCTGGCTGGCCAGCGGCGCACCCACCCTGCGGCATCTGGCGCAGACCGGATTCGCCCACGTCAGCGGGCAGATGACGAATCTGCTGATGCTGTTCACCGGCAGCACGCTGGTGCTCGCCGAGGGCCTGGACGTGCCCGGACTGCTGCGGCTGATCGCCGAGGAGCGGATCAGCAGCACCCTGCTCACCCCGGTCCAGCTCTACGAACTGCTCGACCACCCGGCGCTGGACGGCGCCGACCTGAGCAGCCTGCTGCTGCTGAACATCGGCGGCGCCGCCCCCACGGCGGACCGGGTGCGGGAGGCCGCCGAGCGGCTCGGGCCGGTGCTGCGGCTGGTCTACGGGCTCAGCGAGGCGGCCTTCGTCACCGAGTACCGGGGAGTGCGGCCCGATCCGGCCCACCCGGAACGGCTGGGCTCCTGCGGCGTCGTGTTCGCCGACTCCCGGGTGGAGATCCGCGACCGGGACGGCAAGCCGCTGACCGACGGCGAGGTCGGCGAGGTGTGGACCACCGGTTCGCTGGTGATGAGCGGCTACTGGGGCGAGCCGGAACTCACCCGGGAGGCCCTGGTCGACGGCTGGCTGCGGACCGGCGACCTCGGCCGCCTCGACGCCGACGGCTACCTGTACCTGGTGGACCGGAGCAAGGACATGATCGTGACCGGCCGGGGCGCGGCCAACGTCTTCAGCCGTCCGGTCGAGGACGTCCTGGCCTCGCATCCGCTGGTGCGCGCCGCCGCCGTGGTCGGTGTCCCCGACCGGGCGCTGGGCGAGGCGGTGCACGCCTACGTGGTGGCCGCCCCCGGCGCCCGGCCGGACCCGGAGCAGCTCCGGGCCCTGGTCGCCGCCGAGTTGCGCCCCTACTGCGCCCCGTCGGTGGTGGAGTTCGTCGACGCGCTGCCGCTCACCGCGATGGGCAAGGTCGACAAGCGGGCCCTGCGCGCCCGGCACGCCGCCCCGCTCGGCTGAGCGGGCCCGGCGGGCCGGGCGCCGGGATCAGTCGGCGGCGGCCGACGGGTCGATGTCGAAGCTGATCAGGGCCGCCCCGCGGGCGGCGACCAGGGCGGCCCGGCCCGCGTCCTCGGCCACCGACAGGACGTGCCCGGCGCGGTCCCAGGCGCTGGTGAGCGGCCCCACGGTCGCCCCCTCGGCGACCGTGGCCACCGCCGCGAACACCCCCTCGACGCTGCCGGCCTCCGACACCCCGTGCACCGCCCGGACCAGCCCCGGTCGGGCGGTCACGAACCGCACCGCCGCTCCCCGCCGGGCCTGCTCCGGACGCTGCGGGCGCTCGCCGCGCAGCACCCGCACGAAGTCCTCGACCAGCGAGCCGCCGTAGGCCAGGTCGATCAGCGGCACGATGGCGCCGCCGGGCAGTCGGCCGGCGCACTCGACCAGGTACGGCTCGGTACCGTCCACCAGGATCCACTCGCTGTGCAGCGCGCCGCTGCCGAAGCCGACGGCGGCGACCAGCGCCCGGTTGGCCGCCACCACCCGGTCGCGCACCTTCGGGTCCACGGTGGAGGGCAGCACGTGACCGGCCTCGACCGGATGCGCGCCCGGCCACACCGACTTGTCGGTGACGTTGACCCAGACCACCTCGCCGTCCGCGACCAGCACCTCCGCGCTGATCTCCGGGCCGCGCAGCCGCTGCTCGGCCAGGAACCGCCCCGGCGTCCAGTTGGCGCTGCGCAGCTTGGGATCGTCGGCGGCCAGGGTGGCCCGCCAGGCCGCGTCCAGGTCGTCGCCGGGACCCAGCACCACCACCCCCACGTTGGCCTGCCGGTCGGCCGGTTTCAGTACGCACTCGCCGCCGTTGGCCCGGGCGAAGGCCCGCACCTCGGCCACGCCGTCGGGCTCGGTCCAGCGCGGCTGCGGCAGACCGGCCGCGTCGGCGGCACGGCGCAGCTCGACCTTGTCCCGCAGCCGTCGCGCCGCCGCGACTCCGGCCCCGGGGACGCCCGCCGCCTCGGCGCAGGCCGCGGTCGCCACCACCGAGTACTCCCAGGCCGGGATCACCGCCACCACCCCCCGCAGCGCCTCGGCGGGCAGCGGGGACCCGCCGTCGTGGCGCTGGGCCGGGCCGTCCAGGACCTCGCCGACGCAGGCGCGGGCGGCGGCCTTGGCACGCAGGTCACCCGCGTCCAGCAGGTCCGGCTCCTCCACCACGGTCACCGATCCGGCCGGGAGTATCTTGTCCAGCTCCCCGAGCAACCCCAGCCCGCAGCCGACCAGCAGGTACCTGTCGGAGCCCTCTGTCATCACAAGACTTCCCTTCCTCGTACCAATGTTGACACCACGTCAGCCGACCGTGACCGGCAGCGAGTCGTAGCCGCGGACCACGTAGCCGCGGCGCAGCGGGCGGCCGGTCAGGGCCAGCTTCGGGAAGCGGTCGAGCAGCGCCGGGAAGAAGACCTCCGCCTCCAGCCGGGCCAGCGGCGCCCCGACGCAGTAGTGGATGCCGCCGCTGAAGGAGAGCACCGGGCTGCCGGTGCGGGTGATGTCGAAGGTGTCCGGGTCGGCGAACTGCTCCGGGTCCCGGTGGGCGGCGCCGGTGAGCGCGAACACCGTGCCGTCCTCGGGCACCTGGTGGCCCGCGACCACCGCGCCCGGACCGGCGACCCGGACGATCACCTGGGTCGGCGAGTCCCAGCGCAGCACCTCGGTGACCGTGTTCTCGGCCAGTCCCGGGTCCGCACGCAGCAGTTCCGCCTGCCGGGGGTGCCCGAGCAGCGCCACCAGGCCGTTGGAGAGCAGGCCCACGGTGGTGTCCACCCCGGCGCCGAACAGCAGGATGGTCATCCGCAGCAGCTCGGCGGCGGACATCCCGGCGCCGCCCTGCTCCGGGTCGCCGCCGGCGTCGGCCGAGGCGATCAGGTCGGAGATGATGTCGGGCCGCGGGTCGCGGCGGCGCTGCGCGATCAGGTCCTCGAAGTAGGCGTTGAGCCCGACCGCCGCCTCGTCGGCCCGCTCCAGCGCGTCCTCGCCCACGCCGACCTCCACCACCTGCATCACCGCCGAGGCCGGGTCGTGCAGTTGCGCCCAGTCCCGCTCCGGGATCCCGATCAGGGTGCCCACCACGGCGATCGGCAGCGTCGCCGCCAGCAGCCCGTACGCGTCGACGGTGCTGCCGCCGCCGCCCGCGTCCGCCAGCCGGTCCAGCGAGCGGTGGACCAGCCGGACCACGTCCTCGCGCATCCGCGCCACCCGGCGCGGGGTGAACGAGCGGTTCACCAGCCGGCGCAGCCGGGTGTGGTCCGGCGGGTCGCGGAACAGCACCGACTCGATGTTCTGGACCACCGCCGGATGCTCCCGCCAGCCGGGCGAGGCCTTGTCCATCCAGTCCGGGCTCTGACCCAGCAGCCGGGGGTCGCGCAGCGACGCCGCGCAGTCCGCGTAGCGGGTCAGGTACAGCCGTCCGCTGTCGGCGACGTGCACCGGGTCGGCCTGGCGCAACTGCTGGTAGTAGGGGTAGGGATCGGCCCTGGCCGCCTCCGAGCCGAACAGCTCGGCCAGCACCGAGGCGGCCAACTCCCGCTCCCGGCCGTATGACTGGGCCGGTTCGGCCTGCTGGAGCGGGGTACCGCTGGGTTCACTCATGGCGCCTCCTGGGCTCGGTGCCTCCGGGACGGGGCCGGGGGCGGTCACACGGGCACGCCGACCGCGGGCACGGCCGGCGCGTCGAGCTGCCGCAGGACGCCCTTGCCCTGGAGCCACACGGCAGTGATTCCGTACAGGGCCGCGCCGACCATGATCGGCGGGACCGGGCCCCAGCGGTCGGCCATGGCCCCGAACACCACCGGGGTCAGCCACTTGAGGCTGTTGGCGCACAGCAGCATCGCGTTCCCGGCCCGGCCCTGCATCTCGTGCGGGATCAGCTCGTAGGCCCGGGTCAGCAGGATCACGTTGACCGGCGCGATGGCGCACACCGACACCGCGCCGGCGACCCCGATCAGCAGCGGGGACGGCGCGAGCACCATCGCCACCGGGCACGGGACCAGCAGCCACGAGGCGATCAGCACCAGCGTCCGGCCCGAGTAGCGGCCGATCAGCCGGGGCGCGCTGAGCGCCCCGAGCAGGCCGCCCGCCGAGAAGGTCGCGGTGATCACCCCGATCTGCGACGGCTCCGCCCCCCGGGACCGGGCCAGCACGATGACCAGCAGCATCATCCCGGTGGCCACCGCGTTGACGGCGGCGGCCCACAACGCCACCACCCGCAGGTAGCGGTGGCCCAGCACCAGGCGCAGGCCCGCGCCGACACCCGGACCGGCCGCGGCCGGGTTCCCCGGGCCGCCGGGGCTCCTCGGCGGGTCGAGCGTGCCGCGCACCAGCGCCGCCGCGAGCGCCGCGACCGCGAACGAGACCGAGTCCAGGCCGAACGGCAGGAACCGGGCCACCGCGAACAGCGCGCCGCCGCTGGGCGGTCCGCCGATCGCGGCGGCCTGGTCGCGGGCCTGGGTCCGGGCCAGCGCCCGGGACAGCTGCGGCGCCGGTACCACCCGGCGCACCGCGCCCCGGCTGGCGCCGATGTAGAACGCGCTCCCGGCCCCCTCCAGCGCCCCGGCCGCGACCAGCAGCCCGAGCGGGACCCAGCCGAGCCCGATCGCGGCCGATACGCCGCCGAGGGCCGCCAGTTGGACCAGGGAACTGACCACCATCACCGCCCGCCGGGACCAGCGGTCGGCGACCGCCCCGGCCGGGAGCAGCAGCGCCAGCATCGCCACCAGTTCGGCGCTGCCGACCAGACCGGCCCGCGCGGCCGAACCGGTCACCGCGAGCACCAGCAGCGGATAGGTGATCGCGGAGAGTTCGTTTCCGAAGGAGGAAATAGCCTGGCCGCTCCAGAGGAGCAGGAAATCCCGGTTGCGGTTGAGCGGCGGTAACGCATCGGCAGCCGGCGCCTGCGGCTCGGCAACACGGTCGCTCATGGCGGAACACGCCTGCCTTCCCGCGGAAACGGATGTGCGCACGAGTTCCGGCAACCGAGATTATGGCACGGTCGTGCGGAAGCGGAAAGGGCGCCTCGGGACCGGCCCCCGATGGCCCGGGTTGGGGATGGACGGGTGTTCGCCGACTCGGCTACGTTCTTGGGTGGCCCGCACCGCCCCGTACCGCCGACCCGCCAGGAAAGGCAGGGTATGGATATCCAGGCGATCGATCCAGTCGCTGCGTACCGGCAAGCCGTCAATCCCTTCCGCGCCGACGTCATCGAGGCGCGGAACTGGCCCACGTTGTTCGCTGACGCCCGGGGGGAGTTCGTCACCGACGCCGAGGGCCGCCGCTACCTCGACATGATCGCGGAGAACGGCGCCGCCACCCTGGGGCACCGCCACCCGCGCGTGGTCCAGGCCCTGTGCCGGACCATCGAGTCGGGCAGCCCGTTCATCGTCCCGCTCGGCCTGTCCAGCGCCGCCGGACCGCTCGCCGTACGGCTGTGCGACCTTGCCGGTCCCGGCCTGGAACGCGTCTACTTCTGCACCGCCGGGTCCGAGGCGGTCGAGAACGCGATGAAGTTCGCCGTGGCCGCCACCGGCCGGACCGGCTTCGCCGCCTTCGGGCAGGGCTTCCACGGCTTCACCCCCGGCCCGCTGCCGCTGGCCGGACACGACTACTGGCGGCTGCCGCTGGCCGGGACCGGCTGGGACCCGCAGGGCTACCACCGGGTCCCGTTCCAGGACCTGGCGGCGCTGGAGGCGGTACTGGCCACCGGCGAGATCGCCGCGCTGCTGGTCGAATCGGTCCAGGGGCTGGGCGGCGCCCGCCCCTGGGACCCGGAGGCGCTGCGCGCGGCGGCCGAGCTGTGCCGGGCGCACGGCACGCTGCTGATCGCCGACGAGATCCTCACCGGCATCGGCCGCACCGGGCAGTGGTTCGCCTTCCAGCACGCGGGGATCCAGCCCGACCTGGTCACCGTCTCCAAGGGCCTCAGCGGCGGCATCGTCCCGGTCGCCGCCGTGCTGATGAGCGAGGCCGTGCACCGCTCCGTCTACAGCTCGCCGGGGCGCGCCTACATCCACAACTCGACCTTCGAGGGCCACCTGCTGGGCATGGTCGCCGGACTCACCGTCCTCGACGTCATCCAGGACGAGGACGTGCTGGCGCGCGTCCAGCGGACCGGCGAGCTGCTGCGGGGACGGATCGAGGAACTCGTCGACGAGGGCATCGGGATCCGCGCGGTGCGCGGACGCGGCCTGCTGCTCGCCGTCGACATCGAGGGCCTGAGCGAGCCGCAGGCCGCCGACGGTGCGAACGCCTGCGTCGACCTGCTCCAGCAGCAGGGCGTGCTGCTGGAGACCGCCGCCCACGCGCAGACCTGGCTGCGGCTCAGCCCGCCGCTGACGCTCTCCGAGGAGTCGGTGGGCGTGTTCACCAAGGCCCTGCGCGACAGCGCCCGCAAGCTCACCAGCCAGCGGTAACCGGCTACCGCCCGCAGCGGGTCTGCTGGAGCAGGGGCGAGGCCACGGCGCTCTCCGGATGCATCCGGAGCAGGGTCACCACGGCGCCGGACAGGCCGTTGAGCAGCCCCGGCGCCGTGGCCTCGGCGGCGTCGAAGCCGGGGCGGGGGGCGGCGGCCAGGACGTCCAGCAACCGGGTGTCCAGCTCCCGCCGCCCGGACAGGGCCTCGGCGGCGCCGGTGGCCCGGCCCGCGGCGGTGAGCAACTCCCAGGCGCCGGGCGCGCCGTGGCACAGTGACCGGCCGCCGGGCAGGCCGCCCGCGGCCACCGCCGCCGTCGTCCGGCGCAGCACCGCCAGCAACCGGTCGTCGGCCGTGCGGCGGTACAGGTCGCAGGCGGCCAGCCCGGCGCCCGCCGCGCCCCGGCACCAGCCCGGGTCGCCGCCCGCCGTCCAGGCGTCCTGGGCCGAGCGGGACAGCCGCCCGGCCCGCTCCCGCCAGCCGTCCCGCTGCTCGCCGGTCCCGACCCCGGCGGCGGCCAGCCGGTCCAGCGCCCAGGCGGTCCCCGCGCCGCCGCGCGCGAATCCGGCCGGCTCCAGGCCGAGCGGATTGGCGTCCAGGGCCAGCACCAGGCTCCGCCCGACGTCCGTGGCCAGGGTGGTCCAGGCCGGATCGCCGGTCGCCGCGCCGAGGTCGAGCAGCGGCACCACCACCCCCGACACGCCGTCCCACCAGCCGGAGCCGCCGGCCACCCGGTTCCGCAGCCCCCGCGCCGCGACGAGCGCCCGCACGCGGGGCGCGGCGCTGTCCGCGCTGGGCGTCCTGGCCAGCAGGTCGGCCAGGGTCAGCCAGGTCCAGATCCGGCCGCCGGCGCCGTCCAGCGCTCCGGGGCCGCGGGCGGGCCGCCGGTCCAGCCGGTACAGCACCTCCAGCGCCCCGCGCAGCAGTTCGTCCAGCCCCGGCACCGGGTCGGCCCTGCCGTCCGCCGCCTCCGCCGCGTATCCGGCCAGGGCCAGCACCACCCCGGCCTGTCCGGTGCCCAGCTCCGCGTCGAGCTCGCGGACGGCCCACCCGGCACCGGTCAGCACCGGCCCCACCCAGGTCGCCGAACCGTCGGCGCCGCGCACCGCGCTGTCCCGCAACGCCCGGACCGCCCGCGCCGCCAGCTCCCGGCGGCGGCGCTCGACGCCCGACCGGCGGTGGCTTCGGTCGGCTGCGGGCACGGCAGCGGGCGGCTCCGGGCGGTCGGCGGGGCCCGGGTCCGCCACCGGACGGTGCCCGTCGGCGTACACACCGGGCAGCGCGAACCGGATCAGCCCGGCCTCGAAGTCCAGGTCCGCGGCCCGCCAGTCGTCGACCGCGGCGTGCAGCCGCTCCCGGGACAGGCGAGTGGTGAACACCGGCGTGTCCCCGACCAGCAGGTCCGCGATCTCGGTCTCGACCACCGCCGCGTCGGCCGGTGCCACCGGGTTGGCCTGGGCGTGGCGGCGCAGCGCGGTCCGGGCGTGGTCGAGCGCGGCGGTCTCGTCGTGCAGCGCCACCGGATGCCACAGCATGTGCCCGACGTCCCCGTACACCTGGGTCGAACGCAGCACCTGGCGGACCTCGCAGCCCGCGAACGGCTCCAGCAGCCCCAGCAGCCGACCCGCGCGGTCGAGGGCGCGCAGGTGCGCGCCGGTCTCCGCGAACCCGGCCACCATCTCCTCCCAGAACCGCTCCGGATCGGGCACCGCCACCGGGTGGTTCTTCGACGGCGGCAGCCAGCCCGCGCGCTCCACCAGCCGTGCCTCGTCGGTGCCCGCCCCGACCATCGCCGGAACCCGCACCAGCGGCTGCTGGCTCGGCAGCCGCCCGGCCGCCGACAGGTCGACGCCCGACAGCACCCCCACCCGCATCGGCAGAATGCCCACCCGGGGCACCGCCCGGCTGAGCAGCCGCTCGGCCACCCGCTCGGCCACCTGCTCGGCGGACGCGCCGGTCGGGCCGCCGGACGGCGTGGGGGAGAACATGGTCTCGGCGTCGATGACCACCGGCACCGGACCGGCGGCGATGATGTTGCCGCCGTGCAGGTCGGTACCGCCCACCAGCCGCATCACCGCCAGCCAGCGGCCCAGATTCCGGTAGAACACGGCGGTCCGCGCGTCGTCCTGGCAGTACTCGTGCTCCACGAACCCGGTCCAGCCGTACCCCGCGCGGGCCAGCACGCGCGGCGTCCGGATCCGGTCCGGCGCGGTGAACAGCCCGGCCAGGACGGCGTCCAGAGCCGCGTCCACCTCCATCGGCCGGGGTTTGTACATCACCGAGCCACCGGCGAAGTCCAGCCGGGCGACCGTGTGGCCGCCACGGTGCGGGTCGCCCAGGCCGAGTTCGAGCCCGCGCAGCTCGCCGAGTTCGCGCGGCTCGCCGTCGGCCAGGCCGGGGAACGCGGACCGGTCCGCCGCCAGCCGCTCGGCCAGGGCCGCCACGGCCGCCGCCCAGTTCCGGGCGCCGGTGTCCAGGCGTCGGCGCAGGCCCGGATAGCGCTCGGCCAGACCGGCCCGGAAACGGGGGGTCGCCGCCGCGTCGAGGAACGCCGTCCAGCGCTCCTCCGGATCCGCACCGCCCAGGGCGCCGCCGAGCGACGCCGCGCGCAACTCCACCAGCAGCAGGCGCTGCAACCGCGCTCCCACCGCACCACTCAGCCGCCGCCGGGCGCTCTCCACCACCACCTCGCGCTCCCCGGCGGCCAGCCCTGTCACCTCCCGCAACCGCTCCTCCAGCACCGCCTCCCACTCACCCAGCAGCACCTCCACCAACCCACCGAACACCCGCTACTCCAGCCCTCGACTCCAACACCCAGTCAGACCCAGCCCACTGACCACCGCGGCTCACGAACGCGCGAACGCCCGCAGGTCCTCGGTGGTGACGAACGCGTCGCGCAGGTCCTCGGTGGTGACGAAGCCGTCGCGCAGGTTCTCGGTGGTGACGTACGTGTCGCGCAGGGACTCGGTGGTGACGTACGTGTCGCGCAGGGACTCGGTGGTGACCAGGCCGTCGCGCAGGTTCTCGGTGGTGACGTACGCGTCCCGCAGGTTCTCGGTGGTGACCAGGCCGTCGCGCAGGTTCTCGGTGGTGACGTACGCGTCGCGCAGGTTCTCGGTGGTGACGTACGCGTCCCGCAGGGACTCCGTGGTCACCAGGCCGTCGCGCAGGCTCTCGGTGGTCACCAGGGCGTCCCGCAGGGACTCTGTGGTGACCTGGGCGTCGGTCGCGCCGAAGTCGGCGAAGATCGCGCCGTCGAACAGCGGGCCGGCCGGGTTGTCCTCACCGAACGCGCTCGGCGCACCGGACAGCCAGGCAGCAAGGAAAAGGGTGCTCTCGTCGTGGCTCATTGCATTCGCCTTCCGCGGAGATTGTTGCGGGGATTGGGCGTGCCTGAAACGTCGCGCAATGAAGCAGAATCCGACCGGAATAGTGCCTGCGGTATAACCGCTCTCCGAACAGATCGTCAGATCTGGAAGCACAGGTACACGGCGTACAAAGATCCTGGAGACGCAATTCATGACTGTATCAGCGACAGGAGCCCATCGGAAGAGTTCCCTGGGATCCCAGCGGTAATCGGGAACCGGTCGGCGCGCGGCGAAATCCAGCCGGTGCGCCGACGCGGCGGGCGGGTTTCGTTCCGACGCAGATCGAATCGTATGCGGACGGGTCGGGGGCGGCCATCCGCTGTCCACGGGGAATGTCCCGGTCGGCCGACCGGTCCGGTCCGGCCCGGTGGGAACGATCTTCGCGAATCCGACATGATTGAGCCACTCGCGGCGTAGAGTAATCCGCCCGAGCTGCCGCTGGGGCTGGTCCGAACTCCCGGGGGGTGGAGTGATGTCGGCACGTTCACGAGTCGCCTTGATCTGCGTGGGCGTGGTCGTTCTGGGGAGTCCCTGGGTCGAGCGGCCGCTGCTGGAGACCCCCTCGCAGAACGCCTTCGTGTCCTGGTTGCAGGACGTCGTGTCCGCGCCCGAGTGGCACGCTCCGGCCGGGGAGGCCGTCGGGGCCGCCGGGCAGTGGAGCATGCTGGTCGGGGCCGCCACGCTGGTACTGGGTCTGCTGCTGATCATGCCCGGGCTGATGACCAGGGCTCCGGCCGGACGGGTCCGCCGGGCCGCCGCGATCGGCGCGGGCGCGCTGATCGGGGCGACCTCCGGGCTGTTGGGCTGGTCCGTCGAGGCCGCGTTCGGCCACGGCCTGGGCGAGTCCCAGAGCCAGTTGTTCGTCTCGTTCGTTCCGTCCTCGACCGTATTCGGCATCCTGCTCGGCGTCGTCACCGGGTTGGTCTTCACCCGGAGCGACGCGTCCGCACCCCACGCCGGGGAAGCGGAGGCACGCCCGCAAGAAGGGAGCAGTCTCATCGACACTCTGGCGGACTCCTCGCCGGCCGCACTGGGAGAGGTCGACGGCGACGTCACCCGGTACCTCTGCGTGGCCGCTTACCTCGACCCGTCCTTCGCCCGCACCGTGGTCGAGCGCCTGCTGGGCGATCCCTTCGGCGCGGTCGCGGCCTCCCCGGGGGTCGACCTGCGGCCGGTGGCCCGGCACTGCCTGGCCGCAAGGGAGTTGCGCTTCCGGCGCGACCTGAAACTGTTGGCCGTGTGGACGGGCATCGCGCTGATCGCCCCGCTCTGGCTGCTGCTCGCCGGGGTGGTACTGGGTGTCCTCAGCGGCCGGATCACCGACGGCCCGGGCAGGCGCGGTCGGCCCGGGCCGGACGATCGCGGTCGCGGCGGTCCCGATGTCTCCGCCTCGGTCCGGTGGATCGTGATCACCGCGGTCCCGCTGGCCGTGGCCGTGGTGCTGCTCGGCATCGGGCTCTCCGTGCTGGGGCTGCCGGGCCTGCAGCGGTGGCTGCTGGGGGCGTACCTGTACGGGGTGCCCGCGGTGCTGGCGCTCGGCGTCGGGCTGTTCGCCGCCCACCGAGTGGTGGCCCAGGAGGAGTTGGACCTCGACGAGCGGTTGCGGACCACGCTGCGGCGGTCGAACTTCCAGCCGGAGGCGACGCCGCAGCCCGCGCCCGCCGCGTCGTGGGTCGAGGACCGGCTCGACGCCGTGGCCGAGGCGCAGCAGGGCAACGTCACCATCTACAGCGGCTGGTCGCCGTTCATGGGCTTCTCCGCGCCCACCTCCACCTGGTCGTTGGCGATACCGCTGCTGCCGGCCAGCCACCCGCTCGGGGCCGGTCCCGGTCGGCTGATCGACTTCGACGCCTGGGATCTGGTCGAGCAGATCCGCTCCTGCTGGCAGAAGTTGGCGGAGCATCAGCCCGAGCACGAGGCGTCGGAACGGCTGTCCGGGCTGGTGGTGCAGGACCGGGTGTTCGTGCACGGCGCCACCATCGGCGGTGACCCGCGCTTCGTCCCCGAGGCCGGAAGCCTGCTGACCACGCTGGAACCGGAGCAGGTGAAGCAGATCGCGCTCAACCCGACCGGCAGCGCGCGCCACTGGCTGACCGGGTACCTGCCGCTGTGGGGTGGTGACGTGGTGTCGTCCCTGCTGCTGAACATCTCGGTGTCCGGGCAGACGGTGCACGTGCGGTGGAGCAGGCACATCCTGGGGCCGGTACGCGGGCGCTACCACACGATCGACGCCCTGCCCACGGTGCTCACCGCCGAACGGCGCCGGGTGCTGGGGCTCGCCGCCCTCCAGCGCACCCGCTCGGTACTGCTGTCCGCGCCCCTGGCCGCGTTGGGCCACACCCTGTTCGAGTCCCGCCACCGCCGGCGGCTGCTGCGGGAGTGGCAGGCGATCGGGAACGACCCGGGCTTCGACTACGGGGCGCGGTTCAGCGCCAGGGAGGCGGCGTTGAACGCGACCTACCCGAACTACTATCAACCACAGGACGGCGAAAGGGCGTTGAACGCGCTGGATCACCACACGCTGGCCACCATCTGCGACTTCCTGGAGGCGCACGGGGTCGACATCACCGACTTGAAGCAACAGCAGCAGACGATCCTCAACCACGGGGTCATCCAGCAGGGCGGCGTCAGCAACGTGGGGAACCTGGCGGTCGGCCAGGGTGCCAAGGTCAGCGGCCCCGCTCCCGCGGCGTCCGAGTAGGTCCCCTCCTTCACGACAGGCGGTTCCCATGTCCAGTCAGACACCCGGCGACGTCCCCGGCGGCCCCGTCGTCAACCACGGCTTCCAGCAGTTCGGCGGCCACAACGAGATCGGCGCCCTGGCCGTCGGCCCCGGCGCGCGGGCGGTGGCCGGCAGCGGCGCGGTCTCGGCGGCCGAGTCCGACCCGATCCGGGCGTTCGTCGAGGAGTGGGCCAAGCGGCTGCCCGAACTCCAGCAGGAGCACAGCCCGGAGAGCCTGGCCGAGATCGCCCCCAGGGTTGAGACGGTGAAGCGTCAACTCGACTCGCAGCAGCCGGAGAAGCACCTGCTCAAGGACACCCTGGCCTCGATCCGGGCGATCCTCGAACACGGCCTCGGGGGAGTGGCCACCACCGCCCTGCTGGCCCTGCTCGCCTCGATCCGGTTCTGACCCGGCCAGGAGCACCGGTCAGCGCGGGGGGCGCTCGCCCGAGCCGCGGATGACCAGCCGGGTGGGCAGTTCGATCCGTTGCAGTGTGCCGTGGTTGCCGCTCAGCCGGTGGAACAGCAGTTCCGCGGCGATGCGCCCGAGCCCTGCTGGGTCCTGGGCGACCACGGTGACCGGCGACGACAGCAGGTCGGCCAGTTCGAAGTCGTCGAAGCCGATCAGCGCCGGCGGGTCGGGGTGGCGGGCCAGTTCGCGCAGGACGCCCACGGAGGTGCGGTTGTTGCCGCAGAACACCGCCGTGGCCGGTTCGGGGCCGCCGAGCATCCGGTCCAGGGCCAGCCGCAGGGTGAGCGGATCGGGAGCCGCCATCTCGATCCAGTGGTCCCGGATCTGCAGCCCGGCATCGGCCATGGCCAGGCGGTAGCCGCGCAACCGCTCAGCGGCGGTGTAGATCTGCGGGGAGTCACCGAGGAAGCCGATGGCCCGGTGGCCCTGCCGCAGCAGGTGTTCGACACCGCTCTGGACGCCGCGCGCGTTCGCGGTCAGCACGGTGTCGGCCGCCAGCCCCGGCACTGGCCGGTCGACCGCGACGATCGGCGTGCCGATGGCGGTCTCGGACGCCAGGTAGGAGTGGTCGGTGGCGGTGGGGACGATGATCAGGCCGTCCACCCGGCGGGCGCACAGGGCGAGGGCGAGTTCCCGTTCCCGGCTCGGGTCCTCGGCGGAGGAACCGCTGAACAGCAGGCAGTCGTGGGTGCGGGCGACGTCCTCGACCGCGCGCGAGAGCAGCGAGTAGAACGGGTCGGCGAGGTCCTCCAGGATCAGCCCGATGGTGCCGGTCTGCCGCCCCTGGCGCAGCAGCCGGGCTCCGTCGTTGCGCCGGAAGCCCAGTTGGTCGATGGCGTCCCGGACGCGCTGGGCGGTCTCCGCCTTGACCCCGGGCTCCTCGTTGACCACGCGGGAGACGGTCTTCAGCCCCACGCCCGCCCGCTGGGCGACATCGCGCATGGTGGGACGTGTCTGTCCAGCGCTGGCGCCCCGGCTGTCCTCGGGCATGGAGGCCTGCCTTTCCGAGTACGTGCGTTCCGAGTGCGTGGACAGAGAGCACGAGTATGCCCGCGAATGACAACGTTGGCCAGGAGGCGTCCGCGCCTTGCTGATGTGACGTCAGATCCATGGGCGTCCGCAGGTGATCATCCGTCAACTGTCATGACATCCGGGAATCTTGGATTGCCGCTGGTGGCGGGTCCGGCGGTGGTCGACCGGAGCGGTTGCTGCTGTGATCCGTCTTGACAGGGTCCTGATCAGAGGTTCAGAGTCGATTCCAGGCGAGAGACCGACAACGTTATCAACGAGGCTGCCGTTCACTGCCGCAGCTCCTCGACCAGCGGCCCGATTCCACCTGCCGCATCGTCAGATCACGGCGTCCGCAGCGCTTTCGACGCCACCACCCGACCCGACCGAGGGGAGCGCCCATGCCGCCACCGCAGCCAGTGCTGCAAGCCGAGGGACTGACCAAGCACTACGGACAGGTCCACGCGCTGGAGGGGGCGGACTTCACCGCCTACCCCGGCGAAGTGGTCGCCCTGATCGGGGACAACGGGGCAGGCAAGTCCACCCTGGTCAAGCTCCTGGCCGGAGCCGCCCGGCCGGACTCGGGCCGGATCCTGCTCTCCGGTGAGCCGGTCCGGTTCACCGGTCCCCTGGACGCCCAGCGCCTGGGCATCGAGACCGTCTACCAGGATCTGGCGCTGGCACCGGAGTTGGACGCCCCAGCCAACCTCTACCTGGGCCGGGAGCTGCTGCGCGGCGGCCTGCTCGGTCGGCTCAAGGTGCTGGACCGCGCCGAGATGCGCCGGTCCGCACGCGTCGCCTTCGCCGAACTGGGGGTCACCCTGCGCGACTTGGACGCGCCCGTGGCCACCCTGTCCGGCGGGCAGCGGCAGTCGGTCGCGGTCGCCCGTGCGGTCGCCTTCGCCAACAAGGTCATCTTTCTCGACGAACCGACCGCCGCGCTCGGCGTGGTCCAGCGCGGCCACGTGCTGGAGACCGTCAGGCGGGTCCGCGACCGTGGCATCACCGTCGTTCTGATCAGCCACAACATGCCGGAGGTGCTGTCCGTGGCGGACCGGGTGGAAGTCCTGCGGCTGGGACGCCGGGTGGCGAGTTTCACCGCCGCCGACACCAGCATCGACGAGTTGGTCGGCGCGATGACCGGCTCCCTGGACGCGGTCGGCGGTGCGGCGTGAACGACACCGGAGCCACCCCACCGGCCGTCCCGGCCAAGGCCGTTGCCACCAGCAGCGAACCCGCCACCGGTACCACTACCGGTACCACTACCACCGCCACCGTTCCGGCCGGGCCGGGCTGGTTGCGCCGGGCGGCCTCGGCCAACGAGGCGTGGACGGCGGGGATCCTGGTCCTGCTCGTGGTCTGCTTCACCGTGGCGTCCCCCGGCCGGTTCCTCACCGACTACGACATCACCCAGATCGCCACCAACGCCGCGATCTACCTGGTGCTCGGCGTCGGCATGACCTATGTGATCATCACCGCCGGGATCGACCTGTCGGTCGGCTCGGTGCTGGTGCTGTCCGCCGTCGCCTCCGCCGAGTACACCATCCACCACGGGGGCGCCGGGTCCGGATGGGCGACCATCGCGGTCAGCAGCGTGATCGCCCTGGCGACCGGTCTCGCCTGGGGGCTGCTCCAGGGGCTGCTGATCGCCAAGAGCGGGGTGCCACCGCTGATCGTCACCCTGGGCGGCTTCGGCGCCGCGCTCGGACTGGCCGAGATCTTCACCGGCGGCCAGGACCCGGCCGGAGCGGTCTCCAACCGGCTCCAGAGCACCATCGGCTTCGGCAAGCTCTTCGGCCAGATCCCGTGGCTGGTGGTCATCGCGCTGGTGGTCACCGTGGTCTTCGGCCTGGTCCTGGCACAGACCCGGTTCGGCCGCCACACCTACGCCATCGGCTCCAACCCGGATGCCGCCCGGCGGTCCGGCATCTTCGTGGACCGTCACCTGGTCAAGGTGTACGGGCTGGCCGGCCTGCTGGCCGGGCTCGGCGCGGTGATGTGGCTGGCCTCCTACGGCACCACCTCCATCGCCGGGCACTCCACCGACAACCTCCAGGTGATCACGGCGGTGGTGCTCGGCGGGGCGTCGCTGTTCGGCGGGCGCGGCTCGGTGCTGGGCACCGTGATCGGCGTCTTCATCCCGGCCGTGCTCACCACCGGCCTGATCATCGTCGGGGTCCAGCAGTACTGGCAGGACGTCGCCATCGGCGCGGCCCTGGTGCTGGCCGTCTACCTGGACCAACTCCGGCGCCGCAGCCGCGAACGCGGCTGACCGCCGCGACTCGTCAGCAGCCACCACCCGACCAAGGGAGTCCACATGCGTTCACGCACCACCCGCCTGCTCGCCGCGACCGGCACCGTGATCGCCCTGACCGCAGCCGCGGGCTGCGGCAGTTCCGGCGGCTCGTCGTCCGGCAGCCACGCCGGATCGAGCGGTTCGGCGTCCAGCGGCGCGCTCAGAGGCAAGACCATCGACATGATCACCGGGGTCAAGAGCGACCCCTTCTACATCTCCATGACCTGCGGCGCGCAGCAGGAGGCGGCCAGACTCGGGGTGACCCTCAAGGCCGACGGCTCGGCCCAGTGGGACGTCTCGGTCCAGCGGCCGATCATCGACGCGGACGCGGCCACCCGGCCGGACGGCCTGATGATCTCGCCGGTCGACACCGCCGCGCTCACCCCCGCGCTGCAACAGGTGCAGCAGTCCGGCACGAAGATCGCGCTGGTGGACACCTCGGTCACCGACCCGTCCATCGGCGTCACCCGGATCTCCTCGGACAACGAGGCCGGTGGCCGTACCGCCGCCGACGCCCTCGGCGCGCTGATGGGCGGCCACGGCACGGCGATCGTGGTCAGCGTCACCCCCGGCGTGTCCACCACCGACGCCAGAACCAAGGGCTTCACCGAGGAGATGGCGGCGAAGTTCCCGGGCGTCACCCTGCTGTCCACCCTCTACGACAACGACCTCCCGGCCACCGCCGCTTCCGAGATCTCGGCGACGCTGGCCGCGCACCCGGGGCTGACCGGTGTGTTCGCCGCCAACACCAACACCGCCCAGGGCATCGCCACCGGACTACAGGCGGCGGGCAAGCAGGGCAAGGTCAAGGTGGCCGCGTTCGACGCGGAACCGGCCGAGGTGCAGGCGCTGCAGAGCGGGACGCTGCAGATCCTGATCGCCCAGGACCCGGCGGCGATCGGCCGCGACGGCGTCGACCAGCTGGTCGCGGCCTTCGAGGGCAAGCCGGTGACCCCGCAGATCGGCACCACCATGGTCGCCATCACCCAGAAGGACTTCGCCTCGATGAGTCAGTACGTCTATCAGCAGTCGTGCTGACCGACGCCCGGAACGGGGTCGCCGCCGGTGCCGCCGCCGGGCCCGCCACGGCGGGGCGGCCGGCGGCGGCCCCGGCCCGGACCAGGACGGCGGCCAGGACCAGGACAGCGGCCACCACCACGAAGCCCGCGGCGCCGAAGCGGGTGGTCAGCCAGGCCAGCGCGGCCGGGCCGAGGACCGCGGTGGCCTCCGGTCCGGTACCGAAGAAGCCCAGGTAGACGGCCTGGCGGCGGTCCTGCGGGGCGAGCCCGAAGGACAGCGTCCAGCCGCTCGTCACCTGGACGATCTCGCCGAGGGTGAAGCAGAGCACCGCGGCCGCCAGCGCGGCCACCGCGCCTGCGGTCGGGACGAACGCGGCCAGGGCGAGCAGCCCGCACCCGGCCGCCTGGGCGACGGCCGCCACCCAGCCCGCCCGGACCGCGTCGCGCACCCCCGCCACCCGCCTGCCGAGCGGCACCTGCAACGCCACCACCGTGACCGTGTTGAGCAGCAGCAGCCCGCCCATCAGCGCCGGCGGCACATGCGTCCGCCGGGCCAGCCACAGCGGCGTCATCACGGTGATCAGCGGGATGTGCGCGGACAGCAGCCCGTTCCCGGCGGTGAGCAGGGCGAACCGGCGGTCCCGGAGCGGGCGCAGGCCGGTGCGCAGCCGTCGCAGCCGGGACACCCGGCCGGTCCCGGCCGCCGCGCGCGGCCCCCGGTCCGGGCCGAGGTCGGCCATCCGCCAGGTGCTGCGGGCGAGCAGCACCGCGGACAGGAAGAAGGCAACGGTGACCGCCGCCACGACCGCGTCGAAGGCCGACCGGTCCACCCGCAGCAGTCCGACCGCGCCGAGCAGCGCCCCGGCGGTGACGCCGAGGTTGGTGGCCACCTGGATCCCGGCCATGGTCCCGGAGCGGTCCGACTCGGGGACGAAGCGGCCGACCATGATCTGGCTGAACATCTTGCCCGGGCCGTCGGTCACCGAGACCAGGGCCAGCGCGAGGTAGAAGGTGGCGGCCGAGTCGACGGCCAGGAAGGAGAGGAAGGACAGGCCGCGGACCACCTGCAACACCGTGGCCACGCGTCCGGCGTGCAGCCGCCGGGCCAGCAGCGACACCGGCACCATGGCCAGCAGGCCGAGCACACCGCCGAGCGCCAGCCCGGTGCCTACCTGGTCCGCGGTCAGCCCGAGCAACCGGGTGAAGAACAGCGTCGAGGCGGAGATCCACACGCCGGTGCCGATCCAGCCGGTCATCGCCGCCGCCGCCACGGCCCGGCCCACCGGATGCTCCGGGACCTGCCCGCGCGCCCAGCGCAGCACCGGCGACGCCGGGGCCGAGGTCATCGCGGGTCCCCGATCCCGGCCGCGACCCGGTTCCGGTCCCGGCTCCCGGTGGCGGTCCCGAGCAGGCGGTACTGGCGCAGCGCGGGCACGCCCAGGACGTCGATCGGCGGGCCGAGCGGCTGGACCCGGTCGGGGGCGACCAGGTGGTGCAGCGCGCCCTGCCAGAGCGGCAGCAGCGGCAGCTCGTCCAGGGCGGCCTGCTCCGCCTCCCGGTAGCGCCCGCGCCGGACGCTCGCGTCGGCGGTGGCCCGGGCGGTGTCGAGCAGTGCGTCCACCCGGGGGCTGCGGTAGCCGGGGTGGTTGCCCTCCGCCACCGCCGTGCTGTGCACCAGCGGGTACAGCGCGTGGTCGAAGGAGAGTTGGCCGACCGCCCAGTTCATCCGGAACAGGCCTTCGGAGTAACGGAGTTCGCGCAGGTAGGCGGGCCACTCCAGGCGGCGCGGCGAGACCTGCCAGCCGAGCCCCTCGCTGATGCCGCGGGCCACGTCCGCGACCCAGCCGTCGTGTCCCTGGCCCGCGTTGAAGAGCAGCGTGACGCCCCCCGGCGGCGGCTCGATGCCCTGCTCGGCCAGCAACCGCCGTGCCCCGCGCGGATCGTGGGCGAGCCGCAGCCGGGGGCGGGACGGGCCCGGACCCGGGTCCGAGAGCGGCGGGACGAGCCGGTCCGCCACCGGCCGGGCGCCGCCGAAACGGCGCCGGCCGATGGACTCCCGGTCGACGCACATCGCCACCGCCCGCCGCACCACCGGATCGTCGAACGGTGGGACCCGGGTCGGGAAGCCCAGGTAGGTGACCATCGGGTTGGGAGTGCGGTGCAGGGCCGCCCCCGCTTCCACCGCCGCCCGGTCGACCAGGTCGGGCGGAACCTCGGTCACATCCAACTCGCCGTCCAGGAAAGCACGGTAGGCGTCGGACAGGTCGGTGTGGAGATGGAAGGCGATCCGCGGGCTGAGCCCGGCCCCGCCGCGCGGATGAGCCGCGTTGGCGGCGTGGTAGCCGTCGAAGCGTTCCAGTACCGGGCCGCGCCCGGGCCGCCACTCCTCGACCACCCGGTACGGGCCGTTGCTGACCGGACGCCGGGCGAACCCCACCGGATCCGCCTCGACCAGTTCGGCCGGGACCGGTGCGGTGACCCGCTGGCTGAAGACGGCGGCGATCTCGTGGAACGGCCGACTCAGCCGGACCTCCAGCCGGTACGGGCCCAGCGCGCCCACCCCGCGCAGCAGTTGCTCGCGGCCGGAGGCCACCTCCTGGTAGCCGTCCAGCACCGCCAGGGCGGACGCCGTCGCCGACCGCGTTCCCGGCCGGACGGCGCGGGACAACGCGTAGCGGTAGTCCTCGGCGGTGACCTCGCGGCCGTGGTGGAACCGGACGCCGGGGCGCAGCTCGAAGCGGACGCTCAGGCCGTCCGCCGCGACCGTCCAGCCGCTCGCGGCTGCCGGGGCCAGCCGTCCGGTCACCGGGTCGCAGTCCACCAGCGGGTCCGCCAGCAGCCCCGCGACCAGTGTGCCGTCGTGTTCGAAGGCGGTGGCCGGGTCGATCGCGGAGGGCTCACCGAGCTGGACCCGGAGCACCCCGGAGGTCATCCGCGGACCGTCACGGTCGCGTCGAGGTCCAGCCGGTAGCCGGAGATCGCCGCCGACACCGCACGCTGGACCGAGAGTTGGTCCTCGCCCCGGAACAGGAACCGCCCACCGGCGTGGTCGTAGCCGCCCTCACCGTCGAAGACGTGCCCGGGTTCCGGCAGCGCCTCGGCGTAGACCTGCGGCACCACGCCGAGCAGCGAGGTGCGCGCGGTCAGCCGCTGCGGCGGGGGCGTCGGCTCGGGGAAGACCAGCCAGCCGCCGCCACTGCCGGTCGGCTGCTGCTCCGGGCTGAGCGGCGGCAGGCCGACGCTGGTCCGGAACGCCTCGGCGAAGAGGTCGATGCCGAACAGGTCGCGGTGCAGGAACGGCACCCCGGCGCCACCGGGCCGCAGCCCGACCTCCAGGAACACCGGCTCCCCGGCCGCGGTGACGATGACCTCCAGGTGGAACGGTCCGTCCCACAGCTCCAGCGCGTCCAGCGCGTCGGCGGCGAAGCCGACCAGCCGGGTGCGCAGCGGTCCCGGGTCGAGCAGGACCGAGCCGAGCGGGACGCCCCGGGTGAAGTCCAGGCAGGTGTTGACGTACGCGGAGGCGGTGACGAAGTGGAACCGCCCCTGGCTGCGGATGCCGTCCAGGTGGTGCACCGCGCCCTCGACGTACTCCTCGGCCTCGTAGTCGGTGCCCCCTTCGGCGGCGATCCGGGCCAGCGCCTCGGCCAGCTCGGGCCCGGTGCGGACCAGTACCACGCCGCGCGAGGCCGCGCCGTCGACCGGCTTGAGGATCAGCGGCAGGCCCAACCGGTCGACCAGCTCGGCGGCCTCGACCCCGGCCTCCAGCGACAGGTAGCGCGGGGCGCGGACCCCGGCGCTGTGGATCCAGTGCTTCATCAGCGTCTTGTCCCGGAACCGCCGCACGTACTCGGTGCTCCAGCCGGGGACACCCAGCGCCGCGCGCAGCCGGGCGGCGGTGAGCAGGTCGAACTCCGACGGGCCGACGATCCCGGCGAGCGGCCCGTGCCGCTCGGCGATCCGGCGGGCGGCCGGGAGCAGGGTGTCGAAGTCGAGGTCCGGTACCACGACGGTCTCCACCGCGCTGTCCTGGTCCAGCGGCGGCAGTCCGTCCTCGGTGGTCAGGTAGGCCAGACGGTGGGTGCCGCCGGGGACGAAGCGGTGGTACTCGCCGAACTCGTCGTCGAAGCGGTTGACGACGAGCAGCAGCGGGCTCGGTTCGGACCCGGCGGCGGGGTGGCTGCTTTCGGGCTGGCTAGTCAAAGGTCACTCCAAGATCGATCGTCCGCCGCAGCTCCAGGGCGTCGGCGTAGGAGTCGGTGGCGTACAGGACGTGGCCGATCCGGCCGCGGAAGTCGTGCGCGGCCGGGACCGCGCGGCCGGGGGGCAGGTGCAGTTCGGCCTCCAGGACCTCGGGCCGCGCGCGCAGCCGCTCCAGCCCGTGGACGGCCCGGTACCCGCCCGGGCCCGGCGCGGTGAAGAAGTGGATGCCGGCGTACTTGGCCCGGGGCGATCCCAGCGGGACCTCCTGCGGGTCGAGGCCGGTGTGCGCGGCCACCGCCAGGTGCGCCAGCGGTACCCCGGTGGCGATCCCGACCAGGTCGGGGATCCGGTCGCCGCCCATCCGGGCGCCCAGTTCGATCAGGACCGGCTCGCCGCCGGGCAGCCGCAACTCGCAGTGGAAGGGGCCGACCGTGACGTGCAGCGCGGCCACCACCGCAGCCGCGTAGGCCTCGACCGCGCGGCGCACCGCGGGCTCCAGCTCGGCCTGGACCACATGCCCGAGCTCGACGAAGTACGGTTCCGGGCCCAGGAGTTTGCGGGTGACGGCGACCACGGTGACCCGACCGGCGGCCACATAGCCCTCGACCGAGACCTCCGGGCCGTCCAGGTACTCCTCCAGGAGCACCCGACCGTCCAGTCCGCGCCCCAGGTCCAGCCGCTGATCATGCGTCAACCGCTGGTAGGCGTTCTTGAGTTGGTCCAGACTCTCGACCCTGCTGACGTGGATGCTGCCCGCCGAGTCGGTCGGCTTCAGGACGCAGGGGAAGCCCACCTCGGCCGCCGCTGCCGGGAGTTCGGCAGCGGCGGCGACGGCCGCGAACCGGGGTGTCCGCAGCCCGGCGGAGGCAACATGACGGCGCATCAGTTCCTTGTCGCGGACTTCCTCGACCGACGCCGCCGCCAGCCCCGGCAGGCCGAGCCGGGCGGCGACCCGGGCGGCCGCCGGCACGTAGAACTCGAACCCCGGCAGGACCCCGGCGAACCCGCGCTGCCGGTGCAGCCGGACGGCTGCCTCCAGCAGCGCGGGCTCGTCGTTGGTGTCGAGCACCACCAGGGTGTCGATGTCCTTGCGGAGCCGGTCCGGGAGGCGGCGGTCGTCGCGGTCGTGCGACAGCACCACCGTCTCCAGGCCCAGGTCGTGCGCGGCGCCGAGCAGCGCCGTCCCGGAGGACATCGGCTCGACGACCAGGACCCGCCCGGCCCGTGCGTCGCGCAGGTCCGTGGTCATCTCAGGCGCCGACGGCGGCCGGCTCGGCGGCCCGGGAGCCGACCGTCGCCTGGTACAGCTCGTCGAAGTAGTCGCCGATCAGGTCGATGAAGACGGTGAGGTAGACCTCGGCCTGCGCGGGGGAGCTGAACTTCTCGACGGCCCGGGAGACGGTGCGGAACATCAGCTCGTCGTGGTCGTGCGACTCGTCGAAGGCGATGTGCGCGCGGGTGCCGTGCACGTACTCCTTGCCGAACTCGCTGGCCGCCTTGTCGGTGATGATCGGGTTGTAGCGGTCGGAGTACCACTCCACGAACCAGTCCCAGATCGTGGTCGGGGCCGGACCGGAGCGGTCGGCCTCAAGCCGCAGGTAGCCCATCAGCTTGGCGGTGGACGGGAAGATCGGGGTGGCGTTCAGCGCCTCGAAGGAGAGGCCGAGCTTCTCCAGGTCACGGACGAACATGTTCTCGTGGCCGAATTCCTCGGCCAGGTACTTGGCGAGCTTCGCGGCCAGCGCGTCGTCCTGCGAGCCGACCTTGTACAGCGCGTAGCTGTCGACCTCGTTGTTCAGTCGGATCCGCAGCACCGTCTCGGTGATGTGGCGGACGTAGTAGTCGCGGTCGATCCATTCGCCGCGGTGAAGCTCACGCAGCTTCGGAACGCGTTGGAACTGCTTTTCCAGGAGTTCGGCGGCCAGATTCTCAAGACGCCCGCGGTCGAGTCCGGACATAGTGAACACACCCTTCTGCACGTTTATTTCAACGGGGGTGGGAAGTGCCTCGGTGCGGTGTTTCACGCTCTCCTTCACGCTCTCCCCGTGCGGAATTCCACCGGCATCCCGGGTGCGGTGGAGGGAGAGCGGATCCTGGCTGGCGTGATCCGCCACAGTCAGAACGTTAGATTCAGGCTTCCATTCGGCGCAAGGCCCCGGCACCGGGCCGGATCCGGCCATGCCCGCGAGCAAGGGCGCTGACCAGCAGTGACGCTGAATTGTGAAGAGTATATGTCAATTCATCTCGTCGTCCGATGCAGATTATACTGGAACGAATAGGTCCGGAACTGCGTTCCCAGAATTCTCCCGGATTCCCTCTGACTTTCCCGCGCGCGGGAACGGCGGATGACCCTGCCGCGCTGCGGCAGGGTCATCCGCCGTTTTCCGGCAGGCTCAGTTCCGGCTACTTCCAGTCGAAGCGGTAGGCCCGGTAGGTGTTCACCCCGGCCGGGAACTCGGCATTGAACAGCAGCTTGCCGGACCGGCTGAATTCGGAGAAGTAGGGCAGCGATCCCCAGCCGACCACGACATCGCCGTCGTCCAGCGTCTGCGCGTTGCCCTGCGACGAGGCGCTGAGCTTCGCGGGCTGGTCGACCGAACCAACCAGCGTCGCCTGGTGCGTCCTGGCGTTCAGCCGCACGGTGACCACGCGGCTGTACGGCAGTTCGGCGACGGCTCCGGTGCCGGTGTTCGCGACCCCCGCTGACTCGTTGTCGAAGAAGGTGTACCGCCCGTCGCCCAGCGGCTGCGGGTCGTGCTGCCAGGAGAAGATCTCCCCGGCCTCGTTCAGCTTCTGGCCGGGGGCGGCCTTCACCTTGAACGAGCTGTCCTTGCCCCCGAGTTGCCACAGGACCCGGCCGCTGCTCCGGGAGACCTCGTACGCGGTCCAGGTGTTGCGTGCGTCGAGGATCAGGTTCCCGGCGGAGTCCAGCTTGACCGCGTTGAGGTGGAACCAGTCCCACGGGGTGCTCGACGAGGCGGGCAGCGGCTGCTCGCTCTGCGCGTACGGCACGTGGTCCGCGCTGTTCCACTGGAACAGCACCTTGCCGGTGCGGATGTCGATCTCCTGGACGATGCCGTCGATGACCTTCTGGTCGGCGCGGCCGCCGATGGCGGTCAGGTTGGCGGTCGCCTCGGTGTAGGAGATCACCAGTGCGGTGTTCCGCGGCGTGATCAGGAACTCGTGGCCGTCGGCGGAGTCGCCGTTCCCGGCCTTGACCTCGGCTATCTTCTGGTAGTGGTCGTTGTAGACGACGTCGACGCCGGTGGAGAGGCCGCCGAGGCCGCTGCCCTGCCACCAGGTCAGCACCGGCTGGCCCTGGTAGGTCTGGGTGCGGAAGTCCGAGGCCTCCTGCCCGGCCGGGACCGCGTGCGACCAGACGACCTTCCTGCCGTTCTGGCTCAGGATCTCCACGCCACTGGCGTACGCGCTCGACTCCGAGAACGGCGAGATGAAGATGTCCCCGCCGCCGGTCCCGGCCCGGTCAGTGAGGACCTTCACCGGTGGCAGCGGCAGTGGTCGGCTGCCGGACGTCGCGGCCGAGGCGCCGGTCGCGGGCAGCGCGCCCAGGGACGCCGCGGTGACCGCGACGGCGAGCGTGCGTGCGGTCCAGGTGTTCGTTCGCATGGTGATCCTCAGGGGAAGCCGATGAAGCAAGGAAGGGGAGCGCGCGGGCGCGCGCCGACCACGCCCGACCCGGAGGGTGGGCGTGGTCATGCGTGAGTGGCCGTCAGAAAATGATCTGGAACGGCGAGTTGCGCGGGGAGGAGGCGGGCCGACCGGTCAGCCGGCGGCGGGGGCGCTCGGTGACGTGGAGGCCGTCAGCAGCAGCGACAGGCAGCGGAACAGACTCGCAGGAGGTCAATGTGACTGCGAGTCGTCAGGGCGAGGGAGCGCTGCGGCATGCCGCTGAGCATGCCGGACCGGGTACCGAGCGTCAACCTCGCGCCGCATGCTGAACTGGGCGCGTGCGGACTCTTGCTGACAATTCGTTTCACAACACTTGACCCTTTGATGTGTCGCGCTCAAGCTCTCCTCATGGCTACCTGCCAGTAATCCCACCCGCCCGAAGACCCCGTCTTTCCCTCCGGCAGATCGGGAGAACCATGCGCACCCTTCTCGCAAGCGCGGCCACCGCGGCCCTCGCCTGCGCACTCGCCGTGGTACCGGCGGCAGTCGGCGCCGCCACCGCCTCGGCCACCGCCCGGCCGAGCACCGCCGCCCCCGCGCCCGGCTCGGTCGTCCCCGACCAGGACTCCTTCTACACGGCCCCGGCCGACATCGCCTCCTACCAGCCCGGCCAGGTCGTCGGCAGCCGCCCGGTGCCGGACGTCGCGGTGGCCGGGGTGTCCGTGCCGCTCGACGCCTGGCAGATCTCCTACCGGACCAACGACTCCGGCAACCAGCCGGAGCTGGCGGTCACCACCCTGGTGGTGCCGCAGACCGCCTGGGCCGGTGGCGGCCCGCGTCCGGCGGTCTCGCTGCAGTCCCCGGAGGACAGCCTCGGCACCGAATGCGCCCCCTCCTACCTGATCGCCACCGGCGGCGACGCCGAGGAGATCGGACTCTCCGCCGAACTGCTGCTGTCCAACTGGGCGGTGGCCTTCCCCGACTTCGAGGGCCCCAAGTCGGTGTTCATGGCCGGACCGCAGGCCGCCCACGCGGTGCTGGACGGCATCCGCGCGGTCAGGAACTTCGACACCGACGGCATCGGCGCGGCCAACCCCTGGGCCCTGGACGGCTATTCCGGCGGCGCCGAGGCCACCGGCTGGGCCGCGCAACTCCAGCCCAGCTACGCCCCCGACGTCCCACTGGTCGGCGCGGCCATCGGCGGTACCCCGGCCGACCCGACCGCCGTGGCCCAGTACATGGACGGCGGTGCCTTCTCCGGCTTCGAGTTCGCCGCCGCCTACGGGATCGCCACCGAGTTCCCCCAGGCGGGCATCAAGTCGCTGCTCAACTCCCGTGGCCAGCAGGACTTCGCCACCATCGGCGGGGAGTGCGAACTGACCATCCTCGGCCAGTTCCCGTTCCGTGAACTGAGCCAGGACACCACCGTGGCCGACCCGTTGGGCGTCCCGTCGGTGGCCGCCGTGCTGGCGCGGGACACCCTCGGCGCGACCGCCCCGGCCACGCCGGTCTACGACTACCACGCCGACACCGACGAGATCGTCCCGGTCGGCCAGGACAACACGCTCGTGGGCAACTGGTGCCACGCGGGCGGGACCGTACAGGAGGTCCGGGACCTGGTCGGCGAGCACTCGGAGGAGGCGGTGGCCCGGGAGACCTCGGTGCAGCTGTTCCTCGACGCCCGCTTCGCCGGAGTCCCGGCGACCAGCACCTGCTGACCGGCCGCCGCTGGTGGTGGCACCGGCGGCACCCGGGGGTAAACCCCACCCCCGGGACGCCGGTTGCCAGCATGGTTGCCGCGCCCGTCCTCTCCTAGCGTGGTCACCGTCGATGACCAGCGTTGGAGGGGTACACCATGGGACCGCGTGCCAAGCGCCCGCAGGCCGAGCAGTCGCAGCAGCAAACCGAGCCCGCCGCGGTCGAGCTGCGGGCGGTGCGACGGCAGTACGGACGCGGCCAGAGCGCGGTGCACGCGCTGCGGGGCATTGACCTGGCACTGCCCCGGGGCAGTTTCACCGCCGTGATGGGACCCTCCGGATCCGGCAAGAGCACCTTCCTGCAGTGCGCGGCGGGCCTGGATCGGCCCGACTCGGGGGAGGTACTGCTGGGCGGTCAGGCGATCACCGCACTGAGCGAGAACCGGCTGACCGAACTGCGCCGCAGCCGCATCGGCTTCGTCTTCCAGTCCTTCAACCTGCTGCCCTCGCTGACCGTGCAGCAGAACGTCCTGCTGCCGTACCGGCTCGCGGGTCGGCGCCAGGACCGTCGGCGGGCCAAGGAACTGCTCAGCCAGGTCGGCCTCGGCGAGTACGGCGGTCGGCGCCCCGGCCAGCTCTCCGGCGGTCAGCAGCAGCGGGTGGCGATCGCGCGGGCGCTGATCACCGAGCCCGAGGTGGTCTTCGCCGACGAGCCGACCGGCGCCCTGGACACCCGCACCGCGCACGAGGTGCTGGGACTGCTGCGCGGCGCGGCGGACAACCTGGGCGCCACCATCGTCATGGTCACCCACGACCCGGTGGCCGCCTCGCACGCCGACCAGGTGCTCTTCCTGGCCGACGGCGCGCTGGCGGGCGGCCTGGACCGGCCCGACCCGCAGGCCGTCGCGGACCGGATGGTCCAGCTCAGCTCGGCGGCGACGGGCCCCGGCCCGGGCTACGACGCGGGCCCCGGCCCGGGCTACGACGCGGCGGGCTACGCGGCGGCGGTGGCCTCATGAGCAACGGACTCGCCCGCGCCTCGGTGCGCTTCCGCCCCGCCTCGTTCATCGGCAGCTTCGTGGCCCTGCTCTTCGCCGCCGCGATCGTCACCGCCTGCGGCACCCTGCTACAGACCGGGGTGACCGCCCACCTCGCGCCGGTCCGCTACGCGCGGACCCCGGTGCTGGTGGCCGCCGACCAGAACGCCCAGCTCCCGGTCAAGGACGGCCAGAGCAGCGACACCTCCACCCTGCCGCTGCCGGAGACGGCCCTGGTGGACGACGCGCTGATCCAGCGCATCACCGCCGAACCGGGCGTCGCGCGCGCCGCGGCGGACTTCGGCTTCCCGCTCCTGCTCGCCCCGAGCGGCGCCCCGACCGGCGCCCCGACCAGTACCGGCGCCGACGCGGCGCCGCCGTCACTGACCGGTCGGCCGTTCTCGGCCGCCGCCGCGACCCAGCCCAGCGGCGCCGCGGTGCTGGTCGCGGGTACCGCCCCCAGCGGCGACGAGGTGGCGCTGGACGCCGTCGGCGCCCGGGCGCTGCACCTGGCGGTCGGCGACCGGATCACGCTGACCGCCCCCGGTTCGAGCCCCACCGGCTACACCGTCTCCGGCCTGACCACCGAGGGCACCGGCAGTACCGGCAGCACCGGCAGCACCGGCAGTACCGCCTTGTTCGCCGACGAGGTCGCGGGCCGACTCTCCGGCCACCCCGGCCGGGCCGACGCGATCGCCGTCCAGCCGCGCGCCGGGGTCGGCACCGCGGAGCTGGCCCGCCAGGTCCGCCAGGCCGTCGGGCCAGGCCCGCAGGTACTGACCGGGGACGCCCGGGCCGCCATCGAGCAGCCGCTGCTCGGCTCGGCCCAGGAGACGCTCACCGGACTCGGCGGCTCCTTCGGCGGGATCGCCACGATGACCGCGGTCTTCGTGGTGATGGGCACCGTCGCCCTCGCCGCCGGTCAGCGCGGACGCGAGTTCGCGCTGCTGCGGGCGCTCGGCGCCACCCCGCGGCAGATCCGGCGCACCATCGCCACCGAGGCGATGCTGCTGGCCCCGGTCGCCGGGGCGGTCGGGGTGCTGCCGGGACTGGCGCTGGCGCACTGGTGGCTCGGCCAACTCCGCTCGCGCGGCGCGGTACCGCAGGGGCTGGCGCTGTCCGTGGGGCCGATCCCGATACTCGTCGCGGTGGGCCTGGGGCTGCTGGCCGCGCTGAGCGCGGGCTACCTGGCGGCGCGCCGCCCGTCCCGGATGCGGCCCAGCCAGGCCCTGGGCGAAGCCGCGGTGGAGCGGGCCCGGCCCGGAGTGGTGCGCACCGTGCTCGGCGCGCTGGCCCTGGCCGGCGGGGTGACACTGGCCTTCGTCGCCTCGGGACTGTCCGGCGACGACGCCGCGAACACCGCCCTCGGTGTGGTGATGTGCTTCCTGCTGGCGGTGGCGCTGCTCGGCCCGCTGCTGGCCCGGTTGGCCGCGACCCTGCTCGGCCTGCCGCTGCGCAGCGGCAGCGCGGGCCCCACCGGTTCGCTGGCCGCCGACAACACCCGGGCGAACGCCCGCCGACTGGCCTCCGCGATCACCCCGATCGTCATGGTCACCGCGTTCTGCGGCACCCTGCTCTTCCTGCAGAGCACGGTCACCCACGTCTCCGCCCAGCAGGTGCGCGCCGGCGTGGTCGCCGACCAGGTGCTCGGCTCGGCCGGTCCGGGGCTGCCGTCCGGCACCGCCGGGCAGGCGGCCCGGGTGCCGGGCGTGGCGGAGGCGGTCGGAGTGCTCCGCAGCACCGCCCTGTACAGCTCGGACGGCTCGCTGAACACCGCGAGCATGCTGGGTGTCTCGGGCGACCCGGCGCAGCTGTCCCGGGTGCTCGACCTCGGGGTCAGCAGCGGCTCGCTGGCCGCGCTGGGCGACGGCGCCCCGGCGGTCGGCGGCGGCGCGGCCACGGTGCGCACGGTCGCGCTCGACGCCCAACTCGCCACCAACCTCGGGGTGAAGGTCGGCGACCAGGTCCCGCTCTGGCTCGGTGACGGCACCCAGGTACGTCCCACCGTGGTCGCCCTCTACCAGCGCGGCCTGGGGCTGGGACAGGTGCTGCTGCCCAGGGCGGCGCTGGCCGGTCACGTCACGGCGGCCTTCGACAGCCAGGTGCTGGTCGGCGACGCGCCGGGCGCCGACCGGAGCACGGTGGCGGCGGCGCTGGGCCGCCTCGGCACCCCCGCGCTGACCGTCACCGACGCGGCGGGCTTCGGCGCGCGGACCGACCAGGACCAGGAGGTCAGCAACTGGGCCAACACCGTGATGGCGGCGGTGCTCGGCGGCTTCGCGGCCGTCGCCTCGGCCAACACGATGGTGATGACCGTACTGGACCGGCGCCGGGAGGTGGGTCTGCTGCGGCTGGCCGGTACCACCCGCCGCCAGGTGCGCGGGATGCTCCGCTGGGAGGCGCTGCTGGTGGCCACCACCGGCCTGCTGCTGGGCGCAGCGATCGCCTGGACCACCCTGGTCCCGGTCGCGCGGGGGGTCACCGGCGCCGCGCCGTACATCCCGATCGGCACGGCGGCGCCGCTGGCCGTCGCCGTGGTCGGGCTCGCCCTGGCCGCCACCGCGCTGCCGGGCCGCGCGCTGCTGCGCGTCCGCCCGATCGAGGCCGGTGCGGGCAAGCAGTGACCGGCGGCCCGTCCAGCAGTTGTCGGTCATGCCGGTGTAGAAGGGGCCCTGTCGAGGCCCCTGGGCAGCATGGGGTGCGGCCATTGGTGCTGCAACGGGGGTGCTGTGCTTGATGATTGGGGGAGGTCGGCGGATGGAAGGGGGTGGGGGGTGTGACGGAGGCGGTTGGCGAGTGGGCTGCGGGGTTGTTGGATCGAGGGCGCTACGCGGAGTTGCTGGAGCGGGGGGCCCGGGTCGCGGTTGGCGCGCCGCAGTACTCGGCCGTCCTGGTGTGGCGGGCTCGGTGCCGGTTGGAGCAGGGCCATGTGGCCTCGGCGGTCGAGCTGTTGGGTGACGCTCCGGCGGGGGGTGAGCCGGAGCCGGTGCTGTGGGCCGGCTACCTGAACCTGTGCCTGGCCGGTCAGGCGGCGACGCCGGGGGCGTTCGAGCGCTTCGACCGGCTCTGCGCCGAGCTGGGCGCGGCTGGGGGCGAACCGGCGATCGCGGCGTTGGCGGCTGATCTACGGCCGCGCGCGGACCTCGTCCGATATCTGTTGGACGGTCAGGAAATAGACCGGCGGGGCGAGTTGATCGAGCGGATCGCGGCCGGGGCCGAGGGCTACCGGCGGGCCGGGCGGCCCCGGGAGACGGTGGCGACACTGCTGCGGGCGGCCTGGTTCGGGGCCGGGGGTCGTGCGGCGGAGCGGGCGGCGGCGCGCGGCTACCTCGCGCGGGCCGAGGCCGAGGCGGTCGGGCACGGCCTGCCGCTGGTGCGTCGCCGCCGTCCACACCGCCACCACCCGGCTGACCGCCCCGGAAGCAACCACGCTGGCCGGCTTCACCCTGGCTGCGACGAAGGACCTCGCTCCGGCCTGGATCGCCGATGCCGGGGCCTGGGCCGAGGTGACGGCCGCTCACCTGGATGCCTACGGCCCCGACGTGGTGCCGCTGGGGCACCTGGATCTCAAGCCGCAGCACCTGCGCCGCCGCGCGGACGGCACCCTGGTGCTGCTGGACACCGAGACGGTGCGACCCGACGTCACGGGCCTGATCGACCTGGTGACGCTGCCCGCGGTGATGCGCCAGGCCGGGCGGGAAATGCCCGCGGCCCACGTCCTTGACCTCTACCTCGAAGCCTCCTGGGGCTACGGCGCCCGGTGGAGCGCCCACTCCCTGCGCGCGGCACTGCGGGCCTTCGCCGCCGCGACCGGCCTGCACGATCTGCACGGCCTGGCCTGACCCGCCGCACCCGCTCAGCGACCGTCATCAACCCCCAGCACGACCCCGAAGGGGTCGATGACCTGCGCGATCTGACGCTGGGGGGACACACGCAGCGGGCCGCGGTGGTGCGTGCATCCCGCCTCCAGCAACCAGGCCAGGGCCTTGTCCACATCAGCGACCCGCCAGTAGACCACTGGACTTCCGCCGCGAGGGTTGCGCTCGTCGTCGGCCGGGTGGAACCCGATCTCGACCCCGGCGTGCTCCACCCACGCGAAGACCGCCCCGCTCTCGCTCACCTCGCGGTGGACCGGCACCCCCAGCAGGTTGCCGTACCAGGCCGCAGCCTCGTCGGGTGAATCGGCGAACGCCATCACCGCCACGACATTCTCGAACATGGGCCTACCTCTGGGGATCACTGGAACGTGGCGCCACCCGATGAGGTGGCGCAGAAGAAGGGCAAACGGCGCCGGACACGCTGGTGGCTTCGCCACCGTCCGACTCCGCGGGCCAGGCCCCGAACGGGCCCGTCTGGCCGGGGCCGGACGCGCCGAGCAACGGCGCACCGCCCCTGTTGCGCCACGGCGGTCCCGGGATCACCGCTCCGCTCCTTCGAGCTGCTGCGGGATGCCGCCGGCGCGCAGTTCCCTCAGGTCCGGGATGTGGTTGTAGAGGGTGCCGGGCGAGACGCCGAGCATCTTGGCGATGGCGGTGATGCTGTTCTCCGGGTTGGGCAGCATGTCGCGGGCCATCCGAAGGATCTTCTCGTCGACCACGGTCGGCCTGCCGCCGACGTTGCCGCGGGCGCGGGCTGCGGCCAAAGGGAGATGGTTCTCGAAGCTGAACTGCAGCCCGCGCGAGGTGCCAGCGAGCGCGCGGCGGAGTGGGGGTGTACCGGTTGCCGCTGCCGGACATGATCGTCTGCGCGATGGCCTGCGTCATCTCCTCGTCGCGCTCGAAGAGAACGGCCAGGTCGACGTCCTTCGGTTCGAGCGCCCCGCGACTGTAGCTGCCGAAGATCCAGACCTGCCGCACCAGATACAGGGGCCAACTCTGGTCGGTGTCGAGCCGGCGGAGCATCTGCTCGACCAACTCCGTGGCCCGCTCCTGCTTCAGGCTCTGCCTCCCTGGTGCACAGCACCAGCGTAGGGGTACACGGGCACCCGCCGAGACCTCCGCGCGTACGTTCACCAGATCGGGTCCGGCCCTCACGCAAGAGGAGAAGGACCATGATCCTTCTCAGCGCTACTTCCTGTACCGGAACTACTCACGCCCGGTGAGGCCCGTGAGTTCAGAGATACTGAGGGTCGCTCAGTGGGAACCCGAGGGTCCGTCGCCGTGCTTCTCAGCTGTCGGTCAGCGGGTTCGTAGTGAACCGGCGATGGGAGCCTGTGGTGCGCCGACCGCATTTGGGGGCATCCGCGCTGTGGGCTCACTTCGACGGAGCGGTCACCGTGCGGCGACGTAGTGGCCACGGGCTACTCGGATCGCCAGGCCGTCCTTCAGTAGTCCGTCCATATAGACCGAGACGCCGCTGGCCTTGGCATATTTTCCCGCATCGGTCAGGGCTGTCGCGATGTCCTGGAGGGTCATGGAGCTAGGGGCGCCTTTAAGAATCGCCACGATTGCCTGGGCCTTCGTCATCGGACCCAGGTCAGTCGCGTCCGCTGGCGCGGTCGCGGTGAAGGCCGCCCGCTGCAGCGACTCCTGCTTGGCCAGCAGGCCTGCGATGTGCGCCGTGAGTCGGGCCTGTTCATCGTGGGCTTCCCGCAGTTCAGCGGCGACTCGCTTCAGGTCTTCGCTTAGTGAATTCATAGTCGATACATTAATAGATCATCATGCTAAGTGTCTATAGATTCTTAGGGTGCGATATCGGGATCTAGGAGCTGTCGGGCGGAGGCCGCGTAGCGGATGGCGGTCTTCTCGTCGATGCCGAAGACCAGGGCGAGGTGGAGTGGGTCGGGGCCGTGGGTGAGGGCTTCTTCGAGCTGGCGGTCGACGCGGAGGCGTTCCAGGTTCGCGGGGAGGTTGCGGGTGGCTTGGGTGACCCAGAGCTTGCCGACGGGTCCGTGCCCGACGGCGGACTTCTGGGTGATCAGCAGGTGGGGGTTAGCGGTGTTCGGCCAGCGGGTGCGCCGGTAGTCCAGCCATTGCATGAGGGTGTGGTGGGTGAGGTCGTCCAGCGGGCGGATGTGGTCGGCGATCGTGATCAGGCGGTTGCCGAGGTCGACGTCGTCGAGTCGCAGGGCGCGAATCATGCCCGGTCGAGCGGCGTGGACGGCGGCCAGGGCGATGATGAGGCGCGTGTGCGGGCGGGTGGAGGCGGTGACCGCCTCGTCGATGTCGGCCTGTTCCAGGGGCTGGAGGACGGGTCCGGCGTGCCTGGCGATGGGGATGCGGACGGTCGGGTTCTTGAAGACCTGGCCGGTCTTCTTCGCATGCCGGAACAGCGACCGCAGTGCGACGATGCGGCTCTCGCGCTGTTTGCCGGTGACCGCGTCGCGGACGTCGAGGATGTCCTGGCGGGTGACTTCCCGCAGGTGGTCGTAGCGGTTTGACCAGTCCAGAAGTGCCGGGCGGACCTCGTTGAGGTAGCCGCGGGCGGTGCCCGGCGCGCGTGGTTGCGAACGTGGACCGCCGTCGAGCAGGGTGCGGGCCCAGTCCTCGGCGGTGCGGCGGATTCCCGGGGCGACGCCGTGGAGTTTGCGCGCGAGCCAGCGGTCGACCGAGGGAGTGCGGTCGTCGATGAACAGGCCGAGCCGGCCCAGGACCTCGGCGGTGTGGACGACGGACAGTCCGCGGCTGCGAAGCGGCGGGAAGAGCTCGGAGTACCGGATCACCTCGCCCTCGGAATGGCCGGACAGCACGATGACCAGGGCGCGGTCGACGTCACTGGTGATCCAGCGGGTCCAGCCCCGGGTTTCGCCCAGTGCGAGGGCCTCCTTGCGGGCCCGGACCAGGCGGGGATTGTCGAGGTCTGCGTGCCTGCGGTCGAACCGACCGAAGTCCCTTGCGGCAGTGGACAGTTCGGGCTGGTGCCAGTGCGTCGCGGGCGGCGGGGCGGTGGGCAGGGGCTTGACTCGCAGGGCACGGCGGCCAGCCTTGCCGACGGGAGGTCCGCCGTTGCGGGGCCGCTGCAGGTTCGCGAAGAAGAGCTGCTGGTGGGTGACCTGCCGCAGGAACGGCAGCAGCACGCGGTCTCTGCCGGTAGTGCCCGCGGCCTTGCCCGCCCAGGTGGCCTGGGCTCGGCAGAGGCGGCAGTAGCCGTGCGCCTCGGGGATCGCGACCTCTCGGCGGCAGCCGGCGCACGTCCCCACGGCGTGGGTCTGGCCGTAGGTGTAGCAGCCGCGGCAGAACCTTCCCGGCAGTTGTCCCCACGACAGACACCCTGCGCACGAGGCAGCCGGCTTGTCGGCGCGTATGTGTCCCACTTGCGGACCTTCTGTCAGGCCGGCGGCAGCGAGCGGCCGTCGCGGCGCTTGGGCACGACCGTGGACGAGGAGCCGACCGCGGCCTGTTGGACGGTGTCCTGGCCGGGGCGGGTGACCGTCTCTGGCTGGGGGATCAGCAGGTCCCCGATGTCGCAGCCCAGCACGACGCAGATGACGTCCAGGTCGTCGAGCTTGAGGGAGACCGGCTGTCCGGACCACAGCCCGGACATTTTGCCGGCGGAGATCACCAGGCCGTGCTCGGCCAGACTCCGCTGCAGGTCGGATGCCTTCCAGACGCCCTTGCTCGCGGCCGTCAGTCGCAGGTTCCACCTCATCGGATCAGTCCTCCCAGCCGCTGTGCGGCGCGTTCCTGCCCGGCGACCCAGGCATCCTCGACCCGCGTGCGGTGCACGTGGACGTATCGCATTGTCGTCGCGATCCAAGAATGTCCTAGAACCTCCTGAATTGCGATGAGGTCCATGCCGTTCAGGTAGAGCTCGGACGCGCAGAAGTGCCGCAGCACATGTGGAGTCAACTTCTCTGCCCAGCCTGGGAGATGGACCTCCGCCGCCCCGGCCAGGCCCGTTCGCAGGGCGTCGTCGCCCACCCGGCGGGCCGAGCCGTCGGCGTTCTTGCGCTCCGAGGGGAACAGTGGGGCGCCGGGCCGGGTGTGGTCGTCGTCGAACTGCCCCCACACGTCCTCGATGAACCAGCGCAGGGTCCGCCCGACGTCGTTGATCAGCGGCACCATCCGCTCGCGCGGCCCCGAGCCCCGGGCGCCCTTGCCGTAGCGGACGTGGAGCTTGCCGAACCGGCCCAGGTCCCACTTGATATCCGCGAGGTCCAGTCGGCACGCCTCGTTCACCCGCAGGCCCACCCCCGCCATGAGCCGGGCAGCGGTGTAGTTGCGGGCGGTCGGGCCGAACTTGCGGCAGACCGCCAGGTCGCCGGCCCAGCCGCTGAAGAGCCTGTCCACCTCGGGTGAGGTCGGCGGGATCCGCAGCTGGGCGTCCTTGCTGCCGCGCGGGCGGTTCATCTCGTCGATCGGGCAGTCCACCACCCGGCCGGTCAGTTGGTGGATCTCGATCTTGTGCCGCAGTTCCAGGAACGCGAAGTACGTGGTCAGCGCCTGGGACCGGGCGAGCCGGGTGCCGCTGGGCGAACCGCGGAGCACCCGCCCGAAGTACGCGTCGGCGTCCGGGGGCTCCATGTCCCACAGCGGACGGCCGAACCACGTCCGGATCTGTTCCAGGTTGCCGACGTCGCCGCGGATGGTGCCGTCCGCCAGCCCCGCCGATGCCCGCGCCAGCACGAAGCCGGCGAGCACGTCGGTCTCGAACGCCTCCAGCTCTTCAGCCGAGGCCGGCGCCCGGAGCTCGCGCAGATCCCGTACAGCGGCCAGCGCCAACCCGAGCCTCCTCAGCTTCACGAGGAAAGTGGAACCATCGTGAAGACTGAGACTACTTCATGAATCCTGAAGTTCCTTCACTGGGGTGCTCGGATCGAAAGGGCACCAGAACGCCCTGGCCAGCAGGCTGGGCGCCCTCCCGGCATCAGATGAACTCACGGGATGTCGCACACCAGGTCGCAGCGGTCGGCACCGAGGAGTTCCCTGGTGACCAGGACGGCGGAGACCAGTGGCAGCAGGTCGTCCGCCATCCGCCGCAGCGCGGCGCGCAGGCCCTGCGCCCGGTACGGCTCGCGGTAGCGCCGGGTCCACGGTTCCAGCCAGTGGACGCGCCGGGCAAGGCCGTGGCCGATGGCCGCCGGGACGTCGAAGGTCGGCTCCAGGGCGTCGGCGAGGCGTCGGCTGGCGTCGTCCCGGGGTCACCTTCAGACCGGCCGCGCCCGCCCACAGGTCCAGCCGGGCGAGCGCCCCGGCGTCGCACCGCACCGTCAGGTGCGTCTCGAAGTCGCCACGGAACTCAGGCACCGGGTGCGGGTGCGGGTGCGGGGAGGCGGACGTGGACAGCGGCGCGGGTATCGGCTGGTCTTTCCAGGGGCGGGAGTGGCGGACGGCTGGGCCGATCATGCACGACGCCCCGGCCGCGCGTCACTCCGATCGCGCGGGGCGCTTCGCCGCCCTCGGCGGCGGCAGCGAAGCGGTATCAAAGCGGATAAACCAATTTCTTGATGTTTGGCTGCAACAGAACCATGTGGCCGTGGCGTTAGTGGGGCATGGAGCACATGGCAGTCGCCGGTACGGCGGCACGGTCCCGCGCGCAGGAGCCTGTCGACTTTCAGGAGTTCGCGGTGGGTCGGGGTGGGCAGCTGTTCCGGACGGCGTTCCTGTTGACGGCGGGGGACGCGCACCTGGCCGAGGACCTGGTGCAGGAGACCCTGGGGCGGATGTTCGCGCGCTGGGGGCGGCTGTCACGGGTCGACAACCTCGCCGGGTACGCGCAGACGGTGCTGGTCAACGTCTTCATATCGCAGCGCCGCAAGCGCAGCAGCAGTGAGTTGCCGACCGGGATCCTGGCGGAGCAGGCGGACGGCGTGGCGGGGGAGGGGGATCCGGCGCTGCGGCTGACGCTGCTGGCCTCGCTGCGGCGGCTCTCACCGCAGGACCGGGCGGTGCTGGTGCTGCGCTACTGGGAGGACCGCAGCGTGGAGGAGACGGCGGCGGCCCTGCGGCTGTCGTCCACGGCGGTGCGCTCGCGCAGCAGCCGGGCGCTGGAGCGGCTGCGCGGGGTACTGGGCAGCAGCTTCGCCGAGATCGCGGAGCGCTGATCGCCCGTGGACACGGACTCCGAACACTCGCCGAGCACCGGCCAGGCAATCCCCGGCCAGGCAATCCCCGGCCATCCGAAAACCGGCCATCCGAACACCACCGACCACTGGTCACCGAGCAGGGAAGCAGAGGTAAACGGCATGTCTTCGGACATCGAGGCTGATTTCGCCCATGAGCTGAGAGCGGTGGCCGAGTCGGCGGTGCAACCGGCTCCGGCGAGCCTGTACGCGGGGGCGGTCAGCCGGGGGCGGCGGATCCGGCGGGTGGCCATCGTCAAGCGGACGCTGGTGGGTGTCGCCACGCTCGGGGTGATCGTCGCGGTGGGCGTGCCGTTGCTGGGCGGCGGCGCTTCGGGCGGCAGCCCCTCGGTGGAGGCGGCGGCCCCGTCCACGGCGACGGCCGCGCCCACGGCGACAGCCAAGCCCTCGGCCACGGCCGAGCCCGCGACCACGGCCGAGCCCGCACCCAAGGACAGCGCCGGCACCGGCAGCGTGAAGCAGCCCCTGAAGAGCTCGGGCGGGGCGGCCGCGGCTGACACCGCCTGGATGCCGGACTATGTCGCGCGGACCCTGCGCTCGCTGTTCCCGGCCAAGTACAGCACGGCGAAGCAGAGCGCGCTCGGAGTCGACTTCGGGGTGTTCGCCCCCCAGGTGGAGGGCCTCGGAGGGGAGTGGGGGGCGGAGGTCGAGACGGACCTGGCGACCGCCAACGGCGAGTCCACCACCTCGCTGCTGGTGGAGCGGATCCCCTCGAAGGACGACTACTGCTCCAGCAACGCGGGCGCCTACGACGTCTGCACCGTGACCTCCGTGGACGGGGGCACGATGATGGTGGACAAGTCCTGGAAGGACCCCGAAACCGGGACCGGCAACGCCATCTGGACGATGGTGTGGAACGGGCCGGACGGTCAGTCGGTCACCTTCGGTGAGGCGACCGGCGCGCCGACCCAGGCGCTGACGGTGCCGCAGGTCGAGGCGCTGCTCACGGCACCGGCCTGGAACCGGGTGTGGCAGGCGCTGCCGGCGACCTGCCCGTACGGGGCGATGGGTGATCCGCACGCGACGGGGCCCGAGGACGCCGGTGGGCAGGAGGGTCTGGTCTGCGCCACGAGCCGCGCGGCGGCCATCCCGATACCCACGCTGCCCGCCAGCGGCGGGAGCAACTGAACTCGTGCGAGCACAGAAGAAGGAGAAGGTCCGGCGCACCGGCTACCGGCGGGTCATCGACTACCCGCGCACCGGCCGGTCCGGCTGGCGCGCGCTGCTCCCCTCCTGGCGGCTGGTCGGCGGCGGGCTGCTGGGTTGCGTGGTGGCCCTGATCGGCCTGGTGCTCATCGTCTACGCCAACGTGAAGGTGCCCGACATCAACGCGTTGAAGATGCCCACGGCCACGGTGTACGAGTACTCCGACGGCACCGTCTTCTACGCGGCCGGACTGCAGGACCGGCAACTGGTGCCCATCACCCGGGTCCCGGAGACGATGCAGCACGCCATCGTCTCGATCGAGAACCCCACCTTCTACTCGGATGCCGGAATCGCGCCCAAGGGCATCCTCCGGGCGCTGGTCAGCGACGTCCAGGGCGGTGAGTTCGAGGGTGGCTCGACCATCACCCAGCAGTTCGTCAAGAACGCCTATCTGACGGACAATCCGACCTTCACCAGGAAGCTGGTGGAGATCTTCAAGGCGGTGAAGATCACCGCGACCTTCCCCAAGACGGAGATCCTCGACGACTACCTCAACACCGTCTACTTCGGCCGCGGGTCCTACGGGATCGAGGCCGCCGCCGAGACCTACTTCGGTGTGCCGGTCGACCAGATCACCGACCCCGCGCGGGCGGCCTACCTGGCCGCGCTGGTGAACGAGCCGACGGTGCTGTCGCAGACCGATCCCACTTCACAGCAACTACTGAAGGCCCGTTGGGCGTTGGTGCTCAAGGCGATGGTGAAGGCCGGTCAGCTGACCCCGGCGCAGCTCCAGGCCGCGGTCTGGCCGACCGCGCTGCCGCTGCCCGGCGCGGTCAGCTACGACGCCAACGGGGTGGACGACTCGGCGATGGCGCAGGTGGCCGACACCTACCTGGACAAGCTGCACCAGCAGGACCCGGCGGTCCCCAGCTCCGCCGCCGCGCACGCGGGCGGTGACGTCATCCGGACCACCTTCAACCAGGCCGACATGACCGCCGCGGTACGGACGGTGAAGTCCGACCTGTACGAGCGGCTGAACCCGAAGAGCCCGGGCCAGGCCGCCGTCGACAAGGGGGTGCAGGTCGGTCTCGCCAGCGTGGACACCCACAGCGGTGAGCTGCTGGCCTTCTATCCGGGCAGCACCCAGTACGACAACGCGACCCAGGCGCAGATCGAGCCCGGTTCGCAGATGTCGGCGTTCGCCACCGCCGCCCAGCTCGGCGCCGCCGGGTCCGGCCAGAGCGGCTCCATGACCGCCGCGCTCGGCGAGGGCGGCGGGGACTCCGCCTCCGCGTCGCAACTGTGGTCACTGATGGGGAAGGTGGGGCTGACCCAGAACCTGGAGGCAAACCCGACCGAACTCCCGGAACCACTGGCGAAACTGAGGAAGGATCAGCAACTCGGGCTGGGTATCGCGCCGGAGTCGCCGGCCCGGATGGCCGCCGCCTACGCGGTCTTCGCCGACGGCGGCGTGTACCACGAGTTGTCGATGGCGCTGTCGGTGACCGTGAACGGCCGTACGGTGTGGCACTACCGGCCGCAGGGCAGCGCGGCGATGTCCGCCGACACCGCCGCGACCATCACCGGCCTGCTCGCCTCCCAGGGCGCGGCCCCCGTCTCCAACTCGGCCGTCCCGCCCGGTCCGGCGGCGCTGTCGGCGGTCGGCGGCGACGAGCACACGGCCGGTGAGAGCGGTACCATCGGCGGCGACGCCAGCGCCTGGTACTCCGGCTACACCACGGACATCGTCACCACCGTGGGCCTGTGGGACTACCGGGTGGATCCCAAGGGCAGAACCGTGGTGCAGTCGCTGGACCACCTCGGCGGCCTCGACGCCGACCTGAGCGTGGTCTTCCCGACCGACATCTGGCAGGACTACATGAAGTCGGTCACCGGCGGCCGGTCCCCGGCGTTCCCGAACCCGCCCGCGTCGGTGGGGGGCGCCGCCTCGTCGGCGCCGCCGGTCGCGGACGGCGGGCAGTGGTCGGTCCCGATCGCCCCGGCGACGCCGACCTCGGGTCGGACCTCCTCCAGGACGTCCGGCTCCCCGGCTCCCAGCAGCCCGCCCGCCAGCCTGCCGCCGAGCAAGTCCTCCGGTCCGGCCTCGCCGGACCCCTCGCTCACCGCCTCGCTCGTCCCCTCCACGCCGCCCTCGCCGGGCGACGCGGCGGACTCGCCGCCCACCTGGCCGCACTCCCACCACTCCGCGCCGAACCCGCACCACTCGTCCTATGAGGGGTAGTTGACGAAACGTCAGTAGGCGGCGGCGATGCTGTGCTCGACGGCGGTGGCGATGCCCTGTTGGCCAACGGCGTTGGGGTGCATCGGCGCCGCCGCCGCGTCGGGGAACAGCGGTTCGATCCAGCGGGTGGCCCGGGCGGCGCAGGCGTCGTGTCCACGGGAGGGCGTGTAGGTGTCGACGTAGACGTCCCCGGCCGCCCTGGCCTGTTGTTGCAGCACGCGGTTGAGCTGGACCTCCTCCCCGTTGAGGTAGTCGACGTCGGCCGCGGTGACACCGAGCACGTGCGCGCACCCCGCACTGTCCGCGGTGGGCAGCAGGTCGGGGTAGCCGACGACGAAGACCCGGCTGTGCGGCGCGAGTTGGCGGATCCGGGCGAGCACACCGGCCAGCGCGGTGGCGGTGGCGCCGATCCGCTGCCCGATCTGGTCGGTGCCGTCGTCGGTGTAGTACGCGCGGCACGGCGCGTCCTCGTCGGCGAAGTGGTGCAGCTTGCCGACGACGTCGCCGAGCGCGTCGAGGGCGACGCAGTGGGTGAGGATCCCGGTGAAGTCGATGTCGTTGCCGCCGATGCCGACGGTGACGAGCGCGGTCCCCGCGTCCACGGAGGAGAGTTGGGCCGGGTTGCTGCCGTCCTGCGTGCTCTGCGGCGACGACAGGTCGCCGGTGGTCGCGCCACTGCAACTGACGTCGTGCACCTCACTCGGCCCCAGCTTGAAGTAACGGGCCACCAGGGACGGGTAGTTGCGGCTCGAACGGTCGCAACCGGCCGGGCTGCCGACCGGGTCCGGGATGTCGAGGCCGGAGGTGTAGGAGTCCCCGAGCGCCACATAGGGGCCCTGCGGCGTCGGTGTCGGCGTCGGCTTCGCCGCACGGGCCGGGGCCGCGCCGGAGGTCGCGGTCGGGGCGGTGCAGCCGACGAGCAGCAGGGCCGCGGCGAGGAGCGGCGCGCCGGACGCCAGGCGGGCCCGTCGGCGTCGGGGCGCGCGCGCCCGCCGCCCCGGACCGGCGGGGAGTTCACGGTCTGCCATGGCGGGCTCGCCCTTCGTAGGAGTGCGGCGCGGCCTTCCCGGTCGGGCGGCAGCGCCTGCCGCGGTGCGCGGAAGGGCGCACCGGCGGCCCGGCGCGACCGCGACCGCCCGTCCGTCCGTCCGTCCACGACTTGTCCGTTCACGACGCTATCCGCCCGGTGCGACGGGGGATTCCTCCTCAAGGAGGAATCCCCGCGGTCGGGAGTCGCCCTTAGGGGGAGCCGAGCGGCAGCCGGCCGGTGGGGTCGGTCACGGTCAGGTCGGCGATCAGCTCGAACAGCGGTTCGTGGCAGTCGGCCAGGCCGGTGGGAGGGTGGCCGGTTGGCAGGCGGCGGTGGTCGGCGAGGTGCTCCTCGCGCAGGCGTTGGTAGGGCAGGTCGGCGGCGGCCAGCGTCCGCCCCACCTCCTCGGCGGGGCCCTGGTCGGGGCCGACCGGCTGCCGGTCGTGGCCCCGGTACCCGGTGCCGACGGCGACCAGCAGCTCGTCGGCGCCGGTGACGGTCACCGCGTCCGCGGTGGCGGTGATCCGGCCGTTGCCCAGCGGCAGCGCCTCCAGGAACCCGGCGGCGGGCTTCCGGTACCAGAGCGTGGGGGCGGACGGATGACGGGACTCCTTCGGCGGGAGGTCGGTGCGCGCGCGTGCGGGTCGGCGGGATCGGGGCCCGGGTCAGTCCGTGCCAACCCCGGCCGGGGCGGCGCCGGTCGCCCCGGGGACCGGGCCGGTGCTCTCGCGGACGATCAGGGTGGGCCGGAGCAGTTGCAGCGCGTTGGTGGGCGCGGTCTGCGCGGCGAGCGAGCGCAGCAGCAGTTCGGTGGCCTGCCGGGCCATCTCCTGCTTGGGGAAGACCACGGTGGTGAGCGTCGGGCGGGCCTGCCGGCCCTCCTGCATGTCGTCGTGCCCGACCACCGACAGGTCGCCCGGGACCGACAGTCCGGCCGCCGCCGCGGCCTCCAGCACGCCGTAGCTGAGCACGTCATGGGTGGCGAAGATCGCGGTCGGCGCGGGATCGGCCGCGAGCGCCGCGCGCGCGGCCAGCGCGCCCCCGGCGGGCGTCGGCTCCGCCGGGACGAACACCGAGGCGTCCGGCACGCTAAGCCCGTCGCGGGCGAAGGCCCGCCGGAAGCCCTCCAGCCGGGCCGTGTGCGCGGGCAGGCTGGCCACCACCGCGACCCGCTCGTGCCCGAGCTCGCGCAGATGGCGTCCGGCCAGGTAACCGGCCTGCTCGTAGTCGATGGTGACCACCGGGAAGTCGCCCGGCGCCTCGCTCTCCCAGGCGCACAGCACCACCGGGAAGCGGGCGTCCGCCAGCAGCGGCAGGTGGTCGATCAGGTCGCGGTCGCCCGCGATCAGCAGCGCGTCGACCGAGCGGCTGGACAGGCCGGCCAGGTGCCGCCGGGCGCGCTCGCCGTCCAACCGGGTGGTGCACAGCAGCAGGTGGTAGCCGTGCTGCTCCAGGACGTTCTCGACCTCCTCGACGACCTCCGAGTAGAAGGGGCTGGCCACCGTCGGGACGAACAGGCCGACCGTCATCGTGGTGCCGGTCGCCAGCGAACGGGCCACCAGGTTCGGGGTGTAACCGAGCTCCTCGATCGCCGAGCGCACCCGCGCCGCCGTCTCCGGCCGTACCGGGACGCGCCCGGTGACCACGTTCGAGACGGTCTGCTTGGTGACTCCGGCGCGCTCGGCCACTTCCCGCATCGTCGCCATCGGGTTCCTCGCCTTTTACCGATCAAATGAATTGGGCTGAAACGTAGCCCCACACCCGAATCCCGTCAAGACAGCTTGGCGGGGCCGGTGGTGGCTGCATCAGCCATTCTCCCACGGTGACCGGGTCGATGAATGAGCGGCTGCACAATCCTGCGCACGGCCTCTTGTTTTAGCGGTCAAATAAGCCGTACTGTTCCGACCCAACGAGCGAGCCCGAGGTCGCAGGCCTGACGGGGGCTCCGGGGTGTTGGCGCCCCCTGCGAGAGGAAACTTCCATGCGAAACAGGATGAACGGAGCACCGAGCGGCTGCGCGGCCGCAAGCTGTTCTGCTGGGGCACCACGACCGGCGGTCGGCACTGGCAGGAGTGGCTCCCCGGGCCCGACCGCGCCTACCTGGAGATCCAGGCCGGACTGGCCCGGACCCAGCTGGAGCACCTGCCGATGCCCGCCCGCAGCAGCTGGTCCTGGATCGGGGGCTACGGCCTGCTCGCGGTCGACCCGCAGACCGTGCACGGCAGTTGGGACCAGGCCCGGGCCGGGGCGGGCGCCGCGTCGGCCCAATCACCGGCAGCCGCTGGCGCGCTGCTGGAGGCCAACGCCCGGGACTGGCACGCCCTCTACCACCTCGGCCTGCTCCGACTGGCCGACGGCGAGGACGAGGCCGCCGACCTGCTGGTCCGCGCGCACGACCGGATCCGGGAACTGCTGGCGGAGGGGATCCGGGCGGACGACATGCGCGCGGGCGAGCTCTCCCTGGACGCCCTGTGGCTCGCGGTCCACCCCGGGCAGCCGATCCCCCCGGCGTACGACTTCCGGATGTCGGAAGGCTGACACAGACGTCCGCTGACGACGGCCGACGGGGCGCGCGGACGCCGCCACCCGGCCGCCGCGAGTGGAAACGGGGGACCACCGCACCACACCGCACCACGCACCACACCGCACCACGCACCACACCGCACCACGCACCACATGTGCACCGCAGCACGCACCGCACCGCACCGCACCACGCACCACATGTGCACCGCAGCACGTCTGCACCCGCACCCCCACCACGCACCCCCACCGCGTGGGTGCCACGACAAAGGAGTCACGGTGTCAGCTCGCTCCACCAGACCCGCACCGAAAGAACCCGTACGAAGAAGACTCGTCGGGGCCCTGGCCGCCCTGGCGCTGGCGACCCTCGGCGTCAGTGCGCTGACCGCCGCTCCGGCCTCGGCCACCGCGGCCACCCCCAGCTACACCGTCAACGTCGGCTCGATCGGGTCCTTCGGCAACCCCGACGACACCCCGGCCAGCCCGTTCGTCGACAAGGACGGCACCTTCTACTACCAGGAGTCCAACTCGCTCTACGGCGCGACCGACTCCCGCAAGTGGAACTTCTACACCGGCACCGACTTCGACACCGCGACCGCGGACAGCGCCCTCGACAACGCGGTCAACCCGGCCAACTCCCAGGACTCCAACGCCGACACCACCTGGCGTTGCGACAACAGCCCGACCGGTCTGGAGGCGACCGCCGCGCCCTCGGGCTCCGGCTACGCCGAGGTCAACTACTGCGACCTGGTGGGGGTCTGGGTCGATCCGGACACCGGGAACTGGTACGGCCTGGTGCACGACGAGTTCACCCCGCAGCCCTTCGGCGACGGGCTGCACTACGACTCCATCGACTACGCCGTCTCCACCGACCAGGGCAAGGTGTGGACCATCGAGGGCCACGCCATCACCTCGCCGTACAGCACCGATCGGGGCGACACCACGGCCTTCCCGAACCAGACCTACGACTACGGTGACGGCGACCCGAGGCTGTTCGTGGACACCGCCTCCGGGTACTTCTACGTCTACTACGGCTCCCGGATCGTGCCCAAGGGCGGGGTCGGCGGCAGCACCGGCGGCCTGGCGCACGTCGCCCGCGCGCCGATCTCCGGCAAGATGGCGACCGGCACCTGGCAGAAGTGGTACGACGGCGCCTGGTCGCAGCCCGGCGTGGGCGGCCAGGAGAGCAACATGGTACCGGCCACCTCGGCCGCACCGACCGGCTACACCCCGGTCGGGCAGGACTACGACCCGGCCAACACCGGCACCGTGGACCAGCAGGTCGCGGCCGGTGAACTACCGTCCAAGTCACCGCTGTTCATCATGAACATCGCGTACGACGCCTACCTCGGCCTGTACCTCGGCGAGCCCGAGGTGGTGAACACCAGCACCCCGCAACCGCAGCAGTTCTACGCCACCGCCAACCTCGCCACCCAGCAGTGGACGCTGATCGGTGACTCGGGCAGCTACACCTCGGACTCCTGGTACCGCTGGTTCCTCGACAACCAGAACCTGACCAGTTCGACCATCGTCGGTGAGAGCTTCCGCTCCTACTGCGCGATCGCCTGTGCCGGCTCCTCCGGCGAGTACGCCAACCTGACCGTCGGCTCCAGCGCCCCGGCCGCCACGCTGTTCAACCCGGCCGACACCTACCGGATCGCCAGCGCGGACGGTCAGTTCCTGGGCCAGGTCTCCGGCAGCTCGGCCACCGCCTCGCAGGCCTCGGCCAGCGGGTCGACCCTCCAGGCCTGGTCCTTCGTCGCCGACGGCGACGGCTCCTACCAGATCGTCAACGCCGGAACCGGGCAGCTGCTCGGCGTCGGCAGCAGCAGCACCGGCAGCCGTGCCTGGGGCACCGCGCCCACGGTCACCGCGACCGGCGGCACCGGCCCGACCGTCGGCCAGCAGTGGTGGGTGATCCCGGACACCAGCTCCAGCAGCGGTGCCACCAGCGGCAGTTACCGCCTGGTCAACCGCTACAGCGGCTTGGTGGTCGGGCTGACCACGGGCTCCGGCGCGGTCGCCGAGACCACCCCGGCCCGCTACTGGACCAACACCACCGGCAACAGCGTCGGCGGATCGCGCACCAGCAACGAGCAGACGCTGACCGTCACCGCCGTCGGCACCACCGCCGGTACCGTCACCGTGAACCCGATCGGCGCGCAGAGCTGGACCGACGGCACCGCGGTCAACCTGCAGGCCACCGCCGCCTCGTCGACCGGGGCCACACCCGCCTACTCGGCCGTGGGCCTGCCCGCCGGGGTCACCGTCAACTCCGGCACCGGCCTGATCAGCGGCACCCCGAGCAGCACCGGCAGCGGGACCGCGACCGTCACCGCGACGGCGGGCGCGGCCTCGGGCGCGACCACCTTCAGCTGGTCGGTCGCTGCTCCCTCGCTGCCGAACGGCAGTTACACCGTGCTGCTGCAGGGCCAGGCGCTGGAGGACCCCGACTCGTCCACCACCGAGGCCCGGCAACTCGACACCTCGGCGCTCACCGGCGCGGCGAACCAGCAGTGGACCTTCACCCAGCAGTCCGACGGTTCGTACCAGTTGGTCAACGGTTCGTCGGGGCAGTGCATGGACGACAACGGCGGCTTCACCACCGCCGGTACGACGGTGATCCAGTGGCCGTGCAGCGGCGCCAGCAACCAGCACTGGACGGTGGCGCAACTGTCCAGCGGGGCCTACACGCTCACCAACGCGCACAGCGGCCTGTTGCTGACCACCGCCTCGACCGGCAACGGCGCGCTGGTCACCCAGCAGCCCAACACCGGCTCGGCGCTCCAGCAGTGGACCCCGGCGGCCAACGTGACCGGCAGCCACACCGTCGCGCTCCAGGGCGAGGCGCTGGAGGACCCCAACTCGTCCAGCGGTGACGGGATCCAGCTCGACACCTCGGCGCTCACCGGCGCGGCGAACCAGAACTGGGCCTTCACCCAGCAGTCCGACGGTTCGTACCAGTTGGTCAACGGTTCGTCGGGGCAGTGCATGGACGACAACGGCGGGTTCACCACCGCCGGTACGACGGTGATCCAGTGGCCGTGCAGCGGCGCGAGCAACCAGCACTGGACCGTGTCCCTGCTCGCCAACGGCGGCTACACGCTCACCAACGTGCACACCGGCCTGTTGCTGACCACCGCCTCGACCGGCAACGGCGCGCTGGTCACCCAGCAGCCCAACACCGGCTCGGCGCTCCAGCAGTGGACCGTCCACTGACCCGCTGACCCACCCCGGCCAGGACCTGTCGGCCCCAGCGCCGACAGGTCCGCCGGCTACGCCTGCGGGGTGCGGTGCTCGTGCTGCCTGGTCCAGGCCTCGCCGGGACCGCGTACGCCACGAGCAGTCGGCCGGGATCGCCGCAACTGCCTCTTCGCGGGTCGGCGGAACCGCGCGGCCGTTCGCCCCGGTCTCGATTCGGCCCGGCTTGCCTCCGGACGGTGACCACACCCTTGACGAGAGGCGTCCGGGCACTATTGGATGAGCGACCAATAGATCGGCCGTCCCTCAGGGCATATCGGTTCGGAGAACTCCCCATGGCTGCCAAGACGCCCGCCCGCGCCACCGGATCCCCCCACGCCTCGCCCGACCCCGACGCGCCCACCAGCGGGAACGGTCCCCGGGGCGGCGTGGAGGCGCACGGCATCGACGTCATCCCCGACAGCGAGCGGCACGGCCGCCCGCGGGATCTGTTCGGGGTCTGGGCCGCGCCCAACGTCAGCTACCTCAGCCTGGTCGTCGGCGGGGCGCTGATCCTGATGGGCCTGAGCCTGTGGCAGGCCCTCGGCGTGGTGGTCGTCGGCAACCTGTTCTGGGCGCTGGTCGGCCTGGTGTCCGTCAGCGGCGCCGCCTCGGGCACCCCCAGCGAGGTGATCATGCGGGCGATGTTCGGCGTCCGCGGCAACCGCGCGAACATCGCGATCACCGGGTGGTTCGCCTCGGTCTGCTACCTCGCGCTCAACTGGGCGGCCGGTTGCCTCGCCGCGTTCTCGCTGGTCGAGGAGGTCGGACTGGACCCGGACACGCCGGTCAAGGTCGTGATCATCATCGCGGTCGCGGCGGCGACGCTGGCCATCAGCGTCTACGGCCACGCCATGATCGTCCGGCTGTACACGCCGTTCTCCATCGTGCTCACCCTGGTCTTCCTGGTGCTGGCGGGGTACGTCCTGAAGCACGCCGACTGGGACTACCACCCGCGGCAGTCGCTGCACGGCAGCGCCCTGCTGGCGGCGCTGGCCGGGGGCCTCGCCCTGATCGCCTCCGCGCCGCTCTCGTACAGCAACAGCGCCGACTTCACCCGGTACCTGCCGCGGCAGACCAGCCCCGCCGCGATCGCGGGCTGGACCGCCCTCGGCGCCTTCATCCCCAGCGTGCTCTTCACCGGCCTGGGCGTGCTGGCCGGGACCGCGCTCGACATGACCGACCCGCAGGGCGCGCTGGAGTCGATCATCCCCGGCTGGTTCAAGCCCGCCTTCCTGCTCGCCATCGTGCTGTCCGCGGTCGCCAACAACGCGATGACCGCCTACAGTTCCGGCCTCGCGCTACAGGCCGTCGGCGTCCGGATCCGCCGCTCCCGGAGCGTCGCCCTGGACGGCACCCTCGGCGTCGCGCTCACCCTGTACGCGCTGCTGGTGTCGAACTTCCTGACCACCGTCAACAGCGTGCTGGAACTGATGGTCGCGCTGATGGGCCCGACCATGGCCATCTACGCCACCGACGTGCTGCGGCGGCGCAACGGCTACGACGGCCACGAACTCAGCGACGAGACCCGCACCGGGCCGTTCTGGTACTCCGGCGGCGTCAACTGGGCCGGTGCCACCGCCCTGGTGGTCGGCGCCGTCGCGGCCACCCTCTGCGTCGACACGCAGCTGTTCACCGGACCGGTCGCCGCCGCCATGAACGGCACCGACCTGTCACTGCCGGTCGGCATGATCCTCGCCGCGGGCCTCTACCTGCTGCTGACGCGCCGCCACCGCGCCGCCCGCGGCTGACCGACCCAGCGCCCTACCCCGCCGCACCCGCCGAGGAGCAGCCCGCCGATGACCACCCCCACCGTCTTCCGTTCCCCCGCCGCCACTCCCGGCGAGCGCGGACTGCTCCTCGGCCGGGCCTTCCCGGACCGGATCCGGCGCACCGCCGACCGTTACGACGCGCTCTTCCTGGCCACCGGCGCCCGGCCGGACCAGGTCGCCGAGGCGGGCGTGGCCGCCCTCGGGCAGATCGCCCGGCTCGCCCCCGAGCTGGCCGAGGAGATCGACGGCATCGCCCGGGGCGCGGAGCTGCCGGTGCACCGGATCGCCGCGCTCAACGCCCGCACCGAGATCCTCGGCCGCTACGGCCGCCAGCACCCGGAGTGCTCGACCGTCGTCCACGCCCCGGCCGACGGCCGCCCGCCGGTCACCACCCAGACCTGGGACTGGCACGACGACCTGCGTGACGGCTGGTTCGTCTGGCAGATCGAGCACCCCGACGGCCGGGTCGTGCGGACGGTGACCGAGTACGGCATCGTCGGCAAGATCGGCGTCAACGCGGCCGGTCTCGGCCTGCACTTCAACATCCTCGCGCACACCTCCGACACGCACACCTCCGACACGCACGCTTCCGACGCGCACGCTTCCGACGCGCACGCTGCCGACGCGCGCACCTGCGGCGCGACCGGCCCCGAGCCGGGTGGCGGCTGGCTGCCGGTGCACGTGCTTGCCCGGCAGCTGCTCGACCGCTGCGCCGACGTCGAGGCGGCGGCGTGGCTGGCCATGGCGACGCCGGTCGCCGCCTCCAGCTCGCTGACCCTCGCCGGGTTCGCCGACGGCCGGGCCCGGGCCGCGACGGTCGAGCTCAGCCCCGCCGGTCCCGCGCTGCTGCGGCCGGACGCGGACGGCTACCTGCTGCGCACCAACCACTTCGTCGACCCCCGGCTGGCCCGGGGCGAGGCCCTGGCCACCGAGGACCCGGACACCCGCGACCGGCTCGAAGCGCTGCGCACCCGCACCGCCGACCGCCCGCGTCCGGACGCCCAGGCGCTGCTGGACGCGCTCACCCTGCACCTCGACCAGGGCGCCGCGCTCTGCTGCCACCCCGATCCCGGCGCGGCGCTCGGCAAGCGCTGGGAGACCCTGGCCACGGTCTCGCTGGACGTCGTCGCCGGGCGCCTCGCCGTCCACCCGGGCGGCCCGTGCACCGCCCACGGCACCGCCTGGACGGTGGTCTGACCGCCCGCGCCGGGCCCGGATGCGTCGCCGTCCGACCGGGGGGACCCTGGGAGCATGACCTCCGAGGACCCCGAACCCAGCGAACGCCCGTACCCGGGGCCGACCGTCGGCCGCCTCCCGCCGGACCGGCTCGCGCAGCTCGCGGCGACCGCCTTCGGCCGGGCCGACCAGGCCCAGCGGACGCTGCTCGGCGCCGCCGCCGACAAGGGCGGTGACCGGGCCGTGGTCGAGACCGCGCTGATGACCCTCCCGCCGATCCTGCACGCCCAGGACTTGCTGCACCGCTGACGCCGCCGCCCCCGACCGACGGGCGCGGCGACGTCAGCGGTGCCGACCGCCCGGTCAGCCCGCGCGGCGGGCGGCCGGGAAGCCGTGGCGGCGGGCCGCGACCACCACCGCCAGCACCGGCAGCAGGAGCAGCAGCACCGCCCAGGGCAGCGAACGGCTGCCGGTCCGGTCCAGCAGCACGCCGCCGATGACGCCACCGGCCGCCATCGCCACGTTCCACAGCGTCACCAGCACCGCCTGGGCGGCGTCCGCCTGCTCCCCGGCCGCCTGGCCGACGGCGGTCTGCAGCAGCGTCGGCACACCGCCCCAGCCGAGCCCCCACAGCGCCGCCGCCAGGTAGACCTGCGGCGCGCTGCCGGTCACCAGGGCCAGCAGCAGCGCGGCGAGCCCGACCAGCAGCGTGCTGGCGACGGTCAGCGCCCGCAGCCCCCGCTGGATCCGCACGCCGACGATCCAGATACCGGCCAGCGAGGCGGCGCCGAAGACCAGCAGCACCAGGTCCGTGTCCCGGCCGAGGCCGACCCGGTCCAGGAAGGTGGCGATGTACGCGTACAGGATGGTGTCCGCCAGCACGAAGACCAGGGTGACGACGAGCACCGGGCCCACCCCCGGGATCCGCACCGACGGCAGCAGCCGCGGTCGGCCGCCGTCCCGCTGCCCCGGATGGTCCGGCACGGCCGCCGCGATCCAGCCCAGCAGCAGCACGGTGAGTCCGGTCATCGCCAGGAAGGCCAGCCGCCAGTCGGCCGAGGTGCCGAGGAAGGTCCCGGCCGGGACACCGAGCGAGAGCGCGACCGGGATGCCCGCCATGGCGACCGCGATCGCCCTGCCCTGGAGGGGCGGCGGCGCCAGCCGCCGGGCGTAGCCCGCGAGCAGCGCCCAGGCCAGCCCGGCCGCCACCCCGGCGAGGAAGCGCGCCGCCATGGTCAGCGGGTAGTCCGACGACACCGCGGTCACCGTGTTGGCGACCGCGAAACCGGCCATGGAGGTGAGCAGCAGCCGCCTGCGCGGCCAGCGGGCCGTGGCCGCCGTCAACGGGATCGCGGTCAGGGCGGTGCCGAGCGCGTAGATGGTGACGGTCTGTCCGGTCGCTGAATCGCTCGTCCGCAGCGCGGCGCTCATCTGCGGCAGCAGACCGGCGGGCAGGGTCTCGGTGAGCGCGGTGATGAAGACCGCCGTCGCCAGCGCCAGCAGCGGGAACAGCGGCAGCTTCGCGGGGGCGGCGGGAACGGCGTCCGCGCCCTGGGACACGGTCGCGAGGTCGGGTGAGGCGGTCATGCGGCGCTCCTGGTCATGGGCGGACGCGGGACGGGTCCGGGCTGAACCACCCTGCGCCCGACCGCTTCGGCCGCGCTTCGGGACCGCTGACGGACCGCTGACGGACGGCCGAGGGTCGGCTGACGGACGGCCGGGGGAATGATCCGCCCCGGCCGGTACCGTGGTTCGCATGCGGTTCGGAGTGCTTGGCCCACTGGCGGTGTGGGACGACGAGGGGGCGCCGGTCACCGTGCCCGAGGCCAAGGTCCGAGCGCTGCTCGCGGACCTGCTGGCGCACGACGGCGGCCCGGTGTCGGCGGACCGGCTGATCCAGGACCTGTGGGGCGACGCCCCGCCGGGCAAGCCGGCCGGGGCGCTCCAGGCCAAGGTCTCCCAACTGCGCCGGGTCCTGGGCCGCGACCGCGTCGTCCACCAGCCGTCCGGCTACTCGCTGCCACTGGACCGGGCGCTGCCGCAGGTGGACGCCGACCGGTTCGGCGCGCTGGCCGCCGAGGCCCGGGCGCAGGCCGACCCGGCCGCCCGGGCGGCGCTGCTGACCGAGGCGCTGGAGCTGTGGCGCGGTCCCGCCTACGCCGACTTCGCCGACGCCGAGTTCGCCCGCGCGGCTGCCCAGCGGCTCACCGAGCAGCGGCTGGCGGTACTGGAGGAGCGGGCGGAGGCCCGGCTCGACGCGGGCAACCACCTGCTGCTGGCCGAGGAGCTGACCGAACTGGTGGCCCGCCACCCGCTGCGGGAGCGGCTGCGGGCGGCGCAGATCCGCGCGCTCTACCTGACCGGCCGTCAGAGCGAGGCCCTGGCCTCGTTCCAGGACCTGCGCTCGCGCCTGGTCGAGGAGTTGGGGGTCGACCCGGGGCTCCCGCTGACCGCCCTGCACCGGGCGGTCCTGCGGCAGGACCCGGACCTGGGCGACCCGGCCCCGGCGACCAGCCGCCCGGTCCCGCCGCCGGTCGCCGCGCCGGTCGTCCCGCTGTCCAACCTGCCGATCCCGCTCACCGGCCTGATCGGCCGCGACCAGGCGCTGGACGAGCTGGTGCGGCGGCTCGACGCCGCCCGGCTGCTGACCCTGACCGGGCCCGGCGGGGTCGGCAAGACCCGGCTGGCGGTGGCCGCCGCCGACCGGGTCGCCCACCAGTCGGGCGCCCGACTCCCGGACGGCGTCTGGCTGGTGGAGTTCGCCGGGATCCGCGCCGGGGGCTGCCGGGACGACCTGGCCGAGGTCGTCGCCTCGGCGCTCGGCATCTCCGACGGCGCCTCCGCCGTGATCCCCGGCACCACCCCGGCCGGAGCCGGGGGCACCGCCTCGCCCACGCACCGGCTCGTCGCCGCGCTGCGGGACCGCCGGGTGCTGCTCATCCTGGACAACTGCGAGCACGTGGTCGAGGCCGCCGCGGAGCTGGCCGAGCTGATCCTGCGGACCGCCCCCGGCCTGCGGGTCCTGGCCACCAGCCAGGAGCCGCTGGACGTCGCGGGCGAGGCGGTGCACCCGGTGGAGCCGCTCGACGCCGGTGCGGCCGAACGGCTGTTCACCGAACGCGTCATCGCCCGCGACCCGGGCTTCGCCCGGCTGCTGGCCGACGGCGACCCCGCCGACCGGGCGGCCGTGGCCGAGATCTGCCGTCGGCTCGACGGCGTCCCGCTCGCCCTCGAACTCGCCGCGACCCGGGTGCGGGCGCTGGGCGTCCGGGAGTTGGCGGACCGCCTGGGCGACCGGTTCCGGGTGCTGACGACCAGCCGCCGGGGCGCACCGGCCCGGCAGCAGACCCTGCGGGCGCTCATCGACTGGAGCTGGGAACTGCTCAGCGCGCCCGAGCGGGCCGTGCTGCGCCGCCTCGCGGTGCACCGCGACGGCTGCGACCTGGCGGGCGCCGAGGCCACCTGCGCGGGCGACGGCGTCGCCGCGGCGGAGGTGGCCGACCTGGTGGCCCGGCTGATCGACCGCTCGCTGGTGGTCGTGGCCGACGGCCCCACCGGGCGCCGCTACCGGCTGCTGGAGTCCGTCGCCGCGTACGCCACCGAGCGGCTGCGCGAACGGGACGACCAGGCCGCGGTCACCGATCGGCACCTGCGCCACTACCTGTCCCTGGCCGAGCAGGCCGAGCCCCGGCTGCGCGGTGCGGACCAGCGCACCTGGCTGGCCCGGCTCGACGCCGAGGCCGGGAACCTGCGGGCGGCGCTGGACGAGGCGGTGCGCCGGGCACCGGCGGGTCGCGGCCGGGAGGCGGTCCGCCTGGCCACGGCGCTGAGCTGGTGGTGGCTGCCGCGCGGCCGACTCGCCGAGGCCTGCCGGGCGCTGTCCGCGGTGCTCGCCGCCGCTCCCGCCCCGGAACCCGAACTCACGCTGCTGCGCGGCGCGTTCGCGCATCTCACCGGCGACCGCGGCGAGGACGCGCGGACCGTCGGGGCCGACGCCGAGGCGGTGCCGGACCAGGTACGGCGCGGACGCGCGCTCTGGCTGTCCGGCTACGGCCGGTTCAGCGCCGGAGACCTCGCGGTCAGCCAGGAGCTGACCGCGCGGGCGCTCGACCTGTTCACCGCCGCCGACGACCCGTGGGGCACCGCTGCGGCGCTGGGGCTGCGGGCGACCCTGGCGCTGGTCCGCGGCGACCTCGCCGCGGTCAGCCGGGACGGGCTGCGCAGCGCCGCGCTCTTCCATGAACTGGGCGACCGCTGGGGCGAGTTGCAGACCGTGTCGGCACTCGCCTCGCTGGCCGAGATCCGCGGCGACTACCAGGACGCGGAGCGCCGCCAGCGCGCGGGCCTGGACCTGGCCTGCGACCTGGGGCTGCTGTCGGAGGTCTCGGCCCGGTTCTCCGGGCTCGGCCGACTGGCGCTGCTGGCGGGGGAGTGGGAGCGGGGCCGGGAACTGCACGAGCGGGCCCGTCGGCTCGCCGCCGAACAGGGCTACACCTACGGGCAGTTGCACGCCGAGATGGGCCTGGCGCTCGGCGCCCGCCGGTCCGGCGACCTGGACGGAGCCGAGGCGCGGCTGCTGCGCATCCGGGAGCGGTACGGCGACGTCTCCTCGGCCGCCGGTGACCACCTGCACCACGCCGAACTGGGCTTCCTCGCCGAACTGCGCGGCGACGCCGGGACCGCCGTCGACCAGCAGCTCCGGGGACTGGCGGTGGCCCGGGCCATGGACGAGCCCCGGGCGCTGGCGCTCTCGCTGGAGGGGCTGGCCGGGGCCGTCCGGCTGCTGCCGCCGGAGGGCGCGAACGCCGGGCGCGCGGCCCTGCTGCTGGGCGCGGCGGACGCCGCCCGGCGCGGCGTGGGCGCCCCGCTGCCCCCGGCCGAGCGCGGCGACACCGACCGGATCGCGGACGCCGCCCGGTCGGTCCTGGGCGCCGCCGGGTTCGCCGAGGCCTTCGACCGGGGTGCCCGGCTGACCGTCGCGCAGGCGGTCCGACGGGCCGCGGATCCCGACTGCCTGCCCGGCGGTCGGGTCCTCGTCGAGCGGGGCGGCTCCTGCTGGGACCAGCCCGAGTAGCCGGGTCGCACCCCAACGACCCCACCAGCAGCTATGGCTCCTTGAGCCTCGCCCGGTAAGCACGTACGATCAGCCAATGTCAGATGTGACGGAAACCACGCCCGGCTGGCTCGCCCCCGATGAACTCGAACTGGCGCGCGCCCGGATGCCGATCCTCTACGTCGAGGCGGTGCCGGTACGCGTCGACGACAGCGGGGAAGTGACGCACATCGGGCTGCTGCTGCGGATCGGGCCGGACGGGACGGTCAGCCGCACGCTGGTCTCCGGTCGGGTGCTGCACCACGAGCGGGTCCGCGACGCGCTGCTGCGGCACCTGGAGAAGGACCTCGGTCCGGTGGCGCTGCCCAGGGTCCCGGCCTCGCTGCAACCGTTCACCGTCGCCGAGTACTTCCCCACGCAGGGGATCACCCCGTTCCACGACCCGCGCCAGCACGCGGTGTCGCTGGCCTACATCGTCCCGGTGAGCGGCGACTGCCGCCCCCGCCAGGACGCCCTGGACCTGGTCTGGTTCAGCCCGCAGGAGGCCTCGTCGGCACTGGTCCAGCAGGACATGCCGGGCGGCCAGGGGGTCCTGCTCAAGCAGGCCCTCGCGCACGCGGGCTGCCTCAGCTGACCGCCTCCCGGGGCTGGGGACGGCTCAGCCCCGGGACGGCTTGACGAAGCGGATGCCGAAGGGGTAGCGGTAGCGCGCGCCCTGGCTGGCCTTCACCGCCGCCGGGATCTGGATGACCAGGCAGCCGACGAGGAGCAGCAGCCGCAGCAGCGCGCCGAGCGGCGGCGAGGCCATGGCCAGCACCAGGATCAGCGCGCCGGGGATGACCAGGCTGAGCTGGAAGTTCAGCGCCTCGCGGGCATGCTCCACGGTGAACTCGGACCTCGCGGTCAGCATCACGATGAGCGGGGGCACGAAGCAGAGGAACACCGCGAGCGTGCCGATGACGAATGAGAAGACCAGGCCGACGACCAGCGGCAGCCAGTGCGCGAGCGAGGCCATGGTGCGTTCGCCGCCCGCCTCGGCGGCCGTCGCGGTGTCGGCGGCGGGCGGGTACCCGGGCGGCGGGTACCACCCCGGCGGCGGAGGCGGCGGGTACCCGGCACCGCTCGGCGCGGTGGCGTGGTACGGCGGCGGTGGCGGAGCCTGCGGCGGTGCCGCCTGGGCCGGGGCGGGGCCGTACTGGCGCTGGTAGCGGAAGAGTTGGCACGAGTGGCAGCCGCAGCTCTCCACGTCGTGCGGGGGTTGCTGTCCCTGGGATACGGCGTCCATGGTCCTGCCTGCTTTCGGGGGGCGGGGGCCGACCCAGTATCGCCAGGGGCCGCGCGCGGACACCAGAAAGCGGGGCTAACGGCGGTCGTTAGCCCCGCTGTGGCCCAAGGCGCGCTCGGGGTAACGGAGTTCAGCGTCGCGGGGTGCCCAGGCCGGGTTTGATGAACGGGTCCTGCTCCAGCACGCCGAGCTCGGCCACCGCCTCAGCGGCCAGCAGGGTCGCTTCGTGCAGGGCGGTGACCGTGGCCTGCACGGCCGGTGACGGTCCGTCAACTCCGATCCGGTAGTAGCAGCGGACGTGCCGCGCGCCCGGGACCGGGAGCGCGCTGACGGCGATGCCGCGCATGGTGGCGGCGGTGCCGGAGGAGAGGAGGGCGGCGCCGAGCCCGGCCGCGAGCATCACCTGCGCGGCCTGCGTGGTGGTCGCCACATGCAGCCGGGCGGGGGTGAACCCGTGGGCGGCGACGAGTCGGTCGAGCGCGCGGGCGTAGGCGGAGCCGGGTTCGCCGGTGATCCAGGCCACGCCGTCGAGCTCGGCGAACCCGGTCGGTACCGGCCAACCGGCCGGTACCACGACGCGGTACTGCTCCTCGATCCGGATCTGGTACTCGGTGCCCGCCGGGGTCGGCGGCGCCTCGACCGAGTCGCAGACCGTGACCAGGATGTCGACCAGGCCGTTGCGCAGGGCGCCGAGGTCGGCCGCTCCGGCCGCGAGATCCTCGCGGACCGTCGGCCTCAGCCCCGGGTACCGCTCGGCGAGCACGGCCACGGCGCGGCACACCACCGGCACGTAGCGCGGTACCGCGCCGATCGCCACCGCTCCGGCGACCGGCCCGCCGGACTCGGCCAGGTCCCGTGCCGCGCCGTCCAGCTCGTCCGCGATCCGGCGCCCGCGCGCGGCCAACGCCCGTCCGGCGGCGGTCAGTTCGATCCGTCCGCCGGAGCGGTCCAGCAGCGGCAGCCGGGCCTGCTGTTCGAGCCGGGCCAGCGCCTGCGAGACCGCCGAGGGGGTCACCTTGAGCCGCCGCGCGGCCGGGGCGACCCCGCCGGTCTCGGCGAGCGCGTGCAGCACCAGTAGACGCTTGGGATCCAGCTCCATGCGGCACATCAGATCACGCCGGTTGCCCCAGCCGGCCGGCGAGGGCAGCGGATTGGCTCGGCGCGCCGACCAGCGGGTTGCTGTCGCGCTATGGACCCTTCTCGGGGCCGACTGTATTCTCCTGCCCGAAGTCGATAGAAAGCTTCAAAAATGAGCACGATCTTGCTCATTTCATGCATGAGCTCTCGCACTGTGCACCTTCGCGGCTGTCGGCCTGATGACGGAGGATCCATGTACGCTTCCCAGCCACCCCCTACCCCGGGCCGCGCGCGGCGCGCGCTCGCGGCCCTGGTCGCACTGGCGCTCGCGACACTCGGGGCGACCGCACTGACGGGCAGTCAAACTGCGCACGCGGCAACGGTGCAGGCGACACCTGCGGGTACGATGAACGACATCGTGCCGCTGCCGGTGCTGGTCCAGCCGGACACCGCGGCCTCCTACCGGATCACCGCCGCCACGGTGATCTACACGGACGCGGGTTCCACCGCCGCGAACCAGGTCGGCGACTACCTCGCCGGGGTCCTGGACCCGTCGACCGGCTACACCCTGCCGGTGACCCCGACCAGTGCCACGCCCACCGGCGGCATCGCGCTGCTGCTGTCCGGGGCGCCCGCTTCGGTCGGGGCCCAGGGCTACCAGCTCGACGTGACCGACACCGGCGTGGTCATCCGCGCCGAGCAGCCCGCGGGGCTGCTGGCCGGGGTGGAGACGCTGCGTCAGATCCTGCCCGCGCAGATCGAGGCGTCCACCGCGCAGCCCGGGCCGTGGACGGTTCCCGGCGGGCACATCCTCGACTATCCACGGCTGGCCTACCGCAGCGCGATGCTCGACGTGTCCCGGCACTTCTTCACCGTCGCCCAGGTCGAGCAGTACCTCGACCAGCTCGCCCTGTACAAGATCAACTATCTGCACCTGCACCTGAGCGACGACCAGGGCTGGCGGATCGCGATCAACGGCTGGCCGAACCTGACCACCACCGGCGCGGCCACCGAGGCCGGGGGCGGTCCCGGCGGCTACTACACCCAGGCGCAGTACCAGCAGATCGTGGCGTACGCGCAGTCCCGCTACATCACCATCGTGCCCGAGATCGACATGCCGGGGCACTTCACCGCCGCGCTCGCCTCCTACGGCGAACTCGACTGCGGCGGCGTCGCGCCCGCCGTGGACACCGGCACCGGTACCCTCGGCAACTCGCTGTGCACCACCGCGCCGATCGCCAGGACCTTCGTCGACGACGTGGTCGGCCAGCTCGCGGCGATCACCCCGGGCCCGTACATCGACCTCGGCGGCGACGAGTCCGTCGGGGTCAGCGCCAGTGACTACGCGACCTTCATGACCTGGGCCCAGCAGGACGTGGTCGCGCACGGCAAGATCCCGATCGGCTGGGACGCGATCACCGGGTCGACCCTGGAACCGTCCACCCTGGCCGAGTACTGGGGCGCGACCGGTGCCGCGCAGATGGCCACCGCCGCCGCGAACGGCACCCGGATCATCATGGCCCCCGCAGGGAAGGCCTACATCGACCAGAAGTACAGCAACACCAGTGTCATCGGCCTCAGTTGGGCCGGGAACATCGACCTGGAGACGGCCTACGGCTGGGATCCGGCGACCTACCTGGCCGGTGTTCCGGCCGCCGCCGTCTACGGCATCGAAGCCCCGCTGTGGACCGAGACCGTCGACACCGTGCAGGACGTCGACTACCAGACCTTCCCCCGGATCACCGCCTACGCCGAACTCGGCTGGTCGCCGGAGGCGGTGACCGGCGCCGCCGGTGCCTACCCGGCCTTCGCGCAGCGGGTGGCCGCCCAGGGACCGCGCTGGGACGTCATGGGCATCACCTACGAGCACTCCACCGAGGTCCCCTGGCCGACCGGACCCACCGGTCCGTCAGGAGCGGTGGTCTCCCAGGAGAACGACACCTGCCTGGACACCGGCACCGCGACCGACCCCGACGGCGCGCCGCTGGTCCAGCTCGACAACTGCGCGCCGGGCGCGGCCGGACAGCAGTGGACCGCCGCCGGAAACGGCACACTGACCCTGGGCGGCCAGTGCCTGGACGTCACCGGCGGCTCGACCACCGCGGGCACCCCGGTCGAGCTGTGGACCTGCGACGGCGGGGCGAACCAGCAGTGGCAGACCGACGGCGGGCAACTGCTGAATCCGCAGTCGGGCCTGTGCCTGACCGTCGCGAGCGGCACCGGCGCGCCGGGCAGCACGCTGGACGTCAGCGGCTGCGGCAACTCCCGGGCGCAGTGGTTCACCCTGCCGGCGGGCGCCGACGGCGCCGGGCCGACCGGACCGGTCGGCTCCGGCATCAGCGGCATGTGCCTCGACGCCTCCGACGGCAACGCGGTCAACCTGACCCCGGCCGACCTGTACACCTGCAACGGCACGACCGCGCAGCGGTGGGCGCTGGGGTCGGACGGCACCATCCGCGCACTCGGCATGTGCCTCGACGTCTACGGCGGCGGCCTGACCAGCGGGACCAAGGTCGAGCTCTACGGCTGCGAGAGCGGTGACGGCGCGCAGCAGTGGCGCTGGTCGAGCAACGGAACGTACGGCGAGTCGCTGACCAATCCGCAGTCGGGGCTCTGCCTCGACGATCCGGCGGCGACCACCACCGCGGGCACCCAGGTGCAGCTCTACACCTGCAACGGCACCCTCGCCCAGGTCTGGCGGCTGCCCTGACCCCCGGCGGCGGCCGCCCCCCAGCGGCCGCCGCCCCCTGGTAGCGTGGCCAGGTGAGCGAGCAACTGCCGCGCGGTGGACATGAGTTGTCACCCGCCGAGATCGAGGCCCTGACCGCCCGATGGTCCCGGAGCTGGACCCCGGCCGAGGTCGCCCGGCGGCTCGAAGGGGTGGCCACGCCCTGGTGCGTGGCGGGGGGCTGGGCGCTGGACCTGTTCCACGGCCGCCGCACCCGCGAGCACGGGGACATCGAGGTCGCGATCCCCGCCGCGGGCTTCCCCGAGGTGCGCGACCGCTTCCCCGGATACGTCTTCGACGCCGCCGGCAGCGGCCGGATCTGGGCCGACGCCACCCCGCGGACCCTGGCCGCGGTGCACCAGACCTGGCTCCGCGACCCGGCCACCGGTGACTACCTGCTCGACGTGGTCCGCGAACCGCACGACGGCGACACCTGGATCTGCCGACACGACCCGACCGTCCGGCTGCCCTACCGCGAGATCATCCACCACGGCGCCGACGGCATCCCGTACCTGGCACCCGAGCTGGTGCTGCTGTTCAAGGCGAAGCACGCCCGCCCGAAGGACCGGGCGGACTTCGCCGTGACCGTCCCCGAGCTGACCGCGGCCCGGCGCGACGCCCTCGCCGCGCTGCTCGCGCACACCTACCCGGACCACCCCTGGCTCGCCGACCTGCGCGGCTGAAGCCCCGGCTCCCCGCGGCGGTCCGTTCCGCCCGGCGTGGGAAGCTGGGGCTGTCCCGCCGTGATCGCCGCCAGGATCGGAGCCCGCGTGTCATCCCTCCCGCAGTGGACCAACTGGGCGGGAAACCTCGCCTACAGCGCCGCGCGCCGCCACGAGCCGGGCACCGTCGCCGAGTTGCAGTCGATCGTGCGCGCCGGGAGCCGGGTGCGGGCGCTCGGCAGCCGCCACTCGTTCAACCGGGTCGCGGACACCGACGGCGACCTGGTCTCCACCGCCGCGCTGCCGCCGGTGCTGCGGATCGCCGAGGACCGGCGGACGGTACGGGTCGGCGGCGGCGTGCGCTACGCCGTGCTGGCGGAGCGGCTGTGGCAGGACGGGCTGGCGCTGGCGAACCTGGCCTCACTGCCGCACATCTCGGTGGCCGGTGCGGTGGCCACCGGCACCCACGGCTCGGGGGACCGCAACCAGGGCCTGGCCTCGGCGGTGCAGGCGCTGCGGCTGGTCGGCGCGAGCGGGGAGCTGGAGGAGCTGAGCCGGGACACCGAGCCGCGGGACTTCCCCGGCGCGGTGGTCGCGCTGGGGGCGCTGGGCGTGGTCACCGAGCTGACGCTGGCGGTCCGGCCCGCGTTCGAGGTGGCCCAGCGGGTCTGGCTCGGACTGCCGCTGCCGCGCCTCGCGGAGGAGTTCGAGCAGGTCTTCGGCTCGGCCTACAGCGTCAGCGCGTTCACCACCTGGGGCTCGGACCGGGCCGCGATCTGGCGCAAGGAACGGACCGACGCCCCGGCCGCGCCGCCGGTCGCGGGCGCCGTCCCGGCGACCGACGAGCAGCACCCGATCCCCGGCCTGCCCGCCGGACCCTGCACCGCGCAGCTGGGCCGACCGGGCCCCTGGCACGAGCGGCTGCCGCACTTCAAACCGGAGTTCACGCCGAGCAGCGGCGACGAGCTCCAGTCCGAGTACCTGCTGCCGCGTGCCGGCGCGGCCGAGGCGATCACCCGGCTGCGCGCCCTGGGCGACCGGCTCGCGCCGGTGCTGCACGTGGGCGAGATCCGCACGGTCGCCGCCGACGACCTGTGGCTGAGCCCCGCGTACGGGCGCGACAGCGTCGCCTTCCACTTCACCTGGATCGCGGACCTCGGGTCGGTCGAACCGGTGCTGGCGCAGGTCGAGGCGGCGCTGCGGCCGCTGGCGGCGCGCCCGCACTGGGGCAAGCTCTCCGCCTTCACCCCCGGGGAACTGGCCGCGGCCTACCCCCGGCTCACCGACTTCACCCGGCTCGCCCAGCACCGCGACCCGCACGGCCGCTTCGGCAGCCCCTTCCTCGACGCCCTGATTGTCAGTGGCCCGGCATAGCGTGTGCCGTATCGGAGCGACCGACGAGTGGGGGTAGCCAATGATCACGGTGGCAGCAGCCGCGGAGGCCTGTCTACTGGCAGCGGTGGCGGAGGCCGAGCAGCACGGGCGACGGGTGTGGTGGGCCGCGTACGAGCCCCGGCCGGTGCCGACCGCCGAGGCCGTGTACGCCTGGTTCATGGCGCTGGACGACGACGACTGGGAGTTCGAGTTCGCCCTCCGCTACAACGGCGACGCGGACGATCTGGTACCCGAGGGCTGCGACGACTTCACGGTCTTCGTCGCCGGGGGCAAGGGCAGTGTCTCCGACCTGTACCCGTCCGGTGATCCGGCGGAGCCGGACGAGCCCCGTCCGGGGCTCGGACTGCACACCGAGGACGGCCGCCCGCTCCGTTTCGTGCTGCGGCTGCCGCAGCGCGAGCCCGGCCCCGACTGGTCCTCCCTGCCCGGGGTCCACCTGCGCTGCAACCAGGACGAGGTCCTGGTCGACGTGGACGACCCCGACCAGGAGTGCTTCTGCGGCCAGATAAGCCGGGACACCGAGGGCCGGCTGCTGCCGTGCACCCCCTACGCCTTCGTCGCCGTCTACGAACCGGTCCCCGAGGAGGCCTGACCGGCGGCGGCGCCCTGGATCACTACGGCGAGGCACTCGCGGAACAGGTCGTCGACGGTGCGGTCGGCCTGGAAGTACTCGCTGATTCCGGCCACCAGCGTCGGGTGCTGTTCGGTGAAGACCGCCAGGTCGAAGTCCTTCGCCGCCTCGGTGTCCGGGCGGGGGGCCTGCTCTTCGAGGACATGGCCGACGGTGAAGCGCTCCACCGTCAGCACGATCACCCGGGCCCGCCGCAGCGGGACGCCCCGGGCCACCAGCGTGCTCATGGCCAGCTCCGAGAGGGCGGCCATCTTCCGGCAGAGCTGGGCCGCCGACAGCAGCCGGGCGCCGTCCGGGTGCGCCAGCAGCGCGCGGCGCAGCCGTTCGGCGAGGGCGGTCAGCCAGTCCGTCCAGGGTTCGGTCGGGTCCGGCGGCGTCAGCTCGGGGAACTCCTGCTCCAGGACGGCCTCGGCGAGGGCGGTCACCAGGGCCGCCTTGTTGGGCAGATGCCAGTACAGGGTCGGTGACTGGACGCCGAGCCGGGCGGCCAACTTGCGCGTGGTCACGCCGTCGAGGCCCTCGGCGTCCAGCAGTGCCACGGCCTCGTCCACGATCCGCTGTCGGTCCAATGCCAACGCGAAAGCACCTCCCGAGGTGACTCTATCAGTGCTAGGGTCTCTCTATCGGTGATAGAGCAAGGAGGAGAGATGACAGGCGAACACTCGCTGCGGGAGCGGCTGCACCAGGCGACGCACCGCGTCCCCGGGGTCCCCGCACACGTCGAGCACCCGGCCGGGCACCAGGGCCGTAAGGCCCCCCGGCACACCGCCCCGGCTGAACGGCCGTCACGCGGCGGCGGCTGGAACCACTCGCCCGACCGTCCGCCCCGGGTGCTGGTGGCCTGGCAGCGCCGGATCGCGCACTTCTTCGGCCAGGGCCAGGGCCAGGGCTGAGCGCGGCCGGTCGCCGGACCGGCCGCTCAGAAGGACCGGTAGACGTTGATCGTCCCCTGGGTCAGCCCCACGGCCAGCACCCGTCCGTCCGGGCTGAAGGCGATGCCGCTGACGCTGTCCTGGAGCGAGCCCGACCGGGCGACCCGGGCCCGCGCCACGTCCCAGACGTCCAGCCGGTCGCCGCCCCCGCTGCTGGCGAGGAGCGTGCCGTCGGGGTTGAGGGCGACCAGGCCGAGGCCGTCACCGCCGCCGGTGAGGTCGGCCGCGACCGCGCCGGTGGACACGTCCCAGATCCGGGCGCGGCCGTCCCCACGGCTGCTGATCGCCCCCGCGGCCAGGCTCGCGCCACGGGCCGGGAAGGAGACCCCCGCCACCTTGCCGCCCGCGCCGAGCGTCCGTAGCAGGACGCCGGAGGGCATCGACCAGAGCTTGACCGTGCCGTCGTCGCTGCCGCTGGCCAGCAGCGTCCCGTCGGCCGAGAACGCCACGCCGCTGACCGACCCGGTGTGCCCGCGCAGCAGCCGCGGCGTCCGGGTGCCGCCCACCGGCCACAGGCGGACCACCGCGTCGTCGCAGCCCGCCGCGACCAGCGCGCCCCCGGCGTCGACGGCCACGGCCACGGCGTAGCCGGTGCCGAAGCCCAGCAGCGTCTCCAGGGGCGTCCTGGTACCGCTGCGCCACACCTCCAACTCGTCCTGGGCCACCACCAGGAGCCTGCCGTCGGCGCTCGCGGCGAGGGCGTGCACCGGGGCGGAGGTGGGGCTGTCGGCGGCCACCCTTCCGCTCGCGACGTCCCAGACCTGGAGCCCCTGGTCGGTGCCGCAGTACAGGCTGCGCGAGTCCGGACCGAAGGCGAGGCAGTTCACCCACTCCGAGCCGGTGCGCCAGGTGTGCGCGGACAACCCGTCCGCCCAGTCCTCCAGGGCGAACCCCAGCGGAACCCCGACCGCGAGCAGGGCGGCGGCTCCGGAGACGCCGGAGACCAGGGCGGAGCGCCGGGACATCCCGCCTGCAGCTTTCATTGCCTGCCTTCGCGTCCGGGAGGCCGCCGGACAGGACCGGTGGCGTCGAGCAACTCCGCATGCTAGCCGCGTTCCCCAAGGGCGTGGCCGGGGGATCCGGCCGCGGCGGGGTCAGCCGCCGAGCACGCCGTGGCGGTCCGGCGCCGGGAACCGGTCCAGTCCGGCGGCCGCGCCGGGGAGGAGGCGGAGCGCGGCCTCCGAGGGCGAGCCGGGTTCGGCGGTGTAGGCGATCAGGCGCTGGCCGGAGCTGCCGGGGATGATCAGGTTCTCGAAGCTGAGCTCCATCGTGCCGACCAGGGGGTGACGCAGCCGCTTCACCCCGGAGGTGCAGGTGCGCACCGGGTGGCGAGCCCAGAGGGAGGCGAACTCGTCACTTTTCATGGTGAGTTGGCCGACAAGCTCGGCCAGGGCGCGGTCGTCGGGGTGGCGTCCGGCGACCAGCCGCAGGGAGGCCACGGCCAGTTGCGCCTGGTCCGGCCAGTCGCAGTACAACTCCCGGTACCGCTGGTCCAGGAAGAGCATCCGGGCCAGGTTGGGGCGGGTGGCGGGGGTGTCCGGGCTCTCCGCCGCCAGGTGTCCGCCGAGCAGCGCGTGGCCCAGGTGGTTCCAGGCGAGGAGGTCGTTGCGCCGGTCCAGGATCAGCGCCGGTACGTCGGTCATGGCCGCCAGCAGCTGCCGGGCCGAGGCGCCGGCGTACGCCACCCGGGGCGGGGCCGGGCGGGACGACCCGGCGGCCGGGCGGGCGAGGCGCTTCAGGTGGGCCGTCTCGTCCTCGGTCAGCCGCAGCGTGCGCGCGAGGGCCTCCAGCAGGCCTTCGGAGGCGCTGGTGGCCCGGCCCTGTTCGAGCCGGGTGTAGTGGGTGATGCTGACGTTGGCGAGGATCGCCAGCTCCTCGCGGCGCAGCCCGGTGACCCGGCGGCGGGTCGGGTGCGGGGTGATGCCGACCTCCTCGGGGTGCAGCGCGGCGCGGCGCGACTTGAGGAAGTCCCCCAGCTCGGACGAGCCGTTCATGCGTGCCTCCAGGTCGGCGGACTGCGGCGTACTGCGGCGGGCCGTGGCGGGCGGTGGCCCCTGACGTCCCATGATGCCCGCTGCCCCGGACGGTCGGGAGCGGTGAGGGTGGTGCTGCGATGACTACCCTCGCGCTGGCTGTGCGCGCCAGGGGGCTGGCTGGGAACCCGGGCGCCGACGAGCCTTTCCCCGGTGACCGCGGCTGACGCCACCGAGCGCGCCGCGGCCCGGAAACCATCAGGAGAGGGACTCGACGTTATGTCTGTCACAGAAACCGAAGCGGCCGACCTCGCGCCCGGCCCCGCCGGCGGCGCGGCGCCGACCGTGCTCACCCCCCGGCTCCGGCTGGTGCTGGTACTGCTGCTCGCCACCCAGTTCATGCTGGCCGCGGACTTCGCCGTGCTGAACGTGGCGCTGCCGGTGATCGGCAGGGGCCTGGGCTTCCCCCTGGCGCACCTGCAGTGGATCGCCACCTCGTTCGCGCTGTGCGCGGCGGGCTTCACCCTGCTCTTCGGCCGGGTCGCGGACCTGTTCGGCCGCCGCCGGCTGTTCCTCGGCGGCCTGGTGGTGCTGGCCGCGGCCTCGGTCCTGGGCGGGCTGGCGCAGAACCCGGAGACGCTGATCACGGCCCGGGTGCTGCAGGGTCTGGCCACCGCCGCGGTGACCCCGGCCGGGCTGTCGCTGATGACGACCTCGTTCCCGGAGGGACCGCTGCGGCAGAAGGCGCTCGGGCTCAACGGGGCCCTGATGTCCACCGGGTTCACCACCGGCGCCGTCCTCGGCGGGGTGCTGACCGACCTGCTGTCCTGGCGCTGGGCGTTCTTCATCAACGTGCCGGTCGCCCTCGCGGTCCTGGTCGTCGCCCCGAGGGTGATCAAGGAGTCCCGGCCCGACGAACGCCCCAGGCTGGACGTGCCCGGCGCGGTCAGTGTCACGCTCGGCCTGCTGGCCATCGTCCTCGGGCTCACCCAGGCGGGCCAGCGGGGCTGGGGCTCGGCCGGGGCCCTGGTGCCGCTGGCGGCGGGCGTGGTGCTGCTGCTGGTGTTCTACGCCGTCGAGCGCCGGGTGCCCGCGCCGCTGGTGCCGCTCGGGGTGCTCGGCAGGCGGTCGGTGGCCTGGGGCAACGTCGCCGGTCTGATCGCCTTCCTCACCGAGACCTCACTGGTCTTCCCGCTGACCGTCTACCTCCAGGACGTGCTCGGCTTCTCGCCGCTCGTCGCGGGCCTGTCCTTCGGCGTCCTCGGCCTGGGCACGGTCACCGGCGGCACCGCGGCGCCGAGGGTCATCGGGAGGATCGGCAGCAAGCGGACGCTGATCGTGGGCGGCCTGCTTCAGACCGTGTTCACCGCGGCCCTGCTCGGCCTCGGCGACCACCGCTCGTCGATGTGGCTGATGCTGGTCGGCGGATTCCTCGGCGGGGTCGGCAACATGCTGGTCATCGTGGGCTTCATGGTCACCGCCACCTCGGGGCTCGCCGACCGTGAACAGGGCCTGGCCACCGGCCTCGCCACGATGACCCAGCAGGTCGGCATCACCATGGGCACGCCGATCATGAGCGCCGTCGCCACCGCCGCGATGGCCGGTACCGGAGCCTCGGCGATCCTCGGCGGGCTGAGGGTCGCGATCGCGGTGAACGCCGCCATCGTCCTGCTCGGCGTCCTCACCAGCGCCCTGTTCCTGCGCGGCGCCCGGTCGACCGCGCGGTAGCGCCGCCGCTGGACCGGGCGTGCCGGAGCCCCGGGCGGGACGGTCGTCCGGGACCGTTCCCGCCCGGGGCGCGGGTGGTGCTGTGCTGATCGGCCGGGTCAGCCGCGGACGCGGGTGAAGCGGCGGGCCCGCAGCCGGTCCAGCAGGATGGCCACGCCGAGCACCGCGCCCTGGACCATCTCCTGGTCGTAGGCGCTGACCTTGAGCGCGAGCAGGCCGTTGCTGATGAACTCCAGTAGGATGGCCCCGGCGGCGATGCCGACGATCCGGCCCTCGCCGCCGACCAGGGACACGCCGCCGACGACGGCCGCGGCGATGGCGGTGAGTTCCCAGCCGGAGCTGCCGACCGAGGGGTCGGCCACGTTCATGCGGCCGATGACCAGGATGCCGACGACGGCGGCGAGGCTGGAGCTGGCGACGTAGGTGGCGGTGATCCGCCGGGCGACCGGGATGCCGACCAGGCGGGCGGCCTCCTTGTTGCCGCCGACGGCGTAGACCTGGCGGCCGAGGTAGGTGCGTTCCATGACGAACCAGGCGATCACCGCGGCGCCGACGAAGAACAGCGCGGGCACCGGCACCTGGTCGACGTAGTAGGCACTGAGGTTGCTGAACAGCGGGTCGATGCCGTTGATCGGGGAGCCGCCGGTGATGGCGAGGGCGGCGCCGATGGACACGGTGTACGTGACCAGGGTGATCACGAAGGGCGGGACGTTGAGTTTGGTCACCATCATGCCGTGCCACCAGCCGATGACGGCGCAGACGGCGATGGTGAGCAGGATCGCCAGCGGTGCCGGGACACCGGCGGAGACGTTGAACCAGGCGGCGAGGATCCCGGCGAGCCCGGCCAGCGCGCCGACCGACAGGTCGATCCCGCCGGTCAGGATGACCAGCGACTCGCCGATCGCCAGGATCCCGACCTGGGCCAGGTCGCGGCCCATGACCTGCATGTTGCCGACGGAGGCGTAGGTGGAGGCGTTGGCGGCGATGCTGACGAAGACCACCACGCAGGCGGCGATGATGCCCGCCTCGGGGGTCTCGACCAGGATCCGGGTCAGGCTGCGGAGCCTGGTCGGTGCCTCGGGCCCGGGCTTGTCGGCCCCGGTCCGGGGCCGGGTCAGATGAGTGGTCATGCGGCACCCCAAGTACCTGGATCGGCGGACGAGTTGGCTTCCGCGCCAGATGAGTCGGCTGGATCGGTCGGATCGGACGGGTCGGTCGGAGCGGACGGGTCAGGTGGTTCGAGGACGGAGGTGGTGCCCGCGGCGGCGGTCATGATGCGTTCCTTGGTGGCGTCGGCGCGGTCCAGCACGGCGACCACGCGGCCGTGGTTCATCACCGCGATGCGGTGGCAGATCCACAGCAGCTCCTCCAGTTCCGAGGAGGCGACCAGGACCGCCGTTCCGGCCTGGGCGGCCCGGTCGACCAGTTCGTAGATCTCGGCCTTGGCACCGACGTCCACCCCCCGGGTCGGCTCGTCGAGCAGCAGCAGCTTCGGCTTGGCCGCGAACGCCCGCCCGAAGATCGCCCGCTGCTGGTTGCCGCCGGACAGCGAACCGATCGGCTGGTCCACCGACCGCATCCGGACGTTGACCCCCTCGGCGATCCGCTGCGCCTCGGCGCGCTGCCGCTTGGGCCGCAGCACCCCGCGGGAGCTGATCTCCTTCAGCACGCCCACGGTGACGTTCGCCTTGATCGGGGCGAACAGGACCAGCGCCTGCTCCTTGCGGTCCTCCGGGATCAGGGCGACCCCGGCGCCGACGCCGTCCATCGCGTGCCGGGGACGGTAGCGGCGGCCGTCCAGGACCATCCGGCCGCCGGTGGCGGGCTGCGCCCCGGCGACGGTGTGCACCAGGCGGCTGCGGCCGGAGCCCATCAGCCCGGCCACGCCGAGGATCTCGCCGCGCCGGATCTCCAGGTCCACCGGTCCCAGGCCGTCGGCGGTCACCCCGGCCAGGCTCAGCAGGGTCTCGCCCTCGGTCAGGGCCTCCTTGGGGGCCAGGTGGCTGATCTCGCCGCCGACCATCTCCCGGATCAGCCGGTCCTCGTCCGCCTGCTCGCGGTCCAGGTCGGCGACCAGGCGGCCGTTGCGCAGCACCAGGACCCGGTCCGAGATCGCCCGGACCTCGTCCAGGCGGTGGCCGATGAACAGCACCGTGCCGCCGTCCCGCGCCAGCCGCCGGGTCAGGTCCAGCACCAGCGCCGCCTCGACCGGACCGAGGGAGGAGGTCGGCTCGTCCAGGATCAGCAACCGGGGACCGCGGCCCCAGCCCTTGGCGATCTCCAGGAGCTGCCGGGTGGGCGCGGGCAGGGTGCGCACCTCGCGGTCCAGCGGCACTGAGTGCGGCGGCAGGCCGATGTCGGTGAGCATGGCCTCGGCTTCGGCGCGCTGGGCCCTGTGGTCGACCAGGATCCGCCGCCGGGAGGCCTTGGGTCGGCGTCCCAGCAGCAGGTTCTCGGTCACCGACAACTGCCCCACCAGGGGGAACTCCTGGGAGACCAGGGCGACCCCGAGCTGCTGCGCGGCCTGGGTGGAACCGGGCGGCAGGGACCGGCCGTCGATGTCGATGGTGCCGCCGTCGCGGTGGACGGATCCGGCCAGCGTGCCCATCAGGGTGGACTTGCCCGCACCGTTCTCACCGACGACCCCGATCACCTGCCCGGCGTACAGGTCGAGTTCCGGCAGGTCCAGGACCCGGGTGGGTCCGTACGACTTGTGCACCCCCCGCAGCCGCGCGGTGACCGCGTGACCCGGGGCGGTGGTGATGGGCTGGGTCATCTCAGCCGATCCCGAGCTGCGACTCAAGGGACTTGTAGGCGCCCAGGTCCGAGCCGGTGATCAGGCCGACGCCGGAGCTGAGGGTGCTGCCGTCGGCCTCCAGGTACGGTTTGACCAGCGCCATCGTGGCGGCGGTGCCCAGCACGTGCTCGGCCGCCAGCAGGTACGCGCCGGTGTAGCCCTGCTCGTAGGGCATCTGCACGACGGTGCCCGCGATCCCGCCCGAGGAGATGAAGCCGAGGGTCTGGGTGTCGGAGTCGTCGCAGACGACCTTGACCGTGCCGGTCTTCTTCGCGGTCGCCACCGCCTGCGCGAGGGCCGGGCCGTCGTAGGAGTACACGCCGTACAAGCCGTTGATCCCGGAGTTGTTCGCCAGGATGGTCTCGGCGTCGGTCTGCGCGGTGCTCGCCGACAGGTTGTCGTTGACCTTCTGCACCACCGTGATGTCGGAGCCCTTGATCGCGGCCTCGAACCCGGCGATCCGGCCGGTGGCGTTGGCCGCGGTCAGCGAGCCGACCAGGATCGCGACCTTGCCGCCCGCGCTGCCCAGGGCGGTCTTCATCTCGGTGCCCGCCTCGAACCCGGCGGAGTAGTTGTCGGTGCCCAGGTAGAGCGAGGCGGCGGCGGTGCCGGGCAGCGGCGAGTCGATGGCCAGCACGTTCACCCCGTTGGCGACGTCGGTGGCGATGGTGCCCTTGGCCGAGGCGGGGTCGATCGCGGAGATCGAGTAGCCGGTGATGTTCTGCGAACGCAGCGTCTCCAGTTCGGAGTTCTGCTCGGTCAGGGTGCCGTTCGGCGGCGCGAAGAAGGTGCAGTCGCTGCTCGGCAGGCCGACCGCCTCGCATCCCGCCTTGAAGCCCACCTGGCCCGCGTTCCAGTAGTCCGCCGCGACGTTGACCACCATCGCGATGTTGACCCCGGACAGGCTCTTGCCCTTCAGCGCACAGGCCAGCGCCTGGTCGAGCCCGCCCAGGTTCGCGTTGTTGAACGCCACCGGGTCGCTCGCCGGGTCGGGGGTGGCCGAGGGGGAGGAGCCGCAGGCCGCGACGGCGGCGGTGGCCGAGGCCGCCGGAACCGCGGCGGCGGTGGTGCTGCCGGTGGAGGACTTCGAACAGCCGGCCACAGCGAGGACGACGGTCACGGCGGCGGCCAGGGCGACGGTCGATCTGCTGGACGTGACGACGTTCATGGATCTCTGCCTTTCGTCGAGCGGCACCCGTGCGGGTGGCGCGGGAATTGTTAGCGTTAACAATCTGGAGGACGCGCAGCTGCGACTACAGCTTCATGTGCGAGTGCGAGTGCGAGTGCGAGTGCGAGTGCGTTTGCGGGCGAACGGTGGCGCGGTCGGGCCTAGCGGGCGGGGGTGCCGGTGCTGTTGCGTACGACGAGTTCCGTGGCGACCAGTAGACGGCCGGACGCCCGGTACCCGTCCTCGACCTGGGTGACCAGGAGTTCCAGGCCGCGGCGGCCGAGCTCGCCGAAGTCCTGGCGGACCGTGGTCAGCGGCGGGGTGAAGTAGGACGCCTCGGGGATGTCGTCGAAACCGACCACGCTGATGTCGCCGGGGATGCCGCGACCGGACTCGTGCAGCGCCCGCAGCAGGCCCAGCGCCATGTGGTCGTTGGCGCAGAACACCGCGCTGACCCGGGGGTCGGCCTGTAGCCGCAACCCGGCCTCGTACCCGGCCCGCGCGCTCCAGTCCCCGGTGATCACCTCGGGCACCTCGGCCCCGGCCTCGGTCAGTACCGCGCGCCAGCCCTGCTGCCGGGCCTGGGCGTCCAGCCAGCTGGCCGGACCGGCGACGTGGTGCACCGTACGGTGGCCCAGATCCAGCAGGTAGCGGGTCGCGGCCCGCGCCCCGGCCTCGTTGTCGACCGCCGCCCCGGGCATCCGCGCCTGCGCGCCTGACCCCACCGCCACCACCGGCACCGAACTGCTGACCTGCGCCAGCGCCCCCACCGAGGAGGTCTGCGGCGCGATCACCAGCACGCCCTCAACGGCCTGGTCAAGCAGCCGGTCCATGGCCTCCTGCATCGACCGGCCCGCCAGTGACCGCACGCTGGCGATGCTGACGAAGTACCCGGCGTTGCGGGCGGCCTGCTCGATCCCGTACAGCATCGAGGCCGGGCCGTAGAGGGTGGTGTCGAAACTGACCACGCCCAGGGTCTTGGAGTGACGGGTGACCAGGGCCCGGGCGGCCGAGTTGGGACGGTAGTCCAGCTCCCGGATCGCCGACAGCACCCGGTCCCGGGTCTGCTCCTTCACGTTCGGGCTGTCGTTCAGCACCCGCGACACGGTCTGGTGCGAGACCCCGGCGAGCCTGGCGACGTCGGCCATGACCGGCTGCCGACCGGCGGCGGCTCCACCTGCGTTCATGGCTTCCTCATTCCAGATCTCCGAGAAAGACTCGGTGCCGCCCGATGGTGGTGAATCCGTTAAGGTGCTGTTTCGCCGCGATTTCGGATGCCATATTGTTTGCGCTCACATGGCGGCGAGTCAACAGGTCGCGCAGGCAATGTTACCGAGCCGATACCCGGCCGGGCGGCGCTGCGGAAACGGTCACAGCGATTGCGCCAGGCGGTGGTACGCCTGGTTCCAGCGCAGCTCCTGGGCGAACCCGCGGGTGCTGGTTTCGCCGTCTATCAGGGCGAGTTCGGTGCCCAGCAGGTCGGCCAGATCGGTCAGCTCCTCGGTGCCCAGGGCGCTGCTGTAGACCGTGTGGTGGGGCCCGCCCGCGGTGAGCCAGGACTCGGTGGAGGTGCGCAGGTTCGGGTGCGGCCGCCAGACCGCGCGGGCCACCGGCAGCGCCGGCAGCGGTTCCGGCGGGGAGACCGTGGTGACGGTGTTGCCGACCAGCCGGAAGCGGTCGCCGAGGTCGGCCAGGCCGACCACCAGCGCCGGGCCGGGGGCGGCGTCGAAGACCAGCCGGACCGGGTCCTCGCGTCCGCCGATGCCCAGCGGATGGATCTCGCAGCTGGGGGTGTCGGCGGCGATGCTGGGGCAGACCTCCAGCATGTGCGCGCCCAGGATCAACTCCTGCCCCGGGGCCAGGTGGTAGGTGTAGTCCTCCATGAACGAGGTGCCGCCGGGCAGCCCGTCGGCGGCGGCCTTGAGGGTGCGCAGCAGGGCCGAGGTCTTCCAGTCGCCCTCGCCGCCGAAGCCGTAGCCGTCGGCCATCAGCCGCTGCACCGCCAGCCCCGGCAGCTGCCGCAGCCCGCCCAGGTCCTCGAAGTTGCTGGTGAAGGCGCGGAAGCCGCCCTGCTCCAGGAAGCCGCGCAACCCCAGCTCGATGCGGGCGGCATAGCGCAGCGACTCGTGCCGTTCGGCGCCCGGGCGCAGCTCCGGGGCCAGCCGGTAGGCCTCCTGGTACTCCTTCACCAGCGCCGAGACGGCGCTGTCGGTGCTCGCGTCGACCGCCTCCACCAGGTCGTTCACGCCGTAGGTGTTGACCGAGACGCCGAAGCGGCGCTGGGCCTCGACCTTGTCGCCCTCGGTGACCGCCACGTCACGCATGTTGTCGCCGAAACGGGCCAGCCGCAGGGTCGCCAGCTCGGTCCGCCCGAGCGCGGCGCGGCTCCACGCGGCGACCCGGGCGATGACGACGGGATCGCTGACGTGCCCGGCGACCGTCTTGCGGGCGACGCCGAGCCGCGACTGTATGTACCCGAACTCCCGATCGCCGTGGGCGGCCTGGTTCAGATTCATGAAGTCCATGTCGATGGACGACCAGGGCAGGTTCACATTGATCTGGGTGTGCAGGTGCAGCAGTGGTTTGCGCAGCGCGTCCAGCCCGGCGATCCACATCTTGGCGGGGGAGAAGGTGTGCATCCAGGCGATCACACCCACGCACGCGTCGTCGCTGTTCGCCTCCAGACACACCCGGCGGATGGCCTCGGCGTCGGTGAGCACCGGACGCCAGCGGACCTGGACCGGGAGCGCCCCGGAGTCCAGCACGCCGGCGATCTCCCGTGACTGCCGCGCGACCTGGTCCAGCGTCTCCGGTCCGTAAAGGCCCTGGCTCCCGGTGAGGAACCAGAGCCGGCGGTCGGGGGGCGCGATCATGCGTGTTCTCCTTCGGCGGGGACGGCCTGCTGGCCGTAGACGTGCTGGTAGCGGTCGTACAGTGCGTCGATGTGGTCCTGCTGGAGGCGCTCGACCCGGCCGAGCTGGCGGGCCAGGTGGACGGTGCGGGCGACGTCCTCGCACATCACCGCCGCCTTCACCGCCGCCCTGGCGCCGCTGCCGACGGTGAACACGCCGTGCTGGCGCATCAGCACCGCCGGGGAACGGCTGCCCGCGAGGGTGGCGACGATGCCCCGGCCGATGGAGTCGTCGCCGATCAGGGCGAACGGCCCGACCGGGATGTCGTCGCCGAACTCGTCACCCATGGCGGTGATCGCGCACGGAATCGGCTCCCCGGCCGCGGCCCACGCCGTGGCGTAGGGCGAGTGCGTGTGCACCACGCCGCCGACCTCGGGGCGGTGCCGGTAGACGTACGCGTGGGCGGCGGTGTCGCTGGACGGCGACAGCTCACCGGCGACCTTGCGGCCCTCCAGGTCGCAGACGATCATCAGCTCCGGGGTCAGCTCCGGATAGGAGACACCGCTCGGCTTGATCACCATCAGCTCCTGTCCGGGCACCCGGGCCGAGATGTTGCCGCTGGTCCAGGCGACCAGTCCCCAGCGCAGCAACTCCGTGTGCAGGCCGCAGACTTCGGCCCGCAGGGCGTCCAGGCCGGGGAGCGCGGCCTTCGGCGTGGTCATCGGTTCTCCTCCAGACGTGCGGTGTCGCGCAGCGCGCGCAGCCGGTGCATGCTGTCGCTGCCGCCGCGACCGAAGTGGTCGTGCAGCTCGCGGTAGTGCGCGAACAACTGGTCGTAGGCGTCGGCGCGGTACTGGTCGGGGGTGTGCACGGCCAGCCGGATCCGGCCCATCGCGGCCGAGGCGGCCCGGATGTCCGGGTAGGCCCCGGCCGCGACCGCGGCGTGGATCGCCGAACCCAGCGCCGGTCCCTGTTCCGAGCCGATCACGTTGATCGGCCGACGCAGCACATCGCTGTAGATCTGCATCAGGAAGCGGTTCCTGGGCAGGCCCCCGGCCACCGTGAACTCGGTGACCGGTACCCCGCCGTGCTCGAACGCCTCCACGATCATCCGCGTGCCGAAGGCGGTGGCCTCCAGCAACGCCCGGTAGATCTCCTCCGGGCGGGTGTCCAGGGTCAGTCCCAGCAGCAGGCCGGACAGGTGGTGGTCGACCAGGGTGGAGCGGTTGCCGCTGTGCCAGTCCAGCGCCACCAGCCCGTGCCCGCCCACCGGTTGCGCGGCGGCCTTCTCGGTCAGCAACTGGTGGACGCTGATCCCGCGCGCCCGCGCCTGCTCCGCGTACTCGGCGGGGGTGGTGCTGCGCACCGCCCAGGCGAAGATGTCGCCCACGCCGGACTGCCCGGCCTCGTACCCCCACAACCCGGGCACCACCCCGCCGTCGACCACCCCGCACATCCCCGGCACCTCGGCCAGGACCTCGGAGTTGAGGATGTGGCAGGTGCTGGTGCCCATGATCGCCAGCAGGTGGCCCGGCTCCAGGGCCCGGGCGGCGGCGCTGGTGACGTGGGCGTCGACATTGCCCACGCTGACCGGGATCCCCTCATTGAGCCCGGTCATCGCCGCCGCCCGGGCGGTCAAGGTACCCGCCGCCGCACCCAGCGGCGACAGCGGGTGGTCCAGCTTCGCGGTGAACTCGGCGAAGCCGGGGTGGAGTCGGGCCAGGAACTCGCGGCTTGGGGGCACACCGTCCTGGACCATGCCCTTATAGCCGGCGGTGCACACGTTGCGGTTCTCGGCGCCGGTCAACTCCCAGACGATCCAGTCGGCGGCCTCGATCCAGCGGTCCGCACGGGCATACAACTCCGGCTCTTCCTCCAGGAGTTGCAGCCCCTTGGCGTACTGCCACTCGCTGGAGACCTTGCCGCCGTAGCGGGCCGGCCACGGTTCGCCCAACCGCGCGGCCAGCGCGTTGATCCGGTCCGCCTGCGGCTGGGCGGCGTGGTGCCGCCACAGCTTCGGATAGGCGTGCGGACGACCCGCCAGCCCCGGCAGCTCGCACAGCGGAGTGCCGTCGGCGGTGGTCGGCAGCACCGTGCAGGCGGTGAAGTCCGTTCCGATGCCGATGACCTGATCAGGCGTCACCCCAGCCAGGGCCAGCGCCTTCGGCACCGCCGTGCGCAACACCTCCCGCCAGTCCTCGGGGAGTTGCAGCGCCCAGTCCGGGGCCAGTTCGGTCGAACCGTCGGGCAGGGTGCGGTCGAGCACGCCGTGCCGGTAGTCGTGCACGGCGTCGGCGAGCTGGGTGCCGTCCGCGACGGACACCACCACCGCGCGTCCGGACAGGGTGCCGAAGTCGACGCCTACTGTCACCTGCATCTTGTTAACGCTCACATTTTCTCCGGGCTTGACGGACGATCGGCACAGCAAGGACAGCGAAGGCCGGGCGGTGGTCAGGGCGGTGTTCGGGGTGCGTGGTCGGGGTGTGTGGAGGTCGGCGGAACGGGCGGCGCGAAGGGCGCGGTGGGCCGGTGCCGCTGGCGCCGCCCCGATGCGACGCCCCATTGTTAGCGCTCACAGGCGGGGTTCGCAAGAGAACGCGCACGATTGCCTCGATGCCCGGGGGTGGCCAAGGGCGACGACGTCGGGGTCGACCGGCGCGTCGGGATGCGGGTGTACCTGCGGGTCGCCGGACCGCTCCGGCCCGCGCTGGCGGTGCGGAAGCTCACCGTGCACTACCGGGGCGGCTGGAACCCGGCCCGGCACGGCGACGATCAGCTACACCGTGGCCAACACCGGCAACGTGCCGTTGCAGGCCCGGCAGAGGCTGCACGCCCAGGTCCGGCTGGCGCCCTGGACCACCCTGGTCACCCCGGCCGTCCCGGCCCCGGTCGCGGTCGCGCTGCGGCTGCGGCGCGGACGGCGTCGCCGCGGGCCGCGACGGCGACCGGCGGCGGCGTACTGGCGCCCGCCTCCGCGGTCTGACTGCGACCGCCACCCCGGCGCGCGCGGGCGCGCCGGGTCACCCGTGCGGCGGAGGCGGAAGGCGTGCCGGCTGTCCGTTCCGCCGGGGGTGCGCTTGGCTGGAGGCACGGCCGCTGTCCCGCTGTGCAGCCGCACGAGCGCGCCGTCTTCCCTTGAAGGCCTTGAGGCGTTCGAGGCCGCGTGCCTCGGTCGGCCGGGCACCCGTGTGCCCGGGCTCCCAGAATCGGAGACGTTCATGCCCCACCTCACGACCCGGGACGGTGTCGAGATCTTCTACAAGGACTGGGGTAGTGGCCGCCCGGTCGTCTTCATCCACGGCTGGCCACTGAACGGCGACGCCTGGCAGGACCAGCTCAAGGCGGTCGCCGACGCGGGCTTCCGGGGCATCGCGCACGACCGGCGCGGCCACGGACGGTCCACCCCGGTCTGGGACGGCTACGACTTCGACACCTTCGCCGACGACCTGAACGACCTGATCACCGGTCTGGACCTGACCGAGGTCACCCTGGTCGCGCACTCCATGGGCGGCGGCGAACTCGCCCGCTACATCGGCCGCCACGGTACCGGGCGGATCAGGTCGGCAGTGCTGCTGTCGGCCATCACGCCGTCGATGCTCCAGGGCCCGGACAACCCCGAGGGTGTTCCGCAGAGCGTCTTCGACGACATCAAGGCCGGGATCGTCAAGGAGCGCTCGCAGTTCTGGAAGGACACCGCGGTCGGCTTCTTCTCCGCCGACCGCACCGGCGCCAAGGCCACCCAGGGCAACCAGGACGCCTTCTGGTACATGGCGATGGCCGAGACCATCGAGGGCGGCGTCGCCTGCGTGGACGCCTTCGCGCACACCGACTTCCACGAGGACCTGAAGAAGTTCGACGTGCCCACGCTGGTCGTGCACGGCGACGACGACCAGGTCGTGCCGATCGACGCCACCGGCCGCAAGGCCGCCGGGCTCATCGCCGGTGCCACGCTCAAGGTGTACCCGGGCGGCTCCCACGGCATCGCGCTGGTCCCCGGCGACAAGGAGAGGTTCAACCAGGACCTGATCGAGTTCCTCACCTCCTGACCGTGCGGCCGCCGAACCGGGACAAGACCTCTGGAGCATCCATGACCCCGAAGCACACCACCACCAACACCGGCGCCCCGGTCGAGAGCGACGAGTACTCGCTCTCGGTCGGGCCCGACGGACCGGTCCTCCTCCAGGACAGCTACCTGATCGAGAAGATGGCCCAGTTCAACCGGGAGCGCGTGCCCGAGCGGGTGGTGCACGCCAAGGGCTCCGGCGGCTACGGCCACTTCCAGGTCACCGGCGACGTCAGCGGGTACACGTCGGCCGACGTGTTCCAGCCCGGTCGCCGCACCCGGATGCTGGCCCGGTTCTCCACCGTCGCCGGGGAGACGGGCTCGCCCGACACCTGGCGCGACCCGCGCGGCTTCGCGCTGAAGTTCTACACCGAGCAGGGCGTCTACGACATGGTCGGCAACAACACGCCGGTCTTCTTCATGCGCGACCCCAGCAAGTTCCAGGACTTCATCCGTTCGCAGAAGCGCACCATCGACACCGGCCTGCGCGACAACGACATGCAGTGGGACTACTGGACGCTGTCGCCGGAGTCCGCGCACCAGGTCACCTACCTGATGGGCGACCGGGGCATCCCGCGGAGCTACCGCAACATGAACGGCTACAGCTCGCACACCTACCTGTGGGTCAACCGGGAGGGCGTGAAGCACTGGGTGAAGTACCACTTCAAGACCGACCAGGGAGTGGAGTACCTCACCGACGAGGAGGCGGGCACCATCGCCGGCCAGGACGCGGACTTCCACCGCCGCGACCTCGCCGACGCCATCGCCCGCGGCGAGCACCCCTCGTGGACGCTGTACGTGCAGCTGATGCCGCTGGCGGACGCCGCCGACTACCGGTACAACCCCTTCGACGTCACCAAGGTCATCCCGCACCGCGACTACCCGCTGGTCGAGGTCGGCCGGATGACCCTGGACAGCAACCCGGAGGACTACTTCCTGCACATCGAGCAGGCCGGATTCGAGCCGTCCAACCTGGTCCCGGGCATCGGCCCGTCCCCGGACAAGATGCTCCAGGCCCGGCTGTTCTCCTACGCCGACGCCCACCGCTACCGCATCGGCACCAACTACGCCCAACTGCCGCCCAACCGCGCCACCGTCCCGGTGCACTCGTACGCCAAGGACGGCGCGATGCGCTACGAGACCCCCGCCGTGGCCCGCCCCTACGCCCCGAACTCCTACGGCGGCCCGGCCGCCGACTCGGAGCGCTACCGGCCCATCGGGTGGACCGTCGCCGAGCAGGAGATCATCCGCGCCGCCTACACCCTGCACGCCGAGGACGACGACTTCAGCCAGGCCGGGGACCTGGTCCGCGAGGTACTGGACGACCAGGCTCGGGACCGCCTCGTCGGCAACGTCGTCCGCCACCTGAAGACCGGCGTCTCCCAGCCGGTCGTCGAACGCGCCTTCGCCTACTGGGGCAGCATCGACCCCGCCATCGGCACCCGGATCAGCACCGCCTACCGCGCCGACTGAACGTCGGCCGCCCGGGGACGCGGCGACCGCGTCCCCGGGCGTCCGACGGACGGGGCTACTCGACCAGGTCGATGGCCATGGCCGGGCAGACGATGGCGGCCTGACGGACGTCGTCGTGCTGGTCGGCCGGGGGCTCCGGGTCGAGGAGGACGACGATGCCGTCCTCGTCGCGCTGGTCGAAGACCTTCTCGGCGGACAGCACGCACTGCCCGGAGCCGACGCACTTCTCCTGATCGACGGTCACGCGCATGGGCACTCCTGTGTGGGTTGTCGGGGTTACCAGGTGACGGGCAGCTCGTAGACGCCGTACACCAGGCCGTCGTGCTTGAAGCGGACGTCCTCAAGGGCGACGGCCAGCCGCAGGTCGGGGATGCGCCGGTACAGCGTCCGGTAGGCGACCTGGAGTTCCACCCGGGCCAGCGGCTGGCCGAGGCACTGGTGCGGGCCGAAGCCGAAGGCGACGTGGCGGCGGGCGTCGCGGTGCAGGTCCAGCCGGTCGGGGTCGGGGAAGACCTCCTGGTCGCGGTTGCCGACCTCGTTGGCCAGGACGATGCCCTCCCCGGCCCGGATGGTGTGTCCGCCGACCGGGATGTCCGTCAACGCGACTCGGCGGCGCCCGAAGTGAGTGATGTTCAGGTAGCGCAGCAACTCCTCGACGGCCCCGGCGACGAACGCCGGGTCGTCGGTGCCGCGCAGGTCGGCCAGTTGCTCCGGGTGCTCCAGCAGCGCGACCGTGCCGAGGGCGATCATGTTGGCCGTGGTCTCGTGCCCGGCGATGAGCAACAGCACACTGGTGACCGCGAGTTCGCGCTGGGTGAGGGCGCCGGTGGCGACCTGTTCGGCGGCGAGCAGCGAGAGCAGGTCGTCGGCCGGGGACGCCAGTTTGCGGCCGATCAGGTCGTTCAGGTACTCCACCAGGTTGCTCTGGGCCTCCAGCCCGGCCTCGGCGGAGGAGCCGGAGTTGACCAGGGTGCTGCTGTTGCGCTGGAAGAAGGCGTGGTCGGCGTAGGGGACGCCGAGCAGTTCGCAGATCACCAGGGACGGCACCGGCAGCGCGAACGCCTGGACCAGGTCGACCGGCCTGGGGCCGTCCAGCAACTGGTCGATCAGGTTGTCGACGATCTGCTGGATCGCCGGGCGCATGGCCTCCACCCGCTTGATGGCGAACGACCCGGTCACCATCCGCCGCATCCGGGCGTGTTCGGGGTCGTCCATGCTGAGGAAGGTCCTGGCCTGCTCCCGGCGGGCCCGGGTGGCCGGGGTCGGGTGCGGGTAGCCGGGGTTCTTGGTGTCGGCGCTGACGCGCGGGTCGGCCAGCAGTTGCCGCTGCTCGGCGTAGCCGGTGACCAGCCACGGCGTGCTCCGGTCCCACAGTCGGACCCGGTTCAGCGGTCCGCCCTCGTCCAGGCTCCGCAACTCGGGTGCGGGGTCGAACGGGCAGCGCGGCGCGCGGTCCATCGGATAGGCGGGAACGGTCTCGTCGGATCGGGTCTGGAGGCGCTCCTGGCTGCTCAGTTCTGTCGATGTGTCCATCTGGCAACTACTCCTCTGTCTCGCTGTGCCTGGTGCCGGGCGGGACGGTGGTGGCAGCGGCCGACCCGGCGGGTTGTTCAGCTGACGCGTGCTCGCCGGTCCACCGGATCGGCGTCCGGATGGACCGCCGTGGACCACTCGGCGCCCTCGGCCACCAGCGCGCGGTAGGCCCGGGTCGGCCGCGGCAGGTTGATGCCGACGACCCCGCCGACCCGGCCGTTGCTGCGGTAGAGGGCGACCAACTTCCGTTCCGCCAGGCTGCCTTCCACGATCCGCACCTGGTCCGCGCCCCGGGTGCGGCCGTACAGCTGGAGGCGCAGGTCGTACTGGTCCGACCAGGCGTAGGGGACCGGGTCGAAGGCCGCCGCCTCACCCGGGGCCGCGAGGATGTTGCGGGCCACCGCGAGGCCCTGCTCGGTGGCGTTGGTGCGGTGCTCGATCCGGGTGGGCAGCCCCGTGCGCGGGTGCGGCCAGCAGGCGACGTCCCCCGCCGCCCAGACGCCCGCCCCGGCGTGCAGCGTCGGATCGCAGAGCACGCCGTCGCCGAGCGGTACGCCGCTGCCGCGCAGCCAGTCGGTGGCGGGGGTCGCGCCGATCGCCACCAGTACCGCGTCCGCGGTGACCACGGCGCCGCCGGTCAGGGCCACGCCGGTGACCCGGCCGTACGCCTGGGTCAGGCCGGTGACCTGGGTCCCGGTCAGCAGGCGCACCCCGTGCGCGGTGTGCGACTCGGCCAGTAGCGCGCCGAGTTCGGCGCCGAGGACCTCCGCCAGCGGTGCCGGTCCCTGGGAGACCATGGTGACCGAGGCCCCCGCGTCGCGGGCCACCGCCGCCGCCTCGGCCCCGATGAAGCCGGAGCCGATCACCACCAGCCGTGCTCCGCCGCCCAGCGACTCCCGCAGGGCGAGCGCGTCCTCCAGTGTGCGCAGCGTGTGGACGCCGGACAGCCCTTCGGCGCCCGGTAACTGACGGGGAATCAATCCAGTGGCGACGACCGCGGCGTCGTAGTCGAGCCGGTCGCCGTCGCTGAGGTCGATCCGGCGGTGCCGGGTGTCCAGGGCCACCGCCCGCACCCCGAGCCGAAGATCGAGGTCGAGCCCGGCCAGGGCGTCCGCCCCGCGCAGCTGGAGCCGCTCCAACCCCCATTCGCCACGCAGCAGTTGCTTGGAGAGCGGGGGCCGGTCGTAGGGCAGGTGGGTCTCCTCGCCGATCAGGCTCAGGCGTCCGCCGAAGCCCAGTCTGCGCAGCCCCTCGACCACGCTCAACCCGGCCGCCGACGCGCCGATCACCGCGATGCGGTGAGGGGCGCCGGGCCCGGCGGGTGACGACCCGGGCGGCTCTGTGGGCGGTTCCGTGGGCGACTCCGTGGGCACAGGGGCTCCCTTGGCAGGTGAGATAGTTGGCAAGACCATCCAACTACTTCGACTCTACTCAGCCTGTCGGGTTGTGCACAGACCACACGGCAAGCTGGCCGAAAACTCACCTGCGGCGGGCGGGGCCCGACGGCTCGGGGCGGGCCGAGGAGGCCCGCCCCGAGCCGGTCGCGGTACCGGTCAGCCGGTGGATCCGCAGGCGTACAGGGTGCCGCTGCCGGTAGCGCCCAGGCCCGGGAAGCCGCTCCTGGCGGTGGATGACGCGGCGGTGTCGCCGCCGTAGCCGGCGGCGGGTACCTCGGTGCAGTGGCTCTTCACCCAGCTGTCGATCTGGCTGACGCTTCCGCCGCCCGTGCCGCCCGCGCCGCCCGCGCGCAGGCCCGCGAAGCCGCCCCCGGCGCCGCCGGAGACCAGGACGAACCGCAACTGGCCCTGGCGGACCAGTGATTCGAAGGCGCTCAGCGAGGGCTCCGGGACGGATCCGCTGAAGCCGCCCATGGGCATGATCGTGTCGCCGGTGGCCAGGATGTACGGGGACGCCGAGTTCCAGCCGTCCGTCGCCAGGACGTAGCGCGCGCCCTGCTGGTGTGCCTTGACGTAGTCGTACAGCTTGCGCTGGTCGGCGGTGAGCGTGGTGACGACCGTGCCGCCGGGGCCGGAGAAGCCGCCCGCCGCCGCCTTCCCGCCGCCGGGCGTGCCCATGGCGGACGGTCCGGCGCTCGCGTCGAAGGCGCTCCCGGCGTAGCTGAGGTCAAGGACCGAGGCCGACCAGGCCACCGGGGTGACCACCGCCCCGGCCAGGCCGGTGAGCACGCCCACGGTCAGGACGCGCGAGCGCGCCCCGGGGGAGACCCGGCGCCAGACCAGCGCGACCAGGCCGACCACCCCGGCGGCCAGGGCCAGCCAGCGCAGCCACGGCAGGAACCCGCTCTCGCTGGAGCTGAGGTGCCAGCTCCACGCCGTCTCGGCGGCCACCGCGACCGGCAGCGCCCAGCCGCTGCGGGCGCCCTTGCGGTAGGCGTCCCACATCAGCACCCCGCCGGCCCCGGCCAGCGCCGCCAGCGGGGGCGCGAGCGTCGACATGTAGGCGGTGTGCGGGATCGAGCTCATCTTGCTGAACACCAGGCCGACCACGACCAGCCAGGTTCCCCACATCACGTAGCCGCCACGGATCCGGTCGGTGCGCCCGGCCCGGCGTCGCCACCACAGCCCGAAGGCCAGGCCGAGCAGCGCGAACGGGTACATCCAGCCGATCTGCGGGGCGAACCGGCCCTGGAACAGTTTCAGCCAGCCCGAGCCGCCCATGCCGCCGAATCCGCCGCCGGGCCCGCCGCGCGCCGTCAACCCGCCGGTACGGGTCCCGGTGAACCCGCCCGCCGCGCCGCCCGCGCCCGCCGAACCGGCCGTCCCGCCCGCCGCGCCGCCCGGCGCGGAACCCGCCGTCCCGCCGGACCCGCCGACCGGTGCCGAGCCCCCGAACCCGCCGGGCCCGCCCGCGCCGCCCGCGCCGCCCGCGCTCCCGCCCGGGAACGCGCTCCCGCCCGGGAACGCGCCTCCGCCGGGGACGTTGCCCCCGCCGGGGAAGCCCTCGCCGCCGGGGAAGCCGCGCCGCTCGCCCCCCGCGCCGCTGCCGCCGCCCGGCGCGCCGCCGCCCATGCTGGCGATGGAGCCGGGGACGTGGATGCCGAAGCGCTCCAGCCCGTTGTAGCCGAAGACCATGGCCACGGCGCTGTTGTTGGTGCTGCCGTCCACGTACGGGCGGTCCTTGGCCGGTACCACGGTCATCAGCGCCACCCAGGACAGGGAGACCGCCGCGCAGACGACCCCGGCCACCAGCAGCTGCCCGATCCGTCGCCGCAGCCGCACCGGCGCGGCCACCAGGTAGCCGACGGCCAGGGCGGGCAGGATCATCCAGGCCTGCATCATCTTGGCCTGGAAGCCGACGCCCACCCACACCCCGGACAGCAGCAGCGAGCGCAGCCGCGCGTCGAGGACCGCGCGCTGGTAGCAGTCGGCCGCCATCACCAGGCAGAAGACCAGGAAGCCGTCCTCCATGGAGTGCCCGAACATCGAGGCGGCCACCGGTGTGAAGGTGAACAGCGCCGCGGCGGCGATCCCGGCGCGGGGCCCGGACCAGCGGCGGACCACCCGGTACAGCACCAGCACGCTGATCACGCCCTCGACGCACTGCGGCAGGGTCACCGCCCAGGCGTGGAAGCCGAAGATCCGGGCGGAGAGCGCCTGCGGCACGAAGGCCCCGGCGATCTTGTCCGGGGTGATCGTCGCCCCCGGGTCCATCGCCCCGAACAGCAGCGCCTTCCAGCTGACCGACATGCTCCTGACCGAGTCGGAGTAGAAGTACGCGTACCCGGAGGAGGTGATGTTCCAGGCGTAGAGCACCGCCGCCACCGCCGCGACCACCAGCAGCGCCGGTCTGGCCCAGCCGGGCTGATCGGCCGGGGACTGCCAGAAGCGCCAGCGCAGGCGCCGACCGGCACCGTCCTGGCCTGGGGTGTCCGAGGAATCTCGAAGAGCGCTGTCGACGATCGCGGACAAGGCGAGCTACCTCCGGTGCGAGCCGAACTCGTCGGCGGAAACGGGGAGACGGGCAGGTCGGGCCGGAGCCGCGTGGGCGGGGCCGGCCCTTGGCAGACCACCGGTCCATCCTGTCGAGCGCGCCTGTGATTGCGCCATGAATCCGGTTACGAACGGATTTCCAGATCGGACGTCCGGGTCGGGCCGGACCCGCCGCCGGTTGGCGGTGTACTGGGTGAGCAGCCCGGCCCGGCCCCGGCCGCGGACCGGTACGTGCCGGTGCCACAGCTCGTCCGGCAGTCCCGGATGGGTGTCGTGCAGTCCGAGCGGCGCCAGCAGTTCGGCGGTCAGCAGCTCGCCGGGGGGCCTGCCGGTGACCCGGCGGGCCAGTTCACCCAGGACGAAGCCGTAGGCGATCACCTGGTACGCGGGCACCTGACCGGGCGTCCAGCGCGGCCGGGCGCGTCGCCCAGCACGCCGCGGGCCGCCGCCGGCCCGGAGCGGTGCTGGAGCACCTGGCGACAGAGAGCGCTCTCCTTGCCCTGGAGCCCTCCGACCGGCGGTGATGCGCAAGCAACCAGGGCCGCTAATTCCTTGCTGATCAGGCATTCTGACGATGTAACAGTCAAGTCTGCCGGGGTCATCCTGCCGGAAGGATTGACACGTTCGACCGGTCCCTGTAAACCCTCTGTGAGAGCGCTCTCAGGCCACCCCCGGGAGCGCCCTCGTCGCCCCGCATGCGCCACACCCGCCCGGTCGCACGCTGTCCGCTCCACCCCACCCCTCCTCCGCCGACGGCATTCCGTCATGCGGGAATTCAGCCTGCCCGGGAACGGCGCACCGGTCCGAACCGGCTCGGCGACCGGAAGAGATGACCAGGAATCAGAGAGGACGGCAATGAGGGACTTCCTCAATCTGCGGCTGTCCGCGCCCTCGCGCGGCAGACCGGGTCGGTTCCACTCCCGGCCCAGAATCCGGGCGGCGATCGCGGTCGCAGCCCTGTCCATCGTGACCCTGGTGGGCGGGAACAGCGTGGCGTACGCCGCGGCCGACGCCCCCTACGGTGGGACCGCGGCCGCGGTGCCGGGCACGGTGCAGGCGGAGAACTACGACACCGGCGGCCAGGGCGTGGCCTACAGCGTCGGCACCGTCTACGGCACCGCCGACAGCTACCGCTCCGACGGCGTCGACCTGGAGGACACCACCGACACCGGCGGCGGCCTCGACGTCGGCTGGACCGGCGCCGGGCAGTGGTTCCACTACACCGTCAACGCCGCCAGTGCCGGCACCTACGCGGTCAGCCTGCGGCTGGCGGCGCCGACCGCGGTGACCGACGGGCTGCACATCGCCAACGCCGCCGGGACCAACCTGTCCGGCCCGGTGACCGTCCCGGCGACCGGCGGCTACCAGACCTGGACCACGGTCACCGCCAACGTCACCCTGACCGCCGGTGTGCAGACGCTGACGCTGGATCAGGACGCCGCCGGGTGGAACATCAACTACCTCAGCTTCGCCAGTGCCGACGCCGCCTACGGCGGCACCGCGGCCGCGGTGCCGGGCACGGTGCAGGCGGAGAACTACGACACCGGCGGGCAGGGGACGGCCTACAACGTCACCGCCGTCAACGGCTCCGGGAACAGCTACCGCCCGGACGGGGTCGACCTGGAGGCCACCACCGACAGCGGCGGCGGCTACGACCTGGGCTGGACCGGCGCCGGGCAGTGGTTCAAGTACACCGTCAACGTCGCCAGCGCGGGCAGCTACACGGTCGGCCTGCGGGTCGCCGCGCCGGCCGCGGTCACCGACGCGCTGCACATCGGCAACGCCGCCGGGACCAGCCTCAGCGGCAACGTCAACATCCCCGCCACCGGCGGTTACCAGACCTGGACCACGGTCAACGCGACGGTCTCCCTCTCGGCCGGGCAGCAGACGCTGACGGTGTATCAGGACAATCCGGGCTGGAACGTCAACTACCTCGCCTTCGCCCAGTCCGGCGGCGGCGGGGGCACCGGCGGCACCGGGTTCGGAGGCTTCCCGGCGTCGTTCTGGGGCAACACCAGCAGCATTCCGGGCGCGTCCGGCGCCATCGAGTTCGACTTCCTCAACGCGACCAACGGCCAGTACCCCGACAGCGAGGTCTACTGGGACGTCAACGGTGTCGAGGAGTCGATCGCGCAGTCGCCGTACTACACGATGACCTCGTGCAACTCCTGCCGGGTCTACTTCTACCTCGGCTCGCCCAACAGCCAGTACAACGACTTCATCGAGCTGAACTCGAACGGCACCACGATCAACGCCGACACCTCGCGGGTGGACGCCTTCGGGCTGCCGCTGGCCATCCACCTGCACAACTCCGACGGCTCCGACACCGTCGTGGGCGAGGACGACCAGGTGTTCTCCGAGAGCCGGACGGCGCTGTTCCAGCAGTTCGAGAACTCGGTGCCCGCGCAGTTCCAGCAACTCGCCACCGTCAACGCGCCCTACAACATTCCGGCACCGAGTGACGTGGCCGCCTTCCAGCCCGGCGGCGCGGACGCCAACTACATGGTGTCCTACGCCGCTTCGGTCGGAGCCACGGAGACCACGCAACAGGTCTTCGGCTGCTCCGGCGGCGGCAGCCCGGCCCTCAACGGCGACGCGAGCCTGTGCGCGGGGCTCAACCGCTGCGTGGCGCAGTTCTCCACGACCGTGCAGAACACGCCGTCGGACTACTACCAGAACGCGCCGTGCAACTACTACGCCGCGTTCTGGCACTCGGTCGCCGTCAACGGCCTGCAGTACGGCTTCGCCTACGACGACGACAACGGCCAGTCCTCGGACTTCAACACCACTGACGCGCAGTACGTGCAGGTCGCCGTCGGCTTCTGAGCCCGCCACCCGCCCCACCCGCGGTGCCGGTCGAATCCGTCGACCGGCACCGCACCGCTGTTCAGCCGCCGGGCCGGTAGCGGGCGCGGATGTGGAAGCGTTCGCCCTGCGGGCCGAGGATGCTCAGGAACTCCACCGGGTGCTCGTCGGCGTTGCCGAACCAGTGCGGCAGGTGGGTGTCGAACTCGGCCACCTCGCCCTCGGCGAGGACGAAGTCCTCGTCCCCGAGCACCACCCGCATGCGCCCGCTGAGGACGTACAGCCAACCGTGCTCCGGGCCCGACGCCCGCACTGACCCGGCGAACGGCCTCGCGGTCGAACGGCCTCGCGGTCGAACGGCCTCCGGGTCCGGCCGGAAACGGCGTTCGGCCGGACCCCCCGAGGGGCCCGGCCGAACGCGTTCCGGCTGAGTGGCCAGCCGGCCGGATGACTAGCCGATCTTCTTCCAGCCCCCGTTCGCGCTGCCCGGGGCCTGGTCGCGGGTGTACCACCCGGCCTGGTACCTGCCGCCCTGGTAGGTGACCTGGTCACCGGCGGTGTAGACGGTGGTCGGCGTCCACGGCGCGATGCCGTTCGGCCCGGCCGGGGCCTGCTCCTCCCACGGGCCGGTGACCGAGCCGGGGACGTCGCCCCGGGTGTACCAACCGGCCTTGAAGGTGCTGCCGTTGTAGACCGCGAGGTCACCGGAGTTGAAGGTGCGCGAGGCGGTCCACACGGCCGTCCCGCTCTCCGTCATCACGATCTCCTGCCAGGGGCCCTGCGGGTCGCCCGGCTGCTGGTTCTGCGTGTACCAGGAGGCCGTGTACAGGTTGCCCTGGTAGGCGACCCGGTCGCCGGTGCGGTAGGCGGTCGCGGCGGTCCAGGCGGCGGGCAGGCCGACGGTCACGGTCAGCGTCTGGATCTGCGGGGTGAGCAGGTCGCTGCCGGAGTAGGAGGCGAGGATGACGTGGTTCCCGGCGGCCAGGCCGACCGGCAGGGTGAACGTCGCCGTGCCGTTGGCCAGGGCGGCGGTGCCGCGCGGGGTGCTGCCCTCGGTCAGGGTGACGCTCCCGGTGGCGGGTAGCCCGGGCGAGCTGACGGTGACGGTCGCGGTGGTGGCCGTCCCGTACTGGCCGGCCGGGGTGGACGCGGTGATCGTCGGGTTGACCGGCGTGATCGCGGGGATCACCAGCTGGTGCGTGGTCTCGACGTTGCCCGCGGTGTCGGTCGAGTAGTAGGAGACGGTCTGGGCGGAGGACTGCGGAGTCACCGTGAACGGCCCGGTGTAGGCCGTCCAGGCGCCGCCGCCGATCTGGTACTGGGTCTGGGCCGCGCCGGAGGCGGCGTCGGTGGCGTTCAGGGCCACCGTGACCGGGGTGATGATGGTCGCGCCCGGGGTGGCGGTCGCGGTGGTGCTGGGCGCGGTGCGGTCGACCTGGACCGGCAGCGAGACCGGGGTGGAGACGGCGCCGACGCCGTCGGTGGCCCGGAACTGGTACGTCCAGGAGCCGTCCGGCACCGTCAGCGGCCCGGTGTAGGGCGTCCAGGTGTCACCGTCGGTGCTGTACTCGACGGTCGGCGTGGTGCCGGTGTCGTCGGTCGCGGTGACCGAGACGGTCGGGGCGGAGACGTACCAGCCGTGCTGCCCGTCGGGCGCGCCGGGGGTGACCGCCGGGGTGACCACCGGCGGCTGGTCCGGCGTCGTGATCACGACGGTGGCCTGGGCGGTCGCGGTGAAGCCGTAGTCGTCGGTGCCGGTCACCGTGACCGGGTAGCTGCCGCTGACGGCCGGGTCGACCTGGGAGAGGTCGGCGTTGACCGTGCCGTCGACGTTGAGGCCGCCGCCCAGGCCGTCGAGCACGGCCGCCTGGCTCAGGCCGGTACCGGCCAGGGAGACCGAGCTGTTGGCCAGGCTGAGCGTGACCACCGGCACCACCCGGACGGTCACCGCCACCGGGTCGGAGACGAAGCCGTTCTCGGTCGCGGTCACCAGCACCGTGTAGGAGCCGGGCGTGGTGTAGTCGACCTTGCTGCCGTCGACGGCGACGGTGGCGTCGGCGGGCGCGGTGCTGACGCCGATGGCACCGGCCAGGGCGCTGCCGCTGGGCGCCTGGCCGACCTGGTAGACCAGCGAGGCGTCGGCGACGCTCACGGTCGGGGCCGGGATCGAGGCCAGCGGGGTGCCCAGGGTGAACGTGGTCACCACGGCGGCGTGGTTGCTGGTCCAGGCGTTGGAGTTGACGTTGGTCGCCGACGGCCAGCCGGCGACCAGGGTGTTGGAACCGACCTCGGTCAGCCCGGTACCGGCGTAGTCGACGTAGTCGATCCGGTCCTGCGGCTCGGCCGCGCCGGTGGCCGGGTTGGTCGGCTCGATCGGCGACCAGGTGTTGCCGGGGACGGCCACCGGGTCGGGGTTGGCCGCGCGGAAGGAGTCCAGCAGGCCGGTGCCGGTGATCGCGTCCGGGACCGGCCAGTCGACCGCGCCGATGTTGCAGTGCGCGGCGGCGGTGGCCGCGGTCCAGTCACTGGCGGAGGGGGAGGCGAGGTCGCCGAGGAACACCACCGGAGTGCTGTTCGCCGCCGCGACGTCGGGCTTGACCTCGGCGGCCACGGCCTGGGCCTGGGCGTAGCGGTTGCTCGCCTGCTCGGCGGCGACGATCGCGGCGGGCGTGGTCCCGGACTGGGCGCAGGCCTGCTCCGGACCGTAGCCGGTCCGGTCGAGCGCGGCGTCCCAGATCCGGACGTCCTGGCCGTCGACGTTCACGGTCACCCCGACGGCGGGGGTGGCGGCGGTCGCGGCGACCACCCCGGTCGTGGAGATCGGCCAGGCCGAGACGATGCCGAGGCCGTCGGCGCCCTCGTAGTCGTACCAGCCGAGGGCCTGGGCGAGCTGCCCGGCGACGGTGCCGCCGTCCTGCTGGACGGCGATCACGTCGAGGCCGTTGCTGCCGATGACGGTGAGGTCCTTCAGCAGCGAGTTGTCCACGTGGGTGCCCGCGTCCCACAGGTTCCAGGTCGCGGTGGCCAGCTGCGGGGCGTCGTTCGCGGCGATGACCGGGATCTCGACGGTGATCTGCGAGGTCGTCGTGCCGTCGGTGGCCTGCACGGTGATGGTGCCGGGGTGCTGCGGCGCGGTGCCCGGCGCGGTACCGGTCACCTGGCCGCCGCTGTTGACGCTGAGCCAGGGGTCACCGGCGGTCTTGGTGTACGAGGTGACCGTGCCGCCGTTCCACAGACCGGCCACGGACTGCGAGACGGCCGCGTTCACCCGCACCTGCGGGGCGTGGAAGGCGCTGGTGACGAAGCCCGGGGCGACGGTGTTGACGGGGGGAGCAACGTCCACCGTGGACTCGTTCGGCAGCGCGGTGGCGGCCGGCTTGGTGGCGTTGTAGTCGTTGGCGACCTGGGCGGCCGAGAGCGGCTGGTCGTAGAAGTCGAAGTCGGCGACCAGGGCGTCGACGGAGGCGCTGTAGACGCCGGTGCCGTCCTGGCCGATGTTGAACGGCATACCGGAGTTGAAGTTGGTGGCCGAGGTGATCTGACCGGCGCTGGACGTGCCGGCCAGGGCTCCGTCGACGTAGTAGCTCAGGGTCTGCGTGCCGCGGTTGACCACCACCGTCAGGTAGTGCCAGGTGCCCTGGAGCGCGGTCGGGTTCACCGCGGAGTACTGCCGGGTGGTGCCGCTCGGCTGGCCCCAGCAGCTCTGCGTGGTGGTCGTCCCGGAGACGTCGTACAGCGACAGGCCCGGGTTGAGGCAGGCGGCGAAGTTCTGGTTGCTGACCAGCGGGCCGTCGATGGTCTCGCCGTACTCGCCCCACCAGGTGGAGAAGGAGAAGCTGCCGGAGCCGTCGGTCTGGCCCGCCACACTGGGCAGTTGGATGAAGTTGCTGCCGCCGCTGACGTGGGCGGCGAGGCCCGCGAAGCCCTTGGCGTAGGTGGCGGTGCCCTTCCAGACGGCGTTGTTGCCCTGCCCGGAGCTGTCGCTGACCACGCCGTTCTTGTCGGCGGCGAAGTCGTAGGAGGCGATCGGCGCGACGGTGTCGCCGACGGCGCGGTAGCGGCCCCAGACGGCGTACAGGGTGACCGTGGCGTTGGCGTTCGCGGTGAGGTTGCCGACGCTCTGGCCGTCGGTGTACGCGGCGGTCCCGGTCGCGCTGGTCGCCCAGCCGAGGAAGCCGTAGCCGGGGCGGGTGAAGCCGTTCGCGGTCAGCGCGGCGGCCTGGCCGTAGCCGAACTGCTCGGACGCGGTCGCCCCGGCGGTGGCGCCGTTGCCGTTGAAGGCGACGGTGTAGGGGTTGCCCGAGGAGACCGCCTTCAGTACGACGTTCTGCGCGGGCATGGTGAAGCTGCCGTCGGCGGCGACCGTGAGCCCGCTGGGGGAGACCACCTGCCAGGTCGAGGAGTAGCCGGTGGCCGGGGTGGCGGTCAGCGTGACCGTCCGGCCGGGGAGCACCCAGCCCAGCGACGCGTCGGCGGTGGAGCTGACCGTGACGTCGCTGTCGCCGCTCTCGGTCACCCGGTAGCTGCCCGCGGAGGCCCACTGGGCGTACAGGGTGACGTTGCCGTTGGCACTGGCGGTGAGGTTCTTGACACTCGCCTGGTCGGCGTAGGCGGGCGCGCCGTTCGGGGTGGTGCTCCAGCCGACGAACTGCTTGCCGCTGTCGGTGAAGCCGTTCGCGGTGAGCGTGGCGGCCTGGTCGTAGGTCAGCGTCTGCGGACCGGTGGTCCCGCCGTCCGCGCCGTTGCCGTTGAAGGTGACGGTGTAGGTGTTCGGCACGAACGTGGCCTCGACGGTGGCCGGGCTGCCGGGCGCGGTGAAGGTGCCGCTGCCGCTGACCGCGGGCATCGAGGAGGACACCGGGACCCACGCGCTGAACGAGTAGCCGGGGTTGGGCGTCGCGGTCAGCGTGTCGCTCACGCCGGCGGCCGGGGCGAGCACGGACGCGGTGCCGGTGCCGTGGCCGTCGTTGGTGACGGTGACCGGGAAGTGCGTGGCCGGGTTGGTGGCCGCGTAGTCGGCCGAGATCTGGGTGGCGCTGATGGCCTGGTTGTAGAAGTTGAAGTCGTCCACCAGGGCGTCGTCGGTGGCGCTGTACACGCCGGTGCCGTCCTGGCCGATCCGGATCGGGCTGCCGGAGTCGAAGTTCGCGGCGGTGGTGCCGGATATGGTCGAGGTGGACGAGGAGAGCACGCCGTCCACGTAGTAGTTGTACGTGTGCGCGCCGCTGTCCTCCACCACCGCGAGGTAGTGCCAGCCGCTCCGCACCGAGGCGGTGTTGGTGCTGCTGTAGGTCTTGGTGCCGTTGACGGCGAAGCAGGAGCGCTGCTGGTAGGTGCCGCTGAGGTGGTAGAAGGTGAAGCCGGTGTTGGCGCAGGAGGCGAAGTCCTGGTTGGCGACGAACGGCGCGTCGGCGGTCTCGGTGTTGTCGTACCACCAGGTCTCGAAGGAGAAGCTGCCGGAGCCGTCGGTCTGCCCGGCGACCTTCGGCAGGCTCACGAAGTTCTTTCCGGCGCTGATGTGCGCGGCCTTGCCGGAGACGCCGGCGGCGTAGCTCGGGGTGCCGGTCCAGGTGCCGTTGTTGCCGTGGCCGGAACTGTCGACCACGGTGGTGCCGGAGTCGCTGTCGAAGGTGTACGCGGCCACCGGCAGGGCCGAGTCACGTGAGTCGTAGGTCGGGTCGGCCGAGGCCGTCGGGGCCAGCAGCGCGGACAGGCCCGCCGCCAGCATCGCGGCGCAGGCCCCGGCGGCGGTCAGCCGCCGTAGCCGGGGGTGTGGTGGATGGAGGGGATTGCGCGGCCGAACGGCCATGGAGCGCTCCAGGGGGAGGGAGGGGTCGGTCAGTTGGTGGTCTGGGCGATGCGACCGGCGTAGCGGTGGGTCCAGCCGGTACCGGTGTCGGTGGTCATCACCACGTCGTAGTAGCCGTCCGCGGTGGGCCAGTTGACCTGCTTGGACTGGCCGGGCGCGACCCAGAAGTCCTGCACGCCGCCGACGTGGTCGTTGGCGGTCAGCGTGTAGTGGACCTGCTGTAGGCCGTCGTTGTGCAGGGTGATCGCCACGGTCGGGTTGCTGCCCGGGGTGAGCGCCACGTCGACCCGGGGCACCCCGGCGTTGTTCTGCCCGGCCGGGAGCACGGTTCCGGCGTGCGAGCGGACGAAGCCGTCCGGGCCGTAGATCGAGAAGGCGTACCGGCCCTGGAGCGCCGAGGCGTCCCAGCTGTAGCTGCGCGGCGCGGCGGCGGTCACCGTGAACGGGGTGTTGCTGAACGCCTTGTACTGGTCGGGGAACACCTGGAGGCTCACCGCCTTGCCCGCGGCGCCGCCGACCAGGCTCATGTTCGCGGTGACCAGGCCGGTGGCGCGGTTCTCGGTGAAGGTGCTCTGCGCGTGGAAGGACAGCGGACGCGGGCGCAGCGGCGGGTAGTCGGTCCACTGGTCGTCGGTGGTCAGCTGGGTGGCGATGGTGCCCCCGGCCCGGGCGATCGCGACCAGCGCCGCGGTGTCCGGCAGCGAGGGGACGCCGAGGACCGGGCGGGTGAAGTCGATCGCGCTGGTCAGGTTGCCGCTGATGGAGCGGCGCCAGGGGGTGATCGTGGTGCTCGGGGCCGGGGTGCCCATGGCGGCGGTCCACACCTCCAGGAACTGGATGACCGAGGTGTGGTCGAAGACCTCGGAGTTGACCCAGCCGCCCCGGGTCCACGGCGAGACCAGGGTCATCGGCACCCGGGCGCCGTAGCCGAGCGGGGTGCTGCCGGAGAACTCGCTGGCGGTGCCGGGCTCCGGGACCGGCGGCAGCACGTGGTCGAAGTAGCCGTCGTTCTCGTCGAAGTTCAGCACCAGCAGCGTGTGGTTCCACACGTCGGGGTTGCTCTGCAGGGCCTGGATCACCCGGTTGGTGTAGTGGGCGCCGTGCTCCGGGTCGGCCGAGGGGTGCTCGGACCACTCGTACGGCGAGACGATCCAGGAGACCTGCGGCAGCGGGTACTGCGCGCCGGGGGCGCAGGCCGCGATGAAGTCGGCCAGGACGCCGTTGAGGTTGGTGTCGCTGTCGTTGTTGGGCAGGCCGTCGGGGGCGTACGGGAAGGAGTTGGCGCGCCAGACCAGGCCGGTGCCGGGGGCGGTCTTGGTGGTGTCGGCCAGGTTCGCGGCGCTCGGGGTGAAGGTGGCGAAGCCGCGGATCGGGTTGTCCTCGTAGTCGCCGACCCAGCCGTCGCCGTTGTTGTTGTCGACGTAGACGCGCCAGGAGACCCCGGCCGCCTGGAGCGCCTCCGGGTAGGTCTGCCAGGCCCGGTTGCCCGAGGTCTCACCGCCGTTGCCGGTGACGCCGTCGGAGGTGCCGGTCCACAGGTAGAGCCGGTTGGGCGTGGTCGGGCCCATGATCGAGCAGTGGTAGTTGTCGCACAGGGTGTAGTTGCTGGCCAGCGACCACTGCCAGGGGATCTCCTCACCGGTGAGGTAGTTCATGGTCGCGCTGCCCTTGGCGGGCACCCAGTTGTTGTACTTGCCGCCGTTCCAGGCGGCGGTGCCGGTGGCGTAGCCGTGGTCGAGCCCGGTGGTGGACTGGGCGACGGTGGTCACGTGGTTCGGCTTGACCACGGTCGAGCCGTTGGGCTGGGAGAAGACGGTGGTGCCGTTCTGGAAGCGCAGCGCCTGCTTGTCGTTGAAGCCGCGGACCCCGGGCATCGCGCCGTAGTAGTGGTCGAAGGCGCGGTTCTCCTGCATCAGGATCACCACGTGCTTGAGGTCGGCCATGGTGCCGGTGAAGCCCTCGGGCAGCACGTAGGCCGTCGACTTCCCCGGCGTTCCGGCCGCCGCGCCGCCGGTGGCCGCCCAGGCGGCGCCGCTGCCGGCGAGCGCGGTCGCGCCGCCGAACAGGCCCATGGCCTTGAGCATGCCGCGCCGGGAGAGCCCGGACCGCAGGATCGCCTGCGGGACCTGGATCCCGGGCTGCGCGCTGTCGGATCGGGAGGGCTCGGGGTCGGTGGTCATCGGACGCTCCTGATGTGTGTGAACTGTGAAGGCACTACAGTTCGGATCAAAAGCGCTGCGGGTGAATCAACCGTGAACGCGGCCCGACACCCCGACGATTCCGGGTCCGGGAGTGGCGATTCGATCGCCGACTGCGCGCAGTGGGCCGGATCCGGGCGGGCCGCGGGCCCCGGCGGCGGCTCGGTTCAGTCGCCCGGCGACAGCAGCGTCCGGGCGACGTCCCGGGCCCGGACGTCGAAGGCCACCACGTCCGACAGGTAGCGGTCGACCGCGACCTCGACCATCCGTCCGCCGTGGGTCGCGGTGGTGCGGCTGACCTGGAGCAGCGGGCTGGACCTGCGCAGCCCGAGCAGCCGGGCGTCGTCGCTGGAGGCGGCCACCGCCTCGATCCGGTGGTCGCCGAGGACGGCGTGGACACCGGCGGAGTGCAGCGCGCCGAAGACCGAGGGCACGTCGTCCGGCAGCGCGTCGATCACCGGGAGCACCCACGGGGCCCAGGTCGACCGTTCGACCATGACGGCCCGCCCGTCCAGGGTGCGCACCCGGACGAAGCGCGGTACCTGCTCGCCCAGCCCGATGCCGAGCAGCCGGGCCTCGCGCGCGGTGGCGCCGCCGTGCTCGCGGCGCACGATCAGCCCGCTGAACCCGCGCCCCTGCGCCGCGGCCCACCGCGAGAACGAGCGCATCTCGCCCACCGTCTGCGCCTGGCGCCCGGCCTGGACCAGCCAGCCGGAGTTGGGCCGCGACACCAGCAGGCCGCGCCGGGCCAGCGACGCCAGCGCGGTCCTGACCCGGGCCCGGGTGGTGGCGTACTCCTGCGCGAGCGCCTGCTCGCTGGGCAGCCTGCGGCCGACCGGATACACCCCGTCGACGATCCGCCGCTCGATGTCGGCCGCGATCGCCGGGTGCTCCTTCGCCGAGGCCGGACCGGTGGATGTCACGGGGGCACGTCCTGCTCGAAGGTAGCGCTGGCGTCGGGCACAGTGGAGGCTATCAGGTCAACCTTGCAGGTCAACGCGGGCGTCCGGCGGATCAGGGCCGGTCCGGGGGCGGCGGACCGGGCGGCGCGGGCGGGAGCGACTCGATGCCAGGGGCCGGTTCCGGCCACACCAGCAGCACCGGGCACGGCGCGTGGTCGACCACGAACCGGGTGGCCGGGCCCAGGCTGTGCGGGCCCAGCCGCCGCCGGTCGCCGTCGCGCGCGCAGACCAGCAGCTCGGCGTCCTCGGCGGCGTGGACGACCTCGCGTTCGACCCGGCCGTGGCGGTGGCTGCGGACCACCCGGTCCCGGTCGAGCCGGTCGGTGGCGGCCGCGAGCAGCTCGGTGGCGGCGTCGTCGGCGAGGGCCCGTACCTGGTCGCCGGGGTCGCGCCCGGCTCGGCCGCGGCCGAGCAGCCCGGCGAAGGCGCCGTGGGCGGTCGCCGCGACGTCGTCGCCGGTGACGTGGAGCAGGGTGATCCCGGTGTCGGCGGGGGCGTGTCGGCGGGCGGCGTCGACGGCGGCCTGCCAGGTCCCCTCGGTGATCCACACCAGTACGGTCACGTTCAGCCTCCGATCGCCCGCAGCATCGCCCAGACTGCCACAGTGGCCGCCAGCAGGGTGGCGGGCACCGTGAGCGCGCCGAGGCGGGTGAAGTCGCCCAGGTCGGAGTCGGTGTCGTGGTCGCGCAGGATGCGCCGCCAGAGCAGGGTGGCCAGCGAACCGACGTAGCTGAGGTTGGGTCCCAGGTTCACCCCGACCAGCGCCGCCAGCACCGCGCCGGGACCGCCGGCGGCGACGATCGGCAGCAGCGCCAGGATCGCGGGCAGGTTGTTGATCACGTTCGCCAGCAGCGCCGCGACGCCCGCGACCGCCAGCATCGCGGGCAGGCTGTCGCCGTGCGGCAGCAGCCGACCGGCGGCGCTGTCCAGGCCGTTGTCGACCACCGCCTTGACCACGATCCCCAGCGCCAGCACGAACAGGCAGAACAGCGGACTGGTCATCCCGAGCAGGCCGGGCACGGTGGCCTTCCGGCGGCCCAGCGCCCGCCCGCCCAGGACCAGCGCCCCGGCCAGCGCGGCCCAGGCCGGGTTGACCGAGACGAAGGAGGTCACCGCGAACCCGGCCAGCGTCAGGCCGAGCACCACCAGCGTGAACACCGGCGTCTCCGGCCGCGCGGACGACCGGGCCGGGCGCGGCGGGGCGGCCAGGTCGGCCCGGAAGAAGCGGCGGAACACCAGGTACTCGATGCCGATGACGAGCAGCCAGGCCGGGGCCATCAGCGCCGCGAAGCGGGTGAAGGACAGACCGCTGGCGGTGAACGCCAGCAGGTTGGTCAGGTTGGAGACCGGCAGCAGCAGCGAGGCGGAGTTCGCCAGGTGCGCGGTGGCGTACACGTGCGGGCGGGGCCTGGCCCCGGCCCGGGCCGCCGTCGCGAAGACCACCGGCGTCAGCAGCACCACCGTCGCGTCCAGGCTCAGTACCGCCGTGGTCAGCGACGCGACCACGAACACCCCGGCCAGCAGCCGCACCGAACTGCCCCGGCACATCCGGGCCACCACGTCCCCGGCCGCCGTGAACAGGCCCTCGTCCGCGCACAGCTGCGACAGCACCAGCACCGCCGCCAGGAAGCCCACCACCGGCAGCAGGCTCCGCGTCTGCGCCCACGCCTGGGCCGGGGAGACGGCCCCGACCGCCACCAGCAGCGCCGCCGCCGGGACCGCCGCCGCGGCCTCGGGCCAGCCCCGGGGACGGGCCACGGCGAACGCCAGCACTCCCAGCAGCAGGGCGACGGACAGCAGTTCGGCGACAGCGGTGTTCAGGGAGGGCTCCAGGTCGGACCACGGACAGGCAGGGACACCCCACCGTATCCGCCCGGCCCCGCCGCGTCCGGCCACGGCGGGCGTAGGCTGGCACTGACCTGCGGTTTTCCGCCCTGCCACGGGGCCAGGACTGAGGAGGTCCGGCCGTGGACTTCGTTGATCGGGCCGATGCCGGACGCCGACTGGCCGCCGGGCTGGAGCGGCTGCGGGGCCCGGACGTGGTGGTGCTTGGCCTGCCGCGCGGCGGGGTACCGGTGGCGGCCGAGGTCGCCGCCGCGCTGGGCGCGCCACTGGACGTGATCGTGGTGCGCAAGCTCGGGGTGCCGTTCCAGCCGGAGCTGGGCATGGGCGCCATCGGCGAGGGCGGGGTGCGGGTGGTCAACGAGGCGGTGCTGACCGCGACCGGGACCTCCGCCGCCGAACTGGCCTCGGTGGAGCGGCGGGAGCGGGTGGAGCTGGAGCGGCGGGCCGACCGCTACCGCGGCGGGCGCGCCCGGGTCGGGCTCACCGGCCGGACGGCGCTGGTGGTCGACGACGGCGTGGCCACCGGCTCCACCGCCCGCGCCGCCTGCCTGATCGCCCGGGCGCAGGGCGCGGCCCGGGTGGTGCTCGCGGTGCCGGTGGCGCCGGTGGACTGGCGGACCCGGCTGGCCGGGGTCGCCGACGAACTGGTCTGCCCGGACACCCCGGCCGACTTCTTCGGGATCGGGCAGTTCTACCAGGACTTCACCCAGTCCACCGACGAGCAGGTGGTCGACTGCCTGGACCGGGCGGCGGCGCGGACGCGGGCGGACAGCGGGCACCTGCCCCGCTCCGGCTGACCTGCTTCCGGCGACCTGCTTCCGGCTGCCCTGCTTCCGGCTGCCCTGCTTCCGGCGACCGCGACCGGCCGCCGCGAACCAATCCGGCGACCCGTGCAACCCTTTGCGCGGCCGACGCTGTCTTGCGGTTGTCCGAATCCACTTCCGTAAGGGGGCCCCTGCATGGCGACGCTGCGGCGGGACGCCGAGTTCACCGCGTACGTGCAGGCCAGGACGGGCTGGCTGCGCCGCATCGGCTATCTGCTCTGCCACGACTGGCACCGCGCCGACGACCTGACCCAGGCTGCCTTCCTCCGGCTCTACGTCAACTGGGGCCAGGCCCGGCGCGCCGACAACCTGGACGCGTACGCCCGCCGGGTGCTGGTCAACGTCTTCCTCAACGAGCAGAAGAGCTCCTGGTGGCGGCGCACCTCGCACCACCACGTCGACGTCGACGCGGTCACCGGTTCCCGGACCGACGAGGTGGACGGCACGCTCGACCTGCTCTCCGCGCTCGCCCGGATACCGCCGAAGCAGCGCGCGGCCCTGGTGCTGCGCCACTACTGCGACCTCTCGGTCGCCGAGACCGCCGCGCTGCTCGACTGCTCGGAGGGGACCGTCAAGAGCCAGAGCGCCCGCGGCCTGGACGCCCTGCGGGCGGTCCTGGCCGAGATCCAACCCGCGTCCAGCGAATCCGCGTCGCGGTGAAGCGCCGCAGCGAAGGAGAGACCGATCATGATCAGTGACAGTGAAGCCCTCAGCCGCGGCCTCGACGCGGTCTTCGACGCCCCCATCCCGGCCAGCACCGTCGACCTGGAGCGCCTGCTCGGCGACGGCCGCCGACTGGTCCGCCGGCGGTTGCGGCGCCGGGTCGCCGGGGCGGTCAGCGGACTGGCCGCGGTCGCCCTGGTGGTGGTCTTCCTGCCGACGGCCGGAGCCACCACCACCCTCCCGGCCGCGCCCGCGCAGTCGCCCGCCGCCCCCGTCACCGGCGCGGCCCCGGGCCGCGACCCGCTGACCCAGAGCGCCGCCTTCGGCTGGCTGCCGCCGCAGGACACGGTGGTCTCCTACGAGCACAACGGCGTCGAGTCGGACCACTCGTACGGGGAGAACGACGAGGCCCACGGTCCGCGCTTCGCCGACATGGTCAACCTCTACGTGGAGCAGAAGCCGGGCGTGGAGCTGAACGCGGACACCGCCTCGATGACCCGGATCGACCCGGTCAACGGGCACCGGGCGTACGCGCGGACCAGCACCCACGCCAGTGCCTCGGGCACGCCGGAGCTGGGCGTCGACGTCGTGCTCCAGTCGCCGTCAGGCCAGTGGATCCAGGTCAGCACCGGCGGCCTGGCGGAGCCGGTCGCGGTCAGGATCGCCAGGAGCCTGGTCTTCACCCCGGCGCAGCGGCCGCTGCCGATCCGGCTGAGCGGCCCGCTGGCCGCCTCCGCGGCCTCGGCCGCGGCCGAACTGAGCCTGCGCCAGGGCGCGTTGGCGGACGCCCAGGTGGACGTCGCGGTGAGCCGGGGGGTGATCGCGCAGATCTCGGTGCTGCCCGGCGGCGGCCCGACCCAGCACGGCCCGGTGACCGCCAGCGAGAACCTGGACGGTCTGCACATCTCACTGACGCTCAATCAGAACGGGGACCAGGGCGCCGACTTCGCCGGTGTCCCGGCGGACTCCCCGGCCAGCCCGCTGGGCAGCGCGACCGCGTACCTGAGGTACGTCTCCGCGCTCGGCACCGACCAGGCCGACTGGACGACCGACGTGTTCCCGGCGGTCGGCCGATGACCGAGCCCGCGCCCGAGCCCGCGCCCGTGCCCGCACCCGTGCCCGTGCCCACGCCCGTGCCTGGCAAGCAGCGTCCGTTCTGGAAGGAGGTGCCGCTGCTGGTGGTGGCGGCGATCGTGATGGCGGTGATCATCAAGACCTTCTTCGTCCAGGCCTTCTCCATTCCCTCGCAGTCCATGCAGAACACGTTGCAGCCGGGTGACCGGGTGCTGGTGGACAAGCTGAGCCCGTGGTTCGGGGCCACCCCGCAGCGCGGCCAGGTGATCGTGTTCAAGGACCCGGGCGGCTGGCTGTCCGGCGAGGACCTGCCCGCCCCGTCCACCAACCCGGTGACCCGGGACTTCCAGTCGGTGCTGAGCACGATCGGGCTGATGCCCTCCGCCAACGACCAGGACCTGATCAAGCGGGTGATCGCGGTCGGCGGCGACACCGTCCTCTGCAAGGCCGGAGCCCCGGTCTCGGTCGACGGCGCCACCCTGAGCGAGCCCTACATCTACCCTGGGAACACCCCCTGCGACCTGTACCCGGCCGGTACCGTGACCGTGCCCAAGGGCGATCTGTGGGTGATGGGCGACCACCGCGACGACTCCGCCGACTCCCGCGACCAACGCGCGCACAACAACGGCGGCGGTTTCGTGCCGCTGAAGGACGTGGTCGGCCGGGCGTTCGTGGTGGCCTGGCCGATCAGCCACTGGTCGGCGCTGTCGGTGCCGTCGACCTTCCACCAGAGCGGGCTCTCCTCGGCCGCGCTGCCCGCCGTGGCGGACGGCGCCGCACTGGTGCTGCCGGTCTCGCTCTGGTACCTCAGGCGCCGCCGCGACCGCCGCTGACCCAGCCGGGGCAGGGCCCGGGCGGGGATGGCCGCGCCGGGCCCTGCGGGGGTGCCGCCAGGGGTCAGGAGGCGTTCAGGGCCGTGTCGTCGATGACGAAGCTGGTCTGCGCGCCGCTGGTCTCGACACCGCTGAACTTGAGGGTGACCTTCTGGCCCGCGAACGAGGACAGGTTGAAGGTCTCCTGGGCGTAGCCGTTGGCGGCGTTCAGGTTGGAGTAGGTGGCCAGGGTGGTCGAGTTCGCCGTGACGGTGAGCTTGTCCTGGGCCGTCTTGCCGGTCTTGGCCGTGTCGACGTGCAGCCAGAAGCTGAAGGTCGCGTCGCAGCCGGTCGGCACGGTCACGGGCTGGGACAGGGTGTCCGTGTGGGTGGTGCCGTAGCCGTCGAGCCAGGCGTCCCAGCTGCCGGAGTGGGCGGGCTCGTCGGTGGTGTCGTTGTTGATGACGCCGGAGCTCGCGGTCCACGGGGCGGCGGTGCCGGTCTCGAAGCCGGGGTTGCCGATCAGCTGGGCGGCGGTGCAACTGCTGGTACCGGTGACGGTCCAGCTGAAGGTGGTGCTGCCGGTGGCGCCGGTGGTGTCCTTGGCGGTCACGGTGACCGAGGAGGTGGCGGCGGCGGTCGGGGTGCCGGAGATCAGGCCGGTGGAGGCGTTGATCGACAGTCCGGCCGGGAGGCCGGTGGCGCTGTAGGTCAGGGTCTGGCCGGAGGCCGAGTCGCCGGCGGCGATCTGCACCGAGGCGGCGGTGCCGACGGTGCCGGACTCGCTGCCCGGGTTGGTCACGGTGACGGTGTTGCCGCCGGTGGTTCCGCCGGAGCCCAGGAGCGCGGTCATCAGGCCGTCGGCGACCGGGGTGCCCCAGCCGGTGACCTCGTCGTAGCCGGGACCGGCCGAGTAGTCCTGGTTCGCGCCGGTGGTCACGTCGTGCAGCGCGGAGCCGTAGCCGCTGCCCTCGCCGACCTGGTAGATGGCCGGGTCCGCGAAGCCGAGGTTGGCCTTGCTCGCGGCGGCGGCCTTCTCGTTGTACAGCGCGGTGAAGCCGGACCACAGCGGCGCGGCGGCGCTGGTGCCGCCGATCTGCTCCCAGGAGCCGCCGGTGTAGATGGCGTAGCCGCTGTTCGGGTCGGCGTTGGAGGCCACGTCGGGCACGGTCCGGTAGGTGCTGCTGCCGGGCTGCCAGCTGGGCCGGGTGTAGAGCGTGGACACGCCGCCGCCGCCGTCGCTCCAGGCGCTCTCGGAGGAGTAGCTGCCGCCGGAGCCCATGCTGAGGGTGGTGCCGCCGACGCTGGTGTCGTAGACGCTGCTGCCGGGGAAGTCGACGGCCTTGACGCCGGAGCCGCTGGTGCTGCCGGTGCAGTCGCGCGAGCCGCTGTCGCCCGCGGCGCTGTAGATGCTGATGCCCTCGGCGGCGGCCTGCTCGAAGGTGTTGTTGACCGCGGTCATCACCGACGGGGTGGTGTCCTGCTCGCAGGAGCCCCAGGAGATGGAGATGACCGAGACCTTGTCGGCGGAGACGATCGCGTTCGCGATGTCGATCTCGCCCTGGTCGCTGTTGGGGGCCTCGTAGACCAGCTGGGTCGCCTGCGGCGCGACCGCGCGGACGACCTCGCTGTCGAGCTCGACCTCGCCCTCGCCCTGGCCCGGGTCGGAGTCGTAGTCGGCGCTGTCGACCGAGACCGTGGTCGCGGCCGGGCCGGACAGCTTGTACTGCGAGTTGTAGGTGCTCAGGTCCGAGGAGTCGTAGCCGTCGAACTCCCAGAGCGCGACGGTCTCCCCGGCTCCGTTCTCGCCGGTCTGGTTTATCCGGTACGCGGTGTCGACCTGGCTGGGGCTGACGCCCGAGGGGGTCGAGTGCGGGGTGCTGTCGTCCTTGCGGACCAGCTCCGGCGCGCGCACCGTGTGGTCGTCCATGCCCGCCACCGAGGCGACCAGCGCGGCGATGGCCGACGGCAGGACCACCGCGTGGTCGTTGGCGTAGAACTGCCGGTGGCTGTACGGGTCCAGGTAGGTGCTCTCGGTGGTGCCGAAGGCGCCCTGGAGCCTGCTGACGCTGCCGGTCACGTCGAGGGACTCGCGGTTGCCGCTGACCCGGGTGACGGTCAGGCCCTTGCTCCGCAGGAAGGCCGAGACGGTGTCGACCTGGGCCGTGGTCGGCGCGTACGCGGCGGTGAACTGGGCCGCGGTCAGGTAGTGGCCGTAGGCGGCGGTGCCCGGGGTGCTCGCGGCGCCGACGAAGGCGGACAGCTGGGCCTGGTTGCGCAGCTTGAGAGTGACCGCGACCGACAGCCGCCGGCTGCCCGGCAGCGCGCCGACGCGGTGGGAGTAGGCCAGGGCGGGGGAGGTGCTGCCGGCGAGCGGCACGGCGGCGGCTGACTGGACGGCAGCCTGGGCGCCGGTCGCGCTCATCAGCGCCGCCGCCGGGGTCAGCAGGGCGAACGCGGCCGCCGCGGCAATCGATCGGTATCTCACGGATCCTCCTCGTCCTGGCCGCACACCAGGAAGGGGCTTCGCACTCCAGGTCTTGGAGCGTCGACCGGCAACCTGGCAGATCCGGACCCGGGCCGCGGCAAGGAGATGCCCATCTTTTGTCAATGAACAGTCAAATGTTGAACAACTGTTCACAACTGGACGGAAATCAAACGCGCAGGGTAACCGTTCCATCGCGGAAAGATGACGTTCACGCGATATTCGCCCGGTCACCGTGTCACGACTCACAGCGCGCTCCCAGCTTCGGACCGGTGACACACAGCTTCGCGGCGGGCAGCATGGGGGCACTCAGCACGACGGGTACGGCAGCGGGACGGGGCGGCACCATGGCGCGGCAGTACCAGCACGAGTTGTCCCCCCACACCCCCGCGTCCGTCGGACCCGCCGCGGATCCGGACGGCTTCGCCGGGCGGCTGCACGCCGCGATCGAGGCGAGCGGGCTGACCCTGTACGCGATCCAGCGGCGACTGGCCCTGAGCGGCGTCAACGTCAGTGTCACCACCCTGAGTTACTGGCGGCGGGGGCGCAGCCGACCGGAGCGGTCGGCCTCGCTGCGGGCGGTGCCGCTGCTGGAGGAGCTGCTCGGGCTCCCGGAGCGGGAGCTCTCCGGCCGACTGGGCTCGCCCCGGCCGCGCGGACGCTGGGCGGCCAAGCAGCCCCGCGCCGAGTCCCGCCGACTCGACGAGCTCTGGCCGGACGACCCCTGGTTGCTGGACGTGCTGGAGGAGTTGGCGGCGCCACCGGCCGAGTCGCTGGAACGGCTCAGCATCCACGACCACTACCACGTGGACGCCCGCAGCGGGCAGTACCTGCTGCGGGTCCGGCAGGTGGTCCGGGCCACCACGGACCGGGTCTCGCGCTGCATCGTCGGCTTCAAGTCGAACGAGGCCAGGGAGGACCCGGCGGTCTTCAGCCTGGTGCGGAACGCCCGGGTCGGCCGCATCCGGCACCGCCCGGACTCCGAGTTCGTGATGGCCGAACTCGTCCTGGACACGCCGCTGAACACCGGCGACACGGCGGTGTTCGACTACGAGGTGCTGCTGAGCAACGCCGAACCGGCCACCAACTGCGACCGCCGGTTCACCATCCCGGCCCGCGAGTACGTGCTCCAGGTGCACTTCGACCCGGCCGCCGTGCCCGCCCACTGCTACCACTACGAGCGGGACTGCGGCGACGCGCGGGACCGGCTGCGCCGACCGCTGTGGATCGGCCCCTCGGGCAGCGCCCACGTGGTGGCGCTGGACGTGCCGCCGGGCGTGGTGGGCATCCGCTGGGAGTGGACCTGAACCCCGGCCGGGAATCAGCCAAAATGGATCCGACAGCGACATTCCTTCACGACAGTTGCTAGCGTCACGGTCGTACGCGTGCCCGATACGTGCCCACCCGATCCACCCGATCCAAGGAGCGTGTCCATGAGCGGCTTCGTGCTGCTGTTACGCCGGGTCCTTCCGCTCGCCGCCGCCGCCGCGCTGGCGGTCCTCGCCCTCGCCGTGCCCGGGGCGGCCTCCGCCCGGGCCGCGACGCCGGACACGGTGACCTCGGTCTGCGCCAACCAGGCCGTCCCGTCCGGTGACATCGTCACCGCCGTCTCCGCGAGCAGCGCCTGCGACGGCTACCTGTTGTACACGGTCGCACCGCCGAGCAACGGCGCCACGCTGTGTACCGTCGGCGTCGCGGTGCCGTACCCGTACGTCATCATCGCCGGGACCACCACCGCCCAGCCGCAGTGCGACAACCAGTTCGAGACGCAGACCATCACCCAGCCGTACAACGGCATCGTGGTCTGCTTCGGCGGGACGCTGCCCACCCCCTACGTGATCACCGACATCTCCACCGGCAGCAGCTCGGCGTGCAGCGGCCGGACGATGACCCTGGAGCAGGAGACCCCGGGTATCACCGCCTGCCAGAACACCATCAAGTGGAACAACTACGTGGCCACCGCTGACGGCACCGGCGGCGCCTGCGCCGGGTACGGGACCGAGGTGCTGAACCCGGTGCACAACGGCATCGTCGCCTGCGGCGTGGGCGCCGGACCCTCCCCGACCGGCTACGTGATCACCGAGGTCTGGAGCAGCTACAGCGGCTGCGGGCAGTACGAGGGCCTGGAGTACAACGCCGCCTACAACGGCATGCTCGCCTGCTCCAACTCGACCCTGCCGTCCGGCTGGTCGGCCAGCTCCTACCGGACCGACAGCCTGTGCAGCCCGTTCGAGGGCGAGATCCTGGCCTCCTGACCGCCCGCCGGAGCAGCATTCCCGCAATTGTCAACCGCATGCTGGAAAGGCATTCGAGAGCGGCGGTCCGGGTAAAGTCAACGGCATTTCCTTATTGGTTCCCCGGCGTGGCGCGTGATATCAATCCGAATATCGAACGCCGGCACCGCGCAGGGGGAACCACGCCATGACCGACCGGACGGCCGACGCCGAGTGGCACGTCGACCAACGCTGCACCAACTGCGACGCCGCCCGGCAGCTCGCCCCGGGGCTGATCGCCGAGGTGGCCGGGCGGTCCGCGGTGGTGCGCCGGCCACGTAACCGGGCCGAGGAAAGCGCGCTGCACGCGGCCGCGTTCGCCTGCCCCAGCCGGTCGATCCGGCACGGCGCGCGGGCACCGCACCCGTCCCTCGACCCGTTCCCGCTGCGCCTCGCCGAACACGTGTACCTGTGCGGGCACAACTCGCCGCACACCGCCGGGGCGAACTCCTATCTGCTGCGCCGACCGGCCGGAAATCTGATGCTGGTCGACACGCCGCGCTGGAGCCCGGCGCTGGCCGCGCGGTACGCCGCGCTCGGCCCGATCACCGACGTGCTGCTCACCCATCGCGACCACGCCGCGCACGGCCGCGCGTACGCCGGGCGTTTCGGCGCCCGGCTGTGGATCCACGAAGGGGACCTGGCCGCCGCGCCGGACGCCGACCGGGTGCTCCGGGGCAGCGGGCCGACCGAGATCGCCGACGGCGTGACGGCCCACCCGCTGCCCGGGCACACCGAGGGCAGCGTGCTCTACCTCGCCGACGACCGCTACTGCTTCAGCGGCGACAGCTGCTACTGGTCCCGGAGCCTGGGCGACCTCGCCGTCGCCGAGTCGGTCACCTGGTACTCCATCACCGAACTGGCCGCCTCACTGGCCCGGACCGCGCCCCGGCTGCGGTTCGAGTGGCTGCTGCCCGGCCACGGCGACCGCAAGCGGCTGCCCGCCGACGAGTTCGCCCGCCGGATGCGGGCCCTGGCCGACCGCACCGCGGAACTCACGCCCCGCCCGGTCGACTTCACCGGGCTGCGCTGGTGACCCGGCCCGGCCGCGCTGAAACGGCCGGGGATACTGGGGGAGCGGGGGAATGGAAATGCCAGCGGGGGAAGGATCGGCGGGAGTACCGAAAGTGAAACGAGGACCGAACGGCCGTGAAATCGGCCGTTGAACAATCGGCGGCCGCGCGCCTATGATCCTGGTAATGGTTCACCGGAGTGAGCGGGAGGGGTGGCGAGAAATGGCTGATGCTGCGCGATCCGAAAGCCGTCGCAACGAGGTGGGCGGGGTATTCGATCTGGCCGACGTCAACGGCCGCGGCGAGCTGGGCGGCGAGCACGTCGAGGAGCTGGTCGAGCAGCTGGCCGGGGCCTTCGGAGTCGCCCCCGGTTCGCCGGAGCACACCGCGCTCAAGGCGGCGACCAGCAGGTTGTGGCAGGTGTTGCTCCAGGACCTGGGCCTGGGCGACAAGGACAAGGTCGGCCGCGAGCACTACGTGGCCCACTACTCGGCGGCCGCCGACAGCGCGGTGCGGCAGTCGCTGACACAGCTCACCGACCTCCTGTTCGAGCTGTTCGACGTCGACGGTGACGGGAAAATCTCACCGAGCGAGTTCGAGCGCTATCACCGGGCCTGGGACGTCCCCGCCGACCGGATTCAGCTGACATTCGAACAACTGGACAGCGGCGGTACGGGTTTCCTGTCCAGGGAGCAGCTGTCCGAGTACCTGGGCGGATTCATTCTGGGCAACCACGGCTGACGCGCCTTTCGGAAACGACGCGCCTTTCCCGGGCGGCGGGAATACCGTGCCCGAGTTCGTGCCGGGACCCGTCCGGGAGCAGGGACTCGGCGCTGAGCGCGTCCCACAGGCCCGGCGGCACGGGATGCGCGGTCAGCCGGAGGTTGGCCTCGATCTCGGCGGCGGACCTGGCGCCGATCAGCACCGAGGCCACCGCCGGATGGCTGCCGCGGGCGAACTGGAGCGCGGCCGCCGCCAGCGGTACGCCGTAACTGCGGCACACCGCCTCGATCCGGGCCACCCGGGCCCGGACCGAGGCCGGAGCCGGGGCGTACTCGTACTGGGCCGAGGGCACGTCGCCGGTGGCCAGGATGCCGCTGTTCAGGACGCCGCCCAGGACCACCGAGACCTCCCGCTCCAGGCACAGGTCCAGCAGCCCGAGCGCCGCCTCCGGCTCCAGCAGGGTGTAGCGGTTGGCCAGCAGCACCACGTCCATGTCCGTCTCCTGGACGAACCGGGTGAGCATCGGGACCTGGTTCATCCCCGCGCCGACCGAGCCGACGACGCCCTGGTCGCGCAGCTCGGCGAGGACCGGCCAGGCCTGGTCGAGGGCCTCGGTCCAGTGGTCGTCGGGGTCGTGCAGGAACACCGTGTCGATCCGGTCGACCCGCATCCGCCGCAGGCTGGCGTCGAGTTGGCGCCGGATCGCCTCGCCGGAGAAGTCGAACACGGTGGTCGCGCCCCGGCCCCGGGCCACCACGCTGCGCCCGACCTTGGTGGAGAGCACCAGGTCGGCCCGGTCGTGCTCGGCGAGGAAGGCGCCGAGCCTGGACTCGGCCAACCCCGCGCCGTAGAACGGGGCCGTGTCCAGGTAGCGGACGCCGAGTCCGACCGCGCGGTGCAGGCAGGCCCGGGCCGCGGCGGCGTCGACCAGGTGCGGCAGGATGCCCAACGGGGCGGTGCCCAGGCCGTATCCGAGCGCCGGCGGCCGCCCGCGGTGGTCGTCCGTCATCTGGGGGCTCCTTCGGTGGGGGAGGGGTTCGCGGTTACTTGAGGCCGCCGGTGACCAGGTCGATCCGCCAGTACCGCTGGAGCGACAGGAACAGCGCGAGCACCGGGACCACCGACAGCAGTGTTCCGGTGATCACCAGCGAGTACAGCGAGGCCTGGTTGGAGCCGTGCAGCAGCAGGCTGTAGAGGCCCACGGTCAGCGGGAACTTGGTGTCGCTGGTCAGCATCACGAACGGCAGCAGGAAGTTGTTCCAGATGACGATGAACTGCAGCAGGAACACGGTGATCAGGCCAGGGGTCATCAGCCGCAGGCCGATCGAGCCGAACAGCCGGGCGTCGCTCGCGCCGTCGATGCGCCCGGCGTCCAGGATCGAGTCGGGGACCGAGGCACTGGCGTAGATCCGGCACAGGTAGATGCCGTAGGGGTTGAACAGCTGCGGCAGGATCACCGACAGGTAGCTGTTGGTGAGGCCGACGTGGGCCAGCAGCAGGTACTGCGGCACGGCCAGCACCACCTGCGGCAGCAGCACCCCGGCCAGGATGGTGTTGGACAGCAGCGTCCGGCCCCGGAAGCGGTACTTGGCGAGCCCGTAGCCCGCGGCGGCGGAGACCCCGGTGGCCAGCAGTCCGCCACCGGCCGCGTACAGGAAGCTGTTCAGCATCCAGTGCCAGTAGACGCCGCTGTCGTACGCCGACAGGCTCCTGACGTTGTCGACCAGGCCGGAGCCGAAGGAGGGCAGGTAGGTCGCGGTGGAGAACAGCTGGGCGCTCGACTTGGTCGAGCCGATCAGGATCCACAGCGCCGGGACCAGGCAGTAGACCGCGCCGAGCAGCAGCGCCAGGGTGGGCAGCAGCCCGGCCCGGCGGCGGCGCCCGGGGGCGGCGGCCCGCGGGTGGCCGGGGCCCGCGGCGGGGCGGCGGACGGCGGAGACCAGGCTCATCCCCGGCCTCCCTGCGCCGCGTCCAGCCGGGACTGCACCAGGCGGCCCACCACGAAGGAGACGGTGAGGATGCCGACCGCGAAGATGATCGAGGTGGCGGCGGCCTGGTGGACGTCCGAGTTGACGAAGGCGTCGGTGTAGATCTGCATCAGCGGTACCCAGGTCGAGGAGATGGCGGTGGACAGCGGTTGCAGCGTGTTGGGCTCGTTGAACAGTTGCAGCGCCGCCAGCACCGTGAACAGCGTGCACATGGCCACCGCCGGGATGATCAGCGGCAGTTTGATCCGCAGCGCGATCTGCAGCTCGGTCGCCCCGTCGATCCGCGCCGCCTCGTAGATCTCCGGCGGCAGCGCCCGCAGCGCGGTGTACATCACCACCATGTTGAAGCCGACGGCGCCCCACACCACGATGTTGGCGACGGAGAAGAACACGGTGGTGGAGCCGAAGTAGTCGAGGTGGCGTCCGCCGATCGGACTGGTCGCCGGGAGGTAGAGGAACCCCCAGAGCAGCGTGGCGATGACGCCGGGCACCGCGTACGGCAGGAAGATCGCGAGCCGGGTGAAGCCGGTCAGCCGGGCCCGGGGAGCGTCCAGCAGCAGTGCGAAGAGCAGCGCCAGGCCGACCGTGCCGGGGATGGTGATCGCCCCGACCGCGGCCATCCGCAGCACGCTGCGCCACAGTTCGGTGTCGTGCAGGGCGGTGGTGTAGTTGCTCAGTCCGGCGAAGACCGTCCTGCTGCCCGCGGCCAGCAGCCCGCCGTCGACCTTGCGCGCTTGCAGGCTCAGGAGCAGGGCGTAGCCGCCGGGAGCGGCCACGAAGGCCAGGAACAGCAGGGTGGCCGGAAGGGTCAGCAGATAGGGCAGTCGGCTGCGGCCCGCGCGGTAGCCGCGGGGTGGAGCGGAAGTCGCCATCGGGGTGTCATCTCACTCGGGTGGGTGGGGGTTCCGGTCGCCCCGGCCGCCGCCCGTCCGCGGGGGGACGGGACGGGCGGCGGCCGGGACCGGGACGGCTAGTGGAGGGAGAAGCCCAGCCGCTTCATGTCGCTGGTGGTGCTGTTCTGCATGGAGTCCAGCGCGCCGGTGAACGGGGTGCCGTTCTGCAGCGCGGCTCCGAAGGTGTCGCTGTAGGCGGCGAAGGTCACGGTGACGTCGGGGCCCCACATCGAGAAGCTGCGGGCCGACGGTGCGATCTGCTTGATCAGCGCGTAGAAGCCGGGCTGGTTGGGGAAGAACGCGGGCGGCTGGTTGAGGATCGGCAGCGAGCGTCCGGGGGTCGACGCCGGGTAGATGTTGATGTCCTGGACCTGCGCGGTGACCGCCGCCGGGTCGGTGTTCAGCCAGGTGGCGAACTCCGCCGCCTGCGCCGGGTGCGCCGAGTCGGTGGTGACCGTGGTGGCCGAGCCGCCCCAGACCCCGGTCGCGGCGCTGCCCGAGGTCCACCCGGGCAGCGCGGCCACGGCCCACTTGCCCTGGGTCGACGGGGCGATCCCGCCGATCTGGGCCGGGGCCCAGGCGCCGGAGATCCAGGTGGCGAGGGTGCCGGAGTTCATCTCCTTGTTCCACTGCGGCGAGAACGACGGGCTCTTCTGCACCAGGCCCTTGTCGACCAGGCCCTGCCAGTAGGAGGCGACCTGCTGGGTGGCCGGGCCGTTGATGTCGACGTGCCAGGAGTCGCCCTGGGTGGTCCACCACTGCGCGCCCGCCTGCTGGGCCAGCCCGGTGAACCAGCCGGGGTCGGCGCTGTCGAAGTTGGTCATGTAGGCGCTGGGGTCCTGCTGGTGCAACTCGGCCGCCTCCTGGGCGTACTGCGCCCAGGTGGTGGGGACGGCCAGGTGGTACTTCTGGAACAGGTCGGCCCGGTAGAACAGCGCCAGCGGCGCGAAGTCCTGCGGCACCCCGTAGACCTTGCCCTGGAACTCGGTGGCGGACAGGGTCGCGCTGTCGTAGTCGGCCACGGCCTGCTTGGTGTAGGCGGTGATGTCGCGGACCACGCCGTTGGAGACCAGCCCGGGCAGCGACTGGTACTCGACCTTCGTCAGGTCCGGGTCCTGCTTGGCCTGGTGCGCCGTGATCAGCTTGCTGACCAGCTGGTCGCCGCCGGCCGGGTTGCTCAACCGGACCTGGATGTCGGGGTGGGTGGAGTTCCACAGGGCGACCACCTTGTTCATCCCCGGGTCCCAGTCCCAGAACGTGAGGGTGACCTTTCCGGCGGGGCCGGAGGCGCTGCTGCCGGACCCGCTGCCGCTGCCGCCGCTGGTCCCGCTGGTTCCGCTGCCGCAGGCGGCGAGGAGCAGCGTCCCCGCCAGTGCTGCTGCCGCTGCCGTGGCTCTGGTGGTGTTCATCGGCCGTGTACTCGCTTTCCCTTGATGGTGGAGGGCCCGAAGCGGCTGTCTGTCGTCAGCGGGGGGCGGCCACCCTGCGTTCCGGTCCTGGGGTTCCCCCGCGAGGGCGGGATTCGGCCGGAGCTACTTTGGCTGAGACTTAAGTTAAGTCGATGGATACATGGGGTCAACACATCTGACACATGAGTTTCGGCCTGGCCCAGGCGTTCCGGCCAGGCGTTCCGGCCGGGCGATACGGCCGGGCGGGGCGCGTGGGCGCGGCCCGGTCAGGCCGAGCTGGCCAGCGCCGCGGGATCGACCGGGTGCGCGGGCGGCAGGCCGGCCGCGGCCCGTAGTACCTCGTCCACGGCGGCGTCGCCGAGCCGGAACAGCTCGGTCCCGAGGGACCCGGCGAGGTGCGGGGTCAGCACCACGTTCGGCAGGTCCCACAGCGGGGATCCGGGTTCGGTGATCTCGGGTTCGGTGACGTCCAGCACCGCCGAGATCCGGCCCGTGCGCAACTCCCGGACCAGGGCCGACTGGTCGACCAGGGAGCCGCGCGCGGTGTTGATCAGCGTGGCGCCGTCGCGCAGCGCCGCCAGCAGCGGTGCGTCCACCAGGTCGCGGGTCTCCGGGGTCGCCGGGGCGTGCAGCGAGACCACGTCGCTCGCGGCGAACAACTCCCGCAGGCCGACCGGCCGCGCGCCCAGCCGCAGTGCCTCGCCCGGGTCCAGGTAGGGGTCGCTGACCAGCACGTCCAGGTCGAACGGCGACAGCAGCTCCAGCACCCGGCGGCCGATCAGCGAGGCGCCGACCAGCCCCACCGTCCGCCGGTGGTTGCCGAACCCGGGATCGCGCCGGGTCAGCTCCAGATCCGCCCGGCGCGCGCGGTACTCGCGGGCCAGGGCCGGTACCGCCTTGTTGGCCAGCAGGATCATCGCCAGGGTGTACTCGGCGACCGGGAGCGCGTTCGCCCAGGCCGCCGAGGTGACGCTGATCCCGCGGTCGAACACGGCCCCGGTCACGTGCCCCTTGACCGACCCGGCCGCGTGGGCGACCAGGCGCAGCCGGGGGGCCAGCGCCAGCGCCGCGGCGTCCAGCGGCGGGCTGCCCCAGCCGGTGAGCAGCACCTCCGCCCCGGCCAGGGCGGCCCGGGCCCGGGGCGAGTCGAACTCGGTGAGCGGTTCCGGGGCCACCGCGCAGACCGCCGCCAGCCGGGCCCCGGCCTGGGCCGACAGCAGCCGCGCGGGCAGGTGCCGGTCCATGGCCAGGACCACCGACAGCCGGGGCGCGGGCACTGTCACCGCGCCGCCCACAGCAGGCCCCGGGCGGTCAGCGTGCGGACCACCGGCGGGGTCAGGTCCTCCGGCTGGTGGCCGATCGCGGAGAAGAAGACCCGTCCGCGCCCCCACCGCCTGGTCCACACCACCGGCATCTCGACCGGCTCCGGACCGGTTCCGGCGCCCGGTTCCGGCCCCGGCGGACCGGAGGGGTGCACGGTGGTCGTGGCCAGCACCGTGTTGTGGGCGTCGGTCAGCATCCAGTACAGCTCGGTGTGCACCGCGAAGTCGTCCAGACCGGCGACGACCGGATGGTCGCGGTGCGCCGGGGCGATCCGCACCCGGTAGTCCAGGTGCTGCTCGGGGTGGTGCAGGAAGAGCCCACCGACCATCCGCAGGTAGTCGGTGTCGTCGGTGAAGGTGCCGACCACCCCGCCGTGCCAGCCCGCGAAACCGGTGCCCGCGCGGACGGCGTTCACCAGTCCCTCGCTCTGCGGCCCGGTCAACCGGCCCTGCGACCAGCACTGGACGATCAGGTCGGTGCGCGCCAGCAACTCCTGGTCCCGGTAGACCTCCAGGTCCTCGGCGACGGTGACCTCGAAGCCCGCCCCGGCCAGCGCGGGCAGGAACAACTCGGTGCAGGCGACCGGGGCGTGGCCGTCCCAGCCGCCGCGCACCACCAGCGCGGTGCGGTCGGGGCTCATCGGCGGCCGGCCGGGTCCGCGGTCCAGCCGGGCAGGTCGAGCGGGGTGCGCTGGACGCCGATCCACTGCCGCTTGGTGAAGCCCGCCATCTGGTCGTCCGCGCCGTGCCGGGCGTGGGCGTCGTTGACGTGCACCTCGCCCGCCTCCAGCCGTTCGGCGACCGCCAGGCCGCGGATCAGGTCGGCGGTGAAGACCGAGTCCATCAGCATCGGCAGGCCGTTGGCCAGCCGGACCGCCTCCTCCTCGTCCTCGACCACGGTGATCGGGAGCACCGGGCCGAAGACCTCCTCGACGAAGGCGGGCATGTCGGGGGTGACCTTGCCCAGGACCGTGGGGCGGTAGAAGAGGCCGTCGTACTCGCCGCCGGTGAGGACCTCCGCGCCCAGCGCGACCGAGGCCCCGACGATGTCGTGGTGCAGCCGGTCCCGCTGCCGCTCGTCGATCAGCGGACCCAGCTCCACCTCGCCGGTCATCGGGTCGCCCACCCGCAGCGCGGCGGCGCGCCGCACCAGCGCGTCGGTGTAGCGGTCGGCCACGGCACGGGTGACGATGTGCCGGCTGGCGCTGATGCAGGTCTGGCCCTGGAACTCCAGCGAGGCGACCATCGCGCAGCCGGCGGCCAGCTCCACGTCCGCGTCGTCGAGCACCAGGAAGGCGTTGCTGCCGCCGAGTTCGAGCCGGATCGGGCGCAGCGTGGCCGCCGCCGAGGCGGCGATGGCCAGGCCCACCGCGCGCGAGCCGGTGAAGTCGAGCAGGTCCACCCCGGGGTGCTCGGCGAGCGCGTGCCCGGCCTCCGGGCCGTCCCCGGTGACCACGTTGAACACCCCCGGCGGCAGTCCGGCCCAGTCGGCGGCCTCGGCCAGCACCTGGCCGCCGATGACCGGCGTCAGCTCGGCGGGCTTGAGCACGACGGTGTTGCCGAAGGCCAGCGCGGGCGCGACCGCCCGCAGCGCCAGGTTGACCGGGTAGTTCCACGGGGTGATCACCCCGATCACCCCGATCGGCACGGCCCGGGACATCGACAGCTTGCCCGCCTTGTAGGGCGGCAGCAGGTCCCCGGCGCGCTCCGTCGCCTGGATCATCGATATCTGCAACTGCCGGATGCCGGTGGACACCTCGTCCAGCGCCTTGGCCCGGACCCCGCCGGTCTCGCGCATGCTCTGGACGACCAGCCGGTCGAAGTGCGCCTGCAGGTACTCGGCGAACCGGCGCAGGCCCGCGGCGCGTTCGGGGGCGCTCAGCGCGGCCCAGCCGGGCTGGGCGGCGCGGGCCGCGGCGACCGCGCGGTCCACGTCCCCGGCGCCGCCGAGGGCGTAGCTGCCCAGGACCGCCCCGGTCGACTTGTCGGCGACCGGGGCGGTGCGGCCGGACTGCGGCGGGCCGAAGGACCCGTCGATATAGAGCTGACCCGCGGCGGGGGAGGACGTCATGAAGGCTCCAGGGAACAGGAGGAGGCCGGGAGGGGGCTTTGGCTTGGACTTAAGCTAAGTAGCGAGAAAGCGAAAGTCAACCATTCCGTCACACCGGCCCCGCCGCCGTGCGACGGCGGGGCCGGTGCACCGGCCCGACTCGGGTCAGCGCCGCGCCCGGACCGCCCTCACTGCGCCGGTTCCGGTGCGCCGCCACCGGCCAGGACCCGGCTGACCGGCAGCGTCGCGGCGCCCATGGCCACTGCCTCCTGGCCGAGTTGGCCGACGCTGATCCAGGTGTGGCCCTGGAGGTAGGGCAGCGTGTGCCGTTCCGCCGCCTCCCGGACGGCCGGGAGGATGGTCGGACCGATCAGCGAGCCCGCCCAGCCGGAGAGCACCACCAGCTCCGGATCGAGCAGGTTGACCAGGTTGCCGATGCCGATGCCGATGTACTCGGCGGTCCGGTTCAGGGTCTGCCGGGCCACCGGGTCGGTGTGCGCCCGCTCGGTGAGTTCGACCAGCCGGGGCTCGGTCCCGGTCGCGGTGAAGGGCAGGCTGCCGAGCGTCGCCTGATAGCTGTGCAGGATCGCCTCGGCCCCGGCGTACGCCTCCAGGCAGCCGTGCGAGCCGCAGCGGCAGAGCAGCCCGCCCGCCTGGATGACGGTGTGTCCCCACTCTATGGTCGACGCGTCCGACGCCGGGGGACCGGCCTTGGAACCGGGGGTGAGCGCCGCGCCCACGCCGACCCCGATCAGCGCGACCACCGCCCGCCGGGCGTCCCGGCCGACGCCGAGCCACATCTCGGCCTGGCCCAGGGTGCGTGCGCAGTTGTCGATGGCCAGCGGGGCGCTGATGCCCGACCGCAGCATGTCGCCGAGCCGGACGCCGGACCAGCCGAGCGTGGGCGCGTGCACCAGCAGCCGGTCCGGTGCCTCGGGCGTGGACCGCACCGCGCCGGGCACGCCGACGCCCACACCGAGCAGCCTGTCCGGGTCGAGCCCCGCCCGCGCGGTGACCTCGGCGACCCCCTGGATGACCAGCCGGGCCACCTCGTACGGGTCGAGCTTGGTGTCGGCGATGGGGTGCTCCCAGGCCGCGACCATGGTCAGCGACCAGTCGAACAGGCCAGTCCGGATATGGGTCTCGCCGATGTCCACGCCGACGACGTGCCCGTACTGGGAGCGCACCCGCAGTACCGAGCGCGGCCTGCCGCCGTCGGAGCTCTCCAGCCCGGCGTCCTCGACCAGGCCGTCGGCGATCAGGCCGGAGACGATGTTGCTCACCGTCGCGGAACTGAGCCCGAATACCCGGCTCAGTTTGTTGCGACTGGTGGGCCCCTGCACATAGAGGTGGGTGAGCAGGGCCGAGCGGTTGTGCCAGCGCAGGTCACGCGTCGTGTGCTTTACCAGTGAACTCACCCGGTGAAGTCTGCCAGTCCGCGCGCCTGGTGGCGCTTCCGCTCCCCGGCGGCGCCATCCCGGTCCCGCCGGGTAGGCTGCGTAGCACCACGGAGCGGGGTGTACGCCGGGACGACTCCGGGCGGGCCCGCGGGCGGTCACCGGGGTCTTATGGTGAAATGCACATGCCAATTCGGCCGCCGCAGTCACACGGACCGGAACCGGCCCGCCAGGTGCGCCGGGAAAAGGCGCCAATGGGCACTTTCCCTAACGAAACGCTCGGCCCGAGGGCCTTGGCTTTGCAAATCCTGAGCCCCTCGTCTCACCAACTGGAACAGCGGTTGACTAGGGGTGTTCGGCCCTCTACTTTTCGGGGTAATCGGCTGGTGCGGACCAACTCCCGCATCCCCGCCGACTCATCGGACTTTGACGGCCGCCTATCCACTCGACGGGGAGCGGAAGGTCGGCCCGGCTTCACCTGGATTTCTCCGGGATGAGGTCAAGCCAACCCTTCGGGTGTGATCTGGCGACCTTGCCACCTCCATCCGCTCCAGGATGTCGAATTTCTTTCCGCGAGGTTTCGGAACCGTGCAGCAGTCCGTTATCGATAAGGGTCCCGTCACCTTCGGGCAACTCTCCCTGTGGCGATCCATAGCAGAACTCCCGGCGGTGGCCTGCAATCTGCCGCAAGTGTGGAGCCTGCCGCCCGGAACGACGGCCGAATCGGTCGAGCGCGCGCTGGAGACCCTCGAACGGCGCCATGAGTCGCTGCGCACCCGGTACCAGGAGACCGCCGAGCACGGCCTGGTCCAGCTGGTCTGGGCGGCCGCCCCGGCGTCCCTCGGCGTGGTCGAGGCGGAGGCCGAACGGGTCGCCGAGGAACTGGCGGCGACGCCGTTCGACCTGGCGGCGGACCGGCCGTGGCGGGCGCGGCTGGTCACCTCGTCCGGCGAGCCGTCGCGGCTGGTGGTGTGCTTCCACCACATCGCCGTCGACGCCTGGGCGATCAACCAGTTGCAGCAGGAGTTCCAGGACCTGCTGGCCGGTCGGCCGGTGTCCGCCGATCCGCCCAACTGCCGTGAGCTGGCCGCCGAGCAGTGGTCCGAGGCCCGGCAGTCGCGGCGGCGCTCGGCGCGCAAGCACTGGCAGCAGGTCTTCGAGGCGGCCCCGGACATGGAGCGGGATCCCGCGCCGGAGGCGGTCACCAGCCGCTGGGCCCGGTGCGGCTCCGAGGCGGCGGCCACCGCCGCGCACCGGACCGCCGAGCGGCTCAAGGTCTCCGTCCCCTCGGTCCTGCTCAGTGCCTTCTGCGTGGCGCTGAGCCGGCAGACCGGCCGCCGTCGGCTGCTGGTCGCGGTCTACACCAACAACCGGAGCGACCCCCGCTGGGAGAACCTGGTCGCGGCGCAGAACCAGATCATTCCGCTGCTGGTGACGGTCGACCCGGACGAGGAATTCGACACCTTCGTGGGACGGGTCCACTGGGAGACCCTCCGCTCCTACAAGCACGGTTCGCACAATGTGGACGACGTGCTCGAAATCGGCCGGAAGTTCGGTTACACCGGAACCGTGAACGGCTCCTTCGACGGCTCGGTCAGCGGGTTCTTCCGCTACTTCTTCAACTATCTGGGTGAATACCAGAAGGATCAGGCGCCGACCCGGCAGGATATGGAGACCGGTACTGCGGGGCGGAACATCGGGGCTCCGCTCTACCTGCAGGTCCAGGATGGTGAAGCGCTCACCTGCACGCTCCGGGAGAATTCGTCGACCACCGGTTTCGACGGAGTCACCGAATTGCTGCTCGACCTCCAGGACGTCATCGTCTCCGCCGCCGACGAGAAATCCGCATAGCGGTTCCGCGCCGTTCCCCGCCGTACCTCGGCCCCTCCCGGCCGACCCGTTCACCCGCAGATCAGTCCCTTTGGGAGGGGAAGTGTCAGATCATCTCATCGTCCTGCACCGGTGGAGCGACAGTTACGCGGACTACGGCTCCTACGTGGACCACCGCACCCGTCGGGTCAGCTATGTGACGACCCAGCGGGCCGTCGGCTCGCTGCCCGAGGGCGCCGCGGCGGTCAGGCTGGTCAGCAGCACCGAGGACGGCAAGGAGGTGCGGGCCGCGGTCACCTCCCTGATCGGGGAGTTCGGCCGGCCCGCGCGGATCGTCGCGCTGCACGAGGTCGACCTCGACATGGCGGCCGAGCTGCGGGAGGAACTCGGGATCCCTGGAGAGCAGTTGGCCGCGCTCGCGCCCTTCCGCGACAAGCTGGTGATGGCCCGGCGGCTGGCGGCGGCCGGGGTGCCGGTGCCCGCCACCGAGGCGGCGCCGGACCACGCCGCGGTGCGCGCCTTCGCCACCGCCCACGGCTGGCCGGTGCTGGTCAAGCCGGTCCGCGGCACCGCCAGCGCCGGGGTGACCCGGATCGACTCGGACGCCGAGCTGGACGCGTACGCCTTCCCCCCGGACGTGCCGATGCTGGTCCAGCCCTACCTGCCGGACGAGATCCTGCACGTCGACGGGGTGGCCACCGGGGAGGGACTGGGCGCCTGGCGGGCCTCGCGCTACCTGAACACCTGCCTCGGCTTCACCGAGGGCGCGGCGCTCGGCTCGGTGGAGCTGGACGACCCGGAACTGCTGGACGCCATAGGCGAGTTCACCGACCGGACGACGCGCGCGCTGTCGGCCGGGCCGTGGGTGTTCCACCTGGAGCTCTTCTGCTCGGACCGGCCCGGGACACCGGCGCTACAGGTCCTCGAAGTGGGCGCGCGCCCGGGCGGCGCGGAGATCCCCTTCCTGTGGCGGGAGGTGCACGGCATCGACCTGATGGAGATCGCCTTCGCGCTACAGACCGACGCGCCGCTGCCGGTCGCCGCCCACGCGACCGCGGCGCGGCGCCCGGCGCGGCGCGGCGGCTGGCTGCTGGTGCCCACCCCGGCGGTCCGGCCCTGCCGGGTCACCGCGGCCGACTCGCAACTCGACGCCGACGGCGGCCCCTACACCGAACGCGTCCCCGTGGTCGGGCAGACGCTGGCCGACCTCCCCGGCTACGAGCACTCCGGTGCCCGGTTCCGGTTCCGCGGTGACAGCACGGCCGAGGTCCAGGCCGCGCTGGAGCGGACCGTCGCCCGGTTCGACTTCCGGTGCACCCCGGTCGTCGCCACCGTCCCGGACCGGGTGGTGCTGGTCGGCAGCGGCGGCCAGGCCTACCGCGAGTACGCCTTCGTCGCCGCCGCCGCCCGCGCCGAGGTGGCCCTGGTCACGCCCACCGAGCCCAGCTGGCAGCAGCGCTACCTCAGCGGACACCGCCGGGTGGCGAGCGTCGAACCGGCGGCGCTGGCCGCCGCCGTCGCCGCGAGCATCGCCGAAACCCCCGGCCGGGCCGGGGTGTTCACCTGGGACGAGGTACTGCTGGAGGCGACCGCCGAGGCGGCGCGGCGGCTGGGCCTGCCGCACATGTCCCCGACCGCCGTGCGCAACTGCCGGGACAAGCTGTCCACCCGGCGGCTGCTGCGGGACGCCGACGTCGCCGGGATCAGGTTCGCCCACGTCCAGGGGCAGGAGCAGGCGCTGCGCGAGGCCGAGGCCATCGGCTACCCGGTGGTGGTCAAGCCCCGGGCGCTGGCGGGCAGCGTGGGCGTGGTGATCGCCCAGGACGCCGACGAGCTGCGCGCCGTCTACCACCACGCCTCCGACGCGGCGTACCCCGGCATCAACGCGCTGGACGGGCTGCTGCTGGAGGAGTTCCTGGACGGGCCCGAGGTCAGCGTGGACTCGGTGGTCCGCGACGGCGAGGTGCGGCTGGTCAACGTCGCCCGCAAGCGGCTCGGCTTCGCGCCCTTCTTCGAGGAGGTCGGCCACCTGGTCGCGCCCTGGCGGCAGGAGCCGTGGGCGGACGACCTCAGCCGGCTCGTCCTCGACGCGCACCGGGTGCTCGGCGTCGACACCGGCGTCACCCACGCCGAGGTACGGCTCACCGTCGCCGGGCCGCGCCTGGTGGAGCTCAACGGCCGCCTCGGCGGGGACTTCATCCCGCACCTGGGCCGCCTGGCTACCGGCGTCGACCTGACCGCCGCGGCGATCGACCTCGCCCTCGGCGCCGAGCCCGACCTGCGGCAGACCCGGGACAGCTGCGCCGAGGTGCGGTTCCTCTACCCGCCGCAGGACGGCGTGGTCCGCTCGCTGGACGTCACCGAGGCCGCCGCCGTGTCCGGCGTCGCCGAGGTGGTCCGGCTGGCGGAGCCCGGCACCCGGCTGCTGCTGCCGCCGCGCGGCATCGTGCCGAGGCTGGCCGCGATCGTGGTCACCGGTGACACGCCCGAGCACTGCCAGTCCGTGCTGGACCGGGCGTCCGCGCTGGTCCGCGCCGAGGTCGAGCCGATCACCGAGGCCGGGGGGACAGCGTGAGCGGCGGTACCGGCGTCCTGCGACGGCTGCTGAGCAGCTACGCGCTGCCGAACAACGGCGGCCGGGTGATCGCTACCGGGGTCGTGGTCTACGCCACCAGCAGCGGCCTGTACCTGGCCGGCGGCACCGTCTACTTCGTCAAGGGCATCGGCCTGAGCACCGCGCAGATCGGCACCGGGCTCACCATCGCGGGCCTGGTCGGCTTCCTGACCACGGTGCCGGTGAGCATGCTGGCCACCCGCTGGGGCCCGCTGCGGCTGCTGCGGCTGCTCCAGGCCTGGCGGGCGATCTGGTTCGTGGCCCTGGCCTTCGCCCACAGCATGGTCGCCTTCACGCTCTTCGCCTCGCTGTTCGCGATCTCCCAGGGCCCGATCTTCCCGATGGTGCAACTGCTGGTGAACGCCGTCGCCGGGGGCGAGGACCGGACCCGGATACTCGGGGTGATCAGCTCGGTCATCAACGTCGGCATGTCCGTGGGCGCGCTGGCGGCGGCGCCGTTCCTGATCGGCAGCGCCATGCTGCTGCGGGTGGTCCTGCTGGCCGGAGCCGGGTGCTGCCTGGCGTCCGCCGGGGTGTTCGGGCTGCTGAAGGTCGGCCGGAGCGCCGCCGAGGAGCGGCCGACCCGCTGGCACAGCGGCGTGCTGTCGGTCGTCCGGGATCGCCGCTACCTGGGGCTGACCCTGCTCAACGGGGTGATGTTCCTGCACACGGTGCTGCTCGGGATCGGCCTGCCGCTGTGGCTGGTGCAGTCCACCAACGCCCCGGCCGGGCTGCTGAGCGTGCTGTTCACGGTGAACACCGTGCTGGCGATCGCGTTCCAGGTGCAGTTCGCCAAGAACGTCAGGAGCTCGCACGACGGCACCAGGGCGCTGCGCAACTCCGGCTTCGCCCTCGCCGCCTTCAGCCTGGCGCTGATCGCCACCACGCACAGCGCCAAGTGGCTGACGATCGTCCTGCTGCTGGTCGCCACGGCGCTGCTGACCTGCGGTGAGCTGCTCCAGGGCGCGGGCGGCTGGGAGCTGTCGTACCGGCACGCGCCCGAGGCGCAGCGCACCGAGTACCTGTCGGTGTTCAGCCTGGGCACCTCGGCCGCCGGCATCGTCGGCCCGGCGCTGCTGGCCCTGCTGCTGAGCCGGGGGACCGCGGGCCTGATCGGGCTGGCCGCGCTGTTCCTGGTCACCGCCGCGGCGGTGAGCGCGCTCGGCGGCCGACTCGCCCGGACCGAGCGGCAGCGGCAGCCGACGGCGGCGGAGCCCGCCCCGGCGGCCGGGGCCCACTGACGGCCGGGCGCACCGGAACCCGCCAGGCCACACCCATGCCCAGTGATCAACGGAAAGGTACGACCATGCAGGACCAGCTGCTCGCGCTGATCAGGAACGTCGTCGAGGAACTCAACGAGAGACGTGAGGAGAAGATCCCCACCGACGACCTGGAGGGGATCGTCCTCTACGGCGACGCCGGGATGTTCGACTCCATGCACCTGGTGAACTTCCTGGTGCTGATCGAGGAGGCGCTGGAGGACGAGTACGACGTGGAGATCTCGCTGACCTCGGAGAAGGCGGTGTCCCGCCGGGTGAGCCCGTTCAGCAGCGGCCGCCGATTGGTCGAGTTCATCGAGGAGGAGGTCAACCTGGCCCGCGGCGCCGGGGAGGACGCCGAGCAGGGCGCGGACGGGGAACTGGTCGAGGCCTAGACGGACCGACGCACCACCGGACACGAGAAATGATCATGCTGATCACGGGCACCCGGACCGGAATTGGCAAGGCCCTGGCCCTGCACTTCCTCGGTCGCGGCCACCAGGTGGTGGGGTGCAGCCGGAAACCGTCGGCCATCGACCACCCGGGGTACACCCACCACGAGGCGGACCTCAGCGACGCCAAGGCGATCAAGTCCATGTGCCGCGCCATCCGGACCGAACACGGACGCCTCGACGCCGTGGTCAACAACGCCGGTGTCGCGAGCATGAACCACTTCATGATGACCCCCGACGAGACCGCCCGCCGGATGTTCGACATGAACTTCTTCGCGGTGCTGAACTGCTGCCGGGAGACCGTCAAGCTGCTGCAGAAGAGCGAGGAACCGGCTCCGGCGATCCTGAACGTCTCCACCGTCGCCGTTCCGTGGGCACTGGCGGGCCAGTTGGCGTACTCGGCCAGCAAGGCCGCGGTCGAGCAGCTGACCCGGGTGATGAGCAAGGAGCTGGCGGACTTCCACATCCGGGTCAACGGCATCGGCCTGCCGCCGGTCCGCACGGCGCTCACCCGGTCCGTGCCCACGGAGAAGATCGACGCCCTGATCCAACAGCAGACGGTCAAACGCATGTGCACGATGGACGACATAGTCGGGCCCGTCGAGTTCCTGGTATCCCGGGAATCCGGGTTCGTCACCGGTGAGACACTTTTCCTTGGCGGAGTTCACTGAATGCGAAACGAACTGCTCAGCAGGCTCGACGAACTAGGCGGCCGGACCGCCGTCGTGGACGGCGGAACGCCGCACAGCTACGCCGAACTGGCGGACCGGATACGGCAGTCGGTCAAGGAACTGGAGTCGCGTCAGATCCGGCCGCAGCAGGCCGTGATCCTCAACGGGGACTTCTCCTTCCAGTCGGTGGCGATGCTGCTGGCGCTCTACCTCAACCGCAACGTCATCATCCCGGTGGTCTCGCTGACCGGGGCGACCCTGGCCACGGTCACCGAGTCGTGCTCCCCGCAACACGTCATCAGGGTCGGCCAGTCGGTCGAGATCGAGACCCTGGGCGATGCCGGGGCGGTGCCCGGCGACCACTACCGGCAGTTGGTCGAGCAGGGCGCGTCCGGTCTGGTGCTGCTCAGCAGCGGCAGCACCGGCGCCCCTAAGGCGATCCTGCACAACCTCGACTCCCTGGTCGAGGAGAAGCTGGGGAAGCGGGCGCGGACCGGGGGCCGGTCCGCCAACATCCTGATGTTCCTGCTGTTCGACCACATCGGCGGGATCAACTCGCTGCTCGGCGCGCTGCGCGTGGGCGGCACCGCGATCCTGCCCGCGCGGCGGACCCCGGACGAGATCTGCGCGCTGATCGAGCGGTACCAGATCCGGCTGCTGCCGACCAGCCCCACCTTCCTGAACCTGATCATGATCGCGGGCTACCACGAGCAGCACGACCTCAGCAGCCTGCGCCTGATCACCTACGGCACCGAACCGATGCCGGAGGAACTGCTGAAGCGGGTCAACGCGGCCTTCCCGCGGGCACGGCTGCTGCAGACCTTCGGCACCAGCGAGACCGGGATCGCGACCACCACCAGCGAGTCCTCCAGGAGCACCTTCTTCAAGATCGCCGACGCCAACGTGCAGTACCGGATCGTGGACGGCGAGCTCCAGTTGAAGAGCAACACGCAGTTCCTCGGCTACCTGAACTACCCCAGCGACTCGCTCACCGAGGACTCCTGGTTCCGGACCGGGGACCTGGTCGAGGAGAACGAGGAAGGCTTCATCAAGATCAAGGGCCGGGCCAAGGAGGTCATCAACGTCGGCGGTGAGAAGGTGCTGCCGCTGGAGCTTGAGTCCATCCTGCTGTCCAGCCCGCTCATCGACGACTGCATGGTGTACGGCCGGCCGAACGCCATCACCGGGCAGTCGGTGTGCGTGGACGTCAGCCCGCACGGTGAGTTGACGAGGGCTCAGATGCGGAAGCACGTGGCCGAGTTCCTGAGCGACAAGGTCGACCCGTTCAAGATCCCGTCGAAGGTCAACCTGGTCGACGCCGTCACCGTCTCCGAGCGGTTCAAGAAGAAGCGGATCCTGCCGTGACCGAGTTGCTGCTGATCGGCGCCGGGAAGTTCGCCGTCGAGGTGTCCCGGTACGTCGAGGACGCGGCGCCGGCCGCCCCGGGCGGCTACCGGATCGAGCGGTACCTGAGCCTGCCCGGCGAGGAGCCGCAGGTCCCGGCGGAGCGCCGGGTCGCGCTGGCGGAGTACCGGCCGACCGCCGGTACCCGGGTGGTGCTGGCGGTGGCCGATCCGGCGCAGCGGCGCGAGCTGGTCCAGGGGTTCATCGAGAAGCACGGGCTGGTCGCCGAGAACATCGTCCACCCGAGCTCCCGGATCGACCCCGGGCAGCTCACCGGCGGCGGCAACGTGATCGGCCCGAACTGCTACGTCGGCGTGAACGCCGTCCTGGGCGGCTACAACGTCGTGAACTACCACTGCACCGTGGGGAACTACTCGCGCGTGGGCTCGAACAACTTCATCGCGCCGAACTTCCACTGCGGGAACAGCGTCGAGCTGGGCGACGACAACTTCTTCGGCCTGAGTTGCACGGTCGCCCCCGGCGTGGTCGTCGGCAGCGGCAGCAGGTTCCAGGCCGGGCTCACCCTGTTCGAGGACGCGCCGAGTGGACACTCCTACCTCGCGCCGAGCCGGATCAAGTCGATCAGGACGCTCTGAACACCCAGGACGCTCCGAACACCGCTGACCATTTCCGTTATTCGCTTTCCCCGAGAGAAGGAAGACCGTGAAGACATCGAAGGTTGCCGTCATCGGCGCGGGCCCGGCCGGTTGCGTGGCCGCGCTGACCCTGCAGAAGCTCGGCCACGAGGTCGAGGTGTTCGAGAAGGGGCAGTTCCCCCGCTACCGGGTCGGTGAGTCCTTCCTCCCCGGGACGCTGTCGGTGTTCAACCGGCTCGGCCTCCAGGACAAGATCGATGCCGCGGGATTCGTGAAGAAGCCCTCCGCCACCTTCCTCTGGGGCCAGGACCAGGCCCCCTGGACCTTCTCCTTCGCCACGCCGAGGACCACGCCCTGGGTCTTCGACCACGCCATCCAGGTCAAGCGCGAGGAGTTCGACCAACTGCTGCTGGACGAGGTCAGGGAGCGCGGCGTCACCGTCCACGAGGGCGCCGCGGTGACCGAGGTGGACATCTTCACCGATACGAAGGTTTCACTGACGATCCGTCAAGGTACGGTGTCCCGTGTGGTGGAGAGCGACTTCGTGATCGACGCTGGTGGTGCGGGCAGTCCGCTCGCACGCCAGCTCAAGATCCGTCGCTACGACGAGTTCTACAAGAACTTCGCGGTCTGGTCCTACTTCAAGTGCCCGGACCCGTTCCAGGGCGACCTCAGGGGCACCACGTACTCGATCACCTTCGAGGACGGCTGGGTGTGGATGATTCCGCTGAAGGGCGACATCTACAGCGTCGGCCTGGTGGTCGACCGGTCCAAGTCCAACGAGGTGCGGGAGTTGGGCCCGGAGCGCTTCTACCGGGAGACCCTGGCCAAGGCCACCCGCGCCACGGACATCCTCGGCGACTCGGAGATGATCGACGAGGTCCGCATCGTCCACGACTGGTCGTACGACGCCGAGCACTTCTCCGCCGGTCGCTACTTCCTCACCGGTGACTCCGCCTGCTTCACCGACCCGCTGTTCTCCCAGGGCGTCCACCTGGCCACCCAGTCCGCGGTCTCGGCGGCGGCGGCGATCGACCGGATCACCCAGGACGAGAGCGAGCTCGACGCGGTCCACCAGTGGTACAACCGCAGCTACCGCGAGACCTACGAGCAGTACCACGAGTTCCTGGCCTCCTTCTACACCTTCGCCTCGTTCACCGAGCCGGAGTCCGAGTTCTGGCTGAAGCGCCGGATCAGCGAGTCCGACGACGACCGGCTGAACCGCAAGAAGTGGTTCGACCGGCTGGTCCAGGAGGACCCGACGAAGCCGACCACCGCCTCGGTCGGCGACTTCCGCGACCGCGCCTCCACGATGATCTCCATCGGTCGGCACCAGCGGCGCGAGCTCAGCGACGAGTACTCCGAGAGCGAGCTCAACCCCGCCCGGGTGCGCTGGATCAGCGAGCTGACCAAGCAGTTGAACCGCATCACCCGGCTGGAGTGGGTCGGCGAGGAGGTGCTGCTGAAGCCGTACTACAAGGTCGAGCCGCTCTCCTTCCGGCTGGAGCAGAAGCAGGTGCTGGCCAACGAGAACGGCCTTGACATGATCAAGTTCCCGGTGGAGGAGGAGCACCGCGCGATCTTCCAGCTGGTCACCAAGGAGACGGTCGGCTACAAGGCGCTGATCAAGCAGCTGAACGACGCGGGTCGGCAGGAGACCAGCTCGCAGATCGTCATCCGGCTGATGGAAGCCGGTCTGCTGGCCGGATACGACAAGAACGACAATCCCGTCTTCGTCCAGGAGCGGTTGCGCTTCGACGGCGTCGGCGTCGAGTACGAGGTCTGAGCACATGGCAACCACCACATACGTCTTCGTCGCCGGTATCGGCAACTCCGGTCCCGACCACTGGCAGTACCTGTGGCGCGACCGGGTGGCCGACAGCGTCTGGGTCGAGCACAGCTCCTGGGACGCACCCGACCGCGACGTCTGGGTGCGGGAGTTCGACGACGCGCTGCGGGCCGTCGAGGGCCCCAAGACCATCATCGCCCACAGCCTCGGCTGCACACTGGTCGCCGAGTGGGCCGCCGAGCACCAGGACGAGTCGGTCACCGGCGCGTTCCTGGTCGCCCCGCCGGACGTACGGGGGCCCGAGTTCCCCGACGCGGCGGTGGGGTTCGCCCCCCTCAAGCCCGCCCGACTGCCGTTCCCCGCGGTCGTGGTCGCCAGCGAGGACGACCCCTACGGCTCGCTGGAGCACGCGACGGCGAGCGCCGAGCAGCTCGGCGCCCCGTTGGTGAACGTCGGGCGCAAGGGGCACATCAACGCGGACTCGGCTCTCGGCGACTGGCCCGAGGGCTGGGCACTGTTCAGCGAGGCCTTCGACCGCTGATCACATCCCGGCAACCGCGGTGGCTCCTGCGGGCGAACGCCCGCGGGGGCCATCGCGGCTGCCGGAGGTGGCCGCGACCATCCCGCACTCGCCTACTCAACGAGGGAGAATGCCGTGCCCACCGCTTCCACGCTCGCCACCACAGCCCTGGCCGGGATAGCCCTGGCCTTCGCTGCCGGAGTACTGTTCACCGCCCTGGGCCGCCGCCTCGGCCAACCCGCCGTGGTCGGTGAGATCGTCGCCGGGATCTGCCTGGGGCCCAGCCTGCTCGGGCTCCTCCCAGGCGACCTGCCGGCCCGGATCTTCCCGACCGACATCCGCGGATACCTGAGCGTCCTCTCCCAGGTCGGCCTGCTGCTCTTCATGTTCGTCATCGGCTGGGAGTTCGACCGGCGGGGCGTCAGCGGACGGGTCGGTTCCGCCGCGACCATCTGGATCAGCTCGCTGCTGGTGCCGCTGCTCCTCGGCAGCGGGCTCGCCTGGGGCATCTACGGCTCCCAGCACACGGTCGGCGGCCACACCGTGCCGTTCACCGGATTCGTGCTCTTCATCGGCGTCGCCATGTCCATCACGGCCTTCCCGGTACTGGCCCGGATCGTCGCCGAACACGGCCTCCAGCGCTCCCCGCTGGGCACCCTCGCGCTCGGCCTGGCCGCCATGGACGACCTGCTCGCCTGGTGCATGCTCGCGGTGGTGGTCGCCATCACCAGCGCCGCCGGCGTGACCGGGTTCCTCTCGGTCATGGGCTGGTCCGTGCTCTACCTCGGCGTGATGCTGCTGCTGGTGCGCCCGCTGCTGACGGTGGCCGCACGGCGACTGCGCTCCGAGTACGCCGCGTACGCCGCTCCGCTGGTCGCGGCCGGTGCCTTCGCCTCGGCCTACGTGACCGCGCGGATCGGCCTCGACTCCATCTTCGGCGCCTTCGTCTTCGGCCTGGTGATGCCCCGGTTCGACACCGAGGACCGGCTGCTGCACAAGGCCGTGTTCATCCCGGCCGAGACGGTGGGCCGGCTCCTGCTGCCGATCTTCTTCGTGGTCACCGGCCTGTCGGTGAACCTGACCTCGCTGACCGCGGGCGGCCTGCTGCAGACGCTGGCGATCATCGCCGTGGCCTGTGTCGCCAAGCTCGGCGCGGTCACCCTCTCGGCCCGGCTGACCGGTATGGGATGGCGTGACTCGACCGTGCTCGGGGCGCTGATGAACACCCGTGGGTTGACCGAACTCGTGCTGCTCAACGTCGGGTTGAGCATCGGGCTGCTGACCGTGCAACTGTTCACCGCGATGGTGCTGATGGCGCTGGTCACCACCGCGCTGGCGGCCCCGCTGCTGAACGCGCTCGTCCCGGCCCACACCGAGCCGGTCCCGGCCGCCGCCGCGGTACCGGAGCAGCAGACCGTCTGAGTCGGCAGCGCGGGCCGGGCCCGCGCTGCCGCGGGTGCTCAGGCGCGGGCTGCCCGGCCCTGGTAGGGGCAGACACCCTGGGTGGCGGCGGCGACGGCGGCGGTCGCCGTCGTCGCCGCCGTCGCGGTCGGGCTCGGGGTGCCGCCGGTGCCGCCGAGCAGTTGCAGGATCTCCTCGGAGAGCAGGTCCTCGGTGCCCTTGAGGGCGTCGGCCAGGGTCTGGTCGGTGCAGAAGACCATCTCGGCGGCGATGTTGTCCTGGACGATCCGGGCGAGGTTGTCCAGTGCGGTGGCGACCGGGTCGGCCGGGGTCTCGGCGGTGGACAGGTCGATCAGGTGGCTGTCGACCTGGGCCGGGTCCATCAGGTTCCTGATGATGATGGAGTTCTGGTTCTTCACGGACGTGGTCCACATCTCCAGGACCACGACGTACAGCTCCGACCAGGCGGTCGGGCCGAGTTGGGCGCGCCACTGGTTCATCAGCGCGGTGACGCCGTCGATCTGCGCCTGGGACGCGTAGTACATGTTGGTGCGGATGTCCTCGTACACGCTGCCGGTGTAGGTCTCGAAGGACTTCATGTCGACGTACTGGCTCCGGGTCGCCTGGGCGATGAACTGCTGCGCGCCGTCGATGATGTTCGCGCACGAGGTCTGCAGGTCCGGTGGCAGCTGCGCGGCGGCGAGCTGCTGCCGGGCGGTGGCCAGCGTCGCCGAGAAGGCCTGGAGCGGCGGTATCCAGTCGGTGCCGGGGCCGTCGAAGGCGACCATCGCCAGGTCGTGCGGGTCGATGTCGGTGCTGTGCCACGCCGGGACCTGGTTGCTCAGGTAGGGGGCGATGACGGTGTAGATGCCGAGCGGGGTGTGCGCGATCGCCTTCGCCATCTCGAAGACCACCCCGGCCGGGTGCACCGCCTGCTGCTGCCCGTTGACGACCAGGGTGTACAGGCCGCCCTGGGCGTCGTTGAAGACGACCACGACCGGGCTCAGGTGCGTGGTGAGGTCGGCCTTGAGCGTGTCGTAGTTCTGCTGCATGGCGGTGTCGACCGCGCGGATCGCGGCCTGGGCCCGGAGCACCTGGGCGGCACCGGCCGCCGTCGGCGCGGAGGCGGTGGCGGTCGGTGTCGGCGCCGCGGTCGCGGTGGCGCTCGGGTTGGCGTTCGCGGCGCCCGGGGCGCCGACGAGGAGCGCCGCGGCACTGGCTGCGGCGCTGCTGCCGAGGATGGTTCTACGGGTGACCACTTCGGTATTCCCCCCTTGGGAATGATGCTGCGGGTTGCGGTCGGGAGTTCGTTCCGCCGCGGCGGACACCACGCCTCTGGGAGCGTGGCGTCCGCCGCGGCGGGGCCCGGCGGACTCAGCCGAGGGCCACGGCCGACGGTACGACGACGCCGTACAGGTCCTCGATGGTCGCCAGCGCGCTGTGGTGGACCTGCTCGGCGGACACCTCGGCCACCGCCGTCCGCAGCGAGCGGGTGGCCGAGGCGTCGGCGACGACGGTGGGCCGGTTGCCGCGCAGGAACGCGCCCTGGGCGGTGAACGCGACGCACATGTGGGTCATGAATCCGGCGATGATGACGTCCTTGGCACCGGCGCCGTCGACCAGGTCGCCCAGGTCGGTGTCGAGGAAGGCGTTGGGGACCTGCTTCACCACCACCGGCTCGCCGTCGGCCGGGGCGACCCGGGGGTGGATCCGGCCGATCTCGGCGCGGATGTCGTACGGGGTGCCCTCGCCGCCGTCATTGATCACGTGGATCACCTTCGCCCCGGCGGCCCGGGACCGGGCCAGCAGGTCCGCCGCGGCGTCCAGCGCGGCGTTCCAGCCTTCCAGCTCCATCACGCCCTGGGTGTAGGTGTTCTGATAGTCGATCAGGATCAGCGTGGCGGTCGCCGGGGACGCCGGGGTCTGGTCGAAGCCGTTGAGTTCGCGCAGGGTGGTGGAAGGCATGGCTGCCCCTTCTCGGGAGGTGCGGGAGGTGCGGGATGGTCCGGGTACTCGGGGGTGATTCCTGGGAATCGGGCCAGCTCACAGCGGCCGGGACTCACGCTAGGATCCTGCGGGGGTGACGGCAATGTCATACGACCCGCAGATACGGACATCCGGGGGAGCGGCGCCGCAGATGGATGAAGCCCAGGTGAACGCCCTCCGGCGGCTCATCGTCATCATGCTGTTCGACGGGGTCGACCTGATCGACGTGACCGGGCCGCCGGAGGTGTTCGCGCTGCTACAGCGCGAGATGCGCCAGGAGACCGGCTACCAGGTGGTCCTCGCCGCCGAGAGCACGGAGCCGGTCACCACCTCGGCCGGGGTCCGGATCCTGCCGGACGCCACCTTCCAGGCGGTCGCCGGGCGGAGCATCGACACGCTGGTGGTCCCCGGCGCGGTCGACACCGACGAGCAGCACCGGGTCCACGCCCGCACCGACCCGGCCGTGGTCGCCTGGGTGCGGGTGCTCGCCGGTCGGGCCAGGCGTACCGCGTCGGTCTGCGTGGGCGCGCATCTGCTGGCCGCCGCCGGGCTGTTGGACGGCAAGCGGGCCACCACGCACTGGTCGACCGCGGGGCAACTCGCGGCGGACTTCCCGGCGGTGGCGGTCGACGCCGATCCGATCTTCATCCGCGAGGGCGACGTGTGGACCGGCGCGGGCATCACCGCCTGCCTCGACCTGTCGCTGGCCCTGGTCGCCGAGGACTTCGGCGAGGCCGCCGCCATGGCCGTCGCCCGCCAGCTGGTGATGTACCTGAAGCGCCCCAGCGGCCAGAGCCAGTTCAGCGTCCCGATCGAGACCACCTCGACCACCAGGCGGATGGACGACCTGCGGCACCACATCACCCGGAACCTGGCCGGGCGGCTCACCATCGCCGACCTCGCCCGGTACGCCCACATCGGCGAGCGGCAGCTGACCCGGATCTTCCGGACGGAGCTCGGGACGACCCCGGCGGCCTACATCGAGGCCGCGCGGGTCGAGATGGCCCGCAACCGGCTCGAATCCACCGCGGACTCCCTCGAACGCATCGCCTCGACCTGCGGCTTCGGCACGGTCGACACCCTGGTCCGGGCGTTCCGCCGCACGCTCAACACCACGCCGACGGAGTACCGGTCCCGGTTCCGGCACTCCGTCGACCGGCCCGGACCGGAACTCACGCGGGGCGTAGTTCCAGCGTGCAGCACTTGACGCTGCCACCGGCCTTGAGCAGTTCGGTGATGTCGATGCCGATCGGCTCGAAGCCCCGCTCGCGCAGCCGCTCGGCGAGGGCGACGGCCGCCTCCGGCAGGACCACCCGGCGGCCGTCGGAGACGGCGTTCATGCCGAAGACGGCGGCGTCCTCGGGGGTGGCCAGGACGGCCCGCGGGTAGAGCCGCTGGAGCGTGGCGCGGCTCTCGGCCGAGAAGGCGCCGGGGTAGTACATGATCTCGGTCTCGCTGAGCACGGCGAGCGCGGTGTCCAGGTGGTAGTAGCGCGGGTCCACCAGCTCCAGGGTGACCACCGGACGGCCGAGCACCCGCTCCGCCTCGGCGTGCGCCCGGCGGTCGGTGCGGAAGCCGGTCCCGGCCAGGATGCGCTCACCGACGACCAGGTAGTCGCCCTCGCCCTCGTTGGTGAACTCGGCCTGCCGCACCACCGGGTAGCCCCGCTCCCGGAACCACGCGAGGTAGGCGGGGGCCTCGTCCTGGCGCTGCCGGTGGCGGAACCGGGCGACCAGCGCCCTGCCGTCCACCACGGTCGCGCCGTTGGCGGCGAACACCATGTCCGGCAGGCCCGCGACCGGTTCGATCACCTCGACGGTGTGGCCGAGCCGCTGGAACAGCGCGTGCAACTGCTCCCACTGGGCGATGGCGTTGTCGGTGTCCGTCGGCTTGGCCGGATCCATCCACGGGTTGATGGAGTAGTCCACGGTGAAGTGCGTCGGACGGCACATCAGGTAGTGGCGTGGGCGGGCCGTACGGGTGTTGTCCGAGGACACGGTGGGGGTTCCTTCCGAGTCGGTGCCGGTGTCGGGGTTCAGGAGCCGATGCCCTGGGCGAAGGTGAAGAGCCCTTCCGGGTCCACCCGCCGCTTGATCTCCAGCAGCCGCGGGTAGTTGGCGCCGTAGTACGCGGTGCGCCAGTCGGCCAGGTCGGGGTCGGTGAAGTTCAGGTAGGACCCCTCGTCCAGGTGCGGGGCCACCGTCCGCCGCAGTTCGGCCAGCCAGCGGAGGTTGGCCTCGACGGTGGCCGGGCTGTCCTGCTCCCCCCAGGAAGTGTCCAGGCTGACCAGGTAGTTGGCACTGCGGTGGGCGAACGCGGTGGCCGTCGGGGCGACCCGGTTGATCGCGCCGCCCCAGCCGAACAGGGCCAGGCCGCAACCGTCCGGATTGGCGCCGCCGGGGCGGCGTTCCAGCAGGTCGAGGGCGGCGGCCACGGCCTCGGGCGGCAGCGGTTCGGTGGCGAACCCGGTCTTCACCGCGAACGCGCCGCCCGAGGTCTCGTGCAGCAGGTAGTCCTTGGCCTGCCAGAAGCTGCGGTCGGCGATGTCCTCGCGGAACGGGCGGGCCAACGACAGCACCGGGTCCAGGAGTTCGCGCAGTTCGCGGGCCGGTCCCAGGTGCAGGCCGATGGCCGACACGGTCGTCCCGGAGCCCTCGGCGGCGTTGACGCCGAGCCGGAGCGACACCTCGTCCGGGGCGTCCCGCATGATCTCCTGGAGCACCGCGAAGACCTTGGCCGCGTGCGCCCCCTCCCACAGCAGCAGGCAGGTGGAGACGTCCGGGACCGCGGAGGCCTGGAAGGTGAACGAGGTGTTGATGCCGAAGTTGCCGCCGCCACCCCCGCGGCAGGCCCAGAACAGGTCCGGGTTCCGCTGCTCGTCGCAGGTCAGCAGTTGCCCGTCGGCGGTCACCAGGGTCGTGCTGACCAGGGCGTCGGCGGTCAGCCCGAGCTTGCGGGAGGTGGCGGCGGAGCCGCCGCCGAGGGCCAGCCCGGCGATGCCCACGGACGCGCCGTTGCCGAGCGCGAAGGCGATGTCGTGCGGCTCGATCGCGGCGTACACGTCGGCCATCAGCGCGCCGCCGGCCGCCGTGACCAGCCCGGTGGAGCCGTCGGCGGTCACCGTGCCGAGCGCCCTGAGGTCGACCACCAGGCCGGTGTTGACGGAGAACCCGGCGTAGCTGTGCCCCCCGCCGCGCGGGACGATCGGGGTGCCGGTCCCGCGCGCCCAGTCGACGGCGCGGCGGACGTCGGCGACGTCGGCCGCGGCCAGTACCCGGGCGGGCGCGGTCCGGGTGAACCGCCGGTTGTAGGGGGCGCTGGACGACTGGAACCCGGCCTCGCCGGGGCGCAGCACCCGGCCGGTGACGCTCCGCTCCAGCCGGCTCCAGTCGGCCTCGGAGACCGGCCGCCGCGGATCGGGCGTCACCGGGTCACGTCCTCTTCGATGCAGGAGGTCCCGGTCGCCGCGTGCGGGCCGTAGCGCTCCCAGACCTCGTGCAGCCGCACCCGGCCGTCGGCGGTCAGCTCGGGGGTGTTCACCGTGTGCCCGCAGACCACCTCGCCGGAGACGAAGACGATGGTGTAGCCCATGGCCAGGGTGCCGTCCGGCTGCCGGGTACCGGCGGTCCAGCCGCGCCGCACCGGGCCCCCGGCGACCTCGCCCCAGACGAGGTCGTCCTGCTGGTGGTAGACGGCGACGGTGGCCAGGTCGCCGTCCGGCTTGCGGAACCTGCGCCCGTTGTAGTCGATCACGCGCTCCGCTCCGTCCCGGACTCCGGGCCGAGGAACTCGGCCGCCATCGCCCGGTCCCACCAGATGGCGTAGTAGGCGAAGTCCTCGTCGTACGGGTTGACGACGCTGTGCTCCACGTCGGGCCCGATGGTCGCCAGGTCCCCGGCGGTGAGGAGCTGGCGCCGGTCGGCGGTGACCACCTCGGCGCGGCCGGACATGGCGATGAAGATCTCCCGCTCGCGGTGGGCGTGGCCCTCGGAGACGTCACCGGGGCGCAGTACGCACCAGGCGCCGCGGAACGGCGTGTCCACTCCGGGCCACGGGTGCAGCAGTTTCATGTCCAGGCCGTGGGCCCGGGTCAGGTCCTCGGACTCCTGCGCGCGAATGGTCACGCCAGGAGGCAGTTGGTCGGTCAACGTCCCACTCCGATCGACGTCCTTCGTTTGGGCGGCCGTGCGACAGCCATCAGGCTAGGAGCGGGCCGCACCCCGTCGACAGGGGAACTCTTCCCGTCCGGCAGGGAATCTGCGTTCGGGCCGCAGGAACCCCCTGGGCCGCGGTCGGGGGGCTCAGCCCTGACCGCTGCCCAGGCCCGCGTCGCGGGCCAGCACGATCGCCTGCGCGCGATCGGCCACCCCGAGTTTGCCGAAGATGGTCGAGATGCGGTTGCTGATGGTCTTGGACGCGAGCGCGAGCTCCCGGGCGATGGCGCTGTTGGACTTGCCCGCGGCGATGCGTTCGATCACCTCCCGCTCCCGGTCCGTGAGTTGCGGGAACGGGTAGTAGTCGGGCGTGGTCGCGGGGCGGATCAGGTCGCTGAGCCGACCGGCGATCGACCGGTCCACGATCCCCTCACCGGCGGCCACGGCCTGGATGCCGCGCAGGATCTGGTCCGCACCCGCCTTCTTGATCAGGTATCCCCGGGCCCCGGCGTGGAACGCCGAGGTGATCGCCTTGTCGTCGTCGTCCGAGCTGAAGACCAGCACGCCGGTGGCCGGGATCAGGCGCAGGACCTGCACGATCACCTGCATACCGGCCGCGCCGTCCATCAGCGGATCGAGCACCAGCACATCGGGGCGGTAGCGGGATGTCTCGGTGAGCACCTCGCCAGTTGTTGATGCTTCACCGACAACCGATATGTCACCGAAGTGTTCGAGCATTGAACGCACGCCGTGGCGAATCGCGGGTTGGGCGTCGGCAAGCAGGACGGTGAGCGGAGCGGTGGCAGTGCGCCCGGAGGTGAGTTCGTCGTTGGGCCGATGGCCTCTGACGTCCCGCCGCACATCGACGTGCGAAGGCAATGGCCACGGTAACCCGCTGCTGCTCTCAATTCGGTTCATCTGCCCCTCAAGAAAGGAGTTCCTCCAGCTGGGTCGTTCAGGTAGCGCGGTTCGACCGGTGCCGGGGCACCGAGAACTACCGATCACGAGGCCTGGTGACGTGGCGTCAGATCGGTGACAGACCTAAGCGGATGCCGCCGAACTGCGCGAAGAGGATCTGCGCCTGGAGGGACCCCGCCCGCCGCCGCTCCGGTGAGGCGGTACCGAGGTCGGCACCGGGGTTTCGCTGTGCCTGCCGCCGACACCCGGCGCACGGGTCAGGTCGGCGTGTCCCCCCTTCGCGTGGTGCTGGTTGACGCTTGAATCAGGTGGCGACCCCCCGTTCCTGACCTCAAGCGCATAAATACGTGCTACCTGAATTGAACTGAAGTGAGCTGAGCCGAGGCTAATAGAAGCGTATGTGAAATGGCTAGAGGGCAGCGACCAGTGCTTTGCGGTGCTCACGTCACCGACGGTTGTTGAGTTGTCATGACCGCGATATATATGTACGTGTCAGCAGGTAATTCCGCAATCGGGCCGCACATGGAAGATGCCTTGCCGCACCCGCCGGAGACGGTCAGGGGGAACCCGTCCGCGCAGGTCGCAAGGCATCCTCCAGCCAACCGGGCTCAGCCGCCGGTTGATCCGACCATCCCGGCGCGGTCCGCCGCCGCCCGCTGGATCTCCTCGCGGCTGCGCCAGTGCGACCAGAAGGCGCCGGTGTACCCCAGTCCGCTGAGGCTGGTCAGGAACGGGTTGTCCGCGTAGTTGTTGTCGTTCTCGCTGGAGCCGCTCAGCGTCGGCAGCATCACCCGGTGGTAGTCGGCGGGGTCGATCAGATCCCAGAGCTGGTCCACCGCACTGCTCCACCGCTCGTCCGGGTCGGTGGCCGTCGCCGGATCCGGCAGCAGCTCCGGCGAGAAGTAGCAGACCAGGCGGAAGTTGCCCTGCTCGTCGAACATGAACTGCCGCTCGTACTCCACCGGCCCCGAGCAGGCGGCCAGCGGCTTCAGTACGATCGGCCCGCCGGCGCCGTCGGACCGCAGCCCGGGCAGGGTGCGCACCGAGTCGCACTGCTCGGCCATGGCGATGCCCATCGGCGTGTACGGGAACAGCCGCAGCCCCATCGAGAAGCCGGTCACCGTGGCGTCCAGCGCCATGAACGCCTCGACGCAGGCGCGCATGCTGTCCGGCGTCTCGCCGGGCATGCCGAACAGCGCCTCGACCATGGTGAGCATGCCGTGCTGGTGGCAGAGCCGGACCAGCCGCTCGGTGTCGGCGAAGTCGTAGTAGGTGGTGCCCTTCTCGGAGACCTTCCAGCCGCGCAGCATGTCCGGACGCACGTGGTCGGAGCCCACGTTCACGCCCCGGCACCCGGCGGCGGCCAGCAGTTCGGCGAACTCCTCGTCGAACGGGCTGGGTTGGCAGTAGACCCAGAGCCGCAACTCGTTCAGCGGGTTCGCCGGGTCGGCGTGCTTGCGGCGGACGACCTCCCGCAGCAGTTGCTTCGCGTGGTTGATGGACAGGTTGAACTCGCTGTCCGTGGTGTGCTGGTCGAGGATGCCCTGGGCGGCCAGCGACTGCATCTCGTCGACCACGGCGGCGACGTCGCGGCGGGCGAACCGGGTGCCCTTGGCGTCCGGCTCCACGCAGTGCGAGCAGCGGTAGGAGCAGCCGTTCTTGGTGAGGATCCCGGCGAGGCCGCCGCGCTGGTAGTACAGCAGGTTGTCGACCTTGTACGGGGCCCCGGAGCGGCGTACGTAGCTCGCGGTGCCGTCCACCTGCCACACCCGGTGCTCGAACTGCCCGCCCGGTTGCGGCGGCACGGTGCGGCCGTGCCGGGTGGTGAGCACCGCCGGGGGTACCCGGGTGACGCCCTCGTCGGTGTTGCGGATCAGGCCCGCCACCGTGCCGGTGTCCCGGCCGGTGTACAGCGCGTCGGCCAGGTCGCAGATGATCCGCTCGCCGGGCCCCTTCACGCCGTACTCGATGCCGAAGTAGTCGACCAGGGCGAAGGGCATGCTGGAGAAGCCGATGCCGCCGCCGACGATCGGCGCGTCGGTCAGCCGCCGGATCTCGGTGATGATCTCCTTGTGCTCGCCGACGAAGGGGCGCTGCTCGAAGGCGTAGACGGTGTCCGTGTTGCGGACGGTGACCCCGACCAGCATCGGGCTGCGCAGCGCGAAGTACTCGGCGAGGTAGGACTTCCAGTCCTCCCGGTGGAAGGTGAGGTCGAGTACCTCGACCTCGAAGTCCGCGGCCTCCAGGGCGGTGGTGAGCACATCGAGCGCGTAGGGCGCGATCGGCGGATGCACCTTGTTGGGGTTGACCAAAAGGACAAGACGACTGCTCATCGGGATTCCTGTCGGACTAGACGATGCCGAGGGCGATGCCGAATTCGGGCTTTCCGCCGACCAGGTAGGCTCCGGCCGACTGCATGATGCGGTCCTGCGCGATCAGGTGCTGGCACATGGTGGTGGTGTCGCGCAGCCAGCGGTCCATCGGCGAGGTGCGGCTGATGGACCAGGTCTGGAGCAGGTCGTAGAGCCGGTTGACGATGGAGCGCGAGGTGCGGAAGGAGTGCACCCAGGCGAGGGGTGAGGCGGCGCGCTCGTCGGGGGTGAGGTCGTCCAGGGTGCCCCCGGCGGCGAGCACCTCCCACTGGCGGGTCATGCTGGCGTAGACGCCGTTGCGGGTGGCGTTGTAGTCGGCCTCGCACTCGGCGAGGGTGACCTGCACCCGGAAGCTGTCGGACCAGGCGGTGCCGGTCATCCGGTCGATCCGGGTGAGCGCGATGCCCCGGGCGTGGTCCAGCGCGGCCCGGGCCACCCCCAGCGGCACCCCGCACATGCTCCGGGTGAACGCGTCCGGCTGGGCCAGCGGTCCGGGGCGTCCCTGCGCGGTCTCGAAGGTGTAGCTGTGCTCCTCGGGGACGAACACGTCGGAGATCGTGTAGTCGCAACTGCCGCTGCCGCACAGGCCGGTGGTGTACCAGTTGTCGATCGTCCCGACCTGTGCGCGGGGCACCAGGAACTGGCGGGACTCGTGCGGGTTGCTGCCGTCGGGGCTGGCGTAGGGCTCGCCGTCCTGGAAGACGAACGCGCCGGAGGTCACCCAGTCGCTGTGGCCGATCCCGCTGCCGAAGGACCAGCGTCCGCTGAGCCGGTAGCCCCCGGGGACGCGTTCGGCCCGGCCGGAGGGCTGTAGCAGCCCGGCCATGATCAGGTCGGGGGTGGGGAACATCTCCTTGGCGGCGGTCTGGTCCACGAACCTGCTGTAGATCCCGGTGTTGGCGCCGATCACGCCGCACCAGGCGGCCGAGGCGTCGCCGTAGGCCAGCGCCTCCACCACCTGTGTCTGCTCCATGGAGGTCAACTCCAGGCCGCCCCAGTCCCGGTCGAGGCACATCCGGAAGACCCCGCTGCCGCGCAGCAGTTCCACCAGGTCGTCCGGCAACTGCCGGTGCTGCTCGATCTCCGCCGCCCGCTCCCGCAGTATCGGCGCCAACTCCTGCGCCCGGGACAGGAGTTCGGCTGCGGTCCGGGGCATCCCGGCCACCGTGGTCTGGGTCGTGGTCATCTGTCCGTCCCTCAGCTCGTCGGTGGTGCCGGTGCCGGTCACTCGTCCACGTCCAGCAGCCCGGCGGGCATGGCGAACGGGGCGTCCGGCACCGGCGGGCCGAGCGGTTCGGCGTCCAGCCGGACCAGTGCCGCCGCCGCGGTCAGCCGGTCCTGGACGCCGCGGGTGTCGTCGGCCTCGCAGATCACGAAGGAGTGCCGGGCCAGGTAGCCGCCGGGCGGCAGCCGCAGCGCGGTGCCCGGTTCGGCCATCGGCGCCGCGGTCACCAGCCCCGGCGCCCCGGTGGGCACCGTGACCGACCGCAGCAGGCAGTCCGACTCCGGGTAGTTGAACCGGATCCCGGCCACCGACCGCCGGGACGGCGCGGTGTCCGGCCGCTGACCGGTGGCCACGTCGAAGAGCACCTCGCCGGGCTCGATGCCGGTGGCGATCCGGCCCAGGAAGGGGATCAGGTCCCCGCCGAGCCGTCCGTTGACCTCGATGATCAGCGGTCCGCGCTCGGTCAGCCGGACCTCGCTGTGGGTGATCCCGTCCTCGATGCCGAGCGCCTGGTGCGCCCGCGCCAGGTGGCCGATCAGGTCGCGGTCCGCCAACAGCGGGTCGGCCCCGTCCACGATGTGGCCGACCTCCTCGAAGTACGGGTGGTCGCTGCTGTACTTGCGGGCCACGAACAGCGGCAGGTACTCGCCCTTGTGCACCGCGCCGTCGATGCTGATCTCCGGCCCCGGCGCGTACTCCTCGACGATGACGCTCGCCCGGTACGGCCCCGGGTCGACCTCGCTCGCGGCCAGCGCGATGCGGAAGGCCTCGTCCAGTTCGGACGCGTCGGTGGCGAACACCACGCCGATGCTGGCGCCCATGGCCCGGGGCTTGAGCACCACCGGGTAGCCGATCCGCTCGGCCGCCGCCCTGGCCCGCTCGACCGCGGTGGTCAGCTCGAAGCCGGGCTGGTGCAGCCCGGCGGCGGTCAGCTCGGCCCGGGTGAGCTCCTTGTCCCGGCAGCCGCGCACGCCGCGGGCGGACAGGCCGGGCACGCCGAACTCGGCGGCCAGCAGGCCCGCGTCCAGGACCAGCGGCTCGTCCCAGCACATCAGGCCGACCACGTTGCGGCGGCCCGCGATCCCGCGGGCGGCGGCGGCCAGCGTCTCCGAGTCGAAGAGGTTGGCGACCACCACCTCGTCGAAGTACTCGCGCTGCCAGCTGGGGTTGAGGTTGTTGAGCAGTACCAGGTCCAGACCCGCGGCGCGGGCGCGGCGGCTGATCGGCGCCACCAGGTACTCCCGGTACACCTTCAGCCCGCTGCCGACGACCAGCAGCGTCCCGTTGGTGGTGGTCATGCTGCCCCTCCTGCGGAGTGTTCGGGGGTGGTGCGGCGGGTGAGGAGGTCGGTGAGGATGTCGTTGGAGCGTTGGGCGAGGACGCTGATGAGGGAGTCGGCGATGCCGTGGGTGGCTTCGTTGACGCCTTGGAGGTAGACGGCGGCTTTGGCGGGGCCGAGGTCGAGGCGGTAGTTGCGGTTGACGGTGATGTCGGTGGTGCCGGTGTGGGTGGCGAGGTTGCGGATGATGGTGGGCATGCGGGTGTCGTAGCCGGTGCCGAGGAGGATGAGGTCGCAGGTGAGGGGTGCGGTTTTGCCGGTTTTGCGGTCGTGGAGTTCGAGGGTGATGCGGTTGTTTTCTTCGCGGGCGTCGGTGATTTCGGTCATGGGGATGACTTCGGAGCGGGTGGTGCCGGTGAGGCGGTTTTGGTAGAGCATCATGTAGAGCTCGTCGAGGAAGGGGGGTGCGAGGCCTGCGTAGTTGGTGAGTCTCATTTCGTCGAGGATTTGGGCGCGCATGTCGGGTGGGCTGTCGTGGAATTCGTCGACGAAGGAGGGGAAGAAGAGCTCGTTGACGAATTTGCTGGTTTGGTAGTTTTGGAGTCCGATGGAGCGGACGAGCATGGTGATGTGGCTGTTGGGGAGGTTGTCGTGGAGTGCGTAGAACATTTCGGCGGCGCTTTGGGCTCCGCCGACGACGACGGCGTGGAGGGGTTGGTCGCGGTTGATGGTGTTGATGCGGGTGCGGTAGTGGCTGCTGTGGATGAGGCGTTCGGGGGGAGGTTGGCGAAGACGGGGGGGATGTGGGGGTCGCGTCCGCCGCCGATGACGAGGTCGCGGGCGTGGATGGTGTCGCCGTTGGTGAGGGTGACGTTCCAGGCTTTGGGGGTGCCGTCGTGGTCGGGTTCGGGGGTGATGGTGGTGGCGCGGGAGTCGTATTGGATGGTGACGTGGTGGAGGTTGTGGGCTACCCACTGGAGGTAGTCGGAGAATTCCCAGCGGAGGGGGTGGAAGGTGCCGAGGTTGACGAATTGGTCGAGTCGGCCCTGGTCGTGGAGGAAGTTGAGGAAGGTGAAGCGGCTGCGGGGGTTGCGGAGGGTGACGAGGTCTTTGAGGAAGGAGACCTGGCTGCGGGCCCAGGGCATGAGCAGGTCGCGTTGCCATTTGATGTCGGGTGCTTGTTCGAGCAGCAGGGTGTTGTCGGCCAGTTCGGTCGAGCCGCTTTCTTCGATGGCGGCGGCCAGGGCCAGGTTCGCTGGTCCCGCGCCGATGGCCAGGACGCCGACCTCGCGGTCAGTCACAATTACCCCCTCGGATACGGTGCGTCGGTGGATGAAGGAAGGACGTGCGGTGCGGTCGGCGCGGTCACGGCGCCTGCGGCTCCGGCCGGAGCTCGATGGTGATCAGCTCGGCGGCGGCCTCGGCCAGCCGCAGCGCCTCGGCCGAGGTCTTCGCGCGGGTCATCACGATGCCCGCGCGGTCCCAGGAGTTGCGCAGCCCGGTGTAGGTGTGGCCGGACGGGACCGGGCAGTCGGCCAGCAGCACGCCCTCGGCCCGCCCCGCCTCCTCGACCCCGAGCACGCGCTCCACGGTGCCGGGACCGGGCGCCAGGAACCGCACCGCGGTGCCGAACTCGGCCCGCTCCGGCAGGGCGCCGGGCTGCTCGCCGCGCATCAGCGCGTAGTAGCCGCGGAAGAGCTCCACCGGGTAGGCCGCCTCGATGATGTCCGGGATGGCGTCGCCGGGCATCCGCCCCGCGCACTCCACCAGGTAGGGCACGCCGTCCGAGACGATCCACTCGCAGTGGGTGATCCCGGTGCCGAAGCCCACCGTCCGCAGCAGCCGGGTGGTCTGCGCCGCGAGCAGGCCGGTCAGCTCCGCCGAGATGTCGGCCGGGACGACGTGGCCCAGCTCCACCGGGTACGGGCCCGGGAACAGCTGCTTGCCGGTGACGTTGGTGAACACCGGGACGCCGTCCCGCACCAGCATCTCCACGCTGTACTCGTCCCCGTGGACGAACTGCTCGGCCAGCATCTGCAGCGGCATCGGCCGGTCGGGCACGAAGACGCCCTCGTCCTGGACCAGGCACTCGGCCCAGGCCTGCTCGACCTCGGCCGGGTCGTGCACCACGCGGGTGCCGATGGACGCCTGCCGGTTGGCCGGCTTCAGCACCACCGGTCCGGACCGGCCGCGCATGAAGGCCAGCACGTCCTCCACGCCGCCGACCCGGACGCTGGCCGGGTTGGCGATCCCGGCGGCGGCACTGACCTGCCGCAGCAGCGCCTTGTCCCGCAGGATCTGGGCGGCGCCCAGGCTCGCGCCGGGCAGGCCGTAGCGCTCCGCGAGCCGGGCGGCGAACGGCGTCGCGTACTCGACCGCCGGGATCACCGCGACCGGGTCGAGGTCGGGGTGGGCCTGGTAGAACTCGTCCGCCTTGCCCGGCAGGTGGTGCTCCCACTCGATCACCTCGCGGGCGAACGGCACCTGTTGGATGATCTCGGCCACCTGCCGCTTGCGGGCGACGTCCGGCTCCTCGATGTAGACCACCGAGTTCTCCGGCTGGAACGCCCTGATGAACGGGATGGTCAGACCCACGTAGCCGACGACCAGGACCGGTCCGGTGAGTGCGGGTTGTTCGCTCATGCCATGCCTCCGACGGTGATGTGGCTGTCCTCGGTGCTCTCGGTCGCCGCGCGGCCGACGCGGGTCACGCCGCTGCCCCCCTGGCCGCGTCCACGATCCGGGCCGCCACCAGCGGGGCGGCGGCGAAGCCGCTGCCGCCGCAGGCCGCGCGCGACCAGACGGCGGGGCCCACCCGGGCCAGGTGCGCGCCGCCGGTGGCGGCGTCGGTCGCGTAGTGGCAGGCCCGGACCGCGACCACGGTGTAGCTGTCCAGCTCCGGCAGTACCGCCGACTCGGCCAGCCGCTCGGCCCAGGGCGCCTGGTCCTCGTCCGCGCAGTCCGTGTCGGCCGCCTCGCGGCGGACCGCGTCGGAGCTGATCTTCAGCAGCGTGCCGTCCACCGGCGGCAGCACCCAGGCCCGCCCGTCCGTGCCCAGGCCCCCGGCCGCGGGCGCGGTCCGCCACCAGCGCGCCAGCCGCCGCGGCGGGCGCAGGTAGACCATGGTCTGCCGGTGCAGCTCCACCGGGTGCTCGACCAGCTCGCGGGACCACGGCCCGGCGGCGACCAGCACCAGGTCGCCGCCGAGGACGTCGCCGTCGGCGAGCTTGACCCGCCCGCTGTCGGCGGCCACCGAGGCCACCGCGCGGTACGGCCGCAGGGTCACCGCCGGATGCCCGGCCAGCCACCGGGCGGCAGCCCGCAGCACCCGCTCCGCCAGCAGCACCCCGGCCTGCGCCTCGCGCAGGCCGACCGACCCGGTGGGGAAGCCCAGGTGCGGCAGTGCCGCCGGTTCGACCGGCCGGACCGCCACCCCGGCGTCGGCCGCCGAGGCGGTCACCGCCGCCAGCCGCTCCCGGGGCCACGCGGTGACCACGCCCACCCGCCGGTAGAAGCGGGCGCCCAGCACCGGCTCCAGCTCCCGCCACCGGCGGTGGGCGCCGACCAGCCGCCGGGTGGCGTCCGGGTCGCCCGGCACCAGCGTCCGGATGGCCCGGTGCTGGTCGTAGGAGCTCGACTCCGGGTTGGGGATCGGGCCCCGGTCCAGCACCGTCACCCGGTGCCCCGCGAGCGCGCACTCGACGGCGGTCAGCAGCCCGGTGATCCCGGCACCGACGATGACCACCCGCGCCGGGGCGGCGGCCGTTGTCACCGCACGGCCTCGGCCAGCCGGGGCAGGGACACCGGGGTGACCTCGGTGGCGTGCGGCACCGCCGGGACGGCGGTGTCCGGCAGGGCCCGCGCGGCCAGGTCGATCAGCAGCGGCGCCGCGCAGCGCAGGAAGACCTCCACCTCGTGGCAGAAGTCACCGGCGTCGTCCGCCGTCACCTCCCACTGGTCCAGCCGGGCCAGCTGCTCGGTCAGCGTGAAGGCGGCCGCGGTCAGGCTGAAGCGGCGTGCGTCGTAGGCCCCGGCGAAACGTTCCAGCAGGCGCGCGGCGGCCGCCCGGGACCGCCCGGACACCGGCAGCGGGCCCGCGCCGGTCCAGGCGTCTACCTTGTCCGCGACCCGGTTCCACGGCTGCACCAGCCGCGACCCGGTCACGCTGGTCATCGCCGCGCGGGTGAAGTTGGTGCGCTGGAAGTCCGGTCCGGTGGCGGCGAGGTAGAAGCGGATCAGGTCCCTCGGCACCTCGGCGGCCAGCTCCCGGCCGCTCACCACGTGGCCGCGGCTGCTGGAGAACTTGTCGTTGTCCAGCTCGTAGAACTCGTTGGTGACGAAGTGCTCGGGCAGCGCGTAGCCGCCCAGCGCCAGCAGCATCGCCACGCCGACCACCGCGAAGGCGAAACCGGCGTCCGAGCCGAAGAAGTACACCACCTTGGCGCCGGCCTCGGTGGACCACAACTCGTCCTGCCCGGACGGCACCTCGCCGCGCTGCTCGGCGGCGAGGGTGGTGCAGTGCATGCTCCAGGCGATGGTCTCGGCATCGGCGTAGAGCACCTGCCCGGGGGTCTCCGGGAACGGCGCCGGGATGCCCCAGGCGATCGGCAGGGTGATCGGGTACTCGGGCAGCGGGGCGGCCAGCAGCTCCTCGATCAGCCGGGCCAGCCGGGGCCGCATGGTCGCGCTCTGCCGGGCGAAGTACTCCGTCAGCGCGGCCCGGTACTCCTCCAGCGGCAGCACCAGCACCTGCTGCTCACGCAGTTCCACCGGCTCGTCCGGGTGCAGGGTCGAGCGCGGGTCGATCAGCTCGCCGGACGCGATCCAGTGGCCGCAGTTCTCGCAGAGCCCGGCGCAGCCCACGGCCAGGCAGACCGGGCAGCCGCCGCGCACGTAGGCGTCGGTCAGGAACTCCTCGGTGCGGGCCAGGTACGGGAAGGTCATCGCCCGCAACCGGAGCTTGCCCAGCCGGTGCAGGCGGCCGAAGAAGTCGCGCACCGCCGACACGTACCGGTCGTCGAAGCGGACGAACCCGTCCGCGTCGATGCCCACCGCCGCCAGGGTCTCCTCCACCTGCCCGGCCGAGCGGGTCCGCAGCTCCTCCGGCGGCAGGCCCAGCCGCCAGGCGGTGGTGACGATGTAGTTCTGGGTGAAGTGCACGCCGGTGCCGAAGAGCACGTCGCGACCGGCGGCACGGGCGTACCTGGCGCACACGTCCGCGCTCAGGAAGGGACCGGCCAGGTGGCCGAGGTGCAGATCGCCGTTCGCGGTCGGGCCGGGGGCGATCACCAGCGTGCGCTCCATCAGCTGATCCTCTGTTCGGGGGTGGTGCGGCGGGTGAGGAGGTCGGTGAGGATGTCGTTGGAGCGTTGGGCGAGGACGCTGATGAGGGAGTCGGCGATGCCGTGGGTGGCTTCGTTGACGCCTTGGAGGTAGACGGCGGCTTTGGCGGGGCCGAGGTCGAGGCGGTAGTTGCGGTTGACGGTGATGTCGGTGGTGCCGGTGTGGGTGGCGAGGTTGCGGATGATGGTGGGCATGCGGGTGTCGTAGCCGGTGCCGAGGAGGATGAGGTCGCAGGTGAGGGGTGCGGTTTTGCCGGTTTTGCGGTCGTGGAGTTCGAGGGTGATGCGGTTGTTTTCTTCGCGGGCGTCGGTGATTTCGGTCATGGGGATGACTTCGGAGCGGGTGGTGCCGGTGAGGCGGTTTTGGTAGAGCATCATGTAGAGCTCGTCGAGGAAGGGGGGTGCGAGGCCTGCGTAGTTGGTGAGTCTCATTTCGTCGAGGATTTGGGCGCGCATGTCGGGTGGGCTGTCGTGGAATTCGTCGACGAAGGAGGGGAAGAAGAGCTCGTTGACGAATTTGCTGGTTTGGTAGTTTTGGAGTCCGATGGAGCGGACGAGCATGGTGATGTGGCTGTTGGGGAGGTTGTCGTGGAGTGCGTAGAACATTTCGGCGGCGCTTTGGGCTCCGCCGACGACGACGGCGTGGAGGGGTTGGTCGCGGTTGATGGTGTTGATGCGGGTGCGGTAGTGGCTGCTGTGGATGAGGCGTTCGGGGGGGAGGTTGGCGAAGACGGGGGGGATGTGGGGGTCGCGTCCGCCGCCGATGACGAGGTCGCGGGCGTGGATGGTGTCGCCGTTGGTGAGGGTGACGTTCCAGGCTTTGGGGGTGCCGTCGTGGTCGGGTTCGGGGGTGATGGTGGTGGCGCGGGAGTCGTATTGGATGGTGACGTGGTGGAGGTTGTGGGCTACCCATTGGAGGTAGTCGGAGAATTCCCAGCGGAGGGGGTGGAAGGTGCCGAGGTTGACGAATTGGTCGAGTCGGCCCTGGTCGTGGAGGAAGTTGAGGAAGGTGAAGCGGCTGCGGGGGTTGCGGAGGGTGACGAGGTCTTTGAGGAAGGAGACCTGGCTGCGGGCCCAGGGCATGAGCAGGTCGCGTTGCCATTTGATGTCGGGTGCTTGTTCGAGCAGCAGGGTGTTGTCGGCCAGTTCGGTCGAGCCGCTTTCTTCGATGGCGGCGGCCAGGGCCAGGTTCGCTGGTCCCGCGCCGATGGCCAGGACGCCGACCTCGCGGTCAGTCACAATTACCCCCTCGGATACACTGCGGTGGGCCCACGGACGGACGGCGCGGACGCGAGGTCAGTTGCCGTGCGATTCTTCGCCGGTGGGGTCACTGCTCCGGAACATCGCCGAGTGACGTAATGGAGGCTAGGGAGCCGCCGTTCCCGGTCGGTAGGGGCGCCTTTCCCGACGGCCGGGGAAAAACTGACGCGACCCCGGCCGCCACCCCGTGGCCGTTCTCCCGACCCCGGGCCATCCCCCCAGCTCAGCCCGCGGGCGACCGCCGCCGGACGCGCGGCGCGTCCGCGTCCGGCAGCCCCGGGCCGTCGGCCGGGAGGGCGCCTTCGGCCACCGGCGTCACCTGGCGCACACTCAGCGCGGCGGCCGGCGCGACCGCGCCGCCGACCAGCGGCACCGCGGCCGGACCGACGCCGGACAGGGCGAGCCCGCCGCCGACCGCCACGCCGAGGAACTGCGCCGAGAAGCGCGGCCCCACTTCCGGGTGCTCCGCGCATGCGGGCCGCTGCTGCGGACCCACCAGGGCCAGTGGCAGAGCGCGCGACCGCGCGCCGAGGAGTTCCAGCAGCGCTTCCCGGGGCTGCTCCGGGCGGTGCTGGACAACGTCGACCGCGCGGCCTGACCCGCGGGCCGCGCGGTCGGGGGCGGCCCCCGGGTCAGCGACCGGCCGGGAGCAGGTGCCGCTCGGCGATCCGCCGCCCCAGGGACTCCAGCAGCGTCGCCGCCTCGGCGATGGAGCGCCGGGGGTCGGCCTCCAGCGCGCTCAGCGGGTAGCAGGCGGTGAAGCCCGCGGCCGCGACCTGCTCCGGGGTCAGTTCCAGCCGTCCGCAGACCGCGACCACCGGGACGCCGTGGCGGCCGGCCCGGCGGGCCACGCCCACGGGCGCCTTGCCGTGCAGGCTCTGGGCGTCCAGCGAGCCCTCGCCGGTGACCACCAGGGTGGCCTCGCGCAGCCGGTCGTCGATGCCCGCCGCGTCGAGCACCACGTCGATCCCCGGGCGGCGGCGCGCGCCCAGGCAGGCCAGCGCCCCGTAACCGGCGCCCCCGGCCGCGCCCGCGCCGGGCAGCGATGCGGCGGCCCCGGCCCCGGGGACCCCGGCCCGGGTCAGCACCCGCACCAGCCGGGCCAGTCCGGCCTCCAGTTGGGCGACCTCCGCCGGGTCGGCGCCCTTCTGCGGACCGAACAGGGCGGCGGCCCCGTCGTCGCCCAGCAGCGGGCTGCCCACGTCGGTGGCCAGGACCAGCTCGGTGTCGGCCAGGCGCGGGTCGAGTCCGGTCAGGTCGGCGTGCGCGAGCGCGCCGAGCGCGCCCCCGCCGTCCGGCAGCGGTCGCCCCTCGGCGTCACTGAACCGCGCGCCCAGGGCGCTGAGCAGGCCGGTTCCGCCGTCCGTGCAGGCGCTGCCGCCCAGGCCGAGGACGATGCCGCGGGCGCCCGCGTCCAGGGCCGCCCGGATCAGCTCGCCGGTGCCCCGGCTGCTCGCCAGCAGCGGGGCCCGGACCCCGGGCGGCAGCAGCGCCAGCCCCGAGGCCTGGGCGAGTTCCACCACGGCGGTCCCGTCGCGCAGCGCGTAGCGGGCCCGCACCGGGCGGCCGGTGGGACCGGTGGCGGTGGCGGTGTGCCGCCGGAAGCCGCAGTGGACCAGCGCGTCCACCGTGCCCTCGCCGCCGTCGGCCACCGGCAGGCTGCTCACCCGCAGCCCGGGCAGCACCCGGCGCAGTCCGGCCGACAGCCGGTCGGCCACGCCGGGGGCGTCCAGCGAGCCCTTGAACTTGTCCGGGGCAAGCAGAACCTGATGGTCCGTCATTGGCTGGAAAGCCTTGCGGAGAAATCACGATGACGTGCCGTCAGTTCGCTGAGCGTCTGCTCGCCGGGGGTGTCCCAGATCTCCTGGTTGAAGATCTCGACCTCGGTGAAGCCCCGGTATCCGGCCGCGTGCACGGCGTCGGCCAGCCGGGGCAGGTCGATCCGGCCGTCGCCGACGTGTCCGCGCCCGAGCAGGACGTCGGCGGGCAGCGGCAGCACCCAGTCACAGACCTGGAAGGAGGCGATCCGTGAGCCCGCCCGGGCGATCTGCCGGTCGAGCTGCGGGTCCCACCAGACGTGGTAGGCGTCCACCACCACGCCCACGGCGTCGTCGTCGGCCGACTCCTCGGCGATGTCAAGCGCCTGGCCGAGGGTGGAGACCACCGCCCGGTCGGCGCAGAACATCGGGTGCAGCGGCTCGATCGCCAGCCGGACCCCGTGCTGCCGGGCGTGCGGCAGCAGCGCGGCGATCCCGTCGACCACCATCCGCCGGGCCCCGGGCAGGTCGTTGCTGCCCTCCGGCAGGCCGCCGCAGACCAGGATCAGCGTGTCGGTGCCGACGGTGGCGGCCTCCTCGACCGCCCGGCGGTTGTCCTCCAGCGCCGCCGCGCGTCCGGCGGCGTCCGGCGCGGTGAAGAACCCGCCCCGGCACAGGCTGGTGACGGTCAGTCCGGCGTCGCGGACCAGCCGCGCGGCCCGCTCCGCACCGGCCTCGGCCACCCGGTCGCGCCACAGCCCGATCCCCGGGACGCCCGCCGCCACGCAACCGGCGACCGCCTCGGCCAGGCTCCACCGCTTGGTGGTGGCGGTGTTCAGCGAGAGCCGTTCCAGGCCCGGTGCGCCGGTCATCGGGGGTATCCGTTCGCGGTGAGGAAGGCGCGCATGCGCGCGGTGGCCAGCTCGGGGTCGGGTAGCGCCCCGGCCTCGGCGGCGAGGCGGAAGAGCAGCGACAGGTGCTCGACCGACCGGTGCCGCTGGGCGTCCCCGATCATGGTGAAGTGGTCCTGGTGCCCGGCCAGATGGGCCAGGAAGACCACGCCGGTCTTGTAGAACCGGGTGGGCGCCGCGAACAGGTGCCGGGCCAGCGGCAGCGTCGGCTCCAGGACCGCCCGGTAGGCCTCGGTGTCGCCCGCGTCCAGCGCGGCCAGTGCCGCCGCGGCGTGCGCGGCGAGCGGGTCGAACGCCCCGAGCAGGGCGTGGCTGAAGCCCCGCGCGTCGCCGAGGATCAGCTCCGGGTAGTTGAAGTCGTCACCGGTGTACAGCCGGACGCCCTCGGGCAGCGCGCGCCGCAGCGCGACCTCGCGCTCGGCGTCCAGCAGCGACACCTTGATGCCGTCGATCCCGGCAGCGTGGTCGCGGATCAGCGCCAGCACGCTCTCGGCCGCGCGGTCCAGGTCCGCGGAGCCCCAGTAGCCCTCCAGGGCCGGGTCGAAGGCGGTGCCGAGCCAGTGCAGGATCACCGGGCGCTCGGTCCGCGCCAGCACCCGGCCGTAGACCTCGGCGTAGTCCTCGGGCCCCGCGGCGGTGGCCGCCAGGGCCCGGCTCGCCATCAGCACCACCTGCGCCCCGGCCTGCTCGACCACGGCGACCTGCTCCTCGTAGGCGTCGCCGATCTGCTTCAGCGTGGGCGCCGCCAGGGTGAGTTGGTCGGTGCCCGCGCCGCAGGCCAGGGCGCCCCCGGCGGCCCGGGCCGCGGCGCCGCTGCGGGCGATCAGCTCCCTGGTGGTCGGCCAGTCCAGGCCGGCGCCGCGCTGGGCGGTGTCCATGGCGTCGGCCACCCCCAGGCCCAGGGACCACAGGTGCTGCCGGAAGGCCAGCGTGGTGTCCCAGTCCACCGCCGAGGAGTCATGCTGATGGGGCGTCACATGGGCTGCGGCGAAGACGGTTCGACTGCTCGCCGGGGCAGCGGCGGTGGGCAGCGGCGGCGGTTCGGGGACGGTGTAGTCGCGGGTCCCCTCGGGGAGCGGCAGTTGGATCTGCGGGGGCATGGCGGGCCTCGGCGGGTTCGATGGAACGACGGTATGGGGAACGGACGGTGACGCTGACTCAGATCCCCAGCGGAGGGACCTCGACCCGGCGCCCCAGTCGGGCCGACTCCAGGGCCAGCTCGGCGAGCTGCACGCCCTTGGCGCCCTCCGCCAGGTCGTGCCGGAACGGCTCGTCGGCGACGACGTGGGCCAGGAACAGCTCCCACTGGGCCTTGAAGCCGTTGTCGAACTCGGTGTTGTCGGGGACCTGCTGCCACTGCTCGCGGAACGGCTCGGTGGCGGCCAGATCCGGGTTCCAGACCGGCTTGGGCGTGGCCGCGCGGTGCTGGAAGCGGCAGTTGCGCAGCCCGGCGACGGCGCTGCCCTCGGTGCCGTCCACCTGGAACTCGACCAGCTCGTCACGGTCCACCCGGACCGTCCAGGAGGAGTTGACCTGGGCGACGATCCCGCAGTCGAGCTCGAAGATGCCGTAGGCCGCGTCGTCGGCGGTGGCCGGGTACGCCGTGCCGCGCTCGTCGCGGCGCTCCGGGATGTGGGTGGCGGTGTGGGCGTAGACCGAGCGGATCGGCGCGAAGGTCTGCTCCAGCACGTACTGCCAGTGCGGGAACATGTCCAGCACGATGCCGCCGCCGTCCTGGGCGCGGTAGTTCCACGAGGGGCGCTGCGCCTGCTGCCAGTCGCCCTCGAACACCCAGTAGCCGAACTCGCCGCGCACGGACAGGATCCGGCCGAAGAAGCCGCCGTCGACCAGCCGCTTCAGCTTGAGCAGTCCGGGCAGGAAGAGCTTGTCCTGGACCACGCCGTTCTTCACCCCGGCCGCGCGGGCCAGCCGGACCAGGTCCAGCGCGCCCTCCAGCGACTCGGCGGTGGGCTTCTCGGTGTAGATGTGCTTTCCGGCGTTCATCGCGGCCTTCAGCGACTCCTCGCGGACCTGGGTGAGCTGGGCGTCGAAGTAGATCTCGGCGCCGGGATCGGCCAGCGCGGCGTCCAGGTCGGTGGTCCACCGGTCCAGTCCGTGGCGCTCGGCCAGGGTCTTCAGCTTCTCCTCGTCGCGGCCGACCAGGATCGGTTCGGGCCACACCACCGTGCCGTCGGCGAGGGTGAGACCGCCCTGTTCGCGGATGGCCAGGATCGAGCGGACCAGGTGCTGCCGGTAGCCCATGCGTCCGGTGACGCCGTTCATGATGATGCCGATGGACCTGCGGGCCATGTGTGTCGGCCCCTTTCCGAGGAGGTGGCGGGAGGTGGGTGCGTGGTGGCGCGGTGCTGGAAAGCGCTTTCCAATGGGTAGGTTACGAGCATGGCGAACGCAGGGTCAAGGAGTCGGGCCGACCGCTCGACCGGAGCGGTCACGTTGCAGCAGGTCGCGCGGCAGGCCGGGGTCTCGCTGGCGACCGCCTCCCGCGCGCTGCACGGCGCGGGCGGCCGATCGGTCGGTGAGGAGCTGCGCCGCCGGGTGGAGGCCGCCGCGGCGGAGCTGAACTACGTCTCCAACGGCCCCGCGCAGGCGCTGGCCAGCGCCACCGCCAACGTGGTCGGGCTGATCGTGCACGACGTCGCCGACCCGTACTTCGCGGCGATCGCGGCGGGGGCGATGCGGGTCGCCCGCGAGCAGCGGCTGATGGTGATGATCTCGGCGACCTTCCGTGAGCCCGGCCTGGAGCTCCAGTACCTGCGCGGACTGCGTGCGCAGCGGGCCCGCGCGGTGGTGCTGGCGGGCAGCGGCGCGGCCGGGGCGGCCGACGCCGACCGGCTGGCCGCGGAGATCGCGGGCTTCCAGGAGGAGGGCGGCCGGGTCGTCTGCATCGGCGACCGGGGCGGTGAGCTGGACACCGTGGCACCGGACAACCGGGGCGGCGCGGCCTCGGCGGTGCGCGCCCTGTGGGAGCGGGGCCACCGGCGGATCGGCGTGGTGGCCGGGCCGCCGGAGCTGACCACCGTCAGCGACCGGCTGGACGGCGTCCGCCAGGCGCTGCGCGAGCTCGGCGGGGCGCTCCCGGCCGAGCGCCTGGTCGCGGCGGACTTCACCCGCGAGGGCGGGCGCGCCGCCACCCGGCGGCTGTTCGCCCAGGACCCGGCCACCACCGCGGTCCTGGCCCTGAACGACGTCATGGCCAGCGGGGTCCTCGCCGCGCTGCGGCAGGACCTCGGCCTGAGCGTGCCCGGGCAGGTCTCCGTGGTCGGCTTCGACGACGTCCCGTACGCGGCGGATCTGCGGCCCGCGCTCAGCACCGTCCGGCTGCCGCTGGCGGCGGCGGGGGCGGCGGCGGTCCGGCTGATCCTGGACGAGCCGGTGGCCGGCCCCCGGCGGATCCGGCTGGACGCCGAACTGGTGCTCCGCGACAGCACCGGACCGGCGTCCTGAGCCGACCCGCCCGCCCGGTCGGCCGTGGCCGGCCGCTCCCGTCCGGTCAGCCGGACGGGAGCGTGGTCCGCAACCGGTACCGCTCCCCGCTGTACTCGACGGTCGACAGCAGCAGTGGCCGCTGCTCGCGGCCGTAGACCGCCTGGTCGAGCACGAGCACCGGGGCGCCCGGCGCGATGCCCAGGTGTCCGGCGAGCACGGCGTCGGCGCCGCGGGCCTCGATGGTCGCCTCGGAGCGGTCCGGTTCGAGGCCCCGGGCGCGCAACTCCTCGAACAACGAGGCCGAGCCGAAGTCGACCCGGTCGAGCCCCGGCGCGAGCTCCGCCGGGAGCAGCGTGCGGTCCACGGCGATCCGCACGTCGTCGAGCAGCCGGACCCGGTCCAGGTGGAACACCGGGGTGCCTGCCGCGACGGCGAGCCGGTCGGCCTGGTCGAGCGAGGCCGGGGCGACCTCCTGCCGCAGCACCAGCGAACCGGGCCGCAGTTGCTTGCGCCGGGCGGTGGCGGTGAAGGACTCCAGGTCGTTCGGCCAGTCCCGGGACGTCCCGGGGGAGGCCAGGAACCAGCCCCGGCCGTGCGAGGCGGTCGCCACGCCCCGGTCCACCAGGTGCGCCAGCGCCTTGCGCAGCGTGATCCGGGAGATCCCGAGTCGGGCGCAGAGCTCCCGCTCGGGCGGCAGCCGGGCTCCGGCGGACAGTCCGCGCCGTCCGATGTCCTCCAGGATCACGGCGGCGGCCTGCTCCCACAGCGGTTCCGGGCCGGAGTCACGCCGGACGGTACGGGCGGGCGCGGCGTCGTCGGGCACGGACAGGGCCTCCGGGGCTGGATGAACGGATGATCCGGAGCTTGAACGTATCACTGCATACCACTGTTGACCACTTGGCTACCACTGCATACCTTTAGGGTCGCACCCGGCACTCACCCCTCCAGCCGTGGGCAGCGAACGAAAGGAAACCACCGCCATGTCAGGCACCCGGATCCCATTTCTCACGGGCCAGGCGAACCAGCCGCAGGCCCTGGAGCGTGTCGTCGCCACCCTGCGGCGGCAGCTCGACGCGGCCTCCGCCGAGCCGCTGCGCCGCGCCCGGCGCCCGCTGTTCACGGGTATCGGCGCCTCGTACGCCGCGCTGGCGGTACCGGTCCAACTGCTGCGCGACCACGGGGTGGTCAGCCAGCGGGTGCTGGCCAGCGAGATCGTGGCGGGGACCGCCGGGTTCGACGTGGACCTGCTGGTCGGCGTGTCGCAGGGCGGACGCAGCTCGGAGACCGTGGCCGCGTTCCAGCGGGCGGGCGCGGCCCGACTGCCCCGGGCGGCGCTGCTCAACGTCACCGACTCGCCGCTGGGCGGCCTCGCGGAGACGGTCCTCGACCTCGGCAACGAGCCCGACTCCTACGCCTCCACCATCGGCTTCACCGGGACGGTGGTGGCCCTGGACCTGATCGCCGGGGCGATCGCCGGGCGGGCGGCGGCGGACGACCCCTGGTCCGGCATCGCCGAATCGGTGCGGGCGGTGCGCGCCCGGGCGGCGGAGGTGGTCGCCGGGCTGCGGGAACGCGCCGCGCGCTGCGTCGCGGCCGACGTCGTCGCCGCGGGCGCGTCCCGGGCCTCGGCGGAGGAGGGCGCGCTGCTGCTGCGCGAGGTGGTGCGGATGCCCGCGAGCGCCGGGGTCACCCGCAACTACCTGCACGGCGAGATGGAGTCGGCCGGCGGCACCCTGCACCTGGTCCTCGGCGACGGCCGCGAGGTGGAACTCGCCCGCTCGCTGGCCGCCGCCGGGCACCTGACGCTGCTGGTCACCACGGGCGCGGTCGAACCCGCGGCGCGACTCGGCGTGGTCCGGCTGCCGGAGGCGGCGGCCGCCGCGCGGGTGGTGCTGGAGACCGTGGTCGTCCAGGAGCTGGTGGTGGCGCTGAGCGAGGAGCGCGGCGTGCCGATCGAGACCTTCGTCTTCGCCAACGCCGACACCAAGGAGGGCGGCGTCGACCAGGCGGACTTCACCCCGGTCGCGGACCACTGACGGGTCCCGGCGGCCCCGGGCCCGACCGCCGCCCGGCCCCGGCGCGGCGGCCGGGCCCGGGGTCAGCCGGCGATGCGGTCCAGGGCGCGGTCGATCGCGGTGTGCACCGCGCCGAGCAGCGTGGCGTGGTCGCCGAGCGCGCCCACGGTCACCTCGGTGTCCCAGGCGAGTTCCTGGACGGTGCGGCGGACCTCCGGCACGACCAGCTGGTTCTGCCCGACACCGCCGCCGAGCACGATCAGGCCCGGGTCGATCACCGACAGCACCGCCACCGCCAGACCGCCGATGTCGCGGGCGTGCTGGTCGACCAACTGCCGGGCGGTGGCGTCGCCCTGGGCGGCGGCGTCGAAGAGGGCCTGGGCGTCCTGCGGCGCGGGCCCCCGACGGGCGGGCCAGGCCGCCGCGCAACGCCGCATCAGCGCGTCCGAGCCCAGGTACTCCTCCAGTCCGGCGCGCCGGGGCGCCAGGCCGGGGGCCCAGGGGAACGGCCCCATGGCCACCTCGCCGGCCGCGCCGTGGGCGCCCCGCAGCAGCCGGTGGCCGACCACGATGCCGACGCCGATCTTCACCCCGATCTGCAGGTAGGCGAACATCTCCCGGTCGCGGGCGACGCCGATCCGGTGCTCCGCCAGTGCCGCGCAGTTGACGTTGTTCTCCACGATCACCGGTACGTCGGCGGGTACCGGCAGCTGCGTCGCCAGCTGCTGGACGCCGTCCAGCAGCTGGTTGGCTCCGGAGTTCCGGGTCGGCAGCGTGGGCAGCGTCGGCGCGGCGATCACCACGGCGAGCAGCGGGCCGTTGCTGTCGCCGACATCGGCGCGGACCCGCTCGGTCAGCTTCCGGGCCGCGCTGGAGGCCGCCTCGGTGACGTTCAGGTTGTGCCGCGGCAGTGCCTCGGTCCGGGCCGCGATCTGCCCGCCGTCGAGGCTGTGCGCGGCCACCTGGAGCCGGGTCGCGCCGACCTCGATGCCCAGCACGTGCCCGGCCGCCGGTGCCACCGAGTACAGCACCGCGCTGCGCCCGGTGGGTCCGCGCGAGGTGCCCCGGCTCTCGACCAGGTCCAGTTTCAGCAGGTCCGAGACCGCCACCGACATGGTGACCTTGGACAGGCCCAGGGCCTCGCCGAGGGCGGGCCGGCTCGCCGGGTCTCCCAGCGCCAGCGCGCGCAGCACCGCGCGGGCACTGTCGGTCAGTTCATAGCGCTCCGTGGTCGGCGCCGTGCTCATTCGCTACCCCTCCGTCGGCGAGCCGCCAAGTAATCGCAATGTTACTCGGCTGACCTTGTCGCCCTACCGCTACTTAGTTAACCTGGCGAACGTCCAGACCGCCTGGGGTGCCCCCCGCTAGGGTGCGGGCCTCCAGTTGGGTCACCGTGCAGAGTCCACATTATGCCTTCTTGAGCTGTAGAAAGTGCTGATTGGGCAGTGTTGGGGCTCGGTCGGCGAGGTAAGTGCCGACCTGTGGCGTTGTCGGCATCTGAGAACTGAGAGTTCGGTGAAAGATCTTATGCGGCTCCCCGAAGCCCAACGAGCCCCCGCCGCGGCAGCGGTGGTGGGCATCGACATCGGCGGTACCAAGACCCATCTCGCGATCACCCGCCCCGGGGCCGCGGTCCAGGAGCGCACCGTCGCCACCTCCGGCTGGCGCACCAGGTCGCCGGAGCGGGACGCCGCCGCGCTGGCCGGGCTGGTCCGCGAGCACTTCGGGGAGCCCGCACTGGACCTGCCGCTCGGCGTCGGCGCGCACGGCTGTGACAGCACCGAGCAGTGCCGGGTCCTGGAACGGGCGCTGGCGGCCCGGACCAACGGCCCGGTCCGGGTGGTCAACGACGCCGAGCTCATGCCCTGGTCGATGGGGGTGCCCGGGGGCATCGGCGTGGTCTCCGGCACCGGGGCGATCGCGGTCGCCCGCGATCCGCGGGGCGAACTGGTGACCTGCGGCGGCTGGGGCTGGATGCTCGGCGACGAGGGCGGTGCCTCCGGCCTGGTGCGCGAGGCGACCAAGGCGGTGCTGGCCGAGCTGGACACCGGCCGGACCGGGGACCCGCTGGTGCCGCGGCTGCTGGCGGCCCTCGGCGCCGGTGACGGCCCGGAACTCGCGATGGCGCTGACCCTGTCCAACTCGGCCGACGCCTGGGGCAGCCACGCGGGGGAGGTGTTCGCCGCCGCCGACGAGGGGTCGGCGGTCGCCCTGCGGGTGGTCGACCAGGCCGCGGACCACCTCGCGCTGCTGGTCCAGCGGCTGTTGCAGCGCGGGATCGACGCCGACCAGGTGGTCGCCGGGGGAGCGGTGGTGCAGTCGCAGGAGCGGCTGCGCACCCGTTTCGTCGAACTGCTGGCGGCGCGCCGCCCCGAGCTGACCGTCACCGTCCTGGACCGGCCACCGGTCACCGGCGCCCTGGCCCTGGCCGCGGCGTCCACGAACTCCCGCCCTTCCCGCACCGATTCGTCGAGCAGCACGGAGACGCACCCATGAACCTGTCCCGGCTCAGCACCCCCCAGGACCTCGGTCGGCCCACCCGCCGCGGCTTCCTCATCGGCGGCCTGGCCGTCGGCGCCACCGCCGCGCTCTCGGCCTGTAGCGTCACCGGCGTCTCCGCCCCCAAGGGCAGCGCGGGCAAGGGCACCGGCACCCTCAACGTGCTGTTCATGCAGCAGGCCGGCTACAGCACCGCCGACATCGACGCGATGACGGCCGGCTTCCAGAAGCAGCACCCCGGGATCAAGGTCGTGCCCGCCTTCGTGGCGTACGAGGCGCTGCACGACAAGATCGTCACCGCCGCCGCCGCGGGCACCTACGACGTGGTGCTGATCGACGTGATCTGGCCCGCCGAGTTCGCCGAGAAGTCCATCGTCGCCGACGTCACCGCGCGCTACCCGGCGGCCTGGCGGCAGTCGATGCTCGCCGGCGGCCTCACCACCGCCGAGTACCAGGACAAGTTCTACGGCGTGCCCTGGGGCATGGACACCAAGTTCTTCTACTACAACCGGGCGCTGCTGGCGAAGGCCGGTGTCGACCCCGGCAGCCTGGGCACCTGGAGCGGGGTGCTGGACGCCGCCCGCGCGCTGAAGCGCACCGGCACCGTGCAGTACCCGCTGGCCTGGAGCTGGTCCCAGGCCGAGGCCATCATGTGCGACTACACGCAGCTCGTGGGCGCGTTCGGCGGCAGCTTCCTGGACGCCTCGGGCCGGCTCGCGGTCAACCAGGGCGGCGCCGTCGAAGCGCTGAGCTGGATGCGGCAGACCCTGGTCGACGGCCTGAGCAACCCCGCGTCCACCACCTTCCTGGAGCAGGACGTCGAGAAGACGATGAACAACGGCCAGGCCGCGATGGGCCTGAACTGGACCTACTACCTGGGCTCGTCGAACACCCCGGCCAACTCCAAGGTGGTCGGCCAGGTCGAGTGCGTGCAGACCCCGGCCGGGCCGAGCGGCAAGCGCCCCGGCGTCAACGGCGCGATGGCGCTCGCCATCTCGGCGGGCAGCAAGAACCAGGACGCCGCCTGGACCTACCTCGAATGGCTCACCAGCCAGGCCCAGACCGACCCCTACGCCGCCGACGCGCTGCCGGTCTGGCGGGCCTCGTACACCGACCCGGCGGTGACCCGGGTCGCCCCGGAGACCTTCACCGCCGCCGCCGAGCAGCTCGACGACCTGATCGTGCGCCCGCAGGTGGTCAACTACAACGCCATCTCCAAGAACCTCCAGGTCGAGCTGCAGAACGCGCTGCTCGGCAACAAGACGCCGCAACAGGCCCTGGACGACGCGGTCAAGGCCTCGGCACCGCTGATGGCGAGCTGACCCGTGGCCCTCACCCAGCACCGATCCGCCGGAAAGACGGGCGAGCGCGCGGCACCCGTCCGCAAGCCCCGGCGCCCCGCCTCCCAGGGCAGGCTCGCGGCACTCCTGCTGCTGCCCTCCGCCGTCGTCGTCTTCGGCATCATCCTTTACCCCATCGGCCGCACCGTGCTGATCTCGTTCTTCGACGTCAACAGCGCGGTGGCCGGCTCGACCCCGTTCGTCGGGCTGCACAACTACACCGCCATCTTCAGCGACAGCGACTTCTGGTCGTCGATGGGACGGACCGTCTACTTCACGGTCCTCTCCACCGCCCTGGAGCTCCTCTTCGGCCTCGGCCTGGCGCTGCTGATGGAGCAGAAGCTGCGGATGCGCTGGCTGTTCCGAGCCGTGGTGGTGCTGCCCTGGGCACTGCCCACGGTGGTCAACGGCGCCATGTGGCGCGGCGTGCTCAACGCCCAGTACGGCTCGCTGAACGCGCTGCTGACGCAACTGCACCTGACCTCCGCCTACCACTCCTGGCTGGGCACCCCCACCAGCGCGCTGAACATGCTGGTGCTCGCCGACGTCTGGAAGACCACCCCGCTGGTGGCGTTCTTCCTGCTCACCGGTCTCCAGTCGATACCGAAGGAGATCTACGAGAGCGCCCGGGTCGACGGAGCCGGACCGGTGCGCGCCTTCTGGTCGATCACCGCGCCGCTGCTGATCCCCAGCGTGTCCGTGGTCCTGGTGCTGCGCACCATCGACGCCTTCAAGGTGTTCGACCTCGTCTATGTCCTCACCGGCGGCGGACCCGCCAACGGCACCCAGACCATCGCCTACTACACGTACGTCCAGGCGTTCTCCGACCAGCGGTTCGGATTCGGTTCGGCGCTCGCCGACGTGATCGTGGTCTGCATCCTCCTGCTCTGCGCGGTGTACCTGCGCGCACTGCGCCGCAACGAGACGAGCCTGATGTGAAACCCGGCAAGCGGTTCCAGATCTTCACCCACTGCGCGGCCCTGCTGGTCGCCGCCGTCATCCTGGCCCCGTTCGCCTGGATGGTCACCGCCAGCGTCACGCCCCCGGCGGCGCTGACCGCCCGGCCCTACCGGTGGATACCGAGCCACCTGGACTTCAGCCGCTACAGCGCGATCTTCAGCGGCAGCGGCCAGGACGTGGCCGGGGCCTTCCGCAAGTCGATCATCAACTCCACCGTGGTCGCCAGCGGAACCGTCATCATCTCGATGGCGGTGGGCATCCTGGGCGCGTACGCCTTCGCGATGCTCCGGTTCCGGTTCCGACGGGCCACCATGATGGTCTTCCTGGCCACCTACATGCTGCCGCCGATCGCGCTGCTGGTGCCGCTCTACCTGACCATGAGCGCGCTGGGGCTGCTGGACACCGACCTCGGCCTGATCATCATCTACTGCTCCTACGTCACCCCCTTCGTGCTGTGGATCCTGAGCAACTACTTCCTCAGCATCCCGGCCGAGTTGGAGGAGGCGGCCCGGGTGGACGGCTGCTCGCGGATGGGCGCGCTGTTCCGGGTGATCCTGCCCGCCGCCCGACCCGGCCTCTTCGCCACCATCATGTTCGCCTTCATCCTGGCCTGGGACGAGTTCCTGTACGCGTTGATCTTCACCTCCACCAACGCCAAGACCATCCCGGTGGCCATCGCCGACTTCACCGGCCGCTACAGCACCGACTTCGGACTGGTCGCGGCGGGCGGCCTGATCGCCTCGGTGCCGCCGGTGCTGTTGGCCGTCGCCTTCCAGCGCTTCGTCGTCGGCGGTCTTTCGGCGGGCGCCGTCAAGGGCTGACCGCCCCGGGCCGGTGCCCCGCGCCACCACCCGCACACCTTCTGGGAAAGCGCTTACCTACCTCCTTGGGAGCCACGTATGGACAAGCACCAGCACCCCTGGGCCGACTGCGTCTTCGTCGACGGCCGGTTCCAGCCGCCGCTGGACGGCGGCCGGTCGGACATCCGCGACAAGTCCACCGACGAGGTGTTCGCCACGGCGGGCGACGCCTCGGCGGCCGACGTCGACGCGGCCGCCGCCTCGGCGGTCACCGCCCAGCGCGACTGGGCCGCCCGCGGCCACGGCGAGCGCGCGGCCGTGCTGCGGCGGGTCGCGGCGGCCCTGGAGAGCGCCACCGGGCTGGTCGAACTGATCATGCGGGAGACCGGCTGCGTCGCCGGGAAGGCCGAGTACGAGATCTCGGCGGCGGTCGACGAGCTCACCGAGGCCGCGGCGCTGGCGTCGCGGCCGGTGGGGGAGGTGCTGCGGACCAGCCACCCCGGGCGCTCCTCGGTCTGTGAGCGGGTACCGGTCGGCCTGGTCGCGGTGATCACGCCGTGGAACTTCCCGCTGGTACTGGGCATGCGGGTGATCGCGCCCGCGCTGGCGCTGGGCAACGCCGTGCTGCTCAAGCCCTCGCCGGAGACCCCCGGCAGCGGCGGCCTCGCCATCGCCGAGCTCTTCGCCCGGGCCGGGGCGCCCGCGGGCATCCTCCAGGTGCTGCCCGGCGGGGAGCGGGTCGGCCGTCGGCTGGTCGAGCACCCGGACGTGGCGATGGTCCACTTCACCGGCTCGACCACGGTCGGCCGGGAGATCGCCCGTACCGCCGGGTCGCTGCTCAAGAGGACCTCGCTGGAGCTCGGCGGCAACAACGCGCTGCTGGTGCTGGACGACGCAGACGTCGACCAGGCCGCGATGATCGGGGCCTGGTCCAGCTTCCACTACCAGGGGCAGACCTGCATCAGCGCCGGACGGCACATCGTGGACCGCCGGGTCGCCGAGGCGTACCTGCGCAACCTGACCGACCGGGCGGCGGCCATCACCGTCGGCGACCCGCTGCGGCAGCGGACCGGGCTCGGTCCGATCATCAACGACGCGCAACTGGCCCGGGCCCGGCGGCTGCTGGACGAGGCGGTGGCGGGCGGCGCCCGGGTGCTCACCGGCGGCACCAACGACGGCCGGTTCTTCCGCCCCACCGTCGTCGTCGACGTGGACCCCGCCTCCGCGCTGTGGACCGAGGAGATCTTCGCGCCGATCGCGCCGGTCGCGGTCGTCGACGGCGCCGAACAGGCCGTGGCCCTCGCCAACGACACCCGGTACGGACTGGTCTGCTCCGTCCTCGGCGCCGACGTGCACCGGGCCGCGGCCGTCGCCGAGCGGCTGACCTGCGCCATGGTGCACGTCAACGACGCCACCCCGCAGGACGAGGCGCTGGCGCCGTTCGGCGGGATCGGCGACTCCGGCCTCGGCGGCCGGGCCGGCGGCGACGCCAACCTCGACGAGTTCACCGAGCGCCGCTGGCGCACGGTCACCGGCACCCCGGTCCACTACCCGTACTGACCGCACCGACCGCACGCACTCACCACAGGGATGACCCACCGCACGAACCAGGAGCGCCGACATGCAAGGAGACCACAGATGACCGACAGCCCGAGAGGGACCGGCGGCGAGCCGCTGCCCGGCGACGCACACCGGCTGCGCCGGGGTGCGTTGGGCCTGATCGACATCGCCGCCGCCACCATGGCCAACATCGGCCCGGCCATGAGCTTCTTCTTCGGCTTCGCCTTCCTCGCGGTCACCGCCGGGGTCGCCTCCCCGCTGACCATCCTGGTCGCCGGGATCGCGGTCGCGCTGCTGGGGAACACCCTCGCCCAGTTCTGCCGGGCGCTGCCCTCCACCGGCGGCTTCATCACCTACGTCGGCCGGACCTTCGGCCCGACCAGCGCGGTCACCACCGCGCTGGTCGCGGTGAGCGGGTACATCATCGCGATGTCCTCGATCATCGCGATCTCCGGCGGCTTCCTGTCCATCGCCGTTCAGCGCTACTTCCACGTCACCGTCCCCTGGGGGGTGTTGACCGTGGTCCTGACCGGCCTGGCGGTGCTGGTGATGACCCGGGGCGTGGCGGTCTCCACCAAGCTCGCCGGGTTCTTCTTCGCCTTCGAGATGCTGGTCCTGGTCGTCATCTCGGTGACCGTGATCGTCCAGCACGCCGGGCACCTGTCGCTGACCCCCTTCGAACCCTCGCGGATCCACGGCGGCTTCGCCGGTCTTGCCGCCGGATTCCCGCTGGCCGTCTACCTGTTCATCGGCTGGGAGAACTCCGCCGCGCTGGCCGAGGAGACCGACGACCCGCGCCGCAACGTGCCGCGCGCCGTGTTCTCCTCCATCGCCGTCATGGTGGTCAGCTACCTGCTCTTCGCCTACGCGACCGTGACCGGCTTCGGCTACGACGTCGGCCGACTCGGGCAGGCGGACATCCCGTTCGTCTCGGTGGCCGAGGGCACCGTGGGCGTGCTCGCCTGCTGCGCCTACCTGGCCGGGCTCACCTCGACCCTGGGCGCGCTGATCGCCGGGGTGAACGCCCAGGCCAGGTTGCTGTTCAACTCCGGCCGCGAGGGCCTGCTGCCGCGCTGGATCGGCCGAGTGCACCCGACCCGGCGCACCCCGGTCAACGCCACCCTGGTCTTCGTGGCGATCTCGCTGGTGGTGATCGGCGGCTGGGCGCTGGGCCACGTGCTCGGCGGTTCCACCGGGCACCTGGACGCCGTCACCTTCTTCTCCGAGTCGGGGACCATGGGCACCATCCCGGTGCTGGTGGTCTACCTGTTCACCAACCTGGCGCTGCCGGTGTACTACCGGCGGCACCGGCCACAGGAGTTCTCCGTGCTCCGGCACGGCGTGCTGCCGCTGGTCGGCGCGGCGGTGATCGTCGTGCCGCTGTACTACCTGGCCAAGTCGGGCCAGGACGCCCCCTACAACTGGTTCCCCTGGGCGTCGTTGGCCCTGGTCCTGCTGTCGCTGCTGTACGCCCGGGTACTGGTGCGGCGCGACCCCGGCATCGCCGACCGGATCGGCTCGCTGCTCGCCGACGACGGCCCGGTACCGATACCCGTGGCCGAACCCGCAATCCGCAACTCCACCGTCCCGCAAGGAGAGACGACGTGAACCACGCAGCTGTCCCGTCCGACCCGCGACCGCTCCATCCGCTCGACCCGGTCGCCGCCGCCGAGTTCGACGCCGGGCGGGCCGCCCTGGCCGAGCACGGCCTGCTCGGCGCGAACACCCGGTTCGCCTACTTCGGCCTCGACGAGCAGCCCAAGGACGCCGTGCTCGGGCACCGGCCGGGCGCCCCGGCGGCGCGGTCCCTGCGCGCGCTGCTGATCGACGTGGTCACCGGGGAGTCCGCCGACGTGGTGGTCTCGCTCAGTGACGGCACGATCACCTCTAAGCGCACCATCGACCCCGCCGTCGACGGCCAGGTCCCGATCCTGGAACAGGACTTCGTCCGCGCCGAGGAGATCGTGCACGCCGACGAGGGCTGGCGCGCGGCGATGGCCAGGCGCGGGCTCACCGACGTCTCCGCGATCCGCGCCTGCCCGCTGACCGCCGGGTGCTACGACCTGCCGGACGAGCGGGGGCGGCGGATCGTGCGGGTGCTGGCCTTCCACCAGACCGACCCGCTGGACCTCGCCTGGGCCCATCCGGTCGACGGCGTGGCCGCGTACGTCGATCTGGTCGAGGGACGAGTCCTCAGGCTGGTCGACGAGTTGGACCTGCCGGTGCCGGTGACCTCAGGCAACTACGACCTGCCCGAGGTCAGCGGGCCGCCCCGGACCGGGCTGCGTCCGATCGAGATCACCCAGCCGGAGGGGCCCAGCTTCACCCTCGACGGCAACGCCCTGGAGTGGCAGAACTGGTCCCTGCGGATCGGCTTCGACGCCCGCGAGGGTCTGACGCTACATCAGATAGCGTACGACCAGTGCGGCCGCCGTCGGCCGGTGATCTACCGCGCCTCGGTGCCGGAGATGGTCGTGCCCTACGGCGACCCCGGACCCACCCGGTACTGGCAGAACTACTTCGACAGCGGCGAGTACCTGATCGGCCGCCTGGCCAACTCGCTGGAGCTGGGCTGCGACTGCCTCGGCGAGATCCGCTACCTGGACGGCGTGGTCACCGACGACCACGGGCGGCCGCGGACCATCGGCAACGCCGTCTGCGTCCACGAGGAGGACGCCGGGATCCTCTGGAAGCACACCGACATCTTCAACGGCTCGGCGCAGACCCGCCGCCAACGGCGGCTGGTGATCTCCTCGTTCTCCACCGTCGGCAACTACGACTACGGCTTCTACTGGTACTTCTACCTCGACGGGACCATCGAGCTCGAAGTGAAGCTGACCGGCATCCTGTTCACCTCCGCCTACCGGGGCGCGGACTGGCCGTACGCCACCGAGGTCGCCCCCGGGCTCGGCGCGCCCGGCCACCAGCACCTGTTCAGCGCCCGGCTGGACATGACCGTCGACGGGCCGCGCAACTCGGTGGAGGAGATCGACGTGCACGGCTGTCCGGTGGGCCCGGACAACCCCTACGGCAACGCGATCACCCGCAGCATCACCCCGCTGCGGCGGGAGTCGGAGGCCGGCCGGGTCTGCGCGCCCGAGCGCGGTCGGGTCTGGCGGGTCGTCAACTCGGAAGTGACCAACGGACTCGGGCAGCCGGTCGGGTTCACCCTCTACCCGCAGGCCAACCCGACGCTGCTGGCCGACCCGTCCGCGCCGCTGTACGGCCGCGCCGGGTTCGCCACCCGGAACCTCTGGGTGACCCGGTACGACCCGGCGCACCGCTACCCGGCGGGGGACCTGGTCAACCAGCACCCCGGCGGCGCGGGCATCCCGGAGTTCACCGCCGGGGACCGGGAGTTGACCGACACCGACCTGGTGCTCTGGCACACCTTCGGGCCCACGCACTTCCCCCGGCCGGAGGACTGGCCGGTGATGCCGGTCGACCGCTGCGGCTTTACCCTGAAGCCCTCGGGCTTCTTCGACCGCAACCCGGCGCTCGACGTCCCGGCCCCGGCCCCGGCGCACTGCCACGCCGTGCCCCGGGACCGCTGAGCCGGAACCGCCGCCCGCCTGCCCGCCGCCCGCGAACCCCGGAGCGCCACCGATGCACCTGCTGCTGCCGCTGACCGGCCTCGCCGGTGCGGCCCTGTGCCTGGCCGTGCGGCTGCCGGGCCCGGTGCGCTGCTGGGGACCGCATGCGATCGCGCTGGCGGTGATGCCGCTGATGGCCGTGGGGTGCGCCCCCACGGCCATGCGGGCAGTGGCCGTCGCGGTGGCACTGGCCGCCGCCTGGACCGCGCTGGCCGGTTCCCCCGGCGAGCGGGCGCGGGGCGCGGTGGACCTCGCCGCGATGGCCCTGATCACCGCCTGCGCCTCGGCCCCGGCGGCGATGCCGCGGATGCCGATGGGCGCGGCCCCCGCCCTGGGGCGGCCGCTCTGCCTGCTCCTGATCGCCTGCTGGGCCGCCGCCCGAACCGCCGTCCCGCTCGCCCCGCTGCTCACCGGTCGGCCGCCCGTCCCCGCCCGCGGTCGCCTCCTGGGCGGGCTGGGCAGCGGCGCGATGATCATCAGTATGGCCGCGATGCTGGGCTGAGCAACCCTTGTCAACGAAGTGGGATGCCTACAGACTGTCAAGTCCGGATCAATGAACGGGAGTTGCGGAAGTGGCGACGATGCGCCGCCGGTGCTCCGCTCCCTGTGGCGGAATGGAAGGCAGACCCCACCGATGCGTGAACTCTTCGACCGGGCCCAGGGGGTGCGCCTGGACCGGGCGGCCTACGTCTCCGACTTCGACGAGCGGTTCTGGCGGATCGGGGCGGAGGGCTTCTGGAAGCTCGAATGCCTGCAGAACTACCAGGAGACCGGATTCCCCAGCTGGGAGGCGTTTCGCGGTGGGGACTGGGCGGGGGCGCTGCGGCTGATCGACGAGCTGCGCCCCGAGTTCGCGCGCTACTACGGCCAGGTGCGCGCCGCCGGGATCGGCCTCCACCGGGTACGCGTCGTCGAGCGGCCGGTCAGCCCCTACCTGCAATGGGAACTGCACGTGCTGCGCGCCAGGGGCGCCTTCGGGGAGGACAGCGTCGTGGTCACCGCCGACCGGGCGGCGACCGCGGTCGGTCCGGAGCCGCTGCCCGACCTGGTGGTGCTCGGGACCGAGGCGGTGTACGAGATCCACTACACCTCCGACGGCACCCCGGACGGCGCCACCCGGTTCACCGCGCCGGCCGCGGTCGACCGGGCCCGCTCCCTGGTCCAGCGGCTGGGTCAGGACGGCGAGCGGCTGGACGCCTACTTCGTCCGGGAGATCGCCGGACTCGGGGCCCCGTCCTGGTAGTTCGGCGCCCGGTCCCGGGCTGACCGGCTCGCCGCCCGGGTGACCGCCCGGACGGCGCCGGGGACCATCACCCGCTTCGCCCCCGGGGCGTGGTGCGCATGCGCGCCACGCCCCGGCGCCGTCCTGCGCCCGGGCGGGCGGAAGAACGCCCAGGCACCCAGTCGTCCTGGACCTGCGCTGATGTCACCGACATATTGCGACGGAGAGCAAAAACCTTCAATGATTCCGTCGGGATATTGCAGAGCGATTTCGCCGACGTTATAGTCCTCGGCGAAGCGACCCGGCTTCCTGCCAACTGCCGCGCTCGCGACCCGCTCCCGGGGCCGCCTCAGCCGCCACCCGCGGCTCGCCCGGCACGTCCGGCACACCTGTCACGCACCCGAGCACGTCGAGGACCCGCGCATCCGAGCACCGCACCGTGGACTTTTTGCGCTCAAGGAGACACGCGACATGAACCTCAGGGGAAACGCGGCGGCGCTGTGGCGCCGGGGCAACAGAGCGCGGCGGCTGGCGCCGCTGGTCGCACTGGTGACGGCGGTCGCGCTGCTCGGCGGCTTCCGTGCCTCCGCGGCCGCGGCGGCGCCGGTCCCGCACGCGGCCACCTCGGCCAGTACGCCGATCTGGTCCACCCAGCTCGACTTCGACAACAACGGCACCGCCTGGTCCGAGTCGTACTTCGCCGGGCTGGCCGCCAAGGGCCTGACCACGGCCGAGTTGGACATGCCCTGGGGCACGATCGAGCCCCAGGCCGGGACGTTCACCTTCACCGAGTTCGACCAGGAACTCGCCAACGCCGGCGCTGCCGGGATCCAGCTCATTCCGATCTTCTGGCAGGCCGGCTGGGGCGGCAGCCCCGCCCCGTGGATCACCGACTTCGAGGTCGGCAGCGGCGGCGCGCAGAGCCAGGCGCCCGCGTGGTGGGACCCGACGGAGCAGTCCGAGTACTTCAGCTACGTCACCGACACCATCGCCAACGCCGCCGGACTGCCCGGCTACGGCGGCGCCATCCTCGACTACGGCTACCTCGACGCCCAGTGGGACCTGAACGGCGCCGGCGGCGGCTGGGCGGCCGACGACATCAGCGAGTTCCAGGGCACCTACCTGCCGCAGACCTACGGCACCATCGCCGCCTTCAACACCGCCAACGGCACCTCCTACAGCGCGTTCAGCCAGGTGCCCGCGGCGGCGCCGGGGCAGGCGCTGGCCGGGGTGTTCCAGGCGTTCCGGGCGTGGAGCGTGAAGCAGACCTACGGGCAGCTGACCGCCGACGTGCGCGCGGTCACCGCGAGCACCCCGCTCTACTACTACTTCGGCGGCGGCTTCGGCAACGCGACCAACTACGCCAACAACCCGGACACGTTCTTCCAGTTGGCGAAGCAGTACAACGTGGCCGTCATCGACGACTCGGCCGGATCCCAGGGCCTGACGCTGACCTTCGCCAGCCTGGCCCGCGCCTACGGGGTGAAGCTGGCGCAGGAGTGGACCGCGCCGAGCGACAACAGCCAGCTCGCCGCCCAGGCCGTGCAGTGGATCTCCAACTACGCGATGGGCCTGCCCGAGGGCGCCGGTGAGGACTTCTTCATCCACGACGGCACCCAGAAGGACACCGTCGGCTACCCCATCTACACCAGCTGGCTGCCCACGCTGAAGAGCCTGTCGGGGGTGTACCCGCAGCAACCGGCGGCCGTCTACGTCGACTTCTCCCAGGGCTACGGCAACACCAGCGGCGGCAGCCTGGGCAACGTGCAGGACGAGATCGGCGACCTGTGGCTGAACTACCAGGCCGGATTCAGCGTGGTGACCAGCCAGGAGGTGGCCGACGGCGCGGTCAGCCTGTCCCAGTTCAAGGCGGTGCTGCCGCTCAACGGCGTCGACGCCAACCTGACCTCCTACCGGTCGGGCGGCGGCACGCTGCTGACCCAGCCGGAGCAGCTGACCCAGTACACCACGGCGTACGCCCAGATCGACTCCCCGGGCGTGGGCGTGCTGCAGACCGTTCCGGCCGTGGCCGCCAACGGCACCAGCGCCTCGATCACGCTCGCGGACATCAGCTCCGGCACCGCCTACGACTACCCGATCGCCTTCAGCCCGGCCGGGCTCGGGCTCAACCCGGGCAACTACTACCTGGTCAACGCCGCGACCGGGGCGGCCGTGCCGCAGACCCAGCAGGCGAACGGCCTGGTCTGCGCGTCCGCGGCGATCAGCGCGGCCACGCTCGCGCAGTGGACGATGGTGGCGGGCACACCACCCGCGGGCACCGCGTCGGCGAGCTGCCCGACCTCCGGCACCGGCGCCGGTTCGGTGTCGGCCACGGCCGGCCAGACCGGCGGCGGGCTGTCCTTCCTCGGCGTCGGCCAGACCAACTCCGGCGCCGACGGCAACCTCACCCAGATCACCCAGGGCGGCCAGACGGCGGTGGAGACCTGGACCACCGCGCAGAGCGGCTCCGGTGACGCCAACGTCTACCTGCAACTCGACCCGCTGTCGGCGGTCGAGGCCGCGGCCGACGTGACCGTGCAGGTCACCTACTGGGCCACCGCCGGGCAGGGCTTCGTGGTGCAGTACGACACACCTGGCAGCGCCTACCAGAACGGTCCCAGCGTGAGCAGCCCCGGCACCGGGACCTGGACCACCGCCACCGTGCAGCTCACCGGCGCCCAGTTCGCCGAGGCCGAGAACGGCGGCGCCGACCTGCGGCTCAACGTCACCGACGCGAGCGCGCCGCTGATCGTGCAGAACGTCACCATGTCGGTGGCCAACAGCTCCAGCCCCACCCTGAGCGCGTCACCGACCTCGGTGTCCTTCGGCAGCCAGACCACCGGGAGCACCGGCGCCGCGCACACGGTGACCATCAGCAACACCGGCACCGGCACCGCGTCGATCTCCTCGATCGGCACCGCGGCCCCCTTCGCCGAGACCAACACCTGCGGGGCGACGCTGGCCGCCGGTGCCTCCTGCACCGCCTCGGTCACCTTCACCCCCAGCGTGTCCGGCGCGGCCACCGGGACACTGACGGTGGCCGGCAACGCCACCGGCAGCCCGCTGACGGTCGCCCTCTCCGGCACCGGGACCAGCGGCTCGACGCCGCCGGTCGACCTGGCGCTGAACCAGCCGGTCACCGCGTCCAGCACCACCTCCGGATATCCGGCGGGCAACGCGGTCGACGGCAACACCTCCAGCTACTGGCAGGGCGGGAGCGGGAGCTGGCCGACCACACTCACCGCCGACCTGGGCGTGACCGACTCGATCAGCTCGCTCGGCATCGACCTGCCCCCGGCCACCGCCTGGTCCACCCGCACCCAGACGCTGTCGGTGCTGGGCAGTGCCGATGACACGAACTGGACCACGCTGGTGGGCTCGGCCACGTACACCTGGAACCCGGCGACCGGGAACACGGTGACCATCGCCCTGCCCGCCGGGACCGCCGACCGCTACGTCGAACTGGACTTCACCGGCAACAACGTCCAGAACGCGGCCCAGGTCTCCGAGTTCCAGGTCTTCGGCACGGCCGACCCGAACCTGGCGCTGAACCAGCCGGTCACCGCGTCCAGCACCACGGCCGGGTACCCGGCGGCCAACACGGTCGACGGCAACAACTCCAGCTACTGGGAGGGCACCGACGGCAGCTGGCCGACCACGCTGGCGGTCAACCTCGGCTCCGCCAAGACCCTCGGCAGCGCGGTGGTCACCCTGCCGCCGTCCAGCGCCTGGTCCACCAGGACCCAGACGCTGTCGGTGCTGGGCAGTGCCGACGGCACGAACTGGACCACGCTGGTGGGCTCGGCCACGTACACCTGGAACCCGGCGACCGGGAACACGGTGACCATCGCCCTGCCCGCCGGGACCACCGACCAGTACCTGGAGCTGGACTTCACCGGCAACAACGTCCAGAACGGCGCGCAGGTCTCCGAGTTGGAGGTCTTCGGCTGATCCTGGGCAACACCCCCGGCCGTGCCCGCGGTGCGCAGTCCGCTGCGCCCCGCGGGCACGGCGCGTTCCGGCGACGGCGGTATCCGGGACCCGGTGCTCCGCGCCGACCGCGCCCGGGGAGAATGGGCAGCTCAGCGGCGGACCACCAGCAGGACCAGCAGACAGAGGAGTGCACACATGCGGTTCGGACTGTTCGGCACCGGCCACTGGGCCTCGCACACGCACGCGGCGGCGATCGACGCGCACCCGCGCTCGACGCTGGCCGGGGTCTGGGGCCGGGACCCGGAGAAGGCCGAGGCCCTGGCCCGGCGCTACGGCGTGCCCGCCTTCCGCGACGCCGACGCGCTGATCGAGGCGGTCGACGCGGTGGCGGTGGCGCTGCCGCCGGACGTCCAGGCCGACATCGCGGCCCGCGCCGCGGCCGCCGGGCGGCACCTGCTGCTCGACAAGCCGCTGGCGCTCACCCTCGCCGAGGCGGACCGGGTGGTGGCCGCGACCGAGGCGACCGGGGTCGCCTCGGTCGTCTTCTTCACCTTCCGCTTCTCGCCCGAGGTCGAGGCGTTCCTGGCCTCGGCGACCACCACCGGCGGCTGGCACGGGGCCCGGGCCACCTTCTTCGCCTCGATCTACGGCCCGGACAGTCCCTACGACAGCTCCCAGTGGCGCCGCGAGCAGGGCGCGCTCTGGGATATCGGCCCGCACCTGCTGTCGGTCCTGCTCCCGGTCCTGGGGCCGGTGGTCGAGGTGGCCGCGATGGACGGGCCGCGCGGAATCGTCCAGGTCCTGCTCAAGCACGCGGACGGGGCCGCCGCCACCATGGCGTTGACGCTGGACGCGCCACCGGCGGCGACCGCGTTCGAACTGGCCTTCCACGGCGAGAGCGGACTGGCGCGGCTGCCGTCGCGCGACGGCGACGCGGTGACCGCGCTCGGCCTCGCCCTCGACCAACTGCACCACGAGGTGGAGACCGGGAGCCGGGGCGGCGGCTGCGACGCGCGGTTCGCCCGGGACGTCACCGCCGTACTCGAAGCCGTCGCCACCGCCCGCACCGAAGGCCGGACGGTGCGGGTCGCCGTCTGAGGCGCCCGGCCGGGGCGCGGCCACCGGGGCGGCCCGGCGTGCGCGGCGTCCACGGGGGCGGGCGCTGCCGGGGCGCGACCCTCGCGGACTCCGCACGCCCTACCGGGGGGCCGTCCGCCGCCGTAATGATGAGCAGACCGCGCAACCCCCAGGCGATCCCGCACGCCTGCCCCCGGCAGGCACCTGCGGTGGAAGGAGCCCACGTTGTTGCTTCTCATCTCCCCGGACAGTGTCGAGGAAGCCCTCGACTGCGCCAAGGCGGCGGAACACCTGGACATCGTCGACGTGAAGAAGCCCGACGAGGGCTCGCTCGGCGCCAACTACCCCTGGGTCATCCGGGAGATCCGCGCCGCCGTCCCGGCGGAGAAGCCCATCTCCGCCACCGTCGGCGACGTCCCCTACAAACCCGGCACGGTGGCCCAGGCGGCGCTCGGCGCGGCCGTCTCCGGAGCCACCTACATCAAGGTCGGCCTGTACGGCTGCACCACGCCCGACCAGGCCGTCGAGGTCATGCGCGGGGTCGTCCGGGCGGTCAAGGACTACCGGCCGGACGCGTTCGTGGTCGCCTCCGGCTACGCCGACGCGCACCGGATCGGCTGCGTCAACCCGCTCGCCCTGCCCGACATCGCCCGCCGCTCCGGCTCCGACGCGGCCATGCTCGACACCGCGATCAAGGACGGGAGTCGACTGTTCGACCATGTCCCGCCCGACGCCTGCGCCGAGTTCGTCCGGCTGGCCCACGAGGCCGGACTGCTCGCCGCGCTCGCCGGCAGCGTCAAGGCCGTCGACCTGTCCACGCTGACCCGGATCGGCACCGACATCGTCGGGGTGCGCGGGGCCGTCTGCGAGGGCGGCGACCGCGACGCCGGACGGATCCAGCCGGAGCTGGTGGCCGCCTTCCGGGCCGAACTGGACCGGCAGGCCCGGGACCACGCCGCCGCCGTCGCCGCGAACTGACCCCCGGGATGACGACCACTCAGCCCGGCCCCGCGCCGGTGGCCCGCGACGGGCGCCTCGCCGTCGTCGACCCGGCCACCGGACTGGCCTTCGACCACGCCCCCGACCAGCGGCCGGAGCAACTCGACGCCCTGGTCAGCCGGGCCCACGCGGCCTGGCGCGGCTGGCGGGCGGACCCGGCCGCCCGCCGCGCCGCACTGCTCGCCGCCGCCGACGCGGTGGACGCCGCCGCGGGCGACCTCGCTCCGCTGCTCACCCGGGAGCAGGGGAAACCACTGGCCGAGTCGGCCGCGGAGATCGCCCGCACCGCGGCCCGGTTGCGCTACTTCGCCGGACTGGCCGAACAGGCCCTCGGGCCGCAGCCGATCACCGACGGCCGACCGGTCCGCACCGAGCTGCGCTGGCGACCACTCGGGCCGGTCGCCGCGATCGTCCCGTGGAACTTCCCGCTGCAACTGGCGTCGGCGAAGCTCGCGCCCGCGCTCGCCGCGGGCAACACCATGCTCCTCAAACCCTCCCCGTACACCCCGCTGGCCACCCGGCTGCTGGGCGAGGTGCTGACCGGCGCGCTGCCCGAGGGCGTGCTGACGATCGTCACCGGCCGCGAGCCGCTCGGCGCCCGGCTGGTGGCCCACCCCGGGATCCGCCAGGTGACCTTCACCGGTTCCATCCCGACCGGACGCGCGGTCGCCGCGGGCACGGCGGCCTCACTCGCCCGGGTCACCCTGGAACTGGGCGGCAACGACGCCGCCATCCTGCTGGAGGACGTCGATCCGGAGCGGATCGCGGACCGGCTGTTCTGGGCGGCGTTCCGCAACTGCGGACAGGTCTGCATGGCGGTCAAGCGGGTCTACGCCCCGGCCCACCGCTACGCCGAGGTGGTCGAGGCCCTCGCGCGGCGCGCGAAGAGCGTCGTGGTCGGCCCCGGGAGCGACCCGGACACCCAACTGGGGCCGGTCAACAACGCCCCGCAACTGGCCCGGGTCGAGCGGTACACCGCCCGGGCCCTGGCCGACGGCGCCCGGGCCGCGGCCGGGGGCCACCGACTGGACGGCCCGGGCTACTTCTTCGCGCCGACCATCCTGGCCGACGTCCCGCCGGACAGCCCGGTGGTGACCGAGGAGCAGTTCGGACCGGTACTGCCGGTACTGCCGTACCGCAGCCTCGACCAGGCCGTCGCGGCGGCCAACGCCACCGGCTTCGGGCTCGGCGGCTCGGTCTGGGGGACCGACCTCGACCGGGCGGAGGCGGTGGCCCACCGGCTGGAATGCGGAACGGCCTGGATCAACCACCACGCCGAACTCTCCCTCGCCCAGCCCTTCGCGGGCGTCAAGGAGAGCGGCGTCGGCGTCGCGGGCGGCCCCTGGGGGCTCTACGGCAACCTCAGCCCCTTCGTGGTGCACCGTCCGGAGGAGGCATGACGATGCGGTTCGACGCCGCGGTGCTGCGTTCGTACGACAGCCCCTTCGCGCTGGAGGAGGTGATCCTGGACGCGGGACCGGCCGACGGCGAGGTCCTGGTACGGATCGCGGGCTGCGGGATGTGCCGGACCGACCTCGCGGTCCGGCGGTCGGCGGGCCGCTCCCCGCTCCCGGCGGTGCTCGGCCACGAGGGCGCCGGGGTGGTGGCCGCGACCGGCGGCCCGGACACCGGCCTCGGCGTCGGCGACCACGTCGTGCTGAGCTTCGACTCCTGCGGGCACTGCCGGAACTGCCTCGGCGCGGCCCCCGCCTACTGCGACTCCTTCGCCGCGCTCAACCTCTTCGGCGGACGGAAGCAGGACGCGGGACGGCTCACCGACGCGGCCGGGGGCGAACTGGCCCCCCGCTGGTTCGGCCAGTCCTCGTTCGCCGAGTACGCGCTGGTCCCGGCCCGCAACGCGGTCCGGGTCGATCCCTCACTACCGGTCGAACTGCTCGGGCCGCTCGGCTGCGGCTTCCTCACCGGCGCCGGGGCGGTCCTGAACTCCTTCGGCCTCGGCCCGGGCGACACCCTCGCCGTCTTCGGCGCCGGGGCGGTCGGCCTGGCCGCGGTGATGGCGGCCACCGCCGCCGGGGCGGTGACGGTGGCCGTCGACCGGTACCCGGAACGGCTCGCGCTCGCCGAGCGGTTCGGCGCGATCCCGCTGCGCGCCCTCCCACCCGAGTCGGCGACCAGGCCCGACCTGGCCGACCGCATCCAGCGGCTGACCGACGGCGGCGCGCAGTACGCGCTGGACACCACGGCCTCCGCCCAGCTGATCAACGACGCGCTCCGGTCGCTGCGCCCGACCGGCCGCCTCGGGCTGGTGGCCCGGCTGCACAGCACCCTGCCGCTGGAACCCGGAGCCCTGGACCGGGGCCGCTCCATCACCCACATCTGCGAGGGGGACGCCGTGCCGGGGCTGCTGATCCCGCGGCTGACCGCGCTGTGGCAGGCCGGGCGGTTCCCCTTCGACCAGCTGATCCGCACCTATCCGCTGGCCGACGTCAACCAGGCCGAACGCGACTGCGAGGCGGGCCGCGTGGTCAAGCCGGTGCTGCTCCCGTAGACGACCCGGTCCGGGTGGCGAACACCCAGCGGTTGCCCGCCAACGCGTCGTTCTCCTCGGGCACCGGGCCACGGCCGTGTTGGCGGCTGAAGTCGAACGGGGTGTGCACGACGGTGGACCAGCCCCGGCCCGCCAACGCGCCCACGGAGTCGGGCCGGGGCCCCTCGTCGAACAGGCCCGGCAGGTCGACGCCGATCTGCTGCTTGGTCGAGGCGTAGAGCGGGTTGCTGCGGTAGGCCCGCACCTGCATGTCGATCTTGACCTCGTACGCCAGGGCGCTCCCCTCCGTGCTCAACCGGTCCACCGTGTCGATCAGGTACGTCTCGGCGGCTTCGGGCAGGTAGAAGAGCAGCCCCTCGACCAGCCAGACGCTCGGCGCCGCCGAGTCGAACCCGGCGTCGGTCAGCGCGCCGACCCAGTCGTCGCGCAGATCCATCGGGACCGGTATCCGGGTCGTCCTCGGCTCGGCCGACAGACCGTCCAGCACGTCGTGCTTGAACGCCAGCACGCCCGCCCGGTCCACCTCGAAGACCACGCAGCCGGGCGGCCAGTCGAGCCGGAACGCCCGCGAGTCCAACCCCGCCCCGAGCAGCACCACTTGGCGGGCGCCCGCGCGCACCGACCGGAGCAGGTAGTCGTCCAGCACCCTGGTCCGCAGCCCGAAGTAGCGGCCGAACCGGCCCCACAGCGGGTTCGCCTCGCCGTCCGGAACCTGGTGCGGGCGGACCGGCCAGCCCGCCGAGGCCGCTGCGGCGCGCACGAAGTGCTCCGCGTAGGCGTCCTGCGCGAGGGGGTCCGGCCGGTGGGTCTCGATCGCCCGGGCGGCGGCGACCATGAGCGCGGTCTTGCCGACGCCCCCGTCCACGCCGTCCGCATCGGTGTCGGGTCGTGCTGCGCCGACCATGTGTCCTCCCTGGGCGAGTCGGAACCACGAGCTGGAACCACGAGTTGGAGCCACGAGCTGGGACCAGCGGCTCCACTCTCCAACCGGCGCTCGGCTGCCGAAGGGGAATTCCAGGAACCTCACCCGAACGGGTGAGAAGGGCCGGATGTTCGAGCGGGCCCTCGAAGGGAGGGGGTCGGTGCCGACCTACGATACGTACACGTATGAGCCCGAATTGCGGGCCCCGTTCCCCAGCAAGAAGGTCTACTGTGCGACGCTTCCTCATCGGCGCGGTCACCCTCGCCGCCGTGTGCTCCCTGGCCGGGCCCGCTTCGGCACAGACCCGGGCCGTGTCCGGACCGGTGACGGTCTTCTCGACCGAGCTCACGCCGCTCACCGTCTACCAGAGCCCGAGCGGCTGCAACCGGCTCCCGGTCGCCGCACACGTCCTGACCAACCAGAGCAGCGGCCCGATCACCTTCTACGGCGACCCGTTCTGCCTGACGCCGGGCCTGGTCGTCCAGCCCGGCTACGGCTCGCACGTGCCGCCGGGCGCCGGGAGCTTCAGCGCCTGAGCGCGACGGCCGACGCGGTGCCCGGTCCGCCGGAGCGACCGGGCACCGCGCCCGCCGGGCCGAGGTCGGCCCGGCCGCCGTCAGCCCTTCTTCTCGGCGACGATCAGCAGGAAGTTCATCTGCCTGCGCCGGTAGGCGTCGATGAAGGCGTCCTCGATCCCGGTGCGGTGCCGACTGTGCGTCCGCAGCTCCCAGTACGGGATCGCCTCGCTGGTGAGGTCGACCACGCTGATCGGCACCAGGCCGGTCCCGGCCATCGCGGTGAAGTAGGAACTGCGGCGGTGCATGCGGGAGATGTAGTGGCGGTCGATCTCCTCGCTCTGCGGGCAGGTGTCCGCGACCAGGTCGTTGCGGCACCAGGTGATGCACACGTAGCGGCCGCCGGGCTCCAGGATCCGGGCGAACTCACCGAACAGCTCCGGGAGTTCGACGTACATCGTGGTCTCGTTGGTGATCACGCCCTGGAACGAGCCCGCGGTGAAGCCGGTGTCCACCATGTTCCGGAAGTGGAACCTGACCTTGTCCTGGTAGCCCCGCTCGCGCGCGGCGCGGCGGCTGAACTCCAGGTGGTACTGCGAGATGTTGGCGCCGTCCACGTAGCAGCCGAACCGGTCGTGCAGCTGGAAGGAGGTGCCGCCGCGGCCCGACCCCGCGTCCAGCACCCGGTCCTGCGGGCCGAGCCCGGCCAGGCTCTGCACGATCACCTCGGCCTGGGCGTTCTCCAGCCGGTGCATCTCCCGGATGATCGCCTCCTCCCGCTGCTCGGGCGCCAGCCCGAGGATCGCCGGGTCGTAGTCACCGATGCCGTAGTGGTGGTGGTACAGGCCGTCGATCTCGCCGAGCAGCAGGTTCACCGGGTCGTTCTGCTTGGTGTTCCAGTAGGCCGCGAGTTGCTCCTCGTAGGCATCGCGAATCACGGTCCGACTGGGGCTGTCGACGATGTCTTGTGTGGTCACAGCTCATCTCTTTCTCTGTATCCGTTACCGTGGGCGGTCGTTGCGGCGGCGGCGACGCCGCGGGGGAGCCGGGCGGGGGCGTCCCGGTGGCTGAGGATCCGCTGGACGGCCAGCCGCGCGGAGCGGACGGCGCCCTCGCTGCTGGGGCGGAGCATCACCCAGTCGCCCGCGTACTCGATCCGGCGTACCGGCCGGTCCAGGAAGGCGGAGCGCTGCCGGACCGCCTCCGGGGTCGCCTCCGGCAGGCCGTACCGGAAGCGGTGGACGAAGGTCCCGGTGGTGGCCGCGCGCAGCCCCGGCAGGTAGCGCTCGGCCTCGGCGCAGGCCACCGCGACGACCTGCTCGTCAGGTGCGTCGAGCAGCTCGGGGCAGGCCGACGGCGCCACGAACAGGCTGGTCAGTCCCCGGCCCGGGGGCACGCGTCCGGGCTCCTTGACGTGGTCCAGGATGGCGCCCGCGAACACCCGGTTCTCCGCCCCGGGGATGGACAGCGTGTAGCTGGGGCTGCGGGTGGGGCTCGGCAGCGGGCGGTCGAGCAGGCAGGCGACCTTGAGCATCGGAGTGTAGCCGCTGGCGGTCAGGTAGGGGCGCTCGTCCTCGGGCGGGGCGGTGTGCAGCGCCAGCGCGATCGGGGCGGGCACCGCGAGCAGCACCTGTCGCGCGGTCAGGCTGCCGCCGTCGGCGAAGTGCAGCCGGGCGCCGTCCGGTTCCGGCTCGACCGCGCCGACCGCCGAGCCCACGCTCACGTCCACCCGCTCGGCCAGCGCCCTGGCCAGGGTGTCCATCCCGGCGCGGTAGGTCATCCACTGGGCGCCGACCCCGCCGACCGCGAGCAGGTTGGTCAGCATCGGCGCGATGGTCGAGCGGTCCGGACTCCAGCCGAAGCAGTGGCCGGACAGCGGTTGCAGCAGGTAGTCGTAGAGGTCGCGGTGGCGCCCGGACGCGAACTGACTGATCGTCATGTCCCGGAGGGCGGTGCGCTCCGGGTGGTCCGGGTCGAACGAGCGCTGGTAGGAGCCGAGTTGCAGCGCGAGGCGGAGCCAGGCGAGCCGCCCGCGCCAGGACATCCCGGCGCCGGTCAGCAGCCCCTTGGGGTGGCCGAGGTGGGCATGGGCCCGCCCGTCGCGCCACAGCGCGAACCCGCCGTCGATGGTCGCCACCTCGGACGGGGCGATGCCCATGGCCCGGATCAGCTCCCAGGTGGCGTCGTAGCCCCGGGCGGCGATGGTCTCGGCGCCCTCGTCGAGCAGGTAGCCCTGGTGCCGGGTGCTGGCCATCCGCCCGCCGACGCGGTGCTGGGCCTCGAAGACCCGTACGCTCCGCCCGGCCTCCCGCAGTCGGTAGGCGGCGGCCAGCCCGGAGATCCCGGCGCCGACCACGGCGACGTCGAGGTCGGCGCCGCTCATGTCCACTGCCCGGTACCGAAGGCAGCCGCGCCCTGGAGGAAGCGTTCGCGCAGTTCGTGCCGGCGGACCTTGCCGGTGCCGGTGCGGGGCAGCGCGTCCCAGGCGACGGTCACCGGTTCGGCCAGCGGCGGCAGGTCGTGCACCGCGTGCCGCCAGCGCTGCGGGTCGAGGCCGCCGGTCCGGGTGACCAGCACCGGCAGCGGGTGGCCGTCGGCGGTCGCCAGCACCACGGCCTCCTCCACCTCCGGCAGCCGGTCGTGCAGCAGGTCCTCCAGCTCGACGCAGCTGATCCCGGGGATCATGTCCACCTCGCGGTCCAGCAGCAGCAGGCTGCCGCCCCGGGAGCGGACGCCGATGTCGCCGGTGTTGAACCAGCCGTCCTGCACCTTGGCGTGCCAGCGGTCCTGCTCGCCGACGTAGCCGAGGCACCGGGCCTTGGTCCGGGCCAGCACCAGGCCGCTCTGTCCGCGCGGCAGCGGCCGCATGGTCTCCGGGTGGACCACCCGCAGCCCGACCCAGCCCGGTAGCGGGCGGCCGAGGTCGCGGGTGGTCGGGTGCCGGTCGGCCGGTCCGGCCACGGCCCTGCGGGTGAGGAAGCGGAAGGTGAGCGGACCGGTCTCGGTCTGGCCCCAGCCCTGCATCCAGATCGGCGTCCGGCGCCGGGTCGCCCCGAGGAAGGTGCGGATGGTCGGCGGGTGCACCGCGTCGAAGGTGCTGATGAAGAGCCGCACGTCGCGGAACGGGTTGTCGGCGCCGGCGCAGAGCGGGTGCCAGCGCGCGTAGGTGGACGGCAGCGCCTCCAGCATCGTCGGCGGATGGGCGCGCAGCACCGGCGCGGCGGCCTCGGGGGCGGCGTCGGCGACGATGACCACCTTCCGCGGGGCGAGCCAGAACGCGCTCGCGGTCCAGGCCACCGCGCGGCCGTGGGAGAAGGCGATGGCGCTGCCGACGGTGTCCCGGCGGCGGCCGGCCAGCACCGGCCAGCGGTGCGCCTCGAAGCCCGCGAGCCGCCGGATCAGGGTGGTGGTCGAGTGGACCACCAGCTTGGGCACCCCGGTGGTGCCCGAGGTGTGGATCACCAGCAGCGGTTCGTCGTCGTGGCGCGGCCGGACCGGCGGGACGCGGTGTCCGCGCACGTCGTCCAGGGTCGGGCCGACGGGGTTGGCGCCGTCCAGGCACAGGGTGCGGGCGGCCGCTCCGGTGAGGTCGACGCCCGCCGCCCGGGCGGTGCCGAGCACCCGCTCGTCGGCGACCAGCAGCGCCGGTTCCAGCCGCCCGAGCAGCTGCCGCAGGCTGTCCGGTCCGAGCCGGTCGGAGATGAGCGCCGGTACCGCGCCGATCCGCGCGGCGGCGCAGGTCAGCAGCACGTAGTCCCAGTGGTTGCGCTTGACCACGGCGATCCGGTCGCCCGCCCGGGCCCCGGCCGCCGCCAGCCAGCCGGAGGCCTCCGCGACCAGCTCGGCGAGTTGTCCGGTGCCGAACTCGGTGCCGAGCGCGGGCGCGATGTCGAGCGGTCGGCTCAGCCGCACGGCGGTCGGTGGGCGCTTCTCGGCGAGGACCTCGAACAGCGTTCCCAGGTCGAGCGGCTTCATGCGAGGACTCCGTGCACCAGGTTGACGGCGATCAGCAGCGCGGCGGTGAGCCGGGAGACGTGGATGCCCAGCCGACGGGCCCGGAGCACCTCGCCGCGGCCGATGCCCTGGACGTACTGGCGGATCCGCAGCACCACCACCGGCGCCATGGCCGGCAGGAACCACCAGGGCGCGATGCCCGCCGACACGGATCCGACGATCAGCCCGGCCTCCAGCGCGGAGACGGCCGCGATGAACAGCGCGTTGACCCGGGGCGAGGCGACCACGGCCACGGTCGGGCGGTTGACCGCCCGGTCCCCGGGGATGTCGTTGATGTTGGAGTAGACGCCGAACAGCAGCGGCCCGAGGCCGAACAGCAGCGTCTGCACGATGACGAAGCCCCCCGCCCGGCCGGTGAGCAGCCCGTAGAACGGGAGCACGAAGAACCAGCCGAGCGCGGCCATGAACAGTTCCTGCAGCCCGTGGTAGCTGAGCTTCAGCCACCACGTGTACTGGAAGCCCAGCACCGTCCACAGGGCGACCCCGGCCACCGCCCACGCCGGGCGGGCCGGGGCCAGCGCGACCGCGCCCGCCCAGGACAGCGCGCAGGCGGCGACGGCCAGCCAGCCGAAGCGGATCGCCTGCGGCTCGGTCAGCGTCCCGGCCACCAGCGGTTTGCGGGCGAGGCGGCGGGCGGGCGCGTCCGGCCCGTAGTTCGCCGCGTCGCTGCCGTCGCGGTACCCGGTCACGTCGTCGAAGGTCACCAGCGCGGCGACGATGGCGACCTGGCCGAGCAGGGTCAGCAGCAGCACCCCGGCGGTACGCCCGGGCACGGCCCACCCGGCCGGCCCGAGCATGGCGGCGAGCAGCGGAATGCTGAGGTAGTAGTCGTAGATGTCCAGCTTCGCCAGCCGAGCGTACGCACGCCAGGCGATCGGCGGCGGGGGAGCCTCGACGGTTTCGGGGCGGACGGTACGCGTGGACGACTCGGGGGCGTCCAGCGCGGGGGCGGGCTCCACGGCGGAGTGTGGTCCTCTCGACTTGGTCCGACCGAGGCTGGGCCTCAGGTCGGCTGATTGAGCGCGGGCTGGATGGCCCGGTACGTCAGTGGGCGTCGGCCCGGCCGGCGACGCCGATCCGGTTCCAGGTGTTGGTGGCCGCCACGGTCCAGACCAGGCAGGCGAGTTCGGCCTGGTCGAAGTGGCGGGCGGCTGCCTGGTAGACCTCGTCCGGGACGCCGTGGGTAGCGACGAGGGTCAGGTGCTCGGCCAGGTCGAGTGCCGCCCGCTCGGCCGCCGTGAACCGGGCGGACCGCTGCCGGACCGGCAGCTCGTCCAGCTTCGCCGCGGCCACGCCCGCCTGCTCGGCGGCGGCCCGGTGCAGCCCGACGCAGTAGCCGCAGCCGTTCAGCTGGGAGGTGTGGACCTTGACGAGCTCGGCCAGGGCCGGGTCGAGGCCCTGGTCGACGGCGCTCAGGGCGATCAGGGCGCGGAACGCCTCCGGGGCGGCGCTGGTCAGGTCGATCCGGTCGGTGGGCGCGGAGGTGGGCATGGTGGGGGGATCTCTCAGCCTGGTCGGTGGGCGGGGGCCGGTCGCGGGCCGGTGCTAGGCCGGTCGGCGGCCCTGGACGGAGTAGAGGATCGGGGAGACCGCCTGGAACTCGGGGTGCCGCATGACCTCGCGCACCTGCCGCAGGTGGTCGTCCGTCAGGCCCTCGGCGAGCAGCCGCTCGCGCAGGCTGTGGGTGTGGCTCACCAGCAGCTCCAGGCCGGGGTGTCCGGCCTGCCAGAGCACCACCCGCGGCTGCGGGTCCAGCGCGGTGAAGCCCGCCGCGCGCATCTCGGCCGCGCACTCGCGGCCCCAGACGATCCGGGCGCCGCCGTTGCTGAGCACCCGGCCCTTGGCCGCCAGGAAGGTCCGGTACAGCTCGGCCGAGCGCTCGTCGGGGGCGGTCAGCACCGGGCCGTAGCTGACGTCGAACTCGTCGATCTGCAACCAGCCGCCGGGGCGCAGCGCGGTGCGCAGCCGTCGCAGGACGGCCTGCCGCTCGGGCAGGTGCTGGAGCACCAGCCGGGCGTGGGCGAGGTCGAACCCGGCCTCGGCCAGCGGGTCGTGGACGATGTCGTGGCGCTCCACCCGCAGCCCCGGATGCGCCGCCACCCGCCGCGGCTCGGTGTCGGTGGCCAGGACCCGGCCGGTCGGCGCCACCCGGTCGGCCAGCCAGGCCGCGACGCTGCCGTTGCCCGCGCCGATCTCCAGGCAGCTCCAGCCGTCGCCGAGGCCGGTGGCGGCCAGCCGCTCCGTGGTGAACGGGTCGTAGGCGGCGGACAGGTTGCGGAACTGGGCGATCGAGTTGTCGCTGTCGTTGTCGAAGACGTAGCCGACAGCGTGGGCGTCAGCCGGAGCGGGGTCCGCTTCGAGGACCGGGTTCATGGCCATCCTTCGGGGGTCACAGCCTTCGGGGAGGTGCCGGTGGCACGGACCGGGGAGCCGTCGGAGGATCGACGGCTCCCCGGGTGGAACCGATGAGGTCAGCTGAAGTTGAGGTCGTAGACGCCCGCCGAGCGCGCGACGAAGTGCGCCTCACCGCTGATGCCCTCGTAGCGGCGGGTGCCGCCGGTGATGACGCCCTCGAACGACTGCGGGTAGGAGGACGCCAGGTTCGGGATCGGGAGGGTCGTGGTGAACGCGAGCTGGTCGCCGTCGTCCAGCTTGACCATGCCGGTGCAGAACGCCTCGACGGCGGTGGGCTTGATGCTGTCCTTGTCGCACTGGTCGTACACGGTGCCGATGACGGCGCCGTCGGTGTCCTTGACCCGCCCGGTGCCGCCGAAGTCGGCGCCGACCGCGTTGGCGACCGCGCCCTCGTCGTTGGTGCCGGTGAAGTCAAGGGTGATCGCCGGCAGCGACGCCGCGCGGTGACCGTCCACAGTGCTCGCCAGCGCCGGCATGCTGAATGCGCCGACGGTACCGACCATCAGAGCAGCGGCAGCGAAGCCAACGGAGCGCTTGACGGTGATGGTGCGTTGCATGGGGTCCTCCTAGGACACCTCGGGCCCGGTGCCCGAATTCGAAGCCAGCTGATCACAGTAAGTGCCCGAAGCGTCACTCGACTCCGGCTGGTGCTGCGGCCGTCGGCCGATCGTGGCAATGCCCTTGGCAGATAAGGGATTCCGGCTCCGGCGGGCGGTTCGGAGCGGCCCTCCGGGGGGTTTGGCGGGTCACCCGAATGGCGAATGATCTTCACTCGGACGGCGCAGTCCGAGGTCCGGGCGGAGCGGGTCGGACGGACGTTTCCGAGCGATCCCCACGCCTGGTGAAAGCGTCAGGATTCTCCGACATACGTACACGAACGGCCGTCGCCGGGGCGTCAGCCGAGCTGTTCGAAGCTGACCGTCTGCTCGGGGAGGAGCTCCAGGTCCGCCCCGGTCACCGGTTCGGGGACGCGGATCAGGATGTTGTAGTGGTTGGGGAAGTGGCAGCCGTCGAAGCCGAGGACGGTGCCCACCAGGCGGTCGCCGATCCGGACCGTGTCGCCGCGGTCGATCACCCCGGCCCGGGCCACCTCCAGGAAGCCCAGGAAGCCGACCCGGTCGATCCGGGCCCCGGCCCGGGTGTCGGTGTGATCGGTGGTCACCAGCTCGTGCACCTCACCGGCGCGGACGCAGCGGCTGGCGAAGGGCTCCAGACTCATGCCGCGGTCCTCGCGGCGGTGGATCAGCACCTTCACCAGCGGCCCGCTGACGGTCCGCTTCGGGCCGTCCTCGCGAAGTGCCCCCGACCCGGGCGCGGCCCGCACCGCCGTCACGGCGTCACCAGGGCGGCGCCCTCGGCCCGGTAACCGGCCTCGACCAGCCGCAACGCGGCCAGGCCGCCGTCCCGGCGGCCTTCGGGGCGCTCCAGCAGCCCGGCGAAGTCGGCCAGGATTCCCGCGTACTCGTGCCACAGCGACTGCTTGAAGCCGGGATACCCGTCGAGCATGTCCGCCCGGTGCACCGTGCCGTCGGCCAGCTCCACCTCGACGTCCTTGAGCTCGCCGTCGTAGGACCAGTCGAGCTCGACCCGGGCCCGGGCCCCGCCGCCGCCCGCGAGCGCGACCGAGGCCCGGCGGTCCAGTCCGCCGGCGTCCCGCTCGATCCGGGCGCCGGTCACCGCGACCTCGCCGAGGAACAGCCGCACCAGGTCGAAGGCGTTCGGCCCGTTGTCGGCGAGGCAGCCGCCGCCGCACCGGGCCGGGTCCAGGTACCAGCGGTCCCGTCCCACGTGCTCCTCGATCCGCTCGAAGTAGCGCACCGTCACCGAGACCACCGGCGGGCCGCCGGTCACCCGCCGGGCCAGCTCCGCCACCCGCTGGTTGTACCGGCGGTGGAAGGCGGTCAGCAGCGGCACACCGCCGGACGCCGCGAGCGCGGCCAGCGCGTCCGCGTCGGCCAGGGTGGTCGCCAGCGGCTTCTCCACGCACACCGCCACCCCGGCCGCCAGCGAGTCCCGGCAGACCGCGGCGTGGACGTCGTTCGGCACGGTCACCACGACCGCGTCCAGCCGCTCCCCGGCCAGCAGCTCGCGGTGGTCGCGGTAGCACGGCACCCGGCCCTGCCACGGGTCCAGGCTGTGCGGGTCCAGATCGCAGACGGCGGCCAGCCGGAACGCCGGGGACTCCTCGACCGCCGCGAGGTAGAAGCGGGAGATCACCCCGAGCCCGACCACCGCGAGCGCGCGCGGACGCATCAGTTCTCCCCGCCCAGGGCGGCGGGCAGCCGCAGGCCGGTCCCGGCGGCGAGCTCGGCGAGCTCGGCGTACCTGGCCGGATCCAGCGGCACGCCGTCGCGCAGCGCCGCCCGCGCGCGCTCGCCCTCCAGCCAGCCGGGATAGCGGACCGGCTCGGCCGGGCTCACCGGCGGGCAGCCGAGCAGCGTGGCGAACAGCCCCGCGCTGTCGCGGGCGAACTCCGCCTGCGGGCGCAGCGTGCCCGGCGCGATCGCGGCCACCAGGTAGCCGATGTCGTCGTCGCGCCCGGACGGGCCGCCGTCGCCGTCCAGCGCCGCCGCCGCCGGACCCAGCGCCGCGCCGCCGACCAGCGCGCTCAGCACCTCCACCACCAGCCCCAGCCCGTACCCCTTGTACGCGCCGGTGGCGGGGTCGCCGCCGAGCCAGCGCAGATGCGCCTCGCCCCGGTCCAGGGCCGCCGGGTCGGTGACCGCGAGCCCCTGGTCGTCGGCGAGCCAACCGGCCGGTACCGGCTGCCCGGCCCGCGCCGCCGCGCGGATCCGGCCGGTGGGGACCACGGTGGTGCTCATGTCCAGCACGAACGGGTGGTGCTCCCCGGCCGGTGCGGCGACGCTCAGCGGGTTGGTGCCCAGCATCGCCAGCCGACCGCCCGGCGGCCGGGCGATCCGCTGGCCGCCGCAGTTGGAGGCGACGATGCCGACCATGCCGCCGCGCACCGCCCGCGCGGCATGGTGCCCGGCGCAGCCCAGATGGGTCCCGCCGCGGACCGACACCAGGCCGATGCCGAACCTCGCGGCCCGTTCCACGGCCAGGTCCATGGCCAGACCGGCCGCCCACAGGCCGAGCGCGCGCCGGGCGTCGAGCAGCACGGCGGCGCCGCGGTCGGCCAGGATCTCCGGTTCGGCCGCCGGGTCGACCCGGCCCTCGTCGAACAGCGGCAGGTACAGCCGGGTGAGGTTGGCCAGCCCGTGCGAACTCAGCCCGGTCAGGTCGCCGTAGCACAGCGCCTCGGCGGCCGTCGCGGCCCGTTCCGGCGCCAGTCCGCGCAGCGCGAACAGGTCGGTGACGAACTCCAGCAGCTCCTCATACCTGATCCGGACGGCGCAGGACGCCTGCCGGGGGAGTTCTCTCAGCTGCGGGCTGGGCAGCGGCATGGGGGATTCGCCTCCTGGCGGATGGTTCGGGCAGGGGGGACGCCGCGGGCGCGGCGCCGCGCGGACGGCGGGCGTGGAAAGCGGCGAGCAGGCGCGGCACCAGCGTCGCGAAGGCCTCAAGGTCGGCCAGATCCACGAACTCGCCCGCCGCGTGGGCCAGGTTGCCGTCCAGCGTGCCCGGGCCCAGGACGAAGGTGCTGGTCCCCGGGAGGTCGGCCAGCCAGATGGCGTCGCAGGTGAAGCCGGGTTCGCTGGTCGGCCAGGCGGGCACCCCCGCCTGCGCCAGCAGCGAGCGCCCCCACGGCGCGGGGTCGGCGTCCAGCGCGGGCAGGCCGCGCTTGAGCCAGTCGAGCCGGGTGACGGCACGGGCGTCGGCGGCGGTGAGCGCCAGCCGGTGACTGTCCCGGAACCGCTCGCTGAACTCCGCCAGCCCGCTCTCCACGGCCTCGGTGAACCGGCGCTCCAGCTCGGCCCCGGCGGCCCGGGACGGGTAGGAGAGGTTGACCAGCAGTTCGCCTGTTCCGTAGACCTTGTTGTGCAGCGGCCCGGTGCGCAGCCCGGCGACGCAGACCTGGCCCTGGTCCGGGGCCGGATCCAGCGCCCCGGCCAGGTGCTGCGCCAGGAAGCCCAGCAGCACCGAGGCGTTGTGCCCGGCCTGTGGCCGGTCGTCGACGGCGTCCCGGCCGACGACCCGCAGCCGCGCGGTCGTCGCGGCGGTGCTGCGGTCCAGCGCCCGGTTGCCGGTGGGCTCGCAGAAGACGTTGAGGCGGCCGTAGTACCCGGCCTCGACCAGCGGCCGGGTACCGATGCTGCCCAGCGCGCCGCCCTCCTCGCCGGACACCGCCTGGATCAGGATCCGCAGGTCGGCGCGGAGTTCCGGGCGGGCGGCCAGGGCCGCCCGCAGGCCCGCCAGCAGCGCCACGGCCGGGCCCTTGGCGTCGACGGCGCCGCGGCCGTGGAAGCGGGAACCGTCGAACGAGACCGGCTCCCGGCCCGCCACCGTGTCCAGGTGGACGTTGAACATCACCGTCGCCGCCGGTGGCCGGTCCCCGCCGAGGACCAGCACCAGGCTCGGCTGGCAGCCGAGGAAGCCCGGATCGGCGGCGGCCGCGGCGCGTACCGGCAGCGGCGTGTCCTCCCGGTCCACGTGGTCCGGCGGCGCGGCGGCGTGGTGCGCGACCCGGAACCCGAGCTCCGTCGCGGCCTCGGCGAAGCGGCCCTGCGCCGCCCAGAGTTGGGGCGGCTCGCCGTCCGGGCCGGTCTCCAGCGGACCGGCGGTCGGCAGCCGCAGCAGCTCCAGCAGCAGGCTGTGGTCGCGTTCGGTGAGCCTGCTCATGCGCGCTCCAGCCCGGCCGCGGTGGAGCGCCAACCGGCGGTCCCGGGCAGCACCTCGTCATCGAGCAGCGAGCGCAGCGCCGCCCCGCAGTCCAGGAAGGCGGCCCGGCAGGCCTCGGGTTCGGCCCGGTAGGCCTCGTGCGGGCGGACGGCCAGGTGCGGTTCGATCGACAGTACCCCCTGGTAGCCCTGCCCGAGCAGCAGCCGCAGGCACCGGGCCAGCTCCAACTCGCCCGCCCCGGGCGGGCGGTAGACCGGTCGGGGACCGGACCCCGAGGCGTCCTTGAGGTGCACGTGCCGGACGTGCGGCAGCAGCTCGGTCAGCATCCGGTAGCCGGAGTAGCCGTAGGCGGCGCCGTTGCCGGTGTCGAAGAGCAGGCCGAACCCGTCCTCCCCGGCGGCCTCCAGCAGCCGCAGCGCCCGGGAGGCGTCGTCGCCCGCCCAGCCGGAGCAGTTCTCGTGCAGCAGCACCAGCCCGGCGTCGGCCGCGCGTTCGGCCAGCGCGCTGATCCGCCGGATCGCCTCCCGGCCCCAGGCCTCCTCGTCCAGACCGGCGTTGGGGTAGGACATCACCCGGATCCAGCGGGTGCCGAGCACCTGGCAGCGCCGGGCCAGTACCTCCCACTCGCGCAGGTCCTCGGCGAAGTCGCCGGTGACCGGGCGGCTCCAGCCGCCGATCCGGGAGTCGACGGCGGCCACCGACAGCTTCGCGTCCGCCAGTTGGCCGACCACCTGCTCGAAGTCGGCCTCCGGCAGGTCGGCCAGGGCGGTGCCGTCGACGGTGCGCAGCTCCAGGCTCCGCCAGCCGAGCGCGGTGACCGCCTCGATCTGACCGGTGATCCCGAGCGCGGCCTCGTCCCCGATGCCGCAGTAGGCGACCGTCGGCAGCCGCAGGGCGGTGTCAGCGGGCATGGGACAACTCCTCGTCCGGGCGGGCCCCGAGGGGCGGCGGGCAGTGGCCGGCGGCGGCCAGCTGTTTGGCGCGGGTCAGCAGTTCGACGGCCCGCACATGACCGGCGAAGTCCTCCTGGAACGAGGAGCCCGCGACCAGGCGGGTGTACGCCCGGACCATGAAGGAGCCGAGCGAGTCGTCCGGGAAGACCTCGACGGCGGTCGGCATCGCCCCGGTGACCCGCAGCTGGGCGTACTCGTCGTCGGAGTTCCCCGGGTAGTGGCCGATCGCCGTGCCCCGGTCGAAGTGCAGCGTGATCCGGCGCTCGCGGACCGGGGAGGTCAGGTCCGAGAAGATGTCGCTGCGCACCCCGCCCAGGTGGGTCAGTCCGAGTCGGGCGCTGCCGAGGGCGGGCAGGAGGTGGCCGCCGAGCGCCAGGTCGGTCCAGGCGGCGTCGGTGACCTCGGCGTCACCGGCGAGCCCGAGCACCACGCCGAGCGCGTGCGGGACCTCGATGTCGAAGGCGGTCGGGTGGCCGTGGGTGGTCAGCGACCGGCGGAACCGGGGCTTGTGCTGGATCACCGAGATCTCCCGCAGCGCGCCCAGGCCGTCGCGGTCCGCGGCGGCCACCAGCGCGGCCAGCCGCTCGGTCAGCGAACTCGCCAGCCAGGGCGCCACCACCGCGACCTGGGCCCCGCCCCGCCGGACCAGCTGGACCAGCGGGTCCAGGTCGCCGGGGCGTCCGGCGAGCGGCTTCTCCACGACGAAGCGCCGGAAACCCAGCTCCAGCAGCTCGCCGAGCACCTCCACCCGGCCGATCGGCGGCGTGCAGACATGCACCACGGTCCGCTCCGGCGGCAACTGCCGCCGGGCGTCCGCCAGCGAGCCGACCGCCCGCAGCCCGGCGGCGCCGGTCCCGGCGGACCGGGCGGGGTCGACCGCGAGGATCGCCTCGGGCGCGAACAGGCGCGGGTGCCGATGCCGGACCCGCAGCAGTACGGGGACGTGCAGTCCGGCACCTGCGCGGCCGAGGCCGACAACGAGGGTACGGAGCATCGTCTGGATCTGCCTTCCGTGGGGGAGTTTCAGCATCGGCAAGATTGAGTGGACGACTGATGAAATGTCAATTTTTTTCCGGCCACACATCCCTAAAGGGGTGAAAAAACCAGGATCATCGACTTTCCGGTCATATCTGCGTGACACCCTGGATTCGTTGTCGGGAGTGCCGACCGGAGGGGAAGCGATGAACGGTTCCGACGTTGCCGATCCGGGCGTGCTCGACGCCCCGATGAGAGTGCCCTTCTTCACCCAGGCGGCCGGGTTCGCGGCCCTCGGGCCGCTGATCGACCGACACGTCACCGACGTGATGGACAACGGCAAGTACTCGCACGGCCACAAGGTCGAGCAGTTCGAGCGGGCGCTCGCCGAGTACACCGGCGCCCGGCACGTGATCGGCGTCAACAGCGGTACGGACGCCCTGGTCCTGCTGCTGCGGGCGGCCGGGCTGCGCCCGGGGGACGAGGTGGTCGTCCCGGCCTTCAGCTTCGTCGCCTCCGCCTCCTCGGTGGTCCTCGCCGGGGGCCGACCGGTGTTCGCCGACATCGACCCGGTCGGCTACGGGATCGCCCCGGCCTCGGTGGAGCGGGTGCTGACCCCGCGCAGCCGGTTCCTGATGCCGGTCCACCTCTTCTGCCAGCTCGCCGACATGCCCGCGCTCACCCGGCTCGCCGCCCACCACGGCCTCACCGTGCTGGAGGACAGCGCCGAGGCCATCGGGATGCGCCAGGACGGCGTGCACGCCGGGCTGCTCGGCGCCGGTGGCGTGCTCTCGTTCTTCCCGACCAAGACCCTGGGCGCGATCGGCGACGCCGGAGCCGTCCTCACCGACGACGACGCCATCGCCGCCACGGCCGACGCGCTGCGCCACCACGGCCGGTTCGGCCGGACCATCGACCACTTCCCCGGCATCAACACCAGCAGCGCGCTCGTCGGGGTCAACAGCAAGATGGACGACATCCAGGCCGCCGTCCTGCTCGCCAAGCTCACCCGGCTGGACGCGGACATCGCCCGCCGTGCCGAGCTCGCCGCGGCCTACGACGCACGGCTGACCGGCGTCCCCGGAGTGCTGCGGCTGCCCACGGTGGTCGACCGCGGGGTGCGCGCGGACCCGGTCTGCTACGTCTACCTGATCGAGGTCGAGCGCCGCGACGACCTGGTCGACCACCTGGCCCGGCACGGCGTGGAGACCGAGACGTACTACCCGCGCCCGCTGCACCTCCAGCCCTGCTTCGCCGAACTCGGGCACCGGCCGGGCGACTTCCCGAACGCCGAGGCCGCCTGCCGCCGGACGCTGGCACTGCCGCTCTACCCGGATCTGTCCCTCGACGCGGTCGACACGGTCTGCGACCACATCCGCGCCTTCTTCACCGGAGCCCCCGCATGAGGTTGCCGTTCTTCCCACCCGACCTCTTCGAGGGCGACCGCGAGCACCTGCTGCGGCTGGTCCACGAGATCGGCACGGCGCCGAGCCAGAAGTTCATCCTGGGCGAGCACACCGCCCGCCTGGAGCAGGCACTGTGCGAACAGCTGGGCGCCGCCGACGTGGTGGCCTGCGGCAGCGGCACCTCGGCGCTGACCCTGGTGCTCGCCGCGATGGAGATCGGCCCCGGCGACGAGGTGGTCGTCCCGGCCTTCGGCTGCGCGCCGCTGGCCGGCGCGATCGTCAGCCTGGGGGCGGTGCCGGTCTTCGCCGACGTCGACCCGCGGACGATGGTGGTCGACCCGGCGGACATGGAGCGGCGGATCACCGCGCGCACCAAGGCGCTGATGCCCGCCCACATCTTCTCGGTGATGGCCGACATGCCCCGGATCGCCGCCGTCGCCGAGCGGCACGGACTGCGCCTGGTCGAGGACTCCGCGGTGGCCCAGGGCGGCGAGCTGGCCGGGATCCCGGCCGGGCTGTCCGGCGAGGCCGGGGTGTTCTCCTTCGTCCAGGTGAAGACCTTCGGGATGGCCGGCGAGGGCGGTGTGGTGGTCACCAGGAACGCCGAACTCGGGCGCCTGGTACGGATGCTGCGCAACCACGGGCAGGACGGCAAGAACCGCTTCCTGCACCACCGGATCGGCTGGAACAGCCGCTTCGACGAGCTACAGGCGGCGTTCCAGCTGCACCGGCTACCCGGCCTCGCGGACCGGCTGGAGCGCCGCGCCCGGATCGCCGCCCACTACACCGAGCGGTTCGCCGAGCTGACGGCGCACGGCGTGGTCGCGCCGCCACCGGGCCGCGAGGGGCGCTGCTACTACGTCTACACGCTGCTCGCCGAACGGCGCGACGCGTTGCGGGCGCACCTGGCGGAGCGCGGCGTCGGCTCCCACGCCTACTACCCGCTGCCGCTGCCCCGGCAGCCCGCCTTCGCCTGCTACGCCCGGCCCGGCGACGCCTGGCCGGCCGCCGAGCGGGCGGCGGACCGGGCACTGTCCATCCCGGTGTACCCGCATCTGCGGGACACCGACGTCGAGTACATCGCGGCCGCGGTACGGGAGTTCGCCCTGGTCGACGCCCGCGGGTGAGCCCCGGCGGGGCCGCTGCGCGCTGGTCGCCGAGGTCCCGCCGACCGGGTGAAAATCCCACTCCGGCGGGTGAGCGGCACCGCCGCCCGGGCGGTGTGCCGTGGCGGGGCCGCCCGGGCGGCGGGTAGCGTCCGTGATCAACTGGCGCTGCCGTTCCGGCGATCCGCGCCTCCCGCCGCCACCCCGCCCGTTGGAGGCCCGTGTCCATCGACGTCACCACCCGCTCCGCCGACGCCGCGGCCCCCGCCCGCCCGCTCGCCGCCTCCGGCCTCGCCGTCGGCCACCTGCGCGCCCTGGGCTGGCCGGTCGCCGAGCAGGACGGACGGCTGCTGGTCGCCGCCGATCCGTGGCGGGCCAGCTGCGCGTTCAGCTGGAGCGGCCCGGTGCGGCTGCCGCTGGCCAGCGAGGCCGACGTGCAGGCGGCGTGCGGGATCTGGCACGTCCACGGCCGCCGGTACGGCGGGCCGACACCCCTCGGTGTGGACTGCGCCGGGGCCGCCGCCGGGGTGCTCGGCGCGCTGGGGACGCTGGCCGCGCTCTGGGCCGCCGGGCGCGACGGCCGCGCCGTCCACGTCCGGACGTCGGTGGCGCAGGCCGCGCTGCTGCTGGTCGGCCAGTACCTGGCCGCCGCCAGCACCGACGACGACTGGCGGGAGCCGGTGGTACCCGGCGGCCCCCCGTTCACCTCGGCCGACGGCGTGCGCTTCGAGATCGAGACCCTGCAGGCCGAACCGTGGCAGCGGTTCTGGGCCGGACTGCGCGTCGGCCGCCGGGAGATCGCCGACGGCTGGCGGCCGTTCCAGCAGCGCTTCGCCACCGCCAGCTGCCCGCTGCCGCCCGCCCTGCCGCGGGCCGCCGCCCGGCGCGGGTACACCGAACTGCGGGCGCTGGCACGCGACTGCGGCGTCGAGCTCACCGCGGTCGCCGCCCGTCCCGAAGCGGACCGTTCCGAAGCTGACCGTCCCGAAGCCGACCGTTCCGAAGCTGACGGTCCCGGAGCGGGCGGCCCCGGCCTGCCCTGGCGGCTCGGCCCGACCGGCCCCGGGGCCGCCGGTGGCACCGGTACCGTCGGCGGCGCGGACGAACTCCCGCTGCGGGGGGTCACCGTGGTCGAGGTGACCCGGCGGGTCCAGGGGCCGCTGGCCGGTCACCTGCTCCGGCTGCTCGGCGCCCGGGTCGTCCGGATCGAACCCCCGGGCGGCGACCCGATGCGCGGCGCGCCCCCGGTCGCGGGTGACTGCTCCGCCCGCTTCACCGCCCTCAACCGGGGCAAGCGGGTACTCGAAGCCGACCTGCGCTCCACCGCGGGCCGCGCCGTGGTGCGCGAGCAGGTCGCCCGGTCCCAGGTGTTCCTGCACAGCCTGGCGCCCGGCAAGGACCGCGAGTACGGCCTGGACCCGGAGCGGCTCTCGGCCCTGCGGCCGGGACTGGTCCACGTCAGCGCGTCCGGCTGGGGAGCGGAGCGGGGGCCGTGCCCACCGGTGGGCACGGACTACCCGGTCCAGGCCTACTCCGGCCTGGCGGCGCTGCTGACCCCGCCCGGCCTACCGGCCACGCCCTCGCTGCTGACCGTGACCGACGTGCTCGGCGGCCTGGTCTGCGCCGAGGGCGCCGTCGCCGGGCTGCTGGCGGGGCAGCGTTCCGGCCAGGGACAGCGGGTCGAGTCGTCGCTGCTCTCCGCGGCCCGGCTGCTCTGCGCGCCGGGCCTGCGTTCCGGCGCGCGGCCGGTGACCCCGGGCGTGCCGATCAGCACCGACCTGGCCGACCTGGCCGCCGACCCCCGGTTCGCCGCCGCCCTCCACCACGACCGGTGCGCACTGGTCCGCAGCCCCTGGGAGTTCACCCGATGAACAGGCTCACTCGATGAACCGGACCTGGGCGTCCAACGCCGGGCTGGTACTGCGGGACGCGGTCCCCGCCGAGCTGCGCGCGCGGTGGGCGGCGGCCGGGCTCTGTCCCGGGCGCGGGCTGTACCAGGCCTTCCGGGACCGGGTCGCGGCCCACCCCGACCGAACCGCCGTGACCGACGCCGAAGGCAGCCTCAGCTACGCCGAACTCGACGCCCGGGCCCGCTCCCTGGCCGCCGCGCTGGTGCGGGACGGTACCGGTCCCGGAGACCTGGTCGGCATCCAACTGCCGAACAGCTGGCGGGCGCTGGCCGCGGACCTGGCCGTGGCCGCCGTCGGCGCGGTGGCCCTGCCCTGGCCGCTCGGCCGGGGCAGCCAGGACGCCCGGGCCCTGCTCGGCCGCTCCCGCGCCCGCGCCCTGATCGCCGAGAGCGACACGATCGCGTCGATCAGGCATGAACTTCCGTACCTGGAATCACTGGTGATGGTCAATCAGGTGACAGAAGGTCAATTCGAGTCATGCCGAACCGACCCCGAGGATCCGGCGCGGATCCTGGTCTCCTCGGGTTCCGAGGCCGAGCCGAAGATGGTCGCCTACTCGCACAACGCCGTGCTCGGCGGCCGGGGCGCGTACGTGGACGCGGTGCTCGACACCGGGGGCGACGAACCGCCCCGGGCGCTGGTACTGGTGCCGCTGGCCTCCTCCTTCGGTTCGCTCGGCCTGGTCGCGCTGGTCAGCAGCGGCGCGACCGTCCAACTGCTGGGCCGCTTCGACGCGGGCGCGGCGCTGGACGCGGTGACCGCGCTGCGCCCGACCCACCTGGTCGGGGTGCCCACCATGCTGAAGCGGATGGCCGACCACCCGGCCCTGCCCGCGGCCGACCTGTCCTCGCTGCGGGCCCTGGTCTCCAGCGGCGCGATGCTCGGCCCGGCGGCGCGCGCCGCGGTGCTGGCCCGCTTCGACCGCCCGCTGGTCAACGTCTACGGATCCACCGACGGCGTGAACTGCCGCACCGTCTGGACCAGGGCCAGCGCGGGGCCGGACGGCGCCGAGGGGTCGGCCGACGTGCGGATCGTCGGGCGACCCGACCCCCGGGTCACCGACCTGCGGGTCTGCGACCCGGACGACCGCGAACGCCCCCGGGGCGAGAGCGGCGAGATCCAGGCGCGCGGCCCGATGAGTCCGCTCTGCTACGTCGGGGACCCGGAGTCGGACCGCCGCTACCGGACCGCTGACGGCTGGGTGCGCACGGGGGACCGCGGGGTCATCGGCCCGGACGGCGGCCTGCGGGTGCTGGACCGGCTGAAGCAGGTGGTCATCCGGGGCGGCCGCACCATCAGCCCGGCCGAGGTCGAGCGGCACGTCGAGGCCCACCCGGTGATCACCGAGGCGGTCTGCGTCCCGGTGCCGGACCCGGACCTCGGCGAGCGCCTCTGCGCCTGCGTGGTCCAGGAGTCGGGCACCGAGCCGCTGACGGTGGGGCAGCTCGGCGACTTCCTCACCGGCGCGCGCGGTCTGGAGCGGCACAAACTCCCCGAACTCCTGCTCCAGCTCGACTCCCTGCCGCTCGGACCGACCGGCAAGGTCTGCCGCCGCACCGCGACCGCGCTGGCCGACCGCGGCTGACCCGGCGCGGCACTACCGCGCGTCCGGCTCCCTGATCAGGTCGAACTCCCGCAGCAGTTCGCCAACTTCGGTGGTGTCCAGTCGGCGCAGCAGCCGCTTGCGGACGAACGCGGGCCCGGGCAGGTCGAGTTGGGCGCCGTCGCGGAGGCAGCTCGCGGCGGCCAGCAACGTGCGCAGGTCGTAGGTGGAGTTGAACACCTCGGGCAGCCCGCGGTCCACACCGAGCAGGCGGTACACGGCCTCCATGCCGGTGCGCACGGAGTACTCGGTGGTGAAGACGCAGTCCCGGCCGGTCTCCGCGAACTGGCCGATGAAGGCGAAGTTCACCGCGCCCTCCGGCACCACGGCGGGTCGGTCACCGGCCCGGCGCGGCAGGAAGAACGAGGTGACATAGGGCATCATCACCGGCACGCAGCGCGCCGCCTCGGCCGCGAGCCCGGGGATCTCCGCGACCGGTACGCCGAGGTGGTAGAGCCATTCCCGGGTGATCTCCTCGCCGGTGCACTCCTGCATGGGCTTCTTCACGTAGTCCCCGGGCCGGTCCACGAACAGCGAGTACAGCCACACCACGATCTGGTCCGACGGCTGCTGCTTGAAGTGCGGCTGCCGGTTGACGGTCCAGCTCAGCAGCCAGGAGGAGTCGCGGGCGGTGACGATGCCGCCGGTGACCACGCCGCCGCTGAACGGGTCGCGCTTGGCGACCTTCCGGATGTACCGGGGGATCCGCTCGTCCAGGGTGGTGACCGTGGCCGACTCCCACTTGCTCTGCGGGATGTTCCCGCAGAAGACCTCCGGATGCCCGAACGACGGGTCCTTGGCGGCGATCCGCCGCCACAGGTCCCAGGCCGGGGCGGGGCCCTGGTCGAGCCGGGCCGGGGTGTGCTGGTCGCCGTTGTCGGAGTTCTCGGTGAGCGAGCCGATGGTGGTGAACACCAGGTCGTCCGCGCCGAGTTCGACACCGCCGGGCTCCCCGGCCGTCACCCAGTGGATCCGGGTCGCCTGCTTGCGTTCGGCGCCGGTCTCGAAGTCGATGTCGGTGACCTCGGTCCCGAACCGGAAGACCACCCCCTGGTCCAGCAGCCAGCGGGTCAGCGGCAGTACCAGCGACTCGTACTGGTTGTACTTGGTGAACTTCAGCGCGGACAGGTCCTGCAGGCCGCCGACGTGGTGCACGAAGCGGTGCAGGTACAGCTTCATCTCCAGCGCGCCGTGCCACTCCTCGAACGCGAACATGGTGCGCCAGTACAGCCAGAAGTTGCTGTCCAGGAAGTCGCGGCCGAACACCTCGTCGATCCGCTTGCCCTCCAGCTCCTCCCGGGTGGCGAGGAAGATCCGGACCAGGTCCTTCTGCGCGTGGTCGTTCAGCGCGAACCGGTTGTCGGTGCCCGCGTCCTGCCCCTGCCGCTCGGTGACCCGCTGGAGCGAGCTGTTCGGGTCGTCCTTGTTCAGCCAGTAGAACTCGTCCAGCACCGACGCGCCGTCGATCTCCAGCGAGGGCACCGAGCGGAACAGGTCCCACAGGCACTCCATGTGGTCCTCCAGCTCGCGCCCGCCGCGGACCACGAACCCCTTCTTCGGCTCCTTGATGCCGTCCAGGGCGCCGCCGGGCAGCCGGAGCCGCTCCAGGACGGTGATCCGCTCCCCGGGGACCTGCGCGTCGCGCACCAGGAACGCCGCCCCGGCCAGCGAGGCCAGCCCGGCCCCGACGAACCAGGCCCGCTTGCGCTCCGCCCCCCGCGGCTTGCGCGGCCGGGCGAACGCCTCATAGTTCCCGCTGCTGTAGTACACGCCCGTACTCCTTCGCTCGCCGCCCGCCCGCGCTCCCATTCACCCGGCCCGGCGCCGCCCCCGCCTCCCGGCCCACCCGAACGGGTGTCGGAATGGTTGGCGTGAGGCTGCTTGACGGGCCCCGGATCGGGGAAAGACCGCAGCATGAGGTTTCTCCGGCTGGCGCGGAGGTGTTGGTGATGAACGGCCCGCCCCTTTCCTGGCAGGAACAGAAGATCCTTGAGGAGATCGAGACCGAGCTGCGGACGGATCGAGATCTCGACAGCGAACTGAGCGCGATGCGGGTGACGCCGCTGCGGCGGGCCCGGTTCGCCTTGCGGGAATGGGGCCGGAGCCGGGCCCGGGTGGTCCTGCTGCTGCTCTCGGTCGCGGCCTCGCTGGCCCTCCTGGGCCTGGCCGTCGCGGCCCCCCGATCGGTGGTGCTGGTCCCGGCCGTCCTGGTGTGGATGCTCACCGTCACCACGCTGCTGAACCACGGGGTGCGGCAGCGCGGTGACCAGCGGCGAAAGGCCCGGCGGTGAGCGACCGGGCACGCTCGGCCACCGCCTGGGCGCCCGGGCCGGGTCAGCCGTCGCTGGGGGCGCCGCCGTAGGCGACCGGTGTGGGCAGGCTGGAGCAACACCCGCACCGAGAGCGAGGAGAGCGGCACCTTCGACGCCGACGGGCTCACCGACGCGCTCGGCCCTTGACGCTTTCGGCCAGGGAGACCATGGCGGGGAGTGCTCCGCCGCCCGGTCATGCGCTCCACCCCGCGCGCCGCGGCTGCGCCTGCGCCGCCCGGCCACGTCGCCGACGGGTGGGTGAGCACTCGCTCATGGTCACGTCCTTGACACCTACGGCCGGGTCGGCCGCCCGCTCGCTGGGAAGCCCTTCGGCCGATCCGGTGAGTCTGCTGCGTGAGAACGCGGTACTGGCGGTGTTCGCCTGCCTGGCGCTGGGCCATCTCACCGGCAAGCTGCGGGGCGGGCCGATCCAGCTGGGCGGGATCTGCGGCACCCTGATCGTCTTCTTCGCCAACCTCAACGCCAAGGGGCTGCGGTTCGCGCTGCTGTCGCTGATGGAGGCGGTGGTGGTGATCCTGATGGCGATCGCCATCGGCAAGGGCGCGGGCCTGGACACCGGCACCGCCTCGGGCATCCTGGCGGGCGCCGCCACCGAGTCCGCCGTGGTCGGCACCGCGCAGGAGGCGATCGGCAAGCTGCCGGGCATCACCTCGGCCCAGGCCACCGGGCTTCAGGCGCACGTGGCCACCGCCTACTCGGTCTGCTACCTCTTCGGGCTGATCACCATCGTCCTGCTGAACAGCCAGTTCTTCCCGATGCTGCGGCGGATCAACCTGGCCGACGCCTGCTGCGAACTGTGGGAGAACTGTGGGAGAGGATGCGCGGCGGCTGCTGCTGGAGGGCAGCGGCATGAGGATCTCCGACGACCCGGCCAGGGCCGGCCACCACATCGAGCTCGACCTGCTCAACGGCGGCGGCTTCGACGGACCGCAGTGGTCGGTCCGGGTCTCCCTGGCCAACCTCGACGACCTGGACCACCTGCGGATCGGCCACCACCTCAAGGAGATCATGGCCGAGTACCACCACGGGTGGCAGCGGTCCCGGGCCTGAACCCGGGACCCCGGAGCCGCCTCAGTACTGGTAGTAGCCGATCAGGTTGCCGCCGGCGGACACCGCGTTGGTCTGGACGACCGTGCCGGTGTCGTAGGAGTTGATCATCTCGCCGTCGCCGATGTAGACGCCCACGTGCTCGGTGTTCGAGGCGCTGCTGCCGAAGAACACCAGGTCGCCCGCGACCGGGCTGCTGACCTGCGTCATCTCGCCGATCTGGTTCTCGGTGCTGCCCGACCCCAGCACGTCCTGACCGTAGGCCAGGTCGTAGACCCAGCGGGCGAAGCCGGAGCAGTCCAGGCCGATGGCGCCGGGGTCGGTGCAGCTCAGCGACTGCGGGTCGCCCACGCAGGTACCGGTGGACGGGCCGGGCAGCGACTCGTGGCCGCCGCCCCAGACGTACTGGATGGCGCCACCGGGCCAGCCGCCGTCCCAGCCGGGCTCGGCGTCGCCGTTCTCGATGTCCTGGGCGTAGCCGACGATCTTCGACAGCACGCTGCCGCTCGGCGGCGGCGGGGGAGTCACGGTGCCGCCGTCCAGCGAGGCCTTGGTGTCGGGGCCGACGATGCCGTCCACGGACAGGCCGTGGTTGCCCTGGTAGGTCTCGACCGCGGTGAAGGTGGCCGGGCCGAAGTCGCCGTCGACGCCGATCCCGGCGCCGTGGGTGTTGAGCAGGTCCTGGAGTTCGGTGACGCAGCCGTCGATCTCGCCCTGGGCGATGTCGGCCGGGCACTGGCCGGAGGTCAGCGCTATCGGCGCGGGAACGGAGGTGCTGACGGCGTCGAGCGCGGCCTTGGTGTTGGGCCCGACGATGCCGTCGGCGGACAGGCCGTGCGCGCTCTGGTAGTTCTTGACGGCGGTGAGGGTGCCCGGGCCGAAGTCGCCGTCGACGCCGATCCCGGCGCCGTGGGTGTTGAGCAGGTCCTGGAGTTTCGTGACGCAGCCGTCGATCTCGCCCTCGGCGATGTCGGCCGGGCACTGGGCGGAGGTCAGCGCCAGCGCGGCGGGAACCGCGCCGGTGGTGTCGAGTGAGGACTTGGTCAGCGGTCCGACGATGCCGTCGGCGGACAGGCCGTGCGCGCTCTGGTAGTTCTTGACGGCGGTGAGGGTGCCCGGGCCGAAGTCGCCGTCGACGCCGATCCCGGCGCCGTGGGTGTTGAGCAGGTCCTGGAGTTCGGTGACGCAGCCGTCGATCTCGCCCTGGGCGATGTCGGCCGGGCACTGGCCGGAGGTCAGCGCTATCGGCGCGGGCGTCGCCGCCTGCGCCGGTACGGCGGTGACCAGCAGGCCGCAGCCGAGGACGGCGGCGGTGGAGGCCACGGCGAGCCAGGCCCGCCACCGGACGGGGCCGGACCGGCCCGGCCGGGACGGCGGGGACAGCGGGGCGGGCTGGGGAGCCACGGCTGGCATGGGCGCCTTCACTCTCGTGAACGGCTCGGAGCCTGGATGCCTCCGAGCCTGGACGGTCCGGAGCCTGGATGGTCCGGGGCAGGGGTGACGGTGGGGCGGTCCCTTCAACTCTTTGTCGCGCATCCACAGGACCATGTCAACTGATCGGGCAGGATGGGGGTTTCCCGGCCCGTCCGGCCGGTCCGGATATGGCCCCTGAGCTGGGCGGACGCCGAGCCGTGCGGGGGCATGGTGAATCCGCTAGCATGGCCGCGGCTGGACTTCGGCCACGGTCCCGCGGAGCCGCCGCCGGGACAGCAGGGGGCTGCGCATGGCACGGTGGAAGGCACTGCCGGAAGGCCTGGATCCGACGGTCGTCCAGTTACTGGTGCGGCTGCGCCGGATGAAGGACGACAGCGGCCTGAGCCTGGACCAACTCGCCGTCAGAACCGGCTACAGCGTCTCGTCCTGGGAACGGTACCTCGCGCAGACCTTCGTGTACACGCCGATGGTCTCGGTCGACGCCCCTGGTACCCCGCTGCGGATCTGCCTCACGGCACCCGGCAACGGCGGCAGCCAGTGCTTCACGGCGCGCACGATCGGGGCGGCCACGGTCGCGCCGGGCACGGTCGGCTGACGCGCCGATGCCCCGCCGCCCGGTGCGGGCGGCGGGGCATCGGCGTTCGGCGGTGGTGACCGCTAGCGGTCGCCCGCGGCCTCGGCCGGTTCCGCGAGGGCGGCCGCGTCGGTGCCCACGGCGGCGTCGGCGGTCGCCGCCTCTTCCCTGGCCCGGGCCTGGTTGCCGGAGACCATGCGCAGCGGCACCTCCTTCAGGCAGGCCGAGAGCACGATGGCCACCACCAGCAGCACGGCGGTGATCGCGAACACCGTGTCACCGGCGTCCGAGAAGCCGACGAAGAACGGGTGGACCAGCGGCTTCGCCAGCCCGTTCAGGAACGAGGTGTCGTCCAGTCCGCCCTTCAGGTGCTGGTTCAGCGAGGCGAGTTGGCCGGGGTCGGCCTTGGCCGCGGCGAGGAAGGCCGGGTCGGTGGCCGCCTTGGTGTACTGGGCGCTGATCTTCGATCCGGCCGAGGAGAACAGGATGGACAGGAAGATCGCGGTACCCAGGGTGCCGCCGATGGAGCGGAAGAAGGTGGACGAGCTGGAGGCGACGCCCATGTCCTTCGCGTCCACGGCGTTCTGCATCGCCAGCACCAGGCTCTGCATGTTGAGCCCGAGGCCGATGCCGAAGACCGCCATGTAGATGTCGGTCTGCCAGAGGGCGGTGTCGGCGCCGATGGTGATCATCAGGCCCATGCCGATGACCATCAGCACCGAGCCGATCACCGGGAAGATCTTGTAGCGGCCGGTGCGGGCGATCAGCTGCCCGGACCCGAGCGAGGACAGCATCAGCCCGGCGACCAGCGGGAGCAGCAGCAGGCCGGACTTGGTCGGCGAGGCGCCCTTGACGATCTGCAGGTAGAGCGGGATCACCGACATGCCACCGAACATCGCCATGCCGATGATGGTGACCTGGGCCGAGGCGACCGAGAAGGTGCTGCTGCGGAACAGCCGCAGCGGCAGCAGCGCGTCGTCGCCCATCCGGTGCTGGACCCAGACGAACAGCACCAGACCGGCCGCGCCGATCAGGTAGCAGAGGAAGGAGTCGACCGAGCCCCAGCCCCAGCTCTGGCCCTGCTCGGCGACGACCAGCAGCGGCACCAGGCCGACGGCCAGCAGCACCGAGCCCCACCAGTCGATCCGCCGCTCGCGGCGGACGTGGTCCAGGTGGAGCACCTTGGCTATGACGACCAGGGCGAAGATGGCGATGGGGACGTTGATGTAGAAGATCCACCGCCAGCCCGCGGCGCCGAGGAAGCTGTCGGTGCCGGAGAGCAGGCCGCCCAGCACCGGACCGAGGACCGAGGCGCTGGCGAACACGGCCATCATGTAGCCCTGGTAGCGGGCGCGTTCGCGGGGCGGAATGATGTCACCGATCACCGCCAGCGCCAGCGGCATGATGCCGCCGGCGCCTATGCCCTGGAACGCGCGGAAGCCGGCCAGCTCGTACATCGACTGGGCCAGGCCGCACAGCGCCGATCCGAGCACGAAGATCACGATCGAGAGCATGAACAGCCGCTTGCGGCCGTAGATGTCCGAGAGCTTGCCGAACAGCGGCGCGGCGATGGTGGAGGTGATCAGGAACGCGGTGGTGACCCACGCCTGTGCGGACAGGTCGTTGAGGTCGTTGCCGATCGTCTTGATCGCGGTCGAGACGATGGTCTGGTCCAGTGCGGCCAGGAACATGCCCAGGACCAGCCCGGACAGGATCGTCATGATCTGACGATGGGAGAGCGCGCCGTCCGACGGCGGGCCCGTCGGATGGGTTGCGGTGGTGGCGCTCATATGGTGCTGCCTTCCTCCGAGTCGCCCGGGCGCGCAGAGCGTCGCCTCGCGTCGGTCATCCAATGAATATGAGTGGTGTCGTAGGCCGCGGTGAACCGGTCCAGCAGGTCGCCGAACTGGCCGAGTTCGTCGGGCGACCAGCCTCGCAGCACCTGCTCGAAGAAGGCGGTGCGGGCGTGTTCGTGGTCGGCGATCAGGGCCTGGCCGGCGTCGGTGACGTCCAGCAGGCTGGCTCGGCCGTCCACCGGGTCGGCCTGACGCCGCAGCAGTCCGCGGGTCACCATCGCCGCGACCTGCCGACTGATCGTGGACAGGTCCGACTGCGCGCTGACGGCCAGCGCGCTCGCCCGCATCGGGCCCTCGGCCGCCACGGTACGCAGCAGGACCTGCGTCGCCGAGTCGACATCGTCGCCCGCCGCGGCCAGCAGCCGGGCCTTGGACCGCCGCACCGTCCGCAGCAGGTCGATCACCGAGTCCGCGACCGAGGCCACGTCGGCCCGGCTGTCCCGCACCTGGTCCGCCATCATCTTCACCCACCTCCGCTCCTACGGGTACTTGTATACCACAACTACTTGGGCTCTACAATTATCGCCAGGAGCTGACCACTTCCGGCCTTGACCGCAACGGGCCTGGGCTGCTGGGGGACTTCGGCGACCGGGGTCGGAAACAATCGCTGCGGGTCGGTGCCGCAGGGGTTGTTGGGTCGGTGCGGGCCTGCAATCCGCCCATGAGATGGAGCCTCCCGCATGAATGACCTCACCCCCTCGGGCGTGGCCGCCCCGACCCGTGTCCTTGTCGTCGAGCCGGTGTCCTCGGGATCGCGGGTGGTCAGCGACGCCCACGCGCTCGGCTTCACGGTCACGGTGGTCTCGGCGGACGAGGGCGAGCGCACCCTCCCGCCCGCGCTGCGGGAACTCGTGGACACGCTGCTGATCGTGGACACCAACGACGAACAGGCGCTGACCGACTGCGTGCTGGCGCACCACGCGGCGGCGCCACTGGCCGCGGTCGTCCCGGGCGGCGAGTTCACCATCCCCGCCGTGACCCGGATCAACAGTCGCCTCGGGCTGCCCGGTCTGCCCTCGGCCGCCGTGGACTGGGTGCGGAACAAGGCGTCGATGCGGACCCGGGTCGCCGAGGCGGGGCTGCGGGTGCCGCGCTTCGCGCTGGCCGGGACGGTCGCGGAGGTCGAGGCCGCGGCCGCCGTGGTGGGCTTTCCGTGCGTGCTCAAGCCGGTGGAGTCCTCCGGCAGCATCCACGTCAGCCGGGCCGACAGCCTGGGCGAACTGCTGACCGCCTATCAGGAGTTGACCGCCGATCGGCGGCTCGACCTGGGGATCGCGCTGGACTCCCGGGTGCTGCTGGAGGAGTACGTGGCCGGTCCGGAGTTCAGCGCCGACGGCCATGTGCACGAGGGCCGGGTCACCATCCTCTCGCTGACCCGCAAACTGCTCGGCCCCGAGCCGTACTTCGTGGAGCTGGGCCACGTCGTCCCGTCCAGCGTCCCGGAGCCGGTGGCCGAGCAGGTCGCCGAGTACGTCGCCGGGATCGTGGACGCGGTGCGGCTGACCGCCGGGCCGTTCCACTGCGAGCTGCGGCTGTCCGACGAGGGGCCGGTGCTGATGGAGATCGCCGCGCGGCTGCCGGGGGACCGGATCACCGAGCTGGTCCAGCGGGCCACCGGCGCCTCCATGTCCCGGATCATGCTGGCCGCCTACCTGGGCCGCGCGCCCGAGGAGCTGTCGGCGTTCGGCGCGGCGGAGGCGAAGTGCGCCGGGATCCGCTACTTCACCGCGCCCGACCTGGACCGGTACACCGAGATCAAGGGCTGGGACGAGATCAGCGCCCGTCCCGAGGTGGTGGAGACCGGCGTGGTGATCCAGCCCGGCGAGGAGATCCCGCCGCTGCGGGACTTCCGCGGACGGATCGGCTACGCGCTGTTCACCGCCGACTCGGCCGAGCGGGCGCTGGAGCTGTGGCAGGAGCTCGGCGACTCGGTGGCCATCGTCTAGGGCCCGCACCCACCGCACCGCGTGTCCCACCCACCTCAGGGAGTCTCCCCATGCCGCCCGCCCCTCGCAGCCTGACCTGGGTCGTCCCGCGCTACTACGCGCTGCGCGGGGTGGGCTGGCTCGCGGACCAGATGCTGCAGTTCCTGCTGCCGGTGCTGGCCTACCGGGCGACCGGCAGCCTGTCCTGGACCGGCGCGATGGTAGCCACGCAGTGGGTGCCCCGGCTGCTGTCGCTGCCGATCGCGGGGCTGCTGGCGGACCGCTTTCCGGAGCGCCGGATCTACGCGGTCAACGACGTCCTCCGGTTCGGGCTCGGCGCGGCGGCCTGCGGCTGGGCGGTGGCCGCGCCCGGCCAGGCGTACGGCGTGGTGATCGGCTTCGCCCTGCTCGCGGGTGTCGCCTGCGAACAGGTGCTGGTCGCGGGCGAGAAGATGGCGGGTTCGCTGGTGCCGATGGCGGTCATGCACCGGGCGCAGAGCGTACTGAGCGGGCTGGAGCAGGGCGCGCTGCTGCTCGCCCCGATGCTGGGCGGGCTGCTGGTGCTGCTCGGCGCGCTGCCCACGGTCGTCGTGCTGACCGCGCTGTTCGGCGCCAGCCTGCTGCTGACGCTGTCCCTGCCGCGCGGCTCCGGGGTCCGGGGCGAGGTTCCGGTCGCCGTGGCGGAGTCGTCCTGGCGGCAGCTGGCGGGTGACCTGGCGGCGGGCGTCCGCAACGTGGTGAAGCTGCCGGTGCTGCGCTACGTGGTGCTGGCGACCATGTGCGTGAACGTGATGCTCGGGGTGATCCAGAGCGCGGCCCCGGCGCTGGTGCTGGGGCGGTACGGGCACGGCGAGGGCGCCCTGGGCGGTGTCTACTCGGTGGCGGGCCTGGTCGCGATGCTGACGCTGACCACGGTGCCGCGGCTGATCGGCAGGTTCGGCCTGATCAGGATCGGCGTGGTGAGCGCGGTGGCGCAGGGGATCGCCTTCACGGTGATGGGCCCGACCACCGGGTTCGTGCTGTTCGCGGCGATGACCGCGGTCTTCATGGCGGGTGACAGCGTGTTCAGTGTGGTCATCCGGACGCTGCGGCTGCGGGTGGTCGCCGCCGAGGAGTTCGGCCGGACGGTCGCGGCGATCTCGATGCTGAACTTCGTCTCGCTGCCGCTGGCGGGCCTGCTGCTGGCCGTGGCCGGTCCGGTGCTGCCGCTGGCGGTGCTGATCCCGGTGGTCGGCGCGGTGGTCCTGGCGGCGCTGGCGCTGCTGCTGCGGCGGCTGGCGAGGCTGCCGATCGCCGAGCCGGAGCGGGAGTCGGCGCGGGAGCCGGAGCCGGCGGGCACGCACTGAGCGGGGGCGGGGACCTCGGCGCCCTCCGGTCCGGTCGGGAGACCGTGGACCGGAGGGCGCCGTCAGTCGGCCGTCATCGGGTGGGTCAGCCAGGACCCCTCGCGCTCGATTGTCCTGACGTGACGTCAGGGGATGGCCGTGGATGTCACCGGCGGCGGGGAGGAGCCCTCCGGACCGCCGCGCGGGCGGGGGCCGCGGTTCAGCCCCAGGCCAGGTCGGCCGGTGCCACGGCCGTGACGGGCGACCCCGAGGCGCCGGCGTGCCGCGCGACCGCCGACTGGGCCGTGGCCACTCCGATCAGGCCGAGGGCGAGTACCGACGCTGCCAGGGCCACCGCACCGCGCCGGCCGCTGAGGTGAGTGTGAGCAACACCGGACGATCGCAGGACAGACATCAGAGAAATCCTCACTGGGTGGGCTCGGTCTCTTTCCGGGAGGCCGCGCTGCCCCCCAGCAACACCACCAGGATGGCCGGAGTATCACCCCTTGGTACAGGCCTGACGGCTGTCCAGGGGCGGCCAGGCAGGGCGTTGGCCACCTTGGGCACAGGTTCACCGGTGGTAGTGCCTCGGTAACGGAGTTCTTCCTGTCTGCGACAGATATGACCGAAGGATTTATACCCCTTCGTCCGGGCTGCCAGGCTATGCACAGCCTTGCGGCGCACTACATAGGTATGATGCGGCTCGTCGGCCGTAAGCTGCTTGGGGGAGAGTCGAATCTGGATGGCCGTGCCACATACCGCTGCCCGCGAACTGTTCCAATTCCTTTCGGGAGCACCGGAGTCATGCCTGCCTGAGGCGCAGCGGCGGCTCCCGTGGACGACCCAGGAGATCGATACGGCGCTGGCGGTGTTGGAGAGGAACGGACTGGTCGAACCGGGGGCCGCGGCGCCCGGGCCCGTCCCGTCGGCGACCATCCCGGCCTCGCCCGAGGTCGCCCTGGCCCGGCTGCTCGAACGCGAGGAGCGGGCGCTGGCGCAGCGGTTGGAGGGCCTGAAGGACACCCGGCGGGAGCTGGAGGCGCTGAGCAACAACCTGATCCGGCTGCGGACCGGGGCGGACAGCGTCCCCAAGCTCACCCTGCTCGAAGGCGAGCAGAACGTGCTGTCGGCCCTGGAGAGCGCCGCGGCCTGCGCCCGCGAGGAGATCCTGAGCATGCACCCGGGAGCGCCGCTGCCGATGGACATGCTCACCGGCAGCATGCAGCGCAACCGCCAGGTGCTGGCCCGGGGGGTCGCCATGCGGTCGATCCACCTGGACGCGATGCTGCGGGTCCCGCACGGGCGGGCGCACCTGACGGCGCTGCAGGAGGCCGGGATCGAGGTGCGGGTGGCGGCGGTGCTGCCGTTCCGGCTGATCGTGGTGGACCGGATGCTCGGCTACGCCTCCACCGGGGCGCCGACCGGGCAGTTCGCCGCGTTGGAGTTCCGTGGGCCGGACGCGGTGCACTTCCTCGTGCAGACCTTCGACTACTGCTGGATCCACGGTGCGCTGACCGATCCCGCGGACGATCTGACCAGCAAGTCCCCCTGGTCGCCGAGCCAGCCGGGGGAGGCCCTCGGTGAGCGGGAGCGGGCGCTGCTGCGGATGCTCTCGCAGGGGCTCAAGGACGACGCCATCGCCCGTTCGCTCGGGGTGTCCTCGCGGACCCTGCGGCGGCTGATGACCGACGTGATGACCCAGCTCTCGGCGGAGAGCCGGTTCCAGGCCGGGGCGCAGGCGATGGCGTTCGGCTGGCTCGACACGTGACCGGCTGAGGCGTCGCGCGCGTCGCCACCGGCTCGACGGGTGAACCGTGGAGCGGGGCTCGGACCGGCGCGGGGAGCGCCGGTCCGAGCGGGCGTCAGCCGACCCGGGTGCCGTCCGGGATCGGACGCTCCGGCTGCGCCAGGGCGGGCAGCAGCCGGTCCGGTGAGCCGAGGTCGAAGAGCATGCCCTCGGAGAGTTCACCGGCCATCTTGCGCGGCTCCAGGTTGACCACGAAGAGCGCCTGCTGCCCGACGATCTCCTGCGGGTCCTCGCGCTCCCCGCGCATCCCGGAGAGGATGACGCGCTCGTGGTCGCCGAAGCCCACCCGCAGCCGCATCAGCTTCTTGGAGCCGGGGACCTCCTCCACCGCGCGGATGGTGCCGACCCGGACGTCGACCTGGTCCACCACGTCGAAGGACACGGTGGGCTTGAGCGGGGCCGGGACGAAGTCCGATCCCTCGATGAAACGTGCGGACATGGCAGGGCCCTCTTCGATGGTCGTGGTTGCCGCGTTCTCCGGCGCCGGGCTCAGACCAGGGCGCGGCCGTGCGGCGAGTAGCGACGCCCTTCGGCCTTGCGCAGGTCCGCCATCACGTTGATCCGGCGCAGCCAGCGGTCGGTGCCATCATAGCGGGCGGTGAACGGCCGACGTCCGTGCACAGCACGCTTGTTGTCCACGATCAGCAGTTCGCCGGGGGCCAGCGAGACGTCGCGCAGTTCGCTGTCGACCCCGCTGATCAGGGCGTCCAGCGCGGCCAGCGCCTCCGGGGCGAGGTCGCGCGGCATGAACGCCGGGTCGATGCAGACGAACGGCGCCTCGGGGTCGCCGGAGAGCACCGGGCCGGGTGTGGGCACCTCGTTCATCTCGGCGATCCGGCGGAAGCCCTCGCTCGCCCAGTCGTCCTTGTCCACGCCGGTGGTGCTGGCGTTGAACTCGGCGGTGTGCGACTCGTCCGGGAGGATCAGGTAGCGGTCCTCGGACAGCAGTTGACGGTCCTTGGGATCCAGCGCCACGGAGTTGATGGGCGCGAAGGTGGTCGGCACCTGGTCGTGGTTGCGCAGGCCGAGCAGCATGATCCAGTCCGCGCGGAGCGGGTGGAAGGCGTCCTCGTTGTGCCATTCGAGGTTGACCGTGGAGCTGGAGCCGAGCTGCTGGTGCTCGTGTCCCTTGATCGGGAAGAGGTCCAGCACCATCTTGCCGCGCTGCTGGGTCAGGTAGGAGACCGGGTCGCCGAGCAGTGAGCCGAGCAGCAGCAGCATGGCCGAGGCACGGTCGGCCTCGCGGCTGTCCGGCACGTCGGTGTAGCTGGTCGGGGTCGGGCCCGCGGCGGCCTCCTCGATCGGGAGGTTCGACAGCACCAGGCCGCCGTAGGGGCGGCCGGTCAGCCGGAAGTGGGTCAGCAGCGCCCGCACCCGGTGCGGCACCTCGTGGGCCAGCAGCGCGAGTTCCTGCAGCCGCTGGTCCAGGGGCAGTTCGGTGTCGGTGTCGAGTACTCCGTCGGCGATGCGCCGCATCTCGGCGCGCTCGTCGTCGCTGAGTTCGAGGTAGGGAACCTGGTCGGCGGCACGGACTGGCAGCGACTCTGCGAGATCGGACAGGGCGGTGGACATAGCGGTGTCCTTACTGTGTCAGCGAGACCTGGGAACGGTGGCGACCGGCTCGTGCGGGTGGGGCAGAGCGGCGCGACCCCGACGAGTCTTGCCCCGCGCCGGTGCGTGCGTCCACGCGCTTGGATGACCGCTCCCTGTCATGTCCGAACCTGGCCAGCCGGCACCTGCTGTCCATCTGCCGCCGGGTGTTCGTCGCCGTCCCGTCGCTGACGTGGCGTCAGAGTGCGCGTACGAAGGCCACCCGGTCCAGTCCGGGCCCGTCGTAGTCGGGGTGCAGTTGGCGGCCGTCGGGGCCGGTGACGCCGGGTTCGACCGCGAAGCCCATCCGGGTGTGGAAGCCGTACGAGCCCAGGTTCGCGGTCGAGGTGATCGCGCGCACCCGGGAGCGCCCGTGCTCCCGGCTGTGGTCGAAGAAGCGTTGGTAGAGGAGGCGGCCGAGGCCGTGGCCCCGGGCCTCCGGCGAGACCCCGACGAAGTGGACGTAGCTCTCGTCGGCCCGGGACTGGGAGAGGAATCCGATAAGGAATCCGACGGGCTCGCCGTCGCGCTCGACCAGAAAGCCGCTGTCGGTGAAGTGCTGGAAGAAAAGGCGCGGGAGCAGCAGTGCCCGTTGCCGGCTGCCCTCGCTCCCGCCGACTTCGCCCCACCAGCGGTCGAGGACGGCCAAAACCCGCGGGTGGTCGTCCGGGGTCGTGTGACGAATGGTCAAATCATCAGGCAGCTTCATGAATTGACACTATCAGAGGGCGTCCGACCTGTATGGATCCGCACGCATGGCCTCAACTGGACATGGCCTGAGCGGGACAGCCGAGGTCCCTGTACGCCGGGCCGCGAGCAGGTGAAGCTGTGCGGGCGGGAAATCGGAAGTGGCCGTTTCGTCGCTTTCCTCTCGGTGCCGCCCTCATTGCGCATTGTCCGCTCTCGCGCAATACCACCGGCAATGACTTCTGGGGGACTTCTTGTGACGGGGCTTTATCGGGCAGTGCGGGCGCGGGTGCCCTCGGACGCCGCGGCCGACACCGGTCGGCGGTTGCGTGACGCCGGTGTGGTGCTGCGGGTCGAGGACGGCGCACTGCGCTACACGGCGCCGCCCGGCGCGTTGACCGACGAGCTCCGGGCCGCCGTGCGGGCCTGCCGCGCCGAGTTGCTGGAACTGCTGACCGGCGCCGATCCGGACCCGGACCCGGACCCGTTCCCGGGCCGGGACGCCGGTGGCGCGCCGCGGTTCGCCGCCGATCCGGACGGTCACGCCCGGCCGTTCCCGCTGACCGACCTGCAACAGGCCTACCTGGTCGGTGAGCAGGACTTCTACCAGCAGCCCGCCCCGGCCGTGTTCGTGCACGAGTACGCCTTCGCCGCGGGCACCGCACCCGCGCCCGAGCGGTTGCGGGCGGCGTTGCGGCTGCTGCGCCGGGCGCAGGGGGTGCTGCGGCTCGCGGTCGCCCTGGACGGCAGCCAACGGGTGCTGCCTGCCGACGAGTTGTCCGCCGACGGGTGCGGCCCGCTGCTGGACCGGCACGACCTGCGCGGGCAGTCGGTGGAGGCGGCCGAGCGGCGGTCGCGCGCGCTGCGTGCCCGGCTGACGGCGGATCTGCCGCCGCTGGACGCGGGCCGCCCGTTCCTGCTGCGGTACATCGCCCTGCCCGGCGGCGGGGTCCGGTTGCAGGTCGCGCTGCGGCTGATCGCCTTCGACGCGGTGACCACCCAGTTGTTCTTCGCCGAGCTCGGCCGATGTTGCGCCGATCCCGGCCACCGCCCCGGGAGCACCGCGCTGACCTTCCGCGACTACGTCCTGGGCCTGCGCGAGCACCGGGCGACCCAGGCCTACCGGGACGCCCGATGTTACTGGGAGCAGCGTCTCGACAGCCTGCCGGTCGCCCCCGCCCTGCCCGCCGCCGTCCGCGCGGGCGGCGGCCCGCACCCGGACACCGCACTGCGCCGGATCGACAACCGGCTGGACCGGGCCGCCTGGCTCCGCTTCCGCGAGCACGCCGCCGCCGCCGGACTGCCGCCCGGGACCGCCCTGCTGGGCCTGTTCGTCGAATCGCTCCAGCGCTGGTCCGGGGGCGCGGCGGGGCTGCTGACCGTGCTCGCCCGGCACCGCCCCGGGGACCATCCGGAACTGCCCCGGGTCTGGGGCAACGCCAGCACCACCGTGCTGCTGGGCTACCGGCCCGCGCGACCGGGGGACTCCCTCGCCGGGCTCTGCCGCGACCTGCGGTCGCGGCTGTTCCAGGACCTGGCCGCGACGGCGGTCTCCGGGGTCGAGGTCGGCCGACTGCTGCACGGCCGCGGCGGCGTCCCGGGCAACCCGGCCCCGGTGGTCTTCACCAGCGGCATCGACGAGGTGGCGGACGCCCCGGCCGGGTTCCTGCTGCCGCTTCCCGGCGCCGAGCTGGCGTACAGCGCGGTGAGCACCCCGCAGGTGCTGCTGGACCACCAGGTCTACGCCGAGGACGGCGAACTGGTCTGCAACTTCGACTTCGCCGAGGACGCCTACCCGGTCGGCACGATCGAGCGGTTGCGCGACTACCACCGGTCCCGGCTGCGGGAGTTGGCCGCCGATCCGGCGGCCTGGGAGCGGGTCGGGGCGGCGCCGCTGCCGTCCGCGCAGACGGCCGAGCGGCGGGCGGCCAACGACACCCGCACGCCGCTGCCGAGCGGGGAGTTGCACTCCTTCGTCCTGGACAGCTGCCGGGCCGACCCGGCGGCGGTCGCGGTGGTCGACGACCGGGGGCAGCTGACCCGGGGTGAGCTGGACGCCGCCTCCGGTCGGCTCGCGCGGCGGCTGCGGCGGCTCGGCGTGGGCGCGGATCCGGCGGCCCCGGAACTGGTCGGGGTCCGCGTGGGCCGTGGGCGCGGCCAGTCGGTGGCGGTGCTGGCGGTGCTCCGGGCGGGCGGCGCCTACCTGCCGATCGACCCGGGCTGGCCGGTCGCCCGGGTGCGTGCGGTACTGGCGCACAGCGGGGCGCGGGCGCTGGTCGGCCCGGACTGGCCGCAGGCCGCCGAGGCGCTGCCGCAGGGTGTGCCGCTGGTCCCGCTCGACCCGGCCGGGCCGGACCGGGAACCCGCCGGGCCGGACGGGGTCGGCGGGCCGGTCGGCCGCACCGCCTACGTGATCTACACCTCGGGTTCGACCGGCACCCCCAAGGGCGTGGTGATCCCGCACGCCGGGGCGGTCAACACGCTGCGCGACCTGACCGCCCGGTTCGCGCTCGGCCCGGAGGACCGGGTGCTCGCGGTCTCCTCGCTGGCCTTCGACCTGTCGGTGTTCGACCAGTTCGGGCTGCTCGGGGCGGGGGGCGCGGTGGTGGCTCCGGCGGACAGCGCCCACCCCGACCCGCAGGGCTGGGCCGAGTGCGCGCACCGGAACCGGGTCACCGTGTGGAACTCGGTGCCCGCGCTGCTCCAGCTGACGCTGGAGTTCCTGGGCGACGAGCGGGCGCGGGAACTGCTGGCCACGCTGCGGCTGGTGCTGCTGAGCGGCGACTGGGTGCCGCCGGTGCTGGTGGCGCGGCTGGCCCGGATCTGCCCGGACGCACGGGTGCTGGCGCTGGGCGGGGCGACCGAGGCGTCGATCTGGTCGAACTGGTACCCGGCGGCGAGCACGCCGGACGGCTGGACCAGCGTGCCGTACGGTTGGCCGCTGGCCAACCAGACCATGCGGGTGCTCGACCAGGCGCTGGCGGACGTGCCCGACTGGGTACCGGGGGACCTCTACATCGGCGGCAGCGGACTGGCGTCGGGCTACCTGCACGACCCGGAGCGCACCGCCGGGGCGTTCCTGGAGCACCCGGGCACCGGTGAGCGGCTGTACCGGACCGGCGACCGGGCGCGCTACCGCCCGGGCGGGGTGCTGGAGTTCCTGGGCCGGGCCGACCACCAGGTCAAGATCAACGGTTACCGGGTCGAACTGGGGGAGATCGAGGCGCGGTTGGCCGCGCTGCCGGGGATCGATGCCGGGGTGGCGGTGCTGGACACCGCCGGTGGCGCGCCCGCGCTGGTCGCCTTCGTCACCCGCACCGGCGCGCCCGCCGACCCCGGTGGGCGGCCGGGCCGCCGGGCCGCGGACGAGAGCGAGCTGCGCGCCCGGCTCCGGGAGCGGCTGCCGCACTACATGGTCCCGGCGGCGGTGTTCGAGCTCGACCGGCTGCCGTTGAGCGGCAACGGCAAGGTGGACCGGTCGGCGCTGCTCGCGCTGACGGCGTCCGGCCCCGACCCGGCCGCTCCGGCCGCCCCGGGCCCGGACGCACCCGGCCCGGACGCCGACCGGGCGGCGCGGACCCCCGGCGAACTGCGGCTGCTTGAGCTGTGGCGGGAACTGCTCGGGCCCCGGGTCCGGGGCGTGGCCGACGACTTCTTCGGGCTCGGCGGCGACTCGCTCACCGCCGTCCGGCTGTTCCACCGGATCGAGCGGGAGTTCGGCCGCCGCCTGCCGCTGGCCTCGCTGTTCACCGACAGCACCGTCCGGGCCCAGGCCGCGCTGCTGGCGGACGGCTGCCCGGACCGGGCGGACGATGCCGGACCGCTGGTCGGCATCGGCGGCAGCGGCCCGCAGCGGCTGGTGCTGGTCCACCCGGTGGGCGGCGACGTGCTCTGCTACCGGGAGGTCGCGGCGCGGCTCGGCGGGCTGCCGGTCACCGTCCACGGACTGCGGGCGCGCGGGCTGCGGCCGGGGGAGACCCCGGCGCCGGGCGTGGACGCGATGGCCGAGGACTACGCCCGGGCGCTGGCCGCGCTGCCGGACGGCCCGCTGCACCTGGTCGGCTGGTCCATGGGCGGCACGGTGGCGCTGCGGCTGGCCGAGACGCTGGAGCGGCAGGGCCGCCCGGTCGCCTCACTGACCACCGTGGACGCCTTCACCGGCGCGGGCGCCGATCCGGGCGAGGTCCGTACCGCGGACCGGCTGGCCGGGTTCTTCACCGACCTCGCGGCGGGCGCGGACCTCGGCCCGCTGGTCCGGGCGGCCTGCGCGGACCTCCCCGACGCCCCGGACGCGGAGCAACTGGCCGCCGCCCGGCGGGCGTTGCCAGCGGCCGGGCGGCTCGACCCGACGCTGCCGGAGGCGGACCTGGCGCGGCTGTTCGCGGTCTACCGGAGCCACTCGGAGACCCTGGCCCGGCACACCGCCCGGAGCTGGGCCCCGGCCGCCGCGGCGGACCGCCCCGCGCCCTGCCTGCTGCTGCGGGCCACGGCGACCCCCGCCGACGCCTTCCCCGGCCTGCGTCCGCTGGACGAGGCGCTGCCCGGCCTCGGGCCGGTGCTGCGGGTCGACGCGGACCACTACGCGGTGGTGCGCGGCGACGGCGCGCGGCTGCTGGCCGACCGGGTGGCCGAGGTGGTCGCGGCGGCGGCCGGAGCGGCCGGGAACGACGCGGAGCCGGTCGGGAACGACGCGGAGCAAGGGAGCGAAGGATGATTCTGCTGGCGACCGAGCGGGACCTGCTGGAGCGGGCACTGCCGGGGTTCGACGAGCGGCTGGCGGCGCTGGGCACCGACGGCGCGGACGACCCCGACTCCGGCGTGGTCGAGGAGTTCCGCGCCGCCGGGGGCGGGAACCTGCTGATCCCGGCCGGACTCGGCGGCGCCGGGCTCGGCTGCCTGGAGGGGGTGCGGCTGCAACGGGCGGTCGGCAGCCGGGCGCCCGCGCTGGCCGTCGGCTCGACCATGCACCACTACAAAGTGGCTTGGCTCGCCCGGGAGTTGGACGGACCGGTGGCCGCCTCGGTGCTGCGCCGGGTGGCCGCGGAGCGGCAGCTGGTGGCCTCCTGCGGGGCCGAGGGACGGGTCGGCGGCAGCCTGTTCACCCCCGGCATCGAGGTGTCCGCGCTGCCCGACGGACTGCGGATCTCCGGCACCAAGCGGCCCTGCTCGCTGGTGCGTTCGATGGGCCTGCTGTCGCTGCTGGCGGCCGGACCGGAGGACTCGGCGTACGCGGGCCAACTGGTCAACGTGCTGGTCCCGGCCGACGCCCCGGGCGTGAGTCGGCAGCCGTTCTGGCGGAACCGGGTGCTGCGGGCCGCGCAGACCGACGCGGTGGTGCTGGACGGGGTGCACGTGGCCGACTCGATGATCGTCCCGGTGGGCCTGCCCAGCCACTCGGCGCAGCGGATCACGTCCAACATGCTCTGGTTCCAACTCCTGATCACCGCCGCCTACCTGGGCGTCGCCACCGGCCAGGTGGAACGGCTGTTCCGGCTGGACCGGGGCACCGCCGGGGACCGGATCGCCGCCCTGGCGCCGCTGGAGAGCGTCGCCGCGGCGCTGGAGTCGGCGGCCCGCGAACTCGACGCCGGGCGCTGCGACGACGACCTGCTCGGCCGGGTGCTGCTGACCCGCTACACCGCGCAGCGCGCGATCGCCGAGGCCACCGACCGGGTGCTGGAACTCCTGGGCGGGATGGCCTTCGTGACCGGCGGCGAGGGCGCCGAGGCGCTGCTGGCCAGCAGGGCGCTGGCGTTCCACCCACCCGCCGAGAGCGCCATGCGGGAACCGCTCGACCACTGGCTGCGCGGCGACGGACTCGTCCTCGCCTGACCGTTCGAGGCCCCTCGGGGCCACCGGAGGAGAATCGATGATCATCCTTGGGCTCCACTACGGCCACGACGCCGCCGCGGCGGTGGTCCGCGACGGCGAGGTCGCCGCGTACGTGCTGCGCGAGCGGCACACCCGGGTCAAGCACGCGGCCACGCTGGACCTGGCCACCGTCCGCCGGGCGCTGGCGGTCGCCGGGATCACCGCGGCCGAGCTGGACGCGGTCGCGGTCTGCTCCACCCAGGGGGTCGAGCTGATCGTGGACGACCCGGCGGCGCTCGCGGTCGAGTACACCGCCGAGGACCCCTTCGGCCGCCCCTGCACGGTACTTGAGGAGGAGGGGGCCGAGGCGGCGCTGCGCCGCGGCGGCGGCGGGTTCCTGGACCTGCTCTACGACCCGGCGCTGTCCGCCACCTGGCTCGGCCGCTCCTACGCCAAGCTGTTCCCGGAGCACGCCGGTACGGCGCGGGCCGACCTGCGCGCCACGCCCTGGGTGGACGACTTCGCCTCGACCGCCGACTGGGCCGAGGGCCGCGGCCTGGCCGCGCTGGCCGCCGCGCCCGCCGACGTCCAGGACCGGCTCCGGTACGGCTTCCACCTGCCGGTGCGGGTGACCCTGGACGGCAGCACCGTCCCCGGCTACGCGCTGCACCACCACCTCGCCCACGCGGCCAGCGGCTACTACCAGTCCGGCTTCGACCAGGCGGCGGTGCTCACCCACGACGGCTACGCCGAGGGCGAGGGCTGCCACAGCGGGATGTTCTACCTCGGGCGCGGCCAGGCCCTGTACCCGCTGACGCCGCACCACCTGGGCCTGGGCGGGCTCTACGACCGGGTCGGCGCGGCGCTGGGGCTGGGCCTGGTCGGCCCGGCGGGCAAGCTGATGGGCCTGTCGGCCTACGGGCGGCCGCGGTTCTACTCCTCGCGCTTCCTCGGCAACCACACCGACCTCAGCGGACGCCTGGCCACCGACGCGACCAGCGCCTGGCTGCGGCACTGCCGCCGCGAGGCCGAGCGGATGGGCTACGACCTGGCCCCCTACGGTGACCCGGCGCGGGCCACCGCGCCGATCAACGCGGACATCGCGGCCAGCACCCAGAAGCTGTTCGAGGAGGTCCGGATCGAGGCGGTGCGCGCGCTGCACGCCTCGCTGGGCGCCGCCGGACTGACCCAGGACCGGCTCTGCCTGTCCGGCGGCACCGCGCTCAACTGCCCCTCCAACAGCCAGATCGCGCAGGAGGGCCCGTTCCCGCGGGTGTTCGTCGAGCCCGCCTGCGACGACAGCGGCATCGCCATCGGCGCGGCGCTGGCGGTGCTGCACTCGGTGCTGGACCGCCCGCTGCCGCCGTCCGCCGGTCCCGCCGGGACGCTGCCCTCGCCCTACCTGGGCGCGGCGCCGACACCGGAGGCGGTGGACCGCGCGGTGGCGGCGGCCGGGGACCGGATCTCGGCCGAGCGGCTCGGCCCGCGGCGGGCCGCCGAACGCGCGGCCGAGGACCTGGCCGCCGACGCCGTGGTCGCCTGGTTCGCGGGCGGCAGCGAGGCCGGTCCCCGGGCGCTCGGGCACCGCTCGATCATGGCCGACCCGCGCCGGGCCGAGAACTGGCCCCGGGTGAACCGGATCAAGGACCGGGAGGCCTGGCGTCCGTTCGCCCCCGCGGTGCTGGCCGAGCACGCCGCCGAGTGGTTCCGCGAGGTGCCGCTGCCCTCGCCGTACATGCTCTTCAACGCGAAGGTCCGGCGCGGCGACATCCCGGCGGTCACCCACGTCGACGGCACCGCCCGGATCCAGACGGTGGACGAGTCCGCCGGCGGCTACCACGCGGTGATCAGCGCCTTCCACCGGCTCACCGGCGTCCCGGTGGTGATGAACACCTCGCTGAACGGGCCCGGCGAACCGATCGTCGAGCAGCCCGAGCAGGCGCTGGAGCTCTTCCTGAAGACCGGGCTCGACGTGCTCTACCTGGACGGGATCCGGATCACCCGCGCCTGAGCGCTCCGCTGTCACCCCTGAGCACGACCGGTGGTCCCCGGCCGGGACCGAGAGGAGGAGTACCGCGTGTCCGAGACCTTGGAGCACCAGGGACCGGCGACGCTGTCGGCGGACCTGCTGGTGACCGGCGGCCGAACCGCCCGCCCCGGCGGCCCGACGGCAGTCCGGGTTCCGGGCGACAAGTCGGTCAGCCACCGGGCGCTGCTGGCGGCGCTGCTGCCCGGAGCGCTCGACGCGGCCGGGCGGCTGACGGTGCGCAACGCGAACCTCGGCGGCGCGGTACGCGCGCTGCTGCCCGCGCTGCACGCCCTCGGCCTGCGGGTCGACGCCGACGGCGACGCGCTGCTGGTCCGCCCCGACGCCCCGGTGCCGCAGCCGGTCCACCCGCACCCGGCGCTGACCGGCGGCCCCGGCGGCGTGCCCTACCTGTGGACGGCGGGGTCCAGCGCCGCCGCCCGGCTGCTGGTCGGCGTCCTGGCCGGGACCGGCACCGCCGCCGTCGTCGACGGGGACGAGGTGCTGCGGCACCGGCCGATGGACTGGCTGGTGGAACCGCTGATCGAGATGGGCGCCCGGATCGACTACCTCGGCGACCCGGGACGGCTGCCGGTGCTGGTGCACGGACCGGTGCACCGGCCGGGCACGGTGCGGCTGACGGTGGGCAGCGCCCAGGCCCGCTCCGCGGTGCTGCTGGCCGCCGCCGCGGCCCGGCTGCCGATGACCATCCGGCACCCGGTCAGCTCCCGCGACCACACCGAGCGGATGCTCGCCGCCTTCGGCGCCGGGATCACCGAGTCCCCCGGGGAACTGCGCTACGACGGCGGCGCGTGCACGGTACCGGCGGAGCTGGACGTCCCGGCCGACCCCTCGCTCGCGGCCTACCCGGTCGCCGCGCACCTGCTCTGGGGCGACGGCGGCGAGCTGAGCGTCCCCGGGGTCTGCCTGAACCCGACCCGGCTCGGCTTCTTCGACGTGCTGCGCCGCGCCGGAGCCGACATCGGCTACCGGGACCGGACGGTCACCGGCGGCGGCGAGCCGGTCGGCACCGTCGTGGCCCGCGGCGGCCTGGACGCGGTGACCGCCGTCCGGGTCGAGCGTCCGGCCGAACTGCACGCGCTGATCGACGAGGTGCCGCTGCTGGCGGTGGTCGCCGCCCGGCTCCCGGGGACCTCCTGGATCGGCTGCGCCGAGGAACTGCGCTTCAAGGAGACCGACCGGCTGGAGACCACCGCCCGGATGGCGCGGGCCTTCGGCGCCCGGATCGAGGTGGAGTCCGACGGGCTGCGGATCACCGGCGGCGCGCCGCTGCGGGCGGCGAGCGTCCCCGGCTTCGAGGACCACCGGGTGGCCATGGCCGCCGCGACCCTGGCGACCAGCCTGCCGGGCCGCACCACCGTGCTGGGGGGAGCCTGCCACCGCACCTCCTTCCCGGACTTCGCCGATGTGCAGCGTGCCATCGGCGCCCGTATGGCGGAGGACATCTGATGAACGAGCTCGCGACCGCCCCCCTCACCGGCCTGTCCGCGCCCGGCCACGAGGCCCGCTCCACCGGGAGCGCCGTCGGGCCCCGGTTCACCTCGGGGCACGGGCCCTGGCTCTACGCCGACGACGGCACCCGCTGGTTCGACGGCACCTCGGGCAGCGGCGCGGCCACCCTCGGCCACCAGCACCCGGAGGTCACCGCCGCCGCCATCGCCCAGATCGGGCGGCTCACCCACACCGGGTGCAAGCTGATGTCCGACGTACGGGCCGGGCTCACCGCCCGGATCGCCGGGATCGCCCCCTACCACGACCCGGCGGTGCTGCCCACCGCGACCGGGGCCGAGGCGGTGGAGGCGGCACTGAAGATCGCCCGCGCGGCCACCGGCCACCGGGCGGTGCTGAGCTTCCGCTACGGCTACCACGGGAAGACCGCCGGGGCGCTGGGGCTGACCTGGCGGGCGGAGTTCAAGTCGTTCAGCGCGCTGCCGCGCGACACCGTGGTCACCGCCGACCTGCCCGACCCCCGGCGTCCGGGCCCGGTGGACGCCGCCGCGTTCGCGGCCGGTCTGTCCGCCGCGCTGGACCGGGCCGACCGGCTCGGCGGCACCGCCGCCGTGGTGCTGGAACCGGTCCAGGTCACCGAGGGGGTACTGGCGGTCCCGCCCGCGCTGCTGGACGAGATCGCCCGGCAGGCCGGGGAACGCGGCGCGCTGTTCGTGCTGGACGAGATCTACACCGGCCTCGGCCGGGCCGGGCGGCTGTTCGCGGCCGAGCTGCTGGTCCGGCCGCCGGACCTGACGCTGCTCGGCAAGACCCTCGGCAACGGCTTCCCGATCGCGGCCGTGGTCGGCGAACGGGAGACCGTGGACGCGCTGCCGCCGGGCGTGCAGACCTCCACCTTCTCCGGGCACCCGGTCTCCTGCGCCGCCGCCGGCGCGGTGCTGGACACCGTGGTCCGCGAGGACCTGGCCGGGGAGGCCCGGGTGCTCGGCGCGCGGCTCGCGGCCGACCTCGGCGCGCTCGCCGCCGGGAACCCCCGGCTGGCGGCCCCGCGCGCGATCGGCGCGCTCGCCGCCTTCGACTGCGTCGGCGCGGACGGGCGGCCCGACCCGGCGGCGGCCCGACGGGTGCTCGCGGCGGCCTCGGAGCGGCGGCTGCTGCTGTTCGGCGGCGGCCCCGAGGGGGCCACCGTGAAGATCGTCCCCCCGGCGCTGCTGGCCACCGACGAGTACCTGTTCCTGATCGAGACCCTGCACGCCTCCGTCACCGCCGCTGGGAGCTGTTGACCATGACGTTCCACCAGCTTCAACGCGAGATCATCGAACCCGGCCTGTGCACCGCCTGCGGTGCCTGCCAACTGGCCTGCCCGCCGGACGTCATCGGCTTCGACGGGCTGCTGCCGGTGCTCACCGCGGACGCCTGGGGCGCCGACGACTGCGCCGGCTGCGGGGACTGCCTCGCCGTCTGCCCCGGCCTCGACCCGGCCACCCCGGCGGCCGAGGAGCGGCTCTTCGGCCGGACCCGCGAGCCCGCCGAACGCTGGACCGGGGTCTTCGCCGAGGTCCTCGCCGGACACGCCACCGAACCCGGGCTGTACCGGGCGTCGGCCAGCGGCGGCTCGCTGACCGTGCTGCTGCAGACCGCGCTGCTGGCCCTGGGCGCGGGTGTGGCGCTGTGCATGGGCCGCGACCCGGAGGAGCCCTGGCGCGCCGCGCCGGTCCTGGTCCGGGATCCCGCCGCACTGGTCGAGCAGTCCCAGTCGACCTACCAACTCGCGCCCTACCTGGGCGCGTTGCGGCAGGTCATGCGGGAGGAGCCGGAGACCGGGGTGGCCCTGACCGGGGTGGCCTGCCACATCCAGGCGATGCGCAAGCTCCAGGCGATGGACACCGCGGCCGGCCGCTGGGCGCGGGACCGGGTGGTGCTCATGGTCGAGCCCGCCTGCTCGTCCAGCACCCGGCCGGAGGGCACCGCCACCCTGATCCGGGAGCGGGCGGAGATCCCGCTGGAGTCGGTGGTGCGGCTGCGCTACCGGGAGGGCGAGTACCCCGGGAACATCGAGATCCGCACCGACGACGGGGAGCGCCACACCGTGGCCTTCTGGCAGGCGGTGCGCGACTTCGCGGCCAACAAGACGCACCGCTGCCTGTCCTGCGGGGACTGGATGTCCGGGATCGCCGACGTCAGCGTCAGCGACGGCGACCCGAACATCTTCGCCGCCAGCGTGGAGCAGCGCGAACAGCACAAGCACGGGCGGGTGTTCGTGCGGACCGGGGCCGGGGCGAAGGCGGTGGCCGAGGCGGGTGCCCGGGGGCTGCTGCGGCACACCCCGGTCGAGCTGGCCGGGCTCAACCTGGGCCTGGAACGCAAACGCAACCGCCGTGCCTCGTACGAGAAGTCGGGCCTGCCGATCCCGAACGGACCGATCCCCGGCCACACCGAGGAGCTCGCCGAGATCGTCCCGGACGAGCGGCTGATCGCGGCGCCGGAGACGGAGGCCAGCCGGTGAACGCCGTCCCCACCCGGGTCTCCGCACCCGCCCCGGCCGCCGACACGGTGCTCTCCGCCCGGCGGCTGGTGGCCGACGGCTTCGCCGTGCCCAGCGCCGAGTGGGTCCAGCACGGACCGCCCGGGCGCGGCGAGTTGCGGCTGCGCGCCGACTGGAGCCTGGTCAGCCCGGGCACCGAACTGCACTACCTGGACCGGTCCGCGCGCACCGGCGAGCGGTTCCCGCTCGGCTACTGCTCGGCCGGGACCGTGGACGCGGTCGGCCCCGGCGTGACCGGTTTCGCCCCGGGGAACCGGGTGATCGCGATGGGCTGGGGCGAGGCGGTCCACGGCGACGTGGCCGTCGTCCCGTACCGGCTGTGCCGCCGGGTGCCGAGCGACCTGCCGTTGCGCGCGGCCGTGGTCGCCGGGCTCGGCGCCACCGCGGTGCACGCGGTGGACCGGGCGACCCTGGCCCCGGGCGACGAGGTGGCCGTGGTCGGCGCCGGGATGGTGGGCCAGCTGGTCGCCCAGACCGCCGCCGCGCACGTCCGCCGGGTCACCCTGCTGGACCTGCGGCCGGACCGGCTGCGCGGCGCCGCCGCGCTGGGCCTGGCCACCGCCGTCGGACCGGAGTTCCTGGCGGCCGAGGCGGAGCCGCCGACCGGCGGCGGCCGGTGCGTGTTCCTCTGCGGCACCGGCGAGTCCAGTGACACCGTGGCCGCCGCCGCCCGCTGGGCGGCCCGCGCCCCGGGGCGGCCCCGGCTGGTCGGTGTCGGACGCTTCAGCGCCCGGATCGACTTCAGCGTCGAACTGGGCAATGTCGACATCCGCTTCGCCGCCCGCTGCGGGGCCGGCTACCGGGACGCCGGATACGCGCGCGGACTCACCGAACTGGCGCCGCCCCCGGGCGAGGGCACCGTCACCGAGAACCTGCAGCGGGCGCTCGACCTGATCGGCGAGGGGGTGGTCACCCCCGGGCGGATGGGCCTGCCCGAGTACCCGCTCGACCGGGCCGCCGAGGCCTACCAGGAGTTGCGGCGGCGGCCGGCCCACCCGGCCGCGCTGTTCCGCTACCACACCACCGAAGGGAGCACCGCGCCGTGACCGCACCGACGGGGCAGCCGACCACCGGTCACCGCCCCTTCCCCGAGGCCGACGCGGCGGGCACGCTGGTGCACCGCTTCCTCGACCGGGCCGCCGCGCACGCCGACCGGGAGGCCGTGGTCACCCCCGCCACCCGGTGGACCTACCGGGAGACGGCCGAGCTGTCGGCGCGGATCGCGTCCGCGCTGGCCGGAGCCGGGCTGCGGCCCGGGCACCGGGTGGGCCTGCTCTTCGCGCACGGCGCGGAGATGGTCGCGGCGCTGCTCGGGACGCTCCGCGCCGGGCTCTGCTACGTCCCGCTGGACGCCGCCTACCCGCTGGACCGGCTCGCGTTCATGGCCGCCGACGCCGGGGTCGCCGCCGTCGTCACCGACGCCGCGAACACCGGCCAGGCCCGGCGGTTGGCGCCGGACCGGCCGGTGCTGGCCTACCAGGACCTGCTCCTGGCCGAGCCCGCCGCGGGCACCGCCGCCGTGCCCGACGGCGAGGCGTACGTGCTGTACACCTCCGGCTCCACCGGGCGGCCCAAGCCGGTCGCGCAGACCCACCGCAACGTGCTGCACCACACCCGCGCCTGGACCGACGGCCTCGGCATCGGGCCACTGGACCGGGTCGCCCTGCAGTCCGCCTACAGCTGGGACTCGGCCGTCCAGGACACCTTCTCCGCGCTGCTGAACGGCGCGGCGCTGTACCCGGTCGACCTCAAGGCGCTCGGCATCGCCGGGCTGCTCGACTGGATGGCCGCCGAGCGGCTGAGCGTCTACCACTCCACGCTGCCGGTGTACCGGGCGCTGGTCCGGGCCATGGACGCGCGCGGCACCGGGCTCCCGGCCGTGCGCATGCTCGCCCTGGGCGGCGACCCGCTGCACCGCGCCGACCTCGACAGCTACCGGCGGGCCTTCGCCGGGCACTGCCGGGTCGCCGGGGCCTACGGCTCCACCGAGTGCTCCTGCGTGCTGCTCCGGGTCGCCGACCGGGACTACCGGCCGCCGACCGGGGTGCTGCCGCTCGGCTTCCCGGTGCCGGAGACCACGGTGCTGCTGGAGGGCCCGGACGGGCAGCCGGTCGACGGGCCCGGCGAGGGCGAACTCGTCGTCCACAGCCGCTACCTCGCCCCCGGCACCGGCCCGGTCCCGGGCGTGCACCGCACCGGCGACCTGGCCCGGCGGCTGGAGGACGGGACGCTGCTGCTGGTCGGCCGCCGCGACTTCCAGGTCAAGGTCTCCGGGATCCGGGTGGAGCCGGGCGAGGTGGAGAGCGTGCTCAAGGGCCTGCCGCAGGTGGACGAGGCGGTGGTGATGCCGTTCACCGACCGGCGGGGCGAACGGCAGCTGGCCGCCCACCTGGTCCCGGCGCCGGGGGCCGGGCCCCGGCCCGGCGCGCTGCGCGCGGCGCTGCGCCGGGTGCTGCCGGACCACGCGGTACCGACCGCGTTCGTGCTCCTGGACGCGCTGCCGCTCACCGTCAACCACAAGATCGACCGCGCGGCGCTGCCCGACCCGCTGACGGCGGCCGTCACCGACGCGCCCGCGACCGCGGGCAACCCGCTGGAGCGCGCCGTCGCCGAGGCCTGGCGCGAGGTCCTGGGCCGGTCCGCGGTCGGCCTGGACGAGAACTTCTTCGACCTGGGCGGCACCTCGCTGCGGATGGCCGCGCTGCACGAACGGCTCACCCGCTCGGTCGCCCCCCGGCTGCTGATGGTCGACCTGTACCGGGCGCCGACCGTCCGCGCGCTGGCCCGGCTGGTCGCGCCGACCGCCGCCGCCGAGGCCCCGGACGGCGGCGCCGCGCGCGGCGCCCGGCGGCTGGCCGCGCGCGCCCGTAGCCGTACCCGCACCCCTTCCACGTCCCCGCTGCCGGTCTCCGGCGGAGAACCGAACCCCGCCCCAGGAGGCACCCGTGACTGACCGTTCCTACGCGAGTGAGCCGGACGGCCGGATCGCCGTCGTCGGCCTGGACTGCCGACTGCCGGGGGCCCGCAGCCACACCGAGTTCTGGCGGAACCTGCTGGCAGGCGCGGACGGCCTGAGCGACCTGGGGGAGGAGCAGCTGCGGGCCTCGGGCGTGACCGAGGCGGAGGCGGCCGACCCCCGCTACGTCCGGCGCGCGGCCGTGGTCGAGGACGCGGACCTGTTCGACGCCTCGTTCTTCTACCTCAGCGCCCGCGAGGCGGCGCGGATGGACCCGCAGCTGCGGCTGTTCCTCCAGTCCTCCTGGTCCGCGCTGGAGCACAGCGGCCACGACTCGGAGCGGTACCAGGGCCGGATCGGCGTCTTCGCGGGCTCGCTGACCAGCACCTACCTGCTGAACAACGTGCTGACCGGGGCCGAGGGCTTCAACGGCTCGCTGTCCCGGATGCGGCAGGACCCCGCCACGCTGATGGGCAACGACCCGAGCCACCTGGCCACCCGGGTCTCGTACCACCTGAACCTGACCGGTCCCAGCATCTCGGTGCAGACCGCCTGTTCGACCTCGCTGGTCGCGGTGCACCTGGCGGTGCAGAGCCTGCTGTCGGCGGAGTGCGACGTGGCCCTGGCCGGGGGCGTGGCGCTGCGCTTCCCGCAGCAGAGCGGCTACCTGCACGAGCCCGACGGCATCAGCTCGGCCTCCGGCACGGTCCGGCCGTTCGACGCCGGGGCGGACGGCACGGTGTTCGGCAACGGCGTCGGCGTGGTGGTGCTGAAGCGGCTCGCCGACGCGATCGCCGACGGGGACACGGTCTGGGCCGTGGTCCGCGGGTCGGCCGTCGGCAACGACGGGGCGGACCGGGCCGGTTACACCGCGCCGGGCGCCGCCGGACAGGCGGCGGTGCTGGCCGAGGCGCTGGCGGTGGCGGACGTCGAACCCGCGAGCGTCAGCTACCTGGAGGCGCACGGGACCGGCACCAGGCTCGGCGACCCGATCGAGCTGTCCGCCGTCGCGCGGGCCTACGGCGACACCGCGGAGCGGCCGCTCACCATCGGCTCGGTGAAGGGCAGCATCGGCCACCTGAGCACCGCCGCCGGGATCGCCGGGTTCATCAAGTGCGTGCTGATGCTGCACCACCGGACGCTGGTGCCGACCGCGCACTTCACCGAGTGGAACCCGGAGTGCCGGGCCGAGGGCGGCCGGTTCCGGGTCGGCGTCGCGGCCGAGCCGTGGACGGCCGGTCCGGGGCCGCTGCGCTGCGCGGTGACCTCGACCGGGATGGGCGGCACCACCGCGCACGTGGTGCTGGAGGAGGCACCACCGGCCGACCCGGCGGACCGACCGCTGCCGCCCGCCGCGCCGGTGCTGCTGCTGCCGGTGTCGGCCAAGTCCCCGGCCGCGCTGGAGACCGCCCGGGCGGCCCTGGCCGACTGGCTCGAAGCCGGGACGGCGGGTGACGGCGACGCGGGTGACGGCGACGCGGGTGACGGCGGCGCGGGTGACGGCGACTTCGGGTTCGAGGACGCCGCGCACACCCTCGCCGTCGCCCGCCGCACCTTCAACTACCGGGCCGTGGTCACCGCCCCGGACCGGGCCACGGCCGTCCGGGCGCTGCGCACCGCCGATCCCCGGTTCGTCCGGCAGGACTCCGGCCAGCCGAGCGACCGCCCGGTGGTGTTCCTGCTGCCCGGACAGGGCGCGCAGCACCCGGGGATGGGCCACGGCTGGTACCGGCACCTCCCGGTGTTCCGGCAGGTCTTCGACGAGTGCGCCGAACTGCTGCGGCCGCTCCTCGGCCTGGACCTGCGCCAGGCGCTGCACCCGGCGCCGCACCAGGACCACCCCGGCGCGCCGACCGACGTGAACCGGACCGGGATCGCCCAGCCGGCGCTGTTCGCGGTGGAGTACGCGCTCGCCCGGCAGTGGGCGGCCTGGGGCGTGCGCCCGGCCGCGCTGCTCGGGCACAGCATCGGCGAGTACGTCGCCGCCGCGCTGGCGGGGGTGTTCACCCTGCCGGACGCGCTGCGGGTGGTCGCCGAACGCGGGCGGCTGGTGGAGGAGCTGCCGGGCGGGGTGATGGCGGCGGTGATGCTCTCGCCCGAGGAACTGGCGCCCTACCTCGCCGCCCTGGCCGAGCCGGTGGAGATCGCCGCCGTCAACGAGCCCGCCGTGTGCACCGTCGCGGGCACCCGGCAGGCGGTCCGCGAGCTGACCGACGCGCTGACGGCCGACGGGGTCGCCCACCGCAGGGTCACCACCTCGCACGCCTTCCACTCGGTGATGATGGAACCCGCCGTCGGGCCGCTGACCGAGCTGCTGCGCGGGGTCGAGCTGCGCCGCCCGCAGATCCCGATCCTGTCCAACCGGACCGGCACCTGGCTGCGCGACGACGAGGCGACCGACCCCGGCTACTGGGGCGGCCACCTGCGGGACACCGTCCGCTTCGCCGACAGCCTGGCCACGGTGCTGGCCGTCGGCGGCCACGTCTTCCTGGAGACCGGGCCCGGCCAGACCCTGTCCGCCTTCGCCCGGCGGCACCCCGACCGGGAGACCGGCGTACCGGTGGTCGCCTCGGCCGCGCGCGGCCGGGACAGCGAGGCCGACCTCACCGCGGTCACCGCCGCGCTCGGCCAGCTGTGGGCGGCCGGGCTGCCGGTCGACTGGGCGGCCTACTACGCCGGACGCGGACGGCGCCGGGTACCGCTGCCCACCTACCCGTTCGAGGGCGTCCGCTACTGGGTCGAGCCCGGCTCGACCACACTGGCGAGCACCGGCGGCGGCCGGGCCCCGGCGGTGGGCAAGCTGCCGCTGGACGACTGGTTCACCGTGCCGGTGTGGCGTCCGGCGGTCGGCAGCACCGACCTTCCCGGTGAGCCGGACACCGAGCCGGTGCTGCTGTTCGCCGACCCGGCCGGGGTGGCCGAGCGGCTGGCCGGGTTCGCCTGCGCCGGGGAGGTGCTGACGGTCACCCCGGGCGCGGCGTACCTGCGCCAGGGCCCGGACCGGTGGACGGTGCGCCCCGGCTCCGAGGAGGACCACGTCCAGCTGATCGGGGACCTGGTCGCCGAGGGCAGGCTGCCGCAGCGGCTGCTGCACGCCTGGTCCACCGCCCCGCTGCCGCCCGAGCGCGGCGCGCGGCGCTTCGAGCGGGCCCAGGAGCACGGCCTGTACAGCGTGATCGCCCTGGTCAAGGCGCTCAGCAAGCACGGTGTGGTGGAGCCGCTGCGGCTGGACCTGGTCAGCGCCGGGGCCTACGCGGTCGGCCCCGGCGAGCCGGAGCCGCTGGCCGAGCTGGTCACCCTCGCGGTCGCGGCCAAGGTCGTCGGCCAGGAGCACGGCAACATCACCTCCCGGCAGTTCGACCTGCCGGCCGCGCCGGACGACCGCTCGCTGCGGCTGCTCGCCGAGGAACTGCGGCGCACCCGCCGCGGCGAGGTCGCCACCGCCGTACGCGGCACCACCCGCTGGATCACCGACCTGGCGCCGGTGCGCGCGGACTGGTCCGCCCCGGCCACCAGTCGGCTGCGCGACGGCGGGGTGTACCTGATCACCGGCGGGCTCGGCGAGATCGGCAGCACCGTCGCCGGCTGGCTGCACCGCGCGAGCGGCGCCCGACTGGCCCTGCTCACCCGCGATCCGCTGCCGCCGCGCGACAGCTGGGACGCGCTGGTCGAGCAGCGCGAGGCCACCGACGAGACGGTGCTGCGGATCCAGCGGCTGCGCGCGCTGGAACAGGCCGGGGCGGAGCCGCTGCTGGTCCACGCGGACGTGTCGGACCCGGACGGGCTGGGCGTCGCGGTGGCGCGGGTGGAGCGGCACTTCGGCGAGCTGAACGGCGTGGTCCACGCCGCCGGACTGCCCAGCGAGCAGTGGGACCGCGCGGTCACCGCCGCCTCCGTCGAGCAGTGCCAGTGGCACTTCGTCTCCAAGGCGCACGGCCAGATGGCACTGGAGCGGGTGCTGGCGGACCGCCAGGTCGACTTCGTCCTGCTGCTCTCCTCGCTCGCGGGGGTGCTCGGCGGGCTGCGGCTGCTGGGCTACGGCGCGGCCAACCACTTCATGGACGCCGCCGCCGAACGGGCCAACCGGGGCCTTGACCGCACCGTGTGGATAAGCGCGGCCTGGGACGTCTGGCAGCACCACCAGGACGAGAAGCGGGCGCTGTCCGCGATCGGCCGGGGCATGGACGACAAGGCGATCCAGCCGGAGGAGGGCCTGGAGGCGATCCGGCGGCTGCTCAGCCTCCGCGACGTCTCCCATGTCGCGGTCTCCACCTGGGACATGGCGTACCGGCTGGACCAGTGGGTGCGGCCGGACCCGGCCCCCGGCACCGACCCGGGGACCGCCGCTGTCGCCGGGGGCGCCGGCAGCGAGGAACTGGACGACCTGGCCGGGCAGGTACTGGCGCTGGTGCGCGAGGCCCTGGGCAGCGCCGAGATGCCCGCCGACGCGGACATCTTCGAGTACGGCGGCGACTCGCTGCTGATCGTCCGGCTGCTGTCGACGGTACGCAGCCAGTTCAGCGCCGAGGTCGCGCTCGCGGACATCCTCGGCGAGCCCACCCCCCGGGTGCTGGCCGCCCTGGTCCAGGCCCGCCTGGATGCCCGCGCGGGCCGGGCCCCGGCGGACGGCACGGCGCCGGACGGCGACACACACGACGAGATCGGGGCGCTCGCCTCGGAACTGGCCGGACTCGGCGCGGCGGAGATCGAACGCCTGCTGGCCGAGGCCACTGAGGGAAAGGAGTAACCGACCGTGGACTTCAGCCTGATCTTCTTCTCCGGTGACGAGAAGAACAAGTACCGCTTCGTCCTGGACGCGGCCGACTACGCGGACCGGAACGGCTTCACCGCGATCTGGACGCCGGAGCGCCACTTCCACCGCTTCGGCGGGCTGTACCCGAACCCGTCGGTGCTGGGCGCCGCGCTGGCGATGACCACCCAGCGGCTGAAGATCCGGGCGGGCAGCGTGATCCTGCCGCTGCACAGCCCGGTCCGGGTGGCCGAGGAGTGGTCCGTGGTGGACAACCTGTCCCGGGGCCGCGCCGGGATCGCGCTGGCGACCGGCTTCAGCCCGGTCGACTTCGCGATCCGGCCGGACGGCTGGGCGGACCGCAGGCAGCGGACCTTCGACGCGGTCGGCACCATCCGCGAACTGTGGGAGGGCTCACCGGTCTACGTCCAGGACGGCCTGGGCAACCACGTCGAGGTGGAGCTGCACCCCCGGCCCACGCAACCGCAACTGCCGATCTGGCTGACCTGCACCAAGAGCGTGGAGACCTTCGAGACCGCCGGACGGCTCGGCTGCAACGTGCTCACCGCCCTCATCGACATGACCAACGAGGAGCTGGAGGAGAAGCTGGCCGTCTACTACAAGGCGCTGGAGGCGCACGGCCACGACCGCGAGGACACCACGGTCACCCTGATGCTGCACACCTTCATCGGCACCGACCTGGACGAGGTCAGGGAGACCGTGTGGGGCCCGTTCAGCGACTACCTGCGGTCGTTCTTCACCGTGGTCGACTCGCAGAAGCGCAACCTCGCGCCCGGCGCCGGGGTCCGCGACATCTCCGGGAGCGAGCAGGACGAACTGATCCGCTTCGCCTTCGACAAGTACTTCGAGAAGGGCGCGCTGCTCGGCACGCCCGACTCCTGCTCCGCCGTGGTCGACCGGTTCGCCGGGATGGGCGTGAACGAGATCGCCTGCCTGATCGACTTCGGGGTGGAGGAGAGCCTGGTGGTGGAGAGCCTGCGGCACCTCAACGAGCTGCGCCGGAGGTACGCGTGAGCCCCGAGACCGGGCTGGCCGCGCGGCTGGCCGCGCTGAGCCCCGAGCAACTGGCCCGACTACGCGCCCGGACATCAGAATTGAATGATCGTCAACTGACGCCAGGTCAGCAGCGGCTCTGGGAGGTGCAGCGGGCGGCCCCGGGCCGCCCGGTGGACGTGGTCTGCCAAGCCGTGCGGCTCACCGGCGCGGGCGTCGACCTGGACCGACTGGCAGCGCGGCTGCGGGAGTTCGTCCAGGCCCAGGAGGCGCTGCGGACCACCTTCGAGACGACCGGGGACGTCGTCCGGCCGGTGGCGCACCCGCGGCTGCCGCCACTGCTGCGCCGCGAGCGCTGCTCCGGCGAGGCCCAGGCGCACTCCCGCGCAAGGGAGTTGGCCGAGGAGCCGTTCGACCTGGCGGGCGGCCCGCTGCTGCGGGTGGTACTCGCCGAGGGGGCTTCGCCGGAGGAGTGCTGGCTGCTGGTGGCGGTGCACAACCTGGTCTTCGACGCCTGGTCGTTCGAACTCCTGCTGGACTGGCTGGCCGCACCGGCAGCGGACGACGCACCGGCAGCGGACAGCGCACCGGCAGCGGACAGGGCACCGGCACGGCCGTTCGGCGCGTTCGCCCGGGAGCAGCGGGCCTGGTGCGCCGGGCCCGCCGGGCGGGCCGCCGCCGCGTACTGGGGCGCGGAACTCGCCGCCGCCCCCGCGCCGCTGCCGACCGACCGGCCGCGCCGCGCGGCCACCGGGCGCCCGGGCCGACGGCTGGAGTTCAGCCAGTCGGCGGCGACCGCCCGGGGCATCGCGGAGGCGGCCAGGAGCGAGGCGGCCACCCCCTACGCGGGCTGGCTCGCGGTGCTGTGGGCCACGCTCGCGGAGTTCGGCGGCACCGAGGACACCGTGCTCGGGACCTTCACCGCGAACCGGGACACCCCGGAGGCCGGGGAGGTCGTCGGCTACCTGCTGAACGTGCTGCCGCTGCGGCTGCGGGACCCCGGCGACGGCACGCACCGGTCCCGGGTGCGGGCCGTCCGGGCGGCCACCCGGGCCGGGCAGCGGCACCTCGGCTACCCCGGGGAGCTGATCGCCCGCGACGCCGGACGCGGCCTGCCCGGGGCGCACCCGCTGTTCGACGCGGTGCTCGTGTTCGACAACCTCGGGCAGCAAGAACGCCGGATCCAGGGGGCCCGGGTGGCCACCGCCGACGTCGACAAGGGCACCGCCCGCTACGACCTCACCTTCGCGGTCCACCCGGGCGCCGACGGCGCCGACTGCTGGCTGGAGTACGACACCGACCGGTACGACGAGTCCACCGCACGCCGACTGGTGCGGCGGTTCAGCGCCTTCGCCGAGCGGGCGGCCACGCCGGGCGGATCGGAGGGCGACCGATGACCGTTCCCCGTCTCTGCGCGCCCGCCTACGAGTTGGGGGAGTTCGCGGACAAGGTGGCCGAGCTGCCGGAACTGCTCGCGGCGCCGGAGCTGGCCGACGCGCTCACCCATCCGGACGCCGGATTCGAGACCTACTGGTGGTCCGAGGCCGACATCGTGGAGCTGATGAGCGCGGCGGCCCGGCGCACCCTGGCCGGTTCCGGTGTCGCCGGGAGCGAGGTGGACACCGTGCTGGTGGCCAGCGACTCGCTGCCCCGGGACCGCAGTGCCCAGCGTCGGGTCGCCGAACTCCAGGAGGAGACCGGGACCACCGGCGCCACCGTGCTCACCCTGGGGCTGATGGACTGCGCCACGGCGATGGTGGCGGTCGGCTCGGCGGCGTCACTGGTGCGCGACGGCACCGCCCGGAACGTGCTGGTGGTCACCGGCGACCTGGCCGACCGGGCCACCGGCGGTCACCGGATCGTCGCCGGAGGGGCCGCCATCGCCTCCGACGCGGCGGCGACGGCGCTGGTCAGCGCGGTCGCGCCGGGTCTGCCGGTGCTGGCCATGGCCCACCACGCGGCCCCGGAGCCGGGCCGGGACACCAGTCGGCAGCAGCAACTGGTGGCCCGGATCCGGGCGCACCGGGAACTGTTCGCCCGGCTGGAGGCCCGGTACCCGTTCCGGCGCGACGCGGTGGCCCGGCTGCTGCCCAGCAACTTCGCCCGCAACGTGGTCCGGCTCTACCTGTCCGACGTCGGGTTCACCGAGGCGCAGCTGGCGCTGGGCAACGTCGGCCGGATCGCCCACTGCCTGGGCAGCGACCCGCTGGTCAACCTGGCCGACCGGCTCGCCGCCGGACCCGGGCCGGGTCCGGGCGACCCGCTGGGCCACTACCTGCTGATGGGCTCCGGGATCTCCCACCTCGGCGCGGTCCTGCTGGACGCCCGCCCGGTGCCCGCCGCCTGACCACCTGTCTGCCCGGGCGCCCGACCCGGGCGCCCACCACTCCGCCGGAGGCACACCTTGTACGTACCCGAGCTCTACGAGCCGGCCGACCTCGCGGCCATGCACGCGGTGATCCGGGACCACCCCTTCGGCCTGCTGGTCCTCCCGACCGACGGCAGGCAGGCCGGGGTACACCTCCCGTTCGTGCTCGACCTCGACGCCGACGCCGGTCCACGCGGCCGCCTGCGCGCCCACCTGTCCGGGGCGAACCCGCTCGCCGGGGCACTGGAGGCGGGTGCGGAGGCGATGGTGGTGTTCACCGGACCGCAGTCCTACATCTGCCCGGACGACTACGCCTCCGAGCCGCACTTCCCGACCTGGAACTACGTGGCGGTGCACGCCTACGGCACCCCCCGGGTCCTGTCCGAGCAGGAGGCCTTCCAACAGCTCACCGACCTGATCGCGGACCAGGAGGGGCGGCTCGCGCCGAAACCGCCGTGGACGCTGGACCGCGCCCCGGAGGGGCTGACCGACCAGTACCGCCGCATGATCACCGCCTTCGAGCTGGAGATCGACCGGATCGAGGGCATCTTCAAGCTGGGGCAGAACAAGCAGCCCGAGGACATCGCGGCCCAGGCGGCGGCCTTCCGCGGCCGGGGCACCGACAGCGCCGACACGTTCGCCGGGTGGCTGGAGAGCCACCGCACCGACGCCGGGGGTTCCCATGAGCACCACTGACGCCACCGCCACCGCCGACGGCACCCTGGACCGGGTGGTCGAGCTGTGGCGGGAGCTGTTCGACGAGCCCGACCTGCGGGTCGGGCCGGACGACAACCTGTTCACCCTGGGCGCCTCGTCGCTGCTGGCGATGACGCTGGTGGCCCGGATCGACCGCGAGTTCGGCACCGCCCTCGACCTGATGGCCGTGTTCGAGGACCCCACCCCGGCCCGGATGGCGGCCTGCGTCGAGCAGGCGCGCGCCGCGGCCCCGCTCCTTGAGGAGGGCGACCTGTGAGCACCGCCCAGCGGGTGACCGCTGTCCCCAGCCCCACCGGCCTGCCCGCCGGGGCCGCCGGTGCGGCCGACCGGCTGCGGACGCTGTACGACCGCCGGTACGACCTGTTCCACCGGGCGTTCGCACTCGGACTGCCGCTGGACCGGGCCGAGTTCGCGGACCGGGAGGAGTTCGCGGGCCTGGCCGCGCTGCTCGTCGGCACCGGCCTGGCCGAGACCGATACCGAGGGGCGACTGGTCTGCCGGTTCCGGATCACCCGGCTGGGCGACGACTTCCTGGTCACCGACCCGCCGGAGCACCAGGGCGGCGACCGGGTGCTCTACCTCTCGGACAACGAGTCGCTGCTGCGCGCCCGCACCCTGCCGCGCTGCGACGGCCTGCGGGTGCTCGACCTCGGCTGCGGCTCCGGGGTGCAGGCGGTCGCGGCGTACCGGCGCGGCGCCGGATCGGTCACCTCGGTCGACATCTCGCCGAGGGCGGTCGCGATGACCCGCTTCAACCTGGCCCTGAACGGGCTGCCGCACCAGGACGTGCTGCGGGTGGGGCTGGCGGACTTCCAGCCCGCGGACGGCCGCTACGACGTGCTGGTCAACAACCCGCCGTTCGTGCCGGTGCCGCCGGAGACCCGGTTCATGACCAGCGGCGCCGGTGGCGTCGACGGCCTGGACTTCGTCCGGCTGCTGCTGCGGCGGCTCCCGGAGCTGCTCCGGCCGCGCGGCACGGTCTGCCTGGTCTCGCTGTCACCGGGCGCCCGGCACCTGTCCGAGCTGGAGTCGCTGCTGCTCGACCACGCCGAGGGGCGGGCGATGGCGCTGCACGTCACCCAGATCTTCGACCGCCCGGCGCCGATCGCGGAGAGCCTGGTGCCCTTCGCCGACCGGGCCGACACCGTCGCCTGGGAGGCCGGTCTGGTCGCCCGCGGCTACACGCACATGCACAACCTGCTGCTCACGCTCAGCCCGGCGGACCAGCCGGAGTTCCACCGGTCGGTGCTGCGGCCGTCGTTGGACCCGCACCCGGGCAACAAGGGCAGCGTCGACTGGGACGGCCTGAACGCCGAGATCAGGCTGGCGCTGGAGATGGCCCAGTGACGGTCCGGCAGCTGACCGGGCCGCCCCGGGGCGACGCCGGGCAGCGGGCCTTCCGCCGGGCGGCCGGGTGCTTTCCCACCGGCGTCACCGTGGTCACCACGCACACGGCGGAGGGGCCCTGGGGAACCACCGTCGGCTCCTTCGTCTCGCTGTCGCTGGACCCGCTGCTGGTGCTGCTGTCGCTCGGCCGCGGCAGCCGACTGCGCGCGGCGCTCGCGCCGGGCCACCCGTTCGTGGTCAACGTGCTGGCGGTGGACCAGGAGCACGCGGCCCGGCACTTCTCCGGCGCGCACCGGCCGCCGGGGGAGCCGGGCTTCGCGGGCATCGCCGGGTACCCGGCGCCCGCGACCGGAGGGAGGGCGCTGACCGGGGCCCGAGCCGTGTTCGAGTGCCGGGTCACCGAACTGCACCCGGCCGGGGACCACGACCTGGTCCTCGGCGAGGTGCTCTGGTTCGATCATGATGACGCCAAGGACCCGCTGGTCTTCGTGGACAGCGGGTACCGGACGACCGGCGGCGCCCGGCCGCCGAGTACCGCCGCACCGACGAAGGAGCACTGATGACCACCCTTGAGCCGCTGGCCGAGGACTGGAGTTCGGCCCTGGCCGTGGTCGCCCACCCGGACGACCTGGAGTACGGCGCGGCCGCCGCGATCGCCCGCTGGACCGGCCAGGGCAAGGAGATCGCGTACTGCCTGCTCACCAGCGGCGAGGCGGGGATCGACAGCATCCCGCCGGAGCGGACCAGGGTCGTCCGCGAGGCCGAGCAGCACGCCTCGGCGGCCGTGGTGGGCGTCCGGACGGTCGACTTCCTCGGATTCCCGGACGGGGTACTGGAGTACGGCCTGCCGCTGCGGCGCGCCGTCGCCCGGGAGATCCGGCTGCGCCGCCCGGAGATCGTGATCACCAACAACTTCCGTGACACCTGGGAGGGCGGGGAGCTGAACCAGGCCGACCACATCGCCACCGGCCGGGTCATCCTCGACGCGGTCCGGGACGCGGGCAACCGCTGGGTGTTCCCGGAGCTGCTGGACGAGGGCCTGGAACCGTGGTCCGGGGTCCGCCAGGTCTGGGCCGCGTACTCGCCGTCGGCCGGGCACGGCGTCGACGTCAGCGAGCACCTCGACGCCGGGATCGCCTCGCTGCGCGCGCACGAGGCCTACCTCGCCGGTCTGAACGAGCCGGACTTCGACCCGGCCGAGTTCCTGGAGTCGCTCGCCCGCACCGCCGGGCACGGCCTCGGCAGCCGGTTCGCGGTGGCCTTCGAGGTCACCCGGATGTGACCGGACGGTCCCCTCCCGCGCCGGGAGGGGACCGCCGCCGCCAGCGCCCCGACCTAGGCCCCGACCTGGGCCTCTACCTCCGTGGCGACGAACTCGCCGATGGCGCCGAACACCACGCCGGGCTGCTCGATGTGCGGGAAGTGCCCGGCCTCCGGGACCGGCCGGAAGGTGGCCCGGGGGAAGGCGTCGGCCAGGGCCCGCTCGTATCCGAGCGGGACGATGCCGTCCTGCTCACCGGCGAGCACCAGCACCGGGACGGTGACCCGGTGCAGTCGGCCGCGGAGCTTCGGGTCGTGGCAGAACGGGTCGCCCGCGTACAGCGCCAGCGTCCGCTGGTTGGCGGCCATCGCGGCCCGCCGCGGTTCGCTGAGCGAGGCCACATCGAGCCGCAACTCCGGCTTGTGGAAGGCCAGTTCACCGGTCCTACCGGGACCGATCCGAGCCGGGTCGGCGATCTCCAGCGGCGGCTCCGGGGTGATCCCGGTCGCGCCGAGCAGGACCAGGGCGCTGATCCGGCCGTGGTTGTCGCGCAGCCCCATCTCGGCGGCGATCCAGCCGCCGACCGAGCTGCCGGCCACCAGCACCCCGGTCAGTCCGAGCGCGTCGACCAGGTCCAGGTAGACGCCGGCCAGGTCGGCGACGGTGTCGGCCCAGTCGGGGCGGGGAGTGCCGTCGAATCCGGGGTGGGTCGGCACGACCACGTAGGCGTGCTCGGACATCCCGGCGGCGAAACCGGCCATCGAGCGCGGCCCGGCGCCGCCGTGCAGCATCAGTACGCCGGTGCCGTCGGTGTTCGCGCCGAACTCCTGGACGGTCAGGGCCAGCCCGTTGGGCAGGTCGATGGTGCGGGTGGTGCTGGTGGCGGTGGTGACGGTCATGGCGCGGGTCTCCCTCGGCTGCGGGTCATTATGAGAGCCAACTGTCATCACTGTAGGTCGGTGTCAGTACTTCGTGCAAGCGAACTCTCATGACGAGGGGAATCAGTCGACATGCGTGCCGTAGCGGCCCATCACCTCGGCGATCGCGTCCGGGGTCAGCCCCCGGCCGCCGGTGATCAGGTCGCGCAGATCCCGGAAGTACTCCAGGTAGAGATCGGGGGTGAAGGTGTTGATCATGACCAGCGGCTGGTCGCCCGGGTTGGCGAAGGTGTGCGGGGCGCCGGGCGGCACCGTCACCAGCGTCCCGGTCGGCGCGTCGTGGACGGTGTCGCCGACGGTGAACCTGGCGCTGCCGGAGACCACGTAGAAGCCCTCGTCGTGCTGGGCGTGGCGGTGCTGCGGCGGCCCGGCGGTCCGCGGTGGGACGGTGATCTCGGCCACCCCGAGCCGGTGCCCGGTGGTGCCGCCGTCCTCCAGGATCCGGATCCGGGCGGTGCCCAGGTCGATCACCTCGCCGTCGCCGGGGGTGACGACGGAGACGTCGTTCATGGTCTGCTCCTCACTGAAAGCACTGCGAGCGCTGACGCTGGGATCCTCGTGGACATGATGCAAGTGTCCTCTCGTCATTGGAGTCGACTGGAACTATGGTGGTGCCATGGCGAAGAGCGATGTGACCACCCCACCGGCCGGTACCGGCGGCCGCAGCAACCAGAAGCTGCGTACCCGGACCGCGATCCTGCAGGCCGCGGCGGAGCTGATGCGCTCCGGCCAGGAGGTGACCATGCCGGGGGTGGCCCGGACCGCGCTGGTCTCCGAGGCCACGGCCTACCGCTACTTCCCCGACCTGGCGAGCCTGCTGCGGGAGGCGATGGTCGGGCAGCTGCCCACCCCGGAGCAGGCGCTCGCGGCCGTGGCCGACTCCCGGGACCCGGTCGAACGCGTCGCCGCCGCCACCGAGCACCTGCTGCGCCTGGTGCTGACCTTCCAGGGCGCGACCCGCGCCATGATCGCCGCCACCATCACCCGACCCGCCACCACCGGCGCCAGGCCCGCGCTGCGGCTGGGCCTGATCGACCACGCGCTCGCCCCCCTGGCCGAGACCCTTGGCGCGACCGACCCGGCGGCCCTGGCGCAGCTGAAGCGCGACCTCGCGGTGGTGGTCAGCGCCGAGGCCCTGTTCACCCTCACCGACCTGTGCGGGCTCGACCCCGACGCGGCGGTGGCCAGCGCCGTGCACACCGCGACCGCGCTCACCCGGGCCGCCCTGCCCGCCCCCGCCGCCGCCCGCCCGGCGGAGGCAGGCCACGGCGCCTGAGGCTCTTCGGCCGCCCGCGGGCGGCCTGACCTGGGCCGGGGTCCCGGTGGCGGCGTTTCCCCCGCGGTGTGGTCGGCCGGGCCGCATAGTCTCCAGGAGTGACCGAGAACGAGATCAAGCTGAAGGCTGTCGCCGCGCTCACCGGCCTGCGCGGCGGGGTGCAGCCGGACTACGTCTCCGACCTGCTCAGCGAGGTGATTCCGACGCACTTCGTGGTGCCCGTCCCGGCCGACCCGCAGACCATCGGCCTGGCGGTGCTCGGCCAGCTCTCGCAGCCGCTCAGCGCGCTGCTCTCCGGGTTCGTCCTGGCGTTCGAGACGGTCGCGGAGTCCTACGACCGGACCGATCCGGAGACCCCGACCGAGGAGCTGCTCCAGGGACTGGCCCTCACCCTCGCCCGCGAGGACACGCCCTGACCAGGGACTTCGATACTCCCCGCCACTATCAATCTATAGCGTGGCCGGGGGCTTGTGGCAAGACCCCGGTGATGCCGCAGAATCATCGGTCGAAAGCCAGAACCTGCGGAAATGGTGCATTTCATGATGGACGTGATCATCGTCGGTGGCGGACCGACCGGGCTGATGCTGGCCTGCGAGTTGCGGCTGCACGGCGTGCGCACGGTGGTGCTGGAGCGGTTGGCCGAGCCGACCAGGCAGTCCCGGGCGCTGGGGATCCATGTCCGCAGCGTCGAGATGATGGACCAGCGCGGGCTGCTGGAACGGTTCCTGGCGGTCGGTCGGCGGTTCTCGGCCGGGGGCCCGTTCGCCGGTCTGGGCAAGCCGTGGCCGCCGGGGATGGACACCGCCCACCCGTACGGCCTGGCCATCCCGCAGGTGGAGACCGAACGGCTGCTCGGCGAGCGGGCGGCGGAACTCGGCGTGGAGCTGCGGCGCGGCCGCGAGCTGGTGGGCCTGAGCCAGGACGCGGACGGGGTGACCGCGGAGCTGGCCGACGGCGCCCGGCTGCGGTCGCGCTACCTGGTCGGCTGCGACGGCGGGCGCAGCCTGGTGCGCAAGCTGGTCGGCGTCGGCTTCCCCGGGGAACCCAGCCGGTCCGAGACGCTGTTGGGCGAGATGGAACTGACCGCGGAGCCGGAGGCGGTGGCGGCGGTGGTCGCCGAGGTCCGCCGGGTCCACTTCCGGTTCGGCGTCATGCCGCTCGGCAACGGCGGGCACCGGGTGATGGTGCCCGCCGAGGGGGTGGCCCAGGACCGGGAGGCGGTGCCGACCCTGGACGAGTTCCGGCAGCGGCTGCGGGCGCTGGCGGGCACCGACTTCGGGGTGCACACGCCGCGCTGGCTGTCCCGCTTCGGCGACGCCACCCGGCAGGCCGAGCGCTACCGGGTGGGCCGGGTGCTGCTGGCCGGTGACGCGGCGCACATCCACCCGCCGACCGGCGGGCAGGGGCTCAACCTCGGTATCCAGGACGCGTTCAACCTCGGCTGGAAGCTGGCCGCCGAGGTCGGCGGCCGGGCGCCGGAGGGGCTGCTGGACAGCTACCACACCGAGCGCCACCCGGTGGGCGCGCGGGTACTGGCCAACACCCGGGCGCAGTTCGCGCTGCTGGGCACCGACCCGGGGACGCTGGCCCTGCGCGAGCTGGTGTCGGAGCTGCTGGACCTCGACGAGGCGAACCGGTACGTGACCGAGATGATCACCGCGATCGGGGTCCGCTACCAGCTCGGCGAGGGCCATCCGCTGCTCGGCCGCCGCCTGCGGGACGTGGGGTTGAAGCAGGGGCGGCTCTACGGCCTGCTGCACGGCGGTCGCGGGCTGCTGCTGGACCGGACCGGCGGGCTGTCGGCGGCGGGCTGGGCGGACCGGGTCGACCACGCCGTCGACGCGGCCGAGGAACTGGACGTGCCCGCGCTGCTGCTGCGGCCGGACGGCCATGTGGCCTGGGTCGGCGACGACCAGCGGGAGCTCGAAGGCAGCCTGGGCCGGTGGTTCGGCGCGGCGGCCTGACCCGTGCTGACGCCCCGGCGGCTGGTGCCGACCCGCCGCCGGGGCGCGTCCACGAGCGGCAGCGCCGGTCCCGGTCGCCGGTGGCGAAGGCGCGGGCGGCGTCCTCGGCGTCCTCGGCCGGGCAGACGCCGGGGTCGGCGCCCAGTACAGCACCCGTGGCAGGGCGGGACCGGCGATGTCGAGGACCAGGAAGACGCCGTCCGCCGACAGGGCGACCAGCCGCGGGTCAGTCATCCGCCGACCCCTTCCCGGACCGGGGCGTAGCACTGGGCTGCGCCGCGTTCGCCGCGGCGGCGTCCCCGGCGTACAGCCAGCAGCGGGCCTGGCGGCCCGGCCCGGCCGCGAAGTCTCCGGGGCGCCGCGCGCAGGCGTCCATCGCGAACGGGCAGCGGGGCCGGAACTGGCAGCCCCCGGCGGCGACCGCCTCCCGGTTCTCGGCCGCGTCCGCCGCCCGGGCGGCCAGCCGCGCCCGGCGCTCGGCGGCGACCTGGGAGCGCGAGCGGGCGCCGTCCGGCGCGGCCGAGGCGAGCAGCTGGGTGTACGGGTGCCTGGGGTCGCCGATCACCTCGTCCGCCGGGCCGCGTTCGACGATCTCGCCCCGGTACATGACCAGTACCTCGGAGGAGAAGTGCCGGGCGGTGGCCAGGTCGTGGGTGACGTACAGCAGCGCCAGGTCACGGTCGCGCTTGAGCCGGTCGAGCAGGTTGAGGATCTCCAGCCGGATCGACACGTCCAGCATCGACACCGGTTCGTCGGCGAGCAGCACCTCCGGTTCGGTGGCGATCGCGCGGGCGATGGCGACGCGCTGGCGCTGGCCGCCGGACAGCTCGTGCGGGTACTTGGCGGCGATGTCGGCCGCCGGGGTGAGGTTCACCGAGTCCAGCAGCTCCCGCACGCCCTGGTCGGCGCCGCCGCGGCCGACCCGCCGCTGGACCAGCAGCGGGCGCCTGAGGTGGTGGCCGATCGAGTGCGCCGGGTTGAGCGAGGCGAACGGGTCCTGGAACACCATCTGCACCCGGCGGCGGTAGGCGCGCATCGCCGCGCCGCCGCGCCCCGGCACCGCGCCGTCGAGCAGCACCTGCCCGGAGGCGGCGGGGGTGAGCCGGCTCAGCGCCCGGACGATGGTGGACTTGCCGCTGCCGCTCTCGCCGACCAGGGCGACGGTGCGCCCGGCCTCCAGCGACAGCGAGACGCCGTCGACCGCGCGCAGCCGCCCGCCGCGGGTGCGGAACTCGACGGTGAGGTCCTTGACCTCCATGGTGCTCATCGGGTCTCCTCCGGGGAGTGCTGGGCTGGTTGGGGCTGCCGCGGCCGGTCGGGCCGGTCGGGCCGGTCGCCGGTGGGCGCGGCGGGATCCGCCCCGGCCAGCTCCGGCGGTGGTCCGGCCCGGTGTTCCCGCCGGTCGTGCAGCAGGCAGCGGGCGACCTGCTCCGCGCCGGGTTCCGGCGCGGACCGCTGGATCGTCAGCAGTCGCGGCGTGGTCCGCCCGCAGGCGTCGAAGGCGTACTCGCAGCGCGGCGCGAAGGCGCAGCCGACCACCGGCCCGCGCAGGTCGGGCGGGCTGCCCGGGATGCCGCGCAGCTCGCGGCGGGCGGCGCGGACGTCCGGGAAGGAGCGCAGCAGGCCGAGCGCGTACGGGTGGGCGGGGTGCGCGCTGATGGCGTCGGCCGGGCCGAGTTCGGCGATCTCGCCGCCGTACATCACCGCGATCCGGTCGCTGATCTCCATCAGCAGCGACAGGTCGTGGGTGATGAAGACGACGCTGAAGCCGCGTTCCTCCTGGAGCCGGGTGACCTCGTCCAGGATCTCCCGCTGGACCACCACGTCCAGCGCGGTGGTCGGCTCGTCCATGATCACGACCTCCGGGTCCAGTGCCAGGGCCATGGCGATGCCGACGCGCTGCCGCATGCCGCCGGAGAGCTCGTGCGGGAAGCCGCCGATCCGGTCGGGGGCGATGCCGACCATGGTCAGCAGGTCCCTGGCCCGCTGCCGCCGCTCCTCCCTGGGCAGTTCCGGCAGGTGGGTGCGGAAGATGTCGTCGAACTGCCGGGCCAGGCTGGTGACCGGGTTCAGTGAGCTCATGGCGCTCTGGAAGACCATGGAGATCCGCCGCCAGCGGAAGGCGCGCAGGGCCCGGTCGTCCAGCGCGGTCAGGTCGACGGTCCCGCCGTCGCGCCCGGTGAAGTGCACGCTGCCGCCGTCCAGGCGGGCGGGGGAGCGGAGCATCCGGGTGAGCGCGTAGGCCAGCGTCGACTTGCCGCAGCCGCTCTCCCCGGCGATGCCGAGGATCTCGCCCCGGCGCAGGTCCAGCGACACGTCGCGGACGGCGCGGGTGGGCCGGTCGCCGTCGTAGACCACGGAGACGTTCCGGGCCGACAGGACGACGTCGGAACCGGCGGTCGGCCGGGGGTTCTCGGGGGTGAGGAGCGTGCTCATCGCTGGGCCTCCGCGGGCTCGCTGGTCTCGGTCCTGGGTGCGGCGCCCGGTTCCGGCGGGGTCGGCCCGGCCGGGCTCCGGCGGTCCCGCTTCACCCGGACGGTGCGCAGCCGGGGGTTCAGCACCTCGTCCAGACCGAAGTTGATCATGGCCAGTCCGGCGCCGAGCACCGCGATGCACAGGCCCGGCGGCACGAACCACCACCAGGCGCCGGTGGACAGCGCCTGGTCGTTCTGGGCGAAGTACAGCATGTTGCCCCAGGTCAGGATGGAGGGGTCCTCCAGGCCGAGGAAGGCCAGACCGGCCTGGGTGAGGATCGCGAAGATCACGCCGAAGATGAACTGCGACACGATGATCGGCAGCACGTTCGGCAGGATCTCGACCAGCACGATCCGCCAGGCGCGCTCCCCGGACACCCGCGAGGCGAGCACGTAGTCGCGCTCGCGGAGCGACAGCGTCTGCGCGCGCAGCACCCGCGCCGAGGCGGCCCAGCTGGTGAACGCGATGATCGCGATGGTCGGCAGGATGCTGCTGCCCTTGACGTAGGCGGAGACCACGATGATCAGCGGCAGCGCCGGGATGACCAGCACCACGTTGCTGAGCAGCGACAGCAGTTCGTCCGCCCAGCCGCCGAGGTAGCCGCCGAAGATCCCGATCACCACCGACACGATGGTGGCCAGCGCCCCTGACGCGGCGCCGATCTCCAGCGAGGTACGGGTGCTGACGACCAGCTGGGAGAAGACGTCCTGGCCGATCTGGGTGGTGCCGAGCCAGTGCGCCCCGCTCGGGGCGGCGAGCTGGGTGTCGCTGAACGCGTTGGCGTTGCCGAGGAACAGCGGTCCGACCGCGCCGAGCAGCACGAAGAACAGCACGATGCCGACCCCGACCAGCAGTCGGCGGGAGCGGAGCAGGGTGGCCGCCCGGCCGGAGCCGGGCCTGGCGTCGGTGGTGGGTGCCGTGGCCGCGGTGGTCATCGGGTGGCCTGCCGGGTGCGCGGGTCGATCACGCCGTAGGCGATGTCGACGATGAGGTTGGCGACGAGCACGGCGAGCGTGATCAGCAGGAAGATGCCCTGCATGAGCGGGTAGTCGTCGTTCTGTACGGCGTTGAGCAGGGTGAAGCCGATGCCGGGGTAGGAGAACACGATCTCGGTGACCAGGGAGCCGCTGATGACGAAGCCGAGCGAGATCGCGAACCCGGCCACGCTGGGGATGACCGCGTTGCGGGCGGCGTACCCGATCATGATCCGGCGCGGGCGCAGCCCCTTGGCCTCGGCCGCGGTGACGTAGTCCTCGGCGAGGGTGGACACCATCATGTTGCGCATGCCGAGCAGCCAGCCGCCGACCGAGCTGATCACGATGGTCAGCGCGGGCAGGATCGAGTGGGTGATCGCACTGCCGACGAACTGCGCGTTGAGGCCGATCGTGTCGTCCGAGCTGTAGCCGCCGCTGAGCGGGAAGACCGGCCAGACGCTGGTGAACAGGTAGAGCAGCAGCAGCGCCAGCCAGAAGTACGGCACCGAGGACAGGAAGGTGGTGGCCGGGACCAGCGAGTCCAGCCAGGTCCCGCGCTTCCAGCCGGCCAGCGCGCCCAGGGTGATCCCCAGCAGCACGCTGACCACCAGTGAGGTGCCGACCAGGATCAGCGTCCACAGGACGGTGCCGCGCAGCACCGAGGTGACCGGTATCGGGAACTCGTAGACGGACAGGCCGAGCCGCAGGTGCAGCAGGTTGTCGAGGTACTGCCAGTAGCGGGTGGGCAGCGAGCCGTGGCCGAGGCCGAGCAGCTTGGTCAGCGCGGCGGCCTCGCCCGGGGTGACCGGGGCGGTCTGCGACTCCCGGGCCAGGATCAGCTGCACCGGGTTGCCGGGGATCAGTTGCGGCAGCAGGAAGTTGAGCGTGATGGCCAGCCAGCCGGCCACCGCGTAGAAACCGAGTTTGCGGAGTATGTAGCGCACTCCTGGACCTCCTTGGGGATGTGCGGACGCCCGTCCGTGCGGCACGGGCCGGGGCGGCCCGCGCCGCACGGACGGTGCGGAACGGCGAACGGGCTTACCCGGGCCGTTACTTGGTGGCGATCCGCATGGCGACCCAGGCGTCGTCGGGCTGCAACCACAGCGGGGTCGCGGCGTACGGGTCGGCGGCTGTCGGGTAGCCGGTGACGTTGTCGCCGTTGATCTCGATCTCGTCCTGGGCCTGGAACAGCGGGATGATCGGCAGGTCGTCGGCGACCGCCTGCTCGACCGTGGCGAAGGCCTGGTCCTGGACGGCGGTGTCGCTGGTCCCGGCGATCCGCGTGAGCGCGGCGTCCACCGCCGGGTTGGCGTAGCGGCCGAAGTTGCCGACGGTGTCGGCGGTGCCGATGGCCGGGGCGACCGCGCTGTCCAGCAGGTTGTAGTAGTACGAGTACGGGCTGGGGGTGTAGCCCGCGTTGGTGAGCAGCAGTTGGAAGTCTCCGTCGTCCTGGTTGGTGGTGTACTGCGCGTAGGACGGGGCGGCGATGGTGATCCTGATCCCGGCCTCGGCCAGCTCCTGCTGCACGATCTGCAGGATGCTCTCGTAGTCCGTGTAGCCGGAGACGTACTGCACGGTGAGGTTCAGCGGCTGTCCGTCCGGCAGGCTGAACATGCCGTCGGAGCCCAGCTTGTACCCGGCCTTGCCGAGAGTCGCCTTGGCGTTGGCCGGACCCTCGTCGAAGGAGGCGTTGGCCAGCGCCGGGTCGGCCACCGAGTCGAAGTTCGGCGAGAGCAGCGCCTCGGGGTTGGTCGGGGTGGTCTCGCCGTTGTAGACGGACTTGCTGATGAAGTCGCGGTCCATCGCCTCGCTGATCGCCTGCCGCAGCGCGAGGTCGGTGGTCGGGCCGGACCTCGTGTTCGGCAGCAGGAAGGTGTCCGCCAGCGGCACGTTGCTGAGCACGTAGTTCTTGTTCTTGTCGAGGTAGGTGGTCTGGATGTCGGGGATGAAGCCGCCGCCCCAGTCCACCTCGCCGCTCTCCACCGCCGCGTCGGTGCCGTTGTTGCCGCTGAAGGCGAGGTACTTCAGCGTCTTCACCTTCGGGAAGCCGGGCATGTAGTAGTGGGTGTTCGCGGTCAGGGTCATCACCTGACCGGACACGCTCTGCACCTCGAACGCGCCGGTGCCGACCGGCCTGGTGTTCTGCCAGGTCGTCGGGTCGCTCACGGTGGACCAGATGTGCTTCGGCAGGATGAAGGACTTGCCCAGGATCAGGTAGCCGTTGGTGACCTGGGACTGGGTGAACGTGATGATCGCCTGGTAGTCGCCGTTGGTGGTGGCACCGGCCAGCGGCAGCCCGTAGCTGTTCAGCGCCTTGTTCTGGATCTTCTGGTTGAAGCTGAAGGCGACGTCGGCGCTGGTGAACGGCTGCCCGTCGGACCAGGTGACCCCGTGCCGCAGGTTCACCGTGAGGGTCCTGCCGCCGTTGGACCAGGCGTAGCTGGTGCCGAGCCAGCTCTGCACGTCCCCGGCCTTGGCGGTGTTGAAGAAGAACAGCGGCTCGTAGATCATCCCGTTGGTCGGGGCCTCGACGTTCGGCGAGAACGGATTGAAGTCGTCCGCGAAGCTCCCGGTGGCGCCGGTGGCCAGGGTCAGCGTCCCGTGCGGGCCCGAGGCGGAGGAGGACGAGCCGCCACCGGAGGCGGAACCGCCGCACCCGGACAGGGCGATCAGCGCGGTGACGGCGGTGGCACCGGCGAGCAGTCCGGCGGGCTTCGGTCTGAGATTCATGTCGAGGGTCCCTCTGGAGAGTGGTCGAGCAGATCGGGAAGGCGCTCACGTGCCCCGCCGGGCCAAGGGCGCGCGGCAGGACGGCTCCCGTCCCGGGCCGGGGACGCCGAAACGCGTCGCAGGGGGGCGCACGGGAAGGGGGGCCACACCCGCGAAGAGTCTCCGCACGGTGACGCGGAGTATGGTCGGCGGCGGTCCGCACACCGGCGACCGGATAAGGGTATGGCGTGCCGAAAACGTAGAATGGAGTCCGGCGGGGTGTCAATGCCCCGGTGTTGATTTAGGTAAATCCCTGTGCCGATACTGCCGGGTACACCGGTACCACTGAACCGGTTTTGTGCTCTCCCACCTCCGGTGCCCATCCGAGGAGCCCCCGTGAAACGTCCGACGATGCTCGACATCGCCAACCGCGCCGGTGTGACCAAGGGCGCGGTGTCCTTCGCGCTCAACGGCCGACCCGGCGTCTCCGAACCGACCCGGCGGCGGATCCTCGCCATCGCCGAGGAGCTGGGCTGGCAGCCCAACAGCGCCGCCGTGGCCCTGTCCGACGGCCGCGCGGGCGCGTTCGGGCTGGTCGTGGACCGTCCCGCGCGGACCCTGGGCCTGGAGCCCTTCTTCATGAACCTGATCTCCGGCATCCAGGGCGAACTCTCGGGCGACGGCACTCCGTTGCTGTTCACCGTCGCCGAGGACCAGCGGGCCGAGCTCGGCATCTACCGCTCCTGGTGGGCCCGCCGCCGGGTGGACGGGGTGTTCCTGGTCGACCTGAGGCAGGACGATCCGCGCATCCCGGTGCTGGAGGAGCTGAGGATGCCGACCGTGGTGGTCGGCGGCCCCGGCTCCTCCGGCAGCCTGCCCGCGGTCTGGAGCGACGACCGGGCCGCGGTCCGGACCGCGCTGCGGCACCTGGTCGGACTCGGGCACCGCCGGATCGGCCGGATCTCCGGACCGGAGCCACTGCTGCACACCCGGATCAGGGGCACCGCGTTCGAGCAGCTCAGCGCCGAGTACGGGGTGCTCGGCCGGACCGTGGCCACCGACTACAGCGGCGAGCAGGGGGCGGCGGCGACCCGGCTGCTGCTGCGCCCGGACCAGCCGGACGGCGGGCTGCCGCCGACCGCGCTGGTGTACGACAACGACGTGATGGCGCTCTCCGGCCTGACCGCGGTGCAGGCCCTGGGCCTGCGGGTACCGCGGGACGTCTCGCTGATCGCCTGGGACGACTCGCCGCTGTGCGGGCTGGTCAACCCCTCGCTGACGGCGCTGAGCCGGGACATCGCGGGCTACGGCGCGCGCGCCGCCCGGCTGCTGCGGGAGCTCGCGGGCGGCGCGGAGGTCGGTGACCTGGAGGACCCGGCACCCCGGCTGCAGATCCGCAGCAGCACCGGCCCGGCCCCGCGCGGCTGACCGCCGGACGGGGCCCGCAGCCCCACCTGCGGCGTTCTGCTAATGCGGTTTAGTCGATCCGGTAACAATCCGGCAACGTCAGCCGCCGCTGGGCCCGTCGAAACCTGTCGAATATCTCCCGCAGGCAAACGGAGTGCGTCCGCGGCATTGCCAGTAAACCGGTCTAGTGCTTCTATGGGCACGCCAACGGAGCCGCCCGTCCGCAACGGGTCCGCAGGCACGACCGCCCGATCTGCGCCGCGACATCTGGCTCGCGCTCCGAGGGGATGCCTCCATGCTCGAAAGCCTCCACCAGCAAGCCCTGCCCCGGGGCTCCGCCCGCCTCGGCACCGACTGCCGCCCGGTCACCTGGCTGGGCGTCAACTACTGGTCCCGGGCCGGCGGACCGCTGATGTGGCGCTGCTACGACGGCGAGCTGATCAGCACCGAACTGCGCACGCTGCGCGAGCACGGTCTGAACGTCACCCGCTCGTTCTACTACTGGCCGGACTTCATGCCCGCCCCCGACCGGGTGGACGAGGAACTGTGCGACCGGTTCGCCGACTTCCTCGACCGCCACCAGGCCGAGGGCCTGACCACCATCCCCACCTTCATCGTCGGCCACATGTCCGGCGAGAACTGGGACCCCGCCTGGCGCGGCGACCGGGACCTCTACAACGACGTCTGGATGGTCGCCCGCCAGGCCTGGTTCGCCAAGGAGATGGTCCGCCGCTTCAAGGACCACCCCGCCGTCGCCGGCTGGCTGGTCTCCAACGAGATGCCGATCTACGGCGACGCCCGCACCGCCACCGCCGAGGCGGTCTCCTCCTGGGCCGAGACGGTCGTCAACGCCGTCCGCGCCGCCGGGGCCACCCAGCCGGTCTCCCTCGGCGACGGCGCCTGGGGCCTGGAGAACACCGGCCACGACAACGGCTTCCGGATCCGCCACAGCGTCGAGATCTGCGACTTCCTCGGCCCGCACGTCTACCGGATGGAGGACGACCCGGTCCGCCAGCACCACGCCGCCGCCTGGGTCTGCGAACTCAACAGCACCTTCGGCGCCCCGGTCGTGCTTGAGGAGTTCGGCGTCACCAGCGACTTCGTCTCGGACGCCAACGCCTGCCACTACTACCGCCAGTCGCTGCACAACTCGCTGCTGGCCGGCGCCACCGGCTGGATCGCCTGGAACAACACCGACTACGACGACCTGGCCGACCAGCCGCCCTACCTGCACCACGCCTTCGAGATGCACTTCGGGCTGACCGACCGCACCGGCGCGCCCAAACCGCAGTTCGCCGAACTCAGGGCCTTCTCGAAGATCCTGGAGCAGGTCGACTTCGGCCGCTGCCACCGCGCTCCCAGCGACACCGCGCTGGTGGTCACCTCCTACTTCGACACCCTCTACCCGTTCACCCGGGCCGAGGACCGCAGCTCCGCGCAGACCACGCTGCGCCAGGCCTGGGTCGCCGCCCGGCTCGCCGACGCGCCCCCGGCGCTGACCCGCGAGAGCGACGGCCTCGCCGACGGCGCCCGGCTGTACCTCGTCCCCTCGGTCAAGCAACTGCTCTCCCCGACCTGGTACGCCCTGGAGCGGCGCGCCCGCGACGGAGCGACCGTCTACGTCTCCTACTCGGCCGGCAGCCACGACGAGCAGCGCGGCCCCTGGTACGCGCACCTCAACCACCTGTTCGGCGTGCGGCACCAGTTGGAGTACGGCCTGGTCAACCCGATCGAGGACGACGAGATCGTGTTCACCCTCACCCGGCCCTTCGGCGGCTTGGCCGAGGGAGCACGGCTGAGCTTCCGCGCCGCCGGGGACGCCAGCGGCCGGGTGTTCCTGCCGGTCGTCCCGCTCGACGCCGAGGTGCTGGCCACCGACGCGCACGGCCGCCCGGCGCTGCTGCTGCGCCAGGTCGGCAGCGGCAGCGTGGTCTTCTCCACCTACCCGCTGGAGCAGATGGCGGCCGGTACGCCCCGGGTCAACCCGGAGGCCACCAGCACCCTGTACCAGGCCCTGGCGAGCCACGCCGGGGTGCGCCGCCCGGTCACCGTGGACGACGCCCGGGTCTCCGTCGACCGGCTGCTGCACGAGGACGGCCGCTCCTTCGTCTGGCTGGTCAGCCAGTCCGGCGAGGAACTGACGGTCAAGCCCGCGCTGCCGTTCGGCGGCGGGTTGTTCGACCTCGACGGCACCGCGCTCAGCGAGCTGACCCTGCCCCGGTACGGGGTCCGGGTCGTGGAGTGGCGCACGTCGGACTGATCACCGCGGCGAGCGGTGGCGCCACCGCGGCAGCCCGCGGCGGCGCCACCCCGCACCGCCCGCACCCGACCCACCCGAGGACCAGGCACATGCCACTCACCGATCTGCCCCACGACGAACTCGTCGACTACCGACCCACCCTCACGGCCCCCGCCGACTTCGACGCCTTCTGGGCCGGGACCCTCGCCGAGGCCCGCGGCCTCGGCGGCGCCCCCACCCTGACGCGGGTCGAGGGCACCCTGCTGCGCACCACCGAGGTGTTCGACGTCCGCTTCCCCGGCTGGAACGGCGAGCCCATCGCCGCCTGGCTGCTGCTCCCCAGGGGCGCGGACGCCCCGCTGCCGGTGGTCGTCAAGTACCTCGGCTACAGCGGCGGCCGGAGCTTCCCCACCGACCACCTGCTGCCGCCCGCCGCCGGGTACGCCCACCTGGTCGTCGACAGCCGGGGGCAGGGCCACGACACCCCCGACCAGGGCCAGGGCTCCGGCACCCAGTGGGTCAACGGCTTCATGACCCGGGGCATAGAGGACCCGCGCAACCACTACTACCGGCGGCTGATCACCGACTGCGTCCGCGCGGTGGACGCGGTCCGGCAGCTGCCGCGGATCGACCCGGCGCGGATCATCCTCACCGGCGGCAGCCAGGGCGGCGGCCTGGCCCTGGCCACCGCCGGGCTGACCTCGGACCTGGTCGCGGCGGTGCTGCCGGACGTGCCCTTCCTGTGCCACTACCGGCGCGGCGCGGACATCAGCGCCGAGGGGCCGTACCTGGAACTCGCCGAGTACCTGCGCTGGCACAGCCGCGAGAGCGTGGAGACGGTGTTCGCCACGCTGGCCTACTTCGACGGCGTCCACTTCGCCGAACGGGCCACCGTACCGGCGCTGTTCAGCGTCGGCCTGATGGACCCGATCTGCCCGCCGTCGACGGTCTTCGCCGCGTACAACCGGTACGCGGGCGCCGACCGCGAGATCAGCGTCTGGCGCTACGCGGACCACGGGGGCGGCTACTCCTCGGCCCCCCGGGTGCAGCTGGAGTGGCTGCACGAGCGCGGTCTGGCCGCCGTCTGACATGCCAGGCATGGTTGATGGCCCGTCATCTGACGAGCCATCAATCATGCCTGCGAAAAGGCTAACTGGAGCAGCTGGAGCCGTTCAGGGTGAAGGCGGTGGGCGCGGTGTTGCTGCCGCTGTAGCTGCCGAGGAAGCCGAAGCTCGCACTCGCGCCGGGCGCGATCGCCGCGTCGTAGCTCAGTGAGCCGACCGAGACGGCCTGGCCGGACTGGGTGTCGGTGGCGTCCCAGATCTGGGTGAGGGCCTGGCTGCCCGGGAAGGAGAAGCCCAGGGTCCAGCCGTTGATCGCGGTGCTGCCGGTGTTGGTGACGGTCACGTTGGCCCCGAAGCCGCTGCCCCAGTCGCTGGACACCGCGTACCCGACCTTGCAGGAGGCGGCCGTGGGCGTGCTGGTCGGCGTGGGCGAGGGACTGGCGCTCGGGGTGGCTGTCGGCGTCGGGCTCGCGGAGGGGCTCGCACCGGAGGCGGCGGTCAGCTTGAGCACGGTGATCGAGTAGGGCGGGACGGTCACCGAACTCCCGCTGCTGCCGGTGCTGGTGGTGATCGTCCTACTGGCCTCGCTGAAGCTCTCCAGCTCGGGCGAGTTGCCCGCGGTGAAGCCCGAGTAGTTCAGCCCGACCGTGTAGCTGTTGGCGGGGTCCTTGTTCACCAGCATCACGTTCAGCCCGCCGCCCGTGGTCCGTACCGCGTGCACCGCGATCAGTGGCTGGCTGGACGTCGCGGACACCATGGTCGAACCCGGGGGCGCCAGTTGGCCGTCCAGCTTCAGCCCGTAGTAGGGGCTGAACGGCGTCTCGGCGGCCGGTTCGCAGGGGCTGCCGCTGGTGGCGCAACTGGCGTTGGAGAGCAGGCCCTGGTCGCCGTAGTCGGTCGAGCCGTCGCTGTCGTCGGCGACCGTCCCGATGCCGTTGTGCAGGTCCCACCAGTCGACGCTGCTGACCCCGTTCTCCAGCCAGGTCATGTCCGAGTCGGCGGCGAACAGCGCCGCCGGGACGCTGTCCTGCTCGTAGTTGGAGTCGGTCTCGGTGACCAGGATCTGCACGTTGGGGGCGTTGCTGCCCGCGTACTCGTTGATCAGGGCGCGCACCGAGGACACCATCGAGGCGATACCGGAGCTCTGCCCGAGCAGTTGCGACTCGGAGGTGCTGTTCGGGTACCAGTGGACGACGACGAAGCCGATCTGGGTGGCGACCTTCGACAGGACCGTCTGGTTCCAGTCCTGGGTGTCGCCGTAGGCGGAGGCGACCAGCCCGTCCGGCCAGTTGCCCGGGGTGGTCAGCACCACGCCGGGCTTGATCGTGGGGTCGGCGGCCTTCATCGCGGTGATGTAGTTCGCCGCGTTGTTCGCGTAGGTGGTCGCGCCGAGCGCGTTGTTCTCGTACTCCCACTTGGAACCGTAAGTGCCGTCACCGTAGGTCTCGTTGCCGATCTCCCAGTACCTGACGCCGTAGCCCTTGGTGACGTTGGCGTAGTCGACCCAGTCGGCGGCCTCGGCGGCGGTGCCCGAGCCGTAGTTGACGGTGATGATCGGCTGGGCACCGGTGCTCTTGGCGATTCCCATGAAATCGTCGAAGGTGTTCGCCGGATTCGCGTAACCCTGGCCGGAGATCACGGTGCTGTTCTGCCAGTTGTACACGTCGGACTCGGATCCGCCCGGGAAGCGGAGCGCGTCGACACCGGCGCCGGAGAGCAGTCCGGGTACCGAGGCGTCGTTCAGATCGCCGTCGTAGATCGCGGTGTTGACGCCCTCCCCGGCCGCGGGGACGGTGCCGAGCGAGGCCCCGGCGTTGACGCCGACCGAGGCGGAGGTCGCCGCGAACGCCGTCGGAGTGCTGGTCAGCACCCCGAGCAGGGCGAGCGGGGCGGCCGCGGCCAGGGCGACCCCGACCGCGAACCGGCTTCGGCGCCGAGGCCTTCCGGCGGGTGCGGCACAGGCGCGCACACCGCTGGACCGTGAGGTGGGCATGGTGGTCCTCTCGCTGGACGTGGAGCGACGGGGATGGCCGTGTCGAAGCGCTTCAACTTCCGGCTGGAGACCGATGTTTGTATCGAACAGGTTGCGCCGCAAGAGGCTGGACACGACAAGTTGACCGACCGCGGCCCACCGCCCGGCGGGACGTTTCCGCTATTGGCCCCGGCCGACCGGTGTGGCGCTCGCGGCTTCAGGAAAGAATGCCCGCATTGGCATGTCCCAACAAAGGGCAGCAAAAAACGATCAATAAGGGTCGACAGATGGCCAGGCAGCGGGGACTGGATGGATGCGTCGCACGAGGAAGCCGGAAGCACACCGGGGGGTGCCCGTATCGGCAATGATCTGAGCGGGACGGTGGAAGGGCCGAGCGTCCAGGCCGGAACCGTGCACGGGGGAATCCACATCACGGCCGCCGCCCCCAGCGGGAACCGGATCCCCTGGCAGCTCCCACCGTCGGTACCGCTGACCAACCGGGCCGTGGAACTGGCGGCGATGGACCAGGCCCGGGCACAGGCCGAACAACGAGGCGGCCCGACGCTGATCGTGCTCAGCGGCCTGGGCGGGGTCGGCAAGACGGTGCTGGCGACGTCCTGGCTGCACGGCTCCCGTGACCGGTGCGCGGACGGCCAGTTGCACGTGGACCTCGGCGCCCAGGGCCAGGACGGCCCGGTGCTCCCGGGCGAGGCCCTCAGCCGGTTCCTGCGGGCGCTGGGCCTGCCACCCGACCGGATCCCGCCGACCGTGGAGGAGCGGGCGGCCACCTTCAGATCGCTGACCGCGGGCCGCGGTCTGGCCGTGCTGCTGGACGACGCGATGACCGCCGCCCAGGTCAGACCGTTATTGCCGAGCAGCCCGGGCATCGCCGTGGTCACCAGCCGCAAACGCCTGCCCGGACTGTCCGTCGACGGCTTCACCACCGTCCACCTGGAGCCGATGGACCAGCAGGACGCGGTCGACCTGCTCGCGTCCACCCTGGACGACAACCGGGTGGACCAGCAGCCGGCCGACGCCCGTGCGCTGGTCGACCTCTGCGACGGGCTGCCGCTGGCGGTCCGGGTCGCCGGTGCCCGGCTCGCGGCCAGGCCCCAGCGCCCGATCAACGCCATGGTGCGGGCGATGGCCCGCGAGCAGGACCGGCTGAACGTCCTCGCCATCGACGGCGACCACACCGTCCGGGCCGCGCTCGACCTCTCCTACCAGGAGCTTCCCGCCCCCGCTGCCGCGCTGTACCGCTGGCTCGGGCTCTTTCCCGGCGTGGAGTTCGGCGGCAGCCTGGCCGCCGCGGCGGCCGAGCCGGGGGAGGGCGCGCCGGACTCCGCCGAACTGCTGGACCTCCTGGTGGAGGCGAACCTGCTGACCGAGTCCCGGGCCGAGCGCTACCGCTTCCACGACCTGGTCCGGCTGCACGCCGCCTCGCTGGCCGAACAGGACCCGCCGGAGGCCAGCGGCGCCGCCCTGCGACGGATCCTCGACCACCAGCTGAGCGGCGTGTTCCGAGCCGAGGAGATCCTGGATCCGCACCACCGGTCGCTGCCGCGCGAGCTGGGTCCGCAGCCGGTGGCCGGACCGGATCTGGGCCAGGACGACCGTTCCGCCCTGGACTGGCTGGAGGCCGAGCGGACCAGCCTGATGGCCTCGGTACGTCGCGCCCGGACTGCTGGACTACCGTCGGTGGCCTGGCAGTTGGTCGACGCGATGTGGCCGCTGTTCGTCCGCCGCAAGTACTACGAGGACTCCCGGGCCGCCCACGCCGAGGGGCTGGCCGCCGCCCGGAGCTGCGGCGACCGGGCCGCCGAGGCGCGCATGCTCACCTCCGGTGGGCTGGGGGAGCTCGGCAGCGGCGAGCACGCCCGCGCGCTGGAGATGTTCGACCGGGCCGCGCGACTGCTGCGGCAGATCGGCGACGAACTCGGCGTCGCGCGTACCTGGAACTACCGGGGCCTCGCCCACCAGCGCCTGGGCCGCCTGGCGGAGGCCACCGGGGCCTTCCGGCAGGCCGCCGCGGACTGCGCGGCACTGGGCGACCGGCGCGCGGGCGCCCTGGCCCGGTTGAACCTGGCGGATGTCTCGCTCGCGTTGAAGCACTTCGACGAGGCCGCCGCGGCCGCCGCCGGTGCCCGCGGCGTCCTGCTGGACGAGGGGGACCCGTACAACGCCGCCCGCGCCACCGTGCTCCTCGGCGAGGCGCAGCTGGGCTCCGGCGCACCCGGTCCGGCCGAGGCGCACCTGCTCGACGCCGTCGGCCACCTGCGCCGGGTCTCAGCGAACCGCGAACTCGCCCGGGCGCTGCTGGCGTTGGGCCAGGCCGCCGAACAGCTGGGACTGCCCCCGCTGGCGCGGGAACGCTACCGGGAGGCAGCCCAGCTGTACGGGTCGCTGCCCGGCCGGCTCGGTCAGCCGCCGGACTCGCTGCGCGCGGGCATCGAGCGAGTCGGCGAACCGTCCTGACCGTCCCCGGTGGGCTGCGGGCGGCAGCGCAGCCGGGCCCGCGGCCCACGGGCACCCGAGCCCGGGTCCCCGGCGGGGCCGAGGCGGACGGTCTCGATCACCGCCCGGCTGAGCGCGGCCGGTGGGATCCCGGCCGCCAGGCAGGCGTGCAGCAGCGAGGCCACCGTCGGCGACGGCGGCGAGGTCCGCGCCGACGTTCCCGGGGCCGGGGCGAGCAGCAGCACCGTCCCCGGGCCGAGCCGGACCACGCAGCGCCGGTCCGCGCAGCCGACGACCGTCACCAGTGCGCCCGGGTGCTGCTGCCGCAGCCGGGCGAGCTCCCGCAGCGCGCCCTCCGGTGAGCGGTCCCGGCCCCCGGTCGGCACGTCGGCCGCCACGTCGGTCGGCACGTCGGTCAGCACATCGGCCAGCCGGGGCCACGGCCGGGCTCCCCGGGCGCGGGCCCGGAGGTGGCGGTCCAGGACCGGGGCCGTGCCGTCCCCCCGCCGCACCACCGCCGCCACCTCGGTCACGCCGGGCGCGACCGGGGTGGACGTCAGCACGGCGGACAGCCGGAGGCCGCCCGGCAGCAGCACGATGCCCGCGGTGCTCACGACCGCGCGCTCTCGTACGGGCTTCCGGACACCAGGACGGGCAGCGCGGCCGGCTCGACGGGGGAGCAGGGGCCGAGCGGGCGCAGCTTCATGGTGCGGTACAGCAGGGCCCGCATGTTCCGGGCGAACTGGCCCGGCTCGGAGGAGATCCGGGCCGAGACGCGGGCCAGGTCGTCGTGCGGGCAGGCGCGGACGCTGCGCTGGAGCTGCCGCAGCAGCGGGCGGGCGGGGTCGAGCCGGGGCGCGACCGACGCCAGCTCGCCCATCGGGGAGCCGGGGTCGGTGTCGGTGTCGCCGTGCCCGGCCAGCATCACCGGCGCGCCGGTGGCCGTGCCGTACAGCGTCGCCGAGCCGTGGTCGCCGACCACGTGGTCGGCGGCCACCAGCACCCCGCGCCAGTCCGCGTGCTGGCTGACCAGGGCCAGCCCGGCGCGGCGCAGCCCGGAGAGCCAGGAGGCGACCTGGAACTCCCCGTGCGCGTTCCAGGCGTTGGGGTGCAGCAGCAGGGCCACCCGGTAGTTCTCGTGCGGCAGTTCGGACAGCAGTTGGGCCAGCAGCGCCGAGGACCGCGCCAGCAGCGAGTTCGGGCCCCAGGTCGAGGAGACCACGACCAGCCGCTGGTCGGGGCGGGCGCCCAGCGCGGCGCGGTAGAGCGCGCGGGAGGGCAGGCTGGCCCGGATGCAGTCGTAGGACGGATCGCCGACGACCGCCGCCACCGAGGTGGCCTCCGGGCAGGAGTGCGCCAGCCGGACCAGTTCCTCGCGGTGCGCGAGCACGATCGCGGCGGGCACCAGCGCGCCGTCGCGGATCAGCCACTGGCGTCCGAGGCCGTACGTCCCCCGGTCGTCGACCACCCGCTTGCGGTCCCCGGCGCTGACGAACTTGTTGTAGCCGGCGCCGTGCGGCAGCACCACCACCGGCGCGTGCAACTGGTGGATCCCCTCATAGGCCGCCGCCAGCGCGAGGTCGAACCGGGTCTCGACGGCCTGCTCCCAGGGGAGCACCACCGCCCGGAGGCTGCCGAGGAACTCCGGCACGCCGTTGCTGAAGACGTCCCTGGCCATGGTGAAGACCACCTGCACCCGCAGGTCGCCCGCCAGCAGGGCCACGGCGTCGAGCAGCCGCTGGCCGGTGGTCACCGTGTGGACCACGACCAGCACCGTCCTGGACCGGGGCCAGGTCGACCAGCGCTTGGCGTCCAGCCGCACCGGAACCTGGCGCCAACTCATGTCCTTGTCAAACATTGTCTGCTTGCCCCCCATCACCGACCGCGACTGGTTGCCGCCGTCACGGTGGGGATGCCCCCGGCGGTGGATGCCCCGCTTGCAGGACGCTTGCACGTTGCCTGGGTACTCGCGTCCATGCTCTGTCGCAAACGAACAGAACATGTCAATATCGGGCTGCGGATATCCCGGCATCACCTTCGTGATCAAAAATCATCGTGATCAAAAAGCATAGAGTCGACCAGCGAGACGGGCAGTACCGCCACCGCGTCCCTGCCCACCTCGCGGAGGGGGATACTGGTGGAATTCCGGTTACTCGGGCCCTTGGAGCTGCTGGTCGACGGGCGCCGAGTCCGCCTCGGCTCGCCCAAGGAGCGGGCCCTGCTGGCCGTCCTGCTGTGCGCCGCCGGTACCTCCGTGCCGGTCGACGTGCTGCTGGACCGGGTCTGGGACGGCGAACCACCGCCCAAGGGCGCGGAGACGCTGCAGAGCTACGTCTCCAGACTGCGGAACCGGCTGCGGACCGCCACCGGGGATCTGGTCCGGGTGGACTTCTCGGCGCGCGCCTACCGGCTGGTCATGGAGGCCGAGAATGTCGATTTATTGAGATTCCGTCATCTCCATCGGAAAGCCCGCGTGCTGAGCCGGACCGGCGACGCGGAGGGAGCGGCGGAACTGCTGCGTGAGGCCGAAACCCTGTGGCGGGGAGAGGCGTTGGTGGAATTCACCGGAGACTGGGCCACTGGTCTGCGCAACCGCCTGAACGAGGAGCGCCGGGCGGTCCAGGAACTGCGGGTACACCTGGAGCTCGGCCTCGGTCTGCACGAGGAACTCGTGGGTGAGCTCACCGAGTTGGCGGAACGCAGCCCGGCCGCGGAGCCGGTGGTGATGGACCTGATGCTGGCCCTCTTCCGCAGCGGCCGCCAGGGCGACGCCCTGGCCGTGTACCGGCGCGCCCGGACCAGGCTGCGGGACGAACTGGGCCTGGCCCCGAGCATCCAACTCGACACCCTGCACCAACGCGTCCTGCGCGGCGACGCCGACCTGCTGGCCGTCCCGACGGAACCGGAGCCCCCGGGGCGGCCCGCCCGGCCGCTGTTCAACCTGCCTCGGGACATCAAGGACTTCACCGGCCGCCGGGCCGAGCTCGGGATCATCCTGACGGCGTTCGGCGGGGAGGCCCCGGCGACGCTGCCGCTACTGGTCATCCACGGCATGCCGGGAAGCGGCAAGAGCGCCCTGGCGACCCGGGCCGCCCACCGGCTCCGTGACCGCTACCCGGACGGTGTGCTCTTCGCGAGCATCGGCCGCGGCTACGCGCGGCAGTCGCCGCAGCACCCGTCCGACGCGCTGGCAAGCCTGTTGGCGCTGGTCGGCATGCCGGCCCAGGCCATGCCGCCCGACCTGGAGGGGCGTGCGTCGCTGTGGCGGGAGCGAATGGCGCACAGCCGCACGCTGCTGGTGCTCGACGACGCGCACGATGCCGAGCAGATCCGCCCGCTGCTGCCCGGGACACCGTCGTGCGGGGTCATCGTCACCAGCCGCCACTGGCTGGCCGAGCTGGAGGGTTCGCGGTCGCTCTACCTTGACACACTGTCAGAGTCCGAAGCGATGGAGCTCTTCACCCGAATCGTAGGCCCGGCACGGACAGCGGACCGGGTGGGCGTGCGTCGCGTCACGCACCTCTGCGGTCGACTTGCCTTGGCCCTGCAGATATCCGCCAACCGCTTCCGCCACCAGACGGCCTGGTCTGTGCAGGACTTGGCAGAGCGGTTGGCCCAGCCCACTGGGCCACGTTTCGGCAACCACGCCCTCCGCGCGGTCGGGAGTTCCTTCGACCTCTCCTACGGCGAACTGGCTGAGCCGGAGCGCCGGTTGCTCCGCCTGCTGGCCCTGCACCCCGGCCCCGACCTCACGCTGCGGACAGCTACCGCGTTGGACGGACGGAACGCGGTTGAGGTAGGTCATAGTCTCGAAGATCTACTTGACTCCCACCTGCTGGAGGAGTCGGTGAAGGACCGCTACCTATTCCATGATCTCGCTCGGGATTTCGCACTCCGCGTGGCCGAACGCGAGGAGACGGACAAGACCCTGCGCGCCGCGATTTCTCGGCTGCTGGACTACTATCTGGCCGCCGCCGACGCGGCGGATCGGCTGGCCTATCCGGGCCGACGCAGACTTCCGCTCCAGTTGGTCGGTGATCCGGTATGCCTCCCTTCTCTTTCGGATGCGGACGAAGCCGGAGCCTGGCTTGACATCGAGCGATCCAATCTGCTGGCTGTAGCCCGTGCGGCAGTCGATCGGTCGCCCGCACACGCACGGCTGATCCCGCATGTGCTCGCCAAATCGTTGTACAACTGGGGATCTTGGAAAATTGCGGAAAACCTGCACGCAGCCGCGCTCCAGGCCTGGGAGCATCAGGACAACCCGGTGGCCCGAGCCCAGATCATGGTCGACCGCGCGTCCGCGCTGTGGGCTCTCGGCTCCCGCGAGGACGCGTTGCACTGGGGTCTTGAGGCGCTGGCCCTGAGCCGGTCCGCTGCGGATCCGGCAGGTCAAGCTGAGGCGCTGTACCAGGTGGCGCGGGTGCGGCTGACCTCCGACCAGCCGCAGGAGGGCCTGCGCTACCTCGACGAGGCCCTGGTGCTCCAGCGGCAGGCCGGAAACCGGCGCGGCCAGGCCGAGATAGCCAACCAGTACGGCGTCTTTCTTGGCGAGACCGGAAAGTTTCAGGAGTCACTCGCCCAGTTCCGCGCGATGTTATTGCTGGAGCGGGAGATCGGAGACCTCCACGGACAGGTCTGGGCGCTCAGCAATACCGGGGAGATCCTGCTGCGCCTGGAACGGTACGAGGCTGCCCGCGCCCGTTTCGAGGAAGCCCTCTCCTTGGTGCGGAGAATCGGCGGGCGGCAGGAGATGGGAATACTCTACGAAAATCTCGGGACGGCGCTCAGGGGGAGCGGTGAGACAGTGCGGTCACTGGTCAGCCATCGGCGCGCGGCTCGAATGTTCCACGATCTCCGCGATTTGGAATCGGAAGCCGAGTCGCTGATCAGCATAGGCCTCACGTATCAGGCATTAGGCAGGAATGCGGACGCGCTCACCAGCTTCACGCTGGCTGAACAGATCAGTCAGCAGATCCGTAGCCAGAGCTGCCGCCAGCGCGCGCTGCTCGGCATCGCCTCGGCTCAACGCGCCGCTGGCAGTTACCTGGTAGCGTTGGCTGCGGGCCGTGAGGCGCTGGAGCTGGCCCGCCGTCTCGGCGCGGTCTTCGAGGGTGCCCAAGCTCTGGAGAGCCTCGGCGAAGTTGTCCTCGCACTGCAGGGCCGTGCCCTCGCGGCATCGTTTTGGCAGCGGGCACTGGTGCTGTACGAAGGAATGGCGGTGCCGAGAGCAGAGCTCCTGCGACACCGCCTCGCCAGCCTGGATTACCCTTCGGTAATCTAGGAGCCGCGCATGAATATGCAGATAATGCAGACGCAGCAGGCTATGAGCTCGGCGTGCATGTGTCGGTTGCTCCTAAACGTGGTGCTCCGAATCAACGTTGATCGTAACTGTAGCGGAGTTCGACACCGTTCGACTCCCAGCTGTACCGTCGGCGGAATCGAGATAGGCTGGAGATTTGCCCAGTCCGATAGGGGATGGATGACCCGTCATATCGGATCGCCGGGTTCGTCGGCCGGTCCTGGCGCATTCCGGTCCGGGGGAGTCGGGGTCGGAATGCTTCGCGGTGCATGACGCCGCGTCAACTCGGGTTCACGAAGCGTGGGTCGCTGCGGTTGGCGTCAACTCGGCTGACCCGTCAGCCAGGTGACGACCAGGTGGTCGGCGCCGATGGATGTGGGGTGCGGGCGCCGTGCCGAGCCGCTGACCTGGAGGGATTGGGATGGGGTACCCCGCTGGGCGGCTGACAAGAATGCGTCAACGTAGTATCGGCGGGTGAGCATCTGGACATCCCTCGAACCAGCGTCCACCATCGTGGACCCCGGCGGCACGACTACGGTGAGGCTGCGGGTACGGAATACCAGCGATGTCGTCGACGAGTACCGCTTCATACCGGTCGGCGAGATCTCTCCCTACGTCACCCTTGAACCAGCGACGCTCCGGCTGTACCCGGGTACCACCGGGACCGTCGAGCTCACCTTCGCGCCGCCGCGCAGTCCCGACGCCACGGCCGGGCCGAACCCGTACGCGGTGCAGATCATTCCGACGGAGAACCCCGAGGCGACCACCGTCCCCGAGGGGAACATCACGGTCACCGCCTTCACCGAGGTCCGGGCCGAGCTGGTGCCGCCGACCGTCAGGGGGCGCTTCCGGGGGCGTTCCGTTCTCGCCATCGACAACCTCGGCAACACCAAGCTCACCGCCTCGGTCGGCGGCGCCGACAACGGGGGACAGCTCAGCTACCACGTCCACCCCGCCAACGTGCAGGTCGAGCCCGGGCGCGCGACCTTCGTCAAGGCCACGCTGAAGCCGCAGCGGATCATCTGGTTCGGGCACAAGGAGAACCGCCCGTACCAGCTGTCCGTGCAGCGGTCCGGGAGCACGCCCGTCGGCGTGGACGGGACCTACGTGCAGAAGGGGGTGCTGCCGCGCTGGCTCGCCGGGTTCTTCGGCGTCGGGCTCGGACTGGCCGTCGCCCTGGTCGCGCTCTGGTTCGCCTACCAGCCCCATGTCGCCACCCTGGCCCAGGCGGAGGTCCAGTCGGCGGTGGCCCCGCTGCCCGCCGCGACGCCCGCGCCGCTCGCCGCGGCGCCGACCACGGCGGCGGCGTCACCCTCCGCCGCCTCGGCTCCGAGCAGCGCGCCGGCGTCACCCGCGGGCGGCGGCGCCGCCACCCCCGGCGGCTCGGGCCCGAAGACCGGCTCCACGGCCGGAGCCGCACCGGCCAACACCGCCCCGGTGCATTTCGTGATCCAGAACAACTGGACCGGCCAGTGCGCGGACCTCCCGAACTACGGCGCGCCCACGCTCGCCGACGGGATGGAGCAGTTCCAGTGCGCGTACGGCAGTTCGGACAACCAGATGTGGTACTTGCAGCAGCAGGGCACGGCGCCGGACGGTGAACCGCTCTACTGGATCCGCAACGCGCTCGGATCCAACCTGTGCCTGGACCTTCCCGACTACGGTGCCGCAGCGTCCGGATCCCGCGCCGCCACGTTCACCTGCACGACGCCGGTGAGCTCCGACAACCAGCTGTGGGAGCTCCCCTTCGTCAACTCGACCAGCTCCGGCGGCCTCGGGGTGCTGGTCCGCAACTACAAGGACGGCCTCTGCCTCGACGTCTCCGGCTGGGCCTACGACAACAGCGACAAGAGCCCGGACGCCGCGCTCGGGGTCTTCCAGTGCTCCGGGACCGGCTCGCAGTGGGGGGTCAACCACGGGTTCGACGACCATCTGTGGAACCTGATGGCGAACCCCACGCAGGTGTACATCCCGACCCGCGTCGGTGAGATCACGGTCGGCTGACGACGGCGGACCCGCGCGGGCGGCGGCGGACACCGGACCGCCGCCCGCGCGCCACGGCCGCATGCCGCCGTAGGAGTGCAACGGCATTCGGAAAGTTTCTGCAAGGCCTTCCTCATCATGTTGCGGCTCTGTTAACTTCCCGTTGTCCGATCCCGCTGCCCACGACCCCGCGCTGATGGAACCGGGTGACCGGGTGCTGGACCCGCGTGACGTCCCGGAACGCGACCGCAGACTCCGTCAGAGAGAGGTCCGATGACACCACCATCACCGACCGCCGCCCCCGGACGGCGGCGGGCCGCGGCCGGGACGCTGGCGCTGGTCGCCGCGCTGTCCGGCCTGCTGCTCGCCCCGGCCGCGCACGCCGACACCGCCCCCACCGCGGTCACCGTCGCGGGCGACCTGGACACCCTGCTCGGCTGCGGCAGCGAGTGGGCCGCCGACTGCGCCCAGGCCCAGATGACCGCGCAGCCCGGCGGCATCTGGACGCTCACCGCGCACCTGCCCGCCGGCAGCTACACCTACAAGGCCGCGCTGGACGACAGTTGGGACGTCAGCTACGGCCTGCACGCCGCCGCCGGGGGCGCGAACATCCCGCTGACCGTCCCGGCCGGGGGCGCCGACGTCACCTTCCTGTTCGACCAGGGCAGCCACTGGATCACCGACACCGTCAACGACCCGGTCCCGGTCGCGGTCGGCGACTTCGAGCACGCCCTGGGCTGCGCCGACTGGGCCGCGAGCTGCGTCCAGTCCTGGCTGGAGGACCCGGAGGGCGACGGCACCTACACCTTCACCACCAGCGCCCTGCCCGCCGGTACCTACCAGGCGAGGACCGCCCTCGGGCTGACCGGCGCCGTCAGCTACGGCCAGGACGGGACGCCCGGCGGCGCGGCGGCGGGCTTCACCGTCGCCACCGACGACGCCACCACGACCTTCAGCTACAACAGCACCTCGCACCAGCTCAGCGTCTACCCCGGAGTGGCCAAGCCCAGCCTGGTCAAGGCCCAGGCCTACTGGCTGTCCACCGGCTACATCGCCTGGAACCTGGGCGCCGACCCGGCCGACCAGAGCTACCAGCTGGCCGCCTCCGCCGACGGCGGCCTGTCCGAGGGCGGTACCGGGCTCACCGGCGGCACCGTCATCCCGCTGACCTACGACCCGGCCGGGCTGCCCGCCGCGCTCAGGAAGAAGTACCCCGACCTGGCCGCCCTCGGCGCGCTGCGGGTCCCGGCCGGGTACGCCGCGCGGGCCGCCCAACTGCTGCGCGGCCAGGTCGCCGTGGCCGCGCTGGACGCGCACGGCGACCTCAGCGCCGCCACCTCGCTGCAGACCGCCGGGGTGCTGGACGACCTCTACGCGGCCCCGGCCGCCCGCACCACGTTCGGCCCGGTCTTCCACGGCCGGACGCCCACGCTCACGGTGTGGGCGCCCACCGCGCGGAACGTCGACGTCGAGCTCTACGACGGCGCCGACGCGACCACCCCGACGCTGGTCCCGATGACCCGCGACGCCCGCACCGGCGCCTGGTCGGTCACCGGAAAGCCCAGCTGGAACGGCGCGTACTACCTGTACCAGGTCACCGTGTGGGTGCCGGACCAGCTGAAGCTGATGACCAACCAGGTCACCGACCCCTACTCGCTGGCCCTGAACGCGGACTCCACCCGCAGCCAGATCGTCGACCTGGACGACCCCGGCCTGATCCCGGCCTCCTTCGCCGACAGCCGCTCGCCCAAGCCGATCCCCAGCACCCAGCAGGAGATCCAGGAGCTGAGCGTCCGCGACTTCTCCGAGGCCGACACCACCGTCCCGGCCGCCGAACGCGGCACCTACCTCGCCTTCACCGACCCCGACTCGGCCGGGATGAAGCACCTGGAGGTGCTCGCCAAGGCCGGGGTGACCACCGTCCAGATCATGCCGACCTTCGACTTCGCCGGAGTCCCGCAGGTCCGCGCCGACCAGGCGCAGCCGCCGTGCGACCTGGCGGGCTTCGCACCGGACTCGGACCAGCAGCAGGCCTGCATCACCCGGACCCAGGAGACCGACGGCTACAACTGGGGCTACAACCCGCTGCACTTCACCGTCCCGGAGGGCGCCTACGCGACCGACTCCACCGGCGCCGCCCGCACCGTGCAGCTGCGCGACATGGTCGCCGCCCTGCACAAGGCCGGACTGCGGGTGGTCATGGACGTCGTCTACAACCACACCGCCGCCTCCGGCGAGGACCCGAACTCGGTCCTGGACCAGATCGTCCCCGGCTACTACCAGCGCCTGGACGCCAACGGCGCGGTCACCACCGACTCCTGCTGCGCCGACACCGCGCCGGAGAACGCGATGATGAACAAGCTGGTCGTCGACTCGGTCACCACCTGGGCGAAGGAGTACCACATCGACGGCTTCCGCTTCGACCTGATGGGCCTGGACCCGAAGAGCACCATGCTCGACGTCAGGTCCTCACTGGACCGGCTCACCGCGAGCCGGGACGGCATCGACGGCACGGCGGAGACCCTGTACGGGGAGGGTTGGAACTTCGGCGTGGTCGCCAACGACGCCCGCTTCGTCCAGGCCACCCAGGCCAACATGGCCGGGACCGGCATCGGCACCTTCAACGACCGGCTGCGCGACGCGGTGCGCGGCGGCAGCCCCTTCGACACCGACCCGCGGATCCAGGGCTTCGGCTCCGGCCAGTACACCGAACCCGACGACGACCCGGTCAACGGCACCCCCGCCCAGCAGCGGACCACCCTGCTGCACGACACGGACCTGGTGGAACTCGGCCTGACCGGCGACCTCGCCGACTACCGCTTCACCGACACCGAGGGCAGCCGGGTCGCCGGCAGCGGCGTGGACTACAACGGAGTACCGGCCGGGTACACCGCGGCCCCCGGCGAGGCCGTCGACTACGTCGACGCGCACGACAACCTCGCGCTGTACGACACGCTCGTCTACAAGCTGGCCTCCGGCACCAGCCCGGCCGACCGGGCCCGGATCCAGGCACTCGACCTGGCCACCAGCACCCTCGGCGAGGGGCCCGGATTCGCCCAGGCGGGCACCGACCTGCTGCGCTCCAAGTCGCTGGACTCCAACTCGTACGACAGCGGCGACTGGTTCAACGACATCCAGTGGAACTGCGCCGACGGCAACGGCTTCGGCCGGGGCCTGCCGATGGCCGCGTCCAACCAGTCGCTGTGGTCCTACGCCCAGCCGCTGCTGGCGAACCCGGCGCTGGTCCCGACCTGCGCCGCGACCCAGGACTCCACGGACGAGTTCCAGCAGTTCCTGGAGATCAAGAAGTCCTCCCCGCTGTTCTCGCTGACCACCGCCGAGGCCGTGCGGCAGCGGGTCGGCTTCCCGCTGTCGGGCACCGCCGGGCAGGTGCCCGGGGTGATCACCGAGCACCTGGACGGGCACGGACTGGGCGGCTACGCCTCGGTCACGGTGATCTACAACGCCACCGGTACCACCCGGACGCAGACCCTCGCCGGACTGGCCGGCACCCGGCAGGCGCTCGACCCGGTCCAGGCCGGCGGCACCGACCCGGTGGTCAGGCAGTCCGCCTTCGACCCGGCCACCGGGAGCTTCACCGTCCCCGGCTACACCGTGGCGGTCTTCGTCCAGCGCTGAAGCACCGGATGGGCGGGGCGGGCACGCCGGTGCCCGCCCCGCCCGCGCGTCGCGGCCACCCGCGCGGGGGCGGGCGGCCCGGAGCCGGGTCAGGCCCGGGCGGAGGGGTGCCACGGCGGGGTCCGGAAGCCGCCGCCGTACATGGGCAGGTTGATCTCTGAGCCGTACCGGGCGATCTGGTCCCAGGGCCGGTTCAGGCCGGTGCTGCCGTGGGCGCGGACCCGGGTCACCGCGTCCAGGTCGAGCACGTCGACCAGGATCTCCTCCCCGGAACCGGCCTGCTGGCGGACGATGCCCTCGGGGTCGACGATGGCGCTGGCGCCGACCCCGGCCGGGTCGGCGGCGTTCACGTTGACCACGTAGACCTGGTTGGTCCAGGCGTTGGCGCGGGCGCAGACCAGTTCCAGCTCCCGGTCGCGGGTGGTGGTCAGCGTCGGCTGGATGATCACCTCGGCACCCAGCCAGGCGAGCTGCCGCACGGTCTCCGGGAAGGAGCCGTCGTAGCAGATGGCCAGGCCGATCCGGCCGATGTCGGGGATGTCGAAGACGACGAAGTCGCTGCCCGGGGCGCAGCTCTCCCAGGGCTGCCAGGGGAAGACCTTGCGGTAGGTCGCGGCGATCCGGCCCTCGGGCGAGACGGCCAGGGCGGTGTTGTGGATCCGCCCGTCGGCGGCGCGTTCGTAGAGGCTGCCGGGGACCAGCCACAGTCCGGTCTCCCGGGCGAGGTCGCAGAGCCGGTCGGTGAGCTCGCCGGGCACGGGCACGGCGGCCTGCTCGGTCCAGTCCTCCCGGGCCTCCAGCAGCGGCGCCTCGGCCGCCAGCAGCAACTCCGGCACGGTGACCAGCTGGACCTGCGGGAAGGCGGCCCGGACGGCCAGTACCTGTTCGCGGAAGCGCCGCCAGGAGGCCGCGAGGTCGTGCGTCACGGGGCGGGTCTGGAGGGCGGCGATGGCCAGGGTGCGCATGGGTTCAGTCCTCGGTGATGATCAGGTCGGTGACGGTGGTCCGGCCGTTGCGGAAGAAGCCGGGGTGGAGCACGCGCATCAGCGCGGTGACGGCGATGCCGAACACCATCGACCCCATGCCGAGCAGGAACACGCCGCCGACGCCGTCGAAGGAGGTGCTGCCGTAGCCGGGGGCGAGCATGTCGTGCGCGCTGCGCAGGAACGCGGCGAGCATCATCAGGCCGCCCGCCAGCGGCAGCAGGCCCTTGAAGACCAGCGCGTGGGCGGAGCCGCGCAGCTCGCGGCGGAAGTGCCAGACGCAGGCGAAGGCGGTGGCTCCGTAGTACGAGCACACCATCAGGCCGATGGAGAGGATCGCGTCGCTCAGGAAGGAGGGCGAGGCGGCGGTGAGCGAGGTGAGCAGGACCGCGGCCAGCACGCCGCTGAACAGCGTGGCGAAGGTGGGGGTGCGGAAACGCGGGTGCACCCGGGCGAAGATCCGCGGCATCGCGCCGTGCGAGGCCACCGACACGTTGGGCCGGGCGGTGGAGACCACGCAGGTGAGCAGCCCGGCGACGGCGGACAGGCAGACCGCGAGCTGGACCACCTTGGCCACCGGCCCGCCGAGCGCGGCGGGGGCGAGCGTCGCCAGCACGTCGGCGGCGTTGGCCTGGTTGCCGAGCCCCAGGCCGGTGCTGCCGGTCCCGGCGAAGCTGATCGCGGCCACGGCGGTGAACAGGTAGGTGCCGAGCAGGGTCACGGTGGAGATCACGGCGGCCCGGCCGGGGGCCCGGGTGCGGTCGCGGGCCTCCTCGTTGACGGTGAGCGCCGAGTCCCAGCCCCAGTAGATGAACAGGCAGAGCAGCACCGACTCGGCGAACGGGCCGGTGCCGTGGAAGCCGAGGGGGTTCACCCAGGCCAGGGAGGGGGTGGCCGCGTGGTGGTGGGCGAGCGCGGCGATGCCGAAGCCGATCAGGGCGACGAACTGGATGGCGACCATGCCGTTCTGGATCGCGGCCGAGAGCTGGACGCCCCGGTAGGCCACGGCGGTGGCCACGGCCAGCAGCAGCAGTCCGAGCAGGGTCACCGGCACCGTCCGGGCGGCGTAGGAGCTCAGGCCGACCAGGGAGAGCAGGCTGGTCGCGCCGACCTGGGAGAGCGCGGTCATGGCGATCAGGGTGGCGATCTGCGGGATCCAGTTGCCGAAGATCCAGCCGCTCCAGGGACCGAAGGCGCGGGTGATCCAGACGAAGTTGGTGCCGCAGTCCGGCATCACCCGGTTGAGCTCGCGGAAGGCGTAGGCGGTGCACAGGATCGGCACGAAGCCGACCAGGAGCGCGGCGGGGGCCAGGTGGCCGACGACGAGCGTCACCAGCCCCAGGGTGACGGTGATGCTGTAGGCCGGGGCGACCGAGGCGAGGCCGAGGGAGACCATCGACAGCAGGCCGACCGAGCCGGCCGCCAGGCCCTTGTCGCGGCCCTGGGGCGGTTCGGGGGTGGTCCGCTCGGACAGGTTCGTGGTCATGGAGCCCTCCTTCCTTTTGTTAAACAGTGATTTAAGAGAAGGGGATGTCCCACGTCAAGGGCAGGCAAGATCTCGCTACGGCTACGTTTAGTCAATGATCTGGAAGACTGGAGCCATGGCTCGACAGAAGGATCAAGAGGCGCGGCGGGCCCAGCTCGGCGAGGCCGCTCGGCGGGCACTGCTCGCGCGCGGCCTCGAAGGCCTGCGGCTGCGCGACGTCGCCGAGGAGGCGGGGGTCACCCCGGCCGCCGTCCTCTACTACTACGGCGATCTGGACGAGCTCATGAACGAGACCTTCCAGCGGGGCATCGAACGCTTCTGTGCCCGCCGCGAGGAGGCGGCCGAGCGGCTGCCGGACGCCCGCGACCGGCTGCTCGCCTGCATCGACGCGGGCGTCGCGACCGGCCCCGACGACACCATCCCCCGACTGCTCTTCGAGTACTGCCCGCGCAGCCTGCGCGACCCCCGGGTCGCGGCCCTGGACGCGACATTGACGGAGCGTCAGGTCGCGGTCTACTACGGGGTGCTGCTGCTGGGGGAGGCCCAGGGGTACTTCCGGCTCACCGCCCCGCCGCGCGAACTGGCGGGCAACTTCGTGGCGTTGGAGGACGGCTACCAGATGGACGTGCTGTCCGGCCGCCGCCACCGCGGCGAGGTGCTGCACCTGCTGCACGGCTTCGCCGCCACGGTCACCGGCTGCGCGCTGGACCGCTGATCCCCGGGCGGTCCAGGGGCCTCGGCACAAGTATGCCCAATCGCGCATGACTCATGCTCAGTTCTGCTTATTTTGATGGCACTCTTGTCAACTACGAGCAGATACGAGTAGACAATCCCTCAGCTGTTCCGGACCAGCCGCCCATTCGGCCCGACCGAACCTGCGAGGTTGCCCTGTGACTTCCCCCTCCATCGGCGCATCCGTGCGACGCTCGCGGCGAGCTGCGCGCTCGCCACCGCGTCCGCCGGACTGCTGCTGGCCACCCCGGCCTCGGCCGCGCCGTCGGCCGCCGGCACGGCCGCCCCCGGCCAGTATCCGAACTACGCGCCGACCCCGCCCATGGGCTGGAACGACTGGTCGTACTACCAGTGCGGCGAGAACGAGCAGATCGTGCTCGCCAACGCCCACGCCCTGGTCACCAGCGGCCTGGCGGCCAAGGGCTACAACACCGTCACCATCGACGACTGCTGGATGGCGCCCAACCGCGACTCCTCCGGCAACCTGGTCGCCGACCCGACCAGGTTCCCCGACGGAATGGCCTACGTCGGCAGGCAACTGCACGAGCTGGGGCTGAAGTTCGGCATCTACGAGGACGCCGGTACGGAGACCTGCGGCGGCTATCCGGGCTCCGAGGGCCACTGGCAGCAGGACGCCGACCTGTTCGCCGCCTGGGGCGTCGACTACGTCAAACTCGACGGCTGCAACGTGCCCACCCCCAGCGGGCAGACCGACGAGCAGGCCTACTACGCCACCTACGCCGCGATGAGCCAGGCGCTGCTGCACAGCGGCCGCAAGATGGTCTTCTCGATCTCGGCCCCGGCGTACTTCCAGGGCACCCCCGACTGGGACACCGTGATCAAGTGGTCCGCCCAGCTCGGCAACCTGTGGCGGGAGGGCGCGGACACCGCGCTCGGCCAGGAGAGCGGCGCGGCCAAGTGGAGCGCCATCTCCTACAACTACGGCTACAACGTCGGCCTGGCCGACCTGCAGCGCCCCGGCCGCTGGAACGACCCGGACTTCCTGCTCGCCGGTGACTCCGGACTGACCCAGGACGAGATCCAGAGCCAGGTCTCGCTGTGGGCGATGATGGCCGCGCCGCTGATCTCCAGCACCGACCTGACCAAGCTCACCCCGGGCGCGCTGGCCGCGCTCGGCAACAAGGACGTCATCGCCGTCGACCAGGACCCGCTCGGGGTGCAGGGCCGGATCGTGGCCCAGGGCACCGGCTACAACGTGCTGGCCAAGCCGCTGGCGGGCGGCGACCGCGCGGTCGCCCTGTTCAACTCCTCCGACCAGGCCCTGACGATCACCACCACGGCCGCCGCCGCCGGGTTCGGCAAGGGCTCCTCGTACCAGCTGAGGAACCTGGTGACCAAGGCGGTCACCCAGACCGACGGCACCATCTCGGCGGACGTCCCGCCGCACGCGACCGTGATCTACCGGGTCGGGGCCGGGGCCTCCCGCGGGCTGCAACCGGCCACCGCGATCAGCTGGCAGGACGTCAGCACCGCAGCCAGGCCCGACAGTTACCTGATCAGCCTGAGCGACCACGGCGCGGCCCGGCTGTCCGACGTCCGGCTGTCGGTGAGCGCGCCCAAGGGCTGGACGGTCTCCCCGGTCAGCACCCGGCTGGGCGATGTGCGCACCGGCGCGGCGGCGTACGCCGTGGTCACCGTCAAGGGCCCGAGGAACGCGGCCCCGGGCACCACCGTCAGCGAGATCACCGCCACCGCCAGGTACCGGGCCGGATCCGCCGGGGCCGGACAGGTCAGCGGCGAACGGACGATCACCAGTACGGTCCCGTACCCGACCCTCTCGGCCGCCTTCAACAACGTCGGCGTCACCTCGGAGAGCGCCCCGACCCCGGGCGACTTCGACTCCACCGGCGACAGCTACTCCGCCCAGGCGCTGGCCACGGCCGGGGTCACCCCCGGCGCCACGGTCAGCGCCAACGGCCTCGGCTTCAGCTGGCCCACCGCCGCCGCCGGAACCCCGGACAACGTGGCCGCCTCCGGCGAACAGGTCACCCTCTCCGGCACGGGCAGCAGCCTGGCCTTCCTCGGCTCGGAGACCGGCGCCGTCTCCGCCCCGGTCACCGTCACCTACACCGACGGCAGCACCAGCACCGGCCAGCTCGGCTTCCCCAACTGGTGCTGCACTCCGCCCACCGCCTACGGCGCGCGGGTCGCGATCACCACGGACCACCGCGACACCCCCACCGGCCCGGCCAACTTCGGCATCAGTTACCAGGTGTTCAGCAACACCATCCCGCTGACGGCGGGCAAGACGGTACGGAGCGTGACCTTGCCGAACCAGCCCGCGATCCACCTCTTCGCCCTGTCGGTGACCCCCTGACCCGCGTGAGCTGATCCGCTCGTCACCGAGCTGACGACGGGGCTCCCCGGGACACGGGACGTCAACCAGGACGTCCCGCCCCCGGGGAGCCCCGTCGTTCTGGCCGCGGCCGGGCCGAGGTACCCCCGGCCACCTCGACCGACGGCCCGGGAACCGGGCCGCTCAGCAGGAGGGACGGCGGCCGTGGTTGGCGTGGTGCTTGCGGCGGGCCCTCTTCTTCCGACGCCGGGTCGACGACATGGTCGCTCCTCTCGCAGCGGGCGGATGCTCCGTCCTTCCACAGTGCCACAGTGCCGCCACCCGGGCATGTCGTCAGTTCGTCATGCCCTCCAGAATGGTCACCGGGCCCAGCGCGATGACCAGGTCCCCGGTGCCCAGCCGCAGGTTCTGGTCGGGGCTGGTGGTCAGCTCGCCACCGGGCTGGCGGACGGCGAGGATGGCCACCCCGGCGAAGCGGGTCTGCGCCTCGGCGACGGTCATCGCGTGCAGCGGCGTGCCGGGCTGCACGGCCACCTCCTCCAGCCGGATGTCGGCGCCGAGGTCGAGCAGGTCCAGCACCTCCAGCACCGACGGCTGTAGCGCGAGCAGCGCCATCCGGCGTCCGCTCAGGCCGTACGGGGAGATCACCTCGTCGGCCCCGGCGCGCCGCAGCTTGTCGACCGAGCGCTGTTCGGCGGCGCGGGCGACGATCCGCAGCCCGGGGTTCATCGCCCGCGCGGTGAGCGCGATGAAGACGTTGCCCGAGTCCGAGTCCACCGCGCACACCAGGCCGTCGGCGCGTTCGATCCCGGCCTGCCGCAGCACCGTCTCGTCGGCCGCGTCGCCGGTGACGTAGGGGATGCCCTGCTCCTCCAGCAGCAGGTGCAACTCCGGTTTGGACTCGATCACCAGGACCTGGCGCTGATGGCGGCCCAGCTCCCCGGTCACCGTTCGGCCCACCCGGCCGTAGCCGCAGACCACATAGTGGCCGCGGAGCTGCCCGGTGCGTCTGGACATCCGCTTCCTCCGCAGCCAGCGGGCCAGTTCGCCCGAGCTCAGTACCTCGGTGGCCACCCCGATCGCGGCGAACAGGGTGGCGACGCCGAAGAGGATCAGGGAGACCGTGAACAGCTTCCCGCCGACACCGAGCTCCGGCCCGCTGCCGACGGTGCTCAAGGTCAGGACGGTGGTGTAGAAGGCGTCCAGCGGGCTCTGGTTCTCGATCAGCCAGTACCCGAAGGTGCCGTAGCACAGCGCCAGCACCACCAGCAGCAGCGGCAGACGGAACCGGGCGAACACCTGACCTCCGACCGTGGCTCGTGGCCAGGGGCTCGTGGCTCGTGGCTAGGGGACGATCACGAGCTTGCCCCGGGTGTGGCCGGTGCGGCTGGCGTCGAAGGCCTCGCCCACCTTGTCCAGCGGGAAGGTCTGGGCGACCTCGATGGTCAGCACGCCCCGGTCCACCGCCGCCGCCAGCTCGGCCAGCTTCGCGCCGTTCGGGCCCACCCAGATCCAGTGGCCGCCGTGCTGCTCCACGGAGGAGTCCACGATCGAGGCGTGCCGCCCGCCCGGGGCGAGCACGGCCGAGGTGACCGGCCACTGCCCGCCGACCAGGTCCGCCACCGCTGACACGCCGTCAGGAGCCAGCGCGCGTACCCGCTCGGCGAGCCCGTCGTGGTAGCCGACCGGCTCCGCGCCGAGGGCCCGGACGAACGCGTGGTTGTGTTCGGAGGCGGTGCCGATCACCCGGGCGCCCCGGTCGACGCCGAGTTGCACCGCGGCGCTGCCGACGCCGCCGGCGGCCCCGTACACCAGCAGCACGTCGCCGGGGCCGACCTCCAGCCGGTCCAGGACGCGCTGCGCGGTGAGGCCGACCAGCGGCAGCCCCCCGGCCTGCGCCCAGTCCAGGCCGACCGGCTTGCGGGCGACCGCCGTCGCGTTCACGGCCACGTACTCCGCGAAGGTCCCGGCGTGCACGGAGTCCTTGCGGGCGTAGGCCATCACCTCGTCGCCGACCGCGAACTCCGGGGTGTCCGGGCCGGTGGCGACGACCACCCCGGCCACGTCCCAGCCGGGGACGACCGGGAAGAACGTGTCCATCATCTGGTCGAGCCCGCCGGCCATCACCTTCCAGTCGACCGGGTTCACCCCGGCCGCCTTGACCTGGACCAGCACCTGCCCGGGCCCGAACGTGGGCTCCGGGACCTCGCCGTAGCGCAGCCGGGAGTTGTCGGGGGCGAAGGCGTCGTACGTTACCGCGCGCATGAAGGTCCCTCCTGCTTCGGCCGATCCGGGTCAGCCCCCGGCGGACAGTGCCGTCACCGTGGCGGTACCCCGCCCGCCCGAGCGGGCTGTGCGGTCGTCCAGACGGGTGAGCCCGGTGGCCCGCTGAAGCTCGTCGGCCTGGTCGCCGGCGTTGCCCGGGTCGTGGTCGCGCAGGGTCGCGGCGACCGTCTCGCGCTCGCTGCGCAGGTCGGTGAGCTCCTGCTCCAGCGCCCGCCGAGCGGTCTGACTGATCGGCTCGGGCTCTCCCGTCATTCCTGCTCCCGTGGGGTCGACGGCACGACTGCGCGGTACGGCGATGCGCCCCGGAAGGGACATGTCGCACGCTAGCAGTCGGCCGCCCCGGCGGCGAGGCGAGCCGGTCGCCCCCGGAGGACGACGGGACACCCCCGGGTGCCGACGGGGTCGGCGCCCGGGGGTGCTGGGCCTGCGGTGGTCAGTCGCGCGCGGCTACTGCCAGGTGTCGTTCAGGGTCACCGAGCCGGAGGCGCCGGTGGTGTAGCTGCGGTTGGCGCCGGACTCCCAGGTGATGTTCCCGGCGGCGTCCTCCACGATGAACTTGTACTGGAAGGTGGTGTTCGGGCTGATGCTCAGGGTCGAGGACCAGGTGGGGTAGTTGGCCGAGCTCAACTCGACCGCCTGGGTGGTGTTCCACTGGCCCAGGGCCGCGATGTCGCCGATCACGTAGACGTTCTGGCCGGGGACGGTGGTCTCTTTCTCGTCGAAGGTCACCCCGACCGGGGAGGTGGCCGCGGCGCCCCAGGTGTTGCTCAGGCCGGCCGCGGTGGTGCCGGTGGTCGCGGTGTGGTTGGCCCCGGACTCCCACTCGATGGTGCCGTCCGGGTCCTTCTTGATGAACTTGTACTCGAAGGCGGTGTTGGAAGGCAGGGAGACGGTCCCGGTCCAGTTCGGGTAGTTCGTCGAGGAGAGCGGGACGGCGTCGGCGGTGTTCCAGGAGCCCAGCGCGGGCACCGAGCCGACCACGTAGACGCTCTGGCCGAGCCAGGTGGTGGCGTTGTCGGTGAAGCTCTCACTGACCGTGGTGCTGGAGCCGTTGTAGGCGTCGGTCAGCGTCGCGGTGCTGCCGGAGCCGGTGGTCGCCGAGTGGTTGGCGCCCGGTTCCCAGGTGACGTTCCCGGAGGAGTCCTGCTCGATGTACTTGTACTGGATCGCGGTGGACTGGGGCAGATCGACCGTCACCGTCCAGTTGCCGCCGGACTGGGTCATCGGGATCGCCGACGCCGGAGCCCAGTTGCCCAGGCCGGCGACCGAGCCGACCAGGTACATCGGCGCGCTGGCCGGGGTGCCGCTGACGGTGAAGGTCTCGGCGACCTCACCGGCCGGAGCGGTGGCGGTGGAGCCGGCGCTCGGGGTGGCCGAGGCACTGGCGCTGGCACTGGCGCTGGCGCTCGGGGTGGCCGAGGCGCCGGCGGACGCGGAGGCGCTGGGGCTCGCGGTGGGCGAGGAGGAGTTGGTGGTGGCCAGGTCGTACAGGGCCACCGAGTCCTCGGCCGCGATCGAGACCGTGGCGTCACCGCTGCTGTTCACGGTGACCAGCGGGCCGGAGCAGCTGCCGTTGCTGTAGTTGCCGTGGATGACGTCGCAGTAGGTGCCGGCCGGGAGGCCGGTCTCGAAGGTCTTGGTCTGCGTGGTGCTCTCGTTGTTGATGGCGATCCACGCCGCGTTGCCGCGGGAGAAGGCGATCAGGTTGGAGCCGTCGTCGTACCAGTTGGCGACGGATTGCCCCTGGGCCGCGTTGTGCCAGCCGACCATGTTGGCGACCCCGGTGACCCGGTCGGTGCAGACCCAGGCGCTGGAGGAGCAGTCGGTGTTGGTGACGAAGCCGTTGGCGTCGGCCGGCGGCGAGTCGTCCGAGGTGTTGAAGGCGAAGCCGGAGTAGACGGTCGGCTGCACGCCGTAGCCCCAGGCCAGCATGAACTCGGTGGCGAGGTTGTAGACCGCGCCGTTCTTGTAGTTGAGCGTGGAGCCGTTGCGCTCGGTGTCGTGGTTGGCGACCATGGCGCCGTCCTTGCCACTCGGCTCCAGACCCCAACTCTGGCCGAACGTCTTGAGGTTGGCGATGCTGCCCTGGAACTGCGACTTCAGCGCGTTGGCGTAGTCGAAGCCGATGACGCTGCCGTTGCTCTCGAAGGCGGACGGAGCGAGGTTGCCGGAGCTGCCGAGGGCGACCTCCTGCAGGATGTAAGGGCGCTGGCCCCACTGGGTGTTGTTCAGCCGGGAGATGATGTTGGCCATGTCGGCCTGGTTGATGTGCTTGGCCGAGTCCACCCGGAAGCCGTCCACGCCGTAGCTGATCAGCGTGTTGAGGTAGCCGGCGATCTTCGAGCGGACGTCGTCGGTCTCGGTGTAGAGGTCGGACAGGTTCTCCAGGTCGCACTCCTGCACCTGGGTCTGGCTGTTCCAGTCCTGGATGGACATGTCCGAGTTGGGACAGTTCGCGGGCGAGGTGTGGAAGTCGGCGGGCCCGTAGGGGACCTCGCTGTAGTTCTTGGTGGTGACGTTGAAGCTGTCGCCACCGTAGGAGTCGGTGCTGGTCTGGTCGTTGCCGGAGGTGTGGTTGATCACCGCGTCGGCGTAGACCTTGACGCCCGCCGCGTGGCAGGCCGCCACCATCGCCTGGAACTGGGCGGTGTTGCCCATCCGGCTGTTGAGGTCGTAGCCGACCGGCTGGTAGACGTCCCACCAGGAGTGGGTGCTCCCGGCCAGCCGGATGGAGTCCTGCGGCGGGGCCACCTGGACCGCGCCGTAGCCCTTGGGGCCGAGCACGTTGGTGCACTCGTTGGCGACCGAGGGCCAGTTCCACTCGAAGAGGTTGGCGATGACGTCGCCGCCGTTGCTGCCACTGGTCGCGTGGGCGGCGGTCTGCAGAGTGAGCGGGAGGAGCGCGCCGGCGACAAGCGTCCCGGCGAGCATGAGGCCGCCCCGGCCGCGACGGGACGGTTGCGCTGACGGATCGGTGCGGGTGGATCTCCGGAAGGGTGGCAAGGTGTGTGCTCCCGAGGGTGGACCGTCGCGAGGACGGCGTGGGGGATGGGGGAACCCCGTGAACGGGGGGAGACGGCCGGACGCTGTCGGGGAGGCCGACCACTGCCAGTGCTCACCGCCGTGGCCGGGGGTTGCCCGTCCACGGCGGTTCCGTCGCTCAGCGGACGCCCTGACGACGTCTCCGGGCCGACTGCCCGCACAAGCGGCCCGGTGAGCGGGTCATACGATTCCCCTGATCCGGTATCAGGGTCAAGAAGCTGGAAGAAATTTCTGAAAACTTCTGAATACGCTTTCTGTAATGAGCCGGATGTTCCGTTTGCCGGTGTGCGGCGGTGGTATGGGCGTCTGTCCGGCCGGACCCGCGGGCCGGGTCAGTCCGCCTGCCACCAGCTCGCGCTGTCGGCCGGCAGCAGCACCTCGGCGCCGTCGGCCACCGGGGCCTCGGACGCCAGCAGCGGCCGTCCCGGGCTCGGGGTCCGGACCGGCGCCCCGGTGGTGTTGGCGACGCACACCAGCGAGCCCCGCGGGCTGTCCCGGCGGAACGCCAGCAGTCCGGGGGCCAGGTCCAGCCACCGCACCGAGGTGCCCGCGCCCAGCGCCGGGTGCCGCCGCCGCAGGGCCAGCGCCGCCCGGTAGAGCTCCAGGGTGGACGCCGGGTCGCCCGCCTGGGTCTGCACGCTGAGCGCCGACCAGTGCGCGGGCTGCGGCAGCCAGCTGGGCCCGCCGACGGCCGCGCCGAAGCCGTACGGCGGCTGGTCGCCGGACCACGGCAGCGGCACCCGGCAGCCGTCGCGCAGCCCGTTGCCGCCGTCCTTGCGCAGGAAGGAGGGGTCCTGCCGGGCCTCGTCCGGCAGGTCGGTGACCTCCGGCAGGCCCAGCTCCTCGCCCTGGTAGAGGTAGGCGGAGCCGGGCAGGGCGAGCATCAGCAGGCTGGCCGCGCGGGCCCGCCGCAGGCCGCGCCCCGGGTCGCCGCAGGCGTAGCGGCTGGCGTGGCGGACCACGTCGTGGTTGGACAGGGTCCAGGTGGTGGGGGCGTCCACGGCGGACATGGCGTCCAGCGAGCGCCCGATCAGGTCGCGCAGCCCGGTGGCGTCCCAAGGGGCGCTGAGGAACTTGAAGTTGAAGGCCTGGTGCAGTTCGTCGGGGCGGACGTACCTGGCCGAGCGCTCCAGGGTCTTGGTCCAGGCCTCGGCGACGGCGATCCGGCCACCCGGGTACTCGTCCAGCACGGTGCGCCAGGAACGGTAGATCTCGTGCACGCCGTCCTGGTCGAAGTAGGGGACGCGGTTCCCGCCGAGCAGTGGGACCGCCTCCGAGTGGCCCACGTCGGGCAGTCCGGGCGCCTTCACCAGGCCGTGGGCCACGTCGACCCGGAAGCCGTCGAGGCCCCGGTCCAGCCAGTAGCGCATGATCGAGCGGAACTCGTCGCGGACGGCGCCGGAGTCCCAGTTGAAGTCCGGCTGGCCGGGGGTGAACAGGTGCAGGTACCACTCGCCGGGGCTGCCGTCCGGGTTCACGGTGCGGGTCCACGCCGGACCGCCGAACAGCGACAGCCAGTCGTTGGGCGGCTGCGCGTTGCCCTCGCCCCGCCCCGGGCGGAAGTGGAACCGGGCCCGGGAGGGTGACCCGGGGCCCTCGCGCAGCGCCCGCAGGAACCACGGGTGCTGGTCCGAGCAGTGGTTCGGGATCAGGTCGGTGATCACCCGCAGGCCCAGCGCGTGGGCGTCCGCCACCAGCAGTTCCACGTCGCGGACGGTGCCGTAGCAGGGGTCGACGGTGCGGTAGTCGGCGACGTCGTAGCCGCCGTCGGCCTGCGGCGAGGTGTAGATCGGGGAGAGCCAGACCGCGTCCACGCCCAGGTCCCTGAGGTAGCCGAGCCGGTCGCGGATCCCGCTGAGGTCGCCGATGCCGTCGCCGTTCCCGTCGGCGAAGCTGCGCGGGTAGACCTGGTAGACCACGGCGCCCCGCCACCAGTCGCCGTCGGCGCCGGGGAGCTGGCCGGGTGCGGGCGGTGGGCTCGTGTCTGCGGTCAGGGTCATGGGGGGTGTCCTTCGGGACTCGGGCCGGTGCGGCGGGCGCCGTGGCGGTTCCACGGGCAGCAGTCGATGGTTCCACCGTGGACGTACGGCTGCAACAATTTGCTGAAAGTCTCTGAAGCGTCTTGCAGACAAGTGGATCAAAGTGTTTGACTTGCCCCCCGGCACAGTCAGTTGACGCCGAGTCCGGTTGCCGAGTCCGGTTGCCACCGGCCCACCCGAGGAGCGCTGTTGACAGGTCACAGGCCATCGCCCGAGCCGGGCGTGCACGCTGACGAGGGCGGATTCGACCTGCTCGCCCCGGAGGGGACCGGGTACCGGGTGGACCTGACCGAGGACGTCCTCTCGCCGGACAACCCCCTGCTCGCGGACTACTGCGAGGGCCGCCGGGTGATCGCCTTCCTCGGCCCGACGGTGGACCGGCTGTACGGGGAGCGGCTCCGCCGCTACCTCACCGCCCGTCTGGCTGACGGCAGTTGGAGCGTGCGGGTGATCCGCACCGGCGAGCGGCACAAGACCATGGAGTCGGTGCAGGAGATCTGCGCCGTGGCCAAGGAGTCCGGCCTCGACCGGCGCGGGGTGATGATCGCCGTCGGCGGCGGCGTCACCTGCGACCTGGTCGGCTTCGCCGCCGCGATCTACGGACGGGGCCTGCGCTACATCAAGGTGAACACCACCCTGGTCGGCCAGATCGACGTCGGTGTGGGGGTCAAGACCGGCGTCAACGCCCTCGGCACCAAGAACATGCTGGGCGCCTACCACCCGGCCCACGCCTCGATCAACGACCCGGCCTTCCTGCGCACCCTGCCCGACCGGCAGATCCGCTGCGGCCTCGGCGAGACCGCCAAGATGGCGATCATCAAGGACCCGCGGCTGTTCCAGGTCCTGGAGGAGCACCCCGACGTGTTCCGGCAGCCGCTGCCGCAACTCCAGGACTACGTGCTGCGCAGCGCGATGGAACTGATGCTGCGCGAGCTCTGCCCCAACCTGCGCGAGCACGACCTGGCCCGGCTGGTGGACTTCGGCCACACCTTCGGCCCGGTGATCGAGACCGCCAGCGGCTACCGGATCGCGCACGGCGAGTCGGTCGCGATCGACATGGCGATCTCCGCCGAACTCGCCCGGGTGCTCGGCCTGCTCGGCGCCGAGGACTGCGAGCGGATCGTCCGGCTGATCTCCGGCCTCGGCCTGCCCGTGCACGACCCGCGGACCTGCACGCCGGAGCTGATGCGGCAGGCGCTGCTGGCGTCCTACGAACGGCGCGGACGGCGGCTGCACCTGGTGGTGCCGGTCGGCATCGGCGCCGCCGCCTTCGTCGACGACCTGGAGGACGTACCGGCCGCGGCCCTGGAGGAGGCCCTGGACGCGCTCGCGGTCCGGCCGCCCGAGCAGCGCTCCGGCCCCATGGCCGTCAGCCACTGAGGGGCAAGGCACCCCGCTGACCCCCCCCGGAGCACCGAGGCGGGCCCCGTACCACGGGTCCGCGACCGCACGGCGGTACCACCGCAGAACAGGAGCAGCGCCCAGATGAGCCCGACCGAACCAGCCGGGGCGGCAGCCGGGGTGACCCGCAGGCAGGTCTCCAACCTGCACGAGGGGCTGCTGCGCCTGGTCACCGAGGACCACGGCGGCGAGGGGTCGATCCTCGCCCACCGCGCCTACCAGCGCGGCGGACCGGACGGGCCCCGGCCCCCGATCGCCTTCATCGACCTGGTGGTGCTGCCGCCGGGCACCTCGATCGGGCGGCACCGCCACGGCGACGACGAGGAGACCTACGTGATCCTGACCGGCAGCGGCCGGATGACCCTGGACGGCGCGGAGTTCCCGGTGCGGGCGGGCGACGTGGTGCGCAACCGTCCGTGGGGCGAGCACGGGCTGCGCAACGACGCCGGTACCGACCTGCACCTGCTGGTGTTCGAACTGGGCCCGCTCGGCACCGCCGAGGGGGACCCGCGGTGACCGGGCCGCGCCAGGAGGAACTCCTGCACCGGGAGGCCGCGCACCTGGCCCCCGGCGCGTCCGAGGAGTCCGCGCTGGGCCGCCGGGTCTTCGTCGAGGGCCGCGGCGCGGTCCTCACCGACCTCGACGGGAACCAGTACATCGACCTCGCCGCCGGGACGCTGACCCAGTCGCTCGGGCACTGCCCGCCGGAGGTCGTGGCGGCGCTGACCGAGCAGGCCGCCCGGCTGTGGAACGTCCACGACTCGGCCACCCCGGACCGGGCCGCGCTCTGCGAACTGCTGGCCCGGCTGCTGCCGGAGGAACTGGACACCTACGCCTTCTTCTCCACCGGCGCCGAGGTGGTCGAGGCCGCGCTGCGCGCGGTGCAGGCCGTCGCCGAGCCCGGACGCAACCGGATCGGGGCGCTGCGGCACGGCTTCCACGGCAAGACCCAGGGAGCCCGGATGCTGGTGCACTGGGACATCGGCAACCAGGCGCACGCCGGCAACAGCGTCCTCGGCTACTCGCCGTACTGCTACCGCTGCCCGCTGGACCTGGAGTACCCCTCCTGCGAGGTGCGCTGCGCCGGGCTGGTGCGCCGCCACATCGCCGAGAAGCCCAACGTCTCGGCGCTGGTCTTCGAGCCGGTGCTGGGCGCCGCCGGGGTGATCGTGCCGCCGCCCGGCTACTGGGAGCGGATCGCCGACACCTGCCGGGACAACGGCGTGCTGCTGGTCGCCGACGAGGTGCTGACCGGCGGCGGCCGCACCGGGACCTTCCTGGCCTGCGAGCGGTTCGGCATCGAGCCCGACCTGGTCACCCTGTCCAAGGGCCTGGCCTCGGGCTTCCCGTTCGCGGTGCTGGCCGGGCGGTCCTCGGTGCTGCGGCACCCCCGGGCCGCGGCGGCCGGTTCCACCGCCTCCACCTACGCCAACAACCCGCTGGGCATCGCCGCGGCCCGGGCCACGCTGGAGGTCGTCGCCCGGGACACGCTGATCGCCCGGGTCCGCACGCTGGGCGCGCTGATGGACGAACGGCTCGCCGAACTGCGGTCCCGCTTCCCGGTGCTGGGCGACGTGCGCGGACTCGGGCTGCTGCACGGGCTGGAGTTCGTCCGCGACCCGGCCACCCGCGAGCCCGCGCCGGAGCTCGCCCGGGCGGTCTACCTGGCCGCGCTCGACCTGGGCCTGCGGACCTCGGTCGGCGGCCACGTCATCCGGCTGGCACCGCCGTTCACCATCGACCGGACGCTGCTGGAGGAGGGCCTGACCCTGCTCGGCCGGGCGCTGGAACAGGCGACGGAGGCCCACCGGTGATCGTCGCCGAGGACCTGGTCAAGGAGTTCACCGTGCACGACCGGCGCCCCGGCCTGGCCGGGAGCCTGCGCACGCTGTTCAGCCGCAGCCACCGGACGGTCCGCGCGGTCTCCGGGGTCTCCTTCTCGATCCCGGCCGGGACCAAGGTCGCCTACATCGGCTCCAACGGCGCCGGGAAGTCCACCACCATCAAGATGCTCACCGGCATCATGCGCCCCACCTCCGGCCTGTGCCGGGTGGCCGGGCTCGACCCGCACCGTGAGCGCGGCCGCAACGCCCGCAACATCGGCGTGGTCTTCGGCCAGCGCAGCCAGCTCTGGTGGGACCTGCCGGTACTGGACTCGTTCCGGATCCTGCGCCGCATCTACGAGATACCCGACCCGGTCTACCACCGCAACATGGCCACCTACGAGGAACTGCTCGACCTCGGCGCCCTCGGCACCACCCCGGTCCGGCAGTTGAGCCTGGGCCAGCGGATGCGCGCCGAGGTCGCCGCCAGCCTGCTGCACGACCCGGCGGTGGTGTTCCTGGACGAGCCGACGATCGGCCTCGACCTGGTGCTGAAGGAGGCCGTTCGGGAACTCGTCAACCGGGCCAACCAGCAGCTCGGCACCACCGTCATGCTGACCAGCCACGACATCGGCGACATCACCGCCATCTGCGACCAGGTACTGGTGGTCGACCACGGCACGGTGGTGCACCAGGGCACCATGCACGAACTGCTGCGCAGCGCCGACACCCGGGCCGTGCTGTTCGACCACAGCGGCAGTGTCCCGCCGGAGCGGGCGGTCGCGCTGATCGAGTCGGGTCTGGACGCGGTGCGGGCCAGCGCGGTCGAGGGCGGCCGGATCAAGGTCGAGTACCCGGCCGGGCGCTGGACCGCGCAGCAGGTGATGTCCTTCCTGCTGGAGCACTTCGAACTGACCGACTGCTTCGCCCCGGAACCGGACCTGGAGACCGTGCTGCGCCGGATCTACGCGGGCCAGGCCGGGCGCCCGGACGAGTTGCAGGGGAGTACCGCGTGAGCGCCGCCACCGGGCTCGCCGGGCTGCGCCGCTACACGCCGTTCGCGGTCGGCAGCCTGCAGACGATGCTGCGCTACCGCTCCACCTTCTTCGTCAACGCGCTCACCGCGACCACCGCCGTCAGCCTCCAGGTCTTCCTGTGGCGGGCGGTCTACAACGGGGACAGCGGCTCCGGGCCCGGCGGCTTCGACCGCGCCGGGATCACCACCTACGTGCTGCTGGCGCAGGTGCTCGGGCTGCTGCACGCGAACCGGGTCGACGAGGAGGTCTCCGGCGAGATCCAGCGCGGCGACATCGCGGTCTCGCTGATCCGGCCGGTCAGCTACCCGCTCACCCGGTTCTGCGCCGGGGTGCCCGTCTCGCTGGTCAACGCCGGACTGGTGGGCGGCCCGGTGGTGCTGCTGTACGCCGGGCTGCTGCCGCTGCAACGGCCGGGCGCGGGCGACGCGCTGCTGTTCACCGCGTCCTCGCTGCTCGCCATGGTGATCGCGTTCGAGGTGAACCTGCTGGTCGGCCTCGCCGGGTTCGCCACCACCAACATCTGGGGCATCCGGATCGTCAAGGACTGCCTGGTCGCGCTGCTCGCCGGGCAGGTCGTGCCGATCAGCCTGATGCCCGGACCGCTGGCCGCCACCGCCCGGCTGCTGCCGTTCGCCGGACTGGTGGACAGCCCGCTGCGGCTGCTGCTCGGCGAGTACCAGGGCCCGGCCGAGGCGGCGGAGATCCTGGCCGGGCAGGCCGCCTGGACCGCCGGGATGTCGCTGCTCACCGCCCTGGCCTGGCGCCGCGCGGTACGCCGGGTGGAGGTGCTGGGCGGATGAGCGCGCGCGGCGCCGCCGCGACGGCGGCCCGGTACACCCGGCTCACCTGGTACCTGAGCGGGGTCAGCCTGCACCGGCTGACCGAGTACCGGATGGACTTCCTGATCGGCGCGGGCGGGTTCCTGGCCCGGGTCGGCTGCCAGCTGCTGGTGGTGGCGATGGTCTTCCAGCAGGTGTCGGTGATCGGCGGCTGGGACTACCGGCAGGTGCTCTTCCTGCTCGGGTTCTCGCTGCTGCCGCGCGGCCTGGACCGGCTGTTCACCGACCAGATGTGGATCCTGGCCCGGCGGCTGGTGCAGTCCGGCGACTTCTACCGGTACCTGATCCGGCCGGTGAACCCGCTGTTCACGCTGCTCTCCGAGCGCTTCCTGTACCCGGACGCGTTCGGCGAGCTGGCCACCGGGATCGGCATCACCTGGTACGCCGCCGACGGGCTGCGGCTGCGGCTGACGCCGCTGCAACTGGTGCTGGCGCCGCTGCTGGTGCTCTGCGGCGCGGTGATCCTGGCGTCCATCAAGACGCTGTTCGCCTCGCTGTCGTTCTGGACCACCAACAGTTTCCCGGCGCTCTACGCGGCGGGCCAGCTCGGCGACTTCGCTGGGTACCCGCTGGACCTCTACCAACCTTCCCTGCGGTGGCTGCTGACCTGGGTACTGCCCTACGCCTTCACCGCCTACGTCCCCGCGTCCTACCTGGTCTTCGGACGGACCGGGCTGCTGCCCTGGCTGCCCGTGGTGACCGCCGCCCTGGCGGCGCTCGCGCTGACCACCTGGCACCGGGGCGTGGACCGCTACGAGATGACCGGGAGCTGACCATGGAAGGACTGGACACCCTGCTGCTCGGCAGTGCCCCGCCGCGACTGGCGGAACTGCTGCGACGGGCGCCGTGGATGGACGGGAACGGGCGCGCCGCGCGGCGGTTCGACGTCCTCGACCAGGCCGCCCTCGGCGAGTTCCGGCTGCTGCTGGTGGCCCCGGTCGGCGGGGAGCCGAGCCGCTGGTTCGTGCCGGTCGCCGACCACGGCCGGGGCCCGGAGGCGGCCGGGGCCGCCGACTACGACCGGGCGGTGGTCCGGGCACTGGCCGAGGGGCTGCGGCTGCCCACCGCCCGGGGCGGCCGGATCGAGTTCCACGGCGCCCCGGCGGACTTCCGCGGCCAACTGCCGTTCGACCCGGGCTGGTCCTCCAACTCGCTCACCCTGGTCGACCTCGGCGGGGCCGCGCACGCCCACAAGACCTACCGGCGGCTCGACACCGGCAACCGGGAGCCGGAACTGCTGCGGCTGATGGCCCCCGGCGGGCGCACCCAGCGGCTGGTCGGCGACTACGGCTACCGCGAACCTGGCACCGGACGGCTGGAACCGCTCGGCGTGGTCTACGCCTACGCGGCGGGCGACGGCCTCGACGTCCCGCTGCGGGACAGCCTGCGCGGACTGTGGCAGCCGGTGGCCGACGGGCTCGCCCCGGAGCGGGCGGTGGCGGCGGCGCGGCAGCGGCTGGCCGAACCGCTGCGCGGGGCCGGGCGGTTCCTCCGCGACTTCCACCGGGAACTGGCCCAGCGGCTGGGCCCGGCACCGGAGTTCCCGGCCGAGGGCTACCACGCCGGGACCGCCGCGCGGACCGCCGAGCTGCGCCCGAGGATCCTCGCCGACGACCGGTTCCCGGTGGCCGTCCGCCGCGCCGCCCTGGCCGCGCTGGACCGGGAGGCGGCGCTGGTCCGCGAACTGCCCCTGGCGCCACCGCCGTCCGGCCCCAGCCACGGCGACCTGCACCTGTCGCACTTCCTGCGCCGGGAGACCCCCGGCGGCTGGGAGATGTGCGTGATCGACCTGTCCACGCCGGTCCTCGACCCGGACGACCCGACCTCCGCGCAGTCGCCCTGGCAGGACCTGGTCGGGCTGCTCCGGGGCCTGGAGTGCTTCACCGCCGACGAGTTGGCCCACCAGGCGGCGATCGTGCTCGACCTGGACAGCGACGAGACCTGCCGCACCGCGCTGCTGTGCGCGGCCGGCGCGCCGCCGGACACCCCCGGCTGGACGCCCGAGCGGCTGGCGGCGCTGGAGCGGCTGCGCGGCACCGCGCAGCTGTGGTCCGCCGCGGTCGCCGGGCTGCTGCTGGACGGCTACACCGCCGCCGGACGCGAGGGCGGCGGCGTGGAGCTGGCCGGGCACCCGGCCTGGCGGATGTTCCGGCTGCGCCGCCTGGTGCACGAACTCGCCTACGCCTACGCCCACGACCGCGCCTACCACGCGGCGATCAACCTGCGGCACGCCGTGGAGGCCTGAACCACCCATGCACATCATCGAGACCTACTTCGAGTGCGGCGGCTTCGACCACCGCTTCATCCAGGGCGGCACCTCCGTCTACCTGTGGAACCTGTCCCGCTCCATGGCCGCGCAGGGCCACCGGGTCTCCATCGTCACCCCCGCCCACGGCCGCCTCGACGACCTGCGCCGCCTGCACGAGCTGGAGACCCTGCCCTACCGCGACCAGTACGAACTGCCGCTGGTGCTCGACCCGCAGACCTGGGGCGAGGGCTTCCCGGCCGAGGTGCGGATCCCGCTGACCACCACCGCGCACCGGCTCCGGCTGGAGGGCGTGGACCTGTACTTCCTCTCCAACGACCTGCTCGACCAGCTCCCCGACAGCTTCTACCCGCCGTACCACGCCAAGGGCCGCGACCTGGTCTTCTTCAAGCCGCTCGGCTACCAGGTGGACAGCATCCGGTTCATCCGCGAGCAGTTCGCCGACGAGCGGGCGGTGGTGCACGCGCACGAGCCGTACTACCACTACCTGATGCCGGCCGCCTTCCGCGACGACCCCAGCAAGCACGTGGTCGGCACCGTGCAGAGCAACATGCCGATCACCAAGAAGGTGTACCGGCCCAAGGTGGAGCGGCTGCTGGAGTTCCTCGGCGGCGCCGCCGCGCCGGTCCCGGACCCGGTGCCGCCGCTCGACCCGCACGGCTCGGTGATGAGCGGCTACCAGCAGCTCACCCACCTGCACTACGAGTACGGCCCGGACCACGTCGGGGTCTACGACCTGATGGCCGAGCACGCCGACCTGGTGGACTTCCTCTCGCCCGGGCACCAGGAGTTCTACACCGACTTCGCGGACACCCCGTTCGAGCAGCTGTTCACCCGGTTGCCGGTGTACCGCACGGTGCGCCGCAACGCGCACAAGTCCTTCGTCGGCGGCTGCGCCGTCGGCGACGCCTGGACCTCCGGCCGACTGCCGCAGGCCGACCGGGCGTCGGTGCTGGGCGGCCTCGGACTCGACCCGGAGCTGCCGACCTTCTTCCACAACGCGCGCTACGCGGTGAACCACAAGGGGCAGTTGGAGCTGTTCCGGGCGGTCGACCGGGTGCTCGGCGAGGGGCTGCGGGCCAACTTCGTGCTGCGCTGCATCAGCGACGCCGGGATCGCCGACCCGTACCCGCATCAGGTGGCCGCCCGCTACCCGGACCGGATCCACCTGGAGTGGGAGCGGGTGGACGAGAAGCGGATCGCCGAGTACGCGGTGAGCGCGGACTTCTGCCTGTTCCCGTCCAAGTTCGAGATGGACACCTTCCTGATCGCGCAGGGCGAGGCGATGGCGGCGGGCGCGGTGCCGATCGCCACCGCCCAGCTGGGCATGGCCCACTTCGGCCACGTCGCCGACCCGCTGCACGGCCCGGACGCCGACCGGGCCACCGGCTTCGCCGTCAACCGCTCCTTCACCGAGGACGACCCGCTGCTGGTCGACGCGCTGGCCGAGCGGATCCGGGCGGCGGCGCGGCTGCTGCGCGAACAGCCGGAGCAGTACCGCAGGCTCTCCGCCAACGCGGTGGCCAACGCCCGCGGCTTCACCTGGGAGCGCGCCGCCGACCAGCACCTGGCGGCGTTCACCCGGCTGTGGGACGGGCGGACCCCGGAACTGACGGTGGAGCGGCTGCTCCGCCACGGCTGGTTCGACCTGCTGCCCGCCGAGGCCTGGCCCGGCCACGGCGAGCAGATCGCGGCCGCCGCCGCCCGGCTCGGCGACGCCGAGGTCTACCGGCGCTGCCGGGACCTCGACGCCGACACCGCCCGGACGCTGTTCGAGGCCGCCTGGGCACGGGCCGACTTCGCCCGCTGCGAGCAGACCGCCGACACCGCCCCGGACCTGCGCGCCCGTCTGGACGGCCGCTGCCGGACCGGCGACGGCCGGGTGGAGTACCGGATGCCGCAGGCCGAGCGGGTCGAGCTGGTCACCGCGGCCCCGGCGGTCGGCGGCCGGGGACAGGTGGCGGTGCACCGGCTGGAGCGGGTCGGCGGGGTCTTCACCGGCCCGCTGCCCGAGTCCGAGGACCAGGAGCTGCACCTGCTGCTCACCCTCGGCTCCGGCCGGACGGCGTGGGACTCGGTGCGCCGTGGCTGACGGGGTGCGCGCGGTGCTGCTCGCCGGGGGCGAGGGGCGCAGGATGGGCAGGCTGGGGGCCGGTCGGCTGAAGCCGCTGGTGCCCTTCGGCGGCGGCTGCCGCCTGATCGACTTCTCGCTGGCCAACGCCGCCCGCTCGGGCCTGGGCGAGGTGCTGCTGCTCTCCCAGTACGAGGAGCGCCGGTTGATGGACGACCTGCGCCGGACCTGGTGGCGGCCCGGCTTCCGGGTGCACTTCGGCCCGTACGACCAGGCCTACGCCGAGGGGCCGCCGACGGCGCCGGTACACCCGGTCGGGCCGCCCGAGCGCGGCACCGCCGACGCGCTGATCCGCAAGGCCGCCCACGTCTTCGCCCCGGGCACCGGCGAGGTGCTGGTCCTGCACGCCGACCACGTCTACCTGTTCGACTACGGCCCGCTGATCGCCCAGCACCGCTCCAGTGGCGCCGCGCTGACCGTCGCCTACCAGCGCATCGAACGGCGGTACGTGCACCTGTTCGGGATGGTGGAGTTCGACGACCGGGGGCAGCTGACCTCCTTCGTCGAGAAGCCCGACGAACCGACCAGCGACCTGGTCTTCGCCGCGTTCTGCGTCTTCGACGCGGGCGTGCTGCACCGGTACCTGGAGCAGTTGGACGGCACCGGCTGGCAGCACGACATCAGCCGGGACGTGATCCCGGCGATGCTGGCGGGCGGCGAGCGGATCGGCGGCTACCGGGTGCGCGGCTACTGGGAGGACATCGGCACGGTCGACCGCTACCACCGGGCCCACCTGGCCGCCGTCGGCGAGGCCGCGCCGCTGACCGTGGCCGAGATCCCGTGGACGGTCGCGCCCGGGGTGGACCGCCGACTGGTGGCGTCCGCCCCCGGTGTCCGGCGCGCGGTGGTCCCCGCCGACCTGGTCAACCACGGGCTGCTGGAGCAGAGCGTGGCCTTCCCCGGAGTCCGGATCGGCCGGGGCGCGGTGGTCCGGCGCAGCGTGCTGCTGCCCGGGGCGAGCGTCCCGCCCGACACCGAGATCGACTCCGCGATCGTGCTGGAGGACGGCTTCGTCCAGCAGGTCGAGACCCCGCACCCGCACACTCCGCACCCGCACGCCCCGGACCCGCACGCCCCGGACCCGAACGCCCCGGATTGCGAAACGCGTGACGCCGAGACCCGTCCAGCCCGAGGAGGGGCCCGTGTCTGAACCTGCCTTCACCGTCGTGGACATCGGCGGCACCACCCTGCGGGTCGCCCGCTACGACCCGGTCGCGGGCGTCCTCGGCGACGTCCGGCGGATCCCGACCGCGGGCATGGCCCGCCACCCGGGCGCGCCGGTGCCGCTGTCGCAGCAGCGGGTGCTCGACCAGCTCTCCGAACTGCTGGCCGCGGCCCTGCCGCGGCACGGCAGCAGCGCGGTGGCCGTGGCCTTCGCCGGACCGGTCACCGCCGACGGCCGGGTCCTGGCCGCGCCCACGATCTGGGGCGGCCGGGGCGAACCGCTGCCGCTGGCCGCGCTGCTGGAGCAGCGGCTCGGGGTCCCGGTGGCCGTGGTCAACGACATCACCGCGGCGGTCTGGCGCTACGCCGACCCGGACGCCACCGGCGAGCAGTTCTGCCTGCTCACGGTCAGCTCCGGGATCGGCGGCAAGGTCTTCCGCTCCGGTGAGGTGCTGCTGGACGCCGACGGCCACGGCGGCGAGTTCGGCCACTGGACCTGCGACCGCTCGCCCGACGCGCCGCTGTGCGACTGCGGCGGGCGCGGCCACCTGGGCGCGGTCGCCTCCGGCCGGGCGATGGAGGCCGCCGTCCGCGCCGCCGCCCGGGCCGACCCGGCCGGCTACGCCGGCTCCCGGCTGGCCCAGGTCGCCGCCGACCCCGAGCGGCCGGACAACGCCGCGCTGGTCGAGGCGATCCGGGCCGGGGACGCGTTCGCCACGGCGGTGCTGCGCACCGGCCTGGTCCACCTGGCCTCGGCGGTCACCTCGCTGTTCACCGCGATCGGGGTGCGCCGCTTCGTGGTGATGGGCGGCTTCGCGCTGGCCGTCGGACCGCTGTACGCGCGCTACCTCACCGAGGAGGTGGCCCGGCTCGGCTGCTTCGGCCTGACCGAGGCCGAGGTCCAGCGGATGGTCGTGCTCGGCGTCCCGGACGACGACCACGGCCTGATCGGCGCCGGGCGGCTGCTCGCCGCCCGTACCGGCGTCCGGCAGGCGGTGGCGCTGTGACCGGCGACGGACACGGCGGCCGCACCCTGATCGTGGGCAGCGGTTTCGTCGGGCGCGCGGTGGCGGACCGGATCGCGGAGCGGGGCGGCGGCGCGGTGCTGGCCTCCCGTCGGCCGCCGTCGTCGGGGACCGCCGACTGGGTCCCGCTGGACGCGGCCGACCCGGCGGCCTGCGCCCGGGTGGTGCGCTCGGTCGCCCCGGACGACCTGGTGCTGGTGCACGGCCCGTCCGACGTGAGCTGGTGCGAGGCCGACCCGGAGCGCGCGGCCGAGCTGCACGCCGGTGCGGCGGCCAACCTGGTGGCCGCCGCCGGGGACCGGCGGCTGCTGCTGGTCTCCACCGACAACGTCTTCGACGGCAGCTCGCCGGAGAACCACGAGGCGACGCCCACCGCCCCGGCCAACGCCTACGGCCGGGCCAAGCTGCGGGCCGAGCGGGTGGTCCGGGAAGCCCCGGACGCGACCGTGCTGCGGGTGAGCCTGGTCTACGGCTGGGAGCCGGAGGGCGCGGCGAAGTGGCTCAACTACTTCGCCGCCTGCGCCCACCGGCTGCGCGCGGGCGAACCGGTGGCCGCGCCGGAGGACCAGTGGACCACGCCGGTGCTGGTCGCGGACGTGGCCGCGGTCACCGCCGCCGCGCTGGCGCCGGGCACGCCGGAGCTGCTGCACCTGGGCGGCCCGGACCGGATCTCCCGCGCGGACTGGGCCGAGGCGATCGCCGACGGCCTCGGCGCCCCGCGCGAGCTGGTGGTGCGCGGTCCGCGCGCCGCCGGACGCTACGCCAGCAGACCCGCCAACACCTGCCTGACCAGCAACCGGCTCGGCGCCTTCCTGGCCGGTACCGGGCTGCGGGTGCGCGGTGTGGCCGAGGGCGTCCGTACCCTGCTGGCCGCCGCGCCGGAGGCCGCCCGGTGATCCGCACCCTGCGCTCCCGCGAGGTCTACCGCAACGCCTGGATGAGCGTGCGCGAGGACGACATCCGGCGCGCCGACGGCTCCGCCGGCCAGTACGGCGTGGTGGACAAGCCCGACTACGCGCTGGTGATCCCCCGGCAGGGGGAGCGGCTGCACCTGGTGGAGCAGTACCGCTACCCGGTCGGCGGACGCTTCTGGGAGTTCCCCCAGGGCTCCTGGCCGCAGGACCACCCGGACACGCCCCCGGCAGGGCCGCCGGACCAGGAGCAACTCGCGCTCGCCCGAGCCGAGTTGCGTGAGGAGACCGGCCTGCGCGCGGAGCGGATGAGGTACCTGGGCCTGGTGCACGTGGCTTACGGCTACGCCAGCCAGGGCTGCCATGTGTTCCTGGCCGAGGAGTTGACGGCGGGTCCGCCGGAGCGCGAGGCCACCGAGGCGGACATGCGCCAGCGCTGGGTCGACCCCGACCAGTGGCGGTCGCTGGTCCTCGGCGGACGGATCACCGACGCGGCGACCCTGGCCGCCTTCACGCTACTCGGCCTGCACGCCCCGGGCCCGGTCCCCGGTGAACCGCGCTGAGGTCTCGACCAGCTCGACGAGAGAGGAAAGCCCGACGGTGCACATCGTCACATTCGCCTTCGAAAGTGTGGGGTTCGACGTCCGCATGATGCGCGGCGGCCTCGCCTCGCTGGTCTGGAACCTGGCCCGGGAGTACGCCGACCAGGGCCACCGGGTCTCCGTGGTCACCCCCGCGCACGGCTGCCTCGACCACCTCCGGGCCACCTACGGCCTGGAGCAGCTGGACTACCTCGACCGGCACCGGGTCCCGCTGGTGCTCGACCCCGAGGTCTGGCCCGGGCACGAGCCCGAGACCGAGCTGTCGCTGACCACCCGGGCGTACCGGCTGCGCTACCAGGGGGTCGACCTCTACTTCCTCTCCGACGAGTACCTGGACCTGCTGCCGGAACGCATCTACCCGCCGCGCGCCGACGAGGGCGTCGACCTGTCGTTCTTCAAGCCGCTGGCGTTCCAGGTGAGCGGCCTGCGCTTCCTGCGGACCTGGTTCGGCGCGGAGCCGGACCCGGCCGGGTCCGCGACGCCCGAACCCGTCATCGTGCAGGCCTACGAGCCGTACTACCACTACCTGGTGCCGCCGGTGCTGCGGCCCGACCCGCGCTACCTGGTGGTCAGCACGGTGGCCAGCAACATGCCGATCAACCAGAAGCTCTACCGGCCGCAACTCCAGCGGCTGCTGGGGCTGTTCGGCGCCGACACCGACCTGGACGGGTACGCCGACCCGCCCGCCGACGGCGCCCTGGCCGAGGCGATGGCGGCGCACCTGCCCAGCACGCACCTGACGGAGCATCAAGGTCGGGACTATATAGGCTACTTCCCGCTGATCGCCGAAACCTGCGACCTCATCGACTTCCTGACGCCGGGTCAGCGCGACTTCTACTCGGCGTTCCGGGACACCCCCTTCGAACTCGCCTACCAGCGGCTCGCGGTGTCCCGCACGGTCAAGGCCACCGCCGCCAAGCAGTTCGTCGGCGGCTGCGCCGTCCCGGAGGAGTGGCTGCGCCGCGACCCGGCCTCGGTGGACCGGGCGGCGGTGCTCCGCGAACTCGGCCTGGACCCGCGCCTGCCGACCTTCTACCACGTCGCCCGCTTCTCGGTGCACCACAAGGGCCAGGTCGAACTGTTCCGGGCGATCGACGCGGTGCTCGCGGTCGACCCCGACGTCAACTTCGTCATCCGCTGCGCGATGGCGGCCGGGGGCGAGGGCGTGGTCAGCCGGGTCGGCGACCGCAGCTTCCAGGAGATCGCCGACCGCTACCCGGACCGGGTCCGGCTGGACTGGACGATGGCGGACGAGGACCTGCTCTACCGGGAGGCGACCGCGGCCGACTTCTGCCTCTTCCCGTCCAAGTTCGAGCTGGACTCCTTCCTCATCGCCCAGGGCCAGTTGATGGCCTGCGGGGCGGTCCCGATCGGCACCGCGCAGGAGGTCACCAGCCACTACCGGCACCAACTCCCGCGCGAGGACCCGCGGGCCACCGGCTTCTCGGTGCCCCGCTCGTTCACCGAGGACGACCCGCTGCTCTTCGGCGCGCTGGTGGAACGCGTCCACGAGGCGGTCCGGGTGTACCGGGAGGACCAGCCGGAGTACCGCCGACTGGCCGCCAACTCCAGGGCCCTGGCCCACCGGTTCACCTGGCGCGAGGCCGCCGACGCCCGGCTGCCGCGGTTCGCCGCCGCTGCCGCCGGGGAGCTGCCCGGGCTCAGCGTGGAACGCGCGGCCGGCTACGGCTGGTTCGACGCCGTCTCCCCGACCGACTGGATCGCCGGTCGCGGGCACATCCTGCGCGCCGCCGAGGAACGCGGCGACCTGGAGGCCTACCGGCGCTGCGCCCCGGTCGGACCGCCGGTACTGCGGCGGCTGTTCGAGGCCGCCTACCAGCGCGGCGACTTCCCGCGCTGCCAGGAGCTGGCGGCGGCGCTCGACGACGACGAGCTGACCGCGCTGCTGCGCGGACGCTGCCGGGTGGAACGCCTGGACCAGGGCTGGCGGATCGAGTACCGGCTGCCGCACGCCGACAGCGTGCTGCTGCTGCTCCCCGACGGCGAACGGCGGATGGTCCGCACCGGCGGCGCGTTCCGGGCGGTGCTGCCGCCGGAGACGCCGCCGGACAGCCTGGTCTTCCTGCTGCGGCTCCGCAGCGGCCGTGCCGCCTGGGACGAACTGCCGGTCGCCGACTGCCTGCCGGTGCCCTCGGCGGGCGCGGGTGCGGGCCGGGAAAGGGCGGCCTGACCGATGTCCGCGAACAGACCCGGTACCGCCGGGCGCCGCTTCTCGGTGGTGGCCACCGACCTCGACGGCACGCTGCTCCGCGGCGACCAGAGCGTCTCCGCCCGGACCAGGGCCGCGCTGGACCGGGTGGGCGCGGCCGGGGCCCGCCACCTGGTGGTCACCGGCCGACCGGCCGGCGGCTGCCGCGAGATCCTGCGCCGCTTCGGCTACCGGGGCCTGGCCGTCTGCGGCCAGGGCGCGCAGCTGTACGACGCGGACGCCGACCGGCTGCTGGTCACCGTCCCGCTGGACCGGTCGGTCGTCCGCGAGCTGGTCGGCCGGATCGCCGCCCTCACCGGGCCGCTGGAACTCGCGGTGGTCACCGCCGGGTTGGACGGGCGGTTCCTGGTCACGGCGGGTTTCGCGGAGCGGCTGCGGCACGGCTGGCGGCTCGCCGCCGACGCGTCCGAGCTGTGGGCGGAGCCGGTGGAGAAGGTCCTGATCCGGCATCCGGGGCTGACCGACGACCGGATGGCCCGGCTGGCCGAGCGCGTCTGCGCCGGACAGGTCGCGGTCACCCACTCGGGGGAGAACCTGGTCGAGCTGCTCCCGGCCTCGGTCAGCAAGGCGACCGGCCTGGCGCTGGCGGCGGCGCGGCTCGGCTTCGAGGCGGCCGACACCATCGCCTTCGGCGACATGCCGAACGACATCCCCATGATCGACTGGGCGGGGTACGGCGTGGCCATGGGCAACGCCCACCAGGACCTGCGCGACCGCGCCGACGAGATCGCCCCGGACAACGAGCGGGACGGCGTGGCAGCGGTGCTGGAACGCCTCTTCCCCGCGACCGACCGCCTCTTCCCCGCGACCGACCGCAGCACCACCGAGTCCGTGACCCAGTACGAGGAGAGCACGCCATGCCCGAGCCCGACCGCGTCCGGCCCCCGGTGACGCCGCCCCCGGTGACGCCGCCCCCGGTGACGCCGTCCCCGGTGACGCCGTCCGCGGTCCCGCCGGAGCTGGCCGAGCTGGCCCGGCTGCACGGCGTCGCCACCGGCTACACCACCGACCTCGGCCGCCACGTCCCGGCCTCGCCGGACACGCTGCGGGCGGTGCTCGCGGCGCTCGGCGTCGACGCGGCCACCCCCGGCGCCCTGCGCGAGGCGCTGGCCGCCGAACAGCGGTCCCGGTCGCGGCGGCTGCTGCCGCCGTCCGTGGTGGTCCGCGCCGGGCGGGGCACCCGGCTGCCCGGGCTGCCGCCGGACGCGGTGCTCCGGGTGGCCACCGAGGACGGCCGGAGCACCCCGCTCACCGGCACCGACCGGGGACTCGCCGGGCTCCCGGTCGGTCGGCACACCCTGCACGCCGAGCACGGCGGGCGCACCGCCACCGCCCCGCTGCTGGTCGCGCCGACCCGGCTGGCCACCCCGGGGCGCCGCGACTGGGGCTTCCTGGTGCAGCTCTACTCGGTGCTCTCGGAACGCTCCTGGGGCATGGGCGACCTGGGCGACCTGGCCGGTCTGGCCCGCTGGGCCGGTCGGCTCGGCGCCGGGTTCCTCCAGCTCAACCCGCTGCACGCGTACGTGCCCGGGGAACTGCCCGACCCCTCGCCGTACCGGCCGAGCAGCCGCCGCTTCCCCGACCCGGTGAACCTGCGGATCGAGGCCGTGCCGGAGAGCCAGTCGCTGGACGCCGCCGCGCGCGCCCGGCTGGACGAACTCACCGCGCGGGCCGCGCGGTTGCGCGAGGGCGTGCTGCGCGAGGACGAGTTGATCGACCGGGCGGCGGTGTGGGCGCTGAAGCGCGAGGCGCTGGAACTGCTGCACCTGGTCCCGCGCAGCACCGCCCGCGAGGCCGCCCACCGCCGCTACCTCGCCCGCGAGGGCGCCGGGCTGCGGGACTTCGCCACCTGGTGTGCGCTGGCCGAGGTGCACGGCACCCGCTGGCGCTCCTGGCCCGCCGGGCTGCGCGCCCCGGACGGACCGGCGGTGGCCGCCGCCCGCCGCGAGCTGGCCCCCCGGATCGCCTTCCACAGCTGGCTGAGCTGGCTCGCCGACGAGCAACTGGCCACCGCCCAGCGGGCGGCGGCGGACGCCGGGATGGGCATCGGCCTGGTCCACGACCTGGCGGTCGGGGTCGACCCCGAGGGCGCCGACGCCTGGAGCCTGCGGAACTACCTCGCCGAGGGGATGACCGTCGGCTGCCCGCCGGACGACTTCAACCCGCACGGGCAGGACTGGGGGCTGCCGCCCTGGCGTCCGGACACCCTCGCCGAGGCCGGGTACGCGCCCTACGCCGAGGTGCTGCGCGGCACCCTGCGCCGCTCCGGCGCGCTGCGGCTGGACCACATCATGGGCCTGTTCCGGCTCTGGTGGGTCCCGGCCGGGGCGCCCGCGGCGGAGGGCGCGTACGTCCGCTACGACCACGAGGCGATGCTCGGGGTACTGGCGCTGGAGGCCCACCGCACCGGCAGCATGGTCATCGGCGAGGACCTGGGCACGGTCGAACCGGGCGTCCGCGAGGAACTGCGGGACCGGGGCATCCTCGGTACCTCGGTGCTGCGGTTCGAGTACGCCGGGGGCTCCGAGCGGCGGACCGGTCCGCTGCCCGCCGAGCAGTGGCGCGCGGACTGCGTGGCCACGCTGACCACCCACGACCTGCCCACCACCGCTGCCTGGCTGGAGGGCGAGCACATCCGGCTGCACGACCGGCTCGGCCTGCTCGCCGAACCGGCGGAGCGGGCCGCCGCCGCGGCCGCCGCCGAGCGCGCGGCCTGGCTGGACGAGCTGGCCCGGGCCGGAGCCCGCCCCGAACCGGCCGACGAACCGCCGCCGGAGACCGCCGAGGGGCCGCGGCCGGGGCCGGACGTGCTGGCCCTGCACCGGTTCCTGGCGCTCACCCCGGCCCGGATGATCGGGGTCTGGCTGCCGGACACCGTGGGCGACCGCCGCCCGCAGAACCTGCCGGGCACCGTGGACGAGTACCCGAACTGGCGGCTGCCGGTCGCCGACGCCGACGGGCGCCCGCTGGCCCTCGACCAGCTGACCGCGGCGCCCGGCCCGAGGGCCGTCGCCCGGATCTACGCCGACACCACCGACAGCACCGAACCGAGAAAGAGCACCGATGAGCACTGAGACCGACGTCCTCGTCCTGGGCGGCTCCGGGGCCGACACCATCGCGTACGTCCCCGAGCTGCCGCTGCCGTTCGCCGACAGCTACATGGTGCCCGCGATCGAGACCCGCGCCGGGCAGACCGGCGACTTCGTCGCCCTCGGCACGCACGCGCTGGGCCTGCGCACGCACCACCTGGACATGCTCGGCGACGACCACCCGGGGGAGCTGATCCGGGCGCTGCACCGGGACCGGGGGGTGGCGCTGACCGCCGTCCCGCTGCCCGGGGGCACCAAGCGCGCGGTGAACCTGGTCGGCCCGGACGGCCTGCGGCTGTCGCTGTACGACGACAGCCGCTCGCGGGCGGCGGACCGGCTGCCGCCGGAGACGGTCGCGGCGCTGGCGGCGGTCAGCCGCCACGCCCACGTCTCGATCACCTACCCCTGCGCCTTCGCCCTGCCCGCGTTGCGCGAGGCCGGGCTCACCATCTCCACCGACCTGCACAACTGGGACGGCGTCAACCCCTACCACGAGGCCTTCGGCTACGACGCCGACATCGTCTTCGTCTCCGCCACCGCGCTCGCCGAACCAGAAGTGACGATGCGTCAGATCGTGGACCGGGGACGGGCGCAGCTGGTGGTGGCCACCGCCGGGGCGGCCGGCGCGCTGGTGCTCGCGGACGGCGAGGTGACCCACGTACCGGCGGTCGAGCCGCCCGGGCCGGTGGTGGACTCCAACGGCGCGGGCGACGCCTTCGCCGCCGGGTTCCTGTTCGGCTGGCTCGGCGGTGAACCGCTGCCGCGCTGCGGCCGGTACGGCGCCATCGCCGGGGCGTTCGCCTGCACGGTGCCCGCGCACCGGGCCGACTTCATCACCCGCGAGGCGCTGCTCGCCCGCGCCGCCGAACTGGAGGCCGTGTGACCGGCGTACCGGAACGCACCGGCTACGACGTGCTGGTGCTCGGCGGGGGAGTGGCCGGCTGCGTGCTCGCGGCCCGGCTCAGCGAGGACCCGGACCGCTCCGTCTGCCTGGTGGAGGCGGGCCGGGACTACGGCCCGCGACGGCGGGACTGGCCCGCCAAGGTGCTGAACGCCCGAGCCCTGCCGCGCGACGAGGTCTGGGAGCGGCACGCGCCCGCCCACCGGGTCCGGGCCCGGATCCTCGGCGGCTCCTCCTGCGTGAACGGCTGCTGGAACACCTGGGGCTCGGCGGCCGACCACGAGGAGTGGGCCCGGGCCGGCGGCGAGCGCTGGACGGCCGCGGCGATGGACCGCTACCGGCGGCGGGCGGCGGGCGGGATCGGGCTGCGCCCGGTGCCGGACCACGAGCACTCGGCGTGGAGCCGGGCCGCCCTGGCCGGCGCCGCCGAACTCGGCTACCAGCGGGTGGACATGGCCGCCCCGGGCGGCCCGGGCAGCGGCACCCCGCTGCTCAACGCGGTGGACGGGCTGCGCTGGAACGCCGCCTTCGGCTACCTGGACGAGACCGTCCGGAAACGGCCGAACCTGACCATCGTCAGCGGCGCGACCGCCGACCGGCTGGACCTGGTCGCGGGCCGGGTCGACGGCGTCCGGATCCTGGTGGACGGCGCCCCGGTGACCCTGGCCGCCGACAGCTACCTGGTCGCCTGCGGCACCTTCGGCTCGCCCGCGCTGCTGCTGCGCAGCGGCATCGGACCGGCCGGGCAGCTGCGGGACATCGGCGTCGGCGTCCGGCTCGACCTGCCCGGGGTGGGCGCGAACCTGTCCGACCAGCCCGGCGTATTCGTCCCGCTGGCCCCCACCGGGCAGCTGAACGCCGCGCTGGCCGCCAAGGAGGCGGCGGCGGAGCTCTACGTCAGCCGGATGCTGGTCCGCGCCGCCAGCGAGCTCTGCCCGCAGGACAGCTGGGACCTGCACATCCTGCCGGTCGCCGGGCCGCCGCTGTACGGCAGCCTGCCGCCGGGGCAGTACGAGGCCGGGATCTCCGCCTTCCTGATGAAGCCGCACTCCCGGGGCTCGGTCCGGCTGCGCTCGGCCGACCCGGAGGCGCCGCCGACCATCGACCCGGGCTTCCTCACCGATCCGGCCGGGCACGACCTGGCGGTGCTCCGCTCCGGGCTGCGGATCGTCGGGCGGCTGGCCGCCTCGGCGGCGCTGCGCCCGCTGGTGGCGCCGCTCCAGGGCAGCCCGGCCGACTCGCTGACCGACCAGCAGCTCCGGGCCGGGCTGGGTACGTACTGGCACCCGGTGGGCACCTGCGCCATGGGTCCCGCGGACGACCCGACGGCCGTGGTCGACGGGGAGGGCCGGGTGCGCGGGGTGGCCAACCTGCGGGTGGCCGACGCCTCGGTGCTGCCGACCGTCCCGGCGGCCAACACCCAGTTCCCGGTGCTGGCCGTGGCCGAGATGCTGGCCGACGCCGTGATTGGCTAGCCCCCGCGATGGCGTCACATTCCGAGGAGAGGGAGGACAGGAACATGACACTGCACCCTGACCTGCGCGACAGCAGGCTGGTCTACGGCGGCATGGGGCTCGGCGGCGGCTGGGACCAGGAGCCGTGGACCGCGCGGGACCTCGACCGGGCCGAGGCCGCCGTGGAGGCCGCGCTGGCGATCGGGATCACCGCCTTCGACTTCGCCGACATCTACCGGTACGGCAAGTCCGAGGCGGTCTTCGGCGAGGTGCTGGCCCGGACACCGGGTCTGCGCGAGCGGATCGTGCTCCAGACCAAGTGCGGCATCCGGCTGCCCGACGGCGACCACCCCGGCCACTACGACCTGCGCGGGAGCAGCATCGTGCGCCGGGTCGAGGAGAGCCTCGCCCGGCTGCGCACCGACGTCCTCGACGTGCTGCTGCTGCACCGGCCGGACCCGCTGGCCGATCCGCGGGACGTCGCGCAGGCCCTGGAGTCGCTGCACCGGCAGGGCCTGGTACGGCAGTTCGGGGTCTCCAACATGGGCGCGGCACAGGTCGAGCAGCTCCGTCGGGAGACGGAACTGCCGCTGCTGGTCAACCAGTTGGAGATGAGCCTGGCGCGCAGGGACTGGGTGGAGTCCGGGGTGCTGCTGAACACCCCGGCGGCGGGCGGCTACGAGTTCCCGGTGGGCACCCTGGAGTACTGCACGGCGCACCGGATCCAGCTCCAGGCCTGGGGCGCGCTGGCCCAGGGCCGGTTCACCGGCTCCGAGCCCTCCCCGGCCGGGACGCTGACCGCCGAACTCGCCGAGCGGAAGGGGACCACCCCGGAGACGATCCTGCTGTGGTGGCTGCGACGCCACCCAGCCGGAATCGTCCCGGTCATCGGTACCTCTCGCCCGGAGCGCATCCACGCCTGCCGGGACGCGCAGCTCCCGCCGGACCTCAGCCACGAGGAGTGGTACGCGCTGTGGATCGCCGCCCGCGGCAAGCCGCTGCCGTAGCCGGGGCGGCCCGGGCTCAGCCGGTGGGGTACAGCAGGAGCTTGCCGGTGGTCCGGCCGCCCTGCAGGTCGGCGTGGGCCTGGGCGGCCTGGTCGAAGCGGTAGCGACCGCTGACGCTGACCGCCAGCGTCCCGTCGCGCAGCCAGCGGAAGACGTCGGCGGCCCGGGCGGCCAGTTCCGCCGGATCGGCGGTGTGGTCGGCCAGGGTCGGCCGGGTCAGGAACAGCGAGCCGAGCGGGGCCAGCGCCTGCGGGTCGAGCGGGGGGACCGGCCCGGAGGCCGCCCCCACCAGTACGAAGGTGCCCCGCCGCCGCAGCGCCGCCACCCCGGCGTCGAAAGTGTCCCTGCCGACCGGGTCGAACACCACATCGACACCGTGATGATCCGTCAGTTCGTTTACCTCCGAGGTGAGTTCGTCACCAGCTCGGCCCGGGCGGCGGACCACGACGTGCTGTGCGCCGACCGCCCTGGCGGTGTCGGCCTTGTCCTGGCTGGAGACCGTGCCGATGACCCGGACGCCGCGCGCGGCCAGCAGCCGCACCAGGTGCTGCCCCAGGCCGCCCGCCGCGGCGTGCACCAGGGCGGTCTCGCCCGCCCCGGCCGGATAGGTCGACTCGGTCAGGTAGTGCGCGGTCAGGCCCTGCAGCAGCACCGCGGCGGCCTGCTCGTCGGTCACCCCGGCCGGTACCGCCACGGCGGCCCGCTCCGGGACCAGCACCCGCTCCGCGTAGCTGCCCGGCGCCGCGCACCAGGCCACCCGGTCGCCGGGGGCGAACCGGGTGACCCGGCCACCGGTGGCGACCACCGTGCCCACCCCCTCGCTGCCCGGGACCAGCGGGGCGCGCAGCGCGGTCCGCCCCTCCCGCTCGTTGAGGTCCTTGAAGTTGACCCCGGCGACGGCCAGCCGGACCAGCAACTGCTCCGGGCCGACCTCGGGTTCGGGGCGGCCGAGCACCGCCAGCACCTCCGGGCCACCATGGCGCTCGGCCACAACCGCACGCATCAGCTTGCTCCTTGAGGGAACGTCAACACGGTCAGGCGGTCTTGGACTTGCGCGGCACGTAACGCAGGCTGAGCAGCACGATCGCGCCGAAGCACACCGCCACCGTCGCCGCGCCGATCCGCAGGCCGGTCAGCGCGTTGTTCATGGCGATCAGCGAGCCCAGCAGCGCGACGCCCATGGCCATGCCGACCTGGCGGGCGGTGTTCAGCACCCCGGAGCCGAGACCGGCGTAGGCCGGCTCGATCGACATCAGCGCGGCGGCGTTCAGGCTGGGCGAGAAGACGCCGCAACCGAGACCCGCCAGGGCGGTACCGATCACGAACAGCGGCCAGGTGGACGGGCCGTGGATGCCGAGCAGGACGAGCGCGCCGACGGTCGACGACAGCGCCCCGGTCCACAGCAGCACCCGCGGGCCGAACCCGACCAGCCGCCGGTTGAGCACGATGGTGCCGAACACCCAGGCGACGCTGAACGGGAGGAAGTACACACCGGTCCGCAGCGGGCTGACGTGCCAGTGCTGCTGCAAGTAGATGGCGAGCATGAACTGCATGCCGTAGCCGCCGAACTGGAAGGCGAAGCCGTTGGTGATGGACGCGGTGAACGAGGCCCGGCGGAAGATCACCAGCGGCAGCATCGGGTGCTTCGAGCGGTGCTCGATGGCCACGAAGCCGACCCCGGTGACCACGGCCAGCGCCAGCAGCAGCAGCGGCAGCGTCCCGGCCCAGCCCAGCGGTCCGCCCTCGATCAGGTAGGCCACCGCCGCCGAGAGCGAGACCATGGCGGTGAGCTGTCCCGGCAGGTCGGGCCGGGAGTCGCGGCGCGCGGTTTCCCGGGCGAAGCGCTTGGCCAGGTAGAAGGTGATCAGGCCGACCGGCACGTTGATGATGAAGATCGAGCGCCAGCCCCACACGTCGGTCAGGAACCCGCCGCCGAGCGGTCCGGCGACCAGCGCCAGACCACCGGTGGCGCCCCAGATGGTGATCGCCTTGGCCCGCTCCAGCGGGTCCGGGTAGGTCCGGGCGATCATGGCCAGCGTGGTCGGCAGCAGCCCGCCGGCGGCGATGCCCTGCAGGAACCGGGCGGCGACCAGCACGCTCAGCGTCGGGCTGAGGCTGCACAGCAGCGAGGCGACGGTGAACGCCAGCAGGGAGGAGGTGAACAGCCGCCGCGCGCCCCAGCGGTCGGCGATGCTGCCCGCCGTGAGCAGCACGCTGGCCAACGGGATGGTGTAGACGTTCACCACCCACTGCAACGCCGACATCGAGCCGTGCACGTCGTGCTCGATGGAGGGCAGCGCCACGTTCAGCGCGCTGCCGTCCAGCAGGATCATGAAGAAGCCGAGGCAGACCGCCGCCAGGGCCAGGCGGGTGTGCAACTGGGGGACGGGGGCGTCCCCGGACGGCGCGGCGCCCGTGCCCGGTCGGTTCGACGGCTTCGCGGACACCGGGGCGGACACCGGGGTCGAGGCCGAGATCGAGGTTGTCATGGGTTGGTATCTCCCTTGGAGCGTGCTTGGAGCGGTTGTCGCGAGGTCAGGCGCCGGGGGTACCGGCGGCGGGTGCGGCCGGAGCGGCCAGCAGGTTCTCCACGGCGTGCAGGGCGCCCCGGGTGGCCCGGTTGAAGGCTTCCGGGTCCTGGTGGGCGCGGGCGAGGACGTAGCCGCCCTGCACACTGGCGGCCACCAGCGCGGCGGCGGCGCCGGTGTCGGCGTCGGCCCGCAGCTCGCCGCGCGCCACACCCTCCTCCAGCACCTGGTGTATCCGCTGCTCCAGCCAGAGGAAGAACTCCTCCGCCGGGGCGCGCAGGTTCGGGTCGGTGACCACGTCGTAGTCCTGGACCAGTCGGCCGACCCGGCAGCCCATGAGCGGCGCGCGCTCCAGCGTCAGGTAGCGGCGGATCCGGTCCAGCACCGGGCCCGGCTGGTCGAGGGCGCCCTCGGCCGCCGCCCGGAGCAGCGCGGTCGAGCGCCGCAGCGCGACCGCGGCCAAGTCTGCCTTGCTGGTGAAGTGGTGGTACATGGTGCCTCGGCCGACACCGGCCCGCTCCTGGATCATGGCCGGGCTGGCGCCCGCGTATCCACGCTCCCAGAGCAGGTCGGACGCGGCGGCGACGAGAGCGGTCCGGGTCTGTGCGCCACGCGTGGTCGCGGCGGGTTGGACAGGGCTCACGGCTGTTCCCTCCTTGGGGGGGCGGACCGCTCCGGTGGGGCGGCGCGGTCCGCCGGTGGGGCGGCGGGTGGTTCGCGGGGGTGGTGCTCTTCGTGGGGGCGGATCAACGGGGTCGGACGGTCGGGCGGGTCGGGCGGGTCAGGCGGCGGTCAGGTCGGCGGGGGTGCGGTGGCGCAGCAGGCCCTGGTCGCGGAGCTCGCGCAGCGCCACCTTTCCGGCGCTGTTGTAGGGGATCCGGGACACCTCGACGACCGTGGAGTCGTCGGTGTACCGGTCGAGCACGGCCACCACGTGCCCGCGCGCCTGCTCGGCGGCGCGCTCGGCCAGCTCCGGACGGAGCACCAGCACCGCGATCGCGTGCTCCGGCGCGTCCTCGGCCCCGGTCACGCAGACGTCCAGCACGGCCGGGTGCTCCTTGATCTCGCCCTCGACCCGGACCACGTCCAGCCGGGTCTCCACCGCGCGCGGGTCGCCGCTGGACCGCGCGGTGACGTACAGCCGGCCGTGGCTGTCCACCCGGCCGAAGTCGCTGGTGAGGATGTGCCGGCGGCCGTCGAGCTGGACGGTGTCCAGCGGCCGGTGCACGTACTCGTCCATGGCGTAGGCGCTGTCGATGGCGAGCTGGCCGACGTGACCGGTGCCGAGCGGCAGCAGGCTCTCCGGGTCCAGCGCGCGGACGGTCACGCCCGGCATGAACCGCCCGGACGAGTACGGGTCGGCGGCCAGGTCGCCCGGGTCCGCCATCGAGTTGATGCCGGTCTCGGTGGTCGCGTAGTACAGGTGCAGCACGTCCCCCAGTAGCCGGGCGGACTGGCGGACGGCGCGCGGGCTGAGGTGCCGCCCGCCGCTGAGCAGGAAGCGCAGCCGGGTCAGGTCCGGCCGGACCGGCGCGGCCTCGGCCGCCTCCAGCAGCTCCTCCAGGAACGGCGGCACCAGGAACCCGCCGGTCAGCCGCTCCTCGGCGAGCACCCGCAGCGCCTGCGCCGGATCGGCCGGGCCGAGCCGCACCGAGCCGCCCAGCGCCAGCGCGGCGCTGACCCAGACATGGCCGGAGGCGAACGCCAGCGGCGAGGTGATCAGGAACGAGTCGCCGGGACCGAAGCCGAGCCGGTCCCGCAGGTAGGCCACCCGCTGGTTCTCGGTGCGCCGCCGCCGGACGAAGAGCTTGGGCGTGCCGGTGGTCCCGCTGGTGAAACCGAGCGTCAGGAACGGCGGGTTCTGCCAGGACGCGGCCGGGGCGGTGAACCCGGCGGCGCCCAGGTAGTGCGTGGCGCGGGTGTCGAAGGCCGGGAAGCCGACCATGTCCAGCAGCAGCGCGGAGTCCGACCAACGGTCCCGGAAGTCGGCCGGGAGGTTGGGCAGCGCGCTGTCGAAGACGATCAGCGTGGGGCCCACGGACTCCAGTTGCTCGCGGATGGTGGCCGCGTCCCGGGCCGGGTCCACCCCGACCCAGGGCACCCCGAGCGAGGTGAGCGCGGCGGTCACGGCGACCACCCGGACGCTGTTCCCGGCCACCACCACCGCCCGGTTCCGGTCGTCCGGGTCCAGGCTCCTGGTCAACCAGGAACGCAACGCGGTTATCTCGTCCGCTAACTGATTCCAGGTCAGGGATTTCTCGCCGTCGCTGACGGCGACCGCGGTGCCGGCGGTGAGAGCGTGTTCGCGTACCGCCTCGATGGTGATCATGGTGTTCCTCCTTCGGTGGGAGAGGTCAACTGGCAACGGGTACGGCGAGTTGGACGATGGCCTGGAGTCCGGCGGCGCCGATCCGGGTCGCGCCGCGGCGCAGGCAGGCCCGGGCGATCTCGTCACCCTGGAGCAGCGTGCGGGAGTTGACGTGGGGTCGGGCGCCGATCGCGGTCACCCACTGCACCGACTCCACCGGCGGGCCGTAGGAGAACCGGGCCGGGTGCGCCACCGCGTCGCGGTCCATCACCTGGAAGGTCACGTCGGCCACGTCGATGCCGCCGGTCTCGTACCCCGGTCCGTCCAGGTCCGGGATGACGAACGCCCGGCAGCCGCCGGCCTCGCGCAGCGAACGCAGCAGCGGGTCACTGGCCCGGCGCACGTCGGTCAGCGGCAGGTGCGCCTCGATCAGCGACCGGGCCCGCACCAGCGTGCCGGGCACCCGGGCGGACGTGGCCGTGAACAGGCCCTCCTGCTCGTCGGCGGCGACCCGCATCCCCGGACCCATCGGTTCCACGATCCCGGCGTCGATCAGCGCCAGCAGTTGCTCCACCCGGGTCGCCGGGGGGCCGCTGGCCGCGTAGTTGCACAGCCCGCTGAACCAGCGGTCGATGTGGTCGCGGTAGGAGGCGCCGCTGATGCCCCGGTGCGAGACCACCTGCCGCACCTCGTCGCGCAGGTCCCGCATCGCGGCGGCGGCGGCCTTCACCGCGCTGGCGTCCGGACCCAGCCGGGAGTGCCGCAGGTCCTCGGTCAGCTGCGCGGTGATCCAGCTCCGGAAGTCCGCCTGGTCGGCGAACTCCACCCGGTCCGCCGGGCGGTCCAGCAGCTCCCAGTCCCAGCGCTGCGCCGGGTCCGGCACCAGCTCGGCGATCAGCTGCTCCATCGCGTCGCTGCCCCAGGCGTACGCCGGGTACTCGGTCCGCAGCCGGGCCAGCCGCTCGGGCTCGCCGTCGGCCAGCAGCGCCTGGTAGTACACCCAGCAGATCTCCTTCGAGACCAGCGGGAACAGGTCGCGGCGGAAGTCGTTGCGGCCGGTCCCGGCGGCGGTCCGGAGCCGGGCGATCTCCTCGGCGGTGACGAAGGTCGGCTGGTAGCGGGGGACGATCTCCTTGCGGATCTCGGCGCGCGAGCGGTACGGCATGCCCCGGCCTGAGCCGACGTACATCAGCGGCTCCGCGCCGCTCGGCCGGTAGCACAGGCGGCCTTCGGCGTCGCGGGTGAACCGGCCGCCGCGGCCCTCGCTGAGCAGCACCATGTAGTCGTAGAAGTTCAGCCCGAGCCCGCGCAGCAGCACCGGCTCGCCGGGGCGGGCACCCGCCAGGTCGGCCTCGCCGGGGCTGGCCGGGGGCACGTAGTGGACCGCGTGGCGGTTTGCGAAGTCGGTCAACTGCCGTTCTTTGTCCGTGGGTTCGACGTCGTAGTGGCCCTGGGCGAGGATCACCGCGTCCACCCGCAGCGGCAGCTCCTCGCCCTCCAGGCGGACCTCCTGCAGGCCGTCGGCGGTGTCGCTCAGCCCGATCGCCCGGGTGCGGTGCACCCGCACCGAGACCTCGGCCGGGGCCTTGGCCACGATGTGCCGGAACGCCCAGGCCAGGTACTCGCCCTGGAGCGCGCGGGAGGCGTAGGACCAGGGCAGCAGGGCGGCGGCCTCCACCCGCCCCTCCGGGGTGATCCCCTCGACCTCGCCGCGGGCGACCATGCAGGCCCACTGGTACTGGGTCGGTCCGGGGGTCAGCGGGCCGTCGCAGGTCACGGTCTGGTCGGTGAACACGGTCACGTCGCCGGCCACGGTGTTCATCAGCAGCTGGCGCGGGTGGTCCAGGTTCCACACCCGGCCGCCACCGGCCGGGTACGGGTCGACCACGTGCACCTCGATCGGCAGGCCCTGGGCCAGGACCTCGGCGTTCGCGCAGATCCGCTCCAGCGCCACGGTTCCGCGCGGACCGGCGCCGACGACGCAGATGCGTATCGCCTGTGGGGACATCATGTGCTCCTTTGCTGCGGTCGGGGAGGGGGTGCGGTCAGGACCGGACGGTCCAGGTGTCGGATCCGGTGAGCAGGGCGTTCAGGTCGCCGTCGCCCTGCCGGACGGTGGCCTCGACCAGTTGGTCGGCCATGAGGTCGTCGTAGACCGGGCGTCGCACGCTGCGCAGGATGCCGATGGGGGTGTGGTGGAGGGTGTCGGGGTCGGCGAGGCGGGTGAGGGCGAAGGCGGTGGTGGGGCTGGTGGCGTTGGCGTCGTGGATCAGGACGTCGGCGGTGTTGGTGTCGGTGACCGGGGCGGTGGTCAGGTCGCCGGTGTTCGGGTCGCGGAAGACGCCGTGGGTGTTGTCGGTGCCGAAGCGGATGGGTTGTCCGTGTTCGAGGCGGATCAGTGCCTGTTCGCGGGTTTCGGGTTCTTTGAGGGCGTCGAAGGCGCCGTCGTTGAAGATGTTGCAGTTCTGGTAGATCTCGACGAGGGCGGTGCCCTGGTGTTCGGCGGCGGCTCGCAGGACCGACTGGAGGTGTTTGCGGTCGGAGTCGATGGTGCGGGCGACGAAGGTGGCTTCGGCGCCGAGGGCCAGGGAGAGCGGGTTGAAGGGGTGGTCGAGTGAGCCCATGGGGGTGGACTTGGTGATCTTCCCGGTTTCGCTGGTGGGTGAGTACTGGCCTTTGGTGAGGCCGTAGATGCGGTTGTTGAAGAGCAGGATCTTCAGGTTGACGTTGCGGCGCAGGGCGTGGATCAGGTGGTTGCCGCCGATGGAGAGGGCGTCGCCGTCGCCGGTGACCACCCAGACCGACAGGTCGCGGCGGCTGGTGGCCAGGCCGGTGGCGATCGAGGGGGCGCGGCCGTGGATCGAGTGCATGCCGTAGGTGTCGAGGTAGTAGGGGAAGCGGGAGGAGCAGCCGATGCCGGAGACGAAGCAGATGTTCTCCTTGGCCAGGCCCAGCTCCGGCAGGAAGGACTGGACCGCGGCGAGGATCGCGTAGTCGCCGCAGCCGGGGCACCAGCGCACCTCCTGGTCCGACTTGAAGTCCTTGGCGGTCTGCGGGCCACTGGCCTTGGGAACCAGCGTCAGCGAGGGGAAGCGGGAGTCAGCCACGGTGGCCCTCCAACTCGGCGGTGATCGTGTCGGCGAGCTGGTCGGCCTTGAACGGCAGGCCGGTCACCTGGTTCACCGAGTGGACGTCCACCAGGTACTTGGCCCGCAGCAGGTGGGCGAGCTGGCCCAGGTTCATCTCGGGGACGATGACCCGGTCGTAGCCGGCCAGGACGCTGCCGAGGTTCGCCGGGAACGGGTTGAGGTGCCGCAGGTGCGCCTGGGCGACCCGGCCGCCGGCGGTGCGGACCTGGCGGACGGCGGCGGCGATCGGCCCGTAGGTCGAGCCCCAGCCGAGCACCAGCACCCGGGCGGAGCGGGAGGGGTCGTCCACCGCCAGCTCCGGCACGGTGATGCCGTCGATCTTGGCCTGGCGGGTGCGGACCATGTGGTCGTGGTTGGCCGGGTCGTAGGAGATGCCGCCGGTGCCGTCCTGCTTCTCGATCCCGCCGATGCGGTGCTCCAGGCCGGGGGTGCCGGGCACAGCCCAGGGCCGGGCCAGCGTCTCCGGGTCGCGCAGGTAGGGCCAGAAGGAGCCGTCCGGCCGGTTCGGCTCGGTGGCGAACTCGGTGGACAGGTCCGGCAGTTCACTGGGCTCCGGGATCCGCCAGGGTTCGGAGCCGTTGGCCAGGTAGCCGTCGGAGAGCAGGAAGACCGGGGTGCGGTAGGTCAGCGCGATCCGCGCCGCCTCCAGCGCCGCGGTGAAGCACTCCCCCGCCGTCGCCGGGGCCACCACCGGTACCGGCGCCTCGCCGTTGCGGCCGTACATCGCCTGGAGCAGGTCCGCCTGCTCGGTCTTGGTCGGCAGTCCGGTGGAGGGGCCGCCGCGTTGGATGTCGACGATCACCAGTGGCAGTTCCAGTGAGACCGCCAGTCCGATCGCCTCGGACTTCAGTGCCACGCCGGGGCCGGAGGTGGTGGTCACCCCCAGCGCGCCGCCGAAGGCCGCGCCGATGGCCGCGCCGACCCCGGCGATCTCGTCCTCCGCCTGGAAGGTCCGCACCCCGAAGTTCTTGTGCTTGCTCAACTCGTGCAGGATGTCCGAGGCCGGGGTGATCGGGTAGGAGCCGAGGAACAGCGGCAGCCCCGACTGCTTCGAGGCCGCCACCAGCCCGTAGGACAGGGCCAGGTTCCCGGAGATGTTGCGGTAGCGGCCGGGCGCGAACGCCGCCGTGGCCGGGGCCACCTCGTAGGAGACCGCGAAGTCCTCGGTGGTCTCGCCGTAGTTCCACCCCGCCTTGAACGCCAGCACGTTCGCCTCGGCGATCAGCGGCTTCCTCGCGAACTTGGTCCGCAGGAACCGCTCGGTACCCTCGGTCGGCCGGTGGTACATCCACGACAGCAGACCCAGCGCGAACATGTTCTTCGCCCGCTCCGCGTCCTTGCGCGACAGCCCCGAGTCCTTCAACGCCTCCACCGTCAGCGTGGTCAGCGGCACCGGGTGCACCGCGTAGGCCGACAGCGTGCCGTCGTCCAGCGGGTCGGCCCGGAAGCCGACCTTGGCCAGTGCCCGCTTGGTGAACTCGTCGGTGTCCACGATGATCTCGGCGCCGCGCCGCAGGTCGCCCAGGTTCGCCTGCAACGCCGCCGGGTTCATCGCCACCAGTACGTCCGGGGCGTCGCCCGGGGTGAGGATGTCGTGGTCGGCGAAGTGCAGCTGGAACGAGGAGACCCCGAGCAGCGTGCCTGCGGGGGCGCGGATCTCGGCCGGGAAGTTCGGCAGTGTCGACAGGTCGTTGCCGAACCCCGCCGTCTCGGTGGTGAACCGGTCCCCGGTCAGCTGCATCCCGTCGCCCGAGTCGCCCGCGAACCGGATCACCACCCGGTCCACCCGCAGGGTCTGCTTCGTCGTCACCAACGGCGGCAGTTGCGCCGCCTCGCTGACGGTGGTCATGAGGACTCCAATCCGGTTTCCCGGAACAGCGTCCGGAAGTAGTCGATGTCGCCGACCAGGCCGGAGAGCAGGTGGCTCATCGGCGGCACGGAGCCGTCGCTGGACCGCAGCAGCTCCGCGTTGCGGCGCAGGCTCGGCTGGGAGAGCGGCAGCGCGCCGGACGAGAGGTAGCGGATGGCCCCCTCGGAGTCGCGCCGGGGGATGATCTCGGACCGGGCGTAGCGGCTGGCGCTGAACGGGATGTCCAGGTGGCCCTCCTCGAAGGCGTGGACGATGGCCTTGATCGTGTCCGGCTGCTCCAGCAGCGGCTCCACGATCTCGGCGACCTCGGCGAGCACCCAGTCCAGTTCCTCGTCGAGCTTCTCCTGGTCGAGGGTGACGAAGGCCAGCAGCGGGGAGTTGGCCCGGTTGGCGAGCCGCAGCCCGGCGGCGTTCGCCCGGGTGTCCGGGATGCCGTAGGCCTCCTGGTAGGTCTTGGTGATGAGCTTGGAGGCACCGCCGAGCCGGGCGATCAGGGCGCCGTAGAAGATCAGGTCCTCGGCGTTGTCGCGCAGCCGCGGGAAGACCCCCATGAACTCGTGCAGCACCGCGTGCACCCGGACGTTGCTGGGCAGGTAGCGCTCGGCCAGGAAGGGGATGGCGCGCAGCGCGGCCACGTCCTGGGCCAGGTGCCCGCCCTGCGGGTAGGCGATGGAGACGCACCGGACGCCGGCCCGGGCCGCGAGCACCGCCTCCATCACGCTGATCGCCAGGCTGATCGACGGCGGCACCAGTACCGCTGTCAGGGTGCCGAACAGCTCCCGGTCGATGACCACGCCCAGGTCGGCCAGTTCACCGCAGCGCTGGTCGACCTCCTGCCAGGCCTCCAGCGAGTCGGACAGCGGGACGGCCTTGGAGTAGGGGAGGTTGTAGGAGACGCCGCCGCCCTCGAACGAGGTGATCCCGGAGGCCACCGAGACGTCGAACAGGATCCGGGCGTCCGGCGAGCCGTGGCGGATCTCCAGCGGGGCCTTGACCGACTCGTTGAGCTCCCGGCCGCGCTCCCAGCCGTGGGTCACCAGCGGGTAGCCGTTGAGGTCGCCCGGGTTGCGGTTCAGCGTGCGCAGCGCCTGCTCGAAGCGTTTCAGCCGGGTGTGCGCGTCGATGGTCAGGGTCAGGATGTCCGGGGCGGACTCCTCCTCCAGCTCCAGCAGCAGCGACTTCATCTCCTGGTGGCCGCCGACGCCGCAGCGCGGCTGGATCGCCACCCGGCCGTCGGCGTGCACCCGGGCCAGTACCTCGGCCGCGGTGGGCTTGCCGAGCCCGGCGATGTAGTCGACCGACTCCGCGAGCGGCGGGACGGACCCGTGGCCGGTCACGACGCGGCCCAGACGTACGCCGGGCCGTTGTTGGCGGTGTGCTGGTGGGACTGCCTGCCGACGCGCAACTTGTCGAGCAGCGGCGGCAGTTCGGCCGGGTCGTTGAGGATGTGGTCGACCCCGAGGGTGTACAGCCGGTCGTGCGCCGTGCCGTCCTTGTGGCTGCCGACGGAGAGGTTGCCGCCGACCACGACCGGGCAGCGGATGCTGCCCGACTCCTTGGCGGCGGTGAGGCCCCGCAGGTCCTCGTGGATGTGGCCGTTGAGGCTGCCGATGATGATCGCCTCGGCCTCCGGGTGCACCTGGTACGCCTCGATGAACTCCTCGATCGGGGTGCAGGTGCCGAGGTTGATGACGTTGAAGCCGAGTTCGCGCAGGGAGATGGCGATCAGGTGGTTCGCCACGGCGTGGCTGTCGCTCGCGGCGACGCCGAGGATGACCTTGCGCCGTACCGTGGGCTGGGCCGGCCTGGGGCTGGGGATGGAACGCATGGCTTGCTGCTCCTTCGCTGGGGTGGCCGTCGGGTTCAGTCGTCGAAGGCGGCGAACAGCTCGCGCCTGCTGACCGATTGGAGCCGGGCGACGTCGTACTCCTCGGCGTCGGCCACGGCCAGCGAGTCGAAGACGTAGCTGATGGCCGGGACCAGGCCCCACACCTCGTGGTACTCGGGCCAGCCCTGGTGCCCGGCGTCGATGTCGCGCTGGCGGGCGAAGATGTAGTCGAACCACTCGCGGCTGGACGGGTAGCGGTGGTGGTAGTCGTGGACGACCGTGTCACCGGTGAGCACCAGGTAGCGCGAGGGGGCGTGCACCAGCAGCATCCGCAGGGTCCACCGGGCCCAGGCCAGGGTCCGCCGGGCGAGCGGCAGTCGCGGGTCCGGGGTGGGCTCGCCGATGAAGATGGCGTTGGTCAGGCTGGCGAAGTAGGCCCGGCCGCGCCGGACCTCGACGCCGACCGGCGGGAAGGTGTGCTTGACGCAGAGCCGCAGGGTGTTGCTGATCTGGAACAGCGGGACCAGCGGGATCAGCCAGGCGACCAGGACCACCGGCCAGACGCCGGTGGCCACCGCGACGCCGGTGACAGTGCCGTAGAGCGCGATGGCTCCGGCCTTCTCACTGCGGGCCGACTCGTGCGAGAAGGAAAGAATGCGGGAGATTCCGAAAGCCAGGTGGAAACGCGGCGAGACGAGCTTTCCGAGAAGTCGCCGCCACATCTGCCGACGGGTCATTCCGGGGTGCATGTCCAGGCTCACCAGGAATGCCTGCACGGTGGGGTCGCGCAGTGTCATGTGGTGCGCGGCGTGGTGGTCGCTGACGTGTTCGCGGCTGTATCGCGCGAAGTTCTGGATGACCAGCAGGCTGGAGGTGGCCCGGCCGATCACCAGGTCGAGCCGGCGCTTCCGGTACATGTTCCGGTGGGAGCACTGGTGGTAGACCATCATCCGCAGGTTCCGCATGCCGTGCAGGGTCACCGCCCAGCCGAGCAGCAGCAGCGCCAGGTACCAGCCGCCGAGATTCCAGGCCAGCGTGGAGACGGTGATCCCGGCGGCCATCGCGGCGACGGCCGAGAGCAGGTGGAACGTCGGGGTCCAGCGCGGCGGGGTCTGCTCGGCGAGCGGCTTCCCGGTGAACACGGTGAGCGGGAACTGGAGGGCGCGGGGGAGGGACCGCATGGTCTCCCGGGGGTTCGGTATTTCCGTTTCCCGGCTCTCGGACCTGTCGGTCCTTAAGGCTTCGATCACGGACACGGTTCTGCTCCTTGTTTTCCGACACGGGCTCGGATGGATTTCCGACGGGATACCGGTCGGGTTTCCGTGACTATTTCTATCCGGTTTTACCGGGCAGGTGAATTGAACCTTCGGCCATGGAACTTTGGGCCAGGTGGTCCTCGCGTCCGGCCGCGCCGTCGGGACCGCCGTCGGTACCGCCGTCGGTCGTGCCGTTGTCGAGCAGGGACCAGTGCGACTGCGCCACCAGTCCGGCCTGAAGCCTCGACTCGACCTGAAGCTTGGCCATGATCGAAGCCACGTGCGCCTTCACCGTCCGCTCGGTGACGTCCAGTCGCGCGGAGATCTTCCGGTTGCAGCAGCCCGCGCCCAGTAACAGGAAGACCTCTCGCTCGCGTGCGGACAGCAGCGCCGCACGTTCCGCCTCCCGGCTCCAGTCGGGGAAGCCCGTGGTCCTCGTCATCAACCCACCTCTGTAGATCGCCGTCCACGTAGGTACTTGAGAGCAACTATAGACTGGAGAGCAAGTTTTTTCCACGTGCGGGTTCTATGTGATCTGTGTCACAGCGACTTGGAAGATTTATGGGCAAGTCGGCATGCAACCACCCCGTCGTGTCTCACATGTTGAGATGGTCGGGAGTAGCAGAGTGCCCCTAGGGATCAAAGTTGGTCTCAGGTGTATTTTTGTATCGCGCTCGCATGCACGACTGCTTCCCCACCTGTCCCGGGGAGCAGCACGCGTTCCTGCCTCTTCTGTATGCCGAAGGTGGACCACCACATGGAGCACACAAGTCAGATCTGCGAGACCCCCGTCGCCGTCGTCGGCCTCGGCTGCCGGTTCCCCGGCGCGAACAGCCCCGAGCAGTTCTGGGCCAACCTGCTCGCCAACGTCGACGCGGTCGGCGAGGTCCCGGGCGACCGGTTCGATCTCTCCGCGCACTACGACCCGCAGCCCGAGACGCCGGGGAAGACCGTCTCCCGGCACGGCGGGTTCCTGGACGACCCGTTCGCGTTCGACGCCGGGTTCTTCGGCATCTCGCCGGTGGAGGCCACCACCATGGACCCGCAGCAGCGCATCCTGCTGCAAGTGGTGTGGGAGGCACTGGAGGCCGCCGGGATCCGCCCGTCGGCCCTGGCCGGAAGCCGCAGCGGGGTGTTCGTCGGCCAGGCCACGGCCGAGTACGCCGAGACCGCCTATCTCTCCGACGGCCCGACCATCCGCAACGCGGCCGGCTGCCGACTGCGCGCGGTCACCGCCGGGCGGGTGTCGTACGCGCTGGACCTGCGCGGGCCCAGCCTGGTGCTGGACACCGCCTGCTCGTCCTCGCTGGTCGCGGTGCACAGCGCCCGGCAGAGCCTGCTGGCGGGGGAGTGCGACCTCGCCATCGCGGGCGGCGTGAACATCATCCTCTCCCCGGAGGACTCGATCGCCTACTCCCAGGGCGGCATGCTCTCCCCGCGCGGACGCTGCCGCTTCGGCGACGCCTCGGCGGACGGTTTCGTGCGCAGCGAGGGCGTGGGCGTGGTGGTGCTCAAGCGGCTCGCCGACGCGCTGCGCGACGACGACACGGTGCTGGCGACGCTGCTGGGCAGCGCGGTCACCAACGACGGCCGGGGCAGCGGACTGCTGTTGCAGCCCGCGGTGTCCGGCCAGGTCGACATGGTCCGCGAGGCCTGCCTGGCGGCCGGGGTCACCCCGGGCCGCCTGGACTACGTCGAGGCGCACGGCACCGGTACCCGGGTGGGCGACTCGGTCGAGTTGCGGGCGCTCGCCGCCGCCGCCGAGCGTCCGGCCGACCGGCCGCTGCTGACCGGCTCGGTGAAGTCCAACATCGGCCACGCGGAGGCCGCGGCCGGGATCGCGGGTATGATCAAGGCGGTGCTGATCGCCCGTCACGGCGTCGTCCCGGCCTCGCTGCACTGCGAGCAGCCGAGCCCGGTGATCGCCGACGGACAGCTGTCGGTGGCCGTGGTCACCCGCAACCAGCCGCTGGCGCCGATGGGCGACACCGCCCTGGTCGGGGTCAGCTCCTTCGGTATATCCGGCACCAACGCGCACGCGGTGATCGGCGAGTACCGCGCTCCGGCCGCCCCTGCCCCGGCCGCCGCGGACCCCGGTCAACCGCACCTGCTGGTGCTCAGCGCCCGCTCGCGGCGCGCGCTGGTCCGGGCGGCCGACGCCTACGCGGCCCACCTGGAGCCCGGCGGCCGGGGCCGCGGGTACCCGCTGCGCGACCTGTGCGCCGCCGCCGCGCTGCGCCGGGACGCCCACCCGTACCGGATGTGGGTCACCGGGACCACGCACGACGACCTCGCGCGGCAACTGCGGGCGCTGGCCCGGGGCGAGGCGACGGCCGACGGCGGCCAGGCCGAGGCCGGTTTCGGCGGGGTGCGCCGGAACGCCTTCGTCTTCCCCGGGCAGGGCTCGCAGTGGCTCGGCATGGGCCGCGGGCTGCTCGCCTCCTCGGCCGCGTTCCGGTCCGAGCTGACCGCCTGCGACGCCGCCATCCAGGACGAACTCGGCTGGTCGGTACTGGAGTTGCTGACCGAGGCGAAGGAGTTCCCGACCGCGATCGACCGGGTGCAGCCCGCGCTGTGGGCGATCGAGGTGGCGCTCGCCGCCGCGCTGGCCGAGGCCGGGGTGCGGCCCGACGTCTGCGTGGGCCACAGCATGGGCGAGACGGCCGCGGCCCGGGTGGCCGGGGCGCTCAGCCTGCGCGACGCCTGCGCGGTGATCTGCCGCCGGAGCCGGCTGATGCGCCGACTGGCGGGCCAAGGGGCCATGCTGGCGGTGGAGTTGTCGGCGGACGAGGCCGAGGCGGCGATCGCCGGGTACGGCGGCACGGTCTGCGTCGCGGTGGAGAACTCGCCGCTGTCCACCGTGGTCGCCGGGCCGCAGGCCGAACTCGCGGAACTGGCCGAGCGGTTACGCGCGCGCGAGGTGTTCTGCCGACTGGTGAAGGTGGAGGTCGCCTCGCACTCCCCGGGCATGGACCAGCTGCGGGCCGACCTGCTGGCCGCGCTGGAGCCGCTGGAGCCCCGTTCGGTGGCCACCGCCATGGTCTCCAGCGTGCTGGCCGCGCCGGTCGACGGTGCCGAACTGGGCCCCGGCTACTGGATGGACAACCTGCGCCGACCGGTGCGCTTCGCCGGGACGGTGCGCGCCATGGCCGACGCCGGGGACACGGTGTTCGTGGAGATCAGCCCGCACCCGGTGCTCACCGGCGCGATCGAGGAGACCCTGGGCGGCGTCGGCGGCAGCGCGGTGCCGACCCTGCGCCGGGCCGAGGACGAACGGATGGCGCTGGTCCGGGCGGTCGGCCAGGTCTTCGCGCACGGCGGCCGGGTCGACTGGGAGCGCTGGTTCGCCATTCCCGCCCCCAACGTCCCGCTGCCGACCTACGCCTGGGACCAGACCCCGCTGCGGCAGCGGGCGGCGCGACCGGCCGCGGGCGCCGAGGCCGCGGCGGTCCGGGAGACCACGCTGGCGCAGTGGGGCTCGCGGGACTGGGGCGAGGGGGTGACCGTGCACGGCGTCGCGCCGGTCGTCCCCACCGTACACGCGGCGGCCATCCTGGAGGCGGCGGCCGGCGTCCTGCCCGGCGTCGAACTGGCCCTGCGCGACCTGAAGTTGGTCGGCCCCCCGGTGACCGTGGACGAGGCGGACCGGACCAGCCTGCGGGTCACCGTCGGCGGCGGCGACGGCGCCCGCCCGGTGCGGGTCGAGTCCTCCCGCGCGGGCGGCCCCTGGACCCTGTGCGCCACCGCCGAGGTGACCCCGAGCACCGCCGACCGGGGCAGCAGGGCGCCGGGCGCGCTGGACGCCGCGCTGTCGCGCTGCCGCCGCTACCTCTCGGCCGCCGACTTCCACGCGCTGGCGGAGGGGCAGGGCTACCAGGTCAGCGAGGCGTTCCGGAGCGTGGAGCAGCTGTGGCGGCGGGACGGCGAGGTGGTGGCCCGGATGCGCCGGGCGAAGGTCTCGCAGCCGGCCGCCTGGGAGACCGGTCTGCAGCCGCTGCTGGCCGCCTGGGCGACCGCCCGCGAGCCCGGCGGGTACACCCCGGTCCGCTTCGGCCGGATGGAGTTCCACGCCGACCTCACCGACGAGTTCTGGAGCGTCTGCCGGTTCACTCCGGCGCGCGGGGGGCGCCCGGCGCGGGCGGACGTGGTCCTGCTGGACCCCGAGGAGCGGGTGCTGGCCCGGATCCTGGGGATCGAACTGCTCCCGCTCGGCGGCCGGACGAGGCGGGTGGCGTCACCCCTGGCGTCACCCCTGGCGTCACCCCTGACGTCCCCGCTGGCCTCCCCGCTGGCCGAGGCGGCCGTGCGGTTGCGCGGCCGGGCCCGGGGGCTCTCGGCGGAGCTGCTGCGCCGGGGTACCGCCGCGCTGGCGGGCCTCGCGGGCCCGGCCCGGGCGGCGGCGGGTCCCTGGGAACCGGGCGGGCAAACGGAGTTGGCCGTCTCCCGTCAACTCCGGCCCGAGCTCCCGCGGGTATCCGCCGCGCCCGCCCCGGCGGCCGCGCCGACCAGCCCGGCGGAGGTCTTCCTGGAGCGGGCGGCGGAGGTGCTGGGCCTGTCGGTGACCGGCCTCGACCGCCGTCGTCCGCTGCGTGACCTGGGTCTGGACTCGCTGATGGCGACCCAGCTGCGGCGGCAGCTGCGCGAGGGCTGGCAGATCGAACTCACCGCCGGGCGTCTGCTGGGGCCGGAGAGTGTGGACAGTATTCTCGCTACGATCGGACAGTGATCCGCGCAACACCCTTCATTGCGAGACGTGGCCCACGTCCTGGGACCTTCCAGGACGTGGGCCACTTGCGCGCTGTGGGAGGCAATGGTCAAGAGTGGCGTGGACCGGCTGGAACTTTGACCATGAATCATTGTTAGACTGTGGTATATATTTAAGAGACCCCCCCACCTCGTCGCCCTAGAGGCTGCTACCTCGGCGGGACGGAGAACCACCATGGACATTCGAGCATCTGACAACACCCAGCTCGGCCGCCGGGAACGCAACAAGTTGAGGGTCAAGGAACGCCTCTACACCTCCGCGCTGACGTTGTTCACCGAGCGGGGGTACGACGAGACGTCGATCGACGAGATCGCGGACCGGGCCGACGTCGCCCGGGGCACCTTCTTCAACTACTTCCAGCGCAAGGAGGACCTGATAAGCGCCTGGGGGGAGGAGCGGCGCGAGAAGCTGGGCGCCGCGCTCTCGTCCGCCCCGCAGCAGTCCCCGTCGGCCGTCGGCAGACTGCGCCAGTGTATGAGCACCCTGGGCCGGATCAACGAGGAGGAGCAGTTCCAGACCAGCGCGATGCTGACCGCCTGGGTCCGCGCCGGGCGGCCGTTGATCGAGGAGCCCTACGTCGCGGAGCTCTTCGCGGAGATCGTCTCCGGCGGCCGGGACCAGGGCGAGCTGAGCGCGGACCTGCAGCCCACCCACGTCGGCAACGTGCTGCGTGACCTCTACCTCGGCACCCTGTACCGCTGGTGCGAGCGGCCGCACGGCGACCGCAACGTGTCCCTGACCGAGGAGTTGCAGGCCACGCTGGACCTGCTGCTGCACGGCATCACCGCGGCCCGGCCGCAGGACCACCCGACGGACTAGTCGGACCGGGCGCACGCGGTGCGCACGGGGGAGTGCGGGGAACGCCACGGAGGCGTTCCCCGTCGCGCGTTCTCCGCCCGTGCGCGTCCGCTCCCGCCGGTGGCGTCAGGAGCGGACGGCCCGCTGGTAGGCGCGCAGCGCGTCCGGATCGTCGATGCTGCCGTGGTGGTGGTACTGGCGCCAGTGGCCGTCCTGGTAGCGGAAGTACCGGCTGGTACGGATCTCCAGCGGGACCTCGGTGCCGTCCGGGGCGGTGTAGCCGCCGGTCTCCCGTCCGGCGAAGACGGCGTGTGCCTCGCCGGTGTAGGCGACCACGTCGCCGAAGGTCACCTGGACGTTCATGGAACCGTCGAACACCCGCGCGTACAGCCCGGCGATGGCGTCGCCGCCGCGCAGGATGCCACCCACCGGATTGTTGAGCTGCGCGAGCGGGTCGGCCGACCAGTCCTCCCGCAGGGCGTCCGGGTCGCGGTTGTTCAGGGCGTAGTAGAACGACTCAAGTGCGGCCTCAGCACCCGTAGGTGACGGATCGTCGGTTTCGCTGAGCCGGTTCCGGGAGTGCGGGCCGAAGGCGATCTCGGTCTTTTCGATCATGACTTCCTCAACGCCGGTACCCGGCCCGGTGATTCCCCCGACTGCCCCGGATCAGCCGTACGGGTGTCTGCTCAAACACCAGTTCCCGCAGGCCCGTTCGCGGGTGGGTGCGGGCCCCCGCGGCGGACGTGTCCGCGGCGGGGGACGGTGGAGCGGGGTCAGTTCACGGTGTCCGAGACGTACGGGTGCAGCTGGCAGAAGGCGGCGGTTCCGTTGGTCAGGTACAGGACCTGGGAGAAGTTGCCGCCGGGGCCGAGGTTGACGTCCGGCGTGGCGGTGTAGCCGCCGCCCGGCTTCGCGACTTCCGAGCTCAGGAAGCCCTTGTCGTCGCTGAGGTTGATGAGCACGTCCTCGATGTAGGAGGCCGAGCTGGTGAAGGTGACCTTGATGTGCGGCGGGGTGAGGTTGCCGCCGTTGGAGCAGTCGCTGAGCGTGTAACTGCCCATCTCGTTGTGTGGTGCGGTACTCATCGAACTGGTGGAGTTGCATCCTGCGAGTGCGCTGATGGTGCAGATGGCGAGCGCTATGCCCGGTGCCTTCATGCCGTCCCCTCGAAGGTGGTTGCCGGGAGCGTAACCGGCGCCGGGGCGGTCGGCGGGGGCCGTCGCTATCTGTTGGTCCGACCGCCGTTTATGCGCCATTTCCAGGGCGACTGCCGGTCGGCCTTTACTTACTAGACCAGTCTACCTAGTATCCCTCTGGGGCCCTGCCCACCGCTTGACGACCGAGGAGCGCCATGAAGATCCATCACCTCAACTGCGCCTCCGTGCGCATGATCGAGCCCACCTACGAGGGGCTGCCGAGCGCCCACGCGGTGAACCACTGCCTGCTGATCGAGACCGACTCCGACGGGCTGGTGCTCGTCGAGACCGGTCTGGGGCTCGACGACATCCGTGACCCGGACACCGTGCTGGGGACCACCTGGGTGGAGCTGACGCAACCGGTGCTCACCGAGGACGAGACCGCGATCCGCCAGGTCGAGCGGCTCGGCTTCGCGGCCGAGGACGTCCGCCACATCATCCTCAGCCACCTCGACATCGACCACTCCGGCGGCCTGCCGGACTTCCCCCACGCGCAGGTCCACGTACTGCGGGCGGAGATCGACGCCGCCTTCGCGGAGGCGCCCAGCTTCCGCTACCGGCCCGGACACTGGGCCCACGGACCGAAGTGGGTGCGCTACACCCCGGGGACCGACCACGTGTGGTTCGGCTTCACGGCGGTGCCGGTGCGGGGACTGGCCGACGACATCCTGCTGGTGCCGCTCGGCGGCCACACGGCCGGGCACGCCGGGATCGCGGTCCGCACCGGCCCGGGCAGCTGGCTGCTGCACTGCGGCGACGCGTACTACTACCACCGCGAGTTGCAGGCGGACCCGCACTCCCACCCGCTGCTCGACTTCGTGCAGACCAGCGCCGAGGTCCACCACGACCTGCGGCTCGGCACCCAGGCGCGGCTGCGCGAGCTCGTCCGCGACCACGGCGACGAGGTGACCGTCATCTCCGCCCACGACCCGTGGGAGTTCCAGCGCTTCCAGGCGGAGGCGGGGGCCCGGTGAGCGCCGTCGTGAGCCGATGCGGCACCGTGCCGGTCAACGGGACCGAGCTCTACTACGAGGTGCGCGGCCAGGGGACGCCGGTGCTGTGCGTCTCCGGCGGCTTCGGCGACGGGGCCGCCTGGGAGGCCGTGGCCGACCTGCTCGCCGACGAGCACCGGGTGATCAGCTACGACCGGCGCGGCCACTCCCGCAGCCCCCGCCCCGCCGACTGGACGTCGACCTCGATGGACGAGCAGGCGGCCGACGCCGCAGGCCTGTTGGCGGCGCTGGAGACGGGCCCGGCGGTGGTCTACGCGCACAGCCTCGGCGGCGGCATCGGGCTGACCCTGGCGCTGCGCCGACCGGAACTCGTCCGGCTGGTGCTCCTCCACGAGCCGTTCCTGCCGTCGCTGCTGGCCGACCCGGCCGGGGCGAGCGCCCCTACCCGGGCGGTGGTCGGTCCGTTCGTCGCGGCCGGTGACCTGCGCGGCGGGGCGGACGCGCTGCTCCGGCTGTTGCAGGCGGACGCCTACGAGGACCTCCCGGCCGAGCAGCGGGAACGCCTGCTCGGCAACGCGGGCACCCTCTTCGGTGTCGACTCCCGGGACCTGGGCGAGCTGACCGTGCCGGTGACCGACCCCGCCGTCCCGCTGTGGATCCTGCGCGGCGAGCACTCCCCGGACTTCCTCACCGTCGGCGCGCACGCGCTGGCCGGGGCCCTCGACCGGGAGCCGTGGACGCTCCCCGGTGCCCACGTGCCGCACCTCACCCACCCGGCGGCGGTGGCCGACACCATCCGCCGGGCCGTCCGCGAGGCGGACCGGTCGGCAGCCGCCCAGGGGTAGCGCGGCGAGCGGCCTACCGGTGGCCGCCGTCCGGGTGCCGCCCGCTGTCCGGCGGGTCGCCGAGGGTGCGCTGCATCAGCAGCGTGTCGATCCAGCGGCCGTGCTTGTAGCCGACGGCGGTCAGGCGCCCCGCCTCGGTGAAGCCGAGGCGGCGGTGCAGCGCGACCGAGGCGTCGCCGCCGGTGTCGGCGATGACCGCGATCAGCTGCCGCACCCCGGCCCGGGCGCAGCCGGCCGACAGCCGGCGCAGCAGGGCGCCGCCCAGGCCCTGGCCGGTCCGGCCGGGAGCGAGGTAGACCGAGTCCTCGACGGTGTGCCGGTAGGCGGGCTTGGGGCGCCAGGGGGCGGCATAGGCGTAGCCGACGACCTCGCCGGAGACCTCGGCGACCAGGAAGGGCAGCCCCCGGGCGGCGAGGTCGTCGAGCCGTCGGTCCCAGGCGGCGACGGCGGGAGGGCTCTCCTCGAAGGTCGCCACGGTGTGCAGGACGTAGTGCGCGTAGATCTCGGCCACGGCGTCCAGGTCGGCCGCGACCGCCGGGCGGACCACTGACTCCTCGGCGGCTGTCACGGCGGAGAGTCTAGAGCGTGCCAGGCCAGCGAGCGGGCCGGACGGCCCGTGCGGGCGCGGCCGGAGCCGCGCGGCGACGAACCTTTGTCCGTTGCCTTGACGCGTCCCGGGCACGGGGCGATAGTCATGGACGGCTCACCGCCACCCGCGCACACACCACCACCACCCTTGGACAGCCATGTCCGCAGCGCGAAATGTTAACGCTAACAATTCGCCCGAGCAGAGGAACCCACCCATGACCTCTCGACCATGGAGCACCGGCGTACGCAGGGCCCTGCCGGCGCTGGGAGCGGCCCTCGCCCTCGCCGTCAGCGTCATCGTCGGGCTGCCGACGACGTCCCAGGCCGCGGCCCAGGGACCGTGTGACATCTACGCCGCGGCCGGGACGCCGTGCGTGGCCGCCCACAGCACGGTCCGGGCGCTGTACTCCGGGTACGACGGCCCGCTCTACCAGGTGCGGCGCTCGTCCGACGACGGCTACACCACGGTCGGCCCGCTCACCGCCGGCGGTGTCGCCGACGCCGCCGCGCAGGACGCCTTCTGTGCCGACACCAGCTGCGTCATCACCCGCGTCTACGACCAGTCGGCCAACCACAACGACCTGACCATCGAGGGTCCGGGCGGCAACGGCGGCCAGGACGTCGGCGCCTACGCCAACGCGCTGCCGGTCACCGTCGACGGCCACAAGGCCTACGGCGTGTACATCACCCCCGGTACCGGCTACCGCGACGACGCTACCAAGGGCGTGGCCACCGGCAGCACCGCCCAGGACGAGTACATGGTGACCTCGGGCACCCACGTCGACGGCGGCTGCTGCTTCGACTACGGCAACGCCGAGACCAACAACGACGACAACGGCTCCGGCCACATGAGCGCGATCAACTTCGGTACCGAGTGCTGGTTCCCGCCCTGCACCGGCTCCGGCCCGTGGGTCCAGGCCGACCTGGAGAACGGCCTGTTCGCTGGCGGCAACGGCTCGAACCCGGGCAACCGCGGCAACAGCGGCCCGTTCGTCACCGCCCTGGTGCGCACCAACGGCACCAGCGACTACTCGATCGAGGGCGGCAACGCCCAGTCCGGCGCGCTCACCGACTGGTACGACGGCTCGCTGCCCACCACCGGCGGCTACATCCCGATGCACCAGGAGGGCGCGATCGTCCTCGGCACCGGCGGCGACGACAGCAACAGCTCGGCCGGGTCTTTCTTCGAGGGCGTGATGACGGCCGGTCTGCCGTCGGCGGCGACCGACGCCGCCGTCCAGGCCGACATCGTCGCGGCCGGGTACACCGCCTACGCCGGGTCGGCGCCGGCGGTCGGCTCGCGGATCTCGCTGCGGGCGACGACCGCCTGCTGCACCGGCGACTACCTCACCCACGACGACAGCGACACCAAGGTCGTGATCGCGGCGGTCACCTCGGCCAGTGCGGCCACCACCAGGTCCGACGCCACCTGGCTGGTGGAGGCGGGCCTGGCCGACAGCTCCTGCGTCTCCTTCGAGTCGGCCAACGACCCCGGCCAGTACCTGCGGCACTCCGGCTTCGAACTGTGGCTGAACACCGACGACGGCAGCGCCCAGTTCGCCCAGGACGCGACCTTCTGCGCCCAGCCGGGGATCGACGGCCAGGGCTTCTCGTTCCAGACCGTCAACTACCCGGGCACGTACATCCGCCACTTCGACTACACCGTGTATGTCGCGAGCGATGGCGGCAGCAACACCTGGGACAACGCCAACCTCTGGACCAGCGACGTGAGTTGGGCCGTCACCTCGCCCTGGGCGTGACCCTGCCGCGATCCGCCGGAAGGCGCGCGCGGTAGCACCGGCCGCACCGCCGTAGGCCTGGCGGTGCGGCCCGTGGGGCACCCCCGGCACCCTCGTACGCTGCTTGACCCGATTGCATGTTAGCGTTCACAATAGCCCCGCCGCGCTGAGTTCGAGGAGACACCGTGTCCCAGACCACCATGGAGCGCTGATGCACCGACCTCCCACGATGGCCGATGTCGCCCGGCTGGCCGGAGTGTCGCACCAGACCGTCTCCCGGGTCCTCGGCGGTCACCCCAACGTCCGCGACACCACCCGGGCCGGGGTCCAGCGCGCGATCGCCGAGCTCGGCTACCGGCCCAACTCCTCCGCGCGCGCCCTGGTCACCCGGCGGACCCACACCCTCGGCGTGGTCGCCTTCGACACCACCCTGTTCGGCCCGGCCAGCACCCTGGCCGGGATCCAGCAGGCGGCCCGCGCCGACGGCTACCTGACCTCCACCGTCAGCCTGCGCCGACTGAACCGGGAGACCCTGACCGAGGCGCTGGAGCACCTCGGCGACTGGGGGGTGGACGGCGCGGTGGTGATCGCCCCCCGCCAGGACGCCGTCGCCGTACTGTCCGCGGCCCGCTGGGCCTTCCCGCTGGTCACCGTCGAGGGCGGGGGCAGCGCGGACGTGCCCGGGGTCGGCGTCGACCAGCGGCTGGGCGCCCGCCTGGTCACCGGCCACCTGCTGCGGGCGGGCCACCGCACGGTCCGGCATGTGGCCGGTCCGCAGGACTGGCTGGAGGCGCAGTCGCGGCTGGACGGCTGGCGCTCGGCGCTGGAGGACGCCGGGGCCGAGGTGCCGCCGCCGCTGTTCGGCGACTGGAGCCCGCTGTCCGGCTACCGCGCGGGCCAGCAACTGGCCGGACAGGTCGGCGTTCCGGACGGCGGCGGCACGCCGCTGACCGCGGTGTTCGTCGCCAACGACCAGATGGCCCTCGGCGTGCTGCGCGCCTTCCGGGAGGCCGGGGTCCGGGTGCCGGAGGACGTCGCGGTCGCCGGGTTCGACGACATCCCCGAGGCCGAGTACTTCGCGCCGCCGCTGACGACCGTCCGCCAGGACTTCGAGGCCCTGGGCCGGGCCAGCATCGGGCTGCTGCTGGACCGGATGCAGGGCGCGCTGCCCGAGGAGCCGCACCTGCTGGTCGCCCCGGAGCTGATCGTCCGCAGCAGCACCACACCCCGGCCCTGACCCCGCCCCGCCGGGGCGGCGCACCGCGCCCACGAACTCCGACGGTGAGGCGCAGGCCTCCGGGACCCGCTTGACACCCTCCCCCACCACCGAACCCGGGCTCCAGGTGTACACCGCCAACGCCTTCGACGCCACGCTCACCGGCCTCGGCGGCCGACCGTACCAGCGGCACTGCGCGGTGGCGTTGCAGACCCAGCCGCTGCCCGACTCGCCGAACCGCCCGGACTTCCCGAGCGTGGTGCTGCGCCCCGGCGAGACCTATCGGTCCCGCACGGTATACACCTTCTTCACCTGCTAAGACATCGAATTGCCAGCAGAACACTGAGCCCCGGTGGCGGGGCCGACCCGACCAGGTCGACGTACGCCACCGGGGCCCTCGGGGGTCAGGAGGCCTGGACCCAGCCGAGGGTGAAGTGGTCGAAGAAGACGCCGCCGGTGCCGCCGACCTCGTACAGGTCGCCGACGCTGCCGTCGCCGAGCACCGCCATCGTCGAGTAGCCCGCCGTGCCGGGGACCAGCAGCGACGAACTGGGCCAGCTGGCACCGTCGTTGCCGCTGAGCCGGACGGTCAGGTTCACCCGCGAGCCGGTGCTGTCGTTGTTGCTGAACAGCGCCGTGGCGGTGGTCAGCGGGGCACCGGTGCCGGAGACGTCGGTCGGCTTCAGGTACGAGATCTCGTCGCCGTTGCAACCCGGGTCCGGCAGACCGTTGGCGGCCATGGCGCCGAAGGTGGCGCCGCCGTCGGTGGACGTGGCGTCGTACCGGGTCGCCCCGGCGTTGGCGCGCATGTCCTGGACCACGTCGCCGGTGCCGCGCTGGACCGCCTTGCTCTCGTTGACGTCGGTACCGGCCGAGGCGCCGGTGTGCCAGGTCGCGCCGTCGTCGTCACTGTAGATGTCGGCCGCGTGGTCGGTCCCGGCCGAGTCGCGGTAGACGATCGGCTGCACCAGCCGCCCCGAGGCGAGCTGGATCCCGTGCCCGGAGGAGGCGAACAGCGATCCCCAGGTCGGGTCCTTGACCTCCGGGTTGAGGTCGGTCGGCGCGCTCCAGCTGGCGCCGTCGTTGTCACTGGTGACGTACTCGACGTGCAGGCTGCCGGTGTCGGTGGTCGCATTGCTGCCCGAGGCGGGGGAGTTGAAGCCGATCCCGGCCGGGCCGTAGTTGTAGAACAGGAACACCCGGCCGTCGGTGCGGTCCACCAGCAGGCTGGAGTCGCCGGTGCCCTCGGTGGTGCTCGGCGCGTGCACCACGATCGACGGCGCGGTCCAGGTGCTGCCGCCGTCGGTGCTGCGGGTCATCGCCAGCTGGATGTTGTTCGGCAGGTCGTTGCCGTTGCTGACCCGGGCGTCGGCCACGGCGATCACCGTGCCGTCGTCGGTCACCGCCATCGACGGGATCCGGACCGAGGCGACGGTGCCGTTGTAGGAGGTCCCGGTCGAGCTGTTCAGCCCCTGGATCACGGTGCCGGTGCTGATCAGCTGGGTCTGGTCCATTTGCGGCGTACCCGAGGCGAGACCGCAACCGACGGTCCCGGACTGGGTGTTGGAGAAACCGGTGGGGGTGGTCGTGGTGAAGCTGTAGGCGGAGCCGACCGCCCTGGTGAAGTACAGCAGGGAGTTGGCGCCCGCGCTCAGGGTGCGCACCCACGGCCCGGCACCGCTGCCCGGCCAGCTGACGGTGAACGTCTGCGACGCGGTGGTCTGGTTGTTCAGCACCACCTGCACCCGGCCGTTGGTGCAGTCGTCGCTGACCGTGGCCGACATCCCGGTGCCGTCGGCGTAGGCCGGACGGGGGATGGCCAGCGGCAGCGCGGCGGCGAGGGCGAGGGCGAGCGTGCCGCCGAGGACGGTACGGGCTCCGCGCCCGGGGGTTCCTGCGAGTAGTGCCACGGTTGGTCGCTCCTTGTGAGGGGGGTTGCCGGTGGACGTTCTGGTACCGAGGAGACCGTGCCGAAGAGACCGTGCCGAAGGGACCGCGCGGCGGATCGCGCCGGTCAGCCGAGGAGCGCGCGCAGCCAGGCCAGCTGTTCCAGCTGGTGGTGTTCGACTCCGCCTTCGTGGTCGTTGAACTCGTACACCCGCACGTCCTTGGGACCCGCGTACGCGTTGTAGGCGCTGAAGCAGGTGGACGGCGGGCAGATTCGGTCCATCATGGCGATGGAGAAGAGGGCGGGCGTCCGCGAGCGGGCCGCCATCAACGCGCCGTCGAAGTACGACAGCGTGGTGAACACCTCCTGCGCCGAACTCCGGTGCAGCCGAAGGAACTCGGCGATCTCGGTGTACGGCGGGCAGGCGGCGGTCTCGGCGCCGCGCCGGATGTCGCAGAGGAACGGCACGTCGGGCATCGCCCCGGCCAGGCCGGGCACCAGCCCGGCCACGGCCAGGGTGATCCCGCCGCCCTGGCTGATCCCGGTGACCACCACCCGCTCCGGGTCCACCGACGGGTGCGAGCGGGCGGCGGCGACGCAGCGGACCGCGTCGGTGAAGACCCGGCGGTAGTAGTAGTCGTCCCGGTCGGCCAGGCCGCGGGTGAGGAAGCCGGGAACGGAGCCGCTCGCGGTCGCCCCCGGGTCGGGCGTCGCGCCGAGGGCGCTGCTCCAGCCCTGACCCCGGGTGTCCATGATCAGGTGCGCGTATCCGGCGTTCGCCCAGAACAGGCTCTGGTGCGCCATGCCCCGTCCCCGCCCGTAGCCGAGGTACTCCACCACGCAGCCGAGCGGTCCGGTGGCCCCGGCCGGCAGTTGCAGCCAGCCGCGCACCCGCTGCCCGCCGTACCCGGCGAAGCCCACGTCGTAGGTCTCGACCTGCACCAACCCGGTGTCCACCCGCTCGAAGCGGGCGTCCAGCGGCAGCCGCTCCGCCTCGGCCAGCGTCCCGGACCAGAAGGGGTCGAAGTCGGCGGGCTCCGGCAGGACGGGCCGGAACTCGCGGCACTCGGCGAGGGTCAGGTCGGACAGGGGCACGGCGGCTCTCCGGTGGCGCGGCGGGGGTCGGCAGGCGCTGGGGCCGCGCCACCGACTGTGGAACGAATGACGTCAGACGTCATGCATCGCGGTGACTTTAAGGTGACCTCCGGGCGGCGTCAACCCCGCGCGGAGGGCGGGCGGGCGGACATGCGGCGGCCCGCCAGGCGGACGGCTGGGCCTGGCGGGCCGGAGGGTTGCTGCGCGGTCGGTGGAGAGGCCGCGGCTGGGTGGGTCTCAGTCCTCGGTGCCGCGCACCCGCCCCTGCGCCTCGCTGATCCGGCGCCGCACCGGCGCGTAGTGCGCGCGGACGGCGTCCTCGAAGGCCTTCGGGTCACCGCCGCGGACAGCGGTGACCATGGCGCGGTGGGCGCTCACGGTGTCCTGCTCGTCCTTGGTGGTGATCACGTTCAGGTGCGGGGCCACGATCGCGTAGACGTCCCAGCAGGCCGAGGAGAGCTGCCTGATCAGCTCGTTCGCCAGCGGTTCCACCAGCAGCGCGTGGAAGCGCCGGTCGGCGTCGACGATGTCGAGTCCGTCGGAGATCCGGGCGTGCATCTCGTCGACGATCGCGTCCAGCGCGTCCAGCCGGGCCGGGTCGAGCGAGGCGATGATCCGGTCGACCATGCCGCGCTCGAACAGCTCGCGGACGTCGACCAGGTCGGACAGCACCCGGAAGTCGTCCTCCGGGCTCAGCAGGCCCCGGAAGGTCAGCCCCTCCACCAGCGCGGAGAGGCTGAGCCGCCCCACGTAGGTGCCGTGGCCGTGCCGGACCTCGACGATGTCGAGCGCCGCCAGCGTCTTCACGGCCTCGCGGACGCTGGACCGGCTGGCGCCGAGCGCGGCGCAGAGCTCCGCCTCGGTCGGCAGCGGGTCTCCCGGCCGGAGCCGGTTCTCCAGGATGTATCCCTTGATCCGCTCAATGACCTCCTGCCGTAGCAGTGGCCTGGCGTTACCAATTTGTGAGTATGGCGTGACTGCCACGTCTTGACCCTCTCTCGGCACCCGACTACGTTCACACCCTATCAAGCACATCGGACATCAGATGTCCGATATCAAGACAGCAATTGCAGCGCCGCCCCCAGGGAGCACTTGTGTTGGAGCGCGTATCCAAAGCCGCCGTATCCAGAGACGCCGTATCCAGAAGCGTCGACCGCCGTGGCTTCCTCCGGCTCACCGGCGCGCTGGCCGCCGCGGCCGCGGTCACCCAGGCGGTCGCCGCCTGTAGCGGCCCGGCCTCCAACGCGGCCGGTTCCGGCGGCAGTGGCGGCGGCGCCAAGAGCGACACCATCCGTGCGGGCATCTCGTACAGCCTCTCCTCCGGCTTCGACCCGATGAGCGCCTCCGGCGCCACCCCGGTCGCGGCCAACAACCACATCTTCGAGGCCCTGGTGGACCTCGATCCGGCGAGCCGCACAGCCTACCCGGCCCTGGCCGCGGCGATGCCGCAGGCAGTCAATCCCACCACGTACCGGGTGTCCCTGCGCAAGGGCGCGACCTTCCACGACGGTTCCGCGGTCACCGCCGACGACGTGGTGTTCAGCTTCACCCGGGTGCTGAACCCGGCCAGCGCCTCGCTGATGGCGGAGTTCGTCCCGTTCCTGTCGGGCGTCAAGAAGATCGACCCGAGTACGGTCGAGTTCGACCTCAAGTACCCGTTCCCGCTGTTCGCGGACCGGCTGGCGACGGTCAAGATCGTGCCGCGGAAGCTGGTCACGGCCGACCCCAAGGGCTTCGACGCCAAGCCGGTCGGCTCCGGACCGTGGGCCCTGGTCTCGGCCACGCCGAACGACAAGATCATCTTCAAGAAGTGGGACGGCTACAACGGCCACCGGCCGGCCAAGGTCCCGAACATGGTCTGGTACCTGACCTCGGACGCCACCGCCCGGGTGAACGCGCTGATCTCCGGCCAGACCGCGGCCATCGAGGACGTCCCCTACATCGACGTCAGCTCGGTCCAGGCCAAGGAGACGCTGCGGTCGGTGCAGTCCTTCGGGAACCTGTTCCTGATGTTCAACTGCTCTGCCAAGCCGTACGACGACAAGCGGGTGCGGCAGGCACTGCACTACGCGCTGGACGTCGACAAGATCGTGCAGACCGCGATGTTCGGCAACGGCACCCCGTCCACCGGCTACCTCCAGCCGACGCACCCGAACTACCACCGCGCCGCCACCGTCTACGGCTACGACCCGGCCAGGGCCAAGTCGCTGCTCGCGGCGGCGGGCGTGAGCAACCTGTCGATCACGCTGACCACCACCAACACCGACTGGGTCAGCGACATCGCCCCGATGGTCAAGGAGGCCTGGGACGCCATCGGCGTGCAGACCACGCTCGACATCGGCGACTCCTCCGGCCAGTACGCCAAGGTCGACAGCAACCGGTTCACCGTGCTGCTCGCCCCCGGCGACCCCTCGGTCTTCGGCCAGGACGCGGACCTGCTGATCCGCTGGTTCTACGACGGCCAGTGGCCGACCACCCGGTTCCGCTGGCACGGCACCGCGCCCGACGTCCAGGTCCGCGCGCTGCTCGACCAGGCCGCCCGCAGCTCCGACACGGCCACCCGGACCACGCTGTGGAACCAGGTCATGGACGTCGTCGCGGACCAGTGCCCGCTCTACCCGATCGTCCACCGCAAGCTCCCCACGGCCTGGAACGCCAAGGCCCTCAGCGGGTTCCACCCGCTGCCGACCACCGGTCTGTCCTTCCTGGACGTCGACACAGCCTGACCGGTCCGGAGCGGGGCGGCCCACCGCCACCGGGCCCCCGCTCCCTCAGCTCCTTGAAGGACTTCCTACGATGGTTGTATTCCTCAGGCTCGCGCTACGCCGCGTCGCGATGCTGCCGGTGATGATCCTCGGCGTCACCGCCCTGGTCTTCGTGGTGCTGCAATTCTCGCCGGTCGACCCCGCCTACAACGCGCTGGGCGACAGCGCCACACCCCAGGCACGGGCCGCGTTCGCCGCCGCCAACGGGCTGAACTCACCGCTGCCCGTCCGCTACGTGCGCTTCCTGGGGCAGTTGCTGCACGGCAACCTGGGGCTGACGCTGCCCCCCTCGCAGTCGGTCTCCGGCCGCATCGCCACCGCCTTCCCACTCACCCTGCAACTCACCCTGCTCGCCCTGGTGATCGCGATCGCGCTGGCGCTGGTGCTCGGCATCACCGGGGCCGTCTACCGGGACCGCTGGCCCGACCAGCTCTCCCGGGTGCTGTCCATCGCGGGGGTGGCGATCCCCTCCTTCTGGCTGGGCATCCTGCTGATCCAGGAGTTCGCGATCAGCCACTCGCTGCTCCCCAGCGGCGGCTACGTCAACCCGGCGCAGTCCCTGGGCGGTTGGCTCCGGACCATGCTGCTGCCCGCGTTCTCGCTGGCCTTCCCGGTCGCCGCCACGCTGTCCCGGATGATCCGCACCTCGCTGGTCGCCGAACTGGACCGCGACTACGTGCGCACCGCCACCGGCAACGGCCTGTCCCGGGCCACCGTGATCCGCGGCGCGCTGCGCAACGCGCTGGTCACCCCGCTGACCGTGCTCGGCCTCCAGGTGGGATACCTGCTGAGCGGCGCGGTGGTGATCGAGACCATCTTCAACCTGCCCGGCATGGGCAGCCTGGTCCTGGAGGGGGTCACCGCGGGCGACATCTCCCTGGTCCAGGGCACCGTGCTGACCGTGGCCCTGGCCTTCCTCGTCGTGAACGTGCTGGTCGACCTGCTCGTCCTGCTCGTCAACCCCCGCCTGCGGACGGTGTGACATGCGTACCCGATTCCTGCGCGGCCTGGAGCGACCGGGCGTCCGCTTCCGCGCGCTGCCCCGGTCCTCCCGGATCGCCCTCGGCGTGCTGCTGCTGGTGGTGCTCGCCGCCGCGGTCGGCCCGCTGTTCAGCCAGAACCCGCTGACCACCGGCATCCCGATGCGGGCCCCCGGCTCGGCCCACTGGTTCGGCACCGACCGGCTCGGCCGCGACGTCTTCGCCCGGGTGCTCGACGGCGCCCGCTACTCACTGGTCATCGGCCTGGGCGCGACCGCGGTCGCGCTGCTCGCCGGGTGCGTGCTCGGGGCGCTCGCCGCCACCTCCCGCACCTGGGTCGACGAGACGGTGATGCGGATCCTCGACGTGGTCATGGCCTTCCCGCCGATCGCGCTGGCCGCGGTGCTGGTCACCGTGTTCGGCAACAGCGTGTTCGTGCTGGTCTGCACCATCGCCTTCGTCTACGTGCCGATGCTGACCCGCGTGGTGCGGGCCAACGTCCAGGCCCAGTACGGCGAGGACTACGTCGCGGCGGAGCGGGTGATCGGCGCCCGGCGCGGCTACATCGTGGTCAAGCACGTGGCGGTGAACTGCGCCGCCCCGGTCGCGGTGTTCGCGACCGTGCTGGTGGCCAACGCGATCGTGTTCGAGGCCAGCCTCTCCTTCATCGGCGCCGGCGTCCAGGACCCGGCCCCCAGCTGGGGCAACGTGCTGTCGTACGGGCAGCAGATCCTGCTGGCCGGCGGCTGGTGGGCGACCCTGTTCCCGGGCCTGGCGATCCTGCTCACCGTGCTCGCGCTGAACATCGTGGCCGAGGGCATGACCGACGCCTCCGCCCTGGCCGGAAGGGGCGGGGCGGCCGGGAAGTCCGCCACCGCCGCGGACCCGGTCGCGCTGCTGGAGGTCGAGCGCGACCGGGACGACCAGGCCGACGTGGACGCCTCGCTGCTCAAGCTCGCCGAGCGGATCAACGCCCAGCAGGTGCTGATCAAGCCCGTCCGGGCGGACGCGCCGGTGCTGCTCGCGGTCGAGAACCTGTCCATCCGCTTCCCCGACCGCTACGGCGAGACCGCCGTCGTCGACGGGATCAGCTTCACCGTCCGCGAGGGCGAGACCCTGGGCCTGGTCGGCGAGTCGGGCTGCGGCAAGAGCATCACCAGCCTCGCGGTGATGGGCCTGCTGGCCCGCAACGCCGAGGTCAGCGGCAGCATCGGCTACCGTGGCCGGGACCTGCTGACGATGTCGGCCAAGGAGCGGCTGGCGCTGGCGGGCCCGGAGATCGCCATGGTCTACCAGGACGCCCTCTCCTCGCTGAACCCGTCCATGCTGGTCGGCAAGCAGCTGGCGCAGCTGACCAGGCGCGGCGGCAGCAAGTCGCCCGCCGAACTGCTGGAACTGGTCGGCCTGTCGGCCGAACGCACGCTGCGCAGCTACCCGCACGAGCTCTCCGGCGGCCAGCGCCAGCGGGTACTGATCGCGATGGCGCTCTCCCGGGACCCGAGGCTGCTGATCGCCGACGAGCCCACCACCGCCCTGGACGTCACCGTACAGGCGCAGGTCGTGGACCTGCTGGTGCGGCTCCGCGACGAGCTGGGCTTCGCCATGGTGCTGGTCTCGCACGACCTGGCCCTGGTCGGCGACCTGTCGCACCGGGTGGCCGTGATGTACGCGGGCCAGCTGGCCGAGGTCGGCGACACCCGAGCGGTACTGACCGACCCCGCGCACCACTACAGCCGGGGCCTGCTCGGCTCGGTGGTCTCGCTGGAGGCCGGGGCCAAGCGGCTGCACCAGATCCACGGCGTGGTGCCCGCGCCGCAGGGCTTCGGCGCGGGCTGCCGGTTCGCCTCCCGCTGCGAGCGGGCGACCCCGCTCTGCCGGAGCACCCCGCCGGTGCTGGCGGACCGCTCCGAAGGCCACGCCCTGGCCTGCCACCACCCCGCCACCTCGGCCACCCTCGAAGGGAGCCTCCGATGATCCGGCTCGACGCGGTCCACGTCCGGCACCGCTCACGGAGCGGCGGCCTGCTGCACCGGGGCTCGGTGCACGCCCTGACCGACGCCACGCTGGAGGTGCGGCGCGGCGAGATCGTCGGCCTGGTCGGCGAGTCCGGATGCGGAAAGTCCACCATGGCACGGGTGCTGACGGGCCTTCAGCGACCCACCGAGGGATCGGTCAGCTTCCGCGGCGAGGACCTGTGGGCGATGCCCGGGGCCCGGCGCCGCCGCGAGTTCGGCTCCGCCGTGGGCGTGGTCTTCCAGGACCCGGCCACCGCCCTCAACCCCCGGCTCCAGGTGGGCCGCATCCTGCGCGACCCGCTGGACGTGCACCAGCGCGGCACCGTGCGCGAGCGCGAGGCCCGGGTGGAGGAACTGCTCGACCTGGTCGGGCTGCCCGGGCACGTCTCCCGGGCGCTGCCCGGACAGCTCTCCGGCGGCCAGCGGCAACGCGTCGCGGTGGCCCGGGCGCTGGCACTGGAGCCGGAGCTGATCGTCGCCGACGAACCCACCAGCGCGCTGGACGTCTCGGTCCGCGCCCAGGTGCTGAACCTGCTGGTGGACCTGCGCGAGCGGCTCGGCCTGGGGATGGTGTTCATCTCCCACGACATCCAGACGGTGCGCTACCTGGCGGACCGGCTGGCCGTCCTCTACCTGGGCCGGATCGTCGAGGAGGGCCCGGCCGCCGAGGTGGCCGCCGCCCCCCGGCACCCCTACACCCGGGCGCTGCTGTCGGCCACGCCCAGCCTGCTGGAGGTGACCGAGCGGATCGTGCTGACCGGCCCGATCCCCTCGGCGACCAACCCGCCCACCGGCTGCCCGTTCCGTACCCGCTGCTGGAAGGCCGACGAGGCCTGCGCGGTCGAGTTCCCCGCCGCCGCGCCGCGACCCGCCGCCACGCAACCCGCCGCGCAACCCGCCGCCGCGCCGGAGGCGGGCACCGCCCGCCGCTGGCACTGCGTCCACCCCGAGCCGGGCCCGACCCCGGCCGCCGACCCGCTCGGCGCCGCACCCACCGCACCCGCAACGACCACCACCGCACCCGCGGCAACCGCCGCCACCGCAAGGAGCCGATCGTGAACGCCCGCAACGCCCGCTTCACCGGAGTCATCCCGCCCGTGGTCACCCCGCTGACCGCAGACGGCGAGCTCGACGTCCCCTCCCTGGAGCGGCTGGTCGGCTTCCTGATCGAGGGCGGCGTCAGCGCGCTGTTCGCGCTCGGCAGCTCCAGCGAGGTCGCCTACCTGACCGAGGCCCAGCGCAGCCGGGTGCTGGAGGTCGTCGTCGGCGCCGCCGCCGGGCAGGTCCCGGTGATCGCCGGGTGCATCGAGACCACCACCGACCGGGTCATCGAGCGGGCGCGGATCTCGCACCGCCTCGGCGCCGACGCGGTCGTGGCCACCGCGCCGTTCTACACCCGCACCCACCCGGTGGAGATCGACCGCCACTTCCGGCTCATCGCCAAGGCCGTGGAACTGCCGCTGTTCGCCTACGACGTGCCGGTCTGCGTCCACTCCAAGCTCGACACCGCGATGGTGCTCGCCCTGGCCGCCGACGGCGTGCTGATCGGCCTGAAGGACTCCAGCGGCGACGACGTCGGCTTCCGCCGACTCGCCCTGGGCCTGGCCGACCTGCCCGAGTTCTCGCTGCTCACCGGCCACGAGATCGTGGTCGACGGGGCGCTGCTGAGCGGCGCGGACGGCGCGGTGCCCGGCCTGGCCAACGTCGACCCGCACGGCTACGTCCGGCTGTACGACCTGGCCGAGGCGGGCCGCTGGGCCGAGGCCAGGACCGAGCAGGACCGGCTCGCCCGGCTCTTCGAGATGGCCTTCCAGGCCCGCGACACCTCCGGCACGGCCGCCGGTCTCGGCTCCTTCAAGACCGCGCTGAAGCTGCGCGGCATCATCTCCACCAACGTGATGAGCCCGCCGATGGCGCCGCTGGGCGAGGTGGAGACCGCGGCCATCGCCGAACTGCTGGTCCAGGCAGGCCTGCGATGACGCTGGTCGGCGCGGTCGACATCGGCGGCACCAAGATCGCGGCCGGTCTGGTCGCGGCGGACGGCACCGTCGTCCGGCAGCGCAGCGTCCCCACCCCCGCCGCCGAGGGCCCGCAGGCGGTGCTGGACGCCGCCGCCGACCTGGTCGCCGAACTCGCCCGCCCCGGCGAACCGGTGCTCGCGGTCGGCGTCGGCAGCGCCGGGGTGATCGACCCGCGCACCGGGCGGGTGCTGTCCGCCACCGACGCCCTGCCCGGCTGGGCCGGTACCGACCTGCGCGGTGGGCTGGGCGCCCGGCTCGGGGTCCCGGTCGCGGTCGACAACGACGTGCACGCGCACGCGCTGGGCGAGGCCTGGCGCGGCGCTGCCGCCGGGGTCCGGGAGGTGCTGCTGGTCGCGGTCGGCACCGGCATCGGCGGCTCCCAGGTCGTCGACGGACGGGTGCACCACGGCGCGCACAGCGCCGCGGGCCACGTCGGCCACATGCCGCTGCCGGAGGCCGAAGGCCGCCGTTGCCCCTGCGGCGGTGTCGGCCACGCCGAGGCGGTGGCCGCCGGTCCGGCACTGCTCGCCGAGTACCGGCGCCGCCGCGGCGCCGCCGGTACCCGGGACCTCGCCGACGTCGCGGCCCGGGCCGAGCGCGGCGAGCCGACCGCCCGCCAGGTACTGGAGGACGGCGCGACGGCGCTCGGACGGCTCATCGGCGGCCTGGTGAACCTGCTCGACCCGGAGCTGGTGCTGGTCACCGGCGGCGTGGCCAACTGCGGTCCGGTCTGGTGGAGTTCGCTGCGCGTCGGCTACCACGCCGAGGCCCTGCCACCGCTGCGCGGAGTACCGCTGGAGCCCGGCCTGCTGGGCCACCTCGCCCCGTTGCTGGGCGCCGCCCGGCTCGCCCTCGACCTGCTACCGGAGTTGACCGCCCGATGAGCACCATCACCCCCGAGCACCGGGCCGCGCTGCTGGAGCGGCTGCGCGGCCGGCTGATCGTCTCCTGCCAGGCCTACCCGGGCGAACCGCTGCGCGATCCGGAGGTGACGCGGCGGATGGCGCTGGCCGTGCTCCAGGGCGGCGCGGCCGGGCTGCGCGCCCAGGGCCTGGAGGACCTGCGGGCGATCCGGGCGAGCACCGACGTCCCACTGATCGGCCTGTGGAAGGACGGCCCGGCGGAGGTCCACATCACCCCGACCGTCCGCCACGCCGAGGCCGTCGCCGCCACCGGCGCCGACATCGTCGCCCTGGACGCGACCGACCGGCCCCGCCCGGACGGGCAGCCGCTGAGCGCCTCGATCGAGGCGGTGCACCGAGCCGGACGGCTGGTCATGGCCGACGTCTCGACCGAGGCGGAGGGCATCGAGGCCGCCCGCCTCGGCGCCGACCTGGTCGGCACCACGCTCTCCGGGTACACCCCGTCCACGCCGCGGACCGAGGGCCCCGACCTGGCCCTGGTCGCCCGCCTGTCGGCGGCACTGGACGTCCCGGTGGTCGCCGAAGGGCGGGTACACACCCCCGACCAGGCCGCCCAGGCCCTCGCCGCAGGCGCCTTCACCGTCGTCGTCGGCACCGCCATCACCCACCCCACCACCCTCACCCACTGGTTCGCGACCCGCCTCCGCCAGGACTGACCGGGACCCAGGTGCCGTCCGCAGAAGCTGCGGCGGACTCGGGGGCGGGGTCAGGCGGTGAGGAGGCGGAGGCCCAGTTCGGCGGTGTCGAGGGCGAGGAGGTCGCGGTTGCGTTCGGCCCATCGGCCGCAGGCGAGGTCGGCGCGGAGGCGGTTCACGGCGCGCTGCTCGGCCTGCGGCCCGACCCTGGTCCACACCGACACCGCGCGGCGCACCTCTTCGTCCAGGTAGGCCTCGGGGCGGCGCCAGTAGGCCTCGAAGAAGCCGTCGGCGCAGTCCCAGGGGACGAGCACGGGCTCCGCGCGGCCCCCGATCGCGCGGGCCAGGTCGGCCAGTGACGGCCAGTCGACGAGCAGGTCCGCGAACTCGGGCAGGTAGTCGCGGGTGAGCCAGAACCGTTCGAGCCAGCCGGTGGCACTGGCGTCGTAGGTGAACACCACCACCCGGCGGGCCACCCGCCGCATCTCACGCAGCCCGGCGATCGGGTCCCGCCAGTGGTGAACGGTGCTGAAGGCCATCGCGGCGTCGAAGGACTGGTCCGCGAACGGGAGGCTCTCCGCGCTGGCCGCCACGCACGGCGCCGCGCCCGCCGGACGCTGCGCCCGCATGACCGCCGACGGCTCCACCGCCGTGACCTCGCGGTCCGGGGGCTCGTACGAGCCGGTGCCGGCCCCGACGTTCAGTACCGTCCGGGCGTCCCCCAGCGCCTCCCAGACCCGCGCGGCGATCCGCGGCTCGGTGCGCCGGGTCGCCGGGTAGGCGGATCCGATGGCTTCGTACAACTGCGCCCCGAACACCTTCAGTTGCTCCTCCGGGGTGGTCCTGATCCCCATGGCCCGTGCCTCCAGTTCCTTGTCTATGGCCGTCACCATCGCGGCGGCGCGGTCGCGTTGTGCCAGCAGCAGTCCGCGCAGCCGGTGCAGGTGGGCGACCGCGTCCGTGGCCGGGTCGTCGACCAGGGCCGCGATCTCGCGCAGCCCGAAGCCGAGCCGCCGATAGCCGAGTACCTCCCGCAGCCGCTCCACGTCACCCGCCGAGTAGGTCCGGTACCCGACCGCGTTCCGCGCGGACGGCCGTACCAGGCCGATCTCGTCGTAGTGGTGCAGCGTGCGGACGCTTACGTCGGCCAACTCGGCCACCCGTCCCACAGTCAGATGCTCTTCCACGCCCCGACCATGCCGCATGACGCCGCGTGAGGGTCAAGCGCCGGGACCGGCGACCGGGGTTGTGTCGCCGGCGCGCAACTGCCGCTCGATCTCCGCGGCCGGGAACGGCGTCTGCTTGCTCTCGGTGAGCAGACGGCGGAAGAAGGAGTCCACGACGACGGTTGAGCGTGCGTGCCGGTCGATGATGGCCGTGATCTCGGGCGGCATGTCGCCAGGTCGCCGGCCCGCGATCCAGTCGTGAAGGAAGACTTCGCGTTCCGTGTCACCGCGCACGCCGTCGAGCACGTGGTACTGGAGCAGGTGGCCCGCGGTGTAGCAGCGGTCGTACGCGAGGTGGTCCGAGAGGAAGTCGGACTCGTTCGCCGAAAGGTCGAAGCGGGAACTCAGGGCAAGTCCGAAGTCGGCGAAGTAGAGTTGGCGGCCATCGGTCAGGATGTTGGCAAAGTGAGCATCGAAGTGGACGAGTCCGCGAGAACTCATGAAGGCGGCTCCGCTCATCAGAGCTTCCTCCACCCAGCGGAAGGTCGAGCCGTCCCCGCTTTCCGGCACGGCGGTTGTGCGGTGGTCGGCCAGCCATCCGGCGAGTGTGTGCGGCACGTGCTCCAGGAAGACCACCAGGCTGCACGAGGACCGGCCGATGGCCTCCAGCCGGTGGCGAACGGCGGGTGATCCCTCCCAGTGAGCGACGGCCCCCTCCAGACCCCCGAACTCGTCGGCGAATCCTTCGGGAGGGGAGTCAGGCAGAACCCGCCAGTGGTACATCAGGGGGAATCCCGCGTACTCGTCGCCGAGAACCCAGTTCGTGGTCATGGTGTGCACGGCAAGCTCCCGCCAGGCACCGAACCCGGCCGAGCCCACCCCGTACTGGTAGAACATCGGCAGTTCGAAGACGTTCGCCGTCGACCGCGCGTTCTCCGGGCGCAATTCGGTGTCCGTCAAAGGGATCCGCTTGACGAAGACGCGCGTTCCGTTGACGTCCAACTCTGCCGACCTGCCGCCGATGCCCGACCCGAGCGGGGTGGCGGCTGCCACGGCCTCCCCGAGCCGGTGGTCGCTCAGCAAGGAGAGCTGAGTGCTCACGGTTCCGTAACCGGTCAGGCGGGCGGCGCGCAGCAGATCCCGGTCCAGCATCGACGGCTCCTCGGTGCCCGAACCAGGGCTTCGGCACTCCCACGTACGGCACCGACCGTACGCTGAAGAAGGTCGGCCAATCTCATGAACGACCCTTTCCGGGAGCAGGGTCGGAATGATGGCGGACTCCGGTTCCGGGAATGGGTTGTGGGGGGATCTCGGATGTGACGGACCATCAGGAAGCCATCGAGGGCTCACGTCGTAGATGCCGAATTGGATTGCAGCGCCGGTGAATTGGCCAACGGCACCTTTGTCAGCGACCCCGCCGACTGAGCACCCCGACCGGGCCAGTCACCCCACCGAGATCACGTCATGGCCCTCGGCCGACTGCTGCTTCGCCCGCCACTCCGCCCCCGCGCGCTGGACGCGGTCCCACAGAGCGGCGCGGTCGGCGTCGTCGATGGCCGACAGGTCCAGGTGGAACACGTCCGTTGCGATCGTGAACAGCTCCTCAGCGGACTCAAGGATGCGTGTCGTGCGCCGTCCGGCTCCCTCATCGCGGGTGAACTCGTCATCCAGCACGAACTCGGCGCAGCCCGCGTCGCGGCGGAAGAGCTCGAACCACCTGACGTAGGGAGACTGCGGCGACGTCGACAGATCGGTGTGGTAGCTCCTGAAGTCCTCCCACGTGGCCGGCGCCAGCGTGAAGTCCATGCTGTGGAAGGTCGTCTGCGCCGGATCGGTGAAGAACCGCCAGGCGTCCGGGCCGATCTCCGGCAGCGGCCGCAACTCGAAGCGGAAGGGACCCTGGACGTGGACGCCCTCCCGAAGCGGGATGGGCTCGTGGTGCGAGTTGGCCAGGCCGACGTCGACCGACCAGCGTTCGCCGTCGATCACGACGGTGAGGGCCATGTGCGTGACGTACGCGTCGGCGGACGCTTTGGCGGTCGCGGCGGAGCCGTTTATCTGGCCGCGGTGCACGGTGACGTCGTACCCGAGGACGGTCAGCAGCTCGTAGAAGGCGTTGTTCAGGTTGAAGCAGTAGCCGCCCCGGCCGGCCAGGATGCGGGCTATGGACTCGGCCGGGTCGATGCTCTGCGGGCGTCCGAGCTGGATGTCGAAGTTCTCGAAGGCGACGAGCTCGACGTGTGCGCGGTGAAGCCTGCGCAGGGTGTCGAGCGACGGAGCGCCGAGGGACCTCGGGTCGTCGACACCGAGCCTGGCCAGGTAGGGCGCGGTCCAGGCGGGATGATCGTTCGTCTTCGAGGTCATGGCCCCGGACACTAGTGCAGCACCGCGAAAATCCGCTCGGGAATTAACGCGGCGCGGCCCTAGCGGCGGCGTCCGGGCGGGGCGGTCGACTCGCGGGGGACCAGGACCGGGGCCGGGGCGGCCTCGGAGACCGCCGTGCCGGTCCGGATCACGTCGAACAGCCGCTGGGCGACCAACGCGCCGAAGCGGTAGACGTCGTGGCTCATCGCCGACAGTCTCGGCCGGACCAGCTCGCACAGCTGCGAGTCGTCCCAGGCCAGCAGCGACAGGTCCTGGGGTACCGTCAGGCCCATCTCGGTGGCGACGCCGAGCCCGGCCACCGCCATGACGTCGTTGTCGTAGACGATCGCGGTCGGCCGCACCGCCGAGGTGAGCAGCGAGCGGGTCGCCCGGGAGCCGTCGTCGCCGCTGAAGTCGGCGGTCAGGACGACCGCCTCGTCCAGGCCCAGCGACCGCGCGGACTCCTCGAACGCCCGGCTGCGGATCGCGCTGTGCCCGAGCGGGGCGGGGCCGCCCACCCGGGCGATCCGCCGGTGCCCGAGCGCGGCGAGGTAGCGCAGCGCCTCGCCCACGGCGGTCGCGTCGTCGGTCCACACCGCCGGGAACGCCCCCGCCAGCGACGGGTCGCCGACCGCGACGGCGGGCAGCCCGATCCGGCTCAGGGCGCCGATGCGGGGGTCGTCCACGCGCAGGTCCACCAGCAGCGAGCCGTCCACCCGGCGCCCCTGCCACCATTCCCGGTGGACGTCGATCTCCTCCTCGACGCTGCCCGCCAGCCGCAGCAGCAGCGAGTAGCGCTCTTGCAGCAGCACGCTCTCCAGGCCCGCGATGAAGTCCATGTAGAACGGTTCATGTCCGAGCAGTCTCGCGGGCCGGGCGAGTACCAGGCCGACGGTGTGCGTCCGGTTTCCGGACAGTGACTGGGCGGCGGTGTTCGGCGTCCAGCCGAGGTCCTGGGCCACCCGCAGAATCCGGGTGCGGGTCTGCTCCGAGACGCCGGGGCGCTTGTTCAGCGCCAGCGAGACGGCGGCCGAGGAGACCCCGGCCCGGGCCGCGACGTCCCTGATGGTCACCCGGGTGCCGGTCGTCGGCCGGTTCACCGGTGGGCCCCGGCGCCCTCGGCGCGGTGCGGCCCGGTCGGCCGGGCCGCGCCGCCGCTGCTGTGTTTCCTCACTGTCGGATGCTCCCCTTGTCCGCCCGCGCGGCCCCCGCTCACCGCGTGCGGGAACGCCAGCGGACAACCTATGGTGCCCGGCCGCGGATGTCCATGAACCGCTTGAGTCCACCGCCACCGCGAGGGGGTCGGCCGCCTCGGCGCACCGCTGCGAACATGAGAACCTGAGAACGTGCGAACGTGAGAACGTCCGGGCCGACCCGCGTGGGTCGGCCCGGACGTCACCGGGGCCTGAAGCCTCAGGAGGCGATCAGACGAGGTCGAACCGGTCGAGCTCCATCACCTTGTGCCAGGCCGCGACGAAGTCGTTGACGAACTTCGCCTTGGCGTCGTCGCTCGCGTACACCTCGGCGAGCGCGCGCAGCTCGGAGTTGGACCCGAACAGCAGGTCGATCCGGCTGCCGGTCCACTTGACCGCGCCGGTGGCGGCGTCGCGGCCCTCGAAGGTGTTCGCGTCCTCGGAGGTCGCCTTCCAGGTCGTGCCCATGTCGAGCAGGTTGACGAAGAAGTCGTTGGTCAGCGTGCCGGGGGTGTCGGTGAACACGCCGAGCTGCGACTGCTGGTGGTTGGCGTCCAGCACCCGCAGGCCGCCGATCAGGACGGTCAGCTCGGGGGCGCTCAGCGTCAGCAGGTTCGCCCGGTCGATCAGCAGGAACTCGGCGCGCAGCCGGTGGCCCTTGCCGAGGTAGTTGCGGAAGCCGTCAGCGGTCGGCTCCAGCGCGGCGAAGGACTCCGCGTCGGTCTGCTCCTGGGTCGCGTCCGCGCGGCCCGGGGTGAACGGCAGCTCGACCTCGACGCCCGCGTCCTTGGCGGCGCGCCGCACGGCGGCGCCACCGGCCAGCACGATCAGGTCGGCGAGGGAGACCCGCTTGCCGCCGGACTGGGCGGCGTTGAAGGCCTCCTGGATGCCGGTCAGCGTGCGCAGCGTCGCGGCCAGCCGGTCGGGGTCGTTGGCCTCCCAGCCGCTCTGCGGCTGGAGCCGGACGCGGGCGCCGTTGGCGCCGCCGCGCTTGTCGCTGCCCCGGAAGGAGGAGGCCGACGCCCAGGCGGCGGAGACCAGCTCGGACACCGACAGGCCGGACGCCAGCACCTGCTCGGCCAGGGCGGAGACGTCCTGGGCGTCGATCGGCTCGTGGGTGACCTCGGGCAGCGGGTCCTGCCACAGCAGCTGCTCGGACGGGACCTCCGGGCCGAGGTAGCGCACGACCGGGCCCAGGTCGCGGTGGGTCAGCTTGAACCAGGCGCGGGCGAAGGCGTCCGCGAACTGGTCGGGGTGCTCCAGGAAGCGGCGCGAGATCTGCTCGTAGGCCGGGTCCACCCGCAGCGACAGGTCGGTGGTCAGCATGGTCGGCGCGTGGCGCTTGGACGCGTCGTGCGCGTCCGGGACGGTGCCCTCGCCGCCGTGGTCCTTCGGCCGCCACTGGTTGGCGCCCGCCGGGCTCTTGAACAGCTCCCACTCGTGGCCGAAGAGGATCTCGAAGAAGCTGTTGTCCCAGGTGACCGGGGTGTTGGTCCAGATGCCCTCAAGGCCGCTGGTGATCGCGTCGGCGCCGACGCCGGTGCCGAAGGTGTTCTTCCAGCCGAGGCCCTGCTCCTCCAGCGGGGCGGCCTCCGGGTCCGCGCCGACGCTGTCGGCCGGGCCCGCGCCGTGGGTCTTGCCGAAGGTGTGGCCGCCCGCGATCAGCGCCACCGTCTCCTCGTCGTTCATCGCCATCCGGCGGAAGGTCTCGCGGATGTCGCGGGCCGCCGCCAGCGGGTCCGGGTTGCCGTTCGGGCCCTCCGGGTTGACGTAGATCAGGCCCATCTGGACGGCGCCCAGGGGCTCCTCCAGGTTCCGGTCACCGGTGTAGCGCTCGTCGCCGAGCCAGGTGGTCTCCGGGCCCCAGTACACGTCCTCGTCGGGCTCCCACTCGTCCACCCGGCCGCCGCCGAAGCCGAAGGTGTCGAAGCCCATCGACTCCAGGGCGACGTTCCCGGCCAGCACCAGCAGGTCGGCCCAGGAGAGGCTCTGGCCGTACTTCTTCTTGACCGGCCACAGCAGGCGGCGGGCCTTGTCCAGGCTGACGTTGTCCGGCCAGCTGTTGAGCGGGGCGAAGCGCTGCTGCCCGCCACCGGCGCCGCCGCGCCCGTCGCTGATCCGGTAGGTGCCGGCGCTGTGCCACGCCATCCGGATGAACAGCGGGCCGTAGTTGCCGAAGTCGGCCGGCCACCAGTCCTGCGAGTCGGTCAGCACCGCGGCGATGTCCTGCTTCACGGCGGGCAGGTCAAGGCCCTTGAAGGCCTCGGCGTAGTCGAACTCCGCGCCGAGCGGGTTGGCCACGGCCGGGTTCTTCGCCAGGATCTTCAGGTTCAGCCGGTCCGGCCACCACTGCTGGTTGCCGCCGCCCTGGGTCGGGTGCGGGGCGCGCGCGCCGTGCGCGACCGGGCAGCCGCCACCGGCCCCCTCCGACTTCGCGTCTACGACGATTGCATCATTGTTCTCAGACATGGGAATCCTTCCGGACCAGGCGGATCGCGGTACTTAAGGGATTGCGGGGGAGGAACTGCCTCGGTGGGACGGTCGGGGCGCGGGCCCCAGGGGGGTCGTAGGCGGTCAGGCGGGTGGCCGCGGGGGACAGGCGATCGGCACCGGCGAGGGCGCCGCACCGGCGGCACCCGGCCGGAGCCGGTACGCGGACGGTCTCGGCCCCGGCGTCAGGGGGGAGGTCGCGCGCGGATCGCCCGGCCCGCGGGCGATCACCCCGACGCGAGGGCTTCCACCGTCGTGGGCGGTCCGGAGCGTGGCGACGCGGGTGGCCGTCATCCGTGGGCCAGCACCGCGCTGCGGCTCAGCGGCGGTCTCGTCACGTCTCTCCTAGCCTACTGCGTACTGGACTCGTTCTGTCCCTTGGCTATCGCCGGAACCGATCCTACGATGGACAGAGTCTAAGTCAAGAAGCACGCCAATCCGGCACGCGAAACGGGACCGCTGCGACCACGGACAGTTCGCCGTCCGGCCGACGCCGAACAGGTGAACCCACGATGTTGAACAGGTGAACCCATATGAGTGACCTGCTGGAACGGCTGCGGGGGCGCGGCTGGCGACTGACCGCCCAGCGACGGGTCGTGGCGGAGGTACTGGACGGCGACCACACCCATCTCACGGCCGACGAGGTGCACGCCCGCGCGGCCCGGCGGCTGCCCGAGATCTCCCGGGCGACCGTCTACAACACCCTGCGCGAGCTGGTCGCCCTCAGCGAGGTGGCCGAGGTCGCCACCGACGGCCGGGCCAAGCGCTACGACCCCAACGCCCACCGTCCGCACCAGCACCTGGTCTGCTCCGGCTGCGGCACGATCCGCGACGTCCACCCGGCCCGCGACCCGCTGGCCGACCTCCCGCCCGCGGAGCGCTACGGCTTCGCCGTCGCCGTCGCCGAGGTCACCTACCGCGGCCTGTGCCCCGACTGCGCCCGGCCCCGCCGAACCGGGACCGGGCCCGGCGGCGCACCGCGGGCATGAGGTCGGGGCCCCCTCGGCGAGTGCCGAGGGGGCCCCGGGGGAGCGGTCCTCACCTGACCGTGGTCAGCGGAGCGGCCGTCCGGTGCTGCTCGCGGCCGGGGGCCCGGCGGGCCTTGGCGGCCAGCGACCCGGTGCGGGCCAGCAGCATGGCCACCGACAGGAAGATCAGGCTGTCGGTGAGCGCGTCCACGGTGATCCGGTTGGTCAGCATCCAGTGGCCGAGCTGCGCGCTGAACACGTGGTTGGCGCCGTAGGCGAAGGAGACGCGGGCGCCGATGACGGCGATCCAGACCAGCGCGTACGGCAGCGTGGCCGACGAGACCGCCTGGCCCGACTCCGGATCCCGGGAGACCCGCATGGCGGCGGCGGCGAGGACGCCCAGGGCCAGGCCCGCCGCCGTACCGGCGATCTCCAGCACCAGGCCGTTGCCCGAGCCGGTGACGCCCTTGAAGAAGAAGGGGATGATCACGGCCGCCGCGAGGAACGGGCGGATCAGCCGCAGCCTGGTCACCTTGCGGTGGCCGAGGTCGGAGGCCAGCACCATGACCAGGATGACGAGGTTGGGCAGAAGGACGGCGGCGGTCACGACAACTCCCTGATGGGGAACGAGCGGTGGAGGACTTCGCGGTGCTGTGCTTGCCCTGACGACGTTAGGCGGCGGGCCGCTGCCGCCGCGTCGACCCGGGGCCTGACCCCGGGTGCAGAGCCGAACCGCCCCAGGTGGAGGCCGGGTGGAGGCGGCCGGGTCCACCCGGGGTCCACCCGGCCGCCCTATCCACCCGGTGGACCGGCCGGATAGCGTGGGCCCGTGATTCGCTCGCTCACCGGGCGCTGGGCGCACGCGACCATCAGCGCTGATGTGTCCTCGATGGTGAACGCCGTCCGGCTGCTCGTCCTCGTGGTGGTCCTGGTCACCGTTCCGCTCGCGGAACCCCGCCTGGGCGTGGGCGCCCGCGGCGTCGCCATGGCCGTCGCCTTCGGCGTGGCCGGCGTCAGCTGGGTGGTGTGGCTGCTCGCCGCCGGCCGGGAACGGCTGACGGTGTCCGTGCTGGCGGTGATGGGCGCGGCGGGCGGCGCGATGGCGGGGCTGGCGCCGCTCAGCACCGCGGTCGCGGTCGGCTGCGTGGTCACCTCCGCCGCCGGAATCCGGCTCAACCCCGAGACCTCGCTGGCCATCGTCGCCGAGACGGTGGCCGCCTTCCTGACCGCCGGGCTGGTCAGCGGAGCACCGGTGGAGGCACTGCTCGGCTACCCGCTGACCTTCGCCGGGCTCTGGGTCTTCGGCCTGATCCGCCACGACTACCTGCTCCGGGCCGAACAGGCCGAGGGGACGCTCGCGGAGACCCGCCGGATGCGCGAGGCCGAGACCCAGGCGGCGGCGCTCGCCGAACGGGCCCGGATCGCCCGGGAGATCCACGACGTGCTCGCCCACTCGCTGGCGGCGGTGTCGGTGAACCTCCAGGCCGCCGAGGGACTGCTGGCGGCCCTGCCCGACGAGTCCCCGGAGCTGCTCCGGGCGATCGAGTGCGTCGGCCGGGCCGGGGCGCTCACCCGGCAGGGAATGGCCGACGCCCGCAGCGCGATCCTCGCCCTGCGGGAGGACCTCGCGCCGCTGGCCGACCAGCTGTCGGCGCTGGCCGACGAGGGCCGCGCCGACGGGGACGCGGCGGTCGGCCTCCAGGTCACCGGAGCACCGCGACCGGTCACCGCCGAGGTCGGCCTGGCCGCCTTCCGGGCCGCGCAGGAGGCGCTGACCAACGCGCGCAAGCACGCCCCCGGGCAACCGGTCAGCCTGGCCCTGGAGTTCGAGCCGACGCGGATCAGCGTCCGGGTCGCCAACCCGCTCCCGGCCGCGGGCCGACCGGGACCGCTGGCGCCCACCGGCGCCGGGTACGGCCTCACCGGCCTGCGCGAGCGGGCCGCGCTGGGCGGCGGCACGCTGTCGGCGGGGCCGGTCCAGGGCGAGTGGCGGGTCTGCCTGACGATGCCCACCTGAACCGCGAACCACCCGCCGAACCACCCACCGATCCGCCCGCCGATCCCAACGCCGAGGACCCGTCATGAGTACTGAACCTTCCGCCGAGCCGGTCGGCGTCGTGGTCGCCGACGACCAGTCCGCGGTCCGCGAGGGCCTGGTGCTGCTGCTCGGGACCCTGCCCGGCATCGTGGTCACCGGCGAGGCGGCGGACGGCGAGGCGGCGGTCCAGCTGGTCGCCGAGGTCCGGCCGCAGGTGGTGCTGATGGACCTGAACATGCCCGGCTGCGACGGCGTCGAGGCGACCCGGCGGGTCACCGCCGGGCATCCGGACACCCGGGTGGTGGTGCTCACCACCTACGCCGACGACGCGTCGATCATGGGCGCGCTCCAGGCCGGGGCGCTCGGCTACCTGACCAAGGACGCCACCCGGGCGGAGATCGGCCGGGCGGTGCTGGCCGCCGCGGCCGGTCAGGCGGTGCTCGACTCCGGGGTGCAGCAGCGGCTGCTGTCGGCGGCGGCCCGCGGCGTCCCGGCGGCCGCCGGGCCGGTCGGCGCGGCCGCGGGGGACGGCGAACTGACCCCGCGGGAGGCCGAGGTGCTGCGGCTGATCGCGGGCGGGCAGTCCAACCGGGAGATCGCCCGGTCCCTGTTCGTCAGCGAGGCGACGGTCAAGACCCACGTCAACCGGATCTTCGCGAAGACCGGCTCCCGCGACCGCACCCAGGCGGTGCGCTACGCCTACGCCCACGGCTACTCCGAGCCCACCGCGTAGCCGGTCGGCGGCGGCACACCGACGCGGTGATCTGCCGTCCGCGGTTCCGGATCGACGTGCCCGCCGACGGGAGCGGACGGCGCCCGCGCGGGTAGGTCCTCACCTGCGGGAACGGCTACGGTCAGGGGGTCGCCCGGCTGAGCGGGCAGTCCGAGCCTTCGAGGAGACCCGTGGTGTCGCAGCTGTCGCAGAACCTGGCAGCGCGGATGGAGCGGCACCAGGTGGCGGTCTACCTGGGCGCGCTGGCGGCGGGGTGCCTGGCCGGGTGGGCCGCGCCGGGAGCCGGTCCGGGGCTGGAGCAGGCGATCGACCCGGTACTCGGGGCGCTGCTGTACGTGACCTTCCTCCAGGTCCCGGCGCGGGAGCTGGTCCGCTCGCTGCGCGCCGGGCGGTTCCTGGCGGCGGCGCTGGCGGTGAACTTCCTGGCGGTGCCGCTGCTGGTGGCCGCGATGCTGCCGCTGCTGCCCGCCGACCAGGCGGTCCGGCTGGGCGTGCTGCTGGTGCTGCTGTGCCCGTGCGTGGACTACGTCATCGTCTTCAGCGGGCTGGCCGGGGCCGCCAACCAGCGGCTGCTGGCGGTCACGCCGGTGCTGCTGGTGGCGCAGATGCTGCTGCTGCCCGGATACCTCTACCTGTTCCTCGGCTCCGGACTGTCCGACGTGGTCGAGGTCGGCCCGTTCCTGCGGGCGTTCCTGTTCCTGATCGTGGTCCCGCTGGCGCTGGCCTGGCTGACCCAGGCCTGGGCCGCCCGCCGGGCGGCCGGGCGGCGGGTCGCCGACGGGGTGACCGCGGCCATGGTGCCGCTGATGGCCGCGACGCTGTTCACGGTGGTCGCCCCGCAGGTGCCCAGGATCCACCACGACCTCGGCGACGTGGCCCGGGTGGTGCCGTTCTACGCGGCCTTCCTGGTGGTCATGGCCGGTGTCGGGACGGCGGTCGCCCGGTCGTTCCGGCTGGACGTCCCGGCCGGGCGGGCGATCGTCTTCACCGGGGCCACCCGCAACTCGCTGGTGGTGCTCCCGCTGGCGCTGGCCCTGCCCGCCGCGCCGGCGGTCGCTCCGGTGGTGGTGGTCACCCAGACCCTGGTGGAGGTGCTGGGCATGCTGGTCTACGTCCGCCTGGTGCCCCGGCTGTTGCCCGACCCCGCGGCGACGCGGTAGCCCGGGGCCGCCGTCCCCGCTGGTCATGGCGCTGTCCCCGCCGCCGCGGCCCGGGGAGCGGGCGGAGGCCCGGCGCGGAGCCTGTGGGCTCCCTGAATGTTCCTGAATGTTTTCCGATTATCAGTCAACCAATGCCTGTGTTGCGACGTCATACGGTCAGAGAGTTCAGGGCAACCGTTCAGGAAAGCGCCGCAGCGATCGCGGCAACACGGATACAGGTGCGTACCCATGGCAGAAAACTCGTCCCGCCGCCGCTCGCGACGCATGGACGAACTCGCGCAGGCAGACCGGATGTACGCGGAAGTCCTCGCTGATCCGAGCCCGCGCTCCGGGTATACCGGCGGGCAGGTCTCCCGTCGGGTGATGCTGGCCGGCGCCGGGATCACGCTGCTCGCCGGCTGTGGGACGGCCAGCGCGAACGGTGGCTCCGCCGACGGGGCGGCGAGCCCGGTGGCCGGCAACTCCCCGTCCACCACCCCGATCTCGGTGGCCACGCCGAAGCCGCCCGCCCCCTCGCCGACATCCACGACCCACCCGCTGCCGAAGGTGCCGACCCAGCCGCAGTACTACGTGGACGCCGGACACAAGGTGATAGCCCTCACCCTGGACGACGGACCGAGCGAGTACACCGGGGAGATCCTGGAGATACTTCGCGACCATCACATAACGGCGACCTTCTGCATGATCGGCGAGCAGATCAAGGACTGCGCCGGGATCGTCCGGGACGTGGCCGCGGCCGGACACCACATCACCAACCACACCTGGGACCACTCCGACCAGAGCAAGTTGACCCTGAAGGCGGTCACCTCGCAGATCGACCGGACCAACCAGGCCATGGCCGACGTCGGGATCACCCCGACCATGTACCGGGCCCCCTTCGGCTCCTGGTCGCACACGGTGTTCGAGGCCGCCGCCGCGGCGGGCCTGCGCCCGCTGGACTGGTCGGTGGACCCGGCCGACTGGTCCAGGCCCGGTGTCAACAAGATCGTCTCCACCATCATGCGGACCACCATGACCGGCTCGATCATCCTGGACCACGACGGCGGCGGCGACCGCTCGCAGACGGTCGCGGCGATGCGGATCTGGCTGCCCCGGCTGCTCGACGAGGGCTACCGGTTCACCACCCCGTAGCCCCGCCCGGCGGCGCGTCCACGCCCCGGCACCGCACCCTGCACCGGTGCGGCGCCGGGGCGTTGTAGTACCGGGGTACCACGCGCGGAACCAAGATCGCCCCCGGGTACTACGGGTCGGCGGCGCGGCGGCGCCTAGCGTCGGGAGCACGACGCGGGCCGGATTCATTGCCGGTGGCCAGGAGCGAGGGAAAGCACCCGATGATCGAGGCGCAGCAGCTGACCAAGCGGTACGGCGAGAAGACAGCGGTGGACCGGCTGGACTTCACGGTCAGGCCCGGCACCGTGACCGGCTTCCTCGGGCCCAACGGCGCCGGCAAGTCCACCACCATGCGCATGATCGTCGGCCTGGACGCGGCCAGCAGCGGCTCGGTCACCGTCAACGGCCGTTCCTACGCCGACCACACCGCCCCGCTGCAGGAGGTCGGCGCGCTGCTGGAGGCGAAGTCGATCCACCCCGGGCGCTCGGCCTTCAACCACCTCAACTCGCTGGCGCTGACGCACGGCATCCCGCGCCGCCGGGTCGAGGAGGTGATCGAGCTGACCGGCCTGCAGTCGGTGGCGCGCAAGCGCGCCGGGGCGTTCTCGCTCGGCATGGGCCAGCGGCTCGGCATAGCCGCCGCGCTGCTCGGCGACCCGGCCACGGTCATGCTGGACGAGCCGGTCAACGGGCTCGACCCGGAGGGCGTGCTGTGGATCCGCAACCTGCTCACCGGCCTGGCGTCCGAGGGGCGTACCGTCTTCGTCTCCTCGCACCTGATGAGCGAGATGGCGCTGACCGCCGACCACCTGATCGTGGTCGGCCGCGGACGGCTGCTGGCCGACACCACCGTCAAGGACCTGATCCGGCAGTCGGGCGGGGACACGGTGAAGGTCGCCAGCTCCGACCCGGCTCGGCTGCGCGAGGTCCTGGCCGGTCCCGGCGTGGAGATCACCGGCCGGTCCGGCTCCGAGGAGCTGGAGGTCACCGGCATGGCCGCGCGGGCCATCGGCCTGAAGGCGGCGGAGCACAGCATCGCCCTGTTCGAGCTCAGCACCAAGGGCGTCTCGCTGGAGCAGGCGTTCATGGAGCTGACCCGCGACGACGTCGAGTACCACGGCAGCACCACCGTCCAGCAGGCCCCGCAGGTCGAGGTCGTAGGGAGCGCAGCATGAGCAGCACCACCGCCGCCACGGCCGGGGCGGCCCGCACCGGGCGTCCCGTCTACAAGGTCACCACCGCCCGGGTGGTGCGCGCCGAGTGGGCCAAGTTCTGGTCGCTGCGCTCCAGTTGGATCACCCTCGGGGTGGCCCTGGTGTTCATCCTGGCGTTCGGCCTGATCCGGGACTGGCGCTACACGGTGATCATGAACGCGGGCCATGTGCACGACCCCGAGGTGCTCGGCGCCAACGCGGTCGGACTCTCGCTGTTCGGGCTGAACTTCGGCCAGCTCGCGGTCGGCGTGCTCGGGGTGCTGGTCACCGCCGGTGAGTACTCGACCGGGATGATCCGCTCGACCCTGGCCGCGGTCCCGCGGCGGCTGCCGGTGCTCTGGTCCAAGGCGCTGATCTTCGGCGCGGTGGCCTTCCTGCTCGGCCTCGTCGGCGCGTTCGCCGCGTTCGGCATCGGCACCGGCATCCTCTCCGGCCACCAGGCCGCGCTGGGCTTCGGCGCCGCCGGGGTGCTCCGGGCGCTGGTCATGGCCGGTGCCTACCTGGCGCTGATCGGCGTCTGCGGCGCGGCCCTGGGCTCGCTGCTGCGCTCGGTGGCGGGCGGCATCGCCATCCTGCTGGGCACGCTGCTGCTGGTACCCGGACTGATGGAGCTGCTCCCCACGAGCTGGCAGAACAACGTCAGCCAGTACCTGCCCAGCCACGCGGGCGACTCGATGTACGCGCTGCACCAGGACGTGCACACGCTCTCGGCCACCGCCGGGCTGCTGGTGCTCGCGGGCTGGACCGCGCTGGCCCTGGCCGGAGCCGCCTTCCGGCTGAAGCGCAGCGACGCCTAGGAGGCCCCGGGTCCCGGGCCCCGGTCCCGGGGCCCGGAGCGCGGCTGCGACGATGGGCGGGTGAGGGTGATGACCGGCGGCGCGGCCGAGGAGGCGATCTGGGGGCACCCCCTGGTCGCCCGGGCGCTGCGGATCTGGCGGCGGCTGCGGCGCGGTGACCGGGAGCGGCCCTGGGCGGCCGACGCGCTGCTGGTCGCCGTGGTGCTGCTGGTCTTCTGCCTGCCGGACCTGCGGCACGGCTCCCACCAGGCACCCGGCGACCGGGTCGACCGGCTGCCGCTGACCATGGCCCTCGGCCTCCAGTTCGCCCTGGCCCTGCCGCTGCTGTGGCGGCGGCGTCGGCCGACGGCGGTGTTCGCCGCGATATCGGCGGTGTTCGTGGCGCAGTGGGCCTGGAACGTCTGGCTGCACGCCGACATCGCCTTCTTCGTGGCGCTGTACAGCGTGGCCCGGCACGCCCCGCTGCGGCGGCTGCCGTGGGTCGCCGCCGGGACGGCGGCGGCGCTGGGCCTGGTCGCGTTCCGGGTGTCGGTGGTGCTGTCGCCGCTGGTCGCGCTGTTCTTCCTGTACAGCGCCGCCACCGCCGCCGCGGTGCTCGGCCTGGCGCTGCGGATCGGCACCGCCTACCTGGAGGCGCTGCGGGAGCGGGCCGCCCGGCTGGAGGTGGAACGCGACCAGCGCAGCCGCCTGGCCGCCGCCGCCGAGCGGACCCGGGTCGCCCGGGAGATGCACGACATCATCGGCCACAACCTCGCCGTGATCATCGGTCTCGCCGACGGCGGCAGCTACGCCGCCGCGGTCGCCCCCGAGCACAGCCGGGAGGCCCTCAGGCTGATCGCCGGTACCGGCCGCCAGGCCCTGGACGAGCTGCGCCGGATGCTCGGCGTGCTGCGCGAGGAGCGGCCGCAGGGCCCGGAGTACAGCCCGCAGCCCGGGCTCGCCGACCTGGACGAGCTCTGCGCCCGGGTCCGCGCGGCGGGCCCGGCGGTCACCTACCGCACCGTCGGGGACGTGGACGCGCTGGACCGGGGTCGGCAGCTGGCGGTCTACCGGATCGTCCAGGAAGCCCTCACCAACACCCTCAAGCACGCCGGGAGCAGCACCCGGGCACAGCTGACCGTGGCCGTCGAGGGCGACGGGGTGCTGGTCCGGGTCGAGGACAGCGGCCGTCCGCCCGGCCGGGCCGAGCCGGGCGCGGCCCGGCCGCCGCAGGGCGAGGGCCAGGGCATCGCCGGGATGCGCGAGCGCGCGGCGCTGTACGGCGGCTCGGTCACGGTCGCGCGGCGGCCCGGCGGCGGCTGGGTGGTGGAGGCGCTGCTGGACCGGGCGCCGCTGGCGGGAGCGGCCCCATGACCACCGTCCTGATCGTCGACGACCAGCCGTTGCAGCGCTTCGGCTTCCGGATGCTGCTGGACAGCGCCCCCGGCACGCAGGTGGTCGGCGAGGCCGCGAACGGGGCGGAGGCCGTCCGCCAGGTGGCCGACCTGCGCCCGGACGTGGTGCTGATGGACGTCCGGATGCCCGGCGTGGACGGCATCGAGGCCACCCGCCGGATCGTGGCCGCCGGTGGCCGCTCCCGGGTCCTGGTGCTGACCACCTTCGACCTCGACGACTACGCGCACGCCGCGCTGCGGGCCGGGGCCAGCGGGTTCCTGCTCAAGGACGCGCTGCCGGAGGAACTGCTGGCCGGGATCCGGGCGGTGGCCGCCGGGGACGCGGTGATCGCCCCCGGCCTGACCCGCCGACTGCTGGACGCCTACGCGCACCACCTGCCCGGCGCGCCCGCCGAGGCGGACCCGCAGGCCCACCCCAGGCTGCGGGCGCTGACCGAGCGGGAGTACCAGATCCTGCTCGCCATCGGGCAGGGCTGGAGCAACGGCGAGATAGCCGAGCGGCTGGTGCTCTCGGAGAGCACGGTCAAGACCCACGTCGGCCGGGTGCTGGCGAAGATCGGCGCCCGGGACCGGATCCAGGCGGTGATCCTGGCCTACGACCTGGGCCTGGTCCGGCCGATGCCGCCGGGCGGCTGAGGCCGTCCGCCACCGGCGGCCCGCGGCGCCCTCAGGACCGACGCCCGCGCTTGCCGCCCCCGGCGGCCCGCTTCGACGGCTGGCCCTGCCGCTGGCCGGGCTTCTGGCCCTGCTTCTGGCCCTGCCTCTGCCCCTGGCCCGGCTTCTGGCCCTGCTTCGGCTGCTGGCCGGCCTTCGCCCTGGCCTGCTTCGTCGGCTTCTCCTTCGGCTGCTCCGCCTCCTGGGCCCGGCCCCGCGAGCTGTTGACGGTGCGGCCCCGGACGATCCCGATGAACTCCTCCACCAGGTCCGTGGTCCGCTCCTCCGGCCAGGACAGCGCGACCTGCGACTGCGGCGCGTCGGTCACCGGCCGGTAGGTGAGCTCCCGGCGGTGGTGCAGCCGGGCCAGCGACTGCGGCACCACCAGCAGCCCCACCCCCGCCTCCACCAGGTCCACCGCGTCCGCCGTGGTCGCCGGGCGCTCGATCGCGGGCAGGCCCGGGGGCCGCTCCCAGCCCAGCGTGTCGTCCAGCGGGTGCTGCAACAGCTCCTCGGCCAGCTCCGCCAGGGTCAGCTCGGCGGCCTCGGCCAGGCGGTGCTCCTTGGGGAGCACCACCACCGTGGTCTCGACGTAGAGCGGGATCGCGCTGAGCACGGTCCGGTCCACCGGCAGCCGCAGCAGACCGGCGTCGGCGCCGCCGTCCCGCAGCAGCCCGCCGCCCTCGGCGGCGGGCACCGGGACCAGGGTCAACCGGACGTCGGGCAGCCGCTCCTTCCAGACGTGCACCCACTTGGTGGGGGTCACCCCGGGAACGTACCCGAGCCGGAACGAGGAGGGGGCTGCCGTATCTGTCACGCGGCCAGGCTACCGGCCGTGACCAGGGAGGGCTTCCGCTCGATACCCTTGACCCCATGACAACGCTCAAGCCGAAGACGACCCAGACCATGAAGCCCGCGACCGCGGCGAAGAAGCTCGGTGTGTACCTGGGGGCCACCCCCGCCGAGTTCCAGGAGGGCGTCGTCTCCCGCGAAGAGCTGCGCTCGCTCCAGACCGAGCCGCCCGCGTGGCTGGTCGACCTGCGCCGCGAGGGCCCGCACCCCCGCCCGGTGATCGCGAACAAGCTCGGCATCTCCATCTCCGGCCTCGCCCGCGGCGGCGTCACCGAGGCGCTGACCACCGACGAGGTCGAGGCGCTGAAGGCGGAGAACCCGCTCTGGCTCCAGCACGAGCGGGCCACCCAGACGGACGTCCGCAAGGAGACGCTGCGGCTCAAGGAGAAGCAGAAGGAGAGGCAGGCCAAGGAGCAGGCCCAGCAGTAGGCCGGTCCCGGCGGTCACCGGGCCCCGCGGAAGCGCGGTACGGGTCGGCCGCGCCGCACCGCCACCACGGTCGGCCCGGCGACCCGTCGGCGGTGCGGACGGCCGTGGCGCGGCGCGTGTTCTCCGGCGCGGCCGGGCCGGGTTCCGCTAGGCTGCTGCCAGGAGTCGAGAGGCGCTGCGACGGGCTGCTGCCCGCCACGCTCGGCTCTCCCGACGACTCAAGGGCGCCTCCCCGGATACGTGGGAGGTGGCTGGTGGAGAAATCGTCCGAGACCAGGTTGCGGGAGCTGCTGGCGCAGCGGGTGGCCGTGCTGGACGGCGCCTGGGGCACCATGTTGCAGGGGGTCGCGCTCACGCCCGCCGACTACCGGGGCGGGCTGATCCCGGCGGACCACCCGCGGGACGTCACCGGCGACCCGGACCTGCTGAACCTGACCCGGCCCGACGTCATCCTCGACGTGCACCGGCAGTACCTGGCCGCCGGTGCCGACATCACCACCACCAACACCTTCACCGCCACCGGCATCGGCCAGGCCGACTACGGGCTGGAGGGCCTGGTCCGGGAGATGAACGTGCGGGGCGCCCGGCTCGCCCGGCAGGCCGCCGACGAGTTCGGCGGACGCTTCGTCGCGGGCTCGGTCGGCCCGCTCAACGTCACCCTGTCGCTCTCCCCGAAGGTGGACGACCCGGCCTACCGGGCGGTCTCCTACGACCAGGTCTTCGACGCCTACGCCGAGCAGTTCCTGGCCCTGCGGGAGGGCGGCGTCGACCTGCTGATGATCGAGACGATCTTCGACACGCTCAACGCCAAGGCCGCGATCGCCGCGGCCCGCGAGGTCACCCCGGAGCTGCCGCTGTGGATCTCGGTGACCATCGTCGACCTCAGCGGCCGGACCCTGTCCGGGCAGACCGTCGAGGCCTTCTGGGACTCGGTCGAGCACGCGAAGCCGCTGGTGGTCGGCCTGAACTGCTCCCTCGGTGCGGACGAGATCCGGCCGCACCTGGTCGAGCTGGCCCGGCTCGCCGACACCCACGTCGCCTGCCACCCCAACGCGGGCCTGCCGAACGCCTTCGGCGGCTACGACCAGACGCCGGAGGTGACCGGGCGGCTGGTCGGTGAGTTCGCCGCCGCCGGGCTGGTCGACATCGTCGGCGGCTGCTGCGGCACCACCCCGGCGCACATCGGCCGGATCGCCGAGGCCGTGGCCGGGCTGCCGCCGCGCACCGCCCCCGCGGCCCGGACCGCGAGCCGGTTCAGCGGCCTGGAACCCTTCGAGATCGGCCCGGACACCGGCTTCGTGATGATCGGTGAGCGCACCAACGTCACCGGCTCGGCCAAGTTCCGCAAGCTGATCGAGGGCAACGACCACCAGGCGGCCGTCAACGTGGCGCTGGAGCAGGTCCGCGGCGGCGCCAACCTGCTCGACGTCAACATGGACGCCGACCTGCTCGACAGCGAGCAGGCGATGACCACCTTCCTCAACCTGATCGCCACCGAGCCCGAGGTCGCCCGGATCCCGATCATGGTCGACAGCTCCCGGTGGAGCGTCCTGGAAGCGGGCCTCAAGTGCGTCCAGGGCAAGGGCGTGGTCAACTCGATCAGCCTCAAGGAGGGGGAGCAGCCCTTCCTGGAGCAGGCCCGGAAGATCCGCTCCTACGGCGCGGGCGCGGTGGTGATGGCCTTCGACGAGCAGGGCCAGGCCGACACCGTCGCCCGCAAGGTCGAGATCTGCGGGCGCGCCTACGACCTGCTCACCCAGCGGGCCGGGTTCGCCGCCGAGGACATCATCTTCGACCCGAACGTGCTGGCCGTGGCCACCGGCATCGCCGAGCACAACGGCTACGCCAAGGCCTTCATCGAGGCGCTGCCGCTGATCAAGCGGCGCTGCCCGGGCGCCCGCACCAGCGGCGGCATCTCCAACCTGTCCTTCTCGTTCCGGGGCAACGACGTCATCCGCGAGGCCATGCACTCGGCGTTCCTGTTCCACGCCGTGGCCGCGGGCCTGGACATGGGTATCGTCAACGCCGGCCAGCTGGCGGTCTACCAGGACCTCCCGGCCGAGCTGCTGGAACTCGTCGAGGACGTGATCTTCGACCGGCGGCCGGACGCCACCGACCGGCTGGTCGCCCACGCCGGGAAGGTCACCGGCTCCGGCACCCGGCGCGAGGTCGACCTGTCCTGGCGCGAGGCGCCGGTCGAGGAGCGGCTGGCGCACGCGCTGGTGCACGGCATCGTGGACTTCATCGTGGACGACACCGAGGAGGCCCGGCAGCGCGCCGCCCGTCCGCTGGACGTCATCGAGGGCCCGCTGATGGACGGGATGAAGATCGTCGGCGACCTGTTCGGCTCCGGACGGATGTTCCTGCCGCAGGTGGTCAAGAGCGCCCGGGTGATGAAGCGCTCGGTCGCCTACCTGGAGCCCTACATCGAGGCGGGCAAGGCCGAGGCCGGGGAGGACGGCGCCGGGGCCGCGCGCGGCAACGGCAAGGTGGTGCTCGCCACGGTCAAGGGCGACGTGCACGACATCGGCAAGAACATCGTCGGGGTGGTCCTCGGCTGCAACAACTACGAGGTGGTCGACCTCGGCGTGATGGTCCCAGCGGCCACCATCCTGGACACCGCGGTCGCCGAGGGAGCCGCCGCCGTCGGCCTGTCCGGCCTGATCACCCCCTCACTGGACCAGATGGTCGCGGTGGCCGAGGAGATGCAGCGCCGGGGGCTGAAGATCCCGCTGCTGATCGGCGGCGCCACCACCTCGCGCCAGCACACCGCGGTCCGGATCGCCCCCGCCTACGACCGCACCACCGTGCACGTGCTGGACGCCTCGCGGGTCGTCGGCGTCGTCGCCGACCTGCTCGACACCGACCGGGCCGGGGTGCTGGACACCGCGAACCGCGCCGAGCAGGCGCGGCTGCGGGATCTGCACGAGACCCGGCGGCAGCAGCCGCTGCTGACGCTGGAACAGGCCCGGGCCAACCGCGAGCGGGTCGACTTCGGCGAGCCGCCGGTCCCGGCCTTCACCGGCGTCCGCACCGTCGAGCCCGACCTGGCCGAGCTGCGGGAGCTGATCGACTGGCAGTTCTTCTTCCTCGCCTGGGAGCTGAAGGGCAAGTACCCGGCGATCCTGGAACAGCCGGCCGCGCGCGAGCTGTTCGACGAGGGCAACGCGCTGCTGGACGAGCTGATCGACGGCGGCCTGCTCCGGGCCCGCGGCGCCTACGGCTTCTGGCCCGCCCGCGGCGAGGGCGACGACGTCGTGCTGGACCGGGTGCGGTTCCCGATGCTCCGGCAGCAGACCGCCAAGCCGGAGGGCCGCGCCAACCGCTGCCTGGCCGACTACCTGGCGCCCGAGGGCGACCACCTCGGCGGGTTCGCGGTCTCGATCCAGGGCGCCGACGCGGTGGCCGCGCGCTACGAGGCGGAACAGGACGACTACAAGTCGATCATGGTGAAGGCGCTGGCCGACCGGCTGGCCGAGGCCTTCGCCGAGTACGTCCACCTGCGGGCCCGGCGCGACTGGTTCGAGCCGGACGCCGACCCCGCGCTCGCGGAGCTGCACGCCGAGCGGTTCCGCGGCATCCGCCCGGCCCTCGGCTACCCGGCCAGCCCCGACCACAGCCTGAAGCGGGAGCTGTTCGACCTGCTCCGGGCCGAGGCCGTCGGCATGGGCCTGACCACGTCCTTCGCGATGACCCCGGCCGCCAGCGTCAGCGGGCTGATCTTCGCCCACCCGGAGTCGAAGTACTTCACCGTCGGGCGGCTCGGACTCGACCAGGTCGAGGACTACGCCCGCAGGCGCGGTCTCGACCTGCGCGAGACCGAGGCCTGGCTGCGCCCCAACCTCGACTACGACCCGAGGTGACCGGCGGCCGGATCAGGGCGGGTCAGGAGTTCTCTCATTCTTCTCACGTTCTGTTCATGTCCGCTTCATCGTCGGCACCTTGGCCCGTGGCTGCGGCCCGGCAGGATTCCCGCTGAGATGCGGGTCAGGTGACCCGTGGGACTGTGCGTAAAGATGAGTTCGCGGAGGGTCGGCATGGCGATTTCAACGGGTAGGGCGCGGCACGGACAGCGCGCGGCCGCGCTGCTGGGTGCGGCGGCGCTGGTCGCTGCGGCGGGGACGTCCACCGCGTGGGCGGGGAACGGCGGCGACCACCACCGCCCCAAGCCCCCCGGGCACACCACCACCACGACCCCGATCAAGCATCTGGTGGTCATCTACGACGAGAACGTGTCCTTCGACCACTACTTCGGCACCTACCCGAAGGCGGCGAACACCGACGGCACGAAGTTCACGGCCGCGAAGAACACCCCGAAGAAGATCAACACTGAGGCCGCGGCCGGTCTGCTGACCAAGAACCCGAACCTCTACGCGCCGGCCCGGCTCACCTCCTCCGAGGTGCTGACCTGCGACCAGAACCACAGCTACACGCCGGAGCAGCTGGCGTTCGACGGCGGCAAGAACGACCTGTTCGTCCAGAACACCTCCAAGGACACCTGCTCGGGCGGCCTGTACGGGGCGCCGGGCCTGGCCATGGACTACTACGACGGCAACACCGTCACCGGCCTGTGGAACTACGCCCAGCAGTACACGCTGGCCGACAACGCCTTCGACGCCACCTACGGGCCGTCCACCCCGGGTGCGCTGAACCTGATCTCGGGCCAGACCCACGGCGTGGTCTCGGTGACCGGCACCGGCAGCACCACCAACCCGACCCTGACCACCACGCCGGACCCGTACACGGTCCACTCGCCGAACGCCCAGGGCGTCGGCACCGTCAACGCCGACCCGGACCCGGCCTACGACGACTGCGCCGACAACGACCACACCAGCGGCTCCGCGCTGGGTGAGATGACCGGCCAGAACATCGGCGACCTGCTCAACAAGAAGGACGTCACCTGGGGCTGGTTCCAGGGCGGCTTCACCCCCAGCACCCCCTACACCGGGGTCGCCGGGACCTACGCCAAGTGCGGCGGCACCACCCACGCCAACGTCGGCGGCGCCCAGGCCGAGGACTACAGCCCGCACCACGACCCGTTCCAGTACTACAAGTCCACGTCCAACCCGCACCACACCGCGCCGAAGAACCTCGCCGAGGTCGGCCACAACGGCCAGGCGAACCACCAGTACGACCTCAGCTACTTCGACCAGGCGGTCGCCGCCGACGACCTGCCCGCGGTGAGCTTCCTCAAGGCCGCCGAGTACCAGGACGGCCACGCGGGCTACTCCGACCCGAAGGACGAGCAGGACTTCCTGATCAAGGAGATCAACGAGCTGCAGAAGTCGCCGGAGTGGTCCTCGACCGCCGTCGTGATCGCCTACGACGACTCGGACGGCTGGTACGACCACGTCTACCACGCGCCCACCAACGGCTCCTCGGACTCGACCCAGGACGCCGCCGCCTGCGTCGCCGCCGCCAGCGCCAAGGCCCCGACCGACGGCTACCTGGACCGCTGCGGCCCCGGCGTGCGTGAGCCGCTGCTGGTCATCTCGCCCTACGCGAAGACCAACACCGTGGACCACACCTTCCTGACCCAGCCCTCGGTCCTGTCGTTCATCGAGAACAACTGGCGCACCGGCCGGGTCGGCGGCGGCTCCTTCGACGCCACCGCCGGCAACCTGGAGAGCGCGTTCGACTTCCGTGACCCGAACAACAAGCAGGTGCTGCTGAACACCGACGGCAGCGTCGCCTCGGTCACCAGGATCCACCACTGGGACAACCAGGACACCCCGCAGAGCCTGCCGCTGACCGAGACCGCCGCCACCAGCAGCACCTCCGGCTCGGCGACCGACTCGGCCCTGCTCGGCGCCGCCGCGCTGGCCGGCCTGGGCACCGCGTACACCATCGCGCGCCGCAACCGCCGCCGCGGCAACGCCTCCTGATCCACCGTCACCCCGAAGGGGCCGACCCCGCAGGCGCCACCTGCGCGGGTCGGCCCCTTCCGCGTGCCGGTGTCCGCGGCCTGGGTCACCAGTCCCGGGCGGCCCGGAGCAGTTCGTCGTGGACCAGCACGTGGTGCGGGTTGGGGCTGGGGCCGGGGCGCTGCACCAGGTAGCCGGTGTTGATCGGCGGGTCCTCGGGCCGGTGCAGCAGCACCAGCGCGCCGGAGGCCAGCTCGTCCTGGCACAGGTAGCGGGGGAGCACGCTGAAACCGGCGCCCGCGGTGACCGCGGCCAGGACGCCGCGCAGGTCGGCGACGGTGACCGCGGCCCGGCTGTTCAGCCGACGGCCGAAGACGTGCCGCCAGTAGCGCCGGGCGATCGGCAGGTCCTCGGCGTAGGAGAGCAGCGGCAGCGGGTCCAGTGCCTCGGGCAGGTCACCGGTGATCCGCTCGGCCCAGGCGGGCGCCGCCACCAGCACGAACTCCTCGTCCATCAGCGGCTGCGCCCGCAGCGTCCGGCCGGTCGGGCGGCTGGTGGCGATGACCAGGTCGTGGCGGCCCGCGACGAGCGCGGCCAGCAGCGGATCGGTCAGGCCGGTGGTCACCCGCAGCCGTACCCCCCGCGCGACCAGCGGGGCCAGCGCGGGCAGCACCCGGGCGCAGAGCAGCTCCGCCGGTCCGGCCAGGTGGACGGGCTCGGTCAGGCCCTCGGTGTTCGGGCCGCCGGTGACGGCCGAAAGCGCGTCCAGCGGCTCGACCACCCGCACCGCCAGCTCGTCCGCGAACGGTACCGGCATCACCCCGCGTGCTCCGCGCTCGAACAGCTCGCGGCCGAGCCGCCGCTCCAGGGCCCGGATCTGAGTGGTCACCGTCGGCTGCGACAGCCCGAGCAGGTGCGCGGCGGCGGTGAAGGAACTGGTGCGGTGCACGGCCAGGAAGGTGCGGAGCAGATTGAGGTCCACCGGCCCGGGGACGGCCGTCGGCGGTATTCCCGCTGAGCCATGGGATTCCCTATCACTCATAGTGGCGATTCTATTGGGTGCCGATGCCGGGGGCGGCCTATCTTTCGAGGGCAGGCGGCGCGACGCCGCATCCGAATCCCGGAGAGTTGTGAGATGGCAAAGATCCTTTTCGTGCTGACCGGCGCCGACCACTGGACGCTGGCGGACGGCAGCAAGCACCCCACCGGCTTCTGGGCCGAGGAGGCGGCGGCCCCGTACCAGGTGTTCAAGCAGGCCGGACACGAGATCACGGTGGCCACCCCGGGCGGCGTCGAGCCGCCGCTGGACCGGGGCAGCCTGGACCCGTCGTTCAACGGCGGCCAGGAGGGCGCCGACCAGGTCGCGGCCACCCTCGCCGGATTCTCCGAGCTGCGGCGGCCGCTGAAGCTGGAGGACGTCGACCTGGCCGACTACGACGCGGTCTTCTACCCCGGTGGCCACGGCCCGATGGAGGACCTGGCGGTCAACGCCGACTCCGGTCGGCTGCTCACCCTGGCGCTGGAGTCCGGCAAGCCGCTGGGCGTGGTCTGCCACGCCCCGGCCGCGCTGCTGGCCGCCAGGAACGAGGACGGCTCCTCGCCCTTCGCCGGGTACCGGCTGACCGGCTTCAGCAACGCCGAGGAGGCCCAGGCCGGTTTCGCCGACAAGGCGAAGTGGCTGCTCCAGGACCGCCTGGTGGCCCTCGGCACCGACTACCAGGAGGGCGAGCCCTGGGCCCCGAAGGTGGTCGTCGACCGCAACCTGATCACCGGCCAGAACCCCGCCTCCGCCGCCCCGCTGGCCACCGAACTGCTGAAGCACCTGTCCTGACCCCGCGAACGACGAGCACCCGCGCCCCGCTGCCCGTCGGCCCCGCCGGAGTGCTCCGGCGGGGCCGACGGGGGTTCAGCGGGGGCTGATCGCGACCCGGTCGATGTCGACCGGGAGGGTGGGGAAGCCGTCGCCGGGGCCGTTCTGGTCGTCCTCACCGGCGGCGGCGATCTTCCGCAGCACCGCCAGGCCGCTGGTCACCCGGCCGAAGGGGGTGTAGTCGGGCGGCAGGGTGGTGTCCTTCCAGACGAAGAAGAACTGGCTGCCGTTGGTGTTCGGCCCGGCGTTGGCCATCGCCACGGTACCGGCCGGGTAGGTGGCGCCGGCCAGGTTCTCGTCGTTGAAGGAGTAGCCGGGGCCGCCGCTGCCGGTACCGGTCGGGTCGCCGCACTGGAGCACGTAGATGCCCTTGGTGGTGAGCCGGTGGCAGTGGGTCCGGTTGAAGTACTGGTGGTCGGCCAGGAACCGGAAGGAGAAGGTGGTGCACGGGGCCTGGGCGGTCAGCGCCTGGAAGGCGATCAGGCCCTGGTCGGTGTAGAGCTTCGCGGTGTAGGGGCGGGCCGCCTCGGCCTGGTCGAAGGCCGGGATGCCCTTGAAGCGGTCAGCCGGGACCGCCGCTGTGAAGCCGCAGCCGGGGGCCGTGGCCACCGCCGTGACCGCGCGCGGCGCCGCGCCGCTGTCCGGGCCCACGTTGCTGGCCTGCGCGGCTCCGGCCAGGCCGAGCACCAGCGACACCGCCGCCGCCAGGGGAAGCCATCTTCTGCGCGCCATCGGGACCTCCGAGCTGGACGTTATTGTCATGTCCCTGTCGCACTTCCCCGACCATCCGCCGCTCAAGCGCCGTGAGCCCCACCGAATCCCTGGCACGGTGTCCTTGAGCACCGGCCTCAGCACCGGCCTCGCCCGCCGGGGAGGGGCCGACGCGGTGACCCGTGGTGGCGCCGGCGCGCCACCACGGGTCGGTTCGGCTATGCGGGCCGACCGGTCAGTGGATGGTCCACTGCTGGAGCGCGGAGCCGGTGTCGGGCTGCTGGGTGACCAGCGCGCCGTTCGCGGTCGAGGCGGTGGTCAGCAGCAGTCGGCTGTTGACGTTGGTCAGCGTGTAGCCGCCGGAGAGCAGTTCGGTCACCGTCCAGTCCTGGTTGTCGCCGCTGCCGCAGGGCCACTGGATCACCGAGTCGCCCGGGGTGGTGAACCCCCCGTTGTCGTTGGCGCACTGGCCCGAGGCACCGTTGGTGAGCGTGTACGAGCCGTCGGTCTGCCGGGTGAAGGTCCAGCTCTGGTCCTGGGCGCCGGTCAGCGCCGAGGTGTCCAGCTGCTGGCCGTCCGACTGCGAGGCGGCGGGGTCCTCCAGGGCTTGACCGGACAGTGAGACGGTGTGCGTGCCGGTCAGGTCCGGGGCGAGCGGCATGACGGTCCAGCCGAAGCCGGTCGAGCCGTGGGCCCGGCCGGAGGAGGCGGTGACCTTGACGGTGGCGGTGCCGGAGGCGGTCGGGGTGCCGGTGATCAGCCCGGTGGAGCTGATCGACAGCCCGGCCGGGAGCCCGGACGCGGTGAATCCGAGCGTGCGGCCCGTCGAGTCGGCGGCGTTGACCTGGACCGAGACGGCGGTGCCGACGGTGCCGGTCTGCGCGCCCGGGGTGTAGACGCTGACCCGGTCCGGTCCCGGGATCCGACCGGCGGGGGTGAGCCGCAGGGTCTGCTCGGCGGCGGAGCCGCGGCCGCCGACCGCGTTGCCGGTGGTGTTGGTCCAGCTGCGGGTCGGCGTGGTCCCGGTGAGCTGACCGGCGTGCCCGGTCAGGTCCAGCACCAGCTGGCTGTAGCGGTTGACCAGCCGGTAGCTCCCGGTCCTGGCGCCGGTACGGGGGTTGGTGTCGGCGATGACGAACCACTGCTGCCCGACGGTGGGACCGGCGGCGCCGACCGGGGTGACCGTGGGCTCGGTGCCCCAGGCCCGGGACGCGGTGGTGCCGGAGTCGACGCCGAGCGCCCGGCCGCTGCCGATGTTGACGATCTGGTACGAGCCGTCGCCGTCGCTGACGAAGGACCACTCGGCCTGCTTCGACCGGCCCGCGTCGCTCTGCGAGGTGGTCGCCGGGCTCCCGGCCACCTGGGCCAGCACCCGGCCGGTGCCGCTGCTGATCCGGTACGCCTCGGTCGGGTCGACCGGCGCGGCCACCGGCGCGCTGGAGCCGACGGTGACGTTGGCGTACTCGCCGTCGGAGTGGGCGCAGGCGATGGCGCAGTACGAGCGGAAGCTCTTGCCGACGATGGTGGAACTGGTCCGGTTGGCGCTGTCGACGAACCAGCGGTACCAGGAGTCGGAGGTGTAGTCGCTGCCCGAGGTGCCGATCAGGGACCACTTCTGGGTGGCCAGGTTCGAGGTGGCGTAGAACTGCTGCGGCTGGACGCCGGAGACCACCTCGGGTTCGCCGAGGTACAGGCCGAGGTAGGCGTCGTAGGTGATGTTCATGATGAACAGCGGTGACTTGGACGGCAGTTCACCGGCCGCGACCTGCTGGTCGACATTGCCCGTGGTCTTCGGGCTGTAGTCCCCGGCGACCGGGGTGTAGCCGTTCGGATCGGCGGCGGTCACCGGCTCCATGTTGCTCTCCTGGCCGCCCACGCCGGGCTGCGACCAGGCGCCGTCGTACCACTTCTGCCAGGTGCCGGTCGCCATCTTGCCGGAGATCGGCGCGCGGGCGACGTGCGCCAGGCCGCCGGTGCTGCCGCCGACCCCGCCCTTGGGCACGATCCGGGAGCCGTAGTAGACGTAGAAGTACCCGGAGGCGGTGTCCACGTAGAGCCTCGGGTCGCCGTCACCGTAGTCGTAGGTCTGGTTCGGGAAGGCGGCGGTGTCGTCGCGGGCGGTGCTGTAGGGGGAGGTGATCACGTGGCCCTTGATGCTCCACACCTTCCCCTGGTCGGTGGAGACGGCGTAGTCGATGGAGTCGTAGTGCAGCCCGTCGCCGAAGGGCTGCGGGGTGAACTCGTCGTGCACCAGGCCGTACCAGTTCCCGGTGTCCGGATCGACCCAGACCCCCACCAGGTCGCAGTAGTTGGCCTCGGCGTAGCCGGAGCCCGAGCCCGCGGTGGTGGCCTCCAGGCCGGTGGGGCTGTTGTCGCAGCGCCAGGTGGTGTCGGCGTTGGAGTCCTTGGCGTTGGCCGGGTTCACCGCGTTGTCGATCGCGGTGTCGTCACTGGCGGTGTCGAAGTTCGTCCCGGTGTAGAAGTCCCAGGAGCGGGGGTCGGTGGCGCCGTACAGCGAGTGCGAGGACTGGAAGTAGAAGGTGCCGTCCTTGTCGATGTAGCCGCTGGCCGGGGTGTCGTCCGCGTAGTTGAAGCTGCCGGTCGAGCCGATGGAGACGGTGTAGCCGGCGCTGGGGGTGGCCGCCGAGGCGACGGCCGGGGTCAACGCGCCGCCGGTGAGCAGGGCGAGGGTGGTCGCTGCGGCTGCTAGCGCCCTTCGAAGGTGTGGCACTGAGGGGTCCCTTCGGTCGAACTGTCAGGGGGAGTGCGGGTGTTGGAGGTGCGCCGAACCGGCCCGGGGCCGGTGGGCGCGGGAGCGGTGACTGTCGGCGGTTGCCGGGACGGCGGTGATCACCGGGGCGCGGCGCCCGGCGTGCCGGGGCGTCCGCCGGGCCCGTGGAGGAGGGGTCGGGTACGCGGGCGCGGCGGAGGCGGCCGGGCTGTCCGGGGGACAGCTCAGTCAACGGCAGGCATCGTGATCGGATTTGATTGCTACTGCGCTGTTTCGCTCATCTTCAGTCACACAGGGGTAGCTTGGGCTGGACATCCGCGGCTGTCAAGACACCGATCGGCACAACATCCAACACGTCGGCCGCTCCCGGCCGGGGGGCCGGGTCAGGGTGACACGGCGCCGATCGGGTCCTCGTACACGGTGTCCAGGGCCAGGTAGGCCCCGCCCCGGGCGGCGGCGGTGAAGCCGAGGGTGGACAGGCCGATCTCGCAGCCACCGGCGTTCGGCGCCATCACCGAGGTGTTGGCCTGGCGCCGCACGGTGTCGATCAGGTAGTCGCCGAAGTAGGCGAAGTAGCCGCCGAGCACCGCGAGTCGGGGGTTCAGCACGTCCAGCAGCAGCACCAGTCCCGGGCCGAGCCCGTCGGCAATCCGCTCCAGTGCGGTGAGCGTGCGCTGGTCGCCGGAGTCGGCCCGGCGGCGCAGCTCGGCCAACCGCTGGACCAGGTCCACCGACGGGTCGCAGACCATGTCGTCCGGGTCGGCGGCGTAGCGCAGCAGCGCGGCCAGGCCCACCGCGGTCTCCCAGCAGCCGGTCCGCCCGCAGGCGCACGGGGGGCCGTCCAGTCCGAGCGGCAGGTGGCCGACCTCGCCGGCGAATCCGGCGGTGCCGCGCAGCAGCCGTCCACCGGCGATGATCCCGGCGCCGACGCCGGTCTCGCCGGTCAGGTAGAGCAGGTCGTGGATCCCGGCCGCCGAGGCGACCAGGTACTCGGCGACCGCGCCGAGCTTGGCGTCGTTCTCCAGGTGGATCGGCGGGGCGGCCGGGCCGAGCCGCCGCCGCAGCCCGTCCACGGCGGCGACGCCGCGCCAGCCGATGTTGGACGCGTAGCTGACCGTGCCGGAGTCGAGGTCGATCATGCCGGGCGCGGCGATGGTCACCCCCAGGCTGCGGATCCCGCGCTCCCGCAGCGCGGCGATGGTGTCCCGGGTGAGCCGGGCGAGGCTGTCGAGGACGGACTCCGGACCGGCCTCGCGCACGTCCACGGCGATCCGGTCCTCGGCGACCAGGTCGCCGCGCAGGTTGAGCGCGATCACGCTGAGGTAGTCCACGTTGACCTCCAGCCCGAGGCCGCAGACCGTCCGGCCGTCCACCTCGACCGCGTGCCCGGGGCGGCCGACCGCGCCGTCGCGCTCCAACTCGCCCTCGATGACCAGGCCGTGCTCGACCAGCTCGCCGATCAGGCTGGAGATGGTGGCCTTGGGCAGGCCGGTGTCGGTGGCGATGCGGGCCCGCGAGCGCGCGCCGGAGTCCCGCAGCAGGCGCAGCACCAGGCCCAGGTTGGTACGGCGGATGGACGCGCGATCGGTCGGTTTGGCCGATCCCGTCATCGCCAGGCTGCGGGCTGTTGTCACCACGTGCTCCTCACCGGTCCGGCGGTTGGCTGCCTCGCGCAGCCCCGCGCCCTGAAGTCTGGTGGATCCAGGGCCAGCTGGGGGGCAGTCCCGAATCCACCCCACGTACCTGTTGACTTTACCAGAGTTAGTTCGGACAATAGCCGAACTAATAGGCCCCCTCAAGGCATTCCCCGGACCCGTCCGGGCCATGCCCCAGCCGAAGGAGTTCCCAGCGTGAGAGTCAGATGGATGCGCGTTGCCGTCGTCGTGGCCACCGCCGCCATGGCCACCGCCGTGGCCGGATGCGGTTCCAGCGGCTCCGGCGGTTCCGGCAGCACCGGGAGCACCGCGAGCGGCCCGGTGAAGCTGGACTTCTGGGGCTGGGCACCGGGCTACGCCCAGTCGGTCGCGCTGTGGAACAAGTCCCACCCGGACATCCAGGTCACCTTCGACACCACCGCCTCCGGTGCCAAGGGCGGCTACACCAAGATGCTGACCGCGGTGAAGGCGGGCAACGCCCCCTGTCTGGCCCAGGTCGGCTACGAGACGCTGCCCAGCTTCGCGGCGGCCGGGGCGCTGCAGGACGTCACCCAGGACGTCAGCGCCGACCGGAGCCAGTTCGCGGCCTGGACCTGGAACCAGGTCACCATCGACGGCAAGACCTACGGCGCGCCGGTCGACACCGCCCCGATGGCGCTGCTCTACCGCAAGGACCTGTTCGCCAAGTACGGCATCACCCAGCCCCCGGCGACCTGGGCCGAGTACGCCGCCGACGCGGCCAAGGTGCACCACGCCGACCCGTCCGTCTACCTCGGCGACTTCGGCAACGACGCGTACAACTACGCGGGCCTGGCCTGGCAGGCGGGCGCGCAGTGGTTCGGCACCGGCGGCGACCAGTGGCAGGTCAGCGTGGACAGCGCGGCCAACCAGAAGGTCGCCGGGTTCTGGCAGGGCCTGGAGAGCCAGGGGCTGCTCAAGAACGACCCGAGCTACGACCCCTCGCTGTACAGCGACATGGCCAAGGGCAAGATCCTCTCCGACGTCAACGCGGTCTGGGACACCCCGATCCTGGCGTCGAGCGTGAAGACCACCTCCGGCGACTGGGCGGTCGCCCCGATGCCGGTGTGGGACGCCGCCAACCCGCAGTACGGCAACGACGGAGGCTCGGCCACCGCCGTGCTCAGCGGCTGCAAGGACAGCAAGCAGGCCGCCGAGTTCGCCACCTGGATGAGCACCGACCCCGGCAGCCTGAGCAACCTGATCAAGGTCACCGGCATCTACCCGGCGGCCACCGCCGGCCTGGACAACCCGGCGCTGACCGCCGCCGACCCCTTCTACGGCGGCCAGACCATCTTCGACGTGTTCAAGGCCGAGATGCCGCACATCAACACCGAATGGCAGTGGGGCCCGACGATGACCCAGGCCTCCAACGACCTCGCGGACGGCCTCGGCACGGTGGAGGCAGGCAGTGCCCGACTCCCCGCGGTCCTCGGCACGGTGCAGAGCAAGACGGTCTCCGAGATGAAGCAGCAGGGCCTGAGCGTCTCCGGCGGCTGACCGGCGGCAGCCGCGCACCCCGCCCCGACGGTCGGAGAGGGATTCCCACCATGACCAGCGCCACCACCGAACCACCGGCCGTCGCCCGGACCCCGCGACGCCCCGCGCACCACCAGCGCCGACAGTCCAGGACGGCAGCCGCCTTCATCGCCCCGTTCGCCGTCCTCTTCGCCGGGATGTACCTCGCGCCGATCGGGTACACCGTCTACCAGAGCCTGTTCAGGACCCACCACGACGGCCTCGGCCTGTCCGCGCCCACCACCGTCTTCGCGGGCCTGGGCAACTACAGCACCGCACTGGACGATCCGGCCTTCCGTGGCTCGCTGCTGCGGGTGCTGCTCATCGGCATCGTCCAGGTACCGGTGATGCTGCTGCTCGCGCTCGCCCTGGCGCTGCTGCTGGACGCCAGGCGGACGCTGTTCAAGCGGTTCTTCCGGCTGGCCTTCTTCCTGCCCTACGCGCTCCCCGGCGTGATCGGCGCCATCATGTGGTCCTACCTGGTGGCGCCGGGCCTGAGCCCGATCACCGCCGCCGCCCACCACCTGGGCCTGCACCTGGACCTCACCTCCAACGCGCTGCTGGCGCCCACCATCGGCAACATGCTGACCTGGGGCTGGACCGGCTACAACATGCTGATCATCTACTCCGCGCTACAGGCCATCCCGGCCGAACTCAGCGAGGCGGCGCGGATGGACGGCTGCTCGCCGCTGCGGATCGCCTGGCACATCAAGGTGCCGATGGTCCGTCCGGCCCTGGTGCTGACCACCGTGTTCTCGGTCATCGGCACCGCGCAGCTCTACAACGAGCCCGCCATCCTGCACAACGTCGCACCGAACCTCAGCAGCGACTACACGCCGATCTTCGCCGCCTACGACCAGATCAACAACAACAACTTCAACGCGGCGGCGGCGGAGTCGGTGATCCTGGCGGTGCTCGCGTTCGTGCTGTCCTTCGGCTTCCTCAAATTCATGCAACGACGGGGGGAAACGCTGTGACCGACACGACCGGGACCGGCCCCAGGAAAAGGCAGTTGGAGATAACCCGGTGGCTGACCCTGGGCGTGATGCTGCTGGCCACCGTCTACTTCCTGGCCCCGGTGTGGTGGCTGCTGGTCTCGTCCACCAAGACCAGCTCCGGGCTGTTCACCGGCAACAGCTTCTGGTTCGGCCACTTCGCCTTCTTCGGCAACGTGCGCACGGTCTTCGCGGAGCAGGGCGGGATCTTCTCGCGCTGGCTGCTGAACAGCGCCGTCTACGCCGTCGGCGGCGCCGCCGTGAGCACCCTGCTGTCCGCGATGGCGGGCTACGCCCTGGCCAAGTACCGGTTCCGGGGGCGGGAGTTCACCTTCAACCTGGTGCTCGCCGCGGTGCTGATTCCGCAGCCGCTGCTGGCCATCCCGCTGTACCTGATGTTCTCCCCGGTCCACCTGGTGAACACCTACTGGGGCGTGCTGCTGCCGAGCATGGTCAGCCCGTTCGGGGTCTACCTCTCCCGGATCTACGCGGGGGCCTCGGTCCCGGACGAGCTGATCGAGGCCGGACGCATGGACGGAGCGGGGGAGTTCCGCATCTTCGCGACCATCTCCATGCGGGTGATGGCGCCCGCGCTGGTCACCGTTTTCCTCTTCCAGTTCGTCAGCATCTGGACCAACTACCTGCTGCCGGTGCTGATGCTGGCCAAGAGCAACCTGCAGCCGGTCACCGTCGGCATCGTCGGCTGGCAGTCGCTGCGCGGGATCGGCAGCTCCTCGGTCCCGTTCAACATCGTCATCACCGCCGCGATGCTCTCCGCCGTCCCCCTCGTCGTCCTGTTCCTGTCCCTGCAACGCTTCTGGCGCTCCGGCCTGGTCGCCGGCAGCGTCAAATGAGGAGGCGGCCGTGCCGGCCCGCTACCACCTGAGATTCCAGATCCACCCCGGCCCGGACGCCCGCGCGGACGCCGTCGCGCTGGCGAAGTCCTGCGCCGCCGCCTCGGTGGACGAGGTCGTACTGCTGCTCGACGCCGAGGAGTTGTACACCGGGCACCTGACCGGGGCCGAGGCCGACAGCTGGTTCGAGACCGTCGCCGAGGCCCGGTCGGTCCTGCTCGACGCCGGGATCGGGGTCAGCCTCAACCCGTGGGTCACCGTCGGCCACGCCGACCGGGGCCGCCGGGAGGACCTCGGCTTCGCCCCGATGGTCTCGCCCACCGGCGAGACCGCCACCGCCCAGGCCTCGTTCGCCTGCCCCCGCTGGCGCCGCTGGCTCACCGACCACTACGGCCGGTACGCCGAACTCGGCTTCCGGGTGCTCTGGATCGAGGACGACTTCCGCTACCAGAACCACGCCCCGCTGTCCTGGGGCGGCGGCTTCGAACCGCTGATGCTGCGACGCTTCGCCGAACTCAGCGGCGCGCGGCCGACCCGCGAACAGCTGGTCGCGGCGATCACCGCCCCCGGGCCGCCGCACCCCTGGCGGGCCCAGTTGCAGCAGGTCTGGCGCACCGCGCAACTGGAGGTCGCCCGGCTGCTCGCCGACACCGTCGCCGAACGCTCCGGTGGACGCTCGCAACTCGGGCTGATGAGCTCCTGGTTGGACACCACCTCGATCGAAGGCCGGGACTGGCCCGCCCTGTTCGACGCGCTCGCGGTCGAGGGCCGGGTCGCCCACCGGCCCCACTTCGCCCCCTACAGCGACGCCCCCGGACGCGAACTCAGCTTCTCGGTATGGACGCTGGAACTCCAGCGGGCGCTCCGCCCGGCCACCGCGGGCTGCGAGCCGGAGGTGGAGAACTGGCCGCACACCGCCTGGTCCAAGTCGGACACGCAGACCTGGTCGGAGATGGCCGCCGCGCAACTGGCCGGATCGGACGCGCTGCTGCTCAACGTCCACCCGATGCACGCCCGGCGGGCCGACCGCTTCCCCGAGGTCGGCGACCTGCTGTCGCGGTCGCGCCCGGCGCTGGACTGGATCGCCGACCAGCAGCCGCGCGACCTGGTGACCGAGGGCGTCTCGGTGCCCTTCAAGCAGGACGCGGCCGCCCATGTGCAGGCTCACACACCCGAGTTGGAGGCGCTGGCGGCCGGTCCCGGACCGGCCGCGGACTTCCTGCTGCGGTTCGGCGTCCCGATCACCGCCGGTCCGGCGCCGGTGGCCGCGCTGTTCGGGCAGCTCGCCCGGGCCTTCGACGACGACGAGGTGCGCGCGCTGCTCGCGGGCGGGCTGCTGCTGGACGGCGTCGCCGCCGCGGTCCTGGTCGAGCGCGGCTTCGGCTCCCTGCTCGGCCTGCGCGAGGCCCGGCTGGTCGACCGGGAGGAGCGGACGGCCTCCGGCCCCTACGCCGCCGAACAGGTACTGCTGGCGGACGACCCGAGCGCGGTGGGCATGCTGCTCAGCGTCAACGTCCAGCCCGCGCTGGCCCGGCTGGAGCCGGTCGACGCGGCCCGGCGGTGGACGGCGGTGGTGACCCCGGACGGCCGCGACTGGGGGACCGGGCGCTTCGGCTTCCGCAACGAACTCGGCGGCCGGGTAGCGGTGCTGGCGGCCACCGCGGTCGACGAACTCCCGTACAACGACGACGGGCAGCGCCTGCTGCACGCGATGGTCCGCTTCCTGGAGGGCGACCAGCCACGGCTGCCGCTGGTCAGCGGCGGCCCGTACCTGATCCCGCAGCTGTCGCGGGCCAACGGCGTACGGCGGCTGGCGGTCGGCAACGGCTGCGCCGATCCGGCGCGGGTACGGGTGGACTACCCGCGGGCGCCGACCGAGCCCCGGGCGACCCTGCTGGCGCCGCTGGCGCAGCCGAGGCCGGTGCCCGCCGCCGTGCTCGGCGCGCGGGTGTGCGTCGAGCAGGAGCTCCCGGACCGGGGGTGGCTGGTCCTCGCCTGGGAGTGACCGGCCACCCCGGGGGAGGGGGGAGCGGGCCGGTGGCGGCGACTGCCACCGGCCCGCTCTGACATGTCGTCAGTCATGCCGGTCGTGGCTGTCGCCACCCCGGGCCGGGGTGCCAATATCTGATGATCCATCAGGTGGCATCGTTGCAGGTGCGCCCCGCGAACGGCGCTGAGCTGCGGTGGGAGGCAGACCGGACTCATGCCTTCCGTTCAGCCCCGGAGCCGGGCGAATCACCCCCTTGTCAGAGTGGCATCAAGTGCGTTGGAATGCCTGAGCTTGCCGGGAGGGGTGTTCCGAGATGATACGCACGTCTCGCAAGTGCCGACCGCGACTCGGTCCGCTCCCCCCGACGTCACTTCTGACGAAGGGATATCGATGATCGGCTGGCGCAAGGCGAAACTTGCAGCGGTCACCATCACCGCCGCGTCCGTGGTCCTGACCATGGGCGCCAACGCCAACGGCGCACCGGTGACCGCTGCCCCGGCCACGACCGCGACCGGCGGCGCCCCGGTCCCGGTGATCGTGGTGCTCAAGGACCAGTTGGCGGCCGTCCCCGCGGACGCGGACCATCTCAGCGCGCGCGAACAGCAGACCGCTGCCGCACAGCAGCCACTGATCGCCGAGGCCAGGGCGGCCGGGGCGACGCACATCGTCAGCTATGTCCTCGGCAACGCGTTCTCGGCCACGGTCAGCCCGGCGCTGGAGGCCGCGCTGGCGGCCGACCCGGCGGTGGCCTCGGTGGTGCCGGACCTGGCCGTGCCAGTGGCCCCGGCGAACACCACCGCCCCGGCGCACACCACCGCCCCGGCCGCCCCGGGCAAGGGCGCCGCGACGCCCTCGGCCCGGAAGACCCAGGCGGCGCCGAGCCCGCAGGCGGTCTGCCCGTCCAGCCCGTCCAAGCCGCTGCTGGAGCCGGAAGCGCTCTACTCCATGCACGTGGCGAGCAGCCCGGGCGCGCCCGGCGCCTCCGCCGTGGTGGACGGCTCCGGGGTCAAGGTCGGACTGATAGCCGACGGCCTGGACCCGGACAACCCCGACTTCATCCGGGCCGACGGCCAGCACGTGGTCGCCGACTACGAGGACTTCTCCGGTGTCGGCACCAGCGCCCCGACCGGTGGTGGTGAGGCCTTCGGTGACGCCTCCTCGATCGCGGCCCAGGGCCGGGTCTCCTACGACCTCTCGCAGTACGTCAACCCGGCGTACCCGCTCCCGGCCGGTTGCGACATCCGGATCCAGGGCGTCGCGCCCGGCGCCTCGCTGGTGGTGCTGAAGGCCGACGGCAACGTGTTCAGCACCTCGTCCATCCTCCAGGCCATCAACTACGCGGTCACCGTGGCCCACGTGGACGTCCTGAACGAGTCCTTCATCCAGAACGAGACCCCGGACAGCGGGCTCGGCGACACCCTGCAGGTGTTCAACGGCGAGGCCGCCGCGGCCGGGGTCACCGTGGTCGCGTCCTCCGGGGACGCCGGGGTCACCGGCACCATCGGCAACCCGGCCTCGGACCCCAACGTCATCTCGGTCGGCGCCTCCACCGACTCCCAGCTCTACGAGCAGACCGGCTACGCGCTGGCCCGGCAGTCCAACGGCACCTGGGCGAACAACCAGATCTCGGCCCTCTCCTCGGGCGGCTACACCCAGGACGGCGGCACCGTCGACCTGGTGGCGCCCGGCGAGGCCAACTGGGCGCTCTGCTCGGCCGACACCGCCAGGTACTCGGACTGCGTGAACTACGCGGGCCGGCCCAGCGACATCCAGGCGTTCGGCGGGACCAGCGAGGCCGCGCCGCTGACCTCGGGTGCGGCGGCGCTGGTGATCGAGGCCTACCGGAACACCCACCACGGCGCCTCGCCCACCCCGGCGCTGGTGAAGCAGTTGCTGGAGGGCACCGCCGCGGACCTCGGGCTGCCGTCCTCGGAGCAGGGCGCGGGACTGGTCGACGCCCGGGCCGCGGTCCAGGCCGCCGAGGGCTACCACGCCGGATCCGCCGCCGACCCCGCCGAGAGCCTGGCGGTGACCACGGGTCAGCTCGACATCACCGGCCACCCCGGCTCGGTCCACAACGAGAACGTCACCGTGGCCAACACCGGCACCAAGCCGACCACGGTCAGCGCGGCCACCCGCGCCTTCGCGCCGCTGGCCGACAGCACCCAGACGGTCCAGCTCGACTCCAGCACCGACCAGCCCTTCGTCTACCCGACCAACGGCGCGTCCTGGGTCGAGCGGAAGACCACCTTCCAGGTCCCGTCCGGCGCGGCCCGGCTGGCCGCGTCCATCGCCTGGCAGGGCGCGGCCCAGCAGTCCGGCGGCGCCTCGGTCACCCCGGTCGTCCGGCTGACCCTGCTCGACCCCTCGGGCCGGTTCGAGACCAACACCAGGCCGCAGGGCGGCGCGGTGTCGGCCAACTTCGGCCTGGTCGACGTGGCGCACCCGGTCGCGGGCACCTGGACCGCCATCCTCTACACGGCGTCCGGGACGGCCGGGTTCACCGGTCCGGTACTGCTGGACACCGCCACCCAGCGGGCGGTCACCGACGGCGGCGTCAGCCCCCGTTCGCTGACGGTCGCGCCCGGACACACGGCGACCTTCCACGTCCGGCTGACCACCCCGGCGAGCAGCGGTGACAGCTCCGAGTCGGTCGACGTCACCGGCTCGCACGGGCAGCGGCTCAGCGTCCCGGTCACCCTGCGCGCCCTGGTCGACACCTCCGGCGGCTCCGGCAGCTTCACCGGGACGATCACCGGCGGCAACGCCCGCGAGGCCGCCCAGGCGCAGACCTCCACCTACGCCTTCGACGTGCCCAGCGGCAAGAAGGACCTCCAGGTCGGCCTGGCCCTCGCGGAGGACTCCGACGTGGCCGTCCAGGGCGTGCTGATCAGTCCGGACAACAACCCGGTCGACTCGGAGAGCAACTACCTGCTGAACGCGCAGGGCGTGCCCACCGGCACCGGGCCGACCCTGTCCACCACCGCGCTCGACCCGGTGCCCGGACGCTGGCGGTTCGTGGTCGAGGTGGCCAACCCGGTGAGCGGCGCCGAGCTCTCCCAGCAGTACACCGGCACCATCGGCTTCGACCGGGACCGGGCCACGGCCAAGGGCCTGCCCACCGGTACCGGTACCCGGCTGGCGGCGGGCAAGCCCGCCCAGGTCGAGGTCAGCTACCGGAACACCACCGGCGCGCCGCAGTGGCTGGGCGTCGACGGCCGGCTCGACACGCTGGCCCAGCTCGCGCTGGCGCCGATCGGCCCGGCGACCGTGCCGCTGCCGGTGAGCAGCGCGTTCCCGCCGAGCTTCCTGGTGCCCCCGGGCACGGCCGCGGTCGAGTCGACGGCGGTGTCCACCACCCCGGCGCAGCTGGAGCTGGAGAACAACACCGGCCTGCCGGACGTCTTCGGCAGCCTGACCGCCGCCCAGAACGGTTCGACGGTCTCCACCGCCCGCTCGGTCGCCGCCTCCGGGGACCGGGTCGCGCCCGGCCTCTGGGCCGCGTTCGTGCAGCAGGTCGGGCCGTTCCCGGTCGCCGGCGCTCCGGCGGGCAGCACCACGGTCACCGCCTCGGCGCTCACCCAGGGCTTCGACCAGGCGGTGTCCTCCAGCGCGGGCGACCCGTTCGCGGCCTCGGTCAACGCCTCGGCGGCCCCGGCGCACCCGGTGCTGGTCCAGCCCGGAGCCACCGTCACCCTCCAGGTGACGGTCACCCCGAGCGGGGCGAAGGGCAGCCAGGTGCACGGTGTGCTCTACCTGGTGTCCGCGCCGAACGCGATCAGCGAGACCAACGAGTACCTGCTGTCCGTCTCCGGTGACGTACTGGCGGCCCTGCCGTACAGCTACACCGTCGGCTGACCGTCGGTACGGACCCCCTGCCGGTGCCCGCGCAGTGCGCGGGCACCGGCGCGGGCGATCAGCAGTGCCAGCGCGCTGGTCGCCACCGGGATCCGGTAGCCGACACCGGGTCCCAGGTGCTGGACCGCCCAGCCGCCCACCGCGGCTCCCGCCGAGACGCCGAGCAGCAGGCCGGTCGTGGCCCAGCTGAAGCCCTCGGTGAGCCGGACGGCCGGGACGCACTCGCGGACCAGGGCCATGCTGGTCACCATCGTCGGCGCGGTGGTCAGCCCGGCCAGCAGCAGCGCCCCGGCGAGTACCGGCAGGCTCCCCACGAACGGCAGCGGAGCCAGGCTGACGGTCATCGCCAGCAGGCACCGCGGCAGGCGTTCGGCCGCGCTCGCCCTGGGCCGCCAACTGCCGAAGGCGAGCCCGGACAGGCAGGAGCCGAACGCGTAGCAGGCCAGCACCAGGCTGGCGTAGGCCTTGTGGTGGTGGGCGTCGGCGAAGCCGATGGTGGTGATCTCGATGATCCCGAACACCCCGCCGGTGGCCAGCAGCGAGGCGACCAGGATCCGCAGCCCGGGCGAGCTCAGCGCCGAACCCCGGGTACCGGCCGGGCCCCGGCGCACCGGCGGCTCGCTGCGTCGCTGCGCGCAGAACGCCAGCCCGCCCGCGAGCAGCAGCAGCATCGCCGCCAGGAAGCCGGACGCCGGGAAGAGCGTGGTGGCCAGCGCGGTCGCCGCGAGCGGACCGAGGATGAAGCAGAGCTCGTCGAGCACCGACTCCAGCGAGTACGCGCTGTGCAGCGCCGCCTCGTCGCCCTGGTGCAGCGCCGACCAGCGGGCCCGGGACAGCGAACCGAAGTTGGGGCCGAGGCCGGTGACGGCGGCGCTGACGAACAGCGTCCAACCGGGGGCGTGGAGGCGCAGGCAGAGGAGCTCCGCCAGCCCGCCGGCCACCGCCACCACCAGCGCCGGGACCGCGACCCGGGCCTGTCCGTGCCGGTCCACCAGCCGGGCCAGCTGCGGCCCGGCCGCCGCCACCACCAGCAGCACGGTGGCGGACAGCGCACCCGCCAGGCCGTAGGAGCCGCGTGCCGCGGTGATCATGAAGATCGCACCGACGCCGGTCATCCCGATCGGGAACCGGGCCAGCAGGCCGCTGACGGCGAAGGCGGCGCTGCCGGGGGCGTCGAATATGCGGCGGTAACCGGAGAACACAGGGCTCCTGACGGGACGGCCCCGGGCTGGGCACTGGGGCTGGGCACTGGGGCTGGGCACTGGGGTGGAGGCACCAGCCTGGCGGTGACGTCACCGCTGGTCCAACACCTTTTCCGGGCGACTGACACAGTTGTGTTGTCAATCCGGCCGGGGTTGTTAACCTGGGCCGGTGCCCGCCGACATCCACCCCCGCCTGCTGCGGGCCTTCGTCGCCGTGGCCGAGGAGCTGCACTTCGGCCGGGCCGCCGCCCGGATCCCGCTCGCCCAGCAGGCCGTCAGCCGCGACATCCAGTCCCTGGAACGGCAGTTGGGCCTCAACCTGTTCGACCGCAGCACTCGCAGGGTGGAACTCACATCCGCCGGGGAGCGGCTGCTGCCCAGGGCCGTCCGGCTGCTCGCACTGCACGACGAGATCGCCCGCGGCGACACCGCCGGGCCGCTGCTGGTCGACCTGAGCAGCCCCGGCCTGGCCGGACCGGACCTGACCGCGCACCGGATCCTCGCCCTGGCCCGCGGCAACGCCCCGGAGGCCGAACTGCTGGCCCGGTTCCACGGCGGGCTGGCCGCCGGCGCGGCCGAGATCCTGGCCCGGCGGCTCGACGTCTCCTTCGGCCGCTTCTCCGGCCTGCCGGCCCGGGTCCGCGAGCAACTGCACCACGTCCCGCTGCGGGTGGAGCCGATGGCGGTGATCCTGGCCGAGGACCATCCGCTGGCGGCGCGGCGGTCGGTCCCGCTGCGCGAGCTCCACGGCTACCGGGTCGACATCTGCGCGGGCAACCCGGCCACCACCGAGTGGAGCGACCTCGGCAGCCGCCTGCTGGCCGAGCACGGCCTCGCCGCCGCGCCGCCGTACTCGCCGCCGGTCGGCGTGGACGAGATGGCGCACTACGTCGGGCGGCACCGCGATCCGGTGCTGACCACCACCGGCGGCCCGGACATCCCCAACACCGTGACCAGGCCACTGATTCGACCGGTACCACTCAGCCTGGTCAGCCTGGTGCACCGCCCCGACCTGCGGCATCCCGGGCTGGCGGCGCTGTGCGAGGCCGCCCGCGCGTTGAGCGCGCGCGAGGGCTGGCTGCGCCGACCGGCCGGCAGCTGGCTGCCGGCCGAGGACGCGGCGCTGCTCACCCGGCCGTGAGCGCGGGCGTGAGCGGTCAGTGGTCGGCGTTCAGCAGGCTCTGCACGATGTACCCGGCGGTGCCGACACCGGTGGTGCCGCCCTGGACCAGCGCGGCGGCGGAGATGTTGTCGTCGTAGGCGGTGAACCAGCCGTTGGTGGTGGTGTTGCCGGTCGGGCCGACCTCGGCGGTGCCGGTCTTGGCGCCGCTGCCGGGGATCTGGTTCATCCGCGGATAGGCGGTGCCCATCGAGTTGTTGGCGTCGAAGGCCATGATCTGCCGCAGGTAGCCGTCGGTGGTCGGGTTCATCGCCTTCGCGGCCGGGGGCTGCGGCTGTCCGGGCAGGATGATCGGCTGGTGGAACGCGCCGTCCCGGACGGTCGCCGCCAGTGACGCCAGGACCAGCGGGTTCATGGTGACCGTGCCCTGGCCGATCAGGTCGGCCGCCGCGTTCGAGCCGGCCGGGTTCATCGGCACCTGCGGGTTGGCGGTCTCGACGCCACCGCCTATGTCCCAGTTGCCGAGCCCGAACACGTCGTCGGCCTCCTTGGCCAGCGCGGTGGCGTCGCTGCCGTGCACCAGGTCGTCGTAGCCGTCCTTGATGAAGGAGGCGTTGCAGGACTCGGCGAAGCCCTGCTCGATGGTGGTCCTGGGGTTCGCCGTGATGTCGCTGTCGTTGTGGAACACCTGGCCGTCGGCCACCACGTCGGCCGTGCACGGAGCCGGACTCGACGGGTTGAGCCCGGCGTCGTCGAACAGCGCCGCCGAGGTGATGATCTTCATGGTGGAGCCCGGGGCCAGCTCGGCGTTGATGGCGGTGTTGCCGCTGTGCCCGCTGTAGGCGATGGCCAGGATGTGGCCGTTGGTGCGGTCCAGCGCCACCACCGAGCCCGGCTTGCCGTCCAGGGTGGGGGCCACCACCGCCTGCTCCGCGACCGCCTGGAGCGAGGCGTTGATGGTGGTGGTGATGGTGCCGCCGGTGGCCGGGGTGAAGACCTTGACGGTGGAGACGGTGGTGCCGGCGGCGTTGGTGACCACCACCCCGCTGCCGCCGCTGCCCCCGGTCACCGCCCGCAGGCCCTCGGCGCTGCCGGCGATGGTGGGGATGATCTGGGTGAGCGAGGGGTACTTGGCCGCGGTCAGCGGGGTGCCGTCGGAGGCGAGGACGGTCGCGGTGCCGGGGGCGGCCGGAACCGCTCCGGCCTTCAGCGACTGGCCCGTCCCGAGCTTCGGGTAGAGCACCGCGCTGCTCCACCTGACCGAGGTGACACCGCTGTTGGTCTGCACCACGTCCAGGGAGTCCGGGTACGACCAGAGGTGCCCGGTGGGGCCGCCGACCTTGGCGGTGACGGTGAATCCCACCTTGACGGCGTTCGGGACGGCCGGGTCCGGCACCGCCGTCAGCGGCTTGCCGAAGGCGATCGTGCTCAGGCCGAGCCCGCTGCTGTAGCTGGTCAGCGCCTGCTGCGCGGTGGCCGCGGCGTCGGTGTCGGCGGCGGCCTTCGGGTAGCCGGCGGCCCCCGAGGCCCACGCGTCCAGGAAGGCCTGGGCCTGCTTCAGTGCCAGCGGATCCGTCGGCGGCGTGGCCGAGATCATCGTCGCCGAGGGGTCCGGCTTCGGACTGCCCCCGACACCGCCCTTGCCGACCAGCTGGTACGCGCCGTACCCGCCCGCCGCGAGCACCACCACACACGCGCCTATCACTCCGGCCTTGACGCCGCCGTTCATATCCACCCCAAATCGGTCGCGCCCCGGTCGCGGCGCGAGTGTCCTCTTCACATCAGGATGAAGGATCGCCGCGGTCGGTTTCGCCCCGGGGCCGTTGCTGAGAGGATCCCGGACCTTCGCTGTGCGTCGCGAGCCGGTCGCCGGGGGTGTTCACGGCGACTCTGGCACAGATCATGTCGCACACAGAATTGCTCATGCTCTCGTCATGTCTAGATCCTACTATCTCGTCTTCCGAATATATCGGTGACAGAGGTATGGTCGGAGTACGCCACCGTCGACGCCGGTCCCGCGGGATGAGGAAGCCATGGCCCTGTCAGACTCCGACCTTCGCCGCCCGCGCGGCTGGGCGCTGCTCACCTGGGAGCGACCACGCCCCGAGCTGATCCGCACCCGCCCCTGGGCCTGGCGGCTGGCGGTGGCCACCGTCTGCTTCGGCGCCTTCATGGGCCAGCTCGACGCCAGCATCGTCACGCTCACCTACCAAGCGCTGCGGAACCAGTTCCACACCCCGCTCGCGGCCGTGCAGTGGGTCTCGCTGGCCTACATGCTGACGCTGGTCGCGCTGCTCATCCCGGTCGGCCGACTGTCCGACAAGCACGGGCGCAAGCTCGTCTACCTGTACGGCTTCGGGTTGTTCACCGCCGCCTCCGCCGCCTGCGGACTGGCCCCGACGCTGAGCCTGCTGATCGTCTTCCGGGTGGTCCAGGCGGCGGGCGCGGCCATGCTCCAGGCGAACAGCGTCGCGCTGGTCACCACCAGCGCCCCGCCGGAGAGGATGCGCGCCGCCCTGGGCATGCAGGCCGCCGGACAGGCGATCGGGCTGGCCCTCGGCCCGACCATCGGCGGCGCGCTGGTCGACACCATCGGCTGGCGCTGGGTCTTCGGCATCAACGTCCCGGTCGGCATCGTCGCCCTGGTCGCCGGGCACTACCTGCTGCCGCGCACCCGGCAGCGCTCCGGCGGCGACCGGATCGACCTGCCCGGGGTGGCGCTGCTGGCCGCCTCCACCACCGCGCTGCTGCTCGCCCTGTCGGTGGCCTCCGGTCTCGGCCTGCCGCAGTGGGCCGCCGCCGCGCTGCTGGCACTGGCCGTGGCCGCCGGCTGGGCCTTCGTCCGCCGCCAGGCCCGCTGCGCCGACCCGCTGGTGGACCTGCGACTGCTGCGCACCGGCGGGACGGCGCCGGGGCTGTTCGGCGGGCTCTGCGGCTACCTGGTGCTGTTCGGCCCGCTGGTGCTGGTCCCGGTCGGCCTGGCCCGGCAGGGCATCGGCGCGCTCCAGTCCGGCCTGGTGCTGACCGCGCTGCCGGTCGGCTTCGCGGTCGCCGCCACCCTGGCCGACCGGTTGCTGCCACCGGCCTGGGACAACCGCGCCCGCAGCCGTGCCGGAACCCTCGGCTGCGTCCTCGCACTCGCGCTGATGACGCTGCTGCCGCTGCGGGAGGCCCTGCTGCCCGCGCCGCTGGCGCTGCTGGGACTGGCGCTGGGGGTCTTCCTGCCCGCCAACAACACCGCCGTGATGCGGGCCGTCCCGGCCACCGCCGCCGGAACCGGCGGCGGCATGGTCAACATGACCCGGGGCCTCGGCACCGCGCTCGGCGTCGCCGCCGTCACGCTGACCCTGCACCTGGTCCCGGGCCGGACCGGGATCGCCGCGGCCTTCGCGGTACTGACGGCCTGCGCGGTGCTCGGCTGGACCACGGTCGCCCGCCGCCCGGGCCGGACGGCGCGGGGCAACGCGCGGGGGAACGCGTCGGGCGGGGGCCCGTGAGGTCCCCCCCACTGACCGGTCACCGCCCGCCGCCGGGCTACTCCCGCGGGAGGTTCACCGAGAGCAGTCGCACGGTGTCGTCGTCGCGGGGCGCCCCGGCGGGCCCGGCCTCGGCCGGGCGCTGGACGTCGCCGCGCGAGACCATCGCGTAGGCCACCAGCGCGATGATCACCACGGACGCCGCCGCGGCCACCGTGCCGTCGCCGAAGCCCACGCCGCCGATCGACTTCGGCTTGCCCAGGTAGTCGGCGAAGGACGCACCGAGCGGCCGGGTGACCACGTAGGCGAACCAGAACGCCAGGATCGAGTTCATGCCCAACTTCCACCAGGCCAGCAGCGGCACCGCGATCAGCGCGACGAACGCCAGCCCGGAGTCGAGGAAGCCCAGGTTCAGCGTGACCGCCGCGAAGTCGCCGAGCGCGGTGCCCAGCGCGAAGGTCGCCAACACCGTGCACCAGTAGAAGACCTCGCGCCGCCGGGTGGTGATGCTGTGGATCGACAGCGTCCCCTCACTGCGGTACCAGGTGACCAGCACCACGATCAGGAACACCGCGTACAGGGTGACCGTGCCCACGTACGGGACGCCGAGGCCGACGTGCAGCCCGTCGGCGGCCATGGTGCCGAAGACCGCCACCGAGACCGCCGCCAGCCAGTACACCGCCGAGTGGTAGCGCCGCACCCGGAACTGCAGCCACAGCGCGAAGCAGAACAGGCCGAAGCCGACCACCCCGGCCACGGCCAGGTTGCCGTTCGCCAGGAAGTCCGAGGTCGCCTCGCCCATGCCGGTGGTCAGGATCTTGACCACCCAGAACAGCGCGGTGATCTCCGGGACCTTGGCGGCCAGCGGCTCCCGCCCCGACCCCGACGGCTTGGCCGAACCTCGCATGACATCCCTCTCGTGTGGCCTTCTCGGATCAGCAACGCGCACTCCGAGCACACCCCGCGCGCTGCCGCGCCGACGGGGGACACCACTCGGCTGAGCCGACTATAAAGCCTCTCCGGGGCCCCGCCGTTGCCGGATCCGAGGGCGCCGGACAGCCGGTTCCGGGGCCCGGACGCTGTTACCCCGCTGTTAGGTGCCGACCCGGACAATGGCTCCGGCCCGGGGACGAAACGGGCCGATTGGAGACCTCATGCACACCCGACTCCTGACCGCCTTCGCGGCGGTGCTGCCGGTCATGGCCCTGGGCCGGGTGCGTCGCGGCCGACGCTGCGGGCCGGAGCTGCACCGGGTGTCCGCGCACCGCTACCGGGGGCAGCTGGACAAGGCGGCCGACCGGGCCATCGCCCACGCCCGGCGGCGCCCCGGCGCCGGAACGGTGCCGGTGGTGGCCGTGCGGGAGGTCCAGCGGCGCGCCTACTGGGATTTCGGCCTCAGATCGGTGCCGCGCGAGTACGCGGCGCGGGTGCTGCGCGAGCGATTGGACGCCGCCGGTCACCGGCTCGCCGTGGTCGGCGACCCCGATACCGCCGACGGGCGCTGACGCCCCCTCGCTGCCTTCGGCGGCGGACCCCGCGAGGAGCGGGCGTCCGCCGCCGACCGGCTCAGGCCATCCGGCGGCCCTGCTGCGGGCGGGCCCGTCCGAGGGCGAGCCGGGGCACGTGGAACCTGCGCGGCGCACCGGACTTCCCGGCGCCCGCGGACTGCTGCTCCGCGTGCATGATCGAGATGTGACCGAGGTTGCACGGCCGGACCGGGGTCCGCGGCCGGTGCCGGTCGTGCGCCTGGAGCGCGATACTGACCAGGGAGACCATCAGTTCGGCGTCCTGGTCGCAGTCCAGACGCAGGGTGACCCAACCGGTACCCGAGTGCAGGCGTACGGCGGTGGACTGCTCCAGCTCCGTGCGCATCCGCTCGATGGCCTCGTCGGTCAGGTTCAGATCGGCGTCGTGGTCGTTGTGGAGGTGGGCGATCTCGCCGCCGTTCGCGATCAGGGCCCGGCCCTGGCCGCAACTGGCGGGTGCGGTGGTGAGGTCGGCCCAGGACTCCAGCTGTTCCCAGGCGCGACATGCAGCCTTCATGGCCCCATCATCGCCGGGACCCCACGACTCCGGCTACCCCTTCGCCGAGTTGGATATGGTCACCTGCCGGTCAGCAACCGGTGGTTAGAGTGTCGACATGACGACGGCGACTGTTCGCGAATGGTACGAAGAGGACGGCTGGGGCGTACTCGACTCGCCCGAGACACCGGGTGGCTGCTTCGTCCACTTCAGCGATGTGGCGATGCGCGGGCTGCGTCGGCTCACCCCCGGTCAGCGGGTCGAACTCGACTGGGAGGCACCCGGCTTCAAGCAGGACGGCTACGACTACCGGGCGGTCCGGGTGGTTCCGTGACCCGGTCCGCCCGCTGACCCGGCCTCAGTCCCCGGACGGGGTCGGCGGCAGCACCGCGACCGGGCAGCGCGAGTGGTGGACCACGGCCTGGCTCACCGAGCCGAGCCGGCCGATCACCCCCTCCGGGGTGCCGTGGCGGCCGAGCACCAGCAGCCGCTCCGTCCGGGAGAGCTCCACCAGGTGCTTGGCCGCCCCGGAGCGCACCGTGTCCACCTCGACCGCGACGTCGGGGTACCGCTGCCGCCACCCGGCCAGGATCTCGGCCATCAGCCGGGCCTGCTCGTCCGCGATCTGGCCCGCCTCGTAGACCGGCGGCAGCGCCCGGCCGCGTGTCAGCAGCGGGGGATTGCGCCAGGCGTGGACCACCCGCAGCGGCAGCCGCAGCCGCTGCGCGGTCTCGAAGGCGAAGGAGAGCGGCGCCTCGGCGGCGCCCTTGCCGCGCACCCCGACCGCCACCCCGCCGCCGGAACCCGCCCGGCCGCCCGCCGCGGCGCCCGCCGCGGCGCCCGCCGCGGCGCCCGCCGCGGCGCCCGCCGCGGCGCCCGCCGCGTCGCCCGTTCCGTCCGCCCAGGCGGCCGGGACGACCACTACCGGGCAGACGGCGGTGGCCGCCAGGTACAGGCTGGTGGACCCGGCCAACAGGCCGGGGAAGCCGCCCGAGCCCCGGGCACCGAGCACCAGCAGCTCGGCGGCGGCACTGAGCGCGGTCAGCGCGTCCCGGGGTCCGTCCACCACGATTCCGCTGCTGACCGCGAGGCCGGGCTGCCGGGCGGCGGCCCGGGCCGCGAGGTCGGCGAGCAGCAGCTCGGCCGCGCGGCGCAGCACCGGGTCGCAGCCCGCGTCGGGGGTGTCCTCGGGCTGCGGCAGCCAGGCGTGGACGAGGTGCAGCCGGGTGCCCCGGTGCCGGGCCTCGTCAGCGGCCCAGTCGACGGTGCCGGCCATCCCCGGTGCGGCGTCGACGCCGACGATCACGGGGTCTGCCATGGTGCGCTCCTAGCGTGCGGCGGTCGCGGCCCCGCGACGGTGCGCGGCTGCCCTGCCCCCATCGTCGCCCGAGCCGCCCGTCGCCGCCCGTCGCCGCCCGGACCGACCCGCCCGACCCGCCCGGACCGGCGCCCGGACCGACCGGCCCGGCGCCCGGGTGGTCCGCCGCGGGTCCGGACTACCCGTACCGCTTACCTCTGAGTAACATCCGGGGATGGCTCTTAGCACCAAGATCGAGGGTTCGGCCAAGGTCGCACTCGCACTGCTGGCGGTCGCGGCCCTCGCGACCACGCTGGACCAGGCCGTCCACACCGACGAGGGCGTGGCCAACTGGGTGTCCTACTTCACCAACCTCTCCAACCTGCTCGGCGCGGCGACCTTCCTGATCGGCGGCCTGGCCCTGCTGCGCGGCGGCAGGCCGGTGCCGGACCGGCTGCGCGGCGCGGCCACCCTCTACCTGGTGATCACCGGGGCGGTGTACTGGGCACTGCTGGCCGACACCATCGACGCGCAGACCATCGTCTGGGCGAACGACACGGTGCACGGCGTGATGCCGGCCGCGATGCTCGCGGACTGGCTGCTGCGCCCGCCCGCGCGGCCGCTGCGCTGGTCGAAGGGGCTGCCGTGGCTGGTCTTCCCACTGGCCTACCTGGCCTACTCGCTGATCCGCGGCCCGTACGCGCACTGGTACCCGTACGACTTCCTGGACCCGCGGCTGCCCGGCGGCTACCAGCACGTGGCGGTCTGGTCGGTGATCATCACGGTGGCGTTCACCGCGGTCATGTCGCTGCTGATCCTGCTCGGCGGGGTCCGGTCCCGGCAGCGGGCCGCCGCGCCGGTGGGCTGACCGGAGGCCCTCAGGCGCCCTCGCCGAGCCGGGCGGAGATCTTGGCCAGCGCGTCCAGCCGCTGCTCCAGGCTGGGGTGGGTGGCGAACAGGGTGGACAGGTCGCGCTGCCTGCCCAGGGCGGGCGCGAAGAAGAAGGCGTTGAAGTTCTGCGCGGTGCGCAGGTCCCGGCTGGGGATCCGGGCGATGTCCCCGCTGACCTTCACCAGCGCCGAGGCCAGCGCCGACGGGCGCCCGGTGAGCTCGGCGGCGGACCGGTCGGCGGCCAGCTCGCGGTACCGGGACAGGGTGCGGATCAGCAGGAAGCTGACCGCGTAGACGGTCACCGACGCCCCCATCACCGCCGCGAAGACCAGCGCCAGCTGCGGGTTGCCGCGCCGCCCGCGGAGCATTCCGGAGTACAGCGCGAAGCGGGCGATCAGACCGGCGAGCACGCCCAGGAACGAGGCGATGGTGATCACCGCGACGTCGCGGTGCGCCACGTGCGACAGCTCGTGCGCGAGCACGCCGTCCAACTCCTCGGGCTCCAGCCGCCGCAGCAGGCCGGTGGTCACGCAGATCACCGCGTGGTCGGCGTTGCGGCCGGTGGCGAAGGCGTTCGGCAGGTCGGTGTCGGCCACGGCGACCCGGGGCTTGGGCATGTCGGCCACCGCGCAGAGCCGGTCCACCGCTCCGTGCAGGTGCGGCTGGTCGTCGGCGGTGACCTCGGTGGCGTGCATCGCGAACAGGGCGATCCGGTCCGAGTACCAGTACTGGGCCACCAGCAGGCCGCCGACGATGACCACCACCGCCACCGCCGACTTGAGCAGCACGATCAGCGCGGCGATGAAGGCCACGTAAAGCAGGCCGAGGAGGAAGATGACACTGACCATCCGCACGGTCAGCTGCCGATCGGAAGCGAAACGCGAACGCATACCACTCACCTGGACTCCGGGTCGCCCATCGTGCCGCGGTGCGGGACCGGTGAGGCCGCTGCCCGGCACAGGACAAGTATCGCTCCACCACCGGCGGTTGCGGGTGTCCTTGGACGGACCGCGGCCCCCGGGTTTTCCGGGGGCCGCGGTCCGTACCGGCAGTGAGCGGGGTCAGCCTAGGGCCGGGGCCTGCTCGGGCGGCAGCGAGCGCCACTTGTCCGGGGTGCCGTTCCAGGCGTCGGCGTCCGCGAGCGGCTGGACCCGGGTGGTGGCCAGCGGGAGCGCGGTGGACAGCCGGGCGTTCCACTCCAGGGCCGCGGCCAGCTCGTCGGGGAGCTCCTCCTCGGGGTAGATCGCGTCGGTCGGGCAGGCCTGCACGCAGTTGCCGCAGTCGATGCACTCCAGCGGGTCGATCACCAGGAAGGTGTCGGCCTCGCGGAAGCAGGCGACCGGGCAGTAGGTGATGCACTCGGCGTACTTGCAGTGGACACAGCCCTCGGTGACGACGTGGGTCATGCGGCCCTCCCGGAGACGGCTTCCAGTTCCTTGGCGTGTTCTTCGGCGAAGCGGTGGCCCGCCTCCAGCCCGAGGGCGTAGGCCCGGTCGAGGCCCTCCTCGGTGGCGACGGCGTAGTCGACGCCCAGCGGCTTCAGGTCCTCGGCGGGCTTGACCACCAGCACCCGGGCGCCGCCGAGCTCGGCGCCGTCGACGATCTCCTCGGACGCGTAGATGTCCCGGAACAGCGGGAACGGGTCGGCGCCGATCGCGATCAGGGTGGTCACCCCGGGATGGGCGGCGACCTCGCGGGCGGGGCAGCCGCAGGTGTAGGAGGCGTCCACGTACGCCTGGCCCCCGACCTCGGCCGGGATCGCCCAGGCGTGCAGCATCCGGGTGGAGGCGTAGCTGACCGCGTCGAAGTTCTCCGGCGTCAGCTCCGCGTGGTCCGGGGCCGGGCGGTTGCTGAAGATCGTCGTGGCCAGGTTCGCGGTGACCCAGCTCCGGTCGCCGGTGAAGACGTTGCGGAGCAGGTCGCGGCCGAGCTGCCGGGCACCGGAGCCCTGGGTGACGGCGGCGGCCTCGGCGCTGACCACCTTGCTGGCGGCCAGCAGGAAGTCGGGGGCGTCGGCCCGGAACAGGCCCTCGCGCAGGCCGGGGCCGAACTCGGCGATGCTGTCCAGCACCACCTGGCTCATGCCCTTCTCGGCCGCGCCCCGCGCCGCCTGCTGCCAGTAGCGGACCCCCACCTCGCGGGCCCGGCCGCTCGCGGCCAGGCCGCCGGAGAGCACGGAGGAGGAGGCGGTGCCGTAGACATCGGCGCGCAGCCCGTGCTCCTCGAAGGCGGACAGGACGCCGTGGCCGAAGACCCCCTTGAGCATTCCGGAGGCGATCGCGATGCCCACGCCCGGCCCCTGGCCGGTACCGGTGGCAGTCATACCTGTGCTCCCTTCTCCAGCTGTGCGGTCATGTGGGTGCGGGCCGGCTTGCCGCTGGCGGTGCGGGTGATGTCGCTGTGCCGGACCTCGCGGACCGAGAGCGGCGCCACACCGAAGTCCGCGGTGAGCCGTTCGGCGATCCGCGCGGCGTCGATCCCGGCGGTGCGGGCCGGGACCACCAGCACGGTGTAGGAGTCGCCCTGCGGCAGGGCCACGCACTCCTCGACCCCGGGTTCGCGCATCACCTGCTGCTCGATGTCGGTGACGAAGATGTTGACCCCGTTGACGGACATCCGGTCGCCGCGACGCCCGCTGAGGTACAGCTGCCCGGAGCGGAGCACCCCCAGGTCGCCGGTGTCGAACCAGACCCGGCGGTGGTCGGTGACCCCGTCGTGGCCGCTGAACATCGTCTCGCCGCGTAGCTGGACCGTGCCCAACTCACCTTCCGCGCAGGGGAGTCCGTCCTGTCCCAGGAGCGCCAGGGTGAGCCCGGGGATGGGCTCGCCGAGGCAGGCCACGGCGCTGTTGCCCTGCTCGTGGAAGGAGACGGCATCGGAGCGGTAGCGGTGGCTGGTGGCGATCAGCGCGGCCTCCGCCAGGCCGAAGCAGAACAGCAGCGCGGTCGGGTCGAAGCCCCAGGGGGCGGTCCGCTCAAGGAAGTTGCGGACCGACGCGCGGCGGATCGGCTCCGCGCCGCAGAACACCGTGCGCCAGCCGGCCAGCAGTCCCGGGTCCGGGTAGCCGCCGACCTCGCTGATCCGGGCCGAGAGGTAGCGCAGCATGAAGTCGGGGAAGGCGCTGTGCACCCCCTCGTACTCGCGGGCCAGGTTCAGCGCCGCCATCGGGCGGCGCAGGAAGGTCCCCGGCTCCTCGATCACCAGGCTGATCCCCTCGACCAGGGTGCTCAGCATGCCGACCAGCCCCATGTCGTGGTGCAGCGGCAGCGCCACCAGGCCGGTGTGGCCCGGACGCATGCCCGCGACCGTGCCGATGGCCCGGATGTTGGTGAGCACCGCGCGGTGGCTGAGCGGGATCGGCCGGGGCATCCCGGTGGAACCGGAGGTGTACTGCACGAAGGCGATCTGCTCCGGCTCGCCGGGCGCGGCCATGGTGCCCCCGGCGCCGGGGCGCAGCCGCAGGTCGAGCTCGGCCAGGCCGGTGCCGGAGACCCGGAAGGCGAACCGGGTGCGCTGCTGCTCGGCGACGGTCGCCAGGTACTGCCCGGTGACGGCGCCCGGGACCTTGGGCTTGACCGAGACCGGTACCGCCCCGGCGTGCATCAGGCCGAGCAGCGCGATCACGCCGTCGTGGGAGCCGACGGCGCGCAGCATCACCCGGTCGCCGGGGCGCACGCCCTGGTCGGCGAAGCCGGCGGCGGCGGCCGCGATCTCCTCCGCGAGCTGCGGGAAGCTCCGCCGTTCGCGTCGGGCCGAGGTGCCGAAGGTGACCGCCGCGTCGGTCCGGTGCGCCTGCGCGGCGATGGCCTGGGAGAGGGTCGGGTACTCGGCGGCGCGGGGCGCCGCGTCCGCGCCGGTGCTGACGACGGTGCTCACGCGGCACCGCCGTACGCGCCGACGGGCACGCCCGCGCTCGGCTCGGCGCGCACGCCGAACAGCGAGTGCCGGTTGGCGCGGTGGATGCGCTGGGTCCCCCGGTCCACCAGGCTGAGCTTGACCATCCCGCGGGCGACCACCGTGCCGTCGGTCCGCTCGACGTCCTGGGCGAGGGTGAAGCTGTACGGCGACTGCTCCGCCACCCGGCTGCGGACGGCGACCCGGCCGACCGGGTCCCAGAGCACCGGGATCAGGTAGTCGAGGTGCAACTGCACGACCACCGCGATGAGTTGACTGTTCCTCACATCGACGCCGTTGGCCAGGCCCCACTCCCAGCGGCCGGTCTCCAACAGTTGCGGGTAGACGCTGTTGTTGAGGTGTCCGGCCCAGTCGAAGTCGTTCGGCCGCAGCGCCACCTCGCAGCGGTGTTCCACCAGGTCCAGCAGGTCGGCCGCGCTCACTGCGTCACTCCCTCGGGTCTCGGCTTGGCTCTGCTCGGGTTGACTCTGCTCGGGTTGACTCGGCTCGGGTTCGTTCGGCTCGGGGCGCCGCCGGGCCGCGCGGTCCGCCGCGGTGGCGCCGTCGCCGTCCTGGGAGAGCAGGACGACGACGGCGCCCGCCAGGTCGCCGGTGTGGCTGATCGACAGCTCCACGGTCAGCTGCCGCTCGGCGCACCAGCGGCCGATCTGACCGCGCGGCCGGATCCTCGGCTGCCCGGCGGGGCCGTGCACCACCTCGATGTCGGGAAAGGTGTACGCGGGAGCCCCGCCGAGCGAGCTGACGGCCTTGACGAACGCCTCCTTGGCGGCGAACAGCCCGCCGAGGGAGGCGTACGGGTCGGGCCGGGTCCGGCAGTGGGCACGCTCACCGCCGGTGAAGAGCAGTCCGCTATCCAGCAAGTGCCGCTTCGCGCGCAGCTCCGGCACTGACTGCAGATCGAATCCGGTCGACATCGTTCGTCCGGAGGCTGGCGAAGTAGGCGCGCTTGAGGTCATCGTACGATTCCGTCTGGATCCCGGTCGCCTCGCGCACCAGGGCGAAGACGCTGGTCAGCTTCTTGGCGTGGACCGAGCCCTCGTGCAGCGCGTCGTCACCGAGGGCGAACTCGTCGCCGTCCGCGGTGCGGGTCTGCTCCCACCAGTTGACGTAGCCCTGGCGCTCGCTCTGGGCCTCGCGGGCCGAGCCGAAGGTCTCGCCGCCGTCGGGGCGGATCCAGGTGTACGCCATCGACAGGACGTCCTTGATCGGGTAGACCCCGGAGTCCACCAGCGCCTTGGCGAAGGAGGCGAAGTACTGGCGGTGCTGCACCTCGTCCTTCATGATCGTGTGGAAGACGTCGCGGACCAGCGGGTCCTCGCTCTGCCGGGACACCCAGCCGTAGGAGACGCAGGCCTCGATCTCGACGCAGGCCTGAAGGATGGACACCCGGGCGTAGTTGTCGGTCGGGAACGGCCCGCGGTGCTCGATGACGTCGTCGACGTCGATCGCGTCCATTCCGGCCATGTCCAGCAGTCGGCCGAAGGCGACCTCGTGGTGGGCCTCCTCCTCCAGCCAGTAGCGGGCCGACCAGGCGGCGGCGACGTGCAGCACGTCGGAGCCCAGCGGGTTGGTCTCGCGCAGCTCGTTGGCGAGCTTGACGCCGTCCACGGCCAGCCGGATCCCGGCGGGCTGGGTGGTGAGTTCGGCGCGGGAGGAGTGCCACAGCGCGGCCTTGTCGACCTGGCTGACGTTGCTGGAGAGGCGGCGGCCGTCGAACAGCTTGTCGGTGGACCAGCGGCGGTGCTCGTGGTAGCTCTGCTGGACCCGCAGCACGTCGGTGACGGTCGCTCCGGCGCGGAGTTCCTTGACTACGTCGGTCATGATCAGCATGGGAGGGGCTCCTTGGATCAGATCAGACGGCGGGGGCGAGTTGCTTGCGCAGGGCCGAGAGGACATCGTCCGCGGTGTGGTCCAGGGTCATCGTCGGCAGTTCCACGTCGTCGTCCAGACCGGCGTCGGCGAGGGCGCCGGCGAAGGCGTCCAGCAAGTCGATGGAGTTGATCGCGGTCGGGGAGGCCACCAGCACGGCGGACAGCGTGCGGCCGTCGAACACCTCCTCCTCGGTGAGCGTCAGCCGGCGGGCGATATTCGTCCTGATCTCAGCGAACATGGCTGTCTTCCTGTGAGTTGACGGGGTCCTTGGGGGCGGACCAGTGGGGGTCGCGGCCGATCGAGTACAGGAACAGCTCGAAGGTCCCGGTCCCGGGCGGCGGCAGGATGCTGGGCTGGAACTGCGCGTCGGGGGTGAGCCGGCGCTCGTCGTCGGGCACCTGGAGCGCGATCGCCAGTGCGGCCTCGGCCAGCTCCGGCGCGGGCTCGGTGCGCGCGCCGAGGGCGGCGGCGACGTCCCAGGAGTGCGCGACGTAGTCGAGCAGGTGGAAGCCGACCGCCACCCGGCCCGGGAAGGTGATCCTGGTGGTGATCTCCGGAAGGGTGAACTCCCGTACCAGAACTCCAGGCTGGGCGAAGGCTTCGAGCACGGCGGCGACCGACTCGCGGTAGCCGTCGAGCGGGTCACCGGGCAGCGGGTGGGCGTGCCAGGCGGCGAGGTCGTCGGCCTCACCCCGGGTCGCGGCGGCGAAGCCGCGGTGTCCCGCCGCCATGTGCTCCACCAGCTGACGGAGCGTCCACTGCGGGCAGGGTGTGGGCAGTTCCCAGTCGATGGGGCCTGCCGACTCCAGGATGCGCACGGACTCAAGGACGGCGCTGCGGTCGAGTTCGAGGAGGTCCATGCCGGTCACCCGCGCTCGGTCGAGGCGGCGGCTGCCGACGGCTTGCGGTCGGACTGCTGCGGGAACAGCTGCTCGTCGATCAGCCGGTCCAGCTCATCCTTGAACTCCTGGTTCGGGCCGTCGAGTTGGGACGGTGACCCGACGGGCGGGGTGGCGAGAGCCATGTCTCCTCCAGGTGGAGTGCTGACGCGTGGGATATTAGCACGATCGTACGTATTGTTTCTTTGTCCTGGTACCGCGGTTCTCGGGTCCGCTTCGGGCCCGGGGAGCGGCCAGGGCGCCTCGCCGGTCAGCGTCCGGCGGGCCTCCGTCCAGACCGCGTCCGGGTCCCAGTGCGCGGCCGTCCGGTTGTAGGAGCGGATCCGGCCCCGGTCCCGGAAGGCGCGCATGATCCGCCGGTGGTCCGGGCGGGCCACGAAGCCGTCGAGGCCGCCCGGGTCGGTCCAGACGGAGACCGATCCCGAGCGCCGGGCGTCCGGGTCCATCCACAGCAGCAGCCCGATCGCGCCGTCGGTCCGGGGCCAGGAGCGGCGCAGCCGCAGCCCGGCCGCCAGGACGCCGAGCGCCCGCCAGTGCTGGTGCGTGCGGAACTCGGTGACGCTGACCAGTACCGGTCCGCGGGGCGGCCGGTCCGCGTCCGGGCCCGCCTTCCAGGGGGCGCTCCAGATGGGACCGGGCATGACGTGCCTCCACTGCTCTGCGTGCGCACCGCTCCACGCGTGGGCTGAGGGCCTGATTCCATCATAAAACTGAGCGAACGGTCGTGCTACTATTTTGTGACTAGTGACCCTCCCGAGGAGGATGTGGCATGGATGCCACCGCGGCAGTCGTTCGAACGGCGATCAACAGCACCTCCTGTGTCTCGGAGCGACTGGCCGGCAAGGGCGCGTTCGGCCTGTTCCGGAACCCGATGGGGCACAGCAAGCTGCGCCCCTCCGAACACCCGGTGATGGAGCGGGCGCGGACCGGGCGGCTGGAGGTCCACGGGAAGTCGGTGGCCACCTACCACTGGGGCAGCGGCGAGCGTCCGGTGCTGCTGGTGCACGGCTGGGAGTCGCGTGGTTCGCGCTTCTCCGCCTTCGCCGCCGCGCTGCTGGAACGCGGCTACAGCCCGGTCACCTTCGACGCGCCGGGCCACGGCGAGTCCACCGGCAAGACCACGACCATCCTTGAGTACCGTGACGTGATCACCCAACTGCACGCCGAGCACGGCGACTTCGAGGCGGTGGTGGCGCACTCGCTGGGGGCCACGGCCAGCTTCTTCGCGCTGCGCCAGGGCGTGCGGGCCGGACGGGTCTCCGTCATCGGAGGGGTGGTCGACTTCGACTACGTGGTCGAGGCCTTCTGCTCCAAGCTCGGCCTGCGCGAGCAGGTGCGGGCGGAGCTGCGGGGCCGGATCGAGCACGAGCTGTTCCCGCAGGAGGCGGACATCTGGAGCCGCTTCTCGGTGGTGCACGAGCCGGAGCGGGTGTCGGCGCCGATCCTGGTGGTGCAGGACGAGAACGACGACATGGTGCGGCCGGAGCAGGCGCTGCGGATCACCGCGGCCTACGGCGACCAGGCGCGGCTGGTGACCACCCGCCGCCTGGGCCACCGGCGGATCCTGGCGGATGCCGCGGTGGTCACCGAGGTGGTGGACTTCGTCACCGCCGACCCCAGCGCGGCCGGTACCGAGGCCGGGGCCCGGACCCGGTGAGCGGGCTGCTGGCGGGCAAGCGGGTGCTGGTCACCGGCGTGCTGATGGAGTCCTCGATCGCCTTCCACGCCGCGCGGCTGGCCCAGGAGCAGGGCGCCGAGGTGGTGCTGACCGGCTACGGGCGGCTGAGCCTGGTGGAGCGGATCGCCAAGCGGCTGCCGGAACCGCCGCCGGTGATCGAACTCGACGTGCAGGACCAGGCGCAGCTCGACTCGCTGGCGGAGCGGGTGCGCGAGCGGCTGGGCGCCGACGCCACCCTGGACGGCATCGTGCACTCGATCGCCTTCGCCCCGCAGGACGCGATGGGCGGCGGCTTCCTGGACACCGGCTGGCCGTCGGTGGCGACCGCGGTCGAGGTCTCCGCCTACTCGCTGAAGGCGCTGGCGGTGGCCTGCCTGCCGCTGATCGGCGAGCGCGGGGCCGCGCTGGTGGGCATCGACTTCGACGCCCAGCTGGCCTGGCCCGCGTACGACTGGATGGGTGTGGCCAAGGCCGCGCTGGAGGCGACCTCCCGCTACCTGGCCCGGGACCTGGGCGGGCGCGGCATCCGCTGCAACCTGGTCGCGGCCGGTCCGGTGCGGACCACGGCCGCCAAGTCCATCCCCGGCTTCGACCTGTTCCGCGAGGTGTGGGAGCAGCGGGCGCCGCTCGGCTGGGACGTCACCGACAGCGAGCCCGCCGCGCGCGGGGTGGTCGGGCTGCTGTCCGACTGGTTCCCGAAGACCACCGGCGAGATCGTGCACGTCGACGGCGGGGTGCACGCCATCGGCGCCTGACGCCGCGCGATGTGAGAACTGTCAGTAATGCTGTGGGGCCCGGCAGTCGACGACTGCCGGGCCCCACAGCGCTGACTGGGTCAGCCGGCCTCCTGCTCGATGAAGCCGGCCAGCCGGGCCACCCCCTCCACGATCTGATCAGGCGTCAGGGTGCTGCAGGAGAGCCGGATCTGGTTCCGGCCGCCGCCGTCGATGCAGAAGTCGGACATCGCCGTCCAGAGCACTCCGTGGTCCCGGGCGGAGCGCTCCAGTGCCTTGCCGTCGGCGGTGAAGGGCACGGTCACCACCAGGAAGAAGCCGCCTTCCGGGCGGTTCCAGTCCAGTCCGAGTTCGGCCCGGCGCTCGGCCGGGAAGTGCCGTTCCAGCTCCGCCAGCAGCGCGTCCATGCTGGCCCGGTAGAAGGCGATGGCCTCGGCGTTGGCCTCCCGCAGCCGGAAGCCGGACTCGACCAGCATGCCGCCGATGACGGCCTGGCTGATCGCCGAGGTGTTCACGGTGGTCATGCTCTTGATCTTCGACAGCTCGTCGGCGAGCAGCGTGCGGTCGCCCTGCGGGCCGGTGACCTCCTGGTCGGCGACCACGTAGCCGACCCGCGCCCCCGGCAGCGCGGTCTTGGCGAAGGAGCCGAAGTACAGCACCCGGCGGCCGCGGTCCAGGGACTTCAGCGTCGGCCGGGCCGAGCCGTCGCGGACGAAGAAGCCGTACGGGTTGTCCTCCAGGATCAGCAGGTCCTCCTGCTCGGCGAGTTCCAGCAGCCCCCGGCGGGCCTCGACGGTCATGCTCGCGCCCGAGGGGTTGGCGAAGTCCGGCACCAGGTACAGCGCGCGCGGTCGGCCGCCGGCCGCGCGGACCGTGCGCACCGCCGCCAGGACCGCCTCCGGGTCCGGACCGAGTGCCCCCTCCGGTACCGGCTGGACGGCTATGTCCAGCAGCCGGGCCGCGCCGGTGATCCCGACGTAGCAGGGCGAGCTGACCAGCAGCGTGTCCTCCGGGCGGGCGAACAGCGCGCGCAGGGTCACCAGCATCGCCTCCTGCGCGCCGGTGGTGACCACCACCGCCTCCGGCGGCACCTCGATGCCCTCGTCGTTGACCAGGGTGCGGGCGATCAGGTCGTGGATGATGCCGTTGGTGCGGCCGTACTGGTAGAGCGCGGTGCGGATCCGGTCCCGGCTCCAGCCGCGCTCCTGCTCCAGGTGGTCGGTGAACGACCGCAGGTGACCGGCGAGTTGCTCGGGTTCGAAGGAGCCCTCGGTGGGCCGCCCGGCGCCGAAGGACAGCGCCTCGGGGAAGCGCCCCGCGGCCTCGTTGAGGAAGTTCATGGCGTCCAGCAGCGGATCGTTGAGCGAACCGTGGAGCTCGGTGCGGTCGAGCGCCTGCGGCTCGGTCACGGGGATGGTCGCCGGCACGGTGTCAGCCTCTCGGGTCGGTGTTGTCGAAGGTGTCGCGCAGGTACCCGGCGGCCTGCTGGACCGCGCGGCGGCCCGCGTCCAGGCTGCCCGCCATCGCGAAGAAGCCGTGCGGCACGCCGGGGTAGCGGGTCAGCCGCACCGCCACCCCGCTGTCGCGCAGCCGTTGCGCGTAGGCCTCGCCCTCGTCCCGCAGCGGGTCGTACTCGGCGGTGACCACCAGCGCGGGCGGCAGTCCGGACAGGTCGGCCGCGCGCAGCGGGGAGGCCAGCGGGTTCGCCCCGTCCTCCGGCGTGGCCAGGTAGTTGTCCCAGTACCACTGCACGGACTTGTCGTTGAACAGCAGCGGGTCGCTGTTCTCCCGCCGGGACGCGGTGTCCGCGAGGTGGTCGGTGTTGGGGTACACCAGCAGTTGCGCGACCAGCGCCGGGCCGCCCGCGTCCCGGGCCAGCAGGGTGACCGCCGCGCTCAGGTTGCCGCCCGCGCTGTCGCCGCCGACCGCGATCCGCGCCGGATCGGCGCCCAACTCCCGCGCCTGGTCCGCGATCCAACGCACCGCGGCGAAGCAGTCGTGGACCGCGGCGGGGAAGACGTGCTCGGGGGCGAGCCGGTAGCCGACGGCCACGGTCAGGCAGCCGACCGCGTTGGTCAGGCTGCGGCAGATCGCGTCGCCGGTGTCGAGGCTGCCGAGGGTCCAGCCGCCGCCGAAGAAGTAGACCAGGACCGGCAGTTGCTCCGGGACCTGGCCGTCCGGCGGCGTCGGCCGGTAGATCCGGATCGGCAGCGGGCCCTGCGGCCCGGGGAAGAACCGGTCGACGACCTCGGCGACCGGTTCCGGGGTCCCGGCGTCGGCCTGGATCGCGGCCAGGTCCGCGGCCCGGGCCTCGTCGAGCGTCATGGTGTAGAGCGGGCGGACGTCGTGCGCCGCCCGGGCCTGGTAAAGGGCTTGGAACTGCGGGTCGAATGCCATGGGTCTCTCCGGCCAGGGCCCGGCCCCGGCGGCCGCGGCCAAGTGAGGACCGACCGCAACCCGGGGGGCGGCGTCGCGGGGCGATGGCCGCTCCCGCTCCCGCCCCCCGCGTTCCGGTCGGTCAGGGACTGTCGGGCAGCAGCGACGGATCGGTGGCGATGGCGCGCAGCCGGTTGAGGACAGCCTTGGTTGCCTTGGGATAGCTGGTCGCGTCGTCGTGCAGGACCGACTCGGCGTTGGCCGCCTCAAGGAACGCGGTCAGCTCGAAGGCGAGTTGGGGGACGTCGATGTCCTGGTCCACCTCACCGGCCGTACGCGCGCCCTCGATGGTCTGCTCCACGAAGGAGAGCCAGTTGTCGCGGGCCTGGACCACCGTATCGTGGACCAGGCCCTTGCGGGCGTCGTACTCGGCGGTCACCGAGTAGAAGAAGCAGCCGCCGGGGAAGACCCGCTGCTCGGAGTAGGTGAGCCAGGTGCTGCACATGGTCCAGATCCGGCCGATGCCGGGCGGGACGTCGCGTGCGGGCTGGACCACGTGCTCGATGTAGATCTTTATGGCGGCGCGGACGGTGGCGAGTTGCAGCTCCTCCTTGGAACCGAACAGGGCGAACACGCCGCTCTTGCTGAGTTCCAGTTCAGAGGCCAGCCGGCCGAGCGACAGGCCTTCCAGGCCTTCCACTGACGCGATCTGGACGGTACGTCCCAGGATCAGTCGACGGGTCTGGTTGCCCCGCTCGATCCGGTTGTCCTTGCTCACGCCTGGCATGCGCCACCTCTTCTCACTTCATGGGAAGGCCGCTGATTCCGGTGGAGGACCTCCCGTGATCCATTATGGTACTAAGTGGACGACCGTGCGGACACTATGCCAGACTGGGCTTCCAGCACGGGCGTGCGTTTACTTTGGTCTTGCGGTGCTTCAGCCGAACCGGATACGTCGAGATACGTCAAGTGTTCTGAGGGTCGAGTGTTCTTAACGGGGGACCGTGACATGGCACCGCTGTCGCTCGCTGGGTACGAGGCCGCGGCCAGGGCCGCGCTTTCGGCTCCGGTCTGGGACTTCCTGGCGGGTGCCAGTGGAACCGAGTCCATGCCGATCGCCGCGCGGGCCGCGCTGGACCGATTGCGGCTGCGTCCGCGCTGCCTGGTCGACGTCTCCGAGCCGGATCCGCGGACCACGCTGTTCGGGGCCCCGCTGGCGGCCCCGCTCGCCGTCGCGCCGATGGCGTACCACCGACTCGCCCACCCCGAGGGCGAGGTGGCCACCGCCCGGGCGGCGGGGGAGGTCGGCGCGCTGTTCACGGTGAGCATGTTCGCCAGCCGCACGCTGGAGGACATCGCCGCCGCGACCACCGCCCCCCTCTGGCTCCAGTTGTACTGGCTCAGGGACCGGGAGCAGCTGGTCGAGCTGGTCGGCCGGGCCGAGGCGGCGGGCTACCGGGCACTGGTGCTGACCGTCGACGCGCCCCGGGTCGCCCGGAGGTACCGCGACATCCGCAACGGCTTCACGGTGCCGGACGGCATCAGCGCGGTGAACGTGGCCCCGGCCCTGATGTCGGCCTCGCACCAGGAGCGGGCGGGCGCGTCGGCGATCGCCCGGCACTCCCGGGAGCAGTTCGACGCCTCGATCACCTGGGCCGACCTGGCCTGGCTCCAGGAACGCAGCTCACTGCCGCTGGTGCTGAAGGGCGTGCTCACCGCGGAGGACGCGGTGCTCGCCGCCGAGCACGGCGTCCAGGCAATTGTCGTGTCCAATCACGGGGGTCGGCAGCTTGATTTCGCGGTGCCTGCGGCCGACGCGCTGCCAGAAATCTCGGACGCCGTGGCCGGCCGATGTCGGATCATTTTCGACGGTGCCGTGCGATACGGTGCGGATATCGCCAGGGCGCTCTGCCTCGGCGCCGACGCGGTAATGGTGGGGCGTCCCGTCCTGTGGGGTCTCAGCCATTCCGGAAGCGCCGGCGCGGCGGCCGTCCTGCGGCTGTTGATTGACGAGTTCGAAGAGGTCATGGCCCTTATGGGGCTACCTGGTGTGTCGGATTTCGGCCCAGCGGGCGTGTCTCGGAGCTGAATTTGGCGCGAATTTGATGCGTCATCCGCGTCTTCCTGGAATAATGTGACCAACCGTGATCTGTAGCGCGTCCGCAGGCGTCGGCGCGCAACCGGGTCATGCCCGGACGGAAGAGCGGGATAATTTATCCCGGCTACCCGCCAGTAGCTGTTAATAAATATTTTGCTTGCCATATGCGGGTGCTGCTGAAAGTCTGTGACCAGAGGTCGTCAATTGCTGCACGGAATCATCCGAAATACCAGATGGGTGGGGATCGCAGTGGAGGGAACAGCACCGGGCAGGCCTGTGGGCAGCAGGTGCGGCTGGGTGGACGAGGTCCTGTTATCCGGGCCGGACCGCGAGGTCGCCCTGCACCTGGGGCAGCCGGTGGAACGGGTGGAACTGCGTCGGCTGGTCGCGGCGGAGCAGGCCCGCTACCAGGAGGCCGGTCTGTTACCCGGTGGCGGCCTCGCGCTGCGGCTCCCGCCCTCCCTCGGCTGCATCGTCGCGATGCTGGCCGGCTGGCGCAGCGGAGCCCAGGTGGCCCTGCTGGACTACCGGTTGACCACCCACGAGGTCGGTCGGGCGATCGCCAGGCTGAGCCCGCAACTGGTGGTCGAGCCGGAGCAGGAGGTCACCGGCAAGCTCCGCGGCTACGTCGACATCCGCACCCGGGTCACCCCGCTGCGTGGCGGCCACCAGGTCGCCGCCACCGATCACGCGCTGCTCCAGCTGAGCTCGGGATCGACCGGACCCTCCAAGGTGATCGGCCGCCGCGTCGACAGCCTGCTGGAGGAGATCGACCGCTACGCGCGGCTGGACGGCTTCCCACAGCGTGGCGAGCGCACGGTCGTACTGGCCTCCATCGTCCACGTGCTGGGCCTGGTCGGCGGCCTGCTCTACGGGCTGGCCAGCGGTACCCAGGTGGTGCTGCCCGGCACGCAGACCCTGGAAGGCATACTCAAGGCCGTCGCGGCCGGCCCCGAACCCACCACCCTGCTGGGCGTGCCCTCGCAGACCTCGCTGCTGGCCACTGCCCGGAACCCGCCCCGGCTGCCGCAGCTGCGCCGGATGGTGACCGGCGGCGAACTGCTCAACGACCAGGTGCGGGAACGATTCACCACCGGCTACGGCGCGCAACTCGGCGCCATGTACGGGATGACCGAGGCCGGGGTCATCGCCACCGACCTGAGCGGCGCCACCAGCCCCGGACTCACCCCGGTGTCCGGGATGCGGGTCCGGGTGGCCGACGGCCAGATCCTGCTCGGCCTGCCGGACTCCCCGTACGTCGGCCTGGAGGACCCGGCCCGCTACCGGGACGGCTGGCTGCACACCAAGGACGCGGGCAGCCTCGACGAGGCCACCGGCCTGCTCACGGTGCACGGACGGCTGGACTCCCAGGTGTCCATCGGCGGCCTGAAGGTGGACCTCTCCGAGGTCGAGGCGCTGATCCGGGCACTGCCCGGGGTCACCGACGCGGTGGTGGTGCACGAGGCCGGTATCCAGGCCTACGTCACCGTCCGCGAGGAGGTCACCTCGCAGGGCCTGGCCGACACGCTGGCCACCCGGCTCGCCCCCTACAAGCGCCCCCGTACGCTGCACCTGCTGTCCGAGCTGCCGCGCACCGCGACCGGGAAGCCGGTCCGCAACGCGCAGGTGCTCCAGGCGGCCGCGCGGCAACCGGCCGCCCGGTGACCCGGGCAGCTCAGCCCGGGTCCGGCAGCTCCACCCGACGCACCTCGACCCGGTGGCCGACCGCGCCGTCCCGGCGCACCGCGGCCCCGAGCACCAGCCGACCGCCGTCGGCGAGCGCGGCACCCGAGAGCAGCGTCGGGTCACCGGGCAGCGGACGCAGCACCACGGTCCCGTCCCCGGCCGGGGGCCAGTCCTCCGGCAGGGCCACCAGCCTGCTCATCCCACCGTCCCGCAGCCCCAGGCCCAGGGCCTTGCCGACCGCCTCCTTCTGGGTCCACAGCCACAGGAACCCCAGGGCCTGTCGCGGGCGCGGCAGCTCCTGGACCCAGCGTGCCTCGGCCGGGGCGAGCCACTTCCCGGCAAGTGCCGCGCCGGAGAGGCCGCGCAGCGGCTCGACATCCACACCCACCGGAGCACCGTCGCACAGCGCCACCGCCAACGCCCGCCGGGCGTGACTGACGCTGACCTGTAGCCCCCGGCCGGCCCCGCCCAGCAGTGGGCGGCCACCGGGCTCGTGCTCCACCCAGATCTCGGACGCCGGGACACCGAGTTCCACCGCCGCGGCGCGCAGCAGCAGTAGGTGCGCTCTGGCGCGCTCGTCCCCGTCCGTGCTGTTCCACAAAACCCTCACCAAGCCCGAAGCCGCCGGCGTCGGGTGTCCGTCCACGCTCATGAATCGGAGTGAACCAGATGTCCGCCGAGGTCCACCAGTTCGTTATCGAGGCCCTGAAGAACATGAACTACGACGTTGCCGACGTGACCGGCGAGACCCCGCTCGGCCCGGCCGGTCTGGACATGGAGTCGCTCTCGCTGGCCGAGATCGCGATCCAGGTCGAGGACACCTACGGGGTCAAGTTCGAAGAGGACGAGATGGAGAGCGTCGCCCTGCTCACCGTCGCCGGGCTGGTCAAGGAGATCGTCGAGCGGGCCGCCCCCTCCGCCGTCTCCTCCTGACCGCAGGCCCGTCACCGCACAGAGCAGAGAGGTGGAGTCATCGCTATGACTGCCATGAACGACCGCGCGGAGCTGGCGGCGGACCAGGAGCTCGGCGTCGGCAACGTCCTGACCGCGCTCATCGAACGGGGCCACGGCCTCGACCTGCCCACGCTGACCTTCGACACCGAGGTTGACGGGTACCCCGCCTGGCAGCCGCTGACCCTGGCCGAGCTCGGCGAACGGGTGGCCGCCCGGGCCGCGGCGCTGCACGCCCTGGGCGTCGCCCCGCGCGACCCGGTCGCGGTGTTCGTCGGCAACGCGGCCGACCAGGTGCTCAACTACCTGGCGCTGGCCCGGATCGGCGCGATCCCGGCGCTGATCAACGCACGGCTGGCGGGTGATCCGGCCAGCCGGTACATCCAGCGGCTGCGCGCGGTGGGGGTGCTCACCGACGCCGCCCACCGGGCGGTGCTGGACGGCTTCGACCTCGGCGCGCCGCTGCTCGCGGACGTCGCCGACCTGGGCGCGGCGGACCCGGCGGACGCGCCCCGCCCCTACCGGCACCACGGCAACGAGCCGGTGGTGATCACCCACTCGTCCGGCACCACCGGGCTGCCCAAGGCGGTGGCGCACTCGCACCACAGCCTGTTCGCCTCGATCCGGCACCGACTGCTGCTGCCCAAGCCGCAGGGCCTGGACCGGATGCTCGGCGCGCTGCCCTCCGCCCACGCCGCGACCGTGATCGCGGTCAACCTGGCGCTGGCCAACCGGGTGCAGCTGGCGCTGCTCTCCGGCTCCGACGGCGAGAACGTGCTGGCGGCCATCGAGCGCTGGAAGCCGGAGTGCGTGCTCGGCTTCTCCGCCACCTGGTCCGAGCTGGCCGGGCACGACCTGTCGGGCCGCGACCTGGAGTCGGTGCGGTCCTGGTGGAACACCGGGGACTGCGCCCACGAGGCGCACATCCGCAAGCTGGTCGCGGTCGGCAGCCGCGAGGTCGGCGTCGGCGCCTCCCGGCGGCGCAGCCCCGGTTCGCACTTCATCGACGGCCTCGGCTCGACCGAGATGGGCCACTCGCAGTTCTTCATCACGCACACCCCGGACACCCGGCGCTACGCCCGCTGCATCGGCAAGCCGCACACCTTCTCCGACGTCGCCGTGCTCGACGACGACGGCGAGAAGCTGGGCGTCGGCCAGATCGGCCAGCTCGGGATCAACGCGCCGACCCTGGCCCTGGGTTACTGGAACGACTCGGTGACCACCTACCGCACCCGCAGGGACGGCTACTTCCTCACCGGTGACCTGGTGTTCCGGGACGAGGCCGGGTACTTCTTCCACGTCGACCGCCTGGTCGACGCGGTGGACCTGGGCGACGGCCACAAGCTGTACACGGCGCTGGCCGAGGAGCAGGTGCTGGCGGGCTGCCCGGACGTGCTGGAGTGCACCGTGGTCGCGGTCCGCGAGGAGGACAAGGTCACCAGCTCGGTCCTGCTGGTGCTCGACCCCGCCGCCGACCCGGCGACCGACCGCACCGCCGAGGTGCTGGCGCTGCTGGACAAGGAGGTCGCCGCCACCGTCGAGCGGGTCACGGTGGTCGACCCGGCGCTGATCCCGCTCGGCCCGACCGGCAAGGTCCGCAAGGTCCTGCTGCGGGAGAGCTTCCGCAGCGGCGCGGTCCCGGCCGCCGCCCCGGCGGGTGCCAAGTGAGCACGGCGAGCGGTGCCAACGCCGCGGTGGTCACCGGCCTCGGCACCTTCACCCCGCTCGGCCGGGGCGCCGCCGACCTGTTCGACGCGCTCTGCCACGGCAAGTCCGGGCTGCGCCGACCGCCCGAGGGCCACCAGCTGGCCGGGGTGGTCAACGAGATCGGCATGGCGCCGGAGATCACCGCGGCCGAGGTGCTGCCGCCCAGCGAGGGTCGGCTGGTCGACCGCTTCGTGCTGATGGCGATGGCCGCCGCCGACGACGCGATCGCCGACGCCGGAATCACCATCGGCACCGACGTGGACCCGACCCGGGTGGCGATCGTGGTCTCCAGCGGCGCCGGTGGCCTGACCACCTACGAGGCGCAGGCACTGGAGCGGGCCGCCCGCGGCCCGACCGCCGTCAGCCCGTACCTGCTGCCGGGCATGCTGCCGAACATGGCGGCGGCCAGGATCGCCATCAAGTACGGCATCCGGGGCTGGAGTTCGGCCATCGCCACGGCCTGCTCGGCCGGGGCGCACGCGGTCGCCGAGGCCGCCCGGCTGATCCGCTACGGCGAGGCCGACGTGGTGGTCTGCGGCGGCGCCGAGTCGCCGCTGAACGCCACCACCGCGCTGGCCTTCGCCCACGCCCGGGCGCTGGCCCACGGCTTCGAGGACCCGGAGGCCGCGAGCCGCCCGTTCGACCGCAGGCGCAACGGCTTCGTCCTGTCCGAGGGCGCGGGCGTCCTGGTGGTCGAGCGGGCCGGGTTCGCCGAGGCGCGCGGCGCGGCCGGATACGCGGACCTGCTCGGCTGGGGCGGCAGCACCGACGCCTACCGCCCCACCGCCCCTCGCCCGGACGGCGAGGGCGCCGCGCAGGCCATGCGCGCCGCGCTGGCGTCCGGCTCGCTCACCCCCGACGACATCGACTACGTCAACGCGCACGGCACCGCCACCAAGCTCGGCGACGTCGCCGAGACCAAGGCCATCCGCTCGGTCTTCGGCGACCGCTCCCCGGCGGTCAGCGGCACCAAGTCGATGACCGGGCACCTGCTCGGCGGTTCCGGCGCGGTGGAGGCGGCCATCTGTGCGCTGGCCGTCGCCGAGGGCGCGCTGCCGCCCACCCACAACCTGGAAGACCCGGACCCCGCCTGCGATCTGGACCACGTGCGCGGCGGCGCGCGGCGGCAGGACGTCCGGGCCGTGCTGTCCAACTCCTTCGCCTTCGGCGGCCACAACGTGAGCCTGCTGCTCGGCGCACCCTCCACCACGCGGGCCCGCCGCCGCGTGGACAGAAAGGAACACGCATGAGGATCGATGGCGTGGACCACGTCGAGTTCTATGTCGGCGATGCCCAGCAGTACGCGTTCTACCTGTGCACCGCGTTCGGCTTCCGGGTGGTGGGCCAGGGCGGCCCGGAGACCGGGTTAGCCGACCAGCGTTCGCTGCTGCTGCGTCAGGGCGGCATCCGGCTGCTGCTCACCTCACCGCTGAACGAGCGGCACCCGGCGGCCCGCTACGTGGCCCGGCACGGCGACGGCGTCGCCGCCATCGCGTTCGAGGTCGACGACGCCGCCGAGGCGCTGGCGACCGCCGTCTCCCGGGGCGCGGTCGTGGTCGACGAGCCGGTGCGGTACCAGGTCGGCGACGACCGGGTGGTCACCTCCTCGGTGATCGGCTTCGGCGACGTCAGCCACCGGTTCGTGGAGCGCTCCGGCGACCCGGAGACCTTCCTGCCCGGCGCGCTCGACATGTTCGTGCCGGACCCGGAGGAGAGCGACGACCTGGTGACCGTGGTGGACCACGCCGCGATCTGCCTGCCCGCCGGTGAGTTGGGCCCCACGGTCGAGTTCTACCAGCGGGTCTTCGGCTTCAGCCAGATCTTCGAGGAGTTCATCGAGGTCGGCGAGCAGGCCATGGACTCCAAGGTGGTGCAGAGCCCGTCCGGCAAGATCACCTTCACCCTGATCGAGCCGGTGGCCGACCGCAAGCCCGGCCAGATCGACGACTTCCTCGCCCGGCACGGCGGCGCGGGCGTCCAGCACCTGGCGCTGCTCGGCGACGACATCGTCGGCGCGGTGAAGACGCTGGAGGGCCGCGGGGTGCGCTTCCTGAGCACCCCCGAGGCGTACTACGCCGAGCTGGAGGAGCGCCTGGGCCTGCCCGACCTGGCGATCAGCGACCTGCGTGACACCAACGTGCTGGTCGACCGGGACCACTGGGGACAGGTCTTCCAGATCTTCACCCAGTCCATGCACGTCCGCCGGACCTTCTTCTGGGAGCTCATCGACCGGCACGGGGCGCGCACCTTCGGCAGCGGCAACATCAAGGCGCTGTACGCGGCGGTGGCCCACGACGAGACGGTCGACGCCTGACGGCCGTCGCTCCATCGACCCACGTACCGAACACGTACCGAAGGAAGAGAAAGCACCGTGACTGTCCAGGAATCCGAACTGTTCACGCTGACCGGGGCGGAGCGGGAACTGCTGCCCTCCGACCGCGAGGTCGCGGCGTACGCCGAGCGCGGCTGGTACCTGTCGGGGAAGATCTTCACCGACGCCGAGACCGACCTGCTGGAGTCCGCGAGCGAGCGCTTCTACGCGGGTCACCGCGACCGCACGCTGCCGACCCGGCCGCCGAAGCTCGCCTACTGGGAGCCCGAGCACGGCCCGGTACAGCGGCACAACGACTACATCCACTACGAGGACGACACGATCGCCGCGATCCTGCGCAAGCCGGTGCTGGGCGCGATCGCCGCGCGGCTGGCGCAGGCCGACGAGATCCGGGCGTTCCAGTCCACGCTGATCTACAAGCCGCCGGTGGCCGGTGAGCAGTCGAACATCGTGCCCTGGCACTTCGACCGCCACTACTGGGCCACCTGCACCTCGGAGCGGATGCTGACGGCGTTCATCCCGTTCCACGACTGCACGGTGGAGCTCGGCACCATCACCATGGTCGACGGCAGCCACCGCTGGCAGGAGACCGCCGTCAACGACTCCACCTCGCTGCACTTCGCCGAGCGCGACCGCAGCCAGCTCGACGCGATGCTGGACGAGAACGCCCGCTTCAACGGCACCGAGGTCGTCAAGGTCCCGATGGAGATCCCGAAGGGGCACGTCAGCTTCCACCACTGCCGCACCTACCACGGCAGCGGCGCGAACGTCAGCGACCGCCCGCGCCGGGCGATCTCCTTCCACCTGCAGGACGGCGAGAACCGCTACCGCGAGTTCCTCCGCTCGGACGGCTCGACGGTGTCGTACAACCACGACAGCCTGGTCCGCCGGACGGCCGAGGGCACGCCGGACTACAGCGACCCGGAGTTCTGCCCCGTGCTGTGGCGCAGCAGCTGATGCGCACCGCCGCAGTGGTGGGTACCGGCCTGATCGGTACCTCCATCGCCCTGGCCCTCACCGGCCGGGGGGTGGACACCTATCTGCTGGACCGCGACCCGCAGGCGGCGGCCACCGCCGCCGCGATCGGCGCGGGCACGGCGGGCCGCCCCGCCGCCCCGGTGGACCTGGCGGTGATCGCGGTACCGCCCCGGCACACCGCCGCTGTCCTGAGGGAGGCCCAACTGTCCTCGCTCGCTCGGTACTTCACCGACGCGGCGAGCGTCAAGGCGGGCCCGCAGCAGGAGGCGGCGGAGCGCAGCTGCGACCTGACCCGCTATGTGGGCGGGCACCCGATGGCGGGCAGCGAGCGGTCCGGGCCGCTCGCGGCCAGGGCCGACCTCTTCCACGGCCGCCCCTGGGTGCTCACCCCGTCCGCCCACTCGCGGGAGGAAGCGGTCCGCACCGCCCTGGAACTGGTGCACCTGTGCGGCGCCCGGCCGCTGACGATGGCGCACACCGAGCACGACCGCGCGGTCGCGCTCACCTCGCACGCGCCGCACCTGGTCTCCAGCCTGCTGGCGGCCCGGATGCTGGCGGGTGACGAGTCGCAGCTGCGGGTGGCCGGGCAGGGGCTGCGCGACGCGACCCGGATCGCCGGGGGCGACAGCGCGCTGTGGACCGACATCCTCGGCTCCAACGCCGCCGCCGTCGCGGACATCCTGTCCGAACTGGCGCTGGACCTGAACGTGGTGCTGGAGGCGCTGCGCGACGTCGGCAGTGCCGATCCGCAGGCGCGGCGCCGGGCCTCGGCCGAGATCGGCGCGGCGCTGAGCCGCGGCGCCGAGGGCCAGGCCCGGATCCCGGCCCGGGCCCCGACCGACCGCAAGGCCGCCGGGCAGCTCAGCGGCGCGAGCGCCCCGGCCTGACCCGAACCGGCCCGACCCCAACCGGCCCTACCCGAACCGACGTGAACCGACCCGACCCGAACCGGCCCGACGAACGCAGGCCCCGGTCCGACAAGTGGAGGCAGTGACCATGAACAGCGGGCAGCTCGATATCTGCCTCATCGGCGCGGGGCCGAGAGGACTCTCGGTCCTGGAACGCCTCTGCGCCAACGCCAGGCACAGCGGCGACGGACCGGTGACCGTGCACGTGGTCGACCCGTTCGCGCCCGGCCCCGGGCAGGTGTGGCGCACCGGCCAGTCACCGCACCTGCTGATGAACACGGTGGCCGGCCAGGTCACCATGTTCACCGACGACAGCGTGACCCTGGCCGGTCCGCTGGTCCGGGGCCCGAGCCTGTACCAGTGGGCGCGCTTCCTGACCGTCGCCGCCCCGAGCGAGGCCGACGGCTACAGCAGGCAGGTGCTGGCCGAGGCCCGCACGCTGGGCCCGGACGCCTACCCGACCCGGGCCTTCTACGGCCGCTACCTGGAGTGGGTCTTCCAGCGGGTGACCAGGACCGCCCCCGGGCGGCTGCGCACGGTGGTGCACCGGTCCCGCGCGGTGGCCCTGGAGGAGGACCGGCCGGACGGGGCGCAGCGGGTGCTGCTGGAGGACGGCACCAGGCTGGACGGCCTGCACGCGGTGGTCCTGGCCCAGGGCCACCTGCCGACCCGGCGCTCCGGCACCGAGGCCGACCGCGCCGAGTTCGCCCGGCGGCACGGCCTGGTCTACATCACCCCGGCCAACCCGGCGGACGTCGACCTGGACGCGGTGCTCCCGGGCGAGACCGTGGCGCTGCTCGGCCTCGGCCTCAACTTCTTCGACTACACCGCGCTGCTGACGCTGGGCCGGGGCGGGCGCTTCGAACGGCAGGGGGACGGGGAGCGGCTGGTCTACCGCCCGTCCGGCCGGGAGCCGCTGCTGGTGGCCGGATCCCGGCGCGGGCTGCCGTTCCACTCGCGCGGCGAGAACCAGAAGGGCCCGCACGGGCGGCACCTCCCGGCGGTGCTCACCCCGCTGACCGTGGACACCCTGCGCCGCCAGTCGCGGCGGCGCGGCGGCCTGGACTTCCGCGCGCAGCTGTGGCCGCTGATCGCCAAGGAGGTGGAGGCGGTCTACTACGCCGCGCTGCTGACCGCCCAGGGCCGTCCGGACGAGGCCGAGACGCTGCGGGCACGGTACCTGGAGGTGGAGTGGGGCGGCGCCCAGGAGGCCGCGCTGATCCAGGAGTTCGGCGTCGGCGCGGCGGACCGCTGGGACTGGGCGCGGATCGCCCGGCCGCTGGACGGGCGCGACTTCGGCTCGCCGCAGGAGTTCCGGACCTGGCTGCTGGGCCACCTGCGGGCGGACCTGGACGCGGCCCGGGAGGGCAACGTGGAGGGCCCGCTGAAGGCGGCCCTGGACGTGCTGCGCGACCTGCGGAACGAGGTCAGGCAGGTGGTGGACCACGGCGGCCTCACCGGCGCCTCGCACCGCGAGGACCTGGACGGCTGGTACACCCCGCTGAACGCCTTCCTGTCGATCGGGCCGCCCGCCCGGCGGATCGCCGAGGCGATCGCGCTGATCGAGGCCGGGGTGCTGCGGGTGCTCGGCCCGCAGGTGCGGGCCAGGGCGGACGCGGAGTCGGGCGCCTTCACGGTGGAGTCGGCGGCGGTGCCCGGCTCGCGGGTCACGGCCACCGCGCTGATCGAGGCCCGGCTGCCGACCAGCGAGCTGCGGCAGACCGCCGACCCGCTGCTGCGCGGGCTGCTGGCGGAAGGCCAGTGCCGCCCGTACCGGATCGGCGACCCCGGGGCCGGGGGCTACGAGACCGGCGGTCTGGCGGTCACCCCCGCGCCGTTCCACCTGGTCGACGCCGACGACCGGCCGCATCCGCGCCGCTTCGCCTTCGGGGTGCCGACGGAGTCGGTGCACTGGGCGACCGCGGCCGGGATCCGGCCCGGGGTGAACTCGGTGATCCTGCAGGACTCGGACGCCATCGCCCGCGCGGTGCTGGCGCGGCAGCCGCTGCCGTCCGACAGCGTCGGCCGCCCGGTCGAGGAGCTGACCCGGTGAGGAGCTGACCCGGTGAGCGGCTGGCTGGCGCGGGGCGGGGGGATGTGGCCCGATCGTCGCAATTAATGCACGATCGTTCGTTTTGATAGTAGGCTCGTCCCGACTGCCCGTGGCAATCCAGACGACGGAGGGAACCCCGGCATGACGACCACCTCAATTCGGCCGGAGAACGGCGACAGCGCCGCCGACACCAAGGCGCCCCGGTCCTCCAGACTGGCCCTGGTGGTCGCCTCCGGCGGCACCTTCCTGGCGGTGCTGGACACGACGGTGGTCAACGTCGCCTTCCCCAGCCTCCGCTCCGACTTCAGCAGCGAACCGCTGGCCCACCTGACCTGGGTGATCACCTCCTACACCGTGGTCTTCGCGGCGCTGCTCGCGGTCGCCGGGCGGGTCGCCGACATCCTCGGCCGACGCAAGCTGTTCGTGATCTCCACCGGCCTGTTCACCTGCGCCTCGCTGCTCAGCGGGATCGCGCCGAACCTGCCGCTGCTGGTGGCCGCCCGCACCCTCCAGGGCATCGGCGCCGCCGGGATGATCCCGGCCTCGCTGGGCCTGGTACTGGCGCACACCGCGCCCGCCCGCCGGGCCGCCGCGATCGGCGTCTGGGGCGCGGTCGGCAGCATGGCCGCCGCCGTCGGCCCGAGTCTGGGCGGGCTGCTGGTGAACGTCTGGGGCTGGCGCGCGGTCTTCCTGATCAACCTGCCACTGGGCGTGCTGTTCGTGCTGATCGCGGTCCGCGGCGTCGGCGCCGACCCGGCGAGCGGGCGGCGGATGCCCGACCCGATCGGCGTGGTCTCGCTGGCGCTGGGCATGAGCGGCCTGGTCTTCGGCGTCACCCAGGGCAGTGCCTGGGGCTGGGGCAACGCCAAGGTGATCGGGCTGCTGGTCGGCGGCGCGGTGCTGACCGCGGTCGCGCTGCTGCTCTCGCGGCGGCACGAGTCGCCCGCGATCGAGCTCGACCTGTGGCGGAACCGCTCCTTCGCCGGGACCAACACCACCGCGCTGCTCTTCGGCGCCGCCATGTACGCCTACCTGCTGAGCACCCTGCTGTTCCTGAACGCGGTGTGGGGGTACTCCGAGCTGAAGGCCGGTCTCGCGGTCACCCCGGGCGCGTTCAGCGCGGCGGCGGGCGCGATGGTGGTCGGCCGCCGGATCGGCCCGGCCAAGCAGTGGCTCGCGGTGCTGACCGGCTCGGTGCTGTTCGCCGCCGCCGACGTGGCCATGTACTTCGTCCTCGGCAGCCACCGGCACTACCTGGAGCTGTGGCTGCCGATCGGCGTGGTGGCCGGGATCGGCATCGGCGCCGCGCTCACCGGCCTGTCCACCGCCGCCGCCCGCTCGCTGCCGCCGGAGCGCTTCGCCTCCGGCACCGGGCTGCTGATGACCGCCCGGCAGGCCGGGGGCGCGCTCGGGATCGCCGGGCTGGCGGCGATCCTCCAGCACAGCGGCGTCATCGGCCCGCACGGCTACCTCCAGGCCTTCCTCGCCAGCGGCGTCTGCTCGGCCGTGGCCGCGGTGGCGGCGGTGACCATTCGTCACCGCGCCTCGGACTGACCCCCGGTCCGCGGGCAGCGCCCCGGTGACCGCCCGCCGACCGGCGGGCGGTCATACGCGTGCACGGACACCGGGAGCCGCGACACCGGGTCCGCCGCTCAGCGTCCGCTCGGCCGCGGCTCGGCCGGGTGCCGGGCGGCTGGACGCCGACCCCGTGCGGGTGACGTCGGCCCCCGCGCCGTTTGCCGCGCGGCGGTAACCGACAGGCTCAAGACCAGACGGCGGCGGTGCGCCCGCCGGTCCGGTCCGTCCGCCCGCGTCACGAGGGAGCGTCCGAGCATGGCACGACTGGGTTGGCCGGGTGGAGCCGTCCGCCGACTGCTGGCGGTCGGCGCGGTGGCGGCGGTCGCCGCCGCGGGCGCCCCGCTGCCGGGGTCCGCCACCGCCGAGCCGGTGGTCACCGCCCCGGCCGCGCTGGTCGACCCGTTCATCGGCACCGCCAACCAGGCGGACGACTTCCCGGGCGCGGACCTGCCGTTCGGCATGGTCCAGTGGAGCCCGGACACCCCCTCCCGCCCGGACGGCGGCGGGTACGCGTACGGCGACTCCGCCGTCACCGGGTTCAGCCTCACCCACCTGTCCGGTCCCGGCTGCCCGGCCGCCGGGGACGTCCCGGTGCTGCCCACGGTCGGACCGGTGGACGCCGGTGCGACGGTGGGCTTCAGCCACACCGGGGAGTCCGCCGCGCCGGGCGCCTACACGGTCGCCCTGGCCAACGGGGTGACCACCGAGCTGACCGCCACCCGGCGCAGCGGCATGGCCCGGTTCACCTTCCCGGCGACCACCGCGGCCAACCTGCTGTTCAAGCTGTCCGGCAGCGCGGACGGCGACTCCGGCACCCGGTTCACCGTGGTCAGCCCGACCGAGGTCAGCGGGCAGGTGACCAGCGGTGGCTTCTGCCACGCCGACAACAGCTACACCGTCTACTTCGACATGGTCTTCGACCACCCGTTCAGCGCCGGCGGCGGCCTGCCCGGCGCCGCCCGGACCGACCCGCGGCAGTCCGCCGCACAGGACGGCTACCTCACCTTCGACACCACGCGCGGCCAGGCGGTCCAGGCCAAGGTCGGCGTCTCCTACGTGTCGGCGGCCAACGCGGCGGCCAACCGGGCGGCGGAGAACCCCGGCTGGGACCTGGACGCGGTGCGCCGGGCGGCGCGGCAGGCCTGGGACGCCGAACTCGGCCGGATCCGGATCAGCGGCGGCACCCCCGCCCAGCGGACGGTGTTCTACACCGCGCTGTACCACTCGCTGCTGCACCCCAACGTGATCAGCGACGGCGACGGCCGGTACCCCGGCTTCGACGGCGCGGTGCACACCGTCGACCCGGGCCACCAGGCGGCCTACGCCAACTACTCCGGCTGGGACGTCTACCGCTCGCAGGCCCAGCTGGAGGCGCTGGTCGATCCGCGGGCGGCGGGGGACACCGCGCAGTCGATGGTCGACGACTACCGGCAGACCGGCCGCTTCCCCAAGTGGTCGGAGAACAACGGCGAGACCCATGTCATGGTCGGTGACCCGGCCGACTCGCTGCTGGCCGACTACCAGGCCTTCGGCGCCCGGCGGTTCGACCGGGCGGAGGCCCTGGCGGACATGGTCGCCGAGGCCTCCGCCGGCAACGACAACCGCCCCGGCCTGGACTACCTGGAGCGGCTCGGCTACCTGCCGAGCGACGGCCGCTACGGCTGCTGCAACTTCTACGGGGCGGCCTCGACCACGCTGGAGTACGACACCGCCGACTTCGCCGTCTCGGCCATGGCGGGCGCCCTCGGCGACACCGCGCACCAGGCGGCCTTCGCCGACCGGGCCCGGGACTGGCGGAACCTGTTCAACCCCGGCAGCGGATTCGTCCAGCCGCGCGACGCCGACGGCGGCTGGACGTCCGGGTTCACCCCGACCTCGGGCCGGAACTTCGTCGAGGGCGACTCCTGGCAGTACACCGCGATGGTGCCGTTCGACCTGCACGGGCTCGCCGCGGCGATGGGCGGCGACGCGGCGCTGGCGTCCTTCCTGGACACCGACCTGTCCTCGTTCACCGGCGCGGGCGGCCGCACCGACCTGCGCAACGAGCCGAGCCTGGACATCCCGTGGGAGTACGACTACGTCGGCGAGCCCTACCGGACCCAGCGGGCGGTGCGCGCGGTGCAGGACCAGATCTGGACGGACGGCCCCTCGGGACTGGCGGGCAACGACGACCTGGGCGAGATGAGCTCCTGGTACGTGTGGTCCGCGCTGGGCATGTACCCGGAGACCCCGGGCACCGACGACCTGGCGCTCGGCAGCCCGCTGTTCCGGCGCGCGGAGATCTCCCTGCCGTCCGGCGGCACGCTCACGGTCACCGGCGGCGGCGCGGCGGACGACGCGCCGTACGTGCGGTCGGCCAGCTGGAACGGCGAGCCGTGGAACCAGGCCCGGGCCCCGGCCGAGGCCGTGCGCGGCGGCGGCGCGCTGGACTTCGAACTGGGCACCAGCGCGGATCCCGGCTGGGCGGCGGACCCGTCGGCCGCACCGCCCTCCTACCCCGGCGGGGCGCGCGGGTCAGCGGGTGCGCTCAGCCGTCGAGTTCGCTGAGCGGGTCGTCCGAGCGGAGCACCCACAGGTAGGCGAACAGGTCGTCGACCCGGGCCTGGGGCAGTTCGGTGGTGTGCCGCAGGGCCTGGAGCAGCCGCAGGTCCGCCTCGGCGGACTCGGCGATGCGGAGCCAGCCGGTGGCCATGGCGTCCACCTCGGCGCGCGGGATCAGCGCCCGGATCCGGATGCCCGGGCGGGCCAGCCGGACCGACCCGCCCGGACCGATCGAGACCCGGAACCCGCTGTCGTCGGCGTTGCCGGTGCGGTCGGGGCCCTCGGTCCCGTCGGTCCCGGTGGGGAGCGGCCCCAGCAACCCGGCGGCCCGCTCGTCGCTCAGGCCCGCGGCGGTCAACCGCTGGTGGGCGTCCAGCCACCAGCGGGCGCGGAGCAGCGCCAGCGCGGTGCGGCGGACCTCGTCCGCATCGGTGGTGACCTCCTCGGCGTACCAGCTGATCCGGATCCGGACCGAGGGCTCGCCGTCGTCGGCCCGGCGCGACCGGAGGACGTGAACGCGGATCATCGGCCTGGGCTCTGACATCCGGCTGAGTTTAGCCCGGGCAGAGAAAGGGAACTCAGTACCTCTGAATATGGACACTCGGTGTCATGCGGACAGTCCTGCTACGTTGCGTCCATGACCGAGCCGCGCAGCCGCACCCGAACCGTCACGCCCACCCGGCCGCCGATGCGCGACGCGCTGGTGGCGGCGGCGTTCCAGCTCTTCATCGAGCGCGGCTTCGAGCAGACCACGGTGGACGACATCGTGGCCCTGGCCGGGGTGGGCCGCCGCTCCTTCTTCCGCTACTTCCCCTCCAAGGAGGACGTGGTCTTCCCGGACCACGAGCGCTGCCTGGCCGACATGACCGAGTTCCTGGACACCGGCGCCGACGCCGACGACCCGGTGGCGCGGGTCTGCGACGCGGCCCGGCTGGTGCTGCGGATGTACGCGGAGAACCCGGCCTTCTCGGTCCAGCGCTACCGGCTCACCAGGAAGGTCCCGGGCCTGCGGGCGTACGAGCTGTCGGTGGTCTGGCGTTACGAGCGCACCCTGGCCGGCTACCTGCGCGGACGCTACGCCGACCTGCCGGAGGGGTCGATCCGGGCCGACGTGGTGGCCGCCGCGGTGGTCGCCGCGCACAACCACGCGCTGCGCTCCTGGCTGCGCGGCGGCGGCAGCGGCGACTCCGCGGTGCTCATGGACCGGGCGCTCGACCTGGTGCTGGGCACCTGGGGGGCCGACCCCTCGGGCCCGGCGGACACCGCCCCGGCGGAGGACGTGGTGGTGGTCATCACCAGGCGCGGAACGCCGATGTGGCGCGTGGTCAGGGACGTCGAGGCTGCCTTCGAGGGCGACGGAGGGCCTTGCTGAATTGAGGAACTCAGTACCTTTACAGTAGGGAACTGAGTGCCATAGAGTCGCGATGTGCAGTCACTCATGAGTACCGCGCAGGACGCGGACCCGGCGGAGCAGGCAGTTCTCGACTACCAGCGCTGCCGCTGGTGCGGCACCCCGGCCTACCGCCGCCTGCTCTGCCCCACCTGCGCCTGCAGCGACTTCGAGGCCGCCCGCTCCGACGGCGTCGGCATCGTCACCCGCCCGCCGGTCAGCTCCATCGCCGACGCCGCGGTGCAACTGCTGGAGGGGTTCACCGTGCAGGGACGGGTGCTCGGCGCGGTCGCGGGGCGGGTCCAGCCGGGCAGCGTGGTGCGGCTGGCCAAGGGACCCGACCCGCGCGTGCCGAACGGGGAGATGCGGTTCCGGCTGTGCGAGGGCGGCTCCGACGCCGGGTACTGACCCGCCCGGCGGGCGGGTCGGCGGGCGGTCAGCGGGCGGTCAGCGGGCGTCGATGCTCGGGAAGACCGCGTCGTCGAGGATCAGGTCCACCGCGACGGCGACCGGTATCGCCAGCAACGCGCCGATCAGGCCCAGCAGTTCACCGCCGATCACCACGCCGAGGATGGTCACCAGCGGGTGCACCTCCACCGCGTACTTCATCGCCTTGGGCGTGATCAGGTAGTCCTCGGCGAAGCGGAAGACCGTGTAGAAGGCGGCGGTGGCGATCGCCACCGGCCAGGACACGACCAGCGCCACCAGCGAGACCACGATGCCGCCGATGGTCGAACCGACCAGCGGGATCAGGTCCATGACCGCGACGAAGACCCCCAGCGCCGCCGGGTAGGGGACCCCGAAGGCCTCCAGCCAGACGAAGGTGGCCACGCCCGCGATCACCGAGGTGGCGACGTTGGCGAGCATGTAGCGGCCGGTGCGCAGCAGGATCTCGTCGGTCAGCCGGGCGGTGTGCTCCCGGCGGCTGCCCGCCACGAAGCGCAGGAAGAAGCTCTTCAGCCCGGGCAGCCCGGCCAGGAAGTACATGGTCAGGGTGACCACCAGGAAGGTCCCGGTCAGCGTCGAGAGCACCAGCTGCCCGGCCCCCATCAGGCCGCTGACCAGGGTGCTGCCGCCGCCCGAGCCGATCTCCTTCTTGGCGTTCTCGATGACGTGGTACTTGTCCTCCAGCCTCCCCAGGGCCGAGTGGTGGTCGTGCAGTTGCTGCAACCACACCGGCACGTTCCGGATCAGCGCGTTGACCTCGTTGGTGATCGGGGTGACGAACAGCAGCGACAGCCCGCCGACGACCAGCACCAGGCCCAGCAGCACCGAGGTCACCGCCCAGGAGCGGGGCATGCCGGTGCGGGTGAGCACCCGGACGAACGGGTCCACGCTGATCGCGGTGACCAGCGCGAGCAGCACCAGCATCAGGATGGACGCGATCGACTGCACCGACTGGATCAGCAGGTACGCCAGCACCGCGCCGAGGCTGAGCTGGAACCCTATGGAGAACCAGGACCGCGACGGGCGGGGCGGCTGGGGCGGCTGCCCCGCGGAGCGCGGGAGCGGCAGTCGGAGCACGTCATCGCCGTTCACGGCGCGCTGCTCAGCGTCGGCACCGCCGGTACCGCTGCTGCTTCCGGCACTGCCGGTACTGCGCTCGCGGCTCTCGCTGCTCTCGTGGACGGTCACCGATACTCCTGGGAAGCGGGGCGCGTCCGCGCCGGGCAGTGGTCCGATGGTGCGAGGACCTGTTCCGGCATCACCTGCCCCGCTCGGACCGCCCCAAGGCATGATTCTCCCAGATCCGGACCGCGGTTGCGACGTCCGGTCTCATGGGTGACATTGTACTGATGACGGAGGGTCATGGCCGGGATCGGCGCGATCGAGCACAGCTTCGTGGAGGTCAACGGCGTCCGGCTGCACCTCGCCGCGCAGGGCGACGGGCCGCTGGTCCTGCTGCTGCACGGGTTCCCCGAGTGCTGGTACTCCTGGCGGCACCAGTTCCGGCCGCTGGCCGAGGCCGGCTACCGGGTGGTCGCGCCCGACCAGCGCGGCTACGCCCGCAGCGAGCAGCCACCGGACCCGCTGGCGTACAGCCTGCCGCAGCTGAGCGCGGACGTGGTCGGGCTGGTCCACGCGCTGGGCGAGGAACGGGCGGTGGTGGTCGGCCACGACTGGGGAGCGCCGGTCGCCTGGACCACCGCGATGCTGCGTCCGGACGTGGTGCGCGGGGTCGCCGGGTTGAGCGTCCCGCCGCTGCTGCCGGGCGGGATGCCCCCGCCCTCGCGCACCCTGGAGCAGTACGGCGCGGGCTACTACCAGCTCTACTTCCAGCAACCCGGGCGCGCCGACGCCGAGTTGGCCCTGGACCCGGCCGCGACCTTCCGCCGCCTGCTGTACGCCGCCTCCGGCGACAACCCGGCCACCGAGCCGCCGCGCCCGTGGGTGATCCCGGCCGGGCGGACGCTGCTGGAGACCATGCCGGAGCCGGAGCGGCTGCCCGCCTGGCTGACCGAGGCGGACATCGGGGCCTTCGTCCGGGAGTACGCCGGGCACGGGGACCGGGCCTTCACCGGCGGACTCAACTGGTACCGCAACATCGAGCGCAACCAGGAGCTGCTGGAGCCGTTCCGGGGCCGGGGGATCGAGATGCCCGCCCTGTACGTCGCCGGGGACCGCGACATGGTGACCGGGCTGCGCGGCATGGACCGGCTGCTCGGCTCGCTGGACCGGGTCGCGCCGCGGCTGCACGCCCGGGTGCTGCTGCCGGGCTGCGGGCACTGGACCCAGCAGGAGCGCCCGGAGGAGGTCAACGCGGCGCTGCTGGACTTCCTGGCGCGGCTGCCCTGAGCGGACCGGGGGGTGCGGGGGAGCGGACCGGGGGAGCGGTGCGGCTACGGTTCGGCTCCGCTCAAGCCGCTGTTCAGCTCCCCGTCCACCGCTGTCCTTCCGGGGCCCGCCAGGATGGTCCCGAGGGCTGATCGATCGGCTTCAGGGGGCGCGCGCGCCCCCTGAAGCCGCATAGTATTCCGGCGAGTCGGCCGCCACCCGGGCTGCCGGGGTGCGCATGGGACTGAAGGGTCCGATGATGACTCTGGGGCGTGGCGGGGACCAGCTGCGGGAGGCGTCGGTGCGGTTCGAGGACGTCGGCCGCGGACCGGGCGACGACGACGCGTTCGCCGGGCGGCCGGTCGCGGGCGCGTCCGCCCTGAGCGAGCTGCTGGCCGACCGGGCGCGGCTGGCACTGCTCAACGAGGTGACCGAGGGCGTCGGCAGCACCCTCGACCTGGAGGGCACCAGCGCGGAACTGGCGCGCTTCCTCGTGCCCAGGTTCGCCGATCTGGCCGGGGTGGAGGTCCTGCCGCCGGAGGCGGTGCCGACGGGCGAGGCCCTCGGCGCCGGTCCGCTCCGGGTGCGGCGCACCGCGCTGGAGGCGCTGCCGCCGCTGCGGCACCGGGCCGACCGGGTCGCGCCGCCCGGCCACTGGGTGCGGCACCGGCGCGGCTGCCCCACCGCGCGCTGCCTGGAGACCGGTCAGCCGGTCGACGAGCCCCACCCGGCCGGTCCGCCGGACTGGGCCTGCGAGGTCACCGGCACCGAGACCGGCGAGGCCACGGGACCGCTGCTGGTGCTGCCGCTGCGGGCCCGGGGCCGGCTGATCGGCGCGCTCTCGCTGCTGCGCGCCCCCGGCGCCGCGCCCTTCGCCGACGAGGCCGCGGCGCTCCAGGCGGTCGCCGACCGGGCGGCGACCAGCATCGACAACGCCCGTCGGTTCGCCCTCGCCCAGGACCTCACCATGGAGCTCCAGCGGGCGCTGCTGGCCGAACCCGGCAGCCCGCACGCGAACCTGGAGCTGGCCTCGCGCTACCTGCCCTGCGGCACCTCGGCCATGGTCGGCGGCGACTGGTTCGAGACGGTGCGGCTGTCCTTCGGCCGGACGCTGCTGGTGGTCGGCGACGTGATGGGGCACGGGGTGGAGGCGGCCGTCGACATGAGCTCGTACCGCGCCCTGCTGCGCTACGTCGCCGCGACCGACCTGCCCCCGCACCGGATCCTGCGCCAGCTGGACCGGCTGACCTCGCAGGGCGACGCGACCCGGCCCGCCACCTGCCTGCTGGCGCTGGTGGAACCGGCGCGCCGCCGGTGCACCTTCGCCAGCGCCGGACACCTGCCGCCGGTGCTGATCTCGCCGGACCAGCCGACCCGGCTGCTCCCGGTGCCGACCGGACCGCCGCTTGGCACCGGCCTGGGCGGCTACACGGCCGAGGTGCACCCGCTGGAGCCGGGGCAGGTGCTGCTGCTGTACACCGACGGCCTGGTCGAGCGGCGGACCGAGGACATCGACGTCTCGCTGGCCCGGCTGACCCGGCTCGGGCAGCGCCCGCGGGCGGCGAGCCTGGACGGGCTGCTCGACCACGTCCTGGGCACGGTGAAACCGCCGGTGCCGGACGACGACATCGCGGTACTGGCGGCCCGCATCCACGGCTGACCCGCGCCCACGGCTGACCCGCATTCACCGCTGACCCGCGCCGACCCCGGGGGGGACGGCTCAGCCGTCGGTGTCCGGGGATCCGAGCCGGGCCAGGGCGTCGAAGGCCCGCGGCAGCAGCGGCGCGGTGGCGTCGCCGACGGCGCCGGAACCGCGCCGGGCGCGCTGGGTACGCAGCACCGCGCGGACCGCCGCCAGCGCGGCGCCCGCGATCACCGCCGCGCGCAGGTCCGCGTCCGGCTCCTCGGTCGGCAGCCGGTCGCGGACCAGCCGCGACAGCCGGTCCTCGAACTCGGTGAAGGCGCGTACCAGCCGCCCGGCGGCCAGGCCCTCGGCGCTGCCCGGCCCGGCCTGCTCGAACGGGTGGACCAGCGCGGTGAGGCTGCTGCCCGCGAACGGTTCGGCGGCGTCGAGCAGCGCCCGGCAGGCCGCGCGGAACGGGTCCTCCGCCCGCGGCCTGCCTGCCAGCGAGGCCTCCACCTGGCCGAACAGCTCGGTCAGGTCCGGCAGCAGCAGGTCCTCCTTGCTGTCGAAGTAGCGGAAGAAGGTCCGCTTGGAGACGTTGGCGTGCGCGGCGATGTCCTCGACCGTGGTCCCGGCGAAGCCGCGCTCCGCGAAGAGGCGGGCGGCGCCCTCGCGCAGGAGGCGACGGGTGTGCTCCTTCTTGCGGTCACGCAGGCCGGGCTCGTCGGGATCAGCTGGCATGTTTCCCAGATTCGCCGATTCTGACAGTCGTGTCAATTGGCACGAGTGTCACTTGGAGGCATAGTGTCACTCACAGTGTCGGCCCTCCCACTGGAGCCCCCGTGCCCTCCTCACCGACCCGCGCCACCACCGCGGACTCCGACCGGTCCTCCGGCCTGCACCGCCTGGGTGCCGCCTGCGCCCGGCACCCGGTGCGGGTGATCGCGGTCTGGCTCCTGCTGCTGCTGGCCGCGCTGGCCGGACGCCATGTCGTCGGCCCCACCTTCAGCGACGAGGTCAGCCTGCCCGGCAGCCAGTCCAGCACCGGGGCCGACCTGCTCTCCGCCGCCGAACCCGGCGCGGGGAACCCCAGTGGGCGGGTGGTCTTCCACGTCGACTCCGGCACGGTGGCCGCCCAGCAGCAGGCCGTCGACCAGAGCCTCGGCAACCTGCGCGGGCTGCCCCACGCCACGGCCGCCTCGACCCCGGTGACCAGCGGCGACGGACGGACCGCCTACACCACTGTCTCCTTCGACGTGCAGTTGAAAACCCTCGGCCACGGATACACCACCGAACTGGACCGGGCGACCGCACCCGCCCGGTCGGCCGGGCTCCAGGTCGCCTACGGCGGAGACCTGGACCAGGTGGTCCGCCCGCCCGCCAACGACACCGCCAGCGAACTGGTCGGCATCGCCGCCGCCCTGGTGGTGCTGCTGCTCGCCTTCGGCAGCGTGCTGGCCGCGCTGCTGCCACTGGTCTCCGCGCTGATCAGCGTCGGCACCGGGATCGGCGTGGTCGGCATCGTGGCGGGCACCATCACCTTCGCCACCGCCGCGCCCACCCTGGCCACCATGATCGGGCTCGGCGTCGGCATCGACTACGCCCTCTTCCTGACCACCCGCTTCCGGCAGGACCTGATCGACGGCCACGACCCGGCCGACGCCGCCGCCCGGACCACCGCCTCCAGCGGCCGGGCGGTGACAGTGGCCGCGATCACCGTCGCGGTGGCGCTGCTCGGCCTGTACGCCAGCGGGATCAGCTTCATCGGCAAGCTCGGCCTGGCCGCGACCATCGCGGTACTGGTCACCGGCGCCGCCTCGCTGACCCTGGTGCCGGCCGCGCTGGCGCTGGTCGGCGGCCGGATCGACCGGCTGCGGATCCGCCGACCGGTCGCCGAGACCAGCGGCGACCGCGACAGCTGGCACCGCTACGCCGGGGTGGTGAGCCGGCACCCGTGGCGGTTCCTGATCGCCGGGACCGCGCTGCTGGCGGTGTGCGCGGTGCCGCTGCTCTCGATGCGGCTGGGCCACGTGGACGACGGCGCGGACCCGGTCGGCAGCTCCACCCGCACCGCCTACGACTGGATCGCCCAGGCCGACGGACCCGGCTTCGGACCCGGCGCCAACGGCCCGTTCACGGTCGTGGTCGACCTGCGCCACGCCACCGCCGACGCCGCCCAGATCACCGGCGACCTGAACGGCGCGCTCCAGCGGACCGCGGGCATCGCCCGGTTCACCCCGCCGCAGCCCAGCCCCGACGGCAGCATCCTGGTCAGCACGGTCACCCCGGCCCAGGGCCCGCAGACCGCCGCCACCGGCGCCCTGTTCACCACGCTGACCAAGGACACCCTGCCCGGCGCGCTCCAGGGCACCGGTGCCAAGGGCTACCTCACCGGCAGCACCGCGGGCCAGCTGGACTTCCGCGACACCGTCACCCAGCGGCTGCCGATCATCATCGGGATCGTGCTGGTGGCCGCCTTCCTGCTGCTGATGGTGGTCTTCCGGAGCCTGGTGATCCCGCTCAAGGCGGTCGTCCTCAACCTGTTCACCACCGCCGCCTCGTACGGGGTGCTGGTCGCCGCCTTCCAGTGGGGCTGGGGCGACCACCTGCTGGGCCTGAGCGAACCGGTGCCGATCGAGTCCTACGTGCCGATGATGATGTTCGCCATCGTCTTCGGGCTCTCCATGGACTACGAGATCTTCCTGCTGTCCCGGATCGCCGACAGCTGGCACCGCGGCGGGGACAACACCACGGCGGTGGGCAGCGGGCTCGCGGTCACCGGGCGGGTCATCTCCAGCGCCGCGCTGATCATGACCGTGGTCTTCCTGTCCTTCACCGCCTCGCCCACGGTCGTGGTCAAGATGCTGGCCCTGGGCCTGGCCGTGAGCGTGGTGCTGGACGCCACCATCGTCCGGCTGATCCTGGTGCCCTCGGTCATGGTGCTCACCGGCCGGGTCAACTGGTGGCTGCCGGGCCGCCTGGACCGGGCGCTGCCGCACCTGGATCTGTGAGCCCGGCCGTACGGATGGTGTACGAATTCAGGAATCCCCGCACCGCGGGATGAACTCTGGATGAGCCCTGGATGAGACCCGGATGAGCCCGGTGTGAGCGCTGTGTGAGACCACGCACAATTCACCGGCATTCATTGTCCGGGTCGTCCGGCTGTGCCTACCCTGCTGTCTCCGCCTCGGGCGGAACCCGCCGCCGGGGCGCCGAGTCCTGTCCACTCGCCGGCGGGCAGTCGAGCACCGAACGGACAGGAGCGGGGGAACCAGGTCAGTTGTCGTACCCGCATGTGTGCGCGGGGACCGACTGGGGGTGAAGCCGCCGGACCGGCGGCCGGGCCGCCTCAGGCCCGAACCCGACAGCTCACCTCGCAGGCGTCACCGAGGACCTGTCTGTCATGCGCATCTCTCCTGTCACCTCCGCGCGCTTCGGCGCGATAGCCGGTACCGCCGCGCTCGTCGCGGTACCCCTGGCCGGGCAGGCCCACGCCGCCACCGCCAAGGTCACCCAGGACCGGCTCACCCCCACCTCGATGACCGCGGGCACCGCCGCCGAGGCCGGGCTCACCGTGCACTCCGGCGCCTGCTTCACCGCGCGGACGCTCGGCGTCGGCGTCCGCGACGCCGCCGGTGACAACCTGGACTTCCCCGGCGCCGCCGACAACGTCCGGATCTGCCCGGGCGGCCTCTCGATCACCACCGGCAGCCGCACCCTGGCCGCCGGGACGTACACCCAGTTCGGCTTCTGGCAGGACACCGCCGGGGCCTGGCACAACCTCCCCTCGCGGACGCTGACCGTCGCCGCATCCACGACCCCGCCCGCCACGCCGACCCCGCCGAGCACCGGCTCGGGCTCGCCGGTACCCGGCCAGTCGCTGGTCTGGTCCGAGGAGTTCAACGGCCCGGTCGCCTACGGGTCGCGCTGGATCGGCGACAGCACCACCGCCTTCCAGTACGGCAACCACAACCCGAACGACAACAAGCTGGACTGGCTCAGCGACAGCGCGGTCAGCGTCGCGGGCGGCGTGGCCACCTTCACCGCCGCGCCCTCCGGCAACACCCTGGAGAACGGCAAGCAGGCCTGGACCACCGGGCTGCTCACCACCGAGGGCTCGACCCAGGGCTTCCAGGTGAAGACCGGCGACTACGCCGAGACCCGGGTGCGGCTGCCGACCGCGGCCGGCGCCTGGCCCGCGCTGTGGACCTGGAAGAACGGCAACGGGGAGATCGACTCCTTCGAGTACCACCCGGACAACCCGAACCTGCTGGAGTTCACCAACCACGTCAACCCGGCGCAGAACTACTACACCGACGCCAGTGCGGTCGCGCCGGGCAAGTGGGTCACCATCGGTACCTACTACGGCGCCAACTCCGTTGACTGGTACGTCAACGGAACCAAGGTCTACGCGGACGGCACCGGCGTCGGCCCGAACTGGTCGGCCTATCTGATCCTGAGCCTGTCGGTCAGCGCCGGTGAGTACCATCCGGCGCCCACCAGTTCGTCCCCGATCACCTTCGCCGCGGACTACGTCCGGGTCTACGGCTGATATCTGACAGATAGTCACCACCGGTCCCCGGTCGGGGACACACGCGCAGGGGACCACCGCCCGCCGAGGGCCGGTGGTCCCCTGCGCGCGCGTGCGGCGGCTCCCGGTCCGACGCAAGCCATCGAACCCTGGCACGCAAGTTCTTGCAGGAAAATGTACAGATTCAGCGAAGATGGATCTGGATATTGCGGAGGCGTGTCGGAGAGGTTACGGTCCCCCTTGCGCCGTCAGCCGTCCTCAGTACCCCACAGATCCCCCACCGTTGCGCGAACCACCTCGCCGCCCGCCGCCCACGGGCGCCACCGAGGCGCTCCGCCCTGCCTGTACAGCGCCAACTCCCCATGTCCCGACTCCCCTTGTGTGCGGCTCCGACAACCCACCCTGACTTCGGTGCCGACGGTGTAGATCCGGTATTCCGTGTCGAAGGAGCAACAGGTGTTCCATTCCCATCGAAATCTAAGACGCATGCTCGCCATGCCCGTGGTCACCGCCCTGGTGGCGGCGGCGGGTGTGCTCACGCTGGCGGGCCAGCCGGCCGTGGCCGCCACCGCCACTGGCTCGACCGCCACCGGCGGCAGCGGCGCCAGCCTGCCGTACGCCGAGGTGCAGGCGGAGAACTCGCTCACCAACGGGACGGTCATCGGCCCGAGTTACACCCAGGGCCAGCTCGCTGACGAGGCGTCGGGCCGCAAGGCGGTGACCCTGCAGGGCACGGGGCAGTACGTCACCTTCACCACGCCGGTGGCCACCGACTCGATCGACTTCCGGTACAGCATTCCGGACAGCTCCGACGGCTCGGTCTACACCGCGCCGCTGTCGCTCTACGTCAACGGCGCCAAGCAGACCGACTTCAGCCTGACGAACGCGTACAGCTGGTACTACGGCAGCTACCCGTTCACCAACACGCCGAGCTCGGGCAACCCGCACCACTTCTACGACGAGACGCACCGGCTGTTCTCGACCACCTATCCGGCCGGTACCACGTTCAAGCTGCAGGTCGACTCCGAGGACACGGCCGGCTCGTACACCATCGACCTCGCGGACTTCGAGAACGTCGCCGCGCCGCTGGCGCAGCCCGCGGGTTCGGTGTCGGTGGTCAGCGAGGGCGCCGACGCGACCGGCGCGGCCGACTCCACCAGCGCCTTCAACGCCGCGATCAACGCCGCCGGTCCCGGCGGCACGGTGTGGATCCCGCCGGGCACGTTCAACATCCCGGGCCACATCGTCGTCAACGACGTCACCGTCGAGGGCGCGGGCATGTGGTACTCGACCGTGACCGGCGCGGCGCCCGGCTTCTACGGCAACGGGGCACCCACCAACTCCAGCCCGGCGAGCACCAACGTGCACCTGTCGAACTTCGCGATCTTCGGCAACGTCCAGGACCGCGACGACAGCGCGCAGGTCAACGGCATCGGCGGCGCGATGAGCAACTCCACCGTGTCGAACATCTGGATCGACCACATGAAGGTCGGGGCCTGGATGGACGGCCCGATGAACAACCTGACCTTCAGTGGCATGCGGATCCGGGACACCACCGCCGACGGCATCAACTTCCACGGCGGCGTGACCAACTCCACGGTGACCGACAGCGACATCCGCAACACCGGTGACGACGGCATCGCGACCTGGGCCGACTCCAGCCTCGGCGCGGACGCCTTCGACACCATCTCCGACAACACCGTGCAGCTCCAGCAGCTCGCCAACGGCATCGCCATCTACGGTGGTCACGACAACACCGTGAACGGCAACCTGGTCCAGGACACCGGCATCACCCAGGGCGGCGGCATCACCGCCGCGCAGCGGTTCACCTCCACTCCGCTGGGCACCACCACGATCGAGAACAACACCATGATCCGGGACGGAAACCTCGACCCGAACTGGCAGTTCGGCGTGGGCGCGCTCTGGTTCGACGGCAGTCAGGGCGCGGTCACCGGGCCGATCAACGTGACCAACGCGCTGATCGAGCAGAGCCCGTACGAGGCGGTGCAGTGGGTCGAGGGCACGGTCAGCGGGGTCTCGCTGAACAACGTGACCATCGCCGGCACCGGTACCTTCGCGCTGCAGGAGCAGACCGGCGGCGCGGCGACGTTCACCAACGTCACCGCGACCGGTGTGGGTGCCTCCTCGCCGGTGTACAACTGCGAGGGCGGCAACTTCGTGGTGACCGACGGTGGCGGCAACTCCGGCATCAGCGGTACGCCGAGCTGCGGTCCGTGGCCCGCCCCGGTCTACCCGCCGTACCCGGTGACCGGTGTGAACGCCACTCCGGGCGCGCTCAGCTTCGGCTCCGAGGCGACCGGCGCGACCAGTGCCGCGCAGACGGTGACGGTCAACAACCCGACCAGCGCCGCCGCTTCGGTCTCCTCGATCGCGACCACCGGTGACTTCAGCCAGACCAACACCTGTGGTTCCTCGATCGCGGCGAACAGCTCGTGCACGGTCAACGTGACCTTCGCGCCGACCGCGGCCGGTGCCCGTACCGGCACCCTGACCGTGGTCGCGGGTGGCAACACCAGCACGGTCAGCCTCTCCGGCACCGGCATCGCGCCGGGCCCGGTGCTGAACGCCACCCCGGGCGGCCTGTCCTTCGCCGGTACCGTGGTCGGTGCGTCCACCGCCGCGCAGACGGTGACCATCACCAACTCGGGCACCAGCGCGGCGACCGTCTCCGGTGTCGCGGTGACCGGTGACTTCAGCCAGACCAACAACTGCTCCAGCATCGCGGTCGGTGCGTCCTGCACCGTCAACGTGGTCTTCACGCCGACCACCGGCGGTGCCCGGAGCGGCGCGCTGACGGTCACCAGCAACGCCAACAACAGCCCGACCAGTGTGGCCCTGAGCGGCAGCGGCATCAACAGCTCCACCGACATCGCCGCCGGTCAGCCCGCCACCGCCAGTTCGTCGAACGGCACCTACGTCCCGGCGAACCTGACCGACGCCGACCCGTCCACCTACTGGGAGAGCGCCAACGGCGCGTTCCCGCAGTGGGCCCAGGTCGACCTCGGGCAGAGCTTCAGCATCGGCAAGGTCGAGCTCAAGCTCCCGCCGGCCACGGCGTGGTCGGCCCGCACGCAGACCCTGTCGGTGCTGGGTTCCACGGACGGGACGAACTTCTCCACGATCGTGGGTTCGGCCACCTACACCTTCGACCCGAACGCCAACGGCAACACGGTGACCATCACCTTCCCGGCCACCACCGCGCGCTACGTGCGGGTCAACATCACCGCCAACTCCGGCTGGCCGGCCGGGCAGTTGTCGGACTTCGAGGTGTTCCCGAGCGGTGGCACCAGCACCTCCTCGGCGACGCTGTCGGCCAACCCGACCGCGCTGACCTTCGCCAGCCAGGCGCTGAACACCACCAGCAGCGCGCAGACGGTGACGGTGACCAACACCGGTAACGCCGCCGCGACCGTCTCCGGGGTCACCGCCTCCGGTGCCTTCGCGCAGACCAACACCTGCGGCAGCTCGATCGCCGCGGGCGCCTCCTGCACGGTCTCGGTCACCTTCGACCCGACCGCCGCCGGGACCGCCACCGGTACCCTCAGCGTCTCCAGCAACGCCACCGGCAGCCCGACCACGGTCGCGCTGACGGGCACCGGTGCGGGCACGGTGAGCACCAACCTGGCGCTGGGCGCGGCCACCAGCGACTCCAGCAACACCCAGAGCTACGTCTCCTCCAACGTGACCGACGGCAACCAGAGCACCTACTGGGAGAGCGCCGACAACGCGCTGCCGCAGTGGGTGCAGGTCGACCTCGGCTCGGCGAAGAGCGTCAGCCGGGTGGTGCTGGAGCTCCCCGCCTCCACCTCGTGGGCGGCCCGCACCCAGACGCTGTCGCTGCTGGGCAGCACCGACGGCAGCACCTTCGCCACCGTCGTCGGCTCGGCCACCTACACCTTCGACCCCAACGTCAACAACAACACGGTCACCATCACCTTCCCGGCGACCACCCAGCGCTACCTCCGGCTGAACATCACCGCCAACTCCGGCTGGCCGGCCGGACAGCTCTCGGAGTTCCAGATCTGGAACGTCTGAGCCAGTAACAGCTGAGTCCGCGACTCGGCTGAACCCGGTGCCGCCGAGTGCCCACGCGCTCGGCGGCACTGCTGTGCGCCTGGCTAGGCTGGGGCCCTTCGTGGATCGACTGCTTGGTGAGGTCGTCGTGCTTGATGCCGTGGACGCCGGTCTGGTGCGTGGGTTGCAGGGGGACGGGCGGGCCAGTTTCCAGGCGCTCTCGCAACTCGTCGGGATCTCCCGGGAGGCAGCCAGGGCGCGGGTGCAGCGGCTGCTGGACCAGGGCCGGGTGCGGGTGGTCGGCGTGGTCGCGCCGGAGGTCGCCGGGCTGACCGCGCTGGCCCACGTCTCGCTCGACGTGGCCGGGCCCAGCGCCGCCGCCGCGCTGGTCGCGGCCGCGCGTCCGGCCGCCCGCTTCGTGTCCTGCACCGCCGGTCCGCACGCGGTGGTCGCCGACGTCCGGGTCGCCGACGCCGACGCGCTGGAGGCGGAGTGCGCACTGCTGCGGCAGGCCCCCGGGGTGCGCGGGATCGAGGTGTTCGCCTGTACCGACCTGGTCAAGGACGCCTACGCGCCGACCTCGCCCGCCGCCGGACGCTGTCGGCTGACGGCGGCCGACCTGGACCGGATCGACCGGCTGCTGCTGGAGCTGCTGCAACGCGACGGCCGGGCCAGTTTCAGCGCGCTGTCGGAACGCGTCGGCCTCTCCCAGCCGGCGACCAGGGCCCGGGTGCTGCGGCTGCTGGAGGCCGGGGCGGTCTATGTGACCGGCCTGGTGGCCACCGCCGCGCTCGGGGTGCGCGAGGCGGCCGGGATCGGCCTGGGGGTCCGCGCCGGGGCGCGCGAGGTGGCGCGGGCGGCGGCGCGGCTGCCCGGGGTGAACTACGTGGCGCTGGGCCACGGGCGGTTCGACGTGGTGTGCGGGGTCGACGCCCGCGACCGGGCCGAGCTGCTGGCCGGTCTGGAGGCGCTGCGCGGGCTGGCGGGCGTGGCCCGCAGCGAGTCCTGGGTGCACCTGGAGATCGTGAAGGAGAGCTACACGTACGATCTGCCCGCCGAGTAGGCGCATAGTTCCCGTGTGCGTCATTCGGCGAACTAATCGCCGGAAGTAGCTCAATCGTTAGGCATTTCCATCTTGGCGAACTCTTGACGCCTCATTTTTGGCTGATCTTCAATGGGCGGGTCACCCCCTGTAACGAGCTCCCCCTAGAGAGCCAGGTCCGCCATGCCCACCTCCTCCCCGCCGACCCCGGCGGCGCCCGCCGCCACCGCGCTGCCCAGATCCCTGGGCGTCTTCGGTGCGGTGATGCTGACCCTGTCCTGTGTCACTCCGGCCTCCTCGCTGTTCATCGTGGTCCCGCCGCTGCTGATGTCCCTGGGCAGCGGCACGGTGCAGGCACTGCTGATCGCGGCGGTGCTCTCCCTGGGCGTGGGCCTGTGCTACGCCGAACTCGGCACGCTGGTGCCCAGCGCGGGCGGTGAGTACTCGATCGTCGGCCGGCTGCTGGGCCGCCCGGTCGGCTGGCTGGTGTTCGTGATCTCGCTGGTGTCGCTGATGGTGATCCCGCCGATCATCGCGCTCGGCACCTCGGACTACATCTCCAGCCTGGTCACGGTCGACCCGCGGGTCGCCGGGGCGGTGGTGATGGCGCTGTCGGTGGCCGTGGGCGTGCTGGACATCAAGTCCAACGCCCTGGTCACCGGGGTCTTCCTGGGAATCGAGGTGCTGGCCGCCGCTACCGTCAGCCTCCTCGGCTTCACCCACGTCCACCAGCCGCTGTCCACCCTGCTGCACGCCGCCGTCCCGGACGGCCACGGGCACACCGGCCCGCTGACCGCCGGGCTGCTGGTCTCCGGCCTGGCGGTGGCGCTGTTCACCTACAACGGCTTCGGCACCGCCATCTACCTGTCCGAGGACCTGGTGGAGCCGCGTCGGTCGGTGGCCCGCACCGTGCTCTGGTCGCTGCTCGCCGGGGTGGTGGTGATCACCGTGCCGGTGACCGCGATCTGCCTGGGCGTCAGCAGCCCGGACCAGCTGGCGGCGGGTGACCTGGTCGCCATCGTCGACTCCTGGGCGGGCAGCGCGGTGGGCACCTTCGTCAGCCTCTGCGTCGCCGCCGCGATCCTGAACGCGGTCATCGTCATGGTGCTGCAGAACGGCCGGGTGCTGTTCGCCTCGGCCCGGGACCGCACCTGGCCCGAGCCGGTCAACCGGGCCCTGGGACAGATCCACCCGCGCTGGGGCTCGCCGTGGGTGGCCACCCTGGGCATCGGCGTCCCCGGGATCGTGCTCGCCGCCGCCGTCCCGATCGAGGACCTGCTCGGCTTCACCGGCGTCGTGGTGGCCGTGATCTACCTGCTGCTCGGTGTCGCCGCGCTGGCCGCGCGCCGCGCCCGGCACCGCGACACCACCGCCTGGCGGATGCCGCTGTGGCCGCTGGCACCGGTGGTCACCACACTCGCGCTGGCGTACGTGCTCACCCAGCAGACCGGCCACGACCTGCTGATCACCGCCGTGGTGCTGCTGGTCGGCCTGGTCTACTGGTTCGCCTACCTGCGCCCGCGCACCGCCACCCACTGGCAGTTGAGCCTGCCCGCCGACCAGAGCGCCGCCGCGCCGCTCCCGCTTCCGGCCACCGCCGCCGTTCCGGCCGCCGCCGCGCCGACCGCACGCACCACGGAGAACTCGTGAACCAGCCCGCCGACCTGATCATCCACAACGCCCACGTGCACACGGTCGACCCGGACCTGCCCACGGCCCAGGCGGTCGCCGTCCGCGACGGCCGGATCAGCTGGGTCGGCGCCGACGCCGGGATCGACGCCCGGCGCGGCGCGCGGACCGAACTCGTGGACGCCGGAGGCCGGTTGCTGCTGCCCGGGTTCATCGACAGCCACAACCACGTCCGGCTCGGCTCGGACCGGGCCTGCGTGCAGCTGGCCGGTGCCGCCGACCTGCCCGAGATCGGCCGCCGGATCCAGGCCTGGCTCGCGGCCAACCCCGGCGCCGACTGGGTGGAGGCCGAGGCCTTCGACTACTCGGCCGTCCCCGGCGGCCGGATGCCCACCGCCGCCGACCTGGACCCGTACACCGGCGACCATCCGGCCTTCGTGCTCAGCTACGACGTGCACACCGCCTGGCTGAACACCGCCGCGCTGCGCCGCCTCGGCATCGACGCCGACACCGGGCAGACCCCCTACGGCACCATCGCCAAGGACCCGGCCACCGGTCGGCCCACCGGCTTCGTCACCGACTTCGCGGTCCGCGGCCTGTCCCGCGACGGGCACCGGGCGCTGCGCGCCGCGGGGGTGCCCTGGGCGCACCCGGACCGGCAGTACGCGCGGCTGTGCGGCAGCCTGGAACTGGCCGCCAGGTTCGGCATCACCACCGTGGTCGAGCCGCAGAACTCGCTGGACGACCTCGCCCTGTTCGAGCGCGCCGAACGAGAGGGGCGGCTGCGCTCCCGGCTGGTGGCCGCGCTGTTCCACCCGCGCGGTACCGGCCCGGAGGACCTGGACGCCTTCGCCCGGGCCGCCGCGGCGTACCGGACCGACCGGCTGCGGGTGGGGCCGCTCAAGCTGTACATCGACGACGTGGTGGAACCGCACACGGCCGCGCTGCTGGAGCCGTACCACGGCCACGCGCACCACCGGGGCGAGACCTTCTACCCGCCGGAGGAGTTCGCCGAGGTCTTCGCCCGGCTCGACCGGCTGGGCTTCCAGCTGTTCGTGCACGCCACCGGCGACCGGGGGATCCGGACCGTACTGGACGCCGCCGCGCACGCCCGCGCCGTCAACGGGCCGCGCGACTCCCGGCACCAGGTGGTCCACGTCGAGTGCCTGGACCCGGCGGACACCCCGCGCTTCGCCGAACTGGGAGTGGTGGCCTGCATGCAGCCGCGGCACTGCTCGCCGGACATCGCCGGTCCCGGCCAGGACTGGGCGCGGGCGGTGGGCCCGGAGCGCTGGAGCAAGGCCTGGCCGATGCGGGACCTGCACCGGGCGGGCGCCGCGCTGGCCTTCTCCAGCGACTGGAACGTCGCCGAGATGGACCCGATGGTCGGCCTCTACACCGCCGTCACCCGCCAGGGGCTGCGCGGCGGCCCGGCCTGGCGGCCGGAGCAGACCGTCGACCTGGAGACCGCGCTGCGCGGCTACACCATGGGCAGCGCCTACGCCAACTTCCTGGAGGACCGCCTCGGTTCGATCACCCCGGGCAAGTACGCCGACCTGGTGCTGCTCTCCCGCGACCTGTTCGCGGAGGCGGACCCGAGGGCCATCCTGGACACCCGGGTCGACCTGTCCCTGGTCGGCGGCGAACCGGTGCGGCAGCCCGCCGACTCGGTCTGAGGTCCGGGCGGCCAACAGCTCGGCCGGGGACGGGTCGCGACGGCGACCCGTTCCCGGCCGGTCCCGGCCGCCGCCGGGTCGGGGGATGCCCAGGTCAGAAGCCGGACAGGCCGTTCGGGGTGCCGAGGCCGGTCGGGCCGTCCCAGCCGGAGCCCGAGGTGCAGAGCACGCCGCAGCCGCTGTTCGGCGGGGCGTTCTCGCCGACGGTGACGTCGTTGAAGGCCGAGGAGGGGTCGGCGTAGAGGGTGTTCGGACCCTCGACGTCGGCCAGGTCGCCGCCGCGCGCGTACAGTCCGGCGACGAACGGGCTGGACTCGCTGGTGCCGCCGACGGCGATCCAGCCGTACGGCTGGCCGCTGTACGGCGCGTAGTCGTCGTACACGGCCGCACCGGTGTTCGGGTCGGCGTCGGCGGAGACGTCGGAGTCGGCGCGGTGGCCGCCGCAGTTGGCCGCGACGCTGGTCGGCTGGCCGAGCGCGGGCGGGAGTTCGGCCGCGCAGCCGCTGCCGGAGCCGCTCCAGGCGACCTCGGTGTAGCCGTTGCCGGCGCCGGGCGTGCGGTAGAGCGAGGTGCCGCCGACGGAGGTGACCGTCGGCAGGTTCTGCGGCCAGCCGGAGGGGGTGCCCTCGAAGCCGCTGTCACCGGAGGAGGCGGTGATCGCCATCCCGGGGTGGAAGAAATCCCGCGCGGCGGTGCCGAGGTCCAAGGTGGCGTCCGGGTCGAACTGGTAGCTGACGCTGGCGGCCGACGCGCCGAGCGTGGCGGCGGTGTCCATCGCCACGCCGAAGTCCTCGGCGGCCTGGTCCTCGCTGGTGGTGAGGTCCCGGTTGACCGTGATCTCCAGGATGTGGCAGGTCGGGCAGGCCGCCGAGGCCATGTCCACGTCGAGCGTGGTCTCGACCCCGACCCCCTCGTCGAACTCCTTCTGGGCGGTGGTGGTCCCGGCCGCCAGCGGCGCCCCGCCGTGCTCGTTGACCTGCTTGAAGCAGCCGTTGGCGGTGGTGCACGCGGGCAGCCCGTACTGCGAGCGGTAGCCGGCGAGGTCGGCTTCGAGGGTCGGGAAGGCGCCCTCGTCCAGGATCGCGATGGTGTTGGCCGGGCCGACGGTGGCGGCGGGCAGGTTGTAGGCGGCGGCGAAGTCCGCCGGGCCGTAGCCCACCGGGGTACTGGTCGCCAGCGGCTTGACCGAGCCCTTGGCGACGGTGACGATGTCGGCCAGGCAGCGGTCGCCCGCGATACCCGCGCAGGCCCGGGTGGTGCCCCGGTCGGCCAGCGCCGCGTTGGGCAGTGCGGCGGCACTCGGCGCCTGTGCCTGCGGTTGGGCCTGCGGTTGGGCCTGTGCCTGCGGTTGGGTCTGGGCTCGGGTCTGGGCCTGGGCCGTTGCGGCCGGTAGCAGGGTCAGCGCGACCAACGCCCCGACCGTCACCACCGGCGCCGCGATCTTTCGGACGTGCACCACAAGGGCTCCTCTCACCGGGCGCCCGGCGCCGTGGCACGGTGGTGCGCTACGCCGGTATCCGGTCACAACGGTGTTGACGCGTCCGCGACAACCTCCTCATGGTGATCGGCTGTCAGAACACTGTCAATGAGGCCCGACGGCCCCGTGACGGGACCGGGTGCGCCCCGGAGCGGGCGATTGCCGGGGCGCGCCGTATGGCGCGGCGGCCCCCCTCGCTCTAGCCTTTCGAACATTCGATCAGTTCGGCTCCCGCCATCGGTCAGGGGCGATCCGGGGGCCGACGGAGGGAGCGCTCACATGTCCGGAGCCTGGCCCACGGGCCTGCCGACCACGCTCGACTACCCGCCGGCCGGGATCGGCGCGGCGCTGGCCGGTTCCGCCCGCCGCTACCGCGACCGGCTCGCCTTCGTCGACGGCGAGCGCTCGCTGACCTACACCGAGCTGTTCGACCGCTCGCTGCGGCTGGCCCGGGGGCTGGCCGAGCGGGGGGTGAAACCCGGGGACACGGTCGGCCTGCTGCTGCCCAACAGCCTCTGGTTCCCGGTCGGTTACTTCGGCGCGATCCTGGCCGGGGCGGTGGTCGGTCCGCTCAACCCGGCGCAGCCCGCCGGTGCGCTGCGCGAGCAGCTGGCGGAGGCGTCCGTCGGCTGCGTGGTCACCGTGCCCGAGTGCCTGCCGCTGCTGGACCAGGCGGCGGGACCGCGGCTGCGGCTGACCGTGGTGGTGCCGGGGCCGCTGGAGTCCGCCCGTCCGGACACCGTCGGCCTGGACGAGCTGCTGCGCGCCGAACCGGCGACCGACGCCGGGCGCGGCGGCGCGGACCTGGCGCACCTGGCCTTCACCGGCGGCACCACCGGCCGCTCCAAGCCGGTCCGGGTGCTGCACCGCAACGTCATGGCGAACGCCCTGCAGTCCGCCTGCTGGCGGTCGGGGGCGGTGCCGGAGCTGGACGCCGAGGGCGGCGTGGTGCTGCGGACCCTGCCCGGGGCGCGCGGCGCGCACAGCGTGCAGCCCGGGCAGGGGGTCGGCATCGCGGTGGCGCCGATGTTCCACGCGATGGGCATCATCTCGCTGGTGGTCTCGGTGCTCCAGGGGGCCACGGTGGTGCTCTGCGGCCGGTTCGAGCCGTCCGGTTACCTGGACCTGGTGCAGCGTCACCGCGCCAACGGGCTGGTGGGCTCGCCGCCGATGTTCCGGGCCCTGCTGGAGCACCCCTCCGCGCGGGGCCGCGACCTGGGTTCGGTGACCCTGGTCAGCTGCGGGGCCGCGCCGATCGACCGGGTCACCCTGGAGCGGCTGCACGGGCTGTTCCCGAACGCCCTGGTGGCCGAGGGGTACGGGCTGACCGAGGCGACCATGGCGATCACCCTGGGCCCGGTCGGGCCGACCACGCCGCCGCCCCCGCCCGGGACGGTGGGCCTGCCCGCCTTCGACACCGAGGTGCAGATCCGCACCCCGGACGGCGACGGCGGGCCGCTCCCGACAGGGGAGTTGGGGGAGGTCTGGGCGCGCGGCCCGCAGATCACCGACGGCTACCACGGGCACCCGGAGTTGACGGACAATCAGTTCCAGGGCGGCTGGCTGCGCACCGGAGACCTGGGCCGACTGGACGCCGACGGCTACCTGTTCCTGGAGGGCCGGGCCAAGGACATGCTGATCTACAAGGGCTACAACGTCTACCCGCAGCACCTGGAGGAGGTGCTGTGCACGCACCCGGCGGTGGCGCAGGCCTCCGTGGTCGGGGTGCCCAGCGAGGGCGTGGGGGAGATCCCGGTCGGCTACGTGGTGCCCCGCGCCGGGGTCGGCGCGGACGAGGCGGAGCTGCTCGCCTTCGTCGCCGAGCGGGTGGTCCCCTACGCGCGGCTGCGCGGCCTGCGGCTGGTGGACGCGCTGCCGGTGTCCGCCGCCGGGAAGGTGCTCAAGCAGCGGCTCCGCGAGGAGTGGCGGGAATAGGAGGGGCGGGACCGCGAGTTGACCGGGCTGGCCCTGCTTCAGCCTGGGGCCCGGGCTCGGCCGGACGGGGGACCATGGATCTCAGGGGTAGTTGGCAGGCGTTGCAGGACGGCGCGCTGCTGGTGGTGGAGACCGCCGAGAGCGCCTACCGGCTGGGGGCGCTCGACGCCCAGTTGAAGCCGTGGGTGCGGGATCGACTCACCGACCTGCGCGGGCTGCTCGACAGCTGCGACACCCAGCGCCAACTGGCGGAGGACAGCCGGGCGGTGGCCCAGGCCGTGGCCGACTACTCCAAGCTGCGCGAGGAGTTGTTCTCCGACCTGCACCACTTCGGTCCCGAGCCCGGCTGGCGGGTGCTGGGGGCGGGCGCGCGGCAGTTGGCGATCCGCGCGCAGTCGGTGGTGCTGCTGCCGCAACCGACTTTCGTACTGCGGAGGTTGAGCCCGGGCATGGACCTGTCCGGGGCGCAGAACTGGGAGTTCACCGTGCTCAGCCACCCGTCCGACCCGGCGAAGCCGGTGGACTCGTTCGTGGCCATGGTCTTCGAGGCGACCGGGAGCGGAATGCGGCCGGTCCAGGTGTCCAAGGAACTGGAGGACCAGCGGGCCTGGTACCAGCAGTTGGAGTACGGGTTCCGGGCGCTCGGCATGCGCCCGGACATGCGGGCGATCTACAACCCGGACGCCCGCCCGCGCGGCTGACCCGCGGAGCGGGCGGATATCACCACAACTCCGCCCAAAACACCTGGTAGTTCGCGGGGGAGCGGACTCAAACGGACTCTCGGGATACTCTCAGGAATCTCCCCGGAACGGTTCGCTCCGAGGGTTGTCATGGACATGCATCGTCAGGCAGGCTGGGTCCGCCACCCGGAGCCGCGTGATCCGCGCACCGGGCCGCGTCCCTGGGCCCTGGGCCGTAACGGCGTCCCGAACCAGCACTGCCAGAGGGAGAACCCCCATGTCCCGCAGATCAACCGTACGCCTGCTCGGCATAGCCACCGGCCTCGTCGCCGCCGCCGCGTTCGCGTCCCCCAGCGCGCAGGCGGCCGCCCCCACCGCGCACCACCAGCACCATGCCCGGGTCAGCGCCGCGCTCGCGCACCGCGAGAGCCACCCGCTGCGCCCGGACCGGAACACGCGGCGCCACAACGACACCGTCACCTCCGGCAACTGGAGCGGATACGCGGCCACCGGCGACTCCGGCAGCTACACCTCGGTCACCTCCTCCTGGGTCCAGCCCGCCATCAGCTGCGGCTCGCAGGACACCTACTCCTCCTACTGGGTGGGGCTCGACGGCTACAACAACTCGGCGCTGGAGCAGACCGGCACCGAGGCCGACTGCATCGGCGGGCAGGCCGAGTACGGCGCCTGGTGGGAGGTGCTGCCCGCGTCCGAGAGCCCCTGGTCGGTCGACGTCGAGCCCGGTGACCAGCTGACCGCCACCGTCACCGACAACGGCGACGGGACGTTCACCATGACCCTCGACGACAGCACCGAGGGCTGGAACCAGACCACCACCCAGCAGGGCTCCTCCGGCTACCAGGACAGCTCGGCCGAGGTCATCGCCGAGGCCACCGACGTCGGCGGCCAGATCGCCAGCCTGTCCGACTTCGGCACCGTGGACTTCACCGGCGCCGCCGCCAACGGCCAGGCACTGGACAGCTACGCGCCGACCGGCATCGTCATGCAGAACCAGGACAGCGGCGACACCATGGCGCAGCCCGGGTCGATCTCCGACGGCAGCTTCGCCGACACCTGGGAGAACTCCAACTGACCGCGACCGCGCCCGCGCCGCCCCCGTCCCCCGGGGCGGGCGCGGGCGCGGTCACGAGCGGGCCGGGGCGCGGGTGGTCAGGAGCGCGGGACCAGCGTGCTGGTCTGCTGCTGGTCCGCCAGCACGTCGGTCCGCGGGATCAGCGAGCCCTGCCAGCTGAGGTGGATCAGCGTCGCCTCGACCCGGATCGGACCGGCGGCCACCGACTGGTACGGCTGACCGATCGCGGTCCAGGTGTGCTCCGCGCCGTCGCAGCTGACGAGCCGGCTGCTGCCGACGCTGCTGGTGTTGGAGCCGTCGGTGACCAGGACGTTCACCACGGTGCCGTAGCCGACCGACGAGTCGCAGCGGTAGGTGCCGGTGAGGGTGACCGTGCCGTCCTTGGCGATGCCGCCGCTCGGGGCGACGGTCACCGAGTTCTCCCCGTCGGCGGCCGCGGCGGTCCATCCGCCCGAGAACAGGACGGCAAGGGCGCCGATGGCGCCGACGACGGCGAGACGAGCCCGCATGACTACCTCCAGGTGAGGGTGGTTGATGCGGACACTTCTACCGCCTGGCCGCCGCCGGACCCGGCATTCTGGTCCGTTGGCGGCGAGTCCGGACGGTTCGCGGCCCTCACTCGGCCAGGTAGGTGAACCCCGTCCAGGCGAAGACCCGCAGCTCCACGGACTCGTGGCGGATCGTCTGCGCGGACCGCCGGAAGTGCTCGTAGCGGTTGCCGCAGAGCACCTTGAGCACGTCAAGTGGTTCCGCTACATGGCGCAGCCGCCGTTCGTCGGGCAGGTACTCGGACGGGCCTCCGTGGAGTATCGCGTTCGGTGCAATGTCACTGGTCATGCGCTTCCTCCCTGCGGGGTCGGTGCGACCGGGGTGCGGTCGCGGTGGTGCGGTACGGCCTCGGCGGCCGGTTCGGGGCGGGGGACCGCGGCGAGCAGCTCCCGGGTGTAGGGATGGGCCGGTCCGGCGAAGACCTCGGCGACGTCGCCGGTCTCGACCACGCTGCCGCCGCGCATCACGATCAGCCGGTCGCTGACGTGGTGGATCACGCCGAGGTCGTGCGAGATGAACAGCAGCGCCACTCCAAGTTCGCGTTGCAGGGTGACCAGCAGGTCCAGTACCTGCGCCTGGATCGAGACGTCCAGCGCCGAGACCGGCTCGTCGCAGACCAGCAGCCGTGGTCCGGGGGCCAGCGCCCGGGCGATCGCCACCCGCTGCCGCTGGCCGCCGGAGAGGTCCAGTGGACGCCGGTCCAGCAGCCCGGCGGGCAGCCCGACCTGGTCCAGGAGTTCGGCCACCCGGGCCCGCCGGGCGGCCCCGCGCGGGATCCCGGCCTGCGCCACCGCCTCGCCGACCAGCCGCTCCACCGAGTAGCGGGGGTCGAACGAGCCGAGCGGGTCCTGCGAGACGACCTGGATCAGCCGCCGCCGCTCCCGCCGCCGGTGCTCCGGCACTCCGCTCCAGGGTCCGCCCGCGAACCGGACGCTGCCCGAGTCGGGCTCCAGCAGACCGAGCGCGATCCGCGCGGCCGTGGTCTTGCCGGAGCCGGACTCGCCGACCACGCCCAGGGTCTCCCCGGCCCGCAGCTGGAAGGAGACCTCGCGGACGGCGTCGTAGTGGCCGCCGTCCGGCGACCGGAAGCGCTTGGAGATCTCGGAGACCTCCAGCAGCGGCTCCCCGGCCGGGTCCCGACCGTCCGGGCGCTGACCCGCCGGGCCCGGCCCCGCGGGTGCCGGTTCGGCCGGGAGCGCCCGGACCGGTGTCGGCAGCGCCACCGGGGCGTCGGTCCGCGGGTGCCAGCAGCGGGTCTGGTGGCCGTCCTCACCTTCCGGCGCCGGGAGTTCGTCGCGGCAGCGCTGGTCGGCGAGGGCGCAGCGGGCCGCGTAGGGGCAGCCGTCGGGCCCGGCGGCGGGCAGCCCGAGCGTCGGCGCGGAGAGCAGCGCGCGCCGACCGTCGATCGCCGGGACCGCCGCCAGCAGCGCCCGCGTGTACGGGTGCCGTGGGGCTCCCAACACCCGTGCGGCCGGGCCGCGTTCGACCACCAGGCCGCCGTACATGACCGCGATCCGGTCGGCCAGTCGGGCCACCGCGGCCAGGTCGTGGCTGATCAGCAGCAGTGCGGTGCCCTCCGCGATCAGGCCGCTGAGCAGGTCGAAGACCTGGGCCTGGACGGTGACGTCGAGCGCGGTGGTGGGTTCGTCGGCGACCAGCAGCTCCGGGCCGCCGGCCAGCGCCGAGGCGATCAGCGCCCGCTGCCGCAGTCCGCCGGAGAGCTGGTGCGGGTACTGCCGGGCGCGCCGGGCCGGGTCCGGGATCCCGGCGTCGGCGAGCAGCGACAGCACCCGGCGGCCGGTCTCCGCGCGGTCGGCCAGGCCGTGGGTGCGCAGCGGTTCGCCGACCTCGGTGCCGATGCGGCGCAGCGGGTCCAGCGACACCAGCGCGTCCTGGAGCACCAGGCCGATCCGGCGTCCGCGCACCGACCGCCACTCGCGCTCGCTCAGCGCGGTGAGGTCCTGGCCGTCGAAGCTGATCCGGCGGGCGGTGACCTGCGCCCGGTTGCCGGTCAGGCCGAGCAGGGTGCGGGCGGTGACGCTCTTGCCGGAGCCGGACTCGCCGACCACGGCCAGGCACTCGCCCCGGTCCAGGGTGAACGAGACGTCCCGGACGGCGTTCACCTGCGGCTGCCCGCGCCGGGCCGAACGGCCCTGCTGGAACACCACGTTCAGGTCCTCGACCGCCAGCAGCGGTTCCGGGGTCGGGCTCATCGGCTGGTCCTCCTGGTGAAGCGGTCCTGGGCGTAGCGGCCGACGACGTTCACGGCGATCACGGTGACGGTGACCGCCAGGCCCGGGAACACGCCGATCCACCAGGCGCTCTGCAGGAAGTCGCGGCCGTCGGAGAGCATCGCCCCCCACTCGGGCGACGGCGGCTGCGGGCCGAGGCCGAGGAAGCTGAGCCCGGACGCGGAGATCAGCGCCGAGCCGAAGCCGACCGCGGCCAGGGTGAGCAGCGGCGCCAGGGCGTTCGGCAGCACGTGCCGCAGCACCAGCGCCCGGCGGCGCAGGCCGAGCGCCACCGCCGCCTCGACGTAGCCGGAGCGGCGGACCACCAGCGCCTCGGCGCGGACCAGTCGTCCGTAGCCGGGGATGAAGGCGACGCCGATGGCGATCATGATGTTGACGGTGCCGGGGCCGAGGATGGCGATCACCATCAGCGCCAGCAGTACCGCCGGGAGCGACAGCAGGATGTCGCTGAGCCGCATCAGCAGCTGGTCGGCGACGCGTCCGCCGAGCGCGGCGGCGAGGCCGATCACGGCGCCGCCGGCCACCGCGATCACCGTCGAGCCGAAGCCCAGCAGCAGGCTCGGACGCGCCCCGTACAGGACCCGGGTGAACAGGTCGCGGCCCAGCTGGTCGGTGCCGAACCAGTGGGCGGCGCTGGGGCCCTGGAGCGCGCCGACCGGGTTGATCGCGTCCGGTGAGGTACCGGTGAACAGTCCGGGGTCGACGCCGACCAGCAGGATCAGCAGCAGGACCGCGGCGGACAGCAGCACCGTGGGCGGTATCGAGTTCCGGCGGCGGGTCGGCGCGGCGGTCGCGACGGCAAGGGTGGGAACGGTGGTACTCGCCATGGGGTCACCAGCTCCTCAGTCGGGGGTCGATGACGGTGTAGAGCAGGTCCACCACGGTCGAGATGACCAGGAAGACCGCGGCGGTCAGCAGCACCACGCCGATCACCACCGGCATGTCCCGGCTGGTGATCGCCTGGAGCACCAGCGAGCCGATGCCGGGGCGGCCGAAGACCGTCTCCACCAGCACCGCCCCGCCGAGCAGCGAGCCGGAGAGCCAGCCGGTCAGGGTGACCAGCGGGACGGCGGCGTGCCGCAGCGTGTGCCGCAGCAGTACCGCCGTCCGGCTCAGGCCCCGGGAGCGGGCGGTGACCGTGAACGGCTGGCCCAGCGCCGCCTCCAGGCTCTCCCGCAGCACCTGCGCCAGTACTCCGGCGACCGGCAGCGCCAGCGTCACCGCGGGCAGCACCAGCGAGGCGAAGTCCTGCGCCCCGGCGACCGGGAAGACGTGCAGCTGGAAGGAGAAGACGGTGAGCAGCACGATGCCGGTCCAGTAGGACGGCGTGGAGACCGCGATCAGCTCCCAGGCGGTGGTGATCGCGCGCGGCAGCGGGCCCCGCCCGGCCGTCGCCACGGCCGAGACCACGGCCAGGACGACGGCCACCAGCAGGGCGGCGAGCGAGAGTTGCACGGTCGGCCCGAGCTGCCCGCTGATCAGCGAGGTCACCGGGCGCTGCAACTGGTAGGACTGACCCAGGTCACCGTGGGCCAGTCGGCCCAGGTAACGCAGGTACTGGAGGTACACCGGCTGGTTGAAGCCGTACTGTCGGCGGATCTCGGCCCGCACCGCCGGGGAGGCGGTGGTGGCGGGGCCCAGCAGGATGTCCACCGGGTCACCGGGGATCAGTTGCAGGGTCACGAAGGCGAGGGTGGCCGCGCCCCAGAGCACCGCGACGGCCGAGGCCAGCCGCTGGGCGGTCCCGCGCAGCAGGGTCGAGGTCCGGCTCACTTCCCGGCCAGCCAGGTGTCGTAGAAGGTCAGCCAGGTGTCGGCGTCGAAGGTCAGGCCCTGGACCTGGGTGGACTCACCGACGATGGAGGCCGGGGTGTAGATCGGGACGACCGTGGCCAGGTTGATCGCGCGCTCCTGGGTCTGGTCGTAGTCCTGCTTGCGGACGGTCGGGTCGAGCGTGGTACGCGCCTGGTTGGTCCACTGGTCGAGCTGCGGGTCGCTGAGGAAGGTGGCGTTCTGGCCGCCCTCGGCGGGCGCGCTGGCGCTGTTGAAGAACAGCCAGAGCACGTCCGGCTCGAACCGGGCCCAGCTGGAGTCCAGCACGTCCACCTTGCCGCCGTACGCCTCGGTGATGTAGGTGCCGATGTCGAGGGTGGGGCGCAGCACCTGGATGCCGATCTTCTGCAGGTCGGCCTGGATCGCCTGGCCGAGGACGTCCCGGCCCTCGCGGGTGGTGTTGCCGGCCACCTGCGGCCAGTTGATGACGAGCCGCTTGCCGTCCTTGGTGCGGTAGCCGGCCGAGTCGCGTGCGGTCCAGCCGGCCTGGTCCAGCAACTGGTTGGCCAGGGTCGGGCTGTAGGGCCAGCTGTTCTCCAACGAGGCGTCATAGTCCGGAGTGGTCGGGCTGATCGGGCTCCAGGCCCGGTCGAACTGGCCGAACTCGACGGTCTTGACGTCCTGGGTGATGTTGATCCCGCGCTGCACGGCCTCGCGCACCCGCTGGTCGTTCAACGGGGCCAGCGAGGCGTTGAGCCACAGGTTGTAGTTGCCGCCGGGGGCGTCCTTGGTGATGATCTTCAGTGCGGAGTCGTCCTTGACGGTGGCCACGCTCTGGTTCGGAACGGCCTTGGCCACCTGGATCTGACCACTCGTCAGCGCGCCCAGGCGGACCGAGCTGTCCGGCAGGAAGCGGACCACCAGCTTGTCCAGGTAGGCCGGACCGGTGTGCTTGGCGGTCGCCGGGCCCCAGTCGTAGTCCGGGTTGCGGGTGAACACCGCCTGCTGGCCCTTGGTGTAGCTGCTGAAGATGAAGGGGCCGGTGCCGACGTCCACCGGGCCGCCGCCACCGAGCGAACTCGCGTCGGCGGCAAGCACCTTGGGGGAGTAGAAGCCCAGGTAGGTGGTGCTGGCGGCCTGGAGGAACGGCGCGAACGGCTTGGAGAAGGTGACCTTCACCGTGTACGGGTCGATCACCTCGGTGCCGGTGTACGGGCCGAGCAGGCTGGACGCGTACTGCGACTTGGTCGACTTGGCCACGATGTGGTCGAAGTTCGCCTTCACCGCGGCTGCGTTGAACGGCGTGCCGTCGCTGAACTTCACGTCGTGGCGCAGGTGGAAGGTGTAGCTCTCCAGGTTGGGCGCGACCGTCCAGGAGGTCGCCAGCCACGGGTGGAAGTTGCCCGAGGCGTCCTCGGAGACCAGCGAGTCGAAGACCTCGCGCTGGATCTCGGCGGTGATGTCCTGCGGGCTGACGTGGATGTCCCAGGAGGTCGGCTCGGTGTCGACGGCGAAGTTCAGCGTCCCGCCGGACACCGGCTTCCCGACCACGGCGGCGGCGGTGCTGCCGCCGCTGCCACCGGAGGAGCAGCCGACCAGGAGAAGCAGAGCACCCGCCGCGCCGATTGCCACTCGGGATTTTCTGGACAGGGATATGGGCATGCGCGTGCTCCGTCGTGAGAAATGTGCTGGGGAATTTCGGGGAACGGGGAGGGTGTTGCCGGTGAATTCCGGGGCGCGTGGCGAATTGCCGTCCGGCGCCCTGGTCCTGTCGAAAAATTAGCAGCAGCCCCGGACCCGGGTAACCCCTACCGGACCCTTAGCCAGCCCCTGATCATGACGACGGCGGGCCCGCGCGGGTGCGCGGGCCCGCCGTCGGCGGGTGGGGCGGCGGTGGCTCAGATCAGCGTCACCGGGGGCTGCCCGGCGCGCGGACGCCACGGGTCGAGCAGGCCGGGCTCCGGCTCGGTCTTCTCCAGCTTCGGCAGCCGGGACGTCGAGAGCCGGTAGCTGATCCGCCAGCCGGCCTCGGTGCGGACCAGGATGTCGTAGTAGTCACCGCCGTGGATGCTGCCGTCGGCCAGCAGCCCCAGGTACCGGCTGCGGGTGCGGACGGTGCCGTCCTCGTCCACCAGCACCACCGTGTCCAGGGTCTGGTGGTCGACCGTGCCGACGACGAACCGGCGGGTGAAGTCCCGGGCCGCCTCGATGCCGACCAGCTCGTAGCCCCGGCCGATGGTGTTGCGCACCGTGACGTCCTCGGTGAAGACCAGGTCCAGGGCGTCCGCGTCACCGTTGTCGAACACGTGCGAGAACAGCGACAGGGTCTGCCGGATCTCGGCGAGGTCGGTGGCGAGCAGCTTGCGGGTCATGGGGTTGCCTCCAACTGCCGGACCACGCCGAGGCGGTCGGGCAGGACGTTGTAGCGGACGACTTTGCCGTCCCTGATGGTGAGCGTGCTGATGCTGGCGCCGCTGAACGGCCTGCCGGTGGCCGGGACCCCGAAGAACTCCCCGAGCTGGACGCCCTCCAGCCGCCAGAAGACCACCACCCGGTCGCCCTCGGCGATCAGGTCGGTGATGGTGGTGCGGGCACCGCCGACGTTCTCGAAGAGCCACACGGCGTGCTCGCGGAAGTCCTCGCGGCTGCCCCGGCCGCCGGGGCCGACCCGGGTCTCGTCGGCCGCGTCCTCGGCGATGATCTCCTCCAGGAGGTCGAGCCGCCGCTCGTTGACGAGTTCCTCGAAATAGCGCCGGGCGACTTCCTTGTTCCTGGCGAGTTCGGTTCTGCTTTCCTCGGCGATTTCCTGCCCCATTCATGCCCTCCTCTTCAGTGCCCGCCGCGGTCGTCCGGGCGGGAAAATGGGTCTGCCGGTGGCGCTCGGCTATTCGCCGGGGCGGCCCGGCGGCGGCAGGATGCCGGTGCTGGCGATGATCCCGCCGTCGACCGGCAGCGTGACACCGGTGATGAAGGACGCCGCCGGGGAGGTGAGGAACCAGATCACCTCGGCCTGCTCCCGGGCGTCCGACCAGCGCAGCAGCGGGATCCGCGCGGTCAGCACGGCGGCCGTCTCCGGGTCCGCCAGCACCCCGGCGGTCATCGCGGTGATCGCGCCGCCGGGGGCGATCGCGTTGATCCGGATGTTCTCTGACGCATAGTCAAGCGCGGCTGCCCGCACCAGGTTGATCGAGGCGGCCTTGGAGGCGTTGTAGCCCCAGACCCCCGGGTCGCCGCGCAGCCCGGAGATGGACGAGGTCACCACGATGGAGCCGCCGCCGACCGCCCGCAGCGCCGGGACCGACGCCCGGATGCCCGCCGCCACGCCGCGCACGTTCACCGCCAGCACCCGGTCGAAGCGGTCCAGCGCCCCGGCCGACTCCAGCGGCCCGGCGCCGCCGATACCCGCGTTCAGGACGGCGGCGTCCAGGCGGCCGAACCGCTGGAGCGCCAGCCGCACCATGGCGTTGTTGACGGCCTCGCTGGACACGTCGCCGACGAGCGTGGCGAACGCCTCGCCGTCGCGCGCGGCGAGCTCCTTGAGCCCGTACTCGTTCACGTCGACCGCGACCACGCGGTAGCCGCGCTCGGCGTAGAGCTCGGCGGTCGCCCGGCCGATTCCGGAGGCCGCGCCGGTGACGACGACGACGGGTGGCACCATTCTGTCTCCTCGGATGGATGTCAGGGGTTCGGGTGGGGTTCGGGTGGGTCCGCGACGGATCCGCGGTGGGGTGGTCAGCCGAGCCGGTCGATCCAGTCCCGGATGGCCGCCACGGTCAGCTCGGCGTCCTCCTCCAGCACCGAGAAGTGGTCGCCGTGGACGTCCGCCTCCTCGACGTCCAGCGGCCAGTAGGCCTGCCAGTCGACCGGGCTCGCCGGGTCCAGGTCCATGCCCTCGACCGGGTCCAGCGCCCGCAGCAGCAGCGTCGGCGCGGCCAGCGGCTTGGGCTCCCAGCCCGCGAAGATCCGCAGGTAGCCGCCCATGGTGCTGAGGCTGTGGTCGTTCCAGGGCATCTCGTAGCGCTCGATCCGGTCGAGCATCCCCTGGATCATGGCGGCCAGCCACCAGCCCCGGATGCCCTCGTCGCGCGGGCCCTCGATCGGGTAGGTGTCGATCAGCGCCAGGCCGGTCGGGATCACCCCCCGGTCCTCCAGACCGGCGGCGACCGCGTGCGCCACGCAACCGCCCATCGAGCGGCCGACGATGACGAAGGGGTCGTCGCCGACCACCTTGAGCGCCGCCTCGACCTGCATCCCGACGAAGGTCTCCAGACCGTCCGGCAGCGGGTCGCCGTCGCCGAACCCGGGCGCCGGGAAGACGAAGACGTCGCGCTCGGTGCGCAGGGTGTGGCCGAGCCGCGCGTACTCGTGCGGGCCGGAGATGGCACTGAGCGACGGGAAGCAGAGGATCTTCGTCCGGGCCGGTCCGGTGCCCAGCTGGAGCGGCGTCAGGGTGTGCCGCTCCGCCGCCCTGGCGTCGAACTCCGACCGCAGGTGGGAGGCGACGATCAGCAGCTCGGACGCGGTCAGGTAGCTGCCCTGGGCGCACAGCTGCTGGTACAGCGTGGCCAGCGGCCCCTGCGCGGCGATCCGGTCCAGCGCGTCCAGGGGATTGCGCTCGGACCGCTGCTCCTGCTCCTCCTGGTCCTGCTGGTCGGCGTCGAGCGGGTCGGCGGGCAGCTCCTGCGGGAGGTCGCCGATCCGCTGCAACAGGTACCCGGCCAGCCGGACCGGGGTCGGGTGGTCGAACACCAGCGTCGCCGGGAGCAGCAGCCCGATCCCCCGGTTCAGCCGGGTACGCAGCTCCACCGAGGTCAGCGAGTCCAGGCCGAGCTCGCCGAACGGCCGGTGCGGGCCGACCGCGTCGGCGACCGTGCCGAGCACCGAGGCGGCCTCGGCCCGGACCGCGTCCAACAGGAAGGCCTCGCGCTGCTCCGGCGCGACCGCCGCCAGCCGACTGCGCAGCGAGGAGGCCGCCGGGCGGGTCCTGGCCGCGAGGCCGGAGCCGCGCCGGGCGCCGCGGACGGGCGCGCCCGGGGTGATCCAGTAGCTGCTCCGGTCGAAGGCGTAGGTCGGCAGGTCCACCCGCTGCGGCTGGAGCCCGGACAGCACGGCCTCCCAGTCCACCGCGCGGCCGTGGATCCGTGCCTGCCCCAGCGCCGCCGCGACCGTGTCGGCCTCCGGACGACCCCGGCGCAGCACCGGCAGCACCACCGGCGGCAGGCCGTCCGCGACCTCCGGCAGGGAGTCCTGGGCCAGCGCGGTGAGCACCCCGTCCGGTCCCAGCTCCAGGAAGGTACTGGCGCCGAGCTCGGCCAGCTGCCGCAGCGCGTCGTGGAAGCGGACCGTGCCCTGCACCTGGCGGACCCAGTGGTCGGCGTCGCCCAGCTCCTCGGCCGTGGCCAGGAGCCCGGTCAGGCTGGAGACCAGCGGGATCCTCGGCGCGGCGAAGGTCAGCCCGGCGGCCACCTCGCGGAACTCCGCCGCGATCGCCGCCACCTGCGGGGAGTGGAACGCCTGCGCCGTCTCCAGCCGCCTGCTGCTGCGGCCCAGGGCCTCGAAGCGGCAGGCGATCGACAGCGCCAGGTGCTCCTCGCCGGAGATCACCACCGCCTCCGGGCCGTTGACCGCGGCCAGGCCGACCTGGTCAACGTGCTCGGCCAGCACCGGGGCCAGCTCCTCCTCGGAGACCTGGATGGCGAGCATCGCGCCGTCGGCGGGCAGCCGGTCCAGCAGCCGGGCCCGGGCGGCGACCAGGGCCGCCGCGTCCGGCAGCGAGAGCACGCCCGCCACATGTGCCGCCGTCAGCTCGCCGATCGAGTAGCCGGCGACCACGTCCGGGCGCACCCCCCAGGACTCGAACAGCCGGAACAGCGCCACCTCGACCGCGAACAGCGCCGGTTGGGCGTACACCGGGCGCCGCAGCAGCGCCGCGTCGCCGCCGTCGGTCAGCACGGCGTCCCGGACCGACCGGTCCACGTGCCCGCTCAACTGCTTGTCCAGCTCGGCCACCGCCGCGTCGAAGGCGGCCGCGAACGCCGGGTGCGTGGCGTACAGCTCGCTGCCCATGCCGGTGCGCTCGCTGCCCTGACCGGTGAACAGGAAGGCCAGGCCGCCGGGCCGCTCCGAGCCGCCGACCAGCTGCGGCGCGGGCTCGTCGGCCGCCACCGCCGCCAGGCCCGCCAGCAGGGCGTCCCGGTCGGCGGCGACCACCACGGCCCGCTCGGAGAGCAGCGCCCGCGAGGTCGCCAGCGAGTGGGCCAGGTCGGCCGGGCGCAGCCCGGGGTCGCTGACGATCCGCGCGGTCAGCCGCTCGGCCTGCCGACGCAGCGCCGCCGGGGTGCGCGCGGACAGCACGAAGGGCAGCGGCCGCCGGAGGTCGGGGGCCGCGGTCCTGGTCGGCGCCGCCTCGGCCGGAGCCGGGGTCTCGGCGGGCGTGACCGGATCGGGGGCGTCGGCCGGGGCCTGCTCCAGGATCACGTGGACGTTGGTGCCGCTGGCACCGAAGGCGGACACGCCCGCGCGGCGCGGGCGGCCGGTCTCCGGCCAGGCCCGGGCCTTGGTCAGCAGCTGCACCGTCCCGGCCGACCAGTCCACGTGCGGGGTGGGCTCCGCCACGTGCAGCGTCCGCGGCAGCACGCCGTTGCGCAGCGCCTCCACCGTCTTGATCACCCCGGCCACCCCGGCCGCCGCCTGGGCGTGGCCGATGTTGGACTTGAGCGAGCCGAGCCACAGCGGCCGGTCGGCGGGCCGGTTCTGGCCGTAGGTGGCGATCAGCGCCTGGGCCTCGATCGGGTCGCCGAGGGTGGTGCCGGTGCCGTGCGCCTCGACCGCGTCGACGTCGGCGGGGTTCAACCGGGCGTTGGCCAGCGCCTGCCGGATGACCCGCTGCTGCGCCGGGCCGTTGGGGGCGGTCAGGCCGTTGCTCGCGCCGTCCTGGTTGACGGCGGTGGAGCGGACCACCGCGAGGATCGGGTGGCCGAGCCGCTGGGCGTCGGACAGCCGCTCCAGCAGCAGCAGTCCGGCGCCCTCGGCCCAGCCGGTCCCGTCGGCGTCGGCGGCGAAGGCGCGGCAGCGACCGTCCACCGACATGCCGCGCTGGCGGGAGAACTCGATGAACCCCTGCGGGGTGGACATCACGGTGGCGCCGCCGGCCAGGGCGAGGTCGGACTCGCCGGAGCGCAGCGACTGCACCGCCAGGTGCAGCGCGACCAGGGAGGACGAGCAGGCGGTGTCCACGGTCACCGCCGGGCCCTCGAAGCCGAAGGTGTAGGCGATCCGGCCGGAGGCGACGCTGTCCAGCGAGCCGATGCCGAGGTACCCCTCCAGATCCTCCGGCGCCTCGTGGTGCCGCGGAGCGTAGTCGCCGCCCGCGATCCCGGCGAAGACCGAGGTCTTGCTGCCGCGCAGGGTGCCGGGCTCGATCCCGGCCCGCTCCAGCGCCTCCCACGCGGTCTCCAGCAGCAGCCGGTGCTGCGGGTCGGTGGCCAGCGCCTCGCGCCGGGAGATCCCGAACAGCTCGGCGTCGAAGTCGGCGGCCTCGGGCAGGAAGCTGCCGTGCCGGGTGTAGGTCTTCCCGGGGCTGTCCGGGTCCGGGTCGAACAGCTCCTCGATGTCCCAGCCGCGGTCCGCCGGGAACTCGGTCACGGTGTCGCCACCGGCCTCCACCAGCTGCCACAGCTTCTCCGGGGAGTCCGCGCCGCCGGGCAGTCGGCAGGCCATCGCGACGATCGCGATCGGCTGCGAGGTGCTCGCCTCCAGCTCGCGCACCCGCTTCTGGTACTGCTGGGCATCGGCGATCGCACGCTTGAGATAGGTGCGCAGTTTCTCGTCATCGGCCATGGCCGGCGGGCTCCTTCGGGGCAGGTCGGGTCGGGTCGGAGCGCATCAGAGCGAATCCAGGTCGTTGTCCATGAGCGCGAAGAGCTCTTCGTCGGTCGCGACGTCGATGTCGATCGCGTTGCCGCTGTCGCTCTCGCTGCCGCCGGTGCTCGAAAAGACGGCGGTGGCGTCCAGCTGCGACAGCAGTCCGCGCAGGCGGGCGACGATCTCGGGCCGTTCCGCGTCGTCCAGGACGGACGCCGCGACCCTGCTCTCCAACTGGCCGAGCGACACGAAGGCGGAGGGCAGCGCCGACACCTCGGTGAGCGCGAGTTCCGCGTCCAGGTGGTCGGCGATGGCGACCGGCGTCGGGTGGTCGAAGACCAGGGTCGCCGACAGCGCCAGCCCGGAGGCCTCGCGCAGCCGGTTGCGCAACTCCACGGCGGTGAGCGAGTTCAGCCCGAGATCCTTGAACGCGCCGTTGGCGTCGACGGCGGTGGGGGAGCTGTGCCCGAGGACGACCGCGGTCTCGGCCAGAACCAGGTTCAGCAGCAGCACCGCCCGCTCCTCGGCGGTGGCCCCCACCAGCTGCTCCCGCAGTCTGTCGGCGTCCTGAGTTGACGGTTCGTCAACTGCGCCCAGGGCGCCGTCGGCCAGCTCGGGACGCGGGCCGGTGACGGGTGCGCTGTCCAGCCAGTAGTGCTCGTGCTGGAAGGCGTAGCTGGGGAGGGGAACGTGCTGCCGTGGGGTGGTGTCGTCGTTTTCGGGTTGCCAGGTGACCTGGGTGCCGTGGACGAAGGTTTCGGCGAGTGAGGTGTGGAGGCGGTTGAGTCCGCCTTCGTCGCGGCGCAGGGTGCCGGTGACGGTTGCCTGGTGGTCGATCTCCTCCAGTGTTCCTTGGATGGCGGTGGTGAGGACGGGGTGGGGGCTGATTTCGATGTAGGTGTGGTGTCCGGTGGTGGCGAGGGTGTGGGTGGCTTCGTGGAGTCGGACGGTTTGGCGCAGGTTGGTGTACCAGTAGGTGGCGTCGAGGGTGGTGGTGTCGATCCAGGTGTTGGTGACGGTGGACAGGAGGGGGATGGTGGCGGTTTGGGGGGTGATGGGGGCGAGGTCGTGCAGGATCTGGTCCTGGATGCGTTCGACCTGGGCGGAGTGGGAGGCGTAGTCGACGGGGATCACCCGCACGCGAATGGCCTGCGCTTCCAGCGAGTTGACGAGCTCGGTGATGGCCTGGACCTCACCGGAGACGATCGTCGTGGCGGGTCCGTTGACGGCGGCGACGGAGATGCGGTCCGCCCAGGGCGCCAGGCGCTGCTGTACCTGGTTGGTGGGGAGGTTGATGGAGGCCATGGTGCCGTGGCCGCTGAGGGTGTTGATGGCTTGGCTGCGGAGGGTGATGATGCGGGCGGAGTCGGTGAGGGTGAGGGCGCCGGCGATGTGGGCGGCGGCGATTTCGCCTTGGCTGTGTCCGATGACGGCGTCGGGGTGGATGCCGTGGTGTTGCCACAGGCGGGCGAGGGAGATCATGACGGCCCATAGGGCGGGTTGGACGACGTCGACGCGGTCCAGGGTGGGTGTGTTCGGGGTTTGGTGGAGGACGTCGAGGAGGTTCCAGTCGGTGTGCGGGGCGAGGGCGTCGGCGCACTGCTGGATGTGGTGGGTGAAGATGGGTGAGGTGGTGAGGAGTTCGGTGGCCATGGCGGGCCACTGGGATCCCTGTCCGGGGAAGACGAAGACTGTTTTGCCGGTGGGGCGGACGTGTCCGCGGGTCAGGCCGGGGGCGGGGGCGTTGGTGGCCAGGGCGCGCAGGGCGGTCAGGTAGTCCTGCGGTTCCTCGGCGACGATCACCGCCCGCTCGTCCAGCAGCGCCCGCGAGTGCAGCAGTGCGGTGGCGATGTCGGCCGGGTGCGGGGCGTCCGGGGTTTCGGCGAGGGTGAGCAGGCGTTCCGCCTGGGCTGCCAGCGCGTCCGGGGTCCGGGCGGAGAGCACCCACGGCAGGGGCGTGGCCGGAGCGGTCGCGGGCTGCGACTCGACGGCCGGGGCCTGCTCCAGGATCACATGCGCGTTGGTGCCGCTCACCCCGAAGGAGGAGACCGCAGCGCGACGCAACTCACCGGCAGGCGACCAGTCCTGGGTATCCGTCAGAAGCTGGACGCTGCCTTCGGTCCAGTCGACGTGGGGTGAGGGCTGGTCGACGTGGAGGGTCTTGGGCAGCACACCGTGCTGGATCGCCTGGACCATCTTGATGACCCCGGCGACCCCGGCGGCGGCCTGGGTGTGGCCGATGTTGGACTTCAGTGAGCCGAGCCACAGCGGTCGGTCGGCGGGGCGGTTCTGGCCGTAGGTGGCGATCAGGGCCTGGGCCTCGATCGGGTCACCGAGGGTGGTACCGGTGCCGTGTCCCTCGACCACGTCGATGTCGGCCGGGGTGAGTCGGGCGTTGGTCAGGGCCTGCCGGATGACCCGCTGCTGCGAGGGGCCGTTCGGCGCGGTCAGGCCGTTGGAGGCGCCGTCCTGGTTGACGGCGGAGCCACGGACCACGGCGAGGATCGGGTGGCCGAGGCGCTGGGCGTCGGACAGCCGTTCCACCAGCAGCAGGCCCACGCCCTCGGCCCAGCCGACGCCGTCGGCGGCACCCGCGTACGCCTTGCAACGGCCGTCGGGGGACAGGCCGCGCTGCCGGGAGAACTCGGTGAACGCCCCGGGCGAGGACATCACGGTGACGCCGCCGGCCAGGGCGAGGTCGGACTCGCCGGAGCGCAGCGACTGGGCGGCCAGGTGCAGTGCGACCAGGGACGAGGAGCAGGCGGTGTCCACGGTCACCGCCGGGCCCTCGAAGCCCAGCGTGTAGGCGATCCGACCGGTGGCCACGCTACCCGCGTTGCCGTTGCCGACCAGGCCCTCCAGGCCGACCGGGACCTCCTGCAGCCGTGGCGCGTAGTCGTGGTACATCACCCCGGCGAAGACGCCGGTGCGGCTGCCGCGCAGGGAGGTGGGGTCGATGCCCGCGTTCTCCAGGGTCTCCCAGGCGGTCTCCAGCAGCAGTCGCTGCTGCGGGTCGGTGGCCAGCGCCTCGCGCGGGGAGATCCCGAAGAAGCCCGCGTCGAACAGGGCCGCGTCGTCCAGGAACCCGCCGTGGCGGCTGTAGGACGTACCGGCGTGGTCCGGATCCGGATGGAACAACCGCTCCAGGTCCCAGCCACGGTCGGTCGGGAACTCCGACACCGCGTCCACACCGTCCGCCACCAACCGCCACAGGTCCTCCGGCGAACGCACCCCACCCGGATAGCGGCACGCCATCCCCACGATCGCCACCGCCTCATCCGACGAACCACCCTCGACCACGGCCGAGGCCGTCGGCGCGGCGTCGGCCTCGGCCGGGAGCAGTACCGTGCGCAGATAGCCGACGAGGTCAGCCGGGGTGGGGTAGTCGAAGGTGAGCGTGGCCGGGAGGCGCAGCCCGGTGGCCGTGTTGAGCCGGTTCCGCAGCTCGATCGCGGTCAGCGAGTCGAGCCCGAGGTCGCTGAACGCGCGCCGCGCGCCGATGGCGTCCGTGTCGGCGCTGAGCACGACCGCCACCTCCGCCCGGACCAGCTCCAGCAGCGCCGCATCGCGCGCCGAGGCGTCGTCCAGACCGGCCAGGCGCAGCGCCAGCGGGTGCCCGCCGCCCTGGGCGGTGGTTCCGGCGGCCCGGCGCGCGGGCCTGACCAGTCCGCGCAGCAGCGACGGCAGGGTCTCGGCGGAGGCCTGGCGGCGGAGCGCGGCCAGATCCAGCGGGGCGGGCACCAGCACCGCCCGGTCCAGGCGAAGGGCCGCGTCGAACAGGTCCACCCCCTCGGCCGACGACAGCGCCCGGATGCCGAAGCGGGCGGCGCGGCCCAGATCGGCCTCGCCGAGGTGCGCGGTCATGCCGCTGGCCTGCGCCCACTGGCCCCAGGCCAGGGACTGCGCGGGCAGTCCGGCGGCGCGGCGGTGCTGGGCGAGGGCGTCCAGGAAGGTGTTGGCGGCGGCGTAGTTGGACTGGCCGGGAGCACCGAGGACCCCGGAGACCGAGGAGAACAGCACGAAGGCGGCCAGATCCAGATCCCGGGTCAGCTCGTGCAGGTTCCAGGCCGCGTCGGCCTTGGGCCGCAGCACGGTGTCGAACCGCTCCGGGGTGAGCGAGGCCAGCACTCCGTCGTCGAGCACACCCGCGGTGTGCACCACGGCTGTGAGCGGCTGCTCGGCCGGGATCCCGGCGATCAGCCCGGAGAGGAAGTCCCGGTCCGCCGCGTCTCCGGCGGCGATGGTCAACTCGACTCCGAGCGCGGTCAGTTCCTCCCGCAGCTCGGCCGCTCCCGGGGCCTGTGCGCCGCTACGACTGGTCAGCAGCAGGTGCTTGACACCGTGTCGGGAGACCAGGTGCCGGGCCAGCAGTGAGCCGAGGACTCCGGTGCCGCCGGTGACCAGCACGGTTCCGGCGGGGTTCCACGGGAGTTCGGCGGTGTCGGAGGCGGACTCGGCGCGGACCAGCCTCGGCACGCTCACCGATCCCGCGCGGAGCGCGAGTTGCGGCTCGTCACGGTGGACGAGGCCAGGCAGCAGGACGAGTGACGCCACGTCAGCATCGGTGTCGACCAGCAGGATCCGGCCGGGGTGCTCCGACTGGGCCGAGCGGAGCAGCCCCCACAGCGGCGCGGCGACCAGGTCCGGGGACTCGTCCGGGGTGACCGCGACCGCCGCTCGGGTGGCCACGACCAGCAGCGTGGACTCCAGCCGGGTGTCGGCGGACCAGCCGCGCAGCAGCTCCAGCCACCGGTGGGTGGCCGCGTGCACGGCGGGCACCGGTGAGGCGCCGTCGGCGGTGGCAGCCGTGGCGTCGACCAGCAGCAGCTCGGGCGCGGGGGTACCCGCGTCCAGGGCGGCGGCGAGTGCGGCGAGGTCCGGGAACGCCTGGACCTGCTCGGCCCCGGGGAGCAGCGCCTGGGGCTCGGCGCCGATCACAGCCCAGGTACGCGACTCGGCCGCCGGTGCCGGGTCCGCCCCCGCCAGCGGCGTCCAGGCGAGCCGGAACAGCGAGTCCTGCTGCCGGTCCGCGGTGGCGTCGCCCGCCGCGCGCAGCTGCTCGGCCGAGACCGGGCGGGTGACCAGGGACTCGACGGTGACCACCGGAGCCCCGCTGCCGTCGGCGGTGTCCAGCACCAGCTCCTCCGAGCCGACGGCCCGCAGCCGCACCCGCAGTGCGGCGGCGCCGGAGGCGTGCAGCCGCACCCCCCGGTAGGCGAACGGCAGCCGGTGCCGGGCCTGCGGCGAGTCCTGGAGCGCGGCGAGGTGCAGCGCGGCGTCCAGCAGCGCCGGGTGCACGCCGTAGCGTCCGGCGGCCTCCCGCTGCTCCTCGGGGAGGGCGACGTCGGCGAAGTACTCGTCGCCGCGCCGCCAGGCCGTGCGCAGTCCGAGGAACGCGGGCCCGTACTCAAGTCCGGCCTCGGCCAGAGCGGTTCGGACGTCGGCCAGCTCGACCTCGGTGGCCCCGACTGGCGGCCAGCTGCCGCCGAGGCTGTCCGTGGCCGCCTCCGGAGTCGAACCCGCGTGGGAGAGTACGCCGTTGGCGTGCCGGGTCCAGTCGCGGGCGTCACCCTCGGTCGCGGCCTCGGGCCGGGAGTGGACGGTGACCGTGCGCCGTCCGGCGTTGTCCGGAGCGCCCACGGCGACCTGGAGCTGGACCGCGTCGCGCTGGTTGAGGATCAGCGGTGTCTCGATGACCAGTTCGTCCAGCAGGTCGGCGCCGAGTTCGTCCCCGGCCCGGATCGCCAGTTCCACGAAGGCCGTTCCCGGGACGAGCACCGTGCCGAGGACCGCGTGGTCGGCCAGCCACGGGTGCGACTGCAACGACAGGCGTCCGGTGAACAGCGCGCCGCCCGCGTCGGCGAGGCCCACGGCCGCGCCGATCAGCGGGTGAGCCGCCGGGGTCAGCCCCAGGCCCTTGGCGTCCGTGTCGGTCGACTCCGGCTGGTCCAGCCAGAAGCGGCGCCGCTGGAAGGCGTAGGTGGGGAGGTCCAGCCGGTGTCCGGGCGGGCCGCCGAGGAAGGCGGTCCAGTCGACCCGGCCGCCGTTGACGGCGATATGGGCCAGGGCGGTGACCACGGTCTCGGTCTCCGGCCGGTTGCGGCGCAGCGCCGGGACGAGCAGCGGGCCCTCGCCCTCGGGACGCTCGCCCAGCGACTCCCGCACCATGGCGGTGAGCACGCCGTCCGGTCCGAGCTCCACGAACGCGGTGACTCCGGCCGACTCCAACTCACCCACCACGTCCCGGAACCGCACGGGCTCGCGGACGTGCCGGACCCAGTAGTCGGCGCTGCCCAGCTCCTCCGCCGTGGCCACGACACCGGTCAGGTTGGACACCACCGGGATCCGCGGTGCGGCGAACGACAGTCCGGCGGCCACCTCGCGGAACTCGGCGAGCATGCCCTCCATGTGCGCCGAGTGGAAGGCGTGGCTGACCCGCAGCCTGCGGGTGCGGTGGCCCTGCTCGGCGAAGTGCCCGGCCAGATCGATGACCGGCTCCTCGTCACCGGAGAGCACCACGGAGGTGGGGCCGTTGACGGCGGCGATGCCGACCCGGGCGGCGAGCGGCCCCCGGTTCGCCAGCTCGGCCAGTACCTCGGCCTCGGTGGCCTGCACGGCGACCATCGCGCCGCCGTCCGGCAGCGCCTGCATCAGCCGTGCCCGGGCGGCGACCAGCGCCGCCGCGTCCTGGAGCGTGAGCACGTCCGCGACATGAGCGGCCGTCAGTTCGCCGATGGAGTGGCCGGAGACGAAGTCGGGCTGTACGCCCCAGGATTCGAAGAGCCGGAACAGCGCCACCTCGACCGCGAACAGTCCGGTCTGGGTGAACACGGTCCGGTCCAGCTGTCCGCTGTCCGCCTCCGTCGCGGAGAAGACGATCTCGCGGACGGTGCGGTCGACATGACCGGCCAGGTGCCGGTCCAGCTCGTCCGCCACGGCGTCGAAGGCCGCTGCGAACACCGGGTAGCTGTCGTACAACTCACGGCCCATGCCCAGCCGTTGGCTGCCCTGGCCGCTGAAGAGGAAGGCCAGGCCGCCACCGGTGGTGGCCGCCGAGGCGCGTACCAGCTGCGGCCCTGACTCGCCCCTGGCCACCGCGCCCAGGGCGTCGAGCAGCCCGATCCGGTCCCGGGCGACGACCGCGACCCGCTCCTCCAGCAGCGCCCGGGAACCGACCAGCGCGTGCGCGACGTCAACGGGCTCCGGCTCGGTTCCGGCCTCGACGAAGGAGATCAGCCGCTCGGCCTGGGCCCGGAGCGCCGCCGGGGTCCGCGCGGACACCAGCCAGGGCAGCGCCTCCGGCGCCGGGGACGGCTCGGCGGCGGTCTCCTCGGGGGACGCCTGCTCGACGGCGGGGGCCTGCTCCAGGATCACGTGCGCGTTGGTGCCGCTCGCGCCGAAGGCCGAGACGCCGACCCGGCGCGGGGCGCCGGTCTCCGGCCACTCCTGAGCCTCCGTCAGAATCCGTACGTTGCCTTCGGTCCAGTCGACGTGGGGTGAGGGCTGGTCGACGTGGAGGGTCTTGGGCAGCAGGCCGTGCTGGATCGCCTGGACCATCTTGATGACCCCGGCGACACCGGCCGCCGCCTGGGTGTGCGCGATGTTCGACTTGACCGAGCCGATCCACAACGGCCGTTCCGCCGGGCGGTTCTGGCCGTAGGCGGTGATCAGGGCCTGGGCCTCGATCGGGTCGCCGAGGGTGGTGCCGGTACCGTGCGCCTCGACCGCGTCGATGTCGGCCGGGGTGAGTCGGGCGTTGGTGAGGGCCTGCCGGATGACCCGCTGCTGCGAGGGGCCGTTGGGCGCGGTCAGGCCGTTGGAGGCGCCGTCCTGGTTGACGGCGCTGCCACGGACCACGGCGAGGATCGGGTGGCCGAGCCGCTGGGCGTCGGACAGCCGCTCCAGCAGCAGCAGCCCGGCGCCCTCGGCCCAGCCGGTCCCGTCGGCGGCGGCGGCGAACGCCTTGCAGCGGCCGTCCTCCGCCAGCCCGCGCAGCCGGGAGAACTCCTGGAACGCCAGCGGCGAGGCCATCACGGTGACGCCGCCCGCCAGCGCCAGGTCGGACTCGCCGGAGCGCAGCGACTGGGCGGCCAGGTGCAGCGCCACCAGCGACGCCGAGCAGGCCGTGTCGACGGTGACGGCCGGGCCCTCGAAACCGAAGGAGTAGGCGATCCGGCCGGAGGCGACGCTGCTGGCGTTGCCGTTGCCGATGTAGCCGTCGACCGAACTGGGCACCTGGTTCAGCCGGGCCGCGTAGTCCTGGCCGTTCATCCCGGCGAACACACCGGTCCGGCTGCCCTTCAGCGGCAGCGGATCGATCCCCGCCCGCTCGAAGACCTCCCACGCGGTCTCCAGCAGCAGCCGGTGCTGCGGGTCGGTGGCCAGGGCCTCGCGCGCCGAGATCCCGAAGAAGTCCGCGTCGAAGTCGGCCACCCCGCGCACGAAGGCGCCGTTGCGGGTGTAGGACTTCCCGGGGCTGTCCGGGTCGGGGTCGTAGAGCCCCTCCACGTCCCAGCCGCGGTCGGTCGGGAAACCGCCGACGGCGTCGCCGCCCGCGGCCACCAACTCCCAGAGCAGCTCCGGGGTGTCCAGACCGCCGGGCAGCCGGCAGGCCATGCCAACGATGGCGATCGGCTCCTGCGCGTCCTCCTGCACCTTGTGCAGGCGCTGCTGGGTGTCGTGCAACTCAGCGGCCACCCGCTTGAGGAGGTGTCGTATCTGATCGTCGCTCATGTTGCTTGTCCTCTCTCGTGAGGTGAAGGAGTCAGGAGATGCCGAAGGTCTTGCCGATGAGCTCGATCAGCTCGTCGTCGGAGTCCGAGGAGTCCAACTCCTCTGCCACGCTCGGGCCGCCGGGACCGGCCGCACCGACCGGAACGGCCGTCCAGCGGGCGACCACCTCCTGTAGCCGGGCGGTCATCGCGGACCGCTCCGACCGGTCGGCCACCAGCGCGCCCAGCGTCGACTCCAGCCGGTCGATGTCCGCGAGCACGGTGTCCACGCTCACCTCGGCCACCGGTGCCAACTCGGCTTGCAGGAGTTCGGCGAGGGCGGTGGGGGTGGGGTGGTCGAAGACGAGGGTGGCGGGGAGGCGCAGGCCGGTGGCGGTGTTGAGGCGGTTGCGGAACTCGACGGCGGTGAGCGAGTCGAAGCCCTGGTCCCGGAACCGCTTGCCCGGCTCCACCGCGTCCGCCGACGCGTGCCCCTGCACCGCCGCCGCCTGCTCACGGACCAGGCGCAGCAGCGTCCGCCGCTGCTCGGCCGGGGAGAGCGCGGCCAACTGGCCGGCGAAGTCCGGCGCGCTGGGACGGGAGGGGCCGGCCGCGGCCGCCGCGGCGCGCCGGGCCCGCTGGACCGCCGGGAGCTCGTTCACGAGCGGGTGGTCGCGGTCGCGGAAGAGGACCGTCCAGTCGATGTCGCAGACCATCAGGTGCGACTCGTCGTCGTCCAGGACCTGGCCGAGCGCGGACACCGCCAGCTCCGGCGGCAGCATGGTGAGGCCCTGCCTGCCGAGCTTCTCTTCGATCTCGGGTGCGGCGATGCCGCCGCCTGCCCAGTGTCCCCAGGCGATGGAGGTGGCGGGGAGGCCTTGGGTGCGGCGTTGGGCGGCGAGTGCGTCGAGGAAGGCGTTGCCGGGGGCGTAGTTGCCCTGTCCGGCGACGCCGCAGACTCCGGCGACGGAGGAGAAGAGGACGAACGCGGACAGGTCCAGGTCCCGGGTCAACGCGTCGAGGTGCAGTGCGCCGTTCACCTTCACGCTGACCGCGCGGTCCAGCTGATCCACCGTCAGTGCGCCGATCACGGCGTCCTCCAGGACGGCGGCGGTGTGGAACACACCGGTCAGCGGAAACTCCTCGGGGATACCGGCGAGCACCGCCTCCAGTTCGTCTCGGTTGGTGATGTCGGCGGTGGTGATGGTGACTTGGGTGCCGAGGTTGGTGAGTTCGGTTTGGAGTTGGGTGGCGCCGGGTGCGTGGGGTCCGCGTCGGCTGATGAGGAGGAGGTGGGGTGCGCCTTGGTGGGCGAGCCAGCGGGCGAGGTGGGTGCCGAGGGCGCCGGTGCCGCCGGTGATGAGGGTGGTTCCGGTGGGTTTGTAGGGGGTGGTGTTGGTGGTGGGTTGGTGGGGGTTGTGGGTTAGTCGGCGGGTGTGGGTGGTGGTGTTGCGGAGGGCGAGTTCGTGTTCGGGGTGGGTGGTGGGTTGGTTGAGGAGGTTGGGGAGTTGGTTGTAGTGGTGGGGTTGTGGGTGTTGGGGGAGGTCGATGAGTCCGCCCCAGGGGGTGGGGTTTTCGACGTCGATGATGGTGCCGAGGCCCCAGAGGAGTGCGTGGGTGGGGTTGGTGAGGGGGTCGGTGGGGTGGGTGCTGATGGCGGTTTGGGTGATGAGCCACAGGGGTGCTGTGGTGGTGGTGTCTTGGAGGGCTTGGGTGAGGGTGAGGGTGGTGGCGTAGAGCCAGGGGAGGGTGGGGTGGTTGGGGTGGGGTCGGTTTTCGAGGGCGAGGAGGGAGATGATGCCGGTGAGGGGTTGGGTGTGTTGTTGGAGTTGGTGGGTGATGGTGGTGCGGTCGGTGGTGTGGTTGATCAGGAGGTGGGTGGTGTGGGCGCCTGCTTGGGTGAGGGCTTCTTGGGTGGCGGTGGCGATGGGGTGGTTTTGTTGGTCGGTGGGGAGGACCAGGAGCCAGGTGCCGGTGAGGGTGGTGGGTGGGGTCTGTGGGAGTTCTCGCCAGACGACTTTGTGTCGCCAGGCGTCGACGGTGGTGGCGGACTGGCGTTGTTCCCACCAGGTGGACAGGGCGGGCAGTACGGTTCCCAGTGACTCGCGGACCGCGTCGTCACCGACACCCAACGTGTCCGCCACCTGCGACAGGTCACCGCGCTGCACGGTCTCCCAGAACCGGGCGTCGACGGCGGACTGGCCACCCACCGGACCGGTCTCGGCGGGGACCTGGTCGATCCAGTAGCGCTCCCGCTGGAACGCGTAGGTCGGAAGCTTGGTCGGCGCGGGCCGGACGCCCTCGGCTACGGGCTGCCAGGTGATGGGGGCACCGTGGACGAAGGTTTCGGCGAGTGAGGTGTGCAGGCGGTTGAGTCCGCCGTCGTCGCGGCGCAGGGTGCCGGTGACGGTGTTGGGGTGGTCGGTGGTTTCGAGGGTTTCTTGGATGGCGGTGGTGAGGACGGGGTGGGGGCTGATTTCGATGTAGGTGTGGTGTCCGGTGGTGGCGAGGGTGTGGGTGGCTTCGTGGAGTCGGACGGTTTGGCGCAGGTTGGTGTACCAGTAGGTGGCGTCGAGGGTGGTGGTGTCGATCCAGGTGTTGGTGACGGTGGACAGGAGGGGGATGGTGGCGGTTTGGGGGGTGATGGGGGCGAGGTCGTGCAGGATCTGGTCCTGGATGTGTTCGACCTGGGCGGAGTGGGAGGCGTAGTCGACGGGGATGAGGCGGGCGCGGATGTTGTCGGCTTCGGCTGCGGCGACGAGTTCGGTGACGGCTTGGGTTTCGCCGGAGACGACGGTGGTGGCGGGTCCGTTGACGGCGGCGATGGAGATGCGGTTGCCCCAGGGGGTGAGGCGGTTTTCGAGGTCGGTGGTGGGGAGGTTGATGGAGGCCATGGTGCCGTGGCCGCTGAGGGTGTTGATGGCTTGGCTGCGGAGGGTGATGATGCGGGCGGAGTCGGTGAGGGTGAGGGCGCCGGCGATGTGGGCGGCGGCGATTTCGCCTTGGCTGTGTCCGATGACGGCGTCGGGGTGGATGCCGTGGTGTTGCCACAGGCGGGCGAGGGAGATCATGACGGCCCATAGGGCGGGTTGGACGACGTCGACGCGGTCCAGGGTGGGTGCGTTCGGGGTTTGGTGGAGGACGTCGAGGAGGTTCCAGTCGGTGTGCGGGGCGAGGGCGTCGGCGCACTGCTGGATGTGGTGGGTGAAGACGGGTGAGGTGGTGAGGAGTTCGGTGGCCATGGCGGGCCACTGGGATCCCTGTCCGGGGAAGACGAAGACTGTTTTGCCGGTGGGGCGGACGTGTCCGCGGGTCAGGCCGGGGGCGGGGGCGTTGGTGGCCAGGGCGCGCAGGGCGGTCAGGTAGTCCTGCCGTTCCTCGGCGACGATCACCGCCCGCTCGTCCAACAGCGCCCGCGAGTGCAGCAGTGCGTATCCGACGTCCTCCGGGCGGAGGCTCGGATCGAGGTCGAGTGTGGTGGCGAGGCGCGCCGCCTGCGCGGTCAGTGCCTCGGGGGAGTGGGCGGAGAGCACCCAGGGGAGCGCCGCCGAGGGCTCGGGTTCCGGCTGCGGGTCGACGGCCGGGGCCTGCTCCAGGATCACGTGCGCGTTGGTGCCACTGACACCGAACGCCGACACCCCGGCACGACGCGGTTCACCTGTCTCCGGCCATTCTTGATGGTCAATCAGGAGCTGCACGCTGCCTTCGGTCCAGTCGACGTGGGGTGAGGGCTGGTCGACGTGGAGGGTCTTGGGCAGCAGGCCGTGCTGGATCGCCTGGACCATCTTGATGACCCCGGCGACCCCGGCCGCGGCCTGGGTGTGGCCGATGTTGGACTTGAGCGAGCCGAGCCACAGCGGCCGGTCGGCGGGCCGGTTCTGGCCGTAGGTGGCGATCAGCGCCTGGGCCTCGATCGGGTCACCGAGGGTGGTACCGGTGCCGTGTCCCTCGACCACGTCGACCTCGGCCGGGGTGAGTCGGGCGTTGGTCAGGGCCTGCCGGATGACCCGCTGCTGCGAGGGTCCGCTGGGTGCGGTCAGGCCGTTGCTCGCGCCGTCCTGGTTGACCGCGGTCCCGCGCACCACGGCGAGGATCGGGTGGCCGAGGCGTTGGGCGTCGGACAGTCGCTCCACCAGCAGCAGGCCGACGCCCTCGGCCCAGCCCGCACCGTCGGCGGCACCCGCGTACGCCTTGCAGCGGCCGTCCACGGACATGGCCCGCTGCCGGGAGAACTCCACGAAGGTGTTGGGCGAGGACATCACCACGACGCCGCCGGCCAGGGCGAGGTCGGACTCGCCGGAGCGCAGCGACTGGGCGGCCAGGTGCAGCGCGACCAGGGACGAGGAGCAGGCGGTGTCCACGGTCACCGCCGGGCCCTCGAAGCCCAGCGTGTACGCGATCCGACCGGTGGCCACACTGCTGGCGTTGCCGATACCGAGGTACGCCTCAAGCTCCTCCGGCGTGCTGCCGAGGCGGCTGGCGTAGTCGTGCCCGGCTATTCCGGCGAAGACGCCGGTGCGGCTGCCGCGCAGGGAGGTGGGGTCGATGCCCGCGTTCTCCAGGGTCTCCCAGGCGGTCTCCAGCAGCAGTCGCTGCTGCGGGTCGGTGGCCAGGGCCTCGCGCGGGGAGATCCCGAAGAAGCCCGCGTCGAACAGGGCCGCGTCGTCCAGGAACCCGCCATGACGGCTGTAGGACGTACCGGCGTGGTCCGGATCCGGATGGAACAACCGCTCCAGGTCCCAGCCACGGTCGGTCGGGAACTCCGACACCGCGTCCACACCGTCCGCCACCAACCGCCACAGGTCCTCCGGCGAACGCACCCCACCCGGATAGCGGCACGCCATCCCCACGATCGCCACCGCCTCATCCGACGAACCACCCTCGACGACCACCACGGCCGTCTGCTGGGCCTGCTCGCCCACGAGTTCGCGGTGCAGGAGTTCGGCGAGGGCGGTGGGGGTGGGGTGGTCGAAGACGAGGGTGGCGGGGAGGCGCAGGCCGGTGGCGGTGTTGAGGCGGTTGCGGAACTCGACGGCGGTGAGCGAGTCGAAGCCCTGGTCCCGGAACGTCCGCGCGCCGTCGACCGCGTCCGACGAGGTGTGCCCCTGGACGGATGCCGCCTCGGCGCGCACCAGCTCCAGCAGCAGACGACGCTGCTCGGCCTGCGGAAGTCCACGCAGGCGCCCGGCCAGGCCGGACGCGTCAGCGGGCTCCTCGGTCGGGAGCAGGGTGCTGCTGGACTGCCGGGTGGACTGGAGCTGCGGGAGCTCGTCGATGAGCCGACGGTTGCGGTCGCGGAAGAGGACCGTCCAGTCGACATCGACCACGACCAGGTGCGGATCGTTGTTGTCCAGCACCTGCCCCAGCACGGTGACGGCCTGCTCGGGCGGCAGCTCGGTGAGGCCCTGGCGGCGCAGCTTGGCCTCGATCTCGGGTGCGGCGATGCCGCCGCCTGCCCAGTGTCCCCAGGCGATGGAGGTGGCGGGGAGGCCCTGGGTGCGGCGTTGGGCGGCGAGTGCGTCGAGGAAGGCGTTGCCGGGGGCGTAGTTGCCCTGTCCGGCGACGCCGCAGACTCCGGCGACGGAGGAGAAGAGGACGAACGCGGACAGGTCCAGGTCCCGGGTCAACGCGTCCAGGTGCAGTGCGCCGTTCACCTTGGCCTGGAGTGCGCTCTCAAGTTGCTCGACCGTCAGGTCACCGATCAGCGCGTCGTCCAGGACGGCGGCGGCGTGGAACACGCCGGTGAGCGGCAGGTGCGACGGGATCAGCTTGAGTGCGTCGGCCAGTTCGTCTCGGTTGGTGATGTCGGCGGTGGTGATGGTGACTTGGGTGCCGAGGTTGGTGAGTTCGGTTTGGAGTTGGGTGGCGCCGGGTGCGTGGGGTCCGCGTCGGCTGATGAGGAGGAGGTGGGGTGCGCCTTGGTGGGCGAGCCAGCGGGCGAGGTGGGTGCCGAGGGCGCCGGTGCCGCCGGTGATGAGGGTGGTTCCGGTGGGTTTGTAGGGGGTGGTGTTGGTGGTGGGTTGGTGGGGGTTGTGGGTGAGTCGGCGGGTGTGGGTGGTGGTGTTGCGGAGGGCGAGTTCGTGTTCGGGGTGGGTGGTGGGTTGGTTGAGGAGGTTGGGGAGTTGGTTGTAGTGGTGGGGTTGTGGGTGTTGGGGGAGGTCGATGAGTCCGCCCCAGGGGGTGGGGTTTTCGACGTCGATGATGGTGCCGAGGCCCCAGAGGAGTGCGTGGGTGGGGTTGGTGAGGGGGTCGGTGGGGTGGGTGCTGATGGCGGTTTGGGTGATGAGCCACAGGGGTGCTGTGGTGGTGGTGTCTTGGAGGGCTTGGGTGAGGGTGAGGGTGGTGGCGTAGAGCCAGGGGAGGGTGGGGTGGTTGGGGTGGGGTCGGTTTTCGAGGGCGAGGAGGGAGATGATGCCGGTGAGGGGTTGGGTGTGTTGTTGGAGTTGGTGGGTGATGGTGGTGCGGTCGGTGGTGTGGTTGATCAGGAGGTGGGTGGTGTGGGCGCCTGCTTGGGTGAGGGCTTCTTGGGTGGCGGTGGCGATGGGGTGGTTTTGTTGGTCGGTGGGGAGGACCAGGAGCCAGGTGCCGGTGAGGGTGGTGGGTGGGGTCTGTGGGAGTTCTCGCCAGACGACTTTGTGTCGCCAGGCGTCGACGGTGGTGGCGGACTGGCGTTGTTCCCACCAGGTGGACAGGGCGGGCAGTACGGTTCCCAGTGACTCGCGGACCGCGTCGTCACCGACACCCAACGTGTCCGCCACCTGGGCCGGGTCGCCGCCTTCCACCAGCTTCCAGAACTGCGCGTCAGCACCCGGCGAGCCGAGGCCGAAGGTGGTCTCCCCGGCGGGCTTGGTCGCGTCGAGCCAGTAGCGCTTCCGCTGGAAGGCGTAGCTGGGGAGGGGAACGTGCTGCCGTGGGGTGGTGTCGTCGTTTTCGGGTTGCCAGGTGACCTGGGTGCCGTGGACGAAGGTTTCGGCGAGTGAGGTGTGGAGGCGGTTGAGTCCGCCTTCGTCGCGGCGCAGGGTGCCGGTGACGGTTGCCTGGTGGTCGATCTCCTCCAGTGTTTCTTGGATGGCGGTGGTGAGGACGGGGTGGGGGCTGATTTCGATGTAGGTGTGGTGTCCGGTGGTGGCGAGGGTGTGGGTGGCTTCGTGGAGTCGGACGGTTTGGCGCAGGTTGGTGTACCAGTAGGTGGCGTCGAGGGTGGTGGTGTCGATCCAGGTGTTGGTGACGGTGGACAGGAGGGGGATGGTGGCGGTTTGGGGGGTGATGGGGGCGAGGTCGTGCAGGATCTGGTCCTGGATGCGTTCGACCTGGGCGGAGTGGGAGGCGTAGTCGACGGGGATCACCCGCACGCGAATGGCCTGCGCTTCCAGCGAGTTGACGAGCTCGGTGATGGCCTGGACCTCACCGGAGACGATCGTCGTGGCGGGTCCGTTGACGGCGGCGACGGAGATGCGGTCCGCCCAGGGCGCCAGGCGCTGCTGTACCTGGTTGGTGGGGAGGTTGATGGAGGCCATGGTGCCGTGGCCGCTGAGGGTGTTGATGGCTTGGCTGCGGAGGGTGATGATGCGGGCGGAGTCGGTGAGGGTGAGGGCGCCGGCGATGTGGGCGGCGGCGATTTCGCCTTGGCTGTGTCCGATGACGGCGTCGGGGTGGATGCCGTGGTGTTGCCACAGGCGGGCGAGGGAGATCATGACGGCCCATAGGGCGGGTTGGACGACGTCGACGCGGTCCAGGGTGGGTGCGTTCGGGGTTTGGTGGAGGACGTCGAGGAGGTTCCAGTCGGTGTGCGGGGCGAGGGCGTCGGCGCACTGCTGGATGTGGTGGGTGAAGACGGGTGAGGTGGTGAGGAGTTCGGTGGCCATGGCGGGCCACTGGGATCCCTGTCCGGGGAAGACGAAGACTGTTTTGCCGGTGGGGCGGACGTGTCCGCGGGTCAGGCCGGGGGCGGGGGCGTTGGTGGCCAGGGCGCGCAGGGCGGTCAGGTAGTCCTGCCGTTCCTCGGCGACGATCACCGCCCGCTCGTCCAGCAGCGCCCGCGAGTGCAGCAGCGCGGTGGCGATGTCGGCCGGGTGCGGGGCGTCCGGGGTTTCGGCGAGGGTGAGCAGGCGTTCCGCCTGGGCTGCCAGCGCGTCCGGGGTCCGGGCGGAGAGCACCCACGGCAGGGGCGTGGCCGGAGCGGTCGCGGGCTGCGACTCGACGGCCGGGGCCTGCTCCAGGATCACATGCGCGTTGGTGCCGCTGACACCGAACGCCGACACCCCGGCGCGACGCAACTGACCTGTTTCCGGCCACTGCTGAGCATCCGTCAGCAATGCGACGGTCCCGGCCGACCAGTCGACGTGCGGCGACGGCTCGTCCACGTGCAGGGTCTTGGGCAGCACACCGTGCTGGATCGCCTGGACCATCTTGATCACCCCGGCGACACCGGCCGCCGCCTGGGTGTGGCCGATGTTGGACTTGAGCGAGCCGAGCCACAGCGGCCGGTCGGCGGGCCGGTTCTGGCCGTAGGTGGCGATCAGCGCCTGCGCCTCGATCGGGTCACCGAGCGTGGTACCGGTGCCGTGCGCCTCGACCGCGTCGACCTCGGCCGGGGTGAGTCGGGCGTTGGTCAGGGCCTGCCGGATGACCCGCTGCTGCGAGGGGCCGTTCGGGGCGGTCAGCTGGCTGCTGCGGCCGTCCTGGTTGACCGCGCTGCCCCGGATCACCGCCAGTACCCGGTGCCCGAGCCGCTGGGCGGCCGAGAGCCGCTCCAGGACCAGGACGCCGACCGCCTCGCCCCAGGCCGTGCCGTCGGCGGCACCGGCGAAGGCCTTGATCCGGCCGTCGCGGGCGAGGCCGCGCTGGCGGCTGAACTCGATGAAGATACCGGGGGTGGACAGCACGGTGACGCCGCCGGCCAGGGCCAGGTCGGACTCGCCGGAGCGCAGCGACTGCACCGCCAGGTGCAGCGCGACCAGCGAGGACGAGCAGGCGGTGTCCACGGTCACCGCCGGACCCTCGAAGCCGAAGGTGTAGGCGATCCGGCCGGAGGCCACGCTGGAGGTGTTGCCGGTCAGCACATAGCCGTCGGTCTTCTCGGCCGGTGGATGGTGCAGGCTGGGGCCGTAGTCCTGGGCGATGACTCCGGCGAACACGCCGGTGGCGCTGCCGCGCAGGGTCGAGGGGTCGATGCCCGCGTGCTCCAGTGCCTCCCAGGAGGCCTCCAGCAGCAGCCGCTGCTGCGGGTCGGCGGCCAGCGCCTCGCGCGGGGAGATCCCGAAGAACTCGGCGTCGAACTCGGCGGCCTCGTGCAGGAACCCGCCTTCGCGGACGTAGGTCTTGCCGGTGCTGTCGGGATCCGGATCGTAGAACCCGTCGAGGTCCCAGCCCCGGTTCAGCGGGAAGCCGCCGATGACGTCCCGCTCCTCGGTGACCAGTTGCCACAGGTCGTCGGCGGAGGCGGCGCCGCCGGGGAAGCGGCCGCTCATGCCGACGATGGCGATCGGCTCGCTCTGGGCTGACTCAGTGTCACGAAGTCGCTGCCGGGTCTGATGCAGTTCGGTGGCCACCCGGTTGAGGTAGTCCCTGAGCTTTTCCTCGTTCGCCATGCGGTCTCAGCCTCTTCGTTAGTCATGGGTGCCCGGTTCGGGCGCGTTCTCCGGTGCGGGAACAGCGGCCTGAACGTCAGGCGATTCCGAGCTCGTTCTCAATGAAGTCGAAGATCTCGTCGTCCGAGGCGGCGGTGATCTTCGTGCCGATGTCGGCCGGGTCCGGGCCGTCGTCCGGCTGGGGGTTCGCCAACCGCAGCAGCAGGGCGTTCAGCCGCAGCACGGTCCTGTCCCGCTCGCTGTCGTCCCAGCCGGTGCTGTCAGCCGCAGCCAACGCGGCTTCCAACTGGTCCAGTTCGGCGCCCAGCGGTTCGCCCTGGGTGGTCGGGAGCAGGGACTCGCGCAGGTACGCGGCCAGCAGCAGCGGCGTCGGATGGTCGAAGACCAGGGTGGTCGGCAGCCGCAGTCCGGTCACCGTGATGAGCCGGTTGCGCAACTCGACCGCGCTGAGTGAGTCGAACTCGGAGTCCATGAACCCCTGGTCGGCGCGGATGGCGTCGGCCGAGGTGTGGCCGAGTACGGCGGCTGCGGTCTCCCGGACCAGGGCCAGCAGCAGCCGCTGCTGCTCAACCACGGCCAATCCGGTGAGCTGGTCAACGAGTTGTGCGGCGCGGTCGACCGGGGTAGCGGTGCTGGCGGTGGTGCTCCTGGCGGCGACGCCGCGTCGGGGGCCGGAGCGCAGCAGGTTCCGCAGGACCGGCGCGGCGGTGTCGGGCAGCAGCCCGGCGGTGTCGATACCGGCGGGGACGAGGGCCGGATGCGCCGATCCGAGTGAACGGTCGAACAGCTCCAGGCCCTGTTCGGTGGTCATCGGGGACAGTCCGCTGCGGGCCATCCGGGTGACGTCGGTGGCGGTGAGGTGCCCGGTCATCCCCTCGCTCGCCTCGGCCCAGTGCCCCCAGGCCAGGGACAGCGCCGGGAGCCCGCGCGCCCGGCGGTGCTGGGCCAGGGCGTCCAGGTAGCTGTTGGCCGCCGCGTAGTTGGCCTGCCCGGCGTTGCCGAGCACGCCCACGGCGGAGGAGAACAGCACGAAGGCGGACAGGTCCAGGTGTTCGGTCAGCTGGTGCAGGTTCCACGCGGCGTCGACCTTCGGCCGCAACACCGCGTCGAGTTGACTGGGTGTCAGTGAGGTGAGCACGCCGTCGCTGAGCGTCCCGGCGGTGTGCACGACGGTGGTGAGCGGGTGCGCGGGGTCGATGGACCCGAGCAGCGCGCCGAGGCTGTCCGGATCGGCCACATCGGCCGCTCCGATCCGCACCTCGGCACCCAACTCCCGCAACTCTGTCGCGAGTTCGGTCGCACCCGGAGCGTCCGAGCCGCGGCGGCTGACCAGCAGCAGGTGGCGGACGCCGTGGTGGGCGACCAGATGGCGGGCGAGCAGGCCGCCGAGGGCGCCGGTACCGCCGGTGATCAGGGTGGTGCCCTCGGGGCGCGGTGCGGCCGGGAGGGTGAGCACGAGCTTGCCGGTGTGCCGGGCCTGGCTCAGGTGCCGCAGCGCCTCCGGAGCCTGGCGGACGTCCCAGGCGCTGACCGGCAGCGGCTGGAGCACGCCCTGCCGGAACAGCTCGCCGAGTTCGCCGAGCATCCGACCGATCCGGTCGGCGTCCACCTCGAACAGGTCGAACGCCTGGTAGCTGACGCCGTGGTGGTCGGCGGCCACCTGGGCCGGGTCGCGGACGTCGGTCTTGCCCATCTCGATCAGTCGCCCGCCGTCGGCCAGCAGCCGCAGTGAGGCGTCGGTGAACTCGTGGGCAAGGGAGTTGAGGACCACGTCGACGCCGTGGCCGTCGGTGTTCGCGCGGAACCGCTGCTCGAAGTCGAGGGTCCGCGAGGAGGCGATGTGCGCGTCGTCCAGACCCTGTCCGCGCAGTGCCTCCCACTTGCCCGGGCTCGCCGTGCCGAAGACCTCGACGCCCCAGTGCCGGGCGAGTTGCACGGCGGCGGTGCCGACGCCGCCGGTCGCGGCGTGGACCAGCAGCCGCTCGCCGGGGCGCAGCCCGCCGAGTCCGGCGAGGCCGTGGTGGGCGGTGAGGAAGGCCACCGGGACCGATGCCGCCTGGGCGTCGGTCCAGCCGTCCGGGATGCGGGTGAGCAGCCGGTGGTCGGTGACGGCGAGCGGGCCGAGGGTGCCCTGTACCAGGCCCATGACCCGGTCGCCCGGTGCGAGTTGGGTGACTCCGGGCCCGATCTCCAGGACCGTGCCGGCGCCCTCGGCGCCGATCCGGGCGCCGCCCGGGTACATGCCGAGGCTGATCAGTACGTCGCGGAAGTTGAGCCCGGCCGCCCGCAGCGCCAGCCGTACCTCGCCGGGCGCCAACTCCCGCTGTGCCTCCGGGTTCTCCAGCAGGGCGAGGTTGGCCAGGGAGCCGGGTTCGGTGACGTCCAGCCGCCAGTCGGCGGTGTCCGGCGGGGTGAGCAGGCCCTGGTCGGTGTCCTGGGCCAGCCGTGGGACCCGGAGCTCCGGTTCGCGCAGGGCGAGTTGGGGCTCGCCGGAGCCGAGCGCGGCGCGCAGCGCGGCCAGTGTTGGCGGCCGGTGGTCGAGGTCGACGACGGCCAGGCGGCCGGGGTTCTCGGTCTGCGCGGTGCGCAGCAGCCCCCACAGACCGGCGGTGGCCAGGTCGCCCGGGGCCTCGCCCGGGCGGGCGGCGACCGCCTGGCGGGTGACCACGGCCAGCAGCGAGTCGGCGAAGCGGTCGTCCGCGAGCCAGCTCTGGAGCTGGGCCAGGATCCGGCCGAGCAGCGCGTGGGCTGCGGCGGGGCAGTCGGCACCGCCGTGGGTGGCGGTCGCGTCGAGCAGCACCACCTCGGGGGCGGTGCCGCCGTCGGCGCCCGCCGCGTCGATGGCGGCGCCGAGCGCGGCGAGGTCCGGGTGGAGCGCCGGGTGTTCCTCGGCGGGTCCGTCCAGCGCGCCCGGGACCGCCAGCCCGGTGCCCTCGGCGGCGATCAGCGCCCAGGACCCCGGGAACGGACGCGGGTCGGTGTCCAGCAGCGGCCACTCCAGCCGGTACGGGCGGTCGCTGCGTGCCGCCGGGGCGCGCAGCTGGGCGGGTGCGATCTCGCGCAGGGTCAGCCCGCGCACCTCGGCCACCGGGGCTCCGGCACTGTCGGCGAGCCGGAGGGCGACGGTGTCCGTTCCGTTCGGACTCACCCGCACCCGCAGGGCGGCGGCGCCGGTGGCGCGCAGATCCAGGCCGCTCCAGGCGAACGGCAGCCGGGTCCGGGGGGTGTCGGCGTCCGTGGTCGGGAGGCCGACCACGGCGTGCAGGGCCGCGTCCAGCAGTGCCGGGTGCAGCCCGAAGCCGCTCGCTGCGGCGGCCTGCTCCTCGGGCAGCTCGACCTCGGCCAGTACCTCCTGGCCGAGCCGCCAGGCCGCCCGCAGTCCCTGGAACGCCGGGCCGTACTCGTAGCCGAGCGCGTCCAGGCGCGGGTAGAGGTCGGACAGGTCGACCGGGACCGCCCCGGCCGGGGGCCACGCACCGGCGGCGTCGGCGGCGGAGGCATCGGTGGTGTCGGCCGGACCGGAGCGGGCGAGCAGCCCGGTCGCGTGCCTGGTCCACTCGGCCGACGCGGCGGCGGCCGAGTGCACGGTCAGCGTCCGGTGGCCGGTGTCGCCCTCGGCGCCGATCACGACCTGGAGCCGGATGGTTCCCTGCTCCGGCAGCAACAGCGGTGCCTCGATGGTCAGTTCCTCCAGGTGCTCGGCTCCGGCGAGTTCCGCCGCGTGCAGCGCCAGCTCGACGAAGGCGGTGCCCGGCAGCAGTACCCGGCCGAGGACCGCGTGGTCGCCCAGCCACGGGTGGGTGCGCAGCGACAGCTGTCCGGTGAGCAGCCAGCCCGCGTCTCCGGCGAGTTCCACGGCGGTGTCGAGCAGCGGATGCGCGCTGCGGTCGGCCGCCCCGCCCGACCGGCCCAGGCCGGAGTCGGCGGTCAGCCAGTACGCGTGGCGTTGGAACGCGTAGGTCGGCAGCTCGGTCCGGCGGACCGGGTGCCCGGCGAAGGCGGCGGTCCAGTCCACCGCCACGCCGTCGGTGTGGAGTTCGGCCAGCGCGGCGGTGAACGACTCCGCCTCCGGCCGGTTGCGGCGCAGCGCTGACGTCAACACCCGCCGGGGCGTGGACTGTTCGTCGGACTGCGGCAGTTCGGCGAGGGTGTCGTGGGTGAGCGCGGTGAGCACCGCGTCCGGCCCCAGCTCCAGGTAGCGGGTGACCCCGAGGCCGTCCAACTGCCGGATGCCGTCGTGGAAGCGGACGGCGCCGCGCACATGGCGGACCCAGTAGTCGGGGTCGCCCAGTTCGGCGGCGGTCGCGGGCAGACCGGTGACGTTGGACAGCACCGGGATCCGCGGCTCGGCGAAGTCGAGACCGGCCGCGATCTCCCGGAACTCCGCGAGCACCGGGTCCATGTGCGGGGAGTGGAAGGCGTGGCTGACCGCCAGCCGCTTGGCCTTGTGTCCGCTCCCGCGCCAGCGGTCGGCGAGCGCCAGCACGGGGGCCTCGTCGCCGGACAGCACCACCGAGCGCGGGCCGTTGACGGCGGCGATGCCGACTGCGGCCTCCTGTCCGGCGAGCAGTTCCAGCGCCTGTGCCTCGGTCGCCTCCAGCGCCACCATCGCGCCGCCGGTGGGCAGTTGCTGCATCAGTCGGGCCCGAGCGGCGACCAGTGCGGCGGCGTCCGGCAGCGACAGCACGCCCGCCAGGTGGGCGGCGGTCAGCTCGCCGATCGAGTGGCCGATCAGGTAGTCGGCGCGCAGCCCGAAGGACTCGGCCAGCCGGTACAGCGCGACCTCGACGGCGAACAGCGCGGGCTGGGTGAATCCGGTGCTGTCCAGCAGCGCCGCCTCCGGGCTGCCGGGCTCGGCGAAGACCAGCTCCCGCAGCGGGCGGGACAGGTGCCGGTCCAACTCGGCGGCCACGGCGTCGAACTGCTCGGCGAACACCGGGAAGGCGCGGTGCAGTTCGCGGCCCATGCCGGGACGCTGGCTGCCCTGCCCGCTGAACAGGAACGCGGTTCGCCCGGCCCGGGCGGAGACGGCGCCGACGACCACCCCGGACCCCGCGTCCTCGCCCGCCGCCAGCCCGGTCAGCCGGTCCAGCGCCTGCTCGCGGCTGTCCGCGACGACCACCGCGCGGTGCTCGAAACGGGTGCGGGTGGTGGCCAGGGAGTAGCCGAAGTCGCCCAGCCGGTCCTGTTCCTGGGCGCTGATCCGCTCCCGCAGCCGCTGTGCCTGCGCCCGCAGGGCCGCCTCGCTCTTACCGGAGAGCAGCAGCGGAACCGGAAGTGACGGCTCGTCAGTTGTGTTGTCGGGAACGGGTGGCGCGTCCGGGGCCTGCTCCAGGATGAGGTGCGCGTTGGTGCCGCTGATGCCGAAGGAGGAGACGGCGGCGCGGCGCGGCCGGTCGGTCCGCGGCCACTCGGTGTTCTCAGTGAGCAGGGAGACCGCTCCCGCGGTCCAGTCCACGTGCGGGGACGGCTGCTCCGCGTGCAGGCTGCGGGGCAGCACCCCGGCGTTGAGCGCGTGCACCATCTTGATCACACCGGTGACCCCGGCCGCCGCCTGGGTGTGGCCGATGTTGGACTTCAGCGAGCCGAGCCACAGCGGCCGGTCCGCCGGGCGGTCCTGCCCGTAGGTGGCGAGCACCGCCTGCGCCTCGATCGGGTCGCCGAGGGTGGTGCCGGTGCCGTGCGCCTCCAGCGCGTCGACATCGCCGGGGGCCAGCCCGGCCGAGGCCAGGGCGGCGCGGATGACCCGTTGCTGGGCGGGGCCGTTCGGGGCGGTGAGCCCGTTGCTGGCGCCGTCCTGGTTCACCGCACTGCCCCGGACCACGGCCAGAACCGGGTGGCCCAGTCGCCGGGCGGTGGACAGCCGCTCCAGCAGGACCAGGCCCGCCCCCTCCGACCAGGCGGTCCCGTCCGCCTCCGCGCCGAAGGGCTTGCACCGACCGTCGGGCGCGAGCCCGTGCTGTCGGCTGAACTCGGTGAACATCCCGGGGTGGGACATCACGGTGACGCCGCCGGCGACCGCCAGGTCGCACTCGCCGCGCCGCAGCGCCTGCACCGACAGGTGCATCGCCACCAGCGACGAGGAGCAGGCCGTGTCGACGGTGATCGCCGGGCCCTCAAGCCCCAGGGTGTACGCGATCCGGCCGGAGGCGACGCTGGTCAGGCTGCCGGTCAGGGCATGGCCCTGGTGTCCCTCCGGCGTCTCGTGCAGGCGCGGTCCGTAGTCCTGCGGCATCACCCCGACGAAGACGCCGGTCCGGCTGCCGCGCAGGGTGGTCGGGTCGATCCCGGCCCGCTCGCACAGCTCCCAGGAGGCCTCCAGCAGCAGCCGCTGCTGCGGGTCCATCGCGGCCGCCTCGCGCGGGCTCAGCCCGAAGAACGCGGCGTCGACCTCGTCCGCGCGGTGCAGGAAGCCGCCCTCGCGGGTGTACGTGGTCCCGGGGCGCTCGCCGTGCGGGTCGTAGAGGCCGTCCAGATCCCAGCCGCGGTTCTCCGGGAAGGGCCCGATCGCGTCCCGGCCGGACAGCACCAGCTCCCAGAGCTGCTCCGGGGTGTCCGCCTCGCCGGGCCAGCGGCCGCTCATCGCGACCAGCGCGATCGGGTCGGTGTCCGGGTCGGCGGCCACGGCGGCCGGGTCGGCGGTGGGCTGCTGCTCGTCCGATCGCGGCTCCAGGTGCCGGACCAGCGCCTCGGGCGTCGGGTGGTCGTAGATCAGGGTCGGGGAGAGCGCGAGGCCGGTCGCGGCCTCCAGCCGGACCCGGAACTCGACCGCCCCCGCCGAGTCGAAACCCAGCTCCTTGAAGGTGAGTTCGGCGTCGATGTGCGCGTCCGGCCGCTGGCCGAGGACGATCGCGGCGGCGGCCAGCACGGCGCTGCGCAGCTCCGCGCCGCGCGGGCCCTGGGCCTGCGCCGGGGCGACGACGGCACTCTCGGTGTCCTCGTGGTCCAGCCACAGCGGACGGCGCTGGAACGGGTAGCCGGGCAGGTCGACCAGCTCGGTCCCGACCGGCAGCGCGGCGGGCCAGTGCACCTGGCCGCCGCCGAGGTGGAACTGCGCCAGCGACTCGTGGAACTGGCGCAGGCCGCCGTGGTCGCGGCGCAGCGTACCCACCGCGACCGAACCGGTGTCCGCGGCCGGGTCCGCCGGGGCGGCCGAGTCGAGGATCTGGCGGACGCCGTAGCTCAGCACCGGGTGCGGGCTGCTCTCCACGAAGGCGCGGTGCCCGTCGGCCAGGGCCGCCCGCAGCGCCTGCTCGAACTCCACCGGCTGCCGCAGGTTCCGGTACCAGTAGTCGCCGGTCAGCTCGGTGGTGTCGAGCAGGCCGCCGGTGACCGTGGAGTAGAACGCCAGCTCGCCCGGGCCCGGGACGATGCCGGACAGCAGCGCGGGAAGCCGCTCGCGCAACCCCTCCACCTGCGGCGAGTGCGAGGCGTAGTCGACCGGGATGGCGCGCACCCGGACGTCCTCGCCGCGGTACTCGGCGAGCAGCTCGGCCAGGGCGGCGCGGTCGCCGGAGACCACGGTGGAGTCCGGTCCGTTGACGGCGGCGACGCTGAGCAGCCCCGCCCAGCGGGCCAGCCGCTCGCTGACCTCGGCGGCGGGCAGCGGGACCGAGGCCATGCCGCCTCCCGGGCCCGAGGCCGCGAGCTCGGCGATGGCCTGGCTGCGCAGCGCCACCACGGCGGCGGCGTCGGCCAGCGTCAGCGCTCCGGCGAGGTGGGCGGCGGCGATCTCCCCCTGCGAGTGCCCGATCACCGCAGCCGGGCGCACCCCGGAGGCCAGCCAGAGCCGGGCCAGCGAGACCTGGACCGCGAACAGCAGCGGCTGGACCACGTCCACCCGGTCCAGCGGCGGCGCGCCGGGGACGTCGCGCAGGACGTCCAGCGGCGACCAGGACAGGTGCGGCGCGAGGGCGCGCAGGCAGGAGTCCAGGTGCTCGGCGAACACCGGTGAGCTGTCCAGCAATTCGGTCGCCATGCCGACCCACTGGCTGCCCTGCCCGGGGAACACGAACACGGTGCCGCCGGTGTCCCCGGCAACGCCCTGCAGCAGCGCCGCCGACTGCTCGCCGTCGGCCAGCGCCCGTACGCCGTCCAGCAGTTCCTGGCGGTCCGCGCCGACGACGGCGGCCCGGTGGCGGAAAGCGGTGCGGGTGGTGGCCAGCGAGCGGGCGACCGGGGCCGGGGTGAGCTCCGGCCGGTCGGTGACCGCGGCGTGCAGCAGCGCGGCCTGCTCGCGCAGTGCGGCCTGGTCGCGGGCGGACAGGATCCAGGCCACCGGCCGGTCCGGCGAGCCCGAGCCGGGCGCCGGGGCGGCCTGCACGGCCTGCGCGGCCGGGAGCGGCTCGGGCTCGGCGAGTACCAGGTGGCAGTTGGCGCCGCCCATGCCGAAGGAGCTGACCCCGGCCAGCAGCGGCCGGTCCGTGCCGGGCCAGGGCGTGAGCTCCCGCTGGACCCGCAGGTTCCACTCGTCGAAGCGGATCAGCGGGTTCGGGGTCTCGAAGTTGAGGCTCGCGGGCAGCGCCCGGTTGCGGATGCTGAGGGCGACCTTGAGCAGTCCGACGATGCCGGAAGCCCCCTCCAGGTGGCCGACGTTGGTCTTCGCCGAGCCCACCAGCAGCGGCCGGTCACCGGCCCGCCCGCCACCCAGCGCCGCGCCGAGGGCGGCGGCCTCGATCGGGTCGCCGACCCGGGTCCCGGTGCCGTGCAGTTCCACGTACTGGACGTGGCCGGGGTCGACCCCGGCCTGGGCCACCGCCGCGCGCACCACGCGCTCCTGGGCGTCGGCGCTGGGCACGGTCAGGCCGTCGGTGGCGCCGTCGTTGTTGACCGCGCCGCCCAGCACCAGGCAGTGCACCCGGTCGCCGTCGGCGACCGCCTGGGAGAGCAGCTTGAGCACGACCACGCCGCCGCCCTCGCCGCGCACGTAGCCGTTGGCGCGGGCGTCGAAGGTGAAGCAGCGGCCGTCCGGGGAGAGCGCGCCCAGCCGGTCGGCGGCCAGGGTGCTACCGGGCGCCAGGTTCAGGCTGACGCCGCCCGCCAGGGCGACCGTGCTCTCGCCCCGGCGCAGGCTCTCGCAGGCCAGCTGGACCGCGGTGAGCGCGGAGGACTGGGCGGAGTCGACGGTCAGGCTCGGCCCGTGCAGCCCCAGCGTGTACGAGACCCGGTTGGCGATGATGCCCCGGTTCAGCCCGGTCAGGCTGTAGCGGTTGACCGCGAGGTCGCCGCGCGCCTGGAGCAGCGCGGCGTAGTCGGCGGCGATCGCGCCGACGAAGACCCCGGTCGCGGTGCCGGACAGGGCGCCCGGCACGATCCGGGCGTCCTCCAGGGCCTCCCAGCTCAGTTCGAGGAACAGCCGCTGCTGGGGGTCCATGGCGGCGGCCTCGCGCGCGGTGGTGCCGAAGAACTCGGGGTCGAAGCCGTCGACCTGGTCGAGGAAGCCGCCGACCGACGGGCTGCTCCCGCCCGGACGGCCCGCGGGGGCCTCGCCGATCGCGCTCTCGCCGCGCGCCAGCAGCTGCCAGAAGGCCGCGGAATTCGGCGCTCCGGGAAGTCGGCAGGAAAGTCCGACAATGGCGATCGGCTCCACCCGGGCCGATCCGGAAGCCGCAGCGGAAGCCGACCCGGAAGTCGATGTGGAGGCTGTTGCGGAAAGATCCGCGAATTCAGCGCTCTGGGTCACCGTCATGAATTCTCCCCCCTCGCGGTACCGCCCGGGAGGCAAATTCCCCGACGCACCCGTCCGACACTGCGAAGGGCAGCGGAAGGCCACCGTGCATGTCGTTGGAATGTCTCCATTATCGAGTGCGGTGCCGACTCCTCAAACCCCTAACCTCCGCCCCGACCCCTACGGGGTCGGACCACCGGCGGCCCGGGACGGAGTCGGAGCCGGGCCACCGGCCGGGCTCACCCGGCGAGGTCCGCGTCGAACCTGGGCATCAGGTCGAGCCGCCGGGTCACCCCCAACTTCCGGTAGACCCGGGTCAGATGCTGCTCCACCGTGCTCACCGTGATGAACAGCCTGGCCGCGATCTCCCGGTTCATCAGGCCCTGCGCCGCCAGTTCGGCCACCCGCCGCTCGGCGTCGCTGAGCTCGGTCACGCTGTCGTCCTCGATCCGCGGCGCCGTCCCTGCCACGGGGCCGCGCCGACCCCCCTGCCGGGGCAGCGAGCGCACCCCGAACGGCACCGCGGCGACCTGCGGCGCCAGCAGTTCGCACAGCGCGTCGAGGCCCTGGTCCTCGGCGATCTTCAGGGCCCGGCGGGCGGTCATCAGCGCCCGCCCGGTCTCGCCGAGTGCCTGGTAGGCCAGGCTGAGGTCGGCCAGGGCGTGTGCCAACTCCTCGTCGTGGCCCGAGCCCTGGAGCTCCGCCACGGCCTCGCGCAGCGCCGCCGAGCGCTGCCGCAGGGCGCTCGCCCCGGGTTGGACGCCGGTCGTCCGCGTCCCGGCGGCGGCCAGCGCCAACCGGCCGCGCAGGGTGCGCTGCTGCTCGCTGGTCATGGTGCCGAGCACGTGCTCGCGGATCGCCGGGTGGCGGAAGTCCCCCCGGGACAGCAGGCCGGCGACGGTCAGCGCCTCGACCGCGCGGGCGGTGCTCCGCTCCGACAGTCCGGCCAGCTCCGCCAGGTCCGCCGGTGACTGCGGTCCGGCGGCCACGGCCAGGGCCCGGGCCACCTCCAGCACCGCCGGGTCCAGCCGGTAGAGGCAGCTGAGCAGGTCCCGGCGGAAGGTCTCGCCGGCCAGCAGCTGCTCCAGGGCCTGCCCGGCCCCGGTGTCCCGGGCCCACTCGTACTCCAGTACCAGCGCGCGCAGCAGCAGCGGGTTGCCGCCGGTGGCCGAGTGGAAGCCGGAGGCCAGGCGCTTGGCGGCGTCCTGGCCGAGCCGGGCGCCCAGCAGCTGGGCCGAGCCGTCGGGGGACAGCAGCCGCAGCCGGACCCGGTCGTAGTGCGGCTGCCGGACCAGTTCGGTGTCGAACAGCGGATGGGCCGCGACCGCGAACTCCCGCTCGCCCAGTACCACCAGCACCCGGGACTGCCGGGTCCGGCGGACCAGGTAGAGCAGGCACTCCAGCGACTGCGGGTCCGCGTACTGCACGTCGTCGACGCTGATGACCAGCGGTCTCGCCTCGGCCAGCGCCAGCAGCGCGCCGGCCAGGCCGTGCAGCACGCTCACCGTGAGCCGCCCCGGGGAGCTGTCCGAGTCCGCGTTGCGGATCCCCTCGGTGAGCAGCGCGCAGACCTCGGCGGCCGCCGAGGCGTCGAGCGGCGCGTTCTGGAACAGCTGTACCAGCAGCGCCAGCGGCAGTTCGCGCTCCATCGGCGAGCCGACCGCGCCGAGGTGGACGGCGCCGGCCCGGGCCACCTCGGTGGCGAAGCCGTGCAGCAGCTCGGTCCGCCCGGAGCCCACCGCTCCGGTCAGCGCGACCACGCCCCCCTTTCCGTCCGCGCACCGGGCCAGTGCCTCCCGCAGTCGGCCGATCTCGGTTCCGCGTTCAACCAGTTCCATGAAAAGACTCCTCGTGGAGGGCGCCGCCATTCGGCGTACCCGGAACCACCTGCCTCATTTCCGGAATCCTCACAACAATGCCGGAGTGAATGGCAGACTGGTTCAGGTCGATTGACGGCACATCATCACAACCGTGGCGCCCCCGCCGGAGCGGGCGCATACCGGTGGACCGCTGCTCCGCCATTCAGTGACGGAGGAAGCGGAACATGGCCGGACCCCGGTTCTCCCTGGATTCGTTTCTCCAGGGGACGGTGGAATTCACCGTGCGGGGCGACCGGCAGGGAGCAGTGGGCGGCCAGGCCGGGGCACGTGGACCCGGCGGGCCGGTGGAACCGGTGTCAACGACAGAGTGCGCTGGCCATCCGGACCAGGTCTACGGCGAGCCTGGACACGAGCAGGGTATGGATGACGACGGGGCGATGTGCTCGCTGCATGACAGTCTCCACCCGGGCAACCCCCCGGAACTTCCTGCGCTTGTGGCATGACCCCCATGCCACCGGGCTTTTCCTCGGGGCACCCCACCGCAGTGTGAGGGTTGCCGGCCAGCCAACCGAGGTTTCGCGCTGGCGCTCTTTGCCTGAACAGAGGGTATGGCGAGCAGCGAATGCCGTCAAACAGTCCAACCACGGATCGGCGATGACGGATCGTCAGTCAATGCCTCGCGGACGGTCGCGGCGGCCGTTCGTGGGCACGCCGAAATGACCGTTCCCCGCGGCCCTGGTGCGGGCTGCGGGGTCCGGTCCGGCGAGCGTCGACCGATCCAGGTCGGCCCTCGGTGGGGTCAGCCCACGGCGGCGGTCTGGTCCACCTCCTCGACTGCCGACGGCGCGGCGGCGTCCGGGCGCGGCAGCCTGATCAGGGCCAGGATCAGCAGCAGCGCACCGGCGGCGAACGCGGCGGAGACCCCCATCGTCACGTCGACCCCGTGCGACAGCGCCCGGCGGGCCTCCAGCAGCGGGTTCAGCGAGATCTGGCCGCCGGGGTGACGCACAGCGGTGTTGAAGAAGGTGACCAGGACGGCGGTCCCGAGCGAGCCGCCGACCTGCTGGGTCGCCTGCAGGATGCCGGAGGCGGTGCCGGAGTCCTCCGGCGGCACGCCGCCGAGGATGGCCAGGCTCAGCGGCACGAAGGCGAATCCGCCGCCGAGGCCGAAGAGCACCACCGGGCCGAGCACCCCGCCCGCGTAGCTGGTGCCGGCGCCGACCTGGGTCAGCCACAGCAGACCGACGCCGACCAGCACCGTTCCGGCGATCAGCACGGCAACACCGCCGAGCTTGGCCACCAGCGGCTGCACCACGGCCGCGCCGACGAACATGAACACCGCGAACGGCAGGAACGCGAATCCGGCGCGCAGCGGGCTGTAGCCGAGGACGTTCTGGAGGTACTGGGTGAGGAAGAAGAACATGCCGAACATCGACGCGGCGACCAGCAGCAGGGCCAGGTAGGACCCGCCCCGGGTGCGCTGCGCCAGCAGGCCCAGCGGCACCAGCGGCTGCTGGGTGCGGGCCTCGATCAGCACGAAGCCGACCAGCAGGACCACCGCGGCCACCAGCGAGCCGATCGCGGCGCCGTCGCCCCAGCCGTTGGAGGCGGCCCGGATGAAGCCGTACACCAGGGCGACGGTTCCGGCGGTCGCGGTCAGCGCGCCGGGGATGTCCAGCCGTCCGCGGATCCGCTCGGGCTCGCGGATCACCAGCGGGGTGAGCAGCACCACGGCCACGCCGAAGGGCACGTTGATGAAGAACACCCAGCGCCAGGAGGCCTCGGTGGTGAGCACACCACCGAGGATCAGGCCGATCGCGGCCCCGGCGCCAGTGACGGTGGAGTAGAGGGCGATCGCCCGGGCGCGCTTCGTGGCGTCCTGATATGTGGTGATGATCAGGGCCAGGGTGCTGGGCGCGGCGACCGCGGCGCCGAGGCCCTGGGCCGCGCGGGCGACCAGCAGCAGCCCGGACGAGTTGGCCAGGCCGCCGACCAGCGAAGCGATGGTGAACAGGCCGACGCCGTAGATGAAGGTCTTGCGGCGGCCGAAGATGTCGCCGGTGCGTCCGCCGAGCAGCAGCAGGCCACCGAAGGCCAGCATGTAGGCGTTCTGCACCCAGGACAGGCCGACGGTGGAGAAGTGCAGGGTGCGCTGAATGTCGGGCAGGGCGATGGTCACCACCGCCGAGTCGAGCACCACCATCAACTGGCAGGTCAGGATCACGGCGAGGGCCAGACCGGTGCGGGGGGCGGGGCCGGACGGCGAGCCGTCCGGATTCTTGGTACCAGGGTTGTCCAGTGCGACGCTGTTCTCGGTCACGACTCTCCCGTGGTCGGGTCGGTGCGCGCCGCGCGAGACCGGCTCGGCCGGCGGCAGGCGCGCACATATTTGGAAACGGAGGTATCCTCCCCTTCAGTAACGGATAATACGGAGGACTCCTCCGATTGGCAACCAGGAGCGCGTGATGGAGAAGACGCCCGCAGGCCCGGCGGCACCCCGCCCCGCCGCCCGCCCGATGCGCGCGGACGCCCGCCGCAACTACGAACGGCTGTTGGCCGAGGCCAGGGACTCCTTCGCCAAGCACGGAGCGGACGTCTTCCTCGACGACATCGCCAAGCGGGCGGGCGTCGGCGTGGCCACTCTCTACCGTCACTTCCCCACCAGGGAGGCGCTGTTGGACGCGGTCGCGCAGGACTGGACGGAGGCGGTGCTGACCGAGGCGCGGGAGCTGGTCGCCGGTCCCGACCCGGCCGCCGCGCTCGCCGTCTGGCTGCGCTCGCTGGTCTCCCACATGAGCGTCTACCGGGGCCTGGTCGCGGCGCTGGTCCCCTCCATGGGCAACCAGAACTCGCCGCTCAACCCCTCCTGTCAGGTCATGGCCGAGGCCGGGACGCTACTGCTGGAGCACGGCCAGCAGGCCGGGGTGATCCGGCCCGACGCCACCACCGCGGAGGTGCTGCAACTCGTCAGCGGCGTCGCCTGGGTGTGCGAGCAGTCCGGCGGCTCGGCCGACGTCGACCGGCTGCTCTCGTTCACCATGGACAGCCTGCGCTGCCCGGCCGTCCCCGCGGTGGGCCGGGCGGCGGCGTAGCCGGGAACGCCGTCGGCGCGGCGGGGAGACCCCGTCGCGCCGACAACTGACCATCCGTCAGGACTGGCCGTACGGGCCTCCGCACTGACCCACGGAGTTCCAGTAGCTGGAGCCGGGGGAGGGGGAGTCGCCGACATTCGGTTGGGCGGCCGTCCAGTTCCATTCGCCCGGCTCGCTGACACCCTGCCCGGCCGAATAGGACGCGGTCGGATTCCACAGCGGGTAGCAGCTGGGGTAGGCGCTCGGGCTGGCGCTGCCGCTCGGGGTCCAGGTGGGACTCGGTGACGGCTCCGGACTCGTGCCCTGCGCGAACGTCGCCGCGTAGCCGGTGAACTGGTAGGGCGTCTGGGACACGCCACTGCACGTGCCCGATCCCACGGTCAGCCCGCTCGCCGGAGCGCACGGACGGTCCCGGCCGACCGACCAGAAGGTGTACCTGCTCATCCTGTTGGCCAGGGCGAAGTCGACCACCCGCGCGGCGTCGGCGGTACTGAGCCGGGTGCCCTCGCCGGTGCGGCCGACGGTCTGGTCGATTCCCTCGTACGCGTAGGCGGTGGCCGGGTCCCAGCCGAAGACACCGGCCAGTTGGGCGTTGAAGTCCTGGAGCGCGGTGATCTCGGACGCCGCGCCGGTGAAGCCGGCGCCCTCCGGCTTGATGGTGAAACTGTTCGGCCGGAAGCCGAGGCCGAGGGCGGTCCGCAGCAGCGACACCACGTCGCTGTCCACCCCGGTGGGGGAGGTCGGCACGGTGATCGAGACGTACATCCCCGGGTTCCGCTGCTGCTCCACCTGGGCCGCGCCGATCTCGGCGGCGACAGCGGCGGGATCAGCCAGTTCCGGTCCCTCCACATCGATGTCCAGGGCGCTCGCGCCGAGTTGGTAGAGCACGGTGGCCTCGGTGTCGGCCGTCACGTACGCGTCGCCGCAGGCCTCGCCGAGCGGGACGCCGGTGGGGCCGCCGAAGCTCACGGCCAGCGCGCCGCCGGTGGTCTGCAGGTTGCCGACGCCGCCGCCCACCGGAACCGCCGAGACGGGCGTGTGCGCCCGCCCGGCCCAGACCGCGTCGCAGTCCTTGCGCTTGGCGGCGACGACATAGGCCAGGTCGAACGCCTTCTGCCCGGTCGCGGCCATCACCTGGCCGAGATCCGGGGGATTGGCGCCGTTCACGTCGACGTACGGCGCGGCCGCGTACCAGTTGCTGCCGAGCGCCCGCTGCGCCGAGGCGGGCAGCGGTGCGGAGGCCGCACTCGTCCCGTCGGTGAGTAACAGGGCGCCGGAGGCGACGAGCAGGGCGACCGCCGGACTCAGGAAGCAGGCTGTGACTCTTCGCATCATTCCACCTCAGGTGATGTCGACGGGGACACGCCACGCGAGCGGTCCCGGGCCGGCGCCGCGCGTGCACGGACAATCTGGCCCGGCGGCCGATGGGGTGTCAAGGTCTATACCAATGAGGCGAGTTGGCGGCCCACCCGGCAACAGGCGAACGGCGGTGAACCGGTCGTACGACTCGCCCGGCGCCACGGCCGACGGGTGATCCGAAGCGCCGCCACGCGGCCGGACGCGCCGAGGCGGACGACGTGGTCGAAGCGGTCGGAGAGGTCTCGACACCGGGGCTGGAGGTACGCGAAACTCCGGGAATGACCGTGACTACGCGTGTGAGTCGAGTGGAGAACGTCGGCTTCTCGTCCGGGAGTTCCGGCACCGGGCCGGCCACCTGGGGCCAGCAGGCCATCTGGGACGCGGTGCGCGTGCTGGGCGAGGGGGCCCACCACTACAACATCTTCATCGGCTTCCCGGTGGAGCCGGGAATCCCGGTACCCCGGGTGCTGGAGGCCGTGCCGAAGCTGCTCGGACTGCACCCGTCGCTGCGGACCCGGCTGGCACCGGACCGGAACGGTGAGCTGCGCCAGTTCCTGGACGCCGAGGGAAGCGTCCCGGTGCACCTGCTGGAGGCCGACGCGGACCACGCCGAGGAGCGGGGACGCGAACTGCTGGCCGGGCTGGTCGCGACGTCGTTCGACTGCGCCGTCGAGCTGCCGATCCGGATCGCGGTGGTGGACACCGGCGGACTGATGACCTTCGTGGGGTTCTGCCTGTCCCATACGGCGGTGGACGGCTGGGGCCTGTCCCGGGCGGTGATGGACCTGTTCGCCCTGGCCGGTGGCGAGTCGCCGGAACGGTTGCGACAGCGGTACCCGTACCTGCGGCCGCTCGACGAGGCCGCCTTCCAGACCTCGGAACGGGGCCGCAAACGGGACGCCGGAGCCCGTGAGTTCTGGGCGAAGAAGCTGCGGCTCGGCCCCCGGGCGGTCTTCGCGGAGCCCCCGGCCGGACCCCCGGCCGAGACCTTCCCGCTCGCGGTGCTGAACTCGCCGTCGCTGGCCCGCGCGGTGGACCTGGTCTCGGCCGGGCACCGGGTGGGGAGCTCCTCGGTGCTGCTGGCGGCGGCGTCGGTGATGCTGTTCCGGCTGACCGGCACCCCGGACCCGATGTTCCAGGTGGTGGTCAGCAACCGGTTCCGCTCCGACCTGACCCACGCGGTGAGCACGGTGGCGCAGGAAGGACTGCTCCATCTACCGCACTCCGAGCGCGAGTTCGCCGAGGTGCTGCGCCGCGCCCAGGCGGTCACGCTGTCCACCTACCGCAACGCCTACTACCGGAAGCGGCTGCTGGACCAGGACATCGAGCGGATGCTGGAGCAGGAGGGCACGGTCGCCGACCGCAGCTGCATCTTCAACGACCGCCGTGACCTGGTGCCGCACTACCCGGTGGAGGGCGACCCGTCCAAGCTGCCGCTGGTCCGGTCGAGGCCGCTGACCACACTGAGCTGGCCGGAGGAGTGCCCGCCGCGCCTCGGCGCCAGCTTCGCCCTGGACGCCCAACACGCCCCGGGCTCCGTGGAACTGTCGGTCACGGCGGACCCCGGCCGACTGCCGAAGCCGGACATCGAGGCGCTGCTCCACGGGATCGAGGAACTGGTGGTGAACGAGGCGGTCGCCCTGGGCGCCGACTGACGCGACGGGAATGACGGTGCGTCAGAAAGCGGGAGGTGGTCGGCCGACCGCGAACTACCGCACCGTCGACAGCCGTTACCGGTGGTCGAGGATCCCCTGCAGCCAGTCGAAGACCACCTGGCAGTGGCGCTGCGGGGCCATCGGGGAGCAGTGCAGCTGGGCGCCCTCCGCCGCGGTCAGCCTGACGTAGTCCCTGGGGGCCCGCAGCAGGCCGTACAGTTCGCTCGGCTGACCCGGGTAGAACTGCTCGTCGTCGTAGTCCAGGACCAGGGTCGGGGCGGTGATCCGGGATGCCACGGCGCTGATGTCCAACGCGATCAGCACCTGCGCGGGGGTCCAGAAGTCGGTGAGGAGCTCGCCCGCGCGCGCGGCCCGCATGGCGGCGGGGGAGAAGCCCTCCAGGCGCTTCTGGAAGGTGAACCGGTCGACGGCGGACAGGTGCGGAACGATCTCCTCGTTCCAGATCCGGTTGGTCTTCGCCTTGTCCCTGCCGACGATGCCGCGGATGTCGGCGGGGAAGGCGTCCCAGGGCGAGACGCAGCCGGGCATGGCGACCAACGCGGCCAACCGGTGCTCGAAGGCCGCGGCCCGAGGGGCGAGGTTGCCGCCCATGCTCATCCCGGTCAGCGCGATGCGGGACCGGTCCACCTCGGGACGCCGGTACAGCCAGTCGACCAGTGGGCTGATGACGCTCTCCCAGCGGCTGCTGAAGGGGATCTGGTCGACGAAGAGCAACTGCCCCTGGCCGGGGCCGTCGTGGACGAGCGCGTTCCAGCCGCGCTCCAGGGCGGCCGCGACACCGTAGGTCCACATGTCGACGTTCTGGCCGTCGCTGCCGTTGCCCAGGATGACCGTGGGCCGCGGCCGGTCCGAGGAGTCGGGGCGGAAGAACCAGATCGGCATCCGGGCGCGCCCCCAGGGCACGGTGGCGCGCACCGCGGCCGGCTCGCAGAGCGAGGCGAAGGTGTCCCAGCAGTCGCGACCACGGCGGTAGACCGCCTCCTCCCGCGCGTGCCCACTGGTCCCGAGGACGAAGTACAGCGCCTGGGCGTAGTACTGCGCGGCCCGCAGCGAGAGCCGGCGCCGACTCTGCGGACGCCCGTCCGCGCCCGCGTCGGCGGCCTGACGGGCCAACCGGTCGCCCAGCGCGTGGAAGGTGTCGGTGAACGTCTGGTAGTCCGCTCCGGCCGCGTTGATCGCGTTGACGGCCGTCAGTACCTCCCCCACCTCACCGCTGTGCTGGCCCGAACCCCCCAACGCGAACAGGGCGTTGAAGTTGAGGTCGGAGGCCGCGAGCAGCTGCGTGGCACCGGGGCCGGACGACGGTGCCGCGGTGGCGGCCCTCGGTGTGGCCGCCGCGGCCGACGCGGCTCCACCGAGGGCCAGTGCCCCGCTACCGGCCGCCGCGAGCGAGGCGAGCACACCGCGTCGGGACGGGCGGCCGCCGACGGGAGGGTCCTGAACAGGGCACATGCTGGTTCCTTTCCGGGCACATGGACGCGCTTGACCAGGACCGCCGCCCCGCGCCGCGGGAGCGCCGACCGGGCCCGCCGGATCCGCGTCAACCATGCTGCCGCGCGGACCCGTTGCTGTGGTCAACCCGTGGGCTGAGGCTGGTACGCGTTGCCGGGCGGAGCCGCGTCGGCCGCGTAGCGCCAGAAGTCGCGCAGCAGCGGGGGCGGCGTCGGACCGGTCAGTTGCACCTGGGTGAGCAGGACGCTGACGGTACCGGTGGCCGGGGTGAGGTGGGCCGCGGTGCCACTGCCACCGACCCAGCCGTAGCGTCCCGGCACGTTCCACGGGTCGATCCGGGCGACGTCCACCGATCCGCCGAAGCCCCAGCCCTGGCCCTCCAGGAACAACCGGCCGGCGTCGCGCTGCGCCTCGGTCAGCTGGTCGCTGGTCATCAGCCGGACCGACTCCGGCGACAGCACCCGTCGCCCGTGGCCCGCGCCGTCGGCGGCGCCCCCGGCCAGCAGCATCCGGGCGAAGGCGAGCCAGTCGTCGGCGGTGGAGACCAGCCCCCCGGCGGCGGAGGGGAAGCCCGGCAGGCTGCTCCACTGCCCATCGGGGGCGTCCAGCAGCTCCAGGCCGCCCGCGCCGTCGCCCCGGTAGTAGCTGGTGAACCGGTCGCGCTTGGCGGCCGGGACGGTGAAGCCGGTGTCGTCCATGCCCAGCGGTACGAAGATCCGCTCGGCCAGGAACTCCGGCAGCGACCGGCCGGAGACCCGGGCCACCAGCACGCCCAGGATGTCGGCGCAGGTGTTGTACAGCCATGCCTCGCCCGGCTGCCGCAGCATCGGGATCCGGGCCAGCCGGGCCATCCACTCGTCCGTCGGCGGCACCGTGTGCGGCAGGTAGGGGCCCTGGCTCAGCACGCTGAACAGCGGTTCGACCGCCGGGAGCGAGAAGTCGGACGGGAAGCCCCACCCGGCGCGGAAGCTCAGCAGGTCGGTCACGGTGATCGGCCGGGCGGCCGGGACCAGGTCGTCCAGCGGGCTCGCCGGGGTGCGCACCACCAGCGGCGCCGCCAGCTCCGGCAGCCAGTCGGCGACCGGGTCCGGCAGCGCGATCCGGCCGTCGTCGACCAGTGCCAGCACCGCGGCGGCGGTGATCGGCTTGCTGATCGAGGCGATGCGGAAGATGGAGTCCCGGGCCATCGGCGTACCGCCGCCGGTGTCGGCCGAGCCGACGGCCGCCACCTCCACCCGGTCGCCGCGGGCCACCAGGCCCACCGCCCCCGGCAGCGCGCCGTCATCGACACGCGCCCGCAGAATGCCGCTCAGATCGGTCACCGCACCATTGTCGGCACCGGCCCGGCGCCGCGCGGGCGCGACACGGCGGGCGCGCGCGGACGGCTCAGCTCATCCCCGAGCAGGTGGGGGCGGCACCAGGGCACGCCCCCGCCCGGGGCGCTACGGCTCCTGCGGCCCGCAGTCGTCGGTGAAGATGGTGGCGGTGCCGTACCCGCCGCTCGACTGCTGCAACTGGAAGGTGTTGTAGGCGTTGCCCTGGCAGGTGTAGACGAGCTGGCCGCTGGAGGTGGTGGTCGGGACGGTGGTCCAGTACCCGACACCCTGCCAGCCGTTGGCGATCGGGATGTTCAGCCACAGGCTCGCGTAGCTCTCACCCGCGCAGATCGGCGTCTCGGTGATGACGATGCTGGTGGTGGTCGCGGAGGTGATCGTGGAGGTGCCGCAGCCGGGGGTACCGGCGCTGGCGGCGGGGGCGGTCACGGGGACGATCACGGTGGCTGCGGCCACCGCGGCGGCGGCGAGGATTGCTCTGGGTCTCACGGGATCTCCGTCCTTCGGGCGTTCGAATGCGGGCGCGGACAAGCGGAGGAGGTGGGGCGAGCGGGACGGGGGTGCGGCACACGGCCACGGGCCGGCCGCAGCAAACGGTAGCCATCGCGCCATGGGGGCGCAATACATCGCGCAGATCGCGAAATTATCGCAAGAAGACGACGCAAAAACTTGCTATGGTCGGCGGTCGCAACCGCGCCCCCGGCGCCGACCCCCGACTGACCTCGGCTGGACCCCGACTGGTGGAGCCCCCGGTCAAGAGCCCGTCAAAATGCCGGGCCGCGGTGTAGACCTCGCGTCAATGATCACCGCTGACCGGCCCGGAGCGCGGTCCCATGGAGGTGGGGGCCGCAGCAGCAGCGAACGGCCGGTGAAGCAGGAAGAGGATCGCCATGTACTCAAGCGTTCGCGTCATCGTGGGGGTCAGCGGCTCGCACCGCAGCCCGGACGTCGTCCGGCGCGCGGCGGCGGAGGCGCGCAAGCGGGACGCGTTGCTCGTCCCGGTCATCGCCTGGACGGCGGCGGAAGGCGACCCGCTGCGCCCGCTGTCCGAGCTGCGGCACAGCGCGCGCGAGCGCCTGGACACGGTGCTCGAACTGGCCTTCGGCGGCATCCCCGAGGGGATCAGGATCCACCCGCTGGTGCTGCGGTCCGAACCCGGACGGGCGCTGGTGACCACGGCGGACCGCCCGGGAGACCTGCTGGTGGTCGGCAGCGGGCGGCCCGGCGCGGCCGGTCACGTCGTGCACGGCGCGGTGACCAGGCACTGCTGGACCCACGCGGCCTGCGAGGTACTGATCGTGCCGCGCGCGGAACACCCGGAACTCGCCGCCTGGGTCGGGACCCCGGCGCACTGCCACGCCGGTGTCGGGTACGAGAACTGAGCCGGTCGCCCACACCCACGGTCGCGCCAACCGTCGCGTCCACGCCCACGCCCACATCAACGCCCACGCCCACGCCCACGACCACGCCCGCGCCCACGCCCACGCCCACGACCCGGTGGCGTCAGGACTTCTCCGCCAGCACCGGCGCGATCACCTGAGCCAGTTCGGTGCTGGTCATGGAGTCCAACACCCGTGCCGCTACTCGTCCCTGACGATCGATCACCACAGTTGACGGCACGCTCTGCGGGTCGACGGTACCGGCGGGGAACTGGAGCAGCAGGGAGCCGTCCGGGTCGTAGAAGTCCGGGTAGGTGAGGCCGTGGGCGCTCACGAAGGCCCGGGACTCGGGCAGTTGCAGGTCCCGGGTGTCGATGCCGAGGAACTGCACGCCCTTGGCCGCGTCGGTCCGGAAGACCGACTCGAAGCCGGAGGCCTCCGCCCGGCACGGCGAGCACGTGGAGCTCCAGATGTTCACCACCACGACCCTGCCCCGGTAGGAGGCGAGACTGAGCGGCTTGCCGTCGAGGTCGTCGCCCTTGAGCTCGATCGGTGAACCGCGGTGCGCGAGCGGCACGGTGGTGACCTCGCCGTAGCCCGGGATCTGCTCGTTGGTGGCGATGGCGCCGCTGCCCGCCGCACCCGAGCAGGCGCTGAGTGCGAGCGCCAGGGCTACCGCTGCGGCGGACGCCAGAGTTGTGGATAGGTACGCACGGGTTGGGCGAGTCATGCGGCAAGCCTTCCACAGCGGCGGTGGCGCCCGGACGGCAGGGCTGCCCCGGCCCCGCCCGTCGCCAACGCCACCCGCCGTGCGCTCAACCGCTGTGGCCTCAACCGCTGTGGCCTCAACCGCCGTGGCCTCAACCGCCGTGGGCGACCTGTTCCGGTCGGACGTTGTGCGGTCGGCCGCCGGGGCTGTGGCCGGCGAGCTTCGCGCCGACCAGGTCGGCCAGGACCACCGCCGTCTGCCTGGCGGTGACGCTGGGCGCGGTGGCCGGTGTCGGCAGCAGCATGAAGCGTCCGAGCGGGCGGCCCTGGAAGCGCGCGGGCAACTCGATCTCGTCGCTGGGGAACCCGAGGGCGGCCACGTCCCACAGCGAACTGCCCCAGCGCAGACTGCCGTCCGGCCGCAGCACCGGGGGATAGGTGGTGGGTTCGTCCACGACGAAGCGGCAACCGCGCAGCGCCAGCAGACTGGTGAGCTGCCCGGCCACCTCGTCCAGCACGGCGTCGGTGGGGACGTCCGCGGCGACCAGCTCCGCCGTCCGCCGGACGCCGCCCGCCTGCGCGCCGCCGACGACCGCGATCCCGTGCATCCGCCGTCCCCGGTGCGCCAGTTCGGTCACCGCGATGCCGACGACCAGCAGCAGTACGGTGGTCTCGATGTCGTCCCGGCCGTTGATCGCGAAGCGGTAGTAGGGCTGGGTGAGGAAGAAGTCGAACCACAGCGCCGCCGAGAGCGCGGTCAGCACCCCGGCCGTGCGGTGCCCGTTGGCAGCCACCGCGACCACGATCACCACCAGGATCAGCGCGGCGTTGGCGACGGGCAGTACGGTGCGCAGCGGGATCAGCAGTGCGGCCACCGCCGGTGGTACGGCGAGGGCGGCGACCAGAGCGAAGCGGTCCCGATACCGGTGCAGGGCGATCATGGCGCGCCTCCCGGACGATCCAGACCGCACCCCGGAGCGGAGCGCGGCACGCCGCACCGACCCCGGTGGCCGACCCGGCACCAGCAGCGTAATCCCGCTCAGCACCCCCGCATCCGCCCGGCTGACCAGCCTTGACGCGATTTTGTCGGCCCCGGCTCGGCGCGGTCGGGCATGGCCCCGACGGGTCAGCCCCGCTCGTCCCGGGCCTCGGCCGCCTGCCCCCGGACAAGCCGCTCCAGCTCTGCTGCCGGCTCGCGCGGCGTTCTGGGTCACAGGGTGCGCAGGGCGCCGCCGTCGATGTGGATCATGCTTCCGGTGACGTAGGACGCGGTCGGTGACAGGACGACGGCGGCCATGCGGCCGAACTCCTCGGGTGTGCCGTAGCGTCGCAGGGGGATGTTGGCGGTTCGCTCGGCGCGGGCCCGCTCCGGGTCGTCATTGGCCTGCTCCAGGCTTCTGAGGCGATCGGTGGCGATCGAGCCGACGACGAAGCCGTTGACCCTGATGCCGCGTGGCCCCAGTTCATCGGCCAGCGTCTTGGCGGCCATGGCGAGCCCCGGGCGCAGGCCGTTGGAGACGCCCATGTTCGGCCACGGGGATTTCACCGACAGGGACAGCACGAAGCCGATCGCCCCGTCGGGCGGGAGCACGGGTGCGGCGGCGCGGGCGAAGCGCAACGCGCCCAGGAAGACCGACTCGAAGGAGTCCCGCCACTGCTCGTCGGTGATCGTGGTGATCGCACCGGTGGGCGGCCCGCCCACGCTGATCAGCACGCCGTCCAGGCGGCCGAAGTGTCGCAGGGTGTCGGCCGTCACCTGGTCGGCCGCTCCGGCGTGGGCATTGTCGGCGGCCAGGCCCAGGACGTTCTCCGGGCTGCCCAGTGCCGCCACGGCCTCATCGACCGCGTCCTGACTGCGGGAGGAGACCACCACCCGGGCGCCTTCGGCCAGCAGGGCCCGGGCGGCGGCGAGGCCCAGGCCCCTGGTCCCGCCGGTGATCAGGAAGACCTTGCCCGCGATCCTCAAGTCCATGGGTACCCCTTTGGATTCGGGCGCGATGGGCGCCCCCGCTTCCCACTTCCAGCTGCGGCAGAGCCTACTCCATATCACAATCCAAGAACAAACGTCTCACTATGTGAAGCGATACGCAGCACATGAGACGCTGATTCCGAACAGATTCGGATCTCGGGAACCTTCGGCCGGTTGCCGGACACCTATAGGACATGGAACTGAACGACGCTGCTCCCTCCGCATCGGTCGGACCGATATCCGATCGGGAGTTGTGGGCGCTGGCCGTCGACGGTGACCGGGAGGCGTTCGGTAGGATCTTCGACCGGCATGCCAAGGCGGTCTACAACCACCTGTTCCGGCGTACGGCCGACTGGTCCGAGGCCGAGGACCTCACGTCGACCGTGTTCCTGCACGCCTGGCGTCGGCGATCGGAGACCGTACTGGACCGCGACTCGGCCTTGCCGTGGCTGCTCGGCATCGCCGACCACCTGCTGTCGAACACCAGGCGGCGGCTGCGGCGGGCCGAGGCTCTGCTGCATCGGCTGATCTCGCACGACGAGCCGGTGGGCGACCACGCCGACCGCGTCGCCGGACGGGTCGACGACGAACGCCGGATGTCCGAGATCCACCGGGCGCTGACGCGGCTTCCGCGCCACGAACGCGAGGTCGTCGAGCTCTGCGTGTGGTCGGGCCTGGACCAGCAGGCCGCCGCGACGGCGCTGGGGGTCGCGGTCGGAACGGTGAAGTCCAGACTGCACCGGGCGCGGCGGAGGCTGAAGGACGACCTCGGCGCTGTCGGCGGCCCGACGGTTCCGATGTCGTTCGGTCCGAAGAATCCCGTCAGTAAGGAGGAGGTCGCACGATGAATGACCCACAGGGTGTTCCCGCGGCTCCCCGCGATCGCGATCTGCCGAACCACCGGCGGATCCGCGAGGAACTGCTGATGCGGATCGATCCGGAGGACCTGCCGACCTCGCTGCGACGCGGGTGGGCGCTGCCGCTGGGGGTCGCCGCCGGTGTCGCGGCGATGAGCGTCACGGCCGTGGTCGTTCTCGGCGGGCACGGGACGCCCAGGACGGGTCTCGCCGCCACCCCGCTCGGCACCGGAAGCCCGACGAGCCCCGCCAGCCCGACGAGCCCCGCCAGTCCGACGAGCGCCACCGCGTCGCCCGGTCCGAGCGCGGCGGGAGGCACCGGGTCAAGCGGGGGCGGCACCGGCTCCGGGGCGTCGGCCCCCGCGTTCACGGTCGCCAGCGAGACGACGACCCCGATCGACTCCGGGACCGTCAGCGAGATCCTGGCCTCCTGCCTGGGTGCGGACGCCTCGCAGTACCAGGCGGTGATCGCCGTCCGCACTCCGGTCGCCTCGTCGGACTGGGACGGCGCGGTCGTCGCCGTCAACTCCGCCGACCAGTACGTGCAGTGCGAGACCAAGGGCCGGAAGGGCACCAGTCAGGACAGCCCGGCGACGTTCATCAACAACCGGCTGTGGAGCCCCGGCCACCTCCTTGAGTACTTCGACAGCGTCGGCGAGCCCGCCGGCCAGGGGCAGTACGTCCTGCTGGGTGCCGGGCACTACGCGTCGGACGTCGCCAAGATCACCATCAGCTACGGCAACGACCCGAAGCAGTACCCGGCGATCATGGCAGGCGGGGCGTTCCTCTACACGGCTGCCCTCGCCACCACCGGTTCGGCCGGTTCCACCTCGTTCTTCGAGGGGCCGAGCCCCTACGTCCACGCCTACGACGCGTCCGGCAAGGAGATCTACAGCCAGTAGCCGACTCGGCGCCCGGTAGCCGCTGCCTCCGAGACCGTCTTCGGCGGGCAGCGGCTTCCAGGCGTACGTCCTTCCCTTGACAGATGGTCAATGAATATTGACCATTGCTTGCGTGAGCGCTGAACCCACCGAACCCACCGAGCCTGCGGGCACCCCCGGCGACGACATCGTCCGCATCGAGACCGACCAACAGCTGCATGCCATCGGCAGCCTGACGCGCCACCGGGTACTGCGGGTGCTGCGCGACGGCCCGGCCACGGTCACCCAGATCGCCGCCCGCCTCGGGATCGCCAAGGGCAGCTCGAACTACCACGTCAAGGTGCTCGCCAAGGCCGGGCTGATCCGGATCGTGGACACCCGGAAGGTGCGCGGGGTCACCGAGCTCTACTACGGCATGGGCCGCGGGTTCCAGCTCCCCATGAGCGGGGCCGGACAGCCCGACATCCTGATGCGGCACGCCCTGGCGGACGTCGAGGACGCTCCGGACGGGGCGGACAAGCACCTGCGGCTCAAGCACCTGCGGCTGAGCCGGGAGAACTTCGAGCTGGCCGTGGAGAAGGTGGCCGCGCTGCACGCCGAGCTCACCGCGCTGCACGATCCGGAGCAGCCGGCCGCGGACTTCTTCTCCGCGGTCTACCGGCCGCAGGACACCAAGCCGCACGATGCCATGGCACATGACACCGTGCCATATGACACCACGCCCCCTCCCGAGAACGGAACACCCTCCTCGTGACCGAGCAGCGCACCGACCGGGTCGCACTGCCCGGCGCGTTCCACCGCATATGGGCCGCCTCGGCCGTCTCCTCGCTCGGCGACGGCGTCTACTACTCGGCACTGCCGCTGCTCGCCCTGACACTGACCCGCGACTCCACCGTCTTCGGGATCATGGAGGCCGTCACCCTCCTGCCCTGGCTGCTCTTCGGCCTGATCGGCGGCGCACTCGTCGACCGCTGGGACCGCCGCCGCACGATGGTGGCCGTCGACCTGTGCCGCTGCGCCCTGCTGGTGGCCGCCGCGGTCGCGGTCGCCGCCGGGCTGCTGGACATCGCCGTGCTGATCGCGATCGGCTTCCTGCTCGGGATCGGCGGCGTCCTGTTCGACACCGCGTCGACGGCCTACGTCCCGGAGCTCCTGGGCCGCGGGACGCAGGACCTTCATCGCGCCAACTCCCGCCTGCAGGCCGCTCAGCGCGCCTGCGGCGGGTTCATCGGTCCGCCGGTCGGCAGCCTCCTGTTCGCGCTCGGCCGCACCGTGCCGTTCGTGGCCGACGCCGCCTCCTTCCTGTTCAGCTCCCTGACGATCCGCACGCTGCCGGCGACGCCGAGGAAGGCGGCCAAGCCGAAGACCCTGATCCTGAAGGACGCCTGGGCCGGCGCCTCGTACCTGATCCACCACCGCCTTCTGCTCGGACTGTCGCTGCGCCCGGCGGTCGGCAACTTCGCGTTCGCCGGGACCGGCGCGGTGCTGGCGCTCTACGCGCACGAGACGCTGCACCTGGGCACGGCCGGTTACGGCGTGTTCCTCACCACCGAGGCGGTCGGCGGTCTGGCCGGGACCCTCGCGGCCGGCTGGCTCGGCGCCCGGCTGGGCACCGGTGGCGCGCTGACCCTGACCGCGGGCGTCGAGGCCGCCGCGCTGCTGGGCATCGGCGGGTCACCGAACGCGTACCTCGCCGGGATCGGGTTGGCCGCGCTCGGGGCGGCGATGGGCGCGACGATGACGCTCGGTCCCTCGGTCCGGCAGGCGATCGTGCCGGACGAGCTGATGGGCCGGGTCACGGCGGCGTCGCGGCTGACCGCGATGAGCGCCGGACCGGTCGGCGCGCTGTTCGGTGGCTGGCTCGGGCACGCCGCCGGGCTGCGCGCGCCGTTCCTGACCGGGGCCGGGATACTGGTGCTGATGACGGCCCTCGCGGCCCGGCTGACCAGCAACAGGCGGATCGACGCCGCGCTGGCCGAGGCGGCCCGGACGCGCCAGGAGCCGGACCCGGTCGCCACCCCCACGACCACGACCGAGACGGCGACCACGACCGAGACGGCGACGGAGGCCGCGACCGAGACGGCGACCACCGCGGTGTGAGCGCCGGTCGCTGACACCGGGTCACGGACCGGATGTCCGACGTCCTGGTGCCTACCTGGCCCGGCGCGCATCGACGACACCGTCACCCGGCTGCGCGCCCACGGCGCCGAACTCCTCGGCGGGGTGGCGGGGTACGAGGACGTCTTCCGACTCTGCTACCTGCGTGGTCCGGCGGGTATCGTGGTCGCCCTGGCCGAACAGATCGGCTGACCCGCGTCCCGGGGGAGGACGCGGCACCTTCCCGTCGGTCCGGTGTCTTGCGGAGTTTCCCTGCGGGCCAGACGCTGCTGGTAGCAATGGCATGGCCATGGCGAGTGATCATGGACATGGGAGAGGCTACCGAAGATGCGACTGCACTGGAGATCCATCGGCTGTGTCCTGGCGCTGCTGGGCGCCCTGCTGGTGGCGGCCCCGGCCGCGACAGCGGCCGGCACCAGCGGCAACCTGATCGTGAACGGGGACGCCGAGGCCGGGTACTGCACCACCGACTGGACGGCCGCCACCACCATACCGGGGTGGACGGTCGAGTCCGGGAGTCCGGACGTGATCTGCTACTCGGCGGGCGGCTTCGGCTACCCGACCAGTCCCGCGCCCGGCAAGGCCTTCTTCGCGCCGGGCAACCAGGGCGACGGGGAGATGTCGCAGACCGTGGACCTCTCCTCGGCCGCGACCGCGATCGACACCGGCGGCGTGAGCTACAACCTGTCCGGCTGGGAAGGCGGTTGGACCACGTACGCGGGCTATGCGCAGGTGTCGCTGGAGTTCCGGGGCGCGACCGGGCAGCCGCTCGGCCCGGTGGTGGACCTGCCCACCGTCTCCGCCGCGAACCGCTCGGACGCCACCTCCTTCCTAGCCCGCAGCGCGACCGGGTCGGTCCCGGCGGGCAGCCGGTCGGTGCTGGTCCAGGTGCAGTTCCTGGACAGCTCGGGGGAGTCCGGCTACCTGGACAACCTGTCGCTGACGCTGTCCACCCCGGTCACCGCGGCGGCGCTGGCCCCGCCGGTGTCCAAGGTGCCCGGCTACGACCACGTGTTCATGGTCATGATGGAGAACACCGACTACAACCAGATCATGGGCGACCCGACGGACACCCCGTACCTGCACAGCCTGATGGCGCAGGGCGCGACCATGAGCGACTACCACGCGGTCTACCACCCCAGCGACGAGAACTACATGGCGATAGCGGGCGGTGACACCTACACCACCGGGGCGACCTACTGGCCGAACATCAAGGACCCGAACAGCAACCTCGGCGACGAGCTGGAGGCCCAGGGAAAGACCTGGAAGGCGTACGAGCAGGGCATGGGCACCCCCTGCAACACCACCACCCAGTACGACTCGTACTACGAGCCGGACGACGCGCCGTTCATCAACTTCACCGACGTCAGCGGCAACACCGCCCGCTGCCAGGCGCACCTGTTCGACACCGGGCAGCTGACCACCGACCTGAAGAGCGCGGCCACCACCCCGAACTTCTCCTGGCTCGCGGCCGACGACTACTACGACGGTGAGTCCTCCGGCAACGGCAGCGCCACCAGCCTGAAGACGCAGGACGGTTGGCTGCGGCAGACACTGGCCCCGGTGCTCGCCTCCCCGGCCTGGACCACGCAGAAGTCACTGCTGATCGTCACCTGGGACGAGGACAGCAGCGAGCCGGACAACCACGTCGCGGCGATCGTCGTCGGCTCGCAGGGCACCGTCCCGGCGGGCACCGTCAGCGCCACCCGGTACGACCACTACAGCACCGCCCGCACCATCGAGGCCGCGCTGGGGGTGCCCGGCATCACCGCCAACGACACCTACGCGACGCCGCTCAACGACGCCTTCGACCCGAGCGGCGCCCCGGCCCCGACCAGCACGCTGACCACGGCCACACCCACGGTCGCCAACGGGGCCGGCGTCACCTTCCAGTACTCCACCCCGACGGCGACCGCCGGCTCCAGCAACTGGATCGGCGTCTACCCGGTCGGCGTGACCCCGGGCAGCAAGGCGTCCACCACCTGGCAGTACGCCCCCGGCAGTAGCGGCAGCCTGAACTTCAGTACCAGCAGCCTCAGCGGGCCCGGCAGTTACGCCGTCTGGTACCTCTACGACGGCGGCTACACCGCCCTGGCCGGACCGCTCACGCTGACGGTCGGCTGAGGCGAGTCCGCAGGGTGCCGCCGTCGGTCGGGTCGCTGGGCCGGCCGACGGCGGCGCGCCGCTGCGGTGGCGGTGCCAGCGGCTGTAGCGATGATATATCTAGTATCGCAATACTATCTAGCGTCGCTAGAATTGATGGCATGTCACCCGTCACCGAACACGGTGAACGCGGCCGGTGGGTCAGTGGAGCGGCGGCAGGTAGGTGGTCGCCCCGGCGACCAGGACCGGCGGCGGACAGCGGGAGCGAGCCGAAGGCCGGGCGGCAAGCCCGGACCGCGGGTCGGCTACGGGGTTCGGCTACAGGGTGTTGGCCAGCCAGCGGGTGATGTTGGAGATGTGGATGCTGGCCCAGGCGCGGGCGGTGACCGGGTCGCGGTACTCCAGGGCGTCGAGGATCGAGCGGTGCTCGGCCAGGGTGCGGGCGACCGCGTCGTCCTGGGTGACGCCGCGCCAGACCCGGGCCCGCACGGTGGGCCCGGTGATCGTCTCCAGCAGCGAGCAGAGCAGCGGCACGCCGGAGGCGGCGGCGATGCCCCGGTGGAACTCCAGGTCGTTGGCGACCAGTTGCTCGATGCTCGGGTCGTCGCCCAGGCTGTCCAGCAGCGTGCGCAGCTCGGCCAGCTGCTGGTCGTCGATGCGCTGGGCGGCCATCTCGGTCGCCGCGGGCTCCAGCACGGCGCGGACCTGGAAGGCCTGCATCACGGTGTCGTCCTGGTGGAAGTCCAGGATGAAGGTGACCGCCTCCAGCAGCAGCAGCGGGTCCAGGCTGGAGACGTAGGTGCCGTCACCCTGGCGCACGTGCAGGATGTTGAGCAGCGACAGGGCGCGCACCGCCTCCCGCAGCGAGCTGCGGGACAGCCCCAGCTCGGCGGCCAGGTCGGCCTCCTTGGGCAGTCGGTCGCCCGGACGCAGCACCCCGGAGACGATCATCTCCTTGATCTTCCCGATTGCCTCGTCGGTGACAGCCACGCCCAGCCCTCCATCGATCCCGTGCACCAAGTATGCAGCCGCCCAGTATGCAGCCGCCCCGCCACCACCGGTCCCAGCGGGGCGGCCGCACGAGCGGGCGGCGGGCTCAGCGCGGGCTGCGGTGCGGGACGGCGAGGGCGGCGGCGCCGATCAGTCCGGCCTCGGTGCCCAGCAGGGCGGGTTCGACCCGCAGCCCGGCGACGAAGGGGAGCGTGGCGTACTCGGCCAGGTGCCGCCGCAGCGGTGCGAACAGCACCTCCCCGGCGGCGGCCACCCCGCCGCCGACCACCGCCAGTTCGAGCTCCACCAGGGTCGCGGTCGCCGCGATCCCGGCGGCCAGTGCCCGCGCCGCCCGGTCGAAGGCGGCGGCCGCGATCGGGTCGCCCGCGAGCGCGGACGCCGCCACCGCCGCCGCGGAGGCGTCGGCGCCGGTCGGCTGCCAGCCGTCGCGCAGCGCCCGACGGGCGATGGCGGTACCGCTGGCCAGTCCCTCCACGCAGCCGCGCGATCCGCAGGGGCAGGGCTCGCCGTCCAGGTCGACGCTGATATGGCCCAGGTGCCCGGCGTTGCCGGTACGGCCGGTGTGCACCGCGCCGTTCAGCACCAGGCCCGCGCCGACCCCGGTGGACACCACCAGGCACAGCGCGTCCGCGTAGCCCCGGGCGGCGCCGCGCCAGTGCTCGGCTGCGGTCATGGCCACCCCGTCGCCGCCCAGGACCACCGGCAGCCCGGCGGCGGCCGGGTGCGCCGAGACCTGATCCACCAGCGCGAAGTCACGCCACCCGGGGATGTTGACCGGGCTCACGGTGCCACGGGCGATGTCGACCGGACCGGCGCTGCCGATGCCCAGGGCGTCCACCCGCGCCCAGCGCGGATCCCCGGCGAGCAGGTCCAGTACCTCGTGCACCGCCCGCAGCACGGCCGGGCCCGGCTCGCGGGCCGGGGTGGGGCGCCGCACCTGGTGCAGCAGCGTGCCGTCGGCGGCGACCAGCCCGCCCGCGATCTTGGTGCCGCCGATGTCGAGGGCGGCCACCAGCGGGCCACCCGGGTCCACGGCGGACAGCCGGGGACTGGCGGCGGGGGAGTGCGGAGCTTCGGTCTGCGTGGAGCTCATGGCGGGCCTTCGGTCGGTTCGGCGGGGGCGGTCGCCCGCGAGGCACGGCGACACGCGCGGGCGGGACGAGTCTGACCGCTTATGACAACGTTGTCTACCACGCCCTCCGGGCACGTATGCTCGCCCCATGACCACGCGTCCCGGAGCCAGACCGACCATGAACGACGTCGCGGCGGCGGCCGGGGTGGGCCTGAAGACCGTCTCCCGGGTGGTCAACGACGAGCCCGGGGTCGCCGCCGGGACCGCCGAGCGGGTCCGCGCGGCCATCGCCGCGCTCGGCTTCAGCCGCAACGACAGCGCCCGGCTGCTGCGCCAGGGCCGCACCGCCACCCTCGGACTGCTGCTGGAGGACATCGCCGACCCGTTCTCCTCCGTGCTCGGCGGCGCGGTCGAGGAGATCGCCCGGGGCCGGGAGTCGCTGCTGTTCACCGGCTCCAGCGGGGCGGAGCCGCAGCGGGAGCGCGAGCTCGCGCTCGCCTTCTGCGCCCGCCGGGTCGACGGGCTGGTGATCGTGCCCACCGGGACCGACCACCGCTACCTGCTGCCGGAGCTGGCCGCCGGTACCGCCGTGGTCTTCGTCGACCGCCCGGCCGGTCGGATCGAGGCCGACGCGGTGCTCACCGACAACGCGGGCGGCGCCCGCGCGGGCACCGCGCACCTGATCCGGCACGGCCACCGGCGGATCGGCTTCCTGGGCGACCTGCCGCAGCTGTACACCGGCGCCGAGCGGCTGCGCGGCTACCGCGAGGCCCTGGCCGACGCCGGACTCCGGTACGACCAGCGCCTGGTCGCCACCGGCCGGACCGACCAGGCCACCGTCGCCGCCGCCCTGGACCGCCTGGTCGGCGGGCCCGACCCGGCCACCGCGCTGTTCACCGGCAACAACCGGATCACCCTCGCCGTGCTGCGCGCGCTGCCCCGGCTGCCGCACCCGCCCGCGCTGGTCGGCTTCGACGACCTGGAGCTGGCCGACCTGCTCAGCCCCGGACTCACCGTGGTCGCCCAGGACCCGGTGGGCCTCGGCCGGATCGCCGCCGAGCTGGTCTTCCGCCGGATGGACGGCGACCGCGAACCGCCCCGCCGGATCGAGCTGCCGACCGTGCTGCTCCCGCGCGGCTCCGGCGAGGCGGCCCCCCGGACCGGACGCTGAGGGCGCGGTACCAGCGCGGTACCAGCGGCGAGGCCGGGCCAGCGCCCGCGCCAGCGCCCGAGCCGTCGCCCTTGCCCGCGCCCTCGCCCGAATGGCGCTCCCGCGGGGGCAGCGGCCCCCGGTCCGGCGGAGAGTGGGCTTACGGTGCCGAGCTGTACACCTACCGTCACCGGCTTGCGTCCTGCCCGCGTAGCCAGGAGAGACCGTGTCCACGTACCTGTTCACCCTCGCCCGCTGGGCGTTCCGCCGCCGTCGGCTGGTGCTCGGCCTGTGGCTGCTCGCGGCGGTCGTCGCGATCGTGCTGGCGGTGGCCAGCGGCGGCAAGACCGACAACACCTTCACCGTCCCCGGCACCGAGTCGCAGCAGGCGGCGGACCTGCTGAAGGCGAAGCTGCCCGCGCTGGGCGGCGGGCAGACCCAGCTGGTGTTCGCCACCCACGGCACCGCCAAGGTCACCGACCCGCGCTACCGGGCGGGCATCGAGACCAGCATCGTCCGGCTGCGCACCGTCCCCGGCGTCGCCACCGTCTCCGACCCGTTCACGGCGGCCGGGGTCTCGACGAACGGCCAGGTCGCGCTCGGCTCGGTGCAGTACACCGCGCAGGCCACCGACGTCACCGACGCCACCCTGAACGCGGTGAGCGCCGCCGTCGTCCCGGCCCGGGACGCCGGGGTGGAGGTCGAGTACTCGGGCAGCGCCTACCCCGGCTGGCGGACCGCCCCCTCCGAACTGCCGGAGCTGATCGGCCTGGTGGTCGCCTTCGTGATCCTGCTGATCACCTTCGGCGCCCTGGTCGCCGCCGGGCTGCCCATCCTCACCGCGATCATCGGCATCGTGATCACCCTGATGGCCGTCACCGCGCTGGCCTCGGTGGTCACCATCGCCTCCGCGTCCACCACCGTCGCGCTGATGCTGGGCCTGTCCTGCGGCATCGACTACGGCCTGTTCATCCTCGCCCGGCACCGCAACCAGCTGCTCACCGGGATGGAGATCGAGGAGTCGGTGGCGCTGGCGGCCGGGACCGCGGGCAGCTCGGTGGTCTTCGCCGCGCTCACCGTGATCATCGCGCTGTGCGGACTGGCCGTGGTCGGCATCCCGTTCCTGTCGGTCATGGGCTTCGCGGCGGCGGCCGCCGTGCTGGTGGCGCTGCTGATCGCGCTCACCCTGCTGCCCGCGATGCTGGGCTTCGCCGGGCGCAAGGTCGCGAAGTTCATCAACACCCCGCTGCGCCCCGGCCACCACGAGGACGTCGCGCAGATCGCCGCGAACGAGCCCGCGCGTACCTTCGGCGCCCGCTGGGCCCGGTTCGTGGTCCGTCGGCGGCACCCGCTGCTGGTCGGCGGCGTGCTGCTGCTGCTGGTCCTGGCGGTACCGGCGCTCAGCATGCAGCTGGGGCTGCCCAGCGGCTCGGCCAAGCCCACCTCGGACACCCAGCGCCGGGCGTACGACCTGACCACCGACGCGTTCGGCCCCGGCTTCAACGGCCCGCTGCTGGTGGTCGCCGACGGGGTCAGCAGACCGGCCCAGGTGGTGCCGATCGCCTCGGCGCTGCGCGGACTGACCGGCGTGGCGTCGGCCAGTCAGCTCGCCTCGGCCAACGGCGTCGCCGTGGTCCGGGTGATCCCCACCACCGGCCCCAACGACCCGGCCACCGCCGACCTGGTCAACCTCATCCGACACAACCGGAGCACCATCGAGGGAAGTTCGGGCATCCGGATCCTGGTCGGCGGCACCACCGCGTCCAACATCGACGTCTCCACCAAGCTCTCCTCGGCGCTGCCGGTGTTCCTGGTGGTCGTCGTGGGACTGGCGTTCATCCTGCTGACGCTGGCCTTCCGGACCATCCTGGTGCCGATCAAGTCCATCATCGGGTTCCTGCTGTCGGTGGCGGCGGCCTTCGGCGCGGAGGTGGCGATGTTCCAATGGGGTTGGGGCAAGCACGTGTTCGGGATCACCCCGACCGAGACCATCAGCTTCCTGCCGATCCTCACACTCGCCATCATCTTCGGCCTCTCCAGTGACTACGAGGTCTTCGTGGTGTCCCGGATCAAGGAGGACTTCACCAGGACCGGCGAGGCACGCGGCGCGGTGGAACGCGGCACCGGCCTGGCCGCGCGGGTGGTCACCGCCGCCGCGCTGATCATGTTCGTGATCTTCGTGGCCTTCCTGCTCACCAACGACCCGATCGTCAAGGCCATCGGCTTCAGCTTCGCGGTCGGCGTGTTCCTGGACGCCTTCGTGGTCCGACTCACCCTGGTACCGGCGGTGATGGCGATCGTCCGGGCCAAACTCTGGTACCACCCGCAGTGGTTCGCCCGGTACGTACCCGACCCGGACATCGAGGGCGGGCGCCTGCAACACCGGCTCTCCAGCGCCGGGAAGGCCGCCTCGCACCCCACCGGCGCTTCCCCGGACGAATCCTGACGTACCGTCGGTTCAGTCCCGGGTGCCGTCGGTCGGCGGCTCGGCCGGGGGCTGCGGCGCCTCGGGCGCGGGCGCGGCGGACGGTACCCCGGGCGCGGCCGGCTCCTCGCCCGAGGCCAGTACCCGCAGCGAGGTCAGCAACCCGGTCTCGCGCATGCTCGCCAACTGCCAGGCGCGGGCGATCCCCATCAGCAGGTCGGTGATGACGACGTAGTCCAGCACCCGGATCGCGTCCAGGTCGGACTCGTCGCGCACCAGCCTGACCCCTGCCCAGGCCTCGAAGCCGACGATCAGCAGCAGGCCGGTGACCAGCCCGAGCGGGCGCCAGGCCCCCGGGCTGCGACGGTTCTCCTCGAACCACGACCGGGTGGTGGCGAAGGCGAAGGCGAGCATGCCGAGGCTGCTGACCAGGCACCACCAGCCGAGGTTGACGTCCGGGACCAGCGCCGCCAGCGACAGCGTCAGCGCGTTCGAGAACACCAGCAGGGCGGCGGAGGCCCGGATCCGGAACTGCACCCGGGTCTCCTCGTGGCGCGCGCGTTCCGGGGAGACCGTGATGGCCACGAACAGCAGGCCGATCAGGGCGCCGCTCGCCCCGGCCGCCGCGGTGAAGAACTCGCGGTACTCCTGAGGGATCATCACAGCCCCGATCAGCCGATGCCGTGGCGGTGGGCGTAGCCGATCGCGGCGGCCCGGTCCCGGGAGCCGGTCTTGGCGAAGATCCGGTTGATGTGGGTCTTGATCGTGTGGTTGCTCAGGAACAGCCGTCCGGCGATCTCCGGATTGGTCAGCCCCACGGCGATCAGGCCCAGGATCTCCACCTCACGGTGCGTCAGTCCATCAGGCGGCAAGGGGAGTCGCGCGGGCGGCTGGGACGGCTCCGGGCGTGCCGTCGCGGTCGTCGTCGCGGCCAGCAGCGTCGCCTGCACCCGGGGGTCGAGTACGGCCAGCCCGCCGGCGGCGGCGTGCAGCGCCCGGGCGATGTCGAGGCGGTCGGCGTCCTTGGTGAGGTAGCTGCGCGCTCCGGCCCGCAGCGCCTCCAGCACGGACGTGTCGTCGACATAGGTGGTGAGCACCACCACGGCCACCTCCGGGTGCTCCGCGGCCAGCCTGCGGGTGGCGCCGATACCGTCCAGCACCGGCATGTGCAGGTCGAGCAGGATCGCGTCCGGCCGGAGCTCGGCCACCAGCGCCAACGCCTGCCGACCGTCCCCGGCGGCGCCGACCACGTCTATGTCCGGCAGACCGCCGAGCAGCAGCACCAGCCCCTCCCGGACGCTGGTCTGGTCGTCGGCGATCACCACGCGCAGCGGTGCGGGGGCGGCAGCGGCCGTCATCTGGTCTCCTCGTCCGGTCGGGATCGGGATCGGGATCGGGATCGTGATCGGGGTCGGTGAGCGGCGGACCCGGCCGCCGGTCCGGGGGCGAGCGGGAGTTCGGCGGTGACGGTCCACCGGTCGCCGCGCGGACCCGCCGTCAGGGTGCCGTCGATCAGCAGCAGCCGCTCGTGCATCCCGGTCAGACCGTATCCGCCGTCGACCCCGCTCGCGCTCGCGGGCCGGTGCGCCCGGCCCGGGGCCAGGTCGTTGACCACGGTGAGCCGGACCTGGTCCGCGCCGAAGTCCAGCCGGACCGCGATCCGCTGCCCCCCGGCGTGCTTGGCGGCGTTGATCAGCGCCTCCTGCGCGGTGCGCAGCAGCGCGACGGTGGCGTCCGGCGGCAGCTGCCGGGGAACGCCGCCGGTGGCGAAGGAGACCGCCGCGCCGTAGCGCCGCCCGTGGATGTCGACCGCGTGCGCGAGCTCCTCGTCCAGCGGCAGTGTGTCCACCCGCAGCGCGTGGACCGCGCGGCGGGTCTCGACCAGGCCGTCGGCGGCCAGCCGTTGCGCGGTGGCCAGCACCTCCACCGCCCGGTCGACGTCGCCCTGGTCGACCAGCACCGCGCGGGCCGCCTGGATCTGGATCCCCAGCGCGCCGAGCGAGTGCGCGAGCACGTCGTGGATCTCCCGGGCGATCCTGGTCCGCTCGTCCAGCACGTCCGCCCGGCGCTGCTCCGCCTGGAGCCGCTCGTACTGCGCCAGCAGGGCCGCGGACTGTTCGGCCTGGACCCGGTAGGCGCCGCGGTTGCGGCCCATCAGCAGCCCCAGGACCAGCAGCAGCGGGAAGCCCAGCAGCGTGCCGAAGCCCTGGCTGTAGACCACCCCGCCGATCTCGATCGCCAGGATCCCGGACGTGGCGACCGCCAGCGCCGCGGTCGGGCCGAGGTCGCTGCCCGCCGACATCACCGCCACCGCCGCGAACGCCACCAGGCACTCGCCGCCGCCGTCGGGCGCCGCGGCGAATCCGGCGACCACCGCGACCAGGCCGAGTACCAGCGGCAGGTCGCGCTCGCGGCGCCGCATGGCGGGCGGGTACAGCTCCAGCAGACCCCAGAGGGTGAGCCCCACGCCCAGCAGGCAGTAGCCGACGACCGTCACCAGCAGGGCGTGCGGTCCGCGCGGCGGGTTCAGGAAGGTCACCGCGCCGACCACCGCGAAGCCCACCGGGCGGGTCAGCCAGACGGCCGTGGTCAGCATGTGATCAGTATGGCCCGAGCGGGCCGACCAGGAGCGTGGGCGCACCACCCGCGCCGGGCCCGCACTCGGCGAGCCCGGCGCGGTGCCTGCGTCCGGCGCGGTCACCGGCGGTACCGGCGGTCGAAGGAGTCCGCGCGCCGGTCGGAGCGACGGCCGTCCCGGCGGTCCCGCCGCCGGTCGCGGTCGCGGTCCCGGTCCCGGTCCCGGTCCCGGTGGTCGTGGCCGGGCTCGTCGCGCTCCCAGGGGCCGCTGTCCCACCGCTGCTCGGCGAAGTCCTCCTGGCGCACGATCCGGGGCCGGACCGGGTACCCACTCGGGGCGTCCGCGTCCCAGCGCGCGTCCTGACGTCCCGACCGGCCCTGTTCGAACGCACCGGCCAGGAAGGTCCGGCCGTCCTTCTCCGGAGCGAAGGGGATCCCCGCCGCCATCGCCCTGGGCATGATCACGGCGGCCTGCGCCAGCCGGTTCAGGCCCAGGGTGAACAGCAGGGTGGCGCTGGAGGCGGCCACCTGGGCGTGCATCCCGGTGGCGAGCACCATGACCAGCACCCGCCAGCCCAGCAGCGCCGCCCACAGCCACAGGCCGCGCAGCGGCAGCCGGGCCCACAGCGCGCCGTCCCGGGACTCCAGCCGGGTGAGCGCCCCGAACGCGAGGCCGACGGCGATCGATCCGGCCGCGCCGATGGCCAGGCAGACGATGTCGGCCGCCGCCAGGTGCTGCTTCCCGGTGCCGTGCAGGTCGGTGAAGCCGATGACGGTGAGGATCACCGGCAGCAGGACCACCCGCTTGCCGCGCAGTGCCTGCCCGCGCACCTGCTGGAAGATGATGAATCCGAGGATGCCGATGACGGCGAGGATTTCCAGTCCGGACATGGCCCGCTCCGATGGTTGGCTGCTTGCGCTGACCGTGCACCGGCGGCGTCCACCGGCAACCCGGACGCTACGGACGAGCCCGGTACCACCGCCTCGGTCCCGGGGCCGAGTCCCGGGTTGACCCGCCGGGTGGAGAACCGCCCGGTCCGGTACCAGGCGGTACCAGACCGGGCCCGTCGGCTCATGCCGCGGGCCAACCCACGGACCGATCCCGGCACGGTCGAACCCGAAGAGAGTTGAGGACGTCAACGGGAAACCGAACCAGGGAGCACGCCATGATGTCCGAACTCACCCAGGCAATGATCGTCAACGGCGCGGTGCTGGTCGCGGTCCTGCACGGGGACCTCGGCCGGGCCCGGAAGATCGGGCCGGTGCGGATCCTGCGCCCGCTGCTCGTGGCCGGTGCGGTGATCCCGCTGTTCGTCGACAGCCCGGTCACCCACGGTACCGGCCTGTCGCTCGAACTCGCCGGAGCCGCGGCCGGGTTGCTCGGCGGACTGGGCGCCCTCGCGCTGATGCGGGTCCACCGCAGCCCGGCCACCGGCAAGCCGGTCAGCCACGCGACCGGTCCGTACGCCCTGCTGTGGACCCTGGTCATCGGCGCCCGGGCGGCCTTCTCCTACGGCTCCGTCCACTGGTTCCCCAGCCAACTGGACCACTGGTGCGTGACCAACCAGGTCACCGGCGCGGCCATCACCGACGCGCTGATCTTCATGGCCGTGGCCATGCTGCTCACCCGCACCACCGGCATGGCCCTGCGCGCCGCCCACCTCGCCCCGGCCGACCGGGCCGACTACCAGCCGGTCTCCGCCGGCCGCCACTGACCCGCGCCGGACGCCCTCGCCCCCGCCACCGTCGCGCCACCCGGCGTGCGGGCGGGGGCGCGCTCCGTTTGCTCGACGGTTTGCCGGTTCTGGATCATTGGCCGACGGCATGCTGGGAGGCATGCCCGATCAGAGTGACAGCGTCCCGGCGTACCGGACGATCAGGATGACCGCGCCGCCGGAGCCGGAGGCGGCCAGAGCGGACGCGGACGCGTGGCGGGCCCGGGAGGCCTATCCGGAGATCCTCGGGGCCCGCCGACCGGTGTTCGGGGTGGCCCGCGAACGCGACGCGGGCGGTTGGGAGTTGCAGGGGAACGTCAGCGCCGGTGCGCCGCAGGAGTGTCGGGACGACCTGGCCGCGACCTTTCGCGGGCTGGCGCGGGAGGCGGGCGACCAGGCGGCGCACGACGAGTACACCGCCGCCGCCGTGCGCCTGGACTGGGAGCCGCTGAACGAGATGACCGTCCGCGGCTCGCGCTACCGGGTGGTGCGGGCGGAGCAGTTCATCCGGCTCGGGCCCACCGGCCCGGAGCCCCCGCGTCCGTCCGACCCGGATCCGGCCCCGGTGGGGGAGAGCCACCGGTTCCCCGACCCGGTCGACGGATTCGTGGTGGACCCGTTCACGGCCACCGGCATGTCCGAGGGGATCCTGAAGCACGAACTGCTCTGCATGGTCTGGGAGGAGGGGAGTGTTCCGGACCGGGTGTGGATCGACTCCCGCCGGGCCGTGCGCAGTCATCCGGGCGGGGTGCTGCTGCCCGCGACCTTCATGATGGCCGAGCTGCTCCAGGGACGCTGGTCGCCGTCGGCCGGTGCCTCCAGCAGCCCGCAGGGCGCCCGGGACGTGCTGGCCCTGGACCTGCGGGTGGTGGCCCCGATCGTCAGGAAGCTCAGCGGCCGGGAGCGCGAGCGGTACGCGCGCGCCGCCGACCGGCTGGACCGCGAACGCGGCGTCGAACTGCGGGTGGGTGAGCGGCGGTTCCGGCTGGTGCGGGTCGAGCGGCTGATGCGGATCGGCCCGGACGGTCCGGAGGGCCCGCGCCGCTCCGACCACGACCCGCAACCGCCGGTCATGGTGCACGACCAGCAGCTGAAGGCGCAGGGCATCGACCACGACCAGGAGCAGCCGCCGCGTGAGCCCGGCCCGGCGGAGCGGGACATGATCGCGCTGTTCCAGCGGGAGGATGCCCGGCGCGAGGCCCTTCGGCGGCAGCGCGAGTGAACTCCCCTCGGCCGCGGCTCACCTGACGGACCGAGCCGGCCGCCGCGGATCGCGGCGGCCACCGTCTCCGCCGCGGGGGCAGCGGGTCCACCTGCGGGACGGTGACCGGGAGCACCCGGCCGCGCGCCCGGGACAGGTCGAGGCCGGTGGGCCCCTCGGAGTCCACCACGTCGCCGAGCCAGGCCCGCAGCCGCACCCCGGGCCGTCGCAGCGCGGTCAGCGTCCATCCGGCGCGCGGGTACAGCGCCGGGTCCAGGCCGCCGTCGTCGGCGGTGGGGCCGACGTGCAGGTAGAGGTCCCGGACGCCGTGGCCGGTACCGGCGTCGCCCAGGGCCCGGAGCAGGGCGACCTCCAGCGGTCCCGCCCGGGCGACCGCGATCGGGGACTGGACCAAGACCTGGAACGAGAACCCACGGCCGTTCACCTGGACCAGAACCACCGACGAGATCCTCGAACGACTCGCCTCATATCGTGAACGAATTCCTGGCGCAGGACACTAGCCGGGCGGCCCGCCGTCGGTCCTGGCCTCGATCGCGTGCAGCACGGCCACCATGTCGGCGCCGCCGTGGCCCAGGGCCACGGCCTCACCGAAGAGCGCGTGGCAGACGTCGAGCAGCGGGGAGGCCAGTCCCGCCGCTCGCGCCGCCTCGGCGATCAGCCGGTTGTTCTTGAGCACGTCCACCACCCCGGCCTGGACGGTGAAGTCGCCGGTCAGCAGCTTGGGCGCCTTCACCCGGGAGACGCCGCTGGCCATCGGTCCGGCGTCGAGCACGGCGGTGAACCGCTCCAGGTCGAGCCCGTGCCGCTCGGCGAAGTGGAAGGCCTCGGTGAGGCCGGTGACCATGGTGATCAGGTACAGGTTCACCGCGAGTTTCATCGTCAGCGCGTTCGGCACCGGACCGCAGTCGACGGTCTCCCGGCAGACCGGGGCGAGCAGCGGACGCACCGCGTCCACCGCCGACGGCTCCCCGGCCAGCATCGCCACCAGCTCCCCGGCCTCGGCCGGTGCCCGCGATCCGGAGACCGGCGCCTCGACGTACCGGCCGCCCGCCGCCAGCACCTCGTCCGCCAGCGCGCGGGAGTACTCCGGCGCGGTGGTGCCCATGTGCACCACGGTGCGTCCGGCGACGTTGGCGGCGAAGTCGGGTGTGCCCCGGCCCAGGGCGGCGTCCATGGCGTCGCCGTCGGCGAGCATCAGCACCACCACCTCGGCCAGCCGGAAGACCTCGGCCGGTTCGGCCGCCACCAGCGCGCCCGCCGCCCGCAGCGGCTCGCTCCGGGCGGGGGTGCGGTTCCAGACCACGAGCGGGGTCCCGGCCCGGGCCAGGTTCAGCGCCATCGGCTGCCCCATGACGCCCAGCCCCAGGAATCCCACATCCACCATCCGGCCAGCCCTCCGAGGCGTCGGCAGCACGCACTATGACGACGGTCATAGTAACCCGGACTATGACGCTGGTCATAGTCGAGGGCCCGGCGCCGGGACGTCTAGGCTGGCCTGGTCTGCGGAGCGGGAACCGGACCCGCCCCGGCGGTCCTCGGGAGGTGTCATGGCGGGTTCCGCGCGCGGCCCGCGCGAGCGCATGGTGTTCAGCGCGGCCCAGCTCATCCGGCGGGACGGAGTCACCGCGACCGGCATGCGCGAGGTCGCCGCGCACGCCCGGGCGCCCCGCGGATCGCTCCAGTACTACTTCCCCCAGGGCAAGGAACAGCTGGTCAACGAGGCCGTGGACTGGGCCGGCCGGTACGCCGGGGAGCGCGTCGCCCGGTACCTGGACGCGCTGCCGGAGCCCTCACCGAGCGCGCTCTTCGCGGCCATGGTGCGCCAGTGGACCGACGAGTTCCAGGCGGCGGGCTTCGGCTCGGGCTGCCCGGTCGCGGCGGCCACGGTGGACTGCGCCGACTCCGCCGAGTCCACCCGGACCGCCGCTGCCGCCGCCTTCGGCGGCTGGAACGGGTCACTGGCCGGGGCGCTGACCCGGCTGGGCGTGCCACCGCACCGGGCCGACCCGCTGGCCACGGTCATGATCAGCGCACTGGAGGGGGCGCTGCTGATCGCCCGGGCGGAACAGGACGCGCGGGCGCTGACGGCGGTGGTGCACGAGCTCGGACCGCTGCTGGACGGCGCGGTCACACCGGGGTAGCGGGCTGGGCGGCGGGCGGCCGGGCCAGTTCGGCCAGCGCCTCGTCCAGCCAGTCGAGCCAGTTCCGCTCCAGGCTGATCCCGGCCCGCAGCACCAGGTGCTGGAGCCGGTCCGCCTCGGTGTCCCGGTCCGGGGTGAAGTCCCGCTGCTCGATGCCGAGATAGGTGTCCAGGGTCTGCTGGTGCAGCGCCCGGTGCCGGTCGAGCTCGGCGGCCAGCCCGTGCCGGCCGACCAGGGCCGCCGCCCGCAGCCGCAGCAGCAGCGCGTCCCGCAGCGGCTTCGGGTCCTCGCGCCGGGCCACCCAGGCCCCCAGCTCCGCCCGCCCGGCCGGAAGCACCTCGTACTCCTTGCGCTGGCCCTGGGAGGGCGGCTGCGGCAGCTCCCGGATCAGGCCCTGCTGCTCCAGCCTGCCCAGTTCGCGGTAGATCTGCTGGTGGGTGGCCGACCAGAAGTAGCGGATGGACCTGTCGAACCGGCGCGTCAGCTCCAGCCCCGAGGAGGGCTTTTCCAGCAGGGCGGTGAGGATGGCGTGCGGCAGCGACATGGATCCGATCCTAGGCGGCCGGACGCGGCTCGGCGGCGCTGATCGCGGGCGCCGCCGCGCCGTCCGGCTCAGAGTGCGGCGGCGAGCTCGGTGCCCTGCTTGATGGCGCGCTTGGCGTCCAGTTCGGCGGCCTCCTGCGCGCCGCCGATCAGGTGCGGGCTGAGCCCGGCGGCCAGCAGCTCCTGGTACAGGTCGCGGCGCGGTTCCTGCCCGGTGCACAGGACGACGGTGTCCACCGCCAGCAGCTGCGGCTCGCCGCCGAGGGTGAAGTGCAGCCCGGCGTCGTCGATCCGCTGGTAGCTCGCGCCGGCGACCATGGTGACACCGCGCTGCTTGAGCTCGGTGCGGTGGATCCAGCCGGTGGTCCTGCCCAGCCCGGCGCCGACCTTGCCGTCGCGGCGCTGGAGCAGGTGCACCTGCCGCGGCACCGGCGCCCGGCGCGGCGCGGTGACACCGCCGGGACCGGCGTACGCGCGGTCGATGCCCCACCGCGCGTAGAAGTCGTCACCGCCGTGGGTGAGGAACTCGGCGACGTCGAAGCCGATCCCGCCGGCCCCGAGGATGGCCACCCGCTCGCCGACCGTCGCGCCGTCGCGCAGCACGTCCAGGTAGCCGAGGACGCTGGGGTGGTCCACACCGGGCAGCTCCGGGGTGCGCGGGGTGACGCCGGTGGCGACCACGATCTCGTCGAAGCCGGTCAGATCCGCCGCGGTGACCAGGCTTCCCAGGCGCAACTGGACTCCGTGGGACCGCAGTTGGTGCCGGAAGTAGCGCAGCGTCTCATCGAACTCCTGCTTGCCGGGCACCTTGCGGGCGACGTTGAGCTGGCCGCCGATCTCGGCGGCGGCGTCGAACAGGGTGACCGCGTGCCCGCGCTCGGCGGCGGAGACGGCGCAGGCCAGGCCCGCCGGTCCGGCGCCGACCACGGCCACCCGCTTGCGCAGCACGGTGGGGGAGAGCACCAGCTCGGTCTCGTGGCAGGCGCGCGGGTTCACCAGGCAGGAGGTGATCCGGCCGCTAAAGGTGTGGTCCAGGCAGGCCTGGTTGCAGCCGATGCAGGTGTTGATCGCCTCCGGGCGGCCCTCCAGGGCCTTGGCCACGAAGGCCGGGTCGGCCAGGAACGGCCTGGCCATCGAGACCAGGTCGGCGGCGCCGCGGGCCAGCAGCTCCTCGGCGACCTCGGGGGTGTTGATCCGGTTGCTGGTGACCAGCGGGACCGAGACCGCGCCCCGCAGCTTCTCGGTCACCCAGCCGAAGGCGCCGCGCGGGACCGAGGTGGCGATGGTCGGGATCCGGGCCTCGTGCCAGCCGATACCGGTGTTGATGATGGTCGCGCCCGCCGCCTCGACCGCCTTGGCCAGGGCGACCACCTCGTCCAGCGTGGAGCCGCCGGGCACCAGGTCCAGCATCGACAAGCGGTAGATCAGGATGAACCTCTCGCCGACCCGCTCGCGCACCCGGCGGACGATCTCCACCGGGAAGCGGATCCGGTTCTGGTAGGAGCCGCCCCAGTCGTCGTCGCGGTGGTTGGTTCCGGCGGCGATGAACTCGTTGATCAGGTAGCCCTCGGAGCCCATGACCTCCACCCCGTCGTAGCCCGCCGACTGGGCCAGGGCGGCGGCGTCGGCGAAGTCCTCGATGGTCTGCTCGACCTCGGCGGCGGTCAGCTCGTGCGGGACGAAGCGGCTGATCGGGGCCTGGAGCGGGCTGGGGGCGACCAACCGCTCGTGGTAGGCGTAGCGGCCGAAGTGCAGCAGCTGGACCGCGATCCGGCCGCCCTCGCGGTGCACCGCGTCGGTGATCGTCCGGTGCTCGGCGGCCTCGGCGGCGGTGGTCAGCTTCGCGCCCCCGGCCCAGGGGCGGCCCGCCTCGTTCGGCGCGATCCCGCCGGTGACGATCAGCCCGACCCCGCCCCGCGCGCGCTCGGCGTAGAAGGCGGCCATCCGCTCGAAGCCGTGCTCGGCCTCCTCCAGGCCCACGTGCATCGATCCCATGATCACGCGGTTGGGCAGGCTGGTGAAGCCCAGGTCCAGCGGACGCAGCAGGTGGGGGTAGGCGGTCATCCGGGTCTCCTCGGCAAGCCTCCGGCAGGGGGTGTCGCCCCACGGTAGGCGGCGTGGACAGGTTTTGCAACAAGTTGCATTCGCGACTCGCGCAGGCGATGCGGTGCGCGATTCTTGACTTGACCATGCTGACGGTGCGTCAATCTAAACAGATGCAAACACTTTCCACCCAAAGTCACCAGTCGCCCGCTGGAAGGGACACCACTGTGATCCGGATCCACCGACGGAGATACCGACGGAGATTACGACAGCTCGTGCTGCTGGTCCTGCTGGCGCTGCTGGGATCGGCGCTCGTCGGCGGCCTGTCCGCCCCGGCGGCCAGCGCCGCCACCGCCACCACCATCGCCGTCAACGGCGGCAGCGGCGGCCGGACGTTCGACGGCATCGGTGCGATCAGCGGCGGTGGGGGCAACACCCGGCTGCTCACCGACTACCCGGCGGCCCAGCGGCAGCAGATCCTGGACTACCTGTTCAAGCCCGGCTACGGGGCCGACCTGCAGATCCTGAAGGTCGAGATCGGCGGCGACACCAACTCCACCGACGGTTCCGAGTCGAGCCACATGCACACCGCCTCGGCCGTCGACTGCGGCACCGGCTACGAGTGGTGGCTGATGGAGCAGGCCAAGGCGCTCAACCCGGGCATCAAGCTGTACGGGCTGGCCTGGGGTGCGCCCGGCTGGATCGGCAACGGCACCTTCTGGTCCACCGACATGATCAACTACCTGGTCGACTGGCTCGGCTGCGCGGCCTCGCACGGGCTGTCCATCAACTACCTGGGCGGCTGGAACGAACGCGGCTACAACGTCGCCTGGTACGAGCAGCTGCGGTCCACGCTCAACGCCGACGGCTACGGATCGGTGCAGATCGTCGGCGCGGACAGTGACTGGAGCATCGCCACCGACGTCGCCGACAACTCGGCCTTCGCCAACGCGGTCTCCATCATCGGCGTGCACTACCCGTGCGCGGGCGGCGACGGCGGCAGCGCCGACACCTGCACCGGCAACTCCACCGCGACCGGTACCGGCAAGCCGCTGTGGGCCAGCGAGAACGGCTCGCAGGACGACGACGCGGGCGCGCCCGCGCTGATCCGCTCGATCACCCGCGGCTACACCGACGCGGGCCTGACCGCGTACATCAACTGGCCGGTGGTGGCCGCCGTCTACCCGAACCTGCCGTACCAGACCGACGGCCTGGTCCTGGCCGACCAGCCCTGGTCGGGCGGCTACAGCGTCGGCGCGAGCACCTGGGCCACCGCCCAGGTCACCCAGTTCACGGCCCCCGGCTGGCAGTTCCTCGACTCCGGCTCCGGCTACCTGGGCGGCAGCGAGTCCAACGGCAGCTACGTCTCGCTGAAGTCCACGAACGGCTCCGACTACTCGACGGTCATCGAGACCACCACCGCGACCGCCGCGCAGACGGTCACCCTGAACGTGTCCGGCGGCCTGTCCGACGGCACGGTGCACGTGTGGGCGACCGACCTGGACTCCAGCGACCCGGCCGACTACTTCGTCCAGCAGCCCAGCGTCACCCCGGTCAACGGCTCGTACACGCTGACCGTGCAACCCGGGTACGTCTACTCGCTGACCACCACCAGCGGCCAGGGCAAGGGCAGTGCGGCCGGTCCGGCGGGGAGCACGCTGTCGCTGCCCTACTCGGACACCTTCGACAACGACACCACCGACCAGCAGCCGCCCTACCTGAGCCAGCAGCAGGGGGCGTTCGAGGTGGAGCCCTGCGCGGGCGGGCGCTCCGGCAAGTGCCTGGCGCAGCAGGCCCCGACGCAGCCGATCGAGTGGGACGGCAACTCCAACCCGTACACCATCGGCGGCGGGCTCGGCTGGAGCGACTACACGGTCTCGGCCGACGCGCTGATCCAACAGGCGGGCGCGGTCCAGCTGCTGGGCCGCGTCGGCTGGCAGCACAGTTTCGGTCCGGCCGGGATCGACGCGTACTACCTCCAGGTCAGCAACACCGGAGCCTGGTCGATCGTGCGCAACAACACCAGTGACACGCTCACCACGCTGGCCGCCGGGACGGTGTCGGCGCTGGGCCTCGGCAGTTGGCACCACCTGTCGCTGTCCTTCCAGGGCAGCACCGTCACCGCCGCGATCGACGGTGTCACCGTGGGCTCCGCCAGTGACGGGACCTACCGCACCGGCATGGTCGGGCTCGGCACCAGCGGCTACCAGACGGACCAGTTCGACAACCTGACGGTCACTCAGAACGGCACGCCGAGCGCGGTCACCGGTCCGGTGACCGCCGGGGACGACAGCCTCGCCTGTCTGGACGACAACACCGGGTCCAGCGCCGACGGTACCCCGGTGCAGATGTGGGGCTGCAACGGAACCGGCGCGCAGAACTGGACGGTGGAGACCGACGGCACCGTCCGGATCAACGGCAAGTGCCTGGACATCACCGGCGGCAGCAAGGTCAACGGCGCCGAGATCGAGCTGTGGGACTGCAACGGCGGCGCCAACCAGCAGTGGCAGCAGCAGATCGGCATGCTCTACAACCCGGTGTCGGGCAAGTGCCTGGACGACCCCGGGTTCAACATCACCAACGGCACCCAGCTGGACCTGTGGACCTGCAACGGCGGGTCCAACCAGCAGTGGACGCCGCCCGCGGCCGGGTAGGCCGGACCGCGCGAACGCGTCCGGGGCCCGCCGCCGAATGGCGACGGGCCCCGGACGCCGCGTCAGTTCCCGGCTCTGGCGGAGACGGTGACGTTGCGGACCAGCATCGGATGGCCCGGCTGGGTGGCGCCGGTGGGCACCGCGCCGCCGTAGACGCCCGGGAACGAGCCGCCGACCGCCACGTCGAGGATCAGGAACACTCCGTGGTGCACCGCGTCGTCCCAGGTGGCCGCGTCCATCTGGGCGGCGGTCACCTCGTGGTAGAGGGTGCCGTCGAGGTACCAGCGGACCTGCTCGGGCGAGGTCGAGCGGTCGACCTCCACCGTGTAGGTGTGGAACCCCTGAACGCAGGCGGCGCAGGGGTGTTCACCCGAGCCGAGGCCGGTCGGCTCGTCGCAGGGGCCACCCGGGGTGATCCCGCAGTGCATGGTGCCGAACACCGAGGGGCGGCCGTCCACGCTCTCCATGGCGTCGAGTTCGCCGACGCCCGGCCAGCTGCTGAAGCTCGGGCGCAGCCCGGCCCCCAGCGTCCAGAACGCCGGCCAGTAGCCGGTGGCGGCGGGACCGCTGACGTCGGGCAGGGCGATCGTCGCCGAGATCCGCAGGATCCCGCCGGGCGGCGCCGCGAAGGACGAGCCGCGGCTCTCGATCCGGCCCGAGGACCAGGCCCCGGACGGGCCGCCGCCGCGGGTGGGCACGATCTCCAGGTCGCCGTGCCCGTCGAGGCGGACGTTGGCGGTCGAGTCGGTCATGGTCTCCACCTCGCCGGTGCCCCAGTGCGGTGCCGGGCAGCCCTGGTAGCAGGTCCCGGTGTCGTACTCCCACAGGGCGGGGTTCGGCCGACTGCCCGCCGGGCCCTGGAAGCCGTCCTCCAGCAGGGTGGTCCAGCCGTCACCCAACAACCCCTGCGCGGACAGCAGTTGCTGCAACCGGTCGGTGAGGATGACCACCGCGGCGTTGGTCAGGTGCGCGGTGTCCCGGTAGAGCAGCACCCGGTCCAGTACCGCCGGGCAGTCGCTGCCGGAGCCCGGGCACAGCACGTCGTTGACGCTGACCTGGTGCACGCCCGGCTCGCGCCCGGCGGCGATGGCGGCCGACAGCGGGTCCGGCCACAGCGCCTGCGACCGGGGCACGGCGCACAGTCCCAGGTCGCCGGGGTGGTCGGAGACGCAGGCGGGGACGTCCAGGCCGGGTACCGGGGTGTCGGTGAGGTAGACGATCGGCACGCCCAGCGCGCGCAGCGGCGCCAGCGTCCGGTTCCAGGCGTTGAGCAGCAGCGACTGGTTGTCGGTGTAGCGGTTGAGCGAGGCGATCACGATCAGGTCCGGCTTGGGTTCGCTGCGCAGCCGGGCCACGGTGTTCGTCCGCCAGCTGTCGCACTCGGTGTAGGTGTGTCCCAACTGCGGATTTACCACTGATAGTTGCGGCAGCGGGCAGCCCTGCTTCACCAGCTCCTCCAGCCCCCAGTGGCGGGTGGCGGCGATGCCGAGCATCGCCGAGAACCACTGGCCGGCGTGGGAGTCGCCGAGCAGCACGATCCGGTGCGAGCTGCTGAGGTCGCCGAACTCGCAGGGCGGGCTGCTGACCGCCGCCGGGGCGACCTCGCAGTCGCCGTCCGGCGGGTAGTCGTTGCGGGCCTGGATCGGGGTGGGGATCACCGGGCCGCTGCCGGCGGCCTTGGCGCCGCCGACCAGCAGGCTGCCGCCGGTGACGGCGCCCGCCGGGAGCCCGGCGCTGGCGACCGGCGCGGCCGAGCCCAGGGTGTGCAGTGTGCCGGTGCCCGCGACCAGCGCCAGGACCACCGGGACGGCGATCGCGGTGAGGCCCAACGACAGCCCGCGCCTGGGCAGTTCGGTGACCACGGGGGAGCGGCGCAGCGGACGTTCGACCCAGCGCAGGGTGGCCGCCGCCGGGAGCGCGGACGCCAGTACCAGCGCGGCCTTCACTGGCCAGGGCAGTGTTCTGCCGGTCCAGTCGTCGGCGAGGACCAGCACCGGCCAGTGCCACAGGTACAGGTTGTAGGAGAGCCGGCCGAGCGCGCGCGGCGCCCGGGTGCCGAGCAACCTGGCGGCGCTGTAGGACAGTTGGCCGTCGTCACCGGGGCCGGGCAGCCCGGCCGCGAGCACCGCCGCGGCCCCGAGGGTCGGCAGCAGCGCGGCCGACCCGGGGTAGGGGGTGGCCGCCGTGTACCAGACGGTGGCCAGCAGGATCGCGGCCAGCCCGGCCCAGCCGCAGCAGCGGCGCAGCGCGGCCGGGAGGCGCAGCCCGGTCGGCAGCAGCGCCAGCAGCGCTCCGACGCCGAACTGCCAGGCCCGGGAGGGGGTGCCCAGGTAGGCCAGCGACACCGAGTCCTGGCTCCAGCGCAGGCAGAGCAGCAGCGAGACGGCGGTGGTGACGGCGACCAGTACGGCCAGCGTGCCGCGCAGTCGGCGGTTGCGGCGGTGGCGCCGGGCGGGGGTCCGCTCCGCGCCGCCGCGCCGGAACAGCCAGGCCAGCAGGGCGAACAGCGGCGCCCAGAGCAGGTAGAACTGCTCCTCCACGGCCAGCGACCAGAAGTGCAGCAGCGGGCTCGGATCGCGCCCCGCCGCCAGGTAGTTGGTCTGCTCGCTGATGAAGCGCCAGTTGGAGACGGAGAGGGCGGCGGCGAGGATGTCGTGGTAGACGTCGGTCCGGCTCAGTGGCCCGATCAGGACCAGTGCGGCGAGGCTGACGGCGGCCAGGACCAGTCCGGCGGAGGGGAGCAGGCGACGGGCGCGGCGGGAGTAGAACTCGGCGAGCCGGACCCGGCCGGTGGCCAGGGCCTCACGCAGCAGCAGCCCGGTGATCAGGTAGCCGGAGATCACGAAGAAGACGTCCACCCCCACGTATCCGCCGGTGAACCCGGGGATGTCGGCGTGGAAGGCGAGGACGACGAGGACGGCGAGAGCCCGCAGGCCCTCGATATCGGGACGGAATGCGCGGCGGGGGTCCGCCGTGGGGGGCGCGTCCGCCTTCCGGCTTGTGGCCGGATCGGCAAGGGACGACATGTGTGTGATGGCCTTTCAGCGCATGGTGCGGTGGTTCTGGAGCTTCTCGGGTCAGGACGGGTCAGGACGGGACGGGACGGTACGGGGTTCGGCGGACCGGCTACGGGAGCATGGGGGTGACCCAGCCGGAGGCGAACAGGGCGACCAGGGCCAGCACCGAGGTGATGGCCAGGGCCTCCGGCCAGCGCCGGGGCTGCACCAGCGGCCGGGCGCCGCTCGCGGCCGTCGCCCGGGGGCGCGGGCGCAGTTCGCGTGCCAGGTCGCGCAGCAGTGGCAGCCCGATCTGGCCCTGGACCAGGACGTACAGGCCGAGCCCCCAGGCGGGCTGCCAGCCGACCCGGGCCACGGTCAGCGCCAGGCCGACGACGGCCGCGCCGAGGCAGAGCGTCAGCCATCCGGCCGAGGCCAGCAGGACCCGCCGGGCGAGTCTGCCGCCGCGTCCGGCGCCGGTGGGTACCCAGGCGGCGGTGCGCCCGCGCAGGGTGTCCAGCAGCGCGGCTCCGGCGGACATGCTCATCAGCGTGTTGGCGCGGATCACCTCCATCCGCCAGCGGGTGCGGCTGACCCGGGGCAGCAGCACCTGCCAGAGCCACAGCGGCGCGAGCAGCGGCAGCACGTCCAGCGGGCGGACCAGCTGCGGATAGCCGAACATCATCACCAGCGGCGGCAGCGGCGCGGTGACCGTGTTGACGAACATCGACAGGTAGCCGACGACGCCCTCGTAGAAGCAGAGCCGCATCCGCCAGGTCGCGCCGATCCGGGACAGGTCGCGGCTGCGGGTCAGGTGCAGGTTGCCCATCGCCCAGCGGTACTGCTGGTTGACGAACGCGCCCAGGCTGTCCGGCGAGGTGCCCTTGGCGAGCAGCACCGGGACGTACAGGGTGCGGTAGCCCCGCTCGTACAGCGCGAGCCCGGTGTACATGTCCTCGCTGTGCTCCAACTCGGCGACGCCGCCGACCAGGTCCAGCGCGGATCGCCGGTACAGCGCGTTGCTGCCGCAGCAGATCGCGGCGTCGCTGGCGTCGCGGGAGGGCTGGATCCAGCGGAAGAACCACTCCTGGGCGGATCCGGCGGCGCGCTCGATCCAGTTCATCGTGGCGTCGGTGTCGAAGCACTGCGGGCTCTGCACGATGCCGACGGCCGGGTCCGCGAAGTAGGGCGCGAGGTGCAGCAGGAAGTCGTGCCGGGGTGCGAAGTCGGCGTCCAGGATGGCGACATAGTCGCCCTGACTGAGCGTCAGCGCGTGGTTGAGGTTGCCCGCCTTCTTCAGTCGGCCCCGGTCGGGGCGGACCACGTAGCGGTAGCCGTGCTGTTCGGCGAGCGCGGCCACCTCGGGCCGGTCGCCGTCGTCGAGCACCCAGACGGCCAGTTCCCCCGGCCATTCCAGGGTCGCCACGGCCCGGTAGGCGTTGTCCAGCACGTCCAGCGGTTCGCCGCAGGTGGGCAGGAACAGGTCGACGCTCGGCGGGTCGGGCGGCTGCCAGGCGCGCAGCAGTACCTCGTGCGACCGGCGGGTGAGCCTGCGGCCGCGCAGGCTGTTGACGCAGGAGAGCGCGAAGGCCACGAGATTGAGCAGGAGCACGCCCAGAAATCCCCACAGGGCGGGGGTTCGGAGCGAGAAGGCCAGCATGCTGGCGGCGGTGAGTACGAACGCGAACGAGGCGCAGATCAGGACCCAGCGCCGCTGCGGCCCGAAGTACCAGTACAGTTCGCGGTCGTCGGGCGGCTGGGGCAGGTGTGCTGCCGACGGCGTCGGCGATGGTGCTGCGGTCATGTATCCCCCAAGCTGGTGGTGCGTCAGCCTTGGTGGACATCATAGCCGTATGGTCTAGACCACATGCGTCGGTTCCGGGTACCGGACGTTAACAGGTTCGGAATTGCCCCCCGCCGGACCGCTCGGCGCGACGGACGTGAGTGGCCGTCAGAATGGTCATTTCCCGGGCGGGATGAACGCCTTCCGGTGCTCCGGGATATGTGCACGAATATCTGTCGGGCAGCCAGGCGGCCGGTCGCGGACCGGGCGCGGCCCGGTGGACGCCCGGGCCGCGGTCGAACACGTCATTTCTCCTTGCCGGTGGCCTTCCGTCGGGGGGCGTGCTTCTCGTGCACGGACTGCCTGCTGACCTGTAGCTCGTTGGCGATCCGCTGCCAGGTCCACTCCTGGTCGCGGGCACTGTCGACATGCAGCCGCTCCAGCTCCTCCATCAGGCGGCGGAGGGCGACGATGGCCTGCAGGCCGATGGCCGGGTCCTTGCTGGTGACCTGCCCGGCCAGCGCGGTCGGGATCTCTTCGTCTGTCATGTCGTCAGGTTATCCTGACAATCGATCATCCTGTCAAGAATTCCTGACACGTGGGGCGGCGGGGGCCGGACGCGGAGATGTCCCGCTCAATTCCGTGGCGCCGGGCCCGGCGGAGCGGCGATCATCGCAGATGTGTCGACAAATGCCCCGAACCATCAGATCCGTGCCGCCCACACCGAGCACACCGTCACCGTCTACCAGGCCTTCGACCCGGCGATCGCCGGACCGGCGGTCGCCGGGCAACGCCTCGGCGCCGGGTTCAAGCGGCAGCGGATGACCTGGATCAAGCCCTCGTTCCTGTGGATGATGTACCGCAGCGCCTGGGCCACCGCCCCCGGCCAGGAGCGGGTGCTGGCCGTCGAGCTGACCCGGGAGGGCTTCGAGGCGGCGCTCGGCCTGGCCACCGCGTCCAGCTACACCCCGGCCCTGCACGCCACCCGCGAGCAGTGGCGCCAGGACCTGCACCACAGCCCGGTGCGGTTCCAGTGGGACCCCGAGCGCGACCTGCGGCTGCGGCCACTGCCCTGGCGCTCACTGCAACTCGGCCTGAGCGGCCCCGCGGTGGACCAGTACCTCGACTCCTGGACGGTCTCCCTGACCGACGTCACCGAGCAGGCCCACCGCATCCGCGACCTGGCCCGCCGGGGCGACCCGGACGCCGCCGGGCTGCTCCCGGCGGAGCGTTCCTACCCGCTGCCGAGCACGCTGGCGGCCCGGCTGGGCGCCACGGCGGAGGGCTGACCGGGCGGACCGGGGAAACCTGCGGGCGGGCCGCCTGGCGCGGTTGACGGTGGTCGCCGATAGTCTTCGGTCGATCCCACCCACACTGCCGAGGACTGCCTCATGTCGTTCGCCGCGCCCGATGTCGCCCGCATGTTCACCGCCGGTGAGCAATTCGCCTTCCCCAGCGGTCAACTCGGCACGGTCCTGGTCACCCCTCCGGTGGAGCTGTCCCTGCCCAGCGGGCGGATCGTCGCCTGCGACCCGTTCACCGGCCTCGGCGCCTACGGCGGCGACCCGTTCACGGTGACCGTCCCGCCCGGCCGCTACCAGGTCACCGCCTCGATGCTGGAGATCACCGCGCCGGAGGACCCGGAGTCGGAGTCCGACCGTGAACTGGACCACGAGCCCGAGCCCGAGCAGCCGCACCGGCGGGTCGCCGCCGCCCGGCTGGTGATCTCGGACCAGCCGGTCGCCGTCTGGGAGCAGGCGGTCGTGCCGGAGCAGGACCTCGGCGCGCTGGGTGAGGACGAGTTCTACGGCTACGGCGTCGACGCCGGGACGGGCTGCTTCGTGGACGCGGAGGCGGTCGAGCCGCTGGGCGACTTCGAGAGCGACACCGAGACGCTGATGGCCGCGTTCGAGGCGGTGGAGTGGTCCGCCGGGGTGGTCACCCTCACCGCCCCGGAGAGCGGGCACAACCTGGTCGCCTTCTCGTCCGGCTGGGGCGACGGCGTCTACCCGACCTGGATCGGCCGCACCGCCAGCGGCGAGGTGGCCTGCCTGGTCACGGAGTTCTTCGTGATACCGGACGACCGCAGCGACCACTCCTGAGGGCCGGGCGTCCCGAGCGGCGCAACCCGGCGGGGGCGCCGCCGGGCCCGGCGCCCCCGTTCGGTGAGCCCAGCGGCGCGGCGCGACCGGCTACGTCGGCGCGACCGGCTACGTCGGCGCGACCGGCTACGTCGGCGCGACCGGCTACGTCGGCGGGGCCGGGGGGAAGTGCCGGGGGCGGCGCGGGACCGGGCTGCGGCGCGGGCGGCTGATCATGACCGGGGTGTTGTTCTGCTCGTCCTGGCGGCGGCGCCGGGCGGCGACGCAGAAGAGGCAGGCGTTGTCGGCGGTCGGGTCGGTCGGCGCGCCGGGGTGGATGTCGCAGCCGGAGGTGTTCCTGGGACGGGCCAGTTCGCGGGCGACGATGAAGGCCTGGTGCGTGGCGTCGGCGAAGCGGGCGAAGTCGGCGTCCTCCGAGCGCAGTGACAGCTCGAAGGCCAGTTCGTTGACCCGACGCAGCAGTTGGCTCAACTGCTCGAAACTGTAGGGCCCCTCGGGCACCGGGAAGCCGAGCGAGCTGGTGCGGGCGACCGGCGGGATGTTGGCCGGGTTGGTGCCCAGTCGGCGGGCTTCGTTGCACAGCAGGCAGCGGGTCCAGCCCTGCGGCGGCTCGGGGTCGATCGCGCCGTTGGGGTGCCGCTCGCAGCCGGTGTAGGTGCGGGCCGGGGCCAGGTTGCGGGCGATGTGGAACAGCAGGTACACCGCGTCGCTGGTCGCGTCGAACTCGGCCGGGTGCGAATCGCTGTACAGCCCGCTGAGGCCGGAGTTGACGGCCGCGAGCTTGGTGCGGAACTCGGCGAGCAGGTAGGGGCGCCCGAGCGGCACCGCGTAGCCGTCGGTGTGCTGGTCACCACGTCGTTTCTCACTCACGTGCCCCAGCATGGCACGCCGGACCGACAAGCCGGGGGTGAGCGTGACGCCCCGGCTCCGGGGCGTCACCCGGGGTCACCGGGGGCGTCGTCGGCGAGGCGGGCATGCAGTTCCACGTCGTAGCGGTTGGCGCCGTAGCGCAGCTTGGAGCGCTCCAGGCCCTCGACCGCGAACCCGGCCCCGGTCGCCACCCGGCAGGAGGCCGGATTGTTGGTCCGGTGCCCCAGCTCCAGCCGGAACAGTCCGAGGTCCTGGAAGGCCCAGTCGGCGACCGTCCGCGCGCTCGCGGTCGCCACGCCCCGGCCCCGGGCGGCCGCTACCGTCCAGTACGACACCCAGCCGGTGTCGTGCCGCCGGTCCACCGAGGTCACCGCCGCGCAGCCGAGCAGGGTCCCGTCGGCGTCGTCCACGACCGCCCAGGCGTAGCCGGTCCCGGCGGCCCGGTCGGCCTGGCGCTCCCGCACCCAGAGCAGGGCGTCCGCCCGCTCCCGGATGGCCCGGCCGGACTGTCGGGCCATCTCCGGCGGCCCGAACGCGTCCAGCACCGCGCCCGCGTCCGCCTCCAGCCAGGGGCGGAGCAGCAAGCCGGACCCGGTCAGCAGGTGATCTCTCATGCCGCCATCCTGCCGGTCCGGTGCCGGACGTCAACCGGATTCCCAGCGTGTCGGTGGCGTGCCCTACGGTGGTGAACCCGGGCCGGAGCGGCCGGAGTACCGGGTGCCGGAGGGGGGATCGTGCGGGAGCAGAGCTGGCCCGCCGACGAGGAGTCGGCGATCCGGGTGCAGCAGCGGCTGCGGTCGCTGGTGGACGTCGCCGGTCCGGGCCCCGACCTGTCCGGCGGGGGCACCATCGCGGGGGTGGACGTGGCCTATGACGACGCCCGGGACCGGGTGGTGGCCGCGGCCGTGGTGCTGGACGCGGCTACGCTCGCTGTGGTGGACCGGGCCACCGCCACCGGCCGGGTGACCTTCCCGTACCTGCCCGGACTGCTGGCCTTCCGCGAACTGCCGGCGGTGCTGGACGCGCTGGCCGCGCTGGAGCGGGCGCCGGATCTGATCGTCTGCGACGGCTACGGCGTGGCGCACCCGCGTCGGCTCGGCCTGGCCAGCCATCTCGGCGTGGTCACCGGGATCCCGTGCTTCGGTGTCGCCAAATCGCCCTTCCGGTACGCCTGTCCGGAGCTGGGCGCGGAGCGCGGTGCCACCGCCCCGCTGCTGGACGGCGCGGAGACGGTCGGCCGGGCGGTGCGGACCAGGACCGGGGTGAAGCCGGTCTTCGTCTCGGCCGGGCACCTGATCGACCTCGACCACGCCTGCCGGTACACGCTCGCGCTGAGCCCGAGGTACCGGCAGCCGGAGACCACCCGGCTGGCGGACCGGCTCTGCCGCGACGTCCTGGCGGCGGGCTGAGCCGGGGCGGTCACGGCCGGGGGCCGAGGATCATGGTGAGGGTGCGGTCCAGCGAGTCGGCGAAGACGCTGTCCGCGTCCGGTGGCGCCGCCGCGCCCGAGCCCAGGGTGGCGGCCAGGTACGGGTACCGGCCCCCGGCGATCACGCCGCCGAGGTAGTCGACCAGGTCGGCCTGCCAGCGCGCGGTGTCCTCCCCGGCCGCGGTGTGCTGCCACACCGCGAACTGCGTGACGAAGCCGTTGAACATGGCGAACAGCTGCATCTTGGTGCCGCCGCCGAGCGGTGAGTCCGCCAGCGCGCCCAGGAAGAACTCGGTGCAGCGCAGCGCGTTCGGCCCCATCGACGGTCGGCTGACCACGAGTTGCGGCAGCCAGGGGTGGCGGCGCATGGCGGCCAGCTGCTCGTGCGCCAGCAGCGTGAGATCCGCCCTGGGTTCTCCCGAGGGCTGCTCGGGGAGGGTGAGCTCGCCCGCGGCGGCGTCCAGCATCAGGTCGAACAGGTGCTCCTTCTTGGGCACGTAGTTGTACAGCGACATGGTGCCCGCGCCGAGGGCCGCCGCGATCTTGCGCATGGAGACCCCCTCCAGGCCGTCGGCGTCGGCGAGGGCGATCGCGGCGGCGGCGATCTCGGCGCGGCTGTGCGCCGGTTCCGGACCCCGGCCGGTGCGCTCGGGCCGCAGCCAGATCATGCCCGGGGCGGCCTTCGCGGGCGGCCTGCCGCCGGACTCGGATGCGATGGACGGCACGCGGGCCACCTCGTTTCTGGAGCTTCCCAACGCTCTCACGGTAGTGGGTGCCGGGAGCCCGGTGCGCTGCCGGACCCGGGGCTGGACACGTACACCGTACGTCGTAGTACTCTCGGCGCGGAGCGCTTCTACGTACACTGCACTTAGAAAGCCTGGAAAGGCGGACGTATGGGCCCGAACAGCTATGACGCCTCCCGCGACGGCCCGGCCGTCGAGGCCGAGGGCGTGCACAAGAGCTTCGGCGGCACCAGGGCGCTGAGCGGCCTCGACCTGTCCGTCCCGGCCGGGACGGTCTGCGGGGTGCTCGGGCCCAACGGCGCGGGCAAGACCACCGCCGTACGGATCCTGGCGACGCTGTGCCACCCCGACGCCGGGCGCGCCCGGGTGGCCGGGCACGACGTGGTCCGCGAGCCCGACCTGGTGCGCCGCGCCATCGGCTTCGCCGGCCAGCACGCGGCCGTCGAGGAGGGCATCACCGGGCGCGACAACCTGCACCTGGTGGGCCGACTGCACCACCTCGGCCGCCGGGGCGCCCGCCGCCGGGCCGAGGAACTGCTGGAGCGCTTCGGGCTCGCCGACGCCGCGGACCGGCTGGTGCGCACCTACTCCGGCGGCATGCGCCGCCGCCTTGACCTGATCGCCAGCCTGGTCACCCGGCCCGCCGTGCTCTTCCTGGACGAGCCCACCACCGGCCTCGACCCGCGCAGCCGCAACGACATCTGGACCGTCGTCCGGGAGCTCGTGGCCGAGGGCACCACCGTGCTGCTCACCACCCAGTACCTGGACGAGGCCGACCGGCTCGCCGACGACGTGGTGGTGGTCGACCACGGCCGGGTGATCGCCTCCGGACCGCCGGACCGGCTCAAGTCCGCGATCGGGACCAGGGTCGAGGTGGCCCTGGCCGAACCGGTCCGGCTGCCCGAGGCGGCGGCGGTACTGGCCGCGCTCACCGGCGGCGAACCGGCGCTCGACCCGGTCGGCGGCCGGGTCAGCGCGGTCACCGCGCCCGGCCGCCGGATCGCCCTGCCGCAGCTCGTCCGCGAGCTGGACGCCGCCGGTGTCGCCGCGGTGGACGTGGCCCTGGGGCACCCCTCGCTGGACGACGCCTTCCTCGCCCTGACCGGCCGCCCGCAGGCCGGTTCCGGCTCCGACCGGACCCGAACGGTGACCCGATGAGCGCCCTGACCCCCAGCCCGCCGACCCCCGGCCCGCCGACCCCCGGCGTCCCCGCGCCGGAGCCCGGCCGGGCGCGCCGGGCCGCCTCCGACGCGGGCACGCTGACGCTCCGGGTCCTGCTCCACTACCGCCACTCGCCGGGCCTGATCGCCGCCTCACTGCTGGCGCCGCTGGCGATGCTGCTGGTCTTCGGCTACATCTTCGGCAGCGCCATGAGCGTCCCCGGCGGCGGCAGCTACCGCGACTACCTGATGCCCGGGATGTTCATGCTGGTCGCGGTGAACGGGGTGATGCCCAGCATGACCGGCGCCGCCCGCGACGTCGGGCGCGGGGTCACCGACCGGCTGCGCTCGATGCCGATTTCCCGCTCCGCCGCGCTGTTCGGCCAGACCCTGGCCGACCTGCTGGTCAGCGTGGTGGTGCTGGCCATGATGATCGGCGTGGCGCTGGTCCTCGGCTGGCGCGCGCACCGCGGCCTGGCCGACGCGGCGGCGGCGTTCGGACTGCTGCTGCTGTTCCGGTTCACCGCCAACTGGGTCGGCGTCTTCCTGGGGCTGCTGGTCGGCCGGGAGGACACCGCCGGGCAGCTGTCGGTGCTGGTGTTCCCGTTCAGCATGGTCACCAACATCTTCGTGACCACCGGCGGGATGCCCGGCTGGCTGCGTGCCGCCGCCGACTGGAACCCGGTCAGCTCGGTGGCCGAGGCCGTCCGCGAGCTGTTCGGCGACGCCGCTCCGCAGACCGCCGCCGCGCCCTGGCCGCTGCACCACCCGCTGGCCGCCGCGCTGTCCTGGTCGGCGCTGCTGCTCGCCCTGTTCGTCCCGCTGGCGGTCCGCCGGTTCAGCGCCCACGGTCGCTGAGCCGCCACGGGAACGACGGAGGTCCCCGGGCCGAAACCGGCCCGGGGACCTCCGTGACTCCTCAGCGACTCAACGACTCAGTCGCTCAACGACTCAACCGCTCAGCCGAGGGTGGCGATCGCCTCGTTGAAGGTCTGCGACGGACGCATGACCGCCGTCGCCCGGGCGGCGTCCGGCTGGTAGTAGCCGCCGATCTCGACCGCGGAGCCCTGGACGGCGATCAGCTCGCCGACGATGGTCTGCTCCTGCTCCGCCAGGGTCTTGGCGAGGCCCGCGAACGCGGCGGCCAGCTCCGCGTCCCCGGTCTGCGCGGCCAGCTCCTGCGCCCAGTACAGCGCCAGGTAGAAGTGGCTGCCCCGGTTGTCGATGGTGCCCAGCTTGCGGCCCGGCGAACGGTCCTCGTTCAGGAACGTACCGGTCGCCCGGTCCAGCGTGTCGGCGAGGACCTGGGCCCGCGCGTTGCCGGTGGTCTGCGCCAGGTGCTCGAAGCTGACCGCCAGCGCCAGGAACTCGCCCAGGCTGTCCCAGCGGAGGTAGTCCTCCTTGAGCAGCTGCTGCACGTGCTTCGGCGCGGAGCCGCCCGCACCGGTCTCGAACAGGCCGCCGCCGTTGATCAGCGGGACCACCGAGAGCATCTTGGCGCTGGTGCCCAGCTCCAGGATCGGGAACAGGTCGGTCAGGTAGTCACGCAGCACGTTGCCGGTGACCGAGATGGTGTCCTCGCCCTTGCGGATCCGCTCCAGCGAGAACGCGGTGGCCTGCTCCGGGGTGAGGATCCGGATGTCCAGGCCCTCGGTGTCGTGCTCCGGCAGGTACGCGTTGACCTTGGTGATCAGCTGCGCGTCGTGGGCGCGGCTCTCGTCCAGCCAGAACACCGCCGGGCTGCCGGTGGCGCGGGCGCGGTTGACGGCGAGCTTGACCCAGTCGCGGATCGGCACGTCCTTGGTCTGGCACATGCGGAACACGTCGCCGGTGGCCACCGGCTGCTCCAGCACGGTGTTGCCCGCGGCGTCGACCACCCGGACGGTGCCGTCGGCCGGGATCTCGAAGGTCTTGTCGTGGCTGCCGTACTCCTCGGCCGCCTGCGCCATCAGGCCGACGTTGGGCACCGAGCCCATGGTGGCCGGGTCGAAGGCGCCGTGCGCGCGGCAGTCGTCGATGACGACCTGGTACACCCCGGCGTAGCTGCTGTCCGGGATCACCGCGAGGGTGTCGGCCTCGTCGCCGTCCGGGCCCCACATGTGGCCGGAGGTGCGGATCATCGCGGGCATCGAGGCGTCCACGATGACGTCGCTGGGGACGTGCAGGTTGGTGATGCCCCGGTCGGAGTCGACCATGGCCAGGGCCGGGCCCTCGGCCAGCTCGGCGTCGAACGAGGCCTTGACCTGCGCGCCCTCGGGCAGCGAGTCCAGGCCCTTGTAGATGGCGCCGAGGCCGTCGTTGGGGCTCAGACCGGCGGCGGCGAGCGTCGCGCCGTACTGGGCGAAGGTCTTCGGGAAGAACGCGCGGACCACGTGGCCGAAGATGATCGGGTCGGAGACCTTCATCATGGTGGCCTTGAGGTGCACCGAGAACAGCACGCCCTCGGCCTTGGCCCGGGCGACCTGGGCGGTGAAGAACTCGCGCAGCGCGGCCACGTGCATCACCGAGGCGTCCACGACCTCACCGGCGAGCACCGGCACCGAGGCGCGCAGCACCGTGGTGCCGCCGTCGGCGGTGACCAGCTCGATCCGCAGCACGCCGTCCTCGGCGACCACGGCCGACTTCTCGGTGGAGCGGAAGTCCTCGGCCGTCATGTGCGCGACGTTGGTCTTGGACTCCGGGGTCCAGGCGCCCATGCGGTGCGGGTGCGCCTTGGCGTAGTTCTTGACCGAGAGCGGCGCGCGGCGGTCGGAGTTGCCCTCGCGCAGCACCGGGTTGACGGCGCTGCCCTTGACCTTGTCGTAGCGCGCGCGGACGTCGCGGTCCTCGTCGGTCTTCGGGTCGTCCGGGTAGTCCGGCAGCGCGTAGCCCTGCGCCTGGAGCTCCGCGACGGCCGCCTTGAGCTGCGGGATGGATGCCGAGATGTTCGGCAACTTGATGATGTTGGCCCCGGGGGTCTTGGCGAGCTCGCCCAGCTCGGCCAGGGCGTCGTGGATCCGCTGCCCTTCCTGGAGCCGCTCCGGGAAGCTGGCGATGATCCGCCCGGCCAGGGAGATGTCGCGAGTCTCCACACTGACGCCCGCTGTCGAGGCGTACGCCTGGACCACGGGCAGGAACGAATGCGTTGCCAGGGCCGGGGCCTCGTCAGTGTGCGTATAGATGATGGTCGAGTCAGTCACCGGTACTCCGCTTCACGTCTACAACGTCTCGACATCAAGATATCTCCTGATGGCCCCTCCCGGGTACCGACCCCGGTGTCGATTCGCCGGCTCGGCCAACTGCGGACCGGTCGCCGCAGCGGAGCGTGACCGGGCGACCACGGATCCGGACCACGGCCCCGGCGCGTCGGCCGCCGCCCGGTCGGCGGCGGCCGACGACGGTCAGCCCCGGGGCCGCGGCAGGCTGTCGCGCAGCTCGACCAGGATCTTCGCGGCGTCGCCCAGACCGGCCTGTTCGCAGCGCCGGATGGCCGGGGCGAGCCGGGCCCGGGCCGCGTCCGGCCTGCCCAGCGCGCGGCCCTCCAGCACCGAGGCCACCCGCACCGCCTCCGCCCGGGGGCCTTCCAGTTGCGGGCCGCCCGCCTCGTACCCGGCGATCGCCAGTTCCGCCGCGGCCAGGGCCTCCTCGGGCCGCTCCGCCCGGGCGTAGCAGCAGGCCCGTTCGTAGTGCAGGCCGGCGGCCTGGAAGGCGAGGCCGACCGGGTGCCCCGGGGCCTGGTCGCCCGGTGTCGCGGCCCGGTCGAGCACCGCCCGCGCCTCGGTCAGCCGGGCCAGGGCCGACTCCAGCCCGTCCGCGCCCCGCGCCACGGTCGTGAGCCGGGCGAGCTCCCGCAGCATCGCCGCCACCTGCTCGGTCCGCGGCGCCCGGGCGTGCGAGGCCAGGGTGCGCTCGCGGGCCGCGTCGGCGGCCTCCCAGCTGCCGGCCTCGGCCAGGGCGACGGTCGCCTCGCTGGCGACCATGGTGTGCGTGTCCTGGTCCGCCCACCCGGCCACCGTGTCGGCGAGCCGCAGGTACTCCTCGGCGGCGTCCCGGAACTCCTTGAGCTGGGTGAGTCCCCGGGCCAGTTCCAGCCGGGCCTGCGCGCGCAGCCGCTCGTCCAGCCGCGCCGCGGCCGGGTCCAGCAGCACCGACTCCAGTACCGCGACCGCGTCCGTGCCGCGTTCGGCCCGGCGCAGCTCGGCGGCCAGCCGCAGCCGGATCTGGGCCGCCCGTCCGGGCTCGTCGTCCCGGTCGAAGTGGGCGGCGGCCTCGGACAGCGCCCGGACCGTCCCGGCCGAGTCGTCGCAATGCGCGCAGGCCTCGGCGAGCATCGCGTACAGCGGTCCGAAGGGGAAGGGCCGCAGCCGCCACCTGGTGGCCTCGGCGACGGCCTGCTGGAACAGGTCCTTCGCCTCGGCGGGCTGCTGCTGCCGGAGCCTGACCTGTCCGCGCAGGCCGGTGAGCGGCGGGATGCTCCAGGGCCGCTCGACCTGCTCCAACAGCCGCACCGCCTCGTCCAGTTGCGCGTCGGCCTCGGCGAACCTCCCCTGCCGGGCCGCGATGTCGGCGGCGCAGTGCCGGGCGGCGACCGCACGGTGCCCGGCCCCCAGTTCGGCGGCGCGCCGCAGCATCGCCTCGACCTCGGCGGCGAACCGCTCGGTGGTCGCGGGCGGCGGCTCGGGCAGCGCCGCCACCAGCTCGCGATGCGCCACGAAAACCCGGACATGACGGACAGTCAGATAATTGGTCCGCACCACCTCGTCCCCGGTTGACAGCAACTCCAGCGCGCGGGAGAGCAGTTCATCGAGTTCGGCCCAGTCCGCCGGTGTCTCCGGCTGCTCCGGGCCCAGTACGACGAGCCTGGCCCGGTTGGCCAGCGCCCGGCCGGGCAGCCCGGCCTGCTCGAACAGGGCGACCGAGCTGAGGAGTTCGGTCCGGGCCTGGTCCGCGTCGCCCGCGTCGCGCAGCTGCTGGGCGCGCACCTCGGCGAGGTCGGCCCGCAGCCGCTCCTCGCTGCCCAGCTCCGGATCCTCCGGGTGGGTGTAGTCCTCGGCCGCCACCAGCTGGGCCGCGCGCTGCCACAGCTGCCACGCGTCCGGATGCTCGATCCGCCGCAGTTCCCGTGCCCGGAGCACCAGTTGCACCAGGTCCTGCGGGATCGGCTCGGCCGCCGGGCGGGCCGCCGGAGCCGGGGCCGGTGCGCCCGCCGCGCCCGGCAGCTGCGCGGCGCGCACGCCGAGCGCCAACGGCTCGGCGAGCAGCGGCTGTTGCGCGAGCCGGGCGCGACGCCGGGCGCTGATCGTGTCGCTGCCGTTGCGGGCGTCGAACTGCGCCGCCAACTCCTCGGCCTGCGGCCGGATCCGGGCGAGCAGCGAGGCTGCGGTCCAGTTCGCCCCGGGCGGCCCGCTGACCGGGATCTCGCGGTGGCCCTCCGCCTCCAGCACGTTCAGCAGCACCTCGACCCCGGTCAGGAAGTTGAGTTGCGACAGCGGGCGGCCGACCACCCCGAACAGGTCGCGGTTCTCCGCCAGGATCTCCAGACCCCGCGCCGCGTTGCCGCTGAGCGCGCAGAACTCCAGGTGCAGCCCGACCTCGGCGGCCAGGTTGGACTTGCCCCGGGCGAACCGGTAGCCGACCAGGTGGCTGGAGCGGGCGTCGTCGGTGCGGCCCAGGCGCAGCAGCGGCAGCAGCGCGCTCGCGTGGCTGGAGTACGGCTCCTCACTGCAGGTGCTGCGTCCGTCCAGGACCGGCTGCCAGACCTCCAGTGCCCGCGCGTCGTCGCCGCGACGCATGTGGTGCGCGGCCCGGCTGTGCGCCTCGCAGGCGACGCAGTCGCTCAGCTCGGAGCGCGGCCGGGCGGCCCACAGCTCGAAGGCCTCGTCGACGGCCGCCCCGGTCTGCACGGCGAGGTGGAACTCCTGCGCGTAGTAGGGCTGGAGGCCGAATCCGGCGACTCGGTAGCGGTCGCGCATCTCGGTGTGCCAGCGCCGGATCGCGGCCAGCGGTACCTCGGGCACGCCGCGCAGCGCCGCCGCCACCCACTTGAAGCGCCAGAAGACCTGCTGCTTCGCCCAGTCGTTGAAGTCCTCCGGGTGCTGGTCCCAGAGTTTCAGCACCCGGGCGAAGACCACCGGGGACTTCCGCGCCTCGGCGTCGTAGGTGTAGGCCTCCATCAGGTCGAGCAGGCAGGCGATCAGCAGCGGCCGGTCCTCGAACTGCTCGGCGGCCTCGGTGATCTCCTCGGCGGTGACCGTGCGCTCGTGGCCGTAGGGCCGCTCGTCGTTGGCGCGCAGCGCGTCCAGCACGGCTTCGGTGGTGTCCAGCACTAGGCGTCCTTCCCGGGGGCGGCCGTCTCGTGGCCGAGCATGGCGTGGTCCAGCAGGCTGATGAAGGAACGGTTCAGCAGGGCGCTCTCGCTGGACCGCAGCGGACGCCGGGTGAGCAGCAGCGCCTGCCCGTACAGCGCCTCCACGGCGGTGACCGCGAGTTCCCGGTGGGTGATCGAGGCGGCCCGGCGGACCAGCGGGTTCAGGTGGTTCAGCACCAGCTGCGCCCGGGGTGTCGCGGCGCGCAGCGAACCCAGGATGTCGGCCCACAACCCGTCGGCGTCGTCCGCGAGTTGGGCGCGGGTGCGCTCGTGCCTGGCCTCCCGGTCGTCCAGCAGCAGCGCCGGGGCACCGGCCGGGTGGAAGGTGCGCAGCGCCACATCGCAGTCGAAGCGGCCGACCACCTCGCGGGCGATGCCGAGGAACGCGGCGGCGGCGAGTTCGACCGAGGGGTCGACCGCGTCCAGGTGCGCGGTGACCGTGCCCGGGTCCAGGTCGGCCACCGAACTGCCGGGGCGGATCTCCGGCAGCCGGTGCACCAGGTCGCGGTCGTAGGTGTAGCCGCCGTTGACCACGCCCAGGCCCGCCGCGCCCGCCACCGGCGCCACCTGGCGGAACTCCTCGACGGTACGGGTGACCAGGATCACCGGGTGGGCGCGGGCGAACTCGTCCAGGGTGACCCGGCCGTCGGTGGTCTCGAACGGCAGCCACGGCAGCAGCATCCGCAGCAGTTCGTCGTCGTGGCGGGCCAGCGCCTTCACCGCCAGGTGGTGCACCCCGAGGAAGCGGTGCAGCAGCGCCGGATCGCTGGCGGACAGGCCGGTCAGCCAGTCCCGGATGCGCCCGCCCAGGGCGTCCCGCACCGCCGCCAGCGTCTCGTCGGCGTACAGCCCCTCGCGGGAGGCGGTCGGCCGCAGGCTGTCGGTGTCCACCACGCAGCGGACGAAGAACGCCCAGTCCGGCAGCAGTTCATCGGCCTTGTCGGAGAGCAGCATGCCCTTCAGGTGCACCCGGTGCCCGGCCCGCCGCGACGGCGGCACGGCGTCCGGCAGCACGTACGCCACCCCGCTGAGCCCGGCGACCGGCAGGTCCAGGTCGATGCAGTCGAGCGGGGTGAAGTCGAACGTCGTCCGGCAGTACTCGGTCAGCGCCTCGCGCCGGGCCAGCGGGGAGCCGTGCGCGGCGGCCCACGGCGGCGTCCGGTTGATCCGGGTCTCGCTCCCGCTGCCGTCGACCACGGTCACCTCGTGCCGCAGCAGGCTGCCGAAGTCCCGGGCCAGCGCCACCACCTGGTCGGCGCGGGTCCACTGGGCGGCGTCGGCGCGCGGCGCCAGCCGGACGGTGGTCCCCGGCTGCGGCTGCGCCCCGGCGGGCAGGGTGCGGATGGTGTACCGGCCGTCGGAGCTGCCGCGCCACTCGATCACCGGGGCGTCCGGGGCGGCGGCGGAGCGGGTGACCACGGTGATCTCGTCGGCCACCACGAAGCAGGCCAGCAGGCCGATGCCGAACTGCCCGATGAAGTCGCCGCGCGCCGAGGCCAGCCCGGTGCCGTCCAGCCGCCCCTCGGCGTCGCGCTTGGAGCTGCGGCCGATGGTGGCCAGGAAGGTGTGCACGTCGGCCTCGGTCAGGCCGATGCCGGTGTCGGTGACGGTGAGTTCACCGTCGGCGCGGACGGTGATCCGGGCCGGCGCCGCCGGGTCGAGCGCCTGCCGGGCGGAGATCGCGTCCACCGCGTTCTGCAGCAGTTCGCGCAGGTACACCCGGGGGCTGGAGTAGAGGTGGTGGGACAGCAGGTCCACCAGACCGCGCAGGTCCACCTGGAAGGTGTGCGCGTTGGCGGGGCTGTCCGACGGGATTTCGTTGGGGGACACCGGAGCTGGCTCTTTCGGTCGGCGGGATCGCGAGGTCGGCGGGAACGGTGGGTCTGGGGGAGCGCCGCGCTACTGCGCGCACAGGTCCCGGTGCTTGCCGAACTGGTCGACCGGAGTCCCGCTCAGGTAGCGCCAGGGGAAAGTGGTGGCCGTGCCGTCCAGCGCCTGGAACAGCCGGTGCGCGGTCGCCCGCTCACCGGCCAGCGACAGCGCCATGGCGAAGCTGTTGTACGTGGCCTGCCAGCCGCGCCGCCGCTGGAAGTCGGGGTGCAGCACCGAGCGCTCGGCGGCCTCGCGCAGTTCCGCGAGCACCTCCGGACGGGTCAGGTACGCCCGGCCCGCGTCGCCGCCGTCCAGGTCCACCCAGCGCTCCAGATGGGCCAGCGCGACCAGCTCGCCGAACGGACTGCCCTCCGGCTGCGCCCGCATCGAGGCCTGCGCGAACGCGTGCATCGCCTCGTGCGAGCCGCCCCACTTGGCGCACAGCTGCTGCAACCGCGCCTGGTGCGAGGCCAGGTGTCCGGGACGGCGCCGTAGCGCTGCCTCGAACCGGTAGCGGCAGACCTCCTGGTCCAGCGAGGCGCCCCGGCCGCTGTGCTGCAGGAAGTACCAGGGGGCGAGCCACTCCGGCTCCCGCTCGGCGACCTCGAACAACTGCTCCTCGGCGGTCGCGAGTCGGCTCCGGAACGCCTTCCACTGGTCCTGGCTCACGTGCTTGGCCGACTGCCGGGTGCGGGCCTCCCAGGCCCAGGCGACCTGCCGGGCGCCGGAGAGCAACAGCGGCAGCGCCGAGTCGGGCTCCTCGGCGACCGCCCGCGACGTCCACTCCTCCACCCCGGCGACCTCGGCCAGGGCGATCAGCACCCAGGTCAGCTCGGTCTGGTCGGTGATCGCCGCCAGACCCTCCCGCAGTGCGGCCCAGTCGCCCGCGACCGCCTGATCGCGCATCAGCAGCAGCTCGGCGTCCCCGCACAGGTCGTCCAGTACCGGCGGCGGGCCCGACGGCGCGGGCACGACCGGCGCCGCCCCACCGTCCTGGCTCCCGCTCCGGGACCGGCGTCGGAAAAGCGACATGACGATTTCCCCCTCGATTCGTTCACGGACTCCGGCCGGGCAGTACGCCGAGCGCGCAGGGGAAGTACCTATCACGAATCGCACGCCAGTCCAGCACCGCCCTGCCCGGGTCCGCCGGGCCCGCGGAGCGTTGGCTTGTTGAATCCGCCGTGAGTCGGCCGCGCTACGCCTGCTCCCGGGCCCGCCGCTCCCGGCGCGCCGTGATCCAGGCGCGGCCCCGCGCCTCCGCCTGGTCCAGCGGCTCCAGCAGCGCCGGGACGGCCGGGATGACCGCGTCCGCGCCGAGCCGCGCGGTGATCCCGGTCCGCCGCAGGATCTCCGCGAGCTGCGGGTGGACCCCGGCCAGCAGCAGCCGCCCGCCCGCCGCGTCCAACCGGGCGGCGTAGCGGCCGATCAGCTTGAGGATCGCCGAGGAGGGGACGTCGGGCGCGGTCCGCATCACCAGTACCAGCACCGCGTCCCGGGCGCCGTCGACCCGGGGCAGCCGGGTCTCCAGCCGGGGGAGTTCGGCGAACAGGCTGGTGCCCTCGTAGCTGAGTACGGTCACCCGGCCCGGAGCCAGCACCGTCGGCACCGGCACGCTGGTGCTGGACCAGGCGCCCTCGGCGTCCCGCTCCAGCTCGACCAGTCGGCTCTGCCGGGCCGCCTGGACGCAGTACAGCAGCAGCGACAGCACCGCGCCGATCACGATCGCCTGTTGCAGCGGCAGCTGGGTGGTGGCGCCGAAGGTCACCAGCATGGCGACGGCGGACAGCGGCGAGGTCCGGCAGACCAGGACGATGTCGCCGCGCTTGCCCCAGATCAGCTCGCCGCCGATGACCAGGATCAGCCCGCCGATGACCGGCATCGGGATGCGTTCGGCGAGCTTGCCGCAGAGCAGCACCGCCAGCGCCAGGAACACCCCGGAGATCACCCCGGCCCAGCGGGTCCGCGCCCCGGCGCTGGTGGCCACCCCGGTCCGCGACAGCGACCCGCCCGACGGCAGCGCGCTGAACAGGCCGCCGCCGAGGTTGGCCAGCCCCTGCGCGGCGAAGTCGCCGTTGACGCTGGAGCGGCTGCCGTCCGGGTTCGGCATCGACGGCGCGACCCCGGCGGCCTGGGCCAGTGCGACCAGGGCCACCGAGACCGCGCCGCCGACCAGGTGCGGCATCGCGCCCCAGTCCGGCGCGGAGAAGCCGGGCAGCGCCGCCGGGATCCGGGCGATGCCGCGTACCAGCTCCACGTCCGTGCCGAGCACCCCCACCGCCACGCTGACCAGCACCATCGCGATCAGCAGGGCCACCGCCGCCAGCCGCCGCACCGCGTGCGCCAGCGCCCAGACGGCGATGGTGGCGAGGGCCACCAGGGTCGGTGCGAGCTGCCAGTGGTCCAGGTGGATCAGCCAGTTCCACAGCTGGAGCAGCTTGTTGTGCCCGGCGGGCTGGTAGCCGGTGGCGTCCTTGAGCACCCCGGTGACGATCTGCAGCGCGATGCCGGTGGAGAAGCCGGTCATCACCGCGTTGGAGACGAAGCTCAGCACCACGCCCAGCCGCAGCGCGCCCATGGCCAGCATCACCGCACCGACCAGCAGCGTGAGTGCGGCGACCGTCCCGGGCGCGTGCGGGTCGAGCCCGGCGTTCGTCACCACGCTCTGGCCGGTCAGCGCGATCGCGCTGGTCAGCGTGGTGACCATGAGCACGGTCGGCGCGGCCAGCGAGCCGAGGATCGGCGGCGCCACGCCCGCGTACAGCCCGGCGACCGGGTTGAACCCGGCGATGGAGGCGTAGGCCATTCCCTCGGGGATGCTGAACAGCCCGGTGACCACCCCGGCGGTGAGGTCCGCCGCGACCGGCCGCCCCCACCGTGCGGTCAGCCGCCGCAGCGCGCTTCCCGGCTCCGCCTGGCGCTGCGGTCCGGTGCGCTCGGCCACCGTCGCAACCGCCTCCCTCGCTCCTGCCCGCCCGGTCCCTGCTGGCAGCCTCCCGGACGCCCTCGGCGGACGCGACCGCTGCCGCCCGTTCAGGTGAGACCGGACGTCAGCCCGCTGTCGGATGGCGGGAAGCAGGCTCCCGGCTTAGCTTCGGAGCAGACCGCGCGCCGTCGCGTGAGCCGCGCGCAGCAGTGAGGGAGCACCCGTGGGCAATGCCATCGGCCAGATGCTGGCGTCCGCCGTCGGCATCGCGATCAGCCCGATCCCGCTGATCGCGGTGATCCTGATGCTCGCCACCCCGCGCGGTCGCGGCAACGGCATCGCCTTCGCGCTCGGCTGGAGCTGCTCCATCGCCCTGCTCAGCGCGCTGATCGTGGCCTTCGGCGGCGGCATGCGGACCGGCGGCGACCCGGCCCGCTGGACGCTGTGGCTGAAACTGGCGCTGGGCCTGCTGTTCCTGCTGCTCGCGGCCAAGCAGTGGCAGGGCCGCCCGCGCGAGGGCCACGCGGCCGAGACCCCGGGCTGGATGCGCACCGTGGACACCTTCACCCCGGGCAAGTCCGGCGGCCTGGCCGTGGCCCTGGCGGTGGCCAACCCGAAGAACCTGGTGCTCACCGTCGGCGGCGCGGTCTCGATCGCGGGCAGCGGCGCGAGCGGCGGCGGCAAGACGGTCGCGGTGGTGCTGATGGTGCTCATCGCCTCGCTGTGCACCACGTTGCCGCTGGTCGTGTACCTCTTCGGCGGGGAGCGCGCCGGGCGGGTGCTGACCAGCTGGAAGGGGTGGATGGCCGCCCACAACGCGGCGATCATGATCGTGGTGCTGCTGGTCCTGGGCGCCAAGTACGTCGGCGACGCCCTCAGCGGGCTGAACTCCTCCTGACCCTCCTGACCCTCCTGACTCCTTCTGGCCGGAGGAAACCGTAAGGCTGCTTGATAAGGTAGCCTTAGCATATGAACGACGATCTGGACCCCGGGAGCGTCGCCGCGACCCTCCTGGCGAGCGTCAGCCTGCTGGTGCGCCGGGTACGCCAAGTACCCGCCGGGGGCGGCCTGACCATGCCCGAACGGACCGCGCTGTCCTCCCTGGACCGCTCCGGGCCCACCACCTCCGCCGCGCTGGCGAGGGAGGCGCAGATCACCGCGCAGGCGATGGGGGCGACCCTCAGCGCCCTGCGGGCACGCGGCCTGGTCGAACGCCGTCCGGACCCGGACGACGGCAGGCGGGTGGTGCTGTCGGTCACCGAGGCCGGCGCGAAGGCGCTGAAGGACAAGCGCAACGCCCGGACCGAGCTCGTCGCCCAGGCCCTGACCAGCGGCGCGTTCACGCCCGCCGAGCTGGAGCAGCTGACCGCGGCGGCGACGCTGCTGGAGCGCCTGGCCCGGAACATCTGATGCGGAGAGGGAACCATGAGGAACGACGCTGATGACTGATCAGCCCGAGGCGGTCGCCGTCCGTCCACCGGTCGTCGACCGGTACAAGTGGACCGCGCTGACGAACACCACCGCCGCGGTCTTCATGTCCGCGCTGGACGGCTCGATCGTGCTGATCGCGCTACCCGCGATCTTCCGGGGCATCCACCTGGACCCGCTGGCCCCGGGCAACATCGCCTACCTGCTGTGGATGATCATGGGGTACCGCCTGGTCCAGGCGGTACTGGTGGTCACCGTGGGCCGACTCGGCGACATGTTCGGCCGGGTCCGGATCTACAACGCGGGCTTCGCGGTGTTCACCTTCGCCTCGATCCTGCTCTCCTTCGACCCCTTCGACGGCGGCCACGGGGCGATGTGGCTGATCGGCTGGCGGGTGGCGCAGGCCGTCGGCGGCTCGATGCTCACCGCCAACTCCGCCGCGATCCTCACCGACGCCTTCCCCAAGGAGCAGCGCGGCTTCGCGCTGGGCATCAACCAGGTGGCCGGGCTCGGCGGGATGTTCATCGGCCTGGTCGCGGGCGGTCTGCTGGCGGCCTGGGACTGGCGCGCGGTGTTCTGGGTGAACGTGCCCGTCGGTGTCTTCTTCACGCTGTGGGCCTACCGCACGCTGCGCGAGACCGGGCAGCGCGGCGGCGGCCGGATCGACTGGTGGGGCAACGTCACCTTCGCGATCGGCCTGAGCGCGGTCCTGGTCGGGGTGACCTTCGGCCTCCAGCCCTACGGCGGCCACACCATGGGCTGGACCAACCCGCTGGTCGACGGGCTGATCGTGGGCGGGCTGGCACTGCTCGTGGCGTTCGTCGTGATCGAGCGGAGCGTCTCCGCGCCGATGGTGCAGCTGAGCCTCTTCCGGTTGCGGGCCTTCACCTTCGGCAACCTGGCCGGCCTGGCCATCTCGATCGGCCGCGGCGGCATGCAGTTCGTCCTGATCATCTGGCTCCAGGGCATCTGGCTGCCGCTGCACGGCTACGACTACGGCAACACGCCGCTGTGGGCCGGGATCTTCATGCTGCCGCTGACCGCGGGCTTCCTCGCCGCGGGCCCGGTGTCCGGCTACCTGTCCGACCGGATCGGTTCCCGGGGCCTGGCCACCGGCGGGGCGCTGCTGTTCGGCGCCAGCTTCCTGGGGCTGATGGCGCTGCCGGTCGACTTCGGCTACTGGATCTTCGCGGTGCTGATCGCGCTCAACGGGATCGCCAGCGGCATGTTCGCCTCGCCCAACTCCTCCGCCATCATGGGCAGCGTGCCGAGCGAGCTGCGCGGCGTCGCCTCCGGCATGCGGGCCACCTTCCAGAACTCGGGTACCGCCGTCTCCATCGGCGTGTTCTTCTCGCTGATGATCGCCGGACTGGCCAGCAGCCTCCCGCACACCCTCACCAGCGGCCTGCGCCAGCAGGGCGTTCCGGCCCAGCTGGCCGCCCAGGTCGGCGGCCTGCCCCCGGTCTCGTCGCTGTTCGCCGCCCAACTCGGGGTCAACCCGGTCCAGCACCTGCTGCAACCCAGCGGTGCGCTGGCGCATCTCACGGCGGCCCAGCAACAGGCCCTGACCGGGCGCGAGTTCTTCCCGCACCTGATATCCGGGCCGTTCCACTCGGGCCTGGTCATCGTCTTCGGCTTCGGCGCGACCCTCGCCTTCCTCGCCGCCGTCACCTCACTGCTGCGCGGCGCCAACCCCACTCCCGAATCCCACCCCGTTCCGTCACCCAGACAAGAGGCAACCATGGCACTGACCACCATCGACCCCAGGTCCGCGCTGGTCGTGATCGACCTGCAGAAGGGCATCCTCGCCGCCCACGGCGGCCCCGAGTTCACCGCTGTGGTCAAGCAGGCGGCGCAGCTGGCCGCCGAGTTCCGCCGGCACCAGCTGCCTGTGGTCCTGGTCAACGTCACCGGCGTCGCGCCCGGCCGCAGCGAGACCAGGTCGTCCGCGGGCCGCGGCGCCTTCCCGCCCGGCTGGGCCGACCTGGTGGACGAGCTGGACGTGCAGCCGACCGACCACCTGGTCACCAAGCGCCGCCGCAGCGCCTTCCACGACACCGGGCTGGACACCCTGCTGCGGGACCTGGGCGTCACCCAGGTCGTGCTCGCCGGGGTCTCCACCAGTTCGGGCGTCGAGTCGACCGCGCGCTCCGCCGTCGACCACGGCTACCACGTCGTGCTGGCCACCGACGCCATGGCCGACCCCGACCCCGCCTCCCACCAGCACAGCGTCTCCCGCATATTCCCCAAGCTGGGCGAGACCGCCACCGCCGCCGAGGTCATCGAGACGGTCGAGGCCACCCGATGAGCCTGCTCGGACGACTGCTGCACAACCGCCGGGCGGGCGACACCCACCTGGCCTGGAACCTGCCCAACCTCCAGGGCCCCGGGACGCTGGCCCTCACCAGCCGCGACTTCAGCCACGACGGCACCATGTCGCTGGAGCACTGCGCCAGGAACGTCGGGGGCGCCGACCGCTCCCCGCACCTGGCCTGGAGCGAACTGCCCACCGGCACCGCCCAGCTGCTCCTGGTCGTCGAGGACATCGACGTCCCGATAGCCAAGCCCGCGGTGCACTGCCTCGCCCTGATCGACCCGGCGGTCGGGCAGCTGGAGCCCGGCGCCCTGGCCGGGAAGCAGCCCGCCGCCGGGGTGCGGGCACTGCGGTCCACCATCGGCCGCGGCTACCATGGCCCGGGGCCGATCAAGGGCCACGGACCGCACCGCTACGTGTTCCAGCTCTTCGCCCTGGGAAGCCCGGTGGGCAGCGAACCGACCGCGACCCCGCTGGACCGGGCGCGCCCCCGCGCACTGCTGCCCACGGTCGCCTCGCCGGTGCTCGCCCGCGCCAGCCTGACCGGCGTCTACGAACGCTGACGCCGCTCCGTGCGGGAGCGCCGCGCGCTGTCCTATGCTGACCTGGTGATGAGCGAACCCGCGGCGCCCGAGGGCACGGCCGTCGAGCTGATGCGGGCGATGACCCGGCTGCGGGCGCGGCTGCGCACCGAGTCCGCGATCGACGACCACCCGTGGAGCTGGGCGCACCTGAACACGCTGCACCGGATCATCGAGGACGGTCCGCTGACCGTGAGCGAGCTCGCCCAGGCCGAGCACGTCCGACGCCAGTCGATGGCGGAGACGGTCGCGGCGATGCGCGACGGCGGCCTGATCGCCACCGAGAAGGACCCGGACGACGGCCGCCGGACCCTGCTCAGCGCGACCGGGGCCGCACGGGCCCTGGTCGCGCGCATCTCGCCGGCCCGGGAGGCCTGGCTGGCGGGCGCGATCTCGACGACGCTCGGCCCGGACGAGCGGGTGACGCTCGACCGGGCCGCGGCCATCATGAACCGACTCGCCGACAGCGGAGTCTGATCCGCGTCAGCGGCTCCCGGCCGTGCTCAGCTCGCCGTGCTCAGCTCGCCGTGCTCAGCGCGCCGAGTTCGGCGGTGGTGATGATGTCCGCCTGGTGCGGGAAGACCTTCTCGATCAGCACCCGGTGCACCTCCGGGTCGGGGTCGGCGGTGGCGTCGGCCAGCACGAACAGCCGGTAGTCCTCGTCGGCCGCCTGCCGCAGCGTGGTCAGCACCACGCCGCCGGTGGACAGCCCGGCCAGGACCAGGGTGTCCACGCCGCGCACCCGCAGCTCGGCCCGTAGGTCGGTGTCGCTGGCGAAGGCGCCGATCCGCACCTTGCGCACGGTCAGGTCGTGCTCCTGGATGTCCAGCGAGTCGTGGAACGCCGTCCCGGGGGTGCCCTCGGCGATGTACCCGGCGGCGGCGACCTGGGCGAACGCCTTGTTGCGGGCGGGCACGGCGGCGGCCTCCGCGTCGGTCAGCGCGACGCGCACGAAGACGACCGGCACACCGTGGGCGCGGGCCCAGGCCAGCGCCTCAGCGGCGCGTGCGAGCACCCCCTCGGGGTCGGGAACGGCAGCCAGGACGGCGGGCTGATAGTCCATCAGCAACAGGGCGGTGCTGGTCGGGTCGATGGTGCTGGTCATGGTGCTACTCAACTCTCTCTGATCTTTGATGAGATGACTGTTCGTCAGTTGGTCTGTGATTGACCGGCGTCGGCCAGGTGCCGGTCGAGGACGGTCATCGCCAGGACGACCGCGGCGATCGGCACCAGCACCCACGCGATCCGGTGCAAGCCGCCGTCGTCCACGCGGGTGTGGAAGGCGGTGCCGGTGATCGCGGCCGAGGCGATGGACCCGATGTAGCCGAAGGTGCGCAGCAGCCCGGCGGCGGTAGCGACGGTGGCGGCCGGAGCCTCCTGGTAGAGGACGGTCTGGTTGGCCACCGTCCCTGCGCCCGCGGTCAGCCCGAACACCGCGCTCACCGCGATCACCACGGCCATGGGGGTGCTGCTCCCGATGAACAGCACCGCCACCGCGCCGACCAGCAGCAGCGCGCCGCAGGCGACCAGTGGCAGCCGCACCCCCGTCCGGTTGGCCACCACCCGCGCGGTCACGGCGGTCAGCGCGCCCATCGGCAGCAGCGCCAGTCCGGCCTGGTAGGCGGAGAGCCCCCGGGCGACCTCCAGCCACTGGGTGAGCCCGTAGAGGATCACGTACGTCCCCATCAGGGTCAGCCCGTTGCGCAGGTAGGTGCGGGTCAGCGCCCGGTTCCCGGCGAGCAGCCGGACGTCCAGGAACGGGTTCGAGGCCCGCAGCTCCCAGCCGACCAGGGCCACGGCCAGGACCAGCGCGGCGACCAGCCCGGCCCACTCCAGGTGCGGCAGCTCGTTGAGGAAGACGACCAGCGCGGTCAGCGAGCCGCCGAACAGCGCCATGCCCAGCAGGTCGAGCCGGGCGGCCAGGACGCGCGCCGAGCCGACGCGCACCGGCTCGGTGTCCGGGGCGATCCCGGCCAGTGCCAGCGCCAGGGCCAGCACCGCGACCGGGATGTTGATCCAGAACGCGGTCTGCCAGCCGAACCAGCCGACCAGCAGTCCGCCGATGGCCGGGCCGACGGCCACGGTCGCGGCCCCGGTGATCGCCAGCCCGCCGAGCACCTGGCGCGGTGGGGCGTCCTGCCCCGCGCGCTCGGCGCGGCGGCGTATCAGCAGCATGGCCGACGGGTACCCGGCCGAGGTGCCCGCGCCGATCAGCACCCGCGCCACGATCAGCGCCGCCAGCGAGTGCGCCAGCGAGCCGACCACCCCGGCCGCGAGTACCAGCAGGATTCCGGTGACGAAGACCCTCCGGGGCCCGAACACCTCGGACAGCCGCCCGGCGGCGGGCTGGGCCAGCGCGCTGGTGAGGTAGAGGCTGGAGATCAGGATCGCGGTGTCCCCGACGGCGATGTGCAGGGCCGCGGCGATCGACACCAGCGCCGTCGCGATGATCGAGCTGTTGACCGGGTTGAGCGCGGCCCCCAGGTAGAGCGGCGCCACGAAGCGCGGCCCGAAGGGTTCGTCTGCGGGGCCGCCGGTACCGGCGGGCCGTCGCGGAAGACTGGTCTGGTCAGCGAGTGCCACGGCACGGCTCCTTCCTCCGGGGCCTCACCGACTGAGCAGACCTGCGGCGGAGGTCCCGGCGGAGATAGGCAGGCTGCCTGCTTAATATTAGCAGGTTTCCTGCCTATCTCGTTCCGCGTCCGTGCCCAGCGGCGGAAGCCGGAGTCAGGCGCGGTCGGGCAGTCCCCGGCTGGGTTGGTGGCGCAGATCGGCACCGGCGGCCACGAGGAACTTGCGGGTGCTCTCGCGGCAGTAGTGGATCAGGTGGGCCAGGCTGGAGACCGAGGCCCCGTTCTCGTACCTGCGGCGCAGTTCGGTGAGGTTGACCGGGTAGGTGGTCCGAATCGGGCGGTACGCGGGCCGGATGGTGACCCCGGCCAGCCGCAGCACCTTGGCCAGGTACTGGGTACTGCGGCCGATCTCGCCGGAGAGCACCAGCAGGCTGGCCCCGGCCTGGTACTTGGGCGCCAGTCGGACGCCGAGCGCGATCTCGTCCTCACGCGACAGCAGCCCGCGCAGCGTGAAGATCTCGGTTGTCGCCTCCGCGAACAGGCTCCGGATGCGCGGTAGGTCGTCCTCGTCGCAGGCGCGGCGCACCGCCGCCGCGTACCGGGCACGCGGGTTCTCTGTCAACTCCACTTTCCTGGCACTCTCTGTGTAGAAACGAAGCATGTTCAACTACTTCTCCCGCCACTTCGGATCTGCGGTGCGGCGCAGCGTCGGCGCGGCCGAGTCGTGGCACGGGCAATTGCAGAGGTATTCCTCGGGGCTGGAGTTCGGACCGGCCCGGTAGCCGAAGCGTCCGGAGCAGAGCGAATGCAGCTCCGGGTGGCTGTCGTCAAGGCAGCAACCGGATCGCCGGGTGCGCCGGGAGCCGTTGCCCGCCGCCGTCACCAGGGCCGCCCGTGACTGCTGTTCGCATTCAACTCCCTTACCCGGGAGCTGAGTTCGTCGCTCCTGTCGGCGGGCTCCAGATCCTCCGGGCAGGCGGTCCACTCGATGCCACCACCGGGCGGCCGCAGGTAGACCTGCCCGGCGTACCTCCCCATCACGACCCCGACCCGACCCTTCGCGCGGTCCCGGGCAAAGGACCCGAGTCTCGGGTTCCACCCGGCGGCCGTCGATTCCCGTCTGTCACTCATTCCGCCTCGCTGATTGCATGGTTCGCAACCGTTCCGTCTGAAAGTGACGCACGGTCGGCCCGGATGCTGGTATGGCTCTTCAGTTCAACTGTACGAATCTGGGAACGGTTGATGCCTACTGTTTTCCTGTGCTTTCTTGGTCCTTGGAAAACCTCGTCGTAGCGGTACCCCGACGGGGGCCCACTGTGGTGTGATGCCCCATCAGTCTCGGGCCGTCGCACCACACCGGCCAAGCCCTGGCGTATGGGTACAGCCACAAGCAATAAAACGTCCCACGGGAGGGCACATGCCACGTCGGAAGGCAGAGAAGGACGAACCGGTGAGCAACGCCGCAGCGGTGTGGGGGCGGGAGCTGCTGCGTTGGCGCGGTGCGAGGGGGATGACGCAGACGCAACTCGCGGCGGCCGTGCCGTGCAACCAGTCGGTGATCAGCGAGTTGGAGCGCGGCCTGACGTTCCCGACGGACCGGATCGCGATTCGCCTCGACGCGGTCCTGGCCACCGGCGGCATCCTGGAACGAAACCTGGAGTACGTCACCCGGGAGGTGAACAACTTCTACCCCAACTGGTTCCAGCGCTATGTCGAGTTGGAGGCGAAAGCGCTCACGTTGCAGGCGTGGCACGCCTTTGAGGTGCCCGGCATGCTCCAGACCGAAGAGTACGCGCGTGGACAGTTCACCCTCTGGGGGCACCCACCGAAGCGCGTGGAGGAAATGACGGCGGCTCGGTTGTCCCGCCAGAGAATCATGTTCGGTGAGGGTGCGCTGCGATTTTCCGTACTACTGGACGAATCTGTCCTCCGTCGTCAAGTAGGTGGGGCCCGGGTTATGGTCAACCAGCTTCGCCATATGCTGGAGATGTCGCGGCGTCCGAACGTCATCGTGCAGGTCGTCCCTCTCGGCAGACCGCTGCTGACCACGTTGAATGCCACGGTCATCCTGCTGGGCATGCCGGATGGCCGGAGCTGGTTCTACACCGAGTCGTTGGCGCAGGGGCAGATCACGAATGATCGAACGCAGGTGGCTGGCTTTGCCGCGCGTTACGATCGGGTTCGGGCCTCGGCACTGCCTGTGCAGGAGTCCCGTGATGTGATCCGCCGCGCTATTGGAGAGGTGGTCAATGTGAACCCGACCTTCGACCTGTCTGAGATCAACATCTTCAAGTCCTCGTATTCGGGCGGTGACGCCGGGTGCGTGGGTACGTCCCGCGACCTGTTGTCCGTTGGCATCGCCCCGGTCGTGGACACCACGCTTGGTGATCGTTCGCCGGTGTTGCCGTTCAGCACGGCCGCGTTCGCGTCGTTCGTGGCCGCTGTCAAGGCCGGTGACCCGGCTTTCGCCTTCGGCGAGCAGTACGTCACGCCGTAATTCCAGCAGGAACGGCGGTGCCCCGGCACAAGCCCGACCGCGTCGAACGCAGGTGGCTGGGTTTGCCGCGCGTTGCGATCGGGTTCGGGCCTCGGCACTGCCGTGCAGGAGTCCCGTGATGTGATCCGCCGCGCTATTGGAGAGGTGGTCAATGTGAACCCGACCTTCGAGCTGTCTGAGATCAACATCTTCAAGTCCTCTTATTCGGGGGGCAATGACGGGTGCGTGGGTACGTCGCGTGACCTGTTGTCCGTTGGGATCGCCCCGGTCGTGGACACCACGCTTGGTGATCGTTCGCCGGTGTTGCCGTTTAGCACGGCCGCGTTCGCGTCGTTCGTGGCCGCTGTCAAGGCCGGTGACCCGGCTTTCGCCTTCGGCGAGCAGTACGTCACGCCGTAGTCCCAGCAGGAACGGCGGTGCCCCGGCACAAGCCTGCGGGGGCGCCGCCGTCGCGTCATTTCCCTTGTGCGGACCTCGTGGCCCAGCCGGGCGCGGGTATCGGGGTCGGGGTTGCCGGGCAGCTGGGGAGGGGGGTGACGGCGGACTTGGCGGACGGTCCCTCGGGGAGGGGGAGCCGGACCTGGAAGCAGTGGGTGTCCCCGAGGCTGCTGGAGACGAAGATGCCCGCGACGCGGTAGTAGGCGACCGCCTTGACGTCGACGGTGAGCTCCGGGCCACGGGTCACCGGCTCCAGGGCCTCGAAGCCCAGGGCGGTGACGGGACTGGGGCCGCTCGGGCTTTCAACAGCGGCGAGAGCCTGTTGGGCGGCGCGTCGGAGGTCGGCGTCGGTGGGCGTGGAACGTTGAGTCGGCCATTCGAGCTGCTGGGCGAAGTCCGCCGCCAGCGTGGCCTGTAACTGGCTCGCTGCCGCGTGGTTGGCGCTGGTCTGCCTCGAATCGGAGATCCCGTCCCAGACGAGGCTCCCTGCCACGTACAGCACCACGGCGCCCACCAGGCATCCGCAACCTTTTATCACATCCCTGACTGACACTGTTCCCCCTTGTCGGCTGCCGTCCTGTGGCTGCGATGATCTCATTTGCCTGCCAAGGGGTCTGATTTTCCGTCAGGATCTCTCGTCTAATCTCATTCCATGGAGAACCTGATCACCCTGGACGAGTTCGGCCGGATGGTCCCCACTGACCGGGAGGCGCTGCTCCGGGCGGTGACAGCGCTGCTCGACGAACCGCTTGAGGAGCCGGCGCCGCTGCGTCGGGCGGGCGTCGGACTCCTGGTGCTGGGCCGCCGGGAGGAGGCGATCGCCACGCTGGAACGGGCGTTGGCGCTCGCGGACAACAAGCGGGCCGTCGCCGTCCACATCAATCTGGGTGACGCCCACCGCTACGGGGGTGACCTGGAGGCGGCGGAGCCGCACTACCAGCGGGCCCTTCAGCTGTGCCAGGAGCACGCCCCGGACCTGCGCTACTTCTGTCTTCAGCACCTGGGCAAGCAACGGTTGGACCAGGGGCGGACCAGGGAGGCGCGGGCCCTGCTCGAAGACGCCCTGCGCCAGCGGCGCGCCCAGGGGGACCCCGCGCTCATCGCCGCGACCGAGACCGCGCTGCGGCTGGTCGACCGGGCCGAGGCTGCCGCGACGCCGTGACATCCGGGTGGAGCCGTGTGGATCGGGCCCCTGCGGGAATGATCTCCAGTCCACCGGGCCGTTCGTGCCGGTGGTCGGCGGAACGGTGCGGAGCTGGAGGCGGGGCATGCGGGAGCTGGCGGCGGGAGTGAGCGAACCCATCGGTCAGGGGTGGACGCAGGTGGCCGAGTTCGCGGTCGCGCTGCTGCTCTCCGGCGCGATCGGGCTGGAGCGTGAGATCCGGCAGAAGGCGGCCGGGCTGCGCACCTACACCACTGTCGGCGTCGGGGCGGCACTGTTCACGCTGGTGAGCAAGTACGGCTTCACCGACGTCCTGCACGCGGGGACGGTGGAGCTCGACCCCTCCCGGATGGCGGCCCAGATCGTGTCCGGGCTGGGCTTCATCGGCGCCGGGGTGATCTTCGTGCACCGGGGCTCGGTCCAGGGGCTGACCACCGCCGCCACCATCTGGCTGACCGCCGCCGTCGGGTCGGCAGCGGCGGCGGGCCTGCCGCTGCTGGCGCTGCTCGCCACCGCCACCTACTTCGCGGTCTCCTACGTGGTGCGTCCGCTGACCCACCGGCTGCCGTCGCTGCGCGCGGTGCCGGTCACCTACCGGATCACCTACCTCCAGGGCTCCGGCCTGCTGCGGGAACTGCTGAAGCAGTGCACGCGGGACGGCTTCGCGGTCTCCGAGCTGCGCACCATCGCGGTCACCGGCGCCGAGGCGGGTAGCGACACGGGCCTGGCCCCGGACGCCGACCTGGCCCCCGACCCCGGCCCCGACTCCGCGCCCGACGACGCCGATGACGCCGATGACGACGTGGCGACCCGCCGGGGCGCGGAGCGGACCGTCGAGATCGCCCTCACCGTCCAGGGCCGGGGCCATGTGGACACCCTGACCAGCCATCTGGCCGGTACCGACGGCGTACTGGCCTGCCGCCGCAGCAGCTTCAACGACGAGTAGCGGAGCTACGATCGCGTGGGCGCCGGACGGTGGCGCGGCGGCGAGGAGGGGTGAGGGTTGACCAAGACGCAGGAAGAGCGGGACGCGGACACGGTGCTGATCGGTCAGATCGTGCTCGGCGCGATCGTGGTCGGGGTGCTGCTGCTGATCGGCGCGGTGCTGGTGCTGCACCGGATCCCGGGCTTCCCCCGGCACTGATCAGCCGGTGCCGGACCGGTCGGCGGGTGTCACCCGCGCTCGTCCAGGTGGTCGGCGTAGTGGTCGATCGCCCGGCGGTAGGCCTGCACCTGGGGGTCGGCGCTGGTGGCGGTGGTGACGTGGAGCAGGGTGCGGACCGCCTCGCGGGCGTCGCCGTGGTTGTACAGGGTCATGGCCAGGAAGGCGCTCAGGGCCGGGTCGTCGGGGAACTCCGCCAGGCCGCGACGGAGGGTGGCCAGGGACGACTCGTACCGGCCGACGTTCCGGAAGGTGCTGCCCAGCCCCAGGAGGCAGCCGTACCGCTCGTCCTTCGACAGGTCGTCCGGATTGCTCAACGCGCGCTCGTAGTAGGGGACGGCTGCTGCCTCCAGGTCGAGCCGGTCGTGCGCCCAGGCGGCCTGGTAGGCGAGCGCGGCCTGCTGCGGGTGCTGGTCGGAGAGCTGGGCCAGCTGCGCGCAGGCCCGCTCGGTCCCGGCCTTGCGCAGGGACACGGCCCGGGCCAGCAGTTTGTCGCGTTGATCGTCCATGCTCGTGCATGCTGCCATATCCGATCATCGGCGGCGGGCGGGCGCGTGGCGAAAACCGTGGCTGGTCGGGCGCGGGCGTGCGAGGCTCGGTGGATGCGCTACATCATCATCGGGGCCGGGGCGATCGGCGGCGGTATCGGCGGGCGGTTGTTCGAGAGCGGGCGGGAGGTGGTGCTGGTCGCGCGCGGTCCGCACCTGGACGCGCTGCGCGACGGGGGACTGGGGTTCAGCACGCCCGAGGGCACCCGGACGCTCGCCGTCCGCGCCGTCGGCGGGCCGGAGGAGCTGGAGCTCACGCCGGACGACGTGCTCGTGGTCGCGGTCAAGTCCCAGCACATGCCGGGAATCCTGGAACAGTGGGCGGGTCGGCCGGTGGCCGGGGGCGGTACCGCCGGGGAACTGCTGCCGCTGCTCTGCGCGCAGAACGGGGTGAACAACGAGCGGCTGGCGCTGCGCTGGTTCCGGCAGGTCTACGGGGTGTGCGTGTGGATGCCCGCCACCCACCTGGAACCTGGCCGGGTCGCGGTCGCGGGCACGCCCGTCTCCGGCATCCTGCACCTGGGCCGCTACCCCACCGGCAGCGACGCCACCGCCCGGGCGATCGCGGCGGACCTGGAGCGAGCCCGGTTCCTGGCGCCGCTGCCGAAGGAGGTGATGCGGTGGAAGTACGGCAAGCTCATCGGCAACCTCGGCAACGCCCTGGACGCGCTCGCCGAGGGGCTGGACCGGGGCCCCGGCGCGGAACTGCTGCTGCGGGTCAGGGCCGAGGGCGAGCGGGTGCTGACCGCTGCGGGCATCGACTACGCGAGCGCGGCGGAGCAGAGCGAGGCGCGAGCCGGGCGGATGGCCAGCGCGCCGATGGAGGGCGTGGAGCTCGGCGGCAGCTCCTCGCGGCAGAGCCTGGCCCGGGGGACCGGCACGATCGAGGCGGACTACCTGAACGGCGAGATCGTGCTGCTCGCCCGGCTGCACGGCGTGCCCGCGCCGCTGAACGAGGCCCTGCGGCGACTGGCCAACCAGTACGCGCGGGAGGGCCGGGCCCCGGGCAGCCTGCCGCAGGCGGAGCTGGAGGCGCTGCTCGCCCGCTGACCGGAGGTGCCCGGGCCCGGCGGGGGAGGGTGGACAGCGGCGCGGCGACGGCCTAACTTAACGAATGTTCGAGTTCTTGTGCCGTCGCCCCCACCGCCAGTCGCCCCCACCGCCAGAAGGAGCTCATCGCCATGCGGGACGCAGTCATCGTCGACGCCGTACGCACCCCGGTCGGCAAGGGCAAGCCCGGCGGCGCCCTGTCCGGTGTCCACCCGGCCGACCTGTCCGCGCACGTGCTCAAGGCCCTCGCCGAGCGCAACGGCCTCGACCCGGCCACCGTCGACGACGTGGTCTGGGGCTGCGTCTCTCAGGTCGGCGAGCAGACCGCCTGCATCGGCCGGTACGCGGTGCTCGCGGCCGGGTGGCCCGAGTCCGTGCCCGGGCTGACCATCGACCGGCAGTGCGGCTCCTCGCAGCAGGCCGTGCACCAGGCCGCCGCCGGGGTCATCTCCGGGCAGTACGACATCGCGGTGGCCGGGGGCGTCGAGTCGATGAGCCGGGTCCCGATGGGCTCCTCCTTCGCGGGCGGCAGCTACGGAGCGCCGTACGGGCCGCTGGTGGCCGAGCGGTACCACCACCACTTCTTCAACCAGGGCACCGGCGCGGAGATGATCGCCGCCGAGTACGGCCTCAGCCGCGCCCAGCTGGACCAGCACGCGCTCGACTCCCACGCCCGGGCCGCCCGGGCCATCGACGAGGGCCGCTTCAAGAGCCAGATCGCCCCGGTGACGGTCACCGACGCCGAGGGCAACAGCCGGATCTTCGACACCGACGAGGGCGTCCGCCGGGGCGGCACGCTGGAGCAACTGGCCCAGCTGAAGACCCCCTTCCAGGCGGACGGGGTGGTCTCGGCGGGGAACGCCTCGCAGGTCTCCGACGGTGCCGCCGCGCTGCTGGTGACCACCAGCGAGATCGCCGCCGCCAACGGCTGGACGCCGATCGCCCGGTTCCACACCGGAACCGTGGTCGGCGCCGACCCGATCACCATGCTCAAGGGCCCGATCCCGGCCACCGAGAAGGTGCTCCGGCGGTCCGGCCTGACCCTGGACCAGTTCGGCGCGTTCGAGGTGAACGAGGCCTTCGCCCCGGTCACCCTGGCCTGGCTGAGCGCCACCGGCGCCGACTACGACCTGCTCAACCCCAACGGCGGCGCACTCGCCCTCGGCCACCCGCTCGGCGCCTCCGGTGCCCGGCTGATGACCACGCTGCTGCACCACATGCGCGACCACGGCATCCGCTACGGGCTGCAGACCATGTGCGAGGGCGGCGGCATGGCCAACGCGACGGTGCTGGAGCTGATCTGAGCGACCGTCTCGAAGCCGGTACGGCCGTTCCCGGCCGGGCCCCCTTCGCCGCCGTCCGGATGGGCCGTCCGGGGGAGTGCCGGGCCTGAACGGCTGCGGTCCGCGTGCGGTGAGCCCCCGGCGCACTCAGGGTGGGGCTGTGGCCGCTCGTGGCGGCTGCCGGAAGGAGTGCGCCGATGAGTGCGGTCGACATGCCCGCAGACGAGGGATCCAGGCCGTCGCCCCGGAACGGGGCGGCGGCTGTGCGTTCGGCGGGCCCGAAGATGACCTGGGTCACCCTGGCGCTGATGACCACCAGTTCGGTGGCCAGTCTGCGGGCCTCGCCGACGATGGCCGTCTACGGGCTGGCCTGCGTGTTCCTCTACCTGCTCCCGGCCCTGGTGTTCCTGCTGCCGACCGCGCTGGTCTCGGCGGAGCTGGCGTCCGGCTGGGACGGCGGGGTCTACAACTGGGTCTCGCAGGGACTGTCCAAGCCGCTCGGCTTCCTCGCGGTGTGGTGCCAGTTCGCGATGACGATCTTCTACTACCCGAGCCTGCTGGCGTACGTGGCCAGCACCATCGCGTACGTGGTGAACCCGAAGCTGGCCAGCAACGGCGTCTACACCGCGATCGTGATCATGGTCCTCTACTGGTCGGGCGTGTGGGTCTCCTCGCGCGGCACCAACGCCGTGGCCGGGCTCGCCTCGATGGGCCTGATCATCGGGACGCTGATCCCGGGCCTGCTGCTGGTGGTGCTCGGCTTCGTCTTCCTCGGCCAGGGCAACGGCTCGGCCGCGCCGATGAACGTGCACCACCTGTTCCCGGCCTGGACCGGGCTGGCCAGCCTGGTGCTGATCGTCAACAACTTCCTGTCCTACTCGGGCATGGAGATGAACGCGGTGCACGTCTCCTCGCTGCGGAACCCGAGCAAGGAGTTCCCCCGGTCGATGTTCCTGGCGATGGGCCTGGTGCTGCTGATCTTCATCCTGCCCGCGCTGGCGATCAGCTGGGTCGTCCCGTCCGACCAGCTCAGCCTGACCGCCGGGGTGATGCAGGCCTTCGACGCGTTCTTCCAGTACTTCCACATCAGCTGGCTGACGCCGGTGATCGCGGTCGGACTGGTCGCCGCCTCGCTCGGCGGGATGCTCACCTGGCTGGCCGGTCCGTCCAGGGGACTGCTGCTGATCTCCCGCCAGGAGGGCTACCTGCCGCCGTTCCTGCAACGGCTCAACAGCCACGGCGTCCAGCAGAACATCCTGGTCACCCAGGGTGTGGTGACCACCCTGATCGCGCTGCTGTACGCGCTGATCCCGGACGTCTCCAGCGCCTACTGGATCTTCTCGGTGATCACCACCCAGGTCTACCTGATCGTCTACCTGCTGATGTTCGCTGCCGCGATCCGGCTGCGGCGCACCCAGCCGGACCACCCGCGCGGCTACCGGGCCCCGGCGCTGGAGGTGCTCTGCGTGGTCGGGCTGGTGGCCTCGGCCGCCGCCATGGTGATCGGGTTCGTGCCCTCCTCGCAGTTCGGCGGCAGCAGCGTCTGGTCCTACATCGGCATCGTCGGCGGCGGGCTGCTGCTGCTCGGGGTGGTCATCCCGTTCGCGCTGCTCACGGCCAGCAAGCCGAGCTGGCGGCAGACCGACCCGGACGGCGCGCCGGAGGCGGGGTCATGAGCCCGACCCGGATGGCCTCGCAGCACCGCTGGATCTACCTCGGCGCGATCGTGCTGCTGGTCGCGTTCCTGGTGGTGGGGCTGCTCACGTTCCACCAGGTGCACCGCACCAACGCCGCCAACCACAAGGCCGCAGAGTTGAACACCGCGCTCACCGCCGCCGGTTACCCCGCCATCGACCAGGCGCAGATCGCCCGGACGCTGGGCACGGACGGCGGCGAGGCCTGCACCAACCCGGACGGGGCGCTGAAGAAGGCGCTGTGGCTGGTCGACCTCTCCAACGGCGCCGGCGGCCCCGGGCAGCGCCCGGTCATCGCCGACGACCGGACCCTCCAGGCCGGGGTGATCGTGATCAGCGTCTACTGCCCGAGCCAGCTCCAGCACTACCAGGACCGGGTGAACGACCTGAAGACCGGCGACACCGTCAACGGCTCGTAGCCGTGGCGCTGCCGTGGCGCGGACCTCGGCAGCCGCCCGAAAGGGCGGCTCCGGGATGTGATCTGCGTCTCCGCGACACGCCGTGTGCGGTCGATCCCCGGGACCGGTGTCCCGGGGACCGACCGGAAAGTGTCAGGATGTCTCCATGACAACCAAGGTCTACTTCGACATCACGATCGACGACGTCCCCGCCGGGCGCATCAACTTCAACCTGTTCGACGAGGTGGTCCCCAAGACCGCCGAGAACTTCCGCGCGCTGGCCACCGGCGAGCATGGCTTCGGCTACGCCGGCTCCAGCTTCCACCGGGTCATCCCCGAGTTCATGCTCCAGGGCGGTGACTTCACCCGGGGCAACGGCACCGGCGGCAAGTCCATCTACGGCGAGAAGTTCCCCGACGAGAACTTCCAGCTCAAGCACGACCGTCCGGGCCTGCTCTCGATGGCCAACGCCGGTCCGAACACCAACGGCTCGCAGTTCTTCGTCACCACCGTGGTCACCTCCTGGCTGGACGGCAAGCACGTGGTCTTCGGCGAGGTCGCCGACGAGGAGAGCCTGGCCCTGGTCAAGAAGATCGAGTCGCTCGGCTCGCGCAGCGGCAGCGTCAAGTCCAAGGTCACCATCGCCGAGTCCGGCGCGCTCTGACGCCAGCTCGCGCTCACGCCGACGCGCACCGACCGGCGGGCCCTGACCAAGGGGCCCGCCGGTTTCGCGGGTACTGCCTGACGGGGCGTCAGTCCCCGGTCGGGAGCGTGCCGAGCAGGTCCAGGATCTGCTGGCCGTAGGTGGCGAGCTTGTTCTCGCCGACACCGTTGACCACACTCAACTCCGCGAGCGTGGTGGGGGAGTTGGCGGCGATCTCGCGCAAGGTCGCGTCGTGGAACACCACGTAGGCGGGCACCCCCTGCTCCTTCGCGGTGGCGGCCCGCCAGGCGCGCAACTCCTCGAAGACCGGCAGCAGTTCGGCGGGCAGGTCGACCGGCGCGGCCTTGCGTCCGCCGCCACCACCGGACTTGGCGGCCTTCGCGGCCCGGGCGGGCTTCTCCGGCTCGCGGCGCAGCGAGACCGGGCGGCGTCCGCCGAGCACCTCGCCGCTCTCCTCGGTGAGCGCCATGGTGCCGTACTCGCCCTCCACCGCGATCAGTCCCTGGGCGAGCAACTGCCGTGCCACCGACCGCCATTCCGCCTCGGTCAGGTCCGCGCCGACGCCGAAGACGCTGAGCGCGTCATGGTCGAACTGGATCACCTTCGCGGTCTTGCGGCCGAGCAGGATGTCGGTGATCTGCGCCGCACCGAACCGCTGTCCGCGCTCGCGCTGCAGGCGGACGATGGTCGACAGGAACTTCTGCGCCGCCACCGTGCCGTCCCAGGACTCCGGCGGGGTCAGGCAGGTGTCGCAGTTGCCGCAGGGATCGCTCTTCTGCCCGAAGTACGCCAGCAGTTGCACCCGGCGGCACTCCACCGTCTCGCACAGCGCGAGCATCGCGTCCACGTGCGCCGACAGCCGCCGCCGGTGCGCCTGGTCGCCCTCCGAGGTCTCGATCATCTTCCGCTGCTGGACCACGTCCTGCAGCCCGTACGCCAGCCAGGCCGTGGACGGCAGCCCGTCGCGCCCGGCCCGGCCGGTCTCCTGGTAGTAGCCCTCGACCGACTTGGGCAGGTCCAGGTGCGCGACGAAGCGGACGTCCGGCTTGTCGATGCCCATGCCGAAGGCGATGGTGGCGACCATCACCAGGCCGTCCTCGCGCAGGAACCGGGACTGGTTCTCGGCCCGGACCCGCTGGTCCAGACCGGCGTGGTACGGCAGCGCGTCGACGCCGCGCTCCACCAGGTAGGCGGCGGTCTTCTCGACCGACGCCCGGGACAGGCAGTAGACGATCCCGGCCTCGCCCCGGTGCTCGGTGTTCAGCAGGTTCAGCAGCTGCTTGCGGGGCTCGTCCTTCGGCACGATCCGGTACTGGATGTTCGGCCGGTCGAAGCTGGCGACGAAGTGCCTGGCGTCGCCGAGGTTCAGCCGGGTGGTGATCTCGGTGTGGGTGGCCTCGGTGGCGGTGGCGGTCAGCGCGATCCGGGGGACCTGCGGCCAGCGCTCGTGCAGCGAGGACAGGGCCAGGTAGTCCGGCCGGAAGTCGTGGCCCCACTGGGCCACGCAGTGCGCCTCGTCGATCGCGAACAGTGAGATCCGGCCGCGCTCCAGCAGCCGCACCGTCGCGTCCACCCGCAGCCGTTCCGGCGCGAGGTAGAGCAGGTCCAGCTCACCGGCGACGAACTCGGCCTCCACCAGCCGCCGTTCGTCCAGGCTCTGGGAGGAGTTGAGGAACCCGGCGCGCACGCCGAGCGCCCGCAGCGCGTCCACCTGGTCCTGCATCAGCGCGATCAGCGGGGAGATCACCACCCCGGTCCCGGGCCGCACAAGCGCCGGGATCTGGTAGCACAGCGACTTGCCGCCGCCGGTCGGCATCAGCACCAGCGCGTCGCCGCCGCCGATCACCTGCTCGATGACCTCCTGCTGGCTGCCGCGAAAGGCGTCGTAGCCGAAGACCCGGCGCAGCACCTCCAGGGCCGGTCCCCCCTCGGCGGCTGGTGCGGTGTCGGGCAAGTCCGGAGCGCTCATCCGCCGATTGTACGAGCCCCAACGACCCGCCCGGGCCGGATCAGCTGCGCCGCCGGGCCCGGCCCGGGTAAACTGCGGGACGGTAGGAACCATGGGGCGCTGCCGTCCGCCGGGAGCGGCCATGGTCATGGTGTGACTAGGGATGCCGGGCAATGGGCTCGGAACTGTTGGGGGTTGCTGTGGTTGCTGGTCGTGTGGTGCGTTTCGACGGGGTTCGCGGGTACGGGTTCATCGCTCCCGACCACGGCGGGGAGGACGTCTTCCTGCACGTGAACGATCTGCTGATCCCCGAGGCGTCGGTGCGTTCGGGCCTCGCGGTGGAGTTCGACATCGAGGAGGGCGGGCGCGGGCTGAAGGCCTCCAACGTCACGCTCGCGCCGGGCGCGGAGCCCGGTCCGTTCGCGGTCGCCGCCGCGCCGCGGTCGGCCCCGGTGGACGGCGAGGAGCCGATGTGCGACCTGCTCTCGGTGGAGGAGGCGAATCGCGAGCTGACCGAGCTGCTGCTCCGGTCGGCGCCGTCGCTGACCGGCGAGCAGATCCTGCGGGTGCGCGGGGACCTGCTGAAGTTCGCGAAGAGCCACGGCTGGACCGAGGGTTGAGCCCTCGCGTGCGCCGGGCTCACTCCGCCAGGTGAACACCTGAGGTCGCGCGGACGGACGTCCGGCTGTGGTCCGTGTGCGCCCCGAGCGGCCCGGATAGGCTGATCGCACAGGTCGCAGGGCGTGCGGGTGGAGGAGTGTCAGGTGTCACAGGCAGTGGGTCAACCCGGTTCCAGGGGCGACGGCCACGGGGCGGACAGCCCCGGGGCCGAGCCCGGCGGGGTGCGCTGGCTGGTCCTGGTGTACAAGGTCCCGGCCGAGCCGACCCGGCTGCGGGCCGGGGTCTGGCGCAAGATCAAGGGCCTGGGCGCGATCTATCTGCAGAACTCGGTGGCGGCGCTGCCGCAGGGCCCGAGCGCGGAGCGCTCGCTGCGGGTGCTGCGCAACGAGATCGTGGAGATGGGCGGCAGCGCCCTGCTGCTGGGCTCCGAGGTGCTCGCCGGTAGCGCCGAGGTCGAGCAGTCGTTCAACGCGGCGCGCAATGACGAGTACGAGGAGATCGTCGACCGCTGCCAGGACTTCCTCGGTCAGATCGACAAGGAGTACCGGGCCGAGCACTTCACCTACGCCGAGTTGGAGGAGAACGACGAGGACCTGGTGAAGCTGCGCAACTGGTTCGCCAAGGTGGAGAACCGGGACGTGCTGTCGGCCCCGGGCAAGGCCGAGGCCACCGCGGCGCTGGCCAAGTGCGAACAGGTGCTCGACGAATACGCGGCCCGGGTCTACGCGGAGGAGGGGGAGGGCCGCTGATCCGGCCTCCCCCGCCCCGCAGGGGATCACCCCCTCAGCGGGTCACCCTCGGCGGGCGTTGCGCACGACCCGGCGCAGCGACAGCGCCAGCATCGCCACCACTGCCACCGGCGGCAGCCACCAGGCGTTGACCCCGGCCTTGACCAGGCCGAAGGCCGCCGCCAGCGAGACCACGACGCCGAGCGCGACGCGCCAGTCGTCGCCGACGACGAAGTCGTACCAGAAGGTGCCGAAGCTCCGGAGCGCGTTCAGCAGTGCGGTCATGTCAGGCTTCCTTCCACCGGGACGCCGGCACCGGCGGCCACGGGGCTGTTCGGGGTGTTGCCACGGCGCAGGACCGCGGTGAATCCGGCGGCGACCAGCGCCACCACCGGCACCAGCACCAGCAGCGAGGTGTCCGAGCCCGGCCAGTGCGCGCCCGCGCCCTCGGTCGACCAGAACACGCCGAAGCTGGTGAGCATGGTGCCCACGGCGAACTTCATGGTGTTCTCCGGGACCTTCGCCAGCGGCGTGCGGACGGCGATGCCGACCACGGTCACCAGCACCACCGCGACCGCCGCGCCGAGCACCGCGACCGGCACGTTGCGCTGGTTGTTGCCGAAGGTCACCACGATGAACGCGACTTCGAGGCCTTCGAGGAACGTGCCCTTGAAGGACAGGGTGAAGGCGTACCAGTCGCGGACGGCGCCGCGACCGCCGGTCTCGGCCGCGCGGGCGGCCTCCACCTCCTCCGCGTAGGCCGCCGCCTCGTCGTGCAGCGCCTTGTAGCCGGAGCCGCGCATGATGGCCTTGCGCAGCCACTGGAGTCCGAAGACCAGCAGCAGCGCGCCGACGACCAGGCGCAGCGGGTTGAGCGGGATCTGCCCGACGGCCGGGCCGAGCACGGCGACGGTGGCGGCCAGCGCGACCAGCGCCGCGCCGGTGCCCTGGAGCGCCGAGCCCCAGTGCCGGGTGGTACCGGCGGCCAGGATGATGGTGAGGGCCTCGACCGCCTCCACCGAGCAGGCCAGGAAGACGGTGAGGAAGAGCACCCAGGAGGTCATTGGACGGCTCCTGCGCGGATCACGGGTGGCGGGGTGGTCATCAGACCTCCAGAGTGGTGCGGATGGGCGTGGGTCCCGCCGCGTTCGCGGGGGAAGTCCTCTCGGTGGCGCCGGGGCGCTTGTCGGCGAAGGCGAAGCAGCCGTCCGGGTCGAGCAGCAGGTGGACCCGGGTGCCCCGGGGGTGCGGGTCGCGGTCGAAGACGCCGGTCAGCCGCACCCCGCCGGGCAGTTCCACCACGTGGTCGTAGCCGCGGCCGCGGTAGGCGGTGTCCACCACGGTCCCCGCCGGACCGGTCGCGGCCGGGTCGCCGTCGGCGCCCCCGGGGTCGCGGGCCAGGGTGACCGCGGCCGGCCGGATCAGCACCCGGACCGCGCCGCCCCCGGCCGGGAGCCCGGCCCCGGCGGCGGCGGTGACCACCCCGGCCCCGGTGCGCACCAGCACGGTGCCCGGAGCGGTCCGGCCCGGGGCCAGCTCGCCCGCCAGCTCCCCGGCCAGGCCGGTGAACCGGGCCACGAAGGGGGAGGCGGGGCGGTGGTAGACGTCCTCCGGTGAGCCGAGCTGGACCAGGTCGCCGCCCTCCAGCACGCCGATCTCGTCCGCCAGCGCGAAGGCCTCGGCCTGGTCGTGGGTGATGTAGACGACGGTCGCGCCGGACTCCCGGGTGAGCGTGGCGATCTCCACCCGCAGCCGTTCGCGCAGGTCGGCGTCGAGGTTGGAGAGCGGCTCGTCGAACAGCAGCAGGCCCGGCTCGGCGACCAGCGCCCGGGCCAGCGCGACCCGCTGCTGCTGGCCGCCGGAGAGCTGGTGCGGGTACTGCGCGGCGTGGTCGCCGAGGCCGACCCGCTCCAGCACCCGGTCCACCCGCCGCCGGGACGTCTCCTTGTCCAGTCGGCGGCGCCGCAGCGCGTAGCCGACGTTGGCGTCGGCGGTCATGTGCGGCCACAGCGCGTAGTCCTGGAAGACCATCGCCAGGTCGCGGCGGTCCGGCGGGAGGTGGGTCCGCTCGTGCGCGAGCGGCAGGTCGCCGAGGTGGATGCTGCCGGAGTCGGCCCGTTCGATCCCGGCCAGGCAGCGCAGCAGCGTCGTCTTGCCGGAGCCGGAGGGGCCGAGCAGCACCAGGAAGCGTCCCGGCTGGACGGTGAAGGAGACCCGGTCCAGCACACGGGCCCGGCCGAAGCTCTTGCTCAGGTTCTCGACGCTCAGTCGGGCGGTCATACCACGGCCTCCAGGCGGTGGGCTGCGGGCAGCAGCAGGCGCAGCGCGCCGAGGGCCACGGCGATCAGCACGAGCGCGGCCACGACGACCAGGACGGTCATCGCCGCGCCCGCACCCACGTTGTAGCCCTGGAGCTGGCGGGTGATGGCGACGGACAGGGGCTCCTCGCCGGGCGGGGCGAGCAGTTGTGAGACGGGGAGTTCCAGCAGCGTGCCGCAGAAGGCGATCAGCCAGGTCCACACGAGGGAACCGGCGACCAGCGGCAGCACCGCGCCGCTCCAAGCCGGCGCCGCCGGGCGGCCGTGCACCCGGGCCGCCCACAGCAGCGAGTCGCTGACCTGCCCGAGCGATCCGGACAGCAGCCGCGCCGCCGAGGGCAGCGCCCCGGCCAGGTAGCCGAGGACCAGCAGCGTGCTGGTGCCGTACAGGTTGATGCCCAGGTCGGAGGCGATCGGCAGGTTGTAGGTGAAGATGTAGCCGCTGGCCAGCAGCACCGACGGCAGCGCGATCGCGGCCAGCAGCAGCAGGTCGAGCAGCCGTCCGGCGGCTCCGGCGCCGCGCCGGGCCAGCGCCCGCCCGGCGAAGGCGCCGAGGACCAGCGCCGCGCAGGCGGTGATCGCCGACATCCGGGCGGAGTAGCCCAGGGCCGAGAGCATCTCGCCGGAGTGCAGCACCTGGCGGAAGTTGGCCAGGGTCAGCGTGGACAGCGCGACCTTGCCGCCGGAGGGCAGCAGCGCGGCGGCGGCCGCGCCGAAGGTGGGGACGCCGAGGGCGAGCGCGAAGAAGGCGCCCACCCCGGCCAGCGCGCCGAGCTGGGCGCGCGGCGAGAGCCGGGAGCGGACGGCGGGCCGGGTGCGCCCGGAGAGCACGGTGAAGCTGCGTCCGCGCATCGAGCGGCGCTGCGCCAGCAGGGCCAGGCCGACCAGGCCGAGCAGCAGCCAGCCCATCGCCGAGGCCAGCTGGAACTGCGCCGGGAAGGTCGACACCGACTGCTCCATGGCACCGGTGACCAGCGGGAAGTTCGCCTGCGCGGCGAGCGTCGCGGCTACCCCGTAGTCGCTGATGGACTCGGCGAAGACGATGGCGAACCCGGCCCACAGGCCGGGCGCGAGGATCGGCAGCAGCAGCCGGGCGGTGGCCAGGCGGCTGGCGCCGTGGGTGCGCGCGGCGTCCTCGAACTCCCGTCCCATGCCGCGGACCAGCGCGGAGACGGCCAGGTAGGCGAAGGGGACGCCGCGGGAGGCGAGCACCCAGACCACCCCGACCGGTCCGAAGACCAGGTCGCGCAGGGTCGCCGGGTCCTGCCCGAGCAGCCGGGAGAGCACGCCCTGGGGCTCGACCAGCCAGGTCCAGCCGAGGGACTCCAGGTACGAGGGGGCCAGCAGCAGGGCCCACAGCAGCAGCCGCCAGACACCGCGCCCGGCCAGGTCGGTGCGCTCGGTGATCCAGGCCAGCGCGGCGGCCACGGCGGTGGCGATCACCGCGGCGGCGGCGCCGACCAGGCAGGTGTCCAGCAGCGCGCGGGCCGTCCAGCCGCTCATGACCTGGCTGAACGCGCTCAGGGTGAACCAGGACCCGCCCTGCCCGAACAGCTGGGGGGAGAAGGCGACCAGCAGGAACCCGCCGACCGGCAGCAGCAGCACCCCGGCGAACACGACCCATGGCAGTGCCCGGGCGGTGCCGCGCAGCCGCGCCGCCGCGCGCCCGCGCGGGCGCGGCGCCGCCCCGGCCGCGCGGGCGCGCGGCCGGGTGTCAGTGGTGGTGTCGGTCATGGCTCAGTGGACGATCGTGTTCGTGAACCAGGTGTTGATGGTGCCCTCCTGCGGACCCCAGGTGTAGGGGTCGATGGCCTGGGTCGGCACCGAGGCCAGCGGGGGCAGCGCGGCCTGCGGGTCGACGCCCTGCACGATCGGCCAGTACAGCGAGTCGCCGTTCGGGTCGCCGGTCAGCATCACGTGCTGGCCCTGGGCGCTGAGCACGAAGGAGGCGAACTGCTCGGCCTCGGACCGCTCCTTGGCGGAGACCTTGGCGTCGATGCCGATGACGCTGGGCAGCGAGGTGACCTTGGGCAGGTAGGCGGTCCTGATGTCGTGGTTCTTGGTGCCCGCGGCGAGCCCGGCGGAGCTCTGGATCAGCGCCACCTTGATCTGCCCGGTCTGCAGCGCGTGCAGGGTGTCGTCATTGGTCTGGAACACGTGCAGGCCGTTGCTCTTCAGCCCGGTGTAGAAGGCCTCGCCCTGGCTGTTGCCGCCGAGCTGGGAGAACATCCCGGCGACGAAGGGGTAGGTGGGGCCGGAGACGGACGGGTCGTTCATACCGACCTCGCCCTTCCAGGCCGGGCTCAGCAGCTGCTGCCAGCTGGTCGGCGGGTTCGGGGTCTTGCTCGCGTCGTAGACCACGGCGGCGGTGACGGTCAGCCCGGTGGGGATGTAGCTCTTGTCACCGGGGACCACGGCCTGCCCGGCGGCGCTCAGCTGGACGTCCGGCTCGAAGCCCTTGACCAGCATCCCGGCCTGGTCCATCGCGGCGAACGCCTCGTCGCCGTCGACCCAGAGCACCCCCCACTGCGGGTTGCCGCGTTCGGCCTGCACCTTGGCCAGCAGCGGCCCGGTGCTGTCGTCGACCAGCTTGGTCGGGATGCCGGTGGCCTTCTGGAAGGCGGTGGCCATGGCCGAGTCGTAGCCCTGGGCCGAGTAGACCACCAGCGGGACCGGTCCCGAGGCGGTGGCGGCGGTGCTGGTGGAGGCCTTCGCGGTACTGCCACAACCCGAGGCCAGCCCGGCGACCAGCGCGGTCGTGGCCAGGGCCAGGGCGGCGCGTCTACCGGCGCTCACCGCAGTCTGAAGAGACATTCCGAACTCCATCACGTTGGGATTCTAACGATGGTTAGAACTGTGGAGCCACTACTGAAACGCCAAGGATGTAATGGGATGGCCGTTCCATGAACGAGCGGCGAACACGCCGACGCCTCGCAGGGGCTGTTCCCCGGGCGGTCGCAGGGCTGCCTCCCGCGGGTCGGGATGACGCCGTCAGGAGCGGCAAAAACCCAGGTCAGGGCCGCTATTGCGGCCCCGCGCAAGGCCGGTCGACCGGCCTTCGCCCTTATAGGGGACGCAGTCCGGCGGCAGCACCACGTGATCCAGGCGGACGGCTCGGGAACGCTGGGTGAACAAGTACTTCTCCCCCTCGCGGGGGGTGGCGAAGGTGGGGCAGGATCCGGGCCGATCCCTCCCCTTGCCTCTCCCATCGAAGGGCTCCACATGTCTCGTCGTCGTATCGCGACGGCATCCGCAGTCGGCGTGGTCGCGCTGGCTTCCATCGCAGCCGCCACGTCCACGGCGCTCGGCGCGTCCGTGCCGCAGCACCGGGGACACGGCCACAGCACGCTGAGCTACACCGTCGGCACCCCCGTGGTCGACAAGATCAGCGGTGGCCCGTGGACGCTGTCCCAGGGCGACCCGTCGGTCGGCGGCTCCACCATCACCGTGGACGGGGTCACCTACCCCAACGCGGCGGTCGACCCCGCCGGCACCGGCGCCGTCCCCGCGCAGAGCGGTACCACCGGCACGCCCAGCCCGCTCACCGGCTACTGCTCGGTCAGCAACGGCACCGGCCCGGCCACCGGCACCGTGCTCCGCCAGCCCAAGGGCACCTCGCTGGCCATGCAGCCGTACTACTTCCCGTTCGTGACCAGCAGCGACAACGGGCGGGTGCTCACCGGCTACTTCGACTACCGGCCGAAGGACACCGACGAGGCGGTCGTCTCGGCGACCTCCACCGACCACGGCAAGACCTGGAAGTTCACCGGCGAGGCCCTGGAGCAGAACCCGGGCCTGTGCGCCGACGGCAACACCGACGACGACGGCCAGGGCCACGCCTTCGTGATGACCGTGCCCGGCTTCGGCGGCAGCGGCCAGGCCCGCAGCGGCCGCAGCGCCCAGGTGCTCTACACCCTGAGCCGCCCGCTCGGCGACGCGCTCGGCATCAACCTGATCGTCCACAAGCTCACCCCGAAGAACGGCGACCCGCTGGCCGGGCTGCCCGCCAGCGAGCCGGTCGGCGAGGGCGGCAGCACCACCGCCACCACCGCCGTGTCCGTCCCGGCCGGTCCCACCGGCGCCGGGGTGACCGTCAACGTCGGCTCGACCGCCAACTTCGAGCAGCCCGGCCACTTCAACGTGGACGGCCACGTGGTGGACTGCAACGACGACAACGCCACCGCCACCGCCCTCACCGGCTGCACCACCCGGGACAGCAAGGGCGTCGACATCGCCGCCGGTGACGCCGTCACCGCCGACGCGGTGATCCCGGCGACCGCCGACCAGACCTCGGGCCTGATCGCGCCGGACGGCATCATCAGCACCCTGTCGAGCTACCCGGGCGCCCCCAAGGGCAGCGTCCCGGTGCTCTACACCGAGAAGATCGTCAACTACTACATCCCGACCACCACCACCGCCGCGGTGACCCTGCCGGCCGCGACCGTCCCGGTGGCCGACACCTCCGCGCTGCCGCTCAGCAACGGCTCGATCACCGTCAGCCTGGGCACCGCCGCCGGTATCGTGCAGACCACCTGCACCGGTGAGACCGCCACCAGCCTGACCGGCTGCACCGGCGGCACCGGCACCGTCGCCAAGGGCAGCGACGTCGGCGCCCCCGGCGCGGCGACCGTCCCCTACTCCACGCTGGCGCTGACCGGCGAGGGCAAGAACAAGCCCAAGTCGCTGTTCGGCAACAACGAGGACTACTCCGTGGTCCGCGCCGCCTACACCTACGACGGCCTGCACTTCACCGACCTGGGCCAGGTCAACGGCCTGAACGACCCGACCAGCCAGAGCAGCACCGAGCTCCGCTGGGTCGGCTCGCGCGGCACCGTCGTGCACAACCCGGACGGCACCCTCGGCCTGTTCCTGTCCGGCGCCTACGCCGCCGACGGCGACAGCGACGCGTTCAACCAGATCTTCTACTCCTCCTCCAAGGACGGGGTGAACTGGAGCGCGCCGCAGAAGCTGCTCGGCACCGACTACACCTTCTCCGCGCTCGCCCAGCAGGCGGCCAACGGCGGCGCCCTCGGCGTCAGCGGCTACTACTCGGGCCGGGTCTACGACCCGACCGTGGTCCCGAACGGCAACGGCACGCTCACGCTGCTCTTCGCGGGCTACGGCACGCCGAAGCCGCTGCCGACCACCGGCTCCTCGGTCGGCACCAACCCGGCCGCGCTGTACACCGTCCCGGCCGCCTCGGCCGCGGACTACCGCACCATCCTGAGCGTCACGCTGCGCCCGCACTGGAGCAAGTGACCCGCAGGTCGGCCACACCCCGCCGGGGGCGGTCCGGAGCTCTCGCTCCGGGCCGCCCCCGGCGGCACCGTGCCCGGCGCCGTCAGCGCCGTCAGCGCCGGTGCGGCGTCCAGGCGGCGGTCAGGGCCAGCCGTCCGGGGAGGTCCCGGGTGGCGGTCACCGCGGCGCGCTCGGCGCCGACGAACAGCGCCCGGTCGTCCTGGACGGCGTCGGCCAGGCTGACGCAGCACAGGGCCAGCACCAGGCCCCCGGCCACCAGCGGCAGCCGCCGCGGCGCCGGGGGCGCGGCCAGCAGCGCCCGGATCCGGCGCGGCACCGGGCCGCCGGTCGCGGCCAGCCGCCCGCCGCTCGGCGCGGCCCCGTGCGGCCGGGCCAGCGCGGCCCGGGCCAGCGCGCGGGCGACCACCGCCCGGTCGCCGACCACGGGGGCGGCGTGCTCGTCCGCCCAGCGCTCCACCGTGAACGCGCCCTCCCGGGCCAGCGGCCGCAACAGCGGGCAGACCGACGCGGCGAGCCGCAGCGCCAGCAGGAACAGGTGGTGCTGGTGCCGCAGATGCGCCCGCTCGTGCGCCAGCAGGGCCTCCCGCTCGGGGCCGGGCAGGGTGCGCAGCATGCCGCTGGAGACCACCAGCCGCCCCGCCGCCCGGCCGCCCGTTCGTCCGGGCAGGCCCGGAACCGCGTACGCCTCCACCCGGTCGTCGTCGATCACCGCCAGGTCACCGGCCCCGGGCAGGGCCCGGCAGTCCCGGTGCGCGGTGACCAGCAGCCGCAGCTGCCGGGTCGCCGCCCGGCACAGCGCGACCGCCGCCACGGCCAGGACCAGCGCGCTGCCGACCGAGGTCGGCCGGGCCACCGGGGCGGTCGCCCGGAGCACCCCGGCCGACCAGGAGCCCAGCTCGGCCACGGCCGGGATCTGCCCGAAGCCGGTGAACGCCAGCAGCGCCAGCGACCCGGCCCAGCCCCCGGCGGCCACCAGCGCGGCGCAGGTCAGCCACCACGCGGCCGGGCGCGGCGGCAGCCACCGCGCCAGCCGGGGCGCGACCAGGGCCAGCAGCGCGCAGACCACGAGCGGGACGTACACCAGGACCCGCACAGGCACCGCCGTCCTCGTCGGGCGGCCGCTGCCGTACCGACGTCTTGTCCTCGTCCGCTCCCGGCCGACGGCTGCCGGGCGGGCCATCCAACCTACTACACGGCCCTGAGCAGCCGATCCGCACGCTCCGCGCGGGGGCTGCGGCAGGCCCTGCTGCACTACCATGACGTCCCATCAACGTCGCTCGTCCGCAAGCCTGTTCGCGCCGTGGCGGACGGCCGGGGCGGACTCGTCCAGTGGGGGAACCATGGTCGCAGGACCGCTCGTCGCACCGTCCGGCCGCAGACGCCGCGCCCGCACCGCCGCGCTCGCGGCCGTCCTGGTGGGTGGAGCCGCCCTGGCCGGGGATCCGGCCTCGGCCGCCGGAACCGGCTCGCTCACGCCCTACCTCGACTGCGTCACCACCAACGCGCAGAGCGGGGACGTCACCGCGTACTTCGGCTACGACAACACCTTCGGCAACGCCATGACCTTCGGGGTCGGGGACCAGAACCAGGCCTTCCCGGTGGACGCCTTCCAGGGCCAGCCCACGTACTTCGACCAGGGGAACTACCCGCAGGTCTTCCAGGTCACCTTCAGCCCGGCGGTCTTCCCGGGGGTCACCTGGGTCCTGGACGGCCAGGAGGCCAACGCCACCCCCCAGTCCCCGGCCTGCGTCGAGGGCGTCACCTCCCCGGCCACCGCGATCACCGCCGACGGCGCCGAGGTCACCGGGGTGGTGGTGCCGGCGGGCGCGGACAGCGGCTACACCTTCGAGTACGGCACCAGCGGCGCGCTCGGCTCGACCACCCCGGTCCAGGCCGTCGGCGGCGGGACCCAGCCGGAGCTCGTCCAGGCCGCGCTGACCGGTCTCGCGCCCAGGACCAGCTACTACTACCGGATCGACGCCGACAGCGGCTCGGTGACCACCCAGGGGCAGATCCTCAGCTTCACCACGCCCGCCGCCACGCCGCTGGTGATCGGAACCCGGGAACTCGCCCGAGCCACCGTCGGCACCGCCTACACCGCCCGGCTGGCGGGCACCGGCGGCGCCGCGCCGTACCTGTGGACGCTGGTCGGTGGAGCGCTCCCGGCCGGGCTGCGGCTGGACCCGGCCACCGGTGTGATCAGCGGTGTCCCCACGGCCAGGGGCGAGGCTCGCTTCAGCGTCCGGCTCAGCTGCCCGGGGCTGCCCGGGCTGAGGCCGGTGACCAGGAGCCTGCACCTCACGGTGGAGCGGGCCTGGTAGCGGTCAGCGGGCGGCGGCCAGCAGTTCGCCGCCGCGTTCGCCGTCCCGCTCGGGCGGGGGCCCGGTGGCGGGCAGTGCCTGCTCGACCCAGATGGTCTTGCCGGTCTCGGTGTAGCGGGTGCCCCAGCGGTCGGCGATCTGGCTGACCAGGTACAGGCCGCGGCCGCCCTCGTCCATCAGCTGGGCGTGGTGCAGGTGCGGGGTGGTCCGGCTGCCGTCGGACACCTCGCAGATCAGCGCCCGGTCCCGGATCAGCCGCAGGGTGATCGGCGCGGAGGCGTACCTGACCGCGTTGGTGACCAGCTCGCTGACCGCCAGCTCGGTCGAGAAGACCTGATCGTCCAGGCCCCAGGCGGTCAGCTGCCGGGCGACCGCGGCCCGGGCCTCGGCCACCGAGCGCGGGTCGGCCGGGAGGTCCCAGGCCGCGAGGCGGTCGGCGGCGGCCACCCGGGTGCGGGCGAGCAGCAGCGCCACGTCGTCGTCGGCGGCGCTGGTCCGGCGGTCGGCGCAGACCCGGTCGCAGATCTCCGCCAGCGGCGTCGCGGACAGCTCGGCCGTCCGGACGGCGGGGGAGAGGACGGCGGCGAGCCGCTCCAGCGCGGCGTCGGCGTGCTGGCGGCGCAGGTCCAGCAGGCCGTCGGTGTAGAGCGCGATCACCGTCCCCTCGGGCAGGCGGAACCGGGCGCTCTGGAAGGTCACGCCGCCGACGCCGAGCGGCGGGTGCTCCGGCAGCTCCGGGAACTCGACCGCGCCGTCGGGCCGGATGAACGCCGGGGGCGTGTGGCCCGCACCGGCGACGCAGCACTCCCGGGAGACCGGGTCGTACACCAGGTACAGGCAGGTGGCCCCGAGCTCGCCGTCCTTCTCGCCCGCGCCGAGCCTGATCACCAGGTCGTCCATCCGGGCGAGCAGCTCGTCCGGGGTCAGGTCCAGGGCCGCGAGGGTGTGCACGGCGGTGCGCAGCCGACCCATCATCGCGGCGGCGTGGATGCCGTGCCCGGTCACGTCGCCGATGACCAGCGCGACCCGGGCGCCGGGCAGCTGGATCACGTCGAACCAGTCGCCGCCGACCCCGGCCCGGGTGTCGGCCGGGACGTAGCGGTGGCACACCTCGACCGCGCTGGTGCGCGGCAGGTCCTGCGGCAGCAGGCCGCGCTGCAGGGTGAGCGCCAGGTCCTGGCTGTGCGCGAGCAGCCGCTCGCGGACCCGGGCCTGCGCCAGCAGCATGCCGACCCCGGCGGTGACCACGATGAACGCCAGCTTGATCAGCCAGACGTCGGTGGCCTCCTCGGCGATCTGGTCGCGCAGGGCGATGTAGGCGGTCACGGTCAGCGCGCCGATCACGGCGGTGCCCTGCACCCCGTGGACGGCGGCGGCCAGTAGCGGGATGACGGCGAGCACCAGGCTGTAGTGGCCGCTCGGGTTCACGATGGTCAGGACGGCCGCGGAGACCATCAGCATCAGCGTGGGCAGCGCCCGCTGTGCGAACGCGTTCGGGTTCCCACGCACCAGTCCGCGTGCCAAGGACAACGCCTGTGCAGCGATATCCATCTCTGTTGGCCCACTTTCGGTGTCGCGCGCCACTGAGCCGGGCCCGCCCGGGCCCCGCCTGTCGCGGGGGGCGGCGGTGGTGGCGGCCCGGACGCCGGTGTGACGCGCTTCGTCCGGCTCGGGAGCCCACGGAGCCCACTGCCATGAGCATACTCCGGGACTGAATTCGGCCAAGGGGAGGTTTAGGACTGTTTATCCCTGTATTTCCGCTGATTCCGGCGGGACACATCGGAGTGTGGCCCGCCCGGGGGCGCTGCCCAGGTGGGGCAGGGAGAGGAGGTGACGGCAGGTCAAGGGGGGCGCGGGGGGCGCGTGGAGTCGGAGGGGACCCCCCTTGTGAGCGCCGGACGGGGACCATTAGGCTAGGCATACCTTACTTAGGTAAACCTTACCTGACCTGCGGTTCGCGGTCGGGTCATCCCCCTGCCCAGAAGGAGCCCCAGGCATGCGCAACCCTCCGCTGCCGCGCCGACGGATACGGACGGCGGTCGCCCTCTCGGTGCTCGCGGTGCTCGGGCTGACCACCGCCGCCTGCGGTTCCAGCGGCGGCTCCGGCGGCGGCTCCGGCGGTGGAACACCGCAGGGTTTGAACGGCACTCAGGCCGCCGCGCCGGCCAACCCGCAGTACACCGCCGAGGAGCGGGCCGCCCAGTCGGTGCTCCGGCCCGCGGCCGGATCCTTCCTGGCCGGAAAGGTCGACGAGACCCAACTGGGCTCGACCACCCCGCCGAACGGCGACATCAACCCGTACGCCATCTGGCCGGTCACCCGGACCGTCGGCACGGTGACCGCGGGCGACGTCCTGGTGGACGACTTCAACAACGCGTCGAACAACCAGGGCACCGGCACCACCATCGTCGACATGCACGCCGACGGCACCCAGAGCGTCTTCGCCGGCCTGCCCGGCAGCGTCCCGGGGTGCACCGGCGGGGTGGGGCTGACCACCGCCATGGTCCAGCTGAAGACCGGCTGGGTGATCGTCGGCAGCCTGCCCAGCACCGACGGCAAGCTCGACACCGCCGGTGCGGGCTGCCTGCTGGTGCTGTCGCCGAGCGGCAAGCTGGCCGGGACCATCGCCGGTCCCTACCTGGACGGCCCCTGGGACGCGACGGTCCAGGACGACGGCGACACCGCCACCCTGTTCGTCAGCAACACCCTGGTCGGCGTCAACGGCGGCTCCACGGCGACGGTCGACAAGGGCGACGTGGTCCGGCTCTCGCTGGCGCAGACCGCGACCGCCGCGCCGAAGGTGACCGCCGAGACCCAGGTCGCGGGCGGGCTGCCGGAGCGTCCGGACGCCGCCGCCTTCGTCAAGGGGCCGACCGGCCTGGCGCTCTCGCCCTCGGGCACCCTCTACATCGCCGACGCCGTCGGCAACGGCGTCAACGCGGTCCCGGGCGCGCTCACCCGCGCCGCCTCCACCGGCCCCGGCAGCGTCTTCAGCCAGGGCGGCCAGCTGGCCGACCCGCTGGGCCTGACGCTCACCCCGAACGGGGACCTGCTGGCCGCCAACGCCGCCAACGGCAAGATCGTCGAGATCGCGCCCAGCGGCAAGCAGGTGGGGGAGTACTACGCGGACGACGACATCGGCCAGGACCCGCCCGGCAACGGCGACCTCTTCGACGTGGTCATCGACCGGGCCGGAACCGGCGTGCTGTTCGTCAACGACGGCACCAACACCCTGGAGATGCTGCACTGATGGCCGACGTGCAGAGCGAGGACGACCAGCCGTCAACTGACGGACCGTCAACAACGAACCGGCGCACGCTGCTCCGGGGCGGGCTGCTGGTCGGCGCCGGAGTGGTCGGCGGCGGCGTCATCGGCGGCTTCGCCGAACCGGCCATCGCCACCGCCGCCGGCGGCCCCGCCAGGAATACCGAGCCGTTCTACGGGACGCACCAGTCCGGCATTCTGACGGACACTCAGCGACAGACCGTGCTGGCCGCGTTCGACCTCACCAGCGACAACCGGGCCGACCTGGTGGTGCTGCTGAAGGCCTGGACCCGGCTGGGCGCGGAGCTGGCCCAGGGGCAGTCGGTGACGGTGCCGATCCACAGCCCCGGCGGCGCCGGTGGCACCGCCTACGACGACGCCACCGGCGGCTCCACCACCGACGACTCGTTGGAGGCCTACGGCCTGGACGCCTCCCGGCTGACCCTGACCGTGGGCTTCGGCCGCTCGCTGCTCGTCACCGCGCAGGGCGCGCCGCGCTTCGGACTGAGCGGGCAACTCCCGCCCGCGCTACTGGAGTTGCCGCACTTCTCGGGCGACGAACTGGTCGCCGGTGACAGCGGCGGCGACCTGTTCCTGCAAGCCTGCGCGGACGACCCGCAGGTGGCCTTCCACGCGGTGCGCAGCATCGCCCGGATCGCCCCGGACGTCGCCACCCTGCGCTGGACCCAGCTCGGCTTCTCCCCGGACAACCAGGGCGGGACGCCGCGCAACCTGATGGGCTTCAAGGACGGCACCGTCAACTCCAACGTCCACCCGCCGACCGACCCGGACACCACGCTGTGGGCCGGGGCGGAGGGCCCGGCCTGGATGCGCGGCGGCAGCTACGCGGTGTACCGGCGGATCCGGATCACCCTGGAGCACTGGGACCGGATCGCCCCCGACCAGCAGCAGCAGGTGATCGGACGGCAGAAGCTGAACGGCGCGCCGCTCGGCGCGGCGAACGAGTTCTCGCCGCTGGACCTGGACCGGCGCGACGCCCGGGGCGCGCCGGTGATCCCGGTCGACGCCCATGTCCGGGTGGCGGCACCCGCCACCAACAACGGCGCGGTGATCGTCCGCCGCGGCTTCTCCTACAACAACGGCACCACGCCGTTCGTCGAGCGCTGGCCCCCGTGGCGGCAGGCGCTGGAGTACGACGCGGGGCTGCTGTTCCTCGGGTACCAGAAGGACCCGCGCACCGCGTTCGTCCCGGTCTTCACCAGGATGGCGGAGTCCGACGCGCTCAACCAGTTCACCACGCACACGGCCAGCGCCGTGTTCGCGATCCCGCCCGGGGCCGGTGGACCGGGCGACTGGATCGGCCGGACCCTGCTCGGCTGACCGCCGGGCCGCCCCTCCTGCCGGACCACCCCACTGGGTGCGCCCCCTCCCGCCACTCCTGCCACCCGAACAGAAAGAGACCCCCACCGTGTCCCCTCATGTCCGGCCCGCCTCCGCGAGGACGGTGCGACCATGGGCGCTGCTCGCCTGCGCGGCCCTCGCCGCCGGTACCCTGGCCGCCTGCGGCTCCTCCCACTCCTCCGCCTCCGCCTCGGCGTCCGCGCTCCAGGGCACCGCCCGGCAGCAGGCCTGCACCGCGGTCTCCACCGTGCTCGCCGACGGGCCCGACGCGGACGCCGACTCGGTCGGCTACGCCGAGGCGCAGGTGCTGCCGCTGCGGCAGCTCAAGCTCGGCGACCCCGTGGTGGGCCAGGCCGTCAGTCAACTCGACTCCGCCTACCAGGCGTTCAGCACGGCCGGGACCGCCGCGGCGCCCGCCGCCGCGATCGCCGTGACCAAGGCCCAGAACGCCGTCAACGCCCTGTGCCCGGGAGCAGCCTCGTGAACACCCGCCTTTCCCGTGCGCTCCGCGGCCTCGCCGTGGCCGGGGTCATCGGCCTGTCCGCCACCTCGCTGACCGCCTGCGGCGGCTCGTCCGCCGCGGCCGCCGACAAGGGGTCGATCACCCTCTACAGCGGCCAGCACGAGCAGACCACGCAGTCGCTGGTGTCCGCCTTCGAGCAGCGGACCGGCATCAAGGTCAACGTCCGCTACGACGACGAGGACACCTTCGCCGACGAGATCGTCGCCGAGGCCAAGCACCCGCGCGCCGACGTCTTCTACACCGAGAACTCGCCCGCGCTGGACTACCTGCAGAACAAGGGGCTGCTGGCGCCGCTGGACGCGTCCACCCTGGCCGCCACGCCCAGCCAGGACAACTCGCCGCGGGGCGACTGGGAGGGCGTCTCGGCCCGGGTGAGCGTGCTGATCTACAACCCCAGCCTGATCAGCGCCGCCCAGCTGCCGACCTCGGTGCTGCAACTGGCCGACCCGCGGTACAAGGGCAAGCTGGCCTTCGCCGCCGGGGAGACCGACTTCCAGCCGATCGTCACCTCGGTCGCGCACACCTACGGCCAGGCCCGGGCGCTGTCCTGGCTGGAGGGGATCAAGGCCAACGCGGGCTCCCGGGTCTACCCCGACAACGAGACCATCGCGGACGAGGTGAACCGCGGCGCCGCCGCCTTCGGCGTGGTCAACCAGTACTACTGGTACCGGATGCAGGCCGAGCTCGGCTCGGGCGCGATGCACTCCGAGCTCGCCTACTTCGCCCCGAAGGACCCGGGCTACGTGCTCGACGTGTCCGGCGCGGGCGTGCTGAAGTCCTCCAAGAACCAGACCGACGCGCAGAAGTTCGTCGCCTTCCTGGTCTCCAAGCAGGGCCAGCAGATCATCGCGCAGGGCATCAGCTACGAGTACCCGCTCGACGACGGGGTGACCACCACCGCGCCGGAGACCCCGTTCGCCCAGCTCCAGCCGAACCCGATCACCATCCCCGAGCTCGGCGACGGCTCCACCGCCATCGGCCTGCTCGGTCGGGCGGGGCTGCTGTGACCAGCGGCCCGGCGCCGGTCCCGGCCGTCCGGTCCCCGCGTCGCGGACCCGCGCCGCGGCGCGGGGGCCGCCCGCGCGGCTCCCGGCCGACCGGGCTGCTGACGGTCAGCGCACTGGTGACCGCGGTGCTGCTGCTGCCGCTGGCGTTCCTGCTGGTCGAGGCGCGCGGCGCGGGCGTCGACACGGTCGCCTCGCTGATCGACCGGCCGCTCACCGGCCAGCTGCTGTGGAACACCGTCCGGCTGACCGTGGTGGTCACCCTGCTCTGCGCGGTCATCGGCACCGGCGCCGCCTGGCTGGTCGAGCGCACCGACCTGCCCGGACGCCGGATCTGGGCGGTGCTGCTGGTGGTACCGCTGGCCATCCCCGACTTCGTGGTCAGCTTCGGCTGGGCCTCGCTCAGCACCGAGGTCTCCGGCTTCCAGGGCGCGGTGCTGGTGATGACGCTCTCCGTGTACCCGCTGGTCTACCTGCCGGTGGCGGCCAGCCTGCGCAACGCCGACCCGGCCCTGGAGGAGGTCGCGATGAACCTCGGCCTGGGCCGGCTGCGCACCTTCTGGCGGGTGACGCTGCGCCAGGCCCGGGTCGCCATCCTCGGCGGCTGCCTGCTGGTCGCCCTCGGGCTGATGGCCGAGTACGGCGCCTTCGAGATCCTCGGCTACCAGACCTTCACCACCGAGATCTTCACCGAGTTCTCGGTCTCCTTCAACATCCCCACCGCCTGCGCGCTGTCGCTGGTACTGATCGCGCTCGGACTGCTGGTGCTCGCGGGCGAGGCCGCGCTGCGCGGACGCGCCCGGGGCAGCCGGGTGGACCGGATGGCGCAGCGCACCACCGGACGCCACCACCTGGGCCGCTGGACCCTCCCGGCCTGCGCCGCGCTGGCGCTGCTGGCGGCGCTGGCGCTGGGCGTCCCGGTCGGCTCCGCCGGGTACTGGTGGGTCACCGGCACCCAGCACCCCTTCACCGGGGACTCGATGCTCGACGCCACCTGGCACACCGCCCTGTACAGCGCCTCCGCCGCACTGCTGGCCACCTGCATGGCACTGCCGGTCGGCGTCCTCGCGGTCCGCCACGACGGCCGGCTCCGACGGCTGCTGGAACGCGGCTCCTACCTGGTGCTGGTGATGCCCGGCCTGGTGATCGCGCTGTCGCTGACGTACTTCAGCGAGACCTACGCCGACGGCATCTGGTACCAGACCGCGCCGATGCTGGTGGTCACCTACGCGATCATGTTCTTCCCGCTCGCCCTGGTCGGCGTCCGGGCCTCGGTCGCCCAGGCCCCGCCGGGGCTGGAGGAGGTCGCGCACTCGCTCGGCCTCGGCCGTCCGGCGGTGCTCTGGCGGGTCACCCGACCGCTGGTCGCGCCCGGCCTGGCGGCGGCGTTCTGCCTGGTCTTCCTCTCGGCGGTGACCGAGCTGACCGCCACCCTGATCCTGGTCCCGACCGGGGTGCAGACGCTCGCCACCCAGTTCTGGAACTACCAGCAGAACCTCGCCTACGGGCAGGCGGCGCCGTTCGCGCTGCTGATGATCGCCATCACCGCGGTACCGAGCTGTCTGCTCGGGCGGTTCTTCGACCGGCTCCCGGGAAGGGCGGCAGGACAATGACAGACCTTTCGACGACGCGGAGCGAGGCCGGGTCCGGCCACGCCCGGGGGGTCACCGTCAGCGGACTGGCCAAGGCCTTCGCCGGGCAGCCGGTGCTGCGCGGGGTCGACCTGGAGGTCCCGCCGGGATCGGTCACCGCCGTCCTCGGCTCTTCCGGCAGCGGCAAGACCACGCTGCTGCGGATGCTCGCCGGATTCGAGCGCCCGGACACCGGGACGATCACCATCGGCGGGACCCTGGTGAACGGCCCCGGACGCCATACCGCGCCCCAGGACCGGCAGGTCGGCTACGTCCCGCAGGAGGGCTGCCTGTTCCCGCACCTGGACGTCGCCGCCAACGTCGGCTTCGGCCTGCCCCGGGCCGCGCGGCGGCAGCGGGTCCCGGAGATGCTGGAACTGACCGGCCTGGCCGACCTCGCCGCCCGCTACCCGCACCAGCTCTCCGGCGGCCAGCAGCAGCGGGTCGCGCTCGCCCGCGCGCTCGCGCCCGACCCGGCGCTACTGCTGCTCGACGAGCCCTTCTCCTCGCTGGACGCCTTCCTGCGCACCAGCGTCCGGCTGGAGGTACTGCGGGTACTGCGCGCCGCCGGGACCACCACCGTGATCGTCACCCACGACCAGGACGAGGCGCTGTCCACCGCCGACCAGGTCGCGGTACTGCGCCACGGCCTGGTCGCCCACGCCGCCGCGCCGCGGGAGCTCTACGCCCGCCCGGACGACCCGGCGCTGGCGCGGTTCGTCGGCGACGCCAACCTGTTGCCCGGCACCGTCCGGCGGGGGCTGGCCGAGACGGCCTTCGGGACGCTGCCGCTGACCGACGGATCCCCGGCCTTCGCCGACGGCGCGCCGGTGCTGGTGCTGCTGCGCCCGGAGCAGCTGCGGCTGCTGCCCGCCGACACCGCCGACGCGCTCCCGGGCACGGTCACCCAGCAGGACTTCCACGGCCACGACACCGTGGTCACCGTGGACACCCCCGCCTGCGGCCCGCTCACCGTCCGCCGCGCGGAGGCGGCCGACCTGCCCCCGGGCACCCCGGTCGCCCTCCGCGCCACCGGCCCGGTCACCGGCTGGGCGGCGGCCGGGTAGCCTCCGATTTGCTCATTCGTGATTGACCATGCTGCCCATTGTGCAAAATTTGTCAACGCGACCTCTTGTTCGCTCATGCGCGCGCATCTAGTCTCTGCCTCGTCCAACCTCACCCTGTTCTGCGCCCCTGTGGCGCTGGGTTGTCATGTGCAGAACCTTATCGATCGTCGAACCGTCGAGAGGACACCACGATGCACCTCAGATCCGAACCGGGCAGACCGCGGCGCGCGCCGTTGGCGAGTGCGGCCTCGGCCGCCCTGCTGACGCTCGCCGTGCTCGCCGGGGGCGCGACCGGCGCGCCCAGCGCGTCGGCGTCGACCACGGCCACCTCCGGGGACGGCGCGGCGCTGGCCGTGACCCCGCCGATGGGCTGGAACGACTGGGCCCACTACCAGTGCGGCTACAACGAGTCGACGATCCTGCAGAACGCCCGGGCGCTGGTCTCCTCGGGGCTGGCCGCCAAGGGCTACAACACGGTGACCATCGACGACTGCTGGATGGAGTCCAGTCGCGACTCCGCCGGTGACCTGGTCGCCAACCCCACCCTGTTCCCGGACGGCATGGCCTATGTGGGTGCCCAACTGCACTCGATGGGGCTGAAGTTCGGCATCTACGAGGACGCCGGGACGAGCACCTGCGGCGGCTACGCGGGCAGTTGGGACCACTGGCAGCAGGACGCCGACCTGTTCGCCTCCTGGGGCGTGGACTACCTCAAGCTGGACGGCTGCAACCTGCCGTCGGTGTCCGGGCAGACCGAGGAGCAGACCTACCAGTCCGCCTACGCGCAGATGTCCCAGGCGCTGAAGGCGTCCGGCCGCGACATCGTCTTCTCCGAGTCGGCCCCGGCCTACTTCCAGGGCACCACCGACTGGGACACCGTGCTCGGATGGACGGGCCAGTACGGGCAGTTGTGGCGCGAGGGGTCCGACATCCAGACCTATGACGCCTCGTCACCGAACACCAGCCGGTGGAACAGCGTGCTCACCAACTACGGCTACAACAACCCGATCCACCGCTACGAGAGCCCGGGCAACTGGAACGACCCGGACTTCCTGATCGCCGGGGACTCCGGGCTGACCGCCGCCGAGTCGCAGAGCCAGATCGCGCTGTGGGCGATGATGGGCTCCCCGATGATCATGAGCGACGACGTCAGCAGCCTGTCCGCCGCCTCGATCGCCGCCCTCGGCAACACCGGCGTGATCGCGGTCGACCAGGACTCGCTCGGCTCGCCCGGCCACGTGGTCTCGCAGAACGGCACCCTGGATCTGCTGACCCGGCAACTCGCCAACGGGGACCGGGCGGTGGCCATCCTGAACCGGAGCAACGCCACCGTCAGCGCCAGCACCACGGCCGCCGCCGTCGGCTTCACCGGCGGCGCCGGATGCGGCTACTCGGTACGCGACCTGTGGGCCGGGACCACGACCAGTACCAGCGGCGCCATCAGCGCCAGCATTCCGGCGCACGGCACCGCCATCTACCGGGTCACCCCCGGCGCGGGCTGCGGCGCGACCACCGACCTCGGACAGGTCACCGGCGCGGGCGGGCAGTGCGTGGACGACTCCGGCAGCGGCACCGCCAACGGCAACCCGATCATCCTCTACGGCTGCACCGGCAACCCCAACCAGCAGTGGACCCTGCCCGGTGACGGCACCGTGCGCACCCTGGGCAGGTGCCTGGACGTCCCCGGGTCGGCGACCGCGCAGGGCACCGACGTCGACCTGAGCGGCTGCGACGGCTCGGCCGGGCAGCAGTGGAGCTACGCGGCCGACGGCAACCTGACCAACCCGAACTCCGGCTACTGCCTGGACGCCACCGGCGGCGGCGACGCCGACGGCACCCGGCTGGAGATCTGGGCCTGCGGCGACAACCAGACCAACCAGACCTGGTCGCTGCCGCAGTAACGGCCGCAGTCACGGCCGCAGTCACGGCCCGCCCGCGTCGACGGAGGCGCGGGCGGGCTGTCGCGCGTGGGGCGATCGAGACGCTATTCGGCCCGCCCATGCTGGCGGAACGAACGAGTGCACTCCCCGCAGCTCCGGCTCGCGCCGGACGGCACTCGGCCTTCATCGTCGAAGGGAGTCCGTCATGGCCACGGACCACACCGAACCCGAACCCGGCGAACCCGTCTGCCGGGTCTGCGACGGCGCGTTGCGCGCCCGCGTGGACTTCGGCTCGCAAGCCCTCGCCAACGCGCTGGTGGTCCCGGGGGAGACCGCCGAGGAGTACCTGTTCCCGCTGGCCCTCGCGATGTGCGGGGACTGCTCGCTGGTGCAACTGGTGCAGGAGGTGCCCCGGGGGCTGATGTTCCGCGACGACTACCCGTTCTACACCTCCGGCTCCCGGTTCATGGTGGAGCACTTCCAGCACGTCGCCCGGCGGTTCCTGGAGCGGGAGCTGGCCGCGCCGGACGCCTTCGTCGTCGAGATCGGCTCCAACGACGGCGTGCTGCTGGACGTGGTCAGGGCGGCCGGGGTGCGGCACCTCGGGGTGGACCCGTCCCGGCGGGTGTGCGCGGTGGCCGAGGCGAAGGGCGTGCGCGTCAGGAACGACTTCTTCGAGAAGGCCAGCGCGGTGGACGTCGCCGCCGCCGAGGGGCAGGCCGACGTGATCTTCTCGGCCAACACCTTCTCCCACATCCCCTACCTGGACTCGGTGTTCGAGGGGATCACCGCGCTGCTCAAGCCGGACGGGGTGTTCGTGTTCGAGGACCCGTACCTCGGCGACGTCATGGAGCGCACCTCCTTCGACCAGATCTACGACGAGCACTTCTACTTCTTCACCGCGCTCTCGGCCCGGGCCATGGCCCGCCGCTACGGCTTCGAGCTGGTGGACGTCGAACACCTGGACGTGCACGGCGGCGAGGTGCGCTTCACGCTGACCTTCGCCGGGCAGCGGGAGCCCAGCCCGGCGGTGGCGGAGATGATCGCCGCGGAGCGGGCGGCCGGTCTCGACCGGCCGGACACGCTGCTCGGCTTCGAGCAGCGGATGCGGCGCACCCGCGCACAACTCCTGGCGCTGCTGCGGGACCTGCGCGCGCAGGGGAAGACGGTGATGGCCTACGGTGCCACCGGCAAGAGCACCACCGTCGCCAACTACTGCGGCATCGGCCCGGACCTGGTCTCCTGCGTGGTCGACAACACCCCGGCGAAGCAGGGCCGACTCACCCCCGGGACGCACATCCCGATCAGGTCCACCAGCACCTTCAGGGCCCACTACCCGGACTACGCGCTGCTGTTCGCCTGGAACCACGCCGAGGAGATCATGGCGAAGGAGCACGCCTTCACCGAGGCCGGCGGCAAGTGGATCCTCTACGTGCCCGAGGTCCGCGTCGTCTGAGACCCGGCCGACCCCCTTTCCGCCCGTCCTGGAGGTCATTGTGCGCGTCCTGTTCACCGGTGCCCCGGCCGTGGGGCACCTCTTCCCGATGGTTCCGCTGGCCTGGGCGCTGAGAGGCGCCGGGCACGACGTGTTGTTCGCCTCCTACCAGGGCGCCGAGCCGGTCACCCGGGCCGGAATGCCGCTGGTCGACGTCGCGCCCGGGCTCGACGCCTCGCACGAACTGCTGGCCGTGGCCGGGGCCCGCAGGCCGGAGCTGTTCAAGCGGGTGGTGGACAGCTCCACCGCCGACCGGGACGCCTTCGTCCGGCTGTACGCGCACGTCAACGACCTGGTCGCGGACGGCCTGGTGGAGCACGCCCGGGAGTGGCGGCCGGATCTGGTGGTCTTCGAGCCGCTGGCGACCGCCGGAGTGGTGGCCGCCGCCGCGCTCGGGATCCCGGCGGTCCAGCACAACCTCGGCTTCGGCCGGAACGCGGCGCTGCGCGCCACCATGCTGGAGGAGCTGGCCGGGACCTTCGCCCGGCACGGGGTGCGCGCCCCGGCCGCCGACCAGGTACAGGTCCTGGACATCGCCCCGCCGAGCACCGTGGACGCCACCGACGGCTGGGCGCTGCGGCCGGTCTCCTTCAGCGGCGGCGGCACCCTGCCGTCCTGGCTGCGCGAGGACCCGGGGCGGCCCCGGGTCGCGGTGACCCTGGGCACCTTCCTGCCGCACCTGCTGGAGGGGGACCAGCTGCGCCCGGTGGTGGAGGCGATGAGCAAGGTGGACGCCGAGTTCGTGCTGGCGCTCGGCAACATCGACCTGGCGCCGGTCGGCGAGCTGCCGCAGAACGTCCGGGTGGTGGGCGGCTCGCAGTGGCTGCCGTGGAACGCGCTGCTGCGGACCTGCACCGCCTCGGTCCACCACGGCGGCTCCGGCAGCTCGCTGGCGTCGCTGGAGGCCGGGCTGCCGCAGCTGGTGCTGCCCAGCGTCTCCGAGAGCGGTACCAACGCCGACGCGGTGGCCCGCCGGGGCGCGGGCCTGCGCAGCAGCTACGAGCAGCTGACCCCGGCACTGCTGGAGCGGATCATCTTCGACGAGGGGCTGCGGGCGGCGGCGGTCGAGGTGAGCGACGAGATCGCCGCCATGCCCTCCCCGGCCGAGCTGCTGCCCCGGCTGGCCGAGCTGCGCTGACCGCCCGGCGCCACCGACCGCGCCGGTCCGTGGGGAGCGCTCCCACAGACCGGCGCACCCATGCCCCGGAACCTCCGCCCCGACACCCGTGCCCCGACGTCGGCGTGTCGGCACCGGGGTTCCGGCGCCGACGTTTCCGCGTCCGCCGCGCTCAGGCCCGGGGCAGCCACTCGGCCGGGGACGAGCCGCGCGGCAGCAGCACCTGCCGGTAGTGCCCCGGGGTGCGCGACATCCGCACCTGCTCGGTCACCCCCTGGTACCGGCCGAGCGGGGTCCGCGCGGTGAAGGTCTCCGGGTCGAGGTAGGCGTGGTCGCCGCCGGTCCCGGCCACCTTGTGGGCGAAGCCCTGGTCGAACAGGCCGAGGCTGATGATCCACAGCGCGGCCCGGGTCAGCGAGACGTGCACCCGGTAGCTGCCGCCCTCGGTGGCCCGCCGGACCAGCGCCCGGACGATCCCGGCGGTGAGCAGCCAGGCGGTGATGTAGTCGTTCACCACCATCGTCGGCGGCAGCCCGGGCAGCCCGTCGGCGCCCTCCAGCAGCATCATCCCGGTCAGGCAGCCCGCCGTCTGGTCGAAGCCGAGGCGGTCGGCCCAGGGGCCGGTCTCGCCGTTGAGCGACACCGTCGCGTGCACGATCCCCGGCCGGACGGCGGCGGCCTGCTCGGCGGACAGGCCGATCCGGTCCAGGTAGCCGGGCCGCCGGTTGGCGAAGAAGACGTCCGCGCCGCCGAGCAGTCCGCGCAGCCGCCCGGCCTCGACCGTCCCGGTCGGGTCCAGCAGCGCCGAGCGCATACCGACATTGGCGCTGATGTAGGTGACGTCGTGCTCCAGCTCGTCCGGACGCCACAGGTTCAGCACGTCCGCGCCGTGCAGCGCCAGCGCCCGGCCGGTGCCCGCGCCCGCGATCACGTGGCCCATGCCCAGCGCCCGGACGCCGTCCAGCGGCGCGGTGGCGTCCGCCGGGAACGGCTCGGGCGCGCTGTCGCCGATCCGGGTGACCTCCACCAGCGGCAGCCCGGCGAGCACCTCCCGGTAGTGCGGCTCGGCCAGCAGCTCCTCGGTGGTGCGGAGCATCGGCAGCACCACCCCGGCCTCGGCCGCCGCGTCCTCCAGCTCCCGGGCCCGCCACCCGGCGATGGCCCGGGCCACCGCACCCATCTCGTCCGGCACCCCGAGCAGCGTCTGCGCGGCGAGCTTCAGCTTGGGATAGGCGTTGAACGGCATCACCCAGCGGTCGTCGCCGGTGCGGTGGTACATGAAGGCCAGCGCCAGGCTCGGGTTGGCGGGCGCGGAGCCGGGATAGCCGTTCAGCAGCTCCCAGGTGCGGTCGTAGAAGGGGCAGAGCCGGTGCGGCGCCACCCGCAGGTCCATCGAGATGTCCTGGCCGGGGCCGCCCCGCCGCTGCCACAGGTCGGCCATCGCCACCGACTTGGCCACCAGCGCGATGCCCGCCGCCGCGCCCAGCCGCAGCACGCTGGGCACCACCGGGTCCGCTCCGAGGAAGTCGATCCGGCCGCCGCTGTCCTCGGGCCGCAGGCCGATACCGGAGAGCACCGCCGCCAGCTCGGCCAGTGGATCGAAGCCGGAGTCGTCGTCGGCGCGGTCGGCGAGAGCCGTTCGGAGTCGATCGGTGAGTGTCACGCGGAGTCCTCCTGGGGTGCGCGGGCGGTCCTCTTCTCTCGGATGTCGAGTATCGGAGCCGGGGGTAGCGCATCGGTATCGGCGCCATGGCGCGCGGCCGGGAGCGGCACCGGTCCAGGTGCGCGGCGGCCCGGGCGGGGGCACGCTGGAGGTGGGCCGAGGAGCGGAGGCGGGACATGGCGGCAGCGGGAAGCACGCTGGTACGGCTGGCGGCCACGGGCTGGCCCGCCGCGAACGCGGCGCTGGTGGACGCCATCACCCAGGTCTACGACTGGCGGGCGGCGACGGTGGACCGCAGCAGCGTGGTGCCCAAGCCGAGCCTGGCCCACACCGACCGCTACCTGATCGAGATGGGCCGCCAGAAGCCGCACCCGCAGCCGCACCGGCTCGCGCCCTCCGGCGCGGGCAGTGTGCACGTGGTGCTGTCCGGTGAGCCGGGGTGGTCGAACCGGCTGCACGCGCTGATCCACGAGTCGTTCCGGTGCGGCGCGACCACGATCTCGGAGGACGACGGCGAGTTGAGGTTCACCGTCTTCCCGGAGGACCCGCCGCCGGAGGAGCGGCCACTGCCGGTCTGACCGCGCGGCCGACCCAGGCGGCCCGGAGTCCCCAGCGGCCCGGAGTCCCAGGCGGCTCAGGCGGCTCAGGCGGCCAGCGCGGAGGCCCCGCGGATCCTGAAGACGTCGGTGAGCACGCCCCGGACCGGGCGTCCGTCCAGGTCGAGGGCGCGGAAGCGGCGACCGGCGGGGGTCGCCTCGATCCGCAGCGAACCGGGATGGATGTCGATCCACCCGGTGGTCAGCAGCAGTGCCAGCGCGCCGTCGGTAGGGCCGCCCCAGAGGCCGTGGTCGTTCATACCAGGCAGTCTGGCAGCGGGGTGTGACAGTGGCCTCAGAGCAACATCAACGCTGGATGAAATCCGGAATGTGCCGTTATGTCGCCAACGCAGCATGGGGGCCGGCCCCTGAGGACCGGCCCCGACGCTGCCCCTCCGCTGATCCCCCACCCGGGAACGCGGAGTGCGGTGCCGCAGAACTACCGTCCCCGTGGTCCGCACAGACCTACGGGGCGGGACGACGGCCTCGTCTGCGGCCGGGCGCGGTCGGCTGGTTCAGGGCCATCCGCCGCGCCCCGTCGATGACAGTGAGTGTTCGAGAGCCGCTCGGAACACCCGCCGCCACCACGTTCGGTGCTCGCCGTCGATGACTACTCTGCCGTGCGCATGTTAAGAGCGTGCTGCCGATATGTGTCGTAGACGTACTGATTTCCCGACAGTTTCGAGCCGCGCCGGGTCAGTTGGCGGCCGCCGGAAGCGGCTGGTCCGCCCCGGTGGCGCCGGTTTCGGCGGCCGTCGGGGCCTGCGGTCCGGGCTGGACGTCGCGCCGCTCGCGCAGCGCGAACGGGATCCGCAGGGTGGCGATCCAGACCAGGCAGGCCCCCGCCACATGGATGCCGACCAGCCAGGCGGGCAGGCCGGTGAAGTACTGCCAGTAACCGACGGCCGCCTGGAGCACCAGCAGCACCGTCAGCTCGACCGTCCGCCGGAAGGCCGCGCGCGGGCCGCCGACCGCCTTCAGCACGAAGAGCAGCGCCACGGTCAGGCCGCACACCAGGAACACCAGGTCCCCGTGCAGCTGCGCCACCCGGTCCCAGTCGAAGGGCATCCGGGCGGCCACACCGGTGTCCCCCGAGTGCGGACCGGTACCGGTCACGCCGGTGCCGACGACCAGCAGCAGCGCGGTGACCCCGGTCAGCGCGTAGCCGAGCGAGCGGACCGCCCCGGGCACCAGCGAGCGCGGCGCCCCGTCGCCCTCGCGGGCACGCTCCCAGGTCCGCACGGTCACCACGATGAACACCATCGCCAGCAGGAAGTGCGCGGCCACCATGAACGGGTTCAGCTTGGTCAGCACCGACAGGCCGCCGAGCACCGCCTCGGCCACCACCAGGCCGAACTGCGCCCAGGCCAGCCGGACCAGCTCCGGCCGCCGCCGCCGTTGCAGCGAGGCGGTGATGATCAGCCAGCCGACGGCCGCGCACAGCAGGTAGATCAGCATCCGGTTGGAGAACTCGATCACCCCGTGGATGCCCATCGCGGGCGTCGGGGTCAGGCTGGTGCCGGTGCACTGCGGCCAGGTCGGGCAGCCGAGGCCGGAGCTGGTCAGCCGCACCGCCCCACCGGCCACAACGATGATCACACTGGTGATGACGGACCACAGGGCGGCCCGGCGCACTGTGGCGTCGTCCGCTTGGTACTTGGAGGCGACCAGGTTCCACAGTTTCAGCACGCCGCCATCGTAGGCGCACTTCCGGTGGCCGCCGCCCCGGGGGTCAGCCGCCGAAGGTGGTGATCGCGCTGATCCGCCAGGTGCCCTTCACCAGCAGCGCGGAGACGGTGAACATCGCCGGGGAGTCCTCGCTGTCGCTGCCCGCCTTGGCGCCCGTCGCGGCGGTGGTGTCCCGCTGGTCCGCGAAGACCAGCAACTGCGCCCGGTCGCCGTCGAGCTGCTCCAGGCCGCAGTCGGTGACGGTGGTGGTGAGCACCAGCTTGAGCTTGGACGCGTCCGCCCGCACCGCGCCGAGCATACCGGCGTACTGCTTCACCGCCGCGCCGGTGAGCAGGCTCCCGGCGGCGTTGTCGGTCCGGGCCGGATCGGTGTAGTCGTAGGAGAACAGAGTGTTGACGGCCTGGGTGACGCCGCCCTTGACCTGACTGCTGCGGGCGGCGTCGGTGAGCGCGGTGTTGTCGTGGTCGGCCGCCCCCGCCCGCAGGCTGTTCGCATGGGCGTGCGCGTACCCGGCGAAGCCGCCGAGCAGCAGCGTCAGCAGCACCGCCAGCAGCGGACGGCGCGGGCGCGCCAGTCGGCGCAGCCCGGAGCCCGGCCGCGACCGGCGGCGCGGCGACGGCTCCGCCGGGTCGGCGGCGACCGGCGGCGGGGCGGCGACCGGCGGCGGGGCGGTGGCGGGCCTGGCGGCGACCCGGCGCTGGTGGTTGATCGTCTGGCGGGTGGTGGTCATCGCGCGGTCTCCTCCGGTGGAACGACGCTCACGAGTCGGTGGTGGACGCCTGGGCCAGGTCGCTCAGCTTCCAGCCCTGCGCGGTCCGGGTGAGCTGCCCGAGCAGCCTGCTCTGCTTGACCGACGGGCTGCTGCCCGGAGCCGAGACGGTGACCTGCAACGCGACCATCACCGAGGCCCGCCCGGTGTGCTCGTCGAGTTCGGTGACCGCGCCCGCCAGCACCTTGGCCGTGGTGACCGTGTGCGCCTGCTCCACCTGCTTAGTGAAGTCGGCCTGCCCCTGGTCGAGTTGGGTGCGCAGGTCGCCGGTGGTGGACTGGTCCCAGGTGCTCAGGCCGGTACTGAGATGCTGCCAGTCCAGGGTGTTCAGGTTCTGCACCGCCTGCTCGCCCGCCGCCAGCACCTGGTCCCGGCCCGCCGCCAGCGCCGCCGCGCTGTCGTGCGCCGCCGCGTACCACGACCAGCCGCCCCAGGCCGCCGCCGCCGCGGCCAGGACCGCCAGGCCGCGCGCCGCCATGGTCACCGATGCTGCCACTGCACTCCCCTAACGCTCCGTCATATCACTGATGCGCCAATGCCCGTCGATCAGCCGTGCGGTGACCGACAACTGCCCCTGCACGGTGCTCGCGGCGCCGCCCTGGCGCTGGGCGGTCTGCCGCACGAAGACCAGCAGCTGCGCCTGGTCCCCGGTCAGGCTGACCACGCCGCTGTGCGTGACCTGGGTGGCCACGGTCAGCCGCTGCGTCCCGATCTGGCCCTTCACCTGCGCGAACAAGGCCTGGTACTGGGTCGAGGCGGTGCCGCTGAGCAGGTCGTGGGCGGCCTGGGCGGTGGCCGCCGTGTCCTGCGGGGTGTACGAGAGGATCCGCGCCAGCGCGGCGTCCACCTGGCTGTTGACCTGGCTGGTGGCCGGGGCGTCGACCACCGCCCGATCCGCCGCCGGGCCCGGCCGCCCGAGCAGTCCGGCGACCCCGAAGCCCAGCGCGGCCAGCCACAGCACCCCCGGGAGAGCCCAGCGCACACCCTTCATGACGCACCGTCAGTGGCAGTGGCGTCGCCGGAGATGGTGGTCAGCGCGGAGACCTTCCAGTCGCCACCGGTGCGCACCAGCTGCGCCTGGACGCCGCGCTGCTGTGTCTGCGCGGTGGTCCCGGTCGCGCTGACCTGGACCGAGAGGGTCGCGATCAGCGTCGCCGTGCCGCGGTCCGGATCGAGCGCGGTGAGCGCGGCGGCGGTCACGCTGCCCTTGGCCTGCGTCCCGGAACCGGTCAGCCCGGCCAGGCTGGTGGCCGATCCGCTGCGCAGGCCGTCGTGCAGCGGGCCGGTGGTCGCGGCCAGCCAGCTCTGCAGCGACCGCTCGGCCGCCGCGCCGTCGGCGCTGCTCAGCGCGGTCAGGTCGGCCCGCCCGTCGGCGAGCGCGGTGTCCCGGGCCGGGCCCGGTTCGGTGGCGGCCGCCGGTCGGTCGGCCCACCATCCGGCGGCCAGCGCGCAGGCCAGTACGCCGCTCACGGTCGCCCCCCACCAGTTTAACTGACGTATCGTCACTGTCCGCTCCCGCCAGGGGCGTTGTTCGACCCGCGGACGTCGCTGCCGCTTCCGGCCGGGGCGTCGCAACCGGCGGCGGTGTTCCAGGCCCCGGCGGTGGTGTCGGTGCCGCTGTGGTGCACGGTGCCGCCGTAGCCGTCGGTGCAGGGCAGCGGCTGGAAGAAGGTGACCGCCATGCTCATGTGCGCGCCGCTGCCGTTGACGGCGGTGGACCCGGCCGCGGCCACGGCCGGTAGCCGGATCAGCAGCTCCTGGATCCCCGCCTGCCGGGTCTCCGCCACGTCGGCCGTGGTCAGCAGGTTCGCCAGGACCACGCCCAGGTTCGGTCCGGCGTCCTGGAGCAGCTGGTCGAGCTGGGTGGCGGCCTCCGGCGTGGCGGTGATCAGCCGCCGCAGGTCGCCGTCCGAGCTGTCGAGCTGCGCGGCCAGCTGGTTCGCGCTGTCGGCGAAGCTGCGGATCGCGTCGCCCTCGTCGGCCTGGGTCTGCAGCACCGTCTGCCCGTCCACCAGCAGCTTGGTGGTCGCCGGGAGGGCGCGGTCGGCGGCGGCGGTGAACTGGCTGCTGCTGTCCAGCAGCGCCTGGAGGCTCGAAGCCTGCCCGCTGAAGGCGTCGCCGAGCTGGTCCACCACCGTCCTCAGCGATTGCAGCGGGACGGACTCGGTGAGGGTGTTGACGCTGGTCAGCATGGAGGTGACCGGGGCCGGGACGCTGGTCCGGGACTGCCGGACGGTGTCGCCGCCGACCAGGTAGGGGCCCTGGTCGGTACTGGGTTCCAGGTCCAGGTACTCCTCACCGGCCACCGACAGGTCCGCCACCTGGGCGTGCAGCTGCCGCGGGATCCGGTGGTCGGAGTCGTCCAGGTGCAGGTCGGCCTGCACCCCGTCGGCGGTGAGCCGGATCGGCCCGACCCGGCCGACCGAGACGCCCCGGTAGGTGACGTCCGCGTTGGGGAACAGGCCGCCGGTCGCGGACAGGTCCACCCGCACCACGTAGTAGCCGGGCATCCCGAACAGGCCGCCGACATCGGCGTAGTCGGCACCCAGGTAGCCCAGGCACAGCGCGGACAGCGCCAGGAAGGTGACGTTCTTGACCAGGACGACGCGCCTGAGCCTCATCGGGTGCCTCCTCGGACCGTGCTCGCCGACGGCAGCGGAAACGGCAGTGGCAGCGGCTTCGCCTCCCGGGCGCTGCTGTCCGCAGCGGGCGTCGGGGGCTGGGGGAAGACGCTGTCGGCGGCCGTCAGCGCGGGGATGATCTGGGTGTCCGGCGGGGTGGCCAGGTCCAGGTAGGTGTTCAGGTAGTCGCCCTTGACGCCGTTCAGCACCTGGTCCGTGAACGGGTAGGTGACCAGCACCTGAAGCGAGTTGGGCAGGTCCTGGCCCGCGTCGGCGAGCCGCTGGAGGGTCGGCGCCAGCCCCTTCAGGTCGGCCACCAGGTCGGCCTGGCTGGCGTTGACGGTACTGACCGCGACCCCGGACAGGGTGTCCAGCGACTGGAGCATGGTGACCAGTTGCTGCCGTTGGTCGGAGAGCACCGACAGGCCCGGGCTGAGGTCGCTGAGCACGGTGTCGATCTGCTGGTCGCGGGCGGCCAGGGTAGCCGAGAGCTGGTTGAGGCCGTCGAGCGCGGCGGTGATGTCCGAGCGGTGCGTGTTCAGGTCGCCGACCAGGGTGCTGAGTCGGCTGAGCAGGTCGCGCACCGCGGGCTGGTTCCCGGCCAGGGCCTGGTTGAGTTCGCTGCTGATGGTCTTCAACTGCTGTACCCCGCCGCCGTTCAGCAGCAGCGACAGCGCTCCGAAGACCTCCTCGACCTCGGGCGAGCGGTTGGTCCGGGCCAGGGGGATGGTCCCGCTGTCGGCCAGCGTGCCGGTGGCCGGCTGGTCCGAGGGCGGGTCGGACAGCTCGATGTACTTCTCACCCAGCAGGCTGGACTGCTCCAGCGAGGCGTAGGCGTTGCCGGGCAGCTGGACGTCCCCGTTGACCTGCATGGTGACCACGGCCGTCCAGCCGCTGGGCGCCAGCGAGATCCGGGTGACCCGGCCCACCGGGACGTCGTTGACCTCCACCGACGCCTGCGGAACCAGGCTGAGCACGTCGCTGAAGTCCGCCGTGACCGTGTACGGGTGGCTGCCCAGGGAGGCCCCGCCGGGCAGCGGGAGGTCCTGCATCGCGGTGTAGCCGGAGCAACCGCCGGTGCCGAGCACCGCGCCCGCCGCCAGCCAGCAGCAGGCGCTGCGGCCGAGCCGGTTCACTGGGTGCCCCCAACGCTGGGGAAGGGCATCGGGAAGCTGAGCTCGTTGAGGTCGGCCCGGCCGTCGATGGTGCCCTTGGCCGGGTTGTAGGCGTTCAGCACGTTGTCGGCGGCCAGCGGCGCGGCGTCGAGCAGTTCGGCGAGCGAGGCCCGCTGCTGCACCATGATTCGGGTGATCGGCGTGAGTTGGTTGACCACGTTCTGGAGCTGTCCCCGGTTGTCCTGGATGAAGCTCTGCACCTGGCCCAGGGCGGTGGCCAGTTGTGCCAGCGCCGTGCCCAGGTCCGTCTTGTCCTGCGCCAGGAAGCCGCTGACGCTGGAGAGTTCACCGGTGGCCGACTGCACCTGGCCGTTGTTCTGCTTCAGCATGCTGGTGAAGCTCTGCAACGAGGTCAGCGTGGCGAACAGTTCGTCGCTGTTGCCGTTCAAGGTCTTCGCGGCGGAGCCGAGTTGGCTGATGCTGTTGCCCAGCGCGGTGCCGTTGCCGTTGAGGTTGGCGGCGCCGGTGTTCAGCAGCTGCGACAGCGCGCCGTTCGCGTTGGCGCCGTTCGGGCCCAGGGAGTCGGCCAGTTGGGTGATGCTCTGGTACAGCTGGTCGATCTCCATCGGGGTGCCGGTGCGGTCGGCCGGGATGGTGCCGTGGTCGGCGAGCAGCGGCCCGCCGGTGTAGGCGGGGGTGAGCTGGATGTAGCGGTCGGCGATCAGGGTCGGGGCGACCACCACGGCCGAGGCGTTCGCCGGGACCTTGATCCCGGCGTCGATCGCGAGCACCACCCTGACCTCGGTGCCGTCCGGGGTGACCGAGTCCACGGTGCCCTCCTTGACGCCGAGGATCCGCAGGTCGGAGCCGGGGTAGACGCCGATGGTGCGGTCGAAGTAGGCGGTGATCCGCAGGCCGCCGCCACCGCCCAGCGAGACCACCCCGGCGGCGGTGCCGCCGCCGATGACCACCACCAGGGCGGTGCCGAGGGCGATGGCGGCCCGGGTGGAGGGCCGGTGCAGGGCCAGCCTGCCCAGTGCGGATGTCACTTGCCGGTACCTCCGGTGCTCGGGGCCAGGCAGCCGGAGGCCGACTGCTTGCCGGTGGGCAGGTAGTTCTCCGGGATCAGCCCGCACAGGTAGACGTCGAACCAGCGCCCGTTGCCCAGGGTGTCGCCCAACTGCTGGTAGTAGGGGCCGGCCAGGGCCAGCACCTGGTCCAGGTTGTTCTGGTTGGCCTGGAGCACCGCGACCACCCGGGACAGCGCGGTCAGGGTCGGCGCCAGCTGCCGGTCGTTGTCCTGGACCAGGCCGGTCAGCTGGGTGCCGAGCTGGGTGGTGCCGGTGAGCAGCGCGTGGATCGCGTCCCGGCGGCTCTGCACCTCGGCCAGCAGCAGGTTGCCGTCGGTGATCAGGGTCGCCAGCTGGTTGTCCTGGGCGGCGACGGTACTGGTCAGGCTGGCGCTGGCGGAGAGCAGCTTGGCCAGGGCGGCGTCCCGGCTGGAGATCGTCTGCGACAGCGCGGACAGCCCGGTGACGGCGGAGCGCACCGACGGCGGGGTGTCCTTGAAGGTCTCGGCGATGGCCTGGAAACTCGCCGCCAGCTGCGCGCTGTTCACCGAGTCCAGGGTCTGGCCCAGGCCGTCCAGGGCCTGGGTGACGTCGAACGGCGAGGTGGTGCGGGACCGCGGGATGGTCTGCCCGGGGCGCTGCGCGGCGTCGCCGAGCGGGTCGACCGCCAGGTACTTGGCGCCGAGCAGGGTGCGGATGTCGATGGCGGCGGTGCTGGCGTCGCCCACCCAGGCGCCCTGCACCTGGAAGCCGACCTTGACCTGCGCGCCGTCCAGGGTCACCGAGGTCACCTGGCCGACCTTGACCCCGGCGACGCTGACGTCGTCGCCGGTCTGCAGCCCGGCCGCCTCGCTGAAGTAGGCGCTGTAGTGGGTGCCGCCGCTGCCGACCAGCGGCAGCGCGTCGGCGTCGTACGCCGCCGCCGACAGCAGCGCGCAGACGACCACGCCGACCAGGCCGACCAGGACCGGGTTGCGTTCCCGCAGCGGTTTGAACAGCGGCGGCCTCATGAGCGGCACCTCGGCTCGGTGATGGCGATCCCGGTGGGCGGCGCGCTGCCGTCCGAGGTGGTGACGCCGGTGACGGTGGCCTGGCACAGGTAGAGGTTGAGCCAGGAGCCGTAGGAGACGGTCCGCCCGACGGCGGCCAGCTTCTGCGGCGTCTTCTGCAGGAAGTCCTGCAGCTGCGGGGTGCCCGCCTCCAGGTTGTCGGAGAGCCGGCCCAGCTGGGCGATGGAGTCCTTCAGCGGCTGGCGGCCCTGGGCCAGCAGCCCGGCGGTGCTGTTGGTGAGCCCGGCCAGCGCGCTGACCGCCTGGCCGATCGGCTGCCGGTCCGCGGCGAAGCCGCTGACCAGCTGCTGGAGGGTGGTGATCAGGGTGGTGAAGCCCTGCTGGTTGGAGTTGACGGTGTCCAGCACCGAGGTCAGGTTGTCGATCACCGAGCCGATCACCTGGTCCTTGGCGGCCAGGGTGTTGGTCAGCGTGCCGACGTCGGCGACCAGCCCGTCGACGGTGCCGCCCTCGCCCTGGAGGACCTGCACGATCTCCTGCGCGAGCTGGTTGGTCTGGTCCGGGTCGAGCCCCTCGAACAGCGGCTGGAAGCCGTTGAACAGCTCGGTCAGGTCGAGCGCGGGGGAGGTGTCCTGCAACGGGATGGTCCCGCCGGTGCGCAGCGACCGGCCGACCGGGCCGACGCCCTGGTCGAGCTCCAGGTAGCGCTCGCCGACCAGGTTCAGGTACTTGACCGAGGCGGTGACCGAGGCGGGCAGGGTGCGCCCGCGCTGGACGTCGAAGTGCACCAGGGCGTAGCGGCGGCCGGTCACCTTGATCCCGTCCACCTGGCCGACCTGGACCCCGGCGATGCGCACGCTGTCGCCCGTGACCAGCCCGGTGACGTCGGTGAACTGCGCGTAGTAGCCGGTGGTGGCGCCGACCGAGGTGTCGGAGACGGCGAAGGCGAGCGCGGTGGTCGCCAGCGAGGTCACCGCCACGAACACCAGCGACTTGACCAGCGGACCGGCGAGGCTGCGGCGTTTCACTTGACGTTCACCTCCGTCCCGCGCAGCACCGGTCCCACCAGCAGGCTGCTCCAGCTGGGCAGCGCCGCTGGCTGGGTGCCGGCCTGCGGCGCCAGCAGTTCGTTGATCAGGGCGTTCTCCTGGGGCGTGTTGGGTTGGCCGGTGTAGGGCGTGCTGTAGCAGGCCGGGCCGCCGGTCGCGTCGTAGTGCGGGGTGTCCTTGCCCGGCAGGTACGCGCCGCGCGAGGGCGCGGAGGTCAGGTCCACGTGCAGCCCGGGCTCGTCGGTGCCCTTGCCCAGGGCCTTGTCCATCTCCGGGACGAAGTCGGCGAGGGTGCGCAGGGTGCACGGGAACTCGGACGAGTACGCGCTCAGCAGGGTGAGCGTGCCCCGGCTGTCGGCGGCCAGCCGGATGATGGTGGACTGGTTCCGGTCCAGGAACGCGGTGGTGGTCTCGGCCGCGCTGGTGGTGGTGCTGTACAGGGAGGAGAGCTGGTCCTGCTGCTGGGCCACGGTACGGCTGGTGACGGTCAGTTCGGTGAGCGCCTGGAGCAGGTCGGGGGCGGCCTCGTTGTAGGACTGGCTGACCTTGACCAGGTCGTGCAGGTCGTTGTTGAGCGCGGGCAGCTGCGGGTTGAGCCGCTTCAGGTAGGCGTCCAGGGTGACCAGGGTGGTGCCGAGTTCCGCGCCCCGGCCCTGGAGCGCGGTGGAGACCGCGTTCAGGGTGGCCGACAGCTGGGCCGGTTGGACGTCGTCCAGCAGCGGCAGCAGGTTGTTGAATACCTGTTCGAGTTCGATCGCGTCGCCGGAGCGGTCCTCCGGGATGGTGCTGCCCGCCGTCAGCGGCACGGCTCCGGCGGTCGCGGGCGGGATCAGCGCCACATAGCGGGCGCCGAACAGCGTGGTCGGCAGCATCTGCGCGGAGACCCCGGCCGGGATCCGGTTCAGGTCGCCGGGGGAGATGGCCAGGGTCAGCGTCGCCCCGGCGCCGTTCGCCCGGATCGCGCTGACCCGGCCGACGACCACGCCGCGCAGCTTGACGTCCGCGTTCACCTGCATCTGGTTGCCGACGCTGTCGGTGCGCACCTGGACGTTGTCGGTGTCGCTGAAGTCGTGGTCGTAGACCGACACCGACAGCCAGGCCAGCAGCACCGGCGCCAGCAGGAAGCACAGCCCGGCGCCCCGGCGGCGCAGGGTGGAGACCGGCCGGGCGCTCATCCCGCCACCCGCACCGTCGTCGTGGCACCCCAGATCGCCAGGCTCAGGAAGAAGTCGGTCAGGCTGATGATCACAATGGCGTTGCGCACCGAGCGCCCCACCGCGATCCCCACCCCGGCCGGTCCGCCCTTGGCGTGGAAGCCGTAGTAGCAGTGCGCCAGGATCACCACCACGCTGAAGATCAGCACCTTCAGCGCCGACAGCAGCACGTCCTCCGGCGCCAGGAAGAGGTTGAAGTAGTGGTCGTAGACCCCGGCCGACTGCCCCTCGCCGTACACCGTGACCAGCCGCGAGGCGGCGTACGAGCTGAGCAGGCCGATCCCGTACAGCGGGACGATGGCGACCACCCCGGCGATGATCCGGGTGGTGACCAGGTAGGGCACGCTGCGGATGCCCATCCCCTCCAGCGCGTCCACCTCCTCGTTGATCCGCATCGCGCCCAGCTGCGCGGTGAAGCCGGCGCCGACGGTGGCCGACAGCGCCAGACCGGCGACCAGCGGGGCGATCTCGCGGGTGTTGAAGTAGGCGGAGATGAAGCCGGTGAAGGCGGTGGTGCCGATCTCGTTCATGGCCGAGTAGCCCTGCAGGCCGACCACGGTGCCGGTGGCCAGGGTCATCCCGATCATCACCCCGACGGTGCCGCCGATCACGCCCAGGCCGCCGCTGCCGAAGGCCACCTCGGACAGCAGCCGGAGCACCTCCTTGAGGTAGCGGCGCAGCGTGCGCGGGATCCAGAGCAGTGCCTTCAGGTGGAACAGCAGGTGGTCGCCGGACTCGTCCAGCCAGCGCAGCCGGTTGCGTCCGGGAGCCGCCGCCGGCTCGGGGACCGCCGCCGGTTCGGGGACCGCGTCCGGCGCGCTCTCGTACTCGGTCAGGGCCATGGCTCACATCCCCTTCTGCGGGACGAGTTGCAGGTAGACGGCGGTCAGTACCACGTTGACCAGGAACAGCAGCAGGAAGGTGATCACCACTGACTGGTTCACCGCGTCGCCGACACCCTTCGGTCCGCCGCGCGGATGCAGCCCCCGGTGCGCCGCCACCAGACCCGCGATCAGGCCGAAGAGCAGCGCCTTGAACTCGCCGATGTAGATGTCGGGCAGCTGCGCCAGGGCGGAGAAGCTGGACAGGTAGGCCCCGGGAGTGCCGTGCTGGAGGTACACATTGAACACGTAGCCGCCGACCACGCCGACCACCGAGACCAGTCCGTTGAGCAGCACGGCGACCAGCATCATCGCCAACACCCTTGGTACGACCAGCCGTTGGATCGGCGAGACGCCCATGACCTCCATCGCGTCCAGCTCCTCGCGGATCATCCGGGAGCCGAGGTCGGCGCAGATCGCGGAACCGCCCGCCCCGGCGATCAGCAGTGCCACGATCAGCGGGCTGGCCTGTTGCACCACCGCCAGTACGCTGGCCCCGCCGGTGAACGACTGCGCGCCCAACTGCTGTGTCAGCGAGCCGACCTGAAGGGCAATCACGGCCCCGAAGGGGATCGACACCAGCGCGGCGGGCAGGATGGTGACGCTCGCTACGAACCAGAACTGCTCGATCAGCTCCCGGAGTTGGAACGGTCGGCGGAAGGTGTCGCGGAGCGTGGTGGCGCCCAGGGCGAAGAAGTCCCCGGACTGCCGCAGCGCTCCCTGTACCGGGTTGCTCATTCCGGCTCTCCCGAGGTGGGCGCGGCGGCGACCCGGCGCTGGTTCTGCAGCGCCAGCACCCGCTGGCGGCGGCGCTGCACCGCCTGCCGGGGCGGCAGGCCCGGGCTCGGCTCCAGCTGCGGCGGTACCACCACGGCCGGGGCCGGTAGCAACCCCCGCTCCAGCTCCAGGGTTTGCTGGTCCTTCTCCTCGGCCATGCCGATCGGCCCGTGCCGGTGCCCGCCGAGGAACTGCCGGACCACCGGTTCCTCGCTGGTCAGCAGTAGTTCGCGGGGACCGAAGGCGACCAGCTTGCGGCGGAACAGCATGCCCAGGTTGTCCGGGACGGTGGTGGCGATGTCCAGGTTGTGGGTGACGATCAGCATGGTCGCGTCGATCTGCGCGTTCAGGTCGATCAGCAGTTGCGAGAGGTAGGAGGTGCGCACCGGGTCGAGCCCGGAGTCGGGCTCGTCGCAGAGGATGATCTGCGGGTCCAGCACCAGCGCCCGAGCCAGGCCGGCGCGCTTGCGCATGCCGCCGGAGATCTCCCCCGGCAGCTTCGCCTCCGAGCCCAGCAGCCCGACCAGTTCCATCCGCTCCAGCACGATCCGGCGGATCTGCGACTCCTTCTTGCGGGTGTGCTCGCGCAGCGGGAAGGCGATGTTGTCGTACAGGTTCATCGACCCGAACAGCGCGCCGTCCTGGAACATCACCCCGAAGAGCTTGCGGGCCTCGTAGACCAGGTGCTCGGGGCTGCTGGCCATGTCCACATCGCCGACCAGCACCCGGCCGCGCTCCGGGCGAAGCAGGCCGATCACCGACTTGAGGAACACCGTCTTGCCGGTCCCGGACGGCCCGAGCATCACGCTCACCTCGCCGGCCGGAAGGGTGAGGCTCACGTCCTCCCAGACCGTCTGGCTGCCGAAGGACTTGGTCAGCCCCTCGACGGTCACTTCGATCCCCATGTCACTGCCTCTCGCGGATCACTTGGACGTCTTCGGTGCGCGGACAGGCAGCTCCGGCACCTGGATGGTGGTGCAGGCCCCCTCGTAGCTGAAGCACGGGGCCCCCTGGACCAGGTTGAGCGAGTTGCCGGTGCCGGAGACGGCGGCGTCGAACAGCGGGTCCAGTGAGCCGCCGGGGCCGCAGCCGGTGAAGTACGGGATGGTCAGGTCGCTCTGGCTGAGCGGCCCGCCGCCGTTGATGGTGTAGTCCCGGGTGGGGTCGGGGTCGCTCGCGGTGGTGGCCAGGCTGATGCCGCCGAGCTTCAACTGGAGCGGGGTGACCGTGTGGCAGTCGGAGCCGACGTCCAGCGGGGTGCCGTCCACCTCGACGTCGTACAGCCGCAGCTGCTGCTGCCCGTAGATGGTGGTGACCACCGGCTCGGGGGACTGCCCGGTCTCCACGGCGGTCAGCGCGCCCAGCGGGGTGAGCTGCATCTTCGCCGTCGTCGGCATGAAGCCGTAGCTGAGGAAGGTGGCGTTCGCGACCGGCAGGGTGAGGTTGCCCACCTCGTCGATCTCGACGTAGTACGGCGGCGCCGTGTAGTTGTAGACCAGCCGCTCGATCGCCAGCAGCGCCATCGACGGGTTCTGCTCGGGGTTGTTCACCAGCGAGGCCTCGCCCAGCTTGGCGACGTTGGCGTAGCCGATGGCGTAGGCGCACTCCACGCCCGAGTTGCTCTCGGTGATGGTCGTCGAGCCCGGGGGCGGGGTCGGCAGGTCCCTGGGGTCGAGCGTGCCGCTGGGCGAGGCCGAGCATTCGGGCGTCTGCGCCTGCGCCACGCGGGCCCGCGCCTGCGGCTGGGCGCTGCCCGCCACCCCGGCGGTGGCCGGGGATCCGGCCCGGGCGCTGGGCGCGGCGAGTACGGCGACGCTGCCGAGCGGGGTCGGCGCGCTCGCCGGGACGCACTGGAACCGCAGCGTGCCGCCGCCTGCCTGGAGCGACAGCGCCAGCGCCATCGGGGTGACCGTGGTGGTGGTCCCGGCCCGGCCCGCCGTCAGCGCCGGTACCTGCCCGGTGGCGGTCAGCGTCGGGTCGGTGGCGCCCAGCGGTACCGGCGCCACGGTCAGCCCGGCCCACTGCGCGGTCACCGCGCCGGGCGGCCCGGCCAGCGCGGCCGCCGCCGCGGCGGAGGTCCGCAGGGTCAGCGTGGCCCCGGTGGAACCGGACGCGGTGGCGGTGGGCGCGGCCGAACCAGCGGCGGTGGCGCCGGTGGCACCGGTGGTGGCGGTCCGGGTCGGGGTGGCGGCGGTGGCGCCGGTCCCGTCGGCGACGGCCACGCCCAGGGTGGCGCTGCCGGAGACGCTGGTGGCGGCGGCGGGCAGCAGGCCGCGCGGCACGGTGGCCTGGACGGTCAGTGGGCCCGGCTGGATCCGGCCACCGGCGGCGCTGTTGGCCGGGTAGTCCTGGACCAGCGTGGCGGTGAGCTCCTGGGTGCCGGTCGGCAGCGCGCAGGTGTAGTCGACGGAGATCCGGTCGGTGCGGACCTCGGCCCCGGCGTCCGGGCCGGTCATCACGGTGGCGACCAGCACACCTGCGGCGGCGACCCCGGCGAGCAGCGGAGCGGGGCGTAGCCCGGTGGCAGCTCCCACGTTTTCCCCCCTCGAATGAACTTGTCCGGCGGCGCAGGACAGTACGCGTGAGTAGCGATCAGCGACAAGCAAAAAGTCACAAACGGAACGACGAGTGGTCAGCAGTGCCAAAACTTTGTCAACGGGTGACAACTTCCGCTGCTGGAAGTGTCATTTGGTGCGGGGTCGCGCTGCTGCCGCCAACCGTCGGCCGGGCCGGGACTGGTCATCAGGGATGACGAGCCCGGCCCGGCCTGGTCATGCGGCGCGTGGGATCACGGAGAGGTGATCGTCAGGGCCGGGGTGACCACATAGGCGGCGGTGTAGGTGGCGGCGTCGCCGTTGTTGATCAGACCGAGGCAGCCGGAGACGCCCCAGGCGTGCAGGTTGCCGCCGCTGATGCTCAGGGTGTGGGTGGAGTTGACGTAGGTGGCGTTGAGGGTGGCCGGCGTGGTGGCGCTGGTGCCGGCGAACGAGGCCGAGCAGAGCGTGCCGCTGATGCTGGCCTCCACCCCGCTGAGGGTGCCGGTGGTGGTGCCGGTGGAGGAGTTGTACGAGGTGGCGTTGAGCGACCACGGCAGGTTCTTCGGCGTGACCGTGAAGGTGATGCCGAGCGGACCGGTGCAGCTCACCCACGAGACGGAGGTGATGGAGGCGAGGCCGGTGCCCGAGAGCCCGGAGCCGTTGACAGCGGTTCCGGCTGCCGCGGACGAGGTGCAGTTCAGGGTCGCGCTGGTGCTGGTGTCCTTGAGCGTCGGGCTGGTGGCCGTCGCCTTGAACGAGGTGCCGCCGGACACGGTCCAGGTGGTGGCGGCGCTGGCCTGGGTGGTACCGAACCCGACCACTGCGGCGAACGCTGCTGCGGCGACCGCAGTGGCTTTCGAGATCTGGCGCATGGGCTGATCCTTTCTGTGTCGGTTTCCCGCCGAACCGGGTGTGCGACCGGGACGTTACGCAGCAGTAACTCCGGCGCGCAATGGCCGGAACCAGCCTGCGCCCAAAAAAATTACCGACCGGTAATTTGTTGTCGGATAGCGCACGACCAGGCCGGTCGCCTTGTCGAAATATGAGCAATCACAACCAAGCAGGTGCACGGTCGTTCGGTAGCCCGGCCAATCCTGCAACTCGTCTGGGCAGGCGGCGCGCTGGTGGTCTATGTTGCACGCACCACCGAACTCGTACGCCCGCGTCCTAACGGGCCTGGACAGCGTGGGGGCCCAGCAGATGACGGAAATCCGGCAGGCGTCGGCGCGCGCCATGGCGGCGCTGGGCACTGTCCCGCGCGAACTCGCCGTGGTGATGCGCCCCGAACTGCCGAGCCTGCTCAAGGAGATGGCCGACGAGATCGTCGCCGCGCTACCCGAGTACCGGCATCTGTTGGAGGGTCCGGACGCGGAACTCGTGCACCTGGGTATCAAGCAGAACGTCACCGCCTTCGTCAACCAGGTCGCCGCCCCGCACGCCAACACCGAGCTGCGGGACGAGATCTGCCGCAGTTTCGGCCGCTTCGAGGCCTATCAGGGGCGCAGCCTGGACGTGCTGCAGGACGCCTACCGGATCGGCTGCCAGGTGGCGCTGCGGCGGGCCCGCGAGGTGGGCCACCGGTACCGGCTGTCCGCCGCGGTGCTGATGTCCTTCGCCGACGCGCTGTTCGCCTACATGGGCGAGATCGCGGAACTCTCCCGGCAGGGCTACCTGCGGGCGATGTCGGAGATGGGGGAGGAGCCGGACGGGCGGCGGCGGCGGCTGACGCAGCGGATCCTCTCCGGCGGCGGGGCGTCCGACTCCGCCCTGGCGGAGCTGGCCGAACAGGTCGGCTGGCCGCTGCCGGAGGAGATCACCCCGGTCGCGCTGCACCGCGACAGCTCCCCGAACCGGGCCGCGCTCGACCGCAGGGTGCTGGCGGACCTGGCCGCCCCGGAGCCGTACCTGCTGCTGCCCGGACCGCTGGACGCGGCCGGGCGCGCCTTCCTGGGCGGGGCGCTCGGCGGCTGCCGGGCGGCGGTCGGCCCCACCGTGCCGCTGGCCAAGGCGGCCGACTCGCTGCGCTGGGCCCGGCACACGCTGGTACTGGTGGACGTCGGGGTGATCCCGGACGGTGCGCCGACCCTCACCGAGGGCAACCTGCTGACCCTCTGGTTACTCAGCGACCCGGCCCTGGTGAGCGAGTTCTCGCGGCGGTACCTGGCGCCGCTGGCCGACCACACCGCCACCCAGCGCCGACGGCTGCTGGAGACCCTGCACGTCTGGCTGACCAGCCGGGGCACCGCCGCCCAGATCGCGGAGCAGCTGGGCGTGCACCCGCAGACCTTCCGCTACCGGATGCGGCTGCTGGAACGGATCTTCGGGGAGCAGCTCACGGATCCCACCCTGCGCTTCGCCACCGAGGTCGCGCTGCGCGCGCTGGCGCTGCGCGACCCGGACGCGGAGCCGACGACGGTGACGCTGCCGGTGCCGCCCGCGCTGCGACCGGTGGCCCGGCCGCCCGCGCCGATGCCGCCCGCGGTGTCCCGCCGGGACGCGCTGGACCGGTAGCGTCCAGCAGTACCCGCCCGGTCCGCGACCCCGCGGGGCGGCGGCCGCATCCGGACCGAGGAGGGGCATGGCCGGTCAGGCGCGCAGGGGGCGTCCGCCGCTGTCCGAACCGGCGCAGCCGCCGGGGTGGTCGCTGGCGCCTGACGGCCCATCAGTAGCATGACTGATGGGCCGTCATTCATCCTTCAGGACTTGACGTAGGGCTTGCCGGAGGCGGCCGGGGGGCGGACCAGGCCGCCGAGGGCGGCGACCACGAAGATGGTAGCCAGATAGGGCGCCATGGACAGGAACGCACCGGGGATCGGTGTGCCCAGGTCCGACAGCGGCACCGCCAGTTCGGTGGCGAAGCCGAACAGGATCGCCCCGCCCAGCGCGCCGACCGGCGACCAGCGTCCGACGATCAGGGCCGCGATGGCGATGTAGCCCTTCCCGTCGCTCATGTCCTTGCCGAACTGGTTGGCCAGGCCGAGGGTCAGCCAGACGCCGCCGAGGCCGGAGAGCAGTCCGGCGGTGATCACGTTGCGGTAGCGCAGCCCGATCACCTTGATGCCGACCGTGTCCGCCGCCGTCGGGTGCTCGCCGACGGCCCGGGTGCGCAGCCCCCAGCGGGTGCGGTACAGCAGGAACCAGATGACCGGGACCAGCAGGTAGGCCGCGTAGAAGATGATGTTCTGGTCGAACAGCGCGGCGCCGATCACCGGGATCGAGGACAGTCCGGGGATGGACAGCGCGTTGAACCCGGGCGCGGAGTTGTAGGTGTTGCCGTCGGTCGACATCAGCCGGTCGTACAGGAAGCCGGTGATGCCGGAGGCCAGCAGGTTCAGCACCACCCCGAGCACCACCTGTTCGATCAGGTAGCGGTTGGCGAAGACCGCCAGCAGCGCGCCCATCAGCGCCCCGCCCAGGCAGCCCGCGACCAGCCCGGCCCAGACCGAGTGGGTCATCGAGGCGGTCAGCGCCGCCGAGAACGCACCGAACAGGAACTGCCCCTCGACCGCGATGTTGACCACGCCCGAGCGTTCGCACAGCAGCGCGCTGAGCGATCCGAGCAGCAGCGGCACGGTCCCCATCGCCGTCTGCTGGATGGTCGAGGGCACGTTCAGCCCCACGCTGGACCCGGCCTCCGCCCAGACCAGGAACGCCAGCACGAAGGCGGCGAAGTAGCCGACCGCCAGCCAGCGCTGGGTCCGGGCGGAGATCGGCGCGAAGGCCCGGACCAGGCCGCAGCCGATCGCCAGGGCGCTCAGCACCAGCGCGGTCGCCGCGGCCGGAACCGAGACCGGGCCGGGGCCGCCGTCGGCGCCCGGGGTGAGCTTGAGCGTGAACAGCGTGTGCACGCCGTGCGCGGTGCGGCTGCCGAGGCCGAAGGACCACAGCCCGTACGCCCCGACCACGGCCTGGGCGAGGCCGCCGATCAGCTTGGAACGGTCGGACCTGGCCCGGGCGGGTGCGCCCGCGCCGTCCAGGACCGCGGTGGTTGTCTCGCTCACGCCTGGCCTCCGGCTGCGGTCGTGCGGACGGGGTCGGCGGTGGTCGGCCGCGTCCCCGGTGGTTCGGCGGCCGGTACCGCCCTGGTGGCGCGCAGCCGGAAGATCTCCTTCACCAGCTGCGGTGCGGCGACCAGGATCACGATCACCGCCTGGATCACGGTGATGATCTCGATCGAGACCTGCGCCTCGGTCTGCATCAGCGCGCCCCCGGCCTGCAGCGCCCCGAACAGCAGCGCCGACCAGACCACGCCCCACGGCCGGGTGCGGCCCAGCAGGGCCACGGTGATCGCGGTGAAGCCGAAACCGGCGTCGATGTTGGGAGCCAGCGAGTTGTTGTTGGGGTTGGCCAGGCCGAGGACCTGGGTCACCCCGATCATGCCCATCAGCGCGCCGGAGATCAGCATCGAGGCGATCTGCACCCGGCCGACGTCGATGCCCGCCGTCCGGGCGGCGCTCGGGGTCAGCCCGACCGCGCGCACCTCGAAGCCCAGCCGGGAGCGGTTGAAGAACCAGGCCACGGCGACCGTGGCGACCAGCGCCAGCAGCAGCCCGACGTCGGTGTTCAGACCGTCGCCGAACAGGTGCGGCAGGATGGCGTCGGTCTGGGCGGGCTTGGAGATGGCCTGGCCCGCGTTCTTCGGGTCGTGGAAGACGGCGGTGTTCAGCAGCCAGCCACCGAGGAACAGGTAGGCCACGTAGTTGAGCATGATGGTGACGATGACCTCGTGCGCGCCGCGCCGGGCCTTGAGCCAGCCGACCAGCCCGCCGAACAGCAGCCCGCCGATCAGTCCGGCGAGCACCGAGACCACCAGGTGCAGCGGCCCCGGGACCGAGGTCCAGGCGAAGGCGGCGTACGAGGCGCAGACCGCGCCCGCGATGGTCTGGCCCTGGCCGCCGATGTTGAACATCCCGGCCCGGAATGCCACCGAGATCCCCAGTCCGCCGAAGATCAGCGGGGTGGCGGCCTCCAGGGTGTTGCTGATCGGGCCGAAGAACTGCGCCGGGGTGCCGTTGATGGTGGCGGGGTTGAAGACCGCCCCCTCGAACAGTGCGGAGTATGCGCTGGAGATGTCCTGCCAGGCGGAGTTGAGGAAGTCCGAGGGGTCCTGGAAGAAGTAGCCGCCCATGTCCATGGTCGTGGTGTTGGACACCACGATCAGCACCGCGCCGACCACCAGCGACAGCAGGATCGCCAGGACGGTGACCAGGGCGCTGTTCTGGGCGGTGAACACGTTGCGGACGACGGTGGCCAGAGTGCGGTCCGCCGCGGCCTCGGGCCGCGCCGGCTGCGGGGTCTTCGCCGGGTCCGGCACGGGTGGCTCCTGCTCGGGTGTGGGTGTGCTCATCAGCCTGCGTCCCCCGTCCTGGCGCCGGTGGTGGCGCCGCTACCGCCGTCGGTGATCCCGGCCATCAGCAGGCCGATCTCCTCGCGGGAGGTGCCGGGGTCGACCGTGGCGACGATCCGGCCCCGGTACATCACCGCGACCCGGTCCGCGAGCGCCAGCACCTCGTCCAGCTCGGTGGAGACCACCACCACCGGTCGGCCCTGGTCCCGCTCGGCGACGATCCGTCTGTGGATGAACTCCATCGCCCCGACGTCCACCCCGCGAGTTGGCTGTGAGGCGACCAACAGCCGCAGTGGGCGCGAGAGTTCGCGGGCCACCACGACCTTCTGCTGGTTGCCGCCGGAGAGCTTCCCGGCCGGGTGCTCCGGGTCGGTGGGGCGGATGTCGAACTCCTCGATCCGCAGCCGGGCGTTCCGCTCGACCAGTCGCGGATCCAGCGACAGCCGCCCGCCGAAGTCGGGGGAGCGGTAGAGGTCGAGCACCAGGTTCTCGGCGATGCTGAACTCCCCCACCACGCCGTCGTGTCCGCGGTCCTCGGGAACGAATCCCACTCCCGCGTCCAGAATCTGACGTGTCGTCAATTCAGCCAGATTGGTGCCGTCGAGGGTGATCGACCCGGACTCGACCGGGATCAGCCCGAGGATCGCCTCGGCGAGCTCGGACTGGCCGTTGCCCTGTACCCCGGCGATGCCCAGGATCTCGCCGTCCCGGACGCTGAGCGACAGGTCGTCCACCGCGGCGTTGCCGTGCTGGTCGCGCACGGTCAGCCGGTCGATCTCGAAGGCCGCCGCGCCGGGGGTGTTCGGCTGCTTGTCGACCACGAGCTGCACGGTGCGGCCGACCATCATCGAGGCCAGCTCCTGCTCGCTCGCGGACGGGTCCGCCTGGCCGACCACCGACCCGTGCCGGATCACGGTGATCCGGTCGGCGATCTCCTTGACCTCCTTGAGCTTGTGGGTGATGAAGACGATCGACTTCCCGGCCTCGCGCAGCGAGTTCATCACCGCGAACAGGTCCTCGATCTCCTGCGGGGTGAGCACCGCCGTCGGCTCGTCCAGGATCAGCGTGCGGGCGTCGCGCACCAGCGCCTTGACGATCTCCACCCGCTGCTGGGTGCCCACCGGCAGGTGCTCCACCAGGGCGTCCGGGTCGATCGGCAGGCCGTAGCGCTCGGAGACCTCGCGGACGTGCGCTCTGGCCCGATGCCGGTCCAGCATCCCCAACACGCCGCCCCTGGCCCCGAGTTCCAGCTCGTCACCGAGGATGATGTTCTCCGCCACGGTGAACACCGGTACCAGCATGAAGTGCTGGTGGACCATGCCGATGCCGTTGGCGATCGCCTCGCGCGGACTGCGCCAGCTGGAGGCGACCCCGTCCAGCAGGATCTCGCCCTCGTCCGGCTGGTGCAGCCCGTACAGGACGTTCATCAGGGTCGATTTACCGGCTCCGTTCTCACCGAGCAGGCAGTGGATCTCGCCCGGTTCGACCGTCAGGTCGATGTGGTCGTTGGCGACCAGTGAACCGAACCGCTTGGTGATGCCGCGCAGTTCCAGACGCACCTTCGGACACACCCCTCACCCGGTACGGATCCGCTGCGGGCGAAGGCCACCGGGTACTCGCAGGACTTTCGTGGGACTGGTTACAGCACTGTGCCGGGTGGGGCGGGCGCCCCACCCGGCCGACGGTCACGGGGTCGGCTGGTTCTTCGACGTGATGGTGATCGTGCCGTTGATGATGTCCTGCTTGACCGTGGCGAGTTCAGTGGTGAGCGTCGCCGGGACCTTCGAGCTGAAGTCGTGGTAGGGAGCCAGGCCGGTACCGTCGTTGGCGAGGGTACCGATGGTGGAGGTCGAGCTGAAGTCCCCCTTGGCCGCCGCCACCACGGCGGTGCTGACCGCGGTGGCGATGCCCTTGGTGACCGAGGTCATGACCACCGAGGCGTAGGCCGGGTTGGAGTAGAAGCCGTCGTCGTCGACCCAGATCGCGTTCATCGCGCCGTTGCTGGCCTTGGCCTGGGCCAGGGCGCCGATGCCGGTGCCGCCGGCCACCGGGAAGATGATGTCCGCGCCCTCGGCCTGGAAGGTCGCGGCGATCTGCTTGCCGCCCGCCTCGTCGGTGAAGCTCTGGGTGGAGTCGAAGGTCCCCTGCTTGGTGGTCTCGTTCCAGCCGAGCACCTTGACACTGGTGTGGTGCTGCTGGTTGTAGTACTGCACGCCCTCCCAGAAACCGTCCATGTAGACGGTGACGGTCGGGTAGTTCGCGCCGCCGAAGGTCGCGACCTTGCCGGTCTTGGTCATCCCCGCGGCGAAGTAGCCGCCGAGGAAGGCACCCTGGGCGGTGTCGAACTGAAGTCCCTGGATCTTCGGGGCGGTCGAGGTGTTGTCCACGATCGCGTAGTCCTGGGTGGGGTTCTTCTTGGCGGAGGCGACGGTCGCGTCGTCCATCGCGAAGCCCACGGTCACGATCAGCTTGCAGCCCGCCGAGACGAATCCGGCGATGTTGCTGGCGTAGTCGTTCTCGGTGGTGGAGGTGGCGTTCTGCACGGTGATGGCGCTGTCGGCCTTGGCGGCGTCCTGCATCCCGGCCCAGGACTCGGCGTTGAAGGAGTGGTCGTCCAGACCGCCGGTGTCGGTGACCATACAGGCCTTGTAGGAGCCAGTGGCGGAGGCGCTGGTGCTGCCCGAACTGCCGCTCGTACCGGGACTGCTGGAGGTGGCCACCGGCTTGGACCCGCACGCGGTCAGGGTCAGGCCCACCGCCGCCACAGCCGCCGCCAGTTGAACTGTCTTCTTCACCAAAGCCTCCAGAAAAATGCCGGTATCCCGAGGGTGGGGTCTGCCGTGTGGCGCCGGGAAGGTCAGCGAGTTCGCACGGCGTGCGGTCGCCGATGGTGGTGAGGACAATAGATGACCCTTCGCCGCTGTTGGGGTAAGACCGATCTCCGCGCGTAGACCGCAATGTCCCTGAGGCAGATCTGAAGCCTGGCCGTTATACAACACTGAGCGGGAGTACGGCAGGGTAACCAGGTATCCGCATCGGGTTACCAGGTCATGACGGAGAATCAGCGTACGTACGAACGGCGGACGCCGAACGGCGACGTCCCGTCACTCGCGGCGGAGTGACGGGACGGCAGGGGTGCGACAGCCCTGCGGGCGGCCGACTGGGGAGAGTCGGCCGCCCGCAGGCGTACGGTGGCGGCTCAGGCGGCGGTCGCCGGGCTGTTCCAACCGCTCGGCAGGGTCATCGGCGCACCCTGGTCGGCGGCCGGCTCCAGCGTGTTCAACAGCTCGGACGGCGGCACCGCCACCACCAGGCAGTGGGCGTGGGCCAGGCAGTAGCGCCCGACCGAGGTCCGCAGCACCCGGTGCAGCCGCCCCTGCCGCCCGGTGCTGACCACCAGTACGTCGCCGGGCCGGTCGGCGATCGCCACCAGGGCGCGCCCCGGGTTCTCGTCGCGCACCAGCATCGGGCGCACCCGCACCCCGGCCGGGTACCCGCCGAAGCACTGCTCGAACGCGCTGTCCAGCCGCTCGCGGGCGGCCTCCTCCCACACCTTCAGCAGCTGCGGGCAGGGCGCGCTGCGGTAGGCGTACTCGCCGCCGACCGGGTGCCAGGCCAGGACCGGGACCAGGACCGCGTTCCGCTCCCGGGCCAGCTCGACCGCCCGGTGCAGCGCGCCCAGGCTGCTCAGGGATCCGCTGACGCCGACGACGACCCGTGCGCTCTCAGCCATGGTGCTTCGCTTCCCTCTTTGTGCTGTTCCTTGGTTTCCCTGGGGGGAGGCCCCGGTGGCGGTTGATTCCATCGCCCGCACCGGGGATTTCCCTCTCCTTCATTGGACATCACCGCTGGCGGTCCCCACAGCCGCCTTGACGGCTCCGATACGGGCGGGCCGCTCGCCTTGACGTCGCCTTGACCGTCGGTTGAGAGGATGGCCCGGACCTGCCGAACTCATGAGGGGGGCTTGCCCGTGCCTGACCAGAAGGTGGACATCAAGGGGCTGCTGCGGTCGCTGCCGGTGTTCGAGGTGAAGCTGCCGGTGTTCGATCCGGCGGAGGCGCCGGACGAACCGGTGGCGCTGTTCCTGGACTGGCTGCTCGCCGCCGTCGAGGAGGAGGTTCCCGAGCCGCACGCGATGGCCCTGGCCACGGCCGACGCCCAGGGGCGGCCGTCCAGCCGGGTGCTGATCTGCAAGGACGTCGAGCCCGGCGGGCACTGGTACTTCGCCTCCAGCGCCACCAGCCGCAAGGGCCGCGAGCTCGCGGCGAACCCGCACGCGGCACTGACCTTCTACTGGCCCAGGCAGGGCCGCCAGATCAGGATCGCCGGGGCGGTCGCCCCGGCCTCGGCCGAGCGCAGTGCGGCGGACTTCCTGGCGCGCTCGCCCGGGGCCCGGGCCGAGGCGCTGGCGGCCCGGCAGTCGCAGGTCCTGGACGACCCGGCCGGAGCCGCCGCCGAGATCGAGGCGGCGCGGGCCCGGATCGCGGCGCGGCCCGACCTGGTCGCCGCCGACTGGACGCTGTACGCGCTGGCCGCCGACGAGGTCGAGTTCTGGCAGGCCGACGAGCAGCGTCGGCACACCCGGCTGCGCTACCGGCGGACCGGCGCCGGGTGGACCCGCCGGAGGCTCTGGGCGTAGCGGATCCGGACCTGGCTGTGGCGCGGCGCCCTGGGGTGGGTGCCGCGCCGTGGTGGTGCTGGGGGTGGTGCTGGGGTGTGGTCAGCCGAGGGTGAGGGTTTCGCCGGGGGTGATCACGTCGGGGTTGTTGCCGATGGTGGTGGTGTTGGCGGCGTAGAGCTTCTGCCAGGTGGTGCCGTTGGCGTTGGCGATGCCGCCGAGGGTGTCGCCGGGCTTGACCGTGTAGCTGCTGCTGGTGCTGGTGCTGGTGGTCTGGGCCGGGGTGGTGCTGGCCTGGGTGGTGGCCGGGGTGGTGCTGGGGGTGGTGGGGGTGCTGGTGGCCGTGGTGGTGGGGGTCACGGCGGTGGTGGTGGTGGTCGCGGCGGTGGTGGTGTCGGTGGTGTCGTTGCTGGTGAGGCCGGCCTGGGGGCCGCAGACGGGCCAGGCGCCGGGGCCTTGGGCGGCGAGGACGTTTTCGGCGACGGTGATCTGCTGGGCGGCGGTGGCCTGGTCGGCGCTGGCGGCGTAGGCGGTGCCGCCGAAGGCGGCCCAGGTGGAGGGGGTGAACTGGAGGCCGCCGTAGAAGCCGTTGCCGGTGTTGGCGGCCCAGTTGCCGCTGCTCTCGCACTGGGCGACGGCGTTCCAGGTGGAGGGGGTGGCGGCGGAGGCGGTGGTGGCGGCGGCGAGGCCGGCCACGGGGGCGGCGATGACCGCACCGGCGACCAGGGCGGTGCGCAGGCGGGTGTGCTTGCGGGTGCCCTCGGTGGCGGTGGTGGTGCGGGCGGCGTCGTTCTCGCGGCGGAAGATCATGTGTTCCTCTCGTCAGTCCCGGACGGTGGCGGTGGGCGCGCGGGAGCGCGCGTGGTGGTCCGCTGGTGGTCCATCGGGTCGGCCGGTTCACGCCGGTGGGGGCGTCGTCCGTGCCGTCGTGGCTCCCGCTGCGCTTCGCGTTCCCGTGGACAAGACGAGAACGTGTGGGGCGGGTTGGGCCCGGGGTGCTCGGTGCACTTCTTCGAAGGTAGGCAACCTCCGGTCCCGGTCCAAGCGTTCCGGGGAAGTCCCAGCTCAGAGCCAGGTTACCGCCGGTATCGATCATGTCTTTCGGTGATATCGGGGCGGCTCGGGCCCCGATTCGCCTTCTCCGGGGGGCATTTCGTGGTCTGGACCACATCGGAGGACGGGTGACCTGCCCCACACGGTCGACGGATGGTGAGCGGGTCGGTCCCGGCCGGTCACTGTGGATCTTCGTCCGCCCGGCCCGGCCGTGACCTGGACCATAGTCGGGCCGTTTCGGCGCGCTCCGTATCCGCCCGATCACCCTCCGGGTGCGCCGGGTCCGGATCGCGGGCGGGGCCGACCGGGATCCTCCATTGGGCGGCGCGTCCCGCGCGTCCTACGGCGACAGAGCGCCGCGGCGGGTAGCGTTCCGTGCAGTAGCAGTCGTGGTTCCCGAGTTCCGCTCGCCCGTGATCGCGATCACGGGCATTGTGCTGTCCGGGATCACGGTCGGGGTGCGTCCGGGCCGGGCGACACGGCGCTCGCACAGTGCGGGCGCGGTTGCGACTGTGCGCATCAAGGAGAACAGCATGGCCAGCGGTACCGTGAAGTGGTTCAACGCCGAAAAGGGCTTCGGCTTCATCGAGCAGGACGGGGGCGGCGCCGACGTCTTCGCCCACTACTCGAACATCAACGCCCAGGGCTTCCGTGAGCTCCAGGAGGGCCAGAAGGTCACCTTCGACGTCACTCAGGGCCAGAAGGGCCCGCAGGCGGAGAACATCCTCCCGGCCTGACCGGCGGCAGCACCGGCGCCCCGCCCCGCGATCCAGCGGCGCGGGGCGTCCGCATGCCCGCGTCGCCCCGTCGGCGGTGGTGCGGCGACGGGGGTGGTGATCCGTCATCCACCGCCCGTGGCCGGGCTGTTGACCGCCCGGCGCGGTTCCGCAACACCGCGCCCTGGTTCGATGGTGCACGACGTTCCGTGGCAGGGCCGGGATTCGAGGGCGCCGCTGCTCAGCGGGGTGACACGGCGCGGCGTGACTCCCGTACGGGATTAACCGGCGAACCCTTGACAGCAGAATGGTCTAGTCCAAGTATTAGCGCGATCAACCATTGGTCTCTACCACTATGGTCCTCGTCCCCACTTGGGAGCCCAGATGACACGAACCCCCCGAATTGTCCGTTCCGTGGTCACCGGACTGGTCGCGACCGCGGTCGCCTCGGCGGGGCTGCTGACCGCCGGTGCGGGTGCGGCGAACGCGGAGGGGATCCCCGCCGGCCACGCCTGGGTCAACCCCCTTCCGGCGCACGTGTACTCGCCCTACTTTGAGGCGTACAACGGCGACGACCCGGCCACCCTGTCCGCCGAGTCCGGCAGCAAGTACCTGACCCTCGCGTTCATCGAGACCGCCGCGTCCGGCTCCTGCACCGCCTACTGGAACGGCAGCACCACCCAGCCGCTCACCTCGGCCACCTTCGGCAGCTCGATCGCGGCCATCCAGCGCAACGGCGGCAACGTCATCCCCTCCTTCGGGGGTTACGGCGCCGACACCACCAACACCGACATCGCCGACAGCTGCACCAGTGTCGACGCGATAGCCAAGGTGTACGAGAACATCTTCACCACGTACCACGTCTCCCGGATCGACCTGGACGTCGAGGCCACCTCGCTGTCCAACACCGCCGGGATCACCCGCCGCAACCAGGCCATCGCCGAGGCCGAGGCCTGGGGACGGCGCACCGGCCACCCGGTGAGCTTCCAGTACACCCTGCCGTCGGCCAACACCGGGCTGGGCGCGACCGGGCTCGCGGTGCTGCAGAACGCGGTCCAGGAGCACGCCCAGATCGCCCTGGTCAACGCCATGACCTTCGACTACTACATCGGCACCACCCAGGAGATGGGCGCGGACGCGGTCTCCGCCGCGAACGGCGTCTACAGCCAGCTCTCCGCGCTCTACCCGTGGAAGTCCAAGGCGCAGCTCTGGGAGTCGATCGGGCTCACCCTGATGCCCGGCATCGACGACTTCGGTGCGGCCGAGACCACCACCGTGGCCGACGTCAACACCGTGGAGTCCTTCGCCAAGAGCAACGGCCTGGGCGCCCTGTCCATCTGGGCGATCCAGCGCGACAACGGCGGCTGCCCCGGCACCGCCGGCGCCGGTACCTGCTCCGGCGTGGCCCAGAGCACCTGGCAGTTCAGCCACATCCTGGAGCAGTTCAACAGCCGTTCCTGGGGCCACGGCTGGGGCTTCTGACCCATCGGGGTCCGAGGACCCACGCGGACCGCGGTCCGGCCGGGCGGGCCTGGTTCTCCAGGCCCGCTCCGGCGTTCCCCGGGGCCGGGCCGATCAGTAGCCGTTCCCGCCGCCACCGCCGGGCGAGGGCGAGGGGGTCGTCGGCATCGCGGTGATCGCCGCGCCGCCGGGGCCGACCACGTACCAACGCCCGCCGAAGGCGTCCACGCCCTGGCCGTTGGTCTGCCCGGGCTTGGCGTCGTCGGCGAAGTAGTACAGCGGGTGGCCCTTGTAGGTGACCTGGGTCGCGTGGTCGGCCCGCGCGCTGGTGCCGAGCAGGGCGGTGTTCACGCCGGTGCCGCTGGGCGCGCCGCTGGTGGTGTCCGGGGGCCAGGCGGCCGCGCAGGCGCCGTTGCAGGTGGAGGTGGGGCCGGTGTCCGCCTGGAACAGGTACAGCGTCCGGCCGGAGCCGTCGACCAGGATCTGGCCCTCGGGGGAGGAGGCGGCCTTCACCACGGCCGCGCCGTGCCCGGCCGTGGACGCCGACGCCGGTGCGGCGCTGCTCGGGGCCGCGCTGCCGCTGGGGCTCGGGGTGGATGACGCCGTGGTGGAGCTCGCGCAGCCGGCGGCCAGCGCCGCCACGGCCGCTGCGCCCACCAGGGCGGTGGTGACACGTTTCACGACGGACTTCTTCCGCTGGAACCGCCGCTCCGCCGGTTGCGGCTCGGCTGGTCCACCGGCCCGCCGGGGCGGGTCCGCACCAGTGAGAACGCCTCCCGGCCGCGACCGGTTCACCGGCGTTCCGTCACCGGTGTCCCTCCCGTCGTGAGACTCCGCGGATCCCCGCGGCCCCCGGCTACAGCTGGGCCGCGGCGAAACCGGTCAGCAGCACGCAGAAGCCGCCGATCTCGCCGATGATCAGGATCGCCAGCAGGATCCTCATGTTCGGCGGCGCGTTGCGCATCTGGTTGTCGGTCCGGCCCTGGATCCCGAGCCGCACGTAGTTGGCGATGGTGGCCATGAACAGCACCACGATCGTCACGCCCGCGCTGAGGTTGACCGCGTCGGGCCAGCGGGAGAACTGGACGAAGGCCGAGATGAGCCCGGCGGCGAACGAGTACAGCAGGGCGGACCGGTGGGCGATGTCGATGTACGGGTGCGCCAGCCCGTCCGCGGAGGTGCTCATCCGCTGCCATTTCCACACGCCGAGGACCAGCGCCCACACGAAGATGACTCCGGCGAGGAACAGGACTACCGAGGTGTCCTTGTGTATCAGGGCGGTGTGCGTCTGCAGGGTCAACTCAACCTCCGGGCTATGAACGTGCGCGATGGGGAAAGTACGGGGCTCGGGCGTGGCAACTCGGCCGCTGGGCTGAGGAGTTGCCGTCCCGGGCGGACGGCGGCGCGCTGGACTCCCGGTCGGGGCGCGGAGCGGCGTCCACCCCCCGACCGGACGGTCGCGCTACGCCTGGGCGGGCGGCGTGAGGCGGGAGCCCTCGGTGGAGGTGCGCGGGCCCGGGACGCGCGCGTTCTCCCGGCCGAGCGCGATCCGGGCGGCGGCGTCCACCAGTGCCACCAGGTTCGGCGTCTCGGTCTCGCCCTCCAGGTGCCGGTACTCGGTGGACAGGGTGATCGCCAGCCGCTCCGGCAGTCCCAGCTCCGGGTAGTGCCCGGACTCGATCAGGTGCAGCGCGGCGTTGGCCGCCGGTACCCCCTGGGCGTGCAACTTCCGTGCCTGGTCCCGGACCCAGCCGAGGTAGTCGATGTGGGCGCGCAGGTCGTCCCGGGTCATCAGCGGTCCGTGGCCGGGGACGATCACCGTGGCGCCGGTCGCCAGGATGCTCAGGCAGGCGTCGATGACGTTGTCCAACGGACCGGCCCAGTGCACCGGGTGGTCCCCGGCGAAGGCCAGGTCACCGGTGAACACCACGCCGTGCTGCGGCAGATGCACCCACAGGTCGCCGTCGGTGTGCGCGGGCCCGGCCTGGGTCAGCCGGACCTCGGCCGCGCCGACGCGGAGGTCCAACTGCCCGCTGAAGGTGCGGGTGGGGGCGACCAGGGTGAGGTCCTCGAAGTGGAAGCGGCCGAAGTGGCGGCGCAGGTACCAGGCCGTGGGCTGGTCCTGCGGCGTCTCGTGCACCAGGTGGTGCATCTGCTGCGGCGTGGGTTCGTGCTCCAGCGCGTGCAGGTAGTCCTCGGTCCCGATGATCTCGACATCGGTCAACGCCGCTAGGCCGTACGAGTGGTCTCCGTTGCTGTGCGTGGTGATCGCGGTGCCGATCCGGGCCTCCGGACCCAGCACCCGCGCGCAGGCGTCGAGCAGCGCGTGGGTGTGGGGAAGGTCGTACGGGGTGTCGATGAGCGCTGCCTGCCCACCGGACACCAGTAGACCGCAGTTGGCCAGCCCCCAGGCGCCGGGTTCGTCGGGCAGCCAGGCGAAAAGGCCGTCGGCTATGGGGGTGAGGTGCGACTCTTGGCTCATGAGGGCCCATTGTGACGATCTTTGCGCCGCGCCGTGAAGTGATCCCCATCACAGTTTGGTTTGACGCGGCATCATCATCCGATTCTGTGACCGCGATCCGGGGCGGCGCCGGGAGGCCCGGTCAGGACTGCGGACCGGTCGTCAGTTCCGCCTCCCGGGGCCGGGACCGCCGTCGCGAGGGGCGGCGCTGCGGCCAGAGCGGGGTCGGCCGGATCACCTCGCCGGGGACGAACGGAATGATCATCAGTCGCCCGCCGGGCAGGCTGAACGGTTCGGCGGCGCACATGGTGACCATCCCCGGCCCGAGCACCGCGTGCCGCAGCGGACGGGTGTCGGTGTCCGGGTGGACGTACTCCAGCTCCGGGTGCGTGTAGATGGGCTGGGTCACCGGGTCGGCCAGGGCCTGCGCCTCCAGGTCGCGCAGGTCCTGGTTGTCCGGATGGGCCAGCACCGCCGCCTTCAGCTGGGCCAGCGCCAACGGCCCCCAGGAGATGTCCCAGTGCGGGAAGTAGTCGCGGGCCGGTTCGCACAGGGCCATCCACCACATGATGTTCCGCGGCGGCAGGCCCGGCTCCAACCCGGGCACGTCGTCCGGGAACATGTGCGGGAAGCGCTCGTTCCAGGCGAGCGTGTTCCAGGCGGCGTCGGTGATGTAGGCCATGTGCGTGATGCCGTCGAGGGCCACCTGCCAGGTCGGCTTGAGCTCCACCGCCTGCCGCGGGTCCAGCGGGTGGGTGGGCTTCTCGCCGTGCGACAGCAGGTACAGCATGGTGCGCTCGTCCTCGTTCAGCCCGAGCTGCCGGGAGACCTCGTCCAGCAGCAGGGCCGGCGGGTGTTCGATCTGCCCGCGCTCCAGCCGCCCGTACGTCCCGGCGGCGAAGTCGCCCATCAGCAGCATGTCCATCTGCGGCTGGGACAGGCCGTCGACCGGACGGCCGCGGCGGACCGGCGTCGGCTCGAAGCCGCGCTCGGTCGGATCGACCAGCGCGCGGTGGCGCTCCAGCATCGCCTTCAGCTCGCGTCTGTTCATGTTCCGTCATACCCCCTGGCCGCCCGGCCTCCTGAGCGACCGTCGCCACTGCCCGCTTGATTAAGGTGGTGCTGAATTACATGTAAATACTGACCCTGCAAAAACGGGCGGGGCTGCGGCAGACTCGCCACACCGGGTTCTTCCTGCCCGGGACGCCCCAGTGCCGAAGGGACCGAGCACCGGCCATGCCGACCACGAGCACCGCGTCCAGCCAGCGCGGCGAACAGCTCGTGCCGCCGCCTGTCCGGACAGCTGGGCTGGGCCTCCTGCCGCACCGCTGCGGCCTCCTTCGAACACCCGTCAGATCCCGTACAAGACGCGCTACATGCTAGTACCGAGCCGCGCGCGGATCAGCCGGATCCGCGAACCCCGGCCGAAGCCCCGGGTTCAGGGCCCCGGCGGCTGACGAGGCGAGGCGCACCGGCTGGGCCACCACCGTCCGCTCCACCACCGAAAGGCAGCGCATGGACCCCCGTTCCGTACTGATCACCGGCGGAAGTCGCGGCATCGGGGCGGCCGTCGCCCGGGCCTTCGCCGCCCAGGGCGATCGGGTGGCCGTCACCTACCGCAGCCGTCCGCCGGCCGAGGGGGTCCTGCCGGACGAGGTGCTCGCGCTGCCCTGCGACGTGACGGTGCCGGAGCAGATCTCCGCCGCGCTCAAGCAGATAGAGGAGGCCCACGGGCCGGTGTCGGTCCTGGTCGCCAACGCCGGGATCACCCACGACGGGCTGTTGCTGCGGATGGCGGAGGAGGACTTCACCGCCGTTGTCGACACCAACCTGACCGGCGCGTTCCGCGTGGTCAAGGCGGTCAGCGGGAAGATGCTCCGGGCCCGCGGCGGACGCATCGTGTTCATCTCCTCGGCCGTCGCCATGCGCGGCGAGGCCGGGCAGTCCAACTACGCCGCCTCCAAGGCCGGGATGATCGGCCTGGCCAGGTCGCTGGCCCGGGAGTTCGGGCCCCGCTCGATCACCGTCAACGTGGTCGCGCCCGGGCTGACCGAGACCGACATGAGCGCCGAGCTCTCCGAGGAGCTGCGGGCCGAGCTGATCGCGCAGATCCCGCTGGGCCGGATGGCCCAGCCAGAGGAGGTCGCCGCCGCGGTGCGTTTCCTGGCCTCACCGGAGGCCTCCTACATCACCGGGGCGATCGTGCCCGTCGACGGCGCTGCCGGCACCGGCCACTGAAGGGGACGACGGTGGACACCAGCCATGCCCATCCGACCGCGTCCCCACCGGACGCCCTCACCCCCGCCGCCTTCCCGCAGGGACGCCAGCACGGCGCCGCGCCCTGGACCCCGGCCGGGGCACCGGCCCGTTACGACGTCGGCGGCGAGCGCCACACCCCGCCGTCCGCACTGACCCCGCCCGCCGCCCGGACCGCGCCGCCGCCGTCGGCGCCCGCACCGCCGCCGGTCGCACCGGGCCCGGTCGGGCAGGCCTCGACCGCGCCCGCCGGAGCCGGGGCGGGCCGGGGATCGCCCGCCCCGCGGGCCGCCGAGCGAGCCGTCCCCGATGTCGGTCCGGTGGCCGCCACCCCGGCGGCCGACGGCGTACCGGCGGGCAGGCAGTCCGGCACCGAAGTACCGTGGGCCTTCCAGCGTCAGGCCCACTGGGAAATGCCGGCCCAGCCCAGATCGGTCCCCGCCGCCCGTCACTGCGCCGCGTTGCTGCTGGCCAGCTGGGGCGTCTACGGCGAGGACGTCGAGCAGGTCGTGCTCCTGGTCAGCGAGCTCACCACCAACTCCACCCTGCACGGCCGACGTGACATGTCCGTCGACCTGACCCTCGCGGGCTCGCATGTGGACCTCACTGTCTCCGACTACGGACCGGTGGTCGGCCGGGGCGAGAAACTGCCCGCCGACGAGTCCGGCCGGGGCCTGGAGATCGTCAGCGCCCTCGCCGACGGCCTGCACGTGCAGCGCCACCGCACCGGTACCAACGCCTGGGCCAGCTACCGCCTCGCGGCCAGCCGGTACCGCTGACCGGCGCCGGCTCCACCGGGGGGAGTCGGCGCCGGTCACCCACCGCCGTGGCGGACGCGCGCAGCGCGACCGCCCGGCTCCCGGGTTGCGCCGAAGCCCGGGGCGCGTTGCGATAAGGAGGCGACCCTTCCCTTTCCGTGGAGGTCCATGGAGGCCCGCGGAGGTCCATGGAGGTCCGTTGAGGTCCGTGGACCGGTGAGGACCGTGGAGGGGAGGAGGAGGCATGGCCAAGCGGCGCGACCCGGCTGCCCCCCGCCCCCGCCCGTCGCTGCTCGGCCGGTGCCTTCCCGGGCCCTTCCCCCGGATGGCGTGGTTGCCGTTGGCGCTGCTGGCGCTGATCGCCACCGCCGACATCCTCTCGCCCGCCGACATACACCTCGGGCCGCTGCTGGTGGTGGCGCCCGCGATCACCGCCTCCTTCGCCGGTCCCCGGTTCACCGCGTTCATCGGCGCGCTCTCGGTGCTGACCCTGGTGGTGATCGGCCTGGAACGGGGGGTGATCGCCACCGAGAACCTGGAGGTCCAGCTCGCGGGCCTGGTCGTGCTCTCGGTGCTGGTGGTGGTCTTCAACCGGGTGCACCAGCGGAGCAAACACGAGCTGACGCGGGTGCGGGCGGTCTCCGAGGCGGCGCAGCGGGTCCTGCAGAGCCCGCTGCCGGAACGGATCGGCCCGCTGCGGATCGCCTCCAGCTACCGCGCGGTGGCCGCGCACGCCCGGGTCGGCGGGGACCTGTTCGCGGCGGCCCGCACCGGTGACAGCACCCGGCTGATCATCGGCGACGTGCGCGGCAAGGGCCTGCAGACCCTCGGTGACACGGCCCTGCTGCTCGGGGCCTTCCGCGCCGCCGCGCACCAGCAGTCCCCGCTGCCGGGGCTCGCCGCCTACCTGGAGGGCAGCGTCTCCTGGGGCCTGGCCGAGCCCGACGGCGGCGCCGGTCCCGAGGTGGGGGAGGGCTTCGTCACCGCCGTGATCGTGGACATCCGCGACGACGAGCCGCTGTTGAACGTGGTCAACTGCGGCCATCCGCCGCCGCTGCTGCTGCGCGGGGGCCGCAGCGCCACGCTGGAGGTGCTGCGCCCGGCGCCGCCGCTCGGCCTGGGCACCCTGGGCGGCTTCGTCGCCGACGGCTACCGGGCCACCGCCTTCGCCTTCGAACCGGGCGATCTGCTGCTGCTCTACACCGACGGCATCTCCGAGGCGCGGGACTACCGGGGCGAGTTCTATCCGCTGTCGGCGCGGTTGGAGCGGTTCGGCGGCGTCGAGCCGGAGCGGCTGCTGGCGCGGGTCAACGACGACCTGGACAGCTTCGTCGGCGGACCGCTCGCCGACGACGCGGCGATGGTCGCGATCGCCCGCGACGACCACGGCCTGCGGCTGGCCGCCCGCCCCCGCTGAGCGCGTGGGCGGGCGCGGGCGACCCCGGGACCGGCGCGGGGTGGCGCGCCGGTCCCGGGGCCGTTTCGGGGCTCAGCTCGCGGTGCAGCTGAGCGTGGGTGCGGTGTTGCTGCCGGTGTAGCTCGCGCCGAAGCCGAAGCTGGTGTTGCCGCCGACGGCGATCGCGTTGTTGTACGCGGCGTTGGTCACCGTGACCGAGGTGCCGGTCTGGGTGTACGAGCCGTTCCACAGGTTGGTGATCTGCTGGCTGCCGGGCCAGGTCCAGGACACCGTCCAGGACTTGGTGGCGGCGGTGCCGGTGTTGGTCACCGTGACGCTGCCGTTGAAGCCGCTGCCCCAGTCGCTGCTGACGCTGTAGGCGGCGGTGCACCCGGCGCTGGTGGTGCCGCCCCCGCCGCCGGACGAGGCGGCGGTGGTGGCGGTCACCGCGGCGGACGCCGCCGAGACGTTGCCCGCCGCGTCACGCGCGTCGACGGTGTAGCTGTACGCGGTGGCGGCGGTGAGGCCGGTGTCGGTGTAGGTCGTGCCGCTGGTCACCGTGGCGACCTTGGTGCTGCCGCGGTAGACGTCGTAGCCGGTCACGCCGACGTTGTCGGTCGAGGCGGTCCAGGACAGCGAGACGCTGCCGCTGGTGGTGCCGGTGACGGTGAGCCCGGTCGGGACCGACGGCGGGGTGGTGTCGCCGCCGCCACCGCCGGTGGTGGTGGAGCCGAGGGACGGGTAGGCGTTGGCGACCAGCCCCTGGAACTCGGCCGCGAACCACTGCCCGGCCGGGACGTCGTAGCCGGGGATGGCGTCGGTCGGGTAGGTCCCGCCGTTGCCGTCGGTCTGGGTCCCGTTCGGGTCGCAGTGCGCGTCGCCGTGGGCGTGGGTGCTGGTCGGGTAGTCGCCGTCGGACTCGCCCGGCGGCTTGATCCAGACGAAGGCGATGATCGGGTCGCTCGCCCCGTACGGCTGCGCGGTCGGCCGCGCGCCGATCCCGGCCCCGGCGATGTTGCACCAGTCACCGCGGAACGGTCGCTGGTCGATCTTGTTCGCGGCGACGTAGGCGGTGGCGGTGGTCGGCGAGGTGTTCAGCGAGGTCGGTCTGGCCGACCCGCCCCAGCCGTTGCGGGAGGTGTCGATGAGCATCCCCACCGTGCTCGGGAAGCCCGCCGCGACCAGCGCGGAGTACATCGCCTCGTCGTAGCTGTGCTCGTCGAAGTACGGGTTGTACTGGTAGAAGTTCACCGAGTCCAGCGGTGAACCGCCCACCTGGAGCGTCGAGTTCGGCAGGTACGGCTCGTCGGTCGGGGTGTAGTTGGCGGTGTCGCTGATGAACCCGTCCACGCTGGCGAAGCCCGCCGTGGTGGCCTTGGCGACCTTGGCGTACTCCTGGGCGGCCGGGCTCATGTTGCTGGACCAGCCGAGCCAGGCGGAGTGGCCGATGTCCAGGTAGGTGTAGAGGTTGCTGATCGGGTGCAGCGCGTTCAGCGCGTACTCGATGCCCGCCTCGTAGTACGGGGTGGCGGTGGCACAGGCGGGCTTGCTCTGGTTGGTGACCACGTTGGGCAGCGAGTCCGGCTCGATGATCGCCGAGATCCGCAGGTTGCTGTAGGCGCTGTTGCCCAGCAGCGCCGCGATCGGGTTGATGTACTGGGTCTCGTACTCGGTGAGCCCGGCGGCGGTCGCCGGGATCTCGCCGTTGGACGCCAGCGCCGCGCAGTCGCGGCCGGGCAGGTCGTAGATGACCACCTCGAACAGCACCGGCTTGGAGCTGCCGGCGGCCTGCGTCTCGGCGTTGTTGAGCTGGGTCTGGAGGCTGAGGTGGGTGCTGTCGCCGGTGATCGCGCCGATGTGGTCCATCCAGATCGCGGTCTGGTAGGTGGCGACAGTGGCCTCGGTCGCGCCGGTGGTCCCGCCGTCGGCGGTGGCCTGGGCCTTGACCTCGTTCACATAGTCGGGGTTCAGGTAGGGCGTCGAACCCACGTAGGGGTTGGCCACATGGGTGGCGGTGGCGTGCGCGGACTGCGCGCCGGCGATCGGGACGAGCATGGCGGCGCCCAGCGCGGCCGAGGTCAGGATCGCTCGGAACCGGTTCGGTTTCTGACGTGACACGTGACGGATCCCTCTGTGAGGTGGGGTGGCTGGATCCCTGGTGAGCTCTCGCGTCCTTTCACGAATTGATGGGAGCGCTCCCATGCTGGGCGGCGCCTGACGGTGCCCCGACGGGGGCGGGTGGTTCCGGGGAACCGGGTGGGACTCCCTGCGCGTGGTGCACCGGCGGCCGCGGATGGCACTCCGCGGATGGCGTATCACTCCAGCCCACGGGCGGTGGACGTCCCGGGGTGGGCGGACGCCGACCGTTCCCCCGGGGCTGATGCCCGCCGCACGCGGCTGGTGGCAACCAGTGGGAGCGCTCCCGATAGTCAACTGATTCCGAGGGCGCGTCAATACCCTTGTCCGCGTACACCGAAAAAAGTCTGACGTGTTGTCAAGCTCCGCCGTCCGTCGCTACCGTGGCCCCGGCAGCCAGTGCGAGCACCCTGTTCTTCGGGACTACGGATCCACCACCTCGGGATTCGCCAAGGAGAGTGCTCACCCATGAGACCCCCGATCAGGCTCACCGCGGTCGCGGCCGTCACGGCGGGCTTCGCCGCCGTGCTGCTGCCGCTGGCCGGACCCAGCGCCGCCGCCACCGCCACCGCCTCGTGCGGCGTCAGCTACGCGGACACCAACGACTGGGGCAGCGGCTTCACCGCCTCGGTCACCATCACCGACACCGGCGGCGCGGCGATCAGCGGCTGGACCCTCGGCTTCGGCTACGCCGGAAACCAGACCCTGCAGAGCGGCTGGAACGGCACCTGGTCCCAGTCGGGCAGCCAGGTCACCGTCACCGCGCCGAGTTGGAGCAGCGGCATCGCCGCCGGGAGCAGCTACACCACCGAGGCCAACTTCGGTTACTCCGGCAGCAACAGCGCGCCCACGGCGTTCACCGTCAACGGCGTGGTCTGCGGCACCGGCACCGGCCCGTCGCCCTCGCCCTCCGCCTCCCCGACCCCGACGCCGACACCCACGCCCACGCCGACACCCACGCCCACGCCGACCCCCAGTGCCTCGGCGACCGCGACGCCCACCGCACCCGCTGGGAGCGCTCCCCAGCTGCATGTCTCCGGCAACAAGCTGGTCGACGCCACCGGCCGGACGGTCACCCTGCACGGGGTGAACCGTTCCGGCGCGGAGTTCTCCTGTGTCCAGGGCACCGGGATCTTCGACGGGCCGGTCGACCAGGCCTCCGTCTCGGCGATGACCGCCTGGGGCATCAACGCCGTCCGGGTCCCGCTCAACGAGGACTGCTGGCTCGGCCTGTCCGACGTGGACTCCGCCTACGCGGGCAGCAGCTACATCACCGCGATCAAGAACTACGTCTCGCTGCTGCACCAGAACGGCCTGGTCGCGATCCTCGACCTGCACTGGACCGACGGGGTCTACACCGGCAACTCCTCCGCCTGCTCCAGTGCCACCGCGACCTGCCAGAAGCCGATGCCCGACGCGGCCGAGGCGATCCCGTTCTGGACCTCGGTCGCCAGCACCTTCAAGGGTGACGACGCCACCGTGTTCGACCTGTTCAACGAGCCCTACCCGGACCGGGCCAGCAGCACCGCCACCCAGGCGTGGACCTGCTGGCGCGACGGCGGCACCTGCCCGGGCATCGGCTACCAGGTCGCCGGGATGCAGTCGATGGTGAACGCGGTACGGTCCACCGGCGCGGACAACGTGCTGATGCTGGGCGGTCTGGCCTACTCCAACGACCTCAGCCAGTGGCTGGCCTACGAGCCCACCGACCCGGACCACGACCTGGCCGCGTCCTGGCACTCGTACAACTTCAACACCTGTAGCAGCGCCTCCTGCTGGAACAGCCAGGTGGCCCCGGTGCTGGCGCAGGTGCCGCTGGTCACCGGTGAACTCGGCGAGAACGACTGCGCCGCGACCTACCTGAACTCGCTGCTGCCCTGGCTCGACCAGGAGGGCGCCTCCTACCTCGCCTGGACCTGGAACACCTGGGACTGCAGCTCGGGGCCGTCGCTGATCAGCGACTACAGCGGCACCCCGACCGCCTACGGCGCGGGCTTCAAGGCACACCTGGCCTCGCTGGGTTAGGCACCGGAGCACACCGGGCTCGGACGAGTCCCGGCGGGCGGGGCCGAGGGCGGCCGCCCGCCGGGACTCGGCGGTCACCCCGGGGCGCCGCCGCGGAGCAGCAGCAGTGCCACGTCCACGCCCGCGAGGCCGAGCGTGGCCAGGAACGGCAGCCGACTGCCCGGGCGCGCGCCCAGCGGCAGCACCACGGCGACCCCCAGGGCCCCGGTCACCGCCAGCCCGGCCCAGCCGCTCGGCCCCGGGGGACCCGCCGGGCCGAGCACCAGCAGCGCCGAGGCCGCCAGCAGCGCGCCCGCCGCCAGCGCCCGCGCCCCGCGCCCGCCGAGCCGCTGCGGCAGGCCGCGCACCCCCGCCGCGAGGTCGTCGTCGATGTCCGGGAGCACGTTGGCGGCGTGCGCGCCCACGCCCAGCAGCGCGCCCGCGCCCAGCAGCCACAGCGGTGGCCGGGGGTGCCCGGGCAGCCCCAGCGTCACCAGGGCGGGCAGCAGCGCGAAGCCGAGGGCGTACGGCAGCCAGGAGAGCACGGTGCGCTTGACCCCGAGGTTGTAGGCCCAGCCGGCGGCGACCCCGCCCAGGTGCGCCAGCCCGGCCGACAGGCCGACGGCCAGCGACAGCGGTACGCAGAGCAGCAGCGCGCAGCCCGCCGCGACCGCCGCCGTGCGGTGCGGCACCGCCCCGGTGACCAGGGGCTTGTCCCGCCGCCCCGCGGCCAGGTCCCGGCGCCGGTCGATCACGTCGTTGCTCCAGCCCACCGAGAGCTGACCGCTGAGCACCGCCAGGCCGACCAGTACCGTGCCGCCCGGTCCGCGCCCCCAGGCCGCCGCCAGCACGGTGGTCAGCACCGTCACCGCCACGGTCGGCTCGGCGTGCGCGGCCCGCAGCAGCCCTGGCCAGAAGCCGCGATCCGCCGCCGCGCCGACGGCCGCGGCCTCGCCCGGACCGGTGGTGCCCGCTCTGTCCATGCCGCGATGGTAGGGCCGCCGACAGGCGGTGACCGGTAGATTCATGACCTTTGGTCAATTTGCCCCTATACTTCCGCTCATGACGCGAATTGTCGCGATCCAGGGTGCCCTGCCCGCCCAGCACTACGCGCAGGAGCAGATCACTCGTGTCTTCGCGGACCTGTGTCTGCCGCCGGAGCACGAGCGCGAACGCGGGGTACTGGCCCGGGTGCACGCGGCGTCCCAGGTCGAGCACCGCCACCTGGCGCTGCCGCTGGAGCGCTACGCCGGGCTGACCGGTTTCGGCCAGGCCAACGACGCCTTCATCGAGGTCGCGCTGCGGCTCGGCGAGGAGGCGGTCAACGGGGCCCTGGAGCAGTCCGGGCTGCGCCCCGAGGAGATCGACCTGGTCGTCTTCACCTCGGTCACCGGCATCGCCGCCCCCTCGATCGAGGCCCGGCTGGCGGGCCCGCTGGGGCTGCGCCCGGACGTCAAGCGGGTGCCGGTGTTCGGCCTCGGCTGCGTGGCCGGGGCGGCCGGGATCGCCCGGCTGCACGACTACCTGCACGGCCACCCGGACCAGGTGGCGCTGCTGCTCTCGGTCGAACTGTGCTCGCTGACCCTGCAACGCGCCGACGCCTCGCCGCAGAACCTGGTGGCCGGGGCGCTCTTCGGCGACGGCGCCGCCGCGCTGCTCGCCGTCGGCCGTGAGCGCGCCGCCGGGACGCGGCCGCCCGGGCCGACCGTGGTGGCCACCCGCAGCCGCCTCTACCCCGGCACCGAGCGGATGCTGGGCTGGGAGATCGGTGACGACGGCTTCCGGATCCTGCTCGGCGCCGACCTGCCGGACCTGGTCCGGGCCGGACTCGGCGCGGAGGTCCGCTCCTTCCTGGCCGACCACGACCTGAAGACCCAGGACGTGACCGCCTGGGTCTGCCACCCGGGCGGCCCCCGGGTGCTGGACGCCGTCCGCGAGACGCTGGACCTGCCCGCCCGCGCCCTGGAGCTGACCTGGCGTTCGCTGGCCGAGGTCGGCAACCTCTCCTCCGCCTCGGTGCTGCACGTGCTGCGCGACACCCTGGCGCTGCGCCCGCCCCCGCCCGGAACCCCCGGGCTCCTGCTCGCGATGGGTCCGGGCTTCAGCACCGAACTCGTCCTCCTCCGCTGGTAGCCGCCGATGTCCGCGTACACCCTGCTCATCCTGCTGGTCGGCCTGGAACGGCTGGCCGAAGTCGGGGTCGCCCGCCGCAACACCGCCTGGTCCGCCGCCCGCGGCGGCCTTGAGTACGGCAGCGGGCACTACCCGGTGATGGTGCTGCTGCACACCGGCCTGCTGCTGGGCTGCCTGGCCGAGACCGCGCTCGCCCACCGGCCGTTCCTGCCCGCGCTCGGCTGGCCGATGCTGGCGCTGGTACTGCTGGCCCAGGGCCTGCGCTGGTGGTGCGTGGCCACCCTGGGCCCGCGCTGGAACACCCGGGTGATCGTGGTCCCGGGTCTGCCGCCGGTCACCGGCGGCCCGTACCGCTGGCTGCGGCACCCGAACTACCTGGCCGTGGTGGTCGAGGGCGAGGCGCTGCCGCTGGTGCACTCCAACTGGCTCACCGCCACCGTGTTCACCCTGGGCAACGCCCTGCTGCTGGTGATCCGGGTGCGCTGCGAGGAGGCCGCGCTGGCCACCCTGCCGTCCGGGTCCCCCGAGCGGACCGCCGCCGCGCTGCCGTGATCGACCTGCTGGTCGCGGGCGGCGGCCCGGCCGGTCTGGCCACCGCCATCCACGCCGCCCGGGCCGGACTCGACGTGGTCGTCGCCGAGCCCAGACCCGCGCCGATCGACAAGGCCTGCGGTGAGGGCCTGATGCCGGGCGCGGTACAGGCGCTGGAACGGCTGGGCGTCAGCGTCGGCGGCCATCCGCTGTCCGGCATCCGCTACCTGGACGAGCGCTTCCGGGCCGAGGCGCGGTTCGCCGCCCGCCCCGGGCGCGGGGTGCGCCGCACCGAACTGCACGCCGCCCTGGCGCGGCGTGCCGAAGAGCTCGGGGTGCCGGTGCTGCCGCTGCGGATCGGCGAGCTCCGGCAGGACGGCTCCGGGGTGACGGCGGCCGGGATCACCGCCCGCTACCTGGTCGCCGCCGACGGCCTGCACTCGCCGATCCGGCGGCAACTCGCCCTGGAGCAGCCCGATCCGCGCCCGGCGCGGTACGGGCTGCGGCGCCACTTCGAGGTCGCGCCGTGGACCGACTGCGTCGAGGTGCACTGGTCGCCGGGCGCGGAGGCGTACACCACCCCGCTGGGCCCGGGGCTGGTCGGGGTCGCGGTGCTGACCGCCGAGCGCGGCCCGTTCGCGGCCCACCTCGGGCGCTTCCCGCAGCTGGCGGGACGGCTGCGGGCAGCCGCGGCGGCCACCCCGGTACGCGGCGCCGGGCCGCTGCGGCAGCGGGTGCGGGCACGGGTGGCCGGGCGGGTGCTGCTGGTGGGGGACGCGGCCGGCTACGTCGACGCGCTGACCGGGGAGGGGGTGTCCCTGGCCCTGGCCGCCGCCGCCGAACTGGTGCGCTGCCTGCGGGCGGACCGGCCGCAGGCCTACGAGCGGGCGTGGCTGCGGGTCTCCCGGCGGCACCGGCTGCTCACCGAGTCCCTGCTCTGGGCCCGGCACCGGCCGGGCCTGGCCGCCAGGATCGTCCCCGCCGCCGCCCGGCTGCCCTCGGTGTTCCACCTGCTGGTGAACCAACTGGACTGAAACCCCGGTGGCACCGCACCGCCTGACCATCAGTCATGTCCGGCTCCGCCCACGGGTGGAGAGCCGGGAGGAGGCGGCTCCGCCGGAAGCGGCGGGCTCCACCCCGAAGCTCCACCCGGCGGCTCCACTCCTCGGCCGAGGTGCCGTGGCCGCCGGATTCCTAGCATCGGCAGGGACCGGGCCCGCCCGGTCCTGTCTGCTTCCGGTCGGAGAGGGTGGTCGCTGTGGGAGTGTTCGCGTTCCTGTTCAACGTCAGCGCGGTGGGTTGGCTGGTCGCCGAGGTGGTGATGCAGGTGCGCCGGTACCGGATGGGCGGCCGGGCGGTGCGGACCGAGTGGGGCTCACTGGGGGTGGTCGCCGGGGCGGTCGCGGTCGGCCAGGGGCTCGCGGTGCTGGCCGAGACCGCCGTGCCCGGGGCCGGGCTCGGCGGCGGCACGCCGTTGCTCGGCGTGTCGCTGCTGGTGCTGTGGGCCGGGATCGCGCTGCGCCTGTGGGCGATCCGGGTGCTGGGGCGGTTCTTCCGAGGGGTGGTGCACATCCAGGAGAACCACCGGGTGGTGACCGCCGGTCCCTACCGGGTGCTCCGGCACCCGGCCTACAGCGGGGCGCTGGTGGCGGTCCTCGGCCTCGCCCTGGCCTCGGACAACCTGATCGCGCTGGTCGCCCTGTTCGGCTGCACGCTGGCGGGCGTGCTCTACCGGATCCGGGTGGAGGAGCAGGTGCTGACCTCGGCCCTGGGCGAGGCCTACACCGGCTACGCGGCCGGGACCTCCCGGCTGCTGCCGGGGGTGTGGTGACCGGCCGTGCCCGCCCCCGGGGCCCGGATCCCTTGTGGGAGCGCTCCCATCCATGCATCATCAATGCCATGAGCAACCGCCCGACCATCCGCCGGTACCGACCCGAGGACCGTGCCGCTCTCGACGACATCTGCGTCCGCACCGCGCTCGAAGGCGGTGACTCGCGCACGGTGTACCCCGACCTGCGGCTGCTGCCGAGCATCTTCGCCGCGCCCTACGCGGTACTGGAGCCCGATCTGGCGTTCGTGGTCGACGACGGCGAGCGCGCGGTCGGCTACATCCTCGGCACCGCCGACACCGCGACCTTCGTCAAGCGCTACCGTGCCGAGTGGCTACCGACACTGACGGAGCGTTATCCAGCGCCCACCCGAGCCGCGCGGACCCCCGGTGAGCAGATGCTGGAACTGATGCACCGTCCGGAGCGGATGCTGATACCGGAGTTGGCCGGCCACCCGGCGCACCTGCACATCGACCTGCTGCCGGAGCACCAACGCGCCGGGCACGGGCGGGCGTTGGTGGACCGGCTGCTGGCAGCCCTGCGGGAGAAGGGGGTTGCCGCGGTGCACCTGGGCATGGTCACCGCCAACACCCCGGCCCGGGCCTTCTACGACCGGCTCGGCTTCCAGCCGCTGGCGGTCCCCGACCCGGGCCCGATCACCTACCTCGGACGCTCCACCGCAGGCCCCACCGGCCGGAGTTGATCGCGCAGCGCCTCCGCCACGATCGCCTCCAGATGGGCGTGGTGCGCACCGCGCCAGTACACCTGGCCGCAGTCCTCGCACTGCGCGTACACGTCGAAGGAGCGCTGCGTGCCGTCGTGCAGCCGGTCGTGCAGTGACTCCTTGTCGGCCGCCCGCAACCCGCCGTTGCAGGCGGTGCACCTGGTCCAGGGGGCGAGCGGCGGGGCGAAGCGGCTCAGCACGTCCTTCAGCTGCTCGTCGGGCCGGTGGCTGTAGACGTACGCCCCGGCCCAGATCTCCCGGCGGCGCAGCAGCCCCCGGTCCCGGGAGAGCATCACCCGCTGCTCCGCCGCCGAGCGCGCGGCCAGCGCCGGGTCGCCGATGTCCAGGTTCTCGTACGCGGCGTCGACGCCGAGCAGCCGCAGCCGCCGGGCGAGCGTCCCGAGGTGGACGTCGAGCAGGAACCGAGCCGGTCCCGGCAGCCGCTGCGGGCGCGCCACGCCCAGCACCGAGATCTGCTCCCGGTCGGCCGGGACATGCCCGGGGCCGGTCGGCCGCCCGTCCACCAGCAGCGTGCCGACCTCGGTCAGCGGGACGCCCAGGGACTCCACCACGTGGCCCAGCGACGAGGAACCGTCGGTGCGCACCGTCGAACTCCCGGCGCGCCTGGCCGCCGGGACGAAGACGTGCAGGTCCGGGGCGAACTCAAGGCTGATCTCCGGTCTGTCCACACGGCCAGCATGCCAGCGCGCCGCCCCCCGATGCCAGTGCATTCCGCCGCTGCTCGCCGGCCGTTCACCGGCCGTCGGCGCGGCCGCCGCCGACCGGTCGCGCCGACCGGGTTCCGGTCTGCTTGCCGGGTGCCGGGGGGCGGCGCATGCTGGAACCGTTCGGGTGGTCCCGCGACAGGCGTCCTGCCGACAGGCGAGGTGAGCCATGGCACAGCCCGATCCGGTCGGCGCTGCGGCGCCGGAAGCGGTCATCCGCACGGTGGGGTTGACCAAGACCTACCCCAAGGCCGACGTCGCCGCCGTCGACCGGCTGGACCTGCTGGTCCGCCGGGGCGAGCTGTTCGGCCTGCTCGGCCCCAACGGCGCCGGGAAGACCACCACCGTCGGCATGCTCACCACCCGGGTCGTCCCCAGCGCGGGCGAGGCCTGGATCGGCGACGTGGACGTGATCGCCCGCCCGGCGCTGGCCAAGCAGATCATCGCGGTGGTCTCGCAGCAGAACACCCTGGACCGCTCGCTCACCGTCCGCGAGAACCTGTACTACCACGGGCTGCTGTTCGGGATCCCGGTCCGCGCGGCCCGGCGGACCGCCGACGAGCTGCTGGAGCGGTTCCGGCTGGCCGCCTGGGCCGACCGCCCGGTGCAGACCCTGTCCGGGGGCATGGCGCAGCGGCTGATGGTGGCGCGGGCGATCTTCCACCGCCCGGCCGTGCTGTTCCTGGACGAGCCCACCGCAGGTCTGGACCCGCAGAGCCGACTGGCGCTCTGGGAGATCCTGAACGGGCTGATCGCCGACGGCCAGACCATCCTGCTGACCACCCACAACATGGACGAGGCCGACCAGCTCTGCGACCGGGTGGCGATCATCGACCACGGCCGGATCCTGGCGCTGGACACCCCGGAGGAGCTGAAGCGCAGCATCGACGCCGACACCGTGGTCACCGTCTCGGCCGAGGGCGACCGTCCGGCGCTGGCCGAGCGGCTGGCCCGGGAGGTCCCCGGGGTGGTGAACAGCACGGTCCGCGAGGGCCGGGTGGAACTGCACGTGCAGGGCAACGACCGGCTGCTGCCGAAGGTGCTGCTGGCCGCCGAGTCCGGCGGGTTCGACGTGGTGGACCTGTCGGTGTCGCAGACCTCGCTGGAGACCGTGTTCATCCGGCTGACCGGGAAGGAGTTGCGGGACTGATGGGTGCCTACACCGCCTCCGCCGCCGCCCGCCAGGTGTCACTGAGCCCGGAGCGCTCGGTCGCCGCCGCGAGCCGGGCGGCCCTGGCCGGACTGATCCGCCGGGACCTGCTGGTGCTGCGGAAGAACATCGGCGAGTTCGTCGGCCGGACCGTGATGCAGCCGCTGCTGCTGGTGTTCGTCTTCCTGTACGTCTTCCCGACCATCGGCCAGGGCGTCGGCGGGAGCGGCGGCCGGGCCGGGGAGGTCGCCTTCGCCACGGTGCTGGTGCCGGGCGTGGTCGCCGTCTCGATCATGTTCCAGGGCATCCAGTCGGTGGCCATCCAGTTGTCCCAGGAGTTCGGCTTCACCCGCGAGATCGAGGACCGGGTGCAGGCGCCCTGCCCGATCTGGCTGGTGGCGGTCGCCCGGGTGCTGTCCGGCGCGGTCCAGGCGATGATCTCGGCGGTGATCGTGTTCCCGATCGCGGCCGTGGTGCACGCCCCCGGCGTGCACGCCGACCTGTCCGTGCACTGGTGGATCGTGGTCACCCTGATCCCGCTGGCGTCGGTCGCGATGACCTCGCTCGGGCTGCTGCTGGGCACCACCTTCCAGCCCCGCAACATCGGCCTGATGTTCGGCTTCATCGTGCTGCCGCTGGTCTTCCTCGGCGGCACGTACTACCAGTGGACCCGGCTGTCGCTGGTCCAGGTGGGTGGATTCCACTGGTTGCAGGTACTGGTGCTGGTGAACCCGCTGATCTACATCGCCGAGGGCATGCGCGCGGGCCTGACCGACACCTCGCACATGCACCTGTACGTGGTCTACCCGGTGCTGGTCGGGTTCTGTGCGCTCTTCCTCGGCCTCGGCCTGCGGAACTTCCGCCGCCGGGTGCTGTCCTGACCCCACGCGCGGTCACCCCCCGTCCTGCCTAGTCGAACAGGCGGGGTCGGCGCCGCCTGCTTAGCGTGAAACGCGGCGGGGGTCACCCGAGGACGGGGGTCCTCGACGACGCCCACCGGCGGAGGCCCAAGTCGGCCGTTCCCCCTCACACGCCCGTATCTCTCGGCATGCCCGGCTCCGGGCAGCGCCGCAGGAAGCAGGTCCGCGTGCACACGCCACCGACGCCCGGAAACACCACGGACGAGCCGGACATCGCCCGGTCGGACATAGCAACCCCCGCCCCCGCGGCCGGCAAGCGCCGGGGCCGCCTGCGCCGCCTGATAGCCCGGCGCAGCACCCGCGTGGTGCTGGCGCTGCTGGCGGTCTTCGCCGGCTGGCTGAGCTGGTCGGTCGGCAGCGCGCTGGCCGCCCCCGGGGACGACAGCGTGGCCGCCCGGCTGGCCGAGTGGGGCCGCGACCACGAGCTGGGCCCGGTGGTCACCGAGCTGGAGAGCCTCCAGTACCAGGCGCACCCGCCCGCCGTGGGCGGCCGTCCCGACATCGCGCTGGTGCCCACCGGCGCCGCCGCCCCCGGTGCGAGCACCGGCAAGGCCGCGCTCCCGGCGGTGGTGCCGCCCCGGCTGACCTCCCCGGCCGGTCCGCCGCTGCCCGGCGAGGGCACCTGGCAGGTCCTCGGCAGCGTCCACGGCACCCCGGCGCTGTACGGGGCCTACGTCCGCCCGGACGCCGACCACACCTCCTACGTGGCCGGGGTGGTCTCGATGGACCAGCGGCTGCTGCGGTTCGCGCTCCACCCCGGTGAACTGGACCCGGGCCCGGGCAACTGGGGCGTCCCGCCGTCCATCCCGCCGAACCAGCGCGACGGGCTGATGGCCACCTTCAACGGCGGGTTCAAGGTCGACGAGGCCCGGGGCGGGTTCTACCTCAACGGCGTCACCCGGGGCACGCTCACCGACGAGGACGCCTCGCTGGTCTTCTACCGGGACGGCCGTGTCGCCGTCGGCGCCTGGAACCACGGCGTCGGGATGACCCCGCAGGTGGTCGGCGTGCGGCAGAACCTGAACCTGATCGTGGACGGCGGCAAGGTCCCCGACGGCGTCGACACCAACGTCGAGAGCGGCTGGGGCCTGACCATCGCGGGCAAGTACTTCGTCTGGCGCTCCGGCGCCGGGGTCACCCGCGACGGGCGCGCCGTCTACGTCTACGGGCCCGCGCTGTCCGTGCGGACCCTGGCCGACCTGCTGCAACGGGCGGGTTGCGTGGAGGCGATGCAACTCGACATCAACCCCGCGTGGATGTCGTACATGTACTACAAGCCGGTCCCGGACGCCGCGCACCCGACGCCGGTGAAGCTGCTGCCCACCCAGGAGCGCCCGGCCGACCGCTACTTCGAGTCGACCAGCCGTGACTTCACGGCGGTGTACGCCCGATGAGCGCGCCCCAGCCGACCCGGCAGCCCGCCCCCGCCGCGGCTGCCGCCAACGCCGCCGCGGCGGCTGCCGCGGCCGTCGCGGCGGTGCGGCCGGTCTGGGTGCGCTGGCCGGTGGCGGCGGTGCGGACCGCCCGCCCCCGGCAGTGGCCGAAGAACTTCCTGGTCTTCGCCGCCCCGCTGACCGGCTCGGCGCTGGCGCGCGGCAGTGTGGCACTGCGCGGCGCGACCCTGGCGCTGCTGGTGTTCACCCTGGCCTCCTGCGCCGTCTACTTCGTCAACGACGCGGTGGACGCGGAGCGCGACCGGCAGCATCCACGCAAGTGCCTGCGACCGGTGGCCTGTGGCGACCTGAGCGAGAACCACGCGCTGGCGTTGGCCGGTGGCTGCGTGCTGGCCGCCGCCGCCCTGGTCGCGGCGGGCGGCGCGTTCGGCTTCGGCTACGGCCTGGCGCTGGCGGTGACCGCGTACCTGGCCACCTCGTTCCTGTACTCGTTCGGCCTCAAGCACCTGCCGGTGGTCGAACTGGCGCTGGTGGCCTCCGGGTTCGTGCTCCGGGCGCTGGGTGGCGCGGCCTCCTCGCAGGTACCGCCGTCGGGCTGGTTCGTGCTGGTGTGCAGCCTCGGCGCACTGCTGGTGGTGATCGCCAAGCGGTACACCGAGATCACCTCGCTGGGCGCCCCGGCCGCCCGGCACCGGCCCTCGCTGCGCCGCTACACCCCGCGCGGCCTGCGCGCGACCCAGCGGGTGACGGCGCTGCTGATGGTCGCGGCCTACCTGGCCTGGGCGGCGACCGAACCCGACCGCTGGGCCGGGAACTGGCACCTGGCCACGGCCGTGCCGCTGGCCTGCGCGCTGGCCCGGTTCGACCGGCTGACCGCGACCGCGACCACCGGCCACATCGAGGACCTGATCATCCGCGACCTGCCCATGGTCTGCCTGGAGGCGGTGTGGCTGCTGGTGTTCGTGGTCGGCCTGGCCACCCACCCCTGAGCGGGCGGCCAGGGGCGGGCCGACGGTAGGGCTCAGGGCCGGTCGGCGGCCGCCAGCCGCTGGTACCCGGCCAGGCCGTCGGCGCCGAGCAGCGACCGGTACGGCGCGGGCGGTCGCAGGCAGCTCGCGCCGTTCCCGTCCCGGCTTTCGGCGGCGCGCTCGACGGTGGCCAGCCGGTCGGCCAACTCCAGCGGATCCAGCTGGAGTTGTTCACACAGGTCGAGGTGGACGTCGGCCAGTTCGGCGCCGATCCGGTGGACCTCCTGGTGATAGGTGCGCCAATCGGCCGACAACTCCGCGGCGAGGCGGTCCCAGCAGCGGACCGTCTCCTCGGCGGCGTCCAGCAGTGCGAGCGTGGGCGGTCGCACTGCCTGGACGGCCAGTTCGGCCAGCGCGGCGCGGGCGGCGGTGACCAGGTCGTGCAGGTCGTACTCGGCGTCGCCGCCGGGTATCGCGTCCGCCCGGCCGACCAGCGTCCGCAGTGGGGCGAGGTCCTCGGCGGTGGGGGCGCCGAGCTGGCCGGTGACCACCTCCAGGTCGACGGCGAGCAGCCGGTCGCGGGCGGCGTGCCGGGCCACCAACGCCGCCAGCCGGGCCGGGTCGAGGGTCTCGGCGAGGGCCAGGAAGCGCAGTTCGGCCGGGTCCTGCGGGGTGTCGTCGGGGCTGCTCGGGGGCGCGCTGGGCCAGCTGGTCCCGGCGTCCACGGCGGCCAGGGCGGTCGCCACGGCGTGCGCGCACAGCGACCGGGGCGGGGCTCCGCCGCAGTCGCACTCGCCGCTCAGCGCACGGTCGTTGACGCCGACCCAGACCTGCCACAACCGGTCCCCGTCGGTGACGTCGGCGTTCAGGCCGCCGTAGCCGGACTCAAGGTGGTCGACCGCCGCGGAGTGCCGCAGCCGCTCGCCTTCGCGGTAGGCGTCGGCCGACGTGGCGGCCCTTACGGTCTCGGTGCTCACGCTCAATGCCATGGACCCATCCAACCGTGCCGCCCCCGGGCGGGTTGCGGCGGGTGCGCGGAATCGCTCCATTACCGGTCTGAGCGGCCCGGTGCCCGGTTGCCGGACCCATGGACCACCGATCTGATGAAATATCAGGTCGAATATTGCTCATACCCGTCGGACCGGGGCACCCTGAGGGCGTGGTTGCGAAGCGTAGTTATTCGTCACGCATCGTGGCGATGGTGTTCATCTCGCGTCGGCCGCCGGAGGATTCAGCCGTTGTCCACCCAGCGCCGGAGGTCGACGTGCCCCCTGACTCCGCATCAGAACGAGGCCCCGGTCGACAGGGCTCCGGGGCCCGCACCTTACTTGGAGCATGCCATGCACCATGAACGGACCCGTGTCAGGATCGCCGACTCGCCACGCGCCGCCGCGCGCCCGGGTCATGACGCGGCCGAGCCGGTGGCGGCGACGGTCGCCGAGGCGGCTCCCGGTTTCTATCTGCTGGTCCGTTCGACGGGATTCGCCGTTCATATGAGCGCGTCCGCGAATCATCTGCGGTTCGTCCGCGAGCTCGCCGCCGCCACCCTCACCGCCGCCGGGGTCGACGCCGAAGTGGCCCAGGACGTCCAGTTGGTGGCGTCCGAGCTGATCGGGAACTCGGTCCGGGCCTGCGGGGACTTCGTACCGCTGGTGGTGGAGGTGGACGCCGATCCGCGCGGGGTCACCGTGAAGGTGCACGACCCCGACCGGCTGGCGCTGCCGAAACGTTCCGGGATGCCCGTGGACTGCGGGGCGGAGTCCGGGCGCGGACTGCCGCTGGTGGACCTGCTGGCCCCGGGCTGGCAGGCGGTGCGGACCCCGACCGGCAAGCAGATCAGCTGCCACCTGCCGTTCGGCGGACGTCCCGGAGCGGCCTGAGCGCGGGTACCGGGACGGCGGTCAGCCGGCGGTCGGGCGCAGCCCCGCCAGGGTCACCGCGACCAGGCGCTCGACCGCCGCCATGGACAGTGGCCCGGCGGCGGCGCCGAGGGCGTGCAGGCAGTAGTCGGCCAGCTCCCCGGGGGCCACGTCGTCCCGGACCGCGCCGCTCGCGGCGGCCTCGGCCAGCAGTCCGGCCAGGAAGGCGAGCAGCTGCCGCCGGGCCGGGCCACCCCGCCCGGCCGCCTCCGGGAGCGCTCCCACCCCCAGTCCCGGCGGCTGCTCGCGGACCAGTACCGCGTAGGCCAGCAGTACCGCGCCGAGCAGCCGCCCCGGCTCCTGCCGCCGCTCCCGGGTCCGCTCCTGTTCCTGGTTCCGGACGGCGGTGAGCCGGGCCAGCTGGGCCGTCACCTCGCGCTCGTACCAACCGGCCAGCACCGACTCGACGTCGGGGAAGTACTTGTACAGCGTCGCGCGCCCGATCCCGGCCGCCCCGGCGATCTGCGACATGGTCACCGAAACCGGTCCGTGCGCGGCCACCAGCGCCGCCGTGACGTCCAGCGTCGTCTCGCGGACGGTGCGGCGATGGGCCTCGATCGTCTCGTTCCACAGCTTCGGCACCACGTGATCCTACGCGGCGCCGACGCCGGTCCCGGTGACCCCGCCCGGGTCCGCCTCAGGCGCCGGCGGGCTGGGCCCCGGCCTGCGGCAGCGGCTCCGGTTCCGACTGCCGGGCCGCCCTGCGCAGCCACAGGATGCCGGTCACCGGCAGGATCAACGGGATGCACACGTAGCCCGCTCCGTAGTACGACCAGACGGTCTGGTCGTGGAACCACGAGGGCGTCACGATCGACAGCGTGCCGACCACCAGCACGCCCGCGAGTTCCACACCGCAGCAGGCCAGCGCGATCCGCCGGGCCGACTCGCCACCGCGTACCAGCGTCACCAGGATGAACGCGTACACCACGGCCGCGAACGCGGACAGCCAGTAGGACAGCGGAGCCTTGTGGTACTGCGCGATCAGCTGATAGACCGACCGCGATCCGGCCGCCACCGTGAACAGCCCGTACAGGCTGACCAGCAGTCGTCCCGGTCCCTCGCCGATCTTGCGTCGCGGCTTCTCCTGCGTGGGCTGCGCCTCAGCCATGCCCGCCTCCCCAGATCTCGACCAGTCGCAGCTCAAGTGCGGCCAGGACGATCCCGCCCGCAGCCCCGATCGCCGAACCCCAGCGGGTGCGCTCGACCAGGGACATGAATCCGGCCGCCGGGACGGTCAGCACCGCGCCGACCGCGTAGGCGAGGAAGATCACCGTTCCGCCGGTGGGCTTGTGCCCGCCCGCGATCTCGACGATGCCGACCACCAGCTGGGCCAGGGCGAGCGCGGTCACCACGGCCATGCCGATCAGGTGCCAGTCCTTGGTGGGCTGGTCGCGCGCCGTGGCGAGTCCGCACCATGCCGCCAGCAGCAGCGCCGCGACCGAGGCGACGGCGGTGAGCGCGTCGATCACCTCGCCCGCCGCGCGGTGGAGGGGAACGGACGGAGAACACTGAGCATGCGGCGACTCTATACGCGCGCGGGGTGGGCCTGACACCATGACTTGAGGGCGACATAGTGTCTCGATAAATTCGACCGAGTCGGGCCGTGTCCTCCGCCCCGGTGGCTCGTTCACCTTGGTGAGGAGAAACCGGGGGACTGCCGCAGCGGGCAGGCCCGGCCCGACACTGGAGCCATGCACACCCACGATGCCCGCGCCGTCCCGGCCGACGCCGCGAGCGACTTCACGCCCGCCCAGATCGAACGGTCCCGCGCGCGCGGGCGCGACACCCTGTCGCTGCGCTACGCCTCCGCGCTGACCGGGCTGGCGGTGCCGCTGCTGCTCGGATTCACCCCGCTCGGGGCGGGGCTGGTGCGGGCGGCGGGCGCCTTGGCGGGTGGCGGCTGGATCGCCCGGGCGGCGCTGGGCGCGGTGGCCCTGCAGCTGCTGCTGACTCTGGTCGGCCTGCCGGTGTCGCTGCGCGCGGAGCGGGCCAACCGGCGCTGGGGGCTGTCCACCCGGGGCAACCGGCTGTTCGCGGCCGACGCGGTGAAGGGGCTGCTGCTCGGCGCGGTACTGCTGGCGGCCGTCTCGGTGGGCCTGTACGCGCTGCTCCGGGCCCGGCCGGACAGCTGGTGGCTGATCGCCGCGCCCAGTGCGGCGGCGCTGGTGGTGCTGCTGTCCTTCCTGCTGCCGGTGCTGGTCGAGCCGCTGTTCAACCGGTTCCGGCCGATGCCCGACGGCGAGCTCCGGAGCACGCTGCTGGAGCTGGTCGGACGCTCCGGCATCCGGGTGCGGGACATCCTGGTGGCGGACGCCTCGCGGCGGACCACCGCCGCCAACGCCTACGTCTCCGGGATCGGCCGCACCCGGCGGGTCGTGGTCTGGGACACCACCGTCGACCAGGCCGGACCGCAGGAGGTGGCGGCCATCGCCGCGCACGAGCTCGGACACGTCGCCCGGCGCGACGTGGTCACCGGGACCGTGGTCGGGGCGCTGGGCAGCGCGGTCGCGGTCGGGCTGCTGGCGGCGGCGTTGCACTGGGGCGCGCTGCTGCGCGCCGCCGGGGTCGACCGCGCCGCCGACCCCCGCTCGCTGCCGCTGGTGCTGGCACTGGCCACGCTGCTGGGCGCGGTCGCCGGCCCGGTCGGCAACGCCTTCAGCCGCCGGATCGAGGCCCGGGCCGACGGCTACGCGCTGGAGCTGACCCGCGACCCGGCGGCGATGGTCGGCATGCAGCGCCGCCTGGCCGTGGTCAACATCGCGGACCTGGCGCCCCGGCCGCTGGCGGTGCTGCTGTTCGCCACCCATCCGCCGACGGTCGCCCGGATCGCGCACGCCCGTGCCTGGGCCGGGACCCACGGCGTCCCGGTGCCACCCGCGCTCGCCGACTGAGCCGCCTCGGGCCGCCTCGGGCCGCCTCGGGCCGCCTCGGGCCGCCCGGGGCGCCGTCCGGCCGGTGCGGCCGGGAACTGCGGGCAGATGATCGGACGTTGGTTGAGTCGTGGGTGCCTTTGGAATGTTCGAAGACCTGTTCCTGCCGGGTGCGCGCCACCGTGAGGAGGAGCGGAACCGCCTGGAACTGACACGCGACGAAGACGGCGACAACGAACCCGACCGGGGACCGGTCGACCTGGACAGCGGGGCGGTGGTGATCCGGGTGCCGACCCCGGACTGACCGGCCCGCCCCGCTCAGCCGCTCTCGGCCGCAGGGTGACCCCGGAGCTGCGGGCCTGCTCCAGGATCAGCACCGCGAAGTCCTCGTCGCGGTGACCGGCGCCGCCGAGCCTGTCCGGCGCGGGGCGCGGCTACCGGGCGGCGACCGACAGCAGCACGTCGGTGAGCCGTTCGGCGGCGTCCGGGCGGCCCAGGCCCCGGGCGCTCTGCGCCATCCGGGCCCGCAGTTCCGGCGAGGCCAGGATCGGCGCGACCGCGTGACGCAGCCGCTCCCCGGTCGCCTCCTGCTTGACCAGCGCCGTGGCGGCGCCCGCGTCCTGCAAGTGGAGGGCGTTGTGCTCCTGCTCGTTGCCCGCCGAGGAGGCCAGCGGGATCAGCACCGAGGGCTTGCCCAGGGCGGTCAGCTCGGCGATGGTGCCCGCTCCGCTGCGGGAGATCACCAGGTCCGCCAGCGCGAGCACGTCCGGCAGTTCGGGGCCGACGAAGGCGGTGACGTGGTACCGCCCGCGCTGGTCGGCGGGCAGCCGCGCGGCGTACTCGGTGGCCTCGTCGATCGAGGTGGAGCCGCACTGGTGGATCACGTTCGCGTTGAACAGCAGCCAGGGCAGGGTCTCCCGGATCATGGTGTTGATCTGCACCGAGCCCTGCGCCCCGCCGGTGATGTAGACCGTGGGCAGCAGCGGGCTGAAGCCGCGCAGTCCGAGCGCCGCCAACGCCCGGTCCCGGCGGCCGGTGAAGACCTCGGGCCGCACCGGGTTGCCGGTGACCACGGCGTGCGCGCGGGTGGCGTCCGGCAGCAGCGGCAGGGTGGACTCGGAGGACACCGCGATCCGGGTCGCCGCGCGGGCCAGCGCCCGGTTGGCCAGGCCGAGTCGCACGGTCTGCTCGTGGATCACCAGCGGGCGGCGGCAGAGCTTGGCGGCCAGGCCGATCGGTACCGCCACGTAGCCGCCGGTGGACAGCACCGCGTCGGGCCGGTAGTCGGAGACGATCCGGCGGGCCTGCGCCGCTCCCAGCGGCACCCGGCCCATGTCCTTGATGTTCGCCGCCGTCAGCATCCCCAGCGGGTTGCTGGACCGGCGGATCTTGCCGGTCTGCACGGTGGTGAAGTTGATCCCCTCCCGCTCGGCGACCCGCGCCTCCAGGCCGGCGGCGGTCCCCACCCACAGCACGTCGAGCTCGACGCCGACGCCCGCCAGTCGGGCCGCGGTGGTGCGGACGGCGGTGAGGGCGGGGTAGGTGTGCCCGCCGGTCCCGCCACCGGTGACGATCAGCCGGAAGGGGCGGCCGAGGGCGGCGAGGCGGTGGTCGAGGTCGGCGCTGGTCACGTCTGGGAATTCCGTTCGCGGACTCGGGGCACGCCCCAGGCCCTGGGACATCCGGACCTCCGGGACGATATCAGGCGAAGGTGCCCGCCACGGAAACCGGCCGCCCCCCGGACCGGCCCGCACGGCACCGCCGGACCGTCTCGCCGGGCGCGGTCCGGGCAGCCGTGTCCGAGAGTTGACGCTACGTCAGAATTTCGGTGGCCCGGCGGCAGGCGATCCGCCGGGCCAGGTACCGGGGCTGTCAGCCGAGTTCGGCGAGGTCCTCCTCGGTGAGCTCCAGCGCTCCGGCGGCGATGTTCTCCTCCAGGTGGGCCACGGAGCCGGTGCCCGGGATGACCAGGATGTTGCCGGAACGGGCCAGCAGCCAGGCCAGGGCGACCTGCGGGGCGGTCGCGTCGTGCCGGGCGGCGACCGCGTCCAGGTGCTGGGCGGTGACCGGCTGGAAACCGCCGATCGGGAAGAAGGGGACGTAGGCGATGCCCGCCGCGGCGCAGGCGTCGACCAGCGGGTCGTCGCCGCGCGCGGACAGGTTGTAGAGGTTCTGGACACAGGCGATCGGCGCGATCGCGCGGGCCTGCTCGAACTCGGCGGCGGTCACGTTGGAGATGCCCAGGTGCCGGATCAGCCCCTCCTCGCGCAGTGCGAGCAGGGCTTCCAGCGGCGCGGCCAACGGCGTACCGGAGCGGTCGAGGTCGCCCAGGCGCAGGTTCACCACGTCCAGCCGGTCCACGCCGAGCGTGCGCAGGTTCGCCTCGACACCGCGTCGCAGGTTGTCCGGGGTGAGGCCGGTCTGCTCGGCGGCGGGCAGGGCGATGTCCGCGCCCTCGACCAGCGCCCCGACCTTGGTCACGATCACCAGGTCGTCCGGGTAGGGGTGCAGTGCCTCCCGGATCAGCTCGTTGGCGGCCACCCCGTCGCGTGCGTAGTAGTGCGAGGTGTCGATGTGGTTGACCCCGAGCTCCACCGCCCGCCGCAGCACGGCCAGGGCCGTCTCCCGGTCCGGTCGCTCGCCTCGGGGCCAGCCGGTCAGCTTCATCGAGCCGTAGCCGATTCGCGCGACGCCGAGGTCGCCGCCCAACGTCCAGTCTTCACTCGTCATGATCACCCACCTTAGGCGTCCGCCGGGCGGCCCGCAGCCCCTCGGGGGTCCGGTGCCCGCGACCCGGCGTCAGCAGGCGAGCCACTTCTGGATCGCCTGGCGGGTCACCTCCAGTTCACGGGCGATGTCGGCCTGCGACAGGCCCTGGTCGATCAGGCCCCGGACCAGGTCCCGCCGCTCGCGGGCGAACTCCCGGGCCAGCAGTGTGTGCCGGATTGCCTCCGCTCTGGCCTCGCGGATCCGGTCGAAGGCCGGCTGGTGCGCTGGGGTGTCCTTCGCGGTTGCCATGCCCCCATGCTGACAACCCCCCGTTGTCACCGTCAACCCCCCGTTGTCACGAACCGCCGGGCTGTCCGACCTTGCCGACCAGGGCGATCACGCGGACGGCCTCGGTGAAGGCCGGCCGTTGGGGGAGTGCCCGGCGGACGCGCTCGGTGAAGTCCGCGCGGTCCACGGGCTCCGGGACCGCGGAGTAGACCCCGCCGATGAGCTGCTCGAAGGTCAGCTCGCCGGTGTAGTCCACGGTGATCTCCCGGACGTCGCCGAAGCCCGCGGTGGTGAGCGCCCGCGCGTAGCGGTCGCGGTCCTCGGCGTCGGTGCCGCAGGTCGCCTTGACCGCGAGGCCGAAGTGCTGCTCCAGGGCGGTGCGCAGTGCCCGGGACCAGTCGCTGTCCTGGAGCCACAGCGGCGTCCCGTTGGACACCACCGCGATGCCGCCCCCGGCCCGGGTCAACGGCCGCAGCGCCGCGAACAGGGTCTCGTGCCGCATCCAGTGCAGCGCGTTGCCGATGACCGTCATCCCCAGTGAGTGCGGACCGAGCAGCACGCCCAGCGCCGGGACATCGGTGTCGGCGCCCAGCATCCAGGTGGCGTTCCGGACCTCCTGCTCCGCTGCCGTGCGCTCGGCCAGGCGCAGCATGTCCGGCTCGGGGTCCATGCCGACGACCGCGCGGACCCGGGCGGCGAGCGGGACGGCGAGTTGGCCGGTGCCGCAGCCGAGGTCGAGTACGGTGTCCGCGCCGCCCAGGGCAAAGGCCGTCTGCAACGCGTCCAGCACCTCCGGCGGATATCCGCGGCGGAACTTCGCGTAGTGCTCCGCTACCTCACCGCTGAACTCAGGTCTCATGGACTTCACTGTGCCAAACCCCAGCGGGCCGGAGCGACTGGATCGCTGACAGCGGAAAGTTCTGTTCTGGCCGATGTTTCCGCAGCTCAGTCCATGTGGCCGATATTCCGGTGCGTCCGTGCGGGCGGGGGACTAGGGTGCGTTCAATGCCGAGAGAGCGCAAGGGCGGGTCGCTGTGGCGGCACCGCGACTTCCTGTTGTTGTGGAGCGGGCAGACCGTCGATCAGTTCGGCACGCAGGTGAGCTGGCTCGCCGTGCCGATGATCGCCATCGTCACCCTGCACGCGAGCAAGTTCGAGGTCGCCGCGCTCAGCGCGGCCGGGGCGCTCCCGGTGCTGCTGGTGTCACTTCCGGCCGGGGCCCTCGTGGACCGGACCCGGCGGCGGCCGCTGATGATCGTGTGCGCGGCCGGGAGCGCGCTGGCGATGGGCTCGATCCCGCTGGCCTCGGCGCTCGGCGGGGTCACCCTGCTCCAGCTCTACCTCGTCGCCATGGCCGTGGGCGCCTTCGGGGTGTGCTTCTCCGCCGCCGCCGGGTCGCTGCCGTTCGCGCTGCTCGGCCCGGAGCAACTCGTCGAGGCCAACGGCCGGATGAACACCGCTCGCGGGCTCGCCGAGATGGCCGGACCGAGCGCGGGCGGGTTCCTGGTCGGCCTGCTCGGCGCGGCCCGGGCGGTCGGCATCGACGCGGTCTCGTACGTGTTCAGCGCGGTGACGCTGCTGGCGATGCGGTTCCGGGAGCCGGAGGCGGGACCCCGGCCGCCCGGGGCGCGGCTGCGGACCGAGGTGGCCGAGGGGCTGCGGCTGGTGCTGCGGCATCCGCTGCTGCGAGTGGTGGTGCTGGCCAACGGCATGGCCGGCTTCCTGCTGGCCGGGGTGAGTTCGCTCTGGCTGCTGTACGTGATCACCGGGCTGCACTGGAGCCCCCGGGTCGCCGGGCTGGTCTACGGCCTGAGTGTGATCGGCGGCGTCGTCGCCAGCATGGGCGCCAAGGCGATCATCGACCGGCTCGGGATGAGCCGGGCGGTGATCCTGGGGGCGTTCTGCTCCGCGCCGCTGGAAATGGTCACCCCGCTGGTCTCGCGCGGACCGGCCGGTGAGTGGATCGTCGGGGTGGCCTTCGCCGCGCTCACCGCGGCCGGAATGGTGAACATGACGGCCACCATGTCGCTGCGGCAGCTGATCTGCCCGCCGGACATGCAGGGCCGGATGAGCGCGACGAACCGGTTCCTCTCGCAGGGCCTGCGGTTCCTCGGCCCGCTGGTCGCGGGCGGCCTCGGCACCTGGATCGGACTGCGGCCGACGCTGGCGCTGCTGGCCGGATCCACGCTGCTGTGGTCGGCGACCCTGTTCCTGTCCCCGATCCGGACCATGCGGGAGGTCCCGGTGCACGAGGCCTACGCGGGGGTGACCGCTTAGCGGTTCACCGCCACCGGCGCCGCCCGGTACCCGTCGTGCCGGGGCCGACGCCTGGTACGCGAACGGGCCCCGCCGTAGTGGCGGGGCCCGGACAGCAGGTGGATCGGGTGCGAATCAGAAGAAGTCGCGCTCGACGTACTCCTCGCGCACGATCTCCTCGCGACGGCCGCCGAACAGGCCGCCGCGCTCCACGATCTCCTCCCGCTCGATGATCTCTTCGCGGCCGAAGGGGCCGCGGCGGACGATCTCCTCGCGTTCGATGATCTCCTCGCGACCGAAGAGACCGCCCCGCTCGATGATCTCCTCGCGCTCAAAGAACTCTTCCCGCACGGTGTCTCCCATGTTCGTTCGGCTGACCAGGATGCCCGCGCGGAGTGAACGGGCAAGGCAGGGACGGCTGTTGGCACGCCACAGCGCGTGAAGCACCTCTGCGGCAGGCGTCCTGACGTCCCGACAGGCCAGGACGATAGCGCATGCGGGTAAGGATGATCGTCGCGGTGCCCGGCGGTCGGTTCACCCCGCGCCAGGACCGAGTTGGTTGGTGGCGGAACTTACCGCGCTCTCGGGCGCGATGAATTCGTCAATCCGGCTTGTTCCGAAGAAAATTGATGGCTTTTTTCGGGGGCGGTGCGGGGGATTCCCGGCCTCGGTTCGACCGCTGGTTTCCGGGCCGAATAACGGCCGCTGCCGCCGCTGCTCGGGCGGCGTGGAGCGAGCCGCTCGCGGCGGGGGAGTTGCGGAACCAGTTCCGGAACTGACGGTGTGTCGGCGCATGGTCCCGGGTGACGGGGTCGAGGTCCGGGGGATGGCGCTGTCAACCCGAACCGGATGAACATCATTTGCTTCTTGCCATTGACGTCCTGACGTCAGAATTGTTAAATCACAGCGTGAACTAAGCCTTGATGTAAGGTCTGGCACCTCACGCCTGACATCACGGCGGCACGACCGCGTCCCGCCCACCTCTGGGCCGCGGTCCGTCTCGGCCGCTCGGAGTCCGGATTCTCCTGGACGCCGGGCACCGCACACACCAGAAAGGGTGTGGCCAGCTCAATGATCAGACAGCTATGGCGCTCCGCTCCCCGTGCCGGAGCAGCACAGCGCAGCGCACGTCCACGAGTGTTCAGGGAACTCGGAGACCGGTCAGGCAAGCGCCGACTGACCTATGCCGTGGTCACGGTGACCTCCATGCTCGGACTGCTCATCGCTCCGATAGCGACCACCAGCGCGTCGGCGGCGTCGAACGAGACCGCGCTCAGCGAGACCGGCTGGTCCGCCACCGCCAGCACCAACTCGGCGGGCGATCCGCCGTCGAACGCGATCGACGGCAATCTGGCGACGCGGTACAGCTCGGACGCCTACCAGGCCGCCGGGATGTGGTTCCAGGTCAATCTCGGTTCGGCGCAGAGCTTCAACCAGATCGAGTTGAACTCGCCCAACTCCGCCGGTGACTACGCGGTCGGCTACAACGTGGAGGTGTCGACCGACGGCACCAACTTCACCACCGTGGCCACCGAGACCGGTACCGCCTCGCCCGAGACCGCGACCTTCGCCGCCCAGACCGCCCAGTACATCCGGGTGGTGCTCACCGCCCCCAGCACCACCAGCTGGTGGTCGATCGACGAGTTCACCGCCTACAGCGGGACGGCCAGCACCGAGACCGCGCTCAGCGAGACCGGCTGGTCCGCCACCGCCAGCACCAGCTCCGCCGCCGATCCACCGTCGAACGCGATCGACGGCAATCTGGCGACGCGGTACAGCTCGGACGCCTACCAGGCCGCCGGGATGTGGTTCCAGGTGAACCTGGGTTCGGCGCAGAGCTTCAACCAGATCGAGTTGAACTCGCCCAACTCCGCCGGTGACTACGCGGTCGGCTACAACGTGGAGGTGTCGACCGACGGCACCAACTTCACCAGCGTGGCCACCGGTACCGGCACCTCCTCCCCGGAGACCGCGACCTTCGCGTCGCAGACCGCCCAGTACATCCGGGTGGTGCTCACCGCGGCCAGCACCACCAGCTGGTGGTCGATCGACGAGTTCACCGCCTACAGCAACGGCTCCGGCGGCGGCAGCAGCACCCCGCCCCCGCCCACCGGCGGCAGCCTCGGCTCCAACGTCTACGTCTTCAACACCAGCATGTCGCAGGCGTCGATCCAGAGCACCCTCAACACCATCGCCAACCAGCAGATCGGCAACCAGTTCGGCACCCAGCGCTACGCGCTGCTGTTCGACCCGGGCACCTACGGCTCCACCACCAACCCGCTGGTCTTCTCGGTCGGCTACTACACCAGCGTGGCGGGCCTCGGCCTGAACCCGAGTGCCGTGACCATCAACGGCGCGATCAACTCCTGGAACCAGTGCAGCGGCACCACCTGCAACGCCACTGACAACTTCTGGCGTTCGGTGTCCAACCTCACCATCAACGTCACCGGCATGACCGGCTGCGCCGCGGGCGACGACTTCTGGGCCAGCTCGCAGGCCTCGCCGCTGCGCCGGGTGCACATCAACGGCAACCTCAGCCTGATGGACTACTGCAACGGCTCGCCCGACTACGCCAGCGGCGGCTTCATCGCCGACTCGGAGTTCACCGGCGGCACCGTCACCAGCGGCTCCCAGCAGCAGTACTTCACCCGCAACAGCTCGCTGGACGGGTGGAGCAACGGCGTCTGGAACCAGGTCTTCTGCGGCGACCCGGGTGCCCCGGCGCAGAGCTTCGCCTCCAACTCCGGTGACAGCGGCGGCCCGAACCCGTACACCACGCTGAGCAGCTGCCCGACCACCGAAGAGGAGCCGTACCTGTACGTCGACTCCTCGGGCAACTACAACGTGTTCGTGCCCTCGGTGCAGAGCAACTCCAACGGCCCCACCTGGGTCAACGGCAACACCCCGGGCACCTCGCTGCCGCTGAGCAGCTTCTTCGTGGTGCAGCCCTCGTCTACCACGGCGCAGATCAACGCGGCGCTGGCGGCGGGCGACAACCTGCTGTTCACCCCCGGCGTCTACAACGTCACCCAGACCATCAACGTGACCAAGGCCGACACCAAGGTCATCGGCCTGGGCTTCCCGACCCTGATCCCGTCCAACGGCAACATCACCCTGAGCACCGCCGACGTCAGCGGGGTCAACCTGTCCGGCCTGATCTTCGACGCCGGACCGACCAGCTCCTCCGCGCTGCTCCAGCTCGGTACCCAGGGCTCGACCGTGAGCCACGCCAGTGACCCGGTCAGCGTCGACGACGTCTTCTTCCGGATCGGCGGCGCCGAGGCGGGCACGGCGGCGACCAGCTTCATCGACAACAGCAACAACTCCCTGATCGACGACGTGTGGGCCTGGCGGGCCGACCACGGCGCGGGCGGCGGCTCCTGGACGTCCGACCAGGCCGCGACCGGCGTCATCGTCAACGGCAACAACGTCACCGCCTACGGCCTGGCCGTGGAGCACTACCAGCAGTACGAGACGATCTGGAACGGACAGGGCGGAACCGTCGTCTTCTACCAGAACGAGAACCCGTACGAGGTGCCGAACCAGGCCGCGTGGATGTCCAGCGCCACCCAGGACGGCTACCCGGCGTTCTACGTGCCGAACAGCGTCACCACCTTCCAGGGGTACGGGATGGGCAGCTACTCGTACTTCAACCAGGGGGTGAACATCCAGAACGCCATGGCCTTCCAGGCACCGAACACCCCGGGCGTGCAGTTCCACGACCTGCTCACGGTGTTCCTGAACGGCTCCGGTGGCATCAACTCGGTGATCAACGGGACCGGCGCACCGGTCAGTTCGACCTTCGGCGGGCCCAGCGACGTGGTGTCGTACCCGTGACCCGGATGAGTGCCGGCTGATTCCGACCCCCGGTCCGAATCTCCGGCGACCGTGACCGCGCCCGTTTCGACCCGCCTCGTGCGGCGGGTCGAAACGGGCGCATCGGCGTTCCGGGCCGCGTCGGGCCCTGGCGACGGCGCCCGCTGTTGGTATGTTGCGGGAACGGACGGACGGCGCGACGCGAGAAGGGCGGGCGGGGTGGCCGAGCAGCAGCGGCGTTGGGGCTGGCTGGCCCTGGTGGCGGCGGTGGTCGTGATCGGCTGGGCCGCGCAGCACGGCGGCCACGGCTCCGGTGCCTCCGGGACGACGGTGGCCGCGTCCGCCGGCCCGTCGGGCACCCGGCCGTCGCCGGGCGGCAGCGGCCACCCCGCGCCGTCCGCGTCGGCCTCGCCCGACCAGAACGTCCCCTCGGACTTCGCCGCGCCGGTGGTCGAGTACGCCCGGCAGGCCGGGATCGACCCGCAGCTGCTGATGGCGATCCTCTACAACGAGTCCTACAAGCCGCACGACCCGGCGTTCCAGAAGGCCTGGCTGCGGCTGAAGCCGGGGGCGGCGCTCGGCATCGCCAACATGCACGAGGCCGCCTACGACGAGACCAGGACCGGCCGCGGCTTCGCCGACCGCGGCTGGCTGGACCTGGCGGACGATCCCGGCCTGGCGATCGAGGCCGCCGCCTGGTACCTGCACGACCTGGCGGCGCAACTGCCGGCGCACCCGTCCGGCGGGTACACCGAGGACCAGCTGCTGGCGATGGGCTACAACGCCGGGGCGTCCAACATGCTGGCCTTCGCGCGCGGGGTGACCCCGGGGTCGCTGTCGCAGACCTACCTGGACACGCTGCGGCAGAACTGGGACACGGCCGGCCAGGTGGTCAAACCGTATCTGTAGCACCTGACCTGTCGGCGCGTCAGATCAACACCAGCAGGTCCATCCAGCTCACCGCGGGCTGCTCCGGGGTGCCGGACGCCGCTGCCCGCAGCCGGGCCATGCCCCGGTCGAACTCCGCGTCGGTGAGCGCCCGCAGCTTGGAGTCCGCCTCGCGGCGGACACTCGCGGCGAACTCGCCCAGGGTGCGGGCGTTGCGCTGCGGCACCGGGCGCAGCGCGACCCGGGTGAACCCGGCGGTGGCGAAGGCGTCGCAGACGTCCTCCACGTCCGGGTAGGTGTCCACCAGCCGTTCGGTCTCCGGGAAGAAGCGGACCCGCAGGTCGCGTCCGCAGCGGCCGGGGAAGGAGTTTCGGATCAGCACCGGCGCCCCGGGCTTCAGCGCCCGGCGCAGCTCCCGGGCGGCGGCCCGGAGGTCGGACAGGTGGTGCATGACCGAGCCGAGCCAGGCGGCGTCCGCGCAGCCGTCGGGCACCGGCAGCGCCTCGGCGGTCCCGTCGAGTGCCTCGATGCCGTCCTGGCGGACAATCAGTTCACGCATGGCAGAAGCGGGTTCGACCGCGAGCACCTGGACGCCGAACCAGTCGTGGAAGGCCTCGGCGAAGGCCCCGGTGCCCGCGCCGACGTCCAGCAGGGTCATCGCCGGGGTCAGTGTCACCTGCGCGCTGATGGCGGCGCGCCAGTCCGCCAGTCCGTCCCGGGGGATCTCCCGCGCGGCCCGGTAGGCCTCGGCGGTCCGGCGGTCGGCCGGCGAGTGGATCCGGGCGCCGTGCCGCTGGGTGGTGCGCAGGGAAGGGGTCTGCATGCTGTCGCCTCCGAGGTCAGCCGGTGATCACTGACGGGAGGCGCCCAGGCGGTCGACGCTCACGTGGATGTTCAGCCGCTCCCCGGCGGTTGCCCGCCCGCGCCAGTCGCGACCGGGAGCAGCCTACCAGCCGGGCCCCGGAAACGGCCGACGCCACCCGCGTACGGCCGGGGCCGACGCGGGTGGCGCTCCGTCACCGGGCCGCGCCCGGTGGCCCGGACGCGGCCCTCAGCGCTCGCTCAGTGACTGCTCAGCAGGGGCCGTCGCTGGTCCAGGCGCCGGACGAGCCGCCGGGAACCTCGTCGTCGTTCCACTGGTTGGCGGTCCAGTTGTCGCCGTTGTAGGAGACCTCGGCGCCCTGGGAGTACGCGGACGAGGAGTTCCAGGCCGCCACGCAGGTGCCGCTGCCGCCACCGCCACCGGTCGAGCTGGGCGAGGAGGTGGGAGAGCTGGGCGGAGTGGTCGGCGGGGAGGTGGGGGGAGTCGCCCCGGCGAACTCGGCCGTGTACTTGGTGAAGTCGTACGCGTTCTGGGTCACGCTGCTGCACTCACCGGACAGGTCGCCGTTGTTGTTCGGCGGGTTGCACTCCCGGTCCCGGTTGACGTCCCAGAAGGTGTACCGGGTCATCCCGCTGGACTCGGCGAAGTTCAGCACCGACTGGAAGTCCGCCTGGTAGAAGTACTCGGCGCTGTCGGTGCGGCCGTTCATCTGGGAGACGCCCTCGTGCGCGTACGCGGTGGCGGAGCTCCAGCCGAAGGTGCTCACCAGCTGGGCGTTGAAGTCCTGCAGCGCGGTGATCTGGCTGGCCGCGCCGGAGAAGCCGCCGTCGAAGGGCATGATGGAGTAGTTGTTGGGCGTGAAGCCCAGCGACTTGGCGTTGGCCAGCAGCAGTTGGCCGAAGTAGTTGGCGCCGGTGGTGGTCGACGGGATGGTCACCGACACGTACAGGCCCGGGTTGTTCTGCTGCAGGATCTGCGCCGCGCCGAGCTCGTTGTTGATCGAGCCGGCGCTCTCGATCTCCGGCTCCTCCAGGTCGAAGTCGATCGCGTGCAGCCCGTACTTGGTGATCACCTGCTGGTAGGCGGCGGCGGTGGCGGCCGGGGTGCCGCACTCCTGCCCGAGCTTGGTGCCGCCGTAGCCGCCCGCCGAGACGGAGACGTCGCCGCCGTCCGCGCGGACCTCGTTGATCACCGCCGCGACCTGGGTGTCACTGGAGACCGGGTCGGTCCCGTCCCAAGTGGGGGTACAGCCACCGCCGTTGGGCGCCAGGATGAAGGCCAGCTCGTACGCCTTCTGCCCGGTCGCCGCCATCACCTGGCCGAGGTCGGGGGCGGAGGAGTCGAGCGTGTAGTAGTACGGTGCCGAGCCGTACCAGTTGTTGCCGAGCGCAGTCGTGGTCGCCGCGTGACCGGTGCCCGCAGTCAGCACCAGGGCGCCCGCCGCGAGGATCGCGCTGGCTGCCGCAGCCGGGAACATCGCCGCTATCTTTCGCATCTATCCACCTCAGGACATTGTCTGTGGTGCGTGTGGGGGTAGCACAGGCCGGCGCCGACGCTGCTGTACACGACAATTTGGCCTGGACCAAGTTGACTGTCAAGGTCTGGACCAATTTCGATCTGTCCCCGCAGGCCGGCGCCGTGCGGCCCGGTCCGACTGGCGGACAAGGTGGCGGCGGATCCGGTGATTTAGCTGATTCTCCGTCAATTATGTTTGAAATTAACTACTTTGGTGAACGCCAGTGGCAATGCGCGGCCGCCCAGCGCAGCCGTCATGCGATCGTCCGGCGCACGGCGAACGGGGCCCCCGATGGACTTCAGCGTCACCCACGCGCAGCTCTCCGCCGAAGTCGCGGTGGTCAGAGTCGTCGGCGAGGTCGACGTCTACCGCGCGCCCAGGCTGCGCGAGGTGCTGAACGGACGCGTCGACCACGGGCAGTACCTGGTGATCGTCGACCTGCGGCCGACCACCGCGCTGGACCCCACCGGCCTCGGCGTGCTCGTCGCCTGCCGGAAACGGGTCCGGGCCCAGCGCGGCGCGCTGGTGGTGGTCACCCAGCAGGAGGCGGTGCTGCGGCGGTTCCGCAGCACCGGACTGAGCCGGGTGCTGCCGATCCGCCCGACCGTGGCCCAGGCGGTCGCGGAGCTGGCGCGGATCCGCCCCGGCATCCTGCTGCGCCCGCTCGACACCGACGACGAGTCGCTCCAGACCTTCTAGGACGCGCCCCCGGCGAGGCGGCCGGGAGGCAGCGGCACGGCCACACCGGTGACCGAGATCCCGCTGCCCGGCTCGGTCGGGACACCCACCCCGATGGTGCTCGGGCGGCCGAGGTCCTGTCCCTGGAACACGGTCAGCTCTGCCGGGGTGGCGACCAGCCCCAGCTCCCGCAGGTACCCGCCGAAGGCCGCGGCCGCCGCACCCGTCGCCGGGTCCTCGACCACACCGCCGGGCGGGAACGGGTTCCGCGCGTGGAACACCGTCTCCGACTCCCGCCACACCAGGTCGATCGTGGTCCAGTCGGCCCGCCGCATCAGCTCGGCCAGCGCGGGCAGGTCGTAGTCCAGCGCGGCCAGCCGCTCCCGGCCGGCGGCGGCGATCACCGGATGCCACGCCCCGGCGTAGGCCACCCGCGGCGGCAGCGCCGGATCGAGGTCGTCCGCCGACCAGCGCAGCGCGGCCAGCAGTTCGGCCAGCTCGGGCCCGGCCAGCGGCCGGGTCCGCGGCGGCACGCTGACCAGGGTCGCCGCCACCGTGCCGTCGTCGGCCCCGGCGGTGGCCACGGCCACCGGTCCGGCCTTGGTCCGCAGCCGCAGCCCGCCCACGCCGTACCGGTGCGCCCAGGCGACCGCCAGGGCGATGGTGGCATGCCCGCAGAACGGCACCTCGGCCAGCGGACTGAAGTAGCGGACGTCCAACTGGCCGTCCTCGCCCGGCAGTACGAAGGCCGTCTCGGAGAAGCCGACCCGCGCCGCCGCCGCCAGCATGGCCGCGTCGTCCAGACCGCTCGCGTCGAGCACCACCCCGGCCGGGTTCCCCCCGGCGGGATCGGTGCTGAATGCCGTGTACGTCAAGATCTCCACACCGGACGGTAACCCGCCGCCCAGGCCCGGTCAAAGATCCGCGGCCGAGCCCCGTCCGGACCCGGGACCCGGATCGGGTAGGGTGGGCCGCTCCAGAACGTGGACGGTACCGAGGAGGTGAGACCCATCAACGCAAGTCCGGACCGGGTGCTCTCCTCCCGCAGCGGTGAGGACCGCCTGCTGTAGGCGGCCGGAGAGCGCCCTTGGGTATGCAGGAATCCCGAAAGGCTCTCATGTCAGACTTCCCCGATCCCACCGGCGTCGATGCCACCGAGGTCGATCCCACCGGCGTCGACTCCGACGGCCTCTCTGAGCAGGCCGTGGTGCTCAGGCTCCGCGCGGCCGGTTGCGTCTTCGCCGAGGACGAGGCCCGACTGCTCCTCGACACCGCCGCTGACCAGGCCGGACTCGACGCCATGGTGCGCCGTCGGATCGACGGCCTGCCGCTGGAACACGTCCTCGGCTGGGCCGAGTTCTGCGGTCTGCGGATCGCCGTCGACCCCGGCGTCTTCGTGCCCCGGCGGCGCACCGAGTTCCTGGTCCGGCAGGCCGCCGCGCTCGGACGGCCCGGAGCGGTGGTGGTCGACCTGTGCTGCGGTTCGGGCGCCATCGGCGCGGCCGTGGCCTCGCTGCTCGGCCCGGTCGAGCTGTACGCCGCCGACATCGACCCCGCCGCCGTGCGCTGCGCCCGGCGCAACGTCGCCGACGCCGGTGGCCGGGTCTTCGCGGGCGACCTGTTCGACGCGCTGCCCGCCGCACTGCTCGGCCGGGTGGACGTGCTGCTCGCCAACGTGCCCTACGTGCCCACCGAGGAGGTCGGGCTGCTGCCGCCGGAGGCCCGGATCCACGAGCCGCTGGTGGCCCTCGACGGCGGGGCCGACGGCCTGGACGTGATGCGCAGGGTCGCCCGGGAGGCCGCGCGCTGGCTGGCGCCCGGCGGATCACTGCTGGTCGAGGCCAGCGAGCGGCAGTCCCGGTCGGCCCTGGACAGCTTCGCCGGGAACGGGCTGCGCCCGCGCCTGGCGGTGTCGCAGGAGCTGTACTCGACCGTGGTGGTCGGCACCAGGCCCGCCACCGGTTGACCTGGGGCGGTGGGCTCCCTACCTTTCCGGTCAGGGAGCCCGGTCCCGGCACGGCGGGTCGGCGAGCGGAAGGCGGGGGATGAGCGGCACAGGCTTCGAGTCGATCGTGGCGCTCGGCCCGTTCTTCGCCTTCGAGACCCACGACCCCGGCCCGGCCCCGGTCGAACCCTGGCGCGACCTGCGCGAGTTGGTCACCCAGCCGGGGACGCTGGCGGCGCGGGTGCACGGCGTGCGCGCCCAACTGGCGGCCCGCGCGGGGCTGCCGGTGACGGCGGTGGAGCCGCGGGTGGCCGCGTCGGTGGCGCACCTGGGCCTGGTGGCCAGGCTGCTGTCACCGGCCCTGGCCACCGCCGCGATCCTCGGCGTCCCGCTGCCGCTCGGGCTGGACGGCCTGCGCTGGCAGCCGGTGCCCGGCGGGATGTTCCCGCTCTCGGTGCCGCGGCGGCCGGTTCCGGACCGGGCCGTGGCCCCCGCCGAGCTGGCGGCGCTGCTCGGCGAGCTGCTGCTGGACGGCCCGGTACGCGAACTGGCGGCGGCGGTGCGCCCGTTCTCGGTGTCCGGGTTGATCCTCCGGGGCAACGCCGCGTCCGCGCTGGGCGGCGCGGTCACGGTGCTGGCGGCCTCGCCGCGGACCACCCCGGCCCAGGCCGGGCGGGCGCGGGTGATCGCCGCGCGGCTGCTCGACCATCCGTCCCTGCGCGGGGCGGCGGAGGTGGACGCCGCCGGGCGGTTCCGCCGCCGCAGCTGCTGCCTGATCTACCGCGCGGCGCCGGACGGCGCGGGCGGGTTCTGCGGCGACTGCGTGCTGGCCGCACCGAGGTCCCGGAGCCGGTCCCCGGAGCCCCCGATTTCGTGAGTTTCCTGAGAGTTCGTCGGTCCGGACGGGGCCCCTGGCCAGCGGCCCGAGGTGGGGAACTACCGTTCGTTGTGTGCGTGGGGGCGATCTTCGCGTACTGGATAGGGAGCGGTGGGATGGACGAGTCGGCTGGAGACGCGGCAACGGGGGAGAGTGTGGCCGACGCCCTGGTGGCGGACGGCGGCACGCAGGCCCCGTCGGCGGCGGACGGCGGTACCAGCGGGGGAGCGGTGGCGGGCGGCGGCCGCAAGCAGCGTCCGTTCTGGAAGGAGGTGCCGCTGCTGGTGGTGGCGGCGATCGTGATGGCGGTGATCATCAAGACCTTCTTCGTCCAGGCCTTCTACATTCCCTCGCAGTCCATGCAGAACACGTTGCAGCCGGGTGACCGGGTGCTGGTGGACAAGCTCAGCCCGTGGTTCGGGGCCACCCCGCAGCGCGGCCAGGTGATCGTGTTCAAGGACCCGGGCGGCTGGCTGTCCGGCGAGGACCTGCCCGCCCCGTCCACCAACCCGGTGACCCGGGACTTCCAGTCGGTGCTGAGCACGATCGGGCTGATGCCCTCCGCCAACGACCAGGACCTGATCAAGCGGGTGATCGCGGTCGGCGGCGACACCGTCGTCTGCAAGGCCGGAGCCCCGGTCTCGGTCAACGGCGTCGCGCTGACCGAGCCCTACATCTACCCGGGCGCCACCCCCTGCAACGACTACCCGGTCGGCACGGTGACCGTGCCCAAGGGCGACCTGTGGGTGATGGGCGACCACCGCAACGACTCCGCCGACTCCCGCTACCAGCGCCAGCAGGACAACGGCGGCGGTTTCGTGCCGCTGAAGGACGTGGTCGGCCGGGCGTTCGTGGTGGCCTGGCCGATCAGCCACTGGTCGGCGCTGTCGGTGCCGTCGACCTTCCACCAGAGCGGGCTCTCCTCGGCCGCGCTGCCCGCCGCGGCGGACGGCGCCGCACTGGTGCTGCCGGTCTCGCTCTGGTACCTCAGGCGCCGCCGCAACCGCCGCTGACCCGGGCGTTCAGCGGCGGCGCGGGGGTCGGCGGCGAGGGCGCGCGGTCAGTGGCCGGCGTCCTCGGCGGTGGCGTCGACCAGGCCGAGCCGCAGGTGCTCGACATGGAAGACGGCCTGGTCCAGCAGTTCCGCGACGTGGTGGTCGTACAGCGCGTACACCATGGACCGGCCGCGCCGCTCGACGGTGACCAGGCCCAGGTTCTTCAGCAGCCGCAGCTGGTGCGAGCAGGCCGAGCGCTCCATCCCGGCGGCCAGCGCCAGGTCGCTGGCCGCGCACGGGCCCTCGGCCAGCCGGGCCAGGATCAGCAGCCGGGACGGGGTGGCCAGGGCTTGCAGCATGGTGGCCACCCCGGCACTGCCGACGCGGTCCAGCCGCTCGCGCGCGCTGGCGCCCTGCTTCTCCTCGACTCCTCCGTGTCCCATGGCGGCATTGTACCCATGACATGTGAATAGCTGTTCAAATGTCATGGTGGCGCCGCCGCGCGGGTCAGTCCCGCCAGAGCTCGGCGGCGTGGGCGGCGGTGAGCGCGCCGATCCGGGCGAGCAGTTCCTCGACCGGCTGCGGGTCCAGTCGGCGGCCGTCCCGCAGCCGCACCGCGACCTGCCCGTCGGCGGCCTCCCTGGCGCCGATCACCGCCTGGTACGGCGCCAGCCGGACCTCCCGGACCCGCGCGCCCAGGCTGCCGCGCTCCGGTTCGCCGAGCCGGGCCCGCAGGCCGAGCGCGGTGGCCCGGTGCACCAGCGCCCGCGCCTGCGGCAGTTCGGCGTCCGAGACCGGCAGCACCGCCAGCTGGACCGGCGCCAGCCAGGCCGGGAACGCCCCGCCGTGCTGTTCGATCAGCTGGGCGACCGCCCGCTCCACGCTGCCGATGATGCTGCGGTGGACCATCACCGGCCGGTGTCGGCCGCCGTCCGCGCCGACGTAGCGCAGGTCGAACTGCTCCGGCTGGTGGAAGTCGACCTGGACGGTGGACAGGGTGGACTCCCGACCCGCGCTGTCCACCACCTGGACGTCGATCTTGGGACCGTAGAACGCGGCCTCGCCCTCGGCCGGCTCGTAGGGCAGACCGGAGCCGTCCAGCACCTCGGTCAGCAGCGCGGTCGAACGCCGCCACAGCTCCGGCGCGGCGACGTACTTGCCGCCCGGCCCCGGCAGCGACAGCCGGTAGCGGGCCGGGCTGATGCCCAGCGCCCGGTACGCCTCGCGGATCAGCGCGAGCGCGGCCCCGGCCTCCTCGGTGACCTGGTCCAGGGTGCAGAAGATGTGCGCGTCGTTCAGCTGGATCGCCCGGACCCGGGTCAACCCGCCCAGCACGCCCGAGAGTTCGGAGCGGAACATGCCGCCCAGCTCGGCCATCCGGAGCGGCAGTTCGCGATAGCTGTGCGCGCGGGACCGGTAGACCACCGCGTGGTGCGGGCACAGGCTCGGCCGCAGCACCACCTGCTCCGCGCCGAGCTCCATCGGCGGGAACATGTCCTCGCTGTAGTGCGACCAGTGGCCGGAGATCTCGTACAGCTCGCGCTTGCCGAGCACCGGCGAGTACACGTGCTGGTAGCCCGCCAGCCGTTCGGTCTCGCGGATGTACTCCTCCAGCGCGTGGCGGACGACGGCGCCGTCGGGCAGCCAGTACGGCAGTCCCGCGCCGATCAGCGGGTCGGTGTCGAACAGGCCGAGTTCGCGGCCGAGTTTGCGGTGGTCGTACACGGGGGTCTCCTCGCGGGCAGCGGGCGAGTGACCACAGGCGAAAGCCCCGGGGCACTCGCCCCGGGGCTTCGGTCCAAGTCATGACTCAGCGCGCCGGGACACTCTCCGGCGTCGTCGTCCATGCGGCACGCTTGTTCATGCCGGGGACGCTAGCAGGGACCGCGCGGCTCGCGCACGGGGTTTTCCCGGGCGCGGACAGCGCCCGGTCGGCGGGCAGGATGGGTGCATGAACGAGAACGAGCAGGACGCGGGCACGCCGGGGACGGGCGTCGACGGCACGGAGTTCGTGCACCACGTCGAGCTGTGGATGGACGACCTGGCCCTGGCCGAGCGGCAGTGGGGGCCGGTACTGGCCGCGCTGGGCTGCGAGCCGTTCCAGCACTGGGAGCACGGCCGCAGTTGGCGGCGCGGCGGCAGCTACGTGGTGATCGAACAGTCGCCCGACCTGCGCGTCGGAGGGCACGACCGGCTCCGCGCGGGCATCAACCACCTTGCCGTGCGCGGCGATCGCCCCGCCGCCGTGGCGGCGGCGCTGGCCGCCGGATGGTCGGTGCGGACCGACACCGGACAGGCGGTCCACCTCGTCGACGGCCAGGGCTTCGAGTTGGAGGTGGTGTACGGCTGAGCGGTCGGCCGCACCGGCTCAACTCCCGTTCCCGGACGGCTGGTAGTAACGTCCCGGGGTGCTCCCGAAGGCGTTCCTGAAGGCCTCGATGAAGGCGCTCGAACTGCTGTAGCCGCAGGCCGTGGCCACGCTGGTGACCGGGCTGCCGGCGGCCAGCAGGGTGAGTGCGTGGTGCAGCCGCAACTGGGTGCGCCACTGCGGGAAGGTCATCGTGGTCTCGGTGCGGAACAGCCTGCTCAGGGTACGCTCCGAGGCGCCGACGGCGGTGCCCAGCGCGGCCAGGGAGCGCTGGTCGGCCGGGTCCGCGCGGAGCAGCGCCTCGATCTCCCGCAGCCGGTCGTCGCGCGGCGAGGGCAGGCACAGCGGCAGCGCCTCCACCCGGCGCAACTGGTCCAGCGCGACCCGTTCCAGGTTCTCGCGCTGCGCCGCGCCGAGGTGGTCGTCGTCGGTCAGCGTGATGATCACCTCGTGCAGCAGCGGGCTGACCGCGAGCACGGTGGGCCGGTCCAGCCGCAGCGGGTCGACCGGCCCGGCGAAGACCAGCGTCCGCATCTGGGTCGGCCCGTGCGCCTGGTGGGCGTGCGGCACGGCGGCCGGGATCCACACCGCGCGGTGCGGCGGCACCACCCAGATCCCGATCGGGGTGGACACCTGGAGCACGCCGGAGCTGGGGTGGATCAGCTGGGCCTCGGCGTGGTCGTGCCACTCCACGCGCTCCCGGTGCAGCAGCGACGCGCGGGTGGGGCCCCTGAGGGGCTGGCGGTTTACCGACATGATTCGGCAGGATACCGATAGTCCGCAGGGGTGGCGACTGGTGATGCTGGTGCCATGACAGCATCCCAGGAGCGAACATGAGCGATATCGACGAGCGGACGGGCGGGGCAACGGCCCCGGCGACGGACAGCGAGGCGGGCCCGAGCGGCGGGGATCACCCGGACGGCGGGGCGCACGGCGCGGTGGTGGAGGCGTCCGTCTGGCAGCGGATGCGCCTGTGGGGCGTGGCGCACGCGGTCGACGACCTGTACCAGGGGCTGGTTCCGGCGAGCGTGCCGTACTTCGTGCTCGACCGGCACTACAGCTACGTGGCGGCGGCCGGGCTCACCCTGGCGGCGACGCTGGGCAGTTCGGTGCCGCAGCCGTTCCTGGGGGTGCTGGTGGACCGGGTCCGCTGGGGCTGGCTGGCCGGCGCCGGGGTCGCGGTCGCGGGCATCGGGCTCGGCCTGTCCGGGCTGTTCCACCCCTACCCGGTGGTCTGGGCGCTGATCATGGTCTCCGGGCTGGGCGTGGCCATGTTCCACCCGGCGGCGGGCAAATCGGCCCGCGAGGCCGCGGGCGACAGCGCCGGGGCGATGAGCGTCTTCGCGGCCGGCGGCAGCGTCGGCTTCTTCCTGGCGCCGGTGCTGGCCACCCCGGCGCTGGTGGCCTGGGGCGTCGGCGCGACCGCGCTGTTCATCCCGCCCGCGGTGCTGATCGCCTTCCTGCTGTACCGCAACCGGCACCGGCACCAGGCGCTGGCCGCCGCCCGGCCGCCGCGCACCGGCACCGACCGCTGGGCGCCGTTCCTGGTGCTCACCGCGATCGAGGTGGTCCGGTCGATGGTGTTCTTCGGTGTCAACACCTTCGTCGAGCTGTACTGGATCCGGCACCTGCACGCCTCGCGGCTGCTGGCCGGGACGGCGCTGGCGGTGTTCCTCGGCGGGGGAGTGCTGGGGACGCTGCTGGGCGGCCGGATCGCGGACCGGATCGGCATGGTCCGCACGGTCCAGCTCGGCGCGGCGCTGGCCATCCCGATGCTGGCCGGGCTCCGGTTCCTGCCGGGGAGCGTCGCTCCGCTGGTCTTCGCGGTGCTGGCCGGGGCGGCCCTGAACATGCCGTTCGCGGTGCTGGTCAAGCTGGGGCAGGACTACCTGCCGAACCGGCCCGGGACCGCCGCCGGGGTCACCCTCGGGCTCGCGGTCAGCATCGGCGGCCTGATCGCGCCGGTGTTCGGGGTGCTCGCGGACAGTGCGGGGCCGCAGGGGGTGCTCGCGGTGCTGTGCCTGATCCCGCTGGCGGCGTTGGGTCTGGGCCTGTTCCTGGTCGAGCCGAAGACTCTCGGTGAGGCGTGAGCACTGCTCTCGCCGGTGAGCGCCGCTCGCGTGGGCGAGTGCTCTCGACCGAGAGCTGAGCTCTTGGTCGAGAGCAGCGCTCTCCGTCACGATCACCGCCCTCAGACGCGAGCGGCGTCCAGGTTGGCCAGGATCTCGGCGACGGTCTGCTCCGGCGTCAGTGCGGAGCTGTCCAGCCACAGCCCCAGCCGGGGCGTCCGCTCGCGCAGCTCCCGGTCCAGCGCCTCCACCGTCCACACCCCGTAACCGGACTTCGGCCGGTCCCGCTCCCGGGCCCGCACCACCGCCGCCGACGGCGCCAGCACCACCACGTACAGCGGCCGGGTGCGCACCAGGCCCGGGTACGCCGCCAGATCGGGACCGAGCACGATGTCCTGCACCACGGCGGTGATCCCCTCGGCCGCGTACTGGTCGGCCACGCTCGCGGACAGCCGGTGCCGGAGCCGCAGTTGGGCCCGGGCCTGCTCGCTCGGCGACGGCAGCGGGTCGGCCCGGCCGGACACGATCATGCGCCGGAAGACGTCCCCGCGCACGTGCGCGGCGCGCGGCAGCCGCCGCGCGAGCAGCTCCGCCACGGTCGACTTCCCCGAGGCCATCACCCCGGTCACCAGGACCACCCCGGAGACCGGCGGGGCGGCGGCGCCCGCGCCTCCCCCGTCCCCGGCGTTCAGCTGTACACCTGGGCGACGTTGTCGCGCGGGGCCGGGAGGTGGTGGCCGGCCGGGCCCTTGGCGAAGGCGGTGAGCAGGTTCTCGGTGGTCCGGGTGACGAAGGCACCGGTGCGCGCGTCCATCAGGTGGTCGCTGCCGTCGTCGTGGGTGCCCGCCATCAGCCCCTCCACCCAGCGCATCGTGCCGGAGGCGAACACCCCGGCCCCGCCCGGCACGGTGTAGTACGCCGAGTCCGAGTGGCTCGACCTGCCCTCGCAGACCAGCGGCGAGTGGGCCAGGATCTCGATCGGGCGGGGCGTCGGGTAGCTCGGCGTCACCCGGTCGTACTCCACGCCGATCAGGTGCGGGAAGGAGTCCCCGGCCCTGACCCCGGTGCCCGCGTACAGCCAGTGGTCGGCGGCGTGGACCAGGTACGGCGCGTCGGTCGGATAGCCCTCGTAGATCACACCGGTGAGCGAGGACTCCGGGTCCGGGCTCGGCTCCGCGCGGAAGTCGGTGGTGACCGCCGGGTCGTCCCTCCCGTACAGCGGGTCGGCCTGGTAGTCGGTCTTGTAGCAGACCACCGTGCGCGCGTCGTCCTCGATCCTGATCCGGCGGAAGCAGGTGTTCGCGCCGAGGAAGGCGATGTTGCTGCCCGCGTCGCGGGCCGCGGTGACGGCGGCCCGCTGCTGCGGCGTCCAGTACTCGTCGTGCCCGAGCGAGAGCAGCGCGGTCGCGCCGTGCAGCACCTCCGGCTGCCGGTGCACGTCCAGACCGGTGGTGTACGCCAGCGGGATGCCCAGGCGTTCGGCGAGCACCACCAGCGCCCGCTCGTACACCAGGAACTTGTCGGCGCCGCTGCCGTCGTAGGGCCGGTCGAAGGACACCGCCAGCGAGCGGGTCGCGTAGGCGCCGCTCTCGCCCTGGTACAGGCTGTAGCCGCCCCACACGTTGTACGCCTGCCAGGTCGCCGCGCCGTGCATCAGCAGCGTCCGCCCGGCGGCGCTCGCGGACCTGACGATCATCGGCACGTACCGCTGGTGGCCGTCCTCGGCGTCCAGCCGCAGCAGGTACGCGCCCTCCGGCCAGTCGGCGGTGTCGACGCTGATCGTGGGCTCCCAACCGGTGGACACCGTCCGGGTGGAGCCATCGGGGCCGACGGCCGGTTGCAGACGGCCCGCGATCCGCGCCGAGCGCCACACCAACCGCGCCTGCGTGCCGCCGTACCAGCCGACCCGGTACGCCGAAACGGTGAATCCGGGCGCGGTGGTTGACGCGTGCAGCGCGAAGTGCTCCCCGCGAAGGACGCTGACCTGGTCGGTGTAGCCCTCGATGGCCTGCTGCGGTCCGGTCGGACCGAGCCGCCAGTCGGCGTTCCCGGGGCGGGCCTGCTCGGCCTGCTGCGCCGTCAGCACGCTGTCCCGGACGGCCTGTCCGGCGGCGTGCGAGGACGCGGCGCCGCCGGGTGCGGGCGCGGTGGAGTCGCACCCGGCCAGGGCGCCGAGCCCGACGACGCCCGCGCCGGCCGCCGCGGCCGCTCCCAGGAACCGCCTCCGCCGCACCCCTTGGTCGTCCACGTGTCGGAACTCCGTTCACCGCGAGGCCACTCGGCCTGCTTTCAGGTCACGTCCAGACTAGTCGGACGCGAGCCGGGATTCGGCGGCTGCCAGCGCCGCCACGGCCGACAACAGCACCAGCGTGCCCACGGCCGTCGCCGCCGACAACCGCTCGCCCAGCAGCGTCACCGCCAGCAGTGCCGCGCTGACCGGCTCGATCAGCATCACCGTGGCCGTGGTCGCGGCGCGCACCACCGCCGCTCCGGCGAAGTAGAGCGGGTAGGCCAGGGCGGTGGTGACGGCGGCGACGTAGGCCAGCAGCAGGACCAGCCGCAGCGGGTGCGCGGTGTGCGGCAGCAGGCCCTGCTCCAGCGCGAACGGGAACAGCAGCACCGCGCCGATGCCGAAGGACCACGCGGTCAGCGCCCCGGCCGACTCGCCCCCGCCGTGCCGTCCGGTCCAGCGCGCCAGCAGCGCGGTGCTGGAGTAGGCGGCGGCGGAGAGCAGCGCCAGCGCGATGCCCGCCGGGCGGACCGCGCTGGACTGGTTGCCGAGCACCAGCACGGCCAGCCCGGCGAGCGCGCCGCCGACCGCCAGCGCGCCGATCCGCCCGATCCGCTCGCCCAGCAGCAGCCGTCCGGCCAGTGCGGTGAACACCGGTCCGGCGCCGAGGGTGACGATGGTGGCGACGGCCAGTCCGGTGTCGCGGACGGCCGCGAAGTAGGCGGACTGGAAGACGGCCATGCCGACGCCCGCCCCGCCGAGCAGCAGCGCCCGGGTCCGGCGGGAGCGGGCAGTGGTCGGGCGGGCGGCGGTCGGGCGGGCGGCGGTCGGGCGGGCAGCGGGTCCGCCGGTGCGGCGCACGGCCTTCGCGGCGAGCAGGATCGCCAGCGCGCCGACCAGCCGCCAGAAGGAGATGGCGGTCGGGCCCAGGTCGCTGGAGCGGTAGACCAGGTCGACGGCGGCGCCGGTGGTTCCCCAGGCGGTCCCGGCGAGCGCCAGGTAGCCGAGTCCGCGCCGAACCGGCAGCGAAGGGACGGAGGATGACGCGTCGTCAGCTGACGCGGCGATGGGCGTGACAGTGCTTCGGGACATGACGGTGGGTGCTCCTGAGCTGGCGCGGCGGGCGGAAGGGGTTCCGTGCGCGGGCACAGCCAGGGAGCGCGTCCGCCCGCGAAGGGGGCGACGCGCCTATGCCGGAGGCGGCCCGCTCAGGCGGCGGGCGGCGGAAGCACGAGGGTGCACATGGTGGACAGCTTACGACGCCCGCGTCGCGAATCCCACCCCCGCGTGCCCGCGTGGGCATGCCACCGGGTGTCGACTGCCGGTGGCCCGTTCGGCGGTGGCTGTTACCGCGGTGTTAGGTCGGCCCGGGCACAGTGGGTGCGGTAGACACCGCAGACGGAATCAGGAGCCGACATGTCCGAGGGACGGTGTCCGGTGGGGCGGGTGCGCCGCTGGTGGCGGACGACCGACCGGGCGGAGGTACTGCTGTTCCTGGTGCAGGCCGTGGTCCTCTGGAAGATCTCGAACCTGCCCTCCTGAAGGCCGCGCTGATCCTTTCCCCGGGAGCGACTGGCATTCTTTGACGGGTTCATGACATAGTTGCTACGCGCTCCCCCCGGACGCGTCCGGTGCCCCGCCTTCGCGTGGAGGCGGGGCACCGTCTTCTCGGACCCCGGGTCGGCGGAGCCCATCAGCATTCCGACTGGCCGGGGGCGGTGCCCCCGGCCAGTCGCCGGATCAGGAGTCGGACGGTCCGAAGAACTCTATCTCGGCGATGGCGACCTGCTTGGTCGGGCTCTCGCCGTAGACGGACTCGATCACGAAGCGGACACTCGCCACGTCCCGGGCGTCCATGCCGAAGGTCTGCGGCTGGCCGTCGTTGAGGTTGATCTGCTGGTCGGTGACCTTGCCGGAGTTGTCGGTGATCTGCGCCTCCAGCTGCGAGGGGCAGGCGTCCAGCGAGATCGCGTCGGACTCGGAGCCGGCGCAGGGGGTGATGATCACGTTCAGCAGGTGCTGCGGGGAGGTGAAGTTCGCCTGGAGCCACTGACCGGTGTTCGCGTCGCCGTAGCCGGAGCCCCAGAACGTGTTGTTGTAGCTGTCCCCGGCCAGGCTCGCCGACTGGTTCGGACCCGAGTGCGAGGCCGACCAGGTGATCTCGTGGATCTGCGCCCGGGTGGCGAAGTGGTCCTCCACCGCGTGCGTGGCCGGGGTCGCCTCGTTGGCCACGGTGACCACCAGCGCCACCGCCACCGCCAGGCACAGCGTCCAGCGCACGATGCGGCCCAGATCCCGCCGCAGGCGCGGCCGTTCACCGGCCCAGGGCGCCTCGCGGCCACGGAAGTCCAGCAGTCGGCGCCACCACGGGCGGCGCTGCGGTCCGCCCGGGGACTCCGCCAGCCGCATCGCGCAGCGGCGGCAGAAGTGCCGGTCCGGCTGGTTGCCGGTGCCGCACCACGGGCAGGCGTCGCCGTGCGGCGTGTGCCCGTCGTCGCCCGGCTGCCGGACGGTCGGGCGGGCCGCCATCGGGGTGCCCGGAAGGACCGGCGCGACCTCGGGCGCCTGCGGCACCGGTCGGCTGCGGTCGGCGACCGGGACCAGCAGCGCCCGGGCCCGGGCGACGTCCGGCGGGACCGGAGCGGGCGGCGGGGTCGGGGAGTTCGGGTCGATGGGCTCGGTCAGCACCTCGGCGGTCTCGGCCTCCGCCGAGTCCACCGGCTCGGCCGCACCCCCCTTGCCGAGAACCGTTTCTGACGCGGTGTCACCAGGCTCGGACTCGGCCGCCGCGACCGGCTCAGGGCTCGCAGCCACCGCAGGGGCCGCCGGGGTCTCCGTGCCCGCGGGCTTCTCCGAACCCGCAGCGGTCACAGGAGTCGCAGCGGTCGCAGCAGTCGCAGTGTTCGCGGCGGTCGTGGCCGCCGTGCTGTCCGCCTCGTTGTCCCAGTTCAGGAACGACCCGCAGTCGTCACAGAAGGACTGCCCGGCGCGGGCCCGGCCGCCGCAGTCGGCGCAGCGCGGTTCCGCAGTCCTGGTGGTGTTGCTCACTTCTCGGGTCCTCTCTTGGCGGTCACCTGGACCGTGCAGGGAATGTGGGCGGGCCGGGCGGCACGCACGAGTTCGTCGAGCCGCTGGACGTCGATGGTGGCCGGGTCGTCGACCCGCAGCACCACCAGCAGGTGCGGCCGCGGGTCTCCGGGGAAGGCGCCGAGCGGACGCGCGGACCAGTCCGCGCCACCGCTCTCGGTGATCTCCGGCACCGTGCCGAAGGCCAGCCGGACCGCCTCGGCCAGGCCGCGCCGGGTGCCGCGCAGCCGGTGCAGCCCGGCGGCGGAGGCCACCGACTCCCGCAGCAGCGGCAGCGAGGTGTCCGGCTCGGTCTCCGCGCCGACCCAGCCGCCGAGCCAGGCGGTGAAGTCCTCCGGCGCGAGCGACGGCCGGAAGTAGCTGTCCATGCAGTCGAGGACGTTCAGCAGCGGCGCGATGACGTCGTCCAGGCCGGCCGTGAAACGCTGCGCCAGCTCGTCGTCGGCGTAGACGGCCGGGAGTTGCAGGCCGATCGGGTGGCGGGTGCCGAGGCCGTCGATCGAGCCCCGCCGGGAGCCGGAGGCCCGGGGTGCGGAAGGGGTGCTCATCGGTCAGCCCCCGATCACGCGGACGCGGTGGTCGAAGGAGAAGACCAGGGCGGAGGCGTCCAGGTCGATCCGGTCGGCCGGATCGCCGCGCTTGCCGGTCAGCGGGTCGGCCGGGTGCAGCAGCACCTGGTCCACCAACTCGACCCCGGGGACGCGCTGGAGCACCGCGAAGACCTCCCCGGCCTGCAGCGGACGGCCGAACGGCCAGCCCTCGCCGCGCGAGCCGCCGGTCAGCGGGTCCAGGTGGGCGTACAGCGCGTCCAGGGCGGCGGCGCGGATCTGCTCCGACTCGGTGCCCCGGTAGGCGTGCAGCGTCGCCACCACGGTCACGCCCTGGTAGTACGGCGGCCCGACGGCCAGCCGGGTGCCGATCGGGCGGCGCTCGTCCAGGTGGCGGGTGATCGTGGCGAGCAGTTCGTCGCCGGGGACCAACTGCTCGAAGCGCAGCCGCCCGCCCTGGTCGGGGACGGCCTGCGGGACGACCAGCACCCGAACCGCGTTCTCGCCGTGCTGGGACTCGTCCGCCGCCAGGCAGGTGATCCGGGCGGCCTCGGGCGCGGCCCGGCGGGCCAGCTCCTCGTAGTCGCGCACGGTCACCGCGCGGTCCTGGGCGCGCAGCGACACCGGGGCACGGACCTTGGCCTCGGCCACGGTCTCGCCGTCCACCCCGCCGCGCGCGGCCTCGCGGTTCTCCACCCGGGCGATGAACGGGATGGAGCTGCGGAGCACCCGGATGCTGCCGCGTGCCACGTTCCCGGTCCGGCCGCCACCGGTGCGGTAGCGGTGCGCCCGGATCATCGCGCCCTTCGCCGGAACCGCGCCGAACTGCCGCATGGTGCCGTCCGGTTCGCGGACCGAGGGGCCGAAGGCGAGCTCGCCGGTGGTCGCGTCGAGGGTGGCGTGCCGGTCGTCCGGACCGGAGGCGGCGAAGTGCGGCACCACCGTCCAGTCGCTCCAGCCCTCGCCGTCGGAGACGTGCAGCACCAGCGGCGGGTCGCCCTGCGCGATCGGCGCGTTGGCCAGCCGCAGCCGCTGCCCGGGGACGCCGGTGGACTCGCCCAGCGCCTCGTCGCGGACCACGTCCGCGTGCACCGCGCGGGTGCTGCCGCCGATGGTGAACGCCGAGGCGGAGCGGATGGTGGGGGACAGCGTGTAGAAGGGCTGGCCCGGCTCGGGCTGGGTGACCCGGCAGCGCAGCCAGCCCGCGTCGAAGCGTCCGGTGCGCGTGGTGGTGTGCCCGGACGGCACGTGCAGCACCACCTCGCCGGGGCGGTTGAGACCACCGGTGGTGTCCCGGTCGACCTCGCAGGGCCGCCAGCCGTCACTGGTCAGCGCCTCCCACAGCAGCGGCGGCTGCCGGGGGTCCACGCCGACGCCGTCGACCCTGCTGCCGAGCCGCAGCACCACCGCGCAGTCGGGAACGGCGGCGGTCAGCCCGAACAGCATGGCGTCGCCGGGCTGCGGCGGGTCGCCGAAGCAGGCGGTGTCCTTGCCGCCGTCCAGCACCTCGGCGGTGTGGTCGGTCGGCGGCTCGCCGCCCGGCTGGAGCAGCACCCGCTCCAGGGCGCAGGGCACGATGGAGAGGTCGCGCTCGGTGGCGAAGACCACGGACTGCTCGGTCTCGGTGCGCAGCGTCGCGACCTCGGTGCCGGTGGGCAGCTGTAGCGGCTGGCTCTGCGGCGCGGACAGCCAGAAGGTCATCATGGTGCGGGCCGGGGCCGGTGGGAACAGCGTGATCCCGAGCAGGTCCAGGAAGGCCAGGTAGTTGCGTTCGGGCACCCGGTTGAGCCGGTAGACGATCTGGTCCGCCATGTGCGCGACGGCCTCGACCAGGGTCACCCCGGGGTCGGAGACGTTGTGGTCGGTCCACTCCGGGCAACGCTGCTGGATGTAGCGCTTGGCGTCGTCGACGAACTGCTGGAAGCGCCGGTCGTCGAGGTTGGGGGCTGGCAGAGCCATCAGCGGTCGCTTTCGGTGGACGGGTCGGCGGACGCCGAGGGGTCCTCGTGGGAGGGGATGACGTAGAAGGGGAAGACGAGGCTGCGCGGGTTGTTGGTGCCCCGGATCGAGTAGCGCACGTCGATGAACAGCACCCCGTCCTGGCCGGGCGCGGAGGTCACCGCCACCTCGCGCACCTCGATCCGGGGCTCCCAGCGGTCCAGGGTGCCGCGCACCTCGTACTGGATCCGGCCCGCGGTGGCCTCGTCGATCGGTGAGAACACCAAGTCATGGATGGCACAGCCGAACTGGGGCCGCATCGGCCGCTCGCCGGGAGCGGTCGCGAGGACCAGCCGCATCGCCTCCTCGATCTCCTTCTCCCGGCTGACCAGGGCGATGCCGCCGGACGGGGCGATCCGCATCGGGAAGGCCCAGCCGGAGCCGACGAACTGCTCTGCCATTGCTTGTGGTTCCTTTTTTCTACGCTGACGGTTCTACTGATTGTGCGTCATATACGGTGCTGAGTCAGGAGGGTGGGCTAGGGGGCGGTCGGAATGACCAGCGTGCTCGACGTGATCAGCGGCGCGGTCAGGGTGAGCTTGAGCGGCGAGGTGACGGCGGCGCTGATGGCGCCGGTGACGGTGGCCGACATCCCGCCGGTGACGCTGACATCGGTCGGCGAGGTGATGGTGGCGGGCCCGACGGTGGAGGTGACCGAGACGCTGGCGCCCTCGATCGACACCTTGCCGGTGGCCTGCAGGCTGAGGTCGGCCCCGGCCCTGACGGTGACGCTGGTGCCGCCGTGGACGGTGATCGCCCCGGTGTTGCTGATGGTGACCGTCGCGTCCGACGCACCGCCGGTGCTGCTGATGGTGATGGTGGCGTCCGGTGAGTCGTCGACGCCCTCGTCCAGGTGCACGAGCAGCTTCCGCTTGGCAGTGATGGCCCGGATGCCGCTGCTGATCGGCTCCTTGACGTCCAGCAGCTCCACCATGTGCCCGGTGCGGGAGGAGATGCTGCGCCAGTTGACCGCGCCGCTGACGGGGTCGTACAGCGGGTGGTCGCCCTCGTCGCGGGTCGGCTGGTCCACGCCGTTGTAGAGCCCGGCGATGACGTAGGGGTGGTCCAGCTGGCCCCGGTCGAAGGCGCACAGCACCTCGTCGTGGACCTCGGGCAGGAAGGTCCCGCCGCCCTTCACCCCGCCCAGTTGGGCGACCCGGCACCAGTCGCTCTCGTAGTCCGCCGACAGCCAGGGGAACATCAGCTTCACCCGGCCCTGGTGCAAAGGGTCCTGGATGTTGGTCACCAGCGCGCTGGCCACGCCCGGCAGCTTCGGCGCGGTGTCCGCGCCCCCGGAGGCCAGCCCGTACAGCGACCTGACCTGACGTCCCGTCACCATGACCGTGGTGTGGTAGTTCTGCTGCCCGGTGAAGACATGGCGGGTACCGGTGATGGTGTACTTGCCCTGGAACGGATTGCCCGCGCCGTTCAGCGCGACCGGCAACCCGGGCCGCAGCACGGGGTTGCCCTTGACGATCACCTCCAGCTCGGCGAAGGCGGACGTGACGTCCCCGGCCAGCCCGGCGGAGGCGCTGAGCACCTCCGCCTGGGTGTCGTAAGGGACTTCGGTGGAGACCAGCTTGGCCGTCCCGAAGGGCTCGGTCACCTTCCCGGGAGTGGTGTCGATCGACACGTCGGCGGTGGTCAGGCCCGGGGTGAGCTCGCTCAGCGCGGTCTTCGTCTGCACGTTCCAGCCGCGCACCTCGACGCTGTCGACCTGGTCGGAGGCGGTGACCACGACCCGGTTGCGAATGGCGTTGGTCTCGAACTCCAGCACGTCGGGACTGTTCAGCGAGGTGGTGGTGTCCGACGGTGCGCCTGCGGCGGGCAGCAGCTTGGTGAACTGGAGCAGCCCGAGCGCGTCGACGTAGAGGTAGACCCCGTTCTCGCGGGCGAGTCGGCTGAGGAAGTCCCAGTCGGTGATGTTGGGCTGGGTGGCGAGCTCGTACACGGTGGTGGTCTGGTCCACCACGCCCGGCGTGACGTCGCACAGCGCGGCGACCTTGCGGACGATGTCGGTGGCCGTCATGTTCGGATAGCCCGCGACCCGGCGGTTGCGCAGCAGCCGGTGCCCCCGGTCGTAGCCGCGCACCACCAGCAGCTTGCCGGTCGCGTCCGAGTCCGCCTCCAGCGCGGTGATCTCACCCGTGATCATCAACGGCCCTGGTTTGCCGTTGGTGAACGGGATCAGCGTCACGACGGAGCCGATCTTGATCTCGGGATTCTGTTCGACGATCTCCCGCGCCGGGTCGTTGAAGGTCAGCTGGAAGGCCGAGGGGATGCTGACACCGGAGTCGATCCAGCCCTCCATCAGGTTCGACGAGAGCTGGTTGGTGAGCGGTACACCCCCGATCGTGACGCTGAGAGTCGTGGTGTACGTGCTGTCCGAGCTGGTCACGGTGCTCCTAGCGGTCGATCTCTTCAGCGGCGGGCAGCAGCAGTTCGGTGCCCGGCTCCAGTTGCATCGGGTCGTCGATGTCGTTGGCCTCGGCGATGACCCGCCACACCGTCGCGTCGCCGTACTCCCGCCAGGCGAGGGACTGCAGCGAGTCCCCGGCCACCACCCGGTGCACCCGACGCGCGGTGAGCGCGCCCGAGGTCGGGTTCTGACCACCCGTCAGGACGGCGACCTCGTTCAGGGCCAGGGTGCAGGTCGCCCGCAGCGGTTCCCCGGTGGGGCTGAACAGCGAGTACTTGGCCGTGGCCGAGGACACGTAGGCGATGAACTGGACGGTGCTGAAGGAGCCCCAGGTGAGTCGCACCCAAGGCGGCGACGGCCGCCGGGTGAAGATGCTCGGCGGGTACACCTCGCAGCAGGACAGCAGCAGTTCTACCTGCGACTGCACCTCGACCTTGTTGCCGGGGGCGGTGCCGTCGAGGAAGATGACCAGGTCCATGGTCGCCGCCTCGACGCCCCTGAAGTTCGCGATCGAGCCCAGGTTGAAGCCCACCGCGTGGTCCTGCTTCCACTCGGCCCTGCGGATCAGGGTCAGCTCGTTCGGGTTGAACTGGAAGTCGACGGTGCCGATCTCCCCGCCGAGGGCCATCGCCAGGCCGCTGGGCGGCTCGTGGATGGCAAGCGAGGCTCGGACCAGGCTGCTGCCGGGGGGCTGGGTCATGGCTACGCGGCTCCCGCATCGGTGAATCCGTGGTGGGTGATCTCCAGCGTCTCGGTGGCCACGTTGGGACTGGCTGGGTCGAGCGTCGGGCCCGACCAGCGCACCGGCAGCACGTCCAGCAACCCCCAGCGGGCGACCACGGAACCGTCCGCCCGCAGTGCCGAGATCTGCGCGGTCGGCCGCACCACACCGGCGGTAGCCACCGAGGAGATCCAGGCCGCTACCTTGGAGGTGTCGGGCGTCAGCGGACGGGTCAGCTTGATCGTGGAGTGCTTCACCCGCGACGGCAGCTGCCAGACGAAGCCGTTGTTGCCGCCCTCCTCGTAGGCCTCGACCTCCACCTCGGCGGCCAGGCCGTCGCAGCCGTTGAAGGCACCGAGGGACTCGCCGTCGATGCTGAGGGTGAAGAAGATCGTGGACCCTGGGTCCTGCGGGGTACTCATTGCTGCTGTGCTCCAGGCGCTGAGGGTAGTGGGGGTGGGCGGCGGGTCCTGCGGTCAGCGGCCCGGATCGCGGAGGCGGCCGATCCGCTCCCGGTCCAGCCGCAGCTCGGCGCGGAGCAGCCGCGACAGCGGACCGATCAGGCGCTTGGCGAGGTCGTCCAGCGGCGGCTCGGCGGCGGGTACCGGATCCGCCGCCACGCTCGCCGAGCGCTGCACCGCCGCCCGCTGCGCGGTCGCCCGCTGCGGGGACGGCGCCGCTGCCGCCGGACGCGGTGGCGCCTGCGGCGGGGCGGGCGGCACGGCGGGAGCGCTGGACATGAGCTGTACCGGACGGGGCGCGGGCGCGAACGTCGGCTGTGGCGCGGCGGCGGGTGCGGGTGCGACGTACCGGCCGGGCTGTACCGGGCGCGGCGCGGCGGCCGACGGGCCGAGCGGCACCGGCCGCTGGGGCGCGGGTCGCTGGGGCGCGGGTCGGGCGCCGCCCCCGCCTCGGGGTGTCGGGACGGAAGCCGACGCGGTGGGCCTTCCGGCGGAGGAGAGCCGCTGCACGGGCAGCGCCCCGGCCCCTGCCCGAGCCGTCGGTGGTGCAGCCGGACCTTCGGCCGCAGCCTCCGGCTGGACCGGCCGCAGCCGCGAGGCCGCCGGGCGGACGGCCACGGCCGGTACGACGGGCGCGGGCAGCGGCGTCGGAGCGAGCGCGGCCGAGACCGGCCGCGCCGAGGCCAACGGAACCCGCACGGTCGGCGGCTGCGCGGTCGCCGACGGAGTAGCTGCCGCGAGGCCGCTGGCCGCCAGCCGCTGGACGGGAACGGCGGGTGACGAAATCTGACTGATACTCAGAGAGTCAGGCGTGAGGAGCTTTTGTGCAATTGATGGAGCGTCAGAAATAGCGGATGCGGCGGAGGGTGCACTCCGAGGCGCTGGTGTGCCGACTGGGAGGCCGCCTGCGCCGGGAGCCGGAGCCGGAGCTGGAGCTGGAGCTGGAACCGAGGGGCGTGCGGTCGGTCCGGGCCGGTCGGTGGCGGCCCGCTGGACCGGCGCCGTCCCTGGAGCCAGCGGAGCGCCGAGGGCACTGCGGCGTGTCGGCTGCGGCGGCGCGGTGGGTGCGCCGGTCATGGGGGTGGCGGGGGTGATCGGAGCACCCAGCGCGGAGCGCCGCGTCGCCGGGCGCGGCGCGGGCGCGGGTGCCCCGGCGGCCAGCGGCGCGCCGAGTCCGAGCCGCGCGGCCGGGGCGGCCGGCGGCGTCACCGGACGGCTCAGCGGAGCCGGAGCATGGGTGGTGGACCGCTGGATGGGCGCGGTTGACGCGGTGGCGGGCGGTGTGACGCCCAGCGGCGGGACGGACGCCTCGCGTTGTGCGGGCAGCGGCGGGGCGGACGCGGCTGCGGAGGCGGGGGAGCCCGGGACGGTGGTAGGCGTCGACGGCGTCTCGGGACCGGCCGGGGCGGCGGCTGCCGCGCGCTGAACGGGCGCGGTCGGCTGAGGGGCGGGCACGGACGTGCTCGACGGAGCCGACGCCGCCCGTGGCGGGACGGCGGTGACTCGGCGCGGTGCCGACGGCACCGGCGGCGCGGACAGCAGCGAGGCCCTGCGAGCGATGGCCCGCACCGGCCGGGTACCGGCCGGAGGCGTCTGCGCGGGCGCGGGGAGGGCGGGCGTCGTCCCGGTCCGTGCGACGCCGGACGGCGGCGCCCCGGACGTCACCGGTGCGCTCGGCGTGGCGGGTGCCACCGGCGTGAACGGCGCGTTCGGGGGAGTCGCCGCCTCCTGGGCGGTGGCCGGTGTCGCCTGGCTCAGCGGTGTGCTGGGAGGTGTGCTTCGGGTGATCGGGGCAACGGCGCGCTGCACCGGGGCGGAGGCCGCTGCCACCGGGGCGGTCGGAGCCGTCCGCGCCGGGGAGGCCGAGGGAGCGGGTGCCAGTGGCGCGGATGTGACCGCCGTCCGCTGCCGGGCAGGTGTGATCGGCACAGCAGCCGGACCACTGGTGGCCGGGCCGGCCGCGCTGGTGGGGCTGGGGACAGCCGGGGTCATCGGCGGGGTCATCGGCGGGGTCATCGGCGGCGTCGGCGCGCTGCGCTGGATCGGCGCGGTCGCGCGCTGCGCCACCGGGGCGGAGGTCGGTGCCACGGGTCCGCGCGCCGTGCCCGGTGCGGCCGGGGCACCCTGGGCAGGCGCGGGGGCGACGGCTGCCGGGGGCGGCGACGTCTGCGAAGCGCGCGGCGTGGCCGGGGCGGGCGAGGTGGTGCGGGCGATCGGCGTCAGCGGAGCGCTCGCGGGCTCGGCGGCCACCGGGGCGGGCGGGGCCGCTGGCGTCCCGAGGACCGAGGGTGTGCCCGGCGCGGATGGCGCGCTCGCCACCGAGCGGGCGTGCGGCGCGGCGGGTGCGTTCGGCGCCGACGGAGACGCTGGTGCGGCGGCTGCGGACGGCGTAGCCGGGGTGGGCGCGGTCGTGGCTGTCGGCAGCGGCCGTGCCGCTGAACCGTCTGTCCTCCGCTGCACTGCCCGAGCAACGACCGGTGCGGACGCGGACGCGGGCGCGGGGGCCGTCGGGGAAACGGTCGGGACGGAGGCGGCCGGAGCGGCTGCGGCAGCCCGCCCTGACGAAGCACCCGGTACAGCTGAGGACCCCCCGGCAGCCCGAACAGGCGCGGCAGCAGCGAACCCGCCGGTGCCCCGGGCAGGCGCAGCGGCCCCGGCCACACCCGGTGCGGGGGCAGCGGACCCGCTGGTACCCGGTGCGGGCGCGGCGGACCCGCCCGCATCCCGTGCGGGCGCGGCGGGGGCAACTGACCCGCCCGTAGCCGCTGCGGGCGCGGCGGGGGTAACTGATCCGCCCGCACCCGGTGCGGGCGCGGCGGACCCGCCGGTGCCCCGGGCAGGCGCAGCGGCCCCGCCCGCGCCCCGTGCGGGCGCCGCTGATGCAACCGACCCGCCCGCGCCCCGGGCAGGCGCGGCAGGGGCAACTGACCTGCCTGTAGCCGGTGCAGGGGCGGCGGGCCCGGCCGTGGACCGGGTAGGCGGGGCGGCCGGTGCGGGCCCGCTCGCTGCCCGGGTCGGGCCCGGCGTAACGGCGCCGCCCGCCGTGGCGACCCTCGCGACCGGCAGGTCTGCGGCCGGGACGGCCGGGACGGCCGGGGTGGTCGAGCGACCGGCCACGGGAAGGGACAGGGCGGGGAGGTCCAGTCGGGAGGGCTGGACCGCCGAGGCCCGGAGCAGGCCACCGGCGACGCCGCTCGGGGCGTCCCGCCGCAGGGAGTGCGACATCTCGCCCATCAGCGACGGGTTCTGCCAGCTGGCCAGCCGACTGCCGAAGTCGGCGGTGGCGACCGGCGCCGTGGGCGCTGCCCCAAGGCTCCGCTGCAACGGCGGCAGCGCCGCCCAGTCCCGAGCCGGAACGGCCGGGGTACCCGCCGACGCGGCAGCGGGCGCCGGGCCCACGGCCGGGGTGTCCTCGGCCGAGGCGGCGGGGTCCGGGCCCGCCGCCCGCCGCGTGGCGGGTCCGCCGGATCGTCCGGACCCGCGCAGCCGATCGAGCCGATCACGTATGGCCATCGCCGTGACCTCAGCCTTCCGTGCCGGCGCGGGCGACGAGCGCGGCGATCTCGTCCGCGTACCGGCGACGGTCGCGGTGCTCCAAGTCCAGGATCTCTTCCATGCTCCAGTGGAAGTGGTAGGCGAGGTACGCGACCTCCTGGTGAATCAGGTCGGTCGCGTACGTCACCATTCCCCCAGGCGGCTCCCGCCCAGCTCGACTTCGAAGGGCTCCTCGCAGTGCGGGCAGGTCACCGCCGCACGAGTGTGGCCCTCGGAGTTGATCTGGCGGTAGAAGTCCTGAAGGAAGGCGAGGTCGGACGCGAACATGTTCTCGACGATGCCGTCGTGCACCATCGGCACCGTGCCCAGCTGGGTGATCACCCGGCCGAGCAGCACCACCGACAGGTAGGCCGGGTTCTCCTGCACCCGCAGGTCGCGGAGCGGGATCAGCTCGTCCTTGGCGGTGGCCAGCCGCATCACGCCCCGCTTGTGCAGGACGCCGGAGTCGTCGACATAGCCCCTGGGCAGCTCGAACTCGAACTGGGTCCGCAGTTTCTGACTTTGCGTCACATCGACGGCCGGGGTCGGGGCCACGGCGGGCGCAGGCTCCGCCACCGGCGCGGCGGCCGGCAGCGGAGCCTGAAGGGTGTTGGCAGTACGGCGCATTACTCGATGACCAGCTCTTCGAAGACGATGGTGACCGACTCGGTGAGCGCGGAGGCGTCGCCCGCCTTGACCGTGCTCGCCTCGACCTTGCTGCACCAGGCGTTGCGCAGGTTGTAGCGCTTCACCGGGTTGTTCATGTAGTCCATCATGATGATCGAGGCGTTCTTGCGGGCCATCGCCATGTTCCCGGCGACCGACTCGTTGATCCACTGGCTGAAGGACGCCGACTGGGTCATCCCCCGGACGACGGTGACCTGTCCGGCCTTCTTCACGCCGGGCATCTTCTTCACCGTGGGCTTGCCGTTGGCGGAGACCTGCTGGTACTCGATGACGTCCTGCTCCATGGTCAGGCCGTTCACCTCCTGCAGGTACTCGACCATGACGCCGTCGATCTGCAGGCCGAAGTTGTGTGATGCGAGCGCGTCGCCGGGCTGGAGAGACATGTGAACGGGGTCCTTCTAGTAGCGGAGGTGGAGGGTGGGGCGATCCTGCGTGAAGGCGTGGACTACTCGTCCAACTCGCCCGAGCCGCCCGAGAACTGGGCCAGCCGGAAGACCACGAACTCGGCCGGCTTGACCGGCGCGATGCCGATCTCGCAGACCACCCGGCCGAGGTCGACCGACTCCGGGGTGTTGGTCTCGGCGTCGCACTTCACGTAGTACGCGTCCTCCGGCCGCGAGCCGAAGAGCGCGCCGTTGCGCCACTCGTTCACCAGGAAGGCGGAGATGTTGCGCCGGATCCGGGCCCACAGAGCCTCGTCGTTGGGCTCGAACACCACCCACTGGGTGCCGACCAGGATCGACTCCTCCAGGTAGTTGAAGTACCGGCGGACGTTGAGGTAGCGCCAGGCCGGGTCGGAGGCCAGGGTACGCGCGCCCCAGACCCGGATGCCGCGCCCGGGGAAGGAGCGGATGCAGTTGATGCCGATCGGGTTGAGCAGGTCCTGCTCGCCCCGGGTGATCTGCAGCTCCAGGTCGACCGCGCCGCGCACGATCTCGTTGGCGGGGGCCTTGTGCACGCCCCGCTCGGAGTCGTTGCGGGCCCAGATCCCGGCGATGTGGCCGCTCGGCGGGATGACCCGGGACTGGCCGCTGGCCGGGTCGAAGACCTTGATCCACGGGTAGTACAGCGCCGCGTAGCGGGAGTCGTAGTTGCTGGTCTCCATCCGCCACTTGCGGATGTCGCGGGCGTTCAGGCCGGGCGGCGGGTCGATGACGGCCATCCGGTCGCCCATCAGCTCGCAGTGCGCGATCAGCCCGAGCTGCACGGCCTTGACCGACTCCAGGTCGATCGCGCCGCGCTGGTAGGCGGCCATCAGGTCGGGCACCGCGACCATGGAGATCTCGTCCAGCGCCTCAAGGCCGCCGAAGCCGGTCCGGTCCGCCGAGTCGCCGAGGTACTGCGCCGGGGTGACCGGGCGCGAGGCCGGGGCCGCGCTCGGAGCCGGAGCCGCCGGGGCGGCCTGCAGCGTCACGCTCTGGTTCTCCGGGCGGGTCAACTGCGCCGCCGGGGCCGCCTCTTCGAGGACGATGAGCTTGGAGCGCTCCTTGACCTGGGTGACCACGTAGTTGCGGCCGCCCTTCTTGGCGGAGACATCGAAGGACTCGGCGACGGTGTCGCCCTCCTTGATGACCAGCTTGAAGCGCTCGGCCGGTCCCTCGCCCTCGGCGTCGGCGACCTCCACGGTCAGCGGGGCCGAACCGGCGGCGACGGCCGCCACCCGGAAGCCGCCGAGCTGCGCCGGTTCACCGGCGGTGATCGCCTTGGCGCCGCCGGGCTGGCCCGAGGCAGCCAACTCCCGCTGCTCACCGGCGACCCCGCCCTCGCTGCCGCCGACGCGCACCACGTAGGCGGCGCTGCCGCCGTTGTTGAAGAACCCGTAGACCGAGTGGGCCAGGTAGTACCCGTCGGTGAACTCACCGAACGAGGCGACGTACTGGGACCAGTTGGTCACCAGGGTCGGGTCGTTCAGCGGCCCGGTCGGAGCGAACCCGACGAAGGCGGCCACGGAGGTGCCCACTCCCTCGATCGGCCGCGAACCGCTGGCGACCTCCTCGACGTAGACGCCGGGGGACAGGTACGACGGCATACGTGGTTCTCCTTGTACTAAGTTGCTCGACCGGTCGAGGCATCGAGTTGCGGTGCATGAGGTTTCGCGAGTGAGGGGGGCCGCGGCACTCAGTGGGGCACGGCGACCGGTACGGCGGCGGACGAGCAATCAGGCCCACCGGACATCATCGGCCACCCGTGCTCAGGCATACCGTTCTCCCACCCGGGGTACCTGTGTTGAAGCGAGTATCTGACGACTCTCCATCAAGTCGGCACGTGCACGACAGAGTTATCGGGGCAGTCCAAAGGGCAGACAGACCTGCCCGAAGGGGCAATCGAATGTGCCCGAACGGCTTCCCTCGGGCCCGCTGACTATTGATCATCACAGCGATACCGTCCCTGCGGTGAGCATATGGACATCCCTGGAACCCGCGTCCACGACAGTTGACGCCGGCAGCACCACGACCGTGACCCTGCGGTTGCGCAACACCGGCGACGTTGTGGAGGAGTACCGGATCGTCCCTGTCGGCGACCCGGCGCTGTGGGTGCGGGTGGAGCCGCCCACGCTCAAGCTGTACCCGGGGACCAGCGGCAACGTGGAGCTGGTCTTCAGCCCGCCGCGCACCCCGGACGCCACCGCCGGGCCCAACCCGTACGGCGTGCAGGTCATCCCGACCGAGCACCCCGAGGCGACCACGGTCCCCGAGGGCAACCTCACGATCACCCCGTTCACCGACATCCGCACCGAGCTGCTGCCGCCGACCTGTCGCGGCCGGTTCCGCGGGCGGCCCACGCTGGCGGTGGACAACGTCGGCAACGTCAAGCTCACCGCCTCGCTCGCGGGCCGGGAGACGGGCAGTCAGCTCAGCTTCGACATCCGCCCGTCCAGCCTGCAGATCGAGCCCGGACGCGCGGCCTTCTGCAAGGTGCGGATCAAGCCCAACCGGGTCATGTGGAGCGGCCAGAAGGAGACCCGCCCCTTCACGGTCGCGGTCCAGCGCTCCGGCGCCGAACCGGAGCTGGTGGACGGCAACTACCTCCAGCTGACGGTGTTCCCCCGGTGGACCTTCCGGGTGCTGAGCTTCGCGATGATGCTGGTAGTGCTGTTCGTGGCGCTCTGGTTCGCGGTCCACCCGACGGTCCAGAGCAAGGCCACCACCATGGCGCTGACCAGCGGCAGCCTGCCGGTCACCAGTCCGACCGGCGGCGCCGTGCTGCCCGCGGCCCCGTCGATGCCGCCCACCGTCGGGCAGCAGTCGGACAGCGACGGCACCCCGGGCGGCAGCGCGGCCAACCCGAACCCCAACCCCAACCCCAGCCCCGCCCAGGCCGGCTCGGCCGCGAGCGGCTCCCAGGGCGGCTCCCAGGGCGGTTCCAGCAGCGCCGGCGGCTCCCAGGGCGGTTCCGCCGGCAGCTCCGGCAGCACCGCGAACGCCCCGCAGATCCAGACGGCCGATGTGTCGCTGCCGATCATGCCGAACAACTCAACGCCCAACCTCTTCGTCGAGTTCGCCCAGTACCGGCTCACCCACATCGGCTCGGGCAACGGGTGCCGGATCGGCAACGCGCCCGGGGACGTGAGGTCGGTCACCCTCGGGGTGCTCGACCCGACCACGGTCAAGCAGCTGGAGTGCTTCCAGCGGACCACCGACAAGGCACGGCACGGCCAACTGCTCACCGCCGAGCCCGGTGAGCTGGGGCGGCAGACCATGACCGCGCTGTGGAGTTTCGACCTGCTGGACAAGTCCACCTCGGAGCTCGGCCAGGGCAACACCAACCAGTACGTCTTCGATGCCAACGCCGCGCTCAACTGGGCGACCCAGAGCGCGATCACGCCGACAGTGCTGACCAACGAGATCAACGAGGCGAAGGCGTACATCGCCACCTTCGGGCCGAATCCCACGGGCGCACCGACCGCGACCGCCGACAGCACCTTCACCTCGCAGCTCCAGGCCTACACCGGCGCGGTCTCCGGCGTGGACAGCGGAGCGCTGATGAACCGGGGCTTCGGCGCCGGGCAGGTGGAGAACGCCGCCAGCCTCGGCTCCGGCACCGTCCCGGCCCCGCTCTGGGTCCCCGGGACCGTCCAGCCCTGAGCGGAGGTACCGGACACCGGTGGGGCGGCGCTCGACCGAGCCCCGCCCCACCGGTGTCCCGACACCAGGACCGGACCAGGACCGGACCAGACCGGACCAGACCGGACCAGGCCGGACCAGGACCGACGGTCACCAGCCCGAGTCGTCCTCCAGCACCAGTCGGCCCGCCTTGCGGTACTCCCTTCGCGCGCCCTCCAGCAGGTCGGCGTCGGTGACCGCGTCGCCGCGCCCGGCGGCGAGGTACGCGGCGGTGGTCACCGCGCTGCGCACCGAGCCGCCGGAGAGCTCGAACTCCCGGGCGCAGCGCGACGGATCGAGCCCCGGCGCGGTCGGCACCGGCGCCAGACTGTGCTGCCACAGCGCCAGCCGCTGCTCCGGGCCGGGGAACGGGAAGTCCACGAGCAGGTCCAGCCGCCGGGTGAAGGCGTCGTCGATGTTCGACCTGAGGTTGGTGGTCAGCACCGCCACCCCGTCGAACGACTCCAGCCGCTGGAGCAGGTAGGCGCTCTCCAGGTTGGCGTAGCGGTCGTGGCTGTCCTTGACCTCCGAGCGCTTGCCGAAGACCGCGTCGGCCTCGTCGAAGAGCAGCACCGCGTCGACCCGGTCGGCCTCGGTGAACACGCGCTCCAGGTTCTTCTCGGTCTCGCCGACGTACTTGTCCACGATCGCCGACAGCTGCACCACGTACAGGTCCAGCCCCAGGTCGGCGGCGACCACCTCGGCGGCCAGGGTCTTGCCGGTACCGGACTCGCCCGCGAACAGCGCGACCACGCCCCGGCCGCGCCCGCCGCCCGCGCGCAGCCCCCAGGCGCCGAGCACCCGGTCCCGGAAGCGGGCCCGCAGTGCGAACTCGTGCAGCTGCCGCAGCGGTTGCTCGGGCAGCAGCAGGTCGGACCAGTCGACGGCCGGGCGGATCCGCCGGGAGTGCTGCTCCAGGCCGGAGGCGGACTGGCCGAGCGCCGCGCGGCGCAGTTGCGAGGGCCCGAGCGGGACCTCCTCGAAGGCGGCCAGCTCCACCGCCGCCCGCGCGGCGCGGCGGATCCGGTCGGCGGAGAGCCGGTACGGGGCGACCGCCGACGCCAGGTCGAAGTCCGGTCCGGTACCCGGTTCCGCCAGGCCCAGGGCCGCGCGCCAGACCTGCTCCGGCTCGGACTCGGCCTCCGGCGCGTCCAGCAGCAGGATCTGCTGGGCCGTCCACTCCGGGTCGCCGGGGGAGGTTCCGGTCAGCAGCACCGGCACCGCGGCCCCGGCCAGCGCGTGGACCAGCGGGCCCGCGCCCTGGGCGGGCAGCGGACCGGCGACGATCCCGGCGCCGCGCAGCCGGGCCTCGCGGATCAGCGCCGGTATCCAGTCCGGGGCCGCGACCGGCGACCCCGGGTCGGGGTGGCCGACCGGCAGTCGGCCGGGGTCCAGGTGCAGCGCGTCCAGACCGGCCAGGTGCAGGGCGGCGACCGCCTGCCCGACGGCGGCACCGGCCCGCGCCTCGCGCAGGTGCACCGGCAGCGGCGACTCGGTGATCCACTTGCCGAGCCGCGCGGCCAGCCCCTCGGACGGCGTGGCGGCCCCGGCCCGCGGCAGCAGCCGCACCGCGTCCGGGAGCAGCGGGTCCGGGGTGTCGTCGCCGAGCAGGTGCGCGGCGACCCGGTCGGGCACGGCCAGCGTGCGGCTGAGGAACGGCCGGTCCTGGTCCTCGACGGTCAGCAGCCCGGCGGCCCGCAGCGGCGCCGTCGGGTGCAGCCGGGCCCGCCCGGCGGCCGAGTCGGCGGGCAGCCCGGACAGGTCCAGGGCCAGTCCGGCGGTGGCGCGGCAGCGGGTGACGTCGTTGTTCAGGTAGCCGTACAGCTGCTCGAAGCCGCGGTCCAGATCCGGGGCCAGGGCCAGCAGCAGCAGCCGCAGGTCCAGCTCCACCAGTCCGCAGGTCGCGGCCAGCGCGTCGAGCCGGTCCGCCCGGACCGGCTCCGTCGGCCCCACCGGCCCCGGAGCCGGTGCCGGGGCCGCCAGCAGCCGCTGCACGGCCTCCGGCGGCAGGTGCAGCCCGCGCAGCGGGTCCCCGGCCGTGGGATCGTCCGCGCTGCGGGCCTCCACCAGCAGCGCGACCCGCTCCCGCAGTTCGGCCAGCCGCTCCCGCAGTGAGTCGGCGGCCGTCACTTGACCGCCCTGGGCGGGGCGACGTCGCCGGGCCGGGTGGGCGGCGGCTGGCGGCGGGTGCGCACCGGCGAGTCGTCCAGCGTGCCGTCGGTGCCGCGCAGCCTGACCGAGGACCACTCGGTGACCGGCGGTCCGGCCGGGTACTCGGGGGAGACCGGGATCGGGGTGGTGATCACCACGTCCAGTGAGGGTTTGAGCTCCCCGCCCAGCGCGGACCAGATGTCCGCCAGCGACCGCGACTCGGCCGGTGGCACGGCCACACTGATCGGGATGGTCAGTCCCAGCTCGGCCAGCGGCCCGGTCAGCACCCCGGCGGGCAGCGCCTCGCCGCGCAGCAGCGTGGTCAGCGCCGCCGCCAGCAGCCGGTGCTCGTCCTCCGGGCGCTTGGTCCAGGCGGTCACCAGGTACGAGAGCCGGAACCAGCGCGGGGGCTGCCGCCGCCGCACCACGATCCCGTTCTCGTCGCGGACCGACACGGCGCCGCGCTCGCGCCGGTTCACGTCCTCGCGGATGTCGTACAGGTAGGCGTCGAGGGTGGGCGCGGTGCGCTTGGCCGCCCAGTCGCGGGTCGGCGCGTCGAAGGCGACCTCGACCTCGGTCCCCGCCAGCCCGCCGCTGCGCAGCACGCCGCGCAGCACCTCGTCTATCTCATGGATCACCGTGCTGTCCCTCTGGTCGTGTGTTCCTCGCCGGTGCGGCTTCCGTTCACGTCGTCACCCGTCCGCACCGCGGCTCAGATGTAGCCCTCGCGCAGGGCGTAGGCCACCGCGTGCGCGCGGTTGCGCAGGTGGAGCCGGCTGGTCAGCCCGTGCAGCACGTTCTTGACGGTCCGCTCCGAGTAGGACAGCCGGGCGGCGATCTCGGCGGTGTCCAGGCCGTCGGCGACCAGCCGCAGCACGTCGGTCTCGCGCTCGCTCAGCCCGACCGGCACCGCCGTGCCCTCGGCGGCGCTCCGCTGCATCCGGCCGACCTGCGTCAGCAGTCGCCCGAGCAGGTCGGTGGGCAGGTTGCCGTCACCCCTGGCCGCCGCCAGCACGCCCTGCAACAGCCGGGCCGCGTCGGCCTCGTGCCGCCACAGGATGGTGCCGACGCCGCATTCCACCACTTCGAGCAGTTGCGACTCACGGATCCGGCCCACCACCAGCACGACGTTGCCCAGGCCGCCGCGGGTCAGCCGACGCAGCGTCTGCAGCACCGCCTCGTCCACCGCCTCCGCGATCACCACGGCCACGGCGACGCCCTCGGGCCGGTTCTCGTCGGAGAGGGCTATCCCGGGGTACTGACACAGATGGTGGGCGGCGCCCGCCCGGGAGATGGGGTCGTTGGCGTGGATCTCGACGACCACCCGCGCGGCGCCGCGCCGCGCCGCACCGATTCGTGGCCCGTGGTGACTCGACCGCACCGTGTCTACCCGATGGTCCACCGTTTGTTGCATGTGTTGCTCCTCCTGCTCACTGCCCTGTCCAAGCCGGGAGTACAGCCATGGGTGGCTTGGTTCCTCCGTGCGAGGACAAATCGCGCCACCAGGTAACTCGACTGGAGACAATCTTCCGGTTCCCGGCTGATTGAGCATCATCAGGTGGCCTCAGACAGCATGAGACTTTTCGCACACGTGATTGGTGCAACGTGACCGGCTCTGCGGACATGGACACTGTCGACACGTGCGCTCCGGCGGGGTCGGGGGTACCCCCCACCGGCCCGCGGTCGGCGCAGTAACGTGGCCCGGAACCGTCCGCATCCTGACGATCGCCTGGAGTTGACGCCCCGATGGCCATCACCGTCCCCGCCTACGCCGCCCCTTCCGCCAAGGCCCCGCTCGAACGTATCACCGTCACCCGGCGTGACCTGGGCGAGCACGACGTACTGATCGAGATCCGCTACTCCGGGATCTGCCACTCCGACATCCACCAGGCCCGGGACGAGTGGGGCGGCGCGCAGTTCCCGATGGTCCCCGGGCACGAGATCGCCGGGGTGGTCACCGAGGTCGGCTCCGGGGTGACCCGCCACGCCGTGGGCGACCGGGTCGGAGTCGGCTGCTTCGTCGACTCCTGCCGGGAGTGCGCCAACTGCCTCGCCGGGGATGAGCAGTACTGCCTGAAGGGGATGACCGGCACCTACAACTCGGTGGGCCGGGACGGCGAGCCCACCCACGGCGGCTACAGCACCCACGTGGTGGTGGACGAGAACTACGTGCTGCGCATCCCGGAGGCGCTGGCGCTGGACGTGGCCGCGCCGCTGCTGTGCGCCGGCATCACCCTCTACGCGCCGCTGAAGCGCTGGCAGGCGGGTCCGGGGCAGCAGGTCGCGGTGGTCGGCCTGGGCGGCCTCGGCCACATCGGCGTGAAGATCGCGGACGCGCTGGGCGCCGAGGTCACCGTGCTCAGCCGGAGCCTGGGCAAGCGGGAGGACGCGCTGCGCCTGGGCGCCGACCACTACCGGTCGACCACGGACCCGGCCACCTTCACCGAGCTCGACGGCCGGTTCGACCTGATCGTCAACACCGTCTCGGCCAACCTCGACGTGGACGCCTACCTGGGGCTGCTCAAGCTCGACGGCACCCTGGTCTACCTCGGCGCCCCGGAGTACCCGGCCTCGGTCAACGTCTTCTCGCTGATCAACGGTCGCCGCAACATCGCCGGATCGATGATCGGCGGCATCGCCGAGACCCAGGAGATGCTGGACTTCTGCGCCCGGCACGGCATCGGCGCGGACATCGAGGTGATCGCGGCCGACCGGATCAACGAGGCGTACGACCGGGTGGTGGCCAGCGACGTGCGCTACCGCTTCGTCATCGACGCCGCCACCATCTGAGCATCTGAGCATCTGAACGTCCGAGCCACCCGTGGGCGCCGTGTCCGGTCACCGGCACGGCGCCCTTTTCCCCCGAACGGATGAATAACGAGGCCACAAGCCTTTCAAACCCATCCATCAGCCCCTTGGACCCGAAGCATGAACCAGGGAGGCGCGGCAGCCAGCCGACGCGTCTCATGTCGTCAGTGGAAACAGAGATGGGGCGTGATGGGCGAGGACAACCTCGATACCCGGTGGCTCGCGGAGTTGACCGAACAGTCGCAGGACCTGAACAGCGACGCGTTGCGGATCACTCGGGAAGCACTGGTCGAGTACGGGCAGCAGGAACCGGCGCGGCGCTGGTGGCAGCGTGGTGGACTGGTCGCCGGGGTAGCGGGCGGCGCGGCGCTGCTGGGGATGTCCCGAGCCGCCGCCGCGTCCAGCGACGACATCATGGCGCTGCAGACGGCGGCGTCGATCGAGAACCTGGCGGTGAGCGTCTACACCACCGCCGCCGGGCTGCCGTTCATCAAGGACGGCAACAAGACGGTGGCCGCCTTCATCACCAAGACCACCGCCCAGCACACCGCCCACGCGCAGGCGTTCAACGCCGCCGCGACCCAGGCCGGGGGCAAGGCGCAGACCGGTCCCGACCCCAAGTACGACGCGGTGGTGAAGCAGAAGCTCCCGTCGATCAAGACCCCGGCCGACGTCGTGGCGCTGGCGATCACGCTGGAGGACGTCGCCGCGCAGACCTACACCAAGAACGTCTCGCAGGTCAGCGACGCCCAACTGCGCAAGCTGTTCGCGTCGGTGGCGCCGGTCGAGGCGCAGCACCGCTCGGTGCTGCTGGCCGTGCAGGCGCTGCTCGCGGGCAACGACGCCAGCCTGATCGCGATCCCGACCGATGTCGCGAAACTCCCGGCCGCTGCGGGCAGCGTCGGCTTCCCGGATGCCTTCTACCCGACCTCGATGGCCTCCCCGATCAGCGAAGGGGCTGTGCAGTGAGCACTGCCAAGGGCGGCTGGGAGCTGCCGATCTCCGAGGGTGAACTGTCCCGGCTCACCCGCGAGTTGGACGAGGCCCACCGGGAGAGCCTGCCCCGGATGCACGCGGCGGCGGCCGATCTGGTCACGGAGTTGCGTGACACCGGCGGGATCGGCGGGAACGCCGGGGTGCCCGGGCCGGGCGGCCCGGGTTCGCGCCGCGGATTCCTGCTCGGCGTGGGCGGGGTGGCGGCGGCGATGGCGCTGGCGGCCTGCTCCAGCTCGACCAAGAACGCCGTGGGCGCGGCGACCAGCGGCAGCAGCTCCCCGACGACGTCCGACTCGGCGTCCGCCAGTGGCCTGTACACCGGTGACCTGCGGATCGTGGCGCTGGCGACGGCGCTGGAGAACCAGGCGGTCGGGGCCTACGGTGCGACGCTGACCGCGGCCAAGGCCGGGAAGCTGGGCACGGTGCCGCCCGCCGTGGCGACCTTCGCGACCACCGCGATGTCCCAGCACGCGGACCACGCCAAGGCCTGGAACGCGATCCTGACCGGGGCGGGCAAGCCCGCCATCACCGACGTGCCGCTGTCCAACCAGCCCGCGACGCTCAAGGCCCTGGGTGCGGCCACCAGCGCCGGGGACGTCGCCAAGCTGGCGCTGCAACTTGAGGACCAGGCCGCGCAGACCTACCTGTTCGCGACCTACAACGTCAGCAGCGCGGGCGGGATCGCCACCGCCGCCAGCATCGCGCCGGTGGAGGCCATGCACGCGGCGATTCTCAACTTCGTCCTCGGGCAGTACCCGGTCCCGGACGACTTCCTGCCGGTCGACAAGGCGGCCAGCCCCACCTTGCTGACTGTGTGACGTTCCGTCAGTTCCGGTGCGCCGTCGTACCCACGGCGGCGCACCGCCGCTCCGCTCCCAACTCCCAGGTGAGGTAGTCGCCGTGCTTCTGTTCAAACGTCAGTTCGTGCTGCTCGTGGGCCTGTTGCTGATGGGTCTGGCAGCCTGTTCCAGCTCGTCCAGCAGTAAGAACGCGGTGGCGCCGAGCAGTCCGAAGGCGGCGGCGAGCAGTCCGAAGGCGGCGGCGAGCACGTCCTCGGCCTCCAGCGCGTCCGGGGCGGCGCAGATCACCATCCACAACTTCGCCTTCAGTCCGGCGACGCTGACGGTGACCCCGGGGGAGAAGGTCACCGTGGTCAACCAGGACTCCACCGCCCACACGGTGACCGCGACCGGCACCAAGGCCTTCGACACCGGCGATGTCGCCCCGGGTGCCACGGCTACCTTCAACGCACCTTCCACCGCCGGGAGTTACCCCTACATCTGCACCATCCACCAGTTCATGCACGGCACCCTGACCGTCAGCTGAGGAGTCCCCATGGCCGCAGTCCGTCTGGTCCTGCGCCTGCTCGCCGCCGTCGGGCTGGCGATCGACGCCGGGATCCACGCCAAACTCGCGCCGCAGTACGACGCCGTGAGCGCCAGTATCAGCCAGGGCACGCTGTTCCGGATCGAGGCCGGGGCGGCCGCCCTCGCGGTGCTCCTGGTCCTGCTCTGGCGCCGCCGCGTCGGCGACGTCTTCGCGCTGCTGACGGCCGCCGCCGGGATCGCCGCCCTGCTGGTCTACCGCTACGTCGACGTCGGCAAGTTGGGGCCGCTGCCCAACATGTACGAGCCGGTGTGGTTCAGCGACAAGGTCTGGGCACTGATCGGCCAGGCGCTGGCCGTGCTGGCGCTGCTGCCGCTGCTCCCGCGCCGCCGGGCGGACCGGCCCCGGGTGGACTAGCGTCCTGGCGTGGCCCGGTCGAACGTCTGGGCGTCAGCGGTGGGCATTCCGGATAGACCGGTCGGATCGGCCGGGCGAGCCATGCGTGCCCCCGTGGTTGACAGTTGCTAGATTGCGCAACCAATGGAACGGCGGCCGGTACGGCCGCTGGTACGGCAGGTGCGTTTCCGGTGCGGCTCGCGGGCGTTCCGCAGGGGTGGCCGCACGGGGCAACGCGGAGGAGTGGCGGTGCGTGAGCAAGAGGTCAGCGGCTATGCCGGTCACCGTACCGGCGGGGCTCGCGCGGGTTCGGTCCGCGGCGGATCGGGCCCGGGCGGTTCGGCCGCCAGCGGATCGGCCCGGGTCGGCAACCCGCGACGCTACGGCGGCGGCGGTCCGCCCCGGACCCCCGATGGCCCGCCGCGCGGCGGCCGGGGCGGACGCCCGGGACCGGCGGATCGGCTGGCCAGAGCCGGACGCCTGCTCGCGGTCGCGCTGTCCACCGGGGTACTGATCACCAGCGGCGTCTCCTGGTACACGTACCACTCGCTGACCTCCGGGCTGACCACCTCGGACGCGCTGTCCGTCGTCCAGCACGGCGCGCCGCCGAAGCTGGACGACTCGGTCAACGTGCTGCTGATCGGCCTGGACAGCCGCAAGGACATGAACGGCGACGACCTGCCCCGGCAGTTCGTCGCGGACGACCTCAACGCCGGTTCGAGCAACATCGGCGGCTACAACACCAACACCCTGATCCTGCTGCACATCCCGGCGGGCGGCGGCAAGGTCCAGGCGTTCTCGATCCCGCGCGACGACTACGTCGAGACCTACGGCCCGGACGGCTCCGTGCAGGGCATGCACAAGATCAAGGAGGCCTACGGCCTGGCCAAGGCCGTGGCCGAGACCAGCCTCCGGGCCCAGGGCTACACCGGCACGGAGCTGGAGCAGCGCAGCCGCGAGATCGGCCGGGAGGCGACGCTGGCCACCGTGCAGAAGTTCCTCGGTGTCCGGATCGACCACTTCGCCGAGGTCAACCTGCTGGGCTTCTACGACATCGCGCAGGTGGTGCAGCCGATCACGGTCTGCCTGAACCACGCCGTCTACGACCCGGCGGTGAAGGGCCAGGGCTCCGGCGCGAACTTCCACGCCGGGCTGAACACCATCGACGCCGCGCAGGCGCTCTCCTTCGTCCGCCAGCGGCACTACCTCACCAACGGCGACCTCGACCGCACCCACCGGCAGCAGGCGTTCATCTCCTCGGTCGAGCACAAGCTGAAGGAGCAGGGCCTGTTCGACGACGTCGGCAAGATGCAGGCGCTGTTCGACGTGGTGAAGAAGGACGTGGTGATCGACACCCGGTGGAACCTGCTGGACTTCGCCCAGCAGGCGCCGGACCTGACCGGCGGCAACGTGGTCTTCAACACCCTGCCGATCCAGGGCTTCGCCACCCGGGGCGGCGAGTCGGTCAACCTGGTCGACCCGGCGCAGATCCAGGGCATCATGCGGCAGCTCACCACCCGCCCGGCCGCCTCCGCCGCCTCCGCCCAGCCCAGTGCCGCGCCCACCCCGGCCGCCGCCTCCGTTCCGGCGGCCCCGGCGGCCCCAGCCGCGCTCCCGGCCTCGGTCACCGGCGCCGTCGTCGACGTGCTCAACGGCTCCGGCACCCCGGGCCTGGCCGGTGCCGACTCCCGGGCACTGACCGCCCTCGGCTTCACCCCCGGACGCACCGGAAACGCGCCGTCGCGCGGCAGCACCGTGGTCCGCTACGGCTCCGGCGCCCGGGCCGCCGCCAAGCAGATCGCCACCCGGCTCGGCCCGGACGCCCTGGCCGTGGCGGACCCGGCGCTGCCGACCGAGCGGGTCCAGGTGTTCCTCGGCGCGGGCGCGGTCCCGCTCACCGGCGCCGCCGCGCACACCACCCCGGCCGGTCCCTCCACCCAGGCGGCACCGGCCCAGGCCCAGGACATCCCGTTCCAGGGCCCGGCGGTGAGGATGGGCGGCATCCCCTGCGTCAACTGACCCCCCGCGTCAACCTACCCCCGCGCCGACCGAGCTCCCGGGGGTGGTTCGCGTCATCCCCTCGTTTGCGTGACCCCGCGGAATCAGGGACGCTGTCCCGGGCAGCAGCGCACGACGTGGAGGGGCCGCAGATGACCGGGGCGAGCAGCGGGGTCGGCGACCTGCCGGCCGACCGCATCCAGGAGGCCGCGGGCCTCTTCGGAATGCTCGCCTCCGCGCTACGGCTGCACATCGTCTGGGTGCTCTCGCACGGCGAGTGCGACGTCGGCGGCCTCGCCGAGCAGGTGGGCGCGCCGATGCCGACGGTCAGCCAGCACCTCGCCAAGCTCAAACTGGCCGGACTGGTCCACTCCCGGCAGCAGGGCCGCCGCCGCGTCTACGTGGTGGACGACCCCAACCTGGTCTCGGTGGTCCGGCTGATGTTCCAGCACCTGGCCGCCGAGGGCGGGGGCTCCGGCGCCGACACCGGGGCCCGACATGGTCTGGGGGCCTGACCCCGCCCGGTCGCGGACCCGTTCCGCCGCCGCGTGTACCACCGCGAGGCCGCCGCGACCACCCGCGTCCTGGTCTGGTTCATGCTGCTGTCCGGCCTGCTCCTGGACGGCGTCAACGAGCTGGTCCGCGACCAGGGACCGGCGGTGGTCACGCTGGCGGTCGCGGTCGCCGTCGGGCTCACCCCGGAGATGCTGCCGGGGTACGCCGGGCTCACCCTGCTGGCCCGGGCCGGGCTCGCTACCAGGCGTAGATGCGGGAGATGATCTGGTTCCGGATGGCCTGCCCGGGGCCGGGGTGGGAGACCATCACCGGTACCCCGTTCGGGTCACGGCCCTCGACCCAGGAGAAGCCCTCCGCCACATGGGTGGTGGTGTGCGCGTTCAGCCGCTTCAGCACCTGCTCGCAGCGCTTCAGTTCGGCCTCGCTGGGCGCGGTCCAGACGGAGCACTGCACACCGATGCCGCCGGTCTGGTGCGGGGCTCGCGGGCCCACCGAGCGCAGGTAGAGCTGTGAGCCGTCGCCGCCGACCAGCAGCGCGGCGGTCGGGTTGGCCACGGTGACCTCAAGGCCCAGCAGCTCCCGGTAGAAACCGACGGACTCGTCGAGGTCGAACACGTACAGCACCACCGAGGTCAGCCGCATCCGCGCCCCGGCGGCGGCGGGCGCGGCGGGCGCGGTGGGGTCCGGGGTCGGGGTGGGGGCCGGTGCGGGGTCCATGCGTTCCCTCTCTCCGTGGCGGGCGGCGAGGTCCGCCACCCGGCACGAGTCTCGCACGGCAGCCCTGGGAGGGCGCGGTGTGACCACGAGCACGCTTGGCGGATGCACCGCGCGTGAACCCCCGTCCACTGCCTATCGTTTGATCATGAGTACACATTTTGATGTCGTGGTTCTCGGCGCGGGCCCCGGCGGCTACACCACGGCCGTCCGCTCCGCGCAACTCGGTCTGCGTGCCGCCGTGATCGAGGAGAAGTACTGGGGCGGGGTGTGCCTCAACGTCGGCTGCATCCCCTCGAAGGCGCTGCTGCGCAACGCCGAGCTGGCCCACATCTTCACCCAGGAGCAGAAGACCTTCGGGATCCGGGTCGAGGGCACGGTGAGCTTCGACTACGGCGAGGCGTTCAAGCGCAGCCGCAAGGTCGCCGACGGCCGGGTGGCCGGGGTGCACTACCTGATGAAGAAGAACGCGATCACCGAGTACGACGGGCGCGGCACCTTCACCGACGACCACACCCTCCAGGTGGCGCTGCGCTCCGGCGGCACGGAGGCGGTGACCTTCGACCACTGCGTGATCGCCACCGGCGCCACCACCCGGCTGCTGCCGGGCACGGCGCTCAGCGACCGGGTGGTCACCTACGAGGAGCAGATCCTCTCCGACGCGCTGCCGCAGAGCATCATCATCGCCGGCGCGGGCGCGATCGGCGTCGAGTTCGCGTACGTGCTGCACAACTACGGGGTGAAGGTCACCATCGTCGAGTTCCTGGACCGGATGGTGCCGCTGGAGGACGCGGAGGTCTCCGCCGAGCTGGCCAAGCGCTACCGGCGGCTCGGCATCGAGGTGCTGACCTCGACCCGGGTGGAGTCGATCGACGACAGCGACCCCTCCGCCAAGGTCCGGGTCACCGTCTCCCGCGACGGGCGGCAGCAGGTGCTGGAGGCCGACAAGGTGCTCCAGGCGATCGGCTTCGCGCCCCGGGTCACCGGCTACGGCCTGGAGCGGACCGGGGTGCGGCTGACCGAGCGCGGCGCGATCGACGTGGACGGGCGCGGACGCACCAGCGTCCCGCACCTCTTCGCGATCGGCGACGTGACCGCCAAGCTGATGCTGGCGCACGCGGCCGAGTCGATGGGCGTGATCGCGGCCGAGACCATCGGCGGGGCGGAGACCATGGAGCTGAACTTCCCGATGATCCCGCGCGCCACCTACTGCCAGCCGCAGATCGCCAGCTTCGGCTGGACCGAGGCGCAGGCCCGGGAGCAGGGCTTCGACGTCAAGGTGGTGAAGTTCCCGTTCACCGCCAACGGCAAGGCCCACGGCCTCGGCGACCCGGTCGGCTTCGTCAAGGTGATCAGCGACGCCACGTACGGCGAACTGCTGGGCGCGCACCTGATCGGCCCCGAGGTCACCGAGCTGCTGCCGGAGCTGACGCTGGCCCAGCAGTGGGACCTGACGGTGCACGAGGTGGCGCGCAACGTGCACGCGCACCCGACCCTCGGCGAGGCGGTCAAGGAGGCGATCCACGGCCTGGCCGGACATATGATCAACTTCTGAGCGCGAGGCCGTCGGCCCGAGGCGGTCAGCCGATCCGGGCGGCGAGGACGGCGACGTCGTCCTCCGCGTCCACCCCCGAGGCCACCAGCTCGTCGAGCACCTGGTCCAGCACCCCGTCCAGCGAGGCGGACGCGGGCAGCCGGAGCTCGGCGAGCCGCCGCAGCGAGCGGTCGATGTCCTCGCCGCGCCGCTCCACCAGGCCGTCGGTGTAGAGCAGCAGGGTGTGCCCGGGGGCGCAGCGGGTGAGCTGGGAGCTGTAGCCGCCCAGCCCGGTGCCCAGCGGCGGCCCGGCCGGGATGTCCAGCAGCCGCGCCCGGTTGCGCGAGTCCAGGACGGCGGGCGGCAGGTGTCCGGCGCTGGCGTAGGTGACCAGGCCGCGCCGGGCGTCCACCACGGCCAGCAGGCAGGTCGCCGGGCGCTCGTCGGAGAGCCGGGCGGTCAGCGCGTCCATCCGCTCCAGTACCACGTGCGGCGGCAGCCGCTCCGAGGCGAGCGCCCGCAGCATCGCGCTGTAGTGGCTCATGTCGACCGCCGCCGCCACCCCGTGGCCCATCACGTCGCCGATCACCAGCAGCGTCCGCTCCGGGGAGAGCGGCACGCAGTCGAACCAGTCGCCGCCGACCAGGGCGCTGGTGCCGGACGGCAGGTAGCGGGTGGCCACCTCCAGGCCCGGGTTGGGGCGGCTGGGGCCCGCCAGCAGCGCCCGTTGCAGCTCCAGCGCGATGTGGTGCTCGCGGGTGTAGCGGCGGGCGTTGTCCAGGCTGATCGCGGCCCGCCCGGCCAGGTCCTGGGCGGCGACCACGTCCTCCTCGGTGAAGGCGGGGGAGTCACCGGCGCGGACCATGGACAGCGTGCCCAGCGGCTCGCCGCGCGCGGACAGCGGCAGCAGCAGCCCGGAGTGGATCCCGGCGGCCCGGTACGCGGCCAGCCGCCCCGGATTCGGCGCGGAGCGCTCCAGCGCCGGGTCGCCCAGCAGGTTCTCCACCATCGGCCGACCGCTGGCCAGGCAGCGCGGGATCGCCGACCCGGGCTGGTAGTCCACGTACTCACCGGGGACGCCGAACACCCGGGCCTGTTCGGCCAGCTCGGGGACGGTGTGCATGGCGGCCCGCCGCAGCCGCAGCACCCCGTGCGGCGGGGGCCGGTGCGGGACGCCGAGGTCGGTCGGGATCACCTCCACGGTGGCGATGTCGGCCAGCCCCGGTACCAGGAAGGCCGCCAGTTCGGCGCAGGTGGTGTCCATGTCCAGGGTGGTGCCGATCACGGTGGCGGCGTGGTCCAGCACCGCCAGCCGGACCTGTGCCCGCTCCAGGTCGCGCTGCTGCTCGCGGTCGTCGGTGACCTCCAGCAGGATGCCGACCACCCCGGTCACCTGGTCGCCGTCCATCAGCCGGTGGTAGGCGCCGTGCCAGTAGCGCAGCTCGCGGTCGGAGTCGGCCCGGGTGTGGCCGCTGGTGACCACCTCGCGCGGGATCCCGTCGGCCAGCACCTGCGCCAGCACGTCCTCGCGGGCGTCCACCTCGGGCACCACCTCGGCGATGCTCCGGCCCACGTGCGCCTCCGGGGGCAGACCGTTCATCCGGGCCAGGGTCGGGTTGACGTACTGGAAGCGCAGCTCCTGGTCCAGCACGGTGACCCCGGCGGTGGTCCCGTCCAGCACCTGCCGCAGCAGCGCCCGCAGCGGGTCGGCCGGGCCGCTCAGCACCGCCGCCGCCGGGCGGCGGCTGCGGTGGCGCGGCGCGGCGCCACGGGTTCCGCCACGGGTTCCTCCTCCGGGGGGCACGCCCGGCGTGCGCGGGCACACGGGACGGGCAGGGGTGCGCGGACGGGATGCGTACCCGTTCCGGCGGCCCCCCGCGCACCGGCTCACCCCATTGGCGTACCCGGACCGGTCGCGACCCGGACGCGCCCGCGCCTCGTGACCCGGTACCGGCTCAGACCCGGTACTGGTACGGCGTGGTGCTCCCGGCCCGGGTGAAGCCGAGCCGGGCCAGGATCGGGCGGCTGTCGGCGGACGCGTCGACCTGCAGGTACCGGTAGCCCCGGTCGGCGGCGATCCGGGCCCGGTGGGCGATCAGTGCCCGGTAGACGCCGCGCCCGCGCCACTCCTCGACCGTGCCGCCGCCCCACAGCCCGGCGAAGCCGGTCCCCGGGACCAGCTCCAGCCGCGCCGCGCTCACCGGCCGCTCGCCCGCCATCGCCAGCACCGCGTGCACGGTCTCCGGGGACCGGGCGAGCTGGGCCAGCAGCTGGTCCCTGATCCGCCGCCCGCTGGAGCCGAACGCCTGCTCGTGCACGTCCGCCAGCAGCTGCGCCTCGGCGGGCCCGGTCACCGGGCGCAGGGTCACCCCCTCGGGCGGCAGCGCCCCGGTCAGCTGCTCCGCCACCGGGGCGATCATCAGCGCCTCCTCCGGCTCGGCGGTGAAACCGGCCGCCAGCAGCCGTGCGCCCAGGTCGGCCGGGCGGTCATGGGCGTAGAGCTTCCACTCGAAGTCCCGGCCGAGCGCGGTGTAGTGCGCCACCTGCGCGGCGATCGCGGCGTCCGCCCCGGCCCGGTCCAGGTCCGACCAGAGCACCGCGTTCCAGCCCGGCGCCGGGGCGGTCTGCCGGAGCACGCCGTCGACCAGCTCGACCACCGCCCCGGCGCCGTCGGGCCGCGCCCCGCGGCGTACCCGGCGGTCGAACTCCGCCAGCAGGTCCGGTGCGGTCCGCGCACCGTCGGTCGGTTCGTCCACGTTCTCCATCCGCCCACTCCAACACGGCCCCGACCTGGGCGGCAACCGGATTGTCCGGCGGTCGCCCCGGCGGTCGCCGCGGTCAGTAGACGTGGTCGGCGGTGACGTCCTGGGACAGGGCCAGCGCCCGTTCGGCGTCCGGGCCGCGCAGCGAGAGCAGGGTCATCGTCAGCGCGTCGACCACGGCCAGGTGCGCCAGTCGGCTGGCCACGGCTTCGAGCCCGAGCACCAGCTCCTGGCTCCCGGCCACCAGGGTGCAGGTGCTGGTCTCGCTGAGCGGCGAGTTGGCGTAGCTGGTCAGCGCGACGATGGTGGCGCCGTGCAGGCGGGCCCGGCGGGCGGCGTCGACGGTGCTGCGGGTCGCGCCGGAGTGGCTGATCGCCAGGCAGGCGTCGTTCACCCCCAGCAGCCCGGCGGACAGCTGGGCGGTCATCGGGTCGGCCGGCACGTCCACCACGCAGCCGAGCGCCCGCAGCCGGTAGCCGGCGTCCAGGGCGACCGCCCCGGACAGCCCGGCGCCGAACACCAGCACCCGCGAGGCCTCGTTCAGCGTCCGCGCGGCGGAGCGGAGGTGCTTCACCGACACGGTCTCCAAGAGCCCGTCGAGAACCTGGTGCGCGGCCTGGACGGTGTGTGCCAGGGCGCGCCCGGCCGGATCGTCCTCGGTCGGCGGCGCGGGGCGCGGGGCCTGCCGGGCGGCGGCGATCTTCACCTCCTGGTAGCCCCGGAAGCCCAGCCGCTGACAGGCCCGGACCACCGACGACGGCGCGGTCCCGGCCAGCGCCGCGACGTCGCTCACGCTCAGCCGCACCAGCTCCGAACCCTGCTCCAGGAACACCTGGGCGACCCGTGCCTCGGTGTCCCGCAACTCCGGCAGGCGCGCCCGGATGTGCGCGGACAGCTGCTGGACGCCCGCACCGGGGCTCGTGGAATCATTTTCCATGAGTCTAGAGTAGCGTGGAATTCAATTCCTGGAACAGAAGGAGGGGGAGAGCTGTGTCCACCGGGTCTCAAGCTGGGTACGGGGCGGCCGTCGTGCCGCTGCTGGTACTGGCGGCGGCGGTGCTGCACGCCGTCTGGAACGCGCTGGCGCACCGGATCGAGGACAAGCTGGTCGGCTTCGTGCTGATCGACCTCGGCTACCTCTGCTGCGCCGCCGTCCTGGTCTGCTTCACGCCGCTGCCGGACGCGGCGGCCTGGCCGTTCATCGGCACCTCCTGCCTGCTGCAGATCGTCTACCAGGTGCTGCTGCTCCAGTCCTACCGGCTCGGCGACTTCGGCCAGATGTACCCGATCGCGCGCGGTACCTCGCCGCTGCTGGTGGCCCTGGCCTCGACCACCGTGCTCGGCCAGTCACTGCCGCTCGGCGGCGCGCTCGGGCTGATCGCGGTCTGCTCCGGGCTGGCCGGTCTGGCCTTCGCCGACGGACTGCCCGGACGCGCGCAACTCCCGGCGCTGGCGGCCGCCGTGGGCACCGGCGTGATGATCGCCTCGTACACGGTGGTGGACGGGACCGGGGTGCGCCGCTCGGGGACGGTGCTCGGCTACATCGCCTGGTCGTTCCTGTGCCAGGGCCCGGCGCTGCCGCTGGCGGCCTGGCGGCTGCGCGGCGGCCGGGCACTGCTCGGCGCGCTGCGCCCCGCGTACCGGACCGGCCTGGCCGGGGGAGCGCTGTCGATGCTGGCGTACGGCCTGGTGGTCTGGGCGCAGGACCGGGGGAACCTGGCCGCCATCGCGGCCCTGCGCGAGACCAGTATCGTCTTCGCGGCGCTGATCGGCGCGCTGGTCTTCCGGGAGCGCCTCGGCTACCGGCGGATGGCGGCCAGTGCCGCCGTCCTGCTCGGCATCGGGGTACTGGAACTCGCCCACCTGTGACCGCGCCACTGGCGGGGGCCGTGGGCGTCCGCTGCGGGCCGCGCCTCTGACCGGCCGACTCGCCTGCGGGGCAAGCGAGTTGGAGGAGTTGCGAGTGGGGTACGGTGGCGGCTGGAGCGGGACCGGAACCGGGCGGGGCGCTGCCGCGTCCCAGAGCCGGTCCAGCCGTGCCACCGAGGGGGAGTCCATGATCCGCAGCGTCCGGGTAGCCGTCCGGGCAGTCGCCGCGTCGGCGGTGCTGGCCGTCGTCGCGGGCTGCGCCGCGCCGTCGGTCAAGCTGCCGCTGGAGCCGGGCCCGTCGGTGAACGTGCACGGCTACTACCGGCCGATCAGCTGCCCCATGGTCTCGGCCGCCTACACGACCTCGGCGTCCTCGCCGGGCGACCCCGGCGCGACCCCGATGAACTCGCCGCAGGCCGAGGCGCTGGCCCAGGCACTGGGCACGCAGGGCCGCGGCGGCTACGCGGACGTCTTCGGCCTGCTGGTGGTGGACAATCCGCTGGGTCGGGTCACCCTCTGCGTCACCGACACGGCCAGGGGGAGGCAACTCGCGGCGGCGGCCAAGCGCGCCGATCCGGGGATCGACCTGAGTCGCCTCGACATCTTCGCATGCCCCTACTCCGAGCGGCAGTTGGACGCCGCGATGCGGCGGATGTCGCAGCGGACCGGCGCGACCTTCGACGGGTTCCCGATCTACTCGATCTCTCCCGCCGGGGCCAACGCCGGAATCGAGGTGACGACCAGTCAGCAGGGCGCGGTGTCCGCTTCCCTGCAGCTGGAGTTGACCGCCCTGGGCGGCGGGATCCCCGTGTCCGAGGCCTCCGGCAGCCCGGTGACCTCGGCCCAGTTGTCGGTCCCCGCCACCAAGTCTGACGGCTAGTCAGTTCTGGGGTCTCATATCTGACGCACCGTCATTGACTTCTCGCGGACAGAGCTGGATTCTCTCCATCACTGTCACCGCAGGTGGCGGCCGGTCGCCGCACGGGACCGCCCGACCGTCGCCGCCCCGGACGCTCCACCATCACCGTTCCCGGCGCCGTCGGCCGCCGCCGGGAACGGCCCGCGCGAACTCCAGTCAGGTCGCTCGAAGCCGCCCCGAGCCCGGCCCCGTGCCGTCCGCCCGCCCGGCCCCGGGCGCGCCGCCCGTCCGCTGCCCCGGTCCGCACAGCCGGGTTCCCGCAGCGCGACCACGCCCCCGGGACCGCACGCCCGGGACCCCCCGCCACGGCGACCGCTGCCGCGGCGCACCCCGTCACGCGTGTTCCACCACCTCGCGGAGGGTAGTCATGGGATCTCCCCAGCACCCCGAACAGCCCGCCTCACCACAGCCCGCCTCGCCACAGCCCGCCTCACCGCAGCCCGTCTCGCCGCTGTCGCGTCGCGCCTTCCTGGGCGCCGCCGGAGCGACCGCCGCGCTCACCGGCCTGTCCTGGACCCCGGCCTTCAGGGTCCTGCCCGCCCAGGCGGCGACCCCGGCCCCACCCGACTTCCCCAGCGGCCTCGCCGTCTACCAGCAGGCCTGGACCAACTGGTCCGGCGAGATCGTGCTCAGCCCGCAGTGGACCTGCGCCCCCGGCACGCCCGCCGACGTGGTCACCCTCGCCAACTGGGCCCACGCCCAGGGCTGGAAGATCCGGGCCCGGGGCATGGGCCACGGCTGGTCCCCGCTGCTCGAACCGAGCGGCGCCAGCGGCAACATCCTGCTGGTCGACACCACCGAGAACCTGACCGCGGTCACCGTCAGCGGCGGCAGCCCGGCCAGCGTCACCGCGCAGGCGGGCGTCACCATGACCACGCTGCTCACCGACCTGGAGAACGCCGGATACGGGCTGACCAACACCCCGGCCCCGGGCGACCTCACCCTCGGCGGCGTGCTCGCCATCGACGGCCACGGCAGTTCGGTCCCGGCCGCCGGGGAGACCCCGCTGTCCGGTCACACCTACGGCTCGGTCAGCAACCTGGTCGTCTCGCTCACCGCCGTGGTCTGGGATCCGACGCAGAGCGCCTACGCGCTCAGGACCTTCCAGCGCAGCGACCCGGACATCGCCGCCTTCCTGGTGCACCTCGGCCGCGCCTTCGTCACCGAGGCGACGCTGCGGGTCGGCGCCAACGTCCGGCTGCGCTGTCAGAGCACCTACACCACCAACGTGGCCACCCTGTTCGCCCCGCCCGCCTCGGCCGGGTCCGACTCCTACGCGGCGCTGGTCGAGCAGAGCGGCCGGGTGGAGACCATCTGGTTCCCGTTCACCACCGTGCCCTGGCTGAAGGTCTGGTCGGTCAGCCCGAGCAAGTCCTGGCTCTCGCGGGAGGTCGACAGCCCGTTCAACTACACCTTCTCGGACTCGGTCAGCAGCAGCGAGTCCCAGCTGATCTCGGAGATCGTCAGCGGGGACGTCTCGGTGACGCCGACCTTCGAGAACCTGGAGATGAGCATCGTCGGCTCCGGACTGATCGTCACCGGCACCTGGGACATCTGGGGCTGGGCCAAGAACACCCAGCTGTACGTGCGGCCGACGACGCTCCAGGTCACCGCGAACGGCTACGCCATCCTCTGCGCCCGGGCCGACGTCCAGCGGGTGGTCAGCGACTTCTACGGCTACCTGGACAACGCCCTCAACGCCTATGCCGCCAAAGGCCAGTACCCGATGAACGGGCCGTGGGAGGTGCGCGTCACCGGCCTGGACGACCCCGCCGACTGCGGGGTCGCCGGGGCGGTCGAGGCGCAGCTCAGCGCGCTGCGCCCGCGCCCCGACGAGCCCGCCTGGGACACGGCGGTGTGGATGGACGTGCTGACCGTCCCGGGCACCCCGCAGTCCCAGCAGTTCTACCGGGAGACCGAGCAGTGGGTGCTGGCCAACTACACCGGCGGTTACGCGGCGGTGCGGCCCGAGTGGTCCAAGGGCTGGGCCTACTCCGGGACGGCCGCATGGTCGGATCCGACCATGCTCGGCGGCACCATCCCGGCGGCGTTCCGGGTCGGCCAGGCCACCGGCGACAACTGGGACACCGCCCTGGCCACCCTGGACCGCTACGACCCGGCCCGGATCTACAGCAACACCTTCCTGGACACCTTCCTGCCCTAGGGCTCAGGACCAGTTGTCCAGCCACTCCCGCAGGTGGCGCATCGGCCCGCCGTCGCGGTGGACCACGACCTTCCCGAAGACGGACCGGCCGGAGATCCGGATGACCGGACCCTCCGCGCCGTCCGCGGGCTGGCCGCCGCTGCCGCCGGGCATCGAGCGCTTGCCGAACAGCGCCGAACCGGTGTCGTAGACCCGGGCGTTCTGCGGCACGATCACCACGATCTTGCCGCAGAAGGAGTCGGCCTGGAGCTCCACCTCCCGGCGGGTGAACACCGCCTGCCGGAGGTCGAGCAGCAGCGCGCCGAAGCGGGCCTCGGCGACGCTGTGCGGCGGCACCGGCCAGGCGCCGCCCCGGCGCAGCTTGCTGAACACGGCGGTCATCGGCTCGCCGGACGGCGCGGGCGCGGGCGGCGCCGCGTCCGCTCGGGCCGGGAGGTCGGCGGTCAGCGGCGCCAGGGCCGCGTCGGTGCGCGCGGCGTAGGCGGCCTCCAGCCGCTCCGCGTGCTCCTCGGGATCGAGGTAGCCCCCGGCCAGGGCGTCGGCCAGGATCCCGGCGACCCGGTCGCGATCGGCGTCGCCGACCCGCGCCGCGGGCCCCGGCCGTCCCGGGAGCTTCACCAGGCGGCCGGACCCGCCGGGGGCGGACTCGGGGCCGGTGTCGGGGCCGGTGCCGGGGCGGTCTGCGGGGGCGGGGGTCACCGAGGACACATGGACTCCAGGGGTGCGGTGGGACGTGTGGCGGTGCGACGCGGACAGGGTATCGCGATATAGCGTGACTGTCGCCCCGCTTCCCGGTACCGCGATCCGGCGGGGGAAGTTCGCCTGCCCGCTCCCACTCGTTCGGCCCGAGGACGCCCCGGATACACCCGGGCCCGGAAGCGTCGGCCGTGCGGCAAAGTTGGCTATACAACTTTGCGCCGACCTGGAGGCCCCGATGCCCGACCCCGCTTCGACCACCACCCCGCTGCCGACGCCCGCGCCCGCCTCGCTGCCCGCGCTGTGGCTGCGCGACAACTGCGGCTGCGCCCAGTGCCGCGACCCGCGCAACGGCCAGAAGCTGTTCCAGATCACCGACCTGCCCGAGGAACCGGCGGTGGCCACCGAGACCCCGGTGACCGGGCCGGACGGCGCGGTCGGCTGGGAGGTGGTCTGGGTGCCGGACGGCCACCGCTCCCACTACGCCGCGTCCTGGCTCGCCCCGCGGCGGCCGACCGCCGACCGGTCCGCCGCCGACCAGCGCACCGAGGACGCCAAGACGCTCTGGCAGGCCGCCGACCTGACCGGCGCCCTCCCCACCGCCGCCTGGGCCGACTACCGGGAGGACCCCGCCGTGCGGCTCCGGATCCTGGACGCGGTCGGACGCCTCGGCTTCGCCCTGCTGCGCGGGGTGCCGGTGCGCGAGGGCCAGGTCACCGAGGTCGCCGAGACCTTCGGCTTCGTCCGGGAGACCAACTACGGCCGGATCTTCGAGGTGCGGGTCGAGCAGAACCCCAACAACCTCGCCTTCACCGGCGAGCGGATCACCCCGCACACCGACAACCCCTACCGCGACCCGGTGCCCACGCTGCAACTGCTGCACTGCCTGGCCAACAGCACCGAGGGCGGGGACTCCGGGCTGGTCGACGGCTTCGCCGCCGCCGCGCTGCTGCGCGAGCAGGACCCGGCCGCGTACCAGGTGCTCACCCGAACCCCGGTGCCCTTCCGCTTCGTCGACCACGGCGGCCCCGGAGAGGACGGCGCCCCCCGCGCCGGAGCCGAGATCACCACCCAGCACCCGCTGATCGGCACCGACCCGGGCGGCCGGATCCGCGAGATCCGCTTCAACAACCGCTCCATCGGCACCCTCCGGCTCCCCGCCGCCGACACCGAGGCCTTCTACGCCGCCTACCGCGGCTTCGCCCGGCTGCTGCTGCGGCCCGAGCTGCGGCTCGACTTCCGGCTCACCCCGGGGGACTGCCTGATCTTCGACAACACCCGGCTGCTGCACGCCCGCACCGCCTTCGAGAGCAGCGGCGGACGGCACCTCCAGGGCTGCTACGCGGACCTCGACGGACTGTTCAGCACCGCCGCGGTGCTGCGCCGGGAGGCGCTGGACACGCTGGCCGTGCTCTTCGCCGAGCAGGGCAGCGCCGAGTACTTCGGCGAGGCGGTCACCCAGGCCGAGCACATGCTCCAGGCCGGGGCCCTGGCCGAGGCCGACGGAGCCCCGGGGGAGCTGGTGGCGGCGGCGCTGCTGCACGACCTCGGCCACTTCCACGGCGAGGTGACCGGCCACCAGCTGATGGAGGGCACCGACAACCGGCACAGCCACACCGGCGCCGACTGGCTGGCCCGGTGGTTCGGCCCGGCCGTCACCGAGCCGGTCCGACTGCACGTCGCCGCCAAGCGCTACCTGTGCGCGGTGGAACCCGCCTACTTCGCCCTGCTGTCCCCGGCGTCGGTGCACACCCTCTCGGTCCAGGGCGGACCGATGACGGCCGCCGAGGCCGAGGAGTTCGCCGCCCACCCCTACGGCGCGGACGCGGTCCGGCTGCGCCGCTGGGACGAGGCGGCCAAGGACCCGCAGGCGCCCACGCCCGGCTTCGAGCACTTCCGCCCGCTGCTCGCATCCCTGCTGGAGGCCTGCCCGCCGGCGTGAGTCCGGTGCGACCCGGCGGGGCGGGTCAGGGCTCGGGGTGGGGCTCGGCGCGGTGGCGGGTCAGCGCGTTGGACGCCACCGAGTTGTGCACGGTGAAGGCCACGGTGCCGGGCAGGTAGCGGTCGTCGGACCACTCCACCGGCGTCCCGGCCGGATCCGTGCTCCGGCGGCGCTCGCGCAGCAGTGCCTGCCCCACCGGGCCGCCCAGCAGCGCGGCGTCCTCCTTGTCGGCGGTGACCAGGTCCACGGTGTGGTCGGCGTCGGCGAGGAGCACGCCGTCCCGCTCCAGCTGCTCGCTGACCGAGACGGTGTCCGGCGGCATCCGCGAGACCAGCGCGCCCACCAGCGGCGGATAGGCGGTCCGCTCGACCATCACCGGCCGGTCGGCCAAGGTCCGTAGCCGCAGCACCCAGTGCACCGCCGAGCCCTCCGGCAGCCGCAGCTGCGCGGCCTCCTCCGGACCGGCGGCGCGCAGCTCCTGCCGGACCACCCGACCGCCCGGGGTCTCCCCGAGCGAGCGGGCCCAGCGGGTGAAGCTCATCAGCTCCGCGAAGCTCTGCAGCGGCGGCGATGCCAGCAGCACCCGCCGCGTCCCGCGCCGGGAGGTGACCACACCCTCCGACCGCAGCAGCGTCAGCGCGTGCCGGACCGTCCCCCGGGAGACCCCGTAGCGGGCCGCCAACTGCTCCTCACTGGGCAGCCGACCGTCCGCGCCGTACTCCCCGGCGCGCGCCGCGGCGCGCACCTCGGCCGCCAACTCCTTGTACCGCGCCGTCTCCGCCACACGCTTCCCGTCGACCAGCCGCACCCGTGCCCTGACGTCAGGAATCTATCGGATGGCGGCGGAGCCGCTCAGCGGTACATCAGCGAGCCCGGGGTGGTCAGCAGCTCGCCGGTCTCCAGCCAGGTCTTCAGACCGGAGAGGATCATCGGCCAGCCGCCGTAGAGCTCGTCGTTGGCGCCCTCGCGCAGCTGGTCGTGGGTCACCACCAGTCGGCAGGAGTCGCCGACCGGCTCGATCTCCCAGGTCACCCGGGAGGTGCCCTCGCGTTTCACGTCCTCGCTCCACAGCGCCACCATGCTCTGGACCAGGCGGCGCGGCGGATCGGACTCCAGGATCTCGCCCTCGCCCAGCAGCCCCCCGGCGGCACCGGGCGCGGCCATCTCGTAGTGCGAGCCCGGGGTCCAGTCCGAGGTGATCCGGGCGCCGAAGTTGTACTTGCTCCTGATCTCGCTGTCCGTGATGGCCTCCCACAGCCGCTCCGGGGTGGTGCGGATGTAGATCTCGTAGATCTTCTGCACGGGACTCTCCAATCGGCTCTTCAGGTCGCTGAGCGCGGCGACCACCGGTAGCGCGTACTTGCTCACCCACCGGTCGTGGATGAGCCGTATCGGCACCGGGTTCAGGAAGTGGAGCTTCTCTCGGCCCTGACGCCTGGTCACCACCAGTCCGGCCTCCTCCAGCAGCTTCAGGTGCTTCATCACGGCGAAGCGGGTCATCTCGAACCGGGCTTCGAGCGCGGTGAGCGTCTGGCCGTCCTCCTGGAAGAGCGCGTCGAGCAGACTCCGGCGCGTGGGATCGGCGAGCGCCTTGAATATCGCGTCCACACTCCGACGATAGGTGACCTTCTGGTCACATGTCAACCGGGGGTCCGGGCCGGTGCGTGTGAGCTGCGCACTCCCCGGGATCGGTAGGATCGACCCATGTCTGCTACCCCGGTCCGTGTACGCTTCGCCCCCTCCCCGACTGGCATGTTCCACGTCGGCGGAGCCCGCTCCGCCCTCTACAACTGGGCCGTGGCGCGACAGTCCGGCGGCACCTTCGTGCTGCGCATCGAGGACACCGACGCCGCCCGCAACAAGCCGGAGTGGATCGACGGCATCATCAGCGCGCTCTCGGCGATCGGCATCAACGAGTCCGACCCGGCCTTCGAGGGCCCGTACTTCCAGTCGCACAACGCCGACCGGCACCGCGAGGCCGGGCTGCGACTACTGGCCGCCGGGCACGCCTACTACTGCGACTGCACCCGCGAGCAACTGGCCGAGCGCACCGGCAACGCCCAGCTCGGCTACGACGGCTTCTGCCGCGACCGGGGCCTGACCTACGAGCCGGGCCGGGCGCTGCGCTTCCGCACCCCGGACGAGGGCGCCACGGTCGTGGTGGACCTGATCCGCGGCGAGCCCTCGTTCCCCAACTCCGCCATCGAGGACTTCGTCATCGCCCGCGGCGACGGCTCGCCGGTCTTCCTGATCGCCAACGTCGTGGACGACCTCGACGAGGGCGTCACCATGGTCATCCGGGGCGAGGAGCACCTGTCCAACACGCCCAAGCAGCAGCTGCTGTGGCAGGCGCTCGGCGCCGAGCCGCCGACCTGGGCGCACCTGCCGGTGATCGTCAACGAGAAGCGGCAGAAGCTCTCCAAGCGCCGCGACAAGGTCGCCCTGGAGGACTACCTGGCCGAGGGCTACCTGCCCGAGGCCATGGTCAACTACCTGATGCTGCTGGGCTGGGCGCCGCGTGACGACCGCGAGATCCGCCCCTACGCGGAGCTGGAGCAGCTGTTCCGGATCGAGGACGTCAACGGCTCCTCGGCGTTCTTCGACGTGAAGAAGCTGTCCTCGTTCAACGGCGAGTACATCCGCGCGCTGGCCCCGGCCGACTTCGTCGCCGCCTGCGCGCCGTGGCTCACCGCGCCGCGCGCCCCCTGGGCCCCGGAGGCCTTCGACCAGGCCGCGTTCGAGGGGGTCGCGCCGCTGGCGCAGACCCGGATCACCGTGCTCTCGGAGATCACCGACTACGTCGACTTCCTCTTCCTGGACCAGCCGGTGCGCGACGACGCCGCCTGGGCCAAGGCGATGAAGGGCCCGGCCGCCGACATCCTGCGGGACGCGCTCGCCGGGCTCGCCGACGTGCCCTGGCACGCCGACGACCTCAAGGCGCTGCTGGAGGCGGTCAGCGAGAAGAACGGCCTCAAGCTGGGCAAGGCCCAGGCCCCGATCCGGGTCGGTGCCACCGGCCGGACCGTCGGCCTGCCGCTGTTCGAGTCGCTGGAGGCACTGGGCCGCGACCGGGTGCTGGCCCGACTCGGCGCCGCCCTGGACCGGCTCACCGCGGAGCAGTGACCGCCCGCCGACCCGCCTGGCGCTGACCCGCCTGGTGCCGTGGACCGCCCCTGTGCTTCCATGGCACCAGGCAGCGGTGACGGCGGCTCAGGGGGGCTCGTGCAGATCGTGGTGCACCGTGCGCGGTGGCAGCAGCTGGCCGCGCGCGGCTGGACGGACCTCAGCGCCTGGCTGACCCGCAGGCCCGTCGCCGGGCCCGGGCAGACCGCCATCGGCCACTCGGCCGAGCTGCGGATGATCGTCTTCCTGCTGGTCGGCTCGGAGGTCCTGGTCGAGGGCCTGTTGGACGTCTCGGTGCTGCCCCCGGCCTGGCGCCCGTTCCACCTGCTGTGGATCGCGCTGATGATCGACGCCTCGCTCCTGTTCGCCGCGTCGACCAGGCGCAACCCGCACCTGCTGACCGCGGACACGCTGCGGCTGAGCGCGGGCCTGTTCGACCAGCTCACCATCCCGCTGCGGGACGTCGCCGGGGTGCGCCGCGAGCGGGTCACCGCCAAGGGGCGCGGCATCCGGGTACTGCCGGGCCACGAGCAGTCGCTGCTGTGCACCGTCGCCGGGACGGCCGAACTGGTGGTCGAGCTGCGGGCGGCGGTGCCGCTGCGGCTGGCCGACGGCTCGGTGACCGAGGTCCGCCGGTTCCATCTGGCCGTCGACGACCCGGTCGCCGCCCACCGCGAGCTGCTGCGCGCCGTCGCCTCCGGCTGACCTCGGACCGCTCGGTCTCAGCCGGAGGCCGAGGGCCGGGCCCGCTCCGCCGCCGCCCGCAGCGCGTCCAGCACCGGGCGCAGCAGCGGGTGCTCCTCCGCGCCCCGGCGTACCGCCGCGAAGACCCGGCGGGTCGCCGGGACGCCCGCCACCGGCAGCACCACCACATCCGGCAGGTCCACCCCGCGCAGCGCCGACCGCGGCACCATGGCCACCCCGGCCCCGGCCCCGGCCAGTGCCGCCACCGCCCGGAAGTCGTCCGAGGAGTGCGCCATCACCGGCTGGAACCCGGCGAGTTCGCAGGCCAGCACCACCACGTCGTGGCAGGGGTTGCCGGGGTAGGGGCCGATCCACGGCTCGTCCGCGAGATCCGCCACGCTCACCCGGGCGCTGCCCGCCAGCCGGTGCCCGCGCGGCAGCACCGCGTCGAACGGCTCCGCGTACAGCGGCACCCGGGCCAGCCGCTGGTCGTCCTCGCGCGGCGCGCCCCGGTACTCCACGGCCACCGCCAGGTCCGCGTGCCCGTCCAGCACCATCATCAGGCTCTCGTCGCCCTCGGCGTCCCGCACCCGCATCCGGATCCCCGGCGCGGTCCCGGCCAGGCTCGCCATGGCCGGTGCGACCACGGCGGCGATCCCGGTGGCGAAGGACACCACGGTCACCTCCCCGGCCGCCCCCGCGCCGTACGCCGCCAGCTCCGCCTCGGCCCGCTCCAGCTGGGCCAGCACCGCGTGGCTGTGACGCACCAGGATCTCGCCCGCCGCGGTCAGCCGCACCCCCCGGCCGTCGCGCACCAGCAGCCGGTGGCCGACCTCCTGCTCCAGCGCCGCCAGCTGCTGCGACACCGCCGACGGCGTCAGGTACAGCGCGGCCGCCGCGGCGGTCACCGTCCGGTGGTCCGCCACGGCCCGCAGGGTGCGCAGTCTCCGGGCATCGATCACCCGGTCATCCTGCCAGGGCGGCCCTGGCGGCGACGAACGCGGCCACGGCGCGCCGCACGTCCTCGGTCGAGTGGCTGGCCGACAGCTGCACCCGGATCCGGGCCCGGCCGTGCGGCACCACCGGGTACGAGAAGCCCACCGCGTAGACGCCGTGCTCCAGCAGCTGCTCGGCGATCCGCCCGGCCAGCTCGGCGTCGCCGATCATCACCGGGGCGATCGGGTGGTCGCCGGGCAGGATCTCGAATCCCTCCTCGGCCATCCGACCGCGGAACAGCGCGGTGTTCGCCGCCAGCTGCTCGCGCAGCGCCGCGCCCCGGCCGGTGGTCTCGTCCTCCAGCAGGTCCAGCACCTTCATCGAGGCGGCGGCGATCACCGGGGCCAGCGAGTTGGAGAACAGGTACGGGCGGGAGCGCTGGCGCAGCAGCGCCACGATCTCCGCGCGCGCCGCCACATAGCCGCCGGAGGCGCCGCCCAGCGCCTTGCCCAGGGTGCCGGTGATGATGTCCACCCGGTCGGTGACCCCGTGCAGCTCCGGCGTGCCGCGCCCGCGCGGGCCGACGAAGCCCACCGCGTGCGAGTCGTCCACCATCACCATCGCGCCGTAGCGCTCGGCCAGGTCGCAGATCTCGTCCAGCGGGGCGACGTAGCCGTCCATCGAGAAGACGCCGTCGGTGACGATCAGCCGCCGCCGGGCGTCCGCGCTGTCCTTGAGCTGCTGCTCCAGGTCGGCCATGTCGCGGTTGGCGTAGCGCAGCCGCCGCGCCTTGGACAGCCGGATGCCGTCGATGATGCTGGCGTGGTTGAGCGCGTCCGAGATCACCGCGTCGCGCTCGTCCAGCAGGGTCTCGAAGACGCCGCCGTTGGCGTCGAAGCAGGAGCTGTAGAGGATGGTGTCCTCCATCCCGAGGAAGGCCGACAGCCGCGCCTCCAGCTCCTTGTGGACCTCCTGGGTGCCGCAGATGAAGCGGACCGAGGCCATGCCGTAGCCCCAGCGGTCCAGCGCCTGCTTGGCGGCGGTGACCACCTCCGGGTCGTCGGCCAGACCCAGGTAGTTGTTCGCGCAGAAGTTCAGCACCTCACCCGGGCGTCCGCCCGCGGTGACGTTGACCGACGCGCTCTGCGGGGTGTCGATCACCCGTTCGGGCTTGTGCAGCCCCGCCGAGCGGATCTCGTCGAGAGTGGTGCGCAGGTCCTCGCGGACGGAGTCGAGCATCGGGAGGGCTCTCCTTGCGGTTTCCGGATGGGTGGATCGATGGTGTGTTCAGGCGGTCCAGTCGAGGATGACCTTGCCGCAGCGCCCGCCGGCCGCGTCGTCGAAGGCCGCGTCGAAGTCCTGGTACGAGTAGCGCCCGGTGATCACCGGGCTGAGGTCCAGGCCGCCCTCCAGCAGCACCGACATCGCGTACCAGGTCTCGAACATCTCCCGGCCGTAGATGCCCTTGAGGGTCAGCATCGAGGTCACGATCTTCGCGAAGTCGACCGGGAACTCCTCGGACGGCAGGCCCAGCATCGCGATCCGGCCGCCGTGGGTCATGTTCGCGATCATGTCGCGCAGCGCCTCCGGGCGGCCCGACATCTCCAGACCGACGTCGAAGCCCTCGCGCAGCCCCAACTGCCGCTGGCCGTCGGCGATGGTGGCGGTGCGCACGTCCAGCGCCAGGCTCACGCCGACCCGCTCGGCGAGCTCCAGCCGGTACGGGCTGACGTCGGTGATCATCACCTGCCGCGCCCCGGCGTGCTTGGCCACCGCCGCCGCCATCACCCCGATCGGACCGGCGCCGGTGATCAGCACGTCCTCACCCACCAGCGGGAAGGACAACGCGGTGTGCACGGCGTTGCCGAAGGGGTCGAAGATCGCGGCCACGTCCAGGTCGACCGGCACCCGGTGCACCCAGACGTTGGACGCCGGCAGGGTCACGTACTCGGCGAACGCGCCGTTGCGGCCGATGCCCAGACCGATCGTGCTGCGGCACAGGTGGCGCCGCCCGGCCAGGCAGTTGCGGCACTTGCCGCAGACCAGGTGGCCCTCACCGCTGACCAGGTCGCCCGGCGCGATGTCGGCGACGCCCGGGGCCACCTCGACCACCTCGCCGACGAACTCGTGGCCGAGCACCAGCGGCGTGCGCACGGCCTGCCGCGCCCAGCCGTCGTAGGCGCGGATGTGCAGATCGGTGCCGCAGATGCCGGTGCGCAGCACCTTGATCAGCACCTCGCCCGGACCGACCTCCGGCTCCGGCACGTCCATCAGCCACAGGCCGGGCTCCGCCTTCGCCTTCACAAGTGCCTTCACGGGGTTCTCCTGAGCAGGACTGTCGCACCACCGTGGGCACGGTGGGCAGGTTTCACCCTGCCGGTCCCGCCTGCCCCTGGTCCATCGAGGCTTTCTTAAGTGCGGCACCAGCGGAGCTACAAGATCTCCGATGAGTCTGCCCGCCGGGCGCCCGTTTCGCCCGCTCGCCGCCGGTCGTCCGCGCGGACGGAGCAACCACCGGATGCGGAAGCAAAACCCGACGTCGAGGCTGGAACCGGGACGGCGGTGATCACCGTCCCCCCGAGTACTGGCGCTGAGTCAGTCCGCCGAGGCGGGCGCGCTTTCCGGCCCGCCCCGGCGGTACCGAGTTCCACCGTTCCCAGAAAGGGACCACCGTTCATGAAGCTCACCCGTACGACCGCCATCGGCGCCGTCGCCGTGGCGGCGCTGGCCGCCACCGCCGCGATCACCGTGCCCGCGACGGCCAGCGCCGCCGGCCGTCCGGCCGTCGCCGCGGTCTCGACCACCCACGCCGCCCCGGCGCCGATCCGCAGCGGCGACCCGGCCTCGGCGGTGGACCGCGTCGCCGACTTCTACGGCGCCTACATCGACGCCAACTACGGCACCGGTATGGGCAGCCTGGGCAACGACCTGCGGGCCCACTACCTGACCAAGGGCCTGCAGAAGCAGCTCGCCGCCTGGGAGGCGAAGAACCACGCCAACGGCGTACTGGAGGCGCAGAGCGTGCCCAACGGCTGGGCGGTCACCCAGGCCAACGCCGGAGCCGGGCACGTCTGGTCCACCGTCGTGCTCACCTGGGGCACCGGCAAGCACGTCACCCACACCACGCTCACCGTCCAGAGCGACCTGGCCACCGGCCTGATCTCCGGTATCAAGTAGCCCGGACGGCGAGCAGCACCAGCATTGGGCAGCACCAGCAGGAGCAACACCGGCAGCATGTGGGCCAGGGTGTCCGGGACCGCCGGAATCGGTCCCGGACACCCGCTCATTGTGCCCCGTCGGCTCAGGCGTCCCGCCGCCAGTCCTCGGCCAGCAGACCGAACACCGCCTCGTTGATGAACGCGCCGTCGACCCACGCCGCCCGGCGCAGCGTCCCCTCCCGGACGAAGCCGATCCGCTCGGCCGCGCGGATCATCGCGTGGTTGTCGGCCAGCGTCTCCAGTTGCAGGCGCTGGAGCCCGCGCACCGCGAAGCCGTAGCGGCAGAGCACCCGGACCACGTCGGTGCTCAGCCCCAGTCCGCGGAACGCCGGGCGCAGTCCCAGGCCGAGGTGCGCCGAGCGGTTGTGGGTGTCGATGCCCCACAGGATCGCGTCGCCCGCCAGCTCGTTCCGGTCCAGGGTCACCACCGAGAAGCAGGCGGCCCGGTCGTCCGGGTCGGCCACGGCGAACGGCGAGGCCGCCGAGGTGGGCGGGATCGGACGCCAGGGGCGGGTGTCCGCTCGGGAACGGGTGAGCACGTCGTCGTAGAGCTCGGCGTGCAGGACGGCGACGTCCGACTCGTGCCGGGCCCGGAGCCCGACCTGGTGACCTTGCAGCATGGGACGTTCCTAGCGGACGCCGCCCTGGTTGATCAACCCCGCGCCGGGCCGCTCCACCCTGGGGCGGAGAAACCGGTCCAACCGACTCTCCATCCGGCGGCCGATCCGGGGCCGGGCGGTGGTCGGGACCATGGTGTCCATGAGTACAACGGACTATCTCGTCAACGCGGTTCTGGTCCTCCTGGTGATCCGGCAGATCCGGGGCTCCAAGCTGGACCTGGTCAACCTGGTGCTGCCGCTGGTGATCGTGGCGGCGGTGGGCTTCCAGTTCCTGCGGTCCATCCCCACGGCCGGGAACGACCTGGTGCTGATCGCGGTGCTGACCGGGGTGGGGGTGCTGCTCGGCTCCGGCGCGGCGGCCACCACCCGGCTGCGGCTCGGCACGGACGGCGTCCCGTTCGCCAAGGCGGGGGCGGTCGCGGCGGTGCTCTGGGTGGTCGGCATCGGCTTCCGGATGGCCTTCGCGTACTTCTCCGGCCACGGCGCGGGGCCTGACATCGACCGCTTCAGCGCCCAGCACGCGATCACCTCGGGCCAGGCCTGGGTGGCCGGGCTGGTGCTGATGGCGCTGGGCGAGGTGGTCGCCCGGATGCTGGTGCTGCGGATCCGGGGCCACCGGCTGGCGGTCGCGGCCAGGTAGCACGGGTGAGCCCCGGGGCGGACGGCCGCTCGTACTGGCCTTCGAGGCCGGACACGAAGCGGTCATTCGCCGTCGGGGCTGGTGACGTGGCCCGGCGCGGGCCGTTGACCAGCCCGTGAAGACGCCCTGCCCCGACCGTCGAGCCGTGACCCCGCAGCAGCTGGGTTCCGGCGGGGCCGCTCGCCGACGGTACGGGTTGCTGACCCTCGGTCAGCTGCTTCTTTCACTCTTCCGTGTGATTGCGATGATCTGCCCCTGGCTGGGACACTCGCCCCATGGATGCCTCCCTGCTGGGGGGCCTGCCCCACTGTGGCGGCGTTGGCGAGGGAGCATCCGCGTGTTCGTGGGTCACTCCGTGCGCCATCGGCTCCGCGGTCCAGGCTCCCGAACCCCGACCCACCTCCGGCCGCAGGCCCGAGGACAACGCGTTGTCGGCCTGGTCGCCAGGCCGGGCTGTGCCCGAGCGTGCCAGGCGTGCGGGCACTGCCGCCAGTCCGGGCTGGGGCGCTACGCCCATCGGCTGCCCGGGCCGCGCCCCGCCCCGGGTCACCCGACCGCGGCCTCGGGCGAGCCCAGCCACCGCCCGGCCCCGCCGCCACCCCGCCGCCCCGGCCTCGGCCGGGCCCGCCGCCCGGGGCGCTGACCCCGCGCGGGTCGGTGACCCGCGACCAGCACGATGTGGCCCAGCTCCGCCGGGCCTTCAGCTGAACTCAACTTCCTTGCGGGGCAAGCTGGTTAGGATCGACAACAGGGGAACAGGGCACAGGAGGGGCGGAACAGCATGATGGTGCCGAGGGATGTCGGGTGGGAGACCACGGACTGGGAACAGATAGGAGTGGACACCGGCAGGCCCAGCATCGCCCGGGTCTACGATGCCATTCTCGGTGGCAAGGACAACTTCGCCGTCGACCGCGCGGTGGCGGCCAAGCGGCTGGAGCTGATACCCGACGGCGGCCAGGGCGCGCGGCTCAGCCGGGCCTTTCTGGCCCGGGGCGTCCGGCACCTGGCGCGGCTGGGTGTCACCCAGTTCCTTGATATCGGTTCGGGCCTGCCCAGCGCGCAGAACACCCACCAGGTGGCGCAGTCGGTCGAGCCCGAGGCCCGGGTGGTCTACGTCGACCATGACCCCATGGTGCTGGCCCACGCCCGGGCGCTGCTCGCCGACGACCAGCAACGCACCCGAGCCGTCCTCGGGGACCTGCGCCAGCCGGACGCGATCCTGGACGACCCGGTGGTCAGGGACTTCCTGGACTGGAGCCGCCCGGTCGGGTTGCTGCTGCTCGGCATCGTGCACCACCTCGCCGACGCCGAGGACCCGAGCGGATGCGTGCGCGCCCTGGTCGACCGGCTGCCGCCGGGGAGCTACCTGCTGCTGAGTCACTTCAGCGACGCCAGCGCCGAGGCCCGCGCCCTGGAGCAGGCGCTACAGCAGATGCTCGGCAGCGGGCGGATGCGCAGCGAGCTGGAGATCCGCGCCTTCTTCGACGGCACCCGGCTCCAGCAGCCCGGGGTGGTGCCGGTGGTCGCCTGGCAGCCGGACGACGGACCGGCCGAGCCGCCGACGCCCAGCACGCTGCTGGTCTTCGGCGGCCTGGGCCGGATCGGTCAGCCGCTGACGTAGTCCGCGAGGTGCTCGCCGGTGAGGGTGGAGCGGGCGGCCACCAGGTCGGCCGGGGTGCCCTCGAAGACGACCCGGCCGCCGTCGTGGCCCGCGCCGGGACCGAGGTCGATGATCCAGTCGGCGTGTGCCATCACCGCCTGGTGGTGCTCGATGACGACCACGGACTTGCCCGAGTCGACCAGCCGGTCCAGCAGCCCCAGCAGTTGCTCGACGTCGGCCAGGTGCAGGCCGGTGGTCGGCTCGTCGAGCACGTACAGGCCGCCCTGCTCGGCCATGTGGGTGGCCAGCTTGAGCCGCTGCCGCTCGCCGCCGGACAGGGTGGTCAGCGGCTGGCCGAGGCTGAGGTAGCCGAGCCCGACGTCGGCCAGCCGGACGAGGATCCGGTGCGCGGCCGGGGTGCGGGCCTCACCGGAGCCGAAGAACTCCTGCGCCTCGGTCACCGACATCGCCAGCACCTCGCTGATGTCGCGACCGCCGAGGTGGTGGTCCAGTACCGAGGCCTCGAACCGCTTCCCCTCGCACTCCTCGCAGACGCTGGCGACGCCCGCCATCATCGCCAGGTCGGTGTAGATGACCCCGGCGCCGTTGCAGTTGGGGCAGGCGCCCTCGGAGTTGGCGCTGAACAGCGCCGGTTTCACGCCGTTGGCCTTGGCGAAGGCCTTGCGGATCGGGTCGAGCAGCCCGGTGTACGTCGCCGGGTTGCTCCGGCGCGAACCGCGGATCGCGCCCTGGTCGATCGACACCACGCCCTCGCCCGCCGCCGGGCCGCCCGCCGCCGGGCCGTCCGCCAGCGGGTCGTTCACCAGCGATCCGTGGATCAGCGAGCTCTTGCCGGACCCGGCCACACCGGTGACCACGACCAGCACCCCGAGCGGGATGTCCACGTCCACGTCGCGCAGGTTGTTGGCCGACGCGCCCCGGATCTCCCGGACGCCGGTGCGCTTGCGCACCGTCCGCTTGAGGTCGGCCCGGTCGTCCAGGTGGCGGCCGGTGAGCGTGCCGGCCGCCCGAAGCCCCTCGACGGTGCCCTCGAAGCAGACCGAGCCGCCCGCCGCTCCGGCGCCGGGACCGAGGTCGACCACATGGTCGGCGATGGCGATGGTCTCCGGCTTGTGCTCCACCACGAGCACCGTGTTGCCCTTGTCCCGCAGCCGCAGCAGCAGGCTGTTCATCCGCTGGATGTCATGCGGGTGCAGGCCGGTGGTCGGCTCGTCGAAGACGTAGGTGACGTCGGTGAGCGAGGAGCCGAGATGCCGGATCATCTTGACCCGCTGCGCCTCGCCGCCGGACAGCGTGCCCGAGGCCCGGTCGAGCGAGAGGTAGCCGAGGCCGATCTCCACGAACGAGTCCAGGGTCTGCCGGAGCGTCGCCAGCAGCGGCGCCACGGACGGCTGGTCCAGCCCGCGGACCCAGTCGGCCAGGTCGCTGATCTGCATCGCGCCCGCGTCGGCGATGTTGATCCCGCCGATCCGCGAGGACCGGGGCGCCTCGCTGAGCCGGGTGCCGTCGCAGTCCGGGCAGGTGGTGAAGGTGACCGCCCGTTCCACGAACGCCCGGATGTGCGGCTGCAACGCCTTGGGGTCCTTGGCCAGGAACGACTTCTGGATCTTGGGGATCAGCCCCTCGTAGGTGACGTTGACGCCGTTGACCTTCACCTTGATCGGCTCGTGGTGCAGGAAGTCGCGCAGCTCCTTCTTGGTGTAGTCGCGGATCGGCTTGTTCGGGTCGAGGATGCCGGACTCGGTGTAGGGCTTGACCGTCCAGAAGCTGTCCACGGAGTATCCGGGGACGGTGATCGCCCCCTCGGCCAGCGACTTGGAGTCGTCGAAGAGCTGGCCGAGGTCGATGTCGGAGACCGTGCCCCGGCCCTCGCAGCGCGGGCACATGCCGCCGGTGCGGGAGAAGGTCGTGGTCACGGTCTTGCCGGCGCCGCGTTCGACGGTGATCGCACCGCTGGCGCGGACCGAGGCGACGTTGAAGGAGAACGCGTTCGGCGAGCCGATGTGCGGCTGACCGAGCCGGCTGAAGAGGATCCGCAGCATCGCGTTGGCGTCGGTGGCGGTGCCGACCGTGGAGCGCGCGTCGGGGTTCATCCGCTGCTGGTCGACGATGATCGCCGTGGTCAGCCCGTCGAGCACGTCCACCTCGGGCCGGGACAGCGTCGGCATGAAGCCCTGGACGAAGGCGCTGTAGGTCTCGTTGATCAGCCGCTGCGACTCGGCGGCGATGGTGCCGAACACCAGCGAGCTCTTGCCCGAGCCGGAGACGCCGGTGAACACTGTCAGCCGCCGCTTCGGGATCTCGATGCTGACGTCCTTGAGGTTGTTCACCCGCGCGCCGTGCACCCGGATCAGGTCGTGACTGTCACCGGCGTGCGGGGTGGGCGTCCGTGAGTCCGTCCTGGTGGCCATGCTCATCGTGTCTCCGTAGCTGGGCGGGCTGCTGGTCCGTGGTCGGCCGTGGCGGCCGCGTCGGCCCCGGTGACCAGGGCCGGGACCGACGCGTGCGGGAGCGGGGACCGCTCAGCTGTCCTGGAGCAGTCCGAGGACGTTGCCGTCGGGGTCGGTGACGGTGGCCACCCGGCGGCCGGGGCCGACCTCGTGCGCGGGCTCCTTCACCACGGCGCCCGCGGCGGTCACCTCGGCCAGCTTCGCCTCGATGTCCGGCACCTGCCAGTAGGTCACCGGCGAGGTCATGCCGCCGCCGGGTACCAGCCCGATGTGCTGGCCCGCCGCGTCGAAGCCGACGTAGTAGGACGAGTCGGCCGACGGCTCGACGCCGAGCAGCGCCGCGTACACCGCCTTGGACTTCTCCAGGTCGGTGACGGGATGCAGGACGGTCTTGATCCCCTGGGTGGGAGAGCCGCTCATGGTTCACTCCTGAGGTTGCTGGTAGGGCTTGGGAACGAACGGGCAGCACCCGCGCGGGCGGGAGAGCCGGGTGCGTGGTGCTGTCCCTGGGAACCACGCTAGGCGCGGCCCCGGGGGCCGCGCTTCTCGATTCCTGCTCGGTCTGCCTCGTTCGGCCTCGTTCGGCCGCGTACCGCCTCAGCGGGCGATGTCCTCCTCGGTGCGGGCCAGCGCCGCCAGGTCGGCGCGGCGGGGCAGCCCCTCGCAGTCGCCGGGCACGGTGACCGCGAAGGCCCCGGCCGCGATCGCGGTGTGCAGGCGGCCCGCCGCCGGGCTGCCGCACAGCGCCTCGGCGAGGTACCCGGCCACGAACGCGTCGCCCGCGCCGACCGGGTCGACCACGGACACGCTCAGCGCGGGCACCCGGAGCGGGACGCCGTCGATGACAGCGGTGCAGCCGCGCGCGCCGTCCTTGATCACGGCCTGCGCCGGACCCAGCGCGGCCAGCGCCAGGGCCAGCTCCGCCGCAGTCCCCAGCGTGGCGGGGTCCGTCGTGCTGGGGTCCGTCGTGCTGGGGTCCGTCGTGCTGGGGTCCGGGCCCGCGCCGAGGACCAGCTGGGCCTCCTCCACCCCGGCGAAGACGATGTCCGCCTGGGCCACCAGGTCGCGCAGCACCGGACCGGCCACCACCCGGCTCCAGAGCTTGGAGCGGTAGTTGACGTCCACCGAGACCGCGACCCCGGCGGCCCGCGCCAGCTCCACCGCGTGGAACACCGCCGCTCTGGCCGAGTCCGACAGCGCCGGGGTGATCCCGGTGACGTGCAGGATCGCCGCGTCCTGGAGCAGCTCCGGCCGGACGTCGGCCGGGGACAGCCGTGATCCGGCGCTCCCGGCCCGGTGGTAGTCCACCTGGAGCGTGCTGCCGAACCGCCGGTGCTTGACCATCATCCCGGTGAAGCCGTCGTCCCGGATCGCCACGGTGCGCACCTCCTCCGCCCGCAGCCGCCGCTCGACCAGGTCGCCGGTGGCGTCGGAGCCGATCCGGCCGAACCAGGTCACCGCCGAGCCGAGCCGGGAGACCCCGATCGCCACATTGCTCTCGGCCCCGCCGATGCCGTAGCTGAAGGCCCGGGCGAACTCCAGCGGACCCGTGTCCACCGCGGAGACCAGGCCCATGGTCTCGCCGAAGGTGACCAGCCCGGAGCGGCCGGACCGGTGCGCGCTGTCCGTGGTCACGAGGCCACCGCCTGGGCCCGGGCCGCCGCCACGGTGCGCACGGCCAGCGCCGACAGGCGGCTGACCTCGTCCCAGCGCCGGTCGCGGACCAGCTCCCGCGGCACCATCCAGCTGCCGCCGACCGCGAGCACGGCCGGGGTGCGCAGGTAGCCCTCGGCGTTGTCCGGGCCTATGCCGCCGGTCGGCACGAACCGCATGTCGTGGAACGGGGCCGCCAGTGCCCGCAGCCCGGCCAGGCCGCCGGAGGTCTCGGCCGGGAAGAACTTCACCGTCCGCAGCCCGGCCCGGCGGGCCCGCAGCACCTCGGTCGCGGTGGCCGTGCCGGGGAGCACCGGCAGGTCCAGCCGCTGGCAGCGCTCGACCACGGCGTCGTCGTAGCCCGGCGAGACCACGAACCGCGCGCCCTCGGCGGCGCAGCGCTCGGCCTGCTCGGGTTCGAGCACCGTGCCGACGCCCAGCAGCAGCTCGGTGCGGCTCGCCATGGCCCGCACCGCGCGCTCGGCGGCGGGCGTGCGCAGGGTCAGCTCGGCGCAGTTCAGGCCGCCCGCGAGCAGCGCGTCGGCCAGCGGACCCGCGCTGTCCGCGTCGTCCAGGACCACGACCGGTACCACCCCGATCGCGCCGAGTCGCTCCAGCACGCCGGGCGGCTGCTCGCCCGATCGCGATATGCCCTGGTCAACGTCCATTACGGTGTCCCCTCATCCACTCCGAGGTCCCGGGTCGGCGCCGGGGGCCCTGCGGATTCCAAGCGAGTCGCAGCACGACCCTGGCAGATGCCTGGGCCGAACGGATGAGCGGGGTCCGGTTGGTGGTGCGATCGGTGTCCGCATCGTGGACGATGGTCGCTGGGAGTGATCAGGCGGGGCCGGACCGGTTGCGCAGGCCATCCGGCCGTCCCGACGGAGAGGTGTGTGCGTGATGCCCGAACGCAGTTCGTATCCCGACGGGGCGCCCTGCTGGGTGGACCTGACCGCGCCGGACCCCGGCGTCGCCCGGGCCTTCTACGGGGCGGTGATGGGCTGGGAGTTCGAGGACGCCGGCGCTGACTACGGGCACTACACGATGTGCCTGTGGCGCGGGAAGCAGGTCGCCGCGCTGATGCCGCCGCCGCCCGGCGGCGAGGGGATGCCCGCGATGTGGAACGTCTACCTGTCGACCCAGGACATCGAGGGGGTGGTGGCCAGGGTCGCCGAGGCGGGCGGCAAGCCGGTGATGGGGCCGCACGACGTCCCCGGGGCCGGGCGGCTGGCCTTCGCCTTCGACCCGACCGGCGCCTCCTTCGGCCTGTGGCAGTCCGGTGGGCACAGCGGCGCGCAGCTCCAGTCGGAGCCGGGCGCGGTCTGCTGGCACGAGCTGAACACCACCGACGGGGCTGCCGCCGACCGTTTCTACCACGCGCTGTTCGGCTACACGCAGCAGCAGATCGGCGACGGCAAGCAGTTCGACTACACCACGTGGACGCTCCCCGGCGTCAACGACCCGGTCTGCGGGCGGCTCCAGGCCTCGGCCGGGCAACTGCGCGGGGGACCCTCGGCCTGGGCCGCCTACTTCGCGGTGGCGGACGTGGACGCCGCCGCCCGCGAGGTGGCCGCCCAGGGCGGCACGGTGCTGGCGGCGGCCTTCGACTCGCCGTTCGGCCGGATGTGCCCGGTGCTCGACCCACTGGGCGCGTCCTTCACCCTCTGCCAGCTCCCGGCCGAGGGCTGAGCGGCCGAGGGCTGAGCCGCCGGACGCCGAGCCGCCGGACGCCGAGCGGGCCAACGCCGAGCCGCCGGACGCCGAGCGGGCCGGGGGCGTGAGCCGTGGCGCGCGGGTCCGGGTCCGTCGGCGTACCGGCGGGCCCGGACCGCGGCCGGGTGATCAGCCCCGGGTCTTGGCGAACAGCTCCAGGATCTCCTCGGTGCTGCCGCTCTCGCCGAGGCGCGGGAAGATCCGCTCCAGGCTGTTCCGGTGCGCCTCCGGGTTCATGTCGGTCACCGCGTCGGTGGCGATGGTGACGTGGTAGCCGTGCTCGTGCGCGGCGCGGGCGGTGGACTCGACGCCGATGCTGGTGGCGATCCCGGCCAGGACGATCTGGGTGATCCCGCGGCGGCGCAGCTGGACGTCCAGGTCGGTGCCGTGGAACGCGCCCCAGTTGCGCTTGGTCACCCGGATGTCCCCGGGGTGGCCGGAGAGCTCGTCGACGATGACGTCCCAGCCCTCCGGCGGGACGCCGCCGAAGCCGGCGTGCTCGGTGCGGCCGGGGACGACGTCGCTGAAGTCGGGGGCGAAGCTGACCCGGACCAGGACGACCGGCGCGCCCTGGGCGCGGAAGGCGTCCGCGAGCTGGACGGCGTTGCCGACGACCTCGGCCCCGCTCAGCGGCGCGGCGGCGGGGGAGGCGACGATGCCGCGCTGAAGGTCGATCAGGACCAGGGCGGTGCTCTGGTCGAGGGTGGTGACGGCCATGGTGGTGGTGCCCTTCGTACTCGGTGTTACCGGGGGAGTGGTGCGGTCGGAAGGTTCAGGGGGCCGTTCGGGCGGCACGGCGCAGTGCGGGGTCGAGCAGGGTGACCGCCAGCAGGAGCACGGTGCAGCCGAGCATCACCAGGGCCAGCGTGTGCAGCCCGGCGGTGGTCGCCCGGTGCGGGAAGACGGCGGCGATCACCGCCGAGGCGAGCATCGCCCCGCCGTACTGGAAGGTCCGCAGCAGCCCGGAGGCGGTGCCGATGCGCTCGGCCGGGGCCTGCCCGTACAGGGCGTTCTGGTTGGCCAGGCCGTTCAGCCCCTGCGGCAGGCCGGACAGCACGGCGACGGCGACCAGCAGCCAGATCGGCGTGTCCGGGCGGAGCAGCAGCACCAGCGCGGCGGCTGCCGTCGCCAGGCCGCCGCCGACCAGCAGCTTGCCGCGGATCTCCCGGCGGCGGCCGGTGACGGTGGCGACGCCGATCGCGGCCAGCGACAGCGGCAGCATGATCAGGCCGGTGCCGGACTCGCTGAGCCCCCGGCCCTGCTCCAGCCACTGGGTGAAGCCGTAGAGCATGGAGTAGGTCACCGTGCAGTACAGGATGTGCCGGGTGTAGGTGAGCAGCAGCGGGCGGTTCGAGCCGAGCATGCGCAGGTCCAGGAACGGGTCCTGGGTGCGCAGTTCGCGCCTGGCCAGGGCCGCCGCCAGCAGCGCGGCCAGCACCGGGAGGTACCAGTCGGCGGCACGCGGGGCCATCAGGAACAGCATCGCGGCGGTGACGCAGCCGGTGAACAGGGCGATGCCGCCCAGGTCCAGGGGGGTGGGCCGGGGGCTGTCCGGTTCCGGCGCGGGGGTGCGCGGGAGCCGCAGCCGACCGAGGACCAGGCAGGCCAGCGACAGCGGGATGTTCACCGCGAACACCGCCCGCCAGCCGTCGAGGCCGACCAGCAGCCCGCCCAGGGTGGGGCCGATCGCGGCGCTGGCCTGGGCGGCGACCGCGAGCGCGGTGAGGATCCCGCCGGGGGTGCTCCGGCCGGTGCGCGCGGCCTCGCCGCGGATCAGCGACATCGCCGCCGGGTAGGCGGCGCAGGTGCCCAGGCCGAGCAGCACCCGGGCGACGATCAGCAGGGCGATGGACGGCGCCAGCGTGCCGAGCAGGCCGCCGACGCCGACCAGCGCCGTCCCGGCGAGGTAGACCGGGCGCGAGCCGTGCCGGTCCACCAGTCGGCCGACCACCGGCTGGCCGACGGCGGTGGCCAGGTACAGCGCGGAGACCAGCCACAGGGTGACCGAGGGCGCCGCGCCGAAGGCCGCGCCGATCGGGACCAGGGTGACCGCGATCATCGAGGAGTTGATCGGGTTGAGCAGGGTGCCGAGCACCAGCGGCGGGGTGAGCCTGCGGTCGAAGCCGGGGCCCGGATCCGGGGCCGCCGGGGCCGGGCCGGTCTGCCCGGACTCGGCGGGCTGGGGTTCGGCGGGCTGCGGGGATATCGCGGTCATGGCCGGGTGAGCCTGTCCAGCAGTGCCAGGGCCTCGGTGACGGTGGCCAGCTCGGTCTCGCTGAAGTGGCTCCGCAGCGCCTGGGCGAGCCACTCCTGCCGGTGTCGGCGGCTGTCCCGGATGCCCTCGTCACCCTGCCGGGTGAGCGAGACCACCTGGCGGCGGCCGTCGTCGGCGTCGGTACGGCGCTCGATCAGGCCGCGCTCCTCCAGGTGCGCCAGGGTCGCGCCCATCGACTGCGGGCGGACGCGCTCGGCGGAGGCCAGCGCGCCGGGGGAGGCCGGGCCCTCGCTGTCCAGTCGGCTCAGCACGGAGAGCTGGGTCGGGGTGAGCCAGTCCGGCGGGTCGAGCTCCTTGAGCCTGCGCCGCAGCCGCCCGATGAGGACCCGCAGGTCGTTCGCCGCGCGGGCGGCGGGTTCGCCGGAGTCGCCGTACCTCTCCTCGCTGTCCATGGCCTTCACCGTAGTTTAGTAAGTCTGGACTGACAAGTTCAGCCTTACCATTGAGTGGAGCCGCCGGAAGCGGGCGGTCGGTACCGGTACGATCTGACGGCGTCGCCGCCGGGGATTTGGAGGTCCCAGTCGAACCGGAGGAGCTCCTGCTGTCGGCCCGGGCCCGCCGCCCAGAGGCCCTCATCCGGGCTGCCGTCGGCGCGGTCCTGATCGGTCTGGTGCTGCTGTTCGCCGCCGACGCCCGCAGCACCGCCGGGGGACTGAACACCGACGTCGCCCAGCAGGCCGCGCACGCGCCGCAGTGGCTGGTCGACCTGGCCGGGGCCTTCGCCGCCACCGCCGTGCTGCTGCTGCCGGTGGCCTTCGCGGTGCGGCTGCTGTGGCAGCGCGAGCCCCGCCGGGCCGCCGACGGGGTACTGGCCGCCGTGCCCGCCTACGGTCTGGCGCTGCTGGTCGGGCTGGCCCACCCGGTGCTCGACCGACCCGCGCCGGTGCTCGCCTACCTGATCACGGCCGGGGCCGCCGCCCGCCCGCGCTGGCTCGCGGCGATGGTCGTGCTGCTCGGCCTGGACGGCCTGACCGCCCTGGTCAACGGCAGCGCCGACGCGCTGGCGCTGCTGCTCTCGCTGCTGGTCGGGCTGACCACGGCCAACGCCGCCGTGTACGCCCTCGGTTCGCCCAACGCCCGGCTGACCACCGAGCTGCTCTTCGGCGCCCTGCGGCTGACCGGCTTCCAGCCCGTCAGCGCCTTCCGCACCCCGGGCGTCCCGGCACACGGCCAGCACCGGTTCCTGATCGGCCAGCACGGCGAGCGCCCGGACCTGGACGTGGTGCTGCTGGACCGGGAGACCTCGGCGGCGGGCTTCTTCCGGCGGAGCTGGCGCCGACTGCGGCTGCGTTCCGCCCCGCAGCGCCGCAGTCTGCTCTCCCCCCGCCAGGCCCTGCAGCAGGAGGCCCTGCTCTCCTACGCCGCGCAGGCGGCGGGCGCCCGCAGCAGGCGGCTGCTGGTCACCGCCGACCTGGGCCCGGACGCCGCCTTCGCGGTCTACGAACGGCTCACCGGACACACCCTGGACCAGCTCACCGACGAGGAGGTCGACGACGGCCTGCTCGCCGACGCCTGGCGGCAGCTGGACCGGCTGAACGCCCGCCGGATCGCCCACCGCGGGCTGACCCAGGGCTCGCTGCTGGTGGACGAGCAGGGGGCGGTCCACCTGGTGAACCTGGAGGACGGCGACATCTCGGCCGGGGACCTGGCGCTGCGCGGCGACCTGGCGCAGCTGCTCGCCACCACCGCCACCCGGGTCGGCGCCGAGCGGGCGGTGGCCGCCGCCGTCGGGGTGATCGGCGCCGAGCGGGTCGGTACCGCCGTACCGATGCTGCAACCGCTGGGCGTGCTGCCCGGGACCGGGGTCGCCGCCGGGCAGCTGGCCGAGCTCCGGGACGCGATCCTGCGCACCCGGCCGCAGGCGCCGGTCGAGCCCGCCCGGCTGGAACGGCTCCGCACCCGGACCCTGATCAGCGTCTTCGGCGGCGCGCTGGCCGGGTACTACCTGCTGCTCCAGTTCTCCAGCAAGCAGGACAACCCGCTGGCCGCGCTGGGAGCGGCGCACAGCGGCTGGTTCGCCTTCGCCGGGCTGGCCGCCGTCGGCGGCGTGGTCGCCGCGACCATGAGCTTCGTCGGCTTCGTGCCCGAGCGGCTGAACCTGGCGCAGGCCGGTCTGGCCCAGCTCGCCGGGGGCTTCGCCAACCTGGTGACGCCCAGCGGCGTCGGCGGGATGGCGGTCGGCACCCGGTTCCTGCAGCGCGCCGGGGTGGCCCCGCGCAAGGCCATCGCCAGCGTCGGAGCCTCCCAGGTGGTGGGGCTGGCACTGCACCTGCTGCTGATCATGGTCTTCGGCTACCTGGCCAGCGTGCACTACGGCCCCTCGCTGTCCACCTCGCCCGCGCTGATCACCGGGGTGCTGGCGGCGGCGGTACTGGCGCTGGTGGCGGCTGGCGTGCCGCGGCTGCGGCGGTGGATCGCGACCCGGTTGCAGTCGCTGTTCGCGGGCGTGCTGCCGCGCCTGCTCGACCTGCTCCAGCACCCGGTGAAGCTGGCCGTCGGCGTCGTCGGCCAGCTGCTGGTCTCGCTCACCTCGGCCGCCTGCCTGTACTTCTGCTGCCTGGCCTTCGGGCTGCACCCCGGGCTGGCGGCGGTCACCGTGGCCAACCTGATCGGCGGCGCGCTCGGCTCGGCGGTGCCCACCCCGGGCGGCGTCGGCGGGGTGGAGCTGCTGCTCAGCGGCGCGCTGGCGCAGACCATCGGGGTGTCGGCGGCCGAGGCGCTGCCGCCGGTGCTGCTGTTCCGGGTGCTGACCTTCTGGCTGCCGGTGCTGCCGGGCTGGATCTCGCTGGTCTGGTTGCAGCACCGGAAGGCGCTGTGACCCGGCGGGGCCGGTGTCGGGCGGTCAGCCGCCGCGCTTCCAGACCCGGACGTAGTCGACCAGCATGTCGTCCGGCTCGCTCTGGCCGCCGACGGAGCCGACGGCGTTGTTGAGCACCAGGTACTGCGGCTCGTCGGTACCGCCGCTGCTGGTCGAGCCGACATCGCGGCCGTCGTAGTAGTAGGTGACCGTGCCGTCCTCCCACTCCGCGCCGAAGGTGTGCCAGCCCGGGCCGGTGTCCGCGCAGGCCCCGGGCGCGCCGGTGGAGCTGTGGTAGTGGTAGCAGGTCAGCCCGGTCAGCCCCTCCATCACGTCCATCTCGCCGTCGGTGGGCCAGTTCTGCCCGTCGGTCCAGAAGGCCGGCCAGTCGGCGACGCCGCCGTCGGCGGAGGCGGGCAGGTAGATCCGGGCCTCGAAGGCGCCCTCGGTGAAGGCGTGCAGCCCGTTGGTGTTCACCATGCCGGAGGCGTAGGGGCGGCTCCGGCCGCCGCACTCCTCGGTCCGGCGGACCGCGTCCAGGTGCAGGTAGCCGCCGCCGACGCTGACCTGCGCCGGGTCGTAGCACTCCTGTTCGGAGGGGCCGACCGGCGGGGTGATGCCGGCGGCCAGCCAGCCGGTGCTCCAGTTCGCGGTGTCCAGGCTGTCGCCGTTGAACTCGTCGTCGAAGACCGGGGTCCAGCTCCCGGGCATGCCCTCGGGACCGGCGTCGGCGGCGTCGCCTTCAGCGGTCGTGGCGTCGGCGGTCGTCGTGGCGGCGAGGTGCGGCCCGGGCCGGGCGGCGGGCGTGGCCGGGCGCTCCGGCGGCGGAGCGGCGTGGGGCCGAGGGACGCCCGGTAACGCGGACGGCACGGGTATCCGCAGCCGCTCGCCGGGGCGGATCAGGTTCGGGTCGGCGCCCACCGTCCGCCGGTTGTCCGCGTACAGGGCCCGCCAGCCGCCGCGGACGTGGAACTCGGCGGCGATCCGGTACAGGTCGTCCCCCGGGCGCACCACGTGCACCAGCGGTTCCCGGGCGGGTGGGCGGGCGCTGCCGCGGTCGGCCGCCGGGCCGGGGTGCGGATCCGCCTTCGGCGGGGCCGAGGCCTGCGCGGGGACGCCGCCGCCGAGCAGCGGCAGTGCGGCGGCGGCCCCGGTGAACGCGAGGGTGAGCGCGGTGCGGGAGGCGTGGTTGCCGCTCGGGCGGCGGTGCCGGGCGTGGTTCGGCATTGCAGCTCCCTTGGGGGAGGGGCCGGTGGTCCTCCACGATGCCGCAACGATGGCTAGATCGTGACGTTTCCGTGCAAACAGAGGTCCGGTGCGCGATTTCCACGCCCGCTGGCGCTCAGCCGTTCGGCAGGATCACCGCGCGGCCGTTGACCTTGCCCGCGTGCAGCCGCTCGTAGGCCAGCGGTGCGTCGTCCAGGCCGTAGGTCTCCACATGGACCTCGACGAAGCCCTCCCTGGCCAGGTCCAGCACCTCGATCAGCTCCGACCGGCTGCCCCAGTAGGGGGCGGTCACCGAGACCTCGAACGGGGGCGAGCCGAAGCCGACCGGCAGCGTGCCGCCGCCGATGCCGACCAGGGTGACGTCCCCCTCGACCGCGACCACCGCCGCCGCCGTGGCCGTGGTGGGCGGCGCGCCGACGAAGTCGAAGACCGCCTCCGCCCCCAGGCCCCCGGTCAGCGCCCGGACCTTCTCCGCCGCCCCGGCGTCGGACAGCACGGTCTCGTGCGCCCCGACCCGGCGGGCCAGCTCCAGCTTCTCCTCGGAGACGTCCAGCACGATCACCCGGGTGGCGGTCAGCGCCCGCAGCAGCTGGATCGCGACGTGCCCGAGGCCGCCGCTGCCGATCACCACCGCGCTGGTGCCGGGCACCAGCTTCGGCAGCGAGCGCTTGATCGCGTGGTACGGGGTGAGTCCGGCGTCGGTCAGCGGCACCGAGGCGACCGGGTCCAGGTCGCCGAGCGGGACCAGGTGCCGGGCGGCGTCCACGACCAGGTACTCGGCGATCGCGCCGGGCGCGCCCAGGCCCGGCGGGTGGATCCCGAGCCCGGCCGCCCGCAGGCAGTAGTTCTCCTTGCCCTGCGCGCACTTGACGCAGTTGCCGCAGCCCCACGGGCCGTACACGGCCACGGACTCGCCGAGGCTGATCCCGGTCACCCCGGCGCCCAGGGCGGCCACCGTGCCCGCGCCCTCGTGGCCCAGGGTCAGCGGCAGCGGGTACGGGAAGTTCTCGCCGGGCCAGCTCATCACGGCGATGTCGGAGTGGCAGACCCCGGCGGCGGTGACCTTGAGCAGCACCTGCCCCGGCCCGGGCTCCGGGTCGGGCACGGTGACCACCTCGGGGGCCTGGCCTATCGCGCGGTACTGGAGAGCCTTCATGTTCGCTCCTCGAATCCCCCCACGGGTCGGATCGGACGGTGGTTCAGCGGGCGGCGTAGGCGCCGTCCACCAGGTGGTAGCTGCCGTGCACGAAGGACGCGCGGTCGGACAGCAGGAACGCGGTCACCTCGGCGACCTCCTCGGCGGTGCCGAGGCGTCCGGCCGGGTGCAGCGCCACCAGGGCCTCCCGGATCGAGACGTCGGTCTGCGAGAGCAGCGGGGTGTCGATGAAGCCGGGCCCGACCGCGTTCACGCGGACGCCCCGGGCGGCGTACTCGATGGCGGCGGTCTTGGTCAGGCCGATCACACCGTGCTTGGCCGCGACGTACGCGGCCGATCCGGCGAAGCCGTTGGTGCCCAGGATCGAGGACATGTTGACGATCGCGCCGCCCCCGGCCGCCACCATCTGCTGGAGCTCGTAGTGCATCGAGTAGAAGACGCCGTCCAGGTTGGTCGCCAGCACCTGGCGCCAGCCGTCGATCGGGTACTCGCCGATGGGCACGCTGCCGCCGCCCGCGATCCCGGCGTTGTTGACGGCCAGGTGCAGCCCGCCGAGAGCCTTGACGGTGGCCGCCACGGCCGCCTCCACCGAGTCGGGGTCGGTCACGTCGACGCGGACGGCCAACGCGTCGGCCCCGGCGGCCCGCAGCTCGGCGACGGCGTCGCGGGCGCCCTCCTCGTTGAAGTCGGCGACCGCCACGGCCGCGCCCCCGGCGGCCAGGCGGCGGGCCACGGCCAGGCCGATGCCCGAGGCGGCCCCGGTGACCAGGGCCGTCCGGCCGCTGAACTCCTGGGCGTAGTCGGCGACCGGGAGGGAGTTGGTGCTCATTTCGTGCCTTTCGTTCCTTGCGGCAGCGGGTCTTCGGCTGAAGGCTCCGCGGTGAGCAGCTCGAACGCCCGCTCCAGCAGCTCCGGCAGCCCGGCGGCCCCGGTGTCGCGCACCCACGCCCGGGCGGCGGCCAGCAGCGCCGCCACCCCCGCGCCGACGGCGACCGAGGGCCGCAGGTCACGCTCCGGGTCCACGCCCAGCCTGGCGGCCACGATCCGGATCGACGCCTCCTCGGCGTCCACGCTGATCCGCCGGTGGACAGCGGTCAGCGACGGTTCCATGGTGACCAGCCGCAGCAGTTCGCGCATGCCGGGGCGGCGGTCCCAGGCGGGCTCGCGCTCGTCGGCGAGCCAGACCCGCAGCGCCGCCCGGTAGGCGGTCAGCGGCTGCTCCCCGGCGGGGCGGGCGGCCAGGGCGGCGTTGATCCGTTCGCAGTCGGCCCGGACGCAGTCCAGCACCGCCTCCTCCTTGGAGCTGAAGTAGCGGCTGAAGGTGCGCCGGGAGACGTCCGCCTGTTCGGTGACGTCCTCGACGGTCACCCCGGCCAGTCCGCGCTCCAGGACCAGTGCCAGGGCCGCGTCGGCCAGGGACTGGCGGGTCTGCCGGGCTTTGCGGCCACGGCGGCCCGCCGCCACGGATCCGGGTTCGATGCTCACGCCGTTCACCGTACACCCGGAAATGTCCCACTGGGACATGAGGCTCGGCGGGACATTTTCAGCGGCGCCCGTCGGCGTCCCCGCCGCCGCGCCGACCGCTCCCCGGTGGCCGGTCGTCGAGCCGCTCTGACCCGCGGCGGCGGGTGCGGCCGGGTGCGGGTCGCGGGTCGGGAGAGGGGGGTCGGGCCCGGTGGGTGGCGGGCGGTCGGCATACGCACCGTCAGTTGCCAGGTGGTCCGGCTGCGGCCTCGGCCGATGGTGGCCGCCGGACCGGCGACGGGTGGAGGAGCGGCTCTCCACCCCCGCTCTGACGCCGTGTCACTCCAGCTCAGTGGTGTCAGGATCGTGTAGCGGAGGGCGGATCGGGGGCGTCCCGAGTGGAAAGCGGAATGCCGCCTGTGATCTGATGTGACTGAAGGATGAGTCCAATGAGTTGACCGCTAGCTGGGCAGACTGCGGGGTCTTGTGTACATATCCATCGCCATAGCCGCCACGGCCCTGGCGGTCGTACTGGTGGTCGGCGTACAACTGGCGCGGAGCCGAAGAGCCGCGCGGCAGCACCAGCAGCGGCATCGGCAAGTTGAGACCGAGTTCTCCCAACTCCAGCACGCACACCAGCAGTTGCAGGGCCACGCGGTGCAACTGGCAGCCGAGCGGGACGAGCTGGCCGCCGCCGCCAAGGAACGCGAGGCGGAGAACGGCGAGGTGCTGGCGAACCTGGCGCTGCGCACCCTGGGCCTGGTCGAGCGGCAGCTGAGCCTGCTCGAAGGCATGGAGGGCAGCGAGTCGGACTCGCTGCGACTGGAGCAGCTGTACCGGCTGGACCACCTCGCCACCCGGATGCGCCGCAACGGTGAGAACCTGCTGCTGCTCGGTGGCGCGGTGCACCACCGCCCCGCCCAACCGCAGGCCCCGACACCGCTGTTGGACGTGCTGCGGGCGGCGCTCTCGGAGATCGAACGCTATGAGCGGGTGCACCTGACGCCGCTGCCCCGGCTGTGGATCCGGTCCGACGTGGCCGAGGACCTGGCCCACCTGTTCGCCGAACTCCTGGAGAACGGCACCGCGTTCTCGCCGCCGACCGAGCCGGTCACGGTCACCGGCTGGCAGCTGCAGAGCGGTGAGCTCATGGTGACCCTGGTGGACCGGGGCATCGGCCTGCCGGACGAACTGCTGTACGAGGTCAACACCCGCCTCGCCGCCCCCGCCGACCTCCCCGCCAGCGGCGCCGCCAGGACCGGGCGCAGCATGGGCCTGCAGGTGGTCACCATCCTGGCCCGGCGGCACGGGCTGCGGGTGCAGCTGCGCCACAGCACCACCGCCGACGGCACCACCGCGCTGGTCGCGGTGCCGGTCACGGCCTTCGCCGCGGAGCCCGCCCCCGCCCAGCCCGCGGCCGCCGCCTGGGACGAGATGGCGGCCGACGCCGCCGCGCAGCAGACCCGGCCGCTGAGCGCCGTGCCCGGTCCGCGCCCGGCCGCGGTCACCGGCACCGGTGCGGGCGCCGACGGGCTGCCGAAGCGGGTGCCCGGCGAGAGCGGGCAGCGCGCCCGCCGCGCCGGTGCGGCCGAGGAGGACGGGCAGGCGGCGTCCGGCCCGTCCGCGGCCGAGGAACTGCGCCGTCGGCTCGGCGGCTTCCAGAGCGGAGTCCGCGCCGCCGCCCCGCAGCGTGCCGAGGAGGAGTGGCGATGACGTTCGGCGTTCACGGCGCGCACGGCGCGCCGGGCGCGGCCCAGGTGGAGTCCACGCCGTTGCAGCGGCTGCGCTGGCTGCTCAGCGACGTCCTGGTGACCACACCGGGGATGCGTTCGCTGGCGCTGGTGTCCACCGACGGCCTGCCGCTGGTCGCGGCGGACGAGAACTCCCCGGCCGAGGAGCTGGCGACGCTCGCGGCCGGACTGACCGCCCTGTCCGGCGGCCTGTCGAAGCTGATGGAACTCGGCCTGCTGCGGCGCACGGTGGTGACCCTGCAGGAGGGGACGCTGGTGCTGATGTCCGTCGACGCGACCACCTGCCTGGCCGCGTACACCAGCGCGGACTGCGACCTGAGCCTGGCCGGGTACCAGCTGACCCGGCTGGTCGAGCGGGCCGGGCACGTGCTGACCACGCAACTCCGCCGCGAACTCCGGGCCCGGCCCGGGCAGGAGGCCAACCGGTGATGCCCCAGACATCCGCAGGACACCCCACCGGCGGCCTGCCGCGCCGCTCGGCGCGGGTCCGCCCGTACGCCCTGACCGGCGGACGCACCCGCTTCGGCCAGGTGCTGCTGGTGGAGACGCTGATCTCGGCGGTCTACCAGCGGCCCGGCGAGGCCACCCCGGCCGTGCCCGAGCTGGAGCGGATCTGCGACCTGTGCCAGGGGCAGATGCGCTCCATCGCCGAGGTCTCGGCGCTGCTGCGGCTGCCGCTCGGCGTGGTCCGGGTCTGGGTGAGCGACCTGGTGGACGCGGGCCGCATCCGCGTGCACGGCGGATCCGTCGCCGTGCGTTCCGGCGGTGGCTCGGGCATCGCCGCACCCGCACGACCGAACCGCATGGTTCTGGAGAGGATCCTCGGTGGACTCCGCGATCTCGCCTGACCGCTCCGCACCGGTGCATACCCCGGGCGGTATTCCGCTGACCGAACTGCCGGTCACCTCCGCCAAGATCGTCATCGCGGGCGGCTTCGGCGTGGGCAAGACCACCCTGGTCGCCTCCGTCTCCGAGATCACCCCGCTGACCACCGAGGCGGTGATGACCGAGGCCGGCTCCGGCACCGACCCGCTGCCGGACGGCAGCACCAAGACCACCACCACCGTGGCGATGGACTTCGGCCGCCTGCACCTCGCACCCGACCTGGTGCTGTACCTGTTCGGCGCGCCCGGACAGCGCCGCTTCTGGTTCATGTGGGACGACCTGGCGCGCGGCGCGGTCGGCGCGGTCGTGCTGACCGACACCCGGCGGCTGGCCGACAGCTTCCCGGCGGTCGACTACTTCGAGAGCAGCGGCCTGCCGTTCGTGGTCGCGGTCAACCGCTTCGACGGCGCGCCGCACTACGCCGACGCCGACGTCAGGGACGCGCTCAGCCTCTCCCCGGGAGTGCCGCTGCTGTGGTGCGACGCCCGCTCGCGGCTGTCCGCGGCGCAGACCCTGGCGGCCCTGGTCGAGCACACCCTCTCGCTCGAACAGGACTGACTGTCCCTCCCGCACCACTCTCCCCAAGGAGCCTCCATTGGCGAAGGTACTCATCGTCGGCGCCGGTCAGGCCGGGCTGCAGCTCGCGCTCGGCCTCCAGGGCGACGGCCACGACGTCACCGTGATGACCGACCGCACCCCGGACGAGATACGCGGCGGCCGGGTCCTGTCGACACAGTGCATGTTCGATACTTCGCTCGGCTACGAGCGGGCGCTCGGCCTGAACCTCTGGGACGACCAGGCGCCGCGGGTCCAGGGCCTGGGCGTGTCGGTCAGCGGCCCGGAGGCGGCCCGGGTGATCGACTGGGTGGGGCGGCTGAACGGCCCGGCCCAGTCGGTGGACCAGCGGGTCAAGATGCCCGCCTGGCTGGAGCTGTTCGCCGAGCGCGGCGGCAAGGTCGTGGTCAACGGCGTCACCGTGTCCGACCTGGACCTGCTGGTGCGCGGCTACGACCTGACCCTGATCGCGGCCGGCAAGGGCGAGCTGGTGTCGATGTTCGCCCGCGACCCCGAGCGCTCCCCGTACACCGCGCCGCAGCGCGCGCTCGCCGTCTCCTACGTGCACGGCCTGGGCCCGCGTCCGGAGCATGACTTCCCGGCGGTGCGCTGCAACCTGGTGCCCGGCGTCGGCGAGCTGTTCGTGATCCCGGCGCTCACCACCTCCGGCCCCTGCGACATCCTGTTCTGGGAGGGCGTCCCCGGCGGCCCGCTGGACGTCTTCGAGCCCTCGCGCGGCCCGGAGGAGCACCTGCGGAACACCCTGGAGCTGATGCGCGCGTACACCCCCTGGGAGTACCAGCGGACCCTGGGCGGCGTCGAGCTGACCGACCCCCGGGCGACCCTGGCCGGGCGCTACGCCCCGGTGGTCCGCAACCCCGTCGGCGAGCTGCCGAGCGGCGGCGTGGTGTTCGGCGTGGCCGACGTGGTGGTCGCCAACGACCCGATCACCGGCCAGGGCTCCAACAGCGCCTCCAAGTGCGCCACGCACTACCTGGCCGCCATCCGCGCCCACGGCGACCGGCCGTTCGACCGGGCCTTCATGGAGGCCACCTTCGAGGGCTACTGGAACTCCACCGCCGGCGATGTCACCGCGTGGACCAACGCCATGCTGGCGCCGCCGCCGGAGCACGTGCTGAACCTGATCGGCGCGGCCGGACAGCTGCCGCCGGTGGCCGACCGGTTCGCCAACGGCTTCGACAACCCGTCGGACTTCCCGAACTGGTTCTTCACGCCGGAGGCGGCGACGGCCTACCTCGGCTCGCTCACCCAGGGCTGACCACGGCCGCGCCCCCGGTTCAGGTCGGGTCGGGGGCGCGGGCCGCGTCGTACAGGTCCGGCTCCAGGTAGATCACCCGCGCCATGGGCTCGGCCGCCCGCACCCGGGCCTCGGCGGCGTCCACCGCCGCCGCGATCCCGGCGCCGGTGGCGTCGGCGGGCACCGCGATCTTCGCGGCCACCAGCAGTTCCTCCGGGCCGAGGTGCAGCGTCCGCATGTGGATCACCCGGTACACCGAGTCGCCGTCCACCAGCGCCGCCCGGATCCGCTCCAGCGCCTCCGGACCGGCCGACTCGCCCAGCAGCAGCGACTTGGTCTCGGTCGCCAGCACCACCGCGATCGCCACCAGTAGCGCGCCGATGGCCAGGGTGCCCGCGCCGTCCCAGACGCCGTCGTGGGTGAGCACCGCCAGCCCCACCCCGAACAGCGCCAGCACCAGGCCGATCAGCGCGCCCGCGTCCTCCAGCAGCACCACCGGCAGCTCCGGGGCCTTCGCGGTGCGGACGTAGCCGGCCCAGGACTGCCCGCCCTTGCCGTGCCTGGCCTCGCGGACGGCGGTCCGGAAGGACAGCCCCTCGGCCACCATCGCGAACGCCAGCACCCCCACCGGCCAGTACCAGTCGTCCACCGGATGCGGGTGCCTGACCTTCTCGTAGCCCTCGTACAGCGCGAACACCCCGCCCAGGGTGAACAGCACCACGGACACCAGGAAGCCGGACACGTAGCGCTCGCGCCCGTAGCCGAAGGGGTGCTCGCTGTCGGCCGCCCGCCGCGCCCGGTGGCCGCCGACCAGCAGCAGCACCTGGTTGCCGGAGTCGGCCAGCGAGTGGACGCCCTCGGCGAGCATCGACGAGGAGCCGCTGAACCCGAAGGCGACGAACTTCGCCACCGCGATGGCCAGGTTCGCGCCCAGCGCGGCGACGACCGCCCGGCTGCCACCGGACCCGCTCACCCGCGCGCGGTCCGGCCGAAGCGGCTCAGGAACAGAGCCTCGACATGGGCCATGTGCTCGATCTCGCTCGGATCCACGCTCTCGTTGGGCGCGTGGATCAGGCAGCGCGGCTCCTCCACGCCCATCAGCACGATCTCCGCGTCCGGGAAGGTCCGCGCGAAGACGTTGCACAGCGGGATCGAGCCGCCCTGGCCCAGGAACGCCATCGGCTTGCCGTAGACCGCCCGCATCGCCTCGTCCAGGGCCGCGTAGGCGGGCCCGCCGGTCGCCGCGCGGAACGGCGCGCCGCCGGACTCCGGCTCCACCTCCACCCGCACCCCCCAGGGCGCGGCGGACCGCAGGTGGGCCGAGAGCGCGTCCATGGCCTTGGCCGGATCCGTCCCCGGCGGCACCCGCAGGCTCACCCGGGCCCGGGCCCGGGCCGGGATCGCGGCGGCCGAGCCGACCACCGGCGGGCAGTCGATGCCGAGCACGGTCACCGCCGGACGCGCCCAGAGCCGGTCCGCGACCGATCCCGAGCCCAGCAGCTCCACCCCGTCCAGCACCCCGGCGTCGGCGCGGAACTGCTGCTCGTCGTAGCCGACGCCGTCCCAGACGCCCTCGCAGTCCAGGCCCTCGATCCGGGTGCCGCCGTCCGGGCCGCGCAGCGAGTCCAGCATCCGGATCAGCGCGGCCAGGGCGTCCGGGGCCGCGCCGCCGAACATGCCCGAGTGCATGTCGCCGTGCAGCGTGGACACCTCGACCACCAGGTTGGCCAGGCCGCGCAGGCTGGTGGTGGCGGTGGGCACCCCCACCGCGGCGTTGCCGGTGTCGCAGACCAGCAGCACGTCCGCGCGCAGCTGGTCCGCGTGCGGCGGGACGAAGGCCTCCATGCCGCCGGTGCCCTGCTCCTCGGAGCCCTCGGCGGCCAGCACGATGCCCACCGGGAGGTCGTCGCCGAGCGCCCGCAGCGCGGTCAGGTGCATCACCACGTTGCCCTTGCAGTCGGCCGCGCCGCGCCCGTACCAGCGTCCGTCGCGCTCGGTCAGCTGGAACGGCGGCGAGGTCCAGGCCTGGTCGTCGAGCGGCGGCTGCACGTCGTAGTGGCAGTACAGCAGCACGGTCGGGGCGCCGGGCGGCGCCGGGCGGTGGCCGATGACGGCGTGGCTGCCGTCCGGGGTCGGCTCCAGCCGCACGTCGGAGAGCCCGGCCTCGGTGAACGCGGCCACCAGCCACTCGGCGGCCTCGCGGCAGCGCTCCGGCGGGTACTGGCGCGGGTCGGCGACCGAGGGGATGGCCACCAGCTCGGCCAGGTCGGCCTTGGCCCGCGGCATCAGCGCCGCGACGCGGCGCCCCAGGTCCTGCTCGTGCGCGGTGCGGTCCTGCGGCGTCTCTTGCTGCGGCGTCCTGTCCTGCGGCGTCCTGTGCTGCGGTGTCCTGTCCTGCGCAGTCATGCTGCTGCTCCTGCCCCGTCCCGGCGGCTGCGGGACGTCCGTGGTGCCCGAAGTACCGAGCTGCCGTGCCCCATCAGAATCACCGCCGGTGACCGGGCGCGCACGTCGGACGCTGTCGGCGGGGGCCGACGGGGCGACGTGGGCCCGGCCGTCCGGTCGCTAGCGCCGCCGTCCCAGCGCGCGCAGCCGCAGCCGCACCGCCCGGCCGGCCCGATCACTGAACCGCAGCAGCGGGACGGTGGCCCACAGGCTCACCAGTGCCACCGCCGCGCCCATCAGGCAGTCCATCAGGTAGTGGTTGCCGGTGCCCATCACCACGAAGGCGATGAAGAAGGGATAGAGCAGCCCCAGCGCCCGCAGCAGCCGGTGCCGGGCGTACAGGAACAGCAGCAGCCCGCACCACAGGGCCCAGCCGACGTGCAGGCTGGGCATGGCCGCGAACTCGTTGCTCATGTCGTCCAGCCCGCGCGGGGTGCCGCCGCCGCCGACACCCCACCAGCCGACCGAGGAGTGCTCGGCGAGGATGTCGGTGAAGCCGGCGCCGGGGCCCAGCAGCCGCGGCGGCGCGGTCGGGAAGGTCACGAAGCCGACCACCCCGAGCAGCGTGGTCAGCCCGAGCCAGGTGCGGGCCAGCCGGTAGTGCTCGCGGTGGCAGCGCCAGACCCAGAACAGCACCGAGACCGTGATCACGTAGTGCAGTGAGGCGTAGATGAAGTCCCCGGGTATGCCCAGCCAGGCGTGCTCGGCGAACAGCCGGTTGAGCGTGTGCTCCGGGCTCAGGTGCAGCCCGCGCTCGATGGACAGGATCCGGCGGCCGTGCGCCTCGGCCTGGGCCGCGCTGGTGTGCACCAGCAGGCGACTGCCGTCGTATATCGCGTAGAGGACCAGCAGCACCTCCCAGCCCCACTTGCGGCGCCACCACCGTGGCTTGCCGGACGTCCCGGCTGGGCCTCCGGCGCCGGGCAGCACCCCGACAGCGTTGGCGGCCGTTCCGTTCGACCCGTCCTCGGGTCCGTCACCGGACTCGCGGGTGAGGTATGCGTGATCGCTCTTCATGGACTCTCGGGCTTCAGGGCGAGGGTGGACGGCAGTCGCACGAGCCCGCCGGACCAGCGGACACGAAACGGCTCCCGCAAGGGGGAACGGCACACCCCGGCGCCTTCTGCGGCATCTGCCGCCGGACGGTTCTGGGGGCAACCGGTGGAGTAGGGCGGTCATGCCGCCTCAGCTGTCCGGCGTTCGGGAATGGCCCCGGACGCCGGGATGTCCCAGGGGTCGGAGCCGATTCGAGAACACCTGTGTTTTGGTTGCCACGTGTTCATCTTCTCTTCCGGCCCGCGCGGGTCGTGCACCCGGGTCCCCCCTGACGGTTCGCGGCCTCCGGGGACCAGTCTCCCAGGGCGCTCCCAGTGGGCTCCGAGCGGGCTCCCAGGAATCCCCGTTGATCTTCCCGGGGAAGGTCCGGGCGCAGGTCAGGCCTTGCGTCCGACGCCTGCCCAGACCGAGCGCGGGGTAGTGTCGGCGTCCGGGTCGGGCCGCCAGAGCGGCGCGGGGACCAGGCCGGGTTCGAGTAGTTCGGTGCCTTCGAAGAAGCGCGCGACCTGTTCCCGGGTCCGGTAGGTGATCTTGACCGGCATCAGCTGGTCCATCACCGAGGCGGCCCGGGCCATGCCGTTGGCGTTGATGTCGGCGGCGGGCTGGGAGATCGCCAGGTGGCTCCCGGAGGGGACGTCCGCCAGTACCTTCGCCACGATTCCGGCCGGGTCGTCCTCGTCGGGTATGCAGTGCAGCAGACCGGCCATGATCACCCCGACCGGTCTGTCGAAGTCCAGGGTCTCCCGTGCCCGCTCCAGGATCAGGTCGATGTCGCGGACGTCGGCGTGGATGTAGGTGGTGGAGCCGAGGGGGCTGCCGGTGAGCAGGGCCCGGGCGTGCACCAGCACGATCGGGTCGTTGTCGGTGTAGACGATCCGTGTCTCGGGGGCGATCCGCTGCGCGACCTCGTGCGTGTTGTCGGCCGAGGGCAGGCCGGTGCCCAGGTCCAGGAACTGCCGCAGACCGGCCTCGGCGGTCAGGTGGCGCACCGCTCTGCCGAGGAAGCCCCGGTTGGCCCGGGCGTTCTGGGTGACGGGGTTGCCGGTGGCGATGATCCGCTCGGCCACCTCGCGGTCGACCGCGTAGTTGTCCTTGCCACCGAGCCAGTAGTCGTACACCCGTGCTATGTGCGGGACGCCGGTGTCGAGCCGTCCCTGCTCGCGTCCGAGCGGCTCGGGATACGTCGAACCCTGCGTCATGCTTCCCCACCCTCTTCGGCGTGCTTCCCCGGTCGTGCCGCCCGGATCGCGTCGCGGCGTGCCGCACAGTAAAGAGTATGCCCAGTGGGACAGTTGGGAAAGTTTCCTGATAGTGGCCGGAGCCGCGTCCGGCCGCCGCGGCGGCGCCCGGCGGTTCCGGTCGCGGGGGGTGTGACGCGGGCGGGGCCGGTGTGAGATCATTCCGATAAATGGTCTATACCACGTGGCGAGCGCCGCAGAACGGCAGGGTTTCAGCATGGAGATTGTGATCGTTCCGGACGCCGCCGCGGGCGGCGAGCTGATCGCGGCGGCGATCGCCGACCTGCTGGTGCGCAAGCCGGACGCGCTGCTCGGGGTCGCCACCGGCTCCTCCCCGCTGCCGATCTACCAGGCGCTGATCGCCAAGGTCGCGAACCAGGCGCTGGACGTCTCCCGGGCCCGGATCTGCCAGCTCGACGAGTACGTCGGCCTGCCGCAGGGCCACCCCGAGTCGTACCGCGCGGTGGTGCTGCGCGAGGTGGTGCGGCCGCTGGGGCTGACCGAGACCTCCTTCATGGGCCCGGACGGCTCGGCCGAGGACATCGCCGCCGCCTGCGCCGACTACGACCGGGCGCTGGCCGCGGCGGGCGGTGTGGACCTGCAACTGCTGGGCATCGGCACCGACGGCCACATCGGCTTCAACGAGCCCTGCTCCTCGCTGGCCTCGCGCACCCGGATCAAGACGCTGACCCAGCAGACCCGGGTCGACAACGCCCGGTTCTTCGACAGCCTGGACGAGGTGCCGCACCACGTGATCACCCAGGGCATCGGGACCATCCTGGAGGCCCGGCACCTGGTGCTGCTGGCCACCGGCGAGGCCAAGGCCGAGGCCGTGGCGCAGACCGTGGAGGGCCCGGTCGCCGGGATCGTCCCGGCCTCGGCGCTGCAACTGCACCCGCACGCCACCGTGGTGGTGGACGAGGCGGCGGCCTCCAAGCTCAAGCTGGCCGACTACTTCCGGGCCACCTACGCGGCCAAGCCGCACTGGCAGGGCATCTGACCACCGGTCCGATCCCGCGCGGGTCGCGTCCCGCCGGTCAGCGCCGACGGGACGGGACCACCGCCACCGGGCAGTGGGCCTGGTCCAGCAGGGTGTCGGCGGCGCGGCCCAGCGGGTCGGTCAGCAGTACGCCGCTGAGCCGGCGGCCCACCGCCACCAGCGCCGCCGTCCGGGACAGCTCCACCAGCCAGTCGGACTCGTCGCGGGCGGAGTACTCGGCGGAGGCGTCCAGCCGGGGATGGTCCCGGTGCAGGCCGGTCAGCACCTCCTCCAGGCTGTCGCGGGCGGCCTCGGTCCGGTCGGAGGACGGCAGGTCGCCGACCACCAGCCGCAGCGGCGCGTTCAGCGCGTGGGCCGCGGCGACGGCGAAGCCCAGCACGTCCGGGTGCGGCTCGAACGGGTCGAGCCCGGCCAGCACCGGACCACCGGCCTCCGCGACCGGCTTGTGCACCACCACCGGGCAGCGCGCGTAACCGGCGGCGGCCCGGCTGACCGACCCGGCCAGCCAGCCGCGCAGCCCGCTCAGCCCGCGGGTGCCGACCACCAGCAGGGCCGCGCCGCCGCTGCGCGCGGGCAGCACGTGCTTCGGATCCCCGGCGACGACCTCGGTGGAGACCGCGACCCCGGGTGCGACCAGCCGGGTCCGCTCGACCGCCTCCTCGGTGACCGGATGGTCCTGCGCGGGTTCGGGACCCGGCCCCAGCAGCACCTCGGCCAGGCCGCCGGTGGTCTGCGCGACGTACAGCACCCGCAGCGGCGCACCGACCCCGGCCGCCGCCCGCGCCGTCCACTCCAGCGCTGCCCAGCTGTCGTCCGAGCCGTCCACGGCGACCAGGAAGGGGCGGATCGACTCCATGCGGCGGCTCCTGCGGGACGGCGGGCCCTGGCGGGTGTCCGGGCCGGGGATGGCCGGTCAGCTCGGAGCATAGCAATATCGACCTGTTTACGACGTTTTGTCAGCACCGGCGACACGCAAGGGAACTGACGGCGCGTTCACTGGGAAAGATCTTCGTATAAATGTGGAGATCTGGTGTCGTCGCAGGTGGTCGCAGGCGATAGCGTGCGTGCTGCGGGTCGGCTTGGCCGACCGCGAGCGGGGGTAACCGAACATCGCGCAAGGTCTTTGCGCGAGTGTGGAAGGAAAACAGATGAGGGCTGACATCAAGGGCAGCACTATGCCCGTCCTGGAGATCCAGCTTGAGGACAAGGAGTCCGTGGTCTCCATGCACGGCGAGCTGTCGTGGATGACGGCGAACGTGCACATGTCGCAGACCACCAAGGGCGGCGGCGGCCTGATGGGCACGCTGAAGCGCGCGGTCGGCGGCGGCGGGATATTCCTGACTCAGTATCAGTCCAAGGGCGGCGAGGGCCTGGTGGCCTTCGCGGCGAAGATCCCCGGGCACATAGTCCCGGTGGACGTCGCGCCCAACCAGGGCTTCCTGGTGCACCGGCACGGCTGGCTCGCCGGGACCCCGGGGGTCAGCGCGAGCGTGGGCCTGCAGCACTCCTTCCGCGGCGGCATGTGGGGCGGGGACGGCTTCGTGCTCCAGCGGCTGGAGGGGCACGGCCAGGCCTGGGTCGAGCTCTCCGGTGAGCTCAGCCTGTACAACCTGGCCCCGAAGCAGACCATGCTGGTCCACCCGGGCCACGTGGGCATGTTCGAGGACTCGGTGAGCTTCAAGATCACCACGGTTCCCGGCATCGCCAACAAGGTCTTCGGCCGCGACGGCTACCACCTGGTGGCACTGACCGGCCCCGGCCAGATCTGGCTGCAGAGCATGCCGCTGCCGAACCTGGCACACGCCCTGGAGCCCTACCTGCCGCAGCCCGACAACGGCTGACCGGCCCGTCGAACAGGGGCGAGCGCGGCAGAGTACACCGCGCGCCACGTGAATTGCAGGATTCCGCAATTTGTCAGTGGCGTGACTGCCCGCTCGCCTAGCGTCACCGTCCATGGCAACCACGGACATCGCACTGAGGAACGGCCGTCGAGCGCGCGCTGGGGGTCTGCTGCAGCCCCCGCTCTACCAGCTGAAGGCGGAGTTCTTCCGGACTCTGGGCCACCCGGTGCGGATCCGGGTACTGGAGTTGCTCCAGGACGGCCCGATGCCGGTACGGGACCTGCTCGCCGACATCGGGGTGGAACCCTCGAACCTCTCCCAGCAGCTCTCGCACCTGCGCCGGGCCGGGATCGTGGTCTCACGGCGGGAGGGGCCGACCGTGCGCTACGCGCTGGCCGGCCCGGACGTCGCGGACCTGATGCGCGCGGCGCGGCGGATCCTGGCCGTGCTGCTCGCCGACCGGGAGGGGGTGCTTCAGCAGCTGCGCCGGGCCGACGCGGTCGGCGAACCGCGTTGAGGCGGCCGGGGCGGGTGCCCCGGCCGCGGAAGCCGCGGCAGCGTCAACCAGGCTGGCCCTGGTGCTCCGAGGCGAGGCCGGGCGGGGCCGAGGCGATGGCCGAGCGCAGCGCCTCGATCAGCGCCAGCGCGCCCTCCTCGGTGAGCTCAAGGGCGACCCGGGCACCGGGGCCCAGCGCCGGGTTGAGGAAGTCCACGTTCACCGTGTGCTCGTAGGGGGCGTGCTGCGGGTGGTCGACGTAGACCATGGCCCGGGTCAGCGGAAAGTACCCGGTGGCGCCCTTGCCGCTGCCGGTGATGTCGATCTGCTCGGTGAGATAGGTGCACATGCCGGTCTCCGGAGGGGGGCGGACCGCGCTCAGGCGGTGGCGAGGTGGCGGCCGAAGAAGTCGAGGACGAGCTTCCAGCCCTCGGTCGCCGCCTGCGGGCGGTAGGCCGGACGGTCCACCGCGAAGAAGGCGTGGCCCGCGTCCGGGAAGGTGTGGAACTCGTACTCCTTGCCGTGCTCCTTCAGCAGCTCCTCCAGCTGCGCGGTGGCCTGGGGGTCGGGGTGCTTGTCCTCCGCGCCGAACAGGCCGAGCAGCGGGCAGGAGAGGTCCTTGGCGAGGTGGCCGATCGGGCCGACCCGCACCGGCACGCCCTCCGGCACCGACTCGGTGACGAAGGCGCCGTAGCAGTCCACTGCCGCCTCCAGGTCCAGGCTGCAACCGGAGAGGAAGGCCTGGCGGCCACCGGAGCAGTGCCCGATGACGCCGACCCGGCCGTTGGAGTTCTCCAGCCCGCGCAGGTAGGCGGCGGCGCCCGCGACGTCGCCGACCAGCCGGGCGTCGGGCACGCCGCCGAGCGCGCGGGCCGCCGCCGCGGCGTCGTCCGGGGCCGCGCCGGGGGCCTCGCGGGTGTAGAGGTTCGGACACACGGCGTTGTAGCCCTCGGCGGCGAAGCGGCGGACCATCTCCTTGGTGGCCTCGTCGTAGCCGGGCATGTGGTGGATCACCACGACACCGCCGCGCGGGGCGGGGTCGAGTCGTCGTGCCGCGTACGCCTCCAGCTCGGCGCCGTCGGCCCCGGTGATGGTGACGGTCTCAGCCAGCAGCCTGTCGTCCATGGTTCTACTCCGCAGTTGAGGTGATCTTCTGCAATGCCGGTTGCGAGTATGCCCCGCTGCCCCCGGACGTGCTGATCCGGGGCGGTCGACGCTACTCCAGCGGGGCGCCGGGGGTGGCCCCGGAGCGCAGCGGCACCTCGTGAATCAGCCAGGTGGTGAGGAAGGTGAGCAGCCCCAGCACGGTGCCGCCGATCAGCACGCTGTGCAGGCCGTCGGTGACCGCCGCCTTGAACGCGTGCTGGACCGCGGCCGGGAGCCCGGCCAGCGCGGACGGCGGGATGTGCGCGCCGCTCGCCGCCAGCGCCTGCCCGGACGTGCCGAGGCTGTGGTCGAGCGAGCCGGTCAGCCGCTGGGTGTACAGCGAACCGAAGATCGCGATGCCCAGCGAGCCGCCGACGGTGCGGAACAGCGTGACCGAGCCGCTGGCCGCGCCCATGTCCCGCAGCGCCACGCTGTTCTGGGTGACCAGCATGGTGTTCTGCATCAGGAAGCCCATGCCCAGGCCCAGCACGCAGGTCAGCAGGGAGGCGGTGGCGGTGCTGGTGTCCACCTTCAGCATCAGCAGCACCAGCATGCCGAGGGTCATCACCGCGCCGCCGACGATCATCAGGGTGCGGTAGCGGCCGGTGCGGGTGACCGCCTGGCCCCCCGCGAGCATCACCGCCAGCATCCCGAACATCAGCGGCAGCAGCAGCAGGCCGCTGGCGGTGGGGGAGGCCCCGCGCACGTACTGGAAGTACTGCGGCAGGAAGTTGAGCGCGCCGAACATCGCCGCGCCGAGCAGGAAGCTGATCACCTGGCTGACGGTGAAGTTGCGGTCCTTGAACATCCACGGCGGCAGGATCGGCTCGGTGACCCGGCTCTGCGAGTGGACGAAGGCGATCAGCGCCAGGACGCCGAACACCGACAGGCCGATCACCGGAGCGGAGATCCAGGCGTACTGCGAGCCGCCCCAGGAGGCGACCAGGGTGACCGCGACGATGCCGATGCCGAGCAGCAGCGCGCCGACGTAGTCGATCGACGCCTCGATCCGGCGGTGCGGCAGCTTCATGCCCAGGCCGGTGACCAGCAGCGCGGCGATGCCCAGCGGCAGGTTGATGTAGAAGCACCAGCGCCAGCTCAGGTGTTCGGTGAGCAGCCCGCCGAGCAGCGGCCCGCCGACGAAGGCCACCGGCATCATGCCGCCGATCAGCGCCTGGAACCGGCCGCGTTCGCGCGGCGGGACCAGGTCGCCGAGGGTGGCCATGGCGCCCACCATCAGGCCGCCGGCGCCCAGGCCCTGGAGCGCGCGGAAGGCGATCAGCTCGTCCATGTTCTGCGACAGGCCGGTGAGCGCCGAGCCGACCAGGAAGATCACGATGGCCAGCATGAACATCAGCTTGCGCCCGTGCAGGTCGCCCAGCTTGCCCCAGACCGGGGTGGTCACCGCCGCGCCCAGGGCGTACGCGGTGACCACCCAGGACAGGTGGGAGAGCCCACCGAGGTCGCCGACGATGGTGGGCAGGGCGGTGCTGACGATCAGGTTGTCGAGCATCGCCAGCAGCATGCCCAGCATCAGCCCGATCACGGCGATGTAGACGGCGCGGCCGATCGGCTCGGTGGACTCCGCCTCCGGGGGCAGCGTCTTCGCATCGGACATGGTTCTCTCCCTCTCCGGCAGCGGCGCGACCCGCTGGAGGCGGTGCGGTCCGGAGTCCGCGGGCTTCCCTTACCTGCCGCCCGGCTAGGGCTCCGCCCGTCCGACGTTAGGCGCACCGATGGGCGTCGTCAATCACATCCGCACGGAGGCGTGGCGGGAAGTCGACGCGCGGGCGGGTCGGGAACGAATCGGTCGCGAATCAGCGGCGGTTCAGGGGCGGTACGGTACCGAATAGGCGGCGGATCGCGCCTGGCCGCGGCTGTTTCGGCAAGGATGCGGGGGCAGGCCGGAGTGTCGGGCCGGCTGCGTCGCCGAGGGGAAGAACTGCCAGGAGAATTCTGCGCCCTTCTTGCGACTCGATGCAAGATATTTGCACGGATTGCCGTAAGCTGCGGGTCATGACACGACGACTGGCCGAAGTGGCGAAGAAGGTCGGGGTGAGCGAGGCGACGGTCAGTCGCGTGCTCAACGACAAGCCGGGGGTATCCCCCGCGACCCGGACGGCGGTACTCACCGCCCTGGACGTCCTGGGGTACGAACGACCCACCCAGCTCCGGGGGGAGCGCTCCCGGCTGGTCGGCCTGGTGCTGCCGGAACTGCAGAACCCGATCTTCCCGGCCTTCGCCGAGGTGGTCGGCGGCGCGCTGGCCCAGCAGGGGTTCACCCCGGTGCTGTGCACCCAGACGGCGGGCGGGGTGTCCGAGGCCGACTACGTGGAGCTGCTGCTCCAGCAGCACGTCTCCGGGGTGGTGTTCTTCGGCGGCCTGTACGCGCAGGCCGAGTCCCCGCACGAGCACTACACCAGGCTGGCGCAGCGCGGGCTGCCGACGGTGCTGATGAACGCGGCCTTCGACGACCTGGACTTCCCGCAGGTGTCCTGCGACGACGCGGTGGCGGTGGAGCAGGCCATGGGCCACCTCTACTCGCTGGGGCACCGCCGGATCGGGCTGGTGGTCGGGCCACCCGACCACGTGCCCTCGCGCCGGAAACTGCGGGCCGCCCAGCAGGTGGCGGCCCGGACCGGTCTGGAACTTCCGGACTCCTGCGTCGAGCATGCGCTGTTCTCCCTGGAGGGCGGCCAGGCCGCGACCGCCCGGCTGCTCCAGCGGGGGGTGACCGGCATCATCTGCGCCAGCGACCCGCTGGCGCTGGGGGCGGTACGGGCGGTGCGCAGGCGCGGGCTGAGCGTCCCGGCGGACGTCTCGGTGGTCGGCTACGACGACTCCTCGTTCATGGCCTGCACCGATCCGCCGCTGACCACCGTCCGGCAGCCGATCGAGGCCATGGGCCGGGCCGCGGTGGACCTGTTGGTGGGCGAGATCGAGGGCGCCCGGGTGACCCACGACGAGGTCCTGTTCGAGCCGGAGCTGGTGGTGCGCGGCTCCACCGGGCCGGTGTCGGCGGCGGTGCCGCAGCCCCGCTGACCCCGCCGAACGCGGGCTGACCGCGCCTTACGCAAGAACGAGGGACCGGACGCAAGCCGTCCGGTCCCTTCGTCATGTGATCTCGTTATCATGTCGAAATCTTGCATAGTTTCGTCAACATCTTGTGAACTTCTGTCGGCAGTGGTTAAGTGATGCCCGCCACAGCGTGGTGCTACCCCACCCAGCCAATGAAGGGTCCCTTGATGACCAACCAGCCGCTCATCAGCCGCCGCGTCCGCAGAGCCTCGGCCCTGCTCGCCACCATCGCGCTGAGCCTCACCGCCGCCGCCTGCAGCAGCAGCTCGACCTCCACCGGGAACAAGGGCGGCAGCGGCTCCACCGCCTCGGGCGTGACCACGATCAGCATCGACTGCGCCCCGCCGACCAGCAAGCCGGTTCCGTACCAGCAGTGGAACGCCGACATCGCGACCTTCGAGAAGGCGCACCCCGACATCAAGGTGAACAGCATCCACACGTTCCCCTGCGAGACCCCGGCGCTGTTCACGGCGGCCCTGGCGGGTGGCACCGAGCCGAACGTCTTCTACACGTACTTCACCGACAAGCAGGCGGTGCTGAACGCCAACCAGGCGGCCGACATCACCTCGTACGTGACCCCGTCCACCATCCCGGTGCTCAACGACTACCTGCCCTCGGTGATCAGCACCCAGAAGTCCAACGGGAAGCTGTACGGGATCCCGTACACCAACTACACCATGGGCCTGATCATCAACCGGAAGCTGTTCAAGCAGGCCGGGCTCAACCCCGACAACCCGCCGACCACCTGGGCCCAGGTCGCCACCGACGCCGAGGCGATCACCAAGCTCGGCAACGGCATCGAGGGCTACGGCGACTACAGCGCCGGGAACAACGGCGGCTGGCACTTCTCCGCCGAGCTGGACGCCCTCGGCGGCTCCATGGAGAACGCGGCCGGGACCAAGGCCAACTTCGACAACCCGCTCGGCAAGCAGGTGCTGCAGAACCTGCACGACCTGCGCTACACCGACAACGTCATGGGCAGCACCCAGCTGCTGGCCTGGGGCACGCTGCAGAAGGAGATGGCGGCCGGCAAGCTCGGCATGTACATAGCCGCCCCGGACGACATCACCTACATGGTGCAGACCCTGGGCGCCAACTACGCCGACTACGGCATGGGCCCGATCCCCAGCGTCAGCGGCCAGGCGGCGGGCACCCTCTCCGGCGGCAACGACTACATGTTCAACGTCAAGGACACGCCCGCCCAGATCAAGGCCGGCGTCGAGCTGGTCGACTTCCTCTACCTGACCCAGGGGCAGGGCACGTTCAACTACGCCCGGCTCAAGGCCACCCAGCAGGCCGTCGGCCTGCCCGAGCCGGAGATGTTCTCGGGCGCCACGCTCGCCGCGGACAACGCCGCCAAGGCCGCCAACGCCACCATGCCGGTCAGTGACTTCACCTCCTACCTGGACGCCAACGTTCCCGGGGACGGCGAGCCCAGCGACGCCCAGGCCGTCTACAAGGTGCTGGACACCGCGATGGCGTCGGTGCTGACCGACCCCAACGCCAACATCGACCAGCTGCTGAGCACCGCGAGCAACCAGGTCAACGAGGTCCTCTCGAACCAGTGAGGCCCGTCTGACCCCGGGACCAGCCCGCCGAGGGCTGGTCCCCTCTCTCCGCACCACCCACCCACCCAGGAGCCTCCGGTGGCGATAGCCGTCCCCAAACGAAGCAGGACCCCACAGAAGCCAGGCGCGGGCCCGATGTCCCGGTCGGGCGGCAGCGCGCTACTGCGCGAGACGCGGCGCAACCTCACCGCCCACGCCTTCCTCATCGGCGCGGTGCTGTGCTTCGCGCTCTTCTCCTGGTACCCGATGATCCGGGAGTTCATCACCAGCTTCCAGAAGGTCAGGGGCGGCCAGACCACCTGGGTCGGCTGGCACAACCTCAACCAGATCGTGCACGACCCCAGCTTCGGCGTGGCCTGGCGCAACACCGGCGAGTTCACCCTGCTGGCGCTGGTCTTCGGCTACGCGATGCCGTTCTTCGTCGCGGTGGTGCTGAACGAGCTCCGCCACGCCAAGGGGTACCTGCGGGTGGTGGTCTACCTGCCGGTGATGCTCCCGCCGGTGGCCTCGCTGGTGATGTTCCAGTACTTCTACAACCCGCAGTACGGGCTGTTCAACGACATCCTGCACTCGCTGCACCTGCCCACCTCGACCTGGCTGCAGAACCCCTCGCTGGCGATGCTGTGCGTGGTGATCGCCTCCACCTGGATGAACATGGGCAGCGCGGTGCTGATCTACCTGGCCGCGCTCCAGGGCATCCCGGGCGAGCTGTACGAGGCCGCGGAACTCGACGGGGCCGGTCTGCTGCGCCGGATCTGGCACGTGACCATCCCGCAGACCCGGCTGATCCTGTCGCTGATGCTGCTGCTGCAGATCGTCTCCACGATGCAGGTCTTCGTCGAACCGTTCGTGCTCACCGGCGGCCAGGGGGTCAACAACTCCACCACCACCATCGTCTACCTGATCTACCAGTACGCCTTCAACTTCCAAAACTACGGTGCCGCCTCCGCCCTGGGCCTGGTCCTGCTGCTGGTGCTCGCCGTGTTCTCCGCCCTGTACGTGCGGGTCAGCCGCGCGGCCGAGCAGTAAAGGGGACAGCCGTGGCCTCCGCAACGGTCGACTCAGCCACCCGCACCCTGATCTCCCAGGTGCAACTCAACCGACGGCACGGCAAGGCCATCTACTGGACCGTGCTGACCGTCGTGCTGGTGGTGTTCAGCCTGGTCTTCATCGGGCCGCTCTACTTCATGGTCACCGGCGGACTCAAGTCCACCCAGGAGGCCATCCAGAGCCCGCCCACGCTCTACCCGCACCACCTGCACCCGAGCACGTACAGCACCGCCTGGGGCGAGCTCAACCTCGCCCAGCTGCTGGAGAACACGCTGCTGTACGCGTTCGGCGCGCTCGCCTTCCAGCTGGTCTTCGACGTCGCCGCCGCCTACGCGCTGTCCAAGCTGCGCCCGATCTTCGGCAACGCCATCCTCGGCATGATGCTGGCCACGCTGATGATCCCGGCCACGGTGCTGGTGGTTCCGCAGTACCTGACCGTGCTGAACCTGCCGATCGTGCACCTGAACCTGCTGAACTCGCCCTGGGCGATCTGGCTGCCCTCGGTCACCAGCGCCTTCAACATCTTCCTGCTGAAGCGGTTCTTCGACTCGATCCCGCAGGACCTGCTGGACGCCGCCGCCATCGACGGGGCCGGACCGGTACGCACCCTGTGCTCCATCGTGCTGCCGATGTCCCGGCCGATCCTGGCCGTGGTGTCGATCTTCGCCATGGTCAACGTGTGGAAGGACTTCCTCTGGCCGCTGCTGGCCGAGCCCGACCCCACCAAGCAGACCCTCAACGCCGGGATCTACTCGCTCTCGCAGGGCGTGTCCGAGAACGTGCTGATCGCGGCCTCGGCGATCTCCGCCGTGCCCACGATCATCTTCTTCCTGATCTTCCAACGGAACATCTTGTCCGGCCTCACCGCCGGCAGCCTCAAGGGCTGAGCCACCCCTGGTTGCGCCTCCAGCAGATGCAACAGAACCCGCAGATGGAGACCCCACAGATGGAGACCCCGACCGTGTCTGAACCCTCGGCGTGGTGGCGAGGCGCCGCGATCTACCAGGTGTACGTGCGCAGCTTCGCCGACGGCAACGGCGACGGAGTCGGCGACCTGGCCGGCGTCCGCTCCCGGCTGCGCTACCTGGCCGACCTGGGCGTCGACGCCCTGTGGTTCAACCCCTGGTACCCCTCGCCGATGGCCGACGGCGGCTACGACGTCACCGACTACCGCAGCATCGACCCCGCCTTCGGCACCCTGGCCGAGGCCGAGAAGCTGATCGCCGAAGCGCTCGACCTGGGCATCCGGACCATCATCGACATCGTCCCGAACCATGTCTCGGACACCCACCGCTGGTTCCAGCAGGCGCTGGCGGCCGGTCCCGGATCGCCGGAACGCGCCCGCTTCTGGTTCCGGCCCGGGCGCGGCGAGCAGGGCGAACTGCCGCCCAACGACTGGCCCTCGCAGTTCGGCGGCTCCGCCTGGACCCGGGTCACCGACCCGGACGGCACGCCGGGGGAGTGGTACCTGCACCGCTTCGCCTCGCCGCAGCCCGACCTCAACTGGGAGCACCCCGAGGTCCGCCAGGAGCACGAGGACGTGCTGCGCTTCTGGTTCGACCGGGGCGCGGCCGGGGTCCGCATCGACTCCGCGGCCGAGGTGGTCAAGGACCCGGCGCTGCCCGACTTCGACCCCGAGCGCGACCCGCACCCCTACCTGGACCGCGACGAGCTGCACGACATCTACCGCTCCTGGCGGCGGCTCGCCGACTCCTACCCGCAGCCGCGCGCCCTGATCGGCGAGGTCTGGCTGCCCGACCCGGAGCGCTTCGCCCGCTACCTGCGCCCCGACGAGCTGCACACCGCCTTCAACTTCGGCTTCCTGGCCTGCCCCTGGGACGCCTACCGGCTGCGGGACTCGATCACCACCACGCTGGCCGTGCACGCGCCGGTCGGCGCCCCGGCCACCTGGGTGCTCGCCAACCACGACATCACCCGCACGGTCACCCGCTACGGCCGGGCCGACACCGGCTTCGACTTCGCCACCAAGGGCCACGGCATCCCCACCGACCGGGCGCTGGGCACCCGCCGCGCCCGCGCCGCCGCGCTGCTGTCACTGGCACTGCCCGGCTCGGTCTACCTCTACCAGGGCGAGGAGCTGGGGCTGCCCGAGGTCGAGGACATCCCGGCCGACCGGATCGAGGACCCGATGTACCACCGCACCGGCGGGGCCGACCCCGGCCGCGACGGCTGCCGGGTCCCGCTGCCCTGGTCCGGGGCCGAACCGCCGTACGGCTTCAGCGCCGAGCCCGCCCACGGCGAGCCCTGGCTGCCGCAGCCCGCCGACTGGGCCGGGCTGGGCGTCGCCGCCGAGAGTGCCGACCCGGACTCGATGCTGACCCTCTACCGGGAGGCGCTGCGGCTGCGCCGGGCCGAACCGGGCCTGGGCGACGGGCCGATGCGCTGGCTGGAGTCCGCCGGACAGGTCCTGGCCTTCGCCCGGGGCGGTGCGGCGGAGCCCGGCTTCGCCTGCGTGGTGAACCTCTCCACCGAGGACGTGCCGCTGCCCGAGCACACCGGCGTCCTGCTGGCCAGCGCCCCGCTCGCCGCGGGAGCGCTCCCCCCCGATACGGCGGTGTGGCTGCGGACCACCTGACAGTCCCGCAGCCACGCCGCTGGCCGTGCCCTCCCTCACGGACCGAGGGTTCCGCGAGGGACGGCACGGCCTTTCCCACCGGGCACCACCCGCCTCAGAGGAGTACCACGTGTTCCTCCCACGCTCCCGCTCCGGAGCCGCCTCCCGATTCAGACGAGCGGCGGCGGGCATCACCGCCGCCGCCCTCATGGCCGCGGCCCCGCTGCTCGCCCTCCCGGCCACCTCGGCCGCGGCGGCGACCACCCCGGGGGCCACCGTCCCCTTCACCGAGTACCTGGCCCAGGACGCGGCCACCAACGGTACGGTGCTGGCCCCCGACTACACCGTCGGCACCCTGGCGTCGGAGGCGACCGGCCGCCAGGCCGTGCAGCTGATCGGCCAGGGCAAGTACGTGACCTTCACGCTCACCGCGCCCGCCAACGCGGTGGACTTCCACTACTCGATACCCGACTCGGTCAGCGGTGGCGGCATCACCGCGCCGCTCAGCCTGTACGTCAACGGCACCTACAACCAGGCGCTGTCGCTGACCTCGCAGTACAGCTGGGAGTACGGCACCCAGGCCACCGAGACCAACACGCCCACCATCGGCGCGCTGGGGGTGAGCACCGGACACGACTTCTACAACGACGTCCGGGCCATGTTCAGCAGCACGCTGCCGGCCGGCACCAAGGTCACGCTCCAGGTCGACGCGGCCGACACCTCCCCCTGGTACGTGATCAACACGGCCGACTTCGAGCAGGTCGCCGCCCCGATCGCGCAGCCGGCCGGATCGATCAACGTCACCCAGGCGCCCTACAACGTCGACAACACCGGCGTCACCGACGTCACCACGGCGCTGCAGAACGCCATCAACGCGGGTGAGTCCAGCGGGCAGACGGTCTACATCCCGGCCGGCGTCTACCAGATCAGCCAGCAGCTGTTCGTCAACAAGGTGACGATCGAGGGCGCGGGCGAGTGGTACACCGAGATGACCGGCGCGAACGTCGAGTTCGCCGGGCAGATCGGCAACCCCAGCACCAACGTCAACATCTCCAACCTGTCGGAGTACGGCAACGTCAACGTCCGCAACGACGGCGACGGCGAGGTGAACGGGATCAACGGAGGGTTCAGCAATTCGAGCTTCTCCAACATGTGGATCCAGAACACCAAGGTCGGCGCCTGGATCGTCGGTCCCTCCACCAACCTGACGCTGACGAACATGCGGATCCAGGACACCACCGCCGACGGCATCAACTTCGACGGCGGGGTGACCGACTCCACGGTCTCCAACAGCTTCCTGCGCAACACCCAGGACGACGGTCTGGCGATCTGGTCGCAGAACACCGCCGACGCCAACGACACCTTCACCCAGAACACGGTGGACTCGCCCGGAGTGGCCAACAACATCGGCCTCTACGGCGGCACCGACAACACGGTGACCAACAACCTGCTCCAGGACACGGTCACCCGTGGCGGCGGCATCAACATCGGCAACCGCTACAGCCCCACCCCGCTCGCCGGTACCACCACCATCACCGGCAACAAGCTGGTCCGCACCGGGCAGTTCGACCCGGGCTGGGACTACGGTGTCGGCGCCATCTGGTTCTGGCCGCAGAACGAGTCGCAGGACGGCACCGTCAACATCTCGAACAACGAGATCGACGACAGCCCCTATGAGGCGTTCCAGTTCCAGAACTCCGCCCCGCCGGTCGGCGCCGGGGTCAACACCCAGGGCAGCTCCGGCAACACCATCACCAACGTCAACCTGACCAACAACACCGTCAACGGCGTCGGCACCTACGTGCTACAGGACCAGGCCCCCGGCTCGGTCAGCATCTCCGGACTGGTCGGCAGCAACGTCGGCGTCGCCGGAGTCATGGACTGCGGCTCGGGTCTGACGATCACTCAGGGCAGCGGCAACTCCGGCTGGTCCACCACCGCCTGCGGGATGCCGGCCACCTGGCCGCTGATCGCCTACCCGTCCACCACCACCTTCGAGCAGGCCGCGGTGGGCACCGCCACCCCGGCCCAGAAGGTCACCATCATGAACTCCGGCAGCGCCGCGGCGACGCTGGGCACGATCTCCGCGAGCAGCGGCTTCACCGTGACCAACGACCCGTCCCAGCCCTGCGGGACCAGCCTGGACGCCACCACGCCGACCGACAGCGGGAACTGGTGCCAGGTCGACGTCAGCTTCACCGCCCCGGCGTCCGGGATCACCACCGGCACCCTGACCATCCCCACCAACCAGCCCGGCAACCCGACCGTGCTGCAACTGGTCGGCAGCACCGGCGGGACCAACGTGATCACCCCGCCGACCCTGTCGCCGACCGCGCTGTCCTTCGGTGACGAGGCCGTGGGCTCGTCCACCCCCGCCCAGACGGTCACCCTGACCAACCCGGGCGCGACGGCGATCACCATCGGCTCGATCGCGGTCAACAACTCCTCCTACACCCAGACCAACACCTGCGGCAGCACCCTCGCCGCCGGTGCCTCCTGCACCGTCGCGGTCACCTTCGCGCCCAGCGCGGGCGGTGCCCAGAACGCGACCCTGGCCATCACCAACAGCGGCACCAGCACCCCGATCGGGGCCACGCTGAGCGGCACCGGGGTCACCGCCACCACCAACCTGGCGGCCGGAGCGGCCTTCACCGCCAGCAGCAGCACCGGCGGCTTCCCGCCGTCGAACGCCAACGACGGCAACGCCAGCACCTACTGGGAGAGCACCGACGGCAGCTTCCCGCAGTGGCTGCAGGCCGACCTGGGCTCCACCCAGGCCGTCGGCTCGCTGACGCTCGACCTGCCGCCGGCCACCTCCTGGGCGACCCGCACCGAGACGCTGTCGGTGCAGGGCTCGAACGACGGCAGCACCTGGACCACGCTGGTCGGCTCGGCCGGGTACACCTTCAACCCGGCCACCGGCAACACCGTCGGCATCTCGCTGCCCAGCGGGACCAGCGACCGCTACCTGCGGCTGAACTTCACCGCCAACACCGGGTGGTCGGCCGCGCAGCTCTCCGAGCTGGAGATCTTCCCCGGTGGCAGCACCAGCGGCGGTGGCGGTGGCAGCACCACCCCCTCGCTGTCGGCGTCGACCTCCGGCCTGACCTTCGCCCAGCAGACGGTCGGCAGCTCCAGTCCGACCCAGACCGTGAGCGTCACCAACGGCGGCAGCGCGGCGGCGGCGATCAGCAAGGTCGCGACCACCGGTGACTTCAGCCAGACCAACACCTGCGGCAGCTCGCTGGCCTCGGGTGCCTCCTGCACGGTCTCGGTCACCTTCACCCCGACCGCGACCGGCAACCGCACCGGCAGTCTGACGGTGGCGTCCAACGACCCGGCCAGCCCGCTGACCGTGGGCCTGTCCGGCACCGGAGCGGCGGCGGGCAGCGTCAACCTGGCGCTGGGCGCGACCCTGACCGCCAGCGGCTCCACCCAGGGCTACCTTCCGTCGAACGCCAACGACGGCAACACCAGCAGCTACTGGGAGAGCACCGACAACGCGTTCCCGCAGTGGCTCCAGGCGGACCTCGGCTCGACCCAGACCCTGGGCTCGATCACCCTGGACCTGCCGCCGGCCACGGCGTGGTCCACCCGGACCGAGACGCTGTCGGTGCAGGGCTCGACCGACGGCAGCACCTGGACCACTCTGGTGGCCTCGGCCGGCTACACCTTCAACCCGGCGACCGGCAACACGGTCTCGGTCAACCTGCCCAGTGGCACCAGCGACCGCTACCTGCGGTTGAACTTCACCGGCAACACCGGCTGGCCCGCCGGACAGCTCTCCGAGTTCGAGATCTTCTCCTGACCCACTCCCGCTGACAGCCCGGCCGCCCGCCCTCCCGGCGGGCGGCCGGGCCGCTTCCCCCACCCGGACACCCCCAGAGAGGTCCCACCATGTCCCCATCCCTGCGGCGGACGCTGGCCGCGCTCGCCTCGGCGGCGCTGGCCGCCACCGGGCTCGCGCTCGCGTCCCCGCCCGCGAGCGCGACGTCCGCACCCGCCGCCGCTCCCGCCGCCGTGTCGGCCGACTCGGCGGTCTCGCCGGTGCCCGGGGTCGGCGCGTCGCTGCCCTTCACCGAGTACCTGGCCGCCGACGCCCGCAGCAACGGCACCCGGATCGGCCCGGACCGGACCTTCACCACCGTCGCCGCCGAGGCCGTCGGCAGAACCGCGGTGACGCTCGACCACCAGGGCCAGTACGTCGAGTTCACCCTCAGCCGCGCGGCGAACTCGGTCGACGTCCGCTACAGCATCCCCGACTCCGCCGACGGTCAGGGCCAGGACGGCAGCCTGGGCGTGTACGTGGGCGGCAGCCGGATCGCCGGGCTGGCCACCACCTCCCGCTACGACGACTTCTACGGCTCCTACCCGTTCACCAACAACCCCGCCGACGGCACCGAGCACCACTACTTCGACGACTCCAGGGTGCTGCTCGGCCGCACCCTGCCCGCCGGGACCAGGGTCCGGGTCGAGCTGGGCGCGCCGGACCCGGTCGTGCCGACCACGGTCAACCTCGCGGACTTCGAGCAGGTCGCCCCGCCGAAGGCCGAACCGGCGGGGTTCATCAGCGTCACCGACCCCGCCTACGGGGCCGACCCGACCGGCAAGGCGGACGCCACCGCCGCCATCCAGAGCGCCATCGACGCGGCCGAGGCCAGCGGCAAGGGCGTGTGGCTGCCGCCGGGCACGTACGCGGTGACCGGCCACCTGATCGTGGACAAGGTCACCATGGACGGTGCCGGGCCCTGGTACAGCGTGCTCACCGGGCTGGGTGTCGGCGTCTACGGCAACTACGCGCCCGACCCGAGCAGCGCGGTCCACCTGGCCGACTTCGCGATCTTCGGGCAGACCACCGACCGCGACGACAGTGCGCAGGTCAACGGTGTCGGCGGGGCCATGGGCGGCGGCTCCACCATCAACGACCTGTGGATCCAGCACACCAAGGTCGGCATGTGGTTCGACGGCCCCTTCGACGGCCTGACCATCACCGACAGCAGGATCCAGGACACCACCGCCGACGGCATCAACCTGCACGACGGCATCAGCCACGTCACCGTCAGCGACACCCTGGTCCGCAACACCGGTGACGACGGCCTGGCCATGTGGTCCGACCAGAACGCCGACCACGACAACACCTTCACCCGGGACACGGTGGAGGTCCCGGTGCTGGCCAACGACATCGCCGTCTACGGCGGCCACGACAACACCGTCAGTGACGACCTGGTCACCGACACCGTCACCCAGGGCGGCGGCATCCACGTCGCCAACCGCTTCGGTTCGGTGCCGCTGTCCGGCACCACCACGGTCACCGGCGACGTGGCGCTGCGCACCGGCGTACTCGACCCGAACTGGCAGTTCGGCGTCGGCGCGCTCTGGTTCTGGGCCTCGGACGAGTCGATGACCGGGAAGATCGACGTCAGCGACACGCTGCTGCTGGACAACTCCTACGAGGGCGTGCAGTTCATCAGCAACCCGGGGATGAGCATCAGCGGCGTCGCCCTGGACCGGGTGGGCATCCTCGGCAGCGGCACCTTCGCGGTGCAGCTCCAGTCGCCGGGCTCGGCCACCTTCACCGATGTCACCGCCGCGGGACTGGGCGCGGCCGGGGTCTACGACTGCTCCTCGGGCTTCAGCATCACCGGTACCGGCAACCACGGCTGGAGCAGCAGCGCCTGCGGCTTCCCGGCCCCGGGGCCGCTGACCCTGACCCCGTCCGCGCTGGCCTTCACGCCGACCCTGGCCGGGACCGCGAGCGCGGCGCGGACGGTCACCGTCAGCAACCCGTCCACCCGCCCGCAGCACCTCGCCTCGGTCACCGCGACCGGTACCTTCGGCGAGTCCGACGACTGCCCGGCGTGGCTCGCCCCCGGCGCCTCCTGCACCGCGACCGTGCGGTTCACGCCCTCCCAGGCCGGTGACGTCACCGGCCTGCTGACCGTCTCCGACGGCACCCCGGCCGGACGCTACCTGGTGCGGCTCAGCGGCCACGGCATCGCCTCGGACGGCAACCTGGCCGAGGCCCAGCCGATGACCGCGAGCAGCGCGCTGGCGGGCTTCCCGGCGGCCAACGCCGCCGACGACAACACCGACACCTACTGGGAGAGCGACGACGGCGCGGCCTTCCCGCAGACCCTGACGGTGGACCTGGGCTCGGCCCAGGCCCTGGGCAAGGTGGTGCTCAAGCTCCCGACGAACCCGGCCTGGGGGCAGCGTACCCAGAACATCCAGGTCCTCGGCAGCACCGACGGCACCGCGTTCACCGGCGTGGTGCCCGCCCAGGACTACGTCTTCGACGCGGTCAACAGCGCCGACACGGTCACCATCGCGCTCCCGGCCGGCACCGACTACCGCTACCTGCGGCTGTCGGTCGCCGACAACAGCGCGTGGCCGGCGGCCCAGATCTCCGAGTTCCAGGTCTACGCTCCCTGACCAGCCCCCGCTGACGGCCCGGTCGCCTGCCCTCCCCGGCAGGCGACCGGGCCGTTTCCGTGCCCGCGGCTGCCGCCCGGCGATGGTTGGAGGAAACCATAGCGGTTCGTCCGTGGCGCCAGTCGCCGCCCCCTCCGGTTCCGGCCGCGCCCTCGATCCGACCCCGGCGGCGGCAAACCCTCAGCTCGGTCACGTTCCGATACAGAAGCAGAATCTCCCCGCCCGAGCTCTTGACTGGCTGCGGATTTCAGGTGAGTCTATGCCTCACCAATCGTTAGGAAACTTAACTATCTATAGGCGCGTGCACTCCAGGGAGAGGTAAGACCACTATGCAAACAACCGTCTTGAAGAGAAGCGGCAAGGTCCTCGGCGCTGCCGCGGTCGCCGCTTCGATGCTGCTGGTGAGCGCCTGCGGGGGCTCCAGCAGCAGCAGCGGCGGCAAGGGCGGGGCGGGCAACCCCAACGCCGTGCTCACCGTGTCGAACGAGAGCGGCGGGCTGTGGAACTGTAGTTTCAACCCCTTCAACAGCGGCGTCAGCTTCCTGTCGATGGGCAACGTGTACGAGCCGCTGATGTTCGTCAACGCGCTCCAGGACGACAAGACCACCCCGTGGCTGGCCACCGACTACGCGTGGAGCAACGGCAACAAGACCCTCTCCTTCACCGTCCGCCAGGGGGTGAAGTGGAACGACGGCACCGCGATGACCCCCGCCGACGTCCTGTTCACCTTCAACGAGCTGAAGAAGTTCCCGGCGCTCGACCTCAACTCGGTCTGGTCGGTGCTGTCCTCGGTCACCCAGTCGACCACCGACGCGAACCAGATCGTCTTCAACTTCAAGACGGCCGCGACCCCGTACTTCTACTACATCGCGGACCAGGTCCCGATCATCCCGCAGCACATCTGGTCCTCGATCAAGGACCCGGTCGGCTACACCGACAGCAACCCGGTCGGCACCGGCATGTACGTGGTCAAGCCCTGCACCCCGCAGAACATCACCTTCAAGCCGAACACGTCGTACTACCAGCCCGGCCTGCCGAAGGTGAAGACCGTCGACTACCCGGCCTTCACCTCCAACGACGCCGCCAACAACTACCTGGCCACCGGCCAGGCGCAGTGGGGCGCGCAGTTCATCCCGAACATCCAGAAGTACTACCTGGACAAGAGCTCCAACTACCACTCGTGGGAGCCGCCGATCACCCAGGTCTCGATGTTCCCGAACATGACCGACCCGCTGCTCAGCAACGTCAAGGTGCGCCAGGCGCTGGCCTACGCGACCGACCGGCAGTCGGCCTCGTCCATCGGTGAGGGCGGCCAGGAGCCCCCCGGCAGCCAGCTCGGCGTCGTCACCCAGACCTACCCGCAGTGGGTGAACCCGACCGCGCAGGCGGCCGACAGCTACACCTACGACCCGCAGAAGGCCGACCAGATCCTGCAGGGCCTCGGCGCGGTCAAGGGCTCCGACGGCATCTACTCGCTGAACGGCAAGAAGCTCAGCTTCACCATCATCAACAACGGTGGCTACAGCGACTGGGTCGCCTCGCTGCAGACCGTCGCGCAGGGCATGAAGGCGGCCGGCATCGAGCTGAACGTCGACAACCTGTCGCAGAACGACTTCACCACCAAGCTGTTCAACGGGCAGTTCCAGCTCGCCTACTACAGCGAGACCGGCGGCCCGGCCCCCTACTACGAGCTGCGCCAGTGGCTGTACTCCAGCAACAGCGCGCCGATCGGGCAGCCCGCCGCCACCAACTTCGAGCGCTTCAAGGACCCGGCCGTCGACGCGCTGTTCAACCAGTACGCCGCCACCGCCGACCAGACCACCCAGAAGGCGATCGTCGGCCAGCTGGAGACGGTCATGCTCAACCAGGTGCCGATCATCCCGGTGACCGAGGCCGCCGCCTGGTACCAGTACGACACCAAGAACTTCACCGGCTTCGTGACCCAGCAGAACGACTACGCCGTGCCCTCGGTCTGGCAGTACCCCGACTGGGGCCAGGTGCTGATGCACCTCCAGCCGAAGTAGCGGTCGCGCGCCCGGGCTGCCGTCGCGGCGGCCCGGCGCCCGGCACTGAGTACGCCGCACGTCGTTCAAGAGAAGAAGAGAGGTCCGCAGGGTGAGATTCCTGCTCCGCCGTCTGGGTTTCTTCGTGCTCACCCTGTGGGCCGCACTGACCATCAACTTCGCCATCCCGCGGATGCTGCCCGGCAGCCCGATCGACGCACTGATGGCCAAGTTCCACGGCAAGCTCACTGGAGCCCCGCTCCAGGCCATGGAGGCCGAGCTCGGCTTCAAGAACCACCAGAGCATGATCGAGCAGTACCTGACCTACCTGAAGGACTGCGCCACACTGAACTTCGGCGTCTCCTCCGCCCAGTTCCCGGCGTCGGTCGACAGCATCGTCGGCGCGGCCATCCCGTGGACGCTGGGCCTGGTCGGGGTGACCACGGTGCTGGCGTTCGTGCTCGGCACCACGCTCGGCGCGGTCGCCGCCTGGAAGCGCGGCGGGAAGCTCGACAGCGTGCTGCCGCCGCTGTTCGTGATCGGCACCGGCCTGCCGTACTTCTGGATCGGCATCATGCTGATCATGCTGTTCGCCGACATCAACCCCTGGCTGCCATCGGCCTTCGGCTACGACAACAGCCTGACCGAGGGATGGAACGGGCCCTTCATCAGCTCGGTGCTGAGCCACGCGCTGCTGCCCGCGATATCCCTGCTGATCACCTCCATCGGCGGCTGGGTGCTGACCATGCGCAACACCATGGTCACCACGCTCGCCGAGGACTACATCCGGATGGCCCGGGCCAAGGGCCTGCCGGCCTGGCGGATCATGATCGACTACGCGGCGCGGAACTCGATCCTGCCCAACGTCACCGGCTTCGCGATGTCCATGGGATTCGTGGTCAGCGGCGCGGTCGCGGTCGAGTTCGTCTTCTCCTACCCGGGCGTCGGCTACCAGATGGTCCAGGCGGTGGACAACGAGGACTTCCCCGTCATGCAGTGCCTCTTCCTGGTGATCACGGTGGCGGTGCTGGTCTCGGTGCTGATCTCCGACATCGCGACCGCCATTCTCGACCCCCGTACCCGGTCCGCGAGGTAACGACTCCCATGACATCTCTGCTCAGATCCATCCGGCACAACGGCAAGGCCCTGACCGGCCTGGTCATCATGTTCGTCTTCGTGGTGATGGCGGTCGTCCCGAACCTCATCGTCTCCGGGAACCCGGCCACGGACACCAAGGACGTGTCCCTGGGCATGTCCTCCAAGCACCTGCTCGGCACCACCGCCTTCGGCCAGGACATCTGGCTCCAGGTCGTGCACGGTGCCCGGCCCGCGCTGCTGATCGCGATCGTCTCCGGTCTGCTGGCCACCGTCCTCTCGGTGCTGATCGGCGTCGCCGCCGCCTACCTCGGCGGCGTCTGGGACGACGCGCTGAACCTGTTCACCGACGTGGTGCTGGTGCTGCCGACGCTGCCGCTGGTGATCGTGATCGCCGGGTACTTCAGCCAGCACAGCATCAGCGTCATGATCATCGTCCTGGTGGTCACCGGCTGGTCCTACGGCGCCCGGCAGTTGCGCTCGCAGGCGCTGTCGCTGCGGAACCGGGACTTCCTGGAGGCCGCCAAGGTCCGCGGCGAGCGCAGCTCCTACATCATCGTCTGCGAGCTGCTGCCCAACATGACCTCGCTGATCGTCGCCAACTTCCTGGGCGCGGCGCTCTACTCGCTGCTGACCGCCTCCACCCTGGAGTTCATCGGCCTCGGCGACACCAGCTCCTACGACTGGGGCACGATGCTCTACTGGGCCCAGAACAACTCCGCGCTGCAGACCGGCGCGTACGTCTGGGCCGCCGCCCCCGGCATCTGCATCGCCCTGCTCGCCGCCGCGTTCGCCCTGCTCAACAACGCCTTCGACGAGATCAGCAACCCCGCCCTGCGCCCCGTGAGGAGGCTCCGTGTCGCGACTTCGTGACGTCCAGTCCCAGCCCGAGACCGATGGACCGCTCCTCGACGTGCGGGACCTGGTGGTCGAGTACGCCACCGAGAAGGGGTCGGTGAAGGCGGTCGACAAGGTCAGCTTCACCCTCCAGCGCGGCGAGTTCCTCGGCATCGTCGGCGAGTCCGGCTGCGGCAAGTCCACGCTGCTGTTCGGCATCGCCCAGCTGCTCAGCGCCCCGGCCGGGGTCACCGGCGGGCAGGTGCTGTTCCGCGGCCAGGACCTGGTGCCGCTGAGCGAGAAGCAGATCCGCCCGATCCGCTGGGCCGGCCTCTCGGTGGTCATGCAGAGCGCCATGAACGCGCTCAACCCGGTGAAGACCATCGGCGCGCAGTACCGCGACGTGCTCCGGGCGCACAGCTACGACCTGGACATCCCGCAGCGCTCGCGCGAGGTGCTGGAGCTGGTCGGGGTCGACGCGGTGCACCTGAACAGCTACCCGCACCAGCTGTCCGGCGGCATGCGCCAGCGGGCCATGATCGCCATGGCGCTGCTGCTCACCCCCGACCTGATCGTGATGGACGAGCCCACCTCCGCGCTGGACGTGGTCGCCCAGCGCTCGCTGATGGTGCAGATCAAGGAGCTCCAGCGGGAGCTCGGCTTCGCGATCATCTTCGTCACCCACGACATGTCCCTGGTCAGCCACTTCTCCGACCGGCTGATCGTGATGTACGGCGGCCAGATCGCCGAACTCGGCACCACCCGCACCGTGTTCGACACCCCGCTGCACCCCTACAGCCAGGGCCTGCTGGACGCCTTCCCGTCGATCAGGGGCCCCAAGGTGCCGCTGCTCGGCATCCCGGGCACCCCGCCCGACCTCGGCAGCCCGCCCCCCGGCTGCCGCTTCGCCCCGCGCTGCCCGAACGTCATGCCGTCCTGCACGGAGACCGGGCCGGAACTGTACGACGTCGACTCGGTCCTCGTGCGCTGCCTGCTGCACGAGCCCGGACGCGCAGCCAAGGAGGACGTCCCGGCATGAGCGAGCACCCCACCCCGGCCGGAGCGGACGACGTCCTGCTCAGAGCCACCAAGCTGACCAGGCACTTCCAGCTCGGCGGCGCCTTCTCCAAGCGCAACCTGCACGCCGTGGACGACGCCGAGCTGACCATCGGCCGCAACGAGATCGTCGCCCTGGCGGGCGAGAGCGGCAGCGGCAAGTCCACCGTCGCCCGGCTGCTGGCCATGGTCTACAAGCCCACCGCGGGCGAGATCACCTTCGACGGCAAGCCGCTGTCGCAGCTGCGCTCGCGCAAGGACCAGCTGGCGTACCGCAGCCAGGCGCCGATGGTGTTCCAGGACCCGTTCAGCTCGATCAACCCGGTCTACCGGGTCTCCCACGGCCTCCTGCGCAGCCTCAAGCTGCACCGCCCGGAGCTCGGCAAGGAGGCCCGGATCACCGAGGCCGAGCGGCTGCTGACCTCGGTCGGGCTCACCCCCGCCGCGACCTACATGCAGAAGTACCCGTACGAGATGAGCGGCGGCCAGCGGCAGCGCGTCGGCTTCGCCCAGGCGCTGGCGTCCAACCCGAAGCTGATCATCGCGGACGAGCCGGTCTCCATGCTGGACGCCTCGATCCGGATCGGCCTGCTCAACCTGATGGCCGAGCTGCGGGACAAGTCCAACGTCTCGTTCCTCTACATCACCCACGACCTCGCCAGCGCGCGCTACGCCGCCGACCGGCTGGTGGTCATGTACGCCGGGCACATCGTCGAGCAGGGTCCGATCGAGGAGATCCTGGCCGAGCCCAAGCACCCCTACACCCAGCTGCTGCTGGCCACCGTGCCGGACCCGCGGGCGCCGCTGTCCGAGCTGGCCGGGGCCGACCGGGGCGAGCCGCCGCGCGTGGTCGACCCCGAGCCGGGCTGCCGGTTCCGGGCCCGCTGCCCGATCGCCGCCACCGAGTGCGCCACGGTCACCCCGCCGCTGCGGCTGCTCTCCGAGGGGCACCAGGTCGCCTGCCACCGCGCGGAGACGGTGACCCCCACCACCTGGTCCGAGCACACGTCGAAGGAATCCGCATGAAACTCACCGTTGTCGGCGGAGGCTCGACATACACCCCGGAGCTCGTGGACGGCATCGCCCGGCTCCGCGACCGGCTGCCGGTCACCGAACTCGTCCTGGTCGACCCGGACGCCGGACGGCTGCCGCTGGTCGGCGGCGTGGCGCAGCGGATCATGGCCGCCTACGGCCACCCCGCCACCGTCCGCTGGACCACCGACCTGGACGACGGCGTCACCGGCGCGGGCGCGGTGCTGCTGCAACTGCGCGTCGGCGGCCAGGCCGCCCGCAACCGCGACGAGACCTGGCCGCTGGAGTGCGGCTGCGTCGGCCAGGAGACCACCGGTGCCGGCGGCCTGGCCAAGGCGCTGCGCACGGTCCCGGTGGTGCTCGACATCGCCGAGCGGGTCCGGCAGCTGGCCGCGCCCGACGCCTGGATCGTCGACTTCACCAACCCGGTCGGCATCGTCACCCGGGCCCTGCTCCAGGCCGGGCACCGCGCCGTGGGCCTGTGCAACGTCGCGATCGGCTTCCAGCGCCGGTTCGCCACCGCCGCCGGGGTCGCCCCCGAGAGCGTCGCGCTGGACCACTTCGGCCTGAACCACCTCACCTGGATCCGCGGCGTGACGATCGACGGCGAGGAGGTGCTGCCGCAGATCCTGGCGGAGCGCGCCCAGGAGGTCGCCGACGACATCGAGCTGCCGGTGGAACTCGTGCACCGGCTCGGCATGATCCCCTCCTACTACCTGCGGTACTACTACGCGCACGACGCGGTGGTGGAGGAGCTGCGCCACAAGGAGACCCGCGCCTCGGCCGTGGCCACCATGGAGCGGCAGCTGCTGGAGATGTACGCCGACCCCACGCTCGACCACAAGCCGGAGCTGCTGGCCAAGCGCGGCGGCGCGTTCTACTCCGAGGCCGCGGTCAACCTGCTCGCCTCGCTGGTCGCCGGGACCGGCGACGTCCAGGTGGCCAACGTCCGCAACAACGGGACGATGCCGTTCCTGGCCGACGACGCGGTGATCGAGGTGCCCGCCGTCATCGGCGCCGACGGAGCGGTACCGCTCCCGGTGGCCCCGGTGCCCGCGGTCCAGCGGGGACTGATCGCGCACGTCACCGCGTACGAGGAGCTCGCACTGACCGCCGCCGTGCACGGCGGCCGGGACCGGGTCTTCGAGGCCATGCTCGCCCATCCGCTGATCGGTCAGTACGACCGCGCGGACCGCCTCACCGACCTGCTGCTCAGCGAGAACAAGGACTTCCTGGCGTGGACGTGAAGGACACCGCCCCGGGGGCGACGCCCCCGGGGCCCATCCCCGCAGTACTGGCCATCGACGGAGGGAACAGCAAGACCGACATCGCGCTGGTCGCGGACGACGGCAGGGTGCTCGCCACCGTCCGGGGCCCCGGCTCCGGCGCCCCCAGCGCCTCGACGCTCGCGCCGATGGTCGAGGAGGTCGCCCGCCGGGCCGGTCTGGACGGGAGCGCTCCCGTCGCCCGGCACATATCCGCCTGCCTGGCCAACGTCGACCTGCCCGAGGAGGAGGAACGCCTCAGCGCCGAACTCGGCGAGCGGTCCTGGTCGCACACGTCGCAGGTGCTGAACGACACCTTCGCGCTGCTGCGCTCCGGCACCCGCCGCCCCTGGGGCGTGGCCGTGGTCTGCGGCGCCGGGGTGAACTGCGCCGGGGTCAGCCCGGACGGCCGGATCGCCCGCTTCCTGGCGCTCGGCCACCACACCGGGGACTGGGGCGGCGGCCACTGGCTCGGCAACGAGATCATGTACTCCGCCATGCGCGCCGAGGACGGCCGCGGCCCGCAGACCGCGCTGCGGCAGCGGGTCGCCGAGTACTTCGGCAAGCCCACCGTCCACGACGTGGCCGTCGCCGTGCACCTCGGCTCGGTCAGCCCGGGGGACCTGGTCCAGCTGACCCGGGTCCTGCTGGAGGCCGCCGACGCCGGGGACCCGGTCGCGGTGGCGCTGGTGGAGCGGCAGGCCGAGGAGGTGTTCCTGATGGCCCGCTCGGTACTGGAACGGCTGGACCTCGCCGGGACGGACGTGGAGGTCGTCCTCGGCGGTGGCATCCTGGCCACCCGGCACCCGCTGCTCACCCAGGGCGTGGAGGCCAGGCTGAAGGAGTACGCCCCGTCGGCCCAGCCCCGCTACACCGACGTCCCGCCGGTGGCGGGCGCGGCGCTGCTCGGCCTGGACTCGCTGGGCGCGCCCCAGCAGGCCCTGGACCGGCTGCGGGAGTGGTACCGCAACGGGGGCAACTGACCACGGACCGGGGCAGTCGACCCGAACCGGCCGCCCGGGCCCGGCAGGCGATCCGCGCCTGCCGGGCCTAGCCTGTTCCACACGACGAGCGGAACGGAGCCCGGTGGTGGCCAGCAAGAAGCAGCGCGAGGACGTGACCGGCGCCTTCGGGGCGGTGCCGCGGCTGCGCCGGAAGCCCTACGAGAAGGAACTGTTCCGGCTCCAGGCCGAGCTGGTCACCCTGCAGGAGTGGGTCCGCAGCACCGGGGCCCGGCTGGTGGTGGTCTTCGAGGGCCGCGACGCGGCGGGCAAGGGCGGCGCCATCAAGCGGGTCACCGAGCACCTGAGCCCCCGGGTCGCCCGGATCGCCGCCCTGCCCGCACCCACCGAACGGCAGCGCGGCCAGTGGTACTTCCAGCGCTACGTGGAACACCTGCCCGCGGCCGGGGAGATCGTGCTGTTCGACCGCAGCTGGTACAACCGGGCCGGGGTGGAGCGGGTCATGGGCTTCTGCACCCAGGACGAGTACCACCGGTTCCTGCACCAGTGCCCGATCTTCGAGCGGATGCTGGTCGAGGACGGCGTGCTGCTGCTCAAGTACTGGTTCTCGGTCAGCGACGTCGAGCAGGAGCGGCGCTTCCTGGCCCGCCGCGACGACCCGATGCGGCGCTGGAAGCTGTCGCCGATGGACCTGGAGTCGATCACCCGCTGGGAGGACTACTCCCGGGCCAAGGACGAGATGTTCGTGCACACCGACATCCCCGAGGCCCGCTGGCACGTGGTCGAGAGCGAGGACAAGCGGCGGGCCCGGATCAACATGATCGCGCACCTGCTGTCGGCCGTCCCCTACGAGGAGGTGCCGACCGAGACCCTGGCCTTCCCCAGCCGCCCGCCGTCGCGGGGCTACCAACGCCCGCCCCGCGACGAGCAGCACTACGTCCCCGACCACGCGGCGACGCTGGGCTGATCGTTCGGCGGCCCGATCAGGCGGGCAGCAGCCAGCCGGGCCCGTCCGGTCGCCGGTAGTACAGGGACCGCACGGCCCCCGGATCGGCGCTGCGGGTCGGGGTCCGCACAGTTCCCGCCCACTGCCGTGCGCTGCCGCCGATGGTGGCGGAGCACGACAAGGCGGCAGGGAAGTCACCGGCGTCGAACCGCACCACTGCCGGTGCCGGGGTTGGTGCCGGAGGAAGTGCCGTGGCCGGGGTCGCCGGTGGGCCGCATCATCGGCGTGCCGTCCATGGCGAAGCAGTGAGCGGTCCGGGTGGCCGGGTCCAGCTCGACCCGGCTGTAGGAGGCTGCCTCGAACGGTGGATAGGGCGCGATCCGGCCCACCACCCACGGGGCGGGGGTCACCTGGCCCTGCGGTAGCGGGTCGCCGGTCGGGAAGCGTTCGGCATGGCCGAACATGGTGTGTTCCTGTTCTCTCGACGGGACGGTCGTGGCAGGTCAGACGTCGGGGAGCGGGGTGCTCGGAGCACCCGTCGCGTAGGCGGTGAACTCCTCGTCCAGGTCGACGCTGGTGCAGTCGTGGAGCATCCTGACCATCTGGGAAGCCAGGACCCAGCGGGTCAGCGGACTGGTGTAGGGGACCAATCCGGAGTGCACCGGCCGGGGGCGGCGGCGGTCGAGGGGTGACGGGGCGTAGATGTTGCCCATGACGCCCCACAGGCGCGGGTCGGCGACCCGGACAGCCAGGGCGGCTCCGTACAGGTGCGGGCATGTCTGCGTGCTGGCGCGGGCGCACGGGACGCACAGGGGAGGGTGAGTGGCGGCTGCCAGTTCGGGCCACCCAGGTGGCTCGACGGCGCGGTCGTCGTGCAGCAGCCACAGCCATCCCGCCTCTGCCCGCGACGCGGGCCCCGCGCAGACCTGGCACCGCAGGTCTGTCATCACCTCCCGCTGACGCCGCGCGTGCACCTGCTTGTACTCGGGCCTGCCGCGCCCCACCCGGGTCGGCGTCCGCCGCCACAGGATCCCGTGCCGATCGCGGTCACCGGCCTTCTCGTCGGCGTAGCCGATTCCCCTGTCGAACGGCTTCAGGATCAACTCGGTCCTGACTCTCTCCGCTTCCCAGGACGCGATATGCGGCACCACCGTCGGCCTGGCCAACGGCGGCATCGCCACGCCCGGATGGCGGGTCGGTCGGTTGTCGCTCAAGGGGTCATCACTCCTTCCCGTTGCTTCGCTGGATCTGGCTCATGAAGCCGCCGGTGACGAGGTTGTCCGGGGTATCCAGCCAAACGTCCTGGCCACCTTCGGCGGTGACCGTCAGTCCGAAGCGGGTGAGTTCTGGCTCGCCTTGCGCCTCCCACCAGCCACGCGCCTGGACCACTTCGTCCCAGAGGGATCGGGGCCCGAACTGCTCAACCGCGTCCGCCCGATCCCAGTTCTGATAGCGGACACTGGCCCACGACCCTTCCGAATCGTGCAGGATCATGCGGAGGGTGGCTGAGCGGTCGGCGTCTTTCCAGTGGTGGCTGTAGCGCGTTCCAGGAACGCGAAGCCCAATGGAGAACGCGCTGTCGACGTTCTCCAAGGCGCGTTCCGGGTCCATCACCGACGCACCGATCCGGTCGGCCTCGGGCGCATCGGGTTCGGTTGCGGGGCGTTGATTGCGCACCCACATGAACGACACGTTCTCCACGAAGCTGCCCTCCGCTGCCTCGCCCTCGGCGTCGATGGTCAGTTTCGCCAGTCCGGCGTTGCAGTACGGCGTACCCCAGGGAGTGACGATCACCCCGCCGGGACGGGTCTGGGAGATCCACCGTCCAGGGACTCGCTGGACAGCCGCAGTGGAGTGGATGCGGTCAAACGGTGCGCTGCCGGCGTCGTTCTGGGTGCCGTCCGCGTAGACGCATGTCGGGGAGAAACCGAGCGCGTTGAGCCGCACCTCGGCACGTGCGAGCAGACCGGCGTCCACCTCGACGGTGGTCACCTGCTCGCTGCCGAGTCGAGCCGACAGCAAGGCGGCTGTCCATCCGGTGCCGGTGCCGATGTCCAGGACGCGGTGTCCCTCAGCAACGTCGAGATGCCGGAGCATCTTGACGACCAGAGATGGCATGGACGAGGACGAGGTGCTGATGCCGGGCCCGTGGGCCTCACCGTTGTCCAGTTGGGTCACCACGACGTCGTCGGCGTTGACCGCATTGGTCCACTCTTCAGCGTCGACGGTCCGGACGACCGGTCGATAGCCGCGCGTCACCGTCTCGTCGGACACCCAGACGGTGTCCGGTACAAAGGCGGAGCGCGGGGCGCGCTCGAACGCGCCCCGCCACTCTGCGCCCAATGCACCGGCCTCGCTCAGGTCGGCGAGCAGTCGGGCGTACTGGTTCATGCGTTGCTCAACTCACTTCTTCGGGTTGGTGATGGGCTTGTCCCACTTGCCGTCCGACTCCTTGGGGGACTGCTTCTTGTCCCCCTCCGAGCCTCCCTTCCCGTCGCCGTGACCGCTGCTGTTCGCCATGAGGATCATGCAAGCCTCCCGATTGAGTCAGTGGGGCCGCCCGCACTCTCGATGGCACGATCAAAGAGGTTACGGGCGGCAGATTTTGAGGCGCGCTGCTCGCTCGCTCACGGCGTGTGCCGCAGTGGCTGACTACTCTTAGCCACAGGCTGTGCGCGCCTGGTTCCTGGAACGCTACGCGCTTGCGGGTGCCTGGGGGACTGACTGCGGGTACGAGTGCCGGCGATGAACTCGACAACGGGAGACCGACATGGCAGGTGGGGTGCCCTCCGGCGGACGTACTGCCCTGACCGCCAGTCAGGCTCGCTATAAGGAAGGGGCTGTCTCTGGTCTCCTCCTCAAGATCACCCGTGAGCGAACTGGCCGCACTCAGGCACAATTGGCCGAAGATTTACACATGGACGTCACCAGCATCCAAGGCTGGGAAACTGGGCGTCGACCTCTGATCGCCACCCAGACTGGAAAACTCCGCGAAGTCCGTAGGACACTGCTTCGGCTTGGCGCCGACCCCGCTCTCCTCGTGCTCATGGACGAGGCTCTGGATGCCGACGTTGTATTGTCCTACGCACTCTCCGGGCCGCCTACTCCGGATCTCGGTGACCACCCACTGGCCGGATGGGTCGTCACCCGCAATGCAACCCACATGCTCGCCTGGGCGCTGACCGGCGCTATACCAGCTGCTATCTCTGCCATCTGCTCACCGGGACCACACCGAGGTCCTGTGGCCGACTCGCCCCTCCTCGGTGTCAGTGAGAGACGCGCGGTATTCGACCACATGCGCCGCGCGGCCGAACTGGCTCATCGCGCCGGCGAAGATGGCGCCCTGTTACGCCGTCAGGCCCTCTATCTTTGCTCGTACGACACAGCAACCGATACGGGAGCCTGGCTTGATCAGATGCGCCGGCTGCTGCCAACCCTGTGGCGTGGTGAGTGGACACCGTTCTGGGCAGACCAACGCTCCGTCGCCGCGTCCCTGACTCGGCACGGTGACACCGACGCCATTCACGCCTTCATTGCGGACGGTATGGGCGACCTGGGCGAGCGGGCCAATCTCAACTACTGGGCGTACTGGCTCGGCCTCGACCCAGTACCGCAGCCGAATGACACCTTCATGATCAACCGTCCTGACGGTGCGTGGGACGGCGTTGCCCTACTACGTCGTCTGACTACCCGCCTTGCCCCTGACCTGGGCTGTATCGACCTGAACGTGCATTCGGTGTGGGTGCTGCTCGGTTCCCGGCGCGGCTTGCTCGTCGCTGATCCGCACCTCAACGACGATTTGGCCGACCGGGTGACCCTCTTGCTGAACAGCGGAGTGATCTCCGCCCAATCTCGTGCCGAGCTCGAATCGGTCCACTACGGTTTGAGGTCGCACCGCATGTGATCTCCTGGAAGGGAAGCGGCATGACCGACCAGCACCACTCCGAGGACGCCGGAACCGCAGGCTTCCTGCTGGAAATGGGCATGCTCAAGCGTGCGAAGCGCAGCGGCTGGTGGATCGCGGGGATCAAAGATCCCGAGACGATTGCCGAGCACTCGTGGCGCACGGCTGTCATCGGTGCCGTGCTGGCCATGATGGAGGGCGCCGACCCGGCCAAGGTCGCGCTGCTGGCCACGTTCCACGACACCCAGGAGACACGGATCGGTGACATCCCATGGATCGGCCGTCGTTATCTGACCGCCGCGTCGAACGAGGACGTGACCGCCGACCAGGTGGCTGATGCCCATCCGCGCGTGGCCGAGGGCATCAAGGCCCTGATCCACGAGTACGAGAGCGGCGACAGCCTCGAAGTCCTCGTAGCCCACGACGCGGACAAGCTCGACTGCACGTTGCAGGGCCTGGAATACCTACAGCAGGGATATTCCGCTGCCCGTGAGTGGGTTGACTCCACCAAGGCCAAGCTGAAGACGCCGTCCGCGCTGGCGCTCGCCGAGGCGGCCGAGGGCATGACGATCGCGGAGTGGCAGCGTACCTACCTTCGTTGAACCACACCTGGACGAGAGGGGTCGCCCTGGTCTTCCGCTGCCGACCCGAGGAGGGGCAGGCGCAGCCCTCGCCGGAGGCGACGGCGGTCAACTGGCTGTCCCGCCAGCAGATCGCCGATCGCATGAGCGAGGTCTATGCCGTACGCGTCGTGGACGCCCTCGCCGACCACGACACCGCGCCGAACATCCGCCACCGTGACGGCCGCACGTTTCTCGGGCACCGGGAGGCGGAGTGACAGAAGGATCTCCGCCTCGGTCATGGGGTCGAGTCGCACCTGTGGAGACGTCACGAGCCGGAACCTACCCGACGGCCCGGTTGCCGACACGGATCGGGTGCTGCTCGCGAGTAGGCCGGTGAGGCTGGATGGGTCGCGTGCGCAGGTGGCGGTGGCCCTCGTCGGGGAACTTCGGCGGCAGCGGCGGGAGTACTGACTCCAGGAGGTAACCGCACTTCTGCGCGACGCGGCAGGAGCCCTCGTTGCCTACCGTGTGCAGCAGCTCGATCTCGTCGGCGGGCATGAGGTCCTGGTCGCCGAACAGCCATGCCGTGGCGGTCTCGACGCAGCGCGAGGCGATGCCCCTGCCCCGAGCTTCGGCCACCGTCCAGTAGCCCACGCCGGTCGCGAGCGTCTCCGGAGGGTTGGCCGCCTTGACGACGAAGTAACCGACGAGTGTCCCCTCCTCCTCGACCGCCCAGCTCAGATGGGTGTCGTCGGCCCAGCCCGCCGCCTGGTCGGCGAGCCACGCGCGGGCCTCGTCCTCGTCGTGGATCGGGCGCACCAGCCAGCGGCGCATGGTCTCGTCACGGTGGGCGGCGACGATCGTGGGTATGTCCGAGTCCTGCCAGGGACGGAGGGCTAGGGCGGGCGCGGTCGTGGTGGGGTCGACAGTCAGAGTCATCGGCGAAGTCATGTGGATCATTCAACAGTCAGTGCTCAGTCCGTCGGGTCCGGTTCCGGGAGATGGAATTCGGCGAGGATGCGCTGGGCGGCCAGGGCGGGGGTGAGCGTGCCGTCGCGGACCTGGCGTTCCAGGGTGGGGGCCAGGTCGCGGACGGCGGGGGTGCTGTGCAGTCGGGCCAGTAGCTGGTCGTGGACCATCGCCCAGGTCCAGCCGACCTGCTGGTCGCGGCGTTTGGCGTCCAGCGAGCCGTCGGCGTCCAGCAGCGAACGGTGCTGCTGGAGCCGCTCCCACAGCGCCTCCAGACCGATGCCCTCGCGTCCGCTGCAGGTCAGCACCGGCGTGGTCCAGGGCGAGTCCGGGTTGCGCAGCAGCCGCAGCGCCCCGGCCAGCTCGCGCGCGGCCGAGCGGGCGTCCTGCTCGTGGGCGCCGTCGGCCTTGTTCACCGCGACCAGGTCGGCGAGCTCCAGCACGCCCTTCTTGATGCCCTGGAGCTGGTCGCCGGTCCGGGCCAGGGTCAGCAGCAGGAAGGAGTCCACCATGTCGGCCACGGTGGTCTCGGACTGCCCGACACCCACGGTCTCCACCAGCACCACGTCGTAACCGGCGGCCTCCATCACCACCATCGACTCCCGGGTGGCCTTGGCCACCCCGCCGAGCGTCCCGGCGGTGGGGGAGGGGCGGACGAACGCGTTCGGATCGACCGCCAGCCGCTCCATCCTGGTCTTGTCGCCCAGGATGGAGCCGCCGGTACGGGTGGACGACGGGTCCACCGCGAGCACCGCCACCCGGTGGCCCAGGCCGGTGAGCAGCACGCCCAGGCTGTCGATGAAGGTCGACTTGCCGACCCCGGGTACCCCGGTGATGCCGACCCGGACCGCCCTCCCGGCGTGCGGCAGCAGCTGCACCAGCAGCTGCTGCGCCAGCGCCCGGTGGTCCGCCCGGGTCGACTCCACCAGTGTGATCGCCCGGGCGATGTACGCGCGGGAGCCGTCGAGCACGCCCTTGACGTACTGGTCCACGTCGATGACGGGACGCGGCATCAGCCTTCGCCGCCTTCGCCCTCCGGTGACGGGTGGCCCAGCGACGCCGCCAGCTTGCGCAGCAGCTCCCCGGCGGCCTCCGGGATCACCGTGCCCGGCGGGAAGACGGCGGCGGCGCCGGCCTCGTACAGGGCGTCGATGTCCTGCGGCGGGATCACCCCGCCGACGACGATGGTGATGTCCTCCCGCCCGGCCGCCGCCAGTTCCGCGCGCAGCGCGGGCACCAGCGTCAGGTGACCCGCCGCCAGCGAGGAGACGCCGACGATGTGCACGTCGGCCTCCACCGCCTGCCGGGCCACCTCGGCCGGGGTCTGGAACAGCGGGCCGACGTCCACGTCGAAGCCCAGGTCGGCGAAGCCGGTGGCGATCACCTTCTGGCCGCGGTCGTGGCCGTCCTGGCCCATCTTGGCGACCAGGATCCGGGGACGCCGCCCCTCCTCGCGTTCGAACGCCTCCACCAGCGCCCGGGTCAGCTCCATGGTGCCGGACGCTCCTGCCTCTTCCCGGTACACACCGGTGATGGTACGGATCTGCCCCGCGTGGCGGCCGTACACCTCCTCCAGGGCGTCCGAGATCTCGCCGACCGTGGCCATCGCCCGGGCCGCGTCCACCGCCAGCGCCAGCAGGTTGCCCTCAAGCCCCTCGCCGCCGCGCGCGCCCGCGCGGGCCGAGGCGGTCAGCGCCCGCAGCGCCGCCTGGCAGGCGGCCTCGTCCCGCTCGGCCCGCAGCCGCTTCAGCTTCTCCACCTGCTGCGCCCGCACCGAGGAGTTGTCCACCGCGCGGACGTCGATCTGCTCGTCGGTGGCGACCCGGTACTTGTTGACGCCGATCACCGGCTGCCGACCCGAGTCGATCCGGGCCTGGGTGCGGGCCGCCGCCTCCTCGATCCGCAGCTTCGGGATGCCCGCGTCGATGGCCTTGGCCATGCCCCCAGCCGCCTCCACCTCCTGGATGTGCTGCCAGGCGCGGGCGGCCAGGTCGTGGGTCAGCTTCTCCACGTAGGCGCTGCCACCCCACGGGTCGATCACCCGGCAGGTCCCGGACTCCTGCTGGAGCAGCAGCTGGGTGTTGCGGGCGATCCGGGCGGAGAAGTCGGTCGGCAGCGCCAGCGCCTCGTCCAGCGCGTTGGTGTGCAGCGACTGGGTGTGGCCCTGGGTCGCGGCCATCGCCTCGACGCAGGTGCGGGTGACGTTGTTGAAGACGTCCTGGGCGGTCAGCGACCAGCCCGAGGTCTGCGAGTGGGTGCGCAGCGACAGCGACTTGGGGTTCTTCGGGGAGAACTCCTTCACCAGCTTCGCCCACAGCAGCCGGGCCGCGCGGAGCTTGGCGACCTCCATGAAGAAGTTCATCCCGATGGCCCAGAAGAAGGACAGCCGGGGCGCGAACGAGTCCACGTCCATCCCGGCCGCCAGCCCGGCCCGCAGGTACTCGATGCCGTCGGCCAGGGTGTACGCCAGCTCCAGGTCGGCGGTGGCCCCGGCCTCCTGGATGTGGTAGCCGGAGATGGAGATCGAGTTGTAGCGCGGCATCTTCTGCGAGGTGTACGCGAAGATGTCGGAGATGATCCGCATCGAGTGCTGCGGCGGGTAGATGTAGGTGTTGCGGACCATGAACTCCTTGAGGATGTCGTTCTGGATGGTCCCCGCCAGCTTCTCCGGCGGCACCCCCTGCTCCTCGGCGGCCACGATGTACAGCGCCAGCACCGGCAGCACCGCGCCGTTCATGGTCATCGACACCGACATCCGGTCCAGCGGGATGCCGTCGAACAGCTGGCGCATGTCGTAGATCGAGTCGATGGCGACGCCCGCCATGCCGACGTCCCCGGTCACCCGGGGGTGGTCGCTGTCGTAGCCGCGGTGCGTCGGCAGGTCGAAGGCCACCGACAGGCCCTTCTGCCCGGCCGCGAGGTTGCGCCGGTAGAAGGCGTTGGACTCCTCGGCGGTGGAGAAACCGGCGTACTGCCGCACCGTCCAGGGCTGGTTGACGTACATGGTCGGGTACGGGCCGCGCAGGTACGGGGCGATGCCGGGGTAGGTGGACAGGAAGTCCACCCCGGCCAGGTCGGCCCCGGTGTAGAGCGGCTTGACGGCGATCCCCTCGGGGGTCTCCCAGACCTGCTCGCCGACGTCCTTGCCGGTCTGCTGCCGCCAGGCCTCCTGCCAGCGCTCCTGCTCGTGCCCGACCTCGTCCGGCCCGGCCTCGTCGAGCTGGACCTCTGAGAAGTCCGGGATCATCACACCGCTCCGATCAGGTCGAGGGTCGAGCTGAGGACCGCGACCGCGTCGCAGCCCGTGAACACGTAGTCGTCCACTCCGGACAGCCCGCCCGGCTTGCCGGCCAGCAGCACCCGCTCGGCGCCCGCGCCGCCGAGCGCGGCGGCCACCGCCTCGGCCTGCTCGGCGTACAGGCGGTCGCTGGAGCACAGGCAGGCCACGGTCGCGCCGCTGGCGGTGAACGCCTCGGCCAGTGCGGCGGCGTCCGCGCCCTCGCCGAGCACGGTCTCGATCCCGCCCGCCTGGAACAGGTTCGCGGCGAAGGTGGAGCGGCCGGTGTACGCGGCGGCCGGGCCGATCGCGGCCAGGAAGACCCGGGGCCGTTCGCCGGTGGCCGCGAGCCGCGCGTCCGCGCGCGCCCGCAGCGCCTCGAACTGCCGTGAGCGGCGCACCCGGGGCAGTCCGCCGCCGACCGGGGCCGGAGCGGGCTCGCGCACCGGCAGCCGCTCGGCCAGGTTCGGGAACTCGCTGACGCCGGTGACCGGCTCGCGGCGGTGCGCCAGGTCCTCCTCGCGCTGCGCCCAGGTCTCCGCGATCCGCTGCTGGACCAGGCCGGAGTCGAGCGCCCGCTGCTGCCCGCCCGCGCGCTCGACCTGCTGGAACCAGGTCCAGGCGGCGTGCGCCAGCTCGTCGGTCAGCTGTTCGACGTACCAGGAGCCCCCGGCCGGGTCGATCACCCGGCCCAGCTGCGACTCCTCCAGCAGCACCGACTGGGTGTTGCGGGCGATCCGCCGGGCGAAGGCGTCCGGCAGGCCCAGCGCCGCGTCGAACGGCAGCACGGACACCGCGTCCGCGCCGCCCACCCCGGCCGCCATGCAGGCGAGGGTGGTGCGCAGCATGTTCACCCACGGGTCGCGCTCGGTCATCATCACCGAGGAGGTCACCGCGTGCTGCCGCTGCGCGGACTCCGCCGCCGGGACCCCGCTCAGCTGGCAGACCCGGGCCCACAGCCGCCGCGCGGCGCGCAGCTTGGCGATCGTCAGGAACTGGTCGGCGGTGGCCGCGTAGCGGAACTCCAGCTGCGCGGCGGCGGCCTGCTCGGACAGCCCGGCGGCGGTCAGCTCGCGCAGGTAGGCCACGCCGGTCGCCAGCGCGGAGCCCAACTCCTGTGCCGCCGAGGCGCCCGCGTCGTGGTAGGCGGTGGCGTCCACGGTCAGCGCCCGCACGCCGGGCAGCTCCCGGTCGCAGCGGACGGCGAGGGCGGCGGCCTCGGCCAGCAGCCGGGCGGTGTCCGCGCCGTCGCCGGTGCGGGCCAGCAGGCCCAGCGGGTCCGCGCCCAGGTTGCCCCTGGCGTCCGCGGCGGCGATCCCGCGCTCCGCGTACAGCGCGAGCAACTGCTCGGCGGCGGACGGGAACTCGACCCCTGCGTCGAGTACCACCGCCACCAGGTCCAGGTAGACGCCGCGCAGTAGTTCGGGCAGGCCGGTGACCGGCAGCCCGGCTCGGCCGAGGGTCAGCCAGAGCGAGCCGACCCCGTTCTCAAGGTCGGTCAGCACGGCCTCGTTGGCGCGCTTGGGGTCCGGGTCGGCGTGCGGCTGCCGGACGTCCCAGCCGTCGATCGCCGACCCCTGCACCCGGCCGCCGCGCACGAAGGGCGGGAATCCCGGGTAGCCTGGGTCGGGCGCGGTGTCGTCCTCGGCGGTGTACAGCGGACAGGCGGTCAGCCCGTCCTCGATCGCGGTAGTGAGGGCCGCCTCCGCGCGCGCGCCGGAGACGTCCTCGGCGCCCGACTTGCGGAGTACGCCTTCGACCAGATGCTGCCACTGTTCGCGGTCGGCGTCCGGGAACTCGGCGGCCAGGGGGAGCCCTTCAGGGAGTGCCGTCATAGAAGGCAAGTTAGCGTGAGAGATCGCCTGCGAGCAGCCCGACGCGATGTGACCTTGAACTCTCTGCCGCGGCGCACGCCCCCGGCGTAGCGACGGCGCAGCTGGGGGCGCTGCCGGGGGCGGTCCGCGGGGTCCGCGGCGGGTGGGTCGCGGACAGCGGTCAGCGGCGCGTCCCACACTCCGGACAGAAGGCCGCGCCCGGAGGCAGTTCCGCCTGGCACGAGCCGCAGGCGTCCGGGTCGGCCAGCCGGTGCCCGCAGGACGGGCAGAACCGCGACCCGTGGGTCTCCGCGCGGCACTCCGGGCAGACCAGTTGCTGCGGCCGCTCCACGTCCACCCTGGCGCCCAGGCCCTCGCCCGCGGTGTAGGCGCGCTGCCCGGCGGCGTCGTTGAGACCGCGCTGCCTGGCCGCGGCGACCTCGGCGGCGGTGTCCGGGGCGCAGGTCAGGCAGAGGCCCTGGGCCGCGTTCCAGCAGCTGCCGCAGACGTGCGTGGTGCACCGGGGGCAGCGGTGGAAGTGGCCGTCGGCCTCGGTGATGGCCTTCTGGAAGGCGCTGTCCTTGGCCGGGCCCCAGTGCGCGCCGACCACGCCGCTGAGCGCCTGGCTGGCCTCGCTGGTGCTGCGGCCCAGGGCGCCCCAGGCGGTCCCGGCCGCCTTCTCCAGCCAGCCCGCGACCCGGCCGCCCGCGTACGGCTGGAAGGCCGAGCGCCAGGTGTCCTGGCAGCGGTGGCAGGAGAACTCGAACTGGAATCCGGCACCGGTGCCGTACTGCTCGCACAGGTCCCGGTAGTTGTTGCTGAAGTAGATCTCGCTGCTGCTCACGGTGCCACTGCCCCCGGCTCTGCCCACGGTGTCCGTGGTTGTCTGTGTGTGTGCTGTGCTCTGTGCCCGCATCCGCCCGCGCACAGATTGCCACAGCGGGCGGCCGGTGGCGACGGGCGGTCCGGGGATCCGTTCCGAACCGTTGTGTCCGGATGGGGCGGTGGCCGACGGCGGGATCGGCGCCGGGTCCGCCGACCGGCCCTTGGCGGCCGACCGCGCTGTGTACGCTGGCGGTTCCAGTGATCCAGTCCGCGCCGATCGAGCGCCCGTCCGCGAAGGACGCCCGTCCGCGAAGGAGCAGCAGGTGACCGAGTCCAGCCCGAGCGGTCCGGCGGGCGGGCCGGTGCGTCCCACGCTTCAGCAGGTGGCCGCGTTGGCGGGGGTGTCCCGGGCCACCGTCTCCCGGGTGGTCAACGGTGGCGCGGGGGTCCGGGCCAGCGTCCAGGCCCGGGTGCGGCTGGCCGTCGACGAGCTGGGATACGTGCCGAACCCGGCCGCCCGGGCCCTGATGACGAAGCGTCACGACGCGGTGGCGGTGGTCATCGCCGAACCGGAGAGCCGGGTCTTCTCCGACCCCTTCTTCGCCCGGCAGTTGCGCGGTATCAGCCGGGAACTCGCCTCGGCGGCCGTGCAGTTGGTACTGCTGCTGGTCGCCGAACCGGGCGACTACGCGCAGGTCGGCAGCTACCTGTCGGCCGGTCATGTGGACGGGGTGCTGATCTTCTCGCTGCACGGCGACGACCCGCTGCCGGCGCTGGTGGACCGGCTCGGGCTGCCCGCCGTCTTCGGCGGGCGCCCCGGCTGGGTGGGCGCCGACGACCGCACCGCGCTGTACGTCGACGCCGACAACCTGGGCGGCGCGCGCACCGCCGTCCGGCACCTGGTGGACCAGGGTCGGCAGCGGATCGCGGTGATCACCGGACCGCTGGACCAGACCTCGGCGGCGGACCGGCTCCGGGGCTACCAGGAGGTCTTCCCGGACGCCGATCCGGCCCTGCTCGCCGAGAGCGACTTCACCCTGGCCGGCGGGCGGCAGGCGATGGAGCAACTGCTCGCCCGCCGCCCGGGACTGGACGGGGTCTTCGCCTGCTCGGACCTGATGGCCACCGGCGCCCTGGCGGCGCTGCGGGACCACGGGCGCTCGGTACCCGGCGACGTCTCGGTGGTCGGCTTCGACGATCTGGAGGCGGTCGAGCAGTGGGGGCCGCTGCCGTTGACGACGATCCATCAGGACATCGAGGGGATGGGCCGGTTGATGGCGCGGCTGCTGCTCACCCGGCTGGAACTCGCCTTCGCCGGAAGGGCGGAGGAGGCTGCGGCGCTGCTGCCGGTGGTGACGCCGGCTCGGCTGGTGGTACGCGCCTCCAGCTGAGCCGACGTCAGGGGATCTACTGAGCTGGGAAGTTGAAGTAGTGCAGGCTCACGTAGGGCGGGTTTCCGGCGGCCTGGGAGGCGAACTCCAGGTAGACGTTGTGGGTGCCGGTGGTTTCGGCGATGTTCGCCGGGACGGTCTCCCAGGAGGACCAGCCGCCGGTGTTGCCGACGGCGAAGCTGCCGATCGGCGCGTTCGACGGGCTGTCGAGCACCACGTTGACCAGTCCGCTCACCCCGCCCGCGGCGCCTGAGGCCACCCTGGCGTCGAACTGGCTGGATCCGCTGCCGAAGTTGACCCCGGGGTACTCCAGCCAGCTGCCGTTGGACAGCTGCGCGACCTGGTTGCCGTCCACGCCGCTGGGACTGGTGTCCCCGCCGGCCGCGCTGACGGTGACCGCGCCCTGCGAGGAGCCGTAGCAGTCGGCGGAGATGTCGGAGACGGCGGTGGTGGTGCACTGGGTCCCGCCGCCGGAGCCGCCGGTGCTGGTGGGCGTGGGCGTGGGAGTGGGCGTGGCGGTCGGGGTCGGCGTGGGGGTGGGCGTCGGGCCGGCGGTCGGCGTCGGAGTGGGCGTCGGGGTGCTGCCGCTCCCGGCGTTCTCGTAGACGGCGAACCAGTCGACGCTCATCCCCGCGCCGGAGCTGGTGGCCGAGGTGGGCGAGGTGCAGCCGCAGATGGCGTCCGGATAGGCGCCGCCGACGGCCACGTTGAAGATCGCGAAGAAGCCGTGGTCGACCGCCGCCTGCCAGGTCGCCACCGGTACCTGGCTCTCGTTGACGGTGAAGTCCAGGTTGCCGTCCAGGTAGTAGCGCAGCTGCTCGGCGGCGGTGTTGGTGCGGTCCAGGATCACCGAGTAGGTGTGGTAGCCGGTCTGGCAGCCGGAGCAGGGCAGCAGTCCGCTGCCGATGCCGGTGGTCTCGTTGCAGGGGCCGCCCGGGTCCACGCCGCAGTGGAAGGTCGAGGAGTGCTCGCTGAGGGCGTTGACGTCCTCCATGATGTCCAGCTCACCGATGCTCGGCCAGTTGGTGGCGCCCACCGGCCGGGCCGCCGCGCCCAGTGCCCAGAACGCGGGCCAGTAGCCGAGGCCGTCGGCCGGGTCGGGCTGCTCGATGGAGGCGCTGAGCTCCAGTTCGCCCCCGGCCGGGGCGGCGAAGTCGCTCCGCTGGGTCTCCACCCGGCCCGAGGTCCAGTTGCCGTTGGCGTCGCGGATCGGCTTGACGACGAGGTGGCCGCTGCCGTCCTCGTAGACGTTGGAGGTGGAGTTGGTCTCGGTCTCCACCTCGCCGGTGCCCCAGTTGCCGGCGCCGCCGGGGTAGCTGGTGCCGGTGTCGTAGAGCCAGTCGCTGGTGTTGAGGCTGCTGTCGGCCGGTCCGTTGAAGTCGTCGCTGAAGACGGTGGTCCAGCCGCTGGGCGCGGGCGGCACGGTCGCCGAGGCGGTGCCCTCGGCGACGGACAGGCCGAGCAGCCCGGCGAGCGGCAGGGCCAGTACGGTGATCAGAGCGAGTGTCCGACGGTGGCGCGGAGGGGTGGATCTGCGCATCGGGTGGTGACCCTTCCGGTTCGTGAAGTGAAGCCAGTGGCAGGGGAACAGTGCCACTGGCGCCACCTCTGAGAGATGAAGCGTTGGTCTCCGGAGGCATATATCTGCGAAGTCGCGGTTTGAGAGCGCTCTCAAGTCGTGACTATGAAGCCGCATGAGCCTGTTGAGCAGTGTGCGGGCCTTCCGATGAGGCGTCAAGAAGTGTCACAACATCAAGACTTGAACGTTTCCGGGACGGTCGGCGGGTGCCCTGGCGACCCCCGAAAGAACCTCTTTTGTTAAATGACATGACAAGGGGATTGACGGTCCGTCACCCGAGTCCCTACCGTGCGAGTGAACGGGTAAGGAAGGTTAACTAACGATTCGGGAATGTGGAGGAGCCTGTATGAGATCGTCAATTCGGCGTCCGGACCTGCGGACGCTGCTGGCACTGGCGGTAGGCACCGGACTGGTGACCGCCGTGGTGCCGCTGGCGTCGGCCGCGGCCGCGACCACCGGACAGCTGCGGGTGGACCAGGTCGGCTACGGCACCAGCGACACCAAGATCGCCTATCTGATGACCACCGCCGCCGTCTCGGGGGAGACCTACAAGCTGGTCAACTCCGCCGGTACCGCCGTGGCCAGCGGTTCGGTGACGACCAGCAGCCGGGGTTCGTGGAACTCGGCCTACCCGGACGTCTACCCGATCGACTTCTCGACGGTCACCACCGCCGGGACGTACCACGTGGTCACCAGCGGAACAGTGGCCGCGACCTCGGACACCTTCCAGATCGAGGCCCCGTCCACCCTCTACGGCGGCCTGGTCTCGGCCGGGGTGAACTTCTTCCAGAACCAGCGCGACGGCGCCGACGTGATCACCGGCGGCGCGCTGAACCGGCAGCCCGCGCACCTGAACGACGCCAGCGCCACGGTCTACCAGACGCCGGACTTCATCGCGAACAGCGACGGCGACACCGGCGACCAGATCAGCGGCAACCTGACGCCGATCTCCGGCGCCTCGCCGGTGAACGTCGAGGGCGGCTGGTTCGACGCGGGCGACTACCTGAAGTTCACCTTCACCGCCTCCTACGCGGACGACCTGCTGTACGCCTCGGACCTGGCGCTGGGCTCCAACGCCCCGGCCTCGCTGACCGCCGAGGCGCAGTACGGCACCAGCTGGCTGAACAAGATGTACAACGCCTCGACCAAGACCCTGTACCTCCAGGTCGGCATCGGCGAGGGCAACGAGAGCAGCTACGGCGGCGACCACGACCTGTGGCGGCTGCCGCAGGCCGACGACTCGGACAGCACGGCCTACGACAAGTACGCGGCGAAGAACCGGCCGGTGTTCGAGGCCGCCGCGCCGGGCGCCAAGATCGACCCGGACGTGGTCGGCCGGGTCGCCGCAGCGTTCGCCTTCGCCGCCCAGGCCGACGCCAAGGCCGGGGACACCGCCGACGCGGCGACCGAGCTGGCCAACGCCACCTCCCTCTACGCCCAGGCCAACACCAGCCCCAGCGGCACCCTGGAGACCGCCGACCCGGAGGCCTACTACCCGGAGTCGATCTGGCACGACGCGATGGAGCTGGGCGCCACCGAGATCGCCCTCGCCCAACAGGACCTCGGCGACTCCTCGGCGACGTACACCCCGTACCTGACCCAGGCCGGCACCTGGGCCTCGGACTACATCGCCAGCGACTCGGGACAGGACACGCTGAACCTGTACGACGTCAGCGCGATCGCCCACGCCGACCTGATCACGGCGCTGAAGAACGCGGGCAACCCCAGCGTCGCGGTCACCCCGGCGGCCCTGATCGCCAACCTGAAGGCCCAGGTGGCCTCGGCCGCCACGGTCTCGGCCGCCGACATCTTCCACGAGGGCGGTGACTACACCAACTTCGACGTGGACTCGCACACCTTCGGCTTCATCTCCACCGAGGCGCTCTACCAGAAGGCCAGCGGGGACACCGAGTACGCGGCCTTCGCCAACGAGCAGCGGGACTGGCTGCTCGGCGACAACGCCTGGGGCACCAGCTTCATGGTCGGCGAGGGCACCACCTTCCCGGACTGCATGGGCTCGCAGATCCCCAACATCCTCGGCAACAGCAGCGGCACCGGCGCGATCGACACCGGCGCCGTGGTCAACGGCCCCAACGGCTCCAGTAACTTCAGCGGCGGCCTGGGCGGCCTGCTGACCGGCATGGTCAAGTGCGAGAACGACTCGTACACCACCTTCACCGGGCACGGCAGCGAGTACGTGGACGACGTCCGCTCCTGGCAGAGCAGCGAGCCCGCGCTGGACATGAGCGGCAGCGCGGTCCTCGCCGGGGCACTGCAGGGGGCCCTCGGCGGCGGTGGTGGCGGCCAGCCCGGCAACGACTTCTCGGTGGCGGTCTCGCCCGCCTCGGGTTCGGTCGCCGCCGGGGGCTCGGCCACCGCGACCGTCAGCACCGCGGTCGCCTCCGGCAGCGCCGAGCCGGTCGCGCTGACCGCCTCCGGCCTGCCGTCCGGGGTCACCGCCTCCTTCGCCCCGGCCTCGGTCAGCTCCGGCACCGGCTCGACCCTCACCCTGGCCACCACCTCGGCCACCGCCGCGGGCAGCTACCCGGTCACCGTCACCGGCACCGCCGCCTCCGGCAGCCACACCACCAGCTACACCCTCACCGTCACCGGCAGCGGCGGCAGCCCCGGCGGCAGGACCTACGAGGCCGACCAGGCCACCCTCGGCGGCAGCGCCGACGCCAACAGCTGCTCGGCCTGCCTGGACGGCCAGAAGGTCAGCGACATCGGCGGCGGCTCCAACGGCACCGTCACCTTCACCGGCATCACCGAACCCAGCACCGGCAGCTACACCCTGACCGTCTCCTACCTCAGCGTCGGCAAGGCCCGACCCGCCACCATCACCGTCAACGGCACCACCCAGACCGTCACCTTCGCCGAAACCTCAGCCAGCAGCTACAACGTCATCGGCACCACCACCGTCACCGTCACCCTCAACGCCGGAAGCGGCAACACCGTCGAATTCTCCGGCAGCGGCACCAGCGGCGCCCCCGACCTCGACCACATCGTCGTCTGAGCACACGCCAGTTGTCCGGACCGGCCCCGCCGCCAGCACCACGGCGGGGCCGGTCCTGCCGCCGTTCAGTCCGCCGCCACGCGGGTGGCGGCCCGGGCGGCCCAGCGGCCCTCGTCCCGGGTGATCCGGATCGGGTGCCCGAAACAGGCACTGACCAGCTCGGTGGTCACCACCTCGTCCGCCGGTCCGATGCCCACGCACTCGCCCTCGCGCAGCAGCAGCGCGTGGGTGGTGCTCGCGGGCAGCTCCTCCAGGTGGTGGGTGACCAGGACCGTCGCCAACGCCGGATGCTCCAGCCGCAGTTCGTCCAGGCTGGTGAGCAGCTGCTCGCGGGCGGGCAGGTCGAGACCGGTGGCCGGCTCGTCCAGCAGCAGCAGCCGGGGGCTCGGCATCAGCGCGCGGGCGATCAGTGCCCGTCCGCGCTCGCCCTGGGACAGGTTGGTCCACGCGGCGTCGGCCCGGCGGCCGATGCCGAGCGTCCCGATCAGCTGGTCCGCCTGGGCGAGTTGGGCCGGGGTCGGCTGCCAGCGCGGCGGCAGCTCGACGCTGTTGGTGAGCCCGGTGAGCACCACGTCGCGCACCGACAGCCGGGAGCGCAGCGGGTGGCGGGGATTCACATGGCCGATCCGGGTACGCAGCTCGCGCAGGTCCACGCGGCCGAGCCGGTGCCCGAGCACGCGCACCTCCCCCCGGCTGGGGTGGCTGGTCGCGCCCAGCAGCGCCAGCAGCGTGCTCTTGCCCGCGCCGTTCGCGCCGAGCACGGCCCAGTGCTCGCCGGGTTCGATGGTGAGCGAGACCGCGCGCAGCAGGTGCCGTCCGTCGCGGACGACATCGACGTCCAGGGCCTGGAGCAGGGGACCGGCGGCGGGCGGCGGGGGGATCGGAGTCAACGGACTACCTCCGGGGCGGACCGGCGCGTGCGGACCGGTGGTCGGACCGGTCCGGCGGGACGCGCGACCGGCGTCCGACCGGCTCCACCAGTGCGATCCGCAGTACCGGGAGCCAGGCCGGGTGGAGGTCCCGCGTTGGTGTCGCGGTCCACCTCCCGTACGTGCACGCTACACCGGTCCACCGTTCCGATGGGAATCGGCCTCGGGGAACGCGGCACGGGGCTTGCCCTCTTTCAGTAGTGACGATTACATGACACAGGAAGTTCATGTTCCGCAGGCTGACGGGACGGCCCGAGGACATCCCGCCTTCCTACGCTCCCGCTGTCATGGCGGGCGACTGTGCCCGTTCACCCCCTCCCCGTGGAGTCACCATGCGTCTGAGGTCCCGCACGCTCTGGCCGATCGCCGCCACCGCCGCTGCCGCCGCTCTCGGTGTGGCCGTACTTGCGCCCCACAGCTCCCCGGTCTCGCTGTCCCACTCCACCAAGCTCACCGCGAGCAGCATCCCCCAGTACTCGCACGTCGTGGTCGTGATGGAGGAGAACCACTCCTACTCCGACATCATCGGCGACACCAGCGACGCCCCGTACATCAACTCCCTTGCCTCGCAGGGCGCCCTGCTGACCTCGTCGTTCGGGGTCACCCACCCCAGCGAGCCCAACTACATGGCGCTGTTCTCCGGCAGCACCGACGGCCTGACCGCCGACACCTGCCCGGTCAGCGCGGGCAGCACCGCGAACCTGGGCTCCGAGCTGCTCGGCGCCGGCTACACCTTCAAGGGCTACTCCGAGGGCCTGCCCAAGACCGGCTCCACCACCTGCACCTCCGGCAACTACGCCCGCAAGCACTCGCCGTGGATCAACTTCAGCAACGTCCCCACCTCGGACTCGCTGCCGTTCTCGTCCTTCCCGACGAACTACTCCAGCCTGCCGACGCTGTCGTTCGTCATCCCGAACCTCAACGACGACATGCACAACGGCACCATCAACGAGGCCGACACCTGGCTGAAGAGCAACATCTCGGCGTACGCGACCTGGGCCAAGGCGAACAACAGCCTGCTCATCGTCACCTGGGACGAGGACGACTACACCGAGAACAACCAGATCCCCACGATCTTCGTCGGTGCCTCGGTCAACCAGGGCGACTACGACGAGACGGTCAACCACTACAACCTGCTCGCCACCCTTGAGCAGATGTACGGCCTGACCGAGGTCGGTTCCAGCTCGGGCGCCACCCCGATCACCGACGTCTTCAACTAGCCCTCCCGCGCCGCACCGTCCGCGAAGGGATTGCGGGAACAGCATCATGTGGATGAGACTCCCGGGCGGGCGGCGGTTGCCGCTGCGCACGACGGTCGCGGCCGGTGTCGCCGCCGTCGTGCTCGGTGGCGGCCTGGCGGCATACGCGGGCACCGGCTCCGCGGTGATCAACGTGAACGAGCACGACTGCGCCAGCGGCGGCACCGGCCCCACCGCCGGACGCCAGGTACTGCGACTGAGGGACACCGCCCGCGACCCGGTCCAGCTGTACCTGATCCAACCGGCCGACAACACCGTCCACGCCGAACTCCAGGACTTCACCCCGGGAACCACCCGCACCCTGTCCGCCACCCTCGGTACCGGGCACTACGCCTTCCGCTGCGTCTTCTCCAACGGCACCGTGCTCACCTCCCGCGACTACACCGTCACCGGGACCGCACCCGACGCCCCACCCGGCGTGCAACCCATGCCCGACCTGGCCCTGGGCGGACCGGTCACCGCCTACCGCGCGTACGTCGAGCACAGCCTGCCACGGCTGCTCACCGACAGCCGCACCCTCAACACCGACCTGCTCGCGGGCGACCTGACCCGGGCCCGCACCGACTGGCTCACCGCGCACCTGGACTACGAGCGCCTGGGCGCCGCCTACAACACCTTCCAGGACTTCGACGACCAGATCAACGGCACCCCCGACGGCCTGCCCCAGGGCACCGCCGACCCCTCCTGGACCGGGTTCCTCCGCATCGAGTACGGCCTGTGGCACAACCAGCCCCCGGCCGAACTACGCCCGCTGACAGCCACACTGGTCAAAGACGTGCAGGCACTGATCACCGACTTCCCCAGCGAGGACACCGACCCGGGCGACCTGCCCCTGCGCAGCCACGAGATCCTGGAGAACGCCCTGCAGTTCCAGCTCTCCGGCACCGACGACTACGGCAGCGGCACCACCCTGGCCACCGTCTACGCCAACACCCAGGGCACCGTGGCGGTGCTCGGCACGCTCACCGCGCTGATCCAGCCACGCGACCCGGCCCTACCGGCCTCCCTCCACCAGTGGATCACCACCGTGCAGCACGACCTGCTCGCCTGCCGCGCGCCCGACGGCACTTGGACAGCGGTCGCCGCACTGCCGCGCGCACGGCGACAGACCCTCGACGGCGACCTGGGCCAACTCCTGGAACAACTCGCCACCGTGCCCGACCTGCTCACCGGACGGACCTCCGCATGACCGACACCCCCGACCCCGCCACCGGCTGCCCCCACCCGCACCGCCGCTCGTTCCTGCGCGGCGCCGCGCTCGGCGCCGCCGGAGCCGCCGTCCTCGGCGCGGGCGCCCTCGCCACCGACCGGGCAGCGGCCACCACCAGCAGCAGCGGCGGCGGCGGCGGTTCCGGCTCGGGGCGGCGGCTGCCGTTCGAGGGCGTCCACCAGTCCGGCATCCTCACCCCGCCGCAGGCCGCCGCCACCTTCGTCTCCTTCGACGCCATCGCCCCCGACCGGGCCTCGCTCCAGGACCTGTTCCGCACCCTCACCGACCGGATCCGCTTCCTGACCACCGGCGGCACCCCACCCGACGTCAGCATCGCCTCGGTCCCCTCCGACAGCGCCACCCTGGGCCCGCTCGTCCCCAGCGACGGCCTGACCGTCACCGTCGGCGTCGGCTCCTCCCTGTTCGACCACCGCTACGGCCTGACCGCCCGCAAACCCGCCCGCCTGGCACCGATGCCGGTCTTCCCCGACGACCACACCGTCGGCTCCACCGAACTGCACGGCGACATCTCGCTGCAGATCTGCGCCGACTCCCGCGACACCGTGATGCACGCACTGCGCGACATCGCCAAGCACACCCGCTCCGGCATGCAGCTCAACTGGAAGGCCGACGGCTTCCACGCCGCACCACGGCCCACCGGCACCCAGCGCAACCAACTCGGCTTCAAGGACGGCATCGCCAACCCCGACACCACCGACCCCACCGTCACCGACACCCTGATCTGGACCCGCGGCGGCAGCGACAACGAACCCGCCTGGACCGACGGCGGCTCCTACCAGGTGATCCGGATCATCCGGATGCTGGTCGAGTTCTGGGACCGGGTCTCCCTGCACGAACAGGAGACCATGCTCGGCCGCCGCCGCGACACCGGCGCCCCCCTCGACGGCACCTCCGAGAGCGACATCCCCGACTACGCCACCGACCCCAACGGCCTACGCACCCCACTGACCGCACACATCCGCCTCGCCAACCCACGCACCACGACCACCAACAACCAACAGATCCTGCGCCGCGGCTACAACTACGACCGAGGCGTCGACAACAACGGCAACCTCGACGTCGGCCTCCTGTTCTGCTGCTACCAACAAGACGTGGCACGACAGTTCCAAGCAGTCCAGACCCGCCTCATCGGCGAACCCCTGGTCGACTACATCCAACCCACCGGCGGCGGCTACTTCTTCGCCCTCCCCGGCGTCCGCGGCAGCAACGACCACCTGGCATCCGGACTACTCACCTGAGCCGGAACGGTGACTGACGGCGCGTCAGTCGACCCGCCCCCTTACGCCGGGAGCTCCCCGCCCGCACACTCGTATCGCGCCCGCGACAGCGACCCATGGCCCGGTACGGCGGAAGGACTCCCGGCATGTCCGACTCCACGCTCACCAGCACCGAACTCCCGCCGGAGCAACGCCTGCGCCGGACCCTCAACGTCTGGCAGGCCATCGGCCTGTCGATGGCGCTGATGGCACCCAGCATGTCGGTCAACATCAACCCGCAGGCCGCGGCGCCGAGCGTGGGCCGGGCGGTGCCGCTGGCCTTCCTGATCGCCGCCGTCGGCGTGCTGCTGGTCACCTACGTGTTCGTCCGGCTCTGCCAGTACTTCCACCACTCCGGTTCGGTCTACGCCTTCGTCGGCGCGACCCTGGGACCGCGCACCGGCGTCGTCGCCGGATGGGGGCTGGTCGGCACCTACATCTTCTACGGCGTCACCACCTCCTCGGTGGTCGGCATCTTCGGGATCTCCTTCCTGCAACGGGTCGGCGCCTGGCCGCACCCGCCGACCGACGCGCCGTTCCTGCTCACCGCCGTGGTGCTGGTGCTCGCCTGCTGGCTCACCATCGCCTCGGTCCGGCGCGGCACGAACGTGCTGCTCACGGTGGAGGGGGCGACCGTCGCGCTGATCCTCACCATCACCGCCGTGGTCCTGGTCCGGCTGCTCCTCGGCAACGCCCCGGCCGGGCACCGGTTCACCATGTCGGTCTTCTCCGTCCCGCCCGGTACCGCGCCATCCGCGCTGTTCCTCGGGGTGGTCTTCGGCTTCCTGTCCTTCGCGGGCTTCGAGGCGGCGTCCACCCTCGGCGAGGAATCGGTCAACCCGAACCGCGACATCCCCCGGGCGATCCTCGGCACCACCCTCTTCGGCGGCGTGTTCTTCGTGGTGGTGACCGCGGTGGAGATGATGGGCTTCGGCACCGGCAAGGCCGGGGTCGCCACCTTCGGCAGCTCCACCTCGCTGATCGGCGACCTCGGCGGCAGCTACCTCGGCCCCTGGGTCGGGAACCTGGTCACCCTCGGCGCGACCATCAGCGCCTTCGGCTGCTGCCTGGCCTGTACCGTCGGCTCCGCGCGGCTGCTGTTCGCGATGAGCAGGGACGGCTTCGGCTCCGGCGGCCTGGGCCGGGTCTCCGGGCGCGGCACCCCGGCCCGGGCGGCGGTGGTGATCAGCGCCGTCATGGCCGCCATCCTCCTCCTGTGCGTCGTCGCCTTCTCGGCGGTCCCGGAGGACACCTTCGTCTGGGGCGGCACCATCGGGACGCTGATCCTGCTGGTCGCCTACGGGCTGACCACCATCGGCGCGATCCGGCTGATCTTCGTGCAGCGGCGGATGCCGGTGCCGATGTGGCAGGTGGTGATCCCGCTCGCCGCGCTCGGCCTGCTCGGCTACACGCTCTACCGCAACGTCATCCCCTATCCGGCGTCCGGTCCGGGGCACTGGTTCCCGATCGTCTCCGGCTGCTGGTTGCTCGCGGCCGTGGTCGCGGTCCTGGCGGCCCCGGGACCGGCCCGCAGGCTCGGTGGCCGGCTCACCGACTCCGAGGGCCTGCACCCGGCCACCGAGGAGAGTTGACGCAGCGTCAGACCACGTCGAGTGGCTCGTGCGGCAGCGGCGGCAGCTCCACCCGGACGTCGTCCCCCGGGCGGACCTCGCCGCCCGCCAGTACCACGCCCATGATCCCGCCCTGGCGGACCACACAGCCGTTCTCGTCCACACCCAGGACCTGCTTCAGCAGGCCGGACTGGAACTCGTTGATCTGCTGGCAGGGGTTGCGCAGTCCGGTGATCTCGACCACCGCCCGCTCGCCCAGGTGCAGCCGGGCGCCGCGCGGCAGGCCCAGCAGGTCCACCCCGCGGGTGGTCACGTTCTCGCCCAACTCACCGGCCTTCACCGGGAAGCCGACCCCGTCCAGCTGGTCGTGCAGCTCGGCGTGGAGCAGGTGCACCTGCCGCAGGTTCGGCTGGCTCGGGTCCCTGGCCACCCGCGAGCGGTGCTGCACGGTCACGCCCAGGTGGGCGTCACCCTCGACCCCCAGCCCGGCCAGCAGCCGGATCACCGGTGCGTTCGGTTTGCTGAACCGGTGCTCCGTATCGACGCTGACCGCTGTGACGACGCCGCTCATGCCTGCCTCCCGAAGCCATGGCCGCTGGTGACGGCCCCAGGAACAGGCTACGTCGCCCGCCGCCGGAGCAGAAGGACGCCCCCGAACCGCTCCCGGTCGGCCCGGCCCCGGCGGCTACCGGCGGCGTCCCCACGCGGAGATCAGCGGGGCGGTGGCCAGGTCGAGCGTTCCGGTGGCGACGTTCGCCAGGTGCTGGTCGACCTCCTCGTCGGTGGCGATCCCGGCGGCCACCAGGCGGCCGCGGATCTGCCGCACGGTGGCCGCCTCCAGCACGGTGCACGCCGGTGAGGTGATCGGGAAGTACGCGTCGGCCTGGACCTCGTCCAGTCCGGCCTCGCGCAGCACCCTGGGCAGGGTCCGGCCGTAGCCGAGGTCCGCGCCGCGCCCGGCCATCAGCGTGCGGAAGCCGGACCGCAGGCGGTTGGCGAGCCGCTGCTCGGGGCCCGACTCGTCCGGGCAGAGCAGCGGCTGGAGGGCCGGGTCGGCGTCCTCCAGCAGCAGCCAGCCGCCGGGGCGCAGCGCCTGGACCATCCGGCGCAGCGCCTCGGCGCGGTCGGGTACGTGCACCAGTACCAGCCGGGCGTGCACCAGGTCGAAGCCGCCGGGCGGCGGCGGGTCGGCGGCCACGTCGTGGGCCCGCACCTCGATCACGCCGCCGGTGAGCTTTTCGGTCCAGGAGACGTCGATGTCGGTGGCGAGCACCGCGCCCCCGGGGCCGACCCGCTCGGCCAGCCCCAGTGGTACCGAGGGGCCACCGGCGCCGACCTCCCAGCAGCGCATACCGGGGCCGATGCCCAGCCGGTCCACGTGCCGGAACGTCACCGGGTCGAACAACTCGGCGAGCGCGCCGAAGCGGATCCCCGCCTCCGACTGCCGGTTGTCCAGCAGGTACCCCTGGTCCGCGTGCTCGGTCATGCGCCGATTCTGGCAGGTGTCGCGTCCGGCGACGGGAGCGGCCCGAGGCCGGGTGCCGGGGCGGGGTCGGGGCGCAGTCGCCGCTGGACCCGCTTCGGCGCGTCCAGGCCGATGAGCAGCATCACCGGGAAGGCCAGCCCGAAGGAGAGCACGGCCAGCGCGGTGCCCAGGCCCATCCGACCGGCCAGGTTCGCGCCCAGCACCGGGGCGACGGCGCCGCCGAGCGCCCCGACGTTGTAGCTGAAGCCGAGCCCCGCCGCGCGGCGGCGGACCTCGAAGTGGCCGCCGATCCAGGTGGGCAGCAGCCCGGAGATGCCCTGCCCGAACAGCTGCTGAAGGAACAGCAGCACGCCGAGCGGCACCAGGTGGTGGCCGCCGATGGCGAACACCGGGAAGATCAGCGCCTGGGCCGCCAGCAGGCTGGTCCAGTAGGCGCGGGCGGTCCCGAACCGGTCGCCGGTGAAGCCCGCGACCAGGCAGCCGGCCGCCGCGCCGAAGCCCGCGTAGTAGAGGACGTCGCTGGTCTGGGCCGGGGTGTAGCCGAGCTCGGTCCTCAGGTACGTCGGCAGCAGCGCCTGGAGCGGCCAGGAGGAGAGGAAGGCCACGAAGACCGTCAGCATCAGCATGACGCCGGTGGGCCAGCGGCGGCCGGAGAACTGGACCATGTAGGCCACCAGGACCCCGGCCACCAGCAGGCTGAGCAGGGCGGTCACCCACCCGCCCGGCACCGAGCGGGTGAAGACCAGCACGAGCGCGGTGAGCGTCGCCGCGCCGAGGGCCAGGTTCAGCGGTGCCCGGCGGCCCCGGAACAGGACGTCCAGCGCCGACTGCTCCGGCCGGTCCTGACCGCGTTCCCGGTCGGCCGCGCTCCAGTCGCGGCTCTCGGGCAGGCCGCGGCGCAGCCACAGCGCCAGCGCGATCGGCAGCAGTCCGATCAGGAACAGGGTCCGCCAGCCCCAGGCGGGTACCACGGCCTGGTAGACCCAGGCCGCCAGCACCGTGCCGATCGAGTAGCCGGAGATCAGGAAGCCGCTCGCCTTGTTGCGCATCCGCCGCGGCCAGGACTCGATCACGTAGGTCGCGCTCGCGCCGTACTCCCCGGCCATGCCGAGACCGACGACCAGCCGGGCCGCGAACAGGACGGCGTAGGACGGGGCGAGTCCGCAGGCCAGGGTGCCGAGCGAGAACAGCGCGATGGACAGCACCATGGCGTTGCGGCGGCCGAACCGGTCGCCGATCGCCCCGATCACCAGACCGCCGACCCAGCGGGAGACGAACGCGGCCGAGACCAGGCTCGCGGCCTGCACCGTGCTCAGGCCGAAGGTGTGCTTGATCTCCGTGAGCGCGAGCGTGATCAGCACGAAGTCGAACCCGTCGAGCACGTAGCCCAGCCAGGCCGCGGCGAAGGACTTCCGCTGGGTGGCCGACAGCTGCCGGTACCACGGGGTGGCGCTTGTCATCGGACCTCCGGCTGTGCACGCGTGGGATGGGTGCACGATAGTTCACCGGGGCGGCCCACGGGATACCCGCGTGCCGCCCCTGACCTGCGGCTAGAAGCCCGCCGTGCGGTCCGCGCTGCGCGGGTCGGCGAGCCGCGGCGCGGTGTCCCGGCCCGCGCGCGACTCACGGCGCCAGGGCCGGGCGTGGGTCACCGCCACCGCTGCCGCCGCCGAACCGTCGTCCAGGTCGACCACGGCAACGGACGGCGAACCGTCCTCCGGGCAGCGGGCCAGCCAGTCGCCGTTGGGGGCGACCACGCCGGACGGCGCGGTGGCGCTGTGCTGGGTCGGCACCGAGAGGCTGACCCAGTAGCTGTTGGCGGCGGCGTGCCCCTGGGCCTGGGCGGCGGCGTTGCCGGGGTTGACGCCGGTGGTGGAGAACAGGACGCAGTCGACGTCCAGCCGCTCGTACTCGGCGAACAGCTCCGGGTAGTGGATCTCCATGCCGAGCAGGCAGCCGAAGCGCACCCCGTCGACGTCGAAGGCCACCGGCGCGGTGCCCGGCGCGTACAGGTACGAGAGCTTCGTCCGGGACAGCAGCCGCTCGTCGTAGCGGGTGGCCACCTGGCCTCGGTCGGAGACGACGGAGAGGCTGTTGTGCGGGCGGTTCGGCTCGGTCAGCCGGTGCGGCGCGGCGGGACGTCCCCGGCGGGAGTCGGCCGCAGGTGCCGGAGCGCGGACGTGTAGGACTCGCCGGTCCTGGCGGCGCGGGCGCGCACCTGGCGTTTGACGTTCCGGTGGGCTGTCATCTCGGCCTTCCACGCCCGGGGCGGTCGTTCCCCAGCAACCCCGCCCGAGGCGATCGGGCTGCGACAGCGACCTGAGACGCTAGTCCCTTTGCCTCCACTGGGAGACCGTGCTGGGGACGGTCGCGGGAGGTTCGGCGTAGGCCACGCAGTCCGCCATCTTGCCGCCGCCCACCGACCCCGTCAACCGTGCCCCGGCAGTTCGCGGCGGTCGATCATGGTGGCTGCTGCCTTCCCCGGTCGGGGTCTGCGCGGGGGAGGCAGCAGCGGGCCCGGAACCCGGGTCAGAGCAGCGGGCCGGTGACCGGCAGCACCACCTCGCAGGGGACGGGGCGCGGGTGCGCCGGGTCCAGCGCGTTCAGCACGTCGGTGAGGGCGATCGGGTCGGCGGCGATCTCCAGGTGGTCGGTGGAGTCGAGGGCGCACTGGTTCTGCAGCAGGATGTCGCTGACGTTCGGCGCGGCGGGCAGGAACGCGTTGGTGTACGGGGTGACCACCTCGTCGTCGGTGGACTCGATCACGGTGTACTGGACGCCGGGGGCGGTCTCGCCGCCCGCGTTGAGCGCGGTCAGGAAGGAGGAGCCCTGCTCCTGCTCGACGCAGGCCGCGCACGGCCCGTTGAGCAGGCCGTTGATCGGGTCGATGAGGTTCAGCTGGGTGCCCAGCTGGGTGATGCCGTCGAGGGTGGTCCCGTTGTTGCTGGGCGCGAGCGCCACCAGCTTGTCGACCTTGGCCGCGCCGCCCAGGTTCTTGATGTAGTAGCGCGGCATCATGCCGCCCTGGGAGTGCCCGACCAGGTCGACCTTGGCGGTGCCGGTGGCGCTCAGCACCCGGTTGACGAAGCCCTCCAGCTGGCCCGCGCTGGTGGCGATGTCGCCGGTGCCCTGGAGGATCGCGTTCGGGGTGGCGCCGCCGTAGTTGAAGGTGAACACACAGTAGCCGTTGTTCGCCAGCAGCGGCGACGCCGCCGCCCAGTTGTCACTCTCGTTGGCGAAGGTGCCATTGACCAGGATGACCGGGTACGGGTGCTCGGCGCTCGGCGCGCAGGACCAGTTGTTCGCGCCCAGCGGCGCCTGGTTCGGGGTCAGCGCCCCGGCCAGGAACCCGGTGGCGAAGTCGTAGTTCACCGGGTACGAGCTTGCCGCCGTGGCCGGTTGGGCACAGGCCAGGGCCAGGCCGACCGCGCCCGCCGCGGCCACCGCGAGCAGCCGCAGGCCACTGTTCCTCTTGTCCGCTTTCATGTTGAGTCCGTCCCTTGTGGTGGAAATACGGGAACAACCTGTTCGCAATCGAGGGAGATTGGCGACCCCGCGATGGGACGTGGACGCTAGGAGTGTCCGCCAATCCCGTCAACGGCTGCGGCGAGCACTGATGAGAAGTACTCGACCGGATGCCATCAATTGCTCGGCGGCATCCTAGGGACCTGTCATCGGAGCGAGCGTGAACACGCCGGGGGGACGCCCGCGACATCCCCCGAGCGCACCGCCACGGCCCGGTTCGCGGGAGGGAAAAGGCATGTCAGAAGTATTGACTCGTCAGTAACATAGCCGCATACTCACGTCGGGCGGTTCCGCCCTTCGGAGTGGTGGTGCCCCGACCGAAGAGGGCTGCGTTGGCTGGGCCGTGGACTGCTTTGCCGCGCTGTTTCGCGGCCGAGATAAGAAAAGAGCGGGAGACGCTGGCCGCCGAGATCATCCGGGAGATCCGGCAGCAGGTCCCCGAATTCTCCAGGCCGCTCGCCGGGCATTTCGGGGCCGGAATCCAGTACGGCGTGGAGACCGCGCTGGCGGATTTCGCGGACCTGGTGGAGGGCGCCGGTCCCCGGGCGCGGCGGCCGGACACCGCGGCCGAGCAGCCCACCGCGCGCCGTCCGAACGGCCACGGCCGCGAGCGGAGCCTGAGCGAGGAGCGGGTACGCGTCTACCGCGCGCTCGGGCGCGGGGAGTTGGCGGAGGGACGGACCCTGGACGCGCTACAGGCCGCCTACCGGCTCGGCGCCCGGGTGGCCTGGCGGCGCTACGCGCGGGTGGCACGCCGGGTGGGTCTGGGCCCGGACCTGGTGGTCACCCTGGCCGAGGCGATCTTCGCCCACATCGACGAGATCGCCTCGGCCTCGGTCGAGGGCTACGCCGAGGCCAGGGCCGACCACGCGGGCACCCAGGGCAGGCTCCGGCACCAGCTGCTGGAGCTGCTGGTGACCGGGGCGCAGCGGGCCGAGCTGGAGCGGGCGGCGCTGGCCGCCGACTGGCCGGTACCGGACCGGCTCGCCTGCGTGGCGCTCGGCCCGCCCGCGGGCGTCGGACCGGAGGCGGCGCGGCGGCGCAGGCTGCCCGATCCGGTGCTGGCCGACCTGGACTGCGCCCAGCCCTATCTGCTCCTGCCCGACCCCGCGGTACTGCTGGCCGGTGACCAGATCCGGTGGGTGCTCCGGGGCCGGGGCGCGGTGGTCGGTCCGGTGGTGCCGCCGGAGCTCGCGGCCGACTCGCTGCGCTGGGCCAGGACGATCCGGGCGACCACCGGCGACCCTCCCGCCGACGGCCTCGCCCCCAGCCCCGCCGAGTTCCGGAGGGAGCGCCGGGACGAGCCGCTGAGCTGCGACGACCGGCTGCCGGAGCTGCTGCTGCGCAGTGACGCGCCGCTGGTGCGGCTGATGGCGGCGCGTCGGCTGGCGCCGCTGGAGGCGCTCACCGCCAAGCAGAGCGACCGGCTCGCGGCGACCCTGCTGGCCTGGCTGCAGACCAACAGCGGCAGCGCCCCGGAGGTCGCCGCCCGGCTCGGTATCCATCCGCAGACGGCCCGTCAGCGCCTGCACCGGGTGCAGGAGTTGTTCGGCGCGGCGCTGCGCGATCCGGACTCCCGCTTCGAACTGGAGGTCGCGCTGCGCGGACGGCAGCTCTACCTGGGCTCCCGGCGGGACAACTGATTCACCGTCATGCCGCCTGTTCGGTGGCGCGGATGGGGATCTACAGTGGGGAGATGGCTACCATCGAGCTACCCGCCGGAACCCTCGACTACTCGGACAGCGGCGGCGACGGGCCGACCGTGGTGCTGGCACACGGGCCCGCGGTGGACGGCACCCTGTGGCGGCACGTGGTGGCGGAACTCCAGGACCAGTACCGGGTGGTGGTGCCGACGCTGCCGTTCGGCTCGCACCTGCGCCCGATGCGCTCCGGGGCGGACCTCTCGCCGGACGGGATGGCCCGGCTGCTGGGCGACTTCCTGGAGGCCCTGGACCTGACCGGGGTGACCCTGGTCCAGAACGACGCGGCCACCGGGATGCTGCTGGCGGTCTCCGGCACCCCGGCGGCGGGCCGGATCGCCCGGCTGGTGCTGGCCTCCATCGAGGCCTTCGACAACTTCCCGCCGGGCCTGCCCGGGCGGGCGATCTGGCTGGCGGCGAAGGTCCCCGGCGGCCTCGCCGCCGCCGCGCAGCCGCTGCGGTTCCACCCGCTGCGGCGGCTGCCGCTGGCGTACGGGCTGTTGAGCCGGCGGACGGTGCCGCGCGAGATCGCCGACCGCTGGTCCTGGCCGCTGCTGCACAGCGCCGGGGCACGCGAGGACCTGCGGACCTACCTGCGCGGCGCCCGCCCCGACCGGTTGCAGCGGGCGGCGGCCGAGGCGGGCGGCTTCGACCGCCCGGTGCTGGTGGTCTGGGCGGCGCGGGACCGGGTGATGCCGCCGGCGCACGGCCGCCGCCTGGCGGCGCTGTTCCCGCAGGGCAGCTACCTGGAGATCCCCGACAGCGGCACGCTGATCCCGGAGGACCAGCCGAACGCCCTGTCCGCCGCCATCGACACCTTCGTCAGCAAGGGCTGAGCGCCGCCAGGGGCGGGGCGCCACCGGGGGCGCCGCTCACAGTCCGAGCAGGCGGACCGACTCCGCGCGCATCTCCACCTTGCGGATCTTCCCGGTCACGGTGATCGGGAAGGCGTCCACCACGTGCAGGTAGCGCGGGATCTTGTAGTGGGCGAGCCTGCCGCCGCAGAACTCGCGCACCGCCTCCACGCTCAGCTCCGGCGCGCCCGCCCGCAGCCGCACCCAGACCATCAGCTCCTCGCCGTACGTGGCGTCGGGCACGCCCACCACCTGCGCGTCCAGAATGTCCGGGTGGGTGTACAGGAACTCCTCGATCTCGCGCGGGTAGATGTTCTCGCCGCCGCGGATCACCATGTCCTTGATCCGCCCGGTGATGGTGAGGTAGCCGTCGTCGTCCATCGCGGCCAGGTCGCCGGTGTGCATCCAGCCGTCGGCGTCGACCGCCTCGGCGGTCTGCTCCGGCTGCGCCCAGTAGCCGAGCATCACCGAGTAGCCGCGGGTGCACAGCTCGCCGTCGCTGCCGCGCGGCAGGGTTCGGCCGGTCTCCGGGTCGACCACCTTGACCTCCAGGTGCGGCCCGACCTGGCCGACGGTGGAGACCCGGTGCTCCAGCGAGTCGGTGGTCCGGGTCTGGGCGGACACCGGCGAGGTCTCGGTCATGCCGTAGCAGATCGACACGTCGCGCATGCCCATCCGCTCCACCACCTGCTTCATCACCTCGGTCGGGCAGGGGGATCCGGCCATGATCCCGGTGCGCAGCGAGGACAGGTCGTACGCGCCGAAGCCCGGCTCGTTCAGGACCGCGATGAACATCGTCGGCACCCCGTAGAGCGAGGTGCAGCGCTCGGCGGCGACCGTGCGCAGGGTGGCCACCGGGTCGAAGGCCGGGGCCGGGATCACCACGCAGGCGCCGTGCGAGACGGCGGCGAGGTTGCCCATCACCATCCCGAAGCAGTGGTAGAAGGGGACCGGCACGCAGATCCGGTCCAGCTCCGTGTACTCGCACAACTCCCCGACGAAGTAGCCGTTGTTGAGGATGTTCCGGTGCGACAGGGTGGCGCCCTTGGGGAAGCCGGTGGTGCCCGAGGTGTACTGGATGTTGATCGGGTCGCCCGGCGCGAGCCCGGCCTCGGCGGCCGCCAGCGGTGCCCGGTCGGCGGCGCGTCCGGCGGCCACCAGCGCGGTCCAGGACTCCTCGCCGATCAGCACGGTGTCGCGCAGCTCGGGGCAGGCGGGGGCGGTCGCGGCCAGCATCCCGGCGTAGTCGGAGGTCTTGAACGAGGGCAGCGCCACCACCGTCCGCACCCCGGCCTGCCTCAGCACGAACTCCAGCTCGTGCGCCCGGTATCCGGGGTTGACGGTGACCAGGATCGCGCCGATGCGGGCGGTGGCGAACTGCAGGAAGACCCATTCCGGGCAGTTGGGCGACCAGATGCCCACCCGGTCGCCGCGGCGCACCCCCAGCCCCAGCAGCCCCAGCGCCACCGCGTCCACCTCGTCGGCCAGTTGGCGGTAGCTCCAGCGGCGCCCGGAGGCGGCGTCCACCAGCGCCTCGCGCCCGCCGTGGGCGGCGACCGCCCGGTCCAGCGCCGCGCCGATGGTCTCGTCCAGCAGGGGGCTGTCGGTGGGACCGGCGGCGTGGCTCGGCGCGTGGGTCTCAGCTGCGGCCATGAGGGCTCCAGAGGGGGTGGTCGACGGGGGCTGGGCAGCACGATAGAGGCAGACCACCGGGTCGGACAGGGATTCGCCGCTGCCCGGCGGAGACAGCTCGGGCCGCGGCGCGGCGGTAGGGTCGGCGGGTCGGGCAGGACCACCACGGAACGAGGCTCCGGGCCATGAATGTGATCATCTTCGGTGCGACCGGCATGGTCGGCCAGGGCGTGCTCCAGGAGTGCCTGCGCGACGACGCGGTGAAGCGGGTGCTGGTGGTCGGCCGCGGCACGGTCGGTCGGCGCCACCCCAAGCTGCGCGAGATCCTGCGGTCCGACGTCGCGGACCTGGCCGGGGCAGCCGCCGAGGGCGAGCTCTCCGACCTCCAGGCCTGCTTCTTCTGCCTCGGCGTCTCCTCCGTCGGGATGAAGGAGGCGGCCTACCGCGAGGTCACCCACGACCTCACGCTGGCGGTCGCCCGCGCGGTCAGCGAGCGCAGCCCCGGACTGGTGTTCGGCTACGTGTCCGGCGCGGGCACCGACAGCACCGGGCAGGGCCGCAGCATGTGGGCCCGGGTCAAGGGGCAGACCGAGAACGAGCTGCTGGCGCTGCCCATGGACGCCTACATGTTCCGCCCCGGCTACATCCAGGCGGGCCCCGGGGTGGTCTCCAAGACCGCCCTGTACCGCATCCTGTACCGGGTGATCGGCCCGGCGTACCCGCTGCTGCGGCGGCTGTTCCCGAACGCGGTCACGTCCACCGCGGAGATCGGCCGGGCGATGCTCGCGGTCGCCGCCGACGGCGCCGGTACCCGGCTGCTCGGCCCCCGGGAGATCAACGCCCTGGCCACCCGGCCCACCGGGCGGCGCGACCATGGCGGGAAACAGTCGGCCGAGTGATCACGGCACTCTGCTACAGTTGAGCTACCGACGCGGGGTGGAGCAGCTCGGTAGCTCGCTGGGCTCATAACCCAGAGGTCGCAGGTTCAAATCCTGTCCCCGCTACTTGAACTCTGTAGGCCCGGCGCTCGCACGCTGGGCCTGCAGAGTTTTGTGCGCCAGGCCGGCGCCTTACCTGCGGAGAATCCCTCCGCCCCCCTGGCTCGTTCTTGTGAACCTCCGTGCGAAGTGCTGCGGAGCCCTCCTCGAAGCGTGCCGCTACGAGGAAGGTTCTCCATGAACCATCGCACCAGCCGTACCAACGACCCGCGTCCCACCACCCGGTTCGGGCGCCCCACCGGCGCGCCGCGGACCAACCCGGCCGCCTCCCGCGGCCGGTCCGCCGGGCAGCAGGGCGCGCCGCGCCGCCGCCCGCTGGTCCAGTCGGGCGAGTTCGAGATGCCGGTCAGCAGCACCCCCTCGCTGCCCGCCGTGCAGGCCTTCGCCGAGCTGGACATGCCCGGCGCGCTGCTCGCCACGCTCACCCGCGAGGGGCTGACCGAGCCCTTCCCGATCCAGGGCGCGACCCTCCCCAACTCCCTTGCCGGGCGCGACGTCCTCGGCCGCGGCCGGACCGGCTCAGGCAAGACCCTGGCCTTCGGGCTGGCCATGCTGGCCCGCACCGCCGGGCGCCGGGCCGAGCCCAAGTCGCCGCTGGCGCTGGTCCTGGTGCCCACCCGGGAACTGGCCCAGCAGGTCGCCGACGCGCTCACTCCCTACGCCACCTCGGTCAACCTGCGGCTGACCACCGTGGTCGGCGGCATGTCGATCACCCGCCAGTCGGCCGCGCTGCGGCGCGGCGTCGAGCTGCTGATCGCCACCCCGGGCCGGTTGAAGGACCTGATCGACCGGGGCGACTGCCGGCTCGACCGGGTCGCCATCACCGTCCTGGACGAGGCCGACCAGATGGCCGACATGGGCTTCCTGCCCCAGGTCACCAACCTGCTGGAGCAGGTGCAGCCGAACGGCCAGACGATGCTGTTCTCGGCCACTCTGGACCGCAACGTGGACCGGCTGGTCCGCCGCTTCCTGACCGACCCGGTCACCCATTCGGTCGATCCCTCGGCCGGTGCCGTCACCACCATGGACCACCACGTCCTCTATGTCGCCGACGCCGACAAGCGCGCGGTCACCGTGGAGATCGCCGCCCGCGAGGGCCGGGTGATCATGTTCATGGACACCAAGCACGCCACCGACAAGCTGGCCAAGGAGCTGCTCGCGAACGGCGTCCGCGCCGCCTCGCTGCACGGCGGCAAGTCCCAGCCGCAGCGCAACCGGGTGCTGGAGCAGTTCCGCGACGGCCACATCACCGCGCTGGTCGCCACCAACGTCGCCGCCCGGGGCATCCACGTGGACAACCTGGACCTGGTGGTCAACGTCGACCCGCCGACCGACCACAAGGACTACCTGCACCGCGGCGGCCGGACCGCCCGCGCCGGGGAGTCCGGCACGGTGGTCACGCTGGTGCTGTCCAACCAGCGCCGGGAGATGGCCCGGCTGATGTCCGACGCCGGGATCACCCCCAACAACGACCGGGTCCGCTCCGGTGACGCCGAGCTGTCGCGGATCACCGGCGCCCGCAAGCCCAGCGGAGTGCCGGTGGTGATCACCGCCCCGGCCCCGGCCGTCCCGGCGCAGACGCCGCGCAAGCCGCGCCCGGCGGGCTCCGGCTCGCGCGGCGGCAACGGCGGCGGCCGCTCCGGCTCCGCGGCGGGCTCGCGCGGCGGAGCGGCGGCTGCCAGTGCGGCCCAGCCGCGCAGCCGCCGCCCGCGCCGCAGCGGCGGCAGCGGCACCGGAACCGGTGCCTCCCGCCCCGGCCGTCCGGCCTGAGCCGGGCCCCCGAACACTGAAGGCGGGCACCCCCCCGTGGTGCCCGCCATCTGGCACGCGTACGCGCCGAGGGCCCATCCTGGTATGGACCACCACGTCAAAAGCACCCCCGACCAGGGGTGATTCCGGCTCCGACCGGGGGTTCTCCGCTTTCCCCGGCGATTGGCGCTGGGATACGGTCGCGGAACCCCCACGCACGGGGATCCCGGGACGGGCGAGTCAGGCACAGAGCCAGGTATCGAGTCAGGAACAGTCACGTGGCCACAGTTGGAACAGACGATGGATCGCGCGGGAGACCGGTGCGCGTCATCGTGGTGGACGACGAGGCGCTGATCCGCTCCGGTCTGGCGATGATCCTCGGCAGCGCGCCCGACATCGAGGTGGTCGGCACCTGCTCCGGGACCGAGGCCCTGTCCGCGGTGCGGTCCCTGCACCCGGACGTGGTGCTGCTGGACATACGGATGCCCGACATCGACGGGCTCACCCTGCTGCGCCGACTGCGGGCCCTGCCCGACAGCCCGTACGTGGCCATGCTCACCACCTTCGACACCGACGAGTACCTGGACCAGGCGCTCAGCATCGGCGCCAGCGGCTTCCTGCTCAAGGACACCGACCCGGAGATCCTGGCCAGCTCGGTGCGCGCGGTCGCCACCGGCGCGGGCTGCCTGTCCTCGCCGGTACTGCGCCGGCTGCGGGAGAGCCGCCCGCGCACCGTCGGCGGCGTCGGCCTGGACAGCCTCACCGCCCGCGAGCGGCAGGTGCTCGGCCACCTCGGCCAGGGCCTGTCCAACGTCGAGATCGGCGCCCGGATGCACCTGGGCGCCGCCACGGTCAAGGACTACGTCAGCGCGGTGCTGACCAAGCTGGGCGTCGCCAACCGGATCCAGGCGGCGGTGCTGGCCGAGCGGGCCGGGCTGATCGAGGACAGCGAGGCACTGTGAACTCCACCGGTTTCCGGCTGTCACGCCCGCTGCCCCCCGGGGTGTACTCGGTCCGGCCCCGGCTGCCCCGGATCCGCTCGCCGCGGGTCCGCTCCTGGGCGGTCACCATCGTGCTGTTCATCGCCGCGATGCTGGACGCCTGGCTGAACTACCCGCCGCCGCGCGACTGGACCTTCTACGCCTCGGTGATCGCCGCCACCGCGCTGCTGCTGCGCAACCGGTACCCCCGGGCGGTCCTGCTGGTCACCCTGCCCGGCCTGTACACCGGGACCGCCATGGTGGCCGCCATGGTCGCCCTGTACGGGGTGGCCCGCAGCCGCCCGCCGGGGCGGCAGCTGTGGACCGCCACGGTGCTGGTCGGCCTCGGCCTGTTCATCCCCTGGCCGCTGAGCGAGTTCGTCAGGGAGACCACCAGCGACCACATCCAGGACCTGATACACGCGGTGATGCTGGCCGGGGGCCCGGCCGCGCTGGGCCTGCTGCTGCAGACCCGGGAGAGCCTGAAGGCCCGGATCGCCGAGCTGGCCACGCTGCGCGACCACGAGCGGGAGCTGCACGCGCAGACCGTGCTGGCCCGCGAGCGCGCCCGGATCGCCCGGGAGATGCACGACGTGGTCTCGCACCAGGCCGGTCTGATCGCGGTGCAGGCCGGGGCGCTCCAGGTGACCGCGAGCGACCCGGAGGTCCGGCAGACCGCCAAGATGCTCCGCGGTCTGGCCGTGGCCACGCTGGAGGAGCTGCGCACCATGATCCTGGTGCTGCGCGCCGCCGGGGCCGGACCCACCGAGCTGGTGCCGCAGCCCCGGCTGACCGACCTGCCCCGGCTGGTCGCCGAGTCCGAGGTGGACGCGGTGCTGCACCTGTTCGTCCCGGAGGAGGCCGCCCTGCCGGAGCCGGTCGAGCGGGCCGCCTACCGGACCGTGCAGGAGGCGCTGACCAACGTCCGCAAGCACGCCCCGGGCGCCTGGACCGAGGTGAGCGTGCTGCTGGACGGCGACCGGCTGCTGGTCGCGGTCGAGAATGGCCCGGCCCCGGCCGAGCCGGGTCGGCTGGACCTTCCCGGCGGCGGCCACGGCATCGTCGGCCTGCGCGAGCGGGCCACCCTGCTCGGCGGGACGCTGCGGGCCGCGCCGCTGGAGGACGGCGGCTTCGGCGTCCGACTGCGGGTGCCGGTCACCCCGCCCGCGAGCACGGCCCGGGACTGACCGGGCCGGTGACCTCCGCCTGCTGACTGCCGGACGGTCTAGGCTCGGTCGCGTACCGAACGTGTGGTGATTCAGGATGGAGTCAACGTGATGTCCGAGGGAACCCGTCCGGACCGGCTCGCGCTCGACCGCTCGCCCGAATGGGCCGAGTTGGGCAAGCACCGGGCACAGCTGGGCGAGGTGCGGCTGCGCGAGCTGTTCGCGGCCGACCCCCAGCGCGGCGACAGCTACACCCTCCAGGTCGGCGACCTGTACCTGGACTACTCGAAGCACCTGGTGACCGACGAGACACTGGCCCTGCTGCGGCAGTTGGCGAAGGCACGCGGGGTCGCCGAGCTGCGGGACGCCATGTTCCGGGGCGACAAGATCAACATCACCGAGCACCGCGCCGTGCTGCACACCGCGCTGCGCGCCCCGCGCGGCGCGGTGATCGAGGTGGACGGCGAGAACGTGGTCCCGGCCGTGCACGCGGTACTGGACAAGATGGCCGCCTTCTCCGAGCGGGTCCGCTCCGGCGAGTGGAAGGGCCACACCGGCAAGCGCATCCGCAACATCGTCAACATCGGCATCGGCGGCTCGGACCTCGGCCCGGCGATGGCCTACGAGGTGCTGCGCTCCTACACCGACCGCGACCTGACCGTCCGCTTCGTGTCCAACGTCGACGGCGCCGACCTGCACGAGGCGGTCCGCGACCTGGACCCGGCCGAGACGCTGTTCATCGTCGCCTCGAAGACCTTCACCACCATCGAGACCATCACCAACGCCACCTCGGCCCGCAACTGGCTGCTGGGCAAGCTCGGCGCCGGCAAGGAGGCGGTGGCCAAGCACTTCGTGGCCCTGTCGACCAACACCTCGGGGGTGGCGGACTTCGGCATCGACGTCGACAACATGTTCGAGTTCTGGGACTGGGTCGGCGGGCGCTACTCCTACGACTCCGCGATCGGCCTGTCGCTGATGATCGCCATCGGCCCGGAGCACTTCCGCGAGATGCTGGACGGCTTCCACCTGGTCGACGAGCACTTCCGCACCGCCGATCCCGAGCAGAACGTGCCGCTGCTGCTGGGCCTGCTCGGGGTCTGGTACGGCGCGTTCTTCGACGCCCAGTCGCACGCGGTGCTGCCCTACTCGCACTACCTGTCGAAGTTCACCGCCTACCTTCAGCAGCTGGACATGGAGTCCAACGGCAAGTCGGTGGACCGCGAGGGCGAGCCGGTGCGCTGGCAGACCGGCCCGGTGGTCTGGGGCACCCCCGGCACCAACGGCCAGCACGCCTACTACCAGCTGATCCACCAGGGCACCAAGATCATCCCGGCCGACCTGATCGGATTCGCCCGGCCGGTGGCCGAGCTGGAGCCCGACCTGGCCGCCCAGCACGACCTGCTGATGGCCAACCTCTTCGCCCAGGGCCAGGCGCTGGCCTTCGGCAAGACCCCGGAGGAGGTCGCCGCCGAGGGCGTCCCGGCCGAGCTGGTCCCGCACAAGACCTTCAAGGGCAACCACCCGACCACCACCATCCTCGCCGAGCGGCTGAGCCCGTCGGTGCTGGGACAGCTGATCGCGCTGTACGAGCACAAGGTCTTCGTCCAGGGCGCGATCTGGAACATCGACTCCTTCGACCAGTGGGGCGTGGAGCTCGGCAAGGTGCTGGCGAAGAAGATCGAGCCGGTCCTGGTCGAGGGCAAGGGCGGGGAGTCGCTGGACTCCTCCACCGCCGCCCTGGCCGACCGCTACCGCGCGCTGCGCGGGCGCTGACCGTCCCCGGCGGCGGGGTCGGCCGACCCCGCCGCCGGACCGCAGAACATCGAGGACGACCGGGGGGTTGTTCCGCATGACGGACGAGGCGACCACAGTCGCGCTGAACGAGTTCCTGGCCGCCGCGCCGGACGAGCGGCCGCGGCTGGCGCCGGAACTGGTCCAGGACCTGGGGGAGGCCAGGCTCCAGCAGATCCTGGCGGCGACCTGGGACCGGGTGGGCTCCTTCGTCTCGGTCACCGACAGCGGTCGGGGGCCGCACATCGTCGGCACCCGGGGCCGGGTCGCGGTGTGGGCGGCGACCGGTCCCACCGGGCGGCTCACCGGGCTGCGGGTCTCCAGGGCACCGGGCGCGCGGCAGTCGGCGCCGACGCTGTCCCGGTGCTACCGGTTCGGGTGGGCGGCGGCGTTCGCCCTGTGCGTCGGCAGGCTCTGGACGGTGGGCTCGGTGCCCGCCTGGGCGTCCTTCGCGCTGCCGCTGGCGCTGCTGCTGGTCCTCGCCGAGGGCTACGGCGCGCCGTCGCGCTGGGACGTCCCGCCGTGGGTGCGCCGGGTGTTCCTGCTCGGCGCGGCGGCCGGCGCGGTCTCGGCGCTGCGGCTGGGGGCACTGCCGACGGGCGGACCGGGGGAGTACCTCGGGCCGCTGCTGGCGCTGGTGGTGCTGGGCCCGCTGACCGGCCTGCTGATGGCGGCCCGGCGGCACCGCTGGGAGACCACGGTGTCCGTGCCGCTGGAGTTCCCCTGCGACAGCGGCAGCTGGTACATCGCCCAGGGCGGCGGGCGCGGGCTGAACCACCACTACGCCGTCCCGCCGCAGCGCGGGGCGCTGGACATCCTGAAGGTGGGGCCGCGCGGCACCCGCTCCCGGTCGGCGCCGCGCGGGCCCGCCGACTACGCCTGCTACGGCACCCCGCTGTTCGCGCCCTGCGCCGGGACGGTGTCGCTGGCGGTCGACCGGTACCCGGACCAGGTCCCGGGGCGTCCGCGCTACGGGCCGGTGTTCGGCAACGAGGTCCGGATCGACACCGGCAGCGAGACCGTGCTGCTGTGCCACCTGCGTCCGGGCTCGGTCCGGGTGCGCACCGGGGACCGGGTCCGCGCGGGGGACCTCCTCGGGGAGGTCGGCAACTCGGGGAACAGCACCGAGCCGCACCTGCACCTGCAGGCCGAACGCGACGGCGTGGGCCTGGAGCTGCGCTTCACCGGGGTCACCGGCGGGCTGTGGCGCGGGCGGGTGCTGCGGCAGCGGCGTCCGGCGGACGGCCCGGTGGTCACCAGGGCATCGCCACGCCGCCGTTGGGGCGCAGGATCTGCCCGGTGACGAACCGGGCGGCGTCGCTGACCAGGTAGTGCACGGCGTAGGCGACGTCCTCCGGCTCGCCGATCAGGCCCAGCGGGGACATCCGGCGCAGCGGTTTCTCGGCGGCGGCCCGGGCGGCCTCGTCCACGCCGCCGTCGGGCAGCAGGAAGTGCCGCGCCGTCATCGCCGTCCGGACCACGCCCGGGGCCACCGCGTTGACCCGGACCCCGTACCGGCCGACCTCGGCGGCGAGGTTCCGGGTCAGCTGGACCACGGCGGCCTTGGACACCGAGTAGCTCATGATCTCCGGGGTGGCCGCGTCGACCGCGCCCGAGGCGGTGTTCACGATGCTGCCGCCGCCCTGCGCGCACATGATCCGGGCGGCGCACTGGCAGGCGTGGAAGGTGCCCTTGAAGTTGACGTCGAGCACCGCGTCCAGGTCGGCCTCGGCCACGTCGACGACCAGGCCGGTGCGGATGATCCCGGCGACGTTGCAGAGGATGTCGAGCCGCCCCTGCTCCGCGGCGGTGGCCTCCAGCAGCGCGAACACCCCGGCCCGGTCGGCGACGTCCAGCGTCGCGGCCCGGCCGCCGATCCGGGCGGCGGTGGCCTCGGCCGCCGGTCCGTCGACGTCCGCGCAGACCACCCGGGCCCCGGCGGCGGCGAGGACGGCCGCGGTGGCCCGGCCGATCCCGCTGCCAGCGCCGGTGACCACGGCCACCCGGCCGTCCAGCCGGTGGGGGAGCGGAAGCGTCATCGGGGGCTCCTACGGTCGGCTGCGTAGCTGACGGATAATCAGAACTATCACGATCGCCTTGACGAGTGAAGCGAGAGTACGATTGATTACTGATAAGTAACTTCCTGGAGGGTTGGACCGCACCATGACGATGACACCGGTTGAGCAGGTCTCCGGCCGCGACGCCGCCCCAGACTCCGAGTTCGACCGGGGGTCGGCCGTGGTGGAGCGCGAGGGCGCCCCCGGCGTCTACGACGCGGAGCTCGACCCGGGGTGGCGCATCGGCGGCGGGATCAACGGCGGCCTGCTGCTGGCGCTCGCCGCCCGGGCGCTGTCCCGGCACCTCGGCGACGGCACCGGCCACGTCGACCCGGTCTCGATCAGCGGCTACTACCTCAGCGCCTCCCGTCCCGGCCCGGCCGAGGTGCACGCCGAGACCGTCCGCGGCGGACGCACGCTGTCCACCGGTACCGCCCGGCTCGTCCAGCGGGACGAGGACGGCAGCCCCGTCGAGCGGCTGCGGGTGCTCGCCTCCTACGGCGACCTGGCCGCGGCCGAGGGGGAGGTGCGCACCAGCGCCGCCCCGCCGCTGATGCCGCCGCCGGACCAGTGCATCAGCACCGAGCACGCCCCGCCCCAGTTCCTGGCCCAGGCCGACCTGCTGCACCGGCTCGACCTGCGGCTCGACCCGGCCAGTGTCGGCTGGGCGCTCGGCGAGCCCAGCGGCGAGGGCCGGATCCAGGGCTGGCTGCGGCTCGCCGACGGACGCCTCCCCGACCCGCTGATGCTGCTGCTCGCGGTGGACGCGCTGCCGCCGGTCACCTTCGACCTGGGCCTGTTCGGCTGGACCCCGACCATCGAGCTCACCGCCCACGTCCGGGCCAGGCCGGTGCCCGGCTGGCTGCGGGTGGTCCACTCGACCCGCAACCTCGCGGGCGGCTACCTGGAGGAGGACGCCGAGGTCTGGGACGAGTCCGGCCGCCTGGTCGCCCAGTCCCGCCAGCTCGCCGCGGTGCCCCGCCCCAGCTGACCGCCACCGCCACCACCGTCCGCGCCGGGGCGGTCAGCATCCGGATCGCGCGGGCCTGCTCCTGGTCCAGGTCGCGAGGGTAGGTGCGGGTCCCCCCGGCCTCGACGACGGCGTGCGGGAAGGGCCAGACGGAGGACCAGTCGGTCGCGGTCGCCGCACGGATGATCACCCGGTCGGTCCAGCGGCCACGACCCGCCCGGGGCGCAGGGGTTTTCCCCTCCGCCCCCGGGAACGGCAGAATGCTGGTGGAGTCCCTGCGAGAAGGCGGTAATCGAGCGTGACCCTTCACAATGCGTCCATCCAGCAGACCATCGCCGAAGAACTCGGCGTCAGAGCCGGACAGGTGCAGGCCGCCGTCGAACTGCTCGACGGCGGGGCCACCGTGCCCTTCATCGCCCGCTACCGCAAGGAGGCCACCGGCGAGCTCGACGACGCCCAGCTGCGCACCCTGGAGGAGCGGCTGCGCTACCTGCGCGAGCTGGAGGAGCGCCGTACCGCGATCCTGGAGTCGGTCCGCGGTCAGGGCAAGCTGGACGAGGCGCTGGAGGCGCAGATCCGAGCCGCCGACTCCAAGGCCCGGCTGGAGGACATCTACCTCCCCTACAAGCCCAAGCGCCGCACCAAGGCGATGATCGCCCGCGAGGCCGGTCTGGAGCCGCTGGCGGACCTGCTGCTGGGCGACCCGGGACGGGACCCGCAGACCGAGGCCGCCGCCTTCCTGAACGAGAACGTCGCCGACGCCGCCGCGGCGCTCGACGGCGCCCGCTCGATCCTGGTCGAGCGCTTCGGCGAGGACGCCGACCTGATCGGCGCGCTGCGCGAGCGGATGTGGGGCCGAGGCCGCCTGGCCGCCGCCGTGCGCGGGGGCAAGGAGACCGAGGGGGCGAAGTTCTCCGACTACTTCGACTTCGCCGAGCCCTTCGTGAAGCTCCCCTCGCACCGGGTGCTGGCGATGTTCCGGGGCGAGAAGGAGGACGTCCTCGACCTGACCCTGGAGCCCTACAGCGACGAGGCCGACGCCGAGGCCCCCGGCGGCTACGAGGCCCGGATCGCCAACCGCTTCGAGATCGCGGACCGGGGCCGCCCCGGCGACCGCTGGCTGCTGGACACCGTCCGCTGGGCCTGGCGCACCCGGATCCTGGTCCACCTCGGCATCGACCTGCGGCTGCGACTGCGCACCGAGGCGGAGGACGAGGCGGTGCGGGTGTTCGCGGCGAACCTGCGCGACCTGCTGCTGGCCGCGCCCGCCGGGACCCGCGCCACCCTGGGCCTGGACCCGGGCTTCCGCACCGGCGTCAAGGTCGCCGTGGTCGACGACACCGGCAAGGTCGTCGCCCACGACACCATCCACCCGCACGTCCCGGCCAACCGCTGGGACGAGTCGATCGCCACCCTGGCCAAGCTCTGCGCCGCGCACCGGGTGGACCTGATCGCCATCGGCAACGGCACCGCCTCGCGGGAGACCGACAAGCTCGCGGGCGACCTGATCAAGCGCCACCCGGAGCTGGGACTCACCAAGGCCGTGGTCTCGGAGGCCGGCGCGTCCGTCTACTCCGCCTCCGCCTACGCCTCGCAGGAGCTGCCGGAGCTCAACGTCTCGATCCGCGGCGCGGTCTCCATCGCCCGGCGGCTGCAGGACCCGCTGGCCGAGCTGGTGAAGATCGACCCCAAGTCGATCGGCGTCGGCCAGTACCAGCACGACCTGTCCGAGGCCAAGCTGTCGCGCTCGCTCGACGCCGTGGTCGAGGACTGCGTCAACGGCGTCGGCGTGGACGTCAACACCGCCTCCGCGCCGCTGCTCACCCGGGTCTCCGGGATCACCGCCGGACTGGCCGAGAACATCGTGGCGCACCGCGACGCCAACGGCCCGTTCCGGACCCGCAAGGGCCTGAAGGACGTGGCCCGGCTCGGCCCCAAGGCGTTCGAGCAGTGCGCGGGCTTCCTGCGGATCCCCGGCGGCGACGACCCGCTGGACAGCTCCAGCGTCCACCCCGAGGCCTACCCGGTGGTGCGCCGGATCCTGGCGCAGACCGGCGGCGAGCTGAGGACGCTGATCGGCAACGGCGGGGTGCTCCGCGGCCTGCGCCCGGCGGCCTTCGCCGACGAGACCTTCGGGGTGCCGACGGTCACCGACATCCTGCGGGAGCTGGAGAAGCCGGGCCGCGACCCGCGTCCGGCCTTCCGCACGGCGGCCTTCAAGGAGGGCGTCGAGAAGCTGTCCGACCTGGAGCCCGGCATGCTGCTGGAGGGGACGGTCACCAACGTCGCCGCGTTCGGCGCGTTCGTCGACATCGGGGTCCACCAGGACGGCCTGGTGCACGTCTCGGCGCTGTCGAAGACCTTCGTCAAGGACCCGCGCGAGGTGGTGAAGTCCGGTGACATCGTCCGGGTGAAGGTGCTGGACGTGGACATCCCGCGCAAGCGGATCTCGCTGACGCTGCGACTGGACGACGAGGCGCAGCCCGCCGCGCGTTCGGGCCAGCGGCCGGACCGCGGGCAGGAGCGCGGCCAGGAGCAGCGCCCGCCCCGGCAGCCGCAGGGCCAGCAGCCGCAGCAGGGGCAGGGCCGTTCGGGCGGTGGCCGCCAGCAGCAGGGCCAGCAGCCGTCGCGCGCGCCCCGGCCCCGGGGCGGCGACACCGGTGGCGGCGGCGCGATGGCCGACGCGCTGCGGCGGGCCGGACTGGGCTGAGCCGGCTCCGGCTGCCAGCAGCCGATGGCACAGTGGATCCTGTTTCCGAGAAATGCTGGCGCAAGGCTCGACAACTCGTATTATTTCCAGAGGAAGCCCCGGTCGCTCCCCCGTGCGAACGGGGCTCCCTCATTCCCTGACGTTCATCCGCGAGCCCCGTCCGGGCCGTGCCGCAGCCAGACCGCCGTGTCGGTCGGCAGCGCCAGCCCCGCCGCCGTGGTCGTCAACTCCCCGCTCACCAGCAGCACCTCCGGCCGCGACGGCAGCGGCAGCGGCTCCGGGCCGAAGTTGAGCACGCAGCGGAACCCGCCCGGGCGGGTGAAGTCGAGCACCCCTTCGGGGGACGGCAACCAGTCCATCGGGCCGTCGCCGAGGCCCGGGTGGGTGCCGCGCAGCCGCAGCGCCGCCCGGTAGAGCTCCAGGTGCGAGCCCGGGTTCCCGGTCTGCGCGGCGACGCTGACGTCCCGCCAGGCGGTCGGCTGGACGTCCAGCCAGGGCGCCGCGCCGTCCGGACCGAAGCCGAACGGCGGCTCCTTGCCGCTCCACGGCAACGGCACCCGGCAGCCGTCGCGGCCCCGGTCCACCCCGCCGGTGCGCAGCCAGACCGGGTCCTGCCGCAGCTCGTCCGGGATGTCCTCGACCTCCCACAGGCCCAGCTCGTCGCCCTGGTAGAGGTAGACCCCGCCGGGCAGCGCCAGGGTCAGCAGCGCCGCCGCCCGGGCCCGGCGGGTGCCGGTCTCCAGGTCCACCGGCAGGCCGTGCCGGGCGGCCCGGTCGAAGCCGTAGGTGGAGTCGGCGCGGCCGTAGCGGGTGACATGGCGGGTGGTGTCGTGGTTCGACAGCACCCAGGTCGGCGGCGCGCCGACGGGGGAGTGGGCGGCCAGGGTGGCGTCGATCACCTGGCGGAACTCGACGGCCCGCCAGGGGGCACGCAGCAGCGCGAAGTTGAAGGCGGTGTGCAGCTCGTCCGGGCGCAGGTAGCGGCAGAAGCGCTCCGGGTCGTTCTCCCACAGTTCGGCCACGAAGGCACGTTCCCCGGGGTAGCCGTCGGTGACCCGGCGCCAGTCCCGGTAGACCTGGTGCACCCCCTCCTGGTCCCGCCACGGGTCCGGGCGGCCGTGGTGCCCGGCACTGTCGGGCAGTCCGTCCTCCTTGACCAGGTGGTCGGTGACGTCGATCCGGAAGCCGTCCACGCCCCGGTCCAGCCAGAACCGCAGCACCGACTCGAACTCGGCGCGGACCTCCGGGTGGTCCCAGTTCCAGTCCGGCTGCTCGGGCGCGAACAGGTGCAGGTACCACTCGCCGGGGCTGCCGTCGGCCTCGGTCACCCTGGTCCAGGCCGAGCCGCCGAAGTGCGAGTGCCAGTCGCCGGGCGGCAGCGCGCCGTCCGGGCCGAGCCCGGGACGGAAGTGGAAGCGGGCCCGCTCGGGCGAGCCCGGACCGGCGGCCAGCGCGGCCCGGAACCAGGGATGCTGCTCGGAGCAGTGGTTGGGGACCAGGTCCACGATGATCCGCAGGCCGTGGCGGTGGGCCTCCTCGATCAGCTGCTCGGCCTCGCCGAGGCTGCCGAAGGCCGGGTCGATGTCCCGGTAGTCGGCGACGTCGTAGCCGCCGTCGGCGAGCGGCGAGACGTACCACGGCGAGATCCACAGGCCGTCCACGCCCAGTTCGGCCAGGTACGGCAGCCGGGCGCGGAGCCCGGCGAGGTCGCCGGTGCCGTCGCCGTTGCCGTCGGCGAAGCTGCGCGGGTACACCTGGTACAGGGCCGCCCCCCGCCACCACGGCTGTGCCCGCGTCGGTGCCTGTGCCTGCGTCGGTGGCTGTCCCTGTTGCTCACTCATCCACGGGGCCTCTCTCGCGCGCGTCGTGTGCCATCGTGTGCCAGGGTCCAGTTGATCGCGCCCCGGCCGCTCCGATCAAGGGCGGCGGCCTGACGGCAGCCGGGCCGAGGGGGTCAGCCGCCGGTGCCGTGCTGCGCCAGGGTCGAGCCGGACCGCCCCTTGCGCACCTCCAGTTGGGCCGGGATCCGGTCCCGCAGCACGCCGACGTGGCTGACGATGCCGACCGCGCGGTCGCGCTCCCGCAGCCGGTCCAGCACGTCCAGGACGTCCTCCAGGGTGTCCTCGTCGAGCGAGCCGAAGCCCTCGTCGATGAACAGGGTGTCCAGCGGCATGCCCCCGGCCTCGTCGGTGACCACGTCCGCCAGGCCGAGCGCCAGCGCCAGTGAGGCGTAGAAGCTCTCGCCGCCGGACAGCGTCGAGGTGTCCCGCCGCTGCCCGGTGTGCGCGTCCAGCACGCTCAGCCCGAGACCCGACCGGCCGCCGCCCTTCGCCCGGGCGTCGCTGTGGGCCAGGGTGTAGCGGCCCTGCGACATCACCGCCAGCCGGGCCCCGGCCGCCGCCGCGACCTGCTCCAGCCGGGCCGCGAGCACGTACGTCTCCAGCGACATCCGCAGCGTGTTCCCGGCGCTGCCGCCGGACGCCAGACCGGCCATCCGGGCCGCGGTGGCGTGCTCCTCGGCCAGCGGCGCGAGTATCCGCAGCTGCTCCGCCAGCCGGGCGCCGAGCCGGTCCAGGGCGGCGCAGCGCTCCCGCGCCGAGTGCACCGCGGTATGCGCCCGCCGCAGCGCCGCCTCGGCGGCCTCCAGCGCGGACCGGACCGCGTCCGGCCGCGCGTCCGGCTGTGCGGCGGCGGCCAGCAGCTCCGGATCGGCGAGCTCGGTGCCGACCCGGGCCAGCTCGGTGTGGTGCGCCGTCACCCCGTCGCGCAGCCGGGCGGCCCGGTCGGCGGGCAGCGCCGCCGCGGTCACCGCCTCGGCGTCGGCGAAGCCCTCGCGCCGCGCCGCCTCGCGGACCTCGGCCCCGGCCCGGTCGGCGGCCTCGGCGCCGGTGGCCGCGGCCCGGGCGGCGGCCACCGCCGAGGCGAGCCGGTCGGCGAGCCGGCCCAGCTCGGCGGAGCGCTCCGCCACCGACCGGGCCCCGGCCCGGCCCTGCTCCAACTCAACCGCCAGCTCGCCCTGTTGCCGGTCCAGCGCGTCCAGCAGCGCGGTCGCGGCGGCCGCCGAACCGGCGGCCTGCCGCGACTGCGCCAACCGCCGTTCGTGCTCGCCCTCCAGCGCGTCGGCCTCCTGCCGGGCGCGGACCCCGGCGGCGGCCTCGCGCTGGGCCCGGTCGTGCTCGGCGGCCAGCGCCTCGGCCGCCTCGCGCAGCCCGGCGGCCGGACGTTCGCCGCTGACCGCGGCCAGCGCGGCCAACTGCCGACGCGGTTCCAGCAGGGAGTCCCGGGCGGCCTCGGCCGCGCGCGAGGCCTCCCGGTGGGCGCGCTCCGCCTGCTCCTCCTGCGCCCGGGTGACCTGGTCCGGACCGGCGAGCGCGGGCGCGGGGTGCTCGGCCGAACCGCAGACCGGGCAGTCGACGCCCGGGCGCAGCCCCTGCGCCAGCTCGGCGGCCATCCCGCGCAGCCGCTGCTCGCGCAGCTCCAGCCAGGACTCGTGCGCGGCCAGCGCGGACCGGCGCAGCGTCGACTCCCGCTCGACACCGACCGCGAGACGGGCCTCCAGCTCCTGCGCCCGCTCCGCCGCCAGCTGCTGCCGCCGGGCCTCGGACAGCCGCTCGGTCAGCTGCTGGACCCGCGTCTCGGCCTGCCGGGCCTGCTCCACCCGGGCCTCGGCCGCCTGCCGCAGCTCCGGCCAGCGGACCAGCCAGCCCTCGGCCTCCGCCCGCTGGGCCTCGGCGTCCTCCCGCTCGGCCTCCAGCACCCGCTGCCGCCGGGCGTCGGCGTGGAACCGCTCCTCGGCGGCCAGCAGCGACCGCAGGCCGCCCAGTTCCTCCCGCGCGGCCCGCTCGGCGGCCGAGAGCTCGTCCGCCCCGGCCGCGCGCAGCGGCTCCGGCAGCAGCGCCCGGGCCGCCCGCTGCTGCTCCGCCAGCCGTCGCCGGGCCCGCTCGGCGTCGTCCCACAGCCGGTACAGCGGCAGTACCGCGTCCGCCCGCTGGGCCCGCTCCAGCAGTGCCTCGGCCGCGGCCTGGTCCGCCGCCCGCCGCTCCAGCTCGTGCGAGCGTTCGACGGCCCGGCGGTGCCGCTGCTGCCGGTCGGCCAGCACCCCCACCGCCCGGGCCCGGTCGGCGGCCAGCCGCTGCGCGGCCCCGGCCCCGGCCAGCCAGGACTCGGCCACCGCCAGCTGCTCGCGGGCCTGGACCCGCAGCTGCGCCGCCCAACCGAGGGACTCCAGCTCGGAGCCCGGCACCAGCGGCGCGGGATCCCCGGCGGTGTCGGCCCCGGCCGCCTCGCGCACCCGCTCCAGCAGCGCGCCGATCTCGTCGCGCACCGCCTGGCAGGCCTTGTCGGTGCGCTGGCGGCGCTCCGCCAGCCATTCCTCCACCGCGCGGAAGCGAGCCGTGTCGAACAGCCGCCCGAGCAGATCGGCGCGATCCCTGGCGTCCGAGTGCAGGAAGCGCGAGAACTCGCCCTGGGGCAGCAGCACCACCTGGCAGAACTGCTCCCGGCTCATCCCGATCAGCTGCTGCACCTCGGCGCCCACCTCCTGGTGGGACTTGCTGCGGGGCTGCCAGCCCGGGGCGCCGGGCCCCTGCGCCGACCACTCGCGCAGCAGTGTCCGCGCCTTCTCCAGGGTCGAGCCGGTGCCGCGCTTCTTCGCCCTGGCCTGCTCCGGGCTGCGGGTGATCTCCAGCCGTCGGCCGCCCAGGGTGACCTCCAGCCGCACCTCGGTCCTGACCTCCGCCGAGGCGTGGTCGCTGCGCAGCCGGGTGCGCGGGCGGCTGCCGGGAACCGTGCCGTACAGGGCGTAGCAGACCGCGTCCAGCACGCTGGTCTTGCCCGCGCCGGTGGCGCCGCGCAGCAGGAACAGGCCGCCCGCCGCCAGCGCGTCGAAGTCGACGGTCTGGGTGTCGGGGAACGGGCCGAAGGCGGTCATCCGCAGCTGGTGCAGCCGCATCAGAGCTCACCCCCGGCCGCTACGGCCACGGACCGGGTCGCCTCGGCGAGCAGCGCCCGCTCCGCCTGGTCCGGGTCGCTGCCGCGCACATGCCGGACGAAGCCCAGCGCGACCTCGGTGTCGTCCCGCCCCCGGGTGCGCGCCGCGTAGGAGGGCAGGCCGTCGTCCGGGCGCAGCTCGGGCTCGAAGGCCAGCTGGAGGGTGTGCGGGAAGCACGCCCGCAGCTGCTCCATGGCGCGCTCCGGGCGGACCTGGTCGGTCAGCGTGACCTGGAGCCAGTGCTGCTCGAAGCGGCGCAGCGACGGATCGGCGAGCACCTCGGCCAGGGTGCCGCGCAGCCGGTGCAGCGGGCGCGGCACCGGGCAGTCGATCCGCCGCGCGTCGATCTCGCCGCCCGGGCCGAGGTCGACCAGCCACATGGACTTGCGGTGCTCGGCCTCGGAGAAGGAGTACGCCAGCGGCGAGCCGCTGTAGCGCAGCCGCTCGTTGATCGTCTGGCAGCCGTGCAGGTGCCCCAGCGCCGCGTAGTCGACGCCGTCGAACACCGAGGCCGGGACGCTGGGCACGCCGCCGACCGCGATGTCCCGCTCGCTGTCGCTGCTCTCGCCGCCGACCACGAAGGCGTGCGCCAGCACCACCGAGCGGGTGCCCGGCGGCCGGGCGGCCAGGTCGGCCCGGATCCGGTCCATGGCCGCGCCGAGCACCGCGCCGTGCCCGGCGCGGTCCGCGCCGAGTTCGGCGGCGACCAGCGCGGGCTCCAGGTAGGGCACGCCGTAGACGGCGACCGGACCGTGGGCGTCCGCCAGCAGCACCGGTTCCTGGCAGCGGGCGGTCTCGGTGCGCAGGTGCACCCCGGCGCGCTCGATCAGCCGGGCGGCGATGCCCAGCCGCCGGGCCGAGTCGTGGTTGCCGCTGATCAGCACGACCGGTACGGCCAGCTCCGCCAGCCGGTGCAGCGCGTGGTCGAACAGCTCGACCGCGCCGAGGCCGGGCACGGCGCGGTCGTAGACGTCCCCGGCGACCAGGACGGCGTCGACCCGCTCGGCGCGGACCGTGGCCACCAGGTGGTCCACGAAGGCGCGCTGAGCGGGGAGCAGGTCCTCCCGGTGGAGGCTGCGCCCCAGGTGCCAGTCGGAGGTGTGCAGCAGTCTCATCGCGGCGGCCTCATCACTGGCCCCCGGCCCGGGTGTGCGCCATCTCAAACCCCTCTGCCTCGGTGCTGCGCCTCGGTGCTGTGCCCCGGTGCGGTCGGCGAGGGTTCCGCCGACCGCACCGAGTATCACAGGCGCCACTGACAACCCGGGCACCCCACGGTCACCGCCCAGGTCAGCGGCCGGTGGCCGGGGCCGCCTCGGCCGGGGCCGCCTCGGCCGGGGCGGCCTCGTTCCCGCCGGTGGCGGCGACCAGGCTGTGCGGCCGGACGTGGCGGGTCAGCCCGGCCAGGGCGACCACCACGGTCAGCAGCAGCGCTCCGGCGGCGATGGCGAAGCTCAGGGTGAACTGGCTCTCCTGCGGCAGCGCCGGGATCCCGGCCGGGAGGCCGCTGATCACCTTGGAGGCGAGCAGCGAGGTGACCACCGCCGAGGCGATGGAGCTGCCGACCGAGCGGGAGATCGAGTTGATGCCGTTGGCGATGCCGGTCTGCTCCACCGGGACGCTGGCGGCGATCAGCGCGGGCATGGCGGCGTAGCCGAAGGCGATGGCGATGCCCGCGAGCATCCCGGCGATGATGACGTCGGCGGTGCTGCCGTGGCCCCAGGCCAGCCAGGCGAACCCGGCGACGCCGACCGTCGAGCCCGCGGCGAGGGTGTACCGGGCGCCGATCCGGCGCACCAGCACGCCGCCGATGGGGGCCGCGACCAGCGCGATCAGCGCGCTGGGCAGCAGGTACTCGACCGAGGCGCGCAGCACCGAGGAGGTGAAGCCGTAGCCGGCCAGCTGCTTCGGCACCTGCACGAAGTAGGAGATGCCGATGAAGGAGGTGAACGAGGCGAAGCCGACGAACAGCCCGGCGACGTTGGTGAAGGCCACCTGCCGGTGGGTGAACATCCGCATGTCCACCAGCGGGTTGGCGACCTTCAGCTCGACCAGCACCCAGACCGCCGCCATGACCACCGCGCCCACGAAGCAGCCGATGATCCGGCCCGAGCCCCAGCCCCAGGTGTGGCCCTGGGAGATGCCGAGCAGCAGCAGCACCAGGAAGACGGCGAGGGTGGTCGCGCCGAGGAAGTCGATCCGGCCGCCGACCCGGTGGCCGCCGTCCGGGACGATCCAGGCCACGGCCGCCAGCGCCAGTACGGAGATGGCGGTGGAGAACCAGAAGACCGAGTGGTAGTCGGGGTGGCTGCCCTGCGTGAGCAGGCCGGTGACCACCAGCGACAGCCCGCTGCCGAACGCCAGGGTGCTGCTGACCAGCGCCATCGCGCCGTGCAGCTTCTCCTGCGGGACCTCGTCGCGGATGATCGACAGGCCCAGCGGGAAGATCGCGGTGGCGGAGCCCTGGAGCGCCCGGGCGACGATCAGGATCCCCAGCGAGGTGGTGGTCGCGGCCAGGACCGAGCCGAGCACCATCACCACCAGCACCGCCAGCAGCGTCCGCTTCTTGCCGTGCAGGTCGCCGACCCGGCCCAGCAGCGGGGTGAACACGGCGGCGGACAGCAGGGTGGCGGTGGTGACCCAGCTGACGCCCGCCGATCCGGCGTGCAGGTCGTTGCCGAGCAGCGACAGGATCGGGATGACCTGGGTCTGCGCCATGGAGACGACCATGGCCGCGAGCCCGAGCGCGAGGATCAGCGGTGTGCTGCCCCGGCGGGCGGAGGAGGACGTGCGGGACGGGGCGAGGCTCATGGCGGGACGGAATCCTTCGGAAGGTTCATGTACTTGATGCTTTACCTACTCAAGCAATAAGACATACGTTAGGGCCGAAGGTTTAGGTAGTCAAGTTAAAAGGTTCAGGGTGAGAAGTATCCCCGGCCCGGTTCTCCGGGGTCAGTCCTCGGCGGGCGGCTTCGGGCCCAGGTGCGCCAGCACCGCGCCGAGTTCGGCCTGCACCCGGCGGTCCATCGCCAGCGAGAACTCCACGTCCACCACCGTCCGCGCCACCGGGCGCAGCCGCGCCAGCCGCTCCGCGAGCCGGGCCGTCCCCCCGGCCGACAGCTGTGCCTCCAGGCTGCTCAGCAGCTGCTTGTTCACCAGCTCCACGAACAGGTCGGCGAGCGCGTCGGCACTGGCCCGCACCCCGTGCGCGGCCTCCAGCACCGCCGCCAGCGGGACCCCCTCGGCGACCAGCGCGGCCGAGGCGTCCAGCAGCCTCCGGCTCACGTGGCTCAGCCCGTCGTCGGTGGCCTGGACGTACCCCAGCGCCGTCGCCTCGGCCAGGGTGGCGGCGTCCACCTGCCCCGAGTACGCCTCGTCCAGCTCCTCCAGGGTCAGCCCGACCGGCGTCTCCTCGGACCAGGGGGCCGCGATCGCGCCCTCCAGGCCCAGCAGTTCGGCCACGTCGCGGCCGTCCTCCCAGGCCGCGAGCAGTTCGGCGATGCCGCCGAGGGTGTGGCCGCGCTCCAGCAGGTCGGCGATGATCCGCAGCCGGGCCAGGTGGTCCTCGGTGTACCAGGCGATCCGTCCCTGCCGCCGGGGCGGCGGCAGCAGGCGGCGCTCCCGGTAGAAGCGCAGCGTCCGGACCGGGATCCCCGCCTCGCGGGCGAGGTCCTCGGTGCGGAACTCGCGCACGGGGCGCCGGTGCTCGGACGGGTCGGATGCCGGGATGTCGCTCACCCGCACGAGCGTAGTGCTCCGCGGCCGCGCGGCGGGCCGCCCCGGGCACCCGGCCGCGGCGGCCCCGGCACAATGAGCCGCATGAACGACGACCAGCACCCGCACGGACCGGACCAGCGGCCGGAGCCGACACGCCCCCCGTCACCGTCGCAGCCCGCCGACCGCTGGGTGGTACTGCTGCACGGGCGACTGGAACGGATCGAGTCGCTGCTGGCCGACCCGCAGCGGCCGCGGGCGGGCGCCCGCCCGCCCGCCTGGCAGCGGCGCACCGAGGTCGAGGCGCGCTGGGCGGTCAGTGCGTCGCTGTGCGTCGCGGTGGCGGTGCAGCTGATGCTGCCGGAGCGGCTGACGATCCACCCGCACTGGCTGCTGCCGACGCTGGAACTGGCGCTGATGGCGGCGCTGGTGGTGGCCGACCCGCGCCGCCTGCCGGAGCGCCGTTCGGCGCTGCTGCGGACGCTGGGGCTGCTGCTGGTCGCCGCCGTCAGCCTGGCCAACGGCTGGTCGGCGGTGGCGCTGGTGCGCGACCTGCTGCACGGCAGCCCCAGCGTGGGCGCGGTGACCCTGCTGATGACCGGCGGGGGCATCTGGCTGACCAACATCATCGCCTTCAGCCTCTGGTACTGGGAGTGGGACCGGGGCGGCCCGGTGGTCCGGGCCCTGGGCACCCACAAATTCCCCGACCTGCTGTTCCCGCAGATGCAGACCGAGGGGATCGCCCCGGCCGACTGGGAGCCGGCGTACCTGGACTACCTCTACGTGGCCTTCACCAACGCCACCGCCTTCAGCCCCACCGACACCATGCCGCTGTCGCGTTGGGCGAAGCTGCTGATGACCGTCCAGTCCGCGGTCTCGCTGCTGACGCTGGCGCTGATCGTGGCCCGCGCGGTGAACGTGCTCCAGTGATCCCCGGCCGCGGCGCGGCTCAGAGAGCGGCGGCGGCGGCCCGGCGGGCGGCCTTCTCCGCGCTCTCCCGCTCGTCCTCGGCCTCGGCGACCTCCAGGGTCGGGGCCGAGCCGCCGAGGTGGGCGGGCTGCCACCAGGTGTCCTCCGGGCCGCTGGGCGAGTCCGGGTAGGTGGTCTGCGCGCGGTCCAGCAGTTCGGTCATGGCGGCGCGGAGCCGCCGGGTGACCATCACCGGGCGGTCCTCGGGGGTCAGCCGAATCGGTTCTCCGACGATGATCGTGATCGGGGTGTGCCGCCGGGTCAGCGTCTTCGGCCGTCCCTTGGTCCACAGCCGCTGGGTGCCCCAGACGGCCATCGGCAGCAGCGGCACGCCCGCGTCGGCGGCCATCCGGGCCGCCCCGGTCTTGAACTTCTTCAGGGTGAACGAGCGGCTGATGGTGGCTTCGGGGAAGACGCCGACCACCTCGCCCGCCTTCAGCGCCCGGACCGCCGCGTCGTACGCGGGCTGGCCGTCGGAGCGGTCCACCGGGATGTGCTTCATGCCGCGCATCAGCGGGCCGGAGATCCGGTGCCTGAAGACGTCGTCCTTGGCCATGAAGCGGGTCTTGCGGTTACCGGCCTTGAGCGCGCCCCATCCGGCGAAGATGAAGTCGAGGTAGCTCACATGGTTGCTGACCAGGACGGCGCCGCCGGTGCGCGGCACGTTGTCGGCGCCGATGACCTCCAACTTCAGGTCGAGCGCGCGGAAAAGCGTCCGTGCCGCCCCGATGATGGGCGGGTACACAAGATCAGCCACGGTGAGGCCCTACTTCCTTCGGGCGAGTGCCCGGTCCGGTGTTTCCCATGCATGTTTCCCGAGCGGTGGCGCTGTGTCACTGCGGCCAGCACCACCAATCGGGGGAGACTGCGGTCACACCGACCGGACTCCAGCCTACTGGCCCGCAGGTCGCAACCAGTGCTGCCCCCTGCGCAGCAGCAGGTAGACCTCGCAGCCGAGGCAGTAGCCGAAGGCCGCGTTGAGGAAGGCGGCGGCCAGCGCGAGCGCGGTGGCGGCCAGTCCGAGCCAGGTCGCGCCGCTGAGGTAGCCCACCGTGCCGACCAGGGCGAAGCCCAGGCCGACGGCCTGGGCGAAGCGCGGCGGGGCCGCGTCCTCCAGCTCGGTGGGCGGCCCGAGCCGGGGGCGGACGAAGGTGCGGTAGAGCCATCCGTAGGGCGAGCGGCCCAGGCCGCCGAGCGCGCCCAGGGCGAAGACCAGCGTCTGGGCGGCCAGCAGCCAGCCGGAGCCGGTGATCAGCACCACCGCCAGCACGACGGTGGTCAGCACGGCGGCGAAGCGCGGGCCGCGGGCGTCGATCCGCGCGGGCGCGGGCGCGGCGGCTATGGACGGTGAGGGGGAGACGGGCGTGGACGAGGGCATGGCGGACTCCGGTCTGGGGACGCGCGAGGGCATGGACCCGCGGGGCATGGATGCGCGGCGAATGGGCGCGGGGGGAATGGGCGCGCGGGGGAATGGGCGCGACGGGTGGGGCGCGGTCAGCTACAGCGCGTGGCGCAGGCCCGGCACAGGTCGATGACCAGCCGCCGGGTCAGCCTCGGCGGCCGCGGCGCGCTGCTGGAGTCCATGCCGCGATGGTACGCGGCCGGTGGTGGTACCCGAGAGGCCGCGGACGGTGCATCCTTGGGGCCATGACTGGATTGGTGGTGTGCGCGGCCGTACTGGCCCTGTCGGCGGTCTTCGGCCTGTGGCGCATGCGCCGCGACGGGAGGCTGCGGGTGCGCGGGCGGGACGGCGAGGTGCGGCTCAGCGCGGAGGACCTGGGCGCGGCGCTGGGGGAGCGGGCGACGCTGGTGCAGTTCTCCTCGGCCTTCTGCGCGCCCTGCCGGGCGACCAAGCGGGTACTGGGCGAGGTGGCGCTGCTGGTCGACGGCGTGGCCCACGTGGAGATCGACGCCGAGTCGCAGCTGGACCTGGTCCGGCGGCTCGACATCCTGCGGACGCCCACGGTGCTGGTGCTGGACGCCGGTGGCGCGCTGGTGCGGCGGGCCTCGGGGCAGCCGCGCAAGGCCGACGTGATCGCCGCGCTGGGGCTCGCCGTCGACTGACGGACCGTGACCCGCCCCCGGCGGCCCGGGAACCCCCCGCGCGGTGGTCAATGGGCGCAATGTCACAGTGGCTCTGGGCTGCGCCGTGGGGATGGATGCGCTCGGGTGGGGGAGTATGAGGCCACGGCTGGTCACGGGTGTCCGGGGGCCAGTCGGCACGGCAGAGTGGCCGGGCTCGTCACGTAAGCTACTAGCGAGTAGCATGGGATTAGTTACTCGCGAGTATGCTTCCGGGGAATCCGGTCGGCGGGACGCGCTGGAACCAGGCGCGCCCCCCTGCCTGAGCGACAGATGCCGGATGTGACCAGTACCAGTACAGGAGACAGGCCGTGAGCTTGAGGATCGTTGTCTGTGTGAAGTACGTGCCCGACGCGACCGGTGACCGTCGCTTCGCCGACGACACCACGACCGACCGGGATTCCGTCGACGGGCTCCTTTCGGAGCTGGACGAGTACGGCGTGGAGCAGGCGCTGAAGATCGCCGAGGCCTCCGGCGACGCCGAGGTGACCGTGCTGACGGTCGGCCCCGACGACGCCAAGGACGCCCTGCGGAAGGCCCTGTCCATGGGCGCCGACAAGGCCGTCCACGTCAACGACGACGACATCCACGGCACCGACGTGATCGGCACCTCCGCCATCCTGGCCAAGGCGATCGAGAAGACCGGCTTCGACCTGGTCGTCTGCGGCATGGCCTCCACCGACGGCACCATGGGCGTGGTCCCCGCGCTGCTGGCCGAGCGCCTGGCCGTGCCGCAGGTCACCCTGCTCTCCGAGGTCACCGTGCAGGACGGCACCGTGCGCGGACGCCGCGACGGGGACGCGGCCACCGAGCTGCTGGAGGCCGCCCTGCCCGCCGTGGTCTCGGTCACCGACCAGTCCGGCGAGGCCCGTTACCCGTCCTTCAAGGGCATCATGGCCGCCAAGAAGAAGCCGGTGACCTCGCTGGACCTGGACGACCTGGGCATCGACGCGGAGGAGGTCGGCCTGGCCGGCGCCTGGACCGCGGTGGAGACCATCGTCGCCCGTCCGGCGCGCACCGCGGGCACGATCGTCAAGGACGAGGGCGAGGGCGGCAAGCAGCTGGCTGCCTTCCTGGCCGCGCAGAAGTTCATCTGAGCCCAGCGCTCACCACATCCTTCACGACACATCATTTCTGGAGAGCCGAGCAATGGGTGAAGTCCTCGTCCTGGTCGACCACGTCGAGGGGGCCGTGCGCAAGCCGACCCTCGAACTGCTGACCCTGGCCCGCCGCATCGGCGAGCCCTCCGCCGTCCTCCTCGGGGCCGGTGCCGCCGCGGCCGACCTGGCCGCGAAGCTCGGCGAGTACGGCGCGGCCAAGGTGTACGCCGCCGACGCCGCCGAGTTCGCCGACTACCTGGTGGTGCCCAAGGTCGACGCCCTGGAGCAGATCGCCAAGGCCGCCGGGACCCCGGCCGCCGTGCTGGTCACCTCCTCCGGGGAGGGCAAGGAGATCGCCGCCCGGCTGGCCCTGCGGCTGGGCTCCGGCGTGATCACCGACGCCGTCGACCTCAACTCGGGTGACAGCGGCCCGGTCGCCACCCAGGCGGCGTTCGCCGCCTCGTTCACCACCACCTCGCGGGTCTCCCACGGCGTCCCGGTGATCACCGTCAAGCCCAACGCCACCAGCCCGGAGGCCGCTCCGGCCGCGGGCGCGGTCGAGACCGTCACCGTGGCGTTCTCCGCCACCGCCACCGGTACCAAGGTCACCTCGCGCACCCCGCGCGTGTCCACCGGCCGCCCGGAGCTGACCGAGGCCGCGATCGTGGTCTCCGGCGGCCGCGGCGTCGGCGCGGCCGAGGGCTTCGGCGTGGTCGAGGAGCTGGCCGACTCGCTCGGCGCGGCCGTCGGCGCCTCCCGCGCCGCCGTCGACGCCGGGTGGTACCCGCACAGCAACCAGGTCGGCCAGACCGGCAAGCAGGTCTCGCCGCAGCTCTACATCGCCAACGGCATCTCCGGCGCGATCCAGCACCGGGCCGGCATGCAGACCTCGAAGACCATCGTCGCCGTCAACAAGGACGCCGAGGCCCCGATCTTCGAGCTCGCCGACTACGGCGTGGTCGGCGACCTCTTCAACGTGCTGCCGCAGCTGACCGCCGAGGTCAAGGCCCGCAAGGGCTGACCCCGGCCGCCCGACCGGGCTGAGCCGTAGATCACACCCCGAAGGGCCCCGACTGCTCCGGCAGCAGGGGCCCTTCGGCGTAGGGTCGCGGCAGGTCACGGACGAGGAGGCGCAGTGGGCTTGCTGGACGCACTGGACGGTCGCCATGGCGACGCGCCCGACGCGGTGTCGGTCGACGGGGTAGCGCTCTCGCGCGAACAACTCCGGTCGGCGGCAGGCGCGCTGGCCGCGCGGATCGCCGGGGCCCCGGCGCTCGCGGTGCTCGCCCGGCCGACGCTGGAGACGGTGGTGGCGACCGTCGCCGGGCTGCTCGCGGGCGTCCCGGTGGTCCCGGTGCCGCCGGACGCCGGGCCCAAGGAACGCGAGCACATCCTGCGCGACTCGGCCGCGCCGCTGCTCGCGGTCGCCGCCCGGGACGCCGACACCGAGGCCTACGGCGCCCGGACGCTGACTGTCGACCCGGCCGAACGCGGCGACGCCCCGGCCGAACCGGCGGGCGGCACCGCCTTCATCCTCTACACCTCGGGCACCACCGGCGCGCCCAAGGGCGTACTGCTCAGCCGGGACGCGGTCGCCGCCGGGCTGGACGGCCTGGCCGACGCCTGGGCCTGGACCCCCGAGGACACCCTGGTCCACGGGCTGCCGCTGTTCCACGTGCACGGCCTGATCCTCGGCGCGCTGGGCCCGCTGCGGGTCGGCGGCGCGCTGGTGCACACCGGTCGGCCCACGCCCGAGGCGTACGCGGCGGCGGGCGGATCGCTGTACTTCGGCGTGCCCACGGTCTGGTCGCGGGTGGCCGCCGACGGCTCCGCGGCCCGGGCGCTGGCCCCGGCCCGGCTGCTGGTCTCCGGCAGCGCGCCGCTGCCGGTGCCGGTGTTCGAGCGGCTGGCCGCGCTGACCGGGCACGCCCCGGTGGAGCGCTACGGCATGACCGAGACCCTGATCACCCTCAGTACCCGCGCGGACGGCGAGCGCCGACCCGGCAGCGTCGGCCTGCCGCTGGCCGGGGTGCGCACCCGGCTGCTGGCCGAGGACGGCTCCCCGGCGCCGCACGACGCCGAGACCGTCGGCGAGTTGCAGGTCTCCGGCCCCACCCTGAGCGACGGCTACCTGCACCGCCCGGACGCCGACGCCGAGTCGCGGACCCCGGACGGCTGGTTCCGCACCGGCGACGTCGCGGTGATCGGCCCGGACGGCTTCCACCGGATCGTCGGCCGGGCCTCGGTCGACCTGATCAAGAGCGGCGGGTTCCGGATCGGCGCGGGCGAGGTCGAGGCCGCGCTGCGGGACCACCCGGCGGTCGCCGACGCGGCCGTGATCGGCGCGCCGGACGCCGACCTCGGGCAGGCGGTGGTCGCCTACGTGATCCCGGCCGGCGAGGTCAGCGGCGGCGAACTGACCGCCTTCGTGGCCGAACGGCTCTCGGTGCACAAGCGCCCGCGCCGGGTGGTGCTGGTCGAGGAACTGCCCCGGAACGCCATGGGCAAGGTGCTGAAGAAGCGACTGCTGGAACTGGAGGGCTGAACAGCGGCGGGGCCGTTCTGCCGTCGCTGACGTCCGGCCGCTCGCTGCGTAGGATGCCCGGAGCGGCCGGCGACGAGGGGGCAGAACCGTGATTGTCTGGGTCAACGGCACATACGGCGTCGGAAAGTCGGCCACGGCCCGGGAGTTGAGAGAGCTGCTGCCCGGCAGCACGCTGTTCGAGCCGGAGACGGTCGCCGCCGGACTGCGGCAACTACTGCCGCCCGCAGGCCAGGACGCGGTGACGGACATTCAGGACCACGCCTCCTGGCGGCAGTTGGTCCCGGCGGCGGCGGTGGCGCTGCTGGCGGAGCTGCCCGGACCGCTGATCGTGCCGACGGCGCTGCTGCGCCAGGACCACCGGGACGAGATCTTCGGCACGGTCGCGGCCCGCCGGGTCCCGGTGCACCATGTGCTGCTGCACGCCGAGGAAACGATCCTGCGGAAGCGGATCGAGGCCGACGAGACCGAGTCCGCGGCCACCCGGCAGTGGCGGCTCGACCAGCTGGCCGACTACCGGCGCGCCCGCTCCTGGCTGCTCCAGGACGCGGCGTTGGTGGACAGCACCGAACTGACGCCCCGTCAAGCGGCGGAGCGGATAGCCGACATCGTACGCTCCGGGGCCGCCCGATGTCCGATCGTGGAGCACTCGGTGCACACCGGGGACACCGTGGCGGCGGCGGTGCTGCTCTTCGACGACCAGGACCGGGTGCTGCTGGTGGACCCGGTCTACAAGCCCGGCTGGGAGTTCCCCGGCGGCGTGGTCGAGGACGGCGAGCAGCCCTCGCTGGCCGCCACCCGCGAAGTGGCCGAGGAACTGGGCATCCCGCTCGACCCCACCCGGCTGCGGCTGCTGGTCACCGACTGGGAGCCGCACCGGGGGCCGCGCACCGGCGGCCTGCGCCTGGTCTTCGACGGCGGACGGCTCACCCCCGGGCAGTCGGCGGCGGTCGCGCTCCAGGCCGAGGAGTTGCGCGGCTGGCGGTTCACCAGCGAGGCGGAGTGGCGCGCGCTGCTCCCGGAGAGCAAGCGCCGGCGGCTCGCCGCCGCGCTGCGGGCCAAGGCCGCCGCCGAGGTCCGCTACCTGGAGGCCGGGACCGCCGTCGGCGACAGCTGAACCCACCACCGGCAGCCGGGACCGCTGTGCGGGCGGGGGCCGCAGCGGGCAGGATGGGGCCGTGCCGTTCACCTTCAGCCACCCCGCCGCCGTCCTGCCCTTCCTGCCGCCGCCGCGGGACGGCCGCCCGCACGGCCCGCTGATCGCCTCCGCTCTCGTCGCCGGATCGCTCGCGCCCGACCTCCCGTACTTCGCGCAGTCGTTGCTCCCGGGCAGCTACGGCATCGGCGCGGCCACCCACCGCGCCTGGGCCGTGGCCACGCTGGACGTCGCCATCGCCGCCGGACTGGTCGGCGCCTGGCACGGGCTGCTGCGCGAGCCGCTGGTGGCGCTGCTGCCGGAGCCCTGGGCCGACCGCGCGGAGGCCCTGACCGCCCCGGTCGGCAAGCGCGACCCCTACGACGCCGCCTGGTTCACCGCCTCCGCCGCGCTCGGCGCGCTCACCCACGTCGGCTGGGACGCCTTCACCCATGTCGGCCGGGTCGGCGAGCGACTCGTCCCGGCGCTGCGCCGGGAGGTGGCCGGGGTGCCGGTGCCGCTGGCACTGCAGTGGTCCACCTCGGCGATCGGCCTCGGCCTGCTCGCCGCCGACGGCGGGCGGCGGCTGCGCGCGGCGACCCCGGTGCCGCGCCGGATCACCCTGCGGCCCGCCGTCCGCCGCGGCGCCACCGCGTTCATCGGCGCCGGCGCGGCGGTCGGCGCGCTGCACCGGCTGGCCCGGGAGGCCCCGCGCGGCGGCGGCAGGCCCTCGCTGTCCAGCCTGGTGGCCACCGTCAGCTTCGGCGGCGGGGCCGGGGCCGCCGCCGCGGCCACCGCCTACGCGCTGGCCGCCCGGGTCACCCTCGGCCCGCCGCCGCGCCGCCCCGAGCCGCCCGACGCTGCCGCCGCCCCAGCGGCGCTCAGGAGGCCGGGACCTGGAGCCGGTCCCAGCTGAGGAGGCCGGGCGGCCAGGTCGCCGCGGCCCCGACGAAGCCGCACTTGCGCTGCCAGGCCTCGTAGCTGCTGATGTCGCCGCTGCCGATGACGTCCTTGTCGAGCGTCGACTTGTAGCGGTCGCAGCCCACCGCCACCAGCCGGTCGTGCATCCGGCCGATGATCGGCGACACCCGGCCGACCTGGAACCAGTCCGCGCCCGGGTACGGCTGGTAGGCGTCGGCCGGGGGCTTCGGCGCGGGCACGGCCGCCCACTGCCGCATCGCCTCGACGCTGGGGAAGTCGGCCACGTCGTGGTCGACGCCGCTGACGCCCCACTGGTGGATGACCCACGGGTGCTCCACCGCGGGCTGCCCGGCCGGTGAGTCCGGGTCGGCGATCCACAGGCCGTCGCCGCAGTCCGAGGTGGTGTCGACGGTCTTCCAGAACGTCAGATCGCAGTACAGTCCGACGCGGTGGTCCGGCCGCAGCGCCTTGACCGCGGCCAGCATCGCGTCCTTCTCGGCGCCGCTGGCACTGGTACCGGCCGTGGTCGTCTCCCAGTCGATCCACAGCGTGTCACCGGGCACACTGCCGCACTTGGTGACGAACCACTGCGCCTGCGCCTCGATGTCGCCCGGCCACAGGAAGTGGTACCAGCCCACCAGCAGGCCCCCGGCCCGGGCGTGCGCGGCCTGGGCGGCCTGGACCGAACTGACGAAGGTGGTCCCCTCGGTGGCCTTCACCAACGCGAACGAAGCACCGGACAGGTCCGGTGCCGGGCCCTGGTAGTCGGAGACGTCGATACCGCTTATCGTCATGCGCGAGCTCCCCTCAACTGCGTCCGTGCGCGAGAGGTTATCGGGCCCGCCCGCCCGAGTTCAGCCGGGCCGCCGGACCGGTTCCGAGGTGGCCGCCCGGGACCGGCAACCGGCCGCCCGGCCGCCGGTTGACGCAGGTCCGGGGGTGATGGCGGCTAATATGAGGAAGCGTGACGCAGACCCAGGGCCCCAGCGGCGAGCAGAACCCGACCAGCGACGACCCCAGCGACGACCCCAGCGAGGACGCGTCCGCGCACCGCCTCGCCGCCGAGGGCCGCGACCGCGACGAGCCGGAGGCGGACGAACTCGGCGGTGTCTGGGACGTCGTGGTCGTCGGCGCCGGTCCCGCCGGATCCTCGGCCGCCTACGCGGCGGCCTCCGCCCCGGGCGCCGAGGGGCGGCGGGTGCTGCTGCTCGACAAGGCGGCCCCGCCCCGCTACAAGACCTGCGGCGGCGGCATCATCGGCCCCTCCCGGGACGCCCTGCCGCCCGGCTTCCAGCTCCCGCTCAAGGACCGGGTCCACGCCATCACCTTCACCATGGACGGCAAACTGCCGCGCACCCGCCGCTCCCAGCGGATGCTCTTCGGCCTGGTCAACCGGGACGAGTTCGACGAGCGGCTGGTCCAGTGCGCGGAGAAGGCGGGCGCGGTGCCGGCCACGGGCGTCGCCGTCAGCGGCCTGCGGCCGGAGCCGGACGGCCTGGTCACCGTCATCCTCCAGGACGGCCGCAGCGTGCTCGCCCGCAGCGTGGTCGGCGCGGACGGCAGCGCCGGACGCACCGGCGCGCACGTCGGGGTCACCTTCGACCAGGTGGACCTCGGCCTGGAGGCGGAGATCCCGGTCCCGCCGGAGGTCGCCGCGCAGTGGACCGGTCGGGTCCTGCTGGACTGGGGCTCGATCTCCGGCTCCTACGGCTGGGTCTTCCCCAAGGGCGACAGCCTCACCGTCGGCGTGATCGCCGCCCGGGGCAAGGGCGCGGAGACCCGGGCCTACCTCAAGGAGTTCATCACCCGGCTCGGCCTGGCCGGGTTCGAGCCGTCGATCGAGTCCGGCCACCTCACCCGCTGCCGCGCCGACGACTCGCCGCTGGCCAAGGGCCGGGTGCTGGTCGCGGGCGACGCGGCGGGCCTGCTGGAGCCGTGGACCCGGGAGGGCATCTCCTACGCGCTGCGCTCGGGCCGGCTCGCCGGGGAGTGGGCGGTGCGGGTCGCCGCGGCGCAGGACCCGACCGAGGTGAACCGGCAGGCCCTCGGCTACACCTCCGCCATCAGGGCCGACCTGGGCCAGGAGATGCGCATCGGCCGCAAGCTGATGTCCGCGTTCGAGCGCCGCCCGCGCGCCTTCCACATCGCCGCGATCGGACTGCGCCCGGCGTGGCGGGCCTTCGCCCGGGTCACCCAGGGGCACACCACCTTTGCCGGGCTGGCGCGTTCGCACGGTCTCGGACGGCAGACCCTGATGATGCTGATCCGCCGCTGAGACCCCCGGCCACGACCCCGGGGGTCGGCTACTACCCCGGGAGTACGGCGCGGCACCGCGCCGGGGCGATGCCCGGGCCCCGGCCGATGACCTACGGTGCAGGCATGACCTGGGACGCGGACGGCCGCCCCGGCCCGCCCGGGTGGGCGCGGCGCGGACGGGAGCACCGGTGGTCGGGCGACGACCGCCCGCCCGGAGCCGGCTTCGGCGGCCCCTGGGGCGGCCGAACGCCCAGGGGCTCCGGCCGGGGGCGGCGCGGGCCGCTGTTCCTCCCGGTGGTGGTCGCCGTCGTCCAGCTGGTCGGTACCCGGGTGGTGCAGCAGCACGGCCACCCGCAGCACCTGTTGGACCCGTTCGGGTACGCGCTGCTGCTGCTCGGGCCGCTGTGCCTGGTGGTCCGCGACCGCTGGCCGGTGGCCGCCTGCGCGGGCACCAGCGCGGTCGCGGCGGTCTACGTGTGGGCGGGCTTCCAGGTCGGCCCGGTGTTCCTGAGCTTCGTGGTCGGCTTCGTCGGCGCGGTGCTGTCCGGGCACCGCCGGGCGGCCTGGCTCTCGGTCGGCGGCCTGTACGCGGTGCACCTGGCGGTGGCGCTGGGCACGCACCGCTTCCACGCCCCCACCGAAGTCGGCCTGCTGGCCTGGCTGCTGCTGGTGGTGCTGGCCGCCGAGGTGGTCCGCACCCGCACCGAGCACCGCCAGCAGTGGCAGCGGGCCCGCGCCGAACGCGAGCAGCGGATCGCCGACGAGCAGCGGATCGCCGTCGCCCGGGAGCTGCACGACGTGCTCGCGCACAGCATCTCGCTGATCAACGTCCAGGCGGGGGTGGCCCTGGAGCTGCTGGACGGCGATCCGGAGCAGGCCCGCCGGGCGCTCACCACCATCAAGCAGACCAGCAAGGACGCCCTCGGCGAGGTACGCCAGGTGCTGGGCGCGCTGCGGACGCCTGGCAGCGCCGCGCCGCGCGCGCCGGAGCCGGGCCTGGACCGGCTGGACGAGCTGGTCCGGCAGGCGGCGGCGGCCGGTCTGACGGTCGCACTGCGGATCGAGGGCGAGCCCGCGCCGCTGCCGCAGGGGGTGGGCCTGGCCGCCTTCCGCATCGTCCAGGAGGGCCTGACCAACGTGATCCGGCACTCCTCGGCGCGGACCGCCGAGGTGGTGGTCGGCTACCGGGCGGACGCGGTGCTGGTGCGGGTCACCGACCCGGGGCCGCTGTCGGCGACCGGCGGGCCGCGCGCCGGGGGCTCCGGCAGCGGGCTGGCCGGGATGCGCGAGCGGGCCGCCGCGCTCGGCGGCGGCGTCAGCGCGGGCCCGCTGGGCGCGGGCTTCGAGGTCCGGGCCGAACTGCCCCGACACGCACCGAGGGAGATGCCATGATCCGTGTCCTGCTCGCCGACGACCAACTGCTGGTCCGGGCCGGGTTCCGGTCGCTGCTGGACGCCCAGCCCGACATCACGGTGGTGGCCGAGGCCGACGACGGCCTGGCCGCCGTCCGGCTGGCCCGGGAGCAGGTACCGGACGTGGTGCTGATGGACATCCGGATGCCGGAGCAGGACGGGCTCGCGGCCACCCGGCTGATCTCCGGCGATCCGGCGCTGGCCGGGGTGAAGGTGGTGGTGCTGACCACCTTCGAACTGGACGAGTACGTGTTCGAGGCGCTGCGGGCGGGGGCGGCGGGCTTCCTGGTGAAGGACACCGAACCGGCCGAGCTGGTCCGCGCGGTCCGCGCGGTGCACGGCGGGGACGGGCTGCTGTCGCCGGGGGTCACCCGCAGACTGATCGCGGAGTTCGCCGCGCGCTCCAAGGAGCCGGAGCCCTCCGCCCCGCTGGAGCGGCTGACCGACCGCGAGCGCGAGGTGGTGGCGCTGGTCGGCCTCGGCCTGTCGAACGACGAGATCGCCGGACGGCTGGTGGTCAGCCCGCTCACGGCCAAGACCCATGTCAGCCGGGCGATGGTGAAGCTGGGCGCCCGGGACCGGGCGCAACTGGTGGTGCTGGCGTACGAGTCGGGGCTGGTCCGGCCCGGCTGGCTGGGCTGAGCCGGGGGCGGCGGCCCGGTGTCCACCGGTGGTCCGCGGCTCGGGGTGTGATCCCGGCCGCTTCCCGGGGCATGATCCTTACCGGGCGGCAGCCGGGGGAGTAGCGTCACATCTCAGCATGCGGACCGCAACGAAAGGACCCCCACCCATGTCCGAGACCCCGCCCCTGGTCAGCTACGGCGTCGAGCAGGGGGTCGCGACCCTCGTGCTGGACTCCCCGGCCAACCGCAACGCGCTCTCCTCGCGCCTGGTCGCGGAGCTGGAGCAGGGGCTGGCCGAGGCCGGGAAGGACCCGGCGGTCCGGGCGGTGGTGCTCACCCACACCGGCGGCACCTTCTGTGCGGGCGCCGACCTCTCGGAGGCGACCAGCGGCGACCCCACCGCCAACCCGCGCCGGTTGGTCGCCACCATGCGCTCGGTGGCGGAGCTGGCCAAGCCGGTGGTGGCCCGGGTGGACGGCCATGTCCGGGCGGGCGGCCTGGGGCTGCTGGGCGCCTGCGACCTGGTGGTGGCCGGTCCGAAGTCGACCTTCGCCTTCACCGAGGTGCGGCTCGGCCTCGCCCCGGCGGTGATCTCGCTGGCGCTGCTGTCCCGGCTGGAGCCGCGCGGCGCGGCCCGCTGGTACCTCACCGGCGCGGTCTTCGACGCCGCCGAGGCGCAGCGGATCGGCCTGGTCAGCGAGGCGTCCGCGGACCCGGAGGGGGCGGTGGCGGGCCTGCTGGACAGCTTCCGCAAGGCGTCCCCGCAGGGCCTGGCGGAGACCAAGCGGCTGGTGACGGCGGAGCTGCTGCGGACCTTCGACCGGGACGAGGAGTCGATGGTGGCGCAGTCGGCGCTGCTGTTCGGCTCGGCGGAGGCGCGCGAGGGGATGCTGTCGTTCCTGGAGCGGCGCCCGCCGAACTGGGCGCTGGGCGACTGAGCCGTTCGGGTGGCGGGCCGCCGTGCGGCCTGGGCGGGCGCCGGGGCAACTGGAGCTGGAGGGTCCGTTTTCATTCGGGCATACCCGGGCACAACGGACCCATGAAGACCATTTGGAGCACGCCCGGCGCCGCCATGGAGGACATCGGCAGCGTCTACCTGGCCATCGGGTACCGCTACCTGGACGAGGAGGAGCCGCGGATGCCGCCGGTCGACACCAGCACCGTGGCGGTCATCCGCGACTTCCGGGGCTACGGGCGGGACGTGGCGTTCTTCTGCGACCTGCTGGGCCTCGGCCCGTCGGAGGCGATCCGGCGCAGCTACCCGCAGACCTGGCACGCCGAGAACCTGGACGCGCCGCTGTACCTCAGTCCGGAGGTCCAGGACGCGCTCAGCGGGGACTTCGGCGAGTAGGCCCACCGGTCCCGGCCCGCCCCGGCTGCTTCTGTCCGTGCAGCGGGGGCGGGCCGTGCGGTGGAGGCGGGCCGTGCAGTGGAGGCGGGCCGTCGTCAGTCGGTGGCCTTCCACTCCACGCGTTTGACCGCCTCGGCCGACACGGTGACCACCTTCAGCGCGGCGTCCTTGGCGGGGGTGTCCCGGCCGGGCCGGAAATGCAGCCAGCCGCCCTCGAAGCGCACCTCGCCCCCGGCCCGCAGCTGCGGGAAGCGGTCGTCGAGCTTCTGGCCCTCGCGGAAGAACACCTCCGCCTGGATCCAGTCGGTCTGCGGGTCCTGCGGGACGACGGTGCTGGGCTTGCGTTCGAACATGGACCCATCGTCCGACCGGTTCCGCCCGCGCGCACGTCGAGCCGGGCGCGCGGGCCCCCGGAGGGCCGGGACCGGGAGAACCGTCAGGCCCGCTGGTAGGTGTAGACCGTGGTGACCGCTCCGCAGACGCTGGGCTGGATCATCTCCACCCGCAGCACCCCGGTCGCCGTGTCGTAGTCGACGCCCTCGTCCTCGTAGGTTCCGGAGCAGATGCTGTGCTCCGGGACGGCGCCGATGTCGGTGACGTGGCCGGTGGTGTCGCCGCCGGTCAGCGGGCCCGAGAGGTCGATCTCCAGCAGCGGCTCGGCGTCCGGGAACAGCGTCCGCGAGGAGTCGTCGGAGGCGCAGACGAGCTGGGTGGCGCTGGTGAAGTCGCAGCCCTGGACGTCGTTGACCGGGTGGTCGAGCTGGATCAGCCCGGACAGGTCCAGGCTGCCGCCGGTGCGCCCGGTGGCGGGGTTGAGCAGCGGTGTCGGGTAGATCTGCAGGTGCGACATGGTGCCCCACTCGCCGGCGACCATCCACTGGGTGTCCGGCGAGACGGCGTCGAAGGAGTTGTTGTACAGCTCCCCGGGGACCAGCGTGTGGGTGTACTCGTAGGCGGCCCCGGACGGGGTGGTCACCCGGAACATCTTGCTGGTCGGGGTGCTCGCGCCGCTCTGGTACGCGTCGAAGACGTACCCGTCGGCGGAGTCCGGGTCGCCGATGTGGGTCCACCCCTGGACCAGCACCGACAGCGGGATCGACCCCAGGCCCCGGTAGAGCACGGTGTCGCCGCCGCCCGGCGCGTGCACGGTGGTCACCCCCTCGCCCGCGGTGAGGGTGCTCTGCAGGCTGCTACCGGTCTCGGTCCACACCGGCGCGGCGGCGTGGGCGGTCCCGGCCGACGCGGTCGCGGCGAACAGGACGGCGCCTGCGGCGAGCGCCAGCGTACGGGCGTTGGTCCGGACCCGGTGGGAGTGAGTCAAGGCAGGGCTCCGTCTCAAGAGTTGACGAGGACCAGCCAAGTCTGTCGGCAATGGAGGGAGTGTGCCAGCACCACGGGGCGTCGAAGGGGCGTCAGTCTCCTTGCGGCTGGGCGAACTTCCGGGCGGTGGGCCAGGCCCGGAGGGCGGCGTCGACCACCCGGTCCAGCAGTTCGCGGCCGACCCCGTCGCAGGCCTGGGTGTTCATGCCCTGCATGACGGACGCGTAGAACGAGGCCAGCGCGGCGGCGTCGGTGTCCGCGGGCAGCAGGCCGTGGTCGACATCGGCACGGATCTTCTGTTCCAGGGCGTACTTGGTTCCCTCGCGCAACGCCCGCAGCTCGGCCTTGACCTCCGCGGCCGCCGGGGTGCAGTTGGTCGCGCCGTTGATGACCAGGCAGCCCGGGGGGTGCCCGGGGTCGGTGTACTCGGCGGCGGCCAGTCGCAGCATCGCCTCCACCGTGCCGCGCGCCGTCGGTTCGGCCAGCGCCCGGGCGGCGTAACTGCCGTAGCTGTCCGCGTAGCGCTGGACGGCCTCACGGAACAGCTGCCGCTTGTCGCCGAAGGCCGCGTACAGGCTCGGCGGGTTGATGCCCATCGCCTTGGTGAGCGCGGCGACCGAGGTCGTCTCGTAGCCGTGCAGCCAGAACTCCCTGAGCGCGGTCTCCAGGGCCTGCTCCCGGTCGAAGGCGCGCCGTCCGACGCGTGCGGTTGTCATGGAAGGAGTCTATAGCGATCGCTAAAGACGTGCTATGTTCTACGCCTGAAGCGATCGCTAAAGCTACAACTCACATACGAGAAGCAGGAGTTACCGACATGCGCGCGATCACCCAGCGTTCCTTCGGCGGTCCCGGGGTACTGGAGCTCACCGAGGTGGAGCGGCCGCGGCCGCTGCCTTCCGAGGTGTTGGTCCGGGTCCGCGCGGCCTCCGTCAACCCGGTCGACGCGGGGGTGCGCTCCGGGGCCTTCCCGCTGCTCGGCGAGCCTCCGTTCATCCTCGGCTGGGACCTCTCGGGCGTGGTCGAGGAGGTGGTCCCCGGCGTCACCCGATTCCAGGTCGGCGACGAGGTCTTCGGCATGCCCTTCTTTCCGAGGGCCGGAAACTCCTACGCCGAGTACGTCGCCGTGCCCTCCCGGCAGCTGGCGCGCAAACCGGCCGCGCTCGACCACGCCCACGCGGCGGCCCTGCCCCTGGCCGGGCTCACCGCCTGGCAGAGCCTGGTGGACGCGGCCGACGTGCGGGCCGGGCAGTTGGTGCTCGTCCACGCGGGCGGCGGTGGCGTCGGCCACCTGGCCGTCCAGATCGCGAAGGCCCGCGGCGCCCGGGTGATCGCCACCGCCGGAGCGGACAAGCACGACTTCGTCCGCGGCCTCGGCGCGGACGACGTCATCGACTACCGCAGCGCCGACTTCACCGAGGCGGTCAACGACGCCGACGTGGTACTGGACGCCGTGGGCGGCGAGTACGGCCCCCGGTCGATCCGCGCGCTGCGCCCCGGCGGCCTCCTGGTCACCATCGTGGACCGCGCCAACGCCGAACTCCGGGCGGCGACCGTCGCCGCCGGGCGACGCTTCGCCGGGATCACCGTGGAGCCCGACCACGTCGGCCTGGAAGCCCTCGCCGCCCTGGCCGACGCGGGCAAGCTGCGCCCCCACGTGGAGCACACCCTCCCGCTGGCCGAAGCCGCCAAGGCCCACCACCTCGTCGAGTCCGGCCGCACCCAGGGCAAGATCGTGCTCACCGTCTGACGCCACTCCGACGCCTCAGAGCTGGTACTCGTAGCCGAGGGTGAACCGGGGCGGGAGGCACCACTCGCCGTACTCGACGACTCCGGCGTCGTCGCTCCAGCGGTGGGCTCCGGCGAGGATGGCGGTACCGACGGCGAGGCCGAGGGCTGAGGCCTCGCGGGCGTCGGCCTGCCTGGCGTGCATGTCCTCCCGGGCGTGGGTGATGGACCGGCCGGTGGCCTCCAGTACGCGGGCGGTCAGTCCGGCGTTCTTGCCGGGGGCGGTGCTCAGCAGGTCGGGCACCAGGGCTGCGAACTGGGCCGGGTACCAGGTGACGGCGAAGGTCGTCCGGGTCTGCCCCCGGCCGGAGATCCACTCCCGGCGGACGACCTGGTCTCCGGCGTCCAGATCGAACAACTCGGCCACGTACAGCGGCGGGACGACCAGACCTGCGGCCGTCACCCGGCTGGTCTCACCCTCGGCGAGGATCGACTTCACCCGCTGCACCCGAGCGAGCCGATCCCGACTGGAGAGTCCGACCTTGGGCTCGTCGGCGACGAAGGTGCCACGCGGGGTGGTTCGGATGAACCCCTCCACCTGGAGCGCCTGTAGCGCCCGGGAGACGGTGGCGGCCGCCACCTGCCACTGCCCACTGATCTCCCGGTTCGTCGGAAGCTTTGTGCCGGGTTCCAGCTCGCCGGACAGGATGCGCTGCCGGAAGCTGTCCGCGATCACGGTGAATGTCCTGGGAACGGGCATGAGCCTGCCTCTCCATCCGTCTGAGTCTCCGTCACTGAGCAACCTAGAGCGCTCGACACCGTCGTGTGAGTGCTTCGGTCAGTCCGACACTGAACTAGTTCACTCGGACCTGACGGGGCGTCGCTGCTGCGCGCCCTGGCGACAGGCGGGTTAGGCAGACGAGGAGGCGGGTCGTTGCGTTCACTGGTTTCACTGGCGCTGTCGATCGTGTGGGACCGATCGGCGATGCTCTGGCGGCTGACCGTCGAGAGCGAACCGGTCGCGGGGGAGGACGGGAATCCACTCGGCTGGGCGCGATTCAACGACGCCTACGACGTGAAGGTGGCGCAGGCCGACCTGCGTGGCCGAGTGGGCGGTGCGGCGTGACACATGCCTCCTCGCGTTCCGGCCAACCGTGCGGCGAGAGCCCGCGCACGCGATACGCGGCGGCGGTGCGCCAGGCCTGTGCGGACGATGACCTCCCGTTGGTCCGCCGTCTGTTCGCGGAGGCGAGCGGCGAGGTGTTCACGCTGCGGGGGCTGCTGTCGCGTGCGGACGAGATCGAGCTGGGAAGGCGGCTGACACCCCGGTACCGGGCCGGGGCCAGTCTGTTGCTGCTCGCCGCAGAGGTCGGCCGGTCGACGCAGTACGTGGCGAAAGTGCTGCGGCTGGCCGGGGTGACCATCCGGCCTGCGTACCGGCCGGTGCGAACCGCCCACCCGGTGGACCTGACGGAATTGCGCCGCCAGTACGAGGCCGGGGCCTCGGTCTCCGGGCTTGCTCGGCGGATTCACTACTGCCGGGAGTCCACCCGTAAGTTCCTGCTGCTGGCGGGAGCCGAGCTGCGGTCGAATCCCCCAGTCGAGTCGGCGGCACCTCGGGTAGCGTCCGCTGGCTGAGGCTGGCACGCGCCTGCGTCGGTCGTGGTGTGGTGGGCTCTGGCGCTTTTTGACGCTGTGCGGGGGCGGGGTGCCGGGCGTGCCACCCGATGGAGTGAGGCAGTGTCAGTCGGGGTGAGGGACGGGTGAAAATTGGTAGGCATAGTCATATGCCTTCGGTACTTCTCATTGGCTACGACCCTGCGGATCTGCCCAACTCGGAAGACGTTCTTACCAGGCTGGAGAAAGAGGCCACGCGTTTCGCCGAGCACAGTATTGACGTGACGATGACGATGGTCATGCCCAATGACTCAGCCGAATCGGCCGTTCTCGGATCGCTGGCCGAGGGGCCGTGGGATGTGATCATCGTCGGGGGTGGGCTCCGTACGAAGGCAGAGCTGTTGCCGCTCTTCGAGCAGGTTGTGAACCTGATCCGCCGTCATTCGCCCCAGGTCGCTGTCGCGTTCAACGAGAGTATCGAGAGCAGCGTTGAGACGGCGAAGCGCTGGCTCCCGTGACGGGGTCCGCGCCGGTGAGCTGATCAGGCTCGGGGCTGGGTCGGATGGCCGCGCCCTCGAACGGCTGGCGCACCGCACCGACGTGGGTGTCGGTTCGCCGTAGCGAGCGGCCTCGTCCTGGGGGGAGGGGCGGCGCAGGGGGACGCGGTCCTCCTCGCGCAGCAGTGGCGGACGGCCGCACCACCGGTCACGTGCCCGTCGCGCGCACCCAGCCCACCCGATCGAGGATCTCCTCGGCGATCTCTGGCGAGGTCCGGCCGTCGGTGGCCACGCTGAAATCCGCGACGCCGCTGCGCTCGAACGCCAGCGCTTCGGCCCAGGCTCGGTCGCAGGCCTCGCGCAGCGCCTGCTGGGGCAGACCCTTGAGCTCGTCGCCGGCGATGCCTGGCGCCTCGCCCCGGCCGCGCCGCGCGATCCGGTCGTCGAGCTGTGCGCGGCCGACACCCATCCGGCACAGTGTCATCGTGGCCTCGGGCAGAGCAGCGCGGTAGAGCTCCGCCGCCTCGGGACGGTCGAGCGGACCAAGGATGACCAGCCGCCGCGTGCCGCTCGCGGAGAAATTGCGCCAGATCCCGGCGAGGTTGCCCGCTTTGAGCCGATGATTGCCCGGGTCCTCGGCGGAGGCGGGGCGGAGGAAGCCGACCTGGTCCAGGTCGAGGAACGCGGTGTGCAGCCCGGCCAACCGGGACTTCATGTAGACAGACCAGCCCACCGTGGACTTGCCGACCCCCGTCGGACCGGACAACCACAGGATCTCACCCGGAGCCTCCGCCGTCCCGCCGTACGCCGCGCCCGCGGACGGCCGCACCGCGCTGGATCCCGGCCACCCTGACGTCTTCTTCGAGACCTGGCCCAGCACGTCCGCCAGATCGAGGCCGGTCGTGTCGATGACGACGCCGGGGAAGCTGTTGCGGTCCAGGTCCTCGGCGTCCTGCAGGATCTCGTCGAGCGGTTCGTCCGGCCGCCCGCGTGCGGTGAGCCGGCGCAGATGCTCATCGCGATCCACGCGCAGGCGGCACGGCGTCACCGCGGCGTGCGGCAGGAGCGAGGTGTCGATGCCACGGACCGGATCGATGATCCCGGAGACGATCAGCCCGCGCGCTCCGGCCGCTCGGAACCGCGCGGCGACCGTGTCCAGGCTCCGGGACTTCAGCCGGTAGCGCACGCGGTCGGAGGCCGGCTCAGGTACCCAGTTCTCCGCGGTGGGTGCCGCGTAGCACATACCGATCTGGTCGATGTCGACATAGCCGATCGGCGTGCCCTCCCGGCTCAGCCGCGTGAACAGCTCCCAGCCGACGGCGCTCTTGCCGACCCCACCGGGGCCGTAGAGCCACAGCAGTGGCAGGGGACTGTCATCCGTGTTCGGCTTGTCGATCACAGCGTGAGTATCGAAACGGGCGGGGCGAGAGTCAATCGAATTAGCGCGGCAAGCGGGACGGCGACGTGGGTCAGTCCTTGGGGTGGGTCAGCTGGAGTACGGCCCGTCCGCCGTCGAGATCCACTCTGCTCCGCGGCGGCGCGCCGTCGCCCTGGTCGTCGCGGAGCATCAGCGAGGTCTTGCGCTCGTCCAGCTCGTTCTGCTTCCCGGCGGCGAAGGTCGCGTGCAGCTGCTCGAAGCCGGTGGCCGAGATCTGGCCCTCGCGGCCCGTGCCCCGCCACGGGATCCACCTGGCCCTGCCCGCGCGCAGTGCCAGCTGGTCGAGGATCGCGATCAGGGTGAGCAGGCAGACCAGGCCGGGAATGCTCATCGCAAACAGGTACACCATGTGCTTCCCCTCGCCGCTTCCGGTGCTCGGCTGGACAACGGCCGGAGCAGCGGGCGGGTTCCCGGCGGGGTGCTACGGCTTCTCGGGGAGGCGTCGGACCACCCGGTCCACCGCGTCCGCGCGCACGGTGACGACCTCGTCGCGGTCGCGCAGCCGGATGTGCAGCCAGGCACCCTCGAAGGACACGTGGCCGCTGGTCTGCATCTGCGCCCCGGGCGGGCTCAGCTGCTGGTCCTCGCGGAAGTAGACGATCGCCTCGGGCCAGTCGCGCTCATCACTCATGCGGCCAGCATCGGCGTGCCCGCGCCGGACCGCCATCGGGGCGGGGCATCCGGGCTACGCCGCTGCTCCGGAACACCTGGGCCTCGCCACCGCCGCCTGACGGTCACCCGCGCGCGCCCGGCCGGGGCCGCCGCGCTACTGCCACGGCGCGGGGCCGGTCCGTGCGGCCCAGCCTGCGAGTTCCCACTGGCCGTACAGCCGGATCCCGGCCCGCGCCGCGTAGTCGACGGCCGCCCTGGTGTAGCCCGAGGTGGTGACGACGGCGGCCAGTTGGGCTCGGTGCACGACCGCGTACGTGCCGCCGACCTTCTGCACCTCGGGTGAACCGACCTTGTTCGTGAGCGCGTACCGCTTGGCTTGGATGACCATGCGCCGCCCGTCCGGCGTGGTCGCGAGGACGTCCGCCCCGAGGTCGCCCGCGCCACCGACCACCGTCACCTGGGTGCAGCCGTCGCGTCGGCACAGGTCGGCCAGCGCGTGCTCGAACTGCCTGGGCGTCATCCGGTGATAGGCGCCGATGTGCCCCAGCTGGATGGCGCGTAAGGCCCCGGCCTTGCGCCGGGCGGAGATGGTCAGGCCCGCGTAGCCGACCAGGCCGACCAGCAGGACGGCGCCCAACACCGGGGCTGCGGCGAGCACGACGGCGGTCGTGACCGCTGCCGCGATCCATTTCGACGCGGGCGGGACGGGCCGCGACGGGCGGCGCTTCGTGGGTCTGCGGGAGGCCGGCCTGCGAGAGGAGGGCCTGCGAGAGGCGGTGTACCTGCGCGCCGGGCGGCGTCTGGCCATGAAGTCCCCCAAGGTCTCGCACATTGTCCCGCGCGGAGGCCACCGGCGGACGGCTGTTGGCGCGGTCCGTCGATCTCGGGCGGCGGCATCCGGGCGGGGGCATCCGGGCGGGGCGCGGCGGCGGGGTCAGCCCATGGACTCCAACGTCCGGCCCTTGGTCTCCTTCACGCAGAAGTAGACGAACGGGATCGAGAGCAGGGCGAAGCAGGCGTAGATGACGTAGGTGGCCGACAGGTTCCAGTCGGACATGGTCGGGAAGCTGACGGTGATCGCCCAGTTGGCGATCCACTGGGCGGAGGCCGCGACGGAGAGGGCGAGGGCGCGGATCTTGTTCGGGAACATCTCGCCGAGCAGTACCCAGACCACCACGCCCCAGGAGAAGGCGAAGCAGAGCACGAAGATGTGCGCCGCGACCAGTGCCACCGTCGCCTGGAGGTTGGGCAGGGTGGCGCTGGTGCCGGTGCCGTGGCGGTAGGAGAAGGCCCAGGCGGCGGTGCCCAGGGAGACGGCCATCCCGGCGGAGCCGGCCAGCGCCAGCGGGCGGCGGCCGATGCGGTCGACCAGGACGATGGCGATGACCGTGCCGACGATGTTCACCAGCGAGGTGGAGACACTGATCAGCAGCGAGTTGCTGGCGTTGATCCCGACCGACTGCCACAGCAGCGAGGAGTAGTAGAAGATCACGTTGATGCCGACGAACTGCTGGAACACCGAGGCCCCGATGCCGACCCAGACGATCGTCTTCAGCCCGGCCCGGCCGCCCAGCAGCTCCGCGAAGCGGCTCTTGTGCTCGGTCTGGATGACCCCGTGGATCTCGGCGATCCGGGCGTCGATGTCGGTGCCCGGGTCCTCGATGTCGGTGAGCACCGCGCGGGCCCGGTCGATTCGGCCGCTGGCGATCAGGAAGCGCGGGGACTCCGGGATGGCGAAGGTCATCAGGAAGTAGACCAGCGCCGGGACGGTCTCCGCGCCGAGCATCCACTGCCACGCCTGGATACCGGCGATGTGGTCGTTGGGGTTGCCGCCCGCGCCCTGGTTGAGGGCGTAGTTCACCAGCTGCGAGATGAAGATCCCGAGCACGATCGCGGCCTGCTGGAAGGACGCCAGCCGACCGCGTACCGCCGGTGGGGCGACCTCGGCGATGTAGGCGGGGGCGATCACCGAGGCCATGCCGATGGCCAGGCCGCCGATCACCCGCCAGACGCCGAGGACGAAGATGCTGGGCGGGAACATCGAGCCGACGCCGCTGATCGCGAACAGCACACCGGCGATCTGCATCACCCGGATCCGGCCCATCCGGTCCGCCATGCCGCCCGCGCCCGCCGCGCCGACCGCCGAGCCGAGCAGTGCCGAGGAGACCACCAGCGCGGTCTCGCCGTTGCCGACCTTGAAATGGTGCTGGATGCCGGTCACCGCGCCGCTGATCACCGAGCTGTCGTAGCCGAACAGGAAGCCGCCCATGGCAGCCGCGGCGGCGATGAAGATGATGTGGCCGAGGTTGGCCTCTCCGGCGGGTCGACTGTGCGCGGTCGTGGTCAGTGGAGGCTCCCTGGGGCGCAGCCGGAGCCGCCCTCGCGGCGGCGCCGGACTGATGGTCCGTCTGGACAGCCTAGGAAAGTCCTCCCGACCCGGCCCGCGGCGCGGCGGTTCCCTGGTCCGTCCGGGGCAGGCGGCTAGCCCGGACGTACCAGCGGCGACCGCTCACCGGTCCGCGCGGGCGTCCCGGCGGCGCAGCAGCTGGACCCGGGCGCCGGGGTCGAGCGGGCGTCCGCGTGCGGCCAGCCGCTCGGCGACCGCGGTCTGCAGCGTGACGTCCTTCTTGTCGTCGTACTTGAACTTCGCGCGCACTTCGGTGACCTCCAGCCGCAGCCAGCGGATGGCCGAGAGCATCCGTCCGAACGGCGGCCGGCCGGGGACGATGGGTGCGATCGGGGTCTCCGGCTGGAACCGGCTCAGCTGCCGGTCCAGCAGGGCCGCCTTCTGCGCCGGGTCGTCGATCACGGTGGCGGTGCCGACCAGGTGGACCGAGGCGTAGTAGGAGGTGGGCACGCCGTCCGCGGGCGGGGTGTCCGCCGGGGGACGCCAGGGGCCGGGGATGAACGCGTAGTCGTCGGTCACCGCGAGGGTGAGCCGGGGGTTGGCCTCGACCGCCTGCCACACCGGGTTCGGGCGGGCCAGGTGCAGCAGCACCTCGTCGCCGCCCTCGTAGAGGAAGGGGGTGGGCACCAGGATCGGTGAGGCGCCGTCCGGGCCGTTCGCCGCGAGCAGGCCGAAGTCCCGGTTGGCCAGCCAGGCCCGCCACTCCTGGTCGCCGCCCTGGTCCCATGGGTTGATCAGCATCGGCGCTCCTCGTGGCCGTGGGGGGCGACCCGGGCGAGGGTCGACACCGTATCTGTACTAGTGCATAATGATCTTTGTGCTAGGAGATTATCGGATTCATGGGCGTCGCGCCACGGAGATCGCCGCCGACGTCGAACGTGCGGTCGGCGAGGGGGAGTTGCCGCCGGGGGCGGCGCTCCCGCCGCTGCGGGAGCTGGCCGGGGAGCTCGGCGTCAACCCCAACACGGTCGCCGCCGCCTACCGGCTGCTGCGCGACCGGGGAGTGATCGAGACCGCCGGACGGCGCGGCAGCCGGGTCCGCGCCCGGCCCGCGCACACCTCCCGCGACGCGGTGCGGCTCGACGTCCCGGAGGGCGTGCGGGACCTGTCCCAGGGCAACCCGGACCTGGCCCTGCTGCCCGACCTGGAGCAGGCCACCCGGCAGGCGGCCCGGGCGCACGCGACCGGGCAGGTGCTCTACGGCGGTCCGGCGCTGGATCCGGGCCTGCGGGCGCTGGCGGCGGCCGCCTTCGCGGCGGACGGGGTGCCGCTGCCGAGGCTGGGCGGCGCGCCCGGCGCCGGAGCGGAGGGGATCGCGGTCGCGTCCGGCTCGCTGGACGCCATCGAGCGGATCTTCCTGGCCCGGCTGCGCCCGGGCGACGGTGTCGCGGTGGAGGACCCGGGCTGGGGCAGCCTGCTGGACCTGCTGCCCGCGCTCGGGCTGAAGGCGGTGCCGGTCGCCGTGGACGACGACGGACCGCTGCCGGGCGAGCTGGCCCGGGCGCTGGACCAGGGGGTACGCGCGGTCGTGGTGACCAACCGGGCGCAGAACCCCACCGGCGCGGCGCTCGGCGCGGAGCGGGCGTCCGAACTGAGAGCACTGCTCTCGCTCCACCCGGACGTGCTGCTGATCGAGGACGACCACGGTCACGCCATCGTCGACCAGCACTTCCAGCTGCTCGGCGCCGGACCCGACGGGCGGGCCACCACCACGCACTGGGCGCTGCTCAGGTCCGCCGCCAAGTCGCTCGGCCCGGACCTGCGGGTGGCCGTCCTGGCCGCCGACGGCGACACCCTGGACCGGGTGCGCGGACGGCAGCGGCTGGGCGCGGGCTGGGTGAGCCACCTGCTCCAGCGGACCGTGGCCGCGCTCTGGTCGGCCGAGGACACCGCGGTCATCGCGGCCTCCTACCGTTCCCGGCGGGACGGGCTGATCGCCGAGCTGGCCGCGCGCGGGGTGGCGGCGCGCGGGCGCAGCGGGCTGAACATCTGGGTGCCGGTGACCGACGAGACCGCCACCGTCGCCGGGCTGCTTCAGCGCGGCTGGGCGGTCGCGCCCGGCAGCCGGTTCCGGCTCGACTCGCCGCCCGGGGTGCGGGTGACCGTCTCCTCACTGGCCCCGGCCGAGCTGCCGGGACTGGCGGAGGACATCGCCTCGACGCTGCGGGTGCGCGGGGGTGACGTGCGCGGGGTGTGATCCGGTCCGGTGCGGCGGCGCGCCCGGGCAGGCCATTGTGAACCGACCGACCGTTCGGTAGTCTTGGTTCCGACAGCCTGCCCAGGGAGTGACGCGTATGCCCGTACCGGAAACCGGTGCCGAGCCGCCGACAGCGGCCGAGTCCCGTTTCGACGACACCATCGCCCGCGACCAGCGCATCGAACCGCGCGACTGGATGCCGGACGGCTACCGGGCCACGCTCGTCCGGCAGATCGCGCAGCATGCCCACTCCGAGATCATCGGCATGCAGCCGGAGGGGGAGTGGATCACCCGGGCGCCCTCGCTGCGCCGCAAGGCGATCCTCTTCGCCAAGGTGCAGGACGAGGCCGGGCACGGCCTCTACCTCTACTCCGCCACCGAGACCCTGGGCGCGGACCGGGCGGACCTGACCGAGCGGCTGATCAGCGGACGGCAGAAGTACTCCTCGATCTTCAACTACCCGACGCTGAGCTTCGCCGACGTCGGTGTCATCGGCTGGTTCGTGGACGGCGCGGCGATCTGCAACCAGGTGCCGCTGTGCCGCAGCTCCTACGGCCCCTACGCCCGGGCCATGGTCCGCATCTGCAAGGAGGAGTCCTTCCACCAGCGACAGGGCTACGAGCTGCTGTTGACGATGATGCGGGGCAGCGCCAAGCAGCGCGAGCAGGTGCAGGACGCGGTGGACCGCTGGTGGTGGCCCTCGCTGATGATGTTCGGCCCGCCGGACGGCGACTCGCCGAACAGCGCCCGCTCCATGGCCTGGCGGATCAAGCGCCACAGCAATGACGAACTGCGGCAGCGCTTCGTCGACATGACGGTCCCTCAGGCCGAACGGCTGGGAGTGTCGCTGCCGGACCCGGAGCTCTCCTGGAACGAGGAGCGCGACAGCTGGGACTTCGGCACCCCGGACTGGAGCGAACTGCAACGGGTCATCAGCGGCGACGGGCCGTGCAACGCGGCCCGCACCGAACGCCGCCGCCAGGCGCACGAGGACGGCGCCTGGGTCCGCGAGGCCGCCGCCGCGCACGCCGCCCGGCAGCAGGGCCGGGCGACAGGACAGATCACACAGCTGAAGGGTGTACCGGCATGACCGCCCGCTCCGAGTGGCCGCTCTACGAGGTCTTCGTCCGCGGCAAGCGCGGCCTGAACCATGTGCACGTCGGTTCGCTGCACGCGCCCGACGAGCGGATGGCGCTGACCAACGCCCGCGACCTGTACACCCGCCGCAACGAGGGCGTCAGCATCTGGGTGGTCCGCTCCGACGCGATCACCGCCTCCACCCCCGACGAGGTGGACCCCTTCTTCGCGCCCAGCGGGGACAAGGTCTACCGGCACCCCACCTTCTACGCCATCCCCGACGATGTCCCGCACATCTGAGCACCCGGAGCGGCAGGCGGCCATGACCGACGACCACGTCTACCTCGCCCTCGCCGAGGCCTCGCCCGAGGGCGACACCCGCTGGGCCTTCGGCACCGGCTTCGAGGATCCGCTCCACGGCGTCGACACCACCCTGCCGCCGGGCCTGGACCGGGACGAACTCACGGCGCTCTGCCTGGCGTTGGGCGACGACGCGCTGGTGTCCGCCCAGCGCCTGGCGGAATGGGTGACCCGCGCGCCGGAGTTGGAGGAGGAGGTGGCCCTCGCCAACATCGGCCTGGACCTGCTCGGCCAGGCCCGGCTGCTGCTGTCGCGGGCCGGGCAGGCCGAGGAAGCGGGCCGCGACGAGGACCGACTCGCCTACTTCCGGGGGCCGGAGGAGTTCCGCAACGTCGTCCTCGCGGAGCTGCCGAACGGCGACTTCGCCCACTGCGTCGCCCGGCTGCTGCTGTTCTCCAGCTGGCGGCTGGCCGTGTTCCAGCGGCTCACCGCCCACCGGGACCCGGTGCTCGCGGCCATCGCCGCCAAGGGCGTCAACGAACTCGCGTACCACCGCGACCATGCCGCCCAGTGGACGGTCCGGCTCGGCGACGGCACCGAGGAGTCGCGGCGGCGGATGCGCGCGGCCCTGGACCAGGTCTGGCCGCACCTCGCCGAGCTGCTCGACGGCGCGGAGCCGGAGCTGCGCGCGGAACTGGAACTGACGCTCGCTCAGGTACTGGACGCGGCAGGTCTTCCGGTGCCGGGCAGCACCGCTCCCGGGCAGCCGCTGCCCCGGGGCCGGGCCGGCGAGCACACCCCGCACCTCGCGGAACTGCTCGGCGAACTCCAGTCGGTGGCCCGGGCCGATCCGGGGGCGACGTGGTGACCCTGCTGCAACTCGCCCGCGACACCGCCGCCCAGGTGCTCGACCCGGAGCTGCCGATGCTGACCCTGGCCGACCTCGGCGTGCTGCGTGAGGTCACCGTCGCGCCGGACGGCCAGGTCGTGGCGACGCTCGCGCCCACCTACAGCGGTTGCCCGGCGCTCGCCGAGATGCGCGCCGACGTGGACGCGGCGCTACGGGCCGCGGGTTTCACCCGGGTCGAGGTCCGCACCGTGCTCGACCCGCCGTGGTCCAGCGACTGGATCACCCCGCAGGGCCGGGCCAAGCTCGCCGCGGGCGGGATCGCGCCGCCCGGACCGGCGCCGCACCGGGCGCCCGGCGGCCCGGTGCCGCTGACCCTGACGCCCACCCGCACGCTCGTGCACTGCCCGCTCTGCGGTTCCGCGGACACCGAGGAGACCAGCCGCTTCTCGGCCACGGCCTGCAAGGCGCTACGGCGCTGCCGGTCCTGCCGGGAACCCTTCGAACAGGTCAAGGAGCTTTGATGCCCGGCCCGACCGCCCCCGTTCCCGGCACTGTCCCCGCCGCTGCCCCGGCCGCTGCCCCGGCCGCTTCGGCGACCGGCCGCCGGACCGCGCCGCGCTGGCACACGCTGCGGGTCGCCGCCGTCGAGCGGCTGTGCGACGACGCCGTAGCCGTCACCTTCGCCGTGCCCGAGGAACTGGCCGCCGAGTTCGCCTTCCGCGCCGGGCAGTCGCTGACGCTGCGCCGGATGGTGGACGGGCGCGACGAGCGGCGCTCGTACTCGCTGTGCGCGCCGGTCGGCGGGCCGCTGCGGATCGGCGTCCGCGAGGTCCCCGGCGGGTTGTTCTCCAGCTGGCTGCTGAACGGCCTCACGGTCGGCGACCCGGTGGAGGCGCTGCCGCCGCTGGGCAACTTCACCCCCGACCTGAGCCGTCCGGCCCATCACGCGCTGGTCGCCGCCGGGTCCGGGATCACCCCGGTGCTGTCGATCGCCGCCTCGGCGCTGGCCGACCCGCGGGCCCGGGTCACCCTGTTCTACGGCAACCGGCGCAGCGACACGGTGATGTTCGCCGACGCCCTGGCCGACCTGAAGGACGAGCACCTCGACCGCTTCCAGCTGGTCCACGTGCTCTCCCGGGAGCCGCGCGAGGCGGAGCTGTTCAGCGGACGGCTGGACCGCGAGCGGCTGGCGGCGCTGGTCGGCGCCCTGGTCGAGGTCGAGGACGTCGACGGCTGGTGGCTGTGCGGCCCGCTGGGCATGGTGGAGGACGCCCGCGCCGCGCTGGCCGCCGCCGGGGTGCCCGAGGAGCGGGTGCACCGCGAGCTGTTCTACGCGGACGAGGAGGAGGCCGCCGCCGCGCCGGAACCGCGCCACCCGGACGCCGCGCCGCAGGGCCCCTCCGCCCGGCTGACGGTGCGGCTGGACGGGCGGGAGACGGCACTGGCGCTGCCCCGGGGAACCACCGTGCTGGAGGGGGCGCAGCGGGTGCGCCCGGACCTGCCGTTCGCCTGCAAGGGCGGGGTCTGCGGCACCTGCCGGGCGCTGCTGGTCGACGGCGAGGTGCGGATGCGCCGGAACTACGCGCTGGAGAAGGCCGAACTGGCGGCGGGCTACGTGCTCACCTGCCAGGCCGAGGTGCTGTCGGAGCAGGCCGCCGTCGACTTCGACAGCTGAGCGGGGCTGAGGTCGGTCGACGGCGGTCCGCCGTCGACCGATTCCGGCGTTCCGGGTCAGCCGCTCTTGCGGCGGAAGTCGCGCTGCCCCCCGGACTTGCCGTGGGTGCCGTGGATCTTGGACTGATCCCCGGCGCCCCCAGCGCCGTTGGCGTCGGCCTGCGGGCCGCGCTTGCGGGCCAGGGCCTCGCGGAACTTGCGCTTCAGGTCGTCCTCGGGGCTCTGGTGCTCCGGGGCCTCGGGTGCCGCCGCGTTCTCGGTAGCGGCGTCGGCTGCGTCATCGGCCATGGGGACCTCCTGTGTCGGACGTTTGCAGGCACAGTCTGACACGGGAGGGCACCCCTCGTTTGATCATTGCTGCTCGGTGCCGCCGCACTCGCCCCGGACGTCCCCGGCGGCGTCCAGCCGCTCGGTCAGCCGCAGCAGCATCCCGTGCAGGACGCGCAGTTCCGCCGGGTCCAGTCCGGTGGCCGCCGCGATCCGCCGGGGCACCTCGCCGGCGCGACCGCGCAGCGCGGTACCGGTGGCGGTGGGGCGGACGATGACCGAGCGCTCGTCCTCGGTACTGCGGGCGCGCTGTACCAGTCCGGCCGCCTCCAGCCGCTTCAGCAGCGGCGAGAGCGTGCCCGAGTCCAGCCGCAGCAGCTCGCCGATCCGCTTGACCGGCAGCTCGCCGTGCTCCCAGAGGGTGAGCATGGCCAGGTATTGCGGGTAGGTGAGGTCCAGGTCGCGCAGCGCCTCGCGGTAGACGCCACCGAAGGTCCGGGAGGCGCTGTGCAGCGCGAAGCAGACCTGGTGCTCCAGTTTCAGCAGGTCGTCGGGGTCGGCGGTGATCGTCATGACTCAAGGATACTATTTAGTTGTGCACAATTCAGTTGTGTACTGCTAATATGGGTGTCAGTCGGACCGAGTAGTCGAATCGAAGGAAGGTCACCAACCATGGACGCGATCTACACCGCCGCCGCCACCGCCAACGGTCGCGAGGGCCGCGCGGTCAGTTCCGACGGCCAGCTGGACCTGACCCTGGCCCTGCCCCCGGCGCTCGGTGGCGACGGCAAGGGCACCAACCCCGAGCAGCTGTTCGCCGCCGGGTACGCGGCCTGTTTCGCCAGCGCGCTCGGCCTGGTCGGCCGACAGGCGAAGGTGGACACCAGCGAGGCCTCGGTCACCGCCGAGGTGAGCATCGGCAGCAACGACCAGGGCGGCTTCGGCCTGGCCGTGGTGCTGCGGGTGGAGCTCCCGGACGCGCTGCAGGGCGGCACCGGGCGCGAGCTGGTGGAGCAGGCGCACCAGGTCTGCCCGTACTCCAACGCCACCCGCGGCAACATCCCGGTCGAGCTGGTCGTCGAGTAGTCCGCGACACCACGCCACGCGCTCGCGCGTGCGGCCCCGACCGGAGCTGTCTCCGGCCGGGGCCAATATTCGTGTTGAACCGTCAGTTCGCCGGTGTCACCGGGATGGTGGCCGTGCCGGACCCCGCGCCGAGGACCGTGTTGGAGCTGTAGACGACGTTCGGATCACTGCCGCAGATGGTCTGGTCGGTGATGTCGAAGCCGTAGCCGGGGGCGCCGCCGAGGTTGAAGTCGTTGTCGGCGAAGCTGTTGCCGCAGCCGAAGCCGGTGTACAACTGCTCGACCAGGACGCCCTGTTGGTAGGCGTCGATGCCGGTGTTGCGGTCCACCGTGTAGTCGTTGCCCTTGACGTCGACCCAGGCCACGGCCGAGTTGGCGTCCGCCTCGCCGGTGGCGTTGAACGAGTTGCCCTCGATGGTGCCGCCGGTGGTCCCCTCCTTGATGTCGATGTTCTCGGCGGTGACACCGGGGCCGATGGTGTTGTCGCTGATCACGTCGTCGTTGGAGGTGTCCGGCTGGCCGCCGCTGTAGCTGCCCCAGTTGCTCTGGGCGGAGCCGACGTAGATCCCCTCGCCGAACCCGGCGTCGTACTGGCCGGTGTCGTAGACGTGGTTGTTCTCCACCAGGTCGTCGCTGCTGAACGAGCGCAGGTGGATGCCCTCGTCACCGATGTCGTACACGGTGAGGCCGTTGACGGTGTCGTCGTCCCCGCCGTCGACCACCACGCCCTTCTGGAAGTCGGTGACGCTGAAGCCCGACAGCGTCCAGTGGCTGGCCTCCAGGTGGAAGCCGTAGGCGCTGGAGACCCCGGTGCCGGTGATCACCGCGCCGGCGGGGCCTTCGAGGGTGATCGGCGCGGCGGCGGTGCCGCTGACGGTGGCGGTGTACTCGTTGGTGTAGGTCCCGGGCGCGAGCTGGATGGTCTCGCCGGGGACGACGGCGGCCAGCGCCTGGTGGAGCTGGCTGGAAGTCGTCACCTGGACCGTGGTCCCACCCCCGCTGCCACCGGTCGGGGTGGCGGTCGGCGTGGGCGTGGGCGTCGGCGAGGCCGTGGGGGTGGCCGTCGGCGTCGGGCTGGCCGTGGGCGTGGGCGTGGGCGTGGCGGTCGCGGTCGGCGTGGGCGTGGGCGTGGGGGAGGCCCCGGCCGGGCCGGTGAGGGCCAGGTCGTCCGCGTGGTAGGTGCCCTCGGCGTACCAGCCGTGGGTGTAGACGGTGACGCTGCCGGTGGCCGCGCCGGTGCTGAAGGTGGTCGTCAGCTGCTGCCAACTGGGCGCGGAGGCAGTCCAACTGTCGGTGTCGGTGGTCCCGGTGCCGGTCACCCCGAGGTACACGTAGGCGCCCTCGACGAAGCCGGACAGCGTGTACGAGGTGTCCGGCTGCACGCTCACCGTCTGCGCGCACTCGGCGTCGTCGCTGCCGGTGGGCGTCCCGGCGAGAGCGTAACTGCCGCTGTGGACCGGGGTGGTGACCACGGCGGCGGTGCCGGTGTCGCAACTCCAGCCGGACAGGCCGCCGGTCTCGAAGCCCGGGTTGGCGAGCAGGTTGACCGGCGCGGCGGATGCCCCGCCGGGGAGTACGAGCAGCGCCGAGGCGCCGGTGGCGAGCAGCAGGGCCGCGGCCCAGGCTGTCGCACGGGTGTTCTTCCGAGCCATTGATCCTCCCAGGACCCGGCCGTGTGGGGGTGGCCGGGCCCGGATCTGTGGGGGTGGAGGCGGCGGGTCAACGACCGCGCCGGGCACGGCCGCGACCGGGACCTGGAGCTCTGATCAAGGTGGGACCAGGGCCTCTCTCTCGGATCAACGGGCCGGCCGGCCGAGGGAGATGCTAGCGACGCGGAGATCGGCGCGGTAGACCGCCGATCGGGCCGCGGCGTCCTCAGCGGCGGCTGCGGACCGTCACCGGCGCTGCTGGCGCGCCCACCGGGCCATGGCCTCCGGCGCGGACACGGAGGACAGGACGAGCCGTCGGCTCGGGCAGGCGGGCGACGGCGTCGATCACCTCGTGGTGGTCGCGCCGTCGCCCGCCTGCGGGAACGCCGTTCAGGCCGTGGGGTGCAGCAGGCAGGCCACCTCGCGGCCGCCCAGCGGCCCGGCGGTCGGCTCCGGCAGGTCCACCGGCCGACCCAGCCGGGGGACCTCCACCTGGCAGGCGTCCATCGCCTTCGGGCAGCGCGGGTGGAAGGCGCAGCCCCGGGGCATCGCCCGCAGGTCGGGCGGCGATCCCGGGATGCCGGTCAGCTCGCGGCGCTCGCCGCGCAGCGGCGGGAAGGCGTGCAACAGGCCGTCGCTGTACGGGTGCAGGGGCTCGCGGTAGAGCCGGTCCGCCGGGGCCTGCTCCACGATCCGGCCGCCGTACATGATCGCGATCCGGTCCGAGAACTCCACCAGCAGCGACAGGTCGTGCGTGATGAACAGCACGGAGAAGCCCAGCCGTTCGCGCAGGCTGACGAGCTGACGCAGGATCTGACGCTGCATCACCACGTCCAGCGCGGTCGTCGGCTCGTCCATGATGACCAGCTGCGGCTCCAGGGCCAGCGCCATGCCGATCATCACCCGCTGCCGCATGCCGCCGGACAGCTGGTGCGGGTAACTGTCCATCCGCTCGGGCGAGATGCCGACCAGGGTCAGCATCTCGCGGGCCCGGGCCAGCCGTTCGGCCTTGGACAGCGACGGGTTGTGCGCCGCCAGCACGTCCATCAGCTGGGTGGAGATCTTGTACACCGGGTTGAGCGAGTTCATCGCACCCTGGAACACGATCGAGGTCTCCGCCCAGCGGAACTGCCGGAGTTGGGCGTCCGACAGCCGCAGCACGTCCACCGGCGCGCCCTCGCGCGGGTGGTACAGCACCTCGCCGCGGCTGACCACGCCCGGCGGCGGCAGCAGCCGGGTCAGCCCGTAGGCCAGGGTCGACTTGCCGCTGCCGCTCTCCCCGGCGAGGCCGAGCACCTCGCCCCGGTGCAGCGTCAGGTTGACGTCCCGCACCGCGCGGACGGCCTGGTCGCCCAGGCCGTAGTCCACGCAGAGATTCCTGATCTCCAGTACCGGCTGGTGGTCTGTGCTCACTGGCCCTCGTCCTCACTCTTCTCGGTACGGAACACCACGGGGGTGAATCCGACCCGCATCCGCACCGGGCGGCCGTCGGCGCCCTTCAGCCCGCGCGGGCTCCCGCCCTCGTTGCGCAGCCTGGGGTTCACGAACTCGTCGATGCCGAAGTTGATCAGCGCCAGGGACGTGCCCAGCAGCGCGATCGCCAGCCCGGCCGGGACGAACCACCACCAGGCGCCCTGGGCCAGGGCCTGCTCGCTCTGCGCCCAGTAGAGGATGGTGCCCCAGTTCCAGGCGGAGATCCCGGGGACGCCGATGAACGCCAGGGTGATCTCGGTCATGATCGCGTAGACCACGGTGCCGATGAAGCCCGAGATGATCACCGCGCTCAGGTTCGGCAGCAGTTCGAAGAGGATGATCCGCCAGGTCGACTCGCCGGTCGCGCGGGAGGCCTCGATGAAGTCGCGGCGCCGCAGCGAGAGCGTCTGCGCCCGCAGGATCCGGGCGTTCCAGGCCCAGGAGGTGAAGCCGATCACCAGCGCGACCAGGGTGTCGCCGGTGTCGGCGGCGGGCAGGCTGGAGGTGATGATGATGATCAGCAGCAGTGCCGGGATCACCAGGAACACGTTGGAGACCGCCGACAGCGACTCCGCCGAGAGGCCGCTGAGGTAGCCGGAGCTCACCCCGATCAGCACCGCCAGCACGGTCGCCACCACCCCGGCCAGCAGGCCGACGTACATGACGCTGCTGGCACCCACCAGCACCTGGCTGAACAGGTCCTGGCCCAGGTGGGTGGTGCCGAACCAGTGCTTCGCGGAGGGGGCCTGGAGCAGCGCGTTGCTGCGGGCGGAGGGGTCGTACGGGGCGATCCAGGAGCCGATGATCGCGATGACGACGAAGAAGCCCAGCAGGCCGAGCCCGGCCGCCACCTTGCCGTTCTTGAGGAAGCGGAAGCGCTGTCGCGCGGGAGCCGCCGGTACCACGGGGGGCACGACCGGCCCCTGGGGTACGAGCGCGTCCGCGCCCTGTGCCGCTGTGGTCATCGCTCAGCCCTCCTTGCGGGTGCGCGGGTCGAGGATCAGGTAGGCGATGTCGGCCAGCAGGTTGGCCAGCAGTACCGCCAGGGTGATCACCAGGAAGATGCCCTGCATCAGCGGGTAGTCGGTGCCGCCGACCGCCTGGAGCATCTCGTAGCCGACTCCGGGGTAGGAGAACACGATCTCCACCAGGATGGTCGAGCCGATGATCTGGCCCAGCGCCAGCGACAGCCCGGAGACGTTGGGCAGCAGCGCGTTGCGGGCGGCGTAGCCGAACATCACCCGGCGCTCGGACAGGCCCTTGGCGTGGGCCACGGTGATGTAGTCCTCGGAGCCGACGGTCACCATCATGTTGCGCATGCTGAGGATCCAGGCGCTCATCGAGGTGATCACCAGCATGCACAGCGGCAGCCAGCTGTGCGAGATCGCGTTGCCGATGAAGCCGAAGTTCCAACCGGGGACGACTCCCGGGTCGTAGCCCTGGGAGACCGGGATGTTCCAGCCGATCGCGAGCACGATCGCGACCGCCAGGATGCCCAGCCAGAACGCCGGGATGGAGGAGATGAAGGTGCTCACCGGCAGCAGGAAGTCCAGCCGGGAGCCGCGCCGCCAGCCGGCCACCACACCCAGCATGGTGCCGATGGTGAAGCTGATGATGGTGGCGCAGCCCGCCAGCGCGATGGTCCAGGGCAGGCTCTGCTCCAGGATGGTGGTCACCGGCGTCGGGAAGTTGGAGAAGGAGATCCCCAGGTCGCCGTGGGCCAGCTGGGACCAGTAGTCCCCGTACTGGTTGATCAGGCTCTCGTGCTTGTTCAGCCCGAACAGCACGTACAGCGAGTTGACCGCCTGGGTGCTGATCTGTCCCTGGCTGCGGCTGATCAGGGCCGAGACCGGGTTGCCGGGTATCAACCGGGGGATGAAGAAGTTGAGGGTGACCGCCGCCCAGGCGGTGAACAGGTAGAAGGCGAGCCGTTGCAGGAAGTACTTCACCGGGCCGCTCCTTCCGGTGTCGCGAACAGCCAGCAGGCGGCCCAGTGCTCGCCGTCCTGTGCCGGTCGTCCTAGTTCCTGCGGCTCGGCCTGCGGGTTCTGCGGGTCGAGTGGTTCCGGTACGGCGAAGCGGGGCGGCAGGTCCGTACCGCAGATCGCCATGGCGTGCGGGCAGCGCGGGTGGAACCGGCAGCCGCCCGGGGGCGTGATCAGGCTCGGCGGCTCGCCGCTGTCGGTGCCCTCGACGTCCAGGCTGTGCTCGGAGCCGAGGATCCGGTCCGGGTCGGGCGCGGAGGCGATCAGCAGCTGGGTGTAGGGGTGGGCCGGACGCTGGGTGACGGTCTCGCTGTCGCCGCCCTCGACCATCTGCCCGGCGTACATCACCAGCGTGTCGTCGGCGAAGTAGCGGGCGGAGGCGATGTCGTGGGTGATGTAGAGGATGGCCAGCCGCAGCCGCTCCTTGAGGTCCCGGAGCAGGTTGAGCACGCCGAGCCGGATGGAGACGTCCAGCATGGACACCGGCTCGTCGGCGAGCAGCGCCTCCGGGTCGGCGGCCAGGGCCCGGGCGATGGCGACGCGCTGGCGCTGGCCGCCGGAGAGCTCGTGCGGGAACTTGTCCAGGTAGCGCTCGGCCGGGGTCAGCTGGACCCGTCCCAGCAGCTCGACCAGGGCGGCCTGCAACTGCTCGGCGCCCTTGCCGCCGTGGCCGTGGATCCGCAGCGCCCGGGTGAGGTGGTAGCGCACGGTGTGCACCGGGTTGAGCGAGGCGAACGGGTCCTGGAAGATCATCTGCACCCGGCGGTTGTACGCGCGGAAGCGTCGGCCGCCGCGTACGGTGACCGACTCCCCGTGCAGCCGGATGTCCCCGCCGGTGCGCGGGTAGAGCTGGGCGAGCAGCCGGGCCACGGTGGACTTGCCCGAGCCCGACTCGCCGACCAGGGCGGTGACCCGTCCCCGGCGCAGCGTCAGTGAGACGTCGTCGACCGCGTGGATGACGCGCGGCGCTCTGGTCATGGCCTGGCGTCCGGTGCGGCGGACTGCGAAGTGCTTGGTGAGGCCGTCGGCCTCCAGGACGACTTCGGTGTGCGGCGGCGCCGGTGGCGACGACGTTTCGTGCAACGTCATACCCGGGAATCCCATCGTGTGGCAGTGGCTGATCTGGTGCGCCGGGGCCCCGCACCCGGGGGAGCGGGAGCGGGGCCCCGGCGTCGGGGTGGACTTACTTGGTGGGCGTCAGGTGCAGGACGACCTCAAGCGCGCCCTCGGTGGTGGGCTGGATGCCCGCGTACGGGTTGGCGTCGCTGGGCCAGCCGGTGTAGTTCCGGGTGGAGTACTCAGCGCCGACGTTGCCGGCCGAGGTCGGGATCATGGGAACCTCGTTCACCATGATCTGCTCCAGGGTGTTCAGCGCCGCCGTGCGCGCGGTGTCGGAGGCCGCGTTGGCGTAGGCGTTGAGGGCGGCGGTGGCGGCCGGGTCGTTGAAGCGGCCGTAGTTGCCGGTGGCGTTGGAGTTGCCGACGGGCTCCAGGTCCGCGCCGTCCATGATGTTCTCGTACATGTCGTACGGGGTGGCGCCGCCGTTGCTCCAGTGCATCGCCGCCTGGAAGTTGCCGGCCGCGAAGGCGGTGGTCCAGGCGTTCTGGTCGGCCTTGTCGATGGTCGCGGTGATGCCGATCGAGGCCAGGTTGTCCGAGATGATCGACAGGTCGGTCTGGTAGTCGGACCAGCCCGCCGGGTCGGTCAGGGTGATGGTGACCGGCTTGCCGCTCGGGTCCTTGAGGGTGCTGCCCGAGTAGGTGAACCCGTTGGAGGTCAGCAGCTGCTTGGCACCGGCGACGTTGATCGAGGCGGTCTGGCCCTGGAACTGCGAGGTGATGAAGCTGTTGCCGGCCGGGGTCGGCAGGCCGGTGACACTGGTGATCTCCGGCTTGAAGTAGCCCGACTCGCCCTGGGTGAAGATGTCCCCGCGGTCGATCACCATCGACATGGCCTTGCGCAGGTTGGCGTTGTTGAAGGGGGCGACCGTGGTGTTGATCCACAGGCCGTCCGCGCTCAGCGTCGGCGGGAACCAGATCTTGAAGTGGGCCGGGTCCTTGGCCTCGAACACCGACTGCACGTTGGGGATGAAGACGTAGCTCCACTGGGTCGCGCCGCTGGACAGCGCGGTGGTCTGGGCGTCGTTCGCGGTGTAGGAGGTGTAGAGCAGCTTCGGGACCTTGGGCAGCGCCTGCCAGTAGCTCTTGCGCACGGTCAGCGTGGTGGTCTGCGGGGTGAACGAGGTCAGCGTGTACGGTCCGGTGCCGACCGGGTTGGCCACGGTGTCGGTGGTCGGGTTGCTCATGGCCGACCAGATGTGCTTCGGGATGACCAGGGTGCTCAGCACGTCGTCCTGGTGCACGAACTGGGAGCTGCCGAAGCTGACCGTGACGGTGTTTCCGCTGGTGGTGACGTTGCTGATGTCGAGTGCGTAGGTGTTCAGCGCCTTGTACTGCTTCATGATCGAGAAGGAGTAGGCGATGTCCGCGGCGGTCATCGGGGTGCCGTCGGAGAAGGTCACGCCGGTACGGGCGGTCAGCGTGAGCGAGTGGTAGTTGTTCGTCCAGGTCCAGGCGGTGGCCAGCCACGGCGCGGGGGCCTGCGCGGGCTGGGCCGCGTTCACCATGGCCACCGGCTCGTAGATCATGAAGCGGTAGCCCAGCTGATTCGACGCGGAGCTGCTGATGTACGGGTTGTTGTTGTCCGTCATCGGTCCGTCCGGCATGCCGATGGTCAGCGCCTGGGCCGAAGAGCCGCCGCCGCTGCTGCTGCCGCCGCCGGAGCTGCCGCTGCTGCTGCAGCCCGCGAGTCCGGCTATCGCCAGGCTGCACGCGAACACGGAGGTGATGGTGCGGTTCACACGCATGGTTCCCCACTTCAGGAAAGGTTTCACATGAGGGTTGAACGGGAGGCGGAGCCGGTGGTGCCGGTCCGGTCCGGGGGTGCCGGGGTGCTTCCGGCGGTTGGGTGGTGTCGCTGGTGTTGCGTGGGTCGCGCGGTGGGGCGCGGGTGGGGCTAGCCTCCGGGCTGGGTGGAGTCCCGGACGATCAGGCTGGTCGGAATCACGGTCGGGGTGCTCGGCAGCGGGTCTCCCCGGAAGTGCGCGAGCAGCAGCCGGGCCGCCGCCGCGCCCATCCCCCGCAACGGCTGGTGCACCGTGGTCAGCGGTGGGTCCGTCTGCGAGGCGAGCGGCACGTCGTCGAAGCCGACCACGGCCACGTCCTGCGGGACCCGCAGTCCGTGGGCCCGGAGTTCGGCCAGGGCGCCCGCCGCCGACAGGTCGTTGTGGGCGAAGACCGCGTCGAAGGACCCTGCCCGGTCGGCGTCGCCGGTCGGGCCCGACCCCTCCTGGCCGCTGCCGGCTCCGTCGAGGGCGGAGCGGATCGCGTGTCGGCCGCCCTCGTAGGTGAAGTCGCCGTGGACGACCTGTTGGGCCGCCATCGGCGTGGCCGACTCGGACCAGGCCTCGGTGAAGCCCGCCAGTCGTTCCTGGACACAGCCGAAGCTGGTCGGACCGGTGATCACCAGGGGCCGCCGCCTGCCGAGTTCCAGCAGGTGACGGGCGGCCGAGGCGCCTCCGGCCCGGTCGGTGGTGGCGACCGAGGGGAAGCGCGGCTGGTGTCCGCGATCGTCGATCAGGACGACCGGCAGTCCGGCGGAGTGCAGTTCGGTGATGTAGTCGAGAGTGCCCTCGGGCTCGATCACCAGCAGGCCGTCGAAGGACTTCGCCGACACCTGCTGTGCGAACCGGCGCAGCGACTCCTCCCCCCGGTTGCAGGTGAAGAGCAGCAGGCCGAAGCCCTCCGACTCGACGACGTCGACCACGCCCTGGAGGACCTCGCCTATCCACGGCCAGGTCATCGAGGGGATCAGCATCCCGACGATCTGGGTCCGGCCACGGGCGAGTCCGACCGCACCGGCGCTGGGAACGTACCCGAGCTCCTCGATGACCTGGCGGACCCGGGCGGCGGTGGCCGCGTTCAGTTCGCCCTTGCCGTTGAGGACCCGCGAGACGGTCGTCTTGCTCACCCCGGCATGGGCGGCCACATCCGCGATGGTGATCGGCACGTCCGCCTCCGTCGTTGGAATTGGTGTCGGTGGTGCAGGTTCTGGCATGGGTGGTGCGGATGATGGTGCGTGGTGTGGCGCCCGCTCTTCGTCCTGGGGACGGGTTGTCAAGAGCGCCAGTCGCAGACTCTGAGGGGAACCGGTTCCGTAACCGGTTCCGTCGCGGAGTCAATCAGGGTAATCTCCGTCACGTCAATCACGTTCCGGCAACAAAGAATTAACTCAGGGCGGGAACCCTAGAGAGCGCTCTCTGTTGGATGGGAGCCTGGACCCGGCCGTTCTTGATGTCAAGACTCGAAGTCATGGATGTTGCAGGGATGTGACCTGGCTTCATGTCTCGCATGCAAACGAGTTGCGGTCGGCCTCACTTGACGGCTGCGGAGATTTCCCGCAACACTCGGAACGTCCGCGAGAGCGCTCTCTCGCCCATCTCCGGATCCGCACCACCTCGGATCCCGCGTGCTCAGGCCGCGTCGACTGGAGTTCCCATGACCACCACCGCCCCCTCGGCCGTACCGCAGCAGGCGGGCGGCCGGCCTGTCGGCGACTTTCTCTGGGGTGTCGCCACCTCCGCGTACCAGATCGAGGGCGCCGCCTTCGAGGACGGCCGCACCGCCTCCATCTGGGACACCTTCAGCCGGGTCCCCGGCGCGGTGTTCGGCGGCCACAACGGCGACACCGCCTGCGACCACTACCACCGGATGCCCGAGGACGTGGCGCTGATCGCCGGTCTCGGCGTCGACTCCTACCGGTTCTCGCTGTCCTGGCCCCGGATCCAGCCGGGCGGCCGGGGCCCCGCCAACGCCGCCGGTCTGGCCTTCTACGACCGGCTGGTGGACCGGCTGCTGGAGCACGGGATCCTGCCCTGGGTCACCCTGTACCACTGGGACCTGCCGCAGGAGCTGGAGGACGCGGGCGGCTGGCCCGCCCGCGACACCGCCCACCGCTTCGCGGACTACGCCGAGCTGGCCATGGGTGCGCTCGGTGACCGGGTCCGCTGGTGGACCACGCTGAACGAGCCCTGGTGCTCGGCCGTCCTCGGCTACGAGACCGGGCGGCACGCGCCGGGGCGCCAGGACCGGGGCGACTCGCTGGCCGCCGTGCACCACCTGCTGCTCGGCCACGGCCTGGCCGCGCAGCGGCTGCGCGCCGCCGCGCCCGCCGACCCGGCGGAGCCGGTGCGGGTCGGCATCACCTTGAACACCACCCACGCCATCCCGGTCGAGGACACCCCGGCGGACCGCGCCGCCGCCCGCCGCGCGGACGGCATCGGCACCCGGCTGTACACCGACCCGCTGGTCCACGGCCGCTACCCGGCGGACGTGCTGGACGACCTGGCCGCCGAGGGACTGCGGCTGCCGGTGCGGGAGGGCGACCTGGAGACCATCGCCCAGCCGCTCGACTTCCTCGGCGTGAACTACTACACCAGCCACTACATCTCCGGCTCCGAGGCCGACGGCCTGCCCGAGCCGGACGGGCGCCCGGTCACCAGGCCGGTCCCGCAGGGGCTGCCGGTGACCGCGATGGACTGGGAGATCGTCCCGCGCGGACTGACCGACCACCTGGTCCGGCTGGACCGCGACTACCCGGGCATCCCGCTGTACGTCACCGAGAACGGCGCCGCCTTCGACGACCGGACCGCGCCCGACGGCGACGTCCGCGACCCGGACCGGACCGCCTACCTGGCCGAGCACATCGAGGCGGTGGCCGCCGCCCGCGCCGCCGGGGCCGATGTGCGGGGCTACTTCGCCTGGTCGCTGATGGACAACTTCGAGTGGGGCTACGGCTACGACAAGCGCTTCGGCATCGTCCACGTCGACTACGAGACGCAGCGGCGCACGGTGAAGCAGAGCGGGCGCTGGTTCCGCGAGCACATCCGCAGCAGCCGTGAGCAGTCCGCCGAGCCCGGCCCGTCGGCCGCCGACGGTGGCTGAGCCGGGGCGCGGCCCCGCCCCCGTACCACCCTGTCCCACCACCTTCCCGAGAGGAATCCCCGTGCGCTTCGAGCTCCGTGACGGCGTGCTCCACACCGACGGCGCCCCCGGCCTGCTCGCCACCGCCGACTACCCCTACTACCGCGACGACCCGACGGTGTGGCGGGAGCGACTGCGGACCCTGCGTGACGCCACCGGTATCCGCATCGTCAGCAGCTACATCCCCTGGCGGCACCACCAGCCCGACCCGGACGCGCCGCCGGACTTCACCGGCGCCACCCGCCCGGACCGCGACGTGGTCGGCTACCTGCGGATCTGCGCCGAGCTCGGCCTCAGCGTGATAGCCAAGCCCGGCCCCTTCATCCACGCCGAGACCAACTACGGCGGGCTGCCGGACTGGATCTCCCCGCTGCGCAACCCGCTGGTCGAGCCGCAGCTGGACGCCCAGGGCGAGCCGGTCCGCTGGATCGGCTCGGTGCCCGGCCCGGACGGCGAGATCGAGCGCTGGCCGCTGCCCGCGCCGCTGGGCGCGCACTTCGCCGCCCGTACCGCCGACTGGCTGCGGGCGGTGAACAAGGAGGTGCTGGCGTCCACCACGGCCCCGGACGGGCCGGTGACGCTGGTGCAGATCGCCAACGAGGGCCTGTTCACCGACGGCTCGCTGCCGCTGTGGGCGTACGACTACAGCGCCCCCGGCCTGGACTTCTACCGCAGCGGCCTGCGTCGGACCTACGGCACCCTGGACGGGTACAACGCGCTGCACGGCACCGACCACGCCGACTGGGCGCAGATCGAGCCCCCGCGCGAGCGGCACACCTCCGGTCCGCTGGACGTCCGCTCGCAGCTGCGCTACGCGGACTGGGGGCGGCACCAGTCCGACTCGCTCGCCGAGGCGTACCACAGCTGGACCGAGGCGCTGGCCCCGGAGGTCCCGGTGCTGGTCAACCTCAACCCCCCGGCCGGGGAGCCCGACTCGCTGGACTCCTGGCTGTCGCGGGTCCGCCCGGAGCGCTGGAACGGCATCGCCTACGGCTTCACCAACTGGATGGGCGTGGTCTCCACCAGCCACGACGCGCACGTCCGCTACGTGGTCGCGGCCAAGCGCACGCCCGGCCCCAACCTGGAGGAGAACTGGGGCTTCTCCGAGCTCTACGACCGCGCCTACGCGGCCGGGGTGACCAGCTTCCACCAGAGCCTGCTGGCGCTGGCGGCCGGGGCCACCGGCTTCAACGTCTACACCGGCGTGGCCACCTCCGGCTGGGGTGACGACCTGGACGCCAAGCACCGGCCGCCCTACCCGGACTGCCCGCCGGTCGACGCCGACGGCAACGCCACCGGCAAGGCCGGGACGGTGCTGATGCTCGCGGACTTCTTCGCGGCGCACGGCGCGGAGTTCCTGGCCGCGCGACCGGTCACCGGCGCGAGCTGGGGCCTGTACGCCCCCTATGCCGCGATCGCGGCCTGGACCGGGGACGCCTCGGCGGCCGGTTCCGCGCCGGACTCCGCCGACGCACTGCCCGGCTGCGGCCGACCGCTGCGGGAGTTCCACGAGCGGACGCGCGCCGAGGGCCAGGACTACCGCATCGTGGACCTGGAGAGCGCCACCGCGGCGTCACTGGCCGACCACCCGCACCTGGTGCTGCACGGCGGCGCGTTCCTGGACGCCCAGGTCCAGCGGCTGCTCGCCGGGCACATCGGGGCCGGGCACCGGGTCGAACTGCTGGGCCCGGTCCCGCGGTTGGACGAGGCGCTGAACCCGTGCACGGTGCTCGCCGAGGCGCTGGCGGGGCAGCCCGCCGCCGCCCCGACGGCCGGCCCGGTGCGCGTGCTCAGCGGCAGCGCGGACGCCTACTGGCGGGCCGTCACGCCCACCACCGGCTACCTGACGCTGCTGGTGCAGAGCGACAACGAGGGACCGGTGAACGTCGAGATCGGCACCGGCGCGGGCGGCCGCGCCCTCCAGGTCGCCGTGGACAGCTGCCGGGGCGGCGCCGCCGTGCTGCGGATCGTCGACGGCGTGCTGGACGACTTCCTGCTCTCCGGTGCGAACTCCTTCCTCGGTTCCTCGGTCACCCCGTCGGTGGGTGTCGACGGCGGTGAGGTCCGCGGCCACTTCGGCCAGGACCTCGCCCGGATCGGTGGGGAGACGCGCACGCTGCTCCCCTGATCCCCGCCGACGGCCGACGCCCCGGGTACCAGCCGGGGCGTCGGCGCTTCGCTGACCCTACGTCAACTATTCCGGTGGGCAGAGCAGTCGGGACAGCTTGGCGGCCTGCAGGATGCGTTGCAGGGGTAACCGGATCTGTACCAGGTTCAGCAGCACGTGCCGGTCGGCCGCGCGCAGCGCCGCCGCCATCAGTGCGCTCAGGCCGCCCGCGTCGCAGAACTCCACGAGCGCGACGTCCACTTCCACGTGCTGGACCTGCGGGTCACGCAGGACCCAGGTCACCGCGTCCTCCAATTCGACTGCGGTGACCTGGTCGAGTTCACCGGCGAGCAGGATCTGTGCGGTGCTGTGTCCATCGAGGACGAGAACCGCCAGGCGAGAGTTGCCGCTCACAAGGCCCCCAAACCCAATTGTGCGGGGCATCAAGCTAGTTGAGCATCGCGGTGACCGACACAACTCCTTCATACTTCCCAGCAAATCGTGTTCGCACCGTTATCGCACGGGGCGGCCCGAATCATCCGGTTCGCCCCCGAACCGGCGGTGCGGGCACTGCCGGAGGCACCCGGGGACGGCCGTGACGCAACTCACCGGCCCCGCGGGTGCGAGCCGGTCCGTCGACGGGGCATGATCACGGGAGTCCTGGAGGAGGAAGTCGTGACCGATGTAGCGTCCCGTGAACGAGCCGCGGCCATGGTCGAATGGCAGGCGCGCGGTTGCGCCGGCTCGCCGCTGTACGTGGCCCTGCTGCTGCGGGTCGCCGAGGACGTCCGGGCCGGCGGACCCTGCGCCGACGCCATCGCCGGGTACGAGAACGCGCCCGGACCCGACGCCATCGCGCTGCGGCTGGTCGGCGGGGTGCACGCGCTGGTGCTCTCCGGGCGGGCGCCCGGGCTGGCGGCGTACTACCCGAGCGCGGGCGGCGAGTACCACCCCGGGGTGGCCGACGCCTGCTGGTCCGCCTTCCGCGACCTGGTCGCCGCCGAGCTGCCGTGGGTGCGCGACTGGATGACCCGGCCGCCGCAGACCAACGAGGTCGGCCGGTCCAGCCTGCTGCTGGCCGGACTGCTGCACGCGACCAGCGCCGGGGCGGTGCCGATCCGGCTGTTCGAGCTGGGCTCCAGCGCGGGCCTGAACCTGCGCCCGGACCGGTTCCACTACTCGGCGGACGGGGGTTTCGCCTGGGGCCCGGCGGACTCCCCGGTGCGGCTGACCGACACCTGGACCGGTGGCGCGCCGGAGTGGCTGGCCAAGGCCGCCGCCGCCCGCCCGGAACTGGCGGTGGTGGAGCGCCGGGGCTGCGACCCCTCGCCGATCGACCCGGCGTCCGCGGCGGGGGAGCTGGCGCTGCGCGCCTACATCTGGCCGGACCAGCCGGAGCGGCAGGAGCGGCTGCGCGGAGCGCTCCGGCTGGCCGCCGAACTCCCGGCCACGGTCCAGCGGTTGGGCGCGGCGGAGTTCCTGGCCGGGGTGGAGCTGCGGCCGGGCACACTGACCGTGGTCTGGCACTCGGTGATGCGGCAGTACGTCCCGGCGGCGGAGTGGGCCCAGGTGTCGGTCGAGCTCGACCGGCTGGCCGCCGCGAGCACGCCGGAGGCGGGGTTCGCGCACATCGCCTTCGAGCCGGAGCGGACGGCCGAGGGGAAGTTCGCCTTCCGGCTGTCGGTCACCGGCGGTCCGGACGGCGAGCGCAAGCTGCTCGCCGAGGGCCGGGGACACGGCATACCGGCCGAGGCGCTCTGAGCGGACCGGCCGCGGTGGGCCGGTGGCGGTGGGCCGGTGGCGGTGGACCGGGCTAGCCGGTGGTGACCACCCGCTTGGCCCAGCGCATGTCCGGCTTGCCGGTCGGGGTGCGCTGCACCTCGGCCACCAGGTGCAGCCGCCGCGGCACCTTGTATCCGGCGATCCGGCCCCGGCAGTGCTCCTGTAGTTGACGTAGCGTCAACCCCTGGCACCCGGTTCGCAGTTGCACCACCGCGACCACGGTCTCGCCCCAGCGCTCGTCGGCCGCGCCGACCACCACCGTGTCGTAGACCCCCGGGTGGGCCTTGATCGCCGACTCCACCTCCTCCGGAAAGACCTTCTCGCCACCGGAGTTGATACAGGAGGAGCCCCGGCCCAGCAGCGTGATCCGGCCGTCCGGCTCGCGCCGGGCCCAGTCCCCGGGCACCGCGTAGCGCTGCCCGTCCGGGCCGGTGCGGAACACCTCGGCGCTCTTCACCGGATCGCCCAGGTAGCACAGCGGTACGTTGCCGCGCCGGGCCAGCCGCCCGATCACGCCCGGTGGCAGCGCGTTGAGGTCGTCGTCCACCACCTCGGAGTCGCCGATCGCACTGGTGGTCACCCCGCCCGCGCCCTCGGCCGCGCCGCCGCCCTGGCTGATGCCGCCCGCGCCGCCCTCGGAGGAGCCGATGGCGTCGCTCAGGTACAGGTTCGGGAAGCGCTCCAGGAAGCGCCGCTTGACCGGCGCGGAGAACAGCGCGGCGCTGCTGACCAGGCCCAGGAAGGCGCTCAGGTCGTGGTCGGCGCCGGGCAGGTCCAGCGCCTCGACCAGCGGGCGGCCCATGGCGTCGCCGGTGATCATGACGATGTTGATCCGCTCGCTGTCGACCAGCTCCCAGACCCGGCGGGGGTCGAAGCGGTCCAGCAGCACCGCCCGGTTGCCCTTGAACAACTGCTGCATCAGCCCCCACTGGGTCGCGCCGTGCATCAGCGGGGCGATCGGGAAGAAGGTCACCGGGTGGTCGTAGCCGGTGGTGGCGATCTCCTCCGGGGTCGCCATCCGGTGGCCGTTGGTGACGTCGATGCCGCCGCCGAGGGCGAAGAAGACGTCCTCCTGCCGCCAGACCACCCCCTTCGGCAGGCCGGTGGTACCGCCGGTGAAGAGCAGGTAGTGGTCGTCGGGGGAGCGCGGCGCGAAGTCCCGCTCCGGACTCCCGGCGGCCACGGCCTGCTCGTACGGGACGCTGTCCGGGCCCGCCGCCGACGCCGGCGGGTCGTCGCCGTCGGCGATCTCGATCAGCTGCCGCAGGCCCGGCAGCAGCGGCAGGGTCTGCGCCACCCGCCGCGCCCAGCGCCGCTGGTAGACCAGCGCCACCGGCTCGGCCATCCCCAGCAGGTAGGCCAGCTCGTCGGTCACATAGCGGTAGTTGACGTTGACGCAGACCGCGCGGAGCTTGCACACGGCGAGCAGCGACTCCACCCACTCGGCGCAGTTCAGCGCGTACACCCCGACCCGGTCGCCCGGGCCGACCCCGGTGGCCCGCAGGTGGTGCGCCAGGCGGTTGGCGCGCCGGTCGAGCTCGGCGAAGGTCCGCCGCCGTACCGCCGGGTCGTCGGCGCGGGCGCAGCTGATCGCCTCCCGCTCCGGAAAGAGGTCAACCGCGCGCTCGAACAGATCGGCCAGGTTGAATTCCATGGCCGGAGAGTAGGAGCGGCGACCGGAGAACTCCATAGCCGGGGAACCGCCGGAAACTGCTCGGCGGGTGGCCCTTGCCAACCCGTCTCCAAGACTGCAACCTGTTCTAGATCTGAACGCCGGACTGCTGCGTCGGCAAGCGGCCACCACCGGCTGACGGCCACGCGGCAGGAGGGAGCTAGCTGATGGGCGGCACCGAACACCTCAGCGTCGAACGGCACGGGGCGACGCTGGTGCTCACGCTGAACCGACCCGAACGGAAGAACGCGTTCTCGATTCCGATGCTGATCGGACTCCATGACGCCTGGATCGAGGCCGACGCCGATGACCGCGTCCGCTCGGTGGTGCTCACCGGCGCGGGCGGGGACTTCTGCGCCGGGATGGACCTCAAGGCCCTCGCCGCGGGCGGCTTCGGTGACGGCGGCCCCGGCGATCGGGACGCCGAACACCGCGCCCGGCTGAAGGCCGATCCCGACCTGCACTGGAAGGCCATGCTGCGGCACCACCGGCCGCGCAAGCCGGTCCTGGCCGCGGTCGAGGGCGTCTGCGTGGCCGGCGGCACCGAGATCCTGCAGGCCACCGACATCCGGGTGGCCGCCGAGTCCGCCAGCTTCGGCCTGTTCGAGGTGCGCCGCGGGCTGTTCCCGGTCGGCGGCTCCACCGTCCGGCTGCCCCGGCAGATCCCGCGCACCCACGCCCTGGAGATGCTGCTCACCGGGCGCCGCTACAGCGCCGCCGAGGCCCGCGACATCGGGCTGGTCGGCAGCGTCGTGCCGGACGGCGCGGCGCTCGACCGGGCGCTGGAACTCGCCGAGACCGTCAACCGGGCGGCGCCGCTCGCGGTCGAGGCGGTCAAGCGCTCGGTGTACGAGTGCGCCGGGCTCGGTGAGGCGGAGGGGCTGGCCCGGGAACTGGAGATCGGCCTGCCGGTCTTCGCCACCGAGGACGCCAAGGAAGGACCCCGCGCCTTCGCCGAGCACCGGCCCCCCGTCTACCACCGCCGTTAGCCGACCGCGGCCCACCGCGGCCGAGCACGGCCGACCGCCCGAGAGACTCCGAGACGAGGCCCCATGTCCGAGGTGCTCAGCGCCCCGCTGATCGTCGAGTTCCCGTTCACCCGCTCCACCGGCCCGGTCATCGGGGCCTTCCTCACCGGCCTGCGCGAACGGGTGCTGCTCGGCACCCGTGGCAGCGACGGCCGGGTGCACTGCCCGCCCGCCGAGTACGACCCGGTGACCGCCGCCGAGCTGGACGAGCTCGTCCAGCTGCCGGAGACCGGGGTGGTCACCGCCTGGGCCTGGAACCAGCAGCCGCGCCCGCAGCAGCCGCTGGCCACCCCCTTCGCCTGGGCCCTGGTCCGGCTGGACGGCGCGGACACCGCGCTGCTGCACGCCCTGGACGCGCCGCCGCCCGACTCCGGGCACCCGGACCGCACCCGTACCGGGCTCCGGGTACGGGTCCGCTGGGCCGAGCGGCGCAGCGGCGCGATCACCGACATCGCCTGCTTCGTCCCGGCCGGTGAGCCCGCCGGGCCCGCTGAGTCCGCCGAGCCCGGTGCCGTCGAGGCCGGGGCGCTCCGCACCGCCGAGGCGGCGCGATGAGGACCGCCGCCGAACTCCTGGCCCAGGTACCCGCGCTGGCGCAGGCCGAACCGGTCACCCGGGTCACCCTGCCCGCCCGGCTGGAGTACGTGCACACCCCCGGCACCGCCCAGTCGCGCTTCCTCACCGGGCTCGCCCGGCAGCGGTTGCTCGCGGAGCGCTGCCCCGCCTGCACCCGCGTGTACATCCCGCCCCGGGGCGTCTGCCCCACCTGCGGCCTGGCCACCACCGACCAGCTGGAACTCCCGCACACCGGCACCGTCACCACCTTCTGCATCGTCAACATCGCCGCCCGCGGCCTCGATGTCGAAGTCCCGTACTGCTACGCCTACGTGCTGCTGGACGGCGCGCACGTCAGCCTGCACGCCCGGATCGGCGGCCTGCCGCACGAGCGGGTGCACGTCGGCCAGCGGGTCCGCGCCGTCTGGCGGGAGCGGCACCCGGACCGGCCCGACCCCGGCCTCGCCGCGATCAGCCACTTCACACCCAACGGCGAACCCGACGCCGACCCCGCGAGCTACCGGAGCTGGATGTGAGCCCCCAGCAGCGCTCCCCACGGCGCCCCGAAGGGCGCGAGATCGCCATCGTGGCCTTCGCCCAGACCACCCACCGGCGCAGCACCGACGAGCTGTCCGAGGTCGAGCTGGTGCTCCCGGTCCTCCAGGACGTACTCAAGCAGACGGGTCTGACAACCGACCGGATCGGCTTCACCTGCTCCGGCAGCAGCGACTACCTGGCCGGTCGGGCCTTCTCGTTCACCATGGCCCTGGACGGGGTCGGCGCCTGGCCGCCGATCTCCGAGTCCCACGTGGAGATGGACGGTGCCTGGGCGCTGTACGAGGCCTGGGTGAAGCTGCGCACCGGGCAGGCCGACACCGCCCTGGTCTACTCCTACGGCAAGTCCTCCCCGGGCAGCGTCCGCGACGTGCTCACCCGTCAGCTCGACCCGTACACCCTGGCGCCGCTGTGGCCCGACGCGGTGGCGCTGGCCGCGCTGCAGGCGCAGTGCCTGATCGACGGCGGGCTCACCGACGAGCGGGCGCTGGCCGAGGTCGCCGTCCGCAGCCGCCGCGCGGCCGAGACCAACCCGCACGCCCAACTGCGCGGCAGCGCCGACGCCGAGGCGCTGCTGCGGCTGCCGTACCAGCTGCGGCCGCTGCGTCGGCACGACTGCCCGCCGGTCAGCGACGGGGCCGCCGCCGTGGTGCTCGCCGCCGGTGACGCGGCCCGGGCGCTGCACCCGCGCCCGGCCTGGATCCGCGGCATCGACCACCGGATCGAGGCGCACCAGCCGGGCTGCCGCGAGCTCACCGAGTCGCCGTCCACCCGGCTCGCCGCCGTCCACGCCGGGGCCTTCGACGCGCCGGTGGACACCGCCGAGCTGCACGCGCCGTTCACCGCGCAGGAGGTGGTGCTGCGCCGGGCGCTGGACCTGAACGACGCGGTCCTGGTCAACCCGTCCGGCGGCGCGCTGGCCGCGAACCCGGTGATGGCGGCCGGGCTGCTGCGGATCGGCGAGGCCGCGGCCCGGATCCACCGGGGCGAGTCCCGGCGGGCGCTCGCCCACGCCACCTCCGGGCCCTGCCTGCAACAGAACCTGGTGGCCGTGCTGGAAGCGGAGGGGGAACGATGAGCGCCGTCAGCGGAGTCCGCCGGGCCGGGGAGCCGGTCGCGGTGGTCGGCATCGGCCAGACGAAGCACGTCGCCGCCCGGCAGGACGTCTCGATCGCCGGACTGGTCCGCGAGGCCGCCGTCCGCGCCCTCGCCGACGCCGAACTGAGCTGGGCGGACATCGACGCGGTGGTGATCGGCAAGGCCCCGGACTTCTTCGAGGGGGTGATGATGCCCGAGCTGTACCTGGCCGAGGCGCTGGGCGCGGTCGGCAAGCCGATGCTGCGGGTGCACACCGCCGGTTCGGTGGGCGGTTCCACCGCGCTGGTCGCGGCGAACCTGGTCGCGGCCCGGGTCCACGGCACGGTGCTGACCGTGGCCTTCGAGAAGCAGTCCGAGTCGAACGCGATGTGGGGCCTGTCGCTGCCGGTGCCGTTCCAGGCCCCGCTCACCGCCGGGGCGGGCGGCTTCTTCGCCCCGCACGTGCGGGCCTACCTGCGGCGCAGCGGGGCGCCCGACCACATCGGCTCGCTGGTGGCCTTCAAGGACCGCCGCAACGCGTTGAAGAACCCCTACGCGCACCTGCACGAGCACGGGCTGACGCTGGAGCGGGTGCGCTCGGCGCCGATGCTCTGGGATCCGATCCGCTACTCGGAGACCTGCCCCTCCTCCGACGGGGCCTGCGCCCTGGTGCTCACCGGCGCCGCCGGGGCGGCCCGCGCGCCGCGCCGCCCGGCCTGGGTGCACGGCGGCGCGATGCGCAGCGAGCCGACCATCTTCGCGGGCAAGGACTACGTCAGCCCGCAGGCCGGGCGGGACTGCGCCGCCGACGTCTACCGCCAGGCCGGGGTGGTCGATCCGCGCCGCCAGATCGACGTGGCCGAGATCTACGTGCCGTTCTCCTGGTACGAGCCGATGTGGCTGGAGAACCTGGGCTTCGCGGCCGAGGGGGAGGGCTGGAAGCTGGTCGAGGCGGGCGCCACCGAGCTCGACGGCGACCTGCCGGTGAACCCGTCCGGCGGGGTGCTCTCCAGCAATCCGATCGGGGCGTCCGGTATGATCCGATTCGCGGAGGCTGCTCTGCAGGTGCGCGGTCTGGCCGGGGAACACCAGGTGGACGGCGCGCGGCTGGCGCTGGGGCACGCCTACGGCGGCGGCGCGCAGTTCTTCTCGATGTGGCTGGTCGGGGCCGATCGCCCGGGGCAGTGAGCGGTTCCCGGATCCGGGCCCTCCGCGACACGATACGGCCTGGCGGGCCTACCGGGGCCCAGGACGGGGGAGTTCCACCCATGCGGACCGGATCGTGTGAAAGCACTCCTCCCGCCCCCGTCCGGGAGGTTACAGTCGGATCACAGGGACGGGAGGAGCTCAGACGTGGCAAGCGACGCATTCTTCGGTGACAGCGCGTTCGGTGACAGTTCGGGAGGCGGCGTCCTCACCCAGCGGGGTTCGCAGGAGCAGGGGTTCGACGGCAAGAAGCCGAAGCTCGACCTCAGCGGGGCCGAATGGCTGTCCAGCAGCCAGGGCGTGGGCGACGTCCAGATCGCCTTCGTGGAGGGCTACATCGCCATGCGCGACGGGCGCTACCCGGACGGACCGGCGCTGATCTTCACCCCGGCCGAGTGGCGCGCGTTCGTCCTCGGCGCCCGCGACGGGGAGTTCGACCTGACCTGAACTCCCGGCCGGGACACCGGTCCTGAGCCAACGGCAGACCTGTGGGGCCCGGTCGGGGACACCGACCGGGCCCCACAGGTCTGCCGTGCCGGGCCGCTGCCGCCGGGTCCGGCGAGTCAATGGCGGACGAGGGAGTGGCGGGCGAGGGAGTGGCGGGCGAGGGAGTGGCGGGCGCCGCGTCGACCACCCCCACGGGGTCGACGCGGCGCCACCTGTGGCCTGTCACCCCGCACGCCCCCACGCGGCGGAGTTGGACAGGCCCGCCCGCAGGGCCGTCCAGCAAATGGCCCTGCGGGCGTGCTCTAAGGGAACCTTAAGGGGGGAAGGGTGCGCGCCGGAGCACTACACGGCCACGCGGGTGTGGATATCAGCGACAGGCTGCGGACGCCACACGGTCGAGGCCGGTGCGGCCCCCGCTGGTGAGCTGTCTTGATCTCTCCATGTTGCCGACCGTATTCGGAACGTGATGTGCGAGTCAACTCAGCGTCTCGTCACGTGGACACGCTACTTGGACACGCCCGGGCGCCGCCATCGGGGTTCCGGCCCGCGCGGGCAGGCGGCGGAACCGGTACGGACCGCCACGTACGATGTGCGCATGGCCTTTCTCCGCCGCCGCTCCGGCACACCCACAGGTCCGGACTTCGACGTACTCGCAATGGACCCGGGCGACTGGCCCGGCGACTTCGGGGCGGCGCTGCTGGCCGACCCGCAGGACGGCAGCTGCCAGGGCATCTTCCTGCGCTACGACCTGCTCGGCGGGCGCGGCCCGTCCATGCTGATCGGCAACCTGCGGGCCAGTTCCCCGGCCCGCGACCCCGAGGACGGCGTGCCCTTCGAGGTCCGTCAGCTCCTCGCCGCGATCGGCAACGACGAGCCGGTGGGGGTCGTCGACACCGAGGACTTCCCGGTGATGCTCGGCGACGACCTGTTGATTGTGAAAAAGGTGAAACTCTCGGAGAGCCGGGTCGCCTGCGTGCAGTTCGGCAGCAGCGACGACATCCAGGTGACGGTCACTACCTGGGACCGGCCGATCACCGACGACCTCTACCAGCTGCTCAAGCCGCTCCCGGCGGACATGTTCCGCACCTGACCGGGGCGGCGGGCCCGGGCGCAGTGCCCGGGCCGGAGCCCGCGGACCGGTGGCCGCTCTGCCGCTACCGGGTCCCGACCGCCGCGCGGACCGCTCGCCGGGCCATCGCCGCGTCCTCGTGCAGTCGGCGAATCAGTATCCGCTGCTCCTCCCCGGCCCCGGGAACGTCGTGCCGCCGCAGTTCGCGCATCAGCACCAGCAGCAGGTTCACCAGGAAGGCGTCGCGGGGCAGCGTCCCGGAGGCCTGGGCCACCTGGCTGATCTGGCGGCGGGCGGCGGTGTCGCCGGACAGGACCGTCCACAGCAGCGCCAGGTCGTAGCCGGGCAGGTACCAGCCGGCCTGCTCCCAGTCGACCAGCACCGGTCCGGACGGCGCCAGCACCATGTTCTCCAGCAGCGCGTCGCCGTGGCAGAACTGCCGGGCGGTGTGCGCCAGTCCGTGCAGCAGCTGCTGTAGGTCGCCCGCGTCGCGGTCGGTCAGCAGCCCCAGGGCGTGGTAGCGGGCGACCTCGCGCTGGTAGTCCAGCGGACGATCGAAGGTACCGGCCGGGGGACGCCACAGGTTGAGCGAGCGGACCGCGCCCAGGATCGCCCGGACCTCGCCCGGGGCCGGGGTGTTCACCGGGTGCCGCTCGCGGGACGCCGGGCGTCCGGGGATCCGCTCCAGCAGCAGCACGCAGCGCTCGGTGTCGGCGGCCACCAGCTTGGGCAGCCGGGCCGGGGGCCGGTGCCGGACGAAGGCACGGTAGGCGGCGATCTCGCGGCGGAACAGCTCGGCGTCCTCCAGCGCGTCCCGGGTCGCCTGCCGGGCCGGAACGCCGTGCTGCACGAGGCACTTGGCGACGACCGGGGTGCGCCCGGCGGTCCCGGCCACCAGGATGTGCCGCCCGTCCTCGCGGAGCAGCTGCCGGGGGGTGAACGCCGGGTAGGTCCGGGCGATGTCCGCGAGGGCCGCCCGCAGTGCCGGGGAGCGCTCGGCCGAGCCGTCCAGCGCGGGCCCGCCGGGGGCGGCCTGCGGCAGCACCATCCGGCGCGGGACGGTCGGCACCCCGCCGCGCGCGGGCACCGCGCGCAGCTGCTGCTGGCCGTAGCCCTCGCGCGGACGCAGCTCGGGTCGCGGGTCGATCCGGGGGTCGGTCCCGCCGCCGGGGCGGTGGCGCGTGGGGGACACCCGTCCGGCCGGAGCGGACGTCGGGGAGAGCGAGGGAGAGTACATGAGGTGTTCCTGATCCCTTCCTTGGCGGGCTGCCGCCGGCGGGGCCGGGGGGCCCGCCGCGTGTGGGGGTGGGAGTGGCGCGGGCGGCGAGCCGTTCGGTCGGCCCCGGCCCGCGCACCCTGGGGAGTGCGTGGACCGGGGCGGTCCCTGGCGTCTCGCTGGTACCGCGCCACCCCTTGCGCCACACCCCCGGGCCGTTCGGGGAACCCGGGTCCTGCCCGGGATCACCGCTCGTACCAGGGGCGAAGTGGCGCGTTCCTACCTGACACCAGATTGTTCGTGGCGCATCAGCTGGCGGACCCTGGCGAACCCTGGCGAATGCTCGCCTGGCACATGCCAGTTGGCTAGCCTCGGAGCAGCCGAGGAACCTGGGGGCTTGACGTGAGCAGAGGACCCAACACCCAGTTCGCCGACCTGTTCGCCCTCACGGGCTGGTCGAAGGGCGAGCTGGCGCGACTGGTCAACCGGCGCGGTGCGGCGGCCGGGCAGCAGCAGCTGTCGACCGACACCTCGCGGGTGCGCCGCTGGATCGACCGGGGGGAGACCCCGCGCGATCCGGTGCCGAGGGTGCTGGCCGCCCTGTTCACCGAGCAACTCGGCCGTGTCGTCACCACTGAGGACCTCGGGTTCCAGCGGCACCGGCAGCCAGGTTCGCTCGCAGGACGCGGTGGTGACCCCGCGTCGGACGATCCGCCGCTGGAACCGCAGCAAGCCGCGGAGGCCCTCACCGAGTTCACGGGAATGGACCTCATGCTCAACAGACGCGGACTGATCGGGGCGAGCACCGCCCTCGCGGCGGGCTCCGCCATCGCCGGCCCCCTGTACGACTGGATGACCGGCAACGAGTGGCGCGGCAGCCACGCGGCCGGGGACTCGGGCGCGGCGGTGCGCCGCCCGGGCGCGGCCACCCTGCCCGCCGACGACTTCTACGACGCCGGGCCGGTCGGCCTGGACGAGGTGGAGGCGCTGGAGTCCTCCGTGGACGTGTTCCGGGCCTGGGACGCGAGACGCGGCGGCGGACTCCAGCGCAAGGCTGTGATCGGCCAACTCAACGAGGTCGGCGGCATGCTGACCTACAGTCACCCCGAGGCGCTGTCCAGACGGCTGTGGGGGGTCGCGGCCAACCTGTCGGTGCTCGCCGGGTGGATGTCCCACGACGTCGGCCTGGAGCCCACCGCCCAGCGGTACTTCGTGATGGCGGTGAACGCGGCCCGCCAGGCCGGGGACAAGCCCCGGGCGGGCGAGGCGCTGTCCCGCGCCGCCCGGCAGATGGTGCACCTCGGCCGCCCGGTGGACGCGCTGGACCTGCTGCGGGTCGCCGACATCAGCACCGGCGAACCGGTGCTGCCGCGCACCAGCGCGATGCTGCGCACGGTCGAGGCGTGGGCGTACGCCTCGATGGGGCGCTCGCAGGCCACCCGGCGCACCCTGGGCGAGGCGGAGGACCTGTTCGCCCAGGACTCCGGTGAGCCGGGGCCCAGTTGGCTCCAGTTCTTCGACCGGGCCGACCTGCACGGCATGGAGGCGCTGACCTACCGGACCCTGGCCGAGCACGACGCCTCGGCCGCGCCGCTGGCCCAGGCGCACGCCCAGCAGGCGATCGACCTGCGCGGGGACGGCTACGACCGGTCGAAGCTGTTCGACTACCTGTCCATGGCCTCGGCCTCGTACCTGGCGCGGCAGCCGGACCGGGCCGACACCTTCGCCCGGATGGCCCTCAGCTCGACCCGCGAGATGTCCTCGCACCGGACCTGGGACCGGCTCCGGGAGATGTACCGACTCTCCGAGTCCTACGAACAGTTGAGCGAAGTGCGGGCGCTGCGTGCCGACATCCGCCGAGCCCTGCCCCGCCCCGTCGCGCCGCGGCTGGTGTGACCCCGGCCGCGTCCCGCACGGCCCGGCCCCCTCGTGTCAAAGGTGCACGTCCGCGCGTGCGGACGGTACCATTCCGTGCTTCCGGCTGGCGGGCGACCGTCGGCCGGTGTCACAATCCGTCCGCGGCCACCGTCGCGGACCCCGCCAGTCGGCGACGGCACCCCCATCGGGAGGCCCCGCCGCACCGGCTGCACGGAAAATCCCTTTGCCACCAGGACCGCCGCAACGGATGCTGACCTCATGTTCGAGCCCGCGATAGCGCCCAGCGCCTCCCTCCTCGGCCTGCTCCAGCGGGGCCGGGGGGACGGCACCCTGCACGCTCTGGCGGCAGAGCGCGCCGATGCTCTCGCCGCTCTGGAGCACTGCGTCACCTGCGACCCCCGGCGGGACTGGCAGGTGGAGAACCGTTCGCTGTACTACGCCCGCCTGTACATGGAGCTGGAGGCTCCGCTCCAGGGCCTGGAGGAGCACCTGCTCCAGGTCGAGGACATGCTGGACGAGCACGAGTGCCGCACCGGCCTGGCCCTCGCCGTCCTCGGGCGGCTGGCGGGCTACGGCCGCCGGGACGCCCTGCTGCTGCTCCGCCGCTACGCCGCCGTCGGCAGCAACTGGGCCTGGGCCCTGGACGAGCTGGCGCTGTGGGACGACGACGAGGCGCTGCGCGACCTGGCCACCCCGGTGCTCGCCCGGTTCGCCCCCGGACCCGAGGGCGACGCCGCGCTGCGGGCCGCCGTCCGCGAGGCCTACGAGCCGCGCCCCTGGCACCTGTGGGCGCTGACCCACCCCCGGGTCGCCGCGGCCACCGAGCAGGCGCCCTTCGACCTGTGGCAGCGCCAGCTCGACCGCTCCGCGACCGCCCCCGCCTGGAGCACCCCCGCCGTCCTCGCCTGGGCCGACGAGCAGGGCCCGACCCCGCAGGACGTCTTCGAGCGCCGGGTCGCCGCCGCCGCCCGCTGCCTGGCCGCGGTGGCCGCCCCGGCGGACCGGCCGCTGCTGCTGGAAGCCGCCACCTCCGCCCAGGACGGCGCGCGCTGCGCCGCGCTGCGGCACCTGGTCGACCACGACGACGAGTGCGCCCCCGACCTGGTCGAACTGGCCGCCGCCGACACCTCGCACCGCACCGCGGCCTTCGCCCTCGGCGCGCTGGCCCGGATGCGCGGCGCGCGGATCACCGAACGCGCCCGGGTCTGGGCCGCCGACCCCGAGGGCGGCCCGCTGGCCGACGCCGCCGGCCGACTGCTGGCAGCGGTCGGCCAGCCCGCCGACGGACCGCTGGTGGTCGCCGCGCTGCGCCGGGGCATCTTCACCGACGGCGTCGACGGCGAGGGGCTGGCGGTACTGGTGGAGGGCGTCGGACGGCTGGCGGCCACCACCGCCGTCCCGGTACTGCGCCACATCTACGCCGAGACCAGCAGCTCGCAGCTGCGCGGCAGCGCCGCCCGCAGCCTGTCCGGACTGGATCCCTGCTTCCCGACCGGCGCGGCCGTCGAGTGCCTGTGGGACTGCGAGGAGGCCACCCGCGAGCTGGCCGCCCGCCATGTGCTGACCAAAGGCGACGGCAAGGTCCTGGACCGGCTGCGCAGGCTCGCCGCCGACCCGGGCGAGGAGGCGGAGGTCCACGCCGCCGTCCGGGGGCGGCTGAGCTCCGGCTGAGCACCCGGCCGCCCGCCGCGAGCGGGGCCCGACCGGCCCCGTCCGGGCCGCCCCGGCAGCCCCGCGCGACCCGCTGCTCCCGGGCGTCCGCACCGGCTCCGAACGGCTGCGGTGAGGGTTAGGGCGACGTTCGTCAGTTCGACAGATTCCGGTGGCCGGGCGCACCCCGCGCCTCGGAATAACGCAGACATGCGTGTCGCTATCGTCACCGAATCCTTCCCGCCGGATGTCAACGGCGTCGCCCACTCCGTCCTGCGCACCGCCGAGCACCTGGTGCGGCGCGGCCACGAACCGCTCGTGATCGCGCCCAGCCCGGCCGCGCCGCCCACCGCCGCCGACCCCTGCCCCGTGGTCCGGCTGCCCGCCCTCTCGCTGCCCGGCTACCCGCAGGTCCGGCTGGCCCTGCCGCACCGGCGGCTGGACCAGCTGATCGCCGAGCACCGCCCGGACATCGTCCACCTCGCCAGCCCCTTCGTCCTCGGCGCCCGGGCCATGGCCGCCGCCGAACGGCTGGGGCTGCCCGCCGTCGCCGTCTACCAGACCGACCTCGCCGGGTACGCCCGCGCCTACCGGGCGGGCAGCGGCATCGGCGAGGCCGCCGCCTGGCGGCGGATCCGCACCGTCCACCGCGCCGCCGACCGGACCCTGGCGCCGTCCACCCCGGCCGCACAGGACCTCACCGCCCACGGCGTGCCCCGGGTACGGCTGTGGCGGCGCGGCGTCGACTCGGTCCGGTTCGACCCGCGCCACCGGGACGAGGAGCTGCGCCGCAGCCTGCTCGCCACCGGCGGCAGCGACCCGGAGACCGGTCTGCTGGTCGGCTACGTCGGGCGGCTCGCCCCGGAGAAGCGGGTGGACCTGCTGGCGCGGGTCGCCGCGCTGCCCGGGGTCACCCTGGTGGTGATCGGCGACGGTCCCAGCGCCCCGGCGCTGCGGCAGGCCCTGCCGGAGGCGCTGTTCCTCGGCCCGCGCGGCGGCGACGAGCTGGCCGCGCTCTACGCCTCGCTGGACGTGTTCGCGCACACCGGGCCGATGGAGACCTTCTGCCAGACCATCCAGGAGGCCATGGCCAGCGGCGTCGCCGTGATCGGCCCGGCGATCGGCGGCCCGCTCGACCTGATCGACCCCCTGCGCACCGGGCTGCTGGTGCCGCCCTGCGACCCGCAGGCGCTGGCCGCCGCCGTCGGCACGCTGGCCGCGGACCCGCTGACCCGGGCCCGCTACGGCGCGGCGGCCCGGACCGAGGTGGTCGGCCGCACCTGGGAGTCGGTCGGCGACCAGCTGCTCGACCACTACCGCGAGGTCCTGGCCGAACGCGCGACGGGCCGCCCGGACGCCCCGCTGACGCAGACCGGCGCCGCCGCGTGAACGCCCCCGCGCCCGGACCCGGGGCGGCCGAACCCGAGGCAGCCCGACCGGAGGCGTCCAGACCGGAGGCGTCCAGACCCGGGGCGGCCGGGCTGACCATCGTCCGGCTCGCCAACTTCGTCACCCCCGTCTCCGGCGGCCTGCGCACCGCCCTGCGCCACCTCGGCGCGGGCTACCTGGCGGCGGGCCACCGCCCGGTACTGGTGGTCCCCGGACCGGTGCGCCGGACCCGGGTCGACCGGGACACCGAACAGGGCACGGTGATCACCCTGCCCGGGCGGACCGTCCCCGGCACCGGCGGCTACCGGGTGCTGCTGGACCGCCAGGCGGTCGCCGACCTGCTCGCCGAGCTGCGCCCGGACCGGCTGGAGGTGTCCGACCGCAGCACCCTGCGCTGGACCGGCGACTGGGCCCGGCGGCACGGGGTCCCGGCCGCGATGGTCTCGCACGAGAGCCTGGACGGGCTGCTGCGCACCTGGGGGCTGTCCGAGCGGCTGGCCGGGCGGGCCGCCGACCGGCTCAACGCCGCCACCGCCCGCGACCACCAGGCGGTGATCTGCACCACCCAGTGGGCCGCCGAGGAGTTCGCGCGGATCGGGGCGCGCAACATCGTCCGCGCGCCGCTCGGGGTCGATCTGGAGCAGCGCCACCCCCGGCACCGGGATCCGGCCGCCCGCGCCCGCTACGCGGCGCCGGACGAGGTGCTGCTGGTGCTCTGCTCGCGGCTGTCGCCCGAGAAACGCCCGGAACGGGCCCTGGACGCGCTCGCCGAGCTGCGCGCGCGGGGCGTGCCCGCGGTACTCGCCGTCGCCGGGGACGGCCCGCTGCGGGCCCGGCTGGCGGCGCGCGCCGGGCGCGCGGGGCTGCCGGTGCGCTGGCTGGGCCACCTGACCGGTGCCGACACCCTCTCCGCGCTGCTGGCCGGGGCCGACGTGGCGCTGGCGCCCGGGCCGATCGAGACCTTCGGCCTGGCCGCGCTGGAAGCCCTGGCCTGCGGTACGCCGGTGGCCGTCAGCCGCTCCTCGGCGCTGCCGGGGATCATCGGCGGCGCGGGCGTGGCCGCGGCCGACACCGGTCCCGGCTTCGCCGACGCGGTCCAGCTGCTGCTCGCCCGGCCGGAGCCGGAACGCCGCCGCGCGGCCCGCGTCCGCGCCGAGCGCTACGGCTGGGACCGGGCCACCGCCGCCTTCCTCGCCGCGCACCGGGCCGCGAACCCGGTGTCCGTGCCGCGCGCCGATCTCGCACCGCTGGGAGCCCGGCCGTGACCGCGCCCTTCGACGGCCTCGTGCTGGCCGGTCCGCCGCTGTCCGGACCCGTGCCGGTGCCGCCGCCGGGCGGCCTGCGGATGGTGGCCCTGGGCGACTCGCTCACCGAGGGGCTGGGCGACCCGCTGCCGGGCGGCGGCTGGCGCGGCTGGGCGGCGCTGCTCGCCGCCGGGCTGCGGCCCGAGCCGGGGGCGGTCGAGCTGCGCAACCTCGCCGTGAGCGGGGCGCTGACCGGGGACGTGCTGCGGCGGCAGCTCCCGGCCGCCCGCGGGCACCGGCCGCAGGTCGCGGCCGTGGTCGTGGGCGCCAACGACACGTTGCGGGCCAGCTACGACATCCACGCGGTCAGCGCCAACGTGGACGCCGTGCTCGCGGCCCTGGCCGCGCAGGGCGCCACGCTGCTGACCGCCTGCCTGCCCGACCCGGGACGGATGCTGCGGCTGCCCGCCCCGCTCGCACGCCCGCTCGCGCGCCGGATGCAGAGCGTGAACGAGGTCGTGCACGCCCTCACCGAGCGCCACGACGCCGTCCATGTCCACATCGCCGACAGCGCCTGGGTGGACGATCCGAGCATGTGGAGCGTGGACCGGCTGCACCCGTCCGAACGCGGGCACCGCGCCCTGGCCCGCGAGTTCCACCGGCTGCTGCGGACGGACGGCAGCGCCCTCGGCCCGCCGCCCGGAGCCGAACCGCAGGGCCCCCCACCCACGCGCGGCGCGCAGACCCGGTGGATGGCGACCAAGGGCACCGCCTGGGTACTGGACCGCTGCACCGACCTGCTGCCCGACCTGCTGCGGCTCGCCGCCGCGGAGTCCCGGCAGCGCCGCCGGGGCGGTACCGCCGAGCTCGACCACCGCGCCGCCGCCGAGACCGCCGCCGCGCTCCGGGCCCTGGAACGCGGCTGGGAGCGCGGCGACCGGCCCGCGCTGCGCGCCGTCAGCTGACCGTCGCGGTCGGCAGTCCCCACCCGCGTCCGCCCGCTGTCCCGGCCCTAGGACCGCCGGGGCGTGGCCACCGCGAACCGGGTGGGGGTGCCCGGGCGGGCCTGGGCGGCGGCGGCCAGGTCGGCGGCCGGGACCACGCCGACCACCGGGTAGCCGCCGGTGGTCGGATGGTCGGCCAGGAACACCACCGGCAGCCCGTCCGGCGGTACCTGCACCGCCCCCAGCACCATGCCCTCGCTCGGCAGTTCGCCGCGCCCCGGCAGCCGCCGCAGCGGGGTACCCAGCAGCCGCAGCCCGATCCGGTTGCTCGCCGGGGAGACCGTGTAGCGCGTCGCCGCCAGCAGCGCCAGGGTGCCGGGGGCGAACCAGTCGTCGCGCGGACCCGGATCCAGCCGCAGCAGCAGTTCCACCGGTGGCGCGGGCTGCGGCAGCGGCTCGATCCAGCCGGGCTCACCGCCCGGCGCGCCCAGCGGCAGCACCTGCCCGGCCGCCAGCGGCGGCGGGCCCAGCCCGGACAGCAGGTCGGCCGAGCGGCTGCCGAGTACCGGCGGCAGGTCGACCCCGCCGTCCAGGGCGACATAGGCGCGGACGCCGTCGGTGGCCGGGCCCACCTCCAGCAGCGCCCCGGCGGCCAGCCGCAGCGGCGCGCCCCAGGCCCCGGGCCGCCCGTCCACCCGTACCGGCGAGGGCGCGCCGGTGACCGCCGCCACCAGCGGCGCCAGCGCCCGCAGCGCCACGCCGCCGAGGGTGGTCTCCAGCACCGCGGCGTCCGGGCCGTTGCCGACCAGCCGGTTCGCCAGCGCCCGGGCGGGCTGGTCCAGCGCCCCGGCCCGGGGCACGCCGAGGGCGGCCACGCCGTCGCGCCCGCCGTCCTGGATGGTGGTCAGCGGCCCGGGCCGGACCACCGCCACCGCCCGGCCACCGCCCCCGCCGTTCCCGTGGCCGTCGCTCCGGCCGTTCACGCGGCGGCCTCCGTGAAGCGGGCCCGGGTGCCCGGGGCGAGCAGCGCGGCCGGATCGCGCCGCGGATCCCACAGCGGCAGCGCGGTGCGGCCCAGCAGCTGCCACCCGCCGGGGGAGGCGGCGGGGTAGACACCGGTGTAGGGACCGGCCAGGGCCACCGAGCCGGCCGGCACCCGGGTCCGCGGGGTGTCCCGGCGCGGCACCGCGAAGCGCTCGGGCAGCCCGGTCAGATAGGCGAAGCCGGGCGCGAAGCCGCAGAAGGCCACCCGGTACTCGCAGCCGCGGTGGATCCGCGCCGCCTCGGTGGGGGACACCCCCCAGTGGGCGGCCACCCCGGTCAGGTCCTCGCCGTCGTAGACGGTCGGCACCAGCACCAGTGGTCCGGCGTCCACCGGCACCGGAATCGGCCGCCAGTCGGCGAACTGACGTACAATCAACTCGGGGTCGGCGACCCCGTCCAGCAGCACGGTCCGGGCGGCGGGCACCACCTCTGCCACCCGGCCCAGTGCGCCCGAACTTTGACGTTCTGTCAACTCACCTATCAGTGACGCTACTTCACCGTCGTCGGCGACTTCGAACAGCAGCGCGGACCGGCCCACCCGGTGCGTCCTCATGCGAACGCCTCCACCCGGACCCGCGCCGCCTCCAGCGCCGCGCGCACCCGCCCGGCCAGCTCGGCCGCGCCCGGGGTGTCCCCGTGCAGGCACAGCGAACGGGCCCGGACCATGATCCGGCTGCCGTCCGCCGCCACCACCGCGCCGTCCGTGGCCATGGCGACGGCCCGCTTGACCACCGCCTCCGGGTCGTGCAGCACCGCGCCCGGCTCGGTGCGCGGCACCAGCGTCCCGGCGGGGGTGTAGCCCCGGTCGGCGAAGGCCTCGGCGATCACCGGCAGCCCGGCCGCGGCGGCGGTCCGCAGCAGCACCGAACCCGGCAGGCCGAGCACCGGCAGCGCCCGCCCGTCCGCTTCTCCGTAGGCCAGCAGCGCGTCCACCACCGCGCCCGCCTGCTCCTGGTCGGCGACCACCCGGTTGTAGAGTGCGCCGTGCGGCTTCAGGTAGGCCACCCGTCCGCCCGCCGCCCGCGCGAACACGTCCAACGCGCCCAGCTGGTAGGTGATCTCGTCGGCGAGCTCGGCCCGCGGCACGTCCATCGCGCGGCGGCCGAACCCGGCCAGGTCCCGGTAGGAGACCTGCGCGCCGATCCGTACGCCGCGCGCCACCGCCGACTCGCACACCCGCCGCATGGTCGACGGGTCGCCCGCGTGGAACCCGCAGGCCACGTTGGCGCTGGTGACCACGGACAGCAGGGCCTCGTCCTCGGTCAGCGCCCAGCGCCCGAAGCCCTCGCCCAGATCCGCGTTCAGATCGACTGGTCCGTGTGTCACGAATGCCCTCCGCTCGGTCTGCCGAAGGAGATCGTACGTGCGGAGTCACAGTGCCCCGCTCTTGACGCGGGCGCGGGGCGCGGGTTGGGATGACGAGATGATCTCCACAGCGGATGTCCAGTCGCCGCATGTCGTATGTCAGGGGCACGACATAACCAGGCAGGGCCCACGGCCACGACAGGACGGAAGAGACGATGCAGGCAGCACCCGCATACGGCCGTAGCAGCACCCCGCCCGCCGACCCGGGCCCGGTGCTGCGCGCGATCCGGCTCCCGGCAGCGCCGCCGCACCCGGTCGGCCGGGAGGAACTCCTGGCCGCCGCCCGCGCCGCGCTGCGCCCCGAGGCCGGACTGCTGCTCACCGGGCCGCTCGGGATCGGCAAGAGCGCGCTGCTCGACACCCTCGGCCACGAGGCCGGGACCGGCGGGAACCGGGTGCTGCGCTGCGCGCCCGGACCGGACGACGCCGCGCTGCCGCACGCCGCCCTGATCGAACTGCTGCACCCGGTCCCCGACCGGGACCACGCCCACCTGCCCGCGCACCAGCGCGCGGTGCTGGACGCGGCGCTGCTGCGCGGCAGCCGCCCCGGCGACCGGCTCGACCGGTTGGCGCTGCGGCTCGCGGTCACCGCCACCCTGGAGCGGATCGCCCGGGACGCCCCGCTGCTGCTCGTCCTCGACGGCCTGGAGCGGGTGGACCCGATCAGCGCCGACGTGCTGGCGCACGTCGTCCGGCGCGCACCCGACCTCGGCATCACCGTCGCCGCCGCCCGCCGCGGCGGCGCGCCGCCCGGCGGCGAGCGGCGGCTGTGGCCGGGCGCCGCCGTCGAACTGACGGTGCCCGGGCTGACCGACGAGGCGATCGGCGACCTGCTCGACCGGGAGGCGCGCACCCCCGCCCCGGCCCGACTGCGGCAACTGCTGCGGCTCGCCGCCGGGAACCCGCTCTACGCCCGCGAACTCGCCGCCGAACCGGGCCGCCGCTCCGGCGGGCGCGCCGCCCCGGAGCCGCACGCCGAGCCCGGCGACCCGCCGCTGCCGACCACCCTGCGCGCGCTGGTGCTCACCCCGGCGGCCGACCTGCCCGCGGCCGCGCGGTCCGCGCTGCTGCTGGCCGCCACCGCCGCCCGGCCCAGCCTCGGGCTGCTGCGCGCGGCCGGGGTGGCCGACCCGGTGGCCGACCTCGGCGAGGCCGAGCGGCGCGGCCTGCTGCGGATCGCCGCCGACGGCGGCCTGCTGCTGGCGCACCCGCTGCTGGCCGCCGCGCTGCGGGCCGACGCCGGGACCGCACCGCGACTGGCCGCGCACGCGGCCCTGGCCGGCGCCGTCAGCGAACCCGTCGAGCGGGCCCGGCACCTGGCGCTCGCCCACCCCTACGAGGACCAGTGCGTGGCCGGGGCGCTGGCCGAGGCCGCGGCCACCGCCCGCAGCCGCGGCTCCGCCGACACCGCCTACGAACTGGCGGTGCTCGCCGCCGCCCGCACCCCGGCCGCGCTGCCCGGGGACCGGCACCGGCGGCTGCTGGCCGCCGCCGCCCACGCCGCCGACGCCGGACGCCACGACGACGCCAGGCGCGCCGCCGACCGGGTGCTCGCGGAGACCCCGGACGCGGTCAGCCGGGTCCGCGCCCGGCTGACCCTGCTGGAGACGGCGGGTCAGGCCCTGGACGCCAGCGGCACCCTGATCGAGGGCGGTTTCGCCGACGCGGCGGGGGACCTGGCGCTCCAGGCCCGGCTGCACCTCTGGGCGGCGGTGCGGGAACTGCTCGGCGGGCGCACCGCCGGGGCCGCCGCCGAGGCGACCCGCGCGGCCACCCTGGCCGCCCGTGCCCCGCACCAGCCGACCGGCGCCGATCCCGAGGGCCCGGCCACCGGCGGTGAGGCGGCGACCCGGACCCAGGTCGACGCCCTCGGCCTGCTCGCCACGGTCGAGTCGATGCGCGGCCGTCCGGTCGCCGCCGAGAGCGCGCTCGGCTCGGCGCTGCGGCTGGCCGGAACCGAGGCCGGGGCCTCGCTGCTGCGCCGCCGCGCGCTGCTCGACCTGGACGCCGACCGGGTGGCCGAGGCCGGTCGGCGGATCGCCGCCCTCGCCGAGCGGGCGACCGGCTCCGACGGGGTCGAGGAGGCGCTGGCCACCCTGGTCGCCCGGATCCGGATCCAGGCCCGGGCCGGTGACTGCGCACCGGCGGTGGCCGCCGCCGAGCGCTGCACCCGGCTGCTGGACGCGGCGGGCCTGGCCTCGCCGCTGGGCGCGTACGCGGCGGCGCTGGCGCAGACGGTCGGCGGCGCGGTCCCCCGGGCCGTGGAACTGGCCCGGGCCGCGGTGGCGGGCTGCGCGGCCGACGGCGACCGGCTGTTCGAGATCCGGGCCCTGGGCGTGCTCGGCGGCGCGCTGCTGATCACCGGCGAGGTGCACGCGGCGGCCGAGGCGGCGGAGGCCCTGCAACGGGCCCGCGAGCTGGGCACCGCGATGCGGCTGGCCGATCCGGACGCGGTGCGCCGACTGGCCGACCTGGCCGAGGCGTTGGTGCTGCTCGGCGACCGGGCCGAGGCACAGCGGGTGCTGGCCGAGGCCGGGCAGCTGACCTGCTCCTGGCCGTCCGCCTGGGGCGCGGGCGCGCGGGCCGCGCGGGAGCGCTCCACCGGGCTGCTGCTGGCCGTGCTCGGCCGCCCGGGGGAGGCGGTGGCGGCGCTGCGGGGCTCGGCCGCCCGGCTGCGGTCGGTGCCGCTGCCGCTGGACCTCGCCCGGACCCTGGTCGGCTGGGCCTCGGTGGAGCGCCGGGCCCGGCACCGGGCGCCCGCGCGGACGGTGCTGGCCGAGGCGGAGCAACTGTGCCGCGATCGGGCCGCCTACCCGCTGCTGGCCCGGATCGAGCAGGAGCGCGAACGGCTGGATCCTGGTGAACGCATCGGCGACACACTGGAACTGACGCCCAGTGAGCGACGTGTCGCCGAGCTGGTCGCCGGTGGCGCGACCAACCGCGAGGTGGCCGCGGTGCTCAGCGTCAGCGTCAAGACCGTGGAGGGGACGCTGTCCAGGGTCTACCGCAAACTCGGGGTGCGCTCGCGCACCGGGCTGGCACGGGCGGCAACCGGGGGACATGTGTAGCCACGTACGGACACGGCGAGTTCACATCGACGGCAAGGGATACCCCGCTTATCGGCGGACGCCGCGGTTCTTAGCGTGGACACGACCAATCCAGCGCCCCCCGTCCCTGGAGGACCCTCGTGAAGCTGCCGCTCCGGTACGCCATCGGACTGCTCGCCGCGCCCCTGCCGATCCTCGCCCTCGCCGTCGTCCCGGCGCAGGCCGCCCCCACGCCCGGCGCCGCCACCGTCGCCCTGCGTGCCGACACCGTTCCGGCGGTCGCCCAGTCGACGCTGGTCGGCGCGGTCTCCGCGCGCACCTCGGTCTCGGTCACGGTCAGCCTGGCCCAGCGCGACCCGGCCGGGTTGCAGGCCTTCCTGAAGCAGGTCGCCGATCCGGCTTCGGCCCAGTACAAGCACTATCTGACGGTCAAGCAGTTCGCGCAGCGCTTCGGTGCCGCGCCCGGCGCCGCCGCCCAGGTCAGCGCCTACCTGACCGGGCACGGCCTGAAGGTCGGCCAACTCACCTCCAACGGGCTGACGTTGTCGGCCACCGGCACCGCCGCCCAGATAGAGAAGGCCTTCGGCACCACCCTCGGCACCTACCGCGACCGCACCGGACGGCAGTTCTACGCGAACACGGCCGCCCCGGTGCTCCCGACCGCGATCGCCGCCGTCGTCACCGACGTCTCCGGCCTGTCCGACTACGCGGTCTCGCACCAGAACGCGGTCTCGCATCAGAGCGCGGTCCGCGGCCAGTCCGGCGCCAAGGCCAGCATCCAGGGCTACACGCCGACCCAGATCCGCACCGGCTACAACCTCAACTCGGCCATCAGCGCGGGCTACACCGGCAAGGGCGAGACCGTCGCGCTGGAGGAGTTCTCCGCCTTCACCCAGTCCGACGTGAACACCTACGACAAGAAGTTCTCGCTGACCCCGTCCACGCCGACGGTCGTCAAGTCCGACGGCGGCACCACCGACACCTCCGGTGAGGACGAGGTGGAGCTGGACATCGAGGTGGTCCAGGCGATCGCCCCCGGCGCCACCATCAAGGTCTACGAGGCCCCCAACAGCGACGCCGGCGAGGCCGCCGTCTACGCCCAACTGGTCAGCAACGACGTGCCGATCATCTCCACCAGCTGGGGCCAGGACGAGGCGGCGGAGACCGCCAGCAACCGGGTCGCGCTGAACACCGACTTCCAGGAGGCCGCCGCGCAGGGCCAGTCGATCTACGCGGCCTCCGGTGACGACGGCTCCGACGACGCGGGCGACGGCGGCACCTCGGTCGACTTCCCGGCCGCCGACCCCTACGTCACCGGCGCGGGCGGCACCACCCTCAACCTCAGCTCCTCCGGGGCCTGGAGCTCGGAGACGGCCTGGTCCGGCAGCGGCGGCGGGGTGTCCTCCTACTTCGCCACGCCGAGCTTCCAGACCAGCGTCAACTCCGGCAGCTACCGCAGCGTGCCGGACGTCGCCGCCGACGCCGACCCGGACACCGGCTGGGCGATCTACACCGAGGGCTCCTGGGCCGAGTACGGCGGCACCAGCGCCGCCGCGCCCAACTGGGCCGCCTTCACCGCGATCTACGACGACGAGGCGGGCGCCCTGAGCAAGGCCAAGCTCGGCTTCGCCAACGCCAGCATCTACAGCCTGGCCGAGTCCTCCTCCTACAAGAGCGCCTTCCACGACATCACCAGCGGCAGCAACGGCGCCTACAACGCGGGCACCGGCTACGACAAGGTGACCGGTTGGGGCTCCTACAACGGCGCCAACTTCCTCTCCGACGAGCTCGGCTGATCCCTGCGTCTGCCGCGACCGCGCGGGCCGGGCGACCCCCCGGCCCGCGCGGTCGCGCCGCTCACCCACCGAAGCCGTCCGACCACGCTGCGGAATCACACAAGTAGGTTCCAACCGTGGCGTTTCGGACCTTGTCGGTGTCAGCCTCTAACCTTGCTGATCGTGACCACCACAGCCGCCGAACCCGCCAGCCGTCCCGCGCTCGGCCCAGCCGCCGACGAGGGGCTGGCCAGGCGTCTGCGCGCGCTGGCCTGCACCGCGCCGCTGCACGACCTGGACAGCCGCAAGGCCAACCTCGCGGGCGAGTACGCCGGCTACGGCATGGCGGAGGTCGCCCTGGCCGCGATCGACCTGGTCACCCTGCAGATGGACTTCGACACCGGCGCCGACCGGGACCAGGTCCTGGCCCGGCTGCACCCCCGGGTCGCCGCCCAGGCCCCGGACCGGCCCTGGCGCGAGCACGAGCGGGTCGCCCGCTGGGTGCTGGAGTCGCTGATCAACGTCGGCAGCGTGGACCGCGGCTTCCGCGCCGTCTACGGCACCTTCGGCGCGGGCGGCGAGTACATCCGCCGGGACTACGACTTCAAGCTGATCGAGGAGGTCCCCGGACCCGACGGCGGCGTCTACCTGCGGACCACCGACGAGGCGGTGAACGTCCTGGTCGGCGCGCTGGACACGGACGTCACCAGTGCCCAGATCGCGGCCGAGGTGAAGCTGGAGGTGCTGATCCGCCGGGGCCGCCTGGCCGACGCCCAGCTCGCCGCCGAGCAGGCCCGCTACCGCACCGTCCAGTTCGCCGAGACGCTGCGCCGCGCGCTGGAGGCCACCCGCCGCAACGTCCGCGCGGTGGACTGGATGGAGACCGTCCCCGACCTGATCGCCGAGGCCCTGGAGCACATCTCCGACCGGTACCGGCACGAGAACGCGATCCTCACCAACATCCGCCGCGCCCGGGACGAGGCCGAGCCGAACACCCCCGAGGGCGCCGAGCACAAGCGCCGCGCCGCCGAGCTGGTCGACATCGTCAAGGACTGCATCCGCCGCCACACCCAGCTGCAGACCCGGCTGCTGGAGGCCGGACCGCTGTTCCGCGCCGAACAGGACCGGCAGGCCTTCGCCGCCCCCTCCGCCCGCAGCGGTCTCGACCTGTACGGGCAGCTGCTGGCCCCGCTGCTGCGGCTGCCGGTGGAGCAGGCCGGGCAGGTCACCGACGCCTTCTTCGGCAACGGCATAGGACTGCGCACCCGCGCCGCCGTCCGGGTCACCGACCTGATCGAGGTGCTGCTCACCCCGCCGGTCGAACGCGAGCACCTGGGCGCGGAGCTGCTGGAGCCCGACCTGGTGGACACCCCCGACGACAGCCGCTTCTCCGAGGCCCAGCTGGACGCCGCCCAGGAACTGCTCGACCTGCCGCCGGACGCCCCCCGGCGGCTGTCCGGGCTGCTCGCCGAGGCCCGCCGGCGCGACCCCGAGCTCCCCTACCTGGTCGCGCTGCTGGCCGTGCACGCGGCCAGCCCGCCGGTCGGCACCGCCTACCGGCAGGGCGAGGAACGGCTGCTGTTCGCCGTCGACGACGGCACCCGGCTGGACGACCCGGAGTTCGGCGGCGCCGACCTGATCGTCGGCAGCGCGCTGCTGGACGCCGTCGGCATGGCCGCGGAACGGGCGGAGACCGGATGACCCCGCCCCGCCGCCGCCCGCACCCCACGTCGCCCAGCCGTCCCCACCGCGTCGACCGCACCGCGCACCACCTGGAGCCCCGCCCGTGAGCACCGAAGTCCCGAGCCCGTCCGCCGAACCGCGGCAGGCCCCCGCGATCACCCCGGCCGACGTCGCCGACGCCTCCCGGCTGGTCTCCTTCGGGCTCCAGCCGAAACTCCTGCCCGCCCGCGACGCCGAGTACGCCGAACTGGTGCTCCGCTACCGGGACGACCCCGGCTTCGCCCGGCTCGCCGACGCCGTCGCCACCGGCCTGGGCCTGATCGTGCTGGAGGTCTCCGCCCGCGCCGGGATGGCCGTCGCCGCCGCCGAGGACTCGGTCTTCGCGGTCCGCCTGGGCGAGTACTCCCGCCGGGCCGCCTCCGAGTCCTCCGACCGCTTCCTGCACGGCCTGGCGCACCTCGCGGTCGCCGCGCTCGCCTTCCCCCGCCCGGAGGACCTGGCCGACGACGGCTACCTCGGCCGGATCACCGTCAACGGCGTCGACACCTTCGTCCGCCAGGTCTGCCGCCGGATGGAGGAGCAGGCCGACACCGAGGGCGCCAACACCGACCCGGTCAGCGAGGCCCCCGGGCTCGAAGCCGCCTGGCGGGTGTACGCCCGGCGCAGCGCCACCGGCGCCACCAAGGACGCCCGCAGGCTCGCCGGCTCCACCATCGGCATCGTCGGCAAGGCCACCGCCTTCCTGGTCGACTCCGGCTTCCTGCAGAAGACCTCCGACGACTCCGGCGGCACCTTCCGCACCACCGCCCGCTACCAGCTCCAGGTCCGCGACCTGGCGGGCAGCGCCGCCATGGCCGAGCTGCTGGCCCTGGGCGTGGTCCCGATCAGCGACGGCAGCGCCAGCCTGCTGCCGCCGGACGCCACCGAGGAACTGGTCGCCGACGCCGGCCTGCCGTTCCACAGCTCCTGACCGACCCGAACGCCCGACCCGAACGCCCGACCCGCACGCCCGAACGCCCCCGACCCACCGAGCACGGAGATCTGACACCCCATGTACGAGCTGAACCGGGTCCGCCTGTACTCCATCGGCCCAGCCGGTGCGCGGTACGCCGACACCGTGCTCGACCTGAGCGATGTCGGCGACCCGGTCCCTGACCCCGCGCCCCGGCAGCCCGGCTTCTTCGACGACGAGCAGCCGGGCCCGGTCCGCCGCCCGGCCCCGGCCGGGGTGCTCTTCCTGGAGAACGGCGGCGGCAAGTCGGTGCTGCTGAAGCTGATCTTCTCGGTGATGCTGCCGGGCCACCGGAACACCCTCGGCGGCGCCAGCTCCGGCGTGCTGCGCAAGTTCCTGCTCGCCGACGACTGCGGACACGTCGCCCTGGAGTGGCAGCACACCGTCACCGGCGAGAGCGTGGTCGTCGGCAAGGTCAGCGAGTGGCGCGGACGCCAGGTCTCGGCCGACCCGCGCAAGTTCGCCGAGGCCTGGTACTCCTTCCGGCCCGGCCCCGGGCTCAGCCTGGAGTCGCTGCCGGTCGCCGAACACGCCGTGCTGCTGCCCGCGCCCGGCCGGGCCCCCGCCGCCGAGAGCCTGGGCCCCGCCCCCGCGCCGTCCCCGGGGGTGGCCGGGGACGCGGTCCGCCGCCCCTTCTCGGCCCGGGGCAGGCGCCGCACCATGAAGGGCTTCCGGGACGCCCTCACCGAGGCCGGAAAGGCCTACCCGGACCTCGACCTGACCTGGGAGGAGGGCCACGACCGCTGGATCGAGCACCTGGGCGGCCTCGGCCTGGACCCGGAACTGTTCCGCTACCAGCGGGAGATGAACGCCGACGAGGGCGAGGCGGCCGGGCTGTTCGCGGTCCGCAACGACGCCGACTTCACCGACCTGCTGCTGCGCGCCGTCACCGACACCCGCGACACCGACGGCCTGGCCGACCTGGTGCACGGCTTCGCCGCGAAGCTGGGCCGTCGCGCCGAGCTCACCGCCGAACGCGACTTCACCGCCGGTTCGCTGGACCTGCTGCGCCGGATCGCCGAGTCCGCCGAGGCCCGCGAGTCGGTCCGGGAGACGCACCGCGCCGCCGAACGCCGCACCCGCAGGCTCGCCCGCACCCTCACCGTCCGCGCCACCGCCGAGCGCGAGCGCTCCCGGGAGCTCGCCGAGCAGGTCGCCGAGGCCGCCACCGTGGTCGCCGACGCCGACGCCGCCCGCACCCGGCAGTCACTGGTCACCGCCGAGCTGACGCATCGGCACGCCAGCCTGGCGCTGGCCGCCGCCACCGGCACCGCCGCCGCGCTGCGCCGCGAGCTGCTGGACGCGCGCACCCTGCACTCCGCCTGGCAGGCCACCGAGACGGTGCTGCGGCACCGCGCCGCCGCCGACCGCTCGGCCCGGGTCTCGGCCGCGATCCGCGAGGCCGAACGCGACGCCGCCCCGGCCCTGGCCGCCCGCACCCGGGCCGCGCACGCGCTGGTCCGGGCGCTGGAGACGGCCGCTGCCGCCGCCGAGACCCAGGCCGACCAGGAGGAGCAGCGGGCCGGGGCCCTGCAGGCCGAGGGCGCCGCCGCCCGCCGCGACGCCACCGCCGCCGCGACCGCCGGGCAGAAGGCCCGCAGTGAGTCCGAGCACCTGCGCCAGCGGCTGGCCGAGGTCGAGCAGGAGACCCAGGCGGCGGTCCGCTCCGGCTGGATCGACGGCGGCGACGGCGAGCCCGACGCGGTCGACCCGGCCCGGGCCGCGCTGGACGCGGCCGGAGCCGAGCAGCAGACCACCGCCGCCTGGGAGCAGGCCCGGGCCGCCGCCGACGCGGCCGCCACCCGTACCCGCGAGGCCGCCGCCCGGGCCGGGCGCGGCGAACTCGCCGCCGCCCGCGCCAACGACGCGCTGGCGGCGGCCCGCACGGTGCTGGACGCCGAGCAGGACACCGCCGCCCGGCTGGCCGCCGACCCGCGCGCCGCCGACCTGCTCGGCCTGGAACCGGACGACCCGCGGGGGGTGACCCCGGACGCCTTCGACCGCGCCGCCGACTCGCTGCGCGACCTGCTCGACAACTCCGTCGCCGCCGCCGAGCGCACCCTGTTCGACCTGCGCACGGCCGCCGCCGACGACTCCCGGGTGCTGGCCGCCCTCGGCGACGGCGGCCTGCTGCCGCCCGGCCCGGACGTGCTGGCCACCGTCGAGTACCTGGGCGAGCACGGCGTCCCGGCGCTGCCCGGCTGGCGCTACCTGGCGCAGTCGGTCGACCCGGTCGACCACGACCGGATCCTGGACGCCCGGCCGCAGCTGGTCGACGGCGTGATCGTGACCGACCCGGCGGCGCTGCTGCGGGCCCGCGAGGTGCTGGCCCGGGCCGCGCTGCTGCCGCGCTCCGCCGTCGCCGTCGGCACCGCGGCCGCGCTGCTCGCCCCGGTCACCGACACCGGGACGGCCGGGGCCGACCTGTTCCTGGTCCCGCCGAACCCGGCCATGCACGACGAGAACGCCGCCGACGAGGAGCGCCGCCAGCTGCGCGACCGGGCCCTGGCCCGGGACGAGCGGATCCGCGAGCTCGCCGCCCGGCTCGGCGCGGACCGGGTGCTCGCCGGGCGCCTGGCCTCCTGGCGTACCCGCTGCCCGGCCGGACGCCTGGCCGAGCTGGCCGCCGACGTCGCCGCCGCCGGTACCGCGACGGAGCTGGCCATGGCCGAGCTCGCCGCCGCCCGGGCCGAACTGGCCGAGGCCGAGGCCGAGCAGAGCGGGGCGGTGCGGCTGCGGGACGACCGGGCCGAGGCCGCCCAGCAGGCCCGCCGCCGCGCCGACGCGCTCACCGGCCTGGCCTTCCGGCTGCGCGAGCGCACCGGCTGGGCCGGGCGGCTGCGCACCCTCGCGGACGAGGCGGCCGAGGCCGAGCAGCGGCAACTGCTGTGCGAGGACCGGGCCCAGGCCGCCGACGAGGACCGCCGCGCGGCCCAGCGCGGCGCCGACGACGCCCGCCGCACGGTCCGGGTGCTGCGCGCCGAGCGCGCCGAACTGCCCAGCGCCGAGGAGAGCGCCGAGCCGGACGCCGGGCCGCGGGCCCAGCGGCCGGAAGCCTCGCTGCCCGCGCTGCGCGAGGCCCACCGGGCCGCCTCGCAGCTGTACGAGCAGGTCGGCGTCGGCGCGGACCTGCGCGCCGAGCAGGCCCGCGCCGAGGGCGAGGAGACCGCCGCCCGGATCGAGCTCGACCGGCTCACCAACAAGGTCCGGGGCCGCGCCGAGGAGCTGCTGACCAGCCCCGACGGCGCCGACGGCCCGTCCCGGCAGGCCGCCGCCGGTCGCGCCGAGGAACTCGTGCAGACCATCGAGACCCGCGCCTCCGCCGCCAGCGAGCAGCTCGGGCGGCTGCGCGGCGAGGCCGAGCGCAGCGCCCCGGTCACCGGCGACGCCCACACCGAACTGCCGGACGAGCTGGTTCCCGGCGACCCGGAGCACGCCCAGGCGCTGCTGCGCACCGCGACCGCCGAACTCGCCCGCCGCACCGACGTCCTGGCGGCGGGCCGGGCCGCGCACGCGGACCTGCAGCGCACCCTGGAGGCCGCGCAGCTGGCCGCCGCCGACTTCGACGACTGCGCCGCGCAGCTCCGCGACGGCCTGCGCGACCCCGCCCCGGGCGCGGCCGAGGCCGAGGAGGAGCCGCCCGCGCCCTACCCGGGCAGCCTGGCCGAGGCCCGGCAGGCCGCCGCCGACACCCGGCGCACCCTGCGGGCCGCCGGGGCCGACCTGGCCGCCGCCGACCTGGCCGTCCGCGACGCCGCCGACGCGCTGGTCCGGCACGCCAACGCGATCCGCTACGAGGTCGTGCGCACCCCCGCCCGGCAGCAGATCCGGGAGCTGCCGGCCGCGCTGCTGCCGGACCACGCCGCCGCCTGGGCCACCGCGTTCGCGCCCCGACTGCGGGTGCTCACCGACGAGTTGGAGCAGCTGGAACGCAACCGCGACAGCATCGTGGACCGGCTGCGCGGCCTGGTCGAGACCTCGCTGGCGACGCTCCGGGCCGCCCAGCGGCTGTCCCGGCTGCCCGAGGGCCTGGGGGAGTGGTCGGGGCAGGAGTTCCTCCGGATCCGCTTCGAGGACCCGGACCACGCCGGTCTGACCGAACGCCTGGGCGAGGTCATCGACGAGGCCACCCGCGCCGCCGTCCGCCGCACCAGCGGCGCCGGGGCCGCCACCGGCGGCAGCGACTGGGGCCGCCGCGACGGCATGTCGCTGCTGCTGCGCGGGGTGCACGCGGCGCTGGAGCCCAAGGGCGTGGCGGTGGAGATCCTGAAGCCGGACGCGGTGCTGCGCGCCGAGCGGGTCTCGGTCAGCCAGATGTCGGACGTCTTCTCCGGCGGCCAGCTACTGACCGCCGCCATCGCGCTCTACTGCACCATGGCCGCGCTGCGCTCCAACGACCAGGGCCAGGCCCGGCTGGCGCACGCGGGCACGCTGTTCCTGGACAACCCGATCGGCCGGGCCAACGCCACCTACCTGATCGAGCTCCAGCGGGCGGTGGCCTCGGCCCTGGGCGTCCAGCTGATCTACACCACCGGTCTGCTGGACGCGAACGCCCTGGCCGAGTTCCCGCTGATCATCCGGCTGCGGAACGACGCCGACCTGCGGGCGGGGCAGAAGTTCATCTCGGTGGAGGAGCACCTGCGTCCGGGCCTGCCGGCGGTGGACCCGGACGCCCCGGAGATCCAGGGCGAGCTGACCTCCACCCGGATCTACCGCCGCCCGGTCGGCTGAGCCGCCGGGGACGGGTGGTGCGGCCGGTGCGGTGGTGAAGCGGGGGTAACAGTCAGGGAGCCGGTGTGATGGTCATGTGCACGCCAGATGAAATGCCGGTCCGGGAAGCAGAACTTCGCCGCACGCCTCTTTCTCGGGGCGCCGGATGCCTGCTACTCCTGGGTAGCAATCGCCAAGAGCGAGCGCGCAACCCCTCTCCCCACCCTTCGCGGAGGTTACCGTGCGGCCCTTCCCTGCCCTGATGACCGGAGCCGTCGTCGTCGCGATGACCGCGACGTCCATGCTGGCCCTGGCCCCCACCGCCAGTGCCGCCACCGGCGGCTACGTCGCCCTCGGCGACTCGTACTCCGCAGGCGTCGGCTCCACCAGCGACTACCTGAACAGCTGTGACCAGAGCACCGCCGCCTACCCCTACCTGTACCAGCAGGCGGTGGACCCCAGCTCGTTCAGCTTCCAGGCCTGCACCGGCGCCACCGCCCCGGACATCGAGAGCGGCCAGCTCTCGGCGCTGGGCTCCGGCACCGGCCTGGTCAGCCTCACCGACGGCGGCGACGACGTGGGCTTCTCCACGGTGATGGAGGACTGCGTGCTGTACTCGCAGAGCACCTGCCTGAGCGAGATCTCCTCCGCCGAGCAGCAGGCCACCAGCACCCTCCCGGGCACCCTGGACACCCTCTACCAGGACATCCGCGGCGACGCCCCCAACGCCCGGGTCGTGGTCATGGGCTACCCGGAGCTGTACGACCTGAGCCAGTCCAGCGGCTGCGTCGGCCTGTCCACCAAGTCCCGCACCGCCCTCAACGGCGCGGCCGACACCCTGGACAGCGTCATCGCGGCCCAGGTCGCCAAGTACTCCGGCTTCACCTTCGCCGACGTCCGCGGCTATTTCTCCGGGCACGAGATCTGCGACTCCGACTCCTGGGTCAACTCGGTGACCTGGCCCGTCTCCGACTCCTACCACCCCACCGCCGAGGGCCAGGCCGACGGCTACCTCGCGGCGTTCCGAGCGGCGCTCTGACCGACACCCCGGTCAGCGCCCCGGCGGGCCCGCCACCGCTCAGCGGCGGCGGGCCGGCTGCGGTGCGCGCCGCCGCTTGACGTCCTCCTGCCAGGCGATCCCGGCGTCCAGCAGGAACCAGGTGGTGGCGAAGATCCCGAAGCCGGTCAGCGTCAACCCCAGGACGGTGTAGCCGCTGTGGGCGAGCTGGCACACCACCGTGTACAGCAGCGTGGTCAGCGTGAGGGCCAGGCTCACCAGGAGCCTGGCCCGCGCCGTCCGCGAACGGTCCGTCACACGTCTCCCCATCGCAGCTCCCCGTCTCTCCACTGCGCGCCGACGCCCGGACCCTGCCCGCCTCCCGGAGGTTCACACCACCCGGTGCGCCGCCAGGTAGGACTCGACCTCGGTCCGCACCTCAGGGGTGTCCAGCCCGCGCACGACCATGGTGGTACGCCGCCGCAGCACGTCGTCCGCGGTCTGCGCCCATTCCCGGGAAGCAGCATAGGCGACCTGCGCCCACACATCCGGACCGTCCTGGTGGATCGGGCGGCCGAGTTCCGGGTTCTCGTCGATGAGCTGGGCGATCTCGAAGGAAAGCGTCCCGTAGTGCGTCGCCAGGTGGCGCGCCACCAGCGGGTCCATCCGCGCCCCCGGCTCGCGGTCCACCAGCAGCCGGTGCGCGACCGCGTTCGGGCTGCCGACACCCGGCAGCGGCACCGTGCGCGGGATCACCGAGATGTCCTCGGCCAGCCCCGCCCCCGACACCTGCGCCAGCTTCTCCAGCACCACCCGGCCGATGTGGCGGTAGGTGGTCCACTTGCCCCCGGCCACCGACAGCATCCCGCCCCGGCCCTCGGTCACCACCGTCTCGCGCTTGGCCGCCGCGGTCTCCCCGGGCCCGCCGGGCAGCACCCGCAGCCCGGCGAAGGAGTAGGTGACCAGGTCGCGGTCCAGGTGCTCGTCGCGCACCGCGTGCCCGGCCTCGCCCAGGATCTGGTCGATGTCGGCCTCGGTCGCCCGCACGTCCGCCGGGTCGCCGGTGTACTCCTCGTCGGTCGTGCCGAACAGCACGTGGTCCTCCCACGGGATGGCGAAGGACACCCGGTACTTGTCGATCGGGATGGTCAGCGCCGCCCGCCACGGGGTCTTCCGCTTCAGCACCACGTGCGCGCCCTTGGACAGCCGGATGCTGGGGGCCGCGGTCGGGTCCTCCATGTGCCGCAGGTGGTCCACCCACGGGCCGGTCGCGTTCAGCACCAGCCGGGCGTTGACGCCGAACTCGGTCCCGTCCAGCCGGTCCCGCAGCTCCGCGCCGGTCACCCTGGTCCCGGTGCCCCCCTTGCTCGTGGAGAACCGCAGCCCGGTCACCTCCGCGTGGTTGAGCACCACCGCGCCGGAGTCCACCGCCGCCCGCACGGTCATCACCGCCACCCGCGAGTCGTTCATCTGGTGGTCGCCGTAGACCGCGACCGAGCGCAGCCCCTCGGTGCGCAGCGCGGGCACCTGCTGCGCCGCGTGCGCCGCCGTCGAGACCCGGCCCATGCCGTCGCGGAAGGCCGACAGCGCCGAGTAGAGGAACACCCCGGCGCCCAGCTTGGGGGCGCTGTGCGGGCCGCCCTTGTACACCGGCACGAAGAAGGTCAGCGGGTTGACCAGGTGCGGCGCGACGTCGGTGGCCAGCGCCCGGCGCTCCTTGTGGTTCTCGGCGACCAGCTTCACCGCGCCGGTCTGCAGGTAGCGCAGCCCGCCGTGGACGAGCTTGGAGGAGGCGCTGGAGGTGGCGCCGGCGAAGTCCCCGGCGTCCACCATGGCGACCCGCAGCCCGGACTGGGCGGCGGTCCAGGCGACCGCGGTGCCGAGGATGCCGCCGCCGATCACCAGCAGGTCGTAGGTGGCGCTGCTGAGCAGCTGCCGGGTCTGCGCCCGGTTGACGGTGTGGTTGGCGCCCAGGGTCGGGATGCTGTTCATGTGATGGTCCGACAGGCCGTTTTCGGGCGGCCTGCCTTCTCCTCTCGGGGGGGGTGTCTCGGTGGTGCTGCGGGTGGTGCGGGCGGGACGCTCCGGTGGGGCGCCCCGCCCGCCGCGGTCCGGGGTCAGTCCGTGGCCGCGGCCTCCTCTTCCTCGTCGATCCAGCCCATGGTCCGCTCGACGGCCTTGAGCCAGTTCTTGTACTCGCGGGCGCGGGTGTCCTCGTCCATGTGCGGGGTCCACTCGGCGGCGCGGTGCCAGTTGGCCCGCAGGGTCTCCAGGTCCGGCCAGAAGCCGACCGCGAGCCCGGCGGCGTAGGCCGCGCCCAGCGCCGTGGTCTCGGCCACGAACGGCCGCTCGACCGGGGCGTCCAGCGCGTCCGCGATGTACTGCATCAGCAGGTTGTTGCTGGTCATCCCGCCGTCGACCTTGAGCGCGGTCAGGGTCACCCCGGAGTCCTTGGCCATGGCGTCGACCACCTCGCGGGTCTGCCAGGCGGTGGCCTCCAGCACCGCGCGGGCCAGGTGGCCCTTGGTCACGTAGCGGGTCAGCCCGGTGATCACGCCGCGCGCGTCGGAGCGCCAGTAGGGCGCGAACAGGCCGGAGAAGGCGGGCACGATGTACGCGCCGCCGTTGTCCCGCACGGTCGAGGCCAGGGTCTCGATCTCGGCGGCGGTGGAGATGATGCCGAGCTGGTCCCGCAGCCACTGCACCAGCGAGCCGGTGACCGCGATCGAGCCCTCCAGCGCGTAGATCGGCTTCTGGTCGCCGATCCGGTAGCCGACCGTGGTCAGCAGCCCGTGGTACGAGTTGACCACCTTCTCGCCGGTGTTCAGCAGCAGGAAGGTGCCGGTGCCGTAGGTGCTCTTGGCCTCGCCGACGTTGAAGCAGGTCTGGCCGAACAGCGCGGCCTGCTGGTCGCCCAGCGCGGACGCCACCGGCACCCCGGCGAGCGCGCCCACGGCCTGCCCGTACACCTCGGCCGAGGAGCGGATCTCCGGCAGCACCTGGGCCGGGACCTGCATCGACTCCAGGATCTTCGCGTCCCACTCCAGCGTGTGCAGGTTCATCAGCATGGTGCGCGAGGCGTTGGTGACGTCGGTGACGTGGACGCCGCCGTCCGGGCCGCCGGTGAGGTTCCAGATGACCCAGCTGTCCATGGTGCCGAACAGGATGTCCCCGGCCTCGGCGCGCTCGCGCAGGCCGTCCACGTTGTCGAGCAGCCAGCGGATCTTCGGCCCGGCGAAGTAGCTGGCCAGCGGCAGGCCGGTCTCCCGGCGGAAGCGGTCCTGGCCGACGTTGCGGCCGAGCTCCTTGCACAGCGCCTCGGTCCGGGTGTCCTGCCAGACGATGGCGTTGTGCACCGGTCGGCCGGTGTGCCTGTCCCACAGGATGGTGGTCTCGCGCTGGTTGGTGATGCCGATCGCGCGGATGTCGTCCTTGGTCAGGTCGGCCTTGCCCAGAGCCCCGGCGATGACCGACTGGACTCTGGTCCAGATCTCGGCGCCGTCGTGCTCGACCCAGCCGGGCTGCGGGAAGATCTGGCTGTGTTCCTGCTGGTCGACGGCGACGATGCGGCCGTCCGCGCCGAAGATGATGCACCGGCTGGAGGTGGTGCCCTGGTCGATCGCGGCGATGTACTGGCCGCCATTGGACAGTGTGGTGGTCACGGCTGGAATCCTCAGGGGGTGGGAGCGGACGGGTTTCTCTGTTGCGCTCGGGCGGGTGGGGCTGCTCTCAGAACAGCGCCTTGTAGAGCAGTCCGGCAAGCGCCGCGCCGATGAGCGGTCCGACGACCGGCACCCAGGCGTAGCGCCAGTTGGAGCCGCCCTTGTGGGGTATCGGCAGCAGCGAGTGCACGATCCGCGGGCCGAGGTCGCGGGCCGGGTTGATGGCGTACCCGGTCGGCCCGCCGAGCGAGAAGCCGATGCCGACCACGGTGAAGGCGACGATGAGGATCCCGGTGCCGGACAGCGCCAGCTGCGTGTTGAGCCCGTCCACCAGGATCAGGATGCACAGCACGAAGGTGCCGATGATCTCGGTGACCAGGTTCTGCACCGGGTGGTCGATCTCCGGGCCGGTGGCGAAGATCCCCAGCGTGGGCTCCTCGTTGGCCTGGAACTGGCCCAGGTAGGCCAGCCACACCAGGACCGCGCCGATGACGGCGCCGATCATCTGTCCGGCGAAGTAGAGCGGCACATGCCCCCATTGGCCGCTCTTGACGGCGATGGCCAGGGTCACCGCGGGGTTGAGCTCGGCCCCGGACAGGGAGTTGGACACGTAGGCCGCGACCATCACGGCGAAGCCCCAGCCGAAGGCGATGGCGGTCCAGCCGGCTCCCTGGGCCTTGGACTTCTTCAGCGTGACGGCGGCGCACACGCCGCCGCCGAGCAGGATCAGCAGTGCGGTGCCGAGTATCTCGCCAAAGAAGATGTGGAGGTTGGACACATGGACTCCTTCGTCCTAAGTCCCTGCTGTGGGTGGAGCTGAGGGTGGAGGCGAGCGGCATAGTCATGAACGTTGTTCGACATTGTCGACCTCCATGCGGCAGTTTTCCTGCTCAACAGGCCTGCGTCAAGACCGGCATATGAACTTCCGGTGAGACGGGCAGAAGTAGAGAAAAGCTGACAAAACACCCCTATAGCGACATAGCGCGACCCGGTCGGGTCGCGCTATGTCGGGGGACTGCCGGGGTCAGAAGCGCGCGGCGCCGAGGTCGCGGGAGATCGCCCGGGCGGCCTCGCGGACGGCGACCACCAGGTCCGGCCGGGGCGCCCCGGCCTCGCACACCCGCTCGACCGCGCCGCTGACGCACACCGCGCCCACCGGGTTGCGCCTGCGGTCCTGGATCAGCGCGCCGATCGAGGCCACGCCCTCCCAGGTCTCCTCCACGGCGGCACTCCAGCCGCGCTCACGGGTCAGCGCGCACTCGGCGTCGATGTCGGCCAGGTCGGTGAGCGTCCGCATGGTGAAGGACTCCGGCGGATTGTCGGTCAACTCGCCCCGGGCCACCGGGTCGTGGGCCAGCAGTACCTTGCCCATGGCGGTGCTGTGCAGCGGGTGCATGCTGCCGACCTCCAGCACCTGCCGACTGTCGTCCGGGCGGAACACATGGTGCACGATCAGCACCCCGTGCTGGTGCAGCACGCCGAGGTAGACGGTTTCGCCGCTGGCGCGGGCCAGGTCGTCCGCCCAGACCAGCGCCCGGGCCCGGAGCTCGTGCACGTCCAGATAGCTCTGTCCGAGCCGCAGCAGCTCCGCGCCGAGCTGGTACTTGCCGCTCTCCGGGTCCTGCTCGACGAAGCCCTCCTGCTGGAGCGTGCGCAGCATCCCGTGGGTGGTGCCCTTGGCCAGCCCGAGGGAGGCGGACACCTCGGTCAGCCCCAGGCGGCGCTCGCCGCCGGCGAGCAGCCGCAGGATGGCCGCCGCGCGCTCTAGGGACTGGATCGGGCCGGGCATCGCACACCTCCGCAGGGAATGCGGTCGACAATGCAGAACAGCATATGGGTATGTCGACCGCGATTCATTCACCTCCGAGTCTGCCAGGTGACGCGCTGTTACTCCATCGCCGAGGAGGGTGAATCCTGTGCACATCAGACCACAGGCCCGCACGACGGAGCGGCCCGGCCCCTGTCCCGGGGCCGGGCCGCTCCGCTCGTTCGCTGGTCAGCCGCCGATCGGGCCCAGTCGCGCGCCGCCGTCGACCGGCAGCACCACGCCGGTGGTGAAGGTGTTCTCCACCAGGAACGCGACCGCGTGCGCCACCTCCTCCGGCCTGCCCGGACGCCCGATCGCGGTGGTCGCGGTGCTGGAGCTGAGCGCCCCCGCGCGGGCCTCGCTCGGCACCCAGTCCCACCACGGAGTGTCGATGATGCCGGGGGAGACCGCGTTCACCCGGCGCGGCGCCAGCTCGGCGGCCAGGATCCGGGCCGCCGTCTCCACCGCCGCGTTGGACGACCCGAGCACCACCAGTCCCGGCGCGCTCAGCTGGGAGCTGACGGCCCCCAGCAGCGTCACCGAACCGTCCGCCCGGAGCGTCCCCAGGGCGGCCTTCACCGTCAGCAGGTGCGGGATCAGCTTCCCCTCGCTGTGCCGCCGCAGCTCCGCCGCGGTGAGCTCGGTCAGCGCGGTCACCCCGCCGTTGGCGGTGAGCGTGATCACCAGGTGGTCGAACGGCCCCACCTGCGCGAAGAACCCGGCCAGCTGCTCCTCGTCGGCCGCGTCCAGGGTCAGCCCGGAGACCGCGCCCTCGGCCGCCCCCTCAGCCGCCCCCTCGTTCAGCCGCTTGAGCGCGGACTCCAGTCGCTGCGGGTCGCGCCCGGCCACGACCACCTGGTACCCCCGCGCCAGCAGCAGCTCCGCCGTGGCCAGCCCGATGCCGGAGGTCCCGCCGATGACGACGACGCGCTCGCTGTGTTCGGACATCTCTTTCCCCACCAGATTCGTTCCGGTGACCCTCTTTCGAGTCACTGTGCCTCGATTATGTATCGAGACACGGTGACTTGTAAAGCTTGTAGGGTGCGGGCATGACCGGACTCCCGATCGGCAGGCCGCGCAGCGACGCCGCCCGCCGCGCCGTACTCGACGCCGCCATGGCCCTGGCCGTCCGTGACGGCTACACCGCCGTCACCATCAAGGGCATCGCCCAGACCGCCGGGGTCGGCCGGCAGACCGTCTACCGCTGGTGGCCCACGCGCGGGGCGGTGATGATGGAGGCGCTGGCCGAGGTCGGCGCGGCCCACGGCCTGCCCGAGCCCACCGCCGACCCCTGGGCCGACCTGCGTACCTTCCTGGACAGCACGTTCGCCCTGGCCGGGACGCGGCCGGTGGTGGGCGTGGTGCTGCTGGGGGTCACCGCCGACGCCGTGGCCGACCCGGAGCTGTCCGCGCTGCGGCGCGGCTACATCGCGGGCCGCCGGGCCATGCTGCGCGGCCTGCTGGAGCGCTGCGGCCGGCAGTGGCAGGTCCCGGTGGACACCATCGTGGACATGGTCTTCGGCGCCATGTGGTACCGGCTGATGAACGAACACTCCCGGGTCGGGCCGGAGTTGACGGTGGAGATGCTGACGGCGATCGAACTGCTGAGCAAAACCGCTGGCGTCCGGGAGCCCGGCGCGCTACGTTCTTCTCAGAGCAAGAAGGACTCCAACTGAGAACAACCGCAGCCGGACCGCAGTGGCGCGACGGCCGAACGACGACAAGCACGCCGGGGGATCGATGGCAGCGCAGCCCGATCTGCCGCCCGCCCGCGCGGGCGAGCGGGAGTGGCTCGCCGCCTACGACCCCCACGCTTTCGCCCCGGTCGCCGTCACCGTGGACATCGTCGTCCTGACGATGCGCCACAGCCGCTTGCACGTCCTCCTGGTGGAACGCGCGGGCCCGCCCTACCGAGGGTGCCTGGCTCTCCCCGGCGGCTTCGTCCGCGCCGGTCGGGAAGGCCTCGCCCAGGCCGCCGCCCGCGAGCTCGCCGAGGAGACCGGGGTGGACCCGACCCTGCTCAGCCGGGTCCACCTGGAACAGCTGGGAAGCTACGGATCGCCCGCACGCGACCCGAGGATGCACGTCGTCTCGGTCGCCTACCTCGCCTTCGCCCCGGACCTGCCCGACCCCCGGGCCGGCGGCGACGCTGCCTCGGCAGCCTGGACTCCGGTCGCCGGACCTCGCGGGGGTGGGTCCGGCGACCGGGCAACACCGCCCGGCCCGGACGCCCCAGGCCCGGACGCCCCCAACCCGGATGCCACGGGCCCGGACGCCCCCGCCCGCCCGCTGCTCGGCGAGGCACTGGCCCAGGCGCTGGCCTTCGACCACGCCGGGATACTCGCCGACGCCCTCGACCGGGCCCGCTCCAAGGTCGAGTACACCCCGCTGGCCACCGCCTTCCTCGAACCCGAGTTCACCATCCCCGAACTGCGCGCCGTCTACGAGGAGATCTGGGGCGAACCGCTGCACGCCGGGAACTTCCACCGCAAGGTCCTCTCCGTCCCCGGCTTCGTGGTCAGCACCGGCCGCACCACCACCCGCGGCGGCAGCAAGGGCGGCCCGCGCGCCCGGCTCTACCGCGCCGGCGGGGCCAGAACCCTCCATCCGGCCCTGCTGCGCCCGGGCGACCGGGAGGACGCGGCTGAGCGGCCTCTGGATTAACCAGCGTTCACATGGCAGATTTCTGTCCGGCGCGTCCGCCCACTCCGCCCGCGCCGCGACCCCGGACCATGGGAGCCCGAAGATGAGCAGCCCCGCCCCGCAGCCCACCGAGCAGCCGACCCCGCTGTGGCGGCCCGACCCGGCCGCTGCCGAGGACACCCGGCTCGTCCAGTTCCAGCGCTGGGCCGCGCGGCACCACGGCGCCCCCGAAGGCGACTACGCGGACCTGCACCGCTGGTCCACCGACGACCTGGACCGCTTCTGGACCGCCGTCAGCGAGTGGTTCGACGTCCGCTTCACCACCCCGCCGCGGACCGCCCTGGCCGACCCCGCCATGCCCGGCGCGGTCTGGTTCCCCGGTGCCCGCCTCAACTACGCCGAACACGCCCTGCGCCACGGCGAGGACCCGGCCGAGGCCGACCGCCCGGCGATCCTGCACCTCGACGAGAGCGGCGCCGACCCGCTGGTCCTCAGCTGGGCCGCACTGCGCCAACAGGTCGGCTCGCTGGCCGCCGAGCTGCGGCGGCTCGGGATCCGACCCGGCGACCGGGTCGGCGCCTACGTCCCCAACATCCCGCAGGCCGCCGTCGCGCTGCTGGCCACCGCCGCGGTGGGCGCGGTGTGGACCTCCTGCGCGCCCGACTTCGGCGCCCGCAGCGTCCTCGACCGGTTCCAGCAGCTCGAACCCGTGCTGCTGTTCGCCGTCGACGGCTACCGCTACGGCGGCAAGGAGCACGACCGCGGCGCGGTCGTCGCCGAGCTGCGCCGGGAGCTGCCCTCGCTGCGGCAGGTGGTGCACATCCCGCTGCTGGGAACCCCGGCCCCGGAGGGCGCGCTCGACTGGGACGCGCTCACCGCTCTCGGCCAGGAGCCGGTCTTCGAGCAGGTGCCGTTCGACCACCCGCTGTGGGTGCTCTACTCCTCCGGCACCACCGGCCTGCCCAAGGCCATCGTCCAGGGCCACGGCGGCATCGTGGTCGAGCACCTGAAGCAGGTCGCGCTGCACCTCGACCTCGGCCCGCAGGACCGTTTCTTCTGGTACACCTCCACCGGCTGGATGATGTGGAACATCCTGGTGGCCGGACTGCTGGTCGGCGCCACCGTCATCAGCTACGACGGCAGCCCCGGCTACCCGGCCACCGACGCCCAGTGGCGGATCGCCGCTCGCGCCGGGGCCACCGTCTTCGGCACCTCGGCCGCCTACGTCACCGCCTGCGCCAAGGCCGACGTCCACCCCGGCCGCGACCTCGACCTGTCCCGGCTGCGCGCGGTCGGGACCACCGGCTCGCCGCTCCCGCCGGACGGCTTCCGCTGGATCTACGGGGAGATCAGCCCCGACATCTGGCTCGCCTCGGTCAGCGGCGGCACCGACGTGTGCAGCTGCTTCGTCGGCGGCGTGCCGACCCTGCCGGTGTACCTCGGCGAGATCCAGGCCCCCTGCCTGGGCGTCGCCGTCGAGTCCTGGGACGCCCAGGGCAAGCCGCTCACCGGCGAGGTCGGCGAACTCGTGGTGACCCGGCCGATGCCCTCGATGCCACTCGGCTTCTGGAACGACCCGGACGGCGCCCGCTACCGGGAGAGCTACTTCGAGACCTACCCCGGCGTCTGGCGCCACGGCGACTGGATCACCGTCACCGAGCGCGGCAGCGTGGTCATCCACGGCCGCTCCGACTCCACCCTGAACCGGCAGGGCGTCCGGATGGGCTCCGCCGACATCTACGAGGTGGTCGAGCGGCTGCCGCAGATCCGCGAATCCCTGGTCGTCGGCATCGAGCAGCCCGACGGCGGCTACTGGATGCCGCTGTTCGTGGTCCTCGCCGAGGGCGCCGCCCTGGACGACGCGCTGCGCGCCGCGATCCGCGACGCGATCCGCGCCCAGCTCTCGCCCCGGCACGTGCCGGACGAGGTGATCGCCGTCCCGGTGCTGCCGCACACGCTCACCGGCAAGCGGCTGGAGGTCCCGATCAAGCGGATCCTCTCGGGCACCCCGCTCGCCCGGGCGGTCAACCCGGGCTCGCTGGACAACCCGGCGGCGCTGACCCCCTTCGTCGAGCTCGCCGCCGAACGCAGGCCCTGACCGGGGCCGCGCGCCTACTCGCCGGACAGCACTTGGTTGGCCGCCGCCCGGGCCTGCTCCGCCGTGTCGGTGGCCCGGGCGGCGGCGGCCGCCCGCTCGCACTGCGCGAGCGTGTGCTTGGCCAGCCGCGCCCGCACATAGGGGATCGACGCCGCGCCCATGGACAGGCTGGTGACGCCCAGACCGGTCAGCACACAGGCCAGCTCCGGATCGGCCGCCGCCTCGCCGCAGACCCCGCAGCTCTTCCCGGTGGCCCGGGCCGCCTCCGCCGCCAGCGCCACCAGGTCGAGCAGCGCGGGCTGCCACGGGTCCTGCAGCCGGGCGACCGAACCCAGCTGCCGGTCCGCCGCGAAGGTGTACTGGGCCAGGTCGTTGGTACCCAGCGAGATGAACTCGACCTCCTGGAGCACCGACCGGGCCCGCAGCGCCGCCGAGGGGATCTCCACCATCGCCCCGTACTTCGCCCGCAGCCCGGCCTCACGGCAGGCGTCCGCGAACGCCTTGGCGTCGATCCGGTCCGCGACCATCGGCGCCATCACCTCCAGGTAGACCGGCAGCCCCTCGGCAGCCCTGGCCAGCGCCCGCAACTGGGTGCGCAGCACGTCCGGGTGCTCCAGCAGGCTCCGCAGGCCGCGCACGCCGAGGGCGGGGTTCGGCTCCTCGCCCGGCGTCAGGAAGTCCAGCGGCTTGTCGGCCCCGGCGTCCAGGACCCGGACCACCACCCGGCTCTCCGGGAACGCCTCCAGCACCGCCCGGTACGCCACCACCTGCGCGTCCTCCGAGGGCGCCCGCTGCGAGTCCTCCGGGCTCGGGTTGTCCAGGAACAGGAACTCGGTCCGGAACAGGCCGACGCCCTCCGCCCCCGCCTCAAGCGCCGCCGTCACGTCCGCCGGACCGCCGATGTTGGCCAGCAGCGGCACCGGATGGCCGTCCGAGGTCCGCCCGGGACCGGAGGCGGAGGCCAGCGCCGCCCTGCGCTCGGCGGCAACCCGCCGCAGCTCCGCCTGCCGCTCCTCGGACGGGTCGAGCAGCACCTCGCCGGTGCTGCCGTCGACCGCCACCACGGCGCCCTCCGGCAGCCCGGTCGCCCCGGTGAAGGCGACCACCGCCGGGACGCCCAGCGCCCGGGCCAGGATCGCGCTGTGGCTGGTCGGCCCGCCCTCCTCGGTCACGAACCCGAGCACCAGCGCCGGGTCGAGCAGCGCGGTGTCCGCCGGCGCCAGATCCCGGGCGACCAGCACATACGGCTCGTCGCTGTCGGGGACGCCGGGCATCGGCACCCCCATCAGCCGGGCCACGATCCGGTTGCGCACGTCGTCCAGGTCGGCGACCCGGCCCGCCAGGTACTCCCCGGCGTTCGCCAACAGCGCCCGGTAGGAGGCGAAGGCGTCGTAGACCGCGCGCTCGGCGGTGCTCCCGACGGTGATCCGCCGCTCCACGTCCGCCAGCAGCTCCGGGTCCAGCGCCATCAGCGACTGCGCCTCCAGCACGGCCTGCGCCTCGCCCCCGGCCAGGTTGCCGCGCGCCTGCAGGTCGGCGGCGACGGCCTCGACGGCCTGCCGCGCCCGCGCCTGCTCACGCGGCGCGCCCTCGGTCGGCGCCTGCTGCGCCGGGGGCTCCAGCACCGCCGTGCCCATGTGCCGGATCTGTCCGATCGCGACCCCGTGGCTCACGCCAACGCCGCGCAGCGTCTCTGCCATCTGTCACCCGTCTCCGCTCGGGACACGGCCGTCGCCGACCGTAGGATTCCGTCGTACCACGCGGGCCGCCCCGCGTGTCCGGCTGACGCCGTCAGGTCCAGCTGAACAAGGTGCTGTCGGGGGTCACCTGGCCGTGCTCCTGGATGTCCGAGAGCTGGCCGGCGGTCGCCTCCAGGGCCACCACCGGGCAGATCGGCGACTTGCCGGCGGCCTCCACCTCGACCGGGTTCCAGCGGACCACCGGCTGCCCGCGCCGCACCGTGTCGCCCTTGGCCACCAGCAGGTCGAACCCGGCACCGTTGAGCTGAACGGTGTCGATGCCGAGATGCGTGAGGACGCCGTGCCCGTCGCCGTCGACCACCACGAAGGCATGCGGGTGCATCGACACGATCACCCCGTCCAACGGCGAGACCGCCTCCCCGGGCTTCCGCTCCGGGTCGATCGCGGTACCGGGGCCCACCATCGCCCCGGAGAAGACCGGGTCGGGCACAGCGGCGAGTCCGATGGCGTGTCCGGCCAGCGGGGAGGTCACTCTCGTCATACCCGGTGCTCCTCAGGGTCGTTGGGTCGGTCAGAACAAATCTAGCCAAACCGGGCCACGGCGCCAGGTGAGGCGGGCGCCGCACCCTGACGAGCACCCGGGCGCGGCGGATTTGCCCGTGGGTCGACCGAGCTGTAACGTTGGACATCTGCCCGCGACAACCCGAGACGGTTGACGCATGCCGATGGAACCCACATTTCCAGCTCGATGAGAATCGCGCCAGATCATGAGTTCCATCCGGTGAATGGCAGCCGGAAACCGAACCGGAATGGACCACTGAAAAGGTCTGCTAAGCTCGGTACAGCGAGAAGAACGAAGCGCCTGGAGAGACCGGTGAAAGGGTCTTGAAGGAAGCGTCCGTTCCTTGAGAACTCAACAGCGTGCCAAAAGTCAACGCCAGATATGTTGATACCCCGTCCGTTGATCGGACGAGGTTCCTTTGATGCACAAAACACTAGCGAGGACGCAGTGCACGGGATCGGCTATTCCGTCGGTTGCTGTGCCGCTCAACGCGTGTGGTGACCCGATTACGGGTAATCATTCACGGAGAGTTTGATCCTGGCTCAGGACGAACGCTGGCGGCGTGCTTAACACATGCAAGTCGAACGGTGAAGCCCTTCGGGGTGGATCAGTGGCGAACGGGTGAGTAACACGTGGGCAATCTGCCCCAGATTCTGGGACAACACCGGGAAACCGGTGCTAATACCGGATACGACGCATCTCCGCATGGGGTGTGCGTGGAAAGCTCCGGCGATCTGGGATGAGCCCGCGGCCTATCAGCTTGTTGGTGGGGTAATGGCCTACCAAGGCGACGACGGGTAGCCGGCCTGAGAGGGCGACCGGCCACACTGGGACTGAGACACGGCCCAGACTCCTACGGGAGGCAGCAGTGGGGAATATTGCACAATGGGCGAAAGCCTGATGCAGCGACGCCGCGTGAGGGATGACGGCCTTCGGGTTGTAAACCTCTTTCAGCAGGGAAGAAGCGCAAGTGACGGTACCTGCAGAAGAAGCACCGGCTAACTACGTGCCAGCAGCCGCGGTAATACGTAGGGTGCGAGCGTTGTCCGGAATTATTGGGCGTAAAGAGCTCGTAGGCGGCTTGTCGCGTCGGATGTGAAAGCCCGGGGCTTAACTCCGGGTCTGCATTCGATACGGGCAGGCTAGAGTGTGGTAGGGGAGATCGGAATTCCTGGTGTAGCGGTGAAATGCGCAGATATCAGGAGGAACACCGGTGGCGAAGGCGGATCTCTGGGCCATTACTGACGCTGAGGAGCGAAAGCGTGGGGAGCGAACAGGATTAGATACCCTGGTAGTCCACGCCGTAAACGTTGGGAACTAGGTGTGGGTCACATTCCACGTGGTCCGCGCCGCAGCTAACGCATTAAGTTCCCCGCCTGGGGAGTACGGCCGCAAGGCTAAAACTCAAAGGAATTGACGGGGGCCCGCACAAGCAGCGGAGCATGTGGCTTAATTCGACGCAACGCGAAGAACCTTACCAAGGCTTGACATATACCGGAAACGGCCAGAGATGGTCGCCCCCTTGTGGTCGGTATACAGGTGGTGCATGGTTGTCGTCAGCTCGTGTCGTGAGATGTTGGGTTAAGTCCCGCAACGAGCGCAACCCTCGTTCTGTGTTGCCAGCGGGTTATGCCGGGGACTCACAGGAGACTGCCGGGGTCAACTCGGAGGAAGGTGGGGACGACGTCAAATCATCATGCCCCTTATGTCTTGGGCTGCACACGTGCTACAATGGCCGGTACAATGAGCTGCGATACCGCGAGGTGGAGCGAATCTCAAAAAGCCGGTCTCAGTTCGGATTGGGGTCTGCAACTCGACCCCATGAAGTCGGAGTTGCTAGTAATCGCAGATCAGCATTGCTGCGGTGAATACGTTCCCGGGCCTTGTACACACCGCCCGTCACGTCACGAAAGTCGGTAACACCCGAAGCCGGTGGCCTAACCCGCAAGGGAAGGAGCTGTCGAAGGTGGGACCAGCGATTGGGACGAAGTCGTAACAAGGTAGCCGTACCGGAAGGTGCGGCTGGATCACCTCCTTTCTAAGGAGCACTTCTGCCGCTTCGGCGGCCAGAGGGCCATGACGTCAGCGAATGTCTGACGGTGGTTCGCTCATGGGTGGAACGTTGACTATTCGGCACGATCAGTTGGTCATGGTTAGTACTGCGCTTCGGCGCGTGGAACGCGGTGGCTGGTTGGTTGTGTCGGGCACGTTGTTGGGTCCTGAGGGCGCGGCCGTATGGCTGGTCTTCAGACGCCGACCCCAGTGAACTTCACGCTTCGTGTGTGGGGGTGATGGGTGGTTGGTCGTTGCTTGAGAACTGCACAGTGGACGCGAGCATCTGTGGCCAAGTTTTTAAGGGCGCACGGTGGATGCCTTGGCACTAGGAACCGATGAAGGACGTGGGAGGCCGCGATAGGCCCCGGGGAGCTGTCAACCGAGCTTTGATCCGGGGGTGTCCGAATGGGGAAACCCGGCAGTCGTCATGGGCTGTCACCCGCTGCTGAACACATAGGCAGTGTGGAGGGAACGCGGGGAAGTGAAACATCTCAGTACCCGCAGGAAGAGAAAACAACCGTGATTCCGAGAGTAGTGGCGAGCGAAATCGGATGAGGCTAAACCGTTGTGGTGTGATACCCGGCAGGGGTTGCCACTTCGGGGTCGTGGGATTGTACTTCAGTCGTCTGCCGGCGGCTGGGCGAGTCAGAAACCGTATGGGTAGTCGAAGGACATGCGAAAGGTCCGGCGTAGAGGGTAAGACCCCCGTAGACGAAATCTGTACGGCTTGCTTGTACAACTCCCAAGTAGCACGGAGCCCGAGAAATTCCGTGTGAATCTGGCGGGACCACCCGCTAAGCCTAAATATTCCCTAGTGACCGATAGCGGACAGTACCGTGAGGGAATGGTGAAAAGTACCGCGGGAGCGGAGTGAAATAGTACCTGAAACCGTGTGCCTACAAGCCGTGGGAGCGTCGCAGCGTGTGCTTGCACATGTTGTCGTGACTGCGTGCCTTTTGAAGAATGAGCCTGCGAGTTTGCGGTGTGTTGCGAGGTTAACCCGTGTGGGGTAGCCGTAGCGAAAGCGAGTCCGAATAGGGCGGTTGAGTAGCGCGCCCAAGACCCGAAGCGGAGTGATCTAGCCATGGGCAGGTTGAAGCGCGGGTAAGACCGTGTGGAGGACCGAACCCACCAGGGTTGAAAACCTGGGGGATGACCTGTGGTTAGGGGTGAAAGGCCAATCAAACTCCGTGATAGCTGGTTCTCCCCGAAATGCATTTAGGTGCAGCGTCGCGTGTTTCTTGCCGGAGGTAGAGCACTGGATAGGCGATGGGCCCCACCGGGTTACTGACCTTAGCCAAACTCCGAATGCCGGTAAGTGAGAGCGCGGCAGTGAGACTGTGGGGGATAAGCTCCATGGTCGAGAGGGAAACAGCCCAGAACACCGGCTAAGGCCCCTAAGCGTGTGCTAAGTGGGAAAGGATGTGGAGTCGCAGAGACAACCAGGAGGTTGGCTTAGAAGCAGCCACCCTTTAAAGAGTGCGTAATAGCTCACTGGTCAAGTGATTCCGCGCCGACAATGTAGCGGGGCTCAAGTACACCGCCGAAGCCGTGTCATTGCAGCTTAACTCCTAACGGGGGCTGTGATGGGTAGGGGAGCGTCGTGTGCCGGGTGAAGCGGCGGCGGAAGCCAGTCGTGGACGGTATACGAGTGAGAATGCAGGCATGAGTAGCGATACAAGAGTGGGAAACTCTTGCGCCGATTGACCAAGGGTTCCTGGGTCAAGCTGATCTGCCCAGGGTAAGTCGGGACCTAAGGCGAGGCCGACAGGCGTAGTCGATGGACAACGGGTTGATATTCCCGTACCCGCTTTGAAGCGCCAACGTCGAACCTCTGGATGCTAAGGCCGTGAAGCCGTCTCGGATCCTTCGGGTGAAGAGGAGTGGTGGAGCCGCTGATCCAACAGGGTAGTAGGTGAGCGATGGGGTGACGCAGGAAGGTAGTCCAGCCCGGGCGGTGGTTGTCCCGGGGTAAGGGTGTAGGACGTGGGGTAGGCAAATCCGCCTCACATATAGTCTGAGACCTGATGCCGAGCCGATTGTGGTGAAGTGGATGATCCTATGCTGTCGAGAAAAGCCTCTAGCGAGTTTCATGGCGGCCCGTACCCCAAACCGACTCAGGTGGTCAGGTAGAGAATACCGAGGCGTTCGGGTGAACTATGGTTAAGGAACTCGGCAAAATGCCCCCGTAACTTCGGGAGAAGGGGGGCCGGTTGTGGTGATGGGACTTGCTCCTTGAGCTGTGGCCGGCCGCAGAGACCAGCGAGAAGCGACTGTTTACTAAAAACACAGGTCCGTGCGAAGCCGTAAGGCGATGTATACGGACTGACGCCTGCCCGGTGCTGGAACGTTAAGGGGACCGGTTAGCTTGGTTTCGACCAGGCGAAGCTGAGAACTTAAGCGCCAGTAAACGGCGGTGGTAACTATAACCATCCTAAGGTAGCGAAATTCCTTGTCGGGTAAGTTCCGACCTGCACGAATGGCGTAACGACTTCTCGACTGTCTCAACCATAGGCCCGGTGAAATTGCATTACGAGTAAAGATGCTCGTTTCGCGCAGCAGGACGGAAAGACCCCGGGACCTTTACTATAGCTTGATATTGGTGTTCGGTTCGGCTTGTGTAGGATAGGTGGGAGACTTTGAAGCGGCCACGCCAGTGGTTGTGGAGTCGTCGTTGAAATACCACTCTGGTCGTGCTGGATGTCTAACCTGGGTCCGTGATCCGGATCAGGGACAGTGTCTGGTGGGTAGTTTAACTGGGGCGGTTGCCTCCTAAAATGTAACGGAGGCGCCCAAAGGTTCCCTCAGCCTGGTTGGCAATCAGGTGTTGAGTGTAAGTGCACAAGGGAGCTTGACTGTGAGACCGACGGGTCGAGCAGGTGCGAAAGCAGGGACTAGTGATCCGGCGGTGGCTTGTGGAAGCGCCGTCGCTCAACGGATAAAAGGTACCCCGGGGATAACAGGCTGATCTTCCCCAAGAGTCCATATCGACGGGATGGTTTGGCACCTCGATGTCGGCTCGTCGCATCCTGGGGCTGGAGTAGGTCCCAAGGGTTGGGCTGTTCGCCCATTAAAGCGGTACGCGAGCTGGGTTTAGAACGTCGTGAGACAGTTCGGTCCCTATCCGCTGCGCGCGTAGGAGTCTTGAGAAGGGCTGTCCCTAGTACGAGAGGACCGGGACGGACGAACCTCTGGTGTGCCAGTTGTCCTGCCAAGGGCATGGCTGGTTGGCTACGTTCGGGAGGGATAACCGCTGAAAGCATCTAAGCGGGAAGCCTGCTTCGAGATGAGGGCTCCCACCACCTTGAGTGGTTAAGGCTCCCAGTAGACGACTGGGTTGATAGGCCGGATGTGGAAGCCCTGTGAGGGGTGGAGCTGACCGGTACTAATAGGCCGAGGGCTTGTCCATAGTTGCTACGCGTCCACTGTGTTGTTCTGAAGGAACGACCCCCGCTCCGTGAGGAGTGGTGTGCGGTCAACTTCATAGTGTTTCGGTGGTCATAGCGTGAGGGAAACGCCCGGTTACATCCCGAACCCGGAAGCTAAGCCTCATAGCGCCGATGGTACTGCAGGGGGGACCCTGTGGGAGAGTAGGACGCCGCCGAACAACCTTTACTGTAGGCCCCCTGACATCACGTCAGGGGGCCTACAGGCATTTCTGCACTCCAACCTGTAGCGGGACCGGGGACACGACATCACGCGGAGAACATCAGCGTGGGTATCGATGGCAACTTGAACCTGTCCTCAACTTGTGGCAAGTTGAGGACAGGTTCAAGTTATCTGCTGCGACCCTCCCACCGCCTGCGGCGGGAGGGTACGCACGCCCTCTCCCCGTTCGGAGTTGCACCATGGCGACACTGCTGCACATCGACTCGTCCGCGTTCACGGGCCAGGCGTCCACCTCTCGGGCCGTCACCGAGGCCTTCCGCCGTACGTGGCTGGAGGAGCACCCGGGTGGCGAGGTGATCTACCGGGACCTGGGCGCGGAGCCGGTCCCGCACATCACCGCGGACGCCCACATCGCCGGGTCGCTCGACCCGGCGGAGCACACCGAGGAGCAGGCTCGGGCCTTCGCCGAGCGCCTGGCCCTGATAGCGGAGCTGGAGGCGGCCGACGCGGTGGTCATCGGCGCGCCGATGTACAACTTCTCGGTGCCCTCCAGCCTCAAGGCGTGGCTGGACCAGGTGATCCTGGTGGGCCGCACCGCCGGCTCGCCGGGGTCGAAGGTGAAGGGCACGCCGGTGACGGTGGTGACCAGCCGCGGCGGCTCCTACGCCCCCGGCACGCCCCGGGCACCGCACGAGCACGTGCTGAACTACCTGGAGTCGGTGCTGTCGGTGATCTTCGAGATGGAGGCGACCTTCATCGTCGCGGACCTGACGCTGGCCGCGCACATCCCGGGCATGGAGCACCTGGTCCCGCTCGGCGAGCAGTCGCGGGCCGACGCGTTCGAGGCCGCCGCGAAGGCGGCCCGCGCCGCGTAGTCGCGCGCGACGACGGTGCCGGTCCCGCTTCGGCGGGGTCGGCACCGTCGTCGTTCATGGCCGGGCTCAGTCGGGCAGCGGGAGACTGCCGGGGCGGGCGCGCAGGCCCTCGAAGAGCAGGGCGAGGACGCGGCGGCGGGCGGCGTCGTCCCCGGCGCGCACGAGGTCGCCGTTGACCTGGAAGAAGCTGGCGATGTCGTCCATCCGGACGTCCTCGCGCAGGGCCCCCTCGGAGCGGGCGCCGACGGCCAACTCGGCGGCGAAAGCCAGGGACTGGTCGCAGACCGCCTTGAGGGCGGGGGCGTTGGGGTAGCGGCGGGAGAACGCGTCGTTGAACGCCGGGTCGTCGGCCTGCGCCTGGCAGATGGCCCCGACGTAGGCCAGCAGCCGCTCCCACGCACTGCCCACGGTGCCGTCCGCGATGGCCATCGCCGCGCGCACCTGCCGGTCGGCGAGTTCGTTGACGACCTGGTCCAGCAGCGCGTCGCGACTGCCGAAGCGGTTGTAGATCGTGCCGACACTCACCCCCGCCAGCTTCGCGATCGTCTCCAGCGGCGTGTCGAGCCCGTGCTCGGAGAAGGCGTCCGCCGCGGCCTGGCGCAGCTTCTCGACGTTGCGGCGGGCGTCGGCGCGCAGCGGCGGCCGTTGGGGTGCCTCGGGCACAGTGCTCGCCTCTCCCTGAGTTGAGGAATCCATCGTGTCGTGGGCACGTTGGGGACGGTGAAATTGAGCCTACCTTCACCTTGCGGTTCAGGCGCGTGGCAGCACGCCCAGGAGCGTCGAGGTGAAGGAGATCCGCAGGGCGTCATGCAGGTCCAGGTGGAGCGCGCTGAGGGCGGGATCGTCCGCGTAGGCGGCGAGGAGGCTGGGCGGCGGCGGGACGTACGCCGACAGGGCGCCCGCCGAGACGAGGCTCATCAGGCAGAACAGTTGCGCGCCGTCGCCGAGCTCGGGCAGGTGGTGGCACACGAGCTCGGCCATGGCCGTGAGCCGGGTCAGGGAGGAGCGCTTGTGCCGTTTGACCACCTCGACCGACACGTTGTGCTCAAGGACGCCGCCCTGTGCGCCGAACAGGTCGCACAGCACCAGCCGGCCCGCCAGCGACCGGCTGAGGATCTCGGCCAGCTGGCCCGCGCGCACCTCCGGTGCCGCGTGCGGCTCGATGCCCGCGGCCAGCTGCTGCGCCAGCTCGGCGAGCCAGCTTCCCATCGCGTCGTCCAGCAGTTCGAGCAGCACCGCCTCGCGTGACTCGAAATACCGCAGCACGTTCGACTTTGCCAGGCCCACGCGCCGACTGAGCTCGTTGAGGCTCACGTCGGCCACGGGCATCTCGTTGAGCATCGCCGCCGCCGTGTCCAGGATCGCCCGGCGGCGGATCTCCCGCTGCTCCTCGCTTCGCGCCCGCTGGAATGTCACACCCTCAGCCTAGCTTAAAGACCGCCGGTTCCTTGACAGAAGACCGGCGGTCTTTTACGTTGGTAGTCATAACAGACCGTTGGTTTTTTAGGAGTGCGCCATGAACGGTAACTGGACCGAGCAGCACATCCCCGATCAACACGGCCGGGTGGCGATCGTGACCGGCGCCAACACCGGGCTGGGCTTCGAGACCGCCCGGATGCTCGCCGGGCGCGGAGCGGCGGTGGTCCTGGCCGTCCGCGACGTCGGGAAGGGCAAGCGGGCAGCCGCCCGCATCACCGGCGACGTCAGCGTCCAGGCCCTCGACCTGACCTCCCTGGACTCGATCCGGGCCGCGGCGGCCGACCTGCGCGCAGCCCACCCGCGGATCGACCTGCTGGTCAACAACGCGGGCGTGATGTACACGCCGCGGCAGACCACCGCCGACGGCTTCGAGTTGCAGTTCGGGACCAACCACCTCGGCCACTTCGCCCTCACCGGCCTGCTGCTGGACCGGCTCCTGCCCGTCCCCGGCTCCCGCGTCGTGACGGTCAGCAGCGTCGGCCACCGCATCCGGGCCGCCATCCACTTCGACGACCTGCAGTGGGAGCGCTCGTACAGCCGTGTCGCCGCCTACGGCCAGGCCAAACTCGCCAACCTGATGTTCACGTACGAACTGCAGCGCCGGCTCGCGGCGCACGGCACCACGGTCGCGGTGGCCGCCCATCCCGGCGCGTCCAACACCGAACTCGCCCGCAACACGCCCGCCGCGTTCCGGGTGCCGGTCGCCTGGCTCGGGCCGCTGCTCACCCAGAAGGCCGAGATGGGGGCCCTGCCCACGCTGCGCGCCGCCACCGATCCGGCGGTCCGCGGCGGCCAGTACTACGGTCCCGGCGGCCGGGGTGAGTTCCGCGGCTATCCGAAGCTGGTCACCTCCAGCCGGGCCTCTCACGACCAGGCCGTTCAGCAGCGCCTGTGGACCGTCTCCGAGGAACTCACCGGGGTGACGTTCCCCCAGGGATGAGGCGGTGACCGCGCCGGTGCGCACCACTGCGGATGCGCACCACCGCGAGTCCGGCCTCCCGGGGCAGCACGCTGTCGAGCGGACCTGGGCCCGGCCCCTACGACAGCGGGTCCACGAGACTACAGCGGGTCCGTGAGACTACAGCGGGTCCACGAGCATCCAGGCGACGACGGACGCGTCCGTGGCGGAGGTGGAGCCGATGGTGAAACTGGTTCCGGCGGTGCGGGCGGAGACGGTCAGCGCACCGGCCGTGCCGGACACGGACTGAGCGGTGAGGAAGATCCGGGTCGTGGCCGACACGCTGGTGTTGGCGACGGTTGCCTTGCCCGCGGCCAGAGTCGCGGTGCCCATGCGGGGGCCGGTGACGCCCTCGTTGATGGCGAGGCCGTTGAGGGTGGTGACGCCGGTCTGGCGATCGACGGTGACCGGGGTGTCGATGACGGTGCCGGTGTCGTCGTAGCGCACGACGTCGAAGTTCGAGCCCGCGTTGGACCCCGCCTCGGCGGTGGAGGACGCGCGCAGCGCCCACCGCTTGCCGGAGGCGGCCGTCCACCACTGCGCGTCCCGGTTGGTTCCGGCGGCCCCGATGATGCGCATCGAGTTGGCCGCCTCCAGGGTGGTCGCACCCGTGGTCGCGCTGGTGGCGTTGAACCGGGTGGTGCTGTCGTAGACGACCTGGTTCTGGGTGTCCAGCAGGGCTGCCACGGTGCCGTTGAGCAGCGTGCCGCTGACACTGACCTGCGGCGCGTACGTCGTCTTCAGCCCGTAGTCGGGGCAGAAGATGCCCTCTCCCGAGTCGTTGTCGTTGACGTTGATCACGCAGCCGCTGATCGTCACCGGATTGTGCGGTGCGGTGCTGGTCCCCACGATGTCGATCCCCGCGTACCCGGCCGGGGTGATGTCGTTGTTGGCGCCGTCGCGGTTGGCGAGGCACCCCGACAGGATGATCGATCGTGAACCGCCGCCCTGGCACTCCAGCCGCCACCCGGACATCGTGCTTCGGTCGGTGTCGCAGTCGACCCAGCGGATCCGGCTGCTCCCGGCCGCGTAGTAGCCGTACCCGGCGTTGAACTCGCTGCGGCAGCCGATCAGGTCGACCGAGATGGCCGAGGCTATGTGCCAGCCGTCGGAGCCGTTGGCCCCGGCCCAGCAGGCCTCGTAGGTCATGTCGGTGACGGCGAAGCCCGCCGAGCCGGTGTTGGCGTGGTAGAAACCGGCGCCCCCGCACGACTGCACGGCGACGTGGTGCATCTGCCAGCCCTTGGGCTGGTTCCCGCCGTAGCTGTCGGTGTACAGGCCGTGCCCGGACATGTTGTTGATGCACACGTTGCTCAGGGCCAGGTCGACCACCTGGCCCGTGGCGTAGATCCCGGCCACGAGGGTGCCCTCGTTGCCGCCGTCCAGGGTCAGGTCGGTGATGCGGGCGGAGGACATGTATTCCTGCGTCCAGCCTCCCTGGCTCTTGTCGAGGACCCGCACCATCGCCGGGTCGGAGAACCCGCTCATCGCCTTCACGCAGGCGGAGATCTCCGGCGAGTCCTTGGCGTACTGCGGCCAGTGCGGCGCGTACCCGCCCCTGAGCGTGATCCGCGGCGGCAGCGTCAGCTGCGCCGAGATCAGGTAGACCCCGACCGGAAAGTAGACCGTTCCGCCCGGAGGGCAGGCCGCTATCGCCGCCCTGATGGCGCTGGTGTCGTCCGTGGCGCCGTCTCCGGCCGCGCCGGCGAGCTTCACGTCGTACCAGTCCAGCGGGTCGGCCGCGGCCGCTGCCGCCGCCGGCGTCGCTGCCGTGACTGTCCCCGCGATCCCTGCCACCACGCCGGTGACCGCTCCTGTGAGCAGTGCCCGGCGCCGGGTCGGGTCAGTCAAGCCCTTCGATGTGCTCACGCCGTGTTCCCCTCGGTCGGCTCCTGTGGAGGCCACCCTACGGGGCCGCCGAGCAGCCTCTTCCGGGCCCTGCGGCCGGCCCCACGGCCCGCGGTGAACGATGTCCTGAAGCACGGTGATATTCCGTCATACCGGCCGCCCGCCGTCGGTTTCCGCGGGGCCGGACCCCGGGGGGCCTGTGTCGGTTGGTCAGTCGAGCAGGGAGTCGATGGCGTGGATGATCCGCTGCGGCTCGGTGCGGGTGGTGTAGTTGGGGTGGACGTCGATCCAGCGGATGGTGCCGTCGGCGTCCACCAGGACCGTGGTGGGCATCGGCAGCTCCGGGGTGCCGTCCGCGTTTCCGGCCGCGACATCGAGGCCGATCCTGGCCTGGGCCTCACGGACGGCGTCGGTCCCGCGGGTGAGTACGCCCAGGCCGCCGGCGAGCTGGTTGCCGGGGTCGGACAGCACGGTGAAGGTCAGCTCGTTGCTCTGCTGCGCAGTCAGGGAACCGTCGGGCCGCTGCGGGCTGACGGCGATCAGCCGCACCCCGCGGTCCGCGAGCGCGGGGACCAGGTCGGCCTGGTAGGTGCGCAGGGCGATGTTGCAGAAGGGGCACCACGCACCCCGGTAGAGCACGACCACGGAGGGGGCGTCGCCGCGGGCGGCCGCCAGGGTGGTGGGAGCGCCGTGGAGGTCGAGCAGGTCGCCGTCGGGCATGGCGGCCCCGGGGCGCGCGGCGCCGGAGGGCACGCCGGCCGCGTCGAGCGCGGCCTGCTCCTCCCCGAAGTCGGCGAGGACGTCGGCGGGCAGCCGCTCGGCGACGACGGCGTTGAGTGCGGCGACCTGCTCGGCGATGGGCTGGGTGCTGGTGGTCATGGCGGGGCCTTTCCGGAAGAGACGTGAGGGGACGGGCAGCACAGCTCCATATTTCTGGAGTCCCTGCTCCATAACACTAGCGCAGTTTTTGGAGCACGCACTACAGAATCAGCGGCGGAATGCCGGTCGCGGGTGGGGTGTACTGGCGTTTGTAACGTTTACTCCAAAACGTCTATCCTCATGGCATGTCCACTGATGAGGTCGCCGCCGCGGTCCCGCGGCTGACGCGCAAGGGGCGGGCGACGCGCGACCGGATCGCGCTCGCGGCCTCGAACCTGATGTTCGAACGCGGCGTCGCCGCGACGAGCATCGAGGACGTGCAGGCCGCGGCAGGGGTGAACCCCTCGCAGGTGTACTACTACTTCAAGGACAAGCGGGACCTGGTCAGGGCCGTCATCGCGGTCCAGACGGAGCAGGTCCTCGGGGCGTTCGGCAGCGTCGAACCGCGTTATGGACGCCTGGACAGCATGGAGGCGCTACGGGCCTGGCGGGACTTCGCGGTCGGCCTGGAGCAGTCCCTCGACTGCGTCGGCGGCTGCCCCATCGGCACCATGGGCAGTCAGCTCGCCGAGACCGACGCCGAGGCGCGCCAGGAGGTCGCCGAGGGCTTCGCCCGCTGGGAACAGGCCATCTGCGCGGGCCTGCGCGCCATGCGGGAGCGCGGCGAACTGCGCGCCGACGCGGACCCCGACCGCCTGGGGCTGGCCCTGCTCGCCACGCTCCAGGGCGGCCTGCTGCTGACCCAGATCCGGCGCGACACCACCGCGCTGGAAGTGGGCCTCGACGTGATGCTCGACCACATCGAGGCCCACCTCGCGCACTAGGGACCGGCTTGCGCGCCGACAACGGCTGCGCCGCACGCATGGGTGTGGAAGGGCTCGGCTCAGCCCTGTGCCAGCTCCGCCACGGGCTGCCACTTGTCCCACACCGCGAGACGCTGCTCGTAGTCGGCCTTGGCGATGCCCAGCGGCGCCGAACCGAGGAAGCAGCGCAGCGGCGGCTCGTCGGCGTCGACGATCTTCAGCACGGCCGCGGCGGACGCGGTCGGATCACCCGGCGTGCCGACGCGCTTGCGCCGCTGCTCCTGCACCTCGTTGTGGAAGTCGGCGTACGCGGGCAACGGCTCGGACGTGCTCGACGAGGAACCCGCCCAGTCGGTGGCGAACCCACCGGGCTCGATCAGCGTGACCTTGATGCCGAACGGCGCCACTTCCTGGGCCAGTGCCTGGCTCAGGCCTTCGAGCGCCCACTTCGACGCGTGGTAGATCCCGACCAGGGGGAAGGCGCTGATGCCTCCGATGGAGGAGACCTGGAGGATGTGGCCGCTGCCCTGCGCACGCAGGAACGGCAGGGCCGCCTGCGTGATCCACAGGGCGCCGAACAGGTTGGTCTCCAGTTGCGCGCGCGCCTCGGCCTCGGTGAGTTCCTCGACCAGGCCGAAGTGGCCGTAGCCGGCGTTGTTGACCACCACGTCGAGGCGCCCGAACCGCTCGTGCGCCTGCTGCACGGCGGCGAAGTCGGCGTCACGGTCCGTCACGTCGAGACGCAGGGGCAGCAGCCTTTCCCCGTACTTCTCGTGAAGGTCACTCAGCGTGGAGAGGTCGCGCGCGGTGGCGGCCACCGAATCGCCGCGTTCGAGGGCGGCGATGGTCCACTCCCTGCCGAAGCCGCGTGAGGCACCGGTGATGAACCAGATCTTCTGCGTCATGGTGTGCTCCTCAAGAACTCGTCATCCGTACAGTCAGCACGTCGCGCCGGCTCTCCCACCAGCTAACACCTTCGAGTGGACTCCAGGGCAACTTCACTTACTCCCGGAGGCGGCCCGACACGGTCTCGACCCCTGGGGCCGCGCTTCATGTCCGTTGGCCAGGTGGTGGCTGCGGCCGTCACCCGAGCCGCCCAGTGCCGCGTCACCGCCCGGTCGGCTCGGGGCCGTAGGCGCCGAAGCCCTGGCAGACCAGGCCGTCGCGGAAGGTCAGCACCTCGCTCACGGCCTGGCCGCGCTCGTTGCGGTAGCCGATGACGATCGCGTCGACGCTGACCCGCACGTCCTCGACGGTGAAGTGCAGGTCCGGCAGCTGTCGCAGCCCGGCGGCGAAGTAGGCGCGGAGCGCGGCTGTGCCCGGAGCCGGCCGCTCGGGTCGTTGGTGAACCGCGCGATGCCCGGGGAGCTCCAGACCACGTCGTCGGCGTAGTGCGCGAGAATACGTTCCAGGTCGTGCGAGTTCCAGTCATCGGCCCAGGTGGCCGCGTATGCCGTGGCTTCCTCAAGATCCATGGGGCGAGACCCTAGCAAGTGAAACGGACGGAGCACCGGGCAATGACGTCGGCGCGGCTTCCCTACCTGACCGTCAAAGGCCCGGTCGAGCACGAGACCGAGGTGAAGAAGTCCCGGTTCCTCTGCTCGGTCGCCCGGGTCGAGGACGAGGAGCAGGCGCAGGCGTTCATCGCCTCGGTGCGCAAGCGGTACTGGGACGCGCGGCACAACTGCACCGCGTACGTGGTCGGCGAGCAGCCGCGCCGGGAGCGGTCCAATGACGACGCCGAACCGGCGGGGACAGCCGGGGCGCCGATGCTGGAGGTGCTGCGGCGTCGGGGGCTGACCGACACGGTGGCCGTGGTCACCCGCTACTTCGGCGGCGTGCTGCTGGGGGCCGGTGGTCTGGTGCGGGCCTACGGCGGGGCGGTGTCGGCTGCGCTGGACCGGGCGGTGGTGGTGGAACGGCAGCTGGTGGTGGTGTTCACGGTCACCACCGACCACACCCGGGCCGGACGCCTGGAGAACGATCTGCGGGCGGCCGGCCACGTCGTCCGGGACGTCGGCTACACGGCGTCGGGGGTGCGTTTCGACGTGGGCGTGCCGGAGGCGGGGGTGGCCGCCTTCGAGGCGTGGCTGGCGGCGGCGAGTGCCGGTTCGGCCGAGGCGGAGCGCAGTGGTACCGACCGGGTGGATGTTGTTCCGTCGCGATAGGAACTGTGGGGTTCATACAAGGTGGCATGGGGCGATCGGTGTGCTGCGGTGATCGTCTCGGGCTGAAGTCCCGTGTGAGGATTGATGTCATGGGTGAGGCGGCGAATTGCTGCCGTCGCTCCGCTTCGTTGGATCCCTCTGGTTCTGGAGAGCAGTCATGGCGCACGGGATGGTCGAGGTCGCGGTCACGGGTCTGGGAGCGAGCACCCCGCTCGGCGGCGATATGGAGGCCACCTGGGCGGCCATGCTCGCGGGCCGTTCCGGGGTCTCGGTCATCGCCGAGGACTGGGCCGCGTCCCTGCCGGTGCGGATCGCCGCGCAGCTCGCGGTGGAGCCGACGGAGGTGCTGGGCCGGGTGGAGGCGCGGCGGCTGGACCGCTGCGAGCAGCTGGCCCTCGTCTGTGCCCGGGAGGCCTGGGCGCAGGCCGGGCGTCCGGAGGTCGATCCGGAGCGGCTGGCGGTGGTCATCGGCACGGGCACCGGGGGCGTGCGGTCGCTGCTGGCGCAGGACGACGCCCTGGAGGCGTCCGGGGCGCGGAAGGTCTCGCCGTACACGGTGCCGATGATGATGGCCAACGGCCCGGCCGCCTGGGTGAGCATGGAGCTCGGGGCGCTCGGCGGGGCGCGGACGCCGGTGAGCGCCTGTTCGTCGGGAGCGGAGGCGATCGCCATGGGGCTGGACCTGATCCGGCTGGGGCGGGCGGACGTGGTGGTCGCGGGCGGTACCGAGGCCTGTGTCGCGCCGCTGCCGATCGCGGCCTTCGCCCAGATGACGGCGCTGTCCACCCGCAACGACGACCCCGACGCCGCGTCCCGGCCGTTCGACCGGGACCGCGACGGCTTCGTGCTGGGGGAGGGCGCGACGCTGCTGGTGCTGGAGCGGGCGGACCTGGCCCGGGCACGGTCGGCGCGGGTGCACGGCTACCTGGCAGGTGCGGGCATCACCTCCAGCGCGGTCCACATCACCGGCTCGGACGCGCACGGGCAGCTGCGGGCGATGGGGCAGGCGCTGGCCGACAGCGGGCTCAGCGGGCTGGACATCGGGCACGTGCACGCCCACGCGACCTCCACGCCCTCGGGTGACCTGGTCGAGGCGGAGGCCGTCGCCGCCGGGATCGGCAGCCATCCGGTGGTCACCGCGACCAAGTCGATGACCGGGCACCTGCTCGGCGCGGCCGGTGCGCTCGGCGCCGCCGCCGCGCTGCTGGCGCTGCGCGACGGCCGGGTACCGGCGATCCGCAACCTGGAGCGACCCGACCCCGAGGTGAAGCTGGACCTGGTCCGCGGCGCACCGCGCGGTGGCAGTTGGGACGCGGCTCTGGCCAACTCGTTCGGCTTCGGCGGACACAATGTCAGCCTGGTGTTCACCCGGGCCTGACCTGCGGTTCGGATCATGTGACGTGTAGCACTAACGAGCCCGGTTAACCTCGTGTTCACAAACGGGCAACAGCCGGGAAATTGCGGGCTGTGATCCTCTAGGCCATCAGGACAGCGGACCTCCCCAGTGACGCGGAGCACCGCGCCACGTCACCGCTCATCCCACCCACCGCGAGGAATGCCGCCCGTGAGCTACAAGGCTGAGTACATCTGGATCGACGGCACCGAGCCGACCGCCAAGCTTCGTTCGAAGACCCGCGTGCTGGCTGACGGCGCCGAGCTGCCCACCTGGGGCTTCGACGGCTCCAGCACGAACCAGGCCGAGGGTCACGCGTCGGACCGCGTGCTCAAGCCGGTGTTCTCCTGCCCCGACCCGATCCGCGGCGGCGACAACGTCCTGGTGCTGTGTGAGGTGTTCAACACCGACGGCACCGCGCACGAGACCAACACCCGCGCGCTGCTCCGTCCCATCGCCGAGCGTTACGCGGCGCAGGAGGGCATCTTCGGCATCGAGCAGGAGTACACCTTCTTCAAGGGCGAGCGTCCGCTCGGTTTCCCGGTCGGCGGCTTCCCCGCCGCGCAGGGTGGGTACTACTGCGGTGTCGGCGCGGACGAGGTCTTCGGCCGCGACGTCGTCGAGCTGCACCTCGACCGCTGCATCGAGGCCGGTCTGGCCATCTGCGGCATCAACGCCGAGGTCATGCCCGGTCAGTGGGAGTTCCAGATCGGCCCCGTGGACGCGCTGACCGTCTCCGACCACCTGTGGATCGCCCGCTGGCTGCTCTACCGCACCGCCGAGGAGTTCGACATCTCGGCGACGCTCGACGCCAAGCCCGTCAAGGGTGACTGGAACGGTGCCGGCGCGCACACCAACTTCTCCACCAAGGCCATGCGTGAGGGCTACGACGCCATCATCACCGCCTGCGAGTCGCTGGGCGCCGACCAGGAGAAGGTGCTGGAGCACGTCAAGCAGTACGGCTTCGGCATCCAGGACCGCCTCACCGGCCTGCACGAGACGGCCCCGTGGGACGTCTACAGCTACGGCGTCTCCGACCGCGGCGCCTCGGTGCGCATCCCGTGGCAGGTCGAGGTCGAGAAGAAGGGCTACATCGAGGACCGTCGCCCGAACGCCAACGTCGACCCGTACGTGGTGACCCGGCTGCTGGTCAACACCTGCTGCGCGGCGCTGGAGAAGGCCGAGCAGGTCTGATCCGCCCCAGCTGACCGAGGCGCCCGCCGGACTCGTCCGGCGGGCGCCTCGTCGTGTGCCGCGGGCGGCGGTGCGGTGCGGGCGGTTGCGGTGCGGGCGGGTCACCCGGCCTGGCTGAGCGCCTGGTCGTAGAGGGCGCGGACGCTGCTGCCGAACAGCGGGCTGTAGGAGACGTCGGGGGTGTCGCCGCCGGTCTCGTAGCCGCCGATGACGCCGATCAGGGTGCCCGTGCCGGTGGCCGGGTCGTAGCCGGAGATCCAGCCGCTGCCGCTGGTGCCGTTGGTGTAGGCGGTGCAGTAGATCTGGAGCTGGTCGGCGGTGAAGGCGCTGCCGTCGCCGGTGCAGCTGATCGGCTCGTTGCTGGCCGAGGGGTAGCCGGTCAGCTGGACCTGCGCGCTGCTGACCGCGTCGGTGCCCAGGGTGTAGGAGCCGACCACGGACTCGATGCTGCGGCCGTTCAGCGGCTCGACCACGGCGAAGGCCACGTCGTCGTCGACGTCCCCGCCGCTGGTCCAGGCGTCGGCCTCGACCACGCTGGAGATCTGCCAGACGCCGTGGGGCGCGGTGCCGTCCCGGTAGCCGGGGATGAAGACGTCGCTGGTGGTGGAGCCGGTGGTGAGGCAGTGTCCGGCGGTGACGATGATGTCGCCCGCGGGGCTGTCCACCACGCTGGCGGTGCAGTGGTGGGTGCCGTCCAGCCCGCCCGAGAACAACGCGCCGACCTGGGCCGGTTGCTGAGCCTGGGTGAGTACCTCGGACTGGCCTATGGCGGTGGTCGGCGGGGCCGCGACGGGGGTGGCCGCGGCCGTGGGCGAGGCGCTGGGGGCGGCCTTCTGGGTCGGCTTCGGCGTGGGCCCGGCCGATGCGGAGGCGGACGCCGAGGGCTTCCGGCCGCTCTTCGCGCCGGTCCGGGCCCGGGTGGCGGACTTGGCCGCGGACCTGGCGGCGGACACGGGTTCGCTCTTGGCGACGTTCAGGATGTGCAGCAGCTTGGTGTCGGCGCTGCTGCTGGTCGTCGCGAGCGCACCCATGCCCAGGACGAGGCCGGTGGTCAGCACGAGCGCGGTACGGCGCCGTCTGCGGCGGGCGGCACGTAGGCGCTCGGTGCGGCTCTCCGGCTCGGCCGTCCCCATACAAGTGCTCCTCTGCTCGGCGATCGCACCGACCCCTACCCCGAAAAGCGCCGCGTCAGTGCCACTGACGATGGTGGCCCCAGGGGCTGAGAAGCACGTGGGAGGTACCTGAGAGCGGCATGAGTGCAGCTCAGTACCGGCGCGACCGTGGATTCGCGCTCCGGGGGCCGCAGCGAGTGCGCCCCCTCAGAAGCCCGCGACGGGCGCCGCGGCGTGGCTGACCGGGACGACATGGGTGACCCAGTCGGTGCCGGTGTGCAGGTGGAGCAGGAAGGACGTCGGCTCCGGGACGTAGTTCGGCAGACCGTCGCGCATCGCCAGGCCGCTCTGCAGGTGGGTGCTCGGCGCGACGGCCAGGGTGCTGCCCGCGAAGGCGGCGGTGATCGGGCGGTGGATGTGGCCGACCAGGACCCGGGCGACGTTGCGGTGGCGGGCGACCACCTCGGCCAGCGCGTCGCCGTCGGCCAGGCGCATTCCGTCCAGGAACGGGATGCCGACCGGGATCGGCGGGTGGTGCAGGCAGACCAGCGCCGGGGTGTCCGGCCTGCGGGCGAGTTCCTGGTCGAGCCAGTCGAGCTGCTCCTGCCCGAGGTCTCCGCCGCCGGAGCCGGGGACGTTGGAGTCCATTACCACCAGGCTGAAGCCGGAGTAGTCGACCCGGTAGCGGGTCTGTTCGGTGCCGCCGAGGAAGCCGGTTCCGCCGAAGGCCTTCAGCAGCTGCCCGGGGTCGTCGTGGTTGCCCGCGACCAGGTGCAGCGGCAGCGGGAACCGGCCGATCACCTCGCGCAGGGCGGTGTACTCCTCGGGGCGGCCCAGGTCGACCAGGTCGCCGGTGATCACCACGCAGTCCGGCTTCGGGTCCAGGGTCAGTACCCGGCCCAGCGCCCGGCTCAGGGCCAGGGCCGGAGACCCGGCCAGCGGGCCGGTGCTGATGTGCGGATCGCTGAGGTGCGCGACGGAAAAGGTCATGGACGCACTATCCCCCGGCATGATCGGCGCAGGCAACCGATCATGCGCGGCGGGGATACCAGGGGTCAGAACTGCGGCCGCAGCGCCGCGAGTTGCTGCTCGAAGGGGAGGAACTCCTCGGTGCCGGCCCGGGCCCGGGCGGGACGGCCGTCCACCAGGTCGGCGAGCTCGTCGGCGGCTCGGGCGATGCGGGTCGGCAGGCTGCTCCCACCGTCGGTGGCGGCGGTGCCCCAGTCCTCGGTGGCGGCGTAGACGCCGGTCGGGAGCACGACCGCGCGCAGGTAGGAGAACAGCGGGCGCAGCGCGTGGTCGAGGACCAGGGAGTGGCGGGCGGTGCCGCCGGTGGCGCCGATCAGCACCGGCATGCCGGTGAGCGCGGTGTGGTCGAGGACGTCCAGGAAGGACTTGAACAGGCCGCTGTAGGAGGCGCTGAACACGGGGGTGACCGCGATCACCGCGTCCGCGCCGGTGACCGCGTCCACGGCCTCGCGCAGCGCGCTCGGCGGGAACCCGGTGACCAGGTTGTCGGCGATCGGGTGGGCCAGCTCGCGCAGCTCGACGACGCGGGTCAGCACCTCCCGGTCGCGCCCGGCCAGGTCCTGCCGGACCGCCTCGGCGAGGCGGTCGGCGAGCAGCCGGGTGGACGAGGGCCGGCCGAGTCCGGCGGATATCACGGCGAGGTTGACGGGGGCGGCGGCGGTCACGTGGTCCTCCCTGGGCGGGTGCGGGTGCGGGTGCGGGTGCGGTGCGGGGTGCCTCAGGCCCCGGCGGTGGCCTGGGCATCGCGCCGGGCGACGCGGGCGGCGTGGGTGGGGGCGTCCGGGACGTCGGCGGGGCGGCCGATGGCGAACTCCTTGCGCAGCACCGGGACGACCTCCTCGCCGAGGATGTCGAGCTGTTCCAGCACGGTCTTCAGCGGCAGTCCGGCGTGGTCCATCAGGAACAGCTGCCGCTGGTAGTCGCCGAAGTAGTCGCGGAAGGCCAGGGTGCGTTCGATGACCTGCTGCGGGCTGCCGACGGTGAGCGGGGTCTCGGCGCTGAACTCCTCCAGCGAGGGGCCGTGGCCGTAGACCGGGGCGTTGTCGAAGTACGGGCGGAACTCGCGCACCGCGTCCTGGGAGTTGGCGCGCATGAAGACCTGGCCGCCGAGCCCGACGATGGCCTGCTCCGGGGTGCCGTGGCCGTAGTGGGCGTAGCGCTGCCGGTACAGGCTGATCAGCTTCTGGTAGTGCTCCTTGGGCCAGAAGATGTTGTTGGCGAAGAAGCCGTCGCCGTAGTAGGCGGCCTGCTCGGCGATCTCGGGGCTGCGGATGGAGCCGTGCCAGACGAACGGCGGGACGCCGTCGAGCGGACGCGGGGTGGCGGTGAAGGACTGCAGCGGGGTGCGGAAGCGGCCCTGCCAGTCCACCACGTCCTTGCGCCACAGCTCGTGCAGCAGCGCGTAGTTCTCCACGGCGAGCGGGATCCCCTGGCGGATGTCCTTGCCGAACCAGGGGTAGACCGGGCCGGTGTTGCCGCGGCCCATGACCAGGTCGACCCGGCCGTCGGCCAGGTGTTGCAGCATCGCGTAGTCCTCGGCGATCTTCACCGGGTCGTTGGTGGTGATCAGCGTGGTGGCGGTGGACAGGATCAGGTGCTCGGTGCGGGCGGCGATCCAGCCGAGCATGGTGGTGGGGGAGGAGGGCACGAACGGCGGGTTGTGGTGCTCGCCGGTGGCGAAGACGTCCAGGCCGACCTCCTCGGCCTTGAGCGCGATGGTGGTCATCGCCTTGATCCGCTCGTGCTCGCTCGGGGTGCGGCCGGTGGTGGGGTCGGTGGTGACGTCGCCGACGGTGAAGATCCCGAACTGCATGGGGTCTGCCCTCCTGTGCTCGTTGAATGTTCAACTATACCCTCGAACGATCACCCCCCGCGCGCTATTCCCTGGTGGACGCCCACCCGGTCGTGCTCGGGATTCCAGCGAGGAGCTCAGGTCGGCAGCGTCCAGGGGGCGTCCGAGCGGGTGTGCCGGGACAGCGCCGCGGCCTCGGCGGCCAGGACCACGCCGCAGACCAGCAGCGGCAGCGCGGCGGAGACGTGCAGGGCGAGCAGCGCCCCGGCGTAGGCGCCGAGGAACATGGTGACGGCCGACAGCAGCCGCCGTCCGACCTTGCCGTCGGTGCCGCCGGCGACCCTGCTGTCGGCGGCGGCGCCGGTGATGGTCAGCGTGAGCACGGTCGTGGTCAGATCGGGGACGGCCAGCTTGCGCACCACGCCGTTCTGCGCGCCCATGGCCAGGCCCAGCAGGACGATCAGCAGGTACCGGGCCCAGCCCCGGCCCGAGTCGGCGGCCACCGCACTACAGGCGTAGGAGGCCAGGACCAGGACCCCCTCGGCGACCGCGACCGCGAGCAGCAGGCGGCCCCGGTGGGCGGCGAACCGGTTGGCCAGTCGTCCGCCCAGGGCCGCCCCGGCGGCGAAGGCCAGCAGCGCCAGCGCCGAGGCGGACAGCGAGAACCCCTTCGCCCCGGCCAGGGCGAAGGCCATGAACACCACGTTGCCGGTCATGTTGGCGACGAAGACGTGGCCGAGCACCAGGTAGCTGAAGGCGTCGACCAGCCCGGTGACCAGGGTCAGCCCGATCAGCAGCGGCGGCAGCGGACCGTGCCGGTCGTCCGGGCGGGGGGCGAGGGTGGTCCAGGCGTCGTGCAGGGGTTTGATCATGCGGACGATTCTGCAACAGAAAGGCCGCTCGGGCGGGGCGGACGGGGAGTGTGGCCGGACCGCTCAGCCGGGCAGCGGCCGGTGCCGCTGGCCCGGCGGCAGCAGCAGCACCTCCAGCGCCGCCGCACAGGCCCGGGCGCGGCTCAGGAACCACGGCAGCCGCGCGTCGGTGAGCACCCGCGGGGTGGACCGCACCGCCAGCGCGCAGTGGACGTGCCCGGAGGCGTCCAGCACCGGTACCGCCAGGGTGCGGATGTCGAACGCGGACTCGCCGTCGTTCAGCGCGTACCCGGCCTTGCGCACCCGGTCGAGCTCGGCCCGCAGGTCGTCCAGGTCGACGATGGTGCGATCGGTGTGCGGTTGCAGCGGTGGCAGCGCGGACAGGTCGTCCTCGCCCGGGCGGGCCCAGGCGAGCAGCACCTTGCCCAGCGCGGTGGAGTGCAGCGGGCGGCGCAGGCCCAGGCCGGTGCTGGGCTCGACCGAGCCGCCGACCAGGATCACCGCGTGCACGCCGCCGCGGATGGCCAGGTCCGCGGTCGCCGAGGTGGCCTTGGCGAGTTCGCTGAGCTCGGGCACGGCCCGGTGCAACCCGCGCTGGTGCAGCGAGAGTTGGCCCAGCTCGGCGACCGAGGGGCCGAGCCGGTAGCGGGCGGTGTGGTCGTCCTGCTCCAGGAACCCGGCCACCACCAGGGTCCTGGCCAGACGGTGCGCGGTGGAGACCGACAACTCCATCCTGCGGGCGATGTCGGAGGCGCTGAGGTCGCCCGCGTTGTCCCGGAAGCAGTGCAGTACGCCGAGGGCCCGGGTGACCGCCTGGGCTCCCGTCGGCGACTTGGCAACGGTCGTGTCCGCCATGGTCAGTGCCCCCCTGTCTGACTGTGCCCACTGTGCCGCCGAGCCGCGCCACGGTGCGGCGGGGCAGTCCAAGAATGGTTTGCGGCGCACGATCTGGCAAATGTTGCGGGGGCGTGAAGTCGGGGTTTCCCAGGATGAAGAGTCGGTCCACAGACAGATCCCACAATGTGGAAAGAATTGCTTATCCGATCGGAGTCGTGGAAACCTCCTCTCACCACCACAGCCCACCTGGAAGGAGCAGCACGATGACGACGACTCGGCTGCTCACCCCGGTTGTGCCAGCTCTGGTGACCCGTCGTCACATCGACCTGGCCCGCGTCTTCAGCACCAGCTGTCGCTGACCGCCCGACGCCGCCCACTTTCCCGCGTTGTGACTCGCCCGCGCCACCGGCGTGACCCGCACCGTTCGTGCGCGCCACGCTGCCCGCGCCGCCGGCCTCTCCGCGCGCCCTGATCCACCCACTCTGGGGAGTCTGTTTTTCCATGGACGAGCTCTGGTTCACCCGTTGCCCCGTGCCCACCGCGACCGGAATCGCCGCCGACCGAGGCTGGCTGGCCGAGGAGTTCGCGGCGGACGGCATCACCGTCCGCTCGTTGCAGGACGCGCCGGCGGACGTCGCGGCCGACCACCACTACACCCACGCCCTGGGCGGGCTGTTCCGCGAGGGTGGCAACGTCCCGGCGCTGTGGGCCCGGTCGCGCGGTGAGGCGACCCGGCTGATCGCGCTCACCTGGATCGAGGAGCGGCAGTCGATCCTGGTCCGCGCGGACAGCGACGTGCGTTCGCCGGAGCAGCTGCGTGGGCGCAGGCTGGCGGTGCCGGTGCACCCCATCGGTATCGACTTCTGGCGGGCGATGGCGCTGCACGGCTTCGCCGGGGCGCTGTCCCTGGCCGGGCTCGGCCTGGACGACGCCCGGCTGGTCCCGGTGCCGGGCTCGCCCGACGGCCAGTGGGAGGGCGAACTCGCGGCGCTGCGCGACGGCTTGGTCGACGCGGTGTACGTCAAGGGCGCACTGGCGGTGGAGGCGGCGCAGCGGTTCGGCGCGGTGGTCGCCATCGACCTGGACGCCGCCGAGGACCGGCGGGCCCGGGTGAACAACGGCACGCCGCGCCCGATCACCGTGCACCAGAGCCTGTTGGAGGACCACCCCGAGCTGGTCGCCCGCTTCCTGGCGGTACTGCTGGAGGCCGCCGACTGGGCCCGGGAGCACCCCGCGGACCTGGCCCGGATCCTCAGCGCGGAGACCGGTGCGGGCTCGGCCGGTGTGGCCGGGGCCTACCGCCCGGACACCGGCCACAACCTGCGGCTGGACCTGTCCGAGGAGCGGCTGGGGCTGCTGGAGCGGCAGGAGCGCTTCCTCCACGGCCAGGGTTTCCTGCCCGAGCCGGTGGACGTCCGCGGCTGGGCCGACCACGAGCCGCTGCGGCAGGCCCGGGCGCTGCTCGCCGAGCGCCGCGCCGCCAGAGTCTGAGTACCAGTCAGTCAGTAATTGATTCATCGTCAGCAAGAAGGAGAATTTCCATGAAGGTCCGTCAGTTCGCCGTCATCGCCACCGCTCTCGGCTCGCTGCTGGGGCTGGCTGCCTGCTCCTCGTCCACCAGCGCGAACACCAGCGCCGCCGGTTCGGGGGGCAGCAGCAGCCAGGAGACGGTGATCCGGATACCCGACAACGGCAACTCGGGGGTGCTCGCCCTCGGGAAGAAGGACGGCTCGCTCGCGAGAGCCCTGGCCGCCGTCCACGCCAAGGTGGTGTGGACCGGTAGCGCGGGCGCGTTCGCCCCCGCCGCGCAGGAGTTGGACGCCAACGAGCTGGACGTCGCGGAGGGCTCGATCACCTCCGCGACCACCGCGCTGGCGCAGAGCCCCGGGTTCGAGCTGTTCGCCGCCGTCGCCCCGGACAAGCTCGGTGAGGGCATCCTGGTGAAGAACGGCTCCTCGATCCACAGCATCCAGGACCTGGTCGGCAAGAAGATCGCGGTATGGCACGGCGGCACCAGCGAGTACCTGCTGCTGAAGGCGCTTCAGCAGAACCACATCCCGGCGGACAAGGTCACCCGGGTCTACCTGGAGCCGAACCAGGCCGCGCCGGTGTTCAACTCCGGCCAGGTGGACGCCTGGTCGACCTGGGCCACCTACTCCATCCCGGAGATCGCCAACGCCCAGACCCACTTCCTGACCACCGGCGGCCAGGTCGGCTCCGACAACTACGCGGTCTGGGCGGTCCGCACCGCCTTCGCCAAGCAGCACCCGGCCGTGGTCCAGGCGCTCTACCAGTACCTGCACGACAACGGCCTCAAGCAGGAGCAGAACCCGGCCGGCTACATCAACGTCTTCACCGACGCCGGACCCGAGGCGATCAGCCCGGCGCAGAAGGCGGTGGAACTGCCGATCGACGCCGCCGACGGCACCGCGCTGCCGATCACCGGCGACGACCTGACCCGCTTCCACGCCGTCGCCCAGTTCTTCGCCGACCAGGGCATCACCAAGGGCTTCTTCGACGTCAAGCCGTACATCCTGGACATCTCCTCGCTGCCGGGCGGCGCCGGATGAGCGCCACCGCCGCCACCCGCGCGCCGGACACCCCCGACGCGCCCGCCGGACTGGTCGCCCCCCGGCCGCAGCTGCCGAGGCCGCGCCCGCGCGCGCTCAGCCTGGGCCTGCGGACCATCGGCCCGCTCGCCCTGCTCATCGGCTGGGCCTGGGCCTCCGCCTCCGGCGCGCTCAGCCCCGACCTGCTGGCCTCGCCCGGCGCGGTGCTCAGCGCCCTGCGGGAACTCTGGGACAGCGGGCAGTACACCTCGGCGCTGTCGGTGTCGCTGACCCGGGCCGGGCTCGGGCTCTGCTTCGGACTGCTGGTCGGCCTCACCCTCGGCGTGGTCACCGGCTTCTCCCGGCTCGGCGAGGAGCTGCTCGACTCCACCGTGCAGCTGCTGCGCACCATCCCGTTCCTGTCGCTGGTGCCGCTGTTCATGGTGTGGTTCGGCATCGGCGAGTCGGCCCGGGTGATCCTGATCGCCGTGGCCACCGCGTTCCCGATGTACGTGTCCGCCTCCGGCGGGGTCCGCAACACCGACCGCAAGCTGGTCGAGGCGATGCGCAGCTTCGGCATGGGACGGCTCGCGGTGATCCGCGAGGTGGTGCTCCCCGGCGCGCTGCCCGCGCTGCTGTCCGGGCTGCGGCTGTCGATGACGCTGAGCGTGATCGCGCTGATCGCCGCCGAGGAGATCAACTCCACCTCCGGCATCGGCTACCTGATGACCACCGCGCAGGAGTACTCCCGTACCGACATCCTCACCGTCTGCATCCTCACCTACGCCCTGCTCGGGCTGCTCGCCGACGCGGTGGTCCGGGTGCTGGAACGGGTGCTGATGCCGTGGCGCACCCAGGGAGCCCGCCGATGACCGACACCGCCACCGCCGACACCGCCGCCGCGACGACCGGTACCGCCGTGCACATCCGCGGCCTGCGCCGGACCTTCGGCGAACGCAACGTCCTGGACGGCCTCGACCTGGACATCGCCCGGGGCGAGTTCCTGGCCCTGCTCGGGGCCAGCGGCACCGGCAAGACCACGCTGCTGCGGATCCTGGGCGCGCTCGACCGGCACGACGCGGGCACCGTGCTGGTGCCCGAGGCCCGGACGATCGTGTTCCAGGAGCCCCGGCTGGTCCCGTCCAAGAAGGTCCTGGCCAACGTCACCGTGGCGCTGCCCCGGGGCGAACGGACCCGGGCCACCGGGCTGCGGGCGCTGACCGAGGTCGGCCTGGAACGCCACGCCGACGCCTGGCCGGCCACCCTGTCCGGCGGCGAGGCGCAACGCGTGGCGCTGGCACGGGCGTTGGTCCGCGAGCCGGAACTGCTGCTGCTGGACGAGCCGTTCGCGGCGCTGGACGCGCTCACCCGGCTGCGGATGCAGGACCTCGTCGGCGAGTTGTGCCGACGGCACCGCCCGGCCGTGCTGCTGGTCACCCACGACGTGGACGAGGCGGTACGGCTCGCCGACCGGGTCGCGGTGCTGCGCGACGGGCAGTTGGTCACCGACGAGCGGATCGGCATCGACCACCCGCGCGACCCCGCCGACCCGGCCTTCGCCGAGCTGCGCCGCCGCCTGCTCGCCGACCTCGGAGTCACGACGACAACCACCACTGACAAGGAGTCAGCTGAATGAGCATCACCATTGGTGTCCACGGCGCCAACCCGTCCCTGTACCACCTCTCCCGGCTGGGCATCCTGGAGGAGCTGCTGGAGCCGCTCGGCGAGAGCGTCAGCTGGCTCCCGGTCGGCGGCACCAGCACCGGCGAGGCGCTCGCCGACGGCACCATCGACTTCGGCGGCACCGGCTCCACCCCGCCGCTGTCGTCCCAGGCCGCCGGGTACGACCTGGTCTACACCGCTGTCTCCGCCCCGCGTCCCGGACACGGCGCGCTGCTGGTGGCCGCCGACGGGCCGGTCGCCGAGGTGGCCGACCTCAAGGGCGGCACCGTGGTCCTGGCCGTCGGCTCCTGGCAGACCCACTTCAGCGCCAAGGCGCTGGCCGGGGCCGGGCTCTCCTACCGCGACATCACCGCCGAGCGTCCGCAGCCCGGGCAGGACAACGCCGCCCGGCTGCGCTCCGGCGAGATCGCGGGCTGGGTCGCCCAGGGCGCGGAGCTCGCCGCCGCCCGCCGCGAGGGCGGGGTGCGCACGCTGCTGGAAGCCGGAGACGTGATCACCGACCGGTCGGTGTTCTTCACCCGCCGCGACTTCGCCGAGCAGCGTCCGGAGCTGGTCGCGGTGATCACCACCGCGCTCCAGCGGGCCGACGACTGGGCCGCCGGGCACCTGACCGAGGCGGCCACCATCGCCGCCGAGGACCAGGGCGGCAGCGTCGAGGACTGGCGCGAGGCGCTGGCGGTGCTGCCGTGGCGGCTGGAGCCGGTCTCCGACGCGTTCGTCGCCGAGCAGCAGGAGGCCGCCGACATCCTCGCCGACGGCGGCTACCTGCCCCGCCGGATCACCGTCGCCGACGCCCGACTGACCGCCCTCGCCCCGGCCGTGCGCGCCGCCCTGGAAGGCTGAAGATGAGCACCAGCGCCCCCGAAGTCCTCTGGTACATCATCCCGCGCGAAGGCGCCTACCCCTGGGAGCCCGCCGGTCGACGGCCGGTCGACCTCGGCTACCTCCAGGGCCTGGCCCAGAGCGTCGAACGGCTCGGCTTCAGCGGCGCGCTGCTGGCCACCGACCTGTACGACGTCTGGCCGCTCGGCAGCGCCCTCGCCGCCGCCACCAGCCCCGCCTTCAAGCCGCTGCTCGCGGTCCACCCGGGGCTGGTCTCCCCGACCGTGCTGGCCAAGATGGCGCTCAGCTTCACCAACCTGTTCGGCGACCGGCTGCGCTTCAACGTGGTCAACGGCTCCACCGAGCAGCTGCGGCAGGCCGGACTGCACCTGGAGCACGACGAGCGCTACGAACTGAGCGGCGAGTACTGGTCCATCGTCAAGCGGCTCACCGCGGGCGAGGTCTTCGACCACAAGGGCAAGTTCTACGACCTCAAGGACGCCGGCGCCTCACTGCGCGAGCTCACCGCGGCACAGGGCGGCGCGCACACGCCGCTGTGGTTCGGCGGCTCCTCGCCCGCCGGGATCGAGATGGCCGCCGAGCACGTCGACGTCTACCTCACCTGGGGCGAGCCGCCGCACCTGCTCAAGGAGAAGCTGGAGCGGGTCCGCGAGCGGGCCGCCGCCCACGGCCGGACGCTGCGGCTCGGGCTGCGGCTGCACCTGATCGTGCGCGACACCGAGGAGCAGGCCTGGGCGGCCGCCGACCGGCTGCTCGACGTCACCAGCGAGGCCACCTACGCCCGGCAGCTGGGCGAGCGCTCGGGTGAGGACGGCGTCGGCTGGCAGCGGCAGTTCCGCCAGCACGGCGGCCGGGTCCCGGCGCACGCCCGCGAGTTGGAGACGCACCCGAACCTGTGGCCCGGCATGAGCCTGTTCCGGCCCGGCCCGGGCACCGCCGTGGTCGGCAGCACCGAGCAGGTGCTGGAGCGGCTGCGGGAGTACCAGGCGCTGGGCGTGGACACCTTCATCCTGTCCGGAAACCCGCTGCTGGAGGAGGCCTACCGGGTCGCCGAGACGATCCTGCCCGCGCTGCGGGGCGACGCGGGGTGAGCACCTCCGCGACCGCGCTGCTCGCCGACGCCCGGGCGGCGGGGCCCGAGCTGGTGGGGCTGCGCCGGGCGCTGCACCGCCGACCGGAGACCGGGCTGCACCTGCCGCACACCCAGGAGGCGGTCCTGGCCGCCCTGGACGGCCTGGGCCTGGAGATCCGCACCGGCAGCGCGCTGTCCTCGGTCGTCGCCGTGGTCCGGGGGACCGGCCCGGCGGCGGACGAGGCCGGCCCGCGTCCCAGCGTCCTGCTGCGCGCCGACATGGACGCGCTGCCGCTGGACGAGGCGGTGGCCTGGGAACACGCCTCGGCGGTACCCGGAGCCATGCACGCCTGCGGGCACGACCTGCACACCGCCATGCTGGTCGGCGCGGCCCGGCTGCTCGCCGCCCGGCGCGAGCAGCTGGCCGGGGACGTCGTGCTGATGTTCCAGCCGGGGGAGGAGGGGCACGACGGCGCGCGGCTGATGCTGGCCGAGGGGCTGCTGGACGCCAGTGGCAGCAGGCCGGTGGCCGCCTACGCGCTGCACGTCTCGGCGACCACCGCGCTCGGCGTCCACGGCAACCGGCCCGGACCGGCGCTCGCCGCCTCCGGGACGCTGGCGGTGACCGTGCGCGGCGCGGGCGGGCACTCGGCCTGGCCGCACCACGCCCGGGACCCGATCCCGGCCACCGCCGAGATGATCACCGCGCTCCAGTCCCTGGTCACCCGCGGCTTCGACGCGCTGGACCCGGTGCTGCTCGGCGTCGGCACCGTGCACGCCGGGACGGCCGCCAACATCGTCCCCGACCGGGCCCGGTTCGAGGCCACGCTGCGGGCCTTCGGCGACGACACCCTGGCCCGGCTGGCCGAGGGCGCCCGGCGCACCGTGACCGGGATCGCCGCCGCCCACGGCCTGGACGCGGACCTGGAGTTCGTCCCCGGCTACCCGGTCACCGTCAACGACCCGGCGGAGGCGGAGTTCGTCGCCGACGTGGTCACCGAACTGCACGGCCCGGCGGCGTTCGTCCGCGACCGGCGGCCGGGACTGGTCTCCGACGACATCGGACGGGTGCTGGCGCGGGTCCCCGGCGTGATGACCGGCGTCGGGGCCTGCCCGCCCGGGCTCGACCCCGAGCGGGCCGCGGGCAACCACTCCCCGCACGCGGTCTTCGACGACGCCGCGGTGCCCGACGGCGCGGCCCTGTACGCGGAGCTGGCGCTGCGGCGACTGCGGCCGCGGACCGGCCGGTAGGCTGGCTCGGGCCGGGCTCGACCCGGCCCGACCGGCCTTGGAGCCGGTCCCGACCAGTCCTGACCGGGGGAGCCCGCAGCATGTCCGAGCACCGTGAGCCGCAGCTCCCGGCCGACCTGCGCGCGGACTGCGGCAGCTGCTTCGCGCTGTGCTGCGTCGCCCCCGCCTTCACCGCCTCGGCCGACTTCGCCGCGACCAAGCCCGCCGGGAAGCCCTGCGGCAACCTGTCCGCCGACTTCCGCTGCGGCATCCACACCCGGCTGCGCGGCTCCGGCTACCCGGGCTGCACCGTCTACGACTGCTTCGGCGCCGGGCAGAAGGTCTCCCAGGTCACCTTCGGCGGCCAGGACTGGCGCGGCGCCCCGCGCACCGCGCGGCGGATGTTCGAGGTGTTCCCGGTGGTCCGGGACCTCCAGGAACTGCTCTGGTACCTGACCCAGGCGCTGGCCCTGCCGCAGGCCGAACCGCTGCACCCGGAGCTGGCGCTGCTCCGCGAGCGGACCGAGCGGCTGACCCTCGGCAGCCCGGAGGAACTGCTGGCGCTGGACGCGAACGCGCACTGGCAGGCCGTCAACGAGCTGCTGCTGCGCACCAGCGAACTGGTCCGGGCGGACACCCTGGCCGACCGGAAGAAGCAGCGCCGGGGCGCCGACCTGGTCGGGGCCAGGCTGGCGGGGGCCGACCTGGCCGGAGCGAACCTGCGCGGGGCCTACCTGATCGGCGCCGACCTCACCGGCGCGGACCTGCGCGGCGCGGACCTGATCGGCGCCGACCTGCGCGGCGCGAACCTGTCCCGGGCGGACCTCACCGGCAGCGTCTTCCTGACCCAGCCGCAGCTGGAGGCCGCCAAGGGCGACGCCGCCACCCGGCTCCCGCCCGGCTTCAGCCGCCCCGGGCACTGGCCGGTGCGGCAGCACAGCTGACCGCGCCGACGGCGTGCGCTACTGTGAAGACGTGCATGCTGTGACGTGTCTCTGCTGGTGGCGCTCCTCCTAGGAGCGGCCACTCTCCCCGCATGACCTGGGCCGTTCTTTCGGACGGCCCCGCCGCACGCCCCCTGGCACCGCGTGGACTGCCGTCCGGACCGCTCCGGCCGCGCCCTTCCGCCCGATCCCGCCTGTCAGGAGAAGTCCATGAGCACCGCGCTCGTCGCACCCGCCGCCGTCGCCGACCCGCCGCCCGCCGATCCCACGCCCGCCGGTCCCACTGCCGCCGCCGAGCGCCGCGGTGCCGAGCTGGAGGAGCTGATCCGCCGCGAACCCGGCCGGTTCCGGGTACTCACCGGGGACCGGCCGACCGGGCGACTGCACCTCGGCCACTACTTCGGCACGCTGCAGAACCGGGTCCGGTTGCAGCGGCTGGGCGTGGAACTGTTCCTGATCATCCCCGACTACCAGGTACTCACCGACCGGGACGTCGCCGAACGGCTCAGCGAGCACGTCGAGGGCCTGCTGCTGGACTACCTCGCGGCCGGGGTGGACCCGGAGCAGGCGGTGATCTTCAACCACAGCGCCGTCCCCGAGCTCAACCAGCTGCTGCTGCCGTTCCTGAGCCTGGTCTCGGTCGCGGAACTCGGCCGCAACCCCACGGTCAAGGACGAGATCGCGCACTCGCGGCAGTCCGCCGTCAGCGGCCTGATGTTCACCTACCCGGTGCACCAGGCGGCGGACATCCTGTTCTGCCGGGCGAACCTGGTCCCGGTCGGCCGGGACCAGCTGCCGCACATCGAGCTCACCCGCACCATCGCCCGGCGCTTCAACGACCGCTACGCCGCCGACCGGCCGCTGTTCCCCGAACCCGAGGCGCTGCTGTCGGCCGCGCCGCTGCTGCTCGGCACCGACGGCGGCAAGATGAGCAAGAGCCGGGGCAACGCGATCGCGCTGGCCGCCGACGCCGACGAGACCGCCCAACTGATCCGGGGCGCGAAGACCGACGCCGACCGGCGGATCAGCTACGACCCGGCCGCCCGCCCGGAGGTCTCCAGCCTGGTGCTGCTGGCCGCGCTCTGCCAGGACCGGGATCCGCACCAGGTCGCCGCCGAGATCGGCGACGGCGGGGCCGCCGCGCTCAAGCGGACGGTCACCGAGGCGGTCAACGGGTACCTGGCGCCGCTCCGCGCCCGCCGCGCCGAACTCAGCGGCGACCGGGGTGAGTTGCGGCGGATCCTGCGCGCCGGGAACGAGCGCGCCCGCGCCGTCGCCGAGAGTACCCTCGACCAGGTGCGGGCGGCCATGGGGACCGTCTTCTGAGTAGCCGTCATCTGATGGACAGTCAGGAAACGCGCTGGGTCGCCGGGGTGAACGGGCGGCCGTCCAGGGTCCAGTGCGGGTCCGGGGTTATCTCCAGCGCCGCGTACACGTGCGCGGCGACGTCCACGTGGCGTACCGGCTCGACCGGGGCGCCGGGCGCCAGGCCGGGGCCGCAGGCCGCCACCCAGGCGGTGCGCTCCAGGACGCTGCGCCCGCCGTGGCCGCCCTGGTCGAGGTGGCCGTGGTCGGTGACCACGATGACCGTCCACCGCTCGTCCGGGTAGCCGGGGCGGGCGCGGACCGCGTCGAGCAGGCGGCCCAGCCGCCGGTCGGCGGCCTCCACCGAGCGCCGGTACCGCTCGCCGCAGCCGAGGAAGTGGGCGGTCTCGTCGACCGCGCCCAGGTACACGAAGGACGCCTGCGGGTCGTCGCCGCCGCCCAGCACGTACGCGGCCTCGGCGGTCACCCGCTCGTCGCACTCCTCCCAGGCCTCGGGCGTGTCCTCCACCGGCGCCACGTACGACAGGCGTCCGGGCGCGCCGAACAGCGGGCCGCCCTGGCGGGCCAGGAACAGCGGCTCCCAGCCCCCGGCGGCGAAGGTGCGGCGGCGGTGCACGGCCGCGAGACGGGTGGTGAAGTCGGCGAAGACGTCCAGCCGGTTGCCGCCGAAGTGGTTGCCGAGGACGCCGTGCTTGGCCACCCCGACGCCGGTGCAGATGGTCGCCCAGCAGGGCCCGGACATGGTCGGGGTGGCCTCGTCCACCTCGACCGGTGCCAGGAACCCGGCCGCGGCGACGGCGTCCAGGTTCGGGGTCTCCAGTTCGGGCAGCAGGTCGAGGCGTACGCCGTCGATGCCGACGACCAGGACCCGGAGCGGGCCGGCGGGCCAGATGCTGGACACGGCGGAATCCGTTCTACTCGTGCGAAAGAGGAATGCGGGCACCCTACCTACCCGCCGGTACCGCCCAGCACGCCCGCTACCGCCGGAGCCGTCCGCCGCCCGGGCGGGTGCGGAAGTGTTCATCCGGAGGATGCCGAATGTTCCCCGCTCCCGCCCTTTCCCGCCGCTTCCCGCCCGGGTCGCGGTCCGCTGTGCGGTCAGCGCTCGTAGACCACCGCGCCCGCCGCCACCGTCAGCGCGACCCTGGCGTCGGCCACCGGCGGGGCGCCGGTCGCGAACAGGTCGGTGTCCAGCAGCGCCAGGTCAGCCCGGCGGCCGACCTCGATCACGCCCGCCTGCTCGTCGTGGTTGACATGGGCGGATCCGGCGGTGAAGGCGTCCACGGCCTGGTCCAGGGTCAGCCGCTGCTGCGGCAGGAACGGCGCGTTGTCCCGGTTCTCCGGGTCGACCCGGGTGACCGCGACCTCGATCTGCTCCAGCGGGTCGGCGGTGGTCACCGCCCAGTCGCTGCCCATGGCCAACCGCGCGCCGGAGGCCAGCAGTTCGGCGAACGGGTACTGCAACGCGGCCCGCTCGGCGCCGATGAAGGGGACGGTGAGCTCGTCCATCTGCGGCTCGCTCTGCGCCCAGTACGCCTGGCAGTTCACGATCACCCCCAACTCCGCGAAGCGGGGCAGGTCCTGAAGATCGATCAGCTGGACGTGGGCGATGTGGTGGCGCTGGTCGCCGCCGCCGTTGGCGGCGCGGGCGGCGGCGATCGCGTCCAGCGAGTTGCGCACCGCGCGGTCGCCGATGGCGTGCAGGTGCACCTGGAAGCCATGGGCGTCGAGTTCGGTCACCGCCTCGCACAGCAGCTCGTAGGGGACATAGCTCAGGCCCAGGTTGTCGCTGTGCCCGCCGCAGCCGTCGCAGTAGGGCTCCAGCAGCGCGCCGGTGTGGTTCTCCAGCACCCCGTCGGTCATGATCTTGACGGTGGTCGGGTGGAAGCCCGAGCCCAGCGCCGCGCCCGGGGCGCGCACCTCACGTCCGCGCGCCCGGCGTTCGACCAGCTCCGCGATCTGCTCCAGGCCCCGGCTGCGCTCCCACCACAGCGCGCCCACCACCCGGGCGGTGAGCCGCCCGTCGGCGGTCAGCGCCTCGTAGGCGGCCTGGGTGCCCGGGGTCACCCAGGCGTCCTGCCAGCCGGTGATGCCCAGCGCGTGCAGGTAGCGCTGCGCCTCCAGGATCGCCGCCTGCCACTCGGCGCTGTCCGGCTCGGGGACGACGTGGTCGTTGACCCGGTAGGCGGCGCCCTCGTGCAGGGTGCCGCCGGCCTCGCCGTCCGGGTCGCGCTCGATCCGGCCGTCGGCCGGGTCCGGGGTGTCCCGGTCGATCCCGGCGGCCTCCAGCGCGCGGGAGTTCACCCAGGCGCCGTGCACGTCGCGGTTGAACAGGAACACCGGGCGGTCGGGGACGATCGCGTCCAGGTCCTCCTTGCGCGGCGTGCCGCCGGGGAAGTACTCCATGGCCCAGCCGCCGCCGAGGATCCAGGGCTCCTCGGGGTGGGCGTCGGCGTAGGCGGCGATGGCGTCCAGGTAGGCGTGCCGCCCCTCCAGGTCGTTCAGCCACAGCCGCAGCCGGTTGCGTCCGGCGAACGGCGGGTGGATGTGGGCGTCCTGGAAGCCGGGCAGCAGCAGCCCGCCGGGGGCGTGCACGACGCGGGTGGCGGCTCCGGCCAGGCCCGCGAGCTCGGCCTCGGTGCCGACGGCCGCGATCCGGCCGTCGCGCACGGCCACGGCGGTCGCGAAGCGGCCCGGGGCCAGGCGCGCCCGGGCGCCGGTGATCAGCAGGTCGGCGGGACGGTCAGTGCTGGTCTGCATGGGTGAGCAATCCTTCTTCGGTGACAATGCGCCGTTCGGTCTCAAGGTCGAGACTGCGGCAGAAGAACAGGTAGAGCAGGCCGGAGACCGGCAGCCCGACGAACATCGAGTAGTCGGCGTCGCCGAGGAGCCGGGCGATCGATCCGGTGAACGGTCCGGAGACCATGAACGGGACCATCACCAGGATGCCGAGCAGATAGGCGAGGTTGCCACGCCAGCCCCAACGTCCGTAGATCCCGGTCGGGTTGAAGATCTCCTTGATGGAGTACCGGCCCCGGCGGACATAGAAGAAGTCCACCAGGTTGATCGCGGTCCACGGGGTGAACGCGTAGGCCAGGAAGATCAGTACGTTGCCGTAGAAGGAGTTGAAGCGGTCCACGCCGACGAACTGGGCGACACCCCAGACCAGGACGAACATGATGCCGATGCAGACGGCGCGGATCCGGCGGGTGGGTTTGACCGGTGAGAACGAGTCCTTGATGGAGATCATGGACATCATGCCGCCGTACTGGTTGATCGCCATCACCGAGAGCAGGCCGACCAGCAGTCCGAGCACGACCAGCCAGCCGAGGCCGCCGAAGAGGTTGTCCGCCGCCTCCTTGAACGCCTCGACCGGGGTGGCGTCCGGGTGGGCCGCCGACATCACCGCGCCGATGGCGAAGACCCAGATCGCCGACAGGCCGCTGGACAGGTACGTCCACCAGAAGGAGGAGCGCACGCCCACCCGCGCCGGGAGGTAGCGCGAGTAGTCCGAGACGTAGGGCGCCCAGCCCAGCTGGAAGCCGCCGACGATGACGAACACGGTCATGAACGGGCCCGGGTGGAAGGCCCCGAGGGTGAACGCGTGCCTGGGCAGCCCGGAGTCACCGAAGGCGGCGGCGGTCAGCAGCACCATCAGCGCGATCAGCGGCCAGGTCAGCCAGCGGCTCACCCGGTGGATCCAGTGGTAGCCGAAGAGGGCGATCAGGGCGGCGACGGCGGCGGCCACGAAGTACCCGAAGTTGGGGCCCAGGTGGAACAGCGTGTGCATGGCGTCGCCGGACAGGATCGCGTCCGAGGTGTTGTAGGCGATGTAGTTCACCAGGGCGAAGACCCAGATGGTCAGCGCCGCGCCGATGTAGCCGAACTGGGCTCTGGACTGGACCAGTTGCGGCAGACCGAGCTGCGGTCCCTGGGCCGAGTGGAAGGCCATGAAGAAGGTGCCGAAGAGCGACCCGGTGACGGTGGCGATCAGCGTCCACATCAGTCCGGCGCCGATGCTGAGCGCGGTGACGCCGGTGGCCATGGCGGTCAGGTTGATGTTGCTGACGAACCACAGGGCGCCGAGGTGGCGTGGGGTGCCGTGGCGCTCGGCGTCCGGGATCCAGTCCACGGAGTGGATCTCGACGCCGGACTCGGCCGGAACGGGTGCGGGCGGTGCGGGGGAGGACGTGCGGGAGGGGGCGTTCATGGGGGCTCCTCCGGACGGTGGACGGACCGGCTGCCCGTCGGAGCGACAGTCTGGGAGATAATCAATCTCATAGTCAATGACATCTACTAACTCGGTTCGGTCACGTTCCCGCAGGCAGCGGGCCTGGGGCGGGCGGGAAGGGCGTAGCGGATAGCATCCATACAGCGGCGCAGCGCGACGACACGAGGGAGCGGGACAGGATGGCGGCCACCCGTAGGAGTACGCACCAGCCGGAGCCGGACGGCCCGACCGGTACGGCCGACCCCGCCGCACCGCCCGCACCCGCCGTTCCCGCGCCCGCCGCACCGTCCGCCGCGCCGCGTGCCAGGCGCCCGCGCCGCCCCCGGGGCAGCCTGAACCAGCAGGTGATCACCGAGGCCGCGCTGCGGATCTGCGACCGGGCCGGGATCGACGCGCTGACCTTCGACGCCCTCGGCCGCGAGCTGGACGCCCATCCGACCGCGATCTACCGGCACTTCCGCGACAAGGACGAGCTGCTGCTGGCGCTCACCGACGCGCTGCACGCCCAGGCGACCGCCGGGGGGCTGCCGGTCACCGACGACTGGGCACGGGACCTGCGCGCCGTGGCCCACCGGATCCGGGGCGCGTTCATGGCCCACCCGCAGGTCGGCCAGCTGGTGGCCGCCCGCACCGCCCGCCGCCAGCACGAGTTCGAGGTGGTCGAGTACATCCTCGGCTGCATGCGCCGCGCGGGCCTGTCCGACCGGGACGCGGCCCGCTGCTACCGGGTCTTCGCCGACGCGGTGCTGGCCTACGCCAGCATGGAGGCCACCCTGCACGCGCTGGACGCGCCGACCCGGGAGGCGGACCTGCGCTCCTGGGAGGTGGAGTACCGGGCGCTCCCGGCCGACCGCTTCCCCAACCTCGCGGCGCTGCTCGACGAGATCCCGCCGCTGGACTCGGCGGACAACTTCGAGCTCGCGGTCGACCTGCTGATCGACTCCATCCGTGCCCGCTCCGGGAACTGATGGAATGTCATGAAACGTCCCAATTCGGAACGGAGAACGGTGATGGCGGCACGGGTGCTGCGGGCGGCGGAGCGGAGCGCGTCCGCGTGGAAGAACGGCGGTGGGGTCACCCGGGAGGTCGCGGCCTTCCCGGAGGGCTCCGGCCTGGCGGAGTTCCACTGGCGGGTGAGCCTGGCCGACGTGGCGCGGGGCGGTCCGTTCTCGGTCTTCCCCGGAGTGGACCGGGTGATCACCGTCGTCCGGGGCGCCGGGATGCTGCTCACCGTGGACGGGGTCGAGCGGCGGGTGGACACGCCCTACCAGCCGTTCGCCTTCTCCGGCGACGCGGACACCGGCTGCCGACTGCTCGAAGGTCCGCTGGTGGACTTCAATGTGATGACCCGTCGGGAAAGGGTCAGCGCCCGGGTCGACGTCGTCGACGGGTCGGTGCCGTTGCGCGGTGAGGCCGAAGTCACGCTGCTGGCAATGGTGTTGGAGGGCGGCGCGGAACTGCGCGGCAGCGACGACGACACCGGCGCGGTGGCGCTGGGCCCGCTGGACGCCGTACTGCTCACCGGAACCGAGTCGGCGACGCTCGACGTACGCGGCCGGGCCGCTGTGGTGACGTTCCGTCAGCTCGACTGAGCGAGGGCGGGGCGTCCGGCGAAGTTGCTCCGGTACTCCTTCGGGGTGACGCCGACGATCCGCCGGAAGTGGTGGCGCAGCAGCGCGCCGGTGCCCATGCCGGTACTGGTGGCGATCTCCTCGATGCTGAGCTCGGTGTCCTCCAGGAGGTGCTGGGCGCGCAGGATCCGCTGCTGGGTGAGCCACTTGTGCGGGGTGGTGCCGGTCTCGTCGCTGAAGCGGCGGGCGAAGGTGCGTTCCGACATCCGGGCCCGGCGGGCCAGGGTGGCCACGCTGTGGTCGGCGCCCAGGTTCTCCAGCGCCCAGGCGAGCAGCGCCTGCAGGCTGCCGGTGCACTCCGGCATGGGTGCCTGGATGTACTGCTTCTGGCCGCCGTCGCGCTGCGGCGGCACCACCATCCGCCGGGCGATCGCGTTCGCGGGCGCCGAACCCAGCTCCCGGCGGACCAGGTACAGGCAGGCGTCGATCCCGGCGGCGGTGCCCGCGCTGGTGATCACCGCCCCGTCGTCGACGAACAGCACGTCCGGGTCGACCTTCGCCAGCGGGAAGCGCTCCGCGAGCTCGTCGACATGGCGCCAGTGGGTGGTGCAGGTGCGGCCGTCCAACAGGCCCGCCGCGCCCAGCAGGAACGCCCCGCTGCACACCGACAGCAGTGTCGCGCCGCGCTCGGCCGCCGCGCGCAGCGCCTCCAGTACGGCGGGCGGGTAGTCGTCGATGATGGAGGCGGCCGCGACACCCACCAGGTCGGCGTCGGCCAGCGCGTCCAGCCCGTTCGGCGGGATCAGCTCGAAGCCGATGTTGGAGGCCAGCGGCTCGCCGGGACGCTCGCCGCAGACCCGGAAGTCGAACGCGGGTACCCCGTCCTCGGTCCGGTCGATCCCGAACGCCTCGCAGAGCACGCCGAACTCAAACGGCGCGAAGCCCTCGATCAGCACAGCTGCGATGGTTTTCAGCATGTGGCGGAGCATAGATGGCAGGATCTTGTCGGACAAGGGCATAAGTGCCACTGGTGGCGGTATTTTGCCCAAAGCATAGTTACTGCCATGACGCAGACCGGCAGCCGCCCCTCCAGTCGCCCCGACCCCCACCTGATCCCCAGCACCACCGTGACCAGCGGATCGGAGGTGCGGTCATGAGCGGTGGGCGCGTGGTGGTGGGCGTGAGCATGTCGCCGAGCAGTGTGGCGGCGCTGCGCCGGGGCGTGCAGGAGGCCTGGCGCAGTGGGCGGGTGCTGGTCCCGGTGCACACCTGGGAGCCGCCGGAGGGCGAGCTCGCCTACGCCCGCGCGCCCTCGCCACCGCTGGCGGCGCTGTGGCAGCGGCGGGCTCAGCAGCGGCTGGCGGAGGTCCTGACGGAGGTGCTCGGGGTCGAGCCGCGCCCGGGCGCGGGAGTGCTGGAGCCGCCGACCGTCGGGACCTCCGGCCTGCGGGTCGAGCCGCTGGTGGCGCGGGCTCCCGCCTGGTACGCGCTGCCGCTGCTGGCGGCGGAGCCGGAGGACCTGCTGGTCCTCGGCGGTGGCGGACGCGGGCGGCTCACCGGCCTGCTGGGCGGGTCGGTCCGCCGCCGGGTGCTGGCCCGGGTGGTCTGCCCGGTGCTCACCGTGGCCCCGCCGACCGCGACCTGGAGCGCGCGCCGAGCGCTGCGGAAGTCCGAACCGGTGGACTTCGTGCTCAGCTGAGCCCGGCTGCGGCTGCCGCCGGTTCCGCCCCCCCGCGGAGCTGGGACGGCTGGAGACGGCGCTGTCGGCCGTGGTGCGCTGGAGCGAAAGCAAGCGGACCCGGGCGGAGGTGGTGCGTCGCTCGGGCTGCGACATCCCTCCAGCGGGGGCACGAGGTGCTGATCGTGGGCGCCAGCGCGGAGAAGGGCCGGGCGTTCCTGGACGCCGCCGCCCGCCACGGGGTCGGCGCCCGCGCCCGGTTCGTGCGGGCCGACCTGGGCCTGGTGTCCGAGAACCGCCGCGTGGTCGACCTGGTGGCCGAGGCCTACCCGGCCGTCGACGTGCTGGTGCTGGGGGCCCGCTACCACCGGTCGACCCGGGTGGAGACCGCGGACGGCTTGCGAGAGCACCTTCGCTCTCTACTACCTCAGCCGCTACCTGCTCAGCCACGGCCTGATCGACCAGCTCGGCCGGTCCGGGAACGCGGTCGTGCTCAACTTCGGCGGGACCGGACTGACCGGCCCGGTCCGCTGGCACGATCTGCAACTGCGGCGCGACTACCCGGGGACCGGCGCCCTCGGCCACGGCGGAGCGCTCTGCGACCCGCTCGGTGTCCGGTTCGCCGGGATGTACGCCGACCGTCCGGTGCGACTCACCGCGGTACGGGAGGGCCGCCGGGTGCCGACGGACACGGCCGGCTTCGCCCCGGCCGACGCCGCCCGCCTGCACGCGATCACCGAAAAGCTGCTGGCGGACCTGCCGGGCTGACCGGGCGGGAACTCCGGTAGTCGCGTCAGTCGAATCCGGGGGTGGATCTGGTGATGTCCGCGGGGAATTGAACGGACTTACGTCAGCAATGTCGATGGATAAGCCCCCACGGTGGGGGAGTTGGCGTACGACAGGGGGAGTGGTCGGGTGGGGCGGGTCATGGCACTGGGATACATGGCACTGGGATAGCGGTACGCGATGCGGGTCCGCCCGGGGGCGGTTGCGCGTGGCAGGTCCCGTGCGCGCGGTCGCATCCGGCCAGTCGTGCGGATGAACTATGGTCGCGGATGGGCGAGTTGAATGCGGCGCGGGAGCGCGGGCGGTGACCGGAGCGGTCGGTCCGGTGCCGGGCGAGGGCCTCGAATAGGGGTTTCCGCCGGACGTGTCGACCGTGCCGCGCCCGCGGACGTGATTCGTGCCAGGACGGTCGACCGCGATCCGAGCACGGCCACCGACTGCCGGGCGCTGCGGTGGCGGCGGCTGGACCAGGCCCGTCAGTGAGCCGGAAACCGGGCGATCGGGGGCTGATGATTCGTACAGGTACGTGAATGTGAATGAGTGCGCCCCGAATGCCCGGGGTATTCGGGCCGGGTGGACGCGCGGACGGTACGGGCGCGTGGTCGGGTGATTACCAGTGGTGATCGGCGCCGGAGCGGCGTGGATGACGGGGGATCAGCTCTGTTCTGGGGGTTAAAGTGTGCGGGGAATCACTGGATTGGCGTTCGAGTGGCAAGGGCGTGGCACCGTGGCTGACGGGTTGGACTGGATGAAGCCGAACGAGAACGACAAGCCGTCGGTGGAACTGCGGACGGACGTGCCGCACTCGGCGCGCATTTACGACTATCTGCTCGGCGGCAAGGACAACTTCCCGGCCGACCGTGAGGCGTCCGCCGAGATCGCCGCCGTCTGGCCCAATCTGCCGAACTCGATGCGGGCCAACCGCAGCTTCATGCGCCGGATGACCCACCACCTCGCGGCGAAGGAGGGCATCCGCCAGTTCCTGGACATCGGGACCGGCCTGCCGACCTCGCCGAACCTGCACGAGGTGGCGCAGGCGGTGGACCCGACCGCGCGCGTCGCCTACGTGGACAACGACCCCATGGTGCTGGTGCACGCCCGGGCGCTGCTGACCAGTACGCCGGAGGGGCGGACCACCTACATCGACGCCGACCTGCACGACGCCCGGGCGATCCTCGACGCGCCCGCGCTGCGGGCCACGCTCGACCTGGAGCAGCCGGTCGCGCTGAGCCTGATCGCGGTGCTGCAGTTCGTGACCGACGAGGACGCGGCGCACGCGATCATCGACGGGCTGATGTCGGAGCTGGCTCCGGGCAGCTTCCTGGCGCTGTCGACGGTCACCGCCGACAGCGCGCCGGAGGAGGTCACCAAGGGCATCGCCGCCTACGCGGCGCGCGGCATCCCGGAGCGGATCCGTGACCGGTCCGAGGTGGAGCTGCTGTTCCGGGGGCTGGAGCTGGTCGAGCCCGGCGTGTGCCTGGTGCACCGGTGGCACCCGGACGCCGAGGCCGCGGCGACCCCGGACGCGCATGTGCACATGCACGGCGGTCTGGCCCGGAAGCTGGGCTGAGCCTCGGGGCAACCTCAGGGGAGTCACGAGGACAGCCAGAGGGCACCAGCCATCATCGAGAGCACTGCTCTCGCCCGTGAGCGGTGATCGCTTGCGGGCGCGAGCAGTGCTCTCGTTCGTGGTTACTGCTCGCGCTGGCCCCAGGGCGAGCCGTAGGCGACGAGCAGGTCAAGGAAGGGCTTCGGCGGCAGCGCCTCCGGACCGAGCACGCCCGCACCGGACCAGACACCGGTGGCCAGCAGCTCCAGCGCGATCACCGGGTTGATCGCGGTCTGCCAGACCACCGCCTGCGAGCCGTACTCCCGCATCGACCACTGGTTGTCCACCACGTGGTAGAGGTACACCTCGCGCGGGTCGCCGTCCTTGACGCCCTTGACCCAGGTGCCCGCGCAGGTCTTGCCGTGCATCCGGTCGCCCAGCCCGGCCGGGTCGGGCAGCGCCGCCGCCACCACGTCCCTCGGCGAGACCTGGACCGGCCCGCCCGCGCTGGGCACGGTCAGCGGGGTGGTCCGGTCCAGTCCCAGGGTGTGCAGGGTCTTCAGCTTCTCGATGAAGTCGTCGCCGAGCCCGTACTTGAAGGTGACCCGCTTGGCGTCCACCCAGCGCGGCACCAGCAGCACCTCCTCGTGCTCCACGTTGACGCACTCCACCGGCCCGATGCCCTCGGGGAAGTCGAACACCTCCGGCTCGCTGAACGGCGCGGTGGTGAACCAGCCCCGGTCGGCCTCGTAGACCACCGGCGGGTTCAGGCACTCCTCGATGGTGGTCCAGATGCTGAACGACGGCGCGAAGTCGTAGCCCTCGACGGTCAGGTTGGCGCCGTCGCGGATGCCGATCTCCTCGATCTCGTCGAACAGCTCGTCCGCCGCGTAGCGGGCGAAGACGTCCGACAGGCCGGGCTCCACGCCCATGCCGACCAGGGCCAGCCGCCCGGACTTCTCCCACGCGTCGGCCCGCTCGAACTGCCCGTCGCCGAGCTTGACCCCGCACAGCCGGTACGGCTGCTCCGGGTGCGGATGCGACAGGGACATGGCCATGTCCAGGTAGTGCGCGTCCGCCGCGAGCGCGGCCTCGAACAGCGGCAGCACGAAGCGCGGGTCGGTCGCGTTCATCAGCACGTCGCAGCGCTCGGCGGTCAGCAGCGCGGCGACCGCGTCCTGGTCGGAGGCATCGATCCGGGCGGCGCTGAAGCGGCTCTCCTGCGGATCGCGCTCGACCAGGGCCGCCACGGCCGCCTCGGCCCGGGAGAGGTCGTAGTCGGCGACCACCAGGTGGTCGAAGAAGGACCGGCGGGCGGCGATCCGGGTGATCGCGGTTCCCACGCCGCCGGCTCCCACAAGCAGTACGCGCATGACGACATCCGTTCATTTCCGAGGGCTGGGGCGGTTTCGCGCCCTCAAACGATCAAACGCCGGGGCCGGACAAACGTCAATGGCGTTGGCATAAGCCCGTAGGCTGGGCACCATGGCGAAGACAGTGGTGCCGGGGGAAGCCCGGCAGCGGCGGCGGCGGACGAAGCAGGGCCAGGTGCTCAGCCATGAGCTGATCGTGGAGACCGCGCTGCGGATGCTCGGCGAGCACGGCGCCGAGGGGCTCACCGCGCGACGGCTCGGTCTGGGTCTCGGGGCCGACGCCAGCGCGGTCTACCGGTACTTCAACGGCATGGACGACCTGGTCCTGGCGATCGCGGACGAGCTGATGAGCCGGGCGATGGAGCACTGGCGGCCCGGCGGCGACTGGCGGGCCGACCTGCGCGACCTCGGGCTGCGGATCCACGCCGCCTACCTCGCCCATCCGCAGGCGGCCGTGCTGACCGCCAACCGGGTGAGCGGGCGTCCGCACGAGGTGGCCGCCGACGAGGCGATCCTGGCGACGCTGCGCACGGCGGGCTTCACCGACCGCGCCGCTGTCCGGATCTACCACGTCTTCATCGACCAGAGCCTCGCCTTCGCCGCCCTCGACGCGGCCTCGATCGCGATGCCGGTGCCGGCCCAGCGGGTCGACGAGGAGGTCTGGCAGGCGACCTACGCCCGGCTCCCGCAGGTGACGCACCCTCATATCGCGGCCAGCGCGGAGCTGCTGGTGGAGCGGATGAACCTGAGTGCCTACCCGGACGCGCTGGAGCTGCTGTTGGTCGCGGCGGACGCGGAACTGGGCGCCGCGGGGGTGGGTTGACGCGGCGCGACGGGCGCGCGGGATCGGTTGAACCGGGGCGGCGGGCGGCGCGTAGGAGTCGGCGACGGCAGTCCCCGACCAGCAGGAGCACCCGATGCAGATCGACCAGCCGCACGAGCAGGCCCCGGCCCGGCGTACCGTCCTCGCGGGGACCGGGGTGGTCGCCGCCGCCGCGCTGCTCACCGCCTGCGGAGCCGGAGGCGGCAGCGGCTCCGGCAGCGGCGCCGGGAGCAGCGCCGGGAGCAGCGCCGGGGGCACCGGCACCACGGCGGAGCCCGGCGGCGGCGCGAGCGGGAGCGCCGCCGCGCCGCAGGGGCTCACCGCGACCAGTGCCGTCCCGGTCGGCGGCGGCCTGGTGTTCAAGGCGCAGAAGGTCGTGGTCACCCAGCCGACCCCGGGCGAGTTCAAGTGCTTCACCGCCGTCTGCACCCACCAGGGCTGCATCGTCGGCAGTGTCGCCGACGGCCTGATCACCTGTCCCTGCCACGGCAGCCAGTACCGCGTCGCCGACGGCTCGGTGGCGCGCGGCCCGGCCCCCACCGCCCTGGCCGCGCAGGCCATCACCGTCAGCGACGGTGAGATCTCGCTCGCCCGGTGACCGGCGGGAGGGCCGGGACGGGGGCTACCGCCCGGGATCGAAGCGCAGGTACCGGGCCCAGATCAGGGCCTTGAGGTACGGGCCGTCGCCCGCGCAGTCGTACTGCGACTCGTCGAAGCGCACCCAGTAGGCCAACTCCCCGTCGTGGGCCTGCGGGTGGTCGACCGGGGCGGGGGCGACCAGGTCGTCCACGGTGCCCAGGAACTCGTTCCGCCAGGGCCCCTCCCACTCGGTGTCGTGGACCACCCGCACCCTGCTGCCGGCCGGCGCCGCGCCGGTCGGCCATTCCCCTGACACGGGGCATCCGAGGATCTGTTCGAGGGCGCTGCGGTCCCTCGCGCTGGTGGGATCGGAGGCGGAGCCAGTCGAGATCGTCATGAACCCATCATGCCGATGTGCCCCGGCTTCGGTGGATTCGGGGCCCCGATCCGGCGGTGGGGTGCCGCCAACCTGGTCCGGTGGGTGGCAGGGACGCGCTGCTTGACCGAGTGTGGGAGAGCGTGACTGTGACCGGGGACACACCGGCACGCCGGGACACGCGCAGTCGGGCAGCGGGCCGGCAGCGGCCGACGGAGCAGCCGAGGAGTGGACATGAGCGTCAGCGCAGGGTCCGGGGGCCGACCGAGGAATCTCGTGCTCGCTGCGATGATCTTCGCGGTCGCGATGACCTTCATCGACCAGACCATCGTCTCCATCGCGGTGCCGGAGATCCAGCGGGAGCTGGGGCTGAGCGCGACCGGGGTGCAGTGGGCGGTGAACGCCTACCTGATGGCGCTGGCGGCGCTGTTCGCCTTCGGCGGGCGGCTGGCCGACACCGTCGGGCACCGGAAGATGGTGGTGCTCGGGGTGCTGGTCTTCGCCGGGGCGTCGGCGATGTGCGGGCTGACGCCCAAGGGGAGCCTGGCCGAGGCCTGGATCGTGCTGTTCCGGGTGGTCCAGGGGGCTGGCGGGGCGATCATGTTCCCGGCGGCGCTGGGGATCGTGGTGCAGACCTTCGCGCTGCGCGAGCGCGGCCGGGCGCTGGCGGTGTTCTTCGGCATCGCCGGGGGCCTGACCGCGATCGGCCCGATCCTCGGCGGATACCTCACCCAGTGGACCTGGCGGGCCATCTTCTGGGTGAACATCCCGGTGGCGGTGGTCGCGCTGGTGCTGATCGCGCTGGCCAAGCCGGTGACCGAGCACCGGCCCGCCCCGATGGACTACCGGGGGCTGGCCCTGATCGCGTCCGGGGTAGGGCTGAGCGTGTTCGGCTTCCAGCAGTCGCAGATCTGGGGCTGGCGCAACCCCGGGATCGGTCTGTGCATCGCCGCCGGACTGCTGCTGCTGGTGGCCTTCGTGCTGGTCGAGCGGCGGACCGCGTCGCCGCTGATCAAGGTGGACATCTTCCGGATCCGGGCGTTCGCGGTGGAGAACCTGGTGCTGGGCATCGCCATGCTGGTGTTCATCCCGGTGTTCTTCTTCGCCAGCGAGTACGCGCAGATCGCGCTCGGGAAGACGGCCTCGCAGGCGGGGCTCTACCTGCTCTACTTCTTCCTCGGCTTCGTGGTCGCCTCGCAGCTCGGCGGCCGGATGCTGGACCGGGGCGGCGCCAAGCGCCCGGTGACCCTCGGCTGCGCCCTGTGCGCCGTCGGCTTCGCGCTGTGGGCGGGCAAGGTCACCCAGCTGAACTTCAACTCCCAGATCTGGTACGTGGTGCTGGCCGGGGCGGGCATGGGCTTCATGCTCAGCCCGGCCAGCACCGACGCGGTGAGCCGGGCGTCCCGGCTGTCGTACGGCGAGGCCACCGGGATCACCCAGACGGTGCGGAACTACGCGGCCAGCCTGGGCCTGGCGATCCTCGGGACGGTGCTGGTGTCGCAGTTCCGCTCCCGGGTGACCGCCTCGCTGATCGCCCGGGGCATGCCCGCCGGGCAGGCCTCGGCGGAGGCCTCCGGCATCTCGCAGTCGCAGGGCGGCACCGGCGGCACCGCGGACATCCCGGACTTCATCCGGCTCGACTTCGCCTACGCCACCCGCGCGGTCTTCTACGCGATGGCCGGGATCATGGCGGTGGCGGCGGTGGTGGCGCTGTTCGGCCTGGAGCGCGGTCGCCAGGAGGAACCGGAGGAGTCCGCCGTGCCGGTCCCGTCGGAGCGGGAGGACCCCCGCTGATCCGGGCGGAAGCGGTTGCGCCGGGAGGGGATCGGGCGGACGCTTTTGGTGTCTGTTGTCCGTTTTCCCATCTCTGTCCGGCGAAAGGGTGCGGCATGACGCGACCGACATGGGTGCCTGCCGGAACGGATCCCGAGACGCCGAACGCCGCCCGGGTCTACGACTACTACCTCGGCGGTTCGCACAACTTCGAGGCGGACCGGCGGATGGCCCGCAAGGCCATCGAGCTGTGGCCGGAACTTCCGCTGATCATGCGGGCCAACCGGGCCTTCCTGCGCCGCGCCGTCCAGTACATCGCCGAGCAGGGCGTCACCCGGTTCCTGGACATCGGCTCCGGCATCCCGACCTTCGGCGCGGTGCACGAGATCGCCCGCGAGGTGGAACCCCGGGCCCGGGTGGTCTACGTGGACCGGGATCCGGTGGCGGTGGCGCACAGCCGGCTGCTGCTGGCCGACGACCCGCTGAGCGAGGTGGTCGAGGCGGACCTGCGCGACCCGGCGGCGCTGCTGGCCCAGCCCGCGGCGGAGGAACTGCTGCGCCCCGGTGAGCCGGTCGCGGTGCTGCTGGTGGCGATGCTGCACTTCATCAGCGACGAGGAGCAGCCGGAGCGCGTGGTCGGCCAGTTGCGGGACGCGCTGCCGCCGGGCAGCTACCTGGTGCTCTCGCACGCCTCGCTGGAGGGCCGACCGGACCAGGCCGGTCCGCACCAGGACCTGTACCGGCGCACGCCGACCCCGCTCACCATGCGCAACCGGGAGCAGATCACCGGCTTCTTCGACGGCTTCGAGCTGGTCGAGCCCGGGGTGGTGTACCTCTCCGAGTGGAACCCGGAGACCCCCGGCTCGGTCGGTCCGCACCCGGAGCGGATGACCGGTATGGCAGGGGTGGGGCGCCGGACGTGAACGCCTCACCGCCGATGGGCGGCAGGCGTGAGGACGCGCGGGAGGAGGAGGACCCGGCGGCCCGGTTCCGGGACGCCTGGGGCGAGCTGCTGCACTCCGGGCACGGCGGCACACTGACCCCGGGCACCCGGCGGCGGCTGGTCAGCCGCACCACCTCGCTGCTGAACCGGGCCCGGACCGAGGAGCCGTTCGACACCGCCCCGGCGGCCGAGGCCGGGGCGATGCTGGTGCACGCCCACTACACCGACCCGGCGCTGCTGGCCCGGGTGGTGGAGCTGCTCCAGGAGCGGCCGCTGAGCGACGACCGGGGACCGGCGCTGGCCGGGGCCTTCGCGGCGGGCTGGGCGGTGGCGCTGCGCGAGCGGACGCTGCGCGAGCAGGAGTCGATCCGGCTGGCGGCGGACACCGCCCGCCGGGACGCCGAGCGGGCGCTACAGGCATCCGAGGCGCGGTTCCGGGCGCTGTTCGAGAGCGCGGCGATCGGCATCGGCATCGGCGACGTCGAGGGCACCATCCTGGAGGTGAACCCGGCGCTGATGGAGCTCTTCGGCGCGCGCCCGGAGGACCTGGAGGGGCAGCGGGTGGACGACCTGGTGCACCCGGAGGACACGCCCGGGGTCTGGGAGGCGTACGGGGAGCTGATCAGCGGCAAGCGGGACTACTTCCAGTTCGACAAGCCGTACTACCGGCGCGACGGCGGGGTGGTCTGGACGCACCTGACCGTCTCGCTGATCAGGGACGCCGACGGCACTCCGCAGTACCAGGTGGCGATGCTGGAGGACATCACCGACCGCTACCGGCTGCAGGAACGGCTGCGGCACCAGGCCACGCACGACCCGCTGACCGGGCTGCCGAACCGGGCGGCCTTCTTCGAGCGGCTGGAGGAGGTCTTCGCCGCGCCGGATCCGGACGCCAGGTTCGCGCTCTGCTACGTCGACCTGGACGGGTTCAAGATCATCAACGACAGTCTGGGCCACGAGACCGGGGACCAGCTGCTGACCGCCGTGGCCGGGCGGCTGTCGGCCGCGCTCACCCCGATGGGCCATCTGGTGGCCCGGCTCGGCGGTGACGAGTTCGTGGTGCTGCTGGCCGACACCAGCGGCGAGCAGGAGGCGGTGGCCGTCGCCAAGACCGTGCTCGGCGCCCTGTCCCGGCCGGTGACCGTCGGCGACCACCGGCTGTCGGTCGGGGCCAGCGTCGGGGTGCTGGAGCGGACGGTGGCCACCACCACGCCGATGGCGGCGGTCCGGGCGGCGGACCTCACCCTGTACCGGGCGAAGGAGCAGGGGCGCGGCCGGTGGACGCTGTACGACCCCAGGCACAACGCCCGCGAGGTCAGCCGCTACGCCGTGTCGGTGCGGATGCCGGTGGCCCTGGACCGGGGCGAGTTCTTCGTCGACTACCAGCCGCTGTGCGCGCTGGCCGACGGTTCGCTGGTGGCGGTGGAGGCCCTGGTGCGCTGGCGGCACCCGCAGTTGGGGGTGCTCGGACCGGACGAGTTCGTGGCCACCGCCGAGGAGACCGGGCTGATCATGCCGCTCGGCCGCTGGGTGCTGGAGCAGGCCTGCGGCCAGGCGGCCGAGTGGTCGCGCCGCTTCGGCCGGTTCGCGCCGCAGGTCAACGTCAACCTGGCGGTGCGGCAGACCCGCAACGCCGGGCTGGTGTCGGACGTCCAGCGGATCCTGCGGTCCACCGGCCTCGACCCGGGGCTGCTCCAGCTGGAGATCACCGAGAGCGCGGTGGTCGGCCGGGACGACGAGTCGATGCAGGTGCTGCACTCGCTGGTGGACATGGGCGTCTCGCTGGCCGTGGACGACTTCGGTACCGGCTGGTCCAACCTCGCCTACCTGCGGGACCTGCCGGTGTCCGGACTGAAGATCGCCGGCTCCTTCGTCGCCGACCTGCACGACCCGAGCCGGGACGAGTCGCTCGGTTGGCGGATCGTCGGCGCGGTGGTCTCGCTGGCGCACACCCTCGGGCTCACGGTGACCGCCGAGGAGGTGGAGACGCCGGAGCACGCGGAGCGGCTGCGGCAGATGGGGTGCGACTGGGCACAGGGGTGGCACTTCGGCCGCCCGGCCCGGCCGGGGGAGATCTCCCGCCGGATCGCCGGGGCGGCGGAGCACCGATAGCGACGATCGGTCACTCAGATCGGGCAATCTGCGGCTTATATGAGAAAAGTCACCGAATTGTCTTGACTGTGGGTGACGATCCCAGCAATGATGGGGCCCTGGCACCGCATTGGTCACTAACGCGGAAGTACATTCGCCAGTTGAGCTCAGTCGACGCTTCGGCGTCCGACCGACGGACCGTCAGCCTGGTCGTCCCGGCCCGCGACGAGGCCCGCAACATCCCGTGGGTGTTCGAACAGATAGATCGGCGGCTATCCGCAGCACCCCGGCGGCGTCGGCGTGCTGCGCACCCTGGGACGGCGCGGCGTCACCGTGCACGCCATGGTCGAGGACCGGTTCACCCCGGCCGCGCTCTCCCGCTACACCGCCCGCCGCTTCGTCCGGCCGACCACGCCGCGCTGCTGGCGACCGGGCGGGAGTGGGGCTATCCGCTGGTGCTGAAGAACCTGGCGGCGTGGACCCGGCTGCGCGCGCCGGTGGTCGGCCGCACCACCCTGGTCCGGGACGAGCGCGAACTGCGCGCCGCCTGTCCGCCGGGCCCGGCGCCCTCGGTACTGGTCCAGGAGTACCTTCCGGCCGGACCGGCCGGGGACTGGATCACCGAGCTCTACTGCCCGGCCGACGGCGCGCCCCCGCTGGCGTTCACCGGCGTCAAGGTCCGCTGCTGGCCGCCCGGCGCGGGGGCGGCCACCCGGGTACGGGCGCTGGACAACCCGGACCTGGCGGAGCAGGCCGCCGGGTTCTGCCGCCGCCTGGGCTACCGGGGCGCGGCGGACCTGGACTGGCGGCTCGACCCGCGCGACGGCCGGTACAAGCTGGTCGACTTCAACCCCCGGACCGGCGCCGGGTTCCGGCTGTTCGAGACCGTGGACGGGGTGGACGTGGTGCGGGCGCTGCACCTGGACCTGACCGGCCGTCCGCTGCCGAGCGGCGTCCGGCAGCGGCCCAGGGACTACGCGGTCGGGCAGCTGGACCTGCCCGCCGCCGCCTGCTGTCCCCCGTTCGGCGGTAGCGGCCCGGGCGCTGCCGCGCTCAACACGTGCCATTCGTATAAGAATTGAGACCTTCCTGCATCCTGACCGGACCATCGCCGGCAAGTGGCGAGGCCCCTGGGACAGAGGACCAACATGCACCAGATGCGACCTGAGATCACCAATTCGCTCGCGGGCACCACCCAGCCCGTCTACCTGTGGCACATCGCCAAGGACGCCGGTTCCGACATGCTCTGCGGCCGTTCGCTCTACACGGGGGTGGCCGTTCCCCCGCTTCAGCAGGGCCTCGCCCAGCAGGAGCAGCAGTGCCAGCTGTGCCTGTCGATCTATCGACGTGCCCTGCAGTCGGCAGCCACCTGACCACACCGGACGAGGACGTGAAGGGCCATCGCGGCCGGAACCGCGGTGGCCCTTCGCCTTGCCCGCCACGGGCCCGGGCCCGGCCCCGACCGGGCCCGCAACCGACCGGGCCGCTCGCCACGGGGCCTGCCGGGGACTGGGCCGGTTCCCGTTCGGAGCAACAGCGGGGCCGCTGGGGGGCTCCCGGCTCGCCGTCGCCCCCGGCTCGGCTTAGCGTCACCAACAAGGGCGAAACATCGCTTTCAGTGTCCGATCGGACACGCGATGTTCCGCCGGAACCGATGGAAGGGATTTCCTCCATGCGACGTACCTCGATAGCCGTGCCTCTCGTCGCGGCGGCCGCGGTCGTGGGTCTCTCCACCCCCGCTGCCTTCGCCCAGGGCGGGACCAGCAGTAACGTCACTTCGTTCGGGTTCAGCGTCTTCCCGACGACCGTGGCGCCCGGCGGTACGGTGGCCTTCGCGGCGACCGGCTGCTCCTCCACCGCTACGGCGGCGGCCTCTGTGTTCAACACGGTTACCCTCTCCGGCAACAGCACCTCGCAGACCGGTACCACCACGGTCAGCGCCAGTGCCACGCCGGGCACCCAGAACGTCACCTTCACCTGCGGGACCGAGTCCGGCACCACGCCGTTGACCATCTCCGCCGCCAGCACTTCCACCAGTACTTCCACCAGCACCTCCACCGGCACCTCGACCACCGCCACCTCGGCGACGCCGACCGGCGCGGTGGCCACCGGTGTCGGTGGGTCCGTCCTCACCAGTGACCCGATGGAGACCGCGGCCGGTGCGCTGCTGCTCGCGGGCGCCAGCGCCAGTGCGGTGTGGATGATGCGCCGCCGCCGCGCCGGGACCGCGGCCAGCTGACGCCAGTCGGCCCGCGCGGTAACCGAGTTGACGCACCATCAGGACCGACTGCCGAGGGTGGGAGTGGCAGCGGGGCAACGAGCAGGGGCCCGGCACACGATGTGTGCCGGGCCCCTGGGGGTGCTCGCCGCAGGACCCCTGTCCGGTGCCTGGGCGCCGCAGGGGTGGTTCGGGTGGCTCAGTACCAGTTGTTGGCCTGCCAGAAGGCCCAGGCCTGGTTCGGGCTGCCGTAGGTGGAGTCCATGTACTGCAGGGCCCAGGTGATCTGGGTGGTGGCGTCGGTCTGCCAGTCGGCGCCGACCGAGGCCATCTTGTCGCCGGGCAGGGCCTGGGGCAGGCCGTAGGCGCCGGAGGACGGGTTGACGGCGGTGACGTTCCAGCCGCTCTCGTGCGAGATGATCTCGTCGAAGGAGGCCAGCTGGTCGGCCGGGACGATCGCGGCGGCGATCGCCTGCGGAGAGCCGGAGGCGGCGGCCGAGGCGACAGCGGAGCTGGACGCGGTGGAGCCGGTGCTCGCGGTGGAGGAGGAGCTGCTGCCGCTGTTGGCGGTCGCCGAGTTGTAGGCGTTCTGCGCGGCCGAGGACGCGTCGCTGTTCAGCTGGGCGGAGTTGCTGCTGCTCGCGTTGTCGCTGGCGCTGTTGCTCGCGGTCGCCGAGTTGTAGGCGTCCTGCGCGGCGGAGGACGCGGCGCTGTTGGACTGGGTCGAGCTGCTGGCGGCCGGGGCGGAGGCGGCCGGGGTGTAGGCCGAGCTGGCGGTGGAGCCGGTACGGCCGACCGCGGCGTAGTACGCCTGCTGGGCGGCGATCGCGGCCTGCTGGTTCAGGTAGGCGAGGTGCGCGGCGGCGTCGGCGGCGGTCTGGGCACTGCTCGTCTTGGTCACCGCGCTCGCCGGAGCGGCCTTGACTGCGGCGGGGGCGACAGCGGTGGTCTTCACAGCCTGGTGCACAGCGGCGACCGGGGCGGCGGCGTTGGCCGTCGCGAAACCGCCGAGGGTGGTGAGACCGGCAGTCGCAGCCACGATGGCAGCCGAGACACGCATACGGGGGGAGAGAGACATGGGAGAGTTCGACCTCAATCGGGTTGGCGTGTGCTTGCCTTCGGCGTCCGACCGCTCCCGGACAGGGGGAGCGGTCACCTTGGGGGCACGGGGCACTCCGCTTTGGTTAGTGCCAGGAGGTGGACGAAGCGGCGGGAAGGCGCCGCTGCATCCGGTGACCGGCTCATTGTTAGCTGGCGTGTCGGCGCAGGCCAAGAGCATCAGATACTAGGCAGCTTCGTAGTCGAACGGAGTTCGCCCGATCCGGTCTACAACCGTTCCCGGAGCCCTCGGGAGGCTTCCCGGCAGCCCGTCGGGACGCCGGTGGGCGCCGCCGGAACCGCTCCGGGGACCAGCAATCGCGGGAGGCGGGCGCCGCCGCGCGGACGGTCGGCCGGGACCGTCCGGCTGATCCGGGCCAGGCGGGCCGGGAGGGGTGTGAGTGGAGCGTAAGGATCAACTATGAGCGGTCGTACTGCCCGGAAGCCGTGTGGCGACCGTCACAGGGGGCAAAGGCGAAATGCCCGTTTCGGTCCTGTTTTCGAGGGGTAAGACCGGCCTGGCTTCTGCGTCCTGACCTCTGAAACCGGCCCGGATCCGGGCGCTGGGCGGCGATCGGACGGGCGAAACCGGCGGTCGGCCCTACTTCTTGCCGGTCAGATGCGCGTAGACGACCACATTGCCCAGGTAGCCGGTGGACTGCGTGTAGCCGCCGCCGCAGGTGATCAGGCGCAGCTCGGGACGGTTGGTCGGACCGTAGACCTTCTGCGAGGGGAAGTCGTCCTTGGCGTAGACGGCGATGGCGTCCACCGAGAAGACCGCGGTGCTGTGGTCGCGCCGGGTCACGTCGACCGCCTGGCCCTTGTGCAGCGCGCCCAGATTGTAGAAGACCGCAGGGCCCTGCCAGGTGTCGACGTGGCCCAGCATGATCGCGTTCCCGGCACTGCCCGGGGCCGGGCCGTCCTGGAACCACCCGGCCAGGTTCCGGTCGGTGTCCGAGGGGACGGACAGCCGCCGGTCCGGCCCCAGCCGCTCCCCGGTCACCGGCGCGTCGACGCCGATCGAGGGGATCCGGATCCGTACCGGCGCCGAGGCGGGCATGGCCGCCGCCTGCGCCGCGGCGGAGGGCCCCGCGCTCCCGGAGGGCACCGCGGAGGCGGTGGCCGGTACGGCGTCCCAGGCCGAGGGCTGCGGCGGGGCCGAGGTCCGCAGGCCGTCGTGCAGCATCCAGGCCCCGGCGCAGGCGGCGAAGGCGGTGGTGGCCAGCAGCGCGGCCGTGGTGCGGCGACGCGAACGGAGCTCCTCGGCCACGAGGCACCCTCCCGTTGATTGTGTGGGCCTTTGTAGTCTTATAGACCATTTGCTCCCCTATAAAGGGGACGCCACTCCGTCGGTCCGGCTACGGATGGGCGGGCTCCCCTGCGGTCGCGGCCTCCGGTTCGGGACGCTCGTCCGGCGCGCAGGACTCGGACCGGTCGCAGCGGGAGCGGAGCGACGCCGAGCAGCCGCCGTGGCCGGGCCGGTCCGCCGCCGGGACCGCCCCCGGGCGGTCCGGGTGGTCCGGCAGGGTGACCGGGGCGGACAGCATCACGTCGCAGCGGCCTGCCTCGCCCGCCAGGACCGGCCAGGTGTTGAGGTTGTCGCAGTCGGCGGCGGCGCTCCGGGCCCATTCCGGCGGGTCGGCCAGGGAGAGGAACGCGCCCTCGCTGAGACCGAGCATCAGGTGGGTCGCGACCAGCGAGTGCGGCAGCGCCGAGGCCCGCTCGGCGTCCTGGTGCGACGGCGCCCAGCCGCTGCCGTTGCCGATCTCGGCGGTGAGCCGCCGCAGCGGGCGCTGCCCGGGGAGGTCGGCGGCGGCGATCCGGATCACGCCCCGGACCTCCTCGCGCCGACGGACGATCCGGCCGACCAGGCGCCCGGCGGCGTCGTACAGTGCCTCGGTCTCCTCGTGCTCCGGGCAGCCGAAGGGCAGCTCCCGGCCGTCGCTGCTGAGCTCGGAGACCTTCAGGGCCAGCTGGATCCGCTCCTCGACACCCTCGTCCCAGCCGGTGAGCAGCCGGTCGGCGAGGCGCAGCGAGGGGGTGTCCCGGTAGACCCCGTCCGGGCCGGTCCGCTGCACGGTGCAGCGCTGGGTGTGCAGGAACCGCAGCTCGGCCAGCAGGGTGGCGTCCGGTCCCGGCTCCAGCAGGCACTCGGTCCGCTGGACGGTGTGCTCGCCGCTGCGCGCGCCCCAGGCCGGGGGCACCAGCAGCCCGGCCAGCCGACCGGGCCTGCCCCCGGGCGCCTGGGCACGGTACGGGTAGAGCTGGCAGCCGGAGTAGAGGACGGCCTCGGCGATCCGCCGGACCCCGGCGAACCGGGCCTCGATCTCCGGGGTGAGCGCGGACGTGGTCATCGAACCGTCCTCTCGCGGGCGGGCGGCCCCTCGCCTCCCGCGTGTCACCCCTCAGCCTGCGATGCGACCGCCCTGGAGGGGACATCGGACACGGCCGAACCGGTGACTTTCGCTACGAACCCGGCACCCGCCGCCACCGGCCCGGAAAACCGACACCCACCCGAGCGGCTGCGGCACCACGCACCTCGCGAGCGAGGACCTCGATGCTCTCGTCGCTCTCGTCGCTCTCGTCGCTCTCCTCGCTCTCCTCCGTGGTGCCCGTCGGAGCAGGCTCCGGTCGGCAGCGCGGCTAGGCTTGGGCCATTCGGTCCGGTGGAAGGGGTGAGCGCGGTGGTGGTGCGGGGCGAGCTGGTGGCGGCACTCAAGGCGGGACGCGAGGCGCACGAGTTCGGCGCGGTCGCGGCCGACTGCCCGTACCCGGCGGGCGATCCCCGGCACGCGGCCTGGCTGCGCGGTCTCGCGGCGGCCCGCGAGCAGGCCGCCGCGCCGGGGGACGCCGGAGACGCCTGAGCCCGAACCACGCCCGGCCGTGGACAGGGGTCACCCTTCGGAACCACGCTCACGGAAGCCGCCGACCAGGACGCGGACACCGGGGCCGGTGCCCGCGCCGCCCGATCGGGACGCGGGGTCAGCGCGGCGAGGCGTCCTTGCTCGGTCAAGACGGTGCGGACCGGTTCGGCGAACTCCCCGGCGGTCCCGGTCGGTGTCCCGCCGCGGACCTGGTGGCAGTGGGCCCAGTACCCCGTCGGCGCCGGACTGCCGGTTCTGGGCCCACGCGCGGCTGTGTACGCATCCCGGCCCGAGACGGGGTGTCCGTCAGGCGCTGGGGGCGTTCATCGGCCCGATCTTCCTCGCCGTCGGCAGCCGGATGAGCTCAGGGGTGATCGCCGACCGCATCCGTTTCGGCGGTCCCGCTCCTGCTGGTCTGCCTCGGCCTGGTGGCACGGTCGTCGGGGTGGTGACGCCGGCCACAGCACGGGGCGGAGCTCGGTGTCGGCGGCGTGGGAGGGCGCTGGTGGTCAGCCGATGCGGGGCGTCCGCGACACCAGCCGTGACTCCTCGTCGAACCACAGCCACACCCGGTCCGTCCGGTAGTCCGCCGTGACGGCATGCGTACTCGGGACCGGGCGGACCACGAGGTCCGGTCGATCACCGTTGATCTTCAGGGCCGCTTCGTCGACGTCGGCGCCGACGAGGTCGGGCCACTCGGTCCTGCCGTTCTCGGAATTGGTCATCCCCGCACTCTACGGGCGGATCAACTCCTGGAGGGGCCCCGCCGATGTCAGTTCTCGCGCACGGCCTCGCCGGCGTGGATTCCTTGCATGGCGATGCTGAACGAGCGCACCCCGGCGAGGGGTATCCCGGTGACCGCGTACGGTTCGATCTCCGGGTCGGGCACGGTGCCGCGCGGGTCGATGTACAGGACCCCGTCGGCGACCGCGAGGCGGCCGGTGGTGATCACGTCGAGGTCGCTGGTGCCGTCGGGGTCGGGCACGAGGGCCTCGCGGAGGCGGACATCGCGGATCGGATGCCAAACAAGGGCTGTCATGGGAATCGTCTTGCCGCGATCCGGCCGGACATGCCTGCACGACATCGGGAACCGGCGCCTAACGCCCCCGAGCCGTCAACCACACGAGGCCCGCGGTCGCGAGGAGCACCGCGGCCCACAGGGCGGCGGTTATCACGCCGGTGGCGGGCCGGGCGGTGGTGTGGCGGTCGGTGCGCGTGGATGCCATGGGCATGCGGCTACCCCGTTGATCAACAGCTATGCCGGCTGTCCCGAGGGCACGTCGGACGATGTCGGTGGCCTGGCTCGACTCAACCGGCGCCGAGGAGGAGCGCGATCCCGGCGATGCCCGCGATCGAGAGCCAGGAGGTGATGGCGAGGACCGCGCTGATCCACGCGGGCTGGTCAACGGGGTGTGCGAAGTGGCGGGTCATGGTGGTCGCCTGCCCGCGCTGGGCGAGCGCATGCGGGGTTGACGGTACCCCCGGGTGAGGACGAGGCCACCAGCGGGCCCTGAACTGGCTCAAATCCCGTTACCGGGAGCCGCGGCGCGGGCACGGCGCCCCCACGGCGGCCCGGTGACCAGCCGCAGGCCGCTCCTGCACACCTCGCTCTTGCGCGAACGGACCGGCGCCCCGGCGCGGCTATTCGGTGGGCACGCCCTGGCCGGGGCATCCGGTCAGGACCTTGCGCATCGCGGTCCGCTCCGCCGGGGTGACCCACAGGTGGTACTTGGCCTTCACCGCGATCTGCCGCGCCACGTAGGCGCAGTCGTCGCCGGTGTCCGGAGGCAGCCACTGGGACGCGTCGTCGTCGCCCTTGGCCTCGTTGGTCGGACCGTCGACGGCCAGCAGCTCCAGCGGGTCCTCTGCCAGGTCCATACGCCGCACGGAGGTCAGTTGGGCCGCCCCGGCACCCCAGGCGTCGGCGAGCGGGACCACGTGGTCTATCTCGACCGCGTCGGAGCGCGGCCCGCGCACGAAGTGGATCACCTTGCCGGTGTAGGGGTCGTGCAGCGTGCCGGAGGCCACCGTGCAGTGGCCCGACCGGTAGCTGACGCCGGTCAGGTCCCGGGCCAGGATGTCGTCACGGGTATCGCAGCCGTTGTGGCCGTCCGGGTCGCTGGTGTCGTCGCTCCACGCCGGACCGAACGCGGTACGCGTGTAGCCGGTCAACGGCCCCCGCGCCCGCACCTGGAGGCCGTCCAGCGCCTGGATCGCGGACCCGGGCGCGGTGTCGCGGGCCGGGGCCGGCGCGGATCGCTGCCCGGCCGGGCCCGGGGCGGTCGTGACGCCATGACACCCGGTCAACGAGGCCCCGGCGAGTACGACGACGACGGCGGCCAGACTGATTCTCCTCATCCACGGCCCCTACCCGCCCGACGGCCCGGCAGGCGGGCCGCCGGGCCGGTTCGTGCGGGTGGGGCGGGCCGTTCAGGGTTCGCTGGGCGGGGTGATGGTGGCCAGCACGCGGTGGTCGTGGTCGTGCAGTTCGAGGCGGGCCGGCGGGGTGGTGCCGTTGAGGGTGTAGTGCTCGCGGATGCGGGTGAGGACGTGGGGCAGGGCTGCTTCGGTGTCGCTGGAGACCGGGCCGTTCTGCAGCCAGTGCAGGGTCAGGGTCCAGTCCTGGTGGGGGTCGGTGGTGGCGGAGGGGGCGGTCTCGGCGGTGACGGCGACGTACTCCAGGGCGCCGATGATCGCGTTCATGTCGTCCGGGTCGATGTGTCCGGGGTCTTCCTCGATGCGGGCTTCGGTCATACCGCGCGTATGCCCCGTCACAGGACGCTCAGTTGCCGCACCGGCCCCACAGATCCGGGTTCCCCGCCCCGCAGGCGAGCGGAGCGGGGAACCCGGCGGGAACGGTCAGCTGTGCGGGGTCCTGGTCAGGTGTTCGGGGTCGGGGGCGTCGGGTCGGTCCAGGGCTGCTGCCAGGACGGGTGGCCCTGGACGAGGGCGGCCGCGGCCGCCGGTCCCCAGCTGCCTCGCGGGTAGGGGAGGACCGCCGGGGGCCGGTCCAGCAGCGGCTGCAGGATCCGCCAGGTCTCCTCGACCGAGTCCTCCCGGGTGAACAGCGCGTGGTCGCCGCTGAGCGCGTCGTGCAGCAGCCGCTCGTAGGGGGTGGGCGGCTTGCCCAGCTCGGCTGTGAACGGCAGGTCCAGGTGCACCTCCTGGGTGCCGGTGCCGCCGTCCGCCTTCTTCGACAGCAGCGTCAGCCGCAGTCCCGCGTCCGGGTCGATCCGCAGCACCGCCTGGTTGGGCGTGCCCCGGTGGGTCCGGCCGTCGGCGGCGAAACCGGGCGGCTGCTTGAACACCACGCGCACCTCGGTGACCCGCTCGCCGAGCGCCTTCCCGGCCCGCACGAAGAACGGCACCCCGGCCCAGCGGCTGTTGTCCACCGCCAGCCGCAGCGCCACGTAGGTCTCGGTCCGCGAGCCCGCCCCCACGCCCGCGACGTCCTGGTAGCCCTCGTACTGGCCGCGGACGCAGTGGGCGGGGTCGGCGTCGGCCACGCGGCGGAAGAACCTGATCCGCTCGTCCCACAGCGCGGCCGCGTCGCCCGCCGGGCCCGGGGGCTCCATCGCGATCAGCGCGATGACTTGCAGCAGGTGGTTCTGCACCACGTCGCGCAGCGCGCCGACCGCGTCGTAGAACCCGCCCCGGCCCTCCACGCCGAAGTCCTCGGCCATGGTGACCTGGACGGCGGCCACGTGGTCGCGGTTCCACACCGGCTCCAGCAGGGTGTTGGCGAACCGCAGGAAGCCGATGTCCAGCACCGGCTGCTTGCCCAGGAAGTGGTCGATCCGCAGGATCTGCTCCTCGTCCAGGACCCGGTGCAGCTCCTGGTTCAGCTCCCGGGCCGAGGCCGTGTCGTGGCCGAAGGGCTTCTCGATCATCACCCGGGCGCCGGAGGTGAGCCCGGCCTGGCCGAGCGCGGCCACCACCGGCGCGAACAGCGACGGCGGGATCTCCAGGTAGAACAGCGGCCGCGAGCAGCCCTTCAGCCGCTCCGCCAGCCGCTGGTAGGTGGCCGGATCGGTGAAGTCGCCGCGCAGGTAGCCGGTCCGGTTCTGGAGCCGGTCCAGCGCCTCCTCGTCCACCGGCCCTTCCTCCTCGCCCGTGGCGCGGGCGGCCTCGTCGATCGCGTCGCGCAGCCGCTCCTGCGACCAGTCGTCCACGGCGACGCCGACGACCGGGCAGTTCAGCCGACCCGCGGCCTCCAGCAGGTACAGCGAACGGAGCGTCATCTTGCGCGCCAGGTCCCCGGTGATCCCGAAGACCACCAGGGCGTCCGCCTCCGGTGCCGCTGAATCGTTCATGCCGGGCTCGCCTCCGTTGGATGGGATTCGCCCGGTCGCCTGCCCTGCGGGCCCCGCCGGAAACGGAGGCCCCCGGCGCCGGGGGAGCCGCGGGCGAGTGGACGTCTCCGCTCCGGGTAGGAGGCCCGCCGCGGTCGTCGCGGCTCGGCCGCGCCGGAGCAGCAGCAGGAGAGGGGCACCATGTCGAAGAACACGCTGGTCCTGGCGGCCGTCTGCGGGTGGGCAGCGCTCGCGGTGGTCAAGGAGGCGAGGCAGCCGAAGGAGGACCGCACCGGGCGCGGACGGGTGCTGGGGCTCCCGTACGACTTCCGCAAGCCCGCCGCGGACCGGGTCAGGAGGGAGTACTGGGACCCCGACAACGACTCCCTGCTGACCCCGCACGCGTTCGGTGTCGGCTACGGAGTGAACCTGGCGCGCGTGGTCCGCCCGGCCCGCGACGCCGTGGCGGCGGTCCGCGCACGTCGGCGCGGCCCGGACGGCGGCTGGCGGCAGCGCTGACGGCGCCGGGGCGCGCGGGCGTACGCGCGCCCCGCCGGGGTCAGCCGGTGGGGGCGGCGGTGTTGCCGTGACGCCGGGTCAGTTCCCGGACGGCGCCGAGCAGCGCCCGCGCAGGGCCCGCAGTCCGGCGGCCTCCTGCGGGCGCAGCGGACGTACCGTCACCGTCGCCCCGCCGCGCAGGACGCAGTCCCGCTCGACGTTCACCGTACGTCCCCGGTGCAGGTCGAGCGACGCGCGCGGGCGGGCGCCTCGGCGAGCTGGTCCAGCTCCCGGGACAGCTCGGCCCGCCTGGCCCGCCAGGCCGCGATGTCCCGGTCGCGGTCGCTCTCCTGCCGGTTCGAGGGCCGCAGCGGCGGGACCGGCCGGGGCTTGCCCTGCTCGTCGACCGCGACGAAGACCAGGCGCGCGACGGACACCGAACGACTGCGCCCACCCTCGTGCGGGGACGCCGTCACGGTAACCGCGACGTCCATCGAGCTGCGCCCGACCCAGTCCACCCGCGCCGTGGCCAGGACCACGTCGCCGAGGCGGGTCGAGTCCAGGAACCGCAGCTCGCTCACCGCGACCGTGCGGACCTCGCCCTCGCAGTAGGCGGAGGAGCAGATGCCCCCCACCCGGTCGATGAGTTCCAGGACGACCCGCCCGTGCCCCACGCCGTAGTGGCTGAGCTGCGCGTAGTCGATTACCTGTGACAGTTGGGCCTCGGCCGGGGGGCCGTCCTTGGGGGCAGTCATCGTTCACTCCTCCTGCCGGATCGCGTGGGCGTCGAGTGGGTCAAAGCGCCTGTGGTCCTCGTCGGCCTGCCACACCCTCGATGGGATTCGGAGCCCCCGTCAGCCGCGCTGCACAGCTCTCCTGCCCGATCGGCCCCTACCCGGTTTGTATGCGACCATGCTTTCTGTCACCTGATGACTACGGATGGTGGCGGAAGTCCGCGACACCTGCGCGACGGTGAGCGCCCGTTGGGGGCTCCACCGTCAGGACCGGTACTTCACGCGCCCTGTGGCGTGAGGGGCCGACGGTGTAGTTCGTGCTCCGCGCCGGTCACCTGACCGCCCAGTCCGCGCATCAGCGTGTTCGAAGCCGTGTTGTCGGCATCGACCTCGGCGGTCACCACGCTGGAGCCGCGCGCGTGCAACGCGGCGAACGCAGGGCCAGCCGGTCCGCTTCCGCCGCGTCGACCGTCCACCCGGTGCCCGTCCCAGGCCAGCCGACGCACCTGCGGGAGAACCCCGCCGCGCGGTCCGCGCGGTGTGGCCGCCCGCTCAGGACTCGATGACGTAGAACCCCAGCACCGTGATGGCGGCCATCAGCAGCAGCGAGAGGACGCAGCCGCGTCCTTCCTGGTCGTGCTTGTCGACGGTGACGATGCGCACGAGGCAGGCGATGATGGCGAGCACGGCGAGGAATTGACCCATGGCGGCCGACTACCCGGCATGCGCCGCCTTACGCCGGACACGCGGGCGCCCTCACCGACGGGGGGACGGCGAGGGCTTGGTCCAGCATGCGCGATCGAGGCGCGGCGCGGGAGCGGTTCGGCGGAAGTTCACCCGTGAGCGTCCGCCCGAACCGGTCACACACCGCCCCTGGTTCACCGTTTCCCGGCAACGAGGGGTATCCCGAGCAGGCAGCCGATGGCGATCAGCCGCCCCAGGAGGGTGCTCACCTGCTCGGCCGCATGATGCACCCGCCAGAACCGAGTGCGGCGGCGGGAGGAACGGGCGGGGCTGTCGCAGGTCATGATCGGCGGATACCCCCTCGGCGCGCATTCACGATCAGCCGATCATCCCCACGGCGCAGGCGGCCGGTGCCGGAGTGTTGCGGGTCTACCTGCTGAGGCCGTTGCGGCGGTCCTGGGCGCGCATCAGCTCGACGACGGCTCGGGCTGTGCGGGCCGTCGCCTGCTCCCACCGGTCCACGATCCACTCGACCCGCCTGCTGGTCCGGGCCGATCGGGGATGGGTGACCACGTGGTCGTGCCAGGCCAGGAGGACGGCGACGGCGGCAGCGGCGACGGCAATCATGAGCAGGACGATGACTTCGAACACGAGCGCTCCCGGACGCGGCGATGCGGACTCCGGCCGTATACCCACGTAGCGGGGATGAAACGGCACCGGCGGGATTGGGCCCGGATTCCCGTGCCCCGTTTCCGGCCAGTAGAGTACCCGGATGGCGAACCTACGGAAGCAAATCATCGCTGACCTCGGCGTTGAGCCGACCATCGTGGCTGCGGTCGAGATCCGGAAACGGGTCGACTTCCTCAAGGACTATCTGCGGGCGACCCCGGCCAAGGGCTTCGTGCTCGGGATCAGCGGCGGCCAGGACAGCACGCTGGCGGGCCGGCTGTCCCAGCTGGCGGCCGAGGAACTGCGGGCCGAGGGGCACCAGGCCACCTTCGTCGCGGTGCGGCTGCCCTACGGCGTCCAGGCGGACGAGCACGACGCACAGATCTCGTTGGAGTTCATCCGGCCCGACCGGGCGGTCACGGTGAACGTCAAGCCGGGTGCGGACGCGGTCGCCGCCGAGACCGCGCGTGGGCTCGGGGAGCTGCTGGGCGACACGTCCCAGCTGCGGGACTTCGTCCGCGGCAACCTCAAGGCCCGCGAGCGGATGGTGATCTGGTACGCGATCGCCGGGCAGCTGAACCTGCTGGCCGTCGGCACCGACCATGCCGCGGAGGCGGTGACCGGGTTCTTCACCAAGTTCGGCGACGGCGGCGCCGACGTCACCCCGCTGACCGGTCTGACCAAGCGCCAGGGAGCGGCCCTGCTCGCGGAGCTGGGCGCACCGGCGAGCACCTGGCAGAAGGTCCCGACCGCCGACCTGGAGGACGACCGGCCCGCGCTGCCCGACGAGGTGGCGCTCGGCCTGACGTACACCCAGATCGACGACTACCTGGAAGGCCGCGACGTCGCGCCGGAGGTGGCGGACCGGCTGGAGTCGATCTACCTGGCCACCCGGCACAAGCGGACGGTCCCGGTCACCCCGTTGGACGACTGGTGGCGGAACTGACCGCGGTGTAGCCGCCGCCCGACCCGATGCCCCGGCGGGTGACCGGGGCGACGCGGCGGCAGGGCGCAGCCGTTGTCCGGGGAAGCTGTTGATGTAAAAACAAGCGATCATGATTGCTTTTTTCAGGGGTGCGTGGCACGGTGGGGCGATGACCGATCCTGATCCGATCGCCCGTTCGGCCGCTGCGTCCCCTGATGCCGCGCGGGTGGCCCCGCTGCGGGTGGGGAACGCCTCCGGGTTCTACGGGGACCGGTTCTCCGCGCTGCGGGAGCTGCTGGACGGCGGCGGGCTCGACGTGCTGACCGGGGACTACCTGGCCGAGCTGACCATGCTGATCCTGGGCCGGGACCGGCTGCGGGACTCCGGCGGCGGCTATGCCAAAACCTTTCTGCGGCAGTTGGAGTCCACCCTGGGCCCGGCGCTGGAGCGCGGGGTGAAGATCGTCAGCAATGCCGGCGGGCTGAACCCGGCCGGGCTGGCCCGGGCGATCCGGGAGCTGGCCCAGCGGCTCGGGCTGACGGTCGCGGTCGCCCACGTCGAGGGTGACGAACTGCTGCCGCGCGCGGCCGAGCTGGGGCTCGGCAGCCCGCTCACCGCCAACGCCTATCTGGGCGGCTGGGGCATCGCCGCCTGCCTGGAGGCCGGTGCCGACGTGGTGGTCACCGGCCGGACCACCGACGCCTCACTGGTGCTCGGCCCGGCCGCGGCCCACTTCGGCTGGGGCCGGGAGGACTACGACGCGCTGGCCGGGGCGGTGGTCGCCGGGCACGTGATCGAGTGCGGCGCCCAGGCGACCGGCGGCAACTACTCCTTCTTCACCGAGATCCCCGACCTGCGCCGCCCCGGCTTCCCGATCGCCGAGGTGTACGCCGACGGCAGCAGCGTGATCACCAAGCACCCGGGCACCGGCGGCGCGGTGACCCGCGGCACGGTCACCGCCCAGCTGCTCTACGAGATCGGCGGCGCGCGCTACCCGGGCCCCGACGTCACCGCCCGCTTCGACACGGTCGAGCTCGCGGACACCGGTCCCGACCGGGTCCGGATCAGCGGGGTGCGCGGCGAGGCGCCGCCGCCCGCGCTCAAGGTCGGCCGCACCTCGGTCGGCGGCTACCGCAACCAGGTGGAGTTCGTGCTCACCGGCCTGGACATCGCGGCCAAGGCGGCGCTGGCCCGGGAGCAACTGGAGTACAGCGGCGTGCTCGACGGCGTGGAGACCGCCTGGACGCTGGTCCGCACCGACCGCGCCGACGCCGACCGGGAGGAGGAGGCCAGCGCGCTGCTGCGGTGCGTGGTGCGCGGCGGCGACCGGGAGCGGCTCGGCCGCGCCTTCACCGGCGCGGCGGTGGAACTGGCCCTGGCCGGGTACCCCGGCTTCCATCTCACCGCCCCGCCCGGCGACGCCGCCCCGTACGGGGTTTTCGAGGCCGCCTTCGTGGACGCCGGGCTGGTCGAGCACACGGCGGTGCTGGCCGACGGCCGCCGGATCGCGGTCCCGCCCGCGAAGGATCCGCTGCCCTCGGCCGACGCCGGTCCGCCGGTGCTGCCGCCGCCGCTTCCGGCCGGGCCGGTGCGCCGGGCGCCGCTGGGGGCCGTGCTCGGCGCCCGCAGCGGCGACAAGGGCGGCGCGGTCAACGTCGGCGTGTGGGCCAGGACCGAGGACGCCTGGCGCTGGCTGGCGCACACGCTCACGGTCGAGGAGTTCCGGCGGCTGCTGCCGGAGACCGCCGGACTGCCGGTGACCCGGCACCCGCTGCCCAACCTGCGGGCGCTGAACTTCGTGGTGGACGGCCTGCTCGGGGCCGGGGTGGCCGCGAACGTGCGGTTCGACCCGCAGGGCAAGGCGGTCGGCGAGTGGCTGCGCTCGCGCTGGACCGAGATACCGGAGGTACTGCTGTGACCGTGCTGAGGTCCGTGCTGGACCCGGGTTCGCCCGAGTACCTGCGCAACCGGGAGGCGACGCTGGAGCGGCTGGCCGAGCTGGACGCCGAGCACGCCAAGGCGCTCGCCGGGGGCGGCGCCAAGTACCGCGACCGGCACCACGCGCGCGGCAAGCTGCTGCCGCGCGAGCGGATCGAACTGCTGGTCGACCAGGACTCGGCGTTCCTGGAACTGTCCACCCTCGCCGCCTGGGGCAGCGACTTCCCGGTCGGGGCCGGGCTGGTCACCGGCATCGGGGTGGTCGCCGGGGTGGAGTGCCTGGTCACCGCGAACGACCCGACGGTGCGCGGCGGCGCGAGCAACCCGTGGACGCTGCAGAAGGCCTTCCGCGCGGCCGAGATCGCGGCGGAGAACCGGCTGCCGACGGTCAGCCTGGTCGAGTCCGGCGGCGCGGACCTGCCCACCCAGAAGGAGATCTTCGTCCCCGGCGGCCGGATGTTCCGCGACCTGACCCGGGCCTCGGCGGCCGGAGTGCCGACCATCGCGCTGGTATTCGGAAACTCGACCGCCGGTGGGGCGTACGTCCCCGGGATGTCCGACCACGTGGTGATGGTCAAGGAGCGGGCCAAGGTGTTCCTGGCGGGCCCGCCGCTGGTGAAGATGGCCACCGGCGAGGAGTCCGACGACGAGTCGCTGGGCGGGGCCGAGATGCACGCCCGCACCTCCGGCCTGGCCGACCACATGGCCGCCGACGAGCTGGACGCGCTGCGGATCGGCCGGGGCATCGTCGCCCGGCTCAACTGGCGCAAGGCCGGGCCGCCGCCCGCCGCCGAGGTGCTGCCGCCGCGCCACGACGAGGAGGAGCTGGCCGGGATCGTCCCGACCGACCTCAAGATCCCGTTCGACCCGCGCGAGGTGATCGCCCGGATCGTGGACGACTCCGACTTCGACGAGTTCAAGCCCTTGTACGGGGCCAGCCTGGTCACCGGTTGGGCCCGGCTGCACGGCTACCCGGTCGGCGTGCTGGCCAACGCCCGCGGGGTGCTCTTCAGCCAGGAGGCGCAGAAGGCAGCGCAGTTCATCCAGCTGGCCAACCAGGCGGACACGCCGCTGCTGTTCCTGCAGAACACCACCGGCTACATGGTCGGCCGGGAGTTCGAGCAGGGCGGCATCATCAAGCACGGCGCGATGATGATCAACGCGGTGTCGAACTCGAAGGTCCCGCACCTGACGGTGGTGCTCGGCGCCTCCTACGGCGCGGGCAACTACGGCATGTGCGGGCGGGCCTACGGGCCCAGGTTCCTGTTCTCCTGGCCGGGCGCCAAGTCGGCGGTGATGGGCCCGGCGCAGCTGGCCGGGGTGGTCTCGATCGTCTCCCGGCAGGCCGCGCGGGCGCGCGGCGAGGAGTACGACGAGGCCCAGGACGCGCTGACGCGCGCCGCCGTCGAGCAGCAGATCGAGAGCGAGTCGCTGGCCCCGGCGATGTCGGGGCGGCTGTACGACGACGGGGTGATCGACCCGCGCGACACCCGCACCGTCCTCGGGCTCGCGCTGTCCGCCGTCCACTCCGCGCCCGTCAGGGGCGCCACCGGATACGGGGTGTTCCGCACATGAGTGCCGTCGAGTCGTCCGTGGCGCGTGAATCCGCGACCCGTGAATCCGGGGAGCATGAATCCGGGGCCCAGGAGCGGGAGCTGGGTCCGGCGCGGCCGATCGGCTCGGTGCTGGTCGCCAACCGGGGCGAGATCGCCCGGCGGGTGTTCCGCAGCGCGCGGGAGCTGGGCCTGGCGACGGTGGCGGTGTTCTCCGACGCCGACGAGGACGCGCCGCACGTGGTCGAGGCCGACGCGGCCGTGCGGCTGCCCGGCACCGCGCCCGGCGACACCTACCTCCGGGCCGACCTGCTGATCGAGGCCGCGCGGCGGGCGGGCGCGGACGCGGTGCACCCCGGCTACGGCTTCCTGTCGGAGAACGCCGCCTTCGCCCGGGCGGTGGTCGCCGCCGGACTGGTGTGGATCGGGCCGCCGCCGCGGGCCGTCGAGTCCATGGGCAGCAAGATCGAGGCCAAGCGGCTGATGGCCGCCGCCGGAGTCCCGGTACTGGCCGAGGCCGACCCGGACGCGCTCACCGAGGCGGACCTGCCGGTCCTGGTCAAGGCGTCGGCGGGCGGCGGCGGGCGCGGCATGCGGGTGGTGCGCACCCTCGCCGAGCTGCCCGGGGAGCTGGCGGCGGCGCGGGCGGAGGCAGCGTCCGCGTTCGGCGACCCGACCGTCTTCTGTGAGCCCTACCTGCCCACCGGACACCACATAGAGGTGCAGCTGCTCGCCGACCGGCACGGCACGGTCTGGGCGGTCGGCGAACGCGAGTGCTCGATCCAGCGGCGGCACCAGAAGGTGCTCGAAGAGGCGCCCTCGCCGCTGGTGGAGCGGCTGCCGCAGATGCGCGAGGCGCTGTTCGAGGCGTCCCGGCGGGCGGCCAGGGCGGTCGGCTACGTCGGCGCGGGCACCGTCGAGTTCCTGGCCGACGACTCCGGGCGGTTCTTCTTCCTGGAGATGAACACCCGGCTCCAGGTGGAGCACCCGGTCACCGAGTGCACCACCGGTCTCGACCTGGTCCGCTGGCAGCTGCGGATCGCCGAGGGCGCCCGGCTGCCCGCCGAGCCGCCCGCCCGCGACGGCTACGCGATCGAGGCGCGGCTGTACGCGGAGGACCCGGCGGCGGGCTGGCAGCCGCAGAGCGGGCCGCTGCACCGGTTCCGGCTGCCGGGCGTCGCCGCCGAGTTCGCGAACCCCGGCGGCGGCGCCGGGATCAGGCTGGACTCCGGCGTCACCGACGGCAGCGAGGTGGGCATCCACTACGACCCGATGCTGGCCAAGGTCATCGGCTGCGGGCCGAGCCGGGCCGAGGCCGCCGCGGTCCTGGCCCGCGCCCTGGCCCGGGCCGAACTCCACGGCCCGACCACCAACCGGGACCTGCTGGTCCGGGTGCTGCGGCACCCGGCGTTCCTGGCCGGGGAGACCGACACCGCCTTCTTCGACCGGCACGGCCTGGACGGCCTCGCCCGCCCGCTCGCCGAGGCCGACACCCGGCGCCTGTCCGCGCTGGCGGCGGCGCTGGCCGAGGCCGACACCCGGCGCGCGGCGGCACCGGTGCAGCGCGGACTGCCGTCCGGCTGGCGCAACATCCCCTCGCAGGCGCAGCGCACCAGGTACCTCGAAGCGGAGGTCGGCTACCGGCACACCCGGGGTGGCCTGGTCGCGGAGGTGTCCGCCGACGGGTCCGGCGACGGGTCCGGCGAGGCCTTCGGCGAGGCCTTCGGCGAGGCCTTCGGCGAGGCCTTCGGCGAGGTCGGACTGGTCGACGCCGGGCCGGAGCGGGTGGTGCTGGACGTCGGCGGCGTGCGCCGAGCCTTCGCCGTGGCCTGCTACGGGCGGCGGGTGTACGTCGACTCGCCGCTGGGCCCGGTGACCCTGACCGCCGTGGACCGGTTCCCGGACCCGGTGGCACAGACCGCCCCCGGGTCACTGCTCGCGCCGATGCCGGGCACGGTGGTGCGGTTGGCGGTGGAGGCGGGCCAGCGGGTGACGGCCGGTCAGCCGCTGCTCTGGCTGGAGGCGATGAAGATGCAGCACCGGATCGACGCCCCGGCGGACGGGGTGCTGACCGAACTCCTGGTCGAGGTCGGGCGGCAGGTGGACGCCGGGGCGGTCCTCGGCGTCGTGCTCACCGATCAGACATCTGACCCGAGTTAGACCGCTGATGACCGTGAGGAGCCGCACGTGAACTTCACCGAGACCGAGGAACAACGCGATCTACGGGCCGCCGTGGCTCAGTTGGCCGGGCGCTACGGCTTCGGTTACGCCAGCGCGCGGGCCCGCCGCCGCGAACCGCTGCGCGAACTGTGGCTGGAGGCAGGCAAACTGGGCTTCATCGGGGTCAACCTGCCGGAGGAGTACGGCGGCGGTGGCTGCGGCATGTACGAACTGTCGATCGTGCAGGAGGAGTTGAGCGCCGCCGGTTGCGGACTGTTGCTGCTGGTGGTCTCGCCCGCGATCTGCGGCACGGTGATCGCGCGCTTCGGCACCCCGGAGCAGAAGCAGCGCTGGCTGCCCGGAATCGCCGACGGCTCCGCCATCATGGCGTTCGGCATCACCGAGTCCGAGGCCGGGTCCAACGCGCACCGGATCAGCACCACCGCCCGCCGGGACGGCGGCGACTGGCTGCTCAACGGCAGCAAGGTGTTCATCTCCGGCGTCGACCAGGCCGACCACGTGCTGATCGTCAGCCGCACCGAGGACACCCGCACCGGTCGGCTCAAACCGGTGCTCTTCGCCGTGCCGACCGACGCCCCTGGCTTCACCCACCGGCAGATCGAGATGGACGTGGTGATGCCGGACCGGCAGTTCGGCCTCTTCCTGGACGATGTGCGGCTGCCCGCCGAGGCCCTGATCGGCGAGGAGGACGCGGCGCTCGGCCAGCTCTTCGCCGGGCTCAACCCGGAGCGGATCATGGCGTCCGCGCTCGCGGTGGGCATGGGCCGCTTCGCGCTCGGCCGCGCCGTCGACTACGCCAAGCAGCGCAGCGTCTTCGGCGGCGTGCCGATCGCCAGCCACCAGGGCATCGCCCACCCGCTGGCCCAGATCAAGATCGAGCTGGAACTCGCCCGGCTGATGATGCAGAAGGCGGCCGGGCTCTACGACTCCGGCGACGACATGGGCGCGGCCGAGGCAGCCAACATGGCCAAGTACGCCGCCGCCGAGGCCAGCATCCGGGCGGTGGACCAGGCGCTGCAGACCCTCGGCGGCAACGGGCTGGCCACCGAGTACGGGCTGGCCTCGCTGCTGGCCGCGGCCAGGGTGGCCCGGATAGCCCCGGTCAGCCGGGAGATGGTGCTGAACTTCGTCGCCCAGTCCAGCCTGGGCATGCCGAAGTCGTACTGAGATGGCCACCGCAGCGGCCACGTCCTGGTGGGGTGATCATGGGGCGCCATAATGGGGTCATGACCAGCAGCGACACCCCCGAGCGCCCGCCGGCCGCGACCCGGCGCGCCCCGCAACAGGACCGCAGCCGGGCCACCCGGCAGCGGCTGCTGGACGCGGCCGTCGAATGCCTGGTCGAGTACGGCTGGACGGGGACCACGGTGACCGTGGTCGCCCAGCGCGCCGGGGTCTCCCGGGGCGCCGCGCAGCACCACTTCCCCACCCGCGAGGCGCTGACCACCGCCGCCGTGGCGCATGTCACCGAGGTGCGGGCGGCGGACATCCAGCGCGAGCTGGACGCGCTCCCGGAGGGGGAGCTGCGCACCGAGGCGGTGGTCGAACTGATCGTCAACTGGTTCATCGGCGTGCCGTTCCGCGCCGCCCTGGAACTGTGGGTGGCCGCCTCCGCCGACCCGCAGCTGCGCGAGCTGGTCGCGCCGCTGGAGGCCCGCACCGGGCGCCGGGTGCACCAGGCGGCGGTGGAGCTGCTCGGTGTGGACGAGTCGGCGCCCGGTGTCCGCGAGACCATCCAGGCGACCCTGGACATGGCCCGCGGCCTGGGCCTGGCCAACCTGCTGAGCGACGACAGCCGCCGCCGACGCGGCATCGTCCGGCAGTGGGCCCGGGTGCTGGACACCGTGCTGACGCGTGAGCCGCCGGACTGAACCGGCCCGCTGTCGGACCGGGCGCCACGGCCCGGTCCGACGGCGGCTCAACCGTGCCGACCGCTGAACGCGGCGCCGGTCAGAGCAGCTCGGCGGCGAGAGTGATGTTCTTCACCCCGGCCAGCGCCTGGCTCACCGGGCAGTTCTCCTTGGCGTCCTGCGCCGCGGCCTGGAACTCCTCCGCCGACAGGCCGGGGACCCGGGCCTTGACGGTCAGCTGGATCGCGGTGATGCCCTCGCCCGGCTGGAAGGTCACCTCCGCCCGGGTGTCCAGGGCCTCCACGGTGAAGCCCTTGCCCGCCAGACCGTGCGAGAACGCCATCGAGTAGCAGGCGGAGTGGGCCGCCGCGATCAGTTCCTCCGGGCTGGTCTGCCCGTTCGGCTGCTCGGAGCGGGAGGCCCAGCTCACGTCGAAGGTGCCGATCTCGGAGGACTCCAGGGCGACGGAGCCCCGGCCCTTGAGCAGATTGCCTTCCCAGTGGGTCGCGGCGATGCGGGTCGTTGCCATACTGGAGTGCTCCTTGGATGTGGAGTGACAGCTGTGCCCTGCCCCCACACCCTACGAGTTGACGCACCAGGACACGAGCAGCCACGGCCGCGCGCTGCGGCCGCGCCCCGCTCCGGGGCGGCCGGGCGGGCCCGGGTCCCGGCGTTTGACGGGTGCGGCGGGTAGCGTGCTGCCATGCGGATCAACGGGGCGGAGACGACGGCGGGTGTCGCGGCACGCGGGCACATACTCCTGATCGGCGGCGCGGGCACCACCCGGCGCGGCCAACTCACGCGCCCGGAAGCCAGCTTGGCCCTGCTGGCAAGCGTGCCCACAGCCGCCCTGCTGGCCAGTGAGCTACCGGCCGACATCGTCCAGCTGGTCGACCCGGCCGAGCCGCAGGCGCTGCTCGGGTACCTGCGCACCGCCGCCGCTGTCCCCGGCCCGCTGCTGCTGGCCCTGGTCGGGGTGCTCACCGCCGACCGCCGTCAGCACGAGCTGCATCTCGCGCTCGGCCGTACCCGTCCGGACAACGTCCGGTACACCGGGCTGCCCTGGAGCTGGCTGGCGACCGAGCTGGGCCGCCGTCCGGCCGGGAGCACCACGGTGCTGGCGGACCTGGTCGCGGACAAGGACGCCTGGGCGGTGCTGGGCGCGCGCGGCGGCGCGGCGCTGACGGCCGACGTCCCGCTGTGGGGGCAGGTCAGTCCGCCGGACACGGACATCGAGACGGTGGCCACCCCCTACACCCGGGCCCTGGTGGACCTGCTCCGCCGCTCGACCGGGCGCAGCACGCTGGCGGACCTGCACCTGCTGGCGGTGAGCACCGCGCGGCTACCGGAGCGGGCCCTGGCACTGAGCGCGGCCCACGCCGCCGCGGCCGTCGGCGCGGCGGTGCCGGTGCCGCCGCCGCGCGACGCGGCGCCCGAGCCGGGGACGGCGGAGTTGCTGGCCGCGAGTGCGGCGGCCTGCCAGGCCGGGGACCTGGAGGCGGCCCGGCGGCTGGCCCGGGAGGCGGAGCAGCAGGCGGCCCGGGCCGGCGGTTCCGGCTCGGCCCCGGCGGTCGCGGCCCGCGAGGCCCGCGCGCACCTGGCCCGGCTCGGCGGTGACCTGGCCGCCGCCGCCGAACTGTGGCGCGGCGCGGCCGAGGACCGGCTGGTCCTACAGGCCCCGGACGCCCCGGAGGTGCGGGCCGCGGTCGACAACGCGCACGCCTGCTGGGCCGGGATCACCGACCGGCGCGCCGCCGCCGACCAGGGCCCGGCCCTGCTCGCGCTCAGGCGCCGGGTACCGGGCCCGGAGGGGCGCGGACTGCTCGCGGCCGAGCGGCAGTTGGAGCGGGTCCGGCGGCCTTGACCGGCCGGACCGTGGATCAGTGGGCGGTGGCCAGGATCAGCGCGAAACCGGCGTCGGTGTCGGCCCAGAGCCGATCCGTGCGCAGGCCGGCGGCGGCCAGTTCTGCCTGTAGCCCGTCGGTGGTGAACTTCGCGCTGGATTCGGTGATCCAGTCCTCGCCGTCCTCGAACCGCACCGCCAGGTCGAGCCCCCGGATCTTGACCCGCTGCTCGACCCGGCTGCGCAGCCGCATCTCGATGTGCTGTTCGGCGCTGTTCCACACCGACAGGTGGTCGAACGCGTCCGTGTCGAAGTCGGCGTCCAGCTCCCGGTTCAGGATCCGCAGCAGATGCCGGTCGAACTCGGCGGTGACCTCCTGGCTGTCGTCGTAGGCGGCGATCATCTCCGGCTCCGGCTTGACCAGGTCGGCGCCGATCAGCAGGAAGTCCTCGGGGCGCATGATGCCGCGCAGCGCGCGGAGAAAGGGGCCGCGTACGGGCCGACGGAAGTTGCCCAAGGTGCTGCCGAGGAAGGCGAAGAGACGCGGCTCCTCGTCGGGCAGCTCCGGCAGGGCGAGCGGAACGGTGAAGTCGGCGCGCAGGGCGTGCAGGGCGATGCCCGGATAGTCCTGGACCAGTTGCGCGCCCGCCTGGTGGAGCGCGTCCGCACTGACGTCCACCGGGACGTAGTGCAGGCCGTTCGGCCCCAGGGCCTCCAGGATCAGCTTCGATTTGGTGGAACTCCCGGAACCGAGTTCCACCAGGCTGCGGGCTCCGGTGCGGGTGGCGATCTCGGCGGCGTGGAGCAGGAGCAGCCCCAGCTCCGCACGCCATACGGGGTACTCGGGGAGCTGGGTGATCTGCTCGAAGAGTTCGCTGCCCCGGCCGTCGTAGAACCACTTGGGCTCTGTGGTCTTCGGGGTGCGGGTCAGCCCCTCGCGGATGTCGGCACGCAGGGCCCGGGCGTAGTGCTCGGCGGGCAGGGTGTCGGTGTAGCCGTAGGTGCGGATGCCAGTCATGGGTGCCTCGCTTCGGTCGACGCCACGGGCGCGGGTGCGGTGAGGGTGCGGTGATCCGGCGTATCGGTGCTCACGGGTACGCGATCCTTTCCGCTACCGGCCGCGGGGCCAGGGGAGACAGGGGAGACAGGGGCGTGATGCGGACGGAGGCCGGGGTGGCCAGCAGCAGGGAGCGCTCGGGCACCTCCTGCCAGCCCGCGGGGTCGTCGGGCCGGGGTTTCTCCGACCGGGTTTCGTCGGGCCGGGGTTCGTCGTCCCAGGGTTCGGAGGCGACGGTCACGGTGCCTGCGGCGGCGCGGTACCAGAGGCTGTCGCCCCAGCGGATGGCGGCGATGCTGTGGCCGTCGGTGAGCAGCAGGTTGAGCCGGGCCCGTGGGCGCACGGTGGCGGTGAGCCGGGTGACCTCGGCCAGCGCGGTGGCGGGCGGATCGCCCGAGCGGAGCCGGTCGTGGACCAGCAGCCACAGCAGTGCCGAGTCGCTCTGCGCGGCCAGCCCGAGCAGCATCGGCGCCGACGGTGACAGGCCGCAGTCCTCGGTGAGTTGCCGCCAGTCCGCTACCGCGCCGTTGTGGCTGAACAGCCAGGGCCCTTCGCCGAAGGGCGCGTTGGCGGACTCGTCGGGGCTGCTGCCGGGGGTGGCGTCGCGGACGGCGGCGAGTACCGCGCCGCTGCGCAGGCTCCGGGCCAGGTCGGGCAGGTTCGGGTCGGCCCAGATCGGCACCGCGCGCCGGTAGCGGGCCGGGGTGCCGTCGCCGTGCTCGGGGTACCAACCGAGGCCGAAGCCATCGGCGTTGACCGTCCCGTGGGACTGCCGACGCGGGGCCCAGGACTGCTGGTACAGGCCGTGGACGGGAGTCAGCAGCAGCTCCGTGAGGGCGACCGGCGGTCCCAGGTAGGCGAAGTGACGGCACATCAGTCCACCCCCTGGTCCCGGGCGGTGCGGAAGCCGGAGAAGATCTGCCGCCGGATCGGGAAGTCCCAGTTGCGGAAGGTCGACCGGCAGGAGACCGGCGCGGTCCCGAACGAGCCGCCGCGCAGTACCTTGTAGCCGCCGTCGAAGAAGACCTCGGAGTACTCGCGGTACGGGAAGGCGACGAATCCGGGGTAGCCGTCGAAGTCGGTGGACGTCCATTCCCAGACGTCGCCGAGGAGTTGGCGTGCGCCGCAGGGGGCGGCGCCGTCCGGGTAGCTGCCGGTGGGGCGGGTTCGAGATGCCGCTGCCCGAGGTTGGCGTGCTCCGGTCCCGGATCGGCGTCGCCCCACGGGTTGCGCCGGGTACGGGAGTTGACGCTGTCGTGGCGGGCGGCCTTCTCCCACTCGGCCTCGGTCGGCAGCCGCCGCCCGGCCCAGCGGGCGTACGCGTCGGCCTCGTACCAGCAGACGTGGACCACCGGTTGCTCCGGCGGCACCGGTTCGGTCCGGCCGAAGCGGCGGTGCAGCCAGTCCCCGCCCTCGCGCCGCCAGAACAGCGGTGCTGCCAGCCCGGCCTGCTGCCGGTGCTGCCAGCCCTGTTCGCTCCACCAGCGGGGTTGCGCGTAGCCGCCGTCGTCGATGAAGCGCTGGTAGTCGGCGTTGCTGACCGGGGCGGTGTCCAGCCAGTACCCGGGCAGGTCCACGGTGTGGGCCGGGCGCTCGTTGTCCAGTGCCCATGGGTCGGTGCTGGTGCCCATGGTGAACGGGCCCGCCGGGACCAGGACTTCGGACGGCAGCCGGGCGGCGTCGGGCGGCGCGGACGGGGGAGCGGGGGCGTCGAGTACCGGCGGCCCCTGCCGGAGCTGGTGGGTGGCCAGCATGGTCTCGTCGTGCTGCTGCTCGTGCTGGGCGACCATGCCGAACACGAAACCGCCGTCGAACAGCGGTCCTTCGTCCCACCGGGCCCGGGCGAGGACGTCCAGGGCGAGACCGCGCACCTCGGCGTCGAACGCGCGGGCCTGGTCCGGCCCGAGCAGCGGCAGCGCCGGGCGGGCGGCGCGCGGATGCTGGAACGCGTCGTACACGGGGTCGAGTTCGGGCCGCAGCGCGGGGCGGTTACCGGCGGCGCGGACCAGCCAGATCTCCTCCTGGTTGCCGATGTGCGCGAGGTCCCAGACCAGGGGCGACATCAGCGGCGAGTGCTGGGCCATCAGCTCGGCGGGGTCCAGGCAGTCGGTCAGTGCCAGCGTCCGGGCCCGTGCGGCCTCCAGTGCCGCTCGGGCACGGGCCCGGAGCGCCTCCGCGCCGCTGCCGGTGGCGGGACCGGCCGCGGCGGCCGGGGCGTGGGTGAGGACAGGACGGTCGCTCATCGCGACGCTCCTTCCGGGAGTCGTGGCCCGAGCCCGAGGCCCAGGGCGTCCAACTGGTCGTCGGCGGGGCAGCGCCCGCGCTGCGGATAGCGCCGGGCGAAGTCGGCGACCGCGCGCCGCATCGGCTCCGGCACACCGGAGCGCGCCAGCGCGTCCGAGGCGGCGTCGAAGCAGGCCCGGGCGGCGGCGCCGAGCACCGGGTCGGACGGGCCGTGGCGGGCGGCGTCCAGCCAGACCGGCCACGGCGGCAGCTCCGCGCCGCCGGTCAGCGCCTCGGTCGCGCGATAGGCGGCGCGGGCCGCGACCGGGTCGTCCAGCAGGGCGGTGACCAGCAGCGTCGGCACCATCCAGGTGTCGCCGCACTGGGCGTCGATCATCCGCAGCTCCAGCCAGCCGCGCGGCCGGACCGGGGGGAACAGCGTGGTCAGGTGGTACTCGGCGTCGTCCAGCGTCGGTCGGCGCTCGGAGGCGGCGTCGCGCAGCCAGGAGCGCAGCGGGGTGTCCGGCGGCGCGGTCCACGGCGCCGGTTCGGGGCGGCGCAGGCAGAGCAGCCGCGCGTCCAGCGCGTAGCGGGCCCAGGCGGCGCGGGGATCGGGGTCGGCCTCGGGCGGGCGGGTGCGACCCGGGTCCATATGCGCCCAGACGGCCTGCCGGGTCGACCGCCAGCCGGACGGGATCCCCTGCCACAGCGGGGAGTTGGCGAAGGCGGCGACCAGCACCGGCCCCAGCCGGTGCACCAGCGTCCAGCGGAAGCGGTAGCCGGTGGTGCCGTGGCCGTTCACGGCGGCGGCGCCGGTCCACGGGCCGGTGTCCTCCCCGGCGTCGACGTTGACCTGGACGGACGCGGTGGCGCGCATCATCATCCGGCCCCAGTGGCCGGCGGCGTCGAAGTACGCCTCCATGGCCCGGTAGCGGGGCAGGTCCAGCACCCGCTCGGGGGAGCGGTAGGGCTCCAGACCGCGGCCCTCCAGCACCAGACCGGCCAGGCCGAGCGCCGCGCGCAGGTCGGCCAGGTCCGCGGCGGTCTCCCGCAGGCAGCCGACCGGGCTGGTGGCCGGGCGGGAACTCAGCTCCACCTGCCCGCCGGGCTCCAGGGTGATCCGGCCTCCGTTCGGCAGCTCGCCGGTCGGACCCAGCTGGGCCAGCGCGGCCCGCAGCCGCTCGACCGGAACCGGAGCCAGCGGGTCCAGCTGGTCGCGGACCAGCCACTCCAGCTCGACCCCGGTGCGCCGGGGCGGACCGGTCTTGAAGCAGACCCCGGCGATGTGCGCCAGCGCCTCGTCCTCCCTGAGCCACAGGCCAGTCATGGTGCTCCTCTCCGCCCGCCGCCTTTCGGTGATCGGTTCGGCACGTGTCGAGTATCGGTCGGGGCCGCCCTGCGAGCATCTTGAGCCATCACGCGCCCAGGGAAACCGCAGGTCAACGTGTTACTGGTGAGTAAAGGGTCGGGGCGGGCAGGGTGCCGTAGCGGTGTCGCGGCCTGCGATATCGGGGTGCTATCCGGCTCCGCGACGATCTCAGGAGCAGGGCCGACTCGCCGTGAAGGAGCTCTGAGACGCGATGGTGCAGCCAACCGGTACCGGATCCCCACTGCTGTGGTTGCTGGGCGGCGACGGCAGGCAGGCGCTGGCGGCCCGGGCGCGACGGCTGCGCGAGCGGCTGTCCGAGCGGCCGCACTGGCACCCGGCGGACGTCGGCCGGTCCCTGGCCGGGGCCGCTCCCGCCGCCCCGCGCCGGGCCGCGCTGGTCGCCGACAGCCGGGAGGGCTTCCTGGACCTGCTGGGCGCGCTGGCCGACGGCCGGGGCGCGCCCGGGCTGGTCGAGGGCGGCGCGGCCGGTGGCGAGGTCGCCTTCGTCTTCCCCGGGCAGGGGGCGCAGTGGCCGGGGATGGCGGCCGAGCTGCTGGAGACCTCCGCGGTGTTCCGGAGCCGGATGGACGAGTGCGCGCAGGCACTGGAGCCGCACCTGGACTGGGCACTGCTCGACCTGCTGCGGGACCCCGCGCCGACGTCCGAGCTCGACCGGGCGGACGTCGTCCAGCCCGCGCTGTTCGCGGTCACCCTGTCGCTGGCCGCGCTCTGGCGGCAGCACGGTGTGGAACCGGCGGCGGTGCTCGGGCACAGCGTCGGCGAGATCAGCGCCGCGGTCGTCGCCGAGGCGCTGACCCTGGACGACGCGGCGCGGGTGGTGGCGCTCTGGAGCCAGGCCCAGGCCACGCTGGCCGGACGCGGCGAGATGGTCTCGGTCATGGCCGCCCCCGACGAACTGGGCCGGTGGCTGGAGCCCTGGGCAGGCCGGCTGGTCCTCGCGGCCGTGAACGGCCCCCGGTCGGTGATCGTCTCCGGCGACGCCGACGCGGCCGGGGAACTGCTCACCGAGCTCGGCCGGAGCGGGGTGCACGCGCGGCGGATAGCCGTGGGCCTGGCCGCCCACTCCCCGCACATCGACCGCATCCTGCCCAGGCTGCGCACCGATCTGGCCCCCGTCCGGCCCCGTCAGGGACGGCTGCCGTACTACTCGGCGCTGACCGGCGACCTGCTGCCCGATCCGGTGCTGGACGCCGACTACTGGTGCCGCAACCTGCGCGGTACCGTCCGCTTCGAGCAGGCCACCCGGGCCCTGCTGCGCGACGGCCTCGGGGTGCTGCTGGAGGTCAGTCCGCACACCGTGCTGACCTCGGCGATGCGGGACTGCGTCGAGGACAGCGGCGCGGACGCCCTGGTCCTGGGCACGCTGCGCCGTGCCCGGGGCGGCAAGGACCAGTTCCTCGGCGCGCTGGGGGAGTTGTGCGTGCGCGGCCAGGAACCGGACTGGGACGCGGTGTTCGCCGGACACGGGTCGTCGGCCGACGGCGGAGCCGTCGACGCCCTCGATGTCGTCGAGCTGTTCGACGCGGATCGGCAGCCCCCCGGTGACGACGCGTCGTTCCCTTCGCCGGCCGAGGAGTTGGCGGGGCTGACGCCGGTGGAGCAACGTGCCGCGCTGCTCGCGCTGGTGGTCGGCGAGGTGGCGGCGCTGACCGGGCGGCCCGGCCCGCTGCCGGAGCACGCGGCCTTCCTCGACCTGGGCCTGGACTCGGTCACGGCGGTCGAGTTGCGCAACCGGCTGAGCGCGGCAACCGAACTGCGGATCCCGGCCACGGCTGCCTTCGACCATCCGACTCCGGCCGCCCTGGCGGCGTTCCTGGGTCGGGCGCTGCTGGGTACCGGGCCCGACGTCGCAGCGGAGGCGGTGCCGCCGGTGCGGGCAGCGGACGACGATCCGATCGTGATCGTCGGCATGGGCTGCCGCTATCCCGGCGGAGTGGGTGACCCGGAGGGGCTCTGGCAGCTACTGGTCAACGAAGTTGACGCGGTGTCAGCATTCCCGGAGGACCGTGGCTGGGACACCCGGGGCGGTTATGCGGCAACCCCCGGCACCCCCGGCCGGTTCTACCAGCGTGAGGCCGGATTCCTGGGCCAGGCAACCGAGTTCGACGCGGAGTTCTTCGGCGTCTCGCCGCGTGAGGCGCTGGCGATGGACCCGCAGCAGCGGCTGCTGCTGGAGACCAGTTGGGAGATGTTCGAGCGGGCCGGAATCGACCCGACCACGTTGCGCGGCAGCCGCACCGGGGTCTTCGTCGGCGCCATGACCATGGACTACGGCCCGCGCCTGGAGGACGGCGCGGACGACGGTGGACACCTGCTGACCGGCAACACCGGCAGTGTCGCCTCCGGCCGCCTGGCCTACACCCTGGGCCTGGAGGGAGCCGCGATCACCGTCGACACCGCGTGCTCCTCCTCGCTGGTGGCGCTGCACCTGGCGGTCCGGGCGCTGCGGGCCGGCGAGTGCGCGATGGCGGTGGCGGCGGGCGTGACGGTGATGTCCACCGTGGGCATGTTCGTGGAGTTCAGCCGCCAGGGCGGCCTGGCCCCGGACGGCCGGTGCAAGGCCTTCGCCGCCGGAGCCGACGGATTCGGCCTGGCGGAGGGGGTGGGGGTGCTGTTGTTGGAGCGGTTGTCGGATGCGCGGCGGTGTGGGCATGCGGTGTTGGCGGTGGTGCGTGGTTCGGCGGTGAATCAGGATGGTGCGAGCAATGGTCTGACGGCGCCGAGTGGTCCGGCGCAGCAGCGGGTGATCCGGGCCGCGTTGGCGGACGCCGGACTCACCGCCCCGGAGGTGGACCTGGTCGAGGCGCACGGCACCGGAACCCGTCTCGGCGACCCGATCGAGGCCCAGGCGCTGCTGGCGACGTACGGCCAGCAGCGGTCGCCCGAGCGGCCGTTGTGGCTCGGCTCGGTGAAGTCCAACATCGGCCACACCCAGGCCGCCGCCGGGATCGGCGGGGTGATCAAGTCGGTGCTGGCGATGCGGCACGGCGTCATGCCGAGGACGCTGCACGTCGACGCCCCCTCGCCGCAGGTGGACTGGTCGGCGGGGGCGGTGGCCCTGCTGCGCGAGGCGACACCCTGGCCGCAGACCGGGCACCCGCGCCGGGCCGGGGTCTCCTCCTTCGGGATCAGCGGGACCAACGCGCATGTGGTGCTGGAAGAAGCCCCGGCGGAGGCCGAGCCCGAGCCCGGGCCCGGCGCGTCGCCGGGGGCGGCGGCGCTGCCGTGGCTCCTCTCCGCCCGCAGTGGGCAGGCGCTCGCGGACCAGGCCCGCCGCCTGCTGGACGCCGTCACCGCCGGTCCCGACCTGCGGATCGAGGACGTCGGCTACACCCTCGCCACCGGGCGGGCGGGACTCGGCCACCGGGCGGTGGTCGTGGGCGGTGGCCGCCCGGAGTTGCTGGCAGGGCTGGCTGCGTTGGCGGAGGGGCGGCCGGGGGCCGGGGTGGTGTCGGGGGTGGTGTCCGCACCTGGTCGGACGGTGTTGGTGTTTCCGGGTCAGGGTGGTCAGTGGGTGGGGATGGGTGGGGTGTTGTTGGGTGAGTCGTCGGTGTTCGCGGGGCGGATTGCTGAGTGTGAGCGGGCGTTGGGGCCGTTTGTGGATTGGTCGTTGTCTGAGGTGTTGCGTGATGGGGTTGGTTTGGGGTTGTTGGGTCGGGTGGATGTGGTGCAGCCGGTGTTGTGGGCGGTGATGGTGTCGTTGGTGGAGGTGTGGCGTTCGTTGGGGTTGGTGGTGGATGGGGTGGTGGGGCATTCGCAGGGGGAGATTGCGGCGGCGTGTGTGGCGGGGGTGTTGTCGTTGGGTGATGGGGCGCGGGTGGTGGCGTTGCGGAGTCGGGCGTTGGGGGTGTTGGCGGGTGGTGGTGGTATGGCGTCGGTGCCGTTGTCGGAGGGTGAGGTGTTGGGGTTGGTGGGTGGTGGTGGGTTGTCGGTGGCGGCGGTGAATGGTCCGGGTTCGACGGTGGTGTCGGGTGAGGTGGGTGCGGTGGTGGGTTTGGTGGAGGGGTTGGTGGCGCGGGGGGTGCGGGCGCGGTTGATCGAGGTGGATTATGCGTCGCATTCGCCGCAGGTGGAGCGGATTCGGGAGCGGTTGTTGGGGGAGTTGGCGGGTGTCAGGCCCGGGCGTGGTGAGTTGCCGTTGTTCTCCACGGTGACCGGTGGCTGGTTGGACACCACGACCATGGACGCCGAGTACTGGTACCGGAACCTGCGCCAGCGGGTGGAGTTCGAGCCCGCGATCCGGTCCCTGGCCGGGGCGGGCTTCAGCACCTTCGTCGAGGTCAGCCCGCACCCGGTGCTGACCGGGTCGGTACAGGAGTCGGCCGCGGCGGCCGGGGTCGAGGCCACCGTGCTGGGCACGCTGCGACGCGGCGAGGGCGGCCTGGACCGGGTGCTGCTGTCGCTCGCCGAGGCCCAGGTCCGGGGGGTGTCGGTGGACGTGACCGGCCTCTTCCCGGGGGCCCGGCCAGTGGAACTGCCCACGTACCCCTTCCAGCGCCGACGCTACTGGCTGACCGCGCCGAAGCGGCCCGCCGGTCCGGCCCCGGACGACCTCTGGGCGCGGCAGGACCCGGGTCGGCTGGCCGCGGATCTGGGCGTCAGCCGCCAGGCGCTGGATGAGGTCCTGCCCGCGCTCGCGGGCTGGCAGGCGGCGCGGACCAGGGAGCTGCGCGCGGACTCCTGGCGCTACCGCGTCGGCTGGCGTCCGGTACCGGTGTCGACCGCCGAGCGGTTGGACGGACGCCTGCTGCTGGTCCTCCCGGAGACCGCCGACCAGGACCTGGAGCCGGACGACGGGGTGGTGGCGTCGGTGGCGCGGTCCCTGCTCGGGCTCGGCGTCGACCTGGAGCAGGTCGTCGTGCCCGGTCCGGCGGTCGGCCGGGCGGAACTGGCGGCGCTGCTGACGGCGGCGGTCGACGGTCGGCCGGTGGCCGGGGTGCTGTCGCTGCTGGCCTGGGAGCCGCGTCCGCATCCGGCGCGGCCGGACCTGCCGGGAGCGTTGTCGCTCACCCTGGCGCTGGCCCAGGCGCTCGGGGACGCCGGGATCGGCTCCCCGCTGTGGCTGCTGACCCGGGGCACGGCGGTGCTCGGCGCGGCCGAACGCCCCGGCAGCCCCGTCCACGCCGCCGTCGCGGCGCTCGGCCGGACGGTGGCGCTGGAGCACCCGCAGCGCTGGGGCGGCCTGGTCGACGTGGCCGGGGCGCTGGACGAGCGGGCCGCCCGGCGGCTGTGCGCGCTGCTGGCGGGCGCGGCGGCGGGGGAGGAGCAGCTGGCGGTGCGGTCCACCGGGGTCCACGGGCGACGGCTGCTGGCCGCGCCGGTGCGTCCTTCCGGCGGCGCCGACCGGTGGCGTCCGCGCGGCACGGTGCTGGTCACCGGCGGTACCGGAGCGGTCGGCGCGCACGCGGCGCGCTGGCTCGCGGCGCAGGGCGCGGACCGGCTGCTGCTGGTCAGCCGCCGGGGCCCGGACGCGCCCGGGGCGCAGGCACTGCGCGCGGAGCTGGAGGGCGCGGGAGCGGCGGTGCAGCTGGTCGCCTGCGACACCGCCGACCGGGCCGCGCTGGCCGCCGTGCTCGCCGACGTACCCGAGGAGTTCCCGCTCACCGCCGTGGTCCACGCGGCCGGGGTGCTGGACGACGGGGTACTGGACGCGCTCACCCCCGAGCGGTTCGCCGTCCCACTGCGGGCCAAACTCACCGCCGCGCGGAACCTGCACGAGCTGACCGCCGGGCTCGACCTGTCCGCCTTCGTCGTCTTCAGCTCGGTGATGGGCGTGGTCGGCAACGCCGGGCAGGGGAACTACGCGGCGGCCAACGCGGCCGTCGACGCCCTGATCGCCGAGCGTCGGGCGGCCGGGCTGCCCGGGACGGCCATCGCCTGGGGCGCCTGGGCCGGTGGCGGGCTGCTCACCGGCGGGGTCGCCGACCGGCTGCGGGAGCTGGGCCTGCCGGTGATGCCGCCGGAGACGGCGGTCACCGCGATCGGGCGGGCGCTCGCCGAGGACGACGCGCTGGTCCTGGTGGCCGACGTGGACTGGCGGCGCTTCGCCGCCGGTACCGGACTGCGCTCCGCCGCCCTGCTCGACGCGCTGCCGGACCAGCGCCAAGGCACGGACCAGGGCGCGGGCCCCGCTGCTGCCGACCCCGCCAGCGCCGCGGGTTCGGTCCGCGCGCGGCTGGCGCTGGAGGCGGGGGACGCCGACCGCCGTCGGCTGCTGCTCGACCTGGTGCGCGGCCACGCGGCGGCGGTGCTCCGGCACCCTTCGGCCGACGCGGTACTGCCCGACCAGGTATTCGCCTCGCTCGGCTTCGACTCGCTGACGGCGGTGGAACTGCGCAACCGGCTCGGCACGGCCACCGGCCTCGGCCTCCCCGCCACGCTGCTGTTCGACCATCCGACCCCCGCCGCGCTGGCGGACCGGCTGCTCGCGGAGCTGGGCGGCGGGCCCGCGTCCCCGGAGCCGACGGCCGACGCCGCGCCGACCACGGCCGACGCGTGCGAGCCGATCGCCGTCGTCGGCATGGGCTGCCGGTTCCCGGGCGGGGTCGAACGCCCGCAGGACCTGTGGCGGCTGCTCTCCGAGGGCACCGACGCGATCGGGGACTGGCCCCCGGACCGGGGCTGGGACGCGGACCGGCTGTACGACCCCGACCCCGACAAGCCGGGCACCACCTACAGCCGCAGCGGTGGGTTCCTGCACGACGTCAGCGGCTTCGACGCGGAGTTCTTCGGCATCTCGCCGCGCGAGGCGCTGGCGATGGACCCGCAGCAGCGGCTGCTGCTGGAGACCTCCTGGGAGGCCGTCGAGGCGGCGGGGCAGGACCCGGCCGCGCTCAAGGGCCGACAGGTCGGCGTGTTCTTCGGCACCAACGGCCAGGACTACCTGTCCCGGCTGGCGGGCGCGCCGGGGGCCTCGGAGGGCCACCTGCTCACCGGCAACACCGCCAGCGTGCTCTCCGGGCGGGTGTCCTACGTCCTCGGCCTCCAGGGCCCGGCACTGACCGTGGACACCGCCTGCTCCTCCTCCCTGGTCGCGGTCCACCTCGCGGTGCAGGCGCTGCGCCGCGGCGACTGCGAGCAGGCCTTGGCCGGTGGCGTGACCGTGATGAGCACACCGAAGCTCTTCGTCGAGTTCAGCCGCCAGCGCGGACTCGCCGCCGACGGGCGCTGCAAGGCGTTCTCGGCGGCGGCGGACGGCACCGGCTGGGGGGAGGGCGCCGGGGTGCTGCTGCTGGAACGCCTCACCGACGCCCGACGCCACGGGCATCCGGTCCTCGCCCTGATCAGCGGCAGCGCGGTGAACCAGGACGGCGCCAGCAACGGCCTGACCGCCCCCAACGGCCCCGCCCAGCAGGCGGTCATCCGCGCCGCCCTCGCCGATGCCCGGCTGCGGCCGGAGCAGGTCGACGCGGTCGAGGCCCACGGCACCGGGACGGTCCTCGGCGATCCGATCGAGGCGCAGGCGCTCCAGGCGACGTACGGGCAGGACCGGCCCGACGGGCAGCCGCTGTGGCTCGGCTCGGTCAAGTCCAACTTCGGGCACACCCAGGCGGCGGCCGGGGTCGCCGGGGTGATGAAGATGGTGCTGGCCATCCGCCACGGCGAACTGCCGAGCACGCTGCACGTCGACACCCCGAACCCGCACGTCGACTGGTCCGCCGGGCAGGTCCGGCTGCTGACCGAACGCACGGACTGGCCACGGACCGGGCGACCGCGGCGGGCCGGTGTCTCCTCCTTCGGCATCAGCGGCACCAACGCCCACGTGATCCTCGAACAGCCGCCGGAGACCGCCGAACCGGTCGCGCAGGCCCCCCGGCCCGGCCCGGGCCGACCGCTGCTGCTCTCCGCCCGCAGCCCGCAGGCGCTGCGCGCCCAGGCCGAGCGGCTGCGGACCAGGCTGGCCGAGACCGGCGTGCAACTGGCCGACGCGGCGTACTCGTTGGTCTCCGGACGGGCGCCGCTGGAACACCGGGCGGCGGTCCTCGGGCGGGACCAGGCGTCCGTGCGCCGCGCGCTGCGGGCCCTGGCGGTGGGCAAGCGCTCGGCCACGCTGCTGACCGGCGTGGTCGCCCCGCCCGGCCGCACCGCGTTCCTCTTCCCCGGGCAGGGCAGCCAGCGAGCCGGGAGCGGGGCCGAGCTCTACCAGGACGACCCGGTCTTCGCGGACGCCCTCGACGAGGTGCTCACGGCACTCGCCCCGCACCTGGCCCCAGCCCCCGAACTCCCGCTGCGGGACGTCATGTTCGCCGCCCCGGGCACCCCCGAGGCACTGCTGCTGGAGCGCACCCGCTACACCCAGCCCGCGCTGTTCGCGCTGGAGACCGCCCTCTTCCGGGTGCTCCGGCACTGGGGGGTACGGCCCGACCTGCTGCTGGGGCACTCGATCGGCGAACTCGCCGCCGCCCACGCGGCGGGCGTGCTGGAGCTGCCCGACGCCTGCGCCCTGGTGGCGGCGCGCGGCCGGCTGATGGACGCGCTGCCCGAGGGCGGCGCGATGGTCGCGGTCGAGGCCGCCGAGGCGGAGGTCCGGCAGGCGCTGCACGACGCGGGCGCGAGCGACGGCGTCGACATCGCCGCCGTCAACGGCCCCAAGGCCACCGTGCTGTCCGGCGACGGCGACGAACTCCAGCGCCTGATGCAGGAGTTCCGCGTCCGGGGTCGACGCACCAAGAAACTGACGGTAAGTCATGCATTCCATTCGGCCCGGATGGACGGCATGCTCGACGCCTACCGGGCGGTGGCCGAGGGCCTGTCGTACTCCGCCCCGCGGATCACGGTCGTCTCCAACCTCACCGGGGAGGTCGCGACCGAGCAGCAACTGCGCTCGCCGGAGTACTGGGTGCGGCAGGCCCGGGACAGCGTGCGCTTCCTGGAGGGCGCGCGCAGGCTGCGGACCGAGGGTGCGACGACCTATGTCGAGGTCGGACCGGGCAGTGTGCTGTCCGGGCTGCTGCCGGGATGCCTGGCCGACGCGGCCGACCCGGCGGAGACGGCGGAGACGGCGGAGGCGGCCGGTTGGCAGGCGCTGCCGCTGCTGCGTGGCAGCCGGTCGGAGACGGGCGCGGTGGAGGCGGCGCTGGCCGCGCTGCACCTGCGCGGCGTCCCGGTGGACTGGTCCGCGGGCGGCTCGGCCGGGGCCACGCGGATCGATCTGCCCACCTACCCCTTCCAGCACGTGCGTTACTGGCCCGCCCCCGAAGTCCCGGCCGTGGCGGCACAGTCGGGGTCGGACGCCGAGCTGCGCCGACTGGTCGACAACGACGACCCGTCAGCCTTCGCTGCCGCACTGCGACTTGATGAGAAGGCAGAACTCAGTGCGGTCCCGCAGGCGCTGGCCGCCTGGCTGTCCCGGCGGGAGTCGCAGAGCGCGGCCGACCGTCGGCGCTACCGCGTCGAGTGGTGCCCGCTGGCCCCGGCGCCGAGCCCGCGACTGGTCGGCGGCTGGCTGCTGGTGGTCCCGGACGGGCAGGCCGACGAGGAGGCCCGGGCCTGCGAACGCGCGCTCCGCCGCCACGGCGCCGAGGCCGTGGTGCTCCGGGTGGGCCCCGGAGCCGGACGCGCCGAACTGGCCGGGCTGCTGGCGGACACGGCAGCCGGGACGGCCGGGGTGCTGTCGCTGCTGGCCCTCGCCCCCGGCCGTGATCCGCGCCGTCCCGAGCTGGCGGCTGGACTGTCCGGGACGCTGCAACTGATCCAGGCGCTGGGCGACGCCGGGCTGAGCGCACCCCTGTGGTGCGCCACCCGGGGCGGCGTCAGCGTGGACGGCGCCGACCCGGTCGACCCCGGGCAGGCCCAGGTGTGGGGCCTCGGCCGAGTGGCGGCGCTGGAGCATCCGCAGCGCTGGGGCGGCCTGGTCGACCTGCCGGAACACCTGGACGCCCGCGCGCTGGACGTCCTGTGCGCGGTGCTGGCCGGGGTCGCCGGGGAGGACCAGGTCGCGATCAGGCCCTCGGGACCGCTGGGACGGCGGCTCGGCCGGGCCCCGGTCGCCGCCCCCGACACCCGGACGCCCTGGCAGCCGCGCGGCACGGTGCTGATCACCGGCGGCACCGGCGGCCTGGGCGCCGCGCTGGCCCGGCGCCTCGCCGCCCAGGGCGCCGAACACCTGGTCCTGCTGAGCAGGCGCGGCCCGGACACCCCGGACGCGGCCGGACTCAAGGCCGAACTTGCCGCGCTCGGCGCCCGGTGCACCCTGCCGACCTGCGACGTCAGCGACCGCGCCGCGCTGGAGGCGGTGCTGGAGCACCTGGCCGCCGCCGGTGAGCCGGTGCGAGCGGTCGTCCACGCGGCGGGACGCAGCTCCGACACACCGGTCGCGGAGCTGACGCTCGACCGGCTGGCCGAGGAGACGGCCGCCAAGACCCGTGGCGCCGACCACCTCGACGCCCTGTTCGACCACCCGACGCTGGACGCCTTCGTGCTGTTCTCCTCGATCTCCGCGACCTGGGGCAGCGGTGGCCAGGGCAGCTACGCCGCCGCCAACGCCCACCTCGACGCCCTCGCCGATCGGCGGCGGGCTCGCGGGCTCGCGGCGACCTCGGTGGCCTGGGGCCCCTGGGCGGGCGCGGGCATGGCCGAGGGCGAGGTCGGCGAGGGCCTGCGCCGCCACGGGCTGGTCCCGATGGAACCGGAGACGGCGCTGGACGCGCTGCTCCGGGCGGTGGAACCGGGCCCGAGCGCGACAGTGGTCGCCGAGATCGACTGGGACCGGTTCGCCCCGGTGTTCCAGTCGCGCCGCGACAGCGCGCTGCTGCGCGGACTGCCGGAAGTCCTCGGCGCGGACACCCGGGAGCTCGCCGCGCGGACCGCCGACGGCACGGAGCCCAGCGGTGGCGACGTCGGCGCCGACGCCGAGTGGCGGCGCGCCGTGCTGGACCTGGACGGCCCCGAACGCGAGCGGCTGCTGCGCGAGTTGGTCCGCACCGAGGCGGCGGCGGTGCTCGGCCACGACTCCGGCGCGGGCGGCGTCCAGGCCGACCGGCCGTTCCGGGAGGCGGGCTTCGATTCACTCACCGCCGTCGAACTGCGCAACCGCCTGATCACCGTCACCGGCCTGCCGCTGCCGCTGACCTCGGTGTTCGACCACCCCACCGTGACCGAGCTGGCCGGGTACCTGAACCGGGAACTGACCGGCGCCGCCGAGGCGGGCAGCGCACCGGTATCCGTCGCCGCCGCCGTGCCGGCCGGTGAGCCGCTGGCGATCGTGGCCATGGCCTGCCGCTTCCCCGGGGGTGTCCGCACGCCCGAGGACCTGTGGCAGCTGGTGGCCGAGGAGACAGACGCGGTAGGGGAGTTGCCGACCGACCGGGGCTGGCCGCTGGAGGCCCTCCAGGCCCAGGACCCGGACCGGCCCGGGACCTTCTACACCACCGGCGGCGGATTCCTGGACGGCGCGGGCGAGTTCGACGCGGAGTTCTTCGGCATCTCGCCACGCGAGGCGCTGGCCATGGACCCGCAGCAGCGACTGCTGCTGGAGACCAGCTGGGAGGCGCTGGAGCGGGCCGGGATCGATCCCGCCTCGGTGCGCGGCAGCCAGGGCGGCGTCTACGTCGGCGTGGCCGCCCAGGGCTACGGCAGCGGCCCGCAGGACCCCACCGCCGACGTCGAGGGACACCTGCTCAGCGGCACCGTCACCAGCGTCGCCTCCGGCCGCATCGCCTACACCCTGGGTCTCGGCGGCCCGGCCGTGACCGTGGAGACCGCCTGCTCCTCCTCGCTGGTCGCGCTGCACCTCGCCGGACAGGCCCTGCGGGCCGGGGACTGCTCGTTCGCGCTGGTCGGCGGCGCCGCCGTGATGGCCAGCCCGGACGCCTTCGTGGAGTTCAGCCGCCAGCGCGGCCTGTCAGCCGACGGCCGCTGCCGCTCCTTCGCGGAGGAGGCCGACGGCACCGGCTGGGGCGAGGGCGTGGGCGTGCTGCTGGTCGAGCGGCTGTCCGACGCCCAGCGCCGGGGCCACCAGGTACTGGCGCTGGTGCGCGGCACCGCGGTCAACCAGGACGGCGCCAGCAACGGCCTGACCGCCCCCAGCGGACCGGCCCAGCAGCGCGCGATCCTCGCCGCGCTCGGCAGCGCCGGACTCTCCGGCGCCGACGTCGACCTGGTCGAGGCCCACGGGACCGGCACGGTACTTGGCGACCCGATCGAAGCTCGGGCACTGATGCTGACGTATGGTCAGAATCGGCCGCAGGAAAGTCCTTTGTGGCTGGGATCACTCAAGTCCAACATCGGGCACACCCAGGCCGCCGCCGGTGTGGCCGGGGTCATCAAGACGGTGATGGCGCTGCGGCACGCCGTCCTGCCGAGCACCCTGCATGCCGGGCAGGCGTCGAGCCGGATCGACTGGTCGGCCGGGGCGGTCCGGCTGCTGGACCGGGCCCGGCCGTGGGAGACCGACGGCCGCCCGCGTCGAGCCGGTGTCTCCGCCTTCGGCATGAGCGGGACCAACGCCCACGCGGTCCTGGAACAGGCGCCCGCGGACCCCGCCGGGACTCCGGACCAGCCGCCCGCCCCCCGGTCGGCACAGCCGCTGCCCTGGCTGCTCTCCGCCCGGACCCCGGCCGCGCTGCGCCGCCAGGCCCGGCGACTGCGGCAGCACCTGGACCGCGAACCCGCGGTCGGACCGCTTGAGCTCGCCCACGCCCTGGTCACCAGCAGGCCCGAGCTCCCCTGCCGGGCGGCTGCCAGCGGCAGCGACCTGACCCGGCTGCCGGAATGGCTGGACGCGCTCGCCGAGGGGCTCCCGGTGCCCGGCGCCGAGCAGGGCCGGGCCCGAGCCGGCCGCACGGTCTTCGTCTTCCCCGGCCAGGGCTCGCAATGGCTCGGCATGGCAGCCGAACTCCTGGACAGCTCCACGGTGTTCGCCAAGGCCATCGCCGACTGCGACCGAGCGCTGGCGCGATGGACCGACTGGTCGCTGACCGACCTGCTCAGCAACAGTCCTGACGCACCCTCACTGGAACGGGTGGACGTGGTCCAACCGGCGCTGTTCGCGGTGATGGTGGCCCTGGCGGAACACTGGCGCGGCGCCGGAGTCCGGCCGAACGCGGTGGTCGGCCACAGCCAGGGCGAGATCGCCGCCGCCTGCGTCGCGGGCGCGCTCTCCCTGGAGGACGCCGCCCAGGTGGTGGCGCTGCGCAGCCGGGCACTGCTCCGGCTCGCCGGACGCGGCGGCATGGTCTCGGTCGCGGCCTCCGCCCAGCGGGTCCGCCAACTGCTGCCGGACGACGGGCGGATCTGCGTCGCCGCCGTCAACGGCCCCGGCGGGGTGGTGGTGGCGGGCGAACCGCCCGAGCTGGCCGCGCTGCTGGCGGACTGCGCCGCCCAGGGCCTGCGTGCCCGCCCGATCCCGGTCGACTACGCGGCGCACTCCGCCCAGGTCGCCGAGATCGAGGACGAGCTGCGGGCCTCGCTGGCCGGACTGCGGCCGACTCCCACCGTGGTCCCGCTGTACTCCACGGTGACCGGGGCCCCGGTCGCCGGGACCGAACTGGACGCCGACTACTGGTACCGGAACCTGCGCGAGCCGGTCGCCTTCGCCGACGCCACCCGCGCCCTGCTGGACACCGGACACGACCTCTTCATCGAGGTCAGCCCGCACCCGGTACTGCTGGCCGGGATCGAGGGCGTCGCCGAGGAGGCGGGCCGCGAGGTCGCGGCGGTGGGCACGCTGCGCCGTGGCCACGGCGGGCCGGAGCAACTGCTGTCCGCCCTCACCGAGGCGTGGTGCGGCGGCGCGACGGTGGACTGGCGCGGGCTGCTCCCGGGGCGGGCGGACGCACGGCCGGTACCGCTGCCCACCTACCCCTTCGAGCGGGACCGCTACTGGCTGCCCACCCCGGGCCGCGCCGGGAGTTTCGCCAAGGAGCCGGCCGACGGGACAGTCGAGGCCGCGCCGGACGACGCCGGGTCCGAGGACGACATCCCCGGACGGCTTGCCGCGCGGCTTGCCCCGCTGGACGCGGCGGGGCGCTACCGGGTGCTCCTGGAACTGGTCGTCGACCATGCCGCGGCCGTCCTCGGGCACGCGGGCACCGGTGCGGTGCGTCCCGAACGTGCCTTCGCCGAGGCGGGTTTCGACTCGATGCTGGCGCTGCGGTTCCGCAACCGGCTGTCTGCCGCCACCGGTCTGCGGCTCGCGGCCACGGTGGTGTTCGAGTATCCGACCCCGGCCGCGCTGGCAGCCCATCTGCACGAGCAACTGGCCGGGGAGGAAGACCCGTTGGCGCCACTGCTGGCCGACCTGGACCGGCTGGCGGTGGCCCTGGCCACGGTCGCACCCGGCACCGCCGGGGCCGACCAGGTCGGTGACCGGTTGCAGCAACTGCTGCGCGGCTGGGGGCGGAGCACGGGCGCCGCCACCCCGGCACCGGCCGGACCGGCGGACCGGTTGCCGCAGGGCACGGCCACGGCGACGGCCGACGAACTCTTCGCACTGCTCGACAACGACTTCGGCACCAACCGCGCCTGAGAGAGAGCTGGCACAGATGTCCGACGACGAAAAGCTGCTCGACTACCTCAGGCGAGCCACCGCCGACCTCGGCGACGCGAGGCGGCAACTGCGCGAGGCCGAGGACGCCCGGCACGAACCCATCGCCATCGTCTCCATGGGCTGCCGCTTCCCCGGCGGGGTCGACACGCCCGAACGGCTGTGGGAACTGCTCGACCGGGGCGGCGACGCCGTCTCGCTCTGGCCGACCGGGCGCGGCTGGGACATGGACGCCCTGTACGACCCCGACCCGGACCACCCCGGCACCTCCTACACCCGGCACGGCGGATTCCTGCACGAGGCCGCCGAGTTCGATGCGGAGTTCTTCGGTATCTCGCCGCGTGAGGCGCTGGCGATGGACCCGCAGCAGCGCCTCGCGCTGGAGACCGCCTGGGAGACCGTCGAGCGGGCGGGCCTGGACCCGACGTCCCTGCGCGGCAGCCGGACCGGGGTGTTCCTCGGCGCGATCGGCAACGGCTACGGCGCCGGATCCCGGCAACTCCCGGAAGTCCAGGGTCTGCTGGACACCGGGACGGCGAACAGCGTGGTGTCCGGCCGGATCTCCTACACGCTGGGCCTGGAGGGCCCGGCGGTGACCGTGGACACCGCGTGCTCCTCCTCGCTGGTGGCGCTGCACCTGGCGGTCCGGGCGCTGCGGGCGGGCGACTGCACGCTGGCGCTGGCCGGGGGCGTCTCGGTACTGGCCACCCCGGACGCGTTCGTGGCCTTCAGCAGGCAGCGCGCGCTTTCGGCCGACGGCCGCTGCAAGGCGTTCGGCGCGGGCGCGGACGGCACCGGCTGGTCCGAGGGGGTGGGGGTGCTGTTGTTGGAGCGGTTGTCGGATGCGCGGCGGTGTGGGCATGCGGTGTTGGCGGTGGTGCGTGGTTCGGCGGTGAATCAGGATGGTGCGAGCAATGGTCTGACGGCGCCGAGTGGTCCGGCGCAGCAGCGGGTGATCCGGGCCGCGTTGGCGGACGCCGGAATCACCGCGGCGGACGTCGACGCGGTCGAGGCGCACGGCACCGGGACCCGCCTCGGCGACCCGATCGAGGCCCGGGCGCTGCTGGCGACGTACGGCCAGCAGCGGTCGCCCGAGCGGCCGTTGTGGCTCGGGTCACTGAAGTCCAACATCGGCCACAGCTCGGCGGCGGCCGGGGTGGGCGGCGTGATCAAGATGGTGCTGGCGATGCGGCACGGCGAACTGCCGCGCACCCTGCACGCCGACGAGCCGACCCCGATGGTGGACTGGTCGCCGGGTACGGTGCGGCTGCTGTCGAGGGCCGAGCCGTGGCCGGAGACCGGACGGGCCCGCCGGGCCGGGGTCTCCGCCTTCGGCGTCAGCGGCACCAACGCGCACGTGGTCCTGGAGCAGTACCAGGAGGCCGACGTACCGGCCGTGGCGGAGGTCCCGGGAGGGGTGGGCCCACAGCCGTGGGTGCTGTCCGCGCGCGGCGACGCGGCGCTCCGCGCCCAGGCCTCCCGCCTGCTGGAGCACCTCGCCGGAAACCCTGAGCCGCGGCTGGACACCGTCGGCCGGGCCCTGGCGACCACCCGGACCGCCTTCGAGCGGCGAGCGGTTGTGGTCGCGGACGACCCGGCGGCGATGACCGCCGGGCTGCGGGCACTGGCCGAGGGGCAGTCCGCCCCGAACCTGGTCCTGGGCAACGCCGGGTCGTCCGGTCGGATGGTGTTGGTGTTTCCGGGTCAGGGTGGTCAGTGGGTGGGGATGGGTGGGGTGTTGTTGGGTGAGTCGTCGGTGTTCGCGGGGCGGATTGCTGAGTGTGAGCGGGCGTTGGGGCCGTTTGTGGATTGGTCGTTGTCTGAGGTGTTGCGTGATGGGGTTGGTTTGGGGTTGTTGGGTCGGGTGGATGTGGTGCAGCCGGTGTTGTGGGCGGTGATGGTGTCGTTGGTGGAGGTGTGGCGTTCGTTGGGGTTGGTGGTGGATGGGGTGGTGGGGCATTCGCAGGGGGAGATTGCGGCGGCGTGTGTGGCGGGGGTGTTGTCGTTGGGTGATGGGGCGCGGGTGGTGGCGTTGCGGAGTCGGGCGTTGGGGGTGTTGGCGGGTGGTGGTGGTATGGCGTCGGTGCCGTTGTCGGAGGGTGAGGTGTCGGGGTTGTTGGATGGTTGGGGTGGTGGGTTGTCGGTGGCGGCGGTGAATGGTCCGGGGTCGACGGTGGTGTCGGGTGAGGTGGGTGCGGTGGTGGGTTTGGTGGAGGGGTTGGTGGCGCGGGGGGTGCGGGCGCGGTTGATCGAGGTGGATTATGCGTCGCATTCGCCGCAGGTGGAGCGGATTCGGGAGCGGTTGTTGGGGGAGTTGGCGGGTGTCAGGCCCGGGCGTGGTGAGTTGCCGTTGTTCTCCACGGTGACCGGTGGCTGGTTGGACACCACGACCATGGACGCCGAGTACTGGTACCGGAACCTGCGCCAGCCCGTGCGGTTCGAGGAGTCGGTCCGGGCGCTGCTCGACGAGGGATTCCGCTTCTTCGTGGAACCCAGCCCGCATCCGGTGCTCGGCTTCGGCCTACAGCAGACCGCCGAGGCCGCCGGTACCGCCGACACCGCGCAGGGCCCGGCGGTGGTGGTCGGGACGCTGCGACGCGGTGAGGGCGGCCTCGACCGGGTCCTGCTCTCCCTGGGCGAGGCCCACGCCAACGGTCTCGCCCTGGACGGGGACCGGGTGTTCGCCGCCGCCCCGACGACACCCGTGGCCCTGCCCAGCTACGCCTTCCAGCGCCGCCCGTACTGGCTGCCGGAGCCGCCCGCGCCGACGGGCGCCACCGGCCAGGACGACGACGGCCTGTGGCAGGCACTCGGCGGCGGGGACCTGGAACGGCTGACCGAGACCCTGGGCGTCCGCGCCGACGACCCGCTGACGACCGTGCTCCCGGCCCTCTCCGGCTGGCGCGAGCAGCGGCGTGACCAGGCGGTTCTTGACAGCTGGCGCTACCGGATCAGCTGGCGGCGGCTGCCGGAGGACGCGGCGGCGGCACTGTCCGGCAGCTGGCTGCTGCTCTCCGCGGCCTCGGCCCCGAGCCAGGACGACGACTGCGCCGAGGCCCTGGAGCGGAGCGGCGCCACCGTCGTGCGGCTGGTCCTCACCGAGGCGGACGCCGATCGGGCACTGCTGGCCGCGCGGCTGCGCGAGGTGCTGGACACGCTGCCGGAGCCGGTCAGCGGCGTGCTGTCGCTGCTCGGCCTGGACGAGCGTCCGCACCCGGGGTACCCCGCCGTCCCGAGCGGGGCCGCGCTGAGCCTGGCGCTGGTGCAGGCCCTGGACGACAGCGGAGTGAACGCCCCGCTGTGGTGGGCGACCCGGGGCGCGGTCTCCGTCGGACCGGAGGACGGCCTGGTCAGCGCCGCGCAGAGCCTGCTCTGGGGGCTCGGCCGAGTGGCCGCGCTGGAGTACCCGCAGCGCTGGGGCGGCCTGGTCGACCTGCCGCCGAGCCTGGACCGGTCCGCCGCCGTCCGGCTGTGCCGGGTGCTGGCGGGCGTCGGCGGCGAGGACCAGGTGGCCGTCCGGGCCACCGGCTGCCACGGCCGTCGGCTGGTGCGCTCCCCGCTGCGCGGGGCGGCGGCGCCCCGCCACTGGCGTCCGCGCGGCACGGTCCTGGTCACCGGCGGGACCGGTGGCATCGGCGCGCAGATCGCCCGCTGGCTGGCGCGGCGGGGGGCGGAGCACATGGTCCTGGTCAGCCGGGCCGGTGCGGAGGCGCCCGGTGCCACGCAACTGGCCGGTGAGCTGGAGGCCCTGGGCAGCAGGGTCACCCTGGCCGCCTGTGACGTGGCCGACCTGGAGGCCCTGCGCGCGCTCAAGAACGGCCTGGAGCAGGAGGGTTGTGAGATCCGCTCGGTGCTGCACGCGGCCGGGGCCGGACTGCTGGTACCGCTGACCGACACCGATCTGGCGGAGTTCTCCGACACCCTGTACGCCAAGGCCGGTGGCGCCCGGAACCTCGATCTGCTCTTCGACGGGCGGGAGTTGGACGCGTTCGTACTGTTCTCGTCGATCTCCGGGGTGTGGGGCAGCGCCGTCCACGGGGCCTATGCGGCGGCCAACGCCTACCTCGACGGGCTGGCCGAGAACCGCCGGGCCCGGGGCCTCGCCGCCACGTCGGTGATCTGGGGCATCTGGAACCCCGAGGACGGCGGCGGCATGGCGGCCGGGCTGGTGGAGGAGAACCTGCGCGGCCACGGCATCCTGTTCATGTCGCCGAAGACCGCCATCACCGGGCTGCAACAGGTACTGGACCAGGACGAGACGGTGGTGGTGGTCGCCGAGATCGACTGGGACCGCTTCGGCCCGGTGTTCACCTCGGCCCGGCCCAGCCCGCTGATCGCCGACCTGCCGGAGGTGCGCGGCGCGCTCGCGGCCGACGCCCCGGCCGCGTCCGCCGACGGCGACGCGTCCGCCGCGCTGCGCGACCGGCTGCTGACCCTGCCGGAGGCGGAGCGCGACCGGGTGCTGGTCGACCTGGTCCGTAGCGAGGCGGCCACCGTGCTCGGCCACGACTCCCCGGACGCGGTCGCGCCCGGCCGGGCCTTCCGCGACCTGGGCTTCGACTCGATCACCGCCGTGGACATGCGCAACCGGCTGAACACCGTCGCCGGGCTGCGGCTGCCGGTCACCGTGGTCTTCGACTACTCCTCGGCCACCGCCCTGGCCCGGCACCTGGGCACGCTGCTGCTCGGCGCCGCCCGCCCGGACCCGGTGCCCGCCGTCGCCCCCGCCCTGGCCGCGTCCGACGACGACCCGGTGGTGGTGGTCGCCATGAGCTGCCGCTACCCCGGCGGCGTACGCACCCCGGACGACCTGTGGCGGCTGGTCGCCGAGGGCCGGGACGCCGTCTCCGAGCTCCCCGCGGACCGGGGCTGGGCGCTGGACGAGCTCTACGACGCCGATCCGGACCGGCCCGGCAAGAGCTACGCGGTCGCGGGCGGCTTCATCCACGACGCCGGGCGGTTCGATCCCGGCTTCTTCGGGATCTCGCCGCGCGAGGCACTGGCGATGGACCCGCAGCAGCGACTGCTGCTGGAGACCTCCTGGGAGGCGTTCGAGCGCGCTGGCATCGATCCGGTGTCGCTGCGCGGCAGCCGTACCGGCGTCTTCGCCGGAGCCTCGTACCAGGGCTACGGCGGCAGCCTGCGCGAGGTGCCCGAGGAGTTGGAAGGGCTGTTCATCGCCGGTATCTCCACCAGCGTGCTGTCCGGGCGGGTCGCCTACCAGCTCGGCCTGGAGGGTCCGGCGATCACAGTGGACACCGCCTGCTCCTCCTCACTGGTGGCGGTGCACCTGGCGGCGCGGGCGCTGCGCGCGGGGGAGTGCACGCTGGCCCTGGCCGGGGGCGCCACGGTCATGGGCACCCCGCTGTCCTTCACCGGCTTCAGCCGCCAGCGCGGCCTCGCCGCCGACGGCCGGTGCAAGTCCTTCGCCGCCGCGGCGGACGGCTTCGGCATGGCCGAGGGCGTCGGACTGCTGGTGCTGGAGCGGCTGTCCGACGCGCGACGCAACGGCCACCCGGTACTGGCGGTGCTGCGCGGCTCGGCCATCAACCAGGACGGCGCCAGCAACGGACTCACCGCGCCCAGCGGTCTCGCCCAACAGCGGGTGATCCGGGCCGCGTTGGCGGACGCCGGACTGTCGGCGGCGGAGGTGGACGCGGTCGAGGCGCACGGCACCGGGACCCGCCTCGGCGACCCGATCGAGGCCGACGCACTGTTGCTGACCTACGGTCAGGACAGGTCGGCCGAGCGGCCGTTGTGGCTGGGCTCGCTGAAGTCCAACATCGGGCACAGCCAGGCGGCGGCCGGGGTGGCCGGAATCATCAAGATGGTGCAGGCGATCCGGCACGGCGTGCTGCCGAAGACGCTGCACGTCGACCAGCCCTCGCCGAACGTCGACTGGTCCACCGGCGCGGTCTCGCTGCTGACCGAGTCCGTGCCGTGGCCGGGCAGCGACCGTCCGCGCCGGGCCGGGATCTCGTCCTTCGGCCTCAGCGGCACCAACGCGCACGTCATCATCGAGCAGCCACCGGCCGAGGTGGAGCACCTGGACGAGCGGCCTGTGGCCCCCGCCCCCTGGGTGCTGTCCGGGCGCACCCCGGACGCGCTGGCCGCGCAAGCGGCGACCCTGCACCGGCATCTGACGGACCATCCGAACCTCGACGTGAACGACACCGGATACTCACTGGCGACCGCCAGGACGGCCTTCGAGCACCGGGCCGCGGTCACCGGCGCCGACCGCGAGACGCTGCTGCGCGGACTGGAGGCGCTGGCCCGGGGGAGCCGTTCGTCCGGGGTGATCACCGCCTCGACCGCCCCGACCGCCGCCGGAGATTCCGCCAGAACGGTCCTGGTCTTCCCCGGCCAGGGCTCGCAGTGGATCGGCATGGCCCTGGAACTGCTGGACCACTCGCCGGTCTTCGCCGAACGCATCGCCGACTGCGAGCGCGCGCTCGCGCCGCACGTCGACTGGTCGCTGCGGGCGGTCCTGCACGACGAGCCCGGGACGCCGCCGCTCGACCGGGTGGACGTGGTCCAGCCGGTGCTGTTCGCGGTCATGGTCTCCCTCGCCGACCTGTGGCGCCACTACGGGGTGCGGCCGGACGCCGTCCTCGGCCACTCGCAGGGCGAGATCGCCGCCGCCTGCGTGGCCGGAGCGCTGAGCCTGGAGGACGCGGCGAAGGTGGTCGCCCTGCGCAGCCGCGCCCTGCGCGCGCTGTCCGGCTACGGCGGCATGCTGTTCGTGCCGCTGCCGGTCGAGCAGGTACGCCGGCGGCTGGCCGCCTGGGACGGCAGGCTCGGTGTCGCCGCCGTGAACGGGCCGACCTCGGCCGCCGTCTCCGGGGAGCCGGAGGCACTGGCCGGACTCGCCGAGCAGCTCTCCGCCGACGGGGTGCTCAGCTGGGCGGTCCCGGGGGTGGACTTCGCCGGGCACTCGGTGCAGGTGGAGCGGATCCAGCAGGAGCTGCTGACCGCACTGGCCGGCATCGAGCCGCGCGCGGCGCGGATCCCGCTGTACTCCACGGTCACCGGCGCGTCGCTGGACACGGCCGGGATGGACGCCGACTACTGGTACCGCAACCTGCGCCAGCCGGTGGAGTTCGCGCAGGCCGTGGACGCGCTCCTCGGCGACGGTCACCGGATCTTCGTCGAGTGCAGCACCCATCCGGCGCTGACCGTCTGGCTCCAGCAGGCCGTCGAGGCGACCGGGACCGGTGGCGGCGGCGCGGTGGGGACACTGCGCCGCGACGAGGGAGGCCTGGCCCGGCTGTTCACCTCGCTGGCCGAACTCCACGTCCTGGGGCAGCCGGTGGACTGGGAGGCGGTCTACGCCGGAACCGGCGCCCGACGCTGCCCGCTGCCCACCTACGCCTTCCAGCAGCAGAGCTTCTGGCTCAACTCGACTGCGGCAGTGGCCGAGCAGAACGGACAGGCCGTCAGTGGCGGCTCCGACACGGCCTTCTGGGACATCGTCCGTCGCGGTGACGCCGACGCGCTGGCCGGGATGCTGCGGTTGGACGACGCGGGCCGACGGAGCTCGCTCACCGCGCTGGTGCCCGCGCTGTCGGGCTGGCTGGACCACCGGCAGAGCCGGGACCTCGCCGACCGCTGGCGGTACCGGGTCGGCTGGACGCCGCTGCCGGGCGGCGGGACGCCCCGGCTGTCCGGGCGCTGGCTGGTCGTGGTTCCGGCCGGGCCCACGGCCGACCCGGCGGTCGACGCCTGTGTGCGCGCACTGCGCGGGCACGGCGCGGAACCGGTCGTGGTCCAGGCGGGGGCGGCCGAGGCCGAACGCTCCGGCTTCGCCGCGTGCCTGCGCACGGCGCTCGCGCAGTCCACCGACGCGCCCGCCGGGGTGCTCTCGCTGCTGGCCCTCGCCGAGCAGCCGTACGACCGGGGTTCGGCGCTGCCGACCGGGCTGGTACTGACCGTGGCGCTGCTCCAGGCACTGGGCGACCTCGGCCTGGACGCGCCGGTCTGGTGCGCGACCCGGGGCGCGGTCTCGGTCGGCCGCTCCGACCGGCTGCACAGCCCGTTGCAGGCGCTGGCCTGGGGCCTCGGCACGGTGGCCGGGGTGGAGTACCCGCAGCGCTGGGCGGGCCTGGTCGATCTGCCGCGGCACCTGGACGAGCGGGCGGCCGAACGGCTGGCCCGGGTACTGGCGGGGGCGGACGGCGAGGACCAGCTGGCGGTCCGCGCGTCCGGGGTGTTCGGCCGCAGGCTGGTCCGCGCACCGCTCGGGGACACCGACCCGGTCCGCGACTGGACGCCCGACGGCACCGTCCTGGTCACCGGTGGCACCGGTGGCGTCGGCGCCCAGATCGCCCGTTGGCTGGCCCGCGAGGGCGCCCCGCACCTGCTGCTGACCAGCCGCCGGGGCCCGGACACGCCCGGTCTGGAGCCGCTGCTGGCCGAGTTGGAGCAGCTGGGCGCGGAGGTCACCGTGGCCGCCTGCGACGTCGCCGACCGGCCTGCCCTGGCGCGACTGCTCGCCGGTATCCCGGCCGAACTGCCGCTGCGTGCGGTCGTGCACGCCGCCGGCGTGCTGGACGACGGGGTGATCGACTCGATCACCCCGGACCGCGCGGCCGGTGTCCTGCGGCCCAAGCTGGACGCCGCCGCCAACCTGGACGCGCTCACCCGCGACCTGGACCTGACGGCCTTCGTGCTGTTCTCCTCGCTGGCGGGCACCCTGGGCGGGACCGGCCAGGGCAGCTACGCGGCGGCCAACGCCTACCTGGACGCGCTCGCCCAGCAGCGCCGCGACCAGGGGCTCCCGGCCACCTCGGTGGCCTGGGGGCTGTGGGCGGGCGACAGCCTCGCCGCCGGGGCGGTCGGCGAACGACTGGTGCGCAACGGCCTGCCCGCGATGGAGCCGGTACTGGCGACCGCCGCCCTGCAACGAGCCCTGGACCACGACGAGACCAGGGTGCTGATCGCCGACTTCGCCTGGGACCGGTTCGTCCGCGCCTACACCGCGCTGCGGCCCAGCCCGGCGATCAGTGAACTGGCCGAGGTGCGTGCGCTGTCGGCGACAGCGAGGCGGGATGACGACCAGTCGGACGACGGACCGTCGGTGACGGGCCGCCTGGCCGCGCTGTCGGCAGCCGAACGCGACCGCTTCCTGGTGGAGCTGGTCCGCACCGAGGTCGCGGCGGTGCTGGGGCACGACGGCCCGGATCAGGTCGAGCCGGATCGGGCGTTCAAGGACATCGGCTTCGACTCGCTGACCGCCGTCGACCTGCGCAACCGGCTGTCCCAGGCCACCGGCCTGCCGCTGTCGGTGACCCTGGTCTTCGACTACCCCACCGCCACCGTACTGGCCGGACACCTGCACCGGGAGCTGCTGGGAGTCCTCCCGGAGCGGGCGACCGGAACGGGCCCGGCGGCCGACGGCGCGGAGCCCGACAGGGCGGCGGCCGACGGTGAGGCGATCGCCGTGGTGGCCATGGCCTGCCGCTTCCCCGGCGGCGTCAGCACCCCGGAGGAGCTGTGGGAGCTGGTCGTCGGTGGCGGCGACGCCATCTCCGGCTTCCCCACCGCGCGCGGCTGGGACCTGGACGGCCTGTACGACCCCGATCCGGACCAGGTCGGCCGGACCTACGCCCGGGAGGGCGGTTTCCTGCACGACGCCGACCAGTTCGACCCGAGCTTCTTCGGCATCGCGCCGCGCGAGGCACAGACCATCGACCCGCAGCAGCGGCTGCTGCTGGAGGTCGCCTGGGAGGCGTTCGAACGGGCGGGCATCGACCCGCTGACGCTCAAGGGCAGCCCCAGCGGCGTCTTCGTCGGGTGCAGCCACCACGACTACGGCTCGCGGGTGACCGAGCCCTCCGAGGAGACCGAGGGCTACCTCGGCATCGGCAGCGCGGGCAGCGTGGCCTCCGGCCGGATCTCCTACACCCTCGGGCTGGAGGGCCCCGCGGTCACCGTGGACACCGCCTGCTCCTCGTCGCTGGTCGCGGTGCACCTGGCGGCGCAGGCGCTGCGGAGCGGCGAGTGCTCGCTGGCGCTGGCGGGCGGGGTGACCGTGATGTCGACCCCGGGCGCGTTCGTCGAGTTCAGCCGACAGCGGGTGCTCGCCGCCGACGGCCGGTGCAAGCCCTTCGCCGCCGCCGCCGACGGCACCTCCTGGGCGGAGGGGGCGGGACTGCTGGTACTGGAGCGGCTGTCGGACGCCCGCCGCCACGGCCACCCGGTACTCGCGCTGGTGCGCGGCTCGGCGGTGAACCAGGACGGCGCGAGCAACGGCCTGACCGCTCCCAACGGACCCTCGCAGCAGCGGGTGATCCGGCAGGCGCTGGCGGCCTCCGGACTGTCGGCGGCGGAGGTGGACGCGGTCGAGGCGCACGGCACCGGCACCAAGCTCGGCGACCCGATCGAGGCGCAGGCCGTGCTGCTGACGTACGGTCAGGACCGGCCGTCCGACCAGCCGTTGTGGCTGGGCTCGCTGAAGTCCAACATCGGGCACAGCCAGGCGGCGGCCGGGGTGGCCGGGATCATCAAGATGGTGCAGGCGATGCGGCACGGCGTGCTGCCGAAGACCCTGCACATCGACCAGCCGACCCCGTTCGTGGACTGGTCGGCGGGAGCGGTGCGGCTGCTGACCGAGACCGTCCCCTGGCCCGAGACCGGACGTCCGCGGCGGGCCGCGGTGTCGTCGTTCGGCGTCAGCGGCACCAACGCGCACACCGTCCTGGAACTCCCGGCGGACGAGCCCGCGGCCGCGGCGGCCGAGGCCCCGGACACGCCCGGCGCGGCGCTGCCGTGGCTGCTGTCCGCCCGCAGCGCGGACGGGCTGCGGGCCCAGGCCGCCGCCCTGCTCCGGCACCTCGACCGGTACCCGGCCGACCCCGGCTACTCGCTGGCGGTGCAGCGCAGCGCCTTCGAGTACCGCGCCGCGCTGACCGGCGGCGACCGCGCCGCGCTGCTGCGCGAGCTCGCCGACGGCGCCGCGGCCGAGGCGGCCGACGGCCGGACGGCGGCGGAGCTGGTGCTGGGCACGGTCACCGGCAGGGCCCGGAAGACCGCGTTCCTCTTCCCCGGGCAGGGCAGCCAGCGGCCCGGCATGGGCGCCGAGCTGTACGCCGCGTTCCCGGTCTTCGCCGACGCCTACGACGCGGTCTGCGCGGAGCTCGACCCGCTGCTGGACCGCCCGCTGCGCGAGGTGGTCGCCGCCGAGGGCCCCGACGCGGGCCTGCTGGACCTCACCGGATACACCCAGCCGGCCCTGTTCGCGCTCGGCGTGGCGCTGTACCGGCTGGTCGAGCACTGGGGCGTGCGGCCGGACTACCTGCTCGGCCACTCCATCGGCGAGCTCGCCGCCGCCCACGTCGCCGGGGCGCTCTCGCTGCCGGACGCGGCCCGGCTGGTCGCCGCCCGGGGACGGCTGCTCCAGGCGCTGCCGCCCGGCGGCGCGATGGTCGCGCTGACCCTCCCCGAGGAGCGGCTGCTGCCGCTGCTCGCCGACCGGCAGGACCAGGTGGCCCTGGCCGCCGTCAACGGACCGGCCGCGACCGTGGTCTCCGGCGCGGAACAGGCGGTACTGGAGGTCGCCGCCCAGGCCGAGGCACTGGGCGGTCGGGCCCGGCGGCTGCGGGTCAGCCACGCCTTCCACTCGCCGCTGATGGACCCAGCGCTGGCCGAGTTCCGCCGGATCGCCGAGAGCGTGGAGCACCGCGAGCCACTGATCCCGATGCTCTCCGACCTGACCGGGGCGCCGGTGGTCCCGGACGCCGACTACTGGGTCCGGCACCTGCGCGACACGGTGCGCTTCCGCGACGGCATGCGGTGGCTGGAGCGCGAGGGCGTGACCGACTACCTGGAGCTCGGCCCGGACGGCACGCTCTGCGGCATGGGCCAGGACTGCCTCGGCGAGGGCGCCGCGGTGCTGGTGCCGCTGCTGCGCAAGGACCGGCCGGAGCGGGAGTCGACGGCCACCGCCCTGGCCCGGCTGCACGTGCGCGGGACCGCCGTGGACTGGGCGGCCGTCCACGCCGGACACGGCGCGCACCCCACGCCGCTGCCCACCTACGCCTTCCAACGCGCCCGCTACTGGCTGGAGGGCAGCACCGCCACGGCGGACCTGCCCTCGGCCGGACTGCTCGCGGTCGACCATCCGCTGCTCGGCGCGGGCTGCCAACTCGCGGACTCCGAAGGCTTCCTGTTCACCGGAAGGCTGTCGCTGCGGAGCCACCCGTGGCTGGCCGACCACGGCGTGTTCGACGGCGTCCTGTTCCCGGCCACCGCGTTCCTGGAACTCGCGGTCCGCGCCGGCGACCAGGTCGGCTGCGACCTGGTAGAGGAGCTGACCCTGGAGGCGCCGCTGACCCTGCCCGCCACCGGCGCGGTCGCGCTGCAACTCACCGTCGGCGCACCCGACTCCGCCGGGCTGCGGACGCTGAACATCCACGCCAGGGCCGAGGACGCGCCGCCCGACGAGCCGTGGACCCGGCACGCCGGCGGGCTGCTGGCCAACACCGCCCAGCAGCCCCCCGAGTCGGCGCCGGAGCCGGAGCTCGCGGTCTGGCCGCCGACCGGCGCGGTCCCGCTCGACGTGGACGGCCTCTACCAGCGCTTCACCGAGGGCGGCTTCGGCTACGGCCCGGCGTTCCAGGGGCTGCGGGCGGCCTGGCGGCTCGGCGACGAGGTCTTCGCCGAGGCGCGGCTGCCGCAACCGCAGCAGTCCGACGCGGCCCGGTTCGGGCTGCACCCCGCGCTGCTGGACGCGGCGCTGCACGCGCTGGTCTTCGACGTGTTGCAGGGCCCCGCCAAGGGCTGGCTGCCGTTCTCCTGGAACGGCGTGCGGCTGCACGCCTCCGGCGCGAGCGCACTGCGGCTGCGGCTCACCCCCGCGGGCCGGGACACGGTCGCGGTGCTGGCCACGGACGACACCGGACGACCGGTGGCCAGCGCCCGGTCGCTGGTGCTGCGGCCGGTGTCGGCGGACGAGTTCCGGGCCGCGCGCGGCGGACACCACGAGGAGCTGTACCGGCCGCAGTGGCTGCCGCTGCCGCTGCCGTCCCGGACCGAGGCGGTCACCGCCGAGGCCTGGCCGCTGCTCGGCGCACCCGCGCCCTGGTGGCCCGGTGCCGTGACCGAACTCCCGGACCTGGCGCAGCGGTTCGGCCCCGACGGTCCCCGCTTCGTACTGGCGCGGGTCCCGGCCGTCGACCCGGCCCGGGAGCTGCCCGGCGAGGTCCGCCGCGTGGTCGGTGACACACTGGCGCTGCTGCGCGCCTGGCTGGCCGACGAGCGCCTCGCCGCCGGGACGCTGGTGCTGGTCACCTCGGGCGCGGTGGCGGTGAACCCGGGCGACGACGTCGGCGACCTGGCCCAGGCCGCCGCCTGGGGGCTGGTCCGCTCGGCGCAGACCGAGAACCCGGACCGGTTCGTGCTGCTGGACCTCGACCCGGCGTCCCCGGAGGGCGCGCCCGCGCTGATCGAGGCGGCGCTGGCGTCCGGCGAACCGCAACTGGCGCTGCGCGCGGGGACGGTGCACGCCGCCCGGCTGGCCCGGGTGCCGCTGTCCGCCCCGGAACGCCGCCCCGGCTGGGACACGCACGGAACCGTACTGATCACCGGCGGCACCGGCGCGATCGGCGCCCACGTCGCCCGCCGACTGGCCGCCGGACACGGGGTCCGGCGGCTGCTGCTCACCAGCCGGAGCGGACCGGCCGCCCCCGGCGCGACCGAACTGCAGGCCGAGCTGGCACAGTTGGGCGCCCGGGCGGAGATCGTGGCCTGCGACGCGGCCGACCGCCCGGCGCTGGCCGCGCTGCTGGCCGGACTGCCGCCGGAGCACCCGCTGACCGGCGTGGTGCACGCGGCCGGGGTGCTCGCCGACGGCGTGGTCGCCGAGATGACCCCGGAGCAGCTGGACCGGGTGCTGCGCCCCAAGGTGGACGCGGCGGTCAACCTGCACGAGCTGACCGCCGGGCTCGACCTGACCGAGTTCGTGCTGTTCTCCTCCATCGCCGGGGTCTTCGGCGGCATGGGCCAGGGCAACTACGCCGCCGCCAACGCCTTCCTGGACGCCCTCGCGCACCGCCGCCGGGCCCAGGGGCTGGCCGCCCGCTCGCTGGCGTGGGGGCTGTGGGCCAACGACACCGGGATGACCGGCGGCCTGAGCGCGGCGGACCTGCGCCGGATCGCCCGAGGCGGCATCGTCGCCTTCGAACCGGCCGAGGGCGTGGCCCTGTTCGACGCGGCCGGGGCGGTGGACGAGGCGGTGCTGCTGCCGCTGCGGCTGGACCTCGCGGCGGTCCGGGCACTGGCGACCGGGGTCCCGGCGCTGCTGGGCGGCCTGGTGCGGGCCCCGGCCCGCCGGGCGCTGGCGCAGCGCGCCGAGGGGTCGGGGCCGGACGGCGTGGACCCGGCGACCGCGCTGAAGCGGCGCCTCGGCGCGCTGAACGGCCCGCAGCGGGACCGGGTGCTGCTCGACCTGGTGCGCACCCACGCGTCCCTGGTACTCGGCTTCACCAGCTCCGGCGCGGTCGAGCCGGACCGGGGGCTGCTGGAGCTGGGCTTCGACTCGCTCACCGCGGTCGAACTGCGCAACCGGCTGCGGACCGCCACCGGGCTGCGGCTGCCCGCCACCCTGCTGTTCGACTACCCCACCTCCGCTGCCATCGCCGGGTACCTGTCCGCCGGGATCACCCCGGAGCCCGTCGCCGAACCGCTGCCGGGCCAGGCCGAGTTGGACCGGCTGGAGCTCGCGCTCGCGGGCGGCGTCAGCGACACCACGGCCCGCGACCGGCTCGGCGGACGGCTGCGGGAACTGCTGCTGCGGCTCGACCCGCTCGACCTCGGGGCGACCGCCGACCGGGCCGGGTACGCCGCCGGGGCCGGTCCCGGCAACGGCATCGAGGACCGGATGGACGGCGCCAGCGACGACGAGATCTTCGACTTCATCGACAACGAGCTCGGCACGGCATGAGGGGGAGGACGAGCGATGGTGAATGACGACAGGCTGCGCGAATACCTCAAGCGGGTCACCGCCGACCTGCACCGCACCAGGCAGCGGCTGAGCGAGGCCGAGGCCGGGCCCCGGGAGCCGATCGCGATCGTAGCGATGAGCTGCCGCTACCCCGGCGCGGTCAGCTCACCGGAGGACCTGTGGCGGCTGGTCGCGAGCGGCACCGACGCCATCACCGCCTTCCCCGACGACCGCGGCTGGGACCTGGACGCGCTGGACGACCCGGACCAGCTGCGGTCCGGCACCAGCTACGCCGTCGAGGGCGGATTCCTGGACCGCATCGGGGAGTTCGACCCGGCCTTCTTCGGGATCTCGCCGCGCGAGGCGCTCGCCATGGACCCGCAGCAGCGGCTGCTGCTGGAGACCGGCTGGGAGGCGTTCGAGCGCGCGGGCATCGACCCGGCGTCGCTGCGCGGCAGCCGCACCGGGGTCTTCGCGGGCGTCATGTACCAGGACTACGCGGTACGCCTGCGCCAGGTGCCGGACGACGTGGCGGGCTACCTCGGCAGCGGCAGCTCCGACAGCGTGGCCTCCGGCCGGATCGCCTACACCTTCGGCCTGGAGGGGCCCACCGTCAGCGTGGACACCGCCTGCTCCTCCTCCCTGGTCGCGATCCACCTGGCCTGCCAGGCGCTGCGGCTGGGCGAGTGCACGCTGGCCCTGGCGGGCGGCGCGATGGTGATGTCCACGCCGGTCCCGTTCGTGGAGATGAGCCGCCAGGGCGGCCTGGCCCGGGACGGCCGCTGCAAGTCCTTCTCGGCGCGGGCCGACGGCACCGGCTGGGGCGAGGGCGTGGGGATGCTGCTGCTGGAACGCCTCTCCGAGGCCCGCCGCCACCGGCACCCGGTACTGGCGCTGGTCCGGGGCTCCGCGGTGAACCAGGACGGCGCCAGCAGCCGCCTGACCGCGCCCAACGGCCCGGCCCAGCAGCGGGTGATCCGGCAGGCGCTGGCCGCCGCCGGGCTGACACCGCCCGAGGTGGACGTGGTCGAGGCGCACGGCACCGGCACGCCGCTGGGCGACCCGATCGAGGCGCAGGCGCTGCTCGCCACCTACGGCAGCGGACGCCCGGCCGGACAGCCGCTGCTGCTGGGCTCGCTGAAGTCCAACATCGGACACACCCAGGCGGCGGCCGGGGTGGGCGGGGTGATCAAGACCGTGCTCGCCATGCGGCACGGCGTGGTCCCGCCGACCCTGCACGCCGAGCAGCCCTCGCCGCAGGTGGACTGGGAGTCCGGCGCGGTCCGGCTGGTCACCGAGGCGGAGCCCTGGCCGCGAACGGGCCGCCCGCGTCGGGCGGCGGTCTCCTCCTTCGGCGTCAGCGGCACCAACGGGCACGTGGTGCTGGAACAGGCCCCACCGGAGCCCGACACCCCGGAGCCCGACCCCTCGGCGACCGGCACCCCGGCGACGGTCCTGCCCTGGCTGCTCTCGGCCCGCACCGGCGACGCCCTGCGGGCCCAAGCCGCGCTGCTGCGCGCGCGGTTGGACGCCGAGCCGGAGCCGCACCCGGCGGACGTCGGCCACGCGCTGGCGACCACCCGGGGCGCCCACGAACACCGGGCGGTGCTGATCGGCACCGGGACCGAGGACTTTCGCCGCGCACTGGACGCGCTGGCGGCGGACACGGCCGATCCGGGCCTGCTGCGCGGAAGCGCCGGGCCGGGCGGCGAGCCGGTGCTGGTGTTCCCCGGGCAGGGCTCGCAGTGGGACCGGATGGCCGTCCAACTGCTGGACAGCTCACCGGTGTTCGCCGCCCGCGTGGCCGAGTGCGAGCAGGCGCTCGCCCCCTTCGTTGACTGGTCGCTGACCGCCGTGCTGCGCAATGAAATTGACGCGCCGTCACTGGAGCGGGTGGACGTGGTCCAGCCGGTGCTGTTCGCGGTGATGGTGTCGCTGGCCGCGCTCTGGCGCGGCTACGGCGTGGTGCCCGGCGCGGTGGTCGGCCACTCGCAGGGCGAGATCGCGGCGGCCTGCGTCGCGGGCGCGCTGTCACTGCGGGACGCGGCCCGGGTGGTCGCCCTGCGCAGCCGGGCCCTGCGGGCGCTCTCCGGAGCCGGAGGCATGGCCTCGGTGGCGCTCCCGGCCGCGCGGGTACGGGAGTTGATCGCCCCCTGGGGCGAGCGGCTGTCGGTCGCGGCGGTCAACGGGCCCGCGTCCACGGTGGTCTCCGGCGACGCGTCGGCGCTGGCGGAACTGCTCCGGTCCGCCGGCGAACGCGGCGAACGCATCCGCGAGATCCCGGTGGACTACGCCTCGCACAGCGCCCAGGTCGAGCAGATCGAGAAGCAACTCCAGGCCGATCTAGCCGAGGTGACACCACGTCAGTCGCAGATCCCGTTCTACTCGACGGTCACCGGCGGGCTGCTCGACACCACCGCGCTGGACGCCGACTACTGGTACCGGAACCTGCGCCGCACCGTCGAGTTCGAGCGGACGACCCAGGCGCTGCTGGCCGACGGCTACCGGGTGCTGCTGGAGTGCAGCCCGCACCCGGTGCTCACCGTCGGCGCGCTGGAGACCGCCGAGGCCGCCGGGAGCGACGCGACCGCGGTCGGCACGCTGCGCCGCGGCGAGGGCGGCCCGGACCGGATCGCCCGGGCCCTGGCCGAACTGCACCTGGCCGGGGCCCGCATCGACTGGGACGCGGTGTACTCCGGCCGTCCGGGCGGCAGGGTGGAGTTGCCGACCTACCCCTTCCAACGGCAGCGCTACTGGCTGGAGGACGGCGCGGAACCGGCCGCCGACGTGGCCTCGGCCGGGCTGGCGCCCGCCGGACACCCGCTGCTCGGCGCGGTGATCGCGTTGGCCGACGCGGACGGGCTGCTGCTCACCGGCAGGCTCTCGGTCCAGAGCCACCCCTGGCTGGCCGACCACGCGGTCCGGGGCGGCGTACTGCTGCCCGGCACCGCGCTGCTGGAGCTGGCCTTCCAGGCGGGGGACCGCGTCGGCCGCACCCGGGTCGAGGAACTGACCCTGGAGGCGCCGCTGCTGCTGCCGGAACGCGGCGGGGTCATGCTGCGGCTCTCGGTGGGGGCGCCGGACCCGCAGGGCGGACGCCCGTTCAGCCTGCACGCCCGGCCGGACAGCCCCGACGCGGACGAGCAGTGGACCCGCCACGCGAGCGGCACGCTCTCCCGACCGCAGCCCGCCGCGCCACCGGTCGGACCAGCTGTCCCACCGGCCGCCGAGGCCGAGGCCTGGCCGCCGCCCGGCGCCACCCCGATCGAGCTGGACGGCCTGTACCAGCGCTTCGCCGAGGGCGGCTTCGACTACGGCCCGGCCTTCCAGGGCCTGCGCGCGGCCTGGCGGCGCGGCCCGGAGGTGTTCGCCGAGGCGGCGCTGCCGGAGGCACAGCGGCGCGACGCCGGACGCTTCGGCCTGCACCCGGCGCTGCTGGACGCGGCCCTGCACGCGACCGGCCTGGCGGCCGACGAGACCTCGGGCGGACGGCTGCCGTTCGCCTGGGGCGGCGTCACCCTGCACGCCACCGGCGCGGCGGTGCTGCGGGTCCGGCTCACCCCGGTCGGCCGCGACACCTTCGCGATCCGGGCCACCGACCCCGCCGGTCGCCCGGTGGCGACCGCCGAATCGCTGGTGCTGCGGCCCGCCCCCGAGGGGCAGTTCGGCACCGGCCGCACCGAGTCGCTGTTCGAGGTCGCCTGGCTGCCGCTGCCGCTGCCGCTGCCGCTGCCGCCGACCACCGCCGGTCCGGCGCTCCCGCTCCGCACCGACCTGGCGGCGCTGCTCGCGGACGTCGACGCGGGCGCGCCCGTACCGGAGCTGGTGCTGCTCGCCTGCGACCGCCCCGACGCACCGGCCCCGGCCGTGCACCGCGCGCTCGCGGCGGTCCGCGGCTGGCTGGCCGACCCCCGCTTCGAGCGCTCCCGGCTGGTCTTCCTCACCCGGGGCGGGGTGACCGTGCCCGGGGACGAGGTGCTGCCCGAGCCGGGCCAGGGCGCGGTCTGGGGCCTGGTCCGGTCGGCGCAGACGGAACACCCCGGCCGCTTCACGCTGCTGGACCTGGACGACCCGGACCACCCGTCGTCGGCCGCCGCGCTCACCACCGGAGAGCCGCAACTCGCCCTGCGCGGTGGGCGGATCCTGGTCCCGAGCCTGGCCCGGGTCCCGGGCGGGGCAGCGGCGGCGCCCGGCCTCGACCCGGAGGGAACGGTGCTGGTCACCGGCGGGACCGGGCTGCTGGGCGGCCATGTCGCCCGCCGCCTGGTCACCGCGCACGGCGTCCGGCGGCTGCTGCTGCTCTCCCGGAGCGGTCCGGCCGCCGAGGGCGCCGAGCGGTTGCGGGCGGAACTGGCCGCACTGGGCGCGGACGTCCGGATCGCGGCCTGCGACGCGGCCGACCGCTCGGCGCTGGCCGCGCTGCTGGCCGGGCTGCCGCCGGAACACCCGCTGACCGCCGTGGTGCACACGGCCGGTGCCCTGGACGACGGCGTCGTCACCGCGCTCACCCCGGACCGGCTGGAAGCGGTGCTGCGGCCCAAGCTGGTGGCCGCGCTGAACCTGCACGAACTGACCCGTGAGCTGGACCTGGCCGCCTTCGTGCTGTTCTCCTCGGCCGCCGGGACCTTCGGCGGCCCCGGTCAGGCCAACTACGCGGCGGCCAACGCCGCCCTGGACGCCCTCGCCCTGCTCCGCCGTGCCCAGGGCCTGCCGGGACAGTCCCTGGCCTGGACGCTCTGGGCCCAGCGCAGCGCGCTGACCAGCAGCCTCGACGACGCGGACGTGCGCCGCCTGGCGCGCTCCGGGATGCCGCCGCTCAGCACCGAGCAGGGGCTGGCCCTGTTCGACGCGGCGCTGACGACCGACCGGGCGACCCTGGTGCTGGCCCGGCTGGACACCGGCGCGCTCCGGGCCGGGGCAGCCGCCGGAACGCTGCCCCCGCTGCTGCGCGGCCTGGTCCGGGCCCCGCTGCGGCCGGTCGCTTCGCTCGCCTCGGCCGCGGACGGCACCGCTGACGGCAGCGAGCTCCAGCGGCGGCTGGCCGCCCTCGACCGGCCGGGGCAGCTGCGGCTGCTGCTCGACCTGGTCCGCAGGCAGGCGGCGGACGTCCTCGGGCACCCCTCACCGGACGCGCTGGAGGCGGCCCGGGCCTTCCGCGACCTCGGGTTCGACTCGCTGGCCTCGGTGGAGCTGCGCAACCGGCTGACCGCCGCGACCGGCCTGCGGCTCCCGGCCGGTCTGGTCTTCGACCACCCCACCCCCGCCGTCCTGGCGGAACACCTGCGCCTGGAATTGACGAACAGTCAGAAAGACTCTCCGGAAAGGCAACCGGCGGCGGATCCGGCAGCAGGGGAAGACGGTGACCCGATCGCGATCGTCGCCATGTCCTGCCGGTTCCCCGGTGGTGTCCGCTCGCCCGAGGACCTGTGGCGGCTGGTCGCCTCCGGCTCCGACGGCATCGCCGACTTCCCGACCGACCGCGGCTGGCCGTTGGACGAGCTGTACGACCCCGACCCGGCGGCCGGTCCCGGTACCTCGATCACCCGGCAGGGCGGATTCCTCTACGACGCCGCCGAGTTCGACGCGGAGTTCTTCGGCATCTCGCCGCGCGAGGCGCTGGCGATGGACCCGCAGCAGCGGTTGCTGCTGGAGGCGGCCTGGGAGGTGTTCGAGCGAGCCGGGATCGACCCGGCCGAGCTGCGCGGCGACCCGGTCGGCGTCTTCGTCGGCCTGATGCAACAGGACTACGCGGCACGGCTGCTGCCGTACATCCCGGAGGACGTCGAGGGCTTCCTCGGCACCGGCAACTCCGGCAGCATCGTCTCCGGGCGGCTGGCCTACTTCTTCGGCCTGGAGGGTCCGGCGGTCACCGTCGACACCGCCTGCTCCTCCTCGCTGGTGGCGCTGCACCTGGGAGTCCGCGCGCTGCGCTCCGGCGAGTGCACGATGGCACTGACCGGCGGCGTCAACGTGATGTGCAGCCCGGAGCTCTTCGTGGAGTTCAGCCGTCAGGGCGGCCTCGCCCCCGACGGCCGCTGCAAGCCCTTCGCCGACGCCGCCGACGGCACCGGCTTCGGCGAGGGCGTGGGCGTACTGCTGCTGGAACGGCTGTCGGACGCCCGGCGCAAGGGGCATCCGGTACTCGCGCTGGTGCGCGGCTCGGCGGTGAACCAGGACGGCGCGAGCAACGGCCTGACCGCCCCCAACGGCCCCTCGCAGCAGCGGGTGATCCGGGCGGCGCTGGCGGACGCCGGACTCAGCGGCGCCGAGGTCGACCTGGTCGAGGGCCACGGCACCGGAACCCGCCTCGGCGACCCGATCGAGGCCGAGGCACTGTTGGCGACGTATGGTCAGAAACGGTCCGAGGCAAACCCGTTGTGGCTCGGCTCACTGAAGTCCAACATCGGCCACAGCTCCGCGGCGGCCGGGGTCGGCGGCGTGATCAAGGCCGTGCTGGCGATGCGGCACGGCGTGATGCCGAAAACCCTGCACGTGGACGCCCCCTCGCCGCAGGTGGACTGGTCGGCCGGGGCGGTGCGGCTGCTCACCGAGGCCCGTCCGTGGGAGGCGGCGGACCGGCCGCGCCGCGCCGGGGTCTCCTCCTTCGGCGTCAGCGGCACCAACGCCCACGTCGTGCTGGAGCAACCCGTCGAGCCGACGGCCACCGCGCGTCCGGTCAGTGCGACCGCCGCCTGGCCGCTGTCGGCCCGGACCCCGGAGGCGCTGCGCGACCAGGCCTCGGCCCTGCTGGCCGCGTTGGCGGCCGAACCGGAGCTCGACCCGGCCGACGTCGGCCACTCCCTCGCCAACGGCCGCTCGTGGCTGGCCCAGCGGGCGACGGCAGTCGGCGACCGAACGCAACTGACTTCGGCGTTGCGTGCGTTGGCCGAGGGACAGCCCGCACCAGGACTGGTGACCGGGGTGGCGGGAACCTCCGGGCGGACCGTGCTGGTCTTTCCCGGGCAGGGCGCGCAGTGGGTGGGCATGGGCTCGGCACTGCTCAGCGGGTCGCCGGTGTTCGCGGAGCGGATCGACGCCTGCGAACGGGCTCTGGCGCCCCACGTGGACTGGTCGTTGACCGAGGTGCTGCGCGACGGAGCGGCGTCGTTGGAGCGGGTGGACGTGGTGCAACCGGTGCTGTGGGCGGTGATGGTGTCGCTGGCCCAGGTGTGGCGCGAGCTGGGGCTGCCGGTGGACGCGGTGGTGGGCCATTCGCAGGGCGAGATCGCGGCGGCCTGCGTGGCGGGGGCACTGTCGTTGCCGGACGCGGCCCGGGTGGTGGCACTGCGCAGCCGGGCGCTGGCGGTGCTCGCGGGCGGTGGCGGCATGGCCTCGGTCGGCCTGCCGGTGGCCGAGGTGGAGGACCTGCTGTCGGACTGGGACGGACGGCTGTCGGTGGCGGCGGTCAACGGCCCGGCGTCGACGGTGGTGTCGGGCGAGGTGGCCGCGGTGCTGGAACTGGTCGGACTGCTGGTCGGCGGCGGGGTGCGGGCCCGGCGGCTCGACGTGGACTACGCCTCGCACTCCGCGCAGGTCGAGCAGATCCGGGAGCGGCTGCTGGCGGACCTGGCCGGGATCACCCCGCGCACCGGCGAGATCCCGCTGTACTCCACGGTGACCGGCGACTGGCTGGACACCACCACCATGGACGCCGGGTACTGGTTCGACAACCTGCGCGGGCGGGTGGCGTTCGAACCTGCCGTCCGCACGCTGCTGGACGAGGGCTTCCGCTTCTTCGTGGAACCCAGCCCGCATCCGGTGCTGACCGTCGGCGTGCAGGAATCCGCCGACGCACTCGGGGTGCCGGTGGTCGCGGTGGGTACGCTGCGGCGCGGCGAGGGCGGCTGGGAGCGGGTGCTGCGGTCGCTGGGCGAGGCCTGGTCGCAGGGCCTGCCGGTGGACTGGTCCCCGGTGTTCCCCGACGCCCGCAGGGTCGACCTGCCCACCTACCGCTTCCAGCACCGCCGCTACTGGCTCGACGTGCCGACCACCAGCTGGGACGTCGCCTCGGCCGGACTCGGCAGCACCGGGCACCCGCTGCTCGGCGCGACACTGGAGGTCGCCGAGTCCGGCGCGCTGCTGCTCAGCGGACGGCTGTCGCTGCGCACCCACCCCTGGCTCGCCGACCACGCCGTCCAGGGCGGCGTGCTGCTGCCCGGCACCGCCTTCCTGGAGTTGGCGCTGCGCGCCGCCGCCGAGGCCGACTGCCCGCAGGTCGAGGAGCTGACGCTGGAGGCACCGCTGCCGGTCCCGGAACAGGGCGCGCTGCGGCTCCAGGTCCGGGTGGACGAACCCGACGCCGACGGACGCCGGGCGCTGAGCGTCTTCGCCAGGCCGCAGCAGCGCCCCGACCAGCCGTGGACCCGGCACGCCCGCGGCACCCTCGCCCCCGCGCCCGCGCCGGTCGCCGGAGCCGGACTGCTGAGCTGGCCCCCGGCCGGAGCCGAACCGGTCCGGGTGGACGACCTCTACCAGCGCTTCGCCGACGCCGGCTACCACTACGGCCCCGCGTTCCAGGGCATCCGCGCCGCCTGGACCCGCGACGGCGAGGTCTTCGCCGAGGTCGCGCTGCCGCAGCCGCAGCACGCCGACGCGGCCGGCTGCGGGGTCCACCCGGCGCTGCTGGACGCCGCGCTGCAGACCGCCGCGCTGCTGCCGGAACAGGACGGCCGCGCCCGGCTGCCGTTCAGCTGGACCGGCGTCACCAGCCACACCACCGGGGCCACCTCGCTCCGGGTCCGGCTCGCCGCCGACGGCGCGGACGCGGTCGCCCTCAGCGTCCACGACCTGGCCGGACAGCCGGTACTCACGGTCGGCTCACTCCTGCTCCGGCCGCTGGCAGCCGGAGCGCCCACCGGGACCGTGGACACCGCTGACCTGCTGTTCGGGCTGGACTGGCTGGACTGGCCGCCCGAGGAGCGGACCGGGGCCGGGGGCGAACCGGCGCCCGACTGGGTGGCCCTCGGTGACGCCGTCCCCGGCACGGTCGGCTGGCCGGACCTGGACGCCCTGCACGCCGAGCGCGGCACCAGTCCGCCGGGCACGGTCGTCGCCGCCTGCCCGACACCCGGACTCGCCGACCCGGCCGACCGGGTCCGCGCCACCGCCCGCGACGGGCTCGCCCTGGTCCGGCGGTGGCTCGCCGACGAGCGGTTCGCCGAGGCCCGGCTGGCGCTGCTCACCAGGAACGCCGTCCGCACCGGCCCGGCCGACGGTCCGGCCGACCCGGCCCAGGCGGCCCTGTGGGGCCTGCTGCGCTCGGCCCAGGCCGAGCACCCGGACCGGTTCCTGCTGCTCGACCTCGACCAACGGGACGACGCCCCGACCCGGCTGCTGCCGACCGCCCTGGCCGGCGGCGAACCGCAGCTGGCGGTACGCGGCGACACCCTGCTGCTGCCCCGGCTGGCCAGGCCGGAACGCGGCGGATCCGACCTGGTGCCGCCGCCGGACCAGCGGGCCTGGCGGCTGGACGGCGGCGGCCGGGGCACGTGGGAGAGCCTGGCGCTGGTCCCGGCCCCGGCCGCCCTGGCGCCGCTGGCCGGAGGTGAGGTGCGGATCGCCGTCCGCGCCGCCGGACTCAACTTCCACGACGTCATCGCCACCCTGGGCCTGGACCCGGACCAGACCGGGCTGGGCAGCGAGGGCGCGGGCGTGGTGCTGGAGGTCGGCCCCGACGTGGCCGACCTGGCCCCCGGCGACCGGGTCATGGGCGTCTTCAGCGGCGCCTTCGGACCGGTCGCGATCGCCGACCGGACCACCATCGCCCCGATGCCCTCCGGCTGGTCCTTCGCCCAGGCTGCCGCCGTGCCGGTGGCGTTCCTCACCGCCTACTACGGCCTGTTCGACCTGGGCGGGCTGCGCGCCGGGGAGTCGGTGCTGATCCACTCGGCGGCCGGGGGAGTCGGCATGGCGGCCGTGCAACTGGCCAGGCACGCCGGGGCCACCGTCCTGGGCACCGCCCAGCCGGCCAAGTGGGGCGTGCTCCGGGCAGCCGGCCTGGACCAGGAGCAGATCGCCTCCACCCGGTCCGTGGACTTCGCCGAGCGGTTCCTGCGGACCACCGGCGGACGCGGGGTGGACCTCGTCCTCGACAGCCTGGCCCGGGAGTTCGTCGACGCCTCGCTGCGGCTGCTGCCCCGGGGCGGGCGGTTCGTGGAGATGGGCAAGACCGACGTCCGCGACCCGGCCGAGGTCGCCGACCGCCACCCGGGCGTCCACTACCGCGCGTTCGACCTGATGGAGGCCGGAGCACGGCGCGTCGGCGAGATGCTCACCGAGATCCTCGACCTGTTCGAGCGGGGTGTGCTCAGCCCGCTGCCGGTCACCGGCTGGGACATCCGCCGGGCGCCGCGCGCCCTGCGCCACCTCAGCCAGGCCCGGGGCACCGGCAAGAACGTGCTGCTGCTCCCGGTCCCGCTGGATCCGGACGGCACGGTGCTGGTCACCGGGGGCACCGGCACCCTCGGTCAACTCCTGGCCCGGCACCTGGTCACCCGGCACGGCGTACGGAACCTGCTGCTCGCCGGGCGACGCGGCGGCACGGCTGACGGCATGTCAACCCTGCTGGCGGAGCTGTCCGAACACGGTGCCCGGGTGACCGTGGCCGGTTGCGACGTGGCCGACCGGGGAGCCCTGGCCGCGCTGCTCGCGGCCGTCCCCGCCGACCATCCGCTGACCGGGGTGGTGCACGTCGCCGGGGTCCTCGACGACGGCCTGGTGGGCGACATGACGCCGGATCAGCTCGATCGGGTGCTGCGGCCCAAGGCCGAGGCCGCGCTGCTGCTGGACGAGCTGACCCGGGACGCCGACCTGGCTGCCTTCGTGCTGTTCTCCTCCGGGGCGGCCCTGTTCGGCGCCGCCGGACAGGCCAACTACGCGGCGGCCAACGCGGTACTGGACGCCCTGGCCACCGAACGGCGGGCGGCGGGACGGCCGGGGGTGTCCATCGGCTGGGGGCTCTGGCAGCAGCGCAGCACGATGACCGCCGGGGTCTCCGGCGGCGCCGGGGCACTGTCCTCGGCGGAGGGGCTGGCGCTGTTCGACGCGGCGCTGCTCGGGCCCGACGCCTACCGACTGGCGGCCAGGATCGACCAGTCCGCGCTGCGCTCGGCCGAACGGCTGCCCTCGGTGCTGCGCGGCCTGCTCCGCCCCGGCCGGGCCCGAACCGCCGCCCCGGCCCTGGCGGTCCGCTCGATGGCCGACCAACTGGCCGTGCTGCCCGAGGCGGAGGCGTACCGGGTGCTGCTGGACCTGGTACGCGGCAGCGCGGCGGCCGTGCTCGGGCACAGCTCACCGGAACTGGTGCGGCCCGCAAGGCCGTTCAAGGAGATCGGGTTCGACTCGCTCACCGGCGTGGAACTGCGCAACCGGCTGACGACCTCGACCGGTCTGCGGTTGCCCGCCGCGCTGGTCTTCGACCACCCCACCCCGGAGGCCCTGGCCCGGCACCTGCTCGCCCGGACCACGGCGGACCGGCCGTCCGCCGAGGCCGCGGTGCTGTCCGAGCTGGACCGGCTGGAGGCGCGCTGGACCGGGCTGCCACCGGACCCGGGCATCCGCGAACAGCTGGCGCAGCGGCTGCGGCAGGCGCTGACCCGGCTGGAGCCCGGCGTCGACCAGGCGCAGCCGCTCTCGGCCGACCGCATCGAGGCAGCCACCGACGACGAGGTATTCGCCTACATCGACCGGCAGTTGGGGATCTCATGAGCCTCGCGTGGACCATTCCCGACGAAGAAGGCGGCGGTGTCCGGTGAACGAGCAGCGGCTGCGCGACTACCTGAACCGAGTGACGATCGACCTACAGCAGACCCGGCAGCGGCTCCAGCAGGCCGAGGCCAGAGCCCGCGAACCGATCGCCGTGGTCTCGATGAGCTGCCGGTTCCCCGGCGGCGTGCGCACCCCGGACGACCTGTGGGAACTGCTGCTGGCCGGTCGGGACACGGTCACCGCCGTCCCCGCGGACCGGGGCTGGCCGACCGCCGGACTGGCGGCCGGCGGGGTCCCCGGACAGGGCGCGTTCATCGACGGCGCGGCCGAGTTCGACCCGGAGTTCTTCGGCATCTCGCCGCGCGAGGCACTGGCGATGGACCCGCAGCAGCGACTGCTGCTGACGACCGCCTGGGAGGCCGTGGAGCAGGCGGGCATCGATCCGCTGACGCTGCGCGGCAGCCGCACCGGGGTGTTCGCGGCGGCGATCGACCAGGGCTACGCCACCCTCGGTGACGATGCGTCAGAGGCCGTGCGGGGCTTCCTGATGACCGGTAACTCGATGAGCGTGATGTCCGGGCGGATCTCCTACGCGCTGGGACTCGAAGGCCCCTCGGTCACCGTGGACACCGCCTGTTCGGCCTCACTGGTGGCGATGCACCTGGCGATGCGGGCGCTGCGGGCCGGCGAGTGCGCGCTGGCACTGACCGGGGGCGTCAGCGTGATGGCGCTGCCCGCCGTGTTCGTGGAGTTCAGCCGCCAGGGTGCGATGTCCGCCGACGGCCGCTGCCGGGCCTTCGCGGCGGCCGCGGACGGCACCGGCTGGGGCGAGGGCGTGGGCATGCTGCTGCTGGAGCGGCTGTCCGACGCCCTGGAGCACGGCCACCCGGTCCTCGCGGTGCTCCGCGGCTCGGCGGTCAACCAGGACGGTGCGAGCAACGGCCTCACCGCCCCCAACGGCCCCTCGCAGCAGCGGGTGATCCGGGCCGCCCTCGCCGACGCGGGACTCACGGCGGGGGAGGTGGACGCGGTGGAGGCGCACGGCACCGGCACCACCCTCGGCGACCCGATCGAGGCCGACGCGCTACTGGCGACGTACGGTCAGGAACGGCCCCCCGCGAGTCCGTTGTGGCTCGGATCGGTGAAGTCCAACATCGGGCACACCCAGGCCGCCGCCGGGGTGGCCGGAGTCATCAAGTCCGTGCTGGCGCTGCGCCACGGCGTACTGCCGCGCACCCTGCACGTCGACCAGCCGACCCCGCACGCGGACTGGTCGGCGGGCGAGGTGCGGCTGCTCACCGAGGCGCGGCCGTGGCCGGAGACCGGTCGGCCGCGCCGGGTCGGGGTGTCCTCCTTCGGCATGAGCGGAACCAACGCCCACCTGCTGCTCGAACAGGCCCCCGAACAGGTCCCGCAGCAGGTCCCGCAGCAGGTCCCGGAGCGGGTCCCGTCGCCGACCGCCCCGGAGCACCACCCGGCCGCGGCCGAGCCCGCGCCGCAGCTGCCCTGGGTGCTGTCCGGCCGCACCGCGAACGCGCTGCGCGAGCAGGCCGCCGCGCTGGCCGTCCGCCTCACCGACGACCCCGGGGCCCGGCCGGAGGACGTCGGGCTCTCGCTGGCCACCACCCGGTCCGCCTTCGACCACCGGGCCGTGGTCCTCGGCGACGGGCGCCCCGCGCTGCTGCGCGGTCTCGCCGCCGTGGCCGCCGGTGACCGGGACGCCGCCGCGGTGGTGACCGGCGACGGCGGCACGGCCGACGGACGCCTGGTGCTGGTGTTCCCCGGCCAGGGCTCGCAGTGGGCCGGGATGGCGCGGGAACTGCTCGACAGCTGCCCGGTCTTCGCCGACCGGATCCACGACTGCGCCGCCGCCCTCGCCCCGCACACCGACTGGTCGCTGGTCTCACTACTGCGCAACGGAGCTGACGCTCCGTCACTGGAGCGGGTGGACGTGGTGCAGCCCGCGCTGTTCGCGGTGATGGTGTCGCTGGCCGCGCTCTGGGAGTCCTGGGGGGTCCGGCCGGACGCGGTGGTCGGCCACAGCCAGGGCGAGATCGCCGCCGCCGTGGTCGCCGGGGCGCTCACGCTGGCGGACGGCGCCAAGGTGGTGGCGCTGCGCAGCCGCGCCCTGTGCGACCTGGCCGGTGACGGCGGCATGGTCTCGCTGGCGCTGTCCGAGGAGCAGGCGCTGGCCGAGATCGCCCCCTGGGCCGAGCGGCTGTCGGTGGCCGCCGTCAACGGACCGGCGGCGGTAGTGGTCTCCGGTGAGCCCCAGGCCCTCGCCGAGCTGCTCGCCCGCTGCGCGTCGGCCGGGACCAGGGCCCGCCGGATCGAGGTGGACTACGCCTCGCACTCGGCCCAGGTGGAGCGGATCCGGCCGCGGTTGCTGGCGGCCCTGGCCGACGTCCGCCCGCGCGCCGGACAGCTGCCGCTGCTCTCCACCGTCACCGGCGACTGGCTGGACACGGCCACCATGGACGCCGGGTACTGGTTCCGCAACCTGCGGCAGACCGTCCAGTTCGGCGCCGCCGTCCGCTCACTGCTGGAACAGCAGCACGGGGTGTTCCTGGAGGTGTCGCCGCACCCGGTGCTCACCGTGCCGATCCAGGACGCCGCCGAGGCCGCCGAGTCCGCCGGGGCGGCACCCGGCGGCGCGCTGGTGGTCGGCACCCTGCGGCGCGAGGACGGCGGCCCGCGCCGCGCGCTGACCTCGGCCGCCGAGCTGTGGGTCGGCGGCGTGGCCGTGGACTGGTCAGCGGTGTTCGCCGGATCCGGCGCCCGCCGGATCGGCCTGCCCAGCTACCCGTTCCAGACCCGGCGCTACTGGCTGGAGCCGAAGCCGGAGCGGGCCCAGGAGGCCGACGCCGCTGACAGCGCCTTCTGGCAGCTGGTCGAGGACGGGGACCTCGCCCGGGCCGCCGACGGCCTGGCCGTCGACGCCGAACCGCTCGGCCGGGTGCTACCGGCCCTGCGCGGCTGGCGGCAGCGCCGACGCGAGGCCTCGGTGATCGACTCCTGGCGCTACCGGATCAGCTGGCAGCCCCTGCCGGAGCCGCCCGCCGTCACCCTCGGCGGGGTCTGGCTGGTGGTACTGCCCACCGGGCACGACCAGGACGAGCGGGTGCTCGGGCCGGTCCGGGCCCTGGCCGAGCTGGGCGCCGAGACGGTGCTGGTCGAACTCGGCGCCGCCGACACCGCCCGCGAGGTGCTGGCCGGGACCGTCGCCGGGGCACTGGCGGGCCGCACCCCGGCCGGGGTGCTGTCGCTGCTGGCGGTGGACGACCTGCCGCACCCGCTCCACCCCGCGCTGCCCGCCGGGGCCGCGCTGACCGTCGCGCTCATCCAGGCCCTGGGCGACCTGGGCACCGGCGCTCCGCTCTGGTGCGCCACCAGCGGAGCCGTGTCCACCGGCGCCGACGATCCGGTCACCGACCCGGCCCAGGCACTGATCTGGGGAACCGGCCTGGTCGCGGCACTGGAGGCGCCCGGACGCTGGGGCGGACTGCTCGACCTGCCGCCGGAACTCGACGCCCGGGCCCGGGCCCGGCTCGGGGCCGCGTTGGCCGGTGGCGCGGGCAGCGCCGAGGACCAGCTGGCGCTGCGCCCCGGCGGCCTGCTCGCCCGCCGCCTCAGCAGGGCCCCGCGGACGTCCGACGGCGGCCCCAGCTGGAAGCCGCGCGGCACCGTGCTGCTGACCGGCGGCACCGGCGCGGTCGGACCCCACCTCGCCCGCTGGTTGGCCCGCGGCGGCGCCCGGCACCTGGTGCTGCCCGGACGGCGCGGCCCGGATGCGCCCGGAGCCGCCGAACTCACCGCCGAACTCGGCGCGCTGGGCGTCCGACTCTCCTACCCGCGCTGTGATCTGACGGCCCATGAGGAAGTCGAGCGGCTGCTGGCCGACCTCGACGCCGAGGGTGATCCGGTCACCGCCGTGGTCCACGCCGCCGCGTTCATCGCGCTCGCGCCGCTGGCGAGCACCCCGATCGACGCCTTCGAGCGGATCGTCGCCGCCAAGGCCGCCGGAGCCGGGCACCTGGACGCCCTGCTCAACCGCGAACTGGACGCCTTCGTGCTGTTCTCCTCGATCGCCGGGGTCTGGGGCAGCGGAAACCACGCCGCCTACGCGGCGGCCAACGCCTACCTGGACGCGCTCGCCCAGCACCGCCGCGCCCGGGGCCTGACCGCGACCACCGTGGACTGGGGCGTCTGGCAGGCCGAGAACCCCTGGCAGGAGCGGATCGCGGGGGAGGACGCCGACCTGTTCAAGCTCGAACGCCACGGCCTGCCCCGGATCGCCCCCGAACTCGCCGTCGCCGCCCTGCAACAGGTCCTCGACGACGACGAGACGGTGATCGCGGTCGCCGACATCGACTGGGAGCGGTTCACGGCGGTGTTCACCTCGGCCCGACCCAGCCGACTGATCACCGGCGTGCCCGAGGTACGCCGGATCCAGCGGGCGCAGCCGACCGACGCGGACACCCCGGACGCGCCCGCCGCCGCCCTCCTGCGCGGGCAACTGGCCGGGCTCGGCCCGGCCGACCGGCAGCGGCTGCTGCTCGACCTGGTCCGCACCCATGCGGCGCTGGTGCTCGGCCACGGCTCGCCGGACGCCGTCCGCCCGGGCAGGGCTTTCCAGGACCTCGGCTTCGCCTCGCTGACGGCGGTGGAACTGCGCAACCGGCTGAACACCGCCACCGGCCTGCGGCTGCCGTCCACCCTCATCTATGACTATCCGTCAGCGCAGTTGCTGGCCAAGCGAATCGAGTCGGAACTGCTGGGTGTCGAGGAGCAGCCCGCCGAGCTCGGACCGGTCGCCGCGGTCGCGGACGAGCCGATCGCCGTCGTAGCCATGGCCTGCCGCTTCCCGGGCGGCACGGACACTCCGGAGGCGCTGTGGCGGCTGCTGGCCGAGGGCGGCGAGGTGATCTCCGAGTTCCCCGCCGACCGGGGCTGGAACCTGGACGAGCTGTACGACCCGGACCCGGACCGACCCGGCACCGCGACCACCCGGTTCGGTGGGTTCCTGCACGACGCGGCCGAGTTCGACGCGGAGTTCTTCGGCATCTCGCCGCGCGAGGCGCTGGCGATGGACCCGCAGCAGCGGCTGCTGCTGGAGACCAGCTGGGAGGCCGCCGAACGGGCCGGGATCGATCCGCTGGCCCTGCGCGGCAGCCGTACCGGCGTCTTCACCGGCGTCAACTACGCCGACTACGCGGCCGTGGCGGCGCAGGCCGCCCAGGGCGAGGGGCATCTGCTCACCGGTAGCGCGCCGAGCGTCGTCTCCGGCCGGGTCGCCTACACCCTCGGCCTGGAGGGCCCGGCGGTCACCGTCGACACCGCCTGCTCCTCCTCGCTGGTGGCGCTGCACCTCGCGGGCCAGGCGCTGCGCGGCGGCGACTGCACCCTGGCCCTGGTCGGCGGGGTGGCGGTGATGGCCACCCCGGGCGCCATCGTCAGCTTCTCCCGGCAGCGCGGCCTGGCGGCCGACGGCCGCTGCAAGGCCTTCGCCGAGGCCGCCGACGGCATGGGCATGGGCGAGGGCGCGGGGGTCCTGCTGCTGGAACGGCTGTCGGACGCGCGCCGCAACGGCCATCCGGTACTGGCGCTGGTGCGCGGCTCGGCGGTGAACCAGGACGGCGCCAGCAACGGCCTCTCGGCGCCGAACGGCCCCTCGCAGCAGCGGGTGATCCGGGCCGCGCTGGCCAACGCCGGACTCACCGCCGCCGAGGTGGACGTGGTCGAGGCGCACGGCACCGGCACCACCCTGGGCGACCCGATCGAGGCCCAGGCCCTGCTCGCGACCTACGGTCAGCAGCGGCCACCGGAGCGCCCGGTGCTGGTCGGCTCACTGAAGTCGAACATCGGCCACACCCAGGCCGCCTCCGGCGTCGCCGGGGTGATCAAGACGGTGCTGGCCCTGCGCCACGGCCAGGTCCCGGCCACCCTGCACGTCGACCGGCCGTCCAGTCACGTCGACTGGACCCGCGGCTCGCTGGCCCTGGCCACCGAACTCCAGCCCTGGCCCGACCACGGGCATCCGTTCCGGGCCGGGGTGTCCTCCTTCGGCCTGAGCGGCACCAACGTCCACGTGATCCTGGAACAGGCGCCCACGCCGGAGCCGGCGACGCCCGCAACCCCCGTACCGGCAGTGCCCTGGCCGCTGTCGGCCCGCAACCCGCGGGCGCTGCGGGACCTCGCCGACCGGCTGCGCCGCCGACTCGACACCCGACCCGACACCGAGCCGCGGGACGTCGGCCTGTCGCTGACCGCCCGCACCGCCTTCGACAGCCGGGCCGTACTCGTCGGCGATCGCGAGCAACTGCTCGGCGGACTGGCCCGGCTGGCCGAGAACCACCCGCTGATGGACAGTCAACTCATTGAGGGCAAGTCGGTACTGGTGTTCCCGGGACAGGGCTCGCAGTGGCTGGGGATGGGCAGGGCGCTGCTGGACGAGTCGTCGGTCTTCGCGGCACGCATCGCCGCGTGCGAACAGGCGCTGGCGCCCTATGTGGACTGGTCGTTGACGACGGTGCTGCGTGACCGGGCAGGCGTCGGCCTGCTGGGCCGGGTGGACGTGGTGCAGCCGGTGCTGTGGGCGGTGATGGTGTCGCTGGCCGAGGTGTGGCGCGGGCTGGGCCTGGTGGCGGACGCGGTGGTGGGGCACTCGCAGGGGGAGATCGCGGCGGCCTGCGTGGCGGGCGCGCTGACCCTGGCGGACGCGGCGCGGGTGGTGGCGCTGCGCAGCCGGGCCCTGGCGGTGCTCGCGGGCGGCGGCGGGATGGCCTCGGTCCTGCTGCCCCGCACCGAGGTCGAGGAGCTGGTGCGGAGCCGACCCGGACTGTCGGTGGCGGCGGTGAACGGTCCGGCGTCGACCGTGGTGTCCGGCACGGTGGCCGCGGTCGAGGGAGTGGTGGCCGAGCTGCTGGCGCGCGGGGTGCGCGCGCAACTGATCGACGTGGACTACGCCTCGCACTCGGCGCAGGTGGAGCAGATCCGGGAACGCCTGCTGGCGGAGTTGCGCGGGATCACACCCAGGACCGGCGAGGTACCGCTGTTCTCGACGGTGACCGGTGACTGGCTGGACACGACCACGATGGACGCCGGGTACTGGTTCCGCAACCTGCGGCAGACGGTGCGCTTCGAGGAGGCGGTACGGAGCCTGCTGGACCAGGACTTCCGCTTCTTCGTGGAGCCCAGCCCGCACCCGGTGCTGACGACCGGGGTGCAGGAGTCGGCGGACGCGCTGGGCCTGCCGGTGGCCGCGCTGGGGACGCTGCGGCGCGGCGAGGGCGGCTGGGAGCGGGTGCTGCGCTCGGTCGGCGAGGGGTGGTCCAGGGGGTTGCCGGTGGACTGGGCCCCGGCCCTCCCCGGGGCGCGGCGGATCGACCTGCCCACCTACCCCTTCCAACACCGGCGCTACTGGCCGCAGCCGGGAACCGGTTCGCACGGCGGGCTGCTCGCGGCCGGTCTCGACGCGGCGGACCATCCGCTGCTCGGCGCGGCGCTGGAGGTCGCCGAGACCGGCGAACTGGTGCTGAGTGGACGGCTGTCGCTGCGCACCCAGCCCTGGCTGGCCGACCACCGGGTGTCGGACGTCGTACTGCTGCCCGGCGCGGCCTTCGTCGAGCTGGCGGTCCGCGCCGCCGACGAGGCGGGCTGCCCGGTGGTCGAGGAACTGACGCTGCAGGCACCGCTGTTGCTGCCGTCGGACGGCGCGGTCCGGCTGCAACTACGGGTCGGTGCGGCGGACGCCGACGGCCGTCGTCCGCTCGATCTCTTCTCCCGGCGCGAGGACGCCACCGGCCCGGAGTGGACCCCGCACGCCACCGGCCTGCTCGGCCCCGACCCGGGCGCCGACGCCCCGCCCGCACCGGAGGCGGACGTCTGGCCGCCGACCGGGGCCGTACCGATCCCGGTCGCCGCCCTCTACGAACGCTTCGCCGAGTCCGGCTACGGCTACGGCCCGGCCTTCCAGGGCCTGCGCGCCGCCTGGCGACGCGGCAGCGAGATCTTCACGGAGGTGCGGCTGCCGCAGGAGCAGCAACCGGGCGCCTCCGGCTACGGGCTTCACCCGGCCCTGCTGGACGCCGCCCTGCACGGCCTGTGGCTGGCCCCGCGGACGGGAACCGGGGGGCGACTCGGCGCCGGGACCGCCGGGCTGCCGTTCTCCTGGAGCGGCGTCAGGCTCCACGCCTCGGGCGCCGGGACCCTGCGGGTCCGGCTGGACTACGGCGAGGACGGCAACGTGTCGATCCACGCCGGCGACCCGGAGGGACACCAGGTGCTCTCGGTAAGGGAGTTGGCGGTGCGCCCGATCGATCTCGACGCGCTGCGCACGGCGGGTGCGAGCGTGGAGGGCGCCGACTCGCTGTTCCGGCCGGACTGGATGGCCCTCCCCCCGGCAGGGCAGCGGGCCCCCTCGCCCCGCACCGCCTCCATCGCGGCTGACGGGTACGTGGATCTCGACGAGCTGTCCGCGGCCGTCGAACGGGGCACGCCACGACCCGAGGTGGTCCTGGCAACCGTGGGAGGCGCTACGGCTGACGCGGTATCAGTCCGGGACGAGGTCCAACGGGTGCTGCGGCTGATCCAGGACTGGCTGGCCGACTCCGGCTGGGAGGACACCCGACTGGTCGTCCTCACCCGGCACGCCGTGGCCACCGGCGCCGGAGAGGGGGTCGCCGACCTAGCGGGCGCGGCGGTGCGCGGACTCGTCCGCTCGGCCCAGTCCGAACACCCGGACCGGTTCCTGCTGCTGGACGTGGACGACCCGGCGGCCCTGCCGCCCTGCCTGCCCGAGCTGCTGGCCCATCCGCAGGAGCCGCAACTCGCGCTGCGGTCCGGCGGATTGCTCGCCGCCCGGCTGGTCCGGGCCACCCCCGTTGCCGCCTCGCCTGCCGCCTCGACGCCGACGCTGGACCCGAGGGGCACGGTACTGGTGACCGGCGCGGGCGGGGTGCTCGGCGGACTGACGGCCCGTCATCTCGTGCTGCGGCACGGCGCCCGACAGCTGCTGCTGGCCAGTAGGCGCGGCGCGGACGCTCCGGGAATGCCCGCCCTGGTGGCCGAACTCAGCCAGCTGGGTGCCTCGGTGACCGTGGCGAGCTGTGACGCCGCAGACCGGGCGGCACTGGCCGCGCTGCTGGCGGCGGTCCCGCCCGAGCATCCGCTCACCGCCGTCGTCCATGCCGCCGGGGTACTGGACGACGGACTGATCCAGTCACTGACACACCATCAACTCCAAGAAGTCCTGCGGCCCAAGGTCGACGCGGCGCTGAACCTGCACGAGCTGACCCGGGGCCTGGACCTGTCCGCGTTCGTGCTGTTCTCGTCGGCATCCGCCACCGTCGGCAACCCGGGTCAGGGCAACTACGCCGCCGCCAACGCGTTCCTGGACGCCCTGGCCCAGCAGCGCCGGGCCCAGGGGCTGCCCGGGCAGTCCCTGGCCTGGGGCCTGTGGGCGCAGCGCAGCGAGATGACCGGCGCCCTCGGTGACGACGGGCTGCGTCGGATGGCCAGGAGCGGCACCGGCGCGCTGTCCACGGAGGCCGGGCTGGCGCTGTTCGACGCCGCCCTGGCCTCGGGCGAACCGCTGCTGGTCCCGGTCAGACTCGACCTGGCCCGGCTGCGGGCCGGGGCGCGCACCGCGCCGGTCCCGGCGCTGCTGTCGCGGCTGGTCCGCGGCGGCCCCCGGCGTCCGGACGCCGGGGCGGACGCCGCCGACACCGGCTCGCTGCGCCGCCGACTGTCCGGGCTCGGCCCGCAGGAGCGCCGCGCCGCCCTGCTCGACCTGGTACGCGGCCGGGTGGCGGAGGTGCTCGGTCACGGCAGCGCCGACGCGGTGGACCCGGAGCGGGCCTTCAAGGAGCTCGGGTTCGACTCGCTGACCTCGGTCGAGCTGCGCAACCGGCTGAACGCCGCCACCGGCCTGCGGCTGCCCGCCACCCTGGTCTTCGACCAGCCCACCCCGGCCGCCGTCGCCGAGCACCTGGCCGAGCGGCTGCAACCCGGTGACCCGCCGTCCCCGGCCGGACCCGGGGACCAGGAGGTCCGCCGGCTGCTGGCCTCGGTCACCCCGGCCGAGCTGCGCCGCGCCGGACTGCTGGACGCGCTGCTGCGGCTCACCGACCGCCGCCCCGCCGCCCCGGCGGAGCCGGTGCCGGACATCGGCGGGATGGCCGTGGTCGACCTCGTCCGGATGGCCTTGGACGGCAGCCGTGACTGATCCAGCGCGGGAGGGAATGACGATGTCCACAGGTACCGAAGCGGCAGGCAGCGAGCAGACCGGAACCGAGCAGGTGGTCGCCGCGCTGCGGGCCTCGCTGCTGGACAACCAGCGGCTGCGGCAGCAGCTCCGGCAGCACCGGGAGGACGCCGCCGAGCCGGTCGCCGTCGTGGCCATGAGCTGCCGCTACCCGGGCGGCGTGGCGACCCCGGAGGACCTGTGGGAGCTGCTGGTCAAGGAGCGGGACGCGGTCGGCCCGTTCCCCGCCGACCGGGGCTGGGACGTCGAGAGCCGCTTCGACACCGATCCGGACGCGCCCGGCACCCTCTACGTCCGCGAGGGCGGCTTCCTCGACGACGCCTGCGGGTTCGACCCGGCGTTCTTCGGTATCTCCCCCGGGAGGCGCTGGCGATGGACCCCCAGCAGCGCCTGCTGCTGGAGACCGCCTGGGAGGCGGTGGAGCGGGCCGGGATCGACCCGCTGACGCTGCGCGGCAGCCGCACCGGCGTCTACGCGGGCGTCATCTACAGCGAGTACGCGTCCCGGCTCGGCCGGGCGCCCGAGGAGCTGGAGGGCTTCCTCGGCACCGGCAGCATCCCCAGTGTGGCCTCCGGCCGGATCTCCTACCTGCTGGGCCTGGAGGGCCCGGCGGTGACGCTGGACACCGCCTGCTCCTCCTCCCTGGTCGCGGTGCACCTCGCCTGCCAGGCGCTGCGGGCCGGGGAGGTCAGTCTCGCGCTCGCCGGTGGGGCCACCGTGATGTCCACCCCCGGCCTGTACATCGGCTTCTCCCGCCAGCGCGGACTCGCCCCCGACGGGCGCAGCAAGTCCTTCTCCGACGCCGCCGACGGCGCGGGCTTCGGCGAGGGCGTCGGGCTGCTGCTGCTGGAGCGGCTCTCCGACGCCCGCCGCAACGGGCATCCGGTACTGGCGCTGGTGCGCGGCTCCGCCGTCAACCAGGACGGCGCGAGCAACGGGCTGACCGCGCCCAACGGCCCCGCGCAGCAGCGGGTGATCCAACAGGCCCTGGAGCGCGCCGGATTGCGCCCGGCCGAGGTGGACGCGGTGGAGGCGCACGGCACCGGAACGGTGCTCGGCGACCCGATCGAGGCCCAGGCGCTGCTCGCGGTCTACGGCCAGGACCGGCCCGCGGACCGGCCGTTGCGGGTCGGCTCGCTGAAGTCGAACCTGACGCACACTCAAGCGGCGGCCGGGGTCGGCGGGGTGATCAAGACGGTGCTGGCGATGCGGCACGGCCTGCTGCCGAGGACCCTGCACATCGACCGCCCCAGCTCCCAGGTGGACTGGTCCCAGGGCCAGGTCTCGCTGCTCACCTCGGCGGCGCCCTGGCCGGAGGCCGGGCAGCCGCGCCGGGCCGGAGTCTCCTCCTTCGGTGCCAGCGGCACCAACGCCCACCTGATCCTGGAGTCGGTGCCCGCCGATCCGGGGCCGCCCGGGGAGGCGCCGCCCGGCGGACCGGTCGCCTGGCCGCTGTCGGCCAGGACGGACGCCGCGCTGCGCGCCCAGGCCGGGTCACTGCACGCCCAGTTGTCCGCAGAGCCGGGGACCGACCCGCACGACGTCGGCCGCTCGCTGGCACTCGGCCGCTCCCGGTTCGCCGAGCGGGCGGTGGTCGTCGGTGCGGACCGGGCCGAACTGCTCGACGGACTCGCCGCCCTCGCCCGGGGCGAGCGGCCCCCGTCGGCAGTGCGCGGAACCGCCCCGCAGGGCGGCCGCACAGGCGTGTTCGTCTTCCCCGGCCTGGGCGCCCACTGGCCCGGAATGGGAGCCGAACTGCTGGACTCCTGCACGCTGTTCGCGGAGCGGATGGCCGACTGCGAGCGGGCGCTCGGCCGACACCTGGACTGGTCTCCGAGCGCGGTGCTCCGGGGTGCGCCGGGCGCACCCACGCTGGAGCGGGTGGAGGTGGCGCAGCCGGTGCTGTTCGCGGTGATGGTGTCGCTGGCGGCGGTGTGGCGCGGCCACGGCGTGGAGCCGGTGGCCGTGGTGGGGCACAGCCAGGGCGAGGTGGCCGCCGCCTGCGTCGCGGGCGCCCTTTCGCTGGAGGACGCGGCACTCGTGGCGGTGGCCCGCAGCCGGGCCCTGGCGAGCCTGCCCGGAGGCGCGATGGCGGCGGTGCTGCTGCCCGAGGCGGAACTCGGCGAGTATCTGACGAATCGTCACAAAAAGCTGTCCATAGCGGCGGTGAACGGCCCGAGGACGGTCACCGTGACCGGCTCCGAGGAGGAGCTCGACGCCCTGGTGGACAACCTCACCGCGGACGGGGTGATGGCCTGGCGGATGCCGGTCGACCACGCCTCGCACAGCGCCGGGGTGGAGTCGGTCCGGGCGGACCTGTGCGCGGCACTGGCCGGGATCACCCCCCGCGCCGGAACCGTCCCGATGCTGTCCACCGTCGACGCGGACTGGATCGCCCCCGCCGCGCTCGGGCCCGAGTACTGGTACCGCAACCTGCGCCGCACCGTCCGCTTCCAGGAGGCCACGCAACGCCTGCTCGACGCCGGTCACCGGACGTTCCTTGAGGTCAGCCCGCATCCGACGCTCACCTTCGGGACCGAGGACACGGCCGCCGACGCCGGCGCCGCGGACACCGTGGTGCTGGACACCCTGCGCCGCGACGACGGCGGCCCGCACCGACTGCTGCTGTCCCTGGCCGCGGCGCAGGTGGTCGGCCTGCCGGTGGCCTGGGAACCCCTCTACGCCGGAACCGGGGCCCGGCACACCGAGCTGCCGACGTACCCCTTCCAGCGGCAGCGCTACTGGCTGGACGCGCCCCCGACGGCGGGCGATCCGCAGTCCGTGGGGCAGGCCGACGCAGGCCACCCGCTGCTCGGCGCCGCCGTCGAACTACCGGACGGGGCAGGCACGTTGTTCACCGGACGGTTGTCACTCGGCACCCATCCGTGGCTGGCCGACCACGCGGTCTCCGGTACCGCGCTGCTGCCCGGGGTGGCCTTCCTGGAACTGGCCGCGCACGCCGGACGCCGGCTCGGCTGCCCAGTGGTGGAGGAACTGACCCTGGCCGCACCGCTGCTGCTCCCGGCCGAGGCCGCCGACGGGGTGCAGCTGCGGCTGCTGGTCGGGCCGCCGGACGAGGCCGGGCGGCGTCCGGTCGAGTTCCACTCCCGGCCGCAGTCCCTGGAACAGGCCGAGCCGGACCAGCCGTGGACCCGCCACGCGGACGGCGTCCTCGGCGTCGACGACCCCGCGCACCGCCCGGCCGAGCCCGCCCCGTGGCCGCCGCCCGGGACCGTCCCGGTCGACCTGGACGAGCTCTACGGCCTGCTGGAGGCGCAGGGCATCGAGTACGGCCCGGCCTTCCGCGGACTGCGCGCGGCCTGGCGCGGCGGCCCCGAAGCGGCCGGTGACCGCTTCGGCGAGGTGTTCGCCGAGGTGGCGCTCCCGGCCGGGCTGTCCGGTGCCGGTCGCGGCGGCTTCGCGGTCCACCCCGCGCTGCTCGACGCCGCCCTGCAGACCACCGGCCTGCGCACGCGGGCGGCGGCACCGGCCGAAGCGGGCGTGCCACTGCCCTTCAGCTGGCAGCAGGTCGTCCTCGAACCCTCCGCCGCGCCGGTGCTCCGGGTGGCGCTGCGGTCGGACGGCCCGGACGCGGTGTCGCTGCGGATCACCGATCCGGCCGGGAACCCGGTCGCGACCGTCGGCTCGCTGCTGCTGCGCGCCGCCCGGAACCAGCAGCCGGGGACCCCGGCGGACGCGCTGTTCCAGCTGGAGTGGACCCCGCTCCCGGCCCGGCCGGACCCGGTCCCCGCGCGCCGCTGGGCGCTGCTCGGCCCCGGTGACGCGCGACTGCTGCCGCCCGAATTCGCCACCGTGCCCCTGGACGGCGGGACCCCCGACGCCGCGCTGCTGCTCTGCCCGCCCGCCGCCGCTCCCGGCCCGGAAGCCGTCCACACCGCGGTCGCCACCGTCCTCGGGCGGCTGCGCGACTGGCTGGACGACGAGCGGTTCGGCCAGGTCCCGCTGGTGGTGCTCACCCGGGGCGCGGCACAGGCACCCGGGCCGCGACCCGACCTCGGCGCGGCGGCTGTCTGGGGCCTGCTCCGCTCCGCCCAACTGGAACACCCGGACCGGTTCCTGCTGCTGGACACCGACGGTCCGGACGGCACCGCCGGGGCGCTGGACGCCGTACTGTCGGCCGAGGAGCCGCAACTGGCGCTGCGCGGGGGAGTCCCGCACGCGCCCCGACTGGCCCGCGCGCACCCCGCCGCCGCACCGTCGGCCACCGGCGTCCCCGACGGCCTCAGCGGGTTCGACGCCGAGGGGACGGTACTGCTCAGCGGCGGCGGCGCGCTGGCCGCCGCGCTGGCCCGGCACCTGGTGGCCGAGCACGGCGTGCGCCACCTGCGGCTGCTGAGCCGACGCGGCGCCGACCGCCCCGAGCTGGCGCGGCTCACCGCCGAACTCGCCACTCAGGGGGCGGAACTCATTTCCATCAGCTGTGATGTGACTGATCGTCAACAGCTGTCCGCGGCGCTGGCGCAGATCCCCGAGCAGCACCCGCTGCGGGCGGTGGTGCACACCGCGGGCGCACTCGACGACGGCCTGCTGCACGCCCTCACCCCGGAGCGGCTGAGCGGCGTGCTGCGGCCCAAGATCGACGCCGCCTGGCACCTGCACGAGCTGACCCGCACGGCCGACCTCTCCGCCTTCGTCGTCTACTCCTCGGCGGCGGGCGTCTTCGGCAGCCCCGGTCAGTCCGCCTACGCCGCCGCCAACGCCGCCCTGGACGCGTTGATCACCGAGCGGCGGCGGCTGGGCCTGCCGGGAACCTCGCTGGCCTGGGGCCTGTGGGCGCGGCGCAGCGGCCTGACCGCGGACCTGGCCGGGACCGACCAGCAGCGGATGGAGCGCAGCGGCGTCGGCGCCCTGAGCGACGCACAGGGCACGGCGCTGTTCGACGCGGCGCTCGGCACCGGCCTGGCGCTGGCCGTCCCGATCCGGCTCGACCTGGCCGCCTACCGGGACCAGCCGGTCCCCCCGCTGCTGCGCTCGCTGGTCCGGGCCCGCCGCCGCCCGGCGGTCGACAGCTCACCCGGGCAGCGGCTCGCCGCGGCCGCCCCGGAGCAGCGCGAGCAACTGCTGCGCGAGCTGGTCCGCACCGAGGCCGCGGCGGTGCTCGGCCACAGCGACGCGGCGGCGCTGTCCGACACCGACAGCTTCCTCTCGGTCGGATTCGACTCGCTGACCGCCGTCGAACTGCGCAACCGGCTGGCCGGGCCGACCGGCGTGCGGCTGCGGCCCTCGGCGGTCCTGGACAGCGGCACCCCGGCCGGACTGGCGGCACTGCTCGCCCAGTCCATGGCCACCGCCGGGGCCACCCCCGCCGAGCACACCCCGACCGCCGCCGCGCCGGCACCCGGCGCCGACGACGAGGCCGCCGCTGATCCGGTCAGCCTGCTGTTCCGCCAGGCCTGCGCGCTCGGCCAGACCGACGAGGGCATCGCGCTGCTGAAACACGCCTCCGCGCTGCGGCCGCGGTTCCACAGCGCCGAGGAGCAGCTGGCGACCGGGACCGGCCCGCGACTGCTGCGGATCAGCGCACCCGAGGCCGACGCCCCGGTGGTCGTCTGCCTCGGCTCCGTGGTCGCCCTCGGCGGCGCGCACCAGTACGCCCGCTTCGCCGCCTGCCTGCGCGGCCGCTACGGCGTCAGCGCGCTGGACGCCCCGGGGTTCACCGCGGACCAGCCGCTGCCCGCCGACATGGCCACGCTGCTCCGCTACCAGGCACTGACGATCCGTCAAGCCCTGCCGGAAAGGCGGCTGGTACTGGTCGGCTCCTCCTCCGGCGGCACCCTCGCGCACGGCGTGGCCGCCGAGTTGGAGCGGATCGGGAGCGGGCCCGCGGCGGTGGTGCTGCTCGACACCTACCTGTCCGACAACGAGGGCATCACCCAGTTCAACGACGTCCTGCTGGGCGGGATGTTCGCCCGCGAGGAGCGCGCGGCCCCGATGGACGGCACCCGGCTGACCGCGATGGGCCGGTACTTCCGGCTGCTGGACGACTGGGTGCCGCCCGCCGTCAGCGCGCCGGTACTGCTGGTACGTGCCTCCACGCCGCTGGGTACGCCGTCCGCCGCCGCCGGTGAGTGGCGGTCCAGCTGGCCCGGCGCGCACACGGTGGCGGACGTGCCCGGCGACCACTTCTCGATCATGGAACAGCATGTCGAGACCACCGGCCGGGCCGTCGCCGACTGGCTGGAGACCGTCCTGCCCGCCCCCGGACCCGACCCCGCCCCCGACCCCGACCCCGGAACCGCCGCCGGAGTCGCAGCCACCGCCCGACGATCCCCGAGGAGCAAGGCCGAATGACCACAGCACCGCCACCGTACGACCCAGCCAACCCGCTCGTCGTCCTCGGAGCCGGGGTGATGGGGGTCGGCATCACCACCCTCGCCCTCGGCCACGGCCTGCCGGTCCACCTGGTCGACGTCGACCCGGAGCGGCTGACCCGGGCCCGCGACCGGATCGCCGAGGAACTGCGGCTGGCCCACCTGCTCGGCGCCCTGCCGCCGGACACCGCCCCGGGCGAGCTGACCACCGGCACCGGCACCGACCCGGCCGCCGGAGCCGCGGCGGTGATCGAGGCGATCACCGAGAACGCGGAGCTCAAGGCCAAGGTCCTGGCCGAGGTCTCGGCACTGGTCCGGCCGGGGACGCCGCTGATCACCAACACCTCCTCGATCCCGGTGGACGAACTGGCCGGGGCGGTCGAGCGCCCGGCCGAGCTCGTCGGCACCCACTTCATGAACCCGCCGTACCTGATCAGAACGGCCGAGGTGATCCGCGGGCGCCGGACCGGCGACCCGGTGATGGCGTCGGTGGCCTCGCTGCTGGCGGCGCTGCGCCGGGAGGCGGTCGTGGTCCGCGACGCGCCGGGGTTCGTGACCAGCCGCATCCTGCACCCGATGATCAACGACGCGGCCCGGGTGGTGGAGCAGGGCACCGCCACCGCCGAGGCCGTGGACACGCTGATGCAGGGCTGCCTGGGACACCCCACAGGACCGCTGCGCACGGCCGACCTGATCGGCCTGGACAACCTGGTCGACTCGCTGTGGGTGCTGCACGAACGGACCGGCGACGAGGGCTGCCGCCCGTGCGAGCTGCTGCTGCGCCTGGTCCGCGAGGGCCGCCACGGCCGCAAGTCCGGCTCCGGCTTCTACGACTACCACTGACGACCGACTGCAACTGACGACCGACTGCAACTGACGACCGACTACCACTGACGACCGACTGGCACTGACAACCTGAAGGGATCTGATGGTGTCTCAGAACCGCTCGCACACCGACCCGCTGGCCGAGCCCGAGGCCGTGGTCTCGGAACTGCTCAACTTCCTTGAGGAGCAGACCCGTTCCCCCTGGGAGCCGGAGACCGACCTCTACCGGGACGGCGGCCTCTCCTCGCTGTTCGCCATGCAGCTGGTGGTGCACCTGGAGAAGTCCTACGACATCGCCATCCGTGGCGCCGACCTCAGGCTGGACAACTTCCGTACCGTGCGGCTGATGTCGGCCCTGGTCTGCCGACTCCAGCAGGCGCAGGCGGACGGCCGCGATGGGTGAGGACCTCGCCGAGGCCGTCGCCTCGGCCACCGCGCTCGTCGGCGACCGGGCGGGGGAGTGGGACCGGAGCGGCCTGCTGCCGCCGGGGCTGCTCCGGGAGCTCGGCACGCAGGGCCGACTCTGCGCCGAAGTGCCGGTCCAGTACGGCGGTTGGGGGCTGAGCAGCCTGGCCGGTGGCGAGTACACCGCGCACATCGGCAGCCTGTGCAGCTCGCTCCGCAGCGTGATGACCTCGCAGGGGATGGCGGCCTGGACCGTGCAGCGCTTCGGTACCGCGCAGCAACAGGCCGACATCCTGGGCCGGTTGACCGGCGGCGCGCTGGCGGCGGTCGCCTTCAGCGAGCCGCAGGCCGGCAGCGACCTGTCCGCGCTGGGCACCACCATCCGCCAGGAGGGCGGATCGGTGCTGGTCGACGGCCGGAAGAAGTGGGTGACGGCCGCGCACTACGCCGATCTGCTGGTGGTGTTCGGCCGCTACCAGGACGGCGCGGCGGCAGTGCTGGTCCCCGCCGACGCGCCCGGCGTCCGGGTGGAGCGGATCGCCGATCCGCTCGGCTGTCGGGCCGCGGGGCACGCGAACCTGTGGCTGGACTCGGTCCGGCTGCCGGTCGGCAGCGTGCTCGGCGGCTACGGCCTGCCGCTGCCGCTGCTGGTCACCACGGCACTGGCCTACGGCCGGATGTCGGTGGCCTGGGGCTGTGTGGGAATCCTGCGGGCCTGCCTGGCCGCCGCCACCGCCCACGCCGCGGCCCGCGAGCAGTTCGGCCGACCGCTCGCGGAGCACCAGCTGGTCGCCAGGCACCTCGCCGAGCTCTACGCGGGGGAGCAGATAGCCACCCGGGTCTGCGAGCACGCCAGCCGCTGCTGGGACGCCGGATCCCCGGAGCAGGTGGTCGCCACGGTCCTGGCCAAGCACGTCAGCGCGGGCCGGGCGGCGGCGGGCGCGGCCTCGGCGGTACAGGTCCTGGCGTCCGCCGGGGCGACCGACGGCCAGTCGGTGGCCCGCGCCTACCGGGACGCCAAGCTGATGGAGATCATCGAGGGCAGCAGTGAGATGTGCCAGCTGATGCTCGCCCAGCACGTGCTGGCGGCGGACGGGTTGGCGCCACGAGTACGGGAGGCGGGATGACCGACCGGAGGCCGGACGACCCCCCGGCGACCGTCAAGTGCCTGGTCTGGGACCTCGACAACACGCTCTGGCAGGGCACGCTGCTGGAGGACGGCGAGGTGGTGCTGCCGGAGGAACTGCGCAAGGTGGTGCTCGAACTCGACTCCCGGGGCATCCTGCAGTCGGTGGCGAGCCGGAACGACCACGAGCACGCCTGGGGGCGGCTGGAGGCCTTCGGCATCGCCGAGTACTTCGTGCTGCCGGAGATCGGCTGGGGGGCCAAGTCCGAGTCGGTGCGCCGGATCGCGGACCGGCTCAACTTCGCCCACACCGCGATCGCCTTCGTGGACGACCAGCCGGCCGAGCGGGCCGAGGTCACCTTCCACCTCCCCGAGGTGCGGGTGTACCCGGCCGAACGCGCGGCGGCGCTGCCCGACCTGCCCGAGTTCACCCCGGCGACCAGCACCGTCGACTCCCGTCGGCGCCGGGAGATGTACCAGGCGGGCTTCCGCCGCGAGGCCGAGCGGGCCGAGGCGAAGGGGCCGGACGAGGAGTTCCTGCGCTCGCTCGGGCTGCTGATGCGGATCGCCCCGGCCACCCCCGGGGAGCTCTCCCGGGTGGAGGAACTGACGCTGCGCACCAGCCAGATGAACGCCACCGGGGTGCACTACTCCGATGCCCGGCTGCGCGGCCTGCTGGCCGATCCGGACCACGAGGTGCTGGTGGTCACCCTGACCGACCGCTTCGGCCCGCACGGCGCCGTGGGCGTGCTGCTGCTGGAGCGGAGCTCCCGCTACTGGCGGCTGCGGCTGCTCGCCACCTCCTGCCGGGTGGTGTCCTACGGCGTCGGGGCGACCCTGCTCAGCTGGCTGACCGACCAGGCCGCCCGTGCGGGCGTGCACCTGGCCGCGGACTTCAGGGCCACCGAGCGCAACCGGATGATGGAGATCGCCTACCGGTTCGCGGGCTTCGACGACCAGCCCTGCGACTGCGGGTACGCCGAGGCCGCCGACGTCGGCGACCAGGTACAGCGGCTGCACCTGGTCCCCGGGACCCGCGGCGCATCCGAGACCATCCGGCTGGACGCGCCCGACCTGGGCGCGCGCGGCCGGAAGGGGAGAGTCTGCGACCAGACCTGACATCCAGTCGGATCTGCTCTCCCCGGGTCCGGTGACCGGCCGCCCGATCGGGCGGCCGGTCACCGGACGGACACAAGGGAAGCCCGGCAGCGAGCCGATCGCTCGCTGCCGGGCCCCGTACCGTCCGGCCCCGCCGTCGGTGGGCGGCCCCTCAGAGCTTCCGGGCCAGGGTGATCCCGTCCGCCATGATCAGCATCGACAGCTCCACCCGCGGGTCGTGCCGCAGCAGCTGGTTGAGTTCGCGGACCGCGACCGTGTCCCGGTCCTGGGCCTCGGGTTCGGCCACCCGGCCGAAGAACAGCGTGTTGTCGATCACGACCAGCCCGCCCGGCCGCACCAGCTCCAGCGAAGCCTCGTAGTACTTCACGTAGTTGGGCTTGTCGGCGTCGATGAAGGCCAGGTCGAACCCGGCCGGGCCGCGCTCCGCCAGCAGCTCGGACAGGGTGTCGGTGGCGGCGCCGAGCCGCAGCTCGATCCGGTCCTCGACCCCGGCCCGCCGCCAGTACTCCGCGGCGATCCCGGGCCAGCGCTCGTCCAGGTCGCAGGTCACCAGCCGGCCCCCGGTGGGCAGCGCGCGGGCCATGCAGAGGGTGCTGTAGCCGGTGAAGGTGCCGATCTCCAGTACCGACCGGGCGCCGGTCAGGCCGACCAGCAGCGCCAGCAGTTGGCCCTCCTCCGCCATCACCTGCATCGCCTCGCCGGCCGGGAGCCCGGCCGTGGCCTCGCGCAGTTCTCTCAGGATCACGTCGTCCCGCAGTGACGCCTCCCGGACATAGGTGAGCAATTCGGCGGTGGCGGTTGTCTGGTAGGCCATGGCGAAGCAACTCCCTCGGAACTCGGTGAACTCGACACTCGGTGCGGTGCGACAGCGGCGGTGCGGTGCGTCGTGGCAGGGGTCGTGTCGGCGCGGGTCAACCGGCCCGGGTGACCGGGGTGCGGGTGGCCGCGAACAGCTCGCCCTGCCCGGTCGGCTCGCCCAGGTCCGCGTCCTGCGCCCGCTCCCGCGCGTACGCCTGGAGCAGCGCGTCCAGCCGGTACCGCCCGGCCCGGGGCGGGTGCAGCAGGTGCGCCTCGACCAGGGCGTCCAGTGCCTCCTCCGCGCGCTCCTCCGAGCAGCCCAGCAGGGCCGCCACCCGGCCGCGCGAGGTGTACGCGGCGTTGGTCGCGCCCAGCAGCGAGAACACCGCCGCCGGGTCCAGGCCGTTCGGCGGACGCCGCCGCAGCCCGGTGTGGTCGGCGTCCAGGCAGGGGCGGACGCCGAGACCGCCGGTGTGCAGCTCGTCCAGCAGCCGGGGGGCGGCGGTGAGCCGTTGCGCCAGGTCGGCCAGGCTCCGGTGCGGGCGCTCCAGTTGCCGGGCCCCGGCTATCCGGACCGCCAGCGGCAGGCCGGCGCAGACCGCGACCACCTGGCGGGCGGCCTGCGGTTCGGCCTCGACCCGGGCCGCGCCGATGACGCCGGCCAGCAGCTCCAGCGATCCGGCCTCGTCCAGCGGCGGCAGCGCCACGGTCTGCGCGCTGTCGAGCTCGGCGAGCCTGCGGCGGCTGGTCACCAGCAGCCTGCTGCCGCCGCTGCCCGGCACCAGCGGGCGTATCTGCGCGCTGTCGTGCGCGTCGTCGAGCAGCACCAGCACCCGGTTGCCGGAGGTGAGCGAGCGGTACAGGGCCTCCCGCTCGGCCGCACCGGCCGGGATCGCCGCCCGGGGCACGCCCAGGTCGGTGAGGAACCGGAGCAGTACCACGCCGGGGGCCAGCGGCCGACCGCCGCCGCCGAGGTCCGCGTAGAGCTGGCCGTGCGGGAAGCGCCCGCGTACCGCGTGCGCGGCGCGCAGGGCCAGCGCGCTCTTGCCGATGCCGCCCCGTCCGGTCACCACCGCCGTGGTCACCGAACCGGTGGGCGGCTCGGCGGTGGTCAGGATCCGGTGGAGCTCCTGCAACTGCTCGGCGCGGGCCGTCAGCACCGGCACCACGGCGGGCAGCTGGGCCGGTCGGGGGCGCCCCGGGCCGTCCCAGGACGGCGGCGCCTGCCGCCCCCCGGAGAGGACCGGTCGCTCCGGTCGGGCCGACCGTGCGGCGGCGGCCGGGGCACCCGTCGCCGGTGGCGGCCGGAACCGGTCCGGACGGTCGGCCGGGTGGCTCCGCTCGCCCGCCTCGGGGCGGTCCTCGGCGGACAGGATCCGCCGCTGCATCTCGCGCAGCGCGGCGCTGGGCTCCGCGCCGAGTTGCTCCACCAGGAGCGACCGGGTGCGCTGGTACAGGTCGAGGGCCTCGGACTGCCGCCCGGAGCGGAACAGGGCCAGCATCAGCCGGCCCACCAGGGCCTCCCGCATCGGGTGCTCCCGGACCAGCCGCCACAGCTCGGGGACGAGTTCGGCGTGCCGGCGCAGCGCGAGTTCCGCGTCGAAGCGCAGCTCCAGGGTCTGTAACCGCAGTTCGTTGAGGTAGCGGCCCTCGACGTCGCGCAGCGTCTGCGAGGGGATGTCCGCCAGCGGGTCGTCCCGCCAGTGGGACAGGGCCCGGACCAGTTCGGCGGCGGAGCCCGCCAGGTCACCGGACTCGGCCAGGCAGGCCGCCCGGCGGCGGTGGGCGGTGAACTGCCCGAGGTCGCTCTCCTGCTCGTCGAGCGCTATCAGGTAGCCGGGGGCCCGGGTGACGATCCGGGCCGCCGCCTGCTCGCCCAGCGCCTGCCGCAGCCGCATGACATAGGTGCGCACCGTCGCGGCGGCGCTGGGCGGCGGGGCGCCGTCCCAGACGTACCTCGCGATCCGCTCGACCGAGACCACATGGTTGGCATTGAGCAGGAGGGTCGCCAGGACCACGCGTTGTCTCGGCGCCGACACCTGCACCTCCCGCTCGTGCAGTCGGACGGTGAGCGGGCCGAGCAGCAAGAATTTCAACGGACTCCCTAATCGCCCTGTGCGTGATGGACGTCCTCGGCGCAGCGCGCCGGGCCGTGGCGGCGCGGCCGAGGACAGGACTGTCCTCGGCCAACGGCGCTCAGCGGTGTCTCCAGCATCTTGGGAGGGTTTGCCCAGGTCAACGAATTGATGAGATGTCTAGGCATATCCCTAGAGCACCCTCATCGGGCGCATGTCATGTTTGCTGACCGTAGGATATGGTTTTCGCAGGTCCGGACCTGGCTGACGATATGTCAGTCGCGGTATTCCGGCTTTCCGCCCGAGTCCTACGCGTCCGGGAAGACGTCCCGCAGCAGCGGCTCGGGCTTGCCCCGGCGGCGCCACTCGCGCGGGTAGCCCAGCGACACCTCGACGTGGCGCACCCCCTCGTGGTGGATGACCCGGGGGATGTGCAGGTGCCCGTAGACCACGGCGGAGGCCCGGTAGCGCACCGGCCAGTCGGCGCTGGCGGTGGTCCCGCACCACATGGCGAACTCCGGGTGGTACAGCACCGCCGTGGGCTCGCGGACCACCGGCCAGTGGTTGATCAGGACCGTCGGCAGTTCCGGGTCGCAGGCCTCCAGCCGGGCCCGGCTGTACTCCACCCGGGCCCGGCACCAGTCGGCGCGGGACGGGTGCGGGTCCGGGTGCAGCAGGTACTCGTCGGTGCAGACCACCCCGGCGGCCTCCGCCACGGCCAGTCCGCTCGCGGCGTCGGTGGCGCCGAGCGGCAGGAAGCTGTAGTCGTACAGCAGGAACAGCGGGGCCAGGGTGACCGGCCCGCCGGGCCCGGTCCAGACCGGGAACGGGTCCTCCGGGGTGAGCACGCCGATGCCGCGGCATATCTCCACCAGGTGCCGGTACCGGGCCTCCCCGCGCAGTTGCAGGCTGTCACTGGGATGCGTCCACAGTTCGTGGTTGCCGGGCACCCAGACCACCTGCTCGAAGCGGTCGGCCAGCAGTCGCAGCGCCCATTCGACATCCTCGGCCTGCTCGGCGATGTCGCCCGCGACCAGGAGCCAGTCACCCTCGTGGGTGGGGAAGATCCCCTCCACGGTGTCCCGGTTCTCCTGGTATGCCACGTGGAGGTCGCTGACGGCGTATAGCCTGGCGTGGGAAGGCCGATGGGGCGGCGTTCCGGAGGCTGCGGTGGCCATGCGGTACTCCTCGTCTCGGTGTCCGGGGCGACCGCCGGCGCCCACGGCTCCGTGCCCTCCCCGGTCGGTCGGCGAACGCCTGACCGAAGCGGTTATCGTGATTCCGCGTCAAGTTAATCCCAGTCGGACCCGGCCGCGCCACAGCTCACGGGGCCTCGCCGTGTGAATTCTCGCGAATGAGCCACAAGCGCTGTACAGACGTCCGATTACCGTTTGTGTACTTGCTGACATTCCAGTGGACATGGCAGTCTGTGATACACCATGCCCGGTTTCTTCCGGTGGGTGGCCGCCCCTGCCTTTCGGCGCGGGCCCGTCGTCCGGCCGGAACGGGGGGACTCGACGACTGACCGCCGTGCCGCCGTGCCGGTGGGACCTGAAGGGAACGACTGGGCGAGATGACTGCCATCCCCGCGAACAGCTCCGCGAACAACGAACTCTGGATCCGCCGATTCCATCCCGCCCCGTCCGCGCCGGGGCGGCTGGTCTGCTTCCCGCACGCGGGCGGTTCGGCGAGCTTCTACTATCCGGTGTCGGCCCAACTCCGGTCGCAGGTCGACGTGCTGGCCGTGCAGTACCCCGGACGGCAGGAGCGCAGGGCCGAGCCGGTGATCACCGATCTGCGCGAACTGGCGGACGCCGTCTACCAGGCGCTGCGCCCGTGGGACGACCGGCCGCTGACCTTCTTCGGCCACAGCATGGGCGCGCTGGTGGCCTTCGAGGTGGCCCAGCGCTTCCAGGCGGCGGGCCGCGGGATCGACCACCTCTTCGTCTCCGGCCGCCGGGGCCCGGCGGTGAGCCGGGTGGAGGACGTCCATCTGCGCGACGACCAGGGGATCCTGGCCGAGGTCAGGGCCATGAGCGGGACCCAGGACAGCATCCTGGAGGACGACGAACTGCTGGAGATGGTGCTTCCGGCGCTGCGTGGCGACTACCGCGCGGTGGAGACCTACCGGGGCGAGCCGAGCGCGGTGGTGGACTGCCCGGTCACCGCACTGACCGGGGACCGGGACCCGCGGACGCCGGTGGACGAGGCGCGCGCCTGGAAGGCCCACACCACCGCCGCGTTCGACCTCAAGGTCTTCGAGGGCGGCCACTTCTTCCTGAGCAGCCGCCCGGCCGAGGTGATCGGCGTGCTCAGCGACCATTTCGCCGCGCTGCTGCCGGCATCGGAGATGACGACCCGTCAGTCTCGGGTCTGACGCTGTCGGTCGGGCCGTCCGCGACCGGCGGACGGCCCGGTCCGGTCCCGTTCGCGACCACCCACGTACAGGGGAGGCGGTGCAGGGAATGACACCGTTGCGCGGTACTGCGGCGGCCGGCGCCACCTCGGCGCGGCGGACCCCGGCCCCGGAGGACGGCTGCGCCGCGGCCGAGCCCGCTCGCAGGCGCCCCGCCCGCCGGGGCGGACGGGAGGCCGGGAGCGCCGAGGTGCCGCCCTGCCAGGAGCGGCTGACCGCGTTGGGGGCCTGCATCCTGGAGGGCGTGGCGTCCGGGGCCTCCACCGCCGAACTCGCCGCCGCGCTCTACCTCAGCCGCCAAGGCGTCGAATACCACATCGGATTGATGCTGCGTCAGTTCAAGGTGCCGAACCGGGCGGCGCTGGTGTCCCGGGCGCACTCGCTCGGCGTGCTCAGCGTGGGGAGCTGGCCGCCCCGGGTCATGGCTGATTTCGTGGAATAGCCGGGCGCATTGTCGCAGTCGGGGATATCGCCTCGATATCGCCGGGCGTGACAGTTGGCCGGTGATCGTCCGCTGGCGAAGTTTTCCATTTTCGACTGACAGTTGCGCGGCCCGCGTAGTACCGTGGCGAGGCGGTCGGAATCCTTCCGCGGGAGGAATTCAGCGGCAGCACCCCAATCCTCGGATCACCCAGTTCGGATCACCGTTGGGAGCCCGCAATGTCCTTGGGATACCTGTTCGGCGGCGGCGTCGGCACCGAGCCGCACGGCCTGGAGCTCTACCGGGCCTTCCCGGTGGTGCGGCAGTGGTACGCGGAGGTCTCCGCCTGGACCGGTCTGACCGTCGGTCAGATCCTGGAGGAGGAGCTGCCCACCGCGCAGGAGGAGCGGCAGAGCGTCGGCACCGTGCGGGAGGCGGCCCTGGCGGTCGCCGTCCACGACGCGCTCGCCCAGTACGACCTGCGCCCGGCCGCGATCGGCGGGCTCAGCCTCGGCGCGATGGCGGCCAGCTGCCTGGCCGGCGCGGTGGACCGCCGGGAGCTGTTCGAGATGCTGGCGCACGCCCGGCACACCCCCGAGCCCGGCCCGGACGAGCCGGAGCAGGGGATAGCCATCGCCTTCGCCCCCGCGTCGGCGGGCGAGGCCCAGGGCGCGGGCGCGGGCACCGTCGACCACCCCGGTCAGGGCGTCCCCGGGGTGTACCTCGCGGGCGACTTCGGCCCCACCGCCGACGGCTCGCAGCGGCTGCTGATGCTGGCCGGTCGCGCCGACGCGCTGGCCCGGCTGGCGGCCGACGTCCCGCCCGGCAGCGTGGTGCCGCTGCCCGGCCGCACCATCGCCGTGCACTCCCCGCTGCGGCGCCCCTTCCGCGAGTTCATGGCCCCCCGGATCGACTCGATGACCTTCGCGGACCCGCTGCTGCCGCTGCTGTCCTGCCTCGAACCGAAGGTGCTGACCTCGGCCGACGACGTCCGTGACCTGTTCCAGCGGAACTCCACCGACCCGATCAGCCTGGTCGACGTCTACACCGGGATGCAGCAGCAGGGGGTCGAACTCGGCCTGGTCATGGGCCCGTCGATCCCGGAGGGGATCCTCGCCTTCCCCTTCCCGGTGGTCCACGTCGACCAGCCCGAGCACATCCAGCAGGCCCTCAGCACCGCCTACGACCTCGGCATCGACCTCACCGGCTCCCGGGCGCGGCCATGACCGCCCCGGCCCTGAGCAGCCAGCCGGTGAACACCGGTGCCCCGGCCGCGCCGCCCACCGGCGCCGAGGCCGACGACTGGATCGCCCGGCGACTCGACACCGACCTGGACGCCTGGTGCCGCACCGTGGTCCGGCGGCACTTCCACCCCGAGACCGGCAGCCCCTACTGGCTGGAGCGCGCCCGGACGCTGGACTTCGACCCCCGCGACCTCACCCGCTACGACCAGCTCAGCGCCTTCGGCCCGTTCCCGCTGGACACCCTGCGCCGGCGGGACCCGGCCGACCTGGTGCCGCTGGCCGTCCCGCGCCCGCTCACCGGCCGGATCTGGGACACCGGCGGCACCACCGGCACGCCCTGCCGGGTCCACTACACCCCGGACATGCTGCTGCACCGGGCGCTCTGGCGCCGCTGGTCCTTCGCCCACGAGGGCTTCGAACCCGGGCGGTCCTGGCTCCAGGCGACCCCCACCGGCCCGCACCTGATCGGCAACGGCGTGTGGGAGGTCTCCGAGCTGTACGCGGGCCAGGCGTACGCCATCGACATGGACCCGCGCTGGGTCAAGCGGCTGATCCGCGCCGGACGCCTGGCCGAGGCCGACGAGTACACCGGGCACCTGCTGGAGCAGATCACCGACGTGCTGCGGCAGGGGCAGGTGCACTACCTGAACACCACCCCGGCACTGTTCCAGGCGCTGCGGCAGCGCTTCCCGGAGGAGGTCGCCGCCCTGGACGGGGTACGCCTCAGCGGCACCCAGATCAGCGCCGACATGTACCGGGCCTTCCGGGCCGCGCTCCACGGCGGAATCTGCGGCCTGACCTACGGCAACACCTTCGGCAACGCCGCCTGCCTGGAGGTGGCCCGGGACGCCGCGCTGATCTCCTACGTGCCCAACTACCCGCAGGTGACCATGGCCGTGGTGCGCAAGGACGACTGGTCGACCCTGGTCGAGCCGGGGTCGCCGGGACAGGTCCGGCTCACCGTGCTGCACGAGGACCTGTTCCTGCCCAACATCCTGGAACGCGACCAGGCGCTGCGGCACCGCAGCGACCGCTGGCCCAGTGACGGGGTCGCGAACATCCGCCCGCTGCAGACCACCAGTTCGGCCCCGGAGGGGCTGTACTGAACCCCGAAGAATTCAGCAACCACGGCAACTCACTGGAATGATCCGCCTCATCCCCCGTATTCTCTGTCGCTCCGCCCGTTCCGCGCGGGAAATCACCGCCGGAATTGCAGCCCGAGCCCAGAGGAAACACCGTGCCGCAGCCGAAGATCGCCCTGGTGACCGCCCGCCCCGGCCCCGGGGTCAACCCCGACCCCGACATGGAGCTGCTGCTGGCGGCGGTCACCGCCGCCGGGGCCCGAGCCGAGGCCGTGGCCTGGGACGAGGCCGAGGCGGACTGGGCCGGGTACGACCTCGCGGTGATCCGCTCCAGCTGGGACTACACCTGGCGCTGGGCCGAGTTCACCGCCTGGGCCGACCGCTGCGCCGGGCTCACCCGGCTGGGCAACCCGCCCTCGGTCCTGCGCTGGAGCGGCGACAAGTCCTACCTCGGCGAGCTCAGGGACCGCGGCGTGCCGGTGGTGCCGACCCGCTACCTGCGGCCCGGGGAGGAGGCCGAGCTGCCGCGGCAGCACGAGTTCGTGGTCAAGCCGATCCTGGGCGCGGGCGCCAGGTTCGCCGCCCGCTACCGCCCGGACCAGCACCAGCAGGCCCGCGAGCAGCTGCGGCAGATGCACGCCGAGGGCCTGACCGCGATGGTCCAGCCCTACATGCACCGGATAGCCGAAACCGGGGAGCGCGCCCTGGTCTTCGTGGGCGGCCGACTGCTGCACACCACCCGCAAGGAGCCGGTGCTGGCCCCCGGCGTCCGCTTCGACGAGCGGAAGACCGCGCACCCCGGGATCCGGCTGTGGAGCCCGACCGAGTCGGAGCTCGCCCTGGCCGAGCAGGCCCTGGCGGCGGTCCCGGGCGCGGCGGAACTGCTCTACGCCCGGGTGGACGTGGTCGACGACGACCAGGGCGCCCCGGTGGTCACCGAGCTGGAACTGGTCGAGCCGAACCTGTTCCTGCACCTGCGCCCGGCGGCGGCGCGGACCGCCGCCGAGGCCTTCGTCGCCGCCGCCGGGCTGGGCTGAGGCCGGGCCCGGGGCGGAGGAACGCGGGTCAGTGGTTCAGCACCCGCGACAGGAAGCGCTGCGTCGAGGCGTGCTGCGGGTCGTTGAGGACCTGCTCCGCGCTGCCCCGCTCGCGGATCACCCCGTCCTCCAGGAAGCAGACCTGGTCGGCGGCGTGCCGGGCGAAGCCCATCTCGTGGGTGGCCATCAGGATGGTCAGCCCGTGCTGCTTGAGATCGGTGACCACGTCCAGCACCTCGCCGACCAGCTCCGGGTCCAGCGCCGAGGTGATCTCGTCGAAGAGCAGCAGCTCCGGTTCGGTGGCCAGGGCGCGGGCGATCGCCGCCCGCTGCTGCTGGCCGCCGGAGAGCCGGTCCGGGTAGTCCTGCGCCTTGTCCGCCAGCCCCAGCCGGTCCAGCAGCTCCCGGGCCGCGTCCTCCGCCTGCCGTCGCGGCACCCGGTGCACCCGGATCGGGGCCAGGGTGATGTTGTCCAGCACGTTCAGGTGCGGGAACAGGTTGTACGACTGGAACACCACGCCGATCCGGCGCCGGGCGGTGTTGGCGTCCAGGCGCGGGTCGGTCAGCTCGGTCCCGCCCAGGTGGATGGTGCCGTCGTCGACCTGGTCCAGCAGGTCCACGCAGCGCAGCAGCGTGGACTTGCCCGATCCGGAACCGCCGATCAGGCAGACCACCTGGTGCTCGGCGACGTCCAGGTCGATCGAGCGCAGGACCAGGCGCGAGCCGTACTGCTTGCGCAGGCCCCTGATCCGCAGCAGTGCCTCGTTCATCGTGCCGCCTCCGCCCGCTGCCGTTGCGCGGCGCGCCGCTGCAACCGGTCGGCGTACCTGCTCAGCGGGATGGTGACCGCGATGAACAGCAGCGCCGCACCCAGGTAGGGGGTGTAGTTGAAGTCGTAGTCCGCGTTGATCTGGGCCTCGCGCAGCGCCTCCAGCGGGCCCAGCACGGCCACCATGGCGGTGTCCTTCTGCAGCGCGATGAAGTCGTTCAGCAGCGGCGGCACCACGTTGCGCACCGCCTGCGGCAGGATCACGTGCCGCAGCGTCTGCGGCTCGCTCAGCCCCAGCGCCCGGGCCGCGTTGCGCTGCGCCGGGTGCACCGAGTTGAGCCCGGCCCGGAACACCTCCGCCACGTAGGCGGAGTACGAGAGCACCAGCGCGATCGTGCCCAGCACCCACGGCTGCGAGGGCGTGCCCTGGAGTTGCAGCGCGGGCAGCCCGTAGCCGATCAGGAAGACCAGCAGCAGCGTCGGCACGCCCCGGAACACGTCCACATAGACGGTCGCGGCCAGCCGCAGCGGCTGGAGTCCGGGCGCCCGGGTCGCCCGGACCAGCGCGATCAGCAGCCCGAGGGCCAGGATCAGCACCTCGGCGATCAGGAACATCTGGATGTTCAGCCAGAAGCCGTGCAGGATCGTGGGGAAGGTCTTGCGGAACTCCGCGCCGTTCAGGAACAGGGTGTGTACCCGGAACCAGCCCGGCGAGGCGACCACGGCCGCGCAGAGCGCCACCAGGAACGCCACGGTGCACAGCGTGGCGATCCAGGTGTCGCGCCGCTTGCGGGAGCGGCGGAACCGCTGCCGCTCCTCCTGCCGGGGGCTCGGCCGGTAGTCCTCGTCCTGCCCGGTGGCCTGCTTGTTCAGCGCGGCCGTGGTCTCGTGTTCCACTGCCGGCTACTGCTTCAGGTGCGGGACGTCGGCGGAGGCGGACAGCCACTGCTCGGTGATCTTGGCCAGCGAGCCGTCGGCCTTGAGCCCGGCGATCGCCTGGTCCACGCAGCTGGTCAGCCCGCTGCCCTTCTTCAGCAGCAGGCCGAACTGCTCCGGCGTGGCACTGTCGTAGTTGAACTCGCCGAGGATCTGGCCGTGGCTCAGCTCCGCGCTGGCCAGGTAGAAGACCGTCGGCATGTCGGTCACGATGGCGTCGATCTGACCGTCCTGCAGCGCGTTCACCTCGTCGTTGGTGGTGTTGTAGACGCTGGGCTGGTGGGTCGGCTTGATCTCGTCCTGGACCGCCTGGTAGCTGGTGGTCGCCACCTGCACGCCGATCCGGGCGCCCTTGAGTGCCGCCAGCGAGTCGGCCTTGGCGTACTTGGAGTTGTTCAGTACCAGCACGCCCTGGTCGGCGGTGTAGTAGCCGGTGGAGAAGTCCACCGCCTGCGCCCGCTGCGGGGTGATCGAGATCTCGTTGACGTCGAAGTCGAAGTTCTTCGCACCCGGCGCGTAGGAGTTGTCGAAGGGCTCGACCACCCACTTCACCTGGCTCTTGCTGAAGCCGAGCTTGGCGGCCACCGCGTAGGCCACCGCGCTCTCGAAGCCCTTCCCGTCGGCCGGGGTGTTGTTGTCGAACCAGGGGGAGTAGGCCGGGGAGTCGGTGGCCACGGTCAGCTGCCCCGACTTGTAGAGGTCCGGGCTGCTGGTCGAGCAGGCGGACGCGGCGGCGGAGGCGCTGGTGGACGAGCTGCTGGAGGCGTTCGCGGTGCTGCTGGGCTGCGGCGCGCACGCCGAGGCCGTCAGCACGAGCGCGGCCCCCACGGAGGCGGCGAAGGCTATACGGGCACGGGTCACGAGGGTGGGTCCTTTGCGGTGGAGTCCGGGAGGGACGGTACGGGGAAGCGCGGAGTCGCGGATCGTGCGTGGGTTCAGAGACACAGATCGGCGGCGCAACGTGCGTGGTCAACGTGGCGGCGACGTACCAAGGCGAGAGCTCCGGACATGCGTTTCAGCATTCCGGGAGGCCTCGGGCGGTGTCAATCGGGTCGGCTACCATCCGGTAACGCCAAGGTCTCATGTCAGCTGGTGAGATGACCGGCAGTGGGATGTCAGCTGGTCAGCTGCGGCAGCGGGTCGCCCTCGCGCAGGCCGAACAGCTCCGCGGCGGAGCCGCCGCGGACCACCAGTTCGGCGAAGCCGACGCCGGAACTGCCGGTGGTGATGCCGGGCTCGCCACGCGGCACGTCCGGCAGCCGGTCGAAGCCGCGCACCGCGATCGTCCCGCCGTCGTGGTGCCGGCGCAGGTGCAGCGCGTCCGCGCCGACCCGGCCGAAGACGGCGGCGGCCGGCCGGTCCAGCTTGCAGTTGCCGAAGTTGTCGACCACCGCGACCCGCACCGGCGCCGTCGTGTCGGCCGCGTCCGGCACCGGCGCGGCCGTCGCGGGCACCGGGCGGCCGTCGACCAGCCAGCGGGCCAGCAGCGGCACGTACCACAGGCTGCGGAACTGGGTCCGGACGATCTCCTCGACCTGCGCGGCGGAGAGCTCGGCCCACTGCCCGGCGGCGGCCTGCACCACCTCGCGCACGTCGGTGACCTGGACCAGTTCCAGCCCGAAGTACGTCCGCAGCGGCGCCAGCACCCGGGGGGTGAGGGTGCTGATCACCAGGTGCTCGCCGTGCCAGAAGTAGCAGAAGGGCACGCCGTTGGGCCAATGGCCGTCCCGGGGCGCGATGTTGACCAGCACCACCGAGGGGTGCGTCGGGCCGCCGACCAGGTCGGTGGCGCGCAGCAGGTCCAGCAGGGTCAGTGCGGCCACGCCCTCCGGGTCGGGACCGGCCAGCGGCAGGATGCTCGGCGTGGTGCCGAACAGCGCCGCGATCCGGGCGGACTGCCGGGCCACGGCGTTCGGATCGGCGCAGTCGGTGAGAGAGATGACCGGGCGGTGGGACATGAGGGCCTTCGCCTTCTGGTGTTCGGAAGCGATTGTCGGGAAAAGCGGGAGAAAAGGGTGAGGAAAAGACAGGCGGAGGGACCAGCCGCAGGTATCGGGGCAACAAAAAACGGACCCCCGTTTCCGGAGGTCCGTGGCGTCCTGCGCGCACACCGCTTCGCTAGCGAAGCGCCTCCGGTAGCGGGGGCATCATTCGCATCATGGCGAGGGTGGCGGTGTTCGGCATGGACGGATCCTAGCACCCCGTCCGGCGGCCTCGTGCCGACCGCCCGAACGGTGAGACGCGCCGCTCAGCTGACCACGTCCTTGCGCAGGAAGTGCCGCCAGGCCAGGGCGAACAGCACGGTGCTGTAGACCATCGAGGAGAGCACCCCGCGCAGCATCGAGTCCCACTGGACGGTCGGGTCCAGCGCGTCCAGCCAGGCGCCGAAGTAGTGCGTCGGCAGCCAGTCGCGGAGCCCGCCCAGGGCGGTCACGTTGTCCAGGATCGAGGACACGATGACGATCAGCACCGCCCCGCCGACCGCGCCCAGCGGCGCGTCGGTGCGCACCCCGGCGTAGAAGGCCAGCGCGGCCACGAACAGCAGGCTGACCGCCAGGTAGCCGATGATCAGCGCCAGCCGGAGCAGCGCCGCCCCGCCGCCGAGACCGCTGCCGGTCGGCGACTGGACCGGGTGCCAGCCGAACGCGGCCAGCCCGGCCAGCAGCGAGACCGCCGGGAGCAGCAGCAGCGCGAAGCCGGACAGCCCCAGCGCCACGGTGAGCTTCTGCCGCAGCAGCCGCGACCGGCCGACCGGAGCCAGCAGCAGGTACCGCAGGCTGGACCAGCCGGCCTCGCTGGCAACGGTGTCGCCGCAGAACAGCGCGACCACGATGACCAGCAGGAAGCTGGACGAGGCGAAGATGGTGAACAGGGTGAAGTTGGCCGCGCCGACGGTCGCGAAGTCGGCCAGGGTGACCTCGTTGGAACGGTCGCGCGGGGAGGCGCCCAGCTTGTACGCGGCGACCAGCAGCAGCGGCAGCAGCACCAGCAGGCCCAGGGTGATCTGGGTGCGCCGCCGCCCCAGCTGCCGCCGCAGCTCGACCCGCAGCGGCAGGGTGCGGCGCGGGTCGTAGCCGGGTGCGCCACCGTGCGGGGCCGCGGTCGGCGGCGGCACGTCGGCGTGGGACAGCTCGGTGTGGCTGCCCCGGCCGACGCCGCGCCGCCCCGCCCCGGTGAACCCGGTCGACTCGGCTGACTCGGTGGACTCGGTGGACTCGGTCGAGGGAGTGGACATGGCGGGCCTCAGCTTTCGTGGACCAGGTCGAGGAAGACGTCCTCCAGGCGGCGTCTGGGCGCGATCCGGTCGACCGAGAGCCCGGCGTCCACCAGCGTCCGGACCGCCTCGGCGGGCCGGACCTGGTCCAGGTCGACCACCAGCGTGCCGTCGGCCCCGGCGCGGGCCTCGCGCACCCCCGGCAGTTCCGCCAGCAGCGCCGCCGCCCGCTCCGGCTGGTCCACGTCGATGTGGACCGAGGCCGCCGCGCCGATCAGCTCGGCCACCGGACCGGCCGCCAGCAGCCGCCCGCGCGCCATCACCACGCAGTGCGTGCAGGTCTGCTCGACCTCGGCCAGCAGGTGGCTGGAGACCACCACGGTGCGCCCGGTGGCGGCGTAGCGGCGCAGCGACTCGCGCATCTCGCGGATCTGCGGCGGGTCGAGGCCGTTGGTCGGCTCGTCCAGGATCAGCAGGTCCGGCAGCCCCAGCATGGCCTGGGCGACGGCCAGCCGCTGGCGCATGCCCTGGCTGTAGGTGCGGACCTTGCGTTGCAGGTCCTTGCCGAGCCCGGCGATCTCCAGCGCGGCGCTGAAGTCGGCGTCCTGCTCCGGACGCCCGGTGGCGGCCCAGGCCAGGGTCAGGTTGTCCAGGCCGGACAGGTGCGGCAGGAAGCCGGGGCCCTCGATGAACGCGCCGACCCGGGACAGCACCGGCGCGCCGGGGACGATCCGGTGGCCGAACACCCGGATCTCGCCGGAGCTCGGCTGGATCAGGCCGGTGAGCATCCGCAGCGTGGTGGTCTTACCCGCGCCGTTGGGGCCGAGCAGCCCCAGCACCTGCCCGGCCTCCACGGTGAAACTCAGGTCGGTGACGGCGCGGAAGCCGTCGCCGTACGCCTTGCCCAGCCCGGCGATGGAGACCGGCAGCGCCGCCAGTTCCGGCTCCAGGTCGATGCCGCCGCCGGGCCTGCGGTGGCGCAGCCACAGCGCCGCCGCCGCCAGCGCGATCAGCGCGGCCACCGCGGCGATGGCCCACAGCACGGTGGTGGAGCCGCTGTCGTCGGTGTTCGCGGCCACCAGCGGCACGCTGACGGTGCCGCCCCCGGCCAGCGCGATCCGGTAGCCGCGCGGGTCCAGCGGCAGCTGGTACGCGGCGTCGGTGGTGGACACCACCAGCCGCAGCCGGTCCCCGGCCGGGAAGTCGTGCACCACGCCCGGCAGCGCCACGGTGACGATGGTGCCCGCCGGGGTCAGCCCGGTCAGCCGGACCGGGGCGACCAGCTGGTTCGGCAGCACGCTCTGGCTGCCGTCGGGGGAGAGGTCGTACAGCTTCGCGAACAGCGTGGCGTCGGTGGTACCGGGGGTGGCCGGGGTGACCCGCAGCGCGACCCTGGCCGCGCCCACGTCGCGGACGGTCGCGGTCAGCGGCGCGCTGGTGAACACCGCCTGCTGGTCGGTCGGCCCGGCCAGGGCGGCCCCCAGCGCCGGGGTGCCGGTGGCGAGCTGGGACAGCGTCCCGCCGAGGCCGGGCAGGCTGGTGGTGGCCGCGGGATAGCCCCCGGCCGGGGCCAGCACGGTCTGCTCAGGTCCGTCCAGCCGTAGCCGCGTGCTGCGCGCGGGCGCGGCGCCGGGCAGCCCGGGGTAGCCGGGAGCGGTCAGCACGGAACTGCTGACGGTGCCGCTCTCCAACGACAGGCTGGTGCCGGTCTTGGTGAAGCTGAAGCTGCCGGACGGGGCCGGGCCCTGGTGCTTGAGGTAGTGGTCGAACCAGGCCAGGGTGAGCGAGCGCAGCTCGGTGGTCTCGGCGGCGGTACCGGGCGCGTCGTGGCCGCCGGAGTACCAGGCGACCTTGACGGGGGTGCCGTGGGCGGCGATGCCCCGGGCGTTGGCGTCGGCCTGGTCGAGGCCGAACAGCGAGTCGTCCTCGCCCTGGACCAGCAGCGTCGGCGCGTCGATCCGGTTCAGCACCCCGGCCGGACTGGACGCGGCGAGCAGGCCCAGCAGCCCGGGCGCGGGCGTGCCGTCACCGGCCGCGGTGGCCCGGTAGGCGGAGCAGATGTCGGGCGCGAACCGGCCGCAGGGGTTGCCGGTGCCGCTGCTGCCGCTCGCGCTGTTGGTCCCACTGGCGTCGTCCGACCCGGAGCCGAAGAAGTCCCCGGCCCAGGCCTTCTTGAACACCCCGGGCCCGGCCGTGCCCTGACCGGACGTCGCCGCCTGGCCGAACAGCGAGCCGCCCAGGCTGTTCCAGGTGATCTGCGGGGCGATGGCGTCCACCCGGTGGTCGTAGGCGGCCACCAGCAGGCTCAGCGCACCGCCGTAGGAGGGACCGGTGAAGCCCACCCGGGGGTCGCCGGGGCCGTCCTTCAGCACCTCCGGCAGGGTGCCGAGCAGGTCGATCATCCGCTCCGCGTCCTTCACCTCGTACTGCGGCGAGTCGAGGTGGATCAGCCCGCCGGAGTGGCCGAAGCCGCGCGCGGAGTAGGTCAGCGCCACATAGCCGTGCTGGGCCAGGTAGAGCGCGTCGGCGGCCTCGTCGTCCTTGCTGCCGCCGAAGCCGTGCGCCAGCACCACCGCGGGCAGCGGGGTGCTGGACCGCGGCAGGTACAGGGTGGCGTCCAGCCGCACCGGAGTGCCGTCCGGCTCGGGCACCCCCGCGATGCTCAGCACCTGCTGGCGCACCTTCGGCGGGGCCTGGCCCAGCGCGCTGTAGCCGCCGATGCCGACGGCCAGCACCGCCAGTACGGCCAGCAGCGCGGCGAGTCGGCGACCGGCCCGCGAACGCGCGCGCAGCCGTTCGGGGAGCCGCGCGGTGAGTCGAGCGGTGAGCCGCCGGGTCAGCTGCTCGGGGAACGCGATGCGCACGTGGGACCTCTCGCGGGACGACCACTGTCGAGTCGTCAACTTACGCTGTCCCCACTCGGGCCCCGGTCAGCGGGTCCCACCACCGCGTCGCCCGCCGCGCGATCCGGTGGCGGACCGGGCAGTGCCGTGTAGCGTGCACCGAGACCACCCCGCAGAGGAGGACCGATGGCGATCCCGCCACGCCTGGCGCCGTTGCTGGACCAGTACGACTACACCCGGAAGCGGCTCACCGACCGGATGACCGGCCCGCGGGGCGAGAGCGGGGACGGGGTGCCGATCGAGGTCCCGGCGATGACCGACGACGAGTACCTCTGGGAGCCGGTACCGGGCTGCTGGTCGATCCGTCCGCGCGCGCACGGGCCGGGCGAGCGCGCGTCCGCGCTGGTCGGGGCGGGCGACTGGGGACGCGACGCGAGCGGCGACGAGCAGCCCTGGCCGCCGCCGTTCACCACCATCGCCTGGCGGCTCGGGCACCTCAGCGAGATGCTGGCCCGCCGCGCCGACTACACGATCGGCGGCCACAGCCTCACCCGTGCCGACTACCGCTTCAGCGGTGACGCGGCGGGGGCGGTCGCCGCCTTCGACCGCGCGGCGGCGCACTGGCGGGAGGCGCTGCTGGCGGCCGACGACACCGCGCTGGACACCGTCGGCCACTGCACCTTTCCCAGCGGAAGCGACGCGGAGGAGCCCTTCATCGACATCGTCTGGTGGGTGAACCAGGAACTGCTGCACCACGGCGCCGAGATCGCCCTGCTGCGCGACCTCTACCGCGAGCTCCGGGTCACTGGCTGACGTCGATCTTCACCGAGGAGCCGTCGGTGCCGCCGAAGTGCAGGTGGTAGCGGCCGAAGGAGAGATCGGTGCTCCGGCTCAGGGTCAGGTCGATCCCGTGCGAGTCGAAGGTGACGGTGTCGTCGTCCAGACGCTTCACGGTGAGCTTCTGGCCGTCCAGGGTGAGGCTCCCGCCCTCCGACAGCGACAGGTGGCAGTCGCCGGAGGCGCACCCGGCGCTGGCGTCCCCGGTGCATCCGGCGGTGAGTCCGCCGCAGGCGAGCACCAGGGCGATCACGGACACTAATCGGCGCATCAGCACGCTTCTCCTCGGGTATTCGCTTGAGCCCACGGGCCCTTGAGGCCGCTCCCGGCGCCAGCCCACCGCGTCCGGGCCGAGCGCGCAAGAGCGCCGACTCGGCCGCAGGCGGCCCCGGTGACCCGATTTCACCCGTTCGGCGGCTGCGCCACGCGGCGCGGGAGCGGGTGTGTCAGGGGGTGGGCGGGACTACGTTCGTGCTGAGGTACGGCGGCCTGACAGGTGTTCACCACCGCCGTGAGGACGCGAGAGCAAGGGACCGACGTTGACGCATGCCGTTCGGAGGCGACTGGCCTCCTCCGTGATCACCCTGGGACTCGTCGCCGCCGGGGCGTACGCGCCGACCGCACCGGCGTTCGCCGCACGGCCGACCGCTAACCGGGCCGGGCACACGCAGCGGTCGTCGGACACCGACGCCGCCGCCCGCACCCTCGAAGTCCGGTACGCGAACGCGCACTGGAACTGGACGGCCTGGAACGACAGCGCACCGGTGGCCCCGGGCCGCGCCCAGCCGAACTACGAGTGCGCCGAGTTCGTCGCCCGTTCGCTGGCCGCCGCCGGACTGGTCCCGGGGCTCGGGCCGAACGACCCGCAGAACGGCTACCGCGCCTACTCCGCGCCCAACGGCAAGGTCTACGACCTGCTGCTGATCTCGGTCCTGCCGCAGTACAACAACCTCTACGCCTACCTGCGGGACAGCGGCGTCGGACAGGACGTCGGCGAGCAGCTCGGCCAGGCACAGCCCGGCGACGTGGTGGTGACCTACCTGGGGACGAACGGCACGGCCAGCCACACCGGGCTGGTCGCCCAGGCTGCCACCGCCACCGGCGAGGCGGGGGTGGACGCGCACAACAACGCCCGGCTCGACTACGGCTACCACTACTACGCGCCCTCGCACCTGGTGCGACTGGCGCCGAACGCGCTGTCGGAGGTCTGGGGCTGGGCCGCCGCGCAGCGGGCGCTGCACCCCGCCCAGCCGCTCCCGCGCCGACTGCCCACCCCCAGCGCCACGGCCGCCACGCCCAGCGCCACGGCCGCCACGCCCAGCGCCACGGCCGCCGTGCCCAGCGCCGTGCCCAGCGCCACGGTCTCGGTCCCGGCGACCGCTTCGCCTTCCCCCGCCGCCACCGCCACCGCCACCGGTACCGCCACCGGTACCGGCAGCGGGCTCGCCGAGCCCGGCCCGGCCGCGCCCGGCATCGTCGACCCGGGGCCCATCGAGCTCGGCCCGCTCGACCCGGCCGCCGCTCAGGTCTGAGAGCACTGCTCGCGCCGCGGATCGGTGCTCAGCGACGAGAGCGGTGGACCGCCCCCGCCGGGCGGCCAGGGAACGAGAAATCCCCGCCACTCTACGCGCGTAGGAGGTAGCATCCGACGATGGACACCAGCCCCGCGCCCCAGCCCGCAGCCGCCCCCCTCCCCGCCGCCGTGGTGCGCCGGGTCCCCAAGGTGCTGCTGCACGACCACCTCGACGGCGGCCTGCGCCCGGAGACCGTGGTCGCCCTCGCCGCCTCCGCCGGATACCAGGACCTGCCGAGCACCGACCCGGCCGGGCTCGGCCGCTGGTTCCGCGAGGCCGCCGACTCCGGCTCGCTGGTGCGCTACCTGGAGACCTTCGCCCACACCTGCGCGGTGATGCAGACCCGCGAGGCCCTGGTCCGGGTCGCCGCCGACTGCGCCGAGGACCTGGCCGCCGACGGCGTGGTCTACGCCGAGGTCCGCTTCGCGCCCGAGCAGCACCTGGACGCCGGGCTGAGCCTGGACCAGGTGGTCGACGCCGTCAACGAGGGCTTCCGCCGGGGCGAGGCCGCCGCCCGCCGCCGGGGGCAGCGGATCAGGATCGGCACGCTGCTCACCGCGATGCGGCACGCCGCCCGCTCCCGGGAGATCGCCGAACTGGCCAACCGCCACCGGGACCTCGGCGTGGTCGGCTTCGACATCGCCGGAGCCGAGGCCGGTCACCCGCCGACCCGGCACCTGGACGCCTTCGACTACCTGAAGCGGGAGAACAACCACTTCACCATCCACGCCGGGGAGGCGTTCGGCCTGCCGTCCATCTGGGAGGCGCTGCAGTGCTGCGGCGCCGACCGGCTCGGCCACGGGGTTCGCATCGTGGACGACATCGGTGTCGCCGAGGACGGCGCGGTCAAGCTCGGCCGCCTCGCCGCCTACGTCCGCGACCAGCGGGTCCCGCTGGAGATGTGCCCCACCTCCAACCTGCAGACCGGCGCCGCCGACTCCTACGCCACGCACCCGATCGGACTGCTGCGGCGGCTGCGCTTCCGGGTGACGGTCAACACCGACAACCGGCTGATGTCCGGGACCAGCCTCAGCCGGGAGTTCGAGCACCTGGTGGACGCCTTCGGGTACACGCTGCGCGACATCGAGTGGTTCACGGTGAACGCGATGAAGTCGGCCTTCCTGCCGTTCGACGAGCGGCTGGCGCTGATCGAGGACGTGATCAAGCCGGGCTACGGGCAGGCGGCGTAGCCCCCGGCGGCCCCGCCCATTCGGACCAGTACAGGAATACCCACCCGGGCGGACCGGTTACGGATGGCCGTGGGACGCGGCAGCGCTCCCACGGTTCGTCAGTCGGCACGCCCAGCGAGTGTGAGGATTCCACTATGAAGATCGGCATCATCGGCGCCGGCAACATCGGCGGCAACTTGACCCGTCGGTTCACAGCTGTCGGCCACGAGGTCTCCGTTGCCAACAGCCGTGGCCCGGAGACCCTTTCGGCCCTGGTCGAGGAGACCGGCGCGAAGGCGGTCACGGTCGCCGAGGCGGCGCGCGGCGCTGACGTGGTGGTGGTGACCATTCCGTTGAAGAACATCCCCGACCTCCCGTCCGGGCTGTTCGCCGAGGCGGCTGAGGGAGTGGCCGTGATCGACACCGGCAACTACTACCCGAAGGAGCGCGACGGGCGGATCGCCGCGATCGAGGAGGGGGTCACCGAGAGCCGCTGGACCGCGGAGCACCTGGGCCACCCGGTGATCAAGGTGTTCAACGGCACCTACGCCCAGCACATCCTGGACAAGCCGCAGCCCAAGGGCACACCGGGCCGGGTGGCGCTGCCGGTCGCCGGTGACGACGAGGCGGCCAAGCAGCGGGTCCGCGCGCTGGTCGACGAGATCGGCTTCGACACGGTGGACGCGGGCGGTCTGGACGAGTCCTGGCGGCAGCAGCCGGGGACCCCCGTCTACGGCCTGTCCGCCGACGCGGACGCGATCACCAAGGCCCTGGCCGAGGCCTCGCCGGTGCGTCCGGACGACTTCCGCGGCTGAGCCCGCCCGGCCGACCGGGGAGCCACGGCTCCCTGACGGGCAACTCCCTTTTTCGCTGTGCTTTCTGACCAGGTGACAAACCTCGTGGGCGGCTCTCCGCCCCGGGGCGGCGGTTCTTTCTGACGTCTTGTCATTACGTGGCTCCGGGCCGTTCGGCTCGGGGCCACGCCTCTGTTCACCCGGTCCGACCACGGGACGGTGATGCTGATGCCGGGTCAGCATCCTTGCCCGCCAAGCGTGTTGTCGCCACTCGGGCCGACGGCCGGGAGGCTCCGGGGGGCGGCTCGGCACGAGCTCGCTGACGCGACGTCAGTCATGATTTTTTGGGGCGGAATTGGACATTACCGGCTGAGTATCGGTACGATTCGCCTCAGTCATCGAGGGTAGTAGCGCGATGGATGACTCGGATCGGACCCGCTCATCCGGCCGCCGATACCGAAGGTTACGCGTTTCCGTCGAGGCCCAGTGTCGGGCCCCCGACGGCACTCTCATCTCCCCGGTAGTTTTACTGGAGTTGGCTATGCCGTTGATCAATCTTGCCCTGTTGCAGCGTCTGGTGACCGAGCTCGACCTGCTGGACGACGGTCCGCAGACGGCCGCCCGCCGTGAGGACCTGTACTACACCCTGTGTGTCTCCACCGGCCTCAGGCAGCCCGAGCAGGCACTCAGCCGTGCTCGCCGGCTCCTGGCCGACCGCGCCCAGCCGTCAACGCCGATGGTGATCGCCTGACCCTGCTCGCCGGGAACCGCCGGCCGCCCGGGGAGCGGGACGCCGCCCCGGGCGGCTAGCATGCGGCGGACGCCGGGGGCCGATCTGCTCCCGAGTCGTTCCGCGACTTCAGGGCACGGTGAGCAGATGGACAGCACGAAGGATCGCCGTGACCGCCGATCGGTCCTGAGCCGGGTCCACCCCAGTGGCATCCGGGTACGCAAGGCGGTGGCGACCACCCTGCTCGCGCTGGCGGGGCTGGTGGTGTCCACGCACTACGGGGGACTCCTCGGCGAACCCCGGGCGCACGCGGTGACCGACCGGGCGGTGGCCGGAGCCAGCGCCCTGGTCTTCCTGGTCTTCGCCCTGATCGCGGTCCGCGGCGCCACCGACGACCTGGTCGCGCTGGTCCCCGAGCGGTTCGGCGACAGCAGGGTCACCACCCTGCGCGTGCTCTGCCTGCTGACCGGCTACGCCATGGTCGTACTGGGTGCGCTGAGCCTGTTGCACGTGCCCTGGAGCAGGCTGATCCTGGGCGGCGCGCTGACCGGGGTGATCGTCGGCATCGCGGCCCAGCCGGTACTCGGCAACATCTGCGCGGGCCTGGTGCTGCTCACCGCCCGGCCCTTCCACACCGGCCAGGACGTCGCCATCCAGGCCGGGGCGCTGGGCGGCCGGATCCAGGGGCGGGTCACCGACATGACCCTGCTCTTCGTGGAGTTGCGGACGGCCGAGGGCACCGTGCTGCTGCCCAACAGCTCGGTGCTGAACTCGGCCATCGCCCCCGGCTACCGCCCCCAGGCCGCGGCGCCCACCGAGCCCCCGCCGCAGCCGGTCGCCCCGCCGCAGCCGGTCGCCCCGCCGCGGGAGTGAGCCCCGCCCCGGCTCAGCGGTCGCCCCGGCGCCCTCACCGCGCGGCAGCGGCCCACAGCTCCGGCAGGTCGGCGTCGTACCTGGCCAGGTCGGCCGCCTGGACGGCGTACAGCACGCCGTAGCCGAAGCCCGGCTCACCGTGCGCGTGGGCGCTCGCGGCGATGCGCGGCAGCGCCCAGCGGGCGAGCACCGCGTCCTGACGCGAGCCGAGCAGGGTCTGCACCGCCTTCATCCGCCGGGCCAGCCGCTGGGCACCCTTCCCGCAGACCGGCGCGGCGCCCTCGGCCGCGTAGCGGGCGCGTTTGGCCGCCCGGCGTACCGCGTGCAGCGCCTGGTCCCGGTCCGCCCCCGGCGGCAGGTCACGGGCGGTGGCCAGTCGGCCGCCGAACCGGCGCCGCTCCCGCCTCAGCACCCGGCGCAGCTCCGCCCGGGCCGCGCCCTCCCCCCGGCCCGTCGGCACCGGGCGGGCGGCGAACCGCTCCAGCCCGGCCAGCAACGCGAAGTACCGGGCGCCGTCCAGCTCGGTGAGCACCTCGCCGTGGTACCGCCGGTACCGGTCGGCGGACCAGACGGTGATCCGCCCGGGCATCGGCCCCGGCCGTTCCGGCTCCGGCAGCTCCGCCGTCCGGCTGAGCAGCAGTTCCCCGATGACCTGGCTGTCCCGGGCCTCGCTCAGGCAGTGCCCCAGCCAGCGCAGCTCCGCCGCCAGCGGTTCGGCGGCCGCGCGGTCCAGCGTGCGCCGGTGGCTGCGCAGGGTGCTGCGCAACCGGCGCGCGGCCACCCGCAGGTCATGGACACCCTCGGGCCGGTCGCGGCGGACCGCGCCGTCCAGCGTGAGCAGGTCCTCCACCTGGGCGCGCACCAGCTCGGTGAGCAGCTCCCCGATCGAGCCGGGGACGGGCGCACCGGGAGCCGCCCCACCCGGACCGGCCGCGCGGCCGTCGCCGTCACCGTCAGCGCCGTCGCCGTCGCCGCCACCGCCGGGTCCGGCCAGTGCCCGGGCCAGCTTGGAGCCGCTGGCGGAACGTTCCAGCCCCGCCGCGCGGAAGCGTTCCTCCAGCGCGTCCAGCAGGGCGGTGTCACCGAGTTCCAGCTCCGCCTCCACCTCCTCCCAGTCGCGCAGCAGCACCTCCCCGGAGGGCTGCGGGATCCGGGCGGTGACCGCGTCTTCGGCGATCTCCGCCAGGGGGCGCCGTTGCGCGTCGAGGAGCAGTCGCCGGTGCCGACGGGTGTGCAGCAGGGCGACCGGGGCCAGGGCTCCGCCCCTGGTCCGGGAGCGCACCCGGAGCTCCAGTTCGCTCGGCACCGCCCCGGGCTCCCCGGCCGTGAGCGGCAGCCGAACCTCCCGGCGGCTGTCCGGGCCGTTCGGCAGCTTCAGGTGCCAGCCCTGGTCGTGGCCGCCGGTGCGGCGGCGCAGGGTGACCCGGTGGGCCAGCAGCAGGCGGTCCTCGGTGTCGTAGTAGACCGCGTCCAGATCCTCGGTCGCGGCCGGTTCGACGGCGCTGACCTGCGGAAGTCCGTGCAGGTCGGGCAGGGTCGCAGCGGCCCTGCGGTCGAACTTCCGCTCCCGCTCGACATGGGTGGTGGCCATGTGGATGTCTCCTCTCACTGGTGGAGCTCCTGATTGGATTCTCGCAGTCGGCGTCCCCGGACCGGCGGCGCGCGGCGGGGCATCCCCGCTCCGTGGTTCACCCGTTCGGAAGCGTGCCGGTCGGCCCCGGGCAGGCCCCCGGTGGCTGTCGGCAGGCGGGGGCGGGAGACCTCACGGCATGGTGTGAGGGTGAGCGACCGTCCGGCCCGACACCGGCCATCGGGACGAGCCGCGGAGACAGGGAGACGACCATGCACGTGTTCGAGATGCGCGCCGAATACGAGGACGGCACTACCGGCGGTCCCGTCCGGCAGTGGCACATGACCTCCGACGGTGCCGACGTCGGCCTGTGCGGCCATCCCGTGAACGTGGACGCCGAGCGGATGTCCGCGGACGCCTGGAGCCACACCCACGAGAAGTTCTGCCACACCTGCGGCGCCCTCTACCTGCGCCAGGTCACCTGACCGGCCCCGCGCCCACCCCCGTCCGCCGGTAGGCCCAGGGCGGTCTCGACGCCCCGGCCACGGGGCCACCGGCACGAAGGAGGACAGCTGATGGACCGGAAGACGATACAGGCGCGCTGCGTGCCCGGCGCCCCGTGCTGGGTCAGCCTGATGGCGCGGGACCTGGAGACCGCGCAGGGCTTCTACGGTCCGCTGCTGGGCTGGCGGTTCGAACAGGGGCCGGACCGGTGGGGCCCCTACTGCCGCGCGGTGCTCGACGGAGTCGCCGTGGCCGGGCTCGGCGCGGTCGCCGCGAGCTGGGAGTTCCCGGTCGCCTGGACCACCTACTTCGGCACCGACGACGCCGACCTGGTCGCCGCCCGGGTGCGGGAGCGCACCGGCATGGTGGTGGTCGGCCCGCTCGCCTTCGACGCCGGCCGCATCGCGCTGGCCACCGACCCGCAGGGCGCGGCCTTCGGTATCTGGCAGGGACGCGCCGGGCCGGTCGACGACCTGGAGCGGCCCGGCGCCCTGGCCTGGAGCGAGCTGCGCACCTCGGACGCGTTCGCCGCGGCCATGTTCTACGGCGCGGTGTTCGCCTGGGACGACCCCAGCCGGTTCGACGTCCGCTGGGAACACGACCGGGTACTGCTGCTCGGCGGCGGCCACGCGCCCGGAGACCACACGTCCGGAGACCACGCGCCCGGAGGAGACCACACGCCCGGCGGGGAGCGGACGCTGGCCTCGCTCTTCGGCGGCGGCACCGAGGCCGCGTTCGACCCTCGGGTCCGCCCCCGGTGGCATGTCTTCTTCGCGGTGAGCGACGCCGACGCGGCCGCGCGGCAGGCCGTACAGCTCGGTGGCAGCGTGGCCACTCCGGCCGAGGACACGCCCTACGGCCGGGTCATCCAACTGCGCGACCGCGAGGGCGGCCTGTTCTGGGCGGTCACCCGCCCCCACTGAGCCCCCGGGCCGACCGGCGTCCGCGCCGGTCGCGTCCGGCGAGCGGTTCGCGACGCGGGTGAATCGCGGGCGGCACGCCGCTGCCTCCCGGGACTGCGCCCGATCCGCACCTAAGGTCGATCCATGCCAGTCATCCCCTGGTGGGCGCTGCTCTCCTCCGGGTGCGCCCCCCTCTTCCTCATCGGCGGCTGGATGACCGCGGCCGTGCTCCAGCCCCCGGGATACAACCCCATCACCCAGACCATCAGCACCCTCGCCGCCCACGGCGCCACCGATCGCTGGGTGATGACCGGGGCGCTGCTCGCCCTCGGCGGGTGCCACGTGGTCAGCGCCCTCGGACTGCGCCCCGCCGCACCCATCGGCCGGATGGTGCTGGCCTTCGGCGGGGTCGCCTGCGTCGCGGTCGCGCTGTTCCCGGAGCCGGACAGCGGCGCCATCGTCCAGCACACCGCGTCCACCACCGTGGGTTTCATCGCCCTCGCCCTGTGGCCGGTGATGGCGGCCAGACGTGGCGAAGCCTGGCCCTGGCCGCTGCGGACCACCCCGTCGATCACGGTCACCGCGGCGCTGTTCGCCGGGGCCATGTGGTTCCTCTACATCCTGCGCCATCACGGTCCGATCGGATCCGCCGAACGGGTGCTGACCACGGCGCAGGCGCTGTGGCCGCTGGTGGTCGCGGTCGCCTGCGCGTGGCACGCGGCCCGGCGGCGCGCCGAGCGCGGCCGGGCTACGTCGAACGGGTGATCCGCGGTCAGTCGCGACCACCGGCCGGTCCGTGCCAGACGGTGGTCACGTTGCAGAACTCCCGGATGCCCTGCGCCGACAGCTCCCGGCCGTAACCCGAGCGCTTGACGCCGCCGAAGGGGAGCGCCGGGTGCGAGGCGGTCATCCCGTTGAAGAAGACCGCGCCCGCCTCCAGGTCGCGGACCAGGACCCGCTGCTCCTCCGGGTCCTGGGTCCAGGCGTTGGAGCTGAGGCCGAACGGGGTGTCGTTGGCCAGCCGCACCGCCTCCTCCAGGCTGTCCACCTGGTACAGGGTGGCCACCGGGCCGAAGCACTCCTCGTGGTGCACCCGCATCTCGGGGGTCACCCCGGCGAGCACCGTCGGCTCGTAGAACCAGCCCTGCGGCAGATCGGCCGGACGGCGTCCGCCGCAGCGCGCCTCGGCGCCCAGCCGCAGCGCGTCCTGCACCAGCTCCTCCAGCTCGTCCCGGCCCTGCTCGGTGGCCAGCGGGCCCACCTCGGTCTCCGCCAGCAGCGGGTCGCCGACGCGCAGCGCGGACATCCGCGCGGTGAAGGCGTCCGCGAACTCCTGGTACACCTCGCGGTGGACGATGAAGCGCTTGGCCGCGATACAGGACTGCCCGTTGTTCTGGACCCGGGCGGTGACCGCGACCTCCGCCGCCCGGCGGACGTCGGCGCTCGGCAGCACCAGGAACGGGTCGCTGCCGCCCAGTTCCAGCACGGTCTTCTTGACCTCGTCCCCGGCGACGGCGGCGACCGAGCGGCCCGCGCCCTCGCTGCCGGTGAGCGTCACCGCCGCGACCCGGGGGTCCCGGATCACCGCGTCGACGCCGGAGGAGGGGATGAGCAGGGTCTGGAAGCAGCCCGGGCGGTAGCCCGCCCGGGTGAACACCTGCTCCAGCAGCAGCGCGGTCTGCGGCACGTTGGAGGCGTGCTTCAGCAGCGCGGTGTTGCCCGCCATCAGGGCCGGGGCCGCGAACCGCACCACCTGCCAGAGCGGGAAGTTCCACGGCATGACCGCGAGCACCGGCCCCAGCGGCCGGTAGCGGACATAGGCGTCCACCCCGCCGGAGTCGGCCACGTCCGCCGGTTTCGGGTGCTCGTCGGCGAGCAGCGACTCCGCCCGCTCGGCGTACCACCGCATCGCCTTCACGCACTTGGCGACCTCGCCCCGGGCCTGCGCGAGCGGCTTGCCCATCTCGACGGTCATCGTCCGGGCGGTGTCCTCCAGCTCGGACTCCAGCGCGTCGGCGGCGGCACGCAGCAGCGCCGCGCGCTCGTCGAAGGAGGTCAGCCGATGGACGGCGAAGGCCTCCGAGGCGCGGGTGAGGGCGATCTCGACCTCCTCGGCGGTGTGCGGGGTGAAGGTCTCCAGGGTCTCCCCGGTCGCGGGGTTGACGGTGGCGATGGGCATCAGCGGGGGCCTTTCAGCGGCGGTGGGCGGCGGTGGGCAGGCGGTGACGTGGGTCGGGCGGGGGTCAGCCGGTGGCGGCGGCGCGCCCGACCGGCATCGGCTCCGGCGTCGGGCCGGGGGCCGGGTCCGGCAGCGGCGGTCCCGGTTCGGGCACGGGCTGCGGCGGCGCCGGGTCGGGACCGGGCCCCGGCGGGATCGGGTCGGGCGGAAGCGGCGGCTGCGGCGGGACCGGCGGTACCGGGTCCGGTCCGACCGGCCTGATGTCCGGGTCCGAGGGCGAGGGAACCCGCATGAGATACCTCCTGGAGCGATGTGAGCGGATGTCGGTACCTGCGCTCGGTACCTTCTGTCAGATCTTCCAGCGATTTCTCCCCCCACCCCGCTTACCCGTACCACCCGGATTCAGTCACCCGAACGGGTGGCGATGCCCGAAGTCCGCGGGTCGCGCCGGCGTCCGGCGGTCAGCAGGGCGCGCAGGCCGCTGGTGTCACGGCGATGACGGCCATCCGCGGCCCGGCGAACGAGAGGTTGCCCTCAAGGATCCCCCTGACCTTGCGGAAGGCGACCCGGCGGGCGGCGTGCCGCACGGCGTGGGCGAGGAGGGCGTCACCCGGAGGAGCATCGCGGAGACGATCGCCCGGGGCCTCGGCCTGCCGGCGGCCCCGCCGACCCGGACGAGGCCGCCGCGCACTTCGGGAACCCGTTCATGGCCACCGTCTACACCATCGACGCGCCCGTCTCCAGCGCCCGCACGCGGGAACTGCTCGGCTGGTCGCCCACCCACCCGACCCTGCTCGACGACCTGGAGCACGGCGACTACCCGGCCGCGCCGGCCTCCTGGGACCGGCCGGTCGCCCGCACCCGGGCCGCCGACCGGCGGAGCGGATAAGCGGCCGTCGCGGTGGCTGCCGCGCAGGCCCTTCCAGACCGGCTGGCGGAGGCTGCCGCCCGAGCCGATGCCCAGGTACTCGACCTCGCCGGTCAGTTCCGGGCGGACGAAGCGGAGCGGATCGCCCCGGTCGATGTCGGTCACCGCGCCGGTGAAGGGGGAGTCGGCGACGGCCAGGGCGCCCAGCCGGGCCGCCAGGGCGCGGCGCTCGGCGTCGGAGAAGCCGGTGCCGACCGCGCCGACGTACCTCGGGCCGCCCTCGCCGGGCAGTCCGAGCAGGAGCGACTTGAGCACCTGTCCCTCGGGGTCGCGGGAGACCCAGCCGCCGATGACCACGTCGACGGACCGGACGTGCTTGATCTTGATCCAGTCCCGGGAGCGGACCCCCGGCCGGTACCGCGAGCCCAGCCGCTTGGCGATCAGCCCCTCCAGGCCCTCGCCCCTGGTCCAGGCGAGCGCCTGGGCCGAGGTCGAACCCGGCCAGGCCGGGGGCACCACCACCCGGGTACCGGCCAGCGGCAGCGCCTCCAGCAGCGCGCGGCGCCGCTCGTACGGCTCGTCCAGCAGCGACCGGCCGTCCAGCCACAGCACGTCGAACAGCATCAGCGTCACCGGGTAGCGGCGCATCGCGGCGGCGATCTCGGTCGGCCGCCGCAGCGGCATCCGCTCCTGCAGCGCGCCGAAGGACGGTCGGCCGCGCGCGTCGGTGGCGATCACCTCGCCGTCGAGCACCGCGCTCCGCCCCGGCAGCAGCGCCGCCAGTTCGGCGAGCTCCGGGTAGCGGGTGGTGGCCTCGTTGCCGCTGCGGGCGAGCAGTTCCAGCTCACCGGAGTCCAGCCGGGCCAGCACCCGCATGCCGTCCCACTTCACCTCCAGGGCGAACCCCTCCGGGTGCCCCGGCATCGCGCCGGGAGTGGCCAGCATCGGCTCCAGCTGCGGCGGTCTCGCGGGAGTGCCCACGGTCGGGTTGCCTCTCTGCCTGGCCCGGCGCCCCTGCCTGCCCGGCCCCCCGGGGAGCTCCGGAAGCTCCACCGTCGCACGGGCCCGTCCGGCGCGCAGCGCGGTCGGCCGAGATGTCGCCGGGCGGTCGGTCGGCCATGCTCGAAGGGCGGGGGCGGCCACGAGGAGAGCGGGAAGCGGCGATGTCGGAACGGGTTCCGACGCAGGTCGAGGGGCACCGGCTGGTGCTGTCCCACCTGGACAAGGTGCTCTGGCCCCGGACCGGGACCACCAAGGCGGCGGCGCTGTCCTTCTTCGCCCAGGTGGCCCCGGCGATGCTGCCGCACGTGCGGCGTCGGCCCGCCTCGTTCCTGCGCTTCCCGGACGGGGTCGAGGGCCAGCGGTTCTACGCCAAGAACCCGCCGCCGGGGCTGCCCGACTGGGTACCCACGGTCGGGGTGCCGGGCCGGGACGGCGTCAAGCCGCACGTCGCGGTCGACAGCCTCGCGGTGCTGATGGCCATGGCGAACCTGGGCGCGCTGGAGGTCCACGTGCCGCAGTGGAGTGCCGGAAGCGGGCCGGACCTGCACGACCGGCTGGTGGTGGACCTGGACCCGGGGCCGGGGGCCGACGTGGTGGACTGCTGCCGGGCGGCGCTGTGGGTACGCCAGGCGCTGGCGGCGGACGGCCTCGGCTGCTGGGTGAAGACCTCCGGCAGCAAGGGCCTGCACCTGCTGGCACCGCTGCGGCCGACCGGCGAGGAGGCGGTGCTGGCGTACGCGAAGGGGCTGGCCCGGCGGCTTGAGAGCGGGCATCCGGAGCTGATGGTCAGTTCGATCGCCAAGGCGCGGCGGCACGGCCGGGTGCTGCTGGACGCCGGGCAGAACTCCAGCGCGAAGACCACGGCCGCGCCGTACACACTCCGCGCACTGCCGGTGCCGGCCGTCTCCACCCCGCTGACCTGGGACGAGGTGGCGGCCTGCGGTTCGGCCGAGGAGCTGGCGTTCACCCCGGACCAGGTGCTGGCGCGGGTGGCCGACCACGGCGACCTGCTGGCCGGGCTGTGCGACCCGGAGCAGGCCGCGCCGCTGCCGTAGCGGCGCGCGGGCGGCCGGGTCAGGCGACCGAGCTGCGGCGGCCGCGCTTGCGGGAGGCGCCGGTCAGGGCCTCCCGCAACTGGTCCCGGGTCATCTTGGAACGGCCGGGGATGCCCTGGGCGGTGGCGCGGGCGTACAGCTCGGCCTTGCTCAGCCCGCTCAGGTTCTCCGGCAGCCGGGAGACCTTCCCGCCGCCGTCCCCCGCCCGCGGTGCCTGCGGGTCCGGCCGCTCCGGCTGCTCCGGCTGCTCCGGCGCCGGTTCGGCGGCCTCGGCGGCGTCCGGCCTGCCCTCGGCCCGGTCCAGGCTCCGTCGCAGCGCCGCCATCAGGTCGATCACGTTGGTGGCCTCGGGCGCGGTCTCGGCGCTGGTGATCTCGTTCCCGGCCCGCTTGGCGTCGATGAGCTCGCGGACCCGGTCCTCGAACGAGTCGCGGTACTCCTCCGGGTTCCACTCGGCGCTCAGCGCGTCGATCAGCTGCCGCGCGGCGGTCAGCTGCTGCGGGTCGACCCCGGCGCGGTCCGGCAGGCCGGGCAGCTCCTGGCGCGGGTCGCGGACCTCGTCCGCGTAGTGCAGCGTGTGCAGTTGCAGCACCTCCCCGGCGGGGCGGATCGCGGTCAGGTACTCCTTGCCGCGCATCACGAAGGAGGCCACGGCGGCCCGGCCGCTCTCCTCCAGCGCCTCCAGCAGCAGCGCGTAGATCCGGGCGAACTCCTCGCCGCGCGGCGCCAGGTAGTAGCTGCCGCTGAAGTAGACCGGGTCGACGGCGGAGAGGTCCACGAACGCGGAGACCGCGATGACATGGGACCGGCCGGGGGCGATCTCGTCCAGCTCGCCGGGGTCGATCACCACGTACTGGTGGTCGCCCAGGTCGTAGCCCTTGACGATGTCGCCGAAGGCCACCTCCTCGCCGGTGCGCTCGTTGACGCGGCGGATGCGCACCCGGTCGCTGGTGCCCCGCTGGATCTGCCGGAAGTGCGTCGTGTGGTCCTCGGTGGCGCTGTAGAGCGACACCGGAACGGTCACCAGCCCGAAGCTGAGGGCCCCGGTCCATATCGGTCGTGCCATTGCCGCGCTCCTTCTCCTCGACTGCCGGTGCTGCTCGCGGGGTGGGAACAGGGGTGGGAACAGGGGTGGGACTCAGGCCGCCCGCTGGTCCAGATGGCGGAGGCGGTCGGCGGCGTCGCGGGCCCGGCCCCGGGCCCGGCGGGCCTCGCGGTCGGTCACCTCCACCCGGGCCCGGGCGTCGCGCTCCTCGGTGGCGGCCGCGCGCTCCTCGGCGCGGGCCCGGTCGAGCCGACCGGTCAGCTCCTCGATCCGGGCCAGCCGCCGCGCCCGCCGCTCGGTGACGCGTTCCAGCTGCTCGCGGGCCTCGGCCGCGGCGGCCTCGGCCGACCGCGCCGCCTCGGCCGTCCGGTCGCTGAGCTGCCGCGCCTGGGAGCGGCGCTGCTCGTCGCCGGTGCGCAGCGCCTTGACCGGGGCGCGCGGTGCCCGCGCGGCGGGCGGGCCGCCGCCCCCGGCGGCCCGGCCGGGGTCGCGGGCGCTGGTCAGCCGCCCGGTGGCGAAGGCCGAGGCGACCGCCGGGTCGGTCAGCACCGCGTGCAGGGTCTGCTCCAGTTCGGCCAGCGGCCCCTCGCCCACGGCCAGACCGGCCCGGGCCGCGGCCTGCCCGGCCTGACGGGTCAGCGCGGCGACCACGGCCTGGCGGCGCCGGGCCAGCTCACGCAGCTGCGCGCCGTCCAGCCGGTCCTGCGCCGCCCGCAGCCCGGCGGCCAGCTCCAGCAGCGCACGCACCTCGTCCGGGTACTCGCGGACCAGCAGGTTCGCCAGCCACGCGGCCTGCGTCGGCCGCCGCAGCCGGTGCACCCGCTCGGCCGCCGCCGGTTCCCCGGCGGCCCGGGCCCGCGCGGCGGCGGCCTCGCGGGCGGCGGTGAACTCGGGCGGGGGCAGCCCGTAGAGGCCCTCCGCGATCTGCTCCACGTCCGCGGCGGACGGGTCCGCGGATTCCCGGACGGGATCGCCGGGCGGCTCGTGCGCGGCTCGGGCCCTGTTGCTGGCCATGCGACAAGCTTGCCTCGGCTCCGCGCCGCCCGCAGATGGTGGAGCCGGGTCCCCGGGCGGCCGTTGCGATAGGGTCGCCGCAGTTGTGGGACCGGAGAGGCAGGGGACGATGGCGCCCGTCGCGGAGGGCTTCGACCTGCGGATCAACGCGTACCGGTCGGAACTCCTGGCGCACTGCTACCGGATGCTGGGATCGGTCCACGACGCCGAGGACGTGGTCCAGGAGACCTACCTCAGGGCGTGGCGGGCCCGGGACAGCTACGACCAGGGCCGGGCGTCGGTCCGCACCTGGCTGTACCGCATCGCGACGAACGCCTGCCTGACCGCGCTGGAGGGCAGGGGGCGCCGCCCCCTGCCGTCGGGCCTGGCGGCCCCGAGCGAGGACCCGTCCGCGCCGCTGGTGCGCGGTGAGGTGAGCTGGTTGCAGCCGCTGCCGGACGCGCTGCTCGGCGCGGATCCGGGCCGGACCGCGGTGGACCGGGGGTCGCTCCGGCTGGCCTTCGTCGCGGCGATCCAGCACCTCTCGGCCCGGCAGCGGGCCACGCTCGTCCTGCGCGACGTGCTGGACTTCTCCGCGGCGGAGTCGGCCGAGATCCTCGGCATGTCGACGCCCGCGGTCAACAGCGCGCTGGTCCGCGCCCGGGGGCGGCTGCGCGCGACCGCGGTCCCCGAGGACGAGGTCGCCGAACCCTCCGAGCAGGAGGTGCGGGCGCGGATCGACCGGTTCGTCGAGGCCTTCGAGCGCGCCGACGTGGCCGCGATCAAGGAACTGCTGACCCGCGACGTGCTGCTGGAGATGCCGCCGATGGTCAACTGGTTCATCGGCCGCGAACACTACGGCAGCTTCATGGACTGGGTCTTCTCGATGTGCCGGGACTGGCGGATGGTGCGGACCGCAGCCAACGGACAGCCCGCGCTGGCCGCCTACTGGCGGGTCGAGGACGGTCGCTACCACCTGCACACGTTGCAGGTGTTCACCGTCACCGCGGCCGGGATCAGCCGCAACACGGTGTTCCAGGACGCCGAGGTGTTCGCCGCCTTCGGGCTCGCGGAGGTCCTGCCCGCGACCCCCTGACGGCAGCCGCCCCGCGCCCCGCCCGGCCGACCGGGACGGGACGCGGGACGCGCGCCGCGGGGGTCAGCTCGGCAGGACGGCCGGACTGTTGTGGTAGGCCACGAGCAGCCAGGCGCCGTCACGCTTCTCCAGCACCCAGGTCGCGTACACGACGCGCTCGGCGGGGACCTCGGTCTCGCCCGGGAACCTGACGCCGGTCTCGCTCACCACGACCGCGGCGTTCCCGCCGAGGAAGCGGATGCTCTCCAGCCGGTCGACGGTGGTGCTGCCCTTGAGGTAGGACGCGAAGCCGGCGGCCATGTCCGCCCGGACGTCCTCCTTGGACCTGCGGTAGGAACCGGGCAGGATCGCGGTGGCGTCCTCCCGGTAGTCCGCGACGAAGGCCTCCGCGTCACCGGCGTCCCAGGCCCGGTAGACACCCTCCAGGACGCCCCTGATCGCGGTCTCGTCGTGTGTTCGGGTCACAGTCATCGTTCGCTCCCTGCTGCTCGGATCCTCATGGCCTGCGACAGGCCCACCAGTACATACCGGCGGGAGCGCCGGAACTCGTCGCGCTGGGCCGAGGAAAACCTGAAGCTCCGGCAAAGGGTCCGGTTTCACCCATTCTGTCGGCCTATGGGCATGGAGTGGGCCGCTCCGGGGACAGGTGACCTATGGAACCGGTTGTGGCACTGGAACGGATCGCCTTCCTGCTGGAGCGCGCCGACGCGCCGACCTACAAGGTCGCGGCCTTCCGGCACGCGGCCGAGGTGGTGCGCGGACTGCCGCGGGTGGAGCTGCTGCGACGGGCGGTGGCCGGGCGGCTGACCGAGCTGGAGGGCATCGGACCGACCACGGCGACGGTGATCACCGAGGCCGCCGCCGACCGCACCCCGGCGTACCTGGCCGACCTGGAGCAGCGCGCGCGGACCCCGCTGGTCGACGGCGGGCGGCGGTTGCGGGCCGCGCTGCGCGGCGACTGCCACCTGCACTCGGACTGGTCCGACGGCGGCAGCCCGATCGCGACCATGGCCGGGGCGGCCCGCGACCTCGGCCACGAGTGGGCGGTGCTGACCGACCACTCGCCCCGACTGCGGATCGCGCGCGGGCTCAGCGCCGAGCGGCTGCGGGAACAGCTGGCGGTCGTCGCCGGGGTCAACCGCGAGCTGGCACCGTTCCGGCTGCTCACCGGCATCGAGTGCGACATCCTCGCGGACGGGCGGCTGGACCAGGACCGGGAGCTGCTGGCGAGGTTGGACCTGGTGGTCGCCTCGGCCCACTCCGAGCTGCGGATGGCCCCGGAGGCGATGACCCGACGGCTGCTCACCGCGGTCCGTGACCCGCTGGTGGACGTGCTCGGCCACTGCACCGGGCGGCTGCTCGGCGGCAAACGCCGACCGGAGTCCGGGTTCGACGCCGAGCAGGTCTTCGCCGCCTGCGCGGAGTCGGGGACGGCGGTGGAGATCAACAGCCGCCCGGACCGGCTGGACCCGCCCCGGCGGCTGCTGCGGCTCGCCGTCGACGCGGGCGCCCTGTTCGCGGTCGACAGCGACGCGCACGCCCCCGGCCAGCTCGACTGGCAGATCCGTGGCTGCGCCCGCGCCGAGGAGTGCGGCGTCCCGCCGGAGCGGGTGGTGAACACCTGGACGGCGGAGGAGTTGCTGGAGTGGACCCGGGCGGGGGAGTCCGAACCTCGGGCTTAGGGTGAGACTTCACCCCGTCGGCCCTGCGGCAGCCCCGCCCGGGCCCGTCCCGGCGCCGGGCTCGCGGTCAGGCGAAGGGGCCGGACGGGATCGCGCCGTTGGCGAGGACGGCGGTGGCCAGCGGGGCGGTGAGCTCCGCCAGACGCTCCAGGTCCTTCTCGCCCAGGCGCTCGTACGGGCCCGCGGCCAGGCGCGCGGTCTGCCGCTCGATGCCCCGGCGCAGCTCCGTCCCGGCCTCGGTCAGCGCGCCCTCCCGGTCGAGCAGGCCGCGTGCCCGGAGCCGCTCCACCGCGGCGTCCCACTCCTCCTGCGACCAGTCGCGGCTGACCCTGGCGAACTCCGCCTTGAAGCCCTTCCCGGTGGCGGTGTGGGTGACCAGCGCCTCCAGGCCGTCCAGCTCGGCGGTCATCAGCGCGGCCAGGTGTCCGTCGCCGCGGTGCTCGCGCAGCACCGTCGCGGCGTGCCACAGGGCCAGGTGCGCGGGTTCCGGCACCGGCAGTTCGGCGTGCGCGGCGGCCAGCGGGCGGCCCTCGAAGGTGCACGCGGCGGCGGCCGCCCCGGCGAGCTCGGCGGCCTCGGCGACGGCCGGGTCCGCCAGCGCCTCGGCGCCGAGCAGCCGGGTCAGTGCCCGGTCGACCGCGCGCAGCCGCGCGGCCAGCACCTGCTCCGGTGTGGCCAGCGTCCAGGCGCGCGGGAGGTGACGCGCCACCAGGGCGGGCTTGAAGTTGAAGAAGGTCGCGGCCACCGGGCCCGGGCCGACGGCGCCCAGCGCGGCCGACCGGCTGGCGAAGTAGCCCATCCGGCCCGGCCGCAGCCCGGCGGCGGTGTACTCCTCCTCGGCCTCGGGCACGAAGTAGATCAGCGTGTGCAGCGGGTTGAGCGCCCGGAAACAGCGCTTACTGGCAGGTAGCGTCATGCGGTCACTCTAGGAGAAGGCGCTCGCCCGCGGAGGGGGCGGGCTCGATCAGTCCCGAGACTCCGTCGAGCAGCCGTTGCAGGCCGAACTCGAAGAGGTGGTCCAGGTTGAAGTCGTAGCCCCCCTGCAGGAGCCGGCGCAGGGTCGGGAACCGGCCGCTGGCCATGACCTCCATCAGCGCCGGCTCCTGGCTGTCCATCCAGGCGTCGTTGTCGAGGCCGCTGGCCGCCTCGGCCTCGGTCTCCAGCTCGACGTTGACGGCGGTGCCGCGCACGTAGTTGAACAGGGTGATGTGCGTGGTCATCATGGTCGACAGGTCGAGGCCCCGGCCGTCCAGGCTGGTCAGCACCCACTCGGTGTAGGGCAGGGCGCTGGGCACCGGCTGCGGGCGGGTCACCGACAGCGCGGGCGCCAGCCACGGGTGCCGCTGGAACATCTCCCACAGCAGCCGGGCGGCCAGGGTGAGCCGTTCGCGCCAGCCCTCCGGCGGGTCGGCCGGGAGCGGCTGCCCGGCGAAGGCGGCGTCCATCATCCGGGTCAGCAGCGCCTCCTTGTCGTCCACGTGCCGGTAGAGCGACATGGTGGCCACCCCGAGTTCGGCGGCGACCCGGCGCATCGAGACGGCGGCCAGCCCCTCCTCGTCGGCGACCGCGATCGCGGCGATGACGATCCGTTCCAGGGAGAGTGCCTGGTCGGGGGCGCTCCGGCGGCGCTCCGCCGGTCGCCCGGCCGGACGCTCGGCCGGGGCGGGGCGCGGCGTGCCGCCGACCGAGACCACCGTGCCGACGCCCGGGACCGCGTGCACCAGGCCCTCGCGGCGGAGCTCGGCCAGCACCTTGGTCGCGGTGGCCATGGCCACCCCCCACTGCCGGGTGATCTCCCTGGTCGAGGGCACGCGCTGGCCGGCCGCCAGCTCGCCCGCCTCGATCCGTTGCCGCAACTCGGACACGATCCGGCTGTAGCGCGGTGCTTCCCGCTGTTCCATGCCGCTCCTCCGTACTAGTGCACCCGGTTCCCGGGTGCCCACTCTAGCCGCCGCCGGGGGCTGCCTGGCGCCAGTGCCAGGGCTGCTGTAGTGCATCAGTGCACTAGCACTACCGGTTCCGCTTTGGCTCTCCAGGTTACCTGCTTGCGAGGGCGATGCGTACAGCGTACATTCGGGGCCATGGAGAACACCGACATTCTTGTTTCCGGGGCCGGCATCGCCGGTCCGACCCTGGCGTACTGGCTACGCAAGGCAGGCTTCACGGTGACCGTCGTGGAGCGGGCCCCCGGGTTGCGGCCGGGCGGGCAGACCGTGGACGTGCGCGGCGCGGGCCGCACCGTGGTCGACCGGATGGGTCTGCTGGGCCGGGTCCGCGAGCTGAGCGTGGACCAGCGCGGGCTGGCGCTGGTCAAGGCGTCCGGCCGGATCGCCGCCCGGATGCCCGCCGACGCCTTCGGCGGCGAGGGCATCGTCTCCGAGATCGAGATCCTCCGGGACGACCTGGGCCGACTGCTGTACGAGGCCACCCTGCCCGACACCGAGTACCTCTTCGACGACAGCGTCACCGGGCTGCGCGAGGACGCCGACGGAGTGACCGTCACCTTCGAGAAGGCCGCCCCGCGCCGGTTCGGGCTGGTCGTCGGCGCCGACGGGCCGCACTCCGTGGTCCGCTCGCTGGCCTTCGGCCCGGAGGCGGAGTTCCTCAGCCCGCTGGGCGTCCACACCGCCTGGTTCACCGTGGACGAGGACCTCGACCTCGACGGCTGGTTCCAGATGTACAACGCCCCCGGCGGCCTGGTCGCCTCGGCCCGCCCCGGCCGCCTGCCCGGCCAGAGCAAGGTCAGCCTGAGCTTCCGGTCGGGGCCGATCGGCTACGACCGCCGCGACCCCGAGGCGCAGCGGCGGGTGGTGGCCGAGCGCTTCGCGGGCCTCGGCTGGAAGGTGCCGCGACTGCTGCGGGCGATGGGCTCGGCGTCCGACTTCTTCCTGGACTCCATGGGGCAGGTGCGACTGGACCACTGGTCGCGCGGCCGGGCGGTGCTGCTCGGCGACGCGGGCTACTGCCCGACGCCGCTGACCGGCCTCGGCACCAGCCTGGCGATGGTCGGCGGGTACGTCCTGGCCGGTGAGCTGGCCGCCGCCGACGGCGACCACCGCGCCGCCTTCGCCGGGTACGACCGGGTGATGCGGCCCTACGTCAGCCAGGCGCAGGAACTGCCCCCCGGCGGCGCCTCCGGCTACGCGCCCCGCAGCGCCTTCGCCATCGGCGCGCGCACCCTGTCGATGCGCGGCATGAACCACTGGCCGATGCGGAACATCATGGCGGCGCAGTTCGCCAAGGCCGGGGACATCGCGCTGCCCGACTACGCGCTTCCGGCCGCGGTGTAGCGCCCGGCGCACTACCGTCGGTGCTCGCCCGGACGCCGTGCCCGACTGGCGGTGCGCCGAACGCTCCGCATGCTGGTGGAGAGGGCCGGTACGAATCGGCCCCCACGGCGAAGCAACCCGCTTCCCGACGAGCCGGGTCGCCCAAGGCGATCCCGTCCAAGCGTGGATGGTATGGAAAAGTCGAACGCCGGGTCAGCGACCCCGCTACGGCTCCTTGGCAACCGAAGGCTCGACCGACGCCCAACAGGGCTGATCACCACGAGTTGCCAGTAGCAGGAGGCACCAGATGGCTCGCGCCATGTCCGCAGACGACCACCACATACCCGACGAGACTCAGGCCCGAGCAGGGTCTGCGGACATCCCCCCGAACACCACACCCGGCGACCGCAGGGGCCCCGGGCCCCTGCTGCGGGCGGTAGCGGTTCAGCGACCCGCTTCCGAACTCATCGAACTGGTCGACCTGTTGAACAGCGGGGACCAGAGCACCCACGCGCAGGAGGTGCTGGACACGGCCGCCGCGCTGCGGCCGGTCGAGGACGTGGCGGACCTGGTCCCGCTGCTCGGCACGGTGCAGGCGGCGACCGCCCTGCATGCCGCCGCCGCCCGCCGCCCGGTCGAGGAACTGGCCCAGCTGGTGGGGCTGTTGAACAGCGGCGACCAGTTCACCTACGCCCGCGAGATCCTGGACACGGCCGCCGCGCTGCGCACCGTGGAGGACGTGGCGGTGATGGTGCCGCTGCTCGGTGACGACCGCGCGGCGGTCGCGCTGCACGCGGCGGCGGCCCGCCGCCCGGTCGAGGAGGTGGCGCAACTGGTCGGGCACCTGGACGGCCAGGGCACGCGGGCCGAGCAGCAGACCCGCAGGCGCCTGTGGCGGTGACCTGAGCGCTGACGGCGGCACCGGCCGCGCGGTCCCCGGACCGCGCTGCCGGTGCGCGGTGCCGGTCGGCGACCGGTCGGGTGCGCGCTGCCGGTGCGCGGTCCGGCTGGCGCTCGGGCCGTCGGGGCGCCAGGCTGGAGCCGGACCAGGGCGTCGGGGTTTGCGGGTACCCCGCGCGCCGCCGCGTGCGTCACGGACAAGCAGAGGCCGGACAGTGAGCGAACCGAGCACCACCCCCGCCGTCGAGGTCACCGACAACCCCCGGGCCGACCGGTACGAGGCCCGCGTGGGCGGGGTGCTCGCCGGGATCGCGCAGTACGTCCGCAGCGGCGGGCTGATCGCCTTCGTGCACACGGAGGTGGAGCCGGAGTTCGAGGGGCGCGGGGTGGCCGGGGCGCTGGCCCGGACCTCGCTGGACGCGGCCCGGGCGGAGGGGAGCAAGGTGCTGGCCTCCTGCCCCTTCTACGCCGGGTGGATCGACCGCCACCCGGACTACCAGGACCTGCTCGCCACCGAGCCGGGTTAACCCCGGATGTTCCGTTGGTTTCCGCCGCTTTGCATCTGCTGGACAGATGCATTGGAGCGGAAACCGCTGTTGTACAGCCCCGATGCGACCCCCGCAGAATCAACGCTCACACACGGGCATCGGGATGGGTGGGCACATGGCGCAATCACCGGGCAGATCCGGCAACGACTCCGGAACGGCCGCCGACCAGGCCGCCGACCGGACGGCGGAGCAGTCGGCCGGGCAGCCGCTGATCGAACAGCACACCATCGAGGTGATCCCGGCGCACGAGCGCTTCGGCCGCCCGGTCAGCCTGTTCGGGATCTGGTTCAACGCCAGCCTCGGTCCGCTCACCGTGATCACCGGGGCGCTGGGGCCGCAGGTCTTCGGGCTGGACTTCCTGTGGAGCGTGGTCGCCCTGCTCCTCGGCAACCTGGCCGGGGGCGTGCTGATGGCGCTGCACTCGGCGCAGGGACCGCAACTCGGCGTCCCGCAGATGGTGCAGAGCCGGGGCCAGTTCGGCATCCGGGGCACCATCCTGGTGGTGGCGCTGGTGCTGGTGATGTACGTCGGCTTCTTCGCCTCCACCCTGGTCACCGGCGCGCAGTCGCTGCAGGGGGTGTGGAGCGGGCTGCCGACGACCCCGGCGATCGTGCTGGTCTCCGTGGCCGGGCTGGTGATCACGGTCTTCGGCTACCGCTACATCCACGTCTCCTCGGCCTGGGCCACCTACGCGTTCATCCCGCTCACCATCGCCGTCTTCGTCGGCATCCTGGTGCACGGACTGCCCGGGGACTTCCTGCGGGTCGGCGGCTTCGGCTGGTCCGGCTTCCTCGGCGCGGTCTCGGTCTCGGTGCTCTGGCAGATCGCCTACGCGCCCTACGTCTCCGACTACTCCCGCTACATGCCCGCCACCGCGGCCGGTCTGCGCGGGACCTTCTGGTGGAGCTACGCCGGATCGGTGCTCTCCTCGGTGCTGATGATGCTGATCGGCATCGTCATCGCGCTGATGATCAAGCCGGGCGGGGACGTGATCGCGGCGCTGAACCCGATCCTCGGCAGCACCCTCGGCCGGATCGTGCTGCTGGGCTTCTTCGTCGTCTCCGCCACCTCGAACGCGCTCAACCTGTACGGCGCGGTGCTGACCGCGGTCACCGCCGTGCAGACCTTCGCCGAGCGCTGGCTGCCGACGCCGGGGGTGCGGGCGCTGCTGGCGACCGGGATCGCGCTGTTCTCCACCGCCCTCGCGGCGGTGTTCTCCGGCGGGAGCTTCCTCGCCAACTACGAGAACTTCATCGCGGTGCTCCAGTACTTCTTCATCCCCTGGACCGCGATCAACCTGATCGACTTCTACGTGGTCCGGCGCGGCGACTACGACGTGGCGTCCTTCTTCCGGTCCGACGGGGGGATCTACGGCCGCTACAGCGTCGGCGCGATCGGGGTGTACCTGGTCGGATTCCTGGTGGAGGTGCCGTTCATGGCCACCACCATGTACACCGGGCCGATCGCCGACGCCCTGGGCGGCACCGACCTGTCCTGGGTGGTCAGCCTGGTGGTCACGGTGCCGCTGTACCTGCTGGTGGCCCGGCGCGGCCGGGAGCGCGAAGCGGCGCCGCGCGAGCCGGTGCTCGCCGCCGTCGGCGAGGACTGAGCCCCCGGCGTCGCCGCCGCCCCGGTCGGCGGCCGACGGGACCGGCTCAGGGCGTGCCGGGCCCGCTGAAGGCGGGCCCGTCGCGGAAATGGCCGCGGCAGGCGTCCGCGAAGGCCTCCGCGCGCCGGGTGGGCCGCACCGAGCGGGCCCGCGCCAGCACCACCGGCAGCGACGGCAGCTCCTGCGCCGACTCGCTGTCCAGCTCCAGTACCGCCACCCGGCCGCCGTCGTAGGTGAGGTCGTGTGCCGGGCGCTGGTTGAGGATCGCGAATCCGCGCCCGGCCGCCACCATCGCCCGTACCATCTCGAAACTGGTGCTGCGGTGCGCCACCGTCGGCTCCTGGCCGGTCAGCGCCACCAGCGCGGCGAAGTACTCGCGGCTGTGCGGCAGGTCCAGCAGCACCATCGGCTCCGGCGCGAGCAGCCGCAGCGGCACCCGGCCCATCGCGGCCAGCGGGTGCCCGGCGCCGACTATCGCGTACGGGCGGGCCTGCGCCAGCCGCTCCACCTCCAGCTCGTCGGACAGCCCCAGGTCGTACAGCAGCGCCAGCTCGCAGCGCCCCGCCAGCAGCGCCGCCTGCAACGACGCCGTCTCGTCCTCCAGCAGCCGCACCGACACGCCCGGGTGCCGCTCCGCGAAACCCGAGAGCAGCGCGGGCAGGACGAACGGCGCCAGGGTCACGAAACAGCCCACCGACAGCTGCCCGACCAGCGAGCCGCCCAGCCCCTGCGCCCCGGCGGCCAGATCCGCCGCCTGCGCCAGCAGTTCCCGCGCCTCGCTGAGGAAGCGCTCGCCCGAGGGGGTCAGCGACAGGCCCTTGGCGTGGTGCCGCACCAGCAGCTGCACCTTGAACTCCCGCTCCAGGTGCGCGACCGCCGAGGACACCGCGGATTGGGCGACCACCAGCTCGCGGGAGGCGGCGGTCATGCTCCGCAGCTCGGCGGCGGCCACGAAATAGCGCAGCTGCACCAGGGTGAAGTTCATCCCCAGAGCCTATGCCGGACGGTCTTGATGAAGCAGTGAATCAGTGCTTCACTTCTTGGCATGGCCTACCGGAGGACAGCAGCCGTGCAAGCCCGGCTCGACGCCCAGCGTGAGACGGTGCTCGCCGCCGCGACCGAACTGCTCGCCGAACGCGGCTACGCCGCCTGCTCGGTCGCCGCCGTCGCGGACCGCGCCGGGATCGCCACCGGCAGCGTGTACCGGTCGTTCCCGAGCAAGGCCGAGCTGGTCGCCGAGCTGTTCCGCTCGGTGGTCGGCCGCGAGGTCGCCGCGGTCCGTGCCGCCGCCGCCTTCGAGGGTGACCTGCACGCCCAGGTCGCCTCGGTGATCGGCACCTTCGCCGGGCGGGCCCTGGGCGCGCCGCGGCTGGCCTACGCCCTGCTCGCCGAACCGGTGGACCCGGAGGTGGAGGCCGAGCGGCTGGTGTTCCGCCGGGCCTTCCGCGACGTGATCGCCGACCGGATCGCCGAGGGGGTGGCCGCCGGGCGGCTGCCCGCACAGGATCCGGAGCTGACCGCCGCGCTGCTGGTCGGCGGCGTCGGCGAGGCCCTGGTCGGTCCCCTGGCCGACGGCCGTGCCCCGGCCGACCTGATTCCGGCCCTGATCTCCTTCGCGCTGCGCGCGCTCGGCGGCACGCCGCCGCCCGTGTCCAGCTGACGGTCGACGAGCTGACGGCCCACGAGTTAGCGGCCCACAAGTAGAAACTGGAGCAGTACCGTGCCAGACACCCCATCCGCTGTCGCCCTCCCACCCGCCGACACCCGCGCGGCCCGCGAGCAGAACGCCGAGCGGCTGCTGCGGGCCTCCGCCAGGCACTCGCACGACCCGCTGACCGAGGTCGACTGGGACGCGCCGATCGACCCGGACCTGTTCGCCCTACCCGCCCACCGGGTCTCGCTCTACGGGACGGACCTGTGGCGTGAAATGACGCCCCGTCAGCAGGCCCGGCTGAGCGTGTACGAGCTCGCCAGCGTCACCTCCGCCGGGATCTGGTTCGAGCTGGTACTGATGGACGGTCTGGTCCGGCACGTCTACGACAGTGATCTGACGACCCGTCACGGCCAGTACGCGCTGACCGAGGTGGCCGACGAGTGCCGCCACTCGACGATGTTCGCCAAGTACATCGCCCGTACCGGCTATCCCTCGGCCCGCCCCTCGCGCCGCGCCTCGCGGCTCGGCAAACTGCACATGCTGCTCAACGACACCACGATGACCTTCGCCGGGGCGATATTCGTCGAGGAGTACACCGACGCGATGCAGCGGGAGATGATCCGCGACGAGAGCCTGCAACCGCTCGCCCGTTCCGTGGCGCGGATCCACGTGATCGAGGAGGCCCGCCACATCGGCTACGCCAAGCCGGAGTTGGAGCGCCGCTGGGCGCGGATGGGCCCGGCCGGGCGGGCGCTGTTCCGGCAGGCCCTGGCGGTGCTCGCGGTCCAGTCGGTGAACGAGACCATCCACCCGCGGGTCTACTCGCTGGTCGGACTCGACCCCCGGCAGGCCCGGGCGGCCGCCGCGGGCAATCCCGAGTGGCGGGCCGCCAAGGCCGACTGGGCCCGCAAGGCGGTCGCCTTCTTCACCGACCTCGGGATGATCGACTCCCGATCCGCGCCGATGTGGCGGCGGGCCGCCCTGCTGCCCTGAGCCCGGGTCGCCCCGGGCGTGTCCGTCAGTTCACGAAGACGTTGGCGCCACCGGCCGTGGTGTCGATGACCGGGCTGTAGGCCGCGGTCAGGAAGCCGTTGGGGGTGGTGCCGCAGGCCGGGAGCGGTCCGCTGACCAGGTTGAACTGCTGGTTGACGAAGCGCCAGGGGGAGGACCCCAGGGCGGTGTTGCCGGTCAGCGGGCCCGGCGCCTGGTACGTGCAGACCACGCTCGGTGCCGCGGTGGTGGCCAGCGTCACGGTGATCTGCAACGGGCCCGAGGTCGGCAGCAGTTGCAGCGGGAACGCGCCCACCCCGGTGACCTGGAGTGTCTGCGGCAGGCCGGAGACGGCCACCCCGGTCACCGCGGTCACCGTCGGCGAGTTGTCGGTGCAGGCCGATATGGTCAGCGGGTTGAGCAGCCGGATCACCGCCGGCCCGGGCAGCGGCGGGTTGGCCAGCAACTGGCCGCCCCAGACCGACTGCTGGCAGAACAGGCCCTGGCCGCCGCTGGGCGTGCTGGTCAGGCTGAGCGTGGTGCCGGGGGTGAGCGAGGAGGTGAGCAGGTCACCGGGGTTGGCGGCGGGGCCGCCGAGCGCGGACAGCGACAGGACCGGGGTCGCCGCGGCGGACGGGGCGGCGTGGGCCGTCCCGGTCATGCCGACGGTGGCCAGGGCGCAGGCGAGGAGAGCGGGCAGGGAGTAGCGGAGGGAGCGCATGGGTGGTCGTCCTTCCTGGGTGGCGGTGCTGCGAATCACCCGCCCCGGCGTCCAGGCAGGGCAATCGGCCTGAGCGTACAAGCACACACCCACCTCCGACCCGATGCTTACCGGACAATCGGGTCGGCTCCGGTTTCGGCACGGTCACCCGTGCCGATGCCCCCGGATCCGGTCGGCCGACGGGCCCGCTTCGAGCGGCGGGACCAGCCGGAAAGGCCCTGTGGATCAGGGCGGCCGGGTCGGTCGACCGGGTCGGTCGGCTGGGTCAGCGTCCCCGGTGGCCGCTGTGCGCGGCGGTCCAGCGGTGGCGCGGGGTGTGCCACCGGTGGGTGCCCGCGTCCGAGTGCTGGGTCTGCGAGGTGCTGCCGGTGGCGACCGTCGTGGCCGTGGTGGTGGCCGCCGTGGTGGTGGCGGTCGCGGGCGTGCCGGTGCTGGCGGGCGCCGGGGTGCCGCTGGCGGTACCGGTGATGTTGTCGTAGCGCAGCGGCGTGTAGTCGCTGGTGGGCCAGCCGTCCAGGGAGCTGGCGTCGAGGTTGCCCTGGTAGCTGTTGGTCAGCTGGCTCGGGTTGTTCTCGGCGTAGTAGGTGAAGGTCCCGGCGGACTGGTCGACCCAGCCGCCGAAGAGGATCACGTGCTCCGCGGTGTAGTCGAGGGCGTCGCCGGGTTGCAGCTGGGAGCTGTCGATCGGGGTGGAGACCTCGGGCAGGGTCTGGGTGACCATGCTGGAGCTGAGGTTCCAGGCCATGGAGACGTAGCCGGAGCAGTCCTCACGGTACGAGCCGTTGCTGTCCGTGTAGTACGCGCCCTGGTTGTAGGGCACGTCCTCGCTCACCCAGCTCTGGGCGCGCTGGATGACCTGGTCCCGGGTGATGGTGCCGCCGGTGGTGGTCGCGGCCTGGGCAGGGGAGGCGGCGAGCACGCAGGAGGCGGCGATGGTGGTCCCGAGGACGCCGGTCAGGCACCGGCGAAGGGAGGGCAGGTGGATGGGCATGGATGACTCCAGGATGTTCCGGGGGGGGAGAGGTGGTGCGGGGGATCAACCGAGCTGCCGGGCGACGGCGGAGAGCAGCGCCTGGTCGGCTCGGGTGCTGTAGGGGGCGGTGTGGCTCGCGGCCCACTGGTCGAAGTGGACGACCGCCAGCGTGCTGCCGACCTGGACCGTGTAGAGGTGGTCGGTCTGCGGCCCGGCGGCCGACAGGCCCTCGACGCCGGTCCACTGCCGCGACCAGGCGGCGCCCTGGGGGGTTGAGGCGGTCCGGGCCACCCGCGCGTCGACGACGACGTGGGACGTCGACTGGAGCGTCCGGGAGGTGCTCTGGCAGGCGTCCATCTGAGCCGCCAGGCCCTGTTCGGCGGCGTGTGCCGCGGCACTGCTGGGAAAGCTGAACACGTCCTGCTCGGCAGGTGTCCCGTAGGCGCCGGCGTAGGCCAGCTGCTGCCAGGTGGTGGCGCCGTGCACGGTGGCGCACTCGTTGACCTGTACACCTCGCCCGGACACCGGCTGGGCCCTCGCCGGAGCGATGGCCTGCCACTTCTCGGTGGCCCCGTCCGGCAGCTGGGCCGCCGAGAGCCGGGCAGCGGAGACCGGGGCCGGTGCCGTGGCGGGGGCGGTGGACGGGGGCGCCGAGGCGCCGCCCAGGACCGCGGTCGTGGCGCTGTGGGCGGTGCTTCCGCAACCGCCGACGCCCAGCGCGGCGGCCACGGCGACGAGGACGCCGATGGCGGCTCGGCGGGCGGGAACGATCGACGAACGTATGGAGCCGGGCATAGGCGGAGCCTCCGGTGCGGCGCGTACGGGCATGGCTGACCCACGCGTGGCGGGAGCGGGCAGGGCGAGGCCGTCGTGGGAAGGGGATTCCCCCGGCCCGGTCGGCAGGCAGGGGACGGCGGTGACACCGCGGGTTCGTGTCAGGTTTTCCTGACTGGACACGGTCGTCCTCGGGGCGAGGCGGAATGTCGTGTTCCGGATTCTTATTCGCTGCCTCGCGGACTGTCAAGCCGCCATTTTGTTCGCTTTACATGGGTAAATAGCTATATCCGAGATACTCTCTATTATGTCCCATTTATATAGCTGAGGTATGAAATATAACTTCCGCCCGGACTGCACCGCTTCCGGCCGCGTGGCACGGCGCGCGGTCAGCGGGTGCGGAAGGTCAGCCCGAGATCGTGCGACACGGTGTCGAGGACCGAGCCCTGGTGGACGAGGAAGTGGCGGCCGGGGGCGGAGAGCAGCACCCCGCCGCAGCCGACGCGGCTCACGACCGCGGTGGCGGACGGTGCCTTCGGGTGCCCGGCGGAGTAGAAGTCGAGCTCCAGGTGGCTGCCGTTGGAGGGCGGGCACGGCACGGCACCCGTTCCGTACCCCAGGGCGTTCAACTCGTGGGCGACGAGCGCCACCCTGCTCCGGTCGGTGACCGTGGCGAGTTGTCGCCCGGGCCCCGTCGGGCCGGGGCAGCACCCGCGCCCCGACGGCGGAAGGAACGCGATGACGTGGATCGAGACCACGTCGTCGGGGATCAGCGAGGCCGGGCCGGAGGCGGGGCGGGTCGCCGCCACGGCGGCGGCGGAGGAGTCGGCCGTGCCCGCCCGCGCCGAGCCGCAGGCGGCCAGCAGGACGGCGGCCGCGCAGAGCGCGGCGGCGGTGGAGGCGTTCCTGAGCAGCTTTCCCGACCCGGTCATGCCGTTCTGACGCGGCGACGGCCGAACGGGTTCCACCGGGGGCCCGCCCCCGCCGGTGACAGCCGTCCTGGCTGGGTATCAGTGCGTGCCCGTGGCGGCGGTGATCAGCATGAACGCGCTCTGGGCCGAGGTCGGGCCGTTCCTTGAGCCGATGGCGGAGAGCGCGTTGTAGTCGCCGACGATCAGGACGCCGTCGGCCTCCCCGGCGAAGTACGGCAGGCCGCCGGTGTCGAACGGATGCAGCGGCAGGGATCCCAGGTGTCGGCCGGTCGCGCTGTACGACTCCACGGTGACCGCGTCGCCGACCTCGCCGCGGACGATGACCCGGACGATCCCACCAGGGGCGATCGCGACGTCGAGGACCTGCGCGAAGACTCGCGCGGTGCCGAGGTTCCGGGTCCAGGCCAGGGCGCCGTCGGAGGCCCGGTAGATCGCGACCGAGGTGGCCGTGTCGTAGGGCACGAAGGCCAGCAGTCCACTGCCCGCGGCCCTGTGACCCGCGTTGAACGGGAAGGTGTACCCGGGCGCCCCGGTGGTTGCCGACAGCAGCCGGGCGTCCTCCCCGACATTGCCGTTCAGCGGCAGTTGCAGGTAGTCGCCGGTACCGGTGGGCAGCAGCGCCTCACCGTGCAGGCCTCGCAGTGCGGCGACCGGAACCCCGGTCGCCGTGTCGAGCACCTGCTCGGCCGTCAGGTCGCCGTAGGGACACGTGGTCCACAGGGCCAGTTGTGCGTCGCCGTCACCGGACGCGGCGGGCGACGGCGCCATCTGCTGGACCGGGCAGCTGTCGGGCAGGCGGTACGTCCAGGCCCGCTTCCCGTCCGCCGCGTCGAAGGCGGTGACCGCCGACGCGGACGCCAGCGCGATCCGCGCCGTCCCGTCGGCCGTGGTGAAGCCCTCCATCGTCGTGTCGACGCCGTCCGGCTCGTCGTCCCAGCTCCCGGACGGCGGCAGCGGGGCGCTGGTGTCCCAGTGCCTGCCGGTGCGGGCGTCGACGAAGGAGAGTCGGCCGTCGCTCCACAGCACGGCGGCGTAGCGGTCGCCGGCGGCGCCGACGGAGACCACCGTCGGACGGCCGGGACGCGACAGCCGCCACACCACGGCGGAGGTGGCGGGCGACACCGCGCTCACCCCGTCCCCGTGACGCTCGACCAGCAGCCCGGCGACGACCACCGGGTCGGTGCCGAAGCCGGACCGGACCGGCCCCGCGACCAGCGGCGCGGAGGCCTCCGCCGGAAACGGGCCGTGCGGTCCCGAGACCGACTCGAACGGTGCCAGCCACCAGGCGCCCGCGCCCAGACCCGCCACCACCAGTACCGCGACGGCCGCGCCCACCGCGACCGCCCGCACCCGGCGGGCCCGGCGCGAGCGCGGCGGCCGCCGCTCCTCCTGGTCCGGCCGTTCTTCCTGCTCCGGCTGCTCCTCCTGGTCCGGCTGCTCCTCGGCTCCCGCGCCTGCGGCCCACTCGTCCATGTCCGTCGTCCCCCGGAGATGTGTACCGGCCCGCCGTTGCGGCCGACTGTAAAGCGGCTCATCGTACTGCCGGGGTCCGCGGGGCCGAGGAAAAGCGGTTGCCTGCGGCAGCGGGTGGGTCGACTATGACGGGGTGTCGGATCTGCTTGAGCGCGTGACCGCCTTCCGCGCCGCCTTCGCCCGTCGTCAGGCCGCTGAAATCGTCGAGTTACCCGGGGCCTTCGCGGTTCGCGACCCGGACTTCTCCCGCTCCCAGGAGCACAACCAACTGATCGTCGAGACCCCGGACGCCGACCCGGCAGCCCTGCCCGGGCTGGCCGTGCGGGGCCTCGGGACGCGTCGGCAGTACCGGATCACGGTGCTCGACGAGGCGCTCGGCGCGCGAGCCACCCCGGTACTGGCGGCGGCCGGCTACAGCAGGGACACCGAGCTGGTCCTGGCCAGGGAGACCGCCGGCTGCGCGCCGCCCGAACCCGCCGCGCACCAGGTCGAGCTGGCCGAGCTGCGAACGGCGGTGTTCCGCCAGCAGCTGGAGTGGAGCCCGAACGAGGACCTCGCCCGGGAGCTCACCGAGCGCCGCACCGCCCGGTTGCGCGGCGCCGAGAAGGTGCTCTTCCTGGCCACCCGGACGCCGGACGGGGAGATCGCGGCCTGGACCGACCTCTACCTCGATCCCGTCGCCGGGCTGGCCCAGTTGGAGGACCTGGTCACCGCCACGCCGCACCATCGGCAGGGCCACGGCGACACCCTGCTCGCGACCGGCCTGGCGCTGGCCGCCGCCGCCGGGATCCCGTGGCTCTTCCTCACCGCGGACCTGGAGGACTGGCCGCGCGAGTGGTACGCCCGCCGGGGCTTCACCAGGCTCGGCCTCAGTCACTCCTTCCTCCACCGCTGACGGGGAGGCTCAACCGGGGCTCACCGCCGAGCACCCCGGGCCGCTGGGCGACGTGGGGGCGGGCTGGGTGAGGCCCGCGCGCAGGGCGTAGAGGGCGGCCTGGGTACGGTCGGCCGCGCCGATCTTCGGGAAGATGGCACTGAGGTGGTTCTTGACGGTCTTCTCGGAGATGGCGAGGTCTCTGGCGATCCGCCGGTTCGTCAGACCCTGCGCGACCAGTCGTAGCACACCTAACTGACGCAGCGTCAATGATCTTGCTGTTAATGCCTTCTGACGGCTCACCGGCGGAACCCCGCTGTGCCGCGCGGGCGCCCAGGTCCGCGCGGCGTAGAGGGCGGCCTGGGTGCGGTCGGCCGCGCCGATCTTGGGGAAGATGGCGCTGAGGTGGTTCTTGACGGTCTTCTCGGAGATGGCGAGGTCCTTGGCGATCCGCCGGTTCGTCAGACCCTGTGCCACCAGCCGCAGCACACCCAGTTCGCGTGGCGTCAACGTGGTCGGCCACGCTGTTCGCGCGGTCGGCTGACGGAGGGGGTCCATATGTGCTCCTTCGCTGGACGATCGTCATGACAAAGACCGTGGGTGTAAGGAAGATCCGCACATCGGTAAAGGCTGCCGGGGGAACGGGACGGCTCGATTTCTCATCCGTGCCGTGGACGGGCTCCATGAATCGCCAGGGGAATTCCAGGGCCGCACGTGGGAGTCCCCGCCGATGCTAGAAACTACGCGTGCGCGGGGGTTTCCGTCAACCGCCGCCGTGGGCGTGGTGATCCCGGAATCCGCCGGGCGCGCCCCCGACCGTTCCCGGGTGGCTCCGCCAGGGATTCCCGGCGAACTCCGCGGAAACACCACCGTCAGGCGGGGGCCGAATGGGAGGATTTCCCAGGTGCGTCGGGCCCCGGCGGCGGCCCACGGTCGCTAGGGTGGTCGGCGATGTGCGCCGACAGGCGCGTCGGACAGCCGGGACACGGAGGCGGACAGGTGCCGGAGCAGACCACGCACGACTGGACGACGCTGAGCGTCGGACTGGTGCTCACCGCGAAGCGCGAGATCCTGGCCGAGGACATCGCCGCGTTCGGCGAACTGGTCGGCGACCAGGGGCAGCACCACCTGCCCGGCGCCGAACGGACCATGGCGCACGGCCTGCTGACCGCCTCGCTCGCCACCAGGATCGGCGGCGAACTCGACTTCATCGCCCGCCGGATGGGGTGGGAGTTCCTCAGGCCGGTCTGGGAGGGCGACACGATCACCGCCGAGGTGACGGTCCGCTCCCTGCGCGAGGCCCGCTCGGGCACCGGCGTCGAGTTCGACATCGTGATCCTGAACCAGGACGGCGAGGCGGTGCTGCGCGGCGAGTGCTCCGGCGTCATCCGCCACGACCCCGAACCCGGCTCCGCCCCGGGATCCGCGCCTACCGCGGCGACCGGAACGGCGACCGGGGCGGCACCGGACCCGGTCGGGCACTGAGGGCGCGGAGCACCGCGGCGGGTGTGGTCCGCCGCAGTCCGAAGGTGCCCCCGGCCGGGGCGCACAGCGCGGCGACGCGCACCCCGCCGTCGGCGCCCGGCCAGCGGCGCAGCCACAGCCGCAGGTCGGGCAGGCCCGGTCCGGGCCCAAGGACCCACAACTCTCCCGGCGGGCGGCGGACCAGCCGGTAGTCCCGCAGCCGCAGCGAGGGCGCCAGGTACGCCTTGAGCGCCGCCTCCTTGCAGGTCACCAGGTCGGTGGCCCACTGCCCGGGCTCCCCCCGGCGGGGCACCGCCGCCTCGTCCCCGGCGGCCAGCAGCCGGGGCAGCAGCACCTCGTTGCGTGGGTCCACCGGCTCCAGGTCGACGCCGATCCACGGACCGGCCCCGGCCGCCGCGACCGCGCACAGGCTGGTCTCCGCCGTGTGCGCCAGCGACACGGTCACCGGTACGGCGGCCCCGGACCGGTCGAGTACCCGGGGCGCCCCGTGCGGTCCGGCCGGGAGCAGCTGGACGTCGGCGCGACCGGTCGCCCAGCGGACCGCCGCCTTCGCGGTCAGCCGGGCGCGGACCCACTCCACCCGGCGCGGACCGCCGAGCCCGGCCGCGTGCGCACGCTCCCGGTCGCCGAGCAGCCGCTCGGGCACCTCGACGCCCGCCCAGTCGCAGCCCACCACCAGGGGCTCCGCAGCTGTCCGGCGGACCGGCGCACCGGGCGGGGGCACCGGACCGGCTGGAGTCAATGAACGCCCCGTACGGCCTGGACGAAGGAAGCCAGGTCGTCCACCGAGGCCTCACCCGGCGCGTCCGCGAACCCCCGGACCAGCCGGACCAGGGCCTCGTAGGCCTCGGTGTGGTCGTACGAGGTCGCGTCGGCGACCCGCAGCGACCAGCGCCAGTAGCCCTTCATGGTGTCGGCCAGGGGCATCCGGAACGTCGCTATCACCTCCTTCAGCCCGGGGACCGCGGCCGCGCCGTCCCTGGCCACGTACGCGCCCACCAGGTTGGCGTAGAAGGCGAAGTGCCGCGCCTCGTCCCGGGCCAGCCGCCCCAGCAGGTCGCGGAGCAGCGGATCCGCCACCGTCTCGCGGAACCGCTGGTAGAAGAGCTGGGTCGCCTTCTCCTGAACCAGGGTGTACGCGAAGGACTGCACCGGATGCTCGTACGGCAGGGTGAAGGCCTTGCGGCCCTCCTCCGCCAGGTCGGCCAGCAGCTGCTCCCTGGTGCTCATCCCCGCCTCGACCTGGTAGCGCGCCAGGGCCGAGGCGTGCCGCTCCTCGTCGTGGGCCCAGGCGACCAGGAAGCGGAAGTACTCGCGGTTGAAGCCGAACCGCTCCAGCTCCAGCTGCGCGCCGACGACCGGGAAGGCGGTGAGGAAGTGCGACAGGTAGCCGGGGATGTGGTCCTCGACCAGGGTGATGAAGCGGACCGCCGAGCGGTCGACCTCGGTCAGGGTCTCCGGGCGCAGGGAGGCCCAGTCCAGGTCGCCCAGCGTCCAGGCCCGCTCGTCGGCGCGGGTCACCGCCTGGTCCACCAGGGCGTGCATCTCGACGGTCGGCAGCAGCTCCGGCAGCCGCTCCGAACCCGCGGTCGGCGGCCCCGCGGTCGGCGCGCTCACGCGGGGAGCGCCTTCGCGGACAGCCGGGCCTTGACCGCGGTCAGCGCGTAGTGCTTGGTGGTGTAGCCCCAACCGGCGTTGGCCGTCCGCAGGTAGCGCAGCAGCGACTCCGCCGTGCCCGGGGCCACGGCCTCGATCCGCTCCCGGTTCAGCAGCGCCCGGCGTTCCCACTCCTCGATCGTGCGCTGGTAGTGCGCGGTCAGGTCGTCCATCGCCTCCAGGCTGAAGCCCGCGCTCTCGGTCGCCTCGACCAGCGTGGAGAACGGGACCATGTCGGCGAAGCCGAAGGTGGTCTCGGTGACGTGCCTGGTGCCCGGGCGGTCGTTGAACTCCCGGTACGTCTCCGCGTTGCGGAAGCAGCTCTCGGAGAGGTAGAGCCGTCCCCCTCGCCGGAGCAGGCCGTGCGCCTTGCGCAGCACCTCGGTCCGGTCCGGCATGTGCACGATGGAGCCGAGCATCGTCACGGCGTCGTAGCCGCCGGTCATCGGCAGGGCGGAGAACGAGCCGACCCGGACCTCGACCAGGTCGCCGATCCCGGCGGCCCCGGCCTGCTCGCGGATGTAGCCCGCCTGCGGCCGGGAGGGGGTGACGCCGGTGACGGAGCAGCCGTACTCCCGCGCCATGAACAGGGTCAGGCTGCCCCAGCCGCAGCCGATGTCGAGCAGCCGCTCGCCGCCGGTCAGCGCGAGCCGGTCGGCGACGAACTCCAGCTTGGCGGTCTGTGCCTGCTCCAGGGTGCAGCCGGGGGTCCGGTAGAGGCCCGAGCTGTACTTCATCCGGGTGTCGAGGAACGCCGCGAAGTACTCGGGCGGCAGTTCGTAGTGCTGGTTGGTGGCCCGCCTGGCCTCTTCCGGAGCGAGCGAGGGCATGGTCACTCGCCGCCCGCGAGCTGGGCCAGGACCAGGTCGGCGAGCTCCCCGGGGGTGCGCACCCGGAAGATGTCCTCGTCCTCGAACTCGACGTCGTACACCCGTTCCACCTGGGCGACGACCCGCAGCAGCCGGACCGAGTCGGATCCGGGCAGTTGCTTGAGCACGGTGTCCGGCTCGACCTGGGAGAGGTCGACGCCGAGTTCCTTGGCGACCTGGCCGCGGACCTCGTCGAGGACGGAGGCCGCGTCGGCGGCGGGGCTCTGGTCAAAGGACGGGGACATGGTCATCCAATCGCATGGTCGAAGTAGTGGGCGAGCCGGTCGCGGTCCTGGGGTCCGAGCTCCAGGTGGTCCTCGGCCTGCGGTGAGCTGATCGGCTGATAGGAGGCGGTCGCCATGACGTGCGCCTGCCCGTCGGGGCCCAGCACGTCGGCCTCGGTGTGCAGCAGGCCGTTGCCCTCGCGGCTGATCCGGGCCAGGGCCCGGTAGGGGTGGCCGGTGCGCAGCGGGCGCAGGAACTTGGTGCGCAGGGTGACCGAGAACGCCAGCAGGCCGCGGTCCAGCGCGATCAGGTCGCCCATCAGCTCGTCCACCAGTACCCCGACGATGCCGCCGTGCACGACGCCGGGGTAGGAGGCGTAGTCCTCGCTGAAGGTCGCCTCGGCGGCCAGCCGCCCGTCGTCCAGCCGGTGCATCTCCAGGGCCAGGCCGATGGGGTTGCGCGGGGAGCAGCCGAAGCAGCGGAACCGGGGCTCGCGCAGCCAGGGCAGTTCGACCGGTTCCGGCGCGGTCACGAGGCCGCGCCCGGAGTCGCCGGAACGTCGGCCAGAGCGCGCCGGATGTCGCGGAGCCGGGTGATCGGACGGCCGGTCAGCTCGGCGAGGGTGGCGAACAGCCGGGCGGTGACCCGGTCCCATTCGCTGCCGTCGTCGACCTCGCCGAAGTAGCGGAAGACCTCGTCGATGGTGACGTGCCCCTCCAGCTCCGGCAGATCGCTCTTGAACCGGCTGACCGGGTGCTGGTAGCGGCCGTTCGGGTCGGCCAGGTAGATGTAGAAGGTCTCCAGCACCGACGCCAGCTCGTGCGGGAAGCCGACCAGGCGGCGGGCGGTGTAGTGGATGAACTCGCGGGCGTGGCGGGCCTCGTCGCCGCTGGCCCGGCGCATGATCTTCGCGATCACCGGCTCCTCGGCGACCCGGCTGACGCACTTGTACATGTGGTTGGTGGCGATCTCGGAGATGATGTTGGTGGCCAGCGTCGCGGACGGGGTGGTCCCCGGCGGGTACGGCGCGCGCATGGCGTTGATCTGCTCGTACCCGACGTCCGTACCGGCCAGCCGCAACCACTTCTTGAACGCCAGGTGGTGCTGTAACTCCTGGTAGCCCCAGAGGCAGACGAAGGCGGAGAAGTCGTAGTCGTCGACGAACTCGTTCAGGAAGCCGTGCTGTGCGGCGATCGAGTTCGACTCGCCCATCACCGCGCCCATGGCGAAGGCGACGTACTCGGGGCGCACCAGGTCGGGGCGGAAGTCGTCCCAGGGGATGTCGCTCAGCTCCCAGGAGGCGCTCTGGTACGCGGGGAAGACGTCGTAGCTGTGCAGCGGTTCGGCGTCGAGGTCGCGGGCTTGGTCGAGTCCGTGCGGTGTGGTCATGCGGTCCGCCTTCGTTCGGTGCGTCGGTTGCTGTGGTGCCGTCGGTTGCCCTCGGCGCCGGGGGTCAGCGCCGGTCGGGCGCGGCGTCCGGCCCGGGTCCGGCGGCAGACTCGCCCGACAGCCGCTGCCGGGTCAGCGCCCGCTGCCACTTGCCGCTGGTGGTCCGGGTGATCCAGCGCGGCTTGACGACATGGACCCGGACGTCGGAGAAGTCCAGCTCCTCCTCGACCCGGGCGCCGATCACCGCCGCGAGGGCGTCCGCGCTCACCGCGCGCGGATCGGCCTCGACCACGACCCGCACCACCTCGCGGCCGTCGGCCTCGGTGTCGGAGAAGGCCACGCACCGCTGCCGGTAGATGCCGGGGACCTCGCGGGCGACGGCCTCGATGTCGTCCGGGAAGAAGTTCTGGCCGCGGACGATGACCATCTCCTTGGTCCGGCCGGTGACGAACAGCCGGCCGTCGTCCTGGAAGCCGGTGTCGCCGGTGCGGAACCAGCGGCCGTCGAAGGCGGCGGCGGTGGCCTCGGGGTTGCCGTAGTAGCCGCTGGTGACGGCCGGTCCGGCGATCTGGATCCCGCCCAGTTCCCCCGGCCCGCACAGCCGCCCGTCCTCGGTCACCAGCCGCAGCTCCAGGCCGTGCACCGGGCGGCCGACCGACACCACGGCCTTCGCCCCCCGCGCCCCCTCGGCGACAGCCACCACCCGTCCCCGGCCGGCCAGTTCACCCCGGTCGACGTACACGGTGCGGACCGGTTCGCCGGGCTGCGGGAAGCTGATGCCCAAGGTCGCCTCGGCCATGCCGTAGACCGGGTACATCACGCTCGGGTCGACCCCGGCCGGGGCCAGCTCGCGGGTGAACCGGGCGGTGGTGGCGGCGCTGACCGGTTCCGCCCCGTTGAACGCCAGCCGCCAGGCGGACAGGTCCAGCGAGGCGATCAGTTCCGGGGTGGCGGCGTCCAGGATCTGGTCGTAGGAGAAGTTCGGGCCGGTGATCACCGTGCCGTGGTGCTCGGCGAAGTAGCGCAGCAGCCCAGCGGGCCGCCGCAGGAACGCGATCGGGCTGAACACGTGCACGTCCGAGCCGTTCAGCAGGTGCGAGAACAGCCCGATCAGGCCCATGTCGTGGAAGGTGGGCACCCACTGCATGAAGACGTCGTCCGGGCTGAAGCCACCGGAGACGACGCAGGCCCGCAGCCCGGCGGCCATGGTGGCCTGGGTCAGCTGGACGCCCTTGGGATCGCTGGTGCTGCCCGAGGTGAACTGCACCACCGACAGGGCCCGGGGATCCACGGCGGGAAGGGCGTCGGCGCTGCCGCCCCTGGCGGCGGCGGGATCGATCAGCACCAGACCGGGCAGCGATTCGAGGAGCAGCTTCCCCAGTCCGGCGAATGCCTCGCCGAGCACCAGGTGCCCGATGCCAGCGCTGCGCAGGACCCGGGCCAGACGGCGCGCGGTCCCCGACTCGTCGCCGAAACCGGCCGGTGCCGGCAGCACCGAGCACGCCGCGCCGGTTCGCTGCACACCGCAGAAGGCCACCAGGAAGCGCGCGTCGGTGGGCAGCAGCAGCCCCACCACGGATCCGGGTCCCACTCCGTGCTCCAGCAGCGCCAGGGCGCTGCGCAACGAGGCTTCGTCCAGCTCACGGGCGGTCAGCCGCTCCTCGGTGCCGGGGAACACGGCGGCGGCGTCGGGGGAGGCCCGGACGTGGTTCGCCAGGCACTCGGTCAGGGTCTCGCCGGTCAGGAGAGCGGGCCGCAAGGTGTGCTTCCTCTCGTCGCGGATCGTCGCGTCGTACCGGTGCGGCATCGGTGAGGGGCCTCGGCGCTGAGGGCGGGTCCTCGACGGTGGGCGGGACGGAGCGGCCGTGGCGCCGCGAGGACACTCGCTCGGGGCCGGGCTCCGGTCACGCGGGTTCAGGCTGCACTCATGGCGGAAAGGCTGCCCTATTTCCCAGTTCGCAACAATAGGACGGAAGTCCCAGAATAACCGGCGAAAGACGGCATGATGACTGATACTCCGGACAGACTGGACCTTTCGGTCCCACCGGAATCCACCGGCCGCCGGTGAATTCAGGGGGATATCCGCGGGAATTCGTAACAGCCCGTCATATCGAACGGGTAGGGTGATCGACGTCCCGGAGGAAGGACCGCACCATGCCGCGCACGCTCACCCTCGCCGACGTCGACGCCCTGGCCGCCGAAGCCCACGCCGGGCAGGTCGACCGGATCGGCGTCCCCTACGTCGAGCACGTCCGCGCCGTCGCCCGCGGCCTCGCCCCCTTCGGTGCGGGCCTGCAGATGGCCGGACTGCTGCACGACGTGCTGGAGGACACCGGCACCACCGCGCCCGCGCTGCTGGCCGCGGGGGTGCCGCCGACGGTCGTCGACATCGTCCAGCGGGTGACCAACCGCCCGGGCGTGCCCTACCGGGACATGCTCCGCTCGGCCGCCGAGCACTACGCGGCCTGCCTCCTCAAGATCTCCGACAACGCCGACAACAGCGACCCGTCGCGGACCGCCCAGCTGCCCCCGGACACCGCCGAGCGCCTCGCCGCCAAGTACGCCCAGGCCCGTACCGTCCTGTGGCCGGCCGTCCCGTACGAGGACACCGCCGCCGTCCTCCGCATCGTCAACCCCACCCTCCTCACCGAACTGGGCTCCGTGCACGGACGAAGCGAGTAGGTTGGGGGTCCAGTACACGTCGCGGTCAGTTTCCGAGCCGAGGGGGCAGCCGTTGAGCGCGTCGCTCGACCCCACGCGCCGGGCGCGGGAGTGGCTGCGTGGCATGTACGGTCGGGTGGCGGAGCTCGCGTCCGACCAGCCGGTGGCGGAGACCGGGCAGGCCTGGTGGTTCGGCGTCCGGGTGCTGCCGCAGCCCGGCTATCCGAGCACCGCGATGCTCAACGCCTCACTGATCGTCCCCAAGGACGGCGCCCCGCCGTTCCATCCGGCGAACGCCGACCCCTGGGGTGACGTCGGCGACCTGGCGGCGGACCCCCGGCCGCGGGTCCGCGAGCGGTGGAGCGCGCGGGCCAACGCGCGCGGTTGCGTGGTGTCCGTGGACGCCACGCTCAACGGTGGACAGGCGACGGCCCTGCCGTGGCAGCCCGCGCACGAGGCTCCCGGTTGGTGGGGCCGTCTGCTGCGCCGCCACTTCACCGGGGCGGACATCGCCGTCTGCGCCGACTGGAACGAGGTGATCGCCAAGGTCGACGCGGGCGGCGCCGACACCCGGGGGGTGCTCTGGGTGCGCCGGGAACTGGGCGGGCAGGAGGCCACCGGGCACCTGCTCTACGCCCTCAACGACGGGAACCGGGTGCTGCTGCTGGACGGCCAGACGGGTGGACTGGCCCGGCTGGACGCCGCCGGGATCCGTAAGCTCACCCTCGCCCGCTTCCATCGCCCACGGGGCGTGACGCCCCCGGCCCGGCCCGTCCCCGAGTGGCGCCTACCCGCCCCCGATCTCGCCGCGGCCGTGCGCAAGGCCGGTGGTTGGCTGCACGAGGCGTACCGGGGGCAGGCGGCCCTGGTCGCGCCCGGCGTCGAGGACGACCTCGGCCGGGGCTGGCTGTTCGCCTGCAACAGCCGCGCGCTGCTGGCCGGTGGTGACTGGTGGCAGGGGATGCTGGACTGCGCCGTGGTGGTGCCCAAGGACGACGGCGCGCCCTTCGGGCTGCCGAACACCGATCCGTGGGGCTGGCTGCAACGGTGGTGCGCGGGTGGGACTCCCGGAACCGCGGGGCTGGAGCCGCCCCCGGCGCCGGGGGAGGCGGCGTGGTTCCAGCCGACCCTGAGCACCCTCGGGCCGGTCCTGGACAGCGCGGTGTTCGGCGACTGGCCCAGCGCGCTGAGCCTGCTGGCCCGGACCCCGGTCGGCGTGAGGTCCCTGGTCTGGCTGCGTCGGCGGGACCGCCGCGGCCGGGAGACCGTGGGCCGCCTGCTGACCGCCGCCCAGACCGAGTTGGGCCTGGTCCTGCTGGACCCGATGCGGGAGGGGCCGGCCGAACTCGACACCGAGGGGGTACTCGCCGTTCACCTCATCCGGTACCGCTGAGGGCGACCCGTCGTCAGGGCCTGGCCAGGGCGGCGTCGGCGATGGCGAGGATGAGGCTGTTGTAGGTGGCGTTCTCGTCGGTCGGGGTGAAGCCGTAGGTCAGCACGCGCTGCAGGTCGGCGGTGGCGAAGGTGCCGTCGGTGTAGCCCGGGCGGGAGCCGGTCTTGCCCCAGAGGGTCACCCCGTCGATGGTCGCCCGCTCCAGGCCCATGCCGAAGCAGGCCTGCCCGGGGTCGTTCACCTGGCACTGGTCGGTGCCCAGGTAGGGCACGTCGGGGACGGTCATCAGGTCCCGCCGTTCGGCCGCCGGCAGCAGGCGGCCGTCCAGCAGAGCGGTCATCAGCGTGTTGAGATCCCCGGCGGACGAGATCATGCCGCCCTCGGCCCACGGGTACGGGCTCTGCTCGGTGACGTCCACCGGTGCCGCGGTGCTATTCTGACTGATACTCAGATATCCGTCCAGGTGCGGCCCCTGGATCCGGTAGTCGGTCGGGGCCGGGACGCTGGTGTCGCGCAGGCGCAGCGGACGCAGGACGCGCTCGGTGACCTCGTCGGCGTAGGAGTGTCCGGTCACCTTCTCGACGAGCATCCCGAGCAGGTAGTAGTTCACGCCGTTGTACTGCTGCTCGGTGCCCGGGGCGAAGCTCATCGGCTGACCGTCGATGGACGCCACCATCTGTGCGGGCGTGGGGTGTTCGAAGCGGTCGGCGACGAACAGCGCGGGATCGCCCTCGCCGTCGCCGGCGGTGGCGCCGGGCAGGCCGCTGGTGTGGTCGAGCAGTTCGGCGACGGTGATCGGCGGAATGCCGCCCGGCAGCACACCGGGCAGGTAGTGCTGGATGGTCCGGTCCAGCGTCACCCGGTGCTCGGCGACCAGTTGCAGGACCACGGCGGCGGTGAAGACCTTGGTGACGCTGCCGATCCGGAACCGCGCTTCAGCGGACGCCGGTTGTCCGGTGGCCAGGTCGGCCGAGCCCGAGGCGCCCCGCCAACTGCCCGCCGAGCCGGTGATGTTGATGACCGCGCTGACCACCCGCTGGTTCGGCAGCCCGCTGATCGCCTGCCGCAGGGCGGTCGGGTCCACCGGGGGCAGCCGGTCGGCGGCGGACTGCGTCACCCTCGCGCGCCCCTCGGCGAGGGCGACCGCGGGCAGCACGCCGGTCAGCGCCAGCGACCCGGCGGTCAGCGCGACCAGGGTGCGCAGCCGGACCGGGCGGCGAGGCGGAAGTGAGGTGTGCGGCATGGGAGTCCCCCTGGATCGTCCTCGGGCGAGCTGTTCGCCCGGGACGAGTCTTCCGTGGATCACCGCGTGGATCACTGGCGCAGGCAACCCGGTCGGGGGTGGTGCGGGGTGCACCCCGCACCTGCACCACGCTTCCGGGTCACCTCCCGTTGGACGGACAGGTAGCCCTCCGGCTGCCCCGGGGCCTCCAGGTAGGTGCGGTAGTAGTCCCGGTCCCAGAACCGGCCGCGCCGGGCGACGCGCCAGGCCGGCCGCTCCAGGCTCCAGGTCGGCGCGGTGGTCCGGCGCCCGTGCAGGACGGAGCGGCCGGTGGCCGGATCGGTGCTGCGGGCGGCCAGCAGCACGCCGTGGCAGATGGCGGCCACCGGCAGGTCGCGCCGGAAGGCGCTCTCCAGGTACCGGCGCATCCCCCGGGCCCGGTGGCCGCCGGGCAGGTACAGCCCCTGGAACCGGTCCAGGTCGACCGCGTCCCAGCGCTGCGGATCCGCCCGGTGGGCACGGTCGCCCTGGCGGTCCGGCCGGATCCCGCGGCGTGTCCGGCTCCGGTCCTGGTCAACCCGGGTGGACCCGCCCGCCGAGGTGTCTCCGGGGTCGCCGGCAGGCGACGAAGAGGCCGCCAGGAGGTGACAAAGCAGACAAATTTCCAGGTCCCGGCCGCCCGCGCGGCGGACAGCGGTCCAGACCGTTACCCAGGAGGTGCAGGCGGCAACCGTCGGGCGGCGCATACTGGTGCTAATGACGAAGCCGGGAGTTACCAAGCGCGTTCTGCCCACCAGTCCATTCAAGGAGGCGGTCGCCCCGCCATGCCAACGGTTCGCCGTGGGGGATCGGGTCACACATGATACGTACGGCCTCGGCCGGGTCACCGCGGTCGAGGAAGGTATCGCTGTCATCGTCGACTTCGGCGCGATGCAGCAGCGGATCGCGAGTCCTTACACCAGGATGACCGGTCTTTGAAGTCCGTGAGCCGTCCCCGGCAGGCACAGCGCCTGCGGGGGACGGCTCTCGGCGTGCTCCGGCCCGGCGGTCGCCCGCGCCGGTGCGGCGGCTGGTCGGACCGTCGCTGATCGGACAGGGTAACCATCGGACCATTCACTCGTTGGGCAGAACGCGGCACCGCCGATTCCGCTGTTCCCGGTGCGGCGCTGCCAGCAGGCCGACGAGGAGATCCTGACAGATGGTCCGTGAGACCCCTCCGGTGTCCGGCGCGGTCGCCGGGCCCGGCGCCGCCGCCCCGGGCGGGGCCCGGCGACCGGCCCGGCCGGTGGCCGAGGCGGAGTCCGTGCTGGTGCTGCACTACGGCAGGCTGGTGCGGCTGGCCTACGCGCTGCTCCCGGCCACCGCCAACCGGCACCGCCGGGTCCTCGCCGCCCACGCCCTGGTCCAGCGGTCCCTGCCCGGGGGCCTGCCCGGGCTGCGGCCCCGGGCGGAGAGCCACCCCGCGCCCCCGCCGCCCCGGGAGCCGGTGGACGAGCCGGTCCGCTTCGCCGGGGCCGACCCGGTCTACCGCCGACTGCGGCAGCGCGTGCTGGCAGCGGGGCTGCGGGCCCGGCCGCGACGGCTGCCGCCGCCCCCGTACGTCTGGGGCCTGCGGCTGTTCACCCTCAGCGGCGGGGCCGGCGAGCTCGCCCTGGACCGCGCGCTCGCCGGGACCACCGCGCCCGAACGGGCCGCGTACGCGCTGCTGGCGCTGGAGCGGCTGAGCCCGGCCGCCGCCGCGCCGCTGCTGCGTGCGGCCGGGGTACGCGATCCGGAGGCCGCCCTGGGCACGGCCGCGGTGCTGCTCGCCGCCCACCCGGCGGACGCGCCGAACGGCGCCCGCTTCGATTCGGCCACGGTGCAGGCCCGGCCGACCGACCTGCTGCGCCGCCGACGGCGGCTGCGGACGGCGGCGGGGACCGCCGCGGCCGCCCTGGTCGCGGCCCTCGCACTGACCGTCCCCGGTGGGTCACCCGGCGTACCGGCCGGTGCCGACGTCGAGGCGACCGGCACGGTGACCGCGGCCGACCTGGTCCGGGTCCCGGCCGACGCCTGGCAGGACACCGCCCGGCTGGACTTCACCGCCTGGGCCGCCCGGGGTGACGCCACCGGGGACCGCGCGCTGCTCACCGCGGCCCTGGCCGCCTGGACGGCGCCGGCCCGCGACGGCTCGGTGCTGCTGACCGCCGACCCCGGCGCCGCCGCCGCGGCCCCGGGGGTCCCGCCGCGGCTGCTGTGGGCCGGGCACCTGGACGGCGCGGCCGTGGTCCTGTTCGACGACGGCACCAGGCTGGCCCGCTACACCCGTCCGGACCATCCGGACGCGTCCGATCCGGTACGGCTGGAGCTGTCCCGCAGCGACGACTCGGACGTGACCTCGGCCGGTGCGGTGCTGCTGCGCTCGGGACCGGCGGGCGACCGCTTCCTGCTCGCCCCGTGGGTGGCCACCGCGCAACTGCGCGACCTGCGCGCGCCGAACACCCCGGCCCGGGGCGTCAGCGCCGCCGAGGGGGTCACCCCGGCGCTGCCCGCGCCGCCCGCGAGCGGCTGCGGGAGCTGGCCGGTGCTGCAACTGCGGTCGTCCCCGGTGGTCGCCGAACACCACGCCTTCCTGCTCACCGACCTCGGCGGGATCACCGCCGCGCACCTGACCTACACCCCGCCGCCGCAGCGCGGACCGGCCGAGTCGCCGCGGGAGGCGACCGGTCCGGACGCGCTGCTCACCTGGGCCCGGCTGGTCTGCACCCTGCCCGCGCTGCGCGGGCAGGACGTCAAGCAGGTCAACGCCTGGCAGTTCGCCCAGCAGCCGCTGCCGGAGCACCAGGGCGCGGCCGACTGGGTCTGCACCCGGGCCGACCACTGGGACGGCACCGGCTCGGCCGCCACCCTGTTCCTGCCGCCCGCGGCCGTCGGCGCTCCGGGGCTGACCACCGCCGTCCAGCCGCAGGGGCGCGCGTGCAGCCGCTTCCAGCAGTCCGTGCTCGGCTGGACCTGGTGGCGGTCGCCGCAGGGCGGGCATCCGTACCTGCTCGCGGCGGGCAGCCGCCGGGTCACCCGGATCAGTACCGGCGGCACGCTGCCCAGCGGCGACGCGGCCACCCCGGGGCACACCCTGACGCTGGCCGTCACGCCGCGTGCCGGTGCGGTCCTCGGTGCCCGGCTGGACACCGGACAGCAGGTCCGCCCGCTGACGCAGGAGGCGGCGGACAACTGAGGCCGGGCCTGATCGGATGATCAGCCCAGCTGCGCCCTCGCTGTACGAATCCGCCGGAATCTGACCGCAGTTGCACCGCAGTTGCACCCCGCCGCTTCGGAAAGACGTTTCTGCGATGAGGCCGTCGGCTTCGGGGGTACGGTCGGCGAATCCTGCCCGGTCCGGCTGCCGCCGCCGGGCCCGGGGTTCCCACCAGCACGCCCGCCCCAGCGGAAGGACGCTCCCGTGAAGTTCCCTCCACTGCGTACCGCCTTCGCCCGCTCCCGAGCAGCGGTCCCCCGAGCAGCGGTCCCCCGGGCAGCGGTCCCCGGGGAGACCGCCCCCGACGCGGTCCGGTCCGCCGCGCAGGCCTTCCTGCTCCAGTTCGCCCGGGAGAACCCCGGGGTGGACGGGATCGAGCGGCGGCTGCGGGAGGTCCGGGCGGAGATCGGCGCCACCGGTACGTACCAGCACACCGCGCCGGAGCTGACCTTCGGGGCGCGGGTCGCCTGGCGCAACGCGGCCCGCTGCATCGGGCGGCTCTACTGGAACAGCATGACCGTGCGCGACCTGCGGCACCTGCGTACCTCCGACGAGGTCGCCGAGGAGTGCGTCGAGCATCTGCGGCTGGCCACCAACGGCGGCCGGATCCGCCCGCTGATCAGCGTGTTCGCGCCGGACCGGCCGGACCGGCGGACCACCCGGCTGCTGAACGAGCAGCTGATCCGCTACGCCGACGACCCGCGCAGCCGCCAACGCACGGCGCTGGCCCGGGAACTGGGCTGGAAGGGCGGGGACAAGGACTTCGACGTGCTGCCGCTGCTGACCCAGACCGCACCCGGCCGCAAACCCCGGTTCCACGAACTGCCGGAGCAGGCGGTGCTGGAGATACCGCTGACCCATCCGCACCAGCCCCGCTTCGCCGCACTCGGCCTGCGCTGGTACGCGGTGCCCGCGATCTGCGACATGTCGCTGGAGATCGGCGGCGTGAGCTACCCCACCGCGCCGTTCAACGGCTGGTACCTGGGCACCGAGATCGGCGCCCGCAACCTGGGCGACACCGACCGGTACGACCTGCTGCCCGCCGTCGCCGAGCTGTTCCAACTCGACACCGGCGACGACCGGACGCTGTGGAAGGACCGCGCCCTGGTCGAGCTCAACCTGGCCGTCCTGCACTCCTACCAGCGGGCCGGGGTGACCATGGCCGACCACCACACCGAGTCGGCGCGGTTCCTGAACCACATCGAGCGCGAGAACCGGCACGGCCGCTCGGTCGCCGCCGACTGGAGCTGGATCGTCCCGCCGATCTCCGCCTCGGCCACCCCGGTCTTCCACCGCTACTACGACCCGCCCGGCGGCCCGGAGCGGGGTCCCGCGTTCGTGCACAACCCGCGGCGCTGGGACCCGAGCTGACGGCTCCGGAGAGGTCGGGGGCACGGATCTCCGCCCCCGACTACTATGACCGTGGCCATTCAACTATTGTTGCCCCTCGGATCAAGGCAGGGGGGTTCACATGGACGCCGATCCGGCGCTGGCCGTGGTCGTCCTGGAGCACGGCAGCGTCGCCGAGGTCCTGCTCGCGGGCGAGCTCGACGTGGAGGCGGCCCCGCGACTGCGGGTGGCGGTCACCCAGATCCTGATCGACCCGCAGGTACGGCGGATCGACGTCGACGTGTCCCTGGTGAACTTCTGCGACTCCAGCGGACTGACCGCGCTGATCCGGGCCCGGGTGCAGGCCCGTGGCTTCGGCGTGCCGCTGTGCCTGGTCCGGGTCGGGCCCCGGCTGCGGCGGTTGCTGCGGCTGACCGGACTGTGGGACGTCCTCGACTGCACCGGAGTCGAGGACGTCCCCTAGCCGTTCCGTCGGCTGGTACCCGCCAGGTCGGGTGTTCAGCCGGCCTGGGCGCCGTGCAGGCGCCCGTAGCTGCTGCCCGGCCTGCGGAGCAACTCGTCGTGGGAGCCGGTCTCGGCGATCCGGCCGTCCTCCAGCACCACGATGCGGTCCGCACCCCGGATCGTCGACAGCCGGTGCGCCACCACGAAGGTGGTCCGGCCGCGCATCAGCCGGGCCAGGGCCTCCTGCACCAGCGCCTCGGAGCGGGTGTCCAGGGCCGAGGTGGCCTCGTCCAGGACGAGCACCCGCGGGTCGCGGATCAGCGCCCGGGCGATCGCCAGCCGCTGCTTCTGCCCGCCGGACAGCCGGGCCCCGCGCTCCCCGACCACGGTGTCCATGCCGTCCGGGAGCCGGTCCACGAACTCCAGCGCGTTGGCGTCGCGCAGGGCGGCCCGCACCGCCTCCTCCGGCGCGCCGTCCATGCCGTAGCTGACGTTCTCCCGGATGCTGCCCTCGAACAGGATGGACTCCTGCGGCACGATGGACAGGAAACGGCGGAAGGTGCGCAGGTCCAGTGTCTCCATGTCGACACCGTCCAGCAGTACCCGTCCACCGTCGGGGCGCAGGAAGCCGATGGCGAGGTTCAGCACCGTGGACTTGCCCGCGCCGGACGGGCCGACCAGGGCGACCGTCTCACCGGGGGAGACGGTGAGCGAGAAGTCCTGGATCGAGCGCCGGTCCGCGCCCGGGTAGCCGAAGTCGGTCCGCTCGAAGGCGATCTCGCCGACGACGCCGCCCACCTCGGCCTTCCCGGCGTTGTGCTCCAGATCCGGCGCCTCTAGCACCTCGCCGACCGAGCGCACCGACTCCAGGCCCTTGCTGATCACCGGGGCCAGGCTGATCAGCGAGGTGACCGCGCCGGTCAGGGTGGTGAAGAAGGCGCTGAGCATCACCACGTCGCCCGCGGTCACCCCGAACGTACCGGTGTAGGCGAGCCAGGCCGAACCGGCCAGGCAGCCGACACCGAGCGTGTTCAGGGTGATCCAGCCCATGGCCCCGAAGCGGCCGTTGAGCAGGTCCAGCCGCAGCCCGGCCCCCTGCACCTGGCTCAACGTGCCGTCCACCCGCCGGATCGCGTCCTTCTCCAGGCCGTGGGCCCGGGTGATGGGTATCAGCGAGGTCATCTCGATGACGCGGGAGGACAGCACCTCGACCTCCTGCCGGAAGGACTCGTTCTGCTGGCGCAGCCGCTTGCGCAGGCTCATCACCAGCACCGCCGCGGCCGGGACCACCACCAGGAACACCGGCAGGAACACCGGCGTGCGCAGGCCGATGATGAGCAGGCCGCCGAACAGGCTGCTGAACGCCGAGAGGCCGCCGTCGGCGGCCTGCTGGACCATCTGCTCGATGGTCTCGACATCGCGGATGACCTTGGTCTGCAACACCCCCGCGCTGACCCGCGAGTGGTAGCCGATGGAGAGGTCCTGGAGCCGGCGGCAGATGGCCGAGCGCAGGCCGGTGCTGACCCGGCGGATGGACCGGCTGTAGCAGCGGATGTAGAGCAGCTGCCCGGGGAAGTTCAGCAGCAGCAGTGCCAGCAGCAGACCGCAGTTGAGCCACAGCTGCGAGCCGGGGCCGTGGGCGACCACGATGTCGATGACGTTCGCGGTGACCAGCGGCAGCAGCCAGGTCGGGCTGTGCTTGACCAGGAAGGCGGCGGTGCCCAGGGCGAGCCTGCCCCGGTCGTCCCGGTAGAGGTAGGCGAGGGTCCGCAGCGGGCTCTCGCCCCGGTAGCGGTGGTCCAGCGGATGGGCGGAAGGCTTCACGGGAACTCTCCCTGCGCGGGCGGCGTGGTCGCGGCGACGGTGCCGTGTCCTCGGTCAGCCGGATCAGGCCTGGCCCGAGGCTGTCGTAGATCCTCCCAGAGGGACCGTCGACGCTCCAAGGGGATTACCGGCGGAACCCGCCGTGACCAGGGAACGGAGGTGATGTGCCGTCAATAGCCGGCCACCCTGGGACGGCGGGCCCTTGACGCCGGATATTGGTCTGGACCATGGTGTGGGTGCCGCGCGGCCAACTACCCCCACACGCCCAGCAGTACGAGTCCTGTGCTGCCCCAAGCCGAGGAGAACTCGCCCATGAGGCGTTTCACCTTGCATGTCACCACGGCCGCCGCGCTGATCACCGCGCCGCTGCTGCTCCCGTCCACCGCCCACGCCACCGGCGCGATGAGCGGTCTGATCGCCGACTTCGGGGTCACCCAGACCTGGCAGGGCGGCTTCTCGGGCAGCTACACCATCACCAATGACACCAGGGCCACGGTGAACACCTGGTCGCTGACCTTCTCGCTGCCCGCGGGGGAGACGGTCACCAGTGCCTGGAACGGCACGCTCAGCCAGTCCGGCAGCAACTACACGATCACCTCGCCCAGTTGGGCGACCCCACTCGCCCCCGGGGCCAGCGCTGACGTGGTCGGCCTGGACATCTCCTCCGGCGCCACCCAGACCGATCCGGCCAACTGCCTGATCAACAACGAGCCCTGTCAGGGTCTGCCGGCCGACACCACGCCGCCGTCCACCCCGACCGGCCTGGCCGTCAGCGGCACCGGACCCGGCAGCATCTCGCTGTCCTGGAAGGCCGCCACCGACAATGTCGGGGTCACCGGCTACAACGTGTACGAGGGCAGCTCGGTGGTCGCCACGGTCACCGGCACCACCGCGAACATCACCGGCCTGCTCGCGGGCAGCAGCCACACCTTCGACGTCACCGCGTTCGACGCGGCGGGCAACGAGTCCCCGGCCTCGGCCACGGTGACCGGCGTCGCCGGGAGCGGCACCCTGCCCGGGGTGGCCGCCCCCTACGTCGACATGGGCGCCTACCCGACGCCCAGCCTGCCCGCGATCACGGCGGCGACCGGGCTCAAGCAGCTCTCGCTGGCGTTCGTCATCAACGGCAGCACCCCCTGCACCGCCAGCTGGTTCGGCGACTACAACGTCTCCACCGGCTGGGACAAGGCCGACATCCAGGCGATCCAGGCGGCGGGCGGCGACGTCCGGGTGTCCTTCGGCGGGGCCAACGGCACCGAGCTGGCGCAGTCCTGCACCACCGAGGCGGCCCTGGCCGCGCAGTACCAGTCGGTGGTGGACACCTACGGTCTGGACCGGATCGACTTCGACATCGAGGGCTCCGCGCTCGCGGACCACACCTCGATCGACCTCCGCTCGGCGGCGATCGCCCAGGTCCAGGCCGCGCAGCGGGCCAAGGGCCGGGACCTGCGGGTCAGCCTGACGCTGCCGGTGCTGCCGTCCGGCCTGACCGCCGACGGCGTGTACGCGCTCCAGTCCGCCGAGAAGGCCGGCGTGGTCGTGGACGCGGTCAACGTGATGACCATGGACTTCGGCGACTCGACCGCGCCCAACCCGGCCGGCCAGATGGGCACCTACTCGATCGACGCCGCGCAGGCCACCCAGGCCCAGATCAAGTCGGTCTGGACCAGCCTGACCGACGCCCAGGCCTGGGCCATGGTCGGGGTCACCCCGATGCTCGGCCAGAACGACCAGACGGACGAGGTCTTCGGCCTGGCCGACGCCCAGCAGCTGATCACCTTCGCCGAGCAGAAGCACCTCGGCGAGCTGTCCTTCTGGGAGGTCACCCGGGACGCCAACGCCTGCACCGGCGGGCTGTCCGAGTGCACCAACATCGCGCAGACGCCCTACGAGTTCTCCAAGATGTTCGCCGGCTACACCGGCTGACCAGCGCCCCCGCTGACAGCCAGGGCCGGGCCCGGCAACCGCACACGGTCAGCCGTGTGCGGTTGCCGGGCCGCTGTCGTCGGACGAGGGTGGCGTCAGCGGGGCGGACCGCGCCCCGGCCGCGCCCGGACCCCGGTCCGCCCGTACGCACCCCGGAGAGCACCGTGGAACTGTTCCCCCCTCTGCCGCTGGAGTCGTGGCGGGACACCAAGGAGACCCTGCACCGGTTCGCGCAGGTGGTCGGCAAGCTCCGGCTGGCGGGCAGCACCCGCCGCAACCACTGGTGGAACGTGCCGTTCCACCTGACCGGGCAGGGCATCACCACCCGCCCGATGGGCCCGACCGGGGACGGTGACGCCTTCTGCGTCGACTTCGACCTGGTCGCCCACCGCCTGGTGCTGCGCACCCTCTCCGGCCGGGAGGAGTCCTTCCCGCTCGCCGGGCACTCCGTCGCACGGTTCTACCAGGACACCATGGACGCCCTGGACCACCTCGGGATCGAGGTCGAGCCCGCGCTCTGCCACCCCTACGACCTGCCCGACGCGGCCCGCCCCTTCGCCGACGACGACGAGCACCACAGCTACGACCCGGCGGCGGTCAACCGGTACTGGGTGATCCTCAGCCAGGTCGCGCTGCTGCTGGAGCAGCACGCCGCCGGCTACTCCGGCAAGACCAGCCCGGTGCACCACTTCTGGCACACCTTCGACCTCGCGGTCACCCGCTTCTCGGACCGCGTGGTCGAACCGGCCCCGGACGCCGACCCGGTCACCCGCGAGGCGTACTCGCGCGAGGTGATCAGCGCGGGCTTCTGGTTCGGCGACGACAACGTGCCCGCCCCGGCCTTCTACTCCTACACCGCACCCGAGCCCCCGGGCCTGGCCGACCGCCCGCTGCGGCCCCCGGCGGCCACGTGGACCGCCAACCGGGGCGCCCACCTGGCGGTACTGGGGTACGAGGACGTCCGGGCGGCGGCGGACCCCTGGCAGACCGCGCTGGACTTCCTGGACAGCGCCTACCGGGCGGGCGCGGAGCTGGCCGGCTGGCCGCGGGCCCGGGAGTGCCCCGGCGGCGTCACCGACCCCCGGCTGGGCGCCGCCGCCCGGGGCTGACCCGCCGCCCGGCGGTGGCGGGCGGCACCCGCCCGGGGCAGGCTGACAGTGAACCGGTCCGGACCACACGAGGAGAGCACATGGCCGAGCAGCGGATACCCGGCATCGATCCCAGCGTCCCGCCCAGCGGTGACGGCTGCGTGGAGTGCCTGGCGGGCGGCGGCTGGTGGTTCCACCTGCGCCGCTGCGCCGCCTGCGGGCACATCGGCTGCTGCGACTCCTCGCCGTCCCAGCACGCCACCACGCACGCCCGCGAGGCCGGTCACGACTTCCTGACCAGTTTCGAACCGGGCGAGGACTGGTTCTGGAACACCGGGACCGAGGAGTACTACGACGGCCCCGCGCTCGCTCCGCCGCACGCGCACCCGGCCGACCAGCCCGCCCCCGGCCCGGCGGGCAGGGTGCCCGAGGACTGGGAGCGGCTGCTCAACTAGGGCCGGTCCTTCGGATCACCGCCGCCCGGTCCGGATCCCCGCCCGGATCGGCCGCTAGAGCTCGTCCTCCATCCTGATCGCCGCCTTCAGGTCCTCCTGCACGGGTCCGCCGCGGCCCCCGTGGAGTTCGAGGAGGGACGCGGCGATCGCGTCGAGCTTGCGTTGCACGGCCCGTTCGGAGCGCCGCTCGGAGTTCTTCAGCAGGGCCAGCAGGAGCAGGGTGACCGCTGTCATGGCGTCGCCTGCCAGCAGCTTGGTGTCGGTGGACAGTCGCATGGCGTGCACGCACAGGACACCGAGCACCACGATCAGGCAGGACAGGGAGAACGCGGGGGAACTGGTGAAGTTGGAAGCGTGCTCGGCCAGCCGGTCGAAGTGGCTGCGCCGGCCTCCGTTGGTCTCGGCGGGGTGCTTCAACGTCATGAGACGTGCGTACCGCCTTCTCCGGCTCATTCCCTGATCGCGGCGGGGAAGCGGTCCCAGACGCGGTGTCGCGCCAGCAGCCCGGTGACGCCTTCGAGGACGGTCCGCGGTTCCTCACCGATCACCACGCCAGGGGCGCCGTAGACGTAGCCCGCGGCCTCCAGGGCATGCGGCGGCTCGACCCAGCCGCCCAGTGCCTTGGCGTGGCGGTAGGCCTCGCTGATCATCAGGACGATCCGCGGGTCCACCGAGGCCTCAGCCGCCGAGGTGGTTCCGGTCCTGGCGTCGCGGGCTCCGTAGGCGTCGGAGCCGGGAGCCGGGGCGCAGGTCAGGATCAGGGCGTCGAACTCGACCGAGCGGGCGTTCGCGTACGTGCGCTGGACCGGCACCGCGTCGGCGCCGGTGCCGAGGGAGCCGCCGGTGGGGGCGATGACCAGCGGGACCATGTCCGCGTCCAGGACGGCCTGGCGCAGGCCGCGGAGCTTGTCGAGGTCGGTGGTGGGGTCGGCGATGACGCCGATGACCCGGCCCGCCGTCGGCCAGCCCTCGCCCGAGCGCACCTGGGACAGGGCGGGGCTGGGCTCGACCCGTGCCAGTGGTTTCCGGGTGGCCGGGGCGGGCAGTCCGAGCCCTGCGGCGACCTGCTCGCACAGCCCGGGGTCGATGTTCGCCAGCACCGCCAGGGTGCGCTCCTGGACGACCCGCTGGGTGCACTTGCTCAGCTCGAAGGTGTACGCGGCGACGACGTGCTCACGCTCGACGGGGCTCAGGCTGAGCCAGAACAGCCGCGCCTGGCTGAAGTGGTCATCGAACGAGGCGGGCGCCTGGCGCACCTTGGCCGCGCCCTCGGCGACCGGTACCGGGAACTCCACGTAGCCGCCGACGTCGGCGCCCGCGACGAAGGGGCAGCCGCCGCCGAGGGTGTTGGGCTTGTAGGGGGCGACTCCGGTGTGGACGGCGGCCTGGTGCATGCCGTCGCGCAGGTCGTCGTTGACCGGCGCGTGGGTGCGGTTGACCGGCAGCTGAGCGAAGTTGGGGCCGCCCAGGCGGCTGATCTGGGTGTCCAGGTAGGAGAAGAGCCGACCGCTGAGCAGCGGGTCGTCGGTGACGTCGATGCCGGGGACCAGATGGCCGGGGTGGAAGGCGACCTGCTCGGTCTCCGCGAAGAAGTTGAGCGGATTGGCGTTGAGGGTCATCAGCCCGATGGGCTGTACCGGTGCGAGTTCCTCGGGCACGAGCTTGGTCGGGTCCAGCAGGTCGATGCCCTCGAAGGCCTGCTCGGGGGTGTCCGGGAAGACCTGGATGCCGAGCTCCCACTGCGGGAACGCTCCGGCCTCGATGGCGTCGGCCAGGTCCCGGCGGTGGAAGTCCGGGTCGGTGCCCGCGATCAGCTGCGCCTCCTCCCACACCAGGGAGTGGACCCCGGCCCGGGGCTTCCAGTGGAACTTCACCAGGCTGGCTCCCCCCTGCTCGTTGACCAGCCGGAAGGTGTGGATGCCGAAGCCCTCCATGGTCCGGTACGAGCGCGGGAGCCCGCGGTCGGACATGTTCCAGATGGTGTGGTGGGTCGCCTCGGTGTGCAGCGACACGAAGTCCCAGAAGGTGTCGTGGGCGCTGGCTGCCTGCGGGATCTCCCGGTCCGGGTGCGGCTTTCCGGCGTGGATGACGTCGGGGAACTTGATCGCGTCCTGGATGAAGAACACCGGGATGTTGTTGCCGACCAGGTCGAAGACGCCCTGCTCGGTGTAGAACTTGGTGGCGAAACCCCGGGTGTCGCGCACCGTGTCAGCCGAACCGCGCGAGCCCAGGACCGTGGAGAAGCGGACGAAGACCGGGGTCTCCACACCCTCGGCCAGGAAGCCCGCCCTGGTCACCGCTGTGGCGGTGCCGTAGCCGCGGAACACGCCGTGGGCTGCCGCGCCCCGGGCGTGGACCACCCGCTCGGGGATGCGCTCGTGGTCGAAGTGGGTGATCTTCTCCCGCAGGTGGTGGTCCTGCAGCAGCACCGGACCGCGCGGCCCCGCCTTCAGGGAGTGGTCGGTGTCCGGCAACCGCAGCCCCTGCGCGGTGGTCAGGTAGTCCCCGGCCTGGGCCCGCTCCGCAGGCGGTACCCGGGTCGGCTGCCCGGTAGCGGATACGGCGGCGGGACCCCGCTGGTCCGGTTTGGGCGGCAGCGGACCCGTCGGCTGGGTGGGCTCCTCGGACGGGACCGTGCCCAGAACCGGCGCGCCCGGAAGCTCGGGAACCACCTGTGCCCCCTTACGGGCGGCCGGATCGGCCTCGCTGGTCTTGGGCTTGTCCTTGGACTGGGCCACTGTTCCTCCGGACGTCGAACGAAGCATGCGGTTCCAAGCGAAGCATGCGGTTCCAAGCGTGTAACCGTCCTAAAACATCCGAAACCACATGCGCCGGGGCGCACAGGCGCTTGCGGGCCGAGCCCAGGGGCAGGAGCACCGCATGACAGTCACCGCCCTGGTCCACCGCCGCCGAGCCACCCGCCGACCCACGGAGATCGACGCCGACGTCGTCATACACCCCGTGGTGCACTCGATCGACGGGCGCAGCGCGCCGTTCCGCAGTGTCGAACTGGGGGGCAGTGTCGTGGGATCAGCCCGGTGCGCCGGGGACGTGGAGCGGATGTGCCGGATCGGCGGAATCGCCGACCTGACGGCGGCCGAGCTGCGGATCCACTGGCGCGGCGGAGGCCCCGGCTACTGGGGCTAGGGCGGCCCGGTGTGGACGGCGGTGTCGACCACGATCCGGTGCCGGGACGCGGCGACTGGTCGGCGGTCGGCGCCCCGGGACGCTCCGGCTGTCGGCCGGGCGAGGGGAGGGGCGGCGGCTCCTTCTCCTTCCGCCGAGATCCGAGGACGAAGGCGCCGATCAGTCCCAGCGCCATCCGGATGACGGTTTCCGGAGCCGACCACCCGGGTGCCTGGCCGGGCGAATCGCGGGTACGCGGTAGGGAGTCCGGCAACCGCTCCATCGATGGAGGTTCGACCATGAGACCAGACGCCGTGCGGAGCCGTCGCCGTGGCTGAGTTCACGGGTAGGAGCAGCTTCACGTTCCCCCAGGCGCTGGACGCCGAGGGGATCACCCGGATCGAGTCGGCGCTCGTCACCCACGGGGCCAAGGTCGACGCGGGGACCCTCAGCTTCACGCCGGACCCCGAGCCGCCCGCGTACACCTTCGCCTGCACGGTGCGGGGCAGCGACCAGATGGCGGCGAACAGCATGGCCGGCATCGTCCTGGGACGGGCCCTTCACGACTGCGGGTACCTCTTCTGAAGCGGTCAGGGGTGGGGTTTGTGGGGGATCCGGGTGGTGTCGAAGGTCCCGTCGGCGATCTCGCGGGCCAGCTGGGCGAGTTTGTAGTGGTTGGCGCGGGCGTAGGCCCGGAAGGCGGCGAAGGCGTCGTCGACCGAGAGGTTCCAGCGTTCCGCGAGGATGCCCTTGACCTGTTCCAGCACGATGCGGCTGGTCAGCGCGTACTGGAGCTGGGCGCGCTCGACCTCGCTGTGGTCCAGGGTCCGCTGCTGGAGCACCGCGATGGTGGCCATGTCCGCCAGCGCCTGGGCCAGGACGGTGTCCGCGGGGCTCAGGACCGCGGGGGTGGTCTGGAACAGGCCCAGGACGCCGATGACCCGGCCGCGCAGGCGCAACGGGATGACGTTGGCGGCCACGAACCCGGCTGACCGGGCGCGGGGGGCGAACTGCGGCCAGCCGCGGGTGGTCCTGGGGTCGGTGAGGTCGATGTCGGTGCGGGATCGGCCGGTTCGGTAGCACTCCACGCAGGGGCCCTGGTCGTGCTGCAGGGCGAAGAGCTCCAGGAGTCGGGTGTGCTCGTCCGAGGCGGCCAGGACCCGCAGGTTGTCGTGCTGGTCGGCCAGCATGACGCCGACCGCGTCGACGTCCAGGAGTTCCATGCAGCGCACGGAGAACTGCTGGAGGAAGTCGATGACGTCGAAGTCGTCGATCAGGGAGTCGGCGACCTCCACGAAGACCTCGGTGATCTGCTGCTCTCGGTTCATGGTGAATCAGTCCTTGTCGACGGGGGCGGGAACGGGTTGTTGCCGTTGCCGTTCGGATTCAGGCGCAGGCGCCGGGCCACCACGTCGTGGCAGATGTCGGTGATGGAGCGTCCGCTGCTGTAGGCGTGAGCGCGCAGCCGCAGCAGGGCCTGGGGCAGTGTGACGGCGAGTTGGACGCTGACCATGCCAGTGGCCTGGTAGACCACCGCGTGCTGGAGGCACTGCTGTGCCTGCGCCGGATCCAGGTCCTGGCCCGGTGGTTCGCCGCCGCCCAGGAAGTGCGCGGTCAGAGCGTCGGCCAGGACCAGCCCGTCGTCGGCCTGCTGGGGGCTGAGCGGACCCGCGGTGTCGCGTACCGCGGTCAGGACACCGACGCGGGCCGCGCCGACACCCAGGGGGAAGCAGAACACCGCGCGGACCCCGAGCGCGGGAAACTCGGCGCTCAGGGCCGGCCAGCGTCCGGGTCGGACCAGGTCCAGATCCGGCGCCCACACCATCGCGCCGGTGCGGGCCGCGTCGCGCCCGGGGCCTTCGCCGACCGTCAACTGGAGGTCCTCGAAGCGGCGGCTGGACGGGGTCGAACACCACCAGAGCTCGGTGAGGTCACCGCTGATGGCGAGGGACACGGCCAGCCCGTCCACGCCCAGCGCGGCGGCGCCCGCCGCCGCGAGGGCCGCACCGTCGCCGGAGCCCTGGCCGGGCCGCAGCAGGCGCAGCACCTGCGCCATGCGGTCACTGATCATCCGGTACCCCGGTCGAGCACAGGACCCGGAACCAGCGGTGCGCCCCGCCCTCCGCGCGGGGGCAGGGCGCCGAGGGCACGAGGAGCTGGTGGGTGTCGGTCAGCACGAGCATGCGGGTCAGCATCGGGGACGGGTGCTCCAAGCGGAGCCGCCCTCCGGCCGCACGGGTGTGCCTGGAGAGCTCCAGGAGCACGTTCAGCCCGCTGGCGTCGCAGAACGTGACCGCTGCCAGGTCCAGCACGAGAGTGCGCACCCCCTGGCGCAGACACTGGTGCACGGCCTCGCGCAGGCGCGGGACCGAGTCCATGTCGATCTCACCCGCCGGCGCGAGCCAGGTCCCGCTCCGGTGGTCGCGACGGCTGACGTTCAGGACCGTGCCCGTGGTCCCCGTCTGCGGGGACCACGGTCCCTCGGGGCCGAGGGTTGCGTTCGGTCGGGTGTTCTGCATCCGCGACTCCTAGGCGCTCGTCTGTAACGCGGCCGGGGTCAGGGGCAGCAGGACCACCACCGCCGAAGCGGTCGTCTCTCCATGCGGGATCGGCCGTCCCCGTCGGGGGACGACTGCCTACCTGTGACAGTAGTCCTGAAAGTCCCGGCGCGGCGCCTGGTCCGGGCATCCTTTCAGTTCGCGGGGCCGGACCGACAGCCCAACGCTGAGCGAGCGGCGGCGGTGCTTCGGTGATCTTCTGAATGCGAGCCAGGTCGGCTCCCGGCGAAGGGGACCGGCCCGGGCTGTGCCCCGGTGCCGCCCATACCAACGCCATGCGATCAAAAGGAGACTCCCTCGTGAACAGACAACGCCTCACCGCCCTGTTGGGTGTACCCGCCCTCATCACCGTCGCGGTCCTCACCCTCGGCACCCCCGCACACGCCGACGCGGGCGCGGCGGGCGGCGCGGGCGTGGCGGGCGCCGCAGGCACCGCCCCGAACGGGAACGGGGTCGCCGGGACGTCCGGCGGGCACGGCGGGGACGCCACCTCCCCCTCCGGTGCCGGAGGTGCCGGGGGCGTCGGCGGAGCCGGCGGGGCCGGGGTCGGTAGCGGCGACGGCGGCCGGGCGGGCAACGGCGGCGACGCCGGCAAGGGCTACGGCGGAGCCAGCGGCGGGACCGGGGGCGCCGGGGGTGCCGGGGGCGTCGGCGGCGCCACCGGCAGCAGCGCCACCGGCGGTCACGGCGGCAACGGCGGCGACAGCGGCGGGACCGGAGCCGGCGGGACCGGGGGTGTCGGCGGAGGGGGCGGAGCCGGTGCCTCCGGCGGCGGCGGTGGCAACGGCGGCTCCGGGTGCGATGGCCGCAACCCCGGCGCGCCCGGCGCGCCCGGAGCCGCCGACGGTACCGGTGGCTCCGGCGGGCTCGGCGGTGCGGCCTGTTCCAGCTGATGACCAGCGCGGCGGCCGGTCGGTGGGAACGAGGTCGGCCCCGCCGCTCGCGCGGTGGGGCCGACCCGTGGTCAGCGGCCTGCTAGGTGGTGCAGGCGCCGTCCGACTTCCAGACGGCCCAGGACGTCGCGGCGTTGGGCACCGCGTCGGTTGAGCCGTAGGTCGCCGTGTAGTTGTCCCCGTCGTAGGAGACGATCGCACCCGTGGTGTACGAGGTGGCCGTGCTCCACGCCGCCGCGCAGGTCCCGCTGCTCGTCGGCGAGGCGGTGGGCGTGGGGGACGCCGTCGGGCTCGCGGTCGGAGTAGCGGTCGGCGTCGGCGTCGGGGAGGTCGACGGCGACGCGCTGGCCGTGGGCGTCGGGGTGGGTGTGGGGGTGGCGGTCGGCGAGCCGCCGCTGGAGTACGGATCGGCGATGATGGTGATCGTCTCGTTCTGTACGCCCCAGTTGTTCGCCTGGGCATCGGGCAGCCAGAGGTCGACGGTGTCGTTCTGGATCCAGGTGCCGAGGTCACCGGCGTAGCAGGTCCCGTAGTTCGGCACGGAGATGTACGTGCCCCACGGGATCACCCGTGGATCGGTTGCGCAGACGCCGAGTTGGGCGTTGTAGCCGGAGGCGGTCTGGCCGGTGTTGTCGTACGAGGTGAGCATCATCGGGATCTGCGTCCCGACCGCCGCGTTGCCCGCGCCGGTGGCGAGCGTCCCGTTCGCGCCGAGCCAGTAGGGAACCGAGAGCTGGCCGAGCGAGGCGTCCGAGTTGCTGGTGTCGTACATCGCCACGACGTCGTAGTACGCGCCCTGGCAGGGGGACGTGTCGGTGACGGTGAGCGGGGTGGTCTGGCCCCAGTAGCTGATGTAGCCGATGTCGACGCCGTCACGCCATACCTTGTAGGCCACCGCGTTCGCCACCGGGCTGACGGTGATGGTGACCTGCCCGTTCACCAGCGAACCGGTGATCGTGGGGGCGGCAGGCCGGGTAGTGAAGTTGACGGCGGGTGAGGTCTGCAGCGGCGGCACCCACGGGGTGGTGGTGCGCGCCGGCGGCGTGATCCCGGCGGCCCAGAAGGGACAGGCGGGGAGCGTGCTCGCTGCCTGGACCTGCTGCGTGGCCGCGGCGTTGGCCGGAGCGGGGGCACCGAGGAGCAGGGTGCAGAGGGCGACGGCGGCCGTGGCCATCGTGGCGAACAGTAAACGCACTCTTCTGGGGAGCGGAGGCATCGTGCTGCTTCCTTACTGGGTGGGGGTGTGGGGGAGACCGTGGGGTGACCTGGCGTGGCACCTTCGGGTCTGCGGCACAGTGAACCGGACCCCCTGAGTGTCAGTCAAGGGGTCTAGACCAATAACGTCCAGACCGATGCCTGGGTGGGGGTGGGCGCGGAGCCCGCCCCCACCCAGGGGAGTCTCAGCTGGTGCCCAGGGCGTGGTCGAGCAGGGGCAGCAGCCGGTCCCAGTGCCGCTGGAGGCCGGAGGGGCTGAAGGCGGCGGTGTCGGGCATGGTGAAGCCGTGGACGGTGCCGGGGTAGCTCTCCGAGGTGTAGTCGACGCCCGCGGCGTCCAGTGCCCGGTTGAGCTCACCGACCGCCTCGGGCTTCATGTCCGTCTCGGCGTGGCCGATGTGGACCGCGGCGGTGAGCCCGGGGATCAGCAGGTGCGGGCTGTCGGGCGCGTCGGAGATCAGGTTGCCGGGGTGGAATCCGGCGACGGCGGCCACCCGGTCGGGGTGGGTCGCCGCGGTGCGCAGTGCCAGCACGGCGCCCATGCAGTAGCCGGTCACCCCGACCGGACCGGCGCTGACCTCGGGCTGGGCGGTGAGGAAGTCCAGGTAGGCGTCGGCGTCGCGGAGCGCCAGTTCGGTGGGGTGCGCCTTGACCAGCGGCAGCAGCTGGGCGACGACCGCGGGCCGGTCCTGCTCCCCGATGTACTCGGGCAGCTCGACCAGCGGCGCCGGACCGTGCCGGTAGAAGACGTTGGGGACGAGCACGTAGTAGCCGTGCCCGGCCAGCTCGCGGGCCCGCTGCTCCAGCACCGGCCGCAGGCCGAAGATGTCCATGTACAGCAGCACCCCGGGGTGCTGCCCGCCACCCTCGGGGAAGGCGGCGAAGGCGTCGGCGCTGCCGTCGGCGGTGGGGATGTGCAGGGTCTTGACGGTCATGAGTTCTCCAGTCGTGGTTGATCCGATGAGCGTGTGATCAACACGACGGGGGCGGAGCCCGCGCGACGGCGCCGGGTCCCCGACCGGACAGCGGGCCCGCATCGGCCCGTACGGCGCTCAGTGGAGCGCCGGGTCACCCATCCGTGAGTGGCGCGAAGCCGTCCCGGTAGTCATGGCCGCACCCTAGCCCACCGGGGAGCGCCGAGTCACCCCTGCCCCCGGCTCCGGACCAGGGACGCCGCCGTCCGCCAGGCGGCGGTCAACGCGGCGTGGGCCTGGGCGGTGGCCTCGGCGGTGGATCCGGTCAGCCGGATCGGCGCACCCAGGTGGACGTGCAGCCGGGGGCGCCGCAGCGGCGAGGTGAACAGCCCGGCGAGCTGCTTGCCGCGGCTGCCGGAGGTGATCCGCCGGGCACCGACCTGCCCCAGCGGCACCACCGGCGCGCCGGTGGCCAGCGCCAGCCGGGCCACCCCGGTACGGAAGTCCTCCGGGGTGCGGTCACCGGAGTCGCGGCGCACCGGAATCCGCCCCTCCGGGTAGATCACCACGATCTGCCCGCGGGCCAGCGCCTCGGCGGCCAGGTCCAGCGCCTCGGCCGCCCTGGTGCTGCCCCGGTACACCGGGACGTGCCCCTCGGCCCGCAGTCGGGAACGGAGCAGCGGTATCCGCCACAGCCCCGCGGCGGCCAGGACGATCGGCCGGTCGACCCGCCGCCGGGCCAGCGCCGCCAGTACCACGCCCGGATCGATCAGCGAGCTGTGGTTGGCCACGACGATACTGCCGGGCTGCGGACCGTCGGTCTCGTCGGCAGTGACGTCCAAGTGCCCGAGCACGGGCACCACCCGCAGCGCGATATGACTGAGCATGCCCGCATCGTGCACCTGCCGCGCGGTCGCGGGCATGAGTACGGATACTCATCTTGACGGCGGGTCAGCGACGGCATCGACGCCCGCCGCCACGACGGGCAGGGGCCCGGCACACGAGGTGTGTGCCGGGCCCCTGGGGTGGTGCTCGCCGCAGTGCTCCCCTGTCCGGTGCCTGGGCGCCGCGGGGTTGGTTCGGGTGGCTCAGTACCAGTTGTTGGCCTGCCAGAAGGCCCAGGCCTGGTTCGGGCTGCCGTAGGTGGAGTCCATGTACTGCAGGGCCCAGGTGATCTGGGTGGTGGCGTCGGTCTGCCAGTCGGCGCCGACCGAGGCCATCTTGCTGCCGGGCAGGGCCTGGGCCAGGCCGTAGGCGCCGGAGGACGGGTTGACGGCGGTGACGTTCCAGCCGCTCTCGTGCGAGATGATCTCGTCGAAGGAGGCCAGCTGGTCGGCCGGGACGATGGAGGCCGCGATCGCCTGCGGGTCGCCGGAGGTGGTGGCCGAGGCGGTGGCGGTGGTGGAGCTGGTGCTCTGGGTGCTGCCGGTGGTGGCGGAGCTGGTGGAGGTGCTCGCGTTGGTGCTCGCGTTGGTGCTCGCGGTCGCCGAGTTGTAGGCGTTCTGCGCGGCCGAGGACGCGTCGCTGTTCTGCTGCGCGGAGGCGGCAGGGGCGGTGGCCACGGTGGAGGTGGTGGCGGCGCTCGCCGGGGCGGCGGCCGAGCTGGTCGAGCCGGAGCCGCCGGTGGCCGCGTTGTAGGCCTGCTGCGCGGCCGACGCGGCCTCCTGGTTGAGGTAGGCGAGGTGCGCGGCCGAGGTGACGGCCTGGTCGGTGTAGCTCACCGGCGCGGCCTGGACGGCCTGGTGGACGGCGGTGACCGGGGTGGCCGCGTTCGCGCTGGCGGCGAAGCCGCCCACGGAGGTGAGGCTGGCAGCGGCGACCAGGATGGCGGAAACACGCATGCGGGAAGAGATACGGGACATGGGAGAGTACGACCTCAATCGGTTGACGGGTGCTTGCCGTCGGGCTTCCGGCGGCTCCCGGACAGGGGGAGCGGCCACCTCAGGGGCAGGCACGGGCACGCCGCTTGCGGGTGAGTGCCAGGGGGCCGACGCGGTGGCGGACAGGGCCGCTGCGCCGGATGACTCAGCCATTGTTAGCCGGTGCGACGGCGCCGGCCAAGGCCCCCATGTACTAACCGGTTCCGTATTCGAACGGTGTTCGCGCCGCTCTCGGCCAACGGCTCCCGGCCGCCGTCCGCCCCCGCCCGGGCGCTCGGCGCGGGGGCCGGGAGACCCCGGCCCGGACCGCCCGGGAGGCCGCCGCGCGGTCGACTACCGGCCCTAGTAGTCGCCGCGCGGCGTGTGGCGGCCATCACCCGCGAACCGCCGTTTCGGCCCGTTTCGGCCGGAAAACCACTGGGTAGAGACCTGGTTCGGCGCCTGTCCGGGGCGGTCCGGAGTACCCGCCGAGGGGCCTGGGATCGACGGACTGTCACCGGTGCGCTCCCCGTGGTGAGCGTCCGCGCCGCTCAGCCCTGTCCCAGCGCCGCCAGCTGCGCGGTCAGCGTGGGAATGTCGCGGAAGGTCAGCCCGACCGCGGCCACGTGCTTCCAGCGGAGCACGCCCTCGGCGTCGACGATGAACACGGAGCGCCGGACCAGGCCGCCGAGCGCGATGCCGTAGGCGTTCACCGCCTCCCGGCCGGTGTCGGCGAGCAGCGGCATCCGCAGGTCGTACTTGCGGGCGAAGCTCTCGTGGCTGTCCAGGCCCTGGGTGCTGATGCCCCAGACGGTCGCGCCGAGTTCGGTGAAGGCCTCCAGGCCGGAGGAGTAGGAGCAGAGCTGCTTGGTGCAGACCGCCGTGTCGTCGCCCGGGTAGAACGCCAGGACGACCGGGTGCCCGAGCTCCTGCGACAGCGTGCGGTCGCGGCGGACCCATTCGCCGTCGGCCAGCTGTACCGACGGCAGGGTGAAGTCCGGTGCCGGTTGACCGACTGCGGGCGACTTGGACATGGTGGCCACTCCTCGCGACGAACCGGCCGGAGCCGGGACTGCTCTCTGTTCTCTGTCGGTCCCAGTGATACCGCCTTTCCGCCCAGTCCGGGCGGACACCGCCACACCGGGGCGCATTCCCGCCGGTGACAAGTCGATCGCGCCGCCCGCCGCCCCGACGTACCGTGAGCCGCATGCCTGACGACATCTTCGAGCACCCGCGACTGGCCGCCGTCTACGACGCCCACGACCCCGACCGGAGCGACCTCGACGCCTACCTCGCCATCGCCGAGGAGTTCGGTGCCCGCAGCGTGCTGGACGTCGGGTGCGGGACCGGTACCTTCGCGCTGCTGCTGGCCGGGCGGGGGATCGAGGTCACCGCCGTCGAACCGGCCGGTCCCTCGTTGGACGTCGCGCGGGCGAAGCCGGGCAGCGAGCGGGTGCGCTGGAACCACGGCTACGCGACCGCGCTGCCGCCGATGCGGGTCGACCTCGCCACCATGACCGCCAACGTGGCGCAGGCGATCATCGATCCCGGCGACTGGCAGGGCACGCTGCGCGCGGTCCACGCCGCGCTGCGGCCCGGCGGGCAGCTGGTGTTCGAGACCCGTGTTCCGGCCGGGTGCGCCTGGGAGCGGTGGAACCGGGCCGCCAGCCATCAGGTCTCCGAGCTACCGGGGGAGGGCGCGGTGGAGAGCTGGGTGGATCTGCTCGATGTCAGCGGGCCGCTGGTGACCTTCGCCTGGACCTTCGTCTTCCCCTCCGACGGTGCGGTGCTGACCTCGGTGTCGACGCTGCGCTTCCGTGAGCGCGACGAGGTCGAGGCGGACCTGCTCGACGCGGGCTACACGGTGCGGGAGGTCCGTGACGCACCGGACCGGCCCGGCCGGGAGTTCGTCTTTCTCGCCCGGCGGCCGCGGTGACCGGTGTCCCCGGCCCGGTCGAAAACCCGTAGTGGGACACCCCCGAACAGGCAATACTCGGCGATGTGTTCCTGACGATCAGTACCTCCGGAAGTAGTGAACGGCCCGCCACCGACCTGGGGTTCCTGCTGCACAAGCACCCCGCCCGGGCCCAGTCGTTCACCACCTCGCACGGCCTGGCCCATGTCTTCTACCCGGAGGCCACCGAGGAGGCGTGCACCGCCGCGCTGCTGCTGGAGACCGACCCGGTCGGGCTGGTCCGGCGCGGCCGCGGCAAGGGCCGGGGCGGCTCGCCGGACTTCGCGCTCGCGCAGTACGTCAACGACCGCCCCTACGCGGCCTCGTCGCTGCTCGCGGTGGCGCTGAACGCGGTGTTCCACAGCGCCCTGAAGGGCCGCTGCGACCTGCGGCCGGAGCTGGCCGCGGCCCCGCTGCCGCTGCGGATCGGCATCCCGGCGCTCCCGGCCAAGGCCGGGCGGGACGGCGGTCCCGAGCTGGTCCGCCGCCTGTTCGAGCCGCTGGGCTGGCAGGTGGAGGCGGAGCCGATCCCGCTCGACCCGTCCTTCCCCGAATGGGGCGACTCGCACTACGTGCGCCTGGGGCTCACCGGTGAACTGCGGCTCGCCGACGCCCTCGGCCAGCTGTACGTGCTGCTGCCGGTGCTGGACGACGCCAAGCACTACTGGGTCGCGCCGGACGAGGTGGACAAGCTGCTGCGGGTGGGGGAGGGCTGGCTCGGCGAGCACCCCGAGCTGCCGCTGATCACCCGCCGCTACCTGGCCCGCCGCTGGTCGCTGGCGCGCAGCGCGATGGAGCGGCTGGAACTGGCGCGGCTCGCCGAGGCGGACGACCGCGAGGTCGAGGAGATCGACAACGCCGTCCCGCAGGAGACCCCGAGCACCGGCGAGGCCGCCGGGGGGACGGACGAGCAGGCACAGGCCGTCCCGACGCTCGCGGCGCAGCGCCGCGAGGCGATCGTGGGGCAGCTGCGCGCGGCCGGGGCGACCCGGGTGGCCGACCTGGGCTGCGGCGAGGGCGCCCTGGTCGCCGCGCTGCTCAAGGAGCAGTGGATCGCCGAGGTACTGGGCGTGGACGTGTCCTCGCGGGCGCTGTCGATCGCCGCGCACCGGCTGCGCCTGGACCGGATGCCCGAGCGGCAGAAGGCCCGGGTGCGGCTGGTCCAGGGCGCGCTCACCTACACCGACACCCGGCTCGGCGGGTACGACGCCGCGGTGCTGTCCGAGGTGATCGAACACGTCGACCCGCCCCGGCTGCCCGCCCTGGAGTACGCGGTGTTCGGCGCGGCCCGGCCCGGGACGGTCCTGGTGACCACCCCCAACGTCGAGTACAACGTGCGCTGGGAGAGCCTGCCCGCCGGGCGGGTCCGGCACGCCGACCACCGGTTCGAGTGGGACCGGGCCCAGTTTCGGGCCTGGGCGGAGCGGGTCGCCGAGCGCTACGGCTACACCGTCCGCTTCGCGCCGGTCGGCCCGCAGGACCCTGAGGTCGGCCCGCCCACCCAGCTCGCCGCCTTCACCCGCACCAACGACACCGCTGCCGACGCCGCCAGCACTGACACCGCCGCCACCGCCGCCGCCACCACCGAGCAGGGACCCGCCCGATGACCCCGACCGCCGAAGCAACCCGCGCACTCGCTGTCCCCGACCTGTCGTTGGTGGTCCTGGTCGGCAGCACCGGCGCGGGCAAGTCCAGTTTCGCCGCCCGCCACTTCCTGCCCACCCAGGTACTGTCCTCCGACACCTGCCGCGGCCTGGTCAGCGACGACACCAACGACCAGTCGGCCAGTGCCGACGCCTTCGACGTGCTGCACTACATCGCCGGAAAGCGGCTCGCGGCCGGGCGGCTCACGGTGGTCGACGCGACCAACGTCCAGCCCGCCGCGCGGCGCCAACTGGTGCAGCTGGCACGGGAGTACGACGTGCTGCCGGTCGCCGTGGTACTGGACGTCCCGGCCCAGGTCTGCGCCGAGCGCAACGCGCGGCGCCCGGACCGGGCGAAGCTCGGACCGCATGTGATCCAGCGTCAGCAACGGGAACTGCGAAGCTCGTTGCGGCACCTGGAACGCGAGGGCTTCCGCACGGTGCACCTGCTGCGCGGCACCGCCGAAATCGACGCCGCCGAGATCGTGCTGCGGAAGCGCTACAACGACCTGCGGGAACTCACCGGTCCCTTCGACCTCGTCGGTGACATCCACGGCTGCCGCTCCGAACTGGTCACCCTGCTGGACCGGCTCGGCTACCAGCTGTTCCGCGACGCCGAGGGCCGCGCCGTCGACGCCGCGCACCCGCTCGGCCGCACCGCCGTGTTCGTCGGCGACCTGGTGGACCGGGGGCCGGACACCCCCGGCGTGCTGCGGCTGGTGATGGGCATGGTCGCGGCCGGACACGCGATCTGCGTCCCCGGCAACCACGAGCACAAGCTCGCCCGGGCACTGGCCGGACGCAAGGTCGCGGTCCGCTACGGCCTACAGGAGTCCCTGGACCAACTGGCCAACGAGCCACCGGAGTTCATCGCCGAGGCGCGGGCCTTCATGGACGGCCTGGTCAGCCACTACCTGCTCGACGGCGGACGGCTGGTGGTCTGCCACGCCGGGCTGCCGGAGAAGTACCACGGCCGCACCTCCGGCCGGGTCCGCTCGCACGCCCTGTACGGCGACACCACCGGCGAGACCGACGAGTTCGGGCTGCCGGTGCGCTACCCGTGGGCCGACGACTACCGGGGCCGGGCCCTGGTCGTCTACGGGCACACGCCCACCCCCGTCGCCGCCTTCCACAACAACACCATCTGCCTGGACACCGGCTGCGTCTTCGGCGGCACCATGACCGCGCTGCGGTACCCCGAGCGGGAGTTGGTCAGCGTCCCGGCCGAAGAGGTCTGGTACGAGCCGGTGCGCCCGCTGATCGCGGACGCCCCCGGTGCCCGCGAGGGCCGCCCGCTGGCGCTCACCGACGTCCACGGCCGCCGCGGCGTGGAGACCGCCAACCACGGCCGGGTGGCGGTCCGGGAGGAGAACGCCGCCGCCGCGCTGGAGGTGATGAGCCGCTTCGCGCTGGACCCGCGGCTGCTCGCCTACCTGCCGCCGACGATGGCCCCGGTCGCCACCTCCCGCCGGGAGGGCCACCTGGAGCACCCGGACGAGGCCTTCGCGGGCTACCTCGCCGAGGGGGTGCGCCACGTGGTCTGCGAGGAGAAGCACATGGGCTCGCGGGCGGTGGTGCTGCTCGGCCGGGACCCGGCCGCCCTGGAGCGGCGCTTCGGGGTGCCCACCGGCGGCGCGATCTGGACCAGGACCGGCCGTTCCTTCCTGGACGACCCGGCGCTGACCGACGCGATCCTGGAGCGGCTGCGCGGCGCCGCGGTCCGCAGCGGTCTGTTCGCCGAACTCGACAGCGACTGGCTGCTGTTGGACGCCGAACTGCTGCCCTGGTCGCTCAAGGCCGTCGGGTTGCTGCGGCGCCAGTACGCGGCGGTGGGCGCGGCAGCGGCGGCGGCCCTGCCCCCCGCCCTCGCCGCGCTCCAGAAGGCCGGTGAACGCGGGATCGACGTACGAGAACTGACTGATCGTCAGTCGGCGCGGCAGGTCGACGCGCGCGCGTTCACCGACGCCTACCGGCGCTACTGCTGGGCGGTGGACGGCCTGGACGGGATCCGGCTCGCGCCGTTCCAGATCCTCGCCGCCGAGGGCGCCAACCTGGCGGTCCGCCCGCACGACCAGCACCTCGGCTGGATCGACGCCCTGGTCGACGCCGAACCGGAACTGCTCCGGCGCACCGGGCGGATGCTGGTCGACACCGCCGACGAGGCCTCGGTGGCGGCGGCCACCCGCTGGTGGACCGAGCTGACCGCGGCCGGAGGCGAGGGGATGGTGGTCAAGCCGCTGGCCTCGCTGGTGCGCCCGCAGGGCGGACGGCTGGCCCAGCCGGGGGTGAAGGTCCGCGGCCGCGAGTACCTGCGGATCATCTACGGCCCCGACTACACCCTCCCGGCGAACCTGGACCGGCTGCGCTCCCGCGCCCTCGGCCACAAGCGCTCGCTCGCGCTGCGCGAGTACGCCCTGGGCCTGGAGGCACTGGACCGGCTCGCCACCGGCGAGCCGCTGTGGCGGGTCCACGAGGCGGTGTTCGCGGTGCTCGCCCTGGAATCCGAGCCGGTCGACCCCCGGCTCTAGGCGGCGGTCAGCGGACCGGCCGGACCACCGGGCGCAGCCTGGACCCCGCCGCCGTCAGCAGCCGCTCGGCGGGCGGGACGATCCACGGGCCCAGCGCCGCCAGGCCGACGGCCGCCGCCACGCCGGTCCAGGCCACCGGACCCAGGGGGGTACAGCCGAAGAAGTGGCTGACCCCCGGGGTCTGCACCAGGGCCGTCAGGAACGCCGCCGAGCCGAACACCGTGGCCAGCACCAGCGGGCTGCGGCCCCGGCCGAGCAGGGTCTGGGTGAGCTGCGCGCCGACCACCCCGCACAGCGCCATGGTGCTGGTACGCCGCCTGGTCCCGGGGGTGAGCGTGCCGATCAGCCAGGCCGTGCCCGCGCCCAGCCCGGTGACCACCCCGCGCTGCCGGATCTGGCCGGTCAGCGGCCCGCCCAGGGCCTCGGTGTCCACCGGCGCCGAGCCCAGCGGCTCGCCGTCGCCGGTCCCGGACGCCGCCGGCTCGCCGCCGCGCGGGGTGACCGCCACCGCCATCGCCGGGAACATGTCGGTCAGCAGGTTCACCAGCAGCAGCTGCCGGGTGGACAGCGGCGAGGAACCCGACAGCAGCGTGCCGAGCACACAGAAGCCGATCTCCCCGGCGTTGCCGCCGATCAGGATGCTGACCGCGTCCGCCACGCTGCGCCACAGCGCCCGGCCCTCGGCGACGGCGTCGAGCAGCACGGTCAGCTCACCGGTGGTGATCACCAGGTCGGCCGCGTTGCGAGCCGCCGCCGAGCCGCGCGCGGCGACGCCGACGCCGATGTCGGCGGCCCGGATGGCGGCGGCGTCGTTCGAGCCGTCCCCGACCATGGCCACCACCTGCCCACCGGCCCGGAGCGACTCGACGACCTGGAGCTTCTGCTCCGGCGCGACCCGGGCCACCACCCCGCAGCCCTGGAGCAGCCGGGCGCGCCCGGCCCGGTCCTCGGCGGCCAGCTGGTCGCCGGTCACCACGGTCACGTCCGCGGGCCAGCCCAGCGCCGTCGCCACCGCCCGGGCGGTCTGCGGGTGGTCACCGGTCAGCATCACCGGCCGCACCCCGGCCCGCCGCAGCGCCGCCACCAGCGGCGCGGAGCTGGGACGCGGGGTGTCGGCCAGCGCCACGAACCCGGCGAGCTCCAGCGACTCCAGCGGCTTGCGCAGGGCCTCGGCCGCGTGCTCCGGCGGCAGCCGGCGCACCGCCACGGCCAGCACCCGCAGCCCCTGCCCGGCGAGTTCGTGCGCCATCGCGGCGGCCTCGGACCCGGCGTCCGGGCAGTTGGGCAGGAGCACCTCCGGCGCGCCCTTGACCACCAGCAGGTGCACGCCGTCGGCGTCGGTCCCGGTGGCGGAGGCGTAGCCGCGGCTGGCGGCGAACGGCAGCGTGTCGGCCGGGATCCACCCCGGCTCGGGCTCGGCCGCGTCCAGCACCGCCTCGTCGGTGGCGTGCGCGTGGATCCCGGTCTCGTCCGCGACCGGCGGGCAGGCCCGGGCGGCGGTACGCAGCACGGCCGCCGCCTCGGGCGCGCCGACCGCGCGGACGTCGCCCCGCGGGGTGACCACCGTGACCACCCGCAGGTGGTTCTCGGTCAGGGTGCCGGTCTTGTCGAAGCAGACGGTGTTCATCCGGCCCAGGGCCTCCAGCGTGCGCGGCGTGCGCACCAGGATGCCCCGGCGGCCGAGCCGCCGGGCCGCCGCCAGCTGCGCCACCGTGGCCACCAGCGGCAGCCCCTCGGGCACCGCCGCCACCGCGACCGCGAGCCCGCCGCGGACGGCGTCGCGCACCGGTCGGCCGCGCAGCAGCGACAGGCCGGTGACGGTGGCGCCGCCCGCCAGGGTCAGCGGCAGCACCCGGTTCGTCAGCTCCCGCAGCCGCGCCTGGACGCCCCCGGCGGTCCCCGCGCGGGAGGCCAGCTGGGCCGCCCGGCCCGCCTCGGTCTCGTCCCCGGTGCCGACGACCACGGCCCTGGCCTGACCGGCGACCACGGTGGTGCCCTCGAACACCATGCACAGGCGGTCGGCCACCGCCGCCCGCGGTGTCGCTTCCAGCTGCTTGGCGCTGGGCAGCGACTCACCGGTGAGCGAGGACTCGTCCACCTCCAGGCCGTCCACCTTCAGCAGCCGGGCGTCGGCCGGGACCACGTCCCCGGTGCGCAGCTCGATCACCTCCCCCGGTTCGAGCCGCCGCGCCTCGACCGTGTCGGTCGGCCCGGCCCCGGCCCCGGCGACCCGGCGGGCGGTCTGCCGCTGACTCACCACCAGCGCGGACAGCGCCCGTTCGGCGCGCAGCCGCTGCACGCCGCCGACCGTCGCGTTCACCCCGAGCGCGCCGGTGACCAGCAGCGCGTCCACGGTGGACCCGAGCAGCGCGGAGGCCACCGCGCCGACCACCAGCACCGGCGTCAGCGGATCGTCCAGCTCGGCGCGCACCGCGCCGAGCAGCCGCAGCGACAGCCGGGCCGGGACGAAGACCGGCAGCCCCGCCGCGCGGCCCGCGGTCCGGGCGGCGGCCCGGCGGACCGTCGTGGTCACCGCGGGCGCGGCGCGGCGGCCCGCCCGCAGCCGGGACAGCGCCTCGCGCGGCTGTAGCGCGTGCCAGGGCACCCGCGGCCTCGGCCGGGGCGCCCCCTGAGCGCCCACCCGGGCGGCCGCGTACCAGCCGAGGAGCAGGGTGGCGGCCGCGGCGGCGTTGACCGGGCCGAGCCGCATGCCCGCCGGGAAGGGGAGGTGGTCGGGCCGGGCACCCCGGGTCACCACCAGCAGCCCGGACAGCGCCGCGCCCGCCTCGGCCAGGGTACGCGAGCGACGGCCGACCGCGCGCGCGGCGGGCACCGCGGTCAGCAGCCGCCACACGCCCGCGAGGCCGCCCAGCGGCAGTACGTCCGCACCCCACACCACGGCGCTGCGCTCGTCGGTGAGCGACACCGCGACGTCGCCGCACAGCAGCCCGGCGAGCAGGTCCGCGGACTCCGGCGGCAGCCGCCTGCCCCGGGCCGCGGCAACGGTGCCGCTGTCGCCCGGGACGTGCGCCACGGTGAGCACCACCCGCCCGGCGCGCCGTAGCCCGCGCACCACCTCGGCCAGCGGCCGGTCGGCGGGCACCCGCTCGTCGGCCAGCGCGGCGAAGTCGCCGAGCGCGCCGTCGTCCAGCACCACCACGTACAGACCGGCGCGGCGGGCGGCGTCCAGGACCGACTCGGCCAGCGGATCCACCTCCCAGCCGACCAGCGCGGTGCCGATCTCCGGCCCGTCATCGCCGGTGTCGCCGTCGCCGTCGCCGTCGCCGCCGTCGCCGCCGCCGCCACCGCTGCCTGGCCGTCGTAGCGAGACGATCATCAGACCGGTCTCGGAGACCCCTTCGTCCGGCACCGGGCGCAGCGACACCACCGGCTCGTCCGGCTCCGCGGCGCCCGGTCGCGACGGACCCAGCGCGGCGGCCACGGCCTGCCACAGCCGGTCGTGCTCCCACTCCTCGGTGCTGGTGTTCACCGCGAGCACGGTCCGCCGGGTACTCCGCAGCGCCCCCGGGTGCAGCACCACCGTGTCGACCACCTCCAACTGCCGCAGCCGCTCGGTGTCGCGGACCAGCACGCCGTCCCGCGCCAGCGCGGTGCCCAGCACCGACGCGAACGCGGCCGGGCCGTACCGGGCGGCTTTGGGACTGCCCGCCAGCACCGCCTCCGCGGCCTCCCGGACGTCCCGGGTGAACAGCAGCGTCGCCGCCGCGCCGACCAGGCTGGTGGTGACCGCCTGGTCCGCGTACGCCTGCCCCGGGCGCGAGCGCGGCGCGGGCCGGGCCGCCCGGCTCCCGGCCAGGCTCAGCCGCCCAGGCGCGCAGACGGCGTCGTGCGCGGTGTCGAACGCCGCCGCCCGGGCGAAGGACTCGGTCAGCTGGCCGACCCGCAGCGCCGCGTCCAGCACCAGCGCGGTGGGGGACTGGCCGATGCCGTGCGCGACCGCGTTGGCCGCGGCCAGCAGCAGGTCCGCGCCCGCCTCGCCGAGCCGGGTCCGCAGCGCGGCCCGCACCCGGGAGTCCTCGCGCACCAGCGTCACCACGGCGGTGACCAGGCGCGGCGAGCGCTTCACCCGCAGCGAGCGCGCGGTCACCGCCGCCGCGATCCCCGCGCTGTCACAGGCCAGCGCGATCGCTCCGGCGCGCACGCCCCCGGGGTGCCCCGGGTGCACCCGCTCCAGTACCTGCTCGTCCGGGCGGGTGAGCCCGCGTCCGGTGGCCAGCTCGGTCGCCCGGTCCACCACCTCGTCGCTCAGCGCGCCCTCGGCCAGTCGCACCACCAGCCGCGCCAGGCCGCCGTCCCAGTAGGCGGCCACCACGTCCGGGTGCCGTGCCAGATCGACCGCCACCCGCTTCGCGGCGGCCTCCACCCGGCGCGGATCGAGCCGCGCGGTGTCCGGACCCGGCCGCAGCGGCAGGTGCAGCCGGGAACCGGCGCGCCAGTAGCCCAGGCCGGGGGTGACCGCGTTCCGGGCGACGGTGCCCACCCGCACCGCCGACGCCGACAGCGCCGAGGCGCCCTGCGCGGTGGAGCGGGCGCCCGCACCGGCCAGCTCGGCCGCCAGCCGGACGGTCGCCCCCGCCTGCGGGACGATCCGGCCGCCGACCACGGCGGGCGCCGCCAGGGCCAGACCGAGCGCGGTCGCGGGCAGGCGCGTCAGCAGGCGCAGAACCATGGGCCACCTTCGTGTGCGTCCGGGGTCGGGCCCCGGACTCCGGACGGGACTGCGAACGGGTGTGACGTCACCTCAGGCGGACTGCCCGGAGGCGGCCGATCCGGTGCGGCGCGGGCGGGCCGTCGCCTTGGCGGTGCTCCGCGGGGTCCTGGCCACGGCCTGCTTCGCGGCCTTCTTGGCCGTCGGCTTCGCGGCCGGTTCGGCGGCGCGCTCGGCCGCGGGCCGTTGGCCGGGCTCGGCCTGGCCCGCCGCGGACGTCCGGGCCGCCGGGCGGGCCGGGGCACCGTCGGTGTTCCGGCGGCGGGCCTGCGTCAGCCACTCCACCGCCGCGCCCACCGCCGCCACCGGCCACTCGACCACCCCCAGCAGGCCCGAGCCCGCGTAGGCGGCGACCCGGCGGGCCTGCGGCGACACTGCTCCAACGGTGTCCAGCACGCCCTCGACGACCCCCTTGACGGCGGTGGCACCCGGAGCGTGGCGCACTGCCGACGTCACCGTGTTCAGCGGGTGCTGCACCATCGACAGGCTCGACGGGGCCGAGGGGGCGGACGACGTACCGGCGCTGCCGCTCATGACTTCTCCGATCACCACTCCGGGGAAAGCTGCTGTTGCCCAGATCTCATGGACAATCCGGGTCAATCACCACAACTCTTGACATATAACAACACCAGATCGGGTGATCCGCCCGCTCTGGTGCGCTACGCGTGTCCTGGGCCCGCGTCCTGGCCGCAAGGAGGTGGGGGCAGTGAGTCCGCGCCCACTGACCACCCCGCGCGGTGCCGGGCGGGGCACGCGATCGGCCCGACCGGAAGCGAGCTCCGGCCGCGCACCTCGAACTCCGCTGGCCGCGCCCCGACGCCGCCCACCGCACCCTCGCCGTCCCGGTACCCGCGGTCCCCGCGGCCGAGCTGCCGCGGCAGGCCCTCGCCTACGCCGCCCGGCTGGTCCGCCAGGCCCCGGCCCGGCCACTGACCCGATCGACCGCTCCGCTCAGCGGGCGGCGGCCGAGGCCGGATGGCGCTGTCGGCGCTCGGCGCCGACCAGGCAGCCGTACCGCTGGCCGCCGTCGGCCACCAGCGTCGCCCGCAGGCCGTGGTCCCGGGCCAGGGCGGCGGGCAGGGTGACCGGATTGACCCCCTCCGGCTCGGGCAGGGTCAGCCCGGGGGCGCCCCCGGTGGATCCGGGCCCGACCGTCAACTGACCGGCCAGGGTGGTCAGCGCCGTCCAGGCGGTGCCGCCGCCCGGCTCGGCCCGGTAGACCAGGACGCACACCGGCGGTTGCGGCGCACCGGCCGGTGGCGGCCACGGGGCTCCGGCGGGCGGCATCGGCGGGATCCGCGTGCCGGGGGCGGCCGTGCTCAGGGCCAGGGCCGGGGACGAGGACGGCGACGGGGCGGACGGGGATCCGCGCTCGGCGGTGACCACCAGCAGCGGCACGAAGAACACCAACAGCACGGCGACGCCGATCAGCAGAGGCCCTCGCGGCTGACGCTGCGGTGGTTCCTGCACGGGCCCCGGGCCCCGGACGAACGCCATCAGAACTCCCGTGCCGTGTGCGGTTCCGACAGCCTGGCAGGCCGGAAGGCTCGGCTCGCCCGACGTTGCCGGACCGTGACCGCCGAGCCGCCCGACCGCCGCCCGGCCGGTTCGGTTCCGGGCGGCCGCCCCGGCATGCGGGCGCCGAGTCGTGGGCAGGAGCTCCGCATGATGGTCACTGCGGCGTTCTGGATCGTCCTCGCGGTCTGCTACGGGGCACTGGTGGTGTTCGCGCCGCGCTGGTTCCGCAAGTGACCAGGTGGCGGCCGACCGCTTTTCGGTGATGGTTCGTCAGCGAAGGCAGATATGCGGAACCGGGTGCCGCACATACCGGGGTCAGGATGGGCCCCGCCTTTATGCGTTTCTGGAAAAGTCCGTCTATTGAGCACACCCGGGCCACCGGGCGGTGAATGATGACATCGACGTAACCGCCCCTTTTGGGCTGCGCGGAAATCCCTGTCTTCGCGGGAATCGCCCGGGCCGTTCATCTTTCCGTCGCCGGGTGCACACCCGCGCGCGGGACGGTCTTTCTCACCTTGTAGAGCTGGGTTCCCTGGCTTCCGTAAGCGGTTCTGATACGTGAGCGAAGAGTGGACACGGTTCGGCCGGGCGCTGGGGAAACGCATCACTCTGCCTTGGGGAGGGGCCGATGAGGCGCCGACGTTTCGATGTCGTGCTCTTAGCCGTGCTTTCGCTGCTGGCCGCACTGATTCCCGCGTGGGCCGCGCCCGCGTCCGCGCACGCCGCTGCGCCGAGGACTGTGGTCTCGGCGCCGCTGCCCGCAGGGCAGGTGACCGCGAAACCCGGCAAGGCGGCGGTGGCCGCTCCTGCCCGCCCGGCCGGGGCGGGAGCCCAGAGCGCGGTGAGCAAGGCGGTCATGGCGAACATCGCCGCGCGGTCGAAGCCACCGGTCCGTGCGGCCGGGCCGGCCGCGACCGGCGTGCTGGCCAAGAACCAGGCCGCGCTGGCCGCCGCGCGGGCGGCCGGACTGATCAAGCCGGTGGGCAGACCCGAGCACCCGCTCAAGACGGCGCCCGTGCCGTTGGACCGGCTGCCGCAGGAGACCTCCGGCGACCCCGCTCCGAGCCCGTTGGCGCACGAGCGCTACCGCTCGCTCGCGGTCACCCCCGACACGAAGACCTACGGCGCGACGTACGCCCCGGCGTCGAGCTTCGCCGTCGCCCCGACGTACGACTCTCCCGGCTACATGCACGTCGAGGTGACCAATACCGGCAACTTCACCTGGGCCGCGAACACGATCCAGATGGGCTACCACCTCTACTACTCGAACGGCAGCGTCGACAGCTACGTCGGGCTCAGCACCCTGATCAACGTGGCCGTGCCGGCTGGTTACAAGGTCGATGTCTACTCCTCCCTGCAGGAGCTCACCACCGGTTCCTACAAGCTCGTCTGGGACCTGATCGACGACACCGACCTCAGTGGCACGGGCTGGTTCACCTCGTTCGGCGTGCCCGCCTCCCAGGCGGTGGCGTTCACCGTGCCGCACTACCCGCCCTCCGGCGAGTTCTTCGCGCCCGCGGACGGCGCCACCGTCGGGTCCACCGATCCGGAGCTGGAGATCGAGGTCCTGGCCGACGGCAGCGAGATCAACACCGCCGAGTACCAGGTCTGCACCGACTATCCGAACGACGGGACCTGCTGGAACTCCGGCTGGCAGGCGGTGCCCTGGACCCAGGGCAGCTTCGCGGCGAGCGCGGACTGGTGGCCGCCGGAGGACGTGCTGTCCTGGAACACGACGTACTACTGGGAGTTCAGAGTCCAGGACGCCAGCGCCACCACGCCCTGGTCCTCGCCCAGTTCGTTCATACCGGCGCCGACCCCGCCCGCCTTCTCCCAGCTCGGCCAGGGCGGCCAGACCGACCCCGCGGGCGTGGGCATGTTCCTGGGCAACTACACGGCCTCCGCCACCGACCTCACCTTCGCGGTGCCGGGCTTCTCGCTCCCGATCACGCGCTACTACAACAGCCTCAACACCGCGGACGGGGTGTTCGGCCCCGGATGGTCCTCGGTCCTGGACATGTCGCGGTCCATCGACGTGAGCACGGACACGGTGACGGTCACCTTCCCGGACGGCCGCGAGGTGACCTACGGGGAGAACCCGAACGGAACGTTCGTCGCCGGAGCGGGGGAGACCAGCGAGGGCCGCATGGTCGACCTGAACACCCTGATCATGTCCGGTGCGACCTACGGCTTCTCCAGCAAGGACGGGAAGCTCTCGACGATCACGCCGATCGCGACGCCCGGCTCGCAGATCACGGTCGCGCGCGACTCGTCCGACAACGCGGTCGCCCTCGATGCCCAGGCCGGTCCGGAGCAGCGCGAGCTCACGATCACCTATTCGCCGGGCGACCCGTACGTCAACGCGATGCAGACGACGGGGATGAGCGCGCCGTGGATGTACGGCTTCGAGGGCGGGAACCTGGCCACGGTGTGCGACCCGCGTACCGACCTGAGCGCGTGCACCCAGTACACGTACAACGCCTCGAATCTGCTGGCGACCATCGAGCGGCCCAACGGTACGACCGAGACCACGCGGATCGCCTACACCTCGGGCGGCACGGTGGCCAGCGTCGAGCAGGCGGTCCCCGGGCAGAACACGTGGACCTACGCGCGGATCGCGCCCTACGACCAGAACGCGGCCCTCACGGTGCACGTCACCGACCCGCGCGGAACGAACGTGTACTACGAGTTCGACGCGGCGGGCCGACTGTGGTCGCGCTGGCTGACGAACCCCACGCCGACCGCCGGGCTGACCAGCGAGTGGGCGTACGACCCGTACGGCGACGTGTCCGGAACGTCCGACGAGGACGCCAACGGGGCCGAGTACCTCTGGGACCCGGACGGCTGGCTCGACACCTACGACGTGCCGCGCGACGCGAAGACCACCGTCTACACCAACTGGCAGCACCAGACCTTCGCCGGCAGCACGCCGCTGGCGGCCACCGATCCGCGCTTCGGCCTCGTCACCGCGATCATCGACGGCAACGACCACACGAGCACGATGACGTACACGCCGTCCGGAGAGCTGGCCACCTCGACCAGCGCGCCGACCAAGGCGAGCCCGAACGGCGCGACCACCAGCTACAGGTACACCTGCGACGGCGGTGCCGCGGCCCCGCCGGTGGTCAACGACCCGGACATGCCCGCGGGCACCCCGCAGGCCTGCGGACTGCTGGAGAGCGTCACCGACCCCGACGGCCACGTCACCAGCTACGGCTACGACCATCTCGGCGACCAGGCGCAGATCGTCACGCCGACCGGTGAGACCACGAACATCCTCCACGACGACCTCGGCGAGATCACCTCGCGGACCGTGATCGACTCGACCAACCCGACCGGCGCCACCACGACGTACACCTACGACCCCGACGGCCGGGTCAAGACCGAGACCGACCCCGCCGCCCTGAACCCGGTCACCGGCGTCACGCACCAGCTCGTGACCACCAACACCTACGACGCCGACGGGAACCTGGTCCAGACCGTGGCCGCGGACGCCACGGCCGCCGCCGCGGGCGGCGACGCCGCGCGCACCACGACGTACACCTACGACGGACTCGGCGACAAGACCTCGACCGCCGTCAACGGCGCCACCATCTCCTGGGCCAGGTTCAACGCCTTCGGCCAGCAGGTGTGGAGCGGCGACGGCTTCTACACCGGCAACACGCTCAAGTCCCCCTCGTACTCGTACGACTACAACGCCGTGGGGGACCTGACCTCGGTCGTGATGAACGGGTTCGTGGACTACTCGACCTCGCCGCCGACCATGCGCGCCGTGACCCTTGAGAGCTACACCTACGACCCGGCCGGGCTGCTGGAGACGTACACCGACGCCCTGGGGCACACCGTCTCCTACACGTACACGCTGGACAACCTCAAGGCCAGCGAGTCGTACCTGAACTACACCCCGTACCTCAACGGCCCGGTGTCGAGCCAACCGCTGCACCAGTACACCTACGACACCGCCGGGAACCTGATCCAGGACACGGCCGGTACCGGGGCCACCGCCCGCACCACCACGGACTCCTACGACGGCAACAACTCGCTGCTGAGCACCACGTTGGACCCGGGCGGCCTGAACCGCACCACGTCCTACAGCTACGACCCGGACGGGCTGGCCCTCTCCCAGACGCTGAGCAACGGCACGCAGACGCAGACCACGCAGAACGCGTACACCGCCTCCGGCCAGCTGTGGCAGACCGAGCAGCTCAACAACGCGACACCCAACCTGGTCACGACGTACACGCGGGACTCCGCCGGGCTGGTGCTGGGCTCCACCACCCCGCTCGGCTCCAACGCCTTCGGTTCGAGCACCGCACCCGACGCGGCCCGCACGACGACGAACACGTACGACCAGTTGGACCGCCTCTCGACGAGCGCGCTGCCGCAGGTCGCGACGGAGAACGGCTCCGGCGCGGCGGCCATCGCGCAGGACCCGACGGCCACCCGCGGCTACGACACCTTCGGCGACGTCACCGACATCAAGGACGCGGACGGCAACGTCACGCACTACACGTACGACGCGTTCGGGCACTGCGTCGAGATCGACTACCCGTCGACCACCGAACCGAACGGCTCGGTACTCAGCCCGACCGAGAAGTACGCCTACGACAACAACGGCAATGTGCTGAGCTACACGGACAAGCTCGGCCAGACGACGACGTACGCGTACGACACGCGCAACCGGCCCTACCAGATCACCATGCCACCGGCGACGGCCGGCGCGGCCGCCGGTGTCGAGAAGCTGACCTGGGACGACGGCGGCAACCTGCTGTCGGTCGTCGACCCGACCGGTGCGCAGACCCTCTACGTGTACGACTCGAACGAGCGGCTCGCGGAGAAGACCTCCGTGGTGCGCAACGGGACCAGTACGCCGAACCAGTACACGACGACCTACCAGTACGACCAGTTCGGTGATCTGATCAAACAGACCGCGTCGGCGGCGCAGACCAGCGCCACCTACGACAACGCGGGCGAGGTCGCCACCAGCACGCAGTCCGGACGCGGCACGACGAGCTACACCTACGACGTGGCCGGAAACGTCCTGCAGGTCACCGATCCGCTCGGGCGGCGCGTGGTGAACAGCTACGACCAGGCCGGACGGCCCACCGGGAGCACGAGCTACGACCCGTCCGGCAACGTGACCGCGACCAGCTCCGTCACCACCGACCCGGACGGTGACATCACCGCGGTCACCGACCCCGAAGGCAAGACCTGGAGCGCGAGCTACGACGCCGACGACCAGCTGGTCGCCCGCACCGATCCGGCCACACCCTCGGCGCCGAGCGGCGCCCGGACGGGCTTCGGCTACGACGCGGACGGCAACCAGACCCGCACCACCGACGCGAACGGCAACGCCACCCTGCAGACCTACGACGCGCTCGGCGACGTGGTCACCCAGGAACTGCCGGCCACCGCGGCTGCCTCCACGAGCGCGAACCGCACGATCACCACGAGCTACAACACGGCCGGGCAGCCGGTGGCCACCACCCAGCCCGGCGGCGTGACCACCAGCGCGGCCTACGACAACCTCGGCCGCCTGGCAACGATGAGCGGCTCGGGAGCCGAGGCCCCGACGGCCACCAAGCAGTTCGGCTACGACCTCGACGGCAGGCTGACCTCGTTCTCCTCCCCGACGTACGGGACCGAGACGCTGACCTATGACGACCGGGGACTGGTCACCGGCGCGTCCACGCCGGCGGCCGACGGGCTCTCGGCCGCGACGTACCAGGCGAGCTACGACGCGAACGGGCGGCTCAGCAGCCAGACGGACTCGACCGGCACCAGCACCTACACCTACAGCGGCGTGGACGACCTGGCCAGCGAGACCGACACGCTCACCGGCACGACGTACGCGTACTCGTACGACACGGACGGCGAGCTGACCGGCGAGAAGGACACCACGGCCGGGGTGACGGGCCCCAGCTACACCGTCGGCTACGACGGCTCAGGAAACGCGACCACGCTCTCGGCCTTCACCCCGAGCGGTGCGGCCAACGGCACCCTCGCCTACACCTACGACCCGAACCGCAACGTCACCTCGAAGGTCGGCACCGGCGTCTACGGCAGCGAAGGCAGCCAGGCCTACACCTACGATGCCGCCGACCGGCTGACCTCCACCACGACCCCGGCCACCGGCACGGCGACCGACACCCAGACCTACACCTGGGACCCGGTCGGCAACCGCCTGAGCACCACGGACGTGAACTCCTCCGGCACGAGCACCACCGCCACCACCTACGACCAGCGCGACGAACCGCTCACCTCGACCAGCGCCACCTCGACCACCTCCTACGCCTGGTCGCCGCGCGGCACCCTGTCCTCGATCACGAACACGCCGTCCGGCGGCACCGCCACGGCCACCGACGCCCAGTTCGACGCGTTCAACCGGCTGATCACGCTGGGCAGCGCGAACTACAGCTACGACGCGCTCGACCGGCTGGAGCAGACCGGCGGTAGCGGGACGGGCACAGGCAAGCCGGCCCAGTACGCCGCGGGCGCGCTGGCGCCGTCCACGGTGGGCGGTTGGAACCTGGCCCGTGGCCCGGGGGCGGACGGCACCGCGGTCGCCGGCGAACCGACCGCGACCGGCTCAAGCCCGGTCTCCCTGCTGAGCGACCTGCACGGCGACGTGATCGGCGCGCTCAACCCCGCCACCGGCGCGCAGAGCGCGAGCCAGACCTTCGGCCCCTTCGGCCAGCGGACCGGCACGACCGGCGCCGCGGGCGGCCTGCCGCCGACCGGCTTCCAGGGCGACTACACCGACCCCGGCACCGGCATGGTCTACGCCCAGTCGCGCTGGTACGACCCGACCCTCGGCGACTTCATCTCGGCGGACACCGATCCGCCCGCGACCGCCGACGCGCTGGACACGAACCTCTACGCGTACGCCGACGACAACCCGGTCAGCATGTCCGACCCGAGCGGCCACAGCGCGGTGGGCGCCCTGCTCGGCGATGTGGACAGCGCCTTCGAGGGCATCGTCTCCGGCCTGCAGGACATCGAGGGCGCGGGAGCCGGCGCCTTCGCCAGCGTGGAGGGCTTCACCGGCGCGACGGCCGACGCCGCCATCGACGGGCTCGCGGCAGGCGGTCTGGCGGTCGCCGAGGGCACCGCGGGCACCATCGCCTGCATCGTCGGCTGCGCCGAACTCGTCGCGGGCGCGATCATGGTGGTCGCCATCGGCGGCATCGCCTACGAGTTGACCGTCAACGCCGACGGCACCAGCACCTACGACGGCGTATACAACCCGCCCGGCACCAACACGCCGTCCAGCACCCCCGGCTCCCCGGCGACGGGCACGACCACGCCGGGCTCGCAGATCGCACCCCCGCCACCGCCACCGGTCACGGTCATCGGAACCTCACTGACCTCGACCAGCCGCAGTTGGACCACGGTCAGCAAGTGGTACGACTCGACCTACCTGTACACCCGTACGGACACGTACACGCAGACCACCGACATCCTCACCACCTACTTCTCCGACGGCTCCTCGAAGTGGATCAGCTGGCTGGAGACCACCGACTCCTGGACCATCGCCGCGCGACTGCTGATCAACCTGTCCAACCCGATCGACACCCGGACCCCCAAACCGGGGAAGCCGCTCAGCCCGGGCGCCAATCCGAACATCGCGGGCGACGGCGGGAGCCAGACCTGCGGCGACGGCGGCAGCATCGAGACGTGCGCGGGAGTCGGGTCGACCCCGCTACCGCCGGGCGCCTCGGGAGACAACGGCCGCGACGTGGACCAGAGCGACACGGTCAGCCCCAGCCGGGCCCGCACCATCCCGCCCGGCTTCTACCTGGACGGCCAGGGCAACTACGTCAGCATCGCCGACGGAACCGTCTACTGCGGCCCCGGCAACGCCGGAAACTGCGTCCCGGCAACGGATCCGACCCACCCGGACTACCAGACCGGAGGCGGTCCGGATGGGCCACCACAGGGACTGACCAGCGATCAATTCGCAGCAGCAGCGGCGTTGGTGCGCGCGGGGGCTGGGCATCTCGGGGACAACATAGTCGTGCAGGGAAGCCGGGCCGCAGGCACTGCGAGGCCTGAATCGGACATCGACTTCGCCATCAGGGTCTCGCCTGAGCGGTTCGATGAGCTGATTCAGGAACGGTTCGGTTCGCCGAACCCGGACAGTGCGAAGGAGCGCACGATGGAGTGGGCGATGAGAACTGGAAAGATCCAAGCCGGTGAGGCCGGAGTCGGCGGGATTCGGAGAGCTTTGGCAGCCCAGCTCGGTATGGATGTAGACCTGTCGGTGGTTCGACAGGGAGGCCCGTTCGACAACCCACCCTTCATCGAGGTTCCCTGATCATGGCTGACGACACGCACCAGTTCTGCAAGATCTTCCTCCGTTCGGTGGAGCAGCCGGACATCATGAGGATGCTGGCTGCGCTTCTTGGAGGAGAGTTCCAGCGTCGGAGTATGCATCTCACCGATTTGACGGTGGACGTGCTGAAGAACCCTGACGCGGAAATGAACGACGACTTCGTCTGCTGGCCGACGTTTGTGGAGCTCGAAGCCGAGGACGGTGCCACCAACGAGCAGATCACCGAGACTGCCGCGAGGATCATCATGGCGATGTGGGATGCGGAGATCCCTGCCGTGGCCGCCTGCTCCTTCGAGGACGAGCTGCCATGGCGCGGCGGGATCGCCCGACTCGGTCCGTGATGGGTTGGCCACAACCGCGAGGCCAGGGCCCCGGTGCTCGCCCTGGTCGAGGTGGTCCGACCCATGGCCGGCCGGGACGACCCCGTAGGCGGCCCGAGTCGCTCCTCGGCGACAGGGGCTACGACGTACGGCGGGAGCTGATCAGAGGCCGAATCCTGCCTGACTGTCATCTCCGGCCGGGGAGAGGCCGAGGTCCGTGGCCTGGGAGAACCCCGCTACGCGGTGGAGCAGACACTCGTCCTGCCTGCTCCACCCCTGCTCCACCAGGATGTGACGAATCCTCAAGAACCTTCAGAAGGCGGCGAGTTGGGAGGCCGCGCCGCCGATCTGGGTCCAGCTCTGACCACTGCCGGTCCACTCGTTGACGGACAGGCCGCTGGCCGAGATGGAGTAGACGTGCCCGTCGTTGTCCTCGACGACCTGCGAGGCGGCGCCGCCGATCTGGGTCCAGCCGCCACTGCTGGTGTACCGAAAGACGTTGTTCGAGCCGGGGGCTATGGAGATCAAACCGGCCGAGCCGGCGACTATGGACGAGGACGCCCCGCCGACCTGAGACCAACCCTCCTCCTGGGTCCACTGGTTGACGGACTGGCCGCTGGCCGAGATGGAGTAGACGTCGCCGGCGTTGTCCTCGATGATCTGCGAGGCGGCGCTGCCGATCTGAGTCCAGCCGGTGCTGCTGGTGTACCGGAAGACATTGCCGGAGCCGGGTGCGATGGAGAACAGGCCTGACGGGCCGTCGGCCAGTTCGGCGGACGCGCCGCCGATCTGTATCCAGTTCTGGGTTGCGCCGGAACCCGTGTACTGGTTGACGGACTGGCCGCTGGCCGAGATGGAGTAGACGCCGCCGTAGGCGTCCTCGACGACCTGCGAAGCCGCGCCGCCGATCTGTGTCCAGCTGTTACCCGTGTACAGGAAGACGTTCTGGGAGGTCGGGGCTATGGAAATCAGCCCTACCGGACCATCGACTATCGAGAGGGACGCGCCTCCGACGCCGGTCCAGCTCTGGTTCCCTTGCCACTGGTTGACGGAGCTTCCGGTCGGTGTGAGCCCGAAGAGCCTGTAGCCCGATGTTGTCTCCGGACTCGCCGTTGCTGGTGCGATCGTCGGCCTGGCTGCCGCCGAGCTCGCTGCGTCCGCCGGAGTAGCCGCCACGGAGCCGATGACCATGAGTGCCGACGTCGTGATGAGGACCCTGTGAAGCTTGCTGCGCAGGTTCATTTCGCCCTTTCGCTTGCCGCCCATACACTTGTTCGGAGCGTAGTCGATCACTGGCCGCTGCGGCAGCCGAACCCGAATTCGGTGCGGCCCTCCTCAACTCCGCTCCATCGTCGCCGAGTCATCCTCGATCAGCTGATCAACAACCGTCATCGGGCCGCGCGGCCGTCGGGCGATGGCGGCGCGGCCCGTGGGGAGCAGGCGGGGGGAGGCTCGGGTCAGGCGTGCACGACCGGGTGGCCGGTCAGGTGGACCCCCGCGTGGCGCATCTCGCTGAGTGCGGTGCGGGTGGTGTCGGGCGCGACGCCCGCGGTGTAGTCGAGCAGGACGCGGACGGTGAAGCCGGCGCGGGCGCCGTCCAGCGCGGTGGCCTTGACGCAGTGGTCGGTGGCGATACCCACGACGTCCACTGCCTCGATCTGTCGGGCGCGCAGCCAGTCGGCGAGCGAGGTGCCGTCCTTGGTCGAGCCCTCGAAGCCGCTCTTCGAGGCCGAGTGGGCGCCTTTGTAGAACACCTCGTCGACGCTGCCGTCGGTGGTGACCGGTACGAAGCCCGGGTGGAAGTCGCCGCCCTCGGTGCCGACCACGCAGTGGACCGGGAACGAGGTCGAGAAGTCCGGCCGGTCGGAGAAGTGGCCACCGGGGTCGATGTGATGGTCCCGGGTGGCGACCACGCCCGCATAGGTGTGGCCCGCCGAGCGGCGCACCAGGTCGGCGATGGCCGAAGCGCGGTCCGCGCCGCCCTTCACCGGAACACTGCCGCCCTCGCAGAAGTCCTTCTGCACATCCACCACGATCAGCGCACGCCGCACGACTCGCCCTTTCTCTCTCGCCCCGCGGCCAGCGGTACCCGCTTCCCGGCACCCAGGCACTGCCCCGGCCCGGGATTCACCCGTCCGACCCGTGCCGCTCCACGGCCGGCGGAACCGATCGGCCTCTGCCCTGAGCGCCGCGATGCCGGGGCGAGCGCTCCAGCCGCTGCGAGACCGGCCTCGACGGTTGGGCGCCGGTCGCGGTCGTACCGGTCGACGTGGGTGGCCCCCTCGACGAGGAACAGCTCGGTGTTGCCGGGGCCGTTGGCCACCGCCTTCTCGGAGAAGCCCCGGGTGACGGCCCGCCGGGGCGCCGGAACAGCAACTCGGGCTGTGGTCCGCCGAACCCGGCACCCCGGACGCCGAACGGCGGATGGTCGAGGGGGGTCAGCTGCCGGTGAGGGCGGTGTCCTCCAGGTCCAGGTCGCGTTGGAGGTTGCGTCGGGTGGTGTCGCTGACCTGGTGTTCGTCGTAGAGGCGGCGCAGTTCGGTGCTCTGCAGGGCGATGACCTCGCGGCGCAGGCCGCGGTAGGCAGCCAGGAGGTCGGCGTTCTCGCGCGACGGGGCGCCGTCCTTGTCCTGGGCGTGGTCCAGTCGGGCGTTCAGGGACCGCCGGGTCTGGTCGATGGCGGCTTCCGGGACGGTCTCCAGGCCGGTGAGCTGGTCGAGGTGGTCCAGCCCGACCCGGGCCAGCCGGTCGCGGGTGCGGGTCTCCTCACGCAGGGTGTGCTCGGGGTGGACGGCCAGGCCGGAGCGTTTGACGACCCCGGCCAGACTCAGGCCCTGGACGATCAGGGTGAACACCACCACCGCCGTGGTCAGCACCAGCACCAGCCCCCGGCCCGGCAGCGGTCGGCCGTCAGCGGCGGCCAAAGGGATCGAGAGGGCCGCGGCCAGCGGCATCACTCCCCGGGTTCCGGCCCAGGTCAGCACACCGGCGACGCGCAGCGACGGGCCCTGTCCCGGCTTGACCGCGGCGGACAGCGGCACCATCCAGGCGCTGCGCAGGACGACCAGCACGGCGGCGATGGCCACCGCCTGCAAGGGCCACAGGCTGCTGGCACCCGGCAGCGCGCGGACCAGGGTGGGCAGTTCCAGGCCGACGATGCTGAAGACCACGCTCTCCAGCCCGAAGACCGCCACCGCGTAGACCGCGCCCAGCTGTAGCCGGATCCGGGCGTCGGTGAGCCGGTGGCCGGAGCGGCCCAGCAGTACCCCGGCGACCACGACCGCGGTGACCCCGGAGGCGTGGGCGGACTCCGCCAGCACGTAGGCGCCGTAGGGGGTGACCAGGGCGATCACGGTCTCCAGGACCGGGTCGGTGGTGCGTCGGCGGATCAGCACCACCACCCCTGCCACGGCGGCGCCGATGGCGCTGCCGCCACCGGCCAGCAGCAGGAACTGGCCGCCCGCGCCCGCCCAGCCGACCGTTCCCGACGCCACCGCGAAGCTCAGCGCGACCTTGAACAGCACCAGCGAGGTCGCGTCGTTGAACAGGCTCTCGGCCTGCACCAGCACCTGTACCCGGCCCGGCAGCGACAGCCTGCGCCCCAGGGCGGTCACCGCGACGGGGTCGGTGCTGGCCAGCACCGCGCCCAGGACGAACGCCATCGAGGCACTGAGCGGGGTCAGCACCTCGGCCAGGGCGGCGACGGCGGCGGCCGAGGCCAGGACCAGGCCGAACGCCAGGACGGCCACCGGCCGCCAGACGGTGCGCAGGTCACGCAGCGACAGTTCCTCCGCCGAGGCGTACAGCAGCGGCGGCAGCACGACCAGGCCGATGGTCTGCGGTGCGATGTGCAGCGCCGGGGTCCCGGGTATCAACGCGACGGCCAGGCCCGCCAGCACCAGCAGGGAGGGGGCGGGAACGCTCCAGCGACGGGCGCCGGTTGCCACGGTGGTCCCGAGGACCACCAGGAAGAGAACAAGGGCTACCGCGTGCATCTGCCGACACCTGTGTCCGTTGTCAGGGGCGCCGCCGCGGACCGCGTCAGGCTGTTCCCCCCGCCGACCAGACTTCCCGGCACACCAGGCCGCCACTTTAGCAAGCCCTTAGCGCCCGCCGCGGTCCCCGTGGGTGTGCTTCTCCATTGTTGCCGCCTCACTGCATCATGGAGACTGTGCCGCAAGGGATTTGCGGTACCGAGGCCCTGCTGGCGGACGAGGGCGTGCCGGCCGGCAGGGACCCCACTCCGCGCTGGCTCCTCGGCCGGCCCGGGACGACCGGTCAGCAGATCCAGCGACTCACCGAGCACCTGCTCCGCTGCTACGAGAATGAGCCGACCAGGACGAACCGGGCCATGGTCAAGACCATGCTGGACGAGGGTCGGCGGACCGCGGCCGTGGATGCCGCGCTCGACCGGCTGGAGCGCGACCTCGTGTCGCCGCAGGCCCCCGCCGTTCTGCGCCTGTTCCATCCAGGCGGCCGTATCACCGCTGCCCAGGCAGCCCGGGCCGCCGCTCGGGTCCAAGCGCCGTCGGCCCTGCCCATCCTGCACCGCTACCTGGGCGTGCCGGACGCCCCGGCTCAGCTCGCGGAGGAGCCGGGGCCGCTGATCGAGGCCGCCGCGGCAATGATCACGGCCAGGTCCGAACGGCCCGCGGCCGGGGTCCTGGACGCGATCGTCCACCACCCGGAGACCACCGACAGCCAGATCCGCCGCCTGACCGAGCACGCGCTTAGCCAGGTCGAAGAGGCCCCCACCAAGAGAAACCAGGCGCACGGGTCTGGCTCGCGACCGCCGCACCCGACCACCCGAACCGGGCGGTGCTCGTCGGCCCCGGCGGGCAGGGAGGGTGAGGCTCCGTCGTTTTCAGCGGCCCGGCAGCGGACTCGCGCGACCGGGGGTCGGCGCAAAATCGGTTGCCTCGGCCCGGTGGCCGCCCGAGAATCCCGGGCATGGATGCGGTGCTCACAGCGGAGCAGGTCGAGCGGTTCGTCGGTGACGGTTTCGTGCACCTGCCGGAGGCGTTCCCCCGGGAGCTGGCGGCCGAGTGCCGGGAGTTCCTGTGGCGCGAGACCGGGGCCGACCCGGACGACCCGGCGACCTGGACCCGGCCGGTGGTCAGGCTCGACGGCTACGGGCACGGGCCGTTCCAGCGGGCCGCCACCACCGACCGGCTGCACGGCGCCTTCGACCAGCTCGTCGGCGTCGGCCGGTGGCTGCCCCGGGAGGGGCTGGGCACCTTTCCGATCCGCTTCCCGCATCCGGACGATCCGGGGGACGCCGGGTGGCACCTGGACGGCAGCTACACCCCCGAGGGCGAGACCGGGTACTGGGTCAACCTGCGCTCCCGGGGCCGGGCGCTGCTGATGCTGTTCCTGTTCTCCGACACCGATGCCGACAACGCGCCGACCCGGATCAGGACCGGCTCGCACCTGGACGTCCCGCGCTTCCTGGAGCCCGCCGGTGAGCGCGGAACCGGGATGTTCGACCTCTGCGTGGCCATGGACGCCGCGGGCAGGCTGGACGCGCCGGAGCGCCCGCTGGCGCTGGCCACCGGGCAGGCGGGCGACGTCTACCTCTGCCACCCGTTCCTGATCCACGCCGCGCAGCCGCACCACGGCACCGTCCCCAGGTTCCTGGCCCAGCCGCCGCTGGTGCCGGTCGGGCCGCTCGACCTCGACCGGGCCGACGGCGGCTACTCCCCGGTCGAGCGCGCGGTCCGGCGCGGCCTCGGCCGGTCCGAGGAGTAGCCGCCCGGCGGTGAACCGCGCGGTCAGGCGCTGATCGGCAGCGGTGGCTGGCCGCTCGGCTCCTGGTCCTGGGCGGACGGAAGGGTCCGGGCCCGCCGCAGCGGCGACAGGAGGACCGGCAGGAAGGCCAGCGAGGCGCCGACCGCGGCGACCAGCAGGGTCGGCCGTACGCCGATCGCGGAGCCGAGCACCCCGCCCAGCAACCCGCCGACCGGCATCGTGCCCCACACCAGGAACCGCATGGTGGCGTTCATCCGGCCCAGCAGTCCCGGCGGGCACAGCCCCTGGCGGAAGCTGACCTGGGTGATGTTGTAGACGACATTGCCCATCGACACCGCGATCTGGGCGGCCGCGAGCAGCGCCAGCGTCCAGTCCCGGTGCACGAACGGGGCGACGAAGCCGAAGGGTCCGACGGCCGCCGCCGCGATCCAGATCGCCGGGCCCTGGCCGACCCTGGCCGCGAGCCGGCCCGCGGCCAGCGCGCCGACCAGGCCGCCGACCGCCGAGGTCGAGCTGAGCAGGCCGATCACCCCGGCGGAGAGGTGCAGGTCGCGGGCCAGCAGCAGGTAGAACACGGCCAGGGTCATCGAGCTGAAGAGGTTGAACGTACCGGTGCACATCGCGATCGCCCGCAGCATCCGGTTGCCCAGCACGAACCGCAGCCCCTCGCCGATCTCCCGGCGCAGGTGCCGGTCGGGGCCCGGTTCGGGCTTGGGCGGCCGGGCGTCGATGGCGGTGACGTACCCGGCGGACCAGAGGAAGCTCAGCGCGTCGACCAGCACCGCGTACGGCGCGGTGATCGCCTGGATCAGCAGGCCGCCGACGCTCGGACCGGCGATCTGGCTGACCGACTCGCTGGCCTGGAGCTTGGCGTTGCCCTCCAGCAGCAGGTCGCGACCGACGAGCTCCGGGAGGTAGGACTGGTAGGCCACGTCGAAGAAGACCGTGCTGACCCCGGTGACCAGCGCGACCGCGTACAGCTGGTCCATGCTCAGCACGCCCAGCAGCTGCGCCAGTGGGATCCAGCCCAGTGCCGCCGCGCGGACCAGGTCGTTGACGATCAGCACCGAGCGGAAGCGCATCCGCTCCACCCACGCCCCGACCGGCAGGCTGAGCACCGCGAAGGCCAGGGTCTCCAACGCGGTCAGCAGGCCGACATCGAAGGCGGAGGCGTGCAGCACCAGTACGGCCACCAGCGGCAGCGCCAACTGGCTCACCATGGTGCCGAACTGACTGACCGTCTCGCCGATCCACAGGCGTCGGAAGCCGGTGTGGTGCCACAGTCCGGCACGCGGCCGAGGCGTCGCCGGGGGTTCGGTCTCGGCGGCTGGATCTGCTTCCGGGGTGCTCATGGGCACTACCGTGGAGAAGCCATTGGGATTTGTCAATCACTTATGGGTGGCAGCCGGCTTATAAGGTGACGGTCATGAACGAACGCCGGGCGGCGACCGACGAGGAGGCGAGGGCGCTCGCCTCCTCGCTGCGGATGCGGATCCTGCGCATCTGCCTCGGCGAGGGGCGGACCAACAAGGAGGTCGCGGCGATCCTGGGCCGCGATCCGGCGAGCGTGCTGCACCACATCAGGACGCTGGTGCGGACCGGGTTCCTGGTGGCCGAGGAGGCGCGGCGCGGCGCGCGCGGGGCCCGGGAGATCCCCTACCGGGCGACCGGGAAGTCCTGGCGGCTCGACCTCCCGCCCGGGGGCCGGACCCTGACCGAGGCGTTCGCCGAGGAGGTGGGGCTGGTCCCGGCGGCGGAGGTGCGGGCCACCCGCCTGGGCCTGCGGCTGTCGCCCGCCGAGACCGAGGAGTTCCGCAGTCGGCTGTCCGCGCTGCTGGAGGAGTTCGCCAACCGCCCGGAGGACCCGGCCGGGGCCGCCTGGTCGGTCTTCGTCGCCCTCCACCCCGACCCCAACCGCCCCAGCCGACAAGCAGATTGACGGTTAGTCAGGATCAGTGCCGGACAGTACGTCGCGGATCCGGCAGGCCACGTGCAGATTGAGCCGGGTCTCCACGTCGCCGAGGTCGTGGCCGGTGAGCTCGCGGATGCGTTGCAGCCGGTACCGCACCGTGCTCCGGTGGATGCGCAGGTTCTCCGAGGTGGCGTCGTAGCTGCCGCCGGTCCCCAGGTAGCGGGAGAGGGTGCTGACCAGGTCGGTGCGGTGGCGGGCGTCGTAGTCCAGCAGCGCGCCCAGCCACTCCCGGACGAAGCGGTCGGCCTCCCGCTCGCCGTCGCCGGTGCCCATCATCCGGTAGAGGCCGAGTTCGTCGAAGCCGGTGCTGCCGTGCGGCTGCCGCGACCGGCGCCGCACGGTGAGGGCGCGCACGGCCTCGTCGTAGGAGTGCGGCAGCTCGGCGAAGACCTCGCAGCGTCCGCCGATGCCGACCGCCCCGTCGGCGCTGCCGAGCTCGGCGGCGACCGCCCGGTACAGCGCGTCCGGAGGCTCGCGGCCCGCAAGCAGCGCGACGGCGGCCGGGCCGCGGGCGCCCACCAGCGCGTCCAGCCGCAGCCGCCGGGCGGCGCGGCCGACCGCCGCGCCGAGGGCGGTCCGGTCGACCGGCGCGGACCACTGGAGGACCGCGACCCAGTGCGGTCGGCGCAGGTCGTGGCCCAGCCCGGAGGCCTGCAGCAGGACGGCGTCGGTGGCCTCGCCGGAGACCAGCCGCTCCACCAGGTCGTGCCGCAGCTGCGGCTCCAGCTCCGCGATCCGGCGCTCGTGGGCCAGGCCGGGGGCCAGTACCAGTGCGGTCTGCTCCAGGGCGGCCAGCTCCGGCTCCGCCGCCCGCCGCTCCGGGTCGACCAGCGCCACCAGGCCGAGCGGGTCGCCCGCCATCTCGACCGGCATCAGCAGCAGCTCCCGCTCCCGGACCGGGCCGCCACCCGGCGGCGGCGCGTGCCCCCGGCCGGGGGCGCGCGGCTCGGGCGGGCGCCGGTCGTCCGGACCGGCCCAGGACCGTAGGTTGCCGAAACGGTCCTGGGTGAGCGTGGGCAGCCCGGTGTACTGGTGCAGTGTCCGCAGGATCCCCTGCTCGCCCCGGCCGGAGACGGCGGCCCGGGTCAGCGCGTCGTGGAAGGCCTGCCGTGCGGCCAGGGCGGTGACGGCGGCGCGCAGCCCGGCATCCGCCGCGTCCGGTCCGTGCGCCCCCGGGTTCGGCCGCCGGTCCGGACGCCGGGCCTCGCCGAGGCTTGCCAGCGCGGCACCGGTGCCGACGGCGAGCCGATCGGCCTCGGCGGCCTCCTCGGCGGTGAACGGGCCGCCGGCGCTGATCGCGGCCAGGGCCGCCGACAGCACCTCCCGCTCGTCGGCGCCGTCGAGCACGGCGCCGACCAGGCGCAGCAGCGTGTGCCGGGAGGCTACCCGGCGCGGGACCCGCAGCACCCGGGGACCCCGGGCCACGGGCGCGGCGGCGCGGTACCTGAAGGGGACAGCATCCATCGGGGCATCCATTCGACGCTGGTACACAGGCGCTGGTCGGTCCTGGCTGCTCTCCGAGCCCCACGCTACGCCGCGCGCCCGTCCCCGTCCTGGCGGACCGGTTGGCCGTCGCGGATTGGTCCTGGCAGGGCCAGGAACTCCGGGGCGGCCGGGACCACGCTGGGGTCCGGGGTGGTGTGCGTCGCTCCCGACGGCCGCGCCCGCCATCCGGTCCGCGTCGCTACGAGGAGATTCCGAGGAGATTCCCATGGCGAAGGCAGTCGGCATCGACCTAGGCACCACCAACTCGGTCATCGCGGTCTGGGAGGGGGGTGAACCCACGGTGATCCCGAACGCCGAGGGGGCCAGGACCACGCCGTCCGTGGTCGCCTTCCCCGACAGCGGTGAGCGGCTGGTCGGCCAGCTCGCGCGCAGGCAGTCGATCCTCAATCCGAAGGGCACCATCACCTCCGCCAAGCGGTTCATCGGCCGCCGCTACGACGAGGTCTCCGCCGAGGCCAAGGCGGTCTCCTTCGACGTGGTGGAGGGCCCGGGCGGGGTGGCCCGGTTCGAGGTGGGCGGCAAGCAGTACGCGCCGGAGGAGATCAGCGCGCTGGTGCTGCGCAAACTGGCCGAGGACGCCGGGAAGTCGCTCGGCGAACGGGTGACCCAGGCGGTGATCACCGTCCCCGCGTACTTCAACGACGCCCAGCGCCAGGCGACCAAGGACGCCGGGAAGATCGCCGGTCTGGAAGTGCTGCGGATCATCAACGAGCCGACCGCGGCGGCGCTGGCCTACGGCCTGGAGAAGAAGGGCCACGAGACGGTCCTGGTGTTCGACCTCGGCGGCGGCACCTTCGACGTGAGCATCCTGGACGTCGGCGACGGGGTGGTGGAGGTGCGCTCCACGGCGGGCGACTCGCACCTGGGCGGCGACGACTTCGACCGCCGACTGGTGGACCACCTCGCGGACGACTTCCAGAAGACCGAGGGGATCGACCTGCGCAAGGACCCGCAGGCGCTACAGCGGCTGTTCGAGGCGGCCGAGAAGGCGAAGACCGAGCTGAGCTCGGTCACCCAGACCCAGGTCAGCCTGCCGTTCGTGACCGCCGACGCGTCCGGGCCGAAGCACCTGACCGAGACCGTCCGCCGGGCCACCTTCGACGAGATCACCGCCGACCTGGTGGAGCGCTGCCTGGGCCCGGTCAAGCAGGCGATGAGCGACGCGAAGATCACCGACAAGGACATCGACGAGGTCATCCTGGTCGGCGGCTCGACCCGGATCCCGGCCGTGCAGGCGCTGGTCCGGCGACTGACCGGCGGCAAGGACCCCAACATGAGCGTCAACCCGGACGAGGTGGTGGCGCTCGGCGCCGCCGTCCAGGCCGGGGTGCTCACCGGCGAGGTCAAGGACGTGCTGCTGCTGGACGTCACCCCGCTGTCGCTGGGCGTGGAGACCGCGGGCGGGGTGATGACCAGGATCATCGAACGCAACACCACCATCCCGGCCCGCCGCTCCGAGACCTTCTCCACGGCCGAGGACAACCAGCCCGCGGTGGACGTGGTGGTGCTCCAGGGCGAACGCGAACTGGCCGCCGACAACCGGGTGCTGGGGCGGTTCCGGTTGGAGGACCTGCGTCCCGCCCGGCGCGGGGAGACCCAGATCGACGTCACCTTCGACATCGACGCCAACGGCATCCTCAAGGTCAGCGCCAAGGACAAGGCCACCGCCGCGGAACAGTCGATCACCATCAGCGAGGGCTCCAACCTCGACCCGGGCGAGGTCGAGCGGATGATCTCCGAGGCCGAGCACAACCGCGACTACGACCAGGCGCTGCGGGAGACCATCGACGCCCGCAACGAACTCGACGCCGCCGCCTACCAGGTGGAGCGCAAGCTGGGCGAACTCGGCGACGCCGCACCCCAGCACGAACGCGCCCGCGCCGACCTGCTGGTCGAGGAGGCGCGCGGCGCGGTCAAGGAGGAGGCCCCGCTGGAGCGGGCGCGCAGCCTCACCTCCGAACTCCAGCAGATCCTCGCCTCGCTGACGGCCCACGCCGGAGCGGCGCCGCAGCCGTCGGCGGAGCCCCCCGCCGGGAGCGCGCCGGGCTCGGGATCGGGTGACGACGACGTCATCGACGCCGAGTTCGACCGGAACTGAGGCGGCGTCATGTCCGAGCAGCAGCAAGCAGGTCCGGCCGGGGACGGACCCCCGCCGGACGTCGCGGCGGCGCAGTCACCGACCGAACCGCAGTCACCGACCGAACCGCAGTCACCGACCGAACCGCGGAGCCCGGGCCCCGACGCCGAGGAGTTGCACGACCGTTGGCGGCGCGCCCTGGCCGACCTGGACAACCTGCGCAAGCGCCACGCCCGTGACCGGCCGGTGGAACTGGAGGCGGAACGCGCCCGGGTCGCCGCCGCCTGGCTCCCGGTGCTGGACAACCTGGAACTGGCGCTCGCCCACGCCGACGCCGACCCCGGGGCGATCGTCCAGGGCGTACAGGCGGTCCGGGACCAGGCGGTGGAGGTGCTGCGCGGCCTCGGCTACCCGCGCCGCGCCGAGACCGGCGCCGCCTTCGACCCCAAGCAGCACGAGGTGGTCGCCGTGGTCGACGACCCCGACACCGCCCCGAACACGGTCGTCCAGGTGCTGCGCCCCGGCTACGGCGACCCCGGCCACCAGCTGCGACCGGCGGCGGTGGCGGTCAGCCGCAAGCAGGAGTGAGGCCGCCATGGCACGCGACTACTACGAGGTGCTCGGGGTCCCGCGGACCGCCGACGCGGCCGAGATCCAGCAGGCCTTCCGCACGCTGGCCCGCCGCCACCACCCGGACGTCAACCGCGACCCGGCCGCGGAGGAGAAGTTCAAGGAGATCAACGAAGCCTACGGCGTGCTCTCCGACCCGGACACCCGGGCCCGCTACGACCGGTTCGGCGCCGACTTCCGGCAGATCCCGGAGGACTACGACGAGCGGGTCGCGGCCGCCCAGGGCTACGGCGGCGGCAGGCCCTCCGGCGGCGGCGCGGGGGGCTGGACCGAGGCCGACTTCGGCTCCTCCGGCGTCGACTTCGAGGACCTGTTCGGCGGCATCTTCGGCGGCCGGGCCGGGCGCGGCGGCCGCAGGGGCGGCGCGCCCGTCCCCGGCGCCGACCAGGAGGCCGAGCTGACACTCACGCTGGAGGAGGCCTACCAGGGCGGACGGCGCAGGATCACCCTCGGCGGCCCCGACGGCGAGCGCGGCTACGACGTCACCGTCCCGGCCGGGGTGGTCGACGGCCAGCGGATCCGGCTCGCCGGGGAGGGCGGCCGGGGGCGCGGCCCGGCCGCCGCCGGAGACCTCTACCTGGTGGTCCGGATCGCCCCCCACCCGCGCTACCGGCTCTTCGGGCGCGACGTCCAGGTGGACCTCCCGGTCACGCCCTGGGAGGCGGCGCTCGGCGCGACCGTCCCGGTCACCGGCCCCGGCGGCAGCGCCAAGGTGCACGTCCCGGCGGGCACCTCCACCGGCCGCAGACTGCGGCTGCGCGGCGAGGGCATGCCCCACCCGAAGGGGACCCCGGGCGACCTCTACGCCGAGATCCGGGTGATGGTGCCGCCCGCGCCGACCCCGCGCGAACGCGAGCTGTTCGAGGAGCTCGCCGCCGACTCCACGTTCGACCCGAGGAACCAGAGGAACCCAAAGAACCCGAGGAACCAGAGGAAGCAGACATGAGCGCCCAACAGCGTCCTCCCGCCGAACCGGCCCGGCGGGCCGTGCGGCTCGCCCAGGCGGGCACCGGCTATCCGCTGCTGCTGATCCGCCAGGCCGACCCCTACCAGCTGAGCCTGGACCGCGTCGCCCAGCGCAGCGGCCTGCCGCCGGAGCTGGTCGGCCGCTTCGTCGCGCTGGGGCTGATCGACGCCCACCGCGACGGCCTCGGACGGCTGCGGTTCCGCGCCGACGCCCCCGCGGCCGTCGCCAAGGTCCAGCGGCTGCGGTCCGGACTGTCCCTGAACTACGCGGCCATCGGTCTGGTGCTGGACCTGCTGGACCGCATCGACCAGCTGGAGACCACGCTGCGGCGCCGCGAGCGGGCCGCCGAGGAGCGAACGCCATGGACCTGAACCGCCTCACCGAGAAGTCCCAGGAAGCCCTCCAGGAAGCGCAGGGCATCGCGGTCCGGCTGGGCCGGAGCGAGGTCGACGGCGAGCACCTGCTGCTGGCCCTGCTCGACCAGCGGGACGGCCTGACCACCCGGCTGCTGGAACAGGCCGGCGCCGACCCGGCCGCGCTGCGCGCCGCCGTCGAGGGCGACCTGGCCCGGCGCCCGCGCACCACCGGCCCCGGCGCCACCCCCGGCCAGGTGGCGGTCACCCAGCGGCTGGCCCGGGTGCTCGACACCGCCGAGCAGGAGGCCCGGCGGCTCAAGGACGAGTACGTCTCCACCGAGCACCTGGTGCTGGCGCTGGTTGATGAGGGCCCGACCACCGCCGCCGGACGCCGCCTCGCCGAGCAGGGAGTGACCAAGGACCGCTTCCTGAACGCCCTCGCCCAGGTGCGCGGCAACCAGCGGGTCACCTCCGCCAACCCGGAGCAGGCCTACGAGGCCCTGGAGAAGTACGGCCGCGACCTGGTGGTGGAGGCCCGCACCGGCCGGCTCGACCCGGTGATCGGACGGGACGCGGAGATCCGCCGGGTGATCCAGATCCTCAGCCGCAAGACCAAGAACAACCCGGTGCTGATCGGCGAACCCGGCGTCGGCAAGACCGCCATCGTCGAGGGCCTGGCACAGCGGATCGTCCGCGGCGACGTCCCGGAGGGGCTGCGCGACAAGACCGTGTTCTCGCTCGACATGGGCTCGCTGGTGGCCGGGGCCAAGTTCCGCGGCGAGTTCGAGGAACGGCTCAAGGCGGTACTGGCCGAGGTGAAGGGTGCCGAGGGGCGGATCCTGCTGTTCGTCGACGAGCTGCACACCGTCGTCGGCGCCGGGGCCGCCGAGGGGGCCATGGACGCCGGGCAGATGCTCAAGCCGATGCTAGCCAGGGGCGAGCTGCACATGATCGGCGCCACCACCCTGGACGAGTACCGCAAGCACATCGAGTCCGACGCGGCCCTGGAACGCCGGTTCCAGACCGTGCTGGTGGACGAGCCCGGCGTCGAGGACGCGATCTCGATCCTGCGCGGCATCCGGGAACGGCTGGAGATCTTCCACGGCGTCAAGATCCAGGACGGCGCGCTGGTCGCCGCCGCCACCCTCAGCCACCGCTACATCACCGACCGGTTCCTGCCCGACAAGGCCATCGACCTGGTGGACGAGGCCTGCGCCCGGCTGCGCACCGAGATCGACTCGATGCCCGCCGAACTGGACGAGCTCACCCGCCGGGCCACCCGACTGGAGATCGAGGAGGCGGCCCTGGCCCAGGAGACCGACCCGGCCAGCGCAGCCCGGCTGGCGGACCTGCGCCGGGAGCTGGTCGACCTGCGCGGCGAGGCGGACGCCAAGCACGCCCAGTGGGAGGCCGAACGCCAGGCCATCCGCCGGGTCCAGGAGCTGCGGCAGGAGCTGGAGCGCGCCCGGCAGGAGGCCGAGGAGGCCGAACGCGCCTACGACCTCAACCGCGCCGCCCAGCTGCGCTACGGCACCGTCAGCGAGCTGGAGCGCCGACTCGCCGCCGAGGAGGAGCGGCTGGCCGTCCGGCAGGGGGAGAACCGGCTGCTGCGCGAGGTGGTCACCGCCGACGAGATCGCCGAGATCGTCTCCGCCTGGACCGGTATCCCGGTCACCCGGCTGCAGGAGGGCGAACGGCAGAAGCTGCTGCGGCTGGACGAGATCCTGCAGGAACGCGTCATAGGCCAGGACGAGGCGGTGCGGCTGGTCGCCGACGCGGTGATCCGGGCCCGCTCCGGGGTGCGCGACCCGCGCCGCCCGATCGGCTCGTTCATCTTCCTGGGCCCCACCGGCGTCGGCAAGACCGAGCTGGCCAAGACCCTGGCCGCGGCGCTGTTCGACAGCCAGGACAACATCGTCCGGCTGGACATGAGCGAGTACCAGGAGCGCCACACGGTCAGCCGCCTGGTCGGCGCGCCCCCCGGGTACGTCGGCTACGAGGAGGGCGGCCAGCTGACCGAGGCGGTGCGCCGCAAGCCCTACTCGGTGGTCCTGTTCGACGAGATCGAGAAGGCCCACCCCGACGTCTTCAACATCCTGCTGCAGGTGCTGGACGACGGCCGGATCACCGACTCGCAGGGCCGCACCGTCGACTTCCGCAACACCGTGATCATCATGACCTCGAACCTCGGCTCGCAGTACCTGCTTCAGGACGCCACCGAAGGCGGCGAGATCAAGCCCGAGGTCCGGGACCTGGTGACGGGCGAACTCCGCGGGCACTTCCGCCCCGAGTTCCTGAACCGGGTCGACGACATCGTGCTGTTCCACCCGCTGGGGCCGGCCCAGATCGAACGCATCGTGGACCTGCTCCTGGAGGAGCTGCGCCGCCGCCTCGCCGAGCAGCGGATCACGCTGCTGCTGACCGAGCCGGCCCGGCGGCTGATCGCCGCCGAGGGCTACGACCCGGTGTACGGCGCCCGGCCGCTGCGCCGGTTCATCTCGCACGAGGTGGAGACGAAGATCGGCCGGGCGCTGCTCGGCGGCGGTGTCCGCGAGGGCGCCGGCGTCCTGGTCGACGCCCCGGAGGGGGAGCTGCTGGTCGGCTTCCAGGAGCCGGAGCCGGAGCCGGAGCCGGAGGCCGCCGCCTGAGCGGTCGCGGCCGGGTCAGCGGGGCAGCCGGACCACCCGGACGCCGCCCGCCGGGACGCGCAGCTGCCCGGCGGCGGGTTCGCCGGTGAGCAGTTCGGTGCCGGGGCGCTCCAGCGGCACCCTGGCCTCGGCGGCGGTGTGGTTCACCGCGAACAGGTAGCTGTCCCGCTCGCCCTCGCGGTGCACCACCTCGACGTCGCGCGGCAGCTGGTCCCGGTCGCGGATGCCCGCGTCCCGGCAGGCCCGGGCGAGCACCTGGTCCAGGTCGGCCGGGGCGAGCCGGGTGGAGACGTACCAGGCGCTGCCCGCGCCCAGGCGGTGCCGGGTGATCGCCGGGCCACCGGCGGCCGGTCCTTCGGCGTAGTGCCAGACGGTCTCCGCCCCGCGCGGCACCACCGCCTCGGACCAGACGTCGCCGCTGACCCCGGCGGCGCCCCCGGTGGCGGCGGTCAGCGCCACCCGCTGCCCGGCGCGCAACGGCAGGAACTCCTCCACGGTCAGCCCGAGGACGTCGCGCAGCGCACCCGGGTGCGGTCCCGGGTGGACGGTGTCGGTGCCGTCGACGATGCCGGAGAAGTACGACACCACCAGCACGCCCCCCTGCTCCACGTAGCGGCGCAGGTGCTCCCCGGTCTCCGCTTCAGCCAGGTAGAGGGCGGGCACGACCACCAGCGGGTAGGCGTCCAGCGGGGCGCCGGGACGGGCGAAGTCGACGGTCAGGTGCCGGTCGTAGAGGGCCTCGTAGAAGGCGTCGGCGCGCTCGTCCGCGCGGTGGTCCTCGGTGGGGCGCCACTCCAGGTCCTGCGCCCACCAGGACTGCCAGTCCCACAGCACCGCCGCGTCGGCGCGCACCCGGCTGCCGTTGACCTCGGCCAGCCGGCCCAGGTCGGCGCCGAGCTGGACCACCTCGCGCCAGATCCGGCTGTCGGTGCCCGCGTGCGGGAGCATGCTGGAGTGGAACTTCTCCGCGCCGAAGCGGGAGGCCCGCCACTGGAAGAACATCGCGCCCTCGGAGCCGCGGGCCACGTGCGCCAGGCTGTTGCGGCCCAGCTCACCTGGGCGCTTGGCGAGGTTGCGGGGCTGCCAGTTGACCGCCCCGGTGGAGTGCTCCAGCAGCAGCCACGGCGCGCCGCCCGCGACCGAGCGGCTGAGGTCGGCGGACATGGCCAGGTTGACGTGGGTGCGTTCGGCCTCGGCCACCAGGTAGTGGTCGTTGGACACCAGGTCGACCTCGCGACCCCAGGCCCAGTAGTCGACGCTCTGGCACTGGCTGAGGGCGGTCATGAAGTTGGTGGTGACCGGGACGCCGGGGGAGAGCCGGTGCAGGACGTCGCGCTCGGCGGTGAAGTTGCCGAGCATCGCGTCGCTGCTGAAGCGGGCGTAGTCGAGCGCCTGGCCCGGGTTGCCGGTGGTGGGGGTGCGCCGTGGCGGCTGGATCTGCTCCCACTCGCCGTAGCGCTGGCCCCAGAAGGCCGTGCCCCAGGCCTCGTTCAGGGCGTCCAGGGTGCGGTAGCGCTCGCGCAGCCAGCGGCGGAAGTCCGCCGCTGAGACCTCGCAGTAGCAGGCGGAGACCGGGGCGCCGTACTCGTTGTGGACGTGCCACAGGGCCAGCGCCGGGTGCCGGCCGTAGCGCTCGGCGAGCCGGGCGGCGATCCCGGTGGCCGCCTCGCGGTAGGCCGGGGAGCTGTGGCAGATGGCCCCCCGGCCGCCGAAGGCCAGCCGCTGCCCGTCCCGGGTGACCGGCAGCGCCTCCGGGTGCCGCTGGTAGAACCAGGCGGGCGGGACGACGGTGGGGGTGCCCAGGTCGACCGCGACGCCGTGCTGGTGCAGCAGGTCGAGCAGCCGGTCGAGCCAGCCGAAGTCGTGGACGCCGGGGGCGGGTTCGAGCAGCGCCCAGGAGAAGATCCCGACACTCACCATGGTCACCCCGGCCTCCCGCATCAGGGCCACGTCCTCGGCCCAGACCTCCTCGGGCCACTGCTCGGGGTTGTAGTCACCGCCGTAGGCGAGGCCCGGCACGGGGAACCGAGTGGGGGTCACGGGCATCTGCTACTCCTGCTGCTGACCTGAAGGACTGGGAACGTGCACACGGTAGCCGAGGTCCCAGTGTGCTTGGCAAGTGGGAACTTGTTTGAAGTTGTTGCACTGAATGTCCAGTATCTGCCGATCTTTCGGGCTCCTTCGGTGTAAACAACCGCCAGGTAACCGGATGGCAACAACTCTTGACATCCGCAGCATGTGTTTCCGTACTGTGAACGCTCACAGCGCCAAACAGCGCCGGAGCGACAGTCCGCAGGGTGCGGACGTCCTCGTCAGTGGGAGAGTCCATGTCTGTCTCGACGCACCGCCGCCTCGCCTTCGGCCTCACCGCCGTCGCCGCCGCCACCGCCCTGCTCGCCGGTTGCAGCGGCAGCGGTTCGACAGCGACCGGGACGGCCGCGCAGAGCGCCGCCTCCGGTCCGGTCAAGCTCACCTACTGGGCCTGGGCACCCAACCTCGACCAGGTCGTCGCCCTGTGGAACACGTCGCACCCGGACATCCAGGTCACCGTCGAGAAGCAGGCGTCCGGTGACGCCCTGATGACCAAGGTGATCACCGCCGCGAAGGCGGGCGGCGCCCCCGACCTGGTCCAGGCCGAGTACCAGGCGATCCCCACCCTGGTCAGCAACAACGTCCTCGCCGACATCTCCAGGTACGACGGCTCGGCCGCCTCGGACTTCGCCCCCGGCGTGTGGAAGCAGGTCACCCTCGGCACCGGCGCCGTCTACGCGATCCCGCAGGACACCGGGCCGCTGATGTACTTCTACCGCAAGGACCTCTTCACCAAGTACGGCCTGACCGTGCCCACCACCTGGGCCCAGTTCGCCGCCGACGCCGCCAAGCTGCACCAGGAGTCGCCCAGCACCTACCTCGCCACCTTCTCCAGCGGCGACCCGGGCCTGTTCGCGGGCCTGGCCCAGCAGGCCGGATCCTCCTGGTGGACCAGCAGCGGCAGCACCTGGAAGGTCGGCATCGACGACGCGGCCACCCAGAAGGTCGCCGACTTCTGGGGCGGCCTGGTCAAGCAGGGCGTCATCGACAACCAGCCGATGTACACCCCGGCCTGGAGCAAGGCCCTGAACGACGGCAGCGAGATCTCCTGGGTCAGCGCCGTCTGGGCCCCCGGCGTGCTCGCCAGCAGCGCCCCCGCCACCGCCGGGAAGTGGGCCATGGTCCCGCTGCCGCAGTGGAGCGCGGGCCAGGACGTCACCGGCAGCTGGGGCGGCTCCTCCACCGCCGTCACCAACGAGTCCAAGCACCAGGCCGCGGCGGCGCAGTTCGCACAGTGGCTGAACACCGACCCGACCGCCGTCGCCGCGCTGGTCAAGGACGCCTCCATCTACCCGGCCGCCACCGACGCCGAGTCCGGCAGCGCCCTGGCCACCGCCCCCGCCTTCCTCTCCGACCAGCCCGACTTCTACACCAGCGCCGCGAAGATCGCCGCCACCACCGCCCCGGCCGCCTGGGGCCCCAACGTCAACGTCGCCTACAGCGCCTTCACCGACGACTTCGGCAAGGCCGCGCAGAACCGATCCGACTTCTCCGCCGCGCTCAGCGGCATGGCGCAGACCACCGTCAGCGACCTGAAGACGCAGGGCTTCACCGTCTCCGGCTGACCCCGCGCCACCCCTGCCGCCCGCCCGGGTGCACCCGCACACCCGGGCGGGGCCCGCCTCGAACGGAGCCGCCCTTCCATGACCAGCGCCACCCCCGCCCCGGGGACCACCGCAGGCACCAGCGCCCGCCGCAGACCACGGCTCGCGCCGTACGCCTTCATCACCCCCGCCGTCCTGCTGTTCGCCCTGCTGCTCGCCCTGCCCATCGGCTACGCGGGCTACCTCAGCTTCCGCAAGGTCCACGTCCAGGGCCTCGGCCTCGGACCGGGGTCGCGGACCGAGGTCTGGGCCGGACTGTCCAACTACGCCTCCGCCCTCGGCGATCCGGAACTGCTCGCCGGAACCCTGCGGGTGCTGCTGTACGGCGTCATCCTGGTGCCGACCATGCTGGGCCTGGCGCTGCTGTTCGCCCTGCTGCTCGACGCCGACCGGACCAGGCTGCGCGCCTTCTCCCGGATCGCGATCTTCCTGCCCTACGCCATCCCCGGCGTCGTCGCCAGCCTGCTCTGGGGCTTCCTCTACCTGCCGACCACCAGCCCCGGGTACTACCTGCTGGGCAAGCTCGGCATGAGCGCCCCGCAACTGCTGTCCGGCCACGGCATCTACGTCGCGCTGGCCAACATCGCGGTCTGGGGCGGCACCGGCTTCAACATGATCGTCATCTACACCTCGCTGCGCTCGGTCCCCGCCGAGCTGTACGAGGCCGCCCGGCTGGACGGCGCGTCCGAGCTGCAGATCGCGCTGCGGGTGAAGATCCCGATGGTGCTCCCGTCGCTCGTGCTCACCTTCTTCTTCTCCATGATCGCGACGCTTCAGGTGTTCAGTGAACCCACCACGCTCGCCCCGATGACCAACGGCATCTCCTCCACCTGGAGCCCCCTCATGAAGGTCTACCGCGACGCCTTCGTCCGCGGTGACATCTACTCGGCCTCCGCCACCTCCGTGGTCATCGCCGGCGTCACCCTCGCCCTGTCCTTCGGCTTCCTCAAGGCCGTCGGCCGCCGCGCCTACGGGGAGGACAAGTGACCACGGCCCAGCTCCGGGCGACCCCCGGACGCGCCTCGACCACCCCGGCCGGCGGCCGCCCGGCCCGCCGCCGAGGCGGCTGGGTGCCCACCGTCGGACTGCTCGTCGGCGCGGTGTACTGCCTGCTGCCGGTGCTCTGGGTGGTCATCGCCGCGACCAAGAGCAGCGCGCAGCTCTTCTCCAGCTTCACCATGGCCCCGGGCACCGGCCTGCTCGGCAACCTGCGGCAGCTCAACGCCTACCGGGGCGGCGAGTTCTGGCACTGGATGCTCAACTCGGCCTTCTACGCCGGGGTCGGCGCGCTGCTGTCCGCCGCGCTCTCCGGGGTCACCGGCTACGCCCTGGCCAAGTACCGCTTCGCCGGGCGCGACAGCGTCTTCAACATCCTGCTCGCCGGGGTGCTGATGCCGCCGGTGGTGCTGGCCATCCCGCAGTACCTGCTGATGGCCAAGGCCGGACTGGCCGACAGCTACTGGTCGGTCCTGCTGTGCAGCATCGTCAGCCCGTACGGCATCTACCTGGCCCGGATCTACGCCGCCGGGGCGATCCCGGACGAGGTGGTCGAGGCGTCCCGGGTGGACGGCGCGTCCGAGTGGCGGCTGTTCCGCTCCGTCGTGGTGCCGATGATGGCCCCCGGACTGGTCACCGTCTTCCTGTTCCAGTTCGTCGCGATCTGGAACAACTTCCTGCTGCCGTACATCATGCTCGGGGACGACACCAAGTTCCCGGTCACCGTGGGCCTGTTCACCCTGCTCAATCAGGGCGCGTCGCAGCCCGCCCTGTACACGCTGGTGATCACCGGCGCGCTGATCTCGGTACTGCCGCTGATCATCCTCTTCCTCTCGTTGCAGCGCTACTGGCGCCTCGACCTGCTCTCCGGAGCCGTAAAGTCCTGACCAGGAATCAGCACCTAGCACGGGAAACCGCTCTGACATGACCGAACCAGCCGCAGGCCGCCGCCGGCCGCCGACCATCCACGACGTGGCCCGGGAGGCCGGGATCTCCCGGGGCACCGTGTCACGTGTGCTCAACGGCGGGCACAACGTCAGCCCGGAGGCGCTCAAAGCCGTCAACGCGGCGATCCGCAAGACCGGGTACGTGGTCAACCGGCACGCCCGCAGCCTGGTGACCCAGCGTTCCGACTCGGTCGCCTTCCTGCTCACCGAGCCGCAGGACCGCTTCTTCGAGGACCCCAACTTCAACCTGCTGCTGCGCGGCTGCACCACAGCCCTCGCCAAGCACGACATCCCGCTGCTGCTCATGATCGCGGGCACCGAGGAGGAACGCCGCCGGATAGGGCGCTACATCACCGCCGGGCACGTCGACGGCGTCCTGCTGGTCTCCTCGCACACCGGCAACCCGATGGTGGAGCGGCTGCGCGAGGCCGGGATGCCGGTGGTGGCCTGCGGCAAGCCGCTCGGCCACGCCGACACCGCGTACGTCGCCGCCGACGACCGCACCGGCGCCCGGCAGCTGGTCGGGCACCTGCTGGCGACCGGCCGCCGCCGGATCGCCACCATCACCGGGCCGCTCGACACCCCCGGCGGCGTCGACCGGCTCTCCGGCTACCGGGAGACCCTGGCCGAGGCCGGGCTCGCGCAGGATCCGGCGCTGGTCGCCGAGGGCGACTACAGCCGGGCCGGGGGCGAGGCCGCGATGACCGCCCTGCTCGCCGGGGCCCCGGACCTGGACGCGGTCTTCGTCGCCTCCGACCTGATGGCCGACGGCGCGCTGGCGGCCCTGGCGAAGGCGGGCCGACGGGTACCGGAGGACGTCGCCGTCGGCGGCTTCGACGACTCCACCATCGCGGCGGCCACCCGGCCCGCGCTGACCACCGTCCGCCAGCCCTGGGACCGGATCAGCTCCGAGATGGTACGGCTGCTGCTGGCCCTGATCGCGGGCGAACCGCCGTCCTCGGTCATCCTGCCCACCGAGCTGGTGCAACGCGACTCCGGCTGAGCGGTGGAGCGGCCGACCGGGCCGAGGGCGGAGGCGGAGGCGCCGAGGCTGCTGTAGGCGGAGATCCGGGCCCGCTCCTGCGGCCCGGCCCGGGCCTGGGTCACCGCCGAGTACAGCTAGCCGCAGACCGAGGACCCGGCACCGGCCGGCAGCGCCGCCGACCCAGCCCAGCGGGAGGGACCGGGCCAGCGCCGCTGACGGCAGCGCCCACCCCAGCGTCGCGACCATCGCGACCAGCAGCGGGCGCGGTGGCGCCGGGCACAGCAGCAGCCCCACCGCGCCGAGCGCGGCGCCGGTCCCGTAGAGCGCCATCACCGCTCCCCAGGCGCCGGCTCCGCCACCCCGCTCACCGGGCGCGGAGTCGGGTGACGGCGGGTCAGGGGCGGGGAATGTTGCGGAGGTTGGCCCGGGCCAGGTCGATCATGGTGCCGACGCCGCCGTCGAGGACGGTGCGACCGGCGGCCAGGGCGAAGCCCTTCACCTGGTCCAGGCTGATGTGGGAGGGCACCGAGAGGGCGTTGGGATCGGTGACGATCTCGACCAGGGCCGGTCCGGGGCGGTTCAGCGCCTCGTCCAGCGCCTTGTGGACGTCGGTCGGGAGCTCCACCCGGCGGCTGGGGATGCCGATGGCGCGGGCGATCGCGCTGTAGTCGACCGGCGGGTGGTCGGTGCCGAAGGCGGGCAGGCCGTCGACCAGCATCTCCAGGCGGACCATGCCCAGCGAGGCGTTGTTGAAGACGACGGCCTTGAGGTTCAGGTCGTGCTGCCGGACGGTGATCAGTTCGCCGAGCAGCATGCTGAGCCCGCCGTCCCCGCACAGCGCGACCACTTGGCGGTCGGGGTCGGCGTACGCGGCGCCGATGGCCTGCGGCAGGGCGTTGGCCATGCTGCCGTGGGTGAACGAGCCGATCACCCGGCGCCGCCCGTTCGGGGTGAGGTAGCGCGCGGCCCAGACGTTGTTCATACCGGTGTCGACGGTGAACACGGCGTCGTCGGCGGCCAGGCTGTCCAGCACGCTGGCGGCGTACTCGGGATGGATCGGGGTGTGCCGCTCCACACGTGTGGTGTAGGCGTCGACGGCCTTGGTCAGCGCGCGTTCGTGGCGGTTCAGCATGGTGTCCAGGAAGGCGCGGTCGGTGTGCGGGGTGAGCTGCGGCTGGAGAGCGTCCAGGGTGGCGGCGACATCGCCGTGGACCGCGAGTTGCAGCGGGGTGCGCCGCCCCAGCGCCCGGGCGTCCCGGTCGACCTGGACGGTCCGGGCCTTCGGCAGGAAGCTGTCGTACGGGAAGTCGGCGCCGAGCATGAGCACCAGGTCGGCCTCGTGCAACGCGTCGTAGCAGGCGCCGTAGCCGAGCAGGCCGATCATGCCGACGTCGTACGGGTTGTCGTACTGGATCCACTCCTTGCCGCGCAGGGTGTGCCCGACCGGGGCGTGCAGCGTCCCGGCCAGTCGCATCACCTCGGTGTGGGCGTCGCGCGCGCCCGCGCCGCAGAACAGCGCCACCTTCTTCGCCGCGTTGAGCTGCCGGGCCAGCTCGGCGGTGACCTCGGCGGCGGGTTGGACCCGCCCGGTCGCGGGTACGGCGGTGTACCCGCCGGTGGGGTTGACCGCCGCTTCGGCGGCCACGTCGCCGGGCAGCACCAGCACCGACACCCCCGGCGCGCCGAGGGCGTGCTGCACCGCGATGCGGCCCATCCGGGGCAGCTGGGCGGGCAGGCTGAGCTGCTCGCACCAGTCCGCGACGTCACGGAAGAGCAGCTCCGGGTGGGTCTCCTGGAAGAACTCGGTGCCGATCTGGTCGGTCGGGATGTGCGAGGCGATCGCCAGCACCGAGGCCCCGCTGCGGCGGGCGTCGTACAGGCCCTGGACCAGGTGTGCGTTGCCCGGGCCGCAGGAACCGGCGCAGACCGCGAGACCGCCGGTGACCTGGGACTCGGCGGAGGCCGCGAACGCCCCGGCCTCCTCGTTGCAGACGGCCACCCACTCCACCGCGCCCTTGCTCCGCCGGATCGCGTCGACCAGCGGGTTCAGGCTGTCGCCGACCACACCGTAGATCCGCCGCACCCCCGCCTGGACCAGCACCTCAAGCAGTTGCTCCGCGACCGTGCCCATGCGTCCTCCTTCGCTCTCCCGGCCGGTGACCATCGAGTGAAGGACGCGGCCCCTGGCAGTCCCTGACGTGGGGCCAGGCTATCCCGCGAGGGGGCGCGCGGTCGGTGTCCCGCGCCGAGCGCGGGCGCTGCGCCGGTCGGTCAGCAGAGGGCGCCTTCGGCGGTGCGCAGGTCGCTCTCGCGGGCGAGGGCCGTCGCCATGATCACCCGTAGCGCCTCGGCCGAGCAGCTCTCCGGCAGCGAGGCCTGCGACCGGTCGATGACCTGCCCCGGGCTGAACGGGATGTGCACAAATCCGCCGCGCAGCGCCGGTAGTTCGGTCGCGGCCAGGTGCATCAGCCCGTAGAACACGTGGTTGCAGACGAAGGTACCGGCGGTCTGCGAGACGGAGGCGGGCAGTCCGGCCTCGCGGACGGCGGCCACGCACGCCTTCAGCGGCAGCGCACCGAAGTAGGCGGCGGGTCCGCCGGGCACCACCGGCGTGTCGATCGGTTGGTTCCCGGCGTTGTCGGGGATGCTCGCGTCGTCGAGGTTGACGGCGACCCGCTCCAGCGTGATGTCGGGACGCCCGCCCGCCTGGCCGACGCACAGCACCAGGTCCGGCTCGGTGCGGCGGACGGCCGCGCGCAGGGCGGCGATCGAGTCGCCGAAGACGCAGGGCAGCAGCACGGCCTCGACCCGCAGCCCGGCGGGCGGCTCGGCGGCGGCGAGCGAGACGGCCGTCCAGGACGGGTTGACGGTGGCGCCGCCGAACGGCTCGAACCCGGTGAGCAGGACGGTGGCCACGGGCGGTCTCCTTCAGCGGCGGTGGTGGCCGCGGTGCGGCCGTCGGGGAGCACGGGTCGGCGGAGCGCCCCATCCTATGCACCGGGCGTCTCATCGGATCCTCGGGTCATCCGGCCGGGTGGGGCCGGTCAGCCGACCCGGAAGGTCGCCGAGATGGCGTTGAAGACCGTCTCCGCCTGGGGGAGGTCGGCCATCGGGGCGGAGACCCAGAAGTCGTACGTGCGGCCGTCCTCCACCCAGGACAGGTCGAGTACCCGGCGGGCGCCCAGGTCGGCGGGGGTGTAGCCGTCCCAGGTCCAGGTCCAGAGCGCGGCACCGGCGGAGGAGTGGTACGTGGTCGGCACCACCCCGGCGTCCCGGTACCCCGGGTTGGTCTGCGGACCGGCGGCGTCCTCCGCCTGGAGGTCCCCCAGCGGTCCGGTCGCCGACACCGGCGTGACATGGACCCCGATCCGCAGCGACTGGTCGGCCGACATGTAGTAGACCCGGCCGGAGGCGTCGGTGCTGCGTGCCCAGGCGTCCGGCACCGCGAGCGTGAAGCCGTCCGGGTCCCGCTGGAGGGCGTAGCCGACCGGTGCCACCGGCGGCGGCAGCGCGGCCGAGGACGCCGACACCGATCCGGCCTGGATCAGCGACTGCGGGCTCTCCGGCGCGTGGCTCGCCGACGGTTTGCGGGCGGGGGCGCTCGCGGCGGCGGTGGCGTGGCGGGCGGGAGGGTTCGCGAGCGAGTCGGTGCCGGACGACGTACGGGACGCGGTGCCGGACGTGGCCGACGCGCCGCCGGACACCACCGCGACCGCGCCGACCCCCACCGCGCCGCCGACGACCACGGCCGCGGTCACCGCCACCAGCGTCCGGCGCACCCCCCGGCGCCGGGGTGGGGCCGCCGGTGCCACCGCGACGTCCACGTCCATGTCCTCCGCCCCACCCGTTGTCCCCATGGCGCACATACTGTCGTACCGCCGGATCGGCCTGCCCACCGCGTCCACCAGCGCGGGCGGCAGGTGGGCCGCACCGGTCGTAGGGTGGGGGCAGGCGGGTCCGGCCGGACCCGCCGCGACCGCAGCAGACCCGCCAAGCGGAGCGCACGACTCGGAAATAGGATGGGCGGGCGCAGAGCAGTGCGACCCGGGCCCGCCCGTGGGCACGGTCCGGTCGGCTGGAGATCCCCTGGGGCCGACCCGCGCAGGTGACACGGACCCGGCCGAGGGATCCGACCTACAACGGAGGGTCGATGACCCGACGCCATCCCGCCAGTGCCGAGGACCTGCTCAGTGAGCTCGGACGGCTCACCGCCCAGGCCCTGGAACGGGCCGAGTTCCAGCGGGCCCGGGTGGAGCTGGCCCAGGCCCTGCAGGGCGGGCTGCTCCCGGGTGAGCTGCCGCAGCTGCCCGGGCTGCGCACCGCCGCCCGGTACGCCCCGGCCCGCCACGGCCTGGACATCGGCGGCGACTGGTACGACGGGTTCGAGCTGCCGGGCGGCGCCCTCGGCTTCTCGATCGGCGACGTGCAGGGGCACGACGTGGAGGCGGCGGCGTTCATGGGGCAGGTCAGGATCGGCCTGCGAGCGGTCGCGGCGACCGCCGCGGACCCGGGCGAAGTGCTCCGTCGGGCCAACGACCTGCTGCTGTCGATGGACTCCACCCTGTTCGTGACCTGCAGCTTCCTCAGCTTCGACCCGGTCACCTGGGAGCTGGCCGACGCCCGGGCGGGACATGTGCCCGCCGTCTGGGCCACCGCCGACGGCCGCTACGGCGTCGCCCACGACGCGGGCGGGGTGCCGCTGGGGATCCTGCCGGGCGAGGAGTACCCGGTGACCCGCCGCCCGCTGCCGCAGCCGGGCGCGTTCGTGCTGCTGACCGACGGGGTGGTCGAGGGGCCCTCGTTCCCGATCGAGGCCGGTCTGGAGCAGGTGGCCCGGGTGGTCCGGGCCGGGGCCGGGGTCGGTGCCGACCCGGACGAGCTGGCGGCCGAGGTGATCAAGGTGGCCGAGCTCACCGGCCACACGGATGACGCCGCGGTCCTGGTGCTCTGCCACGACGCCGCGCCGGGCGGCGACGGCTGACCTGGGTGGCGACGCTGACCCCGGTGGCGACGCTGACCCCGGCGGCGACGGCTGACAGAAACGCGGCCCGGCGCGCGTGTCACCGCGCGGGTCGGCCGGGTCTCGTTGTCTGATGGCTGCTGTGCTGCGCTACCAGGGACTCCGGCGTCCGATCAAGACCGGACTGCTGATCCTCGCGGTCGCCGCTGCCTACTTCGCCGCGGGTCGGCTCGGTCTGCAGCGCCAGGTGGTCGTCGGCGGCGCGAAGGTCACCCCGCTGTGGCCGCCCACCGGCATCGCCCTGGCCAGCCTGCTCACCATGGGGCTGCGGATCTGGCCCGGGATCGCGATCGGCGAGTTCCTGGTGGTCATCTCCATCGGGCCGTTCAGCGGCGCCTCCGCCGCGATCGTCGCGGGCAGCACGCTGGCCCCCCTGTGCGCCTGCCTGATGCTGCGCCGGGTGGGCTTCCGGATCACCCTGGACCGGCTGCGGGACGGGGTGGCCCTGGTCTTCCTGGGCGCCTTCGGCGGGATGCTGATCAGCGCGACCGTGGGCAGCATCACGCTGCTGGTGACCGGGTCGCTGCGGTGGGGCGAGTTCTGGACGGTGTGGACCGCCTGGTGGACCGGCGACGCGATGGGTGTGCTGGTGATCGCGCCGCTGCTGCTGGTCGGCCTCACCGTCCGGCTGCCGGAGGAGATCAACTGGTACCAGTGGGGCGAGGCGGCGCTGGTACTGGCCGGGACCGGCATCGTGACGGCGCTGGTCACCCACAGCTCGCTCACCCTGCTCTTCCTGGTCTTCCCGTTCCTGATCTGGTCCGCACTGCGGTTCCAGCTGGTGGGAGCGGTGCTGGGAGTGCTGATCGTGTCGATGTTCACGATCGGGGCGGCGATCTACCGCACCGGTCCGTTCGCCACGCCGACCACCGTCGAGATCATGATCACCCTGCAGTTGCTGAACGGGTCGGCCGCGCTGACCACGCTGCTGCTGGCGGCGGTGATCACCGAGCGCCGGAGCACCTACCAGAAGATCGCCCAGGCCTGCCAGGCGCTGAGCGAGCTGGTGGCCCGGCTGGCCCCGGCCGACCCCGCCGAGAACGGCGGCCACCCGGAGGAGGGCGAGAGCTGACCCCGCTGTCCGGCAGCCGGGGCCGCCCCCGGTCGCGGATCGGCCGGACGGCGGCCACGGACACCCGCCGGGTGCCAGCCTGCTGTTTGGCCTCGCACACACCATCGAGCCGGATAGCCTTATTCTCCACACATGAACCGCATGTGACGGCGGTTCAGATCGGGGGGCCGGGTGCTGTACGATCGCGATGCTTTTCTTGACCGGGTGTCGTCGCTCGTCGGTCTGGCGCTCACCCGCGAACAGCGGATCAACCTCCCGCACCACGACGACATCCCGGTGATCCTGCTCACCGGGGGCCGCGGCATCGGGAAGACCGCGGTGCTCCGCCGCCTGGACGAGGCCTACGGCGGGCGCGCCCCACGCGCCTACCTGGATCTCGCGGCCCCGCGCAACTACCCGGCGTCGGAGTACGGGTCGGCTTCCGGCGGCCCGCAGTCACCACTGCTGCGATTACTGCACGACGCGGTCTGGGATCTCGGACTGGGAATCCGGCACATCCGGCGGGCCGCGTTCACCCGCCTGGAGCTGGGCCTGCTGGCGTTGTCCCTGTGGCAGCCGGGCGAGTACATGACGGCTGAGCAGGCACGAAGACGGTTGGACCAGGCCCGCCCCGGTGTCCTCAGGATCCTGGAGACCGGACGCCACGGCGACCACGTGGACGAGTGGGTCAGTGAGGTCCTGGCCGAGTTGGCCGGTCATGTCGCCCCGTTCCCGGTGGACGCCTTCGTGAAGGCGAGCGTCAAGGTCTTCTCGAAGTCCGGGGCGGAACTCGCGCACCGGCACCGGGACGCGGCGCTGCGCTGGTGGGCCGATCACCGGCGGGACCTGCCGGGTGACAGCTACGAGAGCCTCCTGGTCACCGCCAGGGACTTCCACACCGGCGGCGCGTTCCGGGACAGCGCCGAACGCGAGCTGGTCGCCTCCTTCCTGGCCGACCTCACGGACGCGTTCGGCGCCGCGGGGCATCGCTTCACCCGCATCCGTCGCCCGCTGCTGCTGCTCGACAACCTCGACGCGGTACCCGCGGGCGCACGCTTCCTCGAACTGGTCCTGGAGAACAGGTTCCCCGGGCACGGCCGGAGCCGCCGCCAGGACCCGCTGGTGCTGATCGCCACCGCCGCCACCGTGACCGGCCGCCGACCCGCTGCCCAGCGGGTCGCGGTCACCGACTTCCCGGCCCGATGGGAGTGGCGGCGGACCGGGGAGACCCCGGACGCGGCCCTGCTGGTGGTGGAGCTGACCCCGCTGTCGGTGCGGGACACCGTCCGGATCATCGACCAGCAGTTCGAGGCCCGGTTCTCCGAGGTCCGCGCCGCACCCGATGACCTGTTTCCCGGCACCCTGCCCCAGCTCATCCACCGCTTCAGCGCGGGGGTTCCCCTGGGCCTGAGCACGTTGGCAGCCGCCACCGTGGCCGAGTTGGCCCGGGGCGCGAGCGAGACCGCGCCCCGTGGCGTCGGCCGGGCCACCACTCGGGCCGACCACCGGTTCGACCCGGCCGCACTGCTGGACCTGCGGGTCTCCCACCCGGCGCCGGAGCAGGCCGGTGGACGCGTCGAGTCGCCCGTGGTGTCCCACCTGCTGGAGCGGCTGATCCCGGACGAGACCACCCGGTCCGTGCTGGTCACCTTCTCGCCCGCGCGCAGTGCCGACGCGGCGCGCGCGCTGGCGGAGCGGTACCTGGAGCCGGACACCCGCTCCGACGCGGTGCTGCACGCGGAGGAGTTCCTGCTGGGCCAGGGCTGGCGCGGCGGCGAGGGACGCGGGGACGGCCACTTCGTCGGGGACCGGTTCCTGCGCACCCTGCTGCTGCACAGCCTGCGCGGGCGCACCGGGTCCGGCGCCGCCTTCGCGGCGCCCTCCTGGTACCAGGTGCACACCACGTTGAGCGACCACTCCGGGGGGTCCGGCAGCGGCCTGCTGGCCGAGCGCGAGCCCACCCGCCTCTACCACCGGCTCAGCCTGGGGGAGTCGGCCCATGTGGTGGACCGGCTCCACGAGAGCTTCGCGGCCTCCGACGCCCAGGCCTGGCTCCGGGCGCTGTGCTGGATCGCCGAGGCGTCCAGCCCGGTGGCGGCGGCGGGCGGCGACCGGCGCCGGGCCTCCGCCTTCGGTGCGGACCAGCACGACCCCAGGTTGGGGTTGGACGAGGCCCCGGCGGTGCACCGCTCGGTGTACCGGCTGCTGCACGCCGCCTGGTACCTGTCCGACGTGCTCGTGGCACCCGACGAGGCGGTACTGGACCAGCTGGCGAGCGAACTGCACTTCCTGTCCACGCAGCATCGGGCGGGCGCGCGGGAGTTGTTCGAGGCTCGGAGGAACTGGCCGGCCGCGCTGCGCGACTGGCGACAGGACAGCGCTTGGCTGGACGAGGGGAGCGAACACACGTGAGGACGCCGTGGTACAGACCGGTGTGGTACTGGATCACCTTCACCCCGGCCCGTAAGGCGGGGGCCTCGGTGATGGCCGCGGTGCTGGCGGCCGCGGTGGCGTTCGGCGGCTACACGCTGGCCAACCCCGCGCCGCCACCGCCGCCGAACCTGTCCTGCGGGGTCGGCGTGTCCCGGCCGTCCGTGGGCAGCACGGAATGCGAGGGCGTCACCGACGGACAGTACGTCTTCGCCCCGGAACTGAAGGCGGTGGAGGCGCGGATCCTCAAGCAGAACCAGTCCGTCGCGGACCAGCATCCGGCCACCATCGCCCTGCTGATGCCGATGACGTCCAGCGACGCCTCCGTTCAGGCGGAGGTCCTGCACGCGGTGGAAGGGGCCTACGTCGCCCAGTACCGGGCGGACAACCTCGACAACAACACCGTGCCCAAGATCCGCCTGGTACTGGCCAATCCGGGCTCGGACAGCTCCGGCTGGCTCGCGGTCGACCAGCAGTTGAACACGATGACCGGCGCACCGGACTACCTGCGGGTGGTCGCCGGGATCGCCGACAGCACCCAGAACACCCTGGACGAGGTGCACTGGCTCACCCACCTGCCGGCTCCGATACCCGTGGTGGGCGGAACCATCACCGCCGACACCATCGCCAACACCGCCAACAGCCAGCTCTTCCCCGGACTGGCCAGGGTGTCGGTGACCAACACCGCGGAGGCCGCGGCCCTGGCCCGGTTCGCCAAGGTCGATGCCAAGCAGGCCATGGTGGTGGAGGACACCCGTACCGACGACGACTACATCACCACCCTCAAGGCGGCGATCAGCAAGCAGTTGGGCACCGGGATGGCCCAGCCCGTGCAGTTCACCTCGCCCGCGGACATCTCCCAGGACGGCGACACCGAGGACCAGTTCGACCAGAAGGTGCTCAACATCTGCATGGCCGCGCCGCGCTTCATCTACTTCGCCGGGCGGCACGTCCAACTGCGCCAGTTCCTCAACGCCCTGGGGCAGGGATGCCCCGAGCACAAGTTCATCGTGCTCACCGGGGACGACGCCTCCCACCTCGCCAGCGACAAGGAGCTGAACTCCACGGACTTCGGCGGGATCACCCTGGAGTACGCGGCGCTGGCGTTCCCCGACGCCTGGACCAAGCAGCCCGTACCCGCCACCGGCGGATCGACCGCCGACTACGAGGCCTTCCTCAACGCGGTCGGCTCGTCGGGCCTCACGCTCGGCGACTCCGACCTCTCCGACGGCCAGGTGATCATCTCCCACGACGCGGTGTGGACAGCGGTGCAGGCACTCGACCACGCCCACATCAGCGGCCAGATCCTGCCGCCTCCGCTGTCGGCGGTCGGCCAGGAGTGGCAGAACCTCCACGCCGAACTGCGGGTCGACGGTGCCAGTGGCTGGATCTGCCTGGACAACGGCGGCAATCCCTGGGACAAGGCGGTACCCATGATCAGCTACAACGGGCGGGTCTCGACCTTCCTCGGGATGGCCTGGCCCGAGGGCGCCCCACCAACGGCGGACTGCACCCCGCAGGCAGGAGCGGACGGCTGACCGCCCCGGGCGTCGCCCTGGCGATGATGAGTGAAGGAGTGTTCAATTGTTCCGCTAAGGTGGGCGGGTCGCCCACCCGGTCCCAGCGGAGGAACCTCCCATGTCCACGACCCTCACCGAGCGCCCGGCTCCGGCCGCGGCCCCGGGTGAAGCGCTGGTCCCCCGACGGCGGACCAGGGTGTTCGCGCTGGCCGAGGCGCGCTGGGCGACGGCGGCCACGGTCGCCTTCCTGATCGCGCTGACGCTCCAGCTCACCGGCGCCGGGGCCGGGGCCTGGGCGCCGCTGTACGCCGTCGCCTACGCGACCGGCGGCTGGCAGCCCGGCTGGGCCGGGCTGCGGGCGCTGCGGGAGCAGACCCTGGACGTGGACCTGCTGATGATCGTCGCCGCCGTCGGCGCGGCCTCGATCGGGCAGGTGATGGACGGCGCGCTGCTGATCGTCATCTTCGCCACCTCCGGCGCGCTGGAGGCGCTGGCCACGGCCCGGACCCAGGACTCGGTGCGCGGCCTGCTGGACCTGGCCCCGGCCACCGCCACCCGGCTGGGCGAGGACGGCGCGGAAGAGACGGTGCCGACCGAGGCACTGGCGGTCGGCGACACCGTGCTGATCCGGCCGGGGGAGCGGGTCGGCGCCGACGGCCGGGTACTGGACGGCGCCGGCGACGTCGACCAGGCGAGCATCACCGGGGAGCCGCTGCCGGTGGCCAAGCGGGTCGGCGACGAGGTCTTCGCGGGCACCCGGAACGGCACCGGGGCGCTGCGGGTCAGGGTCGAGCGCGACCCGGCGGACTCGGTGATCGCCCGGATCGTGGCCATGGTCGAGGAGGCCTCCGAGACCAAGGCCCCGACCCAGCTGTTCGTCGAGAAGGTCGAGCAGCGCTACTCGCTCGGCATGGTCCTCGCCACGCTCGCGGTCTTCCTGGTCCCGCCGGCCTTCGGCGCGGCGGTCACCGGCTCGCTGCTGCGGGCGATGACCTTCATGATCGTCGCCTCGCCGTGCGCGGTGGTGCTGGCCACGATGCCGCCGCTGCTGTCCGCGATCGCCAACGCCGGACGGCACGGCGTGCTGGTCAAGTCCGCCGTGGTGATGGAGCGCCTGGGGCAGATCGACGCGGTCGCACTGGACAAGACCGGCACGCTGACCGAGGGCACCCCCCGGGTCACCGAAGTCCGCCCGCTGCCCGACGGCGGCCTGACCGGGGACGCGCTGCTGGCGCTGGCGGCCGCTGCCGAGCACCCCAGCGAGCACCCACTGGCCCGCGCGGTCGTCGCCGCCGCCCGCGAGCGCGGCCTGGACCTGCCGACCGCCGCGGACTTCGGCTCCGCCCCGGGCGTCGGCGTCACCGCCACCGTGGGCGGCGTCCCGGTCGCCGTCGGCGCCCCGGCCCGGCTGCTGAACGGCGCCGCCGACCCCGCCTCGGCGCGGGCCGCTGCCGCCGCCCGGCAGCTGGAGGAGGAAGGCCGCACGGCGGTCGTGGTGGAGCGGGACGGCGTGCCGGTCGGCCTGCTCGGCATCGCCGACCGGCCCCGCCCCGACGCCGCCGCTACCGTGGCCGCGCTCAGGGCGGCGACCGGCACCGGCCCGCTGCTGCTCACCGGCGACAACCCGCGCGCCGCCGCCCGGCTGGCCGCCGAGGTCGGCATCGTCAGCGACGACGTCCACGCCGGTCTGCTGCCCCAGGGCAAGGTCGAGGCGGTCCGCCGACTGGAGGCCCGCGGGCACCGGGTGCTGGTCGTCGGCGACGGGGTCAACGACGCCCCGGCGCTGGCCGCCGCCCACAGCGGCATCGCCATGGGCCGGGCCGGTTCCGACCTGGCCCTGGAGACCGCCGACGCGGTGATCGTCCGCGACGAGCTCGCCACCGTCCCGGCCGTGGTCGCGCTCTCCCGCCGCGCGCGCGGGCTGGTCGTGCAGAACCTGCTGATCGCCTCGGTGTTCATCGCCGGCCTGGTGGTCTGGGACCTGGCCGGACACCTGCCGCTGCCGCTGGGCGTGCTCGGACACGAGGGCTCCACCGTCATCGTCGGCCTGAACGGCCTGCGGTTGCTGCGCGAGTCCGCCTGGCCGCGCGCCATCCGGCAGCCGGGCACGGCCGCGACCGGTGAGCGCCGGTGAGCCGCCGCTCGCGGGAGACCGCCGCCGCGCCGGAGCCGCCCCGGCCCATGGTCACCGTCTGCCGTGGCTGCTGCTGCGGCACCCCGAAGATCCCCCGGCTCGACCACGAAGCCCAGCTCGCGCGACTGCGGGCCGCCATGGCCGGAGCGGCGACGATACGCCGGGTGGACTGCCTGGACGCCTGCGAGCACGCCAACGTGATCGTCGTGCAGCCCTCCGCCGAGGGCCGCCGGGCCGGAGGCCGACCGGTCTGGCTCGGTCTCGTCAACGACCTGGACGCCACCGCCGACATCGACGCCTGGGTCCGCGCGGGCGGCCCGGGGCTCGCCGATCCGCCTGACATCCTCGACCTGTACGTGTTCCAGCCCTCCCGGCGGGTCCGCGAGGAGCTCGAAGACCCCGGCTCCCGGTAGCCGGGGCGGTACCCCCAGGCGGTGGACCGCATGCCCGTACCCGGGCGAGTCGCGCCGCCCGGCGGACCCAGCGAAGGTATGTCTGACTATATGACTCACAGTCAGCATGGTGTGCCCCGACGTCTGCTGTTCGGGGCGGGCGGCCTGGCGCTGCTCGGCGGCTGCGCGTCGGCCGACCGGACGGCCGGGACCAGGGCCCGGACCGACGGCGCGGTCAGCGGCGCTGCCGCCGCCACGCGTGCCGCCTCGCCCGCTGCCGCCGGTGGCAGGGCCCGGTCCGGGGACGCGGCGGCGGTGACCGCCGCGACGGCCGCGAGCGGTCCGGTCGAGCCCGAGCACCAGGTGCGGGCCGGGCCGATGACCCTGGCGCTGACCTTCGACGACGGCCCCAGCCCGGTGTACACCGACCAGGTGCTGGCGCTGCTGCGCCGCCACCGGGTCACCGCCACCTTCTTCCTGATCGGCGAGAACGTGCGGAAGTACCCGGACGTGGTGCGGCGGACGCTGGCGGCCGGGCACCGGGTCGGCAACCACACCTGGTCCCATCCGGACCTGGGTCGGCTGTCCCGGACCGAGGTCCGTACCGAGCTGGAACGGACCAGTGAGCTGATCGCCGAGGTCGGCCGCGCCGGGCCGCCGAGCCTGTTCCGGGCCCCCGGCGGCTACTTCACCAGCGCCGCGCTGGAGATCTGCGCGGAGCTCGGACTGCGTCCGGTCTCCTGGTCGGTCGACCCCGAGGACTGGTCCAACCCCGGCACCGACGCGATCGTCGACCAGGTGCTGCGGCAGGCCGGCACCGGCTCGATCGTCCTCGAACACGACGGCTGCCTGACCTCGGACCTGATCGCCCCCGGCGGACCGGCCGACCGCTCGCAGACCGTCGCCGCCCTCGCCGACTACCTGCCCCGGCTGCTCGACGCGGGCTACCACTTCGCCGCAGTCTGAGGACTGGCCGTCAACGTCCTTAGACGGAAACGCAGTTGCGGCTGGCGGCGGTGAACGGCTGGCGTTGCCAGCCGCCCCACCGCTCCCGCAGCCGCAGCCCGGCCAGCCGCGCCCTCAGGTCCAGCTCGCTCGGCCACACGTAGCCCGTCGGTCCCGCTCGGCCTGGGCGGTGTTGACCTGGTGGCGGGCCGTGTCGCCGCTCATCGCTCGGAGGGCCACATCCGGGCGCCGCGGCAGCCCGGCGGCCACCCCGCGGCGACCTCCCGGTGCGATCCCGTGTCGGCTCGTAGCCGTCAGTCGGTCGGCAGGACGTCCAAGCCGAGCGCTTTGAGTTGCTCGACGACTGCGTCGTGAGGGTCGGCGTCGGTGATCAGTCCGCTGACCTTCTCCCAGGGCAGGACGCGGAACCGCGAAGCGGTACCGATCTTCTCGGAGGAGGCGAGGATGTAGGTATCCGCGGCCCGTGCGGCCAGGGCCCGCTTCATTGCGGCCTCCTCCGCGTCCGCGGTGGTCAGCCCCGCTTCGGGGTGCACGCCGGTGACGCCGAGCAGGCAGAGGTCGGCGGAGACGTTCTGCGCGGCCTCGACCGCGGCGGCGCCGCAGGCGACCGCCGAGTGCTTGAAGATCCGGCCTCCGAGCAGGAAGAGTTCCGCCTGCGGATGGTCGAGCAGGGCCGCGGCGATCGTCGGGCTGTGGGTGATCACGGTGCAGGCCAGGTCCTGCGGGAGGGCGTGGGCGACGGCGAGGGCGGTGGTGCCGCCGTCGAGGATCAGGGCGTTGCCCGGCCGTACCAGGGCGGCAGCCGCCGAGGCCACCTTCCGCTTGCCGTCCGGGGCCACGTGCTGCCGGGCGGCGTAGTCCACCACCGCCGGCGAGACAGGCAACGCGCCGCCGTAGACCCGCTGGCAGAGTCCTTCGGCGGCGAGGTCGCGCAGGTCGCGTCGCACGCTGTCCTCGGAGATTCCCAGGTCGGCGGCGACGTCCTTGGCGACGATCTTGCCCTCGCGGGCCAGCAGGCCGAGCAGGTGGTCGCGCCGTTCAGCAGCCAGCATTCTTGATCTCTCCTGTTCTTGCACGTTTCTGCATGTATCGTAGCGCGCATGTCCGACAAGCCCATGCTCATCCTCATCGCCGGCCCCTATCGCTCCGGCACCGACGGCGACCCGCAGGCCATGGCCGTCAACCTCGCCCGCCTCGAAGCCGCCGCCTGGCCCGTCTTCGCCGTCGGCCACCTGCCCGTGATCGGGGAGTGGATCGCCCTGCCCGTCCTGCGCTCCGCCGGTGCGGGCCCCACCGACCCCCTCGCCGACCAGGTCCTCTACCCGACCGCCGACCGCCTGCTCACACACTGCGATGCTGTACTGCGCCTGCCCGGCGACTCTGCCGGAGCCGACCAGGACGTCGCCACCGCCCAGCGCCTGGGCCTGCCCGTCTACCACGACGTGGCCGAGATCCCCGGCCGCACCCCGGGGGAGACCGCGTGACCAGCCATCCGGGCATCGACACCCCCGACCACCGCGGCCGCACCGGCCTCGACCAGGCCGGACGCGGCCTGGACCGCAACCCCGGCATCCAGGTCCGCGCTGTCGAGCTCACCTCCCAGGGCTGGCACGTCCTGCGGCGCACCACCTTCGACTACCGCCGTCGGGACGGACGCTGGGAGACCCAGCAGCGCGAGACCTACGACCGTGGCGACGGTGCCGTCGTCCTGCCCTACGACACCGAACGCGGCTGCGTCCTGCTCATCCGTCAGTTCCGCTACCCGGCCTACGTCAACGACTACCCCGACGGCATGCTCATCGAAGCCGCCGCGGGCCTGCTCGACGCGGACGACCCGCCCGCCGCCGTCAGACGCGAGAGCGCCGAGGAACTCGGCGTCACCCTCGGGCCGCTCACCCACGTCCTCGACGCCTACATGAGCCCCGGCTCCGTGACCGAACGCCTCCACTTCTTCGCCGCCCCCTATACCCCGGCCGACCGGACCGGGACCGGCGGCGGACTCGAAGAAGACGGCGAAGACATCGAGGTCCTCGAACTGCCCTTCGCCCAGGCCCTCGCCATGACCCGTGATGGACGCATCACCGACGGGAAGACCATCCTGCTCCTGCAATGGGCGGCCCTGGACGGGCCCTTCGCCCCAGCGAGCGACCGCTGACAACGCCCGCACCCCCGGTGTTGCCCCGGCAGATCTGCGGCCGCGTTGATCGGCCGACCGCCGGGGCAGGGCCTGTCATGCCGCCTCACCGGCCTCCTCTCGCTCGACCAGGACGCCGTTCCTGAACCCGGGGGGATGCGTGCCCTCAAAGCGGGAAGAAGCAATCCCAAAGGGGTTCGGAGTGTCCTCCAGGCCCACTTCGTGAGAGACAACACCTCTTTGCAAGAGCCTGACCGCCTGGGCGGTGAGGTCTCCGCTGCCCCAGACCCCGGCCGCGCCACACTGGTTTACGGCCGAGGAGTTCCAGGTGTCCGCCGACAGTCCGTTCGCCCCCACGTCGCTGACGCGTTCCCCCAGCACCACCCTTCCCGCGTCCCTCCCGCACCGGCCGCTGGACCCGGCGGCACCGGAACCGGGCGCGTACGACGGGAACGCGCCCTTCGCGAGCAGTTCGTCCGCCGAGCAGGTGCGGCCACCACGGTGGCAGGTGGCGCTGACCGGACTGATCGTCGCCTTCCCCCTGCTCGCCCTGGCCCTGGCGGCATGGGTGCTGTGGGGCAGCCTGATCGGCCCCACCGACGTGGTCCTCGCCCTGGCCCTGTACACGGTCACCGGCCTGGGAGTGACGGTGGGCTTCCACCGCTGCCTGACCCACGGGAGCTTCACCCCCACCCCCGCACTGAAGGTCGTTCTCGCGGTCGCGGGATCGATGAGCTTCCAGGGCGACGTGATCGGCTGGGTCGCCATCCACCGCCGCCACCACGCCTTCACCGACCGCCCCGGCGACCCCCACTCACCCTTCCGCTACGGCACCACCCTGCGCGGCGAACTCAAGGGACTGGCCCACGCCCACGTCGGCTGGCTGTTCACCACCGACTCCACTCCCGCCGACCGCTACGCCCCCGACCTGGTCGCCGACCGATCCATGCGCACCGTCTCGGCCGTGTTCCCGGTCCTGTGCCTGCTGTCGCTGGCGCTGCCCTTCGGCCTGGGCTGGGCGGTCACAGGTACCGTGCACGGTGCGCTGACCGCACTGCTGTGGGCCGGCCTGGTGCGAGTCGCGCTCTTGCAGCACGTGACCTGGAGCGTCAACTCGCTGTGCCACATGATCGGCGAGCGTCCGTTCCGCACCCGCCGCCACGACCGCGCCACCAACCTGTGGCCCCTGGCCCTGCTGTCCTTCGGTGAGAGCTGGCACAACCTGCACCACGCCGAGCCCAACTGCGCACGCCACGGCGTGGACCGCTGGCAGCTGGACCCCAGCGCGGGAGTGATCAGCCTGCTCGAACGCGCGGGCTGGGCCCGGGACGTGCACTGGCCCAGCGCCGCCCGTATCGAGGAGCGGCGCCGATGAGCCACCTCGTCCCCGTCGGCCACCAGCTCTGCCCGAGGGCTACCGGCGGGGCCCAGCTGTGCTTCATGGTCATCAACATCCCCGCCCAGTTCCGCGTCGAGCTGACGTCCGAGGAGTTCGGCCGGATGTTCAACGGTCACGAGGCCAGGGCGAGTTCAGCGCACCTGGTTCCGCGGGGCGACCTGGACGAGGACGCTCCGGCGGCGGTGACCGGCCTGGTGGCGGAGCTTCCACCGTGCGGCCGCGAGCGTCAGCGCGCGCAGGGTCCCGCCGCTCGGCCCCTGGGCGTAGTCAGCGGCCGCCACTGGGGTGGGGTGGTGAACTCGTAGCCGGTGGCGAAGTGCTGTACTTCGACGCCACCGGGGCCCGAGCTCTTGGCGTGCAGTGGGGTCAAGCGCGAGGCACTCCGTAGGCCGCGACGTACGGCATCCCCGAGCAGTACCACCACGCCTGTGACGGGATCAGCCGGGCGGCCGCCCGCGGACGCCGATCACGCTTCGGCGTCGAACCAGTCAGCGCCCGATGCCCAGTGCCTCACCCAACTGGCGAAGCCCGCCTCGCCCGTGGTGCAACCGAACTCCGCGCCGAAGGGCATCGCCCGCTCTCCGCCGATGTGCCAGATGTGCCCCCTGTGCTCGCCGGTGACGACCAGGTGCCAGTACATGCCGCAGCCATCTGTGCCCAGCACGATCGACCCGTGGTCGGTGTTCATGCCGCATGAGTATCAGCAGGCGCTGACAGTTCTGCAACCAGTCGAGGCGGCGCGCCGGTCTCGTGGCCATCCCACCACCGGCGACAGGTCGCTGTCGGCGACGAGGCCCGCAGGGCCGCTGCATGACACGTGCCACCAACCGTTCACTGCGTGCACACCCGCAGGACCCCGCTTCGATCACCCGATGCACTTGGCTCTGCATGGGCTATAGAGAGAGGCTGTACATTTCATGGAACGACGTTCCTTCGCCGCCGCCGCGCTGGGTGCTGCGGCGATACCCGTATTGATGGCCGCCGCACCCGCGTCCGCGCAGGCACCGGACCAGGGCGGGCACGACCTCGACCGGCTCCAGCGGGAGATGACCCCGGTCCTCTCCCAGGAGCTGGACGACCCGGCTACCGCCCGCACCCTGGTGCCCTGGATCGCCGACATCGGCTTCGACTGGCACCCGCCGACCGCGCCGGTCGCAGAGCTGGACTTCATCGTCGCCTACAGCTTCGGCAACCGCCCGCCCGCGGGGGGCGGCGACCCGACGAAGGTGCTCTACGAGCCCGGCCCAGTCAACGAGGCGTTGGCGGACACCGTGGCCAAGGTCCGCGCCCGGCGGCACGTCCCGGTGTACGCGCAGTGGGAGATCGCGAGTTTCCTGACGTCCAAGTACCGGATGACGGACGTCACCGCGATCGAGCCGCAGATCGCCGCCGACGGCACGATCACCTACCTGAGCACGGCGGGCGTCGCCGCCCAGGTGCTGGCAGCGCGCAAGCAGGCGCCCGGCGGGATCGGCACGGCGGGTGTGGTCGGCTTCCGCGACCACGTGAAGCGCTGCGTGGAGACCACCCGGCTGCTGGGCATGACCTCGGCCTACGCCCCGCGCGGCATCACCATGCCCGGCACCTACGACCCGCAGTCCGGCCAGGCGTGGACGCGCCGGCGTGAGCTCTACCTCCCCTACGACATGCTGGCCCAGTGGGAGATGCACTACGAGGAACTGCTCACCCAGTACTACCCCAACGGCTGACCAGCCCCGCGACCGCCGGGCCCCGGCCAGGGCTTCGGCGTAGTCGCGTAGTCGAGTGACGTCCGGGTCGTGCTGATAGCGAGGCCCGTTCCGGGGTGGCTCCGCCGCACTGGTCGACAGTGATCGTCGGCCCTCTGGAGGGCGTGCTGGTGCGCCCGGCCGCAGGAGGAGAGGCTGGGATACGCGTTCTGCGCGGTTCCCCACGTCCCGGCGCGTGCCGGGGGCCGTCCGTTCACTGGGGGTGTGGTGGCCGAGCCTGTCCGGGTGCGCAGGTTGACCGACCAGGAGGGGCAAGACGGCCACCACCCGACCCACCAAACGCAGGAGCGCCTCCAGGCCGCTCCTGGACTACGCGGCGGACGTCGCCGACAACCGAGCAGTGTCAGTGGTCCACGGCACAATCATCGCTATGGAAAAACGAATCTTTGAGGTCGCAGGTGCGGCCCTGTCCGTCGAAATCTCCGGCCACGAGGCGCTGCCGCCGCTGCTGCTCCTTCACGGCGGCTTGGGGAGTACCGCTGACTTCGCTGACCTGGTGCCGCTCCTCGCCGACGCCTACCGGGTCGTCTGCATGGACAGTCGAGGGCACGGACGCTCCACGCGGGGCGACGTGCCGTTGAGCTATCAGCGTCTCGAACAGGACGCCCTCGTCGTCCTGGACGGACTCGGCATCACGCGCGCGGATGTGATGGGGTTCAGCGACGGCGGCATCACCGGCCTCCGACTCGCCGCGCATCACCCTGACCGGGTCGGGACGCTGTTCACCATCGGCTCGGACTGGCGGTTGCTGGAGGCGAGCCGTGTGTTCAATGCGCAGGTCACCCCGCAGTGGTGGCGTGACCGCAACCCAGACGGCCCGTACTCCGAGGCCGCCTATGCCGAGAAGAACCCGGAGCCCGACTTCGAGCGGCTGGTCACGGAGACCGTGGCCATGTGGACCGACAACACCAGCGCGCCCGGGTACCCCGGCGAGGACGTTCGGACCATCACCGCCCCGATCGTCATGATCCGCGGCACCGACGACCATCTCTCCAGCCACGACCTCGCCATCGCCCTGCAAGATCTTCTTCCCGGAACTGCACTGCACGAGATTCCCGATGCCGGCCATGGGGTCGCCGCCAGCCGACCCGCGGAGGTTGCCACGATCATGCGCAGGGCACCCCGAGACCTAACCCCTGCCACCTAGTTGCTCTGACTGCCAAGGTTCGCCGGGTTGACTGACGCGTATCGGTTAGGCGGGTGGACGTGGGCCGGCGCTGGTGACAGTGCCGGCCCACCAGTCCGGTTGATCGGATTCGCGCCAGTGGACTTCCAGGAGTCTATGCGTGAGCTCTTCGGCCTTGTGGCGGCATGCAGTCTGCGCGGTGCCTGGCTCGCAGGTGGGCGCGGGATCGTTGAGAGCGCCGTCGGCGATGCCCGAGGGGCTGGTGAAGTCGATCGCGTACCGCCACCTGTCAACGGTCCGGTAGAGCACGAGGGTCGTCGGGGTGCCGATGGTGCGCCAGTACGGCTGCCGCTTGCTTGCCATGTCCGCACGCTACTGGCCCTGGCGGGTTCCCTTCGCTGCGGATGCGGGCACGTTCCCTGCGCTGCGCGGCCAGGACTCAGTGCGGCCAGGGTGGTTGCGGCGCCCTTCTGGCGGCGGTTGACGCCCCAGAGGGTGTCGTCGCCGATGGAGTAGCAGCCGTGGAAGTAGACCCCGTGTCTCCGCTGAAACGTGCGGCCGGACAGGCCCGAGCGGGCATCGCGGCGGATCGCCGCGTACAGATCGACCTTGGACTTCGGCTGTACCCCACCAAGCCGCTGAGGTGACAGAGGCGGCTGCCCCGCCTGCGAGGGCGGGGCGGCCGGGTGCGGGTTCAGCCGCGGTTGCCGGTGAACAGCCGGTGGAGTGCCAGGAGGATGAAGGACCCGACGATCGCAGCTATCCACGTGGACAGATGGAAGAACCCGTTCAAGGAGTGGACGTGCAGGAACACCTTTCCGAGCCATCCGCCCAGGAGCGCGCCGAAGACGCCGATGATCATCGTGATGATGATGCCCCCGGGGTCTCTGCCCGGCATCAGGGCCTTGGCGATGGCTCCGGCGATAAGGCCGAGGAGGATCCAGGCGACGATACCCACGGTCGATCCCTTCAGTCGTGTTCCAGGCGCTTGGCGCCCGTCAGGAGAACGCCTACCCGGCCGCCCCGAATGGACACATCGCTGCCATGCCGACAACCGCCTCACCAATGATCGTTGCCACGGCGGGATCCTCACCGGCCGCAGCGGCAACTGGGGAACCGGGCTGGTGGCCGCAACGTCCCACTGCCGTGCTCTGCCTTGATGGATTGCCGAAGCACATCGCGTCGAGAAGAAGGACGGACAGCTGATGATGACGAAGCGCGGTCGTGGAACGGTGGTCGCCTGGATCGCGATTCTGTGCACGGTGGGCGCGGTCGGTTGCGGCGCCTCGCAAAGCGCTGGAGCAACCGGCGGAGCGGGAACGGGCCGTTCCGGAATCATTACTGATGGTCCGTCATTTCTGCCCGCGAACGAGCTTCCGCCCGGGGGCCCGGCGCTGCCGCTAATCGCGGCTGCCCCGAAGGGGGCGGCCAGTCTGCCCTGGCAGTTGGTCAGCCAGGACCGGGTGCATCAGGAACTCACCATCGAGGTCGCCCGGGGTGGGTGCACCGCTGTCGTCCCGGAGGGTTTCACGGAGTCCGCCACGGCCACCGCCGTGACCGTGAGCGTCGTCGCTGAGGTCTACAAGGCGTCCGCTTGCGGGGCGGACCTGAGTTTCGGCCTCTATACGGTGAAGTTGACGGCCGCCGATGCAAGCCTCGGCATTGAGCATGGCGCTATTCACGATTGGGAATCTGGCAGCTGACGGACCGTCACTCATGGGGATACGATCCGCATCACGAATATCGTGCGTGCTCGATGCCGTGGAGCGACATGTACGAGGAGAAGGTGATCTTCGGGGCCGGCCCCGTGGTGGGCTGACAACCACCACTGCGACATGAGCACCGATGGCCGATCCGACGACGCCGGATCGGCCATTCGCTCCTCATGAGCTTCTTCGGGACCAGCGGCTGAGTGAAGAGCCGGCGGCCCGCAGCAGTCGAACGTCTGACAATCGGTAGTCCGCGCTCGCCGGGCGCGGCCTGGTGCCAGGGCACGGCCCAGTGGCCTGGCACCACTTCGTCACACGCCTCGCCTTGTCGATCCAGCAGCGCGCTGGCAATGGCGGGCTTCAACTGGCGCCCGCTGCCTGTCTCTACTTGACATTGCGGAACAGGAGTCGTACGGGTACGAGGTGGTCCAGCGCCTGCAGGGCGCCGGATTCACCGACGTCCTGGAGGGCACGGTGTATCCGGCCCTGGCCCGGCTCGAACGTGAGGGGCGGCTGGCCTCCCGGCTGGTCGCCTCCTCCAGCGGCCCGGCGCGCAAGTACTACCGGCTGACCGCCGCCGGGCACGAGGTCCTGGCCTCCGGTGCCGCCAGCTGGGCCCGGCACGCCGCCGGCGTCGATGCCGTCCTGTCCCGTCCGCTGTCCGCCGTACCGCAGAAGGGTTCCTGACATGCCGCACACCGTCACCTGGCTCGACCGGTTGCGCGTCGAACGGCTGCTCTGGTCGCTCGACCAGCGCCTCTACGACCTGCCCAGACGCACCCGGATCGCCCACCGGCGCGAGGTCCGCGCCAACCTGCTGGCCGCCGCCGCGGAAGTCGGTGCAGCCGAGGCGCTGCGTCGGCTCGGCGGCGCCCGCGAGCTGGCCGCGCAGTACCTCGACGCCGACGGCAGCTACACCTGGGGCGGCGTCACCTGGCTCCAGAGCCCGCTGACCTTCGTCCTGCACGAAGGGCAGGCCACTCACGTCGGCGGAGCCTGGACGCCCCTGACCTACGTGATCCTGCTGGGCGGCGCGGTCGCCTACGGCCGCCTGTGGCGAGCCCTGCCAGCCCGCCGCAACCAACGGCGGGCCGGGTCCACGACGGACAGCTTGGCGCTCTGATCTCTCCAGCGGCCGCCGCAAGTCGCCTCCGGGGGATGGGCCCACGTGACCGGGGTGGCAGCCTACGCGATTGAGGTGGGAGTCCAGCCGCTTGATCATCCGGAGCGGGATTCCATCGGCGGACGGCCGTTCCTGGATGTGGGGCAGGAGTGGCCGGCGTGTTTCCGCGGTGAGCGGATGGTGCTGTTCTTCCAGTTCGACGTACCAGAGGACGTGGAACACTTCGGAGGCAGCCACCTGCTGGTTTTCACTGTCGCGAGCACAACGACGCCAGCGGCCCACCGGACGACTGCGGCGGCGCTGGCGGAGACTGCCTGTCCGATGTGGCGGTGCTGCGGGCCGATCCGCAGGGCCACGGGCGAAGTCCGTACCTGTGGCCGGGCTGCTACAGGCCGGGCAACGCGGGCAGCAACACCGCTGCCGACCACCTCACCACCACCTGTCTCGCCCTGGCACAGCTGCCGAAGCGCTACCGGCGCGGACGTCGCACGCTGATTCGCACCGACTCCGCCGGCGGCACCCACGAGTTCCTGGACCGGCTCACGGCGCGCGGCCGGTGGCCGGGGCTGTTCCAAAGTCCTGACCACGGGTGAACGTGCAGGTCGGAGGCTGTGGTGCCGTGGTGGCCGTCACGTAAGCAACGGAGCTCCGGTTGACGGGGGGACCTGCCAAGTCGCCCGTGTCCTGGAGCTCCGATGTGCCGCCAGACTGCCACCGTCTGTCTGATCAAGTCGCCCGGCCGCGCCGAGCGTGAACTCCCGCTCCTCGCGGACCGGTTGTCTGCCCTGCCCGATCCGCGCGACCGTCGGGGACGCCGCCACCCGCTGGCCGCGGTGCCGCTGACCGCCGCGTGCGCGGTCTTGGCCGGCGCCCGCTCCTACCTCGCGATCGGGCAGTGGGCCCGCCACGCACCCCAGCACGCGCTCGCCCGGCTCGGGTTTCGTCCGCATGGCGTGTTCGGGGTCCGCACCGCACCCTCGACCTCCACCGTGCGCCGGGTTCTGCTCGCGGTCTGTCCCGGCGGCCTGGCCGACTTGCTCGGCACCGACCCGACCGGGACCGACACGATCGCGTGGACGGGAAGACTGCACGCGGCTCACGCACCCACACCGCTCCGGCCGCCCACCTGCTGGCCGCCGTCACCGGCAAGGGCCGCACCGTCACCCAGTCACGGGTCCCGGCCAAGACGAACGAGGTCACCGCGTTCCGGCACCTGCTCGCCCCGTTCGACCTGGCTGGGGCCACGGTGACGGCCGACGCCCTGCACACCCGGCGCGACCATGCCTGCCACCTGGTCGAGGACCGCAAGGCGCACTACCTGCTGCTGGTCAAGGGCAACCAGCCCCGCCTGCACGCCGCCCTGCGCGCCCTGCCCTGGCAGCGCGTGCGGGCCCGCTACGACCGCGAACTGGGACACGGCCGCCGTGAGACGCGCTCCCTGCGGGTGCTGACCGTCACCGACCCGCACCCGGACTTCCCCCACGCCGTCCAGGCCGCGGAGATCCTGCCGCACCGGACCGGCGCCCGCACCAGGAAGGTCTCGCGGCAGACCGTCTACGCGATCACCGACCTGACCGCCCCCCAGGCGTCCCCGCTGACCCTCGCCCGGCTCGCGCGCTCGCACTGGACCATCGAGGACCGGCTCCACTTCGTGCGCGACACCGCCTTCGCCGAGGACGCCTCCAAGATCCGCACCGGCCACGGCCCCGAGAACATGACCACCCTGCGCAACCTCGCCATCGACACCCTGCGGGCCGCCGGACACACCGGCATCGCAGCCGGCCTGCGCGAGGTCTCCTACGCACCCCACCAGCGGCCACTCGACCTGCTCAACCTGCCCTGACCAGCACAGACGTCGCACCACCCGGACAATGAATCAGCCCTGGGCCACTGCCTGCCCGAGCTGGATTCAGCCTCGATCTTCATGCGACAGAAACAGCCATTGGCTTGCGCCCGGATCTCGCGATGGCAGCGTCTGAAACCTGCGCTCAGCCCAGTCGGATGCGATCGGCCCTCAGCAGCTTGTCCCCGACTTCCCGCACTGACGCAGATTCAAGCATCCCACCTAGATGAGCCCAGCTCTCCTTTGGCATCACGACCGTGTTCGGAAAGCTGAAATCAGATCCTCGCCCATACAGCACAAGACCATTCCAATCGAATTCCTCGGATCGCCCATCTTCGTCCAGGATGTATCCGACTGTTTCAGCCGCACACTTATCCACGTATTCGAGGAGCATGCGTCCCACTGCGGCACGTTGCACGTTTGTCAGTCCGGAAAAATAATATGTCTGGATCTCACACTCCAGCGGAACGGCAGAGAACTCACAGGTCAGGTCGACATCTGCCGAGAGCCACCATTCGAGATTGAGGCTCCCCAAGTGCATGCAGGCCAAACGTACGGCTTCATCCGGGTCAACCAGCACCTGGTCGCCATCAATATTTAGCAGTACAGCCTTACGAAGCACCGGATGCTCGATTTCAATAGCATGCTTCGAGAATTCGGCAATCTGACGCAGCAGATCCCTCTCGGTTGACCTGCTTCGATACCATCGAAAAAATCCATCCATCCGGTCACCCCATGTCGAAGATGAATACGTTACCCGCCCCGAGGGCCTTTGTCGCCTGATCTATGGCCGACTGAGGCGTTCCCTGGGCCAGGTAGTACTGGGCAGCCACTCCCTTCTGATCGGCCGTCCACTTCAGAATTGACAATCTGGAACCAAATTTTGTAGGACTCAATGCTTTCGCCGAACCCCCGACCCCAACGTATTCACCATTCGGCCCAATCACGTCGACATCCGTGGACCCAACATTCGGGCGAGTCACCATCATACCCTGGCCGTTTTCATCCGCCGTGTCCGTTCCTCCAATCAAGTCAGCCACGAACTTCTCCCTGGCCCTGCCAAGATACTGGGCGGAGTTCATGGTTGGCGCAGGTCCGGGATTCGAAGGACCGTCTGCGGATGCCGCGTCGCTGGATGAGGCGTTCATCAGCGTGTTGAGGTCCTCGCCGAATCCCGTCGCAGATTTGATCATGAGGCCGGCGCTGGGCGTAGCGACAGCGAGTCCTCCTGCGAGGGAAGGCGCTCCGACGACGCAAGGTACGCCTAGCGCGCACTCGCCCACACCGCTGGCCGCCAACACGCCACCCCCCGCTGCCCCACCTGCCCCTGCGAGCATTCCGAGGGCGTTCCAACCAGCGTCACCCACGGTTCCAGAATTATCCGCGACAGTGGATACCAGGTTGTGGAGAGAAGCGTTTCCTTGGTCGATCTGAGCCTGTGAGCGGCAGGTGGTGAATTTACCGCCGCCGGCGCAGTGGGTCTTGGCGTTGTAGGCCGTCCACCTGTTCATCTCCTGCTGCCACTGGTCGTAGGCCGGGAGATAGTAGTTGTAGTAGTAGTCGTCCTCGGCGATCTGCCAGCGGATAGCTGCCCTTTGGGCAGCCGATTCCTCAGCCGACTGCCGTGCGTAGTAGCCCTCGACGGCCGCCGCCGAGCCGACCGCGTCCCCGGCCATGATCATGACCATGTTGCCGGTGGGATCGGACTGGTTGATCGGGTCGTCCTCGGCGTAACTGTAGCCGTTGAGTTGTTGCAGACTGGTGGCTTCGAAGAGGGGATCGAGGCTGATGAAGCGGCCGGTGGTGGGATCGTACTCGCGCGAGCCAACGACAGTCAGGCCGGTGCTGGTGTCGGTTGGGGCATTGAGGAATCCGCGATTGTCGGCCCAGCTGACTGTGGTGCCGCGGGGGGCTCCGTAGGGGGTGAATTGCCGCCAGGTGGGGTTCTGCGCAGTGTAGTCCAGAGCGAGGCCGTTGGTTCCGTGCTGGTCACTGAACTGGAACTGGTAGTTGTTTCCAGCTGCCGTGCGTACCGCAGTGCCGCCACCGGGGAGGTCGTAGAAGCGGGTGCCGGTGACGGTGGTGCCGGTGAGGGTGAGCTGTTCGCCGGACAGGTAGAGGGTGGTGCTGCCGGGGTCCTTCTCAAGCAGCAGGGATCCACTGGCGTCGTAGACGAAGCTGCTGTTGCCCGCGGTGCCGCCGTTGATGTTGGTGAGCTGGCCGTTGGGGGACCAGATCAGAGTCTGCGTGCCGGTGCTGGGGGTGGTCCGGCTAGTCATGTTGCCGTCGGCGTCGTAGCCGTAGTTGGTGGGGCCGCTCGTGCCGCCGGTGGTGGACGTCAAGGTCTGCGGCTGGTTGGTGCCGTTGCCGTTGTAGGCGTAGTCGGTGGTGGCGTCGGTGCCGCCGGTGGTGGAGTGGTCGGTCTCGGTCTGGCGGTTGCCCAGGGCATCGAAAGTCCAGCTGGTCCAGTACGCGCCGCCGCTGATTCCATCGCCGACCGTGCTGGAGTTACCGGCGGTGGGGGTTGCGGCGCAGGAGTCGGTGGCGGTCCAGGCCTGGGTCAAGCGCTGGAGGCTGTCGTACTGGTTGCACTGGGTCTCGCTGCTGCTGGAGGAACCGAGGCGGGTGCTGGTCTGCGAGGTGATGTTGCCGTCTGTGTCGTACTGGTACGACTCGTCGTCGACGTCGGCTGGGGTGGCGGTCGAGCGGGTGATCAACTCGTCGCTCAGTTCGCTGGTGTGCAGGTCGAAGGTGTTAGTGAGGTAGGCCTCGCTGGTCGACGCACCGATCGTTTCCTGCTCGACGCGGCCGAAGGCGTCGTAGGTGACGCCCTGGGTGTAGCCGTTGGCGCCGATGAGGGTGTTGGGCAGGTCGAGGGCTCCCGCGTAGCCGTGGATGACCGATTCTGCGGGAAGACCTCCGGCGGCGGGGTTGATGTCCTTGAGCAGGAGGCCGGTGTTGGTGGAGTAGGTGTGCTGGAAGGTGTAGGTGCCGGCCAGGGCTCCCTCGGCGGAGGGGATGGTGATGGTCTCGCCCTTGGACTCGCCGAAGGCGTTGAATGCTCCGGCCTGGGTGACGTAGGCGGCACCGTTGTTGTATGCGGTGGAGGTTGTGAGCTGTCCGATGGCGTCGGTCACACCGGTCACGTTGTTGCTGTTGTCGTAGATCCAGGACGCAGTCTCGTTGCTGGAGCTCTGGGCCGTAGTGGCGGCGTTGTACTGGGCGGTCTTGCGGCCCAGGGCATCGTAGGTGGTGCTGACCGTGTGGCCGAGCGCGTCTGTGGCCTGGGTCAGGTTCCCCGCAGCGTCGTAGGTCATGGTCGAGTTGCCGGCGTCGGGGTCGGACTTGGCGGTGATCTGGCCCAGCAGGTTGTAGGTGTCGGTCCAGGTAGATCCGCCAGCAGTGGTGGTGTTCTGGTTGTCGTGGCTGTCGTAGCCGTAGGTGATGGCCTGACTGGTGCCGCCGGCGATGGACCAGGTACCGGTGAAGGTGTTGGTGGGAGTGTTCAGCGTCGGGGCACTGGTGTAGGAGTCGAGTTCGGTGGTGCGTCCGAGCGGGTCGGTCACGGTCGAGGTGACCGTGCCGCCGCCGGCCGGGATGACACCGCTGGCCGGAATCGGCGCAGTGGTGGGGATGACGGTGGTGCGGTCGCCGTTGTAGATGGTGGTGGTTGAGGAGACCACCACGTTGTCCTTCTCGGAGGAGTCGACCACCACCCGGCCCAGGCCGTCGTAGGTGTAGTAGTCCTGGTTGGGGACTTCGTCCTTGAGGTTGGCCGCGGATACCAGAGTCGTGTCCGGCGTCGTGGCCGGATCCCACCAGCCTTTGTAGGTCGCCGACTTCCAACCGCGAGTGTCGTAGAAGGTGTCAGTGACCAGCCGCCCGCCCTGTGGAGTCGGAGTCTGGGTTTGCCGGGGTCGCAGTAGCGCGTCATAAATGACGGTCGAGACGTTGTAGCCGGACTCGTCGTTCATGGTGTCCGTGGTCACCGCGGTGACGCCGGTGTTGGACACCAGATAACTGTAGGTGTTGTTCGCTGGACTGCTGGTGGGGCGGGAGGCTGTCCAGACCGAGGTGGCGCGGCCCAGGGTGTCGTACTGGGTGGTGGTGACGATGCCGTTGGCGTCAGTGGAGGTCAGGGTGAGGTTGCGGGCCGGGTCCAGGGTGACTGAGACACTCTGACTGAGGGCATTGGTGGTGGTGGTCCCGGTGACCAGGCCAACGGTGTCGGTGGTGTACGTGGTGTGGGTGTCCGAACCGACCGGGTCGTAGGCGTCGGTTCCGCGCCCGGCCGCGTCGAAGACCTGCGCAGAGGTGGTGGTCCAGCCGAAGGCACTGCCGCTGTAGCCGTTGGCCTTCTGCACGATCGAGACCTCGCCCTTGGTGGGGGCGGTGGTCTGCGGGAACGTCAGGCTGGGCCAGCTTGACGGCTTGGCCGCATCAGTGGGGTCGTCGTAGAAGCTTCGGGTCGCGGAGACGACCTGGGCTGGACGGGACACGGTACCCGGCGCGGTGAGGGTGTTGAGCGAGCCGGGGACACTACTGACGCTGCCCTCGGTGAACCCTCCGCAGGCCACCGAGTCGGTCTCGGCACCCGACACCAGCCCGACCAGGTTCTCACTCGTGTTGGCGGGTGCGTAGCTGGTGGTGGTGCAGCGGTCGTAGGCGGCTTGGGCGGGCACCGTGTGGGTGTAGCTGACCTGGGGCAGGCCGAAGTCCGCATCGGTCAGCGTCGTGTCATAGCTGGTGTCGGTCTCGCTGATGCGCCAAGTGGTGGTGCCGCCGTCGGTGTCCGCGGTCCGGCTCCAGTTCTCGACCGGTTCGACCAGGTTCGCGGTCAGCGCCGGGAGGCCGGTCCTGGCGCGGCTGGCGGTGGCCGGCGAGACCCAGTACGAGGTGATGGTGGACTGGTTGACCGGGCCGCCGGACCCCAGGTAGGTCGTGGATTCCATTGGTTCGCCAGCAAGTTGGTCGGCGTCGTCGTGCTTGCCACCCTGGGAGTCGGTCAAGGTCACAGCTGTGCTGTTGTTGTCGTCCGACATGCCCTGGTAGTACTGCGTCTCGCTCTCGGTCTGCGGATCGTTGACCCCGTCACCGGTGAAGGTTTTCACGTCCGAGTAGCCGCGCCACTGGCCGTAGCTGCGGTACTTGGCCTGGACGACCTCGTTGTCGTCGTAGTGCCAGGCGGCTCCCGAGTACTTGTAGGAGGTCTGCATCACCGGTGCGCCGCCGGTGGGATCGCTCTGGGTGACCTCCTGCACGACGTACTTGTTGAACCAGTCGAGGAACGGGGCGCTGTAGCCCTCAGGTGTCCAGTACACCGGGTAGCAGGAGGAGGTGTTACTGGACGGGGTGATGGTGACCGGTGCCTTGCACGGGTCGTTCAGGCCGTAGTCCACTCCGATGACCGAGCCTGACTCGGTGGTCACCGAGCTGATGCGGAATCGGTAGAGGGGCGGCAGCCCGTCGGTGACGGTGTCGACCCGGTTGGGCAGGTCGATCATGCCGAAGGAGACGGACGGCAGGGTGATCGCCGTAGCGGAACCGGTGGCCCGGGAATCGGAGCCCTTGCGTGAGACAGAGGCCAGCCACAGGGTCGCCCCGCCGTCGCCGTCCGTCGGCATGGTCTGGTTCAGGGTGTAGGTGTCCACCGTGTTGTACGCGGAGGTCAGGGTGTCCCACTGTTCGGTGGTGATAGACGCCAGACGCACCGTGGAGTAGAAGGACGGCGAGTAGGAGGCGCAGGTGGCCCCGGAGGCGCAGGCTTGGTCGAACGGCACGTCGGGCCAGTTCGCTTCGGTGGTGGAGTTCAGCGGGTCGCAGGCGCTGGCTCCGGCCATGCAGCGATCCGCTGTTGCGAACGAGACTCTGTCGGCGACGGTGCCGTAGGCGTTGCCGTCGGTGAAGCCGTAGTCCACGTGGTCCAAGTGCGAGTCCCGCACGTAGGAGGTGTTCTTGGCGCCGTTGTCCTGGCCGTAGTAGTTGGTGTCCTGGTCGTAGTAGTACGCCATGGCGTTGCCGTGAACGTCCTTGACGTAGTCCAGGTTGTAGCGGTATCCCATGGTGCACACCGACGAGGTGAAGCCCGAGGAGCTGTAGCAGGGGTCACCGGAGTGCGCGGAGTAGACCGGTTCCGTGTCGACCGAGTTCGTCGCGGCCTTGCCCGTGGTCCAACCCGGCAGGTGGTTCAGGCCGAAAGAGTAGACCGTGCCCGCGCTGTCGGTGACCGTGTAGTAGTCGGTGTTGTAGGTGCCGTCGCCGTTGTTCGAGCCGGTGACGTGCGCCACCACGTTGCCGTCGTCGTCCGCCGTCTTCCAGACCTTGGCAGTGGCGTCCCACACCAGGTCAGTACTGGAACCGTTGAGCGACAGGGTGAGCACAGGGCCTGCGTAGCAGTCGTCGCCGGTGGAGGTCGGCGAGGCGCTTCCTTCAGGACTGTCGGCGCAGCTGGTGAACGTCTCCTCGATGAAGGACTGGGGCATGTCCCATCCGTCGCCGATCCATCCGGCCTGCGCCTGTGTGGCCGAGGTCTGGCCGTCGACCGAACCGGAGTCGTAACTCAGCGACAGTTTCGGGGTCAGCGAGGACCCGGCGGGCGGGACAGTGATGTCATAGCCGTACTGGAAGGAGCCGTTGGAGCCCCCGGCGGTCCAGGAGCCCGCCGCCTTCAGACTGGTCGTACCGTACGTTCCCTCCGGTCCGCCGCCGTCACCCGCACTCCCCCCGGACACCGCGGCCAGGACCATCGCAGGCTTGGCAACGGCACTTGTGGTCACCGCCGAGGGCACGGCACCAGCCTTCGGGGTGACAGAAGCCGGCAGTGAGACCGTCGCGGTCAGGGACTTCGAGGCGGAGTGATTGATCGAGCCGAGGGGCGTACGGGTTCGACAGGAGGCCAGATGAGGTGTCGTCAGAGCACAGGCGGGGAGTTCCACCAGCTGCAACCGGCCGCCGAACCCGGCACCGTATGCCTGGGCGAACGCCGAATAGTCCAGAGCAACCTGAGCCTTGCCGCTGGTGGCGCCGACGGCGGGGTCCAGTGAGAACAGGACGCCGTTCACACCCGCCTTCGTCGCGGCTTGCTGACTGGCCATGGTGACCTGGACCGTGTCTGGACCACGGTAGCTGCCTCCCTTGGCGACTATCGGCGTGAGGCTCACCGGCGTGGCGCTGCTCTGCGCTGCCGCTGTCCCAGCCGCGCCGGTCATGGAGGTCAGCGCGCTTGAACGGCCGCTCGCCCCTGCGGCGAGGCGCAAGGTGGTGCTGGAGGCTGCGGGCCAGTGGGTAGCGGTGGCGTGGTACTGCTCAGCCGCGGCGGGCGCCTTCCCTGGATGAGTCAGCACCGGTGTCACGTTCTTGACTGACGGTGTCGGCGACAGCGTCGGCGCGCCGACGCGCGCCGACGTGGCCTGTACGGGTCCGCTCACTCCGAGTGTGGCGAGCATCGCGCCGACGGCAGCGGAGGCAACCCATCCGCGCCCGGCTCCAGCACGATGGCGCTTTCCCGCCTCTGCTGAGCGCGGCGTGAACCACGCTCGTTCTCCCCCACCGAGAATCATTGTGCAACCCCTCGTCAGCTCGCTTACCTGTCAGCCCGTTCACGCCAGTTCGGGCGTGAACACCCCGGCCAAACCACGCGACACTCTCATGAGAGGCAACAGTCAAAGGGAAACAGCAGGTAAAGATCCCTTGCGCGTAACGGGCAATAGATGACATGGACAGACGAAGTCACGAGTGATCCATGTCACGTTGTTCGTCTGCCGTCGTGGTGGCGTTTAGCGTGTTCGGCGATCGGGGCCGCACGGGCCCTACTGCGAAAGTGATCTTCCTTGCCGACCATGTCACGTCCCAGACGCCGGGTCCGGCGCGCGGTCAGTACCGCTGCCGCGCTCGGCATGCTGATAACCGCCACCGGCTCCCTCCTGGCCCTTCCGGCTGCTGCCGCCACCCCGGTAACCGCGAGGACGACCGCGGCCGACGACCGGGGCGCGGCCGGGCTGGACTCGGCGCTGAGCGCCGATCAGGCGTCCGCCCGGGCCCGGGAGACCGGGAAGGCCGTCGTGGCCACCGGTGAAACCACCGTCGACAGCACCCTGACCGCCAACGCGAACGGCACGTTCACGCTGGACGAGTCCCTGGTCCCGGTGCGCAAGCGCGTGGGCGACGCCTGGAAGCCCCTGAACGCCACCCTGGTCAAGAATCTGGACGGAAGCATCTCCACCGCGGTCACCAGCAGTGACCTGAGCCTGTCCGCCGGTGGCGGCGGCCCGCTGGCGACCATGGACAGTCTGGGCCGCCGACTCGCGGTGAGCCTGCCGGTGCGACTGCCGGCCCCCGTGCTGTCCGGGGACACCGCGACCTACCGCAACGTGCTCAGCGGCGTCGACCTGACCGTCACTGCGAACACCCAGGGATCCTTTTCCGAAGTCCTGGTTGTCAAGAACGCCAAGGCGGCCGCAAATCCGGCCCTCAAGTCGCTGACCCTCGCGGTCAGGGCGACCGGGGTCAGGCTCAGCAGTGACGCCGCAGGCAACATCACCGCCCGCACCCCCTCGGGCCAGTCGGTCTTCACCGCACCGATCCCCCGGATGTGGGACTCCTCCACCGCCACCGCCCCGACCGCCGCGGCCTCCGCGGCCAAAGGCAAGACGGACGCGACCAGCGCCGCCAGGGCCGCCGCCGTCGCGGCCGCGGTCCTGCCCGCGGACTCCACCACGGCCGGCCCCGGACGCGGAGCGCACACCGCCGCGATCGGCGTGCGTACCACCGCTGCGGGGATCGTCCTGACACCGGCCGCGTCGCTGCTGACCGGTCCAGGCGTCAAGTACCCGGTGTACGTGGACCCCACGTTCAACTCGCCCAACGCGGGGGGCAAGCTCCAGGCCTGGACCCAGATCAACTCCTACTACGCGGACCAGAGTTACTGGGAGTCCAGCGACAACCTGCGGGTGGGCCTGAACGACTGGACACCGCCCTACTTCACGGCCGAGTCCTTCGTGCAGATGAGCATCCCCTCCCAGATCTACGGATCCACCGTCTCCTCCGCGCAGTTCAACATCACCGAGGTCGACTCCAGCACCTGCGCCACCGCCTACCCGGTCAAGCTCTACGAGTCCAACTCGAAGATCAGCAGCGCCACGACCTGGGACAGCAACCGGCCGAACCTGTCCTCGCTGCTCACCACCACCAACGCCGACTACGGCTACACCGGCTGCCCCGCACACGGGGTCCCCTTCAACATCCAGTCCTACATCCAGAGCGTCGCCAACGCGGGCACCACCAAGTCGGTAGTCCTGGGCCTGGTCACCGACGAGACCGACGAGAACGCCTACAAGGAGTTCGACCACGACACGGCGTCTCTGTCCATCACTTACGACCACACCCCGGACGTGCCCAGCAACCTGCACACCTCCCCGGCCAGCACCTGCAGCGGAGCCAGCTACGTGGGCGACGGCGATGTGTGGCTGTACTCGACGCTGACCGACCCCGACAACGGCCCTGTCGGCGCCACCTTCCACGTCTACGTGGACGGCACCAGCACCCTGGTGGTCCCCGACACCAACCCGCAGAGCCTCAACGGCCAGTCCGGGGGAGCCCTCCCGCTGAAACTGCCCAAGGCGACCCTCGAAAAACTCGCCGCCGGCAAGCTCCTGAAAGTCGACTGGACAGTCACCGCAACCGACTTCAACGTCTCCAGCAAACCGACGAGCGTGTGCAGCTTCACCTTCGACTCGACCCGGCCCAGCGCGCCCACGATCACCCCGCCGGCCGACAAAGCCAGCACCGTCGCCGCCCAGACCACCGCGACCATCACTCCGGCTTGCGCCTCCGACAACTCCTGCACCACGAGCAACACCCCTGCCACCTACCAGTGGCAACTCAACGGCGGCCCGCCCAACACCGTCACCGCCACCAACGGTGTCGCGACCATCACCTTCGCGCCGACCCGGCGCACCAACGTGCTGACAGCCATGAGTCAGTCGCCTGCGGGCAACTTCGGCTACGAGGGATCCAGCGTCCCGTTCATCGCCAACGCCGCCGCCCCGGCCGCCGACAGTGACCTCAGCGGCGACGGAGTCCCGGACCTGGTCACCGTCGGTGGCCAAAACGGCATCCCCTCCGGACTGTGGCAGGCCACAGGCCAGGGCAGCCAGCCCGCCTACCTCGTCCCCTCCGCGGTGGACATCGGGGCCAACGGCAACGGCTACACCGGTGACGATTCCCCCGCCGACTTCAACGGAGCCCAGGCCGTCACCGGCCAGTTCGACGGCCCCGGCCTCCAGGACGTCCTGGTCTACTACCCCAGCGGCGCCAACGCCGGCGGCGGCTCCATCCTCTACGGCAACGGCGACGGCTCGGTACTGAGCTCGCAACTCAGCGGCAACGAAGCCACCATCAACGCCGACGACACGTTCTTCCAGGACATCAACACCGGCGACAACGCCCTCCAGATCGCCAACGCCGGCAACACCTCCGGCGACGGCAGCGGCTACCCCGACATCATCGGGACCTCCGGCGACGCCACCAACGGATACGTACTGAACCTGTACCCGGCCATGCAGGGCGTCGGCACCTGGAACACCAACACCACCCTCCAGACCACCCTGGCAGGCGGCACCGTGGGCAACGTGCCCACCCCCGACGGCACCCAGGACTGGAACGACTGGACCATCGCCACCTGCCAGATGCCCGACGGCAACGGCACCAGCACCGACATGTACCTGTGGAACAAGACCACCGGCGCGGTCGACCTGTGGGAGAACCTGGCAGTCAGCCCCACCACCGGGCTGTTCAGCTACACCCCCTACCAGATCCAGGCGAGCGGCTTCCTGACCAACCAGGCCGAAACCCTCCAGGCCAGCGACATCAACGGCGACGGCATCCCCGACCTGTGGGCCGTCGGCAACGGCGGTGTGGTCACCGCACTGGTCACCACTGTCCTGCCCAGCAGCGGCACCACCGGCACCGGCGGCTCCACCGGCACCGTGACCGACACCCTGCTGACCGCCACTGACAACTGGGCCCTGGACGGCAACACCCCTGGCGGCACACCCCCCGCCCCTGACACCGCCATCACCACCGCCGCCGACTCCACCGGCAGCAAGCCCCTCACCGCCACCACCACCGCCGGCACCTGGAACACCGGCGACATGTTCTCCCCCGACGCGAACCTGGCCGGCACCGGCCAACTCGCCACCACCGGCTACGTGGTCGACCCGAGCACCGACTTCAGCGTCTCCGCCTGGGTCGAACCCACCACCCTGGGCGGCTACGTCCTGGGCCAGGACGCCTCCAAGTCCAGCAGCTTCACCCTCTACTCCGACGCCGCCAGCAAGACCTGGCGCTTCGAGATGCCGACCACCGACGTCGCCACTCCCACCGAGAACGTCGTCACCTCGGGCAGCATCCCTGCCCAGACCGGCATCTGGACCCACCTGACCGCCACCTACCAGGCCAGCAGCAAAACCATGTCGCTCTACGTCGACGGCATCCTGGCCGGAACCGCCACCCACACACCCGTCGCCTTCGCCACCAAGGGCCCGTTCACCGTCGGCGCCTACCAGGCCAACGGCGCCAGCACCAGCTACTTCACCGGCCAGGTCGCCCGAGTCCAGTCCTGGACCAGGTATCTGACCACCGCCCAGATCGGCGCCATGGCCAACCTCGCACCTGCCCCCAGCGAGATGCAGGTCACCGCACTGCTGGGCCCCAACGACTACCTCACCCACTCCACCCGCAACTCCGCAGGCGTCTGGAGCACCCCGGACCAGCCAGCCGACATGTTCTACAACCCCAGCGGCGTCAACTCGGTCACCACCGCCGAGTTCCAGGGCACCACCTACCTCGCCGCCTACGGCCCCGGAGTACTGGAATTCCTCGAACGTCCCTTCGACTCCACCCAGTGGGTCTCCCCCACCTCGGTCAACGACCCCCTCAACGGCGCGGCCGTCCCCGTCGTCAGCGTCAACGCCTCCGCCATCGTCGACGGCAACTTCGAACTCCTGGGCCTGGACGCCTCCGGCAATCTGTGGGACATCGTCCGCCAGCCCAACGGCGTCTGGAGCAACTGGACCAACCTGTCCAGCAGCATTGGCGGCAGCATCGGTGCGATCACCGACGTGGCCGCGGCCACCACCACCGGCGGTGACCTCCAAGTCGTCGCCGTGGCCGGCGGCAAGCCCTGGCACTCCCTGCGCTCCACCGCAGGCGGCAGCTGGACCACCTGGGGCAACGTGGAAACCGCCACCGGCAACAACCCCGGCACCGTCACCCACGTCTCCGCCGCCGGCGTCCAAGGCAACCTCCAAGTCATGGTCTCCACCAGCACCTCCCTGTGGCACGCCATCCGCACCGACTCCACCGGCGAATGGACCGTCTTCGGCGAAGCCAGCGCCACCCCCAACATCGTCAGCATCGCCATGGCCAGCGTCGGCACCGGCCCCAACAACGTCATGATGGTCGTCTACCTCGACTCCAGCGGCACCATCACCCACCGCATCCGCAACACCGACAGCACCTGGGGCACCGCCGGCAACGCCACCACCTACGTCACCGGAGGCACCAGCAACGGCACCGCACTCCAGGTCAGCGCAACCGGCGACTGACCGTCCCAGGTCCGGCTGGGGAGGAGCATTCTCCTCCCCAGCCGGACCTCCGCCGCCTCCTGCTCGGAGGGCTACCACTCCAGCCGAGCGGTAGCGCTCCGAGCAGAAGCAGGGTGACGAATGCGAGGGCGTCGCATCAGGTGCGCCGCGCCCCGCCGACACTGATGGGGATAACCTCGAAGCAGTCGGGCCACCGGCCTGCCCACCATTGCCCAAACAGGCCGAAACGGGCCGCCGGGCAAACCGAAGGACCGTCACGAAAGGTCGAGGCTGAACTTGCCGATATCGGCCGATCCTCCTCGAATCCCACGAAATCGCAAGAATGCGATAACCTGGTCCAGGCCGCAATTCACTACCGGGGCAATGTGTACGGCTGTCTACGAACTCTGGCGGTGATGGCCGCCTTTCGCTGCAATCGGCTGAGGGTCGCCTCCAGAAACGGAGGCGACCCTCAGCGGGCGATGTGCGGTCAGTAGGCGGCGAGGTGCTCGGCCGGGCCGCCGATCTGGGTCCAGCTCTGACCGCCCGTCCACTCATTGACGGACTGGCCGCTGGCCGAGATGGAGAAGATGTCTCCTGAACTGTCCTGGGCGACCTCCTTGGCGGCGCCGCCGATCTGGGTCCAGCCACTGCCTGTGTATGCGAAGACGTTCAGGGAGCTGGGGGCGATCGAGATCAGACCGGGCCCACCGGCGGTCAGCGACTCGGACGGGCCGCCGATCTGGGTCCAGCTCTGGTTGCCCGTCCACTCGTTGACGGACTGGCCGCTGGCCGAGATGGAGAAGATGTTTCCTGAACTGTCCTGGACGACCTGTTTGGCGGCGCCGCCGATCTGGGTCCAGCCAGTGCCGTTGTTCAGGTAGACGTTGTTGGAGCCGGGGGCGATCGAGACCACGCCTGTCGGTCCGACGGCTATGCCCGCCGAGGCGCCGCCGATCTGGGTCCAGTTCTGGTTGCCCGTCCACTCGTTGACGGACTGGCCGCTGGCCGAGATGGAGAAGATGTTTCCTGAACTGTCCTGGACGACCTGTTTGGCGGCGCCGCCGATCTGGGTCCAGCCGCTGCCGTTGTTCAGGTAGACGTTGTTGGAGCCGGGGGCGATCGAGACCACGCCTGTCGGTCCGACGGCTATGCCCGCCGAGGCGCCGCCGATCTGGGTCCAGTTCTGGTTGCCCGTCCACTCGTTGACGGACTGGCCACTGGCCGAGATGGAGAAGAGCCCCAACGCCGGTGCCCCCGCCGGAGCCGGTGTCGCCGGCACGATGGCGGCCTTGGCCGCCGTGGGACTTGCTGCGCTGGCCGGCGTGGCCGCCAGAACACCGCTGAACACGAGCGCCCCAGTCGCGAAGATGGCCTTGTGGAGCTTGCTGGACAGGTTCATTTCGTCCTTTCGTCTCACTGTCTATGCGCCGGACGGGAATACAGAAAACGATGGTTCCCGGGATCCGTTCCTGGGCGAAGCGGCTCCAAGGCCTAAAGTTATCCGGGCGATCCAAGATCGGCCTCACAGCGAGGTAAGATCGCCTGATCGGTGACGGCCGAATGGTGGGGGATTCCGTGCGATTTGCAGTACTCGGTCCACTTACTACTGTCCTGTGCGGGCATGAGAGAAAGATCCGGGGTTCCCTGCCTCGGACGCTCTTGGCGGTCCTGCTGCTGAACGCCAATACAAGGGTGTCCAGCGACCGCCTGATCGAGGTTCTCTGGGGGGACAAGCCACCCGCAACGGCGTCCTCAGCGCTGTACAACCACGTGATGCGGCTGCGGTCCATGCTGGGCGAGGGCTCACGAATACAGAGCTCGGCCGGAGGCTACCTGATCCGCGTCGGATCCGGTGAGCTCGACCTGCCCGAATTCCTCGATCTGTGCGACGAGGGCCGAACGGCTGCGGGAGAAGGACGTTGGACTGCCGCGCACGAGACGCTGACGGCTGCCCTCGCACTGTGGCGCGGCGACCCATTGAGCGACCTTCCGGGCTCGGGCACACCCGACGGCCGACTGGAACAACTTCGCGAGACCAGGCTGCAAGCGCTGGAGGGACGGTTCGAGGCCACCGTGCAACTCGGACGGCCCGGCGAGGTGATCGGCGAGCTACTGGCTCTAACCAGCGAGTATCCGACGCGCGAGGCCTTCCATCGACAGCTCATGACGGTCCTTCATATGACAGGACGTCAAGTAGAGTCTCTGGAAGCCTATCGACGACTGCGGAACGAGCTGGTGGAAGAGTTCGGCGTCGAGCCCTCGCCGGAGACCCAGACCCTGCATCAGCAGATCCTCAAGCGCGAGACTGTCCGCGCGGCGACCGGTGGGACCACGGCGCCAGCTGGCCGCGCGGATATCGGCGCCGGCCGGGTAATCGGCCAATTACCCACCGACGTACGCGCATTCGTTGGCCGAGGCAACGAAATGGCGACGCTGCTCAGCGTCGCCGGGGACAGCCCGGACGATGGGGTTCCGACGGGTGTGGTGACGATTTCGGCGATCAACGGGATGGGCGGCGTCGGCAGGACGGCACCGGCCGTGCACATGGGCCACCGTCTGCGGAACCGGTTCCCCGACGGCCAGCTGTACATCGACCTGCAGGCGCACACCTCCGGACCCGATCCGCTGTCGACCCGGGACGCCCTCAACTGGCTACTGCGTTCACTGGGCATTCCACCGCAGCTCGTCCCGGCGACCGTCGACGGGCAGGTGATGCTCTACCGGCACCGCCTGGCCGGAACCAGAACCCTGATCATCCTGGACAACGCCACGAGCGCTGCTCAGGTCCGCCCGCTGCTGCCCGGCACCTCGGGCTGCCTGGTCATCGTCACCAGCCGCGAGCGCCTCGCGGGCCTGGACGACGCCCACACCGTGACGTTCGACATCCTTCCGGAGCCCAACGCGGTCACCGTGGTTCGTCGTGTCACCGGTCCCGACCGGATCCCCGCAGACCACTCGGCGCCGCGCGAACTGATCGCCCTGTGCTGATTCCACTGGCGCGGTCCGCACCGCGACCAGAGCCCGGGCGCACGGTTTTCCGCCGCCCGCAGGAGGGACGCCGTGAACGTCGGGCGTTCAGGCGGTGATCAGGGACGGGTCGTCGACGGCGGAGACGATGCTGGACAGGGTCGGGAGGAAGGGTCCCGGCCAGCTGTCCTCGCGGGCGTGCGCGTCGTTGTCCGCCCAGTCGCTCGCCCGCAGCATGACCGCGGTCATTCCTTGAGCGGTTGCGCCGCTCAGTTCGTCGCCTCCGCCGTCACCGACGTAGAGGCAGTCGCCGGTCGGCGTGTCCAGTTCCCTGGCGACTTGGCGGAACAGCTCCGGATCCGGCTTCCTGCGGCCTTCCCGGCAGGACAGGACGACCGTATCGACCAGGGGGGCGATGGCCAGCGTTGGCCAGGTCTGGGCGAGTTCGATCGTGCAGTCGCTCAGGACCCCGATCCGAAGGCCGCGGTTGCGGAGCTGGTCCAAGGCGTCGAGTGCGTCGTCGCGGAAGACGAACAGCTCTCGCTGGGAGGCGAGCCTGGCTGCTGTCGCCGCGGCCAGCGCGCCGTCGTCCGGGTCGGACCCGCAGCGCTGGGCCAGTGTGCGGATCGTCTGAGGCAGGTCGCCCAGGGCTCCGGTGGCCCGCTCCGGGAAGGACTCGTCCAGCGCCCGGCGCCATTGCCGCGTCGGAATCCCGAGCAGGGCGGCGCTGCGGGCCGCGTGCTCGTCCCAGATCCCGGTAGCGGTGCTCGGAGTGAGTGTGCCGAAGAAGTCGAAGATCACAGCGGAGAAGGACATGGGCGGGACCCTATCGGCCCTGCGGTCCCGGCCGCGACGGAATCGATCTCCAAGGGGGGAAGTGACGCGGACCGCATCTCCGCCGACGCGGGCGATGACGCACGGGACGTGGGAGGTGGGGCGTGGGCTTGCCGGTTCCCGACCGGGTGACCGGGTGACCGGGTGATCGGGTGGCCGGACCGGCCGTGGGCCTGTCGGTCACCAGGTGACCGGCAGCTCCCGCAGCGCCCGGTTGCGGAAGGACGCGTCCCAGCCCAGCTCGGACGCGGGCCGGGCGAGCCGCAGCCGGGGGAACCGCCGGACCACGGCGCCGATCGCGACCTCCGCCTCCAACCGGGCCAGGGCGGCGCCCAGGCAGTAGTGGATGCCGTGGCCCAGGCCCAGGTGCGCGCCGTCGCGGGTGGGCCGGAACGCCGCCGGGTCGGCGAACTGCCGCTCGTCACGGTTGGCGGAGACCAGGGACAGCCAGATCCGCTCCCCGGCCGGGATCCGGACCCCGCCGATCTCGACCTCCTCCCGGGTGAACCGGCGCGAGGCCAGCATGGACGGCGAGTTCCAGCGCAGCGTCTCGTCCAGCAGCTGGTCCATCCGCAGTGCTCCGGCGCGGAGCTCCCGCAGCGCCTCGGGGTGGGTGAGCAGCGCCAGCAGCGCGGAGCCGATCAGGTTCGCCGAGTTGTCGTATCCGGCGAAGAGGATGAGGAAGGTCAGCGCGACGAGTTCGGGCTCGCTCAGCCGGTCCTGCTGGTCGCGCGCGGCGATCATCCGGGTCAGCAGGTCGTCGCCGGGGCGGGCCCGCTTCTCGGCGATCAGGCCGGTCAGGAACCGGTGCATCTGCCCCAGCGCGGCGCGTGAGGCCGTGGCCGCGTCCGCCGCCGGGGAGCGCAGGGTGTCGGTCCACCGCTGGAAGTCCCGGCGTTCCGCCTCGGCGATGCCGAGCAGGTCGCAGATCACCGCCATGGTCAGCGGCGTGGCCAGGGCGGACATCAGGTCCGCCGGGCCGGTGAGGCGGTCCAGCAGCGCGTCGGTCCGGGCCTGGACCAGCGGCCGCAGCCGGTCGATGCCGCGCGGGGTGAACGCCTTGGCGACCAGACGGCGCAACCGGGTGTGGTCCGGCGGGTCCAGGTTGAGCAGGTGGGCGTCCAGCTCCGGCGGCATGGACGCGCCGTGCTCGCCGCCGCTGCGGGCGCTGCGCTTGTCCAGCGACAGCCGCGGATCCGCCAGTGCGGCGCGGACGTCCGGGTAGCGGGTCACCAGCCACACCGGGGCGCCGTCCGGGGTGGTGGTCCGGTGGACCGGGCCGGCCTGCCGCAGCCGGGCGTAGCCGCCGTGCGGGTCGGCCAGCAGGTCGCCGTCGAAGTGTGCGGGGACGCTCCCGGTCATGCCTCCACCGCCGGTTCGGGCGCGGCCGCCCCGTCGGAGCGGGCGAGCGCGGCCGGGACGATGGGCGAGCGGCGGTAGGCGTCGGAGACCCGGACCAGCCAGGCGACCTCCCGCTGAAGGTCCCCGTCCGCCGGATCGTGCAGCGCCACGTCCTGGCGTCCCGGCAGTTCCCGCCCGGCGGCCTTCGCCCGCAGCGCGCCCGCGATCTGCGCCGCCGTGACCACCGCCTCCGCCCGGTCGCCGGTCAGGCCGCGCGCCCCGGCGAGCTCGCGGGCGGCCCGGGCGACAGCCGGGTCGTAGTGGGGCCGCAGCGCCAGCTGGCCGTCCCGGATCTCCACCACCTGCCGGGTCAGCAGCAGCTCCATGTCCTGGGCGGTGTGGTCGACTTCGGGGTCGTCGTGCGGGCGCAGCGCGAGCCGTCCCGCGCGGACCTCGATGACCTGCCGTCCGGTGAGCCGCCGGAGGTCGGTCACCCGCCACCGGGCGGTCCGCGGCACCGGCGGGAACAGCACCACGTCCGGGAACTGCTGGGCGATGGCCTGCCACAGCGGGTAGAGCCGCCGGTAGGAGCGGAAGGCGACGGCGAAGTCGCGGACCCGGCCCGCTCCTGCGCCCCAGGCGGGCATGGTGAAGCCGACCGCGAACAGCGCCGCCGACACGCTGGCCGACATCGGCGCGACCACGCTGCTGACGTAGTGCAGCGGGGAGCGGCCGAGGAAGTCCCAGAGCATGTTGACGACCTTGGGCACCGAGTAGCCCAGGCCGAAGACCGCGCCCACGGTCACCAGCCGCAGGCCCCGGGCCAGCCAGGGGCCCTCCACCGCCCGGGCGTAGCGCCAGCAGAGCCGGATCAGCCCGGCCATGCTCACGGTGAACAGCAGCTGGTACGACAGCAGGAACACCGAGATGTAGCGGACGTGCTCGAAGTGCACGTCGAAGTCCATCGGGTGTTCCGCGCCGCTAACGTTCCCGAGGAAGAAGCAGACCGCCATCAGCGCGATGGTGGCCACCGAGTACGCCACCAGCAGCCAGTGGTGCGGCCGGAGCTTGTTCTCGGCCACCGACGACCACCTGACCAGCAGCGCCACGAAGCTGGTGAGGCAGACCGCGACCGAGGTGTAGACGAGCAGGGTGGCGAAGTTGGGGATGCCCAGGACCCGGTCGATGCCCATGTAGACCTCGGGTGAGGCCAGTACGAACGGCGTGGCGAAGGTGGAGATCGCCAGGCAGAGGAGTTGCAGCTCGCGGTTGTGCGGGTCCCGGAGCAGGTCCCTGACCTTGTACGCGAACGCACTCCAGGTGATCACGGCGAGGATTCCGTAGACGACGGTGAAGAGGAGCACGCGTCATATCCTCCGCGCGTGGCGCTCCAGCGAGCGCTCCAGGTGGTCGACCAGGTTGGCCATCCCGGGGGACACTTCGGTCCGCTCCCGGCGTCCCCGGCCCTTGCCGCGGCTCGCCCGCAGCGGCAGCAGCGAGGCTACCAGCTCGGCGGCCCGCTCCTCGTGGCTGGTGTACACGGTCCGCCCGAGCACGCTGCGCACCAGCGCCGGGTCGAGCGTCGGCATCAGCAGCCGGGCGACCTCGTCCTGGTGCGCGGGGGAGGAGTCGTGCCCGAGCAGCAGGTGCCCGATCTCATGGGAGACGATGTGCTCCTGGTGCGTCCGGCTGGTGTCCTTCTCGAACAGGATGTAGTCGACCTCGGCGGTGGCCACCCACAGTCCGCACGGGGTGCCCTGACGGACCGGCAGCGACATCGGGACCAGTGAGATCGCCCGCCCCCGGTCCTCCTCCAGGCGGTCGCACAGGTCGTTCACGTTGAACGGCGCCGGGACGTCGAGCCGACCGACCACCTCGGCGCAGTAGCGTCGGAGCTCCCTGTCGTCCATCGTCCCCTCCCCGCGCTCCGGCGGCCGACCAGTGCCGACGAGTCAAGCCGTGTCCCGTCGTCCCTCACGTTACTGAACGGCAGTCACATCCGTTGTCTCCGGCTGGCCTTGCCCAGATGCTCGATCATCGGGGCGAGCGCGCTGAGCGCCTCGTCGTCGAGTTCGACCACCGCGCGCAGGGCGATCTGGCGGGCGCCGACGTCCTTGAACGCGCGCAGGATGGCCAGGTCCTCGGAGACCCGGGCGGCGACGTCGTCGTCGGTGAAGTAGGCCGACGGCACCCCGAAGAAGTCTGCCAGGGAACGGAGTTGGGCGGGGGTCGGGCTGCTCCTGGCCCCGGCGCGGAGCGCTTCGACCTGCCCGGCGGTGATCTCGGCGCCGGTGGCGGTGACCGCCGCGGCCACCTCGGCGGCGCTGTACTCCGGACGCCCGTTCGGTTGGGAGACCGAGAACAGCTCGTTCAGCCGGGCCGCCAGGGTGGCCGCCGAGGGCAGCCGTCCGGTCCGCGTGGCGGCGTCCGCCACCGCGGGCTCGGCCCGGTGGAAGAAGTAGGTGATGTCGACGCCGTACACGTTGGCCAGCGCCTGCAGGCTGTCGACCCCGGGGTTGGTGACCTTGCCGGAGCGGATGTTGCACACGCTCTGGTGACTGATCGTCGGGCCGCCGTGGCGCTGGGCGTACTCGCGGCTCGCCCGGGCGATGTCCTCGTAGCTGGAGGGACCGTGTCCGTCCGGGTGCCGGGCCCGGATGAGCCCGTCCAGCCGCTGGGCTATCGTCCCCCGGTCGGAGGGCGCGACCTCACCCATCTACCCGCACCACCCCTTCAGTTGTGCAAACGTCAGCGCACGTACCGAATCTACTGCACTGGACAATCGAACGCATCCATCACAGGTCCATCTAGTAGGGTTGACACAAGTCGACCAGATGGCCACGATCGTACTCATATCATCTATGCGGCTAGATATCGGTCCGACCACGATTCCAGCGACGTCGTGGTCAACTCGCCTGTCCGGAGCCACCGGTCACCGTTGGCAGCCAGCGCTGTCGGTCAGCGGACCGGGCGGTCAGGCCTTCGCGTCAGCCCTGCCCGGGTCGTTCGGGTGGGGTTCGAGCGGGGTGACCACCAGCGTCATCCACGGCCGCAGCGGCAGCGTGCCCAGCACCTTCTCGTGCAACTCGGCCTCGTCGTCGGCCCGCCACAGGCCGATGCTGCGCAACTCCCCGACCGGGCGCCACAGTCGGCCCAGGTGGCCGGTCGCCGCCAGCTCCCGGGCCCGGACCGCCTCGGCGGCGCGCCGCCGGTCCACCTCGGCCGGATCGGTCCCCTCGGGGATCCGGGTGGTGAGCTCGACCAGGTACTCGTTCATCGTGGCGCTCCGTCCATGACACTGCTCCGTCGGCCGGTGGATCTCGGCCCGGGGACCGGTCACCCCATCATGGGCAGTCCACCAGGGCGGATGCCAGGACCGGCGCGGCCGGGGTGTCGGCTTCCGGCGCGGCGACCGGCCCGGGGACGGCGACCGGCCCGGGGACGGTGAGGAGGGGCAGGAAGAACTGCACCAGCGGGCCGATGCCCAGGGCGTAGGCGACCGTGCCGATGCCCACCGAGCCGCCCAGCAGCAGCCCCGCGCCGAGTACGGTCAGCTCGATGGAGGCGCGCACCAGCCGCACCGAGCGCCCGGTGCGCCGGCACAGGCCGGTCATCAGCCCGTCCCGGGGGCCGGGGCCGAACCTGGCACCGATGTAGAGGCCGCCGGCGAGGCCGTTCAGCACGATCGCGGACGCCAGTACCGCCAGCCGCAGCGGCAGGCCGTGCGGGGCGGGCAGCAGTGACAGCGCCGCGTTCACGGACAGGCCGATCACGAACACGTTGCTGACGGTGCCGAGCCCGGGCCACTGCCGCAGCGGTATCCACAGCAGCAGCACCGCTGCGCCGACGACCATCGTGACGGTGCCGAAGGACAGGCCGGTGTGCCGGGCCAGGCCCTGGTGGAAGACGTCCCACGGATCCAGCCCCAGCGCCGCCCGGATCTGCAGGGCCATGCTGGCCCCGTACAGGACGAGGCCGGCGTACAGCTGGGTCAGGCGGCGGGTCAGATTCACTCGTCCACGTCCTTTCGGTGGTTCTCCGTGCTACAGCGGCCAGTCTGGCTAGGATTGGACCGCAGATACATAGCCAATTGAGAACAGGTGGACTGCCGTGGCTGCACGTACCTCGATCGGCGCGGCCCAACTGGAGCGCGTCCTGGGCGACTGGCAGCAGGGCCGGGACGCCGCCTACCGGGCGCTGGCCGGGTCGCTGCGGACGCTGGTGCTGGACGGGCGGGTGCCGGTGGAGACCCGGCTGCCCGCCGAGCGCGAGCTGTCGGGCGTACTCGGGGTGAGCCGGACCACCGTCGCCGCGGCGTACGAACTGCTGCGCGACGAGGGCTTCCTGGCCAGCCGCCGGGGCTCCGGCAGCTGGACCGCGCTGCCGGAGGGCCGTCCGATGCCGGTGGCCGGGCTCTCGCCGTACCCCACCGGCCGGGGCGGGGTGATCGACCTGGGTGTGGCCGCGCTCTCCGCCCCGGAACCGTGGATCTCGGCGGCGATGGCGGTGGCGGTGGCCGAGCTGCCCGGCTACACCCGCACCCACGGCGACTTCCCGAGCGGACTGCAGGTGCTGCGTGAGGCGATCGCGCGGCGCTACGCGGAGCGCGGGCTGCCGACCGGACCCGAGCAGATCATGGTCACCAACGGCGCGGCGGTGGCGCTGAACCTGCTGCTGCGGGCCCTGGTCGGCCCGGCGGACCGGATCGCGGTGGAGTCGCCCAGCTACGCCAACGCGCTGCGGGCGATCCAGCACCACGGCGCCCGGCCGGTGCCGGTGCCGCTGGACGAGGACGGCTGGGCGCTGGACGGCTGGGCGGGCACCCTGCGCGCGGCGGCGCCCTCGGTGGCGTACGTCATCCCCGACTTCCACAACCCCACCGGGCTGCTGATGCCCGCTCGGCAGCGCGCCGAGCTGGTGGCCCTGGCCCGGGCCGCCGGGACCCGGCTGATCGTCGACGAGACCATGGCCGAGCTGGCGCTGGACCGCGAACTGGCCGCCGAACTGCCGCCGCCGCTGGCCGCGTTCGACCGTACCGGCAGCGTGATCACCATCGGTTCGGCGGGCAAGACCTTCTGGGGCGGCCTGCGGATCGGCTGGATCCGGGCCGCACCGGAGCTGATCCGGCGGATCGCCGCCGACCGGGCCAGCCTGGACGTCTGCTCGCCGGTGGTGGAGCAGCTGGCGGTCCGCCAGCTGCTCACCGACGCGATGCCGGAGGTGCTGGAGTTCCAGCGCGACCGGATCCGCGCCCAGCGCGACGCGCTGACCGAGGCGCTGCGGCAGCGGCTGCCCGACTGGAGCTTCCGGCTGCCGCAGGGCGGGCTTTCGCTGTGGGTGCGCACCGAGGAGGGCGGCGTGGGCGGCAGCGCGCTGGCGGCGGCCGCGCAGGACTTCGGCGTCTGGATCGGCTCGGGCCCGCGCTTCGGCGTCGACGGGGTGCTGGAGCGTTTCGTCCGGCTCCCCTACGCCCAGCCGCCGGAGGTGCTCCGGGAGGCGGTCCGCCGCCTGGCCGCGGCCCGGACCGCGGCCGAGGCCGGCTCGGTGCCGCCGGTGGCGGACTTCTCGCTGCTCTGACCGGGTACCACCGGTGCGGCGGGGCCGGGGGAGCGCGGCGGTCGGCGCTCGTGTCACATTCGCGCTCGCTGTTTCGTCTTATGGGTGGACCCGGTCGGCGCTCCGCACGGAGTACGCCCGGGCCCCGCCCGGCATCCGCTCGACGACACGCCTCCGACGCCGTCGGCGTGCGGTGCGAAAGGCCGGAGCGTACACCCCTCGTAGCCGAAGGTGAGCCGATGACCAGTCCCAGCGCCAGTCAGCTGAACGAGCCCGAGCCCGGTGTGTACCGGATCGACGCCGCGGCCTCGACCATCCGGTTCGTGACCCGGGCGATGTTCGGGCTGGTCCCGGTCCGGGGGACCTTCGCCATCGCCGAGGGCCGCGTCACGGTCGACGCCGACGCCTCCCGTTCCACCGTGGACGTGACCGTCCGCGCGGACAGCTTCGACAGCGGCAACCGGAAGCGCGACGAGCACATCCGGTCGGCGGACTTCCTGGAGGCCGCCGCCCACCCGGAGATCGTCTTCCACAGCGACCGCGCCGTTCGTTCCGCCGGTGGCGCCACCGTCAACGGGACACTGACCGTGCACGGCGTCACCCTGCCGACGGTACTGACCGTCACCTCCGTGTCGGCGGACGGGGAACGGCTGACCGCGACCGCCACCACCGTGGTCGACCGGGTCGGCTTCGGCCTGACCAAGGCGAAGGGCATGGCCGGGCGGCGGCTGACCCTCACCCTGGACGTGGTCGCCGCCCGGGACGTGGTCGCCGCCCGCTGACCCCCGCCGGGTCAATTCCGTACAAGACAGCTCGGCGGAACCGGATGCAGGATGGACGTCCGGGGCGCGGGCCCCGGGATCGACACCGAGCACCGCAGGGGAGCCCCCATGAGTACGCCGAGCACGAGCCGGCCGACCCGGTTCGGCTGGGACACCAAGATCGCAGTCGTGCTGCGGGACGACCTGGCGGGCTGGCAGCGGCTCAATGTCACCGCCTTCACCGTCAGCGGCATCGCCGCGACCGTGGACGGCGTCGTCGGCGAGCCCTACACGGACGGCGACGGGAACGCGTACCTGCCGATGTTCCGGCAGCCGGTGCTGGTCTTCAGCACCACCCCGGAGCGGATGCGGACCATCCACCAGCGGGCGTTGCAGCGGGAGGTCTCGCTGGCGGTCTACCCCGAGGCGATCTTCAAGACCGACAACGACGCGGACAACCGCGCCACCATCGCCGGGGTCCCGGCGGGCGAACTGCGCCTGGCCGGGATCGCGGTGCGCGGCGACCGCCGCGAGGTGGACCGGGTGGTGCGCGGCGCCACGATGCACGCGTGACGGCCGAGGACCGCTCGGTCTTCTGGCGCCCGCCGGTCGCGGGGGTCGAGCTGCTGCACGCGTACTTCCGTCGACATGTCTACGCCAGGCACGCCCACGAGGGGATGACGCTGGCGCTGGTGGACCGGGGCGTGGCCGCGTTCGAGTGCGGCGGCCGGGACCACCGGGCCCCGGCCGGTACCGCGTTCCTGATCCGCCCCGGTGAGACCCACACCGGCCGGGCCGCCGACGCGGCGGGCTACCGGTACCGGGTGCTGTACCTGGCCCCGGCGACCCTGGACCGGCTGCTCGACGGGACGCTCCCGGCGGCCCGGCTGGGCAGCGGGGTGGTCCGCGACCCGGCCCTGCTGCGGGCGCTGTCCCGCACGCACGCCGCACTGACCGGCCAGGTCGCGGCGCTCGCCCGGGACTCGGCGCTGCACGCGGTGGGCGCGTCGCTGGCCGCGCTGCCCGGCGGGCAGGTGACCGCACCGGCCCGGGGCGGCCCGCCGACCGGCGCGGTCCGGCTGGCCCGGGACTACCTGCGGGCGCAGCCGGAGCGGGAGGTGCCGCTGGAGCAGCTGGCCGCCGTCTGCGGGGTCGGCGTCCACCACCTGATCCGCTCGTTCACGGCGGCCCTGGGCATGCCGCCGCACGCCTACCAGACCCAGTTGCGGGTCTGGCGGGCGCGATCGCTGCTGGCGGACGGCCTGCCCCCGGTCGAGGTGGCGCCCCGGGTCGGCTTCTACGACCAGGCCCATCTGACCCGGGTCTTCAAGCGGTACACCGGGGTGACCCCGGGCCAGTTCCAGGGCTGACCGCCCGCCTCCGGTGATCCTCTGCGCGGGTGGCGGCGGTCTGCGGGCGGCGGTGGCAGAGGTGGGGGATCACAGCCGGGATGCTGCCCGGCCGGGCGTGGCCGGGCAAGCGAATTTCCGCGCCCGCGCGCGGTGGCGCGCTCCGGGCGGCGCAGCACACTGGAGGGATGGAGCAGGAGCTGCGGGACTACGTCGAAGCGATCACTCCGGAGCACCGGCCGCTGTTCGACCGGCTGCACCGGCTGGTCCTGGAGGCCCACCCCGAGGCGGCGACGAGCCTCTCGTACGGGATCCCGACCTACCGGGTCGGCCGTCACCGGCTGCACGTCGGCATGTGGAGGCACGGCGCGTCGCTGTACGGCTGGGGGCAGGGCCGGGACAGCGGTTTCGCCGCCCGGCATCCGGCGCTGACCAGCGGCCGGGGCACGATCCGGCTGCGCCCGCAGGACGCCGCCGCGATCCCGGACCAGGAGCTGCTGGAGCTGGTGCGGGCGGCCCTGGACGACTGACCGGGACCGGGGTCAGCCGCCGCCGGGCACCGGGCAGGGAGTGCCGCGCGGGAGCGCGTAGCGCGCGCCGATCCGGAAGGTGCCCGGGGCGTCGGCCCGCAGCAGCGTCCACTGCGCGGACTGCTCCAGGCAGCCGTGGCGGCCGTCGAGCAGCCCGAGCCAGGGCGACCAGATCACCCGCAGCAGCACCGGCCCGGCGGCGGGCACGCGTACCGTCAGCTCGCCCTCGCCCGCGAGCAGCACCGTGGACGGCCGGGACACCAGCGGTACCGCGTCCTCGACCCGGTAGACCTGCCAGTGCGCGTCCCGCCAGACCCGCCGCAGCCACGGCTGGTCGGCGGCGACGATCCGGCCCTCGGCCCGGGAGGCGGCGTCCAGCGGCGTGTCGGGCAGCACCACGTAGCCCACCGCCCAGGTGTCCAGCCAGGCGCGGTAGCCGGCCGGGTCGAGCGTGCCGTCGTAGAAGAGCGGGTTGCGCACCACGTCGATCTGCCGGTTCCAGCCCCGTGCCAGCTCGACGTACGGCGCCAGCAGCGAGGACTCGACGTGCGTGCTGGCGGCCACCACCTCGACCCGGTCCCGGTCCGCGCCCAGCCGGGTCAGCTCGGCGGTCAGCGGCCTCACGTACCGGGCCCAGCCGGTCGCGGAGGCGGTGTCCAGGGCGGTGCCCACCGGCTGGTAGCTCTGCCAGCCCAGGGCGAACGCGAACGCGAGCCACAGCGCCGCCGCCCGCCGCCCGCGCGCGGCCATGGCCGCCGCCAGCAGCAGGGCGGCCGAGAACAGCAGCGACAGCCGTGAGACGTTGCTGCCGACCGGGGAGGGGACCGCCAGCGACAGCAGGTTGCCGAGCAGGTAGACCCAGGCTCCGACGCGGACCGCCCGCCAGTCGGGTGGCGCCAGCAGGGCGATCGGCAGCACGGTGGCGCCCACCAGCGCCGCCTGGGCCAGGGTGTCCGGCTGGACGCCGTAGAACGGGAAGAGCAGCGTGGTGGCCGCGACCACCAGCGGCGGGCCCGCGGCCAGCGCGAAGGCGGCCGGACGGCGCCCGGTGCGGAACAGCGCCGGGGCCACCACCAGCAGGAACAGGCCGTCGACCGGGCTGGCCAGGGTGGCCAGCAGGCCCAGCGCCCCGGCGGCGGTGGCCCCGGCCCGCTCGGCCCTGGCCTCGTACGCGACCAGCACGGCCGCGAGCGCCAGCGGCACCCCGATGCCGAAGGTGATCCGGCCGGACGCGGTGTCGTACGACAGCGCCGCCGCGCCGCACAGCGCGGGCAGCAGCGGACGGGCGATGCCGGAACGGGTCAGCAGCCGGGCGAAGAGCGCGGCGGACAGCGTCCCGGCGACCACCGCCGCGGTGCGCACCCCCAGCCAGGCCATCAGATACGGGGTGAGCACGCTGTACGAGGCCGGGTACATGCCGCCGTACCAGGACAGGTCGTAGGCCGAACCGGGGTGGGCGGAGGCGTACTGGGCCCAGGCGTACTGCGCGGCCATGTCGCCGCCGCCGTTGGCCAGCAGCAGCGCCCAGAGCGTCTGCAGCGACGCGGCCAGCAGCACCGAGGCCACGACCGGTTGCCGCAGCCAGGACGTCGGCGGGCGGAACACGTCCGGCGGGCCGGTCAGCGGCCTCGCTCCGGGGCCGGGCGGCAGGGCGGTCACGGCGGTCGGTCCCAGTCCCTTCCTGCGGGCGCGCTGGACGCCGCACCGCGCGGCGGCGCGGGCGGGGTCGGGTGAACTCTGCGGGTATCCCGCAGCGGACCGCCGGGCACGCCTCCCCCCGGCGAAAGCCACCCGATCACCGCAGAGCGCCGGGACCGCTTCCCGGCCGCGTCAGTCGCGGGCCGCGGTCACCACCACCGTGGTGTACTCGGCGGTGAAGCCGCCGCCGATCGCGTCGATCGCCGCCCCGACCGCCACCAGCAGCTCCGCCAGCCGGTCCGGCGGCAGCCGGGTGAACAGGCCCTGGGTGGGCATCTGGTCGAGCCAGGCCTCCCGGGTGTACTGCCACTGCCAGGCGAGCCGCCACTGCTCCGGTTCGCTGAACCCGCCCGCCTCCCGGATCCCGTCGGCGGCCTTGGCGAGCAGGCCCTGGTACGGGTCCAGGGGCGGCCGGACCATCGCCTGGAAGTCGAACGGCGCCTCGGGCATGACCCGGCGGCAGGCGTCCGCGATCGCCTGCGCCACCTCGGTCGGGAGCTGGAACGCGTTCCACAGGGCCGCCAGCCGACCGCCGGGGCGCAGCGCCAGCGCGGCCTTGGCCGCCCCGGCCACCGGGTCGATCCAGTGCCAGGCCTGGCCCGCGACGACCGCGTCGAACCGCCGTCCGGCCGGGTCCCAGGCCTCGAAGCCGGCCACCTCGACGTCGACCCCGAGCCGCCGCGCCAGCTCCGCCATCCGCTGGTCGGGCTCGACCCCCAGGGCGCGGCAGCCGGCCGCCCGGAACTGCCGGGCGAGGATCCCGGTGCCGCAGCCGACGTCCAGCAGGCCGGGGCCCGGCGCGGCGGCGGCGATCCGGCGCACCACGGCCTCGGGGTAGCGGGGGCGGGTCCGGTCGTAGCGCTCCGCGTCGGCGCCGAAGGACTCCGCCATCTGCCGGTGCTGATGGGGTTCCAGGCGGGGCCGCGGGGTCGGCTCGGGCGATAGAGTGGGCATGCGCCCACTATGGTGGGCAAGCGCCCACTCGTCAACGGGACGGATCGGCGCGAGCGAGGGGACGGGCGGAATGCCGACCGGAGTGGCCATGCGCGATCCGCGCGAGCAGCTGTTCGACGCCGCCGAGCGGGTGCTGCTCCGGGACGGCCCGAACGCGCTGACCAGCAGGGCGGTCACCACCGAGGCGGGCTGCGCCAAGGGCGTGCTGCACCGGCACTTCGCCGACTTCGACGCCTTCCTGGCGGAGCTGGTGCTCGCCCGGGTCGCCCGGGTCGGCGCGCAGTCCGCCGCGCTGCGCGAGGCCGCCGGGAGCGGCAGCGTGGTCGGCAACCTGACCGCCGCGCTGACCGGGCTGTTCGAGTCGGTCGCGGTGGCCGTCGTCGGCCTGGTCATCTCCCGGGACGGCCTGCGGGCCCGGCTGCGCCAGGCCGGGCTGACCGGCATCCCGGTCCTGGCGCAGGCCGCGGTGATGATCGCCGACTACCTCGGCGCGGAGCGCGAACGCGGCCGGATCGCGGCGGAAGCCGATGTCGACACGCTGGCGCTCACCCTGATCGGCAGCGGCCACCTGCTCTTCGCCGGGACCGAGGGCAGCCCGCCGCCGGACGGCGCGGTGCGCACGGTGGTGGAATCGGTCGTCGCCGGGGCGCTGCCCTGACCGACGGCCGACCGGAGCCGGATCCGCCGCCGCGGCCCGGGCTATCCCGCTTGCCGTGCCTCGGGGTCGGCCAGGAAGCGCTCCAGGCCCTCGACCACCAGCAGGTGGTCGTCCAGCTGCGGGAGACCGGAGACGGCGACCGTCCCCACCACGCCGACGCCCGCGACGTGCAGCGGGAAGGCGCCGCCGTGCGCGGCGAAGCGGTCGGGGTCGAGCCGCGACTTCTCCTCGAAGCTGCTGCCGCCGTCCCGGAACCGCTGCCCGACCAGGTACGAACTCGCGCCGTAGCGGCGGACCACCCGGGTCTTGCGGTCGATCCAGGCGTCGTTGTCGGCGCTGGTGCCGGGCAGCGCGCAGTGGAACAGCTGCTGCTCGCCGCGCCGGACGTCCACGGTGACGGCGTGGCCGCGCTCGCGGGCCAGGCCGACCAGCAGGCAGCCCAGCCGCCAGGCGTCGTCGTTGTCGAACCGCGACAGCCGCAACCGCCGCTCCTGCTCCTCCAGTTCCGGGGTGGTCGGCGCCGGTCGCGCGGTCACAGGGTCACCACCCGCTGCTCGGCGGCGGACCGCCGGGCCGCCTCCAGGACGGTCAGCGAGGCGACCGCGTCCCGCGCGTCCACCGGTACCGGCGCCCTGCCGTGCAGGGCCTCGGCCATGCCCGCGTAGTAGCGCTGGTAGGCGCCCGCGAGGGTCGGCTGCGCGGCGGTGTCCGCACCCGCGCCGAGCAGGCCGTACTCCGCCGGGGGCGTCACCCCCCAGTCCGGATCGGCCGGGGTCCGGCCCGCGCGCAGCGCCGCCTCCTGCCCGTCCAGACCGTGGACGACGTAGGCGCGGTCACTGCCCAGGACCCGGAAGCGCGGCCCGAGATCGCCCGCGACGGCGCTCATCCACAGGTGCGAGCGGGTGCCGTTGGCGTGCCGCAGCGCCACGAACGCGTCGTCGTCGGTCAGCGCGCCCGGACGGCGGCAGTCCAGCTCGGCGTAGACCTCGGTGGCCGGGCCGAACAGGGTCAGCGCCTGGTCGACCAGGTGGCTGCCCAGGTCGTACAGCAGCCCGCCCGCCTCGGCCGGGTCGCCCAGCTCCCGCCAGCCGCCCTTGAGCTGCGGACGCCAGCGCTCGAAGCGCGACTCGAACCGGTGCACCGTGCCCAGCCTGCCGCCGCGCACCAGCTCGGCGACGGTGAGGAAGTCGCCGTCCCAGCGCCGGTTCTGGAAGACGCTCAGCGGCAGCCCCAGCGCCTCCGCCCGGTCCGCCAGGGCCCGGGCCTGGTCGGCGGTCGCCGCCAGCGGCTTGTCGACGACCACCGCCACGCCCGCCTCCAGCGCGGCGGTCGCGTGGGCGACGTGCAGCCGGTTGGGTGAGGCGACCACCACCAGGTCCAGGTTCAGCGGCCACAGCTGTTCGATGGCGTCGACCACCTCGACCCCCGGATACCCGGCGCGGGCCTGTGCCGCGCGTTCGGTTTCGCGGGTGACGACGGCGGCCAGGGACAGGCCGGGGGTGGTGGCGATCAGCGGGGCGTGGAAGGCCGAACCGGCCAGCCCGTAGCCGACCAGCCCGACGCGGTGCAGGGGAGTGTCCATGCCCCCAGTTAAACAACAGTGTGGATAAAGCCGCAAGCGGGCCCATACTGGGAGCATGGCCAACCTCACCGCCCTCCGCGACCACAACACCGCCGCCGTCCTCCGGCGGATCCGGGCGGCGCGGGAGACCAGCCAGCTGGAGCTGGCCGAGGCGACCGGGCTCACCGCGCAGGCGATCAGCAAGATCGTCCGGCGGCTCACCGAGGAGGGACTGGTCACCCCGTCCGGGCGCGGCCGACCGACCGGCGGCAAGCCGCGCACCCTGCTCAGCCTGGTACCGCAGGCCCGCTGGGCGGTCGGCGCGCAACTCGGACGCACCGCGCTGACCGTGCTGCTGGTCGACCTCGGCGGCCGGGTCGCCGCCGCGGCCTCGGCCCCGATCGAGCGCGGCTGGACCCCGTCCGAGGTGATGGACCTGCTGGCGGCGCGGATCGAGGCGGTGCTCGCGCAGGTGCCGCGCGAGCGGGTGCTCGGCGTCGGCGTGGCCTGCCCCGGACCGCTGGACCAGCGCACCGGTGTGCTGCACCAGGCCACCGGCCTGCCCGGTTGGGACGGCGTCGCCCTCGGCGACGAACTCGCCGCCAGGCTCGACCTGCCGGTCGCCGTCGACAAGGACACCACGGCGGGCGTGCTCAGCCAGCCGGGATCCGCCGACCGGGCCTTCGTCTACCTGGACGACGGGCTCGGCGCGGGCCTCGTCCTCGGCGGCCGGGTACAGCGCGGGGCCCGCACCAACGCCGGGGAGTTCGGCCACCAGGTGCTCGACCCGGCCGGGCCGCGCTGCGCCTGCGGCAGCCGGGGCTGCCTGGAGGCCCTGTGCCGGGCCGCGCTCGACGCGGACCGCCCGGACCTGGCCGCGGACCTGCTCGGCGTGGGCGTGGCGAACCTGCTCCGGCTGCTGGACGTGGACCAGGTGGTGCTCGGCGGCCGGGCGGTACTGGCCGATCCGGAGCGTTGGCGGGCCCGGGTCGCGGCGGCGCTGCGCGCGCGGACGCCGGACCCGGACTGGCAGGCGGTCGAGGTGACGGTGGCCCGGGCGGGTGAGCGCGCGGTCGCGCTGGGCGCGGCCGGGCTGGTCCTCGGTCCGTGGTTCGGCGCGGGCGAGGCGCTGGGGGCGGTGCTGGGCGCGGTGCTGGACTGACGCCCCCGGCGGGCGGTGGTCAGGGGAACGGGTGGGGGTGCGGATTGACCTCGTCCGGGGTCAGCGGCCGGTCGGTCCGGCCGAGCGTGCGGGGGAGGGTGAGCACCCGGTCGAGTCCGTCGATCCGGCGCAGGTGGTGGCCGAAGGTCATCGGCAGCAGGCCGGGGACCAGCGCCTTGACGCAGGAGAGGCCGGACTCGGCGTGGACCGGGGTGGTCTGGTCGACGATGATCGCTTCCAGGCCGTTCGCGGCGAAGCGGCCGACCAGCTCGTCCAGGTCCGCGCGCAGGTCGGTGTGGCGGGGCCAGGCGTACTGCTCGGTGAGCTCGCGGAGGTCCCGGCGCGGGCGGGCCTCCGGGCCCCGGCCGTCCGGGTCGAGCAGGAAGTCGAGGCGGCGCGCGGCCAGCGGGTCGCAGTACAGCAGCGCGTGGTCGTCCATCAGCCGGACCAGTTCCGGGTCCTCGCGCATCCGCGCGGCGTCCGCGTGGCGCTGCGGATAGATGATCTGATAGGCCTCGATCGCGGTGATCAGCTCGTGCAGCGCGCCGAAGATGCCGCGTTCCGGGTCAAGGCCGGAGCCGCCCGCGCAGAGCACGCTGGGGCGGTCCACGCTGTCCGGCCCGGTGTTCCTGGCGGCGGCCCAGAAGCTGGGGATGCCCTCCGCGCCGGTCACGTCGAACACCTCGACCCGGTAGCCGGTGCGCTCGCGGATGTGGTCGGCGAGCAGGCCGAGCCTGCGGTCACGGGCGCTGTGCAGGTCGACGGCGGGCGCGGGCATCCGGGCGTACCAGGTGACCAGGAAGGCGTCACGCTCGGCGAGTTCCAGCAGCCCGTACAGCGCCGCCTCCTCCAGGCAGCCGCCGAGCGCGCAGCCGTTGGAGATCTCGGAGACGAAGGCGCGGTCCTGCGGGGTGTGCCTGCCGACCCGGTAGTAGGCCAGGCTCTCGGGCACCAGGACCGGCCGCTCGCGGGTGAGCGAGTAGCCCCAGACCCAGGGCATGACCAGGTCGGGGTGGTAGCGCTGGAGGGGGAAACCGGACTGCCGGTACCGGTCCGGATCATGGCCGCCGACGCTGGCCGGGTCGAGCACGCCCTCCGGGTCCCGGGCGGCGAGCTCGCGGTGGCAGGCCCGCACGTGGGTGCGCCTGCCGCCCGGGCGACCACCGCCGAGCCGTTCCAGCGCCTCGGCGACGGCGGTGACCCGGGCGCTGCGGAAGTCCAGCGCCCGGCCGTAGCCGCCGTCGACCGACTCCGGCGGCCCCACCTTCGCCTCGGCGAAGGGCACCGCGTGCAGGCCGCGCGGCTGGAGGCCCTTGATCACGCCGGTCTCGTCGTCGACGTAGCGGGCCTCCAGCGCGGCTGCCTCGGTGCGGAGGTCGCGGACGCGCAGCACGGCGGGGTCGGGCTTGACCCGGGCGGCCCGGGCGACGGTGGCCAGCGCCGGGGAGTCCTCGGGCAGGCCGCCGCAGTGGGGGCAGTGCGGATCGGGCAGGAACGGGTGACGGCTGATCCGGTGGTCGCTCAACCGGATCATCGTGGCCGTGGCCGGTGCTCCGTCGGAGACCGCCCGCAGCGTCAGGGTGGCGGCGAGCGCGGCGGCCAGCGGGGTCAGCAGCGGCGAGACCCGGCCGGAGAGCCGGTCCCCGTAGGCCGCGCGGAGCGCCGCGTCCTCGGCCGCGTCCGCGCGCGCCCCGGCGCGGCGGGCGGCGAGGCAGCGGTCGCAGCCGGGCAGCCCGGGGCGGACCAGCGGACCGATGACGATCCGGTCGAGCTCCGCGACCACCGGCAGCCAGGCCCCGGGGGCGCCGGGCGCTCCGGTGGCCCAGGTCGCTCCGGTCGCTCCGGTCACTTCGGTCACTTCTGGTGCTTCGGGTGCTTCTGGTGCTTCAGGTGCTCTGAATGCTCTGGGTGCTTCGGTCGCTTCGGCGCGCAGGGTGTCGGCGAGGGCCGCCCCGGCGTCGGCGGTGTCGGCCGCGAGCAACCGCACCGGGGCCGACAAGCCCGGCAACGGCGGCGCGGCCGCCAGCCGTTGGGCCAGGGCCAGGCCGAGCAGGCCGCCGTCGTGGCGCAGGCGGACATCGGGGAGCAGGGCGGTCTCAGGCATCGGCGTTCACGGCTTTCACGGCTTGCGGGACGGCCCGCACCAGGTAGGGCAGGACCCGGGTGGCGGCCGGGTCGTGATCGAGCGGGACGATCAGGGTGGGGATGGTCCCGGGGCCACGCGTGGCGCTGCCGCGCAGGTCGCGGCGGGCCGCCGCGACCGCCTCGGCCAGGGTGCCGCCGGAGCCGAGGCCGCGCGGCGCGCGCCGACCGCGTCCGTAGACCGCCGCCGCCGGGACCAGCTGGACCGCACCGGTCTCCGGGCACCAGCCCCACACCGCCGGACCGGCGGGCGTCGGGGTGTACCGGCGGGGATCCGCCGCCGACTGGCCGTAGACCGCCAGCGCCCGCCGGGCGGCACCGACCCGCGCCGAGGTGAAGTCCGCGCCGGTGCCGTAGACGCGGTGCTCGGTCCCACCGGCGGCCGGGTCGCGGACGAGCGCGGTGCAGGCGCGCCGGGGGAACTGCGGCAGGCCCTCCTCGTCCAGCGCCGCGATCAGCCCGGCCCGCGGGTCGACGCAGTCGGCGGCGCGCCGCGAGAACTCCTCCGGGTCAAGGACCGGTCCGGTGCGCAGGGCCTCGATCTTCGCGCGGAACTCCGCCTCACCCTCCGGGGCCGCCGCCAGCGCCGCCGGATGCGGCCGGTAGTGGTGCCGACCGGTGGTCAGCGCGGCCGGATCCAGCCGGACCAGGCGGTCGGGTTCGGCGGCGCGGGCATCGGCGGTCAGGGCGTGCTGGAACCCGTGCACGAGCAGGGACGCGGCCACCTCGACGCTCCCGGCGGGATCGAAGCCCTGCGGCGCGCACGCGGGTGCGGCGCTGCCGTGCAGGCGCAGCCAGGCACCGAGCCAGCCGCCCTCGGGGCGGCCCGGGCCGGGGGCGAGCATCGGCCCGATCCACCAGGCGTCGGCGTCACCGACGGCCGGGGCGAACCACAGCCGGTGACGGCGGCACAGCTCGTCGAGCCGGGAGACCCGGTCGGGGTCGGCGGCGGCCGTGAGCAGCAGCAGCGCGTCGTACTGCCCGCTGCCCGCCGCGGCCTCGGCCCGGTCCTGGTCGGTGACCACGGTGACCTCGCCGACGCCGGTCAGCCGCAGCGCGTCGGCGAGCAGCGGGCCGACGGACGGGGCCGCGAGCAGCAGCACCCGCAGCGCCGTGTACGCCGAGGCCCGCCCGGCCGGACCCGGATCCGCGGCGTCCTCCAGCAGGCCGTGCGCGTCGAGGCGGTCCAGGACGCCGTGCACCACCGGGCGGCGGGCGTCGTCCAGGCCGTCGAGCAGCTGCGCCACCGTCCGGGTGCCGTCCAGGAACGGGGCGAGTCGGTCGAGCCAGGCGGCGATCCCCGGCGCGGCGATCAGGTCCGTCCCGTGACTGGAACGGACGTAGCCGGTGCCGCGTCCACTGGGTACCAGGAACACGTCGGGGCGCAGCCGAGGAGCGTGGTCGAGCGGGATCAAGGATGGCCTCCGACGAGGATCAACGGGTCCGACGGTGCTCCGTGGCCGCGTTCGCGGCCGACGAGCACGCTGAGCAGCGCGGTGCGGCCGGGCGGGGCGCCGAGCGCGGCGTCCGTCCGCTCGGTGACGAAGTCGCAGCGCAGCCCCGCGCCGAGGCCCGCCCGGGCGGCGGCCAGGCCGACGCGCTGGCCGACGATCCCGGCGCGGATGTTGAGCATCCGGTACCAGCGGTCGCCGTACAGCGGATACCCCTGCTCGTAGTCGCCGACGACCAGCACCGCGCACGCGGCCTCGAACCCGGCCAGCTCGCCGGGCCCGCCGGGCGGGTACAGGTCGCGGGGCGTCGTACCCGGGGCCGTCAGCCGGAGCTCGCCCGAGCCCGGATCCCGGCGGTGGCAGCCGGGATCCAGCCCGGACACCCGGCCCGCCACGCAGTACAGCTCGGCGGCGGCGCCGTGGGCACCGGGGCCGCCGGGGTGGTCCAGCGGCACCGGGAGGGCGGCCCGGTCCAGCAGCTCGGCCAGCTGCGCCGAGGGGACGGCGGTCGGCTCGAAGCCGGACCGGGCGGAGCGGCGGTCCAGGACCGCGCGGGTGGGCGCCAGGTCGGCCGCCGAGCCGGAGGTGACGACCACGTGCACGCTCTCGGCCGTGGGGTCGAGGCCGAGCAGCCGGTTCAGCGGCTGGTCCGCGAAGTGGGTGTGCGCCGCCGGTGCCGCCCCCGCCGAGTCCAGCAGGGTCAGTGCCTGACCGGCCAGCACACCGGTGTCGAGGGCCTGCAAGCGGTGGCCGAAGGGGCCGTACCGGGCCAGGTTGGCGTCCTGGCGGGCGGTGATCAGCAGTATCAACTCCGGCTGCTGGGACGGGGGTTCGGCGAGGCAGCCGGTCAGTTCCGGGCGCAGGTCCGCGCCGGAGAGGCGCTCCAGGGCGTGGGTGGTCGGCAGGTAGTGGTGCAGACCGGCGGCCGTCGCCAGGTAGACCTCGCCGGGGTAGGCGCCCCCGCCGGAGGGCACCGGCCGGTTGCCGGCGACGCCCGCGAGAGACCAGTCGATCCTGGTCACCCCGTACAGCAGCGCCAGCAGCCGACCGAGGCTCTCGGGCCCGGCCGTCGGGGCCGACGCGAAGGGGGGAAACGGCAGCCGGACCAGCGGAGCCCCGGGGTGGTGCCTGGGCGCGGTGTTGCCCGCGGCCAGGTCGATCGCGGGCAGCACGCTGCCGTACCGGGCGTGGTAGCGGCGGGCGGCGGCCCCGCCGGTCTCGGTGGGGCCCAGGTACTCGGCCGGGTCCGGCTCCGGTGCTTCCGAGTTCATCCGCGCGGCCCCAGCGGCTCCAGCGGCTCGGGGGCGGCCGGGACCGGTTCGTTCGGCGAGGCCGAGACGGTGGCCAGGACCAGTTCCAGGGCGCTCACGCCGTACACCTCCTCCACCGCGCTCGCGGCGAGGTGGCAGAGCAGGTAGCGGGTGAGGCCCGGGATACCGAGGCGGGACAGGTGGAGGTAGGTGTAGTTGAGCATCAGCCGGTACCGCAGGAAACGCGGATCGCGGTACATCATCTGCTTGTACGCCACGTTTCCGGCGATCGCCTCGTGCATCGGGCTGTTGGCGAGCAGATCGCCGATGCCGTTCTCCACGTCGTCCGGGATCTCCGCCTCGGGGATCTCCCCGGCCAGGTACAGCTCGGTCCAGCGCCCGCCGAGCGGGTCGATCGCCGCGACCCAGCGGCGCAGCGCCGCGTCGTCCGCGCCCTGCGCGCCGCCCGGCTCGGGGGCGGTGTCGGCGGCGGGGTGGTCGAACGCCGCCACGACCGCGCGGACCTGTGCGGTGAGTACCGCGCTGTTGGCCGTGTAGCGCTGGTCGAAGGCCTGCCGGACCTGCGGCCCGACGGTGCTCAGGTAGCCCTCGGCGTGGGAGCGGAAGGAGACGAAGCCGCGCCGGATCGAGGCGTCCTCCGGATGGCGGCAGAGCATGTGCGCGGTGGCGAGCATCAGCCGCAGCGCCAGCGTCTCGCGCGGTACCCCGGCGGCGACCGCCTCCAGCTGCTGGAAGAGCAGCCCGTTGGTGCGGTCGTAGAACAGCGCGAGTTCGTCCGCGCCGACCGGGCAGCCGAGCACCTCGATCCGGCGGTCGTGCTCGGCCCAGGTGATCGAGTTGTCCGGGTAGAACGGGGAGAGCGGCCCCGGCTCGCGCTCGGCCTCGGCGAGACGGCGGTGCATCGGCAGCAGGGCGGTCTCGTCCGGCGCCGGGCCGGTGGACGGGTGCTCCCGCAGGTACCCGCCGATGATCTCGGCCACGGCGGGCTCCACCAACTCGGTGAAGACCGCCGGTTCGGCCTGGAACACCAGCCGCAGGTGCGGGCCCCGGCGCCAGTGCCGCAGCACGTAGCTCGACCGCACCTGACCGGCGCAGCGCTCGATGACCGGTCGGACCGCGTCCAGCAGCAACTGGTCGGTGCCGTCGCCGAAGTACGCGATGTGGGCCGCGCGCCACTGTGCCGTCTCCGTCGGCAGCGGTGTCTGTGCCATGGCAAGTCCCTCGTTCTTCTCAGTGGTCACGATCGTCCCGCCGCCTCGTCCAACACCCCTTCGGGTGAGGTGAGTTCGTCCACGGCCAGCGCGGCCAGGCCGCGCAGGGCCGCCTCCTGGTCCAGTCGGACGCCCAACCGGTTGCAGGCCAGGTGGGTCAGGTGGCCGGGCAGGCGCTGCGGATCGGCGGCGAGTCGGCGGGCCCGCCGGAAGGCGGCGAACCAGCGGACGAGCGGGTCGGTGTCGGGCGACGTGCCGCCGGTCGCGGACGCGTCGCATGCGGTGCGGGCGGCGCGGGCCACCGGGAGCCAGCTGGCCCGACTGCGCTGGTACTGCCCAACCACCTTGCTGTGCTGCTCAGTTGCCCGTCCACCGGACGGGTCGAGGGCTCCAGCGAGGAGCGCGAAGCAGTGCGCCAGCCGTCGGGGTTGGTCCCAGCCCGCGACGACGGCGGCCATCGAGATTTCGCTGCACACGGCGAAGCACTCCTCCACCGCCCGCAGGGCCGCGCCCCGGCCGTACTTGGCGTGCTCGGGCCGGTAGTCGACGAAGGCGAGGCTGTCGTTGGGGGCCAGCGACCCGACCTGCGAGCCGGGCTCCAGCGCGGCGAACCGGCTTGCCAGTTCGTGGTACTGATCAGCCGTCATGGGTGTTGCTGGTGTCAGTGGTTCGAAGAAGGCCGCGGTGTGGTCCGCAACTGCCTCGCGTACCAGCGGTGCTGCGTCCGGCGTGGTGAGCCGGATCCGCAGCCGCAGGTGCGGACCGGACTGCCAGTGCCGGATGAAGAAGGCCCGATCGGCCAACTCGCTTTCGCGCAGCCCGGCGAGGACGTCGGGCAGCAGCCGACCGACCACCAGGTCGAGCGGGTGCGCGGTGAACACGTGCGCGCTGACCCAGTGTTGGGCCGGTTGCTGGTCTAGCACGCGGCTGGCCGTTCTCTCGTCGGGGGCAACTGCGCCGTCGGGTTCGCTGCCGTCGTCGGGCTCGCTGCCGTCGGGTTCGCTGCCGTCGGCTTCGCTGCGGCGAGCTCGATCAGGAACTCGGCCGTGTGGCGCTGCCCGTCCGGGCGGGCCGGAGCGTCCTGGAGCTCCGGCAGCGGCTCGCTGAGCAGCAGTGGGCGTCCCGAGGCCGCCGCCTGTTCGAAGATCCGCAGTAGATGCGGATGGCCGAAGTCCAGGTACACCGGTTTGCGGTCCTTGTCGTGCAGCGCGGGACCGGCGTAGCCATCGGCGGGCCTCGGGGTGAGCGTCCGCAGGTAGCAGCGCAGCGGCAGGCCGTGCGCCTCGCGCCAGGCGTGCACCCGGACCAGGTAGCGGCTGTCCGGCTCGCCGGGGGCGCGCGCGGGGGCGTCGCCGCCGTCGACGAACCAGCAGGCCCGGCGCAGCACCACGGAGCCGAGCGCGATCCGCGCCACCCGGCGTGGCGCGCCGGGGACGTCCGCCGCCGTGCGCCACAGCTGCGGCCAGTCCGACCAGAAGGAGTAGGAGCTCTGACCGAAGGCCTCCACCAGCAGTCCGGCCGGGAGCGGGAGCAGCGGGGTGGCCAGCAGGCCCAGGTGCAGCGGGCGGACGGTCCGGCCGGTCCCGCGCCATTCGAGGCGCAGCCGCCGCTCGTCCGGATCGTGCACCACGTCCAGGTCAGCCGGGCGGATCAGGTCGGACGACGGCCTCGCGGAGCAGCAGCCGTCCAGGTCGATCGCGTAACGGGTCACCGCTGCCCGCTGGTTGAGGCTGCTGCCGAAGGACGCGTCGAACTCGGCGTAGTGGGCGCGGTCAGGGCGGTCAGGGCGGTCGGGGCGCTCGGCGTGGAGCGCGGGGCTGGTCGGGGCGCCGACCGCGGCGTCGATCATCCGGGCGGTGCGGCTGCGGCCCGTTCCGTGGCCGCAGGTCACCGTGTTGAGCACGACCCCGAGTCCGGCCGCGGTGGCGGGCAGCGGCTGGACGTAGCAGGTGTAGCGGTCGTCCGCCGCGTACCGGTCGATCCAGTGGCCGCACAGCTCGCGTACGGCGTCCGGGGCGAGCCGGACCGTGCCGTCGGCGTCCTCGGGGGTGGCCGCGAGCAGCGCGCGCAGCTCCGCCTGCCGCTGGGCGTCGCGCGCGACCGGGGTGGCCGCGTCGGCGCGCGCCCACCAGGCTCCGAAGTCCCGGAGGAAGAGCGTGAACGGTCGGCGGAAGCCCTCGCCGTACCCGCTCACGGCCTGGCGCAGCAGCGCGTCCCGGCGCGGCGCGAGGGTGTCGAACGGGGCGAGCAGGCAGGGCACCAGCGCCAGCTCGGCGAGCACCGGCCGCCAGGAGTCCGGGTCCAGGGTGGCGGCGTCGCCCGGGACGACGGTGTTGTGGAAGTACGGGGTGCTCAGGTCCAGGCTCTCCGCCGCGCCGAGCAACCCGAGCCGCCGCGCGGCGTCGGTGGTGCCGGAGCGCAGGCCGGCCGCGATGCCCCGGTGCGCCGCCGGGGCCGCCCGGCGGGCGGCGTCGACCTGGTCGCGGATCACCCGCAGGTCGTCCAGGACGAGCGCGAGCCGGTCACCGGGGTCGCCGTCGGGCGCGTGGGCGGCCAGCCAGCCGCTCAGCGTGTCCGCGTCGAGGGCCTGGTCCGGGAGGCCGAGCTGGGTCTCCAGCAGGCCGAGCCGGAGCAGTTGGGCGATGACGGCGTCCGCGCGACCGGCCGCCGCCGGATCGTCGAGGTCGGCCGGCGCGCCGAGCAGCGCGCGCAGACCGGAGCGGGTGCCGACCTCCCGCGCCGCCTTCAGGATCGCGGCGAGCGCGGCGGTGGCCGGGAGCGAGCGGACCTCGCCGGACGGTCCCGGGGCGGTGAACAGCCAGCGGTCGCCCTCGGCGGACGGCACCAGCGTGGCGAACGGGTTGACCCGGAGCCGGGCCGCCCGGTCCAGTTCCGGCAGGTGGGCGAGGGTGGCGGCGATCCGGGAGAGCGGCAGCAGCCCGGCCTCCACCAGGTCGGCCGGGAGCGCGCCGGTCAGCCGGGCAGCGGCGTCCTGGTGCGCCGACCAGCGGGCCAGGCCACTGGCGGCGAAGGTGGTCAGCGGGCTGGGCTTGGCCACGGCCCGGGCCGCGTACTTCGCCAGCCGCACCGCTGCCCGGTCCAGTGGCCGCCGACCGGGCTCGACCCGCTCGCGCTCGGTCCAGCGGCGGACGTCGTCGTACAGGTCCGGGCTGGCGTAGCCGAGGCCGAGGCCGAACCGCGGGTCCTCGGCGAGCTGCGCCAGCGCGGACGCCGCGGACCGGACCTCCGACAGCAGCGTCCGCTCCAGCAGTTCGAACTCGTCCGCCCGGACCTGGCGCAGCGCGGCGTGGCGGCGGATCCGGGCAGTGAGCGCGGCACCGACCACCTCCGGCGGCGCCGCCCGGTCGAGCAGGGCGGCGACCGGGAGGCCCCGGTGCACCGCGCGGCGCAGGCCGACCAGGCGCGCCTTGAAGGGCCGCGCCTGCTCGGTGGCGACGAGCGCGTACAACTCCGCGCTGATCTGCTCGGCGTCCGCGTGCGACTCCTGGTCCAGGGCTACGATCCGCAGCGCGAGCCCGGTACTGAGCGGGATCCGGGAGCGGTCGAGGGCATCGGCGGGCAGCCCGGCGATGCGGACCCCGACCGGCTCGGCCCACGGCGCGGTTGACGCTGTGCTCGACGGTTCCGGCATCAGAACACCACCGGCAGCCGGAAACCGGGGGCGGGCTTCGCCGCGCCCACCGCGATCTGGAACAGCACCGTCTCGTCCGTCCCGGTCAGCCCGAGCAGGCGTCCGGCGGCGGCGGCGTCGTAGCCGTTGTGCACCCGGGCGCTCTGTCCGTGGCGGGCCGCCACCACGCAGAGCAGGTGCGCCACGGCCCCGGCGATCAGGTGCAGTCGTCGGAACGCGTCCGCGCCGTGCCGGGCCACGGCCGGGCCACGGGCCACGGACAGGTAGGCGGTGACGGCCACGGCACGGAAGTTCAACGACACCCGCCCCTCGGTCCGGCCGATCTGCTCCAGCGCCGGGACCGGGTCCTCCGCGTGCAGCAGGTGCGGCTGGTCGCCGGTGTAGCCGTAGCGGCCGGGTGGCAGGTCATCGACCCGCCGCAGGTAGAGGTGGCAGCTGACGTCGCTGAAGGGGGCGCCGGCCAGGGCGCTGCCGAGCTCGTCGAGCATCGCCTTCGGGGCCGCCACCGGCGCCGGGTCGAAGATCGCCGCGCCGGAGTGCCGCGCGCGCAGCGCCCCGGCCAGGTCCTCGGGCACCCACGGGAGTGGGGCGTCGGCGTCCGGTCCGACCTCCAGGTACCCCATCGGGTGCTCGGCACCGGGCGTCAGCCAGCCGTCGCACAGGCCCAGCAACGCCTCCCGGTCGAGGCCGGGCCGCGCCCGCAGCCCGAGCGCGGCGGCGACCAGGTGCACCGAGCCGAGGAGCATCCCCGCCTCCTGGGCGCACAGCCGGGGCGCGTACCCGCCGTACAGCCGTGCTGTCCGGGCGAAGCGGCTGGTGATCACCAGAAACCGGGACCTGCCCGGGCTCCCGACGCCACGGGAGCCCCGCACCGGGTCGAGCCGATGGTGCAGCGGGTCGTACCGCTGGACCTCGGCCGGGCCGCCGCGCGGATCGGGCGAGACCAGGTAGAGCTCGCTCGGGTAGAGGCAGCGGGCCGAGGCCACCGCCCGGTGCAGTGGCCAGCCGCCCGGGGTGAGGTCGTGCTGGAACAGCCCGAAGGAGTAGTGGAGCAGCGCGGCCAGGACGGACGGGTCCGCCAGCCCGGCGTCGGCCGGTGGCGGGACCGGAGCCAGGCGCAGTGGAGGCGGTGGCAGCGGGTACCCCGTACCGGCGGGGTGCGCGTCGGGCTCCGGCGGCTCGGGCTCGGCGGCGTACCCGCCGGTCGCGAGGGTGACGGGGATCGACCGGCGGGAGTAGACCGCCTCGGACCACAGGTCCAGCGGGAACGGGTGCTCGGAGACGGTGCTCATGTCGTCTGCGCTGTCCGCGTGGGTTGCGCAGGTTGCGCAGGTTGCGTCGGGAGGAAGCGTCCAGTCGCCAGATCAAGTAGCGCCGTGCCCGGTTCCTCGGCTCCGCCCTCCTCCAACTGGGCTACTTTTCGCAGGAGTTGAAGGCAGAGCTGGTTGGCTGCGAGCGCCGCGACCGGACCGCCCAGGTAGCGGTCGGCGGGTTCCGCCGTCCTCGCGTCGGTGCCCTGGCCGACTTCCTTGCCGATGCCGCCAAGTGACTGAGCGTCACCGTTTGGCGACAGGGTACGGATGTGCGCGTGCCGTCCGTCGGCGACCGCGTGGCCGTAGACGAGGCCGCTCCGCAGCGCGAGGGTATGGACACGCATTGTCAGTTCCGCATCGAACTCATCGGTAACAAGTAGCGCCGCGCCCGCGTCGTCGGGGAGTTCCGACAGCTCGCCACTGATTGCTTCGTACCTAAAGGATCTGCCATCGCCACGGATTAGTTCGACGCACTCTTCCAGTCGCGGCAAATCCGTGCGACTCCCGCCCCGCTTCGCTTCGACGACTCGGAAGCGAACGTGCGCCACTCCGGACGAGAGCAAAGCGAGGACGAGCGCACTCCCCATGCTGCCCGAGCCGACAACGACCGGCGCGCAATTGCGGTACCGCTCGAAGCGGTGCTCCGGGGAGTCGGCCCGCAGTGCGATGAAGTCGATCAGGGCGCAGTGGCGGGCGCGGACCTCGGGGGAGAGCCCGTGCGGTAGGTCCCCCTCCGCGTCGCGCACGAAACCTTCCCGCACCAGTAGTTCTACCAGCGTGCGCACGTGCTGGGCCGCCTGCGGCGGCAGATCCGCGACGAGTTGGTCCAGCCGGGTGCCCCCGTCGAGGAAGGGCCGGATGCGTTCCAACCAGGGGTACATCCCGGGTGCGGGGAACGCGGCGGTGCGCCGTGGGCCACGGATCACCACGCCCTGATCAGAGGGCAGTAGATGCGTGTCGGGAAGCAGTCTCGGCCTCATCGCCACCCCCATTAGGACTGAGCGGGATTGTGCTCCCGCCCCTGCGGGAGCGCCGGACAAAGCTCCACTCACGGCCTCTCGACGGCCGACACTAGCGGAGTGGACTGGTCTAGTCCATGCCCTTCACACGAACCACTCTCTCCAGTACTGTCAATCCCGGACGCCGAAGTGGCGACCAGGTTTTGACACGGCATTACATTTCTGATTGGAGGGTTCTGATGGAGTTCAAGCAGGGTTCTGCCTCGCTGGCGGCTGCGGTCGCCGATCTGGCATTGGAGCTTGACCTGGCCTCGCTGGCCGGTGACGAGCAGAGCCAGTCGCTCACAGCGGGTCACGGCATGACCGAGGCCAGTGCCTCGTTCTGCTGCGCCCCGCCGCCGAACTGCTGTAACTGCAGCTGTTCCTGAGTGGACATAGGTCGGTCGGAGCGAACCCGCCCGGATTGCTCCGGCTGACCTGACACTCGGCCCGTCGGCTCATCTCCCAATGAGTCGGCGGGCCGAGTTGGCATCTGCCCGTACGTCAGATCTGCCGGGTGTCAGCCTGTTTCAGATTCAGGCGGACGCCGTGCGGACGTAGTGGCCCTTGTTGAGATCCTCGACAAGTCCGGGGTGGGTCGGCTGCCATCCGAGCAGTTCGCGGGTCAGCGTGCTCGAAGCCGGACTGTCGGCTCCCAGCGGGCGTCCGAGCCAACCGAAGTGCTCGCCCGCCTGCTCGGGGGAGATGGAGACCGCGGGCAGGTCGAGCTGTCGGCCGATCGCCTCGGCGACGGCGCGGATCGGCACGCCCTCCTCGGCGATCGGGTGCAAGGTCGATCCGGCCGGGGCCTGGTCCAGGGCCAGTCGGAACAGGCGCGCGACATCGAGCCTGTGCGTCGCGGGCCAGCGGTTGGCGCCGTCGCCGATGTAGGCCGAGACGCCCTTGGCGCGGGCGGTGGCGACCAGCATCGCCATGAAACCGTTGTCGCCGTCGCCGTGCACGGTCGGGGGAAGCCGGACGACCGAGGAGCGGATGTCACGGGACGCGAGGGCGATGGTCACGTGCGCGTTGGCCTGTCGGCCCTCCACGCCGCTGATCACGGCCTCTGCCGAGTCCGCGGCAGGCTGGCCGTCCCGCTCGGTGGCGACCCGTCCGGGCGCGAGCCCGAGGATCCCGGACGCGATCAGGAACGGCCGGTGGGATCCCGCGAGCGTGTCAGCGAAGACGTCGATCGCCCGACGGTCCGCCTCGACGGCGCCCTGGAAGTCGCCGGTGAAGGCGATGTCGTGCTTGAACGCGAGGTGGATCACGCCGTCCGAGGCGGCGGCGGCGCCGCGCAGCACGTCGAGGTCGTCCAAGGTGCCGCGCCGCACCTCGGCCCCGGCCCGGGTGAGGGCGGCGGCCGAGGCGTCCGAGCGGGCCAGTCCGACCACCTGATGCCCTGCGTCAATGAGCTCGGGTACGACGGCCGATCCGATCCAGCCGGACGCACCGGTGACGAAGACGCGCATGGGAAACCTCCTGAGTAAGCCGACCGCCTGCGCCATGGGGGGTGTGGCGGCGGCTGATGTCAGCAACTGTCATCAGCCTACCTCTGATGTCAGCGACTGTCATCACGACGAGCTGCGGCTAGAATCGGCGGCATGGGTAGATGGGAGCCGAACGCGCGAGGCCGGCTGGAGCAGGCGGCACTGGAGCTCTACCGCGAGCGCGGCTTCGAGCAGACCACCGTCACCGAGATCGCCAAGCGGGCCCGGCTCACCGAGCGGACGTTCTTCCGGTACTTCGCCGACAAGCGCGAGGTGCTGTTCGGCGGCGCGACCTCGCTCCAGGAGCTGATGACCAGCGCCGTCGTCGCCGCGCCCGAGTCAGCGACACCGATCGACGCGGTCGGTGTGGGCCTGGACGCCCTCGGCGCGGTCTTCGACGGTCGCCACGAACACTCCAGCCAGCGTCAGAGCGTCATAGCCGCCAACGCGGAGTTGCAGGAACGCGAGCTGATCAAACTGGCCTCGATGGCCGCGGCACTGGCCGAAGCACTGCGTCAGCGCGGCGTGGCCGATCCGGCCGCGAGTCTGGCCGCCGAGGCGGGGATCGCCGTGTTCAAGGTCGCCTTCGGCCGCTGGGTCTACGGAACCGGCGAACCCGACATGCTGCACGTCATGCGCGATTCGTTCGCCGAGTTCAAGGCCGTGACCGCAGGCGCGTGACGACCCGCCCGTCATGACCGGCTGGGGCACCGGCCCGGCCACCGCACCCGGAAACGCCGAGTCCGGCCAGGGGCGCTGCCCCGGCCGGACTCGGCGTTTCCGGTACCTCTTCCGCTCAGCGCTCGGTGAACTCGGTGATCACCCGGGCGATCTCGGCCAGCGGCTTGGCGTCCATCAGACCGTGGTGGGTGGCGTCCAGGTGGCGGTCGATGATCCGTCCCTCGACATGAGGAGCCCAGGCGGTGGCGGGCGGGGTGCCCTCGGTGCGGTTCCGGGTGGCGGTGAAGAAGACCACGTCCGCCTTGACCTGTGCGGGCTCGAAGTCCCGCATCAGGCGGACGTGCCGCTCCCAGGCATCGCCCATGGCGCCGAGGTCCTCGGCGGTGAAGGACGAGAAGGAGCTGTCGACCAGGGTCTGCAGCACCGCCTCCCGGGTCAGCGGCGTGCCCTCCGGGCTCGGGCGCTCGGCCTGGAACATCTCCAGGAAGACCCCCAGCGTCTCCTGCTCGTCCCGCTCGGAGCCCTTCACCGTGTAGGCCGCGTACGGGTAGGCGTCCAGGATCGCGAGCAGGGCCACCTCCTCGCCGAGATCCTGCAGCTGGCTCGTGAGGGCATGGACCACCAGGCCGCCGAAGGAGTGGCCGAGCAGGTGGTACGGGCCCGACGGCTGTACCTCGCGGATCAGCGCCACATAGTCGGCGGCCATCTGTTCGACCGTCTCCGGCAGCCCCTCGGCCCGGGTCAGGCTGCGCGCCTGCAGGGCGTACAGCGGGCGGCCGGGCAGGTAGGGCAGCAGCCGACTGTAGCCGATGCCGACGCCGTAGCCGGCGTGGACGCAGAACAGCGGCGGCAGTTCGCCCTCGCGGCGCAGCGGCAGCAGTTCGGCGAACTTGTCGCCGAGATCGGCGTCCGAGTCCAGCTGCTGGGCGAGTGCGGCGACGGTGGGTGTGTCGAAGAGTGCGCGGATCGGCAGGTCGGTGCCGAGGGTGGTGCGGATGCGGCTGATCAGGCGGGTGGCGAGGAGGGAGTGTCCGCCGAGGTCGAAGAAGTTGTCGTCGATGGTGACATGGGGGTGGTTGAGGACTTCGGCGAAGAGGGTGGTGAGGATTTCCTCGTGGGGGGTGCGGGGTGTGCGGCCGGGTGTGTGGGTGGTGTGTTCGGGTGTGGGGAGGGCGTTGCGGTCGAGTTTGCCGTTGATGGTGAGTGGGAGTGTGTCCAGCGGGATGATGGTTGTGGGGATCATGTAGTCGGGGAGGGTTGTGGCGAGGTGGGTGCGTAGGGTGGTGGGGTCGAGTGGGCCGTTGGGGATGGTGTAGGCGGTGAGGCGTTTGTCGCCGGGGGTGTCTTCGCGGAGGATGACGGTGGCGTGGGCGACGGTGGGGTGGGTGGTGAGGGCGGTTTCGATTTCGGCGAGTTCGATGCGGAAGCCGCGTAGTTTGATCTGCTGGTCGGTGCGTCCGGCGTAGTGGAGTTCGCCGTTGTGGTTCCAGTGGGCGAGGTCGCCGGTGCGGTACATGCGTTCGCCGGTGTTGCTGAACGGGTTGGCGAGGAAGCGTTCGGCGGTGAGGGCGGGGTGGTTGAGGTAGCCGCGGGAGAGGCCCGCGCCGGCGAGGTAGAGCTCGCCGGTGCTGCCGGTGGGGACCGGTTGCAGTCGGGCGTCCAGGACGTAGGCCCGCATGTTGTCCAACGGCCGCCCGATCGGCAGCGCACTGGATTCCTCGCTGACCGTGTGGGTGGTGGCGAAGGTGGTGGTCTCGGTGGGGCCGTAGCCGTTGACCACGCTGAGGCCGGGACAGGCGGTGCGCACCCGTGCGGCTGCGTTGGGCGAGACCACGTCGCCGCCGGTCCACACCTGCCGCACACCACGCAGGCAGTCCGGTTCCTCCTGGGCGACGAGCGCGAACAGGCCTGCCGTCAGCCACAGCGCGGTCACCTGGTGCCAGGTGATCAGCTGCCGGAGCGCGGCGGTGGTCAGCTGCCCGGCGGGTGCGACCACGACCTGGCGCCCGGACAGCAACGGAACCCAGAGTTCGAAGGTGGAGGCGTCAAAGGAGTACGGGGAGTGCAGCAGCACGCGGTCCATCGCCTCGTTCGCGAAGCGGCGGTCGGTGGCCAGCGCGACCACGTCCCGATGGGTGACGGCGACACCCTTCGGTTGTCCGGTGGAGCCGGAGGTGTACATCACGTAGGCCAACTGGCCTTCATCGATGGGTATTTCGAAGCCAGCCGCGCGCTCCGAGCCGATCGCGAGCACGGTCCGGCCCAGTCGCGTCGCCTGGTCGTACAGCGCGGCGTCGGTGAGCACGACCTGTGCGCCGGTCCGGGTGACGATGGTCTCGCGATGGGCCTGCGGGTAGCGGTCGTCCAGCGGCACGTAGCAGCCGCCCGCCTTGACCACCGCCAGCAGCGCCACCACCAGGTCGGCGGAGCGCTCCATCAGCACCGCGACGCCGTGTTCGGCGCGCACGCCGTGGGCGATCAGGCGCTGGGCGAGGCCGTTGGCGCGGGCGTCCAGTTCGGCGTAGGACAGTTCGGTGTTGCCGCAGACGACCGCGATCGCGTCGGGCACGCGTGCCACCTGGGCGGCGAAGAGCTCCGGCAGTGTTCCCGGTACCGGCTCGACCGCCGTGTCGTTCCACTCGGTCAGGATCCGCCGCCGCTCCGGGACAGGCAGCACGTCGACGCTGCCGAGTACCGTCTCCGGCGCCGACTCCAGCGCGGCGGCCAGGCCGTCGAGCGCGGTGTGCAACAGCGCACAGACCGCCTCGGCGTCGATCGGGGACACCGCCTGCGCGGTCAGGACGAAGCCGGAGCCCAGGTCGTCGACCGACATGGTCAACGGGTAGTTGGTGCGCTCCTGACTGTGCAGCACCTCGATGCCCAGTGGCTCCGGCTCGGGAGCGTGCTCGTCGTCGGGGCGGCTGTGGCGGTAGTTGAGCAGCGCGGTGAACAGCGGCGCCGCGCCGCCGACGCCGCTGGCCTTCTGCGCGAGGGCGAGCGGTGCGTGCTCGTGCACCAACAGGTCCGCCAGCTGCCCGCGCATCGCCAGCACCGCCTCGGCCACACCCGCGCCGACCGTGGGGACCCGCACCGGCAGCGTGTTGATGAACAGCCCGGGAACCCGGTCCGCGCCGCTGCCGCCGCTCATCCGACCGAACAGCACCGTGCCGAACACCACGTCGTCGCGGTTCGAGGTGGCCGCGACCACCCGCGCCCACGCCAGGTGGACGACGGCCGCCGCGCTCACCCCCAACCGCCGTGCCTGCTCCCGAACCCGCCCGGCGACCCCGGCGTCGACCCGCAGTTTCGCCTCGGCCACGCCGCGGGCGTCGCCACGGACGTCCAGCAGTCCGAACGGCGCGGTGGGCTCGGTGACGTCGGCCAACAGCCCGGCGAAGAACCGCTCGTGCTCCTCGCGGGAGACCCGCAGCCGGGCCTGGGCGACGAAGTCGCGGAACGGCAGCGGGGTCGGCAGCCGATCGTGCTCCCCGGCCAGCACGGCCTGGATCTCCGCCAGCAGTACCTCCATCGCGGTGTGGTCGGTGCTGAGATGGTGCCGCTGGAGCAGCATCAGCCAGCGAGCGCTGCCGGGTTCGGCGGCGATCCGGGCCCGCAGCAGCGGCGCCCGGCCGAGGTCCATCGACGCGGGGCAACCGGCGGCGAGCTCGGACGCCGCGTCCGTGCCGGACAACTCCACTACCTCAACCGGAAGGTGGGCCTCGCGGGCGACCACCTGCACCGGCTCCGACAGGCCCTGCCAGAGTACGGCGGTGCGCAGCACGTCGTGCCGGTCCACCACGAACCGCAGCGCGTCCAGGAAGGCGTCCAGCCGTTCACGTGAGTCGAAGGTCAACGTGGTCGGCAGGACGTAGACGTCGTCGCCGTCGGCGTTCATCAGGTGGTGGAAGAAGATGCCCTCCTGCAGCGGGGCGAGCGGGTAGATGTCGGCGATGTTCGCCGCGCCGCCCGGGAACACCGAGACGATCTGCTCGATCTCGGTCGCTGTCAGTCGCACCAGCGGCAGCATCTCCGGCGTGATCGCGGTCGCGCCGTCCGGGATCAGGTTCGGCGGTACCGCCACCTCGGCCACGGCCGACGCGGCGGCCAGCCCGGCCGCCGTCGGCGAGGTGAACAACGTCCGGATGCTCACCTGGACGCCGCGCACCCGGAGCCGCTCGACCAGCGACACCGCGAGCAGCGAATGGCCGCCCAGCTCGAAGAAGTCGTCGTCGACCCCCACCCGCGGCACCCCGAGGACCTGCGCGAAGACCTCGCAGAGGACTTCCTCCCGGAGCGTCGCCGGGGCGCGGTAGGGCGAGCCGGCAGTGAAGCCCGGCGCGGGCAACGCCCGGCGGTCCAGCTTGCCGTTCACCATCAGCGGCAGCTCGTCGAGTACCACGAACGCCGCGGGCACCATGTAGGCGGGTAGCGTCGCCGTCAGCTGGGCGCGGACCGCTACCGGGTCGAACTCGCCCGCGGGGACTACGTAGCCGATCAGGCGGGTGTCGCCGGGGACGTCCTCGCGGACCACGACCGCGGCGTAGGTCACCGACGGATGGACGGTCAGCGCGGACTCGACCTCGCCCAACTCGACCCGGTTGCCCCGGATCTTCACCTGGTCGTCGGTCCGGCCGACGTACTCCAGCGCTCCGTCGGCCCGCCAGCGCGCCAAGTCGCCACTGCGATAGAGGCGTTCACCGGCGTCGCCGAACGGATCCGCCACGAAGCGCTCGGCCGTCAGACCCGGACGGTTGAGGTACCCACGGGCCAACTGCACCCCGGCGACGTACAGTTCACCCTCGACGCCGGGCGGCACCGGTCGCAGTGCGGCATCGAGCACGTAGACGCTGGTGTTCCAGACCGGGCGGCCGATCGGTACGGATCCGTCCGTGTCAGCGCCGCCGCAGGCCCACTCGGTGGTCTCCACGGTGGCCTCGGTGGGCCCGTACAGGTTGTACAGCGGCACACCCGGCAGTACCCGCGCGACCTCGCCGCGCAGTTCCGGCGTCATCACCTCGCCACCGCACATCACCGCCCGCAGGCTGGTACCGGCGGCGGTCTCCGGCTGGGCCAGGAACATCCGCAGCATCGACGGCACGAAGTGGGTGTGCGTCACCCGCTCCCGTCGGATCAGCTCGGCCAGGTACTCCGGTTCGCGATGGCCGCCGGGACGCGCCACCACCAGGGTCGCGCCCGCCAGCAGCGGCAGGAAGAACTCCCACACCGAGACGTCGAAGCCGAACGGGGTCTTCTGCAGCATCCGGTCCGAGCCGGTCAGCCCGTAGACGTGCTGCATGCAGGCCAGACGGTTCACGATGCCGGTGTGGGGAATCACCACGCCCTTGGGCCGACCGGTCGAACCGGAGGTGAAGATCACGTAGGCCGGATGGTCCGGCAGCAGCCCACGATCGCCGAGGTCTGCGGCGTCCTGATCTGATGCCTCGTCAATGAGGGCGGCGGTCACCACGATCGGCGAACCGGCCTCGGCCAGCACGTAGTCGATGCGCTCGGCCGGATAGTCCGGGTCCACCGGCAGATACGCACCACCGGACTTGAGTACCCCGAGCAGCGCCACCACCAGCTCCACCGAGCGTTCCATCAGTACCGGCACCACCGACTCCGGCCGGACGCCACGCTCGACCAGCAGCCGGGCCAGGCGGTTCGCCCGGGCGTTCAGCTCCGCGTAGGTCACCTCGGCACCCTCGAAGACCACCGCCACCGCGTCCGGAGTCCGCCGGACCCGCGCCTCGAACAGCTCCGGCAGTGTGCCGGTCGGGACCTCGACGGTGGTGTCGTTCCAGCCGTTCAGGAGGGTGTGCTGCTGGGCCTCGGTGAGGACGTCGATCTGGTCGAGGGGGGTGTCGGGTGCGGTTTCCAGGGCGGTGATCAGGTTCTGCAGGGTGGTGTGGGCGAGGCCGCAGACCAGTTCGGGGTTGATCGGAGCGACGGCGTGCACGGTCAGGGTGAAGCCGCTGCCATGGTCGTCGACGGCCATGGTGAGCGGGTAGTTGGTCCGGTCCTGTCCGTGTCGGAGCTCGATCCCCTCGGGCTCTGCCGGGCCGCCCTCCCCGTTGGGCTGGTTGTGACGGTAGTTGAGGAGGGTGGTGAAGAGGGGGGTTGGGGGTTTGATGTTGCTGGTTTGTTGGGCGAGGGCGAGTGGTGCGTGTTCGTGGGTGAGGAGGTCGGCGAGTTGGGTGCGCATGGTGTGGATGGCTTGGTGGGTGGTGGTGTGGGTGGTGTGGAGGTGGGTGGGGAGGGTGTTGAGGAAGAGGCCGGGGATGCGGTCGGCGCCGGTGCCGGAGTTCATGCGGCCGAGGAGGAGGGTGCCGAAGAGGGCGTGGTTGGTGTTGGAGGTGGCGGCGGTGACGCGGGCCCAGGTGACGTGGAAGAGGGTGGCGGGGGTGACGCCGAGGTGGCGGGCTTGTTGGCGGATGCGGGTGGCGAGTTGGGGGGTGAGTGGTTGGGTGGCTTGGGTGATGTGGGTGCCGTCGCCGCGTGTGTCGAGGATGCCGAAGGGGGCGGTGGGTTCGGTGATGTGGCCGAGGAGTTGGGTGAAGAACTGTTCGTGTTCCTGGCGGGTGACGCCGAGCAGGGCCTGGGCGACGAAGTCACGGAACGGCAGCGGGGTGGGCAGGGCATCGGCCCGGCCGTCCAGGATGACGCGGATCTCCGACATCAGCACGTCGAGGGCGGTGTGGTCGGCGATCAGGTGGTGCCGTTGCAGGACCAACTGCCAGCGCTCGCTGCCTGGTTCGGCGGCGATGTGGGCATGGAGCAGGGGCGCCCGGGTGAGGTCCATCAACGGCGGGCAGGCGGCGGCGAGCTCGGCGGCGGAGTCGCTGCCGCGGAGGGTGTGCTCGGTGACTGGGAGGGTGGCGTGTCGGGTGACGACCTGGATGGGTTCGGGGAGGTCTTGCCAGAGGATGGCGGTGCGGAGGATGTCGTGGCGGTTGATGACGTGTTGGAGTGCGTTGAGGAAGGTGGTGAGGCGGTTGTGGGTGTCGAAGGTCAACGTGGTGGCCACGACGTAGGGGTCGTTGTGGTTGTCGCCGGTGGCCATGAGGTGGTGGAAGAAGATGCCTTCTTGGAGTGGGGCGAGGGGGTAGATGTCGGCGATGTTGGGTGTGCCGCCGGGGATGGTGTTGGTGATGTGGTCGATGTGGGCTTGGGTGAGGGTGATCAGGGGGAGTAGGTCGGGGGTGATGGTGTGGGGGTTGGTGGGGATGAGGTTGGGTGGGACGGTGAGGGTGGTGTTGGTGGTGGTGTGGGCGAGGCCGGTGACGGTGGGGGTGGTGAACAGGGTGCGGATGTTGATGTGGATGTCGCGGGTGCGGAGTTGTTCGACGAGGGTGACGGCGAGTAGGGAGTGGCCGCCGAGTTCGAAGAAGTTGTCGTCGACGCCGACCTGGGGCAGTCCCAGGACGTTGGCGAAGACCTCGCACAGGGCTTTCTCGTGCGCGGTCACCGGGGCCCGGTAGGCGGTACTGGTGGCGGCGGTGAAGTCGGGTGCGGGCAGGGCCCGCCGGTCCAGCTTGCGGTTCACGGTCATCGGCAGTGCGTCGAGTAGCACGATCGCCGCCGGAACCATGTACTCCGGCAGCGACGCCGCCAACCGCGCCCGCACCGCGGCGACGTCGAGGTCAGCCGCCGGGACCACGTAGCCGACCAGGCGCCTGTCCCCGGGAATGTCCTCCCGGACGATCACCGCGGCGTGGGCGACACCGGGAACGGTCCCCAAGGCGCTCTCGATCTCGCCGAGTTCGATGCGGAAGCCGCGGAGCTTGACCTGGTCGTCGGTGCGGCCGAGGAATTCAAGGTTGCCGTCCGCCCGCCAGCGGGCGAGGTCGCCGCTGCGGTACATGCGTTCCCCGGCCGGACCGTGCGGGGCTGCGACGAAGCGCTCGGCGGTCAGGCCCGGGCGGCCGATGAATCCGCGGGCCAGCTGGACACCGGAGATGTACAGCTCGCCGGGTACCCCGATCGGCACCGGGCGCAGTGCCGCGTCCAGGACATAGACGCGCATGTTCCACATCGGTCGGCCGATCGGAATCACCTGGCCCAGATCCTCGGGGCCGACCAGGTAGTCGGTGCACCCGACCGTGGTCTCGGTGGGGCCGTAGTGGTTGACCACGGACACCTGCGGGTGTTCCCGGTGCCAGCGTTCGAGCTGCGCCGTCTGTATCGCCTCCCCACCGACCATCAGCCGCCCGGTCGGCACATGGGCGTCGGAGATGGCGTCCAGGTAGGACACGCCACTCGGCGTCGCCTTGAGGAAGTCCAGCCGTTGACCGTTGAGCACCTTGGGCAGGCGTTCGTCCAGGGCGGCGACGTAGATCCGGCCGCCGCAGGTGAGCGCGCCGTACAGGTGGGTGATGTTGGCGTCGAAGGAGATCGAGGCGTGCAGCAGTGTGCTGCCGCGCAACTCGGGATAGGCCTCCCAGGCGCGCACCGTGTAGTTGACCACCCCGGCGTGGGCGACCAGTACGCCCTTGGGGCGGCCGGTTGAACCGGAGGTGTAGATCACATAGGCCGGATGCTGCGGAGTCACGGCGGCATTGAGGTTCTCCGGACTGTAACCAGAGGTCGATACCTGCTCCAGCAACAGAATGTGAACATTCGTCAGGTCAGTAACCCGCTCGACGCAGTCGGCGGTGGTGAGCAGTACCTGCGGCTGGGAGTCGTCCAGCAGGTAGGCGATTCGGTCGGCCGGGTACTCGGGGTCGATCGGGACGTAGGCGCCGCCTGCCTTGAGCACCGCCAGCAGGGTGACCACCAGCTCTGCCGAGCGCTCCAGCAGCACCGCGACCAGTGACTCCGGGCCCACGCCGTGCTCCACCAGCAGCCGGGCCAGTTGGTTGGCCCGGGCGTTGACCTCGGCATACGTCAGCTCGACACTGGCGTCGACCACGGCCACGGCCTCGGGGGTGCGCGCGGCCTGGGCTTCGAGCAGCACGGGCAGAGTGGTGGCCGGTACCTCGTGGGCGGTGTCGTTCCACGCGGAGAGGATCAGCTGCCGCTCGGCCGCGTCCAGGAGCTCGACCCTGGAGACCGGCAGCTGCGGCTCGGCAACCAGCTCCCGGAGGACCCGCACCAGATATCCGGCGATCCGCTCGGCGGTCGCGGTGTCGAACAGGTCGGCGGCGAAGGTGACTGTGCCGAGAAGCCCGGACGGGACACCGCCCTGGTCGAAGGACTCGCCGAGCGTGAAGGCCAGGTCGAATCGAGCCGCCAACTGCCCCGAGGGCACGAGTTCCGCTTGCAGGCCCGGGAGTTCGAGCACAGCCGAGGCGTTGTTCTGCAGCGAGAGCATGACCTGGAACAGTGGGTGCCGGGCCATGGAGCGGGACGGTGCCAGGTCCTCGACCAGCCGCTCGAACGGCACGTCCTGGTGTGCGAACGCTTCCAGGGCCGTGTCGCGGACCTGGCGCAGAAGCTCGGTGAAGGCCGGATCGCCGGACAGGTCGGTACGCAACACCTGCGTGTTGACGAAGAAGCCGACCAGTTCGTCCAACGCCTCGTCGGTGCGTCCGGCGATCGGCGTGCCGATGGGGACGTCCGCCCCCGCGCCCAGGCGCGACAGCAGGACAGCCAACCCGGCCTGCAGCACCATGAACACGGTCACACCCTGGGCCCGTGCCAAGTCCAGCAGATCTCGGTGAAGTTGGGCGGGCACGGCGAGTTCGACGGTACCGCCCCGATGGCTGGCCACCGCTGGGCGCGGCCGGTCCGTGGGAAGCGCCAGCTCCTCCGGTAGGCCGTTCAACGCCTCTCGCCAGTAGGCGAGTTGCTGTGACAGGACACTGTCGGGCTCGGCGGTGGAACCCAGCAGCTCACGCTGCCACAGCGCGTAGTCCGCGTACTGGACCGGGAGCGGCTCCCAGACGGGGGCCTGGCCGTTGAGCCGCGCCGCATAGGCGGTGGAGATGTCCCGGGCCAACGGGGCCATGGACCAGCCGTCACCGGCGATATGGTGCACCACCAGGAGCAGCACGTGCTGGTCCGGCCGCTGTGCGAACAGCCAGGCATGGAGCGGGAGTTCGACGGTCAGGTCGAAGGTGTGCCCGGCCGCCCGGGTCAGCGCCTGTTCGTCGAACGCGGTGACCGTGAGCAGCGGGCCGGTTGCGTCGGTTGCGACCACACGCTGACAGGGTTGCCCGTCGACAGTCGCGAAGACCGTACGCAACACCTCGTGGCGGTCCACCACGTCCAGGAGCGCGGCCTCCAGGGCGGGTAGCTCCAGCGGGCCGGTGAGGCGCAGGCAGAGCGGGATGTTGTAGGTCGCGCTGGGTCCTTCCAACTCGCCGAGGAACCAGAGCCGCTGCTGGGCGAAGGACACCGGCAGCACGTCCGGCCGTGCCCCGGCGACCAGCGCCGGGCGCGGGTTCCGCGCGTCGCCGAGGTGCTGGGCGAGTGCGGCGACGGTGGGTGTGTCGAAGAGTGCGCGGATCGGCAGGTCGGTGCCGAGGGTGGTGCGGATGCGGCTGATGAGGCGGGTGGCGAGGAGGGAGTGTCCGCCGAGGTCGAAGAAGTTGTCGTCGATGCCGACCAGGGGGAGGCCGAGGACCTGCGCGAACAGTTCGCTGAGGATGTCTTCGTGGGGGGTGCGAGGGGCGCGGTGGGTGGTTGTCGGTGTGATCTCGGGTGTGGGGAGGGCGTTGCGGTCGAGTTTGCCGTTGATGGTGAGTGGGAGTTCGTCGAGGACGATGATGGTTGTGGGGATCATGTAGTCGGGGAGGGTGGTGGCGAGGTGGGTGCGTAGGGTGGTGGGGTCGAGTGTGCCGTTGGGGATGGTGTAGGCGGTGAGGCGTTTGTCGCCGGGGGTGTCTTCGCGGAGGATGACGGTGGCGTGGGCGACGGTGGGGTGGGTGGTGAGGGCGGTTTCGATTTCGGCGAGTTCGATGCGGAAGCCGCGTAGTTTGATCTGCTGGTCGGTGCGTCCGGCGTAGTGGAGTTCGCCGTTGTGGTTCCAGTGGGCGAGGTCGCCGGTGCGGTACATGCGTTCGCTGGTGTTGCTGAAGGGGTTGGCGAGGAAGCGTTCGGCGGTGAGGGCGGGGTGGTTGAGGTAGCCGCGGGTGAGGCCCGCGCCGGCGAGGTAGAGCTCGCCGGTGCTGCCGGTGGGGACCGGTTGGAGTCGGGCGTCCAGGACGTAGGCCCGCATGTTGTCCAACGGCCGCCCGATCGGCAGCGCACTGGATTCCTCGCTGACCGTGTGGGTGGTGGCGAAGGTGGTGGTCTCGGTGGGGCCGTAGCCGTTGACCACGCTGAGGCCGGGACAGGCGGTGCGCACCCGTGCGGCTGCGGTGGGGGAGACCACGTCGCCGCCGGTCCACACCTGCCGCACACCACGCAGGCAGTCCGGCTGTTCCTGGGCGACCAGCGCGAACAGGCCCGCGGTCAGCCAGAGGCCGGTGACGCCGTGGTCCGTGACCAGGCGGGCCAGTGATGAGGTGGTCAAGCGGCCGGTGGGAGCCACCACGATGCGGCGCCCGGACAGCAACGGAACCCAGAGTTCGAAGGTGGAGGCGTCGAAGGAGTACGGGGAGTGCAGCAGCACGCGGTCCATCGCCTCGTTCGCGAAGCGGCGGTCGGTGGCCAGCGCGACCACGTCCCGATGGGTGACGGCGACGCCCTTCGGTTGTCCGGTGGAGCCGGAGGTGTACATCACATAGGCCAACTGGCTTGCATCAAGCGGCAGTTCAAAACCCTCGGCGCGCTCGTCGGCAACCGTCATTACCACTGGGCCCAACTCGGCCGCCTGGTCGTACAGCGCGGCGTCGGTGAGCACGACCGTGGTGCCGGTCCGGGCGACGATGGTCTCGCGGTGGGCACGTGGATAGCGCGCGTCCAGCGGTACGTAGCAGCCGCCTGCCTTGACCACTGCGAGGAGTGCCACGACGAGGTCGGCGGAGTGCTCCATGAGCACCGCGACGCCGTGTTCGGCGCGTACGCCGTGGGCGATCAGGCGCTGGGCGAGGCCGTTGGCGCGGGCGTCCAGTTCGGCGTAGGACAGTTCGGTGTCGCCGCAGACGACCGCGATCGCGTCGGGCACGCGTGCCACCTGGGCGGCGAAGAGCTCGGGCAGTGTTCCCGGTACCGGCTCGACCGCCGTGTCGTTCCACTCGGTCAGGATCCGCCGCCGCTCGCCCTCCCCGATAACGTCGACGGCCGAGACCGGCAGCTCCGGCGCGGCCAGTACCGCGCGCAGTACCCGCAGGAAGCGCGCACTGACCTGCTCGGCCGCCTGGGTGTCGAAGAGGTCGAGGGCGAAGGTCACGCTGCCTCGGAGCCCGGCCGGAGACCCGTCCGCGCCCTTGTCCTCGCTGAAGGTGAAGGACAGGTCGAACTTGGCGGGGGCCTGGCCGCCGTCCAGCGGCTCGGCCGTCAGACCGGGCAGGGTCAGTACCGGCTGGGCGTTGTTCTGGAGGGTCAGCATGACCTGGAAGAGCGGGTGCCGGGCCATCGACCGGGTCGGCGCCAGTTCCTCCACCAGCCGCTCGAACGGCACATCCTGGTGGGCGAACGCGCCGAGCCCGGCCTGCCGGGCCCGGCGCAGCAGTTCGGTGAAGGACGGATCACCGGACAGGTCGGTGCGCAGCACCAGGGTGTTGACGAAGAAGCCGATCAGGTCGTTCAGCCCCTCGTCCACCCGCCCGGCGACCGCTGTGCCGATGGGGATGTCCGAACCGGCGCCGAGCCGCGAGAGCAGCACCGCCAGCGCCGCGTGCAGCACCATGAACGGCGTCCCGCCCTTGGCACGAGCCAACTCCACTATGCCTCGGTGCAGTTCGGCGGGGACGGCGAACTCGACCGTGCCGCCACGGTGGTCGGTGGCCGCCGGACGTGACCGAACGGTGGGCAGCGCCAGTTCCTCCGGCAGGTCCGCCAGGGTGGTCCGCCAGTAGGCCAGTTGCTCGGCGAGCAGGCTCTCCGGATCATCCTCCTCGCCCAGCAGCTCGCGCTGCCAGAGCGCGTAGTCCGCGTACTGGCCGGGCAGTTCCTCCCACTCCGGCGCGAGACCCTGTGACCGGGCCTGGTACGCGAGGGAGACGTCCCGTGCCAGCGGCCCCATCGACCAGCCGTCACCGGCGATGTGGTGCACCACCAGCAGCAGCACATGCTCCTGCTCGCCGCGTGCGAACAGCCAGGCCTGGAGCGGCAGTTCGGACTCCAGGTCGAAGACGCAGCGGGCGGCTCCGGCGACCGCCGCCGCGAGCTCCGGCTCGTCGAGGGCGGTCGCGTCCACTGCCGTCAGCAGCGGTCCGACCTGGTCGGCCGGGCGGATGTCCTGCCACGGCTGCCCGTCGACCGCCGGGAAGACCGTACGCAGCACCTCGTGCCGACCGACCACGTCGCGCAGCGCCGCGTCCAGCACCTGCGGGTCCAGCGGGCCGGTCAGCCGAAGGCCCAGCGGGATGTTGTAGGTGGCGCTCGGCCCCTCCAACTGGCCCAGGAACCAGAGACGTTGCTGTGCGAAAGAAACCGGGATCATCAGATCTCCTTGTGCCCGCGCATCGGCCGGAACGCGGGCCGTGCTTTCTTGTTCAGAGAGTCGAGTCGCTTGGCCACACCGGCGACAGTCGGTGCCTCGAAGAGCGCCTGGATCGGCAGTTCCGCGTCGAGGACGGTACGGATCCGGCTGACCAGCCGGGTGGCCAGCAGCGAGTGTCCGCCGAGGTCGAAGAAGTTGTCGTCCATCCCGACCTGGGGCAAACCCAGGACCTGCGCGAACGCCTCGCACAGCTGCTGTTCGCGGGGGGTGGTGGGGGCTCGGTGCGGCACCGCCGAGGTCAGCTCCGGAGCCGGTAGCGCCTTGCGGTCCAGCTTTCCGTTGGGAGTCAGCGGCAGCGCCTCCAGCAGGACGGCCGCCGACGGGACCATGTAGTCCGGCAGCGAGCCGACCAGGTACTGGCGCAGGTCCTCGACCGTGACGGAGGCGTCGGACGGGTTCGCGAGCACGGCGTAGGCGACCAGCCGTTTGTCGCCGGGCCGGTCCTCCCGGGCGACCACGGCCACGTCGGAGAGTGCCGGATGGGATCCCAACGCGGCTTCCACTTCGGCGAGTTCGACGCGGAATCCGCGGATCTTCACCTGGTCGTCGGCACGTCCGACGAACTCCAGCTGACCGTCGGCGGTCCACCGCACCAGGTCACCGGTGCGGTACATGCGCTCTCCGGCCGGTCCGTGCGGGTCCGCCACGAACCGCTCGGCGGTGAGGTCGGCGCGACCCAGGTAGCCACGCGCCAGTCCGGTCCCGGCCAGGTACAACTCCCCAGCCGTGCCGACCGGGACCGGCCGCAGGGTGGCGTCCAGGACGTAGGCGCGGGTGTTGTCCATCGGCCGCCCGATCGGCAGCACCGCCGGCACCTGCTCGCCGCTGGCCACCGGTACCTGGGTGGCGCAGAGCGTGGTCTCGGTCGGGCCGTAGGTGTTGCGGACCAGGATGCCGGGGCATGCGTCCAGCACCCGCCGCACGGCCGCCGCCGGAACGGTGTCACCGCCGGTGCCGACTTCGTGGATTCCGGCGAATGCCGCCGGATCACCCTCCGCGAGCACTCGGAACAGACCCGCGGTGAGGTGCAGGTGGGTCAGCTGGTGGCGTTCCTTGAGCGAGCGGATGGCCGCCGCGTCCAGCCGCCCTTCCGGGGCCACCACCACCGTGCCGCCCGCCGTCAGCGGCACCCACAACTCGTACGTCGACGCGTCGAAGGCGTGCGGGGACTGGAACAGCACCCGTTGCGGCACCGTCTCCCGCCAGCACCGGTCCGAGACCAGCTCGACCACGCCCCGGTGGGTGTTGGCGATGCCCTTCGGCGTCCCGGTGGAGCCGGACGTGTACATCACGTAGGCCGGTTGGTCGGGCAGCGTCCGCACCGCCGGATCCTCCGAGCTGCCGGTCCCAGTGGCCGCGTCAACCACGACGAGCTCGGCCCCCGCGGCCTCGACCCCCCGCACGAAGCCGTGCTCGCGGGTGACCTCGTCCACCAGCAGCAGCCCGGCTCCCGCGTCGCGGTACACCACCGCCATCCGGGCCTCGGGCGCGCGGGCGTCGATCGGCACGTAGGCGCCGCCCGCCTTGAGTACCGCCAGCAGGGTGACCACCAGCTCCGCCGAGCGTCGCATCAGCACCGGGACCAGCGACTCGGTGCCCACTCCGCGCTCGATGAGCAGTCGGGCCAGCCGGTTGGCACGGGCGTTGAGTTCGGCGTAGCTCAGCTCGGTCTCTCCTTGGACCAGGGCCACGGCCCGGGGCGTCCGCGCCGCCTGCCGCTGGAACAGCTCGGTCAGGCTGATGGCGGGAAGGTCGACGGCGGTGTCGTTCCAGTCGTTCAGGAGGGTGTGCTGCTGGGTCTCGGTGAGGACGTCGATCTGGTCGAGGGGGGTGTCGGGTGCGGTTTCCAGGGCGGTGATCAGGTTCTGCAGGGTGGTGTGGGCGAGGCCGCAGACCAGCTCGGGGTCGATCGGAGCAACCGCCTGGACGGACAGGGTGAAGCCGCTGCCGAGGTCGTCGACCGCCATGGTGATCGGGTAGTTGGTGCGGTCCTGCCCGTGCTCGGCCTCGACGCCCACCAGGCCGCCATCCGCACCGGCCTCGCCGGCGTGGCTGTAGCGGTAGTTGAGGAGGGTGGTGAAGAGGGGGGTTGGGGGTTTGATGTTGCTGGTTTGTTGGGCGAGGGCGAGTGGTGCGTGTTCGTGGGTGAGGAGGTCGGCGAGTTGGGTGCGCATGGTGTGGATGGCTTGGTGGGTGGTGGTGTGGGTGGTGTGGAGGTGGGTGGGGAGGGTGTTGAGGAAGAGGCCGGGGATGCGGTCGGCGCCGGTGCCGGAGTTCATGCGGCCGAGGAGGAGGGTGCCGAAGAGGGCGTGGTTGGTGTTGGAGGTGGCGGCGGTGACGCGGGCCCAGGTGACGTGGAAGAGGGTGGCGGGGGTGACGCCGAGGTGGCGGGCTTGTTGGCGGATGCGGGTGGCGAGTTGGGGGGTGAGTGGTTGGGTGGCTTGGGTGATGTGGGTGCCGTCGCCGCGTGTGTCGAGGATGCCGAAGGGGGCGGTGGGTTCGGTGATGTGGCCGAGGAGTTGGGTGAAGAACTGTTCGTGTTCCTGGCGGGTGACGCCGAGCAGGGCCTGGGCGACGAAGTCACGGAACGGCAGCGGAGTAGGGAGCGTGTCCTGACGACCGGTGAGGATGGCCCGGATCTCGGCCAACAGGATGTCGAGCGCGGTGTGGTCGCTCACCAGGTGATGGCGTTGCAGGAGCAGCAGCCAGCGCTCGGTGCCCGGTTCGGCGGCGATATGGGCGCGCAGGAGGGGTGCCTGGGTGAGGTCCATCCACGCGGGGCAGGCGGCGGCGAGTTCACTGGCCGGGTTGTCCGTGTGCAGGACGTGCTCTTCCACTGGCAGGGTGGCGTGTCGGGTGACGACCTGGATGGGTTCGGGGAGGTCTTGCCAGAGGATGGCGGTGCGGAGGATGTCGTGGCGGTTGATGACGTGTTGGAGTGCGTTGAGGAAGGTGGTGAGGCGGTTGTGGGTGTCGAAGGTCAACATGGTCGGCACGACGTAGGGGTCGTTGTGGTTGTCGCCGGTGGCCATGAGGTGGTGGAAGAAGATGCCTTCTTGGAGTGGGGCGAGGGGGTAGATGTCGGCGATGTTGGGTGTGCCGCCGGGGATGGTGGTGGTGATGTGGTCGATGTGGGCTTGGGTGAGGGTGATCAGGGGGAGTAGGTCGGGGGTGATGGTGTGGGGGTTGGTGGGGATGAGGTTGGGTGGGACGGTGAGGGTGGTGTTGGTGGTGGTGTGGGCGAGGCCGGTGACGGTGGGGGTGGTGAACAGGGTGCGGACGTTGATGTGGATGTCGCGGGTGCGGAGTTGTTCGACGAGGGTGACGGCGAGTAGGGAGTGGCCGCCGAGTTCGAAGAAGTTGTCGTCGACGCCGACCTGGGGCAGTCCCAGGACGTTGGCGAAGACCTCGCACAGGGCTTTCTCGTGCGCAGTCACCGGGGCCCGGTAGGCGGTACTGGTGGCGGCGGTGAAGTCGGGTGCGGGCAGGGCCCGCCGGTCCAGCTTCCCGTTCACCGTCATCGGCAGTGCGTCGAGTAGCACGATCGCCGCCGGAACCATGTACTCCGGCAGCGACGCCGCCAACTGCGCCCGTAGCAGACTGACTTCCAGATCGCCGTCGGCGACGACGTAGCCGACCAGGCGTGGATTGCCCGGAGTCTCCTCGCGCACGATCACGCTGGCCTGTGCCACTGCCGGGTGCGCGGCCAAGGCGCTCTCGATCTCGCCGAGTTCGATCCGGAAGCCGCGGATCTTGACCTGGTCGTCGGTACGGCCGAGGTACTCCAGGTTGCCGTCCGCCCGCCAGCGGGCAAGGTCGCCGGTGCGGTACATACGCTCTCCGACCGGACCGTGCGGGTCGGCGACGAAACGCTCGGCGGACAGGCCGGGACGGCTGAGGTAGCCGCGGGCCAGCTGGACACCGGCGATGTACAACTCACCGGACACCCCGGCCGGGACCGGCTGCAGGGTTGCGTCCAGCACATAGGCCCGGGTGTTCCACATCGGCCGACCGATCGGAACCACGGTGCCGAGTTCCCCGTTGCCGAGCGGGTAGTCGGTGCAGCCGACGGTCGCCTCGGTCGGGCCGTAGTGGTTGACCACGGCCACCTGCGGATGCTCCAGCCGCCAGCGCTGAAGCTGTGCCGCCTGAACTGCCTCCCCGCCGACCATCAGCCGCCCGGTCGGCACGTGCGTGTCGGAGAGTGCGTCCAGGTAGGACAGGCCACTCGGCGTCGCCTTCAGGAAGCTCAACCGCTCACCGCTGAGCGCCTCGGGCAGTTGCTCGTCGAGCGCCGCCACCCGCACCCGACCGCCGGAGGTCAGGGCGCCGTAGAGGGCGGTGACACCGGCGTCGAAGGAGATCGACGCGTGCAGCAGTGTGTTGCCGCGCAGCTCCGGGTACGCCTCCCAACTGCGGATCAGGTAGTTGACCACACCGGCGTGCGGGACAACGACGCCCTTCGGTCGCCCGGTTGAGCCGGAGGTGTAGATCACGTAGGCCGGATGCTGCTGAGCCACAGTCGTGTTGAGATTCTCCGCGTCATAGGTGGACGTCACCAGCTGATCGAGCAACAGCGTATGAGCGGTAGTCAGGTCCGGTGCGCGGTCGGCGGTGGTGAGCAGTACCTGCGGGTGGGAGTCGTCCAGCAGGTAGGCGATTCGGTCGGCCGGATATGCGGGGTCGATCGGGACGTAGGCGCCGCCTGCCTTGAGCACCGCCAGCAGGGTGACCACCAGCTCTGCCGAGCGCTCCAGCAGCACCGCGACCAGTGACTCCGGGCCCACGCCGTGCTCCACCAGCAGCCGGGCCAGTTGGTTCGCCCGGGCGTTGACCTCGGCATAGGTCAGCTCGGTGCGGCCGAAGGCCAGGGCCGCAGCATCCGGGGTCCGGGTGACCTGGGCTTCGAACAGCGCGGGCAGGGTACTGAGCGGGACCTCGTGAGCGGTGTCGTTCCATTGGGACAGGATTCGGTGCCGCTCCGCGTCGTCCATGATCTCCACCTGGGCGACCGGGAGTTGCGGCGCGGAGACAGCGGCGGCCAGGACCCTGATGAAGCGGCGAGCCAGCAGCTCGGCCGTCGACGGGTCGAACAAGTCGGTGGCATAGGTAAGGATGCCGCGCATGCCGTCCGGCTCGCCGTCCGGTCCGACGGCCGCCCCCAGTGCGAACCCGAGGTCGAACCTGGCCGTGGCCGCTCCGGTTGGCATGGGCTCGGTGGTGAGGCCGGGCAGGTCGATGACGGCCTGCTGGTTGTTCTGGAGCGAGAGCATGACCTGGAAGAGGGGGTGGCGGGCGATGGAGCGGGTGGGTGCGAGTTCTTCGACGAGGCGTTCGAAGGGGATGTCTTGGTGGGTGTGGGCGTTGAGGTTGGTTTCGCGGGTGTGGTGCAGGAGTTGGGTGAAAGTGGGGTTGTTGGCGAGGTTGGTGCGGAGGGTGAGGGTGTTGACGAAGAAGCCGACGAGGTCGTCAAGCGCTTGGTCGGTGCGTCCGGCGATGGGGGTGCCGATGGGGATGTCGTCTCCTGCGCCGAGGCGGTGGAGGAGGACGGCGAGGGCTGCTTGGAGGACCATGAAGACGGTGACGCCTTCGGTCTGTGCCAGTTCCTGTAGTCGTTGGTGGAGTTCGGCGGGGATGGTGAGGGGGACACTGCCGCCTTGGTGGGTGGCGACTGCGGGGCGTGGCCGGTCGGTGGGGAGGTTCAGTTCCTCGGGGAGGTCGGCCAGTGCTTCGCGCCAGTAGGCGAGTTGTTGGGTGAGCAGGCTGTCGGGGTCGTCGGTGGTGCCGAGGAGGTCGCGTTGCCAGAGGGTGTAGTCGGCGTACTGGACGGCGAGCGGTTCCCAGGTGGGGGCGGTGCCGGCGAGGCGTGCGGTGTAGGCAGTGGAGACGTCCTGGGCCAGCGGGGCCATGGACCAGCCGTCACCGGCGATGTGGTGGACCACCAGCAGGAGCACATGATCATCGTCGGCGAGATTGAACAGCCAGGCGTGCAGGGGTATGTCACTACGCAGATTGAAGGTGTGCGCCGCGGCCCGGGCCAGCGCCCGTTCGTCATACGTGCCGTCCGGCTCCACGGTGAGCAGCGACCCGACTGCTTCCGGCGGGAGGACTCGCTGATACGGATGTCCTTCGACCGCAGGGAAGATGGTGCGCAGTACCTCGTGGTGGATCACCACGTCACGCAGCGCCTCCTGCAGGGCCTCGGAGTTCAAGGAGCCTGCGAGTCGAAGCGCCAGCGGGATGTTGTAGGTGGCACTCGGGCCTTCCAACTCGCCCAGGAACCAGAGGCGTTGCTGTGCGAATGAGACCGGGACCAGCTCCGGACGCACGGTTGGCGCGAGCGCCGGACGGCTCTGCCCGGCGCCTTCGAACCGCTCGGCCAGTGCGGCGACGGTCGGAGCCTCGAACAGTGCGCGGATCGGCAGGTCGGTGCCGAGGGTGGTGCGGATGCGGCTGATGAGGCGGGTGGCGAGGAGGGAGTGTCCGCCGAGGTCGAAGAAGTTGTCGTCGATGCCGACCAGGGGGAGGCCGAGGACCTGCGCGAACAGTTCGCTGAGGATGTCTTCGTGGGGGGTGCGAGGGGCGCGGTGGGTGGTTGTCGGTGTGATCTCGGGTGTGGGGAGGGCGTTGCGGTCGAGTTTGCCGTTGATGGTGAGTGGGAGTTCGTCGAGGACGACGATGGTTGTGGGGATCATGTAGTCGGGGAGGGTGGTGGCGAGGTGGGTGCGTAGGGCGGTCGGGTCCAGGTCGCCGTTGGGGACGGTGTAGGCGGTGAGGCGTTTGTCGCCGGGGGTGTCTTCGCGGAGGATGACGGTGGCGAGGGCGACGGTGGGGTGGGTGGTGAGGGCGGCCTCGATCTCGCCGAGTTCGATGCGGAAGCCGCGTAGTTTGATCTGCTGGTCGGTGCGTCCGGCGTAGTGGAGTTCGCCGTTGTGGTTCCAGTGGGCGAGGTCGCCGGTGCGGTACATGCGTTCGCCGGTGTTGCTGAACGGGTCGGCGAGGAAGCGTTCGGCGGTGAGGGCGGGGTGGTTGAGGTAGCCGCGGGAGAGGCCCGCGCCGGCGAGGTAGAGTTCGCCGGTGCTGCCGGTGGGGACCGGTTGCAGTCGGGCGTCCAGGACGTAGGCCCGCATGTTGTCCAACGGCCGCCCGATCGGCAGCGCACCGCTGGAGTTCACCACCGGGTGAGCGGTCGCGAAGGTGGTGGTCTCCGTCGGTCCGTAGACGTTCACCACGACTGTGTTCGGACAGGCGGCCTGCACTCGGGCCACGGCCACCGGTGAGACGACGTCGCCACCGGTCCAGACCTGGCGGAGGCCGGCGAAGCAGTGAGGGTCGTCCTCGGCGAACAGGCCGAACAGGCCGATGGTGAGGAAGATCCAGTCCACGCGGTGTTCGCTGACCACTCGGGCCAGCGCGCCAGTGGTGAGGTCCCCCGCAGGGGCCACTACTACCTGACCACCAGTCAGGAGCGGTGCCCAGAGCTCAAAAGTGGACGCGTCGAAGGAGTGAGGTGAGTGCAACAGCACCCGTTCCATTCCGTTTGCCGCGAACCGGCGATCCATGGCCAGTGCAACCACATCACGGTGCGCGACTGCGACCCCCTTGGGGCGGCCGGTCGAGCCCGAGGTGTACATCACGTACGCCAACTGGGCCTCTGAACACGCCACATCGGGGCCACTGGCAGATTCACTGCCGTCCACGTCGAGGACGATGAGACCAAGCTCCGAGGCCTGCTGGCGGAGCGCGGAATCTGTCAGCACGACGCGGGCGTTCGTCTCGGCTGTGATCATCCGTCGGTGGGCAATGGGGTAGCGCGCGTCAAGGGGCACGTAGAAGCCACCGGCCTTGACGACCGCCAGCAGCGCAACCACCAAGTCGGCCGAGCGCTCCATCAGGACAGCCACGCCGCACTCGGCACCGACACCATGCGCGACCAGGCGGCGGGCGAGACCGTTGGCCCGGGCGTCCAACTCCGCGTAGGTCAGCTCTACGCCGTCCGCTACCACAGCTACTGCCCCTGGAGTTCGGGCGACCTGGGCGGCGAACAGCTCCGGCAGCATGCCGCGCGGGATCTCGTGAGCGGTGTCGTTCCACTCGGACAGGATCCTGTGTCGCTCGTCGCCGACCAGGACGTCGATGCGGTCCACCGTCTGATGCGGGTCGGCGGCGACCGCGTTGAGTACGCGGAGGAAGCGCGCGGCGATCTGCTCGGCTGTCGGTGCGTCGAAGAGGTCCCGGGCGAAGGTGAGTGAGCCGTGCAGGCCGGTGGTGGTGAAGTCCTCGTCCAGTGCGAAGGCCAGGTCGAACTTGGCCGCGAGCTCTCCGGCGGGGACAACGGTGGCGTCCAGGCCGGGGAGGTCGATGACGGCCTGCTGGTTGTTCTGCAGAGTGAGCGAGACTTGGAAGAGGGGGTGGCGGGCGATGGAGCGGGTGGGTGCGAGTTCTTCGACGAGGCGTTCGAAGGGGATGTCTTGGTGGGTGTGGGCGTTGAGGTTGGTTTCGCGGGTGTGGTGCAGGAGTTGGGTGAAGGTGGGGTTGTTGGTGAGGTTGGTGCGGAGGGTGAGGGTGTTGACGAAGAAGCCGATGAGGTTGTCAAGCGCTTGGTCGGTGCGTCCGGCGATGGGGGTGCCGATGGGGATGTCGTCTCCTGCGCCGAGGCGGTGGAGGAGGACGGCGAGGGCTGCTTGGAGGACCATGAAGGCGGTGACGCCTTCGGTCTGTGCCAGTTCCTGTAGTCGTTGGTGGAGTTCGGCGGGGATGGTGAGGTTGATGCTGCCGCCTTGGTGGGTGGCGACTGCGGGGCGTGGCCGGTCGGTGGGGAGGTTCAGTTCCTCGGGGAGGTTGGCCAGTGCTTCGCGCCAGTAGGCGAGTTGTTGGGTGAGCAGGCTGTCGGGGTTGTCGGTGGTGCCGAGGAGGTCGCGTTGCCAGAGGGTGTAGTCGGCGTACTGGACGGCGAGCGGTTCCCAGGTGGGGGCGGTGCCGGTGAGGCGGGCCGCGTAGGCGGTGGAGACGTCCTGGGCCAGCGGGCCCATGGACCAGCCATCACCAGCGATGTGATGGACCACGACGAGGAGCAGGTGATTGTCCGGACTCTGGGTGAACAGGCTCGCGCGGAAGGGGAGTTCGGTCGCCAGGTCGAAGGTGTGCGCAGCGGCGTCGGCTATCGCCTGCTCGTCGTACTCCGCAGTCGTGAGCAAGGTACTGAGTGTCTCGCCATCGAGGACCCCCTGACGCGGCTGGCCGTCGATGGGTGGGAAGACGGTGCGTAGTACCTCGTGGCGGCAGACCACATCCCGCAGGGCCTGGTCCAAGGCGTTGACGTCCAAGGAACCGGTGAGGCGGACAGCCATCGGGATGTTGTAGGTGGCGTTTGGTCCTTCGAGTTCGTTGAGGAACCAGAGTCGCTGCTGTGCGTGGGAGAGGGGCAACTGGTCCGGTCGGGTGGCGGGTTGGAGCGGGGGACGCTGAGTGGTCGTGCTGTGGTTGAGGTGTTGGGCAAGGGCGGCGATGGTGGGTGCTTCGAAGACGGTGCGGAGGGGGAGTTCGGTGCCGAGGATCGCGCGGATGCGGCTGGTGAGGCGGGTGGCGAGGAGGGAGTGTCCGCCGAGTTCGAAGAAGCTGTCGTCGATGCTGGGGCCGGGGGTTCCGAGGATTTCGGTGTAGAGGGTGGCGAGTAGTTCCTCGTGGGGGGTGCGAGGGGCGCGGTGGGTGGTTGTCGGTGTGATCTCGGGTGTGGGGAGGGCGTTGCGGTCGAGTTTGCCGTTGATGGTGAGTGGGAGTGTGTCCAGCGGGATGATGGCTGCTGGGATCATGTAGTCGGGGAGGGTGGTGGCGAGGTGGGTGCGTAGGGTGGTGGGGTCGAGTGGGCCGTTGGGGATGGTGTAGGCGGTGAGGCGTTGGTCGCCGGGGGTGTCTTCGCGGAGGATGACGGTGGCGTGGGTGACGGTGGGGTGTGCGGTCAGGGCGGTTTCGATTTCGCCGAGTTCGATGCGGAAGCCGCGTAGTTTGATTTGGTGGTCGGTGCGGCCGAGGTATTGGAGGTTGCCGTCGGTGCGCCAGCGGGCGAGGTCGCCGGTGCGGTACATGCGGTCGCCGGTGGGGCCGTGGGGGTTGGCGGTGAAGCGTTGGGCGGTCAGGCTGGGTCGGTTGAGGTAGCCGCGTGCGAGTTGGACGCCGGCGAGGTAGAGCTCGCCTTCGACGCCGGGGGGGACGGGTTGGAGGTTGGTGTCCAGGACGTACAGGCGGGTGTTCCAGACTGGGCTGCCGATGGGCACCGGTGCGGTGGTGGTGTCGTTGGTGCAGGTCCAGGCGGTGACGTCGACGGATGCTTCGGTGGGGCCGTAGAGGTTGTGCAGTGGGGTGGTGGGCAGTGCGCGGGTGAAGGTGTCGCGTAGTTCTGTGGGGAGTGCTTCGCCGCTGCAGATGACCGCGCGCAATCCGGTGCAGGCGGTGGCGGCGGGTTCGGCGAGGAAGGCCTGGAGCATGGAGGGGACGAAGTGGGTGATCGTGATGTGTTCGCGTTGGATCAGGTCGGCGAGGTAGGCGGGTTCGCGGTGGCCGCCGGGGCGGGCGATCACGAGGGTGGCGCCTTGCAGCAGGGGCCAGAAGAACTCCCACACGGAGACGTCGAACCCGAACGGGGTCTTCTGCAGGACCCGATCTGCCGCCGTGAGCCGGTAGGTGTCCTGCATCCAGGCGAGGCGGTTGACGATCCCGGCGTGCGGGACGGCGACGCCCTTGGGGCGACCCGTGGAACCCGACGTGAAGATCACATATGCGGGGTGGTCGCCGCGCAGACCGGTCTCTGGAAGGTCATCAGCGCTGCAAGTTGACGATTCGTCAATCAATGCGGGTGTGACGATGACGGGTGTGTTGGTTTCGCTGAGGATGTAGTCGATGCGGTCTGCGGGGTACTCGGGGTCCACTGGCAGGTAGGCGCCGCCTGCCTTGTGGATGGCGAGGAGGGCGATGACCATGTCCACGGAGCGTTCCAGCAGCACCGGTACCACTGACTCCGGACGCACCCCCCGCTCGACCAGCAGCCAAGCGAGTTGGTTCGCCCGGGCGTTCAACTGGCGGTAGCTGACTGCTGTGCCTTCGAACACCACTGCCACGGCGTCCGGTGTCCGGGCTACCTGCTCTGCGAACAGTTCGGGCAGCGTGCCCGACGGCACCGCGTGCGCGGTGTCGTTCCACTCCACCAACACCCGCCGACGCTCCGCCGAGTCAAGTAGCTCAATCTGACCGATGGGCTGGTGCGGCGCATCGGTCGCTGCGCTGAGTACGCGGAGGAAGCGCTCGGCCAGCTGCGTTGCTGTCGCTGCGTCGTAGAGGTCGTGGGCGAAGGTGAGGGTGCCGTGCAAGCCGGCGGCGGCTATGTCCTCGTCCAACGTGAAAGCCAGGTCGAACTTGGCTGCTGGCTGCTCTACGTTCAGCGCCGAGGCCCGTAGGCCGGGCAACGTGACCGAGGGCTGGCTGCCGCTCTGCAGCGTGAGCATGACCTGGAAGAGCGGATGCCGCGCCATGGAGCGGGTGGGCGCCAGCTCTTCCACCAGGCGTTCGAATGGAACGTCCTGATGTGAGAACGCACTCAGCCCGGCCTCGCGGACTCGGCCCAACAATTCTGCGAATGTCGGGTTGCCGGTGGCATTCGCGCGGAGGACGAGTGTGTTGACGAAGAAGCCGACGAGGTCGTCAAGCGCTTCGTCGGTGCGTCCGGCGATGGGGGTGCCGATGGGGATGTCGTCTCCTGCGCCGAGGCGGTGGAGGAGGACGGCGAGGGCTGCTTGGAGCACCATGAAGGCGGTGACGCCTTCGGCCCGCGCCAAGTCCCGCAGCCGTTGGTGGAGTTCGGCGGGGATGGTGAGGGGGACACTGCCGCCTTGGTGGGTGGCGACTGCGGGGCGTGGCCGGTCGGTGGGGAGGTTCAGTTCCTCGGGGAGGTTGGCCAGTGCTTCGCGCCAGTAGGCGAGTTGTTGGGTGAGCAGGCTGTCGGGGTTGTCGGTGGTGCCGAGGAGGTCGCGTTGCCAGAGGGTGTAGTCGGCGTACTGGACGGCGAGCGGTTCCCAGGTGGGGGCGGTGCCGGCGAGTCGCGCGGTGTAGGCGGTGGAGACGTCGTGGGCGAGTGGGCCCATGGACCAGCCGTCACCGGCGATGTGGTGGACCACGACGAGGAGGACGTGCTGGTCCGGGTTCTGCTTGAACAGCCAGGCGTGGAGCGGGGGCTCGGTTGCCAGGTCGAAGCTGTGCGCAGCAGCGTCGGCCAGCGCCTCCTCGTCGAACTCGCCCACGGACATTAGGGACCCGATGGCGGCCATGGGCAGCACGCGCTGGTGTGGCTGGCTGTCATCGACCGGGAATACTGTGCGCAGTACCTCATGTCGATTGACGACATCGCGGAGCGCATCCTCAAGCGCGACCGTGTCCAGCTGCCCTGACAGAGTCAGTGCCATCGGGATGTTGTAGGTGGTGTTGGGTCCTTCGAGTTCGTTGAGGAACCAGAGTCGTTGTTGTGCGAAGGAGAGGGGTGGGAGGTTGGGTCGGTTGGTGGGTTGGAGTGTTGGGCGTTGGGTGTTGTTGTTGTTGAGTTGGGTGGCGAGGGTGGCGGGGGTGGGTGCTTCGAAGAGTGTGCGGAGGGGGAGTTCGGTGCCGAGGGTGGTGCGGATGCGGCTGATGAGGCGGGTGGCGAGGAGGGAGTGTCCGCCGAGTTCGAAGAAGTTGTCGAGGACGCCTACCTGGGGTAGGTCGAGGATCTGGGCGAAGATCTCGCAGAGGATCTGTTCCTGTGGCGTTGTGGGGGCGCGGTAGCTGTTGGATGCGACGGCGTTGGGTGTGGGGAGGGCGTTGCGGTCGAGTTTGCCGTTGATGGTGAGTGGGAGTGTGTCCAGCGGGATGATGGCTGCTGGGATCATGTAGTCGGGGAGGGTGGTGGCGAGGTGGGTGCGTAGGGCAGTGGGGTCCAGGTCGCCGTTGGGGATGGTGTAGGCGGTGAGGCGTTGGTCGCCGGGGGTGTCTTCGCGGAGGATGACGGTGGCGTGGGCGACGGTGGGGTGGGTGGTGAGGGCGGTTTCGATTTCGCCGAGTTCGATGCGGAAGCCGCGTAGTTTGATTTGGTGGTCGGTGCGGCCGAGGTATTGGAGGTTGCCGTCGGTGCGCCAGCGGGCGAGGTCGCCGGTGCGGTACATGCGGTCGCCGGTGGGGCCGTGGGGGTTGGCGGTGAAGCGTTCGGCGGTCAGGCTGGGTCGGTTGAGGTAGCCGCGTGCGAGTTGGACGCCGGCGAGGTAGAGCTCGCCTTCGACGCCGGGGGGGACGGGTTGGAGGTTGGTGTCCAGGACGTACAGGCGGGTGTTCCAGACCGGGCTGCCGATGGGTACGGAGGTGCTGGTGGTGTCGTTGGTGCAGGTCCAGGCGGTGACGTCGACGGATGCTTCGGTGGGGCCGTAGAGGTTGTGCAGTGGGGTGGTGGGCAGTGCGCGGGTGAAGGTGTCGCGTAGTTCTGTGGGGAGTGCTTCGCCGCTGCAGATGACCGCGCGCAATCCGGTGCAGGCGGTGGCTGCGGGTTCGGTGAGGAAGGCCTGGAGCATGGACGGCACGAAGTGGGTGATCGTGATGTGTTCGCGTTGGATCAGGTCGGCGAGGTAGGCGGGTTCGCGGTGGCCGCCGGGGCGGGCGATCACGAGGGTGGCGCCTTGCAGCAGGGGCCAGAAGAACTCCCACACGGAGACGTCGAACCCGAACGGGGTCTTCTGCAGGACCCGATCTGCCGGAGTCAGCCCGTAGGTGTCCTGCATCCAGGCGAGGCGGTTGACGATCCCGGCGTGCGGGACAGCGACACCCTTGGGGCGACCCGTGGAACCCGACGTGAAGATCACATAGGCTGGGTGTGCACCTTGCAGACCCTGCTGCGGCAGATCGGCGGTGTCATAGCCGGTTGTCTTGTCGATGAGGTCGGGTGTGACGATGACGGGTGTGTTGGTTTCGCTGAGGATGTAGTCGATGCGGTCTGCGGGGTACTCGGGATCAACCGGGAGGTAGGCGCCGCCTGCCTTGTGGATCCCGAGGAGGGCGGTGACCATGTCCACGGAGCGTTCCAGCAGCACCGGTACCACCGACTCCGGACGCACCCCCTGCTCGACCAGCAGCCACGCGAGTTGGTTCGCTCGGGCGTTCAACTCCCGGTAGCTGACTGCCGTGCCCTCGAACACCACCGCCACCGCGCCCGGCGTCCGGGCTACCTGCTCCGCGAACAGTTCGGGCAGCGTCCCCGACGGCACCGCGTGCGCGGTGTCGTTCCACTCCACCAACACCCGCCGACGCTCCACGTCACCCAGGACGTTGATCCGCTCAAGGCCCGTCTCGGGGGCGCTTTCGAGCGCGGCGGTGAGTCCCTCCAGCGTGGTGAGTGCCAAGCCGCAGACCAGTTCGGCGTCGATCGGAGCGATCGCCTGGACGGTCAGGGCGAATGCGTCGCCGAAGTCGTCGACCGACATGGTCAGGGGGTAGTTGGTGCGCTCGTGCACCATGGCGACCTCGACCCCGGCCAGTCCCGTTTCGGGGGCTTCGGTCCCACTGGTCCCTTGCCCGTGGCGGTAGTTGAGCAGGGCGGTGAAGAGGGGGGCGGCGCCGGAGATGCCGCTGGCCTTCTGCGCGAGCGCGAGCGAAGCGTGCTCGTGTGACAGCAGATCCGCGAGTTGTCCGCGCATGGCGAGCACGGCCTGGGCCGCGCTCTTCCCGGCGGTCGCCGCTCGGACCGGCAGGGTATTGATGAAGAGGCCGGGCACCCGGTCCCCACTGTTCATCCGGCCGAAGAGCACGGTGCCGAATACCACGTCATCACGGTTCGCGGTCGCGGCGACCACACGTGCCCAGGCCACATGGAACACCGAGGCCGGGCTCACCCCCAGGCGGCGTGCCTGCTCCCGGACTCGTGTGTTCAGCTCTGCGGGCACTGGGAGCCTTGCCTCAGCCACCCCCTGAGCGTCCCCGTGTACGTTCAGTAGCCCGAACGGAGCAGTCGGCTCGGTCACATCGCGCAGGCGCTCCGCGAAGAACTGCTCGTGTTCGTCACGCGACACGCCCAGCATGGCCTGCGCGACGAAGTCGCGGTAGGCGCGCGGTGTCGGCAGCTGGTCCTGCTCACCTCCCAGAATCGCCCGGATCTCCGCCAGCAGCACGTCGAGTGCCGTGTGGTCGATGACCAGATGGTGCTGCTGGACCAGCAACAGCCACCGCCCGCTGCCCGGCTCGGCCGCGATGTAGGCGCGCAGCAGCGGGGCGCGGGTGAGGTCCATCGACGTTTGGCCGGCTGCTCGAAGCTGCCCGACGGGGTCACCACTCGTGCCACTGAGCTCGACCAACTCGACGGGTAGCACTGCATGACGGGCCACGACCTGGACGGGCTCAGCGAGTCCCTGCCACAGCACGGCGGTGCGCAGCACGTCGTGACGATTGATCACCTGTTGCAGTGCGTCGAGGAAGGCGTCAAGACGGTCGCGCGAGTCGAGGGTGAGTACCGTCGGAAGAACGTAGAGGTCATCGCCACCTGCGGTGAGCAGGTGGTGGAAGAAGATGCCCTCCTGGAGCGGGGCGAGCGGGTAGATGTCGGCGATGTTGGCCGCGCCGCCCGGGAATCCCGTGACGATTCGGTCGACCTCCGCTGCTGTCAGCTTCACCAGCGGGAGCATGTCCGGGGTGATCGTCGACGCGCCGTCGGGGATGAGGTTCGGCGGCACCAGTACGTCGTTCTCGCCGACGGTGGATGCCAGGGCAGAGACCGTCGGGGAGGTGAAGAGCGCACGCACATTCACCAGGACGCCGCGCGAGCGCAGGCGGTCGACCAGTGATATGGCGAGGAGGGAGTGCCCGCCGAGTTCGAAGAAGCTGTCGTCGACACCGACCCGGGGCAGACCAAGGACCTCCGCAAAAGCCTCGCAGAGCTCAGCTTCACGTGTGGTGGACGGCGCTCGGTAGCTGTTGGATGCGACGGCGTTGGGTGTGGGGAGGGCGTTGCGGTCGAGTTTGCCGTTGATGGTGAGTGGGAGTGTGTCCAGCGGGATGATGGCTGCTGGGATCATGTAGTCGGGGAGGGTGGTGGCGAGGTGGGTGCGTAGGGTGGTGGGGTCCAGGTCGCCGTTGGGGATGGTGTAGGCGGTGAGGCGTTGGTCGCCGGGGGTGTCTTCGCGGAGGATGACGGTGGCGTGGGCGACGGTGGGGTGGGTGGTGAGGGCGGCTTCGATCTCGCCGAGTTCGATGCGGAAGCCGCGTAGTTTGATTTGGTGGTCGGTGCGGCCGAGGTATTGGAGGTTGCCGTCGGTGCGCCAGCGGGCGAGGTCGCCGGTGCGGTACATGCGGTCGCCGGTGGGGCCGTGGGGGTTGGCGGTGAAGCGTTCGGCGGTCAGGCTGGGTCGGTTGAGGTAGCCGCGTGCGAGTTGGACGCCGGCGAGGTAGAGCTCGCCTTCGACGCCGGGGGGGACGGGTTGGAGGTTGGTGTCCAGGACGTACAGGCGGGTGTTCCAGATCGGGCTGCCGATGGGTACGGAGGTGCTGGTGGTGTCGTTGGTGCAGGTCCAGGCGGTGACGTCGACGGATGCTTCGGTGGGGCCGTAGAGGTTGTGCAGTGGGGTGGTGGGCAGTGCGCGGGTGAAGGTGTCGCGTAGTTCTGTGGGGAGTGCTTCGCCGCTGCACATGACCGCGCGCAATCCGGTGCAGGCGGTGGCTGCGGGTTCGGCGAGGAAGGCCTGGAGCATGGAGGGGACGAAGTGGGTGATCGTGATGTGTTCGCGTTGGATCAGGTCGGCGAGGTAGGCGGGTTCGCGGTGGCCGCCGGGGCGGGCGATCACGAGGGTGGCGCCTTGCAGCAGGGGCCAGAAGAACTCCCACACGGAGACGTCGAACCCGAACGGGGTCTTCTGCAGGACCCGATCTGCCGCCGTGAGCCGGTAGGTGTTTTGCATCCAGGCGAGGCGGTTGACGATCCCGGCGTGCGGGACGGCGACGCCCTTGGGGCGACCCGTGGAACCCGACGTGAAGATCACATATGCGGGGTGGTCGCCGCGCAGACCGGTCTCGGGAAGGTCATCAGCGCTGCAAGTTGACGATTCGTCAATCAATGTGGGTGTGACGATGACGGGTGTGTTGGTTTCGCTGAGGATGTAGTCGATGCGGTCTGCGGGGTACTCGGGGTCCACTGGCAGGTAGGCGCCGCCTGCCTTGTGGATGGCGAGGAGGGCGGTGACCATCTCGACGGAGCGTTCCAGCAGCACCGGTACCACTGACTCCGGACGCACCCCCCGCTCGACCAGCAGCCAAGCGAGTTGGTTCGCTCGGGCGTTCAACTGGCGGTAGCTGACTGCTGTGCCTTCGAACACCACTGCCACGGCGTCCGGTGTCCGGGCTACCTGCTCTGCGAACAGTTCGGGCAGGGTCCCCGATGGCACCTGGTGCGCGGTGTCGTTCCACTCCACCAACACCCGCCGACGCTCCGCCGAGTCCAGGACGTCGACCATTCCGACCTGCTGTTCCGGGTCGGCTACCACAGCGGCGAGCACACGGACGAAGCGTGCCGCGATCTGCTCGGACAGTGCCGTGTCGAACAGGTCTGTGGCGAAGGTGAGTTCACCATGCAGGCCAGCGGGCTTCCCCTCGGGTGTGAAGCGCTCGCCCAGAGTGAACTCCAGGTCGAAGCGCGCCGCCTCGGATCCGGTTGGCAGAGGTTCGGTGATTAGGCCCGGGAGGTCGATGACGGCCTGCTGGTTGTTCTGCAGGGCGAGCATGACCTGGAAGAGGGGGTGGCGGCCCATGGAGCGGGTGGGTGCCAGCTCCTCGACGAGGCGTTCGAAGGGGATGTCCTGGTGGGTGTGAGCGTTGAGGTTGGTCTCGCGGATGTCGTGGAGGAGTTGGGCGAAGGTGGGGTTGCCGGTTAGGTCCGTCCGAAGAGTGAGGGTGTTGACGAAGAAGCCAACGAGGTTGTCGAGGGCTTGGTCGGTGCGTCCGGCGATGGGAGTGCCGATGGGAATATCGGTTCCGGCGCCGAGGCGGTGGAGCAGGACGGTGAGGGCTGCTTGGAGCAGCATGAAGACGGTGACGCCTTCCGTCCGCGCCAACTCCCGTAGCTGGCAGTGGAGGTCAGTGGGAATGACCAGGTCGACACTGCTGCCCTGATGGCTGGCCACTGTTGGACGAGGCCGACTGGTGGGGAGGCTCAGTTCCTCGGGGAGGTTGGCCAGTGCATCACGCCAGTAGGCGAGTTGTTGGGTGAGCAGGCTGTCGGGGTCGTCGGGGGTGCCGAGGAGGTCGCGTTGCCAGAGGGTGTAGTCGGCGTACTGAACGGCGAGCGGTTCCCAGGTGGGGGCGCTACCGGCGAGTCGCGCGGTGTAGGCGGTGGAGACGTCGTGGGCGAGTGGGCCCATGGACCAGCCGTCACCGGCGATGTGGTGGACCACGACGAGGAGGACGTGCTGGTCCGGGTTCTGCTTGAACAGCCAGGCGTGGAGTGGGAGTTCGGTTGCCAGGTCGAAGGTGTGCGCAGTGGCACGTGCGATGGCATGTTCGTCGAACTCGGCCACGGTCAGCAGCGAGCTGACGGCGGTCATGGGTAGCACACGCTGGTGTGGCTTTCCCTCGATCGTGGCGATGACCGACCGCAACACCTCATGTCGGGCGACCACGTCACGCAGGGCGGCGTCCAAGGCATCGACGTCCAGGTGCCCTGACAGAGTCAGTGCCATCGGGGAGTTGTAGGTGGTGTTGGGTCCTTCGAGTTCGTTGAGGAACCAGAGTCGTTGTTGTGCGAAGGAGAGGGGTGGGAGGTTGGGTGGGTTGGTGGGTTGGAGTGTTGGGCGTTGGGTGGTGGTGTTGTTGTTGAGTTGGGTGGCGAGGGTGGCGGGGGTGGGTGCTTCGAAGAGTGTGCGGAGGGGGAGTTCGGTGCCGAGGGTGGTGCGGATGCGGCTGATGAGGCGGGTGGCGAGGAGGGAGTGTCCGCCGAGTTCGAAGAAGTTGTCGAGGACGCCTACCTGGGGTAGGTCGAGGATCTGCGCGAAGATCTCGCAGAGGATCTGTTCCTGTGGCGTTGTGGGGGCGCGGCCGGGTGTGTGGGTGGTGTGTTCGGGTGTGGGGAGGGCGTTGCGGTCGAGTTTGCCGTTGATGGTGAGTGGGAGTTCGTCGAGGACGATGATGGTTGTGGGGATCATGTAGTCGGGGAGGGTGGTGGCGAGGTGGGTGCGTAGGGCAGTGGGGTCCAGGTCGCCGTTGGGGATGGTGTAGGCGGTGAGGCGTTGGTCGCCGGGGGTGTCTTCGCGGAGGATGACGGTGGCGTGGGCGACGGTGGGGTGTGCGGTCAGGGCGGCTTCGATCTCGCCGAGTTCGATGCGGAAGCCGCGTAGTTTGATTTGGTGGTCGGTGCGGCCGAGGTATTGGAGGTTGCCGTCGGTGCGCCAGCGGGCGAGGTCGCCGGTGCGGTACATGCGGTCGCCGGTGGGGCCGTGGGGGTTGGCGGTGAAGCGTTCGGCGGTCAGTCCGGGTCGGTTGAGGTAGCCGCGTGCGAGCTGGACGCCCGCGAGGTACAGCTCGCCTTCGACGCCGGGGGGGACGGGTTGGAGGTTGGTGTCCAGGACGTACAGGCGGGTGTTCCAGACTGGGCTGCCGATGGGCACCGGTGCGGTGGTGGTGTCGTTGGTGCAGGTCCAGGCGGTGACGTCGACGGATGCTTCGGTGGGGCCGTAGAGGTTGTGCAGTGGGGTGGTGGGCAGTGCGCGGGTGAAGGTGTCGCGTAGCTCTGTGGGGAGTGCTTCGCCGCTGCACATGACGGCCCGCAATCCGGTGCAGGCGGTGGCTGCGGGTTCGGTGAGGAAGGCCTGGAGCATGGAGGGGACGAAGTGGGTGATCGTGATCTGTTCGCGTTGGATCAGGTCGGCGAGGTAGGCCGGTTCGCGGTGGCCGCCGGGGCGGGCGATCACGAGGGTGGCCCCCTGGAGCAGGGGCCAGAAGAACTCCCACACGGAGACGTCGAACCCGAACGGGGTCTTCTGAAGGACCCGATCCGCCGGAGTCAGCCCGTAGGTGTCCTGCATCCAGGCGAGGCGGTTGACGATTCCGGCGTGCGGGACAGCGACACCCTTGGGGCGACCCGTGGATCCGGAGGTGAAGATCACGTACGCGGGGTGGTCGCCGCGCAGACCGGTCTCTGGAAGGTCATCAGCGCTGCAAGTTGACGATTCGTCAATCAATGCGGGTGTGACGATGACGGGTGTGTTGGTTTCGCTGAGGATGTAGTCGATGCGGTCTGCGGGATACTCGGGGTCCACTGGGAGGTAGGCGCCGCCTGCCTTGTGGATGGCGAGGAGGGCGGTGACCATCTCGACGGAGCGTTCCAGCAGCACCGGTACCACTGACTCCGGACGCACCCCCCGCTCGACCAGCAGCCACGCGAGTTGGTTCGCCCGGGCGTTCAACTGGCGGTAGCTGACTGCCGTGCCCTCGAACACCACCGCTACCGCGTCCGGCGTCCGGGCTACCTGCTCCGCGAACAGTTCGGGCAGCGTCCCCGACGGCACCGCGTGCGCGGTGTCGTTCCACTCCACCAGCACCCGCCGACGCTCCGCCGGGCTCAGCAGGTCGAGCCCGGTCAGCGGACTCTCCGGTGCCTCCACGGCGATCAGGGTCTCCAGCAGCCGGGCGAAGCGCTCGGCGTGGTCTGCCGCCTCCGCCGCCTCGTATGCCGCAGGGTTGGCGTCCACCACCAACTGCGCGCCCGAGTCTCCTGCGCGGTCGTACAGGACGAACGACAGGTCCTCGACCGAGCCGTTGGAGAAGTTGTGCGCCGTGGTCGGCAGCCCGGCGAAGCGCAGGTCGTAGTCGAAGGCCATGACGTTGACCGTGGTGCCGAACAGCCGCGAGCCGTCCGCGCCGACGACGTTCAGGTCACGCTGTAGGTCCTCGTAGCGGTAGCGCTGGTGCCGCAGCGCCTCGCGCATGGTGCTGCTGGTCTGGCGGACCAGGTCGGTCAGGCCGGTCTCCGGGCGCAGCGCCAGCCGGATCGGCAGGATGTTGGCGAGCATGCCGGTGGTGGAGCGCTGGAGCCGGGTGGCGCGGCCGGTGACCGGGAGGGCGAGGAGGATGTCCTCGGCGCCGGTCATCCGGTTGAGGTAGAGGGCGCTGGCGGCCGTCATCAGTACCGGCAGGCTGGTCCGCAGGCGGCGGGCGGTTGCCCGCAGCTGCTGGGCCGTCGCGGCCGACAGGTCGGTCGCGTGGCGGATCGGGGTGTGCGAGGCCGGCGCGGTGCGGCCGGAGAGGGTGACCGGCTCCGGGCGCCCGGTGAGCCGTTCGGCCCAGTACGCGCGGTCGGCGGCGAACTGTTCGGAGGCGCGGTAGGCGAGGTCGTCCTCGACCAGTTGCCCGAAGGGCGGCAGCGGTGCGCCGGTGGGCCGGTCCTCGACCAGCGCGGTGTAGATCTCGGCGGTGCGGCCGGCCAGCATCGCGGCGGTGTAGCCGTCGGCGATCAGGTGGTGTCCGCGCTGGTACCAGAAGCAGCGGTCCGGTCCGGCCGGGAAGAGTGCCATGATCCCGGTCGGGCCGTGATCCAGGTCGATCGGCTGGGCGAGGTCCGCCCGGATCCACGCCCGGACCGCGAGCCAGGGGTCCGTCTCGCCGCTGAAGTCCTGTACCAGCAGGGCCGGTTCGGCCACGGGTGCGGCGTACTGCCGCACCTCGTCGCCGTCGCGTATGAACCGCAGCCGAGTCGTCTCGGTCTCGGTCTGCAGCTGCCGGACCGCCTGCTCGAAGAGGGCCGGGTCGACCGGGCCGTGGATCTCCAGGCATTCGGCGATCTGGTGTGCTGGGCTGGTCGGATCCAGCTGCTGTGCGAACCATACTCCGGACTGGGCGGCAGTCAGGGGCCAGGTGACGGATGGGATGTCCGGCATCTTCAGTGCTCCGGTTCGTTTAGCAGCGGCCATGCGCCTGGTCGGCGTCATTGGATGCCCACCCACGGTGGTGAGGCGGCCCTGAGAGCCGCTTCGGGTGGGACGCCTGGGATACCTGGGATCAGGAATCAGTGGGGTCAGGCTGGTCTGTGGATCATGCTCGGGGCTCACGCTGCCCGAGGCAGAGTCCTGGAGAGAGCCCGGATGGTGAATGAAGGTCAAACTCTCGAACAAATCGCATAGTTACTGAGGGGTTCAGCGGGCTTTCCACTCCGGGGACCGCTTCTCGACGAAGGCGAGCGGTCCCTCTTCCGCGTCCGCGCTGTGCATCCGCCGCTCCTCCCAGGGGAACCGGGTCTGGAAGGCCTGGTCGAGTGGCAGGGTGGCCGCTGCGGCGGCGGCCTGCTTGACCGCGCGGACGGCGAGCGGGGCGCAGCGCAGGATGTCCGCGATCCAGGCGTCCACGCAGGTGTCCAGGTCGTCGGCGGCCACGACCTCGTTGACCAGGCCCAGTTCGTAGGCGCGGGCGGCGGTCATCGGGCGACCGGTGATCAGGTGTCCGACGGCGACCCGGTGCGGTGCCTGCCGGGCGAGCCGGAACACCCCGCCCGCACCGGCGATCAGGCCGAGCTTGGCCTCCGGCAGGGCGAAGGTGGCGGTGTCCGAGGCCACGATCACGTCGCAGGCGAGCGCGAGTTCGAAGCCGCCGCCGAAGGCGTGGCCGTTGACCCGGGCGATCACCGGCTTGGCCAGGTCGAACCGCTCGGTGAGCCGGGGCCACCCGGGCTTGCCCCGGCTGCCGAAGGTGGACGGGGCGTTGCTGCCGTCGGTGATCCGGGCGGCGAGTTCCTTGAGGTCCTGTCCGGCCGAGAACGCCCGGTCCCCGGCACCGGTGAGGACGGCGAGCCAGAGGTCGTCGTCGGCCTCGAAGTCGTCCCAGACGCGGGCCAGTTCCTCGTGCATCCGCAGATCCATGGCGTTCAGGCGTTCCGGACGGTCGAGTGTGACGTGGGCGACGCGGTCGCGCTTCTCGTAGCGGATCCGGGTGAGGTCTGTCGGCATGGTCGGCTTTCTGAGCTGTTCCGGTGGGATGGGCAGGGTCGTCAGCGGAGCCGGGAGCCGGGAGCGGTCAGCCGCGGGCCGCGCGCGCCGTGCCGGCCGCTGCGGCGAAGCGGCTGACCTTCCCGATCACGTCCTGGCTGTAGAGCCGCAGCGCCTGCTGCATGGCGAACTCGGCCATGTACTGCCGGAAGTGGTCCGGCGGCTCCTCGGCCAGGTTCAGCATCCGGCGGTTGGTGACCACCGCCTGGCTGTCGAGCCGGTCCAGCGACTCGGCCACGGCCGCGTCCATCAGCTCCGGTTCGACCACCTCGTCCAGCAGCAGCCGGGCATCGGGTTCGGTGGCGTGGATCCGGCGCCCCCAGAGCACCACCTGGCGGGAGACCCGGCCCCCGGCGAGCGGTCCGAGCCGCAGGTTGGCCGCGCCGGGGACGATGCCCTCCTGGGCGGCGGGCACGCTGACGTACGAGTCGGCGGCGGCCAGCACCCGGTCGAAGACCATCAGCAGTTGCGCGCCGCCGCCGATGGCGAAGGTGTCGACGGCCGCCACCCACGGTTTCTCGATGGTGGGGGTGTGCCAGGAGCCCGCGTGGTCGACCCGCAGTCCGCGCTGGATCTTGTTGATGTAGCCCAGCTCGCGCCGGAGCAGGAAGTCGACCAGCGAGATCTGGCCGGTGTGCAGGCTCTTCAGGTTGATGCCCGCGCTGAAGACCCGGCGGCCCCGGTACCGGGGGTGGGTCATCTCGCCGCCGCGCAGCAGGCCGACCCGTACCTCCGGGTCGAGCAGGGCGAGGTCGACCGCCGTCTCCATGTCGTCGACCTGGCGGTTGTCCTCGGCGTTGAGGCAGTCGGTGCGGCACATGGTCAGCCGTGCGGCGCCGTCGCGGCGCTCCAGCCGGACGGAGCCGAGGTCGAGCTCACCGGTACGGCGGAACTCGGGGAGCAGCTCCAGGGCCCGGGCGGTCGGCAGGGCCATCGCGTCCAGCAGGTGGCGGCCGGAGGCGGGGGAGCGGAGCATGTCGCGCAGGAAGAGGCCCTGGTCGATCTCCAGGCCCTCCTTCTCGGCCTGGAGCCTGCCCTGCTCGGTCGCCAGCTGCTCGGGGCCGGGGAGCAGCCCGGGCCAGTCCGTGGCGGCGCCCGCGACGAGTTCCGGCAGCCGCAGGTGCATCCGGTGGCCGTCGGTGAGCTGCCGGTAGACCGCCTCGCCGTGCTGGGCCAGGAAGCGGCTGCGGACGGTCCGGGCGGCGTTCTTGGCGTCGGCGGCGAGCGCCTGCTGCTCGGGGCCGCGGTCGGCGGGCGCGGGCAGCGCGGCCAGTACGGCGTCGGCGCGCGCGGCGGCGTCGGCCAGGGTGCGGCGGGCCTGCGCCAGGTCCGCGCCGATCGGGAGCGCGGCGGCGGGGGGCGTGCCGGTGGTCACGACGACGCCGCGGCGGTGCGGCGCAACAGCCGGTCGCAGGCGGCGAGGTGCCTGCCGAGGGCCTCCTCGAAGCTGGTGGTTCCGGCGTCGAGCATCAGCTGCCGACGGATGGCGATCCCGCCGGAGGCCGCGGCCAGGCTCTCGGCGTCGTCGGCGAGAGCGGCCGACGGGTCCGCCGCGAGCCGGTCGAGCAGGTGCAGGGCCAGCGCCCGCTCGGCCGGGAGGGCTCCGCCGAAGAGGACCGCCTGCCGGGTGGCGGCGATTCCGGCCTGGTTGGCGAGCCGGTAGAGGGCCATGCCGGGCCAGAGGCCGTCCGCGGCAGCCGGCAGCAGCAGGCGGCTGCCGGGGGTGGCGATGCGGTGGTCGGTGGCCAGCAGCGCCTCCAGGGCGGTGCCGCCGCAGTCGCCGCTGACCAGGGCGACGGTCGGCAGGTCGAGCCGCTCCAGGCGGCGCAGCGCGCGCTCCCACTTGTTGACCAGGGCCAGCGGCGGGGCGGGCACGGCGGCGGGTACGGGCGCGCCGCCGACCCGCAGCACCAGCGGGGTGCGGACGCCGGAGCCCGCGGCGTCCTCGGCCCGGCCGCACAGCTCGTTCAGGGCCTGCACGGTCTCGGCCGACAGCGGCCGGGCGCCGTCGATCAGCGGCGGTTCGGTCGTGTGGTTCACGGTGGTGTGGTCCTTCTGCTCGGTTCGGGCGATCCCCGGCGTGGTCCCCGACGTGGTCCCCGGCTCGGTGCTCGGCTCGGTGCTCGGCATGGTCCCCGGTGTGGTGCTCGGGGCGGTCACCAGCGGGCCAGGGCGGTCTCGATGGTGGATCCCGGGCCCATGGTCATCAGCACGCAGTGGTCGCCGGGCCGCGCCACCTGCTCCTCCAGCAGCCGCTGGTAGGAGAAGAGGAACGAGCCGCTGGACAGGTTGCCGTAGTCCCGCAGCACGCTGGTGGTGTGCCGGACGTCGTGGCGGGTCAGGCCGAGGTTGACCCCGACGGCGTCGATGACCTTCTTGCCGCCGGAGTGCACCAGCCAGTGGTCGATGTCGCCGCGGCGCAATCCGGTACCGGAGAGCAACCGGTCGACGACGCGTTCGGCGTGGGCGCCGACCACGTAGGGCACCTGCGGGTCCAGGAAGAAGCTGAACCGGTCCTGCTGACCGTCCCAGTCGTAGCGCATGGCGTCGACGGCGTCGGTGATGATGTAGCTGGCGAACTTCAGGATCCGCGGCCCCCGGTCCGGCGGCGGCGCGGACCCGGACTCCGACTCGCGCTCCGGCTCGGGCGTGTCGGCGACCAGTGCGACGGCCGCGGCGCCGTCGCCGAAGAGGCTGTTGACCACCGAGGTACGCATGGTGCCGTCGAAGACGTAGGCGGCGGAGCAGGCCTCGGAGCAGACCATGAGGGCGAGTCGGCCCGGGTGGGCGCGGGCCCAGCCGTTGACGGCGTTGAGCGCGTTGAGACCGGCGTTGCAGCCCATGCCGACGACGTCGAGGCGGCTGGTGTGCGGGTCGATGCCCAGCTCACGGATGATCAGGGCGCTCAGACCCGGGGTGAGGAAGCCGGTGGTGGTGACGCAGCAGAGGTAGCCGATGTCGGACAGGTCGGCGCCGGTGTCCTTGAGGCATTCCTGGACGGCGCGCACACCCATGTCGACGGCCTGGGCCTTGTGCTTGGCGAGGAGTTCACCCTGGACCTCCATGACCCGGGCGCCGTCGGGGCCTTCGGGCGGGAGGGTCAGGAATCGGCGCTCAATGGCGCTGTTGAGGAAGACGGATCTCACTCGGGGATCCTCGATCCCGAAGATGTCCAGGACTTCCTGCTGTGAATATGAATTTCCGGGAACCGCGGTGCCGACTCCGGCGATACGGGACAGTTCGGGTACGGCGGTAGTCATCGGTACGTCCAGCCCCAGCTTCTCGGTTTGCTCCGCAAAAGCGGCGTGTACACGTCCATCGGATTCACGGCCTCCCTTTTCTGAATCGGCTGTCAGGTGTGCGGCTGTTCGCGGATGAAGTCCGCCAGGCGGTCGAGTCCCGCTTCGATCTCGTCGGATCGCAGATGGCTGAAGGAGAGCCGCATGACATTGCGTGCCCGGGCGTCGGCATAGAAATGGTGGACCGGTGTCCACAGCACTCGGAACTTCTCGGCGCTGACTTCGAGCAGTTCGTCGCCGACCGGGAAGGGCACGGTGAGCAGCAGGAAGAAACCGCCGGCGGGGGTGTTCCAGGAGACCCCGGGGGAGTCGCTGAATCGTTTCGCCAGTCCGGACAGCACCTGAGCCAGGTTCTGCTGGTAGTGCGCGGTCTCACGGGCGTTGGCGGCTCGCAGGCTGGACCCGTGGGCCAGCAGCTTGCCGCCGATCACGGCCTGCGCGATCGGCGAGGTGTTGACCGTCAGCATGCTCTTGATCTTGGCCAGCTGGTCCGCCAGGACCCCCGGCGACCCGGCCATCCGCTGGTCCGCCAGGGCGAAGCCGACCCGCGCGCCCGGAAGGCCGGTCTTGGCGAAGGAGCCCAGGTAGACGACCCGGGCAGTGCTGTCCAGGGCCTTGAGCGTCGGCGGTCCGGCCGGGTCGCCGAACAGGCCGTAGGGGTTGTCCTCCAGGATCAGGAGGTCCTCTTCGGCGGCGATCCGCAGCAGTTGCCGCCGGGTGTCGAGGTCGAGCCTGATCCCGCTGGGGTTGGCGAAGTCGGGGATGACGTAGCAGGCCCGGGGGTTGAGGCCGGCCGCCCGGGCGCACCGGACCTGCGCCCGCAGGTCCTCCAGGTCGATGCCCTCGGGCGACTCGCGGACCGGCAGCACCGGCATGTCCACCAGCTGGGCGGCCCCGTGCACCCCGACATAGCTGGGCGTCACCGCCAGCACCGCGTCCCGGTCGCTGCGGCGCAGCGCGCGCAGCGTCAGGTAGAGGGCCTCCTGGCAGCCGACGGTGACCACCAGGGCCTCCGGATCGGCGGTGATCCCCTCGTCCACCCGCAGGTGGTCGGCGATCAGCTCGTGGATGATGCCCTTGGTGCGCCCGTACTGAAGCAGCGTGCGGCGTACGGCAGCCTCGTCGCCGCCCAGGCGGGAGCTCAGGTGCTGACGGTAGGCGTCGAAATAGCGGTGGACGTCGTCCGGGTCGAGGAAACCCTCGAACGGCCGCCCGGCGGCCAGGGATATGGCGTCCGGGAACCGGTGGGCGATCTCGTTGAGGAAGTTCATGGATTCGCTGACCGGGGCGGCCAGTGAAGCGTGAAGGTCCGACAGGTCGATTTCCGTGAAAACACTGGGTCGGTGGTTCGCCACGCTTGTCCTTCGCGGTGGTTCGGAGTGCAGCGCTGCCCTTGAGATCGGCACGGCGAACCGTTGCGATCGGTGCTTCTCCGGCTGAAGGCTAGTCAATATCATCGGCGTACCGCAACTGACGTGCCAATGAAGGAAGATGAACCGCTCGGGAAGCCACCACTATCAAGGGTGAATTCATCTCGCGTTCGCACGAGCGAGATCCGCTGTTCCGTCGCGCGCCCCAGGCTCTGAGCCGCGAGTGCACCGCGCCGGTACCGGGCCAGTTGACCCGGACAGCCCGGGATCGGCTGTACGGCGGGATCCTGACGCACCGACCACACCGAGAGTGAACAGCACCATGCACGGTGATTCGACCGACGCGTCCCACTACCGCCTCGTGTGCTCCGTCTGCGGGAGACGACAGGCCGACGATGGCCTGACCCTCGGCTGCGCCGGGCAGCACGAGCCCGGGCTGTGGCAAACCGACTACCAGGCAACCGAGTTCGTCCCCGACGCCAGTCAGAGCGGGGTGTTCCGCTACCGCGACTGGCTGCCGGTGCGGCGCACGCTTGAGGGCACCGGCCGGACCGTGGTGCACCGCAGCGAGCGGCTGGCCGCCGAACTCGGCCTGGACGAGCTGTGGATCGCCTTCAACGGCTACTGGCCCGAGCGCGGCGGCGACCTGACTACCGGTACCTTCAAGGAACTTGAGGCCGCCGCGGTGATCGGCCGGATCCCGGCGGACGCCGGGACGCTGGTGGTCGCCTCGGCGGGCAACACCGCCGCCGCCTTCGCCGAACTCTGCTCGCGGTACGAGGTCCCGGTGGCCATCGTGGTCCCCGCCTCCGCCGTGCCCCGACTGCGCACCCGTGGCCCGCGCTCCGCACTGGTACGCCTGATCGCGGTCGAGGGGGCCGACTACGCCGACGCCATCGCGCTCAGCGACGCGCTGGCCCGGCTCCCCGGCTTCGTCCACGAGGGCGGGACCAGGAACGTCGGCCGCCGGGACGGTCTGGCCACCGTGCTGCTCGCCGCCGTCGAGACGATGGGTCAACTGCCCGAGTACTACTTGCAGGCGATCGGCAGCGGAGCCGGGGCCATCGCCGTGCACGAGGCCGCGCTCCGGCTCCGATGTAGCCGCCCGGGACCGCTGCCGCAGCTGATTCTGGCTCAGAACGACGCCTACGCGCCGGTGTACCGCGCCTGGGAGACCGGCGAACGCCTCTGGGAGAGCGGCTCCGAGGAGGGCCAACGCCGGGCCACCGAGCTGGCGTTCGCGCCGGAACTGACCAACCGCCGCCCGCCGTACGACCTGCGTGGCGGCCTGTGCGAGGCGCTGACCGAGAGCGCCGGGGACGTCCTCGTCGCCGACCGCGGGGCAGCGCTGGCGGCCATGGCCTCCTTCCAGGAGCTGGAGGGGATCGACATCGAACCGGCCGCCGGGGTCGCGCTCGCCGCGCTGCGGGCGGCCGTGGCGGCGGGCCGGATCGACACCAGGGCGTCGGTGCTGCTGAACATCACCGGCGGCGGCCGGGCCCGGTTCGCCCGGGACCATGTACTGACGACCCGTCAACCCGACCTGACCGTCCCCCGGGCGGCCGTGCACGACCCGGCGAGCCTGGCTGCGATCGCGGCGGTGGCGGCGGTTCCCGGGCCGCTGCCCGCCATGGCCTGACACCAGCGTATGTGACTATCCGTCAGATCGCCCTCACCGCACTGGAGCAGTCGCCTCTCATGACCGAACTCCTCAGCGAACTCGTGGCCGCCATCCGAGCCGGGGTGCGGGCCGCCCCGACGGCCGAGGAACGCGCGCGACGGGTCGCCGACGCGCTGGCACCGTTCCTGTGCCGCACCGACCTGGTGCCGCCCGCGCAGCTGGAACCCGATCCGGCCGGATACCGCCAGCACGTGCTGCACGTCGAAGCGGACGGCTCCTTCTCCGTGGTCGCCCTGGTGTGGCTGCCCGGACAGCGGACCAGCATCCACGACCACACCGCGTGGTGCGTGGTCGGCACCCACCTGGGCGCCGAGGAGGAGACGAGCTACCGGCTGGACGCCGGAGGTGAGCGGACCGTGCTGCTCCCGGTCGCCACCACCGTCCACCCGGCCGGCGCGGTCACCTGGGTCACGCCGCCCGGCGACATCCACCGGGTGCGCAACGCGACCACCGCCACCGCCGTCTCGCTGCACGTCTACGGCGTGGACGTGCGGCAGCGGGGCACCAGCATCCGCCGCACCTACGACCAGCCGGTGCTGACCGCCGCCGCGCCGGTCTAGGGCCGGTCTTTCGGATCACGTCGGGCGGCCAGGTCCGCGGCGACCGCGGCTCGGACCGCCGGTCCGGACGGGTCGCGGAGGAAGAAGTGGCCGCCGGGGAAGGCCCGCTGGGTCGAGCCGCCGCTGGTCACCGCGGACCAGTGGGCGAGCTCGGCGGCGGTCCGCTCGTCCTCGTCGCCGCCGAGGATCGAGACCGGGCAGTCCAGCGGCGGCTCCGCGCCCACGGTGAAGGCCGGGGACGCCTCGAAGGAGTCGCAGAGCGTGAAGTCGGCGCGGAGCAACGGCAGGAGCAGGTTGAGCAGTTCGGCGTGCGCCAGGACCTCCTTCGGCGTGCCGCCCAACCGGACCAGTTCGGCGACGAGTTCGTCGTCCGTCCAGCCCGGGCGTCCGGTGTTGTCGCGCGGGACGCCGGGACCGGCGGCGCCGCTGACGAACAGCCGCGCGGGCGCGGGATCGCCGTGCCGCCGCGCGGCGAGCGCGACCCCGTACGCGAGCAGCGCGCCCATGCTGTGGCCGAAGAGCGCGTACGGCCGGGCGAGGTACGGGCGCAGCGCGGCGTACGTGGCGGCTACCGCCTGCTCGTAGTCCTCCAGCAGCGGCTCCACGAACCGGCTCTCCCGGCCCGGGAGTTGCACGGCCAGCAACTCGACGTCGAGGGGCAGCGCGGCGGACCAGTCCTGGTAGAAGGAGGCCCCGGCGCCCGCCGGGTGCAGGCACAGCAGCTGGATCCGGGCGTGGGGGCGCGGATTCCAGGGGCGGACCCAGGGGTTGTCGGTGCTGGCGGGAAGGGACATGCGCGAGGCCTCTTCGGTGCGGGGGAGAACAGCAGCGGGCCCGGGCGACTGCCCGGGCCGCGCGTACTGGCTGTGGCTGGCAGTCGCAGCCTAGCGGGCCGTCAGTTCGCCTCTGCCATGGCCCGGATCAGGCTGGCCGGGCGCATGTCGGTCCAGTTGGCTTCGACGTAGTCGAGGCAGTCCTGGCGTCCGGTGGGGCCGCAGGCGACCGTCCAGCCGGCCGGGACCTCGGCGAAGGCGGGCCAGAGCGAGTGCTGGTTCTCCTCGTTGACCAGCACCAGGTAGGTGCCGTCCGCGTCTTCGAATGGGTTCGCCATGGGGTGTGTCCTCTCTGAACGGTGGCCGGCCGACCGCACCGCGGCCGCCGTGGCGACGGCGGGTGCGAGCGGCCGCGGTGTCCACCACGTGCCCGGTGCTGTGATCCCGCCGCACCTCGGCGGTGGGCGCGGTCTCGGCACGACCATGATCGGCCGCCAAGAACAACAGACCGCCGCGGAGAGTCGCCTGGGTGAACTTGTCCCACAGATTTTCGAGTCGCGGTCCAAAGCGGGCACGGCGGACGCCAGTTGCTCGGTCGTCGGCCGCCAACGCGGATCACACCGAGGTGAGGGGGGTGTCCCAGTCGAGTTGGCGGAGCAGCTCCGGGTCCACCCGGGTGACCGGTCGGCCGCCGCCCCCGGCTCCGGGGCCCGGCGTCCGGCCCGGGTCGGGACGCGGCGGCGCCGTGCCGTCGGTGATCCGGGCGCTGGCGGCGGTGTTCCGCTCCACCCTGGGGCGGCGGAGCCGCTCGTAGGCGGCCAGGGCGGTCGCGGTCCCCGGGTAGTCGCGCAGCGCCTTGGCCAGGACCACCGCGTCCTCCAGCGCCATGGCGGCCCCCTGGCCGGTGGCCGGGGAGGCGGCGTGCGCGGCGTCGCCGATGAGCAGCGTCCGGTGCTCGGCCCACGGCGCGCCCGGAGGCAGGTCGCAGGCGTTGGTCACCATGATCCGGCGGTCCGTCGCGGCGACGAGGTCCGCCGCCGGTGTGGCGTCCGCGCGGAGCAGCGGGAGCAGCAGGTCGCGCCACCGCGTCGGCGTGCCGCCCGCGAGCTCGGCCGCCGTGGCCGCCGGTCCGGACACCCGGGCGAACCAGTGGGTCTCGCCGCTGGGCGAGGTCGCGCAGCCGAAGGCGGCGCCGCTGCCGCGGATCATCGTGATCCGCTCGGAGTCCCCGCCCGGCAGCACACCGGAGCAGTAGCCGTAGTAGACCCGCTGTCCCGCGTAGCGCGGACCGGCGCCACCGGGGTCGAGCGACGAGCGGACGGTGGAGTTGATCCCGTCCGCGCCGATCAGCAGGTCCCCGCTCGCGGTACTGCCGTCGCTGAAGGTCGCCCGGACCGAGGCGGGACGGTCGCTCAGGGCGGTCAGCCGCACCCCGTGCGCCAGGGCGATGCCGCGCCGCCCGGCCTCGGCCTGGAGCGCGCGGTTCAGCTCGCTCCGGCGCAGGCAGCGGAAGCGGGACAGCGGCCGGTCGGCCTCACCCAGCGGGATCTCGGCGACCTCGTCGCCGTCGGCGGCGAGCACCCGCATGGTGGTCAGCGGGAAGCCCACGGCAGTGACCGTCTCGGCCGCGCCGATCTGCGCCAGGGCCCGCATGCCGTTGTCGGCCAGGGTGAGGAACGCCCCGATGTCCTCCGCGCTGTCGGGGTGGGCCTCGTGGACGGAGACCGCGAACCCCGCCTGGTGCAGGGCCAGCGCGGTCGCGGTCCCGGCGATGCCGCCGCCGATGATCAGGATGCGCATGGTCGAAGCCCTTCGTCCGGTTGCCCTCGATTCTGGACCGGTGCGGCGGTTACCTGTCGCTTGTGCGGACCGGTACCCCGCGCGAGTCCCGCGCGTACGTCCGTCGCGCGTTCTTCTCGATCTTCCGGGCCACTTCGGAGGCGAGGTCCACGCCGTTCATCTCGGCCAGGGCCGTCAGGTAGAGGAAGACGTCGGCCAGTTCCTCGCCGAGGTCGGGCAGGCCCTTGCGCCACGCGGTGAAGGCCTCGCCCACCTCGGCGCTGAGCAGGCCGAACTCCAGGGCCACATTGGTGGTGTTGAACCCCTTGGCGTTCTTGTTCTCCCAGGCGAGCTGCTGGGCGTGTGCGATCTCCACGACTCCTCCGGCGGTGGTGCGGCGGGTGCTCTCGAAAGCCTAGCGAGGCTGCCCGCCGACGTACCGGCTTCGTGGGCGGTGTCACCCTGCGGAGGGGAGTTCGAGGCCGGTGCGGCCCGTCCCGGGGTCGGCCATCTCACAGCCGCCGCCGGATCAACTCCCGGCCGGGGCAGCCCGATCTCTGCGATGCTGGGCGCGATCTGTTTGTATGAGCACGGAACTGGAGATGTACGTGTATCGACGTCGTACCCGCGCCGCCAGGGGAACCCTGGTCGGCGCAGTACTGGCCGGAACCCTCGCCTCGGTCCTGGCGACCGGAGCACCGGCCAACGCGACCGTGGTCAGCAAGGCGGCAGCCCCGGCTCCGACCCCCGCCCCCAACCTGACGGCGCTGCGCACGGCGCTGCAGGCGGTCGTCAAGTCCGGCGCGCCGGGCGTCTTCGCCCAGGTGCAGGACGGGTCCGGGAAGAAGAGCTACACCGTCAGCGTGGGCTCCGGCGACATAGCCACGAAGGCGGCGGTCAACCCCGGCGGAGAGTTCCGCGTGGGCAGCATCACCAAGGACTTCACCGCGGTCCTGGTGTTGCAGCTGGTGGCGCAGAAGAAGGTCAACCTCGACACGGTGGCCAGCGCGTACCTCCCGGCCGGTCTGCTGCCCAAGGGCTCGCCGATCACCGTCCGCGAGCTGCTGGACCACACCAGCGGCCTCTACGACTACACCAACGACCTGCTGACCGGCGACACCGTCACCGGCTACCAGGGCTTCCGCTACAAGACCTACCAGCCGCAGGCGCTGGTCGCGGACGCGGTCAAGCACGGGCAGCAGTTCACCCCCGGCAGCGAGTACAGCTACTCCAACACCAACTTCGTGGTCCTCGGCCTGCTGGTCGAGCACGTGACCGGGCAGCAGTACGCCACGGTGCTGCAGCAGCGGATCCTCACCCCGCTGCACCTGAACCACACCTACTTCGTGGTGCCGCAGACCACCATCCCGGGCGTGCACTCCATCGGCTACCTCACCCAGGACGACCCGACCAAGCCGCTGTTCGACGCGACCAACCAGACCGCCTCCTGGCTCTGGACGGCCGGGGCGCTGATCTCCAGCACCTCGGACCTGAACAACTACCTGCTCGCGCTGACCACCGGCAAGCTGCTCCCGGCCGCCGAGCTGGCGCAGATGGAGAACACCGAGTTCGTGAACTCGACCACCCGCTACGGCCTCGGCCTGCGCGAGTACGAACTCCCCTGCGGCGTCGACGTGTACGGCCACGACGGGATCATCGAGGGCTACCAGACCTACGCCTACTCGACCAAGAACGGCTCCCGCCAGGTCACCATCTCGGCCAACGCGTCCAACAACATGAACATCTACGCGTCCGAGCTGCTGGCGCTGACCCCGGTGTTCTGCGGCACCGCGGCCACCCCGGCCGCCAAGAAGCTCGCGGTCAGCAACGCCGTCAAGGTCGCCAAGGAGGAGACCGCCGGCTAGGCACGGCCCGTCACCTCGGTCCTGCCTGACGAGATCCCGCCCGGTCACCCCGATCGGGCGGGATCTCGTGCGTCCGGCCGCCCGCCCCCGGCCGACTGGCTGTAGACAGTGTCTACGGCCAGCTGGTAGACAGTGTCCATGGAACAGGGACAACAGGGTTCACTGCGGGAGCGGCTGGTCGACGCCGGGGTGGAGCTGGTACTCGCCGAGGGATCGACCTCGCTCGGGCTGCGGGAGATCGCCCGCCGGGCGGGGGTCTCGCACGGGGCGCCGCGCCGGTACTTCCCCACCCACCACGCGCTGCTCTCGGCGATCGCCCGGCGCGGCTTCCAGGAGCTCGGCACCCGGTTCGCGGCCGCGCTGGCCGCGCCCGGGTCGGCCCGGACGCGACTGCGCGCCGTCGCCCGGGTGTACGTCGAGTACGCGCTGGAGCGCCGGGGCATGTTCGAGCTGATGTTCCGCCACGACCTGCTGGAGGGAGCGCCGCCGCCACCGGACCAGCCCAGGCTGCGCGAGTCCTCGCTGCCGCTGTTCGCGCGGATGACCGACCTGGTCGCCCAGTGCCGCCCGGAGCCGGACGACGACGGCGGAGCGGCCGTGGCCGCCGCCGCGCTCTGGTCGAACCTGCACGGAGTCGCCCAGCTGTGGGCGTGGGGGAGCCTCCCGCTGGTCCTGTCCGCCGCCCGGCCGCCGGTGGCGGGTGCTCCGGCGGACGACCCCGCCGAGCGCCTCGAACGCCTGCTGGCGGCGGTGCTGGACGCCCACCTCGGCCCGGAGCCGCAGTGACCGCCGCACCGCGCACCGCCGCCGAAGCCCGCGACACCACCGGACCCGGCGACACCACCGGGCCCGGCGACGGCGGATCGGTCCGGCGCCGGTTGGCACTGCTGGTCAGCGTGGCCGGGTCGATGCTGGTGGCGATGGACGGCACGGTGCTGCTGGTGGCGCAGCCCAGCCTGGGCCGGAGCCTCGGCGCCGACGTGGCCCAGGTGCAGTGGACGAGCACCGGCTACCTGGTCGCGGTGGCCTCGCTGCTGGTGGTCGCCGGGCGGCTCGGCGACCGGTGCGGACACCTGCGGCTGCTGGTCGTCGGCGTGCTCGGGTTCGGGGCGGCGTCGGCCGGGATCGCGCTCGCGCCCACGGTCGGCTGGGTGGTCGGAATGCGGGTGGTGCAGGGCGGCTTCGGCGCACTGCTACAGCCCGCCACCCTGGCGCTGCTGCGGCTGGCCTACCCGGCGGACCGGCTCGGCACCCCGATCGCGGTGCGTACCAGCGCCATCGCCGTGGCCGCCGGGACCGGTCCGGTACTCGGCGGCCTGCTGCTGGAACACCTGGGCTGGCGGTCCGTCTTCTGGATCAACGCCCCGATCGCGCTGCTGATCGCCGCGCTCGCGCTGGTCGCCCGGCCGCCGACGCCCGCCGCCGGTCCGGGCCCGGCTGCCGCGCCGGGGCGGCTCGACCTGCCCGGAGCGGTACTGCTCGCGGCGGCCCCGGCGGTCCTGGTGCACGCCCTGGCCGAGGTGCCCGCCCGCGGCTGGACGGCGCCGCGCACGCTGCTCGAACTCGCCCTCGCCGCAGCCCTGACCGCGCTGTTCGCACGGCACGAACGCCGCACCGCGCAGCCGATCGTGCCGCGCGCGGTGGCCGGGTCGGCACCGGTGGTCGCGTCGATGGCCATCCTGCTGGTCACCGGCGCGGGCCTGAACGGCGCGCTGTTCACCGCCACCTTCTACCTCCAGGACACGCTCCGGCTCGGGCCGCTCGCCTGCGGCCTGCGGATGCTGCCGCTGACCGGGGCGATGATCCTCGGCGCACCGGTGGCGGCCCTGGCGCTGCGTCGGTACGGCCCGCGCCGCTGCGCGACCGCGGGAACGCTGCTGGTCGTGCTCGGTATCGGCGGCCTGGCCCGGTTCGACCCCGGCACCGGCCTGCCGTTCATCGCGGCCACCGCCGTGCTGCTGGGCGCGGGCTTCGCCACAGTGATGGTCACCGCCACCGGCTCGGTCGCCGGTGAGACGCCTCCCGGCTACGCCGGGGTCGTCAGCGGGCTCAAGCAGACCGCCATGAACCTCGGCCCGACCCTCGGCATCGCCGTCGCCGCCGGAGCCGCCGGCTCGTCCGGCCCGGCCACGACCCCCACCGCCCTGGCCCTGGCCGCCGTCACCGCCCTCGCCCTGGTCCCGGCCCGCCTGCTGCCCGGACCCCCGGCCGGATCACCGCTCGCGGTAGTCGGCGGCCGACCCGCCCGGCGACCGGGTCGGTGGTCAGGGAGCTGACGGGCGGGGTGTCACGTCCACGGGAGGCGCGCCCGGTACGCCCAGTAGTCCGCGGCAGGTTGCGCCAGCACGGCCAGCCGGTCCAGGTCCTCGGGGCCGAGCCGGGCCCGCGCCGCGGCGAGGTTGCTGCCGAGCTGCTGGACGTCGGCGGCTCCCGAGAGCACCACGTCCACCCACGGCTGGGCCGCCACCGCGGCCAGCGCCACGGCGTCGGGGGTGGCTCCGATCGCCGCCGCGGTCCCGCGCAGGGCGGCGGTGTCCGGGCCGGTCGCGTTCCGGTCGGCCAGGCGGCCGTTGGCCATGCCCTCCTTGACGATCACCGTGAGCCCGCTCGCGTGGGCCTCGGCGAGCGCCGGACCGGCCGAGGGCTCCAGCAGGTTGTAGGTGGCCTGGACGCTGCGGAAGAGCGGCGCCCCGTCCACCGCGACCGCCAACGCGGCCCGGATCGCGTCCGCCTGGGCCGGGCCGCTGGACGAGAAGCCGATGGTGACCCCCTCGTCCGCGAGCCGGGCCAGCCGCCGGTGCAGCGCGGTATCGGTCAGTGCCGGACTGTCCGGGGTGAGCGAGTGGATCTGGTAGAGGTCGAGCCGTGGGCCGAGCAGCGCGCGGGTCTCGGCCGACTGCCGCTCGAAGGCGGCCGCGCCGTGGTCCTTGACCTCGTGCACCTCGGCGTCGGTGCGCCACCCGGCGGTGTACGTGTAGCCCCACTTGCTGCCGACCACCGCGTCCGCGGCCTCCGGGTGCCCACCGAGCCAGGAGGCCAGGAACTCCTCGGCGCGACCGTAGGAGCGGGCCACGTCGAAGTACCGGACGCCCTGGGCGTAGGCGGCGTCCAGCAGTTGGTGCGCGCGCTGCCGCAGCGCCTCGACCGAGCGGTCGGCGGGCAGGTCCTCGCTCCGGCCCAGCGTGATGTACCCGGGACGGGCGACCGCGGCCAGCCCCAGCCCGAACCCGGCGGTCTGGGGAGCACCGGTCCGCAGGCGTTCCAGCGACACGTGCGACATCCTTCGCGATTCGGGCGGGCAGGTTCGGGCGGGCAGGTTCGTGCGAGCAGGTTACAGCCAGCATCCGGTCGGCCGGTCGAGCAGCCCGCTGAACCTCGGTCCATACATATCCGGTCATCAACACATAAGATCATCGGCGACGGCTCCCGGGGCGGGAGCGCGGGCTGTTCCGGCAGCGGATTTCGACAGCGGAGGCGTGTGGTGCGGTTCAACCTGCTCGGACCATTGAGCGTCGACGACGGTCGTGGGGAGCCGGTGGCGCTGCCCGCGGGGATCCCGCGCACCGTGCTCGCGGTGCTGCTGCTGAACGCCAACCAGGCGGTGTCGGGGGAGAAGCTGGCGCAGGCGGTCTGGGGCGAGGAGCGGCCCGCCGCGACCACCGCCGGGCTGCGCAACCACGTGTCGCGGCTGCGCCGTCAGCTCGGCCCGGCGGCCGGGCGGGTGCTCACCGTCCCGGACCTGGGCTACCTGGCCCAGGTCGGGGACGGCGAGCTCGACACCCGGGTGTTCACCGACACCTGCGCCGAGGGGCGCCGCGCCCTGCACGCGGGCGACAACGCCGCCGCCCGGGACACCCTGGCCACGGCGCTGGCCCTGTGGCGGGGGGAGCCGCTGTCCGACCTGCCGACCTCCGCGGACGCCGCCGCCGAGATCCAACGACTGGAGGAGACCCGGCTGCTGGCCCTGGAGGGGCGGATCGAGGCGGATCTGCGGCTGGGACGGCACAGCGAACTGGTCGCCGAGACCCAGTCCCTGGTCCGGGCGCACCCCCTGCGGGAGGAACTGCACCGGCAGTTGATGCTCGCCCTGTACCGCGCCGGACGGCAGGCCGAGTCGCTGGAGGCGTTCCAAGGGCTGCGCCGCACCCTGGTCGAGCAGCTCGGGGTGGAGCCCTCGGCGCCGCTGCGGGAGCTGCACGGCCGGATCCTGCGGGCCGACCCCGACCTCGCCGCCCCCGCGCCGACACCCGGCACGGGCGGCGCGGCCACCCCCGGCCCCGGCGCCGCCGCTGCGGCCGCCCCGGCGGCGGTCCGCGGCCCGCGCTTCCAACTGCCGGTCGAACCGCGCACGTTCACCGGCCGCACGCGGGAGCTCGACCGGCTGCTGGCCCTCGCCCGGGAAGCCCCGACCGGTTCCGCCGCGGGCATGGTGGTGGTCTCCGCGATCGACGGCATGGCCGGTATCGGCAAGACGGCGCTGGCGATCCGGGCCGCCCACCGGGTGCGTGAGCAGTTCCCGGACGGGCAGCTGTTCATCGACCTGCACGGGCACACCCCCGGCATGGCACCGCTCGACGCCGGTACCGCGCTGGACTGGTTCCTGCGCTCGCTCGGCGTGCCGCCGCAGCTGATCCCGGTGGGCCTGGGGGAGCGCGCCGCGTTCTACCGGGACCGGCTCGCGGGCACCCGGACGCTGATCTTCCTGGACAACGCGGCCGGTGCCGCGCAGGTCCGGCCGCTGCTCCCGGCCACCCCCGGGTGCCTGGTGATGGTCACCAGCCGCAGACGGCTGACCGGTCTCGAAGACGCGCAGTCGCTCGCCCTCGACGTACTGCCCGAGGCCGACGCGGTCGCCCTGCTGCACACCGTCGCCGGTCCCGGCCGGATCCCGCAGGACCACCCCGCGGTAGCGGAGTTGGCCGCCCTGTGCGGTCGGATGCCGCTGGCCATCCGGATCACCGCCGCCCGGCTGCGGCACCGCCGCGCCCTGCGGATCGAGGACGTCGTGGAGCAACTCCACGACGAGCACCGCCGACTGGACTACCTCCAGGACGCGGACCGCGACCTCGCGGCGGTCTTCGAGTCCTCCTACACCGCGCTGACCGGCGCCGAGCAGCGGCTGTTCCGGCTGCTCGCGGTGGTCCCCGGGGCCGACTTCGACGTGTACGCCGCCGCGAACCTGGCCGGGGTGGACGAGCGCGCCGCCGAGCGGCTGCTGGAGTCCCTGCTCGACCACAACCTGCTGACCCAGCACACCCCGGGCCGCTACCAGTTCCACGACCTGCTCCGGCTCTACGCCCGCACACTGGGCGGCCAGGACCCGGGCGCGGCCGGGGAGCGGGACACCGCGCTGCGCGAGCTGCTGGACTACTACCAGCAGACCGCCGACCTCGCGGACGGCCACCTCGCCCGCTACACCCGGCCCGGGCCGCCCCGGGCCGCCGCCGCGCGCGCGGTGGCGCCCGGGATCACCGACCGGGCGACCGCGCTGGCCTGGATGCGGGCCGAGCACGACAACCTGCTCGCCGGTGTCGGCCGCGTCGCCGACCAGCCGCGCCGCCTGATCGCCCTGACCGGCGCGCTGACCTCCTACCTCCAGCAGGACGGCCCCTGGCCGCAGGCCGTGGCGCTGCACCGGGCCGCGGCGACCGCCGCCCGGGAGTCCGACGACCGCCTCGGCGAGGCGAACGCGCTGTGGGACCTGGGGCGCATCCACTACCAGCTGGGGGACCTCGCCGCCGCCACCGGCGCGCAGGAGCAGGCCCTGGCCATCTACCAGGACCTCGGCAGCGTCCACGGCGAGGCCAGGGGCCTGTACCAGCTGGGCCGACTGCGGCTGGCGACCGGGGACTTCCCGGGGTCGGCCGAACTCCAGGAGCGCTCCATCGCTGCCTACCGGAGCCTCCCCCGGCGCCTCAGCGAGGAGGCCGACGCGCTGCAGGACCTGGGGCGGGTGCGGTACGCGGAGATGGACCTGCCGGCGGCGGTGGAGCTGTTCCAACGCGCGCTGGCCATCTTCCAGGAGTTCGGCGACGGCCTCGGCGAGGCGAACGCCCACTGGGACCTGGGGCGGATGCGGTTCGCGGCGGGCGACCTGCCGGAGGCGACGGCGCTGTTCCAGCGCTCGCTGACGATCTACCAGGACATCGGCAGCCGCCAGGGCGAGGCCAACGCGCTGGGGGACCTGGGCCGGGTGCGGCAGGCGGCCGGGGACTTCCCGGTGGCGACCGCGCTCCAGGAGCAGGCGCTGGCCATCTTCCAGGACATCGGCCACCGCCCGAACGAGGCGTTCGCCCGGTGCGACCTGGGCCGGGTGCGGTTCGCGGCGGGCGACGTCCCGGCCGCGGCTGAGCAGTTCGAGCGCGCCCTGACGATCTTCCAGGACATCGGCAGCCGCCAGGGCGAGGCCAACGCCCGGCGCGAGCTGGGCCGGGTCCGGCAGGCGACCGGGGACCTGACGGCGGCGGCCGAGCTGCTGGAACGCGCCCTGAGCCTGTTCCAGGACCTCGGCGAGCCGCAGGGCGTGGTCGAGGTCCTGGTCAGCACCGGCGCGCTGGTGGCCGAGACCACCGGACCGGCCGAGGCCAGGGCCGTCTACCGGCGGGCCGTGGACCTCGCCCGCGAGATCGGCAGCGTGATCGAGGAGGCGATGGCGCTGGAGGGCGGCGCCCGCTGCGCGGCCCGCGCCGGTGACCGCGCCGCCGCCCTGCTCGAACTGAGGCAGGCGGTCGGGATGTACCGGCGGATCGGGGCCGCGGAGGCCGATCGGGCGAGCGCGTTCCTGGCCGCGCTGGAGGCCGAGGACCGCACCGGGCAGCCTCACGGCTGAGCGGGTCCAGCGGGTCCAGCAGGTCCAGCGGGTCCAGTGGGCTCAGGCTGAGCGGGCGCGGTCGGCTGGGTGGACATGGAGCCGATGCCCTTGCTGAGCGTGGCCACCAGCGCGGCGACGGTGGCCAGCAGCGGGAAGGCCAGCAGCGCGGTCCGGCTGCTGAAGTGGGCCAGCAGCAGCCCGGCCAGGGCGGGCGCCAGCGCGGCGGCCGAGGTGGCGGCGACCAGGATCAGGCTGACCACCCGGCCCTGGAGGTGGTCCGGGGTGATCGCCGCCTGGTAGCCGAACAGGGCGGCATTGGCGGTCGGGCCGAGGAACACCGCGGCGGCCACGGGCACCGCGGTCAGGATGCCGATGGTCGGCAGCACGCTGACCGCCATCAGGACCGCGGTCGACCAGCAGAGCGTCCTGACCAGCGTCGGCAGCCGCAGCCGACGTTGCAGCGCCGGGGCGGCGAAGGCGCCGAGGAAGCCGCCCACGGCGAAGATCGTGCTGACCACGCCGACCAGCACCGGCGACATGCCGGAGCGGCGCAGGGCGACGGTCATCGCGAAGATCATGCCGGTGAAGGCCATGTTCAGCGGGGCGGCGATGACCAGCAGGGCCCGCAGGAACGGATTGCCGAGCAGGAACCGCAGCCCCGCCCGGCCCGGCGATCCCGCGGCGGCGGCGGCCGCGGCGGGCCGGGGCTGCTGCATGGGTTGGCGGATGAACAGCACCGCCACCAGTGACAGCAGGAAGGACAGGGCGTTGCCGAGGAACGGCAGCGTCCGGCCGAGCCCGAACAGCAGGCCGCCCAGCGGCGGCCCGGCCAGGGAGGTGCCGTAGCTCCGCGCCTCGTTGCGGGCCACCGCGCCGACGATCTGGTCCGGTCGCACCAGGCTGGGGACCGCGGCGAACTCGGCGGTGCTGAAGATCGCCGTGGCGGCGGAGCTGACCGCCACCACGGCCAGGATCATGGCCAGGTCGGCGGTGCCGGCCACCACCGCGGCGGCCAGACCCGCGTACACCAGCAGCCGCAGGACGTCGCAGCCGATCATCAGCCGGCGGCGGTCGTAGCGGTCGACCAGGACACCGGCCGGCAGTCGGCAGGCGGTCGTGACCACGAGACCGGCGGTGCCGATCAGACCGGCCTGCGTCGGTGAGCCGGTCAGTTGCAGCACCAGCAGCGGCAGCGCCAGTCCCGCCATGGCGCTGCCGGTGTCCGAGAGGCACTCGCCGGTCCAGAGGAGGTTGAAGGAGCGGTTGCGCCACAGGCTCGGCGACCGGTCGCGACCGGCCTCCGCTAAACCGGTGGTGTCGTCCGTGGCCGGTCGGGTCATGTCGGCTCCGTCGTCGAGATCACCAGCATCTTCGTCACCGTTCCGTCGTCGCCGACGACATCGCGGACATGCCGGAAGCCCATCCGCTGACAGGCGGTCAGGCTCGCGCTGTTCCCGGCTCCCACCATGCCGTAGACCTCCTTGAGGCCGAGGTCGTCGGCGGCGTACCGGAGCACGCCGCGGGCGGCCTCCGGGCCCAGCCGCCGACCCCAGAACTCGGGGACCAGCGCGGTGATGAGCTCGTGGCCGTCGACGTTCCCGGTCTTCTTCAGCTCCGCGTGGCCGACGTAGGCCCCGTCCAGCCACAGGCCCCACACGTCGAACATCCGTCTGGGGTACACATCGCTCAGGATCATCCGGAACAACGTGCGGATGTCCGCCTCGGGGGCCTGCTCCTGGCCCATCCAGCGGCACACCTCCTCGTCGCGCAGCAGGGCGACGAAGACGTCCTCGTCCTCGGCCCGGTAGGGGATGAATTCCAGGTGCTCGGTGCGCAGCACAGGGGTCATGGCGTTCCTCCAAGGTGTTCGCGGTGCGGATGGGTGCGCGGGACGGGTGTCCGGATGGGTGCGGGGCGGGGGCGGGGGCGCCGGTCGGCGCCCCCGCCCCGGGCGGTCAGGCCCCGGCGTTCTCCATGCGCTCGCGCAGGCTGCGCGGGCGCATGTCGGTCCAGACCTCGTCGACGTAGGCGGAGCACTCCGCCTCGGAGCCCTCCTTGCCGACGGGCTGCCAGCCCGCGGGCACCTCGACGTCCGTCGGCCACAGCGAGTACTGCTCCTCGTCGTTGCGCAGCACCTGGTAGCGGGTGTTCTCGTCCATCTCTCGTTCCTCCGTCGTCGGTGGTGGTCGTGGTGGTCGGGGTCGGGGTCGGGGTCGGGTGGTCAGCTGCCCCCTCGGGCGTGCCGGGCGATCCGGCGCAGCGCCTCGGCGAACTCCTCGGCCACCCGGCTCACGGTGGCGGTGTCGTGGACGGCGGGGCGGTGGTGCCAGCTGAAGGCGAGGCGGCCGTGCTGCACCGCGCCCACCACCTCCACCAGGTGCGAGCCGCCGTCCCGGGGGTCGTGGTCCTGGCCGAGGGAGCCGTGCTCGGCCCGCACCAGTCCGCTGTCGGCGGCGTCCGGGCGGGCGTCCCACTGGCCGAGGTAGTTGAAGACCACCTGTCCGGGGACCCCGGCCGCCAGCCGCTCGCGGACCTCGGGCGGGCCGAAGCTGCGCAGGGCACCGAAGCCCAGGCCGTTGCCGGGCACCGCGCGCAGCTGCCGACGCACCGACTTGACCAGCGCGCGCCAGTCGCGGTCCGGGCCGAGGTCGTCCGGATCGGCGACCTCGAAGGCGACCGGGTGGACGGTGGTGAACCAGCCGACGGTGCGGGACAGGTCCACGCCGTCGAGCAGGTCCTCCCGGCCGTGCCCCTCCAGGTCCAGGCGCACCCGCCGCTGCCCGGTCCAGCGGGCCAGGGCCAGGGCGAGCGCGGCGAGCAGTACGTCGTTGACGCGGGTGCGGTAGGCCGTCGGCGCGGCCCGCAGCAGGGCCTCGGTGTCCGCCGCGTCCAGTTCCACGGTCACCGCCGCGGTCTCGGCCGGAACCGCGCCGACCGGGTGCTCCGGAGTCCCCGGACCGGCGGTCACCGCCTGCTCCCAGTAGGGCAGTTCGTGGTCCAGGCCGCCCTCGGCGACATGGGCCCGGAGCTTCAGCGCCCAGTCCCGGAAGGAGGTGCCGCGCTCGCCGAGGCTGATCGGCTCGCCCCGCGCCGCCTGCTGGTAGGCGCTCTCCAGGTCGTCGCGCAGGATCCGCCAGGAGACGGCGTCGACGACCAGGTGGTGGGCGACCAGCAGCAGGAAGGCGGGCCGGTCGGGGTCGCCGGTGAACAGGGCCGCGCGCAGCAGCGGACCGTGGGCCAGGTCGAACCCGGCGTGCAGCTGGTCGGCGGTCCGGACCATGGCGGCCTCGGCGTCCTCGGCGTTCCGCCCGCGCAGGTCGTGGTGGACCAGCAGGTCGGGCGCGGCGGCCGGTGGCGGGTTGAACTGGTGCCAGCCGTCCTCGTCCCGGGTGAACCGCAGGCGCAGCGCGTCGTGGTGCTCCAGCAGCGCGTCCAGGGCGGCGGCCAGCGCCCGGGGGTCGGGGGTGGCGCCGAGCTCCAGCAGCGTCGACTGGTTGAAGTGCGGGTGGGCGGCGCGCGGGGTGGTCAGGAACCACTCCTGGATCGGGGTGAGCGGCACCGCGCCGGTCACCGGCCCGTCCCCGCCGCGCTGCGGGGCGGTGCGCACCACGGCGGCCAGTTCGGCCACGGTCTGGTGCGCGAACAGGTCCCGGGTGGCCAGGTGCAGGCCGTCCCGGCGCAGCCGGGAGACCACCTGCATGCTGAGGATCGAGTCGCCGCCGAGGACGAAGAAGTTGTCGTCGGCGCCGATCCCCTCGATGCCCAGGACGTCGCCCCAGATCCGGGCGATCCGGCGCTCGGTGTCGGTGCGCGGCTCGACCCTCGGCCCGGCGGGGGTGGTCGCCGCGGGGCCGGGCTCGGGCAGCGCCCGCCGGTCGGTCTTGCCGTTCGGGGTCAGCGGCAGCCGCCGCAACGGCACGAACACCGACGGGACCATGTGCGGCGGCAGCAGCCCGGACAGGTGCGCCCGCAGCTCGGCGACCGGCACCGGGCCCGGCGCGGACCCGTCGGCCAGGACCACGTAGGCCACCAGCCGTCCGGACGCCGCCGCTGTCCCGTCCCCGGGGGCGTCGGTCCGTACCGCGACCACCGCGTCGCGCAGCAGCGGGCTGCGGCGCAGCGCGCTCTCGATCTCCCCCGGCTCCAGCCGGAAGCCGCGCAGCTTGACCTGGTCGTCCGCGCGGCCGACGAAGCGCAGGTCACCGTCGGCGTCGCGGCGGACCAGGTCGCCGGTGCGGTACATCCGCCCGCCGCCGTCGCCGCCGAAGGGGTCGGCCAGGAAACGCTGGGCGGTCAGGCCCGGTCGGCCCAGGTAGCCGCGGGCGAGGCCGGGACCGGCCAGGTACAGCTCCCCGGTCACGCCCGCCGGGACCGGCCGCAGGGCGGTGTCGAGGACGTACCCGCGGGTGTCGGCGGCCGGGCGGCCGATCGGCGGCGCTCCGGCGCCCGGCGCCAGCGGGCCGGTCCAGGTGGCGACCACGGTGGCCTCGGTGGGGCCGTACGAGTTCACCATCCGGCGCCCCGGGGCCCAGACGCCGACCAGGTCGGCCGGGCAGGCCTCGGCGCCGACGATCAGGGTGCGCAGGTCCGGCAGCGCCGCCGCGGTCTCCGGCGCCACGGTGGCCAGCACCGCCGGGGGGATCAGCGTGTGGCTGATCCGCCGGTCGGCGAGCACCTCGGCCAGCCGCTCGCCGACCAGCGGCCCCTCCTCGCCGGTGACCAGCGCCGCACCGCTGAGCAGCGAGACGCACAGCTCCAGCACCGAGGCGTCGAAGCTGGGCGAGGCGAACTGCAACACCCGGTCGCCGGGACCGGCGGCGTACCGCTCGGCCGCCGCGGCGGCGAAGTCCGCCAGTCCGCGGTGGGTCACCACCACGCCCTTGGGCGTGCCGGTGGAACCGGAGGTGTAGATCACGTAGGCGGGGTGGCCGGGCGTCAGCGCGGACGCGCGGTCGGCGTCCGTGGGCGCGGTCACCGGCCCGTCCGCGAGCCACACCTCGGCCGGGTCGGCCAGCACCAACCGGGCGCCGGAGTCGCGGACCATGAACTCCCGCCGCCGCGCCGGATAGTCCGGGTCCACCGGCAGGAAGGCGGCACCGGCCTTGGCCACGGCCAGCTGCGCCACCACCGCCGCCGCGCCCCGGGGCAGCGCCAGCGCGACCAGCCGCTCCGGTCCGGCGCCGCGCCGGATGAGCCGGTGGGCCAGCCGGTTGGCGGCCAGGTCGAGCTCCGCGTAGGTCAGCTCCCGGCCGCCGTCCAGCAGCGCCGGCGCGTCGGGGGTGCGCGCCGCCTGCCGCTCGAACAGCTGCGGCAGGGTCGCCTCCGGCACCGGCCGGAAGGTCCCGTGGGCCTGCTCCAGCAGGGCCTTCAGCTCGTCGTCGGCGGTCAGCGGGAGCGCGCCGACGGCACGCTCCGGATCCTCCGCGATGGCGGCCAGCAGCGCGCCGAGCTGGTCGGCCATCCGCTCGGCGGTGGCCGCGTCGAACAGGTCGGTGTTGTAGGTGACCAGGCCGTGCAGCGCGCCGGAGTCCGTCCCGGCGAACTCCAGGGTGAGGTCGAACGCCGCCTGCTCCAGCTCGGTCTCGACGTCGGTGACCTCCAGGCCCGGCAGCGCCAGGTCGGCCGCCGGGGTGTTCTGCAGCACGACCATGACCTGGAAGAGCGGACTGCGGCTGGTGTCCCGGACCGGGTGCAGCTCGTCCACCACCCGCTCGAACGGGACGTCCTGGTGGTCGAAGGCCTCCAGGACCGTCCGCCCCACGTCGGAGAGGAAGGCGGTGAAGGGCTGTTCCGGCTCGACCCGCGAGCGCAGCACCAGGGTGTTGACGAAGAACCCGACCAGGCGCTGGATCTCGGCCCGGTCGCGGCCGGAGGTGACGGTGCCGACCGCGATGTCGCCGTCGCCGCTGAGCCGGGCCAGGTAGGCCTGGGCGGCGGCGACCAGGGTGGTGAACAGGGTGACCCCCTGCCGCCGGCCGACCTGGGCCAGTCGGCGGGCGGTCCGCGCCGGTACCGTCAGCCGCGCGGTGGCCGCGTTGCTGGTGCGCACCTGCGGGCGGGGCCGGTCGGTCGGCAGCCGCAGTGGCTGACTGCCCGCCAACTGCTGGCGCCAGTAGTCGAGTTGCTCGTCGGCACGGCCCACGGTGCGCTGCCAGTGCGCGTAGTCGGCGTACTGCACCGGCAGCGGCGGCAGCGGCGGCTGCTCGTGGTCGAGCGCGGCGCGGTAGAGCTGCGCCAGGTCGGTCAGCAGCACGGAGGTCGACCAGCCGTCGGTGACGATGTGGTGCAGGGTCAGCAGCAGCACCTGGTCGTCGTCGGCGAGCCGGACCAGGGCGGTGCGCAGCAGCGGCCCCCGGCGCAGGTCGAAGCGGTGGGCGCGCTCCTCGGCGAGCACCTGCCGCAGCGCCGCCGCCTGCCGCTCCCCGGCCTGCCGGGACAGGTCGTGCGAGGGCAGCGGAACCTGCCGCGGCGGGTGGACCAGTTGGACGCCCTGCCCGTCGACGTCGTCGAAGGTGGTGCGCAGCGACTCGTGCCGCTCGACCAGCGCCCGCAGCGCGGCGGCGAGCGCGTCGCGGTCCAGTGGGCCGCGCAGCCGCAGCGCCAGCGCGGTCACGTACTCGCTGCTGCCCGGCGCGAACTCCTCCAGGAACCACAGCCGTTGCTGGGCGTACGACATCGGCGCCGCGCCGTCCCCGGCGACCGGGACGACGGGCGGGAGCCCCGGTCGGGACCGCTGTTCGGTGAGCAGCCGGGCCAGCCCGGTCGGCGTGGGGTGGGTGAACACCGCCCGCGGGGTCAGCTCCGTGTCGAACGCCTCGGCCAGCCGGGAGGCCAGCCGGATGCTGAGGATGGAGTCGCCGCCCAGCTGGAAGAAGCTGTCCTCGACCCCGGGCGGCCGGATGCCCAGGACCTCCCCGAAGACCTCGGCGGTGCGGCGCTCGGCCTCGGTGCGCGGCGCCACCGGCTCCGGCCGCCCGGCGTCCCGGTCCGCGGACGGCGTCGGCAGGGCCGCCCGGTCGACCTTGCCGTTGCCGCTCAGCGGCAGCGCCGCGAGCGGGACGAAGGCGGCGGGGACGAGGTAGTCGGGCAGGGCGCGGGCCGCGAACGCGCGCAGCCCCTCCAGGTCGTGCCCGGCCGGACCGACCACGTAGGCCACCAGCCGTCGGCCGCCCGGCCGGTCCGCCCGGGCGAGCACGGCCACGTCGGTGACCTCCGGGTGCGCCGCGAGCGCGGCCTCCACCTCGCCGGGCTCCACCCGGAAGCCGCGGATCTTCACCTGCTCGTCCGCGCGGCCCAGGAACTCGACGGTCCCGTCCGGCCGCCGCCGGGCCAGGTCCCCGGTGCGGTACATGCGGGCGCCGGGCGGGCCCCAGGGGTCGGCCAGGAAGCGCGCCGCGGTCTCGCCGGTCCGGCCCAGGTAGCCGCGGGCCACGCCCTCCCCGGCCACGAACAGCTCCCCGGCGCAGCCCGGCGGGACCGGCCGCAGCCGGGCGTCGAGGACGTGCACCCGCAGGTCGTCCAGCGGGTGGCCGATGGGCACCGGGTCGGGCACGGCGGCCGCGTCGGCGAGGACGCAGGCGGTCGCGAAGGTCGTGGTCTCGGTGGGGCCGTAGCCGTCCACCACGGTCAGCCCCGGGCAGGCGGCGAGGACCCGGCGCACGGCGGCGGCGGGCACCACGTCGCCGCCGGTCCACAGCCGGCGCAGGCCGCGGAAGCAGTCCGGCGCGTCCTGGGCCAGCAGCCGGAAGAGCCCGGCGGTCAGCCACAGCGCGGTCAGCCCCTCGGCGGTCAGCCGCCGCAGCAGCGCCGCGTCCACCGCCGCGTCCGGGGCGACCACCACGCAGCCGCCGTTCAGCAGCGGCGCCCACACCTCGAAGGTGGCGGCGTCGAAGGCCACCGGCGAGTGCAGCAGCACCCGGGCGCAGGAGCCGTCGGCGAAGCGGCTGTCGGTGGCCAGCGCGGCCACGTCGCGGTGCCGGACCGCCACCGCCTTGGGCTGCCCGGTGGAGCCGGAGGTGAACATCACGTACGCCAACCGGTCCCCGTCCACCTCGGGCAGGGCGCGGGGGGCGGCGGCGGGCGGGTCGGTGCGGGCGGCGTCGACCCGCGCGGCGGTGAGCGAGACCCCGGCGTCCGCCTGCCGGAGCAGCGCCCGGCGGCGTTCCTCGGGGGCCCTGGTGTCCACCGGCAGGTAGGCGCCACCCGCCTTGAGCACGCCCAGCTGGGCCACCACGAGCTGCGTCGAGCGGTCCATCAGCAGCGCCACCCGGCCCTCGGCCGCCAGGCCCTCGGCCAGCAGCCGCTCGGCCAGGCGGTCCGACCAGTCGGCCAGCTGGCGGTAGCTCAGCTCCCGGTCGCCGTTCCGCAGCGCCGTCGCGTCTGGGGTCCGCCGGACCTGCTCCGCGAAGACCCGCAGCGGACTGCGCGGGGCCGCCGGACGGGCGGTGGTGTTCCAGGACGCCAGCAGCTCCCGGTCGGCCCGGCTGAGCGGGTCGAGCTCGCGCAGGTCGCCGTCGAGGCCGTCGGCCAGGGCGGTGAGCAGCGCGGCCAGCCGGTCGGCCGCCCGCTCCACGGTGGCGCGGTCGAACAGCGCCGGGTCGTACGCCAGGTCGAAGCCCAGCTGCTCGGCCAGGTGGGCGCGCAGGCACCAGGGGAAGGTGGTGGCGTCGTCGGCGCGCACCTCCGCGACCGCCACCCCGCTGGCGGCCAGGGCCGACTCGTCGACCGGATAGTTCTCGAACACCAGCATGCTGTCGAACAGCGGCTCGCCGCTGGGCACACCGCTCAGCGCCTGGATCCGGGAGAGCGCCAGGTGGTCGAAGCGGCGGCTGTCGCTCTGCCGCTCCTGCAGCTCCCGCAGCCAGGGCAGGACGCCCCCGGCCGGGATCCGGACCCGGGTCGGCACGGTGTTGATGAACATGCCGATCATCGACTCGACACCGGGCAGCTCCGCCGGGCGACCGGACACGGTGGTGCCGAACACCACGTCGGCGGCGCCGCCGTAGCGCGCCAGCAGCAGCGCCCAGGCCCCCTCCAGCACGGTGTTGACGGTCAGTCCGGCACCGGCGGCGGTCTCCCGCAGCCGCCCGGAGACCGCCCGGTCGAGCTCGTGGTGGACGGCGGCGGTGGAACGGGCCCGGTGCGCCTGCGCGGGCCTGCGGTCGAACGGCAGCGGGGTGCGCGCGCGGAAGCCGGTCAGCTCGTCGGCCCAGTGCGCCTCGGCCGCGGCGTCGTCCTGCTCGTCCAGCCAGCGCAGGAAGTCCGCGAACGGCCGCCGCGCCGGGGCGGGGTCCCGCGGGGCGCCGGTCGCCGCGGCGTACTCGGCGCAGACCTCGGTGAGCAACTGCCCGGTGCTCCAGCCGTCCAGGATCAGGTGGTGGGTGGACCAGAGCAGCAGCACCTCGTCGCCGGGCAGCGCGGCGAGGGCGAGCCGGGTCAGCGGCGCGGCGGTCAGCTCCATGCCCGCGGCGCGGTCGGCGGCCAGCAGCCGCTCGGTCCGCTCCGCCCGCCGCTCCGGCGCCAGCCGCCGCCAGTCCAGCTGGGTGACCGGCAACTCGGCGTGCCGGTGCACCAGTTGCACCGGGTGCGGCAGGCCCCGCCAGTGCACGCTGGTGCGCAGCGCCGGGGTGCGGTCGGCGACCCGCTGCCAGGCGTCGGCGAACGCCCGGGGGTCGGCCACCCCGGTCAGCCGGACCACGGTCCGGTCGAAGTAGGCGCCCTCGGTGTCGACCAGGCCGTGGAAGAGCATGCCGGACTGCAACGGGGTCAGCGGCAGCACGTCCGCCACCTCCCGCCCGTCGCCGACCAGCCGGTCCAGGGCCGCTTGGTCCAGCCGGGCCAGCGGGAAGTCGGACGGCGTCCGGCCGCCGGTCCCGGGGTCGGCGCAGTGCGCCACGATCTCGCCCAGCGCGGCGCGCATCTCCTCGGCCAGGCCGCGGACGACGGCCTCGTCGTAGACGTCCGGCGGATAGGTCCAGCCCAGTTCCAGGCGTCCCCGCTGGACGACTCCGGTGATGTCGAGCAGGTAGGGGCGGGGCTCCCCGGGATCGGTGTCGCGGCCGACCGGGGGCAGCGCGGCCCGGTACAGGCCCGCCGGGTCCGCACCGGCGCCCCCGGCGTCCCACTGGCCGTGGTAGTTGAAGCCGACCTCGGGGACCGCCGCACCGGCCAGCGGGCTGTCCGGCCGCAGGTGGCGCAGCGCGCCGTGGCTGAGCCCGTGCAGCGGGACGGCGCGCAGCTGCTCCTTGACCGAGCGGAGGGTGCGCCGCCAGTCGGCGTCGGGTGCGACGCTCAGCGCGAGCGGGAACTCGGCGGTGAACCAGCCCACGGTGCGGGACAGGTCGACGTCCTCGAAGAGGTCCTCGCGGCCGTGCCCCTCCACCGCCACCAGGACCGTGTCGCGGTCGCACCAGCGGGCCAGGGTCCGGCCCAGGGCGCTCAGCAGGACGTCGTTGACCTGCGTCCGGTAGACCTCGGGGACCTGGCGGAGCAGCGCGTCGGTGGTCTCCGCCGTCAGCGTCACGGTGACGGTGGCGGCGCCGCCGTGGGTGTTCGCGCCGGGCCGTCCGGCGGGCAGCGCGGCCGGGGCGGCGCCGGTGCGGGTCCAGTGCCCCAGGTCGGCGTCCAGCGCGCCGGAGCGGGTGTGCTCGGCCAGCCTGGTGGCCCAGCGGCCGTAGGAGGTGCCCGCCGGGAGCGGTTCGACCGTCCCCCCGGCCAGGACCGTCCGGTACGCCTGTTCCAGGTCGGCCAGCAGGATCCGCCAGGAGACGCCGTCCACCGCCAGGTGGTGGACGGTGATCACGAGCTGGTCCGGCTGCCCGTCGCCGCGCTCGAAGAGCAGCACCCGGAGCATCCGGCCGGTGGCGGGGTCGAGCGCGGCCTGGGCCGCGTCGGTGGCCCGGTGCACCTCGGCGGCCAGGGCGGCGGCGTCCGGACCGGCCACCTCGTGGCGGCTGAACACGTCCTCCGGGGCCCGCGCCGACACCTCCTGCCGCCAGCCCGACTCGCCGTGGCGGAAGCGGGTGCGCAGCGCCGGATGCCGCTGGACCAGCGCCCGCACCGCCCGGTGCAGCGCCGACCGGTCGGTGCCGGGGGCGAGTTCCAGCCGCTGGGTCATGCTGAAGCGCAGCGGGTCGCCCGGGCGGCGGCCGTCCAGGTACCAGTGCTGGATCGGGGTCAGCGGCGCCTCGCCGGGCGGCGTGTCGGCGCCCGGGGCCGGGCGCGCCGGGGCCTCGCCGACCCGCAGCGCCAGCTCGGCCACGCTCTGGTGCCGGAAGACGTCCTTGGTGCTGAGCGCGAGACCGGCGGCGCGGGCGCGGGAGACGATCTGGATGCTGAGGATGGAGTCGCCGCCGAGCGCGAAGAAGTTGTCCCGGGCGCCGACCCGGGCCACGCCCAGTACCTCGGCCCAGATCGCCGCGAGCAGTTCCTCGGTACCGGGCCGGGGCCGCTGGTACCCGCTGCCGCTGTCGGGCTGGGCGGGCGGCGCGGGCAGCGCGCGCCGGTCGGTCTTGCCGCTGGTGGTGCGCGGGATCCGGGCCAGCGGTACGAACGCGGCGGGCACCAGGTAGTCCGGCAGCGTCCGCCGCAGCCGGGCCCGGAGCTCGTCGGCCGACGGCATCCGGTCGGCCACCGGCACCAGGTAGCCGACCAGCATCAGCCGCCCGGCGTGCTCGCGGGCGGTGACCACGGCGTCGGCCAGGTCCGGGTGCTCCAGCAGGGCCGCCTCCACCTCGCCGGGCTCGATCCGGAACCCGCGGATCTTGACCTGCTCGTCGGCCCGGCCGAGGAACTCCAGCAGCCCGTGCGCGTCCCACCGGGCCAGGTCGCCGGTGCGGTACATCCGGTCCCCGGGCTCCCCGAAGGGGTCGGCCAGGAAGCGGGTGGCCGTCAGCCCGGGCCGGTTCAGGTAGCCGCGGGCCACCTGCGCCCCGGCCAGGTACAGCTCACCCGGCACCCCGGACGGCACCGGCCGCAGCGCGCCGTCGAGCACGTAGGCCCGCAGGTTGCGGCCGGGACGGCCGATCACCGGCCGGTCGGGGTGGTCGGCGCAGCGGGCGTAGACCGCGTCGACGGTGCACTCGGTGGGCCCGTAGACGTTGTGGACGGTGACGCCGAGGTCCCGCGCCGCGCACAGCTCCGGCCAGACGGCGGCGGAGACGGCCTCGCCGCCGACCAGCAGCAGCCGGGGGCGGTGCCGGTCCGGCCCGAGCAGCCCGGCGGAGGTGAGTTCACGCAGGAAGGACGGGGTGACGTTGACCAGGTCCAGGCGCTGTTCGCGGACCTGCGCGCAGAACGCCGCCGGGTCCAGCCGGACGTCCTCGTCGATGAGGTGGACCTGCTGGCCGAGCGCGAGCAGGACCGGGCCCTCCCAGCTGGTGTCGAAGGAGAACGAGGCGCTGAGCGCGGCCCGCAGCCGCTCCCCTTCCCCGGTGTGCGGCGTGACCAGCCACTCGCGGTGGTCCTGGCAGAGGTTGACCAGCTGCCGGTGTTCCACCGCGACGCCCTTGGGGCGGCCGGTGGAGCCCGAGGTGTAGACGATGTAGGCGGTGTGCTGCGGCAGCAGCGGTCGGGTCCGCTCGGCGTCGGTGAGGTCGTGCCCGGGCAGCCGCTGCCACGGGACCGCGCGCAGCGTGTCCGCCGTCAGCAGTGTCCGCGGCCGGGCGTCCTGGAGCAGGTGGGCGGCCCGCTCCTCGGGCAGCTCCGGATCCAGGCAGAGCAGCGTGGCCCCCGCCTTGAGCACCGCGAACAGCGCCACCAGCAGCTCCGAGGTGCGCGGCAGCCGGACCGCGACCACGTCCTGGGGTCCGGCGCCCTGGGCGACCAGGTGCCGGGCGAGCTGGTTGGCGCGCCCGTTGAGGGCGGCGAAGTCGAGGGTGGCGTCCCGGGCGACCAGCGCGGTGGCCTGCGGGGTGCGCGCGGCCTGCGCCTCGAACAGGGCCGGGAAGGTGGTGTCCGGGCCGGGCAGCCGCTCGCCCAGGCCCCAGCGGAGCACCTGCCGTCGCTCGTCGGCGGTCATCAGCGGCAGGGCGCCGACGGCGGTGTCCGGGTCCTCGGCCGCGGCCTCCAGCAGCAGCCGCAGCCGGGCGGCCAGGCGCTCGGCGGTGTCCGCGTCGAACAGGCCGGTGCTGTACTCCAGGTAGCCGGTCAGGCCCTGGTCGCGCTCGACGAAGTCGAAGGCGAGGTCGAAGGTGGCGCTGCGGATCGGCGGGGCCACCGGCTCCACGTCCAGGCCCGGCAGCCGGGGCGCCTCGGCGCCGAGGTTGTGCAGCGCCACCATCACCTGGAACAGCGGGGTGCGGCTGGTGTCCCGCTCCGACTGGAGGACGTCCACCAGCCGTTCGAAGGGCACCTCCTGGTGGGCGGTCGCGTCCAGCACCGTCTCCCGCGACTCCGCCAGTAGTTGACGGAACGTCAACTCCGGGCGCACCTGGGCGCGGAGTACCAGGGTGTTGACGAACATGCCGACCAGGTCGCCCAGTTCGGGCCGCTCGCGGCCGGAGGCGACGGTGCCGACGGTGACGTCCTGCTGGCCGGACCAGCGCGAGAGCAGAATCTGACAGGCCGTCAATAAAGTGGTGTAGAGCGTGGTTTCGGACTCCCGGCCGCGCTCGCGCAGCCGTTCGGTGAGCGCGGCCGGCAGGGTGAAGGTCAGCAGCGCCCCGTCCCGGGTGCGCAGCGCCGGGCGCGGCCGGTCGGTGGGCAGCTCCAGCGGGACCATGCCGTCCAGCACCCGGCGCCAGTGCGCCAGGTCGGCCTCGGCGCGGTCGGTGCGGGCGCGCTGCCAGGCCGCGTAGTCGGTGTACCGCACCGGCAGCGCGGGCAGCTCCGGGCGGCGGTCCTCGCGCGCCGCCGCGTACAGCTCGCCCAGGTCCCGGCCCAGTACGCCGAGGGACCAGCCGTCGGCGGCGATGTGGTGCACGGCCAGCACCAGCACGTGCTCGTCGTCGGCCAGCCGGGCCAGCCGGGCCCGCAGCAGCGGCCCGACGGACAGGTCGAAGGGGGTGGCCGCGACCCGCTCCAGCAGCGCGTCGAGGGCGGTCGGGGGCGCGCCGACCAGGTCGTCCCGGACCAGTTCGACCGGCTGCGGCGGGTGCACCAGCTGCCGCGCGCGCCCGTCCCGCTCGGCGAAGGCGGTCCGCAGCGCCTCGTGCCGGGCGACCAGGCCGTCCAGCGCGCGGCGCAGCGCGCCGGTGTCCAGCGCGCCGCGCAGCCGCAGCACGGACAGGGTGGTGTACTCGGCGCTGCCGGGCTCGAAGCGGTCGAGGAACCACAGCCGCTGCTGGGCGTACGACAGCGGCGGCTCGGCGTCCGGGTCCGCCGCCCGGATCGCGTCGGCCGAGGGACGGTCGTCCCCGGTCGGCTCCCCGAGGGCGGCGGCCAGGTCGGCCAGCCTGGGATGGGTGAACAGCAGCCGGGGCGAGACGTCCGGGCCGAACGCCGCGCGCAGCCGGGCGGTGACCCGGATGGCGAGGATGGAGTCGCCGCCGAGGGCGAAGAAGTCGTCCTCGGCGCCGACCTCGCCGGTGTCCAGGACACCGGTCCAGGCCGCGGCGACCAGCTGTTCGGAGAGGGTGCGCGGGGCGGTGCGGTTCCGGCCCGAGGCGAAGCCGTCCGGGCCCGGCGCGGGCAGGGCGCGCCGGTCGAGCTTGCCGTTGCCGGTGAGCGGCAGGGCCGGTACCGGGACGTAGGCGGCGGGCACCATGTACCCGGGCAGCAGCCGCTCCAGGTGCCCGCGCAGCTCGGCGGCGGACGGCGGCTCGGCGCCGCCGACGACGACGTGCGCCACCAGCCGGCGGGTGCCCGCGGCGTCCTGGTGGACGCCGACGGCGGCGGCGGCCACGCCCGGGTGGGTGTGCAGCGCCGCCTCGATCTCGCCGGGCTCGATCCGGTAGCCCCGGATCTTGACCTGCTGGTCGGCCCGGCCCAGGTACTCCAGGGTGCCGTCGGACCGCCACCGGCCCAGGTCGCCGGTGCGGTACATGCGGGTGCCGGGCGGCCCGAACGGGTCGGCCGGGAACCGGGTCGCGGTCAGCCCGGGACGGTTCAGGTAGCCGCGGGCCAGGCCCGCACCGGCCACGTACAGCTCGCCCACCGCGCTCGGGGGAACCGGCGCCAGTCGGTCGTCGAGCAGGTACACCCGCAGGTCCGGGATGCCGGTGCCGATCGGTCCGGCGCCGCCGCGCCGGGCGGTGGCGCGGTCCAGCGGGGCGTAGGTGACGTGCACCGTGGTCTCGGTGATGCCGTACATGTTCACCAGGCGCGGCCCGGTGTCCGGGTGCCGGGCGTACCAGGCGGTGAGCCGGGCCACGTCCAGCGCCTCACCGCCGAAGACCACCGTGCGCAGCGCCAGCCGGTCGCCCAGCTCGGGGTGCTCCGCGTCCGCGCGGATCAGCTGGTAGAACGCGGACGGGGTCTGGTTGAGCACGGTGACCCGCTCGTCCGCGAGCAGCCGCAGGAAGTCCTCCGGCGAGCGGGCGGTGTCGTCCGGCACGACCACCAGTCGGCCGCCGTGCAGCAGCGGACCCCACAGCTCCCACACCGAGAAGTCGAAGGTGTACGAGTGGAACAGCGTCCACACGTCGTCGGCGCCGAAGCCGAACCAGTCCTGGGTCCGGCCGAACAGCCGCACCACGTTGGCGTGGGGGATCACCACGCCCTTGGGGACGCCGGTGGATCCGGAGGTGAAGATGGCGTAGGCGGGGCTCTCCGGCAGCGGGCGGCGGGCCGGGTCGGGCCCGGTCAGCGGACGCCGGGCCAGGTCGGCGCGGACCTCCGGGTCGTCCAGCGACAGCACCGGCAGGCCGGTGTCCCCGGCCGCCCCGGCCGCGCCGGTGACCGTCACCAGCGCCACCGGTCCGGCGTCGCGCAGCAGTCGGGCGATCCGCTCGGCCGGTAGCCGAGGGTCGACCGGCAGGTAGGCCGCGCCGGTCTTGAGCACCGCCAGCACGGCCACCACCAGGCCGACCGAGCGGGGCAGCGCCAGGGCCACGAACTGCTCGGGGGCGGCCCGGAGTTCGGCCAGCCGGTGGGCCAGCCGGTTGGCCCGGGCGTCCAGCGTGGCGTAGTCGAGCCGGTCCTGACCGCAGCTGACGGCCTCGGCCCGGGGCGTGCGCGCGGCCTGGGCCTCGAACAGGTCCACCAGGGTCTGCTCGGGCCGTCCCTGGGCGGTCCCGTTCCAGTCGACCAGGATCCGCCGCCGCTCCTCGGCGGTGGTCCAGGCCAGGGCCCGCAGCGGGCGGTCGAGGTCGTCGGCCAGCTCGGTGAGCAGCAGGCACAGCCGGTCGGCGAGGGTCCGCACGGTCGCCGCGTCGAACAGCGCGGCGTCGTAGCCGAGGTCGAAGCCGAAGCGCTCGCCCTGGTAGGCCCGCAGCACCAGCGGGTAGTTGGTGGCGTCGCGGGAGGAGACGTCGGCCAGCCGGACACCGGAGCCCGCCGCGCCGGTCTGGTCGAAGGGGTAGTTCTCGAAGGCGACCATGCTGTCGAACAGCACGCCGCCGGACGGCACCTCGCTGAGGCCGGTCAGCTCGGCCAGCGACACGGCCGCGAAGCGCCGTGCCTCGGCCTGCGCCGCCTGGAGCTCCGCGAGCCACTCGGCGGCGGTCCGGTCGGCGTCCACCCGGACCCGGGTGGGCAGGGTGTTGATGAACATGCCGATCATCGACTCGGCGCCGGGCAGGTCGTCCGGGCGGCCGGAGACGGTGGTCCCGAACAGCACGTCCGACTCGCCGCTGTAGCGGGACAGCAGCAGCGCCCAGGCGCCCTGGACGACGGTACCGAGCGTCAGCCCGGCCCGCCGGGCGCCGCGCGCCAGCCGCTCGGAGGCCTCGTCCGAGAGCCCGGCCGCGTACAGCTCCGCCGAGCGGCCCCGGTGGACCTCGTGCCGGACCCGGTCGGCGGGCAGCGGGGTCGGCCCGGCGAAGCCGTCGAGGACGCCGCGCCAGTGCTCGCGGGCGGCCCCGGCGTCCTGCTCGGCCAGCCAGCGGACGTAGTCGCCGAAGGGCCGGCGGGCGGCCGGTCGGGCCTCGGCGCCGGTGGTCAGCGCCGCGTACTCGGCGAACACGTCGGTCAGCACCTGGGCCAGGCTCCAGCCGTCCAGGATCAGGTGGTGCGAGGTCCACAGCAGGTGCAGCCGGGCGTCCGGCAGCCGGACCAGGGTGAGCCGCATCAGCGGCGCCGTGCCGATGTCCAGGCCCCGCGCCAGGTCGTCGGCGCGCAGCCGGTCCAGCCGCTCGGCGCGCTCGTCCGGGCCGACGGCGCGCAGGTCCACCTGGGTCACCGGGACCCGCACCGCGCGGTGCACCCGCTGTAGCGGCACCGGCACGCCCTCCCAGACCACCGACGTGCGCAGCGCGGGGGTGCGCTCGGTCACCCGCTGCCAGGCGGCGGCCAGGGCGTCGGGGTCGTTCACCCCCTCCAGCAGCAGCCCGGCCTGGTCGACGTAGACGTCGTCAGCGCCGCCGACCAGCCGGTGGAAGAGCATGCCCTGTTGCAGCGGGGTGAGCGGCAGCAGGTCCTCCACCTCGCGTCCGTCGCCCGCCAGCCGGTCCACCGCGGCCTGGTCGAGCCGGGCCAGCGGGAAGTCGGAGGGGGTGCGGCCACCGGCGTCCGGACCGGCGCAGTGGCGGACGATGGCGCCCAGCGCGCCGACCATGGCGTCCGCCAGGCCGCGCACCGTCTCCGCCCGGTGGACCTGGTCGCTGTAGTGCCAGGTGATCTCCAACTCGCCGTCGGACACGGCCGCGGACACGTCGAGCAGGTGGTCCAGCGGCTCGTCGTCGGCGGCGTCCCGGCCCGGCGGCTCACCGGCCGGGGCGAAGTCGCCGCCCTCCGGGGCGGTCCACTGCCCGTGGTAGGTGAAGCACACCTGCGGCAGCGGCACCTCCCGCAGGGCCAGGGCGGACGGATCGGGCGAGCCGAGGCGGGCCAGCGCCTCGTAGCTCAGGCCGCGCCGGGGCACGGCCCGCAGCCGCTCCTTGACCGCCTTCAGGGTGGCGGCCCAGTCCGGCGCGCCGGCCGGTCCGGCCGGGGCGAGGGTCACCGGGTACTGGGCGGTGAACCAGCCCACGGTCCGCGACAGGTCGAACGCGGGCAGGTCGGGAGCGGGCCGGTCGGCGGCGGCGTGCTCGGCGCCGGGGCCGCCCAGGTCCTCCCGGCCGTGGCCCTCCAGGGCGACGGTGACCCGGTCGGCGCCCGCCCAGTCGGCGAGCACCCGGCCCAGGGCGCTCAGCAGCACGTCGTTGACCTGGGTCCGGTAGGCCCCGGGCACCCGGCGCAGCAGCGCCTCGGTGGTGTCCCGGTCCACCCGGCTGCGGACGGTGCGCACCGAGCCGCCGAGGGGAGCCCCGGGGTGGTCGACCGGCAGCGGGGCGCGCGGGGCGAGGGCCTCGGCCGTCCAGTACGGCAGGTCGTCGTCGAGGTCCCCGGCGCGCACCCGCTCGGACTGGTGGCGGGCCCAGTCGGTGAACGGCGTGGGCTCGGGTTCGAGCCGTGGCGGCTCGCCCGCCGCCGCCTGCCGGTAGGCCTGTTCCAGGTCGGCCAGCAGCACCCGCCAGGAGACGCTGTCCACGGCCAGGTGGTGGGCGGTCAGGAACAGCTGGGGCCGGGCGCCGTGCGGCGCGGGCAGCAGCGCCGCGCGCAGCAGCGCGCCGGTGGCCGGGTCCAGCGCCGCCCGGGCGGCGTCGGCGGCCCGCAGCCGGGCGGCCAGGACGTCCGCCGGATCGGCGCCGCCGGGCAGGTCGTGACCGCTCAGCAGCTCGCCCGCGGGGAGCGGGACCGGCAGCTGCCGCCAGCCGTCCCCGGTGCGGGTGAACCGGGTGCGCAGCGCCGGGTGCCGCGTCGCCACCGCCCGCAGCGCCTGTTCCAGCGCCCGCCGGTCGAGCTCGCGCGGCAGGTCGAGCAGCAGCGACATGCTGAAGTGGCGGCGCGGGTCGTGGGTGGCGAGGAACCACTCCTGGACCGGGGTCAGCGGCGCGGGGCCGGGGTCGTGCGGTCGCGGGGCGGGGACCTCGGCGGTGGTCCGGTACGCCGCGGCGGCGGCCAGGTCGGCGACGGTCTGGTGCCGGAAGACGTCGGCCGAGCCGATCCGCAGGCCCGCGGCGCGGGCCCGGGAGACGGCCTGGATGCTCAGGATCGAGTCGCCGCCCAGCTCGAAGAAGTTGTCGCTGACGCCCACCCGCGCCACCCCGAGCACCCCGGCCCAGATGTCGGCCAGGGTCTGCTCCTGGGGCGTGCGCGGGGCGGTGTACTCCCGCTCCCGCCCGTCGCCGAGGAAGTCGGGAGCGGGCAGCGCCCGGCGGTCCAGCTTGCCGCTGGTGGTCAGCGGCAGCGCGTCGAGCGCGGTGAAGGCGGACGGCACCAGGTGGTCCGGCAGCACCTGCCGCAGCGCGGACCGCAACCCGGCGGTGGGCCGGGCGGTCCCGGCGGCGGCCACCACGTAGGCGGCCAGCCGGGCGTGGCCGTGCGCGTCGGCCACGGCCACCACCGCCGCCGCCGCGACCTGCGGCAGGTCCAGCAGCGCGGCCTCGACCTCGCCCGGCTCGATCCGGTGACCGCGCACCTTGACCTGGTCGTCGGCGCGGCCGAGGTAGTCCAGGCGTCCGTCGGCGGTCCAGCGGGCCAGGTCGCCGGTCCGGTACATGCGGGTACCGGCCGGGCCGAACGGGTCGGCCAGGAACCGCGCGGCGGTCAGCCCCGGGCGGTCCGCGTACCCCCGGGCCAGCTGCGCGCCGGCCAGGTACAGCTCGCCGCCGATGCCCGGCGGCACCGGGCGCAGCCGGTCGTCCAGGACGTAGGCCCGCACGTTCGGCAGCGGACGCCCCACCAGCGGGCGGTCACCGTCGGCGATGCGGCAGGCCAGGGCGTCGACGGTGCACTCGGTGGGGCCGTAGAAGTTGTACGCGGCCACCTCCGGGTGACCGGCCAGCTCCCGCCACAGGCGCGGGCCGACCGGCTCGCCGCCGAGCATCAGCACCCGGGGCCGGTGGCGCGGATCGGTGAGCAGCCCGGCCGGCAGCAGCTGCGCCAGGTAGGACGGGGTCAGGTCGAGGAAGTCCACGCGGTGCCGGACCACGTACTCGACCAGGGCGGCGGCGTCCATCCGGGTCACCTCGTCCACCAGGTGCAGCGGGTGGCCGTCGGCCAGCAGCAGCAGGCCCTCCAGCGAGGTGTCGAAGGAGAGGGACGCGGTCAGCGCCACCCGCAGCGGGCCGCCCCCGGCGTCGGCGACGAAACCCGCCCGGTGCGCGGCCAGCAGGTGCGTCAGCGCGAGCTGCGGTACCGCGACGCCCTTGGGGCGGCCGGTGGAACCGGAGGTGTAGATCACGTACGCGGGGTGCGCCGGGTCCGCCGGGGCCGACCGGTCGGCGTCGCCGGGGTCGGTGTCCGGGGCGGTCGCGGGGACGGAGCGCAGCGCGGCCTCGTCCAGGACCAGCGTCGGCCGGGCGTCGTCCAGCAGGTACCGGACGCGTTCGGCGGGCAGCGCCGGGTCCAGCGGCAGGTACCCGGCGCCGGACTTCCAGACCGCGAGCACCGCGACCACCAGGTCGGCGGTGCGCGGCAGCCGCAGCGCCACCAGCCGCTCGGGCCCGGCGCCGAGGGAGATCAGGTGGTGGGCGAGCCGGTTGGCACGGGCGTTGAGCGTCGCGTAGTCCAGCCGCTCGGCCCCGGCGACCAGGGCGAGCGCGCCGGGGGCGGACGCCGCCCGGCGCTGCACGAGTTCGGCGACGGTGGTCCGCTCGACGGGCAGCGCGGTGGCGTTCCAGTCCTGCGTCATCCGGCGGGACTCCGCCGCCGAGAGCAGCGGCAGGCCGCTCAGCGGCAGGTCGGGCTCGGCGGCGGCGCCGGTCAGCAGCCGCAGCAGCTGCTCGGCCGTCCGCCGCGCGGTGGACGCGTCGAACAGGTCGCTGCGGTACTCCAGCAGCCCGGTCAGCCCGTCGCCGTCGGGCACGAACTCCACGCTCAGGTCGAAGGTGGCGGCCTGCCGGGGCACGGCCACCGGGGAGACGTCCAGGCCGTCCGGCGCGGGGGCGGCGGCCGGGGCCGGGTGCAGCAGCACCATCACGTCGAACAGCGGGTTGCGGCCCGCCTCCCGGGGCGCGCCCACCGCCTCCACCAGTCGCTCGAACGGCGTGTCGCCGTGCGCGAAGGAGTCGTTGACGGTCACCGCGGCGGCCGTCAGCAGCTCCCGGAAGGACCAGGTCCGGGCGACCGGGGTGCGCAGCACCACCGTGTTGACGAAGCAGCCGACGGCCCGTTCGAGGTCGGTGCGGGACCGGCCGGAGGTGAGCGAGCCGACGGTCACCTCGTCCCGTCCCGACCAGCGGGCCAGCAGCGCCTGGGTGGCGGCGACCAGGACCGTGTACAGGGTGGTGCGCTGCTCGGTCGCCAGCTCCCGCAGCCGGGCGGTCAGCGCGGCCGGGACAGCGAACTCGTGGACCGCGCCGGGACCGGCCTCGGCGCCGCGCCGGGGCCGGTCCAGCGGCGGCTCGGTGGCCACCGCCCCGGCCAACTGGCCCTTCCAGTAGGCGAGATGCTTCTCCAGGCGGGCCCCGGACAGCTGCCCGCGCTGCCACGCCGCGAAGTCCGGGTACTGGGTGGCCACCGGCGGCAGCTCCGGCGCCGCGCCCCGGGCCAGGGCCTGGTAGGCGGTGCACAGCTCGTCCAGGACCACCCCCATCGACCAGCCGTCGGTCACGATGTGGTGCGCCGTCAGCAGCAGCACGTGCGCGGCGTCGGACTCGCGCACCAGCACCGCCCGTAGCAGCGGCCCCCGCGCCAGGTCGAACGGACGGGAGTACTCCGCCAGCAGCGTCGCGTCCAGCTCCTGCGGCGCGGTCGCCTCGCGGACCGGGAGCGGCACCGGACCGGGCGCCCTGACGGTCTGCGCCGGTTGTCCGTCGGTCTCCTCGAAGACCGTGCGCAGCGACTCGTGCCGGGCCACCACCAGGGTCAGCGCCGCGGTCAGCGCCGCGACCGCCAGCGGTCCGCTGAACCGCACCGCGACGGCGCTGTTGTAGCGCGGGTCGCCGGGGCGCAGCCGGTCCAGGAACCACAGCCGCTGCTGCACGAAGGAGAGCGGCAGCGGACCGCCGCGGTCGACCGGCGGGATGGACCGGTCGGCGGCGGCCGGCCCGCCCCCGGCCCGTCCGGCGAGCCGACGGCGCAGCGCCTCCCTCAGGTCGGCGGGCAGGGCCTCGGCGCGCTCGTGCTTGGAAGACGTCATGGTCGTGCGTTCCTCACCGTTCGTCATCGTCGGGGCCGCCGTACGCGGCGTCTTCGAGTTCGCTCAGCACGTGCTCCTCCACCAGCTCCGCCAGGGCGGCCACGGTGCGGGAGACCAGGACGTCGCGGGGGGTGAGCGCGACGCCGAAGGCGTCGTTCGCGCGGGAGGCGATCAGCAGGGCGCGCATGGAGTCGCCGCCGAGCAGGAAGTAGTCGTCCTCCACGCCGACGGCCGTGCCCAGGGCCTGCGCCCAGATGGCCGCCACCGCCTCCTCGGTGGGCGTGCGCGGCGCCACCTGGGCGGCCCGCTGCTGCTCGGTGACCGCGGCCGCGGGCGCGGGGGCGGGCAGCGCGCGCCGGTCGGTCTTGCCGTTCTCGGTGAGCGGGAAGCGGTCGAGGACCACGAACGCCGAGGGGACCATGTACCCCGGCAGCGAGCGGGCCGCCAGCGCGCGCAGCTCGGCGGCGGTCGGCGGCGCCCCGGCGTCGGCGGCGGCGAGCAGGTGGGCGACCAGCCGCTGCTGCCCGGGTTCGTCCTCGCGGACGCTCACCACCGCGTCCAGCACGCCCGGGTGGCGCACCAGCGCCGCCTCCACCTCGCCCGCCTCGATCCGGTGGCCGCGCAGCTTGAGCTGGTGGTCGGCGCGGCCCAGGTAGTGCAGCTCGCCGCCGGAGTCGCGGCGGACCAGGTCACCGGTGCGGTACATGCGGCTGCCGGGCGGCCCGAACGGGTCGGCGGTGAACCGGGCGGCGGTCAGGCCGGGACGTCCCAGGTAGCCCCGGGCCAGCGCCGGTCCGCTCAGCCACAGCTCGCCCGGGGCGTTGTCGGGGACCGGCCGCAGCCGGGCGTCCAGCAGGTAGGCCCCGGTGGCGGGCAGCGGGCGGCCGATCGGCGGCGCGGCGCCGTCCGCCGTCAGCGGGGCGGACCAGGCGGCGACCACGGTGGCCTCGGTCGGCCCGTAGGAGTTGACCATCCGGTGGTGCGGGGCCCAGCGGGCGACCAGGTCGGCGCCGCAGGCGTCGGCGCCGACGATCAGCGTCTTCAGCGCGGGCAGCGTCGCCGGGGAGTCGGACGGCAGGGTGGCCAGCGCGGCCGGCGGCAGCAGGGTGTGGGTGATCCCCTCCGCCCGCAGCACCTCGGCCAGTGGCGCGCCGAGCAGCGGGCCGGGGGCGGGCACCACCAGCCGGGCGCCGTGCGGCAGCGCCAGGCACAGCTCCAGCACCGAGGCGTCGAAGCTGGGGGTGGCGAAGGCCAGCACCCGGTCGCCCGGCGCCACCTGGTAGTGCGCCGCCTCGGCCGCGGCGAACGCCGCCAGACCGCGGTGGGTGACCACGACGCCCTTCGGGGTGCCGGTGGATCCGGAGGTGTAGATGACGTACGCCGGGTCGTCCAGGTCGAGCGGGCGGGTCCGGTCGGCGTCGGTGGGCCGGTGGTCGGGGACGCCGCCCGAGGGCGCGGCCAGCAGCTCGGACACCTCCTTGGCGTCCAGGGTGAGCGCGGGGGCGGCGTCCCGCAGCATCAGCGCGATCCGCTCGTCCGGGTAGGCCGGGTCGACCGGCAGGAACGCGGCGCCGGTCTTCGCCACCGCCAGCTCGGCCAGCAGCATCTCCGCCGAGCGCGGCAGCAGCAGCGCGACCAGGCCGCCGGGACCGGCGCCCCGGGCGATCAGCCGGTGCGCCAGCCGGTTGGCCCGGGCCTCGGCCTCGGCGAAGCGGAGCTCCAGGCCGGGCGCGCTGAGCGCGGTCGCGGTCGGCCAGCGGTCCACCGCGGCCTCGACCAGGTCGGGCAGGGTGGCCGGGGGCACCGGGCCGAGCGCCGGGCGCGCCGCCGGGCGCAGCAGCCGGGCCCGTTGCCCGGGCGGCAGCACGTCGATGTCGTCCAGCCGGGCGGTGTCCGGCGCGGCGGCCAGCGCGGACAGGGTGTGCAGCAGCTGCCCGGCCAGCGACTCCGCCGTGTCCGGGTCGAAGCAGCGCGGGTCGTAGCCGAGTTCCACGCTGAGCCGCTCGCCGGGGGAGATGACCACGGTGAGCGGGTAGTTGGTGGCCTCCCTGGCGTCCAGGTCGCGCAGCAGCAGGCCGTGCGCGCCCGCCGTGGCGTCGCCGACCGGGTAGTTCTCGAAGACCACCAGGCTGTCGAACATCGGGGTCCCCGGCGGGAGTCCGCTCAGTCCGTGCAGCTCGGTCAGCGGCGCGTGGTCGAACCTGCGGTCCTCGGCCCTGGCCTCCTGCGTCGCGCGCAGCCAGGCGCCGCAGCGGGCGCCGCCGTCGACGGCGACCCGCACCGGCAGGGTGGTGATGAACAGGCCGACGACGGTGTCGGCGCCGGGCAGGTCGGCCGGGCGGCCGGAGACGGTGGTGCCGAAGCAGACCCGCCGCTCACCGCTCCAGCGGGACAGCAGCAGCGCCCAGGCGCCCTGGACCAGGGTGTTCAGGGTGAGCCGGTGCCGCCGGGCGAACTCCAGCAGCCGGTCGGTCGCCGCCTCGCCGAGCCGCTGCGACAGCCAGGTCCCGGAGCGGGCGGTGGCGTCCCCGGCGGGCCTGCGGTCGTAGGGCAGCGCGGTGGGCGCGGCCAGGTCCGCCAGCACGTCGCGCCAGTGCCCGGTGGCCCCGGCGCGGTCGCGGGCGGCCAGCCAGGCGGCGTAGTCCGCGAAGGGCCGCCGCTCGGGCAGCACCGGCTGCTCGCCCCGGGCCAGCGCGGCGTGCGCGACCAGGACGTCGGACAGCACGTGGAAGACGCTCCAGCCGTCGAGCAGCAGGTGGTGGAAGGTCCACACCACGCGCACCGCGTCCGGCCCCAGCCGGACCAGGGCCAGGCGCAGCAGCGGGGCCCGGTCCAGGGCGAAGGGTGTGGCCCGCTGCTCGCCGAGCAGCCGCTCCAGCTCCGCCGCGCGCGACCGCTCGGGCAGCGTGCTCCAGTCGTGCCCGGTGACCGGCAGCGCCGCCTCCCGGCGCACCAGTTGCAGCGGCACCGGCACGTCGCGCAGCGCCACGGCGGTGCGCAGCACCGGGGTGCGGTCGACCACGTGCTGCCAGGCGGCGGCCAGCAGCGCCGGGTCGCGGGCGCCGTCCAGGACGAAGGTGATCTGCTCGACGTAGAGGCCGTGCTCCGCCTCGTCCAGGCCGTGCACGACCATACCGGTCTGGGTGGGCGTCAGCGGATAGATCTCGGCCACCTCGCGCCCGGTGCCCGCCAGCCGGTCGACGGCCGCCTGGTCCAGCCGGGCCAGCGGGAAGTCGGACGGGGTGCGCCCGCCCGCGCCGGGCTCGGCGCAGTGCCGGACGATGGCCCGCAGCTCCGCCGCCGTCTCGGCCGCCAGCCGGGCGACGGTCTCGCGCCGGTGCACCTCGCCGGAGTACGACCAGGTGAGCTCCAGCCGCCCGGCGCTGACCTGCCCGAGCACGTCCAGCAGGTGCGGCCGGTCCGCGGAACGGTCCATCCCGCCGGTGAGCGGTCCGTGCGGGGCGTGCAGCAGGCCGCCCGGGGCGCCGTTCCAGTCCTGGCGGCCCAGGTAGTTGAAGCCGACCAGCGGCAGGCCCGGCAGCTCCGGGTCCGGCGCGGGCCGCAGGTAGCGCAGCGCGCCGTAGCCGAGGCCGCCGCCCGGCACCGCCCGCAGGCTCTCCTTGACCGCCTTCAGCGCCGTGCCGGTGTCCGCCTCCCGCGGTACCTCCAGCACCACCGGGTACATGGTGGTGAACCAGCCGACGGTCCGGGCCAGGTCGACGTCCGGGAACAGGTGGTCCTCGCGGCCGTGGCCCTCCAGCGCCACGGCCACCCGGTCGCGGCCGGTCCAGCGGGCCAGTACCCGGCCCAGGGCGCAGAGCAGCACGTCGTTGACGCGGGTGCGGTAGGCCTCGGGTACGTCCCGCAGCAGCCGCCGGGTCTCCTCGGCGTCCAGGCCGACGGTCAGCGTCCGCTCGGCGGCGGCGGTGTTGGCCCCGGCACGGTCGGTCGGCAGCAGCGGCGCGGGGTCCTCGACGGCGTGCCAGTGGGCGAGTTCGTCGTCGAATCCGCCGCCGGTGGTGTGCGCGGCCAGCCGCTCGGCCCAGGCCCGGAACGACGTGCTCTTCGGGCCGAGGTCGATCCGCCCGCCGGCCCGCAGCGCCCGGTAGCCGGTGTCCAGGTCCTCCAGCAGCAGCCGCCAGGACACCGCGTCCACCACCAGGTGGTGCGCGGCCAGCAGCAGCACCGGGCGCCGGTCGTCGGCGAAGCGGCACAGCGCGGCCCGCAGCAGCGGACCGGCGGCCAGGTCGAAGCTCCCGGCCAGGGACTCGGCCGCCAGCGCGACCGCGGGTCCCGCCGCCGCGCCGCCGGGCAGCTCGTGCACCCGCGGCTCGGCCGGACCGCCGGGGGCGGTGCCGTGCTGGCGCCATCGCCCGTCGCCGCTGCTGCCGCCGTCGCCGTCGCCGTCGTTCGCCGCGAACCGCAGCCGCAGCGCGTCGTGCTGCTCCAGCACCGCCGTCAGCGCGGCGCCCAGCAGCGCCGGGTCGGCGTCCGCCACCAGCTCGAAGGAGACCGCCTGGACGAACCGGGCCGGGTCGCCGGGAACGGTCTCGAACAGCCAGTGCTGGACCGGGGTGAGCGGAACCCCGCCGACCACCGGGCCCTGCTCGGCGGCGACCGCGGCGGGGGCCGCGGTCGGGGAGTCGGTCGCGGCGGCGGCGAGTTCGGCGACGGTCTGGTGGGTGAACAGCTGGCGGGGCGTCAGCGCCAGCCCGGCCCGGCGGGCCGCCGAGACGATCTGGATGCCCAGGATCGAGTCGCCGCCCAGCGCGAAGTAGTTGTCGTCCGCGTTCACCTCCGGCTGGCCGAGCACCTCGGACCAGATCGCGGCGAGCGTCCGTTCCGCGTCGGTGCGCGGCGGCCGGTCGCCGCGCCCGGCCGGGGCGGCCCACACCGGATCGGGCAGCGCCCGCCGGTCCAGCTTGCCGGTGGCGCCCAGCGGCAGCCGCTCCAGCGGCACCACCAGAGCGGGGACCAGGTGGTCGGGGAGGGTGCGGCCGAGGAAGGCCCGCCACTGCGCCGGGTCCGGCAGCCCGCCGTCGCGCGGCACCGCGTAGCCCACCAGCCGCCGGTGGCCGTCGTGCTCGACCACCCGGGCGGCGGCGGCCGACACCCGCGGGTGGGCGGCCAGCGCGGCCTCCACCTCGCCGAGCTCGATCCGGAAGCCGCGCACCTTCACCTGGTCGTCGGTGCGGCCGAGGTAGACCAGGTCGCCGTCGGCGGTCCAGCGGGCCAGGTCGCCGGTGCGGTACATGCGCCGACCGGGCGGACCGTAGGGGTCGGCCGGGAACCTGGACGCGGTCAGGCCGGGGCGGCCCAGGTAGCCGCGCGCCACGCCGGTTCCGGCCAGGAACAGCTGCCCGGGCACGCCCACCGGCACCGGGCGCAGCCGGTCGTCCAGCACGTAGGCCCGGGCGCCGCCGACCGGTCGGCCGATCGGCGGGTCGCGGTCGGGGTCGGCCGGGTCGCAGCCGAAGGCGGTGGCGTAGACGGTGGCCTCGGTCGGGCCGTAGATGTTCAGCACCCGGCAGCCGGGTATCGCCGCGCGCACCTGGCGGACGGTCCGGGCGGGCAGGCCCTCGCCCGCGAGCACCACCGTGTCCGCCGTCACCCGCACCGCGTCCTCCGCCAGCAGCCGCTCCAGGGCCGAGGGCACCGCGCTGAGCAGGCCCGCGCGCCACGGCTCGGCCCGCTCGGCCAGGGCCAGCAGGTCGCGGACGAGTTCCACGCAGCCGCCCGCCAGCAGCGGCGCGAAGATCTCGAACACCGACACGTCGAAGTTCAGCGAGGTGGAGGCCAGCACGTGGGCCAGCCCCCGGCCGCCGAACTCGGCCGCCGCCCAGTCGGTCAGGGCCAGCACCGAGGACTGGGCGACCACGACGCCCTTCGGACGGCCGGTCGAACCCGAGGTGTGGATCACGTACGCGGGGTGCTCCGGCAGCAGCGGCCCGGACCGCTCGTCGTCGCCGAGGTCGGCGGCCGAGGCGGCGGCCAGCCGCGCGGCGCAGTCGGGGTCGTCCAGCAGGATCCGGGTGAACGGTCCCCGCGGCAGCCGGTCGGCCGTCCCGGCGCCGGTGACCACGGCGTCCGGCCGCACGTCCGCGAAGAGGAAGGCGATCCGGTCGGCCGGGTATCCCGGGTCCACCGGCAGGTAGCCGGCGCCGCTCTTGAGCACCGCCAGCAGTGCCACCACCAGGTCGGCGGTGCGCGGCAGCGCCAGCGCGACGAAGCGCTCCGGTCCGGCGCCCGCCGCGACCAGCAGCCGGGCCAGCCGGTTGGCCCGCTGGTCGAGCTCCCGGTAGCTGAGCAGCTCGGAGCCGCAGCGGACGGCCGGGGCGTCGGGGGTGGCCGCGGCCCGGCGGCCGAACGCCTCGGCCAGGGTGCGCCGCGGGGCGTCGGCCACCGTTCCGCCGAATCGTTCCAGCAGCTCGCGTCCGCGCTCCGGCTCCACCAGCGGCAGCTCCGCCGGTGTCCGGTCGAGACCGGCCGCCATGCCCGCCAGCAGCGTCCGCAGGCCCGCGCCGAGGCCCGCGACGGTCGCGGCGTCGAAGGCGGCGGGGTCGTAGTCGAGGTTGACCGACAGCGTGTCGCCCGGCGCCACCACCACGCTGAGCGGGTAGTTGGTCGGTTCCACGTCGCGTTCCTGCTCCATGCCCAGGCCGTGCCGGGCGATCGCGTCCGCGTCGAACGGGTAGTTCTCGAAGACCAGGATGCTGTCGAACAGGTTGGTCCCGCCGGGCACCTCGCTCCAGGTCTGCACCTGCGCCAGCGAGACGAAGTCGTGCCGCCGGGACTCCGACTGGGCGGCCTGCAGTTCGCTCAGCCAGTCCCGCAGCGGGGCCCGTCCGTCGATCCGCACCCGGGTCGGCAGGGTGTTGATGAACAGGCCCACCATCGAGGTCACGCCCGGCAGTTCGGCCGGGCGGCCGGAGACGATGGTGCCGAACACCACGTCGTCACCGCCGCCGTAGCGCTGTAGCAGCAGCGCCCAGGCGCCCTGCAGCACGGTGTTGACGGTCAGCCCCGCCTGCTGGGCGGTCTCCCGCAGCCGCGCCGACAGCTCGGCGTCCAGGCTCACCCGCACCGACGCGGACGAGGAGGCGCGGTGCGCCTCGGCGGGCCGCCGGTCCCGGGGCAGCCCGGTGGGCGCCGGGAACCCGGCCAGCGTCTCCCGCCAGTACCGCTCGGCCCGGGCCCGGTCCTGACCGGCGAGCCAGCGCAGGTAGTCGCCGAAGGGCGGCCGCTCGGGCAGCCGCGGCTGCCGTCCCGAGGCCAGCGCGGCATAGCGCTCGCACACCTCGTCGAAGACCTGGGCCGCGCTCCAGCCGTCGAGCAGCACGTGGTGGAAGGTCCACACCAGCCGCACCCGGGTCGGCGACAGCCGGATCAGGGCCAGCCGCATCAGCGGAGCGGCGGTCAGGTCGACGCCGCGCCGCCGGTCCTCCGCCAGCAGCCGCGCCATCTCCGGCCCGTCGGGCTCCGCCGACCGCCCGCCCCAGTCGTGCCGGGCCACCTCCAGGGCGGCCCGCCGCTGCACCACCTGGACCGGCTCGGCGGTCTCCTGCCAGGCCAGCCGGGTGCGCAGGACCGGGTTGGCGTCCACGGTCCGGCGCCACGCCTCGGCCAGCGCGTCCGGGTCGGTGACCCCGGTCAGCACCAGCTGCACCTGGTTGAGGTAGCTGCCACCGGCCGGGTCCAGCAGGCTGTGGAAGAGCATCCCGGCCTGCATCGGCGTCAGCGGGTAGACGTCCGCCACCGCGCGTCCGTCACCCACCACCCGGTCCACGCCCGCCTGGTCGAGCCGGGCCAGCGGGAAGTCGGCGGGGGTGCGGCCGCCCGCGTCCGGGAGGGCGCAGTGCGCGACGATCTCCTCCAGCGCCCGCAGCATGCCCTCCGCGAGCCCGGTGACGGTCCGCTCGTGGTGCAGCCGGTCGCTGTAGTACCAGCTGATCTCCAGCCGGTCCCGCTCCACCCGGGCCACCACGTCCAGCAGGTGCGGGCGCGCGGTGCCGGGCGCCTCGGCGCCGTCGAGGCCGCCGGGGACCGCGCCGACCAGGGCCGCGCCGGGCGCCGACCAGTCGAACCGCCCCAGGTAGTTGAAGCTGACACCGGGGGTCGCCGCGTCCGCGAGCCCGGGATCCCGGGCCAGGTGGCGCAGCGCGCCGTAGCCGAGACCGCGCTGCGGCACCGCCCGCAGCTGCTCCTTGACCGACTTCAGCGCGGCGCCCCAGTCCCCCTCCGGGACCTCCAGCGCGACCGGGAACAGGGTGGTGAACCAGCCGACCGTGCGGGACAGGTCGACGTCCTCGAACAGCTGGTCCTCGCGGCCGTGCCCCTCCAGGCCGACGGCGACGGTGCGCCGTCCGGTCCACCCGGCGAGCACCCGGCCGAGGGCGGTCAGCAGGACGTCGTCGATCCGGGTGCGGTAGACCCCGGGCACCTTGCGCAGCAGCTGGTCGGTGCGCTCCCGGTCCAGGACGACCGTCACCGCCCGCAGGTCGGCGCCGGTGTTGCCGCCGTCGCCGTCGCCGTCCACCGGCAGCGGCGCCGCGCAGTGCCGGGCGACGGCCCGCCAGTGCGCCGACTGGTCGGCGAAGCCGCCGTTCCCAGTGTGCTCGTGCAGCCTGCGGGTCCACTCCTGGACGGAGCTGGTGCGCGCGGGCAGCCGCAGCGGCCGTCCGTCCGTGGCCTGCCGGTAGGCGGTCTCCAGGTCCTCCAGCAGCACCCGCCAGGAGACGCCGTCGACCACCAGGTGGTGCGCCGTCAGCAGCAGCCGGGCGGGCCGGGCCCCGTCGCCGGTGAACAGCCGGGCGGTGAACAGCGGCGGGGAGTCCAACCGGAACCCGGCCTGCGCGGCCGCGGTCACCCGCGCCTCGGTCTGCTCGGCCGCCGCCGGATCCAGCCCGCCGAGGTCGCAGACCCGCAGCAGCTCCGGCGGGGCGGCGTCGGCCGGGGCGCAGTGCTGCCGCCAGGCCCCGTCGGCGTCGGCGGTGAACCGGCAGCGCAGCGCGTCGTGGTGCGCCCACAGGGCGGTCAGCGCCCGGCGCAGGACCTCCGGATCGACCTCGCCCGGCGCCGCCACCAGCACCGACTGGTTGAAGTGGGCGGCCTGCGTCGGCTGCGGGTCCAGGAACCAGTGCTGGACGGGGGTGAGCCGGACCTCGCCGTGGACCGGCCCGGTACCGGCGACGGACCCGGCGGTGCCCGCAGCGGCAGCCAGCGCGGCGACCGTGGGGTGCCGGAACAGGTCGCGCGGGCTCAGCGCGAGCCCGGCCGCCCGGGCCCGGGAGACCACCTGGATGCTGAGGATCGAGTCGCCGCCCAGCATGAAGAAGTTGTCGTCGACGCCGACGCGCTCCACCCCGAGCAGCTCCGCCCAGATGGCGGCGAGGACCCGCTCGGTCCCGGTGCCCGCCGGGCGGTACGCGCTGTCCCCGGCGGCCGACCAGTCGGGCGCGGGCAGCCGCCGCCGGTCCACCTTGCCGTTGCCGGTCAGCGGCAGCTCCGGCACGGTGACGAACGCGGCGGGCAGCATGTAGTCCGGCAGGTCGGCCGCCAGGTGCGCGCGCAGCGCCGAGGCGGACGGCGCCGGGCCGCCGCCGACCGGCACCAGGTGGGCGACCAGGCGCTTGCGTCCGGCGTCCTGGTCCAGCGACACGACCGCCTCGGCGACGCCCGGGTGCGCGGTCAGCCGCGCCTCGATCTCGGCGGGTTCGATCCGGAACCCGCGGATCTTGACCTGGTCGTCGGCGCGGCCGACGAAGTGCAGCTCGCCGTCGTCGCTCCAGCGCACGGTGTCGCCGGTGCGGTACATCCGGCCGCCGGGCGGACCGAAGGGGTCGGCGAGGTAGCGGGCCGCGGTCTCCCCGGGCCGCCCCTGGTAGCCCCGGGCCAGACCGGCCCCGGCGAGGTACAGCTCCCCGGTGATGCCCGGCGGCTGCGGCTGGAGCGCCGCGTCCAGCACGTACGCCCGGGTGTTGTCCAGCGGGCGGCCGATCGGCAGCACGGCGGGCAGCGGGTCGCCGGAGCGGAAGACCCGGCGGGTGGCGAAGGTGGTGGTCTCGGTCGGTCCGTAGCCGTCGACCACGGTCAGTCCGGGGCAGGCCTCCAGCACCCGGCGGACGACCGCGCCGGGCACCGCCTCGCCGCCGGTCCAGACCTCCCGGGCGCCGCGCAGGCAGGCCGGGTCCTCCTGGGCGAGCAGCCGGAACAGGCCGACGGTCAGCCACAGGCAGCGCACGCCCTGCTCGGTGACGGCGCGGCGGACCACGGCGGCGTCCAGCTCCGTCGGCGGGGCCAGCACGGCGGTGCCGCCGCGCAGCAGCGGCACCCACACCTCGTAGGTGGCGGCGTCGAAGGCGTGCGGGGAGTGCACCAGCACCCGGTCGTGGCCGCTGAAGGCCCGGTCCCGGGCGAGCGCGGCGACGTCGCGCTGGCGCACCGCGACGCCCTTGGGGACGCCGGTGGAGCCCGAGGTGAACATCAGGTACTGGAGGTTGTCGGGATGCACCGCCGGGGCGGCCGGGGCCGCTCCGGGCCGGGGCGCGGGCAGCGGGCCGTCGAGCCGCAGCACCCGGCCGGGGAGCAGGGCCTCCGCGGTCTCCGCCCACCGCGCGTCGGTGAGCAGCAGCTCCGCGCCGGTCTCGGCGAGCATCCGGCGCAGCCGCTCCCGGGGCGCCCGGCCGTCCAGCGGCAGGTACACCCCGCCGGTGCGGACCAGTGCCAGCTGCGCCTCGATCAGCCCGACGGAACGGTTCAGCAGCACCCCGACCGGCCGCTCCACCCGGACCCCGAGCGCCAGCAGCCGGTCGGCCAGGGCGGCGGCGCGGGCGTCCAGCTCCCGGTAGCTGACCCGCTCGGCACCGGCCTCCAGGGCGGTCGCGTCGGGAGTGCGGCGCACCTGCTCGGCGAAGAGCTCGGCGACGCTGCGCTCGGGGAGGTCGACGGCGGTGTCGTTCCAGCCGTGGAGCACCCGCGCGCGGCCGTCGGCGGTGAGCGACGGCAGCCGCGCGGGCGGGAGTTGCCCGCCCTCGGGCATGCCCGCGAGCAGTACGGTGAGCTGCCCGGCCATCCGCCGCACGGTGGCGGCGTCGAACAGCTCCGGGTCGTAGCAGAGCCGCAGGTCCAGCTCCGGACCCGGGTAGGCGACCAGGCTCAGCGGGTAGTTGGTGGTCTCGATGCCGTCCAGGCCGCTCAGGCCCAGACCGTGGGCGGCGGCCAGGTCGTCGTCCACCGGGTAGTTCTCGAAGACGACGATGCTGTCGAACAGCGCGACCCGCTCGGGCAGGCCGGTGAACGTCCGGATCCGGGTGAGCGGCACGTAGTCGAAGCGCCGGTCCTCGCTCTGCTCGTGCTGCAACCGACGGAGCCAGTCCAGCAGGGTGCCGTCGCCCGCGATGGTGGTGCGGGTGGGCAGGGTCGTGATGAACAGGCCGGTCATCGCCTCGGAGCCGGGCAGCTCGGCCGGCCGCCCGGACACGGTGGTGCCGAACACCACCTCGTCCAGGCCCGCCTGACGCCCGAGCAGCAGTGCCCACGCGCCCTGGACCAGGGTGTTCAGGGTCAGCCCCGAGGTCCGGGCGAGCTGCTCCAGCGCCCGGGTGGCGGCGGCGGGCACGGTCGCCCGGACCGCCTGGCTGGACTCCGCGCGGTGGGTCTCCCGCGGCTCGCGGTCCCAGGGCAGCGGGGTGGCCTCGGCCAGCCCGGAGAGCCGGTCCCGCCAGTGCCCTTCGGCGCGGGCCCAGTCGCGGCCGCCCAGCCAGGCCAGGTAGTCGCGGTAGGGGCGGCGGTCCGGCAGGGCGACCGGGGCGTCCGGTCCGTGCGCGGACAGGGCGCGGTGGGCGGTGAAGACGTCCGACAGCACCTGGAACAGGCTCCAGCCGTCCAGCACCAGGTGGTGGAAGGTCCACACCACCTGGACGGCGGTGTCGGAGACCCGGGCCAGCGCCAGGCGTTGCAGCGGGGCCCGCGCCAGGTCGACGCCGCGCGCGCGGTCGCGGTCCAGCAGGTCGCCCAGGCGGGCGCGGCGGACGTCCTCGGGCAGGTCGCGCCAGTCCAGCCGGGTGACCGGCACGGTCGCCCGGCGCTGGACCACCAGCAGCGGCTCGGGCACGTCCTGCCAGGCGACCCGGGCGCGCAGCACCCCGGTGCGGTCGGTCACCCGCTGCCAGGCGGCCGCCAGCACGTCCGGGTCCGGGACGCCCTCCAGCACGAAGCCCAGCTGCTGGACGTAGACGCCGCTGTCCTCCTGGGAGAGGCCGTGGAAGAGCATCCCGGCTTGGGTCGGGGTCAGCGGCAGCACGTCCTCGACGGTGGCCGGCTCCCGGCCCACGACCCGGTCCACGGCCGCCTGGTCGAGCCCGGCCAGCGGGAAGTCGGACGGCGTGCGCCCGGCGGCGTCCGGCCGCGCCGCGTGCCGGGCGAGGTCGGCCAGCGCGTCGGCGAAGCCCTCGGCCAGCGCCCGGACGGTGCTCTCGTGGTACCGCCGGTCGGCGTAGAACCAGGTGAACTCCAGCGCGTCGCCGTCGAGTCGACCGACCACCTCCAGCGGGTGCGGGCGCTCCGCCAGCGGGTCGGCGTCCAGCCCCAGCGGCCGGAAGGTGCCCCGGGCCAGCCCGTCCGGGGCGTCCGGGAACGCCATCCGCCCCAGGTAGTTGAAGCTGATCCGCGCGCCGGTGCCGCGGTCGGCGGGCCCGAAGCGGCCCAGCGAGCGCAGCACCTCGTACCCCAGGCCGTGCCCGGGGACGGCCCGGAGCTGCTCCTTGACCTGCTTGAGCACCGTGTCCCAGTCCGCCCGCGCGGGCACGGCCAGCGCGACCGGGTGGCGGGTGGTGAACCAGCCGACGGTACGGCTGAGGTCGAGGTCCGCGAAGACCTCCTCGCGGCCGTGCCCCTCGACGTCCACCAGCACCCGCGGCTGCCCGCTCGACGCGCACAGCGCCCGGCCGAGGGCGCTCAGCAGCACGTCGTTGACCTGGGTGCGGTAGGTGTCGGGCAGGGTGCGCAGCAGCAGCGAGGTGTCCCCGGGGCTCAGCCGCACGGTCACCGAGCGGGCCGAGGCGTAGCTGTCGGCGCCGTCGGGCAGGTCGGCCGGGAACGGGTCGGGGCAGTCCGGGACCGCCTGCGACCAGTACCGCAGCTCCTCGTCGAAACCGCCCTCGGCGGCGTGCGCGCGCAGCCGCAGCGCCCACTGCCGCAGCGGCGAGGACTTCGCGGGCAGCGCGCCCGCCCCGTCGCCGCCGTCGCGGCGGGTCCGGTAGGCCCGGTCGAGGTCCTCCAGCAGCACCCGCCAGGAGACCCCGTCCACCACCAGGTGGTGCACGGCCAGGTGCAGCACCGGCGGTCGGCCGGGGCCGCGGTCGTGCAGCACCGCGCGCAGCAGCGGCCCGTGGTCCAGCTCGAACGGGCCCAGGTGCGGGGTGTCGGTGTCCGGACCGGTGTGCCGGGCCAGGACCGTCCGGGGCGCCCGGTCGGCGACCTGCCAGCGCGCGTCCGCGGCACTGTCCGGGTTCGGGAGCCCCGCGCCCCGGAAGTCGGAGCGCAGCGCGTCGTGGTGGCCGACCAGGTCGTTCAGGGCCTGCTCCAGCGCCGCCGGATCCAGGTCCTCGGGCAGCAGCATCGAGAGCGTCTGGGCGAAGTGACCGGCCCGCCCGGCCGCGCGGTCGAACCACCAGCGCTGGATGGGCGTCAGCGGGCTCGCGCCGGTGGCGGCCACCGTGGCGGCGGCGGTCGGCGGCGGACCTCCGGCGGCGTCCGCGCACCGGGCCAGCGCGGCCACGGTCTGGTGCTGGTAGACGTCCCGGGAGGTCACCGACAGACCGGCCTGCCGGGCGCGGGCCACCACCTGGATGCTCAGGATGGAGTCGCCGCCGAGCTCGAAGAAGTTGTCGTCGGCGCCCACCCGGTCCACCCGCAGCACCTCGGCCAGGACGGCGGCCAGCAGCTGCTCGGTGGGGGTGCGCGGGGCGACGTGGCGGGCGGTGCGCCCGCTCGGCCCCGGCTCGGGAAGCCGTTCCCGGCCGGGCCCCCGCGCCCCGGCCCGCTGGTCGACCCGGCCCAGGAACTCCAGGCCGTGCTCGGCGCTCCAGCGCACCAGGTCGCCGGTGCGGTACATGCGGGCTCCGGGCGCGCCGAACGGGTCGGCGACGAACCGGGACGCGGTCAGCCCGGCCCGCCCCGGGTCGCCATCCGCCGGGCCGCTCCCCGCCAGGTACAACTCGCCTGCCGCGCCCGGGGGTTGCGGGCGCAGCGCGCGGTCGAGCAGGTAGACCCGGGTCGGCTCGGTGACCCCGGCCGCCGCGGCGCGCCGGTTCAGCTCCGCGTGGTCCAGCCGGACCCCGTCCGGGGTGTCCCGCCCGGCGCGGGCGGGCTGGTTCCAGGCGTCGAGCAGCGCCCGCCCCTCGTCGTCGGAGAGCAGGGGCAACTCGGCGAGCGTCCGCCCGGGTCCGGCCGCCATCCCCGCCAGCAGCCGGTGCAGGTGACCGGAGAGCCGGGCCACCGTCGCGGCGTCGAACAGGTCGGTGTTGTACTCGACCGTCAGTTCGCAGCCGCCCGCGGCCTCCGGCGCGAACTCCAGGACCAGGTCGAAGCGGGCCGCCGGGCGGGGCAGCGGATGGTCCTCGAACCGCACGCCGCCCGCGCTCGGCAGGGCCGCGCCGGGCTGCTGCTGCACGACCAGCGCCTGGACCAGCGGGGTGCGGCCGGGATCCCGGCGCGGGGCCAACTCCTCGACCAGCCGGTCGAACGGCACCCCGGCGTGGACGAACGCGTCCAGCACGGTCGCCCGCATGCCCTCGATGAAGCGGTCGACGGTCAGCGCCTCGTCCACGTCGCCGCGCAGCACCACCGTGTTGGCGAAGAAGCCGGTCACCTGCTCCAGGTCCGCGCGGTCGCGTCCGTTGGTGACCGTGCCGAAGACCACGTCCCGCTGGCCGGAGTAGCGCGCGAACAGCAGCGCGGACACCCCGGCGAACAGGGTGAACAGGGTCGCCCCGCGTCCGGCGGCGAGCTGCCGCAGCCGGTCCAGCAACTCGGCCGGGAGGTGGTGCCGGTGCGCCGCGCCGGAGCTGGTGCGGATCGCCGGGCGGGGCCGGTCGACCGGCAGCCGCAACCGCGGCAGCTCGGACAACTGCCGCCGCCAGTAGTCGAGGTCCCCGGCGTCGGTGCTCCGGCTGCGCTGCTCCCACACCGCGAAGTCGGGGTACTGCACGGCCGGGGCGGTCAGCCCGTCCGGCTCGCCGGTGGCCTCCGCGCGGTAGAGCGCGGCCAGTTCGCGGGTGAGGACGCCCACCGACCAGCCGTCGGTGACGATGTGGTGCTGCCCCAGCAGCAGCAGGTGCTCCTCGTCGGCGAGGCGGACCAGCAGCGCCCGGGTGAGCGGCCCCTCCCGCAGGTCGTACCGGCGGCTGAGTTCGTCGGTCAGCAGCCGCTCGGCGGCCTCGGCGCGCTCGGCCGGGGGCAGCGCGCCCAGGTCGGCCGTGCGCAGCGGCAGCGCGGCCGTCGCGGCCACCCGCTGCCCGCCCCGGCCGTCGACCGTGGTGAAGGTGGTGCGCAGCGAGTCGTGCCGGGCCGCGAGCCGCCGCAGGGCCCGGCGCAGCGCCTCGGGGTCGGCCGGGCCGCGCAGCCGCAGGGCCACCCCGGTGTTGTACTCGCTGGTGCCGGGGTTGAGGTCGTCCAGGAACCACAGCCGCCGTTGGGCGCTGGACAGCGGCAGCGGCCCCGTGCGCGGGGCGGCCGGGATCGGTTCGGCCGGTTCGGCCGTTTCGCCCAGCAGCGGGGCCAGCCCGGCGACCGAGCGCGCGGTGAAGACGTCCCGGAGGGTGATCCTGACGCCCAGTTCCGCCCGGATCCGGGCGAGGATCCGGGCGGCCAGGATCGAGTCGCCGCCCAGGTCGAAGAAGTCGTCGGTCGCCCCGACCGCGTCCGCGCCGAGGACCTCGGCCCAGATCCCGGCCAGCGCGCGCTCGCGCGCGGTCAGCGGCTCGGTCCGTTCGGGCGCGGCCGGGCGGACCGGCGCGGGCAGCGCCCGCCGGTCGATCTTGTGCTGGGCGGTCAGCGGCAGCGCGTCCAGCACCACCACGACGGACGGCACCAGGTGCGCGGGCAGCGCCTCGGCCGCCGCCGCGCGCAGCGCCGCCGGGTCCGGCACCCGCTCCGGGGCGGCCGGGGTGACGTAGCCGACCAGGCGTTCCCGGCCCGGTTCGTCCTCGCGGACCACGACCACGGCCTCGCCGACGTCCGGATGCTGCCGCAACGCGGCCTCGATCTCCCCCGGTTCGATCCGGAAGCCGCGGAGCTTCACCTGCCGGTCCAGTCGGCCGAGGAACTCCAGCGTTCCGTCGGCGGTCCAGCGCGCCCGGTCGCCGGTGCGGTAGAGCCGGGCACCGGGCGGCCCGAAGGGGTCGGCGACGAAGCGGGCGGCGGTCAGGCCCGCGCGGTTCAGGTAGCCCCGGGCCACACCGTCGCCGCCGATGAACAGCTCGCCGTCGGCGCCGGGCGGCAGCGGACGCATCGCGGCGTCGAGGACGTACACCTGGGTGTGCGGTAACGCGCTGCCGATCGTCGGCGTGCCGCTGCCGGCCGACAGCGGCCCGGTCCAGGTGGCGACGATGGTGGCCTCGGTCGGACCATAGGAGTTGATCATGCGTCGGCCGGGCGCCCAGCGGTCGACCAGACCGGCCGGGCAGGCCTCGGCGCCGACGATCAGCGTGCGCAGCGGGTCCGGCGCGCCCGCGGCCGGTGCCGGGAGCGTCGCCAGCGCCGCGGGCGGGATGAGCGAGTGGGTGATCCGGTGCTGCTCCAGGACGGCGGCGAGTTCCTCGCCCAGCCAGGGGCCGTCCGGCGGGACCACGAGGGTGGCGCCGGACAGCACCGAGATGAAGAGCTCCAGGACGGAGGCGTCGAAGCTGGGTGAGGAGAACTGGAGCACCCGGTCGCCGGGGCGCACCGCGTAGCGTTCGATGGCGGCCCCGGTGAACCCGCCGATGCCGCGGTGGGTGACCGCCACGCCCTTCGGTGTCCCGGTGGAACCGGAGGTGTAGATCACGTACGCGGTGTGGTCGGGGCCGACCGCCGGGGCCGGGGGAGCGGCGTCCGTGCCGGTCCCCTCCAGGAGTCGGCGGACCTGGGCCAGGTCGTCCAGGGTCACCGCGGGGGCGGCGTCGGTGAGCATCAGCGCCCGGCGCTCGGCGGGATAGGCCGGGTCCACCGGCAGGAAGGCGGCGCCCGCCCGCGCGACCGCCAGCTCCGCCGCGATCAGCTCCAGCGAGCGCGGCAGGACCAGCGCCACGGTGCGGTCGGGACCGGCACCGAGCCGCACCAGGTGACCGGCCAGCAGGTCGACCCGGGACGCCAGCTCCCGGTAGGTCCAACCGCGGCGGCCGTCGGTGATCGCGGGCGCGTCCGGGGTGCGGGCCACCCAGGCGGCGAACAGCTCACCGAGCGTCGGGTAGCCCCCCGACCGGGTTGCGCCGTGCTCCGGCGGCCCGGCGGTGCTCCCGGCCTGCGGTGTGCGGGGCGCGAGTTCGGGCTTCTCGGGGCGGGCGGCCATGGGTGGGGTCCTTCCGGGTGGGGAGGAGGCGACGCGAGGGTGCGCGGGCGAGTGGGCGGCGCCGACCAGGGGAGCGACGCGGCGGGTGGGCGCGGCTCGCCCGGGTCTGCGCGGTGCTGCGAGCGGTGGGCTCAGGCGGGGGCGTGGTCGGTGCGGCGGGCCACGCGCCCGGAGATCTGCACCCGGTCGACCGCGCCGGTGGCGGGGTCGCGGTGGAACCGTCCGCCGGACTCGCGCTGCCCGGTGTCCGGGTCGACCAGGTCGCAGGACAGATCGCGGTAGCAGAGCAGCGGCAACGGCAGGTCGCCGTCCACCGACAGCGTCGGCGAGCCGTCGGGCTCCAGCGCGACGCGGTACACGGTGTCCCCGTTGGCGTAGGCGCCCACGCACTCGGGCAGCACGACGGGTGCGCCCCGGTTGACCGGTGGTGCGGTCGACAGCGGCACGCGGATGCCGGTCAGCCGGGCCAGCTCGGCCGCGAGGTCGCGCCAGAGCGCGGTGGCGGAACCGGAGTTGCCGGTGAAGGCGACCACGGCGCCGCTGTCGGGGTCGGCCCGCAGGTGGCAGGAGGTGCCCTGGGCGTTGCCGTCGTGGCCGCACCAGAGCGTGTCGCCCTGGCGGTAGAGCGCCGGTCCCAGCCCCCAGCCGTCCGCCAACGCGCCCGGCCGGGCGGCGGATTCGGGATGCCGCATCTGCTTGGCGACGGTGGGCGGCAGCACCGGCGGCAGGCCGATCGGGGTCCTTCCGACCAGGGCGCGGCCCAGTGCGGCGAGATCCGCGGCGCTCGCCAGCAGCGCTCCGGCCGGGGCCTCCAGCGGAGCCAGGTTCTGCTCGACGCGGCGGACCCGGCCGTTGGCGGTGTTGCGGGTGTGGCCGGCGGCGACCGGGCGGGAGGCCGTGGTGGTACCCAGGAACGCGGGGGTCGTGCCCAGGGGTTCGAGCAGCAGGGTGCGCACGGCCTCGTGCCACGGCATGCCGGTCACCTGCTCCACCAGCCGTCCGGCGGCTATGTACCCGGCGTTGGAGTACGAGAAGTCAGCTCCGGGTGCGAACAGCGAGTCCCGGGCGGTGCACACGGACGACAGATAGTGGGCGGTGGTGGTCCCGGCCGCGGTGTCGGAGTCCGGACCGGTAGGTAATCCGCTGGTGTGACTCAGGAGTTGACGTATCGTCACGTCCGGTGTCCGGCTCAGTTCGGGCAGGTAGTCGGCGGCCGGGTCGTCCGGATCGAGGTCGCCGTCGTCGGCGAGGAGCATCACCAGGGCGGCGGTGTAGGGCTTGGTGAGCGATCCCAGGGGCACGGCGGTGTCCGCCGTGACCGGTGCCCCGGTGTCCAGGTCGGCTGTCCCGGTGTGCAGGAGGACGGTCCCCGAGCCGGTGTCCAGGGCGAGTTGGGCGCCGGGAACCCGATGGCCGCGGGCCAGGGCATCGAGCCGGCTCTGTAACTCGCCGCGTAAGCGTAACGACGAGTCCTCAGTGACCGGAGCAGTGGTGGTGTACAGCATGAGAAGGCGAACTCCCGTTGGAATGTGCGCGGGCGTGGCAGGGCTGGGCAGGTCGAACCGGCCGGGTAGGACTCCGTGATCGCCCCCAGGCGAAGCCGGTGACCCGTGCGACGCACCCGTGCGAGACCCCCCGGTCGCCTGGCGTCAGCCAAGGTCGAGATGGCGCAGAACCAGCTCAAAGCACGTCAACACGTCCATCGGAGGATACAACGGTCCCGCCGCTGACCGCAGCCGAGAACCGCATCCTGTTCGGTGGGCCGATCTGACATGGCTATCCCCAAGCATCTCTCCTACGCAACGATGCGTAGGAACTGTCGGCAGGTGCTGAAGAACTGTGCGGGACCGCAGCTCCGAACCGCACGACGACGAACGCAGCACAGTCTTCACGGTGGGTCATTCACTCGCAACCCCGCGAAGTTGAACGGGGGGCGGACGCGGCTCGGCCCGGCCGGGGCGACCGGCCGGGCTGATTGTCGTGCAGGGCGGGTCATTCCCACATCGTCGCACCTCAGCGCGATAACGCGCATATTCACCTGGGATGATTTTCGTCCGAGGGGGCGACCAATGTCGAATGTTCGAATAAAGGCAAGAGATCTTCCTCTTAATGTCGAACATATATCCGACTATCGCACAGTTATCTCAATCCCTCGCCGTGGCCGCCCTCGCGCTGCCGGTGCCCGTCGGCCCCGCCTGGTCAGGCCGCGTACTGATGGGTCGGGTAGGTGAGGTAGCCGGCGTCGCCTCCCTGGTAGTAGGTGCTCTCGTCCACCGGGGCGATCGGCAGGCCGCCGCGCAGCCGCTCGACCAGGTCGGGGTTGGCGATGAAGGCGCGACCGAAGCTGATCAGGTCGGCGCCCAGGCCGAGCCAGTGCTCGGCGTCGTGGCGGCCGGTCTGCTTGGGGCCCATCGGCAGCACCGGGTTGACCACCAGCGTCCCCGGCCAGGCCCGGCGCAGGGCGACCAGCACCTCCTCGTCGGCGGTGGCCTCCAGGTGCACGTAGGCCAACCGCAGCTGGGCGAGCTCGGCGAGCAGCGCGGCGTACAGCTCGGGGACGTCGGCCTCCTCGACACCCCAGAAGGTCCCGCCGGGCGAGAGCCGGATGCCGGTCCGGTCCGCGCCGACGGCCTCGACGGTGGCCGCCGCCGCCTCGACCGCGAACCGGATCCGGTTGGCGACCGAGCCGCCGTAGCCGTCCGTGCGCAGGTTGGCGTTGGAGGAGAGGAACTGCGAGATCAGATAGCCGTTGGCGCCGTGCAGTTCCACTCCGTCGAAGCCCGCGTCCACCGCGCGCCGGGCGGCCCGGGCGTACGACCCCGCCTGCTCGGGGACCTCGGCGGTCTCCAGGGCGCGCGGGACGGGCGCGGGCTTGGGTCCGGTCGCGGTGAACACCTCGCCGACGGCGGGGACCGCCGAGGGCGCGACCGGGCGCAGGCCGGTGGTGTCGGCGTGCGAGACCCGGCCGCCGTGCATCAGCTGGGCGAAGATCCGGCCGCCGTTGGCGTGGACGGCCTCGGTCACCGGACGCCAGGCGGCGACCTGCTCGTCGGTGTGCAGCCCCGGCGTACCCGGGTTGGACTGACCGATCAGGCTCGGCTGCACGCCCTCGCTCACGATCAGCCCGGCGGTCGCCCGCTGGGCGTAGTAGGTCGCCATCGACGGCGTCGCCAGCCCCCCGGCGGCGGCGCGGACCCGGCTCATCGGGGCCATGACCACGCGGTTGGGCAGGGTCAGGCCGCCGAGCCGGTGGCTGGTGAAGAGGGTGGTCACGTCAGGACTCCTTGGTGCTCCGCAACGGTGTTCCGCGGTGCCCGAACCCGGGCACGAGCGCTACGCTAAAACCTCACATGGATGTCAGAGGCAAGCGTCTGTGAGGCAGGACACAGGCGCGGGGCAGCCACTACCGTCGGGAGGGTTCGTGCGGATCGGGGAGCTCGCGTCGCGGTCCGGGGTCAGCGTCCGGTCGGTGCGCTACTACGAGGAGCAGGGGCTGCTCAGCAGCAGCCGCAGCACCAGCGGGCAGCGGCACTACACGGACAGCGAGGTCGACCGGGTCGCGTTCATCCAGCGGCTGTACGCCGCGGGACTGTCCAGCCGCACCATCGCTGACCTGCTGCCCTGCGTGGACACGCCGAGCGAGGCGAACTCCGACGCCGCGCTGGAGCGGATGGCGCTGGAGCGCGAACGGCTCTCCGGCCACATCGCCGAACTCGCCCGGACCAGGGACGCCCTGGACCAGCTGATGGCCACCGCCCGGGCACACCGGGCGCGGATCGGCGAGACCGCCTTGGTCAGCGGATGAGCACCCGGCCCGGGCGGCCGCGCGTCGAACCCGGACATCCGATCCGACCGGCCGCCACCCCGGTCGGCGTGTTGCTCGGCGCATCGCCGGGGTGACCGCGTTTCATGGGACGGGCCGGGGGGTCTGCCGTCCGTCGTCCGCCGCAAGGGAGCCCACCGAGCATGAGCGCCACCGTCACCGGCATCTCCGAGGCCGAGGTCCAGGACCTGGACGCGCACTGGCGGGCCGCCAACTACCTGGCGGTCGGTCAGATCTACCTGATGGCGAACCCGCTGCTGCGCGAACCGCTGCGGGCCGAGCAGGTCAAACCCCGGCTGCTGGGTCACTGGGGCACCTCGCCCGGGCTGAACCTGGTCCACACGCACCTGAACCGGGTGATCAGGGTCCGGGACCTGGACGCGATCTGTGTCTGGGGCCCCGGCCACGGCGGCCCCGCGGTGCTGGCGAACTCCTGGCTGGAGGGCAGCTACACCCGGACCTACCCGGACATCACCCGGGACGAGCCCGGGATGGCGAAGCTGTTCCGGCAGTTCTCCTTCCCCGGCGGCGTCCCCAGCCATGTCGCCCCGGAGACCCCCGGTTCCATCCATGAGGGCGGGGAGCTGGGCTACTCGCTCTCCCACGCCTACGGGGCCGCCTTCGACAACCCCGGCCTGCTGGTCGCCTGCGTGATCGGTGACGGCGAGGCCGAGACCGGGCCGCTGGCCGCCTCCTGGCACTCCAACAAGTTCCTGGACCCGGTCCACGACGGCGCGGTGCTGCCGATCCTGCACCTCAACGGCTACAAGATCGCCAACCCGACCGTGCTCGCCCGCATCCCCGAAGCCGAACTGGACGAACTCCTGCGCGGCTACGGCCACGACCCGATCCACGTCACCGGCGACGACCCGGCCCTGGTGCACCGCGCCCTGGCCGCCGCCCTGGACACCGCCCTCGACCGGATCCACGCCGCCCAGCAGCGGGCCCGCACCGGCGCGGGCGAGCGGCAGCGGGTGCACTGGCCGATGATCGTGCTGCGCACCCCCAAGGGCTGGACCGGCCCCGCGGTGGTCGACGGCCTCCCGGTCGAGGGCACCTGGCGCGCCCACCAGGTCCCGCTGGACGGCGTCCACGAGCACCCCGAGCACCTGCGGCAGCTCGAAGCCTGGCTGCGGTCCTACCGTCCGGAGGAGCTGTTCGACGCCGAGGGCCGCCCCAGCGCGCAGGTGCTGCGCTGCGTCCCGGCGGGTGAGCGGCGGCTGGGCGCGAACCCGCACGCCAACGGCGGCGTCCTGCTGCGCGCGCTGCCGATCGCCGACCTGGATCGCTTCGCGGTCCCGGTCGACCGGCCCGGCGCGTCGATGCACGAACCCACCCGGGTCCTCGGCGACCTGCTGGAACAGGTCATGGCCGACACCGCGGTCCGCCGCGACTTCCGCATCGTCGGCCCGGACGAGACCGCCTCCAACCGGCTCCAGGCCGTCTACCGGGCCACCGGCAAGGCCTGGCAGGCGGAGCTGCTGCCGGTGGACGAGCACCTGGCCCACGACGGCCGGGTGATGGAGATCCTGTCCGAGCACACCTGCCAGGGCTGGCTGGAGGGCTACCTGCTGACCGGTCGCCAGGGCCTGTTCTCCTGCTACGAGGCCTTCGTCCACATCGTCGACTCCATGGTCAACCAGCACATCAAATGGCTGCGCACCACCCGCGAACTGACCTGGCGCGCCCCGATCGCCTCGCTCAACTACCTGCTCACCTCGCACGTCTGGCGCCAGGACCACAACGGCTTCTCGCACCAGGACCCCGGCTTCGTCGACCACGTGCTGAACAAGAGCCCCGAAGCCGTCCGGGTCTACTTCCCACCGGACACCAACACCCTGCTCTCGGTCGCCGACCACGCGCTGCGCAGCCGCGACTACGTCAACGTCGTGGTCGCCGGGAAGCAGCCCTGCTTCGACTGGCTCACCATGGACCAGGCCCGCGCGCACTGCGCGCGCGGCGCCGGGATCTGGCCGTGGGCGGGCACCGAGTCGCTGAACCGCGCCCCCGACGTGGTGCTGGCCTGCGCCGGGGACGTCCCCACCCAGGAAGTCATGGCCGCCGCCGACCTGCTGCGCCGCCTGCTGCCGGAGCTGTCGGTGCGGGTGGTCAACGTGGTCGACATCGCCCGGCTGATGCCCGCCGAGGAGCACCCGCACGGGATGCCCGACCGCGAGTACGACGCGCTGTTCACCCCGGACAAGCCGGTGGTCTTCGCCTACCACGGCTACCCGTGGCTGATCCACCGCCTGGCCTACCGCCGCGGCAACCACGCGCACCTGCACGTGCGCGGCTACAAGGAGTCCGGGACCACCACCACCCCGTTCGACATGGTGGTCCGCAACGACCTCGACCGCTACCGCCTGGTCATCGACGTCATCGACCGGGTTCCCGGCCTGGCCGTGCGCGCCGCCGGGGTCCGCCAGCAGATGGTCGACGTCCGCCAGCGCCACCACGACTGGATCCGCGCCCACGGCACCGACCTGCCCGAGGTCACCGACTGGACCTGGAGCAACTGACGCGCGCCACTGGGCCGGCCGCATCCGGCGTGCGTACGATCTGCGGAGCAGCGTCGTTCCTGGAGGGCGAGCGGGTATGACAGCCCGACAACACGGTCGGCGAGTGAGTGCCTGGGTCGAATCGCCGGTCGGCGCCCGCGTGGCCAGGCTGTACCGGCGCTCCTCGCAGATCGAGCTGATGCACCGGGCGCTGGGCTTCGCGGCACTCGGCTTCGTCGCGCTGATGCCGCTGCTGATCGTCATCGCCGCCGCCTCACCGGTGGACTACGGCGGCTTCGGGCAGTGGGTCTCCGACGCCATGGGCCTGTCCGGCGCCTCGGAGCGGATCGTGAAGCGGCTGTTCGCCCCCTCGCACAGCGTGCTCAGCACCACCGACGCGCTCGGCCTGGCGATCGTCTGCGTCTTCGGCCAGACCTTCGCCTCCAGCGTGCAGACCGGCTACGAGAAGATCTGGGCGGTGCCGCCGCGGATCCGGCACCGGCTGTGGCAGCAGGTGCTCTGGCTCGCGGCACTGACCGGCCAGTTCTACGCGGAGGCGCTGAGCTCGCGCAGCTCGTCCCCCTGGACGGTACTGGCCCGGGTGCTGCTGTGGGTGCTGCAGATCTGGTGGGGGCAGTGGATCCTGCTCGGCCGCCGGGTGTCCTGGCGCGCGCTCCTGCCCGGATCCGTCGTCACCGTGGCCGCGATGCTCGGCCTGCTGGTCTTCTCCAGGTACGTGTTCGCCTACATGGTGGTCAGCACCGCCGCGACCTACGGGGCGGTGGGCACGGTCCTGGTCGTGGTCACCTGGATGGTGGCCGTGGGCTTCGTCATCTTCGGCGGGGCGCTGGTGGGCGAGCAGTGCCGCCGCGACAGCCTCGGCGGGTAGCGCGGGTCCGCCGGGGTGTCCGGCGGACCCCTGCCCGCCCGGTCAGCGCGGATCCAGGCCCTTCAGCGACTCCGGCAGGTCGCGGCTGTGGATGACCCCGAGACTCCTGGTGGCCCGGGTGAGCGCGACATACAGGTCGTTCACGCCGCGGGCGTGCGCCGCGACGATGTCCGCGGGCTCCAGCACCAGCACCGCGTCGAACTCAAGTCCCTTGGCCTGCGCGGCCGTCAGCAGGACCACCGGCGAGTCCAGCACCGACGCGTCGGCAACCGTGGTGACCCCGTCCAACTCGGCCAGCAGGTCCAGCAGTTCGGCCGGGCAGTCGGGGGAGTGGAGGATCGCCGTCCGGCCGCTGTCGAGCGCCGCGACCTCCCCCTCGACCACGGCGCGCAGCGCGGCGGCCCGGTCCCGCTCGGGCAGCCGCAGACTCCACGGACGGCTCCCGCCGCCGCGCACCGCGCGCGGCGCGGTGAGACCCGGGTCGACCGCCCGCAGCACGCCCTCGGCGACCCGCATGATCTCGGCCGGGGTCCGGTAGTTGACGCTGAGCTCCACCGTGCGCCAGCGCCCCGCGGTGTACTCGTCCAGCGCCTCGCCCCAGGAGCGCAGCCCGGCGGCGGCGCCGGTCTGCGCCAGGTCGCCGACGATCGTCATCGAGCGGCCGGGGCAGCGGCGGGCCAGCAGGCGCCAGTCCATCGGGGACAGCTCCTGCGCCTCGTCCACGATCACGTGGCCGAAACCCCAGGTCCGGTCCTCCAGCGCGCGCTCGGCCAGCGGGCGCAGCGACTCCGGCCCCTGGTACTGGCGGGCCAGCATCTGCGCGTCCATCTCCACCAGACCCACGCCGAAGTCGTCAAGGACGACCTTCGCGAACTCCAGCTCCTCGGCCCTGGCCGCGGCCTCGGCGGCGGCCTCGGCCCGCTGCGAGGCGGCACTGGCGGGCAGCGGGCCGAGCAGCTCCGCCGCCTCGTCCAGCAACGGGACGTCGGCGGTGGTCCAGCGGGCGGCCTCCTGCTCCGGGCCCGGCGCGGCTCGCCGCAGCGCCGCGCGCTCGGCCTCGGTGAAGTCCGGCATCGCCGTCGCCAGCAGCTCGGTGGAGCCGAACAGCGCGGTCAGCAGCTGCTCCGGGCCCAGCAGCGGCCACAGCCGCTCCGCCAGGGCCTGGACGTCGGGCTCCTCGACGAGGGCGTCGGCGAGGTCCGCCACCTCGTCCAGGTCCATCCGCGCGGCCGGGTCCCGGTCGCCGCGGTCCCTGGCGATCCGCAGCGCCAGCTCCGAGGAGATCCGTTCGACCAGGGCGGCGCGGGCGGTGTTGTGCGGTTCACGGGTCCGGTGCGCGGCGGCCTGGGCCCGCTCGCACAGGGCCCGGCTGATCTCCAGCTCCTCCCGGTAACGGGACCTGCGGCCCACGGTGATCGTCAAGGGCGCGTCCGGCAGCCGCCGCAGGCCGTCCAGCGCGGCGGCGAGCACCCGCGCCATCCGGACGTCGCCCTTCACGGCGGCCACCTCCGGCGCGTCCGCGTCGGTCGCGTTCACCCCCGGGTAGAGCCCGCCGATGCTGCTCAGCACGACCTCGCTCTCGCCGAGCGCGGGGAGCACCTGGTCGATGTAGCGCAGGAAGGTCGTGTTCGGGCCGATGACCAGCACGCCGCGCTTGGCCAGCCGCTCGCGGTGGGTGTACAGCAGGTACGCGGCCCGGTGCAGGGCGACCACGGTCTTGCCGGTCCCCGGGCCGCCCTGGACCACCAGCACGCCGCCGAGCTCGGAGCGGATGACCCGGTCCTGCTCGGCCTGGATGGTGGAGACGATGTCACCCATCCGCCCGGTCCTGGCCGCCGTGAGCGAGGCGAGCAGCGCGCTCTCCCCGCTGAGCTCGGAGCTGTCCCGGCCCTCCAGCGCGCTCACGCCGAAGGCGTCGTCGTCGAAGTCGACGACGGTCCGGCCCTTGCTCCGCAGGTGCCGTCGGCTCACCACCCCGCCGGGCCTGGCGGGCGTGGCCCGGTAGAACGGCTCCGCCGCGGACGCCCGCCAGTCGGTGAGCACCGGGTCGTGGTTCTCGTCCGCCAGGGCGATCCGGCCGATGTACTGCCGTTCGCCGTCGGCGCTCTCGATCCGGCCGAAGCAGAGCCCGTACTCGGCGGCGTGCAGCTCCGCCAGCCGACGGGTGTGGTGGATCTCCAGCGTGTCCCGTTCCATCCGGGACTGCCGCGTCCCGCCCTTCGCCTGGCGGTGGGTCTCGCGCAGCGCGTCGCTGGCGAGCTCGTGCTGGTCGTCGAGGCGGTCGTACAGCGCACCGACGTACGCGTTCTCGGCCCGCAGCTCCCTGGACCGCCAGTCGGCACTGACCGCGGAATCGAGTTCGGACGAGGAGGACGGGGGCGTGGATGACGATGACGTGGGGGCCAAGACTTGCTCCACATTCAGGTGATCGAACGATTTCGGAAGTCGGCGCGGTGTCGCTGACCGGCGGCTCCGCGGTCGGACCGGGACACGCGCGTCGCGACCGCCGTTCCCGCGGATTCCGGCTTCGGTCGACGATTGTGCGGCACGACCGGGGCCTTGCGGCAAGCCCCCCACCGCGCTATAGATTGAGTACAGGGAGAAGTGAGCGCGCTTCTCTCTTTTTTGTTGCCCGCTTCGTCTTTTTGTTGCCCGCCTCGGCGCCCGGCCGGTCGGCTCCTGGTGCCGACCGGGCGCGGGGGGTTATCGTGCGACCGTGATCGTCGACGAGCAGGCCGCGGAGTCCGAGGACGGTGCCGGATGCTGAGTCTGGACCTGCACCCGATCTACCGGAACAACCGGGACATCGAGCTCGCCATGCGGCAGTTCCTGTTCACCGCCGCGCGCTCCGGTGAGGCGGTCGTCGAGATCATCCCCGGCAAGGGCACGGGCCAGCTGAAGCGACGGGTGCTGGCCTTCCTCGACCAGAAGCACATCAGGAAGCTCTACCTGCGCCACGAGGCGGCCCCGGGCAACGAGGGACGGGTGCTCGTCCACTTCCGCGACCAGCCGTAGCGCGGTACCCCCGCGCCCGGGACCGCGGCCACCGGGTTCAGCAGCCGGTGCTGCCGGGGCGACATCCCATATCTGACGTAGCGTCATGTCCCCTTGGGGTGGCGGGACCTGGGCTGTCGAGAGGCGCCGGTGCCGGTTGCGCCCGAAACGCGAGCGCCCGCCCGGCCCGGGGATCCGTCGAACGGCGGGGCTCCGTCGGCCGGGGGCTGGGTGCGAGAACGCGCAGGTCGAACGCTATTATGTGAACATCGTCTAACGCGAAAGATGAACTTGTGACTGTCAATGACGACGTGTTCACGAACTGGATGAAGCGCGAGGAGATCGCGGAGTCGATGATCCCGATCATCGGGAGGCTGCACCGGGAGAGGGACGTCACCGTCCTGCTGCACAGCCGCTCCCTGGTGAACAAGTCGGTGGTCAGCATCCTCAAGACTCACCGGTTCGCACGCCAGATCGCTGGTGAAGAGCTCTCGGTGACCGAGACGCTGCCCTTCCTGCAGGCCCTCACCGCGATCGACCTCGGCCCTTCCCAGATCGACATCGGCATGCTCGCCGCGATGTACCAGAGCGACCAGCGCGGACTCTCGGTCGAGGAGTTCACCGCCGAGGCCGTCGCCGGTGCGACCGGCGCGAACAAGCTGGACCGCCGGGACTCGCGGGATGTGGTGCTCTACGGCTTCGGCCGGATCGGGCGGCTGCTCGCCCGGCTGCTGATCGAGAAGGCGGGCTCCGGGAACGGACTGCGGCTGCGGGCCGTCGTCGTCCGCAACGGTGGTGGTGAGGACCTCGTCAAGCGCGCCTCGCTGCTGCGCCGCGACTCCATCCACGGCCAGTTCCAGGGCACGATCACGGTCGACGAGGCGAACAACAAGATCATCGCCAATGGCCACGAGATCACCGTGATCTACTCGGACGACCCGACGTCGGTGGACTACACGGAGTACGGCATCAACGACGCCATCCTGGTGGACAACACCGGCCGGTGGCGCGACCGGGAGGGCCTCTCCAGGCACCTGCGCCCCGGGATCGCCAAGGTGGTCCTGACCGCGCCGGGCAAGGGCGACGTCCCCAACATCGTCCACGGTGTGAACCACGACACGATCAAGCCGGACGAGCGGATCCTGTCCTGCGCCTCCTGCACCACCAACGCGATCGTGCCGCCGCTGAAGGCGATGGCGGAGGAGTACGGTGTCCTGCGCGGCCACGTGGAGACCGTCCACTCGTTCACCAATGACCAGAACCTCCTGGACAACTACCACAGCTCCGACCGGCGCGGCCGTTCGGCGCCGCTGAACATGGTCATCACCGAGACCGGCGCGGCCTCCGCGGTCGCCAAGGCGCTGCCCGAGCTCAAGGCCCCGATCACCGGCAGCTCGATCCGGGTCCCGGTGCCGGACGTCTCGATCGCGATCCTCAACCTGCGGCTCGCGCGGGAGACCAACCGCGAGGAGGTGCTGGAGTACCTCCGCGAGGTGTCGCTGACCTCGCCGCTCAAGCGGCAGATCGACTTCATCAGCGCCCCCGACGCGGTCTCCAGCGACTTCATCGGCTCGCGCCACGCTTCGATCGTCGACGCCGGCGCGACCAAGGTCGACGGCGACAACGCCATCCTCTACCTCTGGTACGACAACGAGTTCGGCTACTCCTGCCAGGTCGTCCGGGTCGTCCAGTACGTCTCCGGGGTGGAGTACCCGACCTACCCGGCGCCGGCGGTCTGACCCCCCGCGCCGGGCGCCGGTGGGGTGGCGGTCGGTCCCGACCTGCCACCCCGCCGGCGCATCCGGACCGGCGTCAGCTGACGTCGAAGTCGGTGCCCCGGGCGGTCTTCTCCCAGCCGGTGATGTCGGCCCGGACGCTGTCCAGGTGGGCCAGGATCGCGTCGACGCTGTCGCTGCCCAGCGGCAGCCGCAGCGGAGTGCGCTCGGCGTCCAGCGCGGCCAGGATCGCGGTGGCGGCCTTCGCCGGGTCGCCCGGCTGGCTGCCGTCGCTGCTGTCGATCATGGCGCGGGTCACGCCGACGGTGTCCGCGTAGACGTCGATCTGGCCGCTGGCCGTGGCGTTGCCCATCAGGCCGGTGCGGAACCCGCCCGGCTCGACCACCAGCACCTTGATCCCCAGCGGGCCGACCTCCGCCGACAGCGCCTCCGAGTAGCCCTCCAGGGCGAACTTGGTCGCGCTGTACGCGGAGAACCCGGCGAAGGACATCTGTCCGCCCATGCTGCTGAGCTGCACGATCGCGCCCGAGCGGCGCTTCCGCATGTACGGCAGTACCGCGCGGACCAGTGCGGCCGGTCCGAAGACGTGCACCTCGAACAGCTCGCGGAGCTGCTGGTCGATGTCCTCCTCGGCCGCCCCGACATGGGTCCGCCCGGCGTTGTTGACCAGGACGTCGATCCGGCCGTGCCGGGCCACCAGGTCGTCCACCACCGTGTCGATCTCGTCGATGTCGGTGACGTCCAGCAGGGTCTCCTCGACCTGGTCCGGGTGGGCGGCGACGAGGTCGGCGGCCGTGCCCGCACGGCGGACCGCCGCGACCACGGTGTCGCCCGCGGCCACCGCGGCTTCGGTGATCGCCCGGCCGAAGCCGCTGTTGGCGCCAGTGACCAGCCATACCTTGCTCATTGACACTCCATCAGAGATAACTTGCCGACGTTTCCTACTGGTTGAACTGTTTCACAGCCGACGACCGGCCGTTGGTCCGCTGCTACCCGCACGCGGCCCGGCAGCCGCTGGAGCCCAGCGCGCCCGCGGGCAGCGGAAAATCAAGCGCCGGTTGTCAGCGGGGGATGGAAGACTCGGCCCCATGAAGCCCAACGACCCCAAGGACGACCTGCACCGGTACCTGAAGGCGGCTCGCGAAGCCGTCGTCTGGAAACTGGAGGGCCTGTCCGAGTACGACATCCGCCGCCCGCTGACGCCGACCGGCACCAACCTCCTCGGCCTGGTCAAGCACCTCGCGAGCGTCGAGTTCGGCTACTTCGGCCCGACCTTCGACCGCCCGCACCACGAGTCCCTCCCCTGGTGGGACGACGACGCCGAGCCCAACGCCGACATGTGGGCCACGGCCGACGAGTCACGCGAGGAGATCCTCGGCCTCTACCGCCGCGCCTGCGCGCACGCGGACGCGACGATCGAGGCGCTGCCGCTCGACACCATGGGTCACGTCGCGTGGTGGGGCGACAAGGGCGACGCGACGCTACAGCGGATCATGCTGCACATGACGGCCGAGGCGAGCCGTCATGCCGGTCACGCCGACATCGTCCGGGAGCTGATCGACGGCAGCACCGGCATGCGGCCGAGCAACAGCAACGTGGACGGCGGCGACGCGGCCTGGTACCAGGAGTACTGGAACCGGCTGGAGAGCGTCGCGAAGGAGGCCCGGGCCGCCCCGGACCGGGACGCCGGCGGCGACGAGTAGCCCCGTCCGGGCGGCTCGGCGGGGGCGTCGGCGGCGCTCAGCGCTCCGCCGACCGGCTCAGTCCAGGTCGTCGCCGAGCCGCAGCACCAGGTCGTCCAGGTGCGCCAGCAGCTCGTCGGGCGGCAGGTCGACGTCCGCGAGCGTCTGCACGGCGGTGCGCAGCCTGCCCATGTTCGCCGAGGCGTGCGGGCCGTGCCCGACCACGTCGCCGACCACCAGGGCGACCCGCGCGCCCGAGAGCGGGATGATGTCGAACCAGTCCCCGCCGATCCCGGTGGAAGCCCTCCGGCCGGGTGCGCAGCAGCACCGCGACGCCGAGCGTGGTGCCGCGCGCGATGAGCGGCAGCGCCATCAGCGAGTCCACGCTGGAGCCGTGGATCTTCCCGGCCCGGGCCGGGACCGCGGCCGTCCACCGGTCGAAGTCCGGGTCCCCGCTGCCGCTGAGCACCGCGCGGCCGGTGCGCAGCGCCCGGGCCGGAGGGGAGTACGGCGGGTAGGCGTCGCCGCCGCCGAGCTCGATGACGGCCTCCGGCGTGCCCGCCTGCGTCGACAGGTGGGCCATCCGGCGCAGCACCAGCGGCGGCCATGCCGACCGCGCAGACCTCCCCGGCCGGATCCCGGATCGGCCACAGCTCCAGGTTCCAGGCGTGCTCGCGGATCCCCGAGGGCGCCCGGCCGTAGGTCCGGTAGTGCGCCGGTGTACCGGTCGCGGCCACCTCGCGCGGGGCCTCCTCGTCGAGGCCGATCACCCCGCACGCCGTGGTGTTGAGCCGCAGGTAGCGCTGGTCGACGTCGAAGACGGCCATCGCCATGGACGCCTGGCGGAACGCCCACTCCACCAGCGCGCGACCGCTGTCGCTCTCGCTGCCCGGGCCCATACGATCTGGATGACCCCGCCGCCCCCGGCCGACAACTCGGTCTACTGCGTTCGCGCCCGGGCCGGGCGGCGCGCTACCCGGCCGTCCCCGGCCGGTGGCTGACCAGGTAGTAGGGGTGGTTGTGCGCCGCGACGGGCGGGGACTGGTACGTCCAGGCCCCGACCGCGGGGGCGGTCCCGACCAGCGCGGTCAACTCCGTGCCGACCGGCGAGGTCTCGTCGTGGACGGTCAGCCGCACCGGGTCGGCGGCCAGGTCCGCCAGCGCGTGGTACTGGTACGGCTGGTAGACGTTCATCGGTCCGGCCAGGGAGCGGCCCGCGGCGTCGGTGCCGTAGCCGGTGATGGGGGTGTTGTTGACCGGGACGCGAGGCAGCCCGGCCAGGTCGACGGCGAACGAGAACAGCGTCCGCTCCCGGCGCTCGATGCCGCCGTCCTCGGCGAACGCGGCGTCCTTGCAGCTCACGGACCAGGCCTCGGCCGCCGGGCCGTTCAGCGAGGGCATCGTCGCCTCGAACCAGGCGGGGTACTTGGGCTCCCCGTAGAGCCTGGTCCCGGCGTCGATGGCGAGCGCGTTGTCGCACAGCACGTGCAGCCGGGCGATCCCCAGCAGCTTGGTCTGGTCGTAGCCGTGGGCGAACTGCTGGTACGACAGCCGGGCGAGGCGGTCGGCGGCGGCCGTGGGGTAGGCGATGACGCTGTACTCGATCTCCTGGGTGACCCCGGCCCCGCCCGGGTACTGGGCGAAGTAGAGCTGGTAGTTGAGCGTGACGCAGGCCCGCCCGTCGAAGTCGGCGGCGGTCAGGTCGGGATGCCGCTTGGCCAGCACCTCGCGCACCGGCTCCGGGTCGACCAGGTAGTCCAGGCCGATGTTGTGCAGGGCGCCGTAGTGGAAGGGCAGCTGGTAGGGCGCGGCGACGGGTGGCAGTGTCAGGTCCGGGTTCATCGGGCGCGGTGCTCCTCAGGGTTGGTGCTCGGGGCTGGTGACGGTGAGCCGGGACCGGCTCAGGTCGCGGTCGATCTGCTCGGCGCTGCGCAGGGTGAGCGCGGCCATGGTCAGCGTCGGGTTGGCAGTGCCGAGGGAGGGCATGCTGCCGCAGCCCACGGCGTACAGGTTCGGGTGGTCCCAGCAGCGCTGCCAGGAGTCCACCACCGAGTCGGCGGCCCGGTGGCCCATGATGTGGGTGCCGCCGCCGTGGCCCGCGCCCCGGTAGCTGTAGGGCCTGCCCCGGAACGTGAACCAGCCCGGGTTGCTCGGCCCGGGCCGGTAGCTGGTGTGGTCCTCGGCGCCGAGCAGCGCGAAGATCTGGTCCGAGACCGCCTTCGCGGCCTCCATCCCGGCCTTCACGTGGTCGGACAGGTCGTAGCTCAGCACCGGGCGCGGACTGCCGAAGCGGTCGCGCCGCCGGGGGTCGAGGGTGACCCGGTTGGCCGGGTCGGCGCTCTGCTCCATCTCGAACTGCAGGGCGAACTGGCGGCCGACCCGGTCGCCGAGCACCTGACGCAGCTCCTTGCCGAACAGGCCCCGCCCGTTGGGCGCGGCCGGGTCGCCGTCGCGCAGGACGGCGGCGACCTCGTCGTCCGGCGGTCCGGACGCCCAGCCCCAGCCCCAGTTGCCGATCTCGATCCGGAACGGCGCGCGGGCCGCCCGGGCCGGGCCGAAGCGGAACCCCTCCAGGCCGGAGGTGGACCCCGGTCCCCGGTAGGCGCCGATCGGGTGCGGCATCAGGCCCCAGGTGAGCAGCACCGGATGGTCCATCAGGTTGCGGCCCACCTGATCGCTGGAGTTGGCCAGACCGGACGCCAACAGCAGCCGGGCGTTCTCGATCGCGTGCGCGGCCAGGACCACGACGGCGGCGCGGGCCGTGTGCGTCGTGCCGGGCGCGGCGGCCGGGCCGACGGCGTCCGCGCCGCCCGGGTCCGGGTAGCGGTGGTACTCGACGCCGGTGACCCGGCCGGTCGGGTCCGCCAGCACCCGCGACACCACCGCCCGGGTGCGCAGCGTGACCCACGGCCGCCACCGGGCCTGGGTGCGGGCCGGAGTGTACTTCGCTCCGGTGGGGCAGACCGGGATGCAGCTGGCGCTGCCCGCGCAGGCCGGTCCGTACTCCGGGGTGGGCGCGCTGTTGCGCGCCTGCGGCGTGCCCACCACCCGCAGCTCGGTCGGCGCCGCCCCGGCCGGATCGGCGATCTCGCGGCCGTCCAGCCGCGCCGCCAGCACCTGGTCGAGGTGGCTGGCGGGGATCGGGGCCATCGGGAAGGCGTAGCCCTCGGGCATCGGCAGACCGACCGCCTCCCGCTGCTCGGCCGCGTCGGCGGCGACGCCGACCGCGCGCTCCGCGGCGCGGTAGTACGGCTCCAACTCCTGGTAGCTGATCGGCCAGTCGCGGCCGTAGCCGAAGTCCTCGGTGTGGAAGTCCTGCGGGTGCATGCGCGGGGTCAGCCCGGTCCAGGCCGTCCCGGTGCCGCCGTTGACCCGCAGGTAGCCGCTGGCGTACGGCAGCGGCCCGTCCTGGACGAAGTACCCGTTCGCCCGGTAGCCGCCGTCGGGCAGGCCGGTGAGGTCCAGTACCTCGGGGGAGGGGACCAGCGGGTTGGGCGCCAGCGCCGAGCTGGGGACCTTCGCCGCCGCCCGCTGGAACCTGCGCACGGCGGACTCCCGCTCACCGGCCCGCTCACCGGCCCGCTCACCGGCCCGGTCCCCGGCTGTCCCGGTGGGACCGTCGGCGCCCACCCCCGCCTCCAGCACCAGGATCCGGTGCCCGCGCTCCCCGAGCCGCTGCGCCAGTAACGACCCGGCGATCCCGGCGCCCACCACGATCACGTCGTACCGCTCCCGGTCCGGCGCGTCCCCCGGGTTCACCGCAGGGCTCCGGTCGTCGGGGCGGGTCCGCGGCGCTCCGGCGGGCTCGCGCCGGGCGGTGGCTCGGCCCAGCTGCCGAAGCCGGGTGGCCGGGTACCGGGCGGGGGAGTGCCGAGCGCCCGCCACAGCAGTCCCTGCGGGTAGCCGCCCTCGGGTCGGACGGACGTCGGCCGACCGGGTAACCCCAACCGGCGGCAGGTGGCCTCCGACAGGACCGGCCACACGCCCAGGTACCACAGGGAGCAGACCGCGCGGGCGACCTCCAGCAGGGCCGGGTCGGTGAGGGAGCCCGGACCGCCGCCCGTCCGGGTCAGCGCGACGGCCAGGCGGTCCAGGGTCCCGGGGCCGACCCGTTCGCGTACGGCCGCGTGGTAGGTCTCGGCCATGCCGGTTCCGGCCAACTCGCCCGTGTCGAAGCCGGTCAGTTCCGCCGACACCCGAAGAAAGTCCTCCGCCACCACCGACTCCGTCCCCGGGGCGCTGAGTTGGCCCGCATGGATCAAGCATGGTCATGCCATGATGATCCTTCCTCGGCAGTCCGCGCTTCATGCCTCGACACCGGGCACAACCGCGCGGGACGGCCGACCGCTGGGTCGCCCCCGGTGAACGGGCCTGGGCACAGGACCAGCCGGCCTGGGGGTCTTCCAGGTCCCGCAGAGCGAGGTACCGTTCCTGCCCGAGGACGTGGACGGCCTGGAGTTCCCGCTGCTGCACGGCAACGCCGAACAGGTGCCCCTTCCGGACGTCGGCTTCGACCTCGCCGTCAGCGAGTACGGCGCGGCGATCCGGTGCGACCCCTACGCCTGGATCCCGGAAGCGGCCCGGCTGCTGCGCCCCGGGACTGGGCCGGGCGCTGGCCGGTCGAGGAGGTCTGGAAGGCCCGCCGGAGCAGCCGCTGAGCGGTTCCGCTATTCGGCCGTCGGCTTCGGTGCCCGGTCGAGGAACTGCTCGCGGTCGACGACCGCCCGGTCGATCTCGCCCTCGGCCACGACCCTCCCGGAGCCGTCGGTCGCCCGGACGGTGAAGGTGAGGCGGTCGCCCGAGGTGGCCGACGGCTCGGCGGCCACCTCGACCCAGCCGCCCACCCGGGTCGGCCGCCGGTGCTGGACCCGGACCGCGGTGCCGACGGTCGTCTGGCTGGCCGCCCTGAGCAGGGGCGCGGCGGACGCCACGGTCGCCGCCTCCAGCCAGGCGATCAGCCGCGGGGTAGCCAGCACCGGCACATCACCGCTGCCCAACGCGGACGCCGTATCGGCTTCGGTCACCTCGTAGCGCATTCCGCCAGGCTACCCGCCGAGGCGGGCTCGCGCCGAACGGGACCCGGCCGACCGGCCGACCGGGCCCCGGCGGGGACGGTTCAGGTCGACTTGGCGGTGGACAGCGGGGTGGCGATGGACTCCAGGGACTGGCCCTCGGCGTCGACACCGAGGAAGACCTCGACCACCGCGCCGACGATCATCACTCCCGCGCCGATGAGGTAGCCGATGAACAGCTTGAAGTGGTCGTGCCCGTCACCGATCAGCTGCCCGTAGAGCCAGGGGCCGAAGGCGCCGAAGGACTGGGCGATGACGAAGAAGAACGCGATGGCCTTGGCCCGCACCTCCACCGGGAAGATCTCGCTGACGGTGAGGTAGGCCGCGCTGGCCCCGGCCGAGGCGAAGAAGAAGATGACGCACCAGCAGACCGTCTGGGTGAACGCGTTCAGCAGCCCGGCCTTGAACAGGAACGCGCTGACGGCCAGCAGGACACCGGACAGGAAGTAGGTCCCGGAGATCATCTTCCGGCGGCCGATGGTGTCGAACAGGCGGCCGATGGTGAGTGGGCCGATCAGGTTCCCCAGCGCGAAGAAGAGGAAGTAGTAGCCGGTGTCGCCGGTGGCGACCCCGTAGATCTTGGTCAGCACCAGGGTGTAGGTGAAGAAGATGGCGTTGTAGAGGAACGACTGAGTGATCATCAGGGAGGCTCCCAGCACCGAGCGGCCGGGATAGCGCGAGAACAGGGTCCGGGCCAGGGTGACGAAGCCGATGCTGCCGGCCGCGGTGACGGTGATGGCCTGGGACTCGTCCACCCGGTGGAGCGTGCCGCCGCTGGCCTCGACGCTGCGCTCGATCTGCTGGACGGCGGCCTCCGCCTCGTCCACCCTGCCGTGCATCAGCAGCCAGCGCGGGCTCTCCGGGAGGTTCTTGCGGACGAAGAGGACGAAGAAGCCCAGGATCGGGCCGAAGAGGAAGGCCAGCCGCCAGGAGTAGCTGCTCGGCAGGTTGTTCACCACGGACAGGGTGAGCACGGTGGCCAGCAGCGCCCCGCCCCAGTAGGTGCCGTTGATGGCGATGTCCACCCGGCCGCGGTAGCGGGCCGGGATCAGTTCGTCGATGGCGGAGTTGATCGCGGCGTACTCGCCGCCGATGCCCATGCCCGCGATGAAGCGGGTGGCGTCCAGCCACAGCACCCAGCCCGGGGAGTGCCCGGCGGTGCACGCGGTCAGCGCTCCGCCCGCCAGGTAGACGCCCAGGGTGATCAGGAACAGGTTGCGCCGTCCCCACCGGTCCGACAGCCACCCGAAGAACAGGGCACCGGCCACCTCGCCCAGGAGGTACACGGTACCGACCGAGAAGGCCACCGAGCCGGACGACAGGTTCAGGGTGTCCTTCTGGGTCAGGATGCTGGTGACGTTGCTGGCGACGGTGATCTCCAGCCCGTCGAGCACCCAGGCCACGCCCAGCGCGATCACCATCTGGGTGTGGAAGCGCGACCACCCGAGCCGGTCGAGACGCGCCGGGATCAGACTGCTGAAGGCCCCGCCGGTGGCGGAGCCCGAGGCGGTCGGCCCGGCGTCGTCACCCCAGGACGCCACTCTCGGGGGCTTGGGCATCAGGCACCTCCGGCTCATCGCACGTCGCCGGTCCCTGGATCCGGGCCCGCTGTCGACGCTCCTGCTGATCCGCGTGTTCCCGTGAACAGCTGATCCACTCCCCGGGGCGGAGCCACCGCCGCCGAGCCGGGAGAACGCCGTACTGGGGTCTGCTCACCCACCCTCCCGTCCGGTCGCGGGCAGTGCCAACCGCAGCCGCGCCCGCTGCCCGCGCACGGGGGTACCGGCTGCCCCGCCGTCCCCGGGCGGACCGGATGCGAGAATAGATGGAATCCGGGGTGCATGGATGTTCCGGACCGGGGTAGACGGGGCCTCAGGTTCAGGACGTCGAGTTGGGCGGACCGGTCCGGCAGGGTGTCGGCCGCCGCCAGGGAGGAACGCGATGAGCAGCAGCGCAGGTGTCGTGTCGGTGGATGTCGAGGCCGTCGTCGAGGCCGATGTCGAGGCATGCCAGGAGGTCGGGCGGCTGTGGCCCGCGGGGGTTGTCGCGGACCCGGCCGCGGTCGGTCCGGCGGACGCCCGGGCGATCTCCAAGGTGCTGTTCGCGCGCCTGGCGGCGCTGGAGGAGGGGACGCACGAGTACCAGTACGTGCGGAACACCCTGGTCGAGATGAACCTGACCCTGGTGCGGTTCGCCGCCGGGCGGTTCCGCAACCGCAGCGAGCCGATGGAGGACATCGTCCAGGTCGGGACGATCGGGCTGATCAAGGCCATCGACCGGTTCGACCCCGAGCGCGGGATCGAGTTCCCGACGTTCGCGCTGCCCACCATCGTCGGCGAGATGAAGCGCTTCTTCCGGGACACCAGCTGGGCTGTCCATGTGCCGCGCCGGTTGCAGGAGTTGCGGTTGACCTTGGCCCGGGCCACCGACGACCTGGCGCAGCGGCTGGACCGCGCGCCGACCTCGGCCGAGCTGGCGGCGCACCTGGGGCTGACGGTGGAGGAGGTCAGCGAGGGGCTGGTGGCGGCCAACGGCTACGCGGTCAGCTCGCTGGACGCCCAGCCGGGCGACGACGAGAGCGACTCGGGCGGCTCCCTGGTGGAGCGGGTCGGCGCGCTGGACCCGGGCCTGGAGGGGATCGAGAACCTGGAGTCCCTCAAGCCGCTGGTCGCCCAGCTCCCCGAGCGTGAACGTATGATCCTCTCGTTGCGTTTCGGTGCGGAGCTGACCCAGTCCCAGATCGGCGCGGAGCTGGGCATCTCGCAGATGCACGTCTCGCGGCTGCTGGCCAAGGCGGTGGGGGCGCTGCGCACCGGCCTGCTGGTGGACCAGTGAGCCCGGCCCGGGGCCGTACCCTGGCTGTGCGGCGGTCGCCGCGTGGCGTCAGCTGGAAGAGTGAGCGTGAAGAGTAGAGCGGAAGGACGGATATGAACCGTGCGAGCGCGGCGGCGGAGCCCCCCGCCACCAGTGGGTTCACCGTGAGCAGCCGCCGGGTGGGAGCCAGTGTCGTCCTCGCGGTGGTGGGGGAGTTGGACCTCGACTCCGCCCCGGCGCTGACCTCGGAGCTCACGGCGGCCCTGGGCGAGCCGGAGATCGAACTGATCGTGGTCGACTGCGAGGGCATGTCGTTCTGCGACTCCACCGGTCTGAACGCGCTGCTGGCGGCGAGGCTCCGGGCCGAGGGGCAGGGGTCGGCGATCCGCCTGGCCGCTGTTCCGACGGCCACCAGCCGGATGTTCGGCATCACCGGGGCGGACACCGTGTTCCAGGTCTACCCTGACGTTGAATCGGCCCTGGGTGCGGCATGAACGAATACTGGCCTTCTGGCATCAATTGTCCGGTTCCGGGCAGGGGATCGGTGACTGGCGAGACACCTGTCGCTGCCGCACCCTCAGTGAAGTGAGTCGCGATGAGCATCCCCGACACGCGTCCGCCGCTGGGCGGACTGCCCGAAGGCGGCCAGATCCGTCGCTTGGCCCTGGTCGGCGCCAAGGGCGCGGTAGGGCGCTGCCGTGACTTCACCCGGCAGGCGCTGCAGGACTGGCAGTGGCTGCCGGGAGTGACCGACGAACAGCAGGCGGTGGCCGAGGACGTGCTGCTGCTGGTCTCCGAACTGGTCACCAACGCCAATCTGCACGCGGGTGGCGCCGTCGAGCTGCTGCTGCACGGCACCCGGGAGCGGCTGCGGGTGGAGGTCAGTGACGAGAGCCGACAGGAGCCCGTCCCGCGCAAGCCGTACCAGGCCGCGCGCCCCGGCGGCCACGGCCTGCAGATCATCGCCCGGCTCTCCACCGCCTGGGGCACCCAGCCGCGGCCCACCGGCAAGTCCGTGTGGATCGAGGTGGCCACCCCCTGAGGCGCGAGCCGTCGCCGATCAGCGCGACGGAAACGTCCGCGCGCCCTTGGGTCCCGCCCGTGCCCGGTATCCTCAGCGGAGGACTGGGATGCCGTGTTTCAGTGCATACGTACGGCGAGGGCGGGCATGGGCGACACGACCACCGGAGACACGCACGGGGTTGCGCACGGCGAGGTCGCCGGCAGCCCGGTGGGTGTGGGTGAATCGGAGCTGCGGCAGTTGCTGGCGGGACTGACCGCCGTGCGCGACGGGGACTTCGGCACCCGGCTGCCCGGAGACGGCGAGGGACTGCTCGGCGAGATCGCCACGGTCTTCAACGGCATGGTCGACCAGCTGTCGCTGTTCACCTCCGAGGTGACCCGGGTGGCCCGGGAGGTCGGCACCGAGGGCAGGCTCGGCGGCCAGGCCCAGGTCACCGGCGTCTCCGGCACCTGGGCCGACCTCACCGACTCGGTGAACGCGATGGCCGGGAACCTCACCAGCCAGGTCCGCGACATCGCCCAGGTGGCCACGGCGGTGGCCCGGGGCGACCTGTCGCAGAAGATCGACGTGGACGCGCGCGGCGAGATCCTGGAGCTGAAGAGCACCGTCAACACCATGGTCGACCAGCTGTCGGCGTTCGCCGACGAGGTGACCCGGGTGGCCCGCGAGGTCGGCAGCGAGGGACGGCTCGGCGGCCAGGCCCAGGTGCCGGGCGTGGGCGGGGTGTGGCGGGACCTGACCGACTCGGTCAACTTCATGGCGGGCAACCTCACCGACCAGGTCCGCAACATCGCCCAGGTGACCACGGCGGTGGCCAAGGGCGACCTGTCGCAGAAGATCACCGTGGACGCGCGCGGCGAGATCCTGGAACTCAAGAACACCATCAACACCATGGTCGACCAGCTGTCCGCGTTCGCCGACGAGGTGACCCGGGTCGCCCGCGAGGTCGGCACCGAGGGGGCCCTCGGCGGCCAGGCCCAGGTACCGGGCGTCGGCGGCACCTGGCGGGACCTGACCGACTCGGTCAACTCCATGGCGGGCAACCTCACCGCCCAGGTGCGCTCCATCGCCCAGGTCGCCACCGCCGTCGCCCGCGGCGACCTGTCGCAGAAGATCACCGTGAACGCCCGGGGCGAGATCCTGGAGCTGAAGACCACCATCAACACCATGGTCGACCAGCTGTCCGCCTTCGGTGACGAGGTGACCCGGGTGGCCCGGGAGGTCGGCACCGAGGGCATGCTCGGCGGCCAGGCCCGGGTGCCCAACGTGGCCGGGACCTGGAAGGACCTCACCGACAACGTCAACTCCATGGCCAACAACCTGACCAACCAGGTCCGCAACATCGCCCAGGTGACCACCGCCGTCGCCAAGGGCGACCTGACCCGCAAGATCGACGTCGACGCCCGGGGCGAGATCCTGGAGCTGAAGACCACCATCAACACCATGGTCGACCAGCTGTCGGCGTTCGCCGCCGAGGTGACCCGGGTGGCGCGGGAGGTCGGCAGCGAGGGCCGCCTCGGCGGCCAGGCCGAGGTCGAGGGGATCTCCGGCACCTGGAAGCGGCTCACCGAGAACGTCAACGAACTCGCCGGGAACCTGACCCGGCAGGTCCGGGCGATCGCCGAGGTCACCAGCGCCGTGGCCGAGGGCGACCTGACCCGCTCGATCACGGTCGACGCCTCCGGCGAGGTGGCGGACCTCAAGGACAACATCAACTCCATGGTGGAGTCGCTGCGGGAGACCACCCGTGCCAACCACGACCAGGACTGGCTCAAGTCCAACCTGGCCCGGATCTCCGGCCTGATGCAGGGACGCCGGGATCTGGCGCTGGTCGCGGAGCTCATCATGGACGAACTCGCGCCCCTGGTCTCCGCCCAGTACGGGGCGTTCTACCTGGCCGAGATGAACGAGGCCGAGGGCAGCGTCGACCTGCGCCTGTTCGGTTCCTACGGCCACCCCGGCGAGGGCGTCGGCGACGGGCGGCCGCAGCGCTTCCGGCCCGGCCAGACCCTGGTCGGCCAGGCCGCGCGGAGCAGGCGCACGATCGAGGTCGAGAACGTCCCGGCGGACTACGTCACCATCGGCTCCGGCATCGGCCGGACCGCGCCCACCAGCCTGATCCTGCTGCCGATCATGGTGGAGGAGCAGGTGCTCGGTGTGATCGAGCTGGCCTCGGTCAACCGGTTCACCGCGGTCCACCGCGACTTCCTGGAACAGCTGATGGAGACCATCGGCGTCAACGTCAACACCGTCGTCGCCAACGCCCGCACCGACGAACTGCTGGGTGAGTCCCAGCGGTTGGCAGCGGAACTGCAGGCACGCTCGGAGGAGCTCCAGAACCAGCAGGAGGAGTTGCAGCACTCCAACGCCGAACTGGAGGACAAGGCCGCGCTGTTGGCGGCCCAGAACCGCGACATCGAGGCGAAGAACCTGGAGATCGAGCAGGCCCGCCAGGAACTGGAGGCCCGCGCCCACCAGTTGTCGCTGGCGTCGACGTACAAGTCGGAGTTCCTGGCCAACATGAGCCACGAACTGCGGACCCCGCTCAACAGCCTGCTGATCCTGGCCCAGCTGCTGGCGCAGAACCCGACCCGCAACCTGACGGCCAAGCAGGTCGAGTACGCCGGGGTGATCCACTCCGCCGGGTCCGACCTGCTACAGCTGATCAACGACATCCTCGACCTGTCCAAGGTCGAGGCGGGGAAGATGGACGTCACCCCCGAACGCGTTCCGCTGCGGCAGCTGATCGACTACGCCGAGGCCACCTTTAGGCCGCTGACCATGCAGAAGAGCCTCGACTTCCGGGTGACCACCACCCGCGGCGTGGCCACCGAGCTGCTGACCGACGAGTCGCGGCTGCGTCAGGTGCTGCGCAACCTGCTGTCGAACGCGGTGAAGTTCACCGAGTCCGGCGGCGTCGAACTGCACATCGAACCGGCGGACCCGGACCGGCTGCCGGAACGGGTCAGGCGCAACGGCCCGGCGCTGTCCTTCCGGGTCAGCGACACCGGCATCGGCATCGCCGAGGAGCAGTTGGAGTCCATCTTCGGCGCCTTCCAGCAGGCGGACGGCACCACCAGCCGCAAGTACGGCGGCACCGGCCTCGGCCTGTCCATCAGCCGGGAGCTGGCCCAACTCCTGGGCGGCTCCATCACCGCCGAGAGCGTCCCCGGCGAGGGCAGCGTCTTCACCCTCTACCTGCCGCTGGCCAGGCCGGAGTTCGAGTCCCAGCCCACCGGCGAGGCCGGTCCCGCCGGTGACCTCCACGGCGGCGCCGAGGCGGCGGTCATCGTCCCGGCCCAGAAGCGCCGACTGCTGGTGGTCGAGGAGCGACCGCGCGGCCTGCTCTCGCTGGTGGCCGAGAGCGCCGTGGCCGACCTCAGCGCCGGTCGTGACCCGCACGGGGCGCGGCACCGGGTCGAGGTGGTCTCGGTGCCCGGGGGCGCGGAGGCCGCGGCGGCGCTCGCGTCCGAGTCCTGCCACTGCGTGGTGCTGGAACTCGACATGCCGCAGGACGCGGCGTTCGACTTCCTCGCCGCCATGGACGGAGACACGGCCCTGCGCGGCGTGCCGGTGCTGGCGCACAACACCCGGCGGCTGGACACCGCGCGGGAGCGGGCGCTGCAGGCCAGGGCGGCGGCCCAGCCACTGGAGCTGCTGCCCAGCCTGGACGAGCTGCGCGAGCGGATCGCGCTGCACCTCAGCGTCGAGCGGCCGGGGGACGTCGTCCCGCTGGTACGCGTCCAGAGCGGCACCCGGTCCACCCCCGACCAGGTCGACGGCAGCCTGGCCGGACGCAAGGTCCTGGTCGTCGACGACGACCCGCGCAACGTCTTCGCCCTCAGCGGGATCCTCGAACTGCACGGTATGCGGGTCCTGCACGCCGAGAACGGCAGCACCGGGATGGACCTGCTGGCCCGCCACCCCGACGTCGAGCTGATCCTGATGGACGTGATGATGCCGGAGATGGACGGCTACGCCGCCACCGCCGCCATCCGCGCCATCCCGCGGCACGCGACGCTGCCGATCATCGCGGTGACCGCCAAGGCCATGCCCGGGGACCGCGAGAAGAGCCTGGCGTCCGGGGCGAGCGACTACGTCACCAAGCCGGTGGACGCCCACGCCCTGATCGCCTGCATGCGGCGCTGGCTGGAGGTCTAGGGTGTGTCTCCAGCCCAGCGCTCCGGCCGCACGGCGTTGATCACGAGGGTTCCATCCACCGGCAGAAGTCTCCAAGGAGCCAGCTCCCATGCCCACCCGACCCGGTGAGCCGATCGACCCCGACCGCCCCGGCGCCGCCCCGCCCCGCCCCCGGTCCGAACCCCAGCCCGGATCCCGGTCCGAATCCCAGCCGGAGTCCGAGTCCGAATCCGAATCCGGGGACGCCCTGGGGCGCCTGGCGGTGACCGTCGCCCGGCTGCGCCGCCAGGTGGAGGAGGCGCACGCCGCCGCGGGCGGCCGGGCCCTGGTCGAGCTGGCCAAGGGCGTCCTGGTCGAGCGCCTGCACTGCGGACCGTACGCGGCCGGACGGCAGCTGGAGCTGCTCGCCGAGACCTCCGGCGTCTCGCAGCTGGAACTCGCCGCCGACATCGTCAACCAGGCCGCCCAGGACGAGCTGAGCGCGATCACCGGACAACTGCTCGCGGCCTCCGACAGCAGGCAGCCCGCCCCGGACCTCACCCACCTGCGCACCGCGGAGAGCGGCATCCTCGCGGCGCGGGACACCCAGGCGGTCGCCGACTCGCTGCTGCGCTACGCCCTGGCCCCGCTGGACGCCACCGCGGTCGCGGTCTGGGCCGCCGGCTCCGACGGCTCGCTGCGGCTGGCGGGCAGCGCGGGCTTCGCCGAGGCCGAGGCCGCCCGCTGGCACTACGTCCCACCGGGCGTCGCCACCCTGGCCCGCCGGGCCCTGGACGAACGCCGGACCCGGTGGACCCGCACCCTCGCCGAGTCCAGGCTGCCCAGCATCGGCGGCCGGACGACCCAGCAGGCCGGGCGGGTGGTGGTCCCGGCCGGTACCGGCGGCCGGTTGCTGGGCGCCCTGGAGATCAGCTGGCCCGGCCCGCTGCCGCCGCAGACCCCGCAGATCCAGCGCCAGATCGAGGCCCTCGCGGAGCTCTGCGGCCACACCCTGGACAGCCACCAGCCGCGGGAGCGCGCTCCCGGCCCGTCGCCGCTGGTGGAACTGGTCGACGGACTGTGGGACCCGGCCATGGTCCTCCAGCCGGAACTCGACGCCGACGGCGCGGTCCGCGACTTCCGCATCCACCACCTCAACAGCCACGTCGCCGACCTGGCCGGGCGCTCGCACGCGGCGCTGACCGGCTGCTCGCTGCTTGAGGCCTACCCGATGAGCGCCCAGGTCGGCGGCGTCTTCGAGAAGCTGGAGCACGTCCACGCCACCGGCGAGCCGTTCCGGGCCCGGCGGATGGCCGTCACCACGCTGGTCGACCAGGTCCCGCTGACCGTCTTCGGCAGAGTCAGCATCACCCGCCACGGCCACGAGCTGGCGCTCACCTGGCGGGTCGACGACGAGGCCACCCGCCTGGCCGACCTGCTCCAGCACGCCCAACGCCTGGGACGCATCGGGGGGTTCGAGGAGAACCTGCGGACCGGCGAGATCATCTGGAACAGCCAGCTGTTCGACCTGTGCGGGCTGCTCCCCACCGACGCGCCGGTGCCGGTCTCCCAGCTCGCGCAGCACGCCCACCCGGACGACGCGACCGCCCTGGGACGCTTCCTGCGGACCCTGCTGCACCACCGGCGTCCGGCCTCCACCGCCTTCCGGATGCAGCGCGCGGACGGCACCGCGCGCTACATCCGGGTCGTCGCCGAGCCCATCCTGGGCGCCCGGGAGGAACTGCTGGCGGTACGCGGTGCCTTCCAGGACGTCTCCTCCCAGCACTGGACCGAGGTGGCGCTCGCGGCCACCCGGGACCAGCTCGCGCACAGCGAGAAGCAGGCCGTCGAGCAGAACCGGCTCACCCTGCAGCTCCAGCACGCCATCATGCCGCCGACCACCGGCCCGATCGACACCCTCGGGCTGCACATCGCGGTGCGCTACCGCCCGGCCGAGAAGGACCACATGGTCGGCGGGGACTGGTACGACATCGTCACCCTCCCGTCCGGGCAGGTGATGCTCTCGGTCGGCGACATCGCCGGTCACGGCATCGAGGCCGCCACCTCGATGGTGGTGCTGCGCAACGCCCTGCGCGGCCTGGCCGCGACCGGCGCGGGTCCCGGGGCGCTGCTGGGCTGGCTGAACACGGTCGCCCACTTCCTCACCGACAACGTCACCGCCACCGCGGTCTGCGCCCTGTACGACCCGGCGACCCGGATCCTGCGCTGGGCCCGCGCGGGCCACCTGCCCCCGGTACTGGTCCGCCAGGGCCGGGCCCAGGCGCTGCCGATGGTGAAGGGCATCCTGCTGGGCGCGGTGGGCGAGGCCCAGTACGAGGAGGGCGACGTGCAGCTGGAGCCGGACGACACGCTGCTGATCTACACCGACGGCCTGATCGAGCAGCGCGACCGGTCGGTCCAGAGCTCCCTGGACCAGCTGCTGGCGACCGCGCAGCGCAGCACCACCACCCTCGACGACCGACTGGACTACCTGCTCACCCACAGCAGCGCCGACACCGACGACGACACCTGCGTGATCGGCATCCAACTCGCGCCGACCCCCGAGGGGGATAGTTTCGATTGGCAGGTTTCACCGGCCCAGGACGGGTAGACGTCCGGTGCGGCCGGGCCGGGCCCCTACCCCCCGGGGGTCCCCCGGAGCCGCACCGGAAGGGCCCCGGCTTCCCCCCGCCGAGGGCCCTTCCGCACCCCGGAGGGGAACAACTCGTCGCATCCGGAAGGGTCTTGCGTGTGTTGAGGGCAGTGCTGGCGGCTGACTGCCGGGTACGGGACCGGGAGGTCCATCGCTCATGGTGCGGGACACGGGGAGTGCGCATGGAAGACCGGACGCCGTTCCCCGCGCGGCGCGCCGTCCACCCGCTCAGCGGCGGCCCCGGGACCGTCGCCGCCGCTCGCGGGCACGCGCAGGAGTTCTTCGCGCGGTGCCTCCCGGCCCTCACCCCGGCCGCCATGGACGACGCGCTGCTGCTGGTCAGCGAGCTGGTGACGAACGCGGTCCGGCACGCTCCCGGCCCCTGCGCGCTGCTGCTGACGGACGACCGGCAGCGGCTGACCGTGACCGTCAGCGACACCAGCGACGCCGTGCCGGTCGGACGCCCCGGGGACCTGGAGGCCGGTACCGGCGGGTTCGGCTGGCAGCTGCTGCACCGACTGGCGCAGCGGGTGGCGGTCCAGGTGCACGAGGGCGGCGGCAAGTCCGTCACCGCGGTCCTGATCCCGGACACCGTCCGTACCGACGGCACCGTCCGCACCATCCGCACCGATCGGTCGGCGAACAGCTGAGTCGGCGGCCGGGGAGTGGGTACGCGCGCTGGAATGAAGACCACCGACAGGAAGTTCTCCGGCCGGGCCGTGGCCCGCAGGATCCGCCCGAGCGGGATCCGGGTCCGCAAGGCAGTGCTGACCACCTCGCTGGCACTGATCGGACTGGCCGTGTCCACGCACTACGGCGGGCTGCTCGGCGAACCCGGCCCGCACCATCCGCTGGCCGACCGGGCGGTGGCGGGCGCCAGCGCGGTGGTCTTCCTGGTCTGCGCGCTGGTCGCGGTCCGGGGCGCGACCGAGGACCTGGTGTCGCTGGTGCCCGGCCGGTTCGGCGACACCAGGGTCACCACGCTGCGGATGCTGTGCCTGCTGACCGGCTACGCCATGGTCGTGCTCGGTTCGCTGAGCCTGCTGCACGTGCCGTGGAGCAAGCTGATCCTCGGCGGAGCGCTCACCGGCGTCATCGTCGGCATCGCCGCCCAGCCGGTGCTGGGCAACATCTTCGCCGGACTGGTGCTGCTGACCGCGCGTCCGTTCCACATCGCGGAGGACGTCACAATCCGGGCCGGCGCCCTGGGCGGCGCCGTGCAGGGCAGGGTCACCGACATGACCCTGCTGTTCGTGCAGCTGCGCACCTCGGACGGGACGGTGCTGCTGCCGAACAGCGCGGTGCTGAGCGCCGCGATCGCGCCCGCCGACCGTCCCGGCGCCGCGGGCCGGGGCGCCGCCGCGACTCGCGAAGAGCCGGGATCCACTGAACCATAGGACTCACACAGACAGGAGCGGAGCATGTCCGACAAATATGTATGGCGGGTCGTGGTGACCGACGCGGAGGGCCAGCGGGAGCCGTCGGCCGCCGAGGCGCTGCCCAATCCCTACGTCTCGGACGAGCCTGCCCAGCACGTCGCCGAACGGGTGCTGTCGCTGGTCGTGCCCGGTTACGCGGCGCGGGAGCCGGCCGCCACCGCGGTCGAGGTCGGGGTCTGGCTGGGGCGGCAGCAGGGCGACCCGATCGCGGTGGCGGAATGGCACCACGGTCCCTGACGGTAGAGGACGGCGGACCGCGCCGGACGGATCGTGCATGGGATGCCCGAACCGGGGGATACGGCCAGAACGAGGGCCGCTTCCCATCGGGCGGCGGCACCGACGAGGCAGGTTGACCCATCTCGGGAGGGACCATGCACATGGTTGTGACGGCGACCGAACAGGCGACCGAACGCGTGACCGACCAGGCCGAGGGCGTGGCGGAGCACGTCGACTACTTCCCCGGCCTGGACCTGTCGGTCCCGGGCAAGGCGTCGCCGACCGACGCCCGGGCCATGTCCAAGGTGCTGTTCGCCCGGATGACGGAACTTGAGGAGGGGACCCACGAGTACCAGTACGTGCGCAACACCCTGATCGAGTTGAACATGGCGCTGGTGCGGTTCGCCGCGGGCCGGTTCCGCAACCGCAGCGAGCCGATGGAGGACATGGTCCAGGTCGGCACCATCGGCCTGATCAAGGCCATCGACCGGTTCGACCCCGACCGGGGGATCGAGTTCACCACCTTCGCGCTGCCCACCATCACCGGCGAGATCAAGCGGTTCTTCCGCGACACCAGCTGGGCCGTGCACGTGCCGCGCCGACTGCAGGAGCTGCGGCTGGTGCTGGCCCGGGCGAACGACGGCCTGGAGCAGGTGATCGGGCGCCCGCCGACGGCGCAGGAGCTCGCCGAGCACCTGGACCTGCCGGTGGACGAGGTCCGCGAGGGCATGGTCGCGGCCAACGGCTACACCCCCAGCTCGCTGGACGCGCAGGCGCTGAGCGGGGAGTCGCGGGACGAGGAGTCCGGGTTCCTGGCCCGCCTCGGCAAGGTCGACCCGGGCATCGAGCAGACGGAGAACCTGATCTGCCTCAAGCCGCTGATCGCGGACCTGCCCGAGCGCGACCGCCGCATCCTGTCGATGCGCTTCGGCGCGGAGATGACCCAGACCGAGATCGGCGCCGAGCTGGGCATCTCCCAGATGCACGTCTCCCGGCTGCTCAACCGGGCGCTGGCGGAACTGCGCACCGGCCTGCTCGCCGAGCGCTGACCGCGCCGGGCCCGCGCCGTCGCCGGGGGACGGCGGGCGTGGCTGCCGGGATCGGAACCCGACTGCGGCTAGCGTCGTCGGATGCAGACCGCCAGGCAGATCCGGCCCGGACGTCCCTATCCGCTGGGAGCCGCGTACGACGGCCCGGGTACCAACTTCGCGCTGTTCTCCGAGGTCGCCGACAAGGTCGAGCTGGCGCTGGTCGCCGCCGACGGCTCGGAGCGGCTGGTCGCCCTGACCGAGGTCGACGACTTCGTCTGGCACGGCTACCTGCCCGGCGTCGGACCGGGTCAGCACTACGGCTTCCGGGTGCACGGCCCCCACCAGCCGGAGCGGGGCCACCGCTGCGACCCGACCAGGCTGCTGCTCGACCCCTACGCCAAGGCGGTCGACGGCCAGGTGGACATGCTGTCGGTGGTGGTCGACACCGCCTTCGACTGGGGTGACGACGTCGCGCCGGACCGCCCGTACCACGAGACGGTGATCTACGAGGCGCACGTGCGGGGGCTGACCCGGACCCACCCGGGACTGCCCGAGGAGATCCGCGGCAGCTACGCCGGGATGGGCCACCCGGCGGTCGTCGAGCACCTGACCTCGCTCGGGGTCACCGCGGTCGAGCTGATGCCGGTGCACCAGTTCACCCAGGACGGCTTCCTGCGGGAGCGCGGCCTGTCCAACTACTGGGGCTACAACAGCATCGGCTTCTTCGCCCCGCACAACGGCTACGCCTCGACCGGCACCCGGGGCGAGCAGGTGGGCGAGTTCAAGTCGATGGTCAAGGCGCTGCACGCGGCCGGGATCGAGGTCATCCTCGACGTCGTGTTCAACCACACCGCCGAGGGCAGCGACCTCGGGCCGACCCTGTGCTTCCGAGGCATCGACAACGCCGCCTACTACCGGCTGGTGGACGGGGACCCGGCGCACTACTACGACACCACCGGTACCGGGAACAGCCTGCTGATGCGGCACCCGGCGGTGCTGCAACTGATCATGGACTCGCTGCGCTACTGGGTCCAGGAGATGCACGTCGACGGGTTCCGCTTCGACCTGGCGGCCACCCTCGCCCGGCAGTTCCACGAGGTGGACCGGCTGTCGGCGTTCTTCGACCTGGTCCAGCAGGATCCGGTGGTCAGCCGCGTCAAGCTGATCGCCGAGCCCTGGGACCTGGGGGAGGGCGGCTACCAGGTGGGCAACTTCCCACCGCTGTGGACCGAGTGGAACGGCAGGTTCCGGGACGCCGTGCGCGGCTTCTGGCTCGGCGAGGAGGCCACCCTGCCGGAGTTCGCCTCCCGGCTGTCCGGCTCCTCCGACCTCTACCAGCACGACCGGCGCCGCCCCCTGGCCAGCGTCAACTTCGTCACCGCGCACGACGGCCTCACCCTGCGCGACCTGGTCTCCTACAACGGCAAGCACAACGAGGCCAACGGCGAGGACAACCGGGACGGCACCGACGACAACCGCTCCTGGAACTGCGGCGCCGAAGGCGGGACCGACGATCCGGACGTGCTGCGGCTGCGTGCCCGCCAGCAGCGCAACCTGCTGGCCACGCTCCTGCTCTCGCAGGGCGTCCCGATGCTGGCGCACGGGGACGAACTCGGCCGCACCCAGCGGGGCAACAACAACGCCTACTGCCAGGACAACGAGCTGTCCTGGGTGGACTGGTCGCTCGACCCGGAGCAGCGCCGGCTCCTGGAGTTCACCCGCGACCTGGTCCGGCTGCGCCGGGACCATCCGGTGCTGCGGCGCAGGCGCTTCTTCAAGGGCCCGGACGGCGCCGGGCTCGGCGAGCTGGTCTGGTTCCGGCCCGACGGCAAGCCCATGCAGGACAGCAACTGGGACTGGGACGAGGCCCGCGCGGTCACGGTCTTCCTCAACGGCGAGGCGATCACCGAGCCCGGGACCAGAGGCCAGCGGATCGTCGACGACTCCTTCCTGATCCTGCTGAACGGCCACGACGAACCGTTGTGGTTCAGCGTCCCGGGCCGCCGCTACGGCTCCGCCTGGACCGTGGCGGTGGACACCGCGATGGCGGCCGAAGACCGCGACGAGACCGAGTTCAAGGCCGAGGGCCGGGTGCTGCTGGAAGCCCGCAGCACCCTGGTCCTGATCCGCCCCCCGCTCGGAGACGGGAGCGCCTGAGCCCTTCCGCTACGGCTGGGCGTCGATCCAGGCGTCGATCCAGGCGTCGACCCGGGCCCACTGGGCCCGCAGCCAGTCGGCCCGCTGCTCCGTCCCGGCCGGGACCTCCTCCGCGGTGACCCGCCACCAGGTCGCCCGGACGGTCCGCCGCAGCGGCACGCCCCGGTACAGCGTCCGGACCGAGACCATGTCGTCCAGTCCGGTGTGGGCCACGAACACCACGTCGGCGCCGGAGGCCGAGGCCAGGGCGGCCAGCGTCCCGTCGGTCCTCGGCGGCAGCACGTGGCGCAGCCGCTCGGTCTTCGCGGCCTCGCGGGCCCGTCCGTGGCGCCGAAGCCAGCGGATCGCCCGCTGCCTGCGGTGTTCGGTGAAGTTCCCGCCCTCGGGGAAGAGGACCAGCGCGTCCCCGGGGCCCATGTCGGCGGCCAGCTCGCCGATCTCCCCGGCGGTGCGGTGCGGCGCCGCGTCCGGCGGCACGTAGCAGTGCGGGACCCTACCGAGCAGGACGTCCAGGCAGGGATCCAGCCGCAGCGCCCGCTTGAGGACCACCCGCGGCCGCAGTCCGGCATGCGTGATCAACGAGTGGACCAGCAGGAACGAGTCCCCGGGACCGGCGTGCCGGGCGAGCACCAGCAGCGGTCGGCCGGGGCCCTCGGTGGCCGGGGGCGGCGGGCCGGTCACCTCGACCCGCAGCCCGAACACCGGTACCGCCGCCCGGCACAGGAAGGCCAGCAGCGAACCGAGCCGGGCGTAGGCACGGGCCTGCCGACCGGCGCGCGGGCCGAGCAGGTCCAGCGCCGCCAGACCCAGCCCCACCAGCTCGGCCAGCAGGTAGAGCAGCAGGAAACCGCTCAGCCGGACCGGCCGCCAGCCGCCGCGGCGCAGCAGCGACACCGGGCCGGTGAGCACCAGGCAGAGGGCGAAGAGCGCCCCCGCGACCGGGGTCAGCACGAGCAGGGCGGGGAAGGTGGCCAGTCGGCGGGCGGCCGCGGGAACGCCGTCCGCGCTCACCGCTCGGGATCCGGCGGCGTCGCCGGGTCCAGCGACTCCAGGTAGGCCCGGGAGGCCCGGTGGGCGCGCTCGATGCGTTCCCCGGCGGTGCCGAAGTCCCGGTAGCGCAGCTGCCGGGCCGCACTCACCCGCTGCCCGGGGTCGGCCCCGGTCGGCAGCACGTGGACGGTGACGTCGTCCGGCAGGTCCTCCATGTCCCTGGCGAAACGGTGCCTGCGGGCGATCTCGAAGCAGACCGAGGCGACCTCCCAGGGCTGCCGGGGGGCCGTCAGCGGCTGCTCGATCCGGCCCACCTGGAGCACGAACACGGTACGGGCGCCCAGGGCGACGGCCCGGCCGACCGGGATGCTGTTGACCAGGCCGCCGTCGAGGAAGTGCTCGTCGCCGATGCGCACCGGCGGCAGCAGCCCCGGAACGGCCGCCGAGGCCAGGATCGCCGGAACCAGCGGGCCGCTGCTGAACCAGTGCTCGGCCGAGCGTTCGACGCAGGCGGCGACGCACTGGTAGGGGACCGCGAGGTCCTCGATGTCGGGGCTCCCCAGATCCCGCTCCAGCAGGGTGCGCAGCGGGCCGTCGGAGTAGAGGGAGGTACGGTTGCGGACGGCGCTGCCGACCCGGTCGACCAGCGATCCGGCGAAGACCCCGGACCGGCCCATCCCACGCCACAGGCTGCCCAGCCGCTCCACCGCGCGCGGAGTGGGGTCGGCGGCGACCAGCGCCCCGTTGATCGCGCCGACCGATGTGCCGACCACCAGGTCGGGCTTGATCCCGGCCTCCAGCAGGGCCTGGAGCATGCCCACCTCGTGGGCCCCCAGCGCACCGCCGCCGCCGAGGACGAAGGCGCAGCCCCGGCGGGCGGTCGTCGCGGTCACGGTCACGGCCCGTCGTAGTAGCGGCGCTCCTCCACCACTTCCTCACCGCCGGGGCGGCGGCCCGGGAAGCGGTTCCGGTAGATGCTGGCGTAGGTGGCCAGCCCCAGGAGTCCGGCTGCCATCAGGATCACCCCCACGATGTGAATGTTCATCCCGGCCAGGTGCCAGTTGACACCGAAGGTCGCGATGGCGCCTGCCGCGATCACGATGATGCAGCCGCCGATTCCCATGGTCCTGCCTTCCGTCGTGGTTGGTGGGACAGCCCACGCGGTGGGTGTCGCCAGTGGGGCGACTTGCCGGGATACGGCCGCTCAAACCGGAACCGGCCCCGGCGGCACCGGTGTCAGGCAGCGGCCCCCGGTGCCCGCTCGGCGGCGTCGAGGCGGGCCTTGCCGGCGATGTTGCGGGCCATGCCGCCGAAGACGACGGAGTGGAACGGGGCGACGCTCCACCAGTACAGGTGCCCGGCCAGGCCGCGCGGGTGGAACAGGGCCAGCTGGCGGTAGCGGGCGCCGCCGCCCGCCGTCGGCCGCACGCTCAGCTCCAGCCACGCCAGCCCCGGCAGCCGCATCTCGGCGCGCAGCCGCAGCAGCCGCCCGGGCACGATCTCCTCCACCCGCCAGAAGTCGAGCGAGTCGCCGACCCGCAGCCGGTCGCGGTCGCGCCGCCCGCGGCGCAGCCCGACGCCGCCCACCAACCGGTCCATCCACCCGCGAACCGCCCAGGCCAGCGGGAACGAGTACCAGCCGTGTTCACCGCCGATGCCCTCGACCACCGTCCACAGGGCCTGCGGCGACGCGTCCACCGACAGCTCCCGCAGATCCTGGTACAGGCTGCCGCCCGCCCACTGCGGGTCGCTGGGCAGCGGGTCGCTGGGCGCGCCGGGCAGCGCCGCCGAGGACCACCGGGTCTCCACCCGGGCCTGCCGGATCCGCGACAGCGCCAGGGCCACGGCCTCGTCGAAGCCGATCAGGCCGCCCTCCGGATCGGGGGCGTACGCGCTGATGTCGTGCTCCGCGCAGACCACCTCGTACCGCAGCGACTCGACCAGCGGCCGGGCGATGGTGCTGGGGACCGGTGTCACCAGCCCCACCCAGTGGCTCGACAGGGACGGTGTCAGCACCGGCACCGACACCACGATCCGGCGCGGCAGCCCCGCCACCGCCGCGTAGCGCAGCATCATCTGACGGTACGTCAGCACATCGGGGCCGCCGATGTCGAAGCTGCGGTTGACCTCCGGCGGCATCACCGCCGAGGACACCAGGTAGCGCAGCACGTCCCGCACCGCGATCGGCTGGATCCGGGTGTCGACCCAGCTGGGGGTGACCATCACCGGCAACCGCTCGGTCAGGTACCGCAGCATCTCGAACGAGGCCGAGCCCGAGCCCAGGACCACCGCCGCGCGCAGTTCCGCCGTGGGCACGCCGCTGTCCCGCAGGATCCGCCCGACCTCGGCCCGGGAGCGCAGGTGCGCGGACAGCTCCGCGTCGGCCACGCCACGCGGGACCAGGCCGCCGAGGTAGACGATCCGGCGGACGCCGGCGGCGGCCGCGGCGGCGGCGAACGCCCGGGCCGCGTCGGCGTCCGTCCGCTCGAAACCCGCCCCGGTGCCCAGCGCGTGCACCAGGTAGTAGGCGACATCCACCCCGTCGAAGCCGCCGACCAGGCTCGGCGGGTCGGTCACGTCCCCCCGCACCCGCTCCACCCGGTCGGCCCACGGCTGGTCGCGCAGCCTGCCCGGATCGCGCAGCAGGCACCGCACCGAGGCCCCGGACGCGAGCAGGACCGGTACCAGGCGGCCTCCGATGTAGCCGGTCGCGCCGGTGACCAGGCACCGCAGTCCGCTGAGGTCGGGGGAGCCCACCTCCCCCTCGACGTCTGCCCGTGCTGTGGTCACCGCTGCTCCCTGGGGTCGGGCGTCGGCGTCGGGAGGTCCGCGGGTCCCCGCGCTGACGCCCCTCCATCGTCCCCCGGAGCGGCTACCGCCGCAGCCCGTACCCGGCCGCTACCGGGGCGGACCACCCCGCTGCGGCGGCACGGCCGCGGCGCCGACCACGCGCAGCGCCAGCCGCATGGTGTGCGTCGGCTCGGTGCTCCGGCACTCCCAGTGGACATCGGCGACGGTGAGGTCGGTGTCCTCACCGAGCCAGTCGGCCGCCGCCCGCAGCAGCGCCGTCGCGTCGTTCGCGGCGAGGACCAGGGTGTCGTCGTCCTCCACGGTCACCCACAGGTCGACGTGGTTGTTGACGAAGGAGCTCGCGCGCTCGCGCAGCTCCTCGGCCAAGGTCGAACCATCTCGTTCGCTGGTCAGTGGATCCTCCCCAGGCTTGCTTCGGATGTCTCCGCCGGGCCCCTGCCCGGTTCGGCGTCGGCTACACCGTCCCGGCCGCTCGCGGCGCGGACGAGGCGGTCCAGGGTGCGGGCGTCGCCGAGCAGGGGAGCATCGAACTCCCGGGAACCGGTGCGGGCGGCGTCCAGCACGCGGCCCAGGAAGAGCCGCATGCTGTCGGCGGGGGGCACCGAGCGGACCCGCTGCCCCCCGTCGTCGCGGACCGTCACCCTCGTCGCCAGGTCCGGCGGCATCGAGAAGGGGCGCTCGACCTCGACGACGGCATGCCCGCCCGCCAGTTGGAGGGTGTTCTGGTAGGCGCTGGTGAACCCGAAATGGCCCACGACGGTCCGCCCCCCGGGGTACCGGGCCAGCGCGCTGTAGGACAGGTCGAGGCCGTCCGCGGTCCGGTCCCGCACCATCACGCCGACCTGCTCGGGCCGCTGACCCCAGAGCACCCGCCCCAGGGAGGCGAGGTACGGGCCGGTGTCGCGGAGCGCGCCGCCGCCCCGCGCGCGGTCGTGACGGAAGTCGTCCGCCGGTACCGGGGGAGTGAACACGGCCACCGCCGTGGTGGCCTCCGCCGCGAGTTCCCTGACGACGGCGAACATCGGGTGGAACGCGTAGCAGCCGGCCTCGGCGAGCACCAGCGAGGAGCGCCTGGCCAGTTCCACCATCCTGGCGGCGACCGGGACGTCCGGCAGCGCCGGCTTGTCGACCACCACCTGCCAGCCCAGCCGCAGCGCCTGCTCGACCGCGTCCGCGTGCTCGCTGTTGACCAGCGACACGTAGGCCAGGCCCGGCGCCCGCGCCCGCAGCGCGCGGCGCCAGTCGGCGTGCAGGCCACGGAGCTTCGGGGTTCCGGCCACGTCGACCACGGTGGCGTGGCGGCTGGCGATGTCGACCGCGGTGATCTCGGGCATCGCCGCGGCGGCGGGCAGCACCCGGCGCCGGGCGAAGCGCGACAGTCCGATCAGGAGCAGTTCCATGGCTCGTGGCGCTCCCTCAGCCGGGTCCGTAGATCCGCTCGGCCACGGCCAGCTTCGCCGCGCGCAGCTCGGTCAACCGCTCGGGGCGGTAGCCGCCGGAGGCGGGGCGCTCGGGGATCTCCAGCCGCTGGAGCAGCCGCCAGCGGGAGCCGCCGTCGATCAGCGACCGGTGCTTGGGCCCGTAGTAGTCGGCCCGCACCATCAGCGCCAGGCCGTGGGCTCCCGCGGCGGCGGCCACCAGGTGCGGATGGAAGCGGGTGCTGATCCAGCACTGGCCGGGGCGGGCGGGCAGGCCGTGCCTGAGCACCTCGTCCATCGGGTACCGGCGGGCGTCGGGCAGCAGTCTCCCGGCCGCCGCCAGCACCTCCGCGTCCTTGTCCGGGGAGCACTCCAGCAGGCCCACGTCCGTCACCCGCCACGCGCGCAGCACCTCGGCCACGAAGCGGACCGTCTCCTCGGCCGCGCCCTCGCTCTCGGCCAGCAGCGACTGCACGCTCACCATGACCTCCGGCAGCTGCTCGTCGGTGCGCAGCAGGTGCGGGCCGAAGCCGAGGAACACGTCGTCGCAGTGGTCACCGGAGGGAGCCAGCCCGGCGAACTCCGCCGAGGGCGCGTCCCGCACGTCGACCACGTCCAGGCGCTTGATCAGCGACCGGGTCACCCCGCCGCCGTCGGCGGGCGGCCACAGGCCCTGGCCGGTCATCGCGGTCCGGGCGCCGGACGACTCGGCCGCGGTGGTGATGCCCGCCAGCAGCCCGGCGAAGGCCGGCCAGATGGCGTTGAGGTAGCCGCCGCCGAGCAGGTGCACCACCCGGGCGCGGCGCAGCACCCCGATCCCGTCCGCCAGCCCCGGAGCCGCGCGCGGGTCACGCACCACGCTCTCCACCCAGGCGCAGCTGACCGCCGGGTCCCGGTCGGACCAGTGGCGGAGGCAGAGCTGCCAGAGCACGCTGGTGAACCGCGCCCGCGGGTGGAGACCGCCCAGGTGCCCGGCCGCGGTCTCGGGATAGAGGCAGTCCACCACCACGTCCACGTCGGGAGCCACGTGGGCCAGGTGCCGCAGCCAGGTACCGGCGATGAGTTCGTCGCCGTAGTTGGGAATGCCCGCCGGGCAGACGAGGTAGTGGACCGGGTGTTCGCTGCTGGTCATCAAATCCCGCCGCAGATCGTGTGGTTCCCCGTGCTTCTGACTGTTCGGACGCTCAGCCGCGGTGGAGCGCGGTCAGCCGCTCCAACTGGGACACGCAGTCCGTCGGCGCGGGGTCGGACATCAGGTCGACGTACAGGCGGTCGGCCCCCCGCCGGAAGCCCGGCTCTTCGAGTACCCGGACCAGCGCCTTCTGGACGCTCGCCGCGTCGAGCCCGTCCAGCTCCAGCGCGAGTCCCGCCCCGTACCCGGCCACCTGGCGCGCGGTGGCCGTCTCGTCCCACAGCGGCTGCGGGACGACCACCTGCGGCACCCGGAAGGCGGCGGCCGAGGTGAAGGTGCCGCGACCGCCCTGGTGGATGATCGCCGAGCAGGTCGGCAGGAGCTGGTTGAACGGGACGTAGCCGACGGCCCGCACATTGCCGGGAACCGGTCCGAGCGAGGACAGCTGACTGTCGGTCATGGTGGTCAGCAGGTCCACGTCCAGTTCCGCCACGCTGTCGAGGAACGCCCGCAGCGGGAAGGACGGGGTTCCGCAGTGGATCTCCTCCCTGGTCATGCCGAGCGTCAGCACGGCTCTGGGCCGCCGGGGCCGCTCGTCGAGCCAGGGGAGGAACTCGGCCGATCCGCCGAAGGGAACGCGCCGGACCGGGACGGTCGTACCGGGGGAGCGGTAGGGATGCGGTCGGCACAGGTCGACCGACCAGTGCCCGAGCAGGGTCTCCTCGTCGAAGTCCAGGCCGTACGGTTCGAGCAGCGGCCGCAGCCATTCGGCGCACGGGTCGGGGACGTCCCCGCCGACGGCACGCATCTCGGAGCGCATGCGGGCCCGGGCCATGCCGATGGTGTCCATGCCCCAGACGATCCGGGCGTGCGCGGCGCCGCAGCGCCGGGCGGCCACCGGGGCGGGCAGCATGAGCATGTCCCACAGCACGAGATCCGGCCGCCAGGAGCCGGTGAACGAGACCAGGTTCCGCAGCAGGTGGCACTGCTGCCCCAGGTCCGAGCCCGGCGCGTACACCTCCGTGTACATGAAGCGCAGCGCCTCGCGGAAGCCGTGCCACCGGTCCTCGTCCTCCTCGTCCGGGTCCAGCGCCAGGAAGTCGGACTGGTTGTGCGCGCCCGGGCGCACCGGGGAGACGTCCCCCTCGCCGCCCAGCGGCACCGCGTTCAGACCGGCCGCCGTGATGTGCCGGGTGGAGTCCCGCTCCGGGCCCCAGTCAGCGGTCAGCACGACCTCGTGCCCGGCGCTCTGCAGCGCCCAGGCGAGCGGCACCACCGCGTTGAGGTGTGCTTTGACCGGCAGCGTCGCGAAGGCAATGCGCATGCGTATCTCCGTTTTGAGGCGGCCGTGCTGGGGCGCGCTCCAGTCTCCCCGGATCCACCGCCGGGCACACACCCCGCTGGGCCGATCGAGTTCACCTCGCCGGAAAGACTGCTGCGCACGGGTTGCACGTCCGCCTTTCGGTGATCCGGACACCCGGGACGGAGAACAAGGATGGACACGAACTCATGAGAGGACGTCGACCATGGCCGCATCCAGCAAGCACTCGACGGCGCCGCGCGGGCGGGTGGTGCGGACGTACAGCACCGCGGGGCCGAGCGCGCGGATCCGGCGTCCGGACGCCGCCCCGCCGCGGCCGGAGGCGTGATGCGGGCCGCGGTCATCGGCGCCGGCTTCCTGGGCAGCGCGCTCGCCACCGGCGCCGAGCACCGGGGCTGGGACGTCACCGTCATCGGCCACTCCGACCCCTACTCCCTGGGCCGCCGGCTCACGACCGCCGGAACCCTCACGTTCATCCCCGGCAGCGGAGCCGCCGAACTGTCGGCCGTCCTCCGCCGGGACGTCGGCGTCGTCGTCATCGCCGCCGGTGGCCGCTTCCCGGTGCCGTCGGCGGACGAGCCCGAGGCCGACGCGGTGGACACGCTGTCGCTGCTGATCAACGTCTGCGAGGCGGTGCGCACGGTCAGCCCGGACACCCGGATCGTGTTCCTCTCGTCGGCCGGGGGCGTCTACGCGCCGGGGCCGGGAACAGGACTGCGGGCCGAGACGGACCGGGCGGTGCCGACCTCCCCGTACGGCATGTCGCGGCTGATGGCCGAGCACTACCTGGAGTTCTACCGGCGGGTGCACGGACTGTCGTGCACCGCGCTGCGCTGCTCCAACGTCTACGGCCGGCTGCTGCCGGAGTCCCGCGGGCAGGGCGTGGTGTCGGCGGCGTTCCGCTGCGCGCTGACCGGCACGCCGTTCCGCCTGCACGGGACCGGAGCGCAGCGGCGGGACTTCCTGCACGTGGACGACTTCGTGCGGGCGGCGCTGGACCTGGTCGCCCTGGGCACGGACGTCCCGGGAACCGTCAACATCGGCTCCGGAGTGGGCTGCTCGGTGGTGGAGGTGGTCGAGCGGGTGTCCACCGTGATGGCCCGGACGATCCCGGTGGTGGCGGGGCCGAGCGCCGGGACCGATACCGGCAGCCTGGTGGTGGACACGTCGCTGCTCCGGTCGCTGGTCGACTTCCGACCGCTGCCGCCCGACCAGGGCATCGAGCTCATGGGGCGCGGCCTGCGGTCGGACGCCTCCTTGCCGCGCTAGAAGAAAGGCACGTGGAATGTCGGTTCTCATCACTGGCGCCGAGGACTTCCTCTCCTCGGTGCAGACGAGCGAGACGCCGCTGACCCCGGATCCGGAGGCCTTTCTGCGGGAGCGCGCCGCCGCCTCCTCGTTCTCGGTGGAGCAGGTCCCCCTCGGCTCCCTCGCCGACTGGCGCCTCGACGACCGGATCAGCCATTCCTCGGGCCGTTTCTTCACCGTCGAGGGGCTTTCCGTCCAGACCAACTTCGGCCCCACGCCGCAGTGGTGCCAGCCGATCATCGTACAGCCCGACATCGGCGTCCTGGGAATCCTGGTGAAACGCATCCACGGCGTCTACCACTTCCTGATGCAGGCGAAGATGGAGCCGGGGAACAGCGCCCTGGTCCAGTACTCGGCGACGGTGCAGGCCACCCCCAGCAACTACCAGCGCGTGCACGGGGGGAAGTCGACGCCCTATCTCGACTACTTCCTCAATCCCGGCACCCGCGTCGTCATCTTCGACCAACTGCTCTCCGAGCATTCCTCGTGGTACCTCTACAAGCGGAACCGCAACATGATCGTGGAAATCCCCGCGCACGAGGAGGTGCCGATCGCGGCGGAGTTCACCTGGCTCACCCTGGGGCAGCTGCGGCGGCTGCTGGCCAGGGGCAACCGGGTGAACATGAACGCGCGGACGGTGCTCGCGTCCATCGCCTACGCGCTGCCCGGCACGCCGCGGGGCGGCGGCCGGGAGTCCACGGAGTTCCACGCGGCCGTCGTCCGGTCGCACCAGCGGCAGACCGGCGACGGGGACGTCGCGTCCGCGATGACCTGGCTCATCGACCAGAAGGCCAGGTTCAACCTCGACGTGAGGCGGATCAGCCTGCGCGAGATGGCCGGATGGATCTGCGACGAGGAGAGCATCCGGCACCGGGAGGGCCACTACTTCCGGATCGTCGGGCTGTCGGTCGGGGCGACCAGCCGGGAGGTGGCCGCCTGGGCGCAGCCGATGCTCCGCCCCAATCCCGGCAATGTCGTCACCTTCGTCTGCCGCCGCCGCCAGGACACGCTGGAGTTCCTGGTCCAGGCGATGGCCCAGCCGGGCGCCACCGACCGGGTCGAGCTGGCCGCGACGGTCCAGCTGACCCCGGGGAACTACAACGGCCCGCAGGACCTGCCGCCGCTGGCCGAGCTGCTGCACTGCGACCCGTCCTGGGTGGTCGTGGACGCGGTGCAGTCCGAGGACGGCGGACGCTTCCAGCACGCCGACACCAGGCACCTGGTCATCCAGCTCCCGGAGCACCACCCGATCGAGGCGCCGGACAACTACCGGTGGATGTCGCTGGGGCTGCTCAACCGGCTGATGCGGCTCGGCTACTACGTCAACGTGGAGACCCGCAGCCTGATGGCCTGCCTGCTGTGAGGCGGCGCCGGGCTCAGTAGAGGACGCTCGACCGGACCGGCGACCGGCGGCGTCGCGCGGTCCGGGTCGGCGGCTCCGGCTGGGCGTACCTCCCCAGCTCGCTGGCGCGGAAGGCGGCGTTGTCGTGGATGCCGATGACGTAGCCGTCGGGGTCGCGGAAGTAGAACACCCGCTGGCCCACGTCGTCCGTCAGCGGGCCCTTGATGACCTCGGTGCTGCGGGCGACGCGGTCGTGGAACCCGTCGAAGTCGTCAACGGTCAGGTAGAGCATGCCGGCCAGGCTGATCGGGGTGTCGGCGAGGGTGGGCAGCCACTGCTTCAGGTCGGCGTTGCTGTACAGCAGTCCGCAGAAGTCGCCCTGGTAGAGCAGCATGTGGATGTCGTCGCCCGGGCGCGCCATGGTGGAGTCCACGGCGAACCCGAGTCCCTCGTAGAACGCGATACTGGCGGCGGTGTCCTGGACGCTGATACACGTCGCGAACGGCATGACGACCTCCCACGGTACGAGTGTTTCCGGTGGCTGGAACCCTGACCGGCCGACGGTGGCGCCTCACGGGCTCGGCAGCGGGTCGGCCCGGTGATCGAGCGGCGCCCCGACCGGCTCCGCCGGCGCGGTGGAGTAGAACTGCTCCGCCCACTTCCGGTACCGGCCGATGGGGCCGTCGCCGGGCGCCAGCCGCGGCGTCGGCTGGTACTTCTGGTACTGCCACACCGGCAGGTCCATCGAACTGCCGGAGGCGTGGAGCAGGTAGAAGGCGTCGCGCAGCAGGCGCGCCGCGGTGGCGCTCACCGCAGCGGACAGCGCCCTCGGCAGGCCGCCGACCGGACCGACGGTGGCCGTGGCGGCGAACCGGAACTCGCTCAGCCACGGGTCGATCGGGGTGGGGAGGGCGAAGAACCGGGTGCTGACCCCGGTCCAGGGCAGATCGCACTCGATCATGGTCAGGCCGAGCCCGTGGACCCGGAAGGTGTAGTCCACGCGGACCTGCCCGACCCGCGGCAGTGTCCGGGCGACCTGGAACCGACCGGTGCAGACCCCGCCCTCGAACGAGACGTCGGGGACCCGCGCCAGGGTCGCCCCGTGCAGTTGCTCCAGATGCCCGAAGTCGATCACGTTCTCGGTCATCTGCTGCGGGTGGCTCGCGACCTCGAACGTCTTTCCGCGCGGGACCCGCCAGCCCGCGGTCGGGATCGTCGGCGGCTCCCAGGCCGGCGGCGAGCCGTCCTGGCTGCCCCAGACCAGGATCAGCCCGCCGGTCTCCCGCACCGGCAGCGTGCCGAGCGCCGCCCTGGGCGTCGGCCGCCCGTAGCCGGTGCGGTGGCAGGGGCCGTCCAGGCTGAACACGAACCGGTGGAAGCCGCAGGTGATCTCCTCGCCGGAGACCGTGCCCAGGACGCCGAGGTGCGCGCCGAGGTGCGGGCAGTGCGGGCGCAGCGCGCGCAGCGTGCCGCCGGCGCCGCGGGCCAGCACCACGTCCTCGCCCAGCAGCCGCCGGGTCAGCACCTCGCCGCGGCCGACCTCGTGGCCGAAGCCGACGCAGAACCACCCGTCCGGGTAGGGCAGCGGCGGCTCCGGGAACGCCAGGTTCGCCGGGGTGGCGCCCGCTCCGTCCCGGAACAGCCTCAGGTACCCGCGGTTGCCTGGAACCCTCCACGCCATGCGCCGCTCCCTGCGTTCGGATGCCCCGGGTCGCGACGTCACCAGCGCACCGGGAGTTCGGCCAGCCCGCCGGTCAACGCGTCCTGGCGCAGCCGCAGTCGGTCCGGGGCCACGGCCGGGCGCAGCGTGGGAAACCGGGTGACCAGCTGGGTGAGCACCGCCCGCAGCTCGATGCGGGCCAGGGGCGCACCGAGGCAGTACCTGGCGCCGTAGCCGAAGGTGACGTGGGCCCCGGCCGCGCGGGCGATGTCGAGCTGATGCGGATCGGGGAAGGCGGCGGGGTCGTGGTTGGCGGCGCTGTTGCCCAGCAGCACCAGCTCTCCGGCCCGGACGGCGACCCCGTCGATGTCCAGGTCCTCCCGCGCGTAGCGGGGGATTCCGCCGCCGGACCCCTTCGTAGAGGCCCGGAGGATCTCCTCGACCGCGGTGTCGACCCGGGCGGGGTCGTCCACCAGCGCCTGCCACTGGGCCGGGTTGGTCAGCAGCAGCAGCGTGCCCAGGCCGATGTGGACCACCGTGGTCTCGTGTCCGGCGAAGAGCAGCGCCATCGACAGACCGGCGATCTCCTCGTCGGGGACCCCCTCGACGGCGGACAACCGGGAGATCACGTCGTCGCCGGGTTCGACGCGCTTGCGGGCGACCAGCTCCCGTCCGTAGTCGAACAGGTGGCGCACCCCGCGCTCCGACCGGGCGCGGTCGCTGAGGTTGGCGGCGTCGGCGGTCCAGGCGCGAAACCGCTCGCGGTCGTCGTACGGGACGCCGAGCAGTTCGCAGATCACCAGGATCGGCAGCGGCACGGCGACCCCGGCGTGCAGGTCCGCCGGTGGCCCGTGCTCGGCCAGCTCGTCCAGCAGCCGCGTGGTCAGGGCCTCCACCCGCGGACGCAGGGCCCGCATGCGCTTGGGGGAGAAGTGCGGTTGCAGCAGTGAGCGGATGCGGGCGTGGTCGGCCGCCTCGGTGGCGAAGTCGCCCAGCACCGCGTCGAACAGGGTCTCGCCGGTGCGCGCCGCGGTCTCCGGGGTCGGGTGGGACCGGCCGAGCCGGTCGTCGGCGAGCAGTTGCTGCACCCGTGCGTGGCTGGTGACCAGCCACGCCTCGTCCCCCAGCGCGGTTCGCACCCGGTGCACCGGCCCCTGGGACTGGAGCTCCCGCAGTCCCGGGGCGATGCGCAACGGATCCCACTGCTCGAACGGCAACTGCGCGGTGACGGTCATGACGATCTCCGGCTCAGCCGCGCTCGGGTCGCCGCGCGACGACGAGGAGATATCCGAGCAGGGGCGCGTCGATCACGGCCTGCGGGTTGAAGTAGCAGGTGGCTTCCGGGTTCTCCAGCTTCAGCCGCATCCGCTCCGCCTGCTCCGCCAGGAACGCGAACGACCGGTGCACGGTCTCGTCGGTGATGTCCAGCATCTCGGTGAACCGCAGGCCCGCCGCCCGGAGCAGCAGCGGGTACTCGTCGAGCTGCGCGGTGGTCGACCCCATGGTCCTGCGCAGCGGATGCACGTCGGGCGCGGGCGCCGGGCGCCGGTAGAAGTCGGTCAGCACGATCCGGCCCCCGGGGCGCAGCACCCGCCGCATCTCCCGCAGCACCTGGGCCCGGTCGGGCATGTGGGGCATCGACTCCAGCGCGAAGACCGAGTCGAAGGAGGCGTCGGCGAACGGCAGCCGCATGGCGTCCGCCCGCTGGAAGGAGACGTGCTCCAGCAGCGAGGTGGACCGGGCCAGCTCGTTCGCGCGGGCGACCTGCTCCTGGCTGACCGAGATGCCGGTCACCGCCGCACCGGTGCGGCGGGCGAGCCGCACCGCCGGGGCGCCCACGCCGCAGCCGACGTCGAGCAGCCGGTCCCCGGCGCTGATCCGCAGCCGCTCGGCCATGACGTCGGTGAGCCGGTCCGTGGCCTCCTCGAAGGTGAACTCGCTCTCCGGGGTGTCCCAGTAGCCGAGGTGCGCGTTGTAGCCGTGCGCCGCCTCGGCTCCCAGGAAGTCGGCGGCGAGCAGGGTCATGCGGTCGTACATCCGCCCGACCTCCTCGGCCACGGGCGCGGTCGCCGCCGTCACTTGGTCCGTCATCTGTCCTCCTCCGGGCTACGCCCTGGTCCGCCGCATGATCACTGTCTCCGGGGGTTGTGCGTCCAAACGCTCCGCTCCGCGATCGGCCCCGTTGGGGGGAACACCGATCACGCGCTCCCGCAGGGACATCGGCAGTGACCGTGGGGTGGAGGAGAGCCGGGGCGCCATGCGGGCGTGCGCCCCGGGCAGCGGATCGAGCTGCCAGCGGCCCACGATGGAGGCCAGTGCGAGGGTGGCCTCGGTCAGCGCGAAGACCTCCCCGATGCACTTGCGGGCGCCGCTGCCGAAGGGCGTGAACACCCCGCGGGGCGGCCGGGAGGCGTCCTCGTGCCACCGGTCGGGGTCGAACCGCTCGGGGTCGGGGAACAGGTCCGCGCGGTGGTGCACGATGTGCGGGCTGTAGACGATGATGGAGCCCGCCGGAAGGCGGTGGCCGGCCAGTTCGGTGGCCTTGGTGGTGAGCCTGGTGAACAGCCAGCCCGGCGGGTAGAGCCGCAGCGTCTCCATGATCACCCGGCGGGTCAGCTCCAGGTCCGGGATGTCGTCGTACTCGGCGATCCGCCCGGAGAGCACCGCGTCGACCTCGTCGTGGAGCCGCGCCCGGATCTCCGGATTGCGTCCGAGCAGGTACAGCGCCCAGGACAGCAGCGGGGCGGTGGTCTCACTGCCGCCGAGGTAGAAGGTGAAGACCTGGTCGTGGATCTCCGCCTCGGTCAGGCCCTGGCCGTTGTCGTCGCGCACGGCGAGCAGGATGGACAGCAGGTCCCCGTGGTCCACGCCCGCGCGCCGGTAGTCGGTGGTGAGCTGGGCGACGTACTGCCTGAGCCGTCTGCGGGCCTGGTGGAAGCGGCGGTTGCCGGGGGTCGGCAGCCGGTTCAGCAGACCCCAGGGCAGCAGCATCCGACGCATCATGCCGGTCATCACGTCGTGCATGCACAGCCGGAGTTCGCCGAAGGTCGCGTCGTCGAGCTCGGCCGCGAACAGCGTCCGCGTCGCCAGGCTCGCGGTCAGCTCGTTCATGGTGGCCAGCACGTCGAGGCGGCCACCCTCGGTCCAGCCCTGGAGCATCGCGGTGATCTCCGAGGACATCACCTTGGCGTAGGCGGGCAGCCGCTCGCGGTGGAAGGCCGGTTGCAGCAGTCGGCGCTGGCGGCGGTGGTCCGCGTGCGGGCAGGTCGCCAGGCCGTTCCCGGCCACGGTCCGGACCAGGTCGAAGATCGCGCCGCCCTTGTCGTAGGTGCGGTCGTCGAGCAGGACCTGATGCACCAGGTCAGGATCGCAGAGCACGTGGAACGGCACCGGTCCGAGCTTGATCTTGACCAGGTCGCCGTGCGCCGGCAGCGAGGCCAGGAAGTCCAGCGGCCGCCTGCCGAGCGGCAGCGCGTGGCCGAGCACCGGCAGCGCCCCCGGCGCCGGACCGACTCGCATACCCCCGGTCATGCCCGCTCGCCCCGGCGGTCGGGCCGGTCCTGGGCGGCGTCGGCCCGCTTGCGGGCGACCCAGCATCCCATGACCACCTTGCCCTGCTCGATGCCCTCGCGCAGGGCGGGCATCGAGGCGGCCAGCAGCGTCTCGAAGCCCCCCGCCGCCGGGTCCGGGCGGTCGCCACCGGCCTGGGCGGCGTTGGCGTCGTGGAGCTGCCAGTTGGGGCCGATGTCGCCGTGGTCGCTGTACCGGGACACCGACTCGACCTCGAAACCCGCGGCCTGGAGCAGGCCCTTGAGCGCACCGAACGGGATGACGTGCGGAATGGCGAATCCCTGGCACATCGGTTCCACCCACCGGGCGTAGTCCGCGTCCGAGAGGCCGTCGGCACAGAACCAGTCGACGCCGACGAAACCGCCGCCGGGGCGGAGCACCTTGGCGATCTGCGCGTAGGCGTGCTGCCTGTCGGGGGCGTAGCAGAGCGCCTCGATCGAGAAGACGCCGTCGAACTCGGCGGGTCCGAACGGCAGCGCCATCGCGTCCGCCTCGACGAACGTCAGCCGCTGACCGACCTCGCTGTCGCGGTGCAGGGACCGGGCGACCTGGACCTGGTGGCCGCAGATGTTCACGCCGGTCACCTCGGCGCCGGTGTGCTCGGCGATGGCCGCGGCCGGGCCGCCGATGCCGCAGCCGACGTCCAGCAGCCGGTCGCCCGCGCTGAACCGGCCCTGGTCGGCGAGCCACCGCTGAAGCGTCAGCTGGGCCTCCGGCAGCCGCTGCCCCTCGGCGAACCAGGCGAGGTGGAACGAGTCCGACCACACGTCCCGGCAGACGTCGGTCACCAGTTCGTAGTAGCGGTCGACGACCCGCGCGTAGTGCTCCTCCCGGTCTCCGGGTGTCCGCACCAACTCAAGGTACTCGGCGTTCTGCATACGATTTCCTTTCGGCTGCGGGGAGCGACTGGAGCGGGGGGAAGTCGGGGACGGCTTCCGCCGGGCCGGTCCGGGGACCGGCGTGCCGCCAGGCCTCAGCGAGTCCGACCGTGCCCGGCCCGGGGAACGGGGCTCGGGGACAGGGTGAAGAAGCGCTGCTGCCACAGGGCGTGCAACTCAAGCCCGGTCTGCTCGGTGAGGCCGACCGTGGCGTCGGCGAGCGCACCGACCGTCCGGCTGCCGTCGGCCCGCTCCAGCAGCGCGAACAGCTCCGGTGAGACGGCGGCCCGCGGACCGGTGGCGTAGTCGAGGACGATCTCGTGGGAGACGGCGTTCTCGCCGGAGCCGGTCGCCCGGGTGCTCCGGGTCAGCTTCGTGACCGGACGCAGCGTCAGTACCAGGCTGTCGAGGGCGCCGTGGAATCCGGGCCGTCGGCGCACCAGGAAGTCGTCGACCACCAGGCAGTCGAGCTCGGTGGTCAGCAGGCAGGTCAGCGCGTCCTCGACGCTCTGCACGATCGGCTCGGCGCTGTTGTTCATCGAGGTGTTCAGCAGGACCGGCGTACCGGTGAGCGCGCCGAACCGGGTGACCAGGCGGTGGACGCGCTCGTTCACCTCGGGGGCGACGATCTGGATCCTGGCGGTGCCGTCGACGTGGGTGACCGCGCCGAGCGTCCGCCGGTGTTCCGGGCGCACCCGCACCACGAACGACATGAAGTCGTAGTTCGCGGCCGTGTCGGGCAGTTCGAAGTACGTGTCGGCGGCCTCGGACACGACCATCGGCGCGAACGGGCGGAAGCTCTCCCGCTTCTTGATCATGGCGTTGATCCGGGTCCGGTTCTCGGCCGGACGCGGGTCGGCCAGGATGCTGCGGTTGCCCAGCGCGCGCGGACCGAACTCGGAGCGGCCCTGCGCCCAGCCGATGACGGCGCCCTCGGCGAGCAGCCCGGCCGTCGTCTCGACGATGTCCGCCGGGCGCTCGTACTCGACCAGCCGGCCCCACGACTCCAGCTTCTCCCTGACGCTCTGTGAGCTGCCGAGACCGGGACCCAGACTCGCGCTGCGCAGTCGTTCCTTGAGCCGCACCGGCCCGGCCAGCGCCTCCTGCGCCAGCAGCGCCGCGCCCTCCGCGGTACCGGCGTCATGGGAGGCGGGATGCACGAACACCTCGCCGAAGAGACCGGAACGCAGCACGGCGCCGTTGAGACTGCAGTTGTGCGCGACACCGCCGCTGAACACCAGCCGGGTGTGCCGGGTGGACAGGCTCCAGTACTCCAGCACGTGCAGCACGATCCGCTCCAGCATCTCCTGGAGCCCGGCGGCGAAGTCCTGGTGCCGCTGTTCCACCGGGTCGCTCGCCCGTCTGGGCGGCAGCCCGTGGGCGAAGAACAGGTTGCTCACGTATTCGAACGCCATGGCGTGCGGGGGGAAGTCGTAGTCCCCGTTCGGACCCAGGGTGTACATCGAGTCGAACACCGCGCGGTAGACGCCGGGATCGCCGTAGGGGGCCAGGCCCATCACCTTGTACTCGTCGCCGAAACGGAATCCCAGGTGCCTGGTGGCGTTCAGGTAGAGCAGCCCCAACGACTTGTGCATGGCGAACTTCGAGATCGGTTCCAGGTCGCCGCCGGTGGCACTGAAGACGGTTCCGGAACCGTCCTCGCCCATGCCGTCGAGGACCACGACCAACGCCTCCACCATGCCGGAGCGGGCGAAGCCGGACATCGCGTGGGCACGGTGGTGCGACGTGTAGCACAGCTTCTGGTCGGGGAGTTCCCAGCCGAGGCCTTCCCGCAACCGGTCCTTGATGAGTTCCCGGGAATAGCGGAGGGGAACACCGGGGTTATCGGCATAAAGCCCGTTGAGCATGATATCCAGATGCTGCTCGGGAAAGTAGTAGCCGACCGCGTCGATATCGGCGGGAGTGGCACCGGCAATGTCGAGGCAGGCCCGGACGGCATTGATCGGGAATTTCGTGGTGTGCTTGATCCGGTTGACCCGCTCCTCCTCGACCGCTGCGATCAGGACACCGTCCCGCACCAGGGCGGCAGCCGCGTCGTGATACATGTACTCCCGCAGGCCGGGCACGATATCGGAGTTCTCGGGGGAGAAGTTTCCGTTCAGTCCGATCGTCAACATGTTCGACAACGTAGTATGGGCGAGCGGACCCCTGCAACTCGGGCAACGGAGGCCGCGTCAGCCGTACACGTTCGGCCGAACACACCGAGAACGCAACCGTGTTGTGCGGCTCCGGGCCGAGCGTCGCGCTCCTGGCCCTGCGGTGAACGTGCGGCCGCTGCGTGTTCGCCCGGTGGTCTCAGCCGAGGGCGACGTGGAGCCGGACGGTGGTCCCCGTCTCGGCGGTGGAACGGATCTGGACCAGGTCGCACAGCTGCTGGACCAGCCACAGGCCCCGGCCGCCGGTCTGGTCGATGGTCGGGCGGATCCGGCCGACCAAGGGGTCCTGGACGTGACCGGAGTCGTGGAACTCGCAGACCAGGCTCGCGTCCTCGGCCCAGACCCGCACCGTTCCCCGGCCACCGCCGTACTTGATGCTGTTCGAGGCGACCTCGGTGACGGCGATCAGCAGCTCCCGCAACCGGGCGCCCTCCAAGCCGTGTTCGGTGGCGCAGGTGGTCACCCTGGACCGCACCGCCGTCAGCTCCCCGGTGCGGAAGGACAGCTCCTGATAGGGGTCGCACGGCGAGCCGAGCTCGGCGAACACGTACGGCTCGTCGACGAAGGAACTGCTGGGGCCGTGGCTGCCCTCGTGCAGGACCAGCGGGTGGCAGCGCTCGGCGGCCTCCAGCACCGAGGGCTCCAGCGCGGAGGTGTCGTACGGGCACAGCAGCCACCAGGCGGGCGACTCGGCGAAGGCGAGGTTGATCAGCCACTCGTGGTAGTGCAGCTCGCCCGCCTCGGCGACAGTGCGGTCGGCCCAGGGCGACTCGCTGATCCCGCGCACCTGGTGGCCCTCGGTGGCGCGCTTGCTGATCCAGTCCTGCCAGGCCGGGAGCAGTCGGCCGGGATTGCGGCCGAGAGCCGCGGTGTCCAGGAAGGACACGTTGTCCGCCGCCCCGCTGCCCTCCAGCTCCGCGCGCAGCATCTGCTCCTTCGAGTCCGCGACCGCGACCAGGACCAGCTCCTGTCCGGCGCGGGCGTCGTCGATGAAGGAGAGCGCGCCCGACAGGAACTCCGCCTCGCCCGCGTACGGGTACAGCTCGTGCCGGAAACCGGGCTCGGCCTCGGCGGCGGGTCCGGCGTCCGCGGGGCTGGTGCGCTCGGTCATGGTGCCAGCTCCACCGGGATCTGCGGGGCGTCATAGCCGAGCAGCGCCCAGCAGCGGCGTACCGTCTCGTTCGCGCCCTCCACGATCACCTTGCGGTCGGGGAAGGCCGCGGCGGCCTCGGCCAGGGCCTGCATACCGGCGGCGTCCATCAGCTCCAGGCCCTCGCAGCGCAGCCGTACCGTGGCCGACCGGGACAGCAGTCCGCTGACCGCTGTCCGGAAGGTCGCGGCCCCGTCGCTGTCCACCACGCCGCTCACGCTCCAGCAGTCCGATTCCGCGCTGAACATCCGAAAATCCGGCATCACCGGCCTCATGCCCACAGTATGCGGATGTACGCCGACCGACTGCTCGACAGACGCGCGGCGAAAGCTCTGCCGGTGGTACGCGCAGACCACCAGCGCCCTGCCCTCGGCGACCAGGGCGTCCAGTCCCAGCTCGTGCCGGGCGACCTCGGCGGGGCTGGCGCCGTCGGGCCAGACCTGGTCCATCCGGGCCAGCACCCGCAGCGCCCGGAAGCCCTCCCGGTTGGCGGTGTCGGCCTCCCGGCGGACGACGCCGAGCATCGCCTCCGCGTCCCAGGAGTCGGGCCAGGTGTCCTCGGCGTGCGGGTCCACCAGCAGCTCCGGCGCGGCCTCGCGCCGCTGCCGACGGGGCCCCCGCGCGCCCACGACCAGTACCTTGTCCCCGTAGAGGGCGCCGTCGGAGAGGAACGCGCGGGCGGTGCCGGTGAAGTCGTCGCCCGGGTCGACCAGCCAGCAGACGTGGTCACCCACCTCGACCGGATCCAGGGTCGGCAGCGTACGTGCGCTCCTCACACCGACCTTCCTCTCTGCGGCCCGTGGTCCCGCGGCCCGGGACCGACGTGGTCCGGCAGCGGGTGCCCGATCCGATCAAGGGCTCCCCGGCCGATGTACCGGCACCAGCATATCGGCGGCGACCCGGGCGGAGGCGCCGGCCCGGAGTCCCGGGCGCCGGTCACGGCCGGTTGATCAGCGTGGCGAACAGCACGATGTCGTCGTCCTGTTCCGCGCCGAAGGTCTCCAGCAGCGAGTCGCACAGTTCCTCCGGCGACGTCGGAGCGGCCAGGGCGGCGGCGCGCATCGCCTCCAGCCGATCGGCGATGTCGCTGTCCCGGGTCTCGATGAGACCGTCGGTCACCAGCAGGACCCGGCTGCCGTCGGCCACCTCCAGCACGGTGGACGGCGGCTGCGGACGGCCGATGCCGATGAGCGGGCCGTGGTCGTCGACGAAGGCCGCGGTCCCGTCCGGGGCGAGCAGCAGCGGCGGCAGGTGGCCGCCGTTGGCGATGGTCACGCTGCCGTTGTCGGCGGCGATCAGCACCAGGCACACCGTGGCCGTCCACCCCGGCCACTGGCGGACGAGCAGCGTGTCCAGCAACTCCATGACGGCCCGGGGCGAGTGCCCCTCGACCGCGTACGCGCACAGCGCGTGCCGCAGCTCGCCCATGACCACGGCGGCCTCCAGCGAGTGCCCGACGACGTCGCCGACGGCCAGCAGCAGGCCGTCGGGTGTGGCGTGGGCGTCGTAGAAGTCCCCGCCGACCTGGTTCTGGGTGGTCGCGGGCACGTAGCGGACGGCCGACTCGACCCCGGCGACCCGCGGCAGCCGCCCGGGCAGGAAGGAGCGCTGAAGCGTCAGCGCCAGCACGTGCTCCTCGCTGTAGCTGCGCAGCGCCTCCAGCGCCAGGGCGCAGGCCTGGGCGAACTGGGTGAGCAGCTTGCGGTCCTCGTCGCCGCGCACCGCCCCGGCGCGCACCGCGATGCACACCGCCGGACGGTCGCGCTTGGTGCGGGCCGCCACCAGGACGGCGTCGTCGGCCGGGGGGCTGCCGGTCGCGCCGAGCGCCGACAGACCCTGCCACACCGACGCCGGGACGTGGCTGATCTCCACGCCGATCCGGTCGCCCAGGCCGCCCTCGGTCAGCTCCCGCAGCAGGTCCGGCGATGCCGGGCGGGACACCGGACCCGCGTCGCCCGCGTCGTAGGTCAACCGGACGGTGTCGGTCTGCGGCGCCTGGGAGAGCACCACGGCGCCCGGGCCGAACAGGGCGGTCGCGCCCCGGGTGGCGGCTGCCGCCAGGCCCTTGCTGTCCGCTGCGCCGTACACCTCCAGCGTGGCCTGGTTCAGCGCGGTCAGGCGCTGCGCGAGCCGCTCGGCGCGGGCCCGGGCGCGGCCGTAGCGCAGCGACGCGGTGACCGTGGCCAGCAGTTCGCTGGGCGCGATCGGTTCGGTGAGGTAGGCGTCCGCGCCCCGGAACAGGCCCTGGGTGCGGTCCGCGGTGGCGATGGCCGTGGCCGAGACGTGGATGACCGGCATACCGGCCGTGCGCGGGGTCGCCTTGATGTGCTCGCAGATCTCGTAGCCGCTGATGTCGGGAAGCCTCACGTCCACCACGGCCAGTTCCGGCAGGTCCGCCACGTCGGCCGTGTCGAGCAGGGCCAGCGCCTCGGCGCCGTCGGCCGCCTCGACCACGGTGTGGCCGGCCCGCCTGAGCCAGCTGCACAGGACGTAGCGGTTGGCCGCGCTGTCCTCGACGACCAGCAGTACGGCCGGCTGCTCGGGGGCTTCGGGTGCTTCAGGGGCGGTCATGGCGGAGGGTCCTCTCCCTGGTCTCGTGGGCGATGAGATCTGCGAGTCGTTCAGCGGTCAGGCCGTCCTTGCCGAGGACCGCGAGTGCGTGGCCGAGCCCGGCGGTGTCCACCGCGGACGCGTCGGCGGAGGTGACCATGATCACGGGGATCTGCCGGAGCGCCGGATCGGCGGCCAGCCCTTCGAGGACCGTACGGACGTCCGCCTCGGGCATGTGCAGGTCCAGCAGCACCACGTCGGGCTGTTCGCGCCGGACCGACGCCACCACCAGGCGGCCGTCGTGCACCTCCACCACGCGGTCCGCGAGGCGCCTGAGCACCGGACGGAACGTCTCCAGGAAGACCGGGTCGTCGTCGGCGATCAGGACCGACCCGAGCCGCCGCAGGCCCGGGCGCGCCGGGGTGTCGGCCGGAGTGCTCAGCGGCAGCCGCAGCACCACCCGGGTGCCCTCGCCCGGTCGACTGTCCAGCGTCAGGGTGCCGCCGATGAGGACGGCGAGGCGGCGGGCGTACGGCAGACCGAGGCCGGTGCCCGGACGATCGCGCTGGTGCGCGCCCTTGACCTGGTAGAACTCCTCGAAGACCCGCTCCAGCTGGTCCTCCGGGATACCCACCCCGGTATCCGTGACGGTGAACGACAGCCAGTCCGGGGCCTCCCGCCGGACGTCCAGCCGGACCTCCCCGTGCCGGGTGAACTTCAGGCTGTTGGACAGCAGGTTGCGCAGGATCCGGGTGAGCATCACCTCGTCCGTCACCAGCACCGGCAGGTCCGGCGGATCCGCCCGGTCCAGGTCCGGGAAGTGCAGCGACACCTCGGGCTGCACGGCGGTCGCCGTCATGATCCCGCGCAGCTGCACCAGCAGCGCCCGCAGGTCGACCGGGACCGGCTGCGGCTCCATCCGCCCGGCCTCCGCCTTGGCCACGTCCAGGAGTTCGTCCACGAGCGTGAGCAGGATGTTCCCGGCGGCGCTGACCAGCGACAACTGCCGCCGCTGCTCCTCGGTCAGGGGCTCCGAGCCCGGGTCGAGCATCAGCCCGGTCATGCCGATCACGGAGTTGATGGGCGTGCGCAGCTCATGGCTGACGTTCGACCAGAAGCGGGTCTTGGACTCGCTCGCCTCGCGCAACTGGCGGCTCTTCTCGTCCAGTTCCGCGTACAGCGCCAGGACTCCCCGGTTGGTGTTCTCCAACTCCTCGGTGAGTTCGCTGTAGAGCGCCAGCACCCCCTGGTTGGTCTCCTCCAGCTCCGCGTTCAGCCGCTGCAACTCCTCGCCCTGCCTGCGGGATTCGTCGAGGGCGGCGAGCAGGTCGCGGGTCTGGGCCCGGAGATCCTCGGTCAGGCTGGCGCCGTCGCCCTCGCGCAGCGCCTGCCGGATCCGCGCGGCGCGCGTCGACCGCTGCTCGGCGTCGGCGTCCCGGGGGAGCACGCAGCCGATGCTGAGCCGACCGCGGTCCGGGGCGTAGTCGACCTGCGGCAGCAGCCGCGACACCGCGTCCAGCGACTCCTGGCTCGGGGCCCGGTCGTCGGGCCAGTCCAGCACCACCGCCAGCGCCGGGTGTCCGTTGCCGACCAGGAGGAACTCGGCGGTCATCGGCCGAGCCGCGCGGAGCAGGTCGCGGCCGAGTTCGCTCAGCGCGGTGGCCAGCCGTACCTGGTCGCGGGTCTCCATCCCGGCGGCCCGAGCCGCGGCCTTCGCCTGTCTGCGCAGCGTGAAGACATCCCGCTCGAAGGACACCTCCAGCCGCAGCAGCGGCTCGCCGGGCGAAAGTTGATGATCTGTCATCGGAGCGTTCACCAGGCGCCCTTGGCCACGACCACACCCGCGTCGTCGTGCCGGATACCGGCCTCGCGCAGCAGTTGGGCGGCCATGACCACGGGGGAGTGCAGCAGCAGTCCCGGCAGCGTGTCGCGGCTCCAACGTTCGGTGAGTCCGTCGGTGTGCATCACCAGCGCGCTGCCCGGCGGCAACGGCTGTTCGAAGGTGCGCATGCTGCGCATCTGGTGGCCCACGATTCCCGGGTGGGACATCAGGCCGACCCGGGAATCGTGGCCGAGCAGGGTGGCGGCGATGTTGCCGATCCCGCAGAACAGCAGCCGCCCGGCCTGGGGCTCGATCCGGGCGACGGCCAGCGCGGCGCCGCGGGTCCCGCGCAGAGCCCGGTGGATGTCCTGGACCACCTGCTCCGGCATCGATGACCGGCTGTCGCGGAAGGCCCGCACGGCCGCCTCCGCGGCCAGGGCCGCGAGCGGACCGTGCCCGAGGCCGTCGCAGAGCATGACCAGCACCGCGGAGCCCTCGCCCGGTCGCGGGGCGGGCCAGGCCGTGGAGACCGGCCGGGTGGCGGTCAGCGACGCCCAGTCGACGGCGCCCCCGCCCGGAACCGTCCGGACCTGCCGCTCCGGGGCGGCCTCGGCGGCCGTGGGACCGTGGTCCACTTTCGCCGCCCAGGCGTCCCCGCACTGCTGTTCACCGCTGATGGGCCGGGTGACCCCGTCCGCGACCGGCTCCTCGGGCCGGGTATGCCCGCCCGCGGCCCGCTCGGCGTGGTTCCGGGGCCAGAACCGGGCCGCCAGCACGGTGCCGCGGCCGGGGATCGAGTGGATGTCGAAGACGTCCGCGAGTCTGGCCACGGCCCCCAGGCCGATGCCCAGGGTCCCGGTGGACGAGCTGCCGTCCAGCATGGCGTCGGGGACGTCGGACATGCCCGGGCCCGAGTCGACGGCCAGGAACTCCACCCCGGCCTGCTCCGCGTCGCGCACCGCCCGGAGCAGCAGGGTGCCGTCCACGGCATGCTTGTCGAGGTTGGTCGCGGCCTCGGAGACGGCCAGGGCGACCTGCCCGGCACGCTGTTCGTCCAGCCCCATCCGGCGGGCCAGCGCGGCGGCGGCGCCGCGCGCGGCGGAGAGCTCACGGAACCAGGTGACCTCCGCACCCTCCAGCAGCGAGAGGTTCACCTGGACCACTTGACGATGGTCACGGTGGTGCCCTGGCCGGGGCGGCTGTCGATGGTGAACTCGTCGACCAGCCGACGGGAACCGCTGAGGCCCAGGCCGAGGCCGGTGCCCGAGGTCCAGCCGTCGGTCAGGGCCAGGTCGAGGTCCGGGATCCCCGGTCCGCTGTCCTCGAAGACCACCCGCACACCCCGGCGCAGGCCGTTGTCGACCAGCGCGATGTCGGTGGAACCGCCGCCGCCGTGCACCAGCGTGTTGCGGGCCAGCTCGCTGGCGGCGGTGATCAGCTTGGTCTGGTCGACCAGGGACAGCCGGCACTCCTGGGCGGCGGCGCGGACCAGTTGGCGGACGCGCACCACGTCGTCGCTGGACTCGATGGGCGCGTGCGTCGGCCGCGAGTCGAGACTCACGACGCGGTCGGATCTGCTGAGCCGCCGCCGGACCTGACGCCGGAGTGGCGCAGGGCCTGGAGGCCCTTCTCCAACGTGAGCGCGGTCCGGACACCCCCCAGTGACAGGCCGAGCTCGACCAGGGTGATGGCCACGGCCGGGCGCATGCCGACCACCACGGTCTCCGCGTCCAGCAGGCGGGAGATGGAGGCGATCGTCGCCAGCATCCGGCCGACGAAGGAGTCCACGATCTCCACGGCGGTGATGTCGATGACGACCCCGTGCGCCTCGGAATCCACCACCCGGGCGGCCAGGTCGTCCTGCAGGTTCAGCACCGCCTCGTCGTCCAGGTCGGTCTGGATGGACACCAGCAGCACGTCGCCGATCCGCAGGACCGGTACCCGGTCGCTCATCGGGTCCGACCACCGAGGTCGGTGCCCGACTGCTTCAGGGCGTGGCGCAGGGCGTCGGCCAGGGTCGCCTTGGTGGTGATGTCGCCGAAGTCGATGCCCAGCGCGACGATGGTCTGGGCGATCTGGGGTCGGATACCGGAGATGGTGCACTCGGCGCCCATGAGCCGGGCGGCGACCACGGTCTTGAGCAGGTGCTGGGCGACCTGGGTGTCCACGGCGGGGACACCGGTGATGTCGATGATGGCCTGCTCGGAACCGGTGTCGATGAGGGCCTGCAACATCTTCTCCATCACCACCATCGTGCGGGCCGAGTCCAGGGTGCCCACCAGCGGTACGCCGATCACCCCGTCCCACAGCTTCACCACCGGCGTCGACAGCTCCAGCAGCTGCTCGGCCTGGGCGCTGATCAGCTCCTCGCGGGCCCGGGCGTGGGTCTCCACGGTGAACAGCCCGAGCCCGTCCAGGAGCCGGCTCAGCAGCACGTAGGAGCGCACGTTGGCCGGGTCGGGGTCGGCGGTGAGCAACGGTTCCAGGGCCGCCTTGAGCTCGAAGACGCACAGGGCGGTCTCGGTCGGGGTGAAGCCCTGCCTGGCCTTGGCCCGGGAGAGCTCCGTCAGCAGGGCCCGCACCTCCCCGAACGCCTCGCTGTGGGCGTCCAGGCTGCCCCGGCGCAGCGCGGCCACCAGCGCGCCGTACAGCTCCCGCAGCTCGCGGTCGATCTCCGCCCGGCTTCCCCGGCCGCGCAGGGACGAGACGACCGAGGTCACCCAACCGGCCGCCAGGTCCTCGGACTCGACGGTCAGCAGCTGTACCAGCCGCGCGCACTCTTCCTGATCAGCCACGACATGTTCCTTCGCTAGGGGCTTCCCCAAGACCGGCTCGGGGGATCCGGCCGATCTACGGCAGGGTATGCCATCGGTAGGGACAGGCTCGAATGGCCGTCCGGGGCGGGAATTGGGGCCTTCCCAGCTTCGCCGCCGACTCCTTCTACCCCGGATCGGCTCGCCCAAGCCGGTCCGGTCCGGACGCGGTCGTGGACAACCGTTGTTGTCCACGACCGGAGTGCCGCCTAGACTGGCGGGCATGCCCAGCAATCCTTTCGATGTGGTGCTGCCGGAGCGCGAGATCGCGGCCATCGCCGACGCGGCCGTCGCCGACCTGGCGCAGCGGCTGGCGCAGCGTGCCTTCCGGCCGATGGGTGATCCGCAGGCCGGTCCCGGAGAGGTCCCGGAGCACGACGCCCTGGCCATCCTGCACGCGCTGGTCCACCTCCAGCACGCGATCGAGCGGCAGAAGGACCGGGCGGCGACCACCGCCGCCCGGGAGGGGGCCGGCTATCCCCAGCTCGGCGCGGCCTGCAACATGAGCCGCCAGGGCGCCCGCCGCCGGTGGCCCGGTCTGGTCTCGGCCGGGCATCCCGAGGACGAGGGCGCGCGGCCGCGACCGGCCGACGGGAGCCACTGATGGCCGCGCTCGCAGCCCCCCGCCCGTTCGACGTCCTCCTGGTCGAGGACGATCCCGCGGACGCGATGCTCATCGAGGAGGCGCTGCGGCACCGCGGGGCCACCCGCCGGATCGCCCGGGCAGTGGACGGTGTCGCCGCCCTGGAGCGGCTGCGCGACCCGGCCCTCCCGCGCCCGGACCTGATCGTCCTGGACCTGAACATGCCCCGGATGAGCGGCGGGGAACTGCTGGACGTGCTGAAGAAGGACGAGGAGCTCAAGATCATCCCGGTGGTCGTGCTCACCACCTCGAACGCCCCCGACGACGTGTCCGGTGCCTACCGGAGCCACAGCAACGCCTACATCACCAAACCGGTCAACCTCGACGACTTCATCCACGCCGTGCGGGACATCGGCACGTTCTTCCTGGACACCGCCACCCCGCCGGGCAGTCACGGTCCGTGACCACTCGCTAGGGGTGAGCGGTGGCGTTGTGGTGCGCCCAGAGCTCGTCGCAGAGGATGCAGTGCGCCCTGCCGGCCCGGTTGCGCCGGTCGCCCTTGCGTATCCGCTTGCCGCAGACGCAGACGGCGTCCCGGGGGGCCTCCTGGGTGCCCTCGAACTCCGGATAGCAGGTCATGCAGACGATGTGGCGCAGGTGGTCGTCCGGGTCGGACCGGCGGTCGGTTTCAGCGGTCTCCAGCGGGTCGGATCCAGGTCGGACCGTCTCCTGCGGCGGGGCTTCCCCACCTGTCGCTCGGATCATGGCGTCCACGTCCCCTTCCTGTGTTCAACCGGATCCCTTCCCCGGAAACCGGGTTTCAACGACCGGCGGGCCCCGGTGGCGGCTCCCGGGCCGTTCAAAGCCGGACTCGCTGGGCAGGCGCCCTCAGTAGGAGCAGTACGCGGAGCGAGGAGAGCGCTGTGTCGCAGATTGAGGAATCGATCGGGGTCGACGCGCCCCTGGGTGTCGTCTACGACCTGTGGACCCGGTTCACGGAGTTCCCGAGGTTCATGGGCGGGGTCGAACGGATCGACCGGATCGGCTACGACCTGACCCACTGGGTCACCAACGTGGACGGCGTCCACCGGGAGTTCGACGCGCGGATCACCGAGCACATCCCGGAGGAGCGGATCGCCTGGGAGTCGGTGGGCGGCACCCGCCAGGCGGGCGTGGTCACCTTCCACCGCGTCACCGACCAACACGCCAAGGTGATGCTCCAGCTGGACCTGGACCCGCACGGCCTGCTGGACATCCTCGGCGACCGGCTCGGCTTCGTCTCGCACCGGGTCCAACTGGATCTGCGCGAGTTCAAGCGGTTCGCCGAGGACCACTACCAGCAGCAGCGTCCGGACCGGGACCCGGCCACCCGCCGGGCGTGAGCCCGGCCCTCAGGAGGGCTTGGTGACGGTGTCCAGGAAGAACGTGTCGATGCTCTGGACGGCCTGGACGAAGTCGTCCAGGTTCACCGGCTTGGTGACGTAGGCGTTGGCGTGCTCCTGGTACGCGCCGGTGACGTCGTCGGGCGCGGCCGAGGTGGTCAGCACCACCACCGGCACGCTGACCAGGGTCTGGTCCTTCTTCAGGACCGAGAGCAGCTCGCGGCCGTTCATCCGGGGCATGTTGAGGTCGAGAACGATCAGGTCGGGGCGTGGGTTCCCGGCGTCCCGGAGGTAACCGAGCGCGGCGACGCCGTCCACCGCGCGCTGGACGCTCCGGGCCATACCGCGGTCCAGCAGGGCCTCCTCGACGAGCATGGCATCGGCGTCGTCGTCCTCGACCAGCAGCACGGTGTACGGGCGGGGCGGAGCAGCAGCGGCCATCTGAGGGCTTCTTTCACATGAGTGGGGCTCGACGGAGGCCGGGCGGTGACGGAGTGCGCTCCGTCATACTGCCACCCTACGCAGAGTTGGCACCCGCGACAACGCGAGTTGTCGCCGTGACGGTAGGCTTTCGCCGTTCCGCGGCTACCGCGCGGACGTGCCAGGCACAGCCCCGACCTGGGTGCTGTCTGTGTCAGAGTGGAGACCAGCAGTGTCGGCTCAACCGCAACAGGCAGTCCTGGACGCAGGCGTGGGGAGCAGCACCCCCGCGGACCCGCCCGGACGGGGCACGCTGCTGTGGAGCACCCGGCGGTGGCTGGTCACCGGCACCGCGGCGGCGCTGGCGGTACTCGTCGTCCTCGGCGCGTTGGTGACCTGGTACTTCTCCTATTCGACCTCGGTCACGAACCAGCTGGTCGAGCGCAGCAGCCCGGCCCTGGTCGCCGCCGTGCAGTTGCAGGCGGCCCTGGTCAACGAGGAGACCGGGACCCGGGGCTACGCCATCTCCGGGCAGACCGACTTCCTCCAGCCGTACACCGAGGGCCTGGCCGAGGAGACCGTCGAGGTCGCCCAGCTGCGGCAGCTGACCGCGGGAGACGGCGCCGCCGCCGCCGATCTCGACCTGGTGCTGGCGCGGGCCGGTACCTGGAAGCACGACATCGCCAGGGGCATCGTCGCGTCGCCCCCGGGACACCCGGTGCCGGCCGCCGTGGCGCAGGTCGACAAGGGCAAGACCGAGTTCGACGCGCTCCGGTCGGCACTGACCGCTGAGCAGCAGCAGCTGCAGGGCCGCCGAACGGTCGCGATCGCCGACCTGAAACACTCCTGGGCGTTGCGGGACTGGCTGTTCACCGCCATCGCGCTGGTCGTCCTGGCCCTCACCGTGCTCGTGTTCACCGGACTGCGCCGAGGCGTGAACGCACCGCTGGAGCACCTCTCGACGCAGCTGCGGGTGGTCGCCGACGGTGACTTCGATCACCCCATCGTCAGCAACGGCCCGACCGACCTGCGGCAACTGGCGCGCGACGCCGAGGCGATGCGCCACTACCTGGTCCAGGAACTCGCCAACAGCCGGGCCGCGCAGGCGGCGGTGGACGCCCACGCCGCCGAACTCGTCCGGTCCAACGCCGAACTGGAGCAGTTCGCCTACGTGGCCTCGCACGACCTGCAGGAGCCGTTGCGGAAGGTCGCCAGCTTCTGCCAGCTGCTGCAACGGCGTTACGCCGCACAGTTGGACGAGAAGGCGAACCAGTACATCGGCTTCGCGGTGGACGGCGCCAACCGGATGCAGACGCTGATCAACGACCTGCTGGTGTTCTCGCGGGTGGGACGCGTCCACGACGGCTACGCCCCGGTCGACCTGGACCAGGTCTGGGCCTCGACCGAGGACTCGCTCAGCGTCGGCATCGCCGAGTCCGGCGCCGTACTGGTCCACGATCCGCTGCCGACCGTGGACGGCGACGCCACCCAACTGGGCATGCTGCTGCAGAACCTGGTCACCAACGCGATCAAGTTCCACGCCCCGGAGCAGCCCCCGCGAATATCACTGGCCTGCGAACCCGACGCGAACGAGGACCTCTGGCGTTTCGCCTTCACCGACAACGGGATCGGCATCGATCCCGAGTACGCGGAACGGGTGTTCGTGATCTTCCAGCGGCTCCACCCCCGGGACGCCTACCCCGGCAACGGCATAGGCCTCGCCATGTGCAAGAAGATCGTCGAGTTCCACGGCGGCACCATCGCCATCGACTCCGAGTACACCGAGGGCACCCGCATCGCCTTCACCCTCCCGCGCGGCAGCGCCACGACCGCCGAGGCCGACACCGACACCGATACCGGGGAGCAGCCGTGATCCCGGACGTCACCTCGGCCACCGCCCCGCAGCACGGCCCGGGCGGATCCGAGCACTACCGGGTCCTGCTGGTCGAGGACGACGCCGGTGACGCCCTGCTGGTCGAGGAGTCCCTGGCGGACGCCCGCCTGCCGCACGAACTGCGCTGGAAGCGCGACCTGGCGAGCGCGCTCGCCGACATCGCCGAGAACCCGCCGGACTGCGTGCTGCTTGACCTCGGACTGCCCGACATCGTCGGGGTCGCGGCGGTGGGCGCGATCCAGACGGCCTGCCCGCATGCCGCCGTCATCGTGCTCACCGGCCTGGACGAGGCCCGCTCGGCCAGTGCGGCCGTCGCCAGCGGGGCCCAGGACTACCTGGTCAAGGGCCAGGTCACCCCCGAGCTGCTGGGCCGCGCGCTGCGCTACGCGGTCTACCGGAAACAGGCCGAGCGGGCGGCGGCGGAGCTGCGGGAGAACCAGATCCGCGCGCGTGAGAACGCCCGCCTGGAACGCGGCCTGCTGCCCACGCCGCTGGTGCACTCGGCCAGCGTCACCGTCAACAGCCGGTACCTGCCGGGACGGGAGCAGGCGCTGCTGGGCGGCGACTTCCTCGACGCCGTGCAGACAGCCGACGGCAGGATCCACGCGGTCATCGGCGACGTCAGCGGTCACGGCCCGGACGAGGCGGCCCTCGGCGTCTGCCTGCGGATCACCTGGCGCGCCCTGGTCCTGGCCGGACACCTGGGCACCGAGCTGCTGGACCTGCTGGAGCAGGTGCTGGTCGCCGAACGTCCGCGCGCTGAGATGTTCGCCACCTGCACCACGGTCACCATGGCCGCGGACACCCGGTCGGCGACCCTGCTGCTGGCCGGGCACCACGAACCGCTGCTCTGCGCGGGCAGTGTCGCCAGTGAGGTGAGCGCGGCGTTCGGCCCGGCACTGGGGATCACGCCGGGACGGCGCGCCTGGCGGCCCACGACGCTGCCGCTCCCGGCGTCCGGTGCGTTGATGCTGTACACCGACGGCCTGATCGAGGGACGCAGCGGTCCCGGCAGCGAACGGCTCGGCGCGGCCGGCCTGATCGACCTGATCTCCACCGCACCGGCCTCCGCCGTCAACGGACTGCTGGACCACCTGATCGGCGCCGCCCGGACCCTCAACGCCGGACGCCACAGTGACGACCTGGCGATCCTGCACCTCTCCTGGGACCGGGACTGAACGACCTCCGGGGGCAGCCCCGGTCGCACGCCGAGGGGCCGCCCGATCGGGCGGCCCCTCGGCGTGCGCGTACCGGCTCGTCCGTCCGGCTCATCCGTCCTGTTGCTCGTCCTGTTCCGAATCCGGTTCGTCCGCCAGGTCGCCTTCCTTCGCAGGGCCGGTGGTCTGCGCGACGGGCGGCGTCGGCGCCGTGATCGTCTGCGGTACACCGGAGCCGGGGTGCGTGCTCGGCTGGGAGCCGGACGCGTGGGTTGCCTTGTCTTTGTCATCAGAAGGGGACATAGGCTACGTATGCCCGTTTTTTCGGATTCGAACGCCCTGCTTCGGTCCCGTCCCCGGGCCTGATTCCGGCCCCGGGCTCGGTCGCGTCGAAGCAGGCGCATATGCTGCTATGTGGGTAGATTCAGTGAGAGGCAGCGGCCTGTTCGGCGAGGTGACGCCGGGGGACTGTCCCGCGGGACAGCCGGCACCGCTTCGCGGGGCGGGACGACGAACCGAGAGGACTGCCATGTCGCCCTACGACGCGGACGCACGGGAGCTGGTGTTCGCCCCTTCGGTCCCCGGTGACCCGCGCAGCCATGAGGACTCGGTGCTGGTGCGCCGCACCCAGGCGGTCGGTCCCGGTGGCTACCCGGTGTACTGCGACGAGACCGGAATCGTACGCGCGGAGATCAGCGACGCCGACGAGGTGCGGATGCTGGTCAGCAGCGTCCACCAGGACCTACGGCGTCCGGTGGCCTGCCGCCGCCTCCCGTCGGCGCCCGCCGCGTAGCCCCACCTCCGGCTCACCGCTGTTCGGTGGCCGGACGTTCAGTGGCCGAACAGCTGCCGCCTGCGGTGCGAGCGTCGGACCGGAGCCGGGTCGGTGCTCTCGGAGCCGGTCCCCGGGCTGTCGTTCAGACGCTCCTGGAGCGCGTCGCGGTCCGCGATCGCGCGCCGGGCCTCGGCCCGGGCCGCGCCCAGGGCCGCCGCGCGGCGGTGCATCCGGGCCCCGCCGCCGGTCGCCAGGGCCAGACCGAGGCAGAAGACCAACGCCAGGGCGATTCCCGACAGGAAGACGTCCAGACTGCTCATGTTGGCGATCTGGTGGCCGAGGATGGTGATGTTGTCGTGCGGGCCGCCGGAGATGTTGTCGGCGACGGCCAGCCCGGTGAATGCCGCGGTGGCGGCTAACAGCAGCAGTCCGAGGAAAATCATGATCATCGACCTTCTCGTGATTGAAGGGGTTCCGCCGAGCGCGTGCCCGTAGCCGCCTGGCGCAAACGGCCCCCACCTCGCACGGGCAGGGCACGGACAGGGCACGGGCAGGGCACGGACAGGTTTCGTCCACGGGGGACGGGTAGGCGTCCGGTGCGACCGCCGAGGCGCCTGCCGCGGGTCCTGTCCCGCCCGGCTTCCCCGCCGCCGCCACGAGCGGATCGCACCCCGAAGGGAAGACCATGATCAAAGTCCTGCTCGTGCTGCTCTGCCTGGTCCTGCCGTTCCTGGCGGTACTGATCAAGGAGGGGCCCTGCCTGAAGGTGCTCTGGGCCTTCCTGCTGCAACTCTGCGGTCATGTGCCCGGCGTCATCTACGGCATCTACCAGGTCGTCAAGGACTGACCCTGCTACTCGGCGCTACTCGGCGGTCCTGGTCAGCCGGTCGTCGGTCTCGGGGACGCGTACCGCGATCATGGCGATGTCGTCCGTGCTGCTGTCGCCCAGCTCGTCCATGAGCCGGTCGCAGAACGTCTCCAGCGGAGCGTTCGCCAGGCCCGAGGCGGTCCGGCGCAACCGGGTCATGCCCTGGTCCAGGGACTCGGTGCGGCGCTCGATGAGTCCGTCGGTGTACAGGAGCACGGTGCAGTTCGGCGGCAGATCCGCCACCGCGTCGGCTCGGACGGCGTCGGGTCGCACCCCGAGCAGCAGGCTGCGCCCCTCCTCCAGGAACCACGCCTCGCCCAGGCGGGTGACCACCAGTGGAGCCGGATGGCCGGCGGACGCGTAGTGCAGTTTCCAGCCGTCATCCGGGTCGGGCTTGGTGAGCAGGGCGTAGGCGCAGGTCAGGATCTGCCCGGGAGACAGGATCGCGTTGGCGGCGTCCAGCCGTGCCAGGATCTTGCCGGGCGGCTCCTTCCGGTCGGCCGCGATGCCGCGCAGCATGTTGCGCATCTGGCTCATGACGACCGCGGCCTTCAGGTCGTGCCCGGTGACGTCCCCGATGATCAGGGCGAGGGCCCCGTCGGGCAGGAGGAAGGCGTCGTACCAGTCGCCCCCGACCTCGGCACCGGCCCTGGCCGGGGCGTAGCGCGCGGCCAGCTCCAGTGGTTCGCTCTTCGGCAGCGCGGGCAGCAGGGAGCGTTGCAGGTGTTCGGAGGTGCGGGAAACCAGGGCGTACAGCCGCGCGTTGTCCACGGCGAGGGCGATGCGGTGGGCGAGATCGGCGATCAACGGCAGCCGGGTCGGCTCCTCCGGCCCCTCCGGGCCGGTGCGCACCAGGGTGAGCGCGCCCAGCACACGGTGCCGGGCCCGCAACGGAACCATGACCGCCCGATCCGCTCCGAGCAGGGCGAACGCCTCCAGTTCGAACCGGTGCAGCGGATCCGTGGCCTGCTCGGGCGAGGGGAATCCGGACAGCCGCAACGGCTCCGTGCCGCGCAGCGTCCGCGCCAGCGGAGCGGCCGAGGCGCTGTTCGCCTCGGGCAGCGGCATGCCGGACAGCGCGGCGGTGGCCACCCGCGAGTCCCGGTGCTCCAGCGCCACCCGGCGCAGCCGTCCCGAGTCGTCGACCAGGTCGATCGCGCACCAGTCCGCCAGGCCGGGGACCAGTACCCGGCACAGCCTGCGCAGTCCCGGCTCGACCTCCAGGGTGCTGGCCAGCACCTCGGAGGCGTCGGCCACCAGGGTCAGCCAGTCGAGGGCGTCCCGCATGGCCCGGTCCGCGTCCAAGGACCGCGGACCGACACCGTACGACTCGGTTCCCACCTCGCCACCTCCTTCCACCCGGGGCCGGTGTGCCGGTCCGGAACGGGCACCAGCCCGGTGGCATCGGACAAGGGTGGCGTCGGACTCCCAGTCTGGCACCCGCGCCCGGGAATACGCCCGATCGCCCGCCGCGGGACACGCGGTGGAGTGAAAGCAGTGGGGCGAAAGCCGATAGCCGGCCCGGAACGGGGTAGGGGCTGTGCAGGGCGATCATCGTCCAGAGAACGTGAGGAGACCACACTATGAGCACCGACGACAAGGCCGCCAACATCGGCGAGAAGGCCAAGGGCAAGGTCAAGGAGGCCACGGGCAAGGCGGTCGGCAATGAGCGCCTTGAGGCCGAAGGCAAGGGCGACCAGGTCAAGGGCGACGCCAAGCAGGCCGGTGAGAAGATCAAGGACATCTTCAAGCACTGAGCCACTGGGCCACAGCGGCACAGGACGGCGGGGCTCCCCTGGGAATCAGGGAGCCCCGCCGTCCTGTGCTATTCGGTCACCACTGCCAGGTGGGTGCCCGGGCTCAGGATCTCGTCGAGGACCACGCGCACGGCCTCGAAGGCGGCGGCGCGGGACTGCTGGGCCAGGGCCTGGACCATTCCGCCCTCGTCGATGTGCTCCGCCACCAGGGCGTAGTCCTTCTGTGCCTCCAGCCGCGCCCAGTCCCGGGCTCGGTGGATGCGGGCGACGAGTTCGCCGACCGTGATGTCGCCGCTGTCGGGCTCGTGGTCTGCCATCGGGTTCAGTCCTCGACCAGGAGCTGGGCGCGCAGGCGGCCCAGGGCACGGGACAGCAACCGGGAGACGTGCATCTGGGAGATGCCGAGTTCCGCGCCGATCTGGGCCTGGGTCAACTCGGCGCCGAACCGCAACGAGATGATCCGGCGCTCCCGGTCGTCCAAGCCGTCCATCAGCGGCTTGAGCGACTCCAGGTTGACCACGTCCTCCAGGCCCGGATCCAGCGAACCCAGCCGCTCGACGATCGCCGAGCCCTCGCTGCTGTCCTCGGTGCCTGTTCCGGCGTCGATGGTGCCCACGGTGTAGCCGTTGGCGGCGACCAGGCCCTCGCGGATCTCGGCCTCGTCCAGTCGCAGGTGCGCGGCGAGCTCCGCGGTCGTGGGGGCGCGGTCGAGGCTCTGCGCGAGTTCGTCGGTCGCCTTGGCCAGGTGCAGCCGCAGCTCCTGCAGTCGGCGCGGCACGTGCACGGCCCAGCTGGTGTCGCGGAAGAAGCGCTTGATCTCTCCGGTGATGGTGGGCAACGCGAAGGTGGGGAACTCGATGTCCCGATCCGGGTCGAACCGGTCGATGGCCTTGATCAGGCCGATCGTGCCCACCTGGACGATGTCCTCCATCGGCTCACTGCGGGTCCGGAAGCGCCCGGCGGCGAACCGCACCAGGGCCAGGTTGAGCTCGATCAGGGTGTTCCGCACGTACTGGTACTCGTGCGTCCCCTCCTCCAGCACCGCCAGTCGGGCGAACAGCACCTTCGAGATCGCCCGCGCGTCGGTGGGACCCACCTCACCCGGGGCGGACAGATCCAGCCCGGGAAACAGGTCGGCCTTCGCCGCCGGAACGGCACCGACTGAGGTGTCCGGGACGGGACTGTGCAGCGCTGTCCCCACCGGCCGGCTGAGGAGCTGAGTAGTCGGCTGCATCGGATTCCTTCGGTTGGGATCGACATGAGGGAGCCCATGAAGGTGTAGAGCACACGTAGGCCCTCTACCCCGTCATTCCACTCCCAAGCGCGCCCGTACCGGGGGCATGCGGGGACGCTACCTGCCCGGGTCCTGCTGCGGCTGCTCCCGCGGGTCGGACGGTGGGGTGTGGAAGTGACTGTGGACCGACTGTTCCGGGCGGCGGCGCTCCTGCTCGGCGACCGCGTCCAGGACCTCCTTGTCCGCCTCCGTGAGCGGCGGCTGCATGACGGTCCTGGGCCACAGGCGCCGGGCCCGCACGACATTGAACTCCGATGCGTAGACCGTGAGCTGGGCCCCGAGGTAGATCCACCACAGCAGTCCGAGGACGGTCGCGAACAGGCCGTAGACCTGGGTGGAGTGGCGCAGCTCGTGGGCGATCAGCACGCCCCCGCAGGCCTGCAGGAGGGTCCAGGCGGGGCCGGCGATCAGCGACCCGGGCAGCAGACGGCGCCAGTGGACCTGCGACGGGGTGAGGATGCGGAAGCAGATCAGGTACAGGCCGCTGTTGAGGACCGCGGAGGCCAGCAGTCCCAGGACGGTGGTGACCGGGCCGCGGCCGGTCGTGGCGAGGAGGCCGGTGGCGGTGGAGGTGAGCAGCAGGCCCAGGCCCAGCGTCGTGATCAGCAGCAGCGAGCGGGCCAGGCGCGGCAGGTAGCCGGGGCGTCGGGTGCCCGGGATGTTCCAGACCTGCGCCATGGCGAACTGCAGGGTCTGGGCGATGCCCAGGGAGCCGTAGAGCAGGCCGAGGCAGCCCGCGGTGACCGCCAGCGCGTTGCCCTGCAGCGAGTGCACGTTCCCGCGCAGCTGGTCGCCGATGATGGGGAAGTCCGCCAGGGCCGAGTTCAGCACGTCGTGCTGTAGCTGGGGGTTGCCGCGCAGCGCGAAGCCCAGAGCGGTGGTCAACAGCAGCAGCAGCGGGAACAGGGCCGCGAAGCCGTAGTAGGTGATCAGCGCGGCGAGGTGGCCGCCCCGGTCGTCGCCGTACTTCTTGACCACGCCGAAGGTGAAGGCCGCCGGGGCGTGCCGCTGCTGCCAGCGGTCGACGCCCCGCAGCGCCCGCTCTGCCCCGTTCACCGGTCCAGCCGCCCTTGAAGCCACGCGCCCACCGCTTCTACCCGCACCTTCGTCCGAGAGCTGGCCACTGCCCACCTCCGCGCCTCTGTCGTCACGCGGTCGTCTACCCCGAAATGCGCCCCGCATCGGCGCCCCGGCGATCTGCTCCGCCCGGCGGCTCTGTGGTGCGGGCGGAGCGGTGACGTGGTCGGATGGCTTGAGGCGACCGTCCGGATACCTACCGTGATCACGCCCGCGTTGCCGTCCGCGTTGCCGCCCGCGTTCCTGCCCGAGTCCGAGTCCAGGGGAGTGCATGATTCCGCTGTCGAAGCCTTCGCGGGGCACGCGGTCCCTCCCGGCGCGGATCTCCACCGCCGCTCGTCCGCCGACCGCCATCGCGAACGGCGCGGCGGCCGGCCGGGTGCCGTTGCCCTGGGTTGTGGCGGGGATCGTGTTCGCGGTCTGTGCCGGGGTGTCGGTGCGTCTGCACCAGCGGATGCTGACCTCGGGGTTCGACCTGGGGATCTTCGAGCAGACCGTGCGCTCCTGGGCCCACGGACACCTGCCGGTGGTCGATCTGAAGGGGCCCGGCTTTCCGGAGCTCGGCGATCACTTCTCCCCGATCCTGGCGACGTTGGCTCCGTTCTACCGAATATGGCCGTCGCCCTACGTGCTGCTGGTGGCCCAGGCCGCGCTGCTGGCGGTGGCGGCGGTCCCACTGGCGCGCTGGGCGCTGCGGGCGCTGGGGCCGGCGGCCGCGTGGACGGTGGGTCTCAGCTACGGGTTCTCCTGGGGCGTTGCCTCAGCGGTCGGGTTCGACTTCCACGAGTACGCCTTCGCCGTGCCGCTCGTCTCGTTCTCGCTGTGCGCGCTGGGGCAGCGCGGGTTGCGCGCCGCCGCCCTGTGGGCGCTGCCGCTGCTGCTGGTCAAGGAGGACCTCGGGCTGACCGTCGCGACCATCGGGCTGCTGATCGCCTACCGCGGCCGACGCCGGTGGGGGCTGGCCACCGCCTGCGCGGGCGTTGCCGGAACGCTCGTGGAGACACTGGTCGTCATCCCCGCTTTCAACCCCTTCGGCCACTACAGCTACTGGCGGAGTATGGGCGGGACGTCCGGCGGCCTGCCGCAGTCGCTCTACCGCGCGACGGTCGGCCTGGTCGCCGCCCCCGAGCCCAAGGCCGTCACCCTGGTCCTGCTCTTCGCCCCCACCGCCTTCCTCGCCCTGCGCTCACCACTGGCCTGGGCGGCCGTACCCACCCTGCTGTGGCGGTTCGCCTCGGACAATCCGATGTACTGGGGCACCGGCTACCAGTACAGCGCGGTCCTGGTACCGGTCGTGTTCGCCGCGTTCGTGGACAGCCTGGTCCGGCAGCCGGTCGACCGGCGGATGCTGCGGCACCTGCTGACCGTGTCGGCCACGGTGACCTTGCTGCTGCTGCCGCAGTTCCCGCTGTTCCAACTGGTCCAGCCGCGCACCTGGCACACTCCGGAGCGGATCGCCACGGCCCGGGCGATCATGCGGCTGATACCCGACGGCGCCACCGTCGCCGCCTCCAACCAGATCGTCCCGCAGCTGACCGACCGGTGCACCGTCACCGAGTTCGGAGTGACCGGCAGCCCCGATCCGCAGTGGATCATGGTCGACACGGCTTTCGTCCCGGGGTGGCCCATCAGCGGCGGCCAGCAGGCCGACGAACTCGCCCAGGCCCGCGACCACGGCTACCGGACCGCCGCCGACACCGGCGGCTACCTGCTCCTGCACCGCGTCTGAACCGGTTCCACGGCGGTGCGGACGGTCTGGGCCGGGGCCGGGTTCTCGGCGTTGGCGGGGACGCCCTCATGTCCGATGCCGCCCGGAGGTGACGGCGTCCCGCACAGCGGCTGTCGGCTCAGGCGCCGAGGGCTTCCTTGAGCTGCTCCTTGTTCATGCCGGAGCGACCTTTGACGTTGCGCTGCCTGGCCTGGTTGTAGAGCTGCTCGTAGGTCGGACCGCCCGAGCCCCGATGGGAGCGCAGACCACCGCGCCGGGAGGCGGAGATGTCGTGGGTCGAGCTGCGGCTGGCCGTCTTCGACTCACCGGCGCGGGCGCGCTCCTTGTTGACCGTACGCGCGGCGATCTCCTCGGCGCGCTTGTCGCTCGCGCCGCGCTCCTTGACACTGTCCTTGATGTGCTCGTACTGCCGTTCACGCTTGGGACTGGAACCTGCGGGCATGGGAGTCACCTGCTCTCGTTCGGGTCCCCCGATCACGCCTTTCGTGTACCCGGCAGTGCGACCGGTTATGCGGTCTGCCGCCCGTTCGGACGGCTCGCGGACGTCGATCGTGGTGCCTGCGCCGGGGCACCGGCCACGGGCGTCGCCACCTCGGCGAGCACCGGCAACTCCGGTGGAGTCAGCGCTCGTTGCCCAGTCGGAACAAGTCACCCGATCGACATCCGCAACAGGTCCCGACGCGCCGTGGTCTACTCGGTTCCCCGCTGCCGCATCCACCGGAGATGCGTCTCGAACTCTGCGGCGCGCTCCGCCGCCTCGGCTCGGACGCGGTCCAGGTCGGAAGGCGACGCGTCCTCCCGTGCCGCCTGATACGTGGCCGTCAGCCGCAGCCGATGCCACAGGGCGTAGCGCGCGACCTCGTCACCGCTGAGCCTGCCACTGCCGCGCCAACGCGCGGCAGCCTCGTCGGCGCCCGGTTCGCGGGTTGCCGAGACCGCTTGCAACCACTGTTCGACCAGGCGAGGCCCGCCGGGCACGTCTTCGCAGGCCCGCGCGCGGAAGAACAACTCGCTCAACTTCATCCCGTCCCCCTGAGTGGATACGTCGCAAGCAGGTCGCGGGTCACCGGGCCGAGTGGGGTCATGGCGGCCACCCGTCGCAGCCTAGTGGACCTTGCCCGTCGAGAGCGGGCCTCCGAGGGCCGCCGGACCGCTCCTGGTGCTACTTGTCGCGCGTGGTCAGCCGTTTGGCGATCTCGGTGCTGACCGTCTCGTGCAGCCCGTCCGAGGTGAATCCCAGGTCGCGCAGGATCTGCGCGGCGGGGCTCTCCTCGGTGCGGATCAGGGCCAGCAGTGTGTGCTCGGTGCCGACCCAGTCGTGACCGAGGTCGATCGACGCGCGGCGCGCCTGTTCGAGGGCCTGCTTGCTCTCCGGTCGGAAAGCGATGTGGCCGCGCAGCGACTTCTCACCGGCTGGTGGCATCGCCGCCTCGATCGCCTCCCGGATGAGTTGCTCGGAGGCGGTCTTCGCCACCAGTACCTCGTAGGCGAGGCCCCGGGGTTCGCCGAGCAGGCCGAGGAGGAGGTGTTCGGTGCCGATGAAGTCGTGCCTGTGGGTACGGGCGGCCTCCTGCGCCAGCACGATGCTGTGCCGGTTCAGGTCGGTGAACCGCTCGAAGGCGGCGGGGGAGTGGCGCTGCTGGGCGGCTTGCTTGGAAACGCCGATGGCGTCGCCGATCTCGCTCCAGGAGGCACCCTCCTGCCTGGCCTTGCTGACGTAGTGGTCGACGAGCTGGTCGCCGAGGTCGGACAGGGTCTGGGCGCGCAGTCGGGCCTCGGTGATGCAGGTCAGGTCGTTGGCGTCGGGGAGTTCCTCGTCGAGGCGGGCGATCAGGTCGGCGAGGCTGATGTCGAGTGGGCTCATGCGTCAACCGTAAGTTGACGATCGCCGATCGTCAACCTCTCATTGACGCTTGTTTCGGGTGTGCTCGCGTAGCGCGGTGAGAGCGGTCCGGTGCGGCGGTCGGTATCTGCCGCTCCTGACTGATGGCCTTTCAGTCTGCCGCCCGGCGCACCCGCACGTTGGCCTGGGCGTCCCCCTGGGCGTGACGTGTGCAAGCTGCGACGACGCCAGGTACCCGGCTGCCCCCACGGCGGCAAGTCCCGTTCGCAAGCGGTAGGTTGACCTCCATGTCCACCGCTACCGGCCCCGCCACCGATCCTGTCGTCGCCGCGCGTACCGCGCTGGACCTGACCGGGCAGGTGGCACTCGTCACCGGCGGCTCGGACGGCCTCGGCCGGGCCATCGCGCTGGGCCTGGCGTCCGCCGGTGCCACCGTCGCGGTGGCCGGACGCCGCGAGCAGGCCGCCCACCGGACCGCCGCCGAGATCACCGCCCGTACCGGCCGAACCGCCACCGGCTGGGCCTGCGACGTCACCGACTCGGACGCCGTGCACGCCCTGGTCGCCGCCCTGGCCGCCGAACACGGCCGCCTGGACGTGCTGGTGACCAGCGCCGGAGTCCAGGCCCGGGGCGAACTCGCGGCCCTGGACGCCGCCGCGCTGCGGCACTGCCTGGACGTCAACGTCGTCGGCACGTTCCTGGCCTGTCAGGCCGCCGTGCCGGTGATGCGCGCCGCCGGATACGGCCGCATCGTCACCCTGGCCAGCGCCCTCGGCCTGGTCGGCGCGGCCGGCCGGGCCGCCTACGCGGCCAGCAAGGGCGCGGTCGTGCAACTCACCCGCAGCCTGGCCGTGGAACTCGCCGGGACCGGCGTGTGCGTCAACGCGCTGGCCCCGGGCCCGTTCCGCACCCCGCTGAACGAGGGCGTCGACGACGACCCGCAGGTACGCGCGTTCCTGGACCACCAGGTCCCGCTGCACCGCTGGGCCGATCCCGCCGAACTCGTCCCCGCCGCCCTCCTGCTGGCCGGCCCCGCCGCCTCCTACCTCACCGGTGCCGTCCTCCCTGTCGACGGCGGCTGGACCGCCCACTGACGCCCCGCGCTGTTTGGGTTTCCCGGGGTGCGCTGTTCGGGCGCGGGCCCGACAGGCAGGGCCCCACGCGGGGCCAGGGGGCAGGGGATGGAGTGGCGGGCGCCGGACGTGGTGCGCGGTGTGGGCCTGGCGGATCTGGCGACCGCCGGGGAGCGGGGGATGCTGGAGGGCTGGCTGCGGTGGCACCGCGAGACGCTGCTGCGCGAGTGCGCCGGACTCGGCGCGGAGCGGCTGGCGCGGGCGGCGGTGGAGCCGTCGAACCTGAGCCTGCTCGGCCTGGTACGGCACATGGCGGAGGTGGAGCGCTGGTGGTTCCGGCGGGACTTCGCCCGCTACCGGGCCGAGACCGCGGCCCGCGACGCGGCGGTGGCCGGGCACAGCCTGGACGAGACGCTCACCAGTGCACGCGGGACGGTGCTGAGCCTGCGCTGGGTCCATGTGCTGATGATCCAGGAGTACGCCCGCCACAACGGCCACGCCGACCTCCTGCGCGAGCGCACCGACGGGACCACCGGCGACTGACCCGCGGGCGGGTCACCGCACCGTTTGACACATGCCGATATCGGCATATGATGGTGCCATGGCACGAGCAGCGACGACGTCGGACGTCTTCAACGCGATCGCCGAGCCGCGGCGCCGGGAGATCCTGGCACTGCTGCGGGCGGGGGAGCGGCCGGTGACCGAGCTGGCCGAGGAGCTGGGGATGACCCAGCCGGGGGCGTCCAAGCACCTGCGGGTGCTGCGGGAGGTCGGCCTGGTGCGGGACCGCAAGGTGGGCAAGCAGCGCCTGTACGCCCTTGACGCGCGCGGGCTGAGACCGGTGCACGAGTGGGCCGGCGGGTTCGAGCGGTTCTGGAACGAGAGCTTCGACCGGCTGGACGAGTACGTACAGGAGCTCAAGCAGGCAAGGCAGGAGGAATAGCCGATGAGCGCGACGGGACGAGGCGCGCCGGCGCAGTCCGCGACGGCCGACCGCGAGATCGTGACCACCACCACGCGGGCGTTCGAGTTCCGCGTCGGCGGTGAGTGGGACTTCGTGCTGCACGGACCGGACGGGACGGACTACCAGGAGTGGATCTCCTGGACCGAGATCGTCCCGCCGGAGCGGATCGCGCTGCTGCACGGCGAGTCCAGCGGCGACCCGAACGCCTTCGAGTCGGTCCTCACGTTCGCGCCGGACGGCGCGGCGACCCGGATCGAGATGCGCACCGTGTTCCCCACCAAGGAGCTGCGCCAGGAGGCGGTCGAGAAGTACCACGCGGTCGAGGGCGGCCGGCAGACCCTGGGCAACCTTGCCGCGTACGTCACCGAGATCGATGTCCAGCGCTGGACGGCGCAGTGGACGGAACTGCAGCGGTGGATATTCCCGCAGCGGTTCTTCCGCGAGAACCTGAGGCTCGGTTCTTCCGCGAGAACCTGAGGCTCGGCACGGGCGGCGAGCAGGGGCGCGACAACGACATCGTGCGGGAGACCTTCGAGCGCACCGGTGCGGGCGTGATGGGCAAGCGCATGTTCGACCTCGGCGAGCGGGCGTGGCCGGAGGAGTCGCCGTTCCACACGCCGGTCTTCGTCGTGACGCACGAGAGGCGCGACCCCTGGGAGCGCCCGGGCGGGACCACCTTCCACTTCGTCAACGACGGCATCGAACCCGCGCTCGACCGGGCCCGCGAGGCCGCCGGTGACCGGGACGTCCGGATCACGGGCGGCGGAGCGACGATCCTGGAGTACGTGAACGCCGGCCTGGTCGACGAGTTCTCGATCGCGCTCGCACCCGTGCTCTTCGGCTCCGGAGTCCGCCTGTTCGAGTGCGTGGACGCGAGCCGGGTGGCCCTGGAGCCGGTCCGCGCGGAACCGACGCGGCGGGTGACCCACCTGACCTACGCGGTCCGGGCGCGGTAACCGTCCGGGCCGCGGCGCTCCCCTGCCCGCCACCGCCGACGACACCGGTCCGCGGTGGCGGGCAGCGGGACGGCCTCGAAGAATTTCCCGGGGAGGTGTCGATCCGGCGGTCTCCCGATCGACATAGGGGCGAGTGGCGGGGAACGCCCCCGCCCGCTGACCGAGGAGTCACCATGCCGCGCTACCTCTCCATGATCCGCATCGACGAGCAGCACACCCCCAGGCCGGAGGACTTCACCCCCGATTTCCAGCAGCGGATGGGCGCGCTGCTGGAGGAGATCACCAAGGCCGGGGTCATGCTGGACACAGCCGGACTCGCGCCCACCGCCCAGGGCACCCGGGTCACCTGGTCCGGCGGGCAGCTGAGCGTCACCGACGGCCCCTTCACCGAGACCAAGGAGGTCGTCGGCGGCTACGCCATCCTCCAGGCCAAGGACATGGCCGAGGCGCTCGAATGGACCAAGCGCTTCCTGCGGATCCACCCGGCGCACCTGAGCGTCACCTCCGAGGTCCGGGAGATCGCGGAGGCGCCGGGCGCCAGCTGAGCCTTCGCCGCCAACCCGCCGCCCCGGTGCTTGCCCGGACGTCGCCCAGCTGCTCTGATGAGCGGCTGTGGCAGGTACGGGCGGGACCGCGGCCGACGCGGTGGAAGCGGTGTTCCGGATCGAGTCGGCAAGGATCATCGCCGTCGTCGCCCGGATCGTGCGGGACGTCGGCATCGCCGAGGAACTCGCCCAGGACGCCCTGGTCGCGGCGCTGGAGCAATGGCCGACAACGGGCGTCCCGGACCGTCCCGGTGCCTGGCTCACGGCCACGGCCAAGCACCGCGCCGTCGACCTGGTGCGTCGCCGGGAGACCTACGCGCGGAAGCTCGCCGAGGTCGGCCGGACGCTGGAGGACGTCCCGCCGCCCGAACCGGTCGACGTCGACGACATCGACGACGACCTGCTGCGGCTGATCTTCACCGCCTGCCATCCGGTGCTCTCCGCCGAGGCCCGCGTCGCGCTCACGCTGCGGCTGCTCGGCGGCCTGGCCACCGGCGAGATCGCCCGCGCCTGCCTGGTCCCCGAGCCGACCGTGGCCCAGAGGATCGTCCGGGCCAAGCGCGCACTGGCCCGAGCCGGCGTCCCGTTCGAGGTCCCCGCGGGGCCCGAGCTGCCCGCCCGGCTCGACTCGGTGCTGGAGGTCGTCTACCTGATCTTCAACGAGGGCTACGCGGCCACCGCCGGCGACGACTGGCTGCGCCCGGCCCTGTGCGAGGACGCGCTCCGGCTGGGCCGAGTGCTGGCCGCGCTGATGCCCCAGGAGCCCGAAGCCCACGGACTGGTAGCGCTGCTGGAGATCCAGGCCTCCCGTACGGCGGCCCGCACCGGACCGGACGGCGCGCCGGTTCTGCTCGCCGACCAGAACCGGACCCGCTGGAACCGGATGCTGATCGGACGCGGCTTCGCCGCCCTGGAACGCGCGAGCGCGACGGCGTCAGCGGTGGGCACGGCGCCGGGCCCCTACGCCCTCCAGGCGGCGATCGCCGCCTGCCACGCGCAGGCCGTGCGCTACCGCGAGACGGACTGGGCGATGATCGCCACCCTCTACGGCCGCCTGGCGGCGGTCGCGCCCTCGCCCGTGGTGGAGCTGAACCGGGCGGTGGCGGTGTCGATGGCCGAGGGCCCGGAAGCCGGCCTGCCGATCGTGGACGCGCTGGCCGCGGAACCCGCGCTGCGGAACTACCACCTGCTGCCAAGTGTGCGCGGCGACCTGCTGGCCCGACTGGGCCGCCCCGCCGAGGCCCGCGCCGAGTTCGCGCGGGCGGCGGCGCTCACCCGCAACGAGCGCGAGCGCGCCCTGCTGCTCGCCCGCGCCGAGGCCTGCGGGGAGACACCGGGCCCGGAGGGCGTGCCGGAAGCCTAGGGCGGCCCTTGTGGAGCCCACCAGCACGGCGCCGTGTCCCACCCGCGCCGCGTGCGTCAACGCACCTCCGACGAGCCACGGCCGAGCTCGATCGAGCGGTGCTCGGTCAGGACGCGGTAGCCGGCGCTGGTGTAGAGGTTCATCGCGACCTCGTTCCCGCCGAAGACGGTGAACATCAGTGCCGAGTCGCCCGCCGCGACCGTCGCCCGCTCGCCGAGTGCCATCGCGGTTCGGCCGTAGCCGCTGCCCCGCTGATCGGGCTCGATGAAGAGCGAGTAGCCGAAGGTCACCCCGGGCAGGTAGCCGTGGTTCAGCCAGCCGGTGCCGATCCGGCGGCCGGCCGCCTCCAGGACGTGGAAGGAGTGGCCGGGTGTGCCCAGCCCCTGCGGCAGGAGCTGGGCCAAGTCCGCGCTGGACTTCTGCCGGGCCTGCTCCTCGTCGTGCGCTCCGGCCCGCACGATGGAGAAGACGTACGTCTCCTCCTCCACCGCCCGCCATCCCGCGTACTCCGGCTCGGTCATCGGCCGCACGGCAACGCCCCCGGGCAGCTCCGCCGGGGTCTCCACGACCTTGAGCCGGTTCTGCCCGCGTATCGGGTAGTCGTCGAACAGCGGGTCGGGGTCAGCGAGTTGGACGGCGACACGGGACGCCCCCCGCTCAGCGCACCAGCGCTCGGCCCAGCCACGGGCCTCCTTCTCGTGGCCCATCCCGACGTGCTCGGGATGCACCCACAGCTCCTCGATCCTGCCCGCACCGCCGATCGCCGTCACCGCGACCAGGCCCACCCGGACCCCGTCGGCCAGGATCTCGGCGACCGTCGGCTCGCCCATCCGCTCCCACTGCGTCGCCAGGAGCTGCTCGGCCGCCGCTTCGCCGAGACCGGCCCGCAGGTACGCCGCTCGGCGGCGCCGCCGGAAAGCGGAGTGCCAGATCGATGTCTCGTCAAGAACGCTGAGTTCAGTCACGGAGTACCTTAGGCACGTCCGGCCGCCTGTGGGCAAAGCACTTTCGTCGTGCCGGTCGCCACCGCCGCAGCGGTCAGCCGAGCGGATGCGTCGTGAGGGCCGTGACCAGGATGCTGTCGTCGTCGATCGCGCCAGGGGCGAACCGGATGGTGGCGTGGGTGGTGTCGTTCGGCGGGGTGACCTCAAGGTAGGACGGGGTCACTGACGTGGTGCCGTAGGGCATGTGCCAGGCGACGTCGGCATAGGCGGACTGCCCGGGCTTGAGGGTGATGGTGTGCGGACGCGGGTCGGCGGCGAAGTAGGTGGATCCCCAGACGACCTTGATCGGCAGGACCTGGTGCTCGGCGTTCTGCAGCCCGAGGCCCGGGTAGCCGTAGACGTCGCAGGTGCGGTGCGAGGTGTTGCTGAGCACCAGGTCCTCGCCGCGGTTGCCCAGCCCCTCCTGGTCCCCCAGCGCGCGCAGCGAGACCGAGACCGCGGTGGTCTGGCAGCGCTGCGGCGCGCTGCTCGGCGCCGCGGCGGCGGCTGTGCCCGCGCTTCCCGCGACCACCAGCGCGGCCAGTACTGTGCTCAGGCCGACAGACTTCCTCGGGAACACCTGCATGACTACTCCTCAGCTCGGCACGAACTACCTACTGACAGGTGACGTCGGCGGCGTCGACCGCGGTTCCACCAGCGCATGATCGCGTGCCGTCCCGGCCCCCGGGGACGGCCTGTCGGACGAAGACGCGGTGGAGCTCGTGGGCCGCGGGCGGGATCGATCCCGAGCGGCTGCGTTGGTGAGCAGGTCGGCGACGCCGACGGCGCTGAGCCGTGCCAGCGGGCTGTCCGGTCGCAGGCAGACCACCGGGCGGCCGCTGAGCAGCTGGGTGGTGTGGAAGTCGGGCGGCAGGTCGTCGCCCTGGAGGTAGTTGACGAGCCCCAGGTCCAGGCTGCCCTCCTGGATGCCGCGGTGGATCTCCGCGCCCGCTGACACGCCCTCGGGGCCCGCCCGCGCCCCGAGCGGCCCGGGCCGCGTTGCCGCCGACCGGCGCCGGGACTGGGTGCCCAATGTCAGCGGCGGCCTGGGCCGCCCGGCGGGGCGGGGGTTGGCCGGATCGATGAGGAACCTCGGTGCCCGGTCGGCCAGTCCGGCGATGCGGACCAGGTACCGCAGCTCCTCCCGCGGCGCCGCGCTGTCGGTCGGGGGCAGCGCCTCGACCGCCACCAGCCGCTTGCGGCGGAACCGCCAGTGGGGTTGCGGCGCGAACAGCAGCAGGGTCACCAGGGCCAGCAGCCCCAGCGAACCGACCACCCACAGCGCGCTGTCGGGCGTCCCGCCCGCCGTACAGTAGCCGCTGTGCACCATGCACCGGTCCTGCGGGGTTCGTGTCCGCCGCACCCGGCGGCGGTGTCCGGTCCTCGGCGACGACCTCGCCACGGCGACGAGCAGGGCATCGACCAGCGGCTGCGCCTTCTCCTCGGTTACTCCCAACTCTATTGCCCGCGAGAGTAGTTGCTCGCCCTGTGAAGCCGTCCTGCTGACTCCCGCGGGGGCTCGGTCGGGGCAGCCCGGCCATCCGGGGCGGGGGTCCGACGTCGCAACCGGCGCCAGACCCGGCTCAGCCCGTGGCCGGTGCTCGTGAGGATCTCGTCGCTGTCGTTGTCCATGAGCCGGTTGTAGCGGGAGTTGGCCAGGGTCAGCGCCACCGGGGCGATCAGCAGTACGGCCTCGTCCCACCCCGACTCGGTGGTCCCGTCCGTGTACCGGTGGTCGCGCGGCAGCTCGCCGCGCTTGGAGAAGGCCGCCGCCAGCGGATCGAAGAACGGCAGTTCCTCCGACGCCGCGGCGGCAACGGCCCGCCGGGCGATGTCCGAGACGAAGGCCCGCCCGTCGGCCCGCTCCGTACCTCCCATGACGAACAACTCCCTCCCGTGCGGCCGCCCCCACGGCCGCACCCCAGGGATCTGAGCGCACCACCGAATCCGCACAGCTGACGGCCATTTGGGAATTGTTCTGGACACGACCGAGCAGCGGCCCGGCCCGGCGTCCGCCAGGTCGTGACCTAGGCCCGGGGGAGGTCCAGGGAGCGGACCAGGTGGGCGAGTTCGGCCTGGAAGAGCTTGTCCGGTGCGAGGGTCTGGGCGCGCAGGTGGCCGTAGATCTCCAGTGCGACCAGCCCGTGCAGGTGCCCCCAGAGGCGCAGGGCCAGGGCCACCCCGGCCGGTGGCAGGTCGGGGAAGGCCGGGCGGACCTTGGCGAGCAGGCCGGGGTCGAAGTCGTCCCAGGTGAAGGCGGCTTCGCCGGTGGGCGGTTGGACACTCCGCGGGGAGGCGGCCGCGAGGGCGGCGATGCCGACGCAGACCCGCCGGGCGGCGTCCGGGGCGGCGCCGCCCTCGGGGGCCCGGTAGCCGGGGACAGGATCGCCGTACACGAGCCGGAAGCCCTCCGGGTTGGCCAGCGCCCAGTCGCGGAAGGCGTGGGCCCAGGCCTGGATCCCGGCTGCCGGGTCGGTCTTCGGAGCGGCGGCCCAGGCGGCGTCGACGGCGTCCGCGAGCGCGGTGTAGACGTCCGTGATGAGCGCGGTGACCAGGTCGTCCCGGGTGGCGAAGTAACCGTAGATGGCGTTGGCGGTCATGCCCATCTCCCGGCCGATCGCGCGCAGGGTGATCGCGTCGGGGCCGCCCGATCCCATCAACGCCAGGGCGGTGCTCTTGATCTCGGCGGTCGTCTCGGCGCGCAGCCGCTCGCGTCGTCCGGTGCCTCGGGTCTCTGCCACGAACGCACTCTACAGCGTGGCGCTACTGATTGCCGTGCGAAAACTTCACGCCGTATAGTTCAGGAACGGCGTGAGGCAACGGGTTCGCGCCGCCCGTCCGGCATGAGCAAGGGGAGAACCATGCACATCGGCGTCATCGGAGCCACTGGCACCATCGGCAGCAGGGTTGTCACCGAGGCCCTGGGACGCGGGCATCGGGTCACCGCGTTCAGCCGCGACACGTCGGCGGTCGAGGACACCCGGGAGCACCTCGACTGGGCGAGCGTCGACGTCTTCGACGCGGCGGGCCTGGCCGCGGTCCTGCCCGGCCTGGACGTGCTGATCAGCGGGTTCCAGCCGGGGAACGCGGCGCGGGACTTCGCCGACACGCTCCAGCGCTCGATCGCGGACCCCACCGCCTACGCCAGCGCCGCCAGGTCCCTGCTCAAGGCACTGGAGAGCCACCCGCGCACCCGGCTGATCGTCATCGGCGGCGCGGGCAGCCTGGAGAGCGAACCGGGCGTCGTGCTCGCCGACCGCGAGGAGCTCCTCCACGCGGCGCTGGACGGGCTCGGCCTGCCGCGCGAGTACGCCGCGGCGGTGCGCGGTCACCGCGACGCGCTGAACGTCCTGCGCACCTCGAACCGGCTGTGGACCTACTTCAGCCCCGCCGAGCAGATCGCCCCCGGCGAGCGCACCGGCCGCTTCCGGACCGGCGGCGACCAGCCCGTCCTGGACGCGGACGGGGTGAGTCGGATCTCGGCGGAGGACGCCGCGGTCGCCCTGGTCGACGAGGCCGAACTGCCGCGCTTCGTCCAGCGCCGGTTCACCGTCGGCTACTGACCGACCCTCACCGCGACCGACCAGCGGCTGTGAACGTCCGCACGAGCGGTGGTCGGCCGGGGGCGGTTCCCGTGCGGGAACCGCCCCCTTGGGCTCAGTTGTAGGACGGGACGAGCCAGCGGGCCCGGTAGTAGGCGGCGGTGGGGGCGACCGAGGCGTTGATCCCAGCCGTGCCCGAGGAGGGGAAGAAGGTCACCTGCGGCGTGGTCCAGTCATCGGCGGAGGGGGCCGGGTCCGGCCAGGTCTCCGCGACCGTCCCCGACGCCGGATCGTTTCCGATGCTCCTGACGCTCAGTTGGCTGTCGATCTGCGCCGCCCCGGGGTAGTCCTCACACCACCGGGTGCCCACCCCCGGACTGGTGGTGGCGGGCCATCCGGTCGGCACGGTGGTCACGGCGCAGCCGGTGCCGCTCTTGGAGAACTGGGTCACGCCCCCGTTCGCGGCGGCGATCCAGAAGCGGTCCGGGTTGCCGTAGACGGGCTGGATGTCGTGGCCCTGGGCGGCCGCGGTGCCCAGGTTGGGGATGGGGTACGAGTTCTCCTGGACGAGTTGGACAGTCGGGTTGCCGGAGGAGTCGGTCCCGGTGACGTAGGCGTACTGCACCAGCGCGTTCCAGGCGACCGCCCACAGGGACGTGGTGCTGGGGTCGTAGAGGAGCTCGTGGACGTTGCCGAGGGTGGTCGTGAACGCGGGGGTGTGCGAGGAGGTGTCCCAGTCCTCTCCCTGCGCCTTACTGAAGACCTCGATCTGGTTGGTCTGGGTCAGGGCGACGGCGACATTGCCGTCCGGCATCATCTCCACCCCGTGGACGTTCGATGTGGTCTCGTTGCCGACATTGATCGCCCATTTGTAACCGGCGAGGGCTGGGTAGGGGATGACGCCGACGAACCCGCTCGTGTTGTCGGCGGTGACCATCACTTGTCCGCCCCACACCCCTCCGGGACGCAACTTGGTGTCGACGCCGCCGCTCCAGGTGCCGGCCGGCACCAGCGTGGTGTCGTTGATCGAGTGGTAGGCGTCGGGAGCCCACTGCTGGAGCAGACCGGTGCTGTTCCAGGTGCTGGGCTGGCTGCCGTCGTAGAAGTCCAGCGTCTTCGTCGTCGCGTTGCCGGCGGCCACCACCGCGTCCGACGTGTTGTACGTGACTTCGAGCGTGGGCGTGTTGTAGGCGATGGTGCAGGGGTTGCTGCCGTCGTAGGTGGTCGGGTTCATCGAGCAGAAGGTCTTGTAGGCCTCCGCGCCCTCTTCACCCGCGGACAGGCGCAGGCCGTCGTTCGGCAGCGTGCCGTTGGCCCATGCCGTCACCATGGCGGTCAGGTCGAGGCGGTGGATACCGTCGGAGGAGTCCGGGTCGGTGAAATTCGGATGCACGGGACAGCCGGTCGCGCCTATTCCGAAGTCCGACGAGGCGGAGTAGGTGCTGGAGGTGTTCACCGCAGGCTGGTTGGCCCAGGTAATGGTGGACTGGTTCCAGGCGGAGTTCACCGGATACGCGTACATCCACCATCCCGCGCAGGAACCCGTCTCGGAATTGAACAACCGAAGGGACGCGCTTTTGATGCTCGCGCCCTTCAGTTTGGAGACGTCGAAGGCGAGGAAGCTGCGGTATGCGGTCTTGCCGTCGGGGGTGCCGATGTGCAGGAGCGAACTCTGGCTGTGGTCGACGGTGTCGACGTTGGATATCCAGGTGTCCTGGACCCGGTGGATGATGCTCTGCGGGCCGCTCTGGACGACGGGGTAGGCCGCGGTCGTCGTGCTCGTGTCGGCGCTCTGGGCCGCTATGGTGACCGGCCTGGTCCGGTGGGGCATGGTCGCGGCGCCGAGAACGAGGAGCAGCGTGCCACCGGTCAGCAGGAGCCGCCATAGCAGGCTGCGGTGTCGGAAATGTGTGGGCATGGTCCTTCTGGATCTGTTTTGGTGCGTGAATCCGCCATGGATCACGCATTCTGATCGACAAACAGAAGGTTCCATCCATCTGATTTTTCGTCAAATACGTCGCCCGCTGCGTGTATATCGCGGGGATTCAGAGCGGGCAGTACTGGGATGCATCGCCCGTAGGGGATATATCGGCCTACCATATCGCCCGACCGGCGGAGTGGAGGCGCGTGAACAGTCCGGCGCCGCTCGCTGGCGCCCCCTCGGGGCGGCGCCGCTGGGCGTCCGTCGCCGGGTGGGCTGCCGCTGGAATCCCGCTGGTGCGACTCCACCGGCCGCCCGGGTCAGGGTACGTGCCCGAACAAATGATGGTATTCATTGGCCGTGGCTATCGTGACTGCGTTCGGATCATCGGACGGCGGCTCGCTGGGACGACCGGGAGCAGGGGCATGGATGGGGGTCATTCCGTATGCGGAGGGACTTTTCACCCGGATGAAATGCGCCGTTGACACGGGGTCTGCTCACGGCTGAGACTGGTGGGGAGGCGAGAGTGACGAGTGTACGGCTGCCGTCGATCGTCCGCAGTTCAGCCATGATCAAGCGACAGCAGTCCGGCCCGATCCGGTGTCCGGCCGAATTCCCGTGCAACGAGACCATATTCCGTTGGGCCGGTGAATGACGTGTCCAGTCGTTCGTGTGCCTGGTGATGTACCCGGCGGTGGTATGCCGCCGACTTTCGCGGATCCTGTTTTCCGGTCGGGAGGTCCTGCCGGGAGCCGTGCCACGTCAAGGAGTGCCAGTGGTGAGTACTGAGATCCCCACCGTCGACCTGGAGGAATGGAGCAGCGCGGGGCCCGGCAGGCGTGAGGCGATCGCGTCGGGAGTGGACCGGGCGCTGCGTGAGACCGGGATGTTCCTGCTGACCGGTCATCAGGTGCCGCGCGCCGAAGGCGAGGAGTTCCGTGAGGCCGGGTTGTCGTTCTTCCGGCTGCCGCGCGAGGCGAAACTGCGCTACGAGATCCAGGGGCAGTACGACAACGGCTGGCGCGAGGTGCACCGCAACGTCGGCATCCCCGACGCCGCCGACGTCGGCAGCGCCCCCGACCTGCACGAGTCCTTCTACGTGGGGCCCACGCACCGCACCGGGGACGCCCGCTTCGACGGCCTGTTCTACCCGGCCAACCGCTGGCCCGCGGAACTGCCACGCCTGCGGGAGGCGGCCGACGCCTACACCGGTCACATGGTACGGGTGGCCGGGCGGGTCAACGCACTGCTGGCAGCTGTGCTGGGGCAGCCCGGAAGCTTCTTCAACTCCCGCGCACGCAAGGCGACCTGGACGCAGAACGTGAGCTGGTACCCGGCGCTGGAGCGGTGGGGGCAGGTCGGCGAGGGCCGGATGCGCAACGCCCCGCACACCGATCTGGGGACCTTCACCCTGCTCAACCGGCAGCCCGGCACGAGCGGTCTGGAGGCGTGGAACCAGGCGCGGGGCTGGTTCCCGGTGGAGTGCCCGCCGGACTCCGACGCCCTGATCGTGATCCTCGGCGACCTGCTGGAGCTGTGGACGGACGGCCGCTGGCGGGCCCTGCGGCACCGGGTGCCCGCGCCGGGCGCGCGGGACGCCGACGACGAGCAGGTCTCGCTGGTGTTCTTCTTCGAGGCCGATCCGCAGGCCGTGATCGAGCCGCTGGCCGCGCCGGTGGGGGGCGGCCGGGGGCTGGCTCCGGTGGTGGCGGGCGAGTCGATCCTGGGCAAACTCGGCGTCCCGCTGACCGCCGCCTGACGTCCGGGCCCGACCGCAGAGACCGAGAGAGGCGACGACTCCGTGACCGACCCCGCGTTCTACTCGAAGGTGGCCGACCAGTTCGGCGGCTACCCCGACTGGCCGCCGCGCACCGCGCACTACCCCGAAGGAGACCCGGAGGAGTACTTCGACACCGTACTGGGCAGCTTGGGCAGCTTGGGCGGTCCGGGTGCGGCGGGCGCGGCCGGTGCCGCGCTGCTGGACGTCGGGTGCGCGGACGGGCGCAACCTGTTGGCGGTGGCCGACCGGTTCGCCCGGGTCCGGGGCATCGACCTGTCGCCGGGGATGCTGGAGGCCGCCCGCCGCAACCGGACCGCGTCCGGGCTGGACCACGTGGTCTTCGAGGTCGGCGACGCCCGGGCCACCGGCCTGCCCGACGCCTCGGTGGACGTGGTCTCCTCCCGGCGCGGACCGCTGTTCCCGGGGGAGTTCCACCGGGTGCTCACCGGCCGGGGCGCGGTCGTGCACCTGGGCATCGGCGAACAGGACGTACGGGCGCTGAAGGAGGCCTTCGGCCGCGGGCAGAACTACGGCCGCTGGGACCGGCTCCCGCTCGCACAGGAGGGGCGCGAGCAGCTGGAGCGGGCCGGATTCCGGGTGGAGCAGCGCGAGTTCCGCTTCGACGAGTACTTCCACTCGGCCGAGGACCTGCGCGGATTCCTGCGGAAGGTGCCGATCTTCGAGGACTTCGACCCGGTCGACGACCAGCGGTGCCTGGACACCTTCCTCCAGCGGGCCACCTCGCCGCGCGGCATCCACCTGGCCCGCCACTGGTTCGTGCTGGTCGCCCGCAAGGCGGTCGCCGCGTGACCGGCCGCGGACCGCACGACGTGCTCGTGCTCAGCTCCTACAAGCCGCTGCCCGCGCGGCTGCTGGCCAGCGAGCTGGTCGGCCGGGTCTCGGTCATCACCGAGCCGCCGTTCGCCCACTGCTACGGGCCCGGGGTGCGGGTGCGGACCGTGCCCAGCGTCGACGACCTGACAGCCGTGTGCCAGGCCGCCCTCGCCGTCTTCGCCGACGGCCCGGTGGACGCGGTGCTGGCTCCCGCCGAGGCGGGCATCGCCGCCTCCGGGCTGCTGCGCTCGCACTACGGGGTGCAGGGCATCGGCTACCAGACCGCGAACGCCTGCTCCAACAAGTACGCGATGAAGAGGGCGCTGGCCGCCGCCGGAGTACCGGTCGCCGCCTTCCGCCCGGTCTACCGGCTGGCCGAGGTGCCGCGCGCGGCGGCCGAGTTGGGCTGGCCGGTGGTGGTCAAACCCAGCTTCGGCGGCGGCGCGTTCAACGTGGTCGAGCTGCGCTCGCCGCACGCGTTCGAGGCCTTCGCGGCAGGTCCTGGCTCGGCCGGGCTGCGCGCCCAGCGCACCCCGCTGCTGGTCGAGTCGCTGGTGGAGATGACCGCCGAGTACCACTGCGACGCGGTGGTGCACGAGGGCGAGCCGCTGTTCGCGGCCGTCTCCCGCTACCACGGGCCGGTGCTGCGGACCGTGGGCGCGCTCAACGGCTCCTACCCGCTGCCCGAGACGCACCCCGACCGCCCGGCGGCGCTGGCGCTGCTGCGCGAGGTCCTGGCCGCCGTCGGCCTGCGGTCCGGGGTCGCCCACGTGGAACTCCTGCGGACCGAAACCGGCCTGCTGGTCGGCGAGATCGCCTGTCGGCCGCCGGGCGGCGGACTGGTCGAGGGCCTGGCACTGCAGTACGGGGTGGACCTGTGGCAGGCGTTCCTGGAGACCTCGCTCGGACTGCCGCCGACGCTGCGCCCACGGCGCGCCCGGCGGATCGTGGCCAACTCCATGCTCCCGGCCAAGCCGGGGCGGATCACCGCGATCACCCCGGCGGAGCAGCTGGCGGCGCTGCCGGGGGTGCTCCGGGTCACCATGACCCGCCGCGTCGGCGACGTCGTCGACGCGGACGTGTACTCCACCAGCAGCACCGGCGTGGTGCTGTTCGCGGTCGACCGCGAGGAGCAGGTCCCCGAACGCCTGCGCGACCTGGCCCGGCTCTACCGGCTCGACGTGGCTCCAACCGAGGCTGCAACCGAGGCACCGGCCGACGTGTCACCGGCCGACGTGTCACCGGTCGACGTGTCACCGGTCGACGTGTCACCGGCGGGCGCGGACACGGGCGACTCGGTGAGCGGCCGGTGAGCGGGATCCTCGCGGTCGTCTCCGGAGGGATCGACTCGGTGACGATGGCCCACCAGTTGGCCGCCGAGGGCCACCGGCTGCACCTGCTCGCCGTCGACTACGGCCAGCGCCACCGCAAGGAGCTCGGCTTCGCCCGTGCCACCGCGCAGCGCCTGGGTGCCGGGTACGACGAGGTCGACCTGAGCTCGGTGGGCCGCCTGCTGCGCGGCTGTTCGCTGACCGACCCGCGGGTACCGGTCCCGGACGCGGGCCGGGCCCCGGCCGGGCCCAACCCGAACATCGTGCCGAACCGCAACGCGCTGCTGCTGGCGGCGGCGTACGCGATCGCGGTGGTCGAGCAGAGCCGGGCGGTGGCGTTCGGAGTGATGGCCGACGACGTGGGACCGCGCGACACCTCACCGGCGTTCCTGCGGGCCTTCGCCGACATGGAGCGGATCGCCACCTCCGGCCAGACCCCGTCCGGACTTGAGCTGCTGGCGCCGCTGATCGACCTGCACAAACCCGAGGTGGTCGCGCTCGGCGAGCGGCTGGGCGTCCCGTGGCGGCAGACCTGGACCTGCTTTCGCGGACAGGAGGCGCACTGCGGGCTGTGCGCGGCCTGCGTGGAGCGGCGCACCGCGTTCATCGCCGCCGGCGTGAACGACCCCACCGAGTACCGGCCGTAGTACCCGTCCGCGAGCAGGAACCGCCACAGGAAAGGGATTTGAGGCGCATGACGCTGCGCATCAGCAAGCAGTTCGCGTTCTCCGCCAGCCACCGGCTGGAGGGCCTGGCCGAGGGCCACCAGTGCGCCCGGCTGCACGGCCACAACTACCTGGTCGAGGTGGAACTGGCGGCTGAGGCCGAGCAGTTGACTCCGGTCGGATTCGTCCGAGACTACGGCGACCTGGCGCCGTTCAAGCGGTGGATCGATGACACCGTCGACCACCAGCACCTCAACGACATCGTCAGGGCCAACCCGACCGCCGAGAACCTGGCCAGGTGGATGTACGAGCTGTGGGCGCGGCAGCTGCCCGAACTGTCCGCCGTACGGATCTCCGAGACGCCCAGGACCTGGGCCGAGTTCCGCCCCTGAACCCCACCGCGCCCGACCCCCGACGTGGTGACCCGATCGAGGAAGTGGAGGTGGTGCCAGTGGAACCGCAGATCGTCGTCAACGAGGTCTTCGGCCCCACCTAGGGCCGTCCAGGGCGAAGGCCGTTCCCTGGGCCGACGGTGCGCGTTCGTGCGCCTGGGCGGCTGCAACCTGACCTGTCGCTGGTGCGACACCCCGTACACCTGGGACTGGCGCGGCACCAGCGACACCAAGATCGCCTACGACCCGCGCGCCGAGCTGCACCGGCGCTCGGTCGCCTCGGTCGCCGAGCAGGTCTGCGCGCTGGGCGTGGACCTGGTGGTGGTCTCCGGCGGCGAACCGCTGAGCCAGCAGGCCCGGTTGGTCCCGCTGGTCGACCAACTCACCAGCCGGGGCCTGGAGATCGAGATCGAGACCAACGGCACGCTCGCTCCGCACCGGGCCCTGGTGGCGGCCGGGGCGCGGTTCAACGTCTCGCCGAAACTGGCGCACTCCGGCGTCCGCCTGGACCGGCGGATCAGACCGGCCGCACTGCGGGCCCTGGCCGCCACCCCCGACGTCGCCTTCAAGTTCGTCTGCCGCGACCGCTCCGACCTGGACGAGGTCGCCGACCTGGTGCGGCGCTTCGCCCTGGAACCGGTGTGGATCATGCCCGAGGGGCAGCACGCGGAACACGTCAACGAGCACCTGCGGAACCTGGTGGCGGCGGTGGTCGACCGCGGCTGGAACCTGACCACCCGACTGCACATCTTGATCTGGGGACAGGAAAGAGGCGTCTGAGTGAGCACCGATGTGGAATCCGAGGCCCTCACCACCGCACTGGACCTCGACCGCACCCAGGAGCCGCAACCCGACCCGCTGATCGCGCTCGCCGTCAGGCTGCTCCAGGAGATCGGCGAGGACCCGAACCGCGACGGCCTGCGCGAGACCCCCGAGCGATTCGCCCGCTGGTGGCGGGAGTTCACCGACTACGACCCGGGCACCGTGTCCACCCTGTTCGAGAGCACCAGCACCGGCCAACTGGTCCTGGTCTCCGGGATCCAGGTCTGGTCCCTGTGCGAACACCACCTGCTGCCGTTCAGCTGCTCGATCACCGTCGCCTACCGCTCCGGCCAACGCCTGCTGGGGCTCTCGAAGTTCGCCCGCATCGCGCACCAGCACGCGCACCGGCTGCAACTGCAGGAACGCCTGGTCGCCGACATCGCCGCCGACGTCATCGAGATCACCGGCAGCCAGGACGTCGCCGTCGTCGGCCACGGCGAACACCTGTGCATGACCATGCGCGGCATCAAGACCGACGCCCGGATGACCTCCACCTCCATCCACGGCGACTTCGCCCGCACCGGCCCGGCCCGCGACGAACTCCTCACCTTCCTCCACCGCTGACGGCGCGCCCCAGCTGACCCGGCCCCCAGGAAACGGACCCGCCCGATGACCATCTTCGACGCGCTGGAATCACAGGTCCGCAGCTACTGCCGGGCCTGGCCGGTGGTCTTCGACCGCGCCACCGGCAGCCGCCTGTACACCCGCGACGGCACCCCCTACCTGGACTTCTTCGCCGGCGCCGGAGCACTCAACTACGGCCACAACAACCCGCTGCTCAAGGCCGCCCTGCTCGACTACCTCGCCCGCGACGGCGTCACCCACGCCCTGGACATGTTCACCACCGCCAAGGCCGACTTCCTGCAGGCCCTGCGGGACGTCCTGCTGAAGCCGCGCGGGCTCGACTACAAGGTCGTGTTCCCCGGCCCCGGCGGCGCCAACGCCGTCGAGGCCGCACTGAAACTGGCCCGGCTGGCCACCGGGCGGCACCTGGTGGTCAGCTTCACCAACTCCTTCCACGGAATGACCCTCGGCGCGCTGGCCGTCAGCGGCAACGCCGCCAAACGCGCCGCCGCCGGACTGCCGCTGACCTGTGCCACCACCCTGCCCTACGACGGCTACCCGGGCAGCGGCGACACCCCCGCCCTGCTGGAACGGCTGCTCACCGACCCCGGCAGCGGCTACGACCGGCCCGCCGCCGTCATCGTGGAGACCGTCCAGGGCGAAGGCGGACTGCACGCCGCAGGCCGCGCCTGGCTGCGCGACCTGGCCGCCGTCTGCCGTCGCCTGGAGATCCTGCTGGTGATCGACGACGTGCAGATGGGCTGCGGACGCACCGGCGCCTTCTTCAGCTTCGAGGACGCGGGCATCACCCCCGACATCGTCTGCCTGTCCAAGTCGATCGGCGGCTACGGCCTGCCGATGGCGCTGACCCTGATCCGACCCGAACTGGACCTGTGGCGCCCGGGCCAGCACAACGGCACCTTCCGCGGCGTCAGCCCCTCCTTCGTCACCGGCGCCTGCGCCCTGCGCGGCTACTGGAGCGACAACGCCCTGGAGAACTCGGTACGGACCAACAGCGAACGGCTGCGCACCGCGCTGACCGCCCTCGCCGACCGGTTCCCGCACACCGGCGCCCAGGTGCGCGGACGCGGCCTGGCCCTGGGCCTGCGCCTGGCCGCTCCGGCCCCGGGCGAACCCAGCCCGGCGCCGCGGGTCTGCGCCGCGGCCTTCGAACGCGGACTGCTGGTGGAGACCTCCGGCGCGGCCGAGGACGTGGTCAAGCTGCTGCCCCCGCTCACCGCCGATCCGGACGACCTCGACGAGGGCCTGGACATCCTCACCGCCGCGGCCACCGCCGTGCTCGGCCCGCCGCCCGCCCCCGGCCCGGCACGCAGCCTCGGCCCGAGGCAGTACGGACCGTCGCGGAACCGACCGGGGGAGTCCTGAGCGGCCCGGCCGCCGCCGGTCCGGCCCGGCGCGAACGCCTGGGCCTGCCCCGGGCCCGCGGCGCCGGACCCCTGCTGACCGCCGCGCTGGTGGACAGCCTGGGCAGCGGCCTGTTCCTGCCCTACGCGCTGCTGTACTTCCTGGACACCACCCGCGTGTCACTGCCGGTGATCGGCCTCGCCCTGTCGGCCGCCGCCGCCCTGGCCCTGCCGTGCTCCGCCCTGTTCGGCCCCCTGGTGGACCGACTCGGCGCCCACCGCTCGGTGGTACTGGCGAACCTCGCCCAGGCGGCCGGGTTCCTCGGGTACCTCCAGGCGGACTCCGCCGAGCGGATCGCGGCCTTCGGGTTCCTGGTCACCGCAGGTCAGAACCTGTTCTGGGCGGCGAACGGGGCACTGGTCGCCCAGGTCTGGGAGCCGGACGACCGCAGACGCTGGTTCGGCCTGCTGCGGGCGGTGCGCAACCTCGGCACCGGAGTCGGCGCCCTGCTCTCCTCCACCCTCGCCGCGGACACCTCCCCGACCGACGGCCGGGTACTGGCGGCGGCCAACGCCGCCAGCTTCCTGCTGGCCGCCGCGCTCCTGAGCCACTGGCACCCCCACGACCCACCCGCTGCCGCCACCGAACCCGCCCCACCGGCCTTTCCGCCACCCGCGCCGGCCCCGCGCGGCTACCGCCAGGTCCTGGCGGACCGCCGCTTCGCCGCGCTCAACGCCGCCACCGTGCTGTTCGTGCTGTGCCTGCTGGGACCGCCGCTGATCCTGGCGGTCTACGTCACCAGGTCCCTGGGCCAGCCCGCCTGGGTCGCCGGAGCGCTGCTCGCCGCGAACACCGCCCTGGTCGTCGTCCTGCAGACCCCCCTCACCGAGTTCCTGCGCGTGCACCGCTCCGCCCGCCTGCTGCGGCTGGCGGCCGGGCTGTTCGCCGTCTCCTTCGCCCTGTTCTGGGCGGCGGCGCCGCCGCGCGGCGCCGTCTGGACCACGCTGTCCCTGGCGACCGGCCTGGCCTGCTACACGGCGGGCGAGATCGTCTGCTCACCGGTCCTGACCGACCTGGTGGCGACCCTGGCCCCGGCGCACCTGCGGGGCCGCTACTTCGCACTCAACCAGACCAGCTGGAGCCTGGCCGCCGTGGTCACCCCCACCCTGCTGACCCGCCTGCTGACCGCCGGACCGGCCGCCCTGTGGGCCACCCTGCTGACCGCCGCCGCCATCGCCTGGGCACTGACCCCCGCGATAGAAGCCCCCACCGCTCGGCGCTGAGAGGCGCGGCGGACACCGATCACCCGGCGGCGGGGGCTACGAAGCCGAAGGCCTCAGCCTGCTTGCCGACTCCGTAGGGGTGCACCGCTGACCCGATGTTCTCCCAGCCGAGCCGGGTGTACAGGCGTATCGCCGCCGTGTCCTTCCTCAGGACGTCGAGGACGAGGCGGATGCCCCGGCCACGGAAGTGGGCGACGGCCGCGCCGATGAGGCTCTCCCCGACCGCCATGTTGCGCGCCTCCGGGACGACGAACAGGCGCGCCAGCACGGCAACGCTGTCCACGCCCTCGCCGCTGCGCCCGGTCCACAGCGCGACCGCCGGCTCGTCGGCCGGGCGGCTGACCAGCACATGCCCGACCACCGCCCGCGACCTCACCGCGACCCAGGCGTCGAGCGTTCCCTTCGGCGTGAGCCACGCCTCGGGCCGATCGACTCCCTCCACCGGGTAGCCGTCCCTGGCGTGCACTCTGACCAGCCCCGCGGCAGCCTGCGGCAGGTCGTCGTCCAGGCGGCGGCGGACAAGGACGCTCTCGTGTTCCATCAGTTCTCCTGGCACTGCTCGACGTGATCCTCGTACCGCGGTCCGGTCATGTCGCACGCATGACGAGCCGCCCGAGGTCAGTAGGTGACGGTGATGCGCCGGGCCGGACCGTCAACCCTGACCAGCCCACCGTAACGGATCTCCCGGTCGGCCATCAGCAGTTGGGCGAGGACCTCCAGGCAGCCTCCCCACGCGGGACCCTCGACCACCCGGTCGGCGTTGTGCCCCTGCCAGCCGCCGGACGGCTCCATCGCGGGCGGTGACCCGAAGGCGCTGCTGCTGGCACTCGACTCGTGGGTGAACACGACGCCTGAGGAGTTGGCGGCGGTCACCGTGCCGACCCTTGTCCTGACCGGGGCGGATGACTGGCACAGCGGATGACTGGCACAACCGGACCGCGCGCGCTCTTGCGGAGGCCCTGCCGCACGGGTTTCATGTCGAGGTGCCCGGCGACCACTTCACCGCCGAGGGGTCCCCGGAGTTCGAAGAGGCGCTGACCGGGTTCCTCGGGGAAGGCCGCTGATCTGCTTCCCCCCGGGGTCAGTGGTGCTTGAAGTTCTCGATCGCGGTGCGGATGGTCTGGTGCATGGCTTCGCCTCCGCCGTGGCCGGAGTCCTCGATGATGTGGAGGCGGGCGTCCGGCCAGGCCTTGGCCAGTTCCCAGGCGGTCTGGACGGGGGAGCCCATGTCGTGGCGGCCGTGGACCAGGACAGCCGGGATCCCGGCCAGTCTGTGCGCGTCGCGCAGCAGTTGGCCGGGTTGCAGCCAGGCGCCGTTGCTGAAGTAGTGGGCGCAGATGCGGACGAACGCGATCTGTGCGTCGGTGTCGCGGTCGCTGTACATGCCGGGCGTGCCATTGGGCTCGTTCGAGATGACCGCGTCCTCCCAGGCGAGCCAGGTCGCGGCGGCCCGTTCACGGACGGTGCGGTCGGGGTGCTCCATCAGCCTCGCGTAGGCCGCGAGCAGGTCTCCGTCGCGCTCGCTGGTCGGGACGCCGTCGCGGAAGCGGTCCCAGGCCTCGGGGTAGAACTTCCCGGCGCCCCGGTAGAGCCAGTCGAGTTCCTCACGGCGACTGGTGGTGACGGCCGGGATGACCATCTCGGTGACCCGCTGCGGGTGCTGCTGTGCGTACGCCAGGACCAGGGTCGCGCCCCAGGAGGAGCCGTTGAGCAGCCAGCGCTCGATACCCAGGTGTTCGCGCAGGTGCTCCATGTCGTCGATCAGGTGCTGGGTGGTGTTCAGGCTCATGTCGGCAGCCGGGTCGCTGGCGTGCGGGGTGCTGCGGCCGCAGTTGCGCTGGTCGAAGCGGATCACCCGGTAGCGGTCCGGGTCCCAGGCGCGGGTGGGCCGCTGCGGGGCGCCTGCGCCGGGCCCGCCGTGGACGTTGAGCGCGGGCTTGCCCTCGGGGTTGCCGAGCTGTTCGTAGTAGACGCGGTTGCCGTCGCCGGTGTCGAGGAAACCACTGTCGTAGGGACTGGTCGCGGGGTAGAGGTCAACCATGACCGCCGATCCTACGGGCAACGGCCGCCCCTGACCGGTGAACGCGAAACCCGGCCTACCGTCGGGGGTGGGCCGGGTTCGGTGGTGCTCGGGGATCAGTTCTGGGGGTGCCCGGCTGCCGGGGCGCTGCTCCGGGCGAGCCCCGCCTCGTCGGCGGCTGCCTCATCGGGCTGGGGTTGTGGTTCGGTGGTGGTGGGGGTGGTGTGTTGGTGGCGTTGCAGGAGGGTGAGCCAGATCAGGGCGCCGAGGGTCAGTGCGGCGGCGACGTAGAAGTTGAGGCGTAGTCCGAGGAAGTGTTGGGAGTAGTCGACGCGTAGTGATTCCTCGAACATGCGGAAGGTGGAGTATCCGGCGATGTAGAGGGCGAAGAGGCTGCCGGGGGCGAGTTTGCGGTGGTGTCCGAGCCAGACCAGGACGGCGGCGAGCAGGAGGTCCCAGATGAGTTCGTAGAGGAAGGTGGGGTGGAAGGTGGTGTCCTGGAGGTAGCCCGGGGGGCGGAACTGTGGGGCGATCTGCAGTGCCCAGGGCAGGTGGGTGGGGCCGCCGAAGAGTTCCTGGTTGAAGTAGTTGCCGATCCGGCCGATGCCGGAGGCGATGAGCAGGCTGGGGGCGAGGGCGTCCATCATGCCGGTGACGCTGGTGCCCGCTTTGCGTAGCCGCCAGACGCAGACGGCGGTGGCCAGGGCGACGCCGCCCCAGATGCCCAGGCCGCCGTCCCATACCGCCAGTGGTCCCCACCAGTGCGGGGGGATCTGGGAGGGGGTGGTGAGGTCGAAGTACAGGCGTCCGCCGAGGATGCCGAAGGGCACTCCCCACAGGGCGATCTCCTCGACCATCGCCGGGTCGCCTCCGGCGGCACTCCAGCGGCGTCGGCCGACCAGCACGGCGAGGCTGATCCCGACGATGTACATCAGCGCGTAGAAGTGCACGAACAACGGCCCCACGTGGAAGCCGTTCACCGATGGCGACGGTATGGAAGCAAGCAGCATGACCACGAGCCTACGCGGTACCCCCACCCACCACACAGACCCCGACCACCACCCACGGTGACCGAGGGAGCCGTCCGCGTCACCCACGAGCCGGGTGCCTCGCCGTGGGAAGCGACCGTGGCCGCCGGTACCGGCGCGCTACCCCGCGCTGCTCTGCGACAGCTGCCGTGTAATCCGATCGAACAGCTCCGCCAGCGGCTCACCGACGTCCCGGCCGAACCCGGTCAGCCCGTAGGTCACCTGGGGCGGCGTCGTCGGCTCTACCTCCCGCCAGACCAGGCCGTCCTGGACCAGCGCGCGCAGGGTCTGGGCGAGCATCTTCTCGCTGATGCCCTGGATGCTCTCGCGCAGCTCGTAGAACCGCAGGTCGTTGCTCCGCAAGGAGATCAGTACCCAGACTCCCCACCTGCTGGTCACGTGGTCGACCACATCGCGCGCAAGGCAGTCCGTGTGAAACACGTCATACCGCTTGCCCGTCTTGACCTGTCTGCGCTGCACGCCTCCCACCATGTCATGAGCTTACCTCAAGGTATGTCCTTACCAAGAGTTAGTCGGACTACTAGCGTGACGACCACAGAAGACATCCGACAGGGAGCTGTAGATGATCGTGGTAACCGGTGCCACCGGAAATATTGGTCGGCCATTGACGCAGGCGCTGGCCGAGGCGGGCCAGCAGGTGACGGCGGTGTCGCGGCACGCGGCAGCGGTGCCGGACGGCGTCCGCCACGTGGTGGCCGACCTGGCCGCGCCCGCCAGTCTTGAGCCCGCCCTGGCCGGGGCGAAGGCGCTGTTCCTGCTGCTGTCCGGCGACATGCACGCCGCCGGGGCCACCCCGGCGAGCCTCATCGCCGCGGCCGAGAGCAGCGGGGTCCGCCGAGTCGTCCTGCTCTCCACCCAGGGCGTCGCGACCAGGCCCTTCGGCGCAACGCGGATCGCCATGCGGGCGCTGGAGGACCTGCTGCGGGAGTCCGGCCTGGAATGGGCCGTCCTGCGGCCGGGCGGCTTCGCCTCCAACGCCCTGTGGTGGGCCGAGTCCATCCGTGAGCGACGGGTCGTGGCCGCGCCCTTCGGTGACGTCGGGGTGCCGATCATCGACCCGGCGGACATCGCCGAGGTCGCGGCGGCCTGCCTGCTGGATGACCGGCACGCCGACGGGGTGTACGAACTGACCGGCCCGGAGGTGATCACGCCGCGCCAGCAGGCGGCGGCCATCGCCGCCGCGCTGGGCTCGCCGGTCCTGTTCCACGAGCTCACTCGCGACGAGGCCAAGGCCGCCATGGCCCAGAGCATGCCGGTGGAGCTCGCCGAGGACACCCTGACCATCCTCGGCTCCCCGAACGAGGCCGAACTGCGGGTCAGTCCGGACGTCCAGCGGATCCTCGGCCGCGCCCCGCGTCCGTTCGCCGACTGGGCCGCGCGCAATATCGCCGCGTTCCGCTGACCGGTACGTGGCAGCTGCCGTTGCGGGGGTCTCGTCCGGGATTCAGGTCGAGCCGCCGCGGATTCCTCCTACCAACCCGCCAGGCCTTCCCCGACGTCGAGCCCGGTCTCGTGGAGCCACCGCTCGGCGATCTCCTCGGAGTTCTGGGTGCCGATGGACAGATAGACGGCGTGCGCACCTGGTGCGGGCTCGCTGCACTGCACGGTCCAGACGCCGTTGAGGCACAACTGGACGCCGCAGAGCTTGGGTGCCGGAAGGCCGAGCAGGGACGAGTACCAGTTGATGTCGACGGTCAGCGGGCCGACTGCGGCAACGGCGATGTCCATCTCCGGCGCGGTCAGGTCGTCTCCGCTCCTGAGGGGGAAGGTTCTTGGCGTGCTGCCACTCAGCAACTGGAACTGAACACCCTCGGGCAGTGGCCACAACGCCGCAAGCTGGGGCTGAAGATCCGTCTCCACCCAGAGGCCCTCGTACTTCTCCTCGAAGCCCCAGCGCGCCAAGGTCTGCCAGAACTCGCGGTAGCCGGGCGCGTTGAGGTAGCGCTCGTCACCCATGAACGTTCCATGGCTGAAGTACCTGCGCGCGTAATGGAACTGCTCCGAGGTCGCTATGTCATTGAAGGCGAACTCCGCTCGTGCGGCCCCGGTCCCGAACCGGGTCAGCAACTGGCGCGCACACGCAAGCGCGCTGCTCGCGTTCGGCAGCGCGTTCCCCACCTGGTAGAGCGTTGATGCACCCACTGGCCACCTCCTGCGGGACATTCTCGTGGCGACAGTCCGTCGACCGCGAGGCTGTTACCGTACCGCCATGTCGATCGAGGTGACCCAGGCGGCGGTTGAGCGGATGGTGAGCGCCTTGAGCGGCCGCGCCGCGCCCGAGGACCTCGCCACCGGGTTTTCGCACCGGCTGGCGTCTCGCGGCGACATGGGTGCGGCGTTCTTCACCGGCAACACGCGCTTCGCGGCGTTCCGGCTGCATGACGCTCAGATCGAGGGCGTCGTGGCGCAGGGTCCGTGGTCGGCCCGGGCAACCGTCCGCACCGGCCCGGACCTGTGGGAGCTGGACGTCACGGTCGAACCCGATCCGCTGCACCCGATCCGCCGCACCCGATCCGCAGTTTCCGGCCGCGGAAGGCAGCGCCGGACGCGATCGGGTGGACCACGATCGCGGCGGGTCTGCGCGAACACGACCGGACGGAGTCCGATCTGACGGCGGCCACGGCCGGGCGTATCCACGCACGTCTGGTCCGGTTCGTCGAGGCCAACCGCATCGTCGGACTGGTTGCCGGGTTGGCTGTGGGCGGTCGTCCGGTACACCAGGAGTACCTGGGGGTGTCGGATCTCGGATCGGCCGGGCGGCTGGACCCGCGGTCGGTGTTCGGGGTCGGCTCCGTGGCCAAGGCGGTGACCGCTCTAGCACCAGCACTGGGCCGGGCCCCGCTGACGGCCTTCTGCGGAGACCGCGACCCGCTCGCCGGGCCTGCCACGGTCACCGCGTGGTCCCGGCACACCGAGCACTTCCGGGGCGTGCGCGTCCACAGCGGCGGCCACTTCTACTTCCGGGGCCGCACCCGGACCCTCATCGAGCAGATCGTGGCCGAGATCCGCCTGGCCACAGGCCGGGCCCCCGGGCGCCGCACCCGGGGCACCGGTGCCATCCACCTCCCTGACACGCCAACAACAGCTCTAGCGTGACTTATTGACGTCTCGTCACTCCGTGGAGCGCGCTGCCGCGTCGACGGTCTGCTCCAGCAGCACCGCGATGGTCATCGGCCCGACTCCGCCCGGGACCGGGGTGAGCAGGCCCGCGCGCTCCCGTGCGGTCCCGGAGTCGACGTCGCCCACGTTGCCCGGGTTGTATCCGGCGTCGATGACCACCGCGCCGGGTTTGAGATCATGACCCTTGATGAAGCGGGGCCTGCCGACCGCGGCGACCACGATGTCGGCCGTGGCGAGCAGCTCCGGCAGGGCGACGGTCCTGGAGTGGCAGTAGGTGACGGTCGCGTCGCGGGCCAGGAGCAGCATGCCCATCGGCTTGCCGAGGATCGGGCTGCGGCCGACCACCACCGCTCGCTGTCCGGCGGGGTCGACCTGGTAGGCGTCGAGCAGTCGCATGATGCCGCCGGGAGTGCAGGAGGCGAAGCCCGGGAGGCCGAACGCCATCGCGGCGAACGACGACATGGTCACCCCGTCGACGTCCTTGGCCGGATCGATCGCCTCGAACGCGGCCCGCTCGTCGATCTGCGCGGGCACCGGGTGCTGTAGCAGGATGCCGTGCACCGACGGATCGGCCGACAGCGCCCGCAGCGCCCGCACCAGCTCCGCTGTGGTGGTCGTGGCCGGCAGCGGCACGTGCCGCGAGTCGATACCGGCCTTGGCGCAGCGGTTGCGCTTCATCGCCACGTAGGTGACCGAGGCCGGGTCCTCGCCGACCAGGACCGTGGCCAGGCACGGCCGTACCCCGCGGTCGCGCAGCAGGCCTCGCGCCCGCTGGGCAGTGCGCTCGACAATCTCGTTCGCCAGGTCGGTACCGGTCATCAGTCGCGCGGTCATGGGCAGGTCCCATCAGTGGGGAAGGATGCCCAGGCGCACGGCCGCAACCGAAGGCGGATCGCTCCCCGGTGGTACCCCACCCAAGCGCCAGTCACGACCGCCCACCCATCATAACCGGCCCCGGCCGCAACGCGCCCGACCTTGGGGACCGGACACACCATCGGATTGACAGCACATCAGACCAGCACGCGAACCGCGCGGCCGCTCTGGCGCTCTGGCGATCTGGCGGTATTTGGGGCGATTGGACGGCCTTGATCCGGGTACCTTTTGCACGTTGCACCCCCAGTGATGACGACGGAGGAAGACATGGCGTACCCCACCGACCACCGGTACACGCGGGAGCACGAGTGGATCCTGCCGACCGGGGGAGGCCGCGCGCGGGTCGGGCTCACCGACTTCGCGCAGAAGCAGCTCGGTGACATCGTGTTCGTGGAACTGCCGACAGTGGGCGACAAGTTCGAGGCCGGGGACCCGTTCGGCACGGTGGAGTCGGTCAAGGCGGTCACCGAGGTCTACGCTCCGGTCGGCGGCTCGGTGGTCGCGGTCAACGAGGAGCTGAACGACGCCCCGGAGGAGATCAACAACGACGCCAACCTCACCTGGCTGGTCGAGTTCCAGATGTCCGACCCCGAGCAGCTGGACACGCTGCTGAGCGCCGCGCAGTACGAGGCCTACCTCGCCCAGGAGCAGTAACCCCCGGGGCGCGCGCCCCGCCCGATGCCGCCCCTCCGCCGGACGGGGACCAGGCGCGGGGCCGCGCCCGCCCTCACGGCCGAGGCCGAGTGGACGCGCTTCACCGAATTCCTGGAGCGGCTCCCATCGGGCTGTCCTGTAAGCCCGTTGACGTCGTCGTTGTCTGTGTCGTCTACGATCCTGCGAGCGGGTCATGCCGGTCAGGTGCATGACCATCGTGCTGAGTCGGGGGTTGGGTCGTGGCGGCGACAGATGTGGTGCGGGAGTCGGCCCAGGCCGGTCGGATCGTGTTCTTCGAGGAGTCCGCGCGCGACGGGGCGCAGGCCAAGACGCTGATGGGTGCCGGTTTCCGGGTGCGACTGGCCCAAGAGCAGGGGGCGGTCTTCGGGGCGGACGGGCCGCGGCACGTGGTGTTCGCGGCGGGCTTCCCCTCGGTGTGCGCACAGGAGTTCGAGGCGACACGTCAGGTCGCCCTGGAGGCGCAGGGTTCGGTGAGTCCGGCGGCGATCTGCCGGGGCACGGTGCCGGACGTCCGATTGGCGCTGCGCGCGGTCCGGGGCGCGGCGCACGCGCGGGTGATGGTGATCGTGGCGGCGTCGGAGGCGACTGCCCGGGCCCTGGTGCACGGCGACGCCCGGGAGGCCCTGGCCGCTGGCCTGGATGTGGTCAAGGAGGCCGTCGACCTGGCGGACGGCGTCGCGGTGGATGTGTGCCTGGTGGACGCTCCCCGCGCGGACCACGCCCTGGTGGCCGAGTACGCGGGGGCGATGACGGCCCAGGGCGCGGGGACGATCGTGTTGGCCGACACGGTCGGGGACCTGCTGCCCGGCCAGACCCGGGCGCTGTTCCAGCAGGTCGCGGCCGGGGCGGGGCCGGAGGCGGTGCTGGTCTCGCACCTGCACAACGACCTCGGCCTGGGCCTGGCCAACACCCTGGCCGCGTTGGAGAGCGGAGTGCGGGTGGCGGCCTGCTCCTGGTTGGGCATGGCCGAGCGCAGCGGCATGGCGGCCACCGAGCAGTTGCTCTTCCTGCTCGCCCACGACCCGGCCAAGGCCGCGCGGGTCCTTGGGGCCGACTGCGAGCCGTGGTGGACGGCACCGGACCTCACCCGACTGCCTCGGATCGCGCGGATGGTGTCCGCCGAGACCGGCATCCCGCTCACCGTCACCACCCCCATCGTGGGCAGCGGGGTCGCCACGATCTCCACCGGCACTCCGTTCACCCACCCGCAGACCTTCCAGCCCTACGACCCCCAGCACCACCTGGGCCTGGCCCCGACCGTGGTGCTGACCCACCTCGCCAGTCGGCGCGTGCTGCGCGCGGTCGCCGAACGCCTCGGACACCACCTGGACCCGGACCAGACCCGTACCGCCCTGGTGTGGGTCAAGGACCGCGCCTACCGGCTCGGCCAGGCCGTCGTCGCCGACGCCGACTTCGCCGCCTACCTCGACGGGCTCACCACCCGTACCACCGCGCCCGCGCCCGCACCTGCCTCCTGAACGGACACCCCATGCCGGCCACCGCCCTGCTCGACACCGGACCCGCCGCCGACGCCCTGGCCGCCGCGGGGGCCGCGATCCTGCCCAACCCCAGCCCCCTGACCTACGTCGTCGCCGCCACCGATCCGCGCGCCGTCAACAACGCCAAGGCCCGGCCCGCCGGCCAGGAAGTCGCCCTGTGGCTCCACCACGACGCCACCTGGACCGACCTGGTCCCCGCACTGGACCTGACCTCGACCGCCCTCGGCACGGCACTGGACCTGCTGCGCGTCGAACTGGTCACGCTACTGGTGCCGGTACGCGCCAACGCCTCGGCCCCGGCCTGGTCCCTGCCCGCCCTGCGCGACGGCCACCTGCTCCTCTTCGGCGCCCGCTGGCAGCCCCTGGCCCCACTGCTGGCACGCTTCCCCCGCCTGTACGTCAGCAGCGCCAACCGCACCGGGCAGGCCCCGGCGGCCACCGCCGCCCAGGCCGCGGCGATGTTCGGCCCCGGCATCCCGGTCACCGACGCGGACCACCTGCGCGACCCCGGCACCCCCCACGCCGCCACCACCATGCTGCGCATCGCACCCGACGGGGCCCTGGCCCACATCCGCCACGGAGCCCAGGACCGCGCCCACGGGACGAACTCCGCCCGCTACCTGGAGCACCTGGGTGCGGCAGGGGACCGGGCTCACCCGGCCCCGGGCGCGTGCGGCTGAGGTGAGGGCCGGTCCCCCAATCCCTTGGACGGCAAGGGCAGCGGCTTGCTGAAATGGGGGACGGTCGCTGTCGGAGTCGAAAGGACGCGGTGATGTCCGAGATCAGGCTGCACCTGTCGGTGCGCGGCCTCACCCCTGCGGACCTGCCGTCCTGCGGCTGGGCCGGCTCTCCCAAGCACGTGCGCGAGCTCGTCCACCAGATCCGCCGCGCCGAGGCGGGCGAGATCGACTACCTGGCGGTGTGCACGCCGGTCGGGCTCCCGGTGGCGGTCGGCGGTGTCGACTACACGGTCACGCCCGGCGCCGGAACGCTGTGGCAACTCGGCGTCCACCCGGCCCTGCGGTCCTGCGGGATCGGCACGCTGCTGGTCCGCTCCGCCGAGTGCCGGATCGTCGCCCGGGGCCTGACCCGCGCCGAACTCGGCGTCGAGGAGAGCAACCCGCGCGCCCGCGCCCTGTACGAACGCCTTGGCTACCGGGCCTTCGGCCGCGAGCCCGACTCCTGGGAGGTCGAGGCCGAGGACGGCTCACCGCAGCGGTACGAGACGATGTGCACGCTGATGCGCAAGGCCCTGGCATGACACCGGACGACGCGGCGTTCGCCGCCCACGACCTCGGCCACGACGTCCTGGCCGAGCATGTCGCCGCGCACCGCGGGCTGGTCGCCACCGCGTGGCGGCAGCGGCGTCTCGACCGGGTCGGGGCCCAGGTGTTCCTGATGTGCGCCGCCTACGCCTTCGACCGCGACCGGCGCCCGAGGTCCGGCGCGGGTGCGGGGCGGGAGGGTGCGGGGCGGGAGGGTGCGGGGCGGGAGGGTGCGGGGCGGGAGGGTGCGGGGCGGGAGGGTGTGGGGCGCGGCGGGAGGGTGCGGGGCGGGAGGGTGTGGGGCGCGGCGGGAGGGATCATGGATAATGCGGGCATGCCTGTGCTGGTTGTGCCCACGGTCCCGGTTGGTTCGCTCGCGGCGCGGCCGCAGCCCGTGCTGGCGGCTGAGGGCGGCATGCTGCTGCGGCCCTGGGAGTTGGACGACGCCCCGGCGGTGATGGCGGCCTACCAGGACGCGGAGATCCAGCGCTGGCATGTGCGGCGCGCGGACCGTCCGGCGGAGGCGCGGGAGTGGATCGAGGGCTGGCAGGGCGCGTGGGCGGCCGAGACGGACGCGCACTGGGCCGTGGTCGACGCGGACAGCGGCGTGCTGCTGGGTCGCGCCGCGCTGAGGGTGCTGGCGTTCGCCGACGGCAACGCCGAGGTCGCCTACTGGACCGTTCCGGCGGCGCGGGGCAGGGGCGTCGCCCCCAGGGCGGTCGAGGCCATGGCGTCCTGGGCCTTCGAGACGGCCGGGTTCCAGCGGCTCGGCCTACAGCACGCGCTGGCCAACGCGGCGTCCTGCCGGGTGGCCGAGAAGACCGGCTTCCAGGCGGAGGGGGTGCGCCGCAGCGTGTGGCTCCACCAGGACGGACGGCACGACGTGCACGCGCACGCGCGGCTGCGGTCCGACCGCCGGGCGCGCGAGCGGGCGGAGCGCGGCGAGGGCCGCTGAACGCCCGGCTGCGGAGCGGGTCCGCCCAGCCGGGGCGGCGGGGCCCGTCCGCGTTGCGCGGGTGGCGGGGCGGAGGGAGGCTGGGCGCATGTGCGGTCGTTTCGTCTCCTCGCGCAGGCCCGAGGACCTGGCGTCGCTGTTCGGCGCCGACTGGCAGGGCGAGCCGGTTCCGCCGTCGTGGAACGTGGCGCCGACCGATCCGGTCTACGCGGTCCTGGAACGGTTGGCGAAGGACGGCTCCGGTCCGGCCCGGCAGGTACGGGTGCTGCGGTGGGGGCTGGTCCCGTCCTGGTCGAAGGATCCGGGCGGGGGAGCGCGGATGATCAACGCGCGGGTGGAGACGGTGGACAGCAAGCCCGCGTTCCGCAAGGCGTTCACCGCCCGCCGCTGCCTGCTGCCCGCCGACGGCTACTTCGAGTGGGTGCCGGTGGACGCCCCCGGCGCGAAGCCGCGCAAGCAGCCGTACTACCTGACCCCGGCGAGCGGGGAGCTGATGGCGATGGCCGGGCTGTACGAGTTCTGGCGGGACCCGAACGTGCCCGAGGACGACCCCGCCGCGTGGCTGACCACCTGCACCGTGATCACCACCGACGCGGCCGATGCCTCGGGCCGGGTGCACGACCGGATGCCGCTGACCGTCGCCCCCGATGCCCACGAGGCCTGGCTCGACCCCGCCCACCAGGACCCGCACGCGCTGCGCGCGCTGCTCGCGGTCCCGGCCGGTGGCGAACTGGAGGTGCGGGAGGTCTCCACCGAGGTCAACAGCGTCCGCAACAACGGCGCGCGACTCATCGCACCCCTGGGCTGAGCGCCGCCGCTCCAGCGCGTTCCGCTGTGACTGGTGGTCAGTGAGGTCGGGTGCGGACGCGGAAGGTACGGCGGTAGGTGTCGGGCGGGACGCCGACCGTGCGGTTGAAATGGCGGCGCAGCGTGGTCGCGGTGCCCATGCCGGTGGCCCGCGCGACGGCCTCGACGCGCCCGACTTCGTCCGCGCCCTGTCCGCGCACCTGTCCCTGGAACTGACCCACTAGCCGGTGACGGGCCCGAGCGCCGCGCCGCGCCGCCCAGCAACCCTCCAGCGACGGCTTGCTGGGCGGCTCGGCCGCGCGATCCCCGGGCGATCGCGCGGCGGGTGAGCCGAGGTCAGCGCGCGGCGTAGGCGCCCACCACCGGCAGGGCCTTGTCGCTCAGGTCGAACATCGCCTGGTTCTCCCAGCCGGTGGCCGTGGTCGCGTCCGTGGTCGACCAGCCGTTGCCGGTCACGATCGTCCAGGTCGGCTCCCAGTAGAAGGCGCCCAGGCCCAGGCCGTTCGGCACCGCCTGCACCACCGACAGCACGTCGCGGAAGTTGGCCCGCTGACCGGCCGGGGTCGCCGGATAGCCGGGGTCCAGCGTAGTGTTCGCCGAGGTCACCGAGTTGACGCCGGTGGTGTCGGTCATCGTCCACGGGTAGGCCGTCTCGGCCACCAGCACCGGCTTGCCGTACTGCGCGGCCAGGCCGTCCAGGTCGCTCTGCAGCACGTCGAGCCGCCCGTCCCAGTAGTCGTAGTACGAGATGCCGATGACGTCGAAGGACACCCCGTCGGCGATGGCGGTGCTGTACCAGCTCTCCAGCGTCGCCAGGTCCGAGGAACCGGCCAGGTGCAGCACCACCTTGGTACCGGCGTTGGCCTCCTTCACCCCGGCGATGCCCTCCTTGAGCAGCCCGGCCAGCTGGGGCCAGTTGGAGATCGACCCGTCGGGCAGCATCATCCCGGAGTTGATCTCGTTGCCGACCTGCGCCATGGCGGGCGGGGTGCCCTGGGCGTCCAGGTCGCCCACGATCTGCTTGGCGTAGTCGTAGGTCTGCGTCTCCAACGCGGCGAAGCTGTCCGAGGCCCAGGCCGCCGGGAGTACCTGGTCACCCGGGTCGGCCCAGGTGTCCGAGTACTCCAGGTCCAGGTAGATCGGCAGGTGGTAGGTGCTGTACGCCTCCTTCGCCCCGGCCAGCAGCTGCGCCTCGTCGTTGAACCCGTCCTGGGGGTTGACGAAGACCCGCAGCCGCACGTAGTTCATGCCGCCCGCGGACAGGATCTGCAGCGCGTTCTGCTGGGTGCCGGACGCGTTGCTGTAGACCCCGCCCAGGCTCTCGCCCCGGTAGAGGCTGGAGACGTCGCCGCCACGGACCGCGAGCGGTGCCGAGCCGGAGGTGAAGGTGACGTCGTCGTAGTTGGTCCAGGCCCCGGCGGCGCTGCTGGAGGACAGGTTGACGGTGCACTGACCGTCGGTCACATCGACGTAGTCGACGATGTGCAGCCAGTTCCCGTCAGAGACGACCGGGACGTAGGTGGTGGTCGTGGCGCTGCCGCAGCCGCTCAGCGAGATGGAGTTGGCGCCGCCGGTGTCGTCGGAGCGGATCCACACCCCGAGCGTGTAGTCGCCGTCGGTCAGGCCGGTCAGGGTCTGGTAGGTGTCCACCGTGTAGGCGGACGCCGACCAGTGGGACAGCTGGTAGCCGCCGCTGTGCCCGCCCGCCTCGGTGTACGAGGCGGCCGCGGTGCCGGTGCTGCTCCAGCCGGTCGGGGTGGCGGTCCCGGTGCCGTTCGCCTCGAAGCCCGGGTTGGTGACCGTGGTCGCGGCGTGCGCGGCCACGCTGGGGGAGCCGACGAGCACGGCGGCGGTCAGCGCCGCGGCGGTGGTGGCGTGCGCGGTCAGGCGCCGTCCGCGGGTGGTGGGTCGGTCAGGGGCGTGGTGCATCGACATCGTCCTCTCTGACGATGGGATGGGGTGGGGTCAGGTGCTGGGACGCCGCCCCCTGGGGAGGGAAGGTGCTCGGCGGCGCCCCGACCGGTCGGCCGCTGCACGGCGGACCGGAACTCGTGCCCTGTGGCCGCTGCGGCTGGTGGCTGGGGACCGGAAGGCGGCTGGGAACGTGCACACCGTAGCGGATATCCACCCGGGCTTGGAAGGAGGAAGTTGTCGGAAAATGTTTCCTTGCTCGGGCTGGTTTGCCACCCAGTCTCTACCTTCACGGCCTTTGCCCCGATCAGGCAGCGGAGCACGGACGCCCCGTGGGATCAGTGCTGTCGATATCTGTCCTGTGAACGATCCCAGTTCTTGCCGAGAGACTCCCTCGCCGCCGGGTGCTGACCGCCAGTCGGTGGCGCAAACCGGTGGAAGCGGGCGCGGGCCACCGATTACGGTGGCCCGATGAGCACCCGTACCTTCCGGATCACCGTTCGTGGCGTCTTCGACCAGCTCAGTGGCGAGCAGCGGGCCGAACTGCTGGCCCGTGCGGCCGAGCACGACGTGCTCCAGGCGGCCTTCACCGCCCAGGGGCACCTCAGCTACGACATCGCCGCGCGCTCGGCGTTCACCTTCCGCTTCCAGGACAGCGGTGAGGCCGAGGAGGACATCGCGGAGGCCACCGAACGCGCCGAAGCCGCCGCCGGGACCTGGCTGGCCGAGCGCGGTTACCAGTACAAGAACCTGAAGTCCCAGGCCCAGGACCTCTCCCAGGCGCCCCTGGGCAAGCGGCAGCGCCGCGCCGCTGCCCAGGGCACCCCCTGACCCCGCCGCCTCGGCGACGGCCCGCCACCGCGGTCGGCGTTAGCTCGTTCGGGTGAGTGAGGGCCGAGGCGGGGGCGCAGTGGTTCGGGCACCGGGACGATCGAGGATGGCGCCCGTCTGCCTGGTGCCACCCCGGCCGAAGCGAGGTCCACCGGTGTCGGACGATCAGAGGGCGGCGCTCGACTCGGCCGCGTTCCAGGGCTCGCCCGAGCTGCGGGCCTCCTACGACCTGTGTGCGGCCGAGGTCGGCCGGTACCTGGCACCGATGCGGACCGCCACCGAGCTGCTGCCCGCCGCGCTGCGCCCCCACTTCCACGCTGTGCACGGCTTCACCGTGCACACCGACCGTATCGCGGACGAGGGGCCGACGGCCGACCGCCCGCGACGTATCGCCCGCTGGCGCCGCGAGACCCTTGAGGACCTGCGCCGTGGACAGAGCGGCCACCCGCTGCGTCGGGCGTTCGTGGACACCGTTCGGCGCCGGGATCTCGACCACGCGGTGATCGAGGAGTTCCTGGACACCATCGAGGCCGACTGCCTGTGCCCGCCCGCCTTCGCGACCTTCCCCGAACTGCGCCGCTATCTGCGCGGGGTCTCCGGGACCGTCGCCGAGATGTGGGCCACGCTGCTGTGCGCTCGCGGACCGCGGGCCACAACGCTCTTCTCGGTCCTGGGCGAAGTCTGCCAACTGGCCGACATCTTCGAGGACCTGCCCGCCGACCTCGCGGCCGGCCGCTGCTACCTGCCCCACCAGGACCTGCACCGCCTCGGCCTGGACACCACCGACCTACGACACCCGGACCTACGGCACCCCGACTTGCGACAGCCGGACTTGCGACAGCCGGACGTGCGACAGCCGGACTTACGGGGCGGCCAGCCGCGGCAGGCCCTCGATGACCTGGTCGAGGTCCAACTGCGCTACTGGCACGGCCTGCTGGATCAGGCGGTGGCGGTCACCGGTACCGTCGATCCCGAGTACCAGCCGTTCCTGCACAGCCTGCTTCTGGGCACCCAGTTGCAGTTCGACGAGGTCACCCTGCAACAGGCCCGGGTCTTCGCCGACGGTGTCGAGCCGCTCACCTCGCCCCGCGCCGCCCGCGGTCGCCCCGCGTCACCGGAGCGGGGTGCGCCCCCGGACCACGTCGCGGTGATCATGGATGGCAACCGGCGCTGGGCCGCCCAGCGCGGCCTGCCCGCCGCCCAGGGCCACCACGCGGGCGAACGCGCCGCGCTGCGCCTGGTCAACGCCGCCGTGCGGCTGGGTGTGCGGCACTTGAGCATCTACGCGTTCTCCACCGAGAACTGGGGCCGTTCCCAGGACGAACTGGCCGCCCTGTTCGACACCTTGGCGGACGGGATCGCCCGGGGCGCCGAGTGGCTGCACGACCTGGGCGTGCGGGTGCGCTGGTGCGGGCGGCGCGACCGCATCGAGCCGTCACTGGCTTCGGCACTGGCCCTGGTGGAGAACCTGACATCCGGTAACGCGACGCTGACGCTCACCGTCTGTGTCGACTACGGCGGACACGAGGAACTGGCCGCTGCCGCCCGCGCTCTGGCCACGGAGGCGGTCGCCGGGACGATCCGGCCCGAGCAGATCGGCCCCGCGGATCTGGCCCGCAACCTGTACCTGCCCGACCTGCCCGAGGTCGACCTGCTGATCCGCACCTCCGGCGAGCAGCGGATCAGCAACTTCCTGCCGTGGCACCTCGCCTACGCGGAACTGGTCTTCGACCCGACGCCCTGGCCCGACTTCGGCCTGGCCCAGCTGCGGTGCGCGGTCACCGCCTACGCCGCCCGCGGCCGCCGCTTCGGCGGCGACCAGCCCGGCCCCTGAGACCTCCCCGACCCGGGACCAGCCCCATCACCGCACCGGCCCCCACCGCACCGGCCCCCACCGCACCGGCCCCCACCGCACCGGCTCACGCCTTCGGTGGGGTGTACAGGCCCTGCGCGGTTACGTAGGCCAGCACCGTGTCGGTGTTGAAGGCGGGTTCACCGAAGGTGGCGGTGTACGCCGCCAGTAGTTGCGGGGTGGCCCGCAACGGCACCTCGCTGAGCTGGACCTGTACCGGCTGGCCCAGCCGTACGCCGTCGGCGGTCAGCAGGCCCTCGGCCAGTCCGCAGTGCGCGACCGCCTGGTGTCCGACCTCGACACCGTTGACCGTGCAGGTGCCCGACGCGACCGAGTCCTGCAGCGCGCTGTGCAGGTCGGTCACCTGGAAGACGCCGTCCGCGGTGCGTACCGCGACTCCGCCGTCCAGGGTCCCGTCGCCCTGGGCCTGCGGCAGGTTGCCCAGGGAGGGGTCGCCGGTGCCCGACCGCACCGGGAACCGCAGTGCCGACCCCTCGGCGTCGCGGACCAGTTCGGCTGGCGCGACTGCCTCGATGACCGCCCCGAACCGGTCCAGCTGGGCCTGGGCCTGCGCGGTCCAGCGGACCTCGACCCAGCCGGAGGAGACCGTCCCCCAGTCGGCGCTCGCGGTGCTGGCGGACGCGGTCCGCGCCCCGGTGAACTGGGCCAGTAACGGCGCGGCCACGGCCGCGCTGAGAACCACTCGTCGTGACGTGCTCATCGCTGTGCTCCCTCCTTGAGGCGCCGGGAGCAGTCGAGGGCGCGCGGTGTTGTCGGCCGCGTCAGCATCGCCGCCGCCGACTCGGCCGGACGGCACCCCGCCCCACTCCGCGCTGCCCTGGCTGTCTTCCACCCGCGCTGGACGCGCCGCGGCAGTGGCCGTCTCCCGGCCCTGTCGTCGCGTTGTCGTTGTCGGGTCGGCCTGTGACGCGACGCCCCGGGGTGTCCTTCTGCCAGGGTAGAGCGGGTCACCACCGCGCCGCACTCACTCGAACGGGTGGTGGGGGATCACGTATCCGCCATCCGTGAGCGGGCGCACGCCCGCTCCCGCCGAGCGGACCGACCGGACCGCGTCCGGCCCGACCGGAAGACGCCGACGGCCGGAACCGGATCTCGGATCAGGGTCCCGCCGTCGCCCTGGTGGGTGAGGCGCAACCGTTCCGGCTTCGTCCGACGCCGCTGCACCACCCGCTGGTGACCGGCCGTTCGGTGCGTGATGCCGGGCGGGCCGCGGCTCAGACGACCAGGACCCGGCGCCCCCGGGTGTGGCCGGCCCGGCTGTCCGTGTGCGCCGCCGCTGCCTCGGTGAGCGAGTACGACTTCTCGACCGGGATGTGCAGCCTGCCCCGGGAGATGAGGTCGACAGCCTCGGCCAGCGCGTCCGGCACGCTCCCGGCCACGCCGGAGAACCGGACGCCCAGCCGCGGCGCACCGAGGTCGGCGATGGAGACGACCCGGCGCGGATCCCCGGTCAGCTCGACGAGTTCGCGGATCACGCCCGAACCGGCCAGGTCGAGGGCCGCGTCGACCCGGCCCAGGTGCCGCACCCGTTCGACCCAGCCCTCGTCGTAGGTCGTGCCGATGGCCCCCAGGTCGCGCAGGTAGTCCTGGTTCGCGGCCCCGGCGGTGCCGATCACGGTGATCCCGCGCGCGCGGGCGATCTGCAGCACCGCCGACCCGACGCCGCCGGACGCGCCGCTGACCAGCAGCGTCTGCCCGGGCCGCACGTCGGCCTCGCGGATGATGCGCAGCGCGGTCTCCACCACCGACGGGTACCCGGCGGCCTCCTCGAAGGGCAGCCCCTCGGGCATCCGGGCCCAGGCCGACAGCACAGCGAATTCGGCGTACGTGTCGGTGCCTTCGCCGAACACGCGGTCGCCGACCTCGACTCCCTCGACGCCCTCGCCGACCTCGTCCACCACCCCGGCGGCGTCCAGTCCGACCCCGGCGGGCAGCTCGACCGGATGGGCGCCCAGGACCTGGCCCTCCCGGATCCTCCAGTCGACGGGGTTGACCCCCGCCGCCCGTACGGCGATGCGTATCCGACCGGGGCCCGCGTGGGGCTCCTCGGCTTCCACCAGCTGCAGGACCTCGGGACCGCCGAACTCGGCAAAACTGATTTTCCTCATGCGGTGGAAGATAACCCTAACCGTTAGGGTTTCACAACAGTGAGGTATTCATACCTGGTAGTGTCAGGGCATGACCGAACCGTCCGGACGCCGCGAACGCAAGAAGGCCGCGACCCGTCAGAAGATCGCTGACACCGCGCTGCGCCTCTTCCTGGAGCGCGGGTACGAGGCTGTGGGCATCCGGGACGTGGCAGCCGAGGCAGACGTGGCCGTCACCACCGTCTTCGCCCACTTCGCCGCCAAGGAGGCCCTGGTCTTCGAACGCGACCAGGACTTCGAGCAGCGCCTCACGCGGGCGGTGACCGACCGGCCTCCGCACGAGCCGCTCATCCCGGCGCTGCACCGCGAGGTCCAGGCCCTGGTGCGGCACTGCACGGCGGAGGGCAGTGCCCCCGTCCGGCGCATGATCGAGGGATCACCCGCCCTGCGGGAGTACGAGGAGTCGATGAGCCTGCGTCACGCGCAGGCGCTGGCGGCGGCGCTGGCCGCCGATCCCCGCCTGTCCCGGAGCACGACAGCCTGCCGGGCGACCGCTCGGTTCGCCATCGACGCCTACGCGCTGGCCTGCCGGGCGGACGACCCCGGGGCCACGGTGGACGAGGTCTTCCGGATGATCAAGGCGGCCTGGGAAGCCACCGCGCCCTGAGCCGGGGCAGGACCGGCACCCCGCCGCCGGTCGGTCCGCTGGCTGGGTCAGGGGTTTTCGATGCGGCGGACGATTTCCTCGCACAGCTCGTGTGTGCGCAGCGCCTGGTGGGCGTCGAGGGTCCGGTCGTGGCGGACGGCGTCGAGGAAGGTGAGTACGACCTGTTCGATGCCGCGCTGGCGGGCGACCGGGATCCAGTCGCCGCGGCGGTGGACCACGGGGTCGCCGGTGTGGTCGATGGTCTCCGCGAGGTTCACCACCGCGAACTTGGTGTTCCTGCCGGAGACCTCCAGGACCTCCTCGGTCGACCCGCTGGCGCGGTTCATCACGCCGAGGGCGGTGAAGCCGTCCCCGGTGAGCGTGAGCACCAGGTGTTCGACCAGGCCGTCGCGGCGGCGGGCGCGCACGTCGATCCGGTCGACCGTGCCTGGGGCCAGGAACAGCAGGGTGTCCACGACGTGGATGAAGTCGTCGAAGACCAGCGGGCGTGCCGCCTCGGCCAGGTCCACCCGGTTCTTCTGGAGCACGATCAGGTCGCGCGGGCGCCGGCCGGCCTCAAGGTAACCCGGCGCGTGGCGGCGGTTGAACCCCACCAGCAGCGAGCGGCCGCACTGCTTCGCCAGGTCCACCAGGTGCCGGGCGCCGGCGAGGTCGTAGGCGAGCGGCTTGTCCACGTACACGTCGACGCCCGCGGTCAGGAGCTGTTCCACGATCGGGACGTGCTGGCTGGTGGCGGCGTGCACGAACGCGGCTCGGATGCCGCTGTCGATCAGCTCGGCCAGGTCGGTGAAGCGGTGCTCCGGGGCGATCCGGTAGCTGTCGCCCAGCCTGTCCAGCTTGGTCCGGTCACGGGTCATCAGCCGCAGGTCCAGACCGGGAAGGCCGGTCAGAACCGGCAGGTAGGCCTTCTGCGCGATGTCGCCGAGGCCGATCACCCCGACCGGGAGCAGGGCGTCGGGCGGCGGGGGCTGACTCATCTGGGCGGGTCTCCAGGCGTGCGGACGATCATCGGCGCCCTCACCCTAACCTCCCCGCGCGGAACCTCCCCGTGCGGGTCGGTCTCCGGAGGGGGACCGACCCGCACGGGCGCTGCGCGCCGTGTGGCGGGGTTACTTCACGCTGACCCGGATGGGCGTGGAGGCGGCCTGGCCGCTGGTGCTGTTGCCGGTGAAGACGAAGCGCCAGTAACCGGTCGCGTTGTCCTTGACGGTGGCGCTCAGGGCGCCGGTGCGGCTGGAGGTGATCCGCCCGGCGGTGGTCCAGGCCGCGCTGCCGGACTTGCGGAACTGCAGCAGGACCGGTCGCGCGGCGTAGCCCCGGTAGGCGTGCGCGGCCCAGTCGACCCGGTTGAGCTGGCCCTTGACGGTCAGCGCGGCGCCCTTGCGCAGCTGCGTCGCGGAGGTCTTCGCGGTCAGCTTATCGGCGCGCTGCCAGGTGTAGCTAGTGGCCTTGGCGTTGAAGGTGGTGGCGCCGTCCTTGGCGACGACCAGTACCGCGACCCCCCACACCCCGGCGACGTCGTTGGGCAGCCCGGCGCTGCTGGGGACCTTCTCGCTGACCCGGATCCCGGCGGTCTGCGTGGTGGCCGTGTGCGACCGGACCTTCAGCAGGTCGTCCGCCGGGTCCCCCTTGAGGTCGGCGGCGGTGGGCACCGCGTGCGCCTGTGCCGCGAGGGCCACCGGGTAGGGCTCGGCGTAGATCGCCTTGATCCCGGAGGCGTCCGCGGCGGTGACCGTCACGCCGAGGGTGACGGTGCCGCTCAGGCCCAGAACCACCGACTGCGAGACGGCTTTGGTGATCACCGGCTTGGCGGTGGCGGCGAAAGCCGTCGTCGGCACCGCGACGGCGCCCAGGGCGAGGACACCGGTGAGTACCGATGCCGCTATGGGAACGCGCATACTACTCCTGTCATGAGGCCCCGCGCGTGGTGTCGGGACCAGGGGGACCAGTTATAGATCATCCACCCGCCGGCCGTGAGCACCACCCCACCGTGTGCGGCCCCGGGCCGCACACGCGGTGCTACCCCTGGTCGTCCCTGAGGGCGTCGGTCAGCTGCCGGTCGACGGCCCGGACCTGGTCGCGGTAGGGGTGCAAGGTGGCCTCAACGTCCCTCAGCTGCCAGTTGTCGTCCAGGTCGGCCTTGGTCACCACCAGTTCGAGGTGCTGCTCCAGGATGCGCATGTGCAGTCCCTGCAGGACGCCGAGGAGTTGGGCGACCCCCTTGTTCCCGCCGCGGTTGCCGTAGCCGGCGACGACGGCCGGCTTGTCGTGCCACTCGTGGTAGAGGAAGTCCAGGGCGTTCTTCAGGACGGCCGGGTAGCCCCAGTTGTACTGCGGGAAGACGAACACGAAGCCGCTGTAGGAGCTGACGGTGCGGCTCCAGCGGCGGGTGTGCTCGTGCTGGTACTGCCCGAGCGAGGCCATCAGCGGCTCGTCGAGCAGCGGCAGACCGGCCTCGGCGAGGTCGAGCAGTTCGTAGCGCAGCAGGCTGTCCTGCTGGGCGGTGTCGCGGATCCACTCGGCGATGCCGGGACAGATCCGGCCCGGTCGGCTGCTGCCGACCACGACGGCGATCCGCTCCCCGGTCTCGGCTCCGGTCTCGGTCTCGGTGCGGGTCTGGGTCTGGGTCTTGTCCATGGGCTCTCCTGACGGGACGAACAGCATCACCGCAGATACTACGTGCCACAAACTATCTGGTACGTGCCACGTACCACCGGCGGGTCGGGTGTGATCCGGACGGGTGGCGCGCGGCCGGGAACGGCATCGGCCGGTCGGGGGGCGGTTACGGATGCAGCGGTCGGGTCTTGGTCGGAAGGGGGCGCTGGTGGGGAGGGTGGTTGTGCGGCGGACGCGGTTCCTCGGTGTGAGCGTGGCGGCGGTGGCCGCGGGCGTTTGCCTGGTGGCGCCCGCGTGGGCGGCCGGGCCCGTCACCGTGGCGGTGACCGGTCCGGCGAGCGGCGTGGTCGCCTACTGCCCCCCGGGCATGCGTCCCGGCAGCTGGTCGGTGACCGGCGGCGACGGCAGCCCGCTCGCCGGCGACCAGCGGCAGGAGTGGACGGTGACCACCGGCGTGACCGGCATCGCCGCGTGGATCGCACCGTACGACCATTCCCCGCCCCCGCCCGCCACCATCACGCTGACGGTCGTCTGCGTCTGCTGACCGTTGGCGCTCGTTGGCGCCCGTCGGCGTCGAGGTGGCACCCGGGTGGTCGTGGGTGGCTACGGGCGCAGGCCGTTTATCAGGTTGGTGACCAGGCCGTGTGCGAATTCCTCGGTGAGGGGTTCGTCCGGGATCAGCAGTCGGTGATAGCAGGCGCCCCAGAGCTGGTCGACGATGATGCGCGGGTCTGCGTCGGCGCGTAGTTGGCCGCGTTGCTGGGCGCGTTCCAGGGCTTGGACGGCCAGCCGCCGGCGTGGTGCGGAGTAGTGCTCGCGGAAGGCGGCCGCCAGGTCCGGGTCGGTCTGTGCCTGGCCGACGAGCTCGGCGACGACCCGCCCGGCCGGGGTGTGCGCGGTGAGGTGGACGAAAGCCCGCAGCTGGGTCAGCAGGTCCGCCTCGATGTCGCCGGTGTCGGGGAAGGCGAGGATGTTCTGGACCGCGTCGAAGTAGCCGTCGAGCGCGAGTGCTCCTTTGGAGGGCCACCACTTGTAGATCGACATCTTGCTGACGCCCGCGGTCGCGGCCACCCGTTCGATGGTGAAGGCCGCCATGCCCTCGCCGAGCAGCAGCGTGCCGGCCGCGGCCAGGATGTCGGCGCGCACCTCGTCGGCCGGACGCCGCCCGCGTCCCCGGCGCGCGGGCGGCTGCGGGGTCGGGCTGCTGCCCGGGCTCGGTACTGGGGCGCTGGCCACCGCGGTCTCCTTGGGTCGGTCGGGTTCATCCGGGTCGCTCGGGACGACCCGGGCACTGCTCGGCCAGTCTATATGGACGCAGCGTCTACATGTTGCTAATATGGACGCATCGTCCATTAGGGCGGTCGGGCCGGAACGTGTCCGGTGGACCAGAAGGAGCCCCGTCATGACCAGCACCCCCACCCCTACTCCTGCCTCTCGTGTCGCCGTGGTCACCGGTGGATCCGGCGGTATCGGCCGGGTCGTCGCCGAGCGCCTGGCCGCCGACGGCCTGGCTGTCGTCGTGTCCTACGCGGGCAACCCGGCATCCGCCCAGGAAGCGGTCGGCGCGATCGAGGCGGCCGGGGGCACTGCCGTCGCCGTCAGGGCGGACGTCGCGGACCAGGCCGAGGTCGCCGCGCTGTTCGATCTGGCCCAGGAGCGGTTCGGCGGCGTCGATGTCGTGGTCCACGCCGCCGGGGTGATGCGGCTCGCCCCGCTGGCCGAGCTCGACCTCGCCGACTTCGACCAGATGCACCGGATCAACGTGCGCGGCACCTTCGTCGTCGGCCAGCAGGCGGCCCGCCGGGTGCGTCCGGGCGGTGCGATCGTCAACTTCTCCAGCTCGGTGACCAAGATCGCCCTGCCCGGCTACACCGCCTACGCCGCGACCAAGGGCGCCGTCGACGCCATGACGCTGGTCCTCGCCCGGGAGCTGCGCGGACGCGACATCACGGTCAACGCGGTCGCCCCCGGCCCGACCTCCACCCCGCTGTTCCTGGAGGGCAAGCCACAGGCCGTCGTCGAGCAGCTGGCGAAGGCCGCGCCGCTGGAGCGCCTGGGCGCGCCGGACGACATCGCCGAGGTCGTCTCCTTCCTGGCCGGACCCGCGCGGTGGATCAACGGCCAGGTCCTGTACGCCAACGGCGGCGTGATCTGACCACCCCCACCACCGACGAAACCCAGCCTCCGGAAGGAACACCCGCCATGTCCAAGACCGTTCTGGTGACCGGCGCGTCCAGTGGCTTCGGCGCGCTGACCGTGCGCGCTCTTGCCGACACGGGCCACCGTGTCTATGCCGGGATCCGGCAGACCACCGGACGTAACCGTCCTGCCGTGGAGCAGGCCGCCCAGTACGACCCGCGATCACGGCGTCGACCTGCGCAGCGTTGAACTAGACGTCGCCGACCAGGGATCGGCGAACGCCGCCGTCGGCGCGATCCTCGCCGAATCCGACCGTATCGACGTGGTCGTGCACAATGCCGGACACATGGTCCTGGGTTGGCTGGGGGCCTTCACCCCGGAGCAGTTGCACGAGGTCTTCGACGTCAACGCGGCCGCGACCCAGCGTGTCAACCGTGCCGTGCTGCCGCACCTGCGCGCCCAGGGTGACGGCCTGCTGCTGTGGGTCGGCTTGTCCATTACGTGCGGTGGTACCTGGCCCTGTTTCGGCGCGTGCTTTGCCGTGGGGGCTGTCGTGGGCTCTTTGGCTGTCACCTATGCTGCCGAGGTTGGCGGCTTCGGGATCGACATCACCGTCGTGGTCCCCGGCGCCTTCACCTCCGGCACCAACCACTTCGCCCACTCCGGCCGCGCTGTGGACACTACTGTCGCGGATGCCTACGGGGTGCGCTGCGCAGGGCTGTTGGACCAGGTGGGTGCGTGTCTGGCTGAGGTCACCTCGCTGAACGCGGATTCGGCTGAGGTTGCCGTCGTGATCGTGGGTGTGGCCGGCACTCCCAGGGGTCAGCGGCTGTTCCGTGTCCACATCGAGCCGACCGACGACGGTGCCGAGACCGTCAACGGTGTCGGCGGCCTGGTGCGCACTGCCTTCTATCAGCGTATCGGCCTGCAGGATCTGCTCGGTCCGCGCCTGGCCTGGGCGCTCATCGGTCGTTGGACTATTGGGGCTCTGGGGTAGGTTCGGTGTGGTGTTCCACGGTGGCTGGTGTGGGTTGTTCTCCGGGGTGGTGTCATGGATCGCTAGTAGTACTTCGTTAAGTTTGGTTGATGTGGGTGCTGTTGATCGGGCATCATGGCCGACGTGGATTTGGGGGAGATCGAGCAACTCCGTGGTGAGCTGGCCGAGTTCGTCGGTGAGGTATTTGCGTCGGTGCGGCGTCGTGACGTGCGTGGGTGGGGTGACTGCTACCTGCGCGGGCTGATGCTGGACGGCCGTCGCAAGTCGGTCCAGCCGATGGCGGCGCGGTTGCCGGACGGGGACATGCAGGCGCTGCAGCAGTTCGTGAACCAGTCGCCGTGGGACCACGCGGCGGTGCTGCGGGCGGTGGCGCTCAAGACGGTGCCGGCGGTGGACCCGGTGGTGTGGGTGATCGACGACGTCTCGTTCCCCAAGGACGGGCGGATGTCGGTCGGTGTGGCGCGGCAGTGGTGCGGGGCGCTGGGCAAGCAGTCCAACTGCCAGGTCGCCGTCAGCCTGCACGCCGCCTCCGACACCGCGTCCGTGCCGGTCTCCTGGCGGCTGTTCCTGCCCGAGGGGTGGCAGGACGACGCCGACCGGCGCACTCGCGCCGGTGTCCCCGAGGAGGCGGGACACCGTGAGAAGTGGCGGCTGGCCCTGGACCTGATCGACGAGGCTGTCGGCTGGGGCCTGGAGCCGAAGGTCATTGTCGCCGATGCCGGCTACGGACAGAACACCGCGTTCCGCCAGGGCCTGGCCGACCGGGGCCTGGACTTCGTCGTCGCCGTGCGCGCGGACGAGTCCGCACACCCGCAGCACGCCGTTCCCACCGCCCCGCCCTGGTCCGGCACCGGCCGCGTCCCCGCCACCCGCTACCGCGCCAGGGCCGCCGCGCTGAGTGCACTGGCGGCCGACGGCGGGCGGGCCGCGTTCCGCCGCTCCACCTGGCGCCACGGCTCCAAAGGCCCGATGCACTCACGCTTTCGGACGCTGACCGTGCGCCCCGCCGGGGTCGCCGCCCGCCGCCACGCCATGGCCGCCGCCGGCGGCGCCGCGGCCTGGGACGGCGTACTGCCCGCCACCACCCTGCTGTGCGAGTGGCCCACCGGGGAGAAGGCCCCCACCGAGTACTGGCTGACCAGCCTGCCCGCCGACACCGCGCTGCGACACCTGGCCCGCCTGGCCAAGATGCGCTGGCGCATCGAGCACGACTACCGCGAGATGAAGCACGGCCTGGGCCTGGACCACTTCGAAGGCCGAACCTGGCGCGGCTTCCACCACCACCTCGCCCTGGTCACCGCCGCCCACGCCTTCCTCACCCTGCGCAGACTCGACCCAAAAGCCCAAGCGCCGGCCTGACCCTCTACCAGGTCCTCGACCAGATACAGGACCTGCTGAACTGCTGGACCGGCACCTGCACCACCTGCCAACGCCCCCTACCCGCAAGCACAACCACGCACAACGCCCGCCCACCAAACCAAACTTAACGAAGTACTACTAGTGCTCTGACCGGGATGGTTCACCGGGTTGCTGACAGGCTCGACTGGTGGGTCTACGGAGATGGTCTTGAGGTCCCCGCCGGGTGAAGCGGGGACCTCGATCGGGGTCCTCAGTGGTGGAAGAGCCTGAGCCCGGTGCGGGCGAGAGCGATCTGATGCTCGCGGCAGGCGTGCTCGACTTCGGTGGACCGGATGGATCCGCCCGGTTCGGCGATGTAGGCGACACCGTGCCGGTGGGCGTGGTCGACGTTGTCACGGAATGGCAACGCGCCGTCCGAGACGAATGCCACCTCGGCCAGGCCCGCGAGCCACTGCGTGCGCTGCTCGTCCGTCAGCTCGGGTGCGGGTGCGGACAGGGCTGTCGACAGGCGTGTGCTCTCGTCCAGGGTGAGGTCGCCCTCGATGAAGCGGATCTGCCAGTTGATCCGGTCCTGGCGCCGGGTGTCCGGTTGGAAGGCGAGTGCACGGACAGCCGGGTGGCGTCGCAGCCACCAGATATCTGTCTTCGCGCCGGCCAAGCGGGTGCAGTCCACGCGGGACTGCTGGCCGGCACCGATCCCCAGGGTCGCCCCACCACGCAGGTAGCACACGGAGTTGGACTGTGTGTAGCGCAGGACCGCCAGGCCCAGCAGGAGATCCTCGGCTGCCGTGGTCGGCAGCGTGCCGCATACGACGTTGTCCAGCAGGGCGGTGGACAGCGTCACCTCGTCGCGCCGCTGGGACAGCCGCAGGCCGAACACCTCCCGTGTCTCGCACTGCGGGGGTGTGAACGCCTGATCCGCTTCCATGACCAGAAAGCGGCCGTTCTTCTTCTTGCTGAGCGTCGCGACGGTGCCGGGAGCGTAACCGGGGGCGATGACGCCGTCGCAGACCACGCGGGACAGCAGCTCGGCGAGTTCGGTGTCGACCGGGTGCGACACAGCGGCGAAGTCGCCGTAGGAGGACTTCGGATCGGCGTCGCGGGCACGCAGGTATGCGCTGGTGAGCGCGCCGACACTGTCGCAGTCGATGCCGTAGAGCTCGCCGGTGACGTCATCGACGGGGCCAGCCACGGCCGCACCGGCGGGCGAGACGTGCTTGAAGGAGGCAGCGGCCGGCCGGTTCAGGGCCCGGCTCGCCTCCAGCACCAGCTGCCAACTGTTGAGCGCATCCAGCATGTTGATGTAGGACGGGCTGCCGTTCAACACCCGGACCGGCCATCGGCCAGGCTGCACCGGCTCGGTGGTAGCCGCCGCCTGCTGCGGGTTGGTCCCATAGCGCAGATCCACGTCATAACCTCCTGTGTCAGCGGGAACATCACTGACGCAGGCGCCCAGGCGGTCGACGCGCACGCGGGAAAACGGCCGCTCCCCGGTGGTTCTCCACCTTCGCCAGTTGCGACCGGAGACGATGCTATCCGCAGCAGCGCGCACATGGTTTCGCTGGTCATGCCGCCAGCGCCAGTGGGCGTCCGCCCCACCGGATGCCCTTCTCGCTACGGATGCGGGCGCGCTCCTTACGTTGGGCGGCCAGGACGTCGGGGTGGCGGGCGTTGGAGTTGCGCCAGCGCAGGTATCGGTGCAGTTCACGGGTCTGGACCGTGTGGTTGGGATGGTTCGAGTTGGCCAGGGTGAACTGCCGCAGCGGCCCGAAGTGCGCCTCGATCGGGTTGGCCCAAGAGGCGTTGGTCGGGGTGAAGCACAGCTCTACCTTGTTCTTCCGGGCCCAGGCACGGCTCTTGACGCCCTTGTGCGCGGAGAGATTGTCCATGATCACGTAGATCGGGGCGCCGTCGGGCCGGGCGGTACGGATCGACTTGAGCGCGGCCAGGCTGTTGGTGGCGCCCTTGCGGCGGCGGTTGACGCCCCACAGGGTGTCGTCGCCGATCGAGTAGCAGCCGTGGAAGTAGGTCACTCCGTGGGTGCGGTGGTAGGTCGCGGGCAGCCGGTCCGGTCGGCCCCGCTCGGCCCAGCAGGAACCTCCGGTGGGGCGGATACCCAGTGGCCCGAACTCGTCGAACGCGAAAGCGCGGTCGGGGAAGTGTTCCAGGACGTGCTCGATCCGGTCGAGCTTGGCGTCGCGCTCGGGATCTGTGGACTCCTTCCACGTCTTGGTCCGCTGGAAGGTGACGCTGCGTCGGGTGAGCAGGCAGCGCAGGGCCTCACGGCCGATCCGGATCACCCGGCCGTGGACCTTGCGCAGGTAGGCGGCGAGTTTACGGATCGACCAGCAGGTGAAGGGCTGGCCGAGCTTGGTCGGGCGGGTGGTGGCCGTCGCGACGACGAAGTCCTCGTCGTCAGGACTAAGCAGGCGGGGACGGCCTCCCGCCCAGCGAGGGTCCAGGCAGGCCAGACCGATCTCATTGAAGCGGTGGATCACGTCACGGACGGTGTCCTCGTCCGCCTGCACCAGCTGGGCGATGACTGGGACGCGGTTCCCGCCGGCCGAGGCCAGCAGCATCATCGCGCGCCGGTAGCGCACCGAGTTGGTGCTGCCCCGGCGCACGATCTGCTGAAGCCGCTGCCCCTCCTGGTCGGTCAGTCTGCGCACACGGACAGGCTCGGCCATCGCACCTCCACGAATCGGATCGGACGTCACAACACATCCAACCGCTCCGAGCACCAACCCGGCGAACCTACACGGTCACAGCACTAGCGTTGTGTCCTGCTGGGCTGGTTCGCGGCATGGTGCTCAGGGCGGCTGGGCGGGGGTGTGGTCTGGTTTGTCCTGGGTGTTGTGGCGCGGGGTGACCTGTTCGGTGATCGGGTTGAGTTGCTCCTTGGAGTTCTTGTGGTGGGGTGTCTCGGTCCTTCGGGGTTGGGGGAGTGGGTGGGCTGCTTTGGTCCGGGTCACTGGGGTCGTGTGCCTGTCGTCTTTGTCCGGGGTGGTGGTGGGGCTTTCGGGTGGCTGCATGTCGGCCCTGGGGCCGTGTGCTGTGGTGGTCGTGGTTTGTCGCCCTTGGGTGGGGATTGAGCGGTGTGCTCTGGTACTCGCGGCCCGGGCGTGGTGCGGGCCGTGGTGGGTGGTGCTCGGCCTTGGCTGAGTGCGGCCAGGTTGATTGGGGGGTTGGTGGTCGTGGTGGTGTGGTGGGGTGGGCATGGTTGGTGGGTAAGGTTTGGGTGTGAGTGTGGGGGGTGGGTGGGTGCAAGGGGGTGCGTAAGTGGATCAAGGTGATTGTGAGGCGTGACACAGTTTTGTTGGGGTGTGTGGGTGGGCGTTTAGCGTGTTTGTGGTTTGGGGCTGGTTGGGTTCCTCGTGAGGGAAGGTTGTTTGAGTGAGAGTCATATCGGGTGGGTATCGGGGTTTTGTGCGGTTGGTGGGTGGTGTGGTGGTTCTGGGTGTGGTGTGGGGTTCGGCGGCTGGTGTGGGGTTCGCTCCGGTTGCTGTTGCCGCTACTGCTGCTTCTGGGGCTGCTTCGTCTGCTTCGTCTGCTGCTTCGTCTGCGTCTGCTTCGTCTGTTTCGTCTGTTGCTGTTTCGTCTGGGGGGTTGAGTACGGAGCAGGCTTCGTTGGAGGCGCGTCGGTCGGGTAGGGATGTGTTGGCGGGGGCGGCGACGTCGGATACGCAGATGGTGATGGCGCATCCGAATGGGACGTTTACGTTGACGCAGTCGTTGGCGGCGGTGCGTAAGCGGGTGGGTGGTGTGTGGAGGTCGTTGGATCCGACGTTGGTTCGTGGTGCTGATGGTTCGGTTTCGACGAGGGTGACGAGTAGTGGTTTGACGTTGTCGGGTGGTGGTGGTTCTGTGTTGGCGGTGATGGACAGTGGGGGGCGGGAGTTGGCGGTGAGTGTGCCGGTGGTGTTGCCGGTGCCGTCGTTGTCGGGTGCTACGGCGACGTACCGTGATGTGTTCAAGGGTGTGGATCTGTGTGTCACGGCGACGGCTCAGGGTTCGTTTGCTGAGGTGTTGGTCGTCAAGGATGCGGCGGCGGCGGCGAATCCGGCGTTGAGGACGTTGGTGTTGGGTGCTCGTACGCGGGGGGTGACGTTGTCCTCGGACGCGGCGGGGAACTTGACGGCGAGGGATCCGCAGGGGCGGGCGGTGTTCACGGCTCCGGCGGCGACGATGTGGGACTCGGCTACCACCGCGGGCGCGCCGGCCGCCAAGGGCGGTGCCTCGACCGCGAAGGGCGCCTCGACCGCGAAGGGCGCGTCGGCTGCCAGGGGTGGTGTGTCGGCTGCCGGGGGTGTGTCGGTGGTTGGTCGGCGTTCGGTGGTGGATCCGCTTTCGGGTGTGTTGGTGGATGCGGTCAGTGGTTTGCCGGTGGTGTCTTCGGTGGGTAGTGCGGGTGAGGGTGCGCATACGTCGCGGGTCGGTGTCCGGGTGGTGGGGGGGAGGATTGATCTGACTCCGGATGTGTCGTTGCTCAGTGGTGGTAGGCCGGTGTTCCCGGTGTATATCGATCCGACGTTCAATGCGCCGTCGGCGTCGAGTCCGTTGCAGGCGTGGACGCAGATCAATTCGTATTATGCGTCGTCGAGTTACTGGAAGTCGTCGGATTTGTTGCGTGTGGGTGACCAGGATTGGGAGTCGCCGACGTTCACGGCGCGGTCGTATGTGCAGATCGGTGTGCCGACGGCGTTGTATGGTGCGCAGGACATCATTTCCTCGCAGTTGAATATTACGGAGGAGTGGTCGCCGAACTGCACGGCGAGTGGTGTGCAGTTGTGGCAGTCGAATCCGATCAGTTCTGGTACGACGTGGGACAGTCCGTCGACGTTGACGAGTCAGGTGGGGCCGACGCAGACGGTGGCGTACGGGTATGACTCGTCGTGCCCGGCGCATGGTGTGGGTTTCGATATTTCTGGCATCATGGGGTCGGCGGCGAGTGGTAAGTGGTCGAATATCACGTTCGGGATTCGGGCGTCGAACGAGTCGGATCCGAATGGGTGGAAGGAGTTCGCGAATACGTTGAGTGTGTCGACGACGTATGACCATGCGCCGAACACGCCGTCTGCTTTGTCGACGTCGCCGTCGACGAACTGCACGGGCAACGATACTGTCGGTGATGGTGAGATGTCGTTGTATGCGGGGTTGTCGGATCCGGACAAGGGTGTTCTGGGTGCGACGTTCACGGTGACGCGTAATAGTGACGGGAAGGTGGTGGCGACCAGTAACTCCAATGATGTGACGGCGAATTCTGGTAGTAGTGTGGATTTCCAGTTGAGTCAGGCGAATTTGGAGGCGTGGTCGGGTAAGACGGGGAGTGCGCCGGGTGCGGCGACGGAGTTCACGTGGAAGGTGCAGGCGACTGACTTCAAGTTGTCCAGTGGGACGACGTCGGGTTGCACGTTCACGTTCGATCCGACGCGTCCGGGGACTCCGGTGACGCAGGACGCGAATGGTGTCGAGTTGTCGGATTACGGGAACACGAATCCGGTGACGGGTCTGCCGTATCCGACGACGTTGGGGACGATGGGCAGTCCGGTCGCGGTGAGTTTCAGTGAGTCGGGTGGTACTGCTCCGGCCAGTTACGTGTATCAGCTCAATGGTGGTGCGCCCAGGTCGGTGAGTGCGGCTGGTGGGTGGCGACGGCGTCGATCACGCCGACGCGGTTGACTGATACGTTGAGTGTGACGGCGATTTCGGCGGGTGCTAATTACGGTGGTACCGAGAATGTGATCTTCAATTCGGCGGTGGGCGGTACGGTGCAGGCCGATGGTGACCTGACCGGGGATGGTGTCGCGGACCTGCTCGCGGTGGGTGGTCAGGACAGTCTGCCGTCGGGGTTGTGGCTCTCGGCGGGTCAGGCGGGTGTGGGTCGTACGACGGGTGACGGGAGCCTGGTCGGCTCGATGAGTGACTTGGGGATCAACGGGAGTGGGATCGATACGACTGGTCCCACTGGTCTGGGGTCTCCTGCGGACTACAACGGGGCGACCGCGTTCAGTGGCCAGTTCACTGGTAGTGGGCTCAATGACGTCCTGGTGTACTACCCGTCGGGGGTGCATGCGGGTGTGGCTGAGGTGTTGAACGGTAATGGTGATGGTTCGGCGTTGGCCATCGCGGGTGGTTCGACGACGACCAATGCGTTGTATGACCCGTTCGAGGCGTCGACGCCGAACAATCCGGTGCAGTTGGCGAATGCGGGTTGCACCAGTGGGGTCTCGGTTGCGGGGCAGGGTGCGACGTGTGCGCTGCCGGATCTGATCGGGACCTCGGATGATGAGAGCGGCAACAAGACCGATGCGTTGACGTTGTATCCGTCGTTGGGCAGTATCGCGGACTTCGGTCGTACGCAGTTGTCGAACCCGAGTCCGGACGGCAGTGGTGACTGGGCGTCGTGGACGTTGAGTACGGTGCAGTTGCCGGTCAGTGGTGGGGGTTCCAGTACGGCGATGTTCCTGTGGGACAAGGCGACCGGTGTGCTGGACCTGTGGGAGGGGTTGGCGCTGTCGCAGGACGCCTCGGGTAATCCGGACCTGGTGTACACGTCGTATCCGGTGGCCACGGGGTGGAACACCGGTGCGGTGCTGAGTCTGCGGGCGGCGGATATCAATGGTGATGGCACGCCGGACCTGTGGGCGACGACCAGTGGTGGTACCACGACGGCGTACCTGTTCAGTGCGTTGAGTACGACGGGTGCGGCGGCGGTGTCCACCACGGGTAGTGCGTTGGCTGCTGACAGCCACAGTTGGCCGTTGACTGACGCGGCCAGTGGGGACACCAGTGCCTCGGGTACGGTGGCGGCTGATGCCAGTGGTGGTTTGACGTTGACGGGTGACGCGGGTGCCACGTGGCATACCGGTGACCTGTTCAGTCCGGATGTGAGTTTGAACGGCAGTAGCGGGGTGCTGGCCGGTAGTGGTCCGGCGGTCACCACGTCGAAGAGTTTCAGTGTCTCGGCGTGGGTCAAGCCGGCGGCGATGAACGGTGGTGTGGTGCTGTCGCAGGACGGTACCTACGGGTCGGGGTTCTTGGTCTATCCCACCGCGGCGGGCTGGAACTTCTGCATGGAGACCGGTGACGCGGCCGGTTACGCGTACAACTGCGCGGTTGCCGGGACGGCGCAGGTCGGCTCGTGGTCGCATGTGACGGTCACCTATGACCCGGTCAGCTCGTATATGAGCCTGTATGTCAATGGTATCGAGGTGGGCAGTGCGACGCACACCGCGGTTGCCGGCTACACCGATGGGTTCCAGGTCGGTGACCAGCTCTACAAGGGTGCGCATGGCAGCTATTTCGATGGCCAGGTCGCGCAGGTGGAGACCTGGAACCAGACGTTGACTCCGGGTCAGGTCGCGGCGCTGTCCAATACGACGGGGTCGTTCGTGTTCCCGGCGGACAACACGTTGTATCCCAGTGGTAGTCAGTGGACCAGTGGTGCGAACAGTTTGAGTTTCAATGAGGGTCTGATGAGTGTCTCGGTCGCCGGACTCCGTTGTACCAGGTGGGTACCGCGAACCAGACGGGCGCGGTGATGACGTTGCAGAGCGACGGGAATCTGGTGGCCTATCCGAACGCGGCTGATGCCACCGGGCACACGGGTGCGTTGTGGGCGACGAACACCTCTGGTCATCCTGGTGACACGTTGGTGTTGCAGCCTGATGGGAACCTGGTGGTCTATGGTGCCAACGGGGCTGTGTACTGGAACAGTGTCACCAGTTTCCCGGGTGCTGACCAGTGGCGGTTGACTGGTGCGCTGGGTGGTGCGGACGCGTCGGGCAGTAACTCGGCGGCGGTCGGTTCCACGGTGGCCTGGGGTGCGAACCACAAGGGTGTCGCGTCGTCGGCCGCGGTCTTCGACGGGACGGATTCGGTGGTCAGGGCGGCCGCGCCGGCGGTGAACAGCAGTCAGAGTTACACGGTCTCGTGCTGGGTCAAGATCACCGCGCTCAGTGGGGCGCAGATCGCGCTGGCGCAGGGTACCGATACGCATCAGGCGTTCTACCTGGGTTACAACAGTGGCAACGGTGGCTGGATCTTCCAGACCACGACGTCGGACACGGCTTCGACGAGTTTCCCCACGGCGGAGGCCGCGGCGACCGCGAACACCTGGACGCATCTGACCGGGGTGTACAACGCGGGTACCGGTGCGATGCAGCTGTATGTGAACGGGGTGTTGAAGGCCAGTGCGACCAACACCACTCCGCAGTTCAACGCGGCCGGTGCCTTGGAGGTCGGCGCCAACAGTCTGGTCGGTTCCACCGCGCTGTACGACCAGGTCAACGGCAGTGTCAGTGATGTGCGTACCTACCAGGCGGCTTTGAGTGCCACGCAGGTCGCCGCTGTCTACAACAACTCATGACCGTCACGAGGTAGGCCGGTCACGCTGGGCCCCGCGATCATCGCGGGGCCCAGCGCCGTTTTCCGTACCCGGGCGGCCCGCGAGGGCTGCGGGGCGGGGGCGGGGTGTGGCGCTGTGGCCGGTGGCGGGGCGGTGGTTTCGGTATCGCGGGTGCGGGTGGCTCGATCGGCGGGCAGTCCCGGGTGGGTTGGGTTTCGTGCGGTGGAGCGGGATCCGGTGGGGGTTCGTGTCGTGGGGGCTCGGTTTCGGTGCGGGTACGGCCTGCCGGCGCGGCCGCGGGATGGAGCGGGGCGGGCGGGTGGCGGGACCTGTAGGCACGATGGGCTCCTGCTCGCCGGGCCGTGGTCTGGCGGCGTGCTCGGCCTGTCCCGCGCCTGGGTCGACGGACCGCGCCCGCGGGCCCCGGGGGGCGGTGACGCGACCGGCCCTGCCCGGTGGACCGGCGGCACGTACCGCGTCGTCGACGCCCACGGCCTACCCCTGGCCCTGGTCGCCACCGTGGCCGGTGGCCTACCCCTACCCCTACCCCTGGCCCTTGCCCTGGCCGCCACCGTGGCCGGTGGCCTACCCCTGGCCGCCACCGTGGCCGGTGGCCTACCCCTGGCCGCCACCGTGGCCGGTGGCCTACCCCTGGTCGCCACCGTGGCCGGTGGTGACGCGGTGACGTCACCCAGCTCCTGCCCCTGAATCAACGCCGTGCCGCTGTTGCGCGGCACGCGCCTCCGCCTCCGCCTCCGCCTCCGCCTGTGCCTGTGCCTGCGCCTCCGCCGGGCGGTGGGCGGTGGGCGGTCAGCGGGCGGTCAGCGGGTGGGTGGGGGGTTAGTGGGTGGGGGGTGGGGTGAGGGTTTCGAGGGTGTCGACCAGGGGGCGAGTCGGGGGTCGGTTGCGGCGTTGTCGAGGGCTTGGCGTAGGGCGGTGTCGTGGGTGGGGCGGGCTTGGGTGAGGAGGGTCAGTCCGGTGGGGGTGACGTCGGTGTAGATGCCGCGGCGGTCGGTCGCGCACAGGTAGCGGGTGAGTAGGGCGCGGTCTTCCAGGCGGGTGACCAGGCGGGTGGTCGCGCTTTGGCTGAGTATGACGGCGTCGGCGACCTGGTGCATTCGCAGGTGGCCGCCTTCGCCGCTGTGCTGGCGGCTGAGGACGTCCAGGAGGGAGTATTCGCGCGCGCTGAGGTCGTGGTGCTGTTGCAGGGCGTGTTCGATATGGGTCTCGATGCGGCCGTGCAGCAGTGCCAGGGCGTTCCAGCCGTGGGCGGGCCCGGTGGCGGCCGTGTCGGTGACGGTCATGGCTCCATCCTCTCCCGCGGCGCCTGTCGCGACACTGGTCGCGGTGTCCCTCGGTGGTGTCCTTCATGGTGCGGCGCCGGCTGTGTCTGCCTCCAAACATACAGCGCCTGCAATCGTTGCGTTTGCAAGTATGCGGCGGTTGCAACTATTGTGGTGGGTTGTAAGGCGCGGGGGCAATTGTTTGGAGGGTTGTGTCATGCCGCTGGCGTTGTTTGCTCTGGCTGTCGGGGCTTTCGGGATCGGTACCACTGAGTTCGTGGTGATGGGTCTGCTGCCGCAGATCGCGGGGGGTTATGGGGTCGCGATTCCTACCGCGGGTCTGCTGGTCAGTGGCTATGCGCTGGGGTGGTGGTCGGGGCGCCGTTGATGGCTGTGGTGGGTGCCAGGGTCGGCCGCAAGCGGATGTTGATGGTGTTGATGGGGTTGTTCACGGTCGGTAACCTGTTGTCGGCGTTCGCGCCGGGTTTCGGGTGGATGCTTGTCGGCCGTGTGGTGGCCTCGTTGGCTCATGGTGCGTTCTTCGGTATCGGTTCGGTGGTCGCGGCCGGGTTGGTGGCTCCGGGCAGGAGGGCGGGGGCGATCGCGACGGTGTTCACCGGGTTGACGGTCGCCAACATCGTGGGGGTGCCGTTGGGTACTTTCATCGGGCAGGTCGCGGGTTGGCGTGCCACTTTCGTGATGGTCGCGGTGTTCGGTGTGGTGGGGCTTTTGGGTATCGCCCGGTGGGTGCCGGTGCTGCCCCGCCCTGAGGGTGTGGATCTGCGTGGGGAGGTGGCCGCGTTGGGTAATCCGCAGGTGGTGTTGGCGATGGTGATGACGGTGCTCGGGTTCGGTGGTGTGTTCGCCGCGATCACCTATATCTCGCCGATGATGGTCCACGTCGCCGGGTACGGGCAGGGGGCGGTGACCTGGCTGCTGGTGCTGTTCGGTGTCGGTATGTTCCTGGGCAACCTTGTGGGTGGTCGGTATGCCGACCGTGCGCTGATGCCGATGCTCTGTGTCGCGCTCGGTGGGTTGGCTGTGGTGCTGGCGTTGTTCACTGTCACCGCTCATGACAAGGTCGCGGCGGCGGTCACGATCGTGCTGGTGGGGGCGTTGGGCTTCGCTACCGTTCCGCCGTTGCAAAAGCGGGTCCTGGATCAGGCTCATGGCGCGCCGACGCTGGCGTCGGCTGTCAACATCGGTGCGTTCAACCTCGGCAACGCGCTCTCGGCGTGGCTGGGCGGTGTGGTGATCAGCGCCGGTCTCGGTTACACCGCGCCGAACTGGGTCGGTGCGGTCATGGCGGTGGCGGCCCTGGGTGTGGCCGTGTGGTCGGCCGCCCTGGAGCGCCGCGCTCCTGCCCGGACCAGCACCCCACCCGCTGTCGCCGCCCCCGCTCCGCGCACCCCCACCCACCACTGACCACCACCACCGGCCACCGGCCACCGGCCACCCACCACCGGCCATGTACCGCTGTCTATCGGTTACTTATCGCTTATCGCTGACGATCCGCTGTCACGGGTTGATCGGCTGTCTACTGCACGGGAGTTGCTGTTATGAACGTCCATGTCGCCCTTACTGCCGCTGATGCGGAGCAGTTGATCGTGGCTGCTCGTATGGCTGCGGACGCTGCTGGGGTCGCGGTCAGTGTCACTGTCGTGGATGCCGGTGGGCATCTGCTTGCTTTTCGCCGTGATGAGCGGGCGGTGTTGATCTCGGGGGAGACCAGTACCCGTAAGGCCTATACCGCTCTTCAGTTGGATTGCGCGACCGCTGACCTGGTCGAGGCGGTACAGCCCGGTGGTGTGTTCCATACCCTGCCGACCGGGTTGGACCGCCGCTGCTGTTCATCGCGGGGGTGTTCCGATCCGCCGTGAGGGCCGCTTGGTCGGTGCGCTGGGTGTGGGTGGTGGCGCCCCGGGCAGGACCACGCCTTCGCGACGGCCGCCCTGGGCACCCGCGGCTGACCCCCGCGGCACCCGAGGAACCCCCCGGGACCTCTGACCCCCCTGACCCCCGGCGCCCTGGCGCCCCGGGGCCCTGGGGTCAGGGGGCGTTGGGGGTGTAGGGGTGGTGTGGGCTGTCAGTGCGCACGGGCGGGGGAACGCGTTGCCCTGTGCGGTCTGGCCTCGGTGGGGATGGCGGTGCGGGCTGGTGTGTCCTGTTCCAGTGGTCGGGTGTGGCCGGGTTCGACGGTGGTGCTGTCGGCCTTGGTGGTGTGCCGGTGGTGGCGCGGTGGTGGGTCGGTCCGGTTCGCGTGCCTGGCACGGTGGGTGCCGGGTGCCGGGTGCCGGGTGCCGGGTGCTGGGTGGTGGTTCACTGGTGCGGGGTTTTCGTGGGGTGTCGGCTGTTGGGGTCGCGGGTTCCTCTGCTGTGTGCGGGGGGCTCTGCTGTGGTTTGCCGCTGTACTGGTGCCGGTCTTGTGGTGTGTGCTGGTGTTCTTGTTTTGGTTGTGTGGTGTGGGTCTGGTGGTGGTGGGGTGGTTAGCCGGAGGAGGCGTCGAAGCGGAGTTTGGAGGTGATGCGGTAGCGGTCGCCGCGGTAGACGGATTGGGCGTATTCGACGGTGCGGCGGTGGTGTCTCGGGTGGTGCGTTCGACTTGGAGGATGGGGGAGTAGACGGGGACGTCCATGAGGTCGGCTTGTTGGGGGTTGGTGACGGAGGGTTCCAGGGTTTGGATGGCGTCCATGACGATGATGTGGTGGCGCTCGCGTAGGAGTTGGTAGAAGTTGCCGCTTTCCATGTCTTGGGGGGTCAGGCCGGGACGAGGTCGGCGGGTAGTTCGAGTCGTTCGATGGCGATGGGTTCGTCGTCGACGTTGCGGACTCGGACGATTCGTAGACGGGGGCGGTGGTGGCCAGGCCGAGTCGGGTGGCGCGGTGGGGGCCTGCGGGGGCGGTGGTGAATTGGACGACGCGGCTGGTCCAGTCGCCTTCGGCGGGGGGACGGCGAGGGCGTTGGTGGTGGTGCCGGACATCTCCTGGGTGACTTTGTGGGGGCTGGTGAAGGTGCCGCGGCCGTGTTGGCGTACCAGGAGGCCGCTGCGGGTCAGTTCTTCGACGGCGGCGCGGATGGTGGGGCGGGAGACTTTGAGGCGGGCGGCGAGGTCGCGTTCGGGGGCCAGGCTGGTGCCGGGGCCTGATTTCTCGATCACTTCGAGGAGGTGTGCGCGTACGAGGTCTCGTTTGGTGGTGGCCCGGGTGGGGTCTTGTCGCTGCTGGTCACCTGTTCATCGTCCCAGGGTGGGCGCGGTGGGCGCGGGGGTGGGCGGCGGGGGGTCAGGCCCAGGGCGTTGAGGCGTTGGTTGTGGTGGGCCAGTCGGGTCTGGAACTGGGTGAGGTCGCGTGGGCCGCTGGTCCAGGCGACTTCGGCCAGTGCGCACAGTCGTGGGTAGTGAGGTAGGTGACGTGTTCGGGGGTGGGGGCGTACTCGGTCCACAGTTGTGCTTGGTGCCCAGGACGCCGGGGGTGGGGTGGGGGGCGGCGGGGTCGGCGGTGGGTAGTATCCGGCCAGGGGGTCGAAGGCGTAGACGTCGGCGAGGGTGACGGTGTGTCCGGGTTGTCCTTGGGGTTCGGTGGGGTCGTTGCTCTGGGGGTAGTCGAAGTAGGTGGACAGGTGGGGTGCGATCACGACTTGGTGGCCGCGGGCGATGGCTTGTGCTCCGTGTGCCTGGTCGCGCCAGGCGGTCAGGGCGAGTCCGGGTGGGGGGTGTTCGCGGCGTAGCCCTTCTCGTCCCAGGCGATGGCCCGGCGTCCGTGGTGGGTCACGTACTGCTGCATCTGCCGTAGGAACCAGCCGTGCAGTTCGGCGGGGGCGGCCAGGCCCAGTTGCCGGGTCCGTTCGCGGGCCAGGGGGTCGTGCTGCCACTGGACGGTGGGGCATTCGTCGCCGCCGATGTGCAGGTAGCGGAGGGGAAGACGTCCATGGTCTGGGCCAGTACCTGGCGGCAGAAGTCCAGGGCCTGGTCGCTGACGGCCAAGATGTCTCGCTGATGCCCCAGTTGGTCCATACGGCAGTGCGCGGTCGGGTGGTTGCCCAGGTGGGGGTAGGCGGCCAGGACGGCGCGGGCGTGTCCGGGCATGGTGATCTCCGGGACGATGCTGACGCCGCGGCCGCGGGCGTAGGAGACCAGGCCGCGTAGTTCGGCCTGGGTGTAAGTAGCCGCCGTGGGGGTGCCGTTGCCGGGTACCGTGGGGCCTGGGCCCAGGGCGGACTCGGTGCGCCAGGCGCCGACTTCGGTCAGTCGCGGCAGGCCGTCGATCTCGATCCGCCCAGCCCTGGTCGTCGTTCAGGTGCAGTTGGAAGACGTTGAGTTTGTGCAGGGCCAGTTCGTCGACGAAGCGGTACAGGAACTCCAGGGGCAGGAAGTGCCGGGCGACGTCCAGCAGTGCGCCGCGCCAGGCCAGGCGGGGCTGGTCGCGGATGTCCAGGCAGGGCCACCACCAGTGGTCGGGCGGGCGCCGGCCGGGTCCAGGGCGGCCGGCGGCAGTAGTTGCCGCAGTGTCTGGACGCCGTTGAGGAGGCCGGCGGTGGCGGGCGCGGACAAGGTGACCAGGTCGGGGCGGATCCGCAGCAGGTAGCCCTGCGCGGCGGTCGACCCGATCACCCCGCTCGCCCCCGTTCGACCCGTTCGACCCGTTCGTTCCGTTCGTTCCGGTGGTTCCGTTTGCTCCGTTGGTTCCGGTGGTTCTGGTTGATGCGGTGGTGGTGGGGGTGGGTGGGGACAGGGACAGTTCGATCCGCGGGCCGGTGGCGCTGCGGGTCCGTCCGCGGCCGAGGTATCCGGCGAGCAGTTCGGCGGCTTGCTCGGTCCCGGGTCCGGCGTCCAGGTGGAGCTGGGGGCCGATGACGAACCTCCCGGGGTGCGGGGTGAGTTCGGTGGGACGCGGGACGATCATCGGTTGCCTTTCGGTGCGCTGCGGCGGAACGGAACGGGACGCGGGACGGGACGGGCGGGACGGGCGGGGCGCGGGACGGGACGGGCGGGACGGGGCGGGGCGCGGGACGGAACGGGCGGGACGGGGCGGGGCGCGGGACGGGGGTGGGGGTGGGTGGTCAGTCTTTGACGGCGCCGGCGGTCATGCCGGCGACCAGGCGGCGTTGGATGAGCATGAAGAAGACCACGACGGGGCAGGGCGAACAGGGTGGAGGCGGCGATCAGGCCGCCGTAGTCGGTGCCGGTGCTGGTGCTGAAGGAGACCAGCCATACCGGCAGGGTGTAGTGGCTCTGGTCTTTCATCAGCACGTAGGCGAACAGGTAGTCGTTCCAGGCGGTGATGAACGCGAACACGCTGGTGGCGATCAGGCCGGGCATGACCAGGGGCAGCAGTATGGTGCGGATGATCGTGAGGCGGCCGGCGCCGTCGAGCATCGCGGCTTCCTCCAGTTCCACCGGGATGCCGTGCAGAACCCGCGCAGGGTCCAGATGGTGAACGGCAGCACCATGGCGAGGTAGGTCAGTACCAGGCCGAGGAGGTTGTTCAGCAGGTCGGTGCTCTTGAGCTGAGGAAGACGGGGATCAGCAGGGCGGGTTGCGGGACCATCTGCACGACCAGGACCGCGATCAGGAAGCCGTGTCTGCCCCGGAACCGGAACCGGGTCAGGGCGACGGCCGCGAGGAACGCCAGGACGACCGAGGCCGCGACCACCGCGCCGGTCACTACCGCGCTGTTGGCCAGGTCGGTGGCGAAGCCGGGTTTGCGGACCGCGTCGGTGAAGTTGGCCAGGGTGAACGGGAACGGCCAGAAGCGGGGGGTGGTGCTGAGGATGTCCCGGTAGGGCTTGAACGCGGTGTCGACCATCCAGTACACGGGGAACGCCCACAGGAGGCAGAACAGGACGGCGGCGCTGTTCAGCAGCCGCCGCCGGGCGCGGGGCCGGCGCGGATGGGGCGGGGGCGGGGGGTGGTGTTCACAGGTCTTCTCCCGACCGTGCCAGTCGGCACGTACAGGGCGGTCAGGCGAGCAGCAGCAGGACCGAGACGACCGCGATGGCGGCGCCCTGTCCCAGGGAGTTGCTGCTGAAGGGTGGTGAAGGACCAGATGCCCAGGGTGGTGGTGCCCTGTTGGGGCCGCCTTGGGTGAGGATCCAGATCTGGTTGAAGACGTTGAAGTCCCAGATCACCGACAAGATCGCGACCAGTCCCAGGATCGGGCGCAGGAACGGCACGGTGATCACCCGGAACACGGTCAGCGGGCCCGCGCCGTCCAGGGCGGCGGCCTCGTAGTAGGTGCGCGGGATCTGTGACAGGCCGGCGTGCAGGGTCAGTGCCACGAACGTACCGACTGCCATACCACCAGCAGCCACACCAGGGTGAAGGCCGAGGCGGGCGAGGTGGTCCAGTCGCGCTGGGTCAGGTCGCCGAACAGCGCGGTCTGGTGTCAGCAGCCAGTTGACGACGCCGTAGACGGGTTGGAACAGCCACTGCCACACCAGGTGGAGGCGACGTGGGTACCGCCCAGGCGGCGATCAGGCACAAGGTGACCGCGGTGCGCATGCGCCGGCCCAGGGCGCGAGCATCAGCGCGACCAGCATGCCGGTCACAGGGTTCCGGTGACCAGGGCGGCGCAGAACCCGGCGGTGCGCAGCAGGACCGGGACCAGGTGCGGGTCGGACAGACGGCGCGGTAGTTGGACCAGCCGGTCCAGGGCACGACGCCGGTGAACAGCGCGCGCAGCCCGTAGTCCTGGAAGGAGATCAGTACCAGGCGGACCAGGGGGTAGCCCAGGACCAGGGCCAGTACGGCGGCGGCGGGCGCCAGCAGCAGGTACGGCAGTGCGGTGCCGGGGCGGCGGCGGCGCGGGGGCCGGGCGCCGGCCGGCGGGCGGGGGTCGGCGGCGCGTCCGGGGCGCGGGGCGGTGGAGGTGGTCATGGTCACTGGGAGGCGTTGAGGGCCTGGTCGAGGTGGGCGTCGAAGCTCGCGGCGGCCTGCGCGACGCTGGTGCGGCCGGTGGCGATGTCGGCGAAGAAGGTGTTGATCGACGCGTCGCTTTCGATGGTGGCCCAGCCGGGGGTGGCCGGGGTGGCCACGCTGCTCTTGGCCGCCTGGAAGAACGCGGCCGAGGTGGGTGGCAGGCCGGCCTGGGTGGAGTCGATCAGCTGGGTGGAGACCGGGGTCCAGCCGTCGATGCCGACGATGGCGCTGGTCTGCACGGCCGTGCTGGTGGCGGCTTTGAGGTAGGCCAGGGCCAGGGCCTGGTTGGCGCTCTTGGCGGCGATCGCCAGGTCGGAGCCGCCCAGGAAGACCGGCTGGTTGCGGCCGGGGGTGGTGGCGCTGGGGAACGGGAACGTCCCGATCTGGCCCTTGAGGGCGGGGTTGTCCTTCAGGACGGTGTTGATGCTGGTGTCCAAGATGGTGGCGGTCTTGCCGGAGGCGAACATCGCGGCCTGGTCCGGGGACTTGGTGTCCACGTTGCGCGAGGCGGGGGCGGAGTAGCTGTTCTGGAAGCTCTTCCAGGCCCGCAGTCCCTGCTGGGCGGCGGGGGAGTCCAGCGCGCCGGTCCACCTGCCGTTGCTCTCGGTGGCCAGTTGGCCGCCCGCGTCCCAGACGAACTGCAGTGCGCCGTACCAGTACTGGCCGGGGAAGTTGAAGGCGGAGAACCCGGGCTGGGGGTTCTTGGCCCTGATCGCGTCCAGGTCGGCGGTGAGCTGGGTGAAGCTGGTGGGGGCGGTGGTGATCCCGGCCCGGGCCCACAGGGCCTTGTTGTAGATCACCGCGCGGTTGCCGGCGAACAGCGGCGCGGCGTAGACCTTGCCCTCCACGGTGGCCGGTCCCAGCAGGCCCGGCAGCCAGCTCTGCCCGGCGGACAGGGAGGCCTGGTCGGCGGTGATGTCGCTGAGCGCGCCGGTGGCGGCGAACAGCGGGACGTCGGTGTTGCCGATCTCGATGACGTCCGGCGGGTCGTTCTGCGCCAGCGCGGTGCTGATCTTGGTGTTGATGTTCGCCCACTGCTGGATCTGGACGTCGGCCTTGGCGCCGGTGGCCTTCTCGAACGCGGCGTTGATCGCGGCGGTGGCCTGGGCGCTCAGGTCGCCGTCCATCAGCCACACCGTCAGCGTCGCGGCCTTGGCGGGCCCGCCCGCGGTCGTGCCGTGGGCGGGCCCGCCGCTGCCGCAGCCGGCCAACGACAGTGCCGCCGCGGCGGTGACACACACGGCGAGGGATCTGGTGCGCATGGCAATCCTCCAGGAGGCCTTGGTCAAGGCATGAAGTCCGCGGAACCGGGTCCGCGGAACGGGATCCGCGGAACCGGGTCCGCGGGGCGGGGTCCGCGGGGCGGGGCGAGGGATTCGGGGGCGGGGCTGGGGAGGTGAGGGGTACGCGTAAGCGGCCGGCCGACGCCGCGGCCGCTGTTGGAGGCAGACGCTCTCACCTGACCTCTGGTCATGTCAATGCACGTATCGGGATTGCCCGCCCCCACCTGCGCAGGGGGCGAAATGTCCGCCCGGTGGCCGATGGAGATCATGAATCCGGCCTTGACATGGGGAGTTCTGGCAATCACCTTGTACGTCAAACGGCACACACGACATGACCAGTGGTCACTAGGTTGGGTGTTCTGTGGTGCCGTAGCCCCCCGTCTCCCCCCACAGGAGTCCTCATGGAGCACGTCCGCACCCGTCCGCGCGGCACCCGCCGCGCACTGATCGCCGCCGCGTCGCTGGTCTGCACGGCAGTCGCGCTCTACCCCACCGTGCGCACCGCGCACGCGGACAGCCCCGCGCTGTCGGTGCTGTACAAGACCAGCAGCACCGCCGCCAGTGCCGACGAGGTCGATCCCTGGCTGGAGGTCGTCAACAACACCTCCAGCGCCGTCGCGCTCAGCCAGGTCACCCTGCGCTACTACTTCAGCGCCGACACCACCGTGCCCTACACCTTCGCCTGCGCCTGGGCGGTGCCCGGCTGCTCGAACCTGACCGGCACGGTGGTCGCGATGGCCGATCCGACCGCGACGGCCGACCACTACCTGCAGATCAGCTTCGACGCGTCGGCCGGGAGCCTGGCGGCGGGTGCCAGCAGCGGTGACCTGGAACTGCGGCTGTACCGCAGCGACTGGCAGAACGTGAACCAGGCGAACGACTACTCGTTCAACGCCGCCGACACCGGCTACACCCCCTCGCAGACGGTCACCGCCTACGTCAACGGCGCGCTGGTGTGGGGCACCGAACCGTCCGGCGCCACCCCCACCCCCACCCCGACCGGGTCCGGGTCCGGTGGCGCCTCGCCGACCCCCACCCCGACGCCGACCGCCACCTCGACCGGTGCCCCGCCCTCCGGCGGCACCCTGTTCGACGACTTCGACTACACCGGTCCCAACGACCCCGACCTGAGCGCCCACGACTGGACCATCCGCACCGGCTCCGGCGGCCCGGGCATCGCCAACACCTGGTCCCAGAACGCGATCAGCTTCCCCAGCGACCCGACCGCCCAGGGCGGAAAGGTGATGCGGCTGGAGGCCACCACCGACGGGACCACCACCACCCAGGCCGAGATCGACACCACCAGTGAGAAGTTCTTCCAGGGCACCTACGCGGCCCGGGTCTACTTCAACGACGCGCCCACCACCGGCCAAAACGGCGACCACGTCAACGAGACCTTCTACACCATCTCGCCGGACAACTCCCTGTACAGCGAGATGGACAACGAGTACCTGCCCAACGGCGGCTGGGGCGCGCCCGGGCCGACGCTGTACACCACCACCTGGTACAGCGCGGACGCGATGAACCGGCAGACCCACAACGTGATCAGCAGCCTCCAGGGCTGGCACACGCTGGAGATGACCGTGGAGAACGGCACGGTGACCTACTACGTCGACGGCCAGCAGTACTTCAGCACCACCGGGATCTACTACCCGCGCGAGCCGATGACCATCGACTTCAACGAGTGGTTCATCGACCTGGCCGGCGCCAGCGGTTCACGGACCTGGGACGAGAAGGTCAACTGGGTCTACTTCAACAACTCCGGCGCGCTGAGCCCGGGCCAGGTCTCCACGGCGGTCAACGGCTACTACAGCGCCGGTACCCACTTCACCGACACCGTCCCCAACTCCTGACGCGCCCCTGACCGGACCCCTGAGCGGACCCCTGGGTGGGACGGGCCCCGCGCCCGGTCCGCCCCGGGCCCGGTCCGCCCGCGCCCGCGCCCGGTTCGCCCGGGCGCGGGCGGGGGTTCAGCCGCCCGCGGGCAGCGTGGGGGCGGGTGTCTGCGGGGCGTCGGCGGGGAACTGGGCCCAGTCCCTGACCGGCAGCCGGGCGCCGGTGGTCGCGTCGACCACGCGGCGGCCGCCCAGCGGGGCGCGCAGCGCCAGGGTGAAGTCGTAGGCCCGGCACGAGGCCGCGCCGGGAGCGAAGGCGTAGGCGGCGGCCGCCAGGGTGACCTGGTGCGCCGACTGGTCCAGCCGGAACTCGGCGCCGCAGGAAAGGACGTGCAGGGTGCGGTCCCGGGCGCGGTAGTAGACGGCGCCGCCGGGTACCGGCACCCGCCGGTACCGCCCGGGGCCCGGGGCGGTACCGGCGGGCGCCGAGCACCCGGCCGGTGCGGCGCAGCCGACCAGGACGGCCAGGAGCGCGGCGGCAACGCGTGGTGTGCCCATGCCCACTTCGACGCGGCGGCGCCGTTCCGGTTCCCCGTACAGCGGTTTCCAGCCGTCGCCGGATCGCCGGCGAGCACCGGATCACCGACCGCGCCCCGCCCCGCCGCGCCTGGCTCGGGCCGCTCTGGTGCGCTCTGGTGCGGTTCGCGCGGCCCGGGGCGGTCACATCGGTTCGATGCGGGCGCCGGTGCGGGCCGCGCGCTGCTCGCCCCAGGTGTAGAGCGCCTCCAGTACCGGGACCAGGCTGAGCCCCTCCTGGGTCAGCCGGTACTCCACGCGCGGCGGCGTCCCCTGGTCGGACCGCCTCGCGATCAGCCCCGTGGCCTCCAGCGCGCGGAGCCGCTGGACCAGGACCTTCTCGCTGACGTCGGGCATCTTGCGCCGCAGCGCGCCGTAGCGGTGCACGCCCTCCTTGAGGTGCGCCAGCACGATCGTGGCCCACTTGCCGCCGATCACCTCCAGCGTCAACTCGACCGGACAGCGGAAGATCTGATCATCCGTGAGCATCGTTGTCCTGTTCCGGGTGCTTACCACTGGGTCAGTCCTTGCCGGGAGCGCGAGGCTGCGCTTGAGTCCTTCCATGATTGTCGAGTACATCCGCTACCGGATCGCCGAACCCCGGCACACGGCGTTCCAGGAGGCGTACCAGCGGGCCGCCGGGGCGCTCGGGCGGGCCGAGCAGTGCGTGGACTTCGAACTCGCCCGCTGCACCGAGGACCCGGACGCCTACATCCTGCGTATCGGCTGGACCTCCACCAAGGACCACCTGGAGGGGTTCCGCAAGGGCGAGCACTTCGCCGCCTTCCTCGCCGAGGTCGAGCCCTACCTCGAAGCCGTCCGCGAGATGCGCCACTACGAGGTGACCGCGGTCGCGGGCCGGGGCGGATCGACACCGACGCTGTACGAGTGGGCCGGCGGGGCGCCGGCGTTCGACCTGCTGTTCCGCCGCTTCTACGAGCACGTCGAGCAGGACGAGCTCCTGGCGCCGGTCTTCGCCGGAAAGGACCCGCGGCACGCCGAGCACGTCGCGGCCTGGCTCGGCGAGGTCTTCGGCGGCCCGGCCCGCTACAGCGCCGAGCACGGCGGCCACCGGCACATGGCCTCCCGGCACCTGGGCCTGGCGCTGAGCGAGCGCCAGCGCCGCCGCTGGGTCTCGCTGCTGGCGGACACCGCCGACGAGGTCGGCCTGCCCGGCGACCCCGAGTTCCGCGCGGTCTTCGCGTACTACCTGGAGTGGGGCACCCGGATGGCCCTGGTCTACTCCGGCCCCCAGCCGCCCCCGCCCGCCCAGGCGCCGATGCCGCGCTGGGACTGGGGCATCACCCCGCCCTACCGGGGCTGACCCGCACCCCCCGCCCAGCCGCCGCGAACCAGCCGCCGGGGTCAGCCGCCGGGGTCAGCCGCCGGGCTCGGGGGCGTGTGGCGGGGCGCCGTGGTGGAGCAGTTCGGCGAAGCGCTCCAGCGCGCGGTCGGCGCGGTCGCGGTCGCCGGTGGCGGTCAGGTCGAACAGCAGGCCCCGCAGGACGGCCATGACCAGCGTGGGCGTCACCGTGTCACCCGGCCCGGCGCTGACGGACCCGAAGGCGGCACCGAGGGTCTGGAACCAGTCCGTGACCGCCTCGCCCTGGCCGGGATAGGTCTCGGGGTGGACCAGGCCCTCGGCGTGCACCTCGAAGAACAACCGGACGAACGGCGCGCGTTCGTCCGCGCTGATCCACGCCCAGATGCCGCGCAGCCGCTCGCGCGCGCCCTCGCCCGGCGCCGCACGGTGCTCGGCCAGCCGCGCCGCGCCCCGGCGGCGGGCCTCGGCCAGCACCGCGGCGACCAACTCCTCCTTGCTGCCGAAGTCGTAGAGCAGCATCCGGGGGCTGGTGCCCAGGGCCGCGGCCAGCGGACGCAGGCTCAGCCCGGCCAGGCCGTGCGCCAGCACGTAGTCGGTGGCCCGGGCCAGGGTGCGCCCGCGGCGGGCCGGGTCTGCGGGTCGCCCCACGGCGGATCTCCTCGAAAGCGACAGCGACAGCGACAGCGACAGCGACAGCGACAGCGACAGTGACCGGGAAAGCGGGGCCGGGACCGTGCCCGCACGTATATGGTACGACTGTTTCAAGAAGTGAGGGGGGAACACGATGCGCACCTTCGAGCGGGCACTGGTCCTGGGTTCCGGCGGCCCGGTCGGCACGGCCTGGATGGCGGGCCTGGCCTGCGGGCTGCGCCGCGGCGGCGTGGATCTGGGCGAGGCCGACCTGATCGTCGGCACCTCGGCCGGCGCGATCGTGGCGGCGGTGCTCGCGACCGGTCAGGACCCGGGCCGGCTGGCGGCCCCGGCGGGCGGCCCGGACGCGCGGGACCGGCCCCGGGCGGACCGGGCCACGGCGGGCCGCGTGTTCGCGGTGCTGGGGGAGCGGGGCCTGGAGCCCGGTGAGGCCAGGCGCCGCGTCGGCCGGATCGCGTTCGAGGGCGCGGACCCCCGGGCCGAGCGGGCGGTGATCGCCGCGCGCGCCGCCCTGATCGGTACCGACGCCTGGCCCCGGCGGCGGCTGCTGATCACCGCCGTGGACGCGGGCACCGGTGAGCCGGTGGTGTGGGACCGCGACAGCGGTGTGCCGCTGGCGCACGCGGTGGCGGCCAGCGGCGCCTTCCCCGGGGCCGTGCCGCCGGTCGGCATCGACGGGCGGTGGTACCTGGACGGCGCGCTGCGCTCGGGCACCAACGCGGACCTTGCGGCCGGGGCCCGCACCGTGGTCGTGGTCGAGCCGATGGCGCACCTGTTCCCGCGCGAGCCCCTTGAGCGGGAGCTGGCGGCGGCGGGGGCCGACACCGCGGTGAGCATCGGCCCGGACCCCGCCTCGGTGCGCGCCTTCGGCCCGGACCTGAACGACCTGGCGGCGTGGGAACCGGCCTACCGGGCGGGCCTGGGCCAGGCAGGCGACCTGGCCCAGGACCGTGGCGGCCCGGGGGAGCCGGGCGGGCGGCTCCGCGCCGCCTGGAGCACCGGAGCCGACGCCGACCGCTGACCACCCCCCACACCACCCGCCCCCCGCACACCACCCGCCCCCCACACCACCCGCACCATGCGCGCGCCTCGCGGCGCGCGTCCGCTGTGCGGGCGGGTGCCGGTCTCAGGAGGCGGGTACGGCGGCGGGCACCGGGTTGGCGGGCGCCGGGGTGGCGGGTACGGCGTGGGCGGTGGCCCATTCCACCAGGGGCAGCAGGAGTTCCACCAGTTCCTGTCCGCGTTCGGTCAGGCTGTAGTCGACGCGGGGCGGCACCACCGGGTGGGCGTCGCGCAGTACCAGCCCGTCGGCCTCCAGGGTGCGCAGGGTGTGGGCGAGCATCTTCTCGGTGATGCCCTTCACCCAGCGCCGCACCTCTCCCCAGCGCATCGTCCCGTTCGAGAGCGCGACCAGGACCAGTACCCCCCAGCGGCTGGTCACATGGTCCAGCAGGATCCGGCTGGGGCAGTTCGGGTCGAAGACATCGCCCGCGAAGTCTCCCAGCGCCACCGCGCTCACCTTGATACTTTCCTTCATGCCAGTACCTTACAAAATAGTGCGTACCAGCGATCAGGAACGCTCAAGGACGTGGTCCGGTTGACCCCGGTGGAGTCACACAGACCGAACCGAGGAGCCCTCCATGTCCCTGATCGTCACCGGTGCCACCGGCCACCTGGGCCGCCTGACCGTCCAGGCCCTGCTGGAGCGGGGCGTGCCCGCGGGCGACATCGTCGCCACCGGCCGCCGCCCGGAGCTGCTGAAGGACCTGGCCGAGCGCGGCGTGCGGGTGCGCGCCGCCGACTACGGCGACCCGGCCTCGCTGCGCGCCGCGCTCCAGGGCGCGGACCGGGTGCTGCTGGTCTCCAGCAGCGCCACCGGCGCCGCCCGGGTGGAGCAGCACCGCAACGTGATCGAGGCGGCCGGTCGGGCGGGCGCCGCGCTGGTGGCCTACAGCAGCATCGTCAACGCGGACACCGCGACGCTGCGCCTGGCGCAGGACCACCGGGCCACCGAGGCCCTGCTGCGCGCGAGCGGGGTGCCGTTCACCTTCCTGCGCAACAGCTGGTACCTGGAGAACTACACCGCCCAGCTGGCGGTCTTCCTGGAGCACGGCACGGTGGTCGGCGGCGCGGGCCAGGGCCGGGTCAGCGCCGCCGCCCGCGCCGACTACGCCGCCGCGGCGGCGGCCGTGCTGACCGGGGACGGGCACCAGGGCCGGGCCTACGAACTGGGCGGCGACGAGCCGTTCACCCTCACGCAGCTCGCCGCCGAGATCACCGCCCAGGCGGGCACCCAGGTCAGCTACACCGACCTGCCCGAGGCCGGGCACGCCCAGGCCCTGGTCGCCGCCGGCCTGCCCGCGCCCGTCGCCGGTATCCTCGCCGACGCCGACCAGGGCCTGCGGCGCGGGGAGCTGTTCACCGACAGCGGTGACCTGGCCCGACTGATCGGCCGCCCCACCACCCGCGCGACCGCGGCGATCGCCACCGCCCTGGACACCCTGCGCACCGCCTGACCGGCCCCGGGCCGGGGTCCGCCCCGGGCCGGGGCTGGTGCGAGTGCGTCGTCAATCGGGCAGTGCGACCGCGAAGGCGTCGGCCAGGCCCCGGGTGCCGGTCTCGGTGAGGTGGACCACGCGTGGTGAGAGGCCGTAGCGCAGCCAGCCGGTGGCGAACAGGCGGGCCGCCAGCGCGGCGCCCAGCGCACCGGCCAGGTGGTGGCGCCGCTCGCTCCAGTCGACGCAGTAGCGCACCACCGGCCGCCGCCCCGCGGTCAGCGCCGGCACGTCGATACCGAACGCGGTGAACCGCTCGGCCCCCCGGGGCGTCAGCAGGTACGCGGCCCCCCTGCCGTAGGCGGCGGGCCGCTCGGCGCCGGTGTCCGCGGCGGCCTGGTCGCGGCGCAGCAGGCCGCGGTCCACGAACGCGGCCATCAGGGCCACGCCCAGGGATCCCGCGAGGTGGTCGTAGCAGGTGCGCGAGCGGCGCAGTGCCCGGTCGCGGCTGTGCGCGCGCAAGGTGCGGGCCGGGGCGGGGGCGGGCGGGGCGATCAGTGCCAGCGCCTCCAGGGCGGCGACCACCTCGGGACCGGACAGGCGGAAGTAGCGGTGGCGTCCCGCGTCCGTGGCCCGCACCAGCCCCGCCTCGGCCAGCCGCGCCAGGTGCACGCTGGCGGTGGGGACGCTCACCTGGGCCTCGCCGGCCAGGACGGTGACCGTCAGCGGGCGCCCGTCGGACAGGGCCTTGAGGATCCGCGCCCGGGAGGCGCTGGCCAGCAGCCGCGCGGCGCGCGCGATGTCCGGCTCCGGCCGGGGCGCGCCCGGGCGCGCGGTGTCGTTCATGACCGCCATCTTGCTACGCCGACGCTTAGCGCGGGGGCTAAGCGTCGGCCGCGCACGATGGCGGCATGAGAACCACGACCGGCGCCGAGGCGCCGCGCACGGCCCTGCCCGCCGCGGCCGGGCGGCCCGCCTGGCCGCCGCTGATCGCCCTGAGCCTGGGCTACTTCCTGGTCATGCTCGATGTCACCGTCGTCACTGTCGCGGTGCCCGCGATCCGCGACTCGATCGGCGCCGGGGCCTCGGCCATGGCGTGGGTCGTCGACGGCTACAGCGCGGTCTTCGGCGCGCTGCTGCTGCTGGGCGGCGGTTTCGGTGACCGGCTCGGGCACCGCCGGGTGCTGCTGGCCGGGCTCGGGGTCTTCGCGCTGGCCTCCCTGGGCTGCGCGGTGGCCACCAGCGCCGGTGCGCTGGTCGCCGCGCGCCTGGCGCAGGGCGCGGGTGGGGCGCTGCTGGTGCCGACCTCGCTGGCCCTGCTGACCACCTCCTATCCGTCCGCGGCGGGCAGGGCCCGGGCGCTGGGGGTCTGGGCGGGGCTGGCCGGGGTCGCGTTCGCGGCGGGGCCGCTGGTCGGCGGGCTGCTGGTGGCGGGCCTGGACTGGCGGGCGGCCTTCCTGGTCAACATCCCGGTCGCGCTGGCGGCCTGCTGGCTGACCTGCAGGCACGTTCCGGCCGGGGCCGCGCGGACCGGCGGGCGGGGCCTGGACCCGCTGGGCCAGGTCCTGGGCGTGAGCGGGGTGCTGGCGCTGGCCGGGGCGCTCAACGAGGCCGCGACCCGGGGCTGGACCTCGCCGGTGGTGCTGGGCGCCGGGGCCCTGGCCGCGGTCGCGCTGGCGCTGTTCGTGGCGGCCGAGCGGCGACGGGAGGCGCGCGCGGTACCGCACCGGCCGCCGCTGCTGCCGCTGTCGCTGTTCGGCGCGCCGGGCTTCTCGGCCACCGTCGCGGTCGGCGTGCTGCTCAACCTCGGCTACTACGGCATGCTCTACCTGGCCACGTTGTACCTGCAGAACGAACGCGGCTACGGTGCGCTGGGCGCGGGCCTGGCGTTGCTGCCGACGGTGTGCATGGCGGTGGTCGCGGCCCCGCTCGCGGGCCGGCTGACCGCGCGCCACGGCCCGTACCCGCCGATGACCGGGGCGCTGCTGGTCGGCGGCGTCGGGTTCCTCGGCTGGCTGCTGGCCGGTCCGCACACGCCTTATCCGCTGCTGCTGCCGGCCCTGGTGGCGACCGGTCTGGCCACTCCCGGCACGGTGCTGGCGGCCACCACCGCCATCGCGCGGTCCGCCCCGGCGGGGAACGCCGGGGCGGCGTCGGCGGTGTTCAACGTGGGCCGCCAGCTGGGCAACGCCGTCGGTGTGGCCCTGTTCGCCACGCTCACCGCGGGCCCCGGCCGCCTGGTCCGCGGCCTGCACCTGTCGGCGTTGATCGCCTCGGCGGCCTTCCTCGCCGCGGCGCTGCTGGCCCGCGCCGCCTGGCGCGACACCCGCCCCGGTGGGGCTGCGGCCGGTGGCCGCGTTACGGGTGGGGCGGGTTGACGGGGGGTCAGGTGGGGTTGGGGCCGAGTCTGGCCAGGGTGTCGAGCAGTCGGGCCGGGTCGGCCAGTACCTTGGGTGGCAGGCAGACGTAGAGCTGGACGGTGGTGACGCCGGGGCGGTGGTAGTGCCCGATCCGTTCCCGGCAGTGCTCGGGCGAGCCGCTGACGAACAGCTTGTCGACGACCTCGTCGGGCAGGGCCTGTTGCGCGCCCTCGATGTCGCCCGCGTCCCAGCGCCGGTGTGCCTCGTGCAGCAGGTCGCCGTGGCCCAGCCAGGCGTGGAACTTGCGGTAGGGCTCGCGGTTCAGGATCCAGGCGAGGAAGGGGCGGGTGGCCCGCTGGGCGTAGGCGGTGTCCTGGGTGGGGCAGACGAAGACCTTGACCACCAGTTCCTTGCCCGGTGGTTGCGGTCCGACGGCGTCCAGCACGGTGGGGACGTCCTCGGGGAACAGGAGGTTGGTGATCGCGCCGTCGCCTTCGGTGAAGCCCAGGCGCAGCATGCCCGGGCGCAGCGCGCCGAGGATCACCTTGACCGGTTCGGCGGGCGGGTGCGGTAGTTGGTAGCCGCGGATGGAGAAGGTGTCGAAGTCTCCGCTGACGTGTTCGCCGCGCAGGGCGCGGGTGAGGAACCGCAGGACGTCGCGGGTGCGTTTGAAGGGTTCGTCGAAGGGGATTCCGTTGATGTCGGTGACATGGGCGGGGACCGAGGCGCCGATGCCCAGCAGCAGGCGTCCGGGGGCGAGTTGGGCCAAGGTGGCGGCGGTCTGGGCGAGTACCGCCGGTCCTCGGGTGTGGACCGGGACGATGCCGGTGCCGATGCGCAGGGTCGGGGACCAGGCGGCGGTGGCGGCCAGCGGGGTGAAGGCGTCGGTGCCGCCGCCCTCGGCGCTCCACACGTCGCTGTAGCCGAGGTCGGGCAGCCGCTCGACCAGGAAGCGGTGCCGGTCCAGGGGCAGGCCCGCGAGCGGCAGGGTGATTCCCCACCTGGGTGGCTGGGGGTGGTGCGGGTGCGTCATCGCGTGGCCGTTCTCTCGGAAGTGCCGGTGCCGGTGCTGGTGCTGGTGGGGGGTGGCGGGTTATGCGGATACCCAGACGTTGGTGAGGTCGACGAACCAGGACTGGGGTTCGACGAAGCCGTGGACCTTGGGTGACAGGGCCCGCGCGTCGCGGTCGTTGACCACGAACAGCCAGGGGGCGTCCTTGGTGACCTGGTCCAGGGCCTGGGTGTAGTCCTGTTGGCGGGTGTTCTGGTCCAGGCAGGAGGATGCGGCGGCGAACAGCCGGTCGACGGCCGGGTCGGAGTAGTGGCCGGTCCAAAAGGGGCTGCCGGTGCCGAGGAACAGCGGGAGCAGTGATTCGGACTGGAACAAGGTGGTGGACTGCGCCAGGGCGTCGGAGCCGAGTGCGACCTGGCCCTTGGCCTCGTCGCTGAGCAGGGTGGACCAGTCGGTGGTGCGGATCTTGACGGTGATGCCGACCGCGGCGAGGTCCTGCTGGATGGCTTCGGAGATGGGGACCGGCAGCAGGTTGCCGGATCCGGCGGTGGGGACGGTGACGGTGGTGGTGAAGCCGTGGGCGAGGCCGGCGCGGGCCAGTAGTTGCCGGGCCTTGGCCGGGTCGTAGGAGTAGAGGTTCCCGGCCGGGTCGTAGGCGAAGGTGCCCTTGGGGGCGGCCTGGTAGGCGGGTCCGGCGGTGCCGTGCAGCAGGTCCTCGGCGATGGCGGACCGGTTGATGGCGTCGTTGGCGGCCTGCCGCACCAGCACGTTGTTCCAGGGGGCCTTGGACTGGTCCAGGATCCAGTACCAGATGTGGTCGTAGCTGTTGGTGTCGATCTGCGCGCCGTCGGACCGCAGGCGGGCGATGTCGTCCGGGTCGGGGTAGTCGATCATGTTGGCGCCGCCGGAGAGCAGGGCGGCGGTGCGGGCCGCCGGGTCCGGCAGGGCCTGGACGACGAGCTTGTCGAGTTTGGGGGCCCCGCGCCAGTAGTGCGGGTTGGCGACCAGGTCGATCTGCTGGCCGGGGGTCTGCGAGGCGAAGCTGAACGGGCCGGTGCCGACCGGGTGCTGGGCGAAGCCCGAGTCGCCGTAGCGGCGCACGGCGGTGGGGCTGGCTATCAGCAGGTGGGTCAGGTCGTCGGTGAAGTGGCCGTTGGGCGCCTTGGTGACCAGGACCACGTGGTCGGGGTCCGGGGCGCGGTAGGAGGTGATGTCCCCGGCGTACTCCTGGGCCGCGGCACCCAGGGCGGCGGTGTAGTAGGGGCTGCCCTTCTTGAGGTAGCGGTCCAGGTTGAAGACGACCGCGGCGGCGTCGAAGGCGGTGCCGTCCTGGAAGGTGACGCCCTTGCGCAGGGTGAAGGTCCAGGTGCGGTGGTCGGGGGCGACGGTCCAGGAGCTGGCGAGGGCGCTGGTGACCGGTGCGGGCGTATTGCCCTGGCTGAGGTCGTAGCGGGTGAGGCCTTCGTAGATCTGGAAGCTGACCAGCGCGGTGCCCTCGTAGCCCGCGCCGCCGAGGATGGTGTCCGGGTCGGGCAGGGTCCCGGTCGCGCCGATGACCAGCGTCCCGCCGCGGTCGGCGCCGTGGGCGCCGTGGGCGGTGCCGGTCGCGGGGGAGCCGGAGGAACTGCATCCGGCGGCGCTCGGGAGCAGGACCAGGGCGGCGGCGAGCAGTCCCGCTGTGGAGCGGGCGCGGCGCGGCGCGGCGGCGGGGGCGGTCGGGCTGGTCATGGCGGTTCCTCGGGTCAGTGGTGCGCGGTCGGACCGGGGGCGGTCGGACCGGTCGGGGGCGGGGCGGTCGCGGCGGTCGCTGGCGGCGCGGTCGCGGACGGTCGAAGGACACGGGCAGGGACACGGGCGGTGGTGGTGGCGGTGGTGGTGGCGTCCAGCAGGGCCCGGGTGTAGGGGTGGCGCGGGTCCTGCCACAGCCGGTCGGTGGGGCCCTGTTCGACCACCTGGCCGTGGCGCAGCACGCTGACCTGGTCGGCGAGGTGGCGCACGGCGGCCAGGTCGTGCGAGATGAGCAGGTAGGCGACGCCGTCGTCCTGCCGCAGCTGTGCCAGCAGGTCCAGTACCCGGCTCTGCGCGGTGCGGTCCAGGGCCGAGGTCGGCTCGTCCAGGACGATCAGGTCCGGGCCGGTGGCCAGGGCGCGGGCGATGGCGACGCGTTGCAGTTGCCCGCCGGAGAGCTCGCGCGGGTAGCGGCGGGCCAGGGCCGGGTCCAGGGCGACCCGCTGGAACAGCGCGGCCGTGCGCTCGGCGCGCGCGGCGCGCGGCACGCCCAGCGCCGCCAGCGCCAGCGCGACCGCGGACCCGGCCCGCAGTGCCGGGTTGAGCGAGCCGCCCGGGTTCTGCGGCACGAACTGCAGCCGGGCGCGGACCGGTCGGGCCGCGCGGCCGCGCAGCCGGTGCGGGTCGTGGCCCTCGAAGCGGACCGTGCCGTTGTCCGGGGCGATCAGGCCCAGGGCGAGCCGGGCCAGTGTGGACTTGCCCGACCCGGACTCGCCGACCAGTCCCAGGACGCGGGCCCGGGGCACGGCCAGGGTGACGCCGTCCACGGCGGTGTGGGCGGTGCGGCCGGTGGTGAAGCGCTTGCTGACGGCGTCCAGCACCAGCAGCGGCCCGGCCGACAGCGGTGCGGCCGGTTGCGGCCCGGCCGACAGTGGTGCGGCCGGTTGCGGCCCGGGCGACAGTGGTGCGGCCGGTTGGGGTGTGGGTTGGGGTGCGGGTGGTTGGGGTGGGGTCATTGGTCGGCTCCGGGGTGCGCGCCGACCAGTTCGGCGGTGAACCGGTGGGCGGGGTGGGTCAGGACCCGGGCGGCTGGCCCGCTCTCCACGATCCGCCCGGCCCGCATCACCGCGACCTGGCCGCCGGTGCGCCGGGCCACCGCCAGGTCGTGGGTGACCAGCAGCAGGGCGATGCCGCGTTCCGCGCGCAGGCGGGCGAACAGGTCCAGCACCTGGGCGCGCACCAGCGCGTCCAGGGCGGTGGTGGGCTCGTCCGCGATCAGCAGTTCCGGCTCGCAGCACACCGCCAGCGCGATCGCGGCGCGCTGGCGCTGACCACCCGACAGCTGGTGCGGGAAGCTGTCGGCGACCCGCCGCGGGTCGTCGATCCCGACGGACTCCAGCAGGTCCGGGACCGCGGCGCGGGCCGCCCGGCGGCCGGTGGCCCGCTGGTGGCGGCGCAGCACCTCGGCGAGCTGCGCGCCGACCCTGCGCAGCGGGTCCAGTGAGCCGGTCGGGTCCTGCGGCACGTAGCCGATGCGCCGACCGCGCACGCGCGACAGCGCCCGCTCGTCCAGGGCCCGCAGGTCGGTACCGCGCAGCTCGATCCGGCCGGTGGTCTCGGCGTTGCGGGCGGGCAGGCCGAGCACGGCGCGGGCGACGGTGGTCTTGCCGCTGCCCGAGGCCCCCAGCAGCACCAGCGCGTCGCCGGGCGGCAGCGCGAAGCAGACCTGGTCCACGGCGGTGGTGTGCCCGTCGCGGTGCCGGTGGGTGACCGTCAACCGCTCGACAGCCAAGACCGGAACAGCCGGGTCGGGAACAGCCGGGTCGGGAACAGCCGGGTCGGGGGCGGCCGGGTCGGGGGCGGCCGGGGCGGGGGTGGTCATCGGTTGGCCTGCGTCCGTGGCTGGTCGGCGGCGCCCAGGCGGCGGCGCAGGGCCTCGCCCAGGGTGTTGAAGACCACCGAGACGGCGAGGATCGCCAGTGCGGGCATGACCGCCACCGCCGGGTGGCTGAGCAGCGTCGGGCGCAGTTCGTCCAGCATCGCGCCCCATTCGGCGGTCGGTGGTGCGACGCCCAGGCCCAGGAAGGACAGCCCGGCCGCGTACACGATGGACAGTCCGATCAGCGACGAGCAGTAGACCAGGACCACCGGTGCGACCACCGGGGCGACCTGCCGCAGGGCGATGGTGGCCGGTCCGGCGCCGCTGACCTTGGCCGCCTCCAGGTAGGCGGCGCCGCGGATCGCCCGGACCTCGGTGAAGACCACCCGGGCGACCGAGGGGGTGAGCACCACCGACAGCGAGAGGACCACCGCGCCCAGGCCGCTGTCCAGCACGCTGGCGACGGCCATGGCCAGCAGGATCCCGGGGAAGGCGTAGAGCACGTCCAGGGCGCGCAGCAGTGCCTGCTCGACCACGCGCCCGCCCAGCCCGGCGGTGATGCCCAGCGCGCTGCCCAGCACGCCCGCGACGGCCACCGGGGCGAAGCCGCCCACCAGGGAGGGGCGGGCCGCCCAGATCAGCCTGCTGAGGAGGTCGCGGCCCTGGCCGTCGGTGCCCAGCAGGTGCCCGGGGCTGCCGGGGGACAGCAGCCGGTCCTGGAGCAGGCCGGCAGTGGGGCTGCACGGGGCCACCAGTGGCGCGGCCAGGGCCAGCAGCACCAGCAGCACGGCCAGGGCCAGCGGGACCGCCAGGCCCGCGTCGCGGCCCTTCCACGCACGTACGCGCTGCGCCACGGTCAGCCCCGCACTCGCGGGTCGACCAGCGCGTGCGCGGTGTCCACCGCGATGTTGACGCCGACGAAGCCCACGGCGGCGACCAGCACGCCGCCCTCGATGACCGGCAGGTCGCGGGCCGACAGGGCGGTGTAGAGGAGTTGGCCGACGCCGGGCCAGGAGAACAGGGTCTCCACGAACACCACGCCTTCCAGCAGGTAGGCCAGTTGCAGGCCGCCGATGGTCAGCAGCGCGGGGGAGGCGTTGTGCAGGCAGTGCCGCAGGACCGCGCTCCGGCTCAGGCCGCGGGCGCGCAGGCTGTCGGCGAGTTCCCCGCCCAGTACGGTGGCCAGGGCGGCGCGCAGGACCCGGGCGGTCAGGCCCAGTGGCACCAGTGCCGCCGCGACGGCGGGCAGCACCAGGTGGCGCAGCAGGTCGCCGGTGCCGCCGTCGCCGAAGGGGTCGTGGGTGCCGCCGGCCGGGAGCCACTGCCAGTGCACCGCGAACACCGCGATCAGCAGCAGCGAGACGCAGTACTGCGGGGCGGAGACGAACAGGGTGCTGAGCGCGCCGGACAGCCGTCCGCCCGGGCCGCCGGGCCGGATCGCGCCGAGGCCGCCCACCAGGACCCCGCCGGCCAGTACCAGCGCGAACGCGGCGCCGGCCAGCAGCAGCGTCTGGCCGAAGGCGGGGGCCAGCAGGCCCAGTACCGGGCGCTGCGCGGAGATCGAGGTGCCCAGGTCGCCGTGGAGCGCGTGCCACAGCCAGGACGCGTAGCGCACCGGCAGCGGCCGGTCCAGGCCCAGCCGCGCGGCCAGCTCCCGACGGGCCGCGGGCGGCGCGCCGGGCCCCAGGAACGCGCCGACCGGGTCGCCGGGCACCAGCGCCACGGTGGCGAAGACCACCACCGTCACGCCGAACAAGGTGGGCACGGCGAGCAGCAGCCGCCGCAGCAGGAACCGTCTCATCGCGGGACGCCGGTGGCGCACGGGGCGGGGGCAGGCATGGAGGTCCTTGTCGAACGGGCACCACCGCGGGGCGGGGCCGCGGGCGGTGGCACGGCAGCTACTGCCCCGAAGCATGCGCGGGCCGCCCGGCGCCGACCAGGCAGGCGTTCATGCTGTTACCCGCGCTCATAGGATCCGCACCCGGGACCGGGCCGCTCCCGCCGAGAGCAGCACGCCCCGCCCGGCGCTGGTAGCCGGATGAGGAAACTGTCGTCTGAGGAACCTGTCGTCGTCAGTCGCCGATGACCCACCCGCACCAAGGCATGCCAAAGACCCCAGCCACCCAACGGGCACGGCCAGGACCAAAGGCAGCAGACCGTCAGATCAGCCGCTCGGTCCCTTCCTGGTCCACCCCGTGTCCCCACCCCACTCGGAAGCCGAGCACCCACATCTCCGTCAGCAGACCTCCCAACATGTCTACGGCGGAGGCGGTCTCCATCGAGCGGACGTCCGGCACCACCCTCTCCACCCGGATGAACCCCAGGGCCGTATGAGCAGCCTCGGCGAGGGCAGCCGATGACACCCTCTCGCAGTCGAAGAGCCGCCCGCGCTCCGACGCCTGCCACGCAGCGATCACACGCTCCAGCAAGATCAACTCATTCTGCGGCATGGGTACCCTCCTCCTCCGTCGTGCTTGAAAGCCGCTGCCTCACGGCACGTGGAACTACCCGCGCAGTTGGGCTCCGGACGCCTTCAGGAACTTCCTGGTGGCCTCCCGGCAAAAACCGATTCGGGCCGCCAATCCACTCACCGACGCCCCGGCCTCGTACAGGCGGCGCAGCTCCACCAGGTCCACGCGCTGCCCCGATCCCGGCGGACGAAACGCGGGCCGGATCACCACCCCCGACCGCCGCAGAACCTTTGCCACATACTGCGTGGACCGGCCGACCTCAGCACCGAGGACCAGCAGGCTCGCGCCCGCCTCGTACCTCCGCGCCAGAAGCTGACCCAGGATCAGTTCATCGTCGGCCGACAGTAGCGACCGCAGCGTGAACAACTCGATGGACGCCGCCGCGAAAGCACGGCGCACCAGCTCCACATCCTGCGCCTCACACGCACGGCGGACTGCTGCGGCATAACGCTCACGCGGGTGCGCCACAGACGAATCTGACGACAACGCTCATTCCTCCCACTGCTGGAAACGACGCAGGGCCGGCCGCCGGGCCGCCGGACGCATGACCCAGTCATCCCCTCGGCCCCCGCCGCCACTGCGACCCCCACGTAACCCACCCATCAAGTGCTCCCTCTCATTTCGGCCGCCGACCACCTCGGCCGCCCCTGACGTCGTCCGGCCACCGGCCGCGTCGCTGAGCGGCCGGTGGCGAAAGGGTTTGTCTGAACAGGTTTGACTGACCGTCAGATCACTGCGAGTCGCGGTGCTCCACTCGAATGTGACGGGCCATCAGAACGCGATAATCGGAAGCCGCACTGTGATCCCCCGCGCGCTTCCTGGCCCTGATCTCCTCCATGAAGGACTCGCACGCCGGACAGCCCGCCACCGGGACCGGAGCGGCGGGCGGGTACCACGCCTCATGCGGCTGCCCCTGCGCCCCGGGGCCGTCCTTACGGCGGCTCATAGCCCCCACCTGCTGAGCCGGTTCAACTCCGCGACCGCAGCGCGCAGTTCGTCCCCCCGTCTCACCTCGTGCAGCTCCCCGGGCGGCACCGTCCACTCGCGGCCGCCACCGGGCGGGCGGAGCGACGCGTAGCGCGCCTTCACCTCCATGACCGTGCCCGCACGATCGCGCCTGCTGTCGTACGCCAACTCCCCAACCGCAGGCGCCCTCACCGGTACGGCGGGCGAGTCGGCCGAGACTTCCCTCGCAGCCCCATCGTCGGGGGGTAATCCGAGCTTGCTCATGGCACAGCCACCTCCGAGTGATCGCACAAGCGCGATTCGGACGGTCCATCGGCAAGATGCGTGCCCGACGGTGCGTCACATCGACGTTAGACCTCTCGCCCCCGTGCCCGTTAGTGTGCTGATTGCTCATCTCCATGGTCGAGTTGACTCCATGATCGCAAATATGCGACCGGGATGCGATAAAGGCAGTGCGCTACGATCGCGGCCCGCGCGATAATGCAGGCAGGAGGTCCGGGATGCCTGACGGAGGCAAGGCAACGATCCGAAGCAAGAGGCTTGGTGTGGCCCTGCGCACGTACAGAGAGCAGGGCGGCTTCGACCAGGCGGCAGCCGCAAGCGCCATCCGTGCCAGTAGTACCAAGATCAGCCGCTTGGAGTCGGGCAGGGTATCGATCCGTCCCCTGGAACTCCATGTGCTTCTCGACCTCTATGGGGTTGACGATCCCAAGGAGCGCGACCGGCTCGAAGCCCTCGCTCGAACCAGCACCGCGCGAGGATGGTGGCTCGACTACCAGGACAGCCTGACTCCTGGCTACGGGGATCACATCGTCCTGGAAAACGACGCGTCCTACATTCGCATCTACCATCCGGTCTACATTCCAGGAATCCTCCAGACGGAAGCGTACGCTGAGGCTGCAATCAGGTCCGGCCCGTTGCAGCTCTCGCAAGAGCGGATCTCGGTGCTCGTAAAAGTCCGGCGGGAGCGGCAAGCGCGAATCCTATCGGAGGGGATTCCGCAGGCCGTGATCCTTTGGGAACCGGCTATCATTTCACCTGCTGGAGGCAGGGAGGCGCATACAGGGCAACTGAAATCGTTGCTGAATCTGGCCCATGAACCCACCATCTCCCTACAGGTTCTGCGCTTCGGTCCCCGAATGATCGGCGCGATGGGAGCCCCGTTCACAGCCTTCTCCTTTGGTCCCGATCACCAGGTCGAAGCGGTGGCGCTGGAAGGACTGACCAGTACTCAAGTGCACGAAGACGCAGACTCGCTGGCCGCATACAGCGGCCTCTTCGAAACCCTACGGTCGAACGCTGCGTCCCAGGACGAAAGCGTTGCCTTTATAGAGAATGTTCTACGCAAAGCGGAGGCAGGGAAGTGAACCCAGAAGTTGTAGGTCCGTTTCGCAAGGCTAGCTACTCGGAACAGTCGGGAGCTTGCATTGAGGTCGCCCGTGACGCGACAGGCGGTAGTTTCGTCCGGGACTCCAAGGATCAGAGTGGCCCTCTCTTGCAGTTCTCGGCAGATGCTTGGGGGGATTTTCTCGATAGCGTCAAAAACGGTGACTTGGGTATCTGAGTTCAGCGAATATCGAGGCGGAGGCAATCGGCCGCCGCCTCTTCGCATGCCTTGGTTCACCGTGAGAACAGCTTCCGGCGGCCTGGAGGAGGAGGCGGGGTACATCCGTACGTGGGAGCCCATCTTGGTACCAGGTCTCTTGCAGACCGAGGGATACGCCCGAGCGATCCTCGATGCCAACCCGGCTATCACGCGCCTGGGGGACCCTGACTCCTTCGTCAAAATCCGAGCGAACCGCAAGGCTGTTCTGACGAAAGAGTCACCAGTCCGGCTTTCGATAATCATCTGGGAACCCGTACTTCACTGTGTGGTGGGTGGCGAGGACGTTCATCGGGATCAGCTGCGGCACCTCGTTGAGATGGGGCAGCTTCCGAATGTGACCATCCAAGTGGTCCCGCTCAGCGTTGGAGCGACGGCAGGTACTTGTGGTGCGTTCGTCCTCTTCGCCTTCGCCGACACTCCAGCTCCGGGAGCCGTGTTCCTGGAGACTCTGACCAGCAGTCAGTACCTTGAGGAGGCCAGGGAGCTCGATGGCTACTGGATGGTTTTCGATTGGTTGCGATCATCGGCGCTGGACCCGGAGCAATCGCTGAACACTATTGCCGCCCTCGCGGCAGCCAAGCTAAAAAAATGACAGAAAGGCTGCAAGTCTCATGATGGAACAGGGTGTGCCGAAGCGGTGGCGAAAGAGCACCTATAGTGGGCCGAACAACAACTGTGTGGAGATAGCGGACGGCTCTTTGGGGGTGATTCCCGTCAGGGATAGCAAGGATCCGGATGGACCAGTCCTAGCCTTCACGGAGAATGCCTTCTCTGATTTCGTCGCAGCTATCAAGGACGGCCAGTTTCCAGGCACCTAGCCATGTAAATTCCCCGGAGTCGAATGCGTGTCGACTCCGGGGAATTTACATGTCAGAGCAATGCCTCCGGCGGGGAGCGTCCCGGCACCGGGAGCGGTGGCCAGGCCTGCGGCTGCGGGCAGTGCGTGGCTGGCGTAGAGGCTGCCGTCCCCGTCCGCCGTCGCCCCATGCCGCGTGCAGTGGAGCCGCCCCGGGGGTGTCCAGGACCGCGCTTGCGCGCCCACTTGCGGGGTGCAGCCTCCTGGACGCCCCAGGGGGCGGCTCTGCTTCGCTGGGCGTGGGGTGACGGCGGACGGGACGGCAGCCGGGCCGGTGTGGTTCCGGCGGAGCGAGAGCCTCAGCAGGTGGGGGTGGGCGAAGCGCCGCAAACGCGCAGGCCGGCAGTGCACGGAAGCGTTACCAAGCGCTACATTCGACAAGGTATTGCAGTTTGAACGCCTTCAAGAACACGCGCTGTCCCAAGGCGAAACCATTCGGTTGATCGAGAGGATCAGGAAAGAACTATGAGCGGCAAGGCCACCCAGCTCCCCCATGGATGGATCAAGAGCTCTGCGAGCGGAAACGGAGCAGAGTGCGTCAAGATGAAGAGGTTGCCCACGGGCGATGTTGCCGTGGCCAGCACTCGTCTGGAGATGGAGCCCATTCCGTACACTCAGGCGGAGATGCGCGCATTCCTGACCGGCGTCAAGGCTGGAGAATTCGATCACCTAATCGACTAGCCGCATCTCGAATGGCCTGATTCCCCTCCCGTTCGCCAGGGGGCGTCAGGCCATTTTCAGATGCAGCCGGGCGGTCCGCGACCGTCTGAGCTTGAGGCAGTCCCTGGTCGCGTTCTGACCAGGGGTCAACTGGCCGTCAGAGCAATGCCTCCGGCGGGGAGCGCCCCGGCACCGGGAGCGGTGGCCAGGCCTGCGGCTACGGGCAGTGCGTGGCTGGGGTGGAGGCTGCCGTCCCGTCCGCCGTCACCCCACGCCCGGCGAAGCAGAGCCCCCCGGGGGCGTCCAGGAGGAGTCGGGGCTCGGCACGGTCGAGGACATCGAAGCGCTCAGGCGTTCCACGACCAGGCTTGAGCAGCGGATCGTCGACCTGGCCGGGCGACTGGACGAGCGCCAGCAGGAGCTCGACGCGGCCAGGCCGCCGGCAGAGGTCTGCTGGCCCAGCTCAACGGGGCACCGAGAGCAGCCCGCTGACGGCGGACCGGTTCCCGCCCAGGAGGAGGCACCGGCACAACGCGAGATCAGATCAGCTCGACTTCGATCGCCAGCCCGCCCAGCGCCTCCTTCTGCGGGCTGTAGATCCCAGTCATACATGGCCACTGACGCCACGATGGCTGGACCATGCCTTCGTCCAGGAGGTGAGAGACACGCCGGAACGGATTCAACGGACTTGCGCCTGGTCGCGGGGATTCACCCCAGGGCCTCGACGGCCTTCACGGTCAGCTTCCGGGCCGGGCGGCCGAAGACCGCCATCCGGTACGGGTGAGTGAACGCCCTCGCGCAGTGGCTGATCTCCCGTGGCTGGGTCACCGTGACCATGGCCGTCAGCAGCTCCACCTCCACGGACTGCTCGTCAAGGAGGACGAACGTCTCCTGCATCCACAGCTCGCGGTCGGCCATCAACGCGACCACCCCCAGGGAGACCGTCGGAAGTGACATGACCGACAGGAGATGGCCCAGCTGTCCGGCCATGACCGGTGCACCGCCGTGGCCGGTGCGCAGGACGGACTCCTCGACGGGGAACGCCAACCGGTGGCCGCCCTGGCGCAGGACGCGGGCGCGGTCCATACGGCGCTGTCCACCAGCACTGTCGGGCAGTTGCCCCCTGGGACTTCGGGTCCTTGCCGGCGAACCGTAGCTGCACGGCGCAACTCCTTTGCCCGGTCGGTTGCTTTCCGTTGCGCATCGGTCACTCCTGCCCATCACTTCACCCACCGACACGGGGCACCGCGGTCAGTGGCGGGTCGGCCGCGGGGGCTGCGCCGCCGCCCGGCCTTGCCCCGCGGCGGAGCCCCCAACTACGCTGCCGCCCATGGCCCCCCGACGCACCGACGCCGCCCGCATCGGCACCGGCGGCCCATCGCGTCGCGGGCCCTTAGCCGCACCGCGTCCCCGGCACGCGGCCGCACCGCGCGCCCGGCGCTGACCGCCGCCGCGCCCCGCCGCCGCGCGCCGGGCCCCGCTGACGCCGGGATCCGTGAACCCCCGGGGATCCGGGCACCCGGCGGCGCCGCCCGGGCACCCGGCGCCGCGCAGACCTTTCCCAGCCAGGAGCCGTTGATGCCAGCCCCCCGTGCCAGTCAGGAACTCGGCGCCTTCCTGCGGGCGCACCGCGAACTGCTCAAGCCCGCCGAGGTGGGCCTGGTGGGCTCCGCCCGCCGCCGGACGCCGGGGCTGCGCCGCGAGGAGGTGGCCTCGCTGTCCGGGGTGGGGCTGGCCTGGTACACCTGGCTGGAGCAGGGGCGGGTGACCGCCTCGCGGCAGGTGCTGGAGGCGGTCGGCCGGACGCTGCGGCTGGACGGGGCGGGGCTGCGGCACGCGCTGCGGCTGGCCGGGTACCACGAGTCGGCCGAGGAGCGGCTGCCGGCCGGGCTGGCCGAGGCGATGCAGCCGGTGCTGGACTCCTGGCCGGGCAGCCCGGCGGTGCTGCTGGACCGCTACTTCGACCTGCTGTGCTGGAACAGCGCGTGGAGCGCGCTGTGGGGCGCGCCGGAGGCGGTCCCGGCCGAGTGCCGCAACCTGATGTGGCTGATGGCGGCCGACCCCTGGCCGCGCGCGGTGCTGCACGAGTGGGAGCCGCTGGCGATGAACATCTTCCAGCACTTCCGGGCGCAGGCCGGACCGGCGCTGGCGCACCCGCGCGTCGGCGAGGTGTACCGCCGCCTGGACCAGGACGCGCCGCAGCTGGCGCACTGGTGGGCCTGCCACTCGGTGGCGGACCTGACCGCCCGGACGCTGACCGCGGCGCCCGCCGGGCTGGACCCGATCCGGCTCTCGCTGTCCTCCTTCCGCCCGGTCGACGACCCCTCGGCGCTGGTGCTGCTGTTCACCCCGGTCGCCGCCCAGGACCGCGCCGCCCTGCGGGCCCTGGCAGACCGCCCGCTGCGCGCGGTCAGCGACGGTCGGCAGCAGGCGAGTTGACGGACCGCCGCACCGACGGCCGGTCATTGCCGGGCGGCGCCGGCGGGCGCGGCGGTCGGCGAGACCGGTGTCCACCGCGGCCGCGGCTACGATGTGCCCTTGGTGCGGTCGGCGCCGAGATCCGAGGACACCGCTGAGAACAATGAGGACACGTTGAGAACACGCACAGGCCGCGCCCTGGTCCTGGCCGCCGCGGCCGCCCTGCTGGGCGTCACGCCGCTGGTCGCCGGCACCGCCTCGGCGTCCGGCCCGCAGCCGTCCGGCACGCTCTACCGGGGCAAGGACACCGGGCTGCCCGCGTCGGTGGAACGCGGCCACAGCGTCACCCTCACCCTGTGGTACATGCAGCGTTCCCCCGACTACCTGTACCCGGGCACCTTCGAACTGGACCTGTACAACCCCGCGGGGGTCAACAAGTACGGCTCCTCCGCCCCCGGGGTGAGCGTGACCTGGCTGGACCCGGTCACCGGCCGGTGGGAGGCGAGCGACTACCGCTACAACAACGCGAGCGTCCAGGGCTTCGAGGTCCCCGGCACGAAGCTGCGCTACGGCTCCGGGTACTGGGCCCACGTCCAGGTCCGCGTCGCCTTCAACGGCACGGTGCCGCTGGGCACCTGGCACCTGGCCTCCTACGCACCCGACAGCTACTCGGTGTGGACCGCCGCGGGCCGTGGCGCCGAGCCGCTGCGCGAGGGCGGCGCCTTCCCGATGAACACGATCACCGTCCGCCGCTGACGGCCGCCCGCCGCCGGCCAGGGACCCGTCCGGGTCGCCGCGCCCCTCAGGGGGTGCGGCGCAGGCGGGGGGTGAAGGTGGAGTGGAAGATCGTGGAGGCCGCGCCGACCGCGACGGCCTCGCTGCTGTTGAGTGAGCGCTCCACGCGGACCCGGCGCAGCCGCCGGGCGGTGGGGTAGGCGTTGACCGCGTGCTCAACCTCGCCGAGGTACACGTCGGCGACCTCCTCGGTGAAGAAGGGGCCGCCGATCACCACCAGTCCGATGTCCAGCAGGTCGACCACCGCGAGCACGCCCTGGGCCAGGGCCTTGGCGGCCTGCTGGGTGGACAGCCGCTGCCGGCCGCCGCCCTTGACCGCGCGCGACGGCCGCGGGTACGCACCGGGGCCGCTGGGGCCGCCGGGGCCGCTGGGGCCGCCGGGGTCACCGGGGCCGCTGGGGTCGCTGGGGTCGCGCTGGGCCAGCGCCTGCGGCCGTCCGCGGGCGTCGATCCGGCCCGGGGTCACCGCGCACAGCTGGCCGAACTCGCCCGCGTTGGCGCTCAGTCCGCGGTACAGGTCGCCGTTGAGGAACAGCCCGGTCCCCACGCCGGTGCCCAGGTACAGGTAGACGAAGTCGCGGGCCCGGCTGCCGCGGCCGATCCAGCGCTCGCCGACCGCCGCCGCCGAGCAGTCCTTCTCGATCACGATCGGGCACGAGAAGCGCCGCTCCAGCAGGGTGCGCAGCGGGACCTCGCGCAGCACCGACATCAGCGGCGGGTCCAGCACCGTCCCCGAGGCGGTGTCCACCGGGCCCGGGGTGGCCACCCCGATGCCCAGGAACCCCTGCTCCCAGCGTCCGCGCCCGGCCTGTTCCAGGACGCTCTCGCCCAGGTCGGCGATCTGGTTGACCACCGCGCCCGGGCGCGGGTCGCAGGTGATCGGCTGGGCGCGGCGGGCCACGATCCGGCCGGAGAGGTCGACCAGGACCGCGGTGAGCAGGTGCGGGTCGATGTGGATGCCCAGCGCGTGCGCGGCGTCGTCGCGCAGCCGCACCGGGCTGCTGGGCTTGCCGACGGACGAGTGCCGCTGCCGGTCCTCGACCAGCAGTCCGCGCTGGATCAGCGAGCGGGAGATCCGCGAGACCGACTGCTGGGTCAGCCGGGTGCGTTCGGCCAGCTCGGCCCGGGTGATCCGGCCCGCCAGCCGGACCGTCTCGATCACCACGCACTCGTTGAAGGACCCCAGGTCGATCTGGTTGGCGCCGCCGCCGGTGCGCGGGTCGGGGCCCGCCGCCGGGGCAGGGTCCTGGGCGCCGGGGGCGGCCGGGAGCGGTTCGCGGATCCAGCGGACCCGGGTGCGCCCGGCGCCGTCGGCGTAGCGCTCCAGCGCCGAGGCCAGGTCCGGCAGCACCCGGGTCGAGGACTCGGGGTGCCGGGCGGCGTCCAGGGCCAGCACGGCGCCCACGAAGGAGACCTCGCCGGTGCGCTGCGGCGGCTGGTGGACAGCGATCCGCAGCCGCGCGCAGCGCTTGGCCGCGCCCGCGCCCAGGGCGGTGCCCGGGCGCGGGCGCAGCACCACCAGGTGCAGCCGCGGATGCGGGTGGGCGCGGCGCACCGCCTCCAGGAACGCCACCGCGCCGTCCGCGGCGCGCTCGGGCGGCCCGGTCCGGTCCGCGGTGGCGGCGGTGACCGCGTCGGACATCGCCGCGCCGACGGCGGCCAGCGCGTCCGGGTCGACCACGGTGCCCGGCGCGGGCGGCACCGGGGCCGCGGCGCGGGCGGCGAGCACGAGCAGGGTGCACTCCGCGTCCAGGTGCAGGCCCACCGGCCACAGGTCGCCCGGTTCCAGCGCGGGGCGCACCGGCACCCGCGGCACCGCGAGTTGACTGTCCGTCAGGTTCCAGTTGCGGCGGGTCGCGGCGACCACGGTGGGCGAGTAGCCCAGCCGCCGGGCCAGCAGCCGCGAGGTCCGGTCGTCCGGTGCGCAGGTCAGCACGCCGACCACGATCTCGCCCTCGTCGACCGCCGTGGGCCGTCCGGTGCGCACCCGGTCGGCCAGGCCCTCGACGCCCTCGGCGGCGTAGCGCTGCCGCCAGGTGGTCACCGTCTGCCGGGAGACCCCGAGCCGCCGGGCGATGTCCGCGTTGCGCAGGCCCTGCGCGGCCAGCAGCACGATCGCGGCCCGCGACGCCCGCGGCCCCTGGCCCTGGGCCCAGCGGCGCAGCACCGGATGCCCCTCGGCGCCCGATGCCGCGCCGGTGGGGAGCGGGTCAGGCATCAGCGGTGCCCCGCGGCGGCCGGGCGGCCCACGGCTGGGCGCGTCGTGGCGAGCACGGCATCGACTTCCCCCCTCCAGGGGTGCCGGACGGCGGGCGGGTCTGCGCCCGGGCCGCCGTCGGCACCGTGAGGGGTACTCAATACCAAGAGTGCGAGGGGGACAAGATCCCCCGTGTTCTTTTCCACCATGAGCTGTGAACTGCGCTGATGGCAGGGCGCTGAGCACCGGTCCGGCAGCGGCCCCGTAAGAGAAGTCGCTGGACGCCGCGGCGGCGGCCGGCCCCGGTGGCCGTGGTGGGGGCTACCAGGGCAGCGGGCCGGCCGCGTCGAAGTAGCCGCCGGTCGGGCCGTCCGGGCCCAGCCGCGCCATCCGCACGATGATCTCGGCGCCCTGCTCGACGCTCTGCCTGCCCGCGTGCCGGTTCAGGTCCGTCGCGGATTACGCCGCGGGCAGCGGCCGTACGGTCAGGTGGTAGTCCTGCCGGATCCGGCCGTCCTCGTCCAGTACCAGGAACACCCGCGCGGCCCAGGCCACCTCCCCGGCCCGCGGGCCCCTGGCGTAGGCCAGTTGGATGGTGAGCCGCACGATGTCGCCGTGGACGGTGACGTGCTCCTCGCGCGCGATGCGGTACTCGCCGGAGCCGACGAACAACTCGTACGCCTGCGCGACCCGCTCCACCAGGCCCTGGTGGCCGCGGAACTGGGCGCCCTCGACGAACTCGACGCCGTCCGGCGCCCACAGCCGCGCCACGGCGCCGCGGCGCGCGGCGGCGTCCGGCTCGCTCCACACGGCGAGGTAGCGCTCCACGGTCCGGTCGATGTCGGTGGTGGTCTGCGGCATGGTCGATCAGCTCCCTGCTTCTCGGTGGACCGGCCGGGATCCGGCCGTGGGCACCACCGTGCGGTCGGCCGCGGCGGGAGGGTCAAGCGCGGCCGGTCCGCCGAACCCTCCCCCAGGGGGAGGGCGCACAATCGACGGGTGACCAGCTACCTGTCGATCGGCGACTTCTCCCGCGCCACCCACATGACCGTCAAGACCCTGCGCCACTACCACGAGGTCGGCCTGCTGGAGCCGGACGGCGTCGATCCGCGGACCGGGTACCGCCGCTACTCGGTCGACCAGATCCCCACCGCCCAGGTGGTACGCCGGTTCCGGGACCTGGGGATGCCGCTGGACCAGATCAGGACGGTGCTGGCCGCCTGCGACGTGGAGACCCGCAACCAGCACATCGGCGCGCACCTGCGCCGCCTGGAGGACGAACTGGGCCGCACCCAGCGCGCGGTCGCCGCGCTGCGCGACCTGCTCACCGCGCCCGCCCCCGGCGGCGGCGCGGGCATCGCGCTGCGCGACGTCGGCCCGGTGCGGGCCGCGGCGGTCACCGCGGTGGTCGACGCGCGCGACGTCGGCGCCTGGTTCCAGGGCGCCCTGGGCGAACTGTTCGCGACCGTGGCGGGCCAGGGCCTGAGGGAGAGCGGCCCGGCCGGCGGCGTGTTCGCGGACGAGGTGTTCACCCTGCACCGGGGCCAGGCCACCGTCTTCGTCCCGTGCGAGGGCCCGGTGCGGCCGCTGGGCCGGGTCGAACCGCTGCTCGTGCCGGGCGTGGAACTCGCCGTGATCGAGTACAGCGGCCCGCCGTCCGGGGCCGACCGCGCCTACGGCGCGCTGGCCACCCACGTCTCACGCCACGCGCTGGCCCTCGACGGCCCCATCCGCGAGTACTACCTGGTCGGCCAGCGGCACACCCCGGACAGCGCGCGGTGGCGCACCGAGGTCTGCTGGCCGGTCTTCCGCACCGGCCACACCGGCCACACCGGCCACACCGGCCGCACCGGCCGCACCGGCGACGGGGAGCGGACATGACCCGCCGCGTGGCGGCATGATCACAGGATGTCTCATCTCGGGCTGGTGACCGTTGTCGTGCGCGACTACGACGAGGCGATCGCGTTCTACGTGGAGCGCCTCGGCTTCGACCTGCTACAGGACACGCGGATCGACGACCGCAAACGCTGGGTGGTCGTCGGCCCGCCGGGCGCGCGGGAGGGCGGCCTGCTGCTGGCCAGGGCCGCGAACCGGCGGCAGCGGGCCGCCGTCGGCCGCCAGAGCGGCGGCCGGGTCGGCTGGTTCCTGAACACCGACACCTTCGACCGCGACTACGAGCGGATGCGGGCAGCCGGAGTCCTCTTCGAGGAGGCGCCGCGCCAGGAGCCGTACGGCACGGTCGCGGTCTTCCACGACCTGTACGGCAACCGCTGGGACCTGATCCAGCCGGCCCCGCCCCGCGAGGGGGGCGTCAGCGGGCGGTGAGGCGCGGGAGCGCCGGACCGCTCAGAGCGTGACGCCCCGCCCTGCCGCCCACCGCCGAGCGGCGGCCGCCATGGAGTCGAACCAGGAACCCGGCTTGCGCTCGGCGAACCGCTGGTACATGCGCGTGCTCGCGGCGGCGAAGGCGTCCAGCGCCCTGGGGTCCGCACTCGTCCACGCCGGGCACCGCGCGGCCCAGGACTCGGCATCCTGGGCCTGGTGCCCGGCGGCGACCAGTTGCACCACCAGACACGCGGGGTCGATGAAGGCCGCTCCACGCGTCGGCCATGCCCAATCCACGGCCCAGGCCTGCCGATCCCCGATGAGCAGGTTGCTTTCGTTGATGTCCGTGTGCAGGAGTGCCCCGCCACGGAACAGCGTCGCCTCCGCCTGACCGGCCGCGAAGCGGTCCCATCGCGTTTCGGTCCAGTCCCGCGCCACCCGCGGCAGCGGTAGCGCACCCATGCGGTTGAGCAATGCCACGACGGCGGGAAGGTCACCGGACCCAGGGGTGAAGTCGGATGTCCTTCCCGCCACGGCCGTGAACCCGAGGACGATCCACTCATCGGATTCGGCGCACCACCGCAGGCCCGGGGAGATGGGCATCACCGCGGCATTGATCCGTCTCTCCCTGATGATGGAATCGCGGCGGCCACCGGGCCGGTTGGCGACAGCCTTCAAGAAGAACGGCCCCTTCTCGCACTCGACCAGCGCCGTGAGGTCCGACATGAAGCCCCGCGCGGTGCGCTGAACCTCGGTCACCTCACCGGTGTGCGAGCGGATCCGGGCCCAGAACTGCGGACCGGGAAGGCTGTCACGCATGCGGCTCCCTCAGTTCTTCGGGTTGCACTCACTCGGCGGGTAGCCCGGGTTGCACTCCTCATCGGCCGGGGCACACGCCGCGCGCCCCCGTACCGCCGCCCGAATGGACGCCGTGGCCTGCCGCATCGCGGTGCCGTCGATGATAGAGCCGAGAGGGTCGTCCTTGACGTTGCCGACGCCGACGAACGCCGACATCACGCACGGGGACACCTTCCCGGTGGGGTCGATGGCGGTACGAGCGGCGCCGCAGTGGCCGCACAGCTCGCTCATGTCCGCGGCACGGCCCCGTGCCCCGCGCCCGAACTCCCGCACACGGTCGACGTGGATACGGGTCACGCCGAGGGCTTCGAGGTCCGCCCGGGCAGCGCCGCCGTCGTCCGACCCGCCCACGGTGACGATCCCAACCCGCAGCGCAATCCCCAGGCGCACGGCCCGTCCGATGTTGGCGCGGGTCCTGCCGTGGCTTGCCCGGCCGGTCACGGCGTCGTGGATCGAGACCTGGTCCGAGTAGTAGGACGTGGCCACGCAGACACCGGGGAGCGCGAACAGCGTCCAGTCGGCCTCCGTGACGCGCACCAGGTTGCTGAACACCTCGACTGCCAGGCCCAGGTGCAGCGCGTGGCCGGTGAGCTGGTGCAGGTCCGGGTGCGTCGTCGGCTCCCCGCCGATGAACTGGACGCTGGAAACGCCGTACTCGGCGGCCTGGTTCAGGACCCGCGTCCAGTCGTCGCGGGTCATGGTGCCGTGCGTGCCCGCCGGGCCGGACCCGTTGTAGCAGTGCGTGCAGGCAAGCTGGCACTTGCGCGTCAGGTCGAAGGACACCAGCCGCCTGCGCCCCCTGTCAGCCTGCGCCGGTTCGATGGTGGTAGTCACCGTCACTGCCCTTCCGGTCGGTGCAGTACCACCGGCCCGAAGGGGCCGGCAGGACAGCCGACCGACCAGGGCGCGCGCACTCCCGCGCTGCCGCGACGCCGGATGCCGCTCGACCGTCGAAACGATGATCCGACGGTCGGCAGGGAGCCGACCAGTCTTATTCCCGTTGTGGACTAAAGATCACCGGAAGAGCTGCGCCCACAGCCCGAGATGGTTCCGTGCGTCATCCCCCCACGAGGCGTGCCGCTCATAGGAAGAGAATTCATCCAGATAGCTTTCGGTGTCCCTGGGGTCCTTGAAGACCATGACCCCGGTGGACGTTTCCACGGTGGCCATTCTCCGGTCGTATACCGTGAACACATTCACTGGAGCCAGCGGCATGTGTCCGGCCAGGGGGAGCACACCGAGGCGCACGCCGGGAAGGCGGCTGACGGACACGAGCCGATCAATCTGCATGGCCATGGCCGGGAGGGGGAGCAGCGGCCATCTCACAGCCTGTTCGGTCAGCAGGAATATAAATTCCTTCGAGGTGTCGTAGAGGATCGACTGCCTGTCCAGCTTTCGCGCGATTGCTTTCGCATGATCACCGGGAACGCCGGCCAGCGTGGCCCGGATGTACTCCGGTGTCGACAGCAGAGAGGTGATCATCGTGGGGAGGAAGAATCGGAGCTCCGCGGACGACCGCTCCAGGTGCGCCAGCTCATTCTGCTTCTTCTCCAGCCCCTTGCGTCGCATGGAGCGAAAGTCCTGCCACTCCGTGTTCGCGATACGAGCGAGCGCACTGACCTCGGCTGCGAGGGAGGGTGGGGCATCGAGAGCCCGCAGGATGCGCTCGACGTCAACCAGGGTCGGGACTGTTCTGCCGGTCTCGATCTTTGAGATCTTGGGCTGAGACATATTGCAACGTTCGGCGAGGCGAGCCCCTGACAGCCCGGCTCGCCGGCGAAGCTCCTTCAGAATTTCAGCAAGGTCAGCCTGGGACTGGCCGAGCTGCTCCGGGTCGAGCGTCACCCGGTCACGTACTCCTGAAATGGAACCGACTCGGCGACGGCGATTCGCTGGGCCTCAAGATAGGGATCGATCACTCCCTCGTGAAGAACCCGGTTGATCTGCCTTCCGTCGGGCTCGTAGTTCATGAGAACGACGGTCGAGCGGTCGAAGAACCAAAAGTCCTGAAATCCTTCGAGCGGGTTCGGCCGGTGTGTCACATCCAGGATTCGGATTTCCTCTCCCGCGTCTGCGCCGTGCCGGTAGTACCGCGAGAACTCAAAGCGAAGGTAGTCGCTCAGCGGACGCGTGACGACGTGGACCCTGCCCGTGATCCGCCCTTCTGCCCTGTGTCGGCGGATCTGGGACGTCCAGGCGTCCTCGGCCGCGTGGACCAGTGCTTCCCCGTTCTTGAAACGGGAGAACTCGTCGGCTTCCTGCGGTACCAGGTACTGGGGCAGCGTTTCCAGCCGCCACGCCTCCTTGGTGAATTCTCGGAATTTTGCTTGCCATTCCTCACCATCCAAGAGCACGGAACGCCTCCCGCAGCACCGCTTCCGGGATCTCCACAAGCCCTTCGCCCTCCGGCGGCTGGAAGCCGGTGAAGTGCTCGCCCTGGAAGACGAACGACCTGCGATCCGTGGCGTAGACGTTCGGGCAGTCACCCTGCCCGCACTCGCCGGAGCCGTCCCCGCTGCCGGTGAGACGCGTAAGAGCGGTCTTCTCTGCCATGTCCAACCCCCTTGGCCGGCCGGGGACTTCCCGGCCACGCGGACGACGCTACGGACGGTGCGGCGGTGCGTCCATGCCGAAACGCGGATATTCCCGTCCTCGAATAGTCGATCACGAGAGAAGGCCGAAAGCCCCCGCCGGGGCCGCCGACCCCGCGCCGCGACGGGGGCGTCAGCGGGCCGTGAGGCGCGGGAGCGCTGCGGCGAGGGTGACGCGGTGCCTGACCGCCGCCAGGGCCTGGGCCCGTTCCTGGTCGCTCAGGTGGGCCGGGCCGTAGGTGACCACCGGTTCCAGAGGCCGGTAGCCGACGAACTCGAACATGCCGCGGTGGATGTGGAACAGGAAGTCGTGCAGCGACCCGAGGGCGCCGCCGGGCTGGAACGACTCCCGGGAGCCGCCGGTGGTCAGCAGCAGCATCGCCCGCCTGCCGCTGAGCGCGGCCTGCTCGAAGATGCCGTGGTCGCCGCCGAAGGCCGCGCCCATCACGAAGACCTGGTCCACCCAGCCCTTGAGGATGGCGGGCACCGAGAACCACCACAGCGGGAACGAGAAGACGAGCAGGTCGGCGGCGAGCACCCGGTCGAGGTGGTCCTGGACGCGGGGGTCCAGCGTCTCCTCACGGACCGCGCGCAACTGCTCGGCCTGGGGCTTGAAGTAGCCCTCGGCCGCGAAGCCGTCGCGGTCCAGCACCGGGGACCACCCCTCGGCGTACAGGTCCAGCACGTCGACCGCGTACCCGGCCTCGCGCAGCGCCCGCGCCGCGGTGGACATCTGGGCGGTGCTGAACGAGCCTGGCTCGGGGTGGGCGTGGACGATCAGCGCGGTGCGCGCGTCATCGGGCTTCGACATGACCAGATCATATCGACATATCCCGATGCGTCAATGGGATGGGTGTGGTCACAGGGCGGTGCCGATCTCGCGGGCGAGTCGTGCCAGCCGCTCCTCGTCGCGCCGGTAGTGGGTCCACTTGCCGATCCGGGTCGGCCGTACCAGTCCCGCGCGTTCGAGCGTGCCCATGTAGCTGGAGACGGTCGACTGGGCGAGTCCCAGCTTCGCCTGGATGTGGGTGACGCACACGCCGACCGACCGGCGGTCCGCGATCGGCTGGTACGCCTCGAAGTGCGCCTCGGGGTCCTTCAGCCAGGCCATGATCTGCAGCCGGGCGGGGTTGGCCAGCGCCTTGAACACCTCCACCAGGTCCTGCGGATCCGGTCCCTCGGGCACGGCCACCGGCCACTCCTCTCAGCGGGCGATCAACACATCACGATATCTCGATCCCACCCCCGTCCGGCCCGGCCGCGCGCTGAGCGCGCCGATGCCGCCGTGGCCCGGATGGTGGTATCCGCGCGCCAGCGGATCCGATGGACAGGAAGCTGGGGGTGACGCGGACGGGCCCGGCGCCCCTCGCGCCGGCGGCCGGGCGCCGTTCCCGTGCTGTCCGGGAACGGCACCTCGCCGCAGGCGTTGCCGCACGGGTCGCGGGTACGCGCCCTGGCAGCACCGCACCCGTCCCGCCGTGTCGCGCGGGCAGGCCCAGGAGCGACCGGCCGCCCGCGGCGCCGACGGGCGGCGGCCGCGCGGGTGCGCGGACGGCGTGGGCGATGACGTGGGCGACTGACGGCGAAAGGGCTGTGGCATGGGGAACGGATTCGAGCGGGACAAGGCACTGGCGCGGCCGGTGGCCGAGCGGGCCGGCTGGGACGCGGTGGACGTGCGGGCGGTGGACACGGTGCGGCTGCTGGCGGCCGACGCGGTGCAGAAGGTCGGCAACGGCCACCCCGGGACGGCGATGAGCCTGGCCCCGCTGGCACAGCTGCTGTTCCAGAACGTGATGCGGCACGACCCGAACGACGACCGGTGGCTGGGACGGGACCGGTTCGTGCTCTCCTGCGGACACTCCAGCCTGACCCTCTACATCCAGCTCTACCTCACCGGCTACGGCCTGGAGCTCTCGGACCTGCGGGCCTACCGCACCTGGGGCTCGGCCACGCCCGGGCACCCGGAGCACCGGCACACCCGCGGCGTGGAGATCACCACCGGACCGCTGGGCCAGGGCCTGGCCAGCGCGGTGGGCATGGCGATGGCCGCGCGCCGCGAACGCGGCCTGCTGGACCCCGACGCCGAACCCGGTACCAGCCCCTTCGACCACCACGTCTACGTCATCGCCTCCGACGGCGACATGATGGAGGGCGTCACCAGCGAGGCCGCCTCCCTGGCCGGCCACCAGGAACTGGGCGACCTGGTGGTCTTCTACGACTCCAACCACATCTCGATCGAGGACGACACCGACGTCTCCTTCAGCGAGGACGTCCCGGCCCGCTTCGCCGCCTACGGCTGGCACGTGCAGAGCGTCGACTGGACCCGCACCGGCGCCTACGTCGAGGACGTCGACGCGCTGCTGAGCGCGATCGAGGCCGCCCGCGCGGAGACCGGCCGCCCCTCGCTGATCATGCTGCGCACCCTGATCGGCTGGCCCGCCCCCACCAAGCAGAACAGCGGCAAGGCACACGGCTCGGCGCTGGGCGAGGACGAGATCGCCGCCACCAAGACCCTGCTGGGCTTCGACCCGGCCCAGCACTTCACCGTCGAGGACCAGGTCCTGGCCCGCACCCGCCAGGCCGCCGACCGCGGCCACCAGGCCCACACCGCGTGGAACCGGGCCTTCGCGGCCTGGCGCACGGACAACCCCGAGCGCGCCGCGCTGCTGGACCGGCTCCAGGCGCAGCGGCTGCCCGAGGGCTGGACCGACGTCCTGCCGGTCTTCGCGGCCGACGCCAAGGGCATGGCCACCCGCGCCGCCTCCGGCGAGGTCCTGTCCGCGCTGGCACCGGTGCTGCCGGAACTGTGGGGCGGCTCGGCCGACCTGGCCGGGAGCAACAACACCACCATGGACGGCGAGCCCTCCTTCGTCCCGGCCGACCGCCAGACCAAGGACTGGAAGGGCGGCCCCTACGGCCGCACCCTGCACTTCGGCATCCGCGAGCACGCCATGGGCGCGGTCCTGGGTGGCATCGCCCTGCAGAGCCTGACCCGCCCCTACGGCGGCACCTTCCTGACCTTCTCCGACTACATGCGCCCCGCCGTCCGCCTGGCCGCGCTGATGAAACTGCCCGCCACCTACATCTGGACCCACGACTCCATCGGCCTGGGCGAGGACGGCCCCACCCACCAACCCGTCGAACACCTCGCCGCGCTGCGCGCCATCCCCGGCCTGGACGTGGTGCGCCCCGCCGACGCCAACGAGACCACCGCCTGCTGGCGCGCCATCCTGGAGCACGACGACCGGCCCGCCGGGCTGATCCTCTCCCGGCAGAACCTGCCGGTCCTGGACCGCGACAGCGGACAGTACGCCCCCGCGCGGGAAGCGGCCCGGGGCGGCTACGTCCTGGCCGGCCCGGCGGACGGCAAGGTACCGGACGTCATCCTGGTCGCCACCGGCTCCGAGGTGCAGATCGCCCTGGAGGCCCGCGAGCTGCTGGCCGCGGACGGCCTGGCGGCGCGGGTGGTCTCGATGCCCTGCCGGGAGTGGTTCGACGCCCAGCCCCTCGACTACCGCGACCAGGTACTGCCCCCGCAGGTCAGGGCCCGGGTCAGTGTGGAGGCGGCGGTCGGCCAGGGCTGGCGCGAGGTGGTCGGCGACGCCGGACGCATCGTCAGCCTGGAGCACTACGGCGCCTCCGCCGACTACCAGCGCCTCTACACCGAGTTCGGCATCACCCCCCGGGCGGTCGCCGCCGCCGCCCACGACAGCGTCCACGACAGCCACGGGACCCCGCGCCCCGGCGGACAGCGGCAGACCGCCGCCCCCGGCCAGGGCGGGACCGGCGACCGTCCCTGACCGCGGCGCCCCCGGTCGCCCGCGGCGCGGGAAGAAAAGTACCCGAACGGCCCTTGCCGCGACGGCCCAAAAAGAGCATATTGTGACATACGAATTCCTTTCGGTTCGGCTTTTCTTGGATATTAATCCTGCTATGGCGTTCGTCCGATTTATCGCGGACCGGCGTTTCCTGTCAGTCGGAGGAGAGAATCTCCGGCTGCGAAAAACCGAAAGGCACCTCATGCGCTCTACGCGCAGCACTTTCTCCCGCGCTCTGCTGGTCGCCGCGATCGCGGTGGCCGGTCTCACCATCGCCCCCGGCCCGGCGTCTGCCAGCGGCCGCGCCGCCGCGGCCCACACCCGGGTCGCCGTCCTTCGGCCCGCCATCGGCTCGCCGGGCGGCAACGGCGCCAACGGCGTCGGTAGCAGCGGGGGCATCGGTGGCCTGGGCGGCGTCGGTGGCGCCTCGGGTGCCAACGGCAACGGCGGCAACGGGGGCGTCGGCGGCAACGCCGGCGGCACCGGGTCCATCGGCGGTACCGGTGGCGCCGGTGGCGCCGGCGGCGCGAACGGCAACGGCGGAGCCGGAGGCTCGGGGGGCGCGGCCACCCAGGGCGGTACCGGCGGCAAGGGCGGCGTGGGCGGCGTCGGGAACGCCGGCAGCGGCATCGGCGGCGGTAGGGGCGGAAACGGCGGGGCCTCCACCGCCGGGGGCGGCCACACGGGCGGCACGGGCGGCGCCGGCGGCGCCGCCAGCCCGGTGTGTCCCGGCCGGCCCGGCGGCGACGGCACCGCCGCCACCGCCACCACGGACGGCGCCACGGGCGCGACCGGCGCGGCCGGTCACTCCACCCTCCCCTGCTAGGAGCCGCCCCCTGCTAGGAGCCGCCTGCTACCAGGAGTCGCCTGCCGCCAGGGGTTGTCCGCCGCTGGGAGTCGCCTGCTGCCAGGGGTTGTCCGGGGTGCGGGTCACGCGGTTGAGGTGAGCGGCCTCAGCCGCGTGACCGGTCCGGTGGGGCGGGGCCGGTCCGGGGGAGCGGCCTGTCAGGTCAGGACCGCGCGTACCACCGGTTCGCGTTCCAGCAGCCCGGCCCGCGAGAGCTCCTCGGCGACGTCCAAGGTGACCTCGGCCAGCCGGGTCAGCACCGCCGCCACCGGGGCGCGGACCTGTCCCGGGGCGGTGAGCCGGTGCAGGGCCAGGGTCTCGAAGGTGCCCGGCACCGGGACCGGCAGCAGGGTCAGCCCCGCGGTGCGTGAGGCGACCGAGCCGGGCAGCACGACCGCGCCCAGCCCGGCGCGGACCATCGCCGCCGCGGCCGACCAGTTGGTCGCCCGGTGCGCGGCCGCCGACTGCGGCAGCCCGAGCTCGGCGGCCAGCCGGGCGTGGGCCCACGCCCGCGCGCTCCCGTCCGGCGCCCCGATCCAGGGCACGGCCGCCAAGGCGGCCGCCCCGGCCGGGGGCTCGCCCCAGGCGCTGGGGACCCCGACCCGGTACTGCTCCTGGGCGAGGACCCTCAGGCCGCAGTCCGGCGGCGGGGACGGCCGGTGCTCCTGGTCGCCGGTGATCAGCAGCACGTCCAGCGCGCCCTGGCGCAGGGCCCGCAGCCCGTCCGCGCGGGAGGTCTCGCACAGCCGCGGCCGCAGCTGCGGATACCGCTCGGCGAGCGAGGCGGTCGCGCGGGCGGCCAGGGTGGTGAGCACGGCCAGCACCGCACCGATCGACACCGGCCCCTGGACCCCCGCCGCGCCGGTACCGGCCAGCTCCCGCTCCGCGGCGGCCAGCTCCTCGGCGATCCGGCCCCCGTAGGCGGCCAACGCCAGTCCGGCGCGGGTGAGTTCGGCCCGGCCCTCGGTCCGGTCGAGCAGCGGCGCCCCGGCCTCCCGCTCCAGTCGGCGCAGCGTCTGGGAGACGGCCGACGCGCTGATGCCGAGCAGCCGCGCGGCGGCGGCGATCCCCCCGGCCTGCTGCACGGTGTGCAGCACGACGAGCCGCCTGGGCTCCAGATCCACACCCGCTCCTCGGCGTTCGCCCGCTCGGTCGGCCGGTCGGCCGGGGACAGTCCATCACGGACCGGCGGGCCGCTCGACGGCGTCCCGCACCTGGCGCATCAGCGGGGCGACCACGCCGGCCGGGGTGTTGGTCAGGAAGTCGTCGCTGCCGGTGTCGGGGTAGTAGGTGACCAGGCCGAAGGTGGTCGCGGTCAGCCACAGGCAGGCGGACGACAGGACCGCCAGGCTGCCGGACTGGACCATGGTCTCCTGGCAGCCGGCCTGCCCGCCGTGGTCGCCCGCGGACGTCGGCTGCCAGTCCTGGGTGATCCGGTCCCCGGTCCCGTCCTGCCGGGTGGCCGGAACCTGGGCCATCCGGCCGAGCACCGAGGGGGTGTAGCCGGAGCCGTTGAGCCCGGCGAAGACCAGGTAGCCGCCCTGGGCGGGATCGGCGTAGACCGCCTCGACGGTGCTGCCGGTCAGGCCCAGCTCCTGGGCGGTGCGGTCGAGCGACTGGGTCAGCTTCGCCGACTCGGCGGCGGGCGGCTGGAACCGGGCCAGGCCCGCCGCCGACCCGGGCGCGCTCAGCGTCCAGCCCCCGCCGCCCGCGCGTCCGCCGCCCGCGGCGGCAGCGGACGCGGTCGCCGTCGCGGCGGTGGTCGTGGTCGTGGGGGGCGCGGTCCCGGGGCGCGCGGCGGCCGTCGCGCCGCACCCGGTCGCGGTCGCGCCCACCACGGCGCCAAGGACGAGCAGGGCGGTCGGCGCGGTGATCCGCTGGGGCATGGTGACTCCTGGTCGGGCGGGGGAGGGGTGGTCCGCTCCACTGTGCCGACCGCCCCCGACCCGAGGAAGCAAGCCCTGCTTCACCCCGGCCACAAGCCCTGCTTCACCCCCCCCGGGCGGTCGCCCGGGGCCTGGGGGTCAGTCCCAGTGGAACGACCACAGCGCCGTGCCGACCAGCTCCTCGGCCTGGGTGTTCACCGACTCGAACTCGCCCGCGAGGTCCGGGCAGAAGGCGAGGTGGTCCACGGCCAGTCCGAGCGCCCGCTGGAACGTCCTGGGCGGCGAGGCGACGCTGCACACCAGGCCCGCGCCGTGGAGCGCGACGACCCGCAGCTGGTAGCGCTCCTCCCAGCGCCGCAGCACGGCCGAGTGGTGCGCGATCGGGCGACCGGTGCGGGCCGGGCCGTCCCAGCCGAGGACGGTCGGCACGTCGGCGCTGCGGGCGCAGGCCACCAGGGCCAGGCGCGGCGCGAAGGGCGCCGCGTACCCGGCCACCGCGGCGGCGGTGCGCGCGGGGTCCTGGTCGCACCGGGCGGTGATCCGGCTGACCGGTTCGGACCGGCGCGATTCGAGCAGCGCCAGGCAGGTCCCGCAGCCGCGGTGGTCGTGGTCCGGCCGGCGGGGTTCGAGCCCGACGGACCACTGGGCCAGGACCGCCTCCGCGCCGGGCCGGGGCTCGGCGCCGGAGGGGGCCGGTGGCTGCTCCGCTCGCGGCGGCAGCTCGATCCCCTCCATGTTCAGCAGCACCGGCCACAGTCCGGTCCGCTCCACCGCGCCGTGCGCCCGCGCCAGCAGCGCGGCGTCCGCGGCGCCGTCGCTGAGCCACAGGGCCGCGGCGCCCGCGGTGTCGTCCACCACCTGGCCCTGGGGCAGCAGCAGGTCCAGCCGCGCCCCGGTGGGGTCGGCGGCGAGCAGGTCCAGTGACGAGCGGGCATCGGGTTCACTCACGTGCCACAGAGTAACGCCGTTGCGGGGTACGGCAGATGGGAACTCAGACGGTGGGTGGGGGCCGGTCGCCGGGCAGCTGTAGCGCGGTGATGCCGGCCAGCACCAGGTCGACCCCGGCCAGGAACTGCTCGCGGTCGTCGTGCCCGCGCAGCTGGTCCGCGAACGCCCGGGTGAACGGGTAGTCCTCGGGGTCCAGCGCCTCCCAGGCCCGCGAGACGCCGTCGAGGAAGGCGGCGCGGTCCGTGCCGGGCCCCAGCGCCCGGGCGCCCGCGGTGTTCGCGGCGTTCTGCCCGGCGGCGCCCAGGATGTAGTGCACCAGCACCGAGACCGCCGCGAACCACCCGGACTCGGGCACGCCCAGCGCGCGGACCCGCCGGCCGACGCCCTCGAAGATCCGCGGCGTCACCGGCCCCCAGGGACTGCGGGCCAGCTGCGTCGACAACTGCGTGCCCAGCCACGGGTGTTCCTCGATCGCCTGGAACAGGCCGAGCGCCAGGGCGCGGATCTCCTGCCGCGGCGAGCCCGGGGCCCCGGCGGGCTCGACCGCCAGCGCCGCGCCGACCACGGCCTCGGCCGCGGCGCCGAGCAGCTCGCCCTTGTTCGCCACGTGCCAGTAGATCGCCCCGGGCCCGGTGGCGAGGCGCTCGGTCAGCGCCCGGAAGGTCAGCCCGTCCTCGCCGACCGCGTCGAGCAGTTCGACCGCGGCCGCCACGATGCGCTCCCGCGAGAGCGCCTGCGTACGCCGCGGTGACCGGCGCGTTCGCGTTGCCATACGACCAGCTTGACATATCTGGAGCGCCGTTCCAACAATGGAACGACGTTCCAGACGGTCGGGTGTCCGCCCGGCTTCCCCCCTCTGCGAAGGAGTCCCGATGCGTACCGAGGTCACGATCATCGGCGCCGGGCTCGGCGGCCTCACGCTCGCCCGGGTCCTGCACGTCCACGGAATCCCGGCCGCGGTCTACGAGGCGGAGCCCCGCGCGACGGCGCGCTCGCAGGGCGGGATGCTCGACATCCACGACGACACCGGCCAGTCGGCCCTGCGGGCGGCAGGCCTGGGCGAGGAGTTCCGCGGCCTGATCCTGGAGGGCCGCGAGGCGACCCGGATCCTGGCCCCGGACGGGACGGTCCTGTTCGACGACGACAGCGCCCGCGGCCGCCCCGAGGTGCTGCGCGGTGAACTGCGGCGGATCCTGCTCGACTCGCTCCCGGCCGGAACCGTGCGCTGGGGGCACAAGGTCAGCGCCGTGCGCGCCCTGGGCCCGGGCCGCCACGAGGTCGTCTTCGCCGACGGCGCCACCGTCACCGCCGGCCTGCTGGTCGGCGCGGACGGCGCGTGGTCGCGGGTGCGGCCGCTGCTGTCCGGCGCGGTACCCGAGTACATCGGCAGGTCCTTCGTCGAGACCTACCTGTTCGACGCCGACACCCGGCACCCGGCCACCGCGAAGGCGGTCGGCGCCGGGGCGCTGTTCGCGCTCGCGCCGGGCAAGGGGATCCAGGCCCACCGGGAGAACGGCGGCACCCTGCACACCTACGTGGCGCTCACCGAGCCGCAGGACTGGTTCGCCGCCGTCGACTTCACCGACCCCGCCGCGGCCGCCGCCCGGATCGCCCGCGAGTTCGACGGCTGGGCACCGGAGCTCACCGCGCTGATCACCGACGGCGAGAGCGCCCCGGTCCTGCGCCCCCTCAGCGCCCTGCCGGTCGACCACCGCTGGGAGCGGGTCCCGGGGGTGACCCTGCTCGGCGACGCCGCCCACCTCGCGGCCCCCAACGGCGAGGGCGCCAACCTGGCCATGTACGACGGCGCCGAACTCGGCCGCCTCCTCGCCGCCCACCCGGACGACCCCGAGACCGCGCTCGCCGCCTACGAGCAGGCCCTCTTCCCACGCAGCGCCGCGGCCGCCGCCGACGGCGCCGACCTGCACGAACTCCTCTTCGGTGAACGCTCACCGCACAGCCTGATCGACCTGTTCACCGGACCCGGGCAGCCCGGCCGGGCCTAGGAGGTGAACGAACCGCGACAACGGTCGCAAACGTCGCCCGAACCCCGTCAGGAGCCGCCGTGCGCCCGGTCGAACCCCGGCCATCAGCGAGGTCCGCGTGGTGGACGAGGGCGCCGGCCCCTACGGCATCGCCCCCGGGCCCGACGGCGCGCTGTGGGTCGCCCTGGAGACAGGAGCGGTCACCCGAGCGGCGCGGTAACCACACTCAGCGCGCGGTCCACACCGCGCACCCGACGGCATGGACGGTCAGCATCACGACCGTGCCACCGGCCAGGACCTCCCGCGTCCGGGTAGCCGCACAACAGCGCACCCACACCGCCTGAGAAGCACCACCCAGACCCCCACGCCCCTCCTGGCCCCGCTCCCCGCTGCCCCCGCGCTGCTCCTGGCCCCGGCCCCCGTGCCAGTCCCCGCGCTGCTCCTGGCCCCGCTCCCCGCTGCCCCCGCGCTGCTCCTGGCCCCGCTCCCCGCTGCCCCCGCGCTGCTCCTGGCCCCGGCCCCCGTGCCAGTCCCCGCGCTGCTCCTGGCCCCGGCCCCCGTGCTGCTCCCAGTGCTGCTCCTCGCCCCGGTCCCCGCGCCAGTCCCCGCGCTGCTCCTCGCCCCGGTCCGGCAGCACCGTGCGCGGCCAGGCGGGCTCCGGGGGGAGCGGCCGCCGCGCGGGGGCGGGCGCGGGGCGACGCCGGGCCTGCTCGACGGGGACCCCGAGAGCTCGGGCTCGGGCGTGCAGGCGGCGGCGTTCGCGTCGTTCGGACATGGCGACACTGTGCCCCGCCGCACCCCGCCCGCGCCAGCGCCCCCCGCGCAGCGGAGTGGCGGCGCGGTGGCACCACATGACGCCAACCAGCGCCACTCGGCACCATCCGGTGCCACCCGACCCGACAAGGGAACCCCTCGGCATCGCCTGACGCCACCCAGGCGCATCCCCAGTACTACGTCTGACCTGCTAATACGCCATCCTGAGCCAATGGCGCTTGCATTGGTGCCAAAGTGGTGCCACATTAGAGCCATGGAACTCACCCAGTACGTCGAAAACCTCCGCCGCGAGCTGAGGACCGCGGCCGAGGTCGGCGGCGAGGACGCCCGCGCGCTCGCCGACCGGCTCCTGCCGTCGCTCGACTCCGCAGTGCGGCTCACCCTGCTGGAGGCGCTCTCCGCCGCCGCCGACGAGATCTCCGCCGAGCTCGCGCCCGGCTCGGTCGATGTGCGGCTGCGGGGCGGGACGGCCGGGTTCGTGGTGACGCCGCCGCCCGCCGCCCCGGCCGCCGCCGACACCGCGGCCGGACCGGTCGAGGTGCGGCTGCCGCCGGCCGAGGGCGACGACGCCGCCATGGTCCGGATCAACCTGCGGCTGCCCGCCAACGTCAAGGCCCTGGCCGAGGACGCCGCCGCCACCGGCGGGCTCTCCGTCAACACCTGGATCGTGCGGGCCGTCGTCGCCGCGCTGGCGACCGAGGGCCGACTCGCCACCCGCCCGGCCCCCGCGCAGCAGCCCGACCGGTCCGTCGGCCAGAGCTACAGCGGCTGGGCCCGCTGACCGCGGCCGAGCGCCACCCCGAACCACCGCGCCACCGCAGGACCGATGCACCCACCGATCACCCGCCGATCACCCGCCCTGAGCAGTTAAGGACCCCCGAGATGTCCCTGTCGACCTTCGCCACCCCCGCCCCGATCGCCGTCGCCCTGGACCTGTACGCCGCGGGTGTCCGCTTCGTCGCCGCCGACCGCGCCGACACGACCGTCGAGGTCCGCCCCAGGGACCCGAAGCGGGCCGGCGACGTCAAGGCCGCGGAGAACACCCGCGTCGAGTACGACGACGAGACCCGGACGCTGAGCGTCATCACCAAGAAGCCCCGCAGCCGGTTCGTCAACTTCAGCAACAAGCGCCCCGACTCGATCGACGTCGTCATCCAGCTGCCCACCGACTCCGACGTCCGCGCCGAGGCCGGCCTCGGCGACTTCGAGTCCGAGGGCGTCCTGGGCGCGGTCGCGCTCAAGACCGACCTGGGCGCCGTGCGGCTCGCCGAGACCGGGCCGCTGAACCTGCGCAGCGGCGTCGGCGCGATCAGCGTCGAGACCGTCAACGGCACCGCCCAGATCCACGGCGGCTCCTGCGACATCCGGATCGTCGCCATCGACGGCACCGCCGACGTCTCCACCGGCAACGGGAAGCTGTGGGTCGGCCTGGTCACCGGACCGGCCACCGTCAAGGCCTCCAACGGCTCGGTCGCGGTGGACCGCGCGCTGTCCGACGTCACCGCCACCAGCGCCAACGGCGAGGTGCGGATCAGCGAGGTGATACGCGGCAAGGTGACCGCCGGCTCCAAGAACGGCGGCGTCGAGGTCGGCGTCCGCGAGGGCAGCGCCGCCTGGCTGGAGCTGAACACCGGCGTCGGCCGCGTCTACAACGAGCTCGCCTCCGCCGAGGCCCCCCAGAGCGGCGAGCCGGTCGACAAGGTCGAGGTCCACGCCGACACCAAGCTCGGCGACATCACCATCCGCCGCGCCCCGAAGCTGGACCAGGAGGCGTGACCCCCGTGACCACCACCAACCCCGGCCCCGGCGTGGGCACCACCGCCCCGGCCGCGATCCGCGCCCGCGGCCTGCGCAAGTCCTTCGGCGACAAGACCGTGCTCGACGGCATCGACCTGACCGTCCCCCAGGGCACGATCCTGGCCCTGCTCGGCCCGAACGGAGCAGGCAAGACCACCGCCGTCCACCTGCTGACCACCTACCTGCGCCCCGACGCCGGCGAGATCCGGGTCGCGGGCCGGGACGTGGCCCGCGACCCGCAGGCGGTCCGCCGCGCGATCGGCGTCACCGGCCAGTTCTCCGCCGTCGACGGCTACCTCACCGGCCGCGAGAACCTGATGCTGATGGCCGACCTGCACCTGCTGCCCACCCGCGCCGGCCGCCGCCGCGCCGAGGAACTGCTGGAGCGCTTCGCCCTGGCACCGGCCGCCGACAAACCGGCCTCGACCTACTCCGGCGGCATGAAACGCAAACTCGACCTGGCGATGACCCTGGTCGGCGACCCGAAGGTGATCTTCCTCGACGAGCCGACCACCGGCCTGGACCCGCGCAGCCGCCACACCATGTGGGACATCATCCGCGCACTGGCCGCCCAGGGCACGACCATCCTGCTCACCACCCAGTACCTGGAGGAGGCCGACCAACTCGCCCACCGCGTCGCGGTCCTGGACGGCGGCCGGATCGTCGCCGAGGGAACCCCCGCCGAACTCAAGGCACGCGTCCCCGGCGGACACATCGAACTGGCCTTCACCGACCGCGCCGAACTCGACGCCGCCGCCACCGTACTGGCCGCCACCGGCCGCGACGACGACGCGCTCACCCTGCAACTGCCCGGCGACAGCCGCGCCGACACCCTGCGCGCCCTGCTGCGGCAACTGGACGACGCCTCGGTCCAGGTCGAGACGCTCACCGTACGCACCCCGAACCTCGACGACGTCTTCTTCGCCCTCACCGGCAGGCAGGGAGCCCGACCATGAGCACCGCGACGATCGACGCCACCGGCCTGGAAACCGCCGACGACCGCACCCACGCCCTGGTCCACGCGCGGATCATGCTGCGCCGCAACCTGCGGCACATGCGCCGCTACCCGTCGCTGACCTTGATGGTCCTGCTGATGCCGCTGCTGTTCCTGTTCCTGTTCGTCTACGTCTTCGGCGGGACCCTCGGCTCCGGGCCGGCGGCGCGATGCCCCCGGCCTGACGCGCCGGCGCCGCGTAGCGGACACGTGCCGCCCGGGGATCATCTGATGGCCGTGGCCGCGCGCGCAGGGCACCGCCATCGCGGTCGCGCAGGACATGACCGAGGGCGTCATCGCCCGCTTCCGGACCATGGCCGTCGCCCGCTCCTCGGTGCTGACCGGGCACGTGATCGGCGCGACCATCCAGACGCTGATCGGCGTCGCGGTGGTCACCGGCGCCGCGATCGCGGTCGGCTTCCGGCCGCACGCCGACCCGCTCGACTGGCTCGCCGCCCTCGGCGTGGTGCTGCTGCTGACCTTCGCCATCACCTGGCTGTGCGTGGGCCTGGGACTGTCGGCCAAGAGCGTGGAGACCGCCAGCAACTCGCCGATGTTCCTGACCCTGCTGCCGTTCCTGGGCAGCGGCTTCGTGCCCACCGCCTCCCTGCCGACCGGGCTGCGCTGGTTCGCCGAGTACGAGCCGTTCACCCCGGTCAACGAGACCCTGCGGGGCCTGCTGACCGGAACCGGGATCGGCGACAACCTGGTCATCACCCTCGCCTGGTGCGTGGGCGTCGCCGCCCTGTCCTACGCCTGGTCCCGACGCCTGTACGAACGCGAACCGAAGCCGAGCTGAGGCCTCAGCCGGTACCCGCCCGGCCGCGCCGCGCACCCGCCGCACCAGCGGTTTGTGCGCGGCGCGGCCGGGTAGGCGCTGTGCTACCGGACGTGGGGGGCGCCGAGGCCCGCACCGGCCGCCCGCCGCCGACGCCGACCCGAAGCACGCGGCCCGCCGCCCCGCGCGCCCGCGAACACCCGCCGTCGGACCGAGGAGCCCGCCATGACCCCTGTTCCTGCTCGTGGTCATCATCGCGATCGCCCTGGGCCTGGTCGGCGCCGTCGCCCACGGACTGTTCTACCTCTGGTCCTCGGCATCGTCCTGCTGGTCGCCGACCTGCTCTTCTTCGGAACCCGCTTCACCCGCCGCAACCGCGCCACCGCTGACCCACCCCCCGGCCCGGCGGCTTTCCCTGCTCCGCCACGGGACAGAGACGGGCCCCTCCACCGTATTGCCTGGAATTTCCCCTTTGCGGGCGGGGTAGGGTGTGGGAAATTTTGACTGGGGCACGCGGATGTATTACTAATCTCGTGCAGGGCTGCATGCCGGCCTCCTCCCGGGGGAGGCCTCCCGGCTGCAGCTCGGAGATTCCGAACGAGGGACTTTCGTGGCGAGAAGCGGCGTATGGGTGAGCCCCGAGCGAGGGATCCATCACACCGCAGCAGATGGAAATTTCACGGCGGCGGGAGTATCAATCCCGAGCAACGACGCCGGGATATTCGAGGGGAAAGTACGGTCGGGGACGTGGGCTTTGACGACTGGAATTCCGACGACAGTTCCGGCTGCTCCCTCGATCTCCTCGGAGATATTCCGCCGGTGGGTGCCTGCGAGATATTCTTGAATGTCGTGGAAGGCGAGAACGGAATACGGCCTGCGTCGGCCCTGACGGGGGTGAATGCGACGGAAGCGGCACGTTCACGAGGGGCGCCTCAACGTCTCGGTGACCATCCGGCAAGACTCTGATTCGCATCCTGTCTGCGGCCTCACGGTGGCGAGCGCAGGTGCATACTACGAGAGGGGTGCTCGTTCGTGTGACTGGTCACGGCGGCGGCATATCCGGTCCGCAGATCGCTTTTGAAGTGCTTCCCCTGTGCCTCCTCGCTGCCTTCGTTGGCGTTGTGGCGCTGTTTAATTCCGCTCGAAATTCGCAGTAAGGTGCTCCATCGCGGATTACGTACGATCAGTTCCTGAGGGATGCGCCTGCTGCTCGCGTGATCATCCCGTTGCTGGGAGTCGCATTCCTGGTGATCGGGTCACTCTTCACTGCAGTCGTTATTGCAATTCTACTGTTTCTTAGCCGGGGGATTGCAGGCCGAGAACCTGTCCCATGCCCAATCCAGGGGTCGTCCGTGGTGGACGGGGTGCCGGGCTCGCGACGCGCACGGGGGCATGGGAACGCGAAAGGGGCGCGCGGGGCGCGCCCTTCGCGGAGGGAGCGTGGCGGGCGGCGTCACGTCGCGGCGAGCCGCGCGGCGCCGGGCGGGGTGGTCAGATGGGCCACATGCCGTAGTAGCCGCCGACCAGTTGCTGGTACTCGACGTCGCCATGTGCGTGGTCCGGTCGAACTCGGGGGAGCCCTTGATCTCGTCCTTGGTGCGTCCCACGTGGACGGTCGGTTGGGGGGTCGATCCGGGTGATGGTGCCGACCGGGAGCATGACCTGCTTGCCGAAGATCCACGGTCCGGTGTCGACGATGAGGTATCCGGCGCCGGCCTCCTGGGAGTGCTCGTCGACCTTGCCGATGTGGCCGTCGCTCGCCTCGACCCGGTAGCCGGTCAGATCGGTGGCCGGTCTGGTAGCCGGAGCTCTCCTGGTAACCCCACACACGTTCTCCATGGAAACGCCTTTCGCCGAGGTGGGAACCACCTGTGCCGATCGGGGCAGCGGGATTGCCGCCTGAGGGTCCTCCTGTCCCGGTCCGCGCGCCTTACGCGCGATCACCGGGGATCACCGGAACGGCACACCCCCGGCGGGGTCGGCCCGGCCGCGGTCAGGCGCGGCTCGGGGCCGGGGCCGGGGACGGTTCGGCGGGCAGCGCCGCCGCGCGGCGCGGGAGCAGCAGCGGGGTCGCCAGCAGCAACACCCCGCAGGCCGATGGCGGTACGCAGGCCGAGCAGGGTGCCCAGCACGCCCAGACGGCGGTCAGCAGCGCGGCGGAGGCCTTGGTGGTCACCGTCCAGGCGGACAGCGTGCGGGTGAGCCGGTGGTCGCGGTGCGCTCCAGGCGGTAGGTGGCGTAGACGGGGTTGAGACCCCGCAGCAGAAGATGAGCCCGAGTTCGACGCCATCACCAGCGCCAGCCCGCTGCTCCCGGCCGCAGGAAGGCCAGGCCGACGGGCCACAGGGTGCGCAGCGCCCGAAGGCGACCAGGATCCGGCGCTGCCCGAACTGGCGACGAGCGGCGGGCCAGCGCGAGCCGAGCAGCCCGCCGATCGAGGGCGCGGCGAAGGCCAGGCCGTACTGCCACGGCGTGAAGCCGAGCGGCCGAGCATCAGCACCGACAGCAGCGGCACGGTGGCCATCACCAGGCCGTTGAACAGGGCGGTGTTGAAGAACAGCGGACGCAGTGTCGGGTCGGCGAGGATGTACCGCCGCCGTCGAGCAGGTCCGATGCCGCAGCCGGGCGGCCGGGCGCGGTTCGGGCCGCGGCTCGGCCCGCCCGGTGCCGGTCCGCGGATGCCCAGGGCCGACAGCAGGTAGCTGACCGCTCGGCCACCACCGTCGCCACCGGGCCGAGCAGCCCGATCGCCAGCCCGCCCAGCGGCGGTCCGATGATCGTGGTGGTCCAGGACGTGGACTCGACCGGGCGTTGGCGACCAGCAGGTCCTCGGCCCGCAGCAGCGCTTGAGTACGCGCCGGAGGCGGCGCGGAAGGTGATGTCGGCCGCCGCGACGAGGACCGAGACCAGCAGCAGCTGGACGAAGCTGAGCACGCCGAGCGCGAACGCCACCGGGATCGTCAGCAGCGCCGCGAACCGCAGCAGGTCCATCGCGACCAGCACCGGCCGCTTGCGGCGGAACTCCACCCACGGGCCGAGCGGCACCGCCACGGCCGCGCCCACCGCCGTCCCCACGTGGAGAGCGCGGCGACCTGGGCCGGTCCGTCGTGCAGCACCCGGATGGCGATCAGGGGAACGCGCCGAAGGCGAGCCAGGTGCCCAGCGCGCTGGTCCCGTACGCTGCCCAGAGCCACCGAACCGCCGCCCCAGCCCATGCCGCCGCCCCCTTGCCGTTCACTCGCACAACCGATCCGTGATCGGATCCATCAAAGCGAGCACCCACCTGGGAGCAAACAACCAAGGGCCACCAGCCACACCACCGGTTGTGCCTTAGGGTGTCGGCATGGACTCGACACCGTCCGGACCTTCCTCGCGCCGCCGAGGCGGGGCAGTTCCAGAGGCCGCCGCCGAGCTGGCGGTCACCCAGCAGGCCGTCTCCAAGCGCATCGCCGCACTGGAGCGCGACCTGGGGTGCGGCTGTTCACCCGCACCGCGCGCGGCGCCGAGCTGACCATCGACGGGCAGGCGTTCCTGCCCACGCGCGCGAACTGCTGCGGTCGCCGAACGCGCGGTCGCCTCGGTGCGCACCGGCCGCCGTCCGCTGCGCGTGGACGTGATCGCTCGCGCAGCGCGCAGTCGGGCCTGATGCGCGACTTCCACCGGGCGTACCCCGACATCGAGCTCGACGTGATGATGCTGTTCGACGTCGAGACGGCGGTGGCCCCATCCGCTCCGGCGCGATCGACGCCTCCTTCCGCGCCGTCGCCGTGCCCGGACGGCCGCTGCCGAGGACATCGAGTCGCTCCGGGTACTCGACGAGCCGCTGCACCTGCTCACCGGCCCCGCCACCACTGGCCGGGGCCCGGTCGGTGGCCCTCGCCCAGCTCGCCGGGCACCGGATCTGGATGCCCGGCATCGTCCCCGGCACCGAGTGGGCCGCCTACTACGACGACCTGGCCGCCGAGTTCGGCCTCACCATCGAGGCGACCGGCCCCAACTTCGGCTCCGACGCGCTGCTCGACACCGTCGCCGACACCCGGCGCTGGCCACCTTCATGGGCGGGCGGAGCCGCCTGGTCTGGCCCGCCGACCACGGCTGCGCCGCATCGCGGTGACCGACCCGGCACCGGTCTACCCGCACTCGCTGCTGTGGCACCGCGACAACCCCCACCCGGCGCTGGCCACCCTGCGCGCCCACCTCGCCGCCACCGCCGGCGGCCACAGCGCCGCCGGGACCTGGGTCCCGGCCTGGGTACTGCCGCACTGAACCCGCGCGGGCCAGCGGGACCCGGGCGGCGCCGTGCGGCGGGCGCGGCGCGGTGGGCGCGGCGCGCGGGCGCGGCGCGGTGGGCGCCGTGCGGTGGGCGCGGCGGCTCGGAAATCCCGGTGACCGCCACCGCCGGTCCGGAGAGGATGCGGCGTGCTCGCCGTCATTCCCCCCGCTCGGTCTCCGTCTCAAGACCCCGCGCCTGGAACTTGCCCTGCCCGCCCGCAGGAGCTGACGAAACTGGCCGAGGTCGCGGCGGCCGGAATCCACCACCCCGACTACATGCCGTTCCTGGCACCGTGGACCCAGGCCCCAGCGGCCGAACTGTGCCGCGGCGTCGTCCAGTCCCACTGGAGTGACCCGGGACGCTGAAGCCGGCGGACTGGTCACTGAACCTCACCGGTTCTTCGGGGGCGAACCCGTCGGGGAGCAGAGCATGTTCGCCCGGGACTTCGCCGTCACGCGCAGCGTGTCCACCAGTTCCTGGCTGGGCCTGCCGTTCCAGGGCCGGGGCATCGGCACCGAGCTGCGGGCCGCCGTGCTGCACCTGGCCTTCGCCGGGTTGGACGCGGTGGAGGCCGCCTCGACGGCGTTCGCCGACAACGCGGCGTCCCGGGCGGGGCCAGCCAAGCTCGGCTACGTCCCCCACGGGCAGCAGCGGCGCTCGGCCGACGGCGTGCCGCGCATCGACCAGTGGCTGGCCCTGTATGCCGGTGTTCGGGACCGAGGCGCGGTGACGAGGCAGCGGCCTCCGGTCGGCCCAACGCCTGGTGGGACGGTTCTGTAGCCTGGGGGCGCACCCTCGTACCCCAGGAGTTCCGCCGTCATGGATGTCCAGCCAGTCGCGCCCGCGACCTTCCGTACCGCCACCGCCGCGGACGTGCCCGCCCTGGTCGCGCTGATCGAGTCGGCCTACCGCGGGGAGTCCAGCCGCGCGGGGTGGACCACCGAGGCCGACCTGGTGCAGGGGCGGCGGACCGACTCCGAGGGGGTGCTGGCGGTCCTGCGGGGCCCGGACAGCCGGATGCTCGTGGCCGAGTCCGACGGCGCGCTCCTGGGCTGCTGCCAGGTGGAGGACCGCCGCGGCCACGCGTACTTCGGGATGTTCGCGGTGCGTCCCGAACTGCAGGGCGGCGGCCTGGGCAGGCGGCTGCTCGCCGAGGCCGAGCGCCTGGCCGGTGCCGAGTGGGGCGCCCGGCAGATGCACATGACGGTGATCAGCGTCCGCGAGGACCTCATCGCCTGGTACGTGCGCCGCGGCTACGCCCGCACCGGGCAGCTGAGCGACTTCCCCTACGGCAACGAGCGCTTCGGCCGGCCCACGCGCGGCGACCTGCGGTTCGAACTGCTGGTGAAGGAACTGAGGGAAATGCCCCAAGTCAGCGCGGGAGAGCGGGAACACGTCCGGCCGCGGGTAGGTTGACCCGCAGGACGGGTCGAGGACCGGACGAGCATCAGGGAGCAGTGCATGGTGGCGAACGCGGGGACTGGCGACGGGGCGGGCACGCTCGCGGTGTGGCGAAACGCCGACGGCCTGACACCGGAACTGGCCGTCGAGCTGGAGAAGCTCGGCTACGGACGCATCTGGATCGGCGGGTCTCCCGACGGTGACCTGGCCGCGGCCGAGCGACTGCTCGACGCGACCTCGACGATCGGCCTGGCCACCGGGATCGTCAACATCTGGAAGGACGACGCCAAGACCGTCGCCGCCTCCTACCAGCGGCTGCAGGAACGCCACCCGGGCCGGTTCCTGCTCGGCATCGGCGCCGGCCACCGCGAGTTCACCGGCGAGCGGTACGTGCGCCCCTACGAGGCACTGGTGTCCTACCTGGACGTGCTGGACGCCGAGGGCGTGCCGCAGGACCGGCGGGTACTGGCCGCGCTCGGCCCCCGGGTGCTGCGGCTGGCCGCCGACCGCGCCGGCGGCGCCCACCCCTACCTGGTCACCCCGGAACACACCCGCACCGCCCGCGAGATCCTGGGCCCGGACGCCCTGCTCGCACCCGAGCAGAAGGTGGTGCTGGAGGCGGACCCGGTCCGCGCCCGCGCGATCGGCCGCCCCCGCGTCGAGAAGCCCTACCTGAGCCTGGCCAACTACACCTCGAACCTGCGCCGCTTCGGCTGGTCCGACCAGGACCTGGCCGGCGGGGGCAGCGACCGGCTGATCGACGCGCTCGCCCCGCACGGCACCCCGGAGCAGGCCGCCGACGCGCTGCGCGCGCACCTGCGCGCGGGCGCGGACGAGGTCGTGGTCCAACTCCTGACCGAGGACGGCGAACTGCCGGAGGTCGGCTACCGGCAACTGGCCGAGGCACTGCAGGGCTGAACCGGTGCGCCCGGCCGCTTGCGGGCACCGCTCCGTCGCGCCGCCCCCCACCGGGACGCGGCCGTGGTGGATCATGGGAACAGCAGGTCGAACCGCGGACCCGAGGCGGCTGACAGCAGGTCACCCGCCTCGGCTCCGCCTTGCGAAGGACGGGAACAGCATGCCTCTCAGCGGCGAGTACCAGCCGAGCCCGGATCAGTGGGTCCGCGACCAGGTCGCGTTGTACGAGGGTTCCGGGGGCACCGAGGGAACGACGCTGCGGGATGTGCCCGTCATCGTCCTCACCAGCCTCGGGACCAAGAGCGGCAAGATCCGCAAGAACCCGCTGATGCGGGTGGAGCACCAGGGAGCGTACGCCGTGGTGGCCTCGCAGGGCGGCGCGCCGAGCCACCCCGCCTGGTACCACAACCTGGTCGCGCACCCGCTGGTCGAGCTCCAGGACGGCGCGGTACGGCAGGACATGACGGCCCGCGAGGTCCAGGGCGCGGAGCGGGACCTGTGGTGGTCGCGCGCGGTCGAGGTCTGGCCGGACTACGCCGAGTACCAGCAGAAGACGGACCGGGTGATCCCGGTCTTCGTCCTGGAGCCGGTCAGCGCCCACTGAACGGACACCCGACGCCTCGGGCGGCCCCCGCCCGAGGCGTCCGGTACACGGCCTGGGACGCGCGGCCCGGGGTGTGGCAGGCCACACCCCGGGTGAATGGCGGACCGCAGTGACCCGGCGGGCCCCGGCCTGCTGTCGAAATGGTGCTGGGCGCGGCCCAACTCCAGCGCGAGCCGCACCAGGTGCTGCTGGGGCCCGTCGTGGATGTCGCGTTCGAGCCGGCGCAGGGCCCGCGCCTCTGCCGACACCGCCGCGACAGCCTGCGCCCGGGCACTGTCGCGCTCCCGCTCCAGCCCGCTGATCCGCCGGTGCAGGGCCCACACGGTGGGCAGCAGCGCCCGCCCCAGACCCGCCTGCGCGGCGACGGCCGCCCGCGTCACCAGCGGCAGGGTCACCAGCAGCAGCACGCACACCGTGACCGCGAAACCCAGCCGCCCGCCCGGCGAGGTCAGCCCCAGGCCCAGGGCGATATGGGAGCGGTCGCTGCCCGCGTACAGGGTCATCGGCCGCAGCGCCCCGGGCGAACCCTGGCTGCGCAGCGGATAGGTGGCGGTGGCGACCGCCACGAACCACCACAGCGCGGTCACCGCCGAGGTGACCAGGACCACTGGGAGCACCAGCACCGCGTGCGCCAGGTCGAGCCACAGCCCCGGGTCCGCGGCGTCCGCCTCCCGCGGCCTCGGCCGCCGGCCCGCGCCGGGCACCCCGGTCCGCGACCGCAGCCGGCCGATCCGCCACCACTCCAGGTCCCCGGGCCACCGCGCCAGCGCCAGCGCCCGGCCCGCGACCGGCGCCCCGCCCGGCAGCAGCGAACCGACCGCCGCGACCCCCAGGCCGCCGACCAGCAGCAGCAGCCCGACCACAGCGCCGGGCGGCGCGGTCAGCAGGTACAGCGACTCCACCAGCGCGCGCCGCCCCACGCGCGCGACACGCCCGGCGAACCCCGGTCCCCGGCCGCCACCGACCCGCGACCACCGAAGGCAAGGACTCGACCATGCCCCCAGCATAATGTCGCCCGCCCCGCCCCTCCGGGCCCCCCGCGGACGCCCGGTACCACGGCGCGGAACTCGTCCGCCGGGCCGTGCAACCTTTCCCGCCGGACCGCGGTGAGTACGGCAGAGGGCACCCACGGGGGAGCCCCGGAACAAGGAGCCCGACGATGGTCGACAGCCCTGCGCACCCACCTCATCAAGCCGCTGGCGGTCTGCGCGCTGGCAGCCGCAGCACTGGCCCCGGTCAACGCCTACGCGGCCCCGAGCGGTGCCGCCGCCCCCAGCGCCCGCCCCGCCTCCGTCGTGGTGGTCACCTCGGGACAGCGCCTGGACCTGGGCCACGGCCAGTGGCTGACGCTGACCGCCGCCCAGGTCTGCGACGGCAGCGGCCCGACCGTGGAGAAACTGCTCCAGCGTTCACCAACGGCAACCAGGGACCCGGCACGGTGTCCCTGCTGACCTCCGGCGACACCGCCGGAACCCTGTACCGGGCGCTGTACCTGGGCAGCGGCGCGGCGCGGATCACCGTCCGGGCCGGCCAGCAGAACGACACCCTGCGGCTGGTCCGCCTCGCGGGCGACACCGGATACACCGTCGGCTACGGCTGGGGCGCCCCGCAGACCACGGGGAACGTCACCACGACCGTCTACAACGCCGCCGGGACGGTCCTGACGACGCTGTAGCACGACGCGGAACCGGGGCAGGGAAGGCAGTCGGCGGTGCGGAGCGAGGGACGGACGGGGGTGGGCGCGGTGCGCGAACCGCGACAGCGCGAGCTGGACTTCGAGGAGTTCGCGGCAGCGCGCTGGAGCCGCCTGGCCCGCACCGCCGACCTGCTGACCGGCGACCACCACGCGGCGCAGGACCTGGCCCAGCTGACACCGGCGAAAGTCTCCCCGCGCCGGACGCCGACCAGCGCACCGGACGAGCCGGACGCCCACGTACTGGGAGGACCTGAGCGAGCACCAGGTCGCCGAAACGCCCGGCTGCCCACCGGGCAAGGTGCTCCGCAACGGGGCCCCTCCCGTGGGCGTGGGCGTGTGCGTGTGCGTGGGCGTTGGCGTGGGCGTTGGCCGGGCCGGGACCTGGAAGGAGCGGACCCACGATGACGACCGAGGACATGCTGCGCCAGGCGCTGCGCGACGAGGCCGACGCCCTGGCCCCGCCGCTCTGGCCGGCCGCCCCGGTACGCGCCGCCGCCCGCGCGCGGCTCCAGCGTCGCCGCGCACGGCGGACCGCGCTGGCGGTGGCCGCCGCACTGGCCGTCCCGGCCGCGGCCGCGCTACTGGGAACGGGAACGGGAACGGGCACGGGCACGGTCCGGACCGCGCCCGGGGCCGCCCCGGCCCGCTCCGCGCCACCGGCAACCATTTCTGACACACCGTCACCACTACATGTACCCTCTGCTGCAAAGACAGTGACGGCAGGTCAGGACGTGTCGATCGGCCGCGGCCACTGGCTCCGACTGACGGCCGACCAGAGCTGCGAAGGGAGCGCCCAGGACCCGGCGCAGTGCAGTGCCACCGTCGGCGGCAACCAGGCGGCGGGCTCGGTCAGCCTGCGGACGTCCGGCGACAGCGGCGGCACGTTCTTCCTGCCGCTCTACACCGGGCCCGGCCGGGCGGCGCGGATGACGGTCACCGTGGCCGGGCGGACCTACCCGGCCACGGTAGTGACCCTCCCGGGCCACCCCGGCTACGCGACCGGCTACGCCTGGGTCCCGCAGACCGACGGGCAACCGGCGGTCCCCAGCGGGGAGTCGGTCACCGTCTACGGCCCGGACGGAGCCGCACTGGCGGAACTCGCCACCGGGTGAAAAACGCCGGAAGCCGAGGGACCGGCTCCACGCGGTAGTGGTTCCACGGCGGTTCAGCAGTGCGGGATTCCCGCGCTCGGCGGGTTGGCGCCGCCGAGGTTGACGTCGTTGTCGCTGAGGTGGCCCCAGGTGTTCCCGAGGTTCGACGTCCACACGATGTGGTCCCAGAACCCGTCCGGGTCCGGTGCGCCCTGCCCGGTGTAGTAGCAACTGACCGCCACCTGGGCGCCCTTGGGGACGGTGACGATGGGATTGTTGCTCGGCGACCACAAGGTCACGTCGGCGGTGCGTTGGTGCAGGTCGCCTGGTAGCCGTTCTTGTTGCAGGCGTAGGAGTCCGGGCGCGCGGCGGAGCCGGTCGCGGCCGACGCCGTCCCGCTCACCGCTGCCACGGATACCACGCCCGCCACGGCGCCGAACGCCGCGGCGATGGCCGCGCCCCTGATGGCCCTGGTCTTCAACATGCCGGTCTCTCCTCGTCCACTGGTGCGGTCCCATCCCTCCGGAGACCCTCCGCCGGACCCGGTGGCATGGGCGAGTGATCACTCCGGCCGGGCCACCCTATCTTTTGACCACGGCTCAGGACCGTCAGTAAAGAACGTGTACGAAGGACAAATATTCTTCGCGTGCCCCCGGCGCCTCTCGACCGGCGGCCGCGGCGGGGTCCCGCTGCGCCGCGATCCGGGGCTGGGCCCGCGCTGTGAGGATCCTGTGGAGGGCATGGCGGTCGCGGGGGCCCCGCGACCGCGCCATCGCCGGGCTGAGCTGGGGTGCGGCGCGGCCCGCCGGGTGGCGGTGGCGGGCGGTCCGGGGATGAGGACATGCCGAACCGGCCTCGGCCCCTTGTTGCCACCCCGGATCGGGGTGTTTGATGATGCACAGTCAAATCGGGCGCGGGGTTCCGGTTTCCGGCGCGCCGAGGGGCGTCCCGGCGCGCGATCCGCCCGCCCACCCCCACGCACCCCTGGAGTCCAGCCATGAGCATCCCCGCACTGCGGGCAGGGCCCGCCGTACCGTGGCCCTGCTGTCCGCCCTCGGCGCCGCGGCCCTCGCCTTCCCGGTCGGGGCCTCGGCGGCCGGGTACGGGCCGCAGCGCCCGTTGACGGACCATCAGATACGGGCGCACGACTCGGACGGCGTCTGGGGCGGCTACGTCGCCCAGGGCAGCGGGTTCACCAGTATCAGCGGCTCGTGGACGATGCCGCAGGTCACCTGCGACAGCAGCAACGACCTGTTCGCGCCGTGGGTCGGCATCGACGGATACGGGTCGCAGACCGTCGAGCAGACCGGTGTGCAGGTCGACTGCTCCAGCGGCTCCCCGGTGCTCAGCGGCTGGTACGAGATGTACCCGGCGGCGCCGCAGTACTTCAGCGACCCGGTCTCGGTGGGCGACTCCTTCACCGGCTCGGTGACCACCGACGGCCAGGGCAACTACACGCTGACCCTGACCGACAACACCCAGGGCTGGAGCGAGCAGACCCAGCAGTACCTGGACGCGCAGAACATCAGCGCCGAGGCCGTCATCGAGTCCCCGTCCAGCAGCTACCCCTCGTTCAGCGAACTGGACTTCACGAACGTCACCGTCAACGGCCAGGTCTTCGACGACTTCAGCCCGCAGGCCATCGACAGCGGCGGCTACACCGAGACCGCGCTGGACAACGGCGGCTTCTCCATCGTGCCCGGCGGCGACTCCACCCGGCACCACAACGACCGGGCGACCACCGCCCCCACCCACGGCGCGACCCGCTACTGAGCAACCGCCCCGGGGCCTCCGCCGTCCCGCGCGGGACGGCAGGGGCCCGGGGGCTGGGGGGTCAGACCCGGTCGGCGGCGATCAGCACGTACTGGAAGGAGCCGTCCTTGTAGGAGGACAGGAACGCCTCCTCGATGCCGGTGACCAGGGCGGAGGTGGCGCGCAACTCCCAGTAGGGCAAGGTGGCCTCGGTCAGGTCGATGATGGCCCGGGGCACCAGCCGGTTGTCGGCCATGGCCCGCAGGTACTCCCGGCGGGAGTGGATGTTGCACTCGAAGTGCGCGTTGATCTGCGACACCCACTTCGAGGGCTGCCCGTAGGCCGGGTTCCAGCAGCCGGTGATGGTGACGTACCGGCCGCCGACCTCCAGGATCCGCGCGTGCTCGCCCATCAGGTCGTCCAGGTCGACGTACATGCTGGACTCGTTGTTCCAGGAGGCCCGGGCCGAACCGGTCTCGAACGGCATGTCCAACATGTTGCGGACCCGGGCGTGGACGAACGCGGCGGCCTCGGTCTCCTCGGCGCGCCGGTTGGCGAACTCGGCCTGCTTGGCCGACAGCGTCAGCCCCTCGACCCGGCACCCGAAACGCTGATGGGCCATCATCATCGAGCCGCCGCGCCCGCATCCGGCGTCCACCAGCAGCGACTCGCGCGGGACGTGGCCCAGGTGGTCCAGCAGCAGGTCGGCCTGCGCCGACTCCAACCGGTGCAACTCCGCGACCAGCCGCCTCTCGTGGCCACTGGCGGGACCGGCGAGCGCATCCCGGTCGACGTCGCCGATGCCGTAGTGGTGGTGGTAGAGGCCGTCGACATCGCCCAGCCGCAGGTTGACCGGGCGCGCCTCCTGGTCCCAGTAGCGGGCGATGTCGTCCTGGTAGGGCGTGGCGGGCCCGGGGATCACGGCGGTGTCGGGGGTGAAGTCGGTTGTGGTCATGGGTCGTTCCTCTCCTCGGTCAACAGGGGTGGGTCCCGCGGGCGCGGTCACCGGAAGGTCACCAGAAGTCGGGCAGGGTGTAGCGGTAGGTGTTGGTGCAGTGCCAGTGGTGGTTTCCGTCGACCCAGGCGGCCACGCCGCGCAGGAAGCGGAGCACCGTGGGCACCGGGTGGTCCGCCGCCGCCTGGGCCGCGGCGTCCTCGAAGCCGTGCATGAGCTCGTTGTGGACCTCGACCGCCTTCAGGTACGCCTCGCGCTCGGAGCACTCCTCGCGCTCGCCGATGACCACCGGCAGGTTCAAGTGCCGTCCTGGACTGGCGAGTTCCTTGGTGTACGAGTACAGGTCGTTGACGATGGTGGTCGCGTTGGAGCCCAGGGCGATGACCCGCTGGACCACCGGCAGCGCGTGCAGGTCGGCGGGCAGTTCGTAGCCGTCCACGGTGTCGGTGATGGTCGGGCAGGGACGGAAGTTGTTGAACTGGCGCATCGACAGGTATTCCCAGACCTCGGGAACGTAGTCCGTCTCCTGCCAGGCCGCCTCGGCCAGGTAGCCCAGGTGCAGCCGCGCCATGTCGTGCCGGAAGCGGTCCGCCTGGGAGGGCGAGGCCGCCTGGGCGAAGTACCGCATGGCCGAGCGGTAGGCGCGCCGGGGGGAGTCCGCCGACAGCGACGCGGCCCAGGCCGGCTGGTACTCCTGCGTGGTGTGCAGCGGATCGAGGGCGGTGTGCGCCAGCAGCAGCCGCCCGCCCAGGCCGACCGGGGAGCCGCCGTGGTCCTCGCAGTACTGGTCGTCCAACGCGTTCTCGGCGGCCATCAGCCGGGTGGCGATCAGCAGATGCTCGATCGTGGGCGCGACCGGGTGGCAGGCGACCATGTAGCGCCCGATGTCGAAGCCGTCGAACTGGCCCTCCCACTCGGGCGGGAACAGCTGGACCTCCTCCACCGCCCACTGCTTGATCCGGTGGCTCACCTCGGCCACGCGCACCGGGTCGGGCTCGGGCACCGGGTGGTAGTACAGCCCCGGGATCGGCCTGGGCGCCGGCACCTCCCGCCGCGGCGCGTCCTGGGCCACGGCTGCCACCGGCCCCGGTGCCGCGTCGGATTCGGTTGCCGGTCGCGGGAGTTCGAGCTCCGCCGAGGCCCCGTCCGAGGCCCGGTCCGCGGCCCGGCCCGGATGCGGGCCGGAGGTGCCGAGACCGCTGGGTCCGCGCAGGATCCGCTGCAGGGCGGTGATGTCGTTCACGAGCACACCGCCGCGGCCTGACGGCGCGGTACGCCGGGATGGTGCATGATCGGCCACTCCTCGAAGAGTTGTTGACTCGCGTGCGATGGTCACCCGTGCCGCCGCCCCGGGCGGACGGCGGCGCGGGCGGCGGTGCGGACGGCGCGGGCGGGCAGCGGGGGCGGGCAGGCGGCGTGGGCGGGGTCGCGGCGCGGGCGGTACCGGGGCCCATCAGCCGCGCGCGGGAGCCAGAGGTGACGTTTCGTCTGCGGGAGCCGACGCGCGGCCGCGTCGGACCCAACGGGCATGTCCGGTTCCCTTCCCCCATGGGCTCTAGAATCGCCGAAAAGAAATATGGCTGGTCATAAGCCCAGTACACAATCACTCGATCGAGTGAATGCGTCGTTGGCATACTCATGCAATACTTGCCCCCGGCGGCGCCCGGAAAGTTCCCTCGAAAAACCAGTGTTGGCAACGGGTTCAGTAGCAATTTCCCCCGGTCGGAAGCGGCTCCGACGGCACTGGGGGCAACGGGGTTGGATCCATCACGCGTACCTGTTCGGTTTTGGCCGTCCTCGATCGGCGACTCCATGCATACTGGTGGGACTTTGTCGGCGCACGCTGTCCGGTCCGCGCCGTCCGGCCCTTTCGGTGCGCGGTGCCCCAATACCACAGTGACGGCATTCACTCGTTGTTCGCAGTGGAATACTCGTTGATTTCCCAGAAATGACAGGGCGTCAGTTGACGGCGGCCGACGGTATCGGCTAATACGCCGTCCAGTCGTCGCGCCCTGCGTCCGAAACCTTCCCAGCACGGCAGTCCACGTCTTCCAGAGGAGTCGGCGACATGGCCCAGGAACAGACCGCACTGACTACGGCCGCAGCAAAGAATCTGGCGACCACCACCAAGACGCCGCCGCAGATGCAAGGCATCAGCTCGCGCTGGCTGCTCAAGATGCTGCCGTGGGTGCAGGTCTCCGGCGGCACCTACCGGGTGAACCGGCGGCTGACCTACACCACCGGGCAGGGGCGGCTCAGCTTCGTCCAGGCCGGGGCCGACGTGCGGATCGTGCCGCCGACGCTGGCCGAACTCCCGGTGCTGCGCGGGTTCGAGGACCAGGCGCTGCTCGCCGAGCTGGCCGGGCGCTTCACCCGGCGCGACTTCGAGCAGGGCGAGGTGCTGGTCGAGCGCGGAGCGCCGGTCGACCAGGTGCTGGTGGTCGCCCACGGCAAGATCCGCAAGCTCGGGGAGGGCAAGTTCGGCGACCACCAGGCCGTGCTGGGCACCTTGGCCAACGGCGACCACTTCGGTGACGAGACCCTCACCGAGGACGGTCTGACCTGGAACTACACCGCCAGGGCGGCCACCTCCGGCTCGCTGCTGGTGCTTCCCCGCGGCGCCTTCAGCGACCTGGTCGCCCGCTCGGAGCAGCTGCGCGCGCAGGTCGACTCCTACCAGGCCGCCACCGACCAGGACCAGGACTCCCACGGCCAGGCCGAGATCGCCCTGGCCGCCGGGCACGACGGCGAGCCGGAACTGCCCGGCTCCTTCGCGGACTACGAACTGACGCCGCGCGAATACGAGTTGAGCGTCGCCCAGACCATCCTGCAGGTCCACACCCGGGTCGCCGACCTCTACAACAAGCCGATGGACCAGACCGAGCAGCAACTCAAGCTCACCATCGAGGCACTGAGGGAGCGTCAGGAGCACGAGCTGGTCAACAACCCGGAGTTCGGGCTGCTCGCCAACGCCGACCACCAGCAGCGGATCTCGACCCACAGCGGCCCGCCCACCCCGGACGACCTGGACGAGCTGCTCTCCCGCCGACGGGGTTCGCGGCTGTTCCTGGCCCATCCGCGGGCCATCGCCGCCTTCGCCCGGGAGTGCAACAAGCGCGGCCTGTACCCGGAGTCGGTGGACGTCGAGGGGCACCGGATCCCGTCCTGGCGCGGGGTGCCGATCTTCCCGTGCGGCAAGATCCCGGTCAACGGCGGCCACACCAGCTCGATCCTGGTGCTGCGTACCGGCGAGGACAACCAGGGCGTGGTCGGGCTGCACCAGACCGGGCTGCCGGACGAGTACGAACCGGGCCTGTCGGTGCGCTTCATGGGCATCAACGAGAAGGCCGTGATCCAGTACCTGGTCAGCACCTACTACTCGGCCGCGGTGCTGGTCCCGGACGCGCTGGGGGTGCTGGAGAACGTCGAGGTGGCCCACCCCCGCGACTGACCGCGCCCCCGCGCACCGCCCACCCGGCACCCCCCCACCGGGTGGGCACCCCCGCGCCCGGGGTGGCGGTCAGCGTCGGGCGAAGGGCGGGGCGTGTTCATGGCATAGAGCTGTGCCCGCCCCCGTTCGTGCTCAGGGGCGGGCACACGGACGGTGGGCTTGGTCAGTTGAGGTTGTTGATGGGGGCGGGAGTGTCGTTGAGGGTGGTTGCGGCTGATGGGCTGAGGGCGATGTCGTAGATGTGGACATCGCTGATCTCGCCGGGGAAGTCGGCCTGGCTGGCGTTACTGTCGTTGTCGGAGCCGCCGATGAGAAGGGGACCGGACGAGGTCGAGTTCCAGGGGGTGGGATTGGTGCCGGTACCGGCGAGCTGACCGTTGACGTAGAGGCTCATGGTGTCGGTGGTGGCGTCGAAGACCCCGACCAGGTGGGTCCATTGGCCTCCGGTGGCGGTGATGTTGTCGCCGGCATGGTAGTAGGCGCTGGGGCTGGCGGTGTCGGTGTCCGGCGAGACAAGAGTCCAGCCCTTGAAGCTGTCGGAGTACTGCAGGTAGAAGCCGCAGCGGAGGCCGGTTCCGTCGCGCTGCGCCACGACGGTGTAGTGGCTGGCCGGGTTGAAGCCGACGTTGAGTTTGGCCCAGACGGAAACGGTGTAACTGCCGCTGGTGTTGATGACCGATCCGGATGTTGCGGCGTAGCCGGTGGTGCCGTCGAGGTTGAGGACCGTGCCGGTGGGGTCGGAACTGGTGATGCGGCTGCTGTCGGTGGCCCAATTCGCGCTGCCCTCAAGGGCGGCATCGGTGGTGCCGGTGGTGTTCTCGGTGTCGATGGCAGCACCGTTGCTGTCCGTGCCGCCGTCGAGATCCCACCAGTTCGCGGAGTTGCTGAAGATGCCCTCGTCGGCGGGGGTGGCGAAGTTGGCGGTGCCGGTGCTGCTGGGCAGGGCACCGGGGTAGTCGACGACCTCGTCGGTGGGGGTGACGGCGTACAGGGACGGCTCGCCGAGTCCGGTGCCGTCCCCGGGGGAGGCAAGAGTGGGGTATTCGGCGGCGGTGAGTACGGGGGTGAGGGCGGTGGGCATGGTCGGCATGGGTATTGGGAGTTGGTTGCCGCTCTGGGAGGCCCAGTCCTGCTCGGGACCGTTGTCGCAGGTCCAGATCAGCAGGGCGGTGTCTCGGGTCTGGTTTGCCGAGGGGTCAGCCAGGCACATGCCGGACGCGGTGTTGACCAGGGAGCCCGTGGTTCCCGCGGTCCACTGCTGCAGGGTGTTGCCGCTGTTGCAGGTATCGAAGGTGACCAGGGAGTCCTTGGCGGTAGCGCTGGCTTGCAGGCACAGGCCTTCGGTGCGCACGGTGTGGTCTGCCAGCAGGCTGAAGGCCTGTTCGGGGGCCTGGTCGCAGGTCCAGATGATGGCGGCGCTGCCGGAGGTGGTGCTGCCGGAGGCGTCTGCCGCACACAGGCTGGCGCCGGTGGTGGTGGTGACCGCGGAGGTGAACGGGGCTGTGGTGGGTGCGGCGATCTCGTCGGGATAGCCGGTGGTGGGGTCGATGGCCAGGGAGAAGCTGTAGAGGATGCCGCTGTTGGTGTCGCGGGCCCACAGGGTCTCGGTGCCTGCAGTGTTGGTGTTCACGTCTCCGCCGACGGTGCCGGGGGAGATGAGGGTGAAGTGGGACCAGTCGCCGGTGCCTAGAAGGATCGGGGTTGTGGCTGTGGTGCCGGTGGCAGGGGGGCCCAGCGGGTCGCTGGCGCTGCTGCTGCCACGGTAGAGCCAGAGCTGGTCGCCGCTGCTGCCCTTCTCGCTGGTGATCAGGTCGGCGTACTTGTCGCCGTAGACGGACCCGGGTGCGGTCATCTGATCCACGGTGGACCAGTCAGTGGCGTCGTAGAGGGCGCAGTTGTTGCTGCGGCCGGTGACGGGCAGGCACTGCGGTTTCGGGATGACGGTGTGAACGAGGGTGAAGCGGCCGTCGACACCGCCCTGGTGGATACCGTCGTTGTCGACGCTGTAGAGAGTGGCGTTGTTCTTCTGGTGAGCGAACAGGTCGTCGACGGTCATGTTGTGCAAGCTGCCCCGGTGTGCGATCTGGAAGTCGCTCCAGCTCGTGTTGTCGGGGCTGTCGGCAGCAGGGGAGGCCTGGCAGCCGGGCAGGTAGTTGCTGGGAGCGCAGACCGTGTCGTGGGCGTTCGTGCCGTTGGGGTCGGCGTCACCGGGGAGCATGATCAGGTCGCCGTTGGAGTTGGTGGCGAGGAGGTCAGGGGTGTTGTCGTGGGTGAGGTCTCCCGCGGTGACATGGCTTGCGGGGTTCCAGGGTGCGTAGAAGGTGTAGGTGGCCGGGTTGACGGCGGAGTTGCCGGCATTGTCGACTGCTTCGACGTACAGGATGTGAGTGCCCCAGCCCTCTGGGGTGATCTTCACTTGGGCGGTGCCGGTGGAGTCGGCGGCTGTATAGCTGTATCCGTCGGTGGGGATGGGCTGGTCGAGGGAGTAGCGGAATCCGGCCAGCCCGCTGGTGAGGCATTTCGGGATGGAGCAGCCGGCGGGTTGGGGGTCGGTGCTGGTGAGGGTGAAGGAACCAGTGGATCCGGCGAACAACTTGGTCGTGTTGCTGCCGGCGACCGGGAAGTCCGTGCTGGTGACGGTGGCCTGGTTGGGTGGAGTGAGGTCGACGTTGAACCGGCAGTCGCTGACGGTGTTGGAGGTCAAGGTGCCGTCGGAGGCCTGGGTCGACCAGTTGTACTGGTGGCCGTCTGTCACGGTCGTGGACATTGCGAGGCTCGCGGGGGCGCCGGATGCCTGGTAACTGGTGTGGTTGTAGGTGACCTGGGTGGGGGTCCCGCTGCCGTCGCCGGTGTCGTTCAGGCTGAACCAGGTGGCCACCGTGGACCCGACGGGGGAGACCGCCGTGGCGTTCATGGTGATGTTGCTGGCGCCGTTGTTGATGGTGGTCTGCCCGATCCAGCCTGGGGTTCCGGTGCCGCAGGCGGGGTCGGCGTCGACGAGCTTGCCCTGGGCGTTGGTGGTGATCGCTGCCGGGGTGGTGTTGACGCTCGACGCGGCGATGGTCGGCGCGATGTCGTAGGTAGTGATCAGCTTGGGGTCGGTGGCGAACCGCTCGAAGTCTGAGGAGGAACTCTCGTCGGGGTTGTAGAGGCCGAAGGTCCAGGTGCTGTTCTTCCCGGCGATGGAACTGATCGCGGAGGTGACGGCCAGGGAACCGTTCTGACCCCCGCATGAGGTGGTGTCAGCGGGATCAGCGCCGTTGTAGGCGCTTCCCAAGGTGATCGTCCCCAGGGTTGAGAGCGCGGCGGGCTGGGTGTCCCAGTACATGCTCCGGGAGATCCCTCCAGTCCATTTGACCGTCACGGGAGCGGTCGTTGAACAGCTCCATCGAGCGGCGTAGGTCTCGGTGACGTCGAGCGTGGAGGACAGCACGTGCATGCTGCTGGTCAGCTTGGAGGTGTCGATCTCGAAGAAGGACCGCTCGGCGCCGATGCAGTCGCCGTTGGCAGCGTTGTAGGCCTGGTAGCCGACGCCTTCACCGTTGGTCTGTGCGTAGTCGTACTCATGGTTGCTCGACGAGGCCGAGTCGCAACCTTGCTGCGCTTCGAAGTAGTTGGAGGTGAGGTTGTCGACGGGCGGGTCGATGTAGACCGGATAGGTCGTGTTGGCCCCGGTCAACAGGGACTGGTCCGGGGTGAGAGTCAGCCCGCTACTGGAAGTGGTCATGGGCACCTGCGCGACCTGTGCGCCTGTTCCGGGCCCATCGGTGCCCGACGCGGTGCCCGACGCGGTGCCCGCGCCGCCGGCACCAGCTGTACTGGTGTCCGTCGGTGTCGGTGTGGTGGGGTCAGCCGCGGCGTCTGCGGTCCCTATCGCCGCGCGGGCCGCCGACTGCGCGCTGGCGGCGGACGTCGCGGTGGCGCTCGGGGACGGGGTGCTTTGCCCGCCGGTGCTGTTGGTGTTGTCGCTGGAGTCCCACATGGTGGGGGTGGGGCTGGTGAACACCGTGGTGCCGTCCGGGGCGTTCGCATCCATGCCGCCGCCGGTGGCGGTGGCCAGGGTGAGCCCCTCGGTGGTGGCGGCAAGCTGAAGGGTCTTCAGATCGGGGTTCGCGGCGGCCGCGGCATTGTGGACGATCAGGACGTCACGGAAGTTGCCCTGCGGGTCGATGCTGACGGACAGGTCCACACCGGGAAGGGCAGACGCATACAGGGCGGTGTTGCCGCTGAGGGTCGGGACAGGCAGAGCGAAGGGCATGGACAGCGAAAGTTGCTGGTCTGCCTGGTCGGTGAAGGTGACCAGGGGGTTGGTGCCGCCACCGGACAGGGTGACTGCCGTGGTGGTGGCCTTCGTACTGACGGTTCCGTCGGGATTGGCGGTGAGGGTGTCGTCCAGGGGCACCCACGCGCCGCTCTGCTGCACACGTACCGGCAAGGCATCGGTGGTCTGTGTGAGGGAGCCGTCCGGGTTGGCGAGGACGGTGGTGGTGGCGGTGGTGAGGGAGTCGACGGTGACGGGCTGACCGGTGGCCACGGCCTGGAGTTGGGCGGCCTGAACGGACCCGGTCGATGTGGGCGGTGCCGCCGCTCCCGGATCGGCGGGATTGGAGGGGTCGACCGGGCCGCTGTCGGCGAACGCCGGTGTGAGAGTGCCAGCGGCGAGCAGGGCTGCCAGAAGAGGCGCGGTGAGTCGGCGCCGGATCCGGGCCCGGCGCGCGCGGGTGGGATCAGTCATCGTGGACCTTCGTGTGTGTACGAGTATATGTGTTCTCTGTCACGTTCATATGCGGATGATGTCCTACGGGCCTGCCCCTGCATGAGGAATGTGGGAGGAGCTGTCCGTATTCGCCCGGCATGGATCGGGCGAAAAACCCCCCGTTGTTCGTACGCCCGCCAAGCGGCGAGCGGGCGTCACAGTAGCCGATGGGATGCCTGATCCATATGATCCGGAAACGTGGCCGGACCCTGTCACATGTGAACGGACGGGGTATCAGGAACCATGGCGTCCAAGGGGTGGGGTATGCGTAGGCGACGGAGCGGATTCCTGTGGAACCGTCACCGGATCTGGGGCAGTGCGTTGACGGCCGTGACCACCGTCGTCGCGGTCAGCGCCGTCGTGGCCCCTCAAGCTGTGGCCCAGCAACTCCCGCAGTACCACTACACCGGCTCCCTCTGGTCGCCGTACCCGCTCCAGAAGGGCGCCGGCGTCCCCGTGCACGCGGTGACCAGCGGCAGCACCACGCCGTTGCCGGCCAAAGGACAGAAACCGCTGGCCCAGTACACCCCCAGCACGGCCGCGTGGCCCGCAGCGGGCAGCTCCATAGTCACCCTGGCCCGGACCACCGCCACCGCCAGCTCCACCGCAACACCGAGCACGAACACCGACACGAGTTCACCCTCCGCACCCAAGTCCCCTGCGCTGCCGCCCCCAGCTTCTGCTTCCGCTTCTGCTGAGGGCAGCGTCGCTGCTTCAGCCGTCCCGGTGTCCGGTCCTGTCCGCGCGGGCAATCTGCCGGTCTGGGTCGCGCCTGTGACGCCAGCCGCCACACCTGGGCGCACCAGGACCGCGGTTGCCGCTGTGCCGTCCGCGGTGCGGGTTCAGGTGGCTTCGCACGCACAGACGGAGGCGGCAGGCTCGGACGGGATGCTGCTGGGCTTCGCCCGGGCCGACGGCGGCAGCGGGTCCGGCCGAGTACAGGTCGTGATCGACTACGCGGCCTTGGCCAAGGCCTACGGAGGCGGTTTCGGCTCCCGGCTGGAACTGGTGCAGGTTCCCGCGTGTGCGCTGACCACCCCGCAGGCGGCGGCCTGCCGTACCCGCACGCCGCTTGCCTTCACCAACCGTGCCGCGGCGGACCAGTTGGTCGCCACCCTCTCCCTGACCGGAACCACCGGCGCCACCACCAATGCAGCCGATGGGGCCGCGCGTCCGGCGGCGGCCGCACCGATGACGGCGACTGAGGTCATCTCCGGGACGTCGGGTTCGCAGGGTAACTATGCAGCAACGTCGCTGAATCCGTCAGGGACGTGGCAGGCATCGGGGACGGGCGCCTTCACCTACTCGTACCCCATCGACGTGCCGACGGCCGTAGGCGGAGTGGCGCCGTCGGTGGCGTTCTCCTATGACTCGCAGGCAGTGGACGGGGAGACCAGCGCCCGTAATTCACAGGCGAGTTGGATCGGTGACGGATGGGACTACGATCCGGGGTTCATCGAGCGCTCCTACCGGTCGTGCGGGAGCCTGCTGGACTCCTCGGGCAATCGGTTGCTGAAGGGCTCAGGCGACGAGTGCTGGGCTGGGGACAACGCCACGATGTCCTTCGGGTCCCATTCGGGCACACTGGTCCCGATGGCCAAGCCGACGTTGTCGCCATCCAACCTGGTCCAGCAGTGGGCGCTCCAGGGCGACGACGGCACGATCGTGCAGGAGCTCAGCGGAGCCGCCAACGGCCTGTACCAGGGGATCTACTACCGTGTGCTGAGCACGGACGGCAGCGCGGCGTATTTTGGTGCGGACCACGCGCCAACCGGCGCCGGCCCCTCCGCGTCGTTGCAGTCCGCGGACACCTCCACCAACTCCGCGTGGGGTGTGCCGGTCCTGCATCCGGTCTCGGGTGATCCGTGCTACTCGTCCTCCACCGGCACCGGTTCGAAGTGCTCGTCGAACGAGGGCTGGCGCTGGAACCTGGACTTCACCGTCTCCCCGACCGGATTCGTGCAGCGCTATGACTACTCCACCGAGACGAACTACTACGACCTGGGTGGTGGCCAGGTCGCAGTCGCCAATGGTTCGGGGACGCTGACCCCGTACACCCGCGGTGGCACGCTCACCTCGATCTCCTACGGGTACACCCTCGCTGATGAGCAGGCAGGGCGCCTTCCGGCGGCGCAGGTGGTGTTCACCTCCAAGCAGCGCTGCGAGATATCGAGTTCGTTCGACTGCACTCAGGCGATCAGCACGTCGAACGCGACCAACTGGCCTGACGTGCCCTACGACCTCAACTGCCCCTCCTCGGATTCCACGACGCTGCCACCGGGTTCCACCTCGGTTCCCGCGAACGTATGCATTACATCTTCGCCGAGCTTCTGGAGTAGCACTCGCCTGGACTCGGTCACCACGAAGGTCAATGTCGCCGGCCAGGGGCTGACGACGGTGGACTCCTACCAGTTGGGGCAGGTGTACTCGGACGCCGGCGGCAGCGTGGACCCGGTGACCGGAACCACCGTCGACCCGACCGACGCGGGCGAACTGCAGGCCGTGCTGTGGCTGCAGACGATCACGCACACCGGGTCGGCCACCGACGCGGGCGGTAGCAGCCCGGTGACGGTGAACCCGATCACGTTCATCGGCAACGACACCGACAACCGGGTCACCGGCTCCGACCCGGGTGACCCACCCCTGTACCGGCCCAGGATCTCGCAGATCATCACCGAGACCGGCGAGGCGATCGCGGTCACCTACTACAACCCCGACTGCTCGGTGACCGCCGGCACGATGCCCACCGCACCGGACACTGACACGATGTCGTGCTACCAGGTCTACTGGACACCACCGGGTGCGATAAAGCCGATCGCGGACTGGTTCAACAAGACCCGTGTGCAGACGGTGGCCGTGTCCGACCTGACCGGCGCCTCTTCGGACCAGGCCGGTGTCGTGATGCAGGGAACGACCGTCACCTCGTACGACGGCTCCCCCACACAGACATCCACCTATGCCTACGGGCCTGCAGCATGGCACCGTGACGACTCCGTACAGACAGACGACCAGTACCGGACCTGGGACCAGTTCCGCGGCTATGCCACAGTGACCGTCACCACCGGTAGTGCCCCGGATCCGATCACCCAGACGACCACTACCTACATGCAGGGCATGGACGGTGACTACCTGGCCGATGGAACACGCCGCTCGGTCAAGGTCGTCGACTCCGTCGGTGACCAGGTCACCGACTCCAACTGGCTGGCCGGAACCGTACTGGAGACCGACACCTACACCAAGGCCGGCGGCAGTATCGACGCCAAGACCGTCAACGGGCCGTTTGCCAACGCGGTAACGCAGAGCGTGGCACAGAGCGCCTGGACGGACTGGAACACCACCGACGACACGGGCACCGCACCGACGCTCTCGACGCTGCCGAACCTGATCTCCTACCGGCCGACCTCCACCGAGTCGCGTGCGTATTCGCTCCTGGCAAGCGGCTCTTGGCGTGAGAACGAGAGCATCACTGGTTACGACAGCCAGGGACGCCCCTCCACAGCGGACTCGATCGCGGACGTGGGCGGCTCCGCACCCCAGGAGACGTGCTCGACGACCAGCTACGCAACGCCACCGACCAGCAACCCGATGATGCTGACCTATAAGGACCAGGTCATCAATGTCACTGGTGCCTGCGCCGGGTCGTCTCCCACCCTGCTGTCGGCGGCGCGAACGTACTACGGAGGCGACGGAACCCTGACCAGCCTGGGTACCTTCGGCCAGTTGGATGCTGCCGGTACTGGCGAGGCTACCGGAACCCTGACCGCCACCGCGTCCAGCGCCGGTACCGTGACGGCGTGGCAGACCACTGCCACGATGACCTACGACGGGGCCGGGCGCGTCACCCAGACACTGGACACCAACGGCAGGCCCACGGGGACCTCCTACACCCCGGCGTGGAGCAGCGCCGGTGGGAACACCGACCCCACCACGGTGGTGTCAACCAACTCGCAGGGCTGGACCACGACGTCGAAGCTGGATCCGCTGCGCGGATTGGTCACGGAGAACATCGACGCGAACAACCGGTACACGGACATCACCTACGACGCGCTCGGACGGCGCACCGCGGTATGGCTTCCCGGCCGCGTCGCGGTGGGCTCCAGCCCGGAAGCGGCCTATCCGGCCTACCCGGACGAGAAGTTCGCGTATGCGGTCGACCCGGGCGCGCAGACCACCATCACCCCCAACGAGCCACTCAGCGGTGCCCCCAGTTCGGTGACGACGCAGACCCTGAACGAGAACGACAGCTACGGCACGTCGGTCACCTTCTACGACGGGATGATGCAGGAGCGTCAGACGCAGAGCGACACGGCGGCCGATGACACCACAGGCCGGGTCCTGACGGACACGTTCTACGACAGCCACGGCTGGCCCGTGCGTACCTACTCCTCCTACTGGGACTCCACGACGGCTCCCTCGACCACGATGGCCGAGCCGGACAACGAGAACCAGATCCCCTCGGAGACGGTCACCACCTACGACGGGCAGGGCCGGTCCTTCCGCAGCACGCTGTACTCCAAGAGCACGGCGCAGTGGAGCAGTTCCACCAGCTACCCAGGTGCCGACGAGACCGTGAGCACCCCACCGGCAGGCGGCTCCACCACCCAGACATTCACCAACGCACTCGGGCAGACGACCAGCACCGTGGTGGAGAACACCAACGCTCAGGTGACGCTGACCGGCGGCCAGATCATCGCCTCGGGAACCTCGCTCTCCTCCGACAGCGTCAGGCTGTCGATGCTGGCCAGCGGTGACCTGGTGCTCTCCTCACTGGCTTCGGGAAGCACCCTGTGGCACAGCAGCACCTCCAGCACGGGCGCCTACGCCAAGTTCGGCACCGACGGGAACCTGTACGTCTACAGCGCGTCGGGAACGCAGCTGTGGAGCACAGGCCTGGCGGCCACTACCGGGTCCACGCTGAAGCTGCAGAACGACGCGAACCTGGTCGACTACACCAGTGCCGGCACCGCCGCCTGGGCCAGTAACACCTACCAGAAGGCCTCCCAGGCCAACGCGACGACCAGTTACACCTACACCCCGGCCGGTCAGGTCTCCACGGTCAAGGACAGCGCCGGGAACACCTGGTCCTACCAGTACAACCTGCTCGGTGAGACGACCTCGCAGAGCGACCCCAACGTGGGCACCACGACGTTCAACTCCTACGACGACCTCGGGAATCTGCTGGAGTCGACCGACGCGCGCGGTGACAAACTCGGCTACGCCTACGACTGGGACAACCGGCCGACAGCCGAGTACAACCTGACCGCCTCAGGTTCGAGTGAGTCCGCCAACTACGAGCTGGCGTCGTGGAGCTACGACACCCTGGCCAAGGGCTACCCGACGTCGACAGCCAGTTACGTGGGTGGAGCGGGCAGCACCGGGTCCACCTACAGCGAGGCTGTCACCGGCTACAACGCGGCCTACCAGCAGCTCGGCAGCAGCCTGACGATCCCCGCCGCCGACGGCTTCGCCGCGGCCGGACAGAGCACTGCGCCCACCAGCGGCTCCGTCACCTACACCAACACCAACACCTACAGCCCCAACACCGGTGAACTGGAAGAGGTCCACTACGACGCCGACGGCGGTCTGCCGGACGAAGCCGTCACCTATGGCGACTACCTCGGCGGGATGTTGGAGTCCACCGGCTCCACCCTGACCTACGCCAACGGCACCCACGGCAGCGCCGCCTACCTCGACGTCGCCGACTACACGGCCCTGGGCCAGGAGAGCCGCTCCACCTACGGTGTCGGCGGCAAGCAACTGGTCACCGACGCGACTTGGGACGCGGTCACCGGGCGCGAGTTGACATCGGACACCAACACCCAGACCAGCACAACCAACGCGATAGACGGGTACGCCTACCGCTACGACACCGTCGGCGATCTCACCGGCGTGTCCGACACCCAGTCCAGCGGTGGCTCCATCACCGGCACCGACACCCAGTGTTTCACCTACGACTCGATGCAGCGTCTGACCCAGGCCTGGAGCGACACCCAGGGTCTGACCACGCTGTCCAGCTCCCTGGGGGGAGGGGTCGGGGGGTGCGCGAGCAGCGCTCCGGAGACCACCACCGTCGGCACCACCACGGTCGGCGGTCCCGCCGCGTACTGGCAGTCCTACAGCTATGACCTGCTGGGGGATCGCACGAGCCTGGTCGACCACGACACCAGCGGCAACGCGGTGAACGACACCACCCAGAACATCGCCTACCCCGGCAGTAACGGCACCACCAGTGCCAGTGATCCGAACCAGGCCACCAGCGTCACCACCAGCAATCCCAACCCCAGCCTGGCCGGAACCACCACGGTCACTCCTGGCTACACCGACCCCACCAGCGGTGCCGACAACGGGAACACCACCAAGCGCACCGTCACCGCCACCGGGAACGTGCTGTCCGGGGTGACCACCACCAGCGGCGGGAAGCTGTGCCTGGCTGACCCCGGAGCCTCCACCACCCCCGGCACCGGGGTGATTCTTTGGGGCTGCGAAGCCGGCGGGCAGGACGTCACCATCGGCAGCGACGGCACCGTCAGGATCCAGGGCCTGTGCCTGGACACCACCGGTGCCAACGACGCCACCGTGGTCCTGAACACCTGCACCAGCGGCACCGCGAGCCAGCAGTGGAAGGCAACCGCCACCACCCTGGTCAACACCAGCTCCGGCCGCTGCCTGGCCGACCCCAGCGGCAACCAGTCGCCCGGCGGCGCCAAGCAGATCGTCTGGACCTGCGGCAGCGGCGGCCAGACCTACACGGTCCCCACCGACAACACCGCCATCCCCGCCGGCCAGACCCAGACCACCACCTACGACGCCGAGGGCCGCACCAGCACCGTCACCACCGGAACCGGAACAACGACCGCCACCAGCAGTTACCTCTACGACGCCAGCGGCAGCCTCCTGGAGCAGACCAGCAGCACCGGATCCACCCCCACCACCCGGATCCTCTACCTCTTCGGCGGGGCCGAACAGATCACCCTCAACGTCCCCAACAAGTCCTGGACCGCCCTGCGCAACTACAACGGCCCCGACGGCACCACCATCACCCGCACCAGCGCCGGCACCGTCGCCTACCAAGTCGCCAACGGCCAGGGCACCGCCGAAACCACCATCGACGCCAGCTCCCTCGCGGTCACCCGCCGCTACTACGACCCTTACGGCAACCCCCGCGGCACCCAGCCCACCACCTGGATCAGCACCGACGAGAACCGCGGCTTCCTCAACCAGCCAAGCGACCCCAACACCGGCCTTGACCTCCTCGGCGCCCGCAACTACGACCCCACCGAGGGCCGCTTCACCAGCCCCGACCCCATCTTCGAAGCCGGCGAGCCCAACCAGATGGGCGGCTACACCTACGCCGCCGACAACCCCAGCACCGGCAGCGACCCCACCGGGCTCATGTGCACTGCAGGTGTCGACAGCCCTGAGTGCAGTTCCTTGGGCATCGCACCCCGTCCGGAAACCCCTTCGGCACCGCCCCCCACGAACAACTCCAGCGGCAGCACTAGTGCGTCCAGTAGCTGTGATTCCGCTTGCCAGAATGGCGAATTGGCGGACTGGGAATATCAGACTGGCTGCGATCTTTCGCCGGGGGCATGCGCCGAGATGTGGCGCGAATCTCAAGTTGTGTCATCTAATCCCGAAGAGACATACCCGTTGGATCTCGTTGCTTCTGTTTCTGAGGCAGCAGAGTTGACTGCGGGCAAGATCCAAGAACTCAACTCCCTACTCTGTGATATCCCCTCCGGAGTGGTGTTGGCGGTCTGCATGGCCGAAGAGGCGCTTCAGAAGTCGTCCGGTAGCATAGGTGGGTTCTTCACTTCGTTCCTGAAAGAAATAGGCGATAGTCTCACCGCTGGAAAATCGGTAAATCCGACTACGGCGGCGAAAAGAACCGGTGGGGGCGGCAAATCGGCGAGTGGCGGTTCGTCGTGCCTGGCCTGTGGCGAGTGTAGTTTCTCTCCCACGACGCCTGTCCTGCTCGCCAACGGCAAGACTAAGCCAATTGCCAAATTGAAGGACGGCGACGAGGTCGAATCGGCCGACCCAAATACCGGGAAGGAAGAGGGCGGTCGGATGGTCCAGCATGTCTGGATCAATCATGATACCGATCTCCTCGACGTTATCGTCTCCACTGGCCATGGCCACACCGCCACTATTCACACCACGGCAAACCATCCGTTCTGGGATGACACCACCCACACCTGGGTCGCCGCTGGCAGCCTCAAACCGGGTCACGAACTCAACAGCACCGGTGCTCACCACTCCATCGTCGTCGCAACCCATGCGACCCCGGGGGCGGCGAACCGCTGGAACCTGACAGTTCAGCAACTTCACACGTACTATGTTGTGGCAGGCGGCACGCCGATCTTGGTGCATAACACCGACGGCGAAGGTTGCAAGGTCGACCTCGGTAATGGCACGTACCTCCACCCCGACGGATCCATTCGAGATGCAAACGGCCATTACGCCGGTACAACCGGCGTCCAGCCGGGCGCCAATAATGAGGAGACCGTATGGGATCACCTTCAAACTGAAGGTGTCACGGTGGTGCGCCAGGAGACGAGTGTCCGGGTTCCTGGATTCAAGCTTCGGAAGTTCGATGGTCTGGCCAACATAGACGGCCTTTGGTATGGAATCGAAACAAAGGGCGCATCTGCCGGTCGCAATCCTGATCAGAAGCTTTTTGATGGCTGGCTCAATACGCCAGGTAATACCGCCGTTACTCTAAATGGCCAGTATGAACTCCATGGCGTCTTTGACGCGTGGGTGCCGTAGGATCGGCCCCCAGCTGAGTGACCGTAGACACGAACGGGCCAGGCTGGAGGCCTGGCCCGCTCGTGCTCTATGCTGGCCTACCCTTGGTGCCTGATGTTCGATGGGAGTCGTCTGGTGAGCTTTGATCTCGCGTTCTGGTATTCAGAGGATCCGGTTGACGGTTCGAGTGCCCTTGATACGTACAGGGCGATTCTCAATGAGGAGCCGTCTGCTGCTAACCCCAGCGTGGCCGTTTCCGAGTTCCTGGCAGATCTCGTCAAGGTGTTCCCGGATCTCACTGAGGAGAACGCCGACAGTTCTCCTTGGATGAGTCCGCTCTATTTCAGCGATGCTTTCGTGGTTGCGAGTATTTCGTGGTCTCGGCAGCAAGTGATGGCAACAGCTCTCGCTGCTCTGGCGCGTAAGCACGGCCTCGTTTGCTACGACCCGCAAGCAGAAGCCGTTATTCCCTGATCGGGTGGATCTGCAATGGGCAGCGGCCCCGCCGGAATTTCTTCCGGTGGGGCCGCTGTGTTGTGCTGAGCCAGTGCTTGACGGCAGTAGTTGACGGCAACGTCAGTGGACGGGTTCTGGACGAAGCGGTGGGTCGCTGCCGTCGTCAGGCTCGGTTGCGGTCTCGGTGAGGTTGCCGAGGGCGTGGCCGAGGAGGTCGATGGCCTGGCGCTGGAGGCGGAGGCGAACGTGGGCGTAGACCGTCGCGGTCACGCCGATGTGGGCGTGGCCCAGCAGTTCCTTGATGACGACGAGTTCGACGCCCTGCTCCAGGAGGAGCGTCGCGGTCGAATGCCTTAGGTCGTGGAACCGGATCGGCCGCAGGTGCGCCTCGCGGAGCAGCGCGTTGAAGTGCCGGGTGAGCGTGGCGGGCTCGATCGGATGCCCGTCGGTCCGCGTGAAGACGTACCCGCTGCCGTGCCACTCCGAGCCTGCCCGCTCCCGTTCCCCAGCCTGCCGCGCGCGGTGTGCGCGTAGGGAGGTGACGCAGGAGGCCGGCAGGGCGATGCGTCGCTCGGAGCTGATGGTCTTGGTCGGCAGCCCCGCCAGTCCGCTGCTGGCGGTTCGCTGGAGGGTGCGGCGGATGCTGGCGGTGCCGCTGTCGAGGTCGAGGTCTTCCCAGTGCAGGCCGAGGAGTTCGCCCTTGCGCAGGCCGGTGCGCAGGGCGAGCTCGAACAGGGCGGCGAGACGGTGTCCCTGGACGGCGGAGAGGAACTGTCGGGCTTCGTCGGCGGTGAGGGGGTTGAAGCGGCGGGGGCGGGGTGTGCCGGTTCGGACGTTGCGGGCGACGTTGCGGGGGATCTCTTCCTCGCGGACGGCGTGCTCCAGGGCGGACTTGAGTACGGAGTGGAGGTAGGCGAGCGTGAGCGGGGAGAGCCGCTTGTGGCAGCACCGGCCGAGCGCGCAGCAGCGCGGGCGTCGGCTGGCCTGCGCGCGGGGGTCGCGTCGGGCGTCGGTGCCGCGCGTGCAGCACTGGCAGACGGTCCGTAGCTCGTTGAGCCAGGTGCGGACGTCCTTGGCGGTGAGCTTGGCGAGCTTCTTCCGGCCCAGTCCTGGTATCAGGTACTGGTGGACGACGGCGGTGTAGCGGGTGTGGGTGGTCTCGCGGAGGTGGTGGACGGCGACGTTCTCCAGCCAGTACGTCAGGTAGGCGGCGAGGCTGCCCTGGGCGGTGACGACGGGGACGCCGCGGTTGCTGGCGGAGATCTTCTCCGTCAGTTTCGCCAGCGCCTCTTTGCGGGTGCTGCCGTAGACGTGGACGCGCTTGCGGGTGCCGCCGGAGGCGAGGACGTAGCCGGCGGCTTCCCAGCGGCCGTCCTTTCGCTGGTAGACGGTGCCGTCCCCGTTGGCGCGGACACGGCGGGAGGCGGAAGAGGCGTGGCTGGGTGTGGTCATTAGGCGGCTTCCTGTTCGAGTCGGGTGTTGATGAGGTGGTCGAGCGCGTGTGCGGGGATTCGGCGGGCGCGGCCGAGGGTGATGGAGGCGAGTTGGCGGGTGCGGATGAGGTCGTAGACGGCGGTGCGGCTGATCTTGAGTCGGGCCATGACCTCGGGCACGGTGAGGAGTTCAGCGCTGGCGATCACTTCGTGACCCCCGTCCGGTCAGTGCGGGTAGACCGGCGGCGCGGGTGACCGGCGTCTTGGCTGAGACGGTCCGGTCGGCGTCCGTCCGGTCGGGTGGGCCGCTTGGCGTCCAGGAGGTTGGCGAGGTGGGTGAGTTCGGGTAGGAGGCCGGTGCCGGCGTACTGCCAGTGCGAGATGACCAGGGTCGTGTCCGTGCTGCCGCGCTGATCGACCGCGTTGCGGTGACCCGCGCATTGACCTGCTGGGTGACCGGCGTTCAGGTCAGCGTGGTCACCGCTCCGGTCAGTGACCGGCGGGCCCGCATGCCCGACCCGTGCGGGATCGGTTGACATCGACGTATCAGCTTCGGATTGGCGGGTTCGCCAGGCGCTCCGCTCCGCTCGCAACTCGGCGAGCGTGGTGGAGTAGTGGCGGGTGCGGGTGGAGAAGTGGCCTCGGAAGCCGAGCATGTGGGCCCACTGCCGCAGGCGGAGGTGGGCGTGCTGGGGTCGGGTGGCGAGGTGCCAGGCGGTGTGGATCATGCGGCGGGCGTGGTCGGTGATGTCGTACTGGGCGAGTTCGGCGAGGAGGCGGACGCGGCGGTCGAGGGTGCCGGTGGTGGTCTCGGCTCCCTTGGTGGCGTACTTGGCGATGTACGCGGCGACGTGCCGGTCGGTGACCGGTGCGTCGCCGGTGAAGTCGGTGCTGCGGATCGGCCGGACGTCGATCTGCCGCCCGAACCGGAACACCAGCCGCCCAGCCCGGCCAGCGTCCTGGGGCCGAGAGGCGTCGCCCCCGGCGGACTGCCGCGACTGGCCTTCGTGCAGGACGCGAGTGCGTTGGGCGGCGGCGCGGACGGCGTGGTCGAGGAGCTCGGTGGTGGCCCAGGCGGGCGGGGTGTTGCCGGGGCCGGTGGGCCCGTCGAGGCGGATGACGGCGTGGAAGTGGACCTGGCCGCGTTTTTGGTACTCGGCGACCTTGGCGTAGGAGAGGGTGGCGTGGTGCCGCAGGGTGCGCTGGGTGAGTCCGGCGGCCTTGGCGATCTCTCGGCGTAGGTGGGTGGTGAAGCGGGCCCACAGGGCTGGGGCGTGGGCGTTCCACAGCACCGCGCCCGCGTAGTCGTAGTGCTGGGGGTTGAGTGGGGTGCCGAGCAGGGGATCGGTGTCGGCATGTCGGGCACCGCAATGGCAGTGGCCGGTGTCGGGCTGGTTATGGACGGGCCCGAAGCCGGGAGCGGTCAGGGTGGCGAACACGCGCGGGTGCGCGGCGACGCTCGTGGGGACGGTCTTGCCGCCGCGCAGTCCGGCGGCGATGAGTTGGTAGGTGTCGTAGCGGTAGACGGTGGAGCAGGCTGGGCAGCGGGTGGCGCGGCGGTTGCCGCAGCGGACCAGCAGCTCACCGGCCGGGAGCTGACGGGCGTCGAGGTGATCGAGGATCAGGCCCGTCGCGGTGTCGACCCGGGTGCGGTGCCCGGTCATACGGATGGGCCGGGCGCAGCCGCCCAGCGAGCCGATCTGTCGGGCCAGGGGTGCGAGGTACCCGGCGGCGGCGAGCTTGGCCAGCCTGGCGGTCAGCCGCGCCCGGCGTTCCAGCGCCGAGTTCCTGTTCGCGGACGTGGCGGGGCTGGTGGTGAGCGCTGGTGCGGCGAACGCCGCGCTGGCGGGAGTGGAGGTGGTCGCGGGGGTGGGGAGTTGGAGCTGCGCGGGCATCGGGACAGACCTCCGGCAGGAGTCGGGAGAAGAGGAAAGGCGATTGAGGGGCGACCCGGGTGATCAGCGCACGTGGGCACGGTGCGCGTGACGGCGGGCGCCGATGGTGGGCCGGGGACGTCTGGCCTGGTCAGCGGTGGTGTTCACCAGCGGTGCGTGAAGGTAGCATCGCTTCAAGCGCGCATTCAAGTGCATCCCTCCTCATCTATTTCGGTGGCCGTGGGGACGCAAGTACTGTGGCCCTGGTCTTCCGTTTTGGATGGGCCGGATTTCAGTGGTAGTGGCGCAGAGAAAGCGGGGCGACCTGCGGTGACGGTGGGGCGGCGGGGACGTAGACCGGCGGGCGGCACGGTGTTGCTGACGTTCGAGGTCATCGCCGATGCCTTGCGGGAGCGGATCCGCTCAGGGGAGCTGAAGCCTGGGGACGCGTTGCCGACGCAGGCCGTTTTGATGGCGGAGTACGGGGCCTCCAGCCTGTCCGTGCAGAAGGCCATGGCCCTGCTGAAGCAGGACGGCTACGCGATCTCCCGCCCCGGCAAGGGCGCCTTCGTCGCCTCCCCCGACACTGACTCAGGTGACGGGGAGGCGGGGAACACGCCCGTCGGCGGGACGGCGGCGCGCGTTGAGGCGCTGGAGCTGGCACTGGCCGAGACGCTTGATCAGCTCACCGCTCTGCGTGCCCGCGTCGAGGCCCTCGAAGCAGGCGGCATCGAGCGAGGTTGCTGACCCGTCGGCCGCTGGACGGCAGGGGCTGGAGCTGCGCGTCCAGATTTTCTCTACGAGGTTCAAGGCGGGTCCGGCCCGCTGGAGGTGGCCCGACGTCGCCGACCGAGCCAGGGCGATGGCAGCAACCAAGGCCCTCGCTGGCGTCGGCGGGGAGTGGTCAGCCGAGGATGTGGGCGGGGCTCGACTGATTCCCGATGGGAGCAAGTTGTGGGGTAAGGACTGCTTACCCCAGGCCCCGTCAAGCCGGAGCAAGTTGTCGCTAGCGACCGTCCTACGGTCGGATCGCGGGCACAGGGTCGGCCAGGGGTCCGACCCTCCGTTCTACCGCCGGACCCGCCGTGAGCGGTGTTCGACGCCGCTCGGCTTGGCAGTGCGGGCCCCCGCCGAACCGCTGAGCCCTGGTACCGAGCGACCAGACCGTGCGCAAGCCCGCCGAGCGCCGAGACGCCCACAAGCAGCAGTCCGAACTCGCCCCCCCACGTGATCGGGACGATCAGGACGCCAGCAGCCCGGCGACTTCGGGAACGTCGCGGAACGCCCGCAGCCGGTCAAGCACGATCCGTGTGCGCTCGGTGGTGCGTTCGCTGCCGCTCTGCCCCAGGGCGAGCATCCGGGCAGCGGTCCCGGCTGCGGCCTCGGGTTCGTTCGCGTCGGCGTAGGCCACGGCCAGCCAGGACAAGTACAGAGCCAACTCCCTCGCGTGACTGGCGTCGTACCGCCCCAGGACGTCCGTCAGCAGCGGCACCGCGCGCAGCGGCCGGTGCAGCTCGGTGTAGACGCGGGCCTCCATGACCTACAGTTCCCCGGCGTCCATCCAATACAGATATGACGGCGACTCGGTACCGGCCGAGTCCTGTCCCAGGGCCTCGCTCGCCTCCCCGAGCGCGGTCATCGCCGATCGGTCCTGACCGGCGCGGGTGTGCGCCCAAGCCACCCGGTCCAAGTGCAGGGCGCGGGCCTTCGCCGGAGCATCGGGACCGGCCTCCTCCACGGCAGCGGAAGCCAGGTCGACGGCATCGCTGGGGCGTCCGGTGTTGCTCCACTGGTAGGCCAGCGAGCCCGCGACGTTGCCCGACAGGACGCCGTCCCCGGCGGCTCGGGCGGCACTGATTCCGAGCCGGTAGATCCGCTCCGCCTCGGCGTGCTCGCCCGCGTCGGAGGCGACCCAACCGGCGATCTGCGCCAACTCGCCAATAGCCCGTAGAAGTTCACGGCCCACCTGCTCGGTGTGGGTGCCCTGGCGGTAGAGCGTGACCGCCGCGCGCAGTTCCCTCAGTGCCGGGGCGATCAGGTCCTTGCCGTAGACCACGTCGTCGGCCAGGCGCAGGCCGTGGACTCGCTGGGTCAGGTCGGCGACCTGCCCGGCTCCGATCCGCCGGCCGGTCCTGACAGCCAGCGGGGCCAGCGGGTCGCCCTCGGGCAGGAAGTCGGCCACCGTCAGCACGCGTGGGGCGGGCTCGGCCGGTGGGACGGCCTTGGCTGCCTCCAGCAGTTCGCGCGGGACCTCCAGCACCAGGGCGAGAAAGGGCAGCCATTCGCGCGGGGACCGGGTGCCGATCTCCCAGCGGGACACGTCGTTGCGCGTTGGCGGAACCCTGCCGGGGGCAGCTTGGGCCAGTGCGTCGGCCAGCCGCTGTTGACTCCAACCACGCGCCAGCCGCAGCCGCCGTACCAGCTCCCCGACCGATTCCCGCGCCACCTGGCCAGCTTGGCAGACAGTCAGGCAGACACGCTGGCTACTCCGAAAGGTTCAGGCCAACGAGACCCTGGATCGATAGAGCCGAACCGAGGAAGGGACAGCAGCATGGCCGAGGAGGCGACACACCTGTTCGACGCGAGCACGGCGGGGCCCGCAGCGGAGGAACTACGCCTGCTGCCATGGGCCACCCCGGACGGGCTCCCCTGCTACCTGAGCACCGACGGCGGGGGCTACCTGGCGTCGCTCGCCGACGGCATCGAAGAGATCCAGCTCACCATGGGGCAGGAACTGCTGGACCACGCCCGGGGCGTCTTGGCCCCCGGAGCGCGGGCGCTGACGGACGTCGAGTACCGGTGGCTGGCCTGTCGGCTGACCGAGGCCCTGTCGGACGCGCTCAGGGTCGCGGACTCACGCGGGCAGCGCATCCCCGACCCGTCGGACACAGCCGAGGCCAACGGCTCTGACCAGCAGGGAGCGCGCTGATGGGCACGACTACTCGCTACCGGTTCCGCGAGTACACCGTCTCCACTGTCCTGGACGCGATGGCGCTGCCGACCGTCGAGGCGGTCTGTGTCACCGGAGAGGAGCAGGACTGTGGGGCCGCCTCCGGCCAGATGCACACCCCCGAGGAACTGACCCGCTGGATCGCCGCGCACTGCGCGCAGACCGGCCACGCGACCTACGAGCGGACCACCCGTGCCACCCTCCGCGCAGAACCCGGAGAGTGGAAGTGAGGCCCCCGAGCGCCAACACCTCACCGAGGGCGGTCGTGCTGACGTCATTGAGGTCAAATGGTCTATACCTCTGACGGCAGTAGTGACGGCAACAACCACGCACGCCAGCGCACAACCACGGACCCCGACAGACCGTCAAAACACCGCTGACATGCGAAGAAGCAGGTAGAGCAGGCCGCCGTGCCACACGTACTATGTGATGGCGGGGACCGTCCCCGTCCTGGTACACAACACCGATAGCGGTTGCGGTACCGGCGATGGCTACCTGTATCGCGGTGTGGCCAATGGGCACCGTGCTTATGACGCCGCCGCTGAAGGTCGGGCGGTTCCTCGTGGTGGACCCTCGGGTATCAGGGCCCATGTGGGTGGAAACCAAACGGATTCCCCCTTCACGTCTTGGACGCATGATATCGAGAGGGCCAATGAAGGCGCCCAATATCTGAACGATGAGCCGACTGGTGAACTTGGCGTTATAATGCGCATCAGGGAAGCGGGCATAGACCCCGAAATCGGGCCATCGAGAAATATCCAAATTCACGGCAGCGAATATGATTATGACGAGGATGAACATCTTATTGTGGGAGAAATTTACGCTGAAGAAGTTAGTTTTGACTCTGGAATGACTTGGCTAAGTATTATAAGGGAATGAGATGCACGATGAAATTCACAGCGCATCTAGGGATGAATTGCTAGCCGCATTTGAGCTTAATTCTGAAGCTAGCGTCCTGGCCAAGCGTGCGCTAATCTCCGGGGCGAACTTTGATCTCTGGATCAAGCCGGTCCTAGCAGTAGAACTTCTGGGAATCACTGGGGCGCGGAAGAGAAACTTGCAGAGGCGTGGCAAGTTGACGGTCGGGTTCCCGGAATGCCTGGCAACTCTCGCTGAAAGGGGTGAGCAGGGTCTCCTGGTCTCCTTTGTTAATGATCGTGAACGGGGGGGTATTACTTTCAGCTCTTCCTTGACCCGGACCCGCTTAAAGTAATCGGATGCATCGGAGTAAGTACTTCCCCTAAGGATGGCTCCGCAACTCGCAACTAGTCGCGCGTAATTGCAAGGCCGAAACGAGAGTGGCTATCCTCCACTGTATGATTCAGGCCTCCGACGGCAGCGGTGACGGTAACAAGCACGGATGTCAGCGCATAACCACGAACTCCGACGGACTGTCATGTCGCGGCTGGCCTGCGAAGAGGTGGACTTTCTATCTCTGTGGGGCTCGCACTTTTGTAGGCCCACTGCTGAGGCCAGTGATGGAATGGGAGCGGGAAGCGTCTGCGGGAGTCTGATCTCGGCTCTGTAATACCCTGGCGAAACGCTGTCGATAGAAAGTGGAGCCCCACCGGAAGTGCTCCGGTGGGGCCGCTGGGGCCTCTGACGGCAGTAGTTGACGGCAACGTCAGCGGACGGGTGCTGCCCAAAGTGGTGGTTCGTCGCCGTCGTCGGGTCGGGTGGCGGTCTCGTTGGAGTTGCGGAGGGCGTTGCCGAGGAGGTTGATGGCGTCGCGTTGGAGGCGGAGTCGGACGTGGGCGTACACCGTCGCGGTCACGCCGATGTGGGCGTGGCCGAGGAGTTCCTTGATGACGACGAGTTCGACGCCCTGTTCCAGGAGGAGAGTGGCCGCCGAGTGCCGGAGGTCGTGGAAGCGGATGCGGCGGAGGGTGGCTCGGCGGAGCAGGGTGTTGAAGTGTCGGGTGAGGGTGGCTCCTTTGATCGGGTTGCCGTCGGGTCGGGTGAAGACGTAGCCGCTCGCCTTCCAGCCCGCCCCCGCCGCCTCGCGGTCCTGACGCTGCCGGTCGCGGTGCTGTTCGAGGGAGCGCAGGCACTCGGTGGGCAGGGCGATGCGCCGTTCCGAGCTCTGGGTCTTGGTGGGCAGGGCGACAAGGCCGCTGGAGTTAGTGCGCTGCAAGGTGCGGCGGATGCTGGCGGATCCGCCGGCCAGGTCGAGGTCCTCCCATCGCAGGCCGAGGAGTTCGCCCTTGCGCAGTCCGGTGCGGAGGGCGAGCTCGAACAGCGCGCTCAGCCGGTGCCCGTTCGTGGCGGCAAGGAACGCACGAGCCTCCTCGGCGGTGAGGGGTTCGAAGCGGAGGGGTCGGGGGGTGCCCATGCGGACGTTGCGGGCCACGTTGCGCGGGATCTCCTCTTCGCGGACGGCGTGCTCCAGGGCGGACTTGAGCATGGAGTGCACGTAGGCCAGGGTCAGCGGGGACAGCCGCTTGTGGCAGCACTTCCCGATGGCGCAGCAGCGGGGGCGGCGGCTGGTCTGGGCTTGGGGGTTGCGGCTGGCGTCGGTGCCGCGTGCGCAGCACTGGCAGACGGTGCGCAGGTCGTTGAGCCAGGAGCGGACGTCCTTGGCGGTGAGTTTGGCGAGCTTCTTCTTGCCCAGGCCGGGGATGAGGTACTGGTTGGCGCAGGCGGGGTAGCGGGTGTGGGTGTTCTCGCGGAGGTAGTGGACGGCGACGTTCTCCAGCCAGTACGTCAGGTAGGCGCCCAGGCTGCCTTGTGCGGAGGGTACGGGGACGCCGCGGTTGCTGGTGGCGATCTTGTCGGTGAACTTGGCCAGGGCCTCTTTGCGGGTGGTGCCGTAGACGCGGATGCGCTTGCGGGTGTCGCCTGCGGCGAGGACGTATCCGGCGGCTTCCCAGCGGCCGTCCTGGCGCTGGTAGATGGTGCCGTCTCCGTTGGCTCGGCTGCGGCGGGAGGCGGGGGTGCCCTGGGGTGTGGTCATCAGGTGGCGTCCTGTTCGAGTCGGGTGCGGATGAAGTCGGTGAGGGCGAGTGCGGGGATGCGGCGGGCGCGGCCGAGGGTGATGGAGCCGAGTTGCCGGGTGCGCAGGAGGTCGTAGACAGCGGAGCGGCCGAGTTGGAGGCGGGCCATGACCTGCGGGACTGTCAGCAGTTCCTCCGGGGCGGGCGCGGTCATGGGCGGTCCCCGCCTTCGTGCTGGAACTGTCGTTGGTGGGCGCGGTCGTGCCGGACGGTGGCGGCGAGGAGTTCCTCGCCGGGGCTGTAACCCGACCCGTGGTAGGCCCAGTGGCCGACGACCAGGGTCGTTGTCGGGTCGAGGTCGGGCAGGTCGGCGCGTGCGCGTGCCTGATCGGTGCGCCAGGTCCGGCGGGCGTCGCGCAGTGCGCCGAGGGTGACCGAGTAGAACCGGGACTTGGTGGAGAAGTGGCCCCGGAAGCCGAGCATGTGCGCCCACTTCCAGAGCTTGAGGTCGGCGAACTCCGGTCGCTGGCCCAGGTCCCAGCAGGTACGGATCATCTGCCGCACGTGTCGTTCCACGGCCAGGCGGGGCAGCGGGCGGGACTGGCCGGTGCCCGAGCAGGCCCGGCACTCCACCGGTACACCGGTCTGTGCGGACACGGCCATCCCGCGCCCGTTGCAGGGGGCGCAGAACAGGGAGCGGTCCAGGGCGCCGGAGTCGTCGGCGGACTTGGTGGCGTACGTGGCGGCGTACGCCGCCACGGCGTGGTCGGTGAGCTTGGCGTCGGTGCCGAAGGCGGCGATGGTGCGGACGTCGACCTGTTCGCCCCAGACGATTTCCGGTCCCCGACGGCGTCTAGTTCACGGCCAGGACCACCGCGGTGGGCGGCGGCCTTGAATAGCCATGGTGAGCACGCTTGTGGTGGCCTCGCGCGGCGGGGGCGTGTTGCTGCCGTCGGGTCCGTCGAGGCGGATCACAGCGTGGAAGTGGACCAGGCCGCGCTTTTGGTACTCGGCGACCTTGGCGAAGGACACGCGCAACGCGGTGCGCATGGCCTTCTGGGTCATGCCGAGCAGGGCCGCCAGCTCGCGGCGCAGGTAGGAGCTGTTCGGGGTTCGGATCATGTGGTTGCGGTGAGGCGCTTCAGCCACATGATCGAGCCTCGGAGGTGGAGTCCAGCCTCGAAGCTTTCCGGGCTCTTGTCGTAGCGAGTCGCCACGCCCCGCCAGGTCTTGAGCTTCTGGACGCAACGTTCGACGGTGTTCCTCTGTTTGTAGAGCTCGGTGTCGTGGCTGACGGGCCGGCCGCCCCTGCTGCCCTTCTTCTTGCGGTTGGCGGCCTGGTCGCGCTTTTCCGGGATGACGGCCTTGATGCCTCGTTTGCGCAGGTAGGACCGGTTGGCCTTAGAGGAGTAGGCCTTGTCGGCGGCGACCGCGTCCGGGCGGGTGCGCGGGCGGCCGACCGGCCCCGGGACCCTGACCTTCTCCAGCACGGTCCGGAACTGCGGGCAGTCTCCCGACTGACCGGGTGTCAGGACGAAGACCAGAGGGAGCCCGGCGGAGTCGACCGCGGCATGGACCTTGCTGCTCAGGCCACCCCGGGACCGGCCGAGTCCGGCGGCCTTCGCTCGGGCTCTGCGACGACGTCGCGTTGCGGCACGATCCGTCCCGCCTGGCCTGCACCGGCCTCATCCGTCTCGGGCTGTGTCGCACCACCCGCCACACCGGCGGCTGACGCGGAAGCGGAGCCCCTTTTTCCTCGGTCAGTGCCTGTTCGAGGGCGTCCAGGGTCTCCCCGGCGACAGCCAGGCCCGCTGAGTCCTGGTGCGCGCGCACGACCGTGGAGTCCACGCTCACCAACTCCAGTCCGACCAGGCCACGCCCGGCCGCCTCGGCGATCAACGCGTCCATCAGCCCCTGGAACACCCCGGCCCTGGCCCAGTGGTTGAACCGGGAGTACACCGTGGACCACGGCCCGTACCGCTCCGGGACATCACGCCAGCCAGCCCCGTTGCGAAAACGCCAGATCACCCCGTTGAACTGGTCCCGCACCCGCCGGGGCAACGGCCCCGTGGCCGCCACCGGCAGCAGAGGCTCGATCAGAGCCCATTCGGCATCCGTCACATCAAAACGCGCCACACCCGAGTTCTACCAGCAACGACCACCACCGAAAGATCCGAACCACAAACAGGCTCTGGCCGCCGACCCGCCCGAGCACCTGGACGACACCGTGCGAAGGCTCTACCGGACCATGACCACCGCACTCGACCGCGAACCGCGGGTCCTCCCGGCGATCTTCGCGGACCTCTTCAGCCGACCGGACGGCCCCGCCGCGCACACCATGCGCGCGTACCTGCCACGCCTGACCGACAGCCTCGCCCACGTCCTGCAACCGCACGTGCGGGCGGGCCGGATCCGACCACTGCCCCTGCCGGTCCTGTTCCAGCTCCTGGCGGGCCCGATGGTCACCCACATCCTGACGCGCCCGGTCCTGGAACCCGTACTCGGCGCCGCCCCGCCATCCCCGGCCGAGGTCAGCGAACTGTTCGCCGAGGCCTACCTGCGGGCGGTCACCCTGCCCGAACACCCCGCCGCCGACCCGGCGTCAACCACGGCCCCGGACCGCCCCATCGTGTGAAATGACCCCATGGGCCCCGACACCGCGTTCCCCCCGGCTCCGAGCAGGCGCGACGTCCTGACCGCCACGGCGGCGGCGCTGGGCGCCGCCACCGTACCCGCCCCGCCGCCCGCCGCCACCCGCCGCCCGCGGCAGCCCCGCGACGACGGCCCCCTACCGACCCTGAGCCTGCTCCTGGCCGCCGACCAGGCCAGCGAGCGGGTCCTGGTACTGGACCCGAACGACCCCAGCTGGCTGGACGGCGACGCGCCCCAACGCCGCTCGGCGCGACAGGCGGCCCTGTGGTCCTGGTCGCCGACCGGCGACAGCAGCCTGGACCACCTCGCCCCCAAGGACACCTGGCGGCTGGTCAGCGAAGCGAAGTACCGCCTCAGCAACGGCCGGCAGTGGCTGCTCACCTGCGCCTCCGCGGGCCTGGCCGCCGTCGTCCCCTACCCCACCGGCCGCGCCTACTGGTCCACCGCCACCAGCGGAAACGTCCACACACTGGAACTCCTGCCGGACGGCAACGTCGCGATCGCGGCCAGCGAGGCCGGATTCGTCCGCCTCTACGCCGCCTCCCAGGGCCCGCGGGCGACCCGCTGCGCCCAGTTCGACCTGCCCGGGGCGCACGGCCTGCAGTGGGACGCCGTCCGTCAGGTGCTGTGGGCGCTGGGGGACCGCCTGCTGGTCGCGTTGGACGTCGGCGGCGCGCCGGACGATCCGCGGCTGACGACCGTCCTGGCGGTGGAGCTGCCCGCCCCCGGCGGCCACGACCTGTCGGTGCGCGCGGACGACGGCGACCGGCTGTGGGTCACCACCGTGGGCCACGTCTACCAGTACTCCGTCACCGGCGCCGACTTCACCGCCTACCTCGGGCAGCAGGACATCGACGGACCGGGGGTCAAGAGCGTCGGCGACGACCCGCTCACCGGCCAGGTCCTGACGGTGGCCCCGGTGACGGACAACCCGTGCCCCTGGTGCACGTCCACCATCGACTTCCACGCGCCCGACGGCCGTCAGCGCGTCGAGGGGGCGAGCCTGTACAAGGCCCGCTGGATGCCCGGCCCGCTCTCCGCCTGGCTGGGCGGCCCGGCCGAAGGACCGTGGGCGGCCCGGGCCCGCTGAGCTCCGCCACCCCTGGCGGGGGAGCCCTCGGTAAAGTAAGGCACTGCCTCATGGTGAAGCACGTACATAAAATTTCGGGAGCGCTGGCCGACGACAGCGACGGCCTGCTGTCGACCCCGGCGTCCGGGCGTCGATGAGCCTGTTCGCGCCCGGCGGCGGTACGCTCCCGCTGGAGGCGGCCGCGGCCGTCCGGTCGGCCGCGCAGGCAGTGGACCGGCTCCGCTCCCACGGGACGCAGGGACGCGGCATGAGCGCGGGGGCACGGGACGTCCTCGTACGGTTGAGCGCCGCCACGCGGTCCGGTCTGGCCACCGGTGAGATCGCCCACGCCGGCGGGGTGAGTTCGCGCAACGTCACCGGAGTGGTCGACACGCTGGAGCGCGACCAGCTTGTGCGGCGGGTCCAGGACCCACACGACCGCCGGTCCGTCCGGGGCCAGATCAACCTGTGCCTGCGTCTGGTCGGGAACCAGCGCCGGATCGAGCAGTACCTGAGCACCGAGCGACCCGACCAACCGCCCCCCTGAGCCCAGGACCGGCCAGCTCGCCGGCCTCGACGCCTTTCTGGGGATCGTCACCGGCGTCGACCTGATCAGCGAGCTCTACGGCGAGGACCCCCAGGCCGACCGGGCCACGGCCGCACCGGCGGCGACCTGACGGCCGCAGCCGTCGGCCGCGTTGCGCTCAGCCGACGCAGCTGACGCCGCCCAGGCTGAACGAGGCGGGTGCCGCGAAGTCGCCGGTCTGGGTGGCCTGGAAACCGAAACTGGCGGAGGCACCCGGGGCGAGGGTCCCGTTGTAGCTGAGGTTGGTGGCGGTGACCTGCCCGGTACTCGGGCTGATGGCCGCGTTCCAGGTGGAGCTGACGGCCTGTCCGCCGCCCAGGGTGAAGACCAGGGACCAGGCGCCGAGGGTGGTGGCGCCGGTGTTGGTCAGGGTGATGTTCTCGGTCATCCCGGTGTTCCAGGCGTCGACCGAGTCGGCCACCTGGCAGCCGCCCGCAGGAGCGCCGGGGGACCCGGAAGCGGAAGGCGGGGCGGAGGCCGACGCGGAGGCGGAGGGGCCGGTGGCGGAGCCGCCCAGGGCGGCGACGACGGCGCCGTACGCGGGCTTGGGCTGGTAGTCGCTGTCGAACATGGTGGCCGCGCCGTAGCCGGGGAAGGTGCCCGGGATCCAGGAGTCGGCGTCGCCGACCCCCCACTGGGAGACCCCGACGCAGCCGCTGACGGCCAGGCAGTCCTGGACCACGGCGGCGTAGTCGTCGGCCTGCTGGGCCAGGTCGGCGCTGGTGGCCGGGAGCGGGATGCGGTCGTCGAGCTCGGTGACGGCGACGTCCACGCCCAGCGCGGTGAAGCGCTCCAGGTTCGCCGCCATCGTCGACGGCACCTGCCCGAGGATGAAGTGGCTCTCGAAACCGACGCCGTCGATCGGCACGCCCTGCGCCTTGAGCGACCGCACCAGGGTGTACATCGCGTCGCTCTTGGCGTTCTCCCCCTCGATGTTGTAGTCGTTCAGGTAGAGCTTGGCGCCGGGGTCCGCGGCGTGGGCGGTCCGCAGGGCGTCGGCGATGTAGCCGCTGCCCATCGCGTTGAAGAAGACGTCCTGCTTGAGGGTGCCGTCGTCGTTGAAGGGCTCGTTGACCACGTCCCAGGAGTAGACCTGGCCCCGGTAGTGGGTGACCTCGGTGGTGATGTGGCCCTCCATCGCGGACTGCACCTGGGCGCTGGGCAGGCTGGACACCCAGGACGGCAGCTGGCTGTCCCACACCAGGTTGTGCCCGCGCACCCGCATGCCGTTCGCCTGGGCGTAGGAGACGATCTGGTCGCCGGGGGCGAAGTCGTAGCTCCCGTCGGAGGGTTCGGTGGTGTCCCACTTCATCTCGTTGCCGGGGGTGACCATGTCGAACTGGGCGGCGGCGACGGCGGTGAGCGCGGGGACGCCCAGGTTGCCCTGGGTCAGCGCGGTGCCGAAGTAGATGCCCTTCGCCTCGGCGAGGGACTTGAGGCCGCCGCCGGTCGCGCCCGCTCGGGCGCTCAGCGCGGTCAGCAGGAGCGCGACTGCCGCGAGTGCGGCGGCCACCGCCAACAGGCGGTGCCGCAGGCGTGCGTGGACTGACACCGTGGTGTCCTTTCCTCGGGCGGACTGGGCGGACTGGGCGGGCGGGCGGAGGTGCGGGCGGGCGTGCGCGTGCGCCCGGGCGACGGACCCGGGCGCACGCGCGAGGGGCCGGTCAGGTGGAGGTGACGGTCACCGTCGGGGCGGTGTTGGTGCCGGTGTACGTGGCGCCGAAGCCGAAGCTGGTGCTGGCACCCGGGGCGATGGCGTTGTTGTAGGTCATGCTGGTGGCGGTGACCGAGGTACCGGTCTGGGTGTAGCCGGCGTTCCACATGTTGCTGATGGTCTGGTTGCCCGGCCAGGTCCAGGTGACCTTCCAGGTCTTGGTGGCGGTGGTGCCGTTGTTGGTGATGGTGACGTTGCCGTTGAAGCCGCTGCCCCAGTCGCTGCTGACGCTGTAGACAGCCGTGCAGCTGCCGCCGGCGGGCGCGGCCGAGGTGGTGACCGACAGCGCGGCGGAGGCCGCCGAGGTGTCGCCCGCCGGGTCCTGGGCGGTGACCGTGTACGAGTAGCCGGTGGCGGGCGTCAGCCCGGTGTCGGTGTACGAGGTGCCGGTGGTCAGGCCGACCTTGGTCGAGCCCCGGTACACGGTGTAGCCCGCCACACTGCTGGCCGAGTCGGTGGACGCGGTCCAGGTGAGGGTCACCGAGGTGCTCGTCACGTTCGAGGCCGCCAGACCGGTCGGCACCGTCGGCGGGGTCGCCGTCGGACCGGTGCCCGCGCCCTCGAACAGCTCGCCGTACACCGCGTAGGCCATGGCGATGTCCGCCTGCGCCCAGAAGCGGTGGTACGTGAAGACGGGCGCGGCCCCGCCGTTCAGGTAGGTCTGCACCTGCGACCAGTTCGGGTCGCTCTTGTACCAGGAGCGGATGGAGGTGAAGGTGGCCCCGGGCACGATCGCGTCGCCGTTCGGCATCTTGCCCGACCAGCCGGTCGGCACGTACACCGTGGCGCCGAACGAGCTGTAGTCGGTGCGGGTCTCCGGAACCGAGATGCCGATGGTGTCCGCGAACGTCGCCATCACGTCGAGCAGGCTCTTCGCCAAGGCTCCTGACGCCGTGTCACCTGACTTGGCCGAGTAGTACATCAGGGTCTTGGCGTACGCCGCCGCGACACCGACGTCGTTGCCGTAGTCGACCACCGAGACGTGCAGCCCGGAGTTGGCCCCCGGGGTGGTCGGGTTCCAGGTGTCCGGCTGGCCGGACCAGCCGAGCGTGGACGGGATCTGGAAGTTCGTCGCGGTGACCGTGGTCTGCGAGACGGCCCAGGCCACCCACTTGTCCAGCAGCGCCTTGGCCCTGGCGTCGCCGGTCACGTAGTAGTACTCCGCGACGCGCTCCATCGACCACGCCTGGAAGCCGAACCAGTTGTTGCTCGGCGGGTCGTGGTAGACCGGCTCCCAGTCGTAGGCCATGCCGTAGAAGGTCGAGGTGCCCGCGGGCGGGGTGGCGTACTGCCCCTCCCAGCTGTTGGTGCAGCCGCCGGCCATGGCGCCCTCGGCCGACTGGAGCCACTGGTAGAACTCCAACTGCCGGGTCAGGCTGCCCGACCAGTCGCTCTGCGCGGTCGGGGACTGCGGGGTCAGCGTGGCCACGGTGGACAGCGCCCAGGCGGCCAGCGGGTTCTGGTACCCCTGGTGCGAGGCGCCGTCGCCGATCCGCCAGGCCCAGCCGCCGCCGGCCTCGGCCCCGCCCCAGGCGTAGTACCACGACAGCAGGTAGTGCTCGGAGCTGCGGCCGGTACCAGCGGCGCAGCTACTGGCGTTGACGCAGTCGCCGATCTGCTTGAAGTACTTGTCGAAGAACGCGTACCGCAGGTAGTCGCCCATCTTGGCGGCCTTCGCCACCGAGGCGGCGATCTGGCCCTCGGCGCCCTGGGCCGAGGCCCAGCGGTAGGCCCAGTACGCGGCCTGCACCGCGCGGGAGTCGGCGTCCGGGGCGTCGGTGTACTTCCACTGCTTCGAGTACGCGCCGCTCTGCGCCACGAACAGGTCCAGGTACCCGTTCGGGCCACCGTAGTTGAACAGGTCGGTGGTGGGCTGCGGGATCGTCAGCCACACCGACTCGGCGGAGCCGCGCTGGTAGCTGTTGATGTACGACGGCCCGCTCGCGCTGGGCCCGGCCTCCGCGCCGGTGCCGGGCGTGTTGCCGTAGCCGTACTTGTTGTCGACGTCCAGCAGCCAGTGCATGCCGTAGACGTCCGCGGTGCCGTAGGTCGACGTCAGCTCGTTGGCCAGCGGGTCCTGGCCCACCGGGACCGAGGTGTTGAGGGCACTGGGGTAGTCGCTGGGGGAGGGCCACTCCGGGGCGTACGTCGCCGGTGAGCTCGGGTTGTACGAGCTGTTGGTCGGCTGGTCGGTGTGCGTGGGGATGATGTAGTGCTCGGCGGTGGTCCACGCGTTGTTGAACGCCGTCCAGTCCCCGGTCACCCGGCCGTAGGTGGCCTCCAGCCACATCCAGAAACTGAACGCCTCCGAGGTCGTCTGGTGCCCGTAGTCCGGGGCCTCGACGATCAGCGTCTCCACGCTGTGGTACGGGATCCCGGCCGCGCTGAAGTAGCCGTTCGCCGGATTCTTGATCTTGTTGTACTGGGTCAGGAACTGCTGGGTGTACGCGTCCGTCGCGGTCGTCGCGCTCGCGGCGCCCGACGCGGCGCCGCCCGCCGCCGCGGCTCTGGCGATGGAGGGCGCGGCGGCCACGGCCATCAGCGCGCCGCTGACCGCGGTGGCGAACCGCCTTCGGGACAGGGACTCGGACATAACGGGACTCCTCCTTCGTGGACCTACGGGATCCGAAGCTGAATGGGAGCGCTCCCAATCTCAAGCGCATCAGGCCCTTCATGGGGTGGATGAAAGGGGGGCGGCGTCGGCCGGGAGAGTCGACGCATCAACTCTCTTGGTGGTGGCCTTGTGTGACGCCGGGTCATATCAAGTCATCTCGCTGATGCACCGTCAAGGTGTCGCGCTGCGTTCATTTGTCGAACGCGGGTGTCCTTCGGCCCGTGGCTTCGCCCAGGGCAGAGCGCCGCTCCCTTCCCCGGGCGCCGCGGATCCCTAGGCTGGAGGGGTGAGCACTCCTGCGCCGAACGAAGCCCGCGTCATCCCGCTGCGCCCGGCGGCCCAGCCGCCCGGCTCCGAGGGGGCGCCCCGCGTTCCGCAGCGGCCGAGGGGAACGCCCCCGGCCCCCCGGCCGAGGGAGCCGTTGTGGCGCCACCTGGTCGGCGGCGCGCTGCGGCGCGAGCGGCTCGCCCAGGAGCGCACGCTCAAGGACGTCGCGCAGGCGGCCCGGATCTCGATGCCGTACCTGTCGGAGCTGGAGCGCGGGCGCAAGGAGGCCTCCTCCGAGGTGCTCGCCGCCGCCGCCCAGGCCCTCGGCCTCGGCCTGGGCGACCTGCTCTCGCTCGCCCAGGACGAGCTGGCCCAGCACTCCCGCGGCCGGGTGGTCCGCGACCGGGTGGTCCGCGACCGGGTGGTCCGGGACCGGGAGCGCACGGCGCCCACGGCGCGGTACGACGGCCTGTGCCTCGTGGCCTGAGCGGCCGGCGCCGGTACAACGGGGCGCGGCGCCGTTGTACCGGCGGGCCTCGGGGCCCGGTCGCGCGGGGTCAGGCGAACGCGAGGCGGCGGCGCAGTACCTCGTCGGCGAGCCCGTAGCTGACGGCCTCGTCGGCGGTGAGCACCTTGTCCCGGTCCATGTCCGCGCGCAGCGTCGCCGTGTCGTGATGCGTGTGCCGGGACAGGATCTCCTCCACCTGGGAGCGGACGCGGACCATCTCCTTGGCGGCGAGGCTGAGGTCGGAGACCATTCCCCGGCGGCCGTTGCTGGCCGGTTGGCCGAGCAGTACCCGCGCGTGCTGCAACACGAACCGCCGTCCGGGATCCCCGCCGGCCAGCAGCACCGCGGCGGTGGACGCCGCCTGGCCGACGCAGAACGTGGAGATCGGCGCCTGCACGAACGTCATCGTGTCGTAGATCGCCATCAGTGAGGTGAACGAGCCGCCGGGCGAGTTGAGGTAGATCGAGATCTCCTGCTCGGGGCCGGCCGACTCCAGGTGCAGGAGTTGCGCGATGACCACGTTGGCGACGCCGTCGTCGATCTCGGTGCCGAGGAAGATGATCCGCTCGTTGAGCAACCGGCTGAAGACGTCGTAGGACCGTTCGCCCTGCGCGGTGCGTTCGATGACGTAGGGAACAGTGTAGGAGCCCATGTCACAACCCCATCCGAGGACGCGAGGTGGTCGGGCGGATGCTGGCGAGCGACTCCACCACCCGGTCCACGATTCCGTACTCCTTGGCCTGTTCGGCCGTGAACCAGCGGTCCCGGTCGCCGTCCCGGGTGATCGTCTCCTCGCTCTGGCCGGTGTGCTCGGCGGTGATCTTCTCGATGGCCTTCTTGGTGAACTGGAGGTTCTGCGCCTGGATCTCGATGTCCGCGGTGGTGCCGCCGATGCCCGCCGAGGGCTGGTGCATCATGACCCGCGCGTTGGGCAGCGCGAAGCGCTTGCCGGAGGTCCCCACGGTGAGCAGGAACTGGCCCATGCTGGCGGCCATCCCCATCGCCAGCGTCGAGACGTCGTTCGGGATGAGCCGCATGGTGTCGTAGATGGCGAGGCCCGCGGTGACCGAGCCGCCGGGGCTGTTGATGTACAGGTTGATGTCGGTGTGCGGGTCCTCCGCCGACAGCAGCAGCAGTTGCGCGCACACCCGGTTGGCCGACACCTCGTCGACCTGGGTGCCGAGGAGCACGATCCGCTGGGCGAGCAGTTGGGCCGCGAGGTGGTCGTCGAAGCGGCTGGGCGCGGTGTCGCCCTCCTCCGCGCGGGGTTGGAGGGTGGTCAGTGGAGTCATCGGGTCTCCTTGTCGAGGCAGGAACGCCGTTGACTCCACTCTTGCCCCTGGGAGGACCGCGGAGGTGGTTGCTCTGCCCGCGGCAGATTCGCCACCGGCAGAACGGCGGCGACGCGCAGGTCGCGCGGGGTGGGGCGCCGCTGGCGGGTCAGCCCGTGGACTCCAGGCTCGCGCCGGTGATCACCCCGTCGCGCACGGTGTAGTCGCCGCTGTAGTCGGCCGTGCTGCCGTCGGAGTTCCGCGCCACCAGGGTCACCGTCACCGTGTCCCCGCTGACGCCGGTGACGGCGACGGTGTCCTGGGTGGTGTCGCGGAAGCCGGAGACGAAGCTGGAGTACGGCTCCCCGAGGTGGTCGCCGCCCAGCTGCCAGGCCGCCTGGTAGTCGTGCTGGTTGATGTCGTTGTAGTAGGCCGTGACCACGCCGGCCGGATCGGTCGGCGAGGCGCTCGCCGACGCCGAGGCGCTCGGCGACGGCGAGGGTGAGGGCGAGGGCGGGGTGGGGGAGGGTGCGCCGGTCCCCGGCGCCGAGTCGGTGGGCGCGGCGGCCGGGGAACCGGCCGTGGGCGCGGCGTGCGTGCCGCTGCCGGATGCCCCCGGGCGGTGCGCCGGGGTACGGCCGGACGTCCCCCGGCTGAGCAGCACCGCCAGGCCCGCGGCCAGTACCAGCGCCAGCAGCACGCCCACCGCGATCAGCGTCCGGCGGCGCCGGGCGTCCGCCCGGCCGTGATCGGGATCGGGGTCGAAGCCGGGGTCGAAGCCGGGGTCGGGATCGGGGCCGTCGGGTTCGGGCGGTCCGCCGGTCGGCGGACCGAACCCCGGCGGCGCGGGCACGGCGGCCCCTGGCTCGTGCCGGATCGTCACCGTCTCCTGCTCCGAGCCCGAAACCGGCCCCGGCCCCGGCCCCGGCTCCGGCTCTGGTTCCGGCCCCGGCTCCGGCCCCGGCTCCGGCTCTGGTTCCGGCCCCGGCTCCGGCTCCGAGGCCGCCGGTACCGCTGCGACCGGGGCGCCGCAGCGGGTGCAGAACCGGGTCGCGGCGCTGCTCAGTGGCGCCCGGCAGTACTGACACGTCGTCATCTCTGGCCGTACCTCCCCCCGGTAGCCGCCCCCGGCTCCGGTCTCAGGCAATCCCGAACAGCCGCTTGACCGCTTCGACCAGGACGGTCACCGCTCCGGTCAGGCTGGTGGCCCCGCCGACGGCCGCTTGCAGCGCGGCCAGCATTCCCCGCAGGCGGTAGCGGTCGGGGTGCGTTCCGGAGGTCTCGGCCACCAGCTCCTCGGTGACTTCCACCGCCGCCGGTCGGTCGGCCAACTCCTCCTCGGTGGAACGGAGTTGGGCCAGCAGGTCGGTCAGGAACCGGTGGAGTTCGGCGCGGGTCGCGGGCCTGGCCGGTTCCGCTGCTGCTCCGGCCGCGTGGGCCGAGGCGCGGGAGGAGTCCCCGGAGGCGATGGCGACCCCGGTGAGGGTGCTGTTCCCCCCGATGGTGATGTCGCCGCCGCCGCGCCGCCCGCGGCGGCGCGCCCGGTTCGCTCCCGCGTCCGGCTCGTTCTCCGCGTCGTCGCCTTCCCCACCCGGTAACTGACTGTCCGTCATTTCGTTTCCCCTTGTTGATTTCCTTTGCCGCGCGCTCAGTTGGACGGCTTGCCGGAGGTGGCCGTGGACGCGGCGCCGCGGCCCACGCTCAGCGCCACGCCGTTGAAGCTGTTGTTGTCGCCGATGCTCAGGCTGTTGTTGATGATCGTCTCCACCCGGCGGCGGAGCTCGCCGGCGTCGATGTTCCTGTCCTCCAGGAACTCGGCCAGGGCGTCGAAGATCCGCTTCTCCGCGACCTTGGCGTACATCTCCTTGTCCAGGACCTGGAAGTAGCGGTGGTAGCCGAGGGTCCGGCCCCCGTTGTCCAGGAAGAGCCCCAGGACCGCGCGGAGCACCGGAGCCAGTACCGGCTCCAGCGGTCCCAGTGACGGGAAGCGCTGCGGCACCCGCGAACGCAGGTCGCTGGCCGCTTCGCGGACGCTGATCCGGGCGCCGTGGTCGAAGGTGAACTGCTCCTTGATGGACTTCATCTGGCGGCGCTGGCGGCGCCGCTGCCGAGGACCGGCGAAGAGCTGCCGGGCGGTCCGCGGCACGCACAGCAGCACCATGCCCGGCCAGCGCACGCCGCTGGCCACCGCCAGGCCCAGCAGTTGGCGGACGGACGGCCGCAGCAGCAGGTCGTCGACCTCGTAGTAGGCCCAGTGCAGCGGTGGCAGCAGGGTGTGGTTGGCCTCCACGAACAGGTGGCTGGCCGAACGGTGGAGCCGCAGGAACAGGGTGTAGACCAACTGCCCGCCCCAGCCCACCACCTCGACCGCGAGATAGGGTCTGGCCCGGTCCTCGGGCCGCTCCCGCAGGCTCTCCAGCAGCTCCTCGTCCACCTGGGCCACCGGCCGCCGGGGAACCCCGGTGTCGCCGGCCGGGCGGCCGTCGTCGCGGTGGTCGACGGCGACCAGGAACCGCGCGTCGTGGTGGACGTCGGCGCCGCTGACGAAGAGCCGGTCGCCGACGGTCAGGCCGGGCAGGTCGAGGTCGGCCACCCGGCCGCGGATCCACTCCTGCAGCTCGCCGGCGGTGAAGTCCTCGACCGCCTGTTCCTCGTCGTCCGCGATGGTGGTGTCCAGCGCGAAGGACCAGCTGTCCAGGGTCCAGCCGTGCCCGACGAAGGGGTCGAAGCCGCGGTAGGCGGTGACGTTGCCCTGCTGGTACTCCCTGACCCGGTCGAGCTGCTGCCGCGTCAGACCGCGAGCGGCCGTGGAGTCCCGCGGCAGGGAGTCCTGCGGGGTGAAGGCGCCGCGGCGCAGCCGGTGCGCGGTGGCGCCCCAGCGGGCCAGGTACGCCTCGGTGAGGATCACCACCCAGGAGAGCACGAAGAACAGCAGGAACAGCCACGCCGACTGCGCGACCGCGCTGACCAGCATCAGCAGCACCGAGGCGACCAGGGCGGCGTCCCGGCGCAGGTGCCGGGCGCGGGCGGCGACCACGTGCCGCATCACGGCCACCAGGTCGATGCCGGGGGAGCGGGCGATGCCCAGGAGCGGCTCCTCCAGCACCTGCTCCACCAGGAGTTCGGCGAGGCCGCTGTTCAGGTGCACGGCGGCGCACAGGTACCGGGTGGCCTCGTGCCGCTGCCAGGAGGGCACCGGGGCGGGCGGGTCGGCCCCCGGCCGCTGCCGTACCCGCGGCGGCGGGGCGGCCTGCTCGGGCAGCGGGACGCCGGGCCCCGCGGCCGCGTCGGCGGGTGCGGGCGCGGGTGCGGGCGCGGGCGCGGGCGGTGCGGGTGCGGCCGGTGGGGGAGGGGTGGGAACGGGCGCGGGCGCCGCCTCGGCCAAGGACGCGCCGCACTCGCCGCAGAACCCCGCCTCGGCCGGGTTCTCGTGCTGACAAGTGGAACACCGCATGGGTTGACTTCCTTCGCTCTGCCGCCGAGTGGGTTGGGTTCGGCGGGGCCCCGGAGATCGCCGGGCCTCATTCCGGGAAAACGGCATGGCGGTGCCGCGGACCGAAAAATCAAGGAAATTCCCGTCGCCGGATCGGGCCGTCGTCCGTCGTTGTGTCGACTTTCTCCGCCGTGATCGCGCGGCCGCCCGCTGCGGCCCGTATATCGGTGATCGCCCTGGGGAGCAGCGGTATCCGGCGGTACCACCGGCCCCAGGGAAGTCTGGGTCGGACTGGTCGCCCGAGGCCGCGCCCCGGGCGGGAGGAATTCATCCTGTGCGCGCTGCCGAGAGCGTCCCCGGTGTTCCGGTCGTATCTCGGTAAGAAAGTTTTAGCCCTCTCCCGGTCCGACCAGCAGGCATTTGGACCGACGAGGCCAAATCGTTACCGGAGGGCCGTCGGAGCCACCGGAGGCCCGTAATCGCCACGGAAATCATCACGCCGGACAATGCCCCGCGAAGATCCGCCCCGGGGGGGGTTCCTCCGTGTTTCCTGGGAGAAGCCTGAAAGTTTCCGCTCCCCGGCGGAACCTCCCCGGTGACGGCGAACGTCCTAGGGGCCGCAGTGACTTCTGCACCGTCCAGTCACCAGGGAGGCAGCCGCGTGGGCACCATCAAGAGGATCACTCGCAGAAGGACCGGATCCGCGGCGGCGGTCGTGGCCCTGGCCGCGGCCGCGCTGGCGCTGGGCGCGGGGGCCGCCTCGGCCAAGTCGGTCGTCGACGTCGGCGTCAGCGGCCACAGCGTCCAGGTCGGCCGCACGGTGCAGGTCAGCGCGTCGGGCGGGAACGACATCGCCGGCTCCCGGGTGCAGCTGTGCATAGACGAGCGGGTCGGCCAGGGCGGCTGGCAGACGATCCGCTGCACCGCCGTCGAGAGCCAGCAGAACGAGAGCCTGCGGCTGGCCGTCAAGGCCCAGCACCGCGGCGAGCTCCAGTTCCGCTCCCAGCTCGTCGCCGTCCCCAACGCCCACCACCGGGTGCCGCAGCAGACCTCGGCGACCGTGGTGGTCCGGGTGCGCTGAGCGGACGGCGCGGCGCCGCCCCGCCTCAGCGCAGGGCGGCGCCGTCGCCGCGGGCGAGCAGGGCCAGGCCGGCCCTGGACGGCAGCGCCTCCCAGTCGCCGTGCGCTCCGACGCAGAACGCCCCGGCGGTGGCGGCCCGGCGCAGCCGCTCCTCGGCGGTCAGCCCGTCCAGGGCGCCGGACAGGTAGCCGGAGACGAAGGCGTCCCCGGCGCCGACGCTGTCCACCACCGCGACCCGCAACGCGGGCTGGTACCTGCTGCCCCCGGGCGTGTGGCAGTGCGCCCCGTCCGCGCCCGCGGTGACGACGACCTGCGCCACGCCGCGCGCCAGCAGCTCGGCCACCGGGTCCGCCGCCGCGCTGAGCAGGTCGAGCTCGTCCGCCGAGGCGAAGACGGTGTGCAGCAGCGGCAGCAGTTCCCGCAGCACCGCCGCCGCCTGCGGCCGGGGCCACAGCCGTTCGCGGTAGTTGACGTCCAGGGAGACCCGGATCCCGGCCGCGTGCGCGGCACGGGCCGTGGCCAGGACCGCCTCGCGGGCGGTCTGCGACAACGCCGGGGTGATCCCGGTCAGGTGCACCAGCCGCGGGAAGGTGGAGCTCAGCGCCACCGAGCACTCCTTGGCGGTCAGCGTGGACCCGGCCGAGCCGGCCCGGTGGTAGCTGACCCGGGTGATGTCGTGGGCGGGCTGGTCGAAGGCGACGAACCCGGTGAACGCACCCCGCGCCGCACGCGCGAAGCGGGTGTCGACCCCCTCGGCCCGCAGCGTCCTGCGGACCAGGTTCCCCGGCTGGTCGTCGCCGACCGCGCCGACCCAGCAGACGTCGTGGCCGAGCCGGGCGAGGCCGATCGCCACATTGCTCTCGGACCCGGCGACCGAGAGCTGCGCCGCGCCGCCGAGCCGCATCGGCGCCGCGGTGCGGACCGAGACCATCGCCTCGCCGAGGGTGAGCACGTCGGTCATCGGCCCGGCCCCCGCCGCGCGTCGCGCCCCGCCGGTACGGCACCGGCGGCGCCGACCGCCGCGAGCAGGGCCGCGGCCCGGTCCGCGAGCTCGGCCTGCGCGCCGCCACGGCCCGCGGAGCCCAGCAGCGGGGAGCCGACGGCCACCGCGCGGGCCCCGGCCGCCAGGTACCGCGGCGCGCTCGTCGCGTCCACACCGCCCACCGCGACCAGCGGGGCGGTCGGCAGCGGGGCGAGCAACTCCCTGATGTAGTGCGGACCGTGGGCACCGGCGGGAAAGATCTTCACGGCCGCCGCGCCGAGGTCCAGGGCGGTGAGCACCTCGGTCGGGGTGAGCGCCCCGCACAGCAGCGGCAGACCGAGGGCGACGCTGCGCCGGGCGCCGGGGGTGATCGCCGGGGTGACCGCGAACTGGGCCCGCGCCTCGGCGGCGGCCTCGGCCTGGTCGGCGGTGAGCACGGTCCCGGCCCCGACCAGGACCGAGGGCGGGCACTGGGCCCGCGCCCGGGCGATCGCCTCCAGGGCCCCCGGGGTGGTCAACGACACCTCCAGGGCGGTGATCCCGGCGCCGACCAGGGTACGGACGCAGTCCAGGGCCCGTTCGGGGCCGTCGGCACGGATGATCGCAAGCACTTTGCGTTCCGCTATCTCCGCGAGCAGGTTCACAGTAGCTTCGCTTCCCAAGTTGTGGATGACACTTCCAATATACGCAAGACATCATCCATAATACGATCAGTCAACCCCTGGAGAGCACATGCGCATCACAGAAGTGACGACTCACATCCTCAAGCAGTCAGCGGAGACGGCCTACCTGGGGAAGCTCCCGGACGGGACCGCACCGCGGGCCGACCCCGGGTACTTCGTCCGCCCGCCCTGGCGCAGCCTCTACTCCGCGCGGATGGAGACCGTCCTGGTCCGCGTCAGCACCGACGACGGGCTGGAGGGATGGGGCGAGGCCCTGGCACCGGTCGGCCCCGAGGTGGTCGCCGCGATCATCGACCGGCTGCTCGGCCCGTGGCTGCTCGGCCGCGACCCCCGGGCGGTGCGCCCGCTGTGGGACGGGATGCGCGACCTGATGCGCGAACGCGGCCACCTGGTCGGCCACCAGGCCGACGCCCTGGCCGCACTCGACATCGCCCTGTGGGACCTGACCGGCAAGGCCGCCGGACTGTCGGTCGCCGAACTGCTCGGCGGCGCCTACCGGACCCGGATCCCGGGATACGTGTCCGGCCTGCCCGGGGACACCGACCAGGCCCGGGCCGACCTGGCCGCGGCGTTCGCGGCCCAGGGCGCCACCGCGGTGAAGCTCGCCGCCGGCAACGGCATCGACGCCGACCTGGCCACCTACGACGCGGTGGCCGCAGCGGCCCCGGGGATACGCATCGCCGTGGACGCGCACTGGGTGTACTCCCTGCCGCAGGCACTGGAGCTGGGCCGCGAACTCGACCACCGCCGCGCCCTGTTCTTCGAGGCGCCGCTCGCGCCCGAGGACACCGAGGGCCACCGCGAGCTCGCCTCCCGGATCACCACCCCGGTGGCGGTCGGCGAGGCCATGCGCAACCGCTACGAGTTCCGCGACTGGATCTCCCGGCGCGCCCTGGGCGTGGCCCAGCCGGACGTGGCCCGCACCGGCATCACCGAGGCCGTCGCGATCGCGACCCTCGCCGACGCGCACCACCTGCCGGTGGCCTACCACCACTCCGTCGGCCTGGGCGTGGCCCTGGCCGCCGCGCTGCAGGTCAGCGCGGCGACCGCGAACTGCCCCTTCTTCGAGTTCCAGCACACCCCGCTGCCCTACGCCCAACGGATCCTGACCACCCCGCTGGCCGCCGGGCCCGCCGGGTTCACCCTGCCCCAGGGGCCGGGCCTGGGCATCGAGATCGACCACGAGACGGTCCTGCGCCTCGTCAAGGAGAGCTGACCGTGTCGCCCAGCAGCGCACCCACCGGCCTGATCCCGATCCTCGCCACACCGTTCACCGCCTCCGGCGAACTCGACGTCCCCTCACTGCGCTCCCTGGTCGAGTTCCAGCTCGCCGCCGGGGTCGACGGCCTCGCGGTCTTCGGCATGGCGAGCGAGGGCTTCGCGCTGACCACCCAGGAGCGGAGCGTCATCCTGCGCGAGGTCCGACTCGTCGCGGGCAGCGGCCTGCCGCTGGTCGCCGGGGTCAACGGCACCGGCACCGCGGTCGCCATCGAGCAGGCCCGCCAGGCCGCGGCGGGCGGAGCGGACCACCTGATGGTGCTGCCGCCCTTCTTCGTCAAACCCGGCCGACAGCAGGTCATCGACTTCTTCGGCGAGGTCGCGGCGGCCACCGACGCCGGCGTGATGATCCAGGACGCCCCCGGCGTCACCGGCGTCACCATCGACGTGGCCGCGATCGCCACCCTGGCCGGGGCACCCGGCATCACCTCGGTCAAGGTCGAGGCCCCGCCCACCCCGCTCAAGGTGGCCGCGGTGACCGCGGCCGTGCCCGACGGCCTCACCGTCCTCGGCGGCCAGAACGCCCTGTCCCTGATCGAGGAGTACGACCACGGCAGTGTCGGCACGATGCCGGCCTGCGAGTTCAGCGACCTGCTGCGGCCGGTCCTGGACGACCTGGCGGCCGGGCGCCGGGCCCGGGCCCGGGCGGCCTTCGCCCGGCTGCTGCCGCTGATCCACATCGGCATGCGCCCCGGGCAGGCCTGGGCGGTCCACAAGGAGGTCCTGTGCCGACGCGGGATCATCGCCTCGGGCACCACCCGGCTCCCGGCGCAGCAGTCCGACCCGTTGACCTCCCGGGCACTGGCGGAGATCTTGGACGACATCCAGCTGCCCGCCTGGCGGAAGGAACGCGTGTGAGCCGCTCAGTCCTCCTGATCGGAAGCTCCTCCCCGATCGGCCGGGCGATCGCCGAGGCCTTCGCCCGGACCGGCGACCGGGTCGTCGGGGTCTGCCTCGACGACAGCACCGACCCCGCCCTGACCGAGAACCTCCCACTGGACGTCAGCACCCCGCAGGGGGCCGACGAGGCGGTCCGCCGCACCGTCGAACGACTCGGCGGCCTGGACGTCCTGGTCCTGGCCGCCGCCGTGATGGCCCCGGCGGCGGCCCACCGGGCGGCCCCCGACGACTGGTACCGGGCCATCGACAACACCCTGCACGCCGCGTTCTTCCCCGCCCGCGCGGCCCTGCCGCTGCTGCCGCCCGGCGGCAGCATCGTCGCGGTCAGCTCCGTCAACGCCACCTTGGCCGCACCGTGGCTGCCCGGCTACTCCGCGGCCAAGGCCGCGGTGGAGGGCCTGGTGCGGCAGCTCGCCCTGGACTACGGCGGGCGCGGGATCCGGGTCAACGCGGTCGCCCCGGGCATGATCGGCAACGCCGACCTGCCCCAGGTCACCGAGGGCTACCCGCTGGGCCGGGTCGGCCGCCCCGCCGACGTCGCCGAAGCCGTGCTCTACCTGGCCGCGGCCGACTTCGTCACCGGGGCCGTGCTCCCGGTCGACGGGGGACTGTCCATCGCCTCGCCCGCCGCCTTCCTGCGCCCCGACCTGCGGGAGCGACTGCGGCACACCCAGGCGGCCCGGGACTGACCCCGGCGCGGCGACGGACCGCGGGGCGGCAGGGGACCCCCGCCGCCCCGCCGCCCCAACGCCGCAGCTGTGCGACATCCCGTGAGTTCCCATGAGGGCTGGAGGATGTCCAGCCCGCTGGCCAGGGGGTTCTGATGTCCTTTCGGCCCGAGCGACCCGGTGAGGTAGCTTCAGGATTCATGAAGTAACCTCAGTCTTCACGATGGTTCCACTTTCCTCGTGAAGCTGAGGAGGCTCGGGTTGGCGCTGGCCGCTGTACGGGATCTGCGTGAGCTCCGGGCGCCGGCCTCGGCTGAGGATCTGGAAGCGTTCGAGACCGACGTGCTCGCGGGCTTCGTGCTGGCGCGGGCGTCGGCAGGGCTGACCGACAGCACTATCCAGGGCGACGTCTGCCACCTGGACCAGATGCGGACGTGGTTCGGCCGTCCGCTGTGGGACATGGAGCCGACCGACGCCGACGCGTACTTCGGGCGGGTGCTGCGGGGCTCGCCCAGCGGCACCCGCCTGGCCCGCTCACAGGCGCTGAGCACGTACTTCACGTTCCTGGAGCTGCGGCACAAGGTCGAGATCCACCAGCTGACCGGCCGTATGGTCGAGTGCCCGATCGACGAGATGAACCGCCCGCGCGGCGCGAAGGACGCCCGGCTGCGGATACCGCCGAGCGAGCCGGAGATGGCGCATCTCTTCACCGGCTGGGGCGGCGACCTGGCGACCTGCCGCAAGTTCGGCCCGACCGCCAGGAACTACACCGCCTCCAAGCTGATGTCGCAGGTCGGGCTGCGGGTGAGCGAGGCGTGCAAGCTCGACTTGGACGACATCAAGTGGGATCTGGGCCGATTCGGCAAGCTCCACGTCCGCTACGGGAAGGGTGCCCGCGGTTCGGGGCCGCGCGAACGGATGGTGCCGCTGATCAACGGTGCCGACCGGACGCTTCGGTGGTTCATCGAGGACGTCTGGGGCCAGTTTGACGACGACCACACCCGCCCCGGTGCCCCGCTGTTCCCCAGCGAGCGCAAGAACGCCGACGGCTCCTCACGCCGGGTAGGCGACGACGCCCTGCGCAAGGGACTGGACGACGCCGTGATGCTCCATCTGCCCCTCTGGGGCGAGAAATTGACGCCGCACGTCCTGCGGCACTACTGCGCGTCCGAGCTCTACAACGGCGGCCTGGACCTGGTGGCAATTCAGGAGGTACTAGGACATTCCTGGATCGCCACCACGATGCGCTACATCCACGTCCAGCAGACCAGGGTCGAGGACGCCTGGATCGCCGGACAACAGCGGGCCGCCAAGCGGCTGGAAGGACTCCTGGGATGAAGTGGAACCTGCGGCTGACCGCCGCCAACAAGGGCATCTGGAAAGCATCCGAGCTGCAGCGGAGCCTGGCCGAGCACGGCCTGGTGATCTCCGCCGGGAAGATGTCCGGATTGTGGTCCGGCCAGCCGATCTCACTCAAGCTGGAGGACCTGGACATCATCTGCGTCGTCCTGGGCTGCGAGATCGGCGACCTGCTGACACCCGAGCCCGAGAAGGTCGTCCGCCCCGGACAGCAGGAGAACCTGCGCGCGGCAGCCGCGGCAGCCGCGGCGGCCGTCTCGCCGGCGGCCGTGGTGCCCAAGCGGCGCGACGGCCGTTCGCTGCCGCCGGCATGAGTAGGTATCCCCGGGGCTACCGCACGCCCACCGGTTCCTGCGAGGGCTGTCTGGCCTGGGGCGAGTTCAGCGGCCGTCTCTGCCCGGCCTGCTACATGTTCAGCCGCACCCGCACGGCCGCCGCCTGCATCGGGTGCGAGCGGCAGCAGCCGCTGAAGTGGTACTACTGCCGCCTGTGCTGGTGCCAGGCCCGCCTCAGCGCCAAGACCGCATCGGGCCAGCCGGCGGCCCAGGCGCTGATCCGGGACCGGCTTGCCGACGTCGGTCACCACCAGCTGTTCTTCATGGGCCTGCACTACCGCAGGGGCTCGGCACCCGACGTTCCACGCCGCGGCGGCCCGCGGGGATCGCTTCCCAAGCCGCCGCCCGCACCGGCCCGGCGGCCGGCCCCTCGCTGGAGCCAGCCGCCGCTGTTCGGGCAGATGGCGCGGGACTACCGTCGTCTCGACCCCGCCGACAGCGACCTGGCCAGTCCCTGGCTGGCCTGGGCGAAGTACCTCGCCCACCAGCTCGCCGAGGCCCGGGGCTGGGGACGAAACATAGGCTTCGCCGTCAACCGCGGCCTGGCCCTCGTGCTCACCGGCTATGTCGACGGCGACGTCATCAGGCACAGCGAGATCTTCGAACCGCTCCGCGCCCTTGACCTGGGTGTCGGGCACGTCGTGACGGTCCTGCAGGAGATGGGGATCTTCCTGGACGACAGCGAGCCGTCCTTCGAGGGCTGGCTCGCCGAACGCCTGGACGGCCTGGCCCCCGGAATCCGTTCAGAGGCCGAACGGTGGACCCGTACCTTGCGCGACGGCGGCCCCCGCAGTCTCCCGCGCCGGGAGGGAACCGTCTGGCTCTACCTCAACCGGGTCCGCCCAGCCCTGGTGGACTGGTCCGAACACTACGACCACCTGCGGGAAGTGACTCGCGACGACGTGCTCGCCCACGTTAAGACGCTGCATGGCCGCCAGCGCCACGACCAGCTCGTCGCCCTGCGGTCGCTGTTCGCGTGGGCCAAACGGTCCGGCCTGGTCTTCCGCAACCCGACCAGCCGAATCAAGGTCGGCCGCTACGAGTCCGGAGTCCTCCAACCCCTGGCCGCCGACCAGATCGACCGCGCCGTCGCCGCAGCCACCACCCCGGCCACCCGACTCATCCTCGCCCTCGCCGCCGTCCATGCCGCCCGCGTCGCCCAGATCGCCACCCTCACGCTCGACGACACCGACCCCGGCAACCGCCGGGTGATCATCGCCGGCCGCGTCCGCCCTCTCGACGACCTCACCCTCACCCTGCTGCTGGACTGGCTCGACCACCGCAGGAAGCGGTGGCCCAACACCGCCAACCTCCACCTGCTGATCAACCAGCAGACCGCGACGGGCACCGCCCGCGCCAGCAACCACTGGATCAGCGCGGCCATGCGAGGACAGGACGCGACCCTCGAAAGACTCCGCGTCGACCGGCAGCTCGAAGAAGCACTCGTCCAGGGTCCCGACCCGCTCCACCTCGCCGAAGTATTCGGCCTCCACGAGACCACCGCCATGCGCTATGCCGACTCCGCACGGGCGCTCCTGGAGCAGGCGGCCGAGCAGCAGTTCCAACCGTGAAACCCGCTCGACCGGACGGCAGCATGAAGCGATCATTTGCAAGTGCCCCCAACCGAAGACGCAGCCAGTACACCGCAGGACAACACCGCCCATGCTGACCGGACGACTCCATGCTTCCCCTGCCCATGCTGCGGGCACTTGGTCCTGGAGTCATTCGGCTCCTGGGACATCTGCCCGATCTGCTTCTGGGAAGACGACCTGACCCAGATGCGATGGCCGACCATGCCGAGCGGGGCCAACAGCACCTCGCTGGTCCAGGCCCAACGGAACTACCGCGCCTTCGGAGCCTGCGACGAAAACGGCAGACAGCACTGCCGACAACCCCGGCTCGATGAGTTCATCGACCCCCAGTGGCGCCCGATCGACCTGCTACGCGACTCGTTCGAGCACGGGAACGCGCCTGAACCCTGGCCTGACGACTACTCCGTGTTGTGCTGGTGGCTTCCCACCTTCTGGCGCAGGGACGTTCCTCTGCCCAAGCTTTGAGACGCACTGCCAGGTCACTCCGCTCCCGCCACACTGGCCCCCGCACCACCGACTCCAGATCCGTTCCCCTGGGTTCGGTGTAAACCGGAGTTTGCGCCTGCGGTGAGCACAGCATCCGACCCGTGGGTCCCCGCTGAAGTTCCCTCAGTTTTGCTGAACTCACGGGCCTCGCCGGGGTCGAGGAACATTCGAGCAGCCATTGGCGGTAGCGAAGGTTCCGCTTCTGTGGCCCTCCGCTGTGGTTGATCGTGTGGGCCTGGGAGGCTTCCGGGGTGAACACCTCGAACGAGACCAGCCGTGCCTCCTTGCTCCGCCGGGGCTTCGCCCTGGAGTACGCCACGCTGGCCTGGAACGTGGTCGGCATCGTGGTGCTGGCCGTGGCCGCGATTGCCGCCCGCTCGGTGGCGCTGGCCGGCTTCGGCCTGGACTCGCTGATCGAGATCGGCGCCTCGACTGTGGTGATCTGGGAGCTGTCGGGGACCGGTGAGGATCGGCAGCGCCGGGCCCTTCGGCTGATCGGCGGGGCGTTCGCGCTGCTGGCCGTGTACCTCGCGGTGCAGTCCACCGTGGTGCTGGCCGTCGGCTTCCACCCGCGCCACTCGCCGCTGGGCATTGTGTGGACCGCGGTCACCGCGGCGGTGATGTTCGCCCTGGCTGCGGGCAAGGCCCGCACAGGTGCTGCACTGGAGAACGCGGTGCTGAAGACCGAGGGCAAGGTCACCTTCATCGACGGCGTGCTGGCCGCCGCCGTCCTGCTCGGTCTGGTGCTCAACTCCCTGTTCGGCCTCTGGTGGGCAGACCCGCTCGTCGGGTACGTGGTGCTGTTCTACGCCGTCCGCGAGGCCCGCGAGATCTTCTCCGGCCACCACTGACCCCGCCGGCCCGCCGCCGATCCCGCCCGCGAGTCGACTCAGCCTGTTCTGCGCCATCGAAGGTTGAGCGCGTGCCATCGAACCTTGACCGACGCTCGCCTGTGTATGCCGGGACGCGATAGTCGTCACCTGGCCGGGATTGCCGTCACCGATCCGCGGCAGCACCGTATCGGTCGCGCCGGGAACCCGTCCGCTCGCTGGCGCCTGGAGTGCTTAGATGACCAGGTGGGGATCTTCGACGAGTATCTGGCGGACTGGGAGTTCGGCGAGCGCTGGCGGCCGATCGGCGAGCGGCTGGCCGCGCTGGCGGCACAGTGGCCGCTGCCGAGCCTGCCAGCCGACGACAAATTCACGATCTATGGCGGCCCGGGTCAAAGCGACGGCGACGACGACGGCGTGCTCATCTGGGTTGACCTGCCGTCATTGGAGAAGCCGGGATGGGTCGGCGTGACCCTCGGCGCTCAGATCGACGGCTCCGGCCTACGATGCGGTTCGGTCTGCAGTAGTACCCTCAGTCATTTTCTCGCACCCGTGGAACGCGCTGACTACCGGCTCGATGCCGCGGCCCACGGCCTTGCGCAGCTCACCGATGAGGCCGTGGCGTGGTTCGGACGCAAGCAAGCCGAGTGGCTGGCCAACGCGTAGGCGGCAGTCGGGTGCCGACAAGCTCGGCAATTCCTCGTTGGTGCCAGCAATCTTGGCCAGCCGGTGACAGCTGTCTTGTCCCGTCCGCCCCGAACGCCCAGGTCGCTGTTCCCTGCTGGTGTCACGTATCACGTCCCGGCACACTGTGTCATCGAAGGTTGGTCACGCTGGTCAGGGCCGGCCTCTTCAAGGCCAGCCGGCTGCGTGCTTCGGGATCTGGCATTGACGGTCTGAACGGGCCCCACTTTTCCGGTTCCAGGTGGCCCCGTGTGGTCGTGCAGAGAGCCAGTGTTCCGGCTTGAGGCGGCCCCGGGTTCCGGTTTCGCGCGGCCCCAGCCGATCCTGGTCAACCGAGAGTCAGGAGTCGGCCTCTGAGTCGCGCGCCCATTCCTCGCGAGGCCGCAGCTTCGCCAGGATCTGTTGGGCTTCGCTGCGGACCCCGGCGTCGGGGTCCGTTGCCAGCTCTCGGTACTGCTCGATCAGCCGGTCCGCGGACATAGCGCAGGCCGATGGTGTCTTTGCGTTCGAGCAATGCCTCGGCTGTTTCCTGGATGACCCAGGTGTCCTGGGCGTCCAGGACAAGACGGTGGATGACGTCCGCCACTTCCTCGATCTTGTCCGAACCCGCGAGCTGCCGCCCAGCCGCCCCGCGGACAGACCATGCCGATGAGTCCGCATCCTGAATCGCGGTGCTCAGTTCTTGATCGTCGAGGAGCGCCATGCCCCCAGCCTGCCACGGAATGTGTCGACGCCCGGGAGATTGTCGCTTGCCGTCCAGCAGCCGCGCGCGGGGGTCCGACCAGCGCTGCGAGGGAGAGGCGAACACGTCCCGGTTGTTCAGCGCCTTGAACAGGTGGTCCAGCACGCACACCAGGTGCCGCCGCAGCCAGGCCACCGCATGGCGGAACTGCCGCGCCCACACCTGCTCGTCGTACAGGTGGTAGCCGTAGGCGTCGCGGATCTCCCAGGAGTGCTCGTACGGCGTCTTCTCCCGCTCGGTGTACCGCTTGATGACCGAGACGTCCCCGCGCCGCCGTGCTACCAGCCCGGGTGGCCCTGGCTCCCCAGAAGCGGAACCTTCGCTACCGTCAATGGCTGCTCGAATGCTCCTCGACCCCGAACGCCGCAGCGCCTCACGGCCGCAGGAGCGCCCGCGGCGCTGCGGGGCCGCCGGACCCGACGTCCACCGCGTAGGTCCAGCCGGAGCCCGGTTCCCCGGGCACCGAAGCCGTGGTCACCACCAGCCGGGAGCCGACCAGCGCGCACGCCGCCGGACGCGAGCAGGGCAGCTCGATCCGCCGCAGCAGTTCCCCCCGCGGACCCAGCCGCACGACGCAGCCGCCGTCCCACAGCGCGACCCACAGGCAGCCCGCGCCGTCGACGGCGATCCCGTCCGGCACCCCGTCCGGGACCGCCAGCGGCGGCCCGGCCGCCGCCAGCGGCCCGCGGGCACCGGTACGCAGCCGGTGGATCAGCCGCAGGCCGCTGTCGACCACGTAGGTCGTCGCCCCGTCCGGGCTCCAGCCGATGCCGTTGGCCGCCAGCATCCCCTCCAGCAGCACCCGGCTGCCCGCGCGCCCGCCGTCGCCGGGGTGCCCGGGCCGCAGCAGGTGCAGCCGGCCCCACGGCCCCAGCGGGCGCCGGACACCCATCGAGCCGATCCAGAACCGGCCCCGCGGGTCCACCGCGCCGTCGTTGAGGCAGCTGTGCTCCGGGTCCGGCTCCAACTCGGCCAGTACGGCCGGATCGCGGTCCGGGTGCCAGTGCACCACCGTCCCGCCGACCGCCAGCAGCCAGCCGTCCCCGCCCCTGACCCGGACCGCGCAGCTGACCTGCCGCGGGAACTCGGCCAGCAGCACCGGCCGCCCGATCCAGGCGTCCAGCGGGGCGCCGGGGCGCACCGGCGCCAGCCACAGCTGTCCGGCGACCAGGTCCACCCAGCTCAGCGTCCCGGAGGCGGCGTCGTAACGCGGGCCCTCCCCGAGCAGCGCCCGCGGCAGCGGGGCGCGCACCGGCCGGGCGGGCGCTGCGGCGGCTACCACGTCAGCGGCGCCCGCGGCCGCGGGGCCCGGGTGACCGAGAAGCCGAGCGCGGCCGACAGCTCGTCGGCCGCCTCGATCACCATCAGCGCCAACTCCTGCCGACGTACCGGCAGGTCGAGCTCCGACAGCGGGCCGTTGAGCGAGAGCGCGGCCCCCACCTCGCCGCTGCGCCCGCGGATCGGGGCGGCCAGACAGGCCCGGCCGAACGCCAGTTCCTCGACCTCGGTGGCGTAGCCGCGGCTGCGGACCTCGGCCAGTGCCGCCTCCATGCGGTCCGGATCGGTGATGGTGTGCGGGGTGTAGGCGTGGCCCAGGCCCTTGGCGTAGTAGGCCCGGAGGTACTGCGGGCCCAGCTCGGCGAGGATGGCCTTGCCCATGCCGGTCACGTGCAGCGGGGCGGTGCGCCCGGCCATGGTGAACGACTTGGGGGACTTCGCGCCCTCGAAGTTGCACAGGTAGAAGAGCTGGTCGTCGCGGAACTCGGCGAGGTTCACGCCGAGTCCGGTCGCGTGGGCCAGGTTCTGTGCGATCTGCCGGGCGCCGCGGAAGAGGAACGAGCTGTTGAGCGCGACCGAGCCGAGCGTCACGGCGGTGGGCCCCAGCCGGTACAGGCCGGTGCGGGTGTCCTGCGTGACGAAGCCCAGCCGTTCCAGCGAGGAGATCATCCGCGAGACCGTGGACTGGCCGAGCCCCGTGCGCGCGGACAGCTCCGAGGTCCGCAGCTCGCTGTGCTCGTCGGAGAAGCAGACCAGCAGCGACATGGCGCGCTCGACCGCCTGGGTACCGGCGCTGGACTCGGTTGCCATGATCCTCCATTCGGTTTCGGTGGTCGGTTCGCGCCGCGGCGGGTTGCCGGGCGCGGCTCAGCTGTTCTGGGCGAGGATGCCCTGGACGGTCTTGCGCAGGGCGTTGAGGCCGCTCTGGACGCCGCTCTGACCGGCCAGGATGCCGGCGACGCCCTGGCCTATGGCGGTGTCGATCTCGGCCGAACTGGCCAGCGCGTCCCAGGCGGAGGCCCGGGAGTGGTCGGCGACGGCGGTGCGGAAGGCGCTCTGGAAGGCGTCCTTGTTCAGCCCCGGGACCTGGGCGGCGACCTTCGCGTCGGCGGGGGCCAGCGAGGACTCCTGGTACAGGGCGGTGGCCGCGGAGACGTTGGTGGCGACGTAGTTGATGAAGTCCTTGCTGGTCTGCTCGCCCTCACCGGCGCTGCAGAACAGCCCGCTGCCCCAGAAGCGGTTGGCGGACGGGACGGTGCGGTAGGCGGGTCGCCGCAGCGGCCGGATCGCGGCCTGCAGGGCGGCGCTGCCGCCGTTGGTCCGCACGAAGCTGTCCGCCAGCGGCGCGTCGTCGTACATGGCGGTCTGGCCCTGGGCGAACAGGATCCGGGCGTCGCTGCGGTTGACCCCGGCCTTGGTCAGCCCGGCGTCCTGCAGGCCCTTGTACCAGGTGATCGCCGCGACGCTGGGCGCGTCGCCGATGGTGCACCGCAGGCTGTCGGTGACCACCGGGCTGCCCCAGCCCCACATCCAGTGGACGGCGTCCTTCAGGTCGGGGTTCTCGGTGACCGCCGCGTAGGGGATCACCTTGGGGTCCTGCTTCTTGATCTTCTCCAGGGCGGTGGCGAAGTCCTCGACGGTCATGCTGTCGCTCAGGCCGACCTCGTCGGCGATCCGGCCGTCGCAGACCAGGCCGATGCCGGAGGCGTTGATCGGGATGAAGTACAGCTTGCCGTTGATCCGGAAGGAGTCGACGGAGGTGCCGGGCAGGTCCATGGTGGCGGCCAGGTCGGAGACGTCGGCGAGGATGCCGGTGGGGACCAGCACCTGCCACGGTCCCTGGCCGACGCCGTCGAAGTCGCCGGTCTTGGCCGCCAGCGCGAGCTGGGTCGATGCCTGGTCGTAGGGGAAGACCACCGGCTTGATCTTCTTGCCGGTCTGCCGCTGCCAGCCGTCGATGACGGCCTGCCAGGCGGCCTTCTGCGCGTCCTCGCCCAGGGCGTTGCCGTAGAAGTTGATGGACTCGGTGTCGGTCGCGGCGCCCTTGGCCGAGCCGCCGGGGGCGGAGGTCGCGCACCCGGCGAGGCTGAGCGCGCCGAGGGTGCCGAGGACGCCGAAGCCCGCGAGCAGGCCTCTGCGGGAGACGGCGCGGCCGGTCAGTGGGGTGGTGCCAGTCATATCAGCTCCTGGGGAGTGAGGGTGAGGGTGGGGGAGTGGGGAGGGGTCAGCCCTTGACCGCACCGGCGGCGAGGCCGGAGACGAAGTAGCGCTGGAGGAGCACGAAGATCACTGCCAGCGGCAGCGAGGTCAGCACCGAGGCGGCCATCAGGCCGGGCCAGTCGGCGGCGCCGTCGTGGATGAAGGCCGTGGTCATGCCGACGGTCAGGGTCTGCTTGTCCGGACCGGCGATGGTGAGCGCGAACAGCAGGTCGCTCCAGGCGCGCATGAAGGCGAACATCGCGGTGGTGATCAGGCCCGGCACGATCAGCGGGAAGACGATCCGGAACAGGATGGCCGTGTTGGAGAGCCCGTCCATCTTCGCGGCTTCCAGGATCTCGTCCGGCAGCGCGTCGATGATGCCCTTGAGCAGGAAGACCGACAGCGGCAGCGTGAACGTGGTGAAGGCCAGGATCACGGCCGTGTAGGTGTAGAGCAGCCCCGCGGAGTTGAACATGAGGTAGAGCGTGACCAGGAGCAGCGCCCCCGGCACCAACTGCCCGACCAGGAACATGACCATGAGCGTGTTGCGGCCGCGGTAGCGGAACTTCGACAGCGAGTAGGCCATCAGCCCGGACACCACGACCGATATCAGCGCGGTTCCGGCCGAGACCACGACCGAGTTGCCGAGGTCCTTCAGCAGCGTCGAATTGTCGAAGAACTCACGGAAGTTGGCCAGCGTCGGGTCCAGCGGCAGGTAGGGCCGGTCGACCGAGAAGACGTCCTGGCGGGGCGTGAAGGCGGTGGCGACCAGCCAGTACACCGGCAGCAGCCCGAACAGCGCCAGCACCGTCAGGCCGGTCTTCCCGGCGAGCCTGAGGGAGGGGTTGGTGATCCCCTCGCCGACGTCGCGCGACCGCCGCCGGGTCCGGGTGAACGTGAGCAGGGCCATGGTCACGACTCCAGCTTCTTGTTGAGCACGAAGTACGCCCCGCACACGACGGACAGCACGCCCAGCCACAGCACTCCCATGGCGGCGGCCCTGCCGAGGTCGAAGTCGGTGAACGCGTACTGGTAGAGGGTGACCGCGAGGGTCATGGTCGAGGTGCCGGGGCCGCCGCCGGTCATCACGAAGATCATGTCGAACGAGCCGAAGTTGTAGATGAACTCAAGCGTCGAGATGAGCGCCACCGGACCGAGCAGGTGCGGCAGCGACACGTGCCGGAACCGCTGGCGGCGGGTGGCCCCGTCGAGGGCGGCGGCCTCCAACTGCTCGCGCGGCAGGGTCTGCAGGACGGCCAGGACCACCACCATCACCCAGGGAAAGGAGTTCCAGGTCTTGGCGATGACCACGGCCGCCATCGCCGTCGAGGGCCGGCCGAGGAAGTTCACCTGCGGCAGGTGCAGCTGCGACAGGACGTGGTTGACCACCCCGTAGCTGTCGTTGAAGATCCACGCCCACAGGAAGGACACCACCACGCCCGGCAGCAGCCACGGCAGCATCAGCACGCCGCGCAGCACGGTGCGCCCGCGCAGCCGGGCGTTGAGCAGCACCGCCAGCGCCACCCCGATCAGCAGCGGGCACACCGTCGACAGCACGGAGAACTCCAGCGTGGTGCCCAGCCGGTCGAGGAAGTCGGGCCACACCGCCGCGTAGTTCCCCAGCCCGGCGAAGGTCCGCCCCGGGTAGATCAGGGACTGGTGGTAGAGACTGGTGCCGAAGCTGGCCACCAGCGGATAGACGGCCACGACGAGGAAGAGCGCGACGGCGGGCGCCGCGAGCATGAACCCGAAGGTGCGGTCCCGCGCCCCCAGCGTCCCGCGCCGCCGCTGGGGACGGACGGTGCGGGGCGCGGTCCGCGCGGGTGTGGGTTCGGTGGTGACCGACATATGAACTCCTCACACTGTGATGACATGGAACCATATCGCGGATGTCATATCTAGTAAATGGATGACATCTCCATGCCACTCCCGGTCATGTCCATGCCCCGGCGTCGTCCGGGGGCATGGAACGCCAGGTCAGGACCCGGATGGTGAGCCCGCTCCGGCCGCGGTCGACGAACTCCCCAGCGGTGGACGGCCGTCCGGCTCGCCCACACTAGGCCCAGTCGTACGCCCTGAACAGCACATACGTGTGATCGCGGCGCGGATGACGCGGAGATTGCCGGAGAATTTCCGCATGCCTCTTGCGATGGGTGGATGCGCAAGCCACTATATGGGCCACATCGGCCACCCCCGAAAGGCAGTCACAGATGCAGCCACAGACGCCGTCACCCGGAACCAGACCCGCGCCGCGCCCGCTCCGCAGGCTCCTCACCGCACTGGTCGGCCTCATGGCGATCATGAGCCTGCTCAGCGTCGCCGGTCCCGGCGTCACCGCCGCCCAGGCGGACCCGCCCACCGACTCCTACCCCCCGGCCGGCTACTCGCCGGTGTTCGTGGACAACTTCGACGGCCCGTCGCTGGACACCAGCGTCTGGAACTACCGGCAGACCTCCCAGTCCAACGACTCCAACGTCACCGTCTCCGGCGGCGAACTGCACGTCAACATGGAGCGGGTGAGCACCTCGACCGGCCTGGACGGCTACCGCGGCGGGGGCATCTCCAGCAAGCAGTACTACGGCTACGGCTACTACGAGGTCCGCGCCTTCGTCCCCAGCGGCCTGCCCGGCTGGCACCCCGCCTTCTGGACCCAGATCTGGGACGGCGGCCAGGCCCAGGCCGCCTTCGACAACACCGACTTCACCGAACTCGACGTCTTCGAGAACCAGCCGACCACCGTGGGCGGCGTCAAGACCACCTACCTGGACGGCGGCGACCTGACCTGGGACGCCGACCCGCAGGGCAGCGACGTGGAACTGTCGCACTCCGCCCGGGTCAAGTGGCAGCCCACGGCCGCCGGCACCAACCCGCTCGGCGGCTGGCACACCTTCGGCCTGCTCTACACCGCCTCCTCGCTCACCTACTACCTCGACGGCCTACAGGTCGGCAACCCGCTGCCCAACACCTCACTGCCCAACAGCCCGATGACCCTGTGGCTGACCGCCATCCCGACCAACGCCGCCGACCTCGACAGCACCCAGCCGGTCGGCCACAGCTACGGCACCTTCGACGTGGACTGGGTCGCCTACTACGCCCCCGGCGGCACCACCCCGGCGACCACCCCGACCGCCTCCTCGCTGCCCGCCGACAGCCCCAGCGTCACCCCGGACCTCGGCGACAACGCCGACGAATGGGTCACCAACGGCGTCGGCCGGTGGGCGGTCACCACCAGCGGCGGCACGCAGAGCTACGGCGTCTCCTCGACCAGCGGTGACGCGGTCTCCTCCTACGGCCTGGGCCCGACCGCCAACAACCTTCCCTACGTGCCCAACTGGAGCAACGGCAGCGTCGAGGCCACGGTCACCCTCGACTCCACCGGCGACGGAGCGGGCCTGCTCGCCCGCTACCAGAACGACGAGAACTACTACTACCTGGAACTGAACCCCACCACCCAGCAGGTCTCCCTGGTCAAGAAGCTCGACCCGACCGGCACCGGCGCCACCGTGACCACCCTCGCCCAGGCCCCCCTGGCGATCACCACCGGCACCCCCTACGACCTCACCCTGGTGACCGACGACGACACCGTCACCGGCTACGTCAACGGCACCCGGGTACTGTCCGCCACCGACACCTCCTTCATGATCGGCAGCATCGGCGTCAAGGGCTACAACCAGGCCTTCGGCGTCTCCGGCCTCCAGGTCGACGCACTCGGCTGAAGGCCGACGCACTCGGCTGACCCCTCCCCGGCGGGCGGGCGCGGCGGGAGACCCCCGCCGCGCCCGCCCGCGCCCGCTAGCCGAACCGGTGCGCCGAGGGCCCCATGAAACCGAGGCTGATCGAGATCTGGTCGGCGGTCTCGATGACCTTGTCGGCCAGCGCGCCCTGCCGGTTGTCCAGATCCAGCGCCGACAGCGAGCCGGAGACCGACAGCGCGGCGGTCACCGCCCCGGACCGGTCGCGCACCGGCGCCGCCACACACGCCCGGCCGAACGCCAACTCCTCGACCTCGGTGGCATAGCCGCTCGCCCGCACCTGCTCCAACTCCTGCAGCAGCCGGTCCAGCGAGACCACCGTCCGCGGCGTGTACGCCGGATAGCTGTCACCCACCGCCTCGCGCACCTGCTCCGGGGACAGCCCCGACAGCAGCGCCTTGCCCATCCCGGTCGCGTGCAGCGGCGCGGTCCGACCGGTGAGCGTGAAGTTCCGCGGCGCCAGCGGCCCCTCGAAATGGCACAGGTAGAACATCTCGCTGCCATGGCGCTCGGCGACGTTGACACCCAGCTCCACCTCATGGGCCAGGTTCTGCGCCACCTGCCGCGCCGCCCGGTGCACCGGCGACTGGTTCAGGGCCACCCCGGCCAGGGTCACCACCTTCGGGCCGATCCGGTGCAGGCCGCTGCGCGGGTCCCGGAACAGGTAGCCGAACGACTCCAAGGTGGCGACCAGCCGCGAGACCGTCGACTGCCCCAGGCCGCTGAGCTCGACCAGTTCCGCGATCCGGCGCTCCGGCTGCTCCTCGGAGAAGTACTCCAGCAGGGAGAGCGCCCGCTCCACACTCTGCGTACCGGACATCGAACCGCTGGTGGCCGCGGTGCCGGTGCGCGACGAGTGCGCCATCACGAATCCCCTCAGTGAAAGTAAGGAACCTTATCTAGATAGTGGATGCTACATCGCCGCGCGCTCCGGGCAGTACCGATGCGTAGGGTTCCGGCCCGGCACCGCCGCCCACCACCCCTCGGAATTCCGCATGGCCGATCCACCATACGGCGGACGCGCGCGACCGGTCAGTGGGGGTCCTGCGGGGTGCCGCCGAGGAAGTCCTTGAGGGAGTCGAGCCGGGTGCGGCGTCCGGGCGGGTAGCGGCGCGCCGCGCGGCGGGCGCCGCGGGAGTCGGGGCGGTAGCGCCAGCGGGCCCAGGGGGAGTGCGGCTTGGCCAGCCGCAGGCAGCCGATCAGGGCCAGGAACGGCACGAACAGGCCGACGATCCCGACAGTGGTCTTGCCCTTGAGGATCGCGCCCAGGCACAGCAGCAGGTTGACGCCGAGGGCGATACCGAAGGCCAGGTGGCTCTCGCCGTCCGGGTTGCTGAACGGGTTGCCGCCGATCAGCAGGAAGAGCCCGGCGGCGGCCGCGACGAACACCGCGTCAACGGACTTGCGGCCCTCGCGCGCCCAGTAGACGTCCTCCAGGTGCAGCCAGAGCGCGAACTCGTCCAGCGTCAGCGCCGCACCGGCCCCGAACAGCGCGCCGAGGATCTGCGCGCCCGGCGTCTGCGGCCGGTAGGCGAACTCGACCGCCCCGGAGACCAGCATCGCCATGATCCCGTACACCTCGTGGTGCACATGGGTCCCGCCGACCTCGACGTTGCCGAAGGGGCCCCGGCCCGCGCGGATCAGACGGGTGATCAGCCGGGTGAGCACGAAGGTGACGACGAAGGCCAGCAGCATCCAGGAGGCGACCGCGTGGTCGGCCGCGGTGAGGACCACGGTGACACCGGAAGCGTGGTCCATGCCTGATCCGTCCGTGGTCGCTCCTGGTCGGGCCCCGTCCTCGGACAGCTTCACCCGACACCGGGACGGGGGCAACCGCAGACCGGCGACCGCGGCGCCGGTACCCGGGCGGCGATACCGGAGCCTGGGCACGGCTGTGCACGCTCGACCCGTTCCGCCGTCGGGGTGACGGCCACGCGGGCGCCGACGCCGACCGCCCGCCCACCGGCCCCGGGCCCAGGTCGGACGCGTTGTCAGTACCCCGTCCCAGGGTGGTGACAACGCTGGAGGGGACGCCGGAAAGGCGCCGACAGGCGTGGGGAAACGGGGTGGAGCCATGTCCGCGAACAGGATCAAGCACAAGGTCAACCACGTCTCGCTGGTGGTCGGCAAGTCCGGTTCGATGCGCCAGCACGAGAAGCAACTCGTCCGCGTGGTCGACGAGTTCGTCCAGTCGACCTCGGTCAACCGCACGCTGGTGCCCGGCACCAAGCTGCTCGTCCTGCTGTAGCGCTGTCCACCGGCGGCAGGTCGGAGGCGACCAGCTCGGCGGCGCGGGCGGGATCGCCGTGCGCGCGTTCGAGCAGACCGGCGACGTCGTAGCCGCCGCAGTCGCGGGCGCCGTCCAGGCCCAGGGTCATCCCGTGGTCGAACACCGCCATGGAGAGTGAGGCGTCCAGGTCGGGGCGCAGGCGGTGGAGCGTCAGGACCAGGTCCCAGGCCGAGCTGTCCAACCGGGCCCGCCGCAGCGGATCGCAGGAGCGCACGGCGGCGGTCACGCCGACGTCGTCGGGCTCGTACTCCAGCAGGGCCGGCAGCAGTTCGGGCACGCCCATGATCTGCGCCGCGCTGAACGTCAGGACGTGCGCGCCCTCGGGGGCGGCGAGCAGTTCCACCAGCAGCGGGACCGCGCGCGGGTCGTGTCGCCGGGCGAGCCCGTGGATGCCCTCCTCGCGGGCGTCCGGATGGGCGTCGGTGGTCCGCTCCCACAGCGCGGCCCGGATCGCCCGGCTGTCGACCTCGCTCTGGAAGCCCAGCGTGAACGTCGCCCAGTCGCGGACCTCCGGGTCCCGGTCGCGGGTCAGGGCGATGAGCGCGCGGATGTCCGGCCCGTCCGGCAGGCCGGTGGCCACCCCCGCGAAGGAGCCGGCCACCTGACGGCGGACCCCGGCGTCGGGGTGCGCGGCGAGTTCCACGAGCACCGGGACGGCGCGTTGGTCGTACGTCCGCTCGATCGCGCCCGCCAGGGAGCACAGGACGCAGCTCTCGCTCTCCCGCCGCGCGAGCCCCACCAGCGCGGCGGCCGCCCGCCCGCGCACCGCCTCGTTCTGGTCGCTGGTGTTGCCCAGCAGGTCGCAGCCGGTGGCCCGGTCGACCGGATCGGGCGAACCGATCAGCTCCAGGGCGAGCGGCAGCGACCCCGGTCCGTCGGCCGCCGCCCGCCACAGCAGGCGCCGGTACTCGTCCCAGTCGTCGGTCTCCTCGGCGACCCGCGCGGCCGCCAGCGCCCGCTCGACCAGTTCCGCCGACTCGCCCGACCCACCCGTGTCCATCCGCGAAGTGTGGCGTACCCGCCGCGAACGCGCGCGGGAGTTACCGCCGCCCTGGGGCGGGCGCGGCCGGGCCGACGGCGACGCGGGTGAGCGCGGCGTAGACGAGCGCGGCGAGGAGCTCGACCCCGGCGGCCACCAGCAGCGCTCCGGACAGCGACCAGGTCGCGATCGGCCCCGCGACCCCCGCTCCGATCGCGAACCCGGTGGTCTTCAGGCTCGCGCCGGTGGTGAACACCTGCCCGCGCACCCGCGCCGGAGCCTCCCGGTGGCGGATCGCGAACAACGCGGTGAGCTGGGGTCCGCCGCCGAGCCCGGCGACGAGCGCGGCCACCACGACCGGCAGCGGCCCGCGGGTCGCCGCCAGCGCCATCGCCCCGGCCAGGACCACCGTGCCGCACCACAGCACGGTGTCGGGGCGGATGCCGTCGGGCCGCGAGGGCGCGCCGGGCGCGGCGCGCGGGCGGCGGGACAGCAGCGCGTTGGCCGCGAGCCCGGAGGCGGCCGTCGCCGACAGCAGGAGCGTGCCGCGCCCGGTGCCGCCGAGGACCTGCCTGCCCAGCAGCGGGCAGCACAGCGTCAGCATGCCCTCGCCGACGCAGGACAGCACGGAGACGGCGGTGGCGCGCGCCAGCGGCCCGGTGCGCACGATGGCCCGCAGGCCGGTGCCCAGATCGGCGAGCAGCGCGGTGCGCGGGAGGTCCCGGGCGCCGGGCCGGCCCCGGGACGAGGGCGGCCCCGGCAGTGCCCAGGCCACGGGCACCGCCAGGCAGATCAGCGCGAGGGACAGCGACACGGCGGCCCTCGCCCCGGCCAGCGCCGCCACCGTCCCGGCCAGCGCGGGGCCCAGCAGCGCCGCGCCGTCGAAGGTCATCGCGTCCAGCGCGTTCGCGCGGGCGAGACCGCCGCGAGGACCGGCGTCGGCCACGACCCGGGGCAGCTGCGAGGTCCACCCGCCCGCCATCGCGGGCCCCAGCAGCCCGCCGCCGACCGCGATCGAGACCGTGCCCGCGAACGGCAGCCGTCCCAGCGCGGCCAGGACCAGGGCCAGGGCCGCCGCGTAGCCGGCCAGGGCCGCGGCCAGGAGGCGTCCCGGGGCGGCCGAGCGGTCCAGCAGCGCCCCGAAGACCGGCCCTCCCACCGCGGCGGCCACCATCAGGCCCCCCGACAGCGCCGACGCGCGCGACGCCGAGCCGGTGGCCGCGAGCGCCGCCAACGCCAGGGCCGGACCGGCCATCTCGTCCCCGGCGCGCGCCGCCGTCGCCCCGGCCAGATAGGACCCCACGGCCCAGTGGTTCCGCATGGCCCGCACGGTAGGGGAGTAACGGAAAACCGGGCCAGGTGCGTTACAGTGCGCGGGTGGCGCGCATCGAGGGGGTCCCGGCCGGTCGGCACTCGCCGTCGGTCAACGCCCGCCGCACCGCCGCGCTGGTCAACGCCCTGTCGGCCGAGGACCCGACGGTCGAACAGGTCGCCGGGGTGCTGCGGGCGCACGGCGAGGGCGAGCCGCTGACGTTGCGCGCGGCCGATGTCGCCGCGATGCGCGACGCCGCCGCGCTGCTGCGCGAGGTCTTCGCCGCCGAGGACGCCGGCCGGGCCGCGTCCCGGTTGAACGACCTGCTGGTCCGGCACACCGGCCCGCTCCGGCTGACCTCGCACGGTGGCTCCGCGCCGTTCCACCCCCACCTGGACCGCGACGACGACGGGCCCTGGGGCGAGTGGTTCCTCGCCTCGTCCTGCCTGGCGTTGGCGGTGCTGCTGTGGGGCGGCCAGCGCGCGCCCGGGGGACTGTGCGCGTCGCCGAGCTGCCGGAACGTGTACGTCACCGTGGGCAGCGGCCTGAACCAGCGGTTCTGCTCGCGCCGCTGCGCGACCCGCGAGCGGGTGGCGGCGCACCGGCGCGGGAACGGCTGAACCCGGCTCGCCGACGTCGCGGCGCACGGCGGTGACGACCGCCCAGTTTCACCCGTCGGTCAAAGACGTGGCTGCCTGACGGCGGTTTCGTCAGGCTCGGCCAGGTACCTCCTCGTCGACCGGCGGAACAGAAGGATGGTTCTCATGAGAAGGCTTGTCCTTGAACCCAACGAGCGCAGGCAGATCGAGTGGCTGGTCGACGAGGTGCTCGTCGAGTACGGCCCGTGGGACCCGGCGCAGTTCGTGCCGCACGCCAGGACGGTGGCGGAGTCGCTGCCGATCCGGGTCCGCCAGTTCTTCCGGAAGGTCCAGGCGGACGAGACCGACCTGGCGGTGCTGTCGGGGCTGCCGCTGAGCCGGGACCTCGAACCGACCCCGACCGGCTGGGACATAGCCGAGAAGACCGGCGTCGGCGGCCGCGAGGAGGTCGTGCTCACGCTGTGCAGCGCGGTCCTCGGCGAGCCGTTCGCCTGGGGCGACCAGCAGAACGGCCGCATGGTGCACGACGTGTGCCCGGCGCCCGGCAAGGAGCTCTCGGAGACCAGCGGCAGCAGCACGGCCCCGCTGTCCCTGCACACCGAGGACGCCTTCCACCAGTGCCGCTGCGACTACGTGGCGCTCTCCTGCCTGCGCAACCCGGACCGGATCGCCACCACGGTGGTGCGCGCGGACCGGATCGCCCTGCCCGCGCGGCTGGCCGCGATCCTGTCCGAGAGGCGGTTCCACCACCGCCCCGACCAGTCGCACATCGGGCCGCAGGGACACGCCAGTGAGGCGGCGGACAGGGACGCGATCCTGTTCGGCCCGCCCGAATCGCGCTACCTGCGGATCGACTTCGACGACACCTGCGCGGCGGACCCGGACGACCACGTCGCCCAGGAGGCCATCAAGGAGCTGTACACGTACGTGTGCGACGCCCAGGAGAAGGTGGTGCTGGAGCCCGGCGACGCGATATTCCTCGACAACTACCGCGTCGTGCACGGGCGGGAGCCGTTCCAGCCGAGGTACGACGGAACCGACCGGTGGCTGAAGCGGGTCAACCTGATCCGGGACATCCGCCGGGTGTTCCTGACGACCGAGTCCCGCTCGCGGGTCATCGAGTGAGACGGGCGCCGTCGGCGGTCCGGGCGGCAGGAGCGGGGCCCCCGGCCCTGTCCGCCCGACCGAGGCCGGCGCCCGGCGACGAACCCGCCCAGACCGGGCGGAACGACCCCCGCGGCCCCCGGCCGGTCAACCTTGTTGAATCGTAAGGAAAGCTCCTGGCGGCGGCCTTGTACATGTGCACCGGCCCGTGTTGGCTGTGGCTCGTGGACCTCTGTGCTGGCGTCATGCCTTGTTGATCTCAAGTCCGAGTGCCGGCCGGTCGGCGTCCGTGGAGGTGCGCCCGCCGGACGCGGCCCCGCACCCGGCCCCGCTGAACTGCCGCCAGGCACTGCTGCGCGGCCCGGGCGCGCTGCTGACGTCCAGTTGGCCGTGGCGGTCGCTCGGCTACCTGCTCTGCGGCGCGCTCGTGGTGTTCGTGGCCATCGGCGCGGCCATGAAGGGACCGCTGCACATCGACAGGATGCCTGCCTACGCCCAACTGCTGGTCATGCTGCTGCTGCCGGCGGTGGTCGGCATGCCGGTCGCCGCGACCGAGCGGCTGCGGCTGCGGCTGGTGGACGCCGAGCCCGTCGGCAACCCGCACGTGACCCCGGACCAGCCCGGCCTGCGGGCGTGGCTGCGGCTGCGCGTCGGTGAGGCGGCGACCTGGCGGGAGTTCGGCTACACGATCGCCCTGACGGTGGTGCTGCCGCTGATCGACCTCGGCGGCGTCCTGCTGGTGGGATGCGTGGTCCTGCTCATCGCCGCCCCGTTCGTGGCACCCTTCGCCGGCCTGGGCCCACTGGTCGTCTTCGGCTGCTGGCACATCCGCAGCCTGCCCGACCGGGCCCTGGTGGTGCTCCTGGGGGTGGCCCTGCTCCCGGCGGCGGCCTACACGGTGACCGCGCTGGCCGCGGGACGGGCGGAGTTCGTGCGCCTGCTGCTGGCCCCGCGCGAGTCCGAGGTCCTCGCCCGGGTCCAGGAGCTGACCCGCTCGCGGATCCGGCTGGCGGACGCCTTCGAGGCCGAACGCCGACGCATCGAACGCGACCTGCACGACGGCGCGCAGCAGCGGCTGGCCGGGCTGATCATGACGCTGGGCATCGCGGAGCACGGGCTCCAGCAGGAGCGCTCCGACGGCGCGCGCCTGGTGGCCAGGGCCCGCAAGGAGGCCGAGGGCGTCCAGGCCGACCTGCGGGAGCTGATCCGCGGCATCTACCCGCGACTGCTGACCGACCGCGGTGTCCCGGCCGCGGTGGCCGAGGTCGCCGACCGGTGCCCGGTACCGGTCCGCGTCGACATCGCCATGGCGCAGCGCCTGGTGCCCGCGGTGGAGGCGGTGGCGTACTTCGCGCTGCAGGAGGCGCTCACCAACGTGGTCAAGCACAGCCGCGCCCGCACGGCGTGGGTGACCGGCCGCCAGGAGGGGGACAGCCTGGTGCTGCGCGTCGGCGACGACGGCGTGGGCGGGGCCCGCTCCGAGGACGGCCGCGGGCTGCAGGGCCTGGCCGATCGCGTCGCCGTGGTGGGCGGCAGGCTCAAACTCTCCAGCCCGCCCGGCGGACCAACCGAACTAGTCGTGGAGCTGCCATGGCGAACACCCGATTGCGGATAGTGCTCGCCGAGGACGCCGTCCTGCTGCGCGAGGGACTGGTCGAACTGCTGGAGCGGTTCGGGCACCGGGCGGTGGCCGCGGTCGGCGACAGCCGTGACCTGATCAAGGCGGTCGAGGAGCACCGGCCCGACATCGTGGTGACCGACGTGCGGATGCCGCCGGACTTCAACGACGACGGCCTGCGGTCGGCGATGGAACTGCGCGGCCGCTACCCGGACCTGGCGGTCCTGGTGCTCACGCAGTACGCCGCGACGGCCTACGCCTGCGAGCTGCTGGAGTCCGGCGAGCACTCCCGCGGCGGCCTCGGCTACCTGCTGAAGGACCGGATCGGCGGGGTGGCCGAGTTCCTGGAGGTGGTGGAGTCCGTCGCCGCGGGCGGCACCGTCATCGACCCGGAGGTGGTCCGGCTGATGCTGCGGCGCCGGCAGATGAACGAGCCGCTGGGCCGGCTCACCTCGCGGGAGCGGGCGGTGCTGGGGCTGATGGCCGAGGGCCGGATGAACGCCGACATCGCGGCGGCGCTGCACGTCAGCCAACCCACCGTCGCCAAGAGCATCGGCAGCATCTTCCTCAAGCTCGGCCTGTCCGAGGGCGACGGCCACCGCCGGGTGCTGGCCGTGCTGACGTTCCTGCGTTCCTGACCGCCCAATTTCACCCATCGGTCAAGGACATGGCCGCGCGCCGGTGATTCCGAGAGGCTCGACCCGACAGGTTCGCCAGCAACCAACAAAGGGGCCTACTACATGGTCAGCAGCGTGGTGATCGTCGGTGGCGGTACAGCAGGCTGGATGACGGCGTCCTATCTGACGGCGGCATTCGGCGACCGGGTGGCGGTGACCTTGGTCGAGTCGAAGAACGTGCCCGCGCTCGGGGTGGGGGAGGCCACCTTCAGCACCATCCGGCACTTCTTCAACTATCTTGGCCTGGACGAGCGCGAGTGGATGCCGGAGTGCCACGGAACGTACAAGACGGCCGTCAGGTTCGAGGGCTGGCGCGAGCCGGGGCACGTCTTCTACCACCCGTTCGAACGCAACCGGGTGGTCGACGGCTTCCCGCTGACCGACTGGTGGGTGCAGAAGAAGCCGACCGGGCAGTTCGACCGGGACTCCTTCCTGATCGCCTCGATGTGCGACGCGCAGAGCTCGCCGCGCTACCTGGACGGCTCGCTCTTCGACAGCACCTTCGAGCGGGGTGACGACCAGCGCACCACACTGACCGAACAGAACACCCAGTTCCCCTACGCGTACCACTTCGACGCGGCGCTGCTGGCGAAGTTCCTCACCCGCTACGGCGTGGCGCGCGGGGTCCGGCACGTCCTGGACGACGTGGTGGACGTCGCCCTGGACGACCAGGGCGCGATCGACCACGTCCGCACCCGCGAACACGGCGACGTCTCCGGCGACCTCTACATCGACTGCACGGGCTTCCGCAGCCTGCTGGTGAACAAGGCGCTCCAGGAGCCGTTCATCTCGTTCCAGAACCACCTGCCCAACGACAGCGCGGTGGCCCTGCGGGTGCCGGTGGACATGGCCGTGCACGGCATCCGCCCGGCCACCACCGCGACCGCCACGGACGCGGGCTGGATCTGGACGATCCCGCTGTTCGAGCGGCTCGGCACCGGCTACGTGTACGCCAGCGAGTACTCCACCCCCGACGAGGCCGAGCGCAAGCTGCGCGAGTTCGTCGGTCCCGCGGCGGACAACGCCACCGCCAACCACATCAAGATGCGCATCGGCCGCAGCGAGCGCGCCTGGGTGAAGAACTGCGTGGCGATCGGCCTGTCCAACGGGTTCGTCGAACCGCTGGAGTCCACCGGCATCTTCATCATCCAAAACGGCATCGAGCAGCTGGTCAAGAACTTCCCCGTGGGCCAGGAGGCCACCGACGAGGGACTGCGCAGGACCTACAACCTGCAGGCCGCGCACGTCATGGACGGCCTGCGGGAGTTCATGGTGCTGCACTGGTACGCCTCGCGCCGCACCGACAACCAGTACTGGCGCGACACCAAGACCCGGGAGATCCCCGACGGCCTGGCCGAGCGCCTGGAGCAGTGGAAGGTCAAGCTGCCCGACCAGAACTCCCTCTACCCGCACTACCACGGCTTCGAGTCGTACTCCTACCGGGCGATCATCCTGGGCATGGGCGGCCTGCCGGTGCAGCCGCTGCCGGTACTGGGCCTGCTCGACGGCACCGCGGCCGACCGCGAGTTCCGGCTGGTGGCCGACCAGGCGGCCGCCCTGGTCGAGAAGCTCCCCAGCCAGTACGAGTACTTCGCCCACCTGCACGGCCTGCCGCCGGCGCAGCGGAAGGCCGGCACCACGCGGTGAACACCGCCGAGTCCGCGGCCAGGGCCGGCCCCTGCCACACCCTGCTCGAACGAAGTTCGCCACGCCGCTGGAGGGTGGCGGCCCCGGTACTGGAAGGCGGCGGGTGACCATGACGGATTACAGCGTGGAGGACGGCGTCCTGGGGGGCTCCACCACGGTGACGGCGGTCCCTGCCGCACAGTTCCGGTCCCTGATGTCGACCTTCCCCACCGGGGTGGCCATCGTGACCGCCGCCGACCTCGACGGCCGGACCTGGGGGATGACCTGCTCGTCGGTGTGCAGCGTCGCGGTGGAACCGCCGACCCTGCTGGTATGCCTGCGCGAGGGCAGCCCCACCCTGGCGGCCATGCTGCGCCGCTCGACCTTCGCGGTGAACCTGCTGCACGCCCGGGCCAGGGCGACCGCGGACCTGTTCGCCTCCGGCGCCCCCCACCGGTTCGACCTGGTGCGCTGGTCCTGCGATCCGCAGGCCGCCGGCCCGCACCTGGCCGACGACGCGCACGCGATCGCCGACTGCCGGATCAGCGGGACGGTCCGCGTCGGCGACCACACCGTGGTCTTCGGCGAGGCCTACCGGATCACGCACCCGGTGGCGGCCGACCGGTCGCCACTGCTGTACGGACTGCGCACGTACTCGTCCTGGCCGGTCCGCTGACGCGACGTGCGATGGCGGCCGACCGGGGAACCGGTCCGCGCGGGGTCGGCGGACCCCGCGCGGACCGGCCTTCGCGGCCTCCCCGTGCCGTTGGGGAACCGCGACCGGTCAGCCGTACGGGGGAAGCCGACCGGGGACCGCGGCGTGCTGTGGTGTGCTTCCAGTGAAGCACCGCACCACCGCGCCGCGCGGTAGTCCTGGTTGTAAGAACCCGGTATCGCTGGGTATATCCCCATCCGGCGGACAAGCACCGGATGACCCATCTGTCGTACGGGAAACCAGAGTTGACGAACACTCAGCACCGTGCGCCAGGCCGCGCGAACCGGGCCCGGACATGGGCGGTGCCCCCGCGCCGGAAGGGCAGGACTCATGCCGGAGCCCTGCTCTGCCCACCCGAGGGCACGCCTGTGGTGCACCTGGCCCCCGCCGGACCGCGTTCCGGCGGGAGCGCGCGACTAGCGCTGGTCCATCACCGCCACCAGGCTTCTGGGCCGAAGGTCGGTCCAGTGCGCCTCGACGTAGTCGAGCGCCGACTGCCGGTCGGTCTCGGCCAGAACCGTCGTCCAGCCCGCCGGCGTCTCGGCGAAGGAGGGCCAAAGGGAGTGCTGGCCCTCGTCGTTGACCAGCACACGGTACGTGCTGTCCGGGTCCTCGAACGGATTGGTGCTCATCGTCTCGCCCTTCGTGGGTTGTGGTCGGTCCGTGGGTTCAGCCGCCGGTGGCCCGCGGTCGCGCCGGGCCTACGACGCCCTGGTCGAATGCTGCTGCCGCAGCAGCGCCACGCCGAGCGGCGTCAGCGAGTGCAGCGCCGTGTTGCGCCTGCGGGCCGTGGTGACCAGCCCCGCCTTGCGCAGCACCGTGGCGTGCTTGCTGGCACCCGCCAGCGAGATGTTCAGCCGCTGCGAGAGCTCACCGGTGGTGCAGTTCTCCGAGAGCATCTGCAGCGCGGCCGCGCGGGTGTGCCCGACCAGGGCACTCAACGCCTGCTCACCGCCCTGGCTGCGCCCCCAGAACTCGGTCTCGGTCGCCGAGTCCACCGGCACCGAGAAGACCAGGATGGGCACCCCGATCCCCTGGACGTCCTCCAGGACCATGCACGCCCGGTCGGCCAGGAACAGCGACGGGCACAGCACCAGCCCGCGCCCGTTGAGGTACACATCGCGGTCCAGGTCACCGGCCACCTCCAGGACCGGCGCCTTCCAGTTCACCCGCGGGTGGAGGTTGTCCAGCAGGGCGTGCATTCCGTTGGCGATGCCGATCCGGCCGCACGCGTCCCGTACCGCGGCCGTGTGATCTCGTGTCTGCTGCCAGTGCGGCAGTACGGCCACCTGACAGAATTTGAGCAACGTGGCCCGTACCCGCTGCCGGGTCCGCTCGTCGGCCGCGTCCTGACTGCTGCCCGGATGCAACCTGAGCAGCGGAAGCAACTGCCTTACGTCGTACCGGTCGGCGAGCAACTCGACCTCGGCGACCCGGGTCCCGAGCTGCTCCCGGACGTTCTTGCGCCAGCCGTGGAAGCCGGCGCTGCCCTGCCTGCCGAACTGCTTCAGCGCGAATGCGCCTTCCGTGACAGGTCCTAAACTGTCGATCATACGTGATTGCGCGAGGTCGTCAACCGTGAAGTGGATTCTCAAGTCCCCGTCTCCCACACACGTCAATGCTGGTGGGCTGGCATCTCGGCGTGACTACGATCCGCCGGGCGACGGCACGCGCCCGACGGTCCAGTGCCTGGGAAGCGCCCATGGGTGGCACTGCGGCGCACATCCCAAGCCGATCCGAGCTGTCCCCCGACCAGCGGCCCCAGTTGACCGTTACTGACCAAGACCCTAAGCCGACCGTGAGGATCCTCATAAGGGGACCGTGATAATTCTTCCACGTAACGATCACCACACCGCTCTCTTGTTGACAAGCGGGACGCCCGCGATATATGGCACTCCAATGTCGGCGAACTTCGCGTCATTCGTCCACGTCACCGCCGCCCCGGCGCTCCCCGCTGCGGCGCTCCGCGGGGCATCGTGATGCAGTATGCCATGGTTTGCCACAGCTATGATGACAGGCCATCAGATCCGTGTCATCGCTGTCGGCGGTTTCGCCGCCGTTGTTTTCCGCAGCGGTGAAACTCCTTCCGCGAGGCAGTCGCTTTCGTGTAATGGCACTGCCGTCGCCGCCGGTCAGCGCGGGTCCCGGCGCTGGTCCTTGAACGACGAGGCAACTTCCTTGAGGGCGCTCACGGGCCGCGCATAGCTTCGTCTCGCGTAATTCGAAAGGGCTGGACTTCCCAGTCGCGGCCGAGCACTCCAGTCCTCTGCGTGCCGCTCCTCCGCGGCGCGAAAGACGGGTACGAATTCAGCTCGCATCGCGACTTTGTGTGACCCGCCCGTGGAGACGATGTGGAGATTGCGTGATGCTGCCCAGAGCGTTGGAAAAGGCCGTTTATGGCGTGTATGCCACCACTGCCATCCATTTGGCGGACAAACACGGCGTTTTCGGTTTTCTCGCCACCCAGGAAGCGCCCACCAGCAAGATCGCCACCGAGCTCGGGCTCGACGAGGAGACCCTGGACCGGCTGCTGGTCCTGCTCGACTCCTTCGGCGTCATCGAGCAGAACGAGCACGGCGCGTACCGCCTGCCCGCGCAGACGGCTCCCTTCCTCGACCCGCGCAGCGCGCGCTCCGTCGGCGGCTTCCTCAACCACGTGATGAACAGCACGCTCGGCCGACTGCCGCAACTGGACTCCTACCTGACGGACGGCAAGTCGGCGGTGGACGCCGCCCTGCCGGCCCCGTTCGACGTCATGTACCGGACTCCGAAGCTCACGGAGGAGTTCCTGGCGGCCATGTGGCAGCTCACCTACGACGTCTCCCGCGAACTGGTGCCCATGGCCGGGCTGGAGCGGGTCCGGCACCTGGTGGACATCGGCGGCGCCAGCGGCCCCTTCTGCGTGGCCGCGCTGGAGGCGACACCCGGCCTGCGCGCCACCGTGTACGAGCTGCCGGAGGTCGGCCCGTACGTGGCCGACACCGTCGAGAAGTACGGCCTGCAGGGCCGGTTGGACTTCGCCGCGGGCGACTTCCACCACGACGAGTTCCCGCCGACCGAGTGCGTCGCGTTCGGCTACATCCTCTCCGGCTGGACCGACGAGACCGGCCTGGAGCTGTTGCGCAAGGCGCACCGCGCGTGCGCCGACGGCGGCCGGGTCCTGATCATGGACCGCCTGTTCGACGACGACCGGCGCGGACCGCTGCCCACGGCGGTGATGAACCTGTCGATGCACGTCGAGGCGAAGGGCCGGCACCGCACCGCCGCGGAGTACATCGGCCTGCTGGAGAGCGCGGGCTTCACCGACTGCGAAGTGCACCGGTCCACTCAGGACAAGCAACTGGTCATCGGGTTCAAGAGGTGAAACGGCATGCCGCGGGTCGACGGCGACCCGTGGTTCTGAGCGCAGCCCTGGGGGTTACATGAAAGCCGAACTGGCGTCCTTACAGTTTCCGAGACGGTGCGACGAGGTCGCCCGGCTCCAAGAGCGGTCGGGCCGACAGGCGCTGACCGACAGCGACCACGACCTGCTGGCCAAGCTCTACGAGGAGGCGTACGCCGAGCAGACCGCCGAGAGCGAGGTGATGCGGCTGCTGACCCGCTCGTTCAGCCGCGAACCCATCCCGCAGTACTACCGCTACGCCAACCTGCACGTCCACGCGTGGTACCTGGACCTGCACCAGACCGAGCCGGTGGCCGGCGCGGTGCTGGCCCTGGAGGCGACGCTGGCCGACCTGGACGCGGTCGAGCGCCGCGCCGCCGCGCAACTCACCGAGGCCGACAACACCGAGGAGCGGCTGCTGCGGCTGGAGGCGCTGCGCGAGCAGGTCGGGCGACTGCTGGTGGAGACCGGCGGCGACACGACCGCGGCCGAGATCATCGACCGGGCCCGCGACGACGCGCTGGCCCGCTGGCAGGCATCGGTGCTGACCCGCTGCTCCGGCTTCCTGGCCTCGGGCGACCACCACGAGAACATGTTCCTGCGGGCCGTGCAGGCATGCGAGTTGGCCTTCTACCTGATCCGCTACTTCACCGTGCGGGCCCGGACGTCCATCGGCCGCGGGGACGACCAGGCGTACGCGCTGATGGCGCAGCTGGCCCAGTGCGCGGAACTGCCCAACCACATCTTCCACGTGCTCAAGACGCTCACCCCGGATCTCTTCCTGAGGTTCCGCGACGCCACCGGTGAGGCCAGTGCCGTCCAGTCGCTGAACTACCACATGATGGAACTGGTGCTCTACGGCTACGACGCGCGCAAGGTGGAGGCGTACTCGAAGTTCGACCACCTGCACCAGTTGACGATGCCGCCGCTGCGGTCCGTGCGTCCGCTGGGCGACGCGGTGCGCGAGGCGGGGGACCCGAGGCTGACCGAGGCGCTCGCCGAGGTCGAACGGACCCTGCTGACCTGGCGCGGCAGGCACTACGGCTTCGGTCGGCGCTACCTGCCGGGGATGGCGGGGTCCGGCGGCACCGAGGGCGCCGGCTACCTGCGGCGGTTCGTCCACAAGGACAACCTGGTCCCGGAGCCCATCACCACCGCACCCGGACTCGACCTGCTCGGGTTCGCGTTCCGCTGACCGGAACCGGAACCGGAGCCGGAGCCGGGACCGGAAAAAGATGGCGCGAAGGCGACCCGGGGCGGGCGCCCGGCGCCCCGACCACGGTCGGCGGCCACCCGGGGAAGAAAGGCGGGAAATACCGGATGACCCCCGGCCGAGGCCTATCGCGACTCTTCCACGAGAAGGCACGGGACACGGTTCCGCGCCCCGCCCCGACAAAAAAAGGAGGTTTTTCCGGCACTGAATGCGCGACCCGCCCCGGCGGGCCGGGAACCAGGCTCCCGGTGATTTCCGGACCGCTTTCCGCGGGGATCAGGACGGGCCGCCGCCGGTGGCCCGCGATATCCCCGCCGGAGGCGGCCACGGATTTCCCCGGGAATCGGGGTCCGCTCCCGGCGGCCACGGGGACGTTCCCCCGCGGGCCCGCCCGCGAGGGGGCGCTGAGCTGCGCCTCGGGGGAGTGCCCGGGCGTCGCCGCGCCGCCCGCGGCGGGCCGGGGCGGAGCGCCGGGGCAGTGGCCGAGCCGGAAATCGGTGCGGCTGTTGTCGAAGCGGCGGCGCGGGGCGCGACGGTTTCGGGGCCGACCGTGACCGGGCCGGTCGCGCGGTGTTCATCGGCGCCCGCGGGAAGAGGGCGCCGGGAGTCGCTGGTCGGCCGGTTTTCCCGGCGCGCCGGTTTTCCCCGGCCCCCTCCCCGAGGGCCCGCGGAGCCGTCCCGGCGACGGGACGGACCCGCGGCCCCTCGCCTTCCCACCGGTGCCCGGGCAATGGCGCTGGTGATTTCGTATACGCTGTTCCCGGGGAATTCTTTCCAGAAAAGCGGAATTCACCGGCGGCCGCCCGCGGCGTTTTCTCACGCGCTTCGAACGGAGGCGGGTGGCGCGGCGCGGTGCGGCCTCGGTAGGCTCCTGGCATGCCTCGTTCTGCCTCGCGCACCAAGCCCACCGACTGGTCGATCCGCTTAGATTCGGTGTCTAAGGTGTACGAATCGACAAGAAGCCCGGTGCAGGCGCTGGATTCGGTGAGCATCCAATTGCGCCGTGGTACCTTCACCGCCGTGATGGGACCCTCCGGTTCCGGTAAGAGCACGTTCCTCAACTGCGCGGCCGGCCTGGACCGCCCGACCTCCGGCTCGGTCTGGCTGGGCGACATCGAGCTGTCGGGCCTCGACGAGGTCAAGCTGACCGAGGTGCGGCGCGAGCGGATCGGCTTCGTCTTCCAGGCGTACAACCTGCTGGGCTCGCTGACGGTGGCGGACAACGTCACGCTGCCGCTGCGGCTCGCCGGCCGCAGGACCGACCGCGAGTTCCTGAACCAGGTCCTGACCTCGGTCGGACTCGGCGACTTCCTCAAGCGGCGCCCCAGCGAGCTCTCCGGTGGACAGCAGCAGCGGGTCGCGATCGCCCGCGCACTGATCACCCGCCCCGAGGCGGTGGTCGCCGACGAGCCGACCGGAGCGCTGGACACCCGATCCAGCAAACAGGTACTGGAACTGATGCGCCATGTGGTGGACGACATGGGGCAGACGGTGCTGCTGGTGACCCACGACCCGGTCGCCGCCTCCTACGCCGACTCCGTCGTGTTCCTGGCCGACGGCAAACTGGCGGGCGAACTGCCCCGGCCCACCTCCGAGGAGATCGCCTCACGCATGACGCACCTGGGCGAGTGGTGATCCGCCGCGTCGGCCGGCTGATCCGCACCTTGGTGCCCTTCCCCAAGGACCTGTCGCTGGCCTGGAAGACCATCAAGGGACGCAAGGGCGGCTTCGTCGGCTCCTTCGTCGCGATCGCCGCGGGCTCGGCGGTGATCACCGCCTGCGGGATCCTGCTGATGTCCGGACTGAGCACCGGCGTCGCCCCCGAACGCTACGCGGGCGCTGACGTCGTCCTCAGCGCGGGGCAGTCGTTCTGGCTGGACGAGAGCTCCGCCGTCCGCTACAGCGAGCGCGTCACCCTGCCCTCCGACAAGATCGCCGCCGTCGCCGCGGTACCCGGCGTCAAGGCCGCCGTCGGCGACGTCGACATCGAACTGGGCGTGCTCGACTCCGGCGGCGGCGTGGTGGGCGGCCCGAACGGCTACCCGGTGTACGGGCACGGCTGGACGACCGCCGAACTCGGACCGTTCACGCTGGGCACCGGACACGCGCCCACCGCGTCCGGCGAGGTCGTCCTCGACTCCGGCCTGGCCTCGCGCGCCCACCTGTCGACCGGCTCCACGGTCCGGCTGGTGGTCGGCTCGATCGCCTCCTCCTACCGCGTCGTGGGCATCGCCGACCCGCCACCGGGCGGCCTGGACCGCCAGTCCGCGGTGTTCTTCACCGACGACCAGGCGACCAGCCTGTCCGGCCGCCCGGACCAGGTGGCCGCCATCGGGGTCCTCGCCGACCCCGGCGTCACCCCCGACCGGCTGGCCAAGGCGATCACCGCCGCCGTCCCGGGCGTGGAGACCCACACCGGCACCGGACGCGGCGACGTCGAGTTCCTCGACGTCGGCGACGCCCGCAACCTGGTGGTCGACACCTCGGCGTCGTTCGGCGGCACGATGGTGCTGATCGTGGTCTTCGTGGTGGCCAGCACCCTGACCCTGTCGGTCCAGCAACGCCGCCGCGAACTGGCCCTGATGCGCGCCATCGGCGCCACCCCCAGACAGATCCACTGGATGATCGGCGCCGAGATGACCCTGGTCTCGCTGTCCGGCGCCCTGGCCGGCGCGATCCCCGGCATCATCCTCGCGTTCGTGATGCGCGGCGTGTTCATCCTGGCCGGCGCCATGCCCTCGGACTACCAGATGGACGTGGGCATCCTGCCCATCCTCGCCTCACTGGTGCTGTGCGTGTTCAGCGCCCGGATCAGCGGCTGGCTGGTGGCCCGCCGCGTGGCCAGGACCAGCCCGGTCGAGGCGCTCGGCGAAGCCGCCGTCGAGCCCAAGAAACTCAGCCGGGCCCGACTGGTCATCGGCGCCCTGCTCATCCCGGTCGGACTGCTGCTGACCCTGGGCAACGTCGCCGACTCGGGCGACTCGGTCGCCGACGTCGCCGCCAGCGCCGTCCTGTTCTTCGTGGTGGCCCTGGGCTGCCTGGGACCCGTACTGCTGCGCGCCGCCATCGCGCTGTTCGGCCCGTTCCTGAACAACCAGACCCGGGCCCACGGCTTCCTCGCCCAGTCCAACGCCCGGGCCAACGCCCGGCGGCTCAGCGCGGCGGCCACCCCACTGGCCATCGGCGTGACCCTGGCCGCCGTACAGATCTTCGGCGCCACCACCACGATCGCCGCCTCCCAGCAGCAGCTCAACGAAGGACTGCGGGCCGGCTACGTGCTGACCGCCTCGTCCGGCGCCGGAGTCTCCCCCCAGGTCACCGACGCCGTCAGCGGCGTCCCCGGAGTCGCCCTGGCCACCCCGGTGGCACGGATGCAGGTACTGCTGACCTTCGGCACCCAGACCGAGGTCTTCGCCGCCCAGGGCGTCACCCCCGACCGCCTCTCCGACACCATGGACCTGCAGGTCCTCAACGGCAGCATCGCGGACCTGAAGGACGGGACGGTCGCACTCAGCCAGGTGGCCGCCCGCCAGGTCGGCGCGAAACTCGGCGGGACGATCACCCTGCGGCTCGGCGACAGCACCCTGCTCACCCCCCGGGTGGTGGCGATCTACGAGCGCGGCCTGGGCTTCGGCGACGTTACCTTGCCCAACGACCTGGTCGTGGCCCACACCACCTCCCAGGTCGACTCCGCGGTACTGGTCGCGGCCACCGCCGGGACCGACCAGAAGACGCTGGCCGCCGCACTGCGCAAAGCCGTCGCCCCCTACCCGACGGTCCAACTGGGCGGCCCCGCCGCCTTCGCGGTCGCACCCGCGGCCGGCGACTCGGGCGGCTGGGCCCTCAACCTCCTGTTCCAGACCCTGCTCCTGGGCTACATCGCCATCGCCGTGGTCAACACCCTGGTCATGGCCACCGCGGCCCGGGTACGCGAGTTCGCCATGCTGCAACTCATCGGCGCCAGCCGCGAACAGGTACGCGCCATGATGAACGGCGAGGCCAGGATCGTGATCTTCTCGGCGCTGCTGTTCGGCCTGCTGGCGGGAATCCCCTCGCTGGTCGGCATGAGCCTGGGACTGTCGAAGTCACCCGTCCCCAACATCTCCCTGCTCGGCCTGCTGGCGATCGTGGCGCTCACCGTCGCGCTCTCCTGGGGCTCGATCGCGACAGCCACCCGCTTCGCCATGCGCTCCGCGCCGGTCGACGCGATCGGCGGACGCGAGTAGCACCCGCCGCACCGCACCTGACCCACCGCGACACCACCCGACGGCGCCACCGGACCCCCGGCGGCGCCGTCGGCCGCTCCCGCCCCGGCCACCACCGCCCCGGCCACCACTGACCCGGCGTCAAAACCCCTGCTGACCGCCCTGTTTCGTTCTTCCTTCAAGTGCGTAGCTGGCGCGCCGCCGCTCTGGGGAGACTGGGTGATCAGACATGGCTTCCGCCGTGGAAGTGCAGCCGGAGGGGAGACCGCACATGACCCACGAGGGGCGCCCAGCAGCAGGACCGACGTCGGACCCGGCCGTCGGCCATCCGCTGACCCGCTTTCCCGTAGACCGCCCACGACCCGCCGAGCCCGACGAGGCCACCGCCACCCACCGGTTCACCCTCGACCGCGCGCTCACCGCGGACCTGCGCCGACTCGCCCGAGCGGCCGACGCCACCGTGCCCGGCGCACTGGCCGCCGCGGGCCTGGTCCTGGCCGCGGCGTACGCCGGACAGGACGAGGTGACCGCGACCGTCCGCGCCCGCTCCACGGCGCCCGCCGACGCACCGGTCCCGCTGCACGCGACCGTCGACAGCACGATGCCGTTCGACCACCTCCTGGACCGGGCATCGCGCGCCGCGGGCACCGAACTGCCCACCGAGTTCGCCCTCGCCGACATCGTGCTGCGGTTCACCGAACGCGACGGCGCCCTGGACGCCGACGTCGACTACCACCCCGAGGTACTCGACGCGGCCACCATCGAGCACCTGGCCGCCACCTACCGCACCCTGCTGGCCGACGCCGTCGCCCGCCCCGGACGACCCCTGCGCGAACTGAGGCTGATACCCGACGCCGAGTCGCACCGCGTACTCCACGACTGGAACGACACCACCTCCGCGTTCCCCCCGCACTCCAGCCTGCCCAGCCTGTTCGCCGAGCAGGTACGGCTGTCCCCGGACAAACCCGCCGTCCTGTTCGGCGACGACCGGCTCACCTACGCCGAACTGAACGAGCGGGCCAACCGGCTCGCCCACCGCCTGCTCGCCGCGGGCGTCACCGCCGAGTCCCGGGTCGCGCTGCTGCTGGACCGGTCGGTGCACGTGGTCGTGTCCGTCCTGGCCGTGGTCAAAGCCGGCGCGGCCTACGTCCCGCTGCACGCCGCCTACCCCCAGGACCGCGTCCGCTTCGTCCTGGCCGACGTCGGCGCCCAGGTCCTGCTCACCGACCGGGCCATGGCACCCAGGACCACCACCACCGACGTCCCGGTCCTGCTCGTGGACGACCCGGCCACCACCGCCGGCCAACCCGCCCACGACCCCGAACCGGACCCGGACGCCCAGCAGCTCGCCTACATCATGTTCACCTCGGGCTCCACCGGCACCCCCAAGGGCGTCGCCGTCACCCACCGCGACGTGGTCGCCCTGGCCTGGGACCGCCGCTGGCGCGAAGCGGCCCACCGGCGCATCCTCTTCCACTCCCCGCACGCCTTCGACGCCGCGACCTACGAACTGTGGGTACCGCTGCTGACCGGCGGCGACATGGTCATCGCCACCGAGGAACCCACACCCGCCCTGGTACGCGACCTGATCGCCGAACACGCCGTCACCGCCGTCTTCCTCACCTCCGCCCTGCTGCGCCTGTTCGCCGAGGAGGCCCCCGACTGCTTCAAGGGCGCGGCGACAGTGATCACCGGCGGCGAGGTGCCCTCACCCGAGGCCCTGGAACAGGTCATCACCCACTGCCCCGGCACCCTGGTCATCAACGCCTACGGACCGACCGAGGCCACCACCTACGCCCTGTTCCAGGAACTCACCCTGGAACAGGTACGCACCCGCGCCGTACCGATGGGCCGACCGCTCGACAACACCCGCCTGTACACCCTCGACGCGTGGCTGCGCCCGGTCCCGGTCGGCGCGCCGGGCGAACTGTACATCGCGGGCGACGGCCTGGCGCGCGGCTACTTCGGCCGGGCGCCGCTGACCGCCGAGCGGTTCGTGGCCGACCCCTTCGGCACGGGGGAGCGGCTGTACCGCACCGGCGACGTCGTGCGCTGGCGCGCCGACGGGACGATGGACTTCCTGTACCGGGCCGACAAGCAGATCAAGATCCGCGGCTTCCGGATCGAGATCGGCGAGATCGAGGCCGCGCTCACCGCGCTCGACGGCGTCGCCGACGGCGTGGTCGCCGTCCACGAGACCCGCGGCGCCCGGCACCTGGTCGCCTACGTGGTACCCGAACGCGGCCGGGCCGCCGAGGTGGCGCAGTGGCGCGAGGCCCTGGCCCTGCGGCTGCCGAGCTACGAGGTACCGTCCTGGTTCATCCCGATGGAGGCCCTGCCGCTGTCGAACAACGGCAAGGTCGACCGCGCCGCCCTGCCCGCACCGCGGGTCGACCTGCTGACCGCGGGGGACCACGTCGAACCGCGCACCGACACCGAGCGGCTGCTGGCCCAGGTGTGGGCCGAGGTGTTCGGCGTCCAGCGGATCGGCGTCAACGACAACTTCTTCGCCTCCGGCGGCGACTCCATCCTGGCCATCAAGGTCGTCTCCCGGGCCCGCGCCCACGGCCTGCGGCTGACCGCCAAGGACCTCTTCCTCACCCCGACCGTCGCGGAACTGGCCCGGGCCGCGACCCGGGACGACAGCGGACCCGACCCCACCCCGGCCCCCACCCCGCTCGTCCAGCTCACCGCCGACGAGGCCGAGCACATCGCCGCGGGCGGACCGGTCGAGGACGTCTACCCGCTGACACCGATGCAGAGCGGCATGCTCTTCGACGCGCTGATGACCGAGGACACCGGGCTGCACCTGATCCAGTTCGACCTGGTCCTCGACCACGTCGAGGACCCGGAACTCCTCGGCCGGGCCTGGCAGCGGACCGCGGACCGGCTACCGGCCCTGCGCACAGCCGTGCTCTGGACGGACGTCAGCACCCCGGTCCAGGTGGTGCGGGCCACGGCCACCGTGCCCGTCACCCAGCACGACTGGCGGCAACTGCCGCGGAGCGAACAGCGCGAACGCCGACACGCGCTGCGCGCCGCCGACCGCGCGGCCGGAATGGACCTCGCCACCGCCCCCCTGGCCAGGGTCACCGTCATCCGGCTCACCGACACCAGCGTCCGCGTGCTGTGGTCGATGCACCACCTGGTGCTGGACGGATGGAGCAGCACCGAACTGCTCACCGAGGTGGCCGCCGACTACGCCCGGCTGCGCGACGGCGACGGACCGGCGCCACGACCCCGGACACCGTTCCGGGACTACCTGCGATGGCTGGGCGACCAGGACCAGGCCGCGGCGGAGGCCCACTGGCGCGGCGTGCTCGGCCCCCTGACCACCCCGACCCGGCTGCCCTACGACCGACCGGCCGCCCCGGGCTACCGCCCGCGCGCCACCGCAAGGGTGGAGGTGGACATCGCCCCCGACCTGTCCGCCCGGCTGACCGAGGCCGCCAAGCGCACGAAACTGACCACCAGCACCCTCCTGCAAGGCGCCTGGGCACTGCTGCTGGCGCGCTACAGCGGCAGCCCGGACGTCTGCTTCGGCGGCACCGTCTCCGGCCGGACCCCCGACCTGGCCGGCGTCGACTCGATCATCGGGATGCTGGTCAACACCCTGCCGGTACACGTACGCGTGGACCGCGCCCAGGACCTGGAGACCTGGCTGGCCGACCTACAGGCGCGGCAGGCCCGGGCCCGGGACTTCGAGGCCGTCTCGCTGACCCAGGCCCAGGCCTGGAGCGGCCTGTCCGCCGGCGACAACCTGTTCGACAGCATCATCGTCTTCGAGAACTTCCCCTTCGACGAGCACGCCTTCACCGCCCACGGCCTGCGACTGAGCCACTTCGACCACGAGGTCGGCTCGGGCGCCGCACTCGGCGTCGTCGTACACCCCGGCGACGGGATCACCATGCGGGTCCACTACGACCCGGCCCTGTTCGAAGCGGACACCGTGCACCGGATGACGGCCTACCTGCGGACCCTGCTGGAGGCCTTCGCCGACCACACCGCACGCACCGTCGGCGACCTGCCGGCCCACTCGACCGCCGAACACCAGGTGGTCATGGGCGACCCGGCCGCCACCGCCACCGGCCACCAGGCCGAGCACCGGATGCAGGACCTGGTCACCGCACAGGTACGGCTGCGCCCGCGGGCGGTCGCGGTGGAACTCGACGACCAGCGGCTGACCTACGCGGAACTGGACGCGCGGGCGAACCAGCTGGCGCACCACCTCATCGAGCGCGGCGTCGGCAGCGACGTCCTGGTGGGCATCGCGATCGAACGCAGCCTGGACCTGTTCGTCGCCATCCTGGGGATCCTCAAGGCGGGCGGCGCGTACGTGCCGCTGGACCCGGACTACCCGGCCGAACGCCTGGCCGTCACCGTGGCCGAGACCCGCCCGCGGGTGGTGCTGGCCCACGAGCACGGCATCGCCCGCTTCCCGCGGACCGACGCCGAACTGGTCTTCCTGGACCGGGACCGCCCGGCCATCGCCGCCCACCCGGACACCGACCCCGGACCGCGCGGCAGCGCCCGCGACCTGGCCTACGTCGTCTACACCTCGGGCTCCACCGGCCGACCCAAGGGCGTGATGGTCGAGCACCGCTCGCTCTACAACACCGTGACCGCGGTCGTCGGACCCTACGGGCTCACCCCCGGCAGCCGGGTGTTCCAACTGTGCTCCATGAGCTTCGACACCGGCGTCCAGGACCTGTTCACCACCTGGGCCGCCGGCGGCACGATGGTGGTCCCGGCCCCCGACGTCGCCCGCAACGGCGCCTACCTGGTCGAGCACCTGCTCGCCGGCAAGGTCACCACCGCCTCCATCCCGATCACCGTCCTGTCCTCACTCGACTCCGGCTCCCTGCCCGGGATGGACACCATCCGGGTCGGCGGCGACATCGTGGTGCCCGAGGTGGCCGAGGCCTGGGCACGCCACCACCGGGTGATCAACAACTACGGGCCGACCGAGGCCGGGGTGACCGTGAGCCTGTTCGAGGTCGAGCAGGGAGCCGGCTACCGCAGCGTGCCCCTGGGCAGGCCCCTGGCCAACACCCGCGCCTACGTCCTCGACGACCACCTGTCCCCGGTACCGATCGGCGTGCCCGGCGAACTGTACGTCGGCGGCATCGGCCTCGCCCGCGGCTACGTCGACAACCGGGCCAAGACCGCCGAACGGTTCGTCGCCGACCCCTTCGGCCCGCCCGGCTCACGGCTCTACCGGACCGGCGACGTGGTGCGCTGGCAACCCGACGGCCTGCTGGACTTCGTCGGCCGCACCGACGACCAGGTCAAGATCCGCGGCTTCCGGGTCGAACCCGGCGAGATCGAGAGCGTCCTGCTGCGCCACCCCGCGGTCGCCGAGACCGCGGTGTCGGTGTGGCCGGACGACAAGGGCAACAAGCGACTCGTCGCCTACGTCGTGGCCCGGCCCGGGACACCGGCACCGAGCGCGGACGAACTGCGCCGCCACCTCGGCGCCACCCTGCCCGGCTACATGATCCCGACCGCGATCGTCCGACTGGAGCGGATGCCGCTCAACCACAACGGCAAGCTCGACCGGTCCGCGCTGCCCGCACCGACCCGCCAGGACGGCGCCGGCGCCGCGTACGTCGCCCCCGGCGACCCGACCGAGGAGGCACTGGCCCGGATCTGGTCGCAGGTCCTGGGCATCGAACGGGTCGGCACCGCGGACGACTACTTCGCCCTCGGCGGCGACTCCCTCAACAGCCTGCGCATCGTCGCCAGGATGCGCACCGCCTTCGGCGTCGAGGTCACCCCCCGGGACCTCTTCGAGGAACCCACGATCGCCGCCCTGGCCGCGACCATCCGCGACCGGATCCTGGCCGGGGTACTGGAGACAGCCGCGGCACCGTCCTGAACGCGCCGGACCGCCCCTCTGACATGGGAGAGAGAACAGCATGGAACTGCCGTCCGTCGCGAAGGACCGGCTGTCGCAGCTGCCCGACCACGTGCGCGAACTCGTCCTGCGGCAGCTCGCCGGCGCGGCCGGGCCCGCACCCCAGGACCGCCCGATCACCCCGGCGCCCCGCGACGGCGCACTGCCGCTGTCGGTGGGCCAGCAGGGACTGTGGTTCCTGGCCGAACTCAACCCCGACAGCGTCGAGTACAACGCGCCCAAGGTGCTGCGCCTGACCGGCGACCTGCACCCGCGGGCCCTGCGCGCCGCGCTCGACGACGTCGTCGCCCGGCACGAGGCACTGCGCACCACCATCGGCGAGGCCGACGGCCACGGCGTCCAGGTGGTGCACCCACCCGCCCCGGTACCGGTCGAGTACACCGACCTGACCGACCTGCCGGAACCCGAACGCGCCGCCGCACTCGACCGCCGCCTGGAACACGAGGGCTCCACCCCGTTCGACCTGCGCCGCGGCCCCCTGTTCCGGGTGGCGCTGCTGCGGCTCGCCGCCGACGAACACGTCCTGGTCCTGGGCCTGCACCACATCGTCGGCGACGGCTGGTCCATCGGCATCCTGACCGAGGAACTCAACGCCAGGTACACCGCCCACACCCGCGGCCAGGCCCCGGCACTACCGCGACTCCCGATCCAGTACGCCGACTTCGCCGCCTGGCAGCAGCAGCGCCTGGCCGGACCCGAGGTGGCCGGACAGATCGACTACTGGCGCGGGCAACTGGCCGCACTGCCCCCGGTGGAACTCCCGGCCGACCGCCCGCGCCCCCCGGTCCTCGGCTCCACCGGCGCACTGCACCCGATCACCGTGCCGCGACCACTGGCCCAGCGCCTGACCGACCTGGGCACCCGCGGCGGCGCCACCTTGTTCATGACCCTGGTCGCCGCGAGCCAACTGCTGTTCGCCCGCTACTCGGGACAGCAGGACATCGCCGTCGGCTCGGTGACCGCGGGCCGCGGCCGCGCCGAACTGGAACCCCTCATCGGCTACTTCAGCAACACCGTCGTGCTGCGCTCCCAGGTACGCGAGGAACGGACCTTCACCGACTTCCTCACCGACGTCCGCTCCACCGTCCTGGACGCGTTCGCCAACGACGAGATCCCGTTCCAGCGACTGGTCGACATCATCCGCCCGGAACGCGACCCGAGCCGCCCGCCCCTGGTCCAGGTCATGGTCAACCTGCAACACCTGCCACCGGCGCACAGCCACCTACCGGCCTGCGGGTCACCGAGATCCCCCCACCCGTGCACGTGGCCAAGTTCGACGTCTCCTTCGACTTCTTCGAGCACGACGGCGCACTCACCGGCCACATCGAGTTACAGCACCGACCTGTTCGACCCGCCACGATCGGAGCGGATGAGCGGCCACCTGCTGACCTGCTCGACGGCATCGCCGCCCACCCGGACGAACCGATGCGGGCACTGCCCATGCTCACCGAACCCGAACTACGGCAACTGGCCACCGACTGGAACGGCCCCACCGTCGACTTCGGCCCCTCCCGCTGCCTGCACGAACTCTTCGACGACCAGGCCGCGCGCACCCCCGACGCGGTCGCGGTCAGCTGCGCCGACCAGCGACTGACCTTCGCCGCCCTGGCCACCCGCGCCAACCAGCTCGCACACCACCTGACCGGCCTGGGCGTGGGCCCGGGAACACTGGTCGGCGTGTGCGTGGAACGCGGCGTCGAGGCGATGGTCGCCCTGCTGGGCGTGATGAAGTCCGGCGCCGCGTTCGTCCCCCTGGACCCGGACTACCCCGCCCAGCGGCTGAACATGATGCTGGACGACGCCGCCGCACCCGTGGTGGTCACCGAGACCGCCCTGGCCGACCGCGTCACCGCCCACCCGGCGACCGTGGTGTACCTCGACCGCGACCGGCCCACCCTCGACACCCTGCCGGGCACCCCACCGCCGTCCGGGGCCACCGTGGACGACCTCGTCTACGTGATCTACACCTCGGGCACGACCGGCAAGCCCAAGGGCGTCCTGATCAACCACCGCAACATCCACCACATCCTGCGGTCCTGGAACGCCCGCTACCGGCTCGACGAGATCCGCGGCCGGGCCCTGTGCGTGGCCAGCTTCGGCGTCGACCTGTTCCTCGGCGACTTCCTGTTCTCCGCGCTGTTCGGCGGCGAAATGGTGGTGTGCCCGGCGGACGTGGTGACCGACCCGCCCACCCTGGTCGACCTGATCGCCGAGGTCCGGCCGCAGATCCTGGCCACCACCCCCTCACTGGCCCGGGCCATCAGCACCGAAACTCGGCTGGCGCGGGCCTGACCCTGGACTCGCTGCGGCTGCTCTCCCTGGGCGCCGAGGGCTGGCTGGCCGGCGACGCCGCCGACCTGCTCGACCACGTCGGCCCCGACACCCTGGTGGTCAACGCCTACGGCGCGACCGAGACCACCGTGGACTCCACCGTGTTCGCCCTGCGCGGCGACCCGGTCGAACCGTCGGCGTTCGTCCCCATCGGCACACCGATGACCAACACCAGCGTGCACATCCTGGACGACACCGGCCGCCCGGTACCCGTCGGAGTACCCGGCGAGCTCTACATCGGCGGCGGCGGCATCGCCCAGGGCTACTGGCAGCGACCCGAACTGACCGCCGAACGCTTCCCCCACGACGTCCTGGGACCGGGCACCGGCCGCTTCTACCGCACCGGCGACGTGGTGCGCTGGCGCGGCGACGGCAACCTGGAGTACCTCGGCCGGGCCGACGACCAGGTCAAGATCCGCGGCTTCCGGGTGGAACTCGGCGAAGTCGAGACCGCCCTCGCCCGCCACCCCGAGGTGGCCACCGCGGCGGCCGTCGCCCGCCGCAACGGCTCCGGCCACACCCGGCTGTTCGGCTACGTGGTACCCGCCGGCACCCGGGCACCCGACCTCGCCGCCCTGCGGACCTTCCTCACCGCCCACCTCCCCAGCCAGGCCGTCCCCTCGGCGATCATGGTGCTCGACGCCCTGCCGATGACCCCGAACGGCACCCTGGACCGGCGCGCCCTGCCCGCCATGGACGAACCCGCCGCCGACCCCTCCCACCGCGTCCCGCCACGCACCCCCGTGGAAACCGCACTCGTCGAGGTCTGGGCGAAGGTCCTGGGCGTGGAACCCGACCGGATCGGCGTCGAGGACAACTTCTTCAACCTCGGCGGCGACTCGATCCTCAGCCTCCAGGCCGTCTCCCTGGCCCGCCGCGCCAACCTCCGGCTGACCACCAAGCAGATGTTCCAGCGGCAGACCATCGCCGAACTGGCGGGCGAGGTCACCGTGCTCACCGCCACCGGCGCCGAACAGGGCCCGGTGACCGGCCCGGTACCCCTGACCCCGGTCCAGCACTGGTACTTCGAGGAGTTCCCCGAAGCCCCCGGCCACTTCAACCAGTCCCTGTACCTCGCACTCGACCCCGACACCGACCCCGACGCCCTGCGCGCCGCCGTCACCGCCGTACTCGACCACCACGACATCCTGCGGATCCGGGCCGAACACGTCGCCGGCCGCTGGCAGCAGCACCACCCGGCCACCACCGACCACCCGGCCCACCCCACCGTGTTCGAGCACCTGGACCTGTCCGCCCTCGACGACACCGCACAGGACCAGGCCGCCCGCACCGCGATCACCGCCGCCCAGACCGGATTCGACATCCGCACCGGCCCGCTGTTCCAAGCCCTGCTGCTCACCCAAGGCGGCGCCCACGCCCCCGGCTGTTCCTCGCCGCGCACCACTACGTCGTCGACGCGGTCTCCTGGCGGGTGATCCTGGCCGACCTGGACACCGGCTACCGGCAGGCGGCGCACGGCCGCCAGGTCGACCTGGGCGCGAAGTCCACCTCGTTCCGCAGCTGGGCCCACCGCCTCACCGCACTGGCGGCCGAAGGCGGCTTCGACACCGAACTGGACTACTGGACACGGGTCGAGAAGGCCACCCTGGACGCCGCCGCCCTGCCGGTGGACCGCCACGGACACAACACCGCCGGCTCCGCCCGCACCCTGACCCGGCGACTGAACGCGGACCGCACCGACGCACTGCTGCGCAACGTACCCGAGGTGTACCGGACCCAGGCCAACGACGTACTGCTCAGCGCCCTCGCCCGGGTCCTGCGCGACTGGGCCGGCGGCACCGTCCCGATCGAACTGGAGGGCCACGGACGCGAGGACCTGTTCGACGACGTCGACCTGTCCCGCACCGTCGGCTGGTTCACCACCGTCTTCCCCCTCGTCCTGGAACTCCCCGAGGACCACGACTGGGGCACCACCGTGAAGGCCGTCAAGGAGGAACTGCGCGCCGTCCCCTCCCGCGGCCTCGGCTACGGCGCCCTGCGCTACCTCACCACCCCGGGCACACTCGGCGGCGGCCGCCAACCCCAGGTCGGATTCAACTACCACGGCCGCTTCGACACCGACCCCGGCGGCAGCGGACTCTTCCGCGGCTGGTGCCCGAACCCGGTCCCCGACCGCGGCCCCGACCAGGCCCGGCAGTGCCTGATCGAGGTCACCGGCATGGTCCGCGACGGCGAACTGGAATTCGGCTGGGAGTACTCCGGGAACGTCCACCACGAGGAGACCGTGGCCCAACTGGCCGAGGCGTTCCTCACCGCCCTGGAACAGGTCATCGAACACTGCGCCCTGCCCGGCGCCGGCGGCTGCACCCCCTCCGACTTCCCGCTCGCCGCACTGGACCAGGCCGCCGTGGACACGATCGTCGGCGACGGCCGATCCGTCGAGGACCTCTACCCGCTCACCCCGATGCAGAGCGGCATGCTGTTCCACTCCCTCGACACCGACACCGACAACGGCGACGTCTACCTCACCCACTTCGCCGCGATCCTGGACGGCGTGGACGACCCGCGGCAACTGGCCGACGCCTTCCAACACGTCGTGGACCGCACCCCGATCCTGCGCACCGCGGTGGTCGGAACCGGCGCGGACACCCCCTGCAGAGCGTCCACCGCGACGTGCGCCTGCCGGTGACCCACCTGGACTGGAGCACACTGACCCCCCAGGACCGCGACACCCGCTCCCGCACCCTGTGGCAGAGCCTGCCCGCCCTGCGACTCGACCTGACCCAGGCCCCGCTCATGCGGCTGACCATCGCCCGCCTGCCCGGAGCGAGCGTCCAGCTCTTCTGGTCCTCCCACCACCTGCTGCTCGACGGCTGGAGCTTCGCCGACGTCCTGGCCCAGGTCTTCGGGGAATGGGCCGCACTGGGCGGCGCACCGACCCCCGCCCGCAAACCCCGCCGCCCCTACCGCGGACTACGTGCAGTGGCTGGCCGACCAGGACGACACCGCCGCCCGAACCCACTGGCGCCGCACCATGCACGGCTTCACCGCCGCCACCCCACTGCCCTACGACCGGGCACCCCAGGCCGCCCACGCCACCCGCTCCGCACACGACACCCACCTGCGGCTGCCCGCCGACCGCTCACACCGGCTCTACACGTTCGCCAAGAACGCCCGACTGACCGTCAACACCGTCGTCCAGGGCGCATGGGCACTGCTGCTCGCCGCCCACAGCGGCGAACGCGACTGTGCTTCGGCGCCACCCGTCTCCGGCCGACCCGAGAACCTCGCGGGCGCCGACGGAGATCATCGGCCTGTTCATCAACACCCTGCCGGTACGCACCACCCTGGACCGCGACCTCGACCTGGTGACCTGGCTGCGCCGGATCCAGGACGAACAGGTCGAGACCCGCCAGTTCGAACACGTCTCACTGGCACAGGTCCGCGGCTGGAGCGAGACCCCCCGGGAGTCGAACCTCTTCGACAGCATCGTCATCTTCGAGAGCTTCCCCTACGACCGCGACGCCGCCTCCCGGCACGGCCTCACGGTACGCGAGAGCAACGGCGCGGAGGAGACCAACTACGCGCTCGCGCTCACCGCCTACACCACCGACGAACTGCACCTGCGCCTCGGCTACGACCCGCTCCTGTTCGACCGGGACACCGCCGAACGGCTCACCCGCCGCCTGTCGACCCTGCTCGACGCCTTCGCCGACCACCCCCACTCCCCACTCGCCTCGCTCCCGCTGCTGCCCGCCACCGAACAGGCCCTGCTGCACGAGTGGAACGCCACCACCCGCCCCACCGGACAACCCACCACCATCGAACTGTTCGAACAACAGGCCGCGGCCACCCCCCGGAACACCGCACTGGTGCACCGCGACACCACCCTCAGCTACGCCGAACTGGACACCCGCGCCAACCGGCTCGCCCACCACCTGACCGCCCTGGGCCTGGGCCCCGAGAAGATCGCCGCCCTGGCCTGCCCACGCACCCCCGACCTCCTGATCGCGATGCTGGCCGTCCTCAAGACCGGCGCGGCCTACCTGCCCCTGGACCTGGACCACCCCCGCGAACGCCTCGCCCACATGCTGCGCGACGCGGCCCCGGCCCTGGTCCTGACCGCCGACACCACCGTCCCCGACCTGCCACCGCACACCCCCACCCTCTCCCTCACCGACCCCGCCGTGACCGCCGCACTGGCCCACCACCCGGCCACCAGCCCCGACCCGTCCACCCCCGCACACCCCGAGAACGCCGCCTACACGCTCTACACCTCCGGCTCCACCGGCCAACCCAAAGGCGTCGTGGTCACCCGGGCCAACCTGCGCAACTTCGTCCTCGACATGCGCGACCGCACCGCGATGACCCCCCAGGACCGGCTGCTGGCCGTGACCACCGTCGGCTTCGACATCGCCCACCTGGAGCTCTTCGTCCCCCTGATCAGCGGCGCGACCGTGGTACTCGCCGACAAGGAACTGGTCCTCGACCCCCAGCAACTGCGCCGCACCGTCCACGACCAGCACATCACCGTGGTACAGGCGACACCGAGCCTGTGGCGCGGCGTCCTGGAAGGCGCCCCCGACATCCTCACCCGGCTGCGGGTCCTGGTCGGCGGCGAGGCACTGCCCCAGGAACTCGCCACCGCCCTGACCGCCGGATCCCCGTCGGTGACCAACGTGTACGGGCCGACCGAGACCACCATCTGGTCGACCGCCGCGCACCTGACACCCACCACCACCGGCGCCCCGCCGATCGGCAGGCCGATCGCCAACACCCGCGTCCACGTGCTCGACGCCGACCTGCGCCCGACCCCGCCCGGCGTCCCCGGCGAGCTGTACATCGCCGGCGCCGGAGTGGCCCGCGGCTACACCAACCGCACCGCCCTGACCGCGACCCGCTTCGTGGCCGACCCCTACGGGCCCCCCGCCGAACGCATGTACCGCACCGGCGACGTGGTCCGCCGACGCACCGACGGGAACCTGGAATTCGTCGGCCGCGCCGACGACCAGGTCAAGATCAGGGGATTCCGGATCGAACTCGGCGAGATCGAAACCGTCCTCGCCACCCACCCGCAGGTCGGCTCGGCCGTCGTGGTGGCCCGCGAGGACCACCCCGGCAACCAGCAACTGGCCGCCTACTTCGTCCCGACCACGGACACACCACCCACGACCGCGGACCTGAGGACCCACCTGGAACGCCTGCTACCGGGCTACATGGTGCCCGCGTTCCTGATCGCGACGGACACCTTCCCGCTGACCCCCAGCGGCAAGGTCGACCGACGGGCCCTGCCCGCCCCGAGCCCAGCGGCAACCGGCACCGACACGCCACGAGTCGCCCCGAGCCAAGGCGCACAAGCCACCCTCGCCGCGATCTGGGCGGACGTCCTCGGCCTACCGGCCGACCGGATCGACGCGACCAGCGACTTCTTCGCCCTGGGCGGCAACTCCGTGCTGAGCGTCCAGGTCGTCTACCGCGCCCGACGCGCCGGATGGCACCTCGTCCCCAAGGACCTGTTCACGCACCCCACCATCCAACGCCTGGCCACAGCGGCGGAACCGGCCACCGAACCCACCACCGAACCCACCACCGAACCCACCGCACCCCAACCGCACACCCCCCAGCAGACCGGCACCCCACCGGCCACCACCCCCGACACGGCAGGCCACCCGGCCCTGACCCCCGGCCTTCCTGGCCACCCGCTGACCGAACTGGCCCGCACCCACCGGGTACCGGGCGCACAACTCGCCCTGCGCCACGCCGGCCGGCTGATCACCGTCGAAACGGGGGAGCGGACAGCGGGAACCGGCCTGCCGGTCACCACGGACACCGTGTTCCCCATCGCCTCCCTGACCAAGCCGGTGACCGCACTGCTCGTCCAACTCCTGGCAACCCAAGGACGCCTCGACCTCGACGCCCCGATCGGCGCCTACCTGCCCGAACTCCCCGCCACCAGCCCGGTCGGCCGGATCACCACCCGCCAGGCCCTGAGCACACCGGCGGACTGGTCGCCGCGGATCGACGAACGGACACCCAGCACCGACCGCCGCACCTGGGTCCAACGGCACTGCGACGAAACCGCCGTCACCCACCAGCCGGACACCGCGTTCTCCTACTCCGACGTCGGCTACGTACTCGCGGGCCGCCTGGTCGAAGCACTGACCGGCCTGGACTGGCGAACCGCCGTGCAATCGCTGCTGCTGCGCCCCCTGGCAATCACCGCCGCCTTCAACGGGCAACCGGGACAACGCCCGCCGCCCAGGGTCACCTGCTCCTCGACCGCCCGCTCCCGATACCCGAACAGACCTTCTCCCCACTGGACGACCCCGCCGTGGCACTGGCCGCCACCGCGGCCGACCTGCTGCGCCTGGCCGCCGTCCACGACCACACCGCACCCGGCGTACTCGACCCCGCGGCCGCCGACGCGATGCTCCACGACCGGACCGCAGACCTGGCCGTGGGACCCTTCGGCCTCGCCGACGGCTGGGGACTGGGCTGGGCCGTGTTCCACGGCGCGCACGGCGACTGGCACGGCCACGACCGGCAGCGGCACGGCACCTGGTCCCACCTGCGCTTCGACGCCGCCACCGGCACGCCGTCGCGCTCACCACGAACGCCGGCACCGGCGCCGCCCTGTGGGAGGACCTCCTCGCCGAACTCGGCGCGGCCGGCCTCCACGTGCCAACCACTCCGCCCGCACCCTGTCCGCCCCCGCGGCACCGGTGGCCGCACCGGCCGAGTGCGCCGGACACTACGCCAACGGCGACTGGGACTGCCAGGTCCAGGCACACCCCGAAGGACTCACCCTGTCCGTCGGACACGGGCCGCGCTCCACCCTGACCTGCCACGCCGACCTGCGGTTTCACCACCCAGGGCGGCAGCGGGATACCGGGCACCGGCCGGTTCCTGCGCGACCCGGACACGGGCCGGATCGAGCTGCTCCAGCTCGCCGGGCGGCTGCTGCGCCGCACCGCGGCGACAGCGGGGGTGACCAGGCGACCTCGCGACCTCGTGACCTGAACGGGCCGCGTCCCCCACCCCGGTGCCCGGTGGGGGGACGCGGCCCGTTCAGGTCAGGTCACCGAGCAGCCCGACTTGCTCTTGTCCGTGACCACCGTCGAGGTTACGGGCACCGACGCCGATCCAGGTGAGGTCGTTCCACAGTTGGGACCACGACTCCCGGGATCGCGGCACACCAGGAACTGGGCGCCCTTGTCGGCGACCGGCACGCTGATCTTGAACGTGCCGCTGAGCGTGCAGCTCTGGAACAGGGGACTGAAGGGTCGCCCGGTCCACGCCGACCGCGATGACGACGTCGGTGCCGTCGGCGGGCCTGCCGAAGTCGGCGTAGGAGTTCTGCGCGCTGTAGACGTGCGGGAGGCCGTACTGCGGACCGTACTTGTCCAGCGCGCCGCGAGGCCGTAGTGGTTGGGCGTAGATACGGCGTGCGCCCGGTCCTGCGGGACAGCGACTGGTCGACGCCGGCGACTTCCTGCGCCAACTGCGCCAGCCCGCCTGGTCGACTGGGAGACCCCCAGTTCCTTCATGACCGGGTTCGGACCCGTACCACGCGAGCGGCAGCACCGGCAGCATCATCACGGCCGACAGCAGCACGTTGAACACCAGCGCGCTGCCGGTCACCGAGCGGCGGAAGGCGGTCTGCGCCCACCCCACGGCCACCACGGAGCCGCCGCCAGCAGCACCACCTGGAGACCGGCCGTGTACTCGGGGTCCCCGCCGATGATGATCAGCAGCACCGACATGAACAGGTAGCCCAGCGCGACCGACCGGTACGGCCGCCACTGCGGGCGGCGGAACAGCGCCACCAGCCCGGAGATCCACACCGGGGTGAGGAACAGGCCGATCATCAGGATCTGGAACGGCACGAAGGCGACCCGGGAGTCGGCTCCCAGCGCGATCGTCAACGCGGCGCTCATCTTGATCGCGGGCCAGCCGTGCGCGATCTGCCACGCCACCATCGGCGCCGAGATCAGCACGGCTATCGCGCACCCCGCCACGAAGAGCCGACCGCGCAGGATCGTGCGCGGGACCCAGCACCAGCAGGCCCACCAGCAGGGCCAGGACCAGCAGCACGATGAGGTTTCTTGGCGAGCATGCCCACGCCGGTGACCGCGCCGATGGCCAGCCACAGCCGGTTGTCCGCGGTGCGCAGCAGGCGGATGAACAGCCAGCCCAACGTCACCCAGCTGAGCAGGTCGGGGCCGTTGGTGGTGAGCATGTGCCCGGCGTGAGGGTGACGACCGACCCGGCCGTCGCGGCGGCGGCGAAGACCTGGGCCGCCGCGCGCGCCGCCGAGTTCACGTGCGATCAGGCCCGACACCCACACGTCCAGGCAGGCCAGCAGGGCCGGCACGACACGCAGTCCGATCAGGTTGTCGCCGAAGAGGAAGGTCTCCACTCTGGCGATCACCGCGACCAGCGGGGGCTGGTCGACGTACCCCCACGCCAGGTGCCGACTGGACACCCGGTTGTACAACTCGTCGACGTGGTAACCGTAGCGCCCCGAGAGGGACAGCAGCAGCACACCCACCACGACGGAGACGCTGAGCAGCGGCCATCGGTACAGCGCGGGGACTGTCGTTAAACGGTCCTGGGAAGATGCCGAGGGATTTCTGGTAGTGGTCGCCACGTTACCCACACCTTTCTGTTTCTGTCTGCGGGTTCGGCTATGCGGATTGTCTCCGGCATCGCGCGTGCGGGCGACCATGTTGAATTGTAGGAAAACCTCGGCGAATCATCTTGTGTCTCCGCGCCCACGGCCCGACGCGTTTTCCGGACCCCCGCGCCGCCCATGACCTGGCAGTTCGCCCCGGCCCCGGCCCTCACCCGGCCGCGGCGCCGCACCCGGGCGCCCCGGTCCGGCTCACGAGGTCACTGCCGCCGTGACCGGCTCCAGGAACCGCAGCAGTTCACCGGCGTCGATTTCGATGCTCTGGTCGGCGCGCCCACTGCCGCAGTAGACGCGGTCCATGTCGAGGACAGCCGAGTCGAAGACCACCAGCACGCCGTCGCGACCGCAGACCGGGCTGGCGCCGCCGGGCTCCATGGCCAGCTGCCGCAACTCCTCCGGCTCGGCCTGGCGCAGCGACGCCCGGGGGACCCCCGCCGCCTTCGCCAGCCGCCCGTAGTGCACCCGGCGCTGCATCGGCAGGGCCGCCAGGATGAACGTCTGTCCGGTGCGGAAGACCATGGTCTTGAGCAACTGCTCCACCGGAAGGCCCAGTTCACGCTCGATGTCGGACTGCGTGCGGATCGGCACGTGCTCGTGGAGGGTGAAGGAGATCCCCGTCCGCTCCAGGACCTGGACCGGCGAGACGCAGTGCGGGACCTCGGGGGCGGCATCCTCTGCCGACGTGGGAGTCATGTGAGCCAGGGTAACTGAGCACCTGTCACGGCCCCCCGCCATTGCCCGGAAGGGAGTTGCGGTCGCCGGCGCCGTGCGACGCGGCCGCGCGCACCTGGACCCGTGGGCGTCAAAGCGTCACCCCCGGGACATTCAGCCGTGCGTGGGGTTCTGGGAGCGCGGTTTTGACCAGTGCGCCACCGTGGCGGCCCCGTTGGGATGCCACGGACACCTTGTGGCGCCCGGAAAACCGGGGTCGCGTCGCACGGACCGGGAGGACACGGGTTGCGCGGTGGCGTGAAGAGTGCCTCGAACTACTGATAGCGTTCACGCGATCACGTTGTGTAATCACAGTTGTGTGCATGAAGGGCAAGGCAGATGCGCAAGCTTCACCAGATGGCATTTCTCACCGCGATGGTTGGTGGCCTGTCCGCCGTGAGCGGCGGCGTTGGCTTCGCTGACGCGCAGTACCCGGCGACGCAGTACGGAGGCCCGCAGCTGGCCACGCAGTACGCGGCCCCCCAGCAGACCGCGCAGTACATCGCTCCCGAGCAGGCCCCCCAGTACGCGGCTCCGCAGCAGGCGCCCCAGCAGGCGCCGCAGTACGCGGCCCCGCAGCAGGCCCCCCAGTACGCCGCTCCGCAGCAGGCCCCCCAGTACGCGGCCCCGCAGCAGGCGCCGCAGTACGCCGCTCCGCAGCAGGCGCCGCAGTACGCGGCCCCGCAGCAGGCCCCCCAGTACGCGGCGCCGCAGCAGGCTCCGCAGTACGCCGCTCCGCAGCAGGCGCCGCAGCAGGCCCCCCAGTACGCGGCTCCGCAGCAGGCCCCGCAGCAGGCGCCCCAGCAGGCTCCGCAGTACGCGGCTCCGCAGCAGCAGGGTCCGCAGGCGGCCCCGAACGCCACGCAGATCGCTCCGCAGGTCGCTCCGCAGATCGCGCCCACGGTCACCGCGCCGCCCCTGCCGTCGGCCCACCAGCTGGTGCCGCAGGTCTTCCACCCGGAGCAGGAGTGCGACCCGCAGACGGTGGTCCGGGCCGACTTCCCGATCGCCGTCCTCGGCGGGGAGTCCCACACCCAGGGTGACACCTGCTCCCAGACCAACAACGCCTTCCGGAGCTGAGCGAGCGTTAGCGAAGGCGCTCCCGCCCGCGCGGTGCCGCTGAACGGGCGGTTTCGCACGGCCCGGCCGGGCGGCGGGGGCCTTCGCCGTTCCGTGTACGACACGTGCGACAAAGGACCTCGCTGGGTCGGGTCCTTTGTCGTGCCTGCCGTACACGGAACGGTGCACGCGGGTGCCGGTCGTATAGGCGCACTTCCTCGACTTCCCGGTTGCAGCGAGCCGTTGCGGGCGTTGGCTGAGTTCAGCCATTAGCCTACGAATTGTCAGAAATGTGTAGGTCCGTCACGGGCCTTGTCCTCGCACGACACTTGGAGAAACACATGCGCAAGCTCCACAAGGCGGCTGTCGTCGTCGCCCTGCTCGGCACCATCGGCTTCACCGGCGCCGGGTCCGCCTCCGCCTGGGGCGGCTCGCACGGATCGAGCTTCGGCGTGCAGCAGAGCGCCTCGTGCCAGTCGCACGACCTGAACCTGGACCTCCTGGGCGAGGTCGGGATCCTCAACGGCCTGGCCGGCAACGCGCTGAACGGCGAGGGCAACCCCGGCGGGCAGGCGACCTCCCTCGGCTCCACCGCGGGCTGCAGCAACAGCGCTTTCGGGCACTGATCAGCCCCCAGTAAACGCCTGGGGCAGGCAGGGCGTCGCCCGGCTGCGGGCCGTTCCCCCGGGAGCGGCCCGCCGCCCGGCCGGACTGCTTCGCCCCAGGTTGCCGTCACACAGCTGCGGCAAGTCGTTCCACTCTCTCCCAGGCCCCACGGACAGGGGTTTGGGTTCGTCATCGCCAACAGAGAAACCGTAGGAGAAGACACATGCGCAAGCTTCAGAAGGTTGCTGTCGTCGCGGCCCTGCTCGGCTCGGTCAGCTTCGCCGGCGCCGGCTCGGCCTCCGCCTGGGACGGCGGGGACCACTACAACGTGCAGCAGAGCACCTCGTGCAAGTCGCACGACCTGAACCTGGACATCCTGGGCGAGGTCGGGATCCTCAACGGCCTGGCCGGCAACGCGCTGAACGGCGAGGGCAACCCGGGTGCCCAGGAGACCGGTCTGGGCTCCCACCTGGGCTGCAACAACAGCGCCTTCGGCGGCTGACGGTCCGCCACGCACGCCCGGCGGTGGGCCGTCCCCTTCGGGGCGGTCCGCCGCCGGCCGGGTGAAGCCCGGCCCGCCGGCCGCGCTATCTGTCGGCTGAACGGGTGGCACTGCGCCCGGCTGCTTTACTTCAGTGGACCGCGAGATATGTATGCGGTTGGTAGTTCGTATTCGATCTTTCCGGAGCTGAACGGATGACGGTCCTGGGGACCCTGTCCGTGCGGCAATGGATTCCAAAGAGGAGAGAAAATGCGCAAGCTCCAGAAGATTGCCGTCGTCGCGGCCCTGCTCGGCTCCGTCGGCTTCGCCGGTGCCGGGACGGCGTTCGCCCACGGTGACGGCGGCTTCGGTGGCGACCAGTTCCAGGTCCAGCAGAGCACCTCGTGCAAGTCGCACGACCTGAACCTGGACGTCCTGGGCGAGGTCGGCGTCCTCAACGGCGTGGCCGGCAACCTGCTCGGCGGCGAGGGCAACCCCGGTGCCCAGGCCAGCAAGCTCGGCTCCAGCCTGGGCTGCAACAACAGCGCCTTCGGCGGCTGACGCACAGCTTCTAGTACCCGAGAACGGGTCCCGGATCCCGAGCTGCACCGGGCGCCGGGGCCCGTTCTCTTCAACTGCCCCACTCGGACGCCGGGCCCCTCGCGGCACGCGCGCTCCAACGCCGACCACAGAGGAACGCACCAGATGTTCAGCCGCAAGAAGACCGCAGCCGTCGTGTTCGCCCTGAGCGGCATCGCCACGATCTGCACGGGCACCGCCGACGCGTACGCCGGGCAGACCCACACGTGCACGCAGGACAGCCAGGGAAACCTCGTCTGCGTCGACAAGGGTCAGAGTGACAAGACCTTCACCACCAGTGACGGCACCTTCCACGTCAACCAGACGCGGGACTGCACCACGACCACGCAGCCGACCGCGTACACCCCGCAGATCGGGATCGGACAGCAGGGAACGACCCAGGTCGGGCCCACCGTCGACTGTTCCAACAACGCTCCGACGCCCCAGGGCTTCAGGCTCCCCAGCTTCCGCTGACCCGGCACGACCGGCCCGCGCCGCCGCGTGGGCGTGCGGACGGCCGGACCGGAACTGCTCACCGGTCCGGCCGTCCCCGCGCCGCCGCGGCGGCGCGGCCGTGTCACAGCTGGGTCGGCCCCGGGATGACCGGCTGGCGCGCGGTGCCCAGCCACTCGACCGGGTTGCAGTAGGGCAGTTCCGACAGCGGCTGGTCGGTGCAGAACCTCACGACCAGGTCGGAGAACTCGGCCATCCGCTCCACCGGGGCCAGGTGGTCCGCCTCCTTGATGGTGGTGAAGGCCGCGGACGGCAGCGCCGCGGCCACCTCGCGTCCCATGGCGGGGGTGCAGAGCGTGTCGTGCTCGCCGGTGCACACCAGGGCCGGTACCGCGGGCAGCGGCTCGTCCCGGTACCACTCGTGGTTCATCAGGCGGGTGTTGTGCTCGGCCGACATCATGATCTCCTCGTCGGACTGCGCCATGAACTGCGCGTAGAGCAGCCGGGAGACGACCTCGCGCTTGTGGACCGGGCCGACGTCGGGCGGCGACATGAACCGCTTGACCAGCTCGGTGGCGATCTGGGCGCGGTCCCCGAGTTCCAGCATCCGCACCCAGCGCGGTACGGCTTCGCTGTAGTCGTCGGGGATGGTCCGGGTCATGCCCACCAGGCCCAGCCGCTCCACGTGTTCGGGGTAGTGCTGGGCGAAGCGCACGGCGATGGCCCCGCCGAAGCAGCTGCCGATGAGGTTGACGCGCGGCATCGCCAGTTCCACCAGCATCCGCTGGACGTTGGCGGCCAGGAAGTCGATGCCGTGCTCGGCCGGCAGGAAGTCCGCGGTCCCGTAGCCGGGCAGGTCCACCGTCACCACCGTGCCGTGCTCGGCCAGCCACTTCTCGTGCCGCAGCCACGCGTAGCGGTTCTGAGAGGACCCCCCCAGCATCACCAACGGCTCGGTCCGCGGCCGGTCCTGGTGGACGACACGGCAGTGGTAGGCGAAGCCCTCGAAGGACAGGGTCCGCTCCTCCACCCGTGTCGTCGCCTGCGCCGCGGTCCGCCCCCGCTGGCCGGGAGGGGGTCCCGGCAGAGATGCGTGGCGTGCCGTGCCAACGTCAGAGCGCATGGAATCCCCAGAAGTGAGAGAAAAAGTACAGAACACCAATATCCTCCATACCGTCACTCATCCCTCTACAGGTCACCCATGGCGGGCGTGTCGGCCCCCCGGGCGCGTGGAGCGACTCAACGGCTCTGTCCCGCAGTCGCCTTGTGACCCGATCCGCCTCAGCCGCCAAGGGCGCGGCGGACGGCCCGGCGGAGCCAGTGGTGCGCCCCGTCGGCCGTGTGCCGGGGGTGCCAGGCCATGCCGATGGTCAGCGGCGGCAGCTCCAGGGGGATGTCCAGGAGCCGCAGTCCGAGGGCGGTGGCGTCCTCGGTCAGGGGCGAGGGGGCGGCGCCGGGGAGCGCGGCGGGTACCAGGCAGACGATGTCGCTGCGGGCGGCCAGGGCCATGGCGGCCAGGTGGCTGGGCAGCACGACGCCGACCCGCCGCCGCAGGTCCTGCTCGGCCAGGGCGGCGTCGAGGGGACCGGTGAACCGGCCGCGGCGGCTGACCGCGACGTGCTGGGCGGCGGCGAGCCGGGCCGCGGTCAGCGGCCTCTCGGTGAGCGGATGGCCCGCCCGGACGGCCGCCATCATGCGCAGGCTCACCAGTTCCTCGACCCGGGTCTCGGGGTCCACGTGGTCGATGGAGCCGACCTCCAGGTCGACCCGGCCGTCGCGCAGGGCGGTTCCGGCCTCCAGCTCCTCGGCCAGGAGCCGGAACGAGACCCCCGGCGCCTCCTGCTGGGCCAGCCGCGCCAGCCCGGGCGCCAGCGCCGCGCCGACCAGGTCGGCGGCCTGGAGGGTGAAGGTGCTGCGCAGGCCGGCGGGGTCGACACCGGTGCCGGGACTGAGCAGCGCCCCCAGGCTGCGCACCACCGCGGCGGCCTCCTCGCGCAGCGCCTGGGCGCGCGGGGTGGGGACCATGGCCTGTCCGGCCCGGACCAGCAGCGGGTCCTGCAGGACGCGGCGCAGACGGGCGAGGGTGCGGCTCATGGCGGCCGGCGAGGTGTGCAGCCGGGCCGCGGCCCGGGTGACGCTGTGCTCGGCCAGCAGGGCGTCCAACGCGATGGCGAGATTGGCATCGATGACCGGCTCCGGCTCGTCCACCAGCATTATTCCGTTTCAGTCAATGATTGCGTGCTGAAGTTCCCATTGTGGCAAGCCCGCTGCCCTCCGCAGGATGGGGGTCGTACCGATCCGGCACAACCCGCGAGGCTTACATGATCGTCATTACCGCTCCCACCGGGAACATCGGCCGCCACCTGCTCTCCCGGCTCCTGGAGTCCGCCCCCGCCGCAGGCGAGGAACTGCGCGTGGTCGTGCGCGACCCCGCCCGGCTCCCCGACGCGGCCCACGGACACGTCGAGGTGGTCACCGGCTCGCACGCGGACCCCGACGTCCTGGACCGGGCCTTCCAGGGCGCGGACGCCGTCTTCTGGCTCGTCCCCCCGGACGCCTCGCTGACCCCGCACGAGGCCTACAGCGGCTTCACCGGCCCCGCCGCGAAGGCACTCGCCACCCACGGCGTCGGCCACGTCGTCGGCGTCTCCGCGCTCGGCCGCGGCACCCCGCTCGCCGACCGCGCCGGCCTGGTCACCGCCTCCCTGGCCATGGACGACCTCATCGCCGCCGCCGGCGTCGCCCACCGGGCCCTGGCCAACCCGTCCTTCTTCGAGAACCTCCTGGAGGAGACCGACTCGATCCGCGACCACGGCGTCTTCACCGACACCGTCGACCCCGACCGCAAGGCCCCCCTCGTCGCCTGCGCCGACATCGCGACCGCCGCCGCCGGCCTGCTGCTTGACCGCTCCTGGAGCGGAACCGACAGCGTCCCGGTCCTCGGGCCGCAGGACCTGGCCCCCAACGACCTGGCCCGCATCATGACCGAGCAGCTCGGCCGCCCAGTCCGCTACCGACGCCAGCCGCTCGACGAACTGCGCACCACCCTCGTCGGCTACGGCCTCAACGAGGCCTTCGTCCAGGGCATCGTCGACATGAAGCGGGCCAAGGACCAGGGCCTGGACTCCGGCGTCACCCGCACCCCGGAGACCGCCTCCCCGACCGGCTTCGCGCAGTGGTGCGCCCGGACCCTCAAGCCCGCCCTCCAGCCCTGAGCGCCCACCCCGCCACCACCCACACCTTCGGAGGCACCCCGATGCCCGCTGAGCCGACGCCCGCCGAGCCGACGCCCGCCGCGACAACCGAACCACCGGTCACCGCGTTCATCCTGGTCAAGACCACACCCGCCTGGCTCGCCCTGACCGTCCCGGAACGCGTCACCGCCTTCACCACCCAGGTCCTGCCCGCGATCGAAGCCCGGACCAGCGGCGTCCGGTCCCGCTTCTACGACACCGAGTTCTACTCCGCGCGCGTCACCGACGTCTGGGTGTGGGAGGCCGAGGACCACCACGCCTACCAACTCCTGATCGACGCACTGCGCGAAACCCCGTTCTGGGACCACTACTTCGAGGTCGTCGACCTGCTGGTCGGCACCGAGAACGGCTACGCCCGCAGCTACGGCCTCGAACCCGTCGCCGGCGTCACCACCTGACCCGCCGCGCACGACCGGTCCGCGAGCCGGTCAGCGGGGGCCGTCGGGCCAGGCGACGTCGTCGACCGTCAGCCACGGCTCGCGGGCCGCGGCCGACGGAGCGACCCCGGCGAAGGCCGCCACGTCACGGTGCAGGTGGGACTGGTCCGCGTAGCCGCCGTCCGCCGCGACCCGGGCCGCGCTGTCGCCCGCGGCCAGGCGGTGCACCGCCCTGTCGAAGCGCACGAGCCGCGCGGCGCGCTTCGGCGGCAGCCCCACCTGCGAACGGAACCGGGACCACAGGCGCTTGCGGCTCCAGCCCACCTCGGCCGCCAGCGCCTCGACGGCGACCCGGCCCCGCCCGGCGACGATCCGCCGCCACGTCCACGCCACCTCCGGATCGACCGGCGTCCTTTCCCGAAAGCCCCGTTCGAGCAGCGCCTCGGTCACGGCGAAGCGCTCCTGCCACGACGAGGCCTCGCCCAGCCGCTCGCGGATCCGTTCCGCCGCCCCGCCCCAGAGGTCGTCAAGGGCCACGAAGCCGTCCAGATCGGCCGGGGACACGCCCAGCACCGTGTGCGCGATGAGCGGGGACAGGCGAACCTGCAGGCACTCGACGTTCTCGCCGCGCACCCACACCGCTCCGCCCAGCCCGAGCCCGCGGCGACACTGCCCCGGTGCCGCCGCCCGGCCGCATCGGTCACGATCGGCGAATCCGCGCCGAACTCCACCGCCAGCATCAGGGACGGATGCGGGATCACCCGCTGGCAGACCGATGCCGCGCCGCCGTCCCGGAACCCGGCCATGCGGACCCCCGGCAGCCGACCGGGCCCGCCGGGGCCACGACATCCCACACCGGCGCCCGTCCATCCACGCTCGACCGCATGCCCCAGGCTACGCGTCCCCGGCCGGGTAGCCGCGTCGGCGCTCCTCCCGTGACCGGCGGCCGCACCGTCGCCGGTGCGGCGAAGCGGTGCTTCTGAAGTCCGCGGAGGGCGAGCCGGGGCGCACCGGCCCGAACCCCCGCCGTCGCACGTAACCTCTTCCTGTGCCCACCCCGCCCGCATCATGTCGCCGTCCTGGTGCTCGAAGGTGCGAAGCCGCTCGATGTCGGAATCCCGCGCAGGTCTTCACGACCCGCGCGAGCATGCCCTACGAGGTGCGGGTGTGCGGGCGGCACGGGCCTGGTGGCCGGCGGCGACGGCCTCGCCTACTCCGTCGCCCACGGCCTGGACGCGCTCGCGTGGGCCGACATCGTCTTCGTGCCCGGCTACCGGTTCCCGGACCGCGACCGCCCCGCCGCGGGCCGTCGTCGAGGCCCTGATCGCCGCCCACGACCGCGGCGCGCGGCTCGCCGCCATCTCGACCGGCGCCTTCGCGCTCGCCGCCACGGGCCTGCTCGACGGCAGGCGCGCCACGACGCACTGGCACTACACCCGGGCACTGGCGGCCAGGCACCCGCTCATCCGGGTCGACGAGAACGTGCTGTTCGTCGACGAGGGCAGCATGCTCACCTCGGCCGGCGCCGCCTCCGGCATCGACCTGTGCCTGCACATCCTGCGCGGCGACCTCGGCGTGGCCGCGTCCAACCACGCGGCCCGGCGCCTGGTCGCCGCCCCCTACCGCAGCGGCGGCCAGGCCCAGTACGTGCCGCGCAGCGTCCCCGAGCCGCTCGGCGAGCGGTTCGCCGCCACCCGCGAGTGGGCGCTGCACCGGCTCGGCGAGCCGCTGACCCTGGACACCCTGGCGCGGCAGGCGGGAGTCTCGCCGCGCACGTTCTCCCGGCGCTTCGTCGAGGAGACCGGCTACACGCCATGCAGTGGGTGATGCGCGCCCGCATCGACCTGGCCCGGAACTGCTCGAACGCTCACAGCGCGGTGTCGAGCAGATCGCCGCCGACATCGGGCTCGGCACCGGCGCGAACCTGCGCCTGCACTTCCAGCGCATCCTGGGCACCACACCGAGCGAGTACCGGCGCACCTTCACCCGGGGCGAGTGACCCCGCCCACGGGTGTGGCGTGATCCTTTTGAACCATGGCGATCCCGCCACTGTCAGCGGCGCCGGCCGCGAGCGAGGCTGGTGGGGAAAGGAAGGATACCACTCATGACTCGCATCGCCATCAACGGGATTCGGCCGCATCGGACGCAACGTGCTGCGCGCACTGCTGGAGCGCGACAGCACCCTGGAGGTCGTCGCCGTCAACGACCTGACCGAGCCCGCCGCGCTCGCCCGGCTGCTCGCCTACGACAGCACCGCCGGCCGGCTCGGGCGCCCGGTGACCGTCGAGGGGGACGCCCTCGTCGTCGACGGCCGCCGGATCACGGTACTGGCCGAGCGCGAACCGGCGCAGCTGCCGTGGGCCGAACTGGGCGTCGACATCGTCCTGGAAGCCACCGGCCGCTTCACCTCGGCCAAGGCCGCCCAGGCCCACCTCGACGCGGGCGCCAGGAAGGTACTCGTCAGCGCGCCCTCCGACGGCGCCGACGTCACCCTCGCGTTCGGGGTCAACACCGACGCCTACGACCCGGCCGCGCACACGATCGTCTCGAACGCCTCCTGCACCACCAACGCGCTCGCGCCCTGGCCGCCGTCCTGGACGAACTCGCCGGTATCGAGCACGGGTTCATGACCACGGTGCACGCCTACACGCAGGAGCAGAACCTGCAGGACGGCCCGCACCGCGACCCCCGTCGCGCCCGGGCCGCCGGCGTCAACATCGTGCGACCACGACCGGCGCCGCCAAGGCGATCGGCCTGGTGCTGCCGAACCTCGACGGCAAGCTGACGGGCGACTCGATCCGGGTCCCGGTGCCGGTGGGCTCGATCGTCGAACTCAACACGACCGTCGCCCGCCGAGGTCACCCGCGACGACGTGCTGGAGGGCCTACCGCGCCGCGGCGCGGGGACCGCTCGCCGGCATCCTCGAATACTCGCAGGACCCGCTCGTGTCGTCCGACATCACGGGCAATCCCGCCTCGTCGATCTTCGACTCGGCCCTCACCCGCGTCGACGGCCGCCACGTCAAGGTGGTCGCGTGGTACGACAACGAGTGGGCTTCTCGAACCGCGTGATCGACACGCTCGAACTCCTCGCCACCCGCTGACCGGACGCCGCAGCGGTGCCCCGGAACCCGCGGGGCACCCCCGGCGCCGGGCCCGACCCCGGGGGGGGACCCGCTCGGGGCGCGGCGCTACTCCAGGGCCACGGCCATCGCCTCCGGGCCGCTGCCCGGGGTGTCGGTGCAGCGGAAGTGCCCTTCGGGCTCGGGCCGGTCGGCGGCCAGGGCCAGGCAGCGGCCCAGGGCGAGCTGGCGTAGAAGTCCGGGTGCAGGCTCTCCTGGCGCTCGCCCTGGGTGAGTCCCGGTGACCAGGAAGCGGACCCACTCGCTGGTGGCGGGGCGGGCGGCGCGGTGCCGGTGGCCTGCTGGGTGCCGGTGGCGCAGACCTCCCGGCCCTGGAAGGCGCGGACAGGTCGAGGAAACTCGGTGTGCTCCTCGGTGGCGACCTGGGCGAGTTCGGCGGTCATCTCGGGGACCAGGTGTCGTGGCCCAGTCGAGGTCGGTGTCGGAGAACGGGCAGCCGCCCACGGTGAAGCGGGTTACCCCCGGGCCGGGTAGCCGGTCCCGGGCGGCATCGGGCAGGGGAGAGGGGTAGGACTGCAGGACGAGCCGGTAGGAGCCGTCCTGGGCTCCCGTCCCACGCATCACCGCGCGGATGCTGCGCACCGCTTTGGCGACCTCCTCGCGCATCCGGGCGAACCGGCCCTCCACCGCCTCCTGCTGCGCGGCGGCGCACGAGTGGCCGCTGCCCGGTTTCAGGAACTCCTTGGTGCAGGCGATGATGACGTCCTGGAAGCCGATGTCGTTGCCGCCCACGGACAGGGCGATCAGCCGCACCCGGTGCCCGGTGGCCACCTCGCGCAGCTGGTCGGCCTGCGGGGGTTCGCTCTTGAAGGCTGCCCGCCGTCCGCCTTCGTGTACACGGCGTTGGCCAGGGCCCCGGAGCAGGCGAGGTTGACGCGCTCGGGGTCCACCAGCGGCTCGGTGAACCGGGCGGTGTCGATCTCCGCGGAGTCGGAGCGGTTGCAGTGGTCGCGTAGCTCTCGCCGTACACCAGCGCGGGCAGGTAGGCGCCACCCTGGTAGGCGCGGTCCGTGCCGCTGCGGCTGCCGGTCACCGTGGGCTGTTGCCCTGCCAGCGCCCGGCCTCGCCGGAGATGAAGCTGTCGCCCATCGAGACCACCAGCCCCGGCTCCTCGGCCGCCCCCGCCCGCGGCCCGGCGTGCGCCGGGGTGCTGAGGCCCGCGGCCCCGACCGTCATCGTGCAGGCGGCCGCGGCCAGACCGACCGTCACCGCTCTTCGTGTACGTTGTTTCATGCCTCGACTGGTACGCCACCCCGGGCCCGGCCGCCGCGCGACACGCCGCACCACCGGTCGACCAGCCGCGCGGCAGGGCCGAGCGCCCCACCCGGCGCCGGCCACGGTGGCCGCCGCCCTCGGTGGGGCGCTCGTCAGCTCAGCGGGAGACCCCGCCGCGACAGGTCGTCAGGGCTGGGTCCAGGACTGGTTGGCCCCGCCGGTGCAGCTCCAGATCTGCGTCTGCGTGCCCGCGGTGGTCGACCAACCGGTGTCGTCCAGGCACTTTCCGGACTGCGGGTTGAGCAGCGCCCCGTCCGACTGCGGCACCCACTGCTGGGCGCCGGTGCCGTTGCAGGTGTACAGGTCGACCAGGGCGCCGTTGGCGGTACCGCCGCCGACCACGTCCAGGCAGTCGCCGTCGGCCTGGACCGTGCCGTTGCCCAGCTCGCTCCACTGCTGGCCGTCGGTGCCGTTGCAGGTGTAGACGTCCACCGCGGTACCCGGCGTGTTGTTGTCACTGGCGACGTCCAGGCACAGGCCCTGGTAGCCGTCCAGCGCGGCCGCCGGCAGGGCGGTACTGGCGGGCTCGACGGTCCAGACGAACGAGCTGCTCGCCAGCGCCCCGTCGCCGTCCTTGGCGGTGACCTGGACGGTACTGGTGCCCGGCGTGGTCGGGGTACCGGTGACCGTGCCGGAACCGGAGATCGAGGTACCGGCCGGCAGCCCGGTGGCGGTGAACACCGGGCTCTGGCCGCTGGTCGAGTCGGTCGCCTTGACCGGCAGCGAGACCGGGACCCCGACCAGGCCCTCCTGCGGGCCCGGGGCGGTCACCGAGACCGGCTGGCCCAGCTGCGCCGAGGTCACCGGCAGCGTGCCGGTCAGCGGCAGGCTCGCGTCCGAGTCACCCACGTCGATGCCGTAGCTGCCGGTACTGGTGGCCCAGGCATTGCTGCCGGAGTTCCAGTAGCGCAGGTTGCTCTGGGTCAGCGGGAAGGTCACCGTCTGGCTGGCCCCCGGTTGCAGGCTGACCCGCGAGAAGCCCTCCAGCTGCTTGGGCGGCTGGCCGGAGGCGGCCGGGTCGGAGACGTAGAGCTGGGCCACGTCGGCCCCGGCCCGGCTGCCGGTGTTGGTGACGGTCGCGGTCACCGTGGCCTGGCCGCCCGCGCTCAGCGTGCCGACGCGCAGGTTGCTGAAGGAGAAGCTGGTGTAGGACAGGCCGTAGCCGAAGGGGAACAGCGGCGTCAGGTTGTTGGCGTCGTACCAGCGGTAGCCGACGTCGATGCCCTCGGAGTACTGCACGGTCCCGTTGGTGCCGGGCCACTGGGCCGCGGTGTCGGCCGGGACCTGGGACAGCGAGGTCGGGAAGGTCACGGTCAGGTGGCCGGAGGGGTCGCGTTGCCGAACAGCAGCGCGGCGATGGCCGAGCCGTCCTCCTGCCCCGGGTACCAGGCCTCAAGGACGCCCTTGACCGAGGAGAGCCAGGGCATGGTGACCGCCGAGCCGGTGTTGAGCACCACCACCGTGTTCGGGTTGGCCGCCGCCACCGCCGAGATCAGCGAGTTCTCCGAGCTGGACAGGTCGATGCTGCTCAGGTCGCTGCCCTCGGACTCGTCGTTGCCGACGAAGACCACCGCGACCGAGGACGAGGCGGCCAGCGAGGCCGCCGAGCTGTTCGAGGTGCCCGCGTTGTAGTTGACCGTGACGCCGCCGGGCGCCGCCGCGGTGATCCCCTGCAGCGGGGTGACCGTGCCGCTGGAGTTCACCGAGGCGCTGCCGCCGCCCGCGGTCAGCGGGCTGGTCGAGGCGTCCGCGCCGATCACCGCGACCGAGGAGTCGGCTGAGCCGAGCGGCAGCACGCCGCGCTGTTCTTCAGCAGCACCGTGCCCTCCTCGGCCAGGTTCAGCGCGTCCGAGGTGTCGGTGCCGCTGGTGGCGCTCTGGTCGGGCGAGCCGGTCGGAGCCTTGTCGAACAGCCCGAAGCCGAACATCTCGGTGAGGATGCCGGAGACCGCCGTGTTCAGCGTCGCCTGGCTGACCTGGCCGGAGCTGATCGCGCTCTGCAGGGTGGCGCCGTAGTAGCCGTCGTTGCCCGGCATGTCCTGGTCCAGACCGGCGTCGGCCGAGGCCACCGTGGAGTGGGTGGCGCCCCAGTCGGAGGTGACGAAGCCGCCGAAACCGAACTGCTGGCGCAGCACCGTGCTCAGCAGGTACGGATTCTGGCAGGCGGCAGTGCCGTTGACGCTGCTGTAGGAGCACATCACCGAGGAGGCCGCGCCCTGCTGGACGGCGTCCTGGAAGGCCGGCAGGTAGATCTCCTGCTCGGCCTGGGTGCTGACCACCGCGTTGTCGGAGGCGGTGTTCCGGTTGGTCTCCTGGTTGTACACCGCGAAGTGCTTGACCTGCGCCATCGTCCCGGTCGACTGGACACCCTGGATATCGGCCGCGCCCAGCGTCCCGTTCAGGTACGGGTCCTCCCCGACCGACTCGAAGGCCCGCCCCAGCGCGGGTCGCGGACGATGTTGATGGTCGGCCCGAGGTCCACGGTGCTGCCCTTGGCGGCCTGCTCGGCACCGATCACCTGCCCGTAGGTCTGCTCGGCCGAGGTGTCCCAGGGTCGCCCGCGACGTCCACCGGGGCGGGCAGCTGGGTGACGTTGTTCATCCCGTCGCCGACGCCCGCCGGACCGTCCTCCAGGTTCATCGCCGGAATGCACAACGAGCCGATGGCGGGGGTGAAACCGACATAACTCGAACCCGCGGAGCCGGTGACCAAGGAGATCTCCTGCGCCAGGACATCTTGGCCAGGACCTCGCTCACCCGCTGGGAGACGGGCGCGGTGGAGTCGACCCAGGGACAGGCCGCGGTGGCGGTCGCGGGAGCGGCGGCCGAAGCCGGTCCGGCGCCGACCCCGGCCGTCAGGCCGGACAGCGCGGTGGCCGCAGCCAGGCCAGAACACGCCAGGACCGGAGTCTCGATGGGGTACGGGACAGGTGCACCAGTGCCTCCAGACGTCCACGCGCCGCCACGCTCCCGAGCGCGCGGACCGCGGACTGAGCAGTGAGCGGGGCCCTGTCGGGTGGCAGAACCGCGGCCGCCGCCCGTCCGCGGGCGACCACGGCGCGACAGGTTCCACTGGGACGGTGCGTTCAGGAGTTCAAGCGGGGGCGACCAGCCGTCCACCACTTAATTCAAGACCTGATTGAACCCGGGCCGCATGACCCCGTCAACCCTCTGGACCAACCTCCCGGCAACCCGTGGGCCGCCCCAGCCCCTCCTTACGAGTAGAGAGCGGTACCACCGACCCAGAGGGGGCGAGACAGTGCCAAGTGAGGACACAGAGCTGCGCGAGTTCCTCAGCCACCGGCGCAACGCGCTGCTGCGCAGCGCCTACCTGATGTGCGGCGACGTCCACGCGGCAGAGGACCTGGTACAGAACACGCTGATCAAGGTGGTGATGGCGCACCGGGGACGGCGCCGGATCGACCACATCGACGCGTACGCCCGGCGCGTCCTGGTCACCACCTTCATCGCCTCCCGCAAACGCCTGTGGAACCGGGAGGAGCCGCACGACTCGCTGCCCGACGTCCCCGTCCAGGGCAGCGACACCGACCTGGGGCTGGCGGTGCGCGGCGCGCTGCAACGGCTGGCGCCACGTCAGCGAGCCGTCCTGGTCATGCGGTTCTTCGAGGACCAGAGCGTCCAGGGCGACGGCCGAACTGTGGGCGTGAGCGAGGGAACCATCAAGAGCCAGACCGCCCGTGGCCTGGCCGTGCTCCGCGAAGCCCTGGGCGGCGCGATCGGCACACTCGTGGAGGACGAGGAGGCATCGAAGATGCGCGAGGTGATCCGGTGACCGACTACACCGTGAAGGAAACTGCTCGACCACGCCCTGAACGGCCTGGCCGTGCCCAGCGAGGACACCACCGAGACCGTGCTCGCGGACGCGGCCCGCCACCGGCGGCGCAGGCGTACCGCGACGCTGCTGGCCACCGGCGCCGGACTGGCGGCGGTCGCGGCCGGCGGCCTGGCGCTGCCGCACGCCACCGCCCCGGCCGGGGACCGGTGACGGCCACGGCCACCGTGCCGCCCGCCGCCCGTCCCGCACCGGCGGCCGACCCCACGGCGACGATCGCGGCCCTGCTCCCGCGCGGCAGCGGCACCGTCGCCAGGCTCAAGGACCTGTCGCCCAGCCCCGGCGACTCCTCCAGCAGGGCCTACGCCACCTCCCGGTTCGACGGCAACTACCTGATCACCAGGCACGGCCTCAGCGCGGGCCTGATGATCGAGTCGTACGACCCGGCAGCCAGTCCCGCCCAGCGGCCCCTTCGGACCCTTCGGCGCCGACGCGTGCAGCGACGAACCGCCCGCCTGGAAGTGCGGCGCGACCAAGCTGGCGGACGGGGCCTGGCTCTACCTGCAGAACCTGCCCGTCGGCGCCTGGACCGAGAGCGGCACCATCGGCGTCGAGGCCGGGCATCAGCTACCCCGACGGACGCACCCTCGAAGTGGTCGCCCTGGACAACGACGGCGGCCTCGCCGGTGCCGGGAGCCGGGTGCCCGGCTGGAGCGAGCCGCCGATGACCCGCGCCCCAGCTGGCCGCGTTCGTGCAGAGCCAGGCCTGGTTCCCCTGAGCACACGACCGCACCGCGGGCCGCGCGGTCGCGCGAGGGGCCGCCGACGGTGATCCTGATCTGCGCCTCCCACCCGCCCGGGCATGGAGTACCGGTCATGGAGTACCGGTTCAGGGGGAAACCGGGACGGCGGGCCCCGGTTGGCAGTTTCGGCACAGAAGACGACGCGCTGCTGGGGCGGACTCCCGATCGTCGAGCGGGTGATGCGGGTGCCGCAGCGGCGGCAGGGGCGGCCCGCGCGGGCCGTAGACCCAGTGACGCCGGTCCGGGTGGGTGTCGCCGGTGGTGGTGTGGCCGGGGCGCAGCCGGTTCAGTTCCATGACCCGGTGAGCCAGTTCGAGCAGCCGGTCGGGCCGCGGGACCTCGCCGAACGGGGTCCAGGGGCTGACTCGGCCAAGGAAGCACAGCTCGTTGGCGTAGACGTTGCCGATTCCGGCCAGGTTGCGCTGGTCCAGCAGAGCCAGGGCCAGCGGGCGCAGCGGATCATCGGACAATCGCCGCAGTGCCCGGGCGGCGTCCCAGTCGGGTCCCAGCAGGTCCGGGCCCAGGTGCCCGACGGCCTTGTGCTCGTCGCAGGTCGCATCAGTTCCACCACGGGAAGCCGTAGCCGACCGCGGTCCGCGCGGCATTGCCCAGGACGACCCTGATCTGGTGTGCCGCGCCGCCGGTCCAGCGTTCACCGGTGCTGTAGAGCCGCCAGCGGCCGTCCATCCGCAGATGGGTGTGGAGAGTCAGCCCGCCGTCGATCCTGGTGAGCAGGTGCTTGCCGCGCGGGACCACCTCCAGGACCCGCCGCCCTGGCCAGGTCGGCGGTGGCGTGGGCCGGGACGCGCAGGTTGGCGCGGGTCAGGACACGATCCGCCAGGGCGCCGTGCAGTTCCGCGCAGATCCGGAAGACGGAGTCACCTTCGGGCATCCGGGCCTCCCAGCCGACGGGGCAGCGTCACGACCCGGCTCCCCACCTGCGGTCGCTTCGACGGACCTCCACGGACCCCGTGCTACTGCCCGGTGTCGGGCCGGGACTCGGCTGTGGCGGCGTCCTCGACCGCTCGACCTGGTGAGCCAGTTCCTCGGCGGGGATTCCGCTCGGAGCGGCATCGTGGCGAGCGGCGAAGCCGTCGACCGGACCGGGGGAGGACTCGTGCAGTTCCAGCACCAGCAAGGCGGAGCCCTCGGCCACGCGGGCACCCAGCACGATCAGGGCGGGAGTCTCGGCGAACTCACGGCGTTCCTCGGCCGTGGTGGCGAGTGCCGCGCCGGCGGTGAAGCCCACCATGGCTCCGGCCGGACCGGCGAGCAGCCCCACCAGCCCGCCGAGCACGCCTGCTCCCAGCGCGGAGGCGACCGCGGCCGCGCGCGTAGCCCTCCACCGGGGCGATTCCCCCCTCCTGCGACCGCGCCAGGACCGCGGCCCGGCTCAGGCCCGGAAGATGCTTGGCCTCCTGGAACGCCGCGCGGCACGGTCGGGTCGGGGAAGCCGAGCAGCACCACGGTATGACTGGCGGCCATGGAGCCTCCTGGCGGTCGACGGCGCAGACACCGCCATTCTCCTGGAGGAACCTCCCATCAGGGGGGAGGACGCGCGGAGTCCGGGCGTCGCGGGGCGCGGGTGTCGTCGCTGCGGCGTCCCGTCCAGTGCGAGCGGCGGGAGCGGGGGCGCGGCCGTCGGGCCGAACCGCTCCACTCCGAGGATGTGCCGCAGCTTGACCGGGCGCACGATCACCGCGACCCGCCGCTCACCCGGCACGGTCCACTCGAAGCGCTCGACACCCAGGTACGTACGGGCTACCCGAGCGATGTGACGGATGAGCGGTGCGGCGCCGATCGAGCCGGTGATCACGGCTTGGAAGGCAGCGCGGCCCCCGGTGAGTGACCATCAGGGCCGTCACCGGACGCGCGAGATCGTCAACGCGATCCGCTACCAGGGCCGGACCGGCTGCCAGTGGTCGTACATGCCGCCGACCTGCCCCTGCCGGCCGGTCAGGTACTACTTCTGCACCTGGCGTGACGACGGCACCTCGCAGGCGCTCCCGAGATCCTGCGCTGCCCGGCCCGCGAGCGGTCCGGGCGGGCTTCGTACGTGTACCCGGCTTCTTCGATAGCTGCGGCGATCTGGTGGTTGGGAGTCTTTAGCGCTGTCAACTCACGCCCCATTAACGACCATGAACCAGGCGAACTGATGGGTGGGGAATCACCGTACCGCGGGTCGAGGGGGGAGGTTCTGAAGCCGGAGACGCCGCCTTCGGGTGTTCTAGTAGTACTTCGTTAAGTTTGGTTGATGTGGGTGCTGTTGATCGGGCATCATGGCCGACGTGGATTTGGGGGAGATCGAGCAACTCCGTGGTGAGCTGGCCGAGTTCGTCGGTGAGGTATTTGCGTCGGTGCGGCGTCGTGACGTGCGTGGGTGGGGTGACTGCTACCTGCGCGGGCTGATGCTGGACGGCCGTCGCAAGTCGGTCCAGCCGATGGCGGCGCGGTTGCCGGACGGGGACATGCAGGCGCTGCAGCAGTTCGTGAACCAGTCGCCGTGGGACCACGCGGCGGTGCTGCGGGCGGTGGCGCTCAAGACGGTGCCGGCGGTGGACCCGGTGGTGTGGGTGATCGACGACGTCTCGTTCCCCAAGGACGGGCGGATGTCGGTCGGTGTGGCGCGGCAGTGGTGCGGGGCGCTGGGCAAGCAGTCCAACTGCCAGGTCGCCGTCAGCCTGCACGCCGCCTCCGACACCGCGTCCGTGCCGGTCTCCTGGCGGCTGTTCCTGCCCGAGGGGTGGCAGGACGACGCCGACCGGCGCACTCGCGCCGGTGTCCCCGAGGAGGCGGGACACCGTGAGAAGTGGCGGCTGGCCCTGGACCTGATCGACGAGGCTGTCGGCTGGGGCCTGGAGCCGAAGGTCATTGTCGCCGATGCCGGCTACGGACAGAACACCGCGTTCCGCCAGGGCCTGGCCGACCGGGGCCTGGACTTCGTCGTCGCCGTGCGCGCGGACGAGTCCGCACACCCGCAGCACGCCGTTCCCACCGCCCCGCCCTGGTCCGGCACCGGCCGCGTCCCCGCCACCCGCTACCGCGCCAGGGCCGCCGCGCTGAGTGCACTGGCGGCCGACGGCGGGCGGGCCGCGTTCCGCCGCTCCACCTGGCGCCACGGCTCCAAAGGCCCGATGCACTCACGCTTTCGGACGCTGACCGTGCGCCCGCCGGGGTCGCCGCCCGCCGCCACGCCATGGCCGCCGCCGGCGGCGCCGCGGCCTGGGACGCGTACTGCCCGCCACCACCCTGCTGTGCGAGTGGCCACCGGGAGAAGGCCCCCACCGAGTACTGGCTGACCAGCCTGCCCGCCGACACCGCGCTGCGACACCTGGCCCGCCTGGCCAAGATGCGCTGGCGCATCGAGCACGACTACCGCGAGATGAAGCACGGCCTGGGCCTGGACCACTTCGAAGGCCGAACCTGGCGCGGCTTCCACCACCACCTCGCCCTGGTCACCGCCGCCCACGCCTTCCTCACCCTGCGCAGACTCGACCCAAAAGCCCAAGCGCCGGCCTGACCCTCTACCAGGTCCTCGACCAGATACAGGACCTGCTGAACTGCTGGACCGGCACCTGCACCACCTGCCAACGCCCCCTACCCGCAAGCACAACCACGCACAACGCCCGCCCACCAAACCAAACTTAACGAAGTACTACTAGTGCTGCACCGCAGAAGTTCGTGGAGGGCCTCTGGCGGTGGTGCGTGCCTGCCGTCAGTGGTGTCTCAGGATCGCCGAGCGCGTTGTCAGTGACCGTTGCGAGGATGCTCGTCGTGACGTTGCTTCTTATTGACATCGAGCGCGCCGTTCGCAGCAGTTGGGGCGCCGACACGTGCCCGCCGGAGGGCCGGCTGCGGTGGAGCGCGGACGACCCGGCCCGGGGCCAGTGCGGAGTTACCGCGATGGTCCTCAACGACCTGCTCGGTGGCGAGCTGATCCGCGGCGAGGTGCAGATCAACGGCGAGTTCAGGGACTACCACTGGTGGAACCGCATAGGGCTGGGAGTCGAGATCGACCTTACCCGCGAGCAGTTCCGGCATGAGGAGATCGTCACTGGCGGCACTGTCATCCCTCGGCCCCCTGTGACCGATTGGCGTCGGCTCCGAGAGGAGTACGAGCTGCTCCGTGGCCGTGTGATGGAGGAGCTCGGCCGGTATCGGCGGCAAGCCGAAGCGCACAGGTCTTCCTGGGGCCGTTAGTGCTGCCACGCAGAAGCTAGTGGAGGGGTCAGGCCGCTTCCTTGAGCGGGGTGCCGTCGTAGGTCCAGCGGAAGGGGCGGGCGTGCTTGTTCCGCTGGGTCGTCCAAGCGTCCATCTTCTCGATCAGATCGCTTCGGCTGGTGAAGTCGCCGTGCCGGAGGACGGCGCGGGTCAGGGCGGAGAAGACGAGTTCGACCTGGTTGAGCCAGGAGGCGTGGGGCGGGGTCCAGTGGATGTGCCAGCGCGGGTGGGCGGCCAACCACGCCTTGGTGTGCTTCGCCGTGTGGGAGGAGCCGTTGTCGAGGACCATGTGGATGTCCCTGTCGCGCGGCAGGAGCCGGTCGAGCCGGTCCAGGAAGGTGGTGAAGGTCGCCGCGTTGTTCCGTTCGATGGTCTCGATCAGGGTCTGGCCGGTGGTGATGTCGAGCGCGGCGACGATCGAGGCGGTGCCGTGGCGGCGGTACTCGAACTCGCGCCGGGCCGCTCGGCCCGGTTGGGCGGGCTGTGACGGGTAGCGGCGCTCGCGGGCCTGTATCGCGGTCTTCTCGTCGATGGACAGCACGAGAGCCCCGGTCGGCGGGTTGCGGTACAGCTTGCAGATGTCCTTGACGCGCTCCCAGAAGTCGAGGGTGTCGCGGCGGGTGAGCCAGCCGCTCACCTTGTGCGGCTTGAGGTCCAGGTCGGCAAGGATCCGGCCGACCTGGGAGGCGGAGATCGGCGCGAACACGGTGCCCGCGACCTGGTCGGCGATCGAGGCATGGGTCCAAGTCGCGGCGGGGCCGACCGGGACGCTGGTGGCTGCGGCGACCACCGCGACACGCACCAGGTCGCCGTAGCGGCGCGGTCGGCCCGAGCGGGCGCCGTCCTTGAGGCCTTCCAGGCCCAGCTCGGCTAACCGCCCGCGCCACTTGCGGACCGTGTTCACGCTCACCGCCAGCCGGCGGGCGATCGCCGCGTTGCCCGCTCCGTCGGCTGCCTTCAGCACGATCCGGACCCGCAGCACCTGCCGCACCTGCGCTTTCACCGAGGACGCGATCCGCTCCAGCTCACTGCGCGTCACCTCGTCCACTGCCACGGCCACCGCCGCACACCGTCCCGAGCCCTCCGCCATGAGCGGTGATCATGGCGGAAGGACGGTCGGGGCGGCAGGATGGGGCCCGTGCCGAAGAACCCGCCCGAGTCCATGCAGCACCACCTGCGCCACCGGCTGAACGCGCACGTCGGCGAGCACTGGCCGCAGCTGGCCCGGGTGCAGGTCCGCTTCCTCGCCGGATTCGCCTACGTGGACGGCGAATTGAAGGACGGCAAACGGTTGCAGCTATGCCGCCTGCGCTTCACCGGTGTCCTGCACACCTGGGGCTTCGCGCTCTACCTCGCCAGCCGAGACGGCTACACGGACAACGTGCTACCCAGTGGCCTCCCTGCCGGCAGCCCCGAGGAATGCCTCGACTGTGCCTGCAGCCTCTACCTCGGCAGCCCGGTGGCCTGAACCCTCTACGAACTTCTGCGGCGCAGCACTAGTAGTACTTCGTTAAGTTTGGTTTGGTGGGCGGGCGTTGTGCGTGGTTGTGCTTGCGGGTAGGGGGCGTTGGCAGGTGGTGCAGGTGCCGGTCCAGCAGTTCAGCAGGTCCTGTATCTGGTCGAGGACCTGGTAGAGGGTCAGGCCGGCGCTTGGGCTTTTGGGTCGAGTCTGCGCAGGGTGAGGAAGGCGTGGGCGGCGGTGACCAGGGCGAGGTGGTGGTGGAAGCCGCGCCAGGTTCGGCCTTCGAAGTGGTCCAGGCCCAGGCCGTGCTTCATCTCGCGGTAGTCGTGCTCGATGCGCCAGCGCATCTTGGCCAGGCGGGCCAGGTGTCGCAGCGCGGTGTCGGCGGGCAGGCTGGTCAGCCAGTACTCGGTGGGGGCCTTCTCCCCGGTGGGCCACTCGCACAGCAGGGTGGTGGCGGGCAGTACGCCGTCCCAGGCCGCGGCGCCGCCGGCGGCGGCCATGGCGTGGCGGCGGGCGGCGACCCCGGCGGGGCGCACGGTCAGCGTCCGAAAGCGTGAGTGCATCGGGCCTTTGGAGCCGTGGCGCCAGGTGGAGCGGCGGAACGCGGCCCGCCCGCCGTCGGCCGCCAGTGCACTCAGCGCGGCGGCCCTGGCGCGGTAGCGGGTGGCGGGGACGCGGCCGGTGCCGGACCAGGGCGGGGCGGTGGGAACGGCGTGCTGCGGGTGTGCGGACTCGTCCGCGCGCACGGCGACGACGAAGTCCAGGCCCCGGTCGGCCAGGCCCTGGCGGAACGCGGTGTTCTGTCCGTAGCCGGCATCGGCGACAATGACCTTCGGCTCCAGGCCCCAGCCGACAGCCTCGTCGATCAGGTCCAGGGCCAGCCGCCACTTCTCACGGTGTCCCGCCTCCTCGGGGACACCGGCGCGAGTGCGCCGGTCGGCGTCGTCCTGCCACCCCTCGGGCAGGAACAGCCGCCAGGAGACCGGCACGGACGCGGTGTCGGAGGCGGCGTGCAGGCTGACGGCGACCTGGCAGTTGGACTGCTTGCCCAGCGCCCCGCACCACTGCCGCGCCACACCGACCGACATCCGCCCGTCCTTGGGGAACGAGACGTCGTCGATCACCCACACCACCGGGTCCACCGCCGGCACCGTCTTGAGCGCCACCGCCCGCAGCACCGCCGCGTGGTCCCACGGCGACTGGTTCACGAACTGCTGCAGCGCCTGCATGTCCCCGTCCGGCAACCGCGCCGCCATCGGCTGGACCGACTTGCGACGGCCGTCCAGCATCAGCCCGCGCAGGTAGCAGTCACCCCACCCACGCACGTCACGACGCCGCACCGACGCAAATACCTCACCGACGAACTCGGCCAGCTCACCACGGAGTTGCTCGATCTCCCCCAAATCCACGTCGGCCATGATGCCCGATCAACAGCACCCACATCAACCAAACTTAACGAAGTACTACTAGACGAGTAGATCCGAAGTGATTAGTGGTCGTAGGCGATCAGCGAGCGGGTGACCGGTGCGCCGATGAGGTTGTTGTGCCAGATGCCGGCGGCCATTGCGAGGACCCGCTGGGTCACCCGGACGGCAACGCCCTCGAAGGTCCGTCCGCCGTGGCGTTCCAGGTCAAGCTGCCCTTTGAGGGTGTCGTTGACCGACTCGATCAGCTGGCGGACCTTCTTGAGCATCGCTCGCCGTATCGCTTCTTCTCGCGCTTGAGCGACGGTCGCAGGAGCTCGATGCCCTGCTCGGCGAGGTCCTTCTCGAACGGCTTGGACGCGAAGCCCTTGTCCGTGACGAGCAGGATGCCCTCGCGCTCGGCGACCAGGTCGGCGTCGACTTCGAGCATCGCGGACAGGACCTCGCGTTCGCCGATCTTCGGGTTGGCCAGCGCCCACATGATCGGCATGCCGTCGGGGTGCACACCAGGTACAGGCGCAGGCCCCAGAAGAAGCGGGAGTGGGAGGCGCAGTAGCCGTAGCAGGCCCATCCGGCCATGTTCGATCGCTGGACGGTCGGGCGGGACATGCCGCAGGGCACCGGGGTCGAGTCGGCGATCCAGACCGTGTCGGTCCAGAAGTCGCTGTCCATGGCGAGTTCGCGGATCACGCGCTTGAGCAGTGGCAGTGCGGACTTCAACCGCTTGCTGTAGCCCAGCCGTTGGGGCAGCTAGGGGAACATGTCGGACAGGTTCTTGCGGGCATAGCGCAGCCAGCGGGCCTCGGAGTGGTAGCCGAGCAGGGCCTGGGCGACCGCGAGACAGACAAGTTCGGAGTCGCTGAGCAGGGGCGGTCGTCCCATCCATCGGGTTCCTCCGATCTCGTCGTCGATCTTCACGTAAAGTGCGGTCAAGAGGGTGTTCAGGTCGGTTGTCACAAACTGATCTTGGACGCCCTCTACCCTTTGCCGGGCCGGAACTTGTGGATGAGCGCCCGAGTTGGCGTGTCCGCGCGAGGTACTTGGCGGCCAGTGCCACTCGACGATGGGAGCCGTGCCGCATAGGGTCGTGGGCGCGGCATCGCGTGTCGGTCACCGGCTGGGTGAGGCATGGAGGTGTCCGCGAGGTGCCTTACGGAGGCATTCCGCACATGTCAGTCGAGTTGAACCACACCATCGTTCACGCCCGGAACAACCGGGAATCCGCCGAGTTCCTGGCGAGGATCCTGGGCCTTGAGGTCGGGATCGAGTGGGGCCCGTTCGTTCCGGTCGCCACCGGCAACGGCGTCACCCTGGACTTCGTCAGCATCCCGGTCGAGTCGATCACCATGCAGCACTACGCCTTCCTCATCTCCGAGGATGAGTTCGACGCGGCGTTCGAGCGGATCCAGCAGGCCGCGATCACGTACTACGCCGACCCGCACATGAAGCAGCCGGGCGAGATCAACCACCACCACGGTGGGCGCGGGGTGTACTTTTTCGATCCGGCTGGCCACGGCATGGAGATCATCACTCGTCCCTACGACAGCCATGAGGCGACACCCCGGCCGCTGAGGTAAACGTCCAGCACACCGCCACAGGGAAGAGTGGCCGTGCGGGGCTGAGCGCACCGCACGGCCACCCCCAAAGGCGCTGGCCACCTTGGGCTCGCGGCTCGCTGAAGAGTTCATCCGCCAGCCCAAACGCTCCGTCACAGGACTTCGGAACCACTCGTCTAGACGATCGGGGGGCGTCCGGCGCGGGTCAGCCGCCAGACGGTGTTCCAGGCCATCGGGCGGCGCTCGCCGTGGCCGCCTCGCAGGCCTTCACCGAGTCCGGCGAACCAGGTGGCCAGGCTGGTGCGCGAGCGCAGCCGGGCGACGGTGATGACGATCCACGAGGTGATGTAGATCGGGACGAGCGGCGCGGGCAGGCGCCGGTAGGCGACCCAGACCCGGTTGCGGGCGACCAGGCGCAGGTAGAGGGCGTGGCGGGCAGGGTTGCTGGCGGGGTGGTGGACGATGATCTCCGGGCTGTAGAAACCTGTCCGCCCCTGGTCCCAGAGCCTCATCGCGAGGTCGAATCCTTCGTGGTAGAGGAAGAAGTGGCCCGGCCAGCGCCCGGCGTGCTCGAAGTCCGTCCGGCGGATCAGGACGACGCCCTCGGCCATCGCGGTGACGGTGCCGGGCCGGGTGGGGTCTGCGGCTCGTAGCCGGGGTACCCAGCGGCGGACGGTGACGCCGGTGTCGGGGTCGGCGATGCGCGGCTGGATGTAGGCCGCCTCGGGGTGGCGGCGGGCCTGGTCGACGAGCCGGGCCAGAATGTCGCGTTCGGGCAGGTCGGCGTCGTTGTCGTAGAAGAAGAGGAACTCGCCGGCGTCGGGGCCGGCCAGGGCGTCGGCTCCGACGTTGCGGCCCTCGGGGATCCCGAGGTTCTCCGGCAGGGTGACGACGGTGACGCCGTCGGGGACGTAGTCGGGTTCGCAGCCGTTGCCGACGATGACCACGCGCAGGTCAACGCCTGCCTGTTCGAGCAGCGAGGTCATTGCCCTGGGGAACTCGGCGGGGCGGTCGTTCATCGTCAGGACCACCGCGTCGACGGTGGGCCTGCTGGGGTCGCTGCTCATGTGGGCTCCGGGGCGGGAACGGTTGACCGGGTGCGGTGCTCGATCAAGTCGCACAGGTCGGCGGCAAGCTGGGCGGGGGTGCGACGGTGATGCCGCTCTTCCCGCAGCCGTCCGCGCCTTCGAGGACGACGAACAGCCCTGGCAGCTCAGCCACGCCGTTCCTCCGGGCTCTGGTGCTCGCGACCGGTGCCCACCCTAGTGGCCGCGGTGCCCGGACCGGCGCTGGCGCAGGCGACGAGGGCGTCCAGTGCCGCGGCGAGCAGGAGGTCGAGGGAGCCGGAGGTTGACGGGTGGTCGGTGCGCGGTGCGCGCGTGACCAGGGAGTCGGCGACGGCGAAGGCAGCGGCCACGGGCAGCCGCCGGTACCGGCCGACGGCGAACAGAGCGGCCGCCTCCATGTCGGCGGTCAGGACGCCGTGTCGGGCGTACAGGCGGACCTCGGTCGCGCTCTCGCGGTAGAGAGCGTCGGTGGTCCACGTCCCTCCGAGGCGCGGGCGGGACCCGCGGTCGGCGACAGCGCGCGCGAGCGCGGCGGTGAGGTGGCGGTCCGGGTGGGCGTGGTCGCCCGGCGGCAGGTAGTGGGCGGAGGTGCCCTCGCCGCGCAGCGCCCGGTCGCACACCACCAGGTCGCCGGCTGCCAGGTCCGTGCGCAGGGCGGGGACATCCAGTGCACCGGCGAGCAGCCCGGGGGGAAGCGACTCGCCCTCTGCCCTCGGGCGTGGGGATGGGGCGAGACCACTTAACCGCTTTGGAGCCGCCCGGCGGTACGCCCGCGCGTCGCAGACCTGTTCAGCCTGTTCATGATCAGACAGCAGGGGGCGGTGGACAGGTTGCCCCTGCCCCCGCCGCGGCCCGCGCCAAGTAGGGTCGGGGACTGGAAACGGAGCATCAGCCACCGCGTCAGTCCACGACCCTGGAGTCGTCACGGGCGAAGTTCGAGGCGGTGACGCCGCATTTGAACGAGCGGCAGCGCCGGATCCTGTACGTGGTACGCGACAGTCACAGACCGCGTAGATAAATCAACCCACGGATTCATCTGCCCGCAGCCGGGCGCGGACCGTCTCGTCGAATGTCGCAGTCATGTCGGATGTCGCAGTCATCCTGGGAGGCTACCCACCCCAGGGGCGCGCCGCTCCGAGCGAAGCCGGCTGCGGCCGCCGGGGAACCTGTCAGTGGGTCGTCGTACGGTGGCCGGAAGCAGTGAGCCACTCAAGCCGGGAGCGAGCATGACGACCTTGTCCGCACGACCGAACACCGCGCTGCTTGTCATCGACGTCCAGAACGGAGTCGTGGGCGGTGCGCACAACCGCGAGGCCGTCGTGGCGAACATCGCCACCCTGGCCGCCAAGGCCCGGGCGCGGGACGTGCCCGTCATCTGGGTGCAGCACTCGAGCGAGGACCTGCCGATCGACAGCGACCAGTGGCAGTACGTGCCGGAGTTGGTCCGCGAGGGGACAGAGCCCCTGGTGCACAAGCGCTACCCCGACTCCTTCGAGGAGACCGACCTCGAAGCGGTACTGGCCCAGCACGGCATCGGCCGCCTGTTCGTCACCGGCGCCCAGACCGACCAGTGCGTCCGGGCCACCCTGCACGGCGCCCTCGTCCGCGGATACGACGCGACCCTGGTCGCTGACGCGCACACGACCGAGGACCTGACCGCCTACGGCGCGCCCGCACCGGAGCAGGTCATCGCGCACACGAACCTGTACTGGAAGTACCACACCGCCCCGGGCCGCACCGCCGGCGCGGTGGACACGGCAGCGGTGGACTTCACGCCCGCGGAACGCCGCCGCTGACCACCCCTGCCCGCGGCCGGTCCGGCAGTCGGCCGCTGTCTCAGGCTCCGATGTTCTCCAGGTCGTCGAGCAGGCTCGGGTGCGTCGGCTCCCAGCCGAGGGCGGCGCGGGTGTGAGCGCTGGACGCGGGCTGGTCGGTCGCGAAGACCGGGCCGAGGGGACCGAAAACGTCCTGCGGCACCGACCTGACCGGCAGGCCGGTCCGCCGCCCGATGACAGCGGCGATGTCGCGTACCGCGTCACCTTCGTCGGCCACGGCGTGCCACGAGCTCCCGGCCGGAGCCCTCTCCAGCGCGAGCCGGAACAGGACCGCGGCGTCGAGCGCGTGGACGGCCGGCCAGCGCTGCGCGCCGTCCGCGGGGTAGCCGACGACGCCGGTGCGGCGGGCGATGTCGGTGAGCAGCCCGGCGAAACCGCCCAACCCCTGGTTGTGGACCGTGCGCGGCAGCCGCACCGCCGAGCTGCGCACGCCGCGCGAGGCGAGTTCGAGCGCGCGGGTCACCGACTGGCTGCGCCCGCCGACGGGCCCACCGGTGGGCAGCGGGTCGGCCTCGGTCGACGCGCGTCCCGGCACGTGGGGCGTGCCGGACACGGTGACCAGCGGCCGGTCCGTACCGAGGAGGGTGTCGCCGAGCGTCGCGAGCGCGGCGCTTTCCTCGGCGACCCCTCGCGCGAGCGCCTCGGGCGAGCTGAAGTCGTTGCTGAAGGCGAGGTGGATCACGCCGTCCGCCCGCTCCGCGCCGGATCGCAGCACCTCAAGGTCGGTGAGGCCGCCGCGGAGCGCGGCGGCGCCGGCGGCTTCGGCGCGCGCCGCTGAGGCGTCGGAACGGGCGAGGGCGGTGACCGAATGCCTCGCGGCGAGCAGTTCGGCGACGACGGCGGAGCCGATCAGGCCGGTTCCGCCGGTGATGAAGACGCGCATGGTGAGCTCCACGAGGTGATGCGACAGGTGTCCCATCACCGTACACCGTGATGCGACACCTGTCCCATCACCTAGGATGGGCCCATGCCGAGATGGAAGCCCGACGCACGCCAACGACTGGTCGTCGAGGCACTGCGCCTGTTCGCCGAGCAGGGCTACGACGCGACGACGGTCGCCCAGATCGCCGAGCGGGCAGGGCTGACGCGGAGCACGTTCTTCCGCCACTTCGCGGACAAACGCGAGATCCTCACCACCGGGCAGCAAGTCCTGAGCCGGCTGCTGACCGAGGGCATCGACACCGCGGCCCCGGACGCCACGCCGCTGACGGCCGTCGCGGCCGGCCTGGAGCGCGCGTCAGGCGAGATGACATCGTTCAACCGCGAACTCAGCCCGCTGCTGCACGCGGCGATCGAGGCCAACGAGGAGCTGCGGGACCGCGAAGCGCTGAAGAGCATCGGCATGGCCACGGCGATAGTCGAAGCGCTGAAACGACGGAACGTCCCGGAACCCGCGGCCCAGGTGGCCGCCGAACTCGGCGTGCTCGCGTTCGGACTCGGATACACCCGGTGGGCCGACCCCACCCGCGACCAGGACCCCGGCGAGCTGGCGACCCACACGAGAGCCGCGTTCGACGAACTCCGCGCGGCAGCCGCGGAACTCCGCTGACCGGGCGGTCATCCGCTGGCCGCGGGACGCCCCCCGCGCTGGATGAACCCGCAGGGGCAGCCCACGTCCGGTGACCTCTCCGGGTGGGGGTCGGGTCGGCCGGGCGGATGGAAGCAGGCGCTGATCGTTTTTCCGTTCTCCTGCCGGTGGGCCTCCCAATCGTCGGCCACGGCGTCGACGATGGCCATCCCGCGCCCGGATTCGCGCTCCGCGTCGAGGGACCGAGGAGTGGGCAGGACGGGCGAGGTGTCACTGACACTGACATGCAGGCAGACCAGATCCCACGTCAGAACCACCTGCGCGTCACTGTGCGCGTGGACATGGGCGTTGGTGATCAACTCGCTCACGGCCAGGAGGACGTCATCGACCGTCTCCGGTGCCCGCGCGCACCAGCCGAGCCGCTCCAGGTGCGCCCGGGCCCAGCGCCTGCCGGCCTGCACACCGCTGCTCACGGGAAAGGACTGCGCCCACCCCATCGCCTTGATCGACGCCTCACCCATAGCTCCGCCCTCTCCCTTCCGGTCGTGGCAGCGCCTACCCGGTGAGCGCCACACCACCTGTGCCACACCGGATCCTGCTCGCGAAGGTGAACCCGGCCCCGGCTATGCTCACGGTTCGGCACTTCAACGGGGGCATCATGCGTATACGACCGTCCGCGATTGCGTTGTCCGCCGCCTTCCTGGCGGCGCTTCTCACCTCCTGCTCCAGCGCGGCCGTGCGGACGTCCGCGGCTTCCGCCCCGGCCCGCCCACCCGTCGCGGCCTCGGGCAGCGCCGCCGCCTCCCCGTCGACGACGGCCGCGCAATCGACGACGGCCGCCCCGGCCGCGCAGTCGACGGCAACGGCGGTCGTCTTCCCCACCACGCCGGCCGCACCGGGAACGCCGGTCCAGCAGGTGCGCGACGCGTTCGCCGAACTCCAGGCCACCTACACCGACGCGGGCTGCGCCGACCCGGGGAACTGCGGGTACTTCGTCAACCGCCTGCTGGAGAACCTCGACGACCTCTACGCGTCCATGAAGGCCAGCCCCGAGGGGCCCGGGCACTTCGAGCAGCCACTCGCCTGGATCGGTCGGATGCGGACGTCCCTGGGCGGCGACCTCTCCCTCGCCAATGTCGAGAAGCACCAGAGCCTGCTGCGAGGTACGCGCGACCAGATCAATACCTGGATGCAGGCCCACCCGCAGGACTACCGCTGATCGCCCCGTCCGGCTTGTCCGCACGACCGAACACCGCGCTGCCCGAACCCATCGCTCCTGACACGGTGTCACCGAGCCGATACGGGGCACGCGCACTCCACGCACACCATGCCACCGCTGAGAGGGGACTGTGATGCCCACACTCGCCACCCGCTGTCGCCAGTGCCCGCCCTCCGGTGGAACCGTCGTCGCCTACCTGCCCGGGCAGGAGGGCCACCGCTCCGGACACCGGGCCTGGGAACTGACCCAGAGGACCGGCCACCGCCACCACGACCACTACGACCCCGACCTGGACGCCTTCCTGGTCATCGACAACGACGGCTGAGCCCCGCCCGGCCACCCCTCCAGGACCGGTCCCGTGCCGCGCCACCCGCATGAGTGGGCATCACAGCCGCGGGCCCGGGTAGGCACCCCACCACGACAGCTCATCGAAGGAGACCCTGGTGCAGGACCCGAGAGCATCCCTGGAACTGGCCGTCGTGCGCGCCCAGGACGCAGCAGCAGCAGCGGAAGCCGCCCAGGAGGACCTCAAGGGAGCCCTCGCCGACGGCCAGACCGCCGGTGTCGACCTCGGCGAAGTCGCGGCGACCACCGGTGTCCCGGTGGACGAGCTGGAGTCCGCCGGGGATCTCGTCGATCAGGGAGCCGGACCGGGTGAGGCCCGCCGTCGGTGAGGAACAGGGGCCACCCCCTTCCCCAACAACATTAGGTATGCCTTACCTTTGTCCCTATGACTTGGGCTGACGCTGCACCAAACCTGCTGATCGGCTTGCGGGAGGGACTGGAGGCGGGGCTGGTGGTCAGCATCCTGCTGGCCGCCCTCCGCAAGGCCGGAACCGGGCGGCAGGACCGGCCGGTATCGACCGCGCCGGTCTGGTTCGGCGTGCTCGGGGCGGTGATGCTGGCCGGTTCGTTCGCCGCGGTGCTGACCTACTCGACCAGCGTGCTGTCCTCCCAGGGCCAGCAGGCGGTGGGCGGCCTGCTCAGCGTGCTGGCCGTGGCCCTGGTCACCGCCATGGTGTTCTGGATGCGGCGCACCGCGGCGACGCTCTCGGCGCAGCTGCGCGGCGAGGTGCAGCGCGCGGCCGTGCTGGGCGCGGGCGCGCTGACGCTGACCGCGTTCCTGGCCGTGGGGCGCGAGGGCCTGGAGACCACCCTGTTCATGTGGACGGCGGTCAAGGCCTCGGGCTCGACCGCGGCCCCGCTGGTCGGCGCCGGTCTGGGCCTGGTCATCGCGGTGGTGCTGTGCTGGCTGCTGTACCGGCGGGCGGTGCGGATCAACATCGGGGTGTTCTTCAACCGCACCGCGATCCTGCTGATCGTGATCGCGGCCGGGGTGCTGGCCTACGGCCTGGGCGACCTCCAGGAGGCCGGATGGCTGTCCGGCCAGCAGTGGGTCGCCTTCGACCTGACCGCGCACATCGACCCGAACTCCTGGTGGGTCTCGATCCTCACCGGCGTCACCGACCTGTCGCCGAGGATGACCGTGCTCCAGGTCGTGGCGTGGATCGGCTACCTGGCCGTGGTGGTGCCCGCGTTCGTCCACGCGGGCCGGGTCGCCACCGCCCGCCTCGCCGCCGCCAAGGCCCAGACCCAGGCCGAGGCCCAGGCCGAGACTCAGGCCCAGGCGCAGACCGCGACCCGGACCGGGCCCCGCTCCGGGACCGACGTCGCCGCCGCGCGGCCGCAGCCCGAGCCCGAGCCGGGGCCGGTCGGGCGGTGGCAGCAGCTGGCGGGGGACCGCCCGTGGACGGTGGCCGGGGCGCTGGTGCTGGTGCCGGTGGTGGCCGCCGCGGTGACGATCACGGCGCTGCCGACCACCGCGGCCGCGGCCACCACCACGGTGAAGGTCACCAGCTCGGCCTGCGCGCCGGGCTGGAGCTCGGCGGTCTCCGGATCGCAGACCTTCGAGGTGGACAACCAGACCGGCAAGGCGGGCGAGATCACCCTGCTCGACTCCTCCGGCGCGATCGTCGGCGAGATCGAGACCCTGGGCCCGGCCACCACCGCCGCGCTCAGCGCCACCCTGGGCACCGGCACCTACTCCTTCCACTGCCTGATGTCCGGCGCCGCCGCGACGACCTCGGCCCCGGTCCAGGTCTCCGGCAAGGCCCCGGCGGGCGCGCCGCTGGCCGTCAAGCCGGTCACCCTGGCCGACCTGACCGGCCCGAACACCCAGTACCAGCAGTACGCCGCGGCCGACCTGGTCACCCTGCGGACCCAGGTCGCCGCGCTGCGCCGGGACATCGCCGGGAACGACGTCGCGGCCGCGCGGGCCGACTGGCTCGCCGCGCAGCTGACCTGGGAGCGCGTCGGCGCCTCCTACGACAGCTTCGGCGACGCCGGGACCGCGGTCGACGGCCTGCCCGACGGGCTGCCGCTCGGCGTCAACGACCCCGGCTTCACCGGGCTGCACCGCATCGAGTACGGCCTCTACCACGGCCAGGGCGCCGCGCAGCTGCTGCCGTCGGTGGACCAGCTCGCGGGCGAGATCACCAGCGTGCAGAAGAACCTCACCAGCGACGACGTCGCCGGTGACCCGACGAACCTGCCGATCCGCGCGCACGAGATCATCGAGGACGCGATCCGCGACCACCTGTCCGGCATCGACGACCAGGGCGCGGGCGCCGCCTACGCCATGACCTACGCCGACACCCAGGTCGACCGCGTGGTGCTGGGCGAGCTCGGCCCCCTGATCGACGCCCGCTCGCCGGGCCTGGTCGCCACCGCCGACGCCCAGCTGACCGCGCTCGACCAGGCGCTGGACGACGCGAAGACGAGTGGCCAGTGGCAGCCGCTCACCGACACCCCGCTCGCCGCCCGGCAGCAGGTCGACGCCGCCATCGGCGCCCTGCTGGAGACCCTGGCCACGGTCCCCGACCTGCTCGAAGTCCCCCCGTCGGCCTCGTGACCCGCCGCGCGTGACCCACCGCGCGCAGCTCCCCGCAGCCCCCCGGCCCGCCCCGACACCGAAGGTCCTCCCACGATGACAGAGCACGAACCCTTCAACGCCAGTCGGCGCAACTTCCTGCGCGGCGCCGCCGTGGGCGCCGTGGGCACAGCGGTGACCGGCGGCGTGCTGATCGGCGGCGCCCACGCGGACGCCGACGCCGCGAAGTCCGGGCAGAGCACGACCGTCGAGTCCTACCCGTTCCACGGCGCCAACCAGTCCGGGATCCTGACCCCCGGCCCCGCCGACAAGCAGCCGTTCTCCTGCTTCGTCGCGTTCGACTCCACCGCCACCAGCAGGGCGGAACTGGCCGAGCTGATGAAGACGCTCACCGCCCGCGCCCGCTTCCTGACCAGCGGCGGCATACCGGAGAACCTCGGCATCAGCCAACCGCCCTCGGACAGCGACGTGCTGGGCCCCGACGTACCCGCCGACGGCCTGACCATCACCGTCGGCGTCGGCGCCAGCCTGTTCGACGAGCGCTACGGGCTCACCGCGCTCAAGCCCGCCAAGCTCAAGCCGATGACCATCTTCCCGAACGACTCGCCGGAAGCGGCCTGGATGCACGGCGACCTCAGCATCCAGCTGTGCGCCAACCACCCCGACACCATCCACCACGCGATCCGCGACATCGCCAAGCACACCCGCGGCTCCATGCAGCTGCGCTGGAAGATCGAGGCCTACGGCGCCCCGCCGCGCCCCAGCGGCACCCCGCGCAACCTGCTCGGCTTCAAGGACGGCACCGCCAACCCCACCGGGGAGCTGGCCTCGGACCTGGTGTGGGCCGGACCCGGCGAGCCCGCCTGGGCCAAGGGCGGCAGCTACCAGGTGCTGCGGATCATCCGGATGCTGGTCGAGTTCTGGGACCGGGTGTCCATCAACGAGCAGGAGGGCATGTTCGGCCGCCGCCGCGACTCGGGCGCCCCCCTGGACGGCAACGCCGAGTTCGACACCCCGAACTACCAGGCCGACCCCAAGGGCAACGTCATCCCGCTGGACGCGCACATCCGGCTGGCCAACCCGCGCACCCCGCAGACCGCCAACCAGCGCCTGATCCGCCGCTCCTACGACTACGACCTGGGCCTGGACCAGAACGGCGACATCCAGGCCGGACACGTCTTCGTGGTCTACAACCAGGACCTGGAGCGGCAGTTCGAGACCGTCCAGACCCGGCTGATCGGCGAACCCCTGATCGACTACGTCCAGCCCTTCGGCGGCGGCTACTTCTACGCCCTGCCCGGAGTCGCCGACGCCAACGACTGGTACGCCAGCGGACTGCTCAGCTGACACCCGCCGTGTTCGTCGACAGCGGTGCGGTGCGAGCCCTCAGGCTGCCGAGGCGAGGTTGTCGCGGCTCGGGGCGAGGAGTCGGCGGGCCTGCTCCACCGCGCGGGCGGGCTCGCGGACGCCGGTCGAGACGCAGAGGGTGTAGTGGAGGTCCTCACGGCGGCGCTCGGTGTCCGCGCCGCCGTGGGCGTTGTCCAGCGCTTCGAGTTCGACGAGGACGCGGCGAAGTGCGGCGGGGTTGTACAGAGGCATGGACGCTCCGTCAGGTCGTTGCTGGCAGGGTGGGAACCGCTGCAGGCCGACACTGGACCACAGCACGGGACATTCACCAACATGGCTGAGCACATGGATGACTGACCCGGCATCACCTCGTAGCAACGAGGCGGACTGTATGGCTCAATGATAGGCGGCCGGTCACCGCAGGAGGGCCGTCGGCGTGGGAGACATCCGCCACAACCACCGCCCGGCCGACCGGTACTGGCGCTTGGGCCCGGCCCGGGCGCGCAGCGCGAGCGGCAGCTGCCCCGGCTCTCCCGCCCGGCGTCCGGTAGCGGTCGGCCGCGGAGAGGGGCGGGGAGGGGCGGGGAGGGGCGCAGAAGGGGAGGGGAGGAAGTCCGGTTGCTGGGCAGGCGGTGGTCATGGCTCTCCAGTTCCGGTCGGCAAGGCCCTCGTCCCGTCTGTCCTCGGCGGCCCGGTCCGCGCTGTCACCCGTGGTGGTGACGGCCGCGGTGCTCGGGTTGGCTTCGTGCTCGTCCCCGTCGCCCCTGCTCGCGCGCGGCGCACCGGCCGCCCCGACGGGCCCGGAAGCGGGCACCGGGGCGGTCTTCCCACTGGCGCCGACACAGCGGCTGGTGATCGTCACCGACGGCGGGGTGGCCCTGCGCGCCGGCGCCGCGGGCGTCGTGTCGGTCGATGCGGACAGTACCGTGGCGAGGAGTTGGCACCGGGCGGACGCGGAGGCGACGTTGGACCTGAGCTGTCCGGCGAATCCCGCACCGGGCTCGGGCCCCTGCCCCGGGACCGTCCAGGTGTCGGTGCCGGAGAACGCCGCCGTCACCGTCCAGGCCAGAAACGCCGGGGTCTCGGCCACCGGGCTGGGCGGCCCGCTGAACCTCAGCACGGTCAACGGCGACGTGACGGTGGCGGCGCAGGCGGCCGACGAGCCGATGCAGCTGACAACGCGCAACGGCTCCGTGCGCGCCGCCGGCCTGCGGGCCCCGACCCTGGCCGCCACGACGGTCAACGGCGACGTGGACCTGGCCTGGGCGAGCGCACCCAGCCAGGTCACGGCCGACAGCACCAACGGATCGATCAACCTGGCACTGCCCGAAGACTGCCCCCACTACGCGATCACCGCTCAAACCCGCAACGGCCAACCGCGGGTGAGCCTGCCGACCGACGACACCAGCACGGACCGGCTGACCCTGGCCACCGTCAACGGCGACATCATCGCCCGGACCGCACCCTAGGGACCGCTGGCTGCCGGCCCCCGGCGAGCCGGGCTGTGATCCAGCACCGCCCGGCCCGCTCCCCTCAGTCGCCGCTGTCCTCGGGAGCGGTGCGGGGGGTGGCGAGTTCGGGTTGCCGGGGGTGTTCCGGGTCGTAGCGGAGGTGGAGGCGGTCACCGGGCCGGGGGGCCTGTTCGTAGGAGTCGAAGCTGCTGGTGAGCTGTGCGGTGTGCTCGTCTCCGCCGGGGGTCCGGAAGCGCACGGTGATGACGAACTCGGGGCGGTCGTAGCTCTCGTCGCCGGTGGCTGCGGCGTCGGTGACCGTGCCGAGCGCGGTGAGCCCGTACTGCTCCATCCGCCACCCGCGGTGCGCGGCCTCGTGTTCGGCGACAAGGGTGCGCGCCCGGGTGCGCTCCTCGCGGCGGCCCACCAGGACCGCGACCGCAATGATCAGGACCATGGGTCCCAGGAGCCAGCGGCCGGTGCCCGGGACCCGCAGGGCGATGCCGCCGAGCAGGCAGACCAGGCCGCCGAGCATGGCGGCACCGGCGGGCAGCTGCGCCCGGGTGCTGTTGGTGCTGCTGCTGGTGACGATGACGGCCCCCGCAGGGAGGAGCACCAATGTCAGGAAGCCGAGGGCCAAGCAGGCCACGAAGGCCAGGACCGCCCAGAGGTCATGGGTGGTGCACGGCCGCTGCCCGGTATCGCCGCAGCCGCCCGCCGTGTCGTTCGCCGTGTACGTCCAGCACAGGAGCCACCCGTCGAATGTCAGCAGTGCGCCGTACAGGCACATGCCAAGGATGCGCCAGGGGGTCAGCCGGTGGGGCGGCCCGGCGGCCGAGATGCTGTCCTCGATCATGCGCGATGCTAACGCGCACTGCCTGTATTGGTCTGGACCGGTCGATGGCCGCCGGGTCAACACACCGTGTCGCTTCGGGGGTTGCCCGCGCCCATCGATGGCGAGTCGGTGCGTGAAAGGGCCAGGATGGGCTTCGAGCCGGACGCCGGCCGGACGGATCCGATCCTGGGATGGTTGTGATGGGCGCGAAGACGGGTGACACGACGCTGCGGGGTGTCCGGTTGCTGGAGTCGCCGCTGGACAACCGCGGTACCGCGTTCACTGTGGCGCAGCGGCGCGAGTTCGGCCTGGTCGGGCTGCTGCCGCCGGTCGTCGAGACGCTTCAGGAGCAGGTGGACCGCGCCTATGACGCGTTCCTGGCCTATGACAAACCGATCAATCGGCACATTTACCTGCGGCAGTTGCAGGACATGAACGAGGTGCTGTTCTACCGGCTGGTCACCGAGCACCTCGAAGAGATGCTGCCGGTGGTCTACACACCGACGGTCGGCGAGGCCTGTCAGCGGTTCAGTGAGATCTACCGGCGCCCGCGCGGGCTCTTCGTGTCGTATCCGGACCGCGACCGGTTGCGTGAGGTCATCGCCAACCGGCCGAATCGCGAGGTCGACGTCATCGTCGTCACCGACGGCCAGCGGATTCTCGGCCTGGGCGACCAGGGCGCCGGGGGGATGGGCATCCCCATCGGCAAGCTCGGCCTGTACACGGCGGTCGGCGGAATTCATCCGGCGCGGACGCTGCCGATCCTCCTGGACGTCGGCACCGACAACGAGGAACTGCTGGCCGATCCGCGCTACCTCGGCTGGCGCGAGCGCCGGGTCACCGGCAAGGAGTACGACGAGTTCGTCGACCGGTTCGTCGAGGCGGTCAGGGCCGAACTGCCGGACGTGCTGCTGCAGTGGGAGGACTTCGCCACTCCGCACGCCCGGCCCATCCTGGCCCGCTACCGCGATCAGTTGCTGACCTTCAACGATGACATCCAGGGCACCGCCGCCGTCGTGGTCGGCGCGTTGGCCTCGGCGGCCGCGGTGACCGGGCGCAGCCTGCGCGAGCAGCGGGTGGTCATGCTGGGTGCCGGGTCGGCGGCCATCGGGGTCGCGGACACGATCCGGGCGGCCATGGTCGCGGAGGGGGCCACCGACGAGCAGGCCGGGCAGAACTTCTGGGTCATCGACGTGCACGGGCTGCTGGTCGAGTCGCGGGACGACCTCAGCCCGGAACAGCGCCGCTACGCCAGGGACGGGAAACCGTTCTCGCTGGAGGAGCTGGTCGAGCGGATCAGCGCCGACGTCCTGATCGGACTGTCCACGGTCGGCGGCGCGTTCACCGAGTCGGTGGTCAGGACGATGGCCTCGAAGGTGGACCGGCCGGTGATCTTCCCCTTGTCCAACCCGACCTCGCATTCCGAGGCGGACCCCGCGGACCTCGCCGAATGGACCGGCGGCCGCGCGCTGATCGCGACCGGATCACCGTATCCGCCGCTGGAGATCGACGGACGCCGGGTGCCGGTCGCGCAGTCGAACAACGTCTACATCTTCCCCGCGATGGGCCTGGCGGTGACCGCGGCGCGGGCCACCAGGGTCACCGACAACATGCTGGTGGCAGCCGCGAAGGCGCTTGGCACCGCGGCAGCGGGGCACGGCGCCTCCGGGACACTGCTGCCACCTGTCGGCACGATGCGCGAGGTCGCCCACGAGGTGGCACTCGCGGCGGCGCTGGCCGCCGTCGCGGACGGGGTCGCGCCGGCGGCCGACGAGGACGAACTGCGCGCCGCGCTGCGCGCGAACCAGTGGCAGCCGGCGTATCCGGACTGACGGCCGGAGCGGCAACCGCAGAGGCGGCACCCCCACCGTCACCGCCCCCAACCCGGGGCCCGGCCAGTTGCGTCATCGACTGGACGGGCCCCTGCGGTGCCTACCCGCCCGCCTCGTGCCGCTCGGGCGAGAGGCGGGCAGCCACCCGGGCAGTCCTCGGTTCGAAGGGCGCGGGCACCCGAGCCAACGAGCGGGCGCTGCCACGGTTCGGCCTGGAGCCACCTGAACGACCTCGCCCGCCGGTACGTGGACGAGCTGCCGGTACGTGGACGAGCCGGCGGTGCTGGATCCGTGCCTGGCGGGCTGGTCCGGGGCGGGCAGTCAGATCCGCCGCAGCTCGTGCGGCGAGACGCGACCGCCGATCTCGACGACCCCACCAGGACGCGGCCGGGTCAGGATCTGCGACGCGAGTCCTTGCTGAATGTCGAGCGCCCGGTCCAGTTCGTCGGTCAGCACGATGGCTGCGGCACCGGTCGCCTCGTCCTCGTCGATGCCGTCCCCGCGACCGGGGAAGCCCCGGGCACGGACGGTGCCGGCGTTCTCGTCCCGCCACGCCCACGCGTAGAGCCAGCCGCTGCCGACCGGCGGCACCGCCAGGGCCTCGACCTCCGCCGCGCTCGGGTGCTGCCACGTCCGCCGCCCCGAGGCCCAGGCGGCCCGGCCGCTGATCCAGCTGAACTCACCGTCCTGCCAGGTCGGCACGTCCCCCGCCTCGGGCCGCAGGCAGCTGATGCCCAGGCCCTCGCGCCGCAGCAACCAGCCGGTGCCGACCAGGGGATGCCCGGCGAAGAGCAGGCGCGTACCGGGGGTGTAGATGTCGACGCGACCCTCCTCGGCGTCGTCGACGAAGACCGTCTCGGAGAACCCGAAACGGACCGCGAGCGCCTGGCGCTCCGACCGCCCGGGGAACGCACTTCCCCCGAGCACCACCCCGAGGAGGTTCCCGCCGGTGTCGCCGGACCCGCAGAAGACGCGCAGCACGTGGAGACCACTCATAGGAAACCTATGCAACCACAGCTGGCGGACCGGGCGGTGGATGCCCGCCTCGTCGTCGACGGCGAGGCCGATCGCCGCCGTGAACCCGTCGGCGATGATCTCGGATGCCTGACCGGCCGTGCCGGCCGCCGGAACGGGCGCACGGTTGAGCGTGTTGCCCAGGGGCGCGGCGGGCCGAGACCCAGGAGCGTGGGTCAGTAACGGCAGTGGAATCACGAGGTGACCGAGCTAGTCTTATTGGCGACCGGCCGAGACGCAGATGTCTTCGCTCTCGACACGCAGCGCGTCCTGCGCCGGTACCGGGACGAAGGTGACGTGGCCGCTGAAGCCGCTGTGATGGCCTATGTCGGTGGGTTGGGGTTCCCCGTGCCACAGGTCTACTCGGCGGGTGGTGGTGATCTGGTCCTCGAACGGCTCACCGGCCCGACCATGCTGGAGGCGCTGGGCGCCGGGGAGATTACCGCGGTGGCGGCGGCGGACCTGTTGGCCGGTCTGCATGATCGCCTTCACGCGTTGGCCCCACAGATGCCGCACGAGCCCGGGGATCGCCCGCTACATCTGGATCTGCACCCGGCGAATGTCATGCTCGAAGCGCGAGGACCGGTGGTGATCGACTGGCGTAACTCCGGGCAGGGGCCGCCTGAGTTCGATGTCGCCGTGTCCGCGCTGATCGTGGCACAAGTCGCGGTCGACTCCGCGCGGGAGGAGGCCGCGCTCGCCGAGACGTTCCTCACCGCGTTCTTGGCCGGCGTCGGCGCGATGCCTTCCGAGGCGTTGGACCACGCGGTGCGGTTCCGCCGGGCCGATCCCAACCTGACTGCCCGCGAGATCGGATTGCTGGGCGAGGCAGTCTCGCTGATCGGTTAGCGTCGCGGCCGCAGCCGTGTTGCGTGCCCAGGAAACGGCAGCCCACCTGCGGTCCGTGCCCGTCCGTACAGGATGATCAGGCCATGCGCACGGGTGATGAGCTGTTCGCCATGGAGCCGGTCCAACCGCCCGAGCGGGGAAGGCCGACGGCGAGGGCGGATCACATGGCGCGTCGCACAGCCCTGCGTTGCACCGGGGCGGCCTGGACAGGCTATCTATCAAGACTTATGCATGTTACTGCAAGTCTGCTAGGGTTGTGCCATGCCGCGCTATCGAGAGATCTACGCCGACCTGCGTCGACGCATCGCCGACGGCGAATGGCAGATCGGCGACCGGCTCCCCGACCTGGGAGCGTTCATGGAGCACTACAACGCGTCGCTGAACACGGTCCGCCGGGCCACCGTGGACCTGCGGGACGAGGGCGTGCTGCGTATCTCCCAGGGCGACGGGACCTTCCTGGCCGCACCGCCGCAGTCCACCAACGACGAACTGCTGGAGCGCCTGCGCGGCGCCCAGGCGGCGATCGGTGACGCCATCGCCGCCCTGGAGGCCGCGAACCGCATCGACGCGATCGCCGACCTGCTCGAAGCGAAGGGGGAGTCCGATGCCCGGTAGCGAGGACGACATGTTCGCCGGTGTCGACGCGCTGCTGGCAGCCGTCGCGGCCGCCACGGTGCTGCCGGTTCCGGCGGAGCGGGTCCGGCTGCGCGAGGCGGCCGGGCTCACAACGGCGCACGTCGCCGCCGCGCTGCGGGTGGACCCGGCGCTGGTCCAGGGCTGGGAGGACGGCAGTGCCGCCCCCGGTCCGGAGATCGCCCCGGCCTACGGCCGACTGCTGGAGGGCCTGGCGGAGCGCTTCCCCGCTCCCGCCCCCGCCCCCGCCCCCGCGAGGCCTGCGGCCGCGCCGGTCCCGGTTCCGGTCGCCGGTCCTGACCGTGACGCGGACGGTGAGCTGCGGCGGTACGAGCCCGCGCCGTGCCGGTGGTGCGGCACTCCGACCCCTTACCGCTATGCCGGTGTCGCCCAGCACTTGGGGGACTTCTGCCGCACCCGGCAGCCCGTCGCCCCGGCCCCCGTCACCGCCCCGCCGGTCCAGCCCGCGGTCGTTCCGGTCGCAGCGCCCGCTCCTGCCGCCGCTCCGGCCGCCCCGGTCGCTGCGGCCCCGGTCGCTGCGGAGCCGGTCCGGTCGGCGCCCGCCGCACCGCGGACCCCGGCAGCCGGAGCCGGTCGGCGCCCCGCCCCCGCCCGGGGCACGGCCCGTCCCGCCACCGCGCGTCCCGCCGGCACGTCCGCTGCCACCCGGTGGTGGCCGGTGGTCGCGCTGGACGTCGCCCAGGACGGCGGCTGGCTGCTCGACGTTCCGCAGGTCCCGGCCCCGGCCGGGACCAAGCTGGGCGACTGGTTCGCCTGGCTGGGTACCGGGCTGCCGCTGCGGGTCGAGCGGGTGCACGCGTCCGGGCGCGGGGGTGACGGCGTGGTGGTCGTGACCGAGGCCGCTGTCAAACGGCTCGGACTGCCGGCCGTCCTGCCGACCACCGAGAAGGCCCTGGCCGCGCTGCAGGCGAAGCTGGCGAAGACCGCCGCAACGGTGGGCATGGAGATCAGCGACCAGATCGGCCCGTCGTTCCGCGCCTTCCGCCGCAAGGGTTCCGCCGGTGGCCCCAGGACATCGGTAGGGATCACGGTCGCGCCGTGGCTGGGGCAGGGCGACGCCCGCCAGCAGGCCACCAGCTCCCTGCTCACCCCCCTGGCCACCAACCCCGACGGCACCGTGGACGGGCTCACCCTCGCCCGCCGATCCCGGGCCTTCACCGCCGACCTGGGCGTCGCCCCCGGCGCGAGCACCGCCTCCACCGCGATGCTGCTCCTGGACGCGGTGCGCCCGCGCGTGGAGTGGAACCGGGACGAGACGACGGGGGAGTGGTCCTCCACGTTCCGCGAGGGCGCGCTGCCGGGCGGCGACCTGTGCGTGCCCCCGGCCGCCGGGGCCCGGCACCCGCTGACCCGCGAACTGCTGGCCGACGGCGAGACGGTGTGCGAGGAGGAGGACTTCAAGTGGTGGTTCCGCGAGCTCACCCCGCAGGAGGCCGGGCGCCGGTGGGCGGTCGCGGTCGACGTCTGCGCGTCCTACCTGTCGGTCACCGAGACCCTGCGGCTCCCGGCCGGTGAGCTGCAGTACGTGAAGAACCCGGCGTGGGACTCGAAGACGGCCGGGCTGTGGTGGTGCGACTTCACCAGCACGAAGGTCGACGAACTGCTGCCGCACCCGGCGACGTTCCACGGCCGCCCGCCGACCGGGCCCGGCTGGTACACCACCGAGACCGTCGCCCACATGTCCACGCCCGACAACGACATGTACGACTTCGACACGACCACCATCACCGCCGCCCACCTGTCCACGTACACCGTGCCGCTGCTCAAGGAGTGGACCGGACACCTGCGCGGCGGCTACAAACGCGCCTACGCCGAACTCGGCCTGGTCGACGGCCAGAGCCCGACCGAGTTCCTCGCCGCCCACGCCGTCCACAAGGACGTCGGCACCGACCCGGTCCGCGCGGACGCCCTGGTCCTGGCCGGGCTCTACAAGAACGTCTACAAGGGCGGCATCGGCAAGTGGACCGACTCGGCCCGCAACGCCCACCCGGACGAGGCGACCTGGCTGGAGAAGGTCGCCGCGAACTGGTCCTACCGCCCCGAGATCCGCTTCCACATCATCGCCGCTGCCCGCATCGCCGCCCACCGCCGCCTGCGCAAAACCCTGCGGCTCACCGGCCGAGCCCCGTTCGCGGTCAACGTCGACTCCTACCTGTACGCCGCCGACGCCCCCTCCCCGCTGGAACTGCTGCCGGTCAAGCCCGACGGCACCCCGGTACCCGGGGCGCTGCGCCTGGGCATCGCGCCGGGCAGCCACAAGCACGAGTCCTCGATCCCGCTGGCGGCGGCGGTCGAGGCGATGGAGCGCCGGGAGCACCCCTCCAAGCTGGTCCACCAGTACGGCACCGACGGCGACTTCGTCGCTCAGGCCGACGCCGAGGGTGCCGGGCGCGATCGGGAAGGCGGTGGCCTCTGATGGCCACGGGCATGTTCGGCCGGGTCCGTGAGGCCCTGTTCCCCTCGCGCAAGGCGCCGGTGCAGTCCGCGACGCAGGCCGGGCACGTGAAGGACAGGCTGTTCGGCGGCAGCACGAGGGCGATGGCCGCGGCCTACGGCGTGAGCCAGCGGACGGTGGAGCGCTGGATCGCCGGGACCCGCACACCCCCGCAGCTCTCGAAGGCGGCGGAGAAGCGGTGGGAGAAGCAGAACCAGGCGCGGGCCAAGCAGGGCAGGCCGCCGCTGCCGCGTCCGACGACGAAGGCCGACCGGCTGGCGACGGACGCGGTCCGCGCGCAGACCACCGAGCGCGGACGCGAGCGCAGGGCCAGGCAGTTGCAGCAGACCGGGGCCTTCTCCGGCCACAGCGCCCGCGTCGGCCGCGCGATGACGTTCTCGATCCGCGGCTCGGACGCCGTCCGCTCCCGCGACGTCCACCTCAACCTGACCGGCGATCAGGCCGCCGCGCTGGCCCTGGCCGACAGCGAGGACGAGGTGCGGCAGATCATCGGCCAGGCCCTGGCCGAGTACTTCAACGGCGGCCTGTACGGGGGCTTCGGCCCGGACGACTTCGAATGGGACGAGAACGACTTCGACCTGCGCTGACCCGCACCCGTGACGCTGATGGGATCTTGAGAGTCACGATCAAAGGAGACGGGCGGCGCGGCACGGCGGCTGAAGGTGAGCCAGTGCATGCTCCGCGCCCTGGGGACAGGGCCCGGAGCGGCCTGGTGTGCTGTAGCGGTGGGTGCGCGAGCACCGGGGCGACGGCCACCTCGCCGCGCTGGCGGTCGTCGGCCTGTCCGGGATCGAGGCGCTGGTCCTGCGCAACGCCACCGGCGCGGCGCCGACCTCCGCCCTGTTCCAGCGGACCCGGGGGTGGTCAGCGGAGCAGTGGGCCGCCGCCCGCGACCGGCTGCGCGAACGCGGCCTGCTGGACGGGGCGGGCGAGCTCACCGAAGCCGGCACGGCCCTGCGCGGTGAGGCCGAGGCGCTCACCGACCAGCCGGACGCGGCCCCCTACGAGCACCTCGGCCCGACCGCCACCGCACGCCTCACCGAACTGGCCGACGGCTTCACCGGGGCCCTGCGGGCGGCGGGCGCGTTCCCCGCCCAGCACTTCGGCAAGGGCTGACCGCTCACACCGGGCACCGCCGCCGCTGCCCCCGCACCGGCGGCTCCACGCCGTCACCGCGCAAGGCCCGGGCACCACCCGGGCCGGACCGTCACCTGCCCGCCCGGCGAGGAGCACTGGCACGGCGCCACCCCGGAGCTCTTCATGGAGCACCTCGCCCTGTGGGAGGGAACCGGCGACGGCACCCCCGAGACCACCTGGCTGGAACCGGTCACCGATGCGCAGTACCACGGCCCGCGCAGCAGCGCCCACTGACCGCGGCCCCCGGGCCCGGGGGGTGTGGGTGGTCAGCTGCCGGTGCGGGGCCTCGGGCCGGGTGTGAGGTCGGCATCGGCGAGGTCGCGGTGGTCGGCGTGGGCGCTGCTGGCCACCGCGGCCTTCGGCCTGACCGTGCCCGTACTCTCCTATCACCCGCTCGTCACCCGCCCGCACGAGGCGCGCAGTTTGAGCCACAGGCCCAGGGTGATGACCAGGCCACCGGTACCGAGGCACAGGTTCTGGTCAGGGCCCGTCGAGAGGTCACCGCCGGACCGGCCGAACTGCGCGGCGCCCCGCTGCGCGGCCGCCACTTCAGCGTCCCCGACCAGACCGGTTCCCGGCCGGTTCCCGATTGGACCAGCCCGAGCAGCGCCGGGACCCGCGTCGTCCGGCCGCCCCCAGGCACGGTCCAGCCGATTGCCGGTGCCGACCGGCAGGGCCTGCGTACCTCCGACCGGCACCAGCGCTGCTCTGTAGGTGCCGTCCAACTCGCTCCTTCGTGCCCCGGCGCCGTGAGCGTCGGGGCACGAATCGTTGAAGGGGCCGACTGGACGTGGCGGCGGGCACTGCCGTCGCCCCCCGGGTATGGCACAGGCCCCGACCTGCTCGCGCCCGGGACCGTGCCGACGCAGACCGGCTCGCGATGCCCGGCCGCCGCCGCCCCCGTCCCTCGCCGGCACCCGGGCGATAGGTGGGCCCGCCTACCAGCGCTGGTGGACCTGGGCCCGGATGCGCCGCTCGTACAAGTCCCGGATGGCGGTCAGGGTCTGGTCCGGCAGTGCGGGCACAGATGCCGAGCGCGCGTTCGATACTGCCTGTTCGGTCGACCGCGCACCGGGGATGACCGTGGTCACGCCCGGCTGCTGGACGATCCAGCGCAGGGCGGTCTGCGCCGCGGTGGCGCCGGGTGCTGCCAGCGCCGAGAACTCGGCGGCGGCCTCCACGCCCGTGTCGTAGTCGACGCCGGAGAAAGTCTCGCCCTGGTCGAAGGCCTCGCCGTGGCGGTTGTAGGTGCGGTGGTCGTCGGCGGCGAAGGCGGTGTCGTGCCGGTACCGGCCGGAGAGCAGTCCCGAGGCCAGCGGCACCCGGGCGATGACTCCGACGCCGGCGGCCGCGGCAGCGGGCAGCACCTCGTCCAGCGGCTTGAGCCGGAACGCGTTGAAGATGATCTGCACGCTCGCGGTACCGGGCCGGGCGATCGCCTTCAGCGCCTGCTCGCAGGTCTCCACGCTCACGCCGTAGGCGGCGATCGAGCCGGACTCCACCAGCGCGTCCAGTGCGTCGAACACCGCGTCCGACTCGATGACCGCGCTGGGCGGGCAGTGCAGTTGCACCAGGTCCAGTGTGTCCACGCCCAGGTTCGCCCGCGAACGGTCGCTCCAGGCCCGGAAGTTGGCAGCGGTGTAGTTCTCCGGCAGCTGCTCGGCCCGGCGGCCCATCTTGGTGGCCACGAAGACCCCGGCCCCCGGGTTGTCCTTCCTCCAGCGGCCGATCAGGCGTTCGCTGCGGCCGTCACCGTAGACGTCGGCGGTGTCGAAGAAGGTCACGCCCTCCTCGGCCGCCGCGTCCAGCACGGCGAGGGCATCCTTCTCCTCAACCTCGCCCCAGTCCGCGCCGAGCTGCCAGGTACCCAGTCCGACGACGGAGACCTCACGGCCGAGCCGTCCCATGATTCGCTTGTCCATGGCAACATCCTCGCAGGCCCGAGCCCACGGACCGGGTGTCGGCCAGTTCGGGCCGCCCGCGAGGGGTGGCGGCCGGTGCGGGTGCTGGCGTGGACGCGGAACCCGGCCGGGCCGATCCTGTGGCGGTGCGCGGTGGACCCGGGTAGCCGGGTGGGCTGGTACGCCTACGACGTCCGCCTGATCCGCCCGCCGTCCGGCACCGCTGGCTGAGCGAGTGCTGCGGTGATCGACCGCGCTGACACCGGCTCGAACCCGCCCCAGGTCCAGGTCCACCTCCCGGACGGGCAGGTGCTGCGGGCGGCCGTGCGTGAGCGCCGCCAGAAAACCGACGGGCCGTGGCCCCACCACCGGCCGGGCGGGTGCCGCACGCCGACCGTGGTGAGCGGGCACGGCGGTGCCTGACGCGACCGGGGCACTGCGGGGATTGGGCATCCGGTCATGCCCCGTTCTCGGTTCGGTCCAGGAAGAGCCGCACGTGCTGGACGAACAGGTCGTGGAACTGGTGGTGCGCGCCGTGGCCGGAGTCGGGGTAGATCACCAGCTGGGCGTCGGGCAGGTGCTGCTGGAGGAGGTAGGAGTTGACAGTGGTGATGATGATGTCGTTGTGTCCGTTGACGACCAGGACCGGCAGGGTCAGTGCCTTGAGGGAGGTGTACTCGGGGTCCTGGACTTTTCCGTAGGCGGCGATCGCTGTCAGTTGGGCGCCGACGGACTGCGGGGAGGGCCACGGGTCGCGGCCTTCCTGGCGCTCGGTGATGCGCTGGACGTAGGCGCGGCCCGCTGCCTGGCTGGTCTCGGTGGGTTCGAACAGGGTCGGCAGCCAGACGTTCTCCGGGGGCTCGTAGTCGGCCGCGAACAGGTCCCCGACCCAGGCGGGCCGTGAGCCGATCTCCTCGCCGCCGCGCGGTCCGGTGCCGACCAGGATCAGCTTGCGGACCAGGTCCGGGCGGGCCAGGGCGATCTCCTGGGCGACCAGGCCGCCCATCGAGTGGCCCAGCAGGTCCACCCGGGTCAGGCCCAGGGCGTCGATGAACGCCGATGCGTCGCGGGCCATCTGCTCGATGGTGTCGGGGACCTGGCCGCTGCTGGTGCCCACGCCGGTGTTGTTGAACAGGATGACCTCGCGGTCGCCGGCCAGGGCGTCGGTGATGGCCGGGTCGAAGTCGTTGAGGTTGCCCATGAAGTGCTGGACGAAGACCACCGGGGTGCGTTCGGGGTTGCCGTAGCGGCGGTAGGCGAAGCGGATGCCGCCTGCCTCGACGAACTCGGTGGGGGCGGTGATGGCGGTGTGCCGGGACATGTCTGCTCCCTTGGGAAGGTCGTGCGGGGTCGGTGGTGTCGGGAGTGCCGGACCTGGTGCCGGAGGACCGGTCAGACGGCGGTTCGGCCGCCGTCGGCGGGGATCAGCGCGCCGGTGACGTAGGCGGCGGCGGGGGAGGCGAGGAAGGCGATCACGTCGGCGATCTCCTCGGGCTGGGCCGCGCGGTCCAGCAGGGTGGTGGCGCCGAGCGCGGTGATGTTGGCCGGGTCGGCGCCACCGGTGTGGGCGGGTCCGGGGGAGATGGTGTTGACCCGCACGCCGCGCGGGCTGAACTCGGCGGCCCAGGCGCGGGTCAGCGCGGCCAGCGCGGCCTTGGTGGCGCTGTAGGCGGCGCCGCCGGCCAGGCCGATCTGGCCGGCCATGCTGCCCAGGTTGATGATGCTGCCCTTCCCGCGTTCGGCCATCTCGGGCGCCAGCGCCGCGGTCAGGTAGTAGGCGGAGCGCACGTTGGCGGTGAACAGCGCGTCGAAGGTCTCGGCGGGCAACTGGTCGGTGGGCCCGAACCAGGAGAACCCGGCGTTGTTGACCAGGACGTCGGCCTGCGCCGCCTCCTGCGCCAGCCGGGCGAGGGCTTCGAGGTCGGTCAGATCGGCGGCCAGGAACCGGGCACTGCCACCGTTCTTGACGATCTCCTCGACCACCGCCGCGCCGCGTCCGGCGTCGCGTCCGTGGACCAGGACCTCGAAACCGTCCCGGGCGAGCCGCAGGGCCACAGCGCGGCCGATGCCGCTGCTGGCTCCGGTGACCAGGGCGATCGAGCGGGATGCCTCAGACATGACTGACTCCTGTGGGATGTTGTTCTCAGGTACTGGATGGGTGTGACAAGGGCTCGCCATGGCCGACGGGCGGTGAGTCCGCGCTGGTCCGCGGGCCGCACCGGGCGGCATCCGCATGGTGACCGCACGTCACGATGCGCGGGCGAACGGTTCGCGGCTCAGGCCGCGACCGGTTCCAGGGCCGGGTAGTCGGTGTAGCCCGCCGGGCCGGCCGCGTAGACGGTGCTCCAGTCGGTGTCGGCCGGCGCGGCACCCGTGGCGAGCCGGGCGGGGAGGTCGGGGTTGGCGATGAAGGGCCTACCGAAGGCGATGACATCCGCCAGACCGGCCCGCACCAGGCGGTTGCCGCGTTCGGCGTCCATGTCCACACTGGCGATCAGGGTTCCGCCGTAGAGCGGTCGGAAGTGGCGGAACATCCCGTCGCCGGCCAGGTCGGCCAGCGGCGTCCCGGCCAGTTCGTGGGTGGCGCCCATGAGCAGCAGGTGGGAGAGCCGGTAGTCGTCGAGGCGGCTGACGACGTACTCGGCGGTGGGGAGCGTCTCGTCGTCGGCGGTGAACGGTCCGCTCTCGTGCATGGGGCCGAGCTTGATGCCGGTGCGCTCGGGGCCGATCGCCCCGGCCACGCTCTCGATGATCTCCAGGACCAGGCGGGCCCGGTTGGCGATCGATCCGCCGTACCGGTCGGTGCGCCGGTTGGTCGCCCGGTTGAGGAACTGGGCGGGCAGGTAGGTGAAGTTGGCCAGGATCTGGACGCCGTCGAACCCGGCCGCGACGGCGTTGCGGGCGGCGGTCGCGTAGTCGGCCACGGTCCGGCGGATCTCGGCGCGGGTCATCGCGCGCGGTGTGACCGTGGGCTTGCGTCCGGTGGGGGTGGAGCTGAGCTGTTCCGGGTTGACCGCGGAGGCCGACATCGGCGGGGCTCCGTCGAAGAAGTCCGGGTGCGACAGGGATCCGGTGTGCCAGAGCTGCGCGATCATGCGGCTACCGGCGGCGTGGACCGCGTCGGTCACCCCCCGCCAGCCGTGTACCTGCTGCGGGCTCCACAGGCCGGGTGTGTCGGCCCAGCCCACTGCCTCGGGGCTGATCGCGGTGGCCTCGCCCACGATCAGTCCGGCGCCGGCGCGCTGGGCGTAGTACTCGGCGTGCAGCCCGGTCGGCACCCGGCCCGGGTTGTCGGCGCGCATCCGCGTCAGCGGTGCCATCGCGATCCGGTTGGGCAGCTCCAGAGCGCCCATGCGGGTCGGCGTGAACAGGGGTGGAACGGACATGTCGCTGTCTCCTTCATGGTCTCGTCCACGGGCTGGGCACGCCCTCGGTCATCACAATGTCGCTCGACATTGTTTTATGCCCGCGCTGCCATCCTGTCAAGGTCGATCGACATTGAGATGGTGCTACAGTCATGGTGAAGGAGGTGGCACTCATGGGCGTGTCGAAGCAGAAGGCGGCACAGAACCACGACGCGATCGTCAGCGCCGCCGAGACCCTCTTCCGCGAGCGTGGCGTGGAGGCGGTGGGACTGGTGGAGCTGATGGCCGCCGCCGGGCTGACCCGCGGGGGCTTCTACAACCACTTCGCGTCCAAGGCCGCGCTGGTGGACGAGGTCGTCGCCAAGGCCATGGCCGAGGGGCTGGAGAACCTGACCGCGGCCCTGGACGCCTCCACGGCACGCGGGGAGGATCCCCTGGGCAACCAGATCGACTGGTACCTGTCGCCGGAGCACCGCGCGGATATCGACCACGGCTGCCCCAACGCGGGCTTCCTCGGCGACGCCCCCCGCTTCGAGGACCCCGCCCGCTCCCACTACGCCAGCGGCCTGACCACGAACCTGCGCCGCTTCGCCGAAGCCGTCCAGGCGGCGACGGGCCTTGACCAGGAGGCGAGTTGGGACCGCACCCTGGCGCTGTTCAGCCAGATGGTCGGGGCCGTCCTGCTCTCGCGCGCCGTCGTCGGCACCGACCCGGCCCTCGCCGACCAGCTCCTCGACAGCGCGCGCACCGACCTGCACAACCGCACCCGTCACCGCCCCTGATCCAGGTCGACCGGCTCCACTTCCGGTTCCCGCGGGATTCGCCCCGCCGCCGCAGGGCTCGGCACGCCCGCGGGAGCCCCGACCAGGGCCCCCGCGGGCGGGGGATCAGTCGTCGATCAGGTCGAACTCCTCCCAGGGGCCGATGGCGGACCGGTTGGCGATCAGCGGGTCGGCCCCGGCGCCGTCCGCGGTGACGATCTCGCCGTTGGCGTGTGCCTTGAGACTGACGCTGCCGTCCGCGTTGTCGATCAGGCTGAACTCCTGCGCGTATCCGATCGAGGCGCTGTTGGCGATCAGCGCCGAAGCGCCCGCGGTGACGTACTCGTTGTTCGCCCGGGCGAGCAGGCTGACACTGCCGTCGGGGTCGCCGATCAGGTCGAACGTCTCCCAGGGGCCGACCGCGGTCCGGTTGGCGATCAGCGGCGAGGCCCCGGCGTTGTCGGCGGTCACGATGTCACCGTTGGCGTGCGCCCGGAAGCTGACGGGCACGGTGTCGCGGACGACGTCGAACTCCTCCCAGGGGCCGATCGCGGTCCGGTTGGCGATCAGTGGCGAGGCTCCGGCGTTGTCGGCGGTCACGATGTCACCGTTGGCGTGCGCCCGGAAGCTGACGCTGCCGTCGGGGTTGTCGATCAGGTCGAAGGTCTCCGCCGACCCGATCGCGGTGCTGCCGGCGATCAGTGGCGCGGCTCCGGCGTTCGGCGCGGTGACGTAGTCGCCGTCGGAGTGCGCCCGCAGGCTCACCGTGCCGTCCGGGTTGGTGAGCAGGTCGAAGGTCTGGTCGGCGCCGATGCTGGTCGAGTTGGCGATCAGCGAGGTGCCGCTGCCGGCGGAGTCCACGTAGTCGCCGTTGGCGTGGGCCTTGAGGCTGACCACGGACGCGGTGGTCGGCACGTCGGTGACGTTGTGGGAGTACCCGGCCGCGACCAGGCCGGCCTGGACCGCGTTCTCCGTCGCGTCGGAGGGGTATCCGGCGGTGACGGCGCCCTCGAAGAACTCACCGTCGCCCCAGATGCTGTTGTCCCCGCCGGTGCCCAACTCGATGGAGGGCTGGACCTTCATCGGGTCGTAGCCGCTGGGCAACGCTCCCGAATAGGACTCGGTCAGCCCGCCCTGCTGCCCGTTGCCGTACTTCAGGGTGAAGTTGGTCGTCCCGTTGTTCTTCTCCCAGGCGGAGACGAACGAGCCGCTCTCGGCGGGGATGGACGAGGGGTTGGCACCGGTGTCGCTGAAGTACATGCCGTTCTCCAGGTCGCCGCCCACCCACGGACCGGGGCCGCTGCAGTTCTGGGTCCAGCAGTCGGTGCCGTAGTAGATCGCGTTCATGGTGGCGTTGCCGTCGTCGCTGTCGTTCGCCTCGCCCGAGCCGAAGTCGAAGCAGCAGCCGTTGCTGGTGACGTTCGAGGAGGTCATCAGGTAGACGCCCTCGGGCTGCGAGCCGGTGGGCACGTTCTTCGCGTCGTCAATGCGGTACCCGGTGCCCTGGGCGTCGAACAGGGCGCCGTACGCGGGCCGGCCGTCGACCGTCACCGGCAGCGCCATCGCGGGCGAACCGATGTCCGAGCCGTTCGGACCGGGGCCCGCGATCCCGCCCGAGCAGCCCGAGCAGGCGGTGCCCTGCGAGATGGGCAGGTTGTTGCCGTTGGAGGTCTGGTCGTAGATCTCGGTGACGGTGCAGCTCGTGCCGGAGCAGAACGAGACCTGCGGGGCGGAGTCGACCACCCCGCCGGTGGATCCCGGACCGATGTTCAGGTAGCTGCCGTCGGAGGTTCGCTGGAGCTGGTACAGCGGTCCGTCGTAGGCCGCGAACAGGGCCCGGGTCATGCTGTACGCCGCTTCGCACGGTGTACCGCCGGCGGCGTAGACGTCGCAGGGCAGGGACGACGCGGCGGCCGAGGCGGGCGCCACCGCCCCGAGGGCGGGTACGGCGATCACCGCCACCAGCAGCAACACGACTGCCAGCCGCAGCCTGCGCCAGGTCACACGTAACGAGGACATGGTGAACCTCCAGGCCGGGGCGGCCGATCGCGTCGTGGGACGGCCCGGTCGGTCGCGCCTGACTCGCGAGGCCGACCGGGCCGCCGTGGGGTTCCGCTTCCGGTGCCTCGGAGCGGGGTGGAACGCGCGCCGTGGGAAGACGACCAGGTAGACGATTCGTATCATCCGGCGCAGCACACATATTCAGACTGCTCCAGGAAGAAGTCAAGGAAAATGCCAAGGATCGTGACATGCCCTGGTATCCAAAAACCCAGAGCTGGTGGTGCACCAGGCCGTCAGCGGCGAGCCCAGCAGCTGACCTCCGATACGACTGACTCCGGACTTCCCCTTGGACGTCTGGCGATCGTCCGCCTAGAGTTAAGTTCAAAGACGGAGAATTGGTGGTCAGCGGACGGCGTCGGCCGCGGGAGAGCGGCACGGTGCGCTCGCGGGCCTGCGCTCGCGGGCCCGCGCGGAGGCGGGCCCGCAGGGGGCCTGACGAGCCCCTACGATGCGAGCATCTCGTTGCGGCGCCTACCTTCCGGGGAGCCTTCCATTCCGACGCACATGAACCTTCGAGACGAAGGCCGACTGCGGGTCCTGCAGGCGCTGCACGCCACCGGCGGGACCAGTCGGCCGGAGCTGGTGCGGCTGACCAAGCTGTCCCGAGCGACCGTCTACGCCCTCGTCACCGACCTGATCGCCTCCGGCCTGGTCCGCGAGGAGAGCGGGTCGGCCGAGCCGGAGAACCGTTCGCTGGGCCGGCCCGCGCAGGTGCTGACCCTGCAACCGACCGCCGCGTACGCGGTAGGGGCGGACATCGGCCACACCCACGTCCGCGTCGCGCTGTGCGACCTGTACGGCGTACCCGTCTGGGACCACGTCGAGGCCGTCGAAGTCGACCGGGCCCCGCAGGCCACCCTCGACCTGGCCGCCGAGCTGGTCCACCAGGCGCTGCGGGAGTGCGACGCCCCGATCGAGCGGGTGCTCGGCCTCGGCGTCGGGATCGCCTCCCCCGTCGGCGGGGACGGCGCCATGGTCGCCGAGGGGATCATGCCCGGCTGGACCGACGTGCGGCCGGGGCACGAGCTGGAGCGGCGCACCGGAATCCCCAGCCAGCTGATCAACGACGCCAACGCCGGGGCCCTGGCCGAGCACCTCTACGGCGCCGGCCGGGGCATCGACAACATGGTCTACGTACGCCTGTCCGCCGGTATCGGCGCCGGCATCGTGGCCGCCGGGCAGCTGCTGCTCGGCGTCAGCGGTCTGGCCGGGGAGATCGGGCACCTGCTGGCGATCGAGGACGGCCTGATCTGCCGCTGCGGCAACCGCGGCTGCCTGGAGACCATCGCCAGCCCGATAGCCATCGCCCGTCTGCTGCGCGACAGTTGGGACCACCCGGTCGCCCCCGACGAGCTGCCGGGGCTGCTCAGGGAGAACCGGGCGGGGGCCCGGCGGGCCGTGGAGGACGCCGGGGCGGCGGTGGGACGTGCCCTGGCGGGCGTGGTCACCCTGATCAACCCGCAGTTGATCGTCGTCGGCGGCGACCTGGCCGCGATCGGCGAGCCCCTGTTCGAATCGATGCGGCTCGCCATCGCCCGGCACGCGCTGCCGCACGCCGGTGCCCAGGTCCGGATCGTGGCCGGCGAACTCGGCCCGCGGGCCGAGGTGCGCGGCGCGGCCGGGCGGGTGCTCGCCCAGGCACCCCACCTGCTGGCCCTCACCAGCGGCGCCGACCCGCACGAACTACCCGCCTGACCCTTCCTCGTGCGTGCCGTCTCCCTGCGACATGCCCGTTCGGTGCCAGTGGGGTTGCCGTCGGTGACGTCGTGTCAGTCCGGTGGTGGTTGCCGATCAGATGGCCGGAGCAGGTTTTGGGGCGCGGTGACCGCGCTGGTCAAGGTGCTGTCTCCGGGTTGGCCGTGGTGGGCGGGTCCGGGTGCGGCAGTCGTGTGCCTCATGGTCTGCATATGCGGCAAGTGGGCGTGGCACCGGCGAAGCGCGACGCTCGCCTGTACCGCGGCACCTACGATCGCGTAGTAGATCAAGCTCTGCGATAATCCCCACGTGGGACGCGGGGATCCGACCACCGCACTGTCGGCCGTTGGAGTCTCCCCTGATCCATGTGGGCATTCACCGCCGGCCACGCGACGCGAGGCCATGAAGCAGGGGGCTGAAACACACGTGACCTTGCTGAGAGATGCACTGACGGGCAATCACTACCCAGGCCGCGGCGTGCTGTGGTGCAGGACCGGCGACGGCACCATGCTCGGCGCCTACTTCCTCACCGGGCGCAGTCCCGCGTCCCAGGCCCGCACCCTGCAGCGCACCGCCGGAGACGAGCTGATCGTCGCCCCTGCGGACGCGCGCCAGCATGACCATCTTCGGCACTACGTTGCCGCCCGTCAGAGCGGGGACTTGCTGATCTTCGGCAACGGGGAGCAGGTCTCCACGGTCTCCGACCGCCTCGGTTCGGGGCTGGCCCCGATCCTGGCCCTGGACGAGCTGGACTACGAACCAGACCCGCCGATCTTCACTCCACGCCTGACGGTAATCGCGGACAACCACGAGGGCGGTCAGGCATGGTTCGGCGCCGCCCGGCACAGCACGGGGAGCCGCGCCGCCACCAACCGGCTCACCCTCCACGTCAGCGACCTGGCTCCTGGTGAGGGAGTGCTCATGACGACCTATCACTCCGACAGGCAAGGTATCGCTACCGGCGCCCCCTTCACGGAGGTCCGGACAACCGAGGACAACCGCACCGACCTGCTGGACGAGCTGTGGTCGGCCCTGCCACCCGAACTCCGGATCGCGGCGGCGGTCTTCGCGCCCGGAGGGCTCGCGAGCGCCGACATTCGACAAGCAGCCGAGACTCGCGTCTGACGATTGCCCGGCGCCGATTCCGAGCTCGGTGCCGGACGTCCCCGCGGCAAGAGCCACTTCAGGAACAGGGACGCGGCTGGCGGATCCCGCCGAGCACGGCGTCCACCACCGCCTGGCGTCCGAACTCGTACCGCAGCTGCCCCGCTGGCGCAGCGTCGGATCGGCGCGCAGGAGCCGCTCCACGAGTGCCCGCTCGACCGGGTAGCCCTCGTGGCGGTAGGACAGCTCGGCACAGACGGCGGCTGCCCGCGCGTGCGGCGACCGGCACCTGCTGTACCCGGGATGCTCGGCACACGGTGCTCCGTAGCCCGGGATCATGATCGTCGATCGCTGTCGTCCTTGCCCTGGGTCAGCGCCGACCTGGCCCAGGGCAATTGCCACCGCAGCGTGATTCTCTGGCGAGGTTGAGCCTTCGGGCCTGTCTTCGGCACGATCACCCCGGGTCCGGCCGGCGCTAACCCTGGGTGAGAACCGCCGCCGATCGGGAACTCCACTATGACCGCGTCGCTCCCTGCGGCCAGAGGACTCGCACTGGCACGCCCATGCGCTCGGCGTAGGCCACCACGTCAGCGGTGCCTCCGTAGCCTCCGGCCGGTTTCCCGTCCCACACGGCCAGTAGCTCGTCTGCGAGTCCTACGAGGACCTCGCTGCCCGCCATGTGTGCGTTCGAGTCGGAAGCGGTCAGGCCGGTGTGGTGGACCTCAGCGGCGCGGACCAGGAGCGCGTCGTACACAGGGTGGTGCCAGTCGGGGAGGCTGTCGCGGTACTCCTCGGCGGGGATGACGGCTTCCAGACGTCCGCCGTGGTCCAGGGCGGCCTGGGCGAACCAGCTGTCCGGGCCGTCCGCTATGCACGACACCGCGACCAGCTCCCCGGCGACGTAGCCGTCTATGGCCGTGGCCAGGAGCTGTCGGACCTGCTCCTCGACCTCGGCGGTCAGTCCACGGTGGCCAGTGATCCCAACGCGCATCAGATGCCCCTCCTACAAATAGACGCCGTGCAGGCGCTCATCGAACTCCCTGACCACCTTCGGTGGCGAGGTACTGGTGATGGATCGGCGGACGGTCCGAGCCCGTTCCACGATCCGGCCGGATCGGTACTCGATGCCGGTGTCCAGCGCGCGTGACGCGAGGGCGAAGGCGGCCTCTACCCGTCCGGCAGCAAGGTGACCGGCGGCGATATCGAGGACCACCAGGGCGCGCTGCTTGGCGTGGCCGGTGGCGAGAGCGGCGGTGTCTGCGGTGAGCACCCAGTCCGCCAGGCCCAGGCGGGCACCGCAGGTGACCCGGCAGGCAGCGACCTTGGCCTCATCGAACACGAAGACCCAGGGCCACGGAGGCGGCCCCTCCAGCGGCAGGCGTTCGGCTGTCGCCCGGCTGCGGATCAGGGCACGGTCGGCGGCGCGCTGGTCGCCGGCAGCGGCGTGGGCCAGGGCCTCGACCGAGGAGAGCCACGCGTCAGCGATAGCCGGACGCTGCGGACCCAGGGACCGCCGGGCAGCACTGGCCAGGGTCAGGGCCTGCGCGCCGTTACCGGCGTGCGCCTCGAACTGCGCGAGGCTGCCGATCTGGTAGGCGGCCAGCAGCGAGTCTCCGGCCGACCGGGCTGCTTTGATCGCCGAGCCGTACCAGGTGCGGGCTGATCCGTTGTCGCCCATGTCCCAGGCCAGCCATGCCGCCAGGCTAGCGGCCTCGCTGCCGACACCCGCCAGCCGGGGTCGCTGACCGGCGGGGGCCGACTGGGCGAGGGACTGGATCAGTCTCATATGGGCATGTACGGGCTCTGCGAGGTCCCGCGATGGCGTCGAACCGTCCAAGCGCCGGTATGCGGTCGTGTTCAGCCGCAGTGCCGCGCTCTGCTGGTGCGCGGCCTCGTGCAGCTCAGGCAGTACCGCCAGGGCGGGTGCGGCTGCCGCAGCGGCCACTCCGCCTAGAAATTCTCGGCGTTCCACCTGCTCGGTTCCATCTCTTGCGATCCCGCTGGGTTCAGCGAGCCCGACCATTGCGGCCGGGATATCCAGGTGGGCGGACGCCGCCGCGAGGAGGTCCGTGGCGTACGAGCCCGAGCCTCGCTTCTCCAGTCGGGAGACCGCCGATTGCGAGAGCCCACATGCCTCCCCTAACTGTTGCTGGGTCATCCGTGCTGACTTGCGGGCCAACTCGATGACCTTGCCGTAGTTCCCGGCGCGAGATGCCTCCCTGGCTGCTGCCCGCCAATCCACCGTCTACCCCCCACGTTACGAGTTTCGACCCGCTGGCGACCGCATCGGTACCCGCTCCGCGCATATCCGTATGCGGTCGCCGCATCGGCGATGGTCCCACGGACGGCTAAGGATTTTGACTGGACGTCAGCGGCTTCCGAAGCTGGCCAACGAGTCTCCTCGTTCCCCCGGAGGGCTGTCCCGAAGCGCCGCCGTCCGGCCACATCCCCCGTTGGGGCCGGGCGGCGGCAGCCACCTCCCACGTCCGCCAGGAGTCCCGCCCGTGACATCACCACCACCCCTTCCGCGCCGGATGCCCGCCGACCGGGTACGCAGCACCCAGCTCGCAGACGCCTCGGACTGGACTGCATGGTCCGACCCGCAGGAGGCAACCGAACGTGCACCGGGAGAACCCTGCCTGGTGGGGAACCCGTTCGCGGGACAGCTGAGGATTTGGCCGTCCGGGCACGGCGAGGACGTCCGGGAGTCCAGCGAGGCGTGCCATGACTGATCGGCCTATGGCACACAGGTTCCAGCTGGAGCAGTGGCGCGGTTGGCAGGCGTGGCGTCGCCGGTATCGGTACGAGAAGGCGGGGCGGCCGTGATGACCGATGAACCGCCCGTGATCGCACGGCATGCCATGACCATCCGGGTGAAGAAGGAGACCGTCGCTGGCGAGTGGGTCGAGGTCAGCTCCCAGGCCGTCGAGAGCGACTACCGGCCTTCCGGCATCTACTCGCTGGGCCACTGGCCCGTCTGCCGGTGCGAGCGCCACCGAGGACCCGAGCCGGAGACCCGACCGGCCCCATGAGCGGGGTGCCCGGCCGCAAGCCCTGGCGGACGACACGGCCGGGCACCCCTTCACCAAGCTCCGCCGGCGTACCCCGGGCGGACGCGGCGGCTCCGGGCTTTCGCTCCCCTGCGGCGGGGTCGCCGCACCCTTCCCGGAACTCACCCCCCGGACCGGCCCCGACGGGGCGATCCTGGAAGGGGTGACCCGCCTTCGACCAGATCGAGGTAGCCGTCATGACCGCTCGGAGCATTGTCAGCGCAGACCAGGCCACGTCCTGCTACTTCCGGACCTCGGTCGATCACCCCAACCGCAAGGCGCTGATCCAGATCCACGAGCCCTGCAACCTGGGGTGCGCGCACTGCTTCGTGTCCGCCTTGAAGGACGGAGCCACGATGCCCCTGGACCTGATCCGGTCGCACGTCATCCCCCAGCTCCTGGCCGCCCGCGTGAACCGGGTGACCCTGACCGGCGGCGAGCCGTTCCTGCACGCGGATTTCCTGGACGTGGTGCGGGCCTTCCGCGAGGCGGGCATGGGGGTGGGCCTGTGCACCAACGCCACCTTGGCCACGGACGACACCATCGCCGCCCTGGTCGAGATCGGGGGGGTGCACGTCAACGTCTCGTTGGACGGCTTCGCCGCCGACTCCCACGGCAAGTTCCGGGGCGACCGGGCCTCGTTCCAGGTCACCGTGGACACCGTGCGGAAGTTCGCCGCCGCCGGTCTGCTCCAGGGGCTGCTGTGCACCCCGAACAGTCTGGCCGAGGACGAGGAGTACGCCCAGCTGTGCGCTTTCGCCACCGAGCAGGGGGCCTCGTACGTGCTGATGAACCCGCTGTCGAGCATGGGGCGCGGGGTCAAGAGCCAGGGCAAGCTGGCCCAGCCGGACGACCACATGCGGCACATCCACGACCTGACGACGCCGTTCGCCAGCGACACCATGGACTTGGTCCACATTCGGTTCCCCAACGACTCCAAGCCGCTGGCGAACTGCGAGTCGGGTCGCGGGACGGCGCGCTGCCGGCGGTCCAACCGACCAGCACCCTGAGCCCTACTCCTGGCCGGCCGGTGCCAGGGACGCTTCCGGGACGCCCAGGGCGACCGCGACAGCGCGCTGCGCCGCGCTCCACTCCTGGGCAGTCACCGTCTCGTCGTCCGCGACGCTGTTCAACCATCCGGTGATCTCGTTCGGGTGCAGGCGGTCCAGGTCGGTCGGAATCTTCAGCACAGCGGCATTCCCGTCGGTCGGCTGGTCGGCTGGTCGGCTGCGTCAGGGACGGCAGGGTGGTCGGCCTGTCCCGCCAGGACGGAGCGGGCCGGGGCGAGTGGGGGTTCGAGGACAGCGGCTTGGACCGGGACCATCCGCAGCCGGGACAGCAAGTGTTCCAGTGCCCATCGGTTGGCCGAGTGGGCGATCACCAGGATCCTGCTGCCGTTCCATTCGGTGGCGAGGTCATGGAGGAAGGCATCGGTGGCGGTGACGACCTGGCGGTAGCTCTGACCGCCGGGGAATGGATTGTCGATGTGCTGGGCTCGCTGGGCGGCGACAAGGCAGACCGGGCTTCCGTTGTGGTCGCCGTAGTTGCACTCCCGCAGTCGGATGTCCTGGTGGATCGGGGGCCGACCGCCGGGGAACGCGATCTGGGCTGTCTGGACGGCGCGTTGTAGGTCGGAGGTGAACACAGCCGCGAAGCCATCGCCCGGCCGGCGCTCGCCCAGCTCACGGGCCTGGCGGCGGCCCAGTTCCGAGAGCCGGCCCGGGAGCCAGCCGGTGGCGATGTCGGCCTCGTTGTCGGTGGTGGTGGCGTGCGTATCGTAGACGATCTCGACTGCCATCAGGGCTCCCAGATGTTCTCGACAGGTCAGGCGATGTCGGCGAGTGGGCGACCCCCCCAGTGGATGCCTTTCTCGCTGCGGATGCGGGCGCGTTCACGGCGCTGGACGGCGAGTACGTCGAGGTGGCGGAGATCGCTTCCCGGACGTGCGGTGATCGTTTCCCCCGGGCACTTCACGCCTACTCGCGCTGGCGCAACGCCAACGCCCGCCACCACGACGTCCTGGCCGCCGAACGCAGGGAACGCGCCCGCATACGCAGCGAGAAGGGTATCCGCTGGGGTGGACGGCCCCCGCACCCCTCAGCCTGACGCTACCCGGCGAACCAAAGCGGGCCCGCTAGTCTTTGTAGACCGGCTGATCGGTACGGCCAGTGGCCTGCCGCCAGTGCGAGCAGATCGTGTCAACGCTCGTCCGGAAGCCCGATTCGTTCTGGCCCCGCTGTGACTGCATCGCTCCAGGAAGCACCACCGGACGACCATGCAGCAGGTGGACACGTACGACCCACCACGATCCTCCCCGTCCTGACCGACGCTGGGCTTCGACCATGGTGACGTCACTCCAAGGAATGCGTCGACGGCTCACCAGCGTCCGCAGCCGCATGCCTTCGGGTGCCAGTTCGGTCACGCCGAACATCCGGTTGACCATGTAGAAGGCACATGGAAACCAGATAACTGCGAGCAGCGCGGGCAAGAACCACCGCGCCGCTGCATGCGCAGCGAAGACCATGTACAGCGCCCACGCCCCCATCAGGAGAGTCAGGACACCAAAGGCGAGCAACGCGGAACGCCGCTCCCTCCGGCTGAATGCTATGCGGGACTCGGTCACGCGCACATGCTAGCCAGAACCATAGGAACCAGTCCTCGGCCGACCGTGTCGCCAGTCGATGCGGCTCGGAACAGACCCTTGGCCACCAGCCGGGCGTGTCGGTAACCCGGCGAACCATCCCGGTAAGAGCACTAGCCGAGCGGCGCGGCCGTCGCGGCGGCGGGTAGCCGCAGCCCAGGTCCACGTACTGGCGGATCCCGCCGAGCGCGGCGTCCACCACCGCCTGGCGTCCGAACTCGTACCGCAGCTGCGCCGACTGGCGCAGCGTCGGATCGGCGCGCAGGAGCCGCTCCACGAGTGCCCGGTCGACCGGCCGGCCCTCATCGCGGCCGGACAGCTCGGCACAGACGGCGGCTGCCCGCGCGTGCGGCGACCGGCACCTGCTGTACCCGGGATGCTCGGCACACGGTGCTCCGTAGCCCGGGATCATGATCGTCGTCCTTTCCGGTCAGCTGCGGGAGTGGCCGCGGCACGTGTCGGGTGGCTGGTGTAGCCCACGGCGGCGATGATCGCCGCGCAGTGGTCCTGGCTTCGGGAGCCGGTGAGCCGCCGCAACTGCCCGACCCGCTGCACGACGGTGCGCGCGGAAAGGCCCTGCTCGTCCCCGATCTGCCGGGCTGTACGCGCCATGAGCCACCCGGCGACGACCTGCTGCACCGGTTCGGGCAGGCGCTCGGGGGGCACGGTGGGATGCGTGGACGCCAGGACGTTGGCGCGGTCGATCTGACCGGTCTCCACGGCCCGGGCTATCGCCTCCCGTGTGCACTGCGCGCCGAAGTACGTCGTGATCCGGTAGAAGTTCCTGACGATGGCCGGGGGCGTGATGTGAAGCTGCTCCGCCAGTTCGGCGCGTGGGATGCCCACCGCCGTGCTGCGCAGGATGGTCCAGGCCCGGGCTGACAGCTGCTCCGGCGCGGGCGCGGCCGGGATCACCTCGTCCTGGGCCTCGGCGAACGTCAGCGCGCCCATGCCGCCCAGGACCCGCCGGACGGCCATCTCGCCTACGCCGTACCGCTCAGCGATCGTCCCGGCGTCCGACCCCTGCGTGAACATCTCCACGATCCGTGTGCGGACGCTGAAGTCGCCCAACTCGGCGAGCTGGCGGTGCATGGCGCGCTGGGACTCGGCACGGGGCCGTTCGGGGGTCCGCCAGCGCTCGATCTCGCTCTTCAGCAGGCGGTAGTCGATCTGGTAGAGGTGGGCCAGGTCCGCCAGCGTCTCGCCGACCTCGTCGTACCGGCGTTCCAGGTCCTCCTGGAGCGTCCGCACCTTCTTGTCACCCGGGCTCCGGTAGGACGTCGGCCCCCGGCGCTTTGTCGAGCGGGGCCGCTTCGGTGTGCCCTGGGCGTCCAGGATCCTCTGGATCGTTGCCGGGGACACACCGAAGAACGTGGCCAGCTCCTGCATGCTCCACTGGTCCTGCGGATTGCTGTACAGCAGCGAGATCAGCGTCTTGGGCAGCCGAGCCACGTACTGGCGAGCGATGGTCAACGCGCCCGCCCGGCCCCTCAGCGGCACTCCCTGCTGGCGCAGAATGCGGCGTATTGGCTGCTCTCCGCACGAGCACCGCTCTGCGATGGTGCGGATGGCGCAACCGCCTTCGTACCACTCAACGATCTCACGGACCGTCAGGGGCACATTGGATGTCTCGGACAAAGTGCTCTCATCAGAAGTCGAGCCGGCGGGGAACGAAGGACGGTCAGCAGCCGTCCGGCAACGGGCCCGTCAGGTCCGCGCGCGGGTCCTGGCGGCGTCCGCCGGGGTGCCAGGTGGGGGGCCGCCGCGCAGCAGCCCGGGTGGCGCGCAGGGTCTGCTGGAGCGCCCGCAGCTGCTCCAGGCTGCGGGCCGGGCTGGCGGCGACCAGCTCCTGCTGGTCCAGGGCCGCCGCCAGGTCCCGGATCCGCGTCGGGTCGCTGACGTAGTGGGCACCGGCGCTGGTCTCCCGCATCGACACCACGATGGGCCCCGACCCGCTCGACAGGGTCAACTCACTGACGTGGGAACCCTGGGCTGTCCGCTCCCGGTACTGCGGCAGCACCCGGATCACGGCCATGCCCAGGGTGACCGCGCGCCGCAGGACAGCGATCTGGGGGATCATGATGTCCGGCTCGGCCTCGGCCAGGGTCAGGACAGCCCCGTTCAGCACCACGCTCACGGGATCGAAGCGCGGTCCGCGCCTGCGCAGAGGGATCGGTCTGGCTGCGGCCGACGGGTTGCCGGGATCCCGGTGCCAGACCCCGTTGACCTTGCCCCGCAGGCCCTGCGCGTACGCGTCGGTCTGGAACATGCCCGGGATGATGGAGGTGCACCCGAACCTGACCCGTGATGCCCGCCGCTCCAAGTACGCGGCCCGCTCAAGCCAGCCGGGGCCGTGGTCGGTGCACGTGTGCGGGTCGGTGCCGGACCGCACCTGGTCCCACATCCGCAGCAGTGCCCCGCGCTCGGCGGTCGAGGCCCGGTAGAGGACGCACAACTGGCTGACCCGCCCGCGAGGCAGGCCCACCATCCCACGCTCCAGCCGTGAGACCACGGCGAACCGCAGACCCAGGTGCCGCGCGGCCTCGTCCTGACTCAGGCCGCTGCGCTTGCGCAGGATGTACATCTGGGCCCCGATCACCACGTACGCGGCCGGGACCAGGGCATCGCGCTCACCCATGGCCGCGGCCCACCCCACCCGGGGCCCCGTCGGCGCCCCGATACGCGGCGATGACGGCCGCCAGGCCGTCATCCAGGCAGGTGGGGTTCGCGGCCAGCAGCAGGCTGCGGTGTAGGTCGGCCGCCGCGCGGCCGTCCAGGCAGCACGGCCCCTGGGCGCCCAGCAGCAACCGCCGCGCTCGGCCGCCGAGGAAGACCAGCAGCATGACCTCCAGCCGGTCATCGCTGCGGCGTGTCCGTGGAGTCAGCACCGGGCCCAGCGCGGAATCGGGCACCGGCGCCAGGACCCGGTCGTACCGCCACTCACGTAACGCGGTCACGACCGGGCACCCCCGACCCGCGCGAACACCGCGCTACGCGGGTCGTCGAACCACATCGACTGCTTGCCCTCGGGGGTGATCGTCAACCCGAAACGCTCCAGGCCCGGCCGGTTCCGCGCCTCGAACCACTGGTGCACGGACTCGACCTCGCGCAGCAGCCCACGAGGACCGAACCGCCGCACCTGCGCGCCCGCCTGACCCGCACCGTCCAGGTCGAAGCGCACCCACGACTCCCAGTCCGCCGTGTGCAGCCACACCCGCGCCACCGGGCTACCCGCATCCGGCTGCTCCCGCAGGAACGCGACGTCCCGCAGTCGCGCACCCATGACGAACCGCTCGTCGTCGTCCCGCAGGACACTCCAGATGTCCAGGCCGCTCCCGCAGGGCTCGCCGGCGTCCGCGCGGGGCAGCACCGGATCGTGGCGCAGCTCACGGCGCTCCGGCAGGAACGACCCGTGGCCGGCGAACCGGCCCTCGGCCGACCGGTCGGCGGCCACCCGCGCCTTCAGCGTGCCCCACGCGCCCCAGCTCGTGCACCAGGGCGTCACGATGATGCCGCCGGGCGCGGTCTGGTCCACCCACGCCGCAGGCACCGAGGACACCGCGTACCCGGACACCACCCGGTCGTACGGCGCCCGGCCCGGCCAGCCCTCGGCACCGTCACCGACCACGTTCGCCACGCGCAGATATTCTCGGCCGCCCTTGGTGGTGTTCACTTCCGCCTGCTCGGACAGCGCGGCATCGACCTCGACCGAGGTCACCCGGGAGTCGGGCAGATGCTGCGAGATCAACGCAGCCGTCCAGCCGGTACCGCCGCCCAGCTCCAACACCCGGTGCCCGTACTCCAGCTCCAGATCCGTCAGCAGCCGAGCCACCGCGTGCGGGCGCGGCACCGAGCTGGTCACCTGCGTCCGAGAGTCCGGCTCGCTGCCCGTACCCGGCTCCCACCGCACCACCGCGTAGGAGTCCTGGTAGGCGGCCCGCATCCATCCCTCGGGGTCCCGCGCCCGGTCGAACCGGTGGTAAGGCTCGCCGCCGAGCGGCGCCCAGATCACCTGGGGCATGAACCAGTGCCGGGGCAGCAGCGAGAACGTGTCCAGCAGGCGGCCCGGCAGCACGCCGGACGCCCCCAGCTTCTCGACCAGGTCGGCCCGCAAGCGTACTGCGGTGATCGTCGTCGACGGCATCGGTGCCCTCATTCGGTCTTGTGATGGGTGGTGGTCGGCAGCGACCGCCGACCAAGGGGGTGGTGTCCTGTGCGGCCGGGGCGGGCAGGCGCCCGGCCGCACAGGAGATCAAGAGGCGCGCAGTCCCGCGTGGGACAGCGGCGCGGCCACCGGTACCGGCCGGGGCAGTCGGGCACTGACAGCGCGGTGCCCAGCGTTGTCCGGCGCGCCAGCAGCAGCGCTGGGGCCGGTCGGCGCGGGGGCGGCTTCCTCGGGCAGGCTCAAGACCAGCCACACGTCCTTGCCGGTGGCCCGCAGTTCGCACCCCCAGTCGTCGGCCAGGGCCTCGATCAGCTGCATGCCGCGCCCGGACTCCTCAGTGCCGCCGGCGCCCCGCGCGCGGGGCACCACCCGCGAGGAATCGGACGCCACCACAAGCACCCGCCCCGGCCGGGCCGCCACACCGACCTCCACGGTCCCGCTGGTGACCTCCCCGTGCTGGATCGCGTTCGCCACCAGCTCGGTCACCAGCAGCTCCAGGGTGGCCGCCGTCTCCTCCGTGAGGCCGAAACCCCAGAACAGGAGCTGCGCCACGACCCGGCGCCGGGTGAAGGCGACCGCTGCTGCCGTGGCCGGTACCGACCAGCGGATCCCCTGACCGCAGTCGGGCGGCGTCATGACGGCTCGCCGTCCTGGACGGCCGACGACCGCCCCGCCGAGGTGAAGAAGTCCACCTCCGGCTCCAGCAGGTGCCGGTGCGGCTCGGGCCCGGCCGCACCGCGCACCGCGGCTGCCGCCGCCACCCGCGCCGCCGACACGAAACCCCCGGACAGATCGAAGCCGGGGACGCGTAACTCGACCTGCACGACAGCCAGGTCGGTCGGGATCTTGGGGTGGTTGCTCGTCCTGCGCTGGGGGAGCGGCTGAGACGATGACACGGGAACTCCAGGGGGCAGCGCGGGACGGAGGACTTCTTCCGTCCCGGGGTTCGGTGGCTCAATCTGGCGCGTCAGGCACTGATTCCAGCCGGATTGCCTACTCAGCGTTGGGGCATCGGGCGTGAGTAGTCGTGAGAGCAGCAGACCTTGATCCTTCTCAGCGTGAATTCCTGTACCTCGACGACTCACGCCCGGAGACGGGGGCGGACTGCACGCCGCTCGCCGTGCCCGAAGTGGGGCAGCGAGTGACGTAACTCCATGTCAGCACGTTTTGAGGGGGCTATGTTTCACAAAATGTGAAAGCCGAAGCCCCACCCTGGATGGTCCCAAGATGGGGCTTAAATGCCTGGTCAGGGCCGTTATACGTTGATCCAGGCGGCGTACCGGGCTAGTCGCTCGGAACGCTTCTTCTCGGCGCTGACCAGGCCGAATACGGTTTCACGGACCAGTGGGTGCCGACGGGCCTGTTCCGGGGCAACTTCGGCCGCACGCTCCAGTTCTTCCAGGGCTCCGAGGTGCTGGCCCATGCTGGCCTTGGCCCTGGCCATGTCGATGTGGTGGTGGCCGATCCGGGACGGCAACCAGCCGCGGGGGAAGTGGAGGTTCTTCGCTGCCTTCACGGCTTTCTCCGGCTCGCCGGCCTCGACCGCCGTCATGGTGCGGTGGACTTGGACATTCGTTGCCCCGAACCCAAACCAGAACTGCTGCCAGTGCCCTTCGCCGACCTGCTCGGCAATCCGCTGGGCTTCGGTGAGATGGTGCTTGGTGGCGCTGTCGTCATGCTGCCTGGCTGCGATGACTGAAGCGCCGAGGTGAAGCTGTCCCCGAGCTACCAACGCACCGGGTGTCCGCTCGTCGGTGCCGTCGAGATACCGGACCCCGGATGCGTTCAGTCGCTCACAGGCCGCGTAGTCCTTCTCACGCAGGTAGGCGGTTACCCGCAGGTACTCCCGTGCGGCCCGCAGCCCGGGGGCCCGGTCGCCGGCCTGCGCAGCGGCCCAGTCCATGCGGGTGAGAGCGACAGCGGAGAGATCCGGCATCCGCATGGCGATGGCGTAGGTGTGGCCCAGGCGGTACGCCTCGGCGAGCAGTCCCCACACCTCTACCTGGTCGCGGCCGGTCCACAGGTGGGCGGCCGTGTGGAGCTCGGCCAGGAGGGCGGGCAGCCGAGTAGCTATCCGTCCATAGTTCGCTGCCTGCCCGACCTTGTTCGCGGTGGCGACGGCCTTCCGCAGGGTGGCGAGGGAGCGGGGCTGGATGGTCTCATCCGGAGGCAGGTCGTAGAGGTCGAGGGCGGACCGGAGCGGACCGGCCAGCGCCAGAAGTGCAGCAGCATCCATTTGGCCAATGTACGACGCGCTGGTCAGCGCCTGCGGGTCAATCAGGAGAGCGCGGGCGCATGCGGCGATGAAAGCGGGAGTGGGCTGCCGGTTTGCTGTCTCGACCTTCGTTAACAGGCTGTAGCTGACGTTCGCAGCTGCGGCTAGCTCCTGCTGGCTGTATCCAGCCGCCAGCCGGTGCACGGCGATGCGCTTCGCTATGCCAATGTCCTTCTCATCTGGCATTGTTGACTCCTCTCGGTAGTTCGCCCTACCTGGGAAGGTACCCGTCAAATGTGGACGGTGACCACGAAATGCCCTGGCTCTCACTCCCGTGGGGCCGGGGCATTCGTGATCACGCCGTACTACCCTGCCCGCTGGCCTTCGCGCGGTCGTTCCACGGGTTCTCGCTGCCGCGCTGCGCCCGGTCCAGGTACTCCCGCTTCACGGTGGAGCCGGCACCCACCAGCTCCGGCAGAAGCGCAGTCCCACCAGATTGCGGGCCCAGTGAGCACGTCACGGACATCCGGCGGACTGATCATCTTCTTGAACGGCACGTCGAGTTCTGGGAAGTCGAGCATCGCCAAGGAACTCCTCCCGATCCTGGACGACACCTACTTCCACATGTCGGTGGACGCCTTTCATGCCATGCGGGCGCGGAAGGACTTCACGTCAGACGAGCTGACTTCCGTGCTCAAGCACACCTGGATGGGCTTCCACCGCGCAGTCGCCGGCATGGCTGCTGGCGGCAACAACATTGTGGTGGACCACGTCCTGAGCGAGCCCTGGCGTCTGCTCGACTGCGTCGCCCTGTTCGCTCCCGAAGACGTGGTGCTGGTCGGAGTGCACTGCCCGTTGCCGGAACTGGAACAGCGAGAGCAGGAGCGCGGGGACCGCCCACCGGGGCTGGCCGCACGCCAGATCGCCCAGGTCCATGCCCACGGCCTCTACGACATCGAGTGCGACACGAGCACCAGCAGTCCGGCCGACTGCGCTCGACAGATCAAGGACTTCCTTCCGCGCCGTCCGACCCCCACCGCCTTCGAGAACCTCCGGGCGAACCCTTCGGCCGATCAGCCGACCCGCTGATCCAGCACTCACAGTTCAAGCAGCCACCGATCAGGTGGGGCCAAATTACTCGTTCGCGTCACGCCCCGATGATCGCCATTTGGGGCCAAATTACTCGTTCCGCTGGGGCCATCGGAATCGTTCGAAGCCAGCGGGGCGAGTTCCGCGACCAACTCGCCCAGATGTGGGCGCGACAGCCCGCAGAAGGCGCGATGGGACATGGCCGCGCGGACCTGTTTGATCTTCACACACCAGACAACTCGCGAGGCCGTCCCTCCCCGCACTCACCGACCAAGATCGGTCGCACGTAGGGTCGGAGGCATGACGACAACCCTTGCCGGCAGTGCCTTCGACTCGCTCCGCCTCGACGCCGTGCCCGACCAGGAGGCGCTGCGCCGGGCCTACGCACTCCCCAGCGACGCGGCCGTGCGCAAGCAGATGGCCGAACTCACCGAGCAGACCAGCTGGTTGATCGGCTGCTCATCGCTGGTCCTGGTTGCCAGCACGGATGCCGAGGGCAACTGTGACGTCTCCCCGCGCGGCGGCCCCGCCGGGTTCGTCGCCGTCCTGGACGCACGCACGGTGGCGATACCGGACGCGACCGGCAACAAGCGTCTGGACACCCTGCAGAACATCGTCGCCACCGGACGGGCCGGGCTGTTGTTCCTCATCCCTGGGCGCACCACGACGCTCAGGGTGAACGGCAGGGCTGTCGTCTCCACCCGCCCGGAGCTGCTGTCGCAGCTGACCGCCGTGGGAAAGCCGCCAGCCAGTGCGCTGGTGCTAGGGATCGAGGAGGTCTACCCGCACTGCCCCAAGTCGCTGCTGCGCAGCGGGGCCTGGAAGCCGGAGCAGTGGCTGCCGGCGGACGCCCAGCCGACCTCGGCCGAGGTGACGCTGGCCCAACTGCGGATGCCGGAGCTAACGATCGCCGACATCGAGCAAGCGGAGGCAGACACGTTGAAGTACCGATACGAGTGACGGCCCGATCTGCGAGTGAACACCAGCCAGCCGAAGCCGCAGGCCAACACGCCCCAAGATCAATCGCGGGTCAGCCCGTAACCCCACGTGCGGGTCGTGCTCCATGGCGGACGGCTGCGGGAAGGGCTGCCCGGCGGCCGTGATCGCCAACGGGGGCCGGATCGGGGACTTGGACGCCGAGGTCTGCCCGGTCGCCCCGAACCGCCGCGCGCTGCTGCCGGTGGTGGCCACCTCGTGAGCGGCCTGTTCGTGACCATCGACGGCCCCGGCGGGGTCGGCAAGTCCACCGTGCTGGAGCACGTCCGCCAGGGCTTCGTCCGCGACGGCATCCCGGTCCACGCCACCACCGAGCCCTCCCACACCCGGCTCGGCGACCTGGCCCGGCACGGCACCGAGACGTTCCGGGGCATGGCCCTGGCCTGCCTGGTGGCGGCCGACCGCTACCACCACCTGGAGACCGAGATCACCCCGGCCGTGGAGCGCGGGGCGGTGGTCCTGTGCGACCGCTACATCGGTTCCTCCCTGGTCCTGCAACGGCTGGACGGCGTGAGCCTGGACACGGTGCGGGCGATGAACCGGGACGCCCTCCGCCCGGACCTGTCCGTGATCCTCAACGCCGACCCGGACGTGATCCGGGAGCGCCTGGCGGCGCGCGGCACCCACAGCCGCTTCGAGAAGACCCCGGAGAGTGTCGAGAAAGAGCCCGGCCTGTTCGCGGAAGCCGCTACCTTCTTGAGCGAGGTCGGCTTCCGTACCTTGGTCCTCGACTGCACCAGTCGTAGCCCCGAGCAGATCGCCGGTCTCATCTCAGCTGAGATCGCCATGCTGCTGACCAGGGGAAACCGTGCCAACTGAGCAACCCGACCGAAGCCTGTCGCTGTTGACCTTCAACATCGGCGGCCCCTCCCCGGAGCGGGCCGGGCGGCAGCTCGCCTGGCTCGCCCAGCGCCCCGAGCAGGTCCTGGTCCTGACCGAGACGACCCCGGGCGACGGGTGCGCGTTCCTCGCCGACCGGTTCACCAGCGCCGGGTACGCGGTGGCCTACCCGGTGCCCGACAAGGGCGAACGCGGGGTGATGATCGTCAGCCGCCTCCCGATGGCCGAAGCCTCACCCCTCAGCACCGCCTACCTGCCCTACCGGGCCGTGTCCGCGACCGTGAAGACCCAGGCCGGGCCGGTGGACGTCCTGGGCCTGTACGTGCCCTCCAGGGACGCCAGCCCGGCCAAGATCGAGCGCAAGCAGCGCTTCCTCGACGGCCTCCAGGCCACCATCGCCCACGGCTCCGCGTCCGGCCGGGTGGTGCTCGGGGACTTCAACATCCTGGAGCCCGACCACGACCCCCGCTACGCGACCTTCCGACCCTTCGAGTACGGGTTCTACAGCTGGCTCGGCGACAATGGGTACCACGACGCCTTCCGCCGCCTGCACCCCGGCGACCGGGAGTACTCGTGGGTGGGCCGGACCAACGACGGCTACCGCTACGACCACGCCTTCGTGTCCGACCCGCTCAGCGGCCTGGTGGACGACTGCACGTACGTCCACGAGCCACGCACGGTCACCCGCCTGAGTGACCACTCCGGTCTGTCCCTGCGCCTGGCCGTGGCCGGGGACGAGCCGCTGGTGGTGTTCGATCCCACCGTCCTGCCAGAGCCTGAGACCCTGTTCTAGGCACCCCGACCTCCCGACCCCACCGGAGTAGCACGCACATGGATCAGAACGCCTGGGACACCGTGGGCAGCCTCGTCGCCTGGCTTGACGAGAACAGCCCGCTGACCCCCGACGCCGACCGGCTCCTGCGGATCATGAAGATCGGCGAAGAGGTCGGCGAGACCAACCAGGCCGTCATCGGCGTCCTCGGCCAGAACCCCAGGAAGGGCTTCACCCACACCTGGGAGGACGTCCACGCCGAGCTGTCCGACGTGATCCTCACCGCCATGGTCGCCCTGAGCACCCTCACCCCGGACGCCGCCAAGGTCTTCCAGAGCCACCTGGACCGCGTCGCGGAACGCTCCCTGGCCTAGCCGCCCCGCCCCGCCGCCCCGCCCGGCCGTCCCGACCGGCCGGGGCAGGTCACCAACGGCCGCAGTGCCCGCAGGGAGCCCTGGGCGGTGGCACCGTGTGAGTGCAGCCAGCGATCGGCACCGGTCCTGGCTGGGGCTTCAAGCCCTTCAACTCGCTGACGCAGGCTCCACAGAGGGAGTAGGGCTCCCGCTCCACCCACTGGTCGGGGAAGCCCTCCGTCTTCTCGCACGTGGAGCACGGCCTGCCGCTGGGGGACGACACCGGAGTGTGGAGCCGGTCGGCCTCCCGCAGGGCCTCAAGGAGGCTGTTCACCGCTTCTTCGGGCAGATGGGACCACCGCGCCCGGGGCATCCGGGCGAGGTTGCCCCGGTCCCCGTCGGAGTACGGGCGAAGGCCCTGTGCTGTCTGCTGGGCCCATAGCCGGCCGACCACGAAGGAGTCACAGCCAGGGTGTGGCGGGGTCGCGGCCAGCCGAAACGCGGTGGCGGCCAGCTCGGGGTCCTGAGTACGGGAAATCACCACGTCGGCCAGGATCGCCGCGTCCTTGAAGGGGCCGCTCCCGGCGATGAAGCAGCGACGGCAGACCTGCCACTCGACCTTGTGAACGGGGCTGACGGCGAAAGCGTCGGTGAAGTCGCCGAGGACAGTGGGACCGCCGCACTGAAAGCACGAACCGGCCGGAGTCTGGTTGCTGCCGTCGACCGCATGCGCCACCCCGTCGACGGCAAGCTCATGGCCCGGATCGCGGAAGGCATCCACCTCTGCGGAGCAGCCAACAGCCGGGAGTGGATAGAGGAGTACTGGATCGACGTCTACCCCACCACGAACCGCGACTACGAGCGCTTCACCACGGCCACCGGCCACCCGGCCCCGAGCCACTGGCCGGAGGGACGAGTCCCCGCCAGCCTCGCCGACCATCCCGTGGTGTGGGTGAGCTGGCTGGACGCCAGCGCATACGCGGCATGGGCAGGCAAGGTGCTGCCCAGCAGCCGCCAATGGGAGAAGGCAGCACGCGGCACCACCGGTGAACGGTACCCCTGGGGAACCAGCCCGACCGCCGCGAAGTGCAACGTCCGCGAATCCGGCATCGCCGGCACCACGGCGGTGAGTCGCTACCACTCCGGGGTCAGCCCCTATGGCGTCTACGACCTCTGTGGCAACACCTGGGAATGGCTGTCCACGCCGGGCTCCGCCTCGGGGCGGTACCAACTCAAAGGCTCGGCCTTCACCAGCCCCTTCTACCGCTGCGAGCCGACTTCGGTCAACGACGCGTCCATGGACATGAGCGACGAGGACACCGGATTTCGGTGCGCGACACCCTTGCGGTAAGGCCCTGCCCCTGCTGACGCGATGGGGCCCGCCGGGAGTCAGTTCGGCGGACCACAATCGACCTGACGGATCACCAGTGAATTACCAGCCCGTAGCGCTCGGGCGCGGCGGCCCTCCGTACGCTGTTGTACATGACCAGCTCCGCCCCGAGCGCTCTGTACGCGGCCCGTGATGCCGCCCTGGCCGACCCGGGGATCAACACCGGCGCCGCCCGGGCCGAGCGCCTGTGGCTGGTCGTGCGCACCATCGGGCGGGGCCCGGCCATGACTCCCGCTGCCGGTGCCAGCCACCCGCCGGGGCCGCCGGGCCCAGGCATCCTGCGACGCGCAGCGCCCCACCCGCCGCCGCAGCCAGATCCACCACCGTGCGCGGCGCCGCCGCCCGTGCCCGCTCCGCAGGACTGCCCAACGGGGTCGGTGCGATCAGCGACAGAGCCCGTTTCCCGCGTCCCGGCAGCCGCCGGGCCCGGCGGGCCCTCAGGCCGTCAGTTGACGAACGGTGCTGGCCGGGGGAAACGCGGGCCAGCAGGATCGGCGCCGCGGGCGCGTCCCTGGCGGCGCACCAACGGAAGGTGCCGTGCGCCTGCGGTACCGGCATCACCGCCGGCTGCCGCGGCGTGCCCGCGCCGGGGGCGGCCCGGTAGTCGACGCCGCCGATCGCCGCCCGCTCCAACTCCTCTGCCACCTTTCGGAGATGAGAGGCGGACCCGGACCGCAGAACCGCAGGGCGGCGGGTCGGCGGGTGTCAGGTCGCGGACGGCGATCGGTACGGCCACCGCGGTGCCGCTGTCGCGACGGGCGTTCGTGCCCCCGTGCCAGCGGGGCGGCGGACGTCCGCCCCACTGGGTTTCGGTCCGGCGTTCAGTACAACGGGACCGGACGGGCCGAGAGCGCCGTGACGCTGAGCGTGCCGTCGTTGATCGCTCCCTGTGCGAAGCGGACGAGCCGGAAGGTGGTCTCGTCCGGCGGGGTGACCTCCAGGTAGGACGGGGTCACCGACTTGGTGCCGTAGGGCTCGTTCCAGGCGAGGTTGGCGTAGGCGGACTGGCCCGGCTTGAGTGTGACCGTGTGCGGACGCGGGTCGGCGGCGAACCAGGTGGAGCCCCACTTGACCCGGATCGGCAGCACCCGGTGGTTGGCGTTCTGCAGCCCCAGCCCGGGGTAGCCGTAGACGGTGCAGGTCTGGTGCGAGGTGTTGGTGAGCACCAGTTCCCCGTACGCGTTGCCCATGCCCACGTGGTTGGGCGGCACGCGGAGCGAGGCGCCCAGGGCGGTGGTGTGGCAGCGCTGCGGCGCGGCGGCGGCCCGCGGAGCCGCGACGGCGGTGCCGACGCCGCCCGCGACCAGCAGCGCGGTCACCACCGTGGTCAGCGCGGCGGACTTCCTGAGATGTGCCTTCATGTTCGATCCCCCCATAGATTTTCGATCAAATTACTTAGGGGAGACGTCGGTTGACACGGTGCGGTTCCACGGCCGGGAGGTCCGGCTGCGCGGCGTCGCGCGCGGTCGGCGTCCGGCCCCGGCCGCGGTCACTTCGCGGCGTCCAGCGCGCTCCGCAGCGAGCCGATGCAGCCCCGGCCGGTGCAACCGGCCCCGGAGACCGCGTCGATCTGGGCGCTCCGCGCGCGCAGGGCCCGAGCCGTCCCGGGGGGCGTACCGGGTTCCGGATCGACCCACTGCCGGCCTGGCCCGGGGGACCGGCGGCGGCTACGGGGTGACCATGTCGGACTCGGGGTCGACCCCGTCCAGCAGTCCGCCGTGGGTCCGCAGCGCGGTCCCGTCCCCGTCGGGGGTGATCTTCCCGGGCTGGACGAGCTGTCCAACGGTCGTGGGCTTGAGGAGGACGTCGATCAGCGCGGCTGCCCGCCCCGCCCACTGTTGGCAGGCAGGGGCGGCAAGGGCCGAACCCACTCCTCGTTCGTCGGATCGCCACGTCCCACGCCACCCAAACGATCAAGGAAGGCACTTCGGTTCCAGGATCGAATGACGGTTCACCGGACACGGCCTAATACCGCAACAGGTCCTGGGGTGACGATGCTTCATTTCTCAGGCTGTTGCCTCGTCGCTCGTAGCGGCTGGTGCGGGCTTGGTGTTGTCGTCGGCGTCGCCAGTGGGACCAGTGCAGGATGTGTTCCGTGTTCCGTGTTGCGGTGAGGTGACCTGGCCAGGTGGGTGATCAGTCGCCGTCCGGCCCGCGCGCCCGGCGGCGCTTCCGCGTGCCCCGAAAGAGTAACGAATGCTCCTTGGTCTTCGCGGGCAGGCGGTCTGTATGAGCCTCTTCCCCAAGACCCGCCAGGCCGATCAGACCGACGCCCTGCGCCGTGTCGAGGAAGCCACCGAAGCGCACGCCCGCACCCGACACGAGCTCGATGCCGCCATCGCCGTTGCACTCGACGTCGGGGTGCAGCCCGAGGCGCTCCACGACGTCGGGCAGATCGAGCCCGGGCACGGAAAACATGCTGGCGACGAGGCCATTGGCGCACCGGCGATGTTCGACGCGTTCGTCCAGGGGACCATCTGAGCGGGCCGTAACTGTTGCAGCAGTCCGCCCAGCGGCTGGACACGTTCGGCGAGCCGAGCGCGCAGAACGCCGTTCGCGGTGTCGGCCGCGTTGAGCCACTCGGCGGCGACCAGCGGTTGGGTGTGCTCGGCTGCCTGTTCGCTGGGCAAGGTGGCGAAGGGTGCGATCTGCGACGGGGCCGGCCCTTCGCCGGTCCGGCCGAGGTAGCCGTCGGGGCTGCTACGGGCGGCGGCGTACACGGCCAGGAGCCGGGTGGCCGCCGCGGGCTCCATCGGCGACGACTGGTTCGCCGACTACGATCGCACCCTGGACACCGCCGTCTCCGGCCACATCACCAGCTACGGTCCCGGTGGTGAACTGCTCACCTTCACCCAGAGCGGCAGCACCTACACCAACGCCGTCGGCTACCACGCCGGCCTGGCCAAGAACAGCAACGGCACCTACACCCTGGACCACACCGACACCGGATCCAAGGACACCTACAACTCCGCCGGGAACCTGACCGCGGTCACCGACCACAACGGCGACGCCATCAACGTCACCCAGACCGTGACCTCGGGGCAGGTGACGGGGTTCAAGGCCACCGACGCCCGCTCGGGTCGCTGGATCTCGCTGGCCGCGACCGGTTCCGGCACGCTGACCGCCACCGACAACTCGGGTCGGACCGTGGGCTGCGCGCTGGCCGGCTCGCTCTCCGCGGGTACGGCCACGCTGACGGTCACCGACACCACCGGCGCGGCGACGGTGTACGCGTACGACACCTCCGGGCGGGTGGACAAGGTCACCACCCCGACCGGTGAGCAGACCACGTTCGGCTACGACGGCCAGGACCGGATCACCTCGCTGACCCGCGTCACCAACACCGCCACGGGCGCCGGCGACACCTGGGACTACGCCTACTCCGCGACCACCCGCGGGGGATCGGGCACCACGACGGTGACCGACCCCAACGGTCACAAGACCCTCTACACCACCGACTCCGGCGGCGAGGTCACCAAGACCCTCGACGCCCTCGGCGACGCCCGCGCCAGCAGCTACAACGCCGACCACGATCAGATGACGGCCGTCAACGCCCAGGGCACCGGGGCTGCGGTGAGGTTGGTCCGTTTTGACGGACATCCGAGATCAGGGGTCACGGCCCCGGAGGGATGTCCATCATGGAAGGCATGGGGAAGAAGAAGCCTCGGCCGAGGCGGTCGTTCACGCCGCAGTGTGAGTTCTCGATCTAGGAATGTACTCGGTCAGTGACCTGACCTGCAGCCCCAGTTTTCAAGTGAGAATCTCAGTCTCCAGGTTGGACGCCGTCTACCTGCGGTGATGCTGGCGGGGCGTTTTCTCCGACTCTCTGACCTGCAGTCCCATAGATAGAGTGAGAATCCCCGAAGTATCGTGAGAATCCCTGTGGGTTTTTACACGTTTCTGCAGGTCAGGGCTGTTTTATAGAACATGTTGGTGTGGCGTGCGTGGTGGGCTCCTGGCACGTGGGTGCGCCTCGTCTGCCCTCGGCGGCGTGCCGAAGAGCCCCAGTCTGCCGCCGCACGGTTCGCTGGCGGCAGCACCGGTTTGGTCATGGAGTGCTCCAGCGCCAGGCCTTCCGGGGGAGCCCATTCAAGGTGGCCAGATCGCTTAGCAGGTTGCGTCGGCCTCGCTGATGGGCAGGGGCTGCTTTGCGCTGGAGTGTCCATCGGGTTCTATCCGTCGTGCTTCCGGTGGTCGTCGTCCACTCCCAAGATGTCGTCGCGATGATCCCGGCGCTCTCCCGGAACGTGCCAGAGGGTGCAGATCGTGGACGTATCGCGGGAAGCCCTGCGGTTTCTTGATTGCTTCGGCAGGTTGGGGCTGTGTTGCTGCGGATGGGGGCGCGGTCTGTGCGGTGGGTTGGTGCTGGTCACAGGTCGAGTGCGAGCATGGCCAGGCCGCGTTGTCCTGATGCGGCGAGATAGGTGGTCTGCCGGTCTGGGTCCTGGATTGTGGCGAGTTGGTTGACGGGGGCGGCGGTGACCAGGGTGCTGCGCAATGTCCCGGTATTCGGATCCCAGAAGGTGATGGAGTGTCCGTTGCCGCACACGAGCAGGTGCGCGCCGGATCTTGTCGGTGCGACCGCCATGGCCTTCACGTTCGGGACCGGCAACTCCTGGCGCAGTTCCCAGGTTTCACAGTCCCACAGGTGAACGCTGTCGTGGGTTACGCCGGCGAGGAGTTCGCTGTCTGCTGAAGGGATCGTCTGCAAGGCGGTGAAGGCCACAGCGTGGTCGGCGGTGATCGTTGTGATCAGTGTCTGGTCGTTGAGGTTCGAGACTTCGAGTCGGCCCCGCGTGCAGGTGATCAGTTGCGGGGTGCCGTCGGGTGTCTGGCGGACCAGGATCGAGGTATAGGGGGCGGACGCTTTGGCGCGTCCGGTCAGGCGCAGGGGAGCGGTCTGGCGGGTGTGGAGGTCGTAGAAGGCCAGTTGCCCAGAGGTGGCGATGATGAGCCCGGGCCGGTCCTCTCGGGTGGTGACCAGGGCCTGGGGGTTGGCGCGGACAGGGATCCAGTCCAGATCATCATCATCGCCGGGACTGTACAAGACGATCTCTTCTTCGCCTTGGATGACGAGGATCGGGTTGCTGGTGTGCCCTTGGAGCACCTGGAGGGAGAGGGCGAAGTTGGAGCTGAGGGAGTGCGCGACCCGCCCGTTCTCGGGTGTGTGGAAGGCGATTCCGGTGGAGCTGGCCACGGCCAGGGTCGGCCCGCGGTGGCCGGGGAGGCTGATGGGGAAGCCGCACAGGGCGCGGGGCAGGGTGTGGACGGGCGGCGGGGTCCAGGCATCGCCGTCGGTGCTGCTCCACAGCTGGACCCCGGAGTCGCTCGCGGTCACCAGTTCGCTGGTGCCGATCATGGTGCCGAAGGCGGTCAGGGCGCGGACCGGGCTGGCGTAGTTGTCGTGGGCGGTCGAGTGCCAGCGTCCGTCGTCGTCCAGGGCCCATACCTCGATGCTCGAATCGCCGGTGCTGATGGCGATTTGGGCCGGGCCGTCGCCGGGAAGCTGCAACAGGAGGTGGCTCGGTCCGAAGTCGCAGAGCTGGGTACGCAGCTCGCCGGTGAACGGATCCCAGGTCGTCATGTGATCTGTGGAGATTGCGACGAGGAGGGTGGAGTCGAGTCCGCGGCGGACACCGAGGATTGCTCGGACCCGGTGGGGGAGGAGCGTCTCGGCCATGACCGCGCCGTCGGCGTCTTGCAGGTAGAGCCGTTGGTGGTCGGGGCTGGTGACGACGAGGGTGTTGCCGTCGGCGCCGTCCAGCGTGACCACGAGCTGGGGGGCTTGGTCGAAGGGCAACGGTAGAGGACGGACACGGCGTGCGTCCGGACTCCAGACCTTGGCCTCGGCGGTGGCCCCCGGGCGGCCAGAGTTGATGAGGAACTTCCACCGCCGGTGGCCGTCCGCCAGTACCCGGACGCTGCGGGCGCGCTGCTGCGCGGTCCAGGCCAGCCGCAGGCCGGACAGCGGATCCCACACTCCGACGCCGCGCGGGCTGGCGGTGGCCAGCAGCTCACGGCCGCCGTTGGCCCGCACGACGGTGATGCTGCTGACGCGTCCGGTGTTGATGGTGGCCAGGTGCTGCCCGCTGAAGGTGTCCCAGACCTGCACTCCGTCCCATTTCGTGCCGACGGCCACGAGCGGCCGGCCGTCGGGGGCAGCCAGCGCGGCCAGGGCATGGACGTGGCCGGCGGGGGAGGCAATGACATTCGTGGCGGCTGACCAGTCACCCCACCGCCACCGCACCAGGGGCGGGTGGGGCAGCGGGTCCGCGCCCAGGCTGCGGGTGTGGAAGGCGATGCTGGCCAGCCGGGAGTCCCGGGCGGTGTCCTTGGCAAGGAAGGGCTCGATCACAGCAGCGGCCGTGACCAGCCGGCGCTGTGGATCGTCGGCGGGCAGTGGGAGGCCGAGCCTGGCCCGCAGGCCGCCTGAGGTGTCCTGCGCCAGCAGGACCGCCGGGATGTGGAGGTCGTTCAGGACCTCGCCGACAGCGGCGTGGTCCACGTAGTGCCTGCGCACGTACGGGTGGGCGGCGAGCGGATCGGCGTCTTGCGCGAGAACGGCAAGCGCATCGGTGATCCGTGCATGGGCGGCCTTCGAGGACAGGTCGTCAAGGCCGGTCTCGTCCTCGGTGAGGAGCTCGTGCGGGGTCAGGGCGAGGGTCTCGGTCACCCGTTGGTGCACCGGCCGGTAGGTGATCCGGGAGTCTTCCTCGTCGGTGGCCAGGTAGCCGATCAACCGGCTGGCGTGAACGGCCCGGATCGCCGCCGGGAAGTCGACCTCGGTGTTGTCGCGAGCGCCGTCAGATGCGGTGAATTCGAGCGCACCGGCCACCGCGGGCCACACCTCCGCCCATGGAAGCCCGGTCCCGAACGCCAGCGCGGTCGCGCGCAGCACCGCCACCAGAACCGGCACCGGGATACGGCTGTGCGCCGCCACCTCCCGCAGATCCTGACGCAGCAATGCGGTCGTCCCCGACACCAGCCGGGTCAACCACGCACCGTCGGCCAGGTCCTGTCGTCCGTCAGCCCGGCGCAGCTGGTCTGCGGCCAGGCGGGCGTCCAGGAACGACGGCGCGACCGCGGCCGCGATCGCGCGCGCGGCCTCACCGGCGGCGCGCTCGTCACCCGCGTACGGGCTGTCGCCGGGACCCGTCAGCAGCGCGCCGGCGTAGGAGGCGATGTCCTGCCCGCACTCGGGGCCGTCTGTGCGCAGCTGCTGGGTCGGCACGGACGCGCGGTCCTCGCACAATGCCCGCATCAAAGCCCCAAGGACCTGGTCGGCAAGGGTGTCCTCGCCCCGGACTCCTGCCTGCGCGCCGACGGGGGAGCTGCGCACCCCCAGGAGCAGCCGCAGCAGCGGCCCGCGCCCGCGCTTCCACTGGCGCGCCAGCGGCAGGACCACGTCGTTCAGGCACGCCAGCGGCTGCTGGGCCTCGTCCAGGCCGTCGATGACGATCGTTACCGGCCGACCGGTGGAAGAGAGGTGTGCCAGGCGGTTGACGAGGACTTGAAGCGGCGCTCCCTCCGGCGGGACCGGTGGCGCCTCGCACGCGGCAAGCAGGTCGTCCAGCAGGTCGGCGGAGGTCTTGTTGCGGCCCAGCACTGCGGCGGTCACCGACCCAGGGGCGGGCCGCTCGGCGTCGGGGAGCGAGGTGGTGATCTCCTCGAACCGCGGGTCGGTCAAGAAGCCCGAGTCGGACAACGTCACCAGGCGGGCCAGCAGCGCGGACTTGCCCGATCCCGCTGACCCGGTCACGACCATGACGCCGCTGCCCTCTTCGACGAACTCCACAAGCCGGCGCATCGAGGCGCCGCGCCCGCGGAAGTACCAGCCCGCGTCCTCACCCCCCACCCGCCCGGACGCCCGCTCCAGCCAGTGCTCCGCGGCCGCGAACGCCGGCACCGTCAAGCCCCGCACCGCGGGAGCCGGAAGATACAACGGCTCCAGGTAGCGGGGGTTGGGCAGGCAGGCACTGGGCTCATCCGTGCGCGCGCCCGGCCAGATCCACTGCGGGCACATCAACTTCCGGGCCTTCGCCGTGGCGTGGAGCAGCCTCTCCCACTGCGCGAACGACAGATGCGGTCCGGCGAACCCCTGCTCCTGCGACTGCAGCTCGTCCAACGCATGCTGGATCAGCGAGGTGAACTCACCCACACGCGGCTGCTCGCCGAAGTCCCCGGCCGTCACCACCCCCAGCCCCTCCAGCTCGCGCCGCTCCGAACCCAGATCCATCGCGACACCGCGCTCCAGGTCCAGGGAACCCGCGAAGCAGGAGTCGACCATCACCAGCACATGCTCCGAGGCACTGCCCAGCGCCGCGCCGATGATCTCCATCGTCTGCAACGCGGTCCCCGGCAGCCGCTCCGCCTTGGTGCCCGGCAGCGTCAGGTAGTGGCGCCCGGACGCCTGCCCGCGCAGGCCGTGCCCGGTCACGTAGACCACCACGGCCTCATGGTGTGGCGTGGAGGCGAGGTCGACCTCGTGCAGGAATGCCCGCAGCTCCTGCACGGTCTCCAACATCTCGGTGCGGACGCAGGTGTACTGGCGGTCCGGCCCCAGGCCCGGGTCGGTCAGCCAGCCCTCGACGACCTTGACCTGGTCGGCGATGCCCTGTGTGAAGCCGTCCACGCCGTCCGCGTAGTCGTCCACGGCGATCACGATCAGCCGCCGGGACAAGGACAACGGTTCGACCATGGTGTTCCGCCTCCGCCAGGACTGATCAATCCCCGTACCCTAACCGGCGGCACGGGCACTCATGGACCGGTACGGCCCTGCGGCCGCGGGCGGATACCATCGAGTGCCGCCCGAGGGGCAGACGGGGCGGCGGCCAGGGCGCGGTAGGGGGACCAAGTGCACATCGTCGGCGTACACGGCATCTTCCAAGCGGACACCAATGCCATCCAGCTCAGCGCCGACTGGCGGGGAGCGCTCGCAGCCAGTTTCACCCGCCACGCTGGCCCGGCCGCACCGGTCCCCGCCCTGACCATGCCCTACTACGGCAACCTCTTCCGCAAGACCAAGCGGTGGCAGCTCAGCGGCCCCGACACCGGCCCAGGCCTCGCCGGCATCGACGACGAGGAAGAAGAGTTCCTTGTGGAGGCCCTGCAGGCATACGCCCCGGATGCCGTTGTGCCCGACGCCGCCCCGGCTACCCTGGGAGACCTGCCCAAGATCAGCCCCCGCTTGTCGAAATGGATGGCCGGCCTCGACGGTGCCGCGGGCCGACATGTCGGCGAGGCCGTCATCGGCCGACTGCGTGAGGTCTACGGCTACCTGAACGATGCGACCGCCGCTGAGCAGGTCCGCAAGATGATCTTCGATGCACTGGCCGCGTCCGGCGCCACGCTGCTGATCGCGCACTCCCTGGGCAGCGTCATCGCCTACGACATGTTCCAGCGCGGACAGGTCCCCGCTGCCGGACAGAACGGGGGCGTCCGGCAACTCATGACGCTCGGAAGTCCCTTGAGCTGGCTTCCGATCCAACGCCACCTGGGCGTCGCCGCAGAGCTGGCCCTGCCAGCCGCAGTGGCCTGGGTGAACGTCTTCGACCCCAACGACTTCGTCACCGGCGGCCAGGGCCTGTCCGACAAGGCCGCCGGCGTGCGAGACATCAGCGTCGACAACGGCAAGACCCCGCACGCCGCGGTCAACTACCTGAGCCAGGAAGCTGTCGCGCAAACCGTCCACGCCGGCACTCTCGCGAACTGGCTCGCACCCCACTGAACCGGCGGCGCAGTGGGAGAACGTGCGCTACCACGGGACAGTTCTTGAGATGACCTTCCTGGAGAACGCCGTGCGCGCGCCCGGGTTTCACGGCCGGATCCGGTCCTCGGCAGCGACTGCCCCTCCGGAGCCGATCTGGACGGCGCACATGATTGAGGACGGCTGAGCCGCCTCATGCTGTCGGGGCGAGTGGGCGTGCCACCGGTACCGGTGCACCCGCGTCCTTCAGAGACCCTTCTTGCGTCCGATCCGAACGAGTCCTTCATGCGCCAGGACCACCTCGCGTGCGGCATTGATCAACGCTTGGCGCACCGACTCCCACTCCTGACGACCCCCAGAACGGTCGCGCTCTGCAATCAGTCTGGCAACCGGCATCAGGCCCGTGGGCTTCAGTGATGTTCCGCGCTTGGCGGTGTCACGGCTCGCCGCCCAGCAGCAGGAGATCGAGCGGCTGCGGGCCCAGAACGCCGGTGGCAACGTCGTCGCGATCACCGCCGCCCCTGGGCGACGGTGATCTGGGGGTCGGCGGGTGCATCGGGTCGGTTCTCGGTGCTGGTCGGCCAGCCGCCGACCAGGGCACAGACCGGGAGCTGCACCGGCCTCGGCCAAGGCCTCGGCAAAGTGAGGCTTCGTCCGATTCGTAGTGATCTACGCCGGATGTGCCGGTCCGCGATGCAGAACAGGCACGGCTTCCAAGATCATGGAGGTCTCTACGCCCCGTGACCTTGCTGGAAGACCGTGCCTGCACCTGCATCCTCCCTGATTCCTACTGTTCTTGACCAGCTCCGCGATCAGCTGCCCGTGGAGCCGGACGAGTATCCTGGCCTGCTGGAACGTCTGGGCGAGGTCCCCGATCCGCGAGCTGCGCGCGGGATACGACACGCTCTTGTCTTCGTCCTCGCGCTCGCCGCGTCGGCCGTGCTGACCGGCGCGACCTCGCTCCTGGCGATCAGCGAGTGGGCCAACGACGCCCCGCAGGCCGTCCTGGCCGCCCTCGGCGGAAACTTCGACGTACTGACCGCACGTCACCCGGTACCGGACGAGGCAACCCTGCGACGGGTCCTGGCCCGTGTCGACGGCGACGCCCTCGACCAGGCCGTCTGCCGCTGGCTCGCCGACCGCCACCCCACAACGCCGCAGACCAGCGGCCTGCGCGGGATCGCGGTCGACGGCAAGAGCCTGCGCGGAGCCGCCCGCGCCGCAGGCCGCAGGATCCACCTCCTCGCCGCCCTCGACCACACCAGCGGCCTGGTCCTGGCCCAGCTCGACGTCGGCGAGAAGACCAATGAAATCACCTGCTTCAAACCGCTCCTGGAGACCGTCGCCGACCTCGCCGACGCGGTGGTCACCAGCGACGCACTCCACACCCAGCGCGAGCACGCCACCTACCTGACCGCACGCGGGGCGCACTACATCGTGATCGCGAAAGGGAACCAGAAGAAGCTCCGCAAGCAGCTCAAAGCCCTTCCCTGGAAGGAGATCCCGCTGCAGGACCGCACTCGCGCAACCGGCCACGGCCGCAGCGAGATCCGCCGCATCAAGGTCTGCACCGTGAACAACCTGCTCTTCCCCGGCGCCCGCCAGGCCATCCAGCTCAAGCGCCGCCGCGTGCACCGCAAATCCGGGAAAGTCACCCTCCACACCGTCTACGCGGTCACCGACCTGACCGCGGAACAGGCAAACCCCGCCCAACTGGCGGCCCTGATCCGCGGCCACTGGTCAGTCGAATCCCTGCACCACGTGAGGGACACCACCTTCGCCGAGGACGCCTCGCAACTCCGGACCCGCAACGCACCCCGCGCCATGGCCACCTGGCGCAACCTCGCCATCGGCGCCCTCCGACTCGCCGGCACCACCAACATCGCCGCCGGCCTACGACACAACGCCCGCAACGCCCACCGACCCCTCACCATCCTCGGGATCACATGATCACGAAGCGGACGCCCCAAGACTTTGCCGAGGCCCTGGCCTCGGCCGTCATGCAAGGAGAGAAAGAACCATCTGCTCCAGAGCCTCATTGTCGCGCTCGCCTCGCCAAAGAATCCAATGGAACATTCGATTTGTATCGACTTGCTGAAGCACTTCGGCCGCCCTCGCGCTAAGTCGTACGTTGGTGATCAGAACGATCGGAACAATCCGTCGATCAGCTTGTTCGATGAGTTTATTAATCACCTCAAGTGAGATCTGCCGACGGCCGGATTCATACTTGGCCTCGCATCCAATCATTCGATCTTGGCCTGATCGAATGACGAGGTCCAGCCCACCATAACCCGCCGCCTCATGAACGGAGACCGGGGTTCCAAGGCCGCGCTCAAGCCTGTCCGCCATCCGAAGGAGCTGAGCCATCAATTCCCGTTCATATGATCGAGCGTGGACCCACTCTCCGGGGGCAGCGTGAGCCGCTTCCTGGTCCTTGCTCTGCACAGCGTCTGCCGGCAGGGTGACAGTGACGTCTTCTACTTCATCCCCGCTCACTCCAGGAACATCGACTTGCACGACGACCTTGGGGCCGCGGCCAGTGCTATACACACGCAAGACAGTTCCCAGAAGGTAGTCGAGCCCCCAGGGGACCAAGACCTCCTGCCCAACCTCTGGTGTCTTCATCGTTTCCCTCACCACGGCTGCTGACCGCCGCTGATCGCCGTTAGATAGTCACCAACAATAGTGTCCATTGATCGCGCCAAGCCATCAAGGGAGCTCCGCCAGCTCTTCACTACAGCCAAGGTGATTGGATATCTTGATGGCGGAAGCTTTAGAAAACCAGCCTGATCGTCATGCGCTATAGCATTGCGTGCTATATTCAGCTCGTCGAGTGCGGCGTTCCACTGGGCTCCCTTCTTGCTTGCCAATTTGAGGGTAGGCCAGATCTGGAGCCCGAGCCTGGCGAAGTCTCCGCCTATGCCGCCGGGGTTGGCATTTCCGCGATCCAACTGTCTACTGTGGGCCAGATTCGAGCGAAAGATGTTTTTTAGCGCAGGGTTATTGACAATTGCATGATCAGAGAGAAAGTCGCAGCTCTCGTCATGGAGCGCTCGGGCGAATCCTTGGAACTCTGCTGCCATGCGCATCGTGATCGCCAAGTTCAACTGTTGAGTCCGCCAGCGCCGTCCCCTTCCGCCACCACCAACCATGGAATGTGCAACCAACAGTTCGTCGATGTGCTGCGTCCTGGACGTTGTCCACTCTGCGTATGCCGCTGACGGCACTGGGCCAGCCTCCTCCGGGCGATTCACCGGGCCAGGCCAGCCTACAAGGGACACTCGCGTATACCTGACGGCCAGCCAGCCATCCGCGACCCTATCCGAGTCGCGGCCGCGGTCACGTCCTGGCCGCCACTCGGGGAGCGCTGATCCCCGCAGCGCTTGCGACACTGCGCTGATGCCGGGCAACCGCCGGCTGATCAATTGCCTGTGGTTGGCGATTGTGTGGCGAGCCGGTCGGACAGGGCCTGGCGTACTTCCGGCGCTGGATCGCTTGCGAGAAGCGCCTTCAGCCCCGGTGTCAGAGGGACGACGTCGGCGCCCAGGACGCGGACCTGCGGGTCGGTGTGGAAGAGCATTCCGGTGACGTGGACAGCGGCGTCGGGTGCGCCGTAGGCGAGATCGTGCAGGGCGACCGCGCCCAACTTCCGCAGTTCCGCGTCCGGATGGCGCATGAGCGCCGCACTCGAGGCGACCACTTCGTCGGCGAACGCGGTCTCCTGCGCGGCCAGAGGAGACTTCTGATCGCGCTGGTGGATAAACGCGTCCGTCGCAAGTACCAGGGCCATCCCCGGCAGGTGGGTGATGCCCAGATTCATGGTGGCGCGGCTGAACGCGCCGGTGGCCTCCATCATCAACTGGTCGATCTCTGCGCGCCCCGGGTCGCGGCTGACGATCAGCATTCGGTCGGTGATGGCGCGCAGGACCGGCTCGGGCAGGCGGAAGAGCAGAGCGCGCAGTGCGTCGATGGCCTGGATGCGGGACGGCGCCGTGTCGTGAGTGTCCTCAGCCATGGCCAGCAGGTGCCGTGCGACGGCCTCGGTGAGGCCGACCAGTGGCCCCGCTGCGAGCAGTGCCGCACGGTCGGGCCCGGATGCCTGGTCGGGGTTGTCATGAGGGGCTGACTGTTCGGTGTCCTGAATGCCGGTGGAACCGGGCGCGGGATTCAGCTGCATCTGCAGCACCACACCGCCGGCGGGCTGAGTCCGGTCCGCGCTCAGGTCGTCGGGGCAGACGTCGACGAGGACGGTGGCCTCGAGCAGCGCGTTCAAGTGGTCGACGGTGTCGGTGGCCTGGGTGTCCACGGTCATCACGTGGCGCGGGACGTCCACCGGGCGGCGCAGCAGTGCGGCGCATGCCTGTCGGGCGGCTGTCTGGACGGCGGGCGTCGCCTCGCGCCAGCGCGCGAGGACCTGCAGGGCATTTCGGTCGCCGGCCTCGGCGCGGGAGCACACCATGGCCAGCAGGGGCTCACGTGCCTGCCCAGGCATCGCGAGGATCAGGGGCCACAGGCCGTGGGGCGGCTGGGGCAGGCCCAACAGGGTGCCCAGGACCTCGGCGATTTCGTGGCGTCGAGGTTCCACCGCCCAATAGGTCTGGACGAGCAGCTTCGCGATGACGGAGGTGACCACTGGCCAGGGGGCGTGCGGGGCGGTTACGGTGGCCGGCTGAGCCAGATCGAGGATGGTGTCCACGGCACTGTCGGGGATGCGTCGCCCGAACGCAGCTACCGCGTTGAGGGCCTGGCGCTCGGGGGCGGGATCTGCACGGGGCGCCGCCCACACAGTGGTTGCAAGCGCTAGGAGCCGCTGTACCGCCTCGGGGACCATGGTGTCGGGCAGGGAGGCTGCCTGCGCCTTCAAGACCTCGATGGCTGCGGCCTGGCGGTACCGGACGGGGGAGTTGAGCCAGTCGGTGACATCGAGCGGAAGCGTCATCGCGCGTGCCGCCGCGGCGGCACGCTCCGCGACTCCTGCCTCCAGGTAGTAGTGCGCGGCCGCGAAGTGGTGCCCTCCGGCGCTGAGCACATCGCCGAGCAGGGCTTGCACACCGGCTTCTTCGCATCGGTCGCCGGACAGTCGTGCCTCCCACAGGTACCGGCGGACATCCCCGAGCGCGTCGGGCAGGCGACCGTGGTGGGCGGCCTCCAGCGCGGACAGGGCCGGGTCAACAGCCGACGCCAGCAGCCGCTTGCGATCGGGCAGCCCGCCGGTGGCGCCGTTCGGCCCGCCGGGCAGCCGGCCCTGGTCGAGGGCCAGGTGCTGCAGCGACCGCAGCGCTCCCCGGGCGTCCCCGTACAGCTGCTCCTCGCTGCTGGCCAGCACAGCCTGACGCCACAGGTTCTCTGCCTGCTCGCCGTCACCGCGCACAGCGAAGGCGTACGCGGCCCGGGACGCCACCAGCGCGCGGGCTCCATGAAAGCGCCCGGCCGCCGCATCACGGACCAACTGCTGCCAGGCCCGGTCGAGCTCATCGCGCGTGCCCTCAACAGACACCGCGGCGTCGGCGGCGGCGCAGCGCAGCCGGGCCCGGATCACCGGATCGCGGAGGTCGGCGACAGCGGCGAGCGATCGAAGCCGCGCCAGCAGCCCGTCGGTGTCCGCGTCTGGCGACGACAGGACGGACCGCGCGGGAACCCGGTCGTACAGGCCGTCGACGATGGCCTGCTCGATCACCAGACAGCACAGCAACGCGGCATGCTCGTCGTCAGCGGCAGCCAGGGTCTCGAGAGCTGGAACCGTCACGGCCAGTTGGCTTCCGTGCCCGGACCAGCCGTCGACTGCGGACAGGACCGTCGCCGTGGCCTGTGCCGAACCCCCGAGTCGGCCCGCAGTCTCCTCCAGGTCCTTGCGGGCGAAGACGGCCGCCGTGTGGTCGGCGCTGGAGATGGCCGCAAGCGTCAACGCGACCAGGCGCGAGAACGCACCCGGCAGGTCACCGCCGGCCACAAGCACCCGTGCCTGGCGGCGGTACATCGTGGCCGAGTGCACGGGGAACCCGCCGGCCCGCAGCCCCTCGGCGACAAGCCCGAGCAGGTGTGCCGCCTCCAGCGGGTCCCGCTCCTCGTTTGCGGCAGCGTCGGCCTGGAGCGCGTCCAAGCCGAGCACCTCGGCCGGATCATCGACCAGGCCCAAGGCGGTCGGCGCGCTCTGGGCTGCCGGAGAGGGCGTGAACCCGCAAAACGCCGAAGCCCAGTGCGGGCCGAAGACCGCGAACACCAGATGGGGGGCATCGCGCAGGGCACGGCTGAGCGCTTCGGCGCCCCATGCCTCGATCACGAGGTCGCCTGCGTACTCGTTCTGCAACGTGGCCAGCGCATCCACGATGGCCGTGTCGCTGTCGGTCTGCGCCGACGTCGCCACCACCAGCCTGTACGGGTCGAACCGTCGAGGGTCTCCCTGAAAGTCCGGGCTCCTGACCGGGCCTGCGTAGGTCTCGACGGCATCCCGCAGCTGCTTGTCCGTGATCTGCTGGTAGCGCTTGACCTGGTAGAGCGAGCGCTGCTGTGATGGCTCCCGCTCGACGATGTCCAGGCCGTACTGCTTCTGCCCGCGCCGTCCGTAGAACTGCACACCCAGGTTGTGCCGCCGACTGACCACCTCGGCGACAACCCGCTCGAACACCTCGGGATCCAGGTCGTTGAACGGCAGCAGGCCAGGGTTCTGGATCGGCAGCGGCAGGGGGCCGGACTGCTTGTGGCGGGTCAACTGCGCCAGTGTCAGTTCCTGTGGCGGGTCGTCGCTGGTGTTCACGGACATCCGCCCAGTATGGCGGCGTCCGGCGGCGACGCGCGCTGCGGGAGGACGGTCTAATTCCCCGGCCGGGGCCGGGCCTGCAGGCGGCGTCCACCGGCCGGACCAGATCGCCCCGCACGTCGAAGGTCCGCCGAGAATTCTCCCGTTGCGGCGGAGCCCGACGTTCCTGTTGCGCGGGTCAGACGTCGTCTCGCCCCACCCTGATGCACTTGAGGCGTTCGAGGGTGATGTCCTCCTCGCCGCCGTCCTTGCGCATCGCATCGACGGCGGCCTGGCAGACGAGCTGAGACAGTTGCTTGAAGTAGCCGCCGGTCTGCCGGTGCAGGTCGGTCGCGTGGTTGGTCAGGCAATGCGCGCTGAGGTTGCGCAGGCACAGGTTGTCCTCGAAGCCTTTGAGGACGCTCAGCCAGGTGTTCTGGTCGGCTCCGTGATAGTGGATCGGATCGAGCCAGGTCACGGGCAGCAGGCTCGGCACGGGCTCCCTCGACGGCGGGAGCTTGGGCAGGCCGGCCTTGGCGCGCTGCTTCGCGACGCGTTCTCGGAGCCCGGCCTCAGCGCTCGTGAGATGGTCTGCCCTGACCCGGGCGGCCTGGACGATGCCCGCTGCTCCTGTGCCGCAGAAGATGACCGCGATTCCGTAGCGGCTGCGCAGGAAGTCGAAGTAGTGCAGCACCGGAGCGAGTTGGTCCGGGGTGGTGCGCTGGATGTCGTCGATCAGGATCATGCGGGTCTGGGAGCGGGCCAGGACGTGGGTGACGGGGTAGGTCAGGTCCGGCAGGCGTCTTTGGTCGAGCAGCGCCTGCTCGTCCTTGGGCGGAGGGTTGAGGCCCAGGAAGCAGGCGATCTCCCAGACCCAGGTGATTTTGCCGTCGGCATCGATCGGCGCGGTGATGTGGACCACTGGGATCCGGCCCCCCTCCTTCCCCGACACTCGGGCCTGGTATTCGCGTCCGATCGCCCGCAGGGTGAAGGACTTGCCGGTCCCGGGAGGGCCGTCGATCACCATGTCGAGGAAGCCCTCCGCTCGGAACTCGTTCGCGCGGAAGGCCAGTGACGCCTTCAGCAGGGCCTTGTCGAACTCGGGGTGGGAGACGAGCCGCAGGTGGCTGTTGTAGATCAGGCGGGCCTCGTAGGTGGTGAACGTGGCGAGCTCCGGCTTCGGAACCTTTTCGTATACGTACCGGTTCCAATCGTCGCGGGTGAACAGATTCCGCATCCGCAGCGGGGCACTCTGCGCGTGGGCCAGGACCTGTTCCTGGTCTGGGGTGAGGGTGGCTGCTTTCACGTGTATTCCTCGGGGGTGGGAGCGCGGCAGGGACGGGAGTTGCTCAATGAGGTGGCGCACTGGCCCCGCCGTCGGCCTCCGGGGGATCCTGCGGGTGCGGCGCCATCGGTGCCAGCCCGGCGGAGGGTTCCGGGAACGCGGTGATCGTGTCCAGGTCGATGTCGGCCAGGCCCGCGTACGGGTCGGGTTCCGTCGCCGGGGCCGGGGCGTGGACCGGGCGGTCGGGAGCGGCAGGCGCGGAGGGCACCTCGCGCCCGCGGACGGGCAGGGACGGGAAAGCGGTGATCGTGTCCAGGTCGACCTGGGGCAGGTCCGCGTAGGGGTCGTCGGGGGTGGTGTCCTCGACGTTCAAGGGCCAGCCCTGGAACGGGATGATCGGGCCACTGCGCCGCCGGGGGCCCTTGCGGCTGCGGGCGCGGCGTTCGCGCATCGCCACCGCCAGCGAGGCCTCGTCGACGGGCCGGCCCGCCTCCTGCTCCCGCAGTTGGCACTCCTGCCACATGTACTGTGTCCAGGGGTTGGTGAGCAGATACGCGTGGACGAACTGGCAGCGGATCCAGTGCCCGTCGCCGCGGTGGTCGTACAGCCAGGCCACCTCCGGCCGGTACGGGTTGTAGGTGGCCCGCCACTTGTCGCCGTGCTCGGCGAACCCGGACGGCAGCCCGGCCAGCGCCCGCAGCCGGCCCTTGGGGTCCTGGTAGGTGCGGTTCTCGATCTGGATGCCCTTGTCGGTGACCTTCACCCAGGCCGGGATGAGCAGATGCCGGCAGTCCTGGGGCGACAGCGGCCGCGGCCGGTAACCTGTCATCGCCGCCAGGTGCCCGTACATCTCGTTGGGGGACAGCTCCCGTCCTGGTAGGACGGGGCTGCGTAGCCCGTCGTGGGGAGTCTGCTGGTACTCCAGCGCGATCCACTCCTCGGCGCACTCCTGCAACTCGTTGATGGTGCGCAGCGGCTGCCGCTCTACACCGCGGCCGCGCACCTGGTGGCTGCGCCCGGTCCAGCCGGGGACGTACTGGCTGAAGCGGTCGGCCAGGGTGGGGAAGAAGCGTTCGCCGAGCGGCTTGTCGGTCGGTGTGTCCTTGCGGGCGTAGCGCAGGGTGATGCCCAGGAAGTCGCAGACGTCCTCGAAGTACCCGCTCACATACGGACTGCCCTGGTCCACGATGATGGTGCGCGGGTGGATGACCGGCCTGGCCGCGGTGGCCTCGGTGAACCGCGGATCGGCCGCCTGCAGTTGGGCGAACGGCAGGGCGGACATGGCGGCCGCCGTCAGCGGCGACCAGCCAGGCCGTGTCGGCATGGGGGAGAAGCACTGTGCCAGAGTCATGACCAGGTCGATGGACTTCGTCGACCGGCCCCCGACCCTGGGGCCGCCTGGGCCGGCCTCGCCCAGAATCGCGGGCACGATCATAAAACCCGCCATGGATCGGGTGGCGACGTCGATCAGCCCGGTCGCCTCCGCGGAGATCACCTCGCCGTTGTCCCCGAGAGCCTTGATGTGCAGGGGAGTGGTGTCCATCTGCATCACCTCGCCCGGCTGCAGGGCGACGGACGGCGTGTACGGGGGCGCAGGCTTGCTCGCGTGGCTGGCGCGCTGCCGGGTGGTGCCGCGCACCCGGTCGGACAGCCCCAGCTCATGCATGCGCTTGTAGAAGATCGACTCCGGCAGTGCGAGGCGCTTGCGTTCCTCCGGGTCCTTCAGCTCCTCCTTGAAGCGCAAGGTGATCAGGTCCTGCACGGTCTCGTAGTAGCTGCCGATCGTGCCGCCGGACTGCCGTGACCGGATCGCCACGGCCTCGTGCATGAGCGAGATCACCCGTGGATCGGTGCGCCCCCCGGGCCTGGGGGCCTTGCCTTTGCGGCCGTCCAGCAGCAGCACCAGCGGGTTCTCGTTCGCCCGCTTCCAGGCCAGCCGCTTGCTTTCCAGTGCCCGGGGCTTGATGTGGATGTCAGCCGCCGCGAGTTCCTCGGACTTCGCCTGGTAGCGCTGGGCCAGGGTGGTCGTGGCCGGGTCGTAGCCGTGTCGTGGGATCAGGCGGCCGGGGCGAATCCCGGTCTCGATCTCCTTCATGTGCCCGTGCCACCACAGGGCCTGGTCGCGGTCCACCTTCGACGCCGCCTCCAGCACGATGTGCAGCGGCGGCAAACCGGAGGCCTGCTGCGGCTTACCTTCGCCGTCCAGGACGCAGAAGTCCTCGGACGCGACCAGGTCCCGGTACAAGCACGACACCGGCACACCTGCATCGCCTGCGGGCATCAAGCCGACCTCGGGGCCGGCGTACCGGATGACCTCGTAGCGGGTGCCCTGCCAGCGGATCTGGTCACCGAGCCGGACACGGTCGGACTCGAACCAGCCGGTCAGCTCCCGGGGCATCGCTTCGCCCCTGCCGTCCACGCCAGTGCGGTCGGCAGCAGCGGCGCATCCCAGTCCATGAACAGACGCCGCTGCCACACCAGCCGCCACGCCAGGTCCAGCCCGGACAGCTCAGGCAACCCGCTGGCCGCGACACGGTCCAGCACCCGGCTCGGCTGGGCGAACGCCGCCAGCAGGGCGCGCTCCTCCTGCCGGGTCACCGGGAACGGCTGACGGAAACCGGCCGCCCACTCCAGGTTGGCGAGCCGAATCCCGCGCGGCACGGACCGTTCCTGCACCCTCCAGCCCGCCTGCTGCGCCACCTCGCCCACTACTGCCAGCCGCTCGCGCCACTGCGGGCCCGGTTTGTCCGGGCGCACCACCACGACCGTACGGCACCCGTCGGCGGTCCGTGCCACGAAGTCGGGACGCCACCGCCGCCTGGCCTTTCCGACCTGCCAGTGCAGTTCGAGCGGCTCCCCGCTGAACCGCACCACGTCCGGGTCGAAATCCATCTCCAGGGCGACCCGGGTGCGCCGCAACGACCCGCAGACCACCGATGAACGGTTGGTCGAGGACCACCAGCGCGTGATGACGCCCTGCCGACCGTGGTAGGCCACCGGATCGGTGGGCGGACGCCGCTCCTCCAGCGGCACCATCGCCAGGTCGACGGGTGCCGAGCACGTCAGTTCGCCGGCCTGATCCAGGTGCCAGCCCATCGCGTCCGTCATGAGCCTCCTCTCTCTCGATGGTCACCACAGTGGAGACCATCGGGACGCCTCCGCGGCCCTTCGGCCGCCTGTTCCCTCGAAGGTGTGAACGATCCCTGTCCATGCGTCCCTTGACCTGCCACGACAGCACCAGGGAGTGCGCACGGCTCACAGATCGCCCGGTGCGGTGCCCAACTGCCAAGGCAGGCAAGAACGCTGCTCCAGGGACCCGGATGAGGCAGCGACCCGGGTGTGGCCCGGCGGCAGCGTGAAACGGCGGTCCCGCAGCGTCGGATGCATCACCGGCACGGGCGGCCGGTGATGCCGGGTCAGCCACTCCAGGACCGGTGCCGTCACGAACTGCTCGTCCAGCCCCCAGGCCGTCCCCATCGACTCCACCTCGTACAGCAGCAGGGAACGCGCCTTGGACCCCCGGGGCACCTTCCGCTCGTAGCGCATCATGGCCTCGGTCAGGTCGACGGCCTCGGGATAGATCACTAGCGGAGCCACCCGCAGGTCGCGCCGCGCTAGCCCGGCAGCCTCGGCCCGCAGCTCCCAGCGCTCCACCCCCGGCACACGCGTCCACCAGTACACCGCGACGTGGAACGCGTCTGCGAACAGCCCCGGACCCGCCTCGGGAAAACGCCGCTGCAACCTCAGCCGCTCCCGGTGTGCGCGCACCACCGCGGGCAGGCCGTCCAGCCGCACCCGCGCCGGATCGTCGCTGCGGGAGGAGTCCGTCCAGCGCCCGTGGCGCAGGCACACCCGCCACCGGTCCGGCCACAGCAGCCAGACCGGCTCGTCGACCATGTGGCGGGCGGCGCACAGATCGCAGCCGCGGACCACGTACGCCTCCCCGGCAGGAGGCTCCCACGGCCATTCCCAGCGCGCGGTGCCCTCGTCGCCGCGCAGCAGGTACCGATCCGCCAGCCCCGACAGACAGCGCTGCAACTCGTGTGGCTGGCGGTCCGTCAGCACGGCCAGATATTGCAGGCCCGCCTGGTTCACATACATCTCGGTGAAGCGTGGGTCGACCGCTTTGCGGCCGTGGCCCACCCGGTCCAAGAACGCGTCCAGTTCCAGGCCGTTGCAGTGAGCCAGTCGATTCACGAACGAACCCGTCGACTCGTCCGCCAGAGGCCGGACCTGCAAAGGGAGTCGGTGGGTCGGCCCCCATAGCTCCAGCCAATCCGTGAGCATCGTACTCCGGTTGTTCTCGTTCCGATGGCCTTGGCCATCTATCGTCCTCGTCCGGTGGCCGAACCCGGTCAGGGTCTGCGAGAACTACTACACGATCGAGTGAAACCCTCGCATTCATACACCGCAGCGACCACTCGTGACCACACGCTCGAAGTAGCCAAGCCCGCACGTCCTTTCGGGAGACGCAGTGGCCGCGACGACTATTGACCATGATCTGCTTACGGAACTGCGTGCCCACCAGCGCCTCGCAGTGGATATGTGCATCAACGCGTTCGCCACCGGCGCGCCACGGATCAATCTGCATGCCGCCTGCGGAACCGGCAAGACCCTGATCGGACTCAACGTCGCCCAGCACGTCGCCCCCCGCGGCCGCGTGCTTACCGTCGTGCCCAGGTTGCAACTGCTCGAGCAGAGCATCGCCGCCTGGCACGGGGACGGACGCCAAGGCGCTTTCCTGGCCGTGTGCTCGCAGGGCCCGCAGGACCCCGCCCTGGTCGGCGTGATGAGAAGGCTCGAGAACATCGGGAAGCTCGCCGCTCATATCGACGCCGCCGGAGACGGGCCGGTGAACGTGTTCATCACCTACCACTCCCTGTACAAGCTCGCGCAGGGGCACGCGGACGGCCTCCTGCCCGCCTGGGACCTGATCATCGCCGACGAGGCCCATCGCACCGCCGGCTCCCTCGACAAGGACTGGGCCGTCGTCCACGACAACGACGCCATCCCCTCGCGCCGCCGCCTCTACATGACCGCAACTCCGAAGAACGTTCACGACCCCGAGCGCAACGACGACGTCACCTGCGAAGTGGCCTCCATGGACGACTTGAGCCTCTACGGGCCCGTCGTCTACCGGATCTCGCTTGCCGAATCCATCGACCAGGGTCTGCTCGCCGACTACCGCCTGGTCGTCATGGAGATCCACGACGACCAACTGCGCAAGATCTTGGGCCGCGACTGCGACATCCACCACGACTCCGAAGGTACACGCGTAGCAGCAGCCCAAGTCGCCCTGTCCTACGCGATGCGCAAGTTCAACCTCACACGCACTCTGTCCTTCCACTCGCGCATCAAGTCAGCGGAACTCTTCGCCGAGACCCTGCACGAGACCGCCGCGCTGATGCCGGACGGCGGCCCCGGGTCCCTGTGGACTGGTACTGTCTCGTCTCTTCAGGACCGCTTCGACCGACTCGAGACCTTCGCTCAGTTCGCCGGCCACGCTCCGGACAACCCCCGGGCCCAGCGCCGGGTGCTCACCAACTCACGCATGTGCCTGGAGGGCTTCGACCTGCCCGCGATCGACAGCATCATGTTCGCGGACCCCAAATCCAGCAGTATCGACATCGCACAAGGCGTCGGACGGGCACTGCGCCAACCGCCCGGCACCGGCAAGATCGCCACGATCATCGTTCCGATCTACCTCGCCCCCGGAGAAGACCCGGACAAGGGCATGCGGGGCAGTCCCTACTGGCTGCTCTACCAGGTCATGATCGCACTGAAGGTCTACGACGAGCACGTCGTTCGCCGGGTCGAGCGCCTCGAACTCGACGAACTGGTCAGACGCTTCCCCCCGCCCGCCGCCCGCCCGGAGCGCGCCGACGAGATCATCCCCGTACTCGCCCTCAATGCCCTCGACCCGCACAACAGCGTCTGGCACCTCGGGCTGGGCAGTGCCGAGCGCTACCACGCTCGCCACGGGAACCTGGACGTACCCAGCCGCTACCTCGGCCCCGATCGTTTCTACCTGGGCTGGTGGCTCGGCCACCAGCGCTCGCTGCGCATGAACGGGCTCCTGCTCAACGAGCGCATCGACGCCCTTGACGCCTACGGCATGCGCTGGGAACACCCGCGCCGCAGCATCGAGTTCCACCTGCAGACCGCCCGCGAGTACACCACCTGCCATGGACACCTTGCCCCCCTGGCGGACGAGACCTTCCAAGGCACCCGCATCGGCCGCTGGGTATCGCGGTGGCGAAAGGAAGCCCACGACAGGACCCTGCCCCACCCCTACATACGTGCCCTGGACGAGATCAACCCCTGGTGGAACGCGCCCTGGCCCAAGCAATGGCAGCACACCTACGTCCGAGCCCTCGCGGCCACCCGCACCGGTACGCTTGGCTTTCCCGGCCTGCGTACCACCAGTGACGACCCGTTGACCGACTGGCTTGACAGCCAGATCGACCTCATGCCGGGGCTGCACCCCGACCAGAGGAACCTCCTGGGCGCCCTGCCCTTCGACCACCCACTGGCTCTTCTGCTGCGGCGCCCCCGCAGCCCCGCAGAGCGCGTCTTCACCGAAGGCCTCAGAGCAGCACGTATCTTCCGGCGTGAACACCAGCACCTCGACGTCCCCTACTACTACGTCACCGAACAGGCCGGGCACCGATTCCGCTTGGGCGAGTGGATCTCGCGGCAGCGCCGCGACGCCGCCCAGCTCACCCGCAGCCAACTCGACGCCCTCGAATCACTGCACATGCGGTGGATCCCGAGGCAAAGCCCGCCGTGGGATCCCGGCGACGCGTGGACAGCCGGGTGAGAGAGCGCATGGGACGCGCCGCACAGCCCGAGCTCAGGAGTTGGCTCCCGCCCCATGCGCAGACAAGCATGGGGCGGGCCGCGTCGGCTGACTCGATGGAGATCCAGGCTGCCGACCCTGACCACCGCATCCGTAAGTTCATGTACTTCTGGGCCCGGTCGCGTAGGTGGTGCAGCAGCGGGATCACCTCCCCGCGCACTGAGTCCAGGGCACTCTCCCGACCACACCGACGACATCTTGCGCCGGGCAGGGACGCAGTGGATCAACGTCGCGGAGCCCAGGCATCGAAGGGGGGGTCTGTACGGTTACCGGTGGGAAGTCCCGTACAGGAAGCCTTAGTTGATGACTATCGTGACGAATGAGACGGGGCCGCTGCGGCGGCCGTGCCTGGACCCGACCGACACCGGCCGCAAGCGCTGGGCCATCCGCTGGAAGGCGGCACTCAACGCCTTCGACATCGCCTTCGACGGACGGCTCTCCGCCGCCCGCCGCTGAACCCCATCAATCAACTTCCCACCGCTCGCTGGACAGACCCGTAGACCGTGCCGGCCGCACCGGTGAGGGACTGGCTGCGACATCGACGAGGCGGCGATAGCGCTGAGAGTCCTCGACCGGAAGCTGAAGAGGCCGCGGGCTGACGACTCTTGCGGGCAGCCGTGGGACTTCGAGCTGAAGCAGCTGGCCTCCTACGTCGCTGGCCGCGGCATTGATCAGCCAGTGATCTTCTGAAGCACCCTCTGTTCCTGCTCGCGGCAGGGGTAGCCATGCCGAAGCCTTCGTCGTGGGCTGCTGTGAGCCTGACATGCCTGGGAGTCAGATCGGCATGAGGCTGCCCCGCGGCCACGGTGAGCGCAGTGCTGCGGTTCAAGGTGCTGGATCACGAGCGGCCGTGCCTGATGCATGTGACGCACGTCCGCCGACGGCTGCCGCAGCGCACACAGAGCTGCATCTGCGTCAGCAGCCCCGTAGCGGTGACGTCCGCGTGGCGTGTGGGTGCCCGTCGAAGCCTTCGCCCCGCCGACCCACTAGTCGTGGGCAGCGCGTCGAAACCCCACAAGCTGGGCCCATCGCAGCACTCAGGCAACAAAACAACAATATGTTTTCTCGTTGTATCGTTATGCTAGGGTTCATGCCCCGCAATCCCCACCAGCAGGCACGTGACCGCCTCAAAGACCTGAGCGAACCCCCGACGTCAACGCCCCCAGGCCCGCTGGCCCCAGGCCCGCAGCTGGAACGGACGCGGCCCTGCTCGGCAAGGTGCTCCAGGCCACCGCGAACCACCACTCCAACGAGCAGCTCCCGGACGTCAGCACCGAAGAATCAGCGCCGCGCTCTCCTTGTCGAGCAGATCCGCACCCAGGTGACCGGCTGGAGACCCAGATCGTCATCGAAGCCCGGCGCCGCGGCATGGACTGGAAAACAGATCGCCCCCCACCAGGCCTGGGCTCCTCCCAAGCCGCCTCCCAGCGCTACCAGCGAATGATGACCCGCCTCGAGAAATCCGCCAAGGCGTCCGCTGACCGCATGCCAATCCGTCCACCAAGGAGGTGCACCATACCGGACTCCACACCCCCGACTTTCGACCCGTCGACGCCCGCTCGAAGCGGTGGCCACTGGCGCCGTCCTCCCACCACCCCCCGAGCGGATCCGGCTGCGCCGAGCGGCAGGGCTGACCGAAGCCGCCGTCGCCCAGGCCCTCAAGGTCCGCCCCGCCAGCCTCACCTCCTGGGAAGCAGGCCGCAGCGAACCGGCAGGCGAGAAGTTCGACGCCTACCGCCGGCTCCTGGAAGGACTTGCAGCCAAATTCCCCGCCCCCGCCCCGCCTGCTCCGACCGCCGCGCCACCCACGACCGGCCCTGCCGCGCCGCCGTCCGCGGCCCGCACAGCCCACTGCCCGCCGACTGACACCCAGCCCCGCCGCTCCCGCCAGCCCGGCCGCCCGCACAGCAAGTCCCGGCCGGACCCGCCGAGAAGAAACCGACACACGCACCACCGCCACCGCAGCCGACAGCGATCCGCGCTTCACCAACGGCCCGCTGCTGGTCCTAGACGGTGACGGCAACGCCCACGGCATCGGCGGCCTGGTCCTGACTTGCTCAGCCACCACGATGGCCGCCTGGTCGAGTGGACCCTGGAACACGGCCCGGTCGGCCGCCTGCGGCTGCACCCTCCGGCAAGGACGACGACCCCCTCGTAGTCCTCACTGCGTCGGCGGCCGCCAAACTGGCCTGCCCCTGGAGCTGGGGACCGGCGCGGCCTGCGCCTGCCCGACAACCACCCAGTGGTCAAGCACCTCACCAAAGCCAAATGCAGCTCACCAGGGCGGCTTCGGCCCCTGGGCCGCATCTACGCCCCCGTCGACGGCGGCCGACGCGCCTGCGTCCAACTCGCCGTCCTGCCCTGGGGAGCCCTGGACGCCCGCGACGGGGGAAGGACTTCATCTCCGAGTAACCGACGGCACCGCCCACCCCGCCGAGATCGCTCATGCCCTCACCAGCTACGCCACGCTGCTCTGACCGCGCGGCGCGGTGCGACCTGCGGGGTCGCCCTGATGAGGCGCTGCGCCCGCCGACCCGCGCCGTCCAGGACAGCAGACCGGTACATGGTCCTCCGGTGCGATGCCCGGCTCGCTGCCGATCGCCACCGATCCGTCGCCGGTCGCTGCCCCGATGAGCACCCCATGGTAGCAGCCCGTACCCGCGCACCCACCACCGCACCGCAGACCAGGTCAATCGACGAGGAAGCCTACGAATGGGTCCGCGACCCCCGAACTGCTCACCGACCGCGAGTGCGCGCTGCCGTGGGCGGTCGGCATCGACATCAACATGGCGTTCGGCGCCGCGCCAACCGCCCCTGGTCGGGCTGGGCGAAGCGGTCCACCTCACCCCCGCAGTTCGACCGCAAACTGCCGGGGGAGTGGCTGGTTGACTTGTCCGCCATCACCCTCGATGCGCGTCTGCTTCCCGTTCACCCCCAGCGGCGTCGCCCCGACGGACCGGCCTGGTACTCCCACCCCCACCCTGGCCTACGCCCACGAACTCGTCGACACTCTGGGCCTGGGCGTGCGGATCACTCCGATGGAGGGTTGGCTGCGCCCGGATGCCAAGCAGTTGGCCCAGCTCGGGTCCCGGTGCCGCCGGCCCGTGGCAGCCGGGGACGAGGCGCAACCTGGAGCGGCTGGGTCTGTCGGAACTGACACCGAGGGCGCGGCATTCTGCAGACCGTGCCGCGCTTCGCCAACGGCCCTACCTGGACCTGTACACCCGGATCCGCGAGGCATACATGACCGTCATGGCCCAACTCGGCGTCCACCGCAGGCATGGAACGGCTGCCTTCTGACCGCGATGGCAGACACAAGGAGCAGGACCCAGCTCTGGCCGCCGTCCTGACCGCGATCAAGTCGACCGTCAAGGCGGCGTGGGCAAGCTCCGCGAGCGCCCGCAGGGCGCGCGGCACCAATTCGGCGAGCCGTGGCCCGCGCTACGGCGGCCGACCTGGAGCCCGCACATCCGCGCCGCCATATCTCCAGTGCCCGGGTCACATGCACCGCAAATGCTCGCCTGGGCTCGAAAGCCGACCTGTGGCCCCTGGCCGTGCTGTCGGACGTGCGGTCTACCCCTCACCTGGCCCACCCCGCTGGACTTCGTCCCACCACCCCCGATGGCAAGCCCCTACCCGGCTTCCGCTCGGCATCAGCCCCGGATGGTCAAACTCGAAGGAGCCCAACCCCTGCTGTGGGCAGTTCAGCTGATGGACCAGCAGCTCAACCCGGCCCGGCACATCAAGGGCACCGAACGCCGCCACCGACGGAGAATAGGACACAACCGTGGGCACCATCGCGACAGCCTCCAACGAGCCGCGCAGGCGACGTTCACCCGCAAACCACCCGCCACCACCCAGGCCCGAACCGCCTACCTGGTCAAGCAGTTGAAGGGAACACGAGCGGTGGCCGACCTCCTGGGGGTGTCCCAGCGCTCCGTGGAGCGATACCTGCAGGGCACCCGCAAGCACCCGCCCAAGGACATCGCCGAACGCATGGACCACGCGGTCAAAGCCCGCTGGCAGCCACTGGTCCGCAAACGCGCCGCCCGCAGGGCCACCGGACAGCGGCGGCATCACTATCGAGACCCGCGCCCAGTTCGGCTACATCGCCGCCCCCGGCACCACCGACGATGACGGCTGCGCCGGATCACCGAGCGCCTGCCGCCGGCCTACGCCGCCCGCCTCTTCGCCGCCCAGGAAACCGGCGCCCCGGAGCGCGAGCTCCAGGACATCGTCGCCGAGGGCCTACAGGAGGTCTACTTCAAGGACGGCGGACGCCGTGCTGAGGGGCTGCTCGTTCGCTTCAACGACATCGACTACTTCGACATCGACTACTGACCTGCGGCTTGAGCCGCCGAGCCGTGCCACGGTGCTTGGAACCTGGCCCAACTTGTTGAGCCTGTTCTGCCAGCCTCTCGGTGCTGGGGATGGGTGTTTTCCGGGTGTTGGGGGGTGGGTGGGGCCCTGGTGCGGCTACGGTGGGATCGAAGCTGAGCTGGGACGGTGCCTGGTCGCGCTGTCGCGCTGGATTACGGGGGTGTGGCGTGGTCGATCCCATGTCGATGTCAGCGGTTTTGACGTTCCTGGGTCGTTGAACCTCTCGCTGGGAACGAGGCGGGCCGGTCGTTGTGGGAGTCGGCCGGGGTTCTGGCTCGGCGGTGCGCCGGGCGCCCGGTACCCGCTCCGGTCGGTGCGACCGGGCGTGAGGACGTGGCCCGCGTGCTGGCCGAGGGCGCGCGGCGCGATCCCGCTCAGGCGCGGGCGCTGTCGGCGTTGATGCGCGGCGTTCCGCTCCCGGCCGCAGCGCGTGGCGTGCCACGGCTCCTGCCGGCGTCGAGCCGTTCTTCAAGGACCGCCAGGACGCGTTGAAGATCCTGGATCGGGAATTGTCACGTCCGGGCGAGGGGCGGCCCCGGGTGGTGAACATCCACGGCCCGCGGGGATCGCAGTTCGACGCTGGCCGTCCACTGGGGCTGGCGCGAGGTCGGGCAGTTCCCGGACGGGCAGGTGTACCTGGACCTGAACGGCGCCTCGGCGAGCGCGGCGCTGCCCGTCGGCCACCGTGCTGGCACCGGGTCTTGACCCAGCTCGGTGTGGACAAGGACGCGAATCCCGCCCGGCGTCGAGGACCGGATCGGCCTGTACCGCCCTCGGTCGCCGAGCGGCGCTGCTGGTGGTGCTGGACCACGTCCACTCCGCCGCGCAGATCCGTCCCCTGATCACCTCCGCCTCCGGCGTCGTCGTGGTCGCCGTCAGCCGCCACGCCCTGGTGGCCTGGACGCGATCCGCGTGCCGGTGGACCACTGCCGGAACAGGACGCGGTCACCCTGCTCGGCGACCTGGTCGGCAAGCAGGCACTCGCCGCGGCCCGGGCCACGCTGCCGTCGGTCCTGGAGCGCTGCGCGGGTCCCCATGGGCCCTGCGGGCCTGCGCCCCGGCTCTCCTCCAGCCGACCGGACAGGCCACCGCGCGGACGAGTCGGCGACCGACCCGCTCCACGCAATCCTGGACCTGGTCTACGCCAGCCTGCCGCCACACCTGGCGGTCGCAGTGCGGTCGCTGGCTCTGGCGCCCTGGCCGACCCTGACCGTGACGGTCGCCGCAGCCGCCCTGGACACCGCTGCGGAACAGGCCGCAGGGGTCCTGGCCGAGTGGCGGAGCGTCAACTTCTTCAGGGCGCCGGGACCGACCGGTACGTGATGCGCCCGCTGGTGCGCCAGTTCGCCCAGGATGCTGCCCTGCGCGAGGGACACTCCCGCGCGGCGGGCGCCGTGGTGGAGCGGACGGTCGCGGAACTCGTGCGGTTCGCCATCGAGGCCGACCTGGCCGCTCTGGACCGGCGCTGGCACTCGGCCCCGCTACGACGAACCCGACCAGGCAGGCCAGGCACCCGCGACCGGCGGCCTACCCGGTCCGGGCGAGGCCGCTGGCCGCGCTGGAAGCCGAGCTGGGCAACCTGCTGGAGGCTGTACGCACGGCCGAGAGCGTGACGACGCCGAGACGGTGTCTACCTCTGCCAGGCGATGTGGCCCATCCAGCTCAAGGCCGGCCACGTGGAGGAGATCCTGCCCGCGCTGCGCACCGGTGTGCGCCTGGCGGACAGGCGTTCCCCGGCACGGACATGGCGGGGCGGGCGCACACGCAGCTCGGACTCGCGCTGAAGGACCTGCGGCGCGACCAGGAGGCGCTGGCGCAGCTGGAGAGCGCTGCTGACGCCGACCGGCTCGCCGGTCACCTGCGTGGGCAGGCCACGGCGTGGAGTCGCTGGGTCTGCTGCGGCTGGCCAGTGGGACCACGAGGCGGCCCTGCCGTTGTTCCAGGAGGCGGGCAGGATCCTGGAAGCGATCAGGCCGGGGGAGCGCGGCTTCGAGGACGTGCCCCGGGCGCGGGCCCTGCTGGAGCGTCACCAGGGTCGGGCGCTGCGCGGACTGGAGCGGCTGGACGAGGCGCGTGAGCGGGCTGCTGGTCGCGCTGCGGTTCTTCCGCGGCACCGCCGAGGCATACAACACGGCCCGGACTTTGACCGGACCTGGCCGCCGTGCTGCTGGATGCCGGGACGCCGAGGCGGCCCGGCCCAATGGCCCAGGAGGCGTTGGCGCTGCTGGAGGCGGAGCACGCGCTCGCTCACCTGGAGTACGCGCGGGCGCTGCTGGAACGGTGTGTCAGCGAAGCACGGTGAGTGAGACGGCATGGGTCTCGTACCGGTCCTCACCGTCAGCGGCGTCCAGCACGTCCGGTTCGCCGTGGGTGCTGCCTTCGGTGAGCAGAGCGAGCAGCGCGGAGGCGTAGAGGTGGGATCGGCCGTCGTTCCCGGGTCGGCGTCCAGGACGAGCAGCCGCCCGCGCGGGTGCGCATGGTGCAGCTGCCCGGGGCCGGTCACGTAGACCGCAGCGCGCATTGCGGATGGCGTGCGAGGACCTCGGCCGTCCACTGCGAGGGTGACCCGAGGCGGTGGTCCATGTCGGCGCCGTGGCGGAAGATGACGTCGGCCAGGTCGAGCAGACCGGGGTCCAGAGTGTCCTCGTGGACGGCGGTGTGGATTCCTCCCTCCCCGGCCGGTTCGTGCGGCGGTCGCTGTAGCGGGTGACCGCCACCTGCGCCGGGCCCAGGACCTGGGTCAGGACCCGGAGCGGGGAGTGTGCGCGGCGGGCTGGTAGGCGGGCAGCGGCAGCGGGTCGAGCAGAGCGGCGCGCGCTGGCTCGGGGATCGCGAGCAGCTCGTAGAACAGGCGGCGCAGTAGGGCGCGGCCTGGCCTGGAACCGAGGTCGTCAGCTCGGCCGGACCGGCCAGGGGGATGTGCTCGGCTAGCAGCCGCTCCAGTTGGGGCCGCAGTGCGGCGGCTGGGTCCAGCGGCGGGGCCTGGCTGGTGAACAGGCCCACCGGGGAGTCGGGTCCAGGACCTCGCCGGATGCCGCGCCCAGGAGGACGGGCAGGCCCAGTGCCGCGGCGTAGTAGCTGACGGATCCGAAGTCCCGATCACCGCGTCGGCGGCGATCAGGGCCTGCCGCCAGCCGTCCAGCGGATCGATCAGGGTCAGTCCGTTCGGGCAGGCCCGGTCCAGCCAGGTCCGGATCTGGCCGGTGCCGTGTCCGTTGCCAGATGTTGGGGTGCAGCACGGCGGCCACCCGGTACTCGTCCGCGGGCAGCTCGCGGGCCAGCCGCTCCAGCAGCCAGGGCAGCACGTCGTACTCGCCGCCATTGCGAACAGCGACTGCGGGTTCCAGGTGGAGTTGAGCACGATCAGCCGCTGACCGGTGCCCACTCCAGGGCCCGGCGGAAGCGATCGCGTACGGGCGGGCGGCGAGCATCCGGTCGAAACACGGTCCCCGCCTAGGACAGCAGTCGGAGCCGCCTCGGGGCACGCCGCTTTCAGGCGTCGAACTGCTCAGGATGGACAGTACCAAGGAGTCCGCTACAGGCGTGCCGTCTGCGAGCAGCCACTCCCGGAGAGCCGAAAACCGGCGTCCGGCGTCCGGCGTCCGGCGTCCGGCGTCCGGCGTCCGCGTCCGGCGTCCGGCGTCCGGCGTCCGGCGTCCGGCGTCCGGCGTCCGGCGTCCGGCGTCCGGCGTCCCCAGCCTCTTATTGTACCCGACACCGTGCGACAATATGGCCAATTTACCTGAAATCAGGTCGAGTTGGCCGCCGAAGCTCGCGGAGACTGCCAGATCGACAGGGGTTTCCAGAGCCTGCTCCCACGGCAGGACAGGCAGCCCGATCCGCGTGATCAGTTCCGCCACCCCGTCGTCGAACGCTGACGACCCGGTCCAATGACCAGCAACTGGACTCGCAGATCGTCACGGAAGAGCGGGACCACATCCAGGAGCCGCGTCGCCGAGGTCACGTTGTGCACGACGATCAGCACCTTCCGCAGCTGCCCCCGAGTAGCCCCAGCGACAGACTCAACGCCGACAGGCACCCGCTTCCAACCCACCGTGCCTGCCCCACCCGGCTGCTCCTCCGCGGCCGCTGCCGCTGTGTCCGTGCCCCCTGTTCCGATCAAGACACGATAGCCAACGAGGCCGCGGACTGATACCGGCTCACGGGACCTGCGGAGCCATTCAGCGCTCGCTCGCCAGCGCCGCGGCGTGGGTATGAGGGGTCACGGTAGTGTCGGATGGGTCGCGCTCCCGAACCTGTCGGCCAGTTCGTTGACTTCTCCGTTGTCCTGCTTACCGCCGTGCCATTTGGCTGAGACCTCCTCGAGGTGGGCGAGTTCCTCGGTGCTGACCAGGACGGCGGCCTGTGTGCCACTGCGCGATGGAGCACCGGGGTGGGGGCGGCACGGACGAGGCTTGGCTCCTGGTGCAGCTCACTTGGCTGCTGCTTGAGCCTCCTTGAGGTGGGTGCGGAACTGCTCGCGCAGGCGGGGGAGCGTGGTGGTGGCGCCGAGGCGGTGCAGGAACTCGTCGGTGCTCCAGTCGATGAGGGTTCCTTGGCGGGCGAGGTAGAGACCGAGGCGGTCGATGGGCGTACTGGTCGTGGTAGTCGAGCAGGAGGTAGCCGGCGAGCTGGTAGACCTCTGCGCGGCCCAGGGTGCGGGGGCGGGTGGTGGCTTTGCAGTCGATGAGGGTGCCGGCGAGGATGAAGTCGGCGTCGGCGCCACCGAGGTCGGCGCTGCCGGCGAACAGCGGGCCGCACACCCGCTGCTGCTCCGGTAGCGCCCGCAGCGCGGCGAAGACGGGGTCGGTCAGGGCATCTGCTCGGCGAGGTCCTGGACCACGTAGGCGGGGGTGGCGGCGACCAGGTCTCCAGCCCGGTGCGGGGCCCGGCGGTGGTGAGCAGGCCGTGGCGTGGGTACTGGCGCGGCGGTAGATCGCCTCGTAGTGCGCGGCCACGAAGCACAGTCGGCTGATCCGCTCCTGGTGGCCTGTGTCCGGTGCGGCCAGGTACTGCTCGATCTCGGTGAGGAGGTCCCCGCCCGCCGCGCGCAGTGCCGCGCACACCCCTTCGGCCGGTGCGTCGCGCACCATGGCCGACTCGCCTGCCAGTGCGACGCCGGCGGCGACCGCCTCTCCCAGCGGACGCCCCAGCGACAGGCGCAGCCGGTAGTCGACGGCATGGCCCAGTGCCGGCCAGTCGGGGCGCTGGACGTCGAACGGCTGCACCGGCGGCGGCAGTTTGGCCGCGCGTACGGCCAGGTCGTCGACGAGGGCGCGGTGGTCGGGCAGATGGGCGGCCATGAAGCGGGAGACGGGGGAGGCGCCGAACTGCAGTTGGCCGGTGAGGGAGAGGCGGATCATCGGGACGCCGCCGATCACGCCGTCAGCCGCGGCCTTCTGGCCGCTCTCGTAGGCGTCGATCCAGGTGATGCCGCCGGGGTCGAGCAGGTACTTGGCGCGGGTGACGGCCACGTACACCAGGCGCGCCTCGGCGGGGTCCAGGGGGAGCTGGATGCCGTCCTCGTCGAAGCCCGGCGGGTTGAAGCCGGCGCCGATGCGCACGCTGTCCCACTCGCGCCCCTTGGCCTTGTGCACCGTGGACACCACCACCCGCGCGCCCTCCTCCGGTGCCAGTCGCTCCACGGCGCGCAGGATGGTCTCGGCGCCGTAGGTGTCGACCAGGTCCACGATCGCCTTGAGGTCCATCCCCGCCTTGTCGTGGTCGACGTACTCGCGCACCTCCGGCCAGGAGGTGAACAAGAACAGCTCCGGGTGGCTGGTGCGCCGCCCGGACTGCAGCTCCAGGGCGGCGGTCGCGATCCGCGCCAGCGCCTTGCCGCCGCCGGCCAGCGCCACCGGCACGCCCTGCTCCAGGTAGGCCAGGATCTCGCTCATCGCGTCCGCGTTGCTGCGGCACAGCACCGCCTGCGCATCGGGCGCGTCTCCGATCCGCGAGTGCGGCCCGTGGCCGCTGATCTGCAGGTCCGACTCGGCGTGCTGCAGCCACCGGTTCGCCGCGGCCGCGATCCGCGCCCCGAACCGGAAGGACTGCGTCAGGTTCAGGTGCTGGGCGGGGAAGCCGCTCATCACGTCCTGCGCGAACCGCCAGGCGTAGATCTGCTGCGCCGGGTCCCCGACGCACACCCGCTGGGCGTGCTGCGCCAAGAACACCTCCTCCAGGACGGGGTTGGTGTCCTGCGCCTCGTCCAGGAGCACGAAGTCCGCCTCCAGGACCGGCTCGGTCAGCGCCCACATCTTCAGGTAGTGGTCGTGCTCGAACCGCAGCCGGCCGCGCAGCGAGCGCAGGTCCAGCCACGCCTGGTGGGCGAACGGCAGCAGGTACTTGGCCAGTTCCTCCTGGTACTGCGGGTCGACGCCGTTGACCCGTTCCATGTGGCGGGCCATGATCTCGCGGTCCGCGGTGTAGCAGAACTTCTGGATCATGCCGAGGACCAGCCGTGCCTGATGCCCCGGAGTGATCTTCCTGGTGTCCGCCACCAGGTCGTGGTCCAGCCCGAGCAGCCGCGCGGCCTGCTTGGACGGCATCCGCGGTGCGTCCAGGCGGGCCTGGTAGTGGTGGCCGCCGGCGCGGAACGCCAGGCCGTGCGCCGTGCCGCAGCGCACGTTCACTCCGAAGCGGCGCTGCGCGTCCTTGGCGATGCCGCGGTTGAACGCGATGTACAGGCCCTTCTTGCGGGTCGCCTGGCCCATCAGGACCAGGGTGGAGGTCTTGCCCGTGCCGGCGCCGGCCACCAGGGCCAGGTCGCGCCCGGCCGCGAACACCTCGCGGGCCTGCTGCTGCTCAGCGGTGGGTTCCAAAACTGTTCGTCCCCTTCGTGTCGTCTCGTTCAGAGCGCGCTGCGGCCTGCCCGTGCCGGGGCCCGGGTACGCGATCAGGCAGGTCGGCCGTGGACCGGCTACCTGCTGACCGGGGGCCTGGCACGTGCTTCAGCGGTGGCGGGGCCCAGCGATCCCCGCTGCGGGTATGCGCCGACAGGGGACAGGGCGGAACACCGCGGGGTTGGCCGTGGACGCAGACATGGCGCGCACTTTAGGCGACGCCACTGACAAGTCGGCGCCCCCCGGGGCGCGTTGGGCAGTGGATGCGTCCTGCGCCCCAGGGCACCTGGGGCGGCGGGTGCTGCGGCCAGGCCCTGGGCGGCGCCGTCGAGTGCGGTGACCTCTGCCGGGCTGACCTGGACCGCTGCGCTGCGGCCGCGGCTGTTCCGCGCCACCCGCGTGCGGGTGGAACCGACCCGGCGCGCCAGCGGCCCCAGGGTCCGGGAGACGGTCTGCGTCGTGGTGTGTCCCTCTGTCATGACGCCTCGTGCTGTGTCGGGTCGCGCCGGTGTGCCGGGGCGCAGGCCCCCGGTGGGGGGACGCTTTCGCGCAGGGCGGCCAGCCGGTCCTCGGGCACGCGGTCCTGCAGGCGGTTCGCGTGGTCTAGGAACTGGAGCCTCACACGGCGCGGGGTGGTGCGCAGGACGGCCACTCCCGTGCCGTCGGCCACGCACAGGCCGCTCACCGCCAGGGACCGCCCGTCGGCGGGCTGGGCGTGCAGCCAGCGCTGGCGGACCAGGTCGGCCACCAGGCTGTCCGCGCCATCGGCCAACCGCCAGGCGCGCAAAAGCCCTTGGGGCAGGCGGACCGTTCCGTTCCGGTCGGCGCGCAGCAGGCACAGCAGCGCGACCAGTCGCACCCGCGCGGGAGTGCCGGGCAGCAGCGCCGCGTCGAGGTAGGTCAGCAGCGGCTGCAGGCTGGCGGCGCCCCGCGGTACCGGGGTGTCGCGGCGGGCGGGGACGCGGTTGCGCGGCGACTCGGGCTCGGGGCGCTGGGGCAGTTGGGCGGCGTGGGGGATGGCGCGGGCACAGGCGCTGCAGGCGTCGGCGAGTTGCCAGGTCGCGCCGCCGCGGGAGCGGAAGACCGTCAGTGCGACGAGCCCCTGGCAGCCGCGGTGACGCGGGTGCCATGCGCAGCCGTGCGCGTGGCAGCGGCAGGTGCGCAGGTAGGCCGGCAGCGGCTCGGCGGCCGCGTGCTGGCCCAGGTGTCCGAGTGCGACCTGGGCGGTCTGGCGGCGTCCGCGTTCCGCGCCGGGACAACCGGCGGCCGAGCAGGTCCAGCGCGGGCGGTCGGGGGCCAGGTCGACGCGCCAGGCCCGCACCGGCAGCGCCAGCGCGAAGGCGGGGTGCGCCATGGCGCGGTCCTCCTCTCCAAGGGGAGTTCGTACGGTGCCGGTCGCCGGTGTACGGCGGTCGGCGGGGGAGCGGCGCACACCCTAGTGCAGACCTCTGCCCTGCCCGCCTGCCGCCAGAGCCGAACAAATAGGGCAGACCTCTGCACTGACAGGGCAGGGGTCCCCTGCCCTGTCCAGTGCAGAGGTCTGCCCTATTTGTTCGGCTCTGGCGGCAGGCGGCAGGGCAGAGGTCTGCACTAGGGTGTGCGCCGCTCCCCCGCCGACCGCCGTACACCGGCGACCGGCACCGTACGAACTCCCCTTGGAGAGGAGGACCGCGCCATGGCGCACCCCGCCTTCGCGCTGGCGCTGCCGGTGCGGGCCTGGCGCGTCGACCTGGCCCCCGACCGCCCGCGCTGGACCTGCTCGGCCGCCGGTTGTCCCGGCGCGGAACGCGGACGCCGCCAGACCGCCCAGGTCGCACTCGGACACCTGGGCCAGCACGCGGCCGCCGAGCCGCTGCCGGCCTACCTGCGCACCTGCCGCTGCCACGCGCACGGCTGCGCATGGCACCCGCGTCACCGCGGCTGCCAGGGGCTCGTCGCACTGACGGTCTTCCGCTCCCGCGGCGGCGCGACCTGGCAACTCGCCGACGCCTGCAGCGCCTGTGCCCGCGCCATCCCCCACGCCGCCCAACTGCCCCCAGCGCCCCGAGCCCGAGTCGCCGCGCAACCGCGTCCCCCGCCGCCGCGACACCCGGTACCGCGGGGCGCCGCCAGCCTGCAGCCGCTGCTGACCTACCTCGACGCGGCGCTGCTGCCCGGCACTCCCGCGCGGGTGCGACTGGTCGCGCTGCTGTGCCTGCTGCGCGCCGACCGGAACGGAACGGTCCGCCTGCCCCAAGGCTTTTGCGCGCCTGGCGGTTGGCCGATGGCGCGGACAGCCTGGTGGCCGACCTGGTCCGCCAGCGCTGGCTGCACGCCCAGCCCGCCGACGGGCGGTCCCTGGCGGTGAGCGGCCTGTGCGTGGCCGACGGCACGGGAGTGGCCGTCCTGCGCACCACCCGCGCCGTGTGAGGCTCCAGTTCCTAGACCACGCGAACCGCCTGCAGGACCGCGTGCCCGAGGACCGGCTGGCCGCCCTGCGCGAAAGCGTCCCCCCACGGGGGCCTGCGCCCGGCACACCGGCGCGACCCGACACAGCACGAGGCGTCATGACAGAGGGACACACCACGACGCAGACCGTCTCCCGGACCCTGGGGCCGCTGGCGCGCCGGGTCGGTTCCACCCGCACGCGGGTGGCGCGGAACAGCCGCGGCCGCAGCGCAGCGGTCCAGGTCAGCCCGGCAGAGGTCACCGCACTCGACGGCGCCGCCCAGGGCCTGGCCGCAGCACCCGCCGCCCCAGGTGCCCTGGGGCGCAGGACGCATCCACTGCCAACGCGCCCCGGGGGGCGCCGACTTGTCAGTGGCGTCGCCTAAAGTGCGCGCCATGTCTGCGTCCACGGCCAACCCCGCGGTGTTCCGCCCTGTCCCCTGTCGGCGCATACCCGCAGCGGGGATCGCTGGGCCCCGCCACCGCTGAAGCACGTGCCAGGCCCCCGGTCAGCAGGTAGCCGGTCCACGGCCGACCTGCCTGATCGCGTACCCGGGCCCCGGCACGGGCAGGCCGCAGCGCGCTCTGAACGAGACGACACGAAGGGGACGAACAGTTTTGGAACCCACCGCTGAGCAGCAGCAGGCCCGCGAGGTGTTCGCGGCCGGGCGCGACCTGGCCCTGGTGGCCGGCGCGGCACGGGCAAGACCTCCACCCTGGTCCTGATGGGCCAGGCGACCCGCAAGAAGGGCCTGTACATCGCGTTCAACCGCGGCATCGCCAAGGACGCGCAGCGCCGCTTCGGAGTGAACGTGCGCTGCGGCACGGCGCACGGCCTGGCGTTCCGCGCCGGCGGCCACCACTACCAGGCCCGCCTGGACGCACCGCGGATGCCGTCCAAGCAGGCCGCGCGGCTGCTCGGGCTGGACCACGACCTGGTGGCGGACACCAGGAAGATCACTCCGGGGCATCAGGCACGGCTGGTCCTCGGCATGATCCAGAAGTTCTGCTACACCGCGGACCGCGAGATCATGGCCCGCCACATGGAACGGGTCAACGGCGTCGACCCGCAGTACCAGGAGGAACTGGCCAAGTACCTGCTGCCGTTCGCCCACCAGGCGTGGCTGGACCTGCGCTCGCTGCGCGGCCGGCTGCGGTTCGAGCACGACCACTACCTGAAGATGTGGGCGCTGACCGAGCCGGTCCTGGAGGCGGACTTCGTGCTCCTGGACGAGGCGCAGGACACCAACCCCGTCCTGGAGGAGGTGTTCTTGGCGCAGCACGCCCAGCGGGTGTGCGTCGGGGACCCGGCGCAGCAGATCTACGCCTGGCGGTTCGCGCAGGACGTGATGAGCGGCTTCCCCGCCCAGCACCTGAACCTGACGCAGTCCTTCCGGTTCGGGGCGCGGATCGCGGCCGCGGCGAACCGGTGGCTGCAGCACGCCGAGTCGGACCTGCAGATCAGCGGCCACGGGCCGCACTCGCGGATCGGAGACGCGCCCGATGCGCAGGCGGTGCTGTGCCGCAGCAACGCGGACGCGATGAGCGAGATCCTGGCCTACCTGGAGCAGGGCGTGCCGGTGGCGCTGGCCGGCGGCGGCAAGGCGCTGGCGCGGATCGCGACCGCCGCCCTGGAGCTGCAGTCCGGGCGGCGCACCAGCCACCCGGAGCTGTTCTTGTTCACCTCCTGGCCGGAGGTGCGCGAGTACGTCGACCACGACAAGGCGGGGATGGACCTCAAGGCGATCGTGGACCTGGTCGACACCTACGGCGCCGAGACCATCCTGCGCGCCGTGGAGCGACTGGCACCGGAGGAGGGCGCGCGGGTGGTGGTGTCCACGGTGCACAAGGCCAAGGGGCGCGAGTGGGACAGCGTGCGCATCGGCGCCGGCTTCAACCCGCCGGGCTTCGACGAGGACGGCATCCAGCTCCCCCTGGACCCCGCCGAGGCGCGCCTGGTGTACGTGGCCGTCACCCGCGCCAAGTACCTGCTCGACCCCGGCGGCATCACCTGGATCGACGCCTACGAGAGCGGCCAGAAGGCCGCGGCTGACGGCGTGATCGGCGGCGTCCCGATGATCCGCCTCTCCCTCACCGGCCAACTGCAGTTCGGCGCCTCCCCCGTCTCCCGCTTCATGGCCGCCCATCTGCCCGACCACCGCGCCCTCGTCGACGACCTGGCCGTACGCGCGGCCAAACTGCCGCCGCCGGTGCAGCCGTTCGACGTCCAGCGCCCCGACTGGCCGGCACTGGGCCATGCCGTCGACTACCGGCTGCGCCTGTCGCTGGGGCGTCCGCTGGGAGAGGCGGTCGCCGCCGGCGTCGCACTGGCAGGCGAGTCGGCCATGGTGCGCGACGCACCGGCCGAAGGGGTGTGCGCGGCACTGCGCGCGGCGGGCGGGGACCTCCTCACCGAGATCGAGCAGTACCTGGCCGCACCGGACACAGGCCACCAGGAGCGGATCAGCCGACTGTGCTTCGTGGCCGCGCACTACGAGGCGATCTACCGCCGCGGCCAGTACCCACGCCACGGCCTGCTCACCACCGCCGGGCCCCGCACCGGGCTGGAGGACCTGGTCGCCGCCACCCCCGCCTACGTGGTCCAGGACCTCGCCGAGCAGATGCGCCTGACCGACCCCGTCTTCGCCGCGCTGCGGGCGCTACCGGAGCAGCAGCGGGTGTGCGGCCCGCTGTTCGCCGGCAGCGCCGACCTCGGTGGCGCCGACGCCGACTTCATCCTCGCCGGCACCCTCATCGACTGCAAAGCCACCACCCGCCCCCGCACCCTGGGCCGCGCAGAGGTCTACCAGCTCGCCGGCTACCTCCTGCTCGACTACCACGACCAGTACGCCATCGACCGCCTCGGTCTCTACCTCGCCCGCCAAGGAACCCTCATCGACTGGAGCACCGACGAGTTCCTGCACCGCCTCGGCGCCACCACCACGCTCCCCCGCCTGCGCGAGCAGTTCCGCACCCACCTCAAGGAGGCTCAAGCAGCAGCCAAGTGAGCTGCACCAGGAGCCAAGCCTCGTCCGTGCCGCCCCCACCCCGGTGCTCCATCGCGCAGTGGCACACAGGCCGCCGTCCTGGTCAGCACCGAGGAACTCGCCCACCTCGAGGAGGTCTCAGCCAAATGGCACGGCGGTAAGCAGGACAACGGAGAAGTCAACGAACTGGCCGACAGGTTCGGGAGCGCGACCCATCCGACACTACCGTGACCCCTCATACCCAGCGCCGCGGCGCTGGCGAGCGAGCGCTGAATGGCTCCGCAGGTCCCGTGAGCCGGTATCAGTCCGCGGCCTCGTTGGCTATCGTGTCTTGATCGGACAGGGGGCACGGACACAGCGGCAGCGGCCGCGGAGGAGCAGCCGGGTGGGGGCAGGCACGGTGGGTTGGAAGCGGGTGCCTGTCGGCGTTGAGTCTGTGCGCTGGGCTACTCGGGGGCAGCTGCGGAAGGTGCTGATCGTCGTGCACAACGTGACCTCGGCGACGCGGCTCCTGGATGTGGTCCCGCTCTTCCGTGACGATCTGCGAGTCCAGTTGCTGGTCACTTGGACCGGGTCGTCAGCGTTCGACGACGGGGTGGCGGAACTGATCACGCGGATCGGGCTGCCTGTCCTGCCGTGGGAGCAGGCTCTGGAAACCCCTGTCGATCTGGCAGTCTCCGCGAGCTTCGGCGGCCAACTCGACCTGATTTCAGGTAAATTGGCCATATTGTCGCACGGTGTCGGGTACAATAAGAGGCTGGGGACGCCGGACGCCGGACGCCGGACGCCGGACGCCGGACGCCGGACGCCGGACGCCGGACGCCGGACGCCGGACGCCGGACGCCGGACGCCGGACGCCGGACGCCGGACGCCGGTTTTCGGGCTCTCTCGGGAGTGGCTGCTCGCAGACGGCACGCCTGTAGCGGACTCCTTGGTACTGTCCCATCCTGAGCAGTTCGAACGCCTGAAAGCGGCGTGCCCCGAGGCGGCTCCGACTGCTGTCCTAGGCGGGGATCCGTGTTTCGACCGGATGCTCGCCGCCCGCCCGTACCGCGATCGCTTCCGCCGGGCCCTGGAGTGGGCACCGGTCAGCGGCTGATCGTGCTCAACTCCACCTGGAACCCGCAGTCGCTGTTCGGCAATGGCGGCGAGTACGACGTGCTGCCCTGGCTGCTGGAGCGGCTGGCCCGCGAGCTGCCCGGACGAGTACCGGGTGGCCGCCGTGCTGCACCCCAACATCTGGCACGGACACGGCACCGGCCAGATCCGGACCTGGCTGGACCGGGCCTGCCGCAACGGACTGACCCTGATCGATCCGCTGGACGGCTGGCGGCAGGCCCTGATCGCCGCCGACGCGGTGATCGGGGACTTCGGATCCGTCAGCTACTACGCCGCGGCACTGGGCCTGCCCGTCCTCCTGGGCGCGGCATCCGGCGAGGTCCTGGACCCCGACTCCCCGGTGGGCCTGTTCACCAGCCAGGCCCGCCGCTGGACCCAGCCGCCGCACTGCGGCCCCAACTGGAGCGGCTGCTAGCCGAGCACATCCCCCTGGCCGGTCCGGCCGAGCTGACGACCTCGGTTCCAGGCCAGGCCGCGGCCCTACTGCGCCGCCTGTTCTACGAGCTGCTCGCGATCCCCGAGCCAGCGCGCGCCGCTCTGCTCGACCCGCTGCCGCTGCCCGCCTACCAGCCCGCCGCGCACACCTCCCGCTCCGGGTCCTGACCCAGGTCCTGGGCCCGGCGCAGGTGGCGGTCACCCGCTACAGCGACCCGCCGCACGAACCGGCCGGGGAGGGAGGAATCCACACCGCCGTCCACGAGGACACTCTGGACCCCGGTCTGCTCGACCTGGCCGACGTCATCTTCCGCCACGGCGCCGACATGGACCACCGCCTCGGGTCACCCTCGCAGTGGACGGCCGAGGTCCTCGCACGCCATCCGCAATGCGCGCTGGCGGTCTACGTGACCGGCCCCGGCAGCTGCACCATGCGCACCCGCGCCGGGCGGCTGCTCGTCCTGGACGCCGACCCGGGAACGACGGCCGATCCCACCCTCTACGCCTCCGCGCTGCTCGCTCTGCTCACCGAAGGCAGCACCCACGGCGAACCGGACGTGCTGGACGCGCTGACGGTGAGGACCGGTACGAGCACCCATGCCGTCTCACTCACCGTGCTTCGCTGACACACCGTTCCAGCAGCGCCCGCGCGTACTCCAGGTGAGCGAGCGCGTGCTCCGCCTCCAGCAGCGCCAACGCCTCCTGGGCCATGGGCCGGGCCGCCTCGGCGTCCCGGCATCCAGCAGCACGGCGGCCAGGTCGGTCAAAGTCCGGGCCGTGTTGTATGCCTCGGCGGTGCCGCGGAAGAACCGCAGCGCGACCAGCAGCCGCTCACGCGCCTCGTCCAGCCGCTCCAGTCCGCGCAGCGCCCGACCCTGGTGACGCTCCAGCAGGGCCCGCGCCCGGGGCACGTCCTCGAAGCCGCGCTCCCCCGGCCTGATCGCTTCCAGGATCCTGCCCGCCTCCTGGAACAACGGCAGGGCCGCCTCGTGGTCCCACTGGCCCAGCCGCAGCAGACCCAGCGACTCCACCGCCGTGGCCTGCCCACGCAGGTGACCGGCGAGCCGGTCGGCGTCAGCAGCGCTCTCCAGCTGCGCCAGCGCCTCCTGGTCGCGCCGCAGGTCCTTCAGCGCGAGTCCGAGCTGCGTGTGCGCCCGCCCCGCCATGTCCGTGCCGGGGAACGCCCTGTCCGCCAGGCGCACACCGGTGCGCAGCGCGGGCAGGATCTCCTCCACGTGGCCGGCCTTGAGCTGGATGGGCCACATCGCCTGGCAGAGGTAGAACACCGTCTCGGCGTCGTCACGGCTCTCGGCCGTGCGTACAGCCTCCAGCAGGTTGCCCAGCTCGGCTTCCAGCGCGGCCAGCGCCTCGCCCGGACCGGGGTAGGCCGCCGGTCGCGGTGCCTGGCCTGCCTGGTCGGGTTCGTCGTAGCGGGGGCCGAGGTGCCAGCGCCGGTCCAGAGCGGCCAGGTCGGCCTCGATGGCGAACCGCACGAGTTCCGCGACCGTCCGCTCCACCACGGCGGCCCGCCGCGCGGGAGTGTCCTCGCGCAGGGCAGCATCCTGGGCGAACTGGCGCACCAGCGGGCGCATCACGTACCGGTCGGTCCCGGCGCCCTGAAGAAGTTGACGCTCCGCCAGCTCGGCCAGGACCCCTGCGGCCTGTTCCGCAGCGGTGTCCAGGGCGGCTGCGGCGACCGTCACGGTCAGGGTCGGCCAGGGGCGCAGAGCCAGCGACCGCACTGCGACCGCCAGGTGTGGCGGCAGGCTGGCGTAGACCAGGTCCAGGATTGCGTGGAGCGGGTCGGTCGCCGACTCGTCCGGCGCGGTGGCCTGTCCGGTCGGCTGGAGGAGAGCCGGGGCGCAGGCCCGCAGGGCCCATGGGGAGCCCGCGCAGCGCTCCAGGACCGACGGCAGCGTGGCCCGGGCCGCGGCGAGTGCCTGCTTGCCGACCAGGTCGCCGAGCAGGTGGACCGCGTCCTGTTCCGGCAGTGGTCCCACCGGCACGCGGATCGCGTCCAGGCCCACCAGGGCGTGGCGGCTGACGGCGACCACGACGACGCCGGAGGCGGAGGTGATCAGGGGACGGATCTGCGCGGCGGAGTGGACGTGGTCCAGCACCACCAGCAGGCGCCGCTCGGCGACCGAGGTGCGGTACAGGCCGATCCGGTCCTCGACGCCGGGCGGGATCGCGTCCTTGTCCACACCGAGCTGGGTCAAGACCCGGTGCAGCACGGTGCCGACGGGCAGCGCCGCGCTCGCCGAGGCGCCGTTCAGGTCCAGGTACACCTGCCCGTCCGGGAACTGCCCGACCTCGCGCCAGCCCCAGTGGACGGCCAGCGTCGAACTGCCGATCCCCGCCGGGCCGTGGATGTTCACCACCCGGGGCCGCCCCTCGCCCGGACGTGACAATTCCCGATCCAGGATCTTCAACGCGTCCTGGCGGTCCTTGAAGAACGGGCTCGACGCCGGCAGGAGCCGTGGCACGCCACGCGCTGCGGCCGGGAGCGGAACGCCGCGCATCAACGCCGACAGCGCCCGCGCCTGAGCGGGATCGCGCCGCGCGCCCTCGGCCAGCACGCGGGCCACGTCCTCACGCCCGGTCGCACCGACCGGAGCGGGTACCGGGCGCCCGGCGCACCGCCGAGCCAGAACCCCGGCCGACTCCCACAACGACCGGCCCGCCTCGGTTCCCAGCGAGAGGTTCAACGACCCCAGGAACGTCAAAACCGCTGACATCGACATGGGATCGACCACGCCACACCCCCGTAATCCAGCGCGACAGCGCGACCAGGCACCGTCCCAGCTCAGCTTCGATCCCACCGTAGCCGCACCAGGCCCCACCCACCCCCAACACCCGGAAAACACCCATCCCAGCACCGAGAGGCTGGCAGAACAGGCTCAACAAGTTGGGCCAGGTTCCAAGCACCGTGGCACGGCTCGGCGGCTCAAGCCGCAGGTCAGTAGTCGATGTCGAAGTAGTCGATGTCGTTGAAGCGAACGAGCAGCCCCTCAGCACGGCGTCCGCCGTCCTTGAAGTAGACCTCCTGTAGGCCCTCGGCGACGATGTCCTGGAGCTCGCGCTCCGGGCGCCGGTTTCCTGGGCGGCGAAGAGGCGGGCGGCGTAGGCCGGCGGCAGGCGCTCGGTGATCCGGCGCAGCCGTCCATCGTCGGTGGTGCCGGGGGCGGCGATGTAGCCGAACTGGGCGCGGGTCTCGATAGTGATGCCGCCGCTGTCGGTGGCCCTGCGGGCGGCGCGTTTGCGGACCAGTGGCTGCCAGCGGGCTTTGACCGCGTGGTCCATGCGTTCGGCGATGTCCTTGGGCGGGTGCTTGCGGGTGCCCTGCAGGTATCGCTCCACGGAGCGCTGGGACACCCCCAGGAGGTCGGCCACCGCTCGTGTTCCCTTCAACTGCTTGACCAGGTAGGCGGTTCGGGCCTGGGTGGTGGCGGGTGGTTTGCGGGTGAACGTCGCCTGCGCGGCTCGTTGGAGGCTGTCGCCGATGGTGCCCACGGTTGTGTCCTATTCTCCGTCGGTGGCGGCGTCGGTGCCCTTGATGTGCCGGGCCGGGTTGAGCTGCTGGTCCATCAGCTGAACTGCCCACAGCAGGGGTTGGGCTCCTTCGAGTTTGACCATGCCGGGGCTGATGCCGAGGCGGAAGCCGCCGGGTAGGGGCTTGCCATCGGGGGTGGTGGGCACGAAGTCCAGCGGGGTGGGGCCAGGTGAGGGGTAGACCGCACAGTCCGACAGCACGGCCAGGGGCCACAGGTCGGCTTTCGAGGCCCAGGCGAGCATCTTGCGGTGCATGTTGACCCGGGCACTGGAGATGATGGCGGCGCGGATGTGCGGGCTCCAGGTCGGCCGCCGTAGCGCGGGCCACGGCTCGCCGAATTGGTGCCGCGCGCCCTGCGGGCGCTCGCGGAGCTTGCCCACGCCGCCCTTGACGGTCGACTTGATCGCGGTCAGGACGGCGGCCAGAGCTGGGTCCTGCTCCTTGTGGTCTGCCATCGCGGTCAGGAAGGCAGCCGGTTCCATGCCTGCGGTGACGCCGAGTTGGGCCATGACGGTCATGTATGCCTCGCGGATCCGGGTGTACCAGGGGTCCAGGTAGGGGCCGTTGGCGAAGCGCGGCACGGTCTGCAGGAACTGCCGCGCCCTCGGTGTCAGTTCCGACAGACCCAGCCGCTCCAGGTGCGCCTCGTCCCCGGCCTGCCACGGGGCCGGCGGCACCGGGACCCCGAGCTGGGCCAACTGCTTGGCATCCGGGCGCAGCCAACCCTCCATCGGAGTGATCCGCACGCCCAGGCCCAGAGTGTCGACGAGTTCGTGGGCGTAGGCCAGGGTGGGGGTGGAGTACCAGGCCGGTCCGGTCGGGGCGACGCCGCTGGGGGTGAACGGGGAAGGCAGACGCGCATCGAGGGTGATGGCGGACAAGTCAACCAGCCACTCCCCCGGCAGCTTGCGGTCGAACTGCGGGCGGGTGAGGTGGACCGCTTCGCCCAGCCCGACCAGGAGGCGGTTGGCGGCGGCGCCGAACGCCATGTTGATGTCGATGCCGACCGCCACGGCAGCGCGCACTCGCGGTCGGTGAGCAGTTCGGGGTCGCGGACCCATTCGTAGGCTTCCTCGTCGATGACCTGGTCTGCGGTGCGGTGGTGGGTGCGCGGGTACAGGGCTGCTACCAGGGGGTGCTCATCGGGGGCAGCGACCGGCGACGGATCGGTGGCGATCGGCAGCGAGCCGGGCATCGCACCGGAGGACCATGTACCGGTCTGCTTGTCCTGGACGGCGCGGGTCGGCGGGCGCAGCGCCTCCATCAGGGCGACCCGCAGGTCGCACCGCTGCCGCGCGGGGTCAGGAGCAGCGTGGCGTAGCTGGTGAGGCATGAGCGATCTCGGCGGGGTGGGCGGTGCCGTCGGTTACTCGGATGATGAAGTCCTTCCCCCAGTCGCGGGCGTCCAGGGCTCCCCAGGGCAGGACGGCGAGTTGGACGCAGGCGCGTCGGCCGCCGTCGACGGGGCGGTAGATGCGGGCCCAGGGGCCGAAGCCGCGCCTGGTGAGCTGCCATTTGGCTTTGGTGAGGTGCTTGACCACTGGGTGGTTGTCGGGCAGGCGCAGGCCGCGCCGGTCCTCCAGCTCCAGGGGCAGGCCCAGTTTGGCGGCCGCCGACGCAGTGAGGACTACGAGGGGGTCGTCGTCCTTGCCGGAGGGGTGCAGCCGCAGGGCGCCGACGCGGGCGTGTTCCAGGGTCCACTCGACCAGGGCGGCCATCGTGGTGGCTGAGCAAGTCAGGACCAGGCCGCCGATGCCGTGGGCGTTGCCGTCACCGTCTAGGACCAGCAGCGGGCCGTTGGTGAAGCGCGGATCGCTGTCGGCTGCGGTGGCGGTGGCTGCGTGTGTCGGTTTCTTCTCGGCGGGTCCGGCCGGGACTTGCTGTGCGGGGCGGCCGGGCTGGGCGGGAGCGGCGGGGCTGGGTGTCAAGTCGGCGGGCAGTGGGCTGTGCGGGGCGCGGACGGCGGCGCGGCAGGGCCGGTCGTGGGTGGCGCGGCGGTCGGAGCAGGCGGGGCGGGGCGGGGAATTTGGCTGCAAGTCCTTCCAGGAGCCGGCGGTAGGCGTCGAACTTCTCGCCTGCCGGTTCGCTGCGGCCTGCTTCCCAGGAGGTGAGGCTGGCGGGGCGGACCTTGAGGGCCTGGGCGACGGCGGCTTCGGTCAGCCCTGCCGCTCGGCGCAGCCGATCCGCTCGGGGGGTGGTGGGAGGACGGCGCCAGTTGGCCACCGCTTCGAGCAGGGCGTCGACGGCGTCGAAGATCGGGGGTGTGGAGTCGGTCATGGTGCACCTCCTTGGTGGGACGGATCTGGCATGCGGTCAGCGGACGCCTTGGCGGATTTCCTCGAGGCGGGTCATCATTCGCTGGTAGCGCTGGGAGGCGGCTTGGGAGGAGCCCAGGCCTGGTGGGGGGCGATCTGTTTCCAGTCCATGCGCGGCGCCGGGCTTCGATGACGATCTGGGTCTCCAGCCGGTCCACCTGGGTGCGGATCTGCTCGAACAAGGAGAGCGCGGCGCTGAGTTTTCGTGCTGACGTCCGGGAGCTGCTCGTTGGAGTGGTGGTTCGCGGTGGCCTGGAGCACCTTGCCGAGCAGGGCCGCGTCCAGTTCCAGCTGCCGGGCCTGGGGCCAGCGGGCCTGGGGGGCGTTGACGTCGGGGCGTTCGCTCAGGTCTTTGAGGCGGTCACGTGCCTGCTGGTGGGGATTGCGGGGCATGGAACCACCCTAGCATAACGATACAACGAGAAAACATATTGTTGTTTTGTTGCCTGAGTGCTGCGATGGGCCCCAGCTTGTGGGGTTTCGACGCGCTGCCCACGACTGAGTGGTCGGCGGGGCGAAGGCTTCGACGGGCACCCACACGCCACGCGGACGTCACCCGCTACAGGGGCTGCTGACGCAGATGCAGCTCTGCTGTGCGCTGCGGCAGCCGTCGGCGGACGTGCGTCACATGCATCAGGCACGGCCGCCTCGTGATCCAGCACCTTGAACCGCAGCACTGCGCTCACCGTGGCCGCGGGGCAGCCTCATGCCGATCTGACTCCCAGGCATGTCAGGCTCACAGCAGCCCACGACGAAGGCTTCGGCATGGCTACCCCTGCCGCGAGCAGGAACAGAGGGTGCTTCAGAAGATCACTGGCTGATCAATGCCGCGGCCAGCGACGTAGGAGGCCAGCTGCTTCAGCTCGAAGTCCCACGGCTGCCCGCAAGAGTCGTCAGCCCGCGGCCTCTTCAGCTTCCGGTCGAGGACTCTCAGCGCTATCGCCGCCTCGTCGATGTCGCAGCCAGTCCCTCACCGGTGCGGCCGGCACGGTCTACGGGTCTGTCCAGCGAGCGGTGGGAAGTTGATTGATGGGGTTCAGCGGCGGGCGGCGGAGAGCCGTCCGTCGAAGGCGATGTCGAAGGCGTTGAGTGCCGCCTTCCAGCGGATGGCCCAGCGCTTGCGGCCGGTGTCGGTCGGGTCCAGGCACGGCCGCCGCAGCGGCCCCGTCTCATTCGTCACGATAGTCATCAACTAAGGCTTCCTGTACGGGACTTCCCACCGGTAACCGTACAGACCCCCCCTTCGATGCCTGGGCTCCGCGACGTTGATCCACTGCGTCCCTGCCCGGCGCAAGATGTCGTCGGTGTGGTCGGGAGAGTGCCCTGGACTCAGTGCGCGGGGAGGTGATCCCGCTGCTGCACCACCTACGCGACCGGGCCCAGAAGTACATGAACTTACGGATGCGGTGGTCAGGGTCGGCAGCCTGGATCTCCATCGAGTCAGCCGACGCGGCCCGCCCCATGCTTGTCTGCGCATGGGGCGGGAGCCAACTCCTGAGCTCGGGCTGTGCGGCGCGTCCCATGCGCTCTCTCACCCGGCTGTCCACGCGTCGCCGGGATCCCACGGCGGGCTTTGCCTCGGGATCCACCGCATGTGCAGTGATTCGAGGGCGTCGAGTTGGCTGCGGGTGAGCTGGGCGGCGTCGCGGCGCTGCCGCGAGATCCACTCGCCCAAGCGGAATCGGTGCCCGGCCTGTTCGGTGACGTAGTAGTAGGGGACGTCGAGGTGCTGGTGTTCACGCCGGAAGATACGTGCTGCTCTGAGGCCTTCGGTGAAGACGCGCTCTGCGGGGCTGCGGGGGCGCCGCAGCAGAAGAGCCAGTGGGTGGTCGAAGGGCAGGGCGCCCAGGAGGTTCCTCTGGTCGGGGTGCAGCCCCGGCATGAGGTCGATCTGGCTGTCAAGCCAGTCGGTCAACGGGTCGTCACTGGTGGTACGCAGGCCGGGAAAGCCAAGCGTACCGGTGCGGGTGGCCGCGAGGGCTCGGACGTAGGTGTGCTGCCATTGCTTGGGCCAGGGCGCGTTCCACCAGGGGTTGATCTCGTCCAGGGCACGTATGTAGGGGTGGGGCAGGGTCCTGTCGTGGGCTTCCTTTCGCCACCGCGATACCCAGCGGCCGATGCGGGTGCCTTGGAAGGTCTCGTCCGCCAGGGGGGCAAGGTGTCCATGGCAGGTGGTGTACTCGCGGGCGGTCTGCAGGTGGAACTCGATGCTGCGGCGCGGGTGTTCCCAGCGCATGCCGTAGGCGTCAAGGGCGTCGATGCGCTCGTTGAGCAGGAGCCCGTTCATGCGCAGCGAGCGCTGGTGGCCGAGCCACCAGCCCAGGTAGAAACGATCGGGGCCGAGGTAGCGGCTGGGTACGTCCAGGTTCCCGTGGCGAGCGTGGTAGCGCTCGGCACTGCCCAGCCCGAGGTGCCAGACGCTGTTGTGCGGGTCGAGGGCATTGAGGGCGAGTACGGGGATGATCTCGTCGGCGCGCTCCGGGCGGGCGGCGGGCGGGGGGAAGCGTCTGACCAGTTCGTCGAGTTCGAGGCGCTCGACCCGGCGAACGACGTGCTCGTCGTAGACCTTCAGTGCGATCATGACCTGGTAGAGCAGCCAGTAGGGACTGCCCCGCATGCCCTTGTCCGGGTCTTCTCCGGGGGCGAGGTAGATCGGAACGATGATCGTGGCGATCTTGCCGGTGCCGGGCGGTTGGCGCAGTGCCCGTCCGACGCCTTGTGCGATGTCGATACTGCTGGATTTGGGGTCCGCGAACATGATGCTGTCGATCGCGGGCAGGTCGAAGCCCTCCAGGCACATGCGTGAGTTGGTGAGCACCCGGCGCTGGGCCCGGGGGTTGTCCGGAGCGTGGCCGGCGAACTGAGCGAAGGTCTCGAGTCGGTCGAAGCGGTCCTGAAGAGACGAGACAGTACCAGTCCACAGGGACCCGGGGCCGCCGTCCGGCATCAGCGCGGCGGTCTCGTGCAGGGTCTCGGCGAAGAGTTCCGCTGACTTGATGCGCGAGTGGAAGGACAGAGTGCGTGTGAGGTTGAACTTGCGCATCGCGTAGGACAGGGCGACTTGGGCTGCTGCTACGCGTGTACCTTCGGAGTCGTGGTGGATGTCGCAGTCGCGGCCCAAGATCTTGCGCAGTTGGTCGTCGTGGATCTCCATGACGACCAGGCGGTAGTCGGCGAGCAGACCCTGGTCGATGGATTCGGCAAGCGAGATCCGGTAGACGACGGGCCCGTAGAGGCTCAAGTCGTCCATGGAGGCCACTTCGCAGGTGACGTCGTCGTTGCGCTCGGGGTCGTGAACGTTCTTCGGAGTTGCGGTCATGTAGAGGCGGCGGCGCGAGGGGATGGCGTCGTTGTCGTGGACGACGGCCCAGTCCTTGTCGAGGGAGCCGGCGGTGCGATGGGCCTCGTCGGCGATGATCAGGTCCCAGGCGGGCAGGAGGCCGTCCGCGTGCCCCTGCGCGAGCTTGTACAGGGAGTGGTAGGTGATGAACACGTTCACCGGCCCGTCTCCGGCGGCGTCGATATGAGCGGCGAGCTTCCCGATGTTCTCGAGCCTTCTCATCACGCCGACCAGGGCGGGGTCCTGCGGGCCCTGCGAGCACACGGCCAGGAAAGCGCCTTGGCGTCCGTCCCCGTGCCAGGCGGCGATGCTCTGCTCGAGCAGTTGCAACCTGGGCACGACGGTAAGCACGCGGCCGCGGGGGGCGACGTGCTGGGCGACGTTGAGTCCGATCAGGGTCTTGCCGGTTCCGCAGGCGGCATGCAGATTGATCCGTGGCGCGCCGGTGGCGAACGCGTTGATGCACATATCCACTGCGAGGCGCTGGTGGGCACGCAGTTCCGTAAGCAGATCATGGTCAATAGTCGTCGCGGCCACTGCGTCTCCCGAAAGGACGTGCGGGCTTGGCTACTTCGAGCGTGTGGTCACGAGTGGTCGCTGCGGTGTATGAATGCGAGGGTTTCACTCGATCGTGTAGTAGTTCTCGCAGACCCTGACCGGGTTCGGCCACCGGACGAGGACGATAGATGGCCAAGGCCATCGGAACGAGAACAACCGGAGTACGATGCTCACGGATTGGCTGGAGCTATGGGGGCCGACCCACCGACTCCCTTTGCAGGTCCGGCCTCTGGCGGACGAGTCGACGGGTTCGTTCGTGAATCGACTGGCTCACTGCAACGGCCTGGAACTGGACGCGTTCTTGGACCGGGTGGGCCACGGCCGCAAAGCGGTCGACCCACGCTTCACCGAGATGTATGTGAACCAGGCGGGCCTGCAATATCTGGCCGTGCTGACGGACCGCCAGCCACACGAGTTGCAGCGCTGTCTGTCGGGGCTGGCGGATCGGTACCTGCTGCGCGGCGACGAGGGCACCGCGCGCTGGGAATGGCCGTGGGAGCCTCCTGCCGGGGAGGCGTACGTGGTCCGCGGCTGCGATCTGTGCGCCGCCCGCCACATGGTCGACGAGCCGGTCTGGCTGCTGTGGCCGGACCGGTGGCGGGTGTGCCTGCGCCACGGGCGCTGGACGGACTCCTCCCGCAGCGACGATCCGGCGCGGGTGCGGCTGGACGGCCTGCCCGCGGTGGTGCGCGCACACCGGGAGCGGCTGAGGTTGCAGCGGCGTTTTCCCGAGGCGGGTCCGGGGCTGTTCGCAGACGCGTTCCACGTCGCGGTGTACTGGTGGACGCGTGTGCCGGGGGTGGAGCGCTGGGAGCTGCGGGCCGAGGCTGCCGGGCTAGCGCGGCGCGACCTGCGGGTGGCTCCGCTAGTGATCTATCCCGAGGCCGTCGACCTGACCGAGGCCATGATGCGCTACGAGCGGAAGGTGCCCCGGGGGTCCAAGGCGCGTTCCCTGCTGCTGTACGAGGTGGAGTCGATGGGGACGGCCTGGGGGCTGGACGAGCAGTTCGTGACGGCACCGGTCCTGGAGTGGCTGACCCGGCATCACCGGCCGCCCGTGCCGGTGATGCATCCGACGCTGCGGGACCGCCGTTTCACGCTGCCGCCGGGCCACACCCGGGTCGCTGCCTCATCCGGGTCCCTGGAGCAGCGTTCTTGCCTGCCTTGGCAGTTGGGCACCGCACCGGGCGATCTGTGAGCCGTGCGCACTCCCTGGTGCTGTCGTGGCAGGTCAAGGGACGCATGGACAGGGATCGTTCACACCTTCGAGGGAACAGGCGGCCGAAGGGCCGCGGAGGCGTCCCGATGGTCTCCACTGTGGTGACCATCGAGAGAGAGGAGGCTCATGACGGACGCGATGGGCTGGCACCTGGATCAGGCCGGCGAACTGACGTGCTCGGCACCCGTCGACCTGGCGATGGTGCCGCTGGAGGAGCGGCGTCCGCCCACCGATCCGGTGGCCTACCACGGTCGGCAGGGCGTCATCACGCGCTGGTGGTCCTCGACCAACCGTTCATCGGTGGTCTGCGGGTCGTTGCGGCGCACCCGGGTCGCCCTGGAGATGGATTTCGACCCGGACGTGGTGCGGTTCAGCGGGGAGCCGCTCGAACTGCACTGGCAGGTCGGAAAGGCCAGGCGGCGGTGGCGTCCCGACTTCGTGGCACGGACCGCCGACGGGTGCCGTACGGTCGTGGTGGTGCGCCCGGACAAACCGGGCCCGCAGTGGCGCGAGCGGCTGGCAGTAGTGGGCGAGGTGGCGCAGCAGGCGGGCTGGAGGGTGCAGGAACGGTCCGTGCCGCGCGGGATTCGGCTCGCCAACCTGGAGTGGGCGGCCGGTTTCCGTCAGCCGTTCCCGGTGACCCGGCAGGAGGAGCGCGCCCTGCTGGCGGCGTTCGCCCAGCCGAGCCGGGTGCTGGACCGTGTCGCGGCCAGCGGGTTGCCTGAGCTGTCCGGGCTGGACCTGGCGTGGCGGCTGGTGTGGCAGCGGCGTCTGTTCATGGACTGGGATGCGCCGCTGCTGCCGACCGCACTGGCGTGGACGGCAGGGGCGAAGCGATGCCCCGGGAGCTGACCGGCTGGTTCGAGTCCGACCGTGTCCGGCTCGGTGACCAGATCCGCTGGCAGGGCACCCGCTACGAGGTCATCCGGTACGCCGGCCCCGAGGTCGGCTTGATGCCCGCAGGCGATGCAGGTGTGCCGGTGTCGTGCTTGTACCGGGACCTGGTCGCGTCCGAGGACTTCTGCGTCCTGGACGGCGAAGGTAAGCCGCAGCAGGCCTCCGGTTTGCCGCCGCTGCACATCGTGCTGGAGGCGGCGTCGAAGGTGGACCGCGACCAGGCCCTGTGGTGGCACGGGCACATGAAGGAGATCGAGACCGGGATTCGCCCCGGCCGCCTGATCCCACGACACGGCTACGACCCGGCCACGACCACCCTGGCCCAGCGCTACCAGGCGAAGTCCGAGGAACTCGCGGCGGCTGACATCCACATCAAGCCCCGGGCACTGGAAAGCAAGCGGCTGGCCTGGAAGCGGGCGAACGAGAACCCGCTGGTGCTGCTGCTGGACGGCCGCAAAGGCAAGGCCCCCAGGCCCGGGGGGCGCACCGATCCACGGGTGATCTCGCTCATGCACGAGGCCGTGGCGATCCGGTCACGGCAGTCCGGCGGCACGATCGGCAGCTACTACGAGACCGTGCAGGACCTGATCACCTTGCGCTTCAAGGAGGAGCTGAAGGACCCGGAGGAACGCAAGCGCCTCGCACTGCCGGAGTCGATCTTCTACAAGCGCATGCATGAGCTGGGGCTGTCCGACCGGGTGCGCGGCACCACCCGGCAGCGCGCCAGCCACGCGAGCAAGCCTGCGCCCCCGTACACGCCGTCCGTCGCCCTGCAGCCGGGCGAGGTGATGCAGATGGACACCACTCCCCTGCACATCAAGGCTCTCGGGGACAACGGCGAGGTGATCTCCGCGGAGGCGACCGGGCTGATCGACGTCGCCACCCGATCCATGGCGGGTTTTATGATCGTGCCCGCGATTCTGGGCGAGGCCGGCCCAGGCGGCCCCAGGGTCGGGGGCCGGTCGACGAAGTCCATCGACCTGGTCATGACTCTGGCACAGTGCTTCTCCCCCATGCCGACACGGCCTGGCTGGTCGCCGCTGACGGCGGCCGCCATGTCCGCCCTGCCGTTCGCCCAACTGCAGGCGGCCGATCCGCGGTTCACCGAGGCCACCGCGGCCAGGCCGGTCATCCACCCGCGCACCATCATCGTGGACCAGGGCAGTCCGTATGTGAGCGGGTACTTCGAGGACGTCTGCGACTTCCTGGGCATCACCCTGCGCTACGCCCGCAAGGACACACCGACCGACAAGCCGCTCGGCGAACGCTTCTTCCCCACCCTGGCCGACCGCTTCAGCCAGTACGTCCCCGGCTGGACCGGGCGCAGCCACCAGGTGCGCGGCCGCGGTGTAGAGCGGCAGCCGCTGCGCACCATCAACGAGTTGCAGGAGTGCGCCGAGGAGTGGATCGCGCTGGAGTACCAGCAGACTCCCCACGACGGGCTACGCAGCCCCGTCCTACCAGGACGGGAGCTGTCCCCCAACGAGATGTACGGGCACCTGGCGGCGATGACAGGTTACCGGCCGCGGCCGCTGTCGCCCCAGGACTGCCGGCATCTGCTCATCCCGGCCTGGGTGAAGGTCACCGACAAGGGCATCCAGATCGAGAACCGCACCTACCAGGACCCCAAGGGCCGGCTGCGGGCGCTGGCCGGGCTGCCGTCCGGGTTCGCCGAGCACGGCGACAAGTGGCGGGCCACCTACAACCCGTACCGGCCGGAGGTGGCCTGGCTGTACGACCACCGCGGCGACGGGCACTGGATCCGCTGCCAGTTCGTCCACGCGTATCTGCTCACCAACCCCTGGACACAGTACATGTGGCAGGAGTGCCAACTGCGGGAGCAGGAGGCGGGCCGGCCCGTCGACGAGGCCTCGCTGGCGGTGGCGATGCGCGAACGCCGCGCCCGCAGCCGCAAGGGCCCCCGGCGGCGCAGTGGCCCGATCATCCCGTTCCAGGGCTGGCCCTTGAACGTCGAGGACACCACCCCCGACGACCCCTACGCGGACCTGCCCCAGGTCGACCTGGACACGATCACCGCTTTCCCGTCCCTGCCCGTCCGCGGGCGCGAGGTGCCCTCCGCGCCTGCCGCTCCCGACCGCCCGGTCCACGCCCCGGCCCCGGCGACGGAACCCGACCCGTACGCGGGCCTGGCCGACATCGACCTGGACACGATCACCGCGTTCCCGGAACCCTCCGCCGGGCTGGCACCGATGGCGCCGCACCCGCAGGATCCCCCGGAGGCCGACGGCGGGGCCAGTGCGCCACCTCATTGAGCAACTCCCGTCCCTGCCGCGCTCCCACCCCCGAGGAATACACGTGAAAGCAGCCACCCTCACCCCAGACCAGGAACAGGTCCTGGCCCACGCGCAGAGTGCCCCGCTGCGGATGCGGAATCTGTTCACCCGCGACGATTGGAACCGGTACGTATACGAAAAGGTTCCGAAGCCGGAGCTCGCCACGTTCACCACCTACGAGGCCCGCCTGATCTACAACAGCCACCTGCGGCTCGTCTCCCACCCCGAGTTCGACAAGGCCCTGCTGAAGGCGTCACTGGCCTTCCGCGCGAACGAGTTCCGAGCGGAGGGCTTCCTCGACATGGTGATCGACGGCCCTCCCGGGACCGGCAAGTCCTTCACCCTGCGGGCGATCGGACGCGAATACCAGGCCCGAGTGTCGGGGAAGGAGGGGGGCCGGATCCCAGTGGTCCACATCACCGCGCCGATCGATGCCGACGGCAAAATCACCTGGGTCTGGGAGATCGCCTGCTTCCTGGGCCTCAACCCTCCGCCCAAGGACGAGCAGGCGCTGCTCGACCAAAGACGCCTGCCGGACCTGACCTACCCCGTCACCCACGTCCTGGCCCGCTCCCAGACCCGCATGATCCTGATCGACGACATCCAGCGCACCACCCCGGACCAACTCGCTCCGGTGCTGCACTACTTCGACTTCCTGCGCAGCCGCTACGGAATCGCGGTCATCTTCTGCGGCACAGGAGCAGCGGGCATCGTCCAGGCCGCCCGGGTCAGGGCAGACCATCTCACGAGCGCTGAGGCCGGGCTCCGAGAACGCGTCGCGAAGCAGCGCGCCAAGGCCGGCCTGCCCAAGCTCCCGCCGTCGAGGGAGCCCGTGCCGAGCCTGCTGCCCGTGACCTGGCTCGATCCGATCCACTATCACGGAGCCGACCAGAACACCTGGCTGAGCGTCCTCAAAGGCTTCGAGGACAACCTGTGCCTGCGCAACCTCAGCGCGCATTGCCTGACCAACCACGCGACCGACCTGCACCGGCAGACCGGCGGCTACTTCAAGCAACTGTCTCAGCTCGTCTGCCAGGCCGCCGTCGATGCGATGCGCAAGGACGGCGGCGAGGAGGACATCACCCTCGAACGCCTCAAGTGCATCAGGGTGGGGCGAGACGACGTCTGACCCGCGCAACAGGAACGTCGGGCTCCGCCGCAACGGGAGAATTCTCGGCGGACCTTCGACGTGCGGGGCGATCTGGTCCGGCCGGTGGACGCCGCCTGCAGGCCCGGCCCCGGCCGGGGAATTAGACCGTCCTCCCGCAGCGCGCGTCGCCGCCGGACGCCGCCATACTGGGCGGATGTCCGTGAACACCAGCGACGACCCGCCACAGGAACTGACACTGGCGCAGTTGACCCGCCACAAGCAGTCCGGCCCCCTGCCGCTGCCGATCCAGAACCCTGGCCTGCTGCCGTTCAACGACCTGGATCCCGAGGTGTTCGAGCGGGTTGTCGCCGAGGTGGTCAGTCGGCGGCACAACCTGGGTGTGCAGTTCTACGGACGGCGCGGGCAGAAGCAGTACGGCCTGGACATCGTCGAGCGGGAGCCATCACAGCAGCGCTCGCTCTACCAGGTCAAGCGCTACCAGCAGATCACGGACAAGCAGCTGCGGGATGCCGTCGAGACCTACGCAGGCCCGGTCAGGAGCCCGGACTTTCAGGGAGACCCTCGACGGTTCGACCCGTACAGGCTGGTGGTGGCGACGTCGGCGCAGACCGACAGCGACACGGCCATCGTGGATGCGCTGGCCACGTTGCAGAACGAGTACGCAGGCGACCTCGTGATCGAGGCATGGGGCGCCGAAGCGCTCAGCCGTGCCCTGCGCGATGCCCCCCATCTGGTGTTCGCGGTCTTCGGCCCGCACTGGGCTTCGGCGTTTTGCGGGTTCACGCCCTCTCCGGCAGCCCAGAGCGCGCCGACCGCCTTGGGCCTGGTCGATGATCCGGCCGAGGTGCTCGGCTTGGACGCGCTCCAGGCCGACGCTGCCGCAAACGAGGAGCGGGACCCGCTGGAGGCGGCACACCTGCTCGGGCTTGTCGCCGAGGGGCTGCGGGCCGGCGGGTTCCCCGTGCACTCGGCCACGATGTACCGCCGCCAGGCACGGGTGCTTGTGGCCGGCGGTGACCTGCCGGGTGCGTTCTCGCGCCTGGTCGCGTTGACGCTTGCGGCCATCTCCAGCGCCGACCACACGGCGGCCGTCTTCGCCCGCAAGGACCTGGAGGAGACTGCGGGCCGACTCGGGGGTTCGGCACAGGCCACGGCGACGGTCCTGTCCGCAGTCGACGGCTGGTCCGGGCACGGAAGCCAACTGGCCGTGACGGTTCCAGCTCTCGAGACCCTGGCTGCCGCTGACGACGAGCATGCCGCGTTGCTGTGCTGTCTGGTGATCGAGCAGGCCATCGTCGACGGCCTGTACGACCGGGTTCCCGCGCGGTCCGTCCTGTCGTCGCCAGACGCGGACACCGACGGGCTGCTGGCGCGGCTTCGATCGCTCGCCGCTGTCGCCGACCTCCGCGATCCGGTGATCCGGGCCCGGCTGCGCTGCGCCGCCGCCGACGCCGCGGTGTCTGTTGAGGGCACGCGCGATGAGCTCGACCGGGCCTGGCAGCAGTTGGTCCGTGATGCGGCGGCCGGGCGCTTTCATGGAGCCCGCGCGCTGGTGGCGTCCCGGGCCGCGTACGCCTTCGCTGTGCGCGGTGACGGCGAGCAGGCAGAGAACCTGTGGCGTCAGGCTGTGCTGGCCAGCAGCGAGGAGCAGCTGTACGGGGACGCCCGGGGAGCGCTGCGGTCGCTGCAGCACCTGGCCCTCGACCAGGGCCGGCTGCCCGGCGGGCCGAACGGCGCCACCGGCGGGCTGCCCGATCGCAAGCGGCTGCTGGCGTCGGCTGTTGACCCGGCCCTGTCCGCGCTGGAGGCCGCCCACCACGGTCGCCTGCCCGACGCGCTCGGGGATGTCCGCCGGTACCTGTGGGAGGCACGACTGTCCGGCGACCGATGCGAAGAAGCCGGTGTGCAAGCCCTGCTCGGCGATGTGCTCAGCGCCGGAGGGCACCACTTCGCGGCCGCGCACTACTACCTGGAGGCAGGAGTCGCGGAGCGTGCCGCCGCGGCGGCACGCGCGATGACGCTTCCGCTCGATGTCACCGACTGGCTCAACTCCCCCGTCCGGTACCGCCAGGCCGCAGCCATCGAGGTCTTGAAGGCGCAGGCAGCCTCCCTGCCCGACACCATGGTCCCCGAGGCGGTACAGCGGCTCCTAGCGCTTGCAACCACTGTGTGGGCGGCGCCCCGTGCAGATCCCGCCCCCGAGCGCCAGGCCCTCAACGCGGTAGCTGCGTTCGGGCGACGCATCCCCGACAGTGCCGTGGACACCATCCTCGATCTGGCTCAGCCGGCCACCGTAACCGCCCCGCACGCCCCCTGGCCAGTGGTCACCTCCGTCATCGCGAAGCTGCTCGTCCAGACCTATTGGGCGGTGGAACCTCGACGCCACGAAATCGCCGAGGTCCTGGGCACCCTGTTGGGCCTGCCCCAGCCGCCCCACGGCCTGTGGCCCCTGATCCTCGCGATGCCTGGGCAGGCACGTGAGCCCCTGCTGGCCATGGTGTGCTCCCGCGCCGAGGCCGGCGACCGAAATGCCCTGCAGGTCCTCGCGCGCTGGCGCGAGGCGACGCCCGCCGTCCAGACAGCCGCCCGACAGGCATGCGCCGCACTGCTGCGCCGCCCGGTGGACGTCCCGCGCCACGTGATGACCGTGGACACCCAGGCCACCGACACCGTCGACCACTTGAACGCGCTGCTCGAGGCCACCGTCCTCGTCGACGTCTGCCCCGACGACCTGAGCGCGGACCGGACTCAGCCCGCCGGCGGTGTGGTGCTGCAGATGCAGCTGAATCCCGCGCCCGGTTCCACCGGCATTCAGGACACCGAACAGTCAGCCCCTCATGACAACCCCGACCAGGCATCCGGGCCCGACCGTGCGGCACTGCTCGCAGCGGGGCCACTGGTCGGCCTCACCGAGGCCGTCGCACGGCACCTGCTGGCCATGGCTGAGGACACTCACGACACGGCGCCGTCCCGCATCCAGGCCATCGACGCACTGCGCGCTCTGCTCTTCCGCCTGCCCGAGCCGGTCCTGCGCGCCATCACCGACCGAATGCTGATCGTCAGCCGCGACCCGGGGCGCGCAGAGATCGACCAGTTGATGATGGAGGCCACCGGCGCGTTCAGCCGCGCCACCATGAATCTGGGCATCACCCACCTGCCGGGGATGGCCCTGGTACTTGCGACGGACGCGTTTATCCACCAGCGCGATCAGAAGTCTCCTCTGGCCGCGCAGGAGACCGCGTTCGCCGACGAAGTGGTCGCCTCGAGTGCGGCGCTCATGCGCCATCCGGACGCGGAACTGCGGAAGTTGGGCGCGGTCGCCCTGCACGATCTCGCCTACGGCGCACCCGACGCCGCTGTCCACGTCACCGGAATGCTCTTCCACACCGACCCGCAGGTCCGCGTCCTGGGCGCCGACGTCGTCCCTCTGACACCGGGGCTGAAGGCGCTTCTCGCAAGCGATCCAGCGCCGGAAGTACGCCAGGCCCTGTCCGACCGGCTCGCCACACAATCGCCAACCACAGGCAATTGATCAGCCGGCGGTTGCCCGGCATCAGCGCAGTGTCGCAAGCGCTGCGGGGATCAGCGCTCCCCGAGTGGCGGCCAGGACGTGACCGCGGCCGCGACTCGGATAGGGTCGCGGATGGCTGGCTGGCCGTCAGGTATACGCGAGTGTCCCTTGTAGGCTGGCCTGGCCCGGTGAATCGCCCGGAGGAGGCTGGCCCAGTGCCGTCAGCGGCATACGCAGAGTGGACAACGTCCAGGACGCAGCACATCGACGAACTGTTGGTTGCACATTCCATGGTTGGTGGTGGCGGAAGGGGACGGCGCTGGCGGACTCAACAGTTGAACTTGGCGATCACGATGCGCATGGCAGCAGAGTTCCAAGGATTCGCCCGAGCGCTCCATGACGAGAGCTGCGACTTTCTCTCTGATCATGCAATTGTCAATAACCCTGCGCTAAAAAACATCTTTCGCTCGAATCTGGCCCACAGTAGACAGTTGGATCGCGGAAATGCCAACCCCGGCGGCATAGGCGGAGACTTCGCCAGGCTCGGGCTCCAGATCTGGCCTACCCTCAAATTGGCAAGCAAGAAGGGAGCCCAGTGGAACGCCGCACTCGACGAGCTGAATATAGCACGCAATGCTATAGCGCATGACGATCAGGCTGGTTTTCTAAAGCTTCCGCCATCAAGATATCCAATCACCTTGGCTGTAGTGAAGAGCTGGCGGAGCTCCCTTGATGGCTTGGCGCGATCAATGGACACTATTGTTGGTGACTATCTAACGGCGATCAGCGGCGGTCAGCAGCCGTGGTGAGGGAAACGATGAAGACACCAGAGGTTGGGCAGGAGGTCTTGGTCCCCTGGGGGCTCGACTACCTTCTGGGAACTGTCTTGCGTGTGTATAGCACTGGCCGCGGCCCCAAGGTCGTCGTGCAAGTCGATGTTCCTGGAGTGAGCGGGGATGAAGTAGAAGACGTCACTGTCACCCTGCCGGCAGACGCTGTGCAGAGCAAGGACCAGGAAGCGGCTCACGCTGCCCCCGGAGAGTGGGTCCACGCTCGATCATATGAACGGGAATTGATGGCTCAGCTCCTTCGGATGGCGGACAGGCTTGAGCGCGGCCTTGGAACCCCGGTCTCCGTTCATGAGGCGGCGGGTTATGGTGGGCTGGACCTCGTCATTCGATCAGGCCAAGATCGAATGATTGGATGCGAGGCCAAGTATGAATCCGGCCGTCGGCAGATCTCACTTGAGGTGATTAATAAACTCATCGAACAAGCTGATCGACGGATTGTTCCGATCGTTCTGATCACCAACGTACGACTTAGCGCGAGGGCGGCCGAAGTGCTTCAGCAAGTCGATACAAATCGAATGTTCCATTGGATTCTTTGGCGAGGCGAGCGCGACAATGAGGCTCTGGAGCAGATGGTTCTTTCTCTCCTTGCATGACGGCCGAGGCCAGGGCCTCGGCAAAGTCTTGGGGCGTCCGCTTCGTGATCATGTGATCCCGAGGATGGTGAGGGGTCGGTGGGCGTTGCGGGCGTTGTGTCGTAGGCCGGCGGCGATGTTGGTGGTGCCGGCGAGTCGGAGGGCGCCGATGGCGAGGTTGCGCCAGGTGGCCATGGCGCGGGGTGCGTTGCGGGTCCGGAGTTGCGAGGCGTCCTCGGCGAAGGTGGTGTCCCTCACGTGGTGCAGGGATTCGACTGACCAGTGGCCGCGGATCAGGGCCGCCAGTTGGGCGGGGTTTGCCTGTTCCGCGGTCAGGTCGGTGACCGCGTAGACGGTGTGGAGGGTGACTTTCCCGGATTTGCGGTGCACGCGGCGGCGCTTGAGCTGGATGGCCTGGCGGGCGCCGGGGAAGAGCAGGTTGTTCACGGTGCAGACCTTGATGCGGCGGATCTCGCTGCGGCCGTGGCCGGTTGCGCGAGTGCGGTCCTGCAGCGGGATCTCCTTCCAGGGAAGGGCTTTGAGCTGCTTGCGGAGCTTCTTCTGGTTCCCTTTCGCGATCACGATGTAGTGCGCCCCGCGTGCGGTCAGGTAGGTGGCGTGCTCGCGCTGGGTGTGGAGTGCGTCGCTGGTGACCACCGCGTCGGCGAGGTCGGCGACGGTCTCCAGGAGCGGTTTGAAGCAGGTGATTTCATTGGTCTTCTCGCCGACGTCGAGCTGGGCCAGGACCAGGCCGCTGGTGTGGTCGAGGGCGGCGAGGAGGTGGATCCTGCGGCCTGCGGCGCGGGCGGCTCCGCGCAGGCTCTTGCCGTCGACCGCGATCCCGCGCAGGCCGCTGGTCTGCGGCGTTGTGGGGTGGCGGTCGGCGAGCCAGCGGCAGACGGCCTGGTCGAGGGCGTCGCCGTCGACACGGGCCAGGACCCGTCGCAGGGTTGCCTCGTCCGGTACCGGGTGACGTGCGGTCAGTACGTCGAAGTTTCCGCCGAGGGCGGCCAGGACGGCCTGCGGGGCGTCGTTGGCCCACTCGCTGATCGCCAGGAGCGAGGTCGCGCCGGTCAGCACGGCCGACGCGGCGAGCGCGAGGACGAAGACAAGAGCGTGTCGTATCCCGCGCGCAGCTCGCGGATCGGGGACCTCGCCCAGACGTTCCAGCAGGCCAGGATACTCGTCCGGCTCCACGGGCAGCTGATCGCGGAGCTGGTCAAGAACAGTAGGAATCAGGGAGGATGCAGGTGCAGGCACGGTCTTCCAGCAAGGTCACGGGGCGTAGAGACCTCCATGATCTTGGAAGCCGTGCCTGTTCTGCATCGCGGACCGGCACATCCGGCGTAGATCACTACGAATCGGACGAAGCCTCACTTTGCCGAGGCCTTGGCCGAGGCCGGTGCAGCTCCCGGTCTGTGCCCTGGTCGGCGGCTGGCCGACCAGCACCGAGAACCGACCCGATGCACCCGCCGACCCCCAGATCACCGTCGCCCAGGGGCGGCGGTGATCGCGACGACGTTGCCACCGGCGTTCTGGGCCCGCAGCCGCTCGATCTCCTGCTGCTGGGCGGCGAGCCGTGACACCGCCAAGCGCGGAACATCACTGAAGCCCACGGGCCTGATGCCGGTTGCCAGACTGATTGCAGAGCGCGACCGTTCTGGGGGTCGTCAGGAGTGGGAGTCGGTGCGCCAAGCGTTGATCAATGCCGCACGCGAGGTGGTCCTGGCGCATGAAGGACTCGTTCGGATCGGACGCAAGAAGGGTCTCTGAAGGACGCGGGTGCACCGGTACCGGTGGCACGCCCACTCGCCCCGACAGCATGAGGCGGCTCAGCCGTCCTCAATCATGTGCGCCGTCCAGATCGGCTCCGGAGGGGCAGTCGCTGCCGAGGACCGGATCCGGCCGTGAAACCCGGGCGCGCGCACGGCGTTCTCCAGGAAGGTCATCTCAAGAACTGTCCCGTGGTAGCGCACGTTCTCCCACTGCGCCGCCGGTTCAGTGGGGTGCGAGCCAGTTCGCGAGAGTGCCGGCGTGGACGGTTTGCGCGACAGCTTCCTGGCTCAGGTAGTTGACCGCGGCGTGCGGGGTCTTGCCGTTGTCGACGCTGATGTCTCGCACGCCGGCGGCCTTGTCGGACAGGCCCTGGCCGCCGGTGACGAAGTCGTTGGGGTCGAAGACGTTCACCCAGGCCACTGCGGCTGGCAGGGCCAGCTCTGCGGCGACGCCCAGGTGGCGTTGGATCGGAAGCCAGCTCAAGGGACTTCCGAGCGTCATGAGTTGCCGGACGCCCCCGTTCTGTCCGGCAGCGGGGACCTGTCCGCGCTGGAACATGTCGTAGGCGATGACGCTGCCCAGGGAGTGCGCGATCAGCAGCGTGGCGCCGGACGCGGCCAGTGCATCGAAGATCATCTTGCGGACCTGCTCAGCGGCGGTCGCATCGTTCAGGTAGCCGTAGACCTCACGCAGTCGGCCGATGACGGCCTCGCCGACATGTCGGCCCGCGGCACCGTCGAGGCCGGCCATCCATTTCGACAAGCGGGGGCTGATCTTGGGCAGGTCTCCCAGGGTAGCCGGGGCGGCGTCGGGCACAACGGCATCCGGGGCGTATGCCTGCAGGGCCTCCACAAGGAACTCTTCTTCCTCGTCGTCGATGCCGGCGAGGCCTGGGCCGGTGTCGGGGCCGCTGAGCTGCCACCGCTTGGTCTTGCGGAAGAGGTTGCCGTAGTAGGGCATGGTCAGGGCGGGGACCGGTGCGGCCGGGCCAGCGTGGCGGGTGAAACTGGCTGCGAGCGCTCCCCGCCAGTCGGCGCTGAGCTGGATGGCATTGGTGTCCGCTTGGAAGATGCCGTGTACGCCGACGATGTGCACTTGGTCCCCCTACCGCGCCCTGGCCGCCGCCCCGTCTGCCCCTCGGGCGGCACTCGATGGTATCCGCCCGCGGCCGCAGGGCCGTACCGGTCCATGAGTGCCCGTGCCGCCGGTTAGGGTACGGGGATTGATCAGTCCTGGCGGAGGCGGAACACCATGGTCGAACCGTTGTCCTTGTCCCGGCGGCTGATCGTGATCGCCGTGGACGACTACGCGGACGGCGTGGACGGCTTCACACAGGGCATCGCCGACCAGGTCAAGGTCGTCGAGGGCTGGCTGACCGACCCGGGCCTGGGGCCGGACCGCCAGTACACCTGCGTCCGCACCGAGATGTTGGAGACCGTGCAGGAGCTGCGGGCATTCCTGCACGAGGTCGACCTCGCCTCCACGCCACACCATGAGGCCGTGGTGGTCTACGTGACCGGGCACGGCCTGCGCGGGCAGGCGTCCGGGCGCCACTACCTGACGCTGCCGGGCACCAAGGCGGAGCGGCTGCCGGGGACCGCGTTGCAGACGATGGAGATCATCGGCGCGGCGCTGGGCAGTGCCTCGGAGCATGTGCTGGTGATGGTCGACTCCTGCTTCGCGGGTTCCCTGGACCTGGAGCGCGGTGTCGCGATGGATCTGGGTTCGGAGCGGCGCGAGCTGGAGGGGCTGGGGGTGGTGACGGCCGGGGACTTCGGCGAGCAGCCGCGTGTGGGTGAGTTCACCTCGCTGATCCAGCATGCGTTGGACGAGCTGCAGTCGCAGGAGCAGGGGTTCGCCGGACCGCATCTGTCGTTCGCGCAGTGGGAGAGGCTGCTCCACGCCACGGCGAAGGCCCGGAAGTTGATGTGCCCGCAGTGGATCTGGCCGGGCGCGCGCACGGATGAGCCCAGTGCCTGCCTGCCCAACCCCCGCTACCTGGAGCCGTTGTATCTTCCGGCTCCCGCGGTGCGGGGCTTGACGGTGCCGGCGTTCGCGGCCGCGGAGCACTGGCTGGAGCGGGCGTCCGGGCGGGTGGGGGGTGAGGACGCGGGCTGGTACTTCCGCGGGCGCGGCGCCTCGATGCGCCGGCTTGTGGAGTTCGTCGAAGAGGGCAGCGGCGTCATGGTCGTGACCGGGTCAGCGGGATCGGGCAAGTCCGCGCTGCTGGCCCGCCTGGTGACGTTGTCCGACTCGGGCTTCTTGACCGACCCGCGGTTCGAGGAGATCACCACCTCGCTCCCCGACGCCGAGCGGCCCGCCCCTGGGTCGGTGACCGCCGCAGTGCTGGGCCGCAACAAGACCTCCGCCGACCTGCTGGACGACCTGCTTGCCGCGTGCGAGGCGCCACCGGTCCCGCCGGAGGGAGCGCCGCTTCAAGTCCTCGTCAACCGCCTGGCACACCTCTCTTCCACCGGTCGGCCGGTAACGATCGTCATCGACGGCCTGGACGAGGCCCAGCAGCCGCTGGCGTGCCTGAACGACGTGGTCCTGCCGCTGGCGCGCCAGTGGAAGCGCGGGCGCGGGCCGCTGCTGCGGCTGCTCCTGGGGGTGCGCAGCTCCCCCGTCGGCGCGCAGGCAGGAGTCCGGGGCGAGGACACCCTTGCCGACCAGGTCCTTGGGGCTTTGATGCGGGCATTGTGCGAGGACCGCGCGTCCGTGCCGACCCAGCAGCTGCGCACAGACGGCCCCGAGTGCGGGCAGGACATCGCCTCCTACGCCGGCGCGCTGCTGACGGGTCCCGGCGACAGCCCGTACGCGGGTGACGAGCGCGCCGCCGGTGAGGCCGCGCGCGCGATCGCGGCCGCGGTCGCGCCGTCGTTCCTGGACGCCCGCCTGGCCGCAGACCAGCTGCGCCGGGCTGACGGACGACAGGACCTGGCCGACGGTGCGTGGTTGACCCGGCTGGTGTCGGGGACGACCGCATTGCTGCGTCAGGATCTGCGGGAGGTGGCGGCGCACAGCCGTATCCCGGTGCCGGTTCTGGTGGCGGTGCTGCGCGCGACCGCGCTGGCGTTCGGGACCGGGCTTCCATGGGCGGAGGTGTGGCCCGCGGTGGCCGGTGCGCTCGAATTCACCGCATCTGACGGCGCTCGCGACAACACCGAGGTCGACTTCCCGGCGGCGATCCGGGCCGTTCACGCCAGCCGGTTGATCGGCTACCTGGCCACCGACGAGGAAGACTCCCGGATCACCTACCGGCCGGTGCACCAACGGGTGACCGAGACCCTCGCCCTGACCCCGCACGAGCTCCTCACCGAGGACGAGACCGGCCTTGACGACCTGTCCTCGAAGGCCGCCCATGCACGGATCACCGATGCGCTTGCCGTTCTCGCGCAAGACGCCGATCCGCTCGCCGCCCACCCGTACGTGCGCAGGCACTACGTGGACCACGCCGCTGTCGGCGAGGTCCTGAACGACCTCCACATCCCGGCGGTCCTGCTGGCGCAGGACACCTCAGGCGGCCTGCGGGCCAGGCTCGGCCTCCCACTGCCCGCCGACGATCCACAGCGCCGGCTGGTCACGGCCGCTGCTGTGATCGAGCCCTTCCTTGCCAAGGACACCGCCCGGGACTCCCGGCTGGCCAGCATCGCCTTCCACACCCGCAGCCTGGGCGCGGACCCGCTGCCCCACCCGCCCCTGGTGCGGTGGCGGTGGGGTGACTGGTCAGCCGCCACGAATGTCATTGCCTCCCCCGCCGGCCACGTCCATGCCCTGGCCGCGCTGGCTGCCCCCGACGGCCGGCCGCTCGTGGCCGTCGGCACGAAATGGGACGGAGTGCAGGTCTGGGACACCTTCAGCGGGCAGCACCTGGCCACCATCAACACCGGACGCGTCAGCAGCATCACCGTCGTGCGGGCCAACGGCGGCCGTGAGCTGCTGGCCACCGCCAGCCCGCGCGGCGTCGGAGTGTGGGATCCGCTGTCCGGCCTGCGGCTGGCCTGGACCGCGCAGCAGCGCGCCCGCAGCGTCCGGGTACTGGCGGACGGCCACCGGCGGTGGAAGTTCCTCATCAACTCTGGCCGCCCGGGGGCCACCGCCGAGGCCAAGGTCTGGAGTCCGGACGCACGCCGTGTCCGTCCTCTACCGTTGCCCTTCGACCAAGCCCCCCAGCTCGTGGTCACGCTGGACGGCGCCGACGGCAACACCCTCGTCGTCACCAGCCCCGACCACCAACGGCTCTACCTGCAAGACGCCGACGGCGCGGTCATGGCCGAGACGCTCCTCCCCCACCGGGTCCGAGCAATCCTCGGTGTCCGCCGCGGACTCGACTCCACCCTCCTCGTCGCAATCTCCACAGATCACATGACGACCTGGGATCCGTTCACCGGCGAGCTGCGTACCCAGCTCTGCGACTTCGGACCGAGCCACCTCCTGTTGCAGCTTCCCGGCGACGGCCCGGCCCAAATCGCCATCAGCACCGGCGATTCGAGCATCGAGGTATGGGCCCTGGACGACGACGGACGCTGGCACTCGACCGCCCACGACAACTACGCCAGCCCGGTCCGCGCCCTGACCGCCTTCGGCACCATGATCGGCACCAGCGAACTGGTGACCGCGAGCGACTCCGGGGTCCAGCTGTGGAGCAGCACCGACGGCGATGCCTGGACCCCGCCGCCCGTCCACACCCTGCCCCGCGCCCTGTGCGGCTTCCCCATCAGCCTCCCCGGCCACCGCGGGCCGACCCTGGCCGTGGCCAGCTCCACCGGAATCGCCTTCCACACACCCGAGAACGGGCGGGTCGCGCACTCCCTCAGCTCCAACTTCGCCCTCTCCCTCCAGGTGCTCCAAGGGCACACCAGCAACCCGATCCTCGTCATCCAAGGCGAAGAAGAGATCGTCTTGTACAGTCCCGGCGATGATGATGATCTGGACTGGATCCCTGTCCGCGCCAACCCCCAGGCCCTGGTCACCACCCGAGAGGACCGGCCCGGGCTCATCATCGCCACCTCTGGGCAACTGGCCTTCTACGACCTCCACACCCGCCAGACCGCTCCCCTGCGCCTGACCGGACGCGCCAAAGCGTCCGCCCCCTATACCTCGATCCTGGTCCGCCAGACACCCGACGGCACCCCGCAACTGATCACCTGCACGCGGGGCCGACTCGAAGTCTCGAACCTCAACGACCAGACACTGATCACAACGATCACCGCCGACCACGCTGTGGCCTTCACCGCCTTGCAGACGATCCCTTCAGCAGACAGCGAACTCCTCGCCGGCGTAACCCACGACAGCGTTCACCTGTGGGACTGTGAAACCTGGGAACTGCGCCAGGAGTTGCCGGTCCCGAACGTGAAGGCCATGGCGGTCGCACCGACAAGATCCGGCGCGCACCTGCTCGTGTGCGGCAACGGACACTCCATCACCTTCTGGGATCCGAATACCGGGACATTGCGCAGCACCCTGGTCACCGCCGCCCCCGTCAACCAACTCGCCACAATCCAGGACCCAGACCGGCAGACCACCTATCTCGCCGCATCAGGACAACGCGGCCTGGCCATGCTCGCACTCGACCTGTGACCAGCACCAACCCACCGCACAGACCGCGCCCCCATCCGCAGCAACACAGCCCCAACCTGCCGAAGCAATCAAGAAACCGCAGGGCTTCCCGCGATACGTCCACGATCTGCACCCTCTGGCACGTTCCGGGAGAGCGCCGGGATCATCGCGACGACATCTTGGGAGTGGACGACGACCACCGGAAGCACGACGGATAGAACCCGATGGACACTCCAGCGCAAAGCAGCCCCTGCCCATCAGCGAGGCCGACGCAACCTGCTAAGCGATCTGGCCACCTTGAATGGGCTCCCCCGGAAGGCCTGGCGCTGGAGCACTCCATGACCAAACCGGTGCTGCCGCCAGCGAACCGTGCGGCGGCAGACTGGGGCTCTTCGGCACGCCGCCGAGGGCAGACGAGGCGCACCCACGTGCCAGGAGCCCACCACGCACGCCACACCAACATGTTCTATAAAACAGCCCTGACCTGCAGAAACGTGTAAAAACCCACAGGGATTCTCACGATACTTCGGGGATTCTCACTCTATCTATGGGACTGCAGGTCAGAGAGTCGGAGAAAACGCCCCGCCAGCATCACCGCAGGTAGACGGCGTCCAACCTGGAGACTGAGATTCTCACTTGAAAACTGGGGCTGCAGGTCAGGTCACTGACCGAGTACATTCCTAGATCGAGAACTCACACTGCGGCGTGAACGACCGCCTCGGCCGAGGCTTCTTCTTCCCCATGCCTTCCATGATGGACATCCCTCCGGGGCCGTGACCCCTGATCTCGGATGTCCGTCAAAACGGACCAACCTCACCGCAGCCCCGGTGCCCTGGGCGTTGACGGCCGTCATCTGATCGTGGTCGGCGTTGTAGCTGCTGGCGCGGGCGTCGCCGAGGGCGTCGAGGGTCTTGGTGACCTCGCCGCCGGAGTCGGTGGTGTAGAGGGTCTTGTGACCGTTGGGGTCGGTCACCGTCGTGGTGCCCGATCCCCCGCGGGTGGTCGCGGAGTAGGCGTAGTCCCAGGTGTCGCCGGCGCCCGTGGCGGTGTTGGTGACGCGGGTCAGCGAGGTGATCCGGTCCTGGCCGTCGTAGCCGAACGTGGTCTGCTCACCGGTCGGGGTGGTGACCTTGTCCACCCGCCCGGAGGTGTCGTACGCGTACACCGTCGCCGCGCCGGTGGTGTCGGTGACCGTCAGCGTGGCCGTACCCGCGGAGAGCGAGCCGGCCAGCGCGCAGCCCACGGTCCGACCCGAGTTGTCGGTGGCGGTCAGCGTGCCGGAACCGGTCGCGGCCAGCGAGATCCAGCGACCCGAGCGGGCGTCGGTGGCCTTGAACCCCGTCACCTGCCCCGAGGTCACGGTCTGGGTGACGTTGATGGCGTCGCCGTTGTGGTCGGTGACCGCGGTCAGGTTCCCGGCGGAGTTGTAGGTGTCCTTGGATCCGGTGTCGGTGTGGTCCAGGGTGTAGGTGCCGTTGCTGTTCTTGGCCAGGCCGGCGTGGTAGCCGACGGCGTTGGTGTAGGTGCTGCCGCTCTGGGTGAAGGTGAGCAGTTCACCACCGGGACCGTAGCTGGTGATGTGGCCGGAGACGGCGGTGTCCAGGGTGCGATCGTAGTCGGCGAACCAGTCGTCGCCGATGGAGCCCGCGGCGGCCACCCGGCTCCTGGCCGTGTACGCCGCCGCCCGTAGCAGCCCCGACGGCTACCTCGGCCGGACCGGCGAAGGGCCGGCCCCGTCGCAGATCGCACCCTTCGCCACCTTGCCCAGCGAACAGGCAGCCGAGCACACCCAACCGCTGGTCGCCGCCGAGTGGCTCAACGCGGCCGACACCGCGAACGGCGTTCTGCGCGCTCGGCTCGCCGAACGTGTCCAGCCGCTGGGCGGACTGCTGCAACAGTTACGGCCCGCTCAGATGGTCCCCTGGACGAACGCGTCGAACATCGCCGGTGCGCCAATGGCCTCGTCGCCAGCATGTTTTCCGTGCCCGGGCTCGATCTGCCCGACGTCGTGGAGCGCCTCGGGCTGCACCCCGACGTCGAGTGCAACGGCGATGGCGGCATCGAGCTCGTGTCGGGTGCGGGCGTGCGCTTCGGTGGCTTCCTCGACACGGCGCAGGGCGTCGGTCTGATCGGCCTGGCGGGTCTTGGGGAAGAGGCTCATACAGACCGCCTGCCCGCGAAGACCAAGGAGCATTCGTTACTCTTTCGGGGCACGCGGAAGCGCCGCCGGGCGCGCGGGCCGGACGGCGACTGATCACCCACCTGGCCAGGTCACCTCACCGCAACACGGAACACGGAACACATCCTGCACTGGTCCCACTGGCGACGCCGACGACAACACCAAGCCCGCACCAGCCGCTACGAGCGACGAGGCAACAGCCTGAGAAATGAAGCATCGTCACCCCAGGACCTGTTGCGGTATTAGGCCGTGTCCGGTGAACCGTCATTCGATCCTGGAACCGAAGTGCCTTCCTTGATCGTTTGGGTGGCGTGGGACGTGGCGATCCGACGAACGAGGAGTGGGTTCGGCCCTTGCCGCCCCTGCCTGCCAACAGTGGGCGGGGCGGGCAGCCGCGCTGATCGACGTCCTCCTCAAGCCCACGACCGTTGGACAGCTCGTCCAGCCCGGGAAGATCACCCCCGACGGGGACGGGACCGCGCTGCGGACCCACGGCGGACTGCTGGACGGGGTCGACCCCGAGTCCGACATGGTCACCCCGTAGCCGCCGCCGGTCCCCCGGGCCAGGCCGGCAGTGGGTCGATCCGGAACCCGGTACGCCCCCCGGGACGGCTCGGGCCCTGCGCGCGCGGAGCGCCCAGATCGACGCGGTCTCCGGGGCCGGTTGCACCGGCCGGGGCTGCATCGGCTCGCTGCGGAGCGCGCTGGACGCCGCGAAGTGACCGCGGCCGGGGCCGGACGCCGACCGCGCGCGACGCCGCGCAGCCGGACCTCCCGGCCGTGGAACCGCACCGTGTCAACCGACGTCTCCCCTAAGTAATTTGATCGAAAATCTATGGGGGGATCGAACATGAAGGCACATCTCAGGAAGTCCGCCGCGCTGACCACGGTGGTGACCGCGCTGCTGGTCGCGGGCGGCGTCGGCACCGCCGTCGCGGCTCCGCGGGCCGCCGCCGCGCCGCAGCGCTGCCACACCACCGCCCTGGGCGCCTCGCTCCGCGTGCCGCCCAACCACGTGGGCATGGGCAACGCGTACGGGGAACTGGTGCTCACCAACACCTCGCACCAGACCTGCACCGTCTACGGCTACCCCGGGCTGGGGCTGCAGAACGCCAACCACCGGGTGCTGCCGATCCGGGTCAAGTGGGGCTCCACCTGGTTCGCCGCCGACCCGCGTCCGCACACGGTCACACTCAAGCCGGGCCAGTCCGCCTACGCCAACCTCGCCTGGAACGAGCCCTACGGCACCAAGTCGGTGACCCCGTCCTACCTGGAGGTCACCCCGCCGGACGAGACCACCTTCCGGCTCGTCCGCTTCGCACAGGGAGCGATCAACGACGGCACGCTCAGCGTCACGGCGCTCTCGGCCCGTCCGGTCCCGTTGTACTGAACGCCGGACCGAAACCCAGTGGGGCGGACGTCCGCCGCCCCGCTGGCACGGGGGCACGAACGCCCGTCGCGACAGCGGCACCGCGGTGGCCGTACCGATCGCCGTCCGCGACCTGACACCCGCCGACCCGCCGCCCTGCGGTTCTGCGGTCCGGTCCGCCTCTCATCTCCGAAAGGTGGCAGAGGAGTTGGAGCGGGCGGCGATCGGCGGCGTCGACTACCGGGCCGCCCCCGGCGCGGGCACGCCGCGGCAGCCGGCGGTGATGCCGGTAGCCGCAGGCGCACGGCACCTTCCGTTGGTGCGCCGCCAGGGACGCGCCCGCGGCGCCGATCCTGCTGGCCCGCGTTTCCCCCGGCAGCACCGTTCGTCAACTGACGGCCTGAGGGCCCGCCGGGCCCGGCGGCTGCCGGGACGCGGGAAACGGGCTCTGTCGCTGATCGCACCGACCCCGTTGGGCAGTCCTGCGGAGCGGGCACGGGCGGCGGCGCCGCGCACGGTGGTGGATCTGGCTGCGGCGGCGGGTGGGGCGCTGCGCGTCGCAGGATGCCTGGGCCCGGCGGCCCCGGCGGGTGGCTGGCACCGGCAGCGGGAGTCATGGCCGGGCCCCGCCCGATGGTGCGCACGACCAGCCACAGGCGCTCGGCCCGGGCGGCGCCGGTGTTGATCCCCGGGTCGGCCAGGGCGGCATCACGGGCCGCGTACAGAGCGCTCGGGGCGGAGCTGGTCATGTACAACAGCGTACGGAGGGCCGCCGCGCCCGAGCGCTACGGGCTGGTAATTCACTGGTGATCCGTCAGGTCGATTGTGGTCCGCCGAACTGACTCCCGGCGGGCCCCATCGCGTCAGCAGGGGCAGGGCCTTACCGCAAGGGTGTCGCGCACCGAAATCCGGTGTCCTCGTCGCTCATGTCCATGGACGCGTCGTTGACCGAAGTCGGCTCGCAGCGGTAGAAGGGGCTGGTGAAGGCCGAGCCTTTGAGTTGGTACCGCCCCGAGGCGGAGCCCGGCGTGGACAGCCATTCCCAGGTGTTGCCACAGAGGTCGTAGACGCCATAGGGGCTGACCCCGGAGTGGTAGCGACTCACCGCCGTGGTGCCGGCGATGCCGGATTCGCGGACGTTGCACTTCGCGGCGGTCGGGCTGGTTCCCCAGGGGTACCGTTCACCGGTGGTGCCGCGTGCTGCCTTCTCCCATTGGCGGCTGCTGGGCAGCACCTTGCCTGCCCATGCCGCGTATGCGCTGGCGTCCAGCCAGCTCACCCACACCACGGGATGGTCGGCGAGGCTGGCGGGGACTCGTCCCTCCGGCCAGTGGCTCGGGGCCGGGTGGCCGGTGGCCGTGGTGAAGCGCTCGTAGTCGCGGTTCGTGGTGGGGTAGACGTCGATCCAGTACTCCTCTATCCACTCCCGGCTGTTGGCTGCTCCGCAGAGGTGGATGCCTTCCGCGATCCGGGCCATGAGCTTGCCGTCGACGGGGTGGCGCATGCGGTCGACGGCAGCAACCAGACTCCGGCCGGTTCGTGCTTTCAGTGCGGCGGTCCCACTGTCCTCGGCGACTTCACCGACGCTTTCGCCGTCAGCCCCGTTCACAAGGTCGAGTGGCAGGTCTGCCGTCGCTGCTTCATCGCCGGGAGCGGCCCCTTCAAGGACGCGGCGATCCTGGCCGACGTGGTGATTTCCCGTACTCAGGACCCCGAGCTGGCCGCCACCGCGTTTCGGCTGGCCGCGACCCCGCCACACCCTGGCTGTGACTCCTTCGTGGTCGGCCGGCTATGGGCCCAGCAGACAGCACAGGGCCTTCGCCCGTACTCCGACGGGGACCGGGGCAACCTCGCCCGGATGCCCCGGGCGCGGTGGTCCCATCTGCCCGAAGAAGCGGTGAACAGCCTCCTTGAGGCCCTGCGGGAGGCCGACCGGCTCCACACTCCGGTGTCGTCCCCCAGCGGCAGGCCGTGCTCCACGTGCGAGAAGACGGAGGGCTTCCCCGACCAGTGGGTGGAGCGGGAGCCCTACTCCCTCTGTGGAGCCTGCGTCAGCGAGTTGAAGGGCTTGAAGCCCCAGCCAGGACCGGTGCCGATCGCTGGCTGCACTCACACGGTGCCACCGCCCAGGGCTCCCTGCGGGCACTGCGGCCGTTGGTGACCTGCCCCGGCCGGTCGGGACGGCCGGGCGGGGCGGCGGGGCGGGGCGGCTAGGCCAGGGAGCGTTCCGCGACGCGGTCCAGGTGGCTCTGGAAGACCTTGGCGGCGTCCGGGGTGAGGGTGCTCAGGGCGACCATGGCGGTGAGGATCACGTCGGACAGCTCGGCGTGGACGTCCTCCCAGGTGTGGGTGAAGCCCTTCCTGGGGTTCTGGCCGAGGACGCCGATGACGGCCTGGTTGGTCTCGCCGACCTCTTCGCCGATCTTCATGATCCGCAGGAGCCGGTCGGCGTCGGGGGTCAGCGGGCTGTTCTCGTCAAGCCAGGCGACGAGGCTGCCCACGGTGTCCCAGGCGTTCTGATCCATGTGCGTGCTACTCCGGTGGGGTCGGGAGGTCGGGGTGCCTAGAACAGGGTCTCAGGCTCTGGCAGGACGGTGGGATCGAACACCACCAGCGGCTCGTCCCCGGCCACGGCCAGGCGCAGGGACAGACCGGAGTGGTCACTCAGGCGGGTGACCGTGCGTGGCTCGTGGACGTACGTGCAGTCGTCCACCAGGCCGCTGAGCGGGTCGGACACGAAGGCGTGGTCGTAGCGGTAGCCGTCGTTGGTCCGGCCCACCCACGAGTACTCCCGGTCGCCGGGGTGCAGGCGGCGGAAGGCGTCGTGGTACCCATTGTCGCCGAGCCAGCTGTAGAACCCGTACTCGAAGGGTCGGAAGGTCGCGTAGCGGGGGTCGTGGTCGGGCTCCAGGATGTTGAAGTCCCCGAGCACCACCCGGCCGGACGCGGAGCCGTGGGCGATGGTGGCCTGGAGGCCGTCGAGGAAGCGCTGCTTGCGCTCGATCTTGGCCGGGCTGGCGTCCCTGGAGGGCACGTACAGGCCCAGGACGTCCACCGGCCCGGCCTGGGTCTTCACGGTCGCGGACACGGCCCGGTAGGGCAGGTAGGCGGTGCTGAGGGGTGAGGCTTCGGCCATCGGGAGGCGGCTGACGATCATCACCCCGCGTTCGCCCTTGTCGGGCACCGGGTAGGCCACCGCGTACCCGGCGCTGGGTGAACCGGTCGGCGAGGAACGCGCACCCGTCGCCCGGGTCGTCTCGGTCAGGACCAGGACCTGCCTCGGGGCGCTGGGCGAGCCAGGCGAGCTGCCGCCCGGCCCGCTCCGGGGAGGGGCCGCCGATGTTGAAGGTCAACAGCGACAGGCTTCGGTCGGGTTGCTCAGTGGCACGGTTTCCCCTGGTCAGCAGCATGGCGATCTCAGCTGAGATGAGACCGGCGATCTGCTCGGGGCTACGACTGGTGCAGTCGAGGACCAAGGTACGGAAGCCGACCTCGCTCAAAAGGTAGCGGCTTCCGCGAACAGGCCGGGCTCTTTCTCGACACTCTCCGGGTCTTCTCGAAGCGGCTGTGGGTGCCGCGCGCCGCCAGGCGCTCCCGGATCACGTCCGGGTCGGCGTTGAGGATCACGGACAGGTCCGGGCGGAGGGCGTCCCGGTTCATCGCCCGCACCGTGTCCAGCTCACGCCGTCCAGCCGTTGCAGACCAGGGAGGAACCGATGTAGCGGTCGCACAGGACCACCGCCCCGCGCTCCACGGCCGGGGTGATCTCGGTCTCCAGGTGGTGGAGCGGTCGGCCGCCACCAGGCAGGCCAGGGCCATGCCCGGAACGTCTCGGTGCCGGCCGGCCAGGTCGCCGAGCCGGGTGTGGGAGGGCTCGGTGGTGCGTGGACCGGGATGCCGTCGCGGACGAAGCCCTGGCGGACGTGCTCCAGCACGGTGGACTTGCCGACCCCGCCGGGGCCGTCGATGGTCACGAACAGGCCGCTCACGAGGTGGCCACCACCGGCAGCAGCGCGCGGCGGTTCGGGGCGACCGGGCAGACCTCGGCGTCCAAGTCCCCGATCCGGCCCCCGTTGGCGATCACGGCCGCCGGGCAGCCCTTCCCGCAGCCGTCCGCCATGGAGCACGACCCGCACGTTGGGTTACGGGCTGACCCGCGATTGATCTTGGGCGTGTTGGCCTGCGGCTTCGGCTGGCTGGTGTTCACTCGCAGATCGGGCCGTCACTCGTATCGGTACTTCAACGTGTCTGCCTCCGCTTGCTCGATGTCGGCGATCGTTAGCTCCGGCATCCGCAGTTGGGCCAGCGTCACCTCGGCCGAGGTCGGCTGGGCGTCCGCCGGCAGCCACTGCTCCGGCTTCCAGGCCCCGCTGCGCAGCAGCGACTTGGGGCAGTGCGGTAGACCTCCTCGATCCCTAGCACCAGCGCACTGGCTGGCGGCTTTCCCACGGCGGTCAGCTGCGACAGCAGCTCCGGCGGGTGGAGACGACAGCCCTGCCGTTCACCCTGAGCGTCGTGGTGCGCCCAGGGATGAGGAACAACAGCCCGGCCCGTCCGGTGGCGACGATGTTCTGCAGGGTGTCCAGACGCTTGTTGCCGGTCGCGTCCGGTATCGCCACCGTGCGTGCGTCCAGGACGGCGACGAACCCGGCGGGGCCGCCGCGCGGGGAGACGTCACAGTTGCCCTCGCATCCGTGCTGGCAACCAGGACCAGCGATGAGCAGCCGATCAACCAGCTGGTCTGCTCGGTGAGTTCGGCCATCTGCTTGCGCACGGCCGCGTCGCTGGGGAGTGCGTAGGCCCGGCGCAGCGCCTCCTGGTCGGGCACGGCGTCGAGCGGAGCGAGTCGAAGGCACTGCCGGCAAGGGTTGTCGTCATGCCTCCGACCCTACGTGCGACCGATCTTGGTCGGTGAGTGCGGGGAGGGACGGCTCGCGAGTTGTCTGGTGTGTGAAGATCAAACAGGTCCGCGCGGCCATGTCCCATCGCGCCTTCTGCGGGCTGTCGCGCCCACATCTGGGCGAGTTGGTCGCGGAACTCGCCCCCGCTGGCTTCGAACGATTCCGATGGCCCAGCGGAACGAGTAATTTGGCCCCAAATGGCGATCATCGGGGCGTGACGCGAACGAGTAATTTGGCCCCACCTGATCGGTGGCTGCTTGAACTGTGAGTGCTGGATCAGCGGGTCGGCTGATCGGCCGAAGGGTTCGCCCGGAGGTTCTCGAAGGCGGTGGGGGTCGGACGGCGCGGAAGGAAGTCCTTGATCTGTCGAGCGCAGTCGGCCGGACTGCTGGTGCTCGTGTCGCACTCGATGTCGTAGAGGCCGTGGGCATGGACCTGGGCGATCTGGCGTGCGGCCAGCCCCGGTGGGCGGTCCCCGCGCTCCTGCTCTCGCTGTTCCAGTTCCGGCAACGGGCAGTGCACTCCGACCAGCACCACGTCTTCGGGAGCGAACAGGGCGACGCAGTCGAGCAGACGCCAGGGCTCGCTCAGGACGTGGTCCACCACAATGTTGTTGCCGCCAGCAGCCATGCCGGCGACTGCGCGGTGGAAGCCCATCCAGGTGTGCTTGAGCACGGAAGTCAGCTCGTCTGACGTGAAGTCCTTCCGCGCCCGCATGGCATGAAAGGCGTCCACCGACATGTGGAAGTAGGTGTCGTCCAGGATCGGGAGGAGTTCCTTGGCGATGCTCGACTTCCCAGAACTCGACGTGCCGTTCAAGAAGATGATCAGTCCGCCGGATGTCCGTGACGTGCTCACTGGGCCCGCAATCTGGTGGGACTGCGCTTCTGCCGGAGCTGGTGGGTGCCGGCTCCACCGTGAAGCGGGAGTACCTGGACCGGGCGCAGCGCGGCAGCGAGAACCCGTGGAACGACCGCGCGAAGGCCAGCGGGCAGGGTAGTACGGCGTGATCACGAATGCCCCGGCCCCACGGGAGTGAGAGCCAGGGCATTTCGTGGTCACCGTCCACATTTGACGGGTACCTTCCCAGGTAGGGCGAACTACCGAGAGGAGTCAACAATGCCAGATGAGAAGGACATTGGCATAGCGAAGCGCATCGCCGTGCACCGGCTGGCGGCTGGATACAGCAGCAGGAGCTAGCCGCAGCTGCGAACGTCAGCTACAGCCTGTTAACGAAGGTCGAGACAGCAAACCGGCAGCCCACTCCCGCTTTCATCGCCGCATGCGCCCGCGCTCTCCTGATTGACCCGCAGGCGCTGACCAGCGCGTCGTACATTGGCCCAAATGGATGCTGCTGCACTTCTGGCGCTGGCCGGTCCGCTCCGGTCCGCCCCTCGACCTCTACGACCTGCCTCCGGATGAGACCATCCAGCCCCGCTCCCTCGCCACCCTGCGGAAGGCCGTCGCCACCGCGAACAAGGTCGGGCAGGCAGCGAACTATGGACGGATAGCTACTCGGCTGCCCGCCCTCCTGGCCGAGCTCCACACGGCCGCCCACCTGTGGACCGGCCGCGACCAGGTAGAGGTGTGGGGACTGCTCGCCGAGGCGTACCGCCTGGGCCACACCTACGCCATCGCCATGCGGATGCCGGATCTCTCCGCTGTCGCTCTCACCCGCATGGACTGGGCCGCTGCGCAGGCCGGCGACCGGGCCCCCGGGCTGCGGGCCGCACGGGAGTACCTGCGGGTAACCGCCTACCTGCGTGAGAAGGACTACGCGGCCTGTGAGCGACTGAACGCATCCGGGGTCCGGTATCTCGACGGCACCGACGAGCGGACACCCGGTGCGTTGGTAGCTCGGGGACAGCTTCACCTCGGCGCTTCAGTCATCGCAGCCAGGCAGCATGACGACAGCGCCACCAAGCACCATCTCACCGAAGCCCAGCGGATGCCGAGCAGGTCGGCGAAGGGCACTGGCAGCAGTTCTGGTTTGGGTTCGGGGCAACGAATGTCCAAGTCCACCGCACCATGACGGCGGTCGAGGCCGGCGAGCCGGAGAAAGCCGTGAAGGCAGCGAAGAACCTCCACTTCCCCGCGGCTGGTTGCCGTCCCGGATCGGCCACCACCACATCGACATGGCCAGGGCCAAGGCCAGCATGGCCAGCACCTCGGAGCCCTGGAAGAACTGGAGCGTGCGGCCGAAGTTGCCCCGGAACAGGCCCGTCGGCACCCACTGGTCCGTGAAACCGTATTCGGCCTGGTCAGCGCCGAGAAGAAGCGTTCCGAGCGACTAGCCCGGTACGCCGCCTGGATCAACGTATAACGGCCCTGACCAGGCATTTAAGCCCCATCTTGGGACCATCCAGGGTGGGGCTTCGGCTTTCACATTTTGTGAAACATAGCCCCCTCAAAACGTGCTGACATGGAGTTACGTCACTCGCTGCCCCACTTCGGGCACGGCGAGCGGCGTGCAGTCCGCCCCCGTCTCCGGGCGTGAGTCGTCGAGGTACAGGAATTCACGCTGAGAAGGATCAAGGTCTGCTGCTCTCACGACTACTCACGCCCGATGCCCCAACGCTGAGTAGGCAATCCGGCTGGAATCAGTGCCTGACGCGCCAGATTGAGCCACCGAACCCCGGGACGGAAGAAGTCCTCCGTCCCGCGCTGCCCCCTGGAGTTCCCGTGTCATCGTCTCAGCCGCTCCCCCAGCGCAGGACGAGCAACCACCCCAAGATCCCGACCGACCTGGCTGTCGTGCAGGTCGAGTTACGCGTCCCCGGCTTCGATCTGTCCGGGGGTTTCGTGTCGGCGGCGCGGGTGGCGGCGGCAGCCGCGGTGCGCGGTGCGGCCGGGCCCGAGCCGCACCGGCACCTGCTGGAGCCGGAGGTGGACTTCTTCACCTCGGCGGGGCGGTCGTCGGCCGTCCAGGACGGCGAGCCGTCATGACGCCGCCCGACTGCGGTCAGGGGATCCGCTGGTCGGTACCGGCCACGGCAGCAGCGGTCGCCTTCACCCGGCGCCGGGTCGTGGCGCAGCTCCTGTTCTGGGGTTTCGGCCTCACGGAGGAGACGGCGGCCACCCTGGAGCTGCTGGTGACCGAGCTGGTGGCGAACGCGATCCAGCACGGGGAGGTCACCAGCGGGACCGTGGAGGTCGGTGTGGCGGCCCGGCCGGGGCGGGTGCTTGTGGTGGCGTCCGATTCCTCGCGGGTGGTGCCCCGCGCGCGGGGCGCCGGCGGCACTGAGGAGTCCGGGCGCGGCATGCAGCTGATCGAGGCCCTGGCCGACGACTGGGGGTGCGAACTGCGGGCCACCGGCAAGGACGTGTGGCTGGTCTTGAGCCTGCCCGAGGAAGCCGCCCCCGCGCCGACCGGCCCCAGCGCTGCTGCTGGCGCGCCGGACAACGCTGGGCACCGCGCTGTCAGTGCCCGACTGCCCCGGCCGGTACCGGTGGCCGCGCCGCTGTCCCACGCGGGACTGCGCGCCTCTTGATCTCCTGTGCGGCCGGGCGCCTGCCCGCCCCGGCCGCACAGGACACCACCCCCTTGGTCGGCGGTCGCTGCCGACCACCACCCATCACAAGACCGAATGAGGGCACCGATGCCGTCGACGACGATCACCGCAGTACGCTTGCGGGCCGACCTGGTCGAGAAGCTGGGGGCGTCCGGCGTGCTGCCGGGCCGCCTGCTGGACACGTTCTCGCTGCTGCCCCGGCACTGGTTCATGCCCCAGGTGATCTGGGCGCCGCTCGGCGGCGAGCCTTACCACCGGTTCGACCGGGCGCGGGACCCCGAGGGATGGATGCGGGCCGCCTACCAGGACTCCTACGCGGTGGTGCGGTGGGAGCCGGGTACGGGCAGCGAGCCGGACTCTCGGACGCAGGTGACCAGCTCGGTGCCGCGCCCGCACGCGGTGGCTCGGCTGCTGACGGATCTGGAGCTGGAGTACGGGCACCGGGTGTTGGAGCTGGGCGGCGGTACCGGCTGGACGGCTGCGTTGATCTCGCAGCATCTGCCCGACTCCCGGGTGACCTCGGTCGAGGTCGATGCCGCGCTGTCCGAGCAGGCGGAAGTGAACACCACCAAGGGCGGCCGAGAATATCTGCGCGTGGCGAACGTGGTCGGTGACGGTGCCGAGGGCTGGCCGGGCCGGGCGCCGTACGACCGGGTGGTGTCCGGGTACGCGGTGTCCTCGGTGCCTGCGGCGTGGGTGGACCAGACCGCGCCCGGCGGCATCATCGTGACGCCCTGGTGCACGAGCTGGGGCGCGTGGGGCACGCTGAAGGCGCGGGTGGCCGCCGACCGGTCGGCCGAGGGCCGGTTCGCCGGCCACGGGTCGTTCCTGCCGGAGCGCCGTGAGCTGCGCCACGATCCGGTGCTGCCCCGCGCGGACGCCGGCGAGCCCTGCGGGAGCGGCCTGGACATCTGGAGTGTCCTGCGGGACGACGACGAGCGGTTCGTCATGGGTGCGCGACTGCGGGACGTCGCGTTCCTGCGGGAGCAGCCGGATGCGGGTAGCCCGGTGGCGCGGGTGTGGCTGCACACGGCGGACTGGGAGTCGTGGGTGCGCTTCGACCTGGACGGTGCGGGTCAGGCGGGCGCGCAGGTGCGGCGGTTCGGTCCTCGTGGGCTGCTGCGCGAGGTCGAGTCCGTGCACCAGTGGTTCGAGGCGCGGAACCGGCCGGGCCTGGAGCGTTTCGGGTTGACGATCACCCCCGAGGGCAAGCAGTCGATGTGGTTCGACGACCCGCGTAGCGCGGTGTTCGCGCGGGTCGGGGGTGCCCGGTCGTGACCGCGTTACGTGAGTGGCGGTACGACCGGGTCCTGGCGCCGGTGCCCGATTCCGCGCTGGGCCCGGTGCTGACTCCACGGACACGCCGCAGCGATGACCGGCTGGAGGTCATGCTGCTGGTCTTCCTCGGCGGCCGAGCGCGGCGGTTGCTGCTGGGCGCCCAGGGGCCGTGCTGCCTGGACGGCCGCGCGGCGGCCGACCTACACCGCAGCCTGCTGCTGGCCGCGAACCCCACCTGCCTGGATGACGGCCTGGCGGCCGTCATCGCCGCGTATCGGGGCGCCGACGGGGCCCCGGGTGGGGTGGGCCGCGGCCATGGGTGAGCGCGATGCCCTGGTCCCGGCCGCGTACGTGGTGATCGGGGCCCAGATGTACATCCTGCGCAAGCGCAGCGGCCTGAGTCAGGACGAGGCCGCGCGGCACCTGGGTCTGCGGTTCGCCGTGGTCTCACGGCTGGAGCGTGGGATGGTGGGCCTGCCTCGCGGGCGGGTCAGCCAGTTGTGCGTCCTCTACCGGGCCTCGACCGCCGAGCGCGGGGCACTGCTGCGGATGTGGGACCAGGTGCGGTCCGGCACCGACCCGCACACGTGCACCGACCACGGCCCCGGCTGGCTTGAGCGGGCCGCGTACTTGGAGCGGCGGGCATCACGGGTCAGGTTCGGGTGCACCTCCATCATCCCGGGCATGTTCCAGACCGACGCGTACGCGCAGGGCCTGCGGGGCAAGGTCAACGGGGTCTGGCACCGGGATCCCGGCAACCCGTCGGCCGCAGCCAGACCGATCCCTCTGCGCAGGCGCGGACCGCGCTTCGATCCCGTGAGCGTGGTGCTGAACGGGGCTGTCCTGACCCTGGCCGAGGCCGAGCCGGACATCATGATCCCCCAGATCGCTGTCCTGCGGCGCGCGGTCACCCTGGGCATGGCCGTGATCCGGGTGCTGCCGCAGTACCGGGAGCGGACAGCCCAGGGTTCCCACGTCAGTGAGTTGACCCTGTCGAGCGGGTCGGGGCCCATCGTGGTGTCGATGCGGGAGACCAGCGCCGGTGCCCACTACGTCAGCGACCCGACGCGGATCCGGGACCTGGCGGCGGCCCTGGACCAGCAGGAGCTGGTCGCCGCCAGCCCGGCCCGCAGCCTGGAGCAGCTGCGGGCGCTCCAGCAGACCCTGCGCGCCACCCGGGCTGCTGCGCGGCGGCCCCCCACCTGGCACCCCGGCGGACGCCGCCAGGACCCGCGCGCGGACCTGACGGGCCCGTTGCCGGACGGCTGCTGACCGTCCTTCGTTCCCCGCCGGCTCGACTTCTGATGAGAGCACTTTGTCCGAGACATCCAATGTGCCCCTGACGGTCCGTGAGATCGTTGAGTGGTACGAAGGCGGTTGCGCCATCCGCACCATCGCAGAGCGGTGCTCGTGCGGAGAGCAGCCAATACGCCGCATTCTGCGCCAGCAGGGAGTGCCGCTGAGGGGCCGGGCGGGCGCGTTGACCATCGCTCGCCAGTACGTGGCTCGGCTGCCCAAGACGCTGATCTCGCTGCTGTACAGCAATCCGCAGGACCAGTGGAGCATGCAGGAGCTGGCCACGTTCTTCGGTGTGTCCCCGGCAACGATCCAGAGGATCCTGGACGCCCAGGGCACACCGAAGCGGCCCCGCTCGACAAAGCGCCGGGGGCCGACGTCCTACCGGAGCCCGGGTGACAAGAAGGTGCGGACGCTCCAGGAGGACCTGGAACGCCGGTACGACGAGGTCGGCGAGACGCTGGCGGACCTGGCCCACCTCTACCAGATCGACTACCGCCTGCTGAAGAGCGAGATCGAGCGCTGGCGGACCCCCGAACGGCCCCGTGCCGAGTCCCAGCGCGCCATGCACCGCCAGCTCGCCGAGTTGGGCGACTTCAGCGTCCGCACACGGATCGTGGAGATGTTCACGCAGGGGTCGGACGCCGGGACGATCGCTGAGCGGTACGGCGTAGGCGAGATGGCCGTCCGGCGGGTCCTGGGCGGCATGGGCGCGCTGACGTTCGCCGAGGCCCAGGACGAGGTGATCCCGGCCGCGCCCGCGCCGGAGCAGCTGTCAGCCCGGGCCTGGACCATCCTGCGCAGCACGGCGGTGGGCATCCCACGCGCCGAACTGGCGGAGCAGCTTCACATCACGCCCCCGGCCATCGTCAGGAACTTCTACCGGATCACGACGTACTTCGGCGCGCAGTGCACACGGGAGGCGATAGCCCGGGCCGTGGAGACCGGTCAGATCGACCGCGCCAACGTCCTGGCGTCCACGCATCCCACCGTGCCCCCCGAGCGCCTGCCCGAACCGGTGCAGCAGGTCGTCGCCGGGTGGCTCATGGCGCGTACAGCCCGGCAGATCGGGGACGAGCAGGGCCTTTCCGCGCGCACCGTCGTGCAGCGGGTCGGGCAGTTGCGGCGGCTCACCGGCTCCCGAAGCCAGGACCACTGCGCGGCGATCATCGCCGCCGTGGGCTACACCAGCCACCCGACACGTGCCGCGGCCACTCCCGCAGCTGACCGGAAAGGACGACGATCATGATCCCGGGCTACGGAGCACCGTGTGCCGAGCATCCCGGGTACAGCAGGTGCCGGTCGCCGCACGCGCGGGCAGCCGCCGTCTGTGCCGAGCTGTCCGGCCGCGATGAGGGCCGGCCGGTCGACCGGGCACTCGTGGAGCGGCTCCTGCGCGCCGATCCGACGCTGCGCCAGTCGGCGCAGCTGCGGTACGAGTTCGGACGCCAGGCGGTGGTGGACGCCGCGCTCGGCGGGATCCGCCAGTACGTGGACCTGGGCTGCGGCTACCCGCCGCCGCGACGGCCGCGCCGCTCGGCTAGTGCTCTTACCGGGATGGTTCGCCGGGTTACCGACACGCCCGGCTGGTGGCCAAGGGTCTGTTCCGAGCCGCATCGACTGGCGACACGGTCGGCCGAGGACTGGTTCCTATGGTTCTGGCTAGCATGTGCGCGTGACCGAGTCCCGCATAGCATTCAGCCGGAGGGAGCGGCGTTCCGCGTTGCTCGCCTTTGGTGTCCTGACTCTCCTGATGGGGGCGTGGGCGCTGTACATGGTCTTCGCTGCGCATGCAGCGGCGCGGTGGTTCTTGCCCGCGCTGCTCGCAGTTATCTGGTTTCCATGTGCCTTCTACATGGTCAACCGGATGTTCGGCGTGACCGAACTGGCACCCGAAGGCATGCGGCTGCGGACGCTGGTGAGCCGTCGACGCATTCCTTGGAGTGACGTCACCATGGTCGAAGCCCAGCGTCGGTCAGGACGGGGAGGATCGTGGTGGGTCGTACGTGTCCACCTGCTGCATGGTCGTCCGGTGGTGCTTCCTGGAGCGATGCAGTCACAGCGGGGCCAGAACGAATCGGGCTTCCGGACGAGCGTTGACACGATCTGCTCGCACTGGCGGCAGGCCACTGGCCGTACCGATCAGCCGGTCTACAAAGACTAGCGGGCCCGCTTTGGTTCGCCGGGTAGCGTCAGGCTGAGGGGTGCGGGGGCCGTCCACCCCAGCGGATACCCTTCTCGCTGCGTATGCGGGCGCGTTCCCTGCGTTCGGCGGCCAGGACGTCGTGGTGGCGGGCGTTGGCGTTGCGCCAGCGCGAGTAGGCGTGAAGTGCCCGGGGGAAACGATCACCGCACGTCCGGGAAGCGATCTCCGCCACCTCGACGTACTCGCCGTCCAGCGCCGTGAACGCGCCCGCATCCGCAGCGAGAAAGGCATCCACTGGGGGGGTCGCCCACTCGCCGACATCGCCTGACCTGTCGAGAACATCTGGGAGCCCTGATGGCAGTCGAGATCGTCTACGATACGCACGCCACCACCACCGACAACGAGGCCGACATCGCCACCGGCTGGCTCCCGGGCCGGCTCTCGGAACTGGGCCGCCGCCAGGCCCGTGAGCTGGGCGAGCGCCGGCCGGGCGATGGCTTCGCGGCTGTGTTCACCTCCGACCTACAACGCGCCGTCCAGACAGCCCAGATCGCGTTCCCCGGCGGTCGGCCCCCGATCCACCAGGACATCCGACTGCGGGAGTGCAACTACGGCGACCACAACGGAAGCCCGGTCTGCCTTGTCGCCGCCCAGCGAGCCCAGCACATCGACAATCCATTCCCCGGCGGTCAGAGCTACCGCCAGGTCGTCACCGCCACCGATGCCTTCCTCCATGACCTCGCCACCGAATGGAACGGCAGCAGGATCCTGGTGATCGCCCACTCGGCCAACCGATGGGCACTGGAACACTTGCTGTCCCGGCTGCGGATGGTCCCGGTCCAAGCCGCTGTCCTCGAACCCCCACTCGCCCCGGCCCGCTCCGTCCTGGCGGGACAGGCCGACCACCCTGCCGTCCCTGACGCAGCCGACCAGCCGACCAGCCGACCGACGGGAATGCCGCTGTGCTGAAGATTCCGACCGACCTGGACCGCCTGCACCCGAACGAGATCACCGGATGGTTGAACAGCGTCGCGGACGACGAGACGGTGACTGCCCAGGAGTGGAGCGCGGCGCAGCGCGCTGTCGCGGTCGCCCTGGGCGTCCCGGAAGCGTCCCTGGCACCGGCCGGCCAGGAGTAGGGCTCAGGGTGCTGGTCGGTTGGACCGCCGGCAGCGCGCCGTCCCGCGACCCGACTCGCAGTTCGCCAGCGGCTTGGAGTCGTTGGGGAACCGAATGTGGACCAAGTCCATGGTGTCGCTGGCGAACGGCGTCGTCAGGTCGTGGATGTGCCGCATGTGGTCGTCCGGCTGGGCCAGCTTGCCCTGGCTCTTGACCCCGCGCCCCATGCTCGACAGCGGGTTCATCAGCACGTACGAGGCCCCCTGCTCGGTGGCGAAAGCGCACAGCTGGGCGTACTCCTCGTCCTCGGCCAGACTGTTCGGGGTGCACAGCAGCCCCTGGAGCAGACCGGCGGCGGCGAACTTCCGCACGGTGTCCACGGTGACCTGGAACGAGGCCCGGTCGCCCCGGAACTTGCCGTGGGAGTCGGCGGCGAAGCCGTCCAACGAGACGTTGACGTGCACCCCCCCGATCTCGACCAGGGCGGCGATGGTGTCGTCCGTGGCCAAGGTGGCGTTGGTGCACAGGCCCACCCCCATGCCCGCCTCGCGGAAGGCCCGCACCACGTCCAGGAAATCCGCGTGCAGGAACGGCTCGCCGCCGGTCAGGGTCACCCGGTTCACGCGGGCGGCCAGGAGCTGGGGGATGACGTGCGACCGGATCAGGTCCAGGGGCATCGTGGCTCCGTCCTTCAAGGCGGACACGAAGCAGTGCGCGCACCCCAGGTTGCAGGGCTCGTGGATCTGGATCAGCGCCTTGCGGTTGGGGTGATCGACCGAGGTCCGGAAGTAGCAGGACGTGGCCTGGTCTGCGCTGACAATGCTCCGAGCGGTCATGACGGCTACCTCGATCTGGTCGAAGGCGGGTCACCCCTTCCAGGATCGCCCCGTCGGGGCCGGTCCGGGGGGTGAGTTCCGGGAAGGGTGCGGCGACCCCGCCGCAGGGGAGCGAAAGCCCGGAGCCGCCGCGTCCGCCCGGGGTACGCCGGCGGAGCTTGGTGAAGGGGTGCCCGGCCGTGTCGTCCGCCAGGGCTTGCGGCCGGGCACCCCGCTCATGGGGCCGGTCGGGTCTCCGGCTCGGGTCCTCGGTGGCGCTCGCACCGGCAGACGGGCCAGTGGCCCAGCGAGTAGATGCCGGAAGGCCGGTAGTCGCTCTCGACGGCCTGGGAGCTGACCTCGACCCACTCGCCAGCGACGGTCTCCTTCTTCACCCGGATGGTCATGGCATGCCGTGCGATCACGGGCGGTTCATCGGTCATCACGGCCGCCCCGCCTTCTCGTACCGATACCGGCGACGCCACGCCTGCCAACCGCGCCACTGCTCCAGCTGGAACCTGTGTGCCATAGGCCGATCAGTCATGGCACGCCTCGCTGGACTCCCGGACGTCCTCGCCGTGCCCGGACGGCCAAATCCTCAGCTGTCCCGCGAACGGGTTCCCCACCAGGCAGGGTTCTCCCGGTGCACGTTCGGTTGCCTCCTGCGGGTCGGACCATGCAGTCCAGTCCGAGGCGTCTGCGAGCTGGGTGCTGCGTACCCGGTCGGCGGGCATCCGGCGCGGAAGGGGTGGTGGTGATGTCACGGGCGGGACTCCTGGCGGACGTGGGAGGTGGCTGCCGCCGCCCGGCCCCAACGGGGGATGTGGCCGGACGGCGGCGCTTCGGGACAGCCCTCCGGGGGAACGAGGAGACTCGTTGGCCAGCTTCGGAAGCCGCTGACGTCCAGTCAAAATCCTTAGCCGTCCGTGGGACCATCGCCGATGCGGCGACCGCATACGGATATGCGCGGAGCGGGTACCGATGCGGTCGCCAGCGGGTCGAAACTCGTAACGTGGGGGGTAGACGGTGGATTGGCGGGCAGCAGCCAGGGAGGCATCTCGCGCCGGGAACTACGGCAAGGTCATCGAGTTGGCCCGCAAGTCAGCACGGATGACCCAGCAACAGTTAGGGGAGGCATGTGGGCTCTCGCAATCGGCGGTCTCCCGACTGGAGAAGCGAGGCTCGGGCTCGTACGCCACGGACCTCCTCGCGGCGGCGTCCGCCCACCTGGATATCCCGGCCGCAATGGTCGGGCTCGCTGAACCCAGCGGGATCGCAAGAGATGGAACCGAGCAGGTGGAACGCCGAGAATTTCTAGGCGGAGTGGCCGCTGCGGCAGCCGCACCCGCCCTGGCGGTACTGCCTGAGCTGCACGAGGCCGCGCACCAGCAGAGCGCGGCACTGCGGCTGAACACGACCGCATACCGGCGCTTGGACGGTTCGACGCCATCGCGGGACCTCGCAGAGCCCGTACATGCCCATATGAGACTGATCCAGTCCCTCGCCCAGTCGGCCCCCGCCGGTCAGCGACCCCGGCTGGCGGGTGTCGGCAGCGAGGCCGCTAGCCTGGCGGCATGGCTGGCCTGGGACATGGGCGACAACGGATCAGCCCGCACCTGGTACGGCTCGGCGATCAAAGCAGCCCGGTCGGCCGGAGACTCGCTGCTGGCCGCCTACCAGATCGGCAGCCTCGCGCAGTTCGAGGCGCACGCCGGTAACGGCGCGCAGGCCCTGACCCTGGCCAGTGCTGCCCGGCGGTCCCTGGGTCCGCAGCGTCCGGCTATCGCTGACGCGTGGCTCTCCTCGGTCGAGGCCCTGGCCCACGCCGCTGCCGGCGACCAGCGCGCCGCCGACCGTGCCCTGATCCGCAGCCGGGCGACAGCCGAACGCCTGCCGCTGGAGGGGCCGCCTCCGTGGCCCTGGGTCTTCGTGTTCGATGAGGCCAAGGTCGCTGCCTGCCGGGTCACCTGCGGTGCCCGCCTGGGCCTGGCGGACTGGGTGCTCACCGCAGACACCGCCGCTCTCGCCACCGGCCACGCCAAGCAGCGCGCCCTGGTGGTCCTCGATATCGCCGCCGGTCACCTTGCTGCCGGACGGGTAGAGGCCGCCTTCGCCCTCGCGTCACGCGCGCTGGACACCGGCATCGAGTACCGATCCGGCCGGATCGTGGAACGGGCTCGGACCGTCCGCCGATCCATCACCAGTACCTCGCCACCGAAGGTGGTCAGGGAGTTCGATGAGCGCCTGCACGGCGTCTATTTGTAGGAGGGGCATCTGATGCGCGTTGGGATCACTGGCCACCGTGGACTGACCGCCGAGGTCGAGGAGCAGGTCCGACAGCTCCTGGCCACGGCCATAGACGGCTACGTCGCCGGGGAGCTGGTCGCGGTGTCGTGCATAGCGGACGGCCCGGACAGCTGGTTCGCCCAGGCCGCCCTGGACCACGGCGGACGTCTGGAAGCCGTCATCCCCGCCGAGGAGTACCGCGACAGCCTCCCCGACTGGCACCACCCTGTGTACGACGCGCTCCTGGTCCGCGCCGCTGAGGTCCACCACACCGGCCTGACCGCTTCCGACTCGAACGCACACATGGCGGGCAGCGAGGTCCTCGTAGGACTCGCAGACGAGCTACTGGCCGTGTGGGACGGGAAACCGGCCGGAGGCTACGGAGGCACCGCTGACGTGGTGGCCTACGCCGAGCGCATGGGCGTGCCAGTGCGAGTCCTCTGGCCGCAGGGAGCGACGCGGTCATAGTGGAGTTCCCGATCGGCGGCGGTTCTCACCCAGGGTTAGCGCCGGCCGGACCCGGGGTGATCGTGCCGAAGACAGGCCCGAAGGCTCAACCTCGCCAGAGAATCACGCTGCGGTGGCAATTGCCCTGGGCCAGGTCGGCGCTGACCCAGGGCAAGGACGACAGCGATCGACGATCATGATCCCGGGCTACGGAGCACCGTGTGCCGAGCATCCCGGGTACAGCAGGTGCCGGTCGCCGCACGCGCGGGCAGCCGCCGTCTGTGCCGAGCTGTCCTACCGCCACGAGGGCTACCCGGTCGAGCGGGCACTCGTGGAGCGGCTCCTGCGCGCCGATCCGACGCTGCGCCAGCGGGGCAGCTGCGGTACGAGTTCGGACGCCAGGCGGTGGTGGACGCCGTGCTCGGCGGGATCCGCCAGCCGCGTCCCTGTTCCTGAAGTGGCTCTTGCCGCGGGGACGTCCGGCACCGAGCTCGGAATCGGCGCCGGGCAATCGTCAGACGCGAGTCTCGGCTGCTTGTCGAATGTCGGCGCTCGCGAGCCCTCCGGGCGCGAAGACCGCCGCCGCGATCCGGAGTTCGGGTGGCAGGGCCGACCACAGCTCGTCCAGCAGGTCGGTGCGGTTGTCCTCGGTTGTCCGGACCTCCGTGAAGGGGGCGCCGGTAGCGATACCTTGCCTGTCGGAGTGATAGGTCGTCATGAGCACTCCCTCACCAGGAGCCAGGTCGCTGACGTGGAGGGTGAGCCGGTTGGTGGCGGCGCGGCTCCCCGTGCTGTGCCGGGCGGCGCCGAACCATGCCTGACCGCCCTCGTGGTTGTCCGCGATTACCGTCAGGCGTGGAGTGAAGATCGGCGGGTCTGGTTCGTAGTCCAGCTCGTCCAGGGCCAGGATCGGGGCCAGCCCCGAACCGAGGCGGTCGGAGACCGTGGAGACCTGCTCCCCGTTGCCGAAGATCAGCAAGTCCCCGCTCTGACGGGCGGCAACGTAGTGCCGAAGATGGTCATGCTGGCGCGCGTCCGCAGGGGCGACGATCAGCTCGTCTCCGGCGGTGCGCTGCAGGGTGCGGGCCTGGGACGCGGGACTGCGCCCGGTGAGGAAGTAGGCGCCGAGCATGGTGCCGTCGCCGGTCCTGCACCACAGCACGCCGCGGCCTGGGTAGTGATTGCCCGTCAGTGCATCTCTCAGCAAGGTCACGTGTGTTTCAGCCCCCTGCTTCATGGCCTCGCGTCGCGTGGCCGGCGGTGAATGCCCACATGGATCAGGGGAGACTCCAACGGCCGACAGTGCGGTGGTCGGATCCCCGCGTCCCACGTGGGGATTATCGCAGAGCTTGATCTACTACGCGATCGTAGGTGCCGCGGTACAGGCGAGCGTCGCGCTTCGCCGGTGCCACGCCCACTTGCCGCATATGCAGACCATGAGGCACACGACTGCCGCACCCGGACCCGCCCACCACGGCCAACCCGGAGACAGCACCTTGACCAGCGCGGTCACCGCGCCCCAAAACCTGCTCCGGCCATCTGATCGGCAACCACCACCGGACTGACACGACGTCACCGACGGCAACCCCACTGGCACCGAACGGGCATGTCGCAGGGAGACGGCACGCACGAGGAAGGGTCAGGCGGGTAGTTCGTGCGGGTCGGCGCCGCTGGTGAGGGCCAGCAGGTGGGGTGCCTGGGCGAGCACCCGCCCGGCCGCGCCGCGCACCTCGGCCCGCGGGCCGAGTTCGCCGGCCACGATCCGGACCTGGGCACCGGCGTGCGGCAGCGCGTGCCGGGCGATGGCGAGCCGCATCGATTCGAACAGGGGCTCGCCGATCGCGGCCAGGTCGCCGCCGACGACGATCAACTGCGGGTTGATCAGGGTGACCACGCCCGCCAGGGCACGTCCCACCGCCGCCCCGGCGTCCTCCACGGCCCGCCGGGCCCCCGCCCGGTTCTCCCTGAGCAGCCCCGGCAGCTCGTCGGGGGCGACCGGGTGGTCCCAACTGTCGCGCAGCAGACGGGCGATGGCTATCGGGCTGGCGATGGTCTCCAGGCAGCCGCGGTTGCCGCAGCGGCAGATCAGGCCGTCCTCGATCGCCAGCAGGTGCCCGATCTCCCCGGCCAGACCGCTGACGCCGAGCAGCAGCTGCCCGGCGGCCACGATGCCGGCGCCGATACCGGCGGACAGGCGTACGTAGACCATGTTGTCGATGCCCCGGCCGGCGCCGTAGAGGTGCTCGGCCAGGGCCCCGGCGTTGGCGTCGTTGATCAGCTGGCTGGGGATTCCGGTGCGCCGCTCCAGCTCGTGCCCCGGCCGCACGTCGGTCCAGCCGGGCATGATCCCCTCGGCGACCATGGCGCCGTCCCCGCCGACGGGGGAGGCGATCCCGACGCCGAGGCCGAGCACCCGCTCGATCGGGGCGTCGCACTCCCGCAGCGCCTGGTGGACCAGCTCGGCGGCCAGGTCGAGGGTGGCCTGCGGGGCCCGGTCGACTTCGACGGCCTCGACGTGGTCCCAGACGGGTACGCCGTACAGGTCGCACAGCGCGACGCGGACGTGGGTGTGGCCGATGTCCGCCCCTACCGCGTACGCGGCGGTCGGTTGCAGGGTCAGCACCTGCGCGGGCCGGCCCAGCGAACGGTTCTCCGGCTCGGCCGACCCGCTCTCCTCGCGGACCAGGCCGGAGGCGATCAGGTCGGTGACGAGGGCGTAGACGGTCGCTCGGGACAGCTTGGTCAGCCGCACCAGCTCCGGCCGACTGGTCCCGCCGGTGGCGTGCAGCGCCTGCAGGACCCGCAGTCGGCCTTCGTCTCGAAGGTTCATGTGCGTCGGAATGGAAGGCTCCCCGGAAGGTAGGCGCCGCAACGAGATGCTCGCATCGTAGGGGCTCGTCAGGCCCCCTGCGGGCCCGCCTCCGCGCGGGCCCGCGAGCGCAGGCCCGCGAGCGCACCGTGCCGCTCTCCCGCGGCCGACGCCGTCCGCTGACCACCAATTCTCCGTCTTTGAACTTAACTCTAGGCGGACGATCGCCAGACGTCCAAGGGGAAGTCCGGAGTCAGTCGTATCGGAGGTCAGCTGCTGGGCTCGCCGCTGACGGCCTGGTGCACCACCAGCTCTGGGTTTTTGGATACCAGGGCATGTCACGATCCTTGGCATTTTCCTTGACTTCTTCCTGGAGCAGTCTGAATATGTGTGCTGCGCCGGATGATACGAATCGTCTACCTGGTCGTCTTCCCACGGCGCGCGTTCCACCCCGCTCCGAGGCACCGGAAGCGGAACCCCACGGCGGCCCGGTCGGCCTCGCGAGTCAGGCGCGACCGACCGGGCCGTCCCACGACGCGATCGGCCGCCCCGGCCTGGAGGTTCACCATGTCCTCGTTACGTGTGACCTGGCGCAGGCTGCGGCTGGCAGTCGTGTTGCTGCTGGTGGCGGTGATCGCCGTACCCGCCCTCGGGGCGGTGGCGCCCGCCTCGGCCGCCGCGTCGTCCCTGCCCTGCGACGTCTACGCCGCCGGCGGTACACCGTGCGAAGCGGCGTACAGCATGACCCGGGCCCTGTTCGCGGCCTACGACGGACCGCTGTACCAGCTCCAGCGAACCTCCGACGGCAGCTACCTGAACATCGGTCCGGGATCCACCGGCGGGGTGGTCGACTCCGCCCCGCAGGTCTCGTTCTGCTCCGGCACGAGCTGCACCGTCACCGAGATCTACGACCAGACCTCCAACGGCAACAACCTGCCCATCTCGCAGGGCACCGCCTGCTCGGGCTGCTCGGGCGGGATCGCGGGCCCCGGTCCGAACGGCTCGGACATCGGTTCGCCCGCGATGGCGCTGCCGGTGACGGTCGACGGCCGGCCCGCGTACGGCGCCCTGTTCGACGCCCAGGGCACCGGGTACCGCATTGACGACGCGAAGAACGTGCCCACCGGCTCGCAGCCCGAGGGCGTCTACCTGATGACCTCCTCGAACGTCACCAGCAACGGCTGCTGCTTCGACTTCGGCTCGGGCGAGGCGAACGACAGCGACGACGGCAACGCCACCATGAACGCGATCTACTACGGCACCGACTGCTGGACCCAGAACTGCAGCGGCCCCGGTCCGTGGGTGGGCGGCGACCTGGAGAACGGCATGTACTTCAGCGACACCGGTGCCAACCCCTCGTCCATCCCCGCCGAGAGCGGCTCGTTCGTCTCCGCCTGGGAGAAGAACAACGGGACGACCAACTTCACCCTGAAGTACGGCAACGGGCAGCAGGGCGGGCTGACCGAGTCCTATTCGGGAGCGTTGCCCAGCGGCTACGACCCGATGAAGGTCCAGCCCTCCATCGAGTTGGGCACCGGCGGGGACAACAGCATCTGGGGCGACGGTGAGTTCTTCGAGGGCGCCGTCACCGCCGGATACCCCTCCGACGCGACGGAGAACGCGGTCCAGGCCGGCCTGGTCGCGGCCGGGTACTCCCACAACGTCACCGACGTGCCGACCACCGCGTCCGTGGTCAGCCTCAAGGCCCACGCCAACGGCGACTACGTGGACTCCGCCGGCAGCGGCACCTCGCTGATCGCCAACTCGACCAGCATCGGCGCCGACCAGACCTTCGACCTGCTCACCAACCCGGACGGCACGGTGAGCCTGCGGGCGCACTCCGACGGCGACTACGTCACCGCGCCGAACGCCGGAGCCGCGCCACTGATCGCCGGCAGCACCGCGATCGGGTCGGCGGAGACCTTCGACCTGATCGACAACCCCGACGGCAGCGTCAGCTTCCGGGCGCACGCCAACGGTGACATCGTGACCGCCGACAACGCCGGAGCCTCGCCACTGATCGCCAACCGGACCGCGATCGGCCCCTGGGAGGAGTTCGACGTCGTCCGCGACACCGTGCCCGTCAGCTTCCGGGCGCACGCCAACGGTGACATCGTGACCGCCGACAACGCCGGGGCCTCGCCGCTGATCGCCAACCGGACCGCGGTCGGCCCCTGGGAGACGTTCGACCTGATCGGCGACCCCGACGGCAGTGTCAGCCTGCTCGCCCGGGCGAACAACGAGTACGTCACCGCGGGCGCTTCGGCGCTGATCGCCAACAGCGCCTCGATCGGATACGCGCAGGAGTTCAGCCTGATCGACAACGCGGACGGCAGCGTCAGTCTCAAGGCACACGCCAACGGCGAGATCGTCACCGCGGACGGCGCCGGGGCCGACCCGCTGATCGCCAACCGGTCCGCCATCGGCCCCTGGGAGGAGTTCGACCTGATCGACGACTGATCCCCCGCCCGCGGGGGCCCTGGTCGGGGCTCCCGCGGGCGTGCCGAGCCCTGCGGCGGCGGGGCGAATCCCGCGGGAACCGGAAGTGGAGCCGGTCGACCTGGATCAGGGGCGGTGACGGGTGCGGTTGTGCAGGTCGGTGCGCGCGCTGTCGAGGAGCTGGTCGGCGAGGGCCGGGTCGGTGCCGACGACGGCGCGCGAGAGCAGGACGGCCCCGACCATCTGGCTGAACAGCGCCAGGGTGCGGTCCCAACTCGCCTCCTGGTCAAGGCCCGTCGCCGCCTGGACGGCTTCGGCGAAGCGGCGCAGGTTCGTGGTCAGGCCGCTGGCGTAGTGGGAGCGGGCGGGGTCCTCGAAGCGGGGGGCGTCGCCGAGGAAGCCCGCGTTGGGGCAGCCGTGGTCGATATCCGCGCGGTGCTCCGGCGACAGGTACCAGTCGATCTGGTTGCCCAGGGGATCCTCCCCGCGTGCCGTGGAGGCGTCCAGGGCCGCGGTCAGGTTCTCCAGCCCCTCGGCCATGGCCTTGGCGACGACCTCGTCCACCAGCGCGGCCTTGGACGCGAAGTGGTTGTAGAAGCCCCCGCGGGTCAGCCCGGCGGCGGCCATCAGCTCCACCAGTCCCACCGCCTCCACGCCACGCTCGCGGAAGAGGGTCTCGGCGGCGCTGACGATCGCGTCGTGGTTCTGTGCCGCCTTCTGCTTCGACACGCCCATGAGTGCCACCTCCTTCACCATGACTGTAGCACCATCTCAATGTCGATCGACCTTGACAGGATGGCAGCGCGGGCATAAAACAATGTCGAGCGACATTGTGATGACCGAGGGCGTGCCCAGCCCGTGGACGAGACCATGAAGGAGACAGCGACATGTCCGTTCCACCCCTGTTCACGCCGACCCGCATGGGCGCTCTGGAGCTGCCCAACCGGATCGCGATGGCACCGCTGACGCGGATGCGCGCCGACAACCCGGGCCGGGTGCCGACCGGGCTGCACGCCGAGTACTACGCCCAGCGCGCCGGCGCCGGACTGATCGTGGGCGAGGCCACCGCGATCAGCCCCGAGGCAGTGGGCTGGGCCGACACACCCGGCCTGTGGAGCCCGCAGCAGGTACACGGCTGGCGGGGGGTGACCGACGCGGTCCACGCCGCCGGTAGCCGCATGATCGCGCAGCTCTGGCACACCGGATCCCTGTCGCACCCGGACTTCTTCGACGGAGCCCCGCCGATGTCGGCCTCCGCGGTCAACCCGGAACAGCTCAGCTCCACCCCCACCGGACGCAAGCCCACGGTCACACCGCGCGCGATGACCCGCGCCGAGATCCGCCGGACCGTGGCCGACTACGCGACCGCCGCCCGCAACGCCGTCGCGGCCGGGTTCGACGGCGTCCAGATCCTGGCCAACTTCACCTACCTGCCCGCCCAGTTCCTCAACCGGGCGACCAACCGGCGCACCGACCGGTACGGCGGATCGATCGCCAACCGGGCCCGCCTGGTCCTGGAGATCATCGAGAGCGTGGCCGGGGCGATCGGCCCCGAGCGCACCGGCATCAAGCTCGGCCCCATGCACGAGAGCGGACCGTTCACCGCCGACGACGAGACGCTCCCCACCGCCGAGTACGTCGTCAGCCGCCTCGACGACTACCGGCTCTCCCACCTGCTGCTCATGGGCGCCACCCACGAACTGGCCGGGACGCCGCTGGCCGACCTGGCCGGCGACGGGATGTTCCGCCACTTCCGACCGCTCTACGGCGGAACCCTGATCGCCAGTGTGGACATGGACGCCGAACGCGGCAACCGCCTGGTGCGGGCCGGTCTGGCGGATGTCATCGCCTTCGGTAGGCCCTTCATCGCCAACCCCGACCTCCCCGCCCGGCTCGCCACGGGTGCCGCGCCGGCCGACACCGACTGGAGCACCGTCTACGCGGCCGGCCCGGCGGGCTACACCGACTACCCGGCCCTGGAACCGGTCGCGGCCTGAGCCGCGAACCGTTCGCCCGCGCATCGTGACGTGCGGTCACCATGCGGATGCCGCCCGGTGCGGCCCGCGGACCAGCGCGGACTCACCGCCCGTCGGCCATGGCGAGCCCTTGTCACACCCATCCAGTACCTGAGAACAACATCCCACAGGAGTCAGTCATGTCTGAGGCATCCCGCTCGATCGCCCTGGTCACCGGAGCCAGCAGCGGCATCGGCCGCGCTGTGGCCCTGCGGCTCGCCCGGGACGGTTTCGAGGTCCTGGTCCACGGACGCGACGCCGGACGCGGCGCGGCGGTGGTCGAGGAGATCGTCAAGAACGGTGGCAGTGCCCGGTTCCTGGCCGCCGATCTGACCGACCTCGAAGCCCTCGCCCGGCTGGCGCAGGAGGCGGCGCAGGCCGACGTCCTGGTCAACAACGCCGGGTTCTCCTGGTTCGGGCCCACCGACCAGTTGCCCGCCGAGACCTTCGACGCGCTGTTCACCGCCAACGTGCGCTCCGCCTACTACCTGACCGCGGCGCTGGCGCCCGAGATGGCCGAACGCGGGAAGGGCAGCATCATCAACCTGGGCAGCATGGCCGGCCAGATCGGCCTGGCCGGCGGCGCCGCCTACAGCGCCACCAAGGCCGCGCTGGCCGCGCTGACCCGCGCCTGGGCCGCCGAGTTCAGCCCGCGCGGCGTGCGGGTCAACACCATCTCCCCCGGACCCGCCCACACCGGTGGCGCCGACCCGGCCAACATCACCGCGCTCGGCGCCACCACCCTGCTGGACCGCGCGGCCCAGCCCGAGGAGATCGCCGACGTGATCGCCTTCCTCGCCTCCCCCGCCGCCGCCTACGTCACCGGCGCGCTGATCCCCGCCGACGGCGGCCGAACCGCCGTCTGACCGGTCCTCCGGCACCAGGTCCGGCACTCCCGACACCACCGACCCCGCACGACCTTCCCAAGGGAGCAGACATGTCCCGGCACACCGCCATCACCGCCCCCACCGAGTTCGTCGAGGCAGGCGGCATCCGCTTCGCCTACCGCCGCTACGGCAACCCCGAACGCACCCCGGTGGTCTTCGTCCAGCACTTCATGGGCAACCTCAACGACTTCGACCCGGCCATCACCGACGCCCTGGCCGGCGACCGCGAGGTCATCCTGTTCAACAACACCGGCGTGGGCACCAGCAGCGGCCAGGTCCCCGACACCATCGAGCAGATGGCCCGCGACGCATCGGCGTTCATCGACGCCCTGGGCCTGACCCGGGTGGACCTGCTGGGCCACTCGATGGGCGGCCTGGTCGCCCAGGAGATCGCCCTGGCCCGCCCGGACCTGGTCCGCAAGCTGATCCTGGTCGGCACCGGACCGCGCGGCGGCGAGGAGATCGGCTCACGGCCCGCCTGGGTCGGGGACCTGTTCGCGGCCGACTACGAGCCCCCGGAGAACGTCTGGCTGCCGACCCTGTTCGAACCCACCGAGACCAGCCAGGCAGCGGGCCGCGCCTACGTCCAGCGCATCACCGAGCGCCAGGAAGGCCGCGACCCGTGGCCCTCCCCGCAGTCCGTCGGCGCCCAACTGACAGCGATCGCCGCCTACGGAAAAGTCCAGGACCCCGAGTACACCTCCCTCAAGGCACTGACCCTGCCGGTCCTGGTCGTCAACGGACACAACGACATCATCATCACCACTGTCAACTCCTACCTCCTCCAGCAGCACCTGCCCGACGCCCAGCTGGTGATCTACCCCGACTCCGGCCACGGCGCGCACCACCAGTTCCACGACCTGTTCGTCCAGCACGTGCGGCTCTTCCTGGACCGAACCGAGAACGGGGCATGACCGGATGCCCAATCCCCGCAGTGCCCCGGTCGCGTCAGGCACCGCCGTGCCCGCTCACCACGGTCGGCGTGCGGCACCCGCCCGGCCGGTGGTGGGGCCACGGCCCGTCGGTTTTCTGGCGGCGCTCACGCACGGCCGCCCGCAGCACCTGCCCGTCCGGGAGGTGGACCTGGACCTGGGGCGGGTTCGAGCCGGTGTCAGCGCGGTCGATCACCGCAGCACTCGCTCAGCCAGCGGTGCCGGACGGCGGGCGGATCAGGCGGACGTCGTAGGCGTACCAGCCCACCCGGCTACCCGGGTCCACCGCGCACCGCCACAGGATCGGCCCGGCCGGGTTCCGCGTCCACGCCAGCACCCGCACCGGCCGCCACCCCTCGCGGGCGGCCCGAACTGGCCGACACCCGGTCCGTGGGCTCGGGCCTGCGAGGATGTTGCCATGGACAAGCGAATCATGGGACGGCTCGGCCGTGAGGTCTCCGTCGTCGGACTGGGTACCTGGCAGCTCGGCGCGGACTGGGGCGAGGTTGAGGAGAAGGATGCCCTCGCCGTGCTGGACGCGGCGGCCGAGGAGGGCGTGACCTTCTTCGACACCGCCGACGTCTACGGTGACGGCCGCAGCGAACGCCTGATCGGCCGCTGGAGGAAGGACAACCCGGGGGCCGGGGTCTTCGTGGCCACCAAGATGGGCCGCCGGGCCGAGCAGCTGCCGGAGAACTACACCGCTGCCAACTTCCGGGCCTGGAGCGACCGTTCGCGGGCGAACCTGGGCGTGGACACACTGGACCTGGTGCAACTGCACTGCCCGCCCAGCGCGGTCATCGAGTCGGACGCGGTGTTCGACGCACTGGACGCGCTGGTGGAGTCCGGCTCGATCGCCGCCTACGGCGTGAGCGTGGAGACCTGCGAGCAGGCGCTGAAGGCGATCGCCCGGCCCGGTACCGCGAGCGTGCAGATCATCTTCAACGCGTTCCGGCTCAAGCCGCTGGACGAGGTGCTGCCCGCTGCCGCGGCCGCCGGCGTCGGAGTCATCGCCCGGGTGCCGCTGGCCTCGGGACTGCTCTCCGGCCGGTACCGGCACGACACCGCCTTCGCCGCCGACGACCACCGCACCTACAACCGCCACGGCGAGGCCTTCGACCAGGGCGAGACTTTCTCCGGCGTCGACTACGACACGGGCGTGGAGGCCGCCGCCGAGTTCTCGGCGCTGGCAGCACCCGGCGCCACCGCGGCGCAGACCGCCCTGCGCTGGATCGTCCAGCAGCCGGGCGTGACCACGGTCATCCCCGGTGCGCGGTCGACCGAACAGGCAGTATCGAACGCGCGCTCGGCATCTGTGCCCGCACTGCCGGACCAGACCCTGACCGCCATCCGGGACTTGTACGAGCGGCGCATCCGGGCCCAGGTCCACCAGCGCTGGTAGGCGGGCCCACCTATCGCCCGGGTGCCGGCGAGGGACGGGGGCGGCGGCGGCCGGGCATCGCGAGCCGGTCTGCGTCGGCACGGTCCCGGGCGCGAGCAGGTCGGGGCCTGTGCCATACCCGGGGGGCGACGGCAGTGCCCGCCGCCACGTCCAGTCGGCCCCTTCAACGATTCGTGCCCCGACGCTCACGGCGCCGGGGCACGAAGGAGCGAGTTGGACGGCACCTACAGAGCAGCGCTGGTGCCGGTCGGAGGTACGCAGGCCCTGCCGGTCGGCACCGGCAATCGGCTGGACCGTGCCTGGGGGCGGCCGGACGACGCGGGTCCCGGCGCTGCTCGGGCTGGTCCAATCGGGAACCGGCCGGGAACCGGTCTGGTCGGGGACGCTGAAGTGGCGGCCGCGCAGCGGGGCGCCGCGCAGTTCGGCCGGTCCGGCGGTGACCTCTCGACGGGCCCTGACCAGAACCTGTGCCTCGGTACCGGTGGCCTGGTCATCACCCTGGGCCTGTGGCTCAAACTGCGCGCCTCGTGCGGGCGGGTGACGAGCGGGTGATAGGAGAGTACGGGCACGGTCAGGCCGAAGGCCGCGGTGGCCAGCAGCGCCCACGCCGACCACCGCGACCTCGCCGATGCCGACCTCACACCCGGCCCGAGGCCCCGCACCGGCAGCTGACCACCCACACCCCCCGGGCCCGGGGGCCGCGGTCAGTGGGCGCTGCTGCGCGGGCCGTGGTACTGCGCATCGGTGACCGGTTCCAGCCAGGTGGTCTCGGGGGTGCCGTCGCCGGTTCCCTCCCACAGGGCGAGGTGCTCCATGAAGAGCTCCGGGGTGGCGCCGTGCCAGTGCTCCTCGCCGGGCGGGCAGGTGACGGTCCGGCCCGGGTGGTGCCCGGGCCTTGCGCGGTGACGGCGTGGAGCCGCCGGTGCGGGGGCAGCGGCGGCGGTGCCCGGTGTGAGCGGTCAGCCCTTGCCGAAGTGCTGGGCGGGGAACGCGCCCGCCGCCCGCAGGGCCCCGGTGAAGCCGTCGGCCAGTTCGGTGAGGCGTGCGGTGGCGGTCGGGCCGAGGTGCTCGTAGGGGGCCGCGTCCGGCTGGTCGGTGAGCGCCTCGGCCTCACCGCGCAGGGCCGTGCCGGCTTCGGTGAGCTCGCCCGCCCCGTCCAGCAGGCCGCGTTCGCGCAGCCGGTCGCGGGCGGCGGCCCACTGCTCCGCTGACCACCCCCGGGTCCGCTGGAACAGGGCGGAGGTCGGCGCCGCGCCGGTGGCGTTGCGCAGGACCAGCGCCTCGATCCCGGACAGGCCGACGACCGCCAGCGCGGCGAGGTGGCCGTCGCCCCGGTGCTCGCGCACCCACCGCTACAGCACACCAGGCCGCTCCGGGCCCTGTCCCCAGGGCGCGGAGCATGCACTGGCTCACCTTCAGCCGCCGTGCCGCGCCGCCCGTCTCCTTTGATCGTGACTCTCAAGATCCCATCAGCGTCACGGGTGCGGGTCAGCGCAGGTCGAAGTCGTTCTCGTCCCATTCGAAGTCGTCCGGGCCGAAGCCCCCGTACAGGCCGCCGTTGAAGTACTCGGCCAGGGCCTGGCCGATGATCTGCCGCACCTCGTCCTCGCTGTCGGCCAGGGCCAGCGCGGCGGCCTGATCGCCGGTCAGGTTGAGGTGGACGTCGCGGGAGCGGACGGCGTCCGAGCCGCGGATCGAGAACGTCATCGCGCGGCCGACGCGGGCGCTGTGGCCGGAGAAGGCCCCGGTCTGCTGCAACTGCCTGGCCCTGCGCTCGCGTCCGCGCTCGGTGGTCTGCGCGCGGACCGCGTCCGTCGCCAGCCGGTCGGCCTTCGTCGTCGGACGCGGCAGCGGCGGCCTGCCCTGCTTGGCCCGCGCCTGGTTCTGCTTCTCCCACCGCTTCTCCGCCGCCTTCGAGAGCTGCGGGGGTGTGCGGGTCCCGGCGATCCAGCGCTCCACCGTCCGCTGGCTCACGCCGTAGGCCGCGGCCATCGCCCTCGTGCTGCCGCCGAACAGCCTGTCCTTCACGTGCCCGGCCTGCGTCGCGGACTGCACCGGCGCCTTGCGCGAGGGGAACAGGGCCTCACGGACCCGGCCGAACATGCCCGTGGCCATCAGAGGCCACCGCCTTCCCGATCGCGCCCGGCACCCTCGGCGTCGGCCTGAGCGACGAAGTCGCCGTCGGTGCCGTACTGGTGGACCAGCTTGGAGGGGTGCTCCCGGCGCTCCATCGCCTCGACCGCCGCCGCCAGCGGGATCGAGGACTCGTGCTTGTGGCTGCCCGGCGCGATGCCCAGGCGCAGCGCCCCGGGTACCGGGGTGCCGTCGGGCTTGACCGGCAGCAGTTCCAGCGGGGAGGGGGCGTCGGCGGCGTACAGGTAGGAGTCGACGTTGACCGCGAACGGGGCTCGGCCGGTGAGCCGCAGGGTTTTGCGCAGGCGGCGGTGGGCGGCGATGCGGGCAGCGGCGATGATGTGGAAGCGGATCTCGGGGCGGTAGGACCAGTTCGCGGCGACCTTCTCCAGCCAGGTCGCCTCGTCCGGGTGGGCGTTGCGGGCCGAGTCGGTCCACTTGCCGATGCCGCCCTTGTAGACGTTCTTGTAGAGCCCGGCCAGGACCAGGGCGTCCGCGCGGACCGGGTCGGTGCCGACGTCCTTGTGGACGGCGTGGGCGGCGAGGAACTCGGTCGGGCTCTGGCCGTCGACCAGGCCGAGTTCGGCGTAGGCGCGTTTGTAGCCGCCGCGCAGGTGTCCGGTCCACTCCTTGAGCAGCGGCACGGTGTACGTGGACAGGTGGGCGGCGGTGATGGTGGTCGTGTCGAAGTCGTACATGTCGTTGTCGGGCGTGGACATGTGGGCGACGGTCTCGGTGGTGTACCAGCCGGGCCCGGTCGGCGGGCGGCCGTGGAACGTCGCCGGGTGCGGCAGCAGTTCGTCGACCTTCGTGCTGGTGAAGTCGCACCACCACAGCCCGGCCGTCTTCGAGTCCCACGCCGGGTTCTTCACGTACTGCAGCTCACCGGCCGGGAGCCGCAGGGTCTCGGTGACCGACAGGTAGGACGCGCAGACGTCGACCGCGACCGCCCACCGGCGCCCGGCCTCCTGCGGGGTGAGCTCGCGGAACCACCACTTGAAGTCCTCCTCCTCGCACACCGTCTCGCCGTCGGCCAGCAGTTCGCGGGTCAGCGGGTGCCGGGCCCCGGCGGCCGGGGGCACGCACAGGTCGCCGCCCGGCAGCGCGCCCTCGCGGAACGTGGAGGACCACTCCCCCGTCGTCTCGTCCCGGTTCCACTCCACGCGCGGGCGCACCGCGTCCAGGAGCAGCATCGCGGTGGAGGCGGTGCTCGCGCCGGGGGCGACGCCCAGGTCGGCGGTGAAGGCCCGGGATCGGCGGGCGAGGGTGAGCCCGTCCACGGTGCCGTCGGGGTTGGTGGCCAGGGGGGTGAGCAGGGAGCTGGTGGCCTGCTGGCGGGCGTCGCCCTGCCCCAGCCACGGCGCGACCGTGATCCCTACCGATGTCCTGGGGCCACCGGCGGAACCCTTGCGGCGGAAGGCGCGGAACGACGGGCCGATCTGGTCGCTGATCTCCATGCCCACCGTTGCGGCGGTCTTCGCCAGCTTCGCCTGCAGCGCGGCCAGGGCCTTCTCGGTGGTCGGCAGGACGGCCGGCAGTCCGAGCCGTTTGACAGCGGCCTCGGTCACGACCACCACGCCGTCACCCCCGCGCCCGGACGCGTGCACCCGCTCGACCCGCAGCGGCAGCCCGGTACCCAGCCAGGCGAACCAGTCGCCCAGCTTGGTCCCGGCCGGGGCCGGGACCTGCGGAACGTCGAGCAGCCAGCCGCCGTCCTGGGCGACGTCCAGCGCGACCACCGGCCACCACCGGGTGGCAGCGGACGTGCCGGCGGGACGCGCGGTGGCGGGACGGGCCGTGCCCCGGGCGGGGGCGGGGCGCCGACCGGCTCCGGCTGCCGGGGTCCGCGGTGCGGCGGGCGCCGACCGGACCGGCTCCGCAGCGACCGGGGCCGCAGCGACCGGGGCGGCCGGAGCGGCGGCAGGAGCGGGCGCTGCGACCGGAACGACCGCGGGCTGGACCGGCGGGGCGGTGACGGGGGCCGGGGCGACGGGCTGCCGGGTGCGGCAGAAGTCCCCCAAGTGCTGGGCGACACCGGCATAGCGGTAAGGGGTCGGAGTGCCGCACCACCGGCACGGCGCGGGCTCGTACCGCCGCAGCTCACCGTCCGCGTCACGGTCAGGACCGGCGACCGGAACCGGGACCGGCGCGGCCGCAGGCCTCGCGGGGGCGGGGGCGGGGGCGGGAGCGGGGAAGCGCTCCGCCAGGCCCTCCAGCAGTCGGCCGTAGGCCGGGGCGATCTCCGGACCGGGGGCGGCACTGCCGTCCTCCCAGCCCTGGACCAGCGCCGGGTCCACCCGCAGCGCGGCGGCGACGTGCGCCGTTGTGAGCCCGGCCGCCTCGCGCAGCCGGACCCGCTCCGCCGGAACCGGCAGCACCGTGGCGGCCGCGACGGCTGCCAGCAGCGCGTCGACACCGGCGAACATGTCGTCCTCGCTACCGGGCATCGGACTCCCCCTTCGCTTCGAGCAGGTCGGCGATCGCGTCGATGCGGTTCGCGGCCTCCAGGGCGGCGATGGCGTCACCGATCGCCGCCTGGGCGCCGCGCAGGCGCTCCAGCAGTTCGTCGTTGGTGGACTGCGGCGGTGCGGCCAGGAAGGTCCCGTCGCCCTGGGAGATACGCAGCACGCCCTCGTCCCGCAGGTCCACGGTGGCCCGGCGGACCGTGTTCAGCGACGCGTTGTAGTGCTCCATGAACGCTCCCAGGTCGGGGAGCCGGTCGCCGATCTGCCATTCGCCGTCGGCGATGCGTCGACGCAGGTCGGCGTAGATCTCTCGATAGCGCGGCATGGCACAACCCTAGCAGACTTGCAGTAACATGCATAAGTCTTGATAGATAGCCTGTCCAGGCCGCCCCGGTGCAACGCAGGGCTGTGCGACGCGCCATGTGATCCGCCCTCGCCGTCGGCCTTCCCCGCTCGGGCGGTTGGACCGGCTCCATGGCGAACAGCTCATCACCCGTGCGCATGGCCTGATCATCCTGTACGGACGGGCACGGACCGCAGGTGGGCTGCCGTTTCCTGGGCACGCAACACGGCTGCGGCCGCGACGCTAACCGATCAGCGAGACTGCCTCGCCCAGCAATCCGATCTCGCGGGCAGTCAGGTTGGGATCGGCCCGGCGGAACCGCACCGCGTGGTCCAACGCCTCGGAAGGCATCGCGCCGACGCCGGCCAAGAACGCGGTGAGGAACGTCTCGGCGAGCGCGGCCTCCTCCCGCGCGGAGTCGACCGCGACTTGTGCCACGATCAGCGCGGACACGGCGACATCGAACTCAGGCGGCCCCTGCCCGGAGTTACGCCAGTCGATCACCACCGGTCCTCGCGCTTCGAGCATGACATTCGCCGGGTGCAGATCCAGATGTAGCGGGCGATCCCCGGGCTCGTGCGGCATCTGTGGGGCCAACGCGTGAAGGCGATCATGCAGACCGGCCAACAGGTCCGCCGCCGCCACCGCGGTAATCTCCCCGGCGCCCAGCGCCTCCAGCATGGTCGGGCCGGTGAGCCGTTCGAGGACCAGATCACCACCACCCGCCGAGTAGACCTGTGGCACGGGGAACCCCAACCCACCGACATAGGCCATCACAGCGGCTTCAGCGGCCACGTCACCTTCGTCCCGGTACCGGCGCAGGACGCGCTGCGTGTCGAGAGCGAAGACATCTGCGTCTCGGCCGGTCGCCAATAAGACTAGCTCGGTCACCTCGTGATTCCACTGCCGTTACTGACCCACGCTCCTGGGTCTCGGCCCGCCGCGCCCCTGGGCAACACGCTCAACCGTGCGCCCGTTCCGGCGGCCGGCACGGCCGGTCAGGCATCCGAGATCATCGCCGACGGGTTCACGGCGGCGATCGGCCTCGCCGTCGACGACGAGGCGGGCATCCACCGCCCGGTCCGCCAGCTGTGGTTGCATAGGTTTCCTATGAGTGGTCTCCACGTGCTGCGCGTCTTCTGCGGGTCCGGCGACACCGGCGGGAACCTCCTCGGGGTGGTGCTCGGGGGAAGTGCGTTCCCCGGGCGGTCGGAGCGCCAGGCGCTCGCGGTCCGTTTCGGGTTCTCCGAGACGGTCTTCGTCGACGACGCCGAGGAGGGTCGCGTCGACATCTACACCCCCGGTACGCGCCTGCTCTTCGCCGGGCATCCCCTGGTCGGCACCGGCTGGTTGCTGCGGCGCGAGGGCCTGGGCATCAGCTGCCTGCGGCCCGAGGCGGGGGACGTGCCGACCTGGCAGGACGGTGAGTTCAGCTGGATCAGCGGCCGGGCCGCCTGGGCCTCGGGGCGGCGGACGTGGCAGCACCCGAGCGCGGCGGAGGTCGAGGCCCTGGCGGTGCCGCCGGTCGGCAGCGGCTGGCTCTACGCGTGGGCGTGGCGGGACGAGAACGCCGGCACCGTCCGTGCCCGGGGCTTCCCCGGTCGCGGGGACGGCATCGACGAGGACGAGGCGACCGGTGCCGCAGCCATCGTGCTGACCGACGAACTGGACCGGGCGCTCGACATTCAGCAAGGACTCGCGTCGCAGATCCTGACCCGGCCGCGTCCTGGTGGGGTCGTCGAGATCGGCGGTCGCGTCTCGCCGCACGAGCTGCGGCGGATCTGACTGCCCGCCCCGGACCAGCCCGCCAGGCACGGATCCAGCACCGCCGGCTCGTCCACGTACCGGCAGCTCGTCCACGTACCGGCGGGCGAGGTCGTTCAGGTGGCTCCAGGCCGAACCGTGGCAGCGCCCGCTCGTTGGCTCGGGTGCCCGCGCCCTTCGAACCGAGGACTGCCCGGGTGGCTGCCCGCCTCTCGCCCGAGCGGCACGAGGCGGGCGGGTAGGCACCGCAGGGGCCCGTCCAGTCGATGACGCAACTGGCCGGGCCCCGGGTTGGGGGCGGTGACGGTGGGGGTGCCGCCTCTGCGGTTGCCGCTCCGGCCGTCAGTCCGGATACGCCGGCTGCCACTGGTTCGCGCGCAGCGCGGCGCGCAGTTCGTCCTCGTCGGCCGCCGGCGCGACCCCGTCCGCGACGGCGGCCAGCGCCGCCGCGAGTGCCACCTCGTGGGCGACCTCGCGCATCGTGCCGACAGGTGGCAGCAGTGTCCCGGAGGCGCCGTGCCCCGCTGCCGCGGTGCCAAGCGCCTTCGCGGCTGCCACCAGCATGTTGTCGGTGACCCTGGTGGCCCGCGCCGCGGTCACCGCCAGGCCCATCGCGGGGAAGATGTAGACGTTGTTCGACTGCGCGACCGGCACCCGGCGTCCGTCGATCTCCAGCGGCGGATACGGTGATCCGGTCGCGATCAGCGCGCGGCCGCCGGTCCATTCGGCGAGGTCCGCGGGGTCCGCCTCGGAATGCGAGGTCGGGTTGGACAAGGGGAAGATCACCGGCCGGTCCACCTTCGAGGCCATCGTCCTGACCACCGACTCGGTGAACGCGCCGCCGACCGTGGACAGTCCGATCAGGACGTCGGCGCTGATCCGCTCGACCAGCTCCTCCAGCGAGAACGGTTTCCCGTCCCTGGCGTAGCGGCGCTGTTCCGGGCTGAGGTCGTCCCGCGACTCGACCAGCAGCCCGTGCACGTCGATGACCCAGAAGTTCTGCCCGGCCTGCTCGTCGGTGGCCCCCTCCGCGACCATGGCCGCCCGGATCGTGTCCGCGACCCCGATGGCCGCCGACCCGGCACCCAGCATGACCACCCGCTGCTCGCGCAGGCTGCGCCCGGTCACCGCGGCCGCCGAGGCCAACGCGCCGACCACGACGGCGGCGGTGCCCTGGATGTCATCGTTGAAGGTCAGCAACTGATCGCGGTAGCGGGCCAGGATGGGCCGGGCGTGCGGAGTGGCGAAGTCCTCCCACTGCAGCAGCACGTCCGGCAGTTCGGCCCTGACCGCCTCGACGAACCGGTCGACGAACTCGTCGTACTCCTTGCCGGTGACCCGGCGCTCGCGCCAGCCGAGGTAGCGCGGATCGGCCAGCAGTTCCTCGTTGTCGGTGCCGACGTCCAGGAGGATCGGCAGCGTCCGCGCCGGATGAATTCCGCCGACCGCCGTGTACAGGCCGAGCTTGCCGATGGGGATGCCCATCCCCCCGGCGCCCTGGTCGCCCAGGCCGAGAATCCGCTGGCCGTCGGTGACGACGATGACGTCGACCTCGCGATTCGGCCGGTTGGCGATGACCTCACGCAACCGGTCGCGGTCCGGATACGACACGAAGAGCCCGCGCGGGCGCCGGTAGATCTCACTGAACCGCTGACAGGCCTCGCCGACCGTCGGTGTGTAGACCACCGGCAGCATCTCTTCGAGGTGCTCGGTGACCAGCCGGTAGAACAGCACCTCGTTCATGTCCTGCAACTGCCGCAGGTAAATGTGCCGATTGATCGGTTTGTCATAGGCCAGGAACGCGTCATAGGCGCGGTCCACCTGCTCCTGAAGCGTCTCGACGACCGGCGGCAGCAGCCCGACCAGGCCGAACTCGCGCCGCTGCGCCACAGTGAACGCGGTACCGCGGTTGTCCAGCGGCGACTCCAGCAACCGGACACCCCGCAGCGTCGTGTCACCCGTCTTCGCGCCCATCACAACCATCCCAGGATCGGATCCGTCCGGCCGGCGTCCGGCTCGAAGCCCATCCTGGCCCTTTCACGCACCGACTCGCCATCGATGGGCGCGGGCAACCCCCGAAGCGACACGGTGTGTTGACCCGGCGGCCATCGACCGGTCCAGACCAATACAGGCAGTGCGCGTTAGCATCGCGCATGATCGAGGACAGCATCTCGGCCGCCGGGCCGCCCCACCGGCTGACCCCCTGGCGCATCCTTGGCATGTGCCTGTACGGCGCACTGCTGACATTCGACGGGTGGCTCCTGTGCTGGACGTACACGGCGAACGACACGGCGGGCGGCTGCGGCGATACCGGGCAGCGGCCGTGCACCACCCATGACCTCTGGGCGGTCCTGGCCTTCGTGGCCTGCTTGGCCCTCGGCTTCCTGACATTGGTGCTCCTCCCTGCGGGGGCCGTCATCGTCACCAGCAGCAGCACCAACAGCACCCGGGCGCAGCTGCCCGCCGGTGCCGCCATGCTCGGCGGCCTGGTCTGCCTGCTCGGCGGCATCGCCCTGCGGGTCCCGGGCACCGGCCGCTGGCTCCTGGGACCCATGGTCCTGATCATTGCGGTCGCGGTCCTGGTGGGCCGCCGCGAGGAGCGCACCCGGGCGCGCACCCTTGTCGCCGAACACGAGGCCGCGCACCGCGGGTGGCGGATGGAGCAGTACGGGCTCACCGCGCTCGGCACGGTCACCGACGCCGCAGCCACCGGCGACGAGAGCTACGACCGCCCCGAGTTCGTCATCACCGTGCGCTTCCGGACCCCCGGCGGAGACGAGCACACCGCACAGCTCACCAGCAGCTTCGACTCCTACGAACAGGCCCCCCGGCCCGGTGACCGCCTCCACCTCCGCTACGACCCGGAACACCCCCGGCAACCCGAACTCGCCACCCCCCGCACCGCTCCCGAGGACAGCGGCGACTGAGGGGAGCGGGCCGGGCGGTGCTGGATCACAGCCCGGCTCGCCGGGGGCCGGCAGCCAGCGGTCCCTAGGGTGCGGTCCGGGCGATGATGTCGCCGTTGACGGTGGCCAGGGTCAGCCGGTCCGTGCTGGTGTCGTCGGTCGGCAGGCTCACCCGCGGTTGGCCGTTGCGGGTTTGAGCGGTGATCGCGTAGTGGGGGCAGTCTTCGGGCAGTGCCAGGTTGATCGATCCGTTGGTGCTGTCGGCCGTGACCTGGCTGGGTGCGCTCGCCCAGGCCAGGTCCACGTCGCCGTTGACCGTCGTGGCGGCCAGGGTCGGGGCCCGCAGGCCGGCGGCGCGCACGGAGCCGTTGCGCGTTGTCAGCTGCATCGGCTCGTCGGCCGCCTGCGCCGCCACCGTCACGTCGCCGTTGACCGTGCTGAGGTTCAGCGGGCCGCCCAGCCCGGTGGCCGAGACCCCGGCGTTTCTGGCCTGGACGGTGACGGCGGCGTTCTCCGGCACCGACACCTGGACGGTCCCGGGGCAGGGGCCCGAGCCCGGTGCGGGATTCGCCGGACAGCTCAGGTCCAACGTCGCCTCCGCGTCCGCCCGGTGCCAACTCCTCGCCACGGTACTGTCCGCATCGACCGACACGACGCCCGCGGCGCCGGCGCGCAGGGCCACCCCGCCGTCGGTGACGATCACCAGCCGCTGTGTCGGCGCCAGTGGGAAGACCGCCCCGGTGCCCGCTTCCGGGCCCGTCGGGGCGGCCGGTGCGCCGCGCGCGAGCAGGGGCGACGGGGACGAGCACGAAGCCAACCCGAGCACCGCGGCCGTCACCACCACGGGTGACAGCGCGGACCGGGCCGCCGAGGACAGACGGGACGAGGGCCTTGCCGACCGGAACTGGAGAGCCATGACCACCGCCTGCCCAGCAACCGGACTTCCTCCCCTCCCCTTCTGCGCCCCTCCCCGCCCCTCCCCGCCCCTCTCCGCGGCCGACCGCTACCGGACGCCGGGCGGGAGAGCCGGGGCAGCTGCCGCTCGCGCTGCGCGCCCGGGCCGGGCCCAAGCGCCAGTACCGGTCGGCCGGGCGGTGGTTGTGGCGGATGTCTCCCACGCCGACGGCCCTCCTGCGGTGACCGGCCGCCTATCATTGAGCCATACAGTCCGCCTCGTTGCTACGAGGTGATGCCGGGTCAGTCATCCATGTGCTCAGCCATGTTGGTGAATGTCCCGTGCTGTGGTCCAGTGTCGGCCTGCAGCGGTTCCCACCCTGCCAGCAACGACCTGACGGAGCGTCCATGCCTCTGTACAACCCCGCCGCACTTCGCCGCGTCCTCGTCGAACTCGAAGCGCTGGACAACGCCCACGGCGGCGCGGACACCGAGCGCCGCCGTGAGGACCTCCACTACACCCTCTGCGTCTCGACCGGCGTCCGCGAGCCCGCCCGCGCGGTGGAGCAGGCCCGCCGACTCCTCGCCCCGAGCCGCGACAACCTCGCCTCGGCAGCCTGAGGGCTCGCACCGCACCGCTGTCGACGAACACGGCGGGTGTCAGCTGAGCAGTCCGCTGGCGTACCAGTCGTTGGCGTCGGCGACTCCGGGCAGGGCGTAGAAGTAGCCGCCGCCGAAGGGCTGGACGTAGTCGATCAGGGGTTCGCCGATCAGCCGGGTCTGGACGGTCTCGAACTGCCGCTCCAGGTCCTGGTTGTAGACCACGAAGACGTGTCCGGCCTGGATGTCGCCGTTCTGGTCCAGGCCCAGGTCGTAGTCGTAGGAGCGGCGGATCAGGCGCTGGTTGGCGGTCTGCGGGGTGCGCGGGTTGGCCAGCCGGATGTGCGCGTCCAGCGGGATGACGTTGCCCTTGGGGTCGGCCTGGTAGTTCGGGGTGTCGAACTCGGCGTTGCCGTCCAGGGGGGCGCCCGAGTCGCGGCGGCGGCCGAACATGCCCTCCTGCTCGTTGATGGACACCCGGTCCCAGAACTCGACCAGCATCCGGATGATCCGCAGCACCTGGTAGCTGCCGCCCTTGGCCCAGGCGGGCTCGCCGGGTCCGGCCCACACCAGGTCCGAGGCCAGCTCCCCGGTGGGGTTGGCGGTGCCGTCCTTGAAGCCGAGCAGGTTGCGCGGGGTGCCGCTGGGGCGCGGCGGGGCGCCGTAGGCCTCGATCTTCCAGCGCAGCTGCATGGAGCCGCGGGTGTGCTTGGCGATGTCGCGGATCGCGTGGTGGATGGTGTCGGGGTGGTTGGCGCACAGCTGGATGCTGAGGTCGCCGTGCATCCAGGCCGCTTCCGGCGAGTCGTTCGGGAAGATGGTCATCGGCTTGAGCTTGGCGGGCTTGAGCGCGGTGAGCCCGTAGCGCTCGTCGAACAGGCTGGCGCCGACGCCGACGGTGATGGTCAGGCCGTCGGCGGGTACGTCGGGGCCCAGCACGTCGCTGTCCGAGGGCGGTTGGCTGATGCCGAGGTTCTCCGGTATGCCGCCGCTGGTCAGGAAGCGGGCGCGGGCGGTGAGCGTCTTCATCAGCTCGGCCAGTTCCGCCCTGCTGGTGGCGGTGGAGTCGAACGCGACGAAGCAGGAGAACGGCTGCTTGTCGGCGGGGCCGGGGGTCAGGATCCCGGACTGGTTGGCGCCGTGGAACGGGTAGGACTCGACGGTCGTGCTCTGCCCGGACTTCGCGGCGTCGGCGTCCGCGTGGGCGCCGCCGATCAGCACGCCGCCGGTCACCGCTGTGCCCACGGCGCCCACGGCGGCGCCGCGCAGGAAGTTGCGCCGACTGGCGTTGAAGGGTTCGTGCTCTGTCATCGTGGGAGGACCTTCGGTGTCGGGGCGGGCCGGGGGGCTGCGGGGAGCTGCGCGCGGTGGGTCACGCGCGGCGGGTCACGAGGCCGACGGGGGGACTTCGAGCAGGTCGGGGACCGTGGCCAGGGTCTCCAGCAGGGCGCCGATGGCGGCGTCGACCTGCTGCCGGGCGGCGAGCGGGGTGTCGGTGAGCGGCTGCCACTGGCCACTCGTCTTCGCGTCGTCCAGCGCCTGGTCGAGCGCGGTCAGCTGGGCGTCGGCGGTGGCGACCAGGCCCGGCGAGCGGGCGTCGATCAGGGGGCCGAGCTCGCCCAGCACCACGCGGTCGACCTGGGTGTCGGCGTAGGTCATGGCGTAGGCGGCGCCCGCGCCCTGGTCGTCGATGCCGGACAGGTGGTCGCGGATCGCGTCCTCGATGATCTCGTGCGCGCGGATCGGCAGGTTCGTCGGGTCACCGGCGACGTCGTCGCTGGTGAGGTTCTTCTGCACGCTGGTGATCTCGCCCGCGAGCTGGTCCACCGACGGCAGCAGCTGCGCGGCGCCCTGGCCGTGGTAGAGGCCGTACTCGATGCGGTGCAGCCCGGTGAAGCCGGGGTCGTTGACGCCGAGCGGCAGCCCGTCGGGCAGGCCGTCGACCGCGGTCCCGGCGTCGCCGAAGCTGTCGTAGGAGGCGCCGACGCGCTCCCAGGTCAGCTGCGCGGCGAGCCAGTCGGCCCGCGCGGCCGCGACGTCGTTCCCGGCGATGTCCCGGCGCAGCGCGGCGACCTGGGTCCGCAGGGTGACCAGGTCGGCCGCGGCGTACTGCTGGTACTGGGTGTTCGGGCCGGTCAGGTCGGCCAGGGTGACCGGCTTGACGGCCAGCGGCGCGCCCGCCGGGGCCTTGCCGGAGACCTGGACCGGGGCCGAGGTCGTCGCGGCGGCGCCGGACATCAGGCAGTGGAAGGAGTAGGTGCCGGTGCCCAGGGTGGCGCTGAGCGCGGCGGTGGTGGCCGGGCCCAGGGTCTCGATCTCGCCGACGATCGCGCCGGAGGAGTCGAGCAGGGTGATCTCGCCCGCCTTGCCGGTCTGGTTGTCCACCTCGAAGGTCTGCGATCCGGAGACCGCCGAGCTCCAGCCCGGCGCGCAGGCCGAGCTGGTGACCTTCACCGTGGTGGTGGCCGCGGCCGCGGTGGTCGGCAGCGCCGTGATCGTCACCGCGGCGGCCACCACCGGCACCAGCACCAGCGCCCCGGCCACCGTCCACGGGCGGTCCCCCGCCAGCTGCTGCCACCGCCCGACCGGCCCCGGCTCGGGCTCGGGCTGCGGCCGCGCGGCGGCGACGTCGGTCCCGGAGCGGGGCCCGGTCCGGGTCGCGGTCTGCGCCTGGGCCTGAGTCTCGGCCTGGGCCTCGGCCTGGGTCTGGGCCTTGGCGGCGGCGAGGCGGGCGGTGGCGACCCGGCCCGCGTGGACGAACGCGGGCACCACCACGGCCAGGTAGCCGATCCACGCCACGACCTGGAGCACGGTCATCCTCGGCGACAGGTCGGTGACGCCGGTGAGGATCGAGACCCACCAGGAGTTCGGGTCGATGTGCGCGGTCAGGTCGAAGGCGACCCACTGCTGGCCGGACAGCCATCCGGCCTCCTGGAGGTCGCCCAGGCCGTAGGCCAGCACCCCGGCCGCGATCACGATCAGCAGGATCGCGGTGCGGTTGAAGAACACCCCGATGTTGATCCGCACCGCCCGCCGGTACAGCAGCCAGCACAGCACCACCGCGATGACCAGGCCCAGACCGGCGCCGACCAGCGGGGCCGCGGTCGAGCCCGAGGCCTTGACCGCCGTCCACATGAACAGGGTGGTCTCCAGGCCCTCGCGCCCCACGGCCAGGAACGCGGTCAGCGTCAGCGCGCCCGCGCCCAGCACGGCCGCGCGCTGCACCTCGCCGCGCAGCTGCGCCGAGAGCGTCGCCGCGGTGCGCCGCATCCAGAACACCATGGCGGTGACCAGGGCCACGGCCAGCACGCTGAGCAGGCCGCCCACCGCCTGCTGGCCCTGGGAGGACAGCACGCTGGTCGAGTAGGTCAGCACCGCGGCGAACGAACCGGCCAGCATCACCGCCCCGAGCACGCCGAACCAGACCGGCGCGGTCGATACCGGCCGGTCCTGCCGCCCGGTTCCGGCCTTGCGGAGGGCGGCCAGCAGGATGCTGACCACCAGCCCCGCCTCCAGTCCCTCCCGCAAGCCGATCAGCAGGTTTGGTGCAGCGTCAGCCCAAGTCATAGGGACAAAGGTAAGGCATACCTAATGTTGTTGGGGAAGGGGGTGGCCCCTGTTCCTCACCGACGGCGGGCCTCACCCGGTCCGGCTCCCTGATCGACGAGATCCCCGGCGGACTCCAGCTCGTCCACCGGGACACCGGTGGTCGCCGCGACTTCGCCGAGGTCGACACCGGCGGTCTGGCCGTCGGCGAGGGCTCCCTTGAGGTCCTCCTGGGCGGCTTCCGCTGCTGCTGCTGCGTCCTGGGCGCGCACGACGGCCAGTTCCAGGGATGCTCTCGGGTCCTGCACCAGGGTCTCCTTCGATGAGCTGTCGTGGTGGGGTGCCTACCCGGGCCCGCGGCTGTGATGCCCACTCATGCGGGTGGCGCGGCACGGGACCGGTCCTGGAGGGGTGGCCGGGCGGGGCTCAGCCGTCGTTGTCGATGACCAGGAAGGCGTCCAGGTCGGGGTCGTAGTGGTCGTGGTGGCGGTGGCCGGTCCTCTGGGTCAGTTCCCAGGCCCGGTGTCCGGAGCGGTGGCCCTCCTGCCCGGGCAGGTAGGCGACGACGGTTCCACCGGAGGGCGGGCACTGGCGACAGCGGGTGGCGAGTGTGGGCATCACAGTCCCCTCTCAGCGGTGGCATGGTGTGCGTGGAGTGCGCGTGCCCCGTATCGGCTCGGTGACACCGTGTCAGGAGCGATGGGTTCGGGCAGCGCGGTGTTCGGTCGTGCGGACAAGCCGGACGGGGCGATCAGCGGTAGTCCTGCGGGTGGGCCTGCATCCAGGTATTGATCTGGTCGCGCGTACCTCGCAGCAGGCTCTGGTGCTTCTCGACATTGGCGAGGGAGAGGTCGCCGCCCAGGGACGTCCGCATCCGACCGATCCAGGCGAGTGGCTGCTCGAAGTGCCCGGGCCCCTCGGGGCTGGCCTTCATGGACGCGTAGAGGTCGTCGAGGTTCTCCAGCAGGCGGTTGACGAAGTACCCGCAGTTCCCCGGGTCGGCGCAGCCCGCGTCGGTGTAGGTGGCCTGGAGTTCGGCGAACGCGTCGCGCACCTGCTGGACCGGCGTTCCCGGTGCGGCCGGCGTGGTGGGGAAGACGACCGCCGTTGCCGTCGACTGCGCGGCCGGGGCGGCCGTCGTCGATTGCGCGGCCGTCGTCGACGGGGAGGCGGCGGCGCTGCCCGAGGCCGCGACGGGTGGGCGGGCCGGGGCGGAAGCCGCGGACGTCCGCACGGCCGCGCTGGAGCAGGAGGTGAGAAGCGCCGCCAGGAAGGCGGCGGACAACGCAATCGCGGACGGTCGTATACGCATGATGCCCCCGTTGAAGTGCCGAACCGTGAGCATAGCCGGGGCCGGGTTCACCTTCGCGAGCAGGATCCGGTGTGGCACAGGTGGTGTGGCGCTCACCGGGTAGGCGCTGCCACGACCGGAAGGGAGAGGGCGGAGCTATGGGTGAGGCGTCGATCAAGGCGATGGGGTGGGCGCAGTCCTTTCCCGTGAGCAGCGGTGTGCAGGCCGGCAGGCGCTGGGCCCGGGCGCACCTGGAGCGGCTCGGCTGGTGCGCGCGGGCACCGGAGACGGTCGATGACGTCCTCCTGGCCGTGAGCGAGTTGATCACCAACGCCCATGTCCACGCGCACAGTGACGCGCAGGTGGTTCTGACGTGGGATCTGGTCTGCCTGCATGTCAGTGTCAGTGACACCTCGCCCGTCCTGCCCACTCCTCGGTCCCTCGACGCGGAGCGCGAATCCGGGCGCGGGATGGCCATCGTCGACGCCGTGGCCGACGATTGGGAGGCCCACCGGCAGGAGAACGGAAAAACGATCAGCGCCTGCTTCCATCCGCCCGGCCGACCCGACCCCCACCCGGAGAGGTCACCGGACGTGGGCTGCCCCTGCGGGTTCATCCAGCGCGGGGGGCGTCCCGCGGCCAGCGGATGACCGCCCGGTCAGCGGAGTTCCGCGGCTGCCGCGCGGAGTTCGTCGAACGCGGCTCTCGTGTGGGTCGCCAGCTCGCCGGGGTCCTGGTCGCGGGTGGGGTCGGCCCACCGGGTGTATCCGAGTCCGAACGCGAGCACGCCGAGTTCGGCGGCCACCTGGGCCGCGGGTTCCGGGACGTTCCGTCGTTTCAGCGCTTCGACTATCGCCGTGGCCATGCCGATGCTCTTCAGCGCTTCGCGGTCCCGCAGCTCCTCGTTGGCCTCGATCGCCGCGTGCAGCAGCGGGCTGAGTTCGCGGTTGAACGATGTCATCTCGCCTGACGCGCGCTCCAGGCCGGCCGCGACGGCCGTCAGCGGCGTGGCGTCCGGGGCCGCGGTGTCGATGCCCTCGGTCAGCAGCCGGCTCAGGACTTGCTGCCCGGTGGTGAGGATCTCGCGTTTGTCCGCGAAGTGGCGGAAGAACGTGCTCCGCGTCAGCCCTGCCCGCTCGGCGATCTGGGCGACCGTCGTCGCGTCGTAGCCCTGCTCGGCGAACAGGCGCAGTGCCTCGACGACCAGTCGTTGGCGTGCGTCGGGCTTCCATCTCGGCATGGGCCCATCCTAGGTGATGGGACAGGTGTCGCATCACGGTGTACGGTGATGGGACACCTGTCGCATCACCTCGTGGAGCTCACCATGCGCGTCTTCATCACCGGCGGAACCGGCCTGATCGGCTCCGCCGTCGTCGCCGAACTGCTCGCCGCGAGGCATTCGGTCACCGCCCTCGCCCGTTCCGACGCCTCAGCGGCGCGCGCCGAAGCCGCCGGCGCCGCCGCGCTCCGCGGCGGCCTCACCGACCTTGAGGTGCTGCGATCCGGCGCGGAGCGGGCGGACGGCGTGATCCACCTCGCCTTCAGCAACGACTTCAGCTCGCCCGAGGCGCTCGCGCGAGGGGTCGCCGAGGAAAGCGCCGCGCTCGCGACGCTCGGCGACACCCTCCTCGGTACGGACCGGCCGCTGGTCACCGTGTCCGGCACGCCCCACGTGCCGGGACGCGCGTCGACCGAGGCCGACCCGCTGCCCACCGGTGGGCCCGTCGGCGGGCGCAGCCAGTCGGTGACCCGCGCGCTCGAACTCGCCTCGCGCGGCGTGCGCAGCTCGGCGGTGCGGCTGCCGCGCACGGTCCACAACCAGGGGTTGGGCGGTTTCGCCGGGCTGCTCACCGACATCGCCCGCCGCACCGGCGTCGTCGGCTACCCCGCGGACGGCGCGCAGCGCTGGCCGGCCGTCCACGCGCTCGACGCCGCGGTCCTGTTCCGGCTCGCGCTGGAGAGGGCTCCGGCCGGGAGCTCGTGGCACGCCGTGGCCGACGAAGGTGACGCGGTACGCGACATCGCCGCTGTCATCGGGCGGCGGACCGGCCTGCCGGTCAGGTCGGTGCCGCAGGACGTTTTCGGTCCCCTCGGCCCGGTCTTCGCGACCGACCAGCCCGCGTCCAGCGCTCACACCCGCGCCGCCCTCGGCTGGGAGCCGACGCACCCGAGCCTGCTCGACGACCTGGAGAACATCGGAGCCTGAGACAGCGGCCGACTGCCGGACCGGCCGCGGGCAGGGGTGGTCAGCGGCGGCGTTCCGCGGGCGTGAAGTCCACCGCTGCCGTGTCCACCGCGCCGGCGGTGCGGCCCGGGGCGGTGTGGTACTTCCAGTACAGGTTCGTGTGCGCGATGACCTGCTCCGGTGCGGGCGCGCCGTAGGCGGTCAGGTCCTCGGTCGTGTGCGCGTCAGCGACCAGGGTCGCGTCGTATCCGCGGACGAGGGCGCCGTGCAGGGTGGCCCGGACGCACTGGTCGGTCTGGGCGCCGGTGACGAACAGGCGGCCGATGCCGTGCTGGGCCAGTACCGCTTCGAGGTCGGTCTCCTCGAAGGAGTCGGGGTAGCGCTTGTGCACCAGGGGCTCTGTCCCCTCGCGGACCAACTCCGGCACGTACTGCCACTGGTCGCTGTCGATCGGCAGGTCCTCGCTCGAGTGCTGCACCCAGATGACGGGCACGTCCCGCGCCCGGGCCTTGGCGGCCAGGGTGGCGATGTTCGCCACGACGGCCTCGCGGTTGTGCGCACCGCCCACGACTCCGTTCTGGACGTCGATGACAAGCAGCGCGGTGTTCGGTCGTGCGGACAAGGTCGTCATGCTCGCTCCCGGCTTGAGTGGCTCACTGCTTCCGGCCACCGTACGACGACCCACTGACAGGTTCCCCGGCGGCCGCAGCCGGCTTCGCTCGGAGCGGCGCGCCCCTGGGGTGGGTAGCCTCCCAGGATGACTGCGACATCCGACATGACTGCGACATTCGACGAGACGGTCCGCGCCCGGCTGCGGGCAGATGAATCCGTGGGTTGATTTATCTACGCGGTCTGTGACTGTCGCGTACCACGTACAGGATCCGGCGCTGCCGCTCGTTCAAATGCGGCGTCACCGCCTCGAACTTCGCCCGTGACGACTCCAGGGTCGTGGACTGACGCGGTGGCTGATGCTCCGTTTCCAGTCCCCGACCCTACTTGGCGCGGGCCGCGGCGGGGGCAGGGGCAACCTGTCCACCGCCCCCTGCTGTCTGATCATGAACAGGCTGAACAGGTCTGCGACGCGCGGGCGTACCGCCGGGCGGCTCCAAAGCGGTTAAGTGGTCTCGCCCCATCCCCACGCCCGAGGGCAGAGGGCGAGTCGCTTCCCCCCGGGCTGCTCGCCGGTGCACTGGATGTCCCCGCCCTGCGCACGGACCTGGCAGCCGGCGACCTGGTGGTGTGCGACCGGGCGCTGCGCGGCGAGGGCACCTCCGCCCACTACCTGCCGCCGGGCGACCACGCCCACCCGGACCGCCACCTCACCGCCGCGCTCGCGCGCGCTGTCGCCGACCGCGGGTCCCGCCCGCGCCTCGGAGGGACGTGGACCACCGACGCTCTCTACCGCGAGAGCGCGACCGAGGTCCGCCTGTACGCCCGACACGGCGTCCTGACCGCCGACATGGAGGCGGCCGCTCTGTTCGCCGTCGGCCGGTACCGGCGGCTGCCCGTGGCCGCTGCCTTCGCCGTCGCCGACTCCCTGGTCACGCGCGCACCGCGCACCGACCACCCGTCAACCTCCGGCTCCCTCGACCTCCTGCTCGCCGCGGCACTGGACGCCCTCGTCGCCTGCGCCAGCGCCGGTCCGGGCACCGCGGCCACTAGGGTGGGCACCGGTCGCGAGCACCAGAGCCCGGAGGAACGGCGTGGCTGAGCTGCCAGGGCTGTTCGTCGTCCTCGAAGGCGCGGACGGCTGCGGGAAGAGCGGCATCACCGTCGCACCCCCGCCCAGCTTGCCGCCGACCTGTGCGACTTGATCGAGCACCGCACCCGGTCAACCGTTCCCGCCCCGGAGCCCACATGAGCAGCGACCCCAGCAGGCCCACCGTCGACGCGGTGGTCCTGACGATGAACGACCGCCCCGCCGAGTTCCCCAGGGCAATGACCTCGCTGCTCGAACAGGCAGGCGTTGACCTGCGCGTGGTCATCGTCGGCAACGGCTGCGAACCCGACTACGTCCCCGACGGCGTCACCGTCGTCACCCTGCCGGAGAACCTCGGGATCCCCGAGGGCCGCAACGTCGGAGCCGACGCCCTGGCCGGCCCCGACGCCGGCGAGTTCCTCTTCTTCTACGACAACGACGCCGACCTGCCCGAACGCGACATTCTGGCCCGGCTCGTCGACCAGGCCCGCCGCCACCCCGAGGCGGCCTACATCCAGCCGCGCATCGCCGACCCCGACACCGGCGTCACCGTCCGCCGCTGGGTACCCCGGCTACGAGCCGCAGACCCCACCCGGCCCGGCACCGTCACCGCGATGGCCGAGGGCGTCGTCCTGATCCGCCGGACGGACTTCGAGCACGCCGGGCGCTGGCCGGGCCACTTCTTCCTCTACCACGAAGGATTCGACCTCGCGATGAGGCTCTGGGACCAGGGGCGGACAGGTTTCTACAGCCCGGAGATCATCGTCCACCACCCCGCCAGCAACCCTGCCCGCCACGCCCTCTACCTGCGCCTGGTCGCCCGCAACCGGGTCTGGGTCGCCTACCGGCGCCTGCCCGCGCCGCTCGTCCCGATCTACATCACCTCGTGGATCGTCATCACCGTCGCCCGGCTGCGCTCGCGCACCAGCCTGGCCACCTGGTTCGCCGGACTCGGTGAAGGCCTGCGAGGCGGCCACGGCGAGCGCCGCCCGATGGCCTGGAACACCGTCTGGCGGCTGACCCGCGCCGGACGCCCCCCGATCGTCTAGACGAGTGGTTCCGAAGTCCTGTGACGGAGCGTTTGGGCTGGCGGATGAACTCTTCAGCGAGCCGCGAGCCCAAGGTGGCCAGCGCCTTTGGGGGTGGCCGTGCGGTGCGCTCAGCCCCGCACGGCCACTCTTCCCTGTGGCGGTGTGCTGGACGTTTACCTCAGCGGCCGGGGTGTCGCCTCATGGCTGTCGTAGGGACGAGTGATGATCTCCATGCCGTGGCCAGCCGGATCGAAAAAGTACACCCCGCGCCCACCGTGGTGGTGGTTGATCTCGCCCGGCTGCTTCATGTGCGGGTCGGCGTAGTACGTGATCGCGGCCTGCTGGATCCGCTCGAACGCCGCGTCGAACTCATCCTCGGAGATGAGGAAGGCGTAGTGCTGCATGGTGATCGACTCGACCGGGATGCTGACGAAGTCCAGGGTGACGCCGTTGCCGGTGGCGACCGGAACGAACGGGCCCCACTCGATCCCGACCTCAAGGCCCAGGATCCTCGCCAGGAACTCGGCGGATTCCCGGTTGTTCCGGGCGTGAACGATGGTGTGGTTCAACTCGACTGACATGTGCGGAATGCCTCCGTAAGGCACCTCGCGGACACCTCCATGCCTCACCCAGCCGGTGACCGACACGCGATGCCGCGCCCACGACCCTATGCGGCACGGCTCCCATCGTCGAGTGGCACTGGCCGCCAAGTACCTCGCGCGGACACGCCAACTCGGGCGCTCATCCACAAGTTCCGGCCCGGCAAAGGGTAGAGGGCGTCCAAGATCAGTTTGTGACAACCGACCTGAACACCCTCTTGACCGCACTTTACGTGAAGATCGACGACGAGATCGGAGGAACCCGATGGATGGGACGACCGCCCCTGCTCAGCGACTCCGAACTTGTCTGTCTCGCGGTCGCCCAGGCCCTGCTCGGCTACCACTCCGAGGCCCGCTGGCTGCGCTATGCCCGCAAGAACCTGTCCGACATGTTCCCCTAGCTGCCCCAACGGCTGGGCTACAGCAAGCGGTTGAAGTCCGCACTGCCACTGCTCAAGCGCGTGATCCGCGAACTCGCCATGGACAGCGACTTCTGGACCGACACGGTCTGGATCGCCGACTCGACCCCGGTGCCCTGCGGCATGTCCCGCCCGACCGTCCAGCGATCGAACATGGCCGGATGGGCCTGCTACGGCTACTGCGCCTCCCACTCCCGCTTCTTCTGGGGCCTGCGCCTGTACCTGGTGTGCACCCCGACGGCATGCCGATCATGTGGGCGCTGGCCAACCCGAAGATCGGCGAACGCGAGGTCCTGTCCGCGATGCTCGAAGTCGACGCCGACCTGGTCGCCGAGCGCGAGGGCATCCTGCTCGTCACGGACAAGGGCTTCGCGTCCAAGCCGTTCGAGAAGGACCTCGCCGAGCAGGGCATCGAGCTCCTGCGACCGTCGCTCAAGCGCGAGAAGAAGCGATACGGCGAGCGATGCTCAAGAAGGTCCGCCAGCTGATCGAGTCGGTCAACGACACCCTCAAAGGGCAGCTTGACCTGGAACGCCACGGCGGACGGACCTTCGAGGGCGTTGCCGTCCGGGTGACCCAGCGGGTCCTCGCAATGGCCGCCGGCATCTGGCACAACAACCTCATCGGCGCACCGGTCACCCGCTCGCTGATCGCCTACGACCACTAATCACTTCGGATCTACTCGTCTAGTAGTACTTCGTTAAGTTTGGTTGATGTGGGTGCTGTTGATCGGGCATCATGGCCGACGTGGATTTGGGGGAGATCGAGCAACTCCGTGGTGAGCTGGCCGAGTTCGTCGGTGAGGTATTTGCGTCGGTGCGGCGTCGTGACGTGCGTGGGTGGGGTGACTGCTACCTGCGCGGGCTGATGCTGGACGGCCGTCGCAAGTCGGTCCAGCCGATGGCGGCGCGGTTGCCGGACGGGGACATGCAGGCGCTGCAGCAGTTCGTGAACCAGTCGCCGTGGGACCACGCGGCGGTGCTGCGGGCGGTGGCGCTCAAGACGGTGCCGGCGGTGGACCCGGTGGTGTGGGTGATCGACGACGTCTCGTTCCCCAAGGACGGGCGGATGTCGGTCGGTGTGGCGCGGCAGTGGTGCGGGGCGCTGGGCAAGCAGTCCAACTGCCAGGTCGCCGTCAGCCTGCACGCCGCCTCCGACACCGCGTCCGTGCCGGTCTCCTGGCGGCTGTTCCTGCCCGAGGGGTGGCAGGACGACGCCGACCGGCGCACTCGCGCCGGTGTCCCCGAGGAGGCGGGACACCGTGAGAAGTGGCGGCTGGCCCTGGACCTGATCGACGAGGCTGTCGGCTGGGGCCTGGAGCCGAAGGTCATTGTCGCCGATGCCGGCTACGGACAGAACACCGCGTTCCGCCAGGGCCTGGCCGACCGGGGCCTGGACTTCGTCGTCGCCGTGCGCGCGGACGAGTCCGCACACCCGCAGCACGCCGTTCCCACCGCCCCGCCCTGGTCCGGCACCGGCCGCGTCCCCGCCACCCGCTACCGCGCCAGGGCCGCCGCGCTGAGTGCACTGGCGGCCGACGGCGGGCGGGCCGCGTTCCGCCGCTCCACCTGGCGCCACGGCTCCAAAGGCCCGATGCACTCACGCTTTCGGACGCTGACCGTGCGCCCCGCCGGGGTCGCCGCCCGCCGCCACGCCATGGCCGCCGCCGGCGGCGCCGCGGCCTGGGACGGCGTACTGCCCGCCACCACCCTGCTGTGCGAGTGGCCCACCGGGGAGAAGGCCCCCACCGAGTACTGGCTGACCAGCCTGCCCGCCGACACCGCGCTGCGACACCTGGCCCGCCTGGCCAAGATGCGCTGGCGCATCGAGCACGACTACCGCGAGATGAAGCACGGCCTGGGCCTGGACCACTTCGAAGGCCGAACCTGGCGCGGCTTCCACCACCACCTCGCCCTGGTCACCGCCGCCCACGCCTTCCTCACCCTGCGCAGACTCGACCCAAAAGCCCAAGCGCCGGCCTGACCCTCTACCAGGTCCTCGACCAGATACAGGACCTGCTGAACTGCTGGACCGGCACCTGCACCACCTGCCAACGCCCCCTACCCGCAAGCACAACCACGCACAACGCCCGCCCACCAAACCAAACTTAACGAAGTACTACTAGTGCTGCGCCGCAGAAGTTCGTAGAGGGTTCAGGCCACCGGGCTGCCGAGGTAGAGGCTGCAGGCACAGTCGAGGCATTCCTCGGGGCTGCCGGCAGGGAGGCCACTGGGTAGCACGTTGTCCGTGTAGCCGTCTCGGCTGGCGAGGTAGAGCGCGAAGCCCCAGGTGTGCAGGACACCGGTGAAGCGCAGGCGGCATAGCTGCAACCGTTTGCCGTCCTTCAATTCGCCGTCCACGTAGGCGAATCCGGCGAGGAAGCGGACCTGCACCCGGGCCAGCTGCGGCCAGTGCTCGCCGACGTGCGCGTTCAGCCGGTGGCGCAGGTGGTGCTGCATGGACTCGGGCGGGTTCTTCGGCACGGGCCCCATCCTGCCGCCCCGACCGTCCTTCCGCCATGATCACCGCTCATGGCGGAGGGCTCGGGACGGTGTGCGGCGGTGGCCGTGGCAGTGGACGAGGTGACGCGCAGTGAGCTGGAGCGGATCGCGTCCTCGGTGAAAGCGCAGGTGCGGCAGGTGCTGCGGGTCCGGATCGTGCTGAAGGCAGCCGACGGAGCGGGCAACGCGGCGATCGCCCGCCGGCTGGCGGTGAGCGTGAACACGGTCCGCAAGTGGCGCGGGCGGTTAGCCGAGCTGGGCCTGGAAGGCCTCAAGGACGGCGCCCGCTCGGGCCGACCGCGCCGCTACGGCGACCTGGTGCGTGTCGCGGTGGTCGCCGCAGCCACCAGCGTCCCGGTCGGCCCCGCCGCGACTTGGACCCATGCCTCGATCGCCGACCAGGTCGCGGGCACCGTGTTCGCGCCGATCTCCGCCTCCCAGGTCGGCCGGATCCTTGCCGACCTGGACCTCAAGCCGCACAAGGTGAGCGGCTGGCTCACCCGCCGCGACACCCTCGACTTCTGGGAGCGCGTCAAGGACATCTGCAAGCTGTACCGCAACCCGCCGACCGGGGCTCTCGTGCTGTCCATCGACGAGAAGACCGCGATACAGGCCCGCGAGCGCCGCTACCCGTCACAGCCCGCCCAACCGGGCCGAGCGGCCCGGCGCGAGTTCGAGTACCGCCGCCACGGCACCGCCTCGATCGTCGCCGCGCTCGACATCACCACCGGCCAGACCCTGATCGAGACCATCGAACGGAACAACGCGGCGACCTTCACCACCTTCCTGGACCGGCTCGACCGGCTCCTGCCGCGCGACAGGGACATCCACATGGTCCTCGACAACGGCTCCTCCCACACGGCGAAGCACACCAAGGCGTGGTTGGCCGCCCACCCGCGCTGGCACATCCACTGGACCCCGCCCCACGCCTCCTGGCTCAACCAGGTCGAACTCGTCTTCTCCGCCCTGACCCGCGCCGTCCTCCGGCACGGCGACTTCACCAGCCGAAGCGATCTGATCGAGAAGATGGACGCTTGGACGACCCAGCGGAACAAGCACGCCCGCCCCTTCCGCTGGACCTACGACGGCACCCCGCTCAAGGAAGCGGCCTGACCCCTCCACTAGCTTCTGCGTGGCAGCACTAACGGCCCCAGGAAGACCTGTGCGCTTCGGCTTGCCGCCGATACCGGCCGAGCTCCTCCATCACACGGCCACGGAGCAGCTCGTACTCCTCTCGGAGCCGACGCCAATCGGTCACAGGGGGCCGAGGGATGACAGTGCCGCCAGTGACGATCTCCTCATGCCGGAACTGCTCGCGGGTAAGGTCGATCTCGACTCCCAGCCCTATGCGGTTCCACCAGTGGTAGTCCCTGAACTCGCCGTTGATCTGCACCTCGCCGCGGATCAGCTCGCCACCGAGCAGGTCGTTGAGGACCATCGCGGTAACTCCGCACTGGCCCCGGGCCGGGTCGTCCGCGCTCCACCGCAGCCGGCCCTCCGGCGGGCACGTGTCGGCGCCCCAACTGCTGCGAACGGCGCGCTCGATGTCAATAAGAAGCAACGTCACGACGAGCATCCTCGCAACGGTCACTGACAACGCGCTCGGCGATCCTGAGACACCACTGACGGCAGGCACGCACCACCGCCAGAGGCCCTCCACGAACTTCTGCGGTGCAGCACTAGTAGTACTTCGTTAAGTTTGGTTTGGTGGGCGGGCGTTGTGCGTGGTTGTGCTTGCGGGTAGGGGGCGTTGGCAGGTGGTGCAGGTGCCGGTCCAGCAGTTCAGCAGGTCCTGTATCTGGTCGAGGACCTGGTAGAGGGTCAGGCCGGCGCTTGGGCTTTTGGGTCGAGTCTGCGCAGGGTGAGGAAGGCGTGGGCGGCGGTGACCAGGGCGAGGTGGTGGTGGAAGCCGCGCCAGGTTCGGCCTTCGAAGTGGTCCAGGCCCAGGCCGTGCTTCATCTCGCGGTAGTCGTGCTCGATGCGCCAGCGCATCTTGGCCAGGCGGGCCAGGTGTCGCAGCGCGGTGTCGGCGGGCAGGCTGGTCAGCCAGTACTCGGTGGGGGCCTTCTCCCCGGTGGGCCACTCGCACAGCAGGGTGGTGGCGGGCAGTACGCCGTCCCAGGCCGCGGCGCCGCCGGCGGCGGCCATGGCGTGGCGGCGGGCGGCGACCCCGGCGGGGCGCACGGTCAGCGTCCGAAAGCGTGAGTGCATCGGGCCTTTGGAGCCGTGGCGCCAGGTGGAGCGGCGGAACGCGGCCCGCCCGCCGTCGGCCGCCAGTGCACTCAGCGCGGCGGCCCTGGCGCGGTAGCGGGTGGCGGGGACGCGGCCGGTGCCGGACCAGGGCGGGGCGGTGGGAACGGCGTGCTGCGGGTGTGCGGACTCGTCCGCGCGCACGGCGACGACGAAGTCCAGGCCCCGGTCGGCCAGGCCCTGGCGGAACGCGGTGTTCTGTCCGTAGCCGGCATCGGCGACAATGACCTTCGGCTCCAGGCCCCAGCCGACAGCCTCGTCGATCAGGTCCAGGGCCAGCCGCCACTTCTCACGGTGTCCCGCCTCCTCGGGGACACCGGCGCGAGTGCGCCGGTCGGCGTCGTCCTGCCACCCCTCGGGCAGGAACAGCCGCCAGGAGACCGGCACGGACGCGGTGTCGGAGGCGGCGTGCAGGCTGACGGCGACCTGGCAGTTGGACTGCTTGCCCAGCGCCCCGCACCACTGCCGCGCCACACCGACCGACATCCGCCCGTCCTTGGGGAACGAGACGTCGTCGATCACCCACACCACCGGGTCCACCGCCGGCACCGTCTTGAGCGCCACCGCCCGCAGCACCGCCGCGTGGTCCCACGGCGACTGGTTCACGAACTGCTGCAGCGCCTGCATGTCCCCGTCCGGCAACCGCGCCGCCATCGGCTGGACCGACTTGCGACGGCCGTCCAGCATCAGCCCGCGCAGGTAGCAGTCACCCCACCCACGCACGTCACGACGCCGCACCGACGCAAATACCTCACCGACGAACTCGGCCAGCTCACCACGGAGTTGCTCGATCTCCCCCAAATCCACGTCGGCCATGATGCCCGATCAACAGCACCCACATCAACCAAACTTAACGAAGTACTACTAGAACACCCGAAGGCGGCGTTCTCCGGCTTCAGAACCTCCCGCCCTCGACCCGGCGGTACGGTGATTCCCCACCCATCAGTTCGCCTGGTTCATGGTCGTTAATGGGGGCGTGAGTTGACAGCGCTAAAGACTCCCAACCACCAGATCGCCGCAGCTATCGAAGAAGCCGGGTACACGTACGAAGCCGCCCGGACCGCTCGCGGGCCGGGCAGCGCAGGATCTCGTGGAGCGCCTGCGAGGTGCCGTCGTCACGCCAGGTGCAGAAGTAGTACCTGACCGCGCCGGGCAGGGGCAGGTCGGCGGCATGTACGACCACTGGCAGCCGGTCCGGCCCTGGTAGCGGATCGCGTTGACGATCTCGCGCGTCCGGTGACGGCCCTGATGGTCACTCACCGGGGGCCGCGCTGCCTTCCAAGCCGTGATCACCGGCTCGATCGGCGCCGCACCGCTCATCCGTCACATCGCTCGGGTAGCCCGTACGTACCTGGGTGTCGAGCGCTTCGAGTGGACCGTGCCGGGTGAGCGGCGGGTCGCGGTGATCGTGCGCCCGGTCAAGCTGCGGCACATCCTCGGAGTGGAGCGGTTTCGGCCCGACGGCCGCGCCCCCGCTCCCGCCGCTCGCACTGACGGGACGCCGCAGCGACGACACCCGCGCCCCGCGACGCCCGGACTCCGCGCGTCCTCCCCCTGATGGGAGGTTCCTCCAGGAGAATGGCGGTGTCTGCGCCGTCGACCGCCAGGAGGCTCCATGGCCGCCAGTCATACCGTGGTGCTGCTCGGCTTCCCCGACCCCGACCGGTGCCGCGCGGCGTTCCAGGAGGCCAAGCATCTTCCGGGCCTGAGCCGGGCCGCGGTCCTGGCGCGGTCGCAGGAGGGGGGAATCGCCCCGGTGGAGGGCTACGCGCGCGGCGCGGTCGCCTCCGCGCTGGGAGCAGGCGTGCTCGGCGGGCTGGTGGGGCTGCTCGCCGGTCCGGCCGGAGCCATGGTGGGCTTCACCGCCGGCGCGGCACTCGCCACCACGGCCGAGGAACGCCGTGAGTTCGCCGAGACTCCCGCCCTGATCGTGCTGGGTGCCCGCGTGGCCGAGGGCTCCGCCTTGCTGGTGCTGGAACTGCACGAGTCCTCCCCCGGTCCGGTCGACGGCTTCGCCGCTCGCCACGATGCCGCTCCCGAGCGGATCCCCGCCGAGGAACTGGCTCACCAGGTTCGAGCGGTCGAGGACGCCGCCACAGCCGAGTCCCGGCCCGACACCGGGCAGTAGCACGGCGTCCGTGGAGGTCCGTCGAAGCGACCGCAGGTGGGGAGCCGGGTCGTGACGCTGCCCCGTCGGCTGGGAGGCCCGGATGCCCGAAGGTGACTCCGTCTTCCGGATCTGCGCGGAACTGCACGGCGCCCTGGCGGATCGTGTCCTGACCCGCGCCAACCTGCGCGTCCCGGCCCACGCCACCGCCGACCTGGCAGGGCGGCGGGTCCTGGAGGTGGTCCCGCGCGGCAAGCACCTGCTCACCAGGATCGACGGCGGGCTGACTCTCCACACCCATCTGCGGATGGACGGCCGCTGGCGGCTCTACAGCACCGGTGAACGCTGGACCGGCGGCGCGGCACACCAGATCAGGGTCGTCCTGGGCAATGCCGCGCGGACCGCGGTCGGCTACCGGCTTCCCGTGGTGGAACTGATGCCGACCTGCGACGAGCACAAGGCCGTCGGGCACCTGGGCCCGGACCTGCTGGGACCCGACTGGGACGCCGCCCGGGCACTGCGGCGATTGTCCGATGATCCGCTGCGCCCGCTGGCCCTGGCTCTGCTGGACCAGCGCAACCTGGCCGGAATCGGCAACGTCTACGCCAACGAGCTGTGCTTCCTTGGCCGAGTCAGCCCCTGGACCCCGTTCGGCGAGGTCCCGCGGCCCGACCGGCTGCTCGAACTGGCTCACCGGGTCATGGAACTGAACCGGCTGCGCCCCGGCCACACCACCACCGGCGACACCCACCCGGACCGGCGTCACTGGGTCTACGGCCGCGCGGGCCGCCCCTGCCGCCGCTGCGGCACCCGCATCACCCGCTCGACGATCGGGAGTCCGCCCCAGCAGCGCGTCGTCTTCTGGTGCCGAAACTGCCAACCGGGGCCCGCCGTCCCGGTTTCCCCCTGAACCGGTACTCCATGACCGGTACTCCATGCCCGGGCGGGTGGGAGGCGCAGATCAGGATCACCGTCGGCGGCCCCTCGCGCGACCGCGCGGCCCGCGGTGCGGTCGTGTGCTCAGGGGAACCAGGCCTGGCTCTGCACGAACGCGGCCAGCTGGGCGCGGGTCATCGGCGGCTCGCTCCAGCCGGGCACCCGGCTCCCGGCACCGGCGAGGCCGCCGTCGTTGTCCAGGGCGACCACTTCGAGGGTGCGTCCGTCGGGGTAGCTGATGCCGGCCTCGACGCCGATGGTGCCGCTCTCGGTCCAGGCGCCGACGGGCAGGTTCTGCAGGTAGAGCCAGGCCCCGTCCGCCAGCTTGGTCGCGCCGCACTTCCAGGCGGGCGGTTCGTCGCTGCACGCGTCGGCGCCGAAGGGTCCGAAGGGCCGCTGGGCGGGACTGGCTGCCGGGTCGTACGACTCGATCATCAGGCCCGCGCTGAGGCCGTGCCTGGTGATCAGGTAGTTGCCGTCGAACCGGGAGGTGGCGTAGGCCCTGCTGGAGGAGTCGCCGGGGCTGGGCGACAGGTCCTTGAGCCTGGCGACGGTGCCGCTGCCGCGCGGGAGCAGGGCCGCGATCGTCGCCGTGGGGTCGGCCGCCGGTGCGGGACGGGCGGCGGGCGGCACGGTGGCCGTGGCCGTCACCGGTCCCCGGCCGGGGGCGGTGGCGTGCGGCAGCGCCAGGCCGCCGGCCGCGACCGCCGCCAGTCCGGCGCCGGTGGCCAGCAGCGTCGCGGTACGCCTGCGCCGCCGGTGGCGGGCCGCGTCCGCGAGCACGGTCTCGGTGGTGTCCTCGCTGGGCACGGCCAGGCCGTTCAGGGCGTGGTCGAGCAGTTCCTTCACGGTGTAGTCGGTCACCGGATCACCTCGCGCATCTTCGATGCCTCCTCGTCCTCCACGAGTGTGCCGATCGCGCCGCCCAGGGCTTCGCGGAGCACGGCCAGGCCACGGGCGGTCTGGCTCTTGATGGTTCCCTCGCTCACGCCCAGCAGTTCGGCCGTCGCCTGGACGCTCTGGTCCTCGAAGAACCGCATGACCAGGACGGCTCGCTGACGTGGCGCCAGCCGTTGCAGCGCGCCGCGCACCGCCAGCCCCAGGTCGGTGTCGCTGCCCTGGACGGGGACGTCGGGCAGCGAGTCGTGCGGCTCCTCCCGGTTCCACAGGCGTTTGCGGGAGGCGATGAAGGTGGTGACCAGGACGCGCCGGGCGTACGCGTCGATGTGGTCGATCCGGCGCCGTCCCCGGTGCGCCATCACCACCTTGATCAGCGTGTTCTGTACCAGGTCCTCTGCCGCGTGGACGTCGCCGCACATCAGGTAGGCGCTGCGCAGCAGCGCGTTGCGCCGGTGGCTGAGGAACTCGCGCAGCTCTGTGTCCTCACTTGGCACTGTCTCGCCCCCTCTGGGTCGGTGGTACCGCTCTCTACTCGTAAGGAGGGGCTGGGGCGGCCCACGGGTTGCCGGGAGGTTGGTCCAGAGGGTTGACGGGGTCATGCGGCCCGGGTTCAATCAGGTCTTGAATTAAGTGGTGGACGGCTGGTCGCCCCCCGCTTGAACTCCTGAACGCACCGTCCCAGTGGAACCTGTCGCGCCGTGGTCGCCCGCGGACGGCGGCGGCCGCGGGTTCTGCCACCCGACAGGGCCCGCTCACTGCTCAGTCCGCGGTCCGCGCGCTCGGGAGCGTGGCGGCGCGTGGACGTCTGGAGGCACTGTGCACCTGTCCCGTACCCCATCGAGACTCCGGTCCTGGCGTGTTCTGGGCCTGGCTGCGGCCACCGCGCTGTCCGGCCTGACGGCCGGGGTCGGCGCCGGACCGGCTTCGGCCGCCGCTCCCGCGACCGCCACCGCGGCCTGTCCCTGGGTCGACTCCACCGCGCCCGTCTCCCAGCGGGTGAGCGAGGTCCTGGCCAAGATGTCCCTGGCGCAGGAGATCTCCTTGGTCACCGGCTCCGCGGGTTCGAGTTATGTCGGTTTCACCCCCGCCATCGGCTCGTTGTGCATTCCGGCGATGAACCTGGAGGACGGTCCGGCGGGCGTCGGCGACGGGATGAACAACGTCACCCAGCTGCCCGCCCCGGTGGACGTCGCGGCGACCTGGGACACCTCGGCCGAGCAGACCTACGGGCAGGTGATCGGTGCCGAGCAGGCCGCCAAGGGCAGCACCGTGGACCTCGGGCCGACCATCAACATCGTCCGCGACCCGCGCTGGGGGCGGGCCTTCGAGTCGGTCGGGGAGGACCCGTACCTGAACGGGACGCTGGGCGCGGCCGATATCCAGGGTGTCCAGTCGACCGGGACGATGGCGCAGGTCAAGCACTTCGCGGTGTACAACCAGGAGACCAACCGGAACACCGCCTCCGACAACGCGGTGGTCAGCACCCAGGCCGAGCAGGAGATCTACCTGCCGGCCTTCCAGGACGCCGTCCAGCAGGGCGCGGCCTCCTCGGTGATGTGCTCCTACAGCAGCGTCAACGGCACTGCCGCCTGCCAGAATCCGTACCTGCTGAGCACGGTGCTGCGCCAGCAGTTCGGTTTCGGCGGCTTTCGTCACCTCCGACTGGGGCGCCACCCACTCCACGGTGGCCTCGGCCGACGCCGGTCTGGACCAGGACATGCCGGGCAACGACGGCTACTACGGCGCCACCCTGCAGAGCGCGATCAGCTCCGGCCAGGTCAGCCAGGCGACGCTGAACACGGCGGTCTCCGGCATCCTCACCGAGATGTTCGGCTTCGGGCTGTTCGACAAGGCTCCGACCGGCTCGCCCGACCAGAGCGCCACCAGCGGCACCGACACCTCGGACGCGCTGAACCTGGCCGAGGAGGGCACGGTGCTGCTGAAGAACAGCGGCGGCGTGCTGCCGCTCGGCTCAGCCGACTCCTCGGTCGCGGTGATCGGCGCGGACGCCTCGACCAGCCCGCTGACCGCGGGCGGCGGCAGCGCCTCGGTGAACTCCAGCGGCACGGTCACCCCGCTGCAGGGGATCACCGCGGCGGCGCCCGGCGGCGTCACGGTCAACTACAACGCGGGCACCTCGAACAGCTCGGCGGCCTCGCTGGCCGCCTCGTCCTCGGTCGCGGTGGTCTTCGTCGGGCAACGACGAGTCCGAGGGCAGCGACCTGAGCAGCATCGACCTGTCCAGCTCGGAGAACTCGCTGATCTCGGCGGTGGCGGCGGCCAACCCGAACACGGTGGTGGTGCTCAACACCGGCTCGGCGGTCACCATGCCCTGGCTCTCCTCGGTCAAGGGCGTCCTTGAGGCCTGGTACCCGGGGCAGGAGGACGGCTCGGCCATCGCCGCGCTGCTGTTCGGCAACGCCGACCCTCCGGCCACCTGACCGTGACCTTCCCCGACCTCGCTGTCCCAGGTCCCGGCCGACACCGCGGCCCAGTGGCCCGGCACCAACGGACCGTGCAGTACTCCGAGGGCATCGACGTCGGCTACCGCTGGTACGACGCCAACAACCTGACGCCGCTGTTCCCCTTCGGCTACGGCCTGTCCTACACCAGCTTCTCCTTCAGCAACCTGCGCGTCGGCACGCTGAGCGCGGGCGGCCAGGCCACGGTGACCGCGACCGTCACCAACACCGGCAGCCGGGCCGGGGCCGACGTGGCCCAGCTCTACGTCTCCGACCCGGCCGCCTCCGGCCAGCCGCCCAAGCAGCTGGAGGGCTTCTCGCGGGTCAGCCTGCAACCGGGGGCCAGCCAGACGGTGACCTTCCCGCTGACCCAGAGCAACCTGCGCTACTGGAACTCCGGCAGCAATGCCTGGGCCACCAGTACCGGCAGCTACGGCATCGACGTGGGTGACTCGGACGCGAGCCTGCCGCTGACCGGCCACGCTGCCGGTGACCTCGGCGCAGCTGGGCCAGCCGGTCTCGGTGACCGCCCCGGGCCGCAGGAGGCCTGGTCGGGGTCCCGGTCTCGCTGCCGGTCAAGGCGACCGACTCGACCAGCGGCCAGAGCCCGGTGTTCACCGCCACCGGGCTGCGGCCGTACCTCGATTCCGGTTCCGGCACGGTCACCGGTACCCCGACCACGCCGGGCACCAGTACCGTCCAGTCACCGCCAAGGACGGCGACGGGGCGCTGGCGAGCAGCTCGTTCGTCTGGACCGTCGAGCCCGCCAGTACCGCCTGCCGGCGGCCGCGCTGGACGGCTACCAGGGCCTGTGCCTGGACGTCGCCAGTGACAACAACACGCCGGGTACCGCGGTGGACGTCTACCCTGCCAACGGCACCGACGGCCAGCAGTGGAGCGAGCTGGGCAACGGCACGGTCCAGGCCGACGGCGACTGCCTGGACGTGGTCGCGGCGGTACCGCCAACGGCGCCCTGGTCGACCTGTACACCTGCAACGGCACGGCGCCCAGCAGTGGGTGCCGCAGTCGGACGGGGCGCTGCTCAACCCGCAGTCCGGAAAGTGCCTGGACGACACCGGTTGGTCGACCACCGCGGGCACGCAGACGCAGATCTGGAGCTGCACCGGCGGGGCCAACCAGTCCTGGACCCAGCCCTGACGACCTGTCGCGGCGGGGTCTCCCGCTGAGCTGACGAGCGCCCCACCGAGGGCGGCGGCCACCGTGGCCGGCGCCGCGGTGGGGCGCTCGGCCCTGCCGCGCGGCTGGTCGACCGGTGGTGCGGCGTGTCGCGCGGCGGCCGGGCCCGGGGTGGCGTACCAGTCGAGGCATGAAACAACGTACACGAAGAGCGGTGACGGTCGGTCTGGCCGCGGCCGCCTGCACGATGACGGTCGGGGCCGCGGGCCTCAGCACCCCGGCGCACGCCGGGCCGCGGGCGGGGGCGGCCGAGGAGCCGGGGCTGGTGGTCTCGATGGCGACAGCTTCATCTCCGGCGAGGCCGGGCGCTGGCAGGGCAACAGCACCACGGTGACCGGCAGCCGCAGCGGCACGGACCGCGCCTACCAGGGTGCGCCTACCTGCCCGCGCTGGTGTACGGCGAGAGCTACGCCGACCACTGCAACCGCTCCGACCCGCGGAGATCGACACCGCCCGGTTCACCGAGCCGCTGGTGGACCCGAGCGCGTCAACCTCGCCTGCTCCGGGGCCCTGGCCAACGCCGTGTACACGAAGGCGGACGGCGGGCAGCCCTTCAAGAGCGAACCCCCGCAGGCCGACCAGCTGCGCGAGGTGGCCACCGGGCACCGGGTGCGGCTGATCGCCCTGTCCGTGGGCGGCAACGACATCGGCTTCCAGGACGTCATCATCGCCTGCACCAAGGAGTTCCTGAAACCGGGCAGCGGCCACTCGTGCGCCGCCGCGCAGCAGGAGGCGGTGGAGGCCGGTTCGCCCGGATGCGCGAGGAGGTCGCCAAAGCGGTGCGCAGCATCCGCGCGGTGATGCGTGGGACGGGAGCCCAGGACGGCTCCTACCGGCTCGTCCTGCAGTCCTACCCCTCTCCCCTGCCCGATGCCGCCCGGGACCGCTACCCGGCCCGGGGGTACACCCGCTTCACCGTGGGCGGCTGCCCGTTCTCCGACACCGACCTCGACTGGGCCCACGACACCCTGGTCCCCGAGATGACCGCCGAACTCGCCCAGGTCGCCACCGAGGAGCACACCGAGTTCCTCGACCTGTCCGCGGCCTTCCAGGGCCGGGAGGTCTGCGCCACCGGCACCCAGCAGGCCACCGGCACCGCGCCGCCCGCCCCCGCCACCAGCGAGTGGGTCCGCTTCCTGGTCACCGGACTCACCAGGGCGAGCGCCAGGAGAGCCTGCACCCGGACTTCTACGGCCAGCTCGCCCTGGGCCGCTGCCTGGCCCTGGCCGCCGACCGGCCCGAGCCCGAAGGGCACTTCCGCTGCACCGACACCCCGGGCAGCGGCCCGGAGGCGATGGCCGTGGCCCTGGAGTAGCGCCGCGCCCCGAGCGGGTCCCCCCCCGGGGTCGGGCCCGGCGCCGGGGGTGCCCCGCGGGTTCCGGGCACCGCTGCGGCGTCCGGTCAGCGGGTGGCGAGGAGTTCGAGCGTGTCGATCACGCGGTTCGAGAAGCCCCACTCGTTGTCGTACCACGCGACCACCTTGACGTGGCGGCCGTCGACGCGGGTGAGGGCCGAGTCGAAGATCGACGAGGCGGGATTGCCCGTGATGTCGGACGACACGAGCGGGTCCTGCGAGTATTCGAGGATGCCGGCGAGCGGTCCCCGCGCCGCGGCGCGGTAGGCCTCCAGCACGTCGTCGCGGGTGACCTCGCGGGCGACGGTCGTGTTGAGTTCGACGATCGAGCCCACCGGCACCGGGACCCGGATCGAGTCGCCCGTCAGCTTGCCGTCGAGGTTCGGCAGCACCAGGCCGATCGCCTTGGCGGCGCCGGTCGTGGTCGGCACGATGTTGACGCCGGCGGCCCGGGCGCGACGGGGGTCGCGGTGCGGGCCGTCCTGCAGGTTCTGCTCCTGCGTGTAGGCGTGCACCGTGGTCATGAACCCGTGCTCGATACCGGCGAGTTCGTCCAGGACGGCGGCCAGGGGCGCGAGCGCGTTGGTGGTGCAGGAGGCGTTCGAGACGATCGTGTGCGCGGCCGGGTCGTAGGCGTCGGTGTTGACCCCGAACGCGAGGGTGACGTCGGCGCCGTCGGAGGGCGCGCTGACGAGTACCTTCCTGGCGCCCGCGTCGAGGTGGGCCTGGGCGGCCTTGGCCGAGGTGAAGCGGCCGGTGGCTCCAGGACGATGTCGACGCCCAGTTCGGCCCACGGCAGCTGCGCCGGTTCGCGCTCGGCCAGTACCGTGATCCGGCGGCCGTCGACGACGAGGGCGTCCCCCTCGACGGTCACCGGGCGCCCGAGCCGGCCGGCGGTGCTGTCGTAGGCGAGCAGCCGGGCGAGCGCGGCGGGCTCGGTCAGGTCGTTGACGGCGACGACCTCCAGGGTGCTGTCGCGCTCCAGCAGTGCGCGCAGCACGTTGCGTCCGATGCGGCCGAATCCGTTGATGGCGATGCGAGTCATGAGTGGTATCCCTTCCTTTCCCCACCAGCCTCGCTCGCGGCCGGCGCCGCTGACAGTGGCGGGATCGCCATGGTTTCAAAAGGATCACGCCACACCCGTGGGCGGGGTCACTCGCCCCGGGTGAAGGTGCGCCGGTACTCGCTCGGTGTGGTGCCCAGGATGCGCTGGAAGTGCAGGCGCAGGTTCGCGCCGGTGCCGAGCCCGATGTCGGCGGCGATCTGCTCGACACCGGCGCTGTGAGCGTTCGAGCAGTTCCCGGGCCAGGTCGATGCGGGCGCGCATCACCCACTGCATGGGCGTGTAGCCGGTCTCCTCGACGAAGCGCCGGGAGAACGTGCGCGGCGAGACTCCCGCCTGCCGCGCCAGGGTGTCCAGGGTCAGCGGCTCGCCGAGCCGGTGCAGCGCCCACTCGCGGGTGGCGGCGAACCGCTCGCCGAGCGGCTCGGGGACGCTGCGCGGCACGTACTGGGCCTGGCCGCCGCTGCGGTAGGGGGCGGCGACCAGGCGCCGGGCCGCGTGGTTGGACGCGGCCACGCCGAGGTCGCCGCGCAGGATGTGCAGGCACAGGTCGATGCCGGAGGCGGCGCCGGCCGAGGTGAGCATGCTGCCCTCGTCGACGAACAGCACGTTCTCGTCGACCCGGATGAGCGGGTGCCTGGCCGCCAGTGCCCGGGTGTAGTGCCAGTGCGTCGTGGCGCGCCTGCCGTCGAGCAGGCCCGTGGCGGCGAGCGCGAAGGCGCCGGTCGAGATGGCGGCGAGCCGCGCGCCGCGGTCGTGGGCGGCGATCAGGGCCTCGACGACGGCCCGCGGCGGGGCGTCGCGGTCCGGGAACCGGTAGCCGGGCACGAAGACGATGTCGGCCCACGCGAGCGCGTCCAGGCCGTGGGCGACGGAGTAGGCGAGGCCGTCGCCGCCGGCCACCAGGCCCGGTGCCGCCCCGCACACCCGCACCTCGTAGGGCATGCTCGCGCGGGTCGTGAAGACCTGCGCGGGGATTCCGACATCGAGCGGCTTCGCACCTTCGAGCACCAGGACGGCGACATGATGCGGGCGGGGTGCGGGCACAGGAAGAGGTTACGTGCGACGGCGGGGGTTCGGGCCGGTGCGCCCCGGCTCGCCCTCCGCGGACTTCAGAAGCACCGCTTCGCCGCACCGGCGACGGTGCGGCCGCCGGTCACGGGAGGAGCGCCGACGCGGCTACCCGGCCGGGGACGCGTAGCCTGGGGGCATGCGGTCGAGCGTGGATGGACGGGCGCCGGTGTGGGATGTCGTGGCCCCGGCGGGGCCCGGTCGGCTGCCGGGGGTCCGCATGGCCGGGTTCCGGGACGGCGGCGCGGCATCGGTCTGCCAGCGGGTGATCCCGCATCCGTCCCTGATGCTGGCGGTGGAGTTCGGCGCGGATTCGCCGATCGTGACCGATGCGGCCGGGCGGCGGCACCGGGGCAGTGTCGCCGCCGGGCTCGGGCTGGGCGGAGCGGTGTGGGTGCGCGGCGAGAACGTCGAGTGCCTGCAGGTTCGCCTGTCCCCGCTCATCGCGCACACGGTGCTGGGCGTGTCCCCGGCCGATCTGGACGGCTTCGTGGCCCTTGACGACCTCTGGGGCGGGGCGGCGGAACGGATCCGCGAGCGGCTGGGCGAGGCCTCGTCGTGGCAGGAGCGCTTCGCCGTGACCGAGGCGCTGCTCGAACGGGGCTTTCGGGAAAGGACGCCGGTCGATCCGGAGGTGGCGTGGACGTGGCGGCGGATCGTCGCCGGGCGGGGCCGGGTCGCCGTCGAGGCGCTGGCGGCCGAGGTGGGCTGGAGCCGCAAGCGCCTGTGGTCCCGGTTCCGTTCGCAGGTGGGGCTGCCGCCGAAGCGCGCCGCGCGGCTCGTGCGCTTCGACAGGGCGGTGCACCGCCTGGCCGCGGGCGACAGCGCGGCCCGGGTCGCGGCGGACGGCGGCTACGCGGACCAGTCCCACCTGCACCGTGACGTGGCGGCCTTCGCCGGGGTCGCTCCGTCGGCCGCGGCCCGCGAGCCGTGGCTGACGGTCGACGACGTCGCCTGGCCCGACGGCCCCCGCTGACCGGCTCGCGGACCGGTCGTGCGCGGCGGGTCAGGTGGTGACGCCGGCGACGGGTTCGAGGCCGTAGCTGCGGGCGTAGCCGTTCTCGGTGCCGACCAGCAGGTCGACGACCTCGAAGTAGTGGTCCAGAACGGGGTTTCGCGCAGTGCGTCGATCAGGAGTTGGTAGGCGTGGTGGTCCTCGGCCTCCCACACCCAGACGTCGGTGACGCGCGCGGAGTAGAACTCGGTGTCGTAGAAGCGGGACCGGACGCCGCTGGTCCGGGCTTCGATCGCGGGCAGGACCTGGGTGGTGAAGGCGGTGACGCGTTCCGGGACGGTCAGGGCGAGCCAGGCGGGTGTGGTCTTGACCAGGATGAACGCGGTGACCGGTGGTTCGGTTGTCGCGGCGGGCGTCGGCTCGGCGGGCGTCGGCTCAGCGGGCATCGGGGTGCCTCCGAAGGTGTGGGTGGTGGCGGGGTGGGCGCTCAGGGCTGGAGGGCGGGCTTGAGGGTCCGGGCGCACCACTGCGCGAAGCCGGTCGGGGAGGCGGTCTCCGGGGTGCGGGTGACGCCGGAGTCCAGGCCCTGGTCCTTGGCCCGCTTCATGTCGACGATGCCCTGGACGAAGGCCTCGTTGAGGCCGTAGCCGACGAGGGTGGTGCGCAGTTCGTCGAGCGGCTGGCGTCGGTAGCGGACTGGGCGGCCGAGCTGCTCGGTCATGATGCGGGCCAGGTCGTTGGGGGCCAGGTCCTGCGGCCCGAGGACCGGGACGCTGTCGGTTCCGCTCCAGGAGCGGTCAAGCAGCAGGCCGGCGGCGGCGGTCGCGATGTCGGCGCAGGCGACGAGGGGGGCCTTGCGGTCGGGGTCGACGGTGTCGGTGAAGACGCCGTGGTCGCGGATCGAGTCGGTCTCCTCCAGGAGGTTCTCGAAGAAGGACGGGTTGGCCAGGGCCCGGTGGGCGACGCCGGCGGCGGCGATGAGGTCGTCCATGGCCAGGGAGGCGGTGACCAGGCCGGCGCGGTCGGCGAGCGGGGTGCCGCGGCCGAGCGCGGAGACGCCGACGACGTGGCCGACGCCGTGGGTGGCGAGTGCCTTCGCGGCGGGGCCGGTGAAGCCGCTGTAGGCCTCGTGCGGGGTCAGCGAGGCGTCCGGGGGGACGAGCCAGAAGACGGCGTCCGCGCCCTGGAAGGCCCGGTCCAGGACGTCGGGGTCCGCGTGCGAGCCGGTGACCACCTCGACGTGTCCGTGGGCCGCGTCGGGGAGCCGGGCGGGGTCGCGCACGACCACGCGCAGTTCCTCGCCTGCGGCGGGGGCGGACTCCAGGAGCCGGGAGAGCAGGTGGCGGCCGATGTTCCCGGTGGGAGCGGTAATGACGATCATGTAAGCCTCGCGGGTTGTGCCGGATCGGTACGACCCCCATCCTGCGGAGGGCAGCGGGCTTGCCACAATGGGAACTTCAGCACGCAATCATTGACTGAAACGGAATAATGCTGGTGGACGAGCCGGAGCCGGTCATCGATGCCAATCTCGCCATCGCGTTGGACGCCCTGCTGGCCGAGCACAGCGTCACCCGGGCCGCGGCCCGGCTGCACACCTCGCCGGCCGCCATGAGCCGCACCCTCGCCCGTCTGCGCCGCGTCCTGCAGGACCCGCTGCTGGTCCGGGCCGGACAGGCCATGGTCCCCACCCCGCGCGCCCAGGCGCTGCGCGAGGAGGCCGCCGCGGTGGTGCGCAGCCTGGGGGCGCTGCTCAGTCCCGGCACCGGTGTCGACCCCGCCGGCCTGCGCAGCACCTTCACCCTCCAGGCCGCCGACCTGGTCGGCGCGGCGCTGGCGCCCGGGCTGGCGCGGCTGGCCCAGCAGGAGGCGCCGGGGGTCTCGTTCCGGCTCCTGGCCGAGGAGCTGGAGGCCGGAACCGCCCTGCGCGACGGCCGGGTCGACCTGGAGGTCGGCTCCATCGACCACGTGGACCCCGAGACCCGGGTCGAGGAACTGGTGAGCCTGCGCATGATGGCGGCCGTCCGGGCGGGCCATCCGCTCACCGAGAGGCCGCTGACCGCGGCCCGGCTCGCCGCCGCCCAGCACGTCGCGGTCAGCCGCCGCGGCCGGTTCACCGGTCCCCTCGACGCCGCCCTGGCCGAGCAGGACCTGCGGCGGCGGGTCGGCGTCGTGCTGCCCAGCCACCTGGCCGCCATGGCCCTGGCCGCCCGCAGCGACATCGTCTGCCTGGTACCCGCCGCGCTCCCCGGCGCCGCCCCCTCGCCCCTGACCGAGGACGCCACCGCCCTCGGACTGCGGCTCCTGGACATCCCCCTGGAGCTGCCGCCGCTGACCATCGGCATGGCCTGGCACCCCGGCACACGGCCGACGGGGCGCACCACTGGCTCCGCCGGGCCGTCCGCCGCGCCCTTGGCGGCTGAGGCGGATCGGGTCACAAGGCGACTGCGGGACAGAGCCGTTGAGTCGCTCCACGCGCCCGGGGGGCCGACACGCCCGCCATGGGTGACCTGTAGAGGGATGAGTGACGGTATGGAGGATATTGGTGTTCTGTACTTTTTCTCTCACTTCTGGGGATTCCATGCGCTCTGACGTTGGCACGGCACGCCACGCATCTCTGCCGGGACCCCCTCCCGGCCAGCGGGGGCGGACCGCGGCGCAGGCGACGACACGGGTGGAGGAGCGGACCCTGTCCTTCGAGGGCTTCGCCTACCACTGCCGTGTCGTCCACCAGGACCGGCCGCGGACCGAGCCGTTGGTGATGCTGGGGGGTCCTCTCAGAACCGCTACGCGTGGCTGCGGCACGAGAAGTGGCTGGCCGAGCACGGCACGGTGGTGACGGTGGACCTGCCCGGCTACGGGACCGCGGACTTCCTGCCGGCCGAGCACGGCATCGACTTCCTGGCCGCCAACGTCCAGCGGATGCTGGTGGAACTGGCGATGCCGCGCGTCAACCTCATCGGCAGCTGCTTCGGCGGGGCCATCGCCGTGCGCTTCGCCCAGCACTACCCCGAACACGTGGAGCGGCTGGGCCTGGTGGGCATGACCCGGACCATCCCCGACGACTACAGCGAAGCCGTACCGCGCTGGGTGCGGATGCTGGAACTCGGGGACCGCGCCCAGATCGCCACCGAGCTGGTCAAGCGGTTCATGTCGCCGCCCGACGTCGGCCCGGTCCACAAGCGCGAGGTCGTCTCCCGGCTGCTCTACGCGCAGTTCATGGCGCAGTCCGACGAGGAGATCATGATGTCGGCCGAGCACAACACCCGCCTGATGAACCACGAGTGGTACCGGGACGAGCCGCTGCCCGCGGTACCGGCCCTGGTGTGCACCGGCGAGCACGACACGCTCTGCACCCCCGCCATGGGACGCGAGGTGGCCGCGGCGCTGCCGTCCGCGGCCTTCACCACCATCAAGGAGGCGGACCACCTGGCCCCGGTGGAGCGGATGGCCGAGTTCTCCGACCTGGTCGTGAGGTTCTGCACCGACCAGCCGCTGTCGGAACTGCCCTACTGCAACCCGGTCGAGTGGCTGGGCACCGCGCGCCAGCCGGTCATCCCGGGGCCGACCCAGCTGTGACACGGCCGCGCCGCCGCGGCGGCGCGGGGACGGCCGGACCGGTGAGCAGTTCCGGTCCGGCCGTCCGCACGCCCACGCGGCGGCGCGGGCCGGTCGTGCCGGGTCAGCGGAAGCTGGGGAGCCTGAAGCCCTGGGGCGTCGGAGCGTTGTTGGAACAGTCGACGGTGGGCCCGACCTGGGTCGTTCCCTGCTGTCCGATCCCGATCTGCGGGGTGTACGCGGTCGGCTGCGTGGTCGTGGTGCAGTCCCGCGTCTGGTTGACGTGGAAGGTGCCGTCACTGGTGGTGAAGGTCTTGTCACTCTGACCCTTGTCGACGCAGACGAGGTTTCCCTGGCTGTCCTGCGTGCACGTGTGGGTCTGCCCGGCGTACGCGTCGGCGGTGCCCGTGCAGATCGTGGCGATGCCGCTCAGGGCGAACACGACGGCTGCGGTCTTCTTGCGGCTGAACATCTGGTGCGTTCCTCTGTGGTCGGCGTTGGAGCGCGCGTGCCGCGAGGGGCCCGGCGTCCGAGTGGGGCAGTTGAAGAGAACGGGCCCCGGCGCCCGGTGCAGCTCGGGATCCGGGACCCGTTCTCGGGTACTAGAAGCTGTGCGTCAGCCGCCGAAGGCGCTGTTGTTGCAGCCCAGGCTGGAGCCGAGCTTGCTGGCCTGGGCACCGGGGTTGCCCTCGCCGCCGAGCAGGTTGCCGGCCACGCCGTTGAGGACGCCGACCTCGCCCAGGACGTCCAGGTTCAGGTCGTGCGACTTGCACGAGGTGCTCTGCTGGACCTGGAACTGGTCGCCACCGAAGCCGCCGTCACCGTGGGCGAACGCCGTCCCGGCACCGGCGAAGCCGACGGAGCCGAGCAGGGCCGCGACGACGGCAATCTTCTGGAGCTTGCGCATTTTCTCTCCTCTTTGGAATCCATTGCCGCACGGACAGGGTCCCCAGGACCGTCATCCGTTCAGCTCCGGAAAGATCGAATACGAACTACCAACCGCATACATATCTCGCGGTCCACTGAAGTAAAGCAGCCGGGCGCAGTGCCACCCGTTCAGCCGACAGATAGCGCGGCCGGCGGGCCGGGCTTCACCCGGCCGGCGGCGGACCGCCCCGAAGGGGACGGCCCACCGCCGGGCGTGCGTGGCGGACCGTCAGCCGCCGAAGGCGCTGTTGTTGCAGCCCAGGTGGGAGCCCAGACCGGTCTCCTGGGCACCCGGGTTGCCCTCGCCGTTCAGCGCGTTGCCGGCCAGGCCGTTGAGGATCCCGACCTCGCCCAGGATGTCCAGGTTCAGGTCGTGCGACTTGCACGAGGTGCTCTGCTGCACGTTGTAGTGGTCCCCGCCGTCCCAGGCGGAGGCCGAGCCGGCGCCGGCGAAGCTGACCGAGCCGAGCAGGGCCGCGACGACAGCAACCTTCTGAAGCTTGCGCATGTGTCTTCTCCTACGGTTTCTCTGTTGGCGATGACGAACCCAAACCCCTGTCCGTGGGGCCTGGGAGAGAGTGGAACGACTTGCCGCAGCTGTGTGACGGCAACCTGGGGCGAAGCAGTCCGGCCGGGCGGCGGGCCGCTCCCGGGGGAACGGCCCGCAGCCGGGCGACGCCCTGCCTGCCCCAGGCGTTTACTGGGGGCTGATCAGTGCCCGAAAGCGCTGTTGCTGCAGCCCGCGGTGGAGCCGAGGGAGGTCGCCTGCCCGCCGGGGTTGCCCTCGCCGTTCAGCGCGTTGCCGGCCAGGCCGTTGAGGATCCCGACCTCGCCCAGGAGGTCCAGGTTCAGGTCGTGCGACTGGCACGAGGCGCTCTGCTGCACGCCGAAGCTCGATCCGTGCGAGCCGCCCCAGGCGGAGGCGGACCCGGCGCCGGTGAAGCCGATGGTGCCGAGCAGGGCGACGACGACAGCCGCCTTGTGGAGCTTGCGCATGTGTTTCTCCAAGTGTCGTGCGAGGACAAGGCCCGTGACGGACCTACACATTTCTGACAATTCGTAGGCTAATGGCTGAACTCAGCCAACGCCCGCAACGGCTCGCTGCAACCGGGAAGTCGAGGAAGTGCGCCTATACGACCGGCACCCGCGTGCACCGTTCCGTGTACGGCAGGCACGACAAAGGACCCGACCCAGCGAGGTCCTTTGTCGCACGTGTCGTACACGGAACGGCGAAGGCCCCCGCCGCCCGGCCGGGCCGTGCGAAACCGCCCGTTCAGCGGCACCGCGCGGGCGGGAGCGCCTTCGCTAACGCTCGCTCAGCTCCGGAAGGCGTTGTTGGTCTGGGAGCAGGTGTCACCCTGGGTGTGGGACTCCCCGCCGAGGACGGCGATCGGGAAGTCGGCCCGGACCACCGTCTGCGGGTCGCACTCCTGCTCCGGGTGGAAGACCTGCGGCACCAGCTGGTGGGCCGACGGCAGGGGCGGCGCGGTGACCGTGGGCGCGATCTGCGGAGCGACCTGCGGAGCGATCTGCGTGGCGTTCGGGGCCGCCTGCGGACCCTGCTGCTGCGGAGCCGCGTACTGCGGAGCCTGCTGGGGCGCCTGCTGCGGGGCCTGCTGCGGAGCCGCGTACTGGGGGGCCTGCTGCGGCGCCTGCTGCGGAGCGGCGTACTGCGGAGCCTGCTGCGGCGCCGCGTACTGGGGGGCCTGCTGCGGGGCCGCGTACTGCGGCGCCTGCTGCGGAGCGGCGTACTGCGGCGCCTGCTGCGGGGCCGCGTACTGGGGGGCCTGCTGCGGAGCGGCGTACTGGGGGGCCTGCTGCGGGGCCGCGTACTGCGGCGCCTGCTGGGGCGCCTGCTGCGGAGCCGCGTACTGGGGGGCCTGCTCGGGAGCGATGTACTGCGCGGTCTGCTGGGGGGCCGCGTACTGCGTGGCCAGCTGCGGGCCTCCGTACTGCGTCGCCGGGTACTGCGCGTCAGCGAAGCCAACGCCGCCGCTCACGGCGGACAGGCCACCAACCATCGCGGTGAGAAATGCCATCTGGTGAAGCTTGCGCATCTGCCTTGCCCTTCATGCACACAACTGTGATTACACAACGTGATCGCGTGAACGCTATCAGTAGTTCGAGGCACTCTTCACGCCACCGCGCAACCCGTGTCCTCCCGGTCCGTGCGACGCGACCCCGGTTTTCCGGGCGCCACAAGGTGTCCGTGGCATCCCAACGGGGCCGCCACGGTGGCGCACTGGTCAAAACCGCGCTCCCAGAACCCCACGCACGGCTGAATGTCCCGGGGGTGACGCTTTGACGCCCACGGGTCCAGGTGCGCGCGGCCGCGTCGCACGGCGCCGGCGACCGCAACTCCCTTCCGGGCAATGGCGGGGGGCCGTGACAGGTGCTCAGTTACCCTGGCTCACATGACTCCCACGTCGGCAGAGGATGCCGCCCCGAGGTCCCGCACTGCGTCTCGCCGGTCCAGGTCCTGGAGCGGACGGGGATCTCCTTCACCCTCCACGAGCACGTGCCGATCCGCACGCAGTCCGACATCGAGCGTGAACTGGGCCTTCCGGTGGAGCAGTTGCTCAAGACCATGGTCTTCCGCACCGGACAGACGTTCATCCTGGCGGCCCTGCCGATGCAGCGCCGGGTGCACTACGGGCGGCTGGCGAAGGCGGCGGGGGTCCCCCGGGCGTCGCTGCGCCAGGCCGAGCCGGAGGAGTTGCGGCAGCTGGCCATGGAGCCCGGCGGCGCCAGCCCGGTCTGCGGTCGCGACGGCGTGCTGGTGGTCTTCGACTCGGCTGTCCTCGACATGGACCGCGTCTACTGCGGCAGTGGGCGCGCCGACCAGAGCATCGAAATCGACGCCGGTGAACTGCTGCGGTTCCTGGAGCCGGTCACGGCGGCAGTGACCTCGTGAGCCGGACCGGGGCGCCCGGGTGCGGCGCCGCGGCCGGGTGAGGGCCGGGGCCGGGGCGAACTGCCAGGTCATGGGCGGCGCGGGGGTCCGGAAAACGCGTCGGGCCGTGGGCGCGGAGACACAAGATGATTCGCCGAGGTTTTCCTACAATTCAACATGGTCGCCCGCACGCGCGATGCCGGAGACAATCCGCATAGCCGAACCCGCAGACAGAAACAGAAAGGTGTGGGTAACGTGGCGACCACTACCAGAAATCCCTCGGCATCTTCCCAGGACCGTTTAACGACAGTCCCCGCGCTGTACCGATGGCCGCTGCTCAGCGTCTCCGTCGTGGTGGGTGTGCTGCTGCTGTCCCTCTCGGGGCGCTACGGTTACCACGTCGACGAGTTGTACAACCGGGTGTCCAGTCGGCACCTGGCGTGGGGGTACGTCGACCAGCCCCCGCTGGTCGCGGTGATCGCCAGAGTGGAGACCTTCCTCTTCGGCGACAACCTGATCGGACTGCGTGTCGTGCCGGCCCTGCTGGCCTGCCTGGACGTGTGGGTGTCGGGCCTGATCGCACGTGAACTCGGCGGCGCGCGCGGCGCCCAGGTCTTCGCCGCCGCCGCGACGGCCGGGTCGGTCGTCACCCTCAACGCCGGGCACATGCTCACCACCAACGGCCCCGACCTGCTCAGCTGGGTGACGTTGGGCTGGCTGTTCATCCGCCTGCTGCGCACCGCGGACAACCGGCTGTGGCTGGCCATCGGCGCGGTCACCGGCGTGGGCATGCTCGCCAAGAACCTCATCGTGCTGCTGGTCCTGGCCCTGCTGGTGGGCCTGCTGGTGCTGGGTCCGCGCACGATCCTGCGCGGTCGGCTCTTCGTGGCGGGGTGCGCGATAGCCGTGCTGATCTCGGCGCCGATGGTGGCGTGGCAGATCGCGCACGGCTGGCCCGCGATCAAGATGAGCGCCGCGTTGACGATCGCGCTGGGAGCCGACTCCCGGGTCGCCTTCGTGCCGTTCCAGATCCTGATGATCGGCCTGTTCCTCACCCCGGTGTGGATCTCCGGGCTGGTGGCGCTGTTCCGCCGCCCGCAGTGGCGGCCGTACCGGTCGGTCGCGCTGGGCTACCTGTTCATGTCGGTGCTGCTGATCATCATCGGCGGGGACCCCGAGTACACGGCCGGTCTCCAGGTGGTGCTGCTGGCGGCGGGCTCCGTGGTGGCCGTGGGGTGGGCGCAGACCGCCTTCCGCCGCTCGGTGACCGGCAGCGCGCTGGTGTTCAACGTGCTGCTGTCGGCCGTGATGATGCTGCCGGTGCTGCCGCTCGCGTGGTACGGGTCGAACCCGGTCATGAAGGAACTGGGGGTCTCCCAGCTCGACCAGGCGGGCTGGCCGCAGTTGGCGCAGGAAGTCGCCGGCGTCGACCAGTCGCTGTCCCCGCAGGACCGGGCGCACGCCGTCATCTACGCCAACCACTACGGCCTCGCGGGCGCGCTGGACAAGTACGGTCCGCAGTACGGCCTCCCGCACGTCTACAGCGCGCAGAACTCCTACGCCGACTTCGGCAGGCCCGCCGACGGCACCGACGTCGTCATCGCGGTCGGCGTGGACCGGGCGACCTTCAGTCCCCTGTTCCAGAGCTGCACGCTCAGCGGCACGTTCAAGATCAGCGTGCCGGTCGCCGACAAGGGCGCCCAGTTCCTGGTGTGCCGCGATCCCCGGGAGTCGTGGTCCCAACTGTGGAACGACCTCACCTGGATCGGCGTCGCGTGCCCGTACACCTCGACGGTGGTCACGGACAAGAGCAAGTCGGGCTGCTCGGTGACCTGACCTGAACGGGCCGCGTCCCCCCACCGGGCACCGGGGTGGGGGGACGCGGCCCGTTCAGGTCACGAGGTCGCGAGGTCGCCTGGTCACCCCGCTGTCGCCGCGGTGCGGCGCAGCAGCCGCCCGGCGAGCTGGAGCAGCTCGATCCGGCCCGTGTCCGGGTCGCGCAGGAACCGGCCGGTGCCCGGTATCCCGCTGCCGCCCTGGGTGGTGAACCGCAGGTCGGCGTGGCAGGTCAGGGTGGAGCGCGGCCCGTGTCCGACGGACAGGGTGAGTCCTTCGGGGTGTGCCTGGACCTGGCAGTCCCAGTCGCCGTTGGCGTAGTGTCCGGCGCACTCGGCCGGTGCGGCCACCGGTGCCGCGGGGGCGGACAGGGTGCGGGCGGAGTGGTTGGCCACGTGGAGGCCGGCCGCGCCGAGTTCGGCGAGGAGGTCCTCCCACAGGGCGGCGCCGGTGCCGGCGTTCGTGGTGAGCGCGACGGCCGTGCCGGTGGCGGCGTCGAAGCGCAGGTGGGACCAGGTGCCGTCGCCGCTGCCGTCGTGGCCGTGCCAGTCGCCGTGCGCGCCGTGGAACACGGCCCAGCCCAGTCCCCAGCCGTCGGCGAGGCCGAAGGGTCCCACGGCCAGGTCTGCGGTCCGGTCGTGGAGCATCGCGTCGGCGGCCGCGGGGTCGAGTACGCCGGGTGCGGTGTGGTCGTGGACGGCGGCCAGGCGCAGCAGGTCGGCCGCGGTGGCGGCCAGTGCCACGGCGGGGTCGTCCAGTGGGGAGAAGGTCTGTTCGGGTATCGGGAGCGGGCGGTCGAGGAGCAGGTGACCCTGGGCGGCGGGGCGTTGTCCCGGTTGCCCGTTGAAGGCGGCGGTGATTGCCAGGGGGCGCAGCAGCAGCGATTGCACGGCGGTTCGCCAGTCCAGGCCGGTCAGTGCTTCGACCAGGCGGCCCGCGAGTACGTAGCCGACGTCGGAGTAGGAGAACGCGGTGTCCGGCTGGTGGGTGACGGCGGTTTCGTCGCAGTGCCGTTGGACCCAGGTGCGGCGGTCGGTGCTGGGTGTCCGTTCGTCGATCGCGGCGACCAGTCCGCCGGTGTGGCTCAGGGCCTGGCGGGTGGTGATCCGGCCGACCGGGCTGGTGGCGGGGAGTTCGGGCAGGTAGGCGCCGATCGGGGCGTCGAGGTCGAGGCGTCCTTGGGTTGCCAGGAGTTGGACGAGCAGTGCGGTCACCGGCTTGGTCAGGGAGGCGATGGGGAACACGGTGTCCGTGGTGACCGGCAGGCCGGTTCCCGCTGTCCGCTCCCCCGTTTCGACGGTGATCAGCCGGCCGGCGTGGCGCAGGGCGAGTTGTGCGCCCGGTACCCGGTGGGTGCGGGCCAGTTCGGTCAGGCGGGTGGCCAGGAAGGCGGGGGTCAGGGCCGGGTGGCCTGCCGTGTCGGGGGTGGTGGCCGGTGGGGTGCCGGTCTGCTGGGGGGTGTGCGGTTGGGGTGCGGTGGGTTCGGTGGTGGGTTCGGTGGTGGGTTCGGTGGCCGGTTCCGCCGCTGTGGCCAGGCGTTGGATGGTGGGGTGCGTGAACAGGTCCTTGGGGACGAGGTGCCATCCGGCGCGTCGGGCGCGGTAGACGACCTGGACGCTCAGCACGGAGTTGCCGCCCAGGGCGAAGAAGTCGCTGGTCGCGTCGATCCGGTCGGCCGGTAGGCCGAGGACGTCCGCCCAGATCGCGGCGAGGGTGGCTTGTGCGCCTTGGCTCGGGGCGACTCGTGGCGTGTCGGTGCCGGTTGCCGCTGGGCTCGGGGCGGGCAGGGCCCGTCGGTCGACCTTGCCGCTGGGGGTCAGCGGGAAGGTGTCCGTCGCGATCAGGAACGCGGGCACCATGTAGCCCGGTAGCAGGCGTTCCAGGTGGGTCCTCAGGTCCGCGTCCGTGGGTGGTGTGTCCGTGGTCGGGACGAAGTAGGCGGCCAGTTGCTGGTTGCCGGGGTGGTCCTCGCGGGCCACCACGACGGCCGAGCCGACCTGCGGGTGGGTGGCGAGGACGGTTTCGATCTCGCCGAGTTCGATCCGGAAATCCCTGATCTTGACCTGGTCGTCGGCGCGGCCGACGAATTCCAGGTTCCCGTCGGTGCGTCGGCGGACCACGTCGCCGGTGCGGTACATGCGTTCGGCGGGGGGCCCGTAGGGGTCGGCCACGAAGCGGGTCGCGGTCAGGGCGGTGCGGTTGGTGTAGCCGCGGGCCACTCCGGCGCCGGCGATGTACAGCTCGCCGGGGACGCCGGGCGGGGTCGGGCGCAGGTCGGCGTCGAGCACGTGGACGCGGGTGTTGGCGATCGGCCTGCCGATCGGCGGGGCGCCGGTGGTGGTGGGTGTCAGGTGCGCGGCGGTCGACCAGATGGTGGGTCTCGGTCGGCCCGTACACGTTGGTCACCGACGGGGATCCGGCGGTCAGGGCGGTGGCGAGTTCCTGGGGCAGTGCCTCGCCGCCGACCAAGACCCGCAGCCGGGTGAGGATGTCGGGGGCGCCTTCCAGGACGCCGCGCCACAGCTCGGTGTCGCCTGTACCACGGTGATGTGCTGGTCGTGGGACGGTGCGGCGCAGTTGCTGGGGGTCGAGGACCAGTTCCCTTGTCGGCGAGTACCACGGTCGCGCCGCTGATCAGGGGGACGAAGAGCTCCAGGTGGGCGATGTCGAAGCCGACGGGTGGTCACGGCCAGCAGCCGGTCCTGGGGGTCATCGCGGTGCGGTCGCGCATGTCGAGGACGAAGTTGCGCAGGTTGGCCCGGGTGACCACGACGCCTTTTGGGTTGGCCGGTGGAGCCGGAGTGTAGAGCGTGTAGGCGGCGTTCTCGGGGTGTGCGGGGGTGGACGGTCGGGGCTGGTGGCCGGGTGGTGGGCCAGTGCGGCGGTCACGGCGGGTCGGTGAGGGAGAGGGTGGGGTGTGCGGTGGCAGGTCGGGGACGGTGGTTGTCGGCGGTCAGGACCAGGGCCGGGGCCGCGTCGCGCAGCATTGGGGCGAGGCGTTCGCGGGGGTGGTCCAGGTCCAGGGGCAGGTAGGCCGCGCCGGTCTTGAGGACGGCCAGCATCGCGATCAGGAGGTCGGGGGTGCGTGGGCAGGCCAGGGCGGCGATCTTCTCGGGGGCCCAGGCCCAGGGCGGTCAAGGTGGTGGGCCGAGCCCGGTTGGCGCGGGTGTCCAGTTCGGCGTAGCTGAGGGTGTCGCGGTGCACCAGTGCGGTGTTCCGGGGGTGGCCGCGGCCTGTTGTTCGAACAGTTCGATGGTGGTGGGTTGTCCCGGTGGGGCGGGTGGTGGCGTTCCACTCGTGCAGCAGGGCCTGTTCGGTGGCCGGGCAGCAGCGGGAGCGAGGCGAGTGGGGAGTGGGGGTGGTCGGCGAAGGCGTCGAGCAGGGTCGACAGGCGGCGGGTGAGCCGTTCGGCGGTGTCCCGGTCGAACAGGAGCGGGTCGTAGCCGAGGCGCAGGTGCAGTTCGTCGGTGGTGTAGGCGGTGAGCGCGAGCGCGTAGTTGGTCTCCTCCGCGCCGTTGCTCTCGCGTACCGTGAGGCCGTGCCGGGAGGCGGCGTCGCGGTCGTAGGGGAAGCTCTCGAAGATGACGATGCTGTCGAAGAGGTTCGACTCCCGGGGGGTCTCGCTCCAGCCGCGGACCTGTGCCAGTGAGACGTGTTCGAACTGGCGGGTCTCGACCTGTTCGTCCTGGATCCGGCGCAGCCAGGTCACCAGGTCGAGGTCGCGGTCCAGGGTGGTGCGTACCGGCAGGGTGTTGATGAACAGGCCGATGATCTCGTCGGCGCCCGCGAGGTTCTCGGGTCGGCCGGAGACGGTGGCGCCGAAGCACACGTCGCGTTCGCCGCTGTGGGCGGCGAGCAGCAGTGCCCATGCGCCCTGGACGACGGTGTTGACGGTCAGTCGGGCGTTCTTGGCGAACGTGTAGAGCCGGTGTGAGCGGTCGGCGGGCAGCCGCAGGTGGGTGTCGTGTGCGGAGCGGGTGGCGTGGGCGGCCTGGGGTGCCCGGTCGTAGGGCAGTGGGGTGGCGGCGGTGAAGCCGTGCATGGTGCGGCGCCAGTGGGTTCGGGCGGCGGTGTCCGTCCTGGTCGGCCAGCCACTGCACGTAGTCGCGGTAGGGGCGGCGGGGTTTGCGGGCGGGGGTCGGTGCGCCGCCCAGTGCGGCCCATTCCCCGAAGACCTGGGCCAGGACGTCGGCGAAGCTCCAGCCGTCGAGCAGCAGGTGGTGGGAGGACCAGAAGAGCTGGACGCTCGCTCCGGGCAGGCGGGCGATGGTCAGCCGCATGAGCGGGGCCTGGGTCAGGTCGAGTCGCAGGGCGGGCAGGCTCTGCCACAGGGTGCGGGAGCGGGTGTCGCGGTCCTGGGGGGTCAGTGTGCTCCAGTCCAGGTGGGTCACCGGCAGGCGCACGTCGCGGTGGACGCTCTGCAGGGGGGTGTCCGCGCCGGTTCCGACCACCGCGGTGCGCAGGATCGGGGTGCGGTCCACGACGTGTTGGAAGGCGTCGGCCAGTTGCCGCGGGTCGTCCACGCCGTCCAGGATCGCGGCGAAGTGGGTGAGGTAGACGTCGCCGTTGTCGGTGTCGGTGTCGAGGGAGTGGAACAGCATGCCGCTCTGCATCGGGGTGAGCGGGTAGAGGTCCTCGACGGATCGGCCGTCGCCGACGATCGTGTCCACGGCGGCCTGGTCCAGTGCGGCGAGCGGGAAGTCGGAGGGGGTGCAGCCGCCGGCGCCGGGCAGGGCGCAGTGTTCGATGACCTGTTCCAGGGCGGTGAGGAACGCCTCGGCCAGTTGGGCCACGGTCTCCTCGTGGTGGACGTTCCCGGAGTACTCCCAGCCGAATTCCAGTTCGCCGTCGCGGACCATGCCGGTGACCTCGATCAGGCACTGCCGGGCCTGGTCGGGGCCGCGGTCGGGGACCGGGTTCGGGCACCAGCCGCGGAAGAGTCCGCTGCCGCCGGGGTCGGTGTCCGAAGCGGCCGTGGTAGTTGAATCCGACCTGGGGTTGGCGGCCGCCGCCGAGTGTGCCCGGGGTGGTGAGGTAGCGCAGGGCGCCGTAGCCGAGGCCGCGGGAGGGGACGGCGCGCAGTTCCTCCTTGACGGCCTTCACGGTGGTGCCCCAGTCGTGGTCCTCGGGGAGTTCCAGGACGAGGGGGAAGACGGTGGTGAACCAGCCGACGGTGCGGGACAGGTCGACGTCGTCGAACAGGTCCTCGCGTCCGTGGCCCTCCAGTTCGATCGGGACGGTGCCGCCGGCCCAGTCGCGCAGGACCCGGGCGAGGGCGCTGAGCAGTACGTCGTTGGCCTGGGTCCGGTACACCTCGGGTACGTTGCGCAGCAGTGCGTCGGTGCGGTCCGCGTTCAGTCGCCGGGTCAGGGTGCGGGCGGAGCCGGCGGTGTTGTGTCCGTGGCGGTCCACCGGCAGGGCGGCGGCGTCCAGGGTGGCCTTCTCGACCCGTGTCCAGTAGTCCAGTTCGGTGTCGAAGCCGCCTTCGGCCGCCAGTGCGGTGAGGCGGTGGGCCCAGCTGCGGAACGAGGTGGACTTCGCGCCAGGTCGACCTGGCGGCCGTGCGCCGCCTGCCCGGTAGCCGGTGTCCAGGTCGGCCAGGATCACCCGCCAGGAGACCGCGGTCGGACGACGTAGTGGTGCGCGGCGAGGAACAGCCGGGGGGCGTGGGCGCCGCCTTGGGTGAGCAGCAGGCTTGGAACAGCGGGGCCGGTGCGGATGTCGAATCCGGTCTGGGCGGCGGTGATCGCGGTGCGGGCGGCCTGGTCCTGTGCGGTGTCGTCGAGGGCGGACAGGTCCAGGTGCTCGAACACGGTGGGGTGGGCCGGGTGGTCGGTGGTGGCCGGGTGGTGCTGCTGCCAGCGGCCGCGACGTGTTCGGCCCGGATCCGCAGGATGTCGTGGTGGTCGAGTACGGCGGTGACGGCGGCGCGCAGGGGCGTCGGGGTCGGTGTCGGGGTCGAGTGCGAGGTACAGGGACTGGTTGAAGTGGCCGGGGGCTTCGGGGAACTCCTCGAAGTACCAGTTGCTGGACCGGGGTCAGGGGTACCGGGGCCGGTCACCGGGCCCTGTTCGGCGCCGGTGGCGGTGAGCACGGTGACCTCGCCCGCCAGTTCGGCGATGGTCTGCCGCTGGAACATCTGCTTGGTGGTCAGCCGGAGGTTGGCGCGGCGGGCCAGGGAGACGGCCTGGAGGCTGAGGATCGAGTCGCCGCCGAGGTTGAAGAAGTTGTCCTCGACGCCGATCCGTCGGGTTCCACGCCCAGGACCTTCGCCCAGACCTCGACGAGTGCGGTTTCCACGGGGGTGCGTGGCGGGACGCGGTGGGAGGGGTCGGCGGCGGGTTCGTCCATGGCGGGCAGGGCGCGCCGGTCCAGGGTGCCGTTCGGGGTCATCGGCAGGGCGTCGAGCACCATGATCGCCGAGGGGACGGCCTGGCTGGGGAGGTGGGCGGTGAGGAAGGTCCGCAGGGCGGCGAGGTCGGGTGCCCGGGTGCCGGCGGGTACCACGTAGCCGAACAGCCGGGTGTGGCCGGAGCCGTTGCGGCGGGCGACGGCCGCCGCGGTGGCCACCTCGGGGTGGCGGGCGAGGGCGGTCTCGACTTCGCCGAGTTCCACCCGGAAGCCGCGGATCTTGACCTGGTCGTCGGCCCGGCCGAGGTACTCCAGGTTGCCGTCGCCGCGCCAGCGCACCACGTCGCCGGTGCGGTAGAAGCGGCCGGTGCCCGGTCCCAGGACGTCGTGGGGGAAGCGTTCGGCGGTCAGTTCGGGTCGCTGCAGTAGCCCTGGGCGATGCCGCGCCGCCGATGTAGAGCTCGCCGGGTACTCCGACGGGTACCGGGCGGCCGGTGTCGTCCAGGATGTGCACGCTGGTGTTGGTCATCGTGTGCCGATGGGGACGAACGCCGACGGTTCGACCGGGTCGCCGCGCAGGGCGAACACGGTGGAGTCCACGGTGGTCTCGGTCGCGCCGTAGGCGTTGACCACCAGGGTGTCGGGGCCGACGTGGTCGAGCAGGTCGGCGGCGTCGCCGGCCAGCCAGCCCTCGGCGCCCAGGGAGAGCAGCCGCAGCGAGTCCAGGGTCAGGCCGCGCCAGCCGAGTTCGGTGCTGATGGCCCGGGCCAGTGAGGGGGTGGTGGCCAGGATCTGCGGCCGGACCTCGGCGATCAGGTCGACCAGGGTGGGCGGGTCGGTCACCACGTCCGCCGGGCACACCACCATTTCGCCGCCGAACAGCGCGGAGAACAGGAAGTCGCCGAGGAACAGGTCGACGCCGAAGCTGGCCACGCACAGGGCCCGGCCGCGGATCTCGTCGAGCCGGTAGCGGGCGTTCCAGGACCGCAGGATGTGGTGGATGTTGCGGTGGTTGATCAGGACGCCCTTGGGCTTGCCGGTCGTGCCCGAGGTGTAGATCACGTAGACGAGGTCGTCCACGGTGGGCCCCGGACGGCGGGTGGGGTGCCCGGCAGGTGTCGAGGTGGGCCGGTCGCGGTCGAGGTACACCACGGTCGCCGGGTGGGCGGTGACGCGGTCGGCCAGGGCGGTCTCGGTGACCACCACGGGTGCGGCGGCGTCGTCCAGCATCATGTTCAGCCGCTGGGCGGGGTAGTCCGGGTCCAGGGGGACGAACGCGGCGCCGGACTTCATCACGCCCAGCAGGGCGACCATCGCCTCGACGCCGCGTTCACGCACACGCCGACCAGTGTTCCCGGGCCCACGCCCAGGCCGGTCAGGTGGTGTGCGAGCTGGTTGGCGCGGGTGGCCAGGGCGGCGAAGGTCAGTCGCTGGTCGGCGCAGCTGACCGCGACCGCGTCGGGGGTGCGCGCGGCCTGGTCGTCGAAGAGTTCGTGCAGGCAGCGGGAGGGCCGAAGTCGACGGTGGGGGCCGTTCCAGTCGGTGGCCAGTTGCCGTAGTTCGGGTTCGGTGAGCATGGGCAGTGCCCGCATCGGTTCGTCCGGGTGGGCGGCGATGCCGTCGAGCAGGGTCAGCAGGTGGCCGCTCATCCGCTCGATCGTGGGCGGGTCGAACAGGTCGGTGCTGTACTCGATGTGGCCGGTGAGTGCGCCGTCGTGCTCGAAGAAGTCGAAGGAGACGTCGAACTTGGCCACGTGCACGGGTGGGGGGATCTCGGTGACCCGCAGGCCCGGTAGGTGGCTGTGCGCCGGTGGCAGGTGTTGCAGGTTGACCATGACCTGGACCAGGGGCGGGCGGCTCGGGTCGCGTTCCGGGCGGATGATGTCGACCAGTCGCTGGAACGGGATCTCGTCGTTGGCGAACGCGTCCAGGACGGTGGAGCGGACGTCGGTGAGGAAGTCGGTGAAGGTCCGTTCCTCGCGTACCTGGGAGCGCAGCACGACGGTGTTGCTGAAGTAGCCGATGAGGGGTTCCAGTTCGGCGCGGCCGCGGCCCGCGGTCACCGAGCCGACGGCGATGTCCTGCTGTCCCGAGTAGCGGGCGAACAGCAGTTGGCTCGCGGCGACCAGGGTCATGAACAAGGTGGCGCCGCCGCGGGTGCCCAGGTCGGTCAGGCGCTGGGCCAGTGGTCGCGGCACGGTGATCGGGTGCAGTGCGCCGGTGGAGCCGAGGACCGGGGGGCGCGGGCGGTCGGCCGGGAGTTCCACCGGGGGCAGTGCGGCCAGTTGCCCGCGCCAGTAGTCGATCTGTCCGGCCACCTCGGGTCCGGCCAGGCGCTGCTGCTGCCAGGCGGCGAAGTCGGCGTACTGGATCGGGAGTCGCGGTAGTGCCGGGGCCTGGCCGCGGGTGTGGGCGGTGTACCTGGCGTTGAGTTCCTCGGTCAGGATGCCCGATGGACCAGCCGTCGCCGACGATGTGGTGCAGGCCCAGGACCAGGACGTGTTCGTCGGCGGCGAGCCGCAGCAGCGCCACCCGGAACAGGGGGCCGCGGCGCAGGTCGAACGGGGTGGAGCCCTCGTGTTCCAGGCGGCGGTCGAGTGCGGCGGCCGCGTTCGGGTTCCGGCAGGTCGGTCAGGTCGGTGTACTCGACCGGTACCGGGGCGGGTGGGTGCACCACCTGGACGCCGTGGCCGTCGGCCTCGCCGATGGTGGTGCGCAGTGCCTCGTGCCGGGCGACGACGTCGTCGAGCGCGGCGCGCAGGGCCCGCGGGTGCAGGTCGCCGGTCAGGCGCAGCACCTTGGGCGCGTTGTACTCGACGCTGTCGGGGTTGAGTTCGGCCAGGAACCACAGTCCCTGCTGGCCCACCGACAGCGGCAGTGCGCCGTCGCGGGGCGCCGGGGTGATCGGGCGGTCCTGGGGTGCGGGCCCGGCCGCGCCGGCGAGCTGCCGCAGGACGAGTTCGCGCACGTGGTCGGGCAGCTGCGACAGCCGGTCCTTCGCGACGGACGGCAGTTCCATGCTGTTCTCTCTCCCATGTCAGAGGGGCGGTCCGGCGCGTTCAGGACGGTGCCGGCGGCTGTCTCCAGTACCCCGGCCAGGATCCGGTCGCGGATGGTCGCGGCCAGGGCGGCGATCGTGGGTTCCTCGAAGAGGTCCCGGGGGGTGACCTCGACGCCGAAGGCGGTGCGCATCCTGGCGACGATGCGCAGGCTGTTGAGGGAGTCGCCGCCGAGGGCGAAGTAGTCGTCCGCGGTGCCGACCCGTTCGATGCCCAGGACCTGCGACCAGATCCGGGCCAGTGCCTCCTCGGTCGGGTCGCCGGGGGCGACGTACGCGGCGCCGGCGCCGTCCTGGCGGGTCGGTGCGGGCAGCGCGGACCGGTCGAGCTTGCCGTTGTGGTTGAGCGGCATCCGCTCCAGTCGGACGATCGCGGTCGGGATCATGTAGCCGGGCAGGGTGGCGCCGAGGTGGCGGCGCAGTTCGTCCGCGCTCGTGCCGGTGTCCCGGGCCGGGCCACGACGTAGGCGACGAGTCGCTTGTTGCCCTTGTCGTCCGGCCACACCGACACCGCGGTCTCGGCGACCGCGGGGTGGCGCAGCAGGACGCTCTCGATCTCGCCGGGTTCGACCCGGAAGCCGGATCTTGACCTGGTCGTCGGTGCGGCCGACGAAGTCCAGCAGGCCGTCGGGTTGCCAGCGCACCACTCGCCGGTCCGGTAGAGCCGTGAGCCGGGCGGGCCGAAGGGGTCGGCGACGAACCGTTCGGCGGTCTTGGCCCGGTTGTCGACGTAGCCGCGGGCGAGGCCGATGCCGCCGACGTACAGTTCGCCGGGCACGCCGATCGGTACCGGGACAGGTGGTCGTCGAGGACGTAGGCGCGGGTGTTGGCCAGGGCCTGCCCAGGGGCACGCTGCGGTAGCCGGCTCCCTGCTCGACCTCGAACAGGCTCACGGTCACCCCGGCCTCGGTCGGCCCGTAGTTGTTGATCACCCGGTGGTGGCGTGCCCAGGCCTCGGCACCTCGGGCACCACGATGTCGCCGCCGACCCGGATGGTGTCCATCCCGGGCAGGGAGCCGGAGTCGAGTGAGGACAGGACGGTGATCGGGATGGAGGCGGTGGTGACCTTGCCGGCGAGCAGGTGCTCGACCAGGTAGGCGCCGTTGCGGGCGACGTCGGGGGCCGGGACCACCATCGTGCCGCCGGCGGCCCAGGTGGTGAACAGGTCCTGGACGCCGGTGTCGAAGCTCATGGAGCACAGTTGGAACACCCGGCTGCCGGGGGTGAGCCCGTAGGGTCCGACGACCGCGGTCACGGTGTTGTAGAGCGAGCGGTGCTCGACCATCACGCCCTTGGGTCGGCCGGTGGAGCCCGAGGTGTAGACGACGTAGGCCAGGTCGCGGGCGCTGCCGCGCGGTCCGGGGTCGGTGTCCGGGTGGGCGGCGATGGCCGGGCGGTCCCGGTCCAGGAAGACCAGTTCGGCGTCGGTCCGCGGGAAGCGGGCGATGCCGTGCTCGTGGGCCAGCACCACCCGCGGGCGGGTCTCGGCACGGTGACGGCCAGGCGTTCGGCCGGGTAGTCCGGGTCCAGCGGCACGTACGCGCCGCCCGCCTTGAGGATCCCAGGATGGCGACGAACAGGTCCAGGCTGCGTTCGATCGCGATGCCCACCAGGACGTCGCTGCCGACGCCGCGCTCGATGAGGTGGTGCGCCAGCTGGTTCGCCCCGCGCGTCCAGTTCCGCGTAGGTCAGCCGCTGGTCGTCCGAGTTCCACCGCGACCGCCCGCGGGCGCAGCCGTACCTGTGCGGTGACCAGGTCCTGCATCCGGTGCTCGGCCTGGTGGCCGGTGGCGGTGGCGGCCGGGTCGCCCATGACCACCTGGTGTTCGGCGGTCGAGTGGGCCGGCAGGTCGCCGACGGTGCGTGCGGTGTGGTCGGCGAAGGCCTCCAGCAGGGTCCGCAGGTAGGCCCGTCATCCGGTGCACGGTGTCCGCTTCGAACAGGGCCGGGTCGTAGTGGACCCGCATGGTGATCCCGTCGCCGGGGTGTACGACGACGCCGAGTGCGGCGCCCGAGCCGACCTCGTGGTCGAAGTGGCTCAGTCGCAGGCCGTGGGCGGTGAAGGCGTGCTCGTCGAAGGGGAAGTTCTCGAAGACGATGATGCTGTCGAACAGGTTGTCGCCGGCGACAGGCCGCTCCAGGCCTGGGCCTGGGGTCAGCGAGACGGCCTCGAAGTCCCGGGCCCGGGCCTGCCGCGCCTGTAGGTCGGCCAGCCAGGTCTCCAGGTCCTGGGCGCGGTCCACGCGTACGTGTACCGGCAGGGTGTTGACCAGCATCCCGATGATCGAGTCGACGCCGGCCAGGTCGGGGGTCCGGCCGGAGACGGTGCCGCCGAAGCAGACGTCCGGGCTGCCGCTGTAGCGCGCCAGCAGCAGTGCCCAGGCGCCTTGCAGGAGGGTGCTGGTGGTCAGTTTCGTGCGCTTGGCGGCCTCGGTCAGCCGGGCGGACAGGTCGGGGGCGATGTCCACCTCCACCCTTGCGGTGGCGCGCGGGCGGTAGCCCGGGGCGGCCGGTCGTCGTAGGGCAGCCGGGTCGGGGTGGTCAGGGGGCCGAGCACGCCGCGCCAGTGGGCCTCCGCCGCGGCCTGGTCCTGGTCGCCCAGCCATCGCAGGTAGTCCCGGAACGGTGTCCGGGGTCGTGGCGCCGGTCCGTCGCCGTCGCGCAGCCGGGCGTAGTCGGCGGCCACCTCGGTGAGCAGTTCGGTGCTGCTCCATCCGTCCAGCACCAGGTGGTGCATCGACCACAGCACGCGGACGCTGGTGTCGGTGAGCCGGATGACGGTGACCCTGGCCAGGGGGGCGGTGGCGAGGTCCATTCCGGCCGCGCGGTCGGCGGCGCGCAGCGCGTGTCGGCGTTCGCGCTGTTCGCTCCGCGGCAGTTGCCGCCAGTCGTGCTGGGTGACGGGCACGGTGGCCGTGGCCCGCACCACCTGGACCGGGGTGCTGACGTCCGTCCAGAGCACGGCTGTGCGCAGGGCCGGTAGCCGGTCCGCGGTCCGCTGCCAGGCCCGGCCGAGGAGTTCCGGGTCCTCGACGTGGTCGAGGACCAGGTCGAACTGGATCAGGTGCAGCCCGGTGTCCTCGGTCATCAGCGCGTCGAAGAGCATGCCGCTCTGCATCGGTGTCAGCGGGTAGACGTCCTCGACCGGTCCGCCCGCGGCGATGTGCTCGGCCTCGTCGGCGGTGAGCTGGACGAGCGGGGTGGGGGCCGGGGTGGGGTCGGGTCCGCTGTCGTCCCGGGTCGCGGCCCGGGCCAGTTCCGCGACGGTCGGGGTGAGGAAGAGGTCCTTGGCGGTCAGCCGCAGGCCGTGGGCGCGGGCCCGGGAGACGACCTTGATGGCCAGGATGGAGTCGCCGCCGGAGGCGAAGAAGTTGTCGTTGACGCCGATCCGCTGGACGCCGAACACCTCGGCCCACACCTGGGCCAGCAGCCGCTCGGTGTCGGTGCGCGGTTCGACGTGGTCCCCCGCGGTCAGCAGGTCGACCCGCGGTGCGGGCAGGGCGGCGCGGTCGACCTTGCCGTTGTTCGACAGCGGCAGGGCCTCCATCGGGATGAACCAGGACGGTACCTCGTAGCTCGGCAGCCGCAGGGCCAGGGCCTCGCGCCACTGCGCCACCTCGGCGGCCCGGCCGCGTTCGGGTACCACGTAGGCGACCAGGTGCCGGGCGCCGCGGGTCTCGTGGACGGCGACCACGCCGTCGGCGACGCCGTCGAGCGCGGTGAGCGCGGCCTCGATCTCGCCGATCTCGATCCGGAAGCCGCGGATCTTGATCTGCTTGTCGGCCCGGTACAGGAAGTCCATCGTCCCGTCGGCGCGCCAGCGCACGACGTCGCCGGTGCGGTACAGCCGCTCCCCCGTGCCGAAGGGGTCGGCCACGAACCGCTCGGCGGTCAGCGGCGCCCGGCCGAAGTAGCCGCGCGCCAGGCCGTCGCCCGCGATGTACAGTTCGCCCGGCGCGCCGACCGGGACCGGGCGCAGCCACGCGTCGAGGGTGTACAGGCGGGTGTTGTCGAGCGGTCGGCCCATCGGTACGGCGCGGGTGCGTACCTGTTCCAGGGTGAGTTCCTGGAACAGGGCGTAGGTGGTGGCCTCGGTCGGTCCGTAGGCGTTGATGACCAGGGTGCCGGGGCAGTGGGTGATGACCTGTTCCAGGGCCTCGGGTGAGGGCACCTCGCCGCCGGTGATCACTGTCGCCGCGCCCTTGAAGCAGTCGGGGGCCTCCTCGGCGAACAGGCGCAGCAGGGCGGAGGTGAGGAAGACGGCGGTGACGGCGTGTTCGGCGATCAGGTCGCGTACCAGGGCGGGTGTGGGTTCCTCGGTGGCGATGACCATGTCGCCGCCGGTCAGCAGCGGTACCCACAGTTCGTAGGTCGCGGCGTCGAAGGCGTGCGGGGAGTGGAAGAGGATGCGCCGGTGGGCCGCTTCGCGCCAGCGGCGGTCCCAGGCCAGGGCGACCACGTCGCGGTGGGTGACGGCGACGCCCTTGGGGGTGCCGGTGGAGCCCGAGGTGAACATGATGTAGGCGAGCTGCTGGGCGTCCGGGTCCGGTTCGGGGTCGTGGGCGGGTTGGCCGGCGGTGGTGGCCGGGTCGTCCACGAGCAGGACCGGGACGTCGGTGGTGGTGGTCCTGGGTGCCATGGCCCGGTCGGTGAGCAGGACCTGGGCGCCGACGTCGGCCAGGACGAAGCGGACGCGGTCCTGGGGGTAGGCGGCGTGCAGCGGGACGTAGGCCGCGCCGGCTTTGACCACGGCCAGGACGGACACGACCACGTGCACCGACCGGTCCAGCAGCAGCGCGACCCGGGACTCGGCGGTGACGCCCGCGGCGAGCAGGCGGTGGGCGAGCCGGTTGGCCCGCTCGTTCAGTTCGGCGTAGGTGAGCCGGTCGTCGCCGAACAGGACGGCGGGTTTGTCCGGGGACAGCCGTACCTGCTCGGCGAACAGGCTGGGCAGGCTGGAGTGCGGGGGGAACGCGGAGGTGGTGTCGTTCCAGTCGTGGAGTACGCGGTGCGACTCGGCGTCGGGTATCAGCCTCAGTTCGCGCAGGGGTCGTCCGGGGCGGGCGACGGCGTCGGCCAGCAGGGTGCGGTAGGTGGCGGCCAGGTGCTCGATGGTGGCCGCGTCGAGTACCTCGGGGTGGTAGTCGACGTCGGCGTCCAGGGCGCCGTCGCGTTCGGTGAACCGCAGCACGATGTCGGCGAGGGCGAACTCGGTGGGCAGTTCGGTGCCCGCGGCGCGCGATGCCCGGTCCAGGAGGTGGTCGAACGGCATCGTGCTGTCGACGGTCGCGTGCAGCGGGACCGGTGCGTCGGCGGGCGCCGTGGAGCGGGCGCGGACGGTCGCGGTCACCTCGTCCTGTCCGGCGTACGCCGCGGCCAGGACCAGGCCCGCGGCGGCCAGTGCGCCGGGCACGGTGGCGTCGGCCGCTCGGGCGAGTCGGCGCAGGTCCGCGGTGAGCGCGCGGTCGAGGGTGAACCGGTGGGTGGCGGTGGCCTCGTCGGGCTCGGCGGGTCGTGGGCGGTCTACGGGAAAGCGGGTCAGCGGATGGCCGACGGCCGGGTCCGACGTCGGTCCTGCTGCTGGGCGCCCCTCGTGGGTCATGTGCGGTCTCCCCTCCGGCTGCACTTCCACGGCGGAAGCCATGTCTGATCACCCAGTCTCCCCAGAGCGGCGGCGCGCCAGCTACGCACTTGAAGGAAGAACGAAACAGGGCGGTCAGCAGGGGTTTTGACGCCGGGTCAGTGGTGGCCGGGGCGGTGGTGGCCGGGGCGGGAGCGGCCGACGGCGCCGCCGGGGGTCCGGTGGCGCCGTCGGGTGGTGTCGCGGTGGGTCAGGTGCGGTGCGGCGGGTGCTACTCGCGTCCGCCGATCGCGTCGACCGGCGCGGAGCGCATGGCGAAGCGGGTGGCTGTCGCGATCGAGCCCCAGGAGAGCGCGACGGTGAGCGCCACGATCGCCAGCAGGCCGAGCAGGGAGATGTTGGGGACGGGTGACTTCGACAGTCCCAGGCTCATGCCGACCAGCGAGGGGATTCCCGCCAGCAGGCCGAACAGCAGCGCCGAGAAGATCACGATCCTGGCCTCGCCGTTCATCATGGCGCGTACCTGTTCGCGGCTGGCGCCGATGAGTTGCAGCATGGCGAACTCGCGTACCCGGGCCGCGGTGGCCATGACCAGGGTGTTGACCACGGCGATGGCGATGTAGCCCAGGAGCAGGGTCTGGAACAGGAGGTTGAGGGCCCAGCCGCCCGAGTCGCCGGCCGCGGGTGCGACCGCGAAGGCGGCGGGGCCGCCCAGTTGGACCGTCGGGTAGGGGGCGACGGCTTTGCGCAGTGCGGCGGCCAGCGTCTTCTGGTCGGTCCCGGCGGTGGCCGCGACCAGTACCGCGGAGTCGACCTGGGAGGTGGTGTGGGCCACGACCAGGTCGTTGGGCAAGGTAACGTCGCCGAAGCCCAGGCCGCGCTCGTAGATCGCCACCACCCGGGGGGTGAGCAGGGTGCTGTCGCCGAGCCGCAGGGTGATCGTCCCGCCGAGTTTCGCGCCGACCTGGCGGGCGGCCACCTGGCTGAGTGCGACCGTCCCGTCCTTCAGGTCCGCGATGCTGCCGTTGAGGACCTGCAGGTCCATGGTGTCGGAGAGGCGGTCGGGGGTGACGCCCTGGGCGGCGAAGACCTCGGTCTGGGTGCCGAAGGTCAGCAGTACCTGCATCCGTGCCACCGGGGTGGCCAGGGCGACTCCGGGGACGCCGCTGACGGCGTCGGTGACCTGGGGGGAGACTCCGGCGCCGGACGAGGCGGTCAGCACGTAGCCGGCCCGCAGTCCTTCGTTGAGCTGCTGCTGGGAGGCGGCGATCGTGGTGGTGGCGCCGAAGATCTGTACGGCGGCCAGGGTCACGCCGATGGCCAGTGGGGTGGCCGCCGCGCTGAGCCGCCGGGCGTTGGCCCGGGCGTTGGACTGGGCGAGGAAGCCGTGGGCCCGGGTCTGGTTGTTCAGGAACGGGCCGAACAGCGCGATGGCGGCGCGCAGCAGTACGGGTCCCAGGCAGCCCAGGGCCACCACGAAGAACAGGACGGCGCTGGCGGCGACGTCGGCGACCGAGTCGCCCGAGTCGGCGACGTTGCCCAGGGTCAGCAGCAGTCCGACCGGGATGAGCAGGGCGCCGATGACCAGTCGGGCCCGGCTGAGTTTCTTGGGCTCGACGGCGGCTTCGCCGAGCGCCTCGACCGGGCTGGTCCTGGCCACGCGGCGGGCCACCAGCCAGCCGCTGATCCGGGCGCTGAACACGCACAGCACCAGTGAGGCGAGGATGGGCAGGATGCCCACGTCCATCTGGTAGTCCGAGGGCATGGCGCCGGCCAGGATGAACACGCCGCGCATCACGAACGCGAGGATGATGCCGGGGATCGCGCCGGCCAGGGCGCCGGACAGCGAGACCAGGGTCATCTCGGCGCCGATCATCCAGTGGATCTGTCTGGGGGTGGCGCCGATGGCGCGCATCAGGGCCAGTTCGCGGCGGCGTTGCTGGACCGACAGGGTCAGGGTGCTGGCCACCACGAAGACCACGATCAGCACCATCGTGCCGCCGAACGACGCCGAGGTGTCGACCACCAGGTTGCGGGCGTCGCCGACGTCGAGGAACTCGACGTCGCCGCGTCCGGTGCCGGTGTGGGTCTCCACGCCCGGGACGGCGGCGGTGATCGCCTTGGCCAGCCGGTCGGGGGTGACGCCGGGGTCGGCGAGGACCCCGATGGCGGCCACCTGGTCCGGGCGGCCGGACAGGCTGGTCGCCTGGTCGTCGGTGAAGAACACCGCGGACTGGCGGTCCAGGCCGCCCGGTGGCGGGTCGGCGATGCCCACGACGCGGTAGGAGGAGGCGATCGAGCCGACCACCAGCCGGACCGTGGAGCCGGTCGACAGGTGGGCGCGCGAGGCCAGGCCGGAGTCGAGGACGACCTCGCCGGACGCGGTGGGCGCGTGTCCGGTGCCCAGCGTGAACGGTCCGAGTTCGGCGGTCGTCCAGCCGTGCCCGTACACCGGGTAGCCGTTCGGGCCGCCCACCACGCCGCCGCCGGAGTCGAGCACGCCCAGTTCGATGTCGACGTCGCCGACGGCGGCCTTGACGCCGGGTACCGCGGCGACGGCGGCGATCTTGTCGGAGGGCAGGGTGACGCGCTCGCTGTAGCGGACGGCGGAGCTCTCGTCCAGCCAGAACGACTGCCCCGCGCTGAGGACGACGTCAGCGCCCGCGTAGCGTTCGGGGGCGACGCCGGTGCTCAGTCCGGACATCAGCAGGATCCCGCAGGCGGTGATCACCGCCGAGCCCGCGGCGATCGCGACGAAGGAGCCGACGAAGCCGCCCTTGCGTCCCTTGATGGTCTTCCAGGCCAGCGACAGGTCCTTGGGGAAGGGCACCAAGGTGCGGATCAGCCGGCCGACGCGGCGGATCACCACTCGCCCAGGTGCGTCATGCGTGAGGCGATCTCCTCGGAGGTGGGCCGGGGCAGTTCGCCCGCCAGTTTGCCGTCGGCCAGGAACACGACGGAGTCGGCGTAGGAGGCGGCGACCGGGTCGTGGGTCACCAGCAGCACCGTCTGCCCCATGTCGTCCACCACATGGCGCATCAGTTCCAGTACCTGTTTGCTGGATCGGGTGTCCAGCGCTCCGGTCGGCTCGTCGGCGACCACCGCCTCGGGGCGGGTGATCAGTGCGCGGGCGATCGCGACCCGCTGCTGCTGTCCACCGGAGAGCTCGCTGGGGCGCCGCTTGAGGAAGTCGCCGAGTCCGACCGAGGTCAGGACCTGGTTCAGGAACTCGCGGTCGGTCCTGCGGCCGGCGAGCCGCAGCGGCAGCGTGACGTTGTCCGCCACCGTCAGCGAGCCCAGCAGGTTGTACGCCTGGAAGACGAAGCCGATCCGCTCGCGCCGCACCTCGGTCAGCTTGACCTCGTCGAGGCCCGACAGCTCGATGTCGCCCAGCCAGACCGAGCCGGAGGTCGGGCGGTCCAGGCCGGCCGCGCAGTTGAGGAACGTGCTCTTACCGGAACCGGAGGGTCCCATCACGGCGGTGAAGGTACCACGGCGCAATTGGATGCTCACCGAATCCAGCGCCTGCACCGGGCTTCTTGTCGATTCGTACACCTTAGACACCGAATCTAAGCGGATCGACCAGTCGGTGGGCTTGGTGCGCGAGGCAGAACGAGGCATGCCAGGAGCCTACCGAGGCCGCACCGCGCCGCGCCACCCGCCTCCGTTCGAAGCGCGTGAGAAAACGCCGCGGGCGGCCGCCGGTGAATTCCGCTTTTCTGGAAAGAATTCCCCGGGAACAGCGTATACGAAATCACCAGCGCCATTGCCCGGGCACCGGTGGGAAGGCGAGGGGCCGCGGGTCCGTCCCGTCGCCGGGACGGCTCCGCGGGCCCTCGGGGAGGGGGCCGGGGAAAACCGGCGCGCCGGGAAAACCGGCCGACCAGCGACTCCCGGCGCCCTCTTCCCGCGGGCGCCGATGAACACCGCGCGACCGGCCCGGTCACGGTCGGCCCCGAAACCGTCGCGCCCCGCGCCGCCGCTTCGACAACAGCCGCACCGATTTCCGGCTCGGCCACTGCCCCGGCGCTCCGCCCCGGCCCGCCGCGGGCGGCGCGGCGACGCCCGGGCACTCCCCCGAGGCGCAGCTCAGCGCCCCCTCGCGGGCGGGCCCGCGGGGGAACGTCCCCGTGGCCGCCGGGAGCGGACCCCGATTCCCGGGGAAATCCGTGGCCGCCTCCGGCGGGGATATCGCGGGCCACCGGCGGCGGCCCGTCCTGATCCCCGCGGAAAGCGGTCCGGAAATCACCGGGAGCCTGGTTCCCGGCCCGCCGGGGCGGGTCGCGCATTCAGTGCCGGAAAAACCTCCTTTTTTTGTCGGGGCGGGGCGCGGAACCGTGTCCCGTGCCTTCTCGTGGAAGAGTCGCGATAGGCCTCGGCCGGGGGTCATCCGGTATTTCCCGCCTTTCTTCCCCGGGTGGCCGCCGACCGTGGTCGGGGCGCCGGGCGCCCGCCCCGGGTCGCCTTCGCGCCATCTTTTTCCGGTCCCGGCTCCGGCTCCGGTTCCGGTTCCGGTCAGCGGAACGCGAACCCGAGCAGGTCGAGTCCGGGTGCGGTGGTGATGGGCTCCGGGACCAGGTTGTCCTTGTGGACGAACCGCCGCAGGTAGCCGGCGCCCTCGGTGCCGCCGGACCCCGCCATCCCCGGCAGGTAGCGCCGACCGAAGCCGTAGTGCCTGCCGCGCCAGGTCAGCAGGGTCCGTTCGACCTCGGCGAGCGCCTCGGTCAGCCTCGGGTCCCCCGCCTCGCGCACCGCGTCGCCCAGCGGACGCACGGACCGCAGCGGCGGCATCGTCAACTGGTGCAGGTGGTCGAACTTCGAGTACGCCTCCACCTTGCGCGCGTCGTAGCCGTAGAGCACCAGTTCCATCATGTGGTAGTTCAGCGACTGGACGGCACTGGCCTCACCGGTGGCGTCGCGGAACCTCAGGAAGAGATCCGGGGTGAGCGTCTTGAGCACGTGGAAGATGTGGTTGGGCAGTTCCGCGCACTGGGCCAGCTGCGCCATCAGCGCGTACGCCTGGTCGTCCCCGCGGCCGATGGACGTCCGGGCCCGCACGGTGAAGTAGCGGATCAGGTAGAAGGCCAACTCGCATGCCTGCACGGCCCGCAGGAACATGTTCTCGTGGTGGTCGCCCGAGGCCAGGAAGCCGGAGCAGCGGGTCAGCACCGATGCCTGCCAGCGGGCCAGCGCGTCGTCGCGGGCCCGGTCGATGATCTCGGCCGCGGTCGTGTCGCCGCCGGTCTCCACCAGCAGTCGCCCGACCTGCTCGCGCAGCGCCTCCAGCCGCAGCAGCCGCTCCTCGGTGTTGTCGGCCTCGGTGAGTTGCGCGGCGGCGCGGCGCTCGACCGCGTCCAGGTCGGCCAGCGTCGCCTCCAGGGCCAGCACCGCGCCGGCCACCGGCTCGGTCTGGTGCAGGTCCAGGTACCACGCGTGGACGTGCAGGTTGGCGTAGCGGTAGTACTGCGGGATGGGTTCGCGGCTGAACGAGCGGGTCAGCAGCCGCATCACCTCGCTCTCGGCGGTCTGCTCGGCGTACGCCTCCTCGTAGAGCTTGGCCAGCAGGTCGTGGTCGCTGTCGGTCAGCGCCTGTCGGCCCGACCGCTCTTGGAGCCGGGCGACCTCGTCGCACCGTCTCGGAAACTGTAAGGACGCCAGTTCGGCTTTCATGTAACCCCCAGGGCTGCGCTCAGAACCACGGGTCGCCGTCGACCCGCGGCATGCCGTTTCACCTCTTGAACCCGATGACCAGTTGCTTGTCCTGAGTGGACCGGTGCACTTCGCAGTCGGTGAAGCCCGCGCTCTCCAGCAGGCCGATGTACTCCGCGGCGGTGCGGTGCCGGCCCTTCGCCTCGACGTGCATCGACAGGTTCATCACCGCCGTGGGCAGCGGTCCGCGCCGGTCGTCGTCGAACAGGCGGTCCATGATCAGGACCCGGCCGCCGTCGGCGCACGCGCGGTGCGCCTTGCGCAACAGCTCCAGGCCGGTCTCGTCGGTCCAGCCGGAGAGGATGTAGCCGAACGCGACGCACTCGGTCGGCGGGAACTCGTCGTGGTGGAAGTCGCCCGCGGCGAAGTCCAACCGGCCCTGCAGGCCGTACTTCTCGACGGTGTCGGCCACGTACGGGCCGACCTCCGGCAGCTCGTACACGGTGGCGCGCAGGCCGGGTGTCGCCTCCAGCGCGGCCACGCAGAAGGGGCCGCTGGCGCCGCCGATGTCCACCAGGTGCCGGACCCGCTCCAGCCCGGCCATGGGCACCAGTTCGCGGGAGACGTCGTAGGTGAGCTGCCACATGGCCGCCAGGAACTCCTCCGTGAGCTTCGGAGTCCGGTACATGACGTCGAACGGGGCCGGCAGGGCGGCGTCCACCGCCGACTTGCCGTCCGTCAGGTAGGAGTCCAGTTGCGGCAGTCGGCCGAGCGTGCTGTTCATCACGTGGTTGAGGAAGCCGCCGACGGAGCGCGCGCTGCGCGGGTCGAGGAAGGGAGCCGTCTGCGCGGGCAGGCGGTACGCGCCGTGCTCGTTCTGCTCGATGACGCCGAAGGAGTCGAGCAGGACCAGCAGCCGGTCCAGGGTCTCCTCGTCGAGCCCGAGCTCGGTGGCGATCTTGCTGGTGGGCGCTTCCTGGGTGGCGAGAAAACCGAAAACGCCGTGTTTGTCCGCCAAATGGATGGCAGTGGTGGCATACACGCCATAAACGGCCTTTTCCAACGCTCTGGGCAGCATCACGCAATCTCCACATCGTCTCCACGGGCGGGTCACACAAAGTCGCGATGCGAGCTGAATTCGTACCCGTCTTTCGCGCCGCGGAGGAGCGGCACGCAGAGGACTGGAGTGCTCGGCCGCGACTGGGAAGTCCAGCCCTTTCGAATTACGCGAGACGAAGCTATGCGCGGCCCGTGAGCGCCCTCAAGGAAGTTGCCTCGTCGTTCAAGGACCAGCGCCGGGACCCGCGCTGACCGGCGGCGACGGCAGTGCCATTACACGAAAGCGACTGCCTCGCGGAAGGAGTTTCACCGCTGCGGAAAACAACGGCGGCGAAACCGCCGACAGCGATGACACGGATCTGATGGCCTGTCATCATAGCTGTGGCAAACCATGGCATACTGCATCACGATGCCCCGCGGAGCGCCGCAGCGGGGAGCGCCGGGGCGGCGGTGACGTGGACGAATGACGCGAAGTTCGCCGACATTGGAGTGCCATATATCGCGGGCGTCCCGCTTGTCAACAAGAGAGCGGTGTGGTGATCGTTACGTGGAAGAATTATCACGGTCCCCTTATGAGGATCCTCACGGTCGGCTTAGGGTCTTGGTCAGTAACGGTCAACTGGGGCCGCTGGTCGGGGGACAGCTCGGATCGGCTTGGGATGTGCGCCGCAGTGCCACCCATGGGCGCTTCCCAGGCACTGGACCGTCGGGCGCGTGCCGTCGCCCGGCGGATCGTAGTCACGCCGAGATGCCAGCCCACCAGCATTGACGTGTGTGGGAGACGGGGACTTGAGAATCCACTTCACGGTTGACGACCTCGCGCAATCACGTATGATCGACAGTTTAGGACCTGTCACGGAAGGCGCATTCGCGCTGAAGCAGTTCGGCAGGCAGGGCAGCGCCGGCTTCCACGGCTGGCGCAAGAACGTCCGGGAGCAGCTCGGGACCCGGGTCGCCGAGGTCGAGTTGCTCGCCGACCGGTACGACGTAAGGCAGTTGCTTCCGCTGCTCAGGTTGCATCCGGGCAGCAGTCAGGACGCGGCCGACGAGCGGACCCGGCAGCGGGTACGGGCCACGTTGCTCAAATTCTGTCAGGTGGCCGTACTGCCGCACTGGCAGCAGACACGAGATCACACGGCCGCGGTACGGGACGCGTGCGGCCGGATCGGCATCGCCAACGGAATGCACGCCCTGCTGGACAACCTCCACCCGCGGGTGAACTGGAAGGCGCCGGTCCTGGAGGTGGCCGGTGACCTGGACCGCGATGTGTACCTCAACGGGCGCGGGCTGGTGCTGTGCCCGTCGCTGTTCCTGGCCGACCGGGCGTGCATGGTCCTGGAGGACGTCCAGGGGATCGGGGTGCCCATCCTGGTCTTCTCGGTGCCGGTGGACTCGGCGACCGAGACCGAGTTCTGGGGGCGCAGCCAGGGCGGTGAGCAGGCGTTGAGTGCCCTGGTCGGGCACACCCGCGCGGCCGCGCTGCAGATGCTCTCGGAGAACTGCACCACCGGTGAGCTCTCGCAGCGGCTGAACATCTCGCTGGCGGGTGCCAGCAAGCACGCCACGGTGCTGCGCAAGGCGGGGCTGGTCACCACGGCCCGCAGGCGCAACACGGCGCTGCACTCGCTGACGCCGCTCGGCGTGGCGCTGCTGCGGCAGCAGCATTCGACCAGGGCGTCGTAGGCCCGGCGCGACCGCGGGCCACCGGCGGCTGAACCCACGGACCGACCACAACCCACGAAGGGCGAGACGATGAGCACCAATCCGTTCGAGGACCCGGACAGCACGTACCGTGTGCTGGTCAACGACGAGGGCCAGCACTCCCTTTGGCCCTCCTTCGCCGAGACGCCGGCGGGCTGGACGACGGTTCTGGCCGAGACCGACCGGCAGTCGGCGCTCGACTACGTCGAGGCGCACTGGACCGACCTTCGGCCCAGAAGCCTGGTGGCGGTGATGGACCAGCGCTAGTCGCGCGCTCCCGCCGGAACGCGGTCCGGCGGGGGCCAGGTGCACCACAGGCGTGCCCTCGGGTGGGCAGAGCAGGGCTCCGGCATGAGTCCTGCCCTTCCGGCGCGGGGGCACCGCCCATGTCCGGGCCCGGTTCGCGCGGCCTGGCGCACGGTGCTGAGTGTTCGTCAACTCTGGTTTCCCGTACGACAGATGGGTCATCCGGTGCTTGTCCGCCGGATGGGGATATACCCAGCGATACCGGGTTCTTACAACCAGGACTACCGCGCGGCGCGGTGGTGCGGTGCTTCACTGGAAGCACACCACAGCACGCCGCGGTCCCCGGTCGGCTTCCCCCGTACGGCTGACCGGTCGCGGTTCCCCAACGGCACGGGGAGGCCGCGAAGGCCGGTCCGCGCGGGGTCCGCCGACCCCGCGCGGACCGGTTCCCCGGTCGGCCGCCATCGCACGTCGCGTCAGCGGACCGGCCAGGACGAGTACGTGCGCAGTCCGTACAGCAGTGGCGACCGGTCGGCCGCCACCGGGTGCGTGATCCGGTAGGCCTCGCCGAAGACCACGGTGTGGTCGCCGACGCGGACCGTCCCGCTGATCCGGCAGTCGGCGATCGCGTGCGCGTCGTCGGCCAGGTGCGGGCCGGCGGCCTGCGGATCGCAGGACCAGCGCACCAGGTCGAACCGGTGGGGGGCGCCGGAGGCGAACAGGTCCGCGGTCGCCCTGGCCCGGGCGTGCAGCAGGTTCACCGCGAAGGTCGAGCGGCGCAGCATGGCCGCCAGGGTGGGGCTGCCCTCGCGCAGGCATACCAGCAGGGTCGGCGGTTCCACCGCGACGCTGCACACCGACGAGCAGGTCATCCCCCAGGTCCGGCCGTCGAGGTCGGCGGCGGTCACGATGGCCACCCCGGTGGGGAAGGTCGACATCAGGGACCGGAACTGTGCGGCAGGGACCGCCGTCACCGTGGTGGAGCCCCCCAGGACGCCGTCCTCCACGCTGTAATCCGTCATGGTCACCCGCCGCCTTCCAGTACCGGGGCCGCCACCCTCCAGCGGCGTGGCGAACTTCGTTCGAGCAGGGTGTGGCAGGGGCCGGCCCTGGCCGCGGACTCGGCGGTGTTCACCGCGTGGTGCCGGCCTTCCGCTGCGCCGGCGGCAGGCCGTGCAGGTGGGCGAAGTACTCGTACTGGCTGGGGAGCTTCTCGACCAGGGCGGCCGCCTGGTCGGCCACCAGCCGGAACTCGCGGTCGGCCGCGGTGCCGTCGAGCAGGCCCAGTACCGGCAGCGGCTGCACCGGCAGGCCGCCCATGCCCAGGATGATCGCCCGGTAGGAGTACGACTCGAAGCCGTGGTAGTGCGGGTAGAGGGAGTTCTGGTCGGGCAGCTTGACCTTCCACTGCTCCAGGCGCTCGGCCAGGCCGTCGGGGATCTCCCGGGTCTTGGTGTCGCGCCAGTACTGGTTGTCGGTGCGGCGCGAGGCGTACCAGTGCAGCACCATGAACTCCCGCAGGCCGTCCATGACGTGCGCGGCCTGCAGGTTGTAGGTCCTGCGCAGTCCCTCGTCGGTGGCCTCCTGGCCCACGGGGAAGTTCTTGACCAGCTGCTCGATGCCGTTTTGGATGATGAAGATGCCGGTGGACTCCAGCGGTTCGACGAACCCGTTGGACAGGCCGATCGCCACGCAGTTCTTCACCCAGGCGCGCTCGCTGCGGCCGATGCGCATCTTGATGTGGTTGGCGGTGGCGTTGTCCGCCGCGGGACCGACGAACTCGCGCAGCTTGCGCTCGGCCTCGTCGGGGGTGGAGTACTCGCTGGCGTACACGTAGCCGGTGCCGAGCCGCTCGAACAGCGGGATCGTCCAGATCCAGCCCGCGTCCGTGGCGGTCGCGGTGGTGGCCGGGCGGATGCCGTGCACGGCCATGTCCACCGGCACCCGCAGGGCCACCGCGCTGTCGTTGGGCAGGTGGTTCTGGAACGAGATGAACGGCTCCTGGAGCGCCTTGTTCACCAGCAGGCTGCGGAAGCCCGTGCAGTCGATGTAGAGGTCGCCGGAGACGTCGCCGTGTTCGCGGGTGCGGACGTGGTCGATCGCGCCCTGGTCGTCCAGGGCGACGTCCACCACGTCGTCCAGGACGTGCCGGACCCCGCGCGCCACGCCGTAGCGGGTGAGGAACTTCGCCAGCAGCGCCGCGTCGAAGTTGTACGCGTAGGGAACTGGGTGTTCTGTTCGTCAGTGTGGTGCGCTGGTCGTCACCCCGCTCGAAGGTGCTGTCGAAGAGCGAGCCGTCCAGTAGCGCGGCGAGCTCTGCGCGTCGCACATCGAGGCGATCAGGAAGGAGTCCCGTCGAACTGCCCGGTCGGCTTCTTCTGCACCCACCAGTCGGTCAGCGGGAAGCCGTCGACCACCCCGGTGCGTTCGAACGGGTGGTAGAAGACGTGCCCCGGCTCGCGCCAGCCCTCGAACCTGACGGCCGTCTTGTACGTTCCGTGGCACTCCGGCATCCACTCGCGCTCGTCCAGGCCAAGATAGTTGAAGAAGTGCCGGATGGTGCTGAAGGTGGCCTCCCCCACCCCGAGCGCGGGCACGTTCTTCGACTCGACCAAGGTCACCGCCACCCGGTCGCCGAATGCCGCCGTCAGATAGGACGCCGTCATCCAGCCTGCTGTACCGCCACCGACGATCACCACGCTGCTGACCATGTAGTAGGCCCCTTTGTTGGTTGCTGGCGAACCTGTCGGGTCGAGCCTCTCGGAATCACCGGCGCGCGGCCATGTCCTTGACCGATGGTGAAATTGGGCGGTCAGGAACGCAGGAACGTCAGCACGGCCAGCACCCGCGGTGGCCGTCGCCCTCGGACAGGCCGAGCTTGAGGAAGATGCTGCCGATGCTCTTGGCGACGGTGGGTTGGCTGACGTGCAGCGCCGCCGCGATGTCGGCGTTCATCCGGCCCTCGGCCATCAGCCCCAGCACCGCCCGCTCCCGCGAGGTGAGCCGGCCCAGCGGCTCGTTCATCTGCCGGCGCCGCAGCATCAGCCGGACCACCTCCGGGTCGATGACGGTGCCGCCCGCGGCGACGGACTCCACCCCTCCAGGAACTCGGCCACCCCGCCGATCCGGTCCTTCAGCAGGTAGCCGGAGGCCGCCGCGGAGTGCTCGCCGGACTCCAGCAGCTCGCAGGCGTAGGCCGTCGCGGCGTACTGCGTGAGCACCAGGACCGCCAGGTCCGGGTAGCGGCCGCGCAGTTCCATCGCCGACCGCAGGCCGTCGTCGTTGAAGTCCGGCGGCATCCGCACGTCGTCACCACGATGTCGGGCCGGTGCTCCTCGGACCGCCTTGATCAGGTCACGGCTGTCGCCGACCGCGGCCACCGCCCGGTGCCCGAACCGCTCCAGCAGTTCGACCAGTCCCTCGCGCAGCAGGACGGCGTCCTCGGCGAGCACTATCCGCAATCGGGTGTTCGCCATGGCAGCTCCACGACTAGTTCGGTTGGTCCGCCGGGCGGGCTGGAGAGTTTGAGCCTGCCGCCCACCACGGCGACGCGATCGGCCAGGCCCTGCAGCCCGCGGCCGTCCTCGGAGCGGGCCCCGCCCACGCCGTCGTCGCCGACGCGCAGCACCAGGCTGTCCCCCTCCTGGCGGCCGGTCACCCACGCCGTGCGGGCGCGGCTGTGCTTGACCACGTTGGTGAGCGCCTCCTGCAGCGCGAAGTACGCCACCGCCTCCACCGCGGGCACCAGGCGCTGCGCCATGGCGATGTCGACGCGGACCGGTACCGGGCACCGGTCGGCGACCTCGGCCACCGCGGCCGGGACACCGCGGTCGGTCAGCAGTCGCGGGTAGATGCCGCGGATCAGCTCCCGCAGGTCGGCCTGGACGCCCTCGGCCTCCTTGCGGGCCCTGGCCACCAGGCGCGCGCCGTCGGAGCGCTCCTGCTGGAGCCCGTGCTCCGCGATGCCCAGCGTCATGATCAGCCCGGCCAGCCGCTGCTGCGCGCCGTCGTGCAGGTCGCGTTCGATGCGTCGGCGTTCGGCCTCGAAGGCGTCCGCCAGCCGGATCCGCGAGCGGGTCAGCTCCTGGACCCGGGCGAGGACCTCGGACTCGCGCGGGGCCAGCAGCAGGCGCACGAACTCCGCCCGTCCCGCGGCCAGCGCGGTCACCGTGTAGGCGCCGCCGGGAGCAGGGCCACCCCCAGAGCACCACCAGGGCCCGGTCGGGCAGGCTGCGGATGTGCCAGCAGCCGAAGACGACCAGTGGGCCCAGGCCGGCGAAGGGTGCCACGAACGGGGCGGCGATGAGCAGGACCACGCATCCCACCAGCAGGACGCCGCCGAGGTCGATCAGCGGCAGCACCACCGTCAGGCGATCGTGTAGCCGAACTCCCGCCAGGTCGCCGCCTCACCGACGCGCAGCCGCAGCCACGCCCGCAGGCCGGGCTGGTCCGGGGTCACGTGCGGGTTGCCGACGGGCTCGGCGTCCACCAGCCGCAGCCGCAGCCGCTCGGTCGCGGCGACCGGCATGCCGACCACCGCCGGCAGCAGCAGCATGACCAGCAGTTGGGCGTAGGCAGGCATCCTGTCGATGTGCAGCGGTCCCTTCATGGCCGCGCCGATGGCCACGAACACCACGAGCGCGCCGCAGAGCAGGTAGCCGAGCGACCGCCACGGCCAACTGGACGTCAGCAGCGCGCCCGGGCCGCGCAGCAGTGCCTGGCGGCAGTTCAGCGGGGCCGGGTGCGGGCCGCGTCCGGCGGGCGCACCTCCACGGACGCCGACCGGCCGGCACTCGGACTTGAGATCAACAAGGCATGACGCCAGCACAGAGGTCCACGAGCCACAGCCAACACGGCCGGTGCACATGTACAAGGCCGCCGCCAGGAGCTTTCCTTACGATTCACAAGGTTGACCGGCCGGGGGCCGCGGGGTCGTTCCGCCCGGTCTGGGCGGGTTCGTCGCCGGGCGCCGGCCTCGGTCGGGCGGACAGGGCCGGGGGCCCCGCTCCTGCCGCCCGGACCGCCGACGGCGCCCGTCTCACTCGATGACCGCGAGCGGGACTCGGTCGTCAGGAACACCCGGCGGATGTCCCGGATCAGGTTGACCCGCTTCAGCACCGGTCGGTTCCGTCGTACCTCGGCTGGAACGGCTCCCGCCCGTGCACGACGCGGTAGTTGTCGAGGAATATCGCGTCGCCGGGCTCCAGCACCACCTTCTCCTGGGCGTCGCACACGTACGTGTACAGCTCCTTGATGGCCTCCTGGGCGACGTGGTCGTCCGGGTCCGCCGCGCAGGTGTCGTCGAAGTCGATCCGCAGGTAGCGCGATTCGGGCGGCCGAACAGGATCGCGTCCCTGTCCGCCGCCTCACTGGCGTGTCCCTGCGGCCCGATGTGCGACTGGTCGGGGCGGTGGTGGAACCGCCTCTCGGACAGGATCGCGGCCAGCCGCGCGGGCAGGGCGATCCGGTCCGCGCGCACCACCCGTGGTGGCGATCCGGTCCGGGTTGCGCAGGCAGGAGAGCGCCACGTAGTCGCAGCGGCACTGGTGGAAGGCGTCCTCGGTGTGCAGGGACAGCGGGGCCGTGCTGCTGCCGCTGGTCTCCGAGAGCTCCTTGCCGGGCGCCGGGCACACGTCGTGCACCATGCGGCCGTTCTGCTGGTCGCCCCAGGCGAACGGCTCGCCGAGGACCGCCGCTGCACAGCGTGAGCACGACCTCCTCGCGGCCGCCGACGCCGGTCTTCTCGGCTATGTCCCAGCCGGTCGGGGTCGGTTCGAGGTCCCGGCTCAGCGGCAGCCCCGACAGCACCGCCAGGTCGGTCTCGTCCGCCTGGACCTTCCGGAAGAACTGGCGGACCCGGATCGGCAGCGACTCCGCCACCGTCCTGGCGTGCGGCACGAACTGCGCCGGGTCCCACGGGCCGTACTCGACGAGCACCTCGTCGACCAGCCACTCGATCTGCCTGCGCTCGTTGGGTTTCAAGGACAAGCCTTCTCATGAGAACCATCCTTCTGTTCCGCCGGTCGACGAGGAGGTACCTGGCCGAGCCTGACGAAACCGCCGTCAGGCAGCCACGTCTTTGACCGACGGGTGAAACTGGGCGGTCGTCACGCCGTGCGCCGCGACGTCGGCGAGCCGGGTTCAGCCGTTCCCGCGCCGGTGCGCCGCCACCCGCTCGCGGGTCGCGCAGCGGCGCGAGCAGAACCGCTGGTTCAGGCCGCTGCCCACGGTGACGTACACGTTCCGGCAGCTCGGCGACGCGCACAGTCCCCCGGGCGCGCGCTGGCCGCCCCACAGCAGCACCGCCAACGCCAGGCAGGACGAGGCGAGGAACCACTCGCCCCAGGGCCCGTCGTCGTCGCGGTCCAGGTGGGGGTGGAACGGCGCGGAGCCACCGTGCGAGGTCAGCCGGAGCGGGGCCGGTGTGCCGGACCAGCAGGTCGTTCACCGGGACGCGGCCCGGCCGGCGTCCTCGGCGGCGAAGACCTCGCGCAGCAGCGCGGCGGCGTCGCGCATCGCGGCGACATCGGCGCGCGCAACGTCAGCGGCTCGCCCTCGCCGTGCGCCCGCAGCACCCCGGCGACCTGTTCGACCGTCGGGTCCTCGGCCGACAGGGCGTTGACCAGCGCGGCGGTGCGGCGGGCGTTGACCGACGGCGAGTGCCGACCGGCCGGACCCCCTCGATGCGCGCCACCCGCGCACTGTAACGCACCTGGCCCGGTTTTCCGTTACTCCCCTACCGTGCGGGCCATGCGGAACCACTGGGCCGTGGGGTCCTATCTGGCCGGGGCGACGGCGGCGCGCGCCGGGGACGAGATGGCCGGTCCGGCCCTGGCGTTGGCGGCGCTCGCGGCCACCGGCTCGGCGTCGCGCGCGTCGGCGCTGTCGGGGGCCTGATGGTGGCCGCCGCGGTGGGAGGGCCGGTCTTCGGGGCGCTGCTGGACCGCTCGGCCGCCCCGGGACGCCTCCTGGCCGCGGCCCTGGCCGCTACGCGGCGGCCCTGGCCCTGGTCCTGGCCGCGCTGGGACGGCTGCCGTTCGCGGGCACGGTCTCGATCGCGGTCGGCGGCGGGGCTGCTGGGGCCGCGATGGCGGGCGGGTGGACCTCGCAGCTGCCCCGGGTCGTGGCCGACGCCGGTCCTCGCGGCGGTCTCGCCCGCGCGAACGCGCTGGACGCGATGACCTTCGACGGCGCGGCGCTGCTGGGCCCCGCGCTGGCCGGGACGGTGGCGGCGCTGGCCGGGGCGAGGGCCGCCGTGTCGCTGTCCCTCGCGCTGATCTGCCTGGCGGTGCCCGTGGCCTGGGCACTGCCGGGGCCGCCCTCGTCCCGGGGCCGGCCCGGCGCCCGGGACCTCCCGCGCACCGCGCTGCTCGCCGATCTGGGCACCGGCCTGCGGGCCATCGTGCGCACCGGGCCGCTGGCGCGCGCCACCGCCGTCTCCGTGCTGTCCTGCGTCGGCGAGGGCATGCTGACGCTGTGCTGCCCGCTGCTGGGCAGGCAGGTCCTCGCGGCACCGGGCGCGGCACGCTCCTGCTGTCGGCGACGGCCGCCTCCGGGCTCGCGGCCAACGCGCTGCTGTCCCGCCGCCCGCGCGCCGCGCCCGGCGCGCCCTCGCGGCCCGACGGCATCCGCCCCGACACCGTGCTGTGGTGCGGCACGGTGGTCCTGGCCGGGGCGATGGCGCTGGCGGCGACCCGCGGGCCGCTGCCGGTCGTGGTGGCCGCGCTCGTCGCCGGGCTCGGCGGCGGACCCCAGCTCACCGCGTTGTTCGCGATCCGCCACCGGGAGGCTCCGGCGCGGGTGCGCGGGCAGGTGTTCACCACCGGCGCGAGCCTGAAGACCACCGGGTTCGCGATCGGAGCGGGGGTCGCGGGGCCGATCGCGACCTGGTCGCTGTCCGGAGCGCTGCTGGTGGCCGCCGGGGTCGAGCTCCTCGCCGCGCTCGTCTACGCCGCGCTCCACCCGCGTCGCCGTCGGCCCGGCGCGCCCGCCCAGGGCGGCGGTAACTCCGCGCGCGTTCGCGGCGGGTACGCCACACTTCGCGGATGGACACGGGTGGGTCGGGCGAGTCGGCGGAACTGGTCGAGCGGGCGCTGGCGGCCGCGCGGGTCGCCGAGGAGACCGACGACTGGGACGAGTACCGGCGCCTGCTGTGGCGGGCGGCGGCCGACGGACCGGGGTCGCTGCCGCTCGCCCTGGAGCTGATCGGTTCGCCCGATCCGGTCGACCGGGCCACCGGCTGCGACCTGCTGGGCAACACCAGCGACCAGAACGAGGCGGTGCGCGGGCGGGCGGCCGCCGCGCTGGTGGGGCTCGCGCGGCGGGAGAGCGAGAGCTGCGTCCTGTGCTCCCTGGCGGGCGCGATCGAGCGGACGTACGACCAACGCGCCGTCCCGGTGCTCGTGGAACTCGCCGCGCACCCGACGCCGGGGTCCGCCGTCAGGTGGCCGGCTCCTTCGCGGGGGTGGCCACCGGCCTGCCGGACGGGCCGGACATCCGCGCGCTCATCGCCCTGACCCGCGACCGGGACCCGGAGGTCCGCGACTGGCGACGTTCACGCTGGGCTTCCAGAGCGAGGTCGACAGCCGGGCGATCCGGGCCGCGCTGTGGGAGCGGACCACCGACGCCCATCCGGACGCCCGCGAGGAGGGCATCCACGGGCTCGCCCGGCGACACGACCCGCGCGCGGTCCCGCTGCTGGTGGAACTGCTCGCCGCCCCGAGGGCGCGCACGTCCTGACGTTCAGCGCGGCGCAGATCATGGGCGTGCCCGAACTGCTGCCGGCCCTGCTGGAGTACGAGCCCGACGACGTCGGCGTGACCGCCGCCGTGCGCTCCTGCGATCCGCTGCGGCGGGCCCGGTTGGACAGCTCGGCCTGGGACCTGGTCCTGACGCTCCACCGCCTGCGCCCCGACCTGGACGCCTCACTCTCCATGGCGGTGTTCGACCACGGGATGACCCTGGGCCTGGACGGCGCCCGCGACTGCGGCGGCTACGACGTCGCCGGTCTGCTCGAACGCGCGCACGGCGATCCCGCCCGCGCCGCCGAGCTGGTCGCCTCCGACCTGCCGCCGGTGGACAGCGCTACAGCAGGACGAGCAGCTTGGTGCCGGGCACCAGCGTGCGGTTGACCGAGGTCGACTGGACGAACTCGTCGACCACGCGGACGAGTTGCTTCTCGTGCTGGCGCATCGAACCGGACTTGCCGACCACCAGCGAGACGTGGTTGACCTTGTGCTTGATCCTGTTCGCGGACATGGCTCCACCCCGTTTCCCCACGCCTGTCGGCGCCTTTCCGGCGTCCCCTCCAGCGTTGTCACCACCCTGGGACGGGTACTGACAACGCGTCCGACCTGGGCCCGGGGCCGGTGGGCGGGCGGTCGGCGTCGGCGCCCGCGTGGCCGTCCACCCCGACGGCGGAACGGGTCGAGCGTGCACAGCCGTGCCCAGGCTCCGGTATCGCCGCCCGGGTACCGGCGCCGCGGTCGCCGGTCTGCGGTTGCCCCGTCCCGGTGTCGGGTGAAGCTGTCCGAGGACGGGGCCCGACCAGGAGCGACCACGGACGGATCAGGCATGGACCACGCTTCCGGTGTCACCGTGGTCCTCACCGCGGCCGACCACGCGGTCGCCTCCTGGATGCTGCTGGCCTTCGTCGTCACCTTCGTGCTCACCCGGCTGATCACCCGTCTGATCCGCGCGGGCCGGGGCCCCTTCGGCAACGTCGAGGTCGGCGGGACCCATGTGCACCACGAGGTGTACGGGATCATGGCGATGCTGGTCTCCGGGGCGGTCGAGTTCGCCTACCGGCCGCAGACGCCGGGCGCGCAGATCCTCGGCGCGCTGTTCGGGGCCGGTGCGGCGCTGACGCTGGACGAGTTCGCGCTCTGGCTGCACCTGGAGGACGTCTACTGGGCGCGCGAGGGCCGCAAGTCCGTTGACGCGGTGTTCGTCGCGGCCGCCGCCGGGCTCTTCCTGCTGATCGGCGGCAACCCGTTCAGCACCCGGACGGCGAGAGCCACCTGGCCTTCGGTATCGCCCTCGGCGTCAACCTGCTGCTGTGCCTGGGCGCGATCCTCAAGGGCAAGACCACTGTCGGGATCGTCGGCCTGTTCGTGCCGTTCCTGGCCCTGATCGGCTGCCTGCGGCTGGCCAAGCCGCACTCCCCCTGGGCCCGCTGGCGCTACCGCCCCGACTCCCGCGGCGCCCGCCGCGCGGCGCGCCGCTACCCGCCCGGACGCCGCACCCGGCTCGACTCCCTCAAGGACTTCCTCGGCGGCACCCCGCAGGACCCCCACTGACCGGTCGCGCGCGTCCGCCGTATGGTGGATCGGCCATGCGGAATTCCGAGGGGTGGTGGGCGGCGGTGCCGGGCCGGAACCCTACGCATCGGTACTGCCCGGAGCGCGCGGCGATGTAGCATCCACTATCTAGATAAGGTTCCTTACTTTCACTGAGGGGATTCGTGATGGCGCACTCGTCGCGCACCGGCACCGCGGCCACCAGCGGTTCGATGTCCGGTACGCAGAGTGTGGAGCGGGCGCTCTCCCTGCTGGAGTACTTCTCCGAGGAGCAGCCGGAGCGCCGGATCGCGGAACTGGTCGAGCTCAGCGGCCTGGGGCAGTCGACGGTCTCGCGGCTGGTCGCCACCTTGGAGTCGTTCGGCTACCTGTTCCGGGACCCGCGCAGCGGCCTGCACCGGATCGGCCCGAAGGTGGTGACCCTGGCCGGGGTGGCCCTGAACCAGTCGCCGGTGCACCGGGCGGCGCGGCAGGTGGCGCAGAACCTGGCCCATGAGGTGGAGCTGGGTGTCAACGTCGCCGAGCGCCATGGCAGCGAGATGTTCTACCTGTGCCATTTCGAGGGGCCGCTGGCGCCGCGGAACTTCACGCTCACCGGTCGGACCGCGCCGCTGCACGCGACCGGGATGGGCAAGGCGCTGCTGTCGGGGCTGTCCCCGGAGCAGGTGCGCGAGGCGGTGGGTGACAGCTATCCGGCGTACACGCCGCGGACGGTGGTCTCGCTGGACCGGCTGCTGCAGGAGTTGGAGCAGGTGCGGGCGAGCGGCTATGCCACCGAGGTCGAGGAGTTGGCGTTCGGCCGGGCGTGTGTGGCGGCGCCGGTGCGCGACCGGTCCGGGGCGGTGACCGCCGCGCTGTCGGTCTCCGGCTCGCTGTCGGCGCTGGATCTGGACAACCGGCAGGGCGCGCTGGCCGACAAGGTCATCGAGACCGCCGACCAGATCTCGATCAGCCTCGGTTTCATGGGGCCCTCGGCGCACCGGTTCGGCTAGCGGGCGCGGGCGGGCGCGGCGGGGGTCTCCCGCCGCGCCCGCCCGCCGGGGAGGGGTCAGCCGAGTGCGTCGGCCTTCAGCCGAGTGCGTCGACCTGGAGGCCGGAGACGCCGAAGGCCTGGTTGTAGCCCTTGACGCCGATGCTGCCGATCATGAAGGAGGTGTCGGTGGCGGACAGTACCCGGGTGCCGTTGACGTAGCCGGTGACGGTGTCGTCGTCGGTCACCAGGGTGAGGTCGTAGGGGGTGCCGGTGGTGATCGCCAGGGGGGCCTGGGCGAGGGTGGTCACGGTGGCGCCGGTGCCGGTCGGGTCGAGCTTCTTGACCAGGGAGACCTGCTGGGTGGTGGGGTTCAGTTCCAGGTAGTAGTAGTTCTCGTCGTTCTGGTAGCGGGCGAGCAGGCCCGCTCCGTCGCCGGTGGAGTCGAGGGTGACCGTGGCCTCGACGCTGCCGTTGCTCCAGTTGGGCACGTAGGGAAGGTTGTTGGCGGTCGGGCCCAGGCCGTAGGAGGAGACCGCGTCACCGCTGGTCGAGGAGACGCCGTAGCTCTGCGTGCCGCCGCTGGTGGTGACCGCCCACCGGCCGACGCCGTTGGTGACCCATTCGTCGGCGTTGTCGCCGAGGTCCGGGGTGACGCTGGGCTGTCGGCGGGCAGCGAGGAGGCCGGTCGGGGTGGTCGCCGGGGTGGTGCCGCCGGGGGCGTAGTAGGCGACCCAGTCCACGTCGAAGGTGCCGTAGCTGTGGCCGACCGGCTGGGTGCTGTCGAGGTCGGCGGCGTTGGTCGGGATGGCGGTCAGCCACAGGGTCATCGGGCTGTTGGGCAGTGAGGTGTTGGGCAGCGGGTTGCCGACCTGTAGGCCGTCGAGGTAGTAGGTGAGCGAGGAGGCGGTGTAGAGCAGGCCGAAGGTGTGCCAGCCGCCGAGCGGGTTGGTGCCGGCGGCCGTGGGCTGCCACTTGACCCGGGCGGAGTGCGACAGTTCCACGTCGCTGCCCTGCGGGTCGGCGTCCCAGGTCAGGTCGCCGCCGTCCAGGTAGGTGGTCTTGACGCCGCCCACGGTGGTCGGCTGGTTCTCGAAGACGTCGAGTTCGGTGAAGTCGGTGTTGTCGAAGGCGGCCTGGGCCTGGCCGCCGTCCCAGATCTGGGTCCAGAAGGCGGGGTGCCAGCCGGGCAGGCCGCTGGGGACGAAGGCGCGGACCTCGTAGTAGCCGTAGCCGTAGTACTGCTTGCTGGAGATGCCCCCGCCGCGGTAGCCGTCCAGGCCGGTCGAGGTGCTCACCCGCTCCATGTTGACGTGCAGTTCGCCGCCGGAGACGGTGACGTTGGAGTCGTTGGACTGGGAGGTCTGCCGGTAGTTCCAGACGCTGGTGTCCAGCGACGGGCCGTCGAAGTTGTCCACGAACACCGGCGAGTAGCCGGCCGGGGGGTAGGAGTCGGTGGGCGGGTCCGCCTGGGCGGCGGTGACGCCGGGACCGGCGACGCTGAGCAGGCTCATGATCGCCATGAGGCCGACCAGTGCGGTGAGGAGCCTGCGGAGCGGGCGCGGCGCGGGTCTGGTTCCGGGTGACGGCGTCTGTGGCTGCATCTGTGACTGCCTTTCGGGGGTGGCCGATGTGGCCCATATAGTGGCTTGCGCATCCACCCATCGCAAGAGGCATGCGGAAATTCTCCGGCAATCTCCGCGTCATCCGCGCCGCGATCACACGTATGTGCTGTTCAGGGCGTACGACTGGGCCTAGTGTGGGCGAGCCGGACGGCCGTCCACCGCTGGGGAGTTCGTCGACCGCGGCCGGAGCGGGCTCACCATCCGGGTCCTGACCTGGCGTTCCATGCCCCCGGACGACGCCGGGGCATGGACATGACCGGGAGTGGCATGGAGATGTCATCCATTTACTAGATATGACATCCGCGATATGGTTCCATGTCATCACAGTGTGAGGAGTTCATATGTCGGTCACCACCGAACCCACACCCGCGCGGACCGCGCCCCGCACCGTCCGTCCCCAGCGGCGGCGCGGGACGCTGGGGGCGCGGGACCGCACCTTCGGGTTCATGCTCGCGGCGCCCGCCGTCGCGCTCTTCCTCGTCGTGGCCGTCTATCCGCTGGTGGCCAGCTTCGGCACCAGTCTCTACCACCAGTCCCTGATCTACCCGGGGCGGACCTTCGCCGGGCTGGGGAACTACGCGGCGGTGTGGCCCGACTTCCTCGACCGGCTGGGCACCACGCTGGAGTTCTCCGTGCTGTCGACGGTGTGCCCGCTGCTGATCGGGGTGGCGCTGGCGGTGCTGCTCAACGCCCGGCTGCGCGGGCGCACCGTGCTGCGCGGCGTGCTGATGCTGCCGTGGCTGCTGCCGGGCGTGGTGGTGTCCTTCCTGTGGGCGTGGATCTTCAACGACAGCTACGGGGTGGTCAACCACGTCCTGTCGCAGCTGCACCTGCCGCAGGTGAACTTCCTCGGCCGGCCCTCGACGGCGATGGCGGCCGTGGTCATCGCCAAGACCTGGAACTCCTTTCCCTGGGTGATGGTGGTGGTCCTGGCCGTCCTGCAGACCCTGCCGCGCGAGCAGTTGGAGGCCGCCGCCCTCGACGGGGCCACCCGCCGCCAGCGGTTCCGGCACGTGTCGCTGCCGCACCTGCTCGGTCCGGTGGCGCTCATCTCGACGCTTGAGTTCATCTACAACTTCGGCTCGTTCGACATGATCTTCGTGATGACCGGCGGCGGCCCCGGCACCTCGACCATGACCCTCGCGGTCACCCTCTACCAGTACGCGTTCACCGACTTCGACCTCGGCAGGGCCGCCGCCATGGGAGTGCTGTGGCTGGGCGTGCTGTCCGTCGTGTGCGGGGCGTACTTCGTGCTCAACAAGAAGCTGGAGTCGTGACCATGGCCCTGCTCACGTTCACCCGGACCCGGCGGCGGTCGCGCGACGTCGGCGAGGGGATCACCAACCCCTCCCTCAGGCTCGCCGGGAAGACCGGCCTGACGGTGCTGGCGCTGTTCGGGCTGCTGCCGGTGTACTGGCTGGTCGCCACCGCCTTCACGCCCCGCCAGGACGTCTTCTCGGTCGACCGGCCCTACCTGCCGCTGGACCCGACGCTGGCCAACTTCCGTGAGTTCTTCGACAATTCGACGCTGCTGAAGGACCTCGGCAACTCGGTCGTGGTCTCGGCCGGAACCGCGCTGATATCGGTCGTGGTGTCCGGGCTGATGGCCTACTCGCTGTCGAAGTTCCGCTACCGCGGCCGCAACACGCTCATGGTCATGTTCCTGGTCGGGCAGTTGGTGCCGGGGGCGCTGCTCCTGGTCACGCTCTACCTCATGTTCAACTCCGCGGGGCTGCTCTACACCTACACGGCCGTGATCCTGGCCTTCACCACGTTCACGCTGCCGCTGTCGGTCTTCCTGCTCAAGGGCATCATCGACGCGCTGCCGGACGAGATCCTGGAAGCCGCGAAGATGGACGGGCTCTCCAACACGGCCATCCTGTTCCGGATCGTCTTCCCGCTGATCGTGCCGGGCCTGATCACCACCGCGATGTTCGCCTTCATGCGCGCCTGGAGCGACCTGCTGTTCGCGCTCACCATCGCCGGTCCGGACAAGCAGACCCTGACCGTCGGCATGACCACGGCCTTCATCCACGACGGCGCCGCCGACTGGCCCGGCCTGATGGCCGCCTCGGTGCTGACCTCGCTGCCGCTGGCAGTGATCTTCGTGCTCCTCCAGCGCTACTTCGTCTCCGGCCTCGCCGCCGGTGCGGTCAAGGGCTGACCCCTCCCCACTCCCCCACCCTCACCCTCACTCCCCAGGAGCTGATATGACTGGCACCACCCCACTGACCGGCCGCGCCGTCTCCCGCAGAGGCCTGCTCGCGGGCTTCGGCGTCCTCGGCACCCTCGGCGCGCTCAGCCTCGCCGGGTGCGCGACCTCCGCCCCCGGCGGCTCGGCCAAGGGCGCCGCGACCGACACCGAGTCCATCAACTTCTACGGCAACGCCCTGGGCGAGGACGCGCAGAAGGCCGCCTGGCAGGCCGTCATCGACGGCTGGCAGCGGCAGACCGGCAAGAAGATCAAGCCGGTGGTCTTCCCCTACGACCAGGCATCGACCCAGCTCGCGCTGGCGGCCAAGACCGGCGACTTCGACGGCGTCGGCCAGGGACCGTGGCAGGTGCTGGTCCCCACCGGCATCCTCGCCGACGTCTCCGACCTGGCCGCCACCATGGACCTGCCCGGCACCTCCGTCGACTCCTTCCGGATCAACGGCAAGCTGTACTTCATCCCGATCAACGCCTCCGGCATCGGCCTGGTCTGCGACGGCCGGATCGCCGACGAGGTCGGCCTGAGCGACAGCATGACCGTCGAGGACTTCGCCACCGCCCTGGAGAAGATCAAGAAGCAGGACCCCAAGGTGATCCCCTACGCGGCGGTCACCGAGAACCCCGACCTGAAGGACGCCGTCCACTGGATGTGGGGCTGGGGCAGCCCGGTGGTCACCGACAGCCTGCGGTGCACCATCGGCGACGCGCCCAGCGTCGCGGCGATCACCTGGTACAAGGGCCTGCAGGACGCCGGGCTGACCAAGGCCGGGGTCAACCGCAGCGACGCCCGGATCCTGTTCGCCCAGGGCCAGACCGCCATGTACGACGACGCGCCGCTGGCGGACAGCTTCGTGCGGACCAACGGCGGCAGCGCCGCCCTGCAGGCCGCGATCCGGCCGCTGCGGCGACCCGCCTACCGCACCGTCCCGTCCGCCAACCGCTTCTGGGGCAGCGGGCTGTTCTGCAGCGCCGGTGAGGGCGAGCAGACCAGCAAGGACTTCATCAACTACGTCGCCACCAACGTCTCCGCGGCCACCGCCCTGTACCAGGAGTCCTCGCTGGCCCCCGCCGACGCGAAGGTCGCCGCCCAGGTCCCGGGGCTGAACAAGGACGCCTTCCAGAGCGCCTTCCGCACCGCCGTCGCCGACCACTCCCGGGCCTCCGCCTGGGACGCGCTGGCCAGTTCGGCCGAGATCGACACCGCCATAGGCCAGGGCGTCGCCGGCATCCTGGCCGGTCAGAGCGGCGTCCAGAGCGGCCTCAACGCCCTGCGCAAGACCGTCCAGGGCATCCTCGCCCAGAACAGCTGAGCCGCGCCCGGCAACCCGCCGCGGCGCGAACCGACCACCGAAACCGAATGGAGGATCATGGCAACCGAGTCCAGCGCCGGTACCCAGGCGGTCGAGCGCGCCATGTCGCTGCTGGTCTGCTTCTCCGACGAGCACAGCGAGCTGCGGACCTCGGAGCTGTCCGCGCGCACGGGGCTCGGCCAGTCCACGGTCTCGCGGATGATCTCCTCGCTGGAACGGCTGGGCTTCGTCACGCAGGACACCCGCACCGGCCTGTACCGGCTGGGGCCCACCGCCGTGACGCTCGGCTCGGTCGCGCTCAACAGCTCGTTCCTCTTCCGCGGCGCCCGGCAGATCGCACAGAACCTGGCCCACGCGACCGGACTCGGCGTGAACCTCGCCGAGTTCCGCGACGACCAGCTCTTCTACCTGTGCAACTTCGAGGGCGCGAAGTCCCCCAAGTCGTTCACCATGGCCGGGCGCACCGCCCCGCTGCACGTGACCGGCATGGGCAAGGCCATCCTCGCCGAGCTGGGCCCGCAGTACCTCCGGGCCTACTACGCCAAGGGCCTGGGCCACGCCTACACCCCGCACACCATCACCGATCCGGACCGCATGGAGGCGGCACTGGCCGAGGTCCGCAGCCGCGGCTACGCCACCGAGGTCGAGGAACTGGCGTTCGGCCGGGCCTGTCTGGCCGCCCCGATCCGCGGGCGCAGCGGCGAGGTGGGGGCCGCGCTCTCGCTCAACGGCCCGCTGTCGGAGCTCGACCTGCCGGTACGTCGGCAGGAGTTGGCGCTGATGGTGATCGAGGCGGCCGACGAGCTGTCGGCCGCGCTCGGCTTCTCGGTCACCCGGGCCCCGCGGCCGCGGGCGCCGCTGACGTGGTAGCCGCCGCAGCGCCCGCCCGGCCGGTGCGCGCCCCGCTGCCGCGGGCGCTGCTCGGGGAGGGCCCGCGTTACGACGCCGCCTCCGGGACGCTGAGCTGGGTGGACCTGGTCGCCGGACAGCTGTGGCTGGCGCCGGTGCGCCCCGGCGCCCCGCTGGACGCCTGGATCGGGCGGCCGGTGCTGCTGGCCGAGTTCCCGCGGCAGGTCAGCTGCGCGGTCCGGGTCAGGGGCGGGGACGGCTGGCTGCTGGCGGTCGGCGGGACGGTGGTGCACTGGCACCCGGACCGCGATCCGGCCGTACTGGCCGAGTTGGAGCCGGACCCGGAGCACAGCTGCCTCAACGACGGCGCGGTGGACCCGCGGGGCCGGTTCTGGATCGGCTCGATGGGTGTCCGGCGCCCGCTGGGGCCGTGGGGCCGGCTGCACCTGCTGCGGCCCGGGCACCCCGGCGACGGCGGGCGCGCGGGCAGCCGGGTGCTGCTGGAGGGGATGCTGGCGGCCAACGGCATCGGCTGGAGCCCGGACGGGGCGACGACCTACGTGGTCGACAGCGGCCTGCGGCTGATCCACCGGCTGCGTACCGGTGCCCGCGGGCCGCTGGCGGCGGCCGGGCCGCCGCTGGCGGTCCCGGACGGGGTGCCGGACGGGATCGCCGTCGACGGCGCGGGCTGCCTGTGGGTCGCGCTGTGGGACGGCGGCTGCGTCGTGCGGCTGGGTCCGCGGGGGGAACTGCTGCGGCGGATCGAGCTGCCCTGCTCGCGTCCGGCGGCGTGCGCGCTGGTCGGCTCCCGGCTGGTGGTGACCACGGCTTCGGTGCCCGGGGAACCGGGCTCCGGCTGGACCTACGCGGTGGACGTCGGGTCCGGCGGCCCCGCAGCGCCGCGGGCGCTCCTGCGGCCGTGAGGCGCTGCGGCGTTCGGGGTCGAGGAGCATTCGAGCAGCCATTGACGGTAGCGAAGGTTCCGCTTCTGGGGAGCCAGGGCCACCCGGGCTGGTAGCACGGCGGCGCGGGGACGTCTCGGTCATCAAGCGGTACACCGAGCGGGAGAAGACGCCGTACGAGCACTCCTGGGAGATCCGCGACGCCTACGGCTACCACCTGTACGACGAGCAGGTGTGGGCGCGGCAGTTCCGCCATGCGGTGGCCTGGCTGCGGCGGCACCTGGTGTGCGTGCTGGACCACCTGTTCAAGGCGCTGAACAACCGGGACGTGTTCGCCTCTCCCTCGCAGCGCTGGTCGGACCCCCGCGCGCGGCTGCTGGACGGCAAGCGACAATCTCCCGGGCGTCGACACATTCCGTGGCAGGCTGGGGGCATGGCGCTCCTCGACGATCAAGAACTGAGCACCGCGATTCAGGATGCGGACTCATCGGCATGGTCTGTCCGCGGGGCGGCTGGGCGGCAGCTCGCGGGTTCGGACAAGATCGAGGAAGTGGCGGACGTCATCCACCGTCTTGTCCTGGACGCCCAGGACACCTGGGTCATCCAGGAAACAGCCGAGGCATTGCTCGAACGCAAAGACACCATCGGCCTGCGCTATGTCCGCGGACCGGCTGATCGAGCAGTACCGAGAGCTGGCAACGGACCCCGACGCCGGGGTCCGCAGCGAAGCCCAACAGATCCTGGCGAAGCTGCGGCCTCGCGAGGAATGGGCGCGCGACTCAGAGGCCGACTCCTGACTCTCGGTTGACCAGGATCGGCTGGGGCCGCGCGAAACCGGAACCCGGGGCCGCCTCAAGCCGGAACACTGGCTCTCTGCACGACCACACGGGGCCACCTGGAACCGGAAAAGTGGGGCCCGTTCAGACCGTCAATGCCAGATCCCGAAGCACGCAGCCGGCTGGCCTTGAAGAGGCCGGCCCTGACCAGCGTGACCAACCTTCGATGACACAGTGTGCCGGGACGTGATACGTGACACCAGCAGGGAACAGCGACCTGGGCGTTCGGGGCGGACGGGACAAGACAGCTGTCACCGGCTGGCCAAGATTGCTGGCACCAACGAGGAATTGCCGAGCTTGTCGGCACCCGACTGCCGCCTACGCGTTGGCCAGCCACTCGGCTTGCTTGCGTCCGAACCACGCCACGGCCTCATCGGTGAGCTGCGCAAGGCCGTGGGCCGCGGCATCGAGCCGGTAGTCAGCGCGTTCCACGGGTGCGAGAAAATGACTGAGGGTACTACTGCAGACCGAACCGCATCGTAGGCCGGAGCCGTCGATCTGAGCGCCGAGGGTCACGCCGACCCATCCCGGCTTCTCCAATGACGGCAGGTCAACCCAGATGAGCACGCCGTCGTCGTCGCCGTCGCTTTGACCCGGGCCGCCATAGATCGTGAATTTGTCGTCGGCTGGCAGGCTCGGCAGCGGCCACTGTGCCGCCAGCGCGGCCAGCCGCTCGCCGATCGGCCGCCAGCGCTCGCCGAACTCCCAGTCCGCCAGATACTCGTCGAAGATCCCCACCTGGTCATCTAAGCACTCCAGGCGCCAGCGAGCGGACGGGTTCCCGGCGCGACCGATACGGTGCTGCCGCGGATCGGTGACGGCAATCCCGGCCAGGTGACGACTATCGCGTCCCGGCATACACAGGCGAGCGTCGGTCAAGGTTCGATGGCACGCGCTCAACCTTCGATGGCGCAGAACAGGCTGAGTCGACTCGCGGGCGGGATCGGCGGCGGGCCGGCGGGGTCAGTGGTGGCCGGAGAAGATCTCGCGGGCCTCGCGGACGGCGTAGAACAGCACCACGTACCCGACGAGCGGGTCTGCCCACCAGAGGCCGAACAGGGAGTTGAGCACCAGACCGAGCAGGACGGCGGCGGCCAGCACGCCGTCGATGAAGGTGACCTTGCCCTCGGTCTTCAGCACCGCGTTCTCCAGTGCAGCACCTGTGCGGGCCTTGCCCGCAGCCAGGGCGAACATCACCGCCGCGGTGACCGCGGTCCACACAATGCCCAGCGGCGAGTGGCGCGGGTGGAAGCCGACGGCCAGCACCACGGTGGACTGCACCGCGAGGTACACGGCCAGCAGCGCGAACGCCCCGCCGATCAGCCGAAGGGCCCGGCGCTGCCGATCCTCACCGGTCCCCGACAGCTCCCAGATCACCACAGTCGAGGCGCCGATCTCGATCAGCGAGTCCAGGCCGAAGCCGGCCAGCGCCACCGAGCGGGCGGCAATCGCGGCCACGGCCAGCACCACGATGCCGACCACGTTCCAGGCCAGCGTGGCGTACTCCAGGGCGAAGCCCCGGCGGAGCAAGGAGGCACGGCTGGTCTCGTTCGAGGTGTTCACCCCGGAAGCCTCCCAGGCCCACACGATCAACCACAGCGGAGGGCCACAGAAGCGGAACCTTCGCTACCGCCAATGGCTGCTCGAATGTTCCTCGACCCCGGCGAGGCCCGTGAGTTCAGCAAAACTGAGGGAACTTCAGCGGGGACCCACGGGTCGGATGCTGTGCTCACCGCAGGCGCAAACTCCGGTTTACACCGAACCCAGGGGAACGGATCTGGAGTCGGTGGTGCGGGGGCCAGTGTGGCGGGAGCGGAGTGACCTGGCAGTGCGTCTCAAAGCTTGGGCAGAGGAACGTCCCTGCGCCAGAAGGTGGGAAGCCACCAGCACAACACGGAGTAGTCGTCAGGCCAGGGTTCAGGCGCGTTCCCGTGCTCGAACGAGTCGCGTAGCAGGTCGATCGGGCGCCACTGGGGGTCGATGAACTCATCGAGCCGGGGTTGTCGGCAGTGCTGTCTGCCGTTTTCGTCGCAGGCTCCGAAGGCGCGGTAGTTCCGTTGGGCCTGGACCAGCGAGGTGCTGTTGGCCCCGCTCGGCATGGTCGGCCATCGCATCTGGGTCAGGTCGTCTTCCCAGAAGCAGATCGGGCAGATGTCCCAGGAGCCGAATGACTCCAGGACCAAGTGCCCGCAGCATGGGCAGGGGAAGCATGGAGTCGTCCGGTCAGCATGGGCGGTGTTGTCCTGCGGTGTACTGGCTGCGTCTTCGGTTGGGGGCACTTGCAAATGATCGCTTCATGCTGCCGTCCGGTCGAGCGGGTTTCACGGTTGGAACTGCTGCTCGGCCGCCTGCTCCAGGAGCGCCCGTGCGGAGTCGGCATAGCGCATGGCGGTGGTCTCGTGGAGGCCGAATACTTCGGCGAGGTGGAGCGGGTCGGGACCCTGGACGAGTGCTTCTTCGAGCTGCCGGTCGACGCGGAGTCTTTCGAGGGTCGCGTCCTGTCCTCGCATGGCCGCGCTGATCCAGTGGTTGCTGGCGCGGGCGGTGCCCGTCGCGGTCTGCTGGTTGATCAGCAGGTGGAGGTTGGCGGTGTTGGGCCACCGCTTCCTGCGGTGGTCGAGCCAGTCCAGCAGCAGGGTGAGGGTGAGGTCGTCGAGAGGGCGGACGCGGCCGGCGATGATCACCCGGCGGTTGCCGGGGTCGGTGTCGTCGAGCGTGAGGGTGGCGATCTGGGCGACGCGGGCGGCATGGACGGCGGCGAGGGCGAGGATGAGTCGGGTGGCCGGGGTGGTGGCTGCGGCGACGGCGCGGTCGATCTGGTCGGCGGCCAGGGGTTGGAGGACTCCGGACTCGTAGCGGCCGACCTTGATTCGGCTGGTCGGGTTGCGGAAGACCAGGCCGGACCGTTTGGCCCACGCGAACAGCGACCGCAGGGCGACGAGCTGGTCGTGGCGCTGGCGGCCATGCAGCGTCTTAACGTGGGCGAGCACGTCGTCGCGAGTCACTTCCCGCAGGTGGTCGTAGTGTTCGGACCAGTCCACCAGGGCTGGGCGGACCCGGTTGAGGTAGAGCCAGACGGTTCCCTCCCGGCGCGGGAGACTGCGGGGGCCGCCGTCGCGCAAGGTACGGGTCCACCGTTCGGCCTCTGAACGGATTCCGGGGGCCAGGCCGTCCAGGCGTTCGGCGAGCCAGCCCTCGAAGGACGGCTCGCTGTCGTCCAGGAAGATCCCCATCTCCTGCAGGACCGTCACGACGTGCCCGACACCCAGGTCAAGGGCGCGGAGCGGTTCGAAGATCTCGCTGTGCCTGATGACGTCGCCGTCGACATAGCCGGTGAGCACGAGGGCCAGGCCGCGGTTGACGGCGAAGCCTATGTTTCGTCCCCAGCCCCGGGCCTCGGCGAGCTGGTGGGCGAGGTACTTCGCCCAGGCCAGCCAGGGACTGGCCAGGTCGCTGTCGGCGGGGTCGAGACGACGGTAGTCCCGCGCCATCTGCCCGAACAGCGGCGGCTGGCTCCAGCGAGGGGCCGGCCGCCGGGCCGGTGCGGGCGGCGGCTTGGGAAGCGATCCCCGCGGGCCGCCGCGGCGTGGAACGTCGGGTGCCGAGCCCCTGCGGTAGTGCAGGCCCATGAAGAACAGCTGGTGGTGACCGACGTCGGCAAGCCGGTCCCGGATCAGCGCCTGGGCCGCCGGCTGGCCCGATGCGGTCTTGGCGCTGAGGCGGGCCTGGCACCAGCACAGGCGGCAGTAGTACCACTTCAGCGGCTGCTGCCGCTCGCACCCGATGCAGGCGGCGGCCGTGCGGGTGCGGCTGAACATGTAGCAGGCCGGGCAGAGACGGCCGCTGAACTCGCCCCAGGCCAGACAGCCCTCGCAGGAACCGGTGGGCGTGCGGTAGCCCCGGGGATACCTACTCATGCCGGCGGCAGCGAACGGCCGTCGCGCCGCTTGGGCACCACGGCCGCCGGCGAGACGGCCGCCGCGGCTGCCGCGGCTGCCGCGCGCAGGTTCTCCTGCTGTCCGGGGCGGACGACCTTCTCGGGCTCGGGTGTCAGCAGGTCGCCGATCTCGCAGCCCAGGACGACGCAGATGATGTCCAGGTCCTCCAGCTTGAGTGAGATCGGCTGGCCGGACCACAATCCGGACATCTTCCCGGCGGAGATCACCAGGCCGTGCTCGGCCAGGCTCCGCTGCAGCTCGGATGCTTTCCAGATGCCCTTGTTGGCGGCGGTCAGCCGCAGGTTCCACTTCATCCCAGGAGTCCTTCCAGCCGCTTGGCGGCCCGCTGTTGTCCGGCGATCCAGGCGTCCTCGACCCTGGTCTGCTGGACGTGGATGTAGCGCATCGTGGTGGCGATCCAGGAATGTCCTAGTACCTCCTGAATTGCCACCAGGTCCAGGCCGCCGTTGTAGAGCTCGGACGCGCAGTAGTGCCGCAGGACGTGCGGCGTCAATTTCTCGCCCCAGAGGGGCAGATGGAGCATCACGGCGTCGTCCAGTCCCTTGCGCAGGGCGTCGTCGCCTACCCGGCGTGAGGAGCCGTCGGCGTTCTTGCGCTCGCTGGGGAACAGCGGGGCACCGGGGCGGGTGTGGTCGTCGTCAAACTGGCCCCAGACGTCCTCGATGAACCACCGAAGCGTCCGGTCGGCACCGTTGATCAGCGGCACCATCCGTTCGCGCGGCCCCGAACCGCGGGCACCCTTCCCGTAGCGGACGTGGAGCTTGCCGAATCGGCCCAGATCCCACTTGATGTCGTCCAAGTCGAGCTTGCACGCCTCGCTCACCCGCAGCCCGACCTGCGACATCAGCTTGGAGGCGGTGTAGTTCCTGGCGGTCGGGCCGAACTTGCGGCAGGTCGCCAGGTCGCCGCCCCAGCCGGTGAAGAGATGCGCCATCTCCGGCTCGCTCGGCGGTATCCGCAGCCGGGCGTCCTTCGCGCCGCGCGGGCGGTTCATCTCGTCGATCGGGCACTCGACCATACGGCCGGTCAGCTGGTGGATCTCGACCTTGTGCCGCAGCTCCAGGAACGTGAAGTACGTGCTCAGCGCCTGTGAGCGGGCCAGGCGGGTGCCGCTGGGCGAGCCCCGCAGCACCCGCCCGAAGTACGCGTCGGCGTCGGTCGGCTCCATGTCCCACAGCGGACGGCCGAACCACGTCCGCATCTGGTCCAGGTGGCAGACGTCGCCCTGGATAGTGCTGTCGGTCAGCCCTGCCGACGCCCGCGCCAGCACGAAGCCCGCGAGCACGTCGGTCTCGAACGCTTCCAGATCCTCAGCCGAGGCCGGCGCCCGGAGCTCACGCAGATCCCGTACAGCGGCCAGCGCCAACCCGAGCCTCCTCAGCTTCACGAGGAAAGTGGAACCATCGTGAAGACTGAGGTTACTTCATGAATCCTGAAGCTACCTCACCGGGTCGCTCGGGCCGAAAGGACATCAGAACCCCCTGGCCAGCGGGCTGGACATCCTCCAGCCCTCATGGGAACTCACGGGATGTCGCACAGCTGCGGCGTTGGGGCGGCGGGGCGGCGGGGGTCCCCTGCCGCCCCGCGGTCCGTCGCCGCGCCGGGGTCAGTCCCGGGCCGCCTGGGTGTGCCGCAGTCGCTCCCGCAGGTCGGGGCGCAGGAAGGCGGCGGGCGAGGCGATGGACAGTCCCCCGTCGACCGGGAGCACGGCCCCGGTGACGAAGTCGGCCGCGGCCAGGTAGAGCACGGCTTCGGCGACGTCGGCGGGGCGGCCGACCCGGCCCAGCGGGTAGCCCTCGGTGACCTGGGGCAGGTCGGCGTTGCCGATCATGCCCGGGGCGACCGCGTTGACCCGGATCCCGCGCCCGCCGTAGTCCAGGGCGAGCTGCCGCACCAGGCCCTCCACCGCGGCCTTGGCCGCGGAGTAGCCGGGCAGCCACGGTGCGGCCAAGGTGGCGTTGACGGAGCTGACCGCGACGATGCTGCCGCCGGGCGGCAGCAGCGGCAGGGCCGCGCGGGCGGGGAAGAACGCGGCGTGCAGGGTGTTGTCGATGGCCCGGTACCAGTCGTCGGGGGCCGCCCGGTGGGCCGCCGCCGGGGCCATCACGGCGGCGGCCAGGACCAGGACGTCCAGGCCGCCGAGTCGTTCGACGGTGCGGCGGACCGCCTCGTCGGCCCCCTGCGGGGTGCTGACGTCCAGTGGGAGGTTCTCGGTCAGGGCGGGGTCGGTGCTGTCGTCGAGGCAGACCCCGACGACCCGGTCGCCGGTCCGGGCGAAGGCCTCGGCGATCGCCCGGCCGATCGGGGAGGAGCTTCCGATCAGGAGGACTGAGCGGCTCACACGCGTTCCTTCCGCCAGGCGGGCAGCTGGATGTCGTCCAAGATCTCCGCCAGTGCCCGGGAGGTCAACGGGTCGGACTGCTGCGCCGGGAGCCGGGTGGTGCCCGAGGCGATGATCCCGCGTCGGCACAGGACCTCCTTGTGGACCGCCCAGGCCTGCCCGGGGCGCATGCCGATGTGGATCAGCGGCAGCAGCCGGGCGAAGGCCGCCCGGGCCCGGGCCCGGCGCCCGGCCGCCAGGTCGTCCAGGACCGGCCGCAGCAGGTCGCTGAACTCGCAGGCCGGCATCGTGCCGACACTGCCGTGGTCGTACTCCTCGATCAGGGACAGGGCGTTCTGGCCGCCGAGGACGGTGAGGCCGTCGGGCACGGCCGCGGTCACCGCGGCCACCTTGAGCGGGGTGGGCGGGGCCTCGACCTTGACCGAGGTGATGCCGGGTGCCCCGGCCAGGGTGGCGATCGCGGCCACGTCGATGGTGACGCCGGTGACGCCGGGGGCGTCCTGGATCATCACGCCGGCGTCGGTGGCCGCCGCGACCTCGCCGAAGAAGTCGATGACCTGCTGTCGGCCGGGTTTGACGAAGAAGGGCGGCAGCACCATCAGGTGGTCCGCTCCGCCCGCCGCGGCCTGGCGGGCCTGCTCGATGGCGACCGCGGTGCCGGTGCCGTTGACCCCGGCGACCAGCGGCAGGCCGCTGCCCGCGACGAGTCGGACCTCGCGCAGGATGACGCTCCGCTCCTGGGTGGTCAGCGCGAAGCCCTCGCTCGCCATGCCGAAGACCGCGAGGCCGTCGACCCCGGCGGCGAGCTGGAACTCGACCAGGGAGCGCAGTGAGGGGACGTCGAGTTCGCCGGAGGCGGTGAACGGTGTGGCGAGGATCGGGATCAGGCCGGTGGGTGCGCTGCTGGGCGACACGGTCAGCTCTCCTTGACGAGGCGCAGGACCGTCTCGTGGTCGATCTCGATGCCCAGGCCCGGCCCCTGGGGCAGGGTGAACCCGGCGGGCCCGGCGGCCAGCGGGGTGGTCAGGATCCGTTGGGCGTAGGGCAGCGGGGTGTGCTGGAACTCGAAGAAGGGGCAGTTCGCGGTCGCCGCGCTGACCTGCAGCGCGGCGGCCAGGGCCACGCCCAGGCCGACGGAGTGGTGGTAGGCCACCGGCAGGTGGTGCGCGTCGGCGAGGGTCGCGATCGCGACGGCCTCGGTGATGCCGGTGCGGGCCACGTCCGGCTGGGCCACGCCCAGGGCGCGCCGGGAGATCCAGTCGCGGAACTCGTAGCGGTTGCGCATGGCCTCGCCGACCGCCACCGGGGTGGTGATCCGGGAGGCGAGCTCGCGGTGGCCCTCGGTGTCCTCGGGCGCGAGCGGCGCCTCGAAGAACAGGGCGCGGCGGTGGTCGAGTTCGCGGCCCAGCTCCAGTGCCTGCGGCAGGGAGTACACCCAGTGCGCGTCCACGGCGATGCGTATCCCCGGGGCCGCTGCGGCCACCGCGTCGTAGGTGGCCAGGTCGGCGTCGATGCCGTTGCCGGCGGCGAGCTTCACCGCGGTGGCGCCCTGGGCCGCGAACGCCGCGGCCAGGTCGGCCCGGGCCTGGTCGGTGTCCCCGGGCAGGCCGGACACGTATCCCGGGATCCGGGTCCGGTAGGCGCCGCCGAGCAGTTCGGCGACCGACAGTCCGGCGGCCTTGCCGGTCAGGTCCCACAGGGCGATGTCGAGTGCGGCCAGGGCGTCGGCCTGGTGGCCGACCAGGTGGCCGCGTTCGCGCATCAGGTCGCGCATCCCGTCCCACAGCGGGCGCACCGCCCGGGGGTCGCGGCCGAGCAGCCACGGGCCGAGCAGCCGGTCGATGATCGCGGCGACCACCTCGGGGCCGACCGGTGCCAGGGCCTCGCCCCATCCCTCCAGCCCGTCGTCGGTGCTGACGCGGACCAGGACGGTCTCCATCCGCGCGGAGTAGAGGCTGCGCCAGGGCGGGCGGACGAAGTACCCGGGGTCGGCCCGCGGTGCGGTCCCGTCCGGGAGCTTCCCCAGGTAGGCCGTCTCCGCTGACTGCTTGAGGATGTGAGTCGTCACTTCTGTGATGCGCATGTGCTCTCCAGGGGTTGACTGATCGTATTATGGATGATGTCTTGCGTATATTGGAAGTGTCATCCACAACTTGGGAAGCGAAGCTACTGTGAACCTGCTCGCGGAGATAGCGGAACGCAAAGTGCTTGCGATCATCCGTGCCGACGGCCCCGAACGGGCCCTGGACTGCGTCCGTACCCTGGTCGGCGCCGGGATCACCGCCCTGGAGGTGTCGTTGACCACCCCGGGGGCCCTGGAGGCGATCGCCCGGGCGCGGGCCCAGTGCCCGCCCTCGGTCCTGGTCGGGGCCGGGACCGTGCTCACCGCCGACCAGGCCGAGGCCGCCGCCGAGGCGCGGGCCCAGTTCGCGGTCACCCCGGCGATCACCCCCGGCGCCCGGCGCAGCGTCGCCCTCGGTCTGCCGCTGCTGTGCGGGGCGCTCACCCCGACCGAGGTGCTCACCGCCCTGGACCTCGGCGCGGCGGCCGTGAAGATCTTTCCCGCCGGTGCCCACGGTCCGCACTACATCAGGGAGTTGCTCGCCCCGCTGCCGACCGCCCCGCTGGTCGCGGTGGGCGGTGTGGACGCGACGAGCGCGCCGCGGTACCTGGCGGCCGGGGCCCGCGCGGTGGCCGTCGGCTCCCCGCTGCTGGGCTCCGCGGGCCGTGGCGGCGCGCAGGCCGAGCTCGCGGACCGGGCCGCGGCCCTGCTCGCGGCGGTCGGCGCCGCCGGTGCCGTACCGGCGGGGCGCGACGCGCGGCGGGGGCCGGGCCGATGACCGACGTGCTCACCCTCGGCGAGGCGATGGTCTCGGTCCGCACCGCGGCGCCGATGCGGCTCGGCGGCGCGGCGCAGCTCTCGGTCGCCGGGTCCGAGAGCAATGTGGCGATCGGCCTCGCCCGGCTCGGCCACGACGTCTGCTGGGTCGGCGCGGTCGGCGACGACCAGCCGGGGAACCTGGTCCGCAGGACGCTGCGGGCCGAGGGGGTCGACACCCGCTTCGCGCGTGCGGCGCGGGGTGCGTTCACCGGGTTCGTCGCCTTCGACCAGCCCGCCCACGACATCACCCGGGTCAGCTACCACCGGGCCGGCTCGGCCGGGTCCACGCTGACCGCCAAGGAGTGCTCGGTGGCGCTGAGCTCCACCTTCCCGCGGCTGGTGCACCTGACCGGGATCACCCCGGCGTTGTCGCAGACCGCCCGCGAGGCGGTCCTGGCCACGGCCCGTGCCGCGCACGCGGCCGGGATCCGGGTCTCCCTGGACGTCAACTACCGCGAACGGCTGTGGCCCCGGCCGCAGGCGGCGGCGGTGCTGCGGGAACTGCTGCCGCTGCTGCACACCGTCTTCGCCTCGGCGGACGAGCTCGACCTGCTCAGCGCGGCGGCGGACCCGGTGGCCGAGCTGCTGGCGCGCGGCGTGGCGCAGGTCGTCGTCACCGCGGGCGCGGACGGGGCGCACTGCCACACGCCCGGGGGCAGCAGGTACCAGCCCGCGTTGCGGGTCGCGGTGGTGGACAGCGTCGGCGCCGGGGACGCCTTCGTCTCCGGCTACCTGTCCGGCGCCCTGGACGGGCTGACCGCCGAGGAGCGGCTGCGCCGGGCCGCCACCGCCGGGGCGTTCTGCGTCGGAGCGCACGGCGACTGGGAGGCGCTGCCGTCCAGGGCCGGCCTGGCCCTGCTCGCCCGCGGCGACGGCGCCGCCCTGCGCTGAGGCGGGGCGGCGCCGCGCCGTCCGCTCAGCGCACCCGGACCACCACGGTCGCCGAGGTCTGCTGCGGCACCCGGTGGTGGGCGTTGGGGACGGCGACGAGCTGGGAGCGGAACTGGAGCTCGCCGCGGTGCTGGGCCTTGACGGCCAGCCGCAGGCTCTCGTTCTGCTGGCTCTCGACGGCGGTGCAGCGGATCGTCTGCCAGCCGCCCTGGCCGACCCGCTCGTCTATGCACAGCTGCACCCGGGAGCCGGCGATGTCGTTCCCGCCCGACGCGCTGACCTGCACCGTGCGGCCGACCTGGACGCTGTGGCCGCTGACGCCGACGTCGACGACCGACTTGGCCGAGGCGGCCCCCGCGCCCAGCGCCAGCGCGGCCGCGGCCAGGGCCACGACCGCCGCCGCGGATCCGGTCCTTCTGCGAGTGATCCTCTTGATGGTGCCCACGCGGCTGCCTCCCTGGTGACTGGACGGTGCAGAAGTCACTGCGGCCCCTAGGACGTTCGCCGTCACCGGGGAGGTTCCGCCGGGGAGCGGAAACTTTCAGGCTTCTCCCAGGAAACACGGAGGAACCCCCCCCGGGGCGGATCTTCGCGGGGCATTGTCCGGCGTGATGATTTCCGTGGCGATTACGGGCCTCCGGTGGCTCCGACGGCCCTCCGGTAACGATTTGGCCTCGTCGGTCCAAATGCCTGCTGGTCGGACCGGGAGAGGGCTAAAACTTTCTTACCGAGATACGACCGGAACACCGGGGACGCTCTCGGCAGCGCGCACAGGATGAATTCCTCCCGCCCGGGGCGCGGCCTCGGGCGACCAGTCCGACCCAGACTTCCCTGGGGCCGGTGGTACCGCCGGATACCGCTGCTCCCCAGGGCGATCACCGATATACGGGCCGCAGCGGGCGGCCGCGCGATCACGGCGGAGAAAGTCGACACAACGACGGACGACGGCCCGATCCGGCGACGGGAATTTCCTTGATTTTTCGGTCCGCGGCACCGCCATGCCGTTTTCCCGGAATGAGGCCCGGCGATCTCCGGGGCCCCGCCGAACCCAACCCACTCGGCGGCAGAGCGAAGGAAGTCAACCCATGCGGTGTTCCACTTGTCAGCACGAGAACCCGGCCGAGGCGGGGTTCTGCGGCGAGTGCGGCGCGTCCTTGGCCGAGGCGGCGCCCGCGCCCGTTCCCACCCCTCCCCCACCGGCCGCACCCGCACCGCCCGCGCCCGCGCCCGCACCCGCGCCCGCACCCGCCGACGCGGCCGCGGGGCCCGGCGTCCCGCTGCCCGAGCAGGCCGCCCCGCCGCCGCGGGTACGGCAGCGGCCGGGGGCCGACCCGCCCGCCCCGGTGCCCTCCTGGCAGCGGCACGAGGCCACCCGGTACCTGTGCGCCGCCGTGCACCTGAACAGCGGCCTCGCCGAACTCCTGGTGGAGCAGGTGCTGGAGGAGCCGCTCCTGGGCATCGCCCGCTCCCCCGGCATCGACCTGGTGGCCGTGATGCGGCACGTGGTCGCCGCCCGCGCCCGGCACCTGCGCCGGGACGCCGCCCTGGTCGCCTCGGTGCTGCTGATGCTGGTCAGCGCGGTCGCGCAGTCGGCGTGGCTGTTCCTGCTGTTCTTCGTGCTCTCCTGGGTGGTGATCCTCACCGAGGCGTACCTGGCCCGCTGGGGCGCCACCGCGCACCGGCTGCGCCGCGGCGCCTTCACCCCGCAGGACTCCCTGCCGCGGGACTCCACGGCCGCTCGCGGTCTGACGCGGCAGCAGCTCGACCGGGTCAGGGAGTACCAGCAGGGCAACGTCACCGCCTACCGCGGCTTCGACCCCTTCGTCGGGCACGGCTGGACCCTGGACAGCTGGTCCTTCGCGCTGGACACCACCATCGCGGACGACGAGGAACAGGCGGTCGAGGACTTCACCGCCGGCGAGCTGCAGGAGTGGATCCGCGGCCGGGTGGCCGACCTCGACCTGCCCGGCCTGACCGTCGGCGACCGGCTCTTCGTCAGCGGCGCCGACGTCCACCACGACGCGCGGTTCCTGGTCGCCGTCGACCACCGCGACGACGGCCGCCCGGCCGGCGACACCGGGGTTCCCCGGCGGCCGGTGGCCCAGGTGGACGAGGAGCTGCTGGAGAGCCTGCGGGAGCGGCCCGAGGACCGGGCCAGACCCTATCTCGCGGTCGAGGTGGTGGGCTGGGGCGGGCAGTTGGTCTACACCCTGTTCCTGCGGCTCCACCGTTCGGCCAGCCACCTGTTCGTGGAGGCCAACCACACCCTGCTGCCACCGCTGCACTGGGCCTACTACGAGGTCGACGACCTGCTGCTGCGGCCGTCCGTCCGCCAACTGCTGGGCCTGGCGGTGGCCAGCGGCGTGCGCTGGCCGGGCATGGTGCTGCTGTGCGTGCCGCGGACCGCCCGGCAGCTCTTCGCCGGTCCTCGGCAGCGGCGCCGCCAGCGCCGCCAGATGAAGTCCATCAAGGAGCAGTTCACCTTCGACCACGGCGCCCGGATCAGCGTCCGCGAAGCGGCCAGCGACCTGCGTTCGCGGGTGCCGCAGCGCTTCCCGTCACTGGGACCGCTGGAGCCGGTACTGGCTCCGGTGCTCCGCGCGGTCCTGGGGCTCTTCCTGGACAACGGGGGCCGGACCCTCGGCTACCACCGCTACTTCCAGGTCCTGGACAAGGAGATGTACGCCAAGGTCGCGGAGAAGCGGATCTTCGACGCCCTGGCCGAGTTCCTGGAGGACAGGAACATCGACGCCGGCGAGCTCCGCCGCCGGGTGGAGACGATCATCAACAACAGCCTGAGCATCGGCGACAACAACAGCTTCAACGGCGTGGCGCTGAGCGTGGGCCGCGGCGCCGCGTCCACGGCCACCTCCGGCAAGCCGTCCAACTGAGCGCGCGGCAAAGGAAATCAACAAGGGGAAACGAAATGACGGACAGTCAGTTACCGGGTGGGGAAGGCGACGACGCGGAGAACGAGCCGGACGCGGGAGCGAACCGGGCGCGCCGCCGCGGGCGGCGCGGCGGCGGCGACATCACCATCGGGGGGAACAGCACCCTCACCGGGGTCGCCATCGCCTCCGGGGACTCCTCCCGCGCCTCGGCCCACGCGGCCGGAGCAGCAGCGGAACCGGCCAGGCCCGCGACCCGCGCCGAACTCCACCGGTTCCTGACCGACCTGCTGGCCCAACTCCGTTCCACCGAGGAGGAGTTGGCCGACCGACCGGCGGCGGTGGAAGTCACCGAGGAGCTGGTGGCCGAGACCTCCGGAACGCACCCCGACCGCTACCGCCTGCGGGGAATGCTGGCCGCGCTGCAAGCGGCCGTCGGCGGGGCCACCAGCCTGACCGGAGCGGTGACCGTCCTGGTCGAAGCGGTCAAGCGGCTGTTCGGGATTGCCTGAGACCGGAGCCGGGGGCGGCTACCGGGGGGAGGTACGGCCAGAGATGACGACGTGTCAGTACTGCCGGGCGCCACTGAGCAGCGCCGCGACCCGGTTCTGCACCCGCTGCGGCGCCCCGGTCGCAGCGGTACCGGCGGCCTCGGAGCCGGAGCCGGGGCCGGAACCAGAGCCGGAGCCGGGGCCGGAGCCGGGGCCGGAACCAGAGCCGGAGCCGGGGCCGGGGCCGGGGCCGGTTTCGGGCTCGGAGCAGGAGACGGTGACGATCCGGCACGAGCCAGGGGCCGCCGTGCCCGCGCCGCCGGGGTTCGGTCCGCCGACCGGCGGACCGCCCGAACCCGACGGCCCCGATCCCGACCCCGGCTTCGACCCCGGCTTCGACCCCGATCCCGATCACGGCCGGGCGGACGCCCGGCGCCGCCGGACGCTGATCGCGGTGGGCGTGCTGCTGGCGCTGGTACTGGCCGCGGGCCTGGCGGTGCTGCTCAGCCGGGGGACGTCCGGCCGTACCCCGGCGCACCGCCCGGGGGCATCCGGCAGCGGCACGCACGCCGCGCCCACGGCCGGTTCCCCGGCCGCCGCGCCCACCGACTCGGCGCCGGGGACCGGCGCACCCTCCCCCACCCCGCCCTCGCCCTCACCCTCGCCGTCGCCGAGCGCCTCGGCGTCGGCGAGCGCCTCGCCGACCGATCCGGCCGGCGTGGTCACGGCCTACTACAACGACATCAACCAGCACGACTACCAGGCGGCCTGGCAGCTGGGCGGCGACCACCTCGGGGAGCCGTACTCCAGCTTCGTCTCCGGCTTCCGCGACACCACCCAGGACACCGTCGCCGTCACCGGCGTCAGCGGGGACACGGTGACGGTGACCCTGGTGGCGCGGAACTCCGACGGCAGCACGGCCGACTACAGCGGCGACTACACCGTGCGCGACGGGGTGATCACCGGCGCGAGCCTGGAGTCCACGGGCTGACCCGCCAGCGGCGCCCCACCCCGCGCGACCTGCGCGTCGCCGCCGTTCTGCCGGTGGCGAATCTGCCGCGGGCAGAGCAACCACCTCCGCGGTCCTCCCAGGGGCAAGAGTGGAGTCAACGGCGTTCCTGCCTCGACAAGGAGACCCGATGACTCCACTGACCACCCTCCAACCCCGCGCGGAGGAGGGCGACACCGCGCCCAGCCGCTTCGACGACCACCTCGCGGCCCAACTGCTCGCCCAGCGGATCGTGCTCCTCGGCACCCAGGTCGACGAGGTGTCGGCCAACCGGGTGTGCGCGCAACTGCTGCTGCTGTCGGCGGAGGACCCGCACACCGACATCAACCTGTACATCAACAGCCCCGGCGGCTCGGTCACCGCGGGCCTCGCCATCTACGACACCATGCGGCTCATCCCGAACGACGTCTCGACGCTGGCGATGGGGATGGCCGCCAGCATGGGCCAGTTCCTGCTCACCGTGGGGACCTCCGGCAAGCGCTTCGCGCTGCCCAACGCGCGGGTCATGATGCACCAGCCCTCGGCGGGCATCGGCGGCACCACCGCGGACATCGAGATCCAGGCGCAGAACCTCCAGTTCACCAAGAAGGCCATCGAGAAGATCACCGCCGAGCACACCGGCCAGAGCGAGGAGACGATCACCCGGGACGGCGACCGGGACCGCTGGTTCACGGCCGAACAGGCCAAGGAGTACGGAATCGTGGACCGGGTGGTGGAGTCGCTCGCCAGCATCCGCCCGACCACCTCGCGTCCTCGGATGGGGTTGTGACATGGGCTCCTACACTGTTCCCTACGTCATCGAACGCACCGCGCAGGGCGAACGGTCCTACGACGTCTTCAGCCGGTTGCTCAACGAGCGGATCATCTTCCTCGGCACCGAGATCGACGACGGCGTCGCCAACGTGGTCATCGCGCAACTCCTGCACCTGGAGTCGGCCGGCCCCGAGCAGGAGATCTCGATCTACCTCAACTCGCCCGGCGGCTCGTTCACCTCACTGATGGCGATCTACGACACGATGACGTTCGTGCAGGCGCCGATCTCCACGTTCTGCGTCGGCCAGGCGGCGTCCACCGCCGCGGTGCTGCTGGCCGGCGGGGATCCCGGACGGCGGTTCGTGTTGCAGCACGCGCGGGTACTGCTCGGCCAACCGGCCAGCAACGGCCGCCGGGGAATGGTCTCCGACCTCAGCCTCGCCGCCAAGGAGATGGTCCGCGTCCGCTCCCAGGTGGAGGAGATCCTGTCCCGGCACACGCATCACGACACGGCGACGCTGCGCGCGGACATGGACCGGGACAAGGTGCTCACCGCCGACGAGGCCGTCAGCTACGGGCTCGCCGACGAGGTACTGCGCCGCCGCCTCGCGTTCGCCTGACCCCGCGCGACCGGGCCCCGAGGCCCGCCGGTACAACGGCGCCGCGCCCCGTTGTACCGGCGCCGGCCGCTCAGGCCACGAGGCACAGGCCGTCGTACCGCGCCGTGGGCGCCGTGCGCTCCCGGTCCCGGACCACCCGGTCGCGGACCACCCGGTCGCGGACCACCCGGCCGCGGGAGTGCTGGGCCAGCTCGTCCTGGGCGAGCGAGAGCAGGTCGCCCAGGCCGAGGCCGAGGGCCTGGGCGGCGGCGGCGAGCACCTCGGAGGAGGCCTCCTTGCGCCCGCGCTCCAGCTCCGACAGGTACGGCATCGAGATCCGGGCCGCCTGCGCGACGTCCTTGAGCGTGCGCTCCTGGGCGAGCCGCTCGCGCCGCAGCGCGCCGCCGACCAGGTGGCGCCACAACGGCTCCCTCGGCCGGGGGGCCGGGGGCGTTCCCCTCGGCCGCTGCGGAACGCGGGGCGCCCCCTCGGAGCCGGGCGGCTGGGCCGCCGGGCGCAGCGGGATGACGCGGGCTTCGTTCGGCGCAGGAGTGCTCACCCCTCCAGCCTAGGGATCCGCGGCGCCCGGGGAAGGGAGCGGCGCTCTGCCCTGGGCGAAGCCACGGGCCGAAGGACACCCGCGTTCGACAAATGAACGCAGCGCGACACCTTGACGGTGCATCAGCGAGATGACTTGATATGACCCGGCGTCACACAAGGCCACCACCAAGAGAGTTGATGCGTCGACTCTCCCGGCCGACGCCGCCCCCCTTTCATCCACCCCATGAAGGGCCTGATGCGCTTGAGATTGGGAGCGCTCCCATTCAGCTTCGGATCCCGTAGGTCCACGAAGGAGGAGTCCCGTTATGTCCGAGTCCCTGTCCCGAAGGCGGTTCGCCACCGCGGTCAGCGGCGCGCTGATGGCCGTGGCCGCCGCGCCCTCCATCGCCAGAGCCGCGGCGGCGGGCGGCGCCGCGTCGGGCGCCGCGAGCGCGACGACCGCGACGGACGCGTACACCCAGCAGTTCCTGACCCAGTACAACAAGATCAAGAATCCGGCGAACGGCTACTTCAGCGCGGCCGGGATCCCGTACCACAGCGTGGAGACGCTGATCGTCGAGGCCCCGGACTACGGGCACCAGACGACCTCGGAGGCGTTCAGTTTCTGGATGTGGCTGGAGGCCACCTACGGCCGGGTGACCGGGGACTGGACGGCGTTCAACAACGCGTGGACCACCGCCGAGCACTACATCATCCCCACGCACACCGACCAGCCGACCAACAGCTCGTACAACCCGAGCTCACCGGCGACGTACGCCCCGGAGTGGCCCTCCCCCAGCGACTACCCCAGTGCCCTCAACACCTCGGTCCCGGTGGGCCAGGACCCGCTGGCCAACGAGCTGACGTCGACCTACGGCACCGCGGACGTCTACGGCATGCACTGGCTGCTGGACGTCGACAACAAGTACGGCTACGGCAACACGCCCGGCACCGGCGCGGAGGCCGGGCCCAGCGCGAGCGGGCCGTCGTACATCAACAGCTACCAGCGCGGCTCCGCCGAGTCGGTGTGGCTGACGATCCCGCAGCCCACCACCGACCTGTTCAACTACGGTGGCCCGAACGGGTACCTGGACCTGTTCGTGGCGCAGAGCGGCGCGTACTCGAAGCAGTGGAAGTACACCGACGCCCCGGACGCCGACTCCCGCGCGGTGCAGGCCGCGTACTGGGCCTACCGCTGGGCCTCGGCCCAGGGCGCCGAGGGCCAGATCGCCGCCTCGGTGGCGAAGGCCGCCAAGATGGGCGACTACCTGCGGTACGCGTTCTTCGACAAGTACTTCAAGCAGATCGGCGACTGCGTCAACGCCAGTAGCTGCGCCGCTGGTACCGGCCGCAGCTCCGAGCACTACCTGCTGTCGTGGTACTACGCCTGGGGCGGGGCCGAGGCCGGCGGCGGCTGGGCCTGGCGGATCGGCGACGGCGCCTCGCACCAGGGGTACCAGAACCCGCTGGCCGCCTGGGCGCTGTCCACCGTGGCCACGCTGACCCCGCAGTCCCCGACCGCGCAGAGCGACTGGTCGGGCAGCCTGACCCGGCAGTTGGAGTTCTACCAGTGGCTCCAGTCGGCCGAGGGCGCCATGGCCGGCGGCTGCACCAACAGCTGGGAGGGGCAGTACGCCACCCCGCCCGCGGGCACCTCGACCTTCTACGGCATGGCCTACGACTGGGAGCCGGTCTACCACGACCCGCCGAGCAACAACTGGTTCGGCTTCCAGGCGTGGTCGATGGAGCGCGTCGCGGAGTACTACTACGTGACCGGCGACGCCAGGGCCAAGGCGCTGCTGGACAAGTGGGTGGCCTGGGCCGTCTCGCAGACCACGGTCACCGCGACGAACTTCCAGATCCCGTCCACGCTCGGCTGGTCCGGCCAGCCGGACACCTGGAACCCGACCACCCCGGGGGCCAACTCCGGGCTGCACGTCTCGGTGGTCGACTACGGCAACGACGTCGGTGTCGCGGCGGCGTACGCCAAGACCCTGATGTACTACTCGGCCAAGTCAGGTGACACGGCGTCAGGAGCCTTGGCGAAGAGCCTGCTCGACGTGATGGCGACGTTCGCGGACACCATCGGCATCTCGGTTCCGGAGACCCGCACCGACTACAGCTCGTTCGGCGCCACGGTGTACGTGCCGACCGGCTGGTCGGGCAAGATGCCGAACGGCGACGCGATCGTGCCCGGGGCCACCTTCACCTCCATCCGCTCCTGGTACAAGAGCGACCCGAACTGGTCGCAGGTGCAGACCTACCTGAACGGCGGGGCCGCGCCCGTCTTCACGTACCACCGCTTCTGGGCGCAGGCGGACATCGCCATGGCCTACGCGGTGTACGGCGAGCTGTTCGAGGGCGCGGGCACCGGTCCGACGGCGACCCCGCCGACGGTGCCGACCGGTCTGGCGGCCTCGAACGTGACGAGCACCTCGGTGACCCTCACCTGGACCGCGTCCACCGACTCGGCCAGCAGTGTGGCGGGCTACACCGTGTACCGGGGCTCGACCAAGGTCGGCCTGACCACCGGCACCTCGTACACCGACACCGGGCTGACGCCCGCCACCGGCTACTCGTACACGGTCACCGCCCAGGACCCGGCGGGCGACACCTCGGCGGCCTCCGCCGCGCTGTCGGTCACCACCTCGGCCGCGCCCGCCGGCGGCAGCTGCACGGCTGTCTACAGCGTCAGCAGCGACTGGGGCAGCGGCTTCAACGGCAACGTCACCATCACCAACAACGGCACCACCGCCACCAAGACCTGGAAGGTCACCTGGACCTGGCCGGGCAACCAGACCATCAGCAACATGTGGAACGCCGGCTACACCCAGACCGGTACCTCGGTCACCGCCACCAGCATGACCTACAACAACGCCATCGCCCCGGGTGCCAGCACCAGCTTCGGCTTCGGCGCCACGTACACCGGCACCAACACCGCCCCGACGGTGACCGTCACCTCCACCTGACCGGCCCCTCGCGCGTGCGCCCGGGTCCGTCGCCCGGGCGCACGCGCACGCCCGCCCGCACCTCCGCCCGCCCGCCCAGTCCGCCCAGTCCGCCCGAGGAAAGGACACCACGGTGTCAGTCCACGCACGCCTGCGGCACCGCCTGTTGGCGGTGGCCGCCGCACTCGCGGCAGTCGCGCTCCTGCTGACCGCGCTGAGCGCCCGAGCGGGCGCGACCGGCGGCGGCCTCAAGTCCCTCGCCGAGGCGAAGGGCATCTACTTCGGCACCGCGCTGACCCAGGGCAACCTGGGCGTCCCCGCGCTCACCGCCGTCGCCGCCGCCCAGTTCGACATGGTCACCCCCGGCAACGAGATGAAGTGGGACACCACCGAACCCTCCGACGGGAGCTACGACTTCGCCCCCGGCGACCAGATCGTCTCCTACGCCCAGGCGAACGGCATGCGGGTGCGCGGGCACAACCTGGTGTGGGACAGCCAGCTGCCGTCCTGGGTGTCCAGCCTGCCCAGCGCCCAGGTGCAGTCCGCGATGGAGGGCCACATCACCACCGAGGTCACCCACTACCGGGGCCAGGTCTACTCCTGGGACGTGGTCAACGAGCCCTTCAACGACGACGGCACCCTCAAGCAGGACGTCTTCTTCAACGCGATGGGCAGCGGCTACATCGCCGACGCCCTGCGGACCGCCCACGCCGCGGACCCCGGCGCCAAGCTCTACCTGAACGACTACAACATCGAGGGGGAGAACGCCAAGAGCGACGCGATGTACACCCTGGTGCGGTCGCTCAAGGCGCAGGGCGTGCCGATCGACGGCGTCGGTTTCGAGAGCCACTTCATCCTCGGGCAGGTGCCGTCGACGATGGCGGCGAACCTGGAGCGCTTCACCGCGCTGGGCGTGGACGTCGCCGTCACCGAGCTCGACGACCGCATCCCGCTCCCGGCCACCAGCGCCGACCTGGCCCAGCAGGCCGACGACTACGCCGCCGTGGTCCAGGACTGCCTGGCCGTCAGCGGCTGCGTCGGGGTCTCCCAGTGGGGGGTCGGCGACGCCGACTCCTGGATCCCGGGCACCTTCCCCGGCTACGGCGCGGCCACCATGTTCGACAGCGACTACCAGCCCAAGCCCGCGTACGGCGCCGTCGTCGCCGCCCTGGGCGGCTCCGCCACCGGCCCCTCCGCCTCCGCGTCGGCCTCCGCCCCGCCTTCCGCTTCCGGGTCCCCCGGCGCTCCTGCGGGCGGCTGCCAGGTGGCCGACTCGGTCGACGCCTGGAACACCGGGATGACCGAGAACATCACCCTGACCAACACCGGCGCCACCACCCTCGGCGCCTGGTCCCTGGTCTTCACCCTGGGCGGCGGACAGGCCGTCAGCTCCACCTGGAACGCGGCCATCAGCCCGAGTACCGGGCAGGTCACCGCCACCAACCTCAGCTACAACGGGACCCTCGCCCCGGGTGCCTCCGCCAGTTTCGGTTTCCAGGCCACCCAGACCGGCGACTTCGCGGCACCCGCCTCGTTCAGCCTGGGCGGCGTCAGCTGCGTCGGCTGAGCGCAACGCGGCCGACGGCTGCGGCCGTCAGGTCGCCGCCGGTGCGGCCGTGGCCCGGTCGGCCTGGGGGTCCTCGCCGTAGAGCTCGCTGATCAGGTCGACGCCGGTGACGATCCCCAGAAAGGCGTCGAGGCCGGCGAGCTGGCCGGTCCTGGGCTCAGGGGGGCGGTTGGTCGGGTCGCTCGGTGCTCAGGTACTGCTCGATCCGGCGCTGGTTCCCGACCAGACGCAGGCACAGGTTGATCTGGCCCCGGACGGACCGGCGGTCGTGTGGGTCCTGGACCCGCCGCACAAGCTGGTCGCGCTCCAGCGTGTCGACCACTCCGGTGACGTTGCGCGAACTCACCCCGCCGGCGTGGGCGATCTCACCGGTGGCCAGACCGGACCGCGTGGCGGCGCTCAACCGTACGAGGACGTCCCGTGCCCCCGCGCTCATGCCGCGTCCCTGCGTCCCGTGGGAGCGGAGCCGGTCCACTGCCTGCGCGGCCGACCGGACGGCCGCGGCCGCCTCCAGCGGGAGCGTACCGCCGCCGGGCGCGAACAGGCTCATCGACGCCCGGACGCCGGGGTCGACAGCAGGCCGTCGCTGTCGTCGGCCAGCGCTCCCGAAATTTTATGTACGTGCTTCACCATGAGGCAGTGCCTTACTTTACCGAGGGCTCCCCCGCCAGGGGTGGCGGAGCTCAGCGGGCCCGGGCCGCCCACGGTCCTTCGGCCGGGCCGCCCAGCCAGGCGGAGAGCGGGCCGGGCATCCAGCGGGCCTTGTACAGGCTCGCCCCCTCGACGCGCTGACGGCCGTCGGGCGCGTGGAAGTCGATGGTGGACGTGCACCAGGGGCACGGGTTGTCCGTCACCGGGGCCACCGTCAGGACCTGGCCGGTGAGCGGGTCGTCGCCGACGCTCTTGACCCCCGGTCCGTCGATGTCCTGCTGCCCGAGGTAGGCGGTGAAGTCGGCGCCGGTGACGGAGTACTGGTAGACGTGGCCCACGGTGGTGACCCACAGCCGGTCGCCGTCGTCCGCGCGCACCGACAGGTCGTGGCCGCCGGGGGCGGGCAGCTCCACCGCCAGGACGGTCGTCAGCCGCGGATCGTCCGGCGCGCCGCCGACGTCCAACGCGACCAGCAGGCGGTCCCCCAGCGCCCACAGCACCTGACGGACGGCGTCCCACTGCAGGCCGTGCGCCCCGGGCAGGTCGAACTGGGCGCAGCGGGTCGCCCGCGGGCCCTGGGAGGCGGCGTAGAGGCGGACGAATCCGGCCTCGCTGGCCGCGATCGCGACGTTGCCGTCCGGCAGGAGTTCCAGTGTGTGGACGTTTCCGCTGGTGGCGGTGGACCAGTAGGCGCGGCCGGTGGGGTAGGGGACGACGGCGGCCAGGCCCGCGGAGGCGCAGGTGAGCAGCCACTGCCGGCCGTTGCTGAGGCGGTACTTCGCTTCGCTGACCAGCCGCCAGGTGTCCTTGGGGGCGAGGTGGTCCAGGCTGCTGTCGCCGGTCGGCGACCAGGACCACAGGGCCGCCTGTCGCGCCGAGCGGCGTTGGGGCGCGTCGCCGTCCAGCCAGCTGGGGTCGTTCGGGTCCAGTACCAGGACCCGCTCGCTGGCCTGGTCGGCGGCCAGGAGCAGGCTCAGGGTCGGTAGGGGGCCGTCGTCGCGGGGCTGCCGCGGGCGGCGGGTGGCGGCGGGCGGCGGGGCGGGTACGGTGGCGGCGCCCAGCGCCGCCGCCGTGGCGGTCAGGACGTCGCGCCTGCTCGGAGCCGGGGGGAACGCGGTGTCGGGGCCCATGGGGTCATTTCACACGATGGGGCGGTCCGGGGCCGTGGTTGACGCCGGGTCGGCGGCGGGGTGTTCGGGCAGGGTGACCGCCCGCAGGTAGGCCTCGGCGAACAGTTCGCTGACCTCGGCCGGGGATGGCGGGGCGGCGCCGAGTACGGGTTCCAGGACCGGGCGCGTCAGGATGTGGGTGACCATCGGGCCCGCCAGGAGCTGGAACAGGACCGGCAGGGGCAGTGGTCGGATCCGGCCCGCCCGCACGTGCGGTTGCAGGACGTGGGCGAGGCTGTCGGTCAGGCGTGGCAGGTACGCGCGCATGGTGTGCGCGGCGGGGCCGTCCGGTCGGCTGAAGAGGTCCGCGAAGATCGCCGGGAGGACCCGCGGTTCGCGGTCGAGTGCGGTGGTCATGGTCCGGTAGAGCCTTCGCACGGTGTCGTCCAGGTGCTCGGGCGGGTCGGCGGCCAGAGCCTGTTTGTGGTTCGGATCTTTCGGTGGTGGTCGTTGCTGGTAGAACTCGGGTGTGGCGCGTTTTGATGTGACGGATGCCGAATGGGCTCTGATCGAGCCTCTGCTGCCGGTGGCGGCCACGGGGCCGTTGCCCCGGCGGGTGCGGGACCAGTTCAACGGGGTGATCTGGCGTTTTCGCAACGGGGCTGGCTGGCGTGATGTCCCGGAGCGGTACGGGCCGTGGTCCACGGTGTACTCCCGGTTCAACCACTGGGCCAGGGCCGGGGTGTTCCAGGGGCTGATGGACGCGTTGATCGCCGAGGCGGCCGGGCGTGGCCTGGTCGGACTGGAGTTGGTGAGCGTGGACTCCACGGTCGTGCGCGCGCACCAGGACTCAGCGGGCCTGGCTGTCGCCGGGGAGACCCTGGACGCCCTCGAACAGGCACTGACCGAGGAAAAAGGGGCTCCGCTTCCGCGTCAGCCGCCGGTGTGGCGGGTGGTGCGACACAGCCCGAGACGGATGAGGCCGGTGCAGGCCAGGCGGGACGGATCGTGCCGCAACGCGACGTCGTCGCAGAGCCCGAGCGAAGGCCGCCGGACTCGGCCGGTCCCGGGGTGGCCTGAGCAGCAAGGTCCATGCCGCGGTCGACTCCGCCGGGCTCCCTCTGGTCTTCGTCCTGACACCCGGTCAGTCGGGAGACTGCCCGCAGTTCCGGACCGTGCTGGAGAAGGTCAGGGTCCCGGGGCCGGTCGGCCGCCCGCGCACCCGCCCGGACGCGGTCGCCGCCGACAAGGCCTACTCCTCTAAGGCCAACCGGTCCTACCTGCGCAAACGAGGCATCAAGGCCGTCATCCCGGAAAAGCGCGACCAGGCCGCCAACCGCAAGAAGAAGGGCAGCAGGGGCGGCCGGCCCGTCAGCCACGACACCGAGCTCTACAAACAGAGGAACACCGTCGAACGTTGCGTCCAGAAGCTCAAGACCTGGCGGGGCGTGGCGACTCGCTACGACAAGAGCCCGGAAAGCTTCGAGGCTGGACTCCACCTCCGAGGCTCGATCATGTGGCTGAAGCGCCTCACCGCAACCACATGATCCGAACCCCGAACAGCTCCTACCTGCGCCGCGAGCTGGCGGCCCTGCTCGGCATGACCCAGAAGGCCATGCGCACCGCGTTGCGCGTGTCCTTCGCCAAGGTCGCCGAGTACCAAAAGCGCGGCCTGGTCCACTTCCACGCTGTGATCCGCCTCGACGGACCCGACGGCAGCAACACGCCCCCGCCGCGCGAGGCCACCACAAGCGTGCTCACCATGGCTATTCAAGGCCGCCGCCCACCGCGGTGGTCCTGGCCGTGAACTAGACGCCGTCGGGGACCGGAAATCGTCTGGGGCGAACAGGTCGACGTCCGCACCATCGCCGCCTTCGGCACCGACGCCAAGCTCACCGACCACGCCGTGGCGGCGTACGCCGCCACGTACGCCACCAAGTCCGCCGACGACTCCGGCGCCCTGGACCGCTCCCTGTTCTGCGCCCCCTGCAACGGGCGCGGGATGGCCGTGTCCGCACAGACCGGTGTACCGGTGGAGTGCCGGGCCTGCTCGGGCACCGGCCAGTCCCGCCCGCTGCCCCGCCTGGCCGTGGAACGACACGTGCGGCAGATGATCCGTACCTGCTGGGACCTGGGCCAGCGACCGGAGTTCGCCGACCTCAAGCTCTGGAAGTGGGCGCACATGCTCGGCTTCCGGGGCCACTTCTCCACCAAGTCCCGGTTCTACTCGGTCACCCTCGGCGCACTGCGCGACGCCCGCCGGACCTGGCGCACCGATCAGGCACGCGCACGCGCCGACCTGCCCGACCTCGACCCGACAACGACCCTGGTCGTCGGCCACTGGGCCTACCACGGGTCGGGTTACAGCCCCGGCGAGGAACTCCTCGCCGCCACCGTCCGGCACGACCGCGCCCACCAACGACAGTTCCAGCACGAAGGCGGGGACCGCCCATGACCGCGCCCGCCCCGGAGGAACTGCTGACAGTCCCGCAGGTCATGGCCCGCCTCCAACTCGGCCGCTCCGCTGTCTACGACCTCCTGCGCACCCGGCAACTCGGCTCCATCACCCTCGGCCGCGCCCGCCGCATCCCCGCACTCGCCCTCACCGACTTCATCCGCACCCGACTCGAACAGGACGCCACCTGATGACCACACCCCAGGGCACCCCCGCCTCCCGCCGCAGCCGAGCCAACGGAGACGGCACCATCTACCAGCGCCAGGACGGCCGCTGGGAAGCCGCCGGATACGTCCTCGCCGCAGGCGACACCCGCAAGCGCATCCGCGTCTACGGCACCACCCGCAAAGAGGCCCTGGCCAAGTTCACCGACAAGATCGCCACCAGCAACCGCGGCGTCCCCGTACCCTCCGCACAAGGCAGCCTGGGCGCCTACCTGACGTACTGGCTGGAGAACGTCGCCGTCCACTACCTCCGCGAGAACACCCACACCCGCTACCCCGCCTGCGCCAACCAGTACCTCATCCCCGGCCTGGGCAAGAAGAAGCTCGCCAAACTCACCGCCAAGGACGTCCGCTCCTGGCTCAACGACCTGCGCACCGTCTGCCAGTGCTGCGCACGCGGCACCGACGCCAGCCGCAACCCCCAAGCCCAGACCAGCCGCCGCCCCCGCTGCTGCGCCATCGGGAAGTGCTGCCACAAGCGGCTGTCCCCGCTGACCCTGGCCTACGTGCACTCCATGCTCAAGTCCGCCCTGGAGCACGCCGTCCGCGAAGAGGAGATCCCGCGCAACGTGGCCCGCAACGTCCGCATGGGCACCCCCCGACCCCTCCGCTTCGAACCCCTCACCGCCGAGGAGGCTCGTGCGTTCCTTGCCGCCACGAACGGGCACCGGCTGAGCGCGCTGTTCGAGCTCGCCCTCCGCACCGGACTGCGCAAGGGCGAACTCCTCGGCCTGCGATGGGAGGACCTCGACCTGGCCGGCGGATCCGCCAGCATCCGCCGCACCTTGCAGCGCACTAACTCCAGCGGCCTTGTCGCCCTGCCCACCAAGACCCAGAGCTCGGAACGGCGCATCGCCCTGCCCACCGAGTGCCTGCGCTCCCTCGAACAGCACCGCGACCGGCAGCGTCAGGACCGCGAGGCGGCGGGGGCGGGCTGGAAGGCGAGCGGCTACGTCTTCACCCGACCCGACGGCAACCCGATCAAAGGAGCCACCCTCACCCGACACTTCAACACCCTGCTCCGCCGAGCCACCCTCCGCCGCATCCGCTTCCACGACCTCCGGCACTCGGCGGCCACTCTCCTCCTGGAACAGGGCGTCGAACTCGTCGTCATCAAGGAACTCCTCGGCCACGCCCACATCGGCGTGACCGCGACGGTGTACGCCCACGTCCGACTCCGCCTCCAACGCGACGCCATCAACCTCCTCGGCAACGCCCTCCGCAACTCCAACGAGACCGCCACCCGACCCGACGACGGCGACGAACCACCACTTTGGGCAGCACCCGTCCGCTGACGTTGCCGTCAACTACTGCCGTCAGAGGCCCCAGCGGCCCCACCGGAGCACTTCCGGTGGGGCTCCACTTTCTATCGACAGCGTTTCGCCAGGGTATTACAGAGCCGAGATCAGACTCCCGCAGACGCTTCCCGCTCCCATTCCATCACTGGCCTCAGCAGTGGGCCTACAAAAGTGCGAGCCCCACAGAGATAGAAAGTCCACCTCTTCGCAGGCCAGCCGCGACATGACAGTCCGTCGGAGTTCGTGGTTATGCGCTGACATCCGTGCTTGTTACCGTCACCGCTGCCGTCGGAGGCCTGAATCATACAGTGGAGGATAGCCACTCTCGTTTCGGCCTTGCAATTACGCGCGACTAGTTGCGAGTTGCGGAGCCATCCTTAGGGGAAGTACTTACTCCGATGCATCCGATTACTTTAAGCGGGTCCGGGTCAAGGAAGAGCTGAAAGTAATACCCCCCCGTTCACGATCATTAACAAAGGAGACCAGGAGACCCTGCTCACCCCTTTCAGCGAGAGTTGCCAGGCATTCCGGGAACCCGACCGTCAACTTGCCACGCCTCTGCAAGTTTCTCTTCCGCGCCCCAGTGATTCCCAGAAGTTCTACTGCTAGGACCGGCTTGATCCAGAGATCAAAGTTCGCCCCGGAGATTAGCGCACGCTTGGCCAGGACGCTAGCTTCAGAATTAAGCTCAAATGCGGCTAGCAATTCATCCCTAGATGCGCTGTGAATTTCATCGTGCATCTCATTCCCTTATAATACTTAGCCAAGTCATTCCAGAGTCAAAACTAACTTCTTCAGCGTAAATTTCTCCCACAATAAGATGTTCATCCTCGTCATAATCATATTCGCTGCCGTGAATTTGGATATTTCTCGATGGCCCGATTTCGGGGTCTATGCCCGCTTCCCTGATGCGCATTATAACGCCAAGTTCACCAGTCGGCTCATCGTTCAGATATTGGGCGCCTTCATTGGCCCTCTCGATATCATGCGTCCAAGACGTGAAGGGGGAATCCGTTTGGTTTCCACCCACATGGGCCCTGATACCCGAGGGTCCACCACGAGGAACCGCCCGACCTTCAGCGGCGGCGTCATAAGCACGGTGCCCATTGGCCACACCGCGATACAGGTAGCCATCGCCGGTACCGCAACCGCTATCGGTGTTGTGTACCAGGACGGGGACGGTCCCCGCCATCACATAGTACGTGTGGCACGGCGGCCTGCTCTACCTGCTTCTTCGCATGTCAGCGGTGTTTTGACGGTCTGTCGGGGTCCGTGGTTGTGCGCTGGCGTGCGTGGTTGTTGCCGTCACTACTGCCGTCAGAGGTATAGACCATTTGACCTCAATGACGTCAGCACGACCGCCCTCGGTGAGGTGTTGGCGCTCGGGGGCCTCACTTCCACTCTCCGGGTTCTGCGCGGAGGGTGGCACGGGTGGTCCGCTCGTAGGTCGCGTGGCCGGTCTGCGCGCAGTGCGCGGCGATCCAGCGGGTCAGTTCCTCGGGGGTGTGCATCTGGCCGGAGGCGGCCCCACAGTCCTGCTCCTCTCCGGTGACACAGACCGCCTCGACGGTCGGCAGCGCCATCGCGTCCAGGACAGTGGAGACGGTGTACTCGCGGAACCGGTAGCGAGTAGTCGTGCCCATCAGCGCGCTCCCTGCTGGTCAGAGCCGTTGGCCTCGGCTGTGTCCGACGGGTCGGGGATGCGCTGCCCGCGTGAGTCCGCGACCCTGAGCGCGTCCGACAGGGCCTCGGTCAGCCGACAGGCCAGCCACCGGTACTCGACGTCCGTCAGCGCCCGCGCTCCGGGGGCCAAGACGCCCCGGGCGTGGTCCAGCAGTTCCTGCCCCATGGTGAGCTGGATCTCTTCGATGCCGTCGGCGAGCGACGCCAGGTAGCCCCCGCCGTCGGTGCTCAGGTAGCAGGGGAGCCCGTCCGGGGTGGCCCATGGCAGCAGGCGTAGTTCCTCCGCTGCGGGCCCCGCCGTGCTCGCGTCGAACAGGTGTGTCGCCTCCTCGGCCATGCTGCTGTCCCTTCCTCGGTTCGGCTCTATCGATCCAGGGTCTCGTTGGCCTGAACCTTTCGGAGTAGCCAGCGTGTCTGCCTGACTGTCTGCCAAGCTGGCCAGGTGGCGCGGGAATCGGTCGGGGAGCTGGTACGGCGGCTGCGGCTGGCGCGTGGTTGGAGTCAACAGCGGCTGGCCGACGCACTGGCCCAAGCTGCCCCCGGCAGGGTTCCGCCAACGCGCAACGACGTGTCCCGCTGGGAGATCGGCACCCGGTCCCCGCGCGAATGGCTGCCCTTTCTCGCCCTGGTGCTGGAGGTCCCGCGCGAACTGCTGGAGGCAGCCAAGGCCGTCCCACCGGCCGAGCCCGCCCCACGCGTGCTGACGGTGGCCGACTTCCTGCCCGAGGGCGACCCGCTGGCCCCGCTGGCTGTCAGGACCGGCCGGCGGATCGGAGCCGGGCAGGTCGCCGACCTGACCCAGCGAGTCCACGGCCTGCGCCTGGCCGACGACGTGGTCTACGGCAAGGACCTGATCGCCCCGGCACTGAGGGAACTGCGCGCGGCGGTCACGCTCTACCGCCAGGGCACCCACACCGAGCAGGTGGGCCGTGAACTTCTACGGGCTATTGGCGAGTTGGCGCAGATCGCCGGTTGGGTCGCCTCCGACGCGGGCGAGCACGCCGAGGCGGAGCGGATCTACCGGCTCGGAATCAGTGCCGCCCGAGCCGCCGGGGACGGCGTCCTGTCGGGCAACGTCGCGGGCTCGCTGGCCTACCAGTGGAGCAACACCGGACGCCCCAGCGATGCCGTCGACCTGGCTTCCGCTGCCGTGGAGGAGGCCGGTCCCGATGCTCCGGCGAAGGCCCGCGCCCTGCACTTGGACCGGGTGGCTTGGGCGCACACCCGCGCCGGTCAGGACCGATCGGCGATGACCGCGCTCGGGGAGGCGAGCGAGGCCCTGGGACAGGACTCGGCCGGTACCGAGTCGCCGTCATATCTGTATTGGATGGACGCCGGGGAACTGTAGGTCATGGAGGCCCGCGTCTACACCGAGCTGCACCGGCCGCTGCGCGCGGTGCCGCTGCTGACGGACGTCCTGGGGCGGTACGACGCCAGTCACGCGAGGGAGTTGGCTCTGTACTTGTCCTGGCTGGCCGTGGCCTACGCCGACGCGAACGAACCCGAGGCCGCAGCCGGGACCGCTGCCCGGATGCTCGCCCTGGGGCAGAGCGGCAGCGAACGCACCACCGAGCGCACACGGATCGTGCTTGACCGGCTGCGGGCGTTCCGCGACGTTCCCGAAGTCGCCGGGCTGCTGGCGTCCTGATCGTCCCGATCACGTGGGGGGGCGAGTTCGGACTGCTGCTTGTGGGCGTCTCGGCGCTCGGCGGGCTTGCGCACGGTCTGGTCGCTCGGTACCAGGGCTCAGCGGTTCGGCGGGGGCCCGCACTGCCAAGCCGAGCGGCGTCGAACACCGCTCACGGCGGGTCCGGCGGTAGAACGGAGGGTCGGACCCCTGGCCGACCCTGTGCCCGCGATCCGACCGTAGGACGGTCGCTAGCGACAACTTGCTCCGGCTTGACGGGGCCTGGGGTAAGCAGTCCTTACCCCACAACTTGCTCCCATCGGGAATCAGTCGAGCCCCGCCCACATCCTCGGCTGACCACTCCCCGCCGACGCCAGCGAGGGCCTTGGTTGCTGCCATCGCCCTGGCTCGGTCGGCGACGTCGGGCCACCTCCAGCGGGCCGGACCCGCCTTGAACCTCGTAGAGAAAATCTGGACGCGCAGCTCCAGCCCCTGCCGTCCAGCGGCCGACGGGTCAGCAACCTCGCTCGATGCCGCCTGCTTCGAGGGCCTCGACGCGGGCACGCAGAGCGGTGAGCTGATCAAGCGTCTCGGCCAGTGCCAGCTCCAGCGCCTCAACGCGCGCCGCCGTCCCGCCGACGGGCGTGTTCCCCGCCTCCCCGTCACCTGAGTCAGTGTCGGGGGAGGCGACGAAGGCGCCCTTGCCGGGGCGGGAGATCGCGTAGCCGTCCTGCTTCAGCAGGGCCATGGCCTTCTGCACGGACAGGCTGGAGGCCCCGTACTCCGCCATCAAAACGGCCTGCGTCGGCAACGCGTCCCCAGGCTTCAGCTCCCCTGAGCGGATCCGCTCCCGCAAGGCATCGGCGATGACCTCGAACGTCAGCAACACCGTGCCGCCCGCCGGTCTACGTCCCCGCCGCCCCACCGTCACCGCAGGTCGCCCCGCTTTCTCTGCGCCACTACCACTGAAATCCGGCCCATCCAAAACGGAAGACCAGGGCCACAGTACTTGCGTCCCCACGGCCACCGAAATAGATGAGGAGGGATGCACTTGAATGCGCGCTTGAAGCGATGCTACCTTCACGCACCGCTGGTGAACACCACCGCTGACCAGGCCAGACGTCCCCGGCCCACCATCGGCGCCCGCCGTCACGCGCACCGTGCCCACGTGCGCTGATCACCCGGGTCGCCCCTCAATCGCCTTTCCTCTTCTCCCGACTCCTGCCGGAGGTCTGTCCCGATGCCCGCGCAGCTCCAACTCCCCACCCCCGCGACCACCTCCACTCCCGCCAGCGCGGCGTTCGCCGCACCAGCGCTCACCACCAGCCCCGCCACGTCCGCGAACAGGAACTCGGCGCTGGAACGCCGGGCGCGGCTGACCGCCAGGCTGGCCAAGCTCGCCGCCGCCGGGTACCTCGCACCCCTGGCCCGACAGATCGGCTCGCTGGGCGGCTGCGCCCGGCCCATCCGTATGACCGGGCACCGCACCCGGGTCGACACCGCGACGGGCCTGATCCTCGATCACCTCGACGCCCGTCAGCTCCCGGCCGGTGAGCTGCTGGTCCGCTGCGGCAACCGCCGCGCCACCCGCTGCCCAGCCTGCTCCACCGTCTACCGCTACGACACCTACCAACTCATCGCCGCCGGACTGCGCGGCGGCAAGACCGTCCCCACGAGCGTCGCCGCGCACCCGCGCGTGTTCGCCACCCTGACCGCTCCCGGCTTCGGGCCCGTCCATAACCAGCCCGACACCGGCCACTGCCATTGCGGTGCCCGACATGCCGACACCGATCCCCTGCTCGGCACCCCACTCAACCCCCAGCACTACGACTACGCGGGCGCGGTGCTGTGGAACGCCCACGCCCCAGCCCTGTGGGCCCGCTTCACCACCCACCTACGCCGAGAGATCGCCAAGGCCGCCGGACTCACCCAGCGCACCCTGCGGCACCACGCCACCCTCTCCTACGCCAAGGTCGCCGAGTACCAAAAACGCGGCCAGGTCCACTTCCACGCCGTCATCCGCCTCGACGGGCCCACCGGCCCCGGCAACACCCCGCCCGCCTGGGCCACCACCGAGCTCCTCGACCACGCCGTCCGCGCCGCCGCCCAACGCACTCGCGTCCTGCACGAAGGCCAGTCGCGGCAGTCCGCCGGGGGCGACGCCTCTCGGCCCCAGGACGCTGGCCGGGCTGGGCGGCTGGTGTTCCGGTTCGGGCGGCAGATCGACGTCCGGCCGATCCGCAGCACCGACTTCACCGGCGACGCACCGGTCACCGACCGGCACGTCGCCGCGTACATCGCCAAGTACGCCACCAAGGGAGCCGAGACCACCACCGGCACCCTCGACCGCCGCGTCCGCCTCCTCGCCGAACTCGCCCAGTACGACATCACCGACCACGCCCGCCGCATGATCCACACCGCCTGGCACCTCGCCACCCGACCCCAGCACGCCCACCTCCGCCTGCGGCAGTGGGCCCACATGCTCGGCTTCCGAGGCCACTTCTCCACCCGCACCCGCCACTACTCCACCACGCTCGCCGAGTTGCGAGCGGAGCGGAGCGCCTGGCGAACCCGCCAATCCGAAGCTGATACGTCGATGTCAACCGATCCCGCACGGGTCGGGCATGCGGGCCCGCCGGTCACTGACCGGAGCGGTGACCACGCTGACCTGAACGCCGGTCACCCAGCAGGTCAATGCGCGGGTCACCGCAACGCGGTCGATCAGCGCGGCAGCACGGACACGACCCTGGTCATCTCGCACTGGCAGTACGCCGGCACCGGCCTCCTACCCGAACTCACCCACCTCGCCAACCTCCTGGACGCCAAGCGGCCCACCCGACCGGACGGACGCCGACCGGACCGTCTCAGCCAAGACGCCGGTCACCCGCGCCGCCGGTCTACCCGCACTGACCGGACGGGGGTCACGAAGTGATCGCCAGCGCTGAACTCCTCACCGTGCCCGAGGTCATGGCCCGACTCAAGATCAGCCGCACCGCCGTCTACGACCTCATCCGCACCCGCCAACTCGCCTCCATCACCCTCGGCCGCGCCCGCCGAATCCCCGCACACGCGCTCGACCACCTCATCAACACCCGACTCGAACAGGAAGCCGCCTAATGACCACACCCAGCCACGCCTCTTCCGCCTCCCGCCGTGTCCGCGCCAACGGGGACGGCACCGTCTACCAGCGAAAGGACGGCCGCTGGGAAGCCGCCGGCTACGTCCTCGCCTCCGGCGGCACCCGCAAGCGCGTCCACGTCTACGGCAGCACCCGCAAAGAGGCGCTGGCGAAACTGACGGAGAAGATCTCCGCCAGCAACCGCGGCGTCCCCGTCGTCACCGCCCAGGGCAGCCTCGCCGCCTACCTGACGTACTGGCTGGAGAACGTCGCCGTCCACCACCTCCGCGAGACCACCCACACCCGCTACACCGCCGTCGTCCACCAGTACCTGATACCAGGACTGGGCCGGAAGAAGCTCGCCAAGCTCACCGCCAAGGACGTCCGCACCTGGCTCAACGAGCTACGGACCGTCTGCCAGTGCTGCACGCGCGGCACCGACGCCCGACGCGACCCCCGCGCGCAGGCCAGCCGACGCCCGCGCTGCTGCGCGCTCGGCCGGTGCTGCCACAAGCGGCTCTCCCCGCTCACGCTCGCCTACCTCCACTCCGTACTCAAGTCCGCCCTGGAGCACGCCGTCCGCGAGGAAGAGATCCCCCGCAACGTCGCCCGCAACGTCCGAACCGGCACACCCCGCCCCCGCCGCTTCAACCCCCTCACCGCCGACGAAGCCCGACAGTTCCTCTCCGCCGTCCAGGGACACCGTCTCGCCGCCCTGTTCGAGCTCGCCCTGCGCACCGGCCTGCGCAAGGGCGAACTCCTCGGCCTGCACTGGGAAGACCTCGACCTCGACAGCGGCACCGCCAGCATCCGCCGCACCCTCCAGCGAACCGCCAGCAGCGGACTGGCGGGGCTGCCGACCAAGACCATCAGCTCCGAGCGACGCATCGCCCTGCCGGCCTCCTGCGTCACCTCCCTACGCGCACACCGCGCGCGGCAGGCTGGGGAACGGGAGCGGGCAGGCTCGGAGTGGCACGGCAGCGGGTACGTCTTCACGCGGACCGACGGGCATCCGATCGAGCCCGCCACGCTCACCCGGCACTTCAACGCGCTGCTCCGCGAGGCGCACCTGCGGCCGATCCGGTTCCACGACCTAAGGCATTCGACCGCGACGCTCCTCCTGGAGCAGGGCGTCGAACTCGTCGTCATCAAGGAACTGCTGGGCCACGCCCACATCGGCGTGACCGCGACGGTCTACGCCCACGTTCGCCTCCGCCTCCAGCGCCAGGCCATCGACCTCCTCGGCCACGCCCTCGGCAACCTCACCGAGACCGCAACCGAGCCTGACGACGGCAGCGACCCACCGCTTCGTCCAGAACCCGTCCACTGACGTTGCCGTCAACTACTGCCGTCAAGCACTGGCTCAGCACAACACAGCGGCCCCACCGGAAGAAATTCCGGCGGGGCCGCTGCCCATTGCAGATCCACCCGATCAGGGAATAACGGCTTCTGCTTGCGGGTCGTAGCAAACGAGGCCGTGCTTACGCGCCAGAGCAGCGAGAGCTGTTGCCATCACTTGCTGCCGAGACCACGAAATACTCGCAACCACGAAAGCATCGCTGAAATAGAGCGGACTCATCCAAGGAGAACTGTCGGCGTTCTCCTCAGTGAGATCCGGGAACACCTTGACGAGATCTGCCAGGAACTCGGAAACGGCCACGCTGGGGTTAGCAGCAGACGGCTCCTCATTGAGAATCGCCCTGTACGTATCAAGGGCACTCGAACCGTCAACCGGATCCTCTGAATACCAGAACGCGAGATCAAAGCTCACCAGACGACTCCCATCGAACATCAGGCACCAAGGGTAGGCCAGCATAGAGCACGAGCGGGCCAGGCCTCCAGCCTGGCCCGTTCGTGTCTACGGTCACTCAGCTGGGGGCCGATCCTACGGCACCCACGCGTCAAAGACGCCATGGAGTTCATACTGGCCATTTAGAGTAACGGCGGTATTACCTGGCGTATTGAGCCAGCCATCAAAAAGCTTCTGATCAGGATTGCGACCGGCAGATGCGCCCTTTGTTTCGATTCCATACCAAAGGCCGTCTATGTTGGCCAGACCATCGAACTTCCGAAGCTTGAATCCAGGAACCCGGACACTCGTCTCCTGGCGCACCACCGTGACACCTTCAGTTTGAAGGTGATCCCATACGGTCTCCTCATTATTGGCGCCCGGCTGGACGCCGGTTGTACCGGCGTAATGGCCGTTTGCATCTCGAATGGATCCGTCGGGGTGGAGGTACGTGCCATTACCGAGGTCGACCTTGCAACCTTCGCCGTCGGTGTTATGCACCAAGATCGGCGTGCCGCCTGCCACAACATAGTACGTGTGAAGTTGCTGAACTGTCAGGTTCCAGCGGTTCGCCGCCCCCGGGGTCGCATGGGTTGCGACGACGATGGAGTGGTGAGCACCGGTGCTGTTGAGTTCGTGACCCGGTTTGAGGCTGCCAGCGGCGACCCAGGTGTGGGTGGTGTCATCCCAGAACGGATGGTTTGCCGTGGTGTGAATAGTGGCGGTGTGGCCATGGCCAGTGGAGACGATAACGTCGAGGAGATCGGTATCATGATTGATCCAGACATGCTGGACCATCCGACCGCCCTCTTCCTTCCCGGTATTTGGGTCGGCCGATTCGACCTCGTCGCCGTCCTTCAATTTGGCAATTGGCTTAGTCTTGCCGTTGGCGAGCAGGACAGGCGTCGTGGGAGAGAAACTACACTCGCCACAGGCCAGGCACGACGAACCGCCACTCGCCGATTTGCCGCCCCCACCGGTTCTTTTCGCCGCCGTAGTCGGATTTACCGATTTTCCAGCGGTGAGACTATCGCCTATTTCTTTCAGGAACGAAGTGAAGAACCCACCTATGCTACCGGACGACTTCTGAAGCGCCTCTTCGGCCATGCAGACCGCCAACACCACTCCGGAGGGGATATCACAGAGTAGGGAGTTGAGTTCTTGGATCTTGCCCGCAGTCAACTCTGCTGCCTCAGAAACAGAAGCAACGAGATCCAACGGGTATGTCTCTTCGGGATTAGATGACACAACTTGAGATTCGCGCCACATCTCGGCGCATGCCCCCGGCGAAAGATCGCAGCCAGTCTGATATTCCCAGTCCGCCAATTCGCCATTCTGGCAAGCGGAATCACAGCTACTGGACGCACTAGTGCTGCCGCTGGAGTTGTTCGTGGGGGGCGGTGCCGAAGGGGTTTCCGGACGGGGTGCGATGCCCAAGGAACTGCACTCAGGGCTGTCGACACCTGCAGTGCACATGAGCCCGGTGGGGTCGCTGCCGGTGCTGGGGTTGTCGGCGGCGTAGGTGTAGCCGCCCATCTGGTTGGGCTCGCCGGCTTCGAAGATGGGGTCGGGGCTGGTGAAGCGGCCCTCGGTGGGGTCGTAGTTGCGGGCGCCGAGGAGGTCAAGGCCGGTGTTGGGGTCGCTTGGCTGGTTGAGGAAGCCGCGGTTCTCGTCGGTGCTGATCCAGGTGGTGGGCTGGGTGCCGCGGGGGTTGCCGTAAGGGTCGTAGTAGCGGCGGGTGACCGCGAGGGAGCTGGCGTCGATGGTGGTTTCGGCGGTGCCCTGGCCGTTGGCGACTTGGTAGGCGACGGTGCCGGCGCTGGTGCGGGTGATGGTGGTGCCGTCGGGGCCGTTGTAGTTGCGCAGGGCGGTCCAGGACTTGTTGGGGACGTTGAGGGTGATCTGTTCGGCCCCGCCGAAGAGGTAGAGGATCCGGGTGGTGGGGGTGGATCCGGTGCTGCTGGTCTGCTCCAGGAGGCTGCCGCTGGCGTCGTAGAGGTAACTGCTGGTGGCGGTCGTTGTTCCGGTTCCGGTGGTGACGGTGCTGGTGCGGCCCTCGGCGTCGTAGGTGGTGGTCTGGGTCTGGCCGGCGGGGATGGCGGTGTTGTCGGTGGGGACCGTGTAGGTCTGGCCGCCGCTGCCGCAGGTCCAGACGATCTGCTTGGCGCCGCCGGGCGACTGGTTGCCGCTGGGGTCGGCCAGGCAGCGGCCGGAGCTGGTGTTGACCAGGGTGGTGGCGGTTGCCTTCCACTGCTGGCTCGCGGTGCCGCTGGTGCAGGTGTTCAGGACCACGGTGGCGTCGTTGGCACCGGTGGTGTCCAGGCACAGGCCCTGGATCCTGACGGTGCCGTCGCTGCCGATGGTGACGTCCTGCCCGCCGGCTTCGCAGCCCCAAAGAATCACCCCGGTGCCGGGGGTGGTGGAGGCTCCGGGGTCAGCCAGGCACAGCTTCCCGCCGCTGGTGGTGGTCACCCCGGACAGCACGTTCCCGGTGGCGGTGACGGTGCGCTTGGTGGTGTTCCCGTTGTCGGCACCGCTGGTGGGGTCGGTGTAGCCAGGAGTGACCGTGGTGGTTCCGGCCAGGCTGGGGTTGGGATTGCTGGTGGTGACGCTGGTGGCCTGGTTCGGATCACTGGCACTGGTGGTGCCGTTACTGCCGGGGTAGGCGATGTTCTGGGTGGTGTCGTTCACCGCGTTGCCGCTGGTGTCGTGGTCGACCAGGCTCGTGCGATCCCCCAGCAGGTCATAGCTGTAGGACTGCCAGTACGCGGCGGGACCGCCGACCGTGGTGGTGCCGACGGTGGTGGTCTCCGGAGCGCTGCTCGCGCACCCCCCGACCCCTCCCCCCAGGGAGCTGGACAGCGTGGTCAGACCCTGGGTGTCGCTCCAGGCCTGGGTCAGACGCTGCATCGAGTCGTAGGTGAAACACTGGGTGTCGGTGCCGGTGATGGAGCCACCGCTGGACTGGGTGTCGGACACGCCGGTGAGATCGCCGACGGTGTCGTAGCGGTAGGCGTACCCGTCTATCGCGTTGGTTGTGCTGGTCTGGGTGTTGGTGTCCGATGTCAACTCGCGCCCGGTGACCGCGTCCCAAGTCGCGTCGGTGACCAGTTGCTTGCCGCCGACACCGTAGGTGGAGCGGCTCTCCTGGCCCAGGGCCGTGTAGTCGGCGACGTCGAGGTAGGCGGCGCTGCCGTGGGTGCCGTTGGCGTAGGTCAGGGTGGAGCCGGTGGACTCCAACATCCCGCCGAGGTAGTCGCCATAGGTGACGGCTTCGTCCGGCAGACCGCCGTCGGCGTCGTAGTGGACCTCTTCCAGTTCACCGGTGTTGGGGCTGTAGGTGTTGGTGTTGGTGTAGGTGACGGAGCCGCTGGTGGGCGCAGTGCTCTGTCCGGCCGCGGCGAAGCCGTCGGCGGCGGGGATCGTCAGGCTGCTGCCGAGCTGCTGGTAGGCCGCGTTGTAGCCGGTGACAGCCTCGCTGTAGGTGGACCCGGTGCTGCCCGCTCCACCCACGTAACTGGCTGTCGACGTCGGGTAGCCCTTGGCCAGGGTGTCGTAGCTCCACGACGCCAGCTCGTAGTTGGCGGACTCACTCGAACCTGAGGCGGTCAGGTTGTACTCGGCTGTCGGCCGGTTGTCCCAGTCGTAGGCGTAGCCGAGTTTGTCACCGCGCGCGTCGGTCGACTCCAGCAGATTCCCGAGGTCGTCGTAGGAGTTGAACGTCGTGGTGCCCACGTTGGGGTCGCTCTGCGAGGTCGTCTCACCGAGCAGGTTGTACTGGTAGGACCAGGTGTTCCCGGCGCTGTCCTTGACCGTGGAGACCTGACCGGCCGGGGTGTAGGTGTAACTGGTCGTCGCGTTGGCCTGGGAGGCCTTCTGGTAGGTGTTACTGGCCCAGGCGGCGGTGCCGGCACTGGTGTAGTCGACCAGGTTCGCGTCGTTCTGCAGCTTCAGCGTGGACCCGGTAGTGGCCGCCAGGCCTGTGCTCCACAGCTGCGTTCCCGACGCGCTGTAGACGTACAGGTTCCCGTCGGTGCCGAACTTGGCGTAGGCGCCCGTGCTGGAGGTGCTGCTGTGCCACAGGGTGCTTCCCGAAGCCAGTGAGGAGAGCACCAGGTCACCGCTGGCCAGCATCGACAGCCTGACGCTGTCGGAGGAGAGCGAGGTTCCCGAGGCGATGATCTGGCCGCCGGTCAGCGTCACCTGAGCGTTGGTGTTCTCCACCACGGTGCTGGTCGTCTGCCCGAGTGCGTTGGTGAATGTCTGGGTGGTGGAGCCGCCTGCCGGTGGGGTGCTCACGGTCTCGTCGGCACCTGGGTAGCTGGTGGAACTGCTCCACTGCGCCGTGCTCTTGGAGTACAGCGTGCTGCGGAAGGACCGGCCCTGCCCGTCGTAGGTGGTGACCGTCTCCGAGGGGATCTGGTTCTCGTTGTCCGGCTCGGCCATCGTGGTCGAGGGAGCCGTCGTGGAGTCCCAGTAGGAGGAGTAGGTACGCACGGGCCAGCCGTGGCTGTCGTAGAACGTGTCCGTCAGGACCCGGCCTGTGGTGTCATCGGCCGCCGTGTCGCTCTGCGTCTGACGCTCCTGCATCATCCCGTCGTAGAAGGTGACCGACGTGCCGTAGCTGTCGTTCTCGTTCAGGGTCTGCGTCGTCACCGAACTGGGGGCACCGCTGAGTGGCTCGTTGGGGGTGATGGTGGTCTGCGCGCCCGGGTCGACCGCATACGCGAACTTCTCGTCCGGGTAGGCCGGATAGGCCGCTTCCGGGCTGGAGCCCACCGCGACGCGGCCGGGAAGCCATACCGCGGTGCGCCGTCCGAGCGCGTCGTAGGTGATGTCCGTGTACCGGTTGTTCGCGTCGATGTTCTCCGTGACCAATCCGCGCAGCGGATCCAGCTTCGACGTCGTGGTCCAGCCCTGCGAGTTGGTTGACACCACCGTGGTGGGGTCGGTGTTCCCACCGGCGCTGCTCCACGCCGGGGTGTAGGAGGTCCCCGTGGGCCTGCCGTTGGTGTCCAGTGTCTGGGTGACGCGCCCGGCCCCGTCGTAGGTCATCGTGGCAGTGGTCTGCCACGCCGTCACGGTACCGGCGCTGGACGCGGTGGCGGTCAGGGTTCCGGTAGCCTCGCCAGTACCGGCAGCATCCAACTGGCCGAAGGTACCCAGGCTGGTCAGGGTTCCGTCGCCTCCGTAGTACGTTCGCGCCGCCGACAGCAGGGTGGGAGACGACCCGGCGCAGGCACCAGTGACATTGATGACCTGGTCCTTATAGGTCAGCATCATCGGGTTGCTGGTCGGTGGCGTTGCGTAGCTGGTCGTCGAGCACGTCTCCTGGGGTGCGGAGCCGCCCACGTCCGCGATCGAGTCCGCTGTGGAGGGGCGTCCCTGGCTGTCGTAACCAGTGATGCTCTCGTTCTCACGCCAAGAGCCGCTTGCCAGGAGCGAATACGCACGCGACTCGGTGGAGGTCGGCCGGTAGGAGATCAGGTTCGGCAGCGTCGAGAGCGTCGGTGCGGTGCCCGTGTCGTCGGTGGTGTTCCAGTCCGTCCAGGCGCTCTGTGCCACGCTCTGCGTTACCGCGTTGGCAAACGGCCCGTTGACGGTCTTGGCGTCGATACTGCCGCCGGCCTTGGTGTAGGTGTCGGTCTCCAGTACGGTTCCGGCCAGCCAGTTGGAGTCGGTGACCTGGTCACCGACGGAGTCGACGACCTTGACCGAGCGGCGTGTTCCATCGGCCAGGTAGTCACCGTCCATGCCCTGCATGTAGGTAGTGGTCGTCTGGGTGATCGGATCCGGGGCACTACCGGTGGTGACGGTCACTGTGGCATAGCCGCGGAACTGGTCCCAGGTCCGGTACTGGTCGTCTGTCTGTACGGAGTCGTCACGGTGCCATGCTGCAGGCCCGTAGGCATAGGTGGATGTCTGTGTGGGGGAGCCGTCGTACGAGGTGACGGTCGTTCCCTGCATCACGACACCGGCCTGGTCCGAAGAGGCGCCGGTCAGGTCGGACACGGCCACCGTCTGCACACGGGTCTTGTTGAACCAGTCCGCGATCGGCTTTATCGCACCCGGTGGTGTCCAGTAGACCTGGTAGCACGACATCGTGTCAGTGTCCGGTGCGGTGGGCATCGTGCCGGCGGTCACCGAGCAGTCGGGGTTGTAGTAGGTGACCGCGATCGCCTCGCCGGTCTCGGTGATGATCTGCGAGATCCTGGGCCGGTACAGGGGTGGGTCACCCGGGTCGGAGCCGGTGACCCGGTTGTCGGTGTCGTTGCCGATGAACGTGATCGGGTTCACCGTCACCGGGCTGCTACCGCCCGCGTCGGTGGCCGACCCGGTGTGCGTGATCGTCTGCAGCCACAGCACGGCCTGCAGTTCGCCCGCGTCGGTCGGGTCGACGGTGGTTCCGGTCACCGGGTCCACGCTGCCGCCGGCGTCCGAGTACACCTGCCCCAACTGGTAGGAGTCCACCGTCGTCAGCCCCTGGCCGGCGACATTGACCTTCGTGGTGACCGAGTCCAGGCGAGTGCTACTCCAGAAGCTCGGCGAAGATGTAATGCATACGTTCGCGGGAACCGAGGTGGAACCCGGTGGCAGCGTCGTGGAATCCGAGGAGGGGCAGTTGAGGTCGTAGGGCACGTCAGGCCAGTTGGTCGCGTTCGACGTGCTGATCGCCTGAGTGCAGTCGAACGAACTCGATATCTCGCAGCGCTGCTTGGAGGTGAACACCACCTGCGCCGCCGGAAGGCGCCCTGCCTGCTCATCAGCGAGGGTGTACCCGTAGGAGATCGAGGTGAGCGTGCCACCGCGGGTGTACGGGGTCAGCGTCCCCGAACCATTGGCGACTGCGACCTGGCCACCACCCAGGTCGTAGTAGTTCGTCTCGGTGGAGTAGTCATAGCGCTGCACGAATCCGGTCGGGGAGACGGTGAAGTCCAGGTTCCAGCGCCAGCCCTCGTTCGACGAGCACTTCGAACCGGTGCCGGTGGAGGACGAGTAGCACGGATCACCCGAGACCGGATGCAGGACCGGCACACCCCACGCGGAGTTGGTGGAGGTGTCCGCGGACTGCAACGACGCGGAGGGGCCGGCGCCGGTTGGCGCGTGGTCCGCACCAAAATACGCCGCGCTGCCGTCCGTGCTCAGCACACGGTAGTAGATCCCCTGGTACAGGCCGTTGGCGGCTCCGCTGAGCTCCTGCACGATCGTGCCGTCGTCGCCCTGGAGCGCCCACTGCTGGACCAGGTTGGATGGCGACAACGTCGGCTTGGCCATCGGGACCAGTGTGCCCGAATGGGACCCGAAGGACATCGTGGCGTTGTCCCCAGCCCAGCACTCGTCGCCTGAGCCCTTCAGCAACCGATTGCCCGAGGAGTCCAGCAGGCTCCCGCACGACCGGTAGGAGCGCTCGATGAACCCCGGATCGTAGTCCCATCCGTCACCGATCCAACTCGCCTGTGAATTACGGGCGCTGGTCTCCCCGTCCACTGCCTGCGAGTCATAGGAGAACGCCACCGACGGCGCCACTCCGCCTACGGCCGTCGGCACGTCGATGGGGTACGAGTAGGTGAAGGCGCCCGTCCCCGATGCCTGCCACGTCCCTGACGGATTCAGCGACGTTGCTGCATAGTTACCCTGCGAACCCGACGTCCCGGAGATGACCTCAGTCGCCGTCATCGGTGCGGCCGCCGCCGGACGCGCGGCCCCATCGGCTGCATTGGTGGTGGCGCCGGTGGTTCCGGTCAGGGAGAGGGTGGCGACCAACTGGTCCGCCGCGGCACGGTTGGTGAAGGCAAGCGGCGTGCGGGTACGGCAGGCCGCCGCCTGCGGGGTGGTCAGCGCACACGCGGGAACCTGCACCAGTTCCAGCCGGGAGCCGAAACCGCCTCCGTAGGCCTTGGCCAAGGCCGCGTAGTCGATCACGACCTGTACTCGGCCGGACCCGCTGCCGCCGTCGGCCCGGGCGAAGCCCAGCAGCATCCCGTCCGAGCCTGCCGCCTCCGTCTGTGCGTGCGAAGCCACCTGAACCCGCACCGCGGACGGCACAGCGGCAACCGCGGTCCTGGTGCGCCCAGGTGTGGCGGCTGGCGTCACAGGCGCGACCCAGACCGGCAGATTGCCCGCGCGGACAGGACCGGACACCGGGACGGCTGAAGCAGCGACGCTGCCCTCAGCAGAAGCGGAAGCAGAAGCTGGGGGCGGCAGCGCAGGGGACTTGGGTGCGGAGGGTGAACTCGTGTCGGTGTTCGTGCTCGGTGTTGCGGTGGAGCTGGCGGTGGCGGTGGTCCGGGCCAGGGTGACTATGGAGCTGCCCGCTGCGGGCCACGCGGCCGTGCTGGGGGTGTACTGGGCCAGCGGTTTCTGTCCTTTGGCCGGCAACGGCGTGGTGCTGCCGCTGGTCACCGCGTGCACGGGGACGCCGGCGCCCTTCTGGAGCGGGTACGGCGACCAGAGGGAGCCGGTGTAGTGGTACTGCGGGAGTTGCTGGGCCACAGCTTGAGGGGCCACGACGGCGCTGACCGCGACGACGGTGGTCACGGCCGTCAACGCACTGCCCCAGATCCGGTGACGGTTCCACAGGAATCCGCTCCGTCGCCTACGCATACCCCACCCCTTGGACGCCATGGTTCCTGATACCCCGTCCGTTCACATGTGACAGGGTCCGGCCACGTTTCCGGATCATATGGATCAGGCATCCCATCGGCTACTGTGACGCCCGCTCGCCGCTTGGCGGGCGTACGAACAACGGGGGGTTTTTCGCCCGATCCATGCCGGGCGAATACGGACAGCTCCTCCCACATTCCTCATGCAGGGGCAGGCCCGTAGGACATCATCCGCATATGAACGTGACAGAGAACACATATACTCGTACACACACGAAGGTCCACGATGACTGATCCCACCCGCGCGCGCCGGGCCCGGATCCGGCGCCGACTCACCGCGCCTCTTCTGGCAGCCCTGCTCGCCGCTGGCACTCTCACACCGGCGTTCGCCGACAGCGGCCCGGTCGACCCCTCCAATCCCGCCGATCCGGGAGCGGCGGCACCGCCCACATCGACCGGGTCCGTTCAGGCCGCCCAACTCCAGGCCGTGGCCACCGGTCAGCCCGTCACCGTCGACTCCCTCACCACCGCCACCACCACCGTCCTCGCCAACCCGGACGGCTCCCTCACACAGACCACCGATGCCTTGCCGGTACGTGTGCAGCAGAGCGGCGCGTGGGTGCCCCTGGACGACACCCTCACCGCCAATCCCGACGGAACCGTCAGTACGAAGGCCACCACCACGGCAGTCACCCTGTCCGGTGGCGGCACCAACCCCCTGGTCACCTTCACCGACCAGGCAGACCAGCAACTTTCGCTGTCCATGCCCTTCGCTCTGCCTGTCCCGACCCTCAGCGGCAACACCGCCCTGTATGCGTCTGCCCTTCCCGGTGTGGACCTGTCCGTCAGCATCGACCCGCAGGGCAACTTCCGTGACGTCCTGATCGTCCACAATGCCGCGGCCGCCGCGAACCCCGATCTGAAGACCCTTCAGCTTGCCGCCACCACCGAGGGGCTCACCCTGGCCACCGCCACCGGCGGCGGCATGGATGCGAACGCCCCGGACGGCACCACGGTGTTCACCAGCCCCACCCCCACCATGTGGGACTCCAGCGACAACACCAACAGCACCGGCGGGCAAAGCACCCCGTCCCCGAGCGCCACCGCGACGTCCGCCGCCAGCGCGCAGTCGGCGGCCCGCGCGGCGATAGGGACCGCAGACGCCGCGGCTGACCCCACCACACCGACACCGACGGACACCAGTACAGCTGGTGCCGGCGGCGCGGGCACCGCGTCGGGCACCGCGTCGGGCACCGATGGGCCCGGAACAGGCGCACAGGTCGCGCAGGTGCCCATGACCACTTCCAGTAGCGGGCTGACTCTCACCCCGGACCAGTCCCTGTTGACCGGGGCCAACACGACCTATCCGGTCTACATCGACCCGCCCGTCGACAACCTCACCTCCAACTACTTCGAAGCGCAGCAAGGTTGCGACTCGGCCTCGTCGAGCAACCATGAGTACGACTACGCACAGACCAACGGTGAAGGCGTCGGCTACCAGGCCTACAACGCTGCCAACGGCGACTGCATCGGCGCCGAGCGGTCCTTCTTCGAGATCGACACCTCCAAGCTGACCAGCAGCATGCACGTGCTGTCCTCCACGCTCGACGTCACCGAGACCTACGCCGCTCGATGGAGCTGTTCAACGACCGCTCCCGTGACGGTCAAATGGACTGGAGGGATCTCCCGGAGCATGTACTGGGACACCCAGCCCGCCGCGCTCTCAACCCTGGGGACGATCACCTTGGGAAGCGCCTACAACGGCGCTGATCCCGCTGACACCACCTCATGCGGGGGTCAGAACGGTTCCCTGGCCGTCACCTCCGCGATCAGTTCCATCGCCGGGAAGAACAGCACCTGGACCTTCGGCCTCTACAACCCCGACGAGAGTTCCTCCTCAGACTTCGAGCGGTTCGCCACCGACCCCAAGCTGATCACTACCTACGACATCGCGCCGACCATCGCCGCGTCGAGCGTCAACACCACCCCGGCAGCGATCACCACCAACGCCCAGGGCAAGCTCGTCGACGCCGACCCCGCCTGCGGCACCGGAACCCCAGGCTGGATCGGGCAGACCACCATCAACAACGGCGCCAGCAACATCACCATGAACGCCACGGCGGTCTCCCCCGTCGGGTCCACGGTGGCCACCTGGTTCAGCCTGAACGACACCGGCGACGGCAGCGGGACCCCCACCCAGGTCACCTACAACCACACCAGTTACCAGGCATCCGGCGCCCCCGCGAGCCTCGCAATGTCCACGACCGTGACAGACGGCCACCAGTACAACTGGTCGACCCAGGCCTCCGACGGCACCTTGACCTCCAACACCGTCAGCGACTGCCGGTTCAACGTCGACCTCACTCCACCCAACCAGGCCACCGTCACCAGCACGGACTTCCCGGTCGCCGGCAGCAACACGACCAAGTTGTTCGCCGGATCCACTGGTTCCTTCACCCTCACCAGCACCGACCCCCAACCCGCCGGCTGCTCCATCCCGAAATGCCTCACCAGCGGGCTGGCCGGATTCCGCTACTCCCTCGACCAGCCCATCCCCACCGACGGATACAGCTATACAGCCGCCGACTCCACCGGCACCGCCCAAGTGAAGATCACCCCAGAGGGCTGGGGCACTCACATCCTGTACGTCGAAGCAGTCGACAATGCCGGCAACTCCGCCGTCAACCCGGCCACCTACACCTTCTACGCACCCTGGAACCCCGCAAGCCATGTCACCGCGGGAGACCTCACCCACGACAACACCCCTGACCTCCTCGCCACCAACTCCAACGGCGACCTGATCATGCTCCCCGGTGACGCCGACCCCAACGGCACGAACGCCCACGACACGGTCTGCGCTCCCAGCAACTACCTGCCCGGCTGCCAGGCCTCCCCTGCTGCCGACAGCCCCGACAACACGAGCTGGAGCGACTTCCAGATCGCACACCGGGGCAGCTTGCACAACATGACCGTCGACGACCTGTTCGCTCACCAGAAGAACAACGCCACTCTCTACAGCGTCGACAACGACGGTATCCACCAGGGCGGTGTCGACGGCCGCTTCACCCTCGTTCACACCGTCATCCCGAAACCGCAGTGCCTGCCCGTCACCGGCCGCAGCAACAACTGCGCCCTCTACGACGCCACTGACTGGTCCACCGTGGATCAGATGACCGCACCCGGGTCCGTCTACGGCGACAAGTACGCCGACCTGATCACCAGCGAGAAGGGCAGCAGCGGCGACCAGCTCTGGCTCTACCGTGGCAGCAGCAGCGCCAGCGACCCGCTGGGCCCCCCTGCCACCGGCACCACAGCCACAACCCCGATCCTTCTAGGCACCGGCGACTGGTCCCACTTCACCCTCATCTCCCCCGGCACCGTCGGCGGAGACGTGAACACCAACACTGCAGGCACCGAGACCCTGTGGGCCCGCGACACCAACAGCGGCATCCTCTACAGCTTCTCCCTGGCCATCGACCCCACCACCGGCTATCCCGACGAGATCGCCGCACCCACCACAGCCCCGTTCACCTCCGCGGTCACCACCACCACCGGCGCCAGCCTGTGTGCGGCAGACGCCTCCGGCAGCACCACCTCCGGCAGCGCCGCCATCATCTGGACCTGCGACCAGGCCCCCGAACAGGCCTTCAGCCTGCTGGCAGACCACACCGTGCGCACCGAAGGCCTGTGCCTGCAAGCCAGCGCTACCGCCAAGGACTCCCTGGTCACCTTCGATACCTGCAACAGCGGCAACACCCTGCAGCAGTGGACCGCGGGAACCACGGGCTCCCTGGTCAACACCGCGTCCGGCATGTGCCTGGCTGACCCCTCGGCAAACCAGACCCGAGACACCGCCCTGCTGATCTGGACCTGCGACAACGGTCCCGAGCAGGACTGGGCCTCCCAGAGCGGCAACCAACTCCCAATACCCATGCCGACCATGCCCACCGCCCTCACCCCCGTACTCACCGCCGCCGAATACCCCACTCTTGCCTCCCCCGGGGACGGCACCGGACTCGGCGAGCCGTCCCTGTACGCCGTCACCCCCACCGACGAGGTCGTCGACTACCCCGGTGCCCTGCCCAGCAGCACCGGCACCGCCAACTTCGCCACCCCCGCCGACGAGGGCATCTTCAGCAACTCCGCGAACTGGTGGGATCTCGACGGCGGCACGGACAGCAACGGTGCTGCCATCGACACCGAGAACACCACCGGCACCACCGATGCCGCCCTTGAGGGCAGCGCGAATTGGGCCACCGACAGCAGCCGCATCACCAGTTCCGACCCCACCGGCACGGTCCTCAACCTCGACGGCACCACCGGCTACGCCGCAACATCCGGATCGGTCATCAACACCAGCGGCAGTTACACCGTTTCCGTCTGGGCCAAACTCAACGTCGGCTTCAACCCGGCCAGCCACTACACCGTCGTGGCGCAGCGCGACGGAACCGGCCTCCGCTGCGGCTTCTACCTGCAGTACTCCGACAGCTTCAAGGGCTGGACTCTTGTCTCGCCGGACACCGACACCGCCAGCCCCAGCGCCTACTACCATGCCGGCGACAACATCACCGCCACCGGAGGCCAATGGACCCACCTGGTCGGGGTCTTCGACGCCACCACCGACACCATGAGCCTCTACGTCAACGGTCAGCTCGCCGGTACCGGCACCAATCCCACCCCCTGGAACTCGACCTCGTCCGGTCCCCTTCTCATCGGCGGCTCCGACAACGACAGTAACGCCAGCCAGGCCGACTTCCCCGGCGAGATCAGCGATGTCCACATCTACGACATCGCCCTCAGCCCATCAGCCGCAACCACCCTCAACGACACTCCCGCCCCCATCAACAACCTCAACTGACCAAGCCCACCGTCCGTGTGCCCGCCCCTGAGCACGAACGGGGGCGGGCACAGCTCTATGCCATGAACACGCCCCGCCCTTCGCCCGACGCTGACCGCCACCCCGGGCGCGGGGGTGCCCACCCGGTGGGGGGGTGCCGGGTGGGCGGTGCGCGGGGGCGCGGTCAGTCGCGGGGGTGGGCCACCTCGACGTTCTCCAGCACCCCCAGCGCGTCCGGGACCAGCACCGCGGCCGAGTAGTAGGTGCTGACCAGGTACTGGATCACGGCCTTCTCGTTGATGCCCATGAAGCGCACCGACAGGCCCGGTTCGTACTCGTCCGGCAGCCCGGTCTGGTGCAGCCCGACCACGCCCTGGTTGTCCTCGCCGGTACGCAGCACCAGGATCGAGCTGGTGTGGCCGCCGTTGACCGGGATCTTGCCGCACGGGAAGATCGGCACCCCGCGCCAGGACGGGATCCGGTGCCCCTCGACGTCCACCGACTCCGGGTACAGGCCGCGCTTGTTGCACTCCCGGGCGAAGGCGGCGATGGCCCGCGGATGGGCCAGGAACAGCCGCGAACCCCGTCGGCGGGAGAGCAGCTCGTCCAGGTCGTCCGGGGTGGGCGGGCCGCTGTGGGTCGAGATCCGCTGCTGGTGGTCGGCGTTGGCGAGCAGCCCGAACTCCGGGTTGTTGACCAGCTCGTGCTCCTGACGCTCCCTCAGTGCCTCGATGGTGAGCTTGAGTTGCTGCTCGGTCTGGTCCATCGGCTTGTTGTAGAGGTCGGCGACCCGGGTGTGGACCTGCAGGATGGTCTGGGCGACGCTCAACTCGTATTCGCGCGGCGTCAGTTCGTAGTCCGCGAAGGAGCCGGGCAGTTCCGGCTCGCCGTCGTGCCCGGCGGCCAGGGCGATCTCGGCCTGGCCGTGGGAGTCCTGGTCCTGGTCGGTGGCGGCCTGGTAGGAGTCGACCTGCGCGCGCAGCTGCTCCGAGCGGGCGACCAGGTCGCTGAAGGCGCCGCGGGGAAGCACCAGCAGCGAGCCGGAGGTGGCCGCCCTGGCGGTGTAGTTCCAGGTCAGACCGTCCTCGGTGAGGGTCTCGTCACCGAAGTGGTCGCCGTTGGCCAAGGTGCCCAGCACGGCCTGGTGGTCGCCGAACTTGCCCTCCCCGAGCTTGCGGATCTTGCCGTGGGCGACCACCAGCACCTGGTCGACCGGCGCTCCGCGCTCGACCAGCACCTCGCCCTGCTCGAAGTCGCGCCGGGTGAAGCGCCCGGCCAGCTCGGCGAGCAGCGCCTGGTCCTCGAACCCGCGCAGCACCGGGAGTTCGGCCAGCGTCGGCGGCACGATCCGCACGTCGGCCCCGGCCTGGACGAAGCTGAGCCGCCCCTGCCCGGTGGTGTAGGTCAGCCGCCGGTTCACCCGGTAGGTGCCGCCGGAGACCTGCACCCACGGCAGCATCTTGAGCAGCCAGCGCGAGCTGATGCCTTGCATCTGCGGCGGCGTCTTGGTGGTGGTCGCCAGATTCTTTGCTGCGGCCGTAGTCAGTGCGGTCTGTTCCTGGGCCATGTCGCCGACTCCTCTGGAAGACGTGGACTGCCGTGCTGGGAAGGTTTCGGACGCAGGGCGCGACGACTGGACGGCGTATTAGCCGATACCGTCGGCCGCCGTCAACTGACGCCCTGTCATTTCTGGGAAATCAACGAGTATTCCACTGCGAACAACGAGTGAATGCCGTCACTGTGGTATTGGGGCACCGCGCACCGAAAGGGCCGGACGGCGCGGACCGGACAGCGTGCGCCGACAAAGTCCCACCAGTATGCATGGAGTCGCCGATCGAGGACGGCCAAAACCGAACAGGTACGCGTGATGGATCCAACCCCGTTGCCCCCAGTGCCGTCGGAGCCGCTTCCGACCGGGGGAAATTGCTACTGAACCCGTTGCCAACACTGGTTTTTCGAGGGAACTTTCCGGGCGCCGCCGGGGGCAAGTATTGCATGAGTATGCCAACGACGCATTCACTCGATCGAGTGATTGTGTACTGGGCTTATGACCAGCCATATTTCTTTTCGGCGATTCTAGAGCCCATGGGGGAAGGGAACCGGACATGCCCGTTGGGTCCGACGCGGCCGCGCGTCGGCTCCCGCAGACGAAACGTCACCTCTGGCTCCCGCGCGCGGCTGATGGGCCCCGGTACCGCCCGCGCCGCGACCCCGCCCACGCCGCCTGCCCGCCCCCGCTGCCCGCCCGCGCCGTCCGCACCGCCGCCCGCGCCGCCGTCCGCCCGGGGCGGCGGCACGGGTGACCATCGCACGCGAGTCAACAACTCTTCGAGGAGTGGCCGATCATGCACCATCCCGGCGTACCGCGCCGTCAGGCCGCGGCGGTGTGCTCGTGAACGACATCACCGCCCTGCAGCGGATCCTGCGCGGACCCAGCGGTCTCGGCACCTCCGGCCCGCATCCGGGCCGGGCCGCGGACCGGGCCTCGGACGGGGCCTCGGCGGAGCTCGAACTCCCGCGACCGGCAACCGAATCCGACGCGGCACCGGGGCCGGTGGCAGCCGTGGCCCAGGACGCGCCGCGGCGGGAGGTGCCGGCGCCCAGGCCGATCCCGGGGCTGTACTACCACCCGGTGCCCGAGCCCGACCCGGTGCGCGTGGCCGAGGTGAGCCACCGGATCAAGCAGTGGGCGGTGGAGGAGGTCCAGCTGTTCCCGCCCGAGTGGGAGGGCCAGTTCGACGGCTTCGACATCGGGCGCTACATGGTCGCCTGCCACCCGGTCGCGCCCACGATCGAGCATCTGCTGATCGCCACCCGGCTGATGGCCGCCGAGAACGCGTTGGACGACCAGTACTGCGAGGACCACGGCGGCTCCCCGGTCGGCCTGGGCGGGCGGCTGCTGCTGGCGCACACCGCCCTCGATCCGCTGCACACCACGCAGGAGTACCAGCCGGCCTGGGCCGCGTCGCTGTCGGCGGACTCCCCCCGGCGCGCCTACCGCTCGGCCATGCGGTACTTCGCCCAGGCGGCCTCGCCCTCCCAGGCGGACCGCTTCCGGCACGACATGGCGCGGCTGCACCTGGGCTACCTGGCCGAGGCGGCCTGGCAGGAGACGGACTACGTTCCCGAGGTCTGGGAATACCTGTCGATGCGCCAGTTCAACAACTTCCGTCCCTGCCCGACCATCACCGACACCGTGGACGGCTACGAACTGCCCGCCGACCTGCACGCGCTGCCGGTGGTCCAGCGGGTCATCGCCCTGGGCTCCAACGCGACCACCATCGTCAACGACCTGTACTCGTACACCAAGGAACTCGCCAGTCCAGGACGGCACTTGAACCTGCCGGTGGTCATCGGCGAGCGCGAGGAGTGCTCCGAGCGCGAGGCGTACCTGAAGGCGGTCGAGGTCCACAACGAGCTCATGCACGGCTTCGAGGACGCCGCGGCCCAGGCGGCGGCGGACCACCCGGTGCCCACGGTGCTCCGCTTCCTGCGCGGCGTGGCCGCCTGGGTCGACGGAAACCACCACTGGCACTGCACCAACACCTACCGCTACACCCTGCCCGACTTCTGGTGACCTTCCGGTGACCGCGCCCGCGGGACCCACCCCTGTTGACCGAGGAGAGGAACGACCCATGACCACAACCGACTTCACCCCCGACACCGCCGTGATCCCCGGGCCCGCCACGCCCTACCAGGACGACATCGCCCGCTACTGGGACCAGGAGGCGCGCCCGGTCAACCTGCGGCTGGGCGATGTCGACGGCCTCTACCACCACCACTACGGCATCGGCGACGTCGACCGGGATGCGCTCGCCGGTCCCGCCAGTGGCCACGAGAGGCGGCTGGTCGCGGAGTTGCACCGGTTGGAGTCGGCGCAGGCCGACCTGCTGCTGGACCACCTGGGCCACGTCCCGCGCGAGTCGCTGCTGGTGGACGCCGGATGCGGGCGCGGCGGCTCGATGATGATGGCCCATCAGCGTTTCGGGTGCCGGGTCGAGGGGCTGACGCTGTCGGCCAAGCAGGCCGAGTTCGCCAACCGGCGCGCCGAGGAGACCGAGGCCGCCGCGTTCGTCCACGCCCGGGTCCGCAACATGTTGGACATGCCGTTCGAGACCGGTTCGGCCCGGGCCTCCTGGAACAACGAGTCCAGCATGTACGTCGACCTGGACGACCTGATGGGCGAGCACGCGCGGATCCTGGAGGTCGGCGGCCGGTACGTCACCATCACCGGCTGCTGGAACCCGGCCTACGGGCAGCCCTCGAAGTGGGTGTCGCAGATCAACGCGCACTTCGAGTGCAACATCCACTCCCGCCGGGAGTACCTGCGGGCCATGGCCGACAACCGGCTGGTGCCCCGGGCCATCATCGACCTGACCGAGGCCACCTTGCCCTACTGGGAGTTGCGCGCCACCTCCGCCCTGGTCACCGGCATCGAGGAGGCGTTCCTGTCCTCCTACAAGGACGGCTCCTTCCAGTACGTGCTGATCGCCGCCGACCGGGTCTGACCCCCCAGCCCCCGGGCCCCTGCCGTCCCGCGCGGGACGGCGGAGGCCCCGGGGCGGTTGCTCAGTAGCGGGTCGCGCCGTGGGTGGGGGCGGTGGTCGCCCGGTCGTTGTGGTGCCGGGTGGAGTCGCCGCCGGGCACGATGGAGAAGCCGCCGTTGTCCAGCGCGGTCTCGGTGTAGCCGCCGCTGTCGATGGCCTGCGGGCTGAAGTCGTCGAAGACCTGGCCGTTGACGGTGACGTTCGTGAAGTCCAGTTCGCTGAACGAGGGGTAGCTGCTGGACGGGGACTCGATGACGGCCTCGGCGCTGATGTTCTGCGCGTCCAGGTACTGCTGGGTCTGCTCGCTCCAGCCCTGGGTGTTGTCGGTCAGGGTCAGCGTGTAGTTGCCCTGGCCGTCGGTGGTCACCGAGCCGGTGAAGGAGTCGCCCACCGAGACCGGGTCGCTGAAGTACTGCGGCGCCGCCGGGTACATCTCGTACCAGCCGCTGAGCACCGGGGAGCCGCTGGAGCAGTCGACCTGCACACCGGTCTGCTCGACGGTCTGCGACCCGTATCCGTCGATGCCGACCCACGGCGCGAACAGGTCGTTGCTGCTGTCGCAGGTGACCTGCGGCATCGTCCACGAGCCGCTGATACTGGTGAACCCGCTGCCCTGGGCGACGTAGCCGCCCCAGACGCCGTCCGAGTCGTGCGCCCGTATCTGATGGTCCGTCAACGGGCGCTGCGGCCCGTACCCGGCCGCCGAGGCCCCGACCGGGAAGGCGAGGGCCGCGGCGCCGAGGGCGGACAGCAGGGCCACGGTACGGCGGGCCCTGCCCGCAGTGCGGGGGATGCTCATGGCTGGACTCCAGGGGTGCGTGGGGGTGGGGCGGGCGGATCGCGCGCCGGGACGCCCCTCGGCGCGCCGGAAACCGGAACCCCGCGCCCGATTTGACTGTGCATCATCAAACACCCCGATCCGGGGTGGCAACAAGGGGCCGAGGCCGGTTCGGCATGTCCTCATCCCCGGACCGCCCGCCACCGCCACCCGGCGGCCGCGCCGCACCCCAGCTCAGCCCGGCGATGGCGCGGTCGCGGGGCCCCCGCGACCGCCATGCCCTCCACAGGATCCTCACAGCGCGGGCCCAGCCCCGGATCGCGGCGCAGCGGGACCCCGCCTGCGGCCGCCGGTCGAGAGGCGCCGGGGGCACGCGAAGAATATTTGTCCTTCGTACACGTTCTTACTGACGGTCCTGAGCCGTGGTCAAAAGATAGGGTGGCCCGGCCGGAGTGATCACTCGCCCATGCCACCGGGTCCGGCGGAGGGTCTCCGGAGGGATGGGACCGCACCAGTGGACGAGGAGAGACCGGCATGTTGAAGACCAGGGCCATCAGGGGCGCGGCCATCGCCGCGGCGTTCGGCGCCGTGGCGGGCGTGGTATCCGTGGCAGCGGTGAGCGGGACGGCGTCGGCCGCGACCGGCTCCGCCGCGCGCCCGGACTCCTACGCCTGCAACAAGAACGGCTACCAGGCGACCTGCACCAACGTCACCGCCGACGTGACCTTGTGGTCGCCGAGCAACAATCCCATCGTCACCGTCCCCAAGGGCGCCCAGGTGGCGGTCAGTTGCTACTACACCGGGCAGGGCGCACCGGACCCGGACGGGTTCTGGGACCACATCGTGTGGACGTCGAACCTCGGGAACACCTGGGGCCACCTCAGCGACAACGACGTCAACCTCGGCGGCGCCACCCCGCCGAGCGCGGGAATCCCGCACTGCTGAACCGCCGTGGAACCACTACCGCGTGGAGCCGGTCCCTCGGCTTCCGGCGTTTTCACCCGGTGGCGAGTTCCGCCAGTGCGGCTCCGTCCGGGCCGTAGACGGTGACCGACTCCCCGCTGGGGACCGCCGGTTGCCCGTCGGTCTGCGGGACCCAGGCGTAGCCGGTCGCGTAGCCGGGGTGGCCCGGGAGGGTCACTACCGTGGCCGGGTAGGTCCGCCCGGCCACGGTGACCGTCATCCGCGCCGCCCGGCCGGGCCCGGTGTAGAGCGGCAGGAAGAACGTGCCGCCGCTGTCGCCGGACGTCCGCAGGCTGACCGAGCCCGCCGCCTGGTTGCCGCCGACGGTGGCACTGCACTGCGCCGGGTCCTGGGCGCTCCCTTCGCAGCTCTGGTCGGCCGTCAGTCGGAGCCAGTGGCCGCGGCCGATCGACACGTCCTGACCTGCCGTCACTGTCTTTGCAGCAGAGGGTACATGTAGTGGTGACGGTGTGTCAGAAATGGTTGCCGGTGGCGCGGAGCGGGCCGGGGCGGCCCCGGGCGCGGTCCGGACCGTGCCCGTGCCCGTTCCCGTTCCCGTTCCCAGTAGCGCGGCCGCGGCCGGGACGGCCAGTGCGGCGGCCACCGCCAGCGCGGTCCGCCGTGCGCGGCGACGCTGGAGCCGCGCGCGGGCGGCGGCGCGTACCGGGGCGGCCGGCCAGAGCGGCGGGGCCAGGGCGTCGGCCTCGTCGCGCAGCGCCTGGCGCAGCATGTCCTCGGTCGTCATCGTGGGTCCGCTCCTTCCAGGTCCCGGCCCGGCCAACGCCCACGCCAACGCCCACGCACACGCACACGCCCACGCCCACGGGAGGGGCCCCGTTGCGGAGCACCTTGCCCGGTGGGCAGCCGGGCGTTTCGGCGACCTGGTGCTCGCTCAGGTCCTCCCAGTACGTGGGCGTCCGGCTCGTCCGGTGCGCTGGTCGGCGTCCGGCGCGGGGAGACTTTCGCCGGTGTCAGCTGGGCCAGGTCCTGCGCCGCGTGGTGGTCGCCGGTCAGCAGGTCGGCGGTGCGGGCCAGGCGGCTCCAGCGCGCTGCCGCGAACTCCTCGAAGTCCAGCTCGCGCTGTCGCGGTTCGCGCACCGCGCCCACCCCCGTCCGTCCCTCGCTCCGCACCGCCGACTGCCTTCCCTGCCCCGGTTCCGCGGTCGTGCTACAGCGTCGTCAGGACCGTCCCGGCGGCGTTGTAGACGGTCGTGGTGACGTTCCCCGTGGTCTGCGGGGCGCCCCAGCCGTAGCCGACGGTGTATCCGGTGTCGCCCGCGAGGCGGACCAGCCGCAGGGTGTCGTTCTGCTGGCCGGCCCGGACGGTGATCCGCGCCGCGCCGCTGCCCAGGTACAGCGCCCGGTACAGGGTTCCGGCGGTGTCGCCGGAGGTCAGCAGGGACACCGTGCCGGGTCCCTGGTTGCCGTTGGTGACGCTGGAGCAGTTCTCCACGGTCGGGCCGCTGCCGTCGCAGACCTGGGCGGCGGTCAGCGTCAGCCACTGGCCGTGGCCCAGGTCCAGGCGCTGTCCCGAGGTGACCACCACGACGGAGGCGGGGCGGGCGCTGGGGGCGGCGGCACCGCTCGGGGCCGCGTAGGCGTTGACCGGGGCCAGTGCTGCGGCTGCCAGCGCGCAGACCGCCAGCGGCTTGATGAGGTGGGTGCGCAGGGCTGTCGACATCGTCGGGCTCCTTGTTCCGGGGCTCCCCCGTGGGTGCCCTCTGCCGTACTCACCGCGGTCCGGCGGGAAAGGTTGCACGGCCCGGCGGACGAGTTCCGCGCCGTGGTACCGGGCGTCCGCGGGGGCCCGGAGGGGCGGGGCGGGCGACATTATGCTGGGGGCATGGTCGAGTCCTTGCCTTCGGTGGTCGCGGGTCGGTGGCGGCCGGGGACCGGGTTCGCCGGGCGTGTCGCGCGCGTGGGGCGGCGCGCGCTGGTGGAGTCGCTGTACCTGCTGACCGCGCCGCCCGGCGCTGTGGTCGGGCTGCTGCTGCTGGTCGGCGGCCTGGGGGTCGCGGCGGTCGGTTCGCTGCTGCCGGGCGGGGCGCCGGTCGCGGGCCGGGCGCTGGCGCTGGCGCGGTGGCCCGGGGACCTGGAGTGGTGGCGGATCGGCCGGCTGCGGTCGCGGACCGGGGTGCCCGGCGCGGGCCGGCGGCCGAGGCCGCGGGAGGCGGACGCCGCGGACCCGGGGCTGTGGCTCGACCTGGCGCACGCGGTGCTGGTGCTCCCAGTGGTCCTGGTCACCTCGGCGGTGACCGCGCTGTGGTGGTTCGTGGCGGTCGCCACCGCCACCTATCCGCTGCGCAGCCAGGGTTCGCCCGGGGCGCTGCGGCCGATGACCCTGTACGCGGGCAGCGACCGCTCCCATATCGCCCTGGGCCTGGGGCTGACCTCGCCGGGCGGGCGGCTGGGTTTCGCGGTCACGGTGTGCGTGCTGCTGCTGGTGACCCTGCCGCTGGTGACGCGGGCGGCCGTCGCCGCGCAGGCGGGTCTGGGGCGGGCGCTGCTGCCCACCGTGTGGGCCCTGCACCGGCGGATCAGCGGGCTGGAGCGGGAGCGCGACAGTGCCCGGGCGCAGGCTGTCGCGGCGGTGTCGGCAGAGGCGCGGGCCCTGCGCCGGCTCGAACGCGACATCCACGACGGGCCCCAGCAGCACCTGGTGCGGCTCGCGCTGGAGTTGGGCCGCGCCCAGCACCATTTCGACAGCAGGCCGGGGCCCGCCGGGTCACTGCGGTCCGCCATTCACCCGGGGTGTGGCCTGCCACACCCCGGGCCGCGCGTCCCAGGCCGTGTACCGGACGCCTCGGGCGGGGGCCGCCCGAGGCGTCGGGTGTCCGTTCAGTGGGCGCTGACCGGCTCCAGGACGAAGACCGGGATCACCCGGTCCGTCTTCTGCTGGTACTCGGCGTAGTCCGGCCAGACCTCGACCGCGCGCGACCACCACAGGTCCCGCTCCGCGCCCTGGACCTCGCGGGCCGTCATGTCCTGCCGTACCGCGCCGTCCTGGAGCTCGACCAGCGGGTGCGCGACCAGGTTGTGGTACCAGGCGGGGTGGCTCGGCGCGCCGCCCTGCGAGGCCACCACGGCGTACGCTCCCTGGTGCTCCACCCGCATCAGCGGGTTCTTGCGGATCTTGCCGCTCTTGGTCCCGAGGCTGGTGAGGACGATGACGGGCACATCCCGCAGCGTCGTTCCCTCGGTGCCCCCGGAACCCTCGTACAACGCGACCTGGTCGCGGACCCACTGATCCGGGCTCGGCTGGTACTCGCCGCTGAGAGGCATGCTGTTCCCGTCCTTCGCAAGGCGGAGCCGAGGCGGGTGACCTGCTGTCAGCCGCCTCGGGTCCGCGGTTCGACCTGCTGTTCCCATGATCCACCACGGCCGCGTCCCGGTGGGGGGCGGCGCGACGGAGCGGTGCCCGCAAGCGGCCGGGCGCACCGGTTCAGCCCTGCAGTGCCTCGGCCAGTTGCCGGTAGCCGACCTCCGGCAGTTCGCCGTCCTCGGTCAGGAGTTGGACCACGACCTCGTCCGCGCCCGCGCGCAGGTGCGCGCGCAGCGCGTCGGCGGCCTGCTCCGGGGTGCCGTGCGGGGCGAGCGCGTCGATCAGCCGGTCGCTGCCCCCGCCGGCCAGGTCCTGGTCGGACCAGCCGAAGCGGCGCAGGTTCGAGGTGTAGTTGGCCAGGCTCAGGTAGGGCTTCTCGACGCGGGGGCGGCCGATCGCGCGGGCGCGGACCGGGTCCGCCTCCAGCACCACCTTCTGCTCGGGTGCGAGCAGGGCGTCCGGGCCCAGGATCTCGCGGGCGGTGCGGGTGTGTTCCGGGGTGACCAGGTAGGGGTGGGCGCCGCCGGCGCGGTCGGCGGCCAGCCGCAGCACCCGGGGGCCGAGCGCGGCCAGTACCCGCCGGTCCTGCGGCACGCCCTCGGCGTCCAGCACGTCCAGGTAGGACACCAGTGCCTCGTAGGGGCGCACGTACCGCTCGCCGGTGAACTCGCGGTGGCCGGCGCCGATGCCGAGCAGGAACCGGCCCGGGTGGCGTTCCTGCAGCCGCTGGTAGGAGGCGGCGACGGTCTTGGCGTCGTCCTTCCAGATGTTGACGATCCCGGTGGCCAGGCCGATCGTCGAGGTCGCGTCGAGCAGTCGCTCGGCCGCGGCCAGGTCACCGTCGGGAGACCCGCCGATCCAGATGCGTCCGTAGCCGAGCTTCTCCAGCTCGACGGCCAGTTCCGGTGTCAGGCCGTCGGCGTTTCGCCACACCGCGAGCGTGCCCGCCCCGTCGCCAGTCCCCGCGTTCGCCACCATGCACTGCTCCCTGATGCTCGTCCGGTCCTCGACCCGTCCTGCGGGTCAACCTACCCGCGGCCGGACGTGTTCCCGCTCTCCCGCGCTGACTTGGGGCATTTCCCTCAGTTCCTTCACCAGCAGTTCGAACCGCAGGTCGCCGCGCGTGGGCCGGCCGAAGCGCTCGTTGCCGTAGGGGAAGTCGCTCAGCTGCCCGGTGCGGGCGTAGCCGCGGCGCACGTACCAGGCGATGAGGTCCTCGCGGACGCTGATCACCGTCATGTGCATCTGCCGGGCGCCCCACTCGGCACCGGCCAGGCGCTCGGCCTCGGCGAGCAGCCGCCTGCCCAGGCCGCCGCCCTGCAGTTCGGGACGCACCGCGAACATCCCGAAGTACGCGTGGCCGCGGCGGTCCTCCACCTGGCAGCAGCCCAGGAGCGCGCCGTCGGACTCGGCCACGAGCATCCGGCTGTCCGGGCCCCGCAGGACCGCCAGCACCCCCTCGGAGTCGGTCCGCCGCCCCTGCACCAGGTCGGCCTCGGTGGTCCACCCCGCGCGGCTGGACTCCCCGCGGTAGGCCGACTCGATCAGCGCGACCAGGGCGGGCACGTCCGCGGCGGTGGCGGTACGGAAGGTCGCGGGCGCGACTGGCTGGACATCCATGACGGCGGAACTCCTGGGGTACGAGGGTGCGCCCCCAGGCTACAGAACCGTCCCACCAGGCGTTGGGCCGACCGGAGGCCGCTGCCTCGTCACCGCGCCTCGGTCCCGAACACCGGCATACAGGGCCAGCCACTGGTCGATGCGCGGCACGCCGTCGGCCGAGCGCCGCTGCTGCCCGTGGGGGACGTAGCCGAGCTTGGCTGGCCCCGCCCGGGACGCCGCGTTGTCGGCGAACGCCGTCGAGGCGGCCTCCACCGCGTCCAACCCGGCGAAGGCCAGGTGCAGCACGGCGGCCCGCAGCTCGGTGCCGATGCCCCGGCCCTGGAACGGCAGGCCCAGCCAGGAACTGGTGGACACGCTGCGCGTGACGGCGAAGTCCCGGGCGAACATGCTCTGCTCCCCGACGGGTTCGCCCCCGAAGAACACGGTGAGGTTCAGTGACCAGTCCGCCGGCTTCCAGCGTCCCGGGTCACTCCAGTGGGACTGGACGACGCCGCGGCACAGTTCGGCCGCTGGGGCCTGGGTCCACGGTGCCAGGAACGGCATGTAGTCGGGGTGGTGGATTCCGGCCGCCGCGACCTCGGCCAGTTTCGTCAGCTCCTGCGGGGCGGGCAGGGCAAGTTCCAGGCGCGGGGTCTTGAGACGGAGACCGAGCGGGGGGAAGTGATCGGCGAGCACGCCGCATCCTCTCCGAGACCGGCGGTGGCGGTCACCGGGATTTCCGAGCCGCCGCGCCCACCGCACGGCGCCCACCGCGCCGCGCCCGCCGCGCCGCGCCCACCGCGCCGCGCCCGCCGCACGGCGCCGCCCGGGTCCCGCTGGCCCGCGCGGGTTCAGTGCGGCAGTACCCAGGCCGGGACCCAGGTCCCGGCGGCGCTGTGGCCGCCGGCGGTGGCGGCGAGGTGGGCGCGCAGGGTGGCCAGCGCCGGGTGGGGGTTGTCGCGGTGCCACAGCAGCGAGTGCGGGTAGACCGGTGCCGGGTCGGTCACCGCGATGCGGCGCAGGCCGTGGTCGGCGGGCCAGACCAGGCGGCTCCGCCCGCCCATGAAGGTGGCCAGCGCCGGGGTGTCGGCGACGGTGTCGAGCAGCGCGTCGGAGCCGAAGTTGGGGCCGGTCGCCTCGATGGTGAGGCCGAACTCGGCGGCCAGGTCGTCGTAGTAGGCGGCCCACTCGGTGCCGGGGACGATGCCGGGCATCCAGATCCGGTGCCCGGCGAGCTGGGCGAGGGCCACCGACCGGGCCCCGGCCAGTGTGTGGGCGGGGCCGGTGAGCAGGTGCAGCGGCTCGTCGAGTACCCGGAGCGACTCGATGTCCTCGGGCAGCGGCCGTCCGGGCACGGCGACGGCGCGGAAGGAGGCGTCGATCGCGCCGGAGCGGATGGCGGCCACCGCCGTCTCGACGTCGAACAGCATCATCACGTCGAGCTCGATGTCGGGGTACGCCCGGTGGAAGTCGCGCATCAGGCCCGACTGCGCGCTGCGCGAGGCGATCACGTCCACGCGCAGCGGACGGCGGCCGGTGCGCACCGAGGCGACCGCGCGTTCGGCGACGCGCAGCAGTTCGCGCGCGTGGGGCAGGAACGCCTGCCCGTCGATGGTCAGCTCGGCGCCGCGCGCGGTGCGGGTGAACAGCCGCACCCCCAGGTCGCGCTCCAGTGCGGCGATGCGCTTGGAGACGGCCTGCTGGGTGACCGCCAGCTCGGCGGCGGCCTCCTGGAACTGCCCCGCCTCGGCGGCGGCGAGGAAGGTCCGGACGGTGTCGAGGTCCATGCCGACACCCTAAGGGCACAACCGGTGGTTGTGGCTGGTGGCCCTGTGGTTGTTTGCTCCCAGGGTGGGGTGCTCGCTTTGATGGATCCGATCACGGATCGGTTGTGCGAGTGAACGGCAAGGGGGCGGCGGGCATGGGGCTGGGGCGGCGGTTCGGGTGGCTCTGGGCAGCGTACGGGACCAGCGCGCTGGGCACCTGGCTCGCCTTCGGCGCGTTCCCGCTGATCGCCATCCGGGTGCTGCACGACGGACCGGCCCAGGTCGCCGCGCTCTCCAGCGTGGGGACGGCGGTGGGCGCGGCCGTGGCGGTGCCGCTCGGCCCGTGGGTGGAGTTCCGCCGCAAGCGGCCGGTGCTGGTCGCGATGGACCTGCTGCGGTTCGCGGCGCTGCTGACGATCCCGGTGGCGTTCGCGCTCGGCGTGCTCAGCTTCGTCCAGCTGCTGCTGGTCTCGGTCCTCGTCGCGGCGGCCGACATCACCTTCCGCGCCGCCTCCGGCGCGTACCTCAAGGCGCTGCTGCGGGCCGAGGACCTGCTGGTCGCCAACGCCCGGTTCGAGTCCACGTCCTGGACCACCACGATCATCGGACCGCCGCTGGGCGGGCTGGCGATCGGGCTGCTCGGCCCGGTGGCGACGGTGGTGGCCGACGCGGTCAGCTACCTGCTGTCGGCCCTGGGCATCCGCGCGACCGGCACCGGCGGGCCCGAGCCGCGGCCCGAACCGCGCCCGGCCGCCCGGCTGCGGGCATCGGACCTGCTCGACGGCTGGCGGTACATCCTCGCCGACCCGACACTGCGTCCGCTGTTCTTCAACACCGCCCTGTTCAACGGCCTGGTGATGGCCACCGTGCCGCTGCTGTCGGTGCTGATGCTCGGCCGGCTCGGCTTCACGCCGTGGCAGTACGGCCTGGCCTTCGCCGCGCCCTCGATCGGCGGGCTGCTCGGCTCGCGGCTGGCCCGGCCGCTCGTCGCCAGGTTCGGGCAGCGCCGGATCCTGGTCGCCTTCGGGGCGCTGCGCACCCTGTGGCCCGTCGGCCTGGCCTTCCTGCGGCCGGGGAGCAGCGGGCTGGCGCTGGTGATGGGCGTCGAACTCGGGCTCATCTTCTGCTGCGGGGTCTTCAACCCCGTCTACGCCACCTACCGCCTGGAGCGCACCGCGACCGACCGGCTCACCCGCACGCTGTCCGCCTGGACGGTGACCACCAAGGCCTCCGCCGCGCTGCTGACCGCCGTCTGGGGCGTGCTGGGCACCCTGCTCGGCCTGCGTACCGCCATCGGCCTGGCGGGGGTGTTGCTGCTGGCGACCCCGCTGCTGCTCCCGCGCCGCGCGGCGGCGCTGCCCGCCGAACCGTCCCCGGCCCCGGCCCCGAGCCGCGCCTGACCGGCGGCCGGGCCGACCCCGCCGGGGGTGTGCCGGTTCCGAGTGATCCCCGGTGATCGCGCGTAAGGCGCGCGGACCGGGACAGGAGGACCCTCAGGCGGCAATCCCGCTGCCCCGATCGGCACAGGTGGTTCCCACCTCGGCGAAAGGCGTTTCCATGGAGAACGGTGTGTGGGGTTACCAGGAGAGCTCCGGCTACCAGACCGGCACCGATCTGACCGGCTACCGGGTCGAGGCGAGCGACGGCCACATCGGCAAGGTCGACGAGCACTCCCAGGAGGCCGGCGCCGGATACCTCATCGTCGACACCGGACCGTGGATCTTCGGCAAGCAGGTCATGCTCCCGGTCGGCACCATCACCCGGATCGACACCCCCAACCGGACCGTCCACGTGGGACGCACCAAGGACGAGATCAAGGGCTCCCCCGAGTTCGACCGGACCACGCACATGGGCGACGTCGAGTACCAGCAACTGGTCGGCGGCTACTACGGCATGTGGCCCATCTGACCACCCCGCCCGGCGCCGCGCGGCTCGCCGCGACGTGACGCCGCCCGCCACGCTCCCTCCGCGAAGGGGCGCGCCCCGCGCGCCCCTTCGCGTTCCCATGCCCCCGTGCGCGTCGCGAGCCCGGCACCCCGTCCACCACGGACGACCCCCTGGATTGGGCATGGGACAGGTTCTCGGCCTGCAATCCCCCCGGCTAAAGAAACAGTAGAATTGCAATAACGACTGCAGTGAAGAGTGACCCGATCACCAGGAATGCGACTCCCAGCAACGGGATGATCACGCGAGCAGCAGGCGCATCCCTCAGGAACTGATCGTACGTAATTCCGCGATGGAGCACCTTACTGCGAATTTCGAGCGGATTAAACAGCGCCACAACGCCAACGAAGGCAGCGAGGAGGCACAGGGGAAGCACTTCAAAAGCGATCTGCGGACCGGATATGCCGCCGCCGTGACCAGTCACACGAACGAGCACCCCTCTCGGTAGTATGCACCTGCGCTCGCCACCGTGAGGCCGCAGACAGGATGCGAATCAGAGTCTTGCCGGATGGTCACCGAGACGTTGAGGCGCCCCTCGTGAACGTGCCGCTTCCGTCGCATTCACCCCCGTCAGGGCCGACGCAGGGCCGTATTCCGTTCTCGCCTTCCACGACATTCAAGAATATCTCGCAGGCACCCACCGGCGGAATATCTCCGAGGAGATCGAGGGAGCAGCCGGAACTGTCGTCGGAATTCCAGTCGTCAAAGCCCCACGTCCCCGACCGTACTTTCCCCTCGAATATCCCGGCGTCGTTGCTCGGGATTGATACTCCCGCCGCCGTGAAATTTCCATCCTGCTGCGGTGTGATGGATCCCTCGCTCGGGCTCACCCATACGCCGCTTCTCGCCACGAAAGTCCCTCGGTTCGGAATCTCCGAGCTGCAGCCGGGAGGCCTCCCCCGGGAGGAGGCCGGCATGGCAGCCCTGCACGAGATTTAGTAATACATCCGCGTGCCCCAGTCAAATTTCCCACACCCTACCCCGCCCGCAAAGGGGAAATTCCAGGCAATACGGTGGAGGGGCCCGTCCTCTGTCCCGTGGCGGAGCAGGGAAAGCCGCCGGGCCGGGGGGTGGGTCAGCGGTGGGCGCGGTTGCGGCGGGTGAAGCGGGTTCCGAAGAAGAGCAGGTCGGCGACCAGCAGGACGATGCCGAGGACCAGGAGGTAGAACAGTCCGTGGGCGACGGCGCCGACCAGGCCCAGGGCGATCGCGATGATGACCACGAGCAGGAACAGGGTCATGGCGGGCTCCTCGGTCCGACGGCGGGTGTTCGCGGGCGCGCGGGGCGGCGGGCCGCGTGCTTCGGGTCGGCGTCGGCGGCGGGCGGCCGGTGCGGGCCTCGGCGCCCCCCACGTCCGGTAGCACAGCGCCTACCCGGCCGCGCCGCGCACAAACCGCTGGTGCGGCGGGTGCGCGGCGCGGCCGGGCGGGTACCGGCTGAGGCCTCAGCTCGGCTTCGGTTCGCGTTCGTACAGGCGTCGGGACCAGGCGTAGGACAGGGCGGCGACGCCCACGCACCAGGCGAGGGTGATGACCAGGTTGTCGCCGATCCCGGTTCCGGTCAGCAGGCCCCGCAGGGTCTCGTTGACCGGGGTGAACGGCTCGTACTCGGCGAACCAGCGCAGCCCGGTCGGCAGGGAGGCGGTGGGCACGAAGCCGCTGCCCAGGAACGGCAGCAGGGTCAGGAACATCGGCGAGTTGCTGGCGGTCTCCACGCTCTTGGCCGACAGTCCCAGGCCCACGCACAGCCAGGTGATGGCGAAGGTCAGCAGCAGCACCACGCCGAGGGCGGCGAGCCAGTCGAGCGGGTCGGCGTGCGGCCGGAAGCCGACCGCGATCGCGGCGCCGGTGACCACCGCGACGCCGATCAGCGTCTGGATGGTCGCGCCGATCACGTGCCCGGTCAGCACCGAGGAGCGGGCGACGGCCATGGTCCGGAAGCGGGCGATGACGCCCTCGGTCATGTCCTGCGCGACCGCGATGGCGGTGCCCTGCGCGGCGGCGGCCACGGCCATCAGGATGATCCCCGGGGCGACGTAGTCCGCGTACGCGGCCCGGCCGCCGTGCAGGCCGGGGGGCATCGCGCCGCCGAGCCCGGAGCCGAGGGTCCCGCCGAAGACGTAGACGAACAGGAACAGGAACAGCAGCGGCATCAGCAGGACCATCAAGGTCAGCGACGGGTAGCGGCGCATGTGCCGCAGGTTGCGGCGCAGCATGATCCGCGCGTGGACCAGGGCGTGGGTGCGGTCGTCGGCGGTTTCCAGGCCGGTGGCGTCGATCGTCGCGGTGCTCATGGTCGGGCTCCCTGCCTGCCGGTGAGGGCGAAGAAGACGTCGTCGAGGTTCGGGGTGCGTACGGTGAGCGTCTCGACCTGGACCGAGGCGTCGTCCAGTTGCCGCAGCAGGGCGCGCAGGGTGTCGGCGCGGCTGTCGCCGGGCAGTTGCAGGGTGAGCGCGTCGTCGTCGCGGCCGGTGGCGGCCAGTACGGTGGCGGCGGCGTCGAGTTCGGCGCGGTCGGTGAAGGCCAGTTCGATGTGTCCGCCGGGGACGCGTGCCTTGAGTTCGGCGGGGGTTCCCTCGGCGACGATCCGGCCGCCGTCCAGGACCGCGACGCGGTGGGCGAGTTGGTCGGCCTCCTCCAGGTACTGGGTGGTGAGCAGGATGGTCGTGCCCTGGGCGGCCAGTGCGCGGATGATGTCCCACATGGTGTGGCGGCTGCGCGGGTCCAGGCCGGTGGTCGGCTCGTCGAGGAAGATCACCTTCGGGTCGCCGACCAGGGTCATCGCCAGGTCGAGTTTGCGTTTCATGCCGCCGGAGTAGGTCGAGGCCGGTTTGTCGGCGGCCGGTGCCAGGGCGAAGCGCTCCAGCAGTTCCTCGGCGCGGCGGCGGCCGGCGCGGGTGGGCAGCAGGTGCAGGTCGGCCATCAGCATCAGGTTCTCGCGGCCGGTGAGGTAGCCGTCGACGGCGGAGAACTGGCCGGTGACGCCGATCGCGCGGCGGACCGCCTGCGGGTCGCGGGCCACGTCCCGGCCCGCGACCCGGATCTCGCCGGCGTCGGGGCGCAGGTAGGTGGTCAGCAGGTGGACGGCGGTGGTCTTGCCTGCTCCGTTCGGGCCGAGCAGGGCCAGGATCGTGCCCTGGGGGACGGTCAGGTCGATGCCGTCGAGCACGGTCTTGTCGCCGAAGGACTTGCGCAGGCCGCGGGCGCGGATCGCGGCCGGGGCGGTGGTGCCCACGCCGGGGCCGGGGTTGGTGGTGGTCACGGGGGTCACGCCTCCTGGTCCAGCTTCGGGGCGCGGCGGATGGTGATGTCGCCGAGCTTGGTGTCGGCGTGGACCTCGACCTTGTCGACCGGCTCGCCGCTCTGGGGGGCCTCGGCGGAGGCGAGCTCGTTGTAGACGCGGCCGACGCCGGTGTTCAGCTCCAGCCAGGCGGCGCTGCCCTCGCGGACGCCGACCTCGACGCCGCCGTTCTTGGAGCCGGCGGTCACCTTGCCGCGTATCACCTCGCTGATCCGCACCTCGCCGTTGGCGCTGGTGGCGGTGACGTCGGACAGCGCGCGGTCCACCGCGACCGAGCCGTTGGAGGCCTTGACGGTGGCCGGTCCGGTGACCAGGCCGACCCACAGCTTCCCGTTGCCGGTGGAGACGTCGGCGGTGCCGTCGATGGCGACGATCCGGATGTCGCAGGAGCCGCCGTGGATCTGGGCGGTGCCGTTGACGGTCTCGACGCTGATCGCGCCGACGCCGCTGCGCAGGTTCAGCGGCCCGGTCTCGGCGAGCCGCACGGCGCCCAGGTCGGTCTTGAGCGCGACCGCGCCCAGGACGCCCTCGGACTCGAAGTCGCCGAGGCCGGCCTCGGCGCGGACGTCGGAGTCGGTGGGCAGCTGGATGACGACGTCGATCGAGTCGGGGCGCTTGTTGCTGAAGTTGACGAACCGGCTGCGGGGCTTCTTGGTGATGACGCTCAGCGTCCGGGTCTCGTCGTCGTACTCGACGCGGGTGTTCTCCGCGGCCTTGACGTCGCCGGCCCGCTTCGGGTCCCTGGGGCGGACCTCGACGGTCGTGTCGGCGCGGTCGGCGGCGACGAAGCGGACACCCGCGGCGTACAGGTCCAGGGCGACGGCGATCGGGGCGGGGGTGGCGAAGGTCGACAGGGACATCTCGGGGGTCCTTAACTGCTCAGGGCGGGTGATCGGCGGGTGATCGGTGGGTGCATCGGTCCTGCGGTGGCGCGGTGGTTCGGGGTGGCGCTCGGCCGCGGTCAGCGGGCCCAGCCGCTGTAGCTCTGGCCGACGGACCGGTCGGGCTGCTGCGCGGGGGCCGGGCGGGTGGCGAGTCGGCCCTCGGTCGCCAGCGCGGCGACGACGGCCCGCACGATCCAGGTGTTGACGGAGAGCCCGCCGGTGGCGGCGGCGTCCTCGGCCAGGGCCTTGACGTTGGCGGGCAGCCGCAGGTTGATCCGGACCATGGCGGCGTCGTCGCCCTCGGCCGGCGGCAGCCGCACCTCGACCGGTCCGGCCGCGGTGTCGGCGGCGGCCGGGGCGGCGGGCGGCGGCGTCACCACGAACCCGGCCGTCCCGCCCCGCAGCCGCACATCGACCGAGCCGGGCGCGAGCTCGGCGGAGATCTCGTCGGCGGCGGCGGAGAGCGCCTCCAGCAGGGTGAGCCGCACTGCGGAGTCGAGCGACGGCAGGAGCCGGTCGGCGAGCGCGCGGGCGTCCTCGCCGCCGACCTCGGCCGCGGTCCTCAGCTCGCGGCGGAGGTTTTCGACGTACTGGGTGAGTTCCATGGCTCTAATGTGGCACCACTTTGGCACCAATGCAAGCGCCATTGGCTCAGGATGGCGTATTAGCAGGTCAGACGTAGTACTGGGGATGCGCCTGGGTGGCGTCAGGCGATGCCGAGGGGTTCCCTTGTCGGGTCGGGTGGCACCGGATGGTGCCGAGTGGCGCTGGTTGGCGTCATGTGGTGCCACCGCGCCGCCACTCCGCTGCGCGGGGGGCGCTGGCGCGGGCGGGGTGCGGCGGGGCACAGTGTCGCCATGTCCGAACGACGCGAACGCCGCCGCCTGCACGCCCGAGCCCGAGCTCTCGGGGTCCCCGTCGAGCAGGCCCGGCGTCGCCCCGCGCCCGCCCCCGCGCGGCGGCCGCTCCCCCCGGAGCCCGCCTGGCCGCGCACGGTGCTGCCGGACCGGGGCGAGGAGCAGCGCGGGGACTGGCGCGGGGACCGGGGCGAGGAGCAGCACTGGGAGCAGCACGGGGGCCGGGGCCAGGAGCAGCGCGGGGACTGGCACGGGGGCCGGGGCCAGGAGCAGCGCGGGGGCAGCGGGGAGCGGGGCCAGGAGCAGCGCGGGGGCAGCGGGGAGCGGGGCCAGGAGCAGCGCGGGGACTGGCACGGGGGCCGGGGCCAGGAGCAGCGCGGGGGCAGCGGGGAGCGGGGCCAGGAGGGGCGTGGGGGTCTGGGTGGTGCTTCTCAGGCGGTGTGGGTGCGCTGTTGTGCGGCTACCCGGACGCGGGAGGTCCTGGCCGGTGGCACGGTCGTGATGCTGACCGTCCATGCCGTCGGGTGCGCGGTGTGGACCGCGCGCTGAGTGTGGTTACCGCGCCGCTCGGGTGACCGCTCCTGTCTCCAGGGCGACCCACAGCGCGCCGTCGGGCCCGGGGGCGATGCCGTAGGGGCCGGCGCCCTCGTCCACCACGCGGACCTCGCTGATGGCCGGGGTTCGACCGGGCGCACGGCGGCTCCTGACGGGGTTCGGGCGACGTTTGCGACCGTTGTCGCGGTTCGTTCACCTCCTAGGCCCGGCCGGGCTGCCCGGGTCCGGTGAACAGGTCGATCAGGCTGTGCGGTGAGCGTTCACCGAAGAGGAGTTCGTGCAGGTCGGCGCCGTCGGCGGCGGCCGCGGCGCTGCGTGGGAAGAGGGCCTGCTCGTAGGCGGCGAGCGCGGTCTCGGGGTCGTCCGGGTGGGCGGCGAGGAGGCGGCCGAGTTCGGCGCCGTCGTACATGGCCAGGTTGGCGCCCTCGCCGTTGGGGGCCGCGAGGTGGGCGGCGTCGCCGAGCAGGGTCACCCCCGGGACCCGCTCCCAGCGGTGGTCGACCGGCAGGGCGCTGAGGGGGCGCAGGACCGGGGCGCTCTCGCCGTCGGTGATCAGCGCGGTGAGCTCCGGTGCCCAGCCGTCGAACTCGCGGGCGATCCGGGCGGCGGCCGCGGCGGGGTCGGTGAAGTCGACGGCGGCGAACCAGTCCTGCGGCTCGGTGAGCGCCACGTAGGTGTGCAGGGTGCCGCCGTTCTCCCGGTGGGCCTGGATCCCCTTGCCCGGCGCGAGCGCGAACAGCGCCCCGGCGCCGACCGCCTTCGCGGTGGCCGGGTGCCGGGTGTCGGCGTCGAACAGGTAGGTCTCGACGAAGGACCTGCCGATGTACTCGGGTACCGCGCCGGACAGCAGCGGCCGCACCCGCGACCACGCGCCGTCCGCGCCGACCAGCAGGCCGGCGGTGACGGTGGCGCCGTCGGCGAAGACGACCTCGTGGCGGCCCGGGCCCAGGGCGCGCACGGCGCTGACCTTGTGCCCCCAGCGCACGGTTCCGGCCGGGAGCGAGTCGAGCAGGATCCGCCGCAGTTCACCGCGCAGCACCTCGGGGCGGCCGCGGGCGCTGTCGTCGTCGAACAGGACCGTCCCGTCCGGGGCCAGGATCCGGGTCGCCTCGCGGCCCTCCAGGATCAGGCCGCGGAACTCCTCGCCCAGGCCTGCCGCCCGCAGGGCCGACTGGCCGGTGTCGTCGTGGATGTCGAGCATCCCGCCCTGCGAGCGCGCCGTCGCGCGGGGCTCCGCCTCGTAGACCGCGGCCGGGATTCCGTGGACGTGCAGGACCCGGGCGAGCGTGAGGCCGCCGAGCCCGGCGCCGATGATCGTGACCTCGGTACGCATCGGGACTCCTTCGCAGAGGGGGGAAGCCGGGCGGACACCCGACCGTCTGGAACGTCGTTCCATTGTTGGAACGGCGCTCCAGATATGTCAAGCTGGTCGTATGGCAACGCGAACGCGCCGGTCACCGCGGCGTACGCAGGCGCTCTCGCGGGAGCGCATCGTGGCGGCCGCGGTCGAACTGCTCGACGCGGTCGGCGAGGACGGGCTGACCTTCCGGGCGCTGACCGAGCGCCTCGCCACCGGGCCCGGGGCGATCTACTGGCACGTGGCGAACAAGGGCGAGCTGCTCGGCGCCGCGGCCGAGGCCGTGGTCGGCGCGGCGCTGGCGGTCGAGCCCGCCGGGGCCCCGGGCTCGCCGCGGCAGGAGATCCGCGCCCTGGCGCTCGGCCTGTTCCAGGCGATCGAGGAACACCCGTGGCTGGGCACGCAGTTGTCGACGCAGCTGGCCCGCAGTCCCTGGGGGCCGGTGACGCCGCGGATCTTCGAGGGCGTCGGCCGGCGGGTCCGCGCGCTGGGCGTGCCCGAGTCCGGGTGGTTCGCGGCGGTCTCGGTGCTGGTGCACTACATCCTGGGCGCCGCCGGGCAGAACGCCGCGAACACCGCGGGCGCCCGGGCGCTGGGGCCCGGCACGGACCGCGCCGCCTTCCTCGACGGCGTCTCGCGGGCCTGGGAGGCGCTGGACCCCGAGGACTACCCGTTCACCCGGGCGTTCGCGGACCAGCTGCGCGGGCACGACGACCGCGAGCAGTTCCTGGCCGGGGTCGACCTGGTGCTGGCCGGCATCACCGCGCTACAGCTGCCCGGCGACCGGCCCCCACCCACCGTCTGAGTTCCCATCTGCCGTACCCCGCAACGGCGTTACTCTGTGGCACGTGAGTGAACCCGATGCCCGCTCGTCACTGGACCTGCTCGCCGCCGACCCCACCGGGGCGCGGCTGGACCTGCTGCTGCCCCAGGGCCAGGTGGTGGACGACACCGCGGGCGCCGCGGCCCTGTGGCTCAGCGACGGCGCCGCGGACGCCGCGCTGCTGGCGCGGGCGCACGGCGCGGTGGAGCGGACCGGACTGTGGCCGGTGCTGCTGAACATGGAGGGGATCGAGCTGCCGCCGCGAGCGGAGCAGCCACCGGCCCCCTCCGGCGCCGAGCCCCGGCCCGGCGCGGAGGCGGTCCTGGCCCAGTGGTCCGTCGGGCTCGAACCCCGCCGGCCGGACCACGACCACCGCGGCTGCGGGACCTGCCTGGCGCTGCTCGAATCGCGCCGGTCCGAACCGGTCAGCCGGATCACCGCCCGGTGCGACCAGGACCCCGCGCGCACCGCCGCCGCGGTGGCCGGGTACGCGGCGCCCTTCGCGCCGCGCCTGGCCCTGGTGGCCTGCGCCCGCAGCGCCGACGTGCCGACCGTCCTCGGCTGGGACGGCCCGGCCCGCACCGGTCGCCCGATCGCGCACCACTCGGCCGTGCTGCGGCGCTGGGAGGAGCGCTACCAGCTGCGGGTCGTCGCGCTCCACGGCGCGGGCCTGGTGTGCAGCGTCGCCTCGCCGCCCAGGACGTTCCAGCGGGCGCTCGGACTGGCCGTGGACCACCTCGCCTTCTGCCCGGACCTCGCGGGCGAGTTCGAGTCGGTGAACACCCAGGCCGAGGAGCTGGTCGGCACGGCGCTGTGGTCGTTCCACTGGGACTGACCCCCAGGCCCCGGGCGACCGCCCGGGGGGGGTGAAGCAGGGCTTGTGGCCGGGGTGAAGCAGGGCTTGCTTCCTCGGGTCGGGGGCGGTCGGCACAGTGGAGCGGACCACCCCTCCCCCGCCCGACCAGGAGTCACCATGCCCCAGCGGATCACCGCGCCGACCGCCCTGCTCGTCCTTGGCGCCGTGGTGGGCGCGACCGCGACCGGGTGCGGCGCGACGGCCGCCGCGCGCCCCGGGACCGCGCCCCCCACGACCACGACCACCGCCGCGACGGCGACCGCGTCCGCTGCCGCCGCGGGCGGCGGACGCGCGGGCGGCGGGGGCTGGACGCTGAGCGCGCCCGGGTCGGCGGCGGGCCTGGCCCGGTTCCAGCCGCCCGCCGCCGAGTCGGCGAAGCTGACCCAGTCGCTCGACCGCACCGCCCAGGAGCTGGGCCTGACCGGCAGCACCGTCGAGGCGGTCTACGCCGATCCCGCCCAGGGCGGCTACCTGGTCTTCGCCGGGCTCAACGGCTCCGGCTACACCCCCTCGGTGCTCGGCCGGATGGCCCAGGTTCCGGCCACCCGGCAGGACGGGACCGGGGACCGGATCACCCAGGACTGGCAGCCGACGTCCGCGGGCGACCACGGCGGGCAGGCCGGCTGCCAGGAGACCATGGTCCAGTCCGGCAGCCTGGCGGTCCTGTCGTCCGCCTGCCTGTGGCTGACCGCGACCACCTTCGGCCTGGTCACCTACTACCCCGACACCGGCAGCGACGACTTCCTGACCAACACCCCGGCCGGCGTGGTCGCCCCGCTGATGCGCCAGGTGCGGGACGCCGTCGAGCGGCCCGCCGGTCCGTGATGGACTGTCCCCGGCCGACCGGCCGACCGAGCGGGCGAACGCCGAGGAGCGGGTGTGGATCTGGAGCCCAGGCGGCTCGTCGTGCTGCACACCGTGCAGCAGGCCGGGGGGATCGCCGCCGCCGCGCGGCTGCTCGGCATCAGCGCGTCGGCCGTCTCCCAGACGCTGCGCCGACTGGAGCGGGAGGCCGGGGCGCCGCTGCTCGACCGGACCGAGGGCCGGGCCGAACTCACCCGCGCCGGACTGGCGTTGGCCGCCTACGGGGGCCGGATCGCCGAGGAGCTGGCCGCCGCGGAGCGGGAGCTGGCCGGTACCGGCGCGGCGGGGGTCCAGGGGCCGGTGTCGATCGGTGCGGTGCTGGCCGTGCTCACCACCCTGGCCGCCCGCGCGACCGCCTCGCTCGCCGAGCGGTATCCGCAGCTGCGGCCGCGGCTGTGCGAGACCTCCCGCGCGGACGGGCTGCGGGCCCTGCGCCAGGGCGCGCTGGACGTGCTGCTGATCACCGGCGACCAGGAGCACCGGCCGTCCCCGCCGCCGGACTGCGGCCTGAGGGTCCTCGCCCAGGAGCAGTACCGGGTCGGGGTCCCCAGCGCCTGGGGCGAGCCCCCGGCCGGGGCGGCCGCCTTGGCGGCCGTGCCCTGGATCGGGGCGCCGGACGGGAGCGCGCGGGCGTGGGCCCACGCCCGGCTGGCCGCCGAGCTCGGGCTGCCGCAGTCGGCGGCCGCGCACCGGGCGACCAACTGGTCGGCCGCGGCGGCGATGGTCCGCGCCGGGCTGGGCGCGGTCGTGCTGCCCGGCTCGGTCGCCTCACGCACCGCGGGGCTGACCCTGCTGCCGGTCCCGGTGCCGGGCACCTTCGAGACCCTGGCCCTGCACCGGCTCACCGCCCCGGGACAGGTCCGCGCCCCGGTGGCGGCGGTGCTGACCCGGCTGGCCGAGGTCACCTTGGACGTCGCCGAGGAGCTCTCGCGGGCCGGGCTGCTGGAACGCGAACCGGTGGTACGCGCGGTCCTGACCTGACAGGCCGCTCCCCCGGACCGGCCCCGCCCCACCGGACCGGTCACGCGGCTGAGGCCGCTCACCTCAACCGCGTGACCCGCACCCCGGACAACCCCTGGCAGCAGGCGACTCCCAGCGGCGGACAACCCCTGGCGGCAGGCGACTCCTGGTAGCAGGCGGCTCCTAGCAGGGGGCGGCTCCTAGCAGGGGAGGGTGGAGTGACCGGCCGCGCCGGTCGCGCCCGTGGCGCCGTCCGTGGTGGCGGTGGCGGCGGTGCCGTCGCCGCCGGGCCGGCCGGGACACACCGGGCTGGCGGCGCCGCCGGCGCCGCCCGTGCCGCCCGTGTGGCCGCCCCCGGCGGTGGAGGCCCCGCCGTTTCCGCCCCTACCGCCGCCGATGCCGCTGCCGGCGTTCCCGACGCCGCCCACGCCGCCCTTGCCGCCGGTACCGCCCTGGGTGGCCGCGCCCCCCGAGCCTCCGGCTCCGCCGTTGCCGTTCGCGCCGCCGGCGCCACCGGCGCCACCGGTACCGCCGATGGACCCGGTGCCGCCGGCGTTGCCGCCGACGCCCCCGTTGCCGCCGTTGCCGTTGGCACCCGAGGCGCCACCGACGCCGCCCAGGCCACCGATGCCCCCGCTGCTACCGACGCCGTTGGCGCCGTTGCCGCCCGGCGAGCCGATGGCGGGCCGAAGGACGGCGACCCGGGTGTGGGCCGCGGCGGCGCGGCCGCTGGCAGACGCCGGGCCGGGGGCGATGGTGAGACCGGCCACCGCGATCGCGGCGACCAGCAGAGCGCGGGAGAAAGTGCTGCGCGTAGAGCGCATGAGGTGCCTTTCGGTTTTTCGCAGCCGGAGATTCTCTCCTCCGACTGACAGGAAACGCCGGTCCGCGATAAATCGGACGAACGCCATAGCAGGATTAATATCCAAGAAAAGCCGAACCGAAAGGAATTCGTATGTCACAATATGCTCTTTTTGGGCCGTCGCGGCAAGGGCCGTTCGGGTACTTTTCTTCCCGCGCCGCGGGCGACCGGGGGCGCCGCGGTCAGGGACGGTCGCCGGTCCCGCCCTGGCCGGGGGCGGCGGTCTGCCGCTGTCCGCCGGGGCGCGGGGTCCCGTGGCTGTCGTGGACGCTGTCGTGGGCGGCGGCGGCGACCGCCCGGGGGGTGATGCCGAACTCGGTGTAGAGGCGCTGGTAGTCGGCGGAGGCGCCGTAGTGCTCCAGGCTGACGATGCGTCCGGCGTCGCCGACCACCTCGCGCCAGCCCTGGCCGACCGCCGCCTCCACACTGACCCGGGCCCTGACCTGCGGGGGCAGTACCTGGTCGCGGTAGTCGAGGGGCTGGGCGTCGAACCACTCCCGGCAGGGCATCGAGACCACCCGCGCCGCCAGGCCGTCCGCGGCCAGCAGCTCGCGGGCCTCCAGGGCGATCTGCACCTCGGAGCCGGTGGCGACCAGGATGACGTCCGGTACCTTGCCGTCCGCCGGGCCGGCCAGGACGTAGCCGCCCCGGGCCGCTTCCCGCGCGGGGGCGTACTGTCCGCTGTCGCGGTCCAGGACCGGCAGGTTCTGCCGGGAGAGGATCAGCCCGGCGGGCCGGTCGTCGTGCTCCAGGATGGCGCGCCAGCAGGCGGTGGTCTCGTTGGCGTCGGCGGGGCGCACCACGTCCAGGCCGGGGATGGCGCGCAGCGCGGCGAGGTGTTCGACGGGTTGGTGGGTGGGGCCGTCCTCGCCCAGGCCGATGGAGTCGTGGGTCCAGATGTAGGTGGCGGGCAGTTTCATCAGCGCGGCCAGGCGGACGGCGGGGCGCATGTAGTCGGAGAAGGTCAGGAAGGTGCCGCCGTAGGGGCGGGTCAGGCTCTGCAGGGCGATGCCACCCAGGACCGCGCCCATGGCGTGCTCGCGGATGCCGAAGTGCAGGGTGCGGCCGTAGGGGCCGCCCTTCCAGTCCTTGGTCTGGCGGTCGGCCGGGACGAAGGAGGGCTCGCCGTCCATGGTGGTGTTGTTGCTCCCGGCCAGGTCGGCCGAGCCGCCCCACAGTTCCGGCAGCACCGGTGCCAGCGCGGACAGGACCTCGCCGGAGGCGGCGCGGGTGGCCATGCCCTTGGCGTCGGCCGCGAAGACCGGCAGGACGTCGGTCCAGCCCTCGGGCAGCCGCTGCGCCTGGAGCCGGTCCAGCAGCGCGGCGCGCTCGGGGTTGTCCGTGCGCCAGGCCGCGAAGGCCCGGTTCCACGCGGTGTGGGCCTGGTGGCCGCGGTCGGCGGCCTGGCGGGTGCGGGCCAGGACCTGGTCCTCGACGGTGAAGTGCTGGGCCGGGTCGAAGCCCAGCAGGGTCTTGGTGGCGGCGATCTCGTCCTCGCCCAGCGCCGAGCCGTGTGCCTTGCCGCTGTTCTGCTTGGTGGGGGCGGGCCAGCCGATCAGGGTGCGCAGCATGATCAGCGAGGGGCGGCCGGTCTCCGCGCGGGCGGCCTCGATCGCGCTCAGCAGCGCGTCGACGTCCTCGACGTAGGCGCCGGTGCGGGTCCAGTCGACGCTCTGCACGTGCCAGCCGTAGGCGGCGAAGCGGGCCGGGACGTCCTCGCTGAAGGAGACGTCGGTGTCGTCCTCGATCGAGATGTGGTTGGAGTCGTAGAAGACCACCAGGTCGCCCAGTTCCTGGTGGCCGGCCAGGGAGGCGGCCTCGCTGGTGACGCCCTCCATCATGTCGCCGTCGGAGGCGATGACGTAGACGTGGTGGTCGAAGGGGCTGGTACCGGGTTCGGCGTCGGGGTCCAGCAGGCCGCGTTCGCGGCGCGCGGCCATCGCCATGCCCACCGCGCTGGCCAGGCCCTGGCCCAGCGGTCCGGTGGTGATCTCCACGCCGCGGGTGTGCCGGTGCTCCGGGTGCCCGGGCGTGGCCGAGCCCCAGGTGCGGTAGGCCCGCAGGTCCGAGAGCTCCAGGCCGTAGCCGGTGAGGTAGAGCTGGATGTAGAGGGTCAGGCTGGAGTGTCCGCAGGAGAGCACGAACCGGTCCCGTCCCAGCCACCGGTCGTCGTTCGGGTCGTGCCGCATCACGTTCTGGAACAGCAGCTGTGCCAGCGGGGCCAGGCTCATCGCCGTCCCGGGGTGGCCGTTGCCGACCTTCTGCACCGCGTCGGCCGCCAGCAGCCGCACCGTGTCCACCGCCCGCACGTCCACCGCGTCCCAGCCGGCCCGCTCGGCCACCGGCCGCGCCAGTGCCTTGTCCCGCTCGAATCCGTTCCCCATGCCACAGCCCTTTCGCCGTCAGTCGCCCACGTCATCGCCCACGCCGTCCGCGCACCCGCGCGGCCGCCGCCCGTCGGCGCCGCGGGCGGCCGGTCGCTCCTGGGCCTGCCCGCGCGACACGGCGGGACGGGTGCGGTGCTGCCAGGGCGCGTACCCGCGACCCGTGCGGCAACGCCTGCGGCGAGGTGCCGTTCCCGGACAGCACGGGAACGGCGCCCGGCCGCCGGCGCGAGGGGCGCCGGGCCCGTCCGCGTCACCCCCAGCTTCCTGTCCATCGGATCCGCTGGCGCGCGGATACCACCATCCGGGCCACGGCGGCATCGGCGCGCTCAGCGCGCGGCCGGGCCGGACGGGGGTGGGATCGAGATATCGTGATGTGTTGATCGCCCGCTGAGAGGAGTGGCCGGTGGCCGTGCCCGAGGGACCGGATCCGCAGGACCTGGTGGAGGTGTTCAAGGCGCTGGCCAACCCCGCCCGGCTGCAGATCATGGCCTGGCTGAAGGACCCCGAGGCGCACTTCGAGGCGTACCAGCCGATCGCGGACCGCCGGTCGGTCGGCGTGTGCGTCACCCACATCCAGGCGAAGCTGGGACTCGCCCAGTCGACCGTCTCCAGCTACATGGGCACGCTCGAACGCGCGGGACTGGTACGGCCGACCCGGATCGGCAAGTGGACCCACTACCGGCGCGACGAGGAGCGGCTGGCACGACTCGCCCGCGAGATCGGCACCGCCCTGTGACCACACCCATCCCATTGACGCATCGGGATATGTCGATATGATCTGGTCATGTCGAAGCCCGATGACGCGCGCACCGCGCTGATCGTCCACGCCCACCCCGAGCCAGGCTCGTTCAGCACCGCCCAGATGTCCACCGCGGCGCGGGCGCTGCGCGAGGCCGGGTACGCGGTCGACGTGCTGGACCTGTACGCCGAGGGGTGGTCCCCGGTGCTGGACCGCGACGGCTTCGCGGCCGAGGGCTACTTCAAGCCCCAGGCCGAGCAGTTGCGCGCGGTCCGTGAGGAGACGCTGGACCCCCGCGTCCAGGACCACCTCGACCGGGTGCTCGCCGCCGACCTGCTCGTCTTCTCGTTCCCGCTGTGGTGGTTCTCGGTGCCCGCCATCCTCAAGGGCTGGGTGGACCAGGTCTTCGTGATGGGCGCGGCCTTCGGCGGCGACCACGGCATCTTCGAGCAGGCCGCGCTCAGCGGCAGGCGGGCGATGCTGCTGCTGACCACCGGCGGCTCCCGGGAGTCGTTCCAGCCCGGCGGCGCCCTCGGGTCGCTGCACGACTTCCTGTTCCACATCCACCGCGGCATGTTCGAGTTCGTCGGCTACCGGCCTCTGGAACCGGTGGTCACCTACGGCCCGGCCCACCTGAGCGACCAGGAACGGGCCCAGGCCCTGGCGGCGGTCAGGCACCGCGTCACCCTCGCCGCAGCGCTCCCGCGCCTCACGGCCCGCTGACGCCCCCGTCGCGGCGCGGGGTCGGCGGCCCCGGCGGGGGCTTTCGGCCTTCTCTCGTGATCGACTATTCGAGGACGGGAATATCCGCGTTTCGGCATGGACGCACCGCCGCACCGTCCGTAGCGTCGTCCGCGTGGCCGGGAAGTCCCCGGCCGGCCAAGGGGGTTGGACATGGCAGAGAAGACCGCTCTTACGCGTCTCACCGGCAGCGGGGACGGCTCCGGCGAGTGCGGGCAGGGTGACTGCCCGAACGTCTACGCCACGGATCGCAGGTCGTTCGTCTTCCAGGGCGAGCACTTCACCGGCTTCCAGCCGCCGGAGGGCGAAGGGCTTGTGGAGATCCCGGAAGCGGTGCTGCGGGAGGCGTTCCGTGCTCTTGGATGGTGAGGAATGGCAAGCAAAATTCCGAGAATTCACCAAGGAGGCGTGGCGGCTGGAAACGCTGCCCCAGTACCTGGTACCGCAGGAAGCCGACGAGTTCTCCCGTTTCAAGAACGGGGAAGCACTGGTCCACGCGGCCGAGGACGCCTGGACGTCCCAGATCCGCCGACACAGGGCAGAAGGGCGGATCACGGGCAGGGTCCACGTCGTCACGCGTCCGCTGAGCGACTACCTTCGCTTTGAGTTCTCGCGGTACTACCGGCACGGCGCAGACGCGGGAGAGGAAATCCGAATCCTGGATGTGACACACCGGCCGAACCCGCTCGAAGGATTTCAGGACTTTTGGTTCTTCGACCGCTCGACCGTCGTTCTCATGAACTACGAGCCCGACGGAAGGCAGATCAACCGGGTTCTTCACGAGGGAGTGATCGATCCCTATCTTGAGGCCCAGCGAATCGCCGTCGCCGAGTCGGTTCCATTTCAGGAGTACGTGACCGGGTGACGCTCGACCCGGAGCAGCTCGGCCAGTCCCAGGCTGACCTTGCTGAAATTCTGAAGGAGCTTCGCCGGCGAGCCGGGCTGTCAGGGGCTCGCCTCGCCGAACGTTGCAATATGTCTCAGCCCAAGATCTCAAAGATCGAGACCGGCAGAACAGTCCCGACCCTGGTTGACGTCGAGCGCATCCTGCGGGCTCTCGATGCCCCACCCTCCCTCGCAGCCGAGGTCAGTGCGCTCGCTCGTATCGCGAACACGGAGTGGCAGGACTTTCGCTCCATGCGACGCAAGGGGCTGGAGAAGAAGCAGAATGAGCTGGCGCACCTGGAGCGGTCGTCCGCGGAGCTCCGATTCTTCCTCCCCACGATGATCACCTCTCTGCTGTCGACACCGGAGTACATCCGGGCCACGCTGGCCGGCGTTCCCGGTGATCATGCGAAAGCAATCGCGCGAAAGCTGGACAGGCAGTCGATCCTCTACGACACCTCGAAGGAATTTATATTCCTGCTGACCGAACAGGCTGTGAGATGGCCGCTGCTCCCCCTCCCGGCCATGGCCATGCAGATTGATCGGCTCGTGTCCGTCAGCCGCCTTCCCGGCGTGCGCCTCGGTGTGCTCCCCCTGGCCGGACACATGCCGCTGGCTCCAGTGAATGTGTTCACGGTATACGACCGGAGAATGGCCACCGTGGAAACGTCCACCGGGGTCATGGTCTTCAAGGACCCCAGGGACACCGAAAGCTATCTGGATGAATTCTCTTCCTATGAGCGGCACGCCTCGTGGGGGGATGACGCACGGAACCATCTCGGGCTGTGGGCGCAGCTCTTCCGGTGATCTTTAGTCCACAACGGGAATAAGACTGGTCGGCTCCCTGCCGACCGTCGGATCATCGTTTCGACGGTCGAGCGGCATCCGGCGTCGCGGCAGCGCGGGAGTGCGCGCGCCCTGGTCGGTCGGCTGTCCTGCCGGCCCCTTCGGGCCGGTGGTACTGCACCGACCGGAAGGGCAGTGACGGTGACTACCACCATCGAACCGGCGCAGGCTGACAGGGGGCGCAGGCGGCTGGTGTCCTTCGACCTGACGCGCAAGTGCCAGCTTGCCTGCACGCACTGCTACAACGGGTCCGGCCCGGCGGGCACGCACGGCACCATGACCCGCGACGACTGGACGCGGGTCCTGAACCAGGCCGCCGAGTACGGCGTTTCCAGCGTCCAGTTCATCGGCGGGGAGCCGACGACGCACCCGGACCTGCACCAGCTCACCGGCCACGCGCTGCACCTGGGCCTGGCAGTCGAGGTGTTCAGCAACCTGGTGCGCGTCACGGAGGCCGACTGGACGCTGTTCGCGCTCCCCGGTGTCTGCGTGGCCACGTCCTACTACTCGGACCAGGTCTCGATCCACGACGCCGTGACCGGCCGGGCAAGCCACGGCAGGACCCGCGCCAACATCGGACGGGCCGTGCGCCTGGGGATTGCGCTGCGGGTTGGGATCGTCACCGTGGGCGGGTCGGACGACGGCGGCGCTGCCCGGGCGGACCTCGAAGCCCTCGGCGTGACCCGTATCCACGTCGACCGTGTGCGGGAGTTCGGGCGCGGGGCACGGGGCCGTGCCGCGGACATGAGCGAGCTGTGCGGCCACTGCGGCGCCGCTCGTACCGCCATCGACCCCACCGGGAAGGTGTCCCCGTGCGTGATGTCGGCGTTCGTCGGCGTCGGCAACGTCAAGGACGACCCTCTCGGCTCTATCATCGACGGCACCGCGATGCGGCAGGCCACGGCGTCCATTCGGGCGGCGGTACGGGGGCGCGCGGCGTGTGCCCCGGCCGATGAGGAGTGCAACCCGGGCTACCCGCCGAGTGAGTGCAACCCGAAGAACTGAGGGAGCCGCATGCGTGACAGCCTTCCCGGTCCGCAGTTCTGGGCCCGGATCCGCTCGCACACCGGTGAGGTGACCGAGGTTCAGCGCACCGCGCGGGGCTTCATGTCGGACCTCACGGCGCTGGTCGAGTGCGAGAAGGGGCCGTTCTTCTTGAAGGCTGTCGCCAACCGGCCCGGTGGCCGCCGCGATTCCATCATCAGGGAGAGACGGATCAATGCCGCGGTGATGCCCATCTCCCCGGGCCTGCGGTGGTGCGCCGAATCCGATGAGTGGATCGTCCTCGGGTTCACGGCCGTGGCGGGAAGGACATCCGACTTCACCCCTGGGTCCGGTGACCTTCCCGCCGTCGTGGCATTGCTCAACCGCATGGGTGCGCTACCGCTGCCGCGGGTGGCGCGGGACTGGACCGAAACGCGATGGGACCGCTTCGCGGCCGGTCAGGCGGAGGCGACGCTGTTCCGTGGCGGGGCACTCCTGCACACGGACATCAACGAAAGCAACCTGCTCATCGGGGATCGGCAGGCCTGGGCCGTGGATTGGGCATGGCCGACGCGTGGAGCGGCCTTCATCGACCCCGCGTGTCTGGTGGTGCAACTGGTCGCCGCCGGGCACCAGGCCCAGGATGCCGAGTCCTGGGCCGCGCGGTGCCCGGCGTGGACGAGTGCGGACCCCAGGGCGCTGGACGCCTTCGCCGCCGCGAGCACGCGCATGTACCAGCGGTTCGCCGAGCGCAAGCCGGGTTCCTGGTTCGACTCCATGGCGGCCGCCGCTCGGCGGTGGGCGGCAGGGCGGGGCGTCACGCTCTGAGCGGTCCGGCGCTCCCGCGCCTCACCGCCCGCTGACGCCCCCCTCGCGGGGCGGGGCCGGCTGGATCAGGTCCCAGCGGTTGCCGTACAGGTCGTGGAAGACCGCGACCGTGCCGTACGGCTCCTGGCGCGGCGCCTCCTCGAAGAGGACTCCGGCTGCCCGCATCCGCTCGTAGTCGCGGTCGAAGGTGTCGGTGTTCAGGAACCAGCCGACCCGGCCGCCGCTCTGGCGGCCGACGGCGGCCCGCTGCCGCCGGTTCGCGGCCCTGGCCAGCAGCAGGCCGCCCTCCCGCGCGCCCGGCGGGCCGACGACCACCCAGCGTTTGCGGTCGTCGATCCGCGTGTCCTGTAGCAGGTCGAAGCCGAGGCGCTCCACGTAGAACGCGATCGCCTCGTCGTAGTCGCGCACGACAACGGTCACCAGCCCGAGATGAGACATCCTGTGATCATGCCGCCACGCGGCGGGTCATGTCCGCTCCCCGTCGCCGGTGCGGCCGGTGCGGCCGGTGTGGCCGGTGTGGCCGGTGTGGCCGGTGCGGAAGACCGGCCAGCAGACCTCGGTGCGCCACCGCGCGCTGTCCGGGGTGTGCCGCTGGCCGACCAGGTAGTACTCGCGGATGGGGCCGTCGAGGGCCAGCGCGTGGCGTGAGACGTGGGTGGCCAGCGCGCCGTAGGCGCGGTCGGCCCCGGACGGCGGGCCGCTGTACTCGATCACGGCGAGTTCCACGCCCGGCACGAGCAGCGGTTCGACCCGGCCCAGCGGCCGCACCGGGCCCTCGCACGGGACGAAGACGGTGGCCTGGCCCCGGTGCAGGGTGAACACCTCGTCCGCGAACACGCCGCCGGCCGGGCCGCTCTCCCTCAGGCCCTGGCCCGCCACGGTCGCGAACAGTTCGCCCAGGGCGCCCTGGAACCAGGCGCCGACGTCGCGCGCGTCGACCACCGCGGTGACCGCCGCGGCCCGCACCGGGCCGACGTCGCGCAGCGCGATGCCCGCGCCGCCGCCGGGGGCGGGCGCGGTGAGCAGGTCGCGCAGCGCGGCGACCGCGCGCTGGGTGCGGCCCAGTTCGTCCTCCAGGCGGCGCAGGTGCGCGCCGATGTGCTGGTTGCGGGTCTCCACGTCGCAGGCGGCCAGCACCGTCCTGATCTGGTCCAGCGGCATCCCCAGGTCCCGGAACCGGCGTACCACCTGGGCGGTGGGGATCTGGTCGACCGAGTAGCGGCGGTACCCGGTCCGCGGATCGACGCCGTCCGGCTCCAGCAGGCCGACCTCGTGGTAGTGGCGCAGGGTCTTGACGGTCATGTGGGTGGCGCGGGAGAAGTCGCCGATCGACAGGTAGCTGGTCACCCGTCGATTGTGCGCCCTCCCCCTGGGGGAGGGTTCGGCGGACCGGCCGCGCTTGACCCTCCCGCCGCGGCCGACCGCACGGTGGTGCCCACGGCCGGATCCCGGCCGGTCCACCGAGAAGCAGGGAGCTGATCGACCATGCCGCAGACCACCACCGACATCGACCGGACCGTGGAGCGCTACCTCGCCGTGTGGAGCGAGCCGGACGCCGCCGCGCGCCGCGGCGCCGTGGCGCGGCTGTGGGCGCCGGACGGCGTCGAGTTCGTCGAGGGCGCCCAGTTCCGCGGCCACCAGGGCCTGGTGGAGCGGGTCGCGCAGGCGTACGAGTTGTTCGTCGGCTCCGGCGAGTACCGCATCGCGCGCGAGGAGCACGTCACCGTCCACGGCGACATCGTGCGGCTCACCATCCAACTGGCCTACGCCAGGGGCCCGCGGGCCGGGGAGGTGGCCTGGGCCGCGCGGGTGTTCCTGGTACTGGACGAGGACGGCCGGATCCGGCAGGACTACCACCTGACCGTACGGCCGCTGCCCGCGGCGTAATCCGCGACGGACCTGAACCGGCACGCGGGCAGGCAGAGCGTCGAGCAGGGCGCCGAGATCATCGTGCGGATGGCGCGGCTGGGCCCGGACGGCCCGACCGGCGGCTACTTCGACGCGGCCGGCCCGCTGCCCTGGTAGCCCCCACCACGGCCACCGGGGCCGGCCGCCGCCGCGGCGTCCAGCGACTTCTCTTACGGGGCCGCTGCCGGACCGGTGCTCAGCGCCCTGCCATCAGCGCAGTTCACAGCTCATGGTGGAAAAGAACACGGGGGATCTTGTCCCCCTCGCACTCTTGGTATTGAGTACCCCTCACGGTGCCGACGGCGGCCCGGGCGCAGACCCGCCCGCCGTCCGGCACCCCTGGAGGGGGGAAGTCGATGCCGTGCTCGCCACGACGCGCCCAGCCGTGGGCCGCCCGGCCGCCGCGGGGCACCGCTGATGCCTGACCCGCTCCCCACCGGCGCGGCATCGGGCGCCGAGGGGCATCCGGTGCTGCGCCGCTGGGCCCAGGGCCAGGGGCCGCGGGCGTCGCGGGCCGCGATCGTGCTGCTGGCCGCGCAGGGCCTGCGCAACGCGGACATCGCCCGGCGGCTCGGGGTCTCCCGGCAGACGGTGACCACCTGGCGGCAGCGCTACGCCGCCGAGGGCGTCGAGGGCCTGGCCGACCGGGTGCGCACCGGACGGCCCACGGCGGTCGACGAGGGCGAGATCGTGGTCGGCGTGCTGACCTGCGCACCGGACGACCGGACCTCGCGGCTGCTGGCCCGGCGGCTGGGCTACTCGCCCACCGTGGTCGCCGCGACCCGCCGCAACTGGAACCTGACGGACAGTCAACTCGCGGTGCCGCGGGTGCCGGTGCGCCCCGCGCTGGAACCGGGCGACCTGTGGCCGGTGGGCCTGCACCTGGACGCGGAGTGCACCCTGCTCGTGCTCGCCGCCCGCGCCGCGGCCCCGGTGCCGCCCGCGCCGGGCACCGTGGTCGACCCGGACGCGCTGGCCGCCGTCGGCGCGGCGATGTCCGACGCGGTCACCGCCGCCACCGCGGACCGGACCGGGCCGCCCGAGCGCGCCGCGGACGGCGCGGTGGCGTTCCTGGAGGCGGTGCGCCGCGCCCACCCGCATCCGCGGCTGCACCTGGTGGTGCTGCGCCCGCGCCCGGGCACCGCCCTGGGCGCGGGCGCGGCCAAGCGCTGCGCGCGGCTGCGGATCGCTGTCCACCAGCCGCCGCAGCGCACCGGCGAGGTCTCCTTCGTGGGCGCCGTGCTGGCCCTGGACGCCGCCCGGCACCCCGAGTCCTCGACCCGGGTGCTGCCGGACCTGGCCTCGGCGCTGGAGCGCTACGCCGACGGCGCCGGGCGCACCCGGGTCCGCTGGATCCGCGAACCGCTCCCGGCCGCCCCCGGCGCCCAGGACCCTGCCCCGGCGGCGGGCCCCGACCCGCGCACCGGCGGCGGCGCCAACCAGATCGACCTGGGGTCCTTCAACGAGTGCGTGGTGATCGAGACGGTCCGGCTGGCGGGCCGGATCACCCGGGCCGAGCTGGCCGAACGCACCCGGCTGACCCAGCAGTCGGTCTCGCGGATCTCCCGCTCGCTGATCCAGCGCGGACTGCTGGTCGAGGACCGGCAGCGGCACTCGTCCGTCGGCAAGCCCAGCAGCCCGGTGCGGCTGCGCGACGACGCCGCGCACGCGCTGGGCATCCACATCGACCCGCACCTGCTCACCGCGGTCCTGGTCGACCTCTCCGGCCGGATCGTGGCCCGCCGCGCCCAGCCGATCACCTGCGACCCGCGCCCGGGCGCGGTGGTCAACCAGATCGCCGACCTGGGCGAGAGCGTCCTGGAACAGGCCGGGCGCGGACGCTGGGAGCAGGGGTTCCTGGGCATCGGGGTGGCCACCCCGGGCCCGGTGGACACCGCCTCGGGGACGGTGCTGGACCCGCCGCTGATGTCGGTGCTGCGCGAGGTCCCGCTGCGCACCCTGCTGGAGCGGCGCTTCTCGTGCCCGATCGTGATCGAGAAGGACTGCTCGGCGGCGGCGGTCGGCGAGCGCTGGATCGGCCGCGGCAGCCGGGCCCGCGACTTCGTCTACCTGTACCTGGGCACCGGCGTGGGGACCGGGCTGTTCCTCAACGGCGACCTGTACCGCGGACTGAGCGCCAACGCGGGCGAGTTCGGCCAGCTGTGCGCGGTGACCCCGGGCCGGATCGACGCCCGCGGACGGCCGCAGGCGCTGGCCCAGCGCGACCCCAGCGACCCCAGCGGCCCCGGTGACCCCGGCGGCCCCAGCGGCCCCGGCGGCCCCAGCGGCCCCGGTGCGTACCCGCGGCCGTCGCGCGCGGTCAAGGGCGGCGGCCGGCAGCGGCTGTCCACCCAGCAGGCCGCCAAGGCCCTGGCCCAGGGCGTGCTCGCGGTGGTCGACCTGCTGGACATCGGACTGGTGGTGATCGGCGGCCCCTTCTTCACCGAGGAGGTCGCCGACGTGTACCTCGGCGAGGTTGAGCACGCGGTCAACGCCTACCCCACCGCCCGGCGGCTGCGCCGGGTCCGCGTGGAGCGCTCACTCAACAGCAGCGAGGCCGTCGCGGTCGGCGCGGCCTCCACGATCTTCCACTCCACCTTCACCCCCCGCCTGCGCCGCACCCCCTGAGGGGCGCGGCGACCCGGACGGGTCCCTGGCCGGCGGCGGGCGGCCGTCAGCGGCGGACGGTGATCGTGTTCATCGGGAAGGCGCCGCCCTCGCGCAGCGGCTCGGCGCCACGGCCCGCGGCGGTCCACACCGAGTAGCTGTCGGGTGCGTAGGAGGCCAGGTGCCAGGTGCCCAGCGGCACCGTGCCGTTGAAGGCGACGCGGACCTGGACGTGGGCCCAGTACCCGGAGCCGTAGCGCAGCTTCGTGCCGGGGACCTCGAAGCCCTGGACGCTCGCGTTGTTGTAGCGGTAGTCGCTCGCCTCCCACCGGCCGGTGACCGGGTCCAGCCAGGTCACGCTCACCCCGGGGGCGGAGGAGCCGTACTTGTTGACCCCCGCGGGGTTGTACAGGTCCAGTTCGAAGGTGCCCGGGTACAGGTAGTCGGGGGAACGCTGCATGTACCACAGGGTGAGGGTGACGCTGTGGCCGCGTTCCACCGACGCGGGCAGCCCGGTGTCCTTGCCCCGGTAGAGCGTGCCGGACGGCTGCGGGCCGGACGCCGAGGCGGTGCCGGCGACCAGCGGCGTGACGCCCAGCAGGGCGGCCGCGGCGGCCAGGACCAGGGCGCGGCCTGTGCGTGTTCTCAACGTGTCCTCATTGTTCTCAGCGGTGTCCTCGGATCTCGGCGCCGACCGCACCAAGGGCACATCGTAGCCGCGGCCGCGGTGGACACCGGTCTCGCCGACCGCCGCGCCCGCCGGCGCCGCCCGGCAATGACCGGCCGTCGGTGCGGCGGTCCGTCAACTCGCCTGCTGCCGACCGTCGCTGACCGCGCGCAGCGGGCGGTCTGCCAGGGCCCGCAGGGCGGCGCGGTCCTGGGCGGCGACCGGGGTGAACAGCAGCACCAGCGCCGAGGGGTCGTCGACCGGGCGGAAGGAGGACAGCGAGAGCCGGATCGGGTCCAGCCCGGCGGGCGCCGCGGTCAGCGTCCGGGCGGTCAGGTCCGCCACCGAGTGGCAGGCCCACCAGTGCGCCAGCTGCGGCGCGTCCTGGTCCAGGCGGCGGTACACCTCGCCGACGCGCGGGTGCGCCAGCGCCGGTCCGGCCTGCGCCCGGAAGTGCTGGAAGATGTTCATCGCCAGCGGCTCCCACTCGTGCAGCACCGCGCGCGGCCAGGGGTCGGCCGCCATCAGCCACATCAGGTTGCGGCACTCGGCCGGGACCGCCTCCGGCGCGCCCCACAGCGCGCTCCACGCGCTGTTCCAGCACAGCAGGTCGAAGTAGCGGTCCAGCAGCACCGCCGGGCTGCCCGGCCAGGAGTCCAGCACCGGCTGCATCGCCTCGGCCAGCCCGGCCGGCAGCCGCTCCTCGGCCGACTCGTGGTACCCGGCCAGCCGCAGCGCGTGCCGCAGCCCCGCCCCGTCCAGCCGCAGCGTCCGGCCGACCGCCTCCAGCACCTGCCGCGAGGCGGTCACCCGCCCCTGCTCCAGCCAGGTGTACCAGGCCAGCCCCACCCCGGACAGCGAGGCCACCTCCTCGCGGCGCAGCCCCGGCGTCCGGCGGCGGGCGGAGCCCACCAGGCCCACCTCGGCGGGCTTGAGCAGTTCGCGGTGCGCCCGCAGGAAGGCGCCGAGTTCCTGACTGGCACGGGGGGCTGGCATCAACGGCTCCTGGCTGGGAAAGGTCTGCGCGGCGCCGGGTGCCCGGGCGGCGCCGCCGGGTGCCCGGATCCCCGGGGGTTCACGGATCCCGGCGTCAGCGGGGCCCGGCGCGCGGCGGCGGGGCGCGGCGGCGGTCAGCGCCGGGCGCGCGGTGCGGCCGCGTGCCGGGGACGCGGTGCGGCTAAGGGCCCGCGACGCGATGGGCCGCCGGTGCCGATGCGGGCGGCGTCGGTGCGTCGGGGGGCCATGGGCGGCAGCGTAGTTGGGGGCTCCGCCGCGGGGCAAGGCCGGGCGGCGGCGCAGCCCCCGCGGCCGACCCGCCACTGACCGCGGTGCCCCGTGTCGGTGGGTGAAGTGATGGGCAGGAGTGACCGATGCGCAACGGAAAGCAACCGACCGGGCAAAGGAGTTGCGCCGTGCAGCTACGGTTCGCCGGCAAGGACCCGAAGTCCCAGGGGGCAACTGCCCGACAGTGCTGGTGGACAGCGCCGTATGGACCGCGCCCGCGTCCTGCGCCAGGGCGGCCACCGGTTGGCGTTCCCCGTCGAGGAGTCCGTCCTGCGCACCGGCCACGGCGGTGCACCGGTCATGGCCGGACAGCTGGGCCATCTCCTGTCGGTCATGTCACTTCCGACGGTCTCCCTGGGGGTGGTCGCGTTGATGGCCGACCGCGAGCTGTGGATGCAGGAGACGTTCGTCCTCCTTGACGAGCAGTCCGTGGAGGTGGAGCTGCTGACGGCCATGGTCACGGTGACCCAGCCACGGGAGATCAGCCACTGCGCGAGGGCGTTCACTCACCCGTACCGGATGGCGGTCTTCGGCCGCCCGGCCCGGAAGCTGACCGTGAAGGCCGTCGAGGCCCTGGGGTGAATCCCCGCGACCAGGCGCAAGTCCGTTGAATCCGTTCCGGCGTGTCTCTCACCTCCTGGACGAAGGCATGGTCCAGCCATCGTGGCGTCAGTGGCCATGTATGACTGGGATCTACAGCCCGCAGAAGGAGGCGCTGGGCGGGCTGGCGATCGAAGTCGAGCTGATCTGATCTCGCGTTGTGCCGGTGCCTCCTCCTGGGCGGGAACCGGTCCGCCGTCAGCGGGCTGCTCTCGGTGCCCCGTTGAGCTGGGCCAGCAGACCTCTGCCGGCGGCCTGGCCGCGTCGAGCTCCTGCTGGCGCTCGTCCAGTCGCCCGGCCAGGTCGACGATCCGCTGCTCAAGCCTGGTCGTGGAACGCCTGAGCGCTTCGATGTCCTCGACCGTGCCGAGCCCCGACTCCTCCTGGACGCCCCCGGGGGGCTCTGCTTCGCCGGGCGTGGGGTGACGGCGGACGGGACGGCAGCCTCCACCCCAGCCACGCACTGCCCGTAGCCGCAGGCCTGGCCACCGCTCCCGGTGCCGGGGCGCTCCCCGCCGGAGGCATTGCTCTGACGGCCAGTTGACCCCTGGTCAGAACGCGACCAGGGACTGCCTCAAGCTCAGACGGTCGCGGACCGCCCGGCTGCATCTGAAAATGGCCTGACGCCCCCTGGCGAACGGGAGGGGAATCAGGCCATTCGAGATGCGGCTAGTCGATTAGGTGATCGAATTCTCCAGCCTTGACGCCGGTCAGGAATGCGCGCATCTCCGCCTGAGTGTACGGAATGGGCTCCATCTCCAGACGAGTGCTGGCCACGGCAACATCGCCCGTGGGCAACCTCTTCATCTTGACGCACTCTGCTCCGTTTCCGCTCGCAGAGCTCTTGATCCATCCATGGGGGAGCTGGGTGGCCTTGCCGCTCATAGTTCTTTCCTGATCCTCTCGATCAACCGAATGGTTTCGCCTTGGGACAGCGCGTGTTCTTGAAGGCGTTCAAACTGCAATACCTTGTCGAATGTAGCGCTTGGTAACGCTTCCGTGCACTGCCGGCCTGCGCGTTTGCGGCGCTTCGCCCACCCCCACCTGCTGAGGCTCTCGCTCCGCCGGAACCACACCGGCCCGGCTGCCGTCCCGTCCGCCGTCACCCCACGCCCAGCGAAGCAGAGCCGCCCCCTGGGGCGTCCAGGAGGCTGCACCCCGCAAGTGGGCGCGCAAGCGCGGTCCTGGACACCCCCGGGGCGGCTCCACTGCACGCGGCATGGGGCGACGGCGGACGGGGACGGCAGCCTCTACGCCAGCCACGCACTGCCCGCAGCCGCAGGCCTGGCCACCGCTCCCGGTGCCGGGACGCTCCCCGCCGGAGGCATTGCTCTGACATGTAAATTCCCCGGAGTCGACACGCATTCGACTCCGGGGAATTTACATGGCTAGGTGCCTGGAAACTGGCCGTCCTTGATAGCTGCGACGAAATCAGAGAAGGCATTCTCCGTGAAGGCTAGGACTGGTCCATCCGGATCCTTGCTATCCCTGACGGGAATCACCCCCAAAGAGCCGTCCGCTATCTCCACACAGTTGTTGTTCGGCCCACTATAGGTGCTCTTTCGCCACCGCTTCGGCACACCCTGTTCCATCATGAGACTTGCAGCCTTTCTGTCATTTTTTTAGCTTGGCTGCCGCGAGGGCGGCAATAGTGTTCAGCGATTGCTCCGGGTCCAGCGCCGATGATCGCAACCAATCGAAAACCATCCAGTAGCCATCGAGCTCCCTGGCCTCCTCAAGGTACTGACTGCTGGTCAGAGTCTCCAGGAACACGGCTCCCGGAGCTGGAGTGTCGGCGAAGGCGAAGAGGACGAACGCACCACAAGTACCTGCCGTCGCTCCAACGCTGAGCGGGACCACTTGGATGGTCACATTCGGAAGCTGCCCCATCTCAACGAGGTGCCGCAGCTGATCCCGATGAACGTCCTCGCCACCCACCACACAGTGAAGTACGGGTTCCCAGATGATTATCGAAAGCCGGACTGGTGACTCTTTCGTCAGAACAGCCTTGCGGTTCGCTCGGATTTTGACGAAGGAGTCAGGGTCCCCCAGGCGCGTGATAGCCGGGTTGGCATCGAGGATCGCTCGGGCGTATCCCTCGGTCTGCAAGAGACCTGGTACCAAGATGGGCTCCCACGTACGGATGTACCCCGCCTCCTCCTCCAGGCCGCCGGAAGCTGTTCTCACGGTGAACCAAGGCATGCGAAGAGGCGGCGGCCGATTGCCTCCGCCTCGATATTCGCTGAACTCAGATACCCAAGTCACCGTTTTTGACGCTATCGAGAAAATCCCCCCAAGCATCTGCCGAGAACTGCAAGAGAGGGCCACTCTGATCCTTGGAGTCCCGGACGAAACTACCGCCTGTCGCGTCACGGGCGACCTCAATGCAAGCTCCCGACTGTTCCGAGTAGCTAGCCTTGCGAAACGGACCTACAACTTCTGGGTTCACTTCCCTGCCTCCGCTTTGCGTAGAACATTCTCTATAAAGGCAACGCTTTCGTCCTGGGACGCAGCGTTCGACCGTAGGGTTTCGAAGAGGCCGCTGTATGCGGCCAGCGAGTCTGCGTCTTCGTGCACTTGAGTACTGGTCAGTCCTTCCAGCGCCACCGCTTCGACCTGGTGATCGGGACCAAAGGAGAAGGCTGTGAACGGGGCTCCCATCGCGCCGATCATTCGGGGACCGAAGCGCAGAACCTGTAGGGAGATGGTGGGTTCATGGGCCAGATTCAGCAACGATTTCAGTTGCCCTGTATGCGCCTCCCTGCCTCCAGCAGGTGAAATGATAGCCGGTTCCCAAAGGATCACGGCCTGCGGAATCCCCTCCGATAGGATTCGCGCTTGCCGCTCCCGCCGGACTTTTACGAGCACCGAGATCCGCTCTTGCGAGAGCTGCAACGGGCCGGACCTGATTGCAGCCTCAGCGTACGCTTCCGTCTGGAGGATTCCTGGAATGTAGACCGGATGGTAGATGCGAATGTAGGACGCGTCGTTTTCCAGGACGATGTGATCCCCGTAGCCAGGAGTCAGGCTGTCCTGGTAGTCGAGCCACCATCCTCGCGCGGTGCTGGTTCGAGCGAGGGCTTCGAGCCGGTCGCGCTCCTTGGGATCGTCAACCCCATAGAGGTCGAGAAGCACATGGAGTTCCAGGGGACGGATCGATACCCTGCCCGACTCCAAGCGGCTGATCTTGGTACTACTGGCACGGATGGCGCTTGCGGCTGCCGCCTGGTCGAAGCCGCCCTGCTCTCTGTACGTGCGCAGGGCCACACCAAGCCTCTTGCTTCGGATCGTTGCCTTGCCTCCGTCAGGCATCCCGGACCTCCTGCCTGCATTATCGCGCGGGCCGCGATCGTAGCGCACTGCCTTTATCGCATCCCGGTCGCATATTTGCGATCATGGAGTCAACTCGACCATGGAGATGAGCAATCAGCACACTAACGGGCACGGGGGCGAGAGGTCTAACGTCGATGTGACGCACCGTCGGGCACGCATCTTGCCGATGGACCGTCCGAATCGCGCTTGTGCGATCACTCGGAGGTGGCTGTGCCATGAGCAAGCTCGGATTACCCCCCGACGATGGGGCTGCGAGGGAAGTCTCGGCCGACTCGCCCGCCGTACCGGTGAGGGCGCCTGCGGTTGGGGAGTTGGCGTACGACAGCAGGCGCGATCGTGCGGGCACGGTCATGGAGGTGAAGGCGCGCTACGCGTCGCTCCGCCCGCCCGGTGGCGGCCGCGAGTGGACGGTGCCGCCCGGGGAGCTGCACGAGGTGAGACGGGGGGACGAACTGCGCGCTGCGGTCGCGGAGTTGAACCGGCTCAGCAGGTGGGGGCTATGAGCCGCCGTAAGGACGGCCCCGGGGCGCAGGGGCAGCCGCATGAGGCGTGGTACCCGCCCGCCGCTCCGGTCCCGGTGGCGGGCTGTCCGGCGTGCGAGTCCTTCATGGAGGAGATCAGGGCCAGGAAGCGCGCGGGGGATCACAGTGCGGCTTCCGATTATCGCGTTCTGATGGCCCGTCACATTCGAGTGGAGCACCGCGACTCGCAGTGATCTGACGGTCAGTCAAACCTGTTCAGACAAACCCTTTCGCCACCGGCCGCTCAGCGACGCGGCCGGTGGCCGGACGACGTCAGGGGCGGCCGAGGTGGTCGGCGGCCGAAATGAGAGGGAGCACTTGATGGGTGGGTTACGTGGGGGTCGCAGTGGCGGCGGGGGCCGAGGGGATGACTGGGTCATGCGTCCGGCGGCCCGGCGGCCGGCCCTGCGTCGTTTCCAGCAGTGGGAGGAATGAGCGTTGTCGTCAGATTCGTCTGTGGCGCACCCGCGTGAGCGTTATGCCGCAGCAGTCCGCCGTGCGTGTGAGGCGCAGGATGTGGAGCTGGTGCGCCGTGCTTTCGCGGCGGCGTCCATCGAGTTGTTCACGCTGCGGTCGCTACTGTCGGCCGACGATGAACTGATCCTGGGTCAGCTTCTGGCGCGGAGGTACGAGGCGGGCGCGAGCCTGCTGGTCCTCGGTGCTGAGGTCGGCCGGTCCACGCAGTATGTGGCAAAGGTTCTGCGGCGGTCGGGGGTGGTGATCCGGCCCGCGTTTCGTCCGCCGGGATCGGGGCAGCGCGTGGACCTGGTGGAGCTGCGCCGCCTGTACGAGGCCGGGGCGTCGGTGAGTGGATTGGCGGCCCGAATCGGTTTTTGCCGGGAGGCCACCAGGAAGTTCCTGAAGGCGTCCGGAGCCCAACTGCGCGGGTAGTTCCACGTGCCGTGAGGCAGCGGCTTTCAAGCACGACGGAGGAGGAGGGTACCCATGCCGCAGAATGAGTTGATCTTGCTGGAGCGTGTGATCGCTGCGTGGCAGGCGTCGGAGCGCGGGCGGCTCTTCGACTGCGAGAGGGTGTCATCGGCTGCCCTCGCCGAGGCTGCTCATACGGCCCTGGGGTTCATCCGGGTGGAGAGGGTGGTGCCGGACGTCCGCTCGATGGAGACCGCCTCCGCCGTAGACATGTTGGGAGGTCTGCTGACGGAGATGTGGGTGCTCGGCTTCCGAGTGGGGTGGGGACACGGGGTGGACCAGGAAGGGACCGAGCGGCTGATCTGACGGTCTGCTGCCTTTGGTCCTGGCCGTGCCCGTTGGGTGGCTGGGGTCTTTGGCATGCCTTGGTGCGGGTGGGTCATCGGCGACTGACGACGACAGGTTCCTCAGACGACAGTTTCCTCATCCGGCTACCAGCGCCGGGCGGGGCGTGCTGCTCTCGGCGGGAGCGGCCCGGTCCCGGGTGCGGATCCTATGAGCGCGGGTAACAGCATGAACGCCTGCCTGGTCGGCGCCGGGCGGCCCGCGCATGCTTCGGGGCAGTAGCTGCCGTGCCACCGCCCGCGGCCCCGCCCCGCGGTGGTGCCCGTTCGACAAGGACCTCCATGCCTGCCCCCGCCCCGTGCGCCACCGGCGTCCCGCGATGAGACGGTTCCTGCTGCGGCGGCTGCTGCTCGCCGTGCCCACCTTGTTCGGCGTGACGGTGGTGGTCTTCGCCACCGTGGCGCTGGTGCCCGGCGACCCGGTCGGCGCGTTCCTGGGGCCCGGCGCGCCGCCCGCGGCCCGTCGGGAGCTGGCCGCGCGGCTGGGCCTGGACCGGCCGCTGCCGGTGCGCTACGCGTCCTGGCTGTGGCACGCGCTCCACGGCGACCTGGGCACCTCGATCTCCGCGCAGCGCCCGGTACTGGGCCTGCTGGCCCCCGCCTTCGGCCAGACGCTGCTGCTGGCCGGCGCCGCGTTCGCGCTGGTACTGGCCGGCGGGGTCCTGGTGGGCGGCCTCGGCGCGATCCGGCCCGGCGGCCCGGGCGGACGGCTGTCCGGCGCGCTCAGCACCCTGTTCGTCTCCGCCCCGCAGTACTGCGTCTCGCTGCTGCTGATCGCGGTGTTCGCGGTGCACTGGCAGTGGCTCCCGGCCGGCGGCACCCACGACCCCTTCGGCGACGGCGGCACCGGCGACCTGCTGCGCCACCTGGTGCTGCCCGCCGTCGCGGCGGCACTGGTGCCACTGGGCCTGACCGCCCGGGTCCTGCGCGCCGCCCTGGCCACCGTACTGGGCGGGGAACTCGCCGACAGCCTGCGCGCCCGCGGCCTGAGCCGGAGCGCGGTCCTGCGGCACTGCCTGCACAACGCCTCCCCCGCGCTGCTGACCATCGGCGGCCTGCAACTGGCCTACCTGCTGGAAGGCGTGGTGTTCGTGGAGACCCTGTTCTCCTGGCCCGGCGTCGGCCAACTCCTCTACACCGCCCTGTCGGCCCGCGACCTGCCGGTCATCGAGGGCGGCGTGCTGGTCGCCGCCGTGGGCTTCGTCGGCGTCAACATCGCGGTGGACACCGCGCACGCGCTGGTCGACCCGCGAGTGCGGGGCTGACCGTGGCGCAGCGCGTACGTGCGTGGAAGGGCCGCGACGCGGGCCTGGCGGTCCCGCTGGCCCTGGCCGTGCTGCTGGTGCTGCTGGCCCTGGCCGCGCCACTGGTGGCCCCGTGCAGCCCCACTGCCGGCCTGCTCCAGGACCGGCTGCTGTCCCCCGGCAGCCCCGGGCACCTGCTGGGCACCGACGGCCAGGGCCGCGACCTCCTCAGCAGGCTGATCTGGGCGGCCCGCCCCTCCCTGGTGGGCGGCTTCGCCCCGGTGGCCGTCGCGGGCGTGCTGGGCAGCGCGCTGGGCATCACCGCCGGGCTGGGCGGGCGCGTGGTCGAGCAGGCACTGCTGCGCGCCCTGGACGTGCTCTACGCCTTCCCCGGGATCCTGCTGGCCATGGCCGTCGCCAGCGTGCTGGACAGCGGCCTGGGCGCGGTGGTCCTCTCGCTGTCGGTGGTGCTCACCCCCTCGGTCGCCCGGGTGGTCTTCACCGAGGTCCGGGCGATCCGCGGCGCCGCCTACCTGGAGGCGGCCAAGGTCAGCGGCGCCGGACCGGCCACCATCGCCCTGCGGCAGGTCGCCCCGGTGGTCGCACCGGTGGTCCTGGTCTACTGCTCGTCGCTGATCGGACTGTCCATCGTGTACGCGGCCGGGCTGTCCTTCCTGGGCCTGGGCGTCGCACCACCGACCGCCGAATGGGGCGCGATGCTGGACGAACTGCGCCCGACGCTGCTCAGCCACCCGGCGGTGGCGGTCATGCCCGCACTGGCGATCCTCGCCGTCTCGGTGGTCTTCAACACCCTGGGCGAGGCCCTGCGCCGCCGCCTGGGCGCCGCCGACCAGCCACGGACGCAGGCCAACCGATGACCACCCCCGCCCCGGCCGCCCCCGACCCGGCCGCCCCCGACCCGGCTGTTCCCGACCCGGCTGTTCCCGACCCGGCTGTTCCGGTCTTGGCTGTCGAGCGGTTGACGGTCACCCACCGGCACCGCGACGGGCACACCACCGCCGTGGACCAGGTCTGCTTCGCGCTGCCGCCCGGCGACGCGCTGGTGCTGCTGGGGGCCTCGGGCAGCGGCAAGACCACCGTCGCCCGCGCCGTGCTCGGCCTGCCCGCCCGCAACGCCGAGACCACCGGCCGGATCGAGCTGCGCGGTACCGACCTGCGGGCCCTGGACGAGCGGGCGCTGTCGCGCGTGCGCGGTCGGCGCATCGGCTACGTGCCGCAGGACCCGACCGGCTCACTGGACCCGCTGCGCAGGGTCGGCGCGCAGCTCGCCGAGGTGCTGCGCCGCCACCAGCGGGCCACCGGCCGCCGGGCGGCCCGCGCCGCGGTCCCGGACCTGCTGGAGTCCGTCGGGATCGACGACCCGCGGCGGGTCGCCGACAGCTTCCCGCACCAGCTGTCGGGTGGTCAGCGCCAGCGCGCCGCGATCGCGCTGGCGGTGTGCTGCGAGCCGGAACTGCTGATCGCGGACGAGCCCACCACCGCCCTGGACGCGCTGGTGCGCGCCCAGGTGCTGGACCTGTTCGCCCGCCTGCGCGCGGAACGCGGCATCGCCCTGCTGCTGGTCACCCACGACCTGGCGGTGGCCCGGCGCACCGGCGGCCAGGTCGCGGTGATGCGGGCCGGGCGGATCGTGGAGAGCGGGCCAGCCGCCCGGGTCCTGACCCACCCCGCCCACCGGTTCACCGCCGAACTGGTCGGCGCGCACCCCGGAGCCGACCAATGACCCCACCCCAACCACCCGCACCCCAACCCACACCCCAACCGGCCGCACCACTGTCGCCCGGGCCGCAACCGGCCGCACCACTGTCGGCCGGGCCGCAACCGGCCGCACCGCTGTCGGCCGGGCCGCTGCTGGTGCTGGACGCCGTCAGCAAGCGCTTCACCACCGGCCGCACCGCCCACACCGCCGTGGACGGCGTCACCCTGGCCGTGCCCCGGGCCCGCGTCCTGGGACTGGTCGGCGAGTCCGGGTCGGGCAAGTCCACACTGGCCCGGCTCGCCCTGGGCCTGATCGCCCCGGACAACGGCACGGTCCGCTTCGAGGGCCACGACCCGCACCGGCTGCGCGGCCGCGCGGCCCGACCGGTCCGCGCCCGGCTGCAGTTCGTGCCGCAGAACCCGGGCGGCTCGCTCAACCCGGCACTGCGGGCCGGGTCCGCGGTCGCGCTGGCGCTGGCGGCGCTGGGCGTGCCGCGCGCCGCGCGCGCCGAGCGCACGGCCGCGCTGTTCCAGCGGGTCGCCCTGGACCCGGCCCTGGCCCGCCGCTACCCGCGCGAGCTCTCCGGCGGGCAACTGCAACGCGTCGCCATCGCCCGCGCCCTGGCCACCGGCCCGGACCTGATCGTCCTGGACGAGCCGACCTCGGCCCTGGACCGCACCGCGCAGAGCCGGGTACTGGACCTGCTGGCACAGCTGCGGCAGGACGACGGCGTCGCCTACCTGCTCATCTCGCACGACCTGGCCGCCGTGCGCCACCTCGCCGACCAGGTCAGCGTGCTGCGCCACGGCCAGGTGGTCGAACAGGGCCCCACCGACCGGCTGTGGCAGGACCCGCGCCACCCCTACACCCGGGCCCTGCTGGACGCCACCACCACCGCCACCACCACCGCCCGTGTCCCTGCCCGTGTCCTTCGACCGTCCGCGACCGCGCCGCCAGCGACCGCCGCGACCGCCCCGCCCCCGACCGGTCCGACCGCCCCCGGTCCGACCGCGCACCACTGACCCGAGGAACCGCCATGACCAGCCCGACCGCCCCCGCCGCCGCGCCGCGCCGCGCCCGCTCCACAGCGGGACTGCTCGCCGCCGCCCTGGTCCTGCTCCCGAGCGCCGCCGGATGCAGTTCCTCCGGCTCCCCCGCGACCGGCACCGCCCACGGCGCCCACGGCGCCGACCGCGGCGGGACGCTGGTCATCGGCGCGACCGGGACCCTGCCCGACCCGGACACCATCCTCGGCGGCGCGGGCTACGAGGGCACCGCGCTGGTCAGCTTCCAGATCTACGAAGGCCTCACCCGCTACGACCTCAGCCAGGGCAATACGCCCGCACCGGTCACCAGCGCCCTCGCCAGCTCCTGGACCGTCGCCCCCGACCACCGCACCTGGACCTTCACCCTGCGCAAGGGCGTCACCTTCCAGGACGGCACCGCCTTCGACGCCGCCGCGGTCGTCTTCAACCTGGACCGCTACCTCAAGAAGGGCAGCCCCTACTACACCGCCGCCCTGGGTGCCGCGGCCCAGGAGTACGCCGGGGACATCACCTCCTACCGCGCCCCGGACCCCGACCACGTGGTCCTGGTCACCAAGGCGCCCAACGGCCACTTCACCGACGACCTGACCCACCTGCTGATAGCCAGCCCCACCGCCGTGCGCCGCTACGGCGACTCGGGCTTCGCCCAGCACCCGGTCGGCACCGGCCCGTTCAGCTTCGCCTCGCAGACCCCCGGCCAGCAGATCGACCTGGTCGCCAACCCGCACTACTGGCGCGGGGCCCCCAAACTCGACAAGCTCGTCGTCCAGGCCCTGCCGGACCCGGCGGCCCGCACCGCCGCCCTGCTCTCCGGCGGCGCCAACATGATCGACTACCCCGACCCGGACGACATCGCCCGCCTGCGGTCCGACGGCGCGCAGATCGACACCAACAGCTACGACCACATCTGGTACTGGATCCTGGACCAGTCCAAGGCCCCCTGGAACAACGTGCTGGTGCGGCAGGCCGCCAACGACGCCATCAACCGGTCCGCCATCGCCGAGGACCTGCTGCACGGCACCGCCGGACCCGCCTACCAGGCCGCCCCCAAGGGCACCTTCGCCTACGACCCGGCCGGGAACCTCTACTCCTACGACCCGGCCAAGGCCCGGCAACTACTGGCCCGCGCCGGCCTCGCCCACGGCTTCACCACCACCGTCACCGTCCCCACCGCCGGATCCGGCAACCTGCTGCCGGTCCCCATCTCCGAAGCCATCCAGCAGGACCTCGCCGCGGTCGGCATCACCGTCAAGATCCGCACCACCGACTGGTCCACCCTGCTCAGCGACGAGGCCAAGGGCCAGGTCGCACTCGGCTCCGACGCCCTGGCGCAGTCCACCACCTTGTTCCAGTCCGAATCACTGCTCCCGCTGTTCCTCGGCACCGGCAGCCCCTTTTGGACCGGCCACTACTCCGACCCGGCCGTCGACCGGCTGTTCGCCGCCGCATCCTCCTGCCTGGACCAGAACACCCGCCAACAGGACTACACCCAGGCCCTGGACCAGGTCACCAAGGACGCCCCCTGGCTGTTCGTGGTCAACGACCGCGACGCGCGGGCCCTGTCACCCAAGGTCCACGGCTTCGTCGAACCCCAGTCCTGGTTCGTCGACCTCACCAACGTCTGGGTATCCGCATAACCCGCCACCCCCCACCAGCACCAGCACCGGCACCGGCACTTCCGAGAGAACGGCCACGCGATGACGCACCCGCACCACCCCCAGCCACCCAGGTGGGGAATCACCCTGCCGCTCGCGGGCCTGCCCCTGGACCGGCACCGCTTCCTGGTCGAGCGGCTGCCCGACCTCGGCTACAGCGACGTGTGGAGCGCCGAGGGCGGCGGCACCGACGCCTTCACCCCGCTGGCCGCCACCGCCGCCTGGTCCCCGACCCTGCGCATCGGCACCGGCATCGTCCCGGTCCACACCCGAGGACCGGCGGTACTCGCCCAGACCGCCGCCACCTTGGCCCAACTCGCCCCCGGACGCCTGCTGCTGGGCATCGGCGCCTCGGTCCCCGCCCATGTCACCGACATCAACGGAATCCCCTTCGACGAACCCTTCAAACGCACCCGCGACGTCCTGCGGTTCCTCACCCGCGCCCTGCGCGGCGAACACGTCAGCGGAGACTTCGACACCTTCTCCATCCGCGGCTACCAACTACCGCACCCGCCCGCCGAACCGGTCAAGGTGATCCTCGGCGCGCTGCGCCCGGGCATGCTGCGCCTGGGCTTCACCGAAGGCGACGGCGCGATCACCAACCTCCTGTTCCCCGAGGACGTCCCCACCGTGCTGGACGCCGTCGGACCGCAACCACCGGGCAAGGAACTGGTGGTCAAGGTCTTCGTCTGCCCCACCCAGGACACCGCCTACGCCCAGCGGGCCACCCGCCCCTTCCTCGCCTGGATCCTGAACCGCGAGCCCTACCGCAAGTTCCACGCCTGGCTGGGCCACGGCGACCTGCTGCACGAGGCACACCGGCGCTGGGACGCGGGCGACATCGAGGGCGCGCAACAGGCCCTGCCCGACGAGGTCGTCGACAAGCTGTTCGTCAGCGGCTCGCCCGAGCACTGCCGGGAACGGATCGGGCACTACCACCGCCCCGGCGTCACCACCGTCCAGCTCTACGTCTGCCTGCCACCCAAGGTACTGGCCGACCCGGCCCGACTGCTCGACACCCTGGCCAGACTCGGCCCCAACCCCACCTGACCCCCCGTCAACCCGCCCCACCCGTAACGCGGCCACCGGCCGCAGCCCCACCGGGGCGGGTGTCGCGCCAGGCGGCGCGGGCCAGCAGCGCCGCGGCGAGGAAGGCCGCCGAGGCGATCAACGCCGACAGGTGCAGGCCGCGGACCAGGCGGCCGGGGCCCGCGGTGAGCGTGGCGAACAGGGCCACACCGACGGCGTTGCCCAGCTGGCGGCCCACGTTGAACACCGCCGACGCCGCCCCGGCGTTCCCCGCCGGGGCGGACCGCGCGATGGCGGTGGTGGCCGCCAGCACCGTGCCGGGAGTGGCCAGACCGGTCGCCACCAGGGCCGGCAGCAGCAGCGGATAAGGCGTGTGCGGACCGGCCAGCAGCCAGCCGAGGAACCCGACGCCGCCGACCAGCAGCGCCCCGGTCATCGGCGGGTACGGGCCGTGGCGCGCGGTCAGCCGGCCCGCGAGCGGGGCCGCGACCACCGCCATGCACACCGTCGGCAGCAACGCCAGGCCCGCGCCCAGCGCACCGTAGCCGCGTTCGTTCTGCAGGTACAACGTGGCCAGGTAGAGCATGCCGTAGTAGCCGAGGTTGAGCAGCACGCCGACCGCGACGGTGGCCGAGAAGCCCGGCGCGCCGAACAGCGACAGCGGCAGCAGCGGCGGCCGGTGCGGTACCGCGCGCGCCTCCCGTCGCCGCTCGGCCGCCACGAACAGCGCCAGCGCGACCGCGGCCAGGGCCCCGGCGCCCAGCACCACCGGCGAGGTCCAGCCCCGGGTCGCGGCCTCGTTGAGCGCCCCGGCCAGCGCCAGCACCCCGCTCACGCCCAGGACCTGGCCCAGCGGGTCCAGGCCCCGCCCGCCGGTCCGCGCGGCCCCGGCCGGAACGTGCCTGCAGGTCAGCCAGCAGGCCGCCAGCGCGACCGGGATGTTGACCAGGAAGGCCGCCCGCCAGTCCAGGCCCGCCACCAGCAGCCCGCCGACCAGCGGCCCCGCCGCGAACGCGACCCCGGCCAGCCCCGCCCAGACCCCCAGCGCCCGGGCCCTGCCCGCCGCGGACGGATAGGAGGTGGTCAGCAGGGCCAGCGAGGTCGGCACCAGCAGCGCCCCACCCGCGCCCTGCGCCAGGCGCGCGGCGACCAGCGCACCGGCGCTGGTGGCCACCGCGCAGCCCAGGGAGGCCAGCGCGAAGACCCCGAGCCCGGCCAGCAGCACCCGGCGGTGCCCGAGCCGGTCACCGAAACCGCCGCCCAGCAGCAGCAGCGCGCCGAAGACCGCGCTGTAGCCGTCGACGACCCACGCCATGGCCGAGGCCCCGGCGCCGATCGAGTCGCGGATCGCGGGCACCGCGACAGTGACGACGGTGACATCGAGCATGACCAGGAAGTAGCCCAGGCTCAGGGCGATCAGCGGCGGCCAGGCGGGCCGCCCGGCCGCGGCGGGCAGGGCCGTGCGCGGCGCCTCGGCGCCGGTCGTGGTTCTCATGCCGCCATCGTGCGCGGCCGACGCTTAGCCCCCGCGCTAAGCGTCGGCGTAGCAAGATGGCGGTCATGAACGACACCGCGCGCCCGGGCGCGCCCCGGCCGGAGCCGGACATCGCGCGCGCCGCGCGGCTGCTGGCCAGCGCCTCCCGGGCGCGGATCCTCAAGGCCCTGTCCGACGGGCGCCCGCTGACGGTCACCGTCCTGGCCGGCGAGGCCCAGGTGAGCGTCCCCACCGCCAGCGTGCACCTGGCGCGGCTGGCCGAGGCGGGGCTGGTGCGGGCCACGGACGCGGGACGCCACCGCTACTTCCGCCTGTCCGGTCCCGAGGTGGTCGCCGCCCTGGAGGCGCTGGCACTGATCGCCCCGCCCGCCCCCGCCCCGGCCCGCACCTTGCGCGCGCACAGCCGCGACCGGGCACTGCGCCGCTCGCGCACCTGCTACGACCACCTCGCGGGATCCCTGGGCGTGGCCCTGATGGCCGCGTTCGTGGACCGCGGCCTGCTGCGCCGCGACCAGGCCGCCGCGGACACCGGCGCCGAGCGGCCCGCCGCCTACGGCAGGGGGGCCGCGTACCTGCTGACGCCCCGGGGGGCCGAGCGGTTCACCGCGTTCGGTATCGACGTGCCGGCGCTGACCGCGGGGCGGCGGCCGGTGGTGCGCTACTGCGTCGACTGGAGCGAGCGGCGCCACCACCTGGCCGGTGCGCTGGGCGCCGCGCTGGCGGCCCGCCTGTTCGCCACCGGCTGGCTGCGCTACGGCCTCTCACCACGCGTGGTCCACCTCACCGAGACCGGCACCCGGGGCCTGGCCGACGCCTTCGCGGTCGCACTGCCCGATTGACGACGCACTCGCACCAGCCCCGGCCCGGGGCGGACCCCGGCCCGGGGCCGGTCAGGCGGTGCGCAGGGTGTCCAGGGCGGTGGCGATCGCCGCGGTCGCGCGGGTGGTGGGGCGGCCGATCAGTCGGGCCAGGTCACCGCTGTCGGTGAACAGCTCCCCGCGCCGCAGGCCCTGGTCGGCGTCGGCGAGGATACCGGCGACGGGCGCGGGCAGGCCGGCGGCGACCAGGGCCTGGGCGTGCCCGGCCTCGGGCAGGTCGGTGTAGCTGACCTGGGTGCCCGCCTGGGCGGTGATCTCGGCGGCGAGCTGCGTGAGGGTGAACGGCTCGTCGCCGCCCAGTTCGTAGGCCCGGCCCTGGTGCCCGTCCCCGGTCAGCACGGCCGCCGCCGCGGCGGCGTAGTCGGCGCGGGCGGCGGCGCTGACCCGGCCCTGGCCCGCGCCGCCGACCACCGTGCCGTGCTCCAGGAAGACCGCCAGCTGGGCGGTGTAGTTCTCCAGGTACCAGCTGTTGCGCAGGAAGGTGAACGGCACCCCGCTCGCGCGCAGCAGGGCCTCGGTGGCCCGGTGGTCCTGCGCCAGGCGCAGCGTCGCGGTGTCCGCGTTGACGATGCTGCTGTAGGCCACCAGCGCGGCGCCCGCCCGACCGGCCGCCTCGATCACGTTGCGGTGCTGCTCCACCCGGGCGGCGCCGGTGGCGCTGCTGGAGACCAGCAGCACCCGGTCCGCGCCCTGGAGCGCGGCGCGCAGCGAGGCCGGGTCGCCGTAGTCGGCGGCGCGCACCCGCACGCCGCGCTCGGCCAGGTCCTTCAGCAGCTCCGGGCGGCGGCCGGTGGCGACGATGTCGCCCGCGGGCACGCCCCGCTCCAGCAGGGCCTGGACGGTCAGGCGGCCCAGGTGGCCGGTGGCACCGGTGACGATCAGGGACATGGAGGGCTCCTCGGTTCGGTCTGTGTGACTCCACCGGGGTCAACCGGACCACGTCCTTGAGCGTTCCTGATCGCTGGTACGCACTATTTTGTAAGGTACTGGCATGAAGGAAAGTATCAAGGTGAGCGCGGTGGCGCTGGGAGACTTCGCGGGCGATGTCTTCGACCCGAACTGCCCCAGCCGGATCCTGCTGGACCATGTGACCAGCCGCTGGGGGGTACTGGTCCTGGTCGCGCTCTCGAACGGGACGATGCGCTGGGGAGAGGTGCGGCGCTGGGTGAAGGGCATCACCGAGAAGATGCTCGCCCACACCCTGCGCACCCTGGAGGCCGACGGGCTGGTACTGCGCGACGCCCACCCGGTGGTGCCGCCCCGCGTCGACTACAGCCTGACCGAACGCGGACAGGAACTGGTGGAACTCCTGCTGCCCCTGGTGGAATGGGCCACCGCCCACGCCGTACCCGCCACCCCGGCGCCCGCCAACCCGGTGCCCGCCGCCGTACCCGCCTCCTGAGACCGGCACCCGCCCGCACAGCGGACGCGCGCCGCGAGGCGCGCGCATGGTGCGGGTGGTGTGGGGGGCGGGTGGTGTGCGGGGGGCGGGTGGTGTGGGGGGTGGTCAGCGGTCGGCGTCGGCTCCGGTGCTCCAGGCGGCGCGGAGCCGCCCGCCCGGCTCCCCCGGGCCGCCACGGTCCTGGGCCAGGTCGCCTGCCTGGCCCAGGCCCGCCCGGTAGGCCGGTTCCCACGCCGCCAGGTCGTTCAGGTCCGGGCCGAAGGCGCGCACCGAGGCGGGGTCCGGGCCGATGCTCACCGCGGTGTCGGCCCCCGCCGCCGCCAGCTCCCGCTCAAGGGGCTCGCGCGGGAACAGGTGCGCCATCGGCTCGACCACGACCACGGTGCGGGCCCCGGCCGCAAGGTCCGCGTTGGTGCCCGAGCGCAGCGCGCCGTCCAGGTACCACCGCCCGTCGATGCCGACCGGCGGCACGGCCCCGGGGAAGGCGCCGCTGGCCGCCACCGCGTGCGCCAGCGGCACACCGCTGTCGCGGTCCCACACCACCGGCTCACCGGTGCCCGCGTCCACGGCGGTGATCAGCAGCCGCCGCCGGGGCCAGGCGTCGGTACCGATCAGGGCGGCGCGCGCGGCGATCACCGCCCGCTCGGCCCGGGGGTCCGCGCCCTCGAACGCGATCCGGCCGACGCGGCGCCTGGCCTCACCGGGCTCCAGGCCCCGCTCCCCCAGCACCGCGAACACGCGGCCCGCCGTGGCCCGGTCCGCCCGGGGCCGGTCCCGCGCGTCCGGGCCGCCCGCCGGGGCCGCCAGCCGGCCCGGGTCCTGACCGGTCGCGAGCACCGCCGCCACGATCGCGCCGGCCGAGGTGCCGACGATCAGGTCGGCCTCGCCCAGATCCACGCCGCCGCGGCGCAGCCCGCAGGCCAGGCCCGCCATCCAGGCCGTGCCGACCGGGCCGCCGGAACCCAGGACCAGTGCCCGCTCGAAGGTGCGCATCGTGTTCCCCCCTCACTTCTTGAAACAGTCGTACCATATACGTGCGGGCACGGTCCCGGCCCCGCTTTCCCGGTCACTGTCGCTGTCGCTGTCGCTGTCGCTGTCGCTGTCGCTGTCGCTTTCGAGGAGATCCGCCGTGGGGCGACCCGCAGACCCGGCCCGCCGCGGGCGCACCCTGGCCCGGGCCACCGACTACGTGCTGGCGCACGGCCTGGCCGGGCTGAGCCTGCGTCCGCTGGCCGCGGCCCTGGGCACCAGCCCCCGGATGCTGCTCTACGACTTCGGCAGCAAGGAGGAGTTGGTCGCCGCGGTGCTGGCCGAGGCCCGCCGCCGGGGCGCGGCGCGGCTGGCCGAGCACCGTGCGGCGCCGGGCGAGGGCGCGCGCGAGCGGCTGCGCGGCATCTGGGCGTGGATCAGCGCGGACGAACGCGCGCCGTTCGTCCGGTTGTTCTTCGAGGTGCACGCCGAGGGCCTGGTCCACCCCGAGACCTATCCCGGCCAGGGCGAGGCGGTCACGGACTGGTTCCAGACCCTCGGTGCCGCCTTCGGGTCCGTCAGCGCCGGGCCGGGTGACACGGTGACGCCCACGCTGGTCATGGCCGTCCTGCGGGGCCTGCTGTTCGACCTGACCGCCACCGGCGACCGCGACCGCGCCGACCGCGCGCTGGAGCGCTTCGCCGAACTGCTCCACCACGGCGCCCCGCCACACGCCCCCGAGCCCGGCGGCTGACCCCGGCGGCTGACCCCGGCGGCTGGTTCGCGGCGGCTGGGCGGGGGGTGCGGGTCAGCCCCGGTAGGGCGGGGTGATGCCCCAGTCCCAGCGCGGCATCGGCGCCTGGGCGGGCGGGGGCGGCTGGGGGCCGGAGTAGACCAGGGCCATCCGGGTGCCCCACTCCAGGTAGTACGCGAAGACCGCGCGGAACTCGGGGTCGCCGGGCAGGCCGACCTCGTCGGCGGTGTCCGCCAGCAGCGAGACCCAGCGGCGGCGCTGGCGCTCGCTCAGCGCCAGGCCCAGGTGCCGGGAGGCCATGTGCCGGTGGCCGCCGTGCTCGGCGCTGTAGCGGGCCGGGCCGCCGAAGACCTCGCCGAGCCAGGCCGCGACGTGCTCGGCGTGCCGCGGGTCCTTTCCGGCGAAGACCGGCGCCAGGAGCTCGTCCTGCTCGACGTGCTCGTAGAAGCGGCGGAACAGCAGGTCGAACGCCGGCGCCCCGCCGGCCCACTCGTACAGCGTCGGTGTCGATCCGCCCCGGCCCGCGACCGCGGTCACCTCGTAGTGGCGCATCTCGCGGACGGCTTCGAGGTAGGGCTCGACCTCGGCGAGGAAGGCGGCGAAGTGCTCGCCCTTGCGGAACCCCTCCAGGTGGTCCTTGGTGGAGGTCCAGCCGATACGCAGGATGTAGGCGTCCGGGTCCTCGGTGCAGCGGGCGAGTTCGAAGTCCACGCACTGCTCGGCCCGCCCGAGCGCCCCGGCGGCCCGCTGGTACGCCTCCTGGAACGCCGTGTGCCGGGGTTCGGCGATCCGGTAGCGGATGTACTCGACAATCATGGAAGGACTCAAGCGCAGCCTCGCGCTCCCGGCAAGGACTGACCCAGTGGTAAGCACCCGGAACAGGACAACGATGCTCACGGATGATCAGATCTTCCGCTGTCCGGTCGAGTTGACGCTGGAGGTGATCGGCGGCAAGTGGGCCACGATCGTGCTGGCGCACCTCAAGGAGGGCGTGCACCGCTACGGCGCGCTGCGGCGCAAGATGCCCGACGTCAGCGAGAAGGTCCTGGTCCAGCGGCTCCGCGCGCTGGAGGCCACGGGGCTGATCGCGAGGCGGTCCGACCAGGGGACGCCGCCGCGCGTGGAGTACCGGCTGACCCAGGAGGGGCTCAGCCTGGTCCCGGTACTGGAGGCGCTCTACACCTGGGGCGAGCAGCGCGCGGCCCGCACCGGCGCCCGCATCGAACCGATGTGACCGCCCCGGGCCGCGCGAACCGCACCAGAGCGCACCAGAGCGGCCCGAGCCAGGCGCGGCGGGGCGGGGCGCGGTCGGTGATCCGGTGCTCGCCGGCGATCCGGCGACGGCTGGAAACCGCTGTACGGGGAACCGGAACGGCGCCGCCGCGTCGAAGTGGGCATGGGCACACCACGCGTTGCCGCCGCGCTCCTGGCCGTCCTGGTCGGCTGCGCCGCACCGGCCGGGTGCTCGGCGCCCGCCGGTACCGCCCCGGGCCCCGGGCGGTACCGGCGGGTGCCGGTACCCGGCGGCGCCGTCTACTACCGCGCCCGGGACCGCACCCTGCACGTCCTTTCCTGCGGCGCCGAGTTCCGGCTGGACCAGTCGGCGCACCAGGTCACCCTGGCGGCCGCCGCCTACGCCTTCGCTCCCGGCGCGGCCTCGTGCCGGGCCTACGACTTCACCCTGGCGCTGCGCGCCCCGCTGGGCGGCCGCCGCGTGGTCGACGCGACCACCGGCGCCCGGCTGCCGGTCAGGGACTGGGCCCAGTTCCCCGCCGACGCCCCGCAGACACCCGCCCCCACGCTGCCCGCGGGCGGCTGAACCCCCGCCCGCGCCCGGGCGAACCGGGCGCGGGCGCGGGCGGACCGGGCCCGGGGCGGACCGGGGCGCGGGGCCCGTCCCACCAGGGGTCCGCTCAGGGGTCCGGTCAGGGGCGCGTCAGGAGTTGGGGACGGTGTCGGTGAAGTGGGTACCGGCGCTGTAGTAGCCGTGACCGCCGTGGAGACCTGGCCCGGGCTCAGCGCGCCGGAGTTGTTGAAGTAGACCCAGTTGACCTTCTCGTCCCAGGTCCGTGAACCGCTGGCGCCGGCCAGGTCGATGACCACTCGTTGAAGTCGATGGTCATCGGCTCGGCGGGTAGTAGATCCCGGTGGTGCTGAAGTACTGCTGGCCGTCGACGTAGTAGGTCACCGTGCCGTTCTCCACGGTCATCTCCAGCGTGTGCCAGCCCTGGAGGCTGCTGATCACGTTGTGGGTCTGCCGGTTCATCGCGTCCGCCGCTGTACCAGGTGGTGGTGTACAGCGTCGGCCCGGGCGCGCCCAGCCGCCGTTGGGCAGGTACTCGTTGTCCATCTCGCTGTACAGGGAGTTGTCCGGCGAGATGGTGTAGAAGGTCTCGTTGACGTGGTCGCCGTTTTGGCCGGTGGTGGGCGCGTCGTTGAAGTAGACCCGGCCGCGTAGGTGCCCTGGAAGAACTTCTCACTGGTGGTGTCGATCTCGGCCTGGGTGGTGGTGGTCCCGTCGGTGGTGGCCTCCAGCCGCATCACCTTTCCGCCCTGGGCGGTCGGGTCGCTGGGGAAGCTGATCGCGTTCTGGGACCAGGTGTTGGCGATGCCCGGGCCGCCGGAGCCGGTGCGGATGGTCCAGTCGTGGGCGCTCAGGTCGGGGTCGTTGGGACCGGTGTAGTCGAAGTCGTCGAACAGGGTGCCGCCGGAGGGCGGGGCACCGGTCGAGGTGGCGGTCGGCGTCGGGGTGGGGGTCGGCGAGGCGCCACCGGACCCGGACCCGGTCGGGGTGGGGGTGGGGGTGGCGCCGGACGGTTCGGTGCCCCACACCAGCGCGCCGTTGACGTAGGCGGTGACCGTCTGCGAGGGGTGTAGCCGGTGTCGGCGGCGTTGAACGAGTAGTCGTTCGCCTGGTTCACGTTCTGCCAGTCGCTGCGGTACAGCCGCAGTTCCAGGTCACCGCTGCTGGCACCCGCCGCCAGGCTCCCGGCCGACGCGTCGAAGCTGATCTGCAGGTAGTGGTCGGCCGTCGCGGTCGGATCGGCCATCGCGACCACCGTGCCGGTCAGGTTCGAGCAGCCGGGCACCGCCCAGGCGCAGGCGAAGGTGTAGGGCACGGTGGTGTCGGCGCTGAAGTAGTAGCGCAGGGTGACCTGGCTGAGCGCGACGGCGCTGGAGGTGTTGTTGACGACCTCCAGCCAGGGATCGACCTCGTCGGCACTGGCGGCGGTGCTGCTGGTCTTGTACAGCACCGACAGCGCGGGCTGTCCGCGTGCGCGGTGCGCACGGTGGGGTAGAGCGCGACTGCCGTGCAGACCAGCGACGCGGCGGCGATCAGTGCGCGGCGGGTGCCGCGCGGACGGGTGCGGACGTGCTCCATGAGGACTCCTGTGGGGGGAGACGGGGGGGCTACGGCACCACAGAACACCCAACCTAGTGACCACTGGTCATGTCGTGTGTGCCGTTTGACGTACAAGGTGATTGCCAGAACTCCCATGTCAAGGCCGGATTCATGATCTCCATCGGCCACCGGGCGGACATTTCGCCCCCTGCGCAGGTGGGGGCGGGCAATCCCGATACGTGCATTGACATGACCAGAGGTCAGGTGAGAGCGTCTGCCTCCAACAGCGGCCGCGGCGTCGGCCGGCCGCTTACGCGTACCCCTCACCTCCCCAGCCCCGCCCCGAATCCCTCGCCCCGCCCCGCGGACCCCGCCCCGCGGACCCGGTTCCGCGGATCCCGTTCCGCGGACCCGGTTCCGCGGACTTCATGCCTTGACCAAGGCCTCCTGGAGGATTGCCATGCGCACCAGATCCCTCGCCGTGTGTGTCACCGCCGCGGCGGCACTGTCGTTGGCCGGCTGCGGCAGCGGCGGGCCCGCCCACGGCACGACCGCGGGCGGGCCCGCCAAGGCCGCGACGCTGACGGTGTGGCTGATGGACGGCGACCTGAGCGCCCAGGCCACCGCCGCGATCAACGCCGCGTTCGAGAAGGCCACCGGCGCCAAGGCCGACGTCCAGATCCAGCAGTGGGCGAACATCAACACCAAGATCAGCACCGCGCTGGCGCAGAACGACCCGCCGGACGTCATCGAGATCGGCAACACCGACGTCCCGCTGTTCGCCGCCACCGGCGCGCTCAGCGACATCACCGCCGACCAGGCCTCCCTGTCCGCCGGGCAGAGCTGGCTGCCGGGCCTGCTGGGACCGGCCACCGTGGAGGGCAAGGTCTACGCCGCGCCGCTGTTCGCCGGCAACCGCGCGGTGATCTACAACAAGGCCCTGTGGGCCCGGGCCGGGATCACCACCGCCCCCACCAGCTTCACCCAGCTCACCGCCGACCTGGACGCGATCAGGGCCAAGAACCCCAGCCCGGGTTCTCCGCCTTCAACTTCCCCGGCCAGTACTGGTACGGCGCACTGCAGTTCGTCTGGGACGCGGGCGGCCAACTGGCCACCGAGAGCAACGGCAGGTGGACCGGCGCGCTGGACTCCCCCGCCGCCCAGCAGGGACTGCGGGCCTGGAAGAGCTTCCAGAACAGCTACTCCGCCCCCGCCTCGCGCAACGTGGACACCAAGTCCCCGGACCAGGCCGCGATGTTCGCCTCCGGCAAGACCGCCACCATCTTGGACACCAGCATCAACACCGTCCTGAAGGACAACCCCGCCCTCAAGGGCCAGATCGGGACGTTCCCGTTCCCCAGCGCCACCACCCCCGGCCGCAACCAGCCGGTCTTCCTGGGCGGCTCCGACCTGGCGATCGCCGCCAAGAGCGCCAACCAGGCCCTGGCCCTGGCCTACCTCAAAGCCGCCACCAGCACGGCCGTGCAGACCAGCGCCATCGTCGGCATCGACGGCTGGACCCGGTCTCCACCCAGCTGATCGACTCCACCCAGGCCGGCCTGCCACCCACCTCGGCCGCGTTCTTCCAGGCGGCCAAGAGCAGCGTGGCCACCCCGGCCACCCCCGGCTGGGCCACCATCGAAAGCGACGCGTCGATCAACACCTTCTTCGCCGACATCGCCACCGGCCGCACCAGCGTCGCGCAGGCCGCCGCGAGCTTCGACGCCCACCTCGACCAGGCCCTCAACGCCTCCCAGTGACCATGACCACCTCCACCGCCCCGCGCCCCGGACGCGCCGCCGACCCCCGCCCGCCGGCCGGCGCCCGGCCCCGCGCCGCCGCCGCCCCGGCACCGCACTGCCGTACCTGCTGCTGGCGCCCGCCGCCGCCGTACTGGCCCTGGTCCTGGGCTACCCCCTGGTCCGCCTGGTACTGATCTCCTTCCAGGACTACGGGCTGCGCGCGCTGTTCACCGGCGTCGTGCCCTGGACCGGCTGGTCCAACTACCGCGCCGTCCTGTCCGACCCGCACCTGGTCCCGGTCCTGCTGCGCACCGCCGGGTTCTGCGCCGCCCTGGTCACCGGAACCCTGGTGACCGGCATGCTGGTCGCGCTGATGCTCGGCGCCCTGGGCCGGCGCATGCGCACCGCGGTCACCTTGTGCCTGATCGCCGCCTGGGCGGTACCCAACGTCGCCTCCACCCTGGTGTGGCAGTGGCTGTTCCAACCCGTCTACGGCGTCGTCAACTGGCTGCTGACACAGACCGCGCTGTTCGGCGACCTGACCCAGCGCGACTGGACCACCTCGCCCGCCTCGGCCTTCACCCTGGTGTGGCTGCTGGTGGTATGGCAGTCGGTACCGTTCGTGGCACTGACCCTGCACGCCGGCCTGTCACAGATCCCGCGCACCTACTACGAGGCCGCCGCCCTGGACGGCGCGGGCCCGCTGACCGTGTTCCGGGTGATCACCGTGCCGTTCCTGCGCCCGATCCTGGGACTGGTCGCGATCTTGTCGGTGATCTGGGACTTCAACGTCTTCAACCAGATCTGGATCCTCACCCAAGGCGGCCCCAACCAGGGCACCACCACCCTGGGCATCTGGTCCTTCACCACCGCCTTCAGCAGCAACTCCCTGGGACAGGGCGCCGCCATCGCGGTCGTCTCGGTCCTGCTGCTGCTCGCCCTGACCGCCCTGTACGTGCGCCGACTGGCACGGTCGGGAGAAGACCTGTGAACACCACCCCCGCCCCCGCCCCCATCCGCGCCGGCCCCGCGCCCGGCGGCGGCTGCTGAACAGCGCCGCCGTCCTGTTCTGCCTCCTGTGGGCGTTCCCCGTGTACTGGATGGTCGACACCGCGTTCAAGCCCTACCGGGACATCCTCAGCACCACCCCCCGCTTCTGGCCGTTCCCGTTCACCCTGGCCAACTTCACCGACGCGGTCCGCAAACCCGGCTTCGCCACCGACCTGGCCAACAGCGCGGTAGTGACCGGCGCGGTGGTCGCGGCCTCGGTCGTCCTGGCGTTCCTCGCGGCCGTCGCCCTGACCCGGTTCCGGTTCCGGGGCAGACACGGCTTCCTGATCGCGGTCCTGGTCGTGCAGATGGTCCCGCAACCCGCCCTGCTGATCCCCGTCTTCCTCAGCCTCAAGAGCACCGACCTGCTGAACAACCTCCTCGGCCTGGTACTGACCTACCTCGCCATGGTGCTGCCGTTCACCATCTGGACCCTGCGCGGGTTCCTGCACGGCATCCCGGTGGAACTGGAGGAAGCCGCGATGCTCGACGGCGCCGGCCGCCTCACGATCATCCGCACCATACTGCTGCCCCTGGTCATGCCCGGCCTGATCGCCACCAGCGTGTTCGCGTTCATCACCGCCTGGAACGACTACCTGTTCGCCTACGTGCTGATGAAAGACCAGAGCCACTACACCCTGCCGGTATGGCTGGTCTCCTTCAGCACCAGCACCGGCACCGACTACGGCGGCCTGATCGCCGCCTCCACCCTGTTCGCCCTGCCCGTCGTGGTCTTCTTCATGCTCATCCAACGCCGCCTGGTCGCCGGCATGACCGCCGGCGCCGTCAAAGACTGACCACCCACCCCCACCCCCGTCCCGCGCCCCGCCCCGTCCCGCCCGTTCCGTCCCGCGCCCCGCCCCGTCCCGCCCGTCCCGTCCCGCGCCCCGCCCCGTCCCGCCCGTCCCGTCCCGCGTCCCGTTCCGTTCCGCCGCCAGCGCACCGAAAGGCAACCGATGATCGTCCCGCGTCCCACCGAACTCACCCCGCACCCCGGGAGGTTCGTCATCGGCCCCCAGCTCCACCTGGACGCCGGACCCGGGACCGAGCAAGCCGCCGAACTGCTCGCCGGATACCTCGGCCGCGGACGGACCCGCAGCGCCACCGGCCCGCGGATCGAACTGTCCCTGTCCCCCACCCACCCCACCACCACCGCATCAACCAGAACCACCGGAACCAACGGAGCAAACGGAACCACCGGAACGAACGGAACGAACGGGTCGAACGGGTCGAACGGGGCGAGCGGGGTGATCGGGTCGACCGCCGCGCAGGGCTACCTGCTGCGGATCCGCCCCGACCTGGTCACCTTGTCCGCGCCCGCCACCGCCGGCCTCCTCAACGGCGTCCAGACACTGCGGCAACTACTGCCGCCGGCCGCCCTGGACCCGGCCGGCGCCCGCCCCGACCACTGGTGGTGGCCCTGCCTGGACATCCGCGACCAGCCCCGCCTGGCCTGGCGCGGCGCACTGCTGGACGTCGCCCGGCACTTCCTGCCCCTGGAGTTCCTGTACCGCTTCGTCGACGAACTGGCCCTGCACAAACTCAACGTCTTCCAACTGCACCTGAACGACGACCAGGGCTGGCGGATCGAGATCGACGGCCTGCCGCGACTGACCGAAGTCGGCGCCTGGCGCACCGAGTCCGCCCTGGGCCCAGGCCCCACGGTACCCGGCAACGGCACCCCCCACGGCGGCTACTACACCCAGGCCGAACTACGCGGCCTGGTCTCCTACGCCCGCGGCCGCGGCGTCAGCATCGTCCCGGAGATCACCATGCCCGGACACGCCCGCGCCGTCCTGGCCGCCTACCCCCACCTGGGCAACCACCCCGACCGCGCACTGCCGGTATGGACCAACTGGGGCATCAGCGAGGACATCTTGGCCGTCAGCGACCAGGCCCTGGACTTCTGCCGCCAGGTACTGGCCCAGACCATGGACGTCTTCCCCTCCCGCTACCTGCACATCGGCGGCGACGAATGCCCCACCGTCCAGTGGCAGCACGACCCCCTGGCCCGCGAACGGACCCGGCAACTGGGCCTGGCCGCCCCCGCCGAACTGCACGGCTGGTTCCTACGGCAGATGCAGCAGTACGTGACCCACCACGGACGCCGGGCCATCGCCTGGGACGAGAAGGGCTACGCCGCGAACACCCCCCCACCCGGACTCGCCCTGACCGCCTGGCGCGACCAGGCACACGGAGCACAAGCCATCGCCCGCGGCCACCAAGTCGTGATCGCACCCCACCTGTCCACCTACTTCGACTACCCCCAGAGCAACGACCCCACCGAACCCCAAGGACAACCCGGACACACCGTCACCCTCGCCGACGTCTACGCCTTCGACCCCCTGGCCGGATCACTACCCACCGCCGACCCCGCCGCCCCCCACCCCACCCCCGGCGTCCTGGGCACCCAAGCACAACTGTGGACCGAGTACGCCCCCACCCCCGAACACGTCACCTACCTCACCTACCCACGACTGTGCGCACTGGCCGAAGTCGCCTGGACCAGCGGCCCACGCGACCTCACCCAGTTCCAGACCCGACTGGCCCACCACAACCAACGCCTCAACGCCCTGGGCCTGACCCCCCGCCGCCCCACCCCCGCGCCCACCGCGCCCACCCCTGGGACGATGAACAGGTGACCAGCAGCGACAAGACCCCCACCCGGGCCACCACCAAACGAGACCTCGTACGCGCACACCTCCTCGAAGTGATCGAGAAATCAGGCCCCGGCACCAGCCTGGCCCCCGAACGCGACCTCGCCGCCCGCCTCAAAGTCTCCCGCCCCACCATCCGCGCCGCCGTCGAAGAACTGACCCGCAGCGGCCTCCTGGTACGCCAACACGGCCGCGGCACCTTCACCAGCCCCCACAAAGTCACCCAGGAGATGTCCGGCACCACCACCAACGCCCTCGCCGTCCCCCCCGCCGAAGGCGACTGGACCAGCCGCGTCGTCCAATTCACCACCGCCCCCGCAGGCCCCCACCGCGCCACCCGACTCGGCCTGGCCACCACCGCCCCCGTCCTACGAATCGTCCGAGTCCGCAACGTCGACGACGAACCCATCGCCATCGAACGACTCGAACTACCCGCCGACCTCGTCCCCGGCCTGACCCCCAAGACATGGAAAGCGGCAACTTCTACCAACTCCTACGCGAGCGCCACCACATCATCGTCATGGACGCCATCCAAACCCTGGAACCCTCCGTCACCAACCCCCAACAAGCCGACCTCATGGACGTCCCCGTCTACTCCCCCATCCTCCAAGTCGAACGCACCACCCGAGACACCACCGGCCGCACCGTCGAATACGCCCAATCCGTCTACCGCGGCGACCGCTACCGCATCACCTCCAAACTCCGCTTCGACGCCTCCTCCGGCTAACCACCCCACCACCACCAGACCCACACCACACAACCAAAACAAGAACACCAGCACACACCACAAGACCGGCACCAGTACAGCGGCAAACCACAGCAGAGCCCCCCGCACACAGCAGAGGAACCCGCGACCCCAACAGCCGACACCCCACGAAAACCCCGCACCAGTGAACCACCACCCAGCACCCGGCACCCGGCACCCGGCACCCGGCACCCACCGTGCCAGGCACGCGAACCGGACCGACCCCACCACCGCGCCCACCACCGGCACACCACCAAGGCCGACAGCACCACCGTCGAACCCGGCCACACCCGACCACTGGAACAGGACACACCAGCCCGCACCGCCATCCCCACCGAGGCCAGACCGCACAGGGCAACGCGTTCCCCCGCCCGTGCGCACTGACAGCCCACACCACCCCTACACCCCCAACGCCCCCTGACCCCCAGGGCCCCGGGGCGCCAGGGCGCCGGGGGTCAGGGGGGTCAGAGGTCCCGGGGGGTTCCTCGGGTGCCGCGGGGGTCAGCCGCGGGTGCCCAGGGCGGCCGTCGCGAAGGCGTGGTCCTGCCCCGGGGCGCCACCACCCACACCCAGCGCACCGACCAAGCGGCCCTCACGGCGGATCGGAACACCCCCCGCGATGAACAGCAGCGGGCGGTCCAACCCGGTCGGCAGGGTATGGAACACACCACCGGGCTGTACCGCCTCGACCAGGTCAGCGGTCGCGCAATCCAACTGAAGAGCGGTATAGGCCTTACGGGTACTGGTCTCCCCCGAGATCAACACCGCCCGCTCATCACGGCGAAAAGCAAGCAGATGCCCACCGGCATCCACGACAGTGACACTGACCGCGACCCCAGCAGCGTCCGCAGCCATACGAGCAGCCACGATCAACTGCTCCGCATCAGCGGCAGTAAGGGCGACATGGACGTTCATAACAGCAACTCCCGTGCAGTAGACAGCCGATCAACCCGTGACAGCGGATCGTCAGCGATAAGCGATAAGTAACCGATAGACAGCGGTACATGGCCGGTGGTGGGTGGCCGGTGGCCGGTGGCCGGTGGTGGGTGGTCAGTGGTGGGTGGGGGTGCGCGGAGCGGGGGCGGCGACAGCGGGTGGGGTGCTGGTCCGGGCAGGAGCGCGGCGCTCCAGGGCGGCCGACCACACGGCCACACCCAGGGCCGCCACCGCCATGACCGCACCGACCCAGTTCGGCGCGGTGTAACCGAGACCGGCGCTGATCACCACACCGCCCAGCCACGCCGAGAGCGCGTTGCCGAGGTTGAACGCACCGATGTTGACAGCCGACGCCAGCGTCGGCGCGCCATGAGCCTGATCCAGGACCCGCTTTTGCAACGGCGGAACGGTAGCGAAGCCCAACGCCCCCACCAGCACGATCGTGACCGCCGCCGCGACCTTGTCATGAGCGGTGACAGTGAACAACGCCAGCACCACAGCCAACCCACCGAGCGCGACACAGAGCATCGGCATCAGCGCACGGTCGGCATACCGACCACCCACAAGGTTGCCCAGGAACATACCGACACCGAACAGCACCAGCAGCCAGGTCACCGCCCCCTGCCCGTACCCGGCGACGTGGACCATCATCGGCGAGATATAGGTGATCGCGGCGAACACACCACCGAACCCGAGCACCGTCATCACCATCGCCAACACCACCTGCGGATTACCCAACGCGGCCACCTCCCCACGCAGATCCACACCCTCAGGGCGGGGCAGCACCGGCACCCACCGGGCGATACCCAAAAGCCCCACCACACCGAACACCGCGACCATCACGAAAGTGGCACGCCAACCCGCGACCTGCCCGATGAAAGTACCCAACGGCACCCCCACGATGTTGGCGACCGTCAACCCGGTGAACACCGTCGCGATCGCCCCCGCCCTCCTGCCCGGAGCCACCAACCCGGCCGCGACCACCGAACCGATACCGAAGAACGCACCATGAGCCAACGAGGCCACCACACGGCCGACAAGCATCCACCCGAAACCCGGCGCGAACGCCGACAACAGGTTACCGACCGTGAACAACCCCATCAACACCATCAACATCCGCTTGCGGCCGACCCTGGCACCCACCACAGCCATCAACGGCGCCCCGACCACCACCCCCAGCGCATAGCCACTGACCAGCAGACCCGCGGTAGGAATCGCGACCCCATAACCCCCCGCGATCTGCGGCAGCAGACCCATCACCACGAACTCAGTGGTACCGATCCCGAAAGCCCCGACAGCCAGAGCAAACAACGCCAGCGGCATGACACAACCCTCCAAACAATTGCCCCCGCGCCTTACAACCCACCACAATAGTTGCAACCGCCGCATACTTGCAAACGCAACGATTGCAGGCGCTGTATGTTTGGAGGCAGACACAGCCGGCGCCGCACCATGAAGGACACCACCGAGGGACACCGCGACCAGTGTCGCGACAGGCGCCGCGGGAGAGGATGGAGCCATGACCGTCACCGACACGGCCGCCACCGGGCCCGCCCACGGCTGGAACGCCCTGGCACTGCTGCACGGCCGCATCGAGACCCATATCGAACACGCCCTGCAACAGCACCACGACCTCAGCGCGCGCGAATACTCCCTCCTGGACGTCCTCAGCCGCCAGCACAGCGGCGAAGGCGGCCACCTGCGAATGCACCAGGTCGCCGACGCCGTCATACTCAGCCAAAGCGCGACCACCCGCCTGGTCACCCGCCTGGAAGACCGCGCCCTACTCACCCGCTACCTGTGCGCGACCGACCGCCGCGGCATCTACACCGACGTCACCCCCACCGGACTGACCCTCCTCACCCAAGCCCGCCCCACCCACGACACCGCCCTACGCCAAGCCCTCGACAACGCCGCAACCGACCCCCGACTCGCCCCCCTGGTCGACACCCTCGAAACCCTCACCCCACCCCCCACCCACTAACCCCCCACCCACCCGCTGACCGCCCGCTGACCGCCCACCGCCCACCGCCCGGCGGAGGCGCAGGCACAGGCACAGGCGGAGGCGGAGGCGGAGGCGGAGGCGCGTGCCGCGCAACAGCGGCACGGCGTTGATTCAGGGGCAGGAGCTGGGTGACGTCACCGCGTCACCACCGGCCACGGTGGCGACCAGGGGTAGGCCACCGGCCACGGTGGCGGCCAGGGGTAGGCCACCGGCCACGGTGGCGGCCAGGGGTAGGCCACCGGCCACGGTGGCGGCCAGGGCAAGGGCCAGGGGTAGGGGTAGGGGTAGGCCACCGGCCACGGTGGCGACCAGGGCCAGGGGTAGGCCGTGGGCGTCGACGACGCGGTACGTGCCGCCGGTCCACCGGGCAGGGCCGGTCGCGTCACCGCCCCCCGGGGCCCGCGGGCGCGGTCCGTCGACCCAGGCGCGGGACAGGCCGAGCACGCCGCCAGACCACGGCCCGGCGAGCAGGAGCCCATCGTGCCTACAGGTCCCGCCACCCGCCCGCCCCGCTCCATCCCCGCGGCCGCGCCGGCAGGCCGTACCCGCACCGAAACCGAGCCCCCACGACACGAACCCCCACCGGATCCCGCTCCACCGCACGAAACCCAACCCACCCGGGACTGCCCGCCGATCGAGCCACCCGCACCCGCGATACCGAAACCACCGCCCCGCCACCGGCCACAGCGCCACACCCCGCCCCCCGCCCCCGCAGCCCCTCGCGGGCCGCCCGGGTACGGAAAACGGCGCTGGGCCCCGCGATGATCGCGGGGCCCAGCGTGACCGGCCTACCTCGTGACGGTCATGAGTTGTTGTAGACAGCGGCGACCTGCGTGGCACTCAAAGCCGCCTGGTAGGTACGCACATCACTGACACTGCCGTTGACCTGGTCGTACAGCGCGGTGGAACCGACCAGACTGTTGGCGCCGACCTCCAAGGCACCGGCCGCGTTGAACTGCGGAGTGGTGTTGGTCGCACTGGCCTTCAACACCCCGTTCACATACAGCTGCATCGCACCGGTACCCGCGTTGTACACCCCGGTCAGATGCGTCCAGGTGTTCGCGGTCGCCGCGGCCTCCGCCGTGGGGAAACTCGTCGAAGCCGTGTCCGACGTCGTGGTCTGGAAGATCCAGCCACCGTTGCCACTGTTGTAACCCAGGTAGAACGCCTGATGCGTATCGGTACCCTGCGCCAGCGCGATCTGCGCCCCACTGAGCGCGGTGATCTTGACCCAGCACGAGACCGTGTAACTCTGACTGCTGTTCACCGCCGGCGCGGCCGCCCTGACCACCGAATCCGTCCCGTCGAAGACCGCGGCCGACGACGCGACACCCTTGTGGTTCGCACCCCAGGCCACCGTGGAACCGACCGCCGCCGAGTTACTGCCCGACGCGTCCGCACCACCCAGCGCACCAGTCAACCGCCACTGGTCAGCACCCGGGAAACTGGTGACACTGTTCCAGTACACAGCCCCGTTGGCACCATAGACCACCAGGTTCCCATCAGGCTGCAACACCAACGTGTCACCAGGATGACCAGAGGTGTTCGTCGCCCACAACGCACCCGTGTGCCCGGTGGCATCAGCCGCGTTCGGATAGGCCACCAGATTCCCGTCGCTCTGCAACGTCATCACCGCGCCCGTCTGGTTCGCGGTACCCACCTGGTACAACGGAGTCCCGGCGACCGAGACACTCATCAGACCCTCATTGAAACTCAAACTGTTCGCACCACTGGTCCACTGACTACCACTGGGATACAACGTGTTGTCCGCCGGGAACACGAACGACCCCGTCGTATTGGACAGCGCCGCGACCTGACCCGGAGTCAACGTCTGGTTCCAGGTCTCCACCTGCGCGACCTGGCCATCGAAATAGCTGCCATGCGCACCCTTGTAGAGCTGGTCACCGACCTGGAACCCATCGGTGTAGCCGGCAACCGCGGTGTGCGTCGCACTGCCCACCTCGATACCATTGACATACAGGCTCATATACGAGCTGACCGGGTCATAGGTGACCGTCACATGCGACCACGAGCCGACCTGCGCCGTCCCGGCAACCGCGCAGTTGTACGCGTAACCGGCCGCGTCACCGGTCTCCATGCAGAAGTTCCAGCCCGCCGCGGTGGGATAGACCAAGAACCCCGACCCGTAGGTACCGTCCTGCGACAGCACCACACCACCGTTCATCGCCGCCGGCTTGACCCACGCCGAGACACTGAAACTCTTCGACGTGGTGACCGCCGGACCACTACCGGCCAGCACCCCGCTACTGCCGTTCAAACTCACATCCGGACTGAACAGGTCACCGGTATGCCACGTGGCACCCGCGTCACCCGTCAACGTCAAACCACCACTGGCATCAGCCGCCACCGTACCCGAGGCACTGGTGTCCCCACTGGCCGCGTCAGTCAACGGCCAACTGTGGCTGTCAGCAGCCAACGCACTACCCGTGGTGGACACCGCCGCCGCACCCGTCGTACTCAACGCACTGAACAGGTACGCCGTCGTGGTACCACCACTGGTCGTCGCCCACAGGTCCGGCGTGCCATCACCATTGATATCCGCCGCCCGCAGACTCAGCACCGCACCGGTGTTCCACCCCGTGGCCACCGGATACGACGTGTACACCAGGTCCGGATTACCCGAGGCGTCCTGCGACAGCGCCAACCCCTCCCACAGGTCCAGCACACCGGTCGCCTTGTCCCACAGGAACATCGCCGTACTGGAACCCCCACCACTGACCGGCAACTGCACCGTACTCAACGTCCACGACGCCCAGTCACCACTGCCGTCCGGACTCGGGTTCGACAACTGCGTACGACCGAAGTCCGCGATACTGCCCAACGACGGATACAACGTCAACGCATCGGTCTTGTTGCCGCTCTCATCATCCGAGGTCCCGATCAGATCCGGCAGCGCACACGTCGCACCCTGCCCCGCAACCGAGACCCCACTGGTGCAACCCGCATTCGCCAACTGCACCGGATTGTTCGGCGTCGACGCCTCGAACGGGTCATACAACGCATTGGTCGTCGTCGAACCACCCGCGATGGCCAACGCCGAACCATCACCATTACCGTTCAACACCTCAGCCACACCCGCATGCACCCCCGACGGGTAGTACACCAGGACGTCATTGAGCCCACTACCAGTGAACTGGCCACTGAACGCGGTCGCCCCGTTGTAGTCCGCAGGAGACCCCAGACCAGTGGGACCAGTCGTATCGATCCCACTCCCGTTGATCCCCAAGTCACTCATCGAGCCGACCAGGCTCCCGTCACCCGTCGTACGACCCACACCCGCCTGACCCGCCGAGAGCCACAACCCCGACGGCAGACTGTCCTGACCACCCACCGCGAGCAGGTCCGCGACACCATCCCCGGTCAGGTCACCATCGGCCTGCACCGTACCGCCCACCGCCGAATTGAAGATCACATTCTCGGTACCACCGTAATTAGCACCCGCCGAAATCGCCGTCACACTCAACGTATCAGTCAACCGCGTCGGCGTGATCGACGCCGTCGCCACCCCACCAGCCGCACTCACCGACCTGGGCGCACCACCATTGAGCTGATACACGTAACTGGCCGGAGCAGTACCACCCGACTCACTGAAACTCACCGCGACCGGACTGCCCATCGTCCCCAACGTCGTCGGATACGGCAGACCCGTCACCGGATTCGTGTTCCCGTAATCCGACAACTCGACACCATTCGCGTCCTGCGTCACCGGAGTCCCCGGACGCGTCGGATCGAACGTGAACGTGCAACCCGACGTCGTCCCACTGGACAACTTGAAGTCAGTCGCCTGCACCTTCCACGTGAACTCCGTCGCCGCACCCGGCGCACTCCCCGTCTTACCCGACCACGCCTCCAAATTCGCCTGACTCAACTGGAAATCCACACTACTACCAGAATTCGCCGTCACATCATTGGAGTTACTGGTCGCCACCACCTTCCCGTCACTATTACGCGTCACCGTGAACGTCGCACCCAGAACACCCTTGTCCGGATCCGACAACCCCGCATACAACGACATCTCACCATCACCGACAGTATCGTTGCCCGTGCAGTTCGTCGACGGCGACGTCGACAAAGCAGACGGCGTGTTCGGCGCATGGTCATACGTCGTCGACACACTCAACGTATTCGCGAACTCCTTCCACCCATTCGGATCCGACTCGTTCGACGCCCGAATCCCGAACGTGATATTCGACCACTTACCACTCGCCGCCGACCCCATGATGCCAGAAATATCGAAACCCACACCATGCGCCGGGCACGACGAGTCATACCCGTACGCCACCGTCTGCGTCGGCCCCACCTGACTCGTCAACGTCGACGGACTGTCCCACGTCGTACCAGAACTGATCGGATTCGACTGCCACAACTGCACACCACTCGCCGTGCAGTTCGGCGACCACTCCTCCGTAATATTCAACTGCGAGGAAATGATGTCCTGCGCACCATACAACGCCGTCGGCACACCGATCTGCACATACGACCGCGCCGTGAACGTCGGCGACTCCCAATCCTGGTCACCCACACGCAACAAATCCGACGACTTCCAGTAACTCGACGACGCATAATACGAATTGATCTGCGTCCACGCCTGCAACGGACTCGACGCCGACGGCGCATTGAACGTCGGATCGATATACACCGGGAACACCGGCCTACCACCACTGAGCAACGACACATCCGGAGTCAGATCAATCCTCCCCCCCACCACCCGGACACCGACCCGCGACGTATGCGCACCCTCACCCGCACTACCCACCGAAGACACCACCGGCAAACCACTGACCGCATCCACCAACACACCCGAAAGCGGATCCACCACCGAACGCCGACCAACCACCGACACACCCCCGGCAGCCGACACACCACCCCTGGCAGCCGACGCGCCCTTCGCGGTCGAGGCGCCCTTCGCGGTCGAGGCACCGCCCTTGGCGGCCGGCGCGCCCGCGGTGGTAGCCGAGTCCCACATCGTCGCCGCCGGAGCCGTGAACACCGCCCGCCCCTGCGGATCCCTCGCCGTCAAGTTCCCCGCCGCGTCCGAGGACAACGTCACCCCCCGCGTACGAGCACCCAACACCAACGTCCTCAACGCCGGATTCGCCGCCGCCGCCGCATCCTTGACGACCAACACCTCAGCAAACGAACCCTGAGCCGTCGCCGTGACACACAGATCCACACCCTTGAACACATCACGGTACGTCGCCGTAGCACCCGACAACGACGGCACCGGCAACACCACCGGCACACTCACCGCCAACTCCCGCCCCCACTGTCCATCACCGCCAACACAGAACCACCACCACCCGACAACGTCAAACCACTACTCGTCACCCTCGTCGAAACCGAACCATCAGCACCACGAACCAACGTCGGATCCAACGACCTCCACACACCACCCACCCGCTTACGCACCGCCGCCAACGACTGCGTCAACGTAAACGTCCCATTCGGATGCGCCATCACCATCTGCGTATCCGACGTCGCCGCCCCCGCCAACACATCCCTACCCGACCGACGCGCCTCCAACGAAGCCTGCTCCGTACTCAACCCCCCAGACGAAACAGCAACAGACGAAACAGACGAAGCAGACGCAGACGAAGCAGCAGACGAAGCAGACGAAGCAGCCCCAGAAGCAGCAGTAGCGGCAACAGCAACCGGAGCGAACCCCACACCAGCCGCCGAACCCCACACCACACCCAGAACCACCACACCACCCACCAACCGCACAAAACCCCGATACCCACCCGATATGACTCTCACTCAAACAACCTTCCCTCACGAGGAACCCAACCAGCCCCAAACCACAAACACGCTAAACGCCCACCCACACACCCCAACAAAACTGTGTCACGCCTCACAATCACCTTGATCCACTTACGCACCCCCTTGCACCCACCCACCCCCCACACTCACACCCAAACCTTACCCACCAACCATGCCCACCCCACCACACCACCACGACCACCAACCCCCCAATCAACCTGGCCGCACTCAGCCAAGGCCGAGCACCACCCACCACGGCCCGCACCACGCCCGGGCCGCGAGTACCAGAGCACACCGCTCAATCCCCACCCAAGGGCGACAAACCACGACCCCAACACCGAACCGCACCCGGACCACCCAGGACAGCAGCAGCTGGATCCCATCCCACAGGCACTCCAACGGCTCCAGAACTCGGGGACACGGAACCCATCAACGGACTCACCGTGACCTCCGCGCGGCAACTCGCGACGATCGCAGGCCACTCCACCTACCCGCCACCCGCCGAGCAGACCGAGTAGTTATTCTTCGGCAGCCCCCTGCCCCTGCACTCGCCAGCGATCGCTGTTCGGTCGCGGCGGCGTCCTGCGGCGGTCATGCGGGGGCGGAGCTGTCAGTCCGTCGCCATGCAGTTGGGGACTCCGTCGTTCGGCTTCGGGGTCGGGGCGTCGATCGCGAAGAACCGGTTGTCGGTGCCGGCGATCGTCTGCAGTTGGGGCGTGGACTTGTGCCCGTCGTCCCAGGTGCACGTGACGGCGTGGACTGCGGGTCCGGCCATTCCGGTGACAAACCAGTGGGTGCCGGTCGGGGTGAACTTACCCCAGCTGGTCTCGACGTTGCGGTCTCCTGTTGCGGTCAACGCATCGTCAGTCACGAACACGCGCCGGTCGCCGATGTTCAGGTTGGCGAAGAACCAGCCTGTGTGAACGAGCTGCCGCCCCCCTTCGCCGCCGGCGCGCTGGGGGTCCGGGTATTCGGCCTGCTGCGTCGCTTTCCACTCGCGGACCGCTGCGTCAGCCGTGGCGGCGCGCTGCCAGATGTCGATGCTGAGGGTCCAGGGCTTCCCGTCGACCACCCCGGTAGCGATGACCTGCGTGATGGGTTGGATCGTCGCGTCCGGTGCTGCGGCGATGGATGCCGTCCCGGAGTCCGTGTGCTGGGAGACCGACGTCAGTATCCCGGCCGTGCACGCGACGGCCAGTGCGATGGCGATCGCCTCCGCTGCTCGGCGCCTGGTCCTGCGTCGCGTGCCGCCCGCAACGATCGCCTCGACGGGCGCGTGCTTGATCTGCACGCCCTGCGCGGCGTTGCCGAGCAGCTCGGAGATGTCGGTGCCTGTATCCGTCATGACGTTAGCCCTTCGTGCATTGGGGGACTGGTGTCCGTGCTGGCGCGGGTCAGCCCGACGGCGGACCGGAGCCGGGTGATTCCTCTGGCTGCGTTGCTCTTCACGGTGCCGACCGAGCACCCCATCGCGGCGGCGGCCTGCGTTTCGCTCAGGTCCTCCCAGTAGCGCAGTACGACGGCTTGTCTCTGCCGCAGGGGCAGTTGGGCCAGCGCCGCGAGCAGGTCGGCACGCTCGACGGCCTGTGCCAGGTTGTCGCCGCGCTCTGGCAGGTCGTGCTCGTGAGCGGGGTCACCGCTTGGGGACAGGTACTCCTTGATTCCTCTGCGGTACCTGCGCGCGTGTGCGTTGACCATGATGCGTCGCACGTAGGCGTCCGGGTCCTGGGCCAGCGACACCTTCCGCCACGCCACGAAAGTCCGCTCCAGGCATGCTTGTACGAGGTCTTCTGCTGCGTACTGCTCTCCTGTCAGGAGATACGAGGTCCGCATGAGTCGGGACCATCGCCCTACGACGAACGCTTGGAAATCCTCGGATTCTCCGCCAGCGCCTGCTGCCGCTCCTGCTGTGCCTCTCATGGCTCACCTCCTCACACCATAGAGTCCACGGCCACCGCAAACCGTTGCATGAGGCCCTGTGCAGTGATCGGTGGTGACGAGATGGTCTGCTTGGACACGCTCGCGCCGTAGATCTCGGCCAGGTGGGCGGAGATGTCACCGTGTGTCAGACCCCGGGTGGACAGCGACAGCACCATCTCATCGATGCCGGTCAGCCGGCGCTGGCGCTTCTCAGAGGTCGCGCAGGGCCGGGAGCAGGGCCTTCTGGGCCCAGTCCAGGAAGGGGCGTTGGGCGTCCCCGCCCACCTGCACCAGGGCGAGGCCACGTCCTCGGGACGGACGAACTGGCTCTCGGTGGCGAAGCCGGCCGGGCCCGGCAGTTCGGCGTTGACCTTCCAGCCGCCGCCTAACCAGCGGAACTGCTGATGGGCGCGGGCAATGGCGGTGTCCCGGTCAGGGTCGTAGCACACGGCCCGCTCGGCTTCCACCGCGATCAGACCGCGATGCCGATCGGTGGTGCCTGCTCGGGAACGTAAACCGCACCGTGGCGGCCTTCTGCGCCACCACGGCCGGGTGGTAGCGCATGGTCGGACAGGTCACACAGGTCAGCAACGGGATCCGGCTGGTCGCCTGCGCCGCCGCGCCGAGCACACTCCACACGTGCGGGGCGTGGCCCTGCTCCTCCAGCCACGGGAAGTAGTGGTCGGAGGCGACGGAGAAGTCGAAGCCGACCTCCTCGGCCCGCACCAGGTCCGCGACCAGCCGGCGTGGGCCGGAGTGCTCACTCATCATCGTGTACCCGATCTGCACCATGCCTGCTGGATGCCCCCGGAAATCCGTTGAAAACATGACATAACGGCGTGGAACTCCTCGCCCCGACCCGGACGTGATGGAGCCGGGCCCGGCACCTTCCGGCCGGGCGGATTCGGTCGAACGTCCGGCTCGGCGCCCAGCCCCGGGTTGCCCACGGTTGCACCGGACGAGCGGGGCTTGGGTATCGCGCCGCGCAACAGGGGGAGAAGGACACAATGACGCAATCACCCGTACCTGCCGCTGCCCTGTTCGACGTCGACGGAACCCCGGTCGACACGTCCTACCTGCACGCCGTGACCTGGTGGGAGGCGCTGCGCCAAGCGGGGCACGTTGTTCCCATGGCCCGCGTCCACCGGGCGGTCGGTCTGGGAGCCGAACAACTCCTGGAGCAGTTGCTGGGCCCGGACCGTGACAAGGCCCGCGACAGCGGGCTCGCCGACGCCCACAGTGCCCTGTACGCCGCCCACTGGCCCGTGCTACAGCCGTTGCCGGGCGCTGCCCGGCTGCTGCGCGCGTGCGCGGAGCGGGGTGGGCCGTGGTCCCGGCGACCTCGGCCAAGGAGGACGAGCTGCACGCCCTGCGCCGTGCGCTCGACGCGGAGGACGCCATCACCGACGCAGTGAACGCGGACGATGTGGACACCGCCAAGCCGGCACCCGACCTGGTCGAGCAGGCACTGGCGAAGGTCGGCGGCCAAGCCGGACGGGCGGTGTTCGTCGGTGACACCCCGTGGGACGTGAAAGCTGCCCATCGCACGGGTGTGCGCTGTATCGGCGTGCTGTCGGGCCGGGTGAGCCGGGCCGAACTCCTCGATACCGGTACTGACGCCGTCTACCAGGGCACAGCTGAGCTGGTCGACCGCGTGGACAGCAGCCTGCTCGCGTCTCCGGAGTCGTAGCCGGCCCCGCCCGGATGTGTACATCCTGCCCGGTAGGCGTCAGCCCGGCACGGCGGCCTGGGAGGGAGCGGGCCACGGCTCGGTACCCGTCGGGTCCGCGAGCCGGGCGCGGACCCGGGTGAGCAGCGCGACCGGGTCCGGGTGGGCCTGGAGCGAGGGCAGCAGCAGCAGCCAGAGGCTGGTGAGGTGGGCCTCGATCTGGCGGCGGCCGTCCAGGGCGTCGGAGACGGTGTGGAGGCCGAAGAAGGCGCAGACCACGACGTGCGCCACCTGCCTGGGCTCAACGCCGACGGCCAGGTCGCCGTCCGCCCGGCCCTGCTGGAGCAGGCCCGCGACCGTGTCGATCCAGCCCACGAAGGGCACCGGCAGGACCGCGTCGATGGCCTTCCGTTCGGACCACAGCCGGGCGCCCGCGCGCACGACGACGTCGTCGCGGAACGCCCTGGCGACCGTGAAGCTCAGGAGTACCAGCTGCTCCAGCGGCGGCTGCGCCGCCACGCCGCCGATGAGCCCCGGCCACGTGGCGAAGTGCTCCTCGATGACGGCCCGGGCCAGGTTCTCCTTGCTGGTGTAGTGGAAGTAGATCGCCCCGCTGGTGCGGCCGGAAAGCGCGCTGATGTCGCTGATGCTCGTTCCCGCGTAGCCCTTTTCGTCGAAGAGGTGCGCTGCTGCCTCCAGGACCGCTCTGCGCGTCGTAGCCGCCCGTTCTTGCACGTGTTTCTCTGCCTAGATTGATGCCGTCGGCTGACAGGGAGACCCTAGCGGCTCGGCTGCGCTCGCCACGGGAGCGCGCACATGCGTGTTCCGCCTGGTTGAGGTGTGCTTGTTGGTATGCGTCCTCTCAGTTGGTCACGAACGGTCCCCCGGGAGTTGGTGCACCGCCTCTCGGTGGCCGAGGTACTGCTGACGGATGTGCGGCGGGCCGGGCGCGGGAGCTTCATGGCCGCGGCGCAGTGGCCGCTCTCCCATCCCACCTTCCCCCGGGGCGGGACCGGCGCGCACAACCCGCTGATGATCGTGGAGACGCTGCGGCAGTTGGGCATCTACATCCCGCTGCGGTACTACGCGACCTCGCCCCGGTCGCACTTCCTGATCACCGACGTCTCCTACGAACTCGACCCGGCCGCCGAGCCGCTGGTCCAGTACGGCGCGACCGAGGTGACCTGCCTGGTGGAGATGGACGGCCTGCGGCGGGCGGCGGTGTCCGGCGCGCTGTCGGCCATACGGATGCGGGCCCGTTTCCTCGCCGGGGGACGACTGTTCGCCCAGGCCAGGGGCGGGGCGCAGATCCTGGACGCGGAGCACTACGCGGCGCTCCGACAGCCCCCTCCGTGCCTGGACGGTCGCCCGCCGGCCCTCTCCGCGGTGCTGCGCCCGCCGCCCGCGAGCCTGGGGGTCGCCGCGCCGCAGGATGTGATGCTGGTGGTCGCCCGGGACGGCGTCCGGGTGGATCCGGCCGACCCGAGGCATCCGTACTTCTTCGACCACGACAGTGACCACGTGCCCGGAGTGACCTTGATGGAGGCGGCGCGCCAGGCCGTGGCGGCGCAGAGCGAGGGGCGGCTGCGACGCCCGGTCGGGTGCAGCCTGCGGGCGCTGCGTTTCACCGAGTTCAGCCCGCCCGCCGCTGTCGAGTGCACCGCGTACGGCATGACCTGCGTGTTCCGGATCCGGCAGGGTGCGGGGCTGACCGCTGCCGGGGTGCTCCGGTATGCCGGGCCGGATTGCTGAGCGGACCGCCGAACTGGCCTGCTGATCTGGCCTGCCGAACTGGTCCGCCGAACACGCCCCGGAGTTGTTTGACTCCGAAAAGTAATGAGCATAACGTTACGAGCGTTATGGTTCTGGGATGTTCTGGGTCGCGCGTTCAACCGTGAGCCCCAAGGCGCAATCCGCGAGTCCGCCGCGTTTCCGCTCACGCCCGCGCACACGGTCGCAGGATTGGCTCCCCGTACTCCTCCATTCCCTCACGAACGGTAGAGGCATGGCGAAAGAATCGATCCTCAGCTGGACTCCCGCCGCTGTCGTCTTCGACTGCGACGGCACCCTCATGGACAGCGAACAGCACTGGCAGGAGGCCAGGGAGCTGGTACTGCGCGGCTACGGCGTCGCACCGGACCGCACGTTCGCGGCGCGCGCGAAAGGGCTGCACTACGCCCAGTGCGGCCAACTGATGGCAGAGACGGCCGGACGCGCCGGACTGGCCGTGGAGATGACCCGTCAACTCCTGGACGCCTTCCGCAAGCTCGTCGCGGAGAATCCGGTCACCTGCCCAGGCGCACACGAACTGGTCCTCGCAGCGGCCGAGTTCGCTCCGCTGGCGGTGGCCAGCAACTGCCCGCGCGACGTGGTCGAGTCCAGCCTCGACCAGGCCGGCCTGCTGTCCTGCTTCGCACACGTCGTGGTACCGGAGGACGGCCTGCCGCCCAAGCCCGACCCGGCCGTCTACCTGCGCGCCGTCGAGCTGTGCGGCGCGGCCGCGGCCGACTCGCTGGCGGTGGAGGACTCCGCCTGCGGAATCCGCTCCGCCGTCGGCGCGGGGCTGCGGGTACTGGGTGTCGGACCACGGCCCAGCGAGCAGGAGATCACGATGGCCGACCTGTGGGTCGGCACCCTGGCCGAACCCACCGTGCTCGACTGGGCCGCCAGCTGGAAGGCCAACTGCCCAGTCGCCTGACCGGTCGGACCGATCGACCCGCTCGACTGCTCGACTGCCCGACTGCCCGACCAGTCGGCCTGAACCGGCCGACATGGTCAGCCGGTCGGGGAGTGCCCGGAGGCAGCCCCGCCCGACGGTTCCGGCTACCGTCGGGCGAGGCGAGGCGAGGCGAGGCGAGGCGGGTCGGACGGGCGGGGGGAGCAGCGATGTACGCAGGTCCGCGCGGCGGTGTCGACTTCGGCGCGCGAGGGGCGGCGGTTCGCTCGGCGGGGCGCGTGGTGGTGTGGTCGGTGGTGCCCTGTGCCGTCGCGTCGGCCGCGCTGCTGGTCGGGGCGCAGGTCGGGTTGGGTCCGCAGCGCTGGACGGCCGTCGGCTGCGCCGCGTTCGCCGGGGTCGTGCTCGCGCTGCGCCGGTACGCCCCGCTGACCGTACTGGCGGTGCTGCTGGCCTGCGCGGTGCTCAACCCGGGGGCCGTCGTCACCTGGGCGGCGGTCGCGGTCGCGCTGCACGCGGTGGCCCTGCACCGCACCGCGGGCCGTGCCGCCGCCGGGTGCGTGGCGGCGGCCTTGGCCGGGGCCGTCGAGGCGGCTGCCGAGGGCCGCCCCCCGCGGGTGGCGCTCGGCACGGCGCTGCTGGTGTTCGGCGCGGCGGCCGTGGTGTGGGTGCTGGGCCGGGCGCAGCGCCGCCGCAAGGCCGACCGGGACTCGCTGGCGGCCTTCCGGGCCGGTCGCGCCGCCGCGCCGGGTTTCGCGGCGGCAGCCGAACGCGGGCGGATGGCCGCCGAAGTGCACGACACCGCCGCCCACCGGCTCACCGGGATCGCCGTTTCGGCTGCCGCCGCGCTGCGCCTGGACGATCCGGCGCGCTCCGCCGAGGCCCTGCGGTATGCCGCCGCCGAGGGGCGGCGGGCGTTGGCCGACCTCGACCGGCTCGCGGTGGCGCGGCCCGGCGGAGCGGCGGTGACGCTGGCCGACATCGACGCGCTGGCGGCCCGGCACGGCGTCGGGTACGCCCGCGCCGTCGAGGCCGTGCCGCCGCAGATCGCCGAGGTGGCCCATCGCGTGGTCACCGAGGCGTTGACCAACGCCGCCCGCTACGCCGCCGGGGCCGCGGTCCGGATCGGGCTCGACGGTGGGACCGACGCGTTGACCGTCACCGTCCAGGACAGTGGCGGCCGGGCCGCCGTCCCCGGCCTCGGTGGCGGCCACGGGCTGGACGGTCTGCGGGCCACGGTCGCCGCCGTCGGCGGCACCCTGACAGCCACGCGGTCCGCGACCGCGACGACGGGGACCGGGCCGGGGACCGCGACGACCGGGACCGGGACCGGCTGGACGGTACGGGCCGAGCTGCCGCTGGCCGCTCCCTTGGCCGCTCCGCGCCGGGGCCGTCGGCTGCCGCGCTGGCGCGGACCGAGCTCCCTGGACTGGTGCCTGGTGGTGCTCGCGGTCGCCCTGTCCCTGGGCGCCGACCTGTGCTCGGACGCCATACCCAGCGGCTATGGCGGGTTGCTGCCCGCGACGCTCGTCGTGCTGCTCTCCGGGCTGCACGCCCTTCCGCTCGGGTGGCGGTTGCGCGCCCCCGCCCTCAGTCTGGCGGCGGTGCTGGCCTCGCTGTTGCTCTGGCTCGGCTGCGACCTGGCCGTCCGCGCCCAACCCCCGCTCAGTGACGTGTTCCTGGTCCGTTGGTGGGTCGAGCTGACGCTGGTGTACGCGGTCGGGGCGTACCTGGCCCGGTTCGGCTGGCTGGCCCCGCTCGCGGTCGCGGCGGTCGGAGGGCTGGTGCTGGCCGCGGGTCCGGGGATCAGCGGAAGCCGCGCGGGCGCCGGGGCGGTGCTCGGCTGCGCGCTTGCTGTCCCCACCTTCGCGGTCTGGTGGCTCGGGCGCCGTACTGCCCGGCGGCGCGACCGCCGCGCCGCGGACCTGGCCCGCGCCCGGGCGCGGCTCGCCGCGGACACCGCCGAGGCGGTACGCCGGGAGCGGCTGCGGATCGCGGACGGCCTCGTCCGCACCACCCGCGAACACCTGCGGGCCCTTGTCACCGCTGCCGACGCCGGTGCGCTGGAGCCGGTGCTGGAGCGGGCCCGGGCCGCGCTCGCCGCACTGCGGCAGCAGCTCGGCGAGCTGCGTTCGGCCGAGGCTCCCGGCGACCCGGTCGACCCGGTCGACCCGCCGCCGACCATGGGCGCCGCGATGGCCCTGGCCGCCCGGTACCACGCCACCGTCCGCTACTCCCCCGCGCCCCGCACGCTGTCCGTCACCCTTGAGGTGGCCGCCTACCGGGCCACCGCGATGCTGCTGGCCGACGGGGCGTCGCTGACGGTCCTTCACCACGGCGCGGGAGTCGAACTGTCCGGCCCGCACCCGCAGGACCGGCACACCCGCCGACGGCTGGCCGCCCTGGCGGACGCTCTCGGCGGTACGCTGTCGACGGCCCGCGACGGCGCGGCACTGGTGTGGCTGCCGGAGGTGTCCCCATGGCGATCACGGTGACCGTCGCCGACGACCAGGCGATCGTCCGCGCCGGGATCGCGGCGGTCCTGGACGCCGAGCCCGACCTGTCGGTCATCGGGCAGGCCGCCGACGGCGAGGCCGCGCTCGCATTGGCGCTGGCGCTGCGCCCCGACGTGGCGCTGGTCGACATCCGGATGCCGGGGACCGACGGGCTGGCCGCGACCGCCCGGATCACCAGCGCCCTGCCCGGCACCCGCGTGGTCGTGCTGACCAGCTTCGACCTGGACGAGTACCTGTTCGCCGCGCTGCGCGCCGGGGCCGTCGGTTTCCTGCTCAAGGACGCCGCGCCGGAGCGCGTCATCGACGCGGTCCGGGTGGTCGCGCGCGGCGACGCGCTGCTGGACCCCGCCGTCACCGGGCGGCTGATCGGCCGCTTCGCGCGCGGTCCGGCTCCGCTGGACGCCAGCCCGCTGGGGTTGCTGACGCCACGTGAGACCCAGGTCCTGGGCCTGGTCGCGCGCGGCCTGGCCAACGCCGAGATCGCCGCTGCCCTGGGCATCGGCGCGGCCACGGTCAAGGACCACGTCGCCGCGCTGCTGGCCAAACTCGGTGCCCGCGACCGGATCCAGGCGACCATCGCCGCCTACGAGACCGGCCTGATCCGCCCCGGCGGCGGCTCAGCCGCCGACTGAGCAGCCGCGTGCGCCCGGCCGCTCCGCCGCGCGGCGGGGAGGCGGCCCCGCCGCGCGGCGGTGCCCGGGCCGCCCGGGACGGTCCCCGGGTACGACGGAGGGCCGCCGACGCGCTCATAGCGTCGTGGCCATGACTCACACGCTGACTCACACGCTGCTCCGTAGGAGCCTCGGCGCCGCCCTGCTGCTGAGCACACCGATCCTGGCCCTGCTCGCCGGGGCGGCCGGATTCCTCGCCCTGGCGAGCGTCAGCGCCACCGTCCCGCTGCTCGCGGCGGCCGGGCTTGCCGCCGCGGCCGGGGTCGGCTACCTGTTGGCCCGGGCGGCCTTCGCCCTGCTCGGCCGGGGGCGGTTCGCCGCCCTGGTGTTCGCGGCCGGGAGCACTGTCGCCGTCGCCGCCCTGGCCGCCGCGACCGTCCTCCACCCGATGCCGCACCCCGCGCCGGGCCCGGTCCCGGCCGACGTCCGCTACTGGGAGCTGCCGACCGGCTCCCGCATCGCCTACGTGGCCCTGCATCCGGCGGGCGCCGCCCGGCCGACTCCGGTGATCTTCCTGCACGGCGGTCCGGGAACCCCGGCCGAGGGCGTCCCGGCCGGGGGCGCGCAACTGGCCGCCGCCGGATTCGACGTGTACTCCTACGACCAACTCGGGGCCGGTCGCTCCACCCGCCTGAAGGACGTCAACGGCTACACCGTCGCCAGGGACGTCGCCGACCTGGACGCGATCCGCCGCGTCATCGGCGCGCAGCGGGTCATCCTGGTGGGCGAGTCCTGGGGCGGCTCGCTGCTGGCCCAGTACCTGGTCGCGCACGGCGACCACGTGGCCAAGGCGGTGTTCGTCTCCCCCGGCGCGCTGTGGGGGCGGCAGTACCCGGGCACGGCGGCGGGCGACCCGTGGTCCCGGCTCAGCGCCCCGGAGCACGCCCGCTACCAGGACCTCGTCGACCAGCCGCGACTGCTCGCCGCCGCACTCCTGATGGACGTCAACCCGAACGCGGCGCACGCGCTGGTGGGCGACGACGAGGCCGACCACTGGCTGCACGAGCTCGCGCTGGCGGGCAAGGACAGCACCACCTGCACCGGCGCGCCGCCGGTCCCCGTGCACGACAACCCGCAGGGCTTCTACACCAACCAGGTCACCAGCCGCGACTTCGACCGGCTGCCGGACCCCCGGCCCGCACTGCGCGCGGTCCGGGTCCCCTCGCTGATCCTCCGTGGCTCCTGCGACTTCATGAGACCGCAGGTCACCGCGGAGTACCGCAGCACCCTCCCGGACTCCCAACTGGTACTGGTCGACGGCGCGGGCCACGACATCGCAGCCGGACAACCCGCCCGGTACACCGCGCTGCTGACAGCGTTCCTGCTCGGGCGGCCGCTGCCGCGGACGGCCCCCTAGGCAGCCGACCACCGCTCGGCCCGGCCGCCCGCTACCGCCGCGGGGCGGGGCGGGTGCCGGGGGGCAGGGTGGCGGTGCGGGCGGCGTGCTGGAGGTGGTCCAGCAGGACGCGGCGCAGTTCCCGGGCGGCGCGGGGCGGTTCGACGTCCTTGCGGTGGGCCAGGCCGATGGTGCGGTGCAGGCCCGGCGGGGCGAACGGAGTCGTCCGCAGCGGGCGCCGGTCGGCGACCATGCCGGGAACCACGGCCGCGCCCAGTCCGGCCTCGACCATGGCCAGGACGGCGTCCATCTCACCACCCTCGACCACGAACTGTGGTTCGAAGCCCTCGGCGCGGCAGCTGGCCATGGTGAACTCGCGCAGGTCGTAGCCGTGCCGGAACATCACCAGCGGCTGCTCCCGCAGGGCCCCGACCTCGATCCACGGTTCCCGGGTCGGCGGCGGGGCGTGCAGCGCGCAGGCCAGTACCAGTTCCTCGGTGAGCAGTTCGGTGGTGGCCAGGGCCGGGTCGTGGCTCTGTAGCGGCAGGATGAGCAGGGCCAGGTCCAGGCGTCCGGTGGCGAGTTCACCGACCAGGTCGCGCGAGCCGCCCTCCTGGACGTGCAGGCTGATGCCGGGGTGTTCGCGGTGGTAGGCGTGCAGCACCTGCGGCAGCAGGCTGGTGCACAGGCTCGGGGTGGCGCCGAGGCGGACCCGGCCCCGGCGCAGGCCCGCGACCTCCTGCACCTGGGTCCGCGCGCTGTCGGCGTCGGCGACGATCCGCCGGGCCAGCGGGAGCAGCGCCTCACCGGCGTCGGTGAGGGTGATGTTGCCGCGGGCGCGGCGGAACAGGTCGGCGCCCAGCTCCCGCTCCAGTGCCCGGATCTGCTGGGACAGCGAGGGCTGGGCGACGTGTGCCTGCTGGGCGGCGCGGGTGAAGTGGCGGGTGTCCACCACGGCCAGGAAGTAGGCGAGCTGTTGGAACTGCATACGGCCGACCCTATCCGTTGATAGGCGTTGGCTATGGAAATGACCCGGATCATGTCTTTGACCTGTGGTTGTGCTGAACCTAGCGTTCTGTGTCATGGCAGTCGCGACACGGACGGCTCGGCCGTCGACCCTGGGGACGCTGTGGTCCTCCACCATCGGCAAGAAGGCGGTGATGGCGGCCACCGGCATGGTCATGCTCGGATTCCTGGTCATCCACATGTACGGCAACCTGAAGATCTTCTTCGGGGCGACCGTGTTCGACTCGTACGCGGCGTGGCTGCGCACCATCGGGGAGCCGGTGCTGCACCGGACCTGGTACCTGTGGATCCAGCGGGTGGTGCTGGCGGTGTGCGCGGTGCTGCACGCGGTGACCGCGTACCAGCTCAGCCGCCGCGACCTGAAGGCGCGCGGCCCCGGTTACGTGCACCGGCCACCGGCCGGGCCCTCGTTCGCGACCCGGACGATGCGGTGGGGCGGGGTGATCCTGCTGCTGTTCCTGGTGTGGCACATCCTGGACCTGACCACCGGGACGGTGAACCCGCTGGGTGAGGCGGGCCACCCCTACCAGGACATCGTCGCCGACTTCCGCGACTGGTGGTCGGACGTGATCTACATCGTGGCGATGGCGGCGCTGGGGCTGCACGTGCGCCACGGGCTGTGGAGCGCGGCCCAGACGCTGGGCGCCAACGGTCCGCGCAGCGGGCCGGTGTTCAAGGTCGCCGGCTGGGTGCTGGCGCTCGTACTGTTCGCGGGTTTCGTCACCGTACCCGTCGCCGTCATGATCGGAGCCGTGCACTGATGAGCGAGCACACGTCCCCCGGCGGCTACGCCGACTACCGCGTCGGTGACCCGGTCGCGGACACCCGGGCGCCCGAGGGGCCGGTGGAGCAGCGCTGGAGCACCCGGCGGTTCCAGGCCGGGCTGGTCAACCCGGCCAACCGGCGCAAGCACACGGTGATCGTGGTCGGTACCGGGCTGGCCGGCGGCTCGGCCGGGGCCACGCTGGCCGAACAGGGCTACCACGTGCTCCAGTTCTGCTACCAGGACTCCCCGCGCCGGGCGCACTCGATCGCCGCCCAGGGCGGGATCAACGCGGCGAAGAACTACCGCAACGACGGCGACAGCGTCCGGCGGCTGTTCTACGACACGGTCAAGGGCGGGGACTTCCGTGCCCGGGAGTCCAACGTCCACCGGCTGGCCGAGATCTCGGTGCAGATCATCGACCAGTGCGTGGCCCAGGGGGTGCCGTTCGCCCGCGAGTACGGCGGCCTGCTGGACACCCGCTCCTTCGGCGGGGTCCAGGTACAGCGCACGTTCTACGCCCGCGGCCAGACCGGGCAGCAACTGCTGCTGGGCGCGTACCAGGCGCTGTCGCGGCAGATCGCGGCGGGCAACGTGGAGATGCGTACCCGCACCGAGATGCTCGACCTGATCGTGGTCGACGGCCGGGCGCGCGGCATCGTGGCCCGGGACCTGGTCACCGGCGAGGTCTCCAGCCACCTGGCGGACGCGGTGGTGCTGGCCACCGGCGGCTACGGCAACGTCTTCCACCTGTCGACCAACGCGAAGAACTCCAACGCGACCGCGATCTGGCGCGCGCACCGGCGCGGCGCGTACTTCGCCAACCCCTGCTTCACCCAGATCCACCCGACCTGCATCCCGCGTTCGGGCAGCCACCAGTCCAAGCTCACCCTGATGAGCGAGTCGCTGCGCAACGACGGCCGGATCTGGGTGCCGAAGACCAAGGGCGACAGCCGCGGCCCCGAGCAGATCCCCGAGGACGAGCGCGACTACTACCTGGAGCGGCTCTACCCCTCGTTCGGGAACCTGGTGCCGCGCGACATCGCCTCGCGCGCCGCCAAGGCCGTCTGCGACCAGGGGCGCGGCGTGGGCCCCGGCGGGCTGGGCGTCTACCTGGACTTCGCGGACGCGATCGCCCGAACGGGCCGGGCGCGGGTGGCCGAGCAGTACGGCAACCTGTTCGAGATGTACCAGCGGATCACCGGCGAGGACCCGTACCTGGTCCCGATGCGGATCTACCCGGCGATCCACTACACCATGGGCGGCCTGTGGGTGGACTACGACCTGCAGACCACCGTCCCGGGGCTGTTCGCCATCGGCGAGGCCAACTTCTCCGACCACGGGGCCAACCGCCTGGGCGCCTCGGCCCTGATGCAGGGCCTGGCCGACGGCTACTTCGTACTCCCGGCGACCCTGGCCGACTACCTGTCCCGCAACCCGGTCCAGCCGCCGGTCGCCCACGACCACCCCGAGGTCACCGCGGTCCTGGCGCAGACCACCGAGCGGCTGGACCGGCTGCTGGCCGTCGACGGCGACCGCAGTCCCGAGTCCTTCCACCGCGAGATCGGTGAACTGCTCTGGGAGTACTGCGGGATGGCCCGCGGCGAGGCCGGACTGCGGACCGCGCTGGCGCGCATCCCGCAGATCCGCGCGGAGTTCTGGCGCCGGGTCAGGGTCCCCGGTGGTGGCGCCGAGCTCAACCAGTGCCTGGAGCAGGCCAACCGCGTCGTCGACTACCTGGAGCTGGCCGAACTGCTGTGCCTGGACGCGCTGCACCGCACCGAGTCCTGCGGCGGGCACTTCCGGGTCGAGTCGCAGACCCCTGACGGCGAGGCCGCCCGCGACGACGCGGCGTTCTCGTACACCGCCGCCTGGCAGTACACCGGCCCCGGCAACCCGCCGGTGCTGCACCGCGAGCAGCTCGACTTCCGTGACGTCCACCCCACCCAGCGGAGCTACACATGAACCTGACCCTGCGGATCTGGCGCCAGCGCGGCCCCGGCGCGCCCGGCGCCATGGTCGAGTACCACCTGCGGGACCTGTCCCGCGACATGTCGTTCCTGGAGATGCTGGACGTCCTCAACGAGGAACTGATCGGCCGCGGCGAGGAACCGGTCGCCTTCGACCACGACTGCCGCGAGGGCATCTGCGGCATGTGCTCGCTGGTCATCAACGGCCAGGCACACGGCCCGGAACGGACCACCGCCTGCCAACTGCACCTGCGGCACTTCACCGACGGCCAGAGCATCGACGTCGAACCCTGGCGGGCGGCGGCATTCCCGCTCATCAAGGACCTGGTGGTCGACCGCTCCGGGTTCGACCGGATCATCGCGGCCGGGGGCTACATCACCGCGCCGACCGGCTCCGCCCCCGAGGCCAACACCACACCCGTGCCCAAACCGAACGCCGATCTGGCGTTCGAACACGCCGAGTGCATCGGCTGCGGCGCCTGCGTGGCGGCCTGCCCCAACGGCTCGGCGATGCTGTTCACCAGCGCCAAGATCACCCACCTGAACACCCTGCCGCAGGGCGCACCGGAGCGCGAGAGCCGGGTCCTGGACATGGTCGCCGCGATGGACGCCGAGGGCTTCGGCGGGTGCACCAACACCGGCGCCTGCGCGACAGCCTGCCCCAAGGGCATCCCCCTGACCAGCATCGCCACCATGAACCGCGAGTTCCTGCGGGCCGTCCGCAGCAAGCCCACCGCCACCCGCCGGCACTGATCCCGCCCCGGCGACGCCGTCGCCGGGGCAATAGTGACCACTTCATGACCAATTCGGCCATCCCGAGTCATCCGCTGGCCTGCCCTGGTCAGCTCCGGAAGCAGCCAGCATGGCCGCCGCAGCGGTACCATCCCTCTGGATGTGATCCACAGCCGAAGAGGACTGGTCAGCAAATGGTCATCAATGAGAGCCGTCGGGAGAAGCGGGAGCGGATCCGCGAGCGGCTGCTCGACCTGGTGGAGGAGACCCGCGACGGGGCGTCGATCCCCGCCGAGCGGCAGTTGTGCGAGGAGCTGGGGGTGTCCCGGCCCACGCTGCGCTCGGTGGTCGACGACCTGGTGCGCGACGGCCTGCTGGTGCGCGAGCACGGCCGGGGCGTCTTCGTCGCCAAGGCAAAGGTGGCCCAGGACCTCGCCCAGACCGCCTCCCGCAGCCTCCTGGGCGTCGGCGCGGTGGACGGCCACTGGACCAGCCGGACGGTGGACTCCCGGGTCGTCGCGGCCGGGCCCCGGATCAGTCGGCGACTGCGGGTCTCCCCGGGCGAGCCGGTCCTGCGGATCACCCGGCTGCGGCTGGTCGACGGCGACCCCATGTGCCTGGAGACGCTGCACGTCCCGCAGGCCCTGGTACCCGGGCTGGCCGCGCGGGACCTGGAGGCGGACTCCTTCTACCGGCTGCTGGGGCGTCGCTTCGGCATCCTGCCCACCGACGCCCGCCAGAGCATCGAGCCGACCGTGGTCGACGAGTCCGAGGCCGATCTGCTGGGCGTGCCGCCGCACACCCCGGCGCTGCTGTTCGAACGCGAGACCCGGGACGCGGACGGCCGCGTCGTGGAGTTCACCCACTCCGTCTACCGGGGCGACCGCTACCGGATCCTGACCCAGCTCTCGCTGGCCGCCCGGCCCGACAACGGGCGCGTGCTCGGCGGCTCCTGGTCAGCGGCCTCGACCGTGCCCGGGGCGGACACCCTGGTGCTCGACCCCTACTGGACCGAGCAGGCCTGAGGCACCGCCCCGGCCGGGTCGGCCTCCGGCCGGGGCGCGGCGGCGCGTCAGCCGGTGGGCGTGCCGACCTGGTCGCGCTCCAGGGCGGCACGCAGGTGCGCGAAGGCCTGCGCGGCGGCCGCCATCGCGGGCGCGTCGAGCACACCCGTGGTCAGCTCGGCCAGCCGCCCGGCGCGGGTCTCACCCGCCAGGGCCTGGAACACACCGGGGCCATGTACCTCGACGAGGCCGACCAGGCGCTGGACCGCGCCGCCCTCTTCCTCACCCAGCACCTCCGCGCCCGGTTCCCGCGGGCCGCGGCGGCCCGCCAGGCCCGTGTTCGCGGCCCACGGTTCGGACGAAACCGGTGACCCCAGGCATATCGCCCGCCATTCGGGGCAGGCGAGGAAGCGTCCGCGCAGTGCCCGCACGCGGGGCCTGCGCCCAGGACCGGCCCCCGGACCCGAATCCTGAACCTGGGACCTGGACCCGGGCCACGGATCGCGACAGAAAGGCGACACCTCATGAGCACGCCCCGTTACACCGTTCCCGGCATGACGACCGACCAGGCAGCCGAGGTCATCGATCAGCTGCGGATGCGGCTGCACGCGCTCAACGACCTCGCGCTGACCCTCAAGCACGTGCACTGGAACGTGGTCGGGCCGCACTTCATCGCCGTTCACACCATGATCGACCCCCAGGTCGAAGCCGTGCGCGCGATGGTGGACGAGACAGCCGAACGCATCGCCACCCTCGGCGGCTCCCCCGACGGCACGCCGGGGACCCTGGTCAGCGAGCGGACCTGGGACAACTACAAGCTGGGCCGCGCCGACGCCCTGGAGCACCTGGTCGCCCTGGACCACGTCTACACCGGCATCATCACGGACCACCGCGAGGCGGCGAAGGCCACCGGATCCGCCGACCCGGTGAGCGAGGACATGCTCGTCGGCCACCTGCACGCGCTGGAGCAGTTCCACTGGTTCATCCGGGCCCACCACGAGACCGCGGGCGGCTCCCTCGTCGAGGCACCCGCCGCCAGGCCCGCCAAGCAGGCGGCCGCCAAGAACCGCAAGAAGTCCTGACGCCGCGCTCCCGGCCTGGGGTCGACCACGGCAGCGGCGGCCGAGGGGACCGACCGGCGGCCCGGCCGACCTGTTGCTCTGTCCGGGTGAGCACGGTCCCGGCTCGGTTCCCGCCGCGCATGGGCGGGTGGACGTCGGGTAGGCGCGGCCCATCGGCACCGACCAACGGTGGCACCCAGCAGCGGAATTGGTGGAGTATGCGGTCAAGGGGTCAGGTCAGTCAGGTCGTCCGCTTCCAGTTGCACAGCCCCGTGGGCATCCTGGAATCACGCATGACCCTCACCTACAACCGCCGTCATCCGTTGCAGGTCACCGCGGCCTTCGACGCCACCCTGGTCGTGGACGGCCGACCCGCGCAGTGGGTCATCGGCCGGGACCTGATCGCGGACGGGCTGCTGGGCCCCGTCGGCATCGGCGACGTCCGCATCTTCCCCCACGGTGACAGTACCGCCATCGAGCTGTACTCCGGCCAGGAGAACGCCCTGCTCACGGTGGCCACCCGCGACCTGGCCCAGTTCCTGGACGCCACCCGCGCCCTGGTCCCGCTGGGCAGCGAGGTTCCCACGATCAACTGGCGCGCCCTGACCGGGGTGCTCCAGCAACCCGACTCCCCCTGCGGGCCCTGACGCAGGAAGCACGATGACATCCGCGACCACGAGGTAGACCGAACAGCTTCAGGGCCTCCGACGCCGTGGCGGCTACTGCTGGACGAGGCCGGCCCGGCCGGTGCCGCGGCAGTGTGCGCACAGGCCGTTCCCACCGCTGTGCGCGTTCCGGCAGCTCGCGATGGAGTCGACGGTCAGTCTGGTGAGCCAGTCGGCGGACTCCGGTTGGAGGGCGACGGTGTGCTCGGTGCCGGTGGCCGGATCGGTCATGGCCAGCACCACCGCCGGTGCGAGGCCCTCGCCGTCGCTCGCGCGGGATCCGATCAGCAGTTCTCGCAGTGCGGCGGCCAGTGCCATGGCCTGACTGGGTGTCTCGCTCAAGGTGCCGTCTTTCGCTACGTGGTGGATGCCCGGCCTGCCCGGCCGGCTGGTACCCCGGCCCGGGAGCGACCGGGGCGGCGGTGGCGGCGACGGGCCGCCACCGCCGCGCGGTCAGCCGCTGAACCAGGGATTGCCGCCGCCCAGGGACCAGACGGAGACCTGGGTGACGCCGAGCGAGGTCAGCACGGCGAGCTTGTCGTCCAGGGCGGTGCTGTCGACGTAGTCGTACAGGGTTCCGTTGTCGATCCAGCGGATCTCCCCGGAGGAGGGGTCGCGCCGGGCGGCGATCACCGCCGGGTCGGTGGAGAAGCCGGGGCTCTGCTCCATCTGGCTGTACTGGATGTTGCCGGTGATGTTGTTCAGGTCACAGGGGTCGGGCGAGCTGATGCCGTACGAGGGCAGGCCGATGGTCAGCTTGGACGGGTCCGGCACCTGGCTCTGGGCGTACTGGGTGACCTGCCTCAGCCAGGCCAGTGGGGTGATCGGCAGGCAGGTGTCGCCGGGGGCGGTGTCGTACTCCTCGTCGTAGGCCATGATCTCCAGCTCGTCCACGCCCTCGGCGCTGACGGCCGCGTAGTTGTAGAACGCGGCGTCGGAGGTCATGGCGGGAGCGTCCACCAGCAGCCGCTTGCCCTGGGCGTGCAGTGCGGTGGCGAGTTGGCCGAGGAAGGTCAGGTAGTTGTGGAAGTCGGCGGTGCTCCAGGACCAGTAGTCCTCCAGGTCGACGTCCACGCCGCTGAGCTGGTTGCCGACCACCAGCGAGGTGAGTTGGGAGACCGCCGCACCGCGGTTGGCACTGCTGCTCACCAGGGCGTGGACGTCAGCGGTGGTCATGCCGGAGACGGTCGGGTACTGAGCCGCGGAGTGTGCCTTGAGGTCCGCCACATTGGCCTGGCTGTAGGCGTTGCACAGGCCCTGGGCAGTGGTCTCCAGCGAGACCTTGCCCTTGCCGGTGACAGTCCAGTACTCGGGCTTGAGCGCGCCGTTGATGACCCGGTTGTCGGCGTACTCCGCCGGGGCGCTGCACTGCGAGTCGCCGGAGGAGCCGGGGTACATCCAGGTCTCCAGTTCGACGCCGGCGGTGACCGCCCCGGGGCGGCCTGACCGGTGCGCGGCAGCGGCCGGCGCGGCGCTCGCGGCAGTGCTGAGGGCGACGGCGCAGGCGGTGGCGACGGCGGTGTACAGGGTGCGACGAAACATGATCCATCCCTTCGTGGAGGTGCAGTGGTTCGTTCCCGGTGCCGGTTGTGCGCTTGATGTTGACCAGATGATGGCCCAGATTGGGCAAGTGGTCAACAAGTGGTCAATATTTTCTGATGCCACCGAGCGCCGGACCCTGGTCGACAGCCGGAAGGATGTGCGACGCTGGTGAGGTGTCGCTCACCCCTGTCCCTGCTGAGCCGATCATGCCCGACCCGGTGCGCCAGGTTCCGGACACGCTGCTCACCCAGTCCTGGCTGCACCTCTCGTTCCTGCACTGGGCCGCCGACCCCGCGGACGTGGCACCGCTGCTGCCGCCCGGAACCAGGCCGGACACGCACGAGGGGCTCACCTACATCGGCCTGGTGGCCTTCCGGATGTACCGGGTGGGCTGGTTCAGGGTGCCGGGCATCCCGTACCTCGGCACGTTCCCGGAGACCAACGTGCGGCTCTACTCGGTGGACCAGTACGGTCGGCGCGGCGTGGTGTTCCGTTCCCTGGAGGCATCACGGCTGCTGCCGGTCGCCTTCGGTCGCGGCGCCTTCCGGCTCCCCTACATGTGGGCCAGGATGGCCATCGACCACGACGCGGACACCATCAGCTACTCAAGCAGCCGACGCTGGCCGGGCCCGCGCGGGGCGCGCTGTCGGATCTCGGTGCGAATCGGCGAGCGGATCGAGGAGCCCACCGCGCTCGAACACTTCCTGACCGCCCGCTGGGGCATGCACAACGCCTTCTTCGGCCGATCGATGTACCTGCCCAACACCCACCCGCACTGGCCCCTGCACCGGGCCGAGCTCCTGGCCTGCGACGACGAGCTGGTGGCAGCCGCCGGGCTGCCGGCGCCGGTCGGGCCGCCCGCGAGCGTGCTCTACTCCCCCGGCGTACCGGTGCGCTTCGGCCGCCCCGCTCGCCCGGGTGGACTGCCAACCCCCTGAACCGGCCCCGGCGAGCGCGAGGCCTGCGAACAGGGTTCAGCCTGCCCGTTGCGGACAGTCGCCTATCATCGAGACTGTTGCCAGTTGGTCCAGGGGAGGCGGTGACGGGTGTTCTCGGTGGATTCCAGGCCGTCCAGGCACGCGTGGGTGCTCGTTCTGCGGGGCGAGCTGGACTTCCACAGCGCTGTCCAGCTGCACGAGGCGGCTGACGCGCTGGTCGCCGAGCCGCAGTCGGCGCCGCTCGTGGTGATCGACTGCGCTGCCCTTGAGTACTGCGACTCGACCGGTATCACCGGTCTGATCAGGATCCACCAGCGGGTGGCCGCGCACGGCGGCGCGCTGCGTCTGGCCGCGGTACCCACGTCGGTGGCGCGGATCTTCGCGCTGACCGGCCTGGACCAGGTCATCGCCGTGCACGCGTCGGTGACCGAGGCGCTCCCCCCCGAAGACGGCGCGGGAGACCTCCACGCTCAGGACTCCGCGTCCGCGGCGCCTACGGCGAGCGAGAGGTAGCAGTCCATGACCAGCGCCCCCGAGCAGCAGCGACCGGACTCCGGTCCAGCTGCCGTCCCGGACAGCGCCAGCAAGGGTGAGCCGGACCTCAGGGCCCTGTTCGGCCAGTCCAGCGCCGTTTTCGCGGCCTTGGCGGGGCCCGCGCACCTGGTGGAGGCAGCGAACGCGGCCTTCTTCGCCTCGATGGGCGCCGCGGACCGGGCCCGGACCGGGGTACCGATCGGCCAGCTGCTGCCCGAACTCGCCGAGCAGCGGTTCCTCACCCTGCTCCACCGCGTCTACCGCACCGGTGAGCGCCACACCGAGCGGGACGCACGCGTCCTGCTGGGCCGCGGCTCCGGCGCGCGGGAGGCGTTCTTCGACTTCACCTTCGAGCCGCGCCTGGACACCGGCGGCAACGTCGTCGGCGTGCACCTCATCGGGATGGAGACCACGCAGGTCAAGCACGCGCAGCGGCTCACCGCCGAGCACCGGGCGCTGCTGGAGCAGATCGCCCGTCAGGCCCCACTGGACCAGGTGCTCCACGGCATGGCCCGCACCATCGAGGACCTCGCGCCCGAGGAGGTCCTGGTCTCGGTCCTGCTCGCCGACCCGGACGGGCGGCGGCTGCGCCATGGCGCGGCCCCCAGTCTGCCCGACTTCTACAACCGGGCCATCGACGGGATCACCACCGGCGAGGGCGTCGGTTCCTGCGGCACCGCCGCCCACCGCCGCCGACCGGTCATCGTCACGGACATCGCCACCGACCCCTTCTGGGACGACTTCCGCGACCTGGCGGTCCGCGCGGGCGTCGCGGCCTGCTGGTCCACTCCCATCCTGGCCAGGGACGGATCACTGCTGGGCACCTTCGCGATGTACCACCGCACTCCCCGGGCCCCGCAGGAGTCCGACCTCGCCCTGGCCCGGGTGTTCGCCGATACGGCGGCCCTCGCCATCGAGCGGTTCCAGGCCGAGGAGGCCCGTCTGGCCGCGGAGACCAGGGAGCGGGCCGCCCGCCGCGACCTGTCCTTCCTGCTGGAGGCCAGCACGACGCTCGCCACCGACCTCGACTACACCCAGACCCTGCAGCGGCTGGCCACCTTCTGCGCACCCGCCCTGGCTCCGCTGAGCGCGGTCGACATCATCGACGCCGGTCGTGTGCACCGCATCGCCACCGCCGCGCCCACCCCGGAGGAGGACCGGCTCCTCTCCTCGCACGTGCCCGCCCACGACGCCGAGGACGACGCCGTCGCCCGGGTCCTGGCCAGCGGCACCAGCGAGATCGTCCGCGGCACTCCCAGCGGGCCCGGGCCCTGGCGGGAGCTGCGGGTCACCGGCTACCTGTGCGTGCCGCTGCTGGACCGGGGCACCCCCTTCGGCGCGTTGACCCTGCTCACGACCGGCGAGGGGACCTTCGGCGGCCACACCGTCGCCCTGGCCGAGGAGCTCGCCCGCCGTGCCGCCGCGGCGGCGCTCAACGCCCGCCAGTACACCGAGCGCGCCGCGCTGGCCCGCGACCTGCAGGCCGGGCTGCTGCTGCCGCAGGTACCCGAGCTGCCGGGCGCCGAACTCGCCACCCACTACCACCCCGCCGGTGAGGGGCTCGACGTCGGCGGCGACTTCTACGACGTGTTCCCGCTGGGCGACGACAGCTGGGCCTTCATGCTCGGCGACGTCTGCGGTCGCGGCGCGATCGCCGCGACCACCACCGCGCTGGTCCGCCACACCGCCCGCGCCGTCGCCCCGCTGCTCGACGGCCCCGACGCCGTCGTCCGCGCCGTCAACAAGGCGCTGCTCGACCGTCCCCGCAGCCACGGGACCGGGTTCGTCACCCTCCTCTACGGCCACCTCACGCCCACCCCGGACGGCCTCGACATCACCCTGGTCCGCGCCGGCCACACCTTCCCGCTGCACATCGACGCCGAGCACACCGCCCGCTTCGTCAACAGCCAGGGCCTGCTGCTCGGCGTCACCGCCGACCCGCACCTGCCCACCCACCGCCTCCACCTCGGACCCGCCGAGAGCCTGCTGCTCTACACCGACGGCATCACCGAGGCCCGCGACCCCGCCGGTGAGCAGTTCGGCGAGGAGCGCCTCGCCCAGGCCCTGTCCGGCGCCCGGACCGACAGCGCGCACCAGGTCATCAGCATCCTCAACGACGCCGTCCGCTCCTTCACCGGCGGCACCGACGTCGACGACGACCAGGCCGTCCTGGTGCTGACCGCGACCGACCCGGCCCGCGGGCGGCCGCTCCCCGGCTAGCCGCGCCGGTCCTCGGCTTCCGGGCCGAGGCCGTGGACACTGGTCAGGTCGGCGAGCCCCGAGATGACCAGGAGCGGTCCGAGGAGCGGACCGCTGATGAGCTCGATCCGTTCCGCCCGGTTGAACAGCACGGTCAGTCCGGCGCTGTCCAGGTACTCGACCGCGGTCAGGTCGACGGTCAGGGCGGTCCCGGGGGCTGTTCCCTCGTCGATGGCGGCGGCGAAGGCGTCGACGTTGCTCATGTCGATCTCACCCACGGCCTCCAGCACCGGCGAACCATCGGCGCGGCGGACAGTGGTGAGGGTCAGTGGCGTGGTCATCAGGCGATCCTCACATGCATGTCGACGGTCGTGCCGGCCTCGCCGGAAGTGATGGTCACGTGCTGCATCATGGCCCGCATCAGCGTGATACCCCGTCCGCGATGGGCGTTCAACTCAGGCTTGGGCTCCTTCCACTGACCGCTGTCGGCGATGGTCAGCGTGAGGTCGTCGACGGTGGCGGCGGCGTGCAGGCGGATACTGGCACCCGCGGCATGGCGATGGCCGTGCTCGATGGCGTTCGCACACGCCTCACCAGCGGCCACGAGCACGTTCTGGATGGTCGGCACGGACAGCCCGCACTGGGCCAACCATCCCCTCAACTCTCGGCGTACTGGCGCCAGTTGTGAGGACTCAGCCGGAAACGACACCTCCAGCGGGGCCGGGTGCCGGTAGAGCAGCAGGGCGACGTCGTCGTCGTATCCCCCCTCGGGAGCGAGGGTGGTCATGACCCCGCTGGCGAGCGCGTCCACCGGCGTCGCGCGGCCGTCCTGCACCGCGGAACTGGCGCGGCCGATGCCGTGGTCCAGGGAACGACGGCGGCGCTCGACCAGCCCGTCGGTGTAGAGCATGAGGGTGGCGCGCGGCGGCATCGTGTGCCTGCCCTCGGGCCGTCGGGCGCTGTCCCGGACGGCGAGGGGCGTCGAGCGGCCGTCCTCCAGCAGGTACGTGGTCCCGTCCGGGTAGGCGAGGATCCCCGGCGGGTGGCCGGCGCTGGAGTAGGTCAGGTCCCCGGTCGCGAGGTCCAGCACGCCGCAGAACACGGTGGTGCAGACGGCCCCGGGGATGCCCGCGGCGAAGCGGTCCAGGGCCACCAGGGTCTGCGCCGGGCCGATGTCCTGCAACAGCAGGGCACGGCAGGCGCTGCGGAGTTGGCCCATGACGGCAGCCGCTTCCAGACCGCGGCCGACGCAGTCGCCGACGACGATGCCGATGCGGCTGTCCGGAAGCTCGACGGTGTCGTACCAGTCACCGCCGACCTCCAGCGGACGGGCGGCCGGCTCGTAGCGCACCGCGAATCCGGCGGGCAGGCGGGAGGGTCCCAGAATGGCCCGCTGGAGCGCGATCGCCGTCTCCCGCTGCTGCTCGATCTGGTGGGCGCGGGTCAGTCCCTGCGCGAGCCGACCGGCCAGCAGCGAGAGCAGTACCTGGTCCTGGTCGGCGAAGGGACGGCGCTCACCGGGCCCGACCCACACGACGAGCGGCCCGTGGGGGTGTTCGAGCACGATGGCACCGCCGTCGCCCTGGTGCGCCGAAGGCGTCAGCAGCGGCTGCTGCCGGAGGCCGGTCAGCGTCGCGCGGTGTTCGGCGGGCAGGTCGTCCCAGCCGAGCCCGGGATCGGTGGCTGTCAGCCGCACGGCGCCCGAGTCGGCGAACAGCGCCGCGACGACCGTCCGCACCCTCCAGATCGTCCGCAGTTCGGTCAGAGCCGCCGTGAGCGCCTCGGACAGGCTGGTCGCCTCCGCCAACCGCAGGCCCAGGGCGGCCAGGGCCGTCTCCCGCTGGATGGCGTAGCGCTCGGCGGTCACGTCGCGGAAGGTCCCGACCACCAGCCGCCGGCCGGTGTCCGGGTCCTGGACCTGGTTGAGGGTGGCGCTCACCCACAGCCGCTGGCCGTCGCTCCGGACCACCGGGAGGAGGCAGCTGCCGCCGCGGGCGGTGAGCAGGTCCCGGAAGGCCCGGTCCGCCTGCTGGTGCGCCTCGGCGTCGCTGTCGGCACTGGGCAGCCAGGGGTGCGGGTAGGCGTAGGGCAGCTCGTCCGAACCGTAGCCGAGGATGTCGCCGAAGGCGGTGTTGACCTCGATCACCGAGCCCTGCTCGTCGCAGACGAAGAACGCCTCCTGAAGCGAGTCGACGAGGGCGGTACGCCACCGGGCGTGGTGGTTGCGCAGTCGCGCGAGCTCGATGTTGGCCCGGATCCGCGCCAGCAGTTCGGCGGCGGCGAACGGCTTGACCAGGTAGTCGTCGGCTCCGGCGTCAAGCCCCTCGATGGAGGCGTCCTGCCCGGCCCGGGCGGAGAGCAGCAGCACCGGTACCCCGGCGGTGCGCTGGTCGGTGCGCAGCGCCGCGACCAGTTCCAGGCCGTCGAGGCGGGGCATCATGACGTCGCTGACCAGCAGGTCCGGGGCGCTCGCGCGGACCGCGTCAAGGGCCGCCTGCCCGTCGGTCACGGAGTCGACCTGGTAGCCGGCGCTCCTCAGCAGCCGCACCAGGTACTCGCGCATGTCGGCGTTGTCATCGGCGACCAGTACCCGGGCGGGGACCGTTCCCCCGGCCGTGGTGACCTCGGTTCCCGCCGTCGTGACGGACCCTTCACCCTCACCTGCCTCGGTCGGGGCGCCGCCTTCGGGCAGCCAGCGCAGTGCCTCCTGGACGTAGGGGGCGGCGGCGGTCGACACGGGCCTGGTGTCGGTTGCCGGGGCGATGGAGTCCACCGGCAGGTGATCGGTGCCGAAGGGCAGTCGGATGTGGAAGGTGGTACCCCGGCCGAGGACGCTGTCGGCGGTGATGGTGCCGCCGTGCAGCTGGACCAGTTGCCGGACCAGCGCGAGCCCGATGCCGCTCCCCTCGTTGGAACGCGACCGGGCGTTCTCGATCCGGTGGAACCGTTCGAACAGCCGCGGCATCTCCTCGTCGGCCACGCCGATGCCCGTGTCGGTGACGGTGACGACCGCCTGGTCGTCCTCACAGCGCACCGCGACGCGGATCGAGCCCTCGAAGGTGAACTTGAGGGCGTTGCTGAGGAGGTTGAGGACGACCTTCTCCCACATGCCCTGGTCCACGTGGACCGGGGCGGGCAGCGGCGGGCAGTCGACCTCCAGCTGGAGTCCGGCTCTGGCGACGGCGGAGCGGAACACGCTGGCCAGCTCGGCCGTCACGGCGGCCAGGTCGACCGGCTCGTAGGTGGCCTGCATCCGGCCCGCCTCGATGCGGGAGAAGTCCAGCAGCGTGTTGACCAGCTTGCCCAGCCGCAGGCTGTTGCGGTGGATGACCTCCAGCTCCTCGTGCCCCCGCGTGTCGGCCTCGGGGAGCCGTGTGCGCAGTTCCTCCAGCGGCCCCATGATCAGCGTGAGGGGGGTCCGGAACTCGTGGCTGACGTTGGAGAAGAACGCGGTCTTGGCCCGGTCCAGCTCCATGAGCTCCTCGGCCCGTCGCTGCTGGGCACGGTAGCTGCGCGCGCTCCCGATGCCCGCCGCGATGTGGCCGGAGGCCAGCTCGACGAAGCCGCGGTAGCCGTCGTCCAGCGGCCGGTACCGGTTCAGCGCGGCCACCAGGAACCCGTACGGCACGCTGCCCTGTTGCGCCAGCGGTACCACCAGGGCCTGGGTCGGCGGCTCCGGCCAACCGCCCGTGGGCAGCGCGTCGCCGTGCCTGGCGTCGAGCTGGACGAGTATCGGCTCCCCCAGGGCCAGTGCCGCCGCCGGCCAGACCGCGTCCGGCGAGTCGAGCGGCACGATCGCCGCGGCGGCGGGATGCCCGTCGCCGATACCGGTGGCCACCGCCAGGTGCGCGCGATCCCCGTCTTCCAGCAGGTAGGTCAGGGTGAAGGGGAGGTCGTGCTGGTTCCGGCCGAGCTGTCGGCCGGTGAAGGCCAGCATCTCCTGTTCGGTACGGACCACGCTGGGATCGGAGCCGAGGTCCCGCAGCGTCGCCATGCGCCGCTCGCCGATGACCCGCTCGGTGTCCTCACTCACCACGCACAGCATGCCGACGACGTCTCCGCCGTCGTCCCTGAGCGGGCTGTACGAGAACGTGTGGTAGGTCTCCTCGGAATAGCCCGACCGCTCCAGGAACAGCAGCAGCGCCTCGTCCCAGGTCGCCTCACCGGTGGTCGTCACGGTGTCGATGCGCGGCCAGATGTCGTCCCAGATCTCCGCCCACACCTCGCTCGCCGGTCGGCCCAGCGCCCACGGGTACTTGCGGCCCAGCGTGTCGCGTCGGTACGCGTCGTTGCAGAAGAACGTCAGCTCCGGCCCCCAGGCCATCCACATGGGGAACCGGGACGAGAGCAGGATGTCGACCGCTGTGCGAAGACTCTGCGGCCAGAGGGCCGGGGGGCCCAGTGGCGTCTCCGACCAGTCCAGCGCGGCCAGGTCCCGCCCGACCACCGGGTCGGCGGCGAACACACCCGCCTCGGTGGCGGCCGGTACTGCGGGCCCTGCGCTTTCGGAGCACACCCCGGGACACCCTTCGCTCACGCCGAACCACTGGCCGGCACCACCGCCTACCACCTCGGGGCCCCGGGGTCAGTAGGATATTCTAAGCTCTCACATGAATCGCGCTGACCGCCTCACTGGGCACAGCCCGCCGACCAGGAGCTCCAGTGACCGAACGCCCCCTGACCACCACCTTGCGGGTACTTCCCGGCGGACACCGCGTGCTCACCGCGGTCGGCGAACTCGACCACGACACGGCGCCCCAGCTGCGAGCCACCCTGGACGACGTGCCCTTCGGCCCGGGTTCCCTGCTGGTCGTCGACCTGGCGCAGTTGACCTACTGCGACTCCACCGGCATCACCGTCCTGGTCACCGCCCACCAGCGGGCCGACGCGGCGGGCGGGCGCGTCACCCTGGCGGGGCTGAACCACGGACTCAACCGGGTCTTCGAGATCGTCGGCCTCGATCAGTTCTTCTCCATCCAGCCCACCACCGCGGATGCCATCAGGGCCGGCGCCTGACGTCGCGTCAGTAGAGGTCGGCGAAGAGGTCTTTGACGTTGCCGGTCAACGTGGGGGCGTTGGCGGCGCCGTTGGACTGGGTACCGGCCAGGAGCACGGGCGCAGCACCGGTGCAGGCGATGGTCAGGTTCGAGAAGGTACAACCGGACAGCAGCCAGCGGGTACCGGCCAGGCCGATCGCGGTCACATCGCTGTACCACAGGGTGTTGCCGGTGAAGGTGGGCGGCAGTGCACCGTTGACGACGACGCCGCTGCCCGGGTCCTGGGCGGTGCCGCCGATCGGGAACGCGGCGTTGCCGCTCCACAGCTCCTGGGCGCCGCCGTTGGCGTGGTTGAACGTGTTGCCGACCACGGTGCCGTGGGCCCAGTTGTCCGACGTCAGCGCACCGTAGGGGCTGGTCTGGGCGAAGCAGTAGTAGGCGCCGTAGCAGCCGACGACCAGGTTGCCGGTGACGCTCCAGTTGCCGCAGGAGTTCCAGATCGCCAACCGGCAGTAGGCGAAGCTGTTCGCGGTCAGTTGCGAGTACTCACTGCGATCGGCCGCGGACACCCCGAAGTAGCAGTTGAGGAAGGCGTTGCCGTCGAGTTTGACCCGGTAGGCGAAGTAGTCGTCGGCGGCCGATCCGTTCAGGGTGACGCCCGCTCCGCGCCAGTTGGTGAAGTCGCAGTCGCTGATCCGCACATCCGTACTGCGGACCAGGGCGACGGCGACATGCGGGAAAGAGGGCGCGGTGTTGAGTGGATTGGCGGCCTGGCCCAGGAACCGCACACCGGTGACGGTGATGGCGCTCCTGCCGGTCGCGGTCAGCGCGCCGATGGTGTCGGAGGCGACGGTCACCGTGGCACCGTTGCCCTGGATGTAGCAGCCGTCGGGCAGTTCGACCGCAGCCGCCAGGGTATAGGTCGCACCGGGCAGTAGTTGCACCTGCGGGGTGGTCGCCAGTACCGCCGCCCAGTCATCGGCGGGTTGCAGCACCGGCAACCCGCCCGTCACGGTCAACGCCGCGGCCCGGCTCGCAGGCAGCGCCACAGCCGCGCCGGCCGCCAATCCGAGACCGGTCAAGGCGCGGCGCCGGGACGGAGCGGCTTCACGGGAACGACTCACGGAGGACCCCCTCGGGGACAAGCGGTCATGTGGTCTAGACAACTGACATCAGATGTCTTGGGATGCACCGGTGACCCTAGGCGCGCTCGCGTCGGAGCGTCAACCCCCGCGCACCATCGGCGAAATCGTGCCGGTACCAGCCGACTGACCGCCCCGGGGGCACGGGTACGGCGCGGGCCGGGCACGAGCACCCGCCCGGATCTGGAAGGATCACCGGCATGGTCGATCGATTCATCGCAGCGTGTGACGGAGCAGCCAAGGGCAACCCGGGCCCTGCGGCCTGGGCCTACGTGATCGCGGACAGCACGGGAGTACCCGTGCGCTGGCAGGCCGGGCCGCTGGGACACAGCACCAACAACATCGGCGAGCTGACGGCACTGGAACAACTCCTGCTCGCGACCGATCCGGCCGCCGCGCTGGAGGTACGCCTGGACTCGACGTACACCCGAGACGCGGCGACCAAATGGCTCACGGCCTGGAAGCGCAACGGCTGGAAGACCGCCGCGGGCAAGCCGGTGGCCAACCGCGAGCTGATCCAGCGTATCGACGCCCTCCTGACCGGCCGCGACGTCACCTTCGTCTACGTGCCCGCGCACCAGGTCGGCGGCGACCCGCTCAACGCGATCGCGGACAAGGCGGCCAGCGACGCCGCCCGCACCCAACAACCCGCCCAGGGCACCAACGCCGACCTCCCAACCCCCGACCCCTCACGGACCACCCCATCCCGGCGCACCCCACGCACCACCAGTACCAGCGGGGGCAGCGGGGACAGCGGGGGCACCGCGAAGGCCTCCCCGGGCTCGGGTTCGGGCAAGGCACGGACCATCGCCGCGCGGTTCCCCGGAACCTGCCCGTGCTCACAGCCCTACGCCAAGGGCGACCCGATCACCCGCGTCGGCCAGACCTGGGGCCACCCCCAGTGCGCCGGTGCCACAAGCTGACGGCGGGAATTCGACGCAATCAGTTGGCCTTTTGTCCATCTCGGCTACCGTGTAGGCAAGTTGATCTGTGCGGTAGGTTCGGACGAAATCAGTTGATCATCGTCTGGAGTGGGCATGCACACGTTCGAGGGTGGGTCGGTCAAGGGCTTCGAGGCGGAGGCCGGGAAGGTCGGGAATACTCCGCTGATCGAACTGAGGTCCCTTTCCGGCTCCCCCGTCCGGCTTTTCGTGAAAACCGAGGGTGCGAATCCGACGGGCAGCGTCAAGGACCGCGCGTGCGTGGCAATGTTCCGCAAGATGCTCCAAGACCCCCGGTGGAGCCCCCAGAAGACGATCCTGGACTCCTCCAGCGGAAACATGGGCTGTAGCATCGCCTACTTCGGCAGCAGGCTCGGCGTGCCCGTGCACATTGTCAGTTCCAGCAAACTGACCCGGGAAAAGCGCGTGTTCATCGAATACTTCGGCGCCCGGCTGGAGACCATGGGCACATTCACCATCGAGGGAAACGAGTACTGCCGCAAGGAGTACGACGCCGACCCCGAGCGCTGGTACTTCCTGGACCAGCTCCACAACACGGTGAACCCCGACGCGCACTACACGGGCACCGGCCCGGAGATCCTCGCGCAACTCCCGAATGTGACGGCGGTGGTCGGCTCGATCGGCTCCGGCGGCACACTCCTGGGCACCGGCCGGTACCTCAAGGAGCAGCGGCCGCAGGTGAAGGTCATCGCAGTCGAGGCCGAGCGCGGCACGCGGATCCCCGGCACGGCGGCACTGGTCGACGGCGACTACCGCACACCCTTCATCGCGGCCGGCTTCGACGAGAACGTCTTCGACCTGTCGGTCAAGGTCACCCACCAGCAGGCCGTCGCCATGGCCACGGAGCTGCCCCGGGCCGGGGTCTTCGGCGGACTGCAGACCGCCGCGGTCACCGCCGCCGCCTGCCAGGCCGTCGAGACACTGGGCCTGCGCGGCGACATAGTCCTCCTCTCCGGCGACTCCGGCTGGAAGAACATCGAAACCCTGAGCAACCTGAGCAGTTAGTTGCCGCCGCACCGACCTCGGGGTCAGCTCACCTCGGCGCTCCAGCCGTCCTTGGCCGAGATGAGCAGGGAACCGCCGTGGAGGTCGAGACTGCGGGCGGCGGTGGGCTTCCCCACCTGGACGAGCGTTCCAGGGCCCTGGAACGCATCGGTGTGAAGGCGGAAGGCGTCCGGGTCGGTGCAGCTGACCGTACGCAGCCGCCAGCGCCCCGAGGCGTTCTCGCCCCTTGGCGGTAGGGCGAGTTGGAGCTGCGCCGTGGCCGGGTGCTCCGAGCCGTGGCGGGTGTGTGCCGCCGTCCAGGCGGCCAGGGTCAGAACCGCCTGCGAGGGCACGGCGGACCCGGGCGCGCTGTCGGCGGAGGAGGGAGGAGTTCGTTCGGTGGCCCGAGGCGCCTCGATGAGATCCGTCCGGCCCGCGTGCCGCTTGAGGACGCCGGTGAGCCAGCGGGTGGTCTCGGGGCCTCCCCGCTCGGCCCAGGTGCGGATCAGGTCGCGGAATGCCGCCTCCCGACGGCGGGAGCCGCGTCGGGAGCCCGCCGCCAGGATCGCTCCACCGGCCCGCTCCAGGGCCCGGCACAGGCGGAGTACGGGTACGTGATCGGCGCGGTCGGCGTAGCGCACCGAGCGGAGCTCCAGCATGACGCCGCGTAGCAGGACAGCAGCGGCGCGGGCATCGGCTCCCAGCTCCCCGGCCGGTGGGTGACGGAGTCGGCCCGACTCGGCGGTGCGGGGCGGGGTGACGGCGTCGGCACGCCGACCGGCGGCCGACAGGTGCCATGAGCGGTCGTCGAGGCGGTACTCGCCGCCGGTAGCGCGGAGCCGCCCGGCCGTGCCCAGGGACATCGCGATCCCCTGCGGATCGGCGTCCAGGGTCACTCCCCGGGTGTCGGGGAGGTCGAAGGCGGCGCCGGTGACCCCGTCCAGCCACATGCCCAGGAGGGCGGGTGGCGCGTCGGTGCTCGCGCCGAGGGCGAACCTGCGGTCGACAACCAGCTGGAGGAAGGCGGTCAGGTGAGTCCCGGCCCGCTCGATCCGGAGCCGGCGAACGGACGCCGCTGCCAGCTCGTAGTCGGGGGCCAGGTCGTCCACGTTCTGCCGGGTGAGTCGGCACTGCGGTGCCGTGACATGTCCGAGGTAGTCGCGGCCCGGGAGGTCCGGCTCGGCCGACAGGAGCAGCGGCTCAAGGTCGTGTCCGGCGATTGCGGCCTGCTCGATCATCCACGCGCGCCGCCGCTCACCGAAACCGGCCATCCATTCCAGCGCCACCGTCGCCCGCCGCTCGCGTTCGTCGGCGTCCGACGTGCTCACCGCCCAGAACAGCGGTTGCACGTTGTTGTCCCACACATCGGCTGCCGCGCGAATCGTTTCCCGGTCGAACCGGCGGACGTCGGCCGCGGCCTGCGCGATCTGCTGCACCGAGCGGTCGAGGAGTGCCGCCAGCACGGCGGCGGCCGATGTGCGGCCTTTCGGCACGTGCGGCGCGTCGAGCGGTGGAGGGGTACCTCTGGCCATGGCGTGATCCTCGCACACCGCGGTGTCCGCTCCGCGAGGTCCGGCGGTGCGGTCGTGCCGGGCCGCTGGTCCGGTTCCGGGAACCGGTCCAGCGGCCCGCGGGGCTGCGGCGCTGTGGTCGGTGCGGTCAGCGGCTGCCGAAGGCGAACCGGGAGGGGGCCATGCCGACGGCCGCGACGGTCTTGTAGAGGCTGTCGTTCAGGGCGGCGAGCCGGACTGCGTCCGGTACGGCCCGGCCGCGCTCGCGCATGATCTCCTGGGAGATCCGCAGGATCGGCAGCAACTCGTCGACCTTCATGCCCATGCCGTCGAGGTACGGCAGCGCCCAGAAGTCGAAGTCGTACAGCGGCAGCCAGGTCGACTCGGTGACCTTGTCGAACATGACGTCGCACCACCGCGCGGCCTCGGCCGAGTCCATGGTGCGGTGCGACCAGTTGTACGCCTCACCCTTGATGCCGTGGATCTCCTTGCGCTGGTAGACCGGGGCCTTCGGGTTGCCCCACCAGGCCTGCGCGCGCCAGAAGGTCGGCCCGGTCTCGTTGAGGAAGTCGATCGTGTTCTGCACCGTGGTCTCGTTCTCGCCGGGGAAGCCGACGATGATCGACGCGAAGGTGGTGATCCCCCGCTTCTTCAACTCGGCTATGCCGTTGCGGTACTGGGCGTCCTGCGCCAACTTGTTCATGGCGGCGAGGATGTCCTGGTCGCCGGACTCGATGCCGAGGAAGACGCCGCGGCAGCCGCTCTCGGCGGCCAGGTCGAAGGTCTCCTGGTCGCGGGCGTTGGAGCAGCGGAAGTAGGAGTACCAGTTCAGTCCCAGGTCCTCCTCGATGAGCATCCGGCAGATCTCCTTGAACCGCTTCGGCGGAACGTTGAAGGTGTCGTCCACGAACACCAGGTTCTTGACCCCGAGTTCGGCCATCTGCCGGAGTTCGTGGCGCACCGTGTCCACCGAGGAGGTGGTCAGCGCGCCGGCGCGCTGGGGGTAGTCGCAGAAGCTGCACTTGAACGCGCAGCTGCGGGCGGTCCGGGTCTGGGCGGTGCGGCCGATCAGCTCCGGGCTGAAGGCGGACCAGTTGATCGAGGCGTGGTCGACGCTGTTCGCCTCCGGCGTCCTGGGGCCGGAGAGCCACTTCTCCCCCCGCAGGGTGATCACGTTGGCCAGGCCGTCCACGGACCTGCCCTGTTTGACCGCGGCGACCAGCTCGACCAGCGCGGCCTCGCCCTGGGACTCGACGATGTAGCTGTCGGCGCCCATGGCGTCCATCATGTCCTGCGCCTGCCCGTCGAGGCCGTCCAGGCAGAGGTTGTCGACCAGCGGCCCGCCGACGACGATGTGGGCGTCCGGCGCGTGCTCCCGGACGAAGTCGATGACCGGCAGCACCGGCATGATGTTGACGTAGAACGTGGTCGTCACCGCGACCACCGCCGGACCGCGTCCGAGCAGGTCGGTGAGGCGCTCCAACTCGGCGCTGAACAGCGAGACCGCCTCGGCGGTGAAGCCCGCCTTGTGCAGGAAGTTGCTGAGGTAGATACCGGCGAGGTTGTGCACCTCGCCCACGTGGTAGCGGTCGTCGCGGCCGGTGGCCCGGTTCCGCAGGACGCTCAGGCCGTCCATGAACGAGTAGTGGCGGCCGTCGACCTCCAGGTACTCCTTGCTGTAGATCTGCTGGGTCGGCGACCAGGCGCCGCTGCCCTCGCAGATCGCGCGGTACTCCTGGAAGTCACCCTCGTTGTAGCCGATGACGACGCAGTCGAGCGGTTCCATGATGATTCTCTGCCTTCCATGTGTGACGCCTGGACGGGTACCCGGCGCCGCCGCGGGTGCGGCGGCGCCGGGGCGGGGTCGCTACTCGTCCAGGAAGCGGTCGAGGAGCTCGGCCAGCGCGGCGACCGCCGGTTGGCGCAGCATGCCGTGGTGGTCGCCCGCCACCGGTTCGGCGGTGGCCCGGGCGGTGGTGAACGGCCGCCAGCCGGCCAGCCGTTCCGCCGCCGGATCCGGCCCACCGGCCAGCAGGAGGGTCAACGGGCCGTCGTAGTCGGCCGGTTGCCACACGGCGGCGGCCGAGACCATGGCGCAGAACACGCCCATCCGGGCCACCACCTCCGGCATCGCCTCCGCACCGACCAGTCCGGCCGTGCGGATCGCGGACAGCACGGCCTGCCGACGGGCCTCGGCGTCGAGCGGCGTCAGCTGCTCGACCTCCAGCGGCGGCCTCGGGCGGCCGACCAGGCCCGCCAGGTCCCGCAGGAACAGCCACAGCAGCAGGGCGTGCTCGGGCGGGGCGGAGAGCCGGGTCGGCGTCGGCGGGTCGAGCAGGACCAGCGCGGCGACCTCCTCACCCGCCGCCCTGAGCTGCGCGGCCATCTCGTGGGCGATGGCGGCGCCGGTCGACCAGCCGCCGATCCGGTAGGGGCCGTGCGGCTGCTGGGCCCGGACCTGCGCCGTGTAGTGCGCCGCGAGAGCGGGCACCGAGGCCAGCTCCGGACCGTCGGGCGCCAGCCCCTCCGCGTCCAGCGCGAAGAACGGACGCCGCCGGGGCAGCCCGGCGGCGAGCGCCGCGTAGGGGGCGGCCGAGCCGTTGCTGGCGTGCACGCAGAAGAACGGCGGCAGGTCGCCGTCCGAGCGCAGCGCCACCAGCGCGGCGGGGGTGCCGCCCGGTGCCGGGGCGGCCGTGGGCGGCTTCGTTCCGCTCAGCAGCTCGGCCAGGGCCCGGATGGTCCGGTGGGCGTAGATGAGCCTGGGGGTCAGCTTGATCCCGTCGCGCCGGGCCCGGGCCACCAGCTGCAGGGCCAGCAGGGAGCCGCCGCCGAGCTCGAAGAAGTCCTCGGTCACCCCGATCTCGCCGTTGCCGAACACCTCCGACCAGCGGGCGGCCAGCCGGGTTTCGAGTTCGGTGGCCGGTGCCACCCGCTCGGTCCGGGGTCCGGGCAGTTCGGCGGTCCGCAGCGCCGCCCGGTCGAGCTTGCCGCTGGCGGTGCGCGGCAGCGGGTCGCCGTGGACCACGGCGAGGCCGGGGCGCAGCGCGTCCGGCAGCCCGGCCAGGCCGTCGAGCACGTCCTCGGCCGTGAGCCGGATCCCGGCGCGCGGCACCACGTGCGCCACCAGCTGCGCGCCGCCGCCGGGTGCCGGGAGCGCCACGACCGCGGCCTCCGCCAGCTGCCCGGCGGCGTAGAGCGCGGCCTCGACCTCGCCCGGCTCCACCCGTACGCCGTTGACCTGGACCTGGTCGTCGACCCGGCCGAGGAACTCCAGCGAGCCGTCCGGCAGCAGTCGGGCCAGGTCCCCGGTCCGGTACAGCCGGGCGCCGGGGGCGCCGGAGTACGGGTCCGGCAGGAACGCCTCGGCGGTGGGGCCCGGGCGGCGGTGGTAGCCGCGGGCGGGCGCCGCGCCGCCGAGGAACACCTCGCCGGGGCAACCGGGCGGCACCGGCAGCAGGTTGTCGCCGAGCAGGTGGACCGTGACGTTGTCGACCGGGCGTCCGATCGGGACCGTGGCCGGTCCGCCGACCGGCCCGGACTCCACCGGGCCGCACCGGTGGAAGGTGGCGTCGATGGTCGCCTCCGCCGGACCGTACTGGTGCACCACCTCGCATCCGAGCGCCCCGCGCAGCTCCGCCAGCAGCTGGGCGGGGAACGCCTCGCCGCCCACCAGCAGCAGCCGCAGGTCGTTGCCGTCGGCCAGGGCCGGGTCGTTCAGCAGTCCGCCCAGCAGGGAGGGCACCAGGTGGGCGACGGTGGCCCGGGTGTCGCGCAGGAGTTCGGCGAGGCCGGTGCTGGTGTCCCTGAGCTCCGGGGCCCCGATCGTCCGCGCTCCGGCCAGCAGCGGTCCGAACAGCTCCCAGATGGCGAAGTCGAACACCGGGGAGGCCAGGGCCAGTACCCGGTCCTCCGCGCGCAGCGGGTACTCCCGCTGCGACCAGGCGACGCGGTTGGCCAGGGCCCGGTGCGGCACCGCCACCGGCTTCGGACGGCCTGTGCTGCCCGAGGTGAACACCAGGTAGGCGAGTGCCTCGGGGTGCGGGTCGGCGTCCGGGCCGGGGGTGCCGGAGCCGCGCAGCTGCTCCGGTGTCCGGCAGGGCACCCCCGGTGGCAGGGCGGCGCCGAGCCGGTCCGGTTCGGCGGCGACGACCAGGCCGGTCCCGGCGTCGAGGAGCATGGCGCGCAGTCGTTCCGGCCGCTGGCCCGGGTCGCAGACCACGAACGGCACGCCCGCCAGCAGGCAGCCGGTGGCCGCGGTGACCAGGTCGACGCCGCGCGGCAGCAGCAGCGCGGCGACCGGTTCGGCGCCGTCCGCGCCGGGGGTCAGTGCCGCGCGGGCCGCGGCGCCGAGGGCGCGGGCGTCGGCGAGCAGCCGCGCGTGGGTGACCGACCCGTCGGGTCCCTCCACCGCCGTCCGGTCACCGGCGTCCGCGAGCGCGGCGGCCAGTGCGGGCACCAGGGTGGCTGGCGCCGGGCCGGTGCGCGCGCCGTGCGCGGCGGCGTCGAGGCGGGTCCGCTCGTCCGGTGACAGCAGCGGGGCGCCCGTGTGCGGCAGTTCCGGCGCCGCGATGAGCAGGTCCAGCGCCGCCCGGTACCGGTCGACCATCGCCTCGATGAACTCCGGCCGGTAGCGGGCCGGGTCGAAGGCGATCGACAGCTCGATCCGGCCGCTGACCGGGTCCTGGACGAAGTCGGTGACCAGCGGCAGGTTCGTGTCCCCGTGGAACCGGGCGTCGATTACGTCGAGCCCGCTGCGGGTGGACAGTTCGCCGTAGTGGCGGAAGTGCACGTAGTTGAAGGTGGCTTCGAACAGCGAGTCCGCGGCCCGGCCCTGGCCGATCCGGTTCATCGGGTACCACCGGTGCGGAAGCATCTCCCGCTCCTCGGCGAACACGTGGGCGAGCAGGTCGAGCCAACTGCCCCGGGGCAGCGCGGTCCGCAGCGGCAGGGTGTTGAGGAAGAGTCCGAGCATCGACTCGGAGCCGTCCTCGTCCTCCGGCCGACCGTTGGTGACCAGGCCGGTGACCACGTCCTGGTGCCCGGTCATCACCGCCAGCACCTTGAGGTGGACGGCGAGCAGCGCGCTCTTGAGCGGCACCCCGGCGCGCTGGGCGACGTCGCGCAGCGCGTCGCTGGTCGCGGCGCCGAACTCCGCTCCCAGCCGCTTCTCGCTGAGGCCGTCGGCGAAGCCGCTGCCGCCGAGGCGAACGGTCGGCAGGTCCTCGGTGCGGCGGGCCCACCAGTCGGCGTCCTGCCCTTCGAGCGCGGCCTGCTCCAGGGCCAGGAAGCGCCCGTAGCTGGCCTCGGGGGCCGGGGCCGGGGCGGGGGCGGACGGGTCGGCCGCGTGCTGGTAGCAGTCCATCAGCTCGGCCAGCATGACGTTGACGCTCCAGCCGTCGAGCACCGCGTGGTGCGCGGCGAAGGTCAGCTGGTACTCGTCGGCGCCGAGCAGGTGCAGCACGAAGCGGGCCAGCGGGGCCTGCTGGAGGACGAACGGGGTCGTCCGCTCGCCCTCGACGTCGGCGTCCACCTGTCGGCGCTGCTCGTCGTCGGGGACGGAGCGCAGGTCGACCACGCGCAGCGGGGTCGGGACGCCGCGGTGGACCAGTTGCAGCGGCCCGGCGGCGTGGCCCAGGTCGAACGACACCCGGAGCATGGCGTGCCGTCGGCAGAGCTCGGCGACGGCCGACTCGAAGGCCGGTACCTGGAGCGCCGAGCCCAGCCGCAGCGTGGTGACGTCGTGGTAGAGCAGCCGGTCGCCGTGCTCGTAGGCGCTGTGGACGAGCATCCCGGCCTGCAGGCTGGACAGCGGCCAGGCGTCCTCCAGCTCGTCCGGCAGTCCGGCGCGCACGCTCTCCGGCAGCAGCTCGGCCCGGCTCGCGGACGGTTCGCCGCCGCTCTCGACGGCGGTCACCAGCGGGGCGAGCGCGGCGATGGTCCGGTGCCGCATCAGGTCGGTGACCTGGACCAGCAGTCCGTGCCGACGCGCCTGGGCGCGGACCTGGACCACCCGGATCGAGTCGCCGCCGTGGTCGAAGAAGTTGTCCTCGACGCCGATCCGTTCGACTCCGAGCACCTGCTGCCAGACCTCGGCGAGCGCCTGCTCCACCGGCGTCCGGGGAGCCAGGTACGGGGTGGCGGCCCGGGCCGGGGCGAGTTGCCGGAGCGCGGCGTAGTCGACCTTGCCGCTGGTCAGGGACGGCAGCTCGGGCAGCGCCTCGATCGCGGGCACCATGTAGGCCGGGAGCGTCCGCTCGGCCGCCGTCCGCACCGATTCGGGGGTGGCCGGTGCGCGCAGCACGACGTAGGCCGCGAGGCTGGTCGCGCCCGCCGGGTCGGTGCGGGTGAGCACGGCCGCCGCGGTGACGCCGGGTTGCGCCGCGAGCCGGCTCTCGATCTCCTCCAGCTCGACCCGGAAACCGCGGATCTTCACCTGGCGGTCCGACCGGCCGAGGAACTCCAGTACGCCGTCCGGCTGGTAGCGCACCAGGTCGCCGGTGCGGTAGACCCGGGCACCGGGCTCGGTGTCGAACGGGTCGTCGAGGAAGCGCTCCGCGGTGAGCTCGGGGCGGCCGACGTACCCGGCCGCCACGCTCGGGCCGCCGATGTAGAGCTCGCCGCGGGCGCCGTACGGCACCTGCGCGCCGTCCGGGCCGACCAGGTAGAGCCGGACGCCGGGTCGGGGGCGGCCGATCGGCACTCGCTCGGTCCCGTCCGGGGCCACCTGCTGGACGGTGCACCAGATGGTGGCCTCGGTCGGCCCGTACTCGTTGAACAGCGGGGTCCGCGGCAGCACCTCGTGGTGCCGGGCGACCAGGGCGACGGTGCACTCCTCGCCCACCACCAGGGCGCGGCGCAGTCGGACCTGCTCCCGGACCGCGAGCTCCTCCAGCAGCGGGCGGTACAGCGAGGGGACGCAGATCACGTCGGTGACCGCGTGCTCGACCGCCAGCTGGGCCAGCGCGGCCGGGTCGCCGGACTCCTTCTCGGCGGGCACCACCAGGCAGCCGCCCGCGCTGAGCGTGCCGAACAGGACGGCCACCGAGCTGTCGAAGGCGATGGTGGGGATCAGCAGCGAGGCGCTGTCCGGCTCCGGCCGGTAGACCCGCAGCCGGGCCCGGATCGAGTGGGACAGGTTGCGGTGGGTGATCTCGACGCCCTTGGGCCGACCGGTGGAGCCGGAGGTGAAGATCACGTAGGCCGAGGCGTCCGGTGCGACCGGCGCCGCCTCGCCGACGGCGCCGGTGGACCAGGCCGCGGCCGGGTCCACCACCGGCAGCTCGGGGACCGCCCCGGCCAGCGCCCGCTGTCCGGCCGCGTCGGCCAGCAGCACGGTGGCACCGGCGTCCGCGACCATCCCGGCCAGCCGCTCGGCCGGGTTGCGGCCGTCCAGCGGCACGTAGGCGGCGCCGCAGCGCAGGACCGCCAGCACGGCCACCGGGACCAGTACCCCGCGCTCCAGGCAGAGCGCGACCCGGTCCCCGGGCGCGCAGCCCGCCGCCCGCAGCGCGGCGGCCAGCGAGTCGGCCGCCGCGTCGAGTTCCGCGTAGTCGAGCCGACCGTCGTGGGCGGCCACGGCGGGGGCGTCCGGCCGGGCCAGCACGTGCGCGCGGATCAGGTCGAGCACGGTCGCGTCGGAGTCCGGCAGCGGCTCGCCGGTGCCGTGCCGCCGGGACAGCTCGGCGTCCCGCTCGGTGGTCAGCGCGATCCCGTCGAGCGGGGTCGCCGGGTCGGCGCGGAACTGCGCCAGCGCGGCGGCCGTGCGGCCCAGCAGCAGCTCGGCGGTCTGCCGTCGGCAGCGGTCGGTGTCGTAGCCGAGGCGCAGTTCGAGCCGGTCGGGGGCGTGCCGGACGACCAGCAGCCGCAGGTCGTACCGGTCCGCGAGGTCGGTCACGGCCAGGTCGGTCACGGCCGGGCCGGTCACGGCCGGGCCGTCGGCGGTCAGCGCGGAGAGGTCCAGGTGACCGGCCGAGAACCGGCAGTAGGGTTCGCTGTCGGCGGCGTGGGCGCCGTCCCAGTGGAAGACGTCGACGTCGTCGGCGGCCTGCCGGACGGCGGCGTCCACCGCCCGGGCCAGCCCGGCGGTGTCCCGGACGCCGGTCGGCAGCGCGATCGGCACGGTCCGGTCGTACGGGCCGGGGGCGCCCCGGAGTTCCTCGGCGGCGCGGCCGCTCACCGTCACGCCGAGCGGCGGCGGCTCCTCGCCCGCGCCGCGGCCGAGGGCCAGGGCCCAGGCGGCGGCGGTCAACCCGGCCTCGGTGACCGCGAGTGCGGCGGCGTCCGCGGCGACCCGGCGGGACAGCTCCGGGTCCAGCGGCAGCGCCACGGACGCGGGCCGGAAGCGTGTGGGGTCGGCCGGGCGCAGCGGCAGGTCGGGCTCGGCCGGCTCGGCCGCCAGCACCCGGCGCCAGCGGTCCCGGGCGCCCGCGGTCTCCGGCTCCTCCAGCAGCTGGTGGAACCACTCGGCGACGTCCGCGTACTGGACCGGCTCCTGCCGCGGGTCCTCGGCCGCGCGGCCGAGGACGGCCGCGAGCAGCCCGACCAGGGTGGCCAGGTCGGCCACCGCCGGGTCGACCGCGAGGGCCAGCCGCCGGACGCCGTCGACCGGCTCGCCGACGCTCAGCCGGACCGGCGCGTCCGCGTCGGCGTCCGCCGCGCTGTCCCCGCCGATCCCCGGCTCGTCCGCGATGACCTGCACCGGGACGCCGACCCCGGAGGCCGCCAGCACCCGGGTGCGGAGCACCTCGTGCCGCGCCAGTTCGGCGAGCAGGGCCTGCCGCAGCCGCTCCGGGTCGGCGGTGGCCGGGAGCCGCGCCTCGATCCGCAGCACGAACGGGTCCCGGCCGGTCAGCGCCGACCGGAGCCGGTGCAGGTGGTGCTGCGCCGGGGCGACCCGGAAGCCCGTGATGTCCTCGCTCATCGCGCCTCCTCGCCCTCGGTCGCGGCGGTCCCGTCGGCCTGTCCGATGCCCTCGGCGGTCACCGGGTCGGTCATCGCCACCACGATCTTGCGGTCGCCCTGGTAGGGGCGGCGCGCGTGCGCCATGGTCATGTTGTCCAGCAGCATCACGTCGCCCGTCTCCCAGCGGAAGGCGGTCTCCTCGGCGAGGTACGCCTCGTTGATGGCCCGCACGTCCTCGTCGGGGATCGGCGAGCCGTCGCCGTGGGCGGTGTTGGTCGGCAGGCCGTCCACGCCCAGCGCCTCGACCAGTGCCTCGCGCATCTGCGGGTCGCGGCTGGAGATGTGGAAGAACCCGGCGTGGTTGAACCAGAGCTTCTCGCCGGTGACCGGATGGGTGCGTACGGCCGGGCGGATCTGCACGGTCCGCAGGCGGCCGCCGTCCAGCCACTCGGTGGCGGTGCCGTTGGCCTCGGCGTAGCGCTCGGCGTCCTCCCGGGAGTCGGTCTGGTACGCCTCCTGCCAGGTGAGGCCGAAGCCGCTGTTGTAGTTGCGCACGTAGCGCACGCCGAGCCGTTCCAGCCGCTCGCGGACCGGCGCCGGGATCCGTTCGATGACCCGGCGGTTGTCGGCGATCGGGGTCTCGCCGCCGACCGGCGGTGCGACCAGGCAGCAGAAGAACAGCTTCTGCGGCCAGGTCGACCAGTAGGTGCCCTCGTTGTGCGGCTCGATCCGCTCGGCCGCCGGGTAGGTGGTGGACAGGTAGACGTTCTGGCCCACCTCGTCCCTCGGGGTGGACCGGTCCCGGTATTGCAGCGGCTCGCTCTCGGAGACCGCGGCGACGAACCGCTGGAAGGCCGGGGCGTCCGTCACCGGCCAGCCGCGGAACAGCAGGGCGCGGTGTTCCAGCAGCCGCTCGCTCACCCAGTCGCGGCCCGCGGCGGCCCAGGTCGCCAGGTCGGTCCCGGCCTCCTTCGGGCGGACCACCATCGGCACGCGGCTGTCGGCGGTCAGCGGCTCGATCGTGACGGCGTCGGGGCCGGACGCGGACCGGACCACCCTGCGGACCGTCCCCGCGCGTGTGAACTGCGCGCTCATGAACACTCATCTCCTTGCTTGGTGTCGCCGTGCCGGCGGTGCTGGTCGGGCTGCGGGGCCGGGTGGGGAGCAGCCGGGTGGGAAGGGGCGCGCCGGGAGACCGAGCGGAGCCCGGCCCTGGGCCGCCGGGTCGCGGGTGCCGTTCGGGCCGCCGCGAGCAGTTCGTCCAGGGCGGTCGCCGGTTCGGCCACGGCCGCCGTCAGGACCGTGAGGAAGCCGTCGGCCACCCGCTGCGGCAGTTCCTCGCCGAGCACGTCGGCCGCGTAGTCCCACCAGCAGACGAGTTCGTCGCCGGTGTCGGTGATGTCCAGCGCCAGCCGGAACTTGGTGGTGCCGGTCCGCTGCGGGACCGGCTGTACGACGGTGCCGCCCGGGCCGGGGCCGGTCGGCGGCGTGTTCTGCAGTACGAACCAGGCGTGGTACAGGTCCTGGCGGGGCCGGGCGGCGTCCGCCGGTACCGAGCCGTGCTCCAGGGCGGCCACCAGGTGGTCGCGGGTCCCGCCCACCGCGTCGGCGAAGGTCGGGGCGCGCTCGGCGGAGGGCAGCACGGCGGTGCGGATGAAGCAGCCGACCAGGCCCTCGTCCGCCGGGGTGCGGCCGGCCGTCGGGAAGCCGAGTACCGGGGCCGCGACGCCGACCGAGGTCAGCGCCAGTTGGAAGGCGGTGGCCAGCAGCGCGAACGGGGTCGCGCCGAGTACCCGGCAGGCCGCCATGACCTGGCCGCGCAGCTCCGCGGGCAGCGTCATGGTCCGCCGGGTGGCCCGGAACGGGCCGCTCGCGGGCGCCCCGGGCAGTTCCGGCAGCGGTGCGCCGACCGGGTGGCGGTCCAGGTGACGGCGCCACCACTCCAGGTCCGCCGCGGTCTCGCCGGACTCCGTCCGGGCCCGGGCGCGGGCGGCCGCCTCGCGGTAGCCGGTGGCCGGGAGCGGCCGGGGGCCGTCGGCGTAGGCCGCCGCGAGCTCGTCCAGCAGCACGCCCAGTGACCAGCCGTCGCAGACCAGGTGGTGGACCACCAGTACCAGCAGCTGCTCCCGCTCCCCCGCCGGGACGAGTGCGGCCCGCGCCAGCGGTGGCTGCTCCAGGTCGAAGGGGCGGGCCAGCTCCCGCTGGTACAGCTCGGCGGCGAAGGCCTCCGGGTCCCCTCCGGCGGGCGGCTGCCGCACCGTCAGCGGTCCGGGGCCGGGTTCGGCGAGCCGCATCCGGACACCGTCGGGGGTGTCCACGAAGCCGACCCGCAGCGCCTCCTGCCGGGCCACCACCTGGGTGAGCGCGTCCGCCAGCCGGTCCGGGTCGAGTGCTCCGCGCAGCCGCACCACCGTTCCGATGTGGAAGGCGGAGGTGCCGGGCGTCACCTGTTCGGCCAGGTAGATGCCCTCCTGCTCGGGTGAGAGCGGGGACGGCGCGGCCGGGTCGGTCAGCGGCTCGCCGGTCGCCGCCCGCGGACCGCCCGCGGCCGACAGGGCGGCGGTGACCATGCGGGCGGCGGCGGCCGCGGTCGGCTCCTCGAACAGGGCCCGCAGCGGCAGTTCCACGCCGAAGCGCTGGGTCAGCCGGTTCCTGGCCCGCACCACCGAGAGCGAGTTCCCGCCGATCTCGAAGAAGACGTCGTCGACGCCGACCGAGGACGCGCCGAGCAGCTCGCACCAGATCTGGCAGACCTCCTTCTCCACCGGGGTCCCGGCGACCCGCGAGGTCGGCGTCCGCCGTACCGGCGCGGGCAGCGCGTCCCGGTCGACCTTGCCGTTCACCGTCAGCGGGATCTCGGCGATCGGCACCAGGTGGGTGGGCACCATGTACTCCGGCACCCGGCCGCCGAGGAAGTCCCGCAGCTCGGCGGTGCTCGGCGGCTCGGCACCGGGCTGCGGCACCGGGTAGCCGACGAGTTCGGTGCCGCCGTCGGGCGCCGTGGTGGAGACCACCACCGCCCCGGCCAGCCCGGGGTGTCCGGCGAGCACGGTCTGCACCTCGCCCGGTTCGACCCGGTAGCCGCGGATCTGGACCTGGTGGTCGGCCCGGCCGAGGTAGTAGAGCTCTCCGTCGCCGCCGTAGCGGGCCAGGTCGCCCGAGCGGTACAGCCGGGCCCCGGGCCGGGGGTCGAACGGGTCGGCGACGAAGCGCCCGGCGGTCAGCTCCGGCCGGTTGAGGTACCCCAGGGCCACGCCCGGACCGCCGACGCAGATCTCCGCCGCCCTGCCGACCGGCACCAGCTCGCCGTCCTGGTCCAGCAGCCGGATCACCAGGTCGGGCAGGGCCGTGCCGATGGGCGTGCCGACCTCGCGGCGGACGTCGGCGGCGGTCATCCGGCGGTACGTGGTGTGCACCGTGGTCTCGGTGATCCCGTACATGTTGACGATCTCCGGCCGCTGGTCGCCGTGCCGGTCGAACCACGGGCCGAGGATGCCGACGTCCAGGTTCTCGCCGCAGAGCACGACCGCGCGCAGCGCCGACGGACCGGCCGTGGACCGGCCGTCGGCCTCGATCAGCGACTGGAAGGACGACGGGGTCTGGTTGAGCACCGTGACCCGCCGCTCGGCCAGCAGCCGGACCACCGCGTCCGGGTCGCGGCTGGTCCAGTACGGCACCACCACCAGCGCCGCGCCGTGGCACAGCGCCCCGAAGACCTCCCACACCGAGACGTCGAAGGCGTGCGAGAAGAACTGCGCGAACACGTCGTCGGGGCCGAAGCCGAAGTGCCGCTGACTCGACCTCAGCAACCGCACCACGTTGTGGTGGCTCACCTCGACGCCCTTCGGGCGGCCGGTCGAGCCGGAGGTGTAGATGACGTACGCCGGGCTCAGCGGGTCCACCGGGCGGGGCCGGAAGCCGACCGCCGGGGCGTCGGCCCCGGGGCGGTCCACGAACAGCGGGACCACCTCGCCGGGCGGCTGCCGGTCGGCCAGGGACCGCTGCGTCAGCACCAGTCGGACGCCGCTGTCGGCGACCGCCAGCCCGAGCCGTTCGGCCGGGTGCGTGGGGTCCAGCGGCACGTACGCGGCGCCGGTCTTGAGCACGCCGAGCACCGAGGCGATCAGGTCCGTGCCGCGTTCCAGCAGCACGCCGACCCGGTCGCCGGGGACCGTCCCGTGGCCGGTGAGCAGGGCGGCGATCCGGTCCGACGCCTGGTCGAGCTCCCGGTAGCGGCAGGTGCGCCCGCCGTCGACCACCGCGGGCCGGTCCGGTCCGGCGGCGACCGCGGCGGCGAACAGGTCGACCAGCGAGTCCGTCTCCGGCAGCCGCTCGGCACCGGTGTTCCACACCTCGGTGAGCAGCCGCCGGACCTGGTCCGGGACCCGGACCAGCGCGGCCAGGCTCTGCTCCGGATCGGCCACCGCGCGCCGCAGCACCTCCAGGAAGTGCTCGGCGAGCCGGGCCACGGTGTCCGGCTGGAACAGCTCCTGGTCGTACTCGAACCAGCCGTCCAGGCCGTCGTCCGGCCGCTCCTGGAGGTGCAGGGCGAGGTCGAACTGGGCGATCCCCGGGTCGAGGTCGACCGGCGACAGCTCCAGACCGGCCAGCCGCACGTCCCCGTTGATCCGGTTCTCCAGCGTGAACAGCACCTGGGCCAGCGGGTTGCGGTCCAGCTGCCGCCCGGCCCCGGCGAGGTGGACGACCTGGTCGAACGGCACGTCCGGGTTGCTGAGCGCCTTGAGGGCGCTCTCGCGGACCCGGTCGACCAGTTCGGCGGCGGTCCCGACGCCGTCGAGCCGGGCGCGCACCACCACGGTGTTCACCAGGTAGCCGACGATGCCTTCGAGTTCGGCCCGGTCGCGTCCGGCCACCGGGGTCGCCACCAGCAGGTCCCGGGTGTCGGCGTGGGCGTGCAGCACGGCGGCGAACAGCGCCAGCAGGGTAGCGAACGGGGTGGCGCCCCGCGCGGCGCTCAGCGCGGCCAGCTGCCGGGTGAGGGCCGCGGGCACCTGGATCCGGTGCCGTCGGCCGACGTGGCGCTGGACCGCCGGGCGCGGCCGGTCGGTCGGCAGTTGCAGCGCGGTGGGCGCGCCGTCCAGGTACTCCGTCCAGAACGCGGTCTGCTCGGCCAGGTGGCCGCCGCTGACCAGGGCGCGCTGCCAGGCGGCGTGGTCGGCGGCCTGGAGCGGCGCGGGCGGCAGCTGCGGTTCCCGGCCGGTGGTGAACGCGTCGTACAGCTCCACGAGTTCGCGGGTGAGCACCAGGTAGGACCAGCCGTCGGTGACCAGGTGGTGCACGGTCACCACCAGCAGGTGCCGCCGGGCGGAGATCCGGATCAGCGCGGCGCGCAGCAGCGGGCCGTGCACCAGGTCGAACGGCCGTTGGAGCTCGGCCAGCGCCATCCGCCCGGCCTCGGCCTCGGTGTCCCCGGTCCCGCCGCCCGGCAGCAGCAGCGGCACGGTGACCCGGTACGGTTCGCCGACGACCTGCACCGGCGCGTCGCCGTGCGTCCCGATCCGGGTGCGCAGCGCCTCGTGCCGGGCGACCAGCGCGGTGAACGTCCGCTCCAGCGCCGCCCGGTCGAGTTCGCCGTCCAGCATCAGGGTCTGCGGCACGTTGTAGGCGCTGCCGCCGGGCTCCAACTGCTCGATCACCCACAGGCGTTCCTGGGCGGGTGAGAGGGCGAGGGCGCCGCCGCGGTCGGCCGGGGTGATCGGCAGGTCCGGACGGGCGGCGCCGCGCAGTGCCTCGGCCACGACCGCGAGCGCCAGCCGGTGCGGGGTCGGGTGGTCGAAGATCAGTTGCAGTGGCAGCCGGACCTTGACCAACTGGGAGATCCTGGAGAGCAGTTGCACGCCGATCAGGGACTGGCCGCCCTGCTGGAAGAAGTCGTCCTCCGGCGCCGGTGGGGCGCCGAGCAGCACCTCCGCCCACGCCTGGTCGACGGCGGCCCGGACCGCCTCGGTGTCCGCCGCCCCGGGGCCGTCCGGGGCGGTGACCGGGCGCGGCCGCGGGTCGGCGGCCGGTGCGCCGTCGTCGGTCGGCCGCTGCGGCGCGTCGATCCAGTGGCGGCGGCGCTGGAACGGGTATCCGGGTAGCGGGACCCGGTGGCCGGGGGCGCCGTTCACGGCGGTAAGGTCGACCGCGACGCCCGCTTCCCAGAGCAGTCCGGCCGCCTCCAGCACCGCGCGCCGCTCGTCCCCGCCGGGTCGCGGCAGGGTGGCGGCGACCACGTGCCCCGCGTCGACGTCCAGGCCCAGCCGGGCCAGCGCGCCCAGCGACTGGCCCGGGCCGACCTCCAGCAGGACGGCGCGGGGACCGGCGGCGGTCCGCAGCGCCTGCTGCCAGCGCACCGGCTGTACCAGTTGATCGGCCCAGTAGCCGGGGTCGGTGGCCTGTTCGGCGGTGATCGGCGCGCCGGTGACGGAGGAGACGTAGGCCTGCCGTGGCGGGTTCAGCGTCAGCTGCCCGACCGCGCGCCGGAACGGTTCGACGGCGCCCGCGACCAGCGGCGAGTGGAAGGCGTGCGAGGTGCGCAGGGCGGTGACCCGCACCCCGTCGGCGGTGAGCGCGGCGGCGAGCGCGTCCAGTTCCGGGCGCGGGCCGGCGACCGTGCACTGCCTGGGGGCGTTGACCGCGGCGATCGCCGCGCCCGGCGGCAGCCGTCGGCGCAGCTCGCCCTCGGCCAGTGCCACCGACAGCATGCCGCCGGGGGGTTGGGCCGCGAGCAGTCGGCCGCGGAGTGCGACCAGGTGCGCGGCGTCGGGCAGACTGAGCACCCCGGCCAGGCAGGCGCAGGCGTACTCGCCGATGCTGTGCCCCACCATCACGTCGGGGCGCACGCCCCAGCTGTGCCACAGCCGGGCCAGCGCGTACTCCACGGTGAACAGGGCGGGCTGGGTGTACTCGGTGCGTTCCAGCCGGGCCGCCGCCGCGGCGGTGCGGGCGGGGTCGGTCCCGGGGAAGAGCAGGTCGCGCAGGTCCGCTCCGAGGTCGGCGCGCAGCAGTGCGGCGCACTCGTCGACCGCGTCGCGCAGCACCGGCTGGGAGCGGTACAGCGACTCGGTCATCCCCGGGTGCTGGGCGCCCTGGCCGGGGAACATCATCGCCAGCGGGCGGGTGGTCGCGCCGCCGACGGGTGGCGCGGCGGCCGTGCGCAGGGCCGCCGCGGCCTCCCCGGCCGTGGCCGCGACCACGTGGATCCGGGAGCCGAACACGGCCCGCCCGGTGACCAGGGTGTGCGCGACGTCCGCCATCGGCAGGTCGGCGGGGGTCCGCTCCAGGTCGTCGGCCAGCCGCTCGGCGGCCTGCCGCACGGCGGTGTCGGTGCGCGCGGAGAGCGGCAGCAGCAGCGGGGGCGCGTCCGCCCCGGCGTCCGACGGCCGGTCGGGCGCCTGCTCCAGCACCACGTGCGCGTTGGTGCCGCCGATGCCCAGCGAGCTGACCCCGGCCCGGCGCGGCCCGGTGGGCACCGGCCAGTCCACCGGTTCGGCGTTGACGAAGAACCGGCTGCTCGCCAACCCCGCGGCGGGGCTGGGCCGGTGGAAGTTCAGCGTCGGCGGCACCTGGCCGTGCCGCACCGCGAGCGCGGCCTTGATCAGGCCGGTCACCCCGGACGCCGCGTCGAGGTGCCCGATCGACGCCTTGACCGACCCCAGCGCGCAGCGCCCGTCGGCGCCCGCGAAGGCCTGGCGCAGCGCCTCGACCTCGACCAGGTCGCCGAGGGTGGTCCCGGTGCCGTGGGCCTCGACGAAGCCGATCGTCGCCGGTTCCACGTCGGCGAGCTGGTGGGCCAGGGCGATCACCTCGGCCTGCGCGCCGACCGAGGGCGCGGTGTACCCGGCCTTGGCCGAGCCGTCGTTGTTGACCGCCCAGCCGCGGATCACCGCGTACACGGTGTCCCCCGCCGCGAGCGCGTCATCGAGCCGCTTGAGGGCCACCACGGCGGCGCCGCTGCCGCGCACGGTGCCGTTGGCGTCCGCGTCGAAGGGGCGGCAGGTGCCGTCCGGGGAGGCGATCCCGCTCTCCTGGTACAGGTAGCCGGCGCGGTGCGGGACGACCACCGCCGATCCGCCCGCCAGGGCCAGGTCGCACTGGTAGTCCAGCAGGCTCTGGCAGGCCATGGCGACCGCGACCAGCGAGGTCGAGCAGGCCGTCTGCACGGTGGCGCTCGGTCCGGCCAGGCCGAGCTTGTAGGAGGCGCGGGACGCCAGGTAGTCCTTGTCGTTGCCGAGGATCACCGAGTACTCGTGCGCGGGGTCGCGCAGCCAGGCGTGCGGCGCCAGGTTGTACAGCAGGTAGCCGTTGGCTCCGGTGCCGCCGAAGACGGCGGCCGGAAGCTGTTCACCAGCCCGGTGGCCGCAGTCCTCCAGGGCGTGCCAGGCGCACTCCAGGAAGATCCGCTGCTGCGGGTCCATCAGCTGCGCCTCGCGGGGCGTCAGGCCGAAGAACTCCGCGTCGAACTGCTCGATCCCGTCGAGTGCGCCGGTGGCCCGCACGTAGGCGGGATCGTCACGGACGTGCGGCGGCACTCCGGCGGCGTCCAGGTCCTGGTCGGTCGGAGCGACGATGCCGCTGACACCGGCCAGCAGGTTCGTCCAGAAGGTCCGCACGTCCGGGGCGCCGGGGAACCGTCCCGACATCCCGACGATGGCGATGGCGTTGTCCATGGCCTCGCTCCTTTCCTCACTCCGCGCGGCGCGGGGCGCGCCGACGCTGCATGGCCTGCTTCTGCCGCTCGGCGCGGTCCTGGGTCCGGTCGGCCGCCGTCTCGGCGACCGCCGGGCCGTCGGCCGCCAGGCCGTCGACGGTTCGGGCCAGGCCCTCGATCGTCGGGTTCTCGAACAGGTGGACCAGCTGGATCCGCTCGCCGAAGCTCTCCTGGAGCCGGACGTGCATCTCGGCCAGGCGCAGCGAGTTGCCGCCCAGGTCGAAGACGTTGTCGCGGCTTCCGGGGCGTTCCACGCCGAGGATCCGGCTCCAGATCCCGGCGATGACCTGCTCGGTCCCGGCCCGCGGGCTGAGGAAGCCGACGCCGTCGGACCCGAGGACCGGGGCGGGCAGCGCCCGCCGGTCGAGCTTGCCGTTGGCCGTCACCGGCAGCCGGTCCAGCAGGACCAGGTGGGTCGGCACCATGTACTCGGGCAGTTGCGCGCGCAGTTCCTTGCGCAGCTGCCCCTCGTCGAGGCTGCGCCGCTCGGTCGGGACGGCGTAGCCGACCAGGCACCGGCCGCCCGGCAGGTCGTCGCGGACCACGACGGTCGCCTCGCGGACGTCCGCGCAGCGGCGCAGCACCGCCTCCACCTCGCCGGGCTCCACCCGGAAGCCGCGGATCTTCACCTGCTGGTCGGAGCGGCCGAGGAACTCCAGCGTGCCGTCCCGCCAGTAGCGCGCCAGGTCGCCGGTCCGGTACAGCCGTTCACCGGCCCGGCCGCTGTGCGGGTCCGGCAGGAACCGCTGCGCGGTCACCTTCGGGTCGACGTAGCCGAGGGCCAGGCAGGCGCCGCCGATGTACAGGTCACCGGGCACGCCGACCGGGCAGGGCTGCATCCACCGGTCCAGCACGTGGTAGCGGGCGTTCTGGATCGGGCGGCCGTACGGGATGCTGGTCCAGGCCGGGTCGACCCGCTCCACCGGGAAGTGGTTGGACCAGATCGCGGCCTCGGTGGCCCCGCCGAGCGCGCGGACGCGGCAGCCGGGCAGCAGCTCGCGCAGCCGGTCCGGCATGGTCACCGGGATCCAGTCGCCGCTGAGCATGACCAGGCGGACCGCCGGGTCGCCGGGCCTGGCCGCGCGCCGCTCCAGGGCCGGCAGCAGCCGCTGGAGCGCGGCCGGTGCCGAGTCCCAGACGGTGATCCCGCCTCCCACCAGCAACTCGGCCAGCCGCGCGGGTTCGGCGAGCTCCTCCGCCTCGGCGACCCGGATCAGGCCGCCCGCGGCGAGGGTGCCGAAGATGTCGAAGACCGAGAGGTCGAAGCTGAGCGAGGTGACCCACAGCAGTCGGTCGGAGGGGCCGAAGCCGAGGCTGTCGACCACCCAGCGCAGGGTGTTGACCACGGCCGCGTGCTGGAGCACGACGCCCTGCGGGACTCCGGTGGAGCCGGAGGTGAAGATCGTGTAGGCGACCGACTCCGGTGCCACCAGCGGCAGTTCACCGCGGCCCGGGGCCGAAGCCGATCCGGCGTCGGGGTCGGCGTCGGGGTCGACCAGCAGCACCCGGGTGCCCGGCCGGTCGGCCGCCAGCGCCTCGGCCCGCGCCAGCTGCTCCGGGTCGGTGACCAGGCAGCGGGCCCCGCAGATGTCCAGGATCCCGTTGACCCGGCCCTCCGGGAAGGCCGGGTCGATCGGCACGTACGCCTTGCCCGCCTTCAGCACGCCCAGTACCGCCGCCACCGAGGCCGCCGAGCGGCCCATCAGTACGGCCACGTCCCGGCCCGGCACCGGGAGCAGCTCCCGGGCGACGTCCTCCGCCCGGTGGCGCAGTTCGCGGTAGGTCCAGCTGCGGGTGGAGTCGGCGACCGCGACCGCCTCCGGGGTCCTCGCCTCCTGCTCGTCGAACAGCGTGTGGATCGCGGCGGGCCGCTGCGGCGCGGCGGTGTCGTTCCACTCGTGCAGGATCCGCGCGGTCTGCTCGGCGCCGAGCAGCGGGATCCGGGAGATGCTGGTCCCGGGATCGGCCACCGCCCGTTCCAGCACCGCCGTCAGGTGGGTGACCAGCTGCTCCGCCGTCTCGCGGTCGAAGACCTCCTGGTTGAACTCCAGTGCGCCGAAGAGCCCGGCCGGGCCGTCGGAGAGCGCCAGCAGCAGGTCGAACCGGGCGGTGCCGTGCGGCACGTCGAGCCGTTCGCTGCGCACGCCCGGCAGGTCGAGCCCGCCCAGCGGGTCGTCCTGGAGCGACAGCATGGTCTGGAACACCGGGGTGCGGCTCAGGTCGCGGGCCAGGCCCAGCTCGCCGACCAGGGTCTCGAAGGGCAGCGCGGCGTGGGCGTACGCCTCCAGTGCCCGCTCCCGGGTGCGGTCCAGCAGCCGCGCGAACGACGGATCGCCGGAGAGGTCCAGCCTGATCGGCAGGGTGTTCGTGAACGGGCCGATGACCTGGTCGAGTTCGGGTAGCGGGCGGTCGGCGATGGGGGTGCCCACCGCGAAGTCCCGCTGGCCGCTGTGACGGGTCAGCACGGTGCCGAACGCGGTGAGCAGCACCATGAACAGGGTGGCGTCCCGGTCGGCTCCCAGGCCGGCCAGCCGCTCCCGCAGGGCGCGGCCGAACCTGACCGGGACGGTCCCGCCCCGGAATCCCATCACCGGCGGCCGGGGCCGGTCGGCGGGCAGCGCCAGTGGCGGCAGGCCGTCCAGCCGCTCGGTCCACCAGGAGAGCAGCTCCCCCCGGACCGGCGCCAGCGAGGTCCGCTGCCAGGCGGCGTAGTCGGCGTACTGGACCGGGAGTTCCGGCAGTCCGGGCGGCTGGTCGCGGGAGAGCGAGCGGTAGGCGAGCGCGAGGTGCCGGAAGAACACGCCGGAGGACCAGCCGTCCATCACGGCGAGGTGGCTGACCAGCCCGACCAGGTGCTCGTCGGCGGCCAGCCGCAGGACCACCAGCCGGACCGGTTCACCGCCGCCCAGGTCCACCGGGCGGGCGGCCAGTTCGGCCATCCGCCGCACCGCCGCCGCTGTCCGCTCGGACTCCGGAAGCCGCTCCAGCGACTCCTCGGTCCAGCCGGATCCGGCCTCGTCGTCGATCACCTGCCGGACGCCGCCGTCGCCGGGCAGCAGCCGGGTGCGCAGCACCTCGTGGTGCCGCCCGACCTCGGCCAGGGCGCGGCGCAGCAGCGCGGGGTCCAGGGGGCCGTGCGCGTGGACGGCGCCGACGACGCTGTAGGCGGTGCTGCCGGGCATCATCTGCTGCACCAGCCACATCCGCTCCTGCGCCGAGGAGGGGGCCGGGACCGGTTGCCTGGGCACCGGCCGCAGCGGGACGGCGTCGGTGCTCCGCCCGGCCGCGCCCGCGACCAGCGGGGCCAGCGCCCGGACCCGCGGGTGCGCGAAGACCGCGCGCAGCGGCAGCGCCACGTCGAAGGCCCGCCGGATCTCCGAGACCAGCCGCGCCACCAGCAGCGAGTGGCCGCCGAGGTCGAAGAAGCTGTCCTCGACGCCGAAGTCCCTTCGGGCCAGCAGCTCGGCGAAGATCTCCAGCAGGCGCCGCTCCACCGGCCCGCTCGGGGCGGTCGCACCGGTCCGGGCCGGGGGTTCCGGGGTGGCCAGCGCGCGCTTGTCGAGCTTGCCGTTGGGGGTCCGCGGCAGCCGCCGCACCACGGCGACCGCCGACGGCACCATGTACGCGGGCAGCTGGGTGCGGGCGAACGCCCGCACCTCGTCGGGCTCCAGGGTGCTTCCTTCGGCCGGGACCACCCAGGCGCACAGCGCCGGTCCGGTGCCGGGCAGTTCCCGGGGCAGTACCGCGGCGTGCGCGACGCCCGGGTGTCGGCGCAGCGCCACCGCGCAGTCCTCCGGTTCGATCCGGAAGCCGCGGATCTTCACCTGGTCGTCGGAGCGGCCGAGGTAGCGCAGCACGCCGTCGGCGTCGACCCGGACCACGTCGCCGGTGCGGTACATCCGCTGGCCGGGCCTGCTCAGGTCGGGCAGGAACCGGTCGGCGGTCAGCCCGGGGGCGCGCAGGTAGCCGCGGGCCAGGCCGGGGCCGCCCAGGTACAGCTCACCGGGTACGCCGGGGGCGACCGGGCGCAGCCGGGCGTCGAGCACGTAGGCGTGGGTGCCGGAGATCGGCCGGCCGATCGGCGGCTCGCCCGGGTCGTCGGCCCGGATCTCCGCCTCGCAGGCATAGGTGGTGGCCTCGGTCGGCCCGTAGAGGTTCATCAGCCGTTCGACCGCGGGGTGGCTCAGGACGGCCTCGGCCAGCGGTCGCGGCAGCGGCTCGCCCGCCAGGTTCACGGTCCGGACGCTGTCCGGGAGCCGCCCGGTACGCAGCAGCTCGGCGAGCGGCGAGGGCACGGTGTTGACCAGGGTGACCGGCGCCTGCGGCTCGCCCTCGGCCAGCACCAGCACGTCCCGGGCGAGGACGACGGTGCCGCCGCTGCTGAGCGGGCCGAAGACCTCGAAGACGCTCAGGTCGAAGGAGAAGGAGGTGGCGGCGAGCACCGCGCGCAGCTCCGTGCCGAACCGTTCCCGGGCCCAGGCCAGGAACGAGACCGCGTTGCGGTGGGTGAGTGCGACGCCCTTCGGGCGGCCGGTCGAGCCGGAGGTGAACAGCACGTAGGCGAGGTTGTCCGGGCGCACCGGCGCCGGGGGCGGGGGCGGCAGCCGCGGCTGCGGCTCGGCCGGGACCACCGGGAGGCCGTCCGGCAGTTCCCGTGCCTCTCCGGCCGCGACCACCAGCGGCGCGGCGGCCCGGTCCAGGATCCACCGCAGCCGGTCGTCCGGCAGCGAGGGGTCGAGCGGCAGGTAGGCGGCGCCTGCCTTCAGCACGCCCAGCAGCGCGATCACGGTGTCGGCCCGCCGACCGGTGAGCACGCCGACCACGGACTCCACGCCGACGCCGCGCCGGACCAGTTCGGCGGCCAGCCGCCCGGCGGCCAGGTCGAGTTCGCGGTAGCTGAGGGTGCGGTGGCCGTCGGTCACCGCCGTGGCCTCCGGGGTGCGCCGGACCCACTGGTCGACCAGCCCGGTCAGGCCGGTCTCGTCGTAGGCCCCGGCGGCGGCGGGTTCCGCGAGTACCGGCAGCGTCGACTGCGGCGTGCCGGACAGGCTCAGGTCGGCGACCGGGCGGGCCGGGTCGGCCAGGGCGGAGCGCAGCAGGCCCAGGTAGTGCCCGACGAACTGCCGGACGTCGGCGGCGGCGAACAGGTCCGCCCGGTACTCGACGTTGCCGAGCAGCTCGGCCCCGGCGTCCGCCAGGTTCATGGTGAGGTCGAAGGCGTTGTCCCGGCGCGGCAGCGGCACCGGCAGCATGGTGAGGCCGCCGACCCGGACCGGCAGTCGCGGGTCCTCCAGGGCGATCCGGGCGATGTCCGCCGCGTGCTCGGACCGCAGGCTCTGGTAGGCGACCAGCACGTTGCACCGGTCGGTGGACCGGTCGGCCGCCTGGAGGATACCGGCGTACGGCAGTTCGCCGTGCTCCAACGCGGTGCCCAGGGCCAGTTGCAGGTCGGCGGCGGCCCGCGCGAAGCCGGTCCCCGGGCGGTGGCTGCTGACCAGCGGCAGCACGTTGACGAAGTAGCCGACCACGTCGAACCAGGCGGTCCGGCCCCGGTTGGCGGACGGCGTGCCGATCGCGATCCGGTCCTCGCCGGTGAGCCGGTGCAGCAGCGCGTGCAGGGCGGTCTGGAGGACGGCGTTGACCGTCAGCCGGTGGGCCCGCGCGAAGTCGTGCACCTGCGCGGAGAGGTCGGCGGGCACCACGAAGCGTTCCACCGCGCCGCGGGCGGTGCCCAGCGCGGTCCGGGACATCGGCAGCCGGATCTCCAGCGGCACCCCGTCCAGCGCCGTCCGCCAGTAGCGGCCCAGGCGGTCCCGCGCGTCGGTCCCGGCGAGCGCGAGTCGGCGCTGCTCGGCCGCGAACGCGCCGTACGCGGTGTGGTGGGCCTCGGCGACCGGCTCGTCGCGGCGGACGGCCTCGGCCGACTGGTACCCGGCGGCGACCTCCAGCAGCAGCAGTCCGAGCGAGCGCAGGTCGCAGACGGCGTGGTGGACGGCGAAGACCACGACCGCCTCGGTCTCGGCGGTGCGCAGCACGGTGACCCGGACCAGCGGGCCGGTGGCCGGGTCCATCCGGCGGCAGGCGGCGTCCGCCAGCAGCGCGGTCAGCCGGGGCCCGTCCGGCCCGGCCCCGTCCTCCCGGGCGTCGATCACGGCCAGCTCCGGCGGCAGCTGCCGGTGCGCGACGCGCGTCAGCGCCTCGTCGCCCGGTACGAACACCGTCCGCAGCGCCGGGTGGCGGTCCACCACCGCCCGTACCGCCGCCAGGAAGTCCTCGGTGCGGAAGGCTCCGAGCACCTTGACCGCGCGGCCGACGACGTACGGGGCGTCCGCACCGGCCAGCTCGTCCGCGAGCAGCAGTGCCTCCTGGCCCAGGGAGGCCCCGCTGCAGTGGTCCTCGGTCGGTTCCGGCACGGTGGCGGCCCGGGGCGCGGAGGCGACGGCGGCCACCAGCTCGGCCACGGTCGGCCCGGCGAGCAGCGTCGACAGGGCGAGGTCGGCGCCCAGCTCGGCCAGGATGCGCAGCCGCAGGTTGACCACGCCCAGCGAGTCCAGGCCCAGGTCGAAGATGCCCGCGGCGTCGTCCAGCGCGCTCCGCGACAGCCGCGCCACGTCGGCCAGCACGGCGCGGACGTCGCCGACCGGGGCGGCCGGGGCGGGGTCCGCCGCGCCGACCCGTGGCAGTTCGCCGCGCAGCCACTGCTCGCGGCAGGCCTGGCGGCGGATCTTGCCGCTGGTGGTGCGCGGCACGCCGCCGCGCCGGGTGAAGACCACCGCGCCGACGGACACGTCGAGTTCGGCGGTGACCGCGGTCCGCACGCCGTCCGCGAGCGAGGCCAGCAGCTCGGCCGGGCTGTGCCGGTCCACCTCCAGGACGATCCCCAGGGCCTCGGCGCCGTCCTCCTCGTAGCCGAAGGCCGCCGCGGCGTCCGGATCGAGTGCGGGACGGCCGGCCGCGGCGATCCGTTCGGCGTCCTGCGGGTGGACGTTGCGGCCGCGCACCACGATCAGGTCCTTGACCCGCCCGGTGACGTAGAGCTCGCCCTGGTGCCGGAACCCGAGGTCGCCAGTGCGCAGGAAGTCCTCGTCCGCGCCGTCCGCGCCGTCCATGCCGTCCGCGCCGTCCGCGCCGTCCATGCCGTCCACTCGGCCGCCGAACGCGGCGGCGGTCGCCTCCGGGGCGTCGAGGTAGCCGCGGGCGACACTCGGCCCGCTGACCCAGATCTCGCCGACGGCGCCGTCGGCGACCTCCCGCCCGTGCTCGGGGTCGACGATCAGGACCTGGTGGCCGGTCGCCGGGGTACCGCAGCTGACCAGCCGTCGGCCGCCCCGGGCCACCGGGACCGCCCGTCGGCGCACCGCGAGTTCGTCGCCGTCCACGGCCAGCACCCGGGCGCCCGCGCCCCGTTCGGTGCCGGTGACCAGCAGCGTGGCCTCGGCGATCCCGTAGCAGGCGAAGAAGGCGCGCGGGTCGAAGCCCGCTCCCCGGAAGGCCTCCGCGAAGCTGTCCTGGGTCTCCGCGCGGATCGGTTCGGCGCCGTTGAACGCCACCCGCCAGCTGCTGAGGTCGAGGGCGGCGGCGCGTTCGGCGTCGATGTGCCGGACGCAGTGCGCGTAGCCGAAGTTCGGACCGCCGCTGACGGTCGCCCGGTGCTCGGAGATCGCCTCCAGCCAGCTCGCGGGGTCGCGCATCAGCGTCTGCGGTGGCATCAGCAGCGCCGGGAACCCGGTGTGGACCGGTTGCAGCAGGCCGCCGATCAGGCCCATGTCGTGGAACGGCGGCAGCCAGATCACCGACGAGTCCTGCTCGGTGAGGGCGAACTTCTCCCGGATCGCCTCGGCGTTGGCCATCAGGTTGCGATGGGTGACCATCACCCCGCGGGGATTCCCGGTCGAGCCGGAGGTGTACTGCAGGAAGGCGAGGTCGGCGGGGTCCGGACAGCGCTCGGACCACTCGTCGGCCCGGTGGGTGGGCGGCCCGTCGGTGGTGAGCACCGTGACCGGTCCGGCGTCGGCCTGCGCCGCGTGCTCGTCCAGCATCCGCCGGGAGGCGGCGACCGTCAGCCAGACCCGGGCCCGGGCGTCGGCCGCGGCGGCGAGCTGGCGCTGCGCGCGCTTCCGACTGGTCGGCAGGGGCATCGGCACCGCCACCATGCCCGCGTACAGGCAGGCGAAGAAGGCGACCACGAAGTCGAGGCCGGGCGGGAAGATCAGCAGCAGCTGGCTGCCGACCGGCTGCTCGGCCTCCAGCCGGGCAGCCAACTCGCGCACCCGCCGGTCCAGTTCGGCGTAGCTCAGCTCCTCGACCGCTCCCCCGGCGACCGTCAGGAAGCCGAAGGCCCGTCGCCGCGGCTGGGTTTCGGCCCGACGTCGGAGCACCGCGACCAGCGTGCTCGCGTCCGCGGGCGATGTCATGTCGATGGCCTTGCTCACGAACTCTCCCCCAGGGATGACGAGCAGAACGGGATGACTTGCGGCTCGGCGGCCGTACGGCCGGTACGGCCGGGGCGGTCCGCGGCCGGGCGCGGCCGACGCGCGGCCGGACCGGCAGGCCGACGGGCGGTGGCCTCGCGAGGATGAGGGGCCGGGCGTTCAGACGACGGCTGACAGCAGACCGGTGACGACGGCGGGCTCGGTGTCCACGAAGAAGTGGCCGCCGCGTACCGTGCGCAGGGTGAAGGAGGCGTTGGTCTGCCTGGCCCAACCCGACATCCGCCGCACCGGCGCGCGCCGGTCGTCGGTGCCCGCCAGCGCCAGGATCGGGATGTCCAGTGGCGCCTCGTCCTGATAGCGGTAGGCCTCGACGATCGCGAAGTCGGCCCGCAGTGACGGCAGCAGGATCCGCATCAACTCCGGCTGCTGGAGCACGGCTTCGGGGGTTCCCCCGAGCTCGCGCAGCGCGTCGGCGAATTCGGCGTCGGGCAGGCCGCTGATCGGCGCCTCGGTCCACGGCAGGTCCGGTGCCTGGCGTCCGGAGACCACCAGGGCGGTGGGTCCGCGCAGCCCGCGCCGACGGATCTCCCGGCACAACTCGAAGGCCGTGGTCGCCCCGAGGCTGTGTCCGAACAGCGTGTACGGACCGTCGAGGGTCACGGCCAGCTCACCGGTGAGTGGCAGCACCATTGACGGGACGTCACGGCAGGGGGTTTCGCCGAATCGGCGGCCACGGCCGGGGGGCGTCACCGCGAGCACCGAGGTCGCCGTCGGCAGTAAGCCCTCCCAGTCCTGGTAGGTCTGCGGGCCACCTCCGGCGTACGGCAGACAGACCAGGGTCCGCTCGGCCGCCTGGCCGGATCGACCGGTCCACCATCGGGAGGACCGGGTTTGGCGGGTGCCGATCACCGCGGCTCTCCTTCCAGAAGCAGGCGTGGCCGGTCAGCCCCGCAGGCTGAGCGGACGCATGTCGGTCCAAACGGCTTCCACGTGCGCGAGGCATTCCTCGCGGGAGCCGCGGACCCCTTCCTCCCGCCAGCCCTCGGGGAGTGCGAGGTCGACCGGCCAGATGGAGTACTGCTCCTCGCCGTTCACCACAACACGGAGAACAGCAGATGATTCGTCATCGAACATTGTTGCCTCTAGCCCAGTTCCGTCAGCACCAGAAGAAGGGGGCGAGAAGTCACGGAAAGTCGCACTCGGAATGCGAGAACACGACCAGGGGAAAACGTCGAAAAGAACGTCTTAAGTCCCCGCACCGCCCCCGACGGAGAGGCCATCCCGACCTCCTCCGACATGAACGGTACACGACCACGTGAGCCGGAGATAGTCCCCATCTCGCCACTTTTACTCACCAGTACCGTGACATTCACGACTGATCACACCAGTCGTCGCAAATGATGGGCAGATGCCCGAAAGGGTGAGTAGCGCCGATGTGCTGATGAACAGCTCCTTACCGGGCCATACAGACACGGTGATCCGGTGCATATCGGGTCACATGACTTCCTTCCGCCTCGATCGGCCCCCACAGCCAGGAGCCTAGGAACCAGCCAACTCCCGTGCGCAGTGGGGCCGTCCACCCCCCGACCAGGCCGGCCGTACGCGCCGAGCGACCCCGCCGAGCCCCTGAGCAGCGCAGGCGGAGTATTTCGCCCCGTGAACTCGGCGGTCCTGCCGGGCGAAAGCGGACCGGACCGCCAATCCACGGTCCGTCAAATCCGGGCCCAGAGGATCTTGACCGTCGATGACGGCGGCTCTACGATCGGAAAACCGGGGGATCGGGCGTTTTTGGATTCTCGTGATTTCGCCCGACGAGTTCGTCGATGCAGCTTCCGAGAGTGCCGTCGGCCGTGCCACTGGCCGCCCTCCTGTTGCCGAGACCGGGAGATCCCCCGAACTGTCACGCCCTGCCGGAAGGACACTCCGCTGTGCCGTCATTCGCCTCCTTGCTCCCCGCCCGCGGGGCGACGCGGCCCATGGCCGTCAATTACCTGGTCGACTCACTGGGGACCGGGCTGTTCCTCACCGGCGGCGTCGCCTTCTTCGTCCGCGTGGTCGGACTGACGGCCACTCAGGTCGGCGTCGGGTTCTCCATAGCGGGGCTGGTCACGCTCGGCGCCTCGGTACCGACCGGTTGGCTCGCGGACCGCGTGGACACCCGCAGACTGCTGTTCCTGCTGCACCTCGCGGAGGCCGCGCTCTTCTGCCTCTATCCGCTGGTGCACTCCTTCCTCGGCTTCGTCCTGGTGGCCAGCGCGACGTCACTGGCCATCCGGGCGGCCAGCACCGTCCGGTCGGCGCTGATCGCCGGTGTGCTGGAGCCCGACCGCCGGGTGGCCGGACGCGCCTACCTGCGCTCGGTGTTCAACGCCGGCTTCGCGGGCGGTTCCGCGCTGGCCGCGTGGGCGCTGGCCGACGGCTCGCACTTCGCCTGCGAGATGGTGATCGCCGGGAACACCGCCTCGTACCTGCTCGCCGCGGCCACCCTGATCCCGCTGCCCTCCATGCCGCCGCAGCCCCGCCCCGTCGGAGCGGCCAAGGCACCGGCGCTCAAGGACATCCCGTTCGTCCTGCTCACCCTGATGAACGGTCTGCTCGGCATCAACGGCATCGTGCTCACCCTGGCGCTGCCGCTGCTGATCGTATCCGGACACGGCATCCCCAGGGCCCTGGCCGGTCTCTTCGTCACCGCCAACACCGTGCTGGTCGTGGTCTTCCAGGTGCGGTTGAGCCGCAACGCCGACACGGTCGACGGCGGCGCTCGGGCCCAGCGCCGGGCCGGGGTGTTCCTCGCCCTCTCCTGCGCCGGGATCGCCGCCGCGGTCGCGGTGCACAGCACCGCCCTGACCATCCTCTGCCTGGTGGTGGCGGTGCTGCTGCTCACCGCCGGTGAACTGCTCGCCATGGCGGGCAGTTGGGGCATCTCCTACGGTCTCGCCCCGGACCACGCCCGCGGCGAGTACCTCGGCGTCTACGCACTCGGCATGGCCTTCGCGGAGACCGCCGGTCCGGCCGCCACGACCTACCTCGGCATCGACCAGGGCGCCGCGGGCTGGCTGGTCATCGCCGGGGTCTTCCTGCTGGCCGGGTTCGCTGTGTCCCCGCTGGTGGTCCGGGCGCAGGCGAAACAGGCCGCCGCCCGCGCCCTGGCGGCCGTGGCCGGCGGCGCCGAGGGCATCGAGGCAGCTGCCGGAGGCGGCGCATGAAGCTCCGTAAGCTGCGGGAGTACCTGCCCGGCTGGAGCGAGATCCGCCGCCACGCCGCCGACACCATCAGCGAACTCGCGGTGCGTACGCCCCACGACCCGAAGCTCGCGGACGCGCTGTCCCGGATCACCCCGGCCGACGTGGAGCGGCACGTCAGCGCGCTGACGGCGACCGGACCGCGCTGGCGCGAGGACGAGCAGAACGTCCAGCACGCGCTGCGCCACCTGCGCGACGAACTCTCCGACTACGGCTACCAGGTGGTGGAGAAGCCGTACGGCGAGGCGCCGCACCAGGTCAACCTGTTCGCCGTGCTGCCCGGCCGCGACCGCGTCGCGCCGCTGGTGGAGGTCGGCGCGCACTGGGACTCCGTGCAGGGCAGCCCCGGCGCCGACGACAACGCCAGCGGAGTCGCCGGTGTGCTGGAGACCGCCCGGGTGCTCCACGCGCTGGGCCCGCGCGAACGCGGCGTCCGGTTCTGCCTCTTCGGCGAGGAGGAGGAGTGGATGCTGGGCAGCCGCTCGCACGTGGCGGACCTCGACGCCGACGGCGAGGCCGTCGAGGGCCTGATCGTGCTGGAGATGATCGGATTCCGGGACCGGCGCCCCGGCGCGCAGGGTAGTCCGCTGCGCATCCCGGGGGTGTTCTCGCCGCCGACCACCGGCGACTTCGTCGCACTCATCGCCGACCTGCGGTCACTGCCGTTCGCGAACGCGGTGCAGCGCAGCGCCCGGACGTACGTCCCGGGGCTGCGGATCTACCCGATCAAACGGCTCGGGGGCCTGCTCAGGGACGCCGCGCGCAGCGACCACCTGCCCTACTGGCGCACCGGTCGGCGGGGTCTGCTCATCACGGACACCGCCAACCTGCGCAATCCGCACTACCACCAGGCGACCGACACCCTGGCGACCCTCGACCTGGACTTCGCGGCGGAGGTCACCCGCGCCGTCGCGGGCGCCGTGGTCCAGCTGGCCGACCGAACGACGCGCTGAGGCCGTCGGCCCCCGGGGCCGACCACGACGCGCACGCTGTACCGACCCCCTCACCGCAGTACTCGTCCTACGGACCTTGGGTGGAGTGCACCATGACCAAGCCGGAGCGCGGCACCGTGTCCCTGCGCCGCTTCGGACCGCCCGCCGCGGCGGACGACCCGCCGACCACCCCCCTGGTCTGCTTCCCGTACGCGGGTGGCGGGGCGACCGCGTTCGCCTGCTGGCGTCGTGAACTGCCCGCGTGGCTCGGCCTGTACGCCCATGTGGCACCCGGTCGCGAGGAGCGCGGGCGGGAGGCCCCGCTGCGGACGGTCGCCGAACTGGTCGCGGACGTCCTGCCGGACCTGCTCGCGCTACCGGGCCCGCCGGTGCTGGTCGGGCACAGCTTCGGGGCCTACCTCTGCTACGAGTTGGCGCACCGGCTGACCCTCACCGGACGGCCCCCGGCGCAGCTGGTGGTGCTCGCCTCCGGGGCGCCGGGGCTGACCGCGCTCCGGCCGGTGGGCACCGACCAGGAGATCGAGCAGCTGTGGCGGAGCCTCGGCGCGGACCCCGCGGGCCTGGCCCGCCCGGAGTTCCGGGAGCGGTTCTTCCCGGTGCTGCGCGCGGACCTCGGCGCGCACGCCGGCTTCCGGACTCCCCCGTCCAGGCCGCGCCTGACCATGCCGGTCAGCGTGCTGTACGGCGACCAGGACCCGGTCGCCACCGCCGCCGAGGCGGAGAAGTGGCGGCTGCTGTGCGACGGCCCCTTCCAGCTCGCCGCGGTACCGGGCGGGCACTTCTTCCCGCAGACCCGGACGAGCGCCACCTTGAGCGCGCTGGTCCGCACCCTCGATCCTCCGGCCGCGCCGCTTCGGCGACCGGCGTCGACCGTCTGACGGCGGCACGGATGTCCGAGACGCTTCATTGATCGCCCGAACAGCACCAGGGGGAAACACATGTCGGCACACTCCGACGATCCCGATACGCTGCATCACCTCTTCGAGAAACGCGTCCGCAAGGCACCCGAGGGCATCGCGCTCGAATACGAGGGCGAGTTCCTGAGCTACGGTGAGCTGAACCGCCGGGCCAACCGGCTGGCGCACCACCTGCGGGACAGCTCCGGCGTGCGGCCGGACGACCGGGTGGCGATCCTGCTCCGGCATCCGCCGAGCGTCGTGGTCGCCATGCTCGCGGTGCTCAAGGCCGGTGGCGCCTACGTGCCGCTGGACCCGGAGAACCCGCCGGGCGTCACCCGGCGCATCCTCGACAACGTCGCGCCGCGGGCGACGGTCATCGAGTCGTCGACGGCGGCGGGCGCGGCGTTCAACAGCGGCGACCTGTTCGTGACGGACGTCATGAGCGCGGGCCTCGGCACCCCGGACACCGACCCGGCCCCGGTGGCGACGGCCGCGGACCTCGCGTACGTGATCTACACGTCGGGAACGACCGGGACGCCCAAGGGCATCGCGGTCGAGCACCACGCCATCGTCAACACCATCGGCTGGCGCAACACCCACTACGGTTTCGGCCCGGACGACGTGACGCTGGCGATTCCGCGGCCGTCGTTCGACAGCTCCGTCGCCGACACCTTCTGCGCCCTCAGCAGCGGCGCGCGGCTGCTGCTGCCGGTCCGCGACCTGATCACGGACCGGGGCTACCTGGTGGAACTGATGCAGCAGCGGAACGTCAGCCACTTCCTGATCACACCCGCGCTGTACCAGCGGCTGCTCCCGGCGATGGACGCCCAGACCGCCAAGGCGCTGCGCAGCGTCACCGTCGCCGGGGAGTGGTTCACCTCGGCCCTCATCCGGGCGCACTTCCTGCGGGTACCGGACACCGCGCTGTTCAACGAGTACGGCCCCTCCGAGAACGCGGTGTGCTCCACCGTCCACCGGCTCCGCGCCACGGACGACCGGGTGCTGATCGGCACACCGATCACCGGTACCGAGGCGTGCGTGCTGGACCCGGAGGGCCGACCGGTGGCACCGGGCGAGAGCGGCGAGCTGTACCTGGCCGGGGCCGGTCTGGCCCGCGGCTACCTGGGCGACCCGGAACTGACCGCGCGACAGTTCGCCGTGCACCGCTCGGGCCCGCTGCGGGGCAGGCGCGCCTACCGGACCGGGGACATCGTCAGGCTGCACCCGGGCGGCGAGCTGGAGTTCCTGGAGCGCCGCGACCAGCAGGTCAAGATCCGCGGTCGGCGCGTCGAACTGGGCAGCGTGGCCGAGGTGCTGGCGCGGCACGAGCTGGTCCGCCAGGTCTTCCTGCACCGCCGGGACGTGGACTCGGCGACCCCGCGCCTGGTCGCCTTCGTCGTCGGCCCGACCGCCGAGCAGGTGGACGGACTGCGCGGCTTCGCGCTGGAGCACCTGCCGGAGTACATGGTGCCGACGGCGATCATCGCGATCGACGCGGTACCGGTCACCGGCAACGGGAAGGTCGACGAGGCGGCGCTCGACGCCCGGTACGCCGACGCCACCGCCGGGCACGGTCCCCCGCCGGTGGCCGCGACGGCCACCGAGTCGGCGCTGCTGGAGATCTGGGCCCGGATCTTCGCGCCGCTGCGGGTCGGCCCGGACGACGACTTCTTCGACCTCGGCGGCGACTCGCTCAGCGTGATGGACCTGGTGGCCCAGGTGGACGAGCTGCTGGGGGTCCACCTCGACAACTCCGAGCCGTACCAGGGCAGGACCATCCGGAGCCTGGCCCGCATCATCGAGAACCTTCAGAACAGCGAGGCACAGATTTCGTGAGCACCCAGAGCGGTACCGAATCCATGTTCACCGGCGTCGACTACGACGTGGTCATCGCGGGCGGCGGCCTGGCCGGGCTCTGCCTCGCCAAGCAGCTCCGGGACGCGTACCCGTCGATCAGCGTCCTGGTCTGCGAGCGCGACCGGTCGCCGATCCCGCTGTCCGCGTTCAAGGTCGGCGAGTCGACGGTCGAGGTCGGCGCCTACTACTTCTCCGGTGTCATCGGCCTGCACGACTACCTGGAGGAGCAGCAACTGGAGAAGCTGGGGCTGCGGTACTTCTACGGCGACCGGCCCGGGCTGCACCGGGAGTCCGAGTTCGGCGTCAACCGCTTCCTCCCGGCGAAGTCCTACCAGCTCAACCGGGGCTCCTTCGAGGAGCACCTGCGGGTGGTGGTGGACGAGGCCGGGGCCGAGCTGCGGCAGGGCGTACGGGTGCTCGACATCGAGCTGGGGGAACAGGACGCGCCGCACCGGGTGACCTACCAGGGCGGCGAGGAGCAGGCCGTCACCGTCACCTGCCGCTGGGTGATCGACGCCACCGGTCGCCACCGGCTGCTGCAACGCAAGCTCGACCTCACCAAGCGCTTCCCGAAGCCGCACCACTCGGTCTGGTTCCGGCTCGAAGGGCGCCTGGACACCGACGAGGCGGTGCGGCCCGAGCACAAGGTCTGGCACGACCGCATCCACGAGACGCGCTGGCAGTCCACCAACCACTTCATGTTCGAGGGCGGTTGGGTGTGGGCCATCCCGCTGGCCCCCGACCACACCAGCGTCGGCATCGTGGTGGCCGACGAGGTGCACCCGGTGACCAAGTTCAACCGCATCGAGAAGGCCGTCGACTTCGTCGCCGAGCGCGTCCCCGGCTTCGACCCGGCGATCCGCGAGCTCCCGGTGCTCGACTTCCGCGTGCTGAAGAACTACAGCCACTCCTCGCACCAGGTGTTCTCGCACGACCGCTGGGCCTGCGTCGGTGAGGCCGGGGTCTTCGCCGACCCCTACTACTCGGTGGGGTCGAACCTGATCGGCTACGCCAACGGCTTCGTCACCGAGATGATCGGCCGGGACGAGCGGGAGTCCTTCGACGAGGGGTTCGTCCGGTACGCCAACCGCTGGTTCCTCTCCCTGGCCGAGGGGCTCACCCTGAACATCCAGGGCTCCTACGTCTTCCACGACAACCCGGTCATCATGTCGCTGAAGACCATCTGGGACTACTACGTGGGCTGGTCGTTCTCCGACCCGCAGTTCTACGCCCGGACCTACCTGGACGAGTCCGCGAGCACCACGCTCAGCGCCCTGGGCGCGCACGCGGTGTCGACCCAGGGCACCGTGATGAACCTGTTCAAGGCGTGGGCCCGCGACTACCGGGGGGTCCGCGAGTTCGACTACATCGACTACTACGACGACCTGCCGACGCTGGCCCGGCTCTTCGTGCAGAACCTCCCCGGCAAGGAGACGCCGTCCTTCGGCACGGTCCTGGCCAGCATCCGCGACGGCCTCGACCGGATCGAGGAGCTGGCCCACGTCATCTTCTACCTGGCCCTGGAGGACGCGCTGCCGGAGCACGTCGAGTCGGTCCGCTCACGCGGCTGGCTCAACACGTCGGTGCTGAGCCTGGATCCGGACCGCTGGGAGCAGGACGGCCTGTTCGAGCCCAAGAGCAGGCCCCGCCTGGACGAGGCGAAGGCACTGGAGGAGGAACTGCGCCGCCTGTACCGCCCCACGGCCCCCGCCGAGCGCTGACCCCCGCCGACCCCCGGCCCGGCGCGGGCCGCGACTCCCCCGGAGTCCGCGCCCCGCGCCCGTCCGCCGCTCCGGGCTCCGGGCTCCGGGCTCAACCACATGGCGACGAACGGGATTTGCCGCGCCCATCGTGTGGTTTCCTCTGTGGCTTCCTGCGCGAGCACGAGACCGCCGAGAGAAGGGCACAGCAGCATGGACCTCACCTCTGGTCTGCCGCCGGGCGACCGCGAGCGAGTCGAGGAGCGACTGCGGCGCGATCTCATCGCCTGGCTGACCACCGTGCGGCCGGACGGCCAGCCGGTCAGCGTCCCCGTCTGGTTCCTGGTGCGCGAGGACGGGACGATCCTGCTCTACACCCAGCCGAAGAAGGAGAAGCTGCGCAACTTCGCCGCCAACCCGAAGGTGAGTCTGACGCTCGACGGCACCGACATCGGCAGGAACATCGTCCGCATCGAAGGCGTCGCCCGCCCCGCCCCCGATCAGCCGACCGCCGACCAACAGCCCGCCTACCTGGCCAAGTACACCGAGCGCATCACCACCGTCTTCGGCCCCCTCGAACGCTTCACCGAACTCTTCCCCACCCCCCCTGATCATCACCCCCACAAAACTACGCACCTGACACCCCCTCAACGCCCGGCCTAGCCAGCGACGTTCCGGAGGATCACCTCTTCGCTGACGGCGTGCTCCAAGGCGGCCTCGATCGCCGAGTGTACGTAGACGATCGTCACGCATGGCGACTCCTCAACCCCAACGCCTCGGGCTCCTCACCGCCAAGCAGGTCCGCGCGTTCGTCGCCGCCACCGACGCCCATCGCTGGACGCACTGGTCGAACTCACCCTGCACACCGGACTATGCAAGGGCGAACTCCTCGGCCTGCGCTGGGAAGACCTCGACCTGGCCGGCGGAACCGCCAGCATCCGCCGCACCCTCCAACGCACCAACTCCAGCGGCCTGACCGCGCTGCCAACCAAAACCCAGAGCTCGGAACGGCGCATCGCCCTGCCCACCGAGTGCCTGCGCTCCCTCGAACAACACCGCGACCGGCAGCTCCAGGAATGCGAAGCAGCGGGAACGGGCTGGAAGGCGAGCCGGTATGTCTTCACCCGGCCCGACGGCTCCCCGATCGAGGGTGCCACGCTCACCCGGCACTTCAACGCGCTTCTTCGCCGGGCCGCACTGCGCCACATCCGCTTCCACGATCTCCGGCACTCGGCAACCACACTGCTCCTGGAGCAGGGCGTCGAACTGGTCGTCATCAAGGAACTCCTCGGCCATGCCCACATCGGGGTGACCGCCACGGTGTACGCCCACGTCCGACTCCGCCTCCAACGCGACGCCTCGACCTCCCCGGCAACGCCCTCCGCAACCCTGACCAGCCCACCACCCGACCCGGCAACGAGGGCGAACCACCCGCTTGTGGAGCGCCCGTCCGCCGACGTTGCCGTCAACTACTGCCGTCAGGCACCCAGAGGCCCCACCGGAGCGCCATCCGGTAGGGCCTCTGAATTTCATCAGCCCAATTACATTGGCCCAACTAGCATATAGGCCACCTCTGTCTCATAATTGAATGTCTCTGGAACCATGCGAACAGTCCGCCCAGTTGCATTGGCAATCACTTGCATGAATCCCCTAGCATCCTCGATATCAGAATTATCGAGGATATCCCGAGGGCTTCCCTGAAAGTCGATCAGTGACACCGAATAGAAATTCGTCGTCCATAGCTGTCGTCCGATCTCAACCGACATCACGAATGAGTTCTCGTCACCGTCAGCAAACATGTCGGTCGTGATGACAGGCGGAATGGCAACATCGCACCGCTTCACCAAGAGAGGGAAGCCCTTAGCTACGAGTGCATCGAATGTCGCGACCCACTCATCATAGGATGCCGATGTCACGCACACCTCAATCAAGGCACCGCCCTGCGCTTCCATTAGCCACAGGAACGCATCTGGTGATAGGGGGTCCATATTCCGCCAATTCATCAATTCAGTGGTCCAGAAACCCGATGAACTCATTCGTGTCAGTATCCCAAGATGCGCCCATGTCAGGAAGCAGGTATTGGGCGACGTTTCGCCCCTCTGGGTTCGTGTATGCCTGGACCGCAGTCTTCGGGTTCGTCAGGAGGTCGTTGATCAAATACTTCGACATATCAACCCGCTCCCGTCCTGAGTTCAAGTTAATCAGGGACGTACCCGGGCGATTCATATGCTTTTGATACGCGCGCGAGGCCGGACTGTCGCCTGCTTTCCCATTGAGCGGATCGGTCGCACTTTTGCTTAGATCGTCTGCTCCACCACAATTGTGGACCAAGATCGGCGTAGTGCCAGCGAGTACATAGTACGTGTGGAGCTGCTGGACGGTGAGGTTGTAGCGGTTGGCTGCGCCGGGGGTGGCTTGGAGGGTGGCGACGTGGGCGGGTTGGGCGGTGGGGGTTTCCAGGGCGTGGCCGGGGGTGAGCTGGTTGGCGGGGACCCAGGTGTGGAGGGTGTCGTCCCAGAACGCGTGCTCGGTGGTGGTGTGGAGGGTGGAGACGTGTCCGTGTGAGTCGCGGACGTTGACGTCGATGAGGTTGTGGTCGTAGTGGACCATGGTGGCGACGACCGGGCGGGATCCGTCGGGTTTCCCGGTCTCGGGGTTCGCGGTCTCCACGTGGTCGCCGGGCTTGATGGCGCTGATCGGCTTGGTCTTTCCGCCGGCCATCAGCACGAGGGTGGTCGCCGCGAAGCTGTTGACCAGGCAGGAGGCCTCGCTGTCTCCCTCCTCCGCGCCTTCTATGCCGCCGTCCATGAGTTCGTCGATCTCGGGGAGGGCCGCCGTCGCGGCTCCGTCGGTTGCGACTTCGACGACACCGTCCACGACGACATCGGCGACGACGGGCAGCGCCTGTTCGGCGACGTCTTCGAGCGCGCCCAGCCAGCCGTGGTGGCTGGCCTTCCGGGCGGCCTCCTCCTGGCTCTGGATCTGCTGTTGCGCCAGCTCGGCCTCGGCCTGTTCCTCCTGGGCCAGGGCGAGTTCCGCTTCCTCTGTCTGCTCCTCGGCCAGTCGTTCCTGGTCGGCGATGATCGCCAGGCTGGTGAAGCTGTCGCTCCAGACGCTCCAGTACAGGCCCCTCGCGGCTTCCCTGTCGATCTGCGAGTTCAGCCAACTCATCGCGCGTTTCTGCCCGTTGACAACACCCCCGTGACCGACCGGGTCGCCTCCTGCTTGGAGGTACACAGCGGTGCCGGTGGGGTCGCTGCCGTCGACGGGGTTGTTGGCCGCGTAGCTGTAGCCGTTGAGCTCCTGGGTGTCCGTGGCCTCGAAGAGCGGGTCCAGGCTGATGAAGGTGCCGGTGGTGGGGTCGTACTGGCGGGCGCCGTCGAGGGTGAGGCCGGTGGTGGCGTCGGTCGGGCTGTTGAGGAAGCCGCGGTTGTCCACCCACGTGGTGGTGGTGCCGCGGGGCGCGCCGTAGGGGGTGAACTGACGCCAGGTGGGGGTCTGACCGGTTGAGTCGAGGTAGAGCTCGCCGGTGCCCTGCTGGTTGGCGAGCTCGAAGTCGTAGTTGGTGCCTGCGGCGTTACGCACCGCGGTCCCGCCGCCGGGCAGGGCGTAGTAGCGCACTCCGGTGACGGTGCTGGTTGTCGCGTCGTCGGTGATCTCCTCGCTGGCGGCGTACAGCGTGGTGTCGTCGCCGTCGATCTGCAGGAGGATGTTGCCGTCGGCGTCGTACAGGTAGCTGGAGTCCCCGGCGGTGGGGTCGGAGCCGGAGCCGGTGGCGGATCCGGTGACCGAGGTGACCTGGTCCTGGTTGTTCCACCTGATGGTCTGGGCCCCGTTGGCGGGGGTGGTGCGGGTGGTCATGTTGCCGTCGGCGTCGTAGGTGTACGCCGTACTGCTGCCGCTGGTGCCGGTGCTGGTGGAGGTCAGCGTGTGCGCCTGGCCGGTGGCGTTGCCGTTGTAGCTGTCGGTGGTCGTGGTGGTGGTCGCGGTACTGGTGGTGCCGGTGGCGTAGTCGGTCTCGGTGGCGCGCTGGCCGGTGGGGGTGAAGGTCCAGGTGGACCAGTAGGCGCTGGCACTGCCCAGGAGGTCGCCGACGGTGCTGTCGTTGCCGGGCGTGGGGGTGGCCGCGCACTGGTCGGTGGCGGTCCAGGCGGCGTCCAGGCGGTTCTGGCTGTCGTAGGTGTAGCACTGGGTCTCGCTGTTGGCAGCCGAGCCGAGGCGGGTGTCCGTCTCGGCGGTGATCTGGCCGTCCGCGTTGTAGCCGTAGGCCTCGTCGTCGACGGCGGTGGGGTTGGTGCTGCGGGTCACGAGCTGGTCGGTCAGGGCGTTGGTGTGGGGGTCGTAGGTGTTGGTGACGTAGGCCTCGCTGCCGCTGGTCCCCAGGCTCTGCTGTTCGACGTTGCCGTAGGCGTCGTAGCTGGTGCCCTGGGAGTAGCCGTAGCTGGAGGCGAGGCCGTTGGGCAGGTCGAGCGCGGTGGTGTAGGTGTGCAGGACGGTCTCCAGCGGCAGTCCCGCGCCGGCCGGATAGGTGTCGCTGCTGAGCAGGCCGGTGTTGAGGCTGTAGCCGTGCTTGATGGTCCAGGTCGTGCCGAGCCCGGTGCCCTGGGCCGCCGAGGGGACGGTGACCGATTCGCCCAGTGATTCGCCGAAGACGTTGAAGCCGAGGGACTGGGTGACGTACGGGTAGCCGTTGTCGTAGGCGGTCTCGGTTGTGGTCTCACCGAGGGGGTAGGTCATGCCGGGCACGGCGTTGTTCGCGTTGTCGTAGCCCCACGAGGCGGTCTCGTTGCCGGGGGTGGCGGCCGAGACGTAGGGGGCCTGCGCGGCGGTCGTCGACGCGTAGGTGGCGGTCTTCCGGCTCAGCGCGTCGTAGGTGGTGGAGGTGTAGGTACCGTCGGCGTCCTCGGACTGGAGCAGGTTCCCGTCGGCGTCGTAGACCATGGTGCTGGTCCCCGCGTCGGGGTCGGTCTTGGCGGTGATCTGCCCGAGCAGGTTGTACGTGCTGGTCCAGGTCGAGCCGGCGTTGGTGGTGACCGCCTGGTTCCCGTGCCCGTCGTAGCCGTAGCTGATGGGGTCGGTCGTGCCGCCGGTGACGTACCACAGGCCGGTGAAGGTGTTGCTCGGCTGGGTCAGGGTAGGGGCGGTGGTGTACTGGGCCACCGTGGTGGTGCGGCCGAGCGGGTCGGTGCTGGTGGCTGTGACGGTGCCGCCGGTGGGCGGGATCACTGTGGTGGTGGAGCCGTTGTACACCGTGGTCGTGACCGACTTGACGACGGAGTACTGCAACGAGGTGTCGACCACAGTGCGGCCCAGGCCGTCGAGGGTGTACTGGTCCTGGTCGGCGACCTTGTTGTCGGCGATGGAGTCCAGTGCCAGGACGGGGGTCGTGCTGGGGTCCCAGCAACCGGTGTTCTTCTTGGACAGCCAGCCGCGGCTGTCGTAGAAGTCGTCGGTGATCAGCCGACCGCCCTGGGCGGTGGGTGTCTGGGTCTGGCGCACGCGTCCCATGGCGTCGTCGACAGTGACCGAGGTCTCGTAGCCCAGTTCGTCGTTCATGGTCTGGGTAGTGGTGCCGGAGACCGAGGTGTCGGAGACGGTGTAGCTGTAGATGATGTTCGCCGGCGTGCTGGTGGCGCGGGAGTCCTTCCACACGTCGACCAGCCGCCCCAGGGCGTCGTAGTGCTCGGTGCTGACCACGCCGTTGGCATCGGTGGCGGTCAGGGTCAGCGCACGGGTCGGGTCCAGGGTGACCGAGGAGGTCTGCGACAGCGCGTCGGTCACCACCCGCGCGGTGGCCAGGCCCACGGTGTTGTAGCTGGTCGTGGTCGCGGTCAGATTGCCGTCCGGGTCGTAGCTGTCGGCCACCTGTCCGTGGGCGTCGTACGTCTTGCGGCTCTCGGTCTGCCAGGTGAACGCACCCGGGGTGCCTCCCGAGGCCTTCTGCGTCATGGTCACCTCGCCGACCGTGGGCGCGTTGGCCTGCGGGAAGGCGGTGGAGAAGGTGGTGTCGTCGTAGAAGCTGCGGTCAGCGGAGACCACCTGCGCGGCGGTCACCGAGGCCGGGGCGCCGAGGGTGTTGAGTGCCGCGGGGGTGGAGGAGACGCTGCCTTCGGTGAATCCGGAGCAGGCGACCGAGTCCGTCTCGGTGGAGCTCGCCAGGCCCACCAGGTTCAGCGCGGTGTTCGGCGCGGCGTAGCTGGTGGAGGTGCACGAGTCGTAGGCGCTGTCCGCCGGAACGGTGTGCGTGTAACTGTGTTCCACCAGGCCGAATTCGGGGTCCGTGGCGGCGGTGTCGTAGCTGTCGTCGGACTCGGTGACGCGCCAGGTGGTGGTCCCGCCGACGGTGACCGCCTGCCGGGTCCAGCTCTCCACCTGGCCGGTCATGTTCGCGGTCAGCGCGGGCAGGCCGGTGCGGGTGCGGGTCGCCACCGCGCCCGAGACCCAGTAGGAGGAGATGGTGGAGTGGTCGATGGGACCGCCGGCGCCCAGGTAGGTCGTGGTCTCCAGGGCGTTGCCCGCCAACTCGTCGCTGTCGGTGTGCTGACCGCCCTGGGAGTCGGTCAGGGACACCGACCGGGTGGTGGAGGCGGTCAGGTAGTCGCCGTCCATGCCCTGGTAGTACGAGGTGATGGACTCGGTCTGCGGATCGTTGACGATGTCGCCGGTCAGCGTCTCCACGTCGGCGTATCCGCGGAACTGGCCCCAGGAGCGGTACTTGGGCTTGACGACCTCGTTGTCGTCGTAGTGCCAGGCCGGGGCACCGGGATACTTGTAGTCGGTCTCCTCGGTCAGCGCTCCGCCGGTGGAGTCAGTCTCCAGGACCTGGGTGACGGCGTACTTCTCGAACCAGTCCTCCACTGGCGCGCTGTAGTCCAGCGGGGTCCAGTAGACCGGGTAGCACGAGGACGTGTTCGACGAGGGGGTGATGGAGGCGACGGAGGTGGCGGTGCAGGCGTCCGGCAGGCCGTAGGTCACCCCGATGACCTCATCGGTCTCGGTGGTGACCTTGTTGATGCGCCACCGGTACAGGCCCGGGTAGTTGGCGGTGGACACCCGGTTCTGCAGGTCGATGCCGGAGAACGTGATCGGCGGCAGGGCGATGGCTGTGGTGGAGCCGCCGGCACTGGTGTCGTAGCCCGTGTGGTTGATCTGGGAGAGCCACAGGGTTGGTGAGGTGCCGTCGCCGGTCAGTGGCTCCGTCTGGGTGAGGCTGTAGCCGTCGACCTTCTCATAGGCGGAGTTGGCCGTGGAGTACTGCTCGGTGGTGATCCCGGTCAGCCGGACGGTGGAGAAGAACGACGTCCCGTAGGACGTGCAGGTCGCCCCCTGGGCGCAGAGCAGGTCGAAGGGGACGTCCGGGTACTCGGTGGCGGCAGTGGCGGCGGTGATCGAGGACAGCGAACCGCAGGTGGTCGCGACGCAGCGGCTGGCGGTGCTGTACAGGACCTTGTCCGGAACCGTGCCGTAGGCGCCACCGTCCTGGAAGCCGTAGTCGACGTGGTCCAGGTAGGAGTCACGCACGTAGGACAGGCTGCTGGAGCCGTTCTTGGCCCCGTTGTCGGCGCCGTAGTAGTTGGTCGCCTGGTCGTAGTAGTACGCCATCGCCCCCTTGTCCGGCGAGACGACGTAGTCCAGGTGCCACTGGTAGGCCATGGTGCACTCGGAGGAGGTGAACCCGGACGTGGAGTAGCACGGATCGCCCGAGTGCGCCGAGTAGACCGGCTCCGTGTCCACGGAGCCGGTTGTCGCGTCCCCGGTCTTCCAGCCCGGCAGCTCGTTGCGGCCGAACTCGTACTTGATGCCCGAGCGGTCGGTGACGACCCAGTAGTCGGTGTTGTAGGTGCCGCTGCCGTTGCCCGACGAGGTGACGTGGGTGACGGTGTCGCCGTCGTCGTCGGCCAGGGTGTACGTACCGTTGTCGTAGACCAGCGGGGTCGACTGACCGTTCAGTGACAGGGTCAGGATCTGGCCGTCGTAGCACTCGTCGTTGGTCGAGGACGGTGCCGCCGTGCCCTCCGGGTCGTCGTCGCAGGGGGTGAAGGTCTGGCTGATGGACGAGTCGGCGGTGGACCAACCGTCACCCACCCACGAGGACTGGGCCTCGGTACTGGCGGTCTGGCCGTCCACGCTGCCCGAGTCGTAGCTGAGGTTGGCCGTCGGTTCGAGCGGGGTCGGGGCGTTGGGCAGCGTGACGGGATAGGTGTAGTCCCACGAACCGCTCGCGCCCGACTCCGTCCAGGAACTGGACGGGGAGACCACGCTCGCCGCGTACGAGCCCGTGGCCCCGCCCTCCTGGCCGGTCGAGTCCGTGGCCGCGATCACCTCGCTCCCTAAGGCCGCCGACGAGGTGAGCGCCCTCGTCCCGGAGGCCTGGGATGTGGTCGAAGCGGGCAGGGATATGGGAGCCGACACACTGGTCGTCAGGTAGTCGACGCTGCTCGCCAGGGGCGTCTGCCTGCGGCAGGCGGCCAGCTGGGGCGTGGTCAGGGCGCAGCCGGGCAGTTGGACCAGGCGCAGCCGGGACGCGTAGTCGCCGCCGTAGGCCTGGGCGAAGGAGTCGTAGTCCAGCCCCACCTGGAGCCTGCCCGCGCTCGCGGGGCCGGAGACGGTGAACACCACGCCCGACACATCCAGGTCCGTGGCGGTACTGTGCGCCAGCACCTTCACCGCGACCGCGCCCTTCGGCGCCTCAGTCTTGGCGGTCTTGGCGGTCTTGGCGGTGTTGGCGGCGGCGGTGCCCAGGCGCTGCACCCAGACCGGAGTGGCCCCCACCTTGACCTTCGCGCCGAGCGACTGGCCGCGCGCGGGGACGGCCACCACGGCCGATCCGGACGTGGCGGCGGGCCAGGTGACGGCGGTGGCCTTGACGGTGGTCGGCATCTGCTCGACCGGCTGAGGCTTGACCGGCACCGGAGTCAGCCCGGTGACCGGTTTGACTCCCGCGGGTTTGGGAGCGGAGGCCTTGGTGGCGGCGACGGCCACCGCCGGGCCACCCAGCAGGGATGCCAACATCGCCCCGGTGGCTGTGACGGCCACCCAACGACCCCAAGGACGTGTCGGGTTCGGAGAAGCGAGCGCCCCGGACCTCATCGACCCGTTCCCCCGCATAACCGGCACATCGCCGAACCCCACGTATTCACAATTATCCCTGACAATCAGTCAGTCCAGGAACCATCACCGCGGCCACCGGAATCAAGCAGATCATTCCGCTGCGCGATCGCGGACGGCAAGGCCTGATGGTTAAGAAAACTCACACCTCGGGGGACCCGTACAATCCGGGCAGGGAAATCCCTCCAAATCGCGCTATTGTCCGCCATTTGACTGGACATGTCATCTTGACAATGTCGGAACTCGCTGAACTCAGGTCCTGGTCTTGACATACGTGGCATCCTCGGCAGAGACGTCATCCGTGCGCCTACGCCTCACTTCCGACAAGATTTCCGGGGGGATTTTCGTGCGGGCCCTGATCCCGAATGCCGGACACCAGAGACACGTGGATCTTCATGGTCCCGGCGGGCGGAAGTCCCACGCAGCTGGTGATGGCTTCGGTGGTACGTGGCGGGTGCGGGTGCTGACCAGCGGGGCGATCCTCAGCCGGGAGATCACCCGGATGCCGACCAGTAGCTCCTCATCGCGGCCCAATAGGAGATGCCCGTGTTGCCCGCAACATTCACTAAACATCGATTTACGGCCATAGTTGCCGCTATTCTCGGCGCGCTGACGCTGGGATCCGGACTGCAGGCCTCACCGGCCCACGCGGCACTTCCGACTCCCGGGCAAAACGTGAGCAGTTCCTCCGGTAAAACCCTGACCGCAGCGCAGGCCTCTTTGCGCGCGGAGGAAACAGGGCATCCTGTTCCGGTCACGTCGGCCGAAACGGCGACCGAGCAGGTGGTCGCAAACAGCAACGGCAGTTACACCATGACTCAAAGCGTAGCGCCCGTACGCAAACTGGTCGACGGAACGTGGAAGCCCCTCGATCCGACATTGCGGCGAAACGGTACGACCAACACGATTTCGCCGGCGGTGACGACCAGTTCGCTCAGCTTCTCGAACGGCGGCGGCGGCCCGCTGGCGGTGATGCGCTCGGGCGACAGCTCGCTCACCGTGTCCCTCCCCGCTGACCTGGGAACGCTTCCCCGGCCGACGCTGTCGGGCGACACCGCCACCTATGCCGGTGTCCTGCCCGGTGTGGACCTGGAGCTGACCGCTGACGAGCAGGGCGGCTACAGCGAGGTACTGGTCGTGCGCAACGCCGCCGCGGCCGCCGACCCGGCACTCAGAACCCTGGTCCTCCCGACGCAGGTGACCGGCGCGAAGCTGTCCGCCGACGCTGCCGGGAACATCACCGCCACCACACCACAGGGCCGGACGGTGTTCTCCGCTCCCGAGCCGCTGATGTGGGACTCCCAGGCCCCCGTCGCGGGCAAAGCCCCGCGCCTGGTCACCGATCCGCGCACCGGCGCCGCGGTGGACGCCGCCACCGGGCAACCGGCCACCTCCAGCCCGGCGATGCCGGGCGAGGACGCCCACGTCGCCGGGATCGCCACCCGGGCCAGTGCCCACACCATCACGCTGGTGCCGAACGCCGCGCTGCTGGCCGGCCACCACACGGTCTACCCGCTCTACCTCGACCCGAGTTTCGCGGCCGGCGGTGTCAATCAGGACTGGACCTTCGTCGACTCCTACTACGACAACGCCAGCTACTGGAAGAACACCGGCGTCACCGCCATGCACGTGGGCGATGAGGAATGGTCGGGTCCGTACTCGGTGGACCGGACGTTCGCGCAGTTCTCGGTCTCGCCCGACCTGTACGGCGCCAGCGTGTCCTCATCCACCTTCTACGCCACCGAGACCTGGTCCGCGTCGTGCACCGCGGAGCCAGTGCAGCTGTGGTGGACCGGCTCCATCAGCTCGGGCACCACCTGGAACAACCAGCCGGCCTGGAACAGCGACGAGGCGACCGACAACATCGCCAGCGGTTGGTCCTCCTCGTGCCCGGCCGACTCCCACGGCTGGACATCCAGTGGCCTGACCTCCCTGATGCAGACCGCGGCCACCGGCAGGTGGGCGAACGTCACGCTGGGCCTGCGGGCCGGCGACGAGAGCAACACGTACAACTGGGAGGAGTTCGACCCTTCCACCATGTCGATGACCACCGTCTACGACAAGACCCCGAACACCCCCACCGCCTTGAGCACCAACCCGGCCTCCCGCTGCGGCGGCGCCGTCACCACCCTGGGCAACGGCTCGATCTCCCTGATCGCCCAGGTCTCCAGCCCCGACAAGGGCAACCTCACCGCCGAGTTCAAGTCCTGGGAGACGAACGCCAGCAGCACCGCCCTCGACAACGCCAACCTGGCCGTGGTCTCCGGGACCGACGCCACGCTGATCATCCCCGAGACGACCCTGATCGCCCGCTCCGGCAAGACCTCCCCGATGGAGTTCTCCTGGGATGTCGCGGTCACCGACGGCACACTGACCTCCGGCACATCGAAGACCTGCAGCTTCACCTTCAACCCGGCCGCTCCCGGCGCACCGGCCCTGAGCGACTCCAGCGGCGCGGACTGCAACGCCTCCACACTGACGTACACCGTCGGCGACCGCGCCACCTTCACCGTCGCCCCGAGCGCCAGCGGCGCGACACCCTCGAACTACGTCTACCAGATCAACGGCGGCGCGGCCGTCTCCACCACCCAGACCACCCTGACCGTCATCCCGACCCGGGCCACCAACGTCCTGACTGTCACCGCGGTGGCCGCCGGCGGCAACATCGGTGACTCCGCCACCTGCGTCATCGAGGCCGCCGCCCCGGCGACAGCCGCCGACGGGGACCTGAACGGCGACGGGCTGCCCGACCTGATCACCGTCGGGAACAAGAACGGGCTGCCGCCCGGCCTGTGGCAGGCGGACAGCCAGTCCGCCGGTACCGGCCAGGTCGCCACGCAGGCCACCGACATCGGAGCCCAGGGCACCGGCATCGACACCGCCATCAGTGCCACCAGTCCCCAGGAGTGGAACGGCCTGGAGGCCTTCACCGGCCACTTCGCCACCGGCGGCAGCGGCTTCAACGACGTCGCGACCTACAACCCCAGCGACGGTACCGCCACCATCCTGGACGGCAACGGCGACGGCTCCGCCCTGCAGATCGCCAACGAGCAGGACGTGGTCAGTGGCGCCTTCACCGACGGCACCGGTTCGGCACCCGTCTACGCCACCCACCTCGCCAACGCCGGCAACCTCAACAACACCGCCAGCGGGAACACCGGGCAGGGCGGGAACATCATCCTCGCCCAACCCGACCTGCTGATGACCATCGACGGGTCGCTGTACCTGTCGCCATCCGCGGACACGCCCGGCGGATACTTCACCTTCGGCTCGCCGAGCACCACCAGCGACATCGACCTGCTGGACACCAACCCCACCGGGACCGGCAACTGGAACGGCTGGACGATCACCACCAGTCTGGTCGCCACCACCCCCTACACCTCCCTGCCCGCGCTGTTCGCCCGCGACGACAGCACCGGCGCGCTCTACTACTACAGCCCCACCGCGACGCTGGACCTCGCCCAGAACGTCATCCAGGGCACGAACACGACCGTCACGCCCGTGGAATTGGAGACCAGCGGCTGGGGCTCGACCACCTACCCGGTGATCGAGGGCGCCGAGTTCGGCGGCAGCGCCGGCCTGTGGGGCGTCTCATCCACCGGCGCCACCACGGACGTCACCGCCGCCTCGATCTCCGGGTCCACCCTCACCACGACCGTCCCGCAGCAGATCGCCGCCGAAGGCCACACCTGGGCCCTGGACGACAACACCACCGGCACGGTCACCACCGCCGCCGACACCACCGGCAACCCGGCGCTGACCCTGACCGGCGACAGCGGCACCACCTGGGACACCGGCGACGCCAACTTCCCCGCCGACGTCGCCTTCAACGGCACCAGCGGCAGCCTGTCGACCACCAGCGCCGCCGTGGACCTGACCCGGAGCTTCACCCTCTCCGCGTGGGCCAAGCCGACCAGCTACGGCGGCGCGGTGATCTCCCAGAGCGGCTCCTCCGACTTCGGCATGGTCGTCTTCCCCAGCGCCACCGGCTGGCAGTTCCAACTCAACACCGGATCCGGAACCGGGCTGACCTACGACGTCATCACCGGCGGAACCGTCAACCTCGGCGCCTGGGCCCACCTGACCGCGATCTATAACGCGACCACCAAGGTCATGGACCTGTACGTCGACGACGTCCACGTGGCCACCGGCCCGCACACCGCCCCCAGTACCGGCGCCGACGGGGACTTCCTGATCGGCTCCGATCTGTACCAGGGCGCCGGGTCCGGCCACTTCGCCGGTGACGTCGCCCAGGTGCAGACCTGGTCCGGTGCCGTCGTGCCGCCCGCCCAGCCGTACACCGCGGCCGGCTACCACCAGTCCGTCACCGCCACCCGCATCCTGGACACCCGCTACAGCACCGATCTCAGCCACACCACCGGAATCACCGCGGGCAGCGCCACCGTCGCCGCCGGATCCGTCACCGCGCTGCAGATCAGCGGCGACACGGTCACCCCGAGCAGCACCGGGTCCCCCACCACCATCCCGACCTCGGTGACCGCGGTCGCCGTCGACGTCACCGCCGTCAACGAGTCCACGGCGGGCTACCTGACCGCCTACGCCGACAACACCCAGCAGCCCGTCACCTCCTCCACCAACTACGTCGCCGGCACCACCGTGACCGGCAACCAGATCGTGCCCGTGGGTACCGACGGCAAGATCGACCTGTACGCCTCCGGTGGCCCGCTCGCCCTGGTGGTCGACCTCACCGGCTACTTCACCAGCGACGCCACCGTGGCCAACGACCAGACCTACACGCCCCTGGGCGTGACCCAGCGGGTCCTGGACACCGGCAGCAGCGTGGCCGGCACCAGCCTGTCCGGCACCGGCCCGGTTGCCGCCAACTCCTCCTTCACACTGCAGGTCACCGGCGCCGAAGGACTGTTGGGCGTCCCGGCCGGAGCCACCGCGGTCGCCGCCAACATCACCACCTACGACGAGACCGGCGTCGGAGGCCTGTCCGTCTACGCCACCGGCGCGGCACCCGCCAACCTGACCAGCCTCACCTACACCGCCGGTACCGGCGACGCCTCAATGGCCGCTGACACCCCGCTCAGCAGCGGCGGGACCATCACCATCGCCGACTACGGATCGGCCACCGACGTCATCGTGGACGTCTCCGGCTACTACACCAACTCCACCACCGGGGAGACGTACCACACGGTCAACCCCACCCGCATCGTCGACACCCGCAACGGAACCGGCGGCAGTGCGGGCCAGGTCGCGTCCGACACCCCTTACCTCGTCAGCGGCACCGACATCCAGCAGGTCACCACAGCCGCGGTGCCGACCCTGGTCGGCGTGCTCACCGCGACCGATGCCACCGGCAGCGGCTTCGCCGTCGCCTACGCCAACGGGCTCACCCGCGTCCCCGACGGCAGTTCCAGCATCAACTGGGTCAGCGGCGTCGCCAGCAGCAACCTCATCATGACCCCGACCGGCAACGGCGACGGACTCGACATCTACAACAACAGCTCGGCACCCGTCGACTTCGTCCTCGACAGCAGCGGCTACTTCGCCTGACCGAACAGCCCGTCCACACGCACCACCCGTGCCCCACCACCGATGCCGGGCGGCCCTCACCGCCCGGCATCACCCACGTCCGCCCAGCAGTGGGCCGACCCGCCCGGGGGGTGGTTCAGTGGACGCGGTGCAGGCGGAAGCGGCGTGCTCCCAACGGTCGCAGCAGCCGCGCCGCCTGCGCGGCGCGGGCGCGCACGTCGGGGGTGTCGGCGAACAGCAACCCGACCAAGGTCCCGCTGTGCGCGACCTGCACACCCGCCGCCGCACACACCGCCGCCACCTCACGAGCGGGATCCAGCAACGGGTTCGGCAGGTAGCGGCCGTTGATGACGGCGCTCTCGGTGGCCACCTTGCCGACCAGCCCCACGTCGCGCTGCTCCAGCGCCCGGACCATGTCCTCCAGCAGCCCTTCGAAGCTCGCCAACTCCGCCGCCGTGTAAGCCGGAAGAGCCATCAACTCGGTCAACACCCGACCCTCGGGCGGCGCCGAGTCGCACCCCAGCACCCACAGCGGCGGCAGACAGGGCAACGTGCGCACCACCCGGCCCTCGCGCTGCGCGAACAGCACCGTGGTCCCGCTGTACATCAGCGGATCGGACGCCGACTCGACCCGCGCCGCGATCACCGCCGTCCCGCGCGGCGTCAACTCCCGCCCCAACGCGTCATGGACAGCCCGGATCGCCGCCACGATGTCACACGAGGACGAACCGAAACCCTTGCCGACCGGGATCGTGGAGCGGACCTCCAGCACCCCGCCCAACTCCGCGCGCCCCAACGCGGCCAGAGCCTGCCGCGCGGCCTCACCGGCCTTGACCCGCTGCGCCGGAACGACCGTCAGGGCCCGGTCGCCGACGGTGGGGGTGAAGCACACCCTGCTGCTGATCTCACGAACCGGCAAGGTGATCAGACCCCGCTCCGCGCGGGCGAACGACCCCTGCAACAACTCGCCATGATGCCCGGTACACAACCCGGTTCCGGTGTTCGGGACGGATGAGGGCGCCTGCCACGGTTGCGGCAGACTCCCGACTGCGTTGCGCATAACTCAGACGTCCCTTTCCGTACTGCCGTGAACTGCCGTGCAGGCAAAGCGTAAACGGCCACGCTGTCCGCCAGACCGCCGCAGTCCGCAGTTGAACACCCGGCCCCGATCCACGCACCGCAGGTCAGCGACAGTACGACCGAAACGGGCAACACACGCCCGCAACACACACCGGCACGGACCCGTCGCCCGCGTGTCGCGCGCCCCGTGGGGCCGGTCGGACGGCATCGTGGGTCCTTTCGGGCAGTTTGAGGCAGGAGGGAACCCCCATGACCGAGCTCACGCCCCTGCGGACGAAGAACCTGGACACCCTGTACGGCACCGCGACCCTGGAATGGGAGCGGGTCGAGGCGGCGATCGCGGCCGTCACCGCAGGCCCCGGACGCACCTGGTTCCTGGGCACCGTCCGGGCGGACGGCCGCCCGCACGCGGCCGGGATCGGCCACATCTGGCACCGGGGAGCGGTCTTCTTCACCACCGGCCCCGGGGCCCAGAAGACCCGCAACCTGCTCGCCGACCCGCGCTGCACCCTCACCGCGGGCCTGACCGAGTGGGACTTCGTCTTCGAGGGCAGGGCCGTACGCGAGAGCGACCCCGGCGTCCTGGCCACGATCACCGCGAAGTACCGCGAGATCGGCTGGCCCGCCGAGGCCCAGGGCGACGTCGTCGCCGCCCCCTACAGCGCCCCCAGCGCCGGCCCCGGGCCCTGGCAGCTGTACCGGATGACCGTGTACACGGTCACCGCCACCGCGATGACCGAACCGCAGGGCGTGACGAAATGGTGGTTCCGCTGAGCGGACCCGCAACGACCGCCGCCGGGCCGCCGGGGCCCGGCCACCAGGCAGGACCCCGGCGGAGGATGAATCGGCCGCCCCGGAGCTCAGGCCTGCTGGGCGGCCTGCCGCGCGCGGGCGGACAGGCGGGCAGCGAACTCCTGGACAAGGGTCCGCAGCTCGGCGGGCTGGTCGATGAGGAAGGGGCGGTCGAGGGCCGCCAGCAGCGGAGGCAGCCAGTCGAGCCGTTCCGCGCGCAGCTCGACCCGCAGCCAGCGCTCGGCCGCCGGATCCGCGTCCGGGTCGAGGTCCGGGTCGAGGTCGGGGTCGGGGTCGGGGTCGAGGTCGTGCACGCTCGCGACGGCGGCCGGTAGCCGGGCGCGGACCTGGTCGGCGGTGGCGTGGATCCGCAGGCGGACCCGGTAGCGGTAGTCGGCCGTCGCGAAACCGGACAGCAGGCGCTGCGCCGGGTCGGGCTCGGCAGGGGCCTCGAAGGAACCGGGCAGTGCCCGCGCGTCCGCGATCCGATCGAGCCGGAAACTCCGCTCCTCCCCGGCGGCCGGGTCGTGGCCGGTGACGTACCAGCGGCCCGCGTGGGCCACGAGGCCGTACGGGTGCAGCGTGCGCTCGCTGCGTCGGTCCTGCCGGTCGGTGTACCGGATCGAGACCGGCCGGTGGTGGCGCACCGCGTCGGCGACGGTCAGCAGGACCGCGGCGTCGGGGGCGGCGGACTCACCCGGCGGCTGGGTGAAGGCGAGGGATTCCAGGACCGCCTCCAGCCGCCCGGCCAGCCGCCGCGGCAGCACCCGTCGGATCTTGGCCGCCGCCGTCTCGCCCGCGGTGGCCGCCGCCGTCGTCAGCCCCGTCCGACTGCCCGCCACCAGGCCCAGCAGCACCGCGATCGCCTCGTCATCGCTGAGCATCAGCGGCGGCAGACGGTAGCCGGGGGCCAGCCGGTAGCCGCCGTAGCGGCCCCGCACCGCTTCGACCGGCACCTCCAGCTCGACCAGCTGGTCCACGTACCGCCGCACGGTGCGACCGTCCACGCCGAGCCGGTCGGCGAGTTCGGCCATCGTGCGGGTGCCGCCCGATTGCAGCAGCTCCAGCAGGGTCAGCACACGGCCGGTTGGTCGGGACATGCGTCGACTCTACCGCCGATAGTGGACCGATTCTGTCCAGTATTCGGGCTAGCGTGCACAGCGAGGCCAGAAACGGCCGCACCGACACCAGGCCCAGACTTCAGGGAGAACACCATGGACTTCGTCTCGATCCGGATCATCACCGACGACGTCACCCGCCTCGTCACCTTCTACGAGAAGGCCACCGAGGTCCCGGCGACCTGGTCCACCGAGGACTTCGCCGAGCTGCGGACCGCCTCCGGCACCGTCGCCATCGCCCACACCCGCACCGTCGCGCTGTTCGCCGCGGGCTCCTCGCGCCCGGCCGACAACCACAGCGTGGTCATCGAGTTCCTGGTGGACGACGTGGACCGGACGTACGAGCGCCTGACCGGCCAGGTCACGGACTTCGTCAACGAGCCCACCACCATGCCCTGGGGCAACCGGTCGCTGCTGCTGCGCGACCCGGACGGCAACCTCGTCAACTTCTTCACCCCGGTCACCGCGGCCGCGATCGCGAAGTTCGGCCGCTGACGCCCGCACCCCCCGGCCGGGCCGCACACCCGGTTCCATGCGGCCGCTTCGCCGACGTACCCCGCCCCGGCCCCGGGTGAACCGCCTGGCCTCCCGCTCAGGCCTGCGGTCCCGGCTCGGCGGCCAGCGTGCCCAGCGCCCGCAACAGGGTGTCGGCCTCGGCGGCGGGCAGCGGCGCCAGGAAACGGCGCTCGGCATCCTGCCGGACGTGCTCCGCCCGCCGCAGCAACGCCCGCCCCTGATCCGTGAGTTCGACGATGTTCTTGCGCCGGTCAGCGGGACTGCGGCGGCGCTCCGCCAACGCCCGGGCCTCCAGGGCGTCGACCACGCCAACCATGGTGCTGCGGTCGACGCCGAGTTGGTCGGCCGCTTCCTGCTGGGACAGCGGGACCCCGGATCCGAGCACGGCCAGCACCGCCAGGTCACGGCCGTCCAGGCCGAGCGGGGCCAGCGCCTGGGCCGAGGCCTGGGCGTAGCGCAGTTGGGCGTGCTTGAGCAGGTAGCCCAGGCGGCTCGACAGGACGGTAGGGCTCGTATCGCTCGGCATCGCACCAGGATATCTCCACCCGGCAATAGTTTGCCTTTCTGATGATTGAGACAGCTGATGATTTGCTAGGCTGATGGCCATGAGTCAACTACCGCAGCAGCCAGTTACGTTCGGCATCAAGACCACTCCGATGCGGGTCTCCTACGCGGACATCCTGCGCGTCTGGCAGGAAGCCGACGAACTGCCCGAGATCGCCGACGCCTGGCTGTGGGACCACCTGATGCCCATCGTCGGCCCCAAGGACGGCACGGTGCTGGAAGGGTGGACAGCGCTCAGCGCACTCGCCGCACGCACCCAGCGGCTGCGCCTGGGACTGCTGGTCACCAGCAACCGGCTCCGCAATCCCGCCCTGCTCGGGAAGATGGCCACCACCGTGGACGTCATCTCCGACGGACGGCTGGTCATGGGCCTGGGCGTCGGCGGCACCCACCAGCCCACCGGAGCCGGTGGCATCGCGGGCGAGAACCCGGCCGCCGCCGAATACGCCGGATACGGCATGACCCTGGTATCCCCCGGCGAGGGCATCGCCCGGCTCGCGGAAACCATCACGGTACTGCGCGGCATGTGGACCCAGGACGTCCTCGACTTCCACGGCCCCTACCACCGGCTGACCGGCAACCGCCACGAACCCAAGCCGGTCCAGCGCCCAGGGCCGCCGATCCTGATCGGCGGCTGGGGCACGCGGCTGCTGCGGCTGGTCGCCGAACAGGCGGACATCTGGAACGTCCCCGGCCCACCGCACAACAGCGTCGAGCTGGTCACCGAACGCAGCCAGGTCCTGGACGCCCACTGCGCCGCCATCGGCCGCGACCCGCGCGCGATCACCCGTTCCGTCCAGTACATCGTCACCTACGACGACCCCGCCGCGGACCGCGCCGCGCTCACCGCACTGATCGCGGCAGGCTTCACCCACATCGTCCTCAGCCTGCGCGCCCCCTATCCCCCGAACGTGGCCCACCAACTGGTGGACCAGCTGATCCACCCGCTGCACGAGCTCGGCCGGCCGGCGGTGACCCGCACACCCAGCGTGCCCAGGGGGTGACCGTCGCCCTCGCCGTCCTCCAACGAGATCCACACCTACCGGTATCCTCCGCGGGGAATCACGTGACGTGTGACAAGGGGGGCCCGTGCGCGATGGACTGTGGGCGAGGATAGGCGATGGCGTCAGGGGGATCGTGGACGGTGCCAAGGCTGGAGTCAGGCTGGCCACCGACCCCGAGAGCCACGACCTACCGCCGCGCGTTGTCTTCAATCTCGCCGTACGGAGCCAGAAATCGGGGGACGCGGCGGCTGCACGGGCCGGTTATCGCCAGACCATCGACTCGCAGCACTCCGAGTGGGCGCCGACCGCGGCCGTGAACTTGGGCTCGATGCTGGCACGGGAGGGGGACGTGACCGGTGCGCGGGCCGCCTACCAGGTCGCCATCGACTCCCATCACCGCGACCAGGCCCCACGCGCCGCGGACAGCCTGGGGCTGCTGCTGAAACGGTCCGGGGACGCGGAAGACGCGAAGGCCGCCTTCCAACTGGCCGTCGACTCGTGCCACAGGGACCTCGCCCCGCGAGCAACGTACAACCTCGCCGTGCTGTTGACGGAAACGGGCGACACCTCGGCCGCGCTGGCCGCCTTCCGCCTGGCCGTGGACTCCCACCACCCGCAGTGGGCCCCGAAGGCAGCGATCGGCCTGGGAAATCAGCTTGCCGAGGCGGGAAACGTAACCGGTGCACGGGCGGCCTACCAGGTAGCCATCGATTCCCGCCGTCCTGAGCAGGTCAGCGAAGCAGCCCTCAACCTCGGGGTCCTGCTGGCGGGGACCGGTGACCCGCAGGGCGCGCGAGCCGCATATCAGCTGGCCATCGACACCCCGCACCCGGACCACACCCCGCACGCGGCCTCCTACCTCGGCTTCCTGCTCGCCGACCTGCCGGACAAGACCGACGCACGGAAGGCGTTCCAGCAAGCCATTGACTCCGGACACCACGAACATGCCCCGGAGGCCGCACTCGGCCTCGGTCTGCTGTTCCACGACGCGGAGAACCGGCCGGCCGCAGAGGCGGCCTACCGACGGGTTCTCGCCTCCCGCCACCCGGAGTGGGCCCCGAAGGCAGCGCTCAACCTCGGCGTTCTGCTCAAGAAGTCGGGCGACAACACGGGCGCACGTGCGGCCTATCAGGTAGCCATCGACTCGGGACATCCGGAGCACGCTTCCAAGGGGGCACTCGCGCTCGGCCTGCTGCACCTGAAAGCCGGTGACACCGAGGGTGCGCGGGCCGCCTTCCGACTGGCCGTCGACTCGCCCCACCAGCAGGTTGCGGATTTCGCGCGAGAGGCGCTCCAGCAGCTGGACGGCGGCTGAGGAGTGCGACGGCTGTGACCGGAACCGGGCGGGACTCGTGACGCTCACTGGTGACGCGGACGGCTCCCTCGGTCACCGTGGGTGGTGGTCGGGGTCTGTGTGGTGGGTGGGGTTACCGCGTAGGCTCGTGGTCATGCTGCTTGCTTCCATACCGTCGCCATCGGTGAACGGCTTCCACGTGGGGCCGTTGTTCGTGCACTTCTACGCGCTGATGTACATCGTCGGGATCAGCCTCGCCGTGCTGGTCGGCCGACGCCGCTGGAGTGCCGCCGGAGGCGACCCGGCGATGGTCGAGGAGATCGCCCTGTGGGGAGTGCCCTTCGGCATCCTCGGCGGACGCCTGTACTTCGACCTCACCACCCCCTCCCAGATCCCCCCGCACTGGTGGGGACCACTGGCGGTATGGGACGGCGGCCTGGGCATCTGGGGCGGCGTCGCCCTGGCCACCGCCGTCTGCGTCTGGCGGCTACGCAAAGCGGGCACCAGCGTCACCGGCATGATGGACGCCCTCGCCCCCAGCCTGCTCATCGCCTCCGGCATCGGCCGGATCGGCAACTACTTCAACCAGGAACTCTTCGGCGGCCCCACCCACCTGCCCTGGGCACTGCAGATCGCCCCACAGTTCCGCCCCCCGGGCTACCTCCAGGACACCACCTTCCACCCCACCTTCCTCTACGAACTCATCTGGGACCTCCTGCTCGCCGCCGTCCTGGTCTGGCTCGGACACCACCGCAAACTCGCCCCCGGCAGCCTCTTCGCCCTCTACATCGCCGGATACTCCACCTTCCGCATGTTCGAGGAATCACTACGCGTCGACTACTCCCAACACTTCCTCGGACTACGCCTCAACTTCTACGTCGCCGCCGCACTGACCCTCGGCGCCCTGATCTGGCTCACCCTCCTGCAACGCCACCAACACACCACCCCCACCGAACCACAACCCGAGCCCGATGAGGCACCCGACAGCGCCGGGGACGACCCGGACGACGACGATCCGGAGCCTCCCCGGAGCAGCGCCCCGGCGGCCGAGCACCCCCGGGACTGATCCCCGCCGAGCGGGGGGTGAGTGGCGCTACGGGCGGTGGGACGGCAGCGGGAGGAGGGTGGGCCAGCGGGAGTGGGTGTGTCGGCGCAGGTCGGTGGCGAGGTGGTGGAAGGCGGACAGGTCGGGGCGGGAGGCGGTCAGCGCGGCGACCACGGTGAGCCGGTGCAGCAGGCGCTGCCGGGCGGTGGCGGTGCCCCAGCTCCAGTCCTTGCCGGGGAGCCGGGCCAGGTGGTCGACGCTCTCGCGGCGGGCCCGCTCGACCAGCGCGTCGCCGCGCAGCAGCCAGCCCGCGCAGGCGTCGGTCAGGTCGCCCTCGGGCTCGGTACCGGTAGCGGTGGTCCAGGCGGTGCGGTAGGCGGCCTCGGCCCGCTCCAGCAGCGGGGCGTCCGCGCTGGTCGCGCACCAGCAGGTGGGGAAGCCGATGCGCAGGTAGGCCAGTTCCATCAGGCCGTTGCCCAGCGAGGCCTGCTCGAAGTCGATGAACCGGACGCCGTCGCCGGTGTGCAGGTCGTTGCCCGGGCAGGGATCGCCGTGCAGCAGCGCGTTGCCCGGCGCCCGGGCCAACCGGTCTACCAGGGCGTCGAGTTCACCGGCCACGCCCGGCGGCACGCTGGCTCCCAACGCCTGGGCCAGGGCCAGGAAGGAGGCGGTGTCACGACCGGTGGGCGGCGACCAGGCGGGCAGCACGCCCGCGTCCTGCGGCTTCCCGGTGGCGTGCAGCCGGGCCAGGGCGGCGGCGTAGTCGACGATCCAGTCGCGCGGCGGCGGACGGTGTTCCACCTGCTCCAGGACCAGTACCCGCTGCTCGGGGTCGGTGGCCAACAGCGCGGGTACCACCGGTGGTTCGGCGCGGCTCGCCAGCCGCAGCGCGGCCAGCTCGCGCGCGTAGCGGTGGTCGGCGTCCGGGCCGTCGACGACCTGCTTGACGATCACCGGCGCGGCGGGCAGCTCGACCCGCCACACCCGCGAGCGCGGGCTGCTGTCCAGCCGCCGAGCCCGTCCCGGCGGCCCCAACCGGGCCCGTAGTGCGTCCCCGAACGGCAGTCGCGAGTACATCGGTCCATCCTGCCACGCCGGTTCGGGTTCCGGCGTGGCAGCGGCGTTCGGGACGGCCCACGGCTCCGTGACGCGCCTCCGGGCGGGCAGGTGCGTCCTGTGCGGCATCGGGTCAGAGTTGGCTGTTGAGCGCGTCGAGGGCGGACTGGGTGTCCGGGTAGTCGACGTCGGCCAGGGGACCGGCCCAGGCGAGACCAGACTGGCCGACCGAGTCGGTGTCGTTGCTCTCGATCGAGTCGGCCTGCGCGCTCAGGAAGGTGCTGTAGGTCGAGACTCCGGTCAGCCGCTGGAAGTCGGACAGGCCGCGGACGAAGGCGCCCTTGAAGGAGAAGCCGTCGGAGGCGCAGCCGTTGGGCTCGCAGGGGTCGACCAGGATCCCGTTGCTGGTCAGGTGGGTGGTGGCGGCGGTGGCGATGTTCTCGGCGGAGGTGAGCAGTGAGCTGTTGCCAGTGGCGTGGTAGAGCTGGCCGAGGCCGGCGAGGATCACGCCCTGGTTGTAGCTGAAGGTGGCTTCGCCGTTGTTTGTGCAGGTGGAGGTGGTGAGGCCGTCATTGATCAGGTCGTTGGAGTTGATCAGGCCGCTGCCCTGGAACCAGCTCCACTCCGCCTGCGCGCGTCCCAGGTAGGCGCTGTCACCGGGGATGTCGTTGTGGAGTTCGGCGTTGAGTTCGAGGTAGAGCTCGTTGGCGATGGCGTTCTTGTAGGTCTTGGCGGTGGACCACCACACGCCGCCGCCACAGGTGTTGTCCCAGTACTGGCTCATGTAGTTCGCGTCGGCCTCGGCGACGTCGAGGTAGGAGTTGTTGTCGGTGTACTCGTAGGCGTCCAGCCAGGCCAGGCCCCACCAGCCGGTGTCGTCGATGTAGGAGTCGGTGAAGTTCGCCGAGTTGATGTTGTCGTTGTAGGTCGTGGAGATCACCGACGGGTAGCTGGCGTTGCCTGACCGGCGCATGTAGTCGGTCAGCGCGGTCAGCGCGTTGGCGTCCTGCCAGCTGTACGGCCCCGAGTCCCACAGGCCGGTGGCGGGGTTCCAGTACGCCGCGAGGGCTTCCGCGGAGTCCGCCGCCGTACCGGATCCGATGTCGGCCTTCTCCCAGGGGGTGCAGGCGATGTCGACGCGGTTGCCCGCCTTGCCGCAGGCGCGGACGACACCGGTCTGTCCGGCGGAAGGGTTGTCGATGTTGTCCATCAGGGTGCGCCAGCCGGTGTCGCCGCTGGGGATGGTGGTGTCGCCGAGCTTGGAGCCGTCACTCCAGGTCTGGCCGCCGTCCCAGGAGCGGTCGAGCCACACCTCGTCGGTGGGTGAGCCGTTGGTGATGCCGGCCCAGGCCATGTCGTCGGGGTCCGAGATGTGCAGCTCGATGGAGCGGGACCAGACGGTGGCCACCGACGCGTCACGGTCCCCGACGGCCACGGCCGGATCACGGCCGTCGCAGTACTTGGAGCAGACCGAGGTGTTGGCCGGCCGGGCGGAACCGGCGCTGCTCGCCGCCGTGGTCGTCGCCGCTGCTGCCGTCGCCGCCGTGGTCGTCGCCGCTGCTGCCGTCGCCGCCGCTGCCGTGGGCGCGGGGGTCGCGCTCGCCGGTGCGGCACCGGCGAGCGCCACGGCTACGGCTACGGCTGCGGCCAGTGCGAGCACCCGGGCCAGGCCCGATCGCACACGTGTGTTGATCCGCATGACGCACCTCACAGGTCTCAGGAGGGCAGGGTCCAGTCCTGTGCCGGGGTACCGTCGCAGCCCCAGAGTTGGAGTTGCGTCCCCGCCGTGGTGGAGGAGCTGGGGTCGTCCAGGCAGAGCCCGGACTCGGGGTTGACGAGCTGGCCGCCGCTGGTGGCCCGCCACTGCTGCGCGCCGCTGTTGTTGCAGGTGTAGAGCTGGATGAGAGTCCCCTGCGTGGTGCCGCTGTTGGTGACGTCCATGCACTCCCCCACCACCCGCAGCGTGTCGTCCGACGCGTAGGTCCACTGCTGGGCCGCTGTGCCGTTGCAGCCCCAGATCTCGATGGGGTTGTTGTTGGTGGTGGCGGCGGACTTGTCGTCCAGGCAGAGCCCGGAGCCGACGTTCGCGTCGACGGCGCCAGAGATGGGGGTGGGCGCGGCCGGCAGAGTCCAGTTCTGGGCGCTGGTGCCGTTGCAGGTGTAGAGCTGGAGATGGGTGCCCTGGGTGCTGGAGTCCGACGGGTCGTCCAGGCAGAGCCCCGACTCGGGGTTCACCAGGGAGTTGCCGGAACCAGCGGTCCACTGCTGCGCGCCGCTGTTGTTGCAGTTGTAGAGCTGGACGGCGGTGCCGTTGACAGTACCGCTGTGCGCGGCGTCGAGGCACTTGCCCAGGGTACGGACGGTGCCGTCGGTCGCGATCGTCCAGTCCTGGGCGTAGGTGCCGTCGCAGCCCCAGATCTGCACCGGATTCCCGTCGGTGGTGGACGAGTTCGAGTCGTCCAGGCACAGGCTGGCCCCGGCGGCAGAGTTGACCGCGCCGATGCGTGGGCTCGTCGGCGCCACCGTGTTGCCGCCGTAGGAGGGCGGCACCTCGTTCGCCGCCGACGCCCAGGCGGTGTTCGCCGTCGTGCCCAGGGTGTAGTTCAGGGTACCGCCGGTGGTGATCGCCGAGGCGGGTGCGTAGGCGTCGTTCCAGGCCGTGCCGTTGAAGGACGCCGACTGCACGTAGGGGGCGTTGTCGGCGGCACCGTTGCCGTTGATCGTCAGGGTGTTGCCGGACGGCAGGGTGACCACGGCCTGGGTGAACATCGGCGATCCGAGCGCCAGGGTGGCGGTGCCCGGGGTCTCCGGGAACATGCCCAGCGCGGACCAGACGTACCACGCGCTCATGGCGCCGAGGTCGTCGTTGCCGTCGGCCAGTCCACTGGGCGTGTCGGTCCAGATCTGGTCCTGGATCGACCGCACGGTTCCCTGGGTCCGGTAGGGCTCACCGGTGTAGTCGTACTCCCAGGGCAGTTCGATGCTGGGCTCGTTGCCCACCCAGGCATAGCCGTTGGCGCCCGTGTAGCTGCTCAGGGTGGTGTTCAGGTAGTCGTTCATCGCCTTGTCGCCGCCCTTGGCCGCGATCAGGCCGGCCAGGTCGAAGGGCACCATGCCGGTGTAGATCCACGAGTCGGCCTCGACGAAGTCGTTGCCGCTGGTCGGGTCGAACCCGGTCAACCAGTCTCCGTCGGCGTCGCGCGACTGGTCGAAGCCGCTGTTGGGGTCGAGTACGTTGCGCCAGTCCTGGGCCCGGTTGACGAAGGTCTGCTGATCGCCGGTATTGCCCAGCGCACCGGCGAACGCGGAGATGGCGAAGTCGGCGGTGTCGTACTCCAGGGTCGTGGAGATCGGTCCGTAGAAGTTGGTGTCGCCGCTGTAGTCGCCGTCATGCGGCAGGTATCCGGGCGTGTTCAGGTAACTGCCGCCCGGCCGTACGTTGTTGGTGGTCGTGGCCTCGGCCGCCATGTCGCTCAGGGCCGTCGCGGTGTCGAAGTCCGTCGCGCCGAAGGCCTGGTAGTCCGCCAGGATCGCGTCGGACGGATCGCCGACCATCACGTAGGTCTCACCGCTGTCCAGCAGCCACTTGGGCAGCATGCCGTCCTGGGCGTAGTCGTCCACCATGGACTGCGCCGTATCGCTGGCGGCCTGTGGGTCGACCAGCGCTTCGAGTTGGGCCTGACTGCGGTAGATGTCCCAGCCGGAGAAGTTGGTGTACCAGGCCGAGTGCCCCGTGTCGACGGTGTGCACCTTTCCGTCGACACCGACGTACTGGCCGTTGTCGTCACTGGCGATGTTGGGGTGCAGCAGCGAGTGGTACAACGACGTGTAGAAGACCGCCTGTTGGGCCGCCGTGCCGCCGGCGACCTGGATCTTGTTCAGTGCCGTGTTCCACGCGGCGTGGGCCGACGCCTGGGTCGAGGCGAAGTTCCACCCCGAATCCTCCTGGGCCAGGTTCGCCTTCGCGTTCGCATTCGACACGTAGGAGATCCCGACCTTGGCCAGCAGTGTCTGGTTGCTGGTGGTGTTGAAGGTCAGGTAGGAGCCGTCCGGGCCGCTCAGCGCGGGTTTGGCCCGGGCGGAGCTCGCGGGCAGCGACCCGTGCAGGACCGGGTGGTTGGCCTTCTCGGGGGTACCCGAGGGGACGGTCCTGGGTTTCACCGCCGGTGAGGTCTGCTTGATCGACAGGCTCTTGGCGCCCGCGTGGACACCCTTGGCCGTGAATGTGCCCGTGGTGGCGAACGGTTGGCTGAACTGCATGTCGAAGTACACGGTGTAGACGGAACTGCCGGGGCCGCAGAAGCCGCCCGAGGTCACCGACCCCTCAACCTCGGTGTCGCTGATCTCGCTGAAGTCGGTCGCGGAGTCGCCGTTGGCGCTGTCGTCCAGCTTGAAGATCAGGTTCGCCTGGCTGGTCGAGGGAAACGTGAAGTCGGCCATGCCGGTGCGGGTGGTTGCGGTCAGCTCGGTGGTCACCCCGTTGTCCAGTGCGACCTTGTAGTCCCCGGCGTCGGCCGACTCGTTGGCGTGCGAGAACGAGTCCGTCGCCGAGGTGTTGACCGAGCCCGTAGTCGGCAGGATCGGGATGTCGCCCTCCGCCCCGCAGCCGGGCCCGGACAGGTGGGTCAGGCTGAACCCGGTGATCGACGAGTCGTTGTACTCGTACCCGCCGCCGTCGGGGCGCGACGGGGTGTCCGGGCTCCACTGCACCATGCCGAACGGCACGTCCGCGCCCGGGAAGTCGTCGCCGGTGTTGGTCGTGCCGATGAACGGATTCACCAATGAGGCCGGGTCGCTCACCAGCCCGGACGCTGCCGCGTGGCTGGTGGGGCGCACAGTTGCCTGAGCCGGTGTCGCGAAGGAGCCCGCTAACGCGGTGACCACCGCGAAGGCGAGAACTGGAGTGAGCCGCCGACGCGCCGGGCGCCTTCGCGGACCTGTTGGCAGGAGGATCATAGGGCGCTCTCTCGCTTCTCGGTTGCTGGTAGCAGTCGATGACAACGTTGTCATTTCAGCGTGGCCGCCACCGGTCGCTAGTGGTGACGGGCAAGGGCACACAGGTGGGCACGAAGGCCGACGAGTGGGTGGAGTCCGTGTGGGTCAGCCGACCCCGGGGCTGATCGGACGATCAGCCCCGGACCGGCCTGGCGGCTACCGGTAGCAAAGGCGAGGTGACAGTGGCTTGTCAACACATGTGGCAGGAATGGGAGTTGCGGAACCGGGTGGGACCGGCGGCGCGCGGGACAGCTCGGCCCTCCAGGACATTCCATCACGATCAAACATCTCCATGGACCCCACCCAAGTCGCCGCTCAGGCCATTGACAGATTCAGGCCCCAGTGCCTCAATAGCCAACAGTTCCAAACAGAATCGATCCCACCGCTGTCAGGTCCATGCCCCAGTGCCACCACCCCAGGCACCCAACTGGACATCTGGGACTGCAACGGCGGCTCCAACCAGGAATGGACCCTGCCATCCTCCTGAGCACCGACCGACGGCTCCGCCGACGTCGATGTCGCCAGCCACGGCCGTGCGGCCTCCACCGGGCGGGCGACCCCGGCACGCTCCTACGATGGGGAGAACGCGGCGCCACCCCACGGCCGGACCGTCACCCGTTCGGCCCGGGTCGTCCGCACTTCACCGCACGGAAGGTTCCCGATGTCCGACCAGCACAGCCCCCTCGTAGACGTCCACTCCCACTTCGTCACGCCGCAGTACGTGGCGGCGGCGAAGCAGGCCGGTATCGTCCACCCCGACGGCATGCCCGGCTGGCCGACGTGGAGCGAGACGGACCACCTCAAGGACATGGACGACTGGGGGATCGGCTACTCGGTCATGACGATCTCCTCACCGGGCACCCACCTAGGCGACGACGCGGCCTCCCTGGCGCTGGCCCGCCACGTCAACGACTTCGGCGCCGACCTCAAGCGCCGCCACCCCCACCGCTTCGGCCACTTCGCCTCGCTGCCCTTCCCCGACGTCGAGGGCTCGCTGGCGGAGCTCACCCGCGCCATGGACGACCTCGGCAGCGACGGCGTGACCCTGGAGAGCAACGCGCACGGCGTCTATCTCGGCGACGAGCGCTACGAGCCGCTCTACGCCGAACTGGACCGCCGCCGTACCCCCGTCTTCGTCCACCCCACCTCGCCGGCCGGCACCCACGAGGCGCTGGGCCGCCCGCGCCCGATGCTGGAGTTCATCTTCGACTCCACCCGCACCGTCAGCGACCTGCTCTTCAACGGTGTGCTCAGCCGCTACCCGAACATCCCGTGGGTCTTCTCGCACGGCGGCGGCACCCTCCCGCTGCTCACCCAGCGCATGGAACTGTTCCGCAGCGGTTTCGGCCTCGGCGGCGACGCGGTCGGCCCGATCCCCGACCAGGTGGGCAAACTCTGGTTCGACCTCGCGGGCACCCCGTTCCCGTACCAGGTCCCCGCCCTCACCGCCGCCTTCGGCACCGACCGGGTCCTCTACGGCAGCGACTACTGCTGGACCCCGACTCCCGGCGTCGCGAGCCAGGTGGCGTCCATCGACGCCGCGCCGCAGCCGGATCCGGACACCTGGCGGACACTGACCACCCGCAACGCCAAGAGGCTGCTGCCCGCCCTGAACGACCTGCTCTGACCCGGCGCGGACCGGCCCGCGCCCGCGCCCGGACACGCCGCGCGCCTGAGGGGGCTGTTCGCCTCAGCGCAGGTCGAAGACCAGCCGCGCGGACACCTTGCCCGCGAGTACCTCCTCGATGCAGGTGTTGACGTCGTCGAGGTCACGGCTCTCGCGGATGACACGGGTGCGGCCGAGGCTGTGCAGTCGGAACACCTCGGCCAGGTCCTGTCGGGTGCCGACGATGGAACCGATCACCCTGGTGCCGTTCAGCACGGTGTCGAAGACCGGGAGGTCCAGGGTTCCGTCGGCGGGCAGCGCGACCAGGACCAGGGTGCCGCCCCGGCGCAGCGAGGCGTAGGCGTCCTGGAAGGAGGTGTTGCTGACGGCCAGGGAGATGGCGGTGTCGGCGCCGCCGAGCCGCTGGACCTCGGCGGCGACGTCCTGGCCGCGGGCGTCGATGACGTGGTCGGCGCCGAGTTCGCGGGCCAGCGCGAGCTTCTCGTCGGTGATGTCGACGGCGATGGTCTCCGCTCCGGCGATCCGGGCGTACTGGAGGGCGAGGTGGCCCAGTCCGCCGATGCCGGAGATCAGCGCCCGGGTTCCGGGGCGGGCTCCGGAGACCTTGACGGCCTTGTAGGTGGTGACCCCGGCGCAGGTGAGCGGCGCGGCGTCGAGGGGGTCCAGCCCCTCGGGCACGGCGACCACGTAGTCGCCGTGGGCCAGGGCGTACTCGGCGTAGCCGCCGTCCACGGAGTAGCCGCTGTTCTGCTGCTGCGGGCACAGGGTCTCCCAGCCGGTGACGCAGTAGTCGCAGTGGCCGCAGGCTTCGGCGAGCCAGGGGATGGCGACCCGGTCGCCGAGCCGCACGTGTCGGACCTGGTCGCCGACGGCGTCGATGATGCCGACGCCCTCGTGGCCGGGGATGAACGGCGGGGTGGGCTTGACCGGCCAGTCGCCGTGGGCGGCGTGGATGTCGGTGTGGCACAGTCCGCAGGCTTCTATCCGCACCCGGACCTGGTGCGGGGCGGGCTGCGGCACCGGGTGGTCCTCGATGACCAGCGGGGCGGTGAAGTCTCGGACGACGGCGGCCTTCATGGTTCTCTCCCTGGGGGTCAAGGGCACGGGCTCGGTGGAGGGGGTGTCTCCCATCTCATCCCAGCAGTGGCCGCCGCGCGCGGCGAGGGACCTCCGGGCGGGGCTGGAGGGCCCGAGCGCGGCCCCGCCCCGGGTACGGGGGCTCGGCGCGGACGCCCGGCGCGACGGGCCGACCGGCCGGGGGCGGGGGGCTACCGCGGTGGGTCCGCCGTTGCCGCCGCGGAGGCGGAGGCGCGGGCGGCCACCGCCCCGGCGGCGGTGGAGGCGGCGATGGTGACCACCGCGCCCAGCATCAGCGCGGCGGCCTCACCGGGGCGCAGCAGGTTCAGTTGGTTACCCAGGGTCGCGGCGGCCACCGGCACTCCGAGTTGGGCGCAGGCCAGCACGCCGATGGCGAGCGGCTGGCCTGCGGCCCGCATGGCCGCGTGCACGGCGACCGCTCCGGCTCCCAGGAGCAGGCCGAGCAGCACGAAGGACGGGTGTCGGCCCAGTGCGCGCAGGTCCAGCGAGGCGCCCAGCCACAGGAAGAACAGCGGTCCGAGGAACCCCTCGGTCAGCGCGAACAGCTGCTTGGCCAGCCGTCGCGGTTCGCCGATGGCCGCCACCACGAGGCCGAAGGAGAACCCGGCCAGCATGATCGAGACGTGGGTGCGCGCGGCGAGGTCCGCCAGGGCGAACAGGATCGCCAGGCTGATCCGCAGTTCCAGGGCGAACCGGCGGTGTTCCGAGAGGCGGTGCAGCCTGCGCCGGTACCCGCCGCGTTCCAGTCGGCGCAGGACCACGAACAGCACCAGCGCGCAGCCGATGACCGCCAGCGCGCCGAGTGCCGCCCGGGCGGCGTGGGCGGGGTCGATGACCAGCGGCAGGGCCACGATGCAGGCGGTGTCGGCGACCGCGACCTGCGGCAGCATCTCCAGCACCGGTCCGCCGCCCACGGCCAGGGAGTCGATCATGGGCAGGATCAGCGCGGCCGAGGAGGAGGCGATCAGCACCGTGTACAGGGCGGTGTGCCCGGTGCCGAAGCCCCGGGCGAGGGCGAACGCCGGTCCGACCGCGAGTACCCCCACGGCTGCGGCGCGCAGTGTGCCGACGCGCAGTCCCGCCCTCAGGTTCGCGTCCCGTACCGGGACGTGGGCTCCGGCGACGAACATGATCAGGGCGAAGCCGATGTCGGCGAGGAAGGTGAAGGTCGCGTCGCCCGCGTGCAGGTAGCCGACGACGGTCGGCCCCAGCACGATCCCGGCCAGCAGTTCCCCCAGCACGACCGGCAGGTGCCAGTTCCTCGGCAGCGCCAGTAGCGGGCCGAGCAGTGCCGCCAACGAGATCACAGCGAGCGTCGTGAAGCTCACGGGTGGGACCTCCTGGGCGATGACGGGGCCGGGACGTCACCGTATCCGGATTCGCAGGGGCGGGGGTGGGAGCTGCCGGTGCGCGCCCCCGGGGACGCGCCGGAGGAGGTCCGAGCGTCCGCGCTCTCCGGTGGTCAGCGCCGCCGGGTCCACTCGGGTTCGACCCGCTGCCATTCGCGTTCCCAGTTCCGCTGGTCGGTGCGGTCCAGCCGGAGGTCGGCGAGATACCAGGCGATCACCACACAGGGTGGCAGGGCGACCAGTGTCATGCTGCCGAAGAAGACCGAGTCCGCCGCCGAGACCCCGGCGGCGGGGGGCGCGGAGCGGATCTGGTCGGCGGCGTCCAACCACACCGGGACCCGGCTGCCGACGGTACCGGTCGCCGGGACGGTGGCGGCCGCCTGGTGGGTGGCACCCGTGCCGGTCGGATCGGTCCAGCGGACCTGGGCGGTGTATCCCGGGGTGGTCACGGACCGCGACGGCACCGCGTCGCTCAGTTCCACCGCCTGGACCTGGCGCAGCCCAGCCGCCTCATGCCGGGCGTCCGACCGCTGGCTCCGGTACGAGAGCACGCCGACCAGTGCCGCCAGTACCACGGCGGTGACCAGGCCGAGCACCATCAGGGTGTGCAGCCGACCGCGCTGCCGGTCGGTCCGCCGCCACAGCGGACTGTCGCGCCGCGCCCGGGCGGCACGTCGACGCGAGCCGCGCTCCCGCGGGTGGGGTGGCGGGGTGGGGACGGCTGCGGGTGTCGTCATGGGAATGCGCCTCCTGGCTCCGTTCCTCGGCTCGTTGCCCGCTCCTTCCATGGTGCTCCGTCTCCGGGCGGCGGGATCGTGGCCCGAGGCCGACGTCAGGGCCGGGATCGGCGAGCTGTGCCGGGCTCGGCGGGGTCGTCCACGGCCGACCCGAGCTGGGTCAGGCCGACCAGGTCGGCGGCGGGTGCGTCGGGTACCTCGCGGTCGAAGCGGCCGAGCACCGGGATCCGCAGGCAGACCAGGCCGAGCAGCGCGACCGCACAGCCGAGGAGCACGTACAGGAGCCCGACGCCACGGCCGGCGCCGGTGCCCAGGACGGCGCCGACAGTGCCCACCAGAGCGCCCTTGGGGCCATCAGCGGGTCGAGCACCCGGGTGCCGAACGGGGCGATCAGCAGGCAGCCGCCGTTGACCAGGGAGAGGACGGCCGCCATCCCGAGGACACCGGCGGCGAATCGGTGTGGTGACCGTACGGCCCGGGTACCGCTGCCAGGGCGAGGTGTCCGACCACCGGGCGACCGTTCGCGCGCTGCGCGACCGCGTCTCACGGGCGCTCAGTGGCCGCGCCCTGTCGGCACCGACCCTTCGGCTGTTCGCCGATGCCTTCCGGATGCGGCTTGAGGACGAGGGGGAGCTGTGGTCACGCCTCGTTCCGCCACCCCAGTAGCGCGAAGCGGGACGACGTACGGGTGACGTTCGGTGGACCGTCCGGTGTCGACACCGGACGGTCCGATGGCGCTGTCGCGCTCCTGTCACAGTCCCCCGGCGGTCGCCCGGCCGGAGTGGTGCAGAGAAACGCTTTTCCTGCGCGCTCGTTGTGATCAACGAATACCCGGAGGGCGCCATGCCGCCGGGCCGTGGGACGCGTGTACCTGAGCAGGGAGCTGGTTGTTGTGAGTACTGATGGTGTGGGTCTCGGCGTGCCGTGGCAGGTGTCCGCGTTCCAGCTCCTGCCCGCTGCCCCTGGGGCTGCGGAACTGGCGGGCCGGATCCGCGAGTTGCGTGCCCGGATCCTGTTCGACGGGGGCCGTCGGCCCGAGTTCCGGGACGGTGCGGACTATGTCGACGACCAGGACCTGGACTTCGGGGCCTGGCACTTCGTGGGCCGACGCGAGGCCGACGGGCCGCCCGTCGGGTATGTCCGGTTGTCGACCCCGCAGACGGCACGGCTGTTCCAGTCGCGGGCTTTCCTGGGGGACGGCCCGTTCGAGGATCTGCTGTTCCAGGAAGGCTTGGGCACCGAGGAAACGTTTGAGCACAGTCGGCTGGTCGTCGAGCACCGGGCCCGCAAGCTGGGCCTGGGCGTCCACCTGAACGCGATGGCGATCGCCGCCGCCCGCTGCCTGGGCGCCAAGGCCATGATCGGGACCTCCGGCACCGCCGACGGGCAGGACCTGTTCCACCAGCGGTTCGGCTTTCGCCCGGTGCCCGGCACGCGCCGGTACGTGGAGCGGTACACCGAGGACGTGGTCCTCATGCTCTACCGGGCCGCCCACGGTGCCGGGGAGTACACCGACCTGGTCGAGCAGCTGGAGGGGGCCTTCCCCGCAGCCGTGGTGACGCCCGAGCGGGCCCTGCGCGAACTGCCCCCGGCCTACCGGATCGCGGCCGGTGCGCGGCTGGTCCCCACGCCCCCCGAGCCGGTCCGCACGCGGGGCGCCGAAGCCTGGCACCCCGTCCTGTTCGAGCCCCGGCACGCCGCGGACCGCCAGGAGCTCGCCGCGCTGCGGGCCTCGGGCCGGGTCCAGGAGGTCTGTGACACGATCGAGGAGCAGCTGCGGGAGCTGGTCAGGAGCCGTGACCCGGGACGGAAGCTCGCCGGGGCGGAGCTGGAGCGGGCGGTCACCGAGCAGCTGGCCGGGGTCGAACCGCGGTCCTACGGGGTGTGGGCGTGGTACCCGTGGTCGGGGCGTCTGGTGCACCTGCTGCCGCGGGAGGAGTTCCGGCTGGTGCGCACCGACCGGAACCGGGGTCGGATCGAGCGCCCGCAGCAGCGGGAGCTGCTGGCCCGCCGGGTGGGTGTGATCGGCCTGTCGGTCGGCAGCAGTGCCGCGCTGACCTTCGCGATGGAGGGGATCGGCGGTGCGTTCAAGCTCGCCGACTTCGACGGTCTGAGCCTGTCCAACCTGAACCGGCTCCGCGCGGGCGTGCACCACCTCGGCCTGAACAAGTGCGTCATCGCCGCCCGTCAGATGACGGAGATCGATCCCTGGCTGGACATCGAGATCTACCCGGCCGGTCTGACCGACGCGAACATGCCCGAGTTCTTCAGCGGCGGCCACGGTCCGATCGACCTGCTCGTCGAGGAGTGCGACACCCCGTACGTCAAGATCGCCGCCCGCGAGCACGCCCGCAGGCTCGGCATCCCGGTGGTCATGGACGCCAACGACCGGGGCCTGCTGGACGTGGAACGCTTCGACCTGGAGCCCGAACGACCGCTGCTGCACGGGATCCTGGGCGAGACGACCTCGCGCGACCTCGTGGACCTGACCTTCGACCAGATCGTCGACCTGATCCTCACCATGGTCGACCGCGAGCGCATCAGCCCCGAACTCGCCGCCTCCATCCCGCAGCTCGGCAGGACCCTCAGCAGCTGGCCGCAGCTGGCCTCCGGCGTCGCCCTCGGCGGAGCCCTGACCGCCGAGGCCGCCCGCCGCATCCTGCTCGGCCAGCCCCGCCCCTCCGGGCGCTTCTACACCGACCTGGAACTCCTGACCCGAGCCGACCGGAGCACCGTCGCATGACCCTCGCCCCCGAACTGGCCGCCGACACGCACACCGGCACCGGTCTGCCCGTCCCGTTCGCCGTCGCCGGAACCGGCGTGCACCTGCCGCCGACCGTGGTGACCAACCACGACCTCAGCCGCACCCTGGACACCACGGACGAGTGGATCGTCGCCCGCACCGGCATCCGCGAACGACGCCGCCTGGCACCGGAACTGGCCACCTCCGACATGTGCCTGGCCGCCGCCCGCGCCGCCCTGCGGGCCGCCGCGCTGGGCCCCGCGCAGCTGGACGCCGTCATCGTCGCCACCTACACCTACGACCAGCCGCTGCCCTCCACCTCCCTGATCGTCAAGGACGCGCTCGGAGCCGTGCGCGCCATGGCCATGGACGTGACCCAGGCTGCCTGCGCCTCCGGCGTCCATGCCATACTGCTGGCCGCGCACCTGCTGCAGAACCCCTCCATCGGCAACGTCCTGGTCCTGGCCGCCGACTGCGCCTCGCGGGTCACCCGCCCGGGCGACCGCACCACTGGCGTCTTCTTCGGCGACGCCGCCGCGGCGGCGGTCCTGACCAGGACCGACACCCCCGGAGCCGGACTGCTCTCGTACGACCTGGGTTCGCAACTCTCCTACCAGGTGCAGATCCCGGCAGGCGGTTCACGGCTGCCGACCAGTGCCGACACCCTCGCCACCGGCGGCCACCACCTGGCCATGGACGGGCGCGCCGTCTGGGAGGCCGCCACCACCCGGCTGCCCCGGAGCATCACCCTCGCGGCCCGGCGCGCCGGTCTGGAACCCGCCGACATCGACCACTACTTCCTGCACCAGGCCAACATCAACATCCTCGACCACACCCTGAGAACCCTCGGCGTCCCCGCCGAACGCGCCCCCATCACCCTCGACAAGCTGGGCAACACCGGCGCGGCCGGCATGTTCACCGCGCTCCACGACGCCGTCACCCACGGGCGGCTCCAGCCCGGCGACACCTACGTCATGTCGGCCATCGGCGCGGGCTTCCACTGGGGCACGCTGTGCCTGCGCCACAGCCGGACGGACGTGTCCGGCAGGTAGCACCCCGTCCCACCGATCCGCCGGGGTCTACCTCGCGGGCGGTGGGAGCCGGGGTACCGAGGGGTGGTCGGCCGAGTACCCGGGGCGCTGGGTGCGGGCGTTGTGGGCCAGGCCGTCCGGCGCCGCGAGCGTTCGCGCGCCCAGGGGGAGGACCAGGGCCCGCAGCACCGCATGGTCGTGGGGTCGGTGGACCTCGCCGATCTCCTGCCAGCCCCAGGTCCGGAAGACGCCCAGGGCCGCGATGTCGGCCTGGTCGAGCAGGGTGGCGGCCAGCGACGCCGGGAGGTTCGCCAGGAGCTGGTCCTGTAGCCGGTCGGCCAGGCCGAGGTGCCGCTCATGCGGGTGGACCACCATCCCGGCGACGGCGAACACGTGGCCGGAGGCGGTGAGTTGCTCGATGTGGCGCGGGAGTTCCCGGTCCAGGCCCCGCCACCAGGAGCCGTCCCGCGGCACGGGGTAGCCGTAGGCGCAGCCCACCAGGGTGGTCGCCTCGGCGATCAGCATGGTGAACCCTGGCTGCTGGACGTCCTGGGCCAGGCGGGCCAGGAAGTCCTCCCGGCCGTTGAACTCCTGTCCGGCTGCGGTCTCGTAGGACTCCACATGCAGGTCCGCGAGGTCCTCGCGCAGCTCTTCGGCCTGCCATCGGCTCAGCAGACGCAGGATCACCCGACTCAGGGTGAAGGGCTTGCGTGCCTCGGATTCCCGTCCTGCTCCCGGCTGGGGCATCATCGGGCACCGACCGTCCGGCCGAGGACGGTCGCGGTGGGTCGGCGTGCCGCCTCGCGGCGGGGAGACCGCGGCGGGACGTGGGAGTTGAAGACCGCGCCGACCGGCCGACCCAGGAGCAGGTTGTCGGACGCGGTGAGGACGAGCAGGCGGGTCATCTCCGCACTCGGGTGGTGCACGCGCAGCGCTCCTCCCGCCGTCGCCGCGAGCTGCGAGGCATCGAGGTCGTGGCTGTCGCGGCGGTAGTGGTCCAGTGTCTGCGGGATGGGCATGGCCCCTCGGTTCCTGTGACCGCCTCGTCGACGTCAGGGGTACGGCACCGGCTTCCCGGAACCTCCTGGCGTGCTCGCGGTGCGGCCGTGCTTGCGGTCGGCGGCACACGCCGGGGTCTGGGGCGTCCAATCACCCAGCATAGCCCCCGGTTCCGCTCGACGGACGGCTCGCAGCCGTCCAATACCCGCTGCCCCATGGGCCGGTGGACCGTTGGGTACTGACGGTACGTCAGTGACTGGCGGCGCACCCGGCCCCGGCACGGCCGCGGCGAAGGAAGTCGAGGGCGAATCCCAGGGTCGCCAGCGATGCGGCGGCGCACTGCTGCTGCGCCAGGCGGGTGCCTCCCCAGTAGGGATTGTTGCGGCTGACCAGGATACCGAGCTCGTCGGTGGTCAACGCGACTCCGACGCCGAAGGGCAGGCTCAGCCATCGCTCCAGGCCTTCGGCACGGGCGATCAAGGCAGTGCCTCCGGTCGTGAAGGCGATCGCCGCGCCCGGGAGGAAGTGGTGCACGCGGATGTCGTCGCTGCCGAGCACCAGCAGCCGACCGAGGCCGCGGGTCCTCGGCAGCGCCCGGCGCCGCTCAAGAACGTAGTTGATCGTCCGGGACACGGCGATGGTGACCGCGAAGCTGGTGGTCATGCCGGCCACGACCCGCTCGGGCCCCGGGGACGTGCGGTAACCGTCGAGCATGGTCGCCGGTACAGCCGTCCGACCGGACCGGCGCCGGCTCGGTGCGCACGTCCCCCCGCCCGGCACGCCGGGAGGACCGCCCGCCGTCGGGGCGTCCTGCGGTGCCTGTCCCTTCGACTCCGGGACCGGGGGCTGTGCACGTGTCGAAGGCATGACGTCTGCTCCTTGCCTTGCCTGCCTCCGAGCGTACCAACAGCCGGAACGTCCGCGCCTCCGGTGCGGGACGTCCGCCCTCGTCCCGGCCCGGGCAGCGGAGTCGGTCCCGCTCAGCCCAGGGACCGGTCCCTGGCGATCCGCTCCAGCAGGCCCCGCAGGTCGTCGGCGTGCTCCTCCTCCTGGGCGAGCAGGTCCTCGAACACCCGGCGGGTGGTCGGGTCCTTGTCGCCCAGCCACTGGCAGATCTCGGTGTAGGAGGCGACAGCCACGCGCTCGGCGATCAGGTCCTCCTTGATCATGTCGATCAGGTCCGCGCTGGCGTCGTACGGTGTGTGCGACCTGCTGCTCAGGGTGTCCGGGTCGAAGTCCGGCGCGCCGCCCAGCTGGGAGATCCGCCGCGCGAGCATGTCCGCGTGGGTCTGCTCCTCCTGGGCGTGTTCCAGGAACTCGGCCGCGACGGGCTCGGAGTACAGGCCGGTCGCGGTGTAGTGGTGGCGCTTGTAGCGCAGCACGCACACGATCTCGGTGGCCAGGGCCTCGTTGAGGACCTGGAGGACCCGTGGGAGGTCCGCGCCGTAGGCGTCGGTCACCGGCCCCTTGCCCATCTGGTTCCGGGCTCGTTCCCTGAGCGTCTTGATGTCGGTGAGAAACTCCGCCATGAGGTGAGACCACCCTTTCCTTGCTCGTGATCAAGCCTGACCGCAGGCGCGCCTACCCCGGGCGACCGCTCGCATGCGCTCAGCACGGTGCTGAAGGGTGATCGCCGCGGGTCGACGCCGGTGGCGCTGGTGGCGCTGGTGACGCCGGTGCGCTCACCGCGGCCGGGTGTCAGCGGCTGACGTGCAGAGCCGTCGGCCCGGGCCCACCCAGCCCGGCTCCGTGCGGGGCGGGCCACTCGGCTGCCTCGGTCGGAGCCTTGGCGGGCTGGACCGGTGGCAGAACGTGGTCCTCCCACCAGGCCAGCCCCATGACGGTACCGAGCAGGATGAACGGGAGCAGCGCGGGGATGATCAGTGCGTACATGAGTAACGCCTGTCGTCGGAGTCAATGCGACGCCGGCAGGCAGCAGGATCATGCCCGCGGTGTGCGCGTCGAGGCCGCACCAGGATCGCGTGTCGACGGCGAGCGCGAGAACGGCCGCCCGAGTGCGATGAAGGCAATCCAGCACGGATGCACAGCGTGCGCCTCCACAGGAGGCGATGGCTTTCGATGCCGCCAGGGGCCAGGGCCGCACCACTGAGGCTAGGCTTCCCGGCGCTGCCTGAACAGGCGTCAACAAGCCATCCGGCCCGGGCCCGCCGGGCGTCAGCCCAGGACTACGGCGGCCGGTCACCGCGCCCGACGTTCCGAGGCCAGGTCGGTCGGAGCCGGAAGAGGGACCAGCGGCGACTACTGAAGGTGGCGATCGCGGGCACGGTGGTAGCAGGCCGACAGATCCGGGTCCCGAGATCCTGGGAGGCAGTGCATGCCCGCGAAACAGCAGGAAGAGATGGCGGTCGCGCGCGTACGTGAGCGGCTGCACCGGCGCTACGACCCGGTGATGGCCCCCGCCGAGGTGGACCGGGTACTGGCCGGGGCAAGGCGCCGGTTCGAAGGCAGCAAGGTACGCACATTCATCCCCATCCTGGTCGAACGCAGGGTTCGCTCCACGCTCGACGGCCGACAGCCTTCCTGAGGGGACCGGGGCGGGACCGGCCCTGGCCCCGGGCCGGCCCTGGCCCCGGGCGGTGCCTGGAGAGATGCTTGAGGTGGACCCCGTGCCGGGGTTCCGCGCTGCTCGCAGCCGCTGGTGGTGTCACTGCCTGGCGGACGTCGCACCGCAGAAGGGATGTGAGCCAGGCATGACTGTCACCCGCCGCCTCGCGGCACTGTTCACGGTCAAGGCGAACAAGGCGCTGGACCGCGCCGAGGATCCCCGGGAGCTGCTGGACCGCTCCTACCGCAAGCAGCTGGAACTGGCGCAGCAGGTCCGGCGTGGAGTGGCCGACGTGGCCACCAGCCGCAAACGGGTCGAGTCGCAGCGTACGGGGCTGCGGCAGTCAGCCGGGAAGCTGGAGCAGCAGGCGCAGCGGGCGCTGCTGACCGGCCGCGAGGACCTGGCCCGTGAGGCCCTGGGCCGTGAGGCCCTGGGCCGCCGGGGCGCCCTGCGTGCCCAGGACGGCGACCTGGAGGGGCAGGCGGCCTCCCTGGGGGCCGAGGAGGAGCAGCTGACGCTGGCCTCGCACCGGTTGCAGGCCAGGATCGACGCCTTCCGCAGCCGCAAGGAGACGATCAAGGCGAGCTGTACCGCCGCCGAGGCCGAGACCCGTATCAACGAGTCCGTGTCCGGGATCTCCGAGGAGATGGGCGATGTGGGCCCCGCCGTACAGCGCGCCCAGGACAGAACCGAGCAGTTGCGGGCTCGTGCGCCCGCGCTGGAGGAACACCCCGCTCCCCCGGCGGCGGCATCGGACACAGCGCAGGAGGCGACGTCGTGATCTCAGGTATTCCCGGCGAGGGGCGGTTCGACGTCCCGGGCCCCTCCGGCCTGGTCCTCCCCGGCAGCGGCGTCAGCCGGGCCCCGACCGCCGTCGAAGCCCCGACCACGACCAGGAGGTGACTGCCATGCGTTCCCGCTTCGCGCCCGACCGCCGGCTGACGATACGCATGGTGACCGTCGTCTTCCTGCTGGGCCTGCTGTACGTGGCCTTCGTCGCCGCACTGATCGTCCTGCTCAAATCGGCCGTGCTGGTGGTCGTGATCATCGGCGCTCTGCTGGCCGCGCAGTACTGGTACTCCGACCGGATCGCCCTGTTCGCCATGCGCGCCACCGAGGTCACCCCCGAGCAGCAGCCCCACCTCCACGGAGCCCTGGACCGGCTGTGTGCCGCCGCCGACATGGCCAAACCACGGGTCGCGGTGGCCGAGAGTGCCCTGCCCAACGCCTTCGCCACCGGCCGCAACCCTGACCGCGCGGTGCTGTGCGTGACCACGGGCCTCTTGCGCAGGCTGGAACCCGACGAGTTGGAGGGCGTCCTCGCGCACGAGCTGTCCCATGTGGCGCACCGGGACGTCGCAGTGATCACCATCGCCTCCTTCCTCGGCGTCGTGGCCGGCCTGGTCGCCCGCTTCGCGCTGTACTCCGGTTTGGGGCGGCGGGCCGGACCCCAGGGCGCCGTGGTCGTCGCGGCCGTCATGGGGGCCGCGGTCACGGTGTACTCGATCAGCTTCCTGTTGATCCGTACCCTGTCCCGCTACCGCGAGCTGGCCGCCGACCGTGCCGCCGCCCAGCTCACCGGCCGTCCCTCCGCGCTCGCCTCCGCACTGGTCAAGGTCAGCGGCGACATCGCCCGGATCCCCAGCCGGGACCTGCGCACCGCGCAGACGTTCAACGCCTTCTTCTTCGCACCCACCCTGGGCCGCGAGCGCGGCCTGTCCAACCTCTTCGCCACCCACCCCACCCTCCAGCAGCGCCTCGACGCCCTCGCCGGTGTCTCCGCGCGACTCGGCGAGCCCGACTGAACGGAGGGTCGGGTCGGCTGCGTACGATCGGTTTTTGGCCAGGTACCGGCAACGGGGCGGCGCGGCCGGTGCGTCCGTGCCAGGCTCTGGCCGTGTCCGGCGACAGCCGTGCGCCAGGAATCCGATCCTCTCCGGGGGTAGTGTGCCGGTCGAAGTGGTGTTCCTCAACGTCGGGCAGGGCGACTGCACCCTGTTGTGGTTCTACGACCGGGGCACCGACCCGGCGACCGGCATCGGGACGCACGCGGTGCTGATCGACTGCGGTTCGGCGGCGGCCACCGCGCCGCTGCGCGACCCGACCGGGCCGGACGCCGCCGGTGACGCCAAGGCGCGGATGCTGTCGCACCTGCGGACCAAGCTGGACGGCTACCTGACCCGGTTACCGACACCCATGACGCTGGACTGCCTGGTGATCACCCACCCGGACAAGGACCACTTCAACCTGCTCCAGGACGTGCTGCTGAACGCGGACGGTCAGCTGCGCTGCACCCTGCGCCGGGTCCTGTACACCCTGGAGCCGGGCGACTACCGCGAGGCGGGCCGGAGCTTCGTCCGTGACCTGCTGACCGATCCGGACCGGCTGGCGAACCCGGCCGGGCACGGGGTGGAGAACTGGCCCGAGCAGACCTTCGTCCCGGCGGTCGCACAGCCGCTGCTGCCGGGCAGAACGGACACCGACTCCAACCTCTACCTGCTCGGCGGCGGCTGGTTCGGCCCCGGGATGCACGGCATGCGCGGTGGCGGCAGCTGGGACGCCGAGCGGTACCAGGCGACGGAGAAGGAGCGGATCGCCAACCAGAGCAGCCTGGTGCTGGCGCTGCTCGGCGAGCCCGACACGTCCGGGAAACGGCAGAAGGTGCTGTTCATGGGCGACGCCGAGGAGATCAACGAGCAGGTGCTGATCGGCCGGGACACCACCAACGAGCTGCGCCGCGAGAGCAACCTGTGGCTGAAGATGGGCCACCACGGCAGCGGTTCGGCGACCTGCGACGCCTGGCTCGAACACGTCCGCCCGGACGGGTTGTTCCTCAGCACCGGGATGCTCGCCTTCGCCGGTGGGTCGGCCACCTGCAACCAGCGGAACATGCAGGACCGGGTGGTGCCCACCTGGCGGCGTGTCCGCCGCGAGCACGGCATACCGCTGCCCACGGTCAGCGGCGGCCAGTGGGGCTACGGCTTCCAGGCCAACACCGGCCGCAAACCGTGGAAGGCCTGGTACCAGCCCACCGTGGAGGGCGTGTTCAGCACCTTCGCGGTGCCCGACCTGGTGGTCGGCCGCTACGGCGGCAACGACCCGGCGATCCCCGTGGTGGTGCCGCCGGAGCCGCTGCCGACCGACAACCTCACCGCGTGGCGCGGGGTGGACTGGCACCTGACCATCGATCACGCGGCGCCCGGCGCCTACGACATCCGCTACGCGTAGGGAGCCCGCATGCCACTGACAGTCGAACGCCTGCGCACGGTCCTGGCCCAGGCCCGGGACGACGCCTACCTGGACCTGCTCCCCGACTTCATCGACCTGGCGCCGGCCGTGGAGCTGTTCAAGCAGTACGTCCAGGACGAGGTGCTGAACCTGCGGGAGGTCACCGCCGACCCGGACGCCCTGTACCTGGCCGGGACCGCGCCGCTGGTCGGCCAGGCGGCGTCCCGGGTGTCGGTGAGCTTCCTGCCGGACGCGGACGAGCTGCTGGTGGTCGGCTTCCGGGTGGACGCCGTGCTGCTGCCCGAGGGACCCGGCCTGCCCGAGGAGCTGGCGGGCGTCCGCGACGCGCTGACCCGGTTACGGCTCGGGCCCGCGCACCTGGTGTTCGGCGTGGAACCGGGGGAAGGGCGGCAGCCGCAGGCCCGCGTCGGCTTCGGCGTCGAGGTGCTGTTCCCCACGGAGCAGAGCCTGCCCCGGCCGTACGTGTGGGGCTACCCGCCGCTGTGGCCGGGCCAGAACTGGTGCGTGGCCTCCGAGTTCGACGGCGTGCCGTTCCCCTCCCTGGACGAGCTGCTGGTCTTCGGCGGGCTCCCACCCAGCGGCTTCGAGCTGCCCGGGGACGTGCTGCGGGACTGCGCGCTGGCGCTGCGCGGCCTGGCGGTCAGCTTCTTCGCCGAACCGGCGTCGGCACCGGCGTCGGCAGCGGCACCGGCACCGACCGGCGGCCGCGCGGTCGAGACCGACTGGCTGTCGCTCTGGCTGCGGGTCGGCCTGGACCAACCGTGGAGCCCGCTGCCCGGGATCATCACCGTGGACGAGCTCAGCGCCGAGTTCTCGGTGGCCGACCCGTTCGAAGGACCGCGGCTGACCACCGCGCTCGGCGGCCGGGTCACCCTGGCCGCCGAGATCGTGATCGATGTCCAGGTCACCCTGCCGGAGCGGCAGCTCAGCGGACGGCTGGCGGAGCCGGCCCCGGTCGGCGCGATGCTCCAGCAGCGCTTCCCCGGCATCCCGGTGCCCCCCGAGCTGGCCGTCACCGACCTCGGCCTGTGGGCCGACCTGTCCGACAGCGACACCCGCGGCTACGGCATCGACCTCACCCTCGCCGACGCCTGGCACTTCACCGAGGGCATCGACCTGTCCGGTATCGTGCTGAGCCTCGACGAGACCGGCGGCGCCACGTCGGCCGGACTGACGGCGACCTGGACGCTGGTCGACGGCGCGCTGGACGTCACCGGCGGCTGGTCCCAGGAGGGAGGCTGGTCCTTCCTGGCCCACGCGGTGAACCTGGAGCCCGCCAAGGTCATGGCCGCCGTCGGGGTCGCGCTCCCCGAGCAGCTGGCCGGACTGCGCATCGACGAACTGACCGTGGCCTTCGACAGCGACCGCACCTTCACCTTCGACTGCACCGCCGAACTGCTGGTGGGCGACCGCGCGGCGGCCCTGACGCTGACCGTCGCCACCGGCCCCGGCGGCAGCTCGCCGCAGGTCACCGGCGTGCTCCGGCTCGCGGTGGAACTACCCGACGGCACCGTGCGGCTGCTGGACTTCCTGGTCGACTACACGTCCGACGACGGCAGCACGCTGACCGCCGCCTGGACCGGTACCCCGGCCGTCTCCGCCGGGGAACTCGCGGGCGCACTGGGCCTGAGCATCCCGGCCGGGATCCCGGCGCGGCTGCTGCCCGCGCTCGGCTCGGTCGCGCTGCGCCGCGACGCGGCAACCGGACGGCTGGTACTGGCGTCGGCCACCGAGGCCGGCGGCGGGGTGGTCCTGGCCTCGGCGCCGGGCACACCGGCGGCCCTGGTACTGCTGGTCCAGGCGGCGATCCCGGCCCGGCTGTCGGATCTGCCGCTGGTCGGCGGGCAACTCCCGCCCGGGGTCGACCTCGGCGTCAGCGGCGTCCAACTGCTGCTGACCAGTGCGGCCCTGACGGATGATCACATAGCCGCGCTGAACGCCGACCTGGTGGCGATGGAGCGGCTGACCGGACTGCCGTACCCGCAACTCCCGGACCCGGAGGGCGGTCTGGCCAAGGGTGCGCTGCTCACCGTCCCCTACGACGTCGCCGGGGAGCCGCAGCCGCCGCTGACCCTCGGCTTCGGCGGCAGCGGCTCCGGGCAGCTCGCGCTGCGCGCCGAGGGCGCGGGCGCGGTGGACGCCGCCTGGGCCGACATCGGCCGCTCCTTCGGCCCGCTGCACGTCCACCGGATCGGCGTCGGCTACCAGGACGGCCGGGTGCTGGTGATGTTCGACGCGTCACTGGGGGCCTCCGGACTGACCATCGGCGTCCGGGGTCTGGGCCTGTTCCTGGACCTGGACACCCTGCGGGCCGAGCCCAGGCTGGAGGGCCTGTCGCTGGAGCTGGACCGCAAACCGCTGCACGTGGCCGGGGCGTTCGTGAACCGGCAGCCGCCGCCCGACGGCTACCGGCTGCTGGTCGAGGGCATGCTGGTGGTCGAGATGCCGAAGTTCGGCGCGCTGGCGGTCGGCGCCTACCAGCGCCAGGACGAGGGCATGACCTCGCTGTTCGCCTTCGGCCGGGCGACCGCGCCGTTCGGCGGACCGCCGCCGTTCCGGGTCACCGGCTTCGCGCTCGGCTTCGGCTTCAACTCCGGCGTGCGGATCCCCGAGCAGGAGGAGATCAGCGGCTTCCCGCTGGTGGCCGGGCTCAACGGCGGCCTGCCGGAGGATCCGCTGGCCGTGCTGGCGGAACTGACCAGCGGTGACAGCCCGTGGGTGGCGCCCCGGGAGAACCAGGTCTGGCTGGCCGGGGGCCTCGACTTCACCTCCTTCGAGTTCCTCCAGGCCCGGGTGCTGCTGCTGCTCGAAGCCGGGCAGGAGCTGACCCTGGCGCTGCTCGGCCGGGCCACCGCGAGCTTCCCGAAGCAGGGGCGTCCGTATGCCCGGATCGGGGTGGACCTGCGCGTGGTCTACCAGTCCTCGCGCGGCCAACTCGCGGCCTCCGCGCAGCTGGTGGACTCCTTCGTGATCGACCCGGCGGCGGCGCTCACCGGTGGGTTCGCCTTCTACCTCTGGTTCGGGCCGAGCCCCTACGCCGGGGACTTCGTGGTCACCGTCGGCGGCTACCACCCGGACTACCCGGTGCCGGACCACTTCCCGGTGGTCCCCCGGCTGGGCTTCAACTGGTCGCTGGGACCGGTCAGCATCACCGGCGCCGCGTACTTCGCGCTGACTCCCAACGCGGTGATGGCGGGCGGCCTGCTGGACGTCCGCTACAAGTCGGGCAACGTCGAGGCCTGGCTCACCGCCAGGGCCGACCTCCTGATCCAGTGGGCACCGCTGTTCTTCCGCGCCGGGATCTCGATCCGGATCGGCGCCAAGGTCAAGCTGCTGTTCACGGTGAAGGGCGAACTCGGCGCCTCGCTCGACCTGTGGGGCCCGAAGACCGGCGGCACGGTCACCGCCAAGTTCACATTCATCAAGATCACTGTGAAGTTCGGCGCCCCGCTGAACGGCCCCGACCCGCTCACCTGGTCCCAGTTCAGGGAACAACTCCTGCCGGAGCAGGCACCGTTGACGGTGACCCCGCTGACCGGGCTGCTCACCGACGCCGACGCGGACCCGGAACTGCTGGCCGCCCGCGTCGAGTCCGGCGAGGAGCCGTGGCTGGTCTCCCCCGGCGGCTTCTCCTTCGCGGTGGCCAGCGTGGTGCCCACCGCCCGAGTGCGGTTCAACGACGAGGACGAGATCCAGGGCGCCGACATCGACATCCGGCCGATGCGGGTCAAGGGCCTGGACGGCCTGCTCGGCGTCACCGTCGACTACTACGGGACCGGGCAGCGCAACCAGTGGCGGGCCGTACCCGGCATCGAGGACTGGCAGGTCGCCGGACAGTGGGACCGGGTGCCGTTCTCGCTCTGGGGCGACCCCGCCGTCAACGACAAGGACGCGCTCAGCAGCGGCGACGGCCTGCTCAGCAGGCTCACCGGGCTGACCGTGACGGTGCCCGGACCACGGGTCAACGGCCAGGACCTGGGCCCGATCGCGGAGCAGGACCTCGCCTGGGAGAAGCTGACCCCCGACGCCCCGCTCCCGCTGGACCCGGACGCCGAGCCCGTCGGCTCCCCCGTCCGCCCGGCCGAGCCGGTCGGGGCGGGCGTCGCCCTGGTCGCCGACCACCTGGCCCGGCTGGCCCCGGCCGCCGCCCGGACCCGGCTGCGCGGCGTCCTCGACGGTCTGCTGACCGACGAGGAGGACAGCTGGCAGCCGCTCCCCAACGGCACCCTGAACGACCTGGCCGACCAGGCCGCCACCGTCGGCCTGGACGCCGACCCGCTGCTGCTCACCGAGGACAGCGCCCCGCCGCCGCCGGAGCCGGTGGTGTTCGTCCTGGACGACACCACCGAGTCCGCCCTGGCCGTGGACTCCGCCAGCGGCACGGTGCTGCTGCGGATCCCGCTGGGCCAGCGCGGCGGCTACCTGGCGGCGGTCACCGGTGACGGCGGCCGGCTCTACGCCGTCGGCCCTCAGGGGCAGACGATCACCGTGCTGGACACCGCCGCCGCCCGCGCGCTGCCGCCCCGGCCGACCGGGCTCAGCGGGGAGCTCACCGCGTTCGCGGTCAGCGCCGACGGCCGCCGGGCGCTGGTCGCCCGACCGGGCAGCATCATCGGCGCCCTGGTGGACCTGACCGGTACCGGCGAACCGGTGGTCACCGTGGTCGACCAGCAGCTCCAGCAGATGACGGCGGTGGCCGTCGACGTCGATGCCGCCAAGCTCTACGGCGTCCGCCAGGACACCGGCCGAACCGCCGCCTGGGACGCCACCGACGGAGCCCTGACCGGGCAGTCGGGCAAGGCCATCGGCCCGATCCGGGTCACCCCAGGACACGACGACCGGGTCTTCGTCTACGGGAACATGTCCGGCGGCAAGGGCGGCGTCCAGGTGGTCCAGCCCACGGCCGCCGACACCCACTACGAACCCGTCAACTTCGACGCCCAGGCGACCCCGCTGGGGCTGCTGACCGACTCCGCCCGCAACGCGGTGCTGCTGCGCCGCACGGCCGACCGCAGCGGACTGGTCTCCGTCTTCGGCGAGACCGGCGGGCAGCCCCGGCGCACCGAACAGCGGTCCGAGGCCGAAGTCGGCCCCGAGCCGCTGGCGCTGGCGCTGGACCCGGCCGACCGGGCCTGGGTGCTGCACCAGCAGGCGGTGTCCCTGGTCCAGGGCGGCGATGTGCTGGGGGTGGTGGAGCTGGACGCCGAACCGCTGGCGATCACCTTCACCGCGGACTCCGGGCGCGCGTTCGTCGCCTGCGCGGACGCGACCGTCGCCGTCATCGAACGGACCGGGGACGGCCTCGACGTGGTCGAACACTGGCAGCTGCCGCCCGGCACAGTCCCCTCCGCCGCCCGCTACACCGAGTTCACCGCCACCGACTCCACCGCCGCCACCGTTCCGGAAGGGGCAGGCCGATGACGGACCAGCTCGACCCGACCGCCGTCACCCCCCGCGCCGACCCCGGCTTCGTGCTGCGGTTCCAGGACAACCGGGAACCGGCCGTCCCGGCCGGGCGCTTCCGGATCGGGGTCGGGCAGAGCCTGCCGCTGCCCGACCCCGACCAGCCGCCGGAGCAGTACCTCACCGACACCGAGGAGTTCTTCGAGATCCGGGCTCCGCAGTTCGCCCTGGACGACGAGCGGGTGCACGCGGTCAACCCGGCCCCCGACAGCACCGCCGACTTCACCGGCACCCTGGCCCACGTCACCCTGGCCGATCCGCTGCTGCCGTGGATGCGCCACCTCACCGAGTCCACCCGGACCGCGCCCGCCGCGCCGTGGCTGGCGCTGCTGCTGTTCGCCGAGGGGGAGCTGCCCGCCGACCCCGAGTCAGCCGGGCTGACCAGCACCATGACCGCCCAGGAACTGACCGCGGACGCCCCTGGCGTGCGGCATCCGGGCATCGCCCCGAGCCAGATCGAGGGCGACCCGACCGCGCTCTGCGAGACCGTGGACATCCCCGGCGACGTCTTCCAGGCGGTGGCGCCGCGCACCGACGAGCTGCGGCTGCTGCTGCACGTCCGCGAGGTGCGCACCGACCTCGGGCTGCGCGGGGAACAGCTGGCCGAGGGGCAGTTCGCGGTGGTCGTGGCCAACCGGCTGCCCGACCGGGAGCTGGCCCTGCGCTACGCGGCCCACCTGGTGTCCCTGGAGGGCTGCGCCTCGATCCTGGCGGACGCCGACGCCGGGCGGCTGACCGGCGCGGAGAGCGTCCGGCTGGCCGCACTGCGCAGCTGGTCGTTCACCAGCGTCCCGGCCGAGGGCGGCGGATTCACCGGCCGGGTCCGCAACTTCCTCTTCGACGAGCGGGGCCGCCCCCGGGACCTGCCGCTGCGGATGCCGGAGCCGCCGCAGGCCGCGCCGCCCGGCGCCGACCCGGCGGCCTACGCCACCGCCCGGGCCCGGCTGCTGGCCGGGCGGCTGCCACTGGCGTACCGGGTGGAGAGCGGAGAGCAGACCTACGCCTGGTACCGGGGGCCGCTGACCGCCGAACCCGCCCAGCCGCTGCCGCCCACCCCGGCGGCGGGCTGGACCAACGCCGCGCAGCTGCTGGTCTACGAGCAGGCGTGGGGCGTCTTCGACGCGAGCTGGGCCGCCGCCTGGGCGCTGGGGCGGGCACTGGCCCTGGCCGACGCCGACTTCACCGCCACCCTCAGCGCCTGGCACGCCCGCGCCCGCTCCCGGGCGGCGGCGATGGCGCAGCGCCTGGCCGCCCCGGGACTGGGGGCCGACCCGGCGGCCCAGGACGCCTCGGCCCTGGACGCGGGGGTGTTGGACCCGGGAGTGCTGGACGCCGGGGTGCTCGCCGCCCGGCAGGCGCGGGCGCTGGCCCCGCGCCCCTTCGGCCGGATGCTGGAGGAGCTGGTCGCCGACGGCTCCGCCGCCCGGGTCCTGCGGGCCGCCACCGACCCCGTCCAGTCGCGTGCGGCGGCCCTGCCGCCCGCCCTGCCGGGCCGCCGCGCGCGGGTCTCCGGGCGGCGCGGCGAGGGCCGCGCGGCCCGGGTGGCCGGGCTGCTGGCCGACCCGCCGAGCACCATGCGCGCCGCGCTCACCGCGCAGCTCGCCGAGGCGGCGGAGCCGGTGGAGGCCTGGCTGGACCGGCTGCGGCTGCTGACCGGCGTCCCGTTCGCCGACCTGGTGCCGGACGAGCGGATGCTGCCCACCGAGTCGCTGCGGGTCTTCTACGTCGACCCCGGCTGGCTGACCGCGCTCCAGGCGGGCGCCACCGGCATCGCGATCACCGGCGAGCTGGACGCCGACCTCGCCCGCGCCGCCGCCCCCTGGGCCGCCCGGGCCCGGGGCGAGGACACCGGCGACAGCGCCCGCGCGGGCGTGCTGATCCGCTCCGGGCTGGTGCGCGACTGTCCCGGGCTGCTGGTCCGGCCCTACCGGGGCACCGGCCCGACCCGCACCCCGATCCGGGTGCTGCGCCAGGCCGAACTCGGCCCGGACGTGCTGCTGGTGCTGTTCGACGCGGTACCGGACGAGATCGAGCTGGCCGAGCCGCCGGAGGGCCTGTCCTTCGGCGTCGACATCGCGCCCGGCGGCGCGCGGGTGGTCGACCTGCGCAAGCTGACCCGGCCGGTCGCCGAGGAGATCCACGGCGCGTCGTTCCCGGACCCGGTCGGCGGCGACGGCCTGCGGAGGTACTTGCGGGCCGACCCCTCCGGCCGCCCGGCCGTGCTCGACCTGCGTCCTGATGATCCGTCAGGACTGCTGCGGGCGCTGGGTGAGCGGCTGTCCGGGCTCGGCGAGGGGAGCGCCGCCGAGTTCGGCCCGGCGGCCCTGGCCGTGCAACTGGTCAACGCGCCGCGCCGACAGCTGATCACCAGGGGAGCGTCGGCATGAGCGGCGGCCCCGAGGACACCCCCGAGTACGACCGCAACCACGACGAAGGGCAGGGACCGGCCGTGCTGGACGACGAGGGCAGCGCGCCGCTGGTGGTGCCGATGCGGGTGGAGGCGCTGACCGTCAACGAGCGGGTCCGCCTGGCCGAGGTGTTCCAGCGCTGGCAGGCCAACTACGCGCTGACCCGGCTGCACCTGTCGCCGGAGCCGCCGCCGTTCTCCAACATCGACCTGGACTTCAACGCCGACCCCGACCGGGAGGGCGTCTACCTGCACTGGCAGCTTCCCGAGGCGCTGACCTCCGGCGTGGACCAGGAGGACGGCACCGAACCGAGCTTCCCGCTGGTACCCAACCGCTGGCTGGTGGTCCGTCAGGCCGTGGCCGCCGGGACCGGCACCCGTACCGACACCGGCTGGGTGGTGGAGAGCGACTTCCTGCACCCGGCCGAGGGCGCCAGCCCCTACCTCGGCCAGGACGGGCAGCTCACCCGGATCGGCCGCCGGATCGACCTGGCCACCGGCGCCTGGACCGAGCCCGGCAACGAGCCCGACGGGATGTTCCTGACGGCGGTCGGCCCGGGGCTGCCCACCTTCGCCGCCTACCAGCCGTACAACCTGAACGTCTTCTCGGTCCACGACCGCCTCACCGACCTGGACCCGGTCACCGGCTGGCGGCTGAACTACCTGGTGGCCGGCTGGTACAGCGACCCGTCCGCCGATCCGCTGCACGGCGTCGCCGACGCCGACCAGGGCGCCGCCCGGCTCGCCGCGCTGAACTGGTCCGTGCCCGGCGCGGTCCCGGCCGGGGCCGCGACGCTCTGCCACGGCACCGCGCTGGACGTCGCCTGGCAGCGTACCGGCGGCATGCCCGCCTCCGACCGGCCGGACTACCTCACCGTCGCCCTGGGCAACACCACCGAGCACGCCACCGCCGCGCTGGAGGAGCACGCCGCCCGCCGGGCCGGGGCCCCGCCGGAGCTGGCCGCGCTGCTCGCCGCCGTCCACGCCGGGGTGCTCGACCTGCTGGACGAGGCCGACGGCGAGTTCTCCGCCGAACGTGCCCAGCACGCCTCGTGGTTCACCCCCACCCCGGCCGGGCACAGCTGGTCGCTGGAGGAGGCCGCGCCGCCCCCCGGCCCGGAGACCCGGTCGCGTCGGGTGCGCCCGCGCACCGTCCGCGCGGCCCGGTCCGAAGTACTGGCGCGGCTCAACGCCGACCAGGCCCGCTACGACGAGGCGGTGGCCGAGCTGGTCGGCGCGCAGCGTCGGCTGTACGACCGCTGGTGGGCGGCGAACCTGCCCAAGGTCCCGGACGCCCCCGGCGAGGAGCCCGACGGGTACCGGGACGAGCTGGACGCGGCGGTCCAGGCCGCGATCCGGGAGGCGGCCCGCTGCCGGGACGAGGTGCTGCGGGCGCGGGCGCCGATCCCCTGGGCCGAGGACCCGGACGGGCTGGAGGAGGAGATCCGCGACTTCCAGGAGCGCCACGGCCTGCCCGCCGACGAGGTGCGGCTCAAGCGGCTGGTGCTACCGGACTACCAGCTGCCCAACGATCCGGTGGTGGTGATCCGGGGCACCAAGGACCGGCCGCCGACCCCCACCGGACCGGGCCCGAGCACCGCCGACGCGGACGCCGACCCGTACGCGGTCCCGCCCGGCCGCTACTCCCGTGCCGCCGACGAGGACGACGGGGACGACGGGGACGACGAACCGGACGACCCGCCGCTGTCCTGCCGCTGGACCGGTCAGCTGGTCACCGGCGTCACCGTCGGCGGCGCGACCGTCTCCGCCACCGAGGCGCAGGCCCCGAAACCGGCCAACCTGCCCACCCCCGACGGTGCTTCGGGACCGGTGACCCGGGCGCTGGCCGCGCTGCTGCGCGAACTGCTGCACCTGGCGTCCTCCAACGCCCCGACCCTGGCCGCCCTCACCGGGCACAGCGGCGACGTCCAGGCCCTGGCCGAGGCCATGCGCGACCCGGCCGCCCACGCGGTCGGCACCCCGGGCAGCCACACCGCGCAGTGGCGCCAGCCCTGGTCCCCGCTGTTCTTCGAGTGGAAGGTCGACTACTTCCCCATCGAGTGGCACGGCGAGCCCGGCGGCGCCGACCCGGACCGCGCCAACTGGCACTTCGACGGCGACCGCTACCACTGGCTGGGCACCGGCGCCCACGGCGTCCCGCTGACCCTGCGCGGCCGCCAGTTCCTCACCCCGACCCCCGGCGAGACCACCGCCGGTGCGCTGCGCCAGTACGCCCGCACCCACCCGGGTCCGGCCGCGGGCGCGCTGCGGGCGCTGGCCCGGCAGGCCGAGGACGGCAACCTGTTCTCCCAGCAGATGGTCGGCTTCACCGAGCAGCTCGGCGCGCGCGGGCACTCCCCCGCCGCGATCACCGCCGACCTGTCCGCGGATCTGGCCGAGGCCGCCGCCCGTACCTACCCGCCGAACCCGGGGCCGCAGCCGCGCCCGTTCACCGGCTGGCACCCGAGCCTCTACCAGCCCTTGCGGGCAGGGCAGTTCGCCTTCGAGCGGCTGGCCGTCATCGACCGCTTCGGGCATGCGCTGCCCGCCGTCTACCCCGACCCCCGGGCGCTGGAGTTCGCCGAGGAACCCGGCGACGTGATCGGCACCGGCACCCCGGCCCGCCGCTTCGCCCCGGAACTGCCCGAGGAGCTGACCCCGTCGGCGATCGACCCGGCCCACCCGGAGCAGGGGCTGCACGTCATCCACCCGCCGACCTGGTACCGCTTCACCCAGCTGCCGCCGCGCCTGCCGCAACCGGCCCGGGCCGCGTTCACCCTGCTCGACGCCCGCGACGACCTCACCGAGCTCGACCAGGCGGACGACCCCGACGCCACCTCGGTCGCGGCCTGGCTGGTGCCCGGCCAGCTCGACCAGACCCTCTACTGCTACGCCCCGGACGGCGCGCCCCTCGGCGAACTGCGGACCACCCTGCCGCCCGACGGCGTTCCGCGCGCCACCTGGCACGCGCTGCCGTACTCGGCCTACCCCGAGCTCGACGACCGGCTGCGGGCCGACTTCCCGCACCTGCACGGCTTCCTGACCGAGTTGGCGGCGCACGGCCCGACGGCGCTGCGGGCGCTGCTCGCGGTGATCGACCGGACCCTGTCGATGACCGCGCCCACCGGCGACGCCCCGCCGCCGAGCACCCCCAGCGTGCTGCTGGGCCGCCCGCTGGCGCTGATCCGGACCCGGCTTCAGCTGGACCTGGACGGTCCCGCGTACCTCGACCCGGCCTGGCAGAACCTGCGCGAACCCGAGCAGCCGCCCTACCCCGGCTACCGCTGGCCGGTCCGGCTGGGCGAGCGCAACGAGCTGGCCGACGGACTGGTCGGCTACTTCCACGGCGAGCACCGCGGCACCGACTACTCCCGGCTGCACACCGTGCTCGACGCGGTCGAACTGCCGTCCGGCGGCGCGCCCGGCTACTTCGCCCCGATCGGCACCGGCGCCGGGCTGACCCTGCCCGCGCGGGTCCCCGGCTCCGACCCGGGGGACGAGGAGGCCGCCTTCCTCACCCTGCTCGCGGATCCGCGCGGCACCGTCCACGCCACCACCGACATCCTGCCCACCGCCGAGGTGCGGCTGCCCACCCGGCTGGTCGAACCGCCGCTGGCCGCGCTGCCGGTGTCCTTCCGGCTGGGCCCGCTGCCGGTCACCGTCCAGCTGCCCGACCCGCAGGACGCGCGCGGCGGCGAGGTCCCCGGGATCGCCCTGCCCCGACCGTCCGACCGCCACGGCGAGTGGACCTGGGTCCAGGCCGAGGAGGGCGGCGCCTGGACCGAGGCCGCCACCGACCCGGCCGACGACCAGGCCCGACACCCGCACCCGGTGCCCTCGCTGCGCACCGGACGCCTGCAACTGCGCCCCGCAGCCGATGCGGACTCCCGCGCCCTGGACTCCCGCCCGCTGGACCCCCGCGCCCTGGACTCCCGCGCCCTGATCGAAGGAAACCGCCGATGACCACCGTGATCCGGACCCAGCAGGACACCAAGCTCAGCTACGCGCTGTCCACCAACCCCGGTCCGCTGACCGCCAGCCCACCGGTGGCCCCGGGCACGGAGGACGAACTGGCCTACGCCGACCTGGACCTGGTGATCTCCAACAGCGGCAGCGAGGCGGTGCGTGTCAGCAGGATCGCCATCGTGCTGCCCATCGGCTCGCTGGCCCAGGACCTGGCGGTCAGCGGTGAGAGCATCGAGGCCTACGTCAGCCCGGAGTCGGCCTGGACCATCGTGGACGTGCAGTCCGACGTGCTGCTCGCCGTCCCGATGGCCGAGACCGCGCTGTTCCGGGCGGCGGGGAGCGCCCCGTCGGCCGACGGCCGGGTGCGCTTCGAGGTCACCCCGGCGGGCGGCGGCAGCAGCGAGGTCACCGTGGACGGCCTGTACGTCCACCTGTCCGGGATCAAGGTCAGCGACAAGACCGGCATCGCCCGCATCCAGATCGAGGAGTGGGCCGCCTACGACGGCGACGACGAGGTCGAGCGCACCGTCCGCGGCCTGGAGGTCGCCAAGTTCCCGTTCCGCAGCGGCGGCAGCCCCGACCCGGGTATCGGCCGCGCGCTGGTCGCCCTGGAGAGCGCCGGAGGCCCCCCGGCCACCAAGGTCGCGGCCGCTACCGAGGTGGTCCTCGAATGGAACCACCTGCGCGGCGACAACCACGAGCTCTACGCCGACGGCGCCCTCATCCGGGAGCCCGACGTCTCCGGCGCCAGCCGCTGGCAGGCCCCGGCGGACTTCCTGAAACGCGACACCAGCTTCGCTCTGAAGACCGTCACCCCCACCCCGGACGGCGGGTTCGTGGTCCGCTGGGACCACGTCACCGTCTGCGTCGCCGACCAGACCCTGGCCGAGCTGGCGGTCACCGGGACGCTGGGCGTGACCGGCAAGAGCACCCTCGGCGCGCTCCAGGCGGCCACCGCCAAGGTCACCGGCCACACCGAACTGGCCACGCTCACCGCGGCCGACACGGAGGTCGCGAAGCTCACCGCCAGCGGCGACACCGAGCTCGGCAAGCTCACCGCGGCCGTGACCCAGGTCAGCACGCTCACCGCCACCGGTCTGATCCAGGCCGACCTCGGCCTCACGGTCAAGGCGGGCCAGGACCTGAAGGCCAACACGGTCTCCCCCGCCACGGCCGGTGGCGTCATCACCCTGAACGCGGCGGTCGCCATCGACGGCGGAATCTCGGGAACCCTCAAGACCAACGCCATCGCCGCGCTGACGACGAACGGCACCCTCACCGTGAACTCGGGCACGCTGCTGAAGGTCTCCGCCTTCACCAACCTCCTCGGCAACTCGTGGCAGATCACGGGTGCGTTCACGGCGCCGACCGACGGACTGGTCTTCGGGTTCGGCAACAAGGACTCGGTCACGGTCAGCGGCGGACTCGGCACCCCCACCGCGATGTCCAAGGACACCAAGGACTCCATCATCGTCCCCGTCAGGAAGGGCGCCGCCGTCTCGCTGAACAGGTACGACAAGGGCGGCTGGTACTTCCTCCCCTTCGGGACCGCGTAGCGACCGGACCGGGCGACGCCTCCCGAGGAGTCGCCCGGTCGGGTGCCGCGGTCAGGCGCCGTCGCGTACCGGCGCCGCGCGCATGTGGAAGCCGACGCCGCGCTCGGTGGTCAGCAGGGCCGCCGCCCGGGGCCCGAGCTTGCGCCGGATGCGGTGCACATGCAGGTCCACCGACCGGCTGCGGCTGCCCGACCAGTCGCCGATGCCGACCCGCAGCTCCTCCCGCAGCTCCTCCCGCGGCCGGATCCAGGTCGAGATCGGCGGCAGCGTCGTGGCCGACACCGTCGCCCCGGTACTGCTGTTCGAGACCGACGGCGTGCGACTGGAGCGCCCGGTCACCCAGTTCACCGCGCGGCTGACCGCGTCGTAGCCCGCCACCGCGGGCCGGGCCGGAGCGGCCGACCGCTCCCCCGGCCCGCTCGGCCCCGGCGGCGCAGCGCGTCCGGTACGGCCGCCGGTTGTCGGCCCGGAAAGGCGCCGGTACTGTCGGACGTCATGCGGATCCTCATCCTCGGTGGTACCTCGTTCGTGGGCCGGGCGGTCGTGGACGACGCGCTGCGTCGCGGTGCCGAGGTGACCCTGTTCAGCCGGGGCCGGACCGGTACCGAGCTGTTCCCCGGGGTGCCCCGGCTGATCGGGGACCGGGACACCGGGGACTACGCGGCGCTCCACGGCCGCGGCTGGGACGCGGTCGTGGACGTCAGCGGGTACGTCCCGCGTCATGTCGGGCAGGCGATGGCGGCGCTCGGCGACCGGGTCGGCCGCTACCTGTTCATCTCCAGCCACGCGGTCTACCTGCGGATGGGCGTGGGGCCGGGGTCGGACGAGGACACACCCCGTCGGCCTCCGGTGCGCGACACCGAGGAACTCGACGAGGACACCTACGGGCCGTGCAAGGTGGCCTGCGAGGACGACGTGGTGGCCCGGTACGGCTCGCGGGCGACGATCGTGCGGCTGGGGAAGGTCGCCGGACCGCACGATGTGCAGAGTGGCCTCACCTACTGGGTTCGCCGGGCGGCGCGGGGCGGCCGGGTGGCCCTGCCCGGCAGTCCCGAACAGCCCGTTCAGGTGGTGGACTCGCGCGACGCGGCCCGCCTCGTCGGGCAACTGCTGCTGGACGACCGGGCCGGTGCGTTCCATGCGGTCGGTCCCGCCGAGCCGACCACCATGGCCGGGTTGATCAGCACCTGCGCGCGGGTGGCGGGCAGCCAGGTGGAGGTCGTTCCGGTACCGGCCGAGGCGGTTTCGCCGTTCTTTCCGCTGACCCGCCCCGAGTCGCTGTGGCCGACCCAGCAGCGCAGCCCGGCGCGCGCCCGCGCCGCGGGTCTGCCCGCAACCCCCTTGGCGGTGACCGTCGCTGACGTACTGGCCTGGGACCGCGAGCGCGGCGAACCGCCGCTCCCGCACGAGTTGTCCGCGTCGCAGGAGGCGGAGCTGCTCGCGCAGGCCTGACGACCGGCGGGCGGGACTACCCCTCCGCCGGGCCGGGCGCGGCGAAGTGGAGGACGGTGGTGGACCGGTACTCCTGGCCCGGGCGCAGCTCGGTGCTGGGGAAGTGCGGCCGGTTGGGTGAGTCGGGGTAGTGCTGGGTCTCCAGCGCGATGCCCGCGTGCGGACCGTAGGGGCGACCGGCGGGCCCGGTCAGCGAGCCGTCGAGGGAGTTGCCGGTGTAGAGCTGGAGGCCCGGTTCGGTGGTGGACAGCGTCAGTTGGCGTCCGGAGGCCGGGTGGCGGAGCTTCGCGACCGGGCGCGGCCCGGCGGTGACCCCGCCGTCCAGGCACCAGCAGTGGTCGTAGCCGCCGGCCACGCGCAACTGCGGGTCGGCGGCGCGGATGCGGGCGCCGAGCAGGTGCGGTTCGGTGAAGTCGAAGGGTGTGCCGTGAACCGGCTCGGGTCCTCCCAGCGGCTGCAACTGCCGGTCCACCGGCAGGTAGTGCGTCGCCGCGAGGGTGAGTTCGTGGTCCAGGACGGTGGCCGCGCCCTCCCCGGCCAGGTTGAAGTAGGAGTGGTTGGTCAGGTTCACCACGGTGGGGGCGTCGGCGGTGGCCCGGTACTCGATGCTGAGCCGTCCCGGGGTGAGCAGGTAGCGGACGCTGACGCGCAGGGCTCCCGGGAAGCCCTGGTCCCCGTCGGGGCTGACCAGGGTCAGCTCCACGCCGCTCGCGCCCCGCGCCGCGCCGGGACCGGGTGCGGGCACGGGCACGGGTTCGGCCTGCCACATCCGGGTGTCGAAGCCGTGGGTGCCGCCGTGCAGGGCGTTGCGGCGGGGGCGGTCGCTCAGCGGGACGGTGCGGAGCCGCCCGTCGAGCCGGAACCGGCCGTCGGCGATCCGGTTGGCGTAGCGGCCCACGGTGGCACCGAAGAACGCCCCGCGGCGCAGGTAGCCGGGCAGCGTGGGGTGCCCCAGCACCACGTTCAGTGGCCGACCGTCCCGGTCGGGGACCCGTAGGGCCTGCAGTGTCGCGCCGTGGGTCAGCACGGCGGCGGTGATGCCCGCTCCGTCGTCGAGCGTCCAGCGGTGGACGGGCGCGCCGTCCGGCAGGGTCCCGAAGACGTCGCGCAGCGGCGCGGGCGGCGGCCGGTGGGCGGATCGGTCGGAGAAAAGCACGTTCGGACTCCTGATCCTGTCTCGCAGCACTTGCCGCGGACACGACGACGACAGGTATTCTAACGTTGTAATCGAACTGCTGATGCCGCGACTGCCTCGGCGCCTCGCCGCACGCACCGCAGGAACGAGAGGTCGGTTCAATGGACGGGCGAACGGACGGTGCGACCGCACCCACACTGAAGGACGTGGCCGAGGCCGCGGGGGTCTCGGTGAAGACCGTGTCGAACGTGGTCAACGGGTCGGTCCACGTGGCCGACGAGACCCGGGCCAGGGTGCAGCAGGCCATCGACCTGCTCCGCTACCACCCCAATGTGATGGCCCGTCGGCTGCGCACCGGCCGCAGCGGGATGCTGGCGCTGGCCTTTCCCGAACTGCCCTCGCCGTACTTCGCCGAACTGGCCGTCGAGGTGATCGCGGCGGCCCGGCGGCACGGCTGCACGGTGTTGATGGACGACACCGCGGGCGACCCGGCCGCCGAGCTGCGGATCGCCTCGGGCCTGGGCGACCCGATGATCGACGGGGTGATCCTCAGCCCGCTCGGCCTGGACCAGGCCGAGTTCGTCGCCCGCGAGCGGCCGATCCCGCTGGTCCTGCTCGGGGAGGTGGACTTCGGGCCGGTCGCGGACCGGGTGCACATCGACAGCGTGGCCGCCGCCCGGGCGGCCACCGCCCACCTGGTCGAGCAGGGCTACCGCCGGATCGCGGCGATCGGCTGGCAGGACCCCAGCCCCCGGGCCACCGCCCAGCAGCGGCTGCTGGGCTACACCCAGGCGTTGCGGGAGGCCGGGCTGCCGGTCGAGCAGGCGCTCTTCCCCCCGGTCCGCTCCTACTTCCGCCCGGACGGCGCGGCGGCGATGCGCAGGCTGCTGAAGCTGCCGGAGCGTCCCGACGCGGTGTTCTGCTTCAACGACCTGCTGGCGCTGGGCGCGATGCGGACGGCGCACGAGGCGGGCCTGCGGGTGCCGCAGGACATCGCGTTGGTCGGCTTCGACGACGTGGAGGAGGCGGAGTACGCCATCCCCTCGCTGACCACCATCGCGCCGGACAAACGGAAGATCGCCGAGGCGGCGGTCGGGGCGCTGCTGGACCGGATCGCCGACGGCTCCGGCGGGCCCGGTCGGACGATCACTCCGGGGTACCGGCTGGTGGTCCGCGAGAGCAGCCGCGGCCGTCCGTGAGCCGGGGCCCGGTCGCGGGCCGGGACCGGCCCCCGACCGGGCCCGGCGGCCGCGGTGCGCGCTCAGCCCAGCCGCCGGGCTCGGCTGAGCAGCGTCTGCAGCAGCACCACCACGGCCAGGAAGGCCCCGTTGACGGTGTCAGTGAACGCCGATCCGTACTGCGAGGCGTACTGGTCGATCAGGTTGTTGATCACTGCCAGCAGCAGCACGCCGCAGACCGTGCCGCCGACCGAGCCCGATCCCCCGGTCAGCAGGGTGCCGCCGATCACCACCGCGGCGATGGCGGTGAGCTCGTAGCCGACGCCGATGGTGGTGACCCCCGAGCCGAGCCGGGAGCCGCCCATGGCCCCGGCGATCCCGGCCAGGGTGCCGGAGAGCAGGTACACCTGGACCTTGGTCCGGCGCACCGGCAGCCCCATCAGCCCGGCGGCGTTCTCGTTGCCGCCGATCGCGGTGACGGTCGCGCCGAAGCGGGTGCGGGTGAGCAGCAGCGCCCCGAGCGCGAACAGGACCGCCACGATCAGCACCGGCGTCCAGATCCCGGACGCCAGCCGGAGGAAGTCCGAGTGCGCGGGGACGAGGTAGGTGGTGGAGCCCTCGTCGGTGAGCGCCTGGAGCAGGCCGCGGGCGCCCAGCAGCCCGGCCAGGGTGACGATGAAGGGCGCCATCCCGGCTCTGGCCACCAGCAGCCCCTGGAGGGTTCCCCAGGCGGCGCAGACCGCGATCGGCAGCAGCAGCGCGAGCCAGGTCCCGGTCTGCGCGCCCCTGGCGGCGAGCACGCCGCCGAGGGCGTAGAGCGAGCCCACCGACAGGTCGATCCCGCCGGTGGTGATCACGAAGGTCATGCCCAGCGCGAGCAGCCACACGAAGCAGTTGTTGGCCAGGATGCTGCTGATGTTGGACCAGGTGGGGAAGGTGCTGGAGGTCGCCGACGCGACCACGCAGACCAGGACCAGCACCGTCGGCGCGCCCTGCCGCTGGATCAGGCCCGCGACGGCCTCCAGGCGGTTGGCGGTGACGGGGACGGCGGCCCTGGGCCGCGCCGCGGTGGAGCTCATCGGGTACCACGCTCCCGGGAGGCGTAGACGGCGAAGCAGATGATGGCCGCCTCGGTGATCTGGGTGTAGGAGACGGGGACGTTGTGCTGGGTGAGCACGGCGGTGAGCAGTTGCATGAACAGGGCTCCGGCGACGGTGCCGAGGACCCGGATCCGGCCGCCGCTGAGCGGCGTGCCGCCGACCACCACGGCCGTGATGGCGGTCAGCTCCATGTCCAGCCCCTGGTTGGCGGGGTCGGCCTCGGCCCCGTGCCCGACGATCAGCACCCCGGCCAGCGCGGCCAGCACCCCGGAGATGACGTAGACGGTGACCTGCACCCGGCGTACCGGCAGCCCGGCCAGGCGGCTGGCCCGGGGGTTGTCGCCGACCGCGACCAGCTGGCGGCCGAAGGTGGTCCGGCGCACCACCAGGCCGACGGCCACGGCCGCCAGCGCGGTGAGCCAGGCCATCAGCGGCACCCCGAGGAAGGCGTTGCCGCCCAGGTCCAGCAGCGCGGCGTCGGTGACCGGTTTGGCGGAGTCGCCGTTGATCAGCTCGGCCAGGCCGCGTACCCCGATCATCAGCGACAGGGTGGCGACGATGGGCTGTACCCGGGCGAAGGCCACCATCGCGCCCGCCACCAGGCCGCTGACCGCGCCCAGCAGCAGCGCGATCGGCAGCGCGAGGCCCAGCCCCCAGCCGAGGTAGAGCGGTACCACGGCGGCGGACAGCGCGATCACCGCGCCGACCGACAGGTCGATCCCCTCGGTGCCGATGACCAGGGCCATGCCCAGCGCCACCAGCAGCGCCGGGGACACCTGGAACAGCTGCACCCGGGCGTTGCCCGCGGACAGGAAACTGCCGTCCATTCCGGTCGCGACCAGGATCAGCAGCAGCAGGGCCGCGTAGATGCCGTACTCCTGCAGCAGGCGCAGCAGTCGGTCACGTTCCGGCAGGCCGCTCTTGGCGGCCGTCTCGGCGGTGGTGGTGCTCAACGCTCGCTCCCCTCGCTGGGGCGGCCCGAACGGCCTTTCCCCGCTGCTGCGTTCACGGTTGCCGTGGTGCCGCCGGTACCGCCGTCCGGCTCGCCGCCGGCCAGGGCCGCCAGCACGCCCTCCTCGGTGACCTCCGCGCCGGTGAGTCGGCCGACGACCCGGCCGTCCTTCAGCACCTGGATCCGGTCCGATCCCTCGACCAGTTCCTCCAGTTCCGAGGAGATCAGCACCACGGCCAGCCCTTCGCGGGCCAACTCGTCGATGAGTGACTGCACTTCGGCCTTGGCGCCGACGTCGATGCCGCGGGTGGGCTCGTCCAGCAGCAGCACCTTCGGGTTCATGCACAGCCACCGGGCCAGCAGCACCTTCTGCTGGTTGCCGCCGGACAGGTCGCTGACCCGCTGCTCCGGGCTGGACGCCTTGATCCGCAGCCGGTCCATGAACAGGCTGACCACCGCGTCCTGCCTGGCGGCCGAGACCACGCCGCCACGGGAGAGCCGGGGCAGCGCGGCCAGCACGATGTTCTCGCGCACCGACAGGCTGGGGATGATGCCCTCGCTCTTGCGGTCCTCGGACAGCATCACCACCCCCGCGCGCATCGCGGCGGCCGGGCTGCGGCGCTTCAGCTCGGCGCCGTCCACCCGGACCGTTCCGGCCTCGTCGGGCAGCGCTCCGACCACGGCCTTCGCCGTCTCGCTGCGGCCGGAGCCGAGCAGTCCGCCGAGGCCGAGCACCTCACCGGCGTGCACGTCGAGGTCGACTCCGTAAAGATGATGACGGACCGTCATATTGCGGGCGCTGAGCACCGGGACCTCGCCGGTGCGGGTGTGCGGGGCCGCGCCGAAGTCGGTCGCGCCGTCGCTGCGCACCTTGGCCAGCTCCCGGCCCAGCATCAGCGAGATCAGCCGCAGCCGGTCGAGGCCGGCCAACTCCCCACGGTGCACCGCCCGGCCGTCACGCAGCACGGTGACCCGGTCGCAGATCCGGTAGAGCTCGTCCAGTCGGTGGCTGACGTAGACCACGGCGATGCCCTGGGCCCGCAGTTCGCCGATGACCGTGAACAGGGTCTCCACCTCGCGCGGTTCCAGCGAGGAGGTCGGTTCGTCCATGATCACCACGCGGGCGTCCACGCTGACGGCCCGGGCCAGCGCGACCATCTGCTGCGCGCCCAGCCCCAGGGTGTGCAGCGGGCGGCCGACGTCGGTGTCCACGCCGTAGCGGCGCAGCACCGCCGTCGCCTCGCGGTTCATCCGGCGCGTGTCCACCAGGCCGAGGCGGCGCGGCTCCCGGCCGAGGAAGAGGTTGCGCGCCACCGACATCAGCGGGATCAGGTTCACCTCCTGGTAGATCGTCGAGATGCCCGCGGCCTGGGCCTCCAGCGGGGTGCGGAAGGTGAACTCCTCGCCCGCCAGGCGCATCGTCCCGGCGTCCGGGCGCAGGACCCCGGTGATCGTCTTGATCAGGGTCGACTTGCCGGCGCCGTTCTCGCCGACCAGGGCGTGGACCTCGCCCGGCAGCAGTTGGAAGTCCACGCCGCGCAGGGCGTGCACTCCGGCGAAACTCCTCGTGACTCCGGTGACGTCCAGGACCGGTCCCGGCTGCGGTACGTCGGGCTGGGGTGACATGTCGGGCCTCCTCGGTGCGGCGGTCGTCGGGTGGGGCCGGAGCGCGGCGGGCGCGCTCCGGACGCCCGGGTACTCAGTAGACGAGGCCGCCGGACAGCGCCTGCGCCGCGTTGGCGGGGGTGAAGTGGTTGTCCTTGATGATCACGTTCGGCTGGACCCCGGTGCCGGAGTAGAAGCCGATCAGGGACTGGAAGGCCAGTGGCCCGAATCGCGGGTTGGTCTCCACGTCCGCCACCAACTGGCCGTCAGCGACGTCCTGGACGCACTGCTGGGTGCCGTCGATGGACACGATCTTGACGTCCTTGCCGGGGGTCTTCCCAGCCGACTTGATGGCCTGGATCGCACCCAGTGCCATCTCGTCGTTCTCGGCGTAGACGGCGGTGATGTCCGGGTGGGCCTGGAGCAGCTGCTCCATGACCGTCTGACCGTCGGTCTCGTCGAAGTTGGCGGTCTGTGAGGCGACCACCTTCAGCCCCGGGAACTTGGCGGCGATCTCGGCGTTGAAGCCGTTGGTCCGGTCGGTGGAGACGTTGTTGCCCGGGGTCCCCGACAGCACCGCCACCTGGCCCTTGCCGCCGGTGGCGGCGCCCAGGTCGTCGGCGGCTATCTGGGCCTGGCCGTAGAAGTTCGAGCCGATGAAGGCGATGAAGTCGGAGCAGGCGGTGCCGTTGGCGGTGCGGTCGATGGTGAGCACCGGGATCCGCTTGGCCTTGGCCTCCGCCAGTGCCGGACCGAGCCCCGCGGAGTTCTCCGGCGCCACGATCAGCACCTTGGCGCCCTGCGCGATCATGTCCTCGATCTGCGAGTTCTGGGCGTTGACGTCGGCGTTGGCGTTGCGCTGGATCAGCTTGACGCCCAGCGTCTTCGCCTGGGCGGTGATGCTCGCGGTCTCGGTGGCGCGGAAGGGGTTGCTGGTGGACTCCGACTGGGAGAACCCGACGACGGTCCTGCCGTCGGTGATGTCGAGCTTCGGCACGCCCCCGGCGTAGGTCTGGTAGGTGCACCCGGCGGTGGCCGGGGCGGAGGCGGCGACGGTCTGCTGCGCGGCCGCGCTGTTGGTCGCGCCGCCGGTGGCGGTGGCTCCGGTGGTGGTGGCGTTGCCCGCATTGGTACAGGCACTCGCGCCGAGGGAGAGAGCCGCGACCAGAGCCGCCGCGGGCAGGGCCCTGCGCAGGGAAATGGCGTTCATACGCCGATCACATCCTTGTGGAGGCGGGTGGGTGCTGTGAGCGGAGCGGATCCACGGGCGGTCCCCGGTGGGGATCGCCCGTGACCCTGGGGAGGGGCATTCCAACGATGTAACAGGGATATTGAGGCAGTGTCATGGACACCTGTCAAGGGCCAGGACGGGTCCGCCCCGCGATCGGCGGGGCGGTCGGCACCGGTCGCGGCGCCGGAAGCGCGCGTGACGCCCTGGCCACCGGGGCGGACCCGGGAGCCAGGGCGTCGTCGTACTCTCAGCCGGTCGCGCCGCTCCGCTCGGCGGGCGGCGGGGCGATGCCGCGCGGGTGGCCGCGCCCGGTCACGTCAGCGCGAAATCCTGTGCCGCGGTGCCGTTGCAGGTCCAGATCTGCAACTGGGTGCCGTTGCTGGTGACATCGCTCGGCGCGTCCAGGCACAGGCCCGACTGCGGGTTCAGCAGCGAGCCGTTCGACTGCTGCACCCACTGCTGGCCGCCCACACCGTTGCAGTCCCACAGCTCCACCAGGGAGCCCGTCGCCGTGCCGTCACCGTCGATGTCCAGGCACCGGCCGAGGGTCTCCAGTGAACCGTTGGCGTTGTGGTACCAGTGCTGGTCGACCGCCCAGGACTGGCAGTTCCACAGCTGCACCGCGGTGCCGTCCACCCCGACGTCGTCCCCGGCCACGTCCAGGCACTGGCCGCCGGGGGCGTTGACCGGTCCTCCCCCGTTGACCGAGAACTGCTGTGCGGCGGTGCCGTTGCAGGTCCAGATCTGCAGCCGGGTCCCGTTGGCGGTGGCGCCGCTCGGCGAGTCCAGACACAGCCCCGACTGCGGGTTCAGCAGCGAGCCGTTCGACTGCTGCACCCACTTCTGGCCGCCCACGCCGTTGCAGTCCCACAACTCCACCTGCGTGCCTGTCGCCGTGCCGTCACCGTCGATGTCCAGGCACCGGCCGAGGGTGGTGAGCGATCCGTTGGCGTTGTGGGTCCAGTGCTGGTCCTCGGCGTAGGACTGGCAGTTCCACAGCTGCACCGCGGTGCCGTCCACCCCGGTGTCGTCCCCGGCCACGTCCACGCACTGCCCGCCGGGCCCGGTGACGGTGCCCTGCGGGCCGTTGGGGACGTTGGTCTCGCCCGAGTAGCCGACCGAGACCACGTTGGCCTGCACCGCGTTCTCGGTGGCCGTGCTCGGGAAGCCGGAGACCATCACGCCCTCGAAGAAGGTGCCCATGTTCCAGTTGCTGTTGTCACCGCCGGTGCCCAGGATGATGCCGCCCTCCTGGTGCATCGGCTCGTAGCCGCCCTGGGTCGGCAGCGAACCGTCCCACCAGGTCGACAGGGAGCCGGACTGGGAGTTGCCGCCCGCGAGGGCATAGGTGTTCTGCCCGTTGTTCTCCAGCACGGCGGTGACGAACGGGGTGCTGTTACCGGCGTTGGCGGTGTTGGAGCCGTTCCCGCCCTGGAACATGCCGTTCTCCATGTCGGCCTCGACCCACGGGCCGGAGCCGGTGCACGGCGGGAAGTAGCAGGTGGTCGCGAGGCTCACCGCGTCCATGTGGCCGTTGCCCGCGTCGTCCGCGCTGCTCTCCGCGTTGCCGTAGTCGAAGCAGCAGTTGGAGCCGACGTGGGTGCCGCTGGCGACCATGTAGGCGCCCTCGGCCTGGCCGTTGACCGCGACGCCGGAGGCGACGCCGGTGTAGCGGTAGCCGACCCCGGGCGAGATCCACACGCCGTAGACCTTGTGGCCTCCGGCGACGACCGAGATCTCGCTCGCGTCCGCCCCCCGGTCGGCGCCCATGCCGGAGGTGCCCGCCGGGCCCGGGGTCAGGTCGTTGTGGTGCGAGGTCTGGTCGTAGATCCTGGTGATGCGGCAGGTGGTGCCACCGCAGAAGGCGTCCTGCTCGCCCGCGTTGGCGTAACCGCCGGTGGAGAGCGGGCCGATGTCGGTGGTGGCGCCGTCCGAGGCCCGGGTGACCTGGTAGAGCGGGCCGTCGTAGGAGGCGAAGAGGGCGCGGACCGTGCTGTGTGCGGCCACACAGGGGGTTCCCCCGGCGGCGTAGATGTCGCAGGGCAGCTGGGTGGCGGCCTGGGAGGTGCCCGGCAGCCCCAGCAGCAGGGCGGCGATCAGGCCGACGGTGGTCACCGCGGCCTGCAGTGCCCGCCGTAGGCGACGGACGGCCCCGCCGGCCCGGTGCGTGACGGCGGATGTCTCTCTTGGCATGTGCGCTCCGAAGGGTAGTCGGGAGCTGTTCGTCCGAACCGAAGGTGCTGGACCAGTCGCTTTCCAGGTACCTGCCAAGGCGGGGCGCGCGCCCGCGCGCTGTCGCCGGAGCCGGGGGCCGCGCCGGGCGGCGCGCCTTTCACCGGCCCATCCTGTCCCGCGGTCGCGCTCTTGTACTCTCACGTTGTAGCCGCTGCCGACGCGCAGTCGTCTCGATGTCCGGGACCATCGGCGGAAGGGGAGGGCGGGAGACGTGACCGAGGAGACCAGCAGACCGGCGGCACCGCGGCTCAAGGACGTGGCCGAACTCGCCCAGGTGTCGATGAAGACCGTCTCCAACGTCGTCAACGGGACCGTCCCGGTCGCCGAGGCGACCAGGCAGCGGGTCCAGGACGCGATCGACGCGCTCGGGTACCAGCCGAACGTCACGGCCAGGCGGCTGCGCACCGGGCGCAGCGGGGTGATCGCGCTGGCCTTCCCGGAGCTGCCGTCGCCCTACTTCGCGGAGCTCGCGGTCGAGGTCATCGCCGCGGCCCGGCGCAAGGGCATCACCGTGCTGATGGACGACACCGGCGGCGACCCGACCGCCGAGCTGCGGATCGCCTCCGGCCTGGGCGACCCGACGATCGACGGGGTGATCCTCAGCCCGCTGGGCCTGGACCGGATGACCCTGCTGTCCCGGCCCCGGGACATCCCGCTGGTCCTGCTCGGGGAGGCCGACCTGGGGCCGGTGGCCGACCGGGTGCACATCGACAACGTCTCCGGCGCCCGCGACGTGACGCAGCACCTGATCGACGAGGGCTACCGCCGGATAGCCGCCATCGGCTGGCAGGATCCGGCGCCCCGGGCCACGGCCGAGCAGCGGCTGGCGGGCTACCGGGACGCCCTCGAATCCGCGGGCATGGAGGTGGACGAGGCGCTGATGCCTCCGGTGCGCGCCTACTTCCGCCCGGACGGGGCCGCCGCGATGCGGCGGCTGCTGAAGCTGCCCAACCGTCCGGACGCGGTGTTCTGCTTCAACGACCTGCTGGCGCTGGGCGCGCTGCGGGCCGTGCACGAGGCCGGGCTGCGGGTGCCGCAGGACATCGCCATCGTCGGCTTCGACGACGTGGAGGAGGCGGAGTACTCGATCCCCTCGCTGACCACGGTCGCGCCGGACAAGCGGCACATCGCCGAGCTCGCGGTGCGCTGCCTGGTCGAGCGGATGGAGCAGCGCTTCTCCGGACCCAGTCGGCAGATCACCCTCGGCTACCGGGTGGTGGTCCGCGAGAGCAGCCGCCGTCCGGGCTGACCCGGGACGGCTCGCGGCACCGACACCGGGGCCGCGGCGGGCGGACGTACCGTCGTCTGGCATGTGGTCACCTCAACTCCGTTCGCCGGGCCGGACGCCTGGTGGTGGTGCGGCCCCCGGTACCGGACCCGCGGCCCGGCGCCGGTACGCCGGTGGCGCAGCGCGCTCCGCGGGCGGCGGGCCACCGGTCCACGGTGCCCGTCGCAGTTGATTCCAACGTTGTAGAGGACCATGGGCCATGGGCATGCCCACTGTCAAGAATCTCGGCGGGACTGTGCCGCCGGCCTCCGGCGGATCCCGGCGGCGGCATCCGGAAAGCACTGTGACCGACCCGGGGACAGGCCGGGTCGGTCACAGGGTCAGCCGCGGTGCGGCGGAGCGCTCAGCGGGTCAGGTCGAGCTACAGCTGAGCGTCGGGGTGCCGTTACTGCCGCTCCAGGTGCCCTGGAGACCGAAGGTGGTACTGGCCCCGGGTGCGATCACGTTGTTGTAGGACAGGCTGCTCGCCGAGACCGTGCCGCCGGACTGGGCCGCACTGGCGTTCCAGGCGCTGCTGAGCTGCTGCCCGTCGGGCCAGGTCCACTGCACGTTCCAGGAGTTGCTGGGCTTGCTGCCGGTGTTGGTGACGGTGACCGTGTCGGTGAAGCCGGTGCTCCACTGGTCCGTCACCGCGAGCGCCGCCGTGCACCCGGTGCCGGTGCCGCCGCCGGTGCCGCCACCGCCGGTACCGCCGCCGGTGCCGCTGTTGGCGGTGGCGTCGAAGGAGAAGCTGTTGGTGGCCAGCCCCTGGCCGCCCTGCCAGATCTCGAAGCCCGCCTCGGCGTCGATGAGGTAGTTCGCCGGGTTGACCGAGCCGCGCGCCACGGCGTCGTCGATGAGCGCCTTCACGTCCAGGTTGCTGAAGGAGGTGCCGCCGCCCTGGAGGACGTAGGAGATGATCTTCCACGAGGTCTGCTGGCCGGTCCAGACGTTCCAGTTGTAGCCCGCCGCCGTGGAGGTGCCGGTCTGCGAGCCGAAGGGCTGGACACCGCCCCGGCTGTTCAGCCAGACCATGATCTCGGTGCCGTCCGGCTGCCCCGAGGTGGTCGGCGTCGAGTTGATCCAGATGTCGTAGGCCACGTCGTACGCGCCGGAGGCGGGCTGGACGGTGCTCCAGGAGGAGGTGGCGTCGGCCAGGTCGCTGACCTGGATCGGCAGTCCGCTGCCGCTGGTGCAGGCGCCCCAGTGGCAGCCCTTGTACAGCGAGGGGTAGGTGGCGGGCGCGCCGTTGGTGGGCAGGCCGAAGTCGGCCGTGCTCACCGACCAGGCGGTGCCGCCGTTCGAGGTGACGCACTGCTGGGCGCTGGAGTTCCACTCGTTGGCCTGCAGCGTGTACTCGCCGCTGTTGACGGCGATGGTGCCCTGCGGTTCGCAGGTGGTCGCGGCGTCGGCGTGCGCCGAACCCGCCGCGCCGAGCGGGACCAGCAGCGAGGCCAGGAAGGCCCCGGCGACCACCGCTGTTCGCAGCCTTCCGAGCATGGGGGTGAACACAGTTGATCCTCCGTCACAGGTGGGTGAGGTGGGACGGCACGCGAACCGGGGCCTTCCGGCGAGATCTGGGAGCGCTCCCATTCTTGCGCACACCTGTCCCTTCGGTGGATCGGAAACCACGGCCCCGCGCACGGTGTCCGGCGGGGTGGCGTTCACCCCTTGAAGGGGATGGTGAACATCCGGCGCGCTCAACATGAAGCCACCAACCTGACAAGCCGTCAAGAGCGCGACCTGATTTCATGACTTGAACATGCCGACCAGATCCGGACGCGAACCGGGAAACGCCCGCAGATTCTGCCGCACGGGCCCTTGACGGGTCCGACTCAGGGGAGTTCTCTGGCAGGTGGCGAGAATTGCAACGTTGAAATCTGAGCCCGAAGACACTCGTCCCCCACCACCCTCGGGAGCCCTCCGTGGACCGTCGCACGTTCCTCCGCAGCTCGCTGGGCGCGATCGGCGCCGTGGGCCTGACCGGGCTGCTCGCCCGCCAGGCCGCCTACGCGGCGAGCGGTACCCCGATCTCCCTGGTCGGGAACACCTCGGGCGGCGGCCTCTACCACCCGAACCTGGCCCCGCTGGCCCGCACACCACTGCTGCGGCTGCCCGTTGGCTCGGTCAAGGCCTCCGGCTGGCTACAGCAGCAGCTGTCACTCCAACTCGCGGGCCTCAACGGGCAGATGGACACCGTCTCGCACTTCCTCGACCTGTCCACCACCGGTTGGGCGGTGCCCTCCCAGGTCGGCTGGGAGGAGGTGCCCTACTGGCTCAGGGGCTACGTCGACCTGGGCGCCATCACCGGTGACGCCCACACCGTGTCCACCACCGCGAGCTGGATCGATGCCATCCTCGCCACCCAGGCGTCCGACGGCTTCTTCGGGCCGACCTCGCTGCGCACCTCCCTGGGCGGGGGCCCCGACTTCTGGCCGTACATGCCGATGATGCAGGTCATGCGCTCCTACCAGGAGGCGACCGGGGACAGCAGGATCATCCCGTTCATGACGGCGTTCTACCAGTACCAGAGCAAGCAGGGACCGTCAGCCTTCAACCAGAGCTGGGCCTCCTTCCGCTGGGCCACCAACCTGGACTCGCTGTGGTGGCTCTACAACCGCACCGGCGACAGCTTCCTGCTCACCCTGGCCGACACCGTCCACGCCAACGGCGCCGACTACGTGGACAACCTGCCGACCCTGCACAACGTCAACCTGGCCCAGGGCTTCACCGAGCCCGCCCAGTACTCGCTGCGCGACGGCGGCAGTTCGCTGCTCCGGGCCAGCTACCAGGACTACCAGCTGATCATGGGCAGCTACGGGCAGTTCGCCGGTGGCGGTTTCGCCGGGGACGAGAACTGCCGCCCCGGCTACGCCGATCCCCGGCAGGGCTTCGAGACCTGCGGCATCGTCGAGTTCATGCAGAGCCACCAGACGCTGACCCGGCTGACCGGCGACCCGACCTGGGCCGACGCCTGCGAGTTGCTCGCGTTCAACGGCTTGCCCGCCGCGCTGGACCCGCAGGGCAAGGGCACCCACTACGTCAGCAGCCCCAACTGCGTGCAGTTGGACGACTACGCCAAGACCCAGGGGCAGTTCGACGACGGCTTCGCGCTCCAGGCCTACATGACCGGGATCGACCAGTACCGCTGCTGCCCGCACAACTACGGCCAGGGCTGGACCTACTTCACCGACACGCTGTGGCTGGCCACCGCGGACAACGGCCTGGCCGCCTCGATGTACGCCCCGTGCGGCGTCACCGCGAACGTCGGCTCCGGGCAGAGCGTGACCGTCACCGAGAGCACCGCCTATCCGTTCGGCGAGACGGTGACGCTGACCGTGACCACCGGCGCGGCCGTCTCCTTCCCGCTCTACCTGCGGATCCCGGGCTGGTGCTCGGCGCCCGTCGTCCAGGTGAACGGCAGCGCGGTGGCCGCCTCGTCCGGACCGTCCTGGGCGTCGGTGAACCGCACTTGGAGCAACGGCGACACGGTCACCGTCACCCTGCCGATGCAGACCGAGGTGACCACCTGGACCGCCAACCACGACTCGGTGTCGGTCAGCAACGGACCGCTCGCCTACTCGCTGCAGATCGGCGAGAACTACCTCGACATGACCGGCGACACCACCTGGCCGACCTGGGAGGTCTACCCCACGTCGGCCTGGAACCAGGGCCTGGTGCTGAACCCGGTGAACCCGGCCGCCTCGTTCACCAAGTCGTCCACCGGCGCCACCGCCGCCAACCCGTTCACCCAGTCCGGCACCCCGGTCCAACTGACGGCCACCGCCCAGGCGATCGCCAACTGGACCGCGGACGACCAGAACGTGGTCACCACCCTGCAACCGAGCCCGGTGGCCTCCGCCGAGCCCGCCCACAGCGTGACCCTGATCCCCATGGGGGCGGCCCGGTTGCGGATCACCTCCTTCCCGGTGATCGGCTCCGGCGGTCGTCCGTGGCAGCTCCCGGCGACCCCGTCCGCCTCCTACTGCTGGAGCGGCGACACCGTCAGTGCGCTCAACAGCGCTTACAATCCGGCGAGTTCGGATGACCAGTCGCATCCGCGGTTCACCTGGTGGAACCATCTGGGCACCGCCGAGTGGGTCCAGTACAGCTACACCGGCCCGGTCACCGTCTCCGCCGCCTCCGTCTACTGGTACGACGACACCGGCAGCGGCCAGTGCCGGGTACCGCAGTCGTGGACCGTGCAGTACCTCGACTCCGCGGGCGGCTGGGCGACGGTGAGCGGTGCCTCGGGCTACGGGACGGCCACCGACACCTTCAACACCGTCACCTTCGACGCGGTGACCACCACCCAGCTGCGGCTGGCGGTGCAGCTGGGGAGCGGGGTCTCCGGCGGAATCCTCCAGTGGAACGTCACCGCCGCCCAGGCCGTCGTCACCCCCGGTTCCTGGTACCGGATCCGCAACCAGAACAGCGGCCTGGTGCTGGGCGTCGCCGGGATGTCCACCGCCGACAGCGCCGACGTGGTCCAGTACGCCGACAACGGAACCGCCGACCATCTGTGGCAGTTCACCGACACCGGCAACGGCTGGTTCCAGATCACCAACCGGAACAGCGGCCTGCTGCTGGCGGTCCAGTCGATGTCCCAGGCCGACAGCGCCCCGGTCCAGCAGTACCAGGACAACGGCAGCGCCGACCACCTCTGGTCCCTGATCGACAACGGGAACGGCTGGTACCGGATCCGCAACCGCAACAGCGGCCTGGTGCTCGGCGTTGCCGGGATGTCCACCGCGGACAGCGCCCAGGTCGTGCAGTTCGAGGACAGCGGCACCGCCGACCACCTGTGGCAGCCGGTCCTGTCGAGCTGACCCCGCCCGCCCCGGGCCGACCCGGCGGCACCGACCGGTACGAGCAGATCACCCGGAACCACAGCTGAGGCCCGCCGGTTCCGCCGCTCCCGGTGGTCCCGCTACAGCGCCAGCAGCGGGAGCAGCACCTCGTCGACCACGGCCCTGACCTCCTCGTCGGGGACAGGGCCGCGGTCGATGGACTCCGCCACGATCAGTCGCGGGCCGATGGCCGCGGTGCGGGCGGTGGCGCGCTCGGGGGCGGCCTGGCCGCGGTCGACCGCGGTGCGCATGCAGTCCAGCAGGACGATCCGGTGTGGATTGATGACCTGGTCCATGACCTGGGCGAAGAGCTCGGGATGGCGGGGGCGCTGGGTCAGCAGGGGCCGCAGGGCGCGTCCGCGCGGTTCCTCCAGTAGCCGGGCGAACTTGGTGAGCAGGACCAGCAGGTCACCCCGCAGGGTCCCGGTGTCCGGCACCACTGGCCGCCCCAGACCGGCGTCCTCGTCCTTGAGCGCGGCCAGGACAAGTTCGGCGGTGGTGCTCCAGCGCCGGTACAGCACGGATTTCCCGGTACCCGCCTTCGGGGCGATCTTCTCGAAGCTCAGTTCCTCGAAGCTGGTCGCGGCCAGTTCCTCCAGCGTCGCCCGGTAGATCGCCTGGGTCAGCTCCGCGCCCCGGCGGCGGGTGGCGGGGGCGTGGAGCTGCGGCGAGGGTGTTGCGGAGGAGGCGGTCACCCTTCCCGTTATAGCCGCCGGTGTCCGTTCGCGTCGAACAGGGCACCGGTGTACGGTGGATTTAAGAAACGAATCTGTCCTCTATCCACAGGAGCCCTACACCATGGACGCACGTCTTGAGGACCGCGCCGCGATCGCCGATCTGATGACCGGCTGGATGCACCGCGACCTGAGCGAATGGGACCAGCTGCGCGGCCTGTTCCACCCCGGAGCCACCATCGCGATCACCTGGTTCGACGGCCTGGCCGCCGACTTCGTGGCGGGATCGGCCCGCATGGGCGCCTCCGACCTGCGCAACAAGCACGTCATCACCCACCCGCAGATCACCTTCAACGGCGACCGCGCCCTGGTGCAGACCAACGCGATGATCATCGCCGAGAACACCGCCCTGGAGCTCGGCGCGACCGCCCACAACCGCTTCCTGGACCAGGTCGAGAAGCGCGACGGCGTCTGGCGCATCAGCCGCCGCGACAGCAGCTACGACATGAGCTACTTCAACTTCCTCACCAAGGTCCAGGAGATCGACGAGAAGGCCGTGAGCGCCTTCCCGCGCGAGTACGCCGCCCTGGCCTACCTGCTGGAGAAGTCCGGCTTCCCCATCGTGCGCGAGTTCCCCACCCGCGACAGCGCCCTGGAGGCCGAGATCAAGGCCTCCGGCGTTGCCTGGCTCAACGAGAACTGACCCGCACCCGGCTCTTCCGCCCCCCACCGCCATCCGGACCACCACCAAGGAATCCCCCGTGCCGCACCTGGAAGCCGCCGACCGCGCGGACACCTTCGTCCCGCACTCCATCGAGGAGCAGCTGGTCGACCTGGGCGAGATCAGGATGAACTACGCCACCCTCGGCGACCCCTCCCTGCCCGCCCTGCTGCTGGTCCCCGCGCAGTCCGAGTCCTGGTGGGGCTACGAGCGCGCGATGCCGCTGCTGGCCGAGCACTTCCAGGTCTTCGCGGTGGACCTGCGCGGCCAGGGACGCTCCACCTGGACCCCCGGTCGCTACACCGTCGACGTCATGGGCGGCGACCTGGTCCGCTTCATCGACCTGGTCATCGGCCGCCCGGTCGTCGTCAGCGGCATGTCCTCCGGCGGCGTGCTGGCCGCCTGGCTGTCCGCCTACGCCAAGCCCGGCCAGATCCGGGCCGCGGTCTACGAGGACACCCCGCTGTTCGCCTCCGAGCTGGTCACCACCTGCGGCCAGCCCGTCAATCAGGGCATGGGGCCCTCGTTCGCGCTGTGGCACAGGTACCTGGGCGACCAGTGGAGCATCGGCGACTGGGCGGGCTTCCGCGCCGCCGCCCCGCGTGAACTCTCCCGGCCGCTGCTGGAGGCCCTGTCGGTCATGGTCCCGCGCCCGCAGAGCATCCCCGCCGACGCACCCGCCCCGCAGAACCTCAAGGAGTACGACCCCGAGTGGGGCCGCTCCTTCGCCACCGGCCTGGCCACCGCCGGCTGCGACCACGCCACCATGCTCTCCCACGTCAAGGTCCCGGTCCTGTTCACCCACCACTACCACCAGCGGGACGAGGAGACCGGCATCTACCAGGGTGCGATCTCCGACCCCCAGGCCAAGCGGGTCCGGGAACTGGTCACCGCCGCCGGCCAGGACTTCACCTACCTGGACTTCCCCGGCATGCCCCACTCGATGCACGGCCACCGGCCCGAGCTCTACGCGAGCACCGTCGTCGACTGGGCCGCCCAGCTCCCCACCGCCACGCACCACTGATCAGCCTTCCGCGGTCGGCGGCCCCGCCCCTCCGCGGCGGAGCCCTGTTCACCGAGGACTCCGGAGGGCGCCGCGGCGACGGTTCCACGTCGCCGGCCGCCCTGACCGTAGGGCGCCGCGGGGTATCGAACGTCGGCTGAAGGTCTGGTTCCCGGTGCTGAAGCGCCGCATGCCGACCCCTCCCCAGGGGCGGCCCGCTACTACGGGGTCACTGTGGTGAAGGCGACTCCACCGGCTGCCACACCGGTGGTGTAGGTGCTGTGTGTGCCGAGCGACTTGCCGCTCAGTACGTCCGTGAGGCTCGCCGAGCCGGTCAGCCCGAGCTTCGACAGCGGGAGGCTGAAGGTGTGGCTCGACGAGGTGTCGGTGTTGAAGATGCCGATCTGCCAGTCACCGTCCTTCTCGCGCTTGGCGAAGACCTGCTCGTTGCCGCTGTCGATGATCCGGGAGGCGGCGATGCCGTCCTGGTCGACAGCGATCACCGCTTTGTCGGCCAGCAGGGCCTTGTCGGCGGAGTCCAGGTGCGTCAGGTCGGCGCCCAGCATGAACTGGGAGTCCGCCAGGGCCCACAGGGCCACGTTCGTCTGCCGCTCGGGGGAGGTGATCCCGTCGTTGCCGCCGTTGCCGACGCCCAGGGAGTCGAGGTCGTTCCAGCCGCCGTTTCCGGCGAAGGGCTGGTACGTGGCCGCGTCGTTGAACCGCTTGGAGACGTTGTTCCAACTGGTCAGCGGGAAGCTGGAACCCCTGGGACTGGCGCCGATGTCGCCGTCGACGCGCCAGGAGTTGGCGAGCGACGCCCAGGTCTTGCCGTCGCCGGAGGAGAGGCTGGCGGACAGGTTCAGTGCGATCGGGCGGCCGGTCTGCTTGAGCGCGGTCGACCAGGCCTGCACGTCGGCGACCTTGTCGGGGCCGACGCCGTCGAGCTTGACGTAGTCCACGCCCCAGGACGCCAGTTCGTCGGCCCAGGAGTTGATGAAGGCCTGTGCGCCGGGCTTGCTGTAGTCGATGTTCCGCATGCCGCCGCAGTTGAAGTTGCTCGCGGAGGAGCTCTCGGCGATCTCGTTGGCGGTGTAGGAGGTGCCTTTGATACTGGTCCTGTTCGCCACGGCCTGGGCTGAGATGCCCGGGGTCACGTACAGCCCGAACTTCAGTCCCTTGCTGTGGACGTAGTTCGCCAGGACCTGCATGCCGTCGGTGGAGCCGCTGTTGGGGAAGGCACTGGTGTTGGTTACCCAGCGGCCGTAGGAGTCGACGTCCGGGCCCTCACTGCCGGGGCACTTGTACCAGAAGTCGTCCAGGTTGGCGTAGTTGTAGCCGAGCTTGCTCAGCCCGCTCGACACCAGGGCGTTGACCTGGGCCTTGAACGTGGCCGCGGTGGGGTCCCGCTGTAGGAAGCCCCAACTGCTCCAGCCCATCAACGGGGCCTTCGTGGCCAGTCCGTTGTTCTCCGCCGGTACCGCCACGGAGGCCGGTGCCGCCGTGGCCGGTGGCATCGTCACTACCGCGCCCACACTGGCGGCCAGCGCCAGCACCACCCATCGTGATCTCATGTGTCCTCCGTCTGTACGGGAAAGCGTGGTGGACGACGGCACGTCCGGCTCCCGACGGGGCTCTCGTTCTCGTTGAGGGCCCCGTGCGGGCAACCTGACCGTCGCTTGTTCTCGATTGCTGGTAGCGGACGCCCCGGCGGGGACGGCTCAGGGCAGCGTCCACTTCTGGGCGTCGGTGCCGTTGCAGTCGTAGATCTGGAGTTGCGTACCCGCGGTGGCGGAGGCGGCCGGGTCGTCCAGGCAGCGGCCCGAGTCGGGGTTGAGCAGCGCGCCATCGGCCTGTGGCTGCCAGGTCTGGGCGCCGGTGCCGTTGCAGGTGTAGAGCTGGACCAGGGTGTTGTTCGCGGTTCCGGCGGCGGTGACGTCGAGGCACTTGCCCAGAACCTGGAGGGTGTGGTCGGCGGCCACGGTCCACTGCTGGGCAACGGTGCCGTTGCAGCCGTAGATGTCGACCGGGTTGCTGTCGGCGGTGCTCGCCGCCTTGTCGTCCAGGCACAGCGACGACGAGACCCCGGAGACGATCGGGCCGGTCCTGAGGGGTGCGGTGGTGGTCCAGACGAAGGTGGCGCTTCCCGTGGCCCCGGTGTTGTCGGTCGCGGTCACGGTGACCGTGCTGGTGCCGGCGGACGTGGCCGTGCCGGAGACGGTCCCGGTGCCGGAGTTCACGGTGAGGCCGGACGGGAGGCCGGTGGCCGTGTAGGTCAGGCTCTGGCCGGAGGCAGAGTCGGAACCCTTGATGCCGAGTGCGGCCGCGGTGCCGACCTGGCTGCTCATCCCCGGCGGCGGGGTCACCGTGACGGTGTTGCCGGTGGCCGTGGAGGTGACGTCGAGGGTGCCGCTCAGCTGCGGGTTGCCGGAGGTGTCGCCGACCTGGACGCCGTAGGCGCCGGTGGCCGTCTTCCAGGCGTTCGCGCTGTCGCTCCAGTAGGACAGGTCGTGCATGGACACGCTGAAGCTGACCTGCTTGCTGGCTCCCGGGGCCAGGTCGACCCGTTGGAAGCCCTTGAGCTGCTTGGAGGGTTCCCCGGCGGCGGCGGGGTCGGCCAGGTAGAGCTGGACCACGTCCGCGCCCTCGCGGCGGCCGGTGTTGGTCACCGTGGCGGTCACCTCGGAGTTCCCGTGTGCGTCCGGCCCGGTGACGTTCAGGCCGCTGTAGCCGAAGCTGGTGTACGACAGGCCGTAGCCGAACGGGAACAGCGGGGTGATCCCCTTGTCCTCGTACCAGCGGTAGCCCATGGCCAGGCCCTCGGAGTACTGGACCTGGTTGTCCTGCCCCGGCCACTGCGCCTCGGTGTTCGCGGGCACGTCGGTCAGGGACGTGGGGAAGGTCACCGGCAGCTTGCCGGACGGGTCGACGTCACCGAACAGCAGGGCGGCGATCGCGGTGCCCTCGCTCTGTCCCGCGTACCAGCTGTCGAGGACCGCGGAGACGCTGCCGAGCCAGGGCATGGTGACCGCCGAGCCGGTGTTCAGCACGACCACGGTGTGCGGGTTGACCGCGGCCACATCGGATATCAACTGGTTCTGGTCACCGGGAAGTTCGATGTCGCTCAGGTCCGAGCCCTCGGACGCGTCGGTCTTCGCGAAGACCACCGCGACCGACGACGTCCTGGCCAGGGCGACCGCCTGGGTGAGCACGCTGTCGGAGTAGTTCGCCGGGGTCCAGGACAGCGCGAGTTGACTGCCACCGGTCCTGTTGTAGTAGTCGACCTCGATCGGGACGCTCTGGCCCGCGGTCAGGGTGACGCTGGCGGACTGGGTGTGCGCGTCCTGGTCGCCCCACTGGTCGACCAGCGTCCTGCCGCCCAGGATCACCCGGCTGCCGTCGTCACTGGTGGTGGCGAAGGTGTAGACGCCGGTCGCCGGTGCCTTCAGGGTGCCGGTCCACTTCGCGGACCAGTCGGTCGCGTTGACCCCGGTGCCGGGGCTCGCGCCGTTCCAGTTCGAGTCCAGGGTGGTGCTGTTCCGGGTGAGTACCGGGCTACCGGACAGCGTGGTGTTGTTGTAGAAGTACCCGGTCAGTCCGGTTCCGCCGCCCGAGGTCGGGGTCAACACGCTCGCGGGCACGTCGGCCAGCGTCGAGTCGGCTGTCGAGCCCTGCGCGTACTGGACGTTCACACCGGATCCGGCGCGAGCGGTGATGCCCTGCTGCGGGGTGACCACCGAGGCCGCCCTGACCGAGGCGCTGCCGCCGCCGGAGTTCTGGTAGTTGCCGAGCACCGCGATCGACGAGCCGGAGGCGGTGCCCAGTGGCAGGACGCCGCCCGCGTTCTTCAGCAGCACCGTGCCCTCTTCGGCGATCTCGGTCCCGGTGGACACGTGCGCACCGGTACTGACATCGGCTCCGGTCGAGCCGGACGGGGTCTTGTCGAAGAGGCCGAAGGTGAACATCTCGGTCAGGATCCGGCTCACCATGGTGTTCAGGGTGGCCTGGGTCACCGTGCCGTCGGCCAGAGCCGTGGCGAGCGGGGCCCCGTAGTAGTCCGCCTTGCCCATCTCCATGTCCATACCGGCGTTGGCCGAGGCCGCGGTGGCGTGGGTGGCACCCCAGTCGGAGGTGACGAAGCCCTGGAAGCCGTCCTGTTGGCGGAGCACGGTGTTCAGCAGGTACGGGTTCTGGCAGGCGGCGGTGCCGTTGACGGTGCTGTAGGAGCACATCACCGACGAGGCCGCGCCCTGTTGGACGGCGGCCTGGAAGGCCGGGAGGTACAGCTCCTGCATCGTGCGGTCGTCGACGATCGCGTCATCGGCCGGGCTGTTGCGGTAGGTCTCCTGGTTGTACACGGCCAGGTGCTTGACCTGGGCCATCACGCCGGTGCTCTGCACGCCCCGGATCTCGGCCGCGGCGAGGGTGCCGGTGAGGTACGGATCCTCCCCCAGCGTCTCGAAGGCGCGTCCCCAACGCGGGTCCCGCACCAGGTTCACCGTCGGACCGAGGTCGACGTCCGAGCCCTTGGCCGCCTGTTCGGCCCCGACGACCGCGCCGTAGCCCTGCTCGGCGGCGGTGTCCCAGGTGGCCGCGGCGCTGACCGCGGCGGGCAGTTGGGTCACCCCGGTCAGTCCGTCGCCCACCCCCGAGGGGCCGTCCTCCAGGTTCAGCGCGGGTACGCACAGCGCCGGGATCGCCGCCACCACACCGACGTAGCCGCCGCTGCCGGTTCCGCCGACCATCGACAGCTTCTGGGCCTGCGACATCGCCCCGACCAGCTGCGACACCCGGTCGGCGACCGGCGCCGACGAACCGACCCAGGGACAGGCGGTGCTCGCCGCGGCGGGCGGCGCGGCCCCGGTCTGGCCGACGATGCCCGCGGCCAACAGCGCGCCGCCGACGGCGACACTCAACCAACGATTCCGTGCCATGGGATCTCTCCTTGCGTGACTCCGGCACTGGTTCTGTCCCACAGGTCGGGACAGGGTGGCCGACCGGGTGTCGCGTTGTGGTCAGGGGGTGATGGTGATGACGGCTTCGTTGCTCGCCGCCGCGGTGACGGCGACGGTGAAGATGCCGGTCGTCGTGGTGTATCCGACCGTGCCGACCCTGCCGGTACCGGCGGTGACAGTGGGCTCGCGGGTCGCGTGACCGTGCAGGGTCACCGGCCCCTCGCCCGCCGCGAAGGCGACGGTGACCTGTACCTTGCCGTCGTCGCTCAGGTGCGTGATGCGCTTGTCCCCGTGCGAGACGAACTTGCCCGCGTCGCCCAGGAAGGCGATACCGGAGGAGCCGACCGGGGCGACGACCCAGTAGGTGCCGGTGGTGACCGTGGCGCTCACACTGCCCCCCTGGGCGACCAGGGCTCCGGTACCGGCGAAGTAGTCGTAGGCGTAGGCCGCTCCGGTCACGCCGAGCGCGGCCGGACTGAACGACGCGGTCTGGGAGGGGCCGGTCGGTACGGTGCCCTGGGTGAGCCCGAGCCAGTCGATGTTGGCGCCGTTGGACCCGGTCGCGGTCGCGCGCACGGTGTTCGTGCCCTTCGCCAACGTGACGGTCAATGCCTGGATGCCCCAGGTCGACCAGCCGGCGGTCGGGGCGAACGCCGCCGTCTGCGCGTTGCCGCCGTTCACGGTGACCGCGAGCGGCCGGTTTCCGGTGCCCCCGTTGGCGTAGCGGAACTGCAGGGTGTACGTCCCCGCGGCGGCGGCTTGGACCGTCCACTGCACGTAGTCCTTGTCGGCGTTCTGGAAGTCGGCGTAGCCAGTGCCCGTGTAGCCCGGGTTCTGCGTGCTGACGACCGGCCCCGACAACGTCGCGTCCTCCGCCTGGTACGTCTCCTGCGGCGCCGCGGTCTGCCGCGCGTAGGCGAAGACGTAGCCGTAGGTCCCGCTGGGATGCCCGACGTGCGTGGCGGCGACCATCGCGGGCAGGTCACCGGCGGCCTCGCCGAGGTAGGTCGCGTCGGTCGGGACGATCGGCGCGTCGGGCTTGACGATGACGCCGTCCGGACGGACCACCTTGGCCAGGTTGCCGGCATCCACCTGCTCCAGCGCGTCCCCGACCCCGACCGGTCCCGCGGACAGGTTCGCCAGCAGCAGGTTGTCGGTCTCGCCGCTCATGAAGACGTCGACCCATGGCCAGACGCCCAGCGAGCCGGCGAGTTGCGAGTCGTAGAGGAACACGTCCCACTTCGTCGAGTCGAAGCGGTCGTCGCTGACCCGCATGGTGGTCAGGTTGGGGTAGCGCGTGCTCTGCAGGTAGTCGCGCGGCAGCGGCATGCAGTACTGCACGGCCAGGCCGTCGGCCGCGGCGCAGTCGGCCATGTTGTCGAAGTACGCGTCGGGGTCGGTGAGGTTGTAGGCGGGCTGCGCGCTCTCGCACAGCCAGTCCTGCTCGTAGACGGCGACACCGGAGGACTTGAGGTAGCTCATGACGCTCTGCCAGAACTTCGGGTCGATGACCACGTCGTCCGACATGGTGTACTCACGGCGGTAGGGGCTCGACGCGTCCATCCAGCGCGCGTGGGTGACCAGCGGCACTCCCAGTTTCTGCTGGAACGACGCCAGGCCGTCCGGGAAGAGCTGGCTGTCGGCCTCGTACAGGTAGGTGCCGGCCTCGACGAGGGTCCAGTCCGCGGTCGATCCCTTGGGGTACCACCAGCTGTCGAGCTGCATGTAGCCGAGCGGGATCTTCTTCGTCCTCCACTCGTCGCGGACCGCCAGCAGCGTCCCGGTGTAGCCCAGCGACTGCTCGTAGGTGTAGTAGTAGCCGGCGCCGTGGTCCGTCCAGTAGCCGAGCGTGCCCAGCATCGGGCCGGTGTCGGCGGCCGGCAGGGCCTTCCCGGCCAGCGTGGTCAGCGCGCGGCCCCAGGCGCGGTATGCCGCGCCCAGGCCGGTCTGCGTCGTCAGGATGGTCTGTCGGCTGTAACCGGTCGGCAGCTTGGTGATCGAGCTGAGCACACCCGCGGCGATCGAGCCGTCCGCCGCCATCGTGGTCTGCGCCTGCTGGAAGTGGTTCGCCGCGGAGACGACGAAGGTGTTGCCGCTGTCGTCGAAGAGTGCCCACGGACTGTCCGAGGCATTGGCGAAGGTGTTGAACTGGTACTTCCCGAAGCAGCCCTGGTGGCTGAGCCGATGGGGCAGATCGGGGTAGCCGGTGAACGTCGGGAACGGCGTCGCGTTGGCTGCCGCGTTGACGTAGGTGTCGGTGAAGACCACGGCGGAGGCGCCGTTGTAGACGCGGATGCCGCCCTTCCTCGCACCGGACTGGAAGGTGAACGTGGTCTCGGTGTAGGCGCCCAGCGCGTCCGTGCCCGAGCTGCTGGTGATGCCGGTCGCCGCCGAGCCGACCGAACCGCTGAAGGTCCAGCCCAGGGCGCTCGCGGTCACCTGCCACGTGCCTGTCGAACTCACGGCTCCCCCCAGGACAGCGGGTGCCGCCGCGCTCGCGTTGGCCTGGCCCAACACACCCGTCAGTGGCAGAGCCACGACGACGGCGGACCCGATACCGACGGACTTGATGAAATCCCGGCGGTTGAATCCGGTCATGAGGTGCTCCTCGTCTGGTTGCGGTACAGCGGAGCTCGGCGCCGCTGCGTTGGGTTCTCGTGGAAGTCGCCCGTCAACGTGCCCAGGTGATGGTGCGCCAGGTCGCCCACTGGCTCGGTCCCCGTCGGTGCGTGCGTCCGCACCCCGACTCCGGACAGGGGTGGGGAACCTCGCGGCGACGCTCCTCCGGGCAGCAGGCGGCGAGGCGCGGAGGAGGGCTGGGGGGTGGTAGCCCTCGAACGCCGGGTGGATGAGCCGCTCATGCACCGTCAAGCCTGCCGGGCACCAACGAAGCTAACCAGGGGCTGACAGGCCGTCAATGGTCCCGGCATCGGCACCCGCGTCCCGCATCGGCCAGGGAATGCCCTGCGACCTGCGGGTTTGGCACCCGATAGGCATGTTGGAAATTGTTTATCTTTATTGATCCTTGATCAAAAAGAAGACATGACACCACACCGAGCACCATCTCCCAACATTTTCGCTGTGCAGCAGGGTTGACCCGCATGTTGCTCCAGGCCTAGCGTCACCCCTGCCGAGCCGTTCATATTGACGCCCAAGGTTCACATACATGACCCTGCCCTCCAGGGAAGGCACCCATGAACATTGTCCCGAGCCGCCGGCAGGTCCTCGGCACCCTGGCGGGTGGGGCTCTGGCCGCACTAGCCCTCCGTGACACGGCCGACGCCACGCCGACCGCCCCCGGGGCCTACACGCCTCCTGCCCCGCGCACCTGGCTCAGTCTCGACTCCGGATGGCGGTTCCAAAAGGGCGACGTCACCGGAGCGGACGCGCCCGGGTTCAACGACGGCGCCTGGAGCGCGATCAGCGTCCCGCACACCTGGAACGCGGTGGACGGGGCGGACGGCGGTGGCAACTACTACCGAGGCATCGGCTGGTACCGCAGGCACGTCACCGTGCCCGCGGAACTGGCGGGCAAGATGCTCTTCCTCCAGTTCGCCGGTGCCAACCAGGTCGCCGACGTCTGGGTCAACGGCACCCACCTCGGCCAGCACCAGGGCGGCTACTCCCGCTTCCGGTTCGGCGTCACCACCGCCCTCACCCCGGGCCAGGACGCCGTCATAGCCGTCAGGGTGACCAATGCCGCCAATCCCGACATCGCCCCGCTGAGCGCCGACTACACCTTCCAGGGCGGTATCTACCGCAACGTCAGCCTCTACGCGGTCGACAAGCTCGCGGTGCAGTTACTCGACTACGCCGGGCCCGGCATCTACCTGCGGCAGCGCGCCGTCACCGCCGCCTCGGCGACCGTCGACGTGACCGCGAAGATCTTCAACAACAACAGCACCAGCCGCTCCGTGGTGGTGCGCGCCGTCATCACCGACACCGACGGCCTGATCGTGGCCGACCGGAGCAGCGCCCCGCAGACGATCGCGGCCGACAGCGGCCTGGACCTCCCACTGACGCTCACCGTCGCCAATCCTCGCAGGTGGAACGGCTTGGCCGACCCCTACCAGTACAGTGCCAACGTCGAGGTCAGGGACGCCGCCACCGGGACGGTGACGGACGTGGTCACCGAACCGCTCGGACTGCGCAGCTTCAGCCTCGACCCCGCCACGGGCTTCTCGCTCAACGGCCGGCACCTCGGCCTGCACGGCGTCAACCTGCACCAGGACCGCGCCGTCGTGGGCTGGGCCCAGAGCGACGCCGACCACGCCCAGGACTTCGCCCTGATCAACGAACTCGGTGCGACCGCCATCCGGATGGCGCACTACCAGCACGACCAGAAGGACTACGACCTCGCGGACGCGACCGGAGTGGTGGTCTGGGCGGAGGTGCCCCTGGTCAACAACACCACGGACTCGGCCGCCTTCACCGCGAGCACCGAGAACCAGCTGCGCGAGCTGATCCGCCAGAACTACAACCACCCCTCGATCGTCTTCTGGAGCATCGGCAACGAGCAGAGCAAGGACGACACCCCCACCAACACACTGCTGGCGAACCTCGCCGCGCTCGTCACCAGCGAGGACCCGGACCGCATCAGCACCTACGCGAACGATCTCGGCAACGACGCCCAGGTGACCGGACACGCGGACACCACCGGCTTCAACAAGTACTACGGCTGGTACGGAGGCTCCTGCAACGACCTGGGGCCCTGGGCCGACAGCCTGCACCAGGCCGAGCCGAAACGCACCTTCGCCGTCTCCGAGTACGGGGCGGGTGCGAACACCGCCCAGCACGCACTCAACCCGTCACCACCCGATCCGGGGGGTCAGTTCCATCCGGAGGAGTACCAGGCCCTGCTCCACGAGGCGTCCTGGGGGCAGCTCGCCGCCCGGCCGTTCGTCTGGGGCACGTTCGTCTGGGTCATGTTCGACTTCGCCTCCGACTCCCGCGACGAGGGCGACCAGCCCGGGATCAACGACAAGGGACTGGTCACCCGCGACCGGGCGACCTGCAAGGACGCCTACTACTGGTACAAGGCCAACTGGGCCGCCACACCGACGTTGTACATCACCAGCCGCCGCTGGACCTCGCGGACCGATGCCGCGACCCAGATCAAGGTCTACTCCAACGCCGCGGAGGTCACCGCCGTGCTCAACGGCACCTCCCTGGGCACGATGAGCGGCACCGACCACATGTTCACCTGGACCGGCGTGACCCTGCGGTCCGGCGCCAACACCGTCACCGTCAGCGCAGCCATCGACGGTGTGACCCACACCGACACCGTCACCTGGACCCTGCTCACGAGCTGACCGTGCCCCGCTCCCATCGGCACATCCCCACCCCGAACCCCGAGTACATCGAGAACGGAGACACCGTGCGTTCAGGAATCCCCCGAAGAGCACGCAGGCTGGTCGCCGCGTTGGCGGCGGGCGCGGCGGCCGTCGCCGTCGTGCTGCTGCCGATGCCGCAGGCCCAGGCCGAGAGCAACGGCGTCGGCGCCACCCCGGCGCTCGGCTGGAGCAGTTGGAGCTATGTCCGGCACGACCCGACAGCCGCCGTGATCGACGCCCAGGCGGACGCGATGAAGAGCAGCGGCTTGGCGGCGGCGGGCTACCAGTACGTCAACATCGACGACTTCTGGTACCAGTGCCCGGGCAGCCAGGGTCCGGCCGTGGACCAGTACGGCCGCTGGGCCACCGACGCCACCGCGTTCCCAGCGTCCGGTTCCACCAACGGAATCGCCGTGGTCGCCTCCCATGTCCACGCCGACGGGCTGAAGTTCGGGATCTACGTCACCCCCGGCATCTCCAAGCAGGCCGTCGCCGAGAACACCCCGATCCAGGGCACCAGTTACACCGCCGACGACATCGCGACCACGACCTCCGAGAAGAACTACAACTGCGGCGGGATGGTCGGCATCGACTACAGCAAGCCGGGCGCGCAGGCGTTCATCAACTCCTGGGCGAACGAGTTCGCCTCCTGGGGCGTGGACTACGTCAAGATCGACGGCGTCGGCACCAGTGACGTCGGCGATGTCGAGGCCTGGTCGAACGCGCTCCGGCAGACCGATCGGCCGATCCACCTGGAGTTGTCCAACAGCCTCGCCATCGGCAGCGCGAGCACCTGGGCGCAGTACTCCAACGGCTGGCGCACCGGCGGCGACGTCGAGTGCTACTGCGGCAGCAACGGCAGCAGCTTCCCGCTGACCGACTGGGGCAACATCCAGAAGCGCTTCAACGAGGTCGCCGCCTGGCAGCCGGACGGCGGTCCCGGGGCGTTCAACGACTACGACTCGACCGAGGTCGGCAACGGCGCCAACGACGGACTGACCGCGCCCGAGCGGCAGTCGCAACTCAGTCTGTGGTCGATGGCCGCCTCGCCGCTGATCCTCGGCACCGACCTGACCCACCTCGACCCGACCGACCTCGGCTACCTCAAGAACAAGGCCGTACTCGCCGTGGACCAGGATGCCATCGACGCCTCCAGGATCGTCGACAACGGCAACCAGCAGGTCTTCACCAAGACCGAGCCGGACGGCAGCGTGGTCATCGGCCTGTTCAACTACTCGGGCAGCGCCAGCCAGACCGTCAGCATCAACCTGGCCGACGCCGGGATCACCGGCTCGACCACCGCCACCGACCTGTGGAGCGGCTCCTCGATCGGCACGATCAGCGGCAACTACAGCGTCAACCTCGGCCCGGGAGCGGTCCAACTGCTGCGCACCCCGCCCGGCACCAGCACCGCCACCGAGTACGTCAGCGCCGCCTCCGGCCGCTGCCTGGACGACCCCGACTCGACCACCACCCCCGGCACCCCGCAGGAGGTCTGGGACTGCCACCACGGCCCGAACCAGGAGTGGACCTCCTCGGACGGCACGCTGCGGGAACTGGGGCTCTGCCTGGACGCCTTCAACAACGGCACCGCGACCGGGACCAAGGTCGATCTGTACACCTGCAACGGTCAGACCAACCAGCAGTGGACCGTCCACTCGAACGGCACCATCACCGGGGTTCAGTCCGGCCTGTGCCTGGACGTCACCGGCGGCGGCGACAGCGCCAACGGCACCGGCGTCCAGCTCTGGACCTGCAACGGCGACAGCAACCAGAAGTGGACCAAGGCCTAGCGACATCACGGCCGTCTCCCCCGCCCGGTTCCCGCCGCGCTTTCGCGCCGCGGGAACCGCCGCTCCTGCCAGGAGAGCACAGCGACAGCAGGCTCAAAGAGCCGCAAGACACGGGTATTCACCCCACGGCGAACACCGGGACGGCTCACGCCTGTGCTGAGTCGTCCAGACGCGGGAAGAGTGCGGCGCCCTTAGTGACCGTCGCTCCGGTGGGAAGCTGGCCCCATGTGGCGGCCTCCTGGACGTGCTGGTCAGCGAGGGCGCCCAGGGATGCCTCCGCGCCGAGGGAGTCCCAGAGTTTTTGGGAACTCTCCGGCATGACGGCGTTGAGCAGGACCGCGACGGCTCGCAGGGACTCGGCTGCTGTGTAGAGGATGGTCGCGAGCCGTGCGGTGCCCTCCTCCGACTTGTCCTTGGCGACATTCCACGGCTCCTGCTCCGAAATGTAGCCGTTGACCTGCTTGATGAAGTCGAAGACAGCGAGGATGCCGCCCTGGAAGTCGAGCTTGTCGCCCATGCGGCTGTCGGCTGTCGCTACCGCCTTCAGGAGGCTGTCGTGGATGGCCTTCTCAGCCGCACCATCCGCAGTGGCCGCGGGCAGCGTCCCGTCGAAATACTTGCCGATCATGGCGGCCACGCGCGAGGCAAGGTTGCCGTAGTCGTTCGCCAGCTCGCTGGTGTACCGCGCGGAGAAGTCCTCCCAGGAGAAGGATCCGTCCTGCCCGAAGGTGATCGCACGCAGGAAGTACCAACGGTAGGCGTCCACACCGAAGTGCGAGGTGAGGTCCTGCGGCTTGATGCCGGTCAGGTTGGACTTGCTCATCTTCTCACCGCCGACCATCAGCCATCCGTGTCCGAAGATCCGGCCGGGCAACGGCAGACCCTGCGCCATCAGCATCGCCGGCCAAATCACCGCGTGGAAGCGGAGGATATCCTTGCCCACCAGGTGGACATCAGCCGGGAAGGTGGCCTCGAACTTCTCCGGGTCCTCGTTGTAGCCGGCCGCGGTGGCGTAGTTCAGCAGGGCGTCCACCCACACGTAGATGACGTGCTTCTCATCCCAGGGCACGGTGATGCCCCAGTTGAACGTCGATCGGGAGATGGAGAGGTCCTGGAGTCCCTGACGGACGAAGTTCACGACCTCGTTGCGCGCCGACTCGGGCTGGATGAAGTCGGGGTTTGCCTCGTAGTGGGCGAGCAACTTCCCGCCGAACTCGCTCAGTTTGAAGAAGTAGTTGTCCTCACTGAGGATCTCCACCGGCCGCTTGTGTACCGGGCAGAGCTTCTGGCCCGCGAACTCGGCTCCTCCGTCGAGCAGTTCGCCAGGGAGTTTGTACTCCTCGCAGCCCACGCAATAAGGACCCTCGTAGCTGCCTTTGTAGATCTGCTCCTTGTCATACAGATCCTGAACGAACTCCTGCACGCGAACGGTGTGCCTGGCCTGCGTGGTGCGAATGAAGTCGTCGTTGGCAATCTCCAGGTGCTGCCAGAGAGGCTTCCACGACTCGTTCACCAGCGTGTCGCACCACTCCTGGGGGGTGACCCCTTTCGACTCGGCTGCCCTCATGATCTTCTGGCCGTGTTCGTCCGTGCCCGTGAGGTACAGCACCCTCTCACCTCGTTGGCGGTGCCAACGGCTGAGTACATCGCCCGCAACCGTAGTGTAGGCATGACCCAGGTGAGGGGTGTCGTTGACGTAGAAAATAGGAGTAGTGACGTAGAACAAGTTCGCAGAGGAAGACTCGCACTCGCTGGGCTTCATGGCCGACAAGCCTAGACGATGTCGCATCATGATGCCCAATCCCCAACACCCGCCAACCAGTTGATCGACCGTTCCTGGGGGTCGACGGGTAATCGAGCTGAACGTGCTGCCCACGGCCGGCCCGGCATCCGATCGCGGCGTACCAGCGGGCGCCCGTGAGGAGTCCCAGGGCGGAGCCGACGCTCTGGCGATCATGCGGCTCCCAGCGTGCTGCCGCTCGCGGAAGCCGACGGTACCGATCGTGGCTCAGTGTCGTAGTGCGAGCCACACCGCCGTGATGGCCGGCCCCAGCACGATGGCAGGCAGAAGGTTGGCGACCGCGATATCCTTGATCTCCAGCAGTCGAATTCCGACGCCGAGGACGAGTATTCCGCCGATGGCAGTCATGGAGGCCACCACGGCCGGATCCATCGCTCCGCCGATAGCCGCCGCGAATGCGGTGAGGCCGCCCTGGTAGACGGCGAGCGGAAGGCTGGAGAACGCGACCCCCCAGCCAAGGCTCGACGCGAAGGCAAGGGACGCGAATCCGTCCATCAGCGACTTGACCGCGAGAATCCTGATGCTGCCGGTGATGCCGTTCTCGAATGCCCCGAGGATGGCCATGGGGCCGACGCAGAACAGCAGGGTGGCAGCCAGGAATCCCGTGAGGAATCCCGATTCCCCGCTTGCTGAGAAGCGCTTCTCGAAGATCGATCCCAGCTGCTCGATCCGGCCCTCCACGTTGAGCAGTCCGCCCGCGGCGCCACCGGCGATGAGCGCACCGAGCACGACGAACGGTGCGCCGCTGCCGATGGCCTGGGCGAAGGCGCCTTCGAATGACGAAGCGGACTGCTGTATCCCCAGCACGACAATGAACAAGCCGATTCCCGCAAGGAGCAGCTCGCGGATCCTGTTGGAGATTCGGTCACCCATCGTCGCGCCGACGGCAGTGCCCGCGACGATGCAGAGGACGTCGAGAACCGTCCCCATTCCGATCATGATGCCAGGCCTTCGCGAAGCTGCTGTGCTGCCTCGCGCAACAGGTCGTCCGGGTGCGAGAAGCACGCCCGGACATAGGGGATGCCCGGGTCGTCGAGGTAGAACGCCTCGCCCGGAATGGTCGCAACCTTCGCCTTTTCCAGGAGCAGTTCCGCGGCTTCGTGGCCGCTTCTGGCGCCGAGCCCGCTGCAATCGACAAACAGGTAGTAGGCACCCTCCGGTTTCCCCACCTTGGCGCCCGCGGCCTCGAATGCCGCGGTCAACAGCGCCCGTTTGCCGTCGTACAGGTCGCGCAGGTTCTCGTAGTAGCTCTCGGGGAAGCGCAGGGCATGACGGGCTGCCTGCTGGAGCGGAGTGGGTGCGCAGACGGTGAGGGCGTCGGCCGCACCTCGGATGGAGCGGGACAGATCCGGTGAGGCGACGGCGTAGCCGAGCCGCCAACCCGGAATGCTGTAGGTCTTCGACAGTCCGGAGATCAGGACGGTGCGCTCGGCCGCACCAGGGATGGTCGCCGGCGAGATGTGTCGGCCCGGGGAAAAGTAGATGTGCTCGTAGATCTCATCAGTGATGATCAGCAGGTCGTGCTCCTCGGCCACCGCGACCACGACTTCGAGCTCCTCGGTGGTGAACCGTCTCCCCGAGGGGTTGCCCGGGGTGCAGATCACGATGGCTCGGGTGCGTGCGGTGACCGCGGCCTGAAGCGCCTCGCGTTCCACGGTGAACGCGGGAGCTTCGAGCCGGACCGGCTGCGGGACGATCCCGAAGAAGCGCAGGCAGGCGACGTGGTAACCGTAGAAGGGCTCCAGGACGAGCACGCCGTCGCCGGGGTTCAGAAACGCCGAGAGAACGGCGTTGAAGGCGCCGGTCGCCCCGACGGTGGCGACGATCTGGCGGGACGGGTCAACGTCCAGGCCCTGGTAGCGGAGGATCTTGTCGGCTATGTCGGCCCGGAAACCGGCGTCGCCTTCCGCGTAACTGTACGAGTGGTCGATGGACGGGAAATCGTGGGCCGCAGCCTCCAGGAGTTCGACCGACGGAGGTACTCGGCACAATCCTTGGCCGAGGTTGATGCCCCCCACGGCTTCGCATCGCTGTGTCATCGCCCGGATCGGCGACTGTTCCAGGCCCTTGAGCCGGTTGGCGGTCTGCACGGGTGATCAACCTTTCGAAATGGGTCGCCGGGGGGCGGATCGAATCAGGCCGCAGTCCAACCGCCGTCCACGGCGAGCACAGCACCATGGACGTAGTCGGCGGCCTGTGACGCGAGGAAGACCGTGGCACCCACGAGGTCGTCGGGTACGCCCCAACGGCCGGCCGGGAGACGAGCGAGCAACTCGCGCTCGCGCTCTTCGTTGTCCTGCAGCGCGCGGGTGAGGTCGGTCCTGATGTAGCCCGAGGCGATGGCGTTGACGTTGACGCCGCGGTGGGCCCACTCGGTGGCCAGAGCCTTGGTCAGTTGGACCAGTCCGCCCTTGCTCACGGCATAGGCCACGACACTGCGGCCACCGGAGTACGCGAGCACGGAGGCAATGTTGACGATCTTCCCGCTGCCCTGTGCCAGCATCACCTTGCCCGCCTCGCGGCTGAGGCGGAACGCAGCACTGAGGTTGACGGCGAGTACTTCGTCCCAGTCGTCGTCCGGGTAGGACTCGGCGTCGTATCGCCTGATGATTCCGGCGCAATTGACGAGAATGTCCAATGTGCCGTGCAGGCGGACGACTTCGTCCACCAGGTCGGCGGCCTGGCCGGCGCCGGACGCATCCCAGACCACTCCCGTCGCCGGGATGCAGGCCACGCGCAGCTCGGCATCGGCCTGGGCGACCGTCTCCTTGCTGGAGCCTGTGAAGACCACCTGTGCGCCGGCTTGGACCAATCCCTCCAACAGGGCACGTCCGATACCCCGGGTGCCCCCGGTCACCAGCGCCACCTTTCCATCGAGAGAGAATATGTCCTGCATACGTCCACCATTCCGAGAGGGCTTTGGGAGAAGGACCGGGCGGCCCGTCCTGGCCGAAGGAGGGCCACCCGGTCGGACGGCTCAAAAAATTCAGACGCTCTCCTCGGCCGTGATGGTGGTGCTGTGGTACCAGGCGTTTCCGGCCGCCTCGGAGATCAGGTCGCGCGACTGGACGTCGTAGAACCGGCCCAGATCGAGAGTGATCAACTGGACCAGATTCAGCGCCCAGAAGTACTTCTCCAGGAATCCGTTGCCCCGGGCGTCGATCTTGTGCACCGTTACGTTACGGTTCTGCGGGATGTCGGCGGAGAGCAGACGGACCAGGTTGTCCATCTTTTTCTGCGTGTACTCGTCCTCCTCGCCGTCGGCGAAGAGGAGCACGCTGTGCCGGCGCGTCGGGTCGGAGAAGGTTGCGACCTCACTGTGGCAGAACTCGTGGAAATAGTTGCGCGTCGCCGGCGCCATCGCCATCTCGTTGAAGTGCATCTTCGCCAGCTTCAGCAGGCTTTCGTGCCACTTCGGGGAGCCAAGCATCACGATGTTGGCCTCCCGACTGGCTTCGGCGATCTGTCGGGCCTGTTCGCGCTGGGCCACCAGGACGTCGCCGCTCAGCACCTCGGGGAGACGGGACAGGATCTCCTCGCCGTTGCCTTCGAGAAGTCCGAGCCGGTCGAACAGGTGGAGCAGGATGGCAAAGTACTGGGTGACGTGGAAGAGCGGGTACTCGCGGTCCGGCTCGGCCAGCCGCCAGTACGCGATGGACACCCCGCGCTCACGGCCCACCTCCGCCAGCTTGCCTCCGGAGGTCAGCAGCAGGATCCGGTCATCCGCGTGCCGCAAGGCGTCGAAGGCGCGCACCGGCTCCTGGGAGTGACCGCTGTAGGAACTGATGATGATCAGCGTCGACTCGTCGTCGATGATGCTCGGCGGTAACAGGAACGGGAACTCGTAGTCATTGACGACGAAGACCTCGATCGGCGAGCCGATCTCGGCGAAGTAGCCGCGTATGATGTCCGAGACGATTGCCGAGCAGCCCATGCCGGTGAAGACGATGCGCTTGAACTGGCCGTTCTCGATTTTTGCGCGGAGTTCGGGCCTGAGATCTTCGAGTGAATACTCCTCGGGCTTCAGGAACCCGGCGAAGTACTCCTTGGCGATGAAGAGCGCGTATCGGTCGAGGCGCGGTTCCATGCTGAATCACCTCTTCTTGAGTGGATTGTCGAAGCCTTGCGCAGAAGCGTGTTTCCCGCTCAAACCCATGGCTTCGCCTGGGTGCTCCGACGGCTCGTCGCTGGATGCTTCGTAAAAATACTTGCATGTACATCGTCAGAGAATCAATCAGGTGTCCAGCCATTGAGACGGCCTTGCGATTCGCCTGTTATTTCTATTTATGTGTACGATGTAACGATCATCCACTTTTGTTAATTGCTAAATAGTGGAACATTGCAATCCGGATTTAATCGTGTCGCAATCATTGGACATGGATGCCCGTTCTGATCTTGATTTGACGTCTTGATTCGCCGTCAATCATTCTCATCCAGACTGGATCCGCCAGCCGATGAACCTCCCGCTCGACCCCCGGCCGCCGACCCAGAATCGGGCCCCGGTTTCGGCGTCGGCGCCTTGGCGGCACGCACGACCCACTCCGGCGAAGGTGCGGTGCTGTACCCGTACGGTGGCACCGGCCCGCGCACGACGGCCGGTCTGGCCACCTACGCCGGCGAAGCCTTCACCCACGACCCCGACTGCGCGGGCGCCTGCGCCCGTCACCATCCCGGTGCTCGTCGCCTGAGGCGAGCAGGACGGCGTAGCCCTGCCCCACTACGGCCAGGGCTACACCGACGCCTTCGCCAATGGACACTTCACCTGCATCCCCGGCACCGGACACTTCCCCCACATCGAGCAGTTGGGAGCCACCCTGGGCGGCCTACAGGTGTGGCCGCCGCGACCGGGTTCATGTACGACACCTACCGGCGGGCACGCACCCCTCGTCGGCTGAGAACATCCCCCGGCAGGTGGGTTCGACATGCCCTGGCGCGGGGATTCGCTGGGGGCTGACGGACACAGCCGTCTCAGCGGGAGCGGGCGGTCGGTGATCAGCTGGTGAGCCCGGCGAGGAGACTCGCGCGGAGCGCGAACTCCGGAGGCGAGTCCGGGAGGTGGCGCTGACCGGGCTCGCGGTCGCCGACGACGGCCACCGCGAGGCGACGCTGGACCTCGCGATCACCCCGCCTGGCGCGGCAGTGCTCGCGCCGCCAGACGCGGGCGCCGCCCGCCCAGGACGGCAGGCCACAACCGACCGGTCCCGCCTGCGGCCCTCCGCCTGCCCGCCGAACCACGTGCTCCGCCGACGCTCCTGGCGTCGGCGGAGCACGTTGTGCGATGCGGCTACCGCGTGACGCGGCTACTGCGTGAGCGCCGGGCTGGTGCCGGGCGCCATGGTCAGCAGGCTGGTGCCGTCCGAGTCAGGGGCGTCGGAGAAGTCCAGCAGGTCGGTGCCGGAGCCTTCCCAGGCGAGCGCGTACCCGCCGCCGGTCATGGCGGTGATCGCCGGGCTGGAGTCGGCCGCAACCGGTTGGGGGTAGTCGGTCACGCCGCTCGGGGAGTAGGTCGCCAGCGTTCCGCCGCCGGTCTGGAAGGCGACCTCCCAGGCGCCACCGGCCGTGTAGGCGATGCTCGGGCTGGTGCCGATCGCCACGGCCTGGCCGGTGTTGGTCGAGCCGGTGGAGGAGTTCCACACCCACAGGGTGCCAGCGCTGCCGACGTAGGCGATCTCCAGACTGCTGGGGAGCCCCGCGATCGCCGGGCTGGTGCCCTTCAACATGCTTATCCCGAGGTCGTAGCCGCCGGAGGCGCTCGAATACTCCCACAGGATGCCGGTGTTGGCCTGGAACGCGGCCCAGAACCCGCCCCCGTCCGCCGCCGTGATGGAGGGGTTGGTGCCCGCCATCATGCCCAGGCCGCTGTTCTTCGAACCGCTCGTGTCGGTCCACAGGGTTCCGGTGTTGGCCTGGAACACGATGCCCCAGCCGCCGCCGGCGAGGTTCGCAATGGCGGGGCTGGTGCCCGCCATCATGCCCAGCCCCAGGTTGTACGGCCCGGACGCGGACGAGGCGACGTACAGATCTCCGCTGCTGGCCTGGAAGGCGGTCCAGGAGCCACCGCCAGCGGGTTCCTCGATCGAGGGGCTGGTGCCCGCCAGCATGGTCACCGTGCTGTTGGCCGAGGCCCCGGCCGAGGTGTAGGTGCCCATCAGGCCCAGGCGCTCCTGGTACGCGGCCTGGAAGGCAGGACTGCTCGCCGCCGGACGTACCACCTGAGCGCCGGAGTGCGCGGGCAGGTCAGCGGCACGCGCCGAGGCGGCCTACGCGCAGGCGCCGCCTCCGGTCAGTACCAGGGCGACGGCCAGGACTAGTGCGGACGGGTAACGGGGGACGTGCACGAAACCACTCCTTGTTCGACAGAGAGACAGAGAGCTGTTCAGCAGGACCCACAACCACCAGGCAGAACAACCCCGGTGATCGATCCATGTCATTATGCGGGAATCCCCTCAACCCCGCTGGAAAACATCACAAGATGGCCGTCCAGGAGGGATTCCCGCACCGGCGGCCAACCCGGCCCCCGCCAACTGCCTGCCATCGAACTGAAATGACGCATCATCATCTTCTTTACGCCTCAGGCTAAGGGCTTGCAGAGGATTAACACGCGGATTTGATCTTTGAGTTGGAGTGCTGCCCGAGAGCGACGGTTCGGGTGTGGAGGGCTGCCAGCGCTCTTGGCGGAGATGTCGCGGGTGGGATGTCGGTTCCGTGTGCTTCCAGCAGTTTCCTGATCTTGTGGAAGGTGCGGTGCACCGCGCTTCTACCGCTGCCGAGGAGGACGGCGAGCGGCCCGCGGCAGCGCCGCCGACGGCACCCAGCTGCAGATGTGGACGTGCAACGCAACCGCGGCCCAGGGCTGGACCGCCCAGTCCAATGGCACCCTGCAGAACACCAAGTCAGGCCCGTGCCTGGACGCGGACGGCAGCGCCACCTCCGACGGCGGCACCGGACTCGTCATCGACACCTGCTCCACGGCCGGCACTGAGGTGTTCACCCTGCCCGCCGACTGACAACCGCGCTCCCGACTCCGCGCCGACGGCACCGCCGAACTCGCCTCCCTGGTCGGCGCCGACCCCGGCCACCTCGGCCACACGGACCGGCGGGCCAAGGACGGCCCCTTCGGCGGTCCCATCGGCCGGCAGCGCGGCCCGCCCGGGAACCGCCGGACGCAGTCGGCCCGTCCCGGACGGCTGGATCTGCCCTGTGTCGGATACCCCGACTAGGTCAAGCTGGGTGTCCGTTCACCACTCGGGAGGATTCATGAGGAATGTGTCAATCCGCGCTCTGGCCGTAGGCGTTGCCGGATTAGCCGCGGCGGGCAGCCTGGTGCTGGGTGCACCCACCGCGCAGGCCGCGACCACGGGGCACTGCACCAGCGCGCTCAGCGGCCCGGGCATCACCAGCCCCACGCTCACGCCCATCTTCTTTGCCCAGTTGAGTGCCTGCGGAGGATCCTTCACCGACCAGGGGGCGCCCTACACCTTCACCCTGGACAGCATCGCGGTCTTCTACATGAGCGGCAGCGGGATGCTCACCAGTTTCGCCTACCACAACCTCATTGCCACCTGTACGGCCGTAACCGTGAGCAACGGCGGACTCAGCGGCTCGGGCTGTGTCTACGCGGCCTGACCCACCGGTTTCCGGACCAGCCGTGGGACGTCCCCCCACGGCTGGTCCGCGACGGCACCGCACGGCAGGGCCCGGCCTCCCCTGCGGGTCGGGCACTGCCGTGCGTATGAGGAGGAACGGGGTCCGCCGCCCCCAGTCGATCACCTGGTCACCCGTTGACGGTGATGCGGGTGACCGGTCGGACCCGTCCGGGCCCATGGTCCTGTCCCGAGAGCGTACAGACCCGACCCTTGCGCCTGGTGCGGGCTGTCGGCAGGTCGGCAGGTCGGCTCAGTAGATGATGTCGACCTGCGTGGCGCGCACGGTCTCCGGCCACGGACACTCCAGATCGGTGCGCCCGCTGCCGTAGAACCAGCTGGAGTACTGGGTGTCGCCCCAGGTGCACGACACGTGGAGCCGCCAGTGGCTGGACCCGGTGACGCCGGTGCAGGAACCCCACGCCCAGTCCGTCGTGCCGCTGTCGACCCCGCTGTAGCACGCCCCGACCGCCGCGGAGGCCGGCTGCGTGATGGTCAGCGGGAGCGCTGCCGCCGCGGCCGCCGTGACGGCCACCGCAAGAGCACGCCCCCGCAGCCACCTCCTGGCCGGGCGGCGCCCCCGTGTGGCGGCCACCGTGCCGTGTGCCTTGTTCGCAATCACAGAGGATCTCCTCGATTGGAGTGGGTGCCCCGGCGTCGTCGGCCGAGCGTCTGCTCCTGTTGTAGGGGTGGCACTGCCCCGAGAGGTGACGGCGACGGTCTATCGGCGACGGTGACGGTCAATTCGGTCGCGTGGCCGAGCCCGGATCCGGCCACCGGGCGGCCAGGTCGCGTGCGGCCAGCAGCGGGAGGGAGGCGACCACCTTGATGTCACTGGACAGGAGTACGGCGGCCTGCTCCCGGAAGGCGTCCAGGTACCAGTCGGCCCCGGCGCCGGTGGCGGCGAGAGTACCGGCGGCGAGCTCCAGCGCGGCGAGGTTGTCCCCCAGCGCCCGGCTCAGGCGGTCCGCGTCACCGCGCGGAAGCGACGGCATCGTCTTGAGCAGCACCGCGACCGACCGCTCGCGGATCCGCAGCATCGGAGCCGCGTCGCCGGGAACCACCGGCAGGGCGACGGTCAGCTGGTCCGCGCCGGCGGTGATGTTGTCAACGAACTTCTCCCGGGCCTCCTGTGTCCGGTGCCGGTCGTAGATCTGCCAGGCCCACTGGAGCTGTGCCGCTGTGGCACGGGTACCGCTGAGCGCCGCGCCCAGGCGGTTGACCACTCGGCGATCCGCGCGGTGGACGAAGGAGTCGAGCATCCCGGTGAGCACCTCGTCGCTTTCGGCGTCGGGAGTGCGGGAGATCCAGGCCCGAAGTTGGGCGCGCAGTCGCAGGAGGCCCGTTTCCAGCTCCCGGTACCACTCCTGACGTACCGCTTGCCCGTACCAGGCCGGGTCCTGTGGATCGATCCGCACCGCGATCTCCTTGGCAACGTGGGTGACAGCTATCACGTTGAAGGCCAGGACGGCCTCGCGCCGGACGGGGTCGCAGTAGTCACCGCGTATCAGGAACGGGTTGAGTCCCTCGTGCGCGTCGTCGTCCCATCGGGCCCGAACGGTGCGCGGGCGCCCGGTCGGTTCGAGCCGGGACGGGCTCAAATGGCTGCCTTGGAGCAGCTCTTCGACGGCCACAATGGCTTCGTGGTGCGTGAAGGTGAGCTCGTGGCGCTCCGGGAGCGCGCCGCGGACCGCCGTGCCGGTCGTGCCGGGACCGGCCGGGACGTCGAGCACGTACCCGCGCTTGCTGCCGGGATGCGGATCGCTGTCGGAACCTGCGTGGAAGACGTAGTGGCCCTGGAACACCACGTGCGGATAGAGGACCGCCAGCATCTCCTGGATGCTGCCCTTGTATCCGGTGTCCACCACGAGGACCTTCCCCCGGGAGGAGTCGAGATCGATACCGGACAGGGTGAGATAGCGGCGTAGCTCGTCCCAGGCCGCGTGGCGCGCGGGCCCTGGCGCTCGCTTGCGGTAGGGCCCGATGTGTCGCACGTCGGTGCCGGATTCCTCCATTCCGGCCACGGCCGCGTCAACGAGCGCCCGTGTCAGGTAGAGGTTGTGGCAGTGGCCGCCGAAGAACTCGGGGTCGATCACCGAGATGACGTTGCCGAGCGAGAAGGAGTCCCGGCCGGCGAAGATGATCCGGGTTCGTTCATCGGCCTCGACCGCGGCACGCAGGCTCGGCAGCATGTCCACCGCGGCCTTGACCATCAGCGGCGCCAGGTAGTGCTTGGCACACCGGTAGGTTGCCAGCAGGCTTTCGGCGGCCGACCGGGTCTCGATGCCGAAGGCGCCGAAGAAGATGCCGAGGAACAGCGGCCGCAGGCCGAAGTCGGCGGATGAGATGGTCAGTAGCGGGTTGAACAGGCGGTCGTCGTCGGTCAGTCGCTCCATTGAGGTCTCCCAGGCTGTCGGCCGGGTGGTCTAGCCGCTGTTGATGGCCAGGAGGACGACGCCGACCACGGAGACGGCCAGGTGGATGGCCACCCACAACTGGTGCAGTCGAAGGCGGTACAGCAGCGGGTAGCGCGCCGAATGCTCTTCTCGTGCGCCGCGCCAGCCGCTCTCTATGCCCAGGGTCGGTCGCAGCAGGCTCAACTGCCGCCGGAGGGCTTGGGCCTCTGTCATGTGCATCTGGTGGCGCTCGTAGTACTTGTGGCAGGTGGCTGCTCCGAAGACCCCGAAAGCGATCACCACGCCGGAGAACAGGTCCCTCAGCGCGGCCGTCGGATCGACGACGCTTCCGGTGGCCGACGCCGCACAGATCAGCACCACGATCGCACTCGTGATGGCGCGGTGGTTCTCGCACTGCCGGGCCTGTGCCCGCTGCTCACGCCACAGGTGCAGGACGATGGAGACGTCGGATTCCCTGGTGGCGTCACCATCAGGCGGTGCGGCACCCGGTGCTCCGGGCTGCTGGGAGGCGGACTGTCCGATACACGGAGGCGGAAGGGCGCCCGCTGGGGCGGGGCACTCCCCGGCGGCTGGGGGCGAGTGCGGGAGCAACGGCACCTCCGTCACCGTCGGTGAGGTGGCCGAGCCGCCTGTCCGCTCGGCACGGTTGAGATCGCGCAGCTGCTCCCAGCGGACCAGCCACCGCGCCGGTTCTCCCCCGCACGCCTCGACATATGCCCTGACGGTGTCCCAGTTGGGTAAGTGGTCCCCTCCGGCGGCTTCGGCGAGTGCGGTGCGTGACCGGCCTGTCCGGCGGGACATCTGCAGGTATTTGGGGGAGCCCGCCTGCTCCCGCAGGCGGCGCAGGTCGGAAGCAAAATCGGCGAGCGGGCTCGGCGTCGAATCCAAGGACCGCTCCGGCCGTGCCATCGCCTACCTCACCGTCGCAGCAGCCAAGTTCCCCTGATAATAACCACTATGGTCGGCTCGTCGGCGACAACCCGACCCGGGGACGCACCCTGTCCCGCGCGAACACCCGGCTCTGGCCGGTGAGCTGCGGATTCTCCGATCCCGGCGGCTGCGGCCGCGCCGGGGCGGGTGGTACCGCATCAGTGGCCAGCGCGGCCTCGGCCACCACGATCACGGACGTCGTCGGCAGCGGGGACGTCACCGGCGGTGACGGCGCTCGCCCGGGTGCCGTGGTCGGCGCCAGAGCGGGAAACGGTGCACGACTGAGGCGACCGGCACGCCAGAAGGCCCAGCCGTTCACTGGGAGGACGGCGGACCGCCCGGTCTGCCCACGTCACCCAGGAGTTCTCCATGGACCTGAGCAAGGACCTGCCTGTGGACCACAGACTCGCAAACGTCTACCGCTACGGCGCGGGACTGAGCGGCCTGGCACTGCTGTGTTTCGGCGCTCTGGGCTTCGCCAACCAACTGAGCTTCTTCGGCACGAGCGGCACCAGCATCGCGGGCCTGTCCAGCAACGGTGCCCTCAGCCTGATCTCGGTGGTCTTCGGACTGCTGCTGGCCGCAGGCGCGGTCGCGGGCGGGAACCTGGCCTCTGTCATCAACATGGTGGTCGGTGCCCTGTTCATCCTCAGCGGCTTCGCCAACCTGGCCCTGCTGCGGACTTCAGCCAACATCCTGGGCTTCCGGATGCCCAACGTACTCTTCAGCTTCGCCATGGGCCTGGTGATCCTCACCTTCGGCATGTACGGGCGGGTCAGCGGAGGGCTGCCTGCCGACAACCCGTACTGGCGCCGCAAGCACCCAGAAGCCGCACGTCGCCTGGCCGCTCTTGGATCGGCCTCCCCTCGCCCCAGCAGCGCGGCCTTCACCGGGCAGTCCCCGGTCAGCGGCGACCTGCCCGAACGCTCGTCCTGACCTCGCCTCGCCGGTCCGCCCGGATCGTGCGCCTCCCGGAGCGGGCATGTGGAGGGTGAGGTTCAGCCGGTCAGCAGTTGTTCCAGCAGGTCCACGGCTCCGCGCAGATCGGAGGGGCGCACCGCACCCTGCGGGGACGGGGCGCCGGCCCAACCGGGCCCCGCCGCCAGGACGACAGGTCGGACGTGCCATCCGCGGCCGCCCCATACGCTCTCGACCACGCGCCGGACGAGCGCCGGGTCGCTGGTCCGCCGGGTCTGGGACCAGAGCACGACGGCAGCGGGTCCGGTGCGGCGTACCGCGTCCAGCAGCGCCTGCGGGGGGACCGCCGGGCCGAACATCCGAAACGGCAGTCCCCGTTCGGCAAGGGCGGCGGCAACGGCCTCCAGCGGCAGGGTGTGCAGTTCCGCGGGCATACCGGCGAGCAGCACGGGCGGACCGTCCAGGACTGTTCCCGGAGGGTCCGCGACACGGCGCAGCGCGCTGGACACGTGCCAGGACAGCAGGTGCTCGACCTCGACGTAGCGTTCCCCGTCGGCTGCCCATCTGCGACCGGCGGCGCGCAGCGCCGGCATCATCACCTCGGTCCAGGCTGTGACCGGTCCCAGGTCGTCGACCACCTCGCGCAGCATCCGCGCCGCCTCGGCGGAGTCGAGCCGCATCGCGGCCCGGGCCAGCCCTCGGCACTCGGGCCGGACCGGGCCGAGCGCCATCGCGTCGCCGCGGCGGCGGGTCCTCGGGCCGACGACGCCTCCCGTTCGCTCGGGGTCCTCGGCGGTCCGCGCCGGGCCCAGCGGCTGCTCCTGCTCCGCCCGGGGTTCCAGCGTCCAGCGCGGCGAGGACCGCGGCGAGCGACCGGCGTCCGCGGGCGGGTCCGGGGCGGAGGCTCGGGCGGCCCGAGCCGCCTCAGCGGGCGGCACACCTCGTGCTGTCAGTCGGCACATGGCCTCAAGGACGGCGATGTCCTGCGGGCTCCATCGCCGGTGGCGTCCGGCCTCCCGGTGAGCGGGCCCGATGCCGTAGCGGCGTTCCCAGGATCGGATCGTGGTCGGCGACACGCCCAGTCGTCGGGCCACCCCGCCCGTGGCGAGGCTCGCCTCGGCGGGCAGTTGCGGCCACCGCGCGGCTGGTTCGGCGGGTTCGGGCACGATGCGGAGCATACGGCGACCGCGCCGACCGGCTGGCTTCGGCACACTGGCCGGGCCCCGCAGGCTTCACATCCGATGTCCGACCAGGCCCGTCGAGAAGAAGCCCACGTCGCCAAGCTCTGCGTCGCCAAGCTCTGCGCAAACGATGCGAGTGCGTGCTGATGCCTCATATGGGAGAGCCTCGACCTATCAGGGCAAAAGCCGCACCGCGGATTCCCTGCACGACGAAAGGACCGCACCATGACCCTCGTGCGAAAGCTCCATGAAGCGGGACTCACCAGCGAGCACGCCTACGCCGCCGCCTTCGGCTCCATCGGCTTGTCGCTGGTCAGCTGGCTGGCATCACTGAAGGCAGAACGTGCCGGGGTGGAGCGCGCGGACCGCTGGGGCATCTTCGTCGGTGAATGGGCACCGACGTTCTTCGGCCTCGGCCTCGCGCTCTCCACCTACGAACGGGACGAGCCGACCGCAACCAGCAACGGCACTCCCCGGTTCGGGGAGTAGCAGCACAGGTCCCGCTGACGGACAGGCCGGATCGGTGGGCTGCCGTCCGAGCTGCTCAGGCCGTCCCCGTCGGGTCGGTCGGTTCGGCGGCGCGGCGGTATTCGGCGTTGATGCGCTGGGCTTCTTCGAGCTGGTCTTCGAGGATGACGATGCGGCAGGCGGCCTCGATCGGGGTTCCCTGGTCGACCAGTTCCCGGGCCCGGGCGGCGATGCGCAGCTGGTAGCGGGAGTAGCGGCGGTGGCCGCCGGCCGAGCGCAGCGGGGTGATCAGGCGGGCTTCGCCGATGGCGCGCAGGAAGCCCTGGGTGGTGCCGAGCATCTCGGCGGCCCGGCCCATCGTGTAGGCGGGGTAGTCGTCGTCGTCGAGACGGCCGTAGGAGTCGCCTGCTGTCATCTGTACCTCTCTTTTGGAACGCGTGGAGGGGCCCGGGTGCCATGTGGCACCCGGGCCCCGAAGGAACTGCTACACCATCTGCCGACCCTGGAACTGCGTCGGCCCTCTGTTTCCGCATACCCGCCCGGGGGATGGGGGGCGATGCGGGGATCGCGGTTGCTTGACCTCAGACCACCTCGCTATCGATGTCCTGCGGTACCCGGGCTCACGACACTGCCCGGGCGATCCTGATGGCGCCTGGTTCCTCCGTTCTTCCTCTGGGACGGATCAATCACTTACCAATCAATCACTTACCAAGCCGCGTACCGCACATGCGGGTCCTGCTCCTGCGGTCCTGCTGGTGGCGGCCCCTGACTACTGCGGGCCACCCGGTCCGGTCGTCAGTCCCGTCGCCGTCCTGCGCCAACCCTGGCTCCGGTACTCCACCACCGCACCGCCCTGCGCTTGCGGTACTGCTGCCCGGCAGTTCGTTTCTGCCGGGCCCTGCTGTCTCTCTGGGCTACGAGTGAAACCATAACCGCCCCGCCATCCAATATCTACTCCAGCCACCATAGATTTGCGCTTGTCCGGCAGAGAGGTAATCGAGCCCGACCGCGTGCTCGACGGCGTTGACGACCGTGTCGCACTCCGCGTCAATCCTTGGGCGGCGACGGGGTAGGGGCTGTGCTGTGACACAGCGCCCCCGGGGCCTTGGATGAGAAGGGTGGGAAGGCACATGGGCATGGAAGACATGACCGATGCGATGGCACCCAGTCTTTTGCGGGCATCGGGCCTGTCAGCGGCGCCGGACGCGGACATGGAGCGCTTCGCCCGCCTGACCACCCGCATCCTCGGCGTCCCGGCCGCACTGATAGCGCTGCGGGAAGCAGCGGACCTGGTCTTCCCCGCCGTGATCGGACCGGCCACCGGGCTCGACCCGCTTGCCCGGCGGGCTTCAACGGCCCGGACGCTGAGCCAGCAGGTAGTGGCCTCGGCCGGCCCGATCCTCATGGGTGACACCCGCCGCAGCGACCTTGCCGGGGACCGTTCCGGTGACGCGGTGGCGGCCTACGCCGGCATGCCGCTGACCGACGCCGAAGGCGGCATCCTGGGAGTGCTGTGCGCGATCGACACCACCGCGCGCCCCTGGACCCCCGAGCAACGCGGCGACCTCGCGGATCTGGCGGCGGCGTGCTCGGCCGAGCTGCGGCTGCGGATCGCCTCCCAACGCGCCACCGGCGCCCAGTACCGCGCCCAGTCGCAGACCCACCAGGTGCGCCGAGACCTCAACAGCGCGGAGCTCCTGCTGCGTGCCGCCGAGGAGCTGACAGCCAGCGCGACGGTGGACCAGGTGCACACCCGGGCGCGGAACCTGATCAGGAGCAACCTCAAGCCGTCCTACATCGGCCTGCTGCTCCTGGAAGGCAGCGAGCTGCACCGCCTGCCCGACCCCGACACCGCGTACCCCCGCGATTCGGCCGAGCGCATGGACCGTAGCGCCGGGTTCGCCGCCTCGCGGGCGCTGCGCGAGTGCCGCATGGTCACCGTCCCCGACCGGGCCCACCTCCAGCGGCACTACAGCCCCGCGGCCCTGGCCGCGTTCGACGCCCTCGCCATCGCCTCCGCGACCTGCCTGCCGCTGATCGCGGCGCACGGCCCGGTCGGCGTCCTGGTCCTGGGCTGGGACAACGCCCACGTGGTGGGCCTGGACGAGGCAGCGATACTGACCACGATCGCCGGCTACATCGCCCAGGCGGTGGAGCGCGCGGTCTTCCTCGACGCCCGCGTCCACGTCGCCCACCAGCTCCAGCAGGCCATGCTCACCGACCTGCCCACCCTGCCCGGCATGGACATCGCCGCCCTCTACCGCCCCGCCAGCACCGATGACATGGTCGGCGGCGACTGGTACGACGCCTTCCCTCTGCCCCACCCCCACGCCGACCGCGCCCCCGGGGTCGCCATCACCGTCGGCGACATCACCGGACACGACATCCATGCCGCCACCCTGATGGGACAGGTCCGCAGCATGCTGCGCCAAGCCGTCCTGATCAAGAACGGCAAAGGACCCGCCTCAGCGCTGGCCGCCCTGGAATACGCCTGCCGCATCCTGCCGCTGGCCGCCTCCGGCACCCTGGTCCACGCCCACATCCACCACGAGAACAGCCAGTGGACCATGACCTGGACCAACGCCGGACACCCCCCTCCCCTCCTGCTGCACCCCAGCGGCCAGGTCACCCGGCTGACCGACCACGGCCGTCTGCTCCACCACACCCTGCCCGCCAGCACGCGCCACGACCACCAGGTCGTACTGGAACCGGGAGCCACCCTCCTGCTCTACACCGACGGACTGATCGAACGGGCCGGCCACGACCTGGACGCCGCCATCGACCGCACCGCCGCCCTCCTTGCGGCCGGCGCGTCCATGCCGCTGCCCGCCCTCCTGGAGCACCTGGCCGACCAGGTCGCCGACCAGCAGACCAGCGACGACACCGTCCTACTCGCCCTCCGCATCCCCACGGCAGACTGACGACCGGCCGGTGAGGCTGCGACGGGCACAGCGGGTAGGAGGTACAAGAGGTGGACCGGTGGTCCACCCAACGGGAAGGCACCATGTGAGCAGCCCCGCCGCACCGAGCACCCCGAGCACCCCACCTCCCGAGGACGCGGTGGTGGAACGGTTCGCCGAGTCGGGCGCAACCCATTGGAACCACGACGGCACGACCACGCTCGTGCTCGAAGGCACTCTCGACCGCAGGATCGAGGACTGCATCGGCGCCGTCACCCGCAGCGCCCGCCACGCGCAACTCCCGCTGGTGGTCGACCTGTCCGCCGTCGCCCACGTCACCGTCGACATCCTCGCCCTGCTCTTGGACGCCCACGCCGATCCTGGCCTGACCTTCGTCCGGCCCCTCCCGCCCTCCTTCCTCGCCCTGTTGGAGATGACCGGCACCAGCACCGCCTTCGCCCCACTCACCGCCGACGCGCGTCCGGGGAGCCGGTGATCGCTCCCGAAGCCCCGGGCTGCTGGAGCGGGTTGCTGCTGCCCGGGGTCGGCTCGGGCTTGGTGTGGAGGATTTCTCGGACCTGCTCGGCGGCGCGGAGGATGCTCTCGCTGACGAAGTCGCTGAAGCGGGCGATGTTCTCCAGGCGGGCGGCGGCCGGGGTGTCGCGGCCGAGGACGCTGACGCCCTGCCGCGCGGTCTCGGCGACCTGGGCGACACCGCGGGCGCTCGCGATCGTCGACTGGTACCAGACGTCGTCGTCGACGAAGTAGCGCTCGCGGCGGCGCTCGTCACGTTCCCGGCGGATCAGGCCCAGATCGCTCAGCAGCGCGACCGCCTTGGACACGGACGCCGGGCTGACCTGGAGGTGCTGCACCAGCTCGGACGCGGTGACGCTGCCCGCGTCGGAGATGAACAGGCAGGTCAGCACCCGCGCCGTCATCTTGGGCAGGCCCTGCTGCATCAGCAGCGTGGTGAACGTCTCCTCGTACTCGCGCACGGCCTCGTCGTCTCGTCCGTAGCCCTGCGCGGGCGCCCCCGGCTCGCGGGGCGCGGTGGACCTGCGCCGGTGCGCACGGCGTTCGGTGGCGCGGTGGGCCAGGTCGGCGCGGTAGGCGGTGGGGCCGCCGTTGCGCATCACCTCGCGCGTGATCGTCGAGGTGGGGCGGTCCAGGCGTCGGGCGACCTCCGCGTACGCGAGGCCGTCGGCCAGCCCCAGCGCGATCTGCTGACGCTCCTGCTGAGTAAGTCTGCCTCCCGGCACCGTGCTCTCCCTTCGTTTCCTCCCCGATGCCGTCAGCGTAGCGTTCAAGCGCACCCCAATGCAACGAGCAGGGCTTCCGTCATTGCGTTAGATTTACGCCAGTTGCAATGAAAAATAGGCTTTCACCTGCATGAACAGCCATCCGATGCAACTTTCTCATTGCTCGATCCATGAACGCAACGTAGTGTTTCTTCCATCGGAAACAACGAGCAGCGAACCCCGGAGAGCATCATGCAGAAGTTCCAGTCCCCCGCCGCGATCCGCACCGTGCTGGACGTCGCCGCCGGGCGGATCCAGGTCATCGCCGCCGACCGGGCGGACACCACGGTCGAGGTCCGGCCCGCCGACCCGGCCAGGAGCCGCGACGTGAGGGCGGCCGAGCGGACCACGGTCGAGTTCACCGACGGTGTGCTGCGGATCCGCACCGCCGAGCCCGGGAACCAGTGCTTCGGCCCCTCCGGCGCGCTGGAGGTCACCGTCCAACTGCCCGCCGGATCCCGGGTCGAGGCCAGGAGCGCCACCGCCGAGTTCCGCGGCGTCGGCCGCCTGGGCGACGTCCTGGTCGAGGGCGCCTACCGCCAGATCAAGATCGACGAGACCGCCGCGTTGCAACTGACCGCGGTCGACGGCAGCGTCGAGGTCGGCCGCCTGGGCGGCCCCGCCCGGATCACCACCGCCCGCGGCGACATCCGGATCACCGAGGCCACCCACGGCACCGTCGTACTGAAGACCCAGAGCGGCGACGTGACCATCGGCGCCGCCCCCGGCACCTCCGCCTCCCTGGACGCCGGAACCGGCCACGGCCGGATCCACAACGCCCTGATGAACACCGAGGGCGCCAACCCCGCCCTGGCCATCCACGCCACCACCGGCCACGGCGACATCACCGCCCGCAGCCTGTGACCAAGGAGCCGACCGGCAACACCGCGGCCGCGACGCACCTCCCCGGCCCGCGCGCCGGGAGCAACAGGCGTCACATGCCTTACCGAGAAGCCCCGCCGCACCCGGCCGGTTCTCCGGCGGGTCCCGGCGGGGCCGGGCGGGCGACCGGCGGGGTGAATCGGCGGCGCGACCGGGTGCCCGCAGGCATGCCCGGGCGCGCGGACGGGTACCGGTGGCAGGTCCGCCACACACCACCGCCGTCCACCACCGCCGCCCACCGCCGCCCTACCCGTGAGGTGTCCGCATGCCCAACGGCCCCGCCGCACGCCACTGCCCGTTCGACTTCGCCGACGCCCTGGAATTCGACCCCGCCCTCCGGGAACTGATGGCCGAGGGCCCGGTGACCCGGATCCGACTGCCGTACGGGCAGGACGAAGCCTGGCTGGTCACCGGCTACGACGACGTGCGCACCGTCACCACCGACCGGCGCTTCAGCCGCCACGCCATCGTCGGCCGCGACTTCCCCCGGATGACGCCGGAGCCGATCGTCCAGGACGAGGCCATCAACCTGATGGACCCGCCCGCGAGCAACCGGCTGCGCGCCCTGGTGTCCAAGGCCTTCGCCCGCGACCTGCTGGAGCACGCGCGCACCCGCACCCGGCTGGCCACCGACGCGCTGCTGGACGCCATGGCCGCCCAGGGCCCCGGCGCTGACCTGGTGGAACACCTCGCCGGTCCGCTGCCGCTCACAGTGATCTGCGAGGTGCTGGACATCCCCGAGGGCGACCGGGCCACCCTGCGCGGCCACGCCCGCACCATGATGGACACCACGCCCGAGGGCAGGGCCGCCGCCGTCCGGGCCAAGGCCGACATGCGGGCCTACTTCGCCACCTTGACCGCGCAGCGCCGCCGCGCCCCCGGTCCGGACCTGATCAGCGCCCTGGCCACGGCCCGCGACGGCGACCAGACGCTGGACCCGGACGAGCTGACCGTGATGGCCATGGTGCTGCTGATCACCGGGCAGGACACCACCACGTACCAGATCGCGAACCTCGCCTACGCCCTGCTCACCCGCCCGGACCAGCTGGCCCTGCTGCGGGCCCGACCCGACCAGTTGGCGCCGGTCGTCAACGAGCTGCTGCGGCTGATCCCCTTCCGCAAGGGTGTGGGCATCCCCCGCATCGCCACCGAGGACGTCCAACTCGGCGGGGTGACCATCAACGCGGGCGACACCGTCCACGTCTCCTACCTCACCGCCAACCGCGACCCGGACACCTTCCACCGTCCCGACGAGTTGGACCTGGAGCGGCCCGGGCCCGCCCACATGACCTTCGGCTGGGGCGCCCACCACTGCCTGGGCGCGCCGCTGGCCTCCATCGAGCTGCACACCGCGCTCGACGCGCTGCTCAGCCGCTTTCCCCGGCTGGCGCTGGCCCGGCCCGCCCAGGAGATCCGCTGGAACACCACCTCGATCTGGCGCCACCCGCTGGAACTGCCCGTCACCTGGTGAAACGCACCTCGGACCGGCGGCCCGGCCGAGGTGCGCGGAGGCACCGGCCACCGTAGATTGGGGCCAATCCCCACCGCGCCCCGCGCGCACCAAGTCCCCGACGGTCCCCGTCCGCGCCCCTCCGGGGCCGGGCCACGAACCCTGCGGAGAACCCGTGTCCGCCGGCAGGAGAGTCCCATGGCCGTGCTGTGCAAACCCGCGGTCGCGGTCCCGGAACACGTCATCACCCTGGAAGAGACGCTCGGCCTCGCCCGCAGCCTGCACCGCGACCACCCGCGGCTGGACCTCGCGCTGCGGCTGATCGAGAACACCGGTGTGCAGAAGCGCCACCTGGTCCAGCCCATCGAGCAGGTGCTCCAGCACCAGGGGCTGACCAGGCGGAGCGTCATCTACGAGGCCGAGTCCAAGGCCCGGGTCCCGGCCGTGGTGCGGCAGGCGCTCGACCATGCCGGGCTCGAACCTGAGCAGATCGACCTGATCGTGTATGTCTCCTGCACCGGCTTCATGATGCCCTCGCTGACCGCCTGGCTGATCAACACCATGGGGTTCCGCCCGCAGACCCGGCAGATCCCGATCGCCCAACTCGGCTGTGCCGGTGGCGGCGCGGCCATCAACCGGGCCCACGACTTCTGCACCGCCTACCCCGACAGCAACGCGCTCATCGTCGCCTGCGAGTTCTGCTCGCTCTGCTACCAGCCCACCGACCTGGGTATCGGCACCCTGCTGTCCAACGGCCTCTTCGGCGACGGCATCGCCGCCGCCGTGGTGCGCGGCCAGGGCGGGACCGGCATCAGCCTCGAACGCAACGGCTCCTACCTGGTCCCGGACACCGAGGACTGGATCTCCTACGCGGTCCGCCCCACCGGCTTCCACTTCCAGCTCGACAAGCGGGTCCCGGGGACGATGGAGCCGCTGAGCCCCGCCCTGCGCGCGCTGGCCGAGCAGCACCAGTGGAACATCGGCAAACTGGACTTCTACATCATCCACGCCGGTGGCCCGCGCATCCTGGACGACCTCACCCACCACCTGGACATCGCGCCGCACGCCTTCCGGCACAGCCGGGCCACGCTCACCCAGTACGGCAACATCGCCAGCGCGGTGATCCTGGACGCTCTCAGCCGCCTCTTCGACGAGCGGAGCAGCCTGCCCGGGCACCAGGGCATCCTGGCCGGGTTCGGTCCCGGGATCACCGCCGAGATCACCCTCGGCACCTGGACCACCGGCCAGTAGCCCGGCGCGCACCTAGGCTGGAGCCATGAGTGGTGAGCGGGAGCTGCGGAAGCTGTTGGCCGGGATGCGTCCGGAGCTCAATCCCGGGCGCTACGTCTTCGCCACGGTCGAGGGTGCGCTGCCACCCGGCGTGACGCCGGTGGTGACGGTCGCCGAGCGCGAGGGCCTGACCGTGGTGGCCCGGCTGGAGGAGGCCGATGCGGCGGGGCTGACGTACGACTACGTCGCCGGATGGATCACGCTGCGGGTGCACTCCGCGCTGGCGGCGGTCGGGCTGACCGCCGCCGCCGCCCAGGAGCTCGCCGAGTCCGGCCTGAGCTGCAACGTCGTCGCCGGTTACCACCACGACCACCTCTTCGTCCCCTATCAGCGCGCGCAGGAGGCGGTGGCCGTGCTGACCGCCCTGGCCCAGCGCGGGAACGTGGCCGCGCCGACCGCCTCGGCCATCGGGGCGCAGTACGCCGACCCCAGTGTCAGCACTACGGCGTCCCACCCCGAGGCCAGGACGGCCCGTCCGTCTTCAGCCTGACTGCCGGGGCCGGGCTGGTGGGGCCGGTGCCAGGTCGATCCACGGTGCCCGGCACGAGCAGGAGACCCATCCGGCGAATTCGGCGCCGCAGCGGGAGGCCTCCCGCGAGCTCGGCACCGCCCGCGCGGAGGTCGGCCTGGCTACCCCCTCTGACGATCCGTCCAGCGGAGGAGGGCGCCCCGTCAGCGCGGTGGGGTGCCGGAGTCGCCGCTGCCGGTCGCGCGCGCGTGCGCCGCCTGCGCCACCGTGAGGAGTGCCTGTTGGAGTGCCTCGCGCGTCCGGCCGCGGGTCTTCACCGCGTGGCAGTTGGGGCAGAGCGCGATCATCTGCCGGGCGTCGTCGGCGCCGCCGTCGGCGAGCCCCAGGACATGGTCGACCTCCAGGATGGGCCGCCCGTCGTCGGTGACGTCCTCGGGCTGGCCGGTGCAGGCGGGGTTCTCGCATCGGCCTCCGCTGCGCACCACAACGGCCCTGCGCATCGCCTTGCTTCGCAGGGGTGCCAGCACGGTGCGGGCGCTCCGCGCGCCCAGCCGGTCGTCCACCCCGATCAGGCCGACGCCGTAGAGCTGCCGGTACTCGGCGGCGGGCTCGGTCGACGGGGCGGGGGCCGACCCCGCGGCGCCGAGGTCCTCGACGAGTACCGCCGCGTCCAGGCCGAGTTCGGCGAGCAGACCGGTGGCGTCCAGGTCCTCGAAGTAGTCGACCAGCAGCCTGCCGACGACCGCCGCGCGTATCGTGCCCGAGGACCGCAGGAGCTGGTGCACCGCCTCGCTGAGACCGCCGACCGGCTCCTGTTCGTCGAACCAGCGCCGCAGTTGGCTGTCGCCGTGGGCGGACGGCACCGTACCCGCGAAGTCCCGCAGATCCCACAGGTCGGCACGGTGGAGGGCGGCGATCGGGTAGTCCGGGCGGGGTCGCTCACCCCGGGAGCCGTGGCGTGCCAGGAGTTGTTCGAGCTCTGTCCTGGTACTCGCCCAGTCGAGGAGCCGATCCTCGCCGCGCACGACGCGGCCGATGGACCACAGCAGCACCAACGGCTGGTACAGCGCGGGCCTGCCGTCGACCCGGCGCACCCGCAGCTTCCCCACCCGCTGGAGCAGGGACTCCCCCGTCCACCCGTCGGCCGGCGCCGAGTCCTGGCCGCCGGTGTCCACTACGGTGAACCCCAGTCGCCGCAGCACCGCCACGGCTCCGGCGAGTCCGCCGGAGAACTCGGCGGCGGCGAGGGCCGTCCGGCCGGGCAGATACCCGTGAGCGGCCCCGACCACGGCTTTCGACTCGTACCGGCCACCCCCGTGTTCGAGCACGTACTGCCGGGCCGACCCGAATCCGTAGCGGGCGAGGAACGCCTCACCGCCGAGCGTGTCGTACTCGCCGATCGCCTGCCGTACCGCGTCCTGAGTGATGTCCGCCAGAGTCATGCGGAGAACGGTAGACGATGACGTTCGTACGTTCGACACGACTCCGGAATTCGAACAACGGACACCCCGGACCGGCTCACCAGACCGTGGCGAGCCAGGCGGCGGCTGCGGCGAGGACGATCAGGGCGAGGTTGAGGCCGGTGTTCTTGGCCTCGCCCCGGGACAGGTGCAGACCGGCTGCCAGCACCTGGAGCACGATCAGGCCGAGTGCGGCCGCCAGTGCCAGGACGGGGGCTGTCCCGGTCAGCGGCGGCAGTACCAGACCGGCGACACCGAGGATCTCGACCACGCCGACCAGTCGGACCAGCCACATCGGGGCGGTGTCCACCCAGCCCATCATGGGGAGCAGCTGCTCCCTGCTCTGCGCGACCTTCTTCCCACCCGAGTACAGGTAGAAGACAGCCAGGAGTGCGGCGACGATCCAGTAGGCGATCTCCATCTTCGTCCTCCGTCATGGTTACGACTTGTCAGTGGGCACATGATCGGTGACTATGGCAACGCTTACAAAAGGCACACCGGTGTGCGTTGCGAACATGAGGACGCCGATGTCGAAGTACCGCAGCTCCTGCCTGATCCGCGGCGACGGCGGCCGGGCGATCCGCGGGGTGCTGGACCGCGTCGGCGACAGGTGGACGCTGCTGGTGGTGGCCACCCTCGACGGTGAACGCCTGCGCTTCACCGAACTCCAGCAGCGCGTGCCCGGAATCTCCCAGCGCATGCTCACCCGTACCGTCCGGCACCTGGAGCGGGACGGTCTGGTGTCGCGCACCGTGTTCCCGGAGGTCCCGCCGCGGGTCGAGTACGAGCTCACGGCGATGGGGCGGACCCTGATCGGTCCGGCCGTGGCCCTGGCCGAGTGGGCCGTCGACCACAACCCCGGCATCGCCCTGAGCCGGGCCGACTACGACGCCGAGCACCACTGAGCCGCGCGGCGGCGCCGCGTGAGGGCGAGGTGTCCGATCTCACGCAGGTGAGCTGCGCGGACGGGAAGGAAACGGCCCGGTCGGTCGTTCGCCCCTGAGGAGTCCGGGGACACGCACGAGTACGGGAGCAGCAGGAAACACGATGGAGATCCAGGGGACGGTGGCCGAGGGCTACGAGCCGGTCCGGGAGGCGTTCGCGGCCAACTTCGCCCATCGCGGTGAGCGTGGAGCGGCCTTCGCCCTCTACCGCGGCGGCCGGGCCGTGGTCGATCTCTGGGGCGGCAGCGCGGACGGCGACGGCGGCGGCGAGTGGGCCGAGGACACGGTCCAGGTCCTGCGCTCGGTGACCAAGGGCCTGAGTTCCGCCGTGGTGATGCTGCTGGTCGAGCGCGGACTGCTGGAGCTGGACACCCCCGTGGGCGACTACTGGCCGCAGTTCAAGGCCTCCGGCAAGGACTCGGTGACGGTACGTCAACTCCTGTCCCACCAGGCCGGACTGCCCGCGCTGGAGGTGCCGCTGAGCGTCGCACTGGCGGTCGACGGCGTGAGCGGCCCGCGATCCGTGGCCGAGCAGCGGCCGTTGTGGGAGCCGGGCACCGCGCACGGCTACCACCCGCACACGTTCAGCTGGTTGACCGGTGAACTCGTCCTCCGGGCCACCGGGCGCACCCTGGGCACGGTGCTCGCCGAGGAGGTCGCCGGGCCCCTGGGGCTGGATCTGTGGATCGGCCTGCCGCCCGAACAGCGGTACCGGGTGGGCCGGTTGGCGGCGGTCGCGGCCCCGTCCGCGGCGTCCGGCGCGGCTCCGCGGTTCCGACCCCGGCGGGAGGTGGCCGAGGCCTACGCCGATCCCGGCTCGCCGACCCGACGCGCCTTCGGCGCGATCGACCCGGCGCCGGACGAGAACACCGACGCCTGGCGCTCCGCCGAACTGCCCGGCGCCAACGGCATCGCCACCGCGCGCGCCGTCGCCCGCTGCTACGCCGCGCTGATCGGCGACGTCGACGGCGCGGCCCGCCTGCTGCGGCCGGAGACCCTCGCCGCCGCCACCGCCGAACAGGTGAGCGGGCCGGACCGGGTACTGATCGCGCACAGCCGGTTCGGCCTCGGCTTCATGCTGCACGGTCCCGCGTCCCCGATGACCTCGGCCGCCGCCTTCGGCCACCCGGGCCGGGGCGGTTCACTGGGCTTCGCCGACCCCGCGCTCGGCATCGGGTTCGGCTACGTCACCAACGGCATGCTGCCCACGGTCGTCAACGACCCGCGCGCCCAGGCGCTGGTCCGCGCCGTGCGCGAATGCGTCGCGGCGGACGCCGCACCCCGGCTCGGCTGACCGCCCGCCGCCGGTCAGTGGGAGGGCTCGTCCGCCTGGACGATGCGGCGCAGCAATCCCAGCAACTGCTCCCGCTCAGCGGGCGAGAGGGCGGCGGTGAGCTCGTCATTGGCCTCGTCGCCGAGCTCCTGGGTACGCCGCAGGCAGCGCGTGCCCTCGGCCGAGATGGTGACGGCGTTCTTCCGCCGGTCCGCCGGATCGGGCGTTCGGGTTACCAGTTGGCGCTGCTGTAGGTCGTTGACGACGGCGACCATGTCCTTGGGGTCGATGCCCAGGGTGCGGCTCAGGTCCGCCTGCGACACCGGCCCCAGCTCGGCCACGGCCGACAGCACCGCGTGGTGCATCATCCGCAGCCCCTCGCGGGCCAGTGCCTCGGCGACCAGCCGGTGACCGCGCGCGGCGGCCCGGCCCAGCAGCCAGCTGGGCAGCGCGCGGATGCGGGAGGGGGCGTAGGGGGCTTCGGTCATGGGAGAAGATTATCCAGAAACCATTGGGAGGACCAACGGCTTCTCTGTATCATTGGGGCTCCCAACGACATCATTGGGACTCCCAACGACCTGGAGGTGTCCATGCGGCGTGTCCGCTTCTACCAGTACGGCGGCCCGGACGTGCTGCGGGTGGAGGAGGCCGAAGCCCCTCAGCCCGGCCCCGGTGAGCTGCTGATCCGTACCGAGGCCATCGGCGTCACGCTGCCGTCCGTGCGCAAGGTGCGCGGCGAGGGCGGCGGGGCGGACGGCGCCGGGCTGCCGGGGATCCTCGGCGGCGAGGTCGCCGGTGAGGTGGTCGCGCTCGGCCCGGAGGTGACCGGGTTCCAGGTCGGCGAGCGGGTGACCGCACTCAGCTTCACCGGCTCGTACGCCGAACTCGCCGTCGCGCCCGCCGCCTTCGCCGACCGGATCCCGGACGGCGGCGACCCGGTGCAGGCCGTGGCGCTGGTGCGCAGCGGACAGGTCGCGCTCGCCGTACTCGCCGCAGCCGCGCCCACCGCCACCGAGTCGCTGCTGGTCACCGGGGCCGCCAGCGGGGTGGGACACCTCGCGGTGCAACTGGCCGGGCTCCGGGGCGTCGCGCGGGTGGTCGCGGCGGTGAGTTCGCCCACCAAGGAGGAGTTCCTGCGCGCCCAGGGCGCGGACGAGGTGGTGACGTACGACAGCGAGAGCTGGGGCGAACCGGTCGATGTCGTACTGGAGGGCGTCGGCGGCGATCTGCTCCCCCGCGCCGTGGCCGCGCTGGCACCGGGCGGGCGGATGGTGTTCTTCGGCTCGGGCGGCGGTACCGTCCCCGCCTTCGACCTGCTCGCCGGGGCGAAGTCGATCACCGGCGTCAGCATGGCCCGGTTCTCCACCACCCAGCGCGAGCTCTACCGCCGGCAGGGTGCGTACCTGTGGGAACTCGCCCTGTCGGGGCGGTTGACGCCCGCCGTGCACGCCGAGATCCCGCTGGCCGAGGCGGCCCGGGCGCACGAGATCATCGAAGCCCGGGCCAACCTGGGCAAGGTCGTCCTGCGCCCGTAGCACGGCACCGACCGCGCCGCACCGCGCGGGAGAGCGGTCAGCGCGGGAGAGCGGTCAGCGCGCGGGCGGCGCGTCCGAGCGGCGGGGGTGCAACGGGATCAGCCGGGGTCGGCCGGGATCCCGGCGAGGTCGAGCAGGCGGTGCGTCGCCCCGGTCGGCAGGGCCGGGTTGGCGGCCGCGGCCCGGGCGTGCCTCGGGTCGCCGAGTCGGCGGACCAACTCGGCGCCGGGCAGCCGCGGATCGCTCACCGCCCAGGGGGCGACGTACGGGTCATCGGCCAGCCGCAGCACCAACTCCGGTCCGCCGTCCGGGTCGTACAGCGCCGCGTGCCGGAGGCGGTCGTTGGCGTGGTCGGCGAAGCGGGCCAGGCCGGGCCGGGCGAAGTTGGGGTGGCCCAGCAGCATGCCCCAGCGCAGGCCGTGCCAGTGGGCGTACATCTCGATCACCAGCTCGTGCGGCGCGTCCGGGCAGGACTCGCAGAGGGTGAGCCGGACGAAGAAGTCCTCGTCGTCGGCGAGCAGCCGCACCACGTCCGGCGGCAGTTGCCGGGCCATGGCGATGCCGCGGCGCAGCAGCACGTGCGCGGAGGCGGCCGCCCGGCGGGCGACGGCGGGCTCGTGGCCGCGTTCCCTGATCCACCTCGGTGGCCAGGTGTGGCCGTTCGGCACGATGTAGGCGATCGCGGCCCGCTGCTCCTCGGTCAGCTCCTCGCGCTGGGAGAGGGTCAGCCGGACCCCGTCATCGGGGTCCTCGGACAGGCGCAGGGCCAGTTCGGTGGGGGCGTGCGGGTTGGCGGCGAGGGCGCGTCGGATCGCCGGGTCCTCGTCTTCGGCGAGCAGCTCGGCCAGCTCCCGGTCGAGCGGCGCCTCACTCGCTGCCCGCAACCGCCGCTCCCGGGTCGCGGCCAGGTACTGGGGGACGCGGCAGGGCAGCGGCTGCTCGATCCGGCTGGCCTCCTCGACGGCGGCCCGGACGCCGGGGTCGGCGTCGTCACGCAGTGCGTCCCGGACGCCGGGCGGCAGCCGCGCCCAGGTGGCGCGGCCCACCGCCGCCTGCCGCACCTGGGGGTCGGGGTCCGCCGCGAGCCGTGCCCGGGTCAGGACCGGCAGATCCAGGTACCTGGCGGTCAGCGCGCGGACCCTGGCGTCGGGGTCGGCGGCGAGTAGCAGTCGGGTTTCCGCCGGTATCTGCCGTCCCCAGTCGCCGCTCAGCGCGACGTACCCGCGCCGGACGCGCGGGTCGGGGTCGTGGACCATTGCCGCCAGTGCGGCGCTGTCCGCGTTGGGGTTCTCCAGGAGTTGGCGGCGCTGCCGCACGTTCCCGCGGGCCATCACCGCTTCGGTGGTCCCGGGCCGGAGGTCCCGCTGGGTGAGCCAGAAGTCGACGGCGTCCGACGGGAGTTCGACCGGCAGCAGCCGTCGCAGCGCACCGGCCGACAGCGCCGGATTGCGTCGCAGGCCCAGCAGCCACCGCTCGTGCAACTCGGCGCCGCCACGCCGAAGGGCCGACTCGACCTCGCCCGCCGGGCCGTTGGCCGGGCGGCCGTCGCGGACCCGCGCCAGCCACAGCTCACCGGCGTCCGTCCCGCGCTGCTCACTCATACCAGCCATGATCCCAGAGCTGTTGCCCGCGAGGGAACTTGGCGGTGCAGCCACCCGGAGCCGGTGCGGGCCCTGCCACAACCGTCGGTGGCCGCACCGGAATCGCGGTACGTCGTACTCGCACGATCAACTGCGGTGTGTCGCACGGTGCCGACGCAGCGTGACCAGGACGATGGGGGTCGGCGTTCCGGGCGGCCCTGCGCGCAGCGCGGGCCCCCGGGGATCGCCCCTGTCCTCCGTCCGGGCTGTACAAGGAGTTACGAGCATGTCCCTACGACGCGTCCTGGCCACCGTCACCTCGGCCGCCTTCGCGATCGCGCTGGTCGCGGTCGCCCCCGCGACCCCCTCGGCCGCCGCCACCAGGTCCGCTGGGTTCGTGGTGAGCCAGTCCCAGTTCAACAAGATGTTCCCCAGCCGCAACTCCTTCTACAGCTACCAGGGGCTGGTCGACGCGCTGGGCACCTACCCGGGTTTCACCACCACCGGCGACAACGGCACCAGGAAGCGCGAGGCGGCGGCCTTCCTGGCCAACGTCAGCCACGAGACCGGTGGGTTGAGGTACGTGGTCGAGCAGAACACCGCCAACTACTCGCACTACTGCGACACTTCGCAGCCTTACGGCTGTCCGGCCGGGGTCAGCGCCTACTACGGGCGCGGCCCGCTCCAGTTGAGTTGGAACTTCAACTACAAGGCCGCCGGTGACTCGCTGCACATCGACCTGCTGCACGACCCGTACAAGGTGGAGAAGGACGCGGCGGTCTCCTGGGAGACCGGCCTGTGGTTCTGGAACACCCAGCGGGGCGCGGGCAGCATGACCCCGCATGACGCGATGGTCGACAACCGGGGCTTCGGTGAGACCATCCGCAGCATCAACGGCGACCTGGAGTGCAACGGCAAGAACCCGGACGAGCGCCAGGACCGGATCAACCTGTACCAGAAGTTCACCGGCATCCTCGGCACGAACCCCGGCGGCAACCTGTCCTGCTGACCCGTCCTGCTAACCCAGCGGTGGGGCCCGGTGGCCGTACGGTCACCGGGTCCCACCGGGCCCCACCGCGCGCTCCGGCGGCTTCGCTCAGGCGCTGAGCGGCTTCTCCAGCACCGCCTTGCGGTGGCTGAAGGTCTCGATCGAGTAGCGCCCGTGGTAGTTGCCCATGCCGCTCTCCCCCACGCCGCCAAACGGCAGGTCGGAGACGGTGAGATGGGCGAGCGGCAGGCCGTAGCCCAGGCCGCCGGAGGAGGTCTCGGCGGCGAACCGCTCCCGGGTGGCGTCGGCGTCGGTGAAGACGTACAGGGCGAGCGGCTTGTCCCGCTGGTTGACGTAGTCGATCGCCTCGTCCAGGCCGGGGACGGTGACGATCGGCAGGATCGGACCGAAGATCTCCTCCTGCATCACCGGCGACTCGGGAGCGACGTCGCCCAGGACGGTCGGCGCGATGTACTTGGTCGCCCGGTCGCTGTCGCCGCCGGTGACCACCCGGCCGGAGCCGAGCAGGCCCTGCAACCGGTCGAAGTGGCGCTCGTTGACGATCCGCCCGTACTCGCCGGAGGCCGCCGGGTCGGAGCCGAAGAGGGATTCCACCGCGCGGGCCAGGGCGGGCTCCAGCGCGCGGGCGGTCTCCGGGTCGGTCAGCACGTAGTCGGGAGCGACGCAGGTCTGTCCCGCGTTGAGGAACTTGCCGGCCGCGAGGCGCCCGGCCACGACCGCCAGGTCGGTGTCGCGATCCACGAACGCCGGTGACTTGCCGCCGAGTTCGAGGGTGACCGGGGTGAGGTGCTCGGCGGCGGCCCGGAGCACGACCCGGCCGACCGTGCCGTTGCCGGTGTAGAAGATGTGGTCGAACCGCTCCGCGAGCAGCGCCGTGGTCTCCGGGATGCCGCCCTCGACCACGGCCACCGCCTGGGTGTCCAGGTACTGCGGCAGCAGCCGGGCGAGCACGGCGGAGGTGGCCGGGGCCAGTTCGCTCGGCTTGGCGACCACCGCGTTGCCCGCGGCCAGCGCCCCGAGCAGGGGCGTCAGCAGCAGTTGCACCGGGTAGTTCCAGGGCGCGATCACCAGCACCACGCCCAGCGGGTCGTACTGCGTCCAGGCCCTCGCGTCGTCCCCGAGCCGGGCCGGGACCGGGGCGGGCTCCGGGCGCAGCCAGGCCTCCAGGTGTTCCAGCGTGTGGTCGATCTCCCGCACCGTGAAGTCGATCTCCGTGCGGTGTGCCTCGGTGGAGCTCTTGCCGAGGTCGGCATGGAGCGCGGCGGCCACGTCGGCGCCGTGCTCGGTGAGCAACTCGCGCAGGCGGCGCAGCTGGCCGGTACGCCACTCGACGGGCTTGGTGCGGCCGGTGTCGAAGGTGGCGCGCAGCCGGGCCACGATGTCGGCGGGCTGTTCGGAGGTGGACTGGTTCACGGGGCCTCGATCGTCGGAGCGGGGGGATCCCCGCTCAGGTGTGGCGGGCCACCCGGCCCGCGCGTGCTGTTCTCCACCGAGCAACTTACTCGGTGTAAATACCAACCTTTTACCCGCGCGGATTCATTCCCGCTCCGGTGAGTCGTTCCCCGGCGTGTCCGATTCATCCCCTCACTCCGCCAAATGGACAAGGTTTGTGTTCGACCGCAACCGGGGATTGTGCGGACCGCGTCGTACGCGCATGAGAGCGGCGGCTGTGGGGGCGCTGTGTTGGCAGGAGGGTGAAAGCGTATGACCGGGCTTTTTCACACGGGGGCCGCGATGGCGGCCGGGGTGGTGCTGGCCGCCGGCGGGGTGACCGGGGTGGCGGGTTCCGCCCCGGTGGCGTCGACCGTCGCGGTACCCGGGTCGGTCCCCGCCGCGGTGGGCAGCGCCGCGCGGGTGGGGGCGGCGCCCGCGTCCCAGCCGCTGACGGTCCAGGTGTGGCTCAACCCGGACGCGACGCGCGCCGCCGCCGCCGCGGACGCCATCGCCACGCCGGGCAGCCCGGAGTACCACCACTACCTGAGCCCCGATGCCTACACCGCCGACTTCGGCGCCTCGGCGGCGCGGGCCGGGGCGGTGGCGTCCTGGCTCACCGGCAAGGGGCTGACCGGGGTCCGGGTCGACAGCGGCCGTGACTACGTCTCGGCGACCGGGCCGGTCTCGGCGGTCGAGTCGGCCTTCCGGGTGGGCATCGGCAGGTACCGGGCCAAGGGCGCCGCAGCCGGGCAGGCGGGCCGGTCGTCCGTGTTCACCGCCAACGACCGCGAGGTGTCGGTGCCCGCCGCGCTGGCCGCCGACGTGCTGGCGGTGACCGGGTTGAGCAGCGCGTCCGCCGCGTCCCCGGGCACGGCGGTGTCGGCTCCGCCGATCCGCCCGGCGGCCGGGGCGGCCACCTGCTCCCAGTACTGGGCGCAGCACACCCACCCGCTCAGCCCCGCGTACCAGCGGCTGACCACGGTCTCGCTGCCGGTGTGCGGGTACTCCGCCGCGCAGCTGCGCGCCGCCTACGGGGCGACGCCGCAGGCGGACGGCAGTGGCCAGACCGTGGCGCTGACCGAGGACGAGCCGCCGACCGCGATGTTCCGGACGCTGACGGCGTACGCCCGCGCCAACGGCCTGCCGCTGCCGAAGCCAGCCCAGTTCCGCCAGGTCCAGGCCGGGGGCGCGTGCAAGGCGGCCTCGGCGACAGCGGACCGGACGGCGGACTCGGCGGCGCAGTCGCCCGCCGTCGACGTCGAGGCGGAGATGGACTCCGAGGCTGTCTACGCCATGGCTCCGGGCGCGGACCAGGTGATGGTGGTGGGCGGCGGCTGCGACGAGGACCAGGCGCTGCTGGACGCGGCCTCGGCCGTGCTGACCGGCGACGGGCACCACCCCCTGGCCTCCATCGCGTCGAACTCGTGGCAGATCCCGCTGGGTGAGGTGGCGCCGCAGGTCGTGCACGCCATCGATGTGCGGGCCGCGGCCGAGGGGGTCGGCATGTACGTCGCCTCCGGCGACACCCCGGGCCTGACGGTCACCGACTCCGACCCGTACGCGGTGGCGGTGGGCGGCACCACCCTGGGCATCGGGGCCACCGGGAACCGGGTGTTCGAGACCGGCTGGTCCGACGACTTCGGTTCGCTGAGCGGCGGCACGTGGACCGACCTGGGCGTCAGCGGGGGCGGCGGGGGCGTCAGCGAGGTCTACCAGCAGCCCGCGTACCAGAAGGGCGTCGTTCCGGCGTCGATGGCCCAGGTCAAGGTGGCCGGCAAGACGGTGCTCGGCCGGACGGTGCCCGACATCGCCGCCGACGCCGACCCGGACACCGGCATGCTGATCGGCTACACCGAAACGGACAGCAGTGGGAAGCCGGGCCGCTACCTCACCGTGACGAACGGCGGCACCAGTCTGGCCACCCCACTGGTCGCGGGCCTGGTGGCGGACGCCCAGCAGGGCCAGAAGTCGCCCTACGGCTTCATCAACCCGCTGCTCTACCGCCTGGCCGCCACCCAGGCGTTCCACGACGCCCTGCCGATCGGCGCGACCGCGCCGCAGCAGGACCGGGCCGCGTACATCGCGCCCGACGACTCCTTCAGCACCGCGAACGTCGACGTCTTCGACTCCCAGAACCGCCCCGACACCCAGCAGGTGACCGCCAAGGGCTACGACACCATGACCGGCATCGGCACTCCGAACGGTGCCGCCTTCGTCGCCGCCCTGCGCCGCGGCCACTGACCGACGTCGGTTGGGTCGGCCAGGTGGGCGGCTTGCCTGGTACTGACAGTCCTATGAAAGCGGGTCGACTGCCTCCCGGGGGGTTCTGGTCGCATGGTGGGGACAGGACGGCGCCGGGCAACCGCCCTTGCCGACGCCGTCCGGGCCCAGTGTCACGAAAGGACATCCCCTCATGAGCAAGCTCGCTCTCGTCACCGGCGCGACCTCCGGCATCGGCAGGGCATTCGCCGAGCGCTTCGCCGCCGACGGCTACGACCTGGTCATCGTCGGCCGCCGCGAGGACCGGCTCCTGGAGTTCGCCTCCGAGTACTCCCAGGTCAAGGTCCGCCCGGTCACCGCGGACCTCTCGACGGAGGAAGGTATCGACACCGTCGCCGGGTACTGCGCCGACGAACCCCTGGACGTGCTGGTCAACAACGCCGGTGTCGCCCACTACATGCCGTTGGCCGACCTGCCCGCCGCCAAGGCCCGGGAGCTGGTCAACGTCAAGGTCCTCGCCCCGACCCTGCTGATGCGGGCCGCTGTCGGCGGCATGCGGCAGCGCGGCCGGGGTTCGATCATCAATGTGGCCGGCATGATCGCCTTCAGCGGGCCCGCGGACGCGTCCGTGATGCCGCGCCGCGCCGTCTACACGGGCACCCTCGCCCACCTCGTGGCCATGTCCCAGACCCTCAGCGCCGAACTGGAGGGCACCGGCGTACGGGTCCAGGTGGTCTGCCCCGGGGTTGTGGCCACCGAGTTCCACTCGTCCCAGGGCCTGGACCTGAGCGCCGTGCCCCGGATGAGCGCCGAGGACGTGGTCACCGGCGCGTTGCGCGGCCTGGAACTCGGCGAGGTCGTCAGCGCCCCCGGTGTCGAGGACTACCGGCTCCTCGACAGCGTCTTCCGGGCCGATCTCGCCGCCTTCTCCGGCCAGAGCCCCGAACTCGCCGGCCGCTACCGGGCGAACTGACCGGGCTGCTTCCTCACGAGGGTTCCCCGGCAGCGGGTGCGCTGCCGGGGAACCCTCGTCGGGCCGCCTCAGCAGGTGAGGTTGCTGCCCGGGGAGACACCGAGGATCGACGTGAAGGACTCGTAGTCGTTGACCCGGTCCTGCATCTCGGCGGTGTTGCCGCCGTTGCACTCAACGCTGCCGTTGATGGCCTCGATGGTCTGGCCGAAGCCGGCGCCGTTGACGATCGCGTTGTGCGCGGTCATGCTGCCGGGGCCGGTCTGGGTGTCCCAGTACCACAGCGCGGTCTCCCAGGAGACGGACGCGTTGGTGGCGACCAGGCCGGGGTTGTCGAGCAGGTCGACCCCGAGCGCGTTGCCGGCCGCCTCGTAGTTGAAGTTCCAGCTGATCTGGAGCGGGCCGCGCCCGTAGTAGGCGTACGTCCCGGCCGGGCAGCCGTACGACTCACTCGCGCAGTAGTCGCCCGACTGGTCGATCTCGGTGACGTAGACCAGCCCGCCGGTCTCGTGGTCCACGTTGGCCAGGAAGGCGGCGGCCTCCTGCTTCTGCACGGTGGCACTGCCGGTGGTGGCGAAGCCCGGGTAGGAGCTGAGCGCGGCCACCAGCCCGCTGTAGGTGTAGAACGAGTTCCGGTTCGGGAACATCTGGTCGAACTGCGCCTCGCTGACGACGAAGCCGCTGGAGCCGCCGCCTCCCGTACCGCCACCGGAACCGGTGCAGCTGTAGGGGGACCAGTACCAGGTGCTGATCGTCGGGTCATAGCCCGGGTTGGCGTTGGTGGCGATGTAGTACTGGCCGTTGGCCGGGTACTCCACGATCGCACCGACCGCGTAGGACTGGCCCGCCACCCACGTCGGGTAGCCGCTGCAACTGGTGCTGCCGCCACCGGAACCGGTACAGGTGTAGGGGGACCAGTACCAGGTGCTGATCGTCGGGTCGTACCCCGGGTTGGCGTTGGTGGCGATGTAGTACTGGCCGTTGGCCGGGTACTCCACGATCGCACCGACCGCGTAGGACTGGCCCGCCACCCACGTCGGATAGCTGCTGCAACTGGTCGCGGCGGGGGTGACCGCGGCGTTGGCGGGCGGGGTCGCGAGGGTGAGCGTCATCAGGCCGATCATGCTGACCAGCAGGGCCATCAGCACCAGCAGCCGGACGCGTCCGGGCGCGTGCGCATGGGTCATGTGCCACTCCTGTGTGGGGGTGAGTGGTGCCGCTCATCCAGGTGCGGCGTGAGCGGTGATGGCTGCACGTAACCGGATTGGTCCAGACCAGTCAAGAGAAGTCACCAAGAGGTGGACGATCTGCACGACTTGATGACGAAAAACATCCAGGATATCCACACCCGCGGCCGCACACCGACGGCTTGCCTTCACTCCTGGAAGCATTCGCCGCCGGTGGCGGGGCGGCCCGACGCGGCCCCGGCAGGTGTCAGCCGAGCGCCGCCGCCAGCAGGGCGGCACTCCGGGCGACCAGTGGCTCGTCCGCCGGAGCGGTGGCGTCCGGCTTGGTGGACAGGACGGCCAGCACCAGCGGTGTGCGGTCCGGGGTCCAGGCGATGCCGACATCGTTGGTGGTGCCGTAGTCGCCGGTGCCGGTCTTGTCCGCGAGGGTCCAGCCCTTGGGGAGTCCGGCCCGGAAGCGGGCGCCGCTGGTGGTGTCGGCCAGCAGCCACTCGGTCAACTGCCGCCGGTCGCGCGGCGCGAGCGCGTCCCCGAGGACCAGCTTGACGTTGGTCCAACCGATCGCGGCCGGGCTGGTGGTGTCCGTCACCCGCCACGGTTCGGCGGAGTTCAACTCGGGCTCCCACCGGTCGAGTCGGGTCACCTCGTCGCCGATGGACCGGCAGAAGCGGGTGACCGCCGTGGGGCCGCCGAGCTCACGGAGCAGCAGGTTGGCGGCGGCGTTGTCGCTGTAGTCGATGGCGGCGGCGCACAACTCGGCGACGGTCATGCCGTTCGCCAGGTGCTCGGGGGTGCCCGTGATCGGGGCGTAGCCCGCGGTGGTGACGTCCTGCTCGGTGTACCGGACGCGCTTGGCGAGGAAGCGGCCGTCCCGGTCGAGGTCCCGCAGCACGGCCGCGGCGGTGATCGTCTTGTGCACCGAACAGATCGGGAAGAGCTCGTCGGCGCGGTAGGCCACGCTCCGACCGGTCACCAGGTTCCGCGCGAACACCCCCAGCCGAGCGCCGTGCTGCCGTTCGAGTTCCGCCAGTGCCTGGACGACCGGGTCCCCACCCACTGCCGTACCTCCCGCCGCGTAGGCGGTGCCGCCCGTGGACACGGCGGCGGCCAGCGCCGTCCCCGCCCCCAGGGCCAGTACCGCGCGGCGGCTCGGACGCTCTCCGAAGGTCTCCACCATCGCTTCCTCCTCGTGTTCGACAACCGTCTTCAGCAACTGAGGACGCCTCAGCGCCCGGTCCAGTTCGCCGTTTTCCACCCTAGGCGCCGTCGGGCGCGCCACGGCCGACGGCGGCCCCGGGCGGGGCGAGTGGCCAGGGCAGTCCCCTTGATCCGTTTCTGTTTCGACGGCTGTCGGTACAGTGGGGCTTGCCTCTCGATTAGATGACTGTCAACATAGATACATGTCTAATCTTGAGCTGCCCGTGCTGGGGCCTGACGCGCGGGGGCAGCGTGCCGTCGGTTGCTGCTCGCCGATGGCCCGCGAGCCCTTGGGCGAGGCGGACGCGGTCAAGCTGGCGCGGGTCTTCAAGGCGCTGGCGGACCCGGTGCGGCTGCGGCTGCTGTCGCTGATCGCCTCGCACGAGGGCGGCGAGGCCTGCGTGTGCGACCTGACCGGCCCGTTCGACGTGTCCCAGCCGACCATCTCGCACCACCTGAAGGTGCTGCGGGAAGCCGGTCTGGTCGGATCCGAACGGCGCGGCACCTGGGTGTACTACTGGGTGCTTCCCACTGCCCTGGCCCAGCTCGCCGCCCTGCTCCAGGCACCGGACGGCGAAGGCGCACCCGACAGCGACGGCGCACCGGACAGCGACGGCACCCCCGACGGCGAAGGCGCCGCGCGAGCCGCGGGATGACCGCGATACCGCTGGCCCGCCGGGCCGGGGCGGAGCTCGTCGGCACGGCCGCGCTGGTCACGGTGGTGGTCGGCTCCGGCATCCAGGCCACCGCGCTCACCTCCGATGTCGGCCTGCGGCTGCTGGCGAACTCGCTGGCCACGGTCCTCGGCCTGGGCGTGCTGATCGCCCTGCTCGGCCCGGTCTCCGGCGCGCACTTCAACCCGGTGGTCACCCTGGCCGCCTGGTGGACCGGCCGCCGGGGCGACGACGGGCCCGCGCTGCGGGAGCTGGCCGCGTACCTCCCCGCCCAGATCGCCGGGGCCATCGGCGGGGCGGCCCTGGCGGACGCGATGTTCGCCGAGCCGCTGGCGCACCTGTCCACCCACCACCGCTCGGCCCCGCAGCTGCTGCTGGGCGAGGTGGTCGCCACCGCCGGACTGGTCCTGCTGGTCTTCGGCCTCGCCCGCACCGGACGCGAGCGGCTGGCCCCGGTCGCGGTCGCCTGCTACATCGGCGCGGCGTACTGGTTCACCTCCTCCACCAGCTTCGCCAACCCGGCGGTCACCATCGGCCGCGCGTTCACCGACACCTTCGCCGGGATCGCCCCGGTCTCCGTACCCGGGTTCGTCGGCGCCCAACTGGTCGGCCTGGCACTGGGACTGGCCCTGCTCACGCTGCTGTTCGGCCACCCGACCCCGCCCCCGGCCGACCACGGTGCGGTATCCCGGGCCGAGCCCGGCGTCGTCGGCTCCGCCCGCTGACCCGCCCCTCTGCCCCCGCCGCTCCGCCGTCCCCTCCGCTCCGAGAACGAGGACTCCGTCGATGAACGCGCCCGCCGTACCGTCCGTGCTGTTCGTCTGCGTGCACAACGCGGGCCGCTCGCAGATGGCCGCCGCCTTCCTCGCCCGCCTCGGCGGCGACGGGGTGGAGGTCCGCTCGGCCGGGTCCGCGCCCGCCGACAGCGTGAACCCGGCCGTCGTCCAGGCCATGGCCGAGGTCGGCCTCGACCTCTCGGCGCAGACACCGAAGGTCCTCACCGCCGAGGCGGTGCGGGCCTCCGACGTGGTGATCACCATGGGCTGCGGCGACGCCTGCCCGGTCTTCCCCGGCAAGCGCTACCTGGACTGGCAACTGGCCGACCCCGCCGGTCGGGGTGTCGCGGCGGTCCGCCCGATCCGCGACGAGATCGAACGGCGGATCCGCGGCCTGCTCACCGAACTCGGCGTCACGGTCCTCGGCTGACCGTACCGCCCCCTCGCCGAAGCGCGACCTGGGAACGAAGAGCGCCTCCGTGCCGCGAGCGGGAGCGCGGGAGCGGCCACGGATAGGAGGATGACAGCCTTTCAGAATATCGCCTCTTTCATTGTCATGTACAAACTGATATCGCATCGTTATCGATAAGTCACGGGTTGGTCATCTCATGTGAGTGTCCTGAGTGCTGGGCCGCGACGCGGCAACCAGGCGTCGCAATCCCACCGTGCACCTCCCACCGGATCTTCTCCCCCTCACGTCCGAGGAGAGCAATGCGACCTACCCCCGCCCTCCGGCGCACCCTCATGGCTTTCGCAGCCTGTGGTACCGCCGCCGCCGTCGCTCTGACCGCCGCTCCGGCCCAGGCCGCGAGCCATCCCCAGGCCACCGACCCCTACTCGGCCTTCGCGTTCAACCTCGGCACCACCGAGCCCGAGATCTACGACTTCATCAACTCGGCCACCAGCACGCTCGACATGACCATGTACGAGCTGAACGACACCACCGCCATCAACGACCTGATCGCCCGTGAGCAGGCCGGGGTCAAGGTGCGGGTGATCCTGGACCAGGCGAACAAGAGCACCAACCAGACCGCGTACAACGACCTTTCGGCCGCCGGGGTCGGCGTGGTCTGGTCCTCCACCACGTTCACCTACACCCACCAGAAGACCATCACCGTCAACGGCGACGAATCGCTCATCCTGTCGGGCAACCTCACCTCCGAGTACTACCCGACCAGCCGCGACTACGGTGTCTTCGACAACGACGCCAACGACGTCGCGGCGATCGAGGCGGTCTTCGCCGACGACTACACGCACACCGCGATCACCCCGAGCGACGGCGACAACCTGCTCTGGTCGCCCACCACGGCGCAGTCCCGGCTGCTCTCGATCATCAACGGCGCGACCAAGACCCTCGACGTCGAGGAGGAGGAGTTCAGCGACACCGCCGTCGTCAACGCGATCGTCGCCGACGCCCAGCGCGGCGTGGCCGTGCGGCTGGTGGTCGAGAACGAGTCCTCCGAGTGGCAGTCGGAGATCAACGAGGTCACCGCGGCGGGTGGCAAGGTCACCACCTACACCTCCTCGACCGGCTTCTACATCCACGCCAAGGCGATCGTCGCGGACTACGGTCTGCCCACCGCCGCGGTCGAGGTCGGCTCGATGAACATCACCAGCAACTCGCTGCAGAGCAACCGCGAACTCGGCATCATCCTCAACGACACCGGCGTGGAGAACGTGGTCGAGTCGACCTTCAACGCCGACTTCGGCGGCACGACGGCCAACACGGTCACGGTCAGCAACCCGGGCAGCCAGACCGGCACCGTGGGGACCGCGGCGAGCCTGCAGATCGCGGCCAGTGACTCCGCCTCCGGCCAGACCCTCGGCTACAGCGCCAGCGGACTACCCGCAGGCCTGTCCATCAACACCGGCACCGGCCTGATCTCCGGCACCCCCACCACCACCGGTACCGACACCGCGACCGTCACCGCCACCGACACCACCGGCGCCAGCGGCAGCACCACCTTCAACTGGACCGTCAACTCGGCCACGGGTTCCTGCGCCGCCGCGCAGCTGATCGGCAACCCCAGCTTCTCCACCGGCACCGCCGCACCGTGGAACGCGACCTCCGGTGTGATCGCCGACAACAGCAAGGAACCGCCGTACGTCGGCAAGTACGACGCCTGGCTGGACGGCTACACCCGCGCCACCACCGACACCCTCTCCCAGGCGATCACCATCCCGAGCGGCTGCACCACCTACGCGCTGGACTTCTGGATGCACATCGACACCGCCCAGACCTCCACCACCACCGCCTACGACACGCTGACCGTGCAGGTGGTCAACAGCTCCGGCACGGTACTGGGCACGCTGGCCACCTTCTCCAACCTCAACCACAACACCGGCTACGCCGACCACACGTACAACGTGGCCGCGTACGCGGGCCAGACGGTCACGCTGCTGTTCACCGGCGTCCAGGTCTCCACCCGGGAGACCTCCTTCGTGATCGGCCAGGCGAACCTCAACGTCAGCTGAATGAACCGAAACTGACCTGACGTCAGTTCGCGGGGCCCGGCCGTCGGAGCATCGGCTCCCACGGCCGGGCCACTGCCTCTCAGAACTGAGTTGTCATCAGTTCACGGCCGCCCAGCCCTGGGTGGGGCTGGTGGTCGGTGAACTGGTCACCACTGTCGAACCGGTGGCGGAGCCGGTGGTGTCGAGCACGTACCCGGTGCCCTTGTTGGCGATGGTGATCACGCCGGTGCCGCTGTTCTCGGTCACCGTCCACTCCTGGTAGACGTCACCCGGGGTGTAGGTGTTGGAGACGGTGACCGGTCCCCCGGCCCCACTGGTCTCGGTCAGCGTGCCGTTCTGCTGGGTTCCGGTCCAGCAGTTGTCGTAGATCCTGACCGTGCCGTCCGCGTTGCGGGTGAACTGCCACTGCTCGGAGGTGTGGGTGGTCCACCAGGTGTTGATGTCGGCGCCGCCCCCGGCCGGGGCGCTGCACTCGCCGCTGACCTCCAGCACGTTCCCGGAGGAGCTGCCGTCGGCGATGGTGTGGAAGGAGCCGTCGCCCACGAGCGAGGGGGTGACCGTCTGCGGTGGGTTGCTGATCCGGAACATCGCCACGCCGTCGGGTGCGACGTCGGCGCTGATGCTGCCGGAGACCGTGGCCGTGCCCTTGGTCCACAGGTTCTCGGCGTCGTAGACCGTGCCGTTCAGTCCGAGCGAGCCGAGGCTGGCGCTGATCGTCGTCGTGGTGCTGGGATCCTGGTTGAGCAGCAGCACCGCCGTGTCGCCGTTGGCCAGCGTCCGCCGGAGCACCACCGGGGCGGTCTGACTGCTCGGCGGACTGCCGACCAGGGTGGCCGGTTGGCCCAGCGAGTCCTGGTCGACGGCGATGACGTCCTTGTTCTCGTAGATGGCGAGGCTGTCGGCGTTGATGCCGGTGGACCAGGTGTAGCCGTCCTGTGTCTGCTGGGACTCTGCCGCGGTGCGGAAGTCGGCTCCGGAGATCAGCGGGGAGGCCATCATCGACAGCACGGACATCTCGGTCTGCGACTCGGTGTCGGTGAACGGCGCGTGGCAGGTACAGGTGTCGGTGACACCGTAGTCGCCGTAGACGTCCTGCCAGCCGGTGAACATCATATCCATGTCGTTCCAGCTGCCCGGCCGGATATTGGACGCGTACTGCAAGGACGTGCCCAACTGGGCGTCGTAGAAGACTCCGGTGATGTCACTGTCCCGGTCACCGCCGATCCGGCAGAGGTTGGCGACCTGCCCGCACCAGACCCCGGTCGGGGCGTAGCCGGGCGCGTCGTACGGGGAGGTGCCGGCGGCCTGGACCACCGAGTCCGACAGCGCCGGGTCACTGGCCGACTCCAGGTACGGCACGCCGCTGTGGGCCGGTTGCGCGGAGACGCTCAGTACCAGTTTCGGCTTGCCCTGGGCGGCGGAGGCGGCGTCCAGGGCCCGCTGGAAGGTCTGCACCCGGGCGTAGACGGACTCGGTCAGCTCCCTGCCCTCCCCCTGCATCCCGTAGTTGTGTCCGTCCGGGCCGGTGATCGGGGGGCCGTAGGGACAGTTGTCGAGCTTGACGTAGTCGACGCCCCAGGAGACGAAGTCGTCGGCGTCGGTGGTCTCGTGGCCGAGGCTGCCGGGGTGCCCCTGGCAGGTGACGTAGGTGTCGGTGGTGTAGAGGCCGAATTTCATGCCCTTGCTGTGGGCGTACCAGGCCAGGTACTGGATGCCGTTCACGGTCTGGCCGTTGACGGTCCGGTCCGGGAAGTTGACCGGGTTGGGGATCAGGTCGCCGGAGGTCGGGTCGTTGCCGGCGCCGTCGAGTCCGCTGACCGGGTTGCCGTTGGCGTCGTACAACTGCATGGCGCCGTACTGGTTCTTCACGATGTCACTGGTCTGCCCGCTGCGGTGCAGCAGTGACCAGCCGTCGTCGATGGTCACCGTGTTGTAGCCGGCTGCCACCAGGCCGTTGGCCGACATGAAGTCGATGGTGTCGACCACGTTCTGCTCGGTGACGTTGGTGCCCAGGCTGTTCCAGGAGTTCCAGCCCATCGGCGGGGTCAGCGCCAGTCCGTTGTCCAGCGGCGGCGTCGCGGACGCCGTGGCCGCCGTCGCCGCCTTCGGCGTGGCGGCGACGCCCGGCGGTGCGGCGACTGCCGCCGCGACCGACAGGGCGGCCGAGAGCATGACCGCAGTACCGAGTCTCAGCAGGCGGGACCGGGACGAGCTTGACCAGGATTCCAACATTTAACAACACCCTCCAGCCGGTGGGATGCGAGCCGAAACCCCCCTTCTGGCATGCGAATACTCGACCGCATGCAGGGCTTCAACGAGAAGGGGTGGTGCAGTCGACTACGCTTGATGTTTGTAATTATTGGAATCTGTTGATGTCTGTCAATGCTTTGGACGGGATTGCAATGTACTATGTCACGTTCCATATAGCCTGACTGCCGTGCTGTACGACGACTCCCCCGGCGCCGCGCGGGCGCCGGGGGAGTCGTCGGTGAGCGGGTGGTGAGCCTGGCGGCTCAGTACCAGTGGCTCAGTACCAGTTGTGGGCCTGCCAGAAGCTCCAGGCGGCGTTCGGGCTGCCGTAGCGGGAGTCCATGTAGCCGAGGGCCCACTTGATCTGGGTCGCGGCGTTGGTCTGCCAGTCGGCACCGGCCGAGGCCATCTTGGAGGCGGGCAGCGCCTGCCCCAGGCCGTAGGCCCCGGAGGAGGCGTTGGTCGCGGTGACGTTCCAGCTGCTCTCGTGCGAGATGATCTGGTCGAAGGATGCGAGCTGGCTCGCGGGCACGATCTGCGCGGCGATGGCCTGCGGGGTGTCGGCCGAGGCGACCGAGGGTATGAGGGCCGCGCCGAGGGCGGTGAGGCTGGCGGCGGAGGCGAGCAGAGCGGCGGTGGTGCGCACACGGGTGGGGAAGAGCGACATGCGGGTTTCAACCTCATCTGTTTGCTGTGCCTCACCCCGGGGGCGTCGTGTCGCCGAACAGGGACGGGACGACGGGGTGGGCACGCGGCACCATCGCGAGGGAGTGGCTGCCGGGCGGATGGCCTGCGGCGGATGCGCCGCGGCGTCGTTCGACTCAGCCATTGTTAGCGGGCCCTCCGGGGATCTCCAAGGACCCCGAATACGACCCCGCGTCGTAGCGAACGGCAGCCTTGACGGCCCCCGGAGCCTGCGGATTTCCCGGCTTTCCAGCCCGCAAACCACCGGAACCAGAAATCTCAGATCCCTGCCACTATCGCCTTGACCTGCGGGAATGTGCTCGCATTGGGCCCAGGGGCGGCTCGGCGGCGGCAACGGCCGCCGCAACCGCCGCCGAGCGTTCCAAACCTGCCGGATCGATCTACTATCCCGGGTCGTGGGGGCCCTCGGCCGTGTGAGCACCATCACCGGGGATGCGCACCTTGTGCCCCGGTATGCCGTTGATCGGCACTCGGAACTCAGTACTGCGTGGTCACGGTGACCCCGCTGAACGCGGTCTCGGCATACAGGCTGAGGTACCGGTAGCCCGCGCTCGTGTTGCTGACAGTGATGCTCTGGGCGGTGCCGGTAGCGGTCGACGCGTTCGTGTAGTCGGTGTTGTCGGCCCAGGTGGACGGGTTGTAGTAGAGGTAGGCGGTGCCGCTGCCGCCGCTGGTGGAGACGTGCAGCGTGGTCGTCCCGGCCGGGAGGTAGATCCACAGGTAGTCCAGGTCCCCGGCGGCCTCGGCCTGGTTCGCCCGGGAGCAGTTCCGATCCAGTTGCTGCGGGTTGGCGTCCGCGCACGGGCCGACGCCACTCACGGTGACCGGCTGGGAACTGCTGGCGGTCTGCCCGTTGCTGTCCATCGCGGTGAGGGTGACGGTGTAGCTGCCGGCCGCGGTGTACGAGTGCGACGGATTCCGCGCCGAGGAGGTCGCCCCGTCGCCGAAGTTCCAGGACCAACTGGTGATGCTGCCGTTGCCGGACTCGCTGGAGTCGTCGGCGAATCCGGCCGTCAGCCCGGCGGTCGACGCGCTGAAGGCGGCCGTGGGCGTCCCCGTGGTGCCGTTGGCGATACCGTCGAGCCAGGTGTTGAAGTCGGCGTCGTAGCGGGTGCCGATGGTGTCGGTGTAGTAGTCGTACGCGCCGGTGTAGTCGCCGACCCGCATGTCGTCGAGGATCGCCTGCATGTCGGCGGGGTGTTCACCGAGCATGTAGCGCACGGCCAGGTAGCTCCACGGGAAGACCCGGTCGTCGTCGCTGTTGGCGTACGTCGTCTGCCACAGCGTGCTCAGCGCGTAGGTGTGTTCACCGGCGTCGGCGACGGCGCCGTCCTCCGGGACGCCCCGGTAGCTGGAGGAGATGTATCCCGAGATGCCCTCGATCCACCAGATGTTGGGCTCGACCTCCATCTGCGCGAAGGTGCCCAGGGTGTCGTAGCGCGCGTCGAGGAAGTGCGTGTACTCGTAGTTGAGGTTCCAGATGTCGTTGGTGTAGCCGTCGGCGCCGGGGTCCTGGTAGAGGATGGAGTAGTCCTGGTTCCCGGGCTGGGAAGGCGTGTTGTAGAGGGTGATGCCGCCGTTGTCGGTGGGGACCCCGTAGATCGCCGGGGCGTAGATCTCGTAGTCGAGGTCACTCGCGAACACCACGATGTTGTCGGTGTCGTTGTACTGGTTCGGAATCGGTCCACTGTCCTTGACCACGCTCTGGACGTACCCGTCCTGGTCGGCGAGGTCGGCGCAGGTGCTGCTCAGTTCCGCGGAACTGAGCGACTCGGCCAGGACGGTGGTCTCCGGCCCGCACGAGTGTGTGATCGGCAGCGCCGCCGCGGTGGCCTGGGCCGCCAGGTCGCAGACGCCGTAGTACGAGCAGTCGGCCGAGTCGTAGCCGTTGGCCTGCTGCGCGACCGACATCCACAGGGCGGCGGTGGGTCCGGAGATCGACGAGGCCTGCAGCAGGCCGAGCATCAACGGCCGCACCGTCGCCTGGAGTGCGGGGAACTGGACGTACGAGGCGAGGTCGTCGGCGGCGTCGGCGTCCATGAAGGTGTTGTCGCCGCCGAGCAGGCCGGTGTGGGCGAGCGCGAACGAGTCGAGCGTGTTGATGATGCCCGGGTCCGCCGTCAGCGCGGCGACGAAGGCGGGGAAGAACGTCCCGCGCCACAGCGGGGTGTAGACGTCGTAGACGACGGCGTCCATGCTGTCGTCGGCGTCCCAGGAACCGCTGTACGCGGTGAGTATCCGCTGGTAGACGTTCAGGAAGTCGCCCTGCAGGTCGGCGCTGTCGCTCAGCAGCACGGCGTCTCCCAGGACGTCGCCGTTGCCGGAGGAGACGTCGGCGGTACGCGGGGCGGCGAAGAAGGCGTCGAGGGCGTTCTCCACCTCGGCGGACAGGGTGGCGTCGTAGCCGCCGACATCGGCCGGGTCGCCGTACTGGACGTAGTAACCCGCGCGCAGGTACATGGTGAGCTGCCGGATACCGGTCGTGTCGTCGCCGGGGTAGCTCGACGCCAGGCCCTGGTAGGCCTGCGCGACCGAGGCCATCTGGGATTCGTCGAACAGTGCCCGCGCGTCGCCGCCGGTGACCGTGAACAGCGAGTTGACGCAGTCGGTGGTCGAGTCCTCGACGTAGTCGGCCAGCGCGGAGCCGGTCAGCGCGCCGAAGGCGGACGGGTCGCAGGACTGCGTGGCGGCCCTGCCCGCCCGCGTCGCCCTGGCCGCGTCCGCCGGGGGTTGTGCCCGCGTCGGGCGTATCGGCGGTAACTGGCCGACGGCGAGTCGGCCGTTCTGGACGGCCGCCGTGTCGGCGCCGCCGACGACCGCGCCGGTGGGCGCCGGAACGCCCGCCCCGGGCGCACCGGCGACGGGCTGGACGGTGGCCCGTTCAGCGGTCGTGGCCGAGGCCGGGGCGGTGGAGACGCCCGCCAGCAGGGCGAGGGTCATGCTGCCCGCGGCCAGGAGTCCGGGCAGGACGGATCGATGGCGCATCGCTGCTCCTTCGGGTGGGGTGCGCTTCGCGAGACGTGGGCGAGGCGTGTGACGCACCGTCTCACCGCACGACCGGCCGGGACAATGCGCGGGGGCACAGCGACTGCCGTGTCCCCGCCACAACATCGGCGACGCCGCTGCTAGCGGAGTGTCCCGTGGCAGGTTCGGGCCGCCCAGGCCTGGAAGTGCGGCGCCCGCGCGATCAGCTCCCGGTAGGAGGCGCGGGCCGCGCCGAAGAGCATCGCCGCGACCTCGTCGCCGACGCTGCGCTTGTGCCAGGCCAGCAGGTAGCGGCACCACAGCGGGGTGCCCGCCAGCGGTCTGATGATCACGCCGGGGATCGGCCGGGTCGTCGCCTGCACCAGCGACACTCCGAGCCCGTCGGCGATCATGTTCTGGAGCTGGAGCCGGTCGCCGAGGAACTCGTGCACCGTCGCCGGGGTGAACCCGGCCGCCGCGCAGGCCGCGTAGAGGACGCCCGGCCAACCGGCGCCGTCGTCCGGGGTGATGAACCAGGAGTCCCCGGCCAGGTCCGCCAGTGCCACCTCGGTCCGGTGCCGGAGCCGGTGGCCCGCGGGCAACGCCAGGAACGACGGCTCGGTGACGATGCCGCGATGCCCGACGGCGTCGGCGTGGACCAGCTCAAGGCCCGGGTAGTCCACGCCGATCGCGGCGTCGAGCTCGCCGGCCTCCAGCAGTTCGACGATCTGGGAGGACCGGTACACGCTGCTCACGGTCAGCAGCAGGTCCGGCGACCCGGTGCGCACTCGGGCGGCCATCCCGGACAGGATGGGCGAGTTGGTCGCCGCCAGCCGCAGCACCGGGCGCGGCGCGGCGCCCTCGACCGGTCGGCGGCCGATCGCCTGGGCCCGGTCCAGCACGTCCCGGGCCCGGGCCAGGACCTCGGCGCCGTACCGGGTCGGCCGCACGCCCGCGGTGTTGCGCTCGAACAGCGGCTCGCCGAAGTGGAGCTCGATCCGGTGCAGTTGCGTGCTCACCGCCTGCTGCGAGGTCCCCAGCTCGGCTGCGGCCCGGCCCACGCTCCCCGCGTCCGCGATCGCGCACAGCGTCCGTAGGTGCCGAAGCTCCAGGTCCATCCGCGCTCCCTCGCGTCCGGCGGCAGCCCGAGCGGTGGGCGGGGGGAGCCGCGCGGCTCCCCCCGCCCGGCCGGTCAGCTCTGGCTGAAGTCGCTGAAGTCGGCTTCGCCGATGGTGCCCGCGCTGTGGGAGCTGGTGAAGACCCCGACGTCCTGGGTGGCGGTCGCGCCGGGTGCGGTCGCGGTGCCGACCAGGGTCCAGTTGCTGTCGTCGGTGGAGTAGTAGCCGGTGTAGGTGTCGCCGGAGCGGACCAGCTTGAGCCAGGTGGGATAGCTCGCGGTGCCGCTGCCGCTGTCGGCGGGCGCGCTGTTGCTGTCCAGCTGCCCACTGCCGGTGCTGTCCCACTGCACCACGTAGCCCTCGCCGGGCGCCTCGGCCAGGATCACGTAGCCGGGCGACACACCGGGCTGGGTGATGTCGTCCCGGACCATGATCCCCGCCTTGGCCCAGACGCTGGTGTCGGCCTGGGCGGTGAGCTTGACGACGGTGGTCGAGCCGTCGTGCTCGGCGCCCTGCTGGTAGACGGTGCTGTACTGGTCGGTGCTGCCGTACAGGTCCGCGCCCGCGCCCTGGATGGCGAGGTTCCCGCCCTGCTGCCCGAAGGTGGCGGTGTTGTCGGTGAAGGTCTTCCAGGGCGCCCGCACCGGCGCCGGGACACTGACCGCGGCGGGGGTGGTGACCTTCTCGGTGCCGCCGCTCCAGGTCGCGTCCGCGGTGGCATCCAGGGTGTAGTCGGCGATCGGCGCGGGCAGCGTGGCCGGGGGCGTGACCTTGAAGGCCGCGATGGCCTCGTGGCCGGTGGCGACGCGTCCGAAACGGGTCCGGGTCAGCGGTTTGACGCTCCAGCCACGGGGCGCGTCCAGCCCCAGGCGGACGTTGCCGACCGCGCTGCCGTTGTCGGTGTAGGTGGTCGTCACCGTGCTCGGCTGCCCGGCGGTCGCCTGCTGCGGCGCGGCCTCGGCCAGAGTGCCGCTCGGCGCGTACCGGTCGGCCCGCGACGCCGCCGCGACCCGGTACAGGACGGTGCCGTGGGCCGGGACGAAGGCGCTGATCGTGCCACGGCTCTCGGTGGTGGTGTGCGCCCACAGGTCGCGCTCGGTGTAGTCCTCGGCGCGGGGAAGCCCGGCGGCGGCAGCGGTGGTGGAGATGGTCGCGGGGGTGTCGTTCTCGTTGAACAGCGCCACCGCCACGCTGCCGTCGGACAGCGGCTTGGCCAGCACGTCCAGGCCGCCCGCCGACGACGTCTCCACGCCCTGCTTGCCCAGGCTGTCCTGGTCGACCGCGATGACCTCCTTGTTGCCGTAGATCGCCAGCGTCGCCGGGGAGGCGGTGGTCAGGTCGGTGCCGGAGATCAGCGGCGCGGCCATCTCGGCCCACAGCGAGAACTCGGACCGGTCCTCGGTCGGCGTCATCCCGTTGCCGACCTCCAGCATGTCGGGGTCGTTCCAGGCCCCGGGACCGGCTCCGGCCGCGAGCGCGACGTTGGTGTGGAAGTTGGACAGCATCGAGGCGTAGGAGGCGTTGATGTCCCCGGTGGTCCGCCACAGGTCACCGACCGAGCCGCCCCAGCTCGCCACGTTCTCGTCGCCCCAGTCGCACAGGCTGAAGACGATCGGCCGACCGGTCCTGGCGAGGGCGTCGCGCATGGCGGTGTACCGGGTCAGCGCCGGGATGCCCTCGTTGTAGCAGTTGTCGTACTTGAGGTAGTCGACACCCCAGGAAGCGAAGCTGTCGGCGTCCTGCTGCTCGTGGCCGAGACTGCCGGGGTAGCCCTGGCAGGTGTTGCTGCCCGCCGACTCGTAGATGCCCAGCTTGAGGCCGAGCTTGTGCACGTAGTCGGCGACGCCCTTGATCCCGTCGGGGAACTTGACCGGGTCGGGCACCAGGTTCCCGGCGGCGTCACGGTTCGGGCTCATCCAGCAGTCGTCGATGTTGACGTACTCGTAGCCGTCGGCCTTCAGACCGCTGCTGACGATCTTGTCGGCGGTCTGCTCGACCAGCTTCGCGCTGACGTCGCAGCCGAAGGCGTTCCAGTCGTTCCAGCCCATGGGCGGGGTGAGCGCCAGGCCGTTGTCCAGCGCCTGGGCGGGCGCGGCGGTGCCGAGGGTCACGCCGAGGGCGGGGACGGCGAGGGAGAGGACCAGCACGATGCGCGGCAGAAACGTTCGTCCTTGGCCGCGGCGAGCGGCGGCGCGGGTGGTGTGTTTCACGGTTGCTCCGGTGTCGTGGGTGGCAGGAGACATCGCGTTCACATCTGTTTGACCTTGCGAGTCATGCGCTCACAGTCAAGCAAATCCAAACAGACTGTAGCCATGTGACATTTCACGTACAAGGGGTGTCGCGTTCTTCGTTTTTGCGCGAGGGGACCCTTGCCCATCCTTCGACACGTGACATATGTTATTGCACTGATGATGGGTCAGCACCGTCATGCCAACCCTCTCTGCACCGGAGGCATCCCTCGATGGCAGCGCTCCCCCAGTCGAACCCGCAGCTCACGACCGGTGCCGCGGGCGCCGCAGCACCGGTGGCGGCCAGCCATGACCTGCCCGTCCCGGCGGCCCTGTCCGAGTTCATGACCGGTTCCTGGGCCCCGACCCCGCTGCCGGGCCTGCGGTCCCAGCCGGTCGCGCCCTGGGCCGCCCGGCGCCGCCGCGCCCTGTCCGCCCGCTACCCCGGTGAGCGGCTGGTGATCCCGACCGGCGGTCTGAAGGTGCGCTCGCACGATGTCGACTTCCGCTTCCGCCCGCACTCGGCGTACGTGCACCTGACCGGCGGCGAGCAGACCCCTGAGGCGGTGCTGGTGCTGGAACCCGCCCCGGGCGGCCATCGGGAGACGCTGTTCCTCCGGCCCCGTTCCCCGCGCGACACCGGGGAGTTCTTCCAGGACCGCCGCCACGGTGAGTTCTGGTCCGGGCGCCGCCCCACCCTGGAGGAGTCCGCGACCCGGTACCGCCTCGACTGCGCCCACCTGGACCGGCTCGCCTCCGCGCTCACCGGCGACACCCCCACCCGAGTACTGCGCGGCGTGGACGCGTCGGTCGACGCGCTGGTCCGCCCGCACCCGGTCGCCTTCGCCGACGCCGCCTTCGAGACCACCCTGTCGGAACTGCGCCTGGTCAAGGACGCGTGGGAGGTGGCCCAGTTGCAGCTGGCGGTGGACCACACCACCGCCGGTTTCGCGGATGTCGTCCGCGCGCTGCCCGCCGCGCTGGCACACCCCCGGGGCGAACGCTGGATCGAGGGCGTCTTCGGTCTGCGGGCGCGCGCCGAGGGCAACGGCCTGGGCTACGAGACCATCGCGGCCTCCGGCTCCCACGCCTGCACCCTGCACTGGATTCGCAACGACGGCCGACTGGACCCGGCGGACCTGCTGCTGCTCGACGCCGGGGTGGAGACCGACAGCCTCTACACCGCCGACATCACCCGCACGCTCCCACTGTCAGGGCGGTTCAGCCCCGCCCAACGGGATGTCTACGACCTGGCGCTGGCCGCCCAGCAAGCCGGGATCGACGCGCTGCGCCCGGGAGCCCGCTTCCGTGACTTCCACTGGGCGGCGATGCGGGTGATCGCCGAGGGACTCGCCGCGTGGGGTGTGCTGCCCTGCTCCGCCGAGCAGGCGCTGCGGCCCGAGGACGGCCGCTACCGCCGCTACACCCTCTGCGGCAGCGGTCACATGCTGGGCCTCGACGTCCACGACTGCGGCCGGGCCCGTTCCGAGGAGTACGTCGAGGGCGTGCTGGAGGTCGGCCAGGTGCTGACCGTGGAGCCCGGGATCTACCTCCAGCCCGATGACCTGACGCTGCCCCGGGCGCTGCGCGGCATCGGCGTCAGGATCGAGGACGACCTGGTCGTCACCGAGGACGGGGCCCGGCTGCTGTCCTCGGCGCTGCCCCGGTTGCCCGACGAGGTGGAGGCGTGGATGGGCGGCCTGCTGCCGGGCTGACCGGATCACTCCAACTCGGGGTCCGGGGGCGGCGCCGAGGCCCAGAGCGACCGCACATGCCCCAGGTGGAGGCGCATCGCCTGCTCGACACCGCCCAGGTCCTTCGCGATCATGAGGTCGAGCAACTGCTCGTGCTCCTCCGCCGAGGCGACCAGCCGACCGGCCTCGGCGAGCTCGCTCAGGCCGTAGAGCCGCGAGCGCTTGCGCAGGTCGCCGACCGTGTCGACCAGGTGCCGGTTGCCCGCGAAGGCGAGCAGGGCCAGGTGGAAGCGGCGGTCCGCCTCGACGTAGGCGATCAGGTCTCCGGCCCGGGCCGCGGTGACGATCTCCCTGGCGATCGGGCGCAGCGGCTCCAGCTGCGCGGTGGAGGCGATCCCGGCGGCGCTCACCGTCGCCGGGACCTCGATCATGGCCCGGATCTCGGTGAAGTCGTCCAGGTCCTGGTCGGTGAGGCCGATGATCCGGAATCCGCGGTTGCGCACCACCTCGACCAGGCCCTCCTTGGTCAGGTCGAGCATCGCCTCCCGGACCGGGGTCGCGGAGACGCCGAACTCGGCGGCGAGCACCGGGGCGGAGTAGACGATCCCGGGGCGCAGTTGTCCTGCCACCAGGGCCGCCCGCAGGGCGTGGGTGACCTGTTCGCGCAGACTGCTGCGCTCCTGCACGGACGGCAGGTTGAGGCTGGTCAGGGGTTCGATGCTCATGATTCCTCCTCATGGTGCAACATCATCCTGCACCATCACGCGCTACCTGGGCGATCCTGTGCCCAAATGTCCGTAAGTGCTTGGTAGCCGCGGCCTGCGTCGACTGTGCCCTGGACCGGTGGCGATCAGAGCAGGAACCCCCCGGGAAAGGGGTCGCTGGGGTCGAGCAGGTACTGGGCGGTGCCGGTGATCCAGGCGCGGCCGGTGACGCTCGGCAGCACCGCCGGGTACGGCCCCACGGTGGTGCCGCCGAGCAGTCGCCCGGTGAAGGAGGTGCCGATGAAGGATTCGTTGCGGAACTCCTGGAGCATCGGAAGCTCGCCCCGGGCGTGCAGTTGGGCCATCCGGGCGGAGGTCCCGGTGCCGCACGGGGAACGGTCGAACCACCCCGGGTGGATCGCCATCGCGTGCCGGGAGTGCCGTGCGTCGGACCCGGGTGCGGCGAAGTAGACATGGTGTACGCCCCGGAACCGGGCGTCCTCGGGGTGCACCGGCTCGTCCGTGTCGTTGATCGCCGCCATGAGCGCGAGACCGGCGTCCAGGATCCTGCCCTTGGCCTCGCGTTCGAACGGGAGGCCGAAGTCGTCGAGTTCGACGATGGCGTAGAAGTTGCCGCCGTAGGCCAGGTCGTAGCGGACCTTGCCCAGGCCCGGAACCTCGACCGAGGCGTCGAGGCGTGCGCAGTAGGCCGGTACGTTCTGCAATGTCACGCTGCGGGCGGCACCGTCCTCGACCTCGACGTCCACCACCACCAGTCCGGCCGGGGTGTCCAGCCGGACCGTGGTGACCGGCTCGACGACCTCGACCATCCCGGTCTCCACCAGCACCGTGGCCACGCCGATGGTGCCGTGGCCGCACATCGGCAGGCAGCCGGACACCTCGATGAACAGCACTCCCCAGTCGGCGTCCGGGCGCGTCGGCGGCTGCAGGATCGCCCCGCTCATGGAGGCGTGTCCGCGCGGCTCGAACATCAGCAGGGTGCGGATCCGGTCCAGGTGTTCCATGAAGAAGCCGCGGCGGTCGGCCATGGTCCGGCCGGGAATGACGCCGATCCCGCCGGTGACGACCCGGGTCGGCATGCCCTCGGTGTGGGAGTCGACGGCATGGTAGACGGCGGTGCTGCGCATGGTGGTGCCCCCTTCTCGGTCTGTCTCGGTGTGTGTCGCCGGATCAGCTCAGGCCGTCCGCCAGGGCCTTCTGGGTCGCCCTGGTGACGGCGGCGTGCTGCGCGGCGGTGAGCGGGGAGCGCGGCGCGCGGCAGCCGCCCCCGGTGAGCCCGGCGAGATCCATCGACAGCTTGATGGCCTGGACGAACTCGGTTCGGGAGTCCCAGCGCAGCAGCGGGTGCAGGGCCCGGTAGAGCGGCAGCGCGGTGTCCAGGTCCAGGGCCGCGGCGGCGCGGTAGAGGGCGACGCAGGCCCGGGGCAGGGCGTTGGGGTAGCCGGCGATCCAGCCCACGGCCCCGGCCAGCGCCAGTTCCAGCAGCACGTCGTCGGCGCCGATCAACACGTCGAGCTGCGGGGCGAGTTCGGCGATCTCGTAGGCGCGGCGGACGTCCCCGCTGAACTCCTTGACCGCGACGATGCTCCCGTCGGCGTGCAACTGCCCGAGCAGCGCGGGGGTGAGGTCGACCCGGGTGTCGTGGGGGTTGTTGTACGCGACGACCGGGAGTCCGGCGCGGGCTACCTCGGCGTAGTGGGCCCGGACCGCGTCCGTGTCGGCGCGGTAGGCGTTGGGCGGCAGCAGCAGCACCGACCCGGCGCCCGCCCCGGCCGCCTGCTCGGCCCAGCGGCGGGACTCGGCGCTGCCGTAGGCGGCGACGCCCGCCATCACCCGCGAGCCGGATCCCGCCGCTTCGATCGCGATGCGGACGACGGTGGCGCGCTCGTTGTCGGTGAGGGTCTGGTACTCGCCGAGGGAGCCGTTCGGCACGACACCGTCGCAGCCGTTGGCCACCAGGTGGCGGACGTGCGCGGCGTAGGCGTCGTAGTCGACGGAGCGGTCCTCCCGGAACGGCAGCGCGGTGGCGACCATGACTCCGTGCCAGGGCTGGGCGCGGTCGTCCGTGGGAAGATCCGGCTCGGTGTGGGGCACACGGGTGCGGGACAGAGGGGTGTGTGACAGAGGGGTGTGTGACATAGCAACGCTCCTTGTGCAGTGTGACATGTCATCGATACCTGGAATGAGTTCACTGCTCGTCAGTGGCATCGTCGGCGGCAAGGACGCCCATGGGGACCGGGCAGGACAGCGGACGGGTACCGGCAGGATCGTTTCCTCCCGCCAGCCGGGCGACGGCGGAGCCGCACATCCGCCCCTGGCACCAGCCCATCCCGGCTCTGGTGAGCAGCTTGACGGTGCGCTGGTCCCCCGCGCCCAGTTCCTCCACCGCCTCTTTGACCGCCCCGGCGGTGACCTCCTCGCAGCGGCAGATCTCGGTGTCGGGGCTGAGCCAGTCCGCCCAGCCCACCCCGGGCCGGTGCCGCTCCGCCATCAGGTCCGCGAACTCCCGCAGCCGCTCCCGGCGGCGGCCCAGCGCCCTGAGCCGTCCGTCGGCGCCGACGGGTACCGGTCGGCGCAGCGCCGCCGCGATCGAGTGGGCCGCCAACTCCCCCTCGATCAGTGCGAGTTCGGCTCCCCCGAGACCGGTACTCTCGCCCGCCGCCCACAGCCCCTCGACGCTGGTGCGCTGCTCCGCGTCGACGATCAGCGCCGGGCTGCCGTCCGGCAGGGCCCGGACCGCGCAGCCGAGCTCCAACGCGAGTTCCAGCTGCGGCAGCAGGCCGTGGCCGACGGCCAGGGCGTCGCAGGCGACCCGCCGCCCGGTCCCCGGGACCGGCCGCCAGTCGCGGTCGACCCGGGCCACCGTCACCGCCTCGACCCGGTCCGTGCCGTGCGCGGCGATCACCGCGCTGCGGGTGCGCACGGCCACCCGGTGCCGCAGCAGCCGCGCCGCCTGCGCCGCGCCCTCGACCAGCTTGCCCGGGTTCCGGCCGAGGGTCCCCGGTCGGCGCGCGTACCCGGCGTAGTCGGCGGCCTCGACCAGCACCGGCACCCTCGCCCCGGCCTCCGCCAGGGAGCCCGCCACCGCCAGCAGCAACGGTCCGCTACCGGCCACCACCACCCACCGTCCGGGCAGCACCAGGCCCGCTTTGAGCATGGCCTGGGCTCCCCCGGCGCCGACGACGCCGGGGAGCGTCCAGCCGGGGAAGGGCAGTTGGCGCTCGTGCGCGCCGGTGGCGCAGAGCACCGCACGGGCGCGGACGGTGGCCGCCTGACCGCCGCCGGGGCCACCGGTGCCATCCGCGCCGCCGAGGGCGTGCGACTCCCAGGCGCCGACCCCGCCGGAGACGGACCAGACGTGGTGTCCGGCGAACTGCCGTACCCGCCCGGCCGCGCGGTGGGCCTCAAGCCGGGCGGTGTGGGCGGCGAACACCCGCCAGCCGTGGTGCAGTGCCTGCGGTCGGGCGGCGCGCAGGCCGGTCGCGGGTTGACGGTAGAACTGCCCGCCGGGGAGCGCGGCGGCGTCCAGCAGGGCGCAGCTCAGTCCCAGGTCGGCCGCCGTGTTCACGGCGGCGAGACCGGCCGGACCGGCGCCGATGACGACGAGGTCGACGACCACGCCGGTGGCGGCGGGCTCACTGGATCTGGGCATACCCGGTTCCCTCCTGGGTGGCCACGGTGCCGCCGGGGACGGCCCGGGCCAGGCAGGCGCGGACGTTGGGCTGTCCGTCGGAGACCACCAGGCAGTCGAAGCAGACGCCGATCCCGCAGAAGGCCCCGCGCGGGCGGCCGGTGTGCCGGGTGCGTCGCCAGCTGAGTCGCCCGGACGCCCACAGGGCGGCGGCGATGCTCTGCCCGGGCAGGGCCGGGACGGGTTCGCCGTCGAAGCTGAACTCGAAGGCCGGTCCTGGGTGGGCGCGGACCAGGGCGAGCGGATCACGGCTCACGTCGTCTCCTGCGGGCGGGGCGGGAATCGGTCGGGGCGGAAGGCGGACAGGTCCAGCTCGGTCGGCCTTCCGGACAGCAGCTGCGCGAGGAGCAGGCCGGTGGCGGGGGCCAGGCCGATGCCCGCGCCCTCGTGGCCGCAGGCGTGGAAGAGCCCCGGGGCCCTGGGGTCGGCGCCGATCACCGGAAGGTGGTCGGGCAGGTACGGCCGGAACCCCCGGTAGGCGCGGAGCACCTGGACCCCGGCGAGCACGGGGAAGAGCGCGACCGCCTGGGCCGCGAGTCGGCGCAGCACCCGCGGGGCGGGGCCGCGGTCGAAGCCGACCCGCTCGCGGCTGGCGCCCACCAGTACCGGGCCCGCCCGGGTGCCCTCGACCACGGCGGAGCTCCGCAGGTCGGCGGAGCCGCTGCCGACATCGGCGACGTAGTCGGCGGCGTACACCTTGTGCCGGACCAGCGGCGGCAGCGGCTCGGTCACCAGGACGAAGCCGCGTCTGGGCAGCAACGGCATTTCCACTCCGGCGAGTTCGGCGATCCGGCCGCCCCAGGTTCCGGCCGCGTTGACCACCGCGCGGCAGCCGAGCACTCCGTGCCGGTCGGTGCGCAGCCCGCGTACCGAACCGTCCGGGCCGAGCAGCATCCCGGTGGCCTCGGTACCGAGCAGCAGTTCGGTACCGGCGCGGCGGGCGGCACGGAGCAACTGCGCCGCGGCGAGCGCGGGTTGCACCTGCGCGTCCTGGGCGTAGCGGACGCCGCCGGGGAGTCCGTCGGCGAGGTGCGGCTCGATCTCGCGCAGGCGTTCCGCCGGTATCTCCTCGACGGCCACTCCGTGCTCGGCCTGCCGCGCCGCGAGGGTACGCAGCACCGGCAGCCGCTGCGGCGAGGTGGCCACGACGAGGCCGCCCTTGGGTTCGTACTCCAGCGTGCCGGGGAGCTCGGCTGCCAGGTCGCGCCACAACCGCATGGAGAGCAGGGCGAGTTCGAGTTCCGGACCGGGTTCCTTGTCCGAGACGAGCAGGTTGCCCTCGCCCGCGCCGGTGGTGCCGCCAGCCACGTGCCCCCGGTCGACCAGGGCGACGGAGAGTCCCGCGGCGCGGGTGTAGTAGGCGCAGGCGGCGCCGACCATCCCGGCGCCGACGATGACGACATCCCAGGTCCGATTCCCAGTCACGCCAGTACTATGTCACACAGCATCAAGCTTGCCCAGATCGTGCGCCGCCCGGCCCGCCGCTGCCGCCGGGCCTGCCCCCCGGCCGGTCTCAGACGGTGAGGTGCTCGGTGTCGGTCTCGGTGTCGTCGGCGGGGGCCTCGGGGGCGATGCCGTGCTGCTCCTCCTCGGGTCGGCCCTTCTTGGGGAGCAGGAAGGTGATCGCGAGGAACGCCGCCAGCAGGCATGCCTGGACGATCAGCGCGTAATGGAAACCGGTGGTGAAGTCGCCGGTCCTGGCCTGGGCGAAGAACACCGAGCCGAAGACCGCGACGCCGATGGAGCCGCCGACCGCCTGGACCGCCGACAGCATGCCGGAGGCGGATCCGATCTCGTCGTCGTCGACCGCGGCGAGGATGAAGCTGAACAGGGCGGCGATCACCATGCCCGCGCCGACACCCGCCACCGCGACGCCGAGAGCGATGTCCCAGATCGAGAACGAGGCGGCGTCGAGGCCGTCGAGTTCGAACCACAGCACGGCCGCGCCGGCCAGTTGCACCAGCGGTCCGATGTGCAGCACCTTGCGGCCGATCCGGTCCGCGAGGAACGCGCCACTGACGGCGCCGCCGATCGCGGTTCCCACGGCGAGCGGCAGGTTGCCGAGCCCCGCGCCGCCGGCGGTGAAGTGCCGGCCGATCTGGAGGTAGAGGGTCAGCACGAGCTGGGTGCCGATCAGTCCGCCGAAGAACAGGGCGATGCCGCCGAGCCCGACGGTGAAGGCGGGCTTGCGCAGCAGGCCCGGGGTCACCAGCGGCGCGCGGCCCGCGGCCGCCGTTCGGCGCTGCTGCACGGCGAACAGGGCGAATCCGATCGCCGAGGCGGCCATGCACAGCCAGGTCCACAGTGGCCAGCCGTCCTGCTGGCCCTGGTTCAGCGGCAGTACGAGCAGGGTGCAGGACGCCACCACCAGGGCCGCCCCGGTCACGTCGACCCGCACCGTGCGGTCGCCCGCCTTCCTGGGCACGAACCTCACGGCGACGATCAGTGCCGCGATGCCGATGGGCAGGTTGACCAGGAACACCGACCTCCAGCCCAGTCCGAAGAAGTCGCCCTGGATGAGGAAGCCGCCGAGCACGGGGCCGACGATGCCGCCCAGCCCCAGGACCGGGCCGAAGATCGCGAAGACCTTGGTGAGTTCGGAGCCGGAGAAGTTCTCCCGCAGCAGGCCCAGCCCCTGGGGCAGGAGCATCGCCCCGGCGGCGCCCTGCAACAGGCGGAAGGCGATCAGCGACTCGATGTTCGGTGCGACGGCGCACAGCAGCGAGCCCGCGGTGAAGGAGGCCATGCCGATCAGGAACATCCGGCGCCGACCGTGGCGGTCGCCGAGTCGGCCGCCGAGAACCAGACCGGCGCCCAGGGTGAGGGCGTAGCCGCCGATCACCCACTGCAGGCCGACGGAACCGGCTCCGAGGGAACGCTCCAGGTCCGGTCCGGCGACGTTGACGATCGAGGCGTCGAGGAGGTCCATGATCTCCGCGACGAGCATCGCCACCAGGATCATCCATCGCCACCGGTAGGGCACGGTCGTCCGGTCGGGGGTGGGGGAGGGATTGCTCACGCCAGGTATCTCCATGGTGAAGTAGCTTTATGGTGAAGGTAAAGCGATGGCGGTAGGTTGTCAAAAGCACGTCGCCAAAGGCAAGCGGTCGTGCGGAGCGCACGGGCAGGAGAGAAGGGTGGAGGGGCGGCATGGAGGAAGCCGGGCACGACGGTGTGGCGGAGCGGCGTGAGCAGCTGATGGAGTCGCTGCGGATCTACGGCGGCCACTACGCCGAGCTCGGTCGGCGCTTCGCCGCCTGGCTGGGCCTGCACTCCACCGACGCGACAGCGGTCCTGGAGATCGCCGCCGCCGAGGAGCGCGGCACCCCCCTGTCACCGGCGCGCCTGAGCGAGCGGATCTCCCTGTCCACGGGAGCCACCACCGCGCTGCTGAACCGTCTCGAAGCGGCCGGGCACATCACCCGCGCCCGGGAACACGCCGACCGGCGCATCGTCACCCTGCGCAGCGGCGGGCACATCCAGGAACGGGCGGACGAGTTCTTCGGCCCGCTGGGCCAACGTCTAGACGCCGCGATGTCGCACTACCCGCCCCGACTCCTGGAGCAGTTCGAGGCATTCATGGCCGACCTGAACACCACCATGGACACCCACCTCGCGGAACAGAGCGCGCGGACGCCGCGCTCCTCCCGCGCCCCCGGTAGCCGGACCCCCTGACCCGCGCGGCGGGGACCGCGGGCCTCCGGGCATCTCGGACATCAGGGACGAGTACCGGCCGAGCGCGTGGACGCGGTGGCCCACGCGGCGTCGGCCGCCGTACTACGGCTTGCGGGCGATGCCCGCGTAGACGGTGACCTCGCTGTCGTCCAGGGTCGGGCCGCCGTCCGGGTGCCAGCGGTTGGCCAGGGCGACGCCGGGGGTGTCGAGTTCCAGGCCGGTGAAGAAGCGCTCGACCTCCGCGCGGGTGCGCTGGTAGCTGTCGATACCGGCGTTGCGGTAGTGCTCGGCGGCGCGGGCCACCTCGTCCGGGGCGGAGTCGGCGGTGCCGGTGGTCACCGCCAGGAAGCTGCCCGACGGCAGGGCCGCCACCAGCTGCTCGACCAGCGGGCGGGCCACCTCGTCGCTGTAGAAGTGCAGGATGTTGATCAGGGTCAGCGCCACCGGCCGGGTCAGGTCGAGCGTCTCGTGCAGCACCGGGTGCACGAGGAGCTTGCCGACGTCGCGCAGGTCGCCGTCGATGTAGGCGGTGCGGCCCTCGGGCGCGCTGGTCAGCAGCGCGCGGGCGTGGGCGAGCACGATCGGGTCGTTGTCCACGTACACGACCCGGCAGGCGGGGTCGACGCCCTGGGCGATCTCGTGCAGGTTCGGCGCGGTCGGGATGCCGGTGCCGATGTCGAAGAACTGGCGGACGCCGTGGACCTCGGCCAGCCGCCGGGTGATGCGGTGCATGCAGGCCCGGGCGGCCAGGGTCGCGGTGTGCGCCCTGGGCCAGTCGCTGATCACCCGGTCACCGGCCGCCCGGTCGGCGGGAAAGTTGTCCTTGCCACCCAGGAGGTAGTCGTAGACCCGAGCCGAGTGGGCCTGGTCGGTGCGCAGGTCGACGCTGGGCCGCAGGCCCGCGTCCACCTTCATCCACGCGTTCGGATCGGTCATCTCCGCCCCCTGTCCTTGCTCGCGCCGCACGTGTACGACGCGTCACGATCATAGGACGGGGCCCGGCCGGGCTGGTCGAGCGACTCTCAGCGCGCTTGTGGGATACGCCACTTCGGCGTCCGGTCAGGGGAGCGGCCGGGGACGCAGGCCGTCCACGACCAGGTCGAGCAGGCGGCCGGTCTGTTCCGGCGCGCCACCCCCGGCCGTCGACAGGAACACGCCGAGCAGGATCGCGGTCACGTCGTCGGGGTCGACGTCGCCGCGCAGCGTCCCCGCCCGGGCTCCGGCGGTGAGCATCTCCCCGATCGCGCCGGTGATCCGCTCCCGGGTGGTCGGTGTGGCGATGCGGCCCGAGATCCAGCCCGCGCGGAGGGTGTCGATGATGCCGCGTTTCCGCGCCGCGAACTGGGCGTAGCCGTCCATCCAGGCCCGCAGCGCGGCCTCCGGCGGGTACGCGTCGAGCAGGGCCGGGACGCTCGCGGTGATGTCGTCGAGCTCGGCCGCGTAGACCGCCTCGACCAGCGCCTCCCTGGTCGGGAAGTGGCGGTACAGGGTGCCGATGCCGACCCCGGCCTCGCGGGCGATGCCCTCCAGCGGCACGGAGTCGTCGGCGGCGGCGAAGGCGGCCCGGGCGACGGCGACCAGACTGTCGCGGTTGCGCCGCGCGTCCGCGCGGAGCGGGCGTTCGGCGCGGACGGGCGGCTTCTGCTGCGGCTGCGGTAGCGGCGGCTGGTGCGGCGAGGCCAAAGCGGAGGAACCTCCGTTAGTGTTACAGTCGAGTGAGCGGAGGATCCTCCGCTTTCTCCATCGTCTCATAGGACTGGAGCTCAGTCATGTCCGTCGGTACCCCCTCCCCCCTCACCACCGCCAGCGGCGCGGAGCGCCCCGGCGGCGGCGGCCGGATCGCCGGTCACACCGTCTCCCGGGTCGGCTACGGCGCGATGCAGCTGGAGCGCCTGCACGGCGACCGCGCCGCCGCCGTGGCCCTGCTGCGCCGCGCCGTCGAGCTCGGCATCGACCATGTCGACACCGCCGAGTTCTACGGCAATGGCCTGGTCAACGGCCTCCTCCGGGAGGCGCTCCGCCCCGAGGACGGCGTCACCGTCGTCAGCAAGGTCGGCGCCACCCCCAACCCCGGCGGCCGCATCCCGCTCCGCCCGGCGCAGCGACCCGAGGAGCTGCGGGCCGGTGTCGAGGACAACCTGCGCAGCCTCGGCCTCGACCGGATCCCGGTGGTCAACCTGCGCCGCCTGGACACCGGCCCCGGGCTCCGGGCCGAGGGCGACCAGGTGGTGGACCTCGACGACCAGCTGGCGGTGATGACCGCGCTGCGGGACGAGGGCAAGATCGGCGCCATCGGCCTGAGCAGCGTGACCATCGACGGGCTGCGCCGCGCGCTCCCGGCGGGCATCGTCTGCGTGCAGAACGCCTACAGCCTGGTGGCGCGCGGCGACGAGGACATGCTCGCGCTCTGCGCCGCCGAGGACATCGCCTGGGTCCCGTACTTCCCGCTCGGCGGTTCCTTCCCCGGACTGCCGAAGGTGGCGGACGAACCGGCGGTCCAGGCCGCGGCGCAGTCCCTCGGACGCACCACGGCGCAGGTCGGCCTGGCCTGGCTGCTGCGGCACGACCCCCGGGTGCTGCTCATCCCGGGCACCGCGGACCCCGACCACCTGGAGGCGAACGTCGCCGCGGGCGCGCTGGCGCTCTCGCTCGACCCCACCCTGCTCGCCGAGCTGGACGCCGTGCCCAGCCGTTCGGCGGACGTGCCGATCGGCTGACCGGCCCGACTCCCGGAAGGACCCCCATGTCACTGAACCCCGAGGAGCGGCGGCGCACCAGTGCGGAGCTGCGGGCGAACCTGCGGCTGAGCGGCGCCGAAACCGACCGGCTGGCCGAGCAACTGGGCTTCACCGCCGAGCGGTTGGAGAACACCCTGGCGTTGGACGGGCGGTCGGCGCCGGTGGACGTGTGGCTGCTGCGCGACTGCCTGGAGGACCTGGTCCGGGCCCGGGGCGCGAGCCCCGCCCCGTACAGCGTGCTGACCGACCGGGCCCGCCGAGCCGCAGCCGTCTGGTTCCCGCTGCCGCCGCGCTCCCGGCCGTAACCGGGGTGCGGCGGCGCGGGCCGGGTCTCGCCGACTGCGCAGCCCCCGGAAGGCGGGCCTGTGTTGGCTTCCTGACGTCTGGTTGCGAGCAACGCGGGAGCCGCTGGGCGACGCGGCATTCGAGTCCTGCCGAAGCCGACTGTCCAGCGCTTGGGCGGTGCCGGTCGGAAGCGGCGCTGCGGGGATCTTCGGACCCCGGCCGCGGCAACGCCGCAGCTCACGGTTGCCCGGTGCTGTCCCGGCCGTGAGCGCGGCCGTCCTGATCGAGGTCCTCAAAGAACGCCCAGGCCTCCTGGGATTCCGGGATGTCCAGCGCGGCGTAGAGCTTGACCGCCCGGCGGCCGTGCTCGCGGGCCCGGCCCAGCCGGCCCAGCCGACGGTGCGCCCGGGCCAGCCCGAGGTGCAGCCGGGCCAGGTTGTAGCGCTCACCGGTGTGCCGCAGGTAGGAGAACGCGGCGCGGTAGTTGACCAGGGCGGCCGCCGGATCGTCCCTCGCCAGGTGGAGGTCACCGAGCGCCATGTGCGACTCGGACTGGCCGAAGGTGTCGTGTTCGAGCCGGTACAGGTCCAGCGCCTGCTGGTGCAGCCGCCGGGCCTCCGCGCCGCGCCCGAGCCGCTGGTACAGCTCACCGAGCTGGTGCAGCGAGGTCGCCTGGCCCAAGCGGTTGCCGGCCAGCCGGTACCAGGCCAGGGTCTGCTCGTGGTGCTCCAACGCCTCGGCATGGTTCCCCAGTTGGGCCTGGACCGGACCGAGGTTCGACTGCGCGACGATCTCCACCGCGCGGTCCCCCGTCCGGCGGCTGATCGCCAGTGCCCGCTGGTGGTGCCGCAGGGCCTCCAGCGGACGGCCGGTGCGGGCCAGCACCAGACCGAGGTTGGTCAGCGTGTGCGCCTCACCGGCCGGGTTGCCGATCCGACGGTGCAGCGCCAGCCCCTGCCCGAGCAGGGCCGTCGCGGTGGGGTAGTTGCCGAGTTGGAAGTGCACCAGCCCCAACTGCCGCAGCGTTTCCGCCTCCCGCAGCTGATCCCCGAGCTGCCGGGCCGCCTCCAGCGCCCGGACGTTCACCAGCAGCGCCTGGTCGGCCGGTATCCGCCGGACCAGGTGCCGCCACAGGATCGCCGGGAGCTCGGCGGTGTAGCGGGGTGCGCCCAGCTCGGCTGCCTGCGCCGCCGCCTCCAGTAAGTTGCGCAACTCCTGGTCGAGCCAGTCCAGCGCCCGCGCCCGGTCGGCGAAGGCGGGCGGCGACCCGGCGGGGGCCGGGATCGGTGGCCGGTGGCCGGCGTCCAGCGGGAACAGCCGGTCCATCGCCCGCGCGGCCGCGTAGCGGTAGTGGTCGAGCAGTCGGACCAGCGCCGCCTGCCGCGACTCCGGCGGCTCCTCCGTGCTGACCAGCTGCCGGGCGAAGTACCTCAGCAGGTCGTGGAAGGTGAACCGGCCGGGGACGTGCTCCACCAGCAGGTGGTGGTCGTACAGGTCGTCCAGCAGGCCCTCGGTGGTGGACGGCGGCAGGTCGCCGAGGGCGGCCAGCGCGGGCACGGTGAAGTCGTCGCCCGGGTGCAGCGCGGCCAGCCGGAACAGCCGCCGCTGCTCCGGCGGGAGCGCACGGTAGGAGTCGGCGAAGGCGGCGGCGACGCTGCGGTCCTGGACCGACAGTTCGGGCAGCAGCCGCTGCCGGTCCCGGAGTCGGGCCAGCAGGTGTTCCGGCGTCCACACCGGGTGGTGGGCCAGCCGCGCGGCCGCGATCCGGATGGCCAGCGGCAGCCGCCCGCACAGCCGCACGATCTCGCCGACGGCCTGGCGCTGGTCGGCCACCCGGCGCGGATCGGCGATCCGGGTGAACAGGTCCGCCGCCTCGCTGTCGCTGAGGACGTCCAGCGACAGGCCGGTGGCGCCGGCCAGTGCGGGCATCCGGCAGCGGGAGGTGATCAGCGCCATGCTGCCGGGACCGCTCGGGATCAGCGGCCGGACCTGCGCCGCGTCCACGGCGTTGTCCAGCACCACCAGCAACCGCCGGTCGGCGACCTCGCTGCGCCACAGGTGGGCCCGCTCCTCGGTGCCGCCCGGGAGTCTGACCTCGCTGACGCCGACCGCGCGCAGCAGCCGCACCAACGCGGCACCGGGGTCCAGCGGGCTCTGCCCCGGGGTGAAGCCGTGCAGGTCGACGAAGAGCTGGCCGTCGGGGAAGGTGTCGGCGAGGGCGTGCCCGAGGTGCACCGCCAGTGCGGTCTTGCCGACCCCGGCCATCCCGTCGATGCACACCACCGACACACCGGCTCCGGTGCTCGCTCCGGCGTTCGCTCCGGTGAGTGGGGGCAGGAAGTGCTCCAACTCGCGGTGGCGGCCGGTGAAGTCCGCGACGGCGTAGGGCAGCAGTCGCGGCACCGGCAGTACGTCCGGCCCGACGGGTTCCGCGTCGGTGTCGGCGTCAGCGGCGGTGGCGTCGGGGCGGGCGGCGGTGAGCAGGCGCTCCTGGGCTGCCGGGTCCAGGTCGAGGGCGGCGCCGAGCCGGGCGACCGAGGAGAGACGTGGTCGGCGGCGACCCGCCTCCAGCACGCTGATGGTGTGCGCCGAGACGCCGGAGGCGTCCGCCAACTGCTCCTGTGTCCAGCCGACCTGCAACCGGCACTTCCGGAGCAGGCCCCCGAAGCCGTCATCCATGCGCTCGCCCCCGGTACGACCCTAGCCGGGTCCGACAGGGTACGCGGGGTTCTGAACGAAGGTTCGACTATTGTCCAGTTGTCGCGCATGCGGCCGGGCGGCCGACGGGGTTCCGTCGGCCGCCCGGTGCTGTGCGGCGGTGCTCAGTGGTCGCAGGCGTCGATGTACCAGACCGGCGTCCAGTTGTAGTCCGCGTTCCAGGAGACCGCGCCCGGCGTCGTGTAGATGGTGTCGTAGCTGCTGTTGCCGAAGAACGCCTCGGTGCCCGGGGTCTCGTTGTTCAGCCAGGAGCCGTTGCCGTTCCAACCGGAGCCCGGCAGTTCCTGCCACTCGTTGCACTGGCTGACGTTCCACTGGGTGCCGCTGGCGTCCGTCCCCTGCCAGCTGCACAGGTACTCGTAGGCGCACGTCGAGCCGTACCAGGACAGCGTTCCGCCGTCGACGACGACGCTGGGCTTGGCGTCGGCCGGGCGGTTCCCGGACCGGGAGACGGCGGACGCGGGCGCGAACCCGAGGTTGACCGCCCCGGGCAGGACGTGCGCGTACTTCTGGCCGGGCAGCACCAACAGCACGGACGAGCCGTGCGGCAGCGCGATCTCGTTCGCCGCGACCTGGGTTCCGCCGTCCTTGGACAGGATCTGGTCCACCTGCCCCTGCAGACTGCGGGCCTGGTCACTGGACAGACCCACGGCCTTGGCCTGGGCGGCGAAGGGCGCGGCCGCGGGCGCGGCGGCAGTGGCGGCGCCAGTGGTCGCCATGGCGATGACGACCATCCCGGCGAGGACGGCCGCCAACCGACGGACGGGGGCTAACAACGACATATCTGGAACCCTTCCGGTTGGGTGACTGGTGGACGGAGGCCGGTGCAGCGGAGGCGGCCCCGACCGGAACGTACGGCCGGGCGAGCGGCCCCGGCGCGTGGACCATCCTTGGCGAGGACCCGGCTACCTCACCATGACGTTGACTTGACGTTCCCAGGGCGCTCAGCGCCGCCGAGACCACGCGTCAGTGAGCCGACAGGGCTCCGGCCGGTGCCTCAGCTCCGGCGAGGCGGTGTGGACGGCCCGTGGCTCCGCCGTGCGCGAGCCGAGGCCATGGGTACTTCCGCCGGTCGGGTGCGGGCCCCGCTCGGCCCGGGTTGTCGCGTCAGGCGCACCGTACGGATCCGCGCCTCACCAGGGGGCGCCCGCTCGGGGGACGGCGTGTTCCGGCGAGCACGCCCGCTGAGTACGTCACCCGGATGTACCAGCAGCCGACCGGGCACGGGGCGCGCGGACGGCGCTCGACCTGCTGCGGGGCGCTGCGGGCGGAGCGGCCCGGTCGCACCCGCAGGTCCACAGGGCGAACCTGGAGGTGCGGGCCGGAGGCACACGGACGCCATCGGCCGCGCACCGACAGCCGGTGGTGTGACCCCTGAGCGGTGCGCCGCCGGACGCTCCCCCGCCGAGCCGTTCGACCCCGTTTGCACGGAGCAGGAAGGGTTAGCCGACCACCATGAAGCTCACACGAACGATCCTGGAGTCCGCCTCACGGCGGACCCCGGTGGGCGACACGCTCGACCGGATCGACCAGCAGCGCTGGCTGGACAATGCCGTCGGCCCGCTGCGGGGCGCGGTGCGGGGGCTGCCGCTGGGTGACACCCGGGACCTGCTGCACGGGGTGTGGCTGGGGCATCCGCTGCACCCCACCCTGGTACAGGTCCCGATCGGGGCGTGGTCCAGCGCCGCGGTACTGGACCTGCTGCCCGGCCAGCGCCGGGCGGCCACCGTGCTGGTGGCGGTCGGGCTGGCGGGCGCGGTCCCGGCCGCGCTGGCCGGCTGGGTGGACTGGGCCGAGCAGCACGAACGGCAGATGCGGGTCGGTGTGGTCCACGCGGCCGCCAACGCGACCGGGGCGGTCCTGTACGCGGCGTCGCTGGCGGCCCGGCTGCGCGGCCGCTCGTTCCGGGGCCGGATGCTGGGCTTCGCGGGTCTGGCGGCGGTGAGCGCGGGCGGGGTGCTCGGCGGCCACCTGGCTTTCCGGCAGGCCGCGGGCGCGAACCACGCCGAGGACGTCCCGCATGTGGCCGAGCCGGGCTGGCACTCCCTCGGGCAGCTCGGCGAGTTCCCCCTCGGCCGCGCCGAACGCCGGATGCTGGGCGAGGTCCCGGTACTGGTGGTCCAGGAGACGGCGGGCGTGGTGCGCGTGCTCGCCGACCGTTGCAGTCACCTGTCCGGCCCGCTGTCCGAGGGCAAGGTCGCCGACGGTTGCGTGGAGTGCCCCTGGCACGGCAGCAGGTTCCGGCTGGCGGACGGCGGGGTCGCGGCCGGACCGGCGACGGCTCCGCAGCCGGTGTTCGAGACGAAGGTCGTCGGTGACCGGGTCCAGGCCCGGCCACCGGCGGAGGCCTGACCGGGCGGTCCCGGCCGTTCGGTCATCCCAGTGAATCCCCATCCCTGTGCCAGGAAAGGCGGTACCAGCCCATGGCTGACTTCCTCACCGACATCGAGACGCTGCGCGACCGCGCCCGCAAGGAGATCGACAAGGGCCCCGTCACCGACGCCTACGGCGCGGACCTCAAGCGCGTGCTTCAGGTACTGAACGAGGCCCTGGCCACCGAGATCGTCTGCGTGCTGCGCTACAAGCGGCACTACTACACGGCCAGCGGCCTGTACTCGGAGCCGGTCGCGGCGGAGTTCCTGGAGCACGCCGGCGAGGAGCAGCAGCACGCGGACAAGCTGGCCGAGCGGATCGCGCAGTTGGGCGGCGAGCCGGACTTCAACCCGGACACCCTCAGCACCCGCGCGCACACGCCGTACGACGCCAGCGCCGGGCTGATCGCGATGGTCAGGGAGGACCTGGTGGCCGAACGCGTCGCGGTGGCCTCCTACACCGAGATCATCCAGTGGCTCGGGGACAAGGACCCGACCACCCGCCGGGTCTTCGAGGACCTGCTGGCCCAGGAGGAGGAGCACGCCGACGACCTGCGCAGCCTGCTCGAACGCATTCCGCCGGAGTCCTCCTGATGACGGACTACGGCTTCTTCCTGTCCAGCGGGGTCAGCGCGCCCGTCCATCCGTTCCGGCTGCCTGTTCCCGTTCCGCGCGGCGCAGCACGCTGAAGGGCAGGAGCAGCCAGCACACGGCGAACCAGGCCGTGACGACCGCGCTGACGATCCACGCCGGCGCGTGGTCGCCGGTGGCCGTGCGCAGCAGCAGCAGGAGCAGGGCCGCGCCGATGGTCAGGGCCAGCAGCGCGAGCCCGTTCCGGTCGAACGTTCCCAGGGTTTGGTGCTCATCACACTCGCCTACCCCTCGGCGGCACTTTCAACTGACCGTGATCCCCATGAGGGATCGTTTGGCGGGTTTCGTCGGCCGGAGGGAGTAGTCGGCCGTAAAGCGGATACGTTCCGGACATGCGACATTACGATCTCGTCGTCCTGGGTGCGGGCACCGGCAACGCCCTCATCGACGACCGCTTCGCCGGTGTGGATGTCGCCATCGTCTCCGCGGGCCCCTTCGGGGGCACCTGCCTGAACGCGGGCTGCATCCCCAGCAAGATGCTCGTCGCCACCGCCGACGTCGCCGACGCGGTCCGGGACGCCGGGCGGCACGGTGTGGACGCCCAACTGCGGCAGGTGCGCTGGCGCGATGTGCGGAGCCGGGTGTTCGGCCGACTCGACACCGAGGCCGCCGAGGGTGAGGAGGGCCGTCGCGCCTCCGACCACATCACCGTGTACCGGGGCCTCGCCCGCTTCACCGGGGACCGCCGCCTCACCGTGGACACCGCCGACGGAGCCGTGGAGATCGAGGCCGAACGGATCGTCATCGCGGCCGGCGGCCGACCGGTCGTTCCTCCCGTGGTCGAGGACTCCGGCCTGCCCTATGAGACCTCCGACACCGTGATGCGGCTGGACGAGCTGCCGCAGCGGTTGGTGGTGCTCGGCGGCGGCTATGTCGCCGCCGAGCTGGCGCACGTCTTCCGCTCTTTCGGCAGCCACGTCACCGTGGTCGAGAAGGGCGAGCGGCTGCTCGGACAGCAGCAGGACGAGGCAGTCTCCGCCGCCTTCACCGACGCGATGCGCGACCAGTGGGACCTGCGGCTGGGACGCGAGCTGACCGCCGTGTCGGGGCGCCCCGGGGACCTGCGCCTGACCCTGGACGACGGCACCGAACTGCGGGCCGACACCCTGCTGGTGGCTGTCGGCCGCCGCCCCAACAGCGACCTCCTCGACCTCCACCGGGCGGGCATCGACACCGGCGAGGACGGCCGCGTCACCGTCGACGCACAGCTGCGCACCACCGCCGAGGGGGTGTGGGCGCTCGGCGACGTCTCCACCCCGGTGCCGCTCAAGCACGTCGCCAACCGCGAGGCACGGATCGTCGCGCACAACCTGTTGCACCCGGGCCGGGAGCGGACCATGAACTACGACGCGGTGCCCTCGGCCGTCTTCACCCGCCCGCAGATCGCGCAGGTCGGCCTGACCGAACAGGAGGCCCGCGACCGGAAGCTGGACTACGCCGTTGCCGTGCACCGCTACGCGGACGTGGCGTACGGCTGGGCGCTGGAGGACACCGAGGGATTCTGCAAGGTGATCGCCGACCGGCGCACCGGACGGCTCATCGGTGCCCACCTCTTCGGTCCGCAGGCCGCCACCCTGGTCCAGTCCCTGGTCGTGGCCCTGACCACGGGTATGACCGCGGCGGAGCTGGCTGAGGGGCCCCTGTGGATCCACCCGGCGCTCACCGAGGTCGTGGAGAACGCCCTGCGGGACCTGGACACGGTCCGGACGTAGGCGAGCGCGTTCAGGTCAGGCGCGGGAGAATCGTGTCCGGCGTCATGGGCAGTTCGCGCAGGCGAATCCCCGTCGCGTGGTGGACGGCGTTGCCGATGGCGGCCGCGGTGCCGACGATGCCGATTTCGCCGATGCCCTTGCTGCCCATCGGGTTGAGCCGGGAGTCGTCCTCCTCGATCCAGTGGGCCTCGATGGCGGGCACGTCAGCGCTGGCCGGTACGTGGTAGGAGGCGAAGTCGTTCTCGGCGAAGTCCCCGTAGGAGGGGTCGAGGGTGCTGCCCTCCGTCAGTGCCATGCCCAGACCCATGGTCATGCCGCCGATGAACTGGGAGCGTGCGGTGCGCGGGTTGAGGATCCGGCCGGCGGCGTAGACGCCCAGGAGGCGTCGGAGCCGTACTTCGCCCGAGACGGTGTCGACCTGGACTTCCGCGAAGTGGGCTCCGAAGGCGTGCCGCGCGTACGAGGACTCGGCGCCCGCTTCCTGGTCGGTGTCCGCGCTGACCGTGACACCGTCGGCCGGGAGGTCACCGGGCAGCGCGCGCAGCCTGTCGGCCAGTGCCGTGCACGCCTTGTTCACCGCCCATCCCCACGAGGCGGTGCCGGAGGAGCCGCCTGCCAGCGGGGCCGGGGGGAGGTCGCTGTTGCCCAGGTCCAGGCGCACGGATTCCAGGGGTGTCCGTAGCGCGGCGGCCGCGATCTGGGCGAGGACGGTGCGGGCACCGGTGCCGATGTCGGTGGCGTTGACGCGGATCCGGTAGATCCCGTCGGGCGCCGCGTGCGCGGTGGCGCGGCAGGGCGAGACGAGCACCGGGTAGGTGGCGGCGGCCACCCCTGTGCCTACCAGCAGGTTTCCCTCGCGGCGCACTCCCGGGCGGGGGTCGCGGGCGGCCCAGTGGAAGCGGCGTGCCCCCTCGCGCAGGCAGGCGATGAGATTGCGGCTGCTGTACGGACGGCCGCTGCCGGGTTCCACGGCGGGTTCGTTGCGCACGCGCAGCTCGACGGGGTCCACCCCGGCGGCGACGGCGAGTTCGTCCATGGCCGTTTCCAGGGCGTACATCCCGGGGGTCTCCCCCGGCCCGCGCATCCAGGAGGGGGTCGGCACGTCGAGGGCCGTGACCTGGTGCGACGTGCGGCTGTTCGGGGAGGTGTACATGATCCGGGCGGGTACCGCGGCCTGTTCGACGAACTCCTTGACGGTGGAGGTCCGGGTGACGACCTCGTGGGCCAGCGCGGTGATCAGTCCGTCGTGGCCGGCGCCCAGGCGCACGCGCTGCAGGAGGGGTGCCCGGTGGCCCACGACCGCGGCCAGCTGGCTTCGCGGGAGTGCGAGTTTGACGGGTCGTCCCGTGTGCAGGGCGGCCATCACGGCGAGCACGACCTGAGGTCGAGGGGTCCCCTTGGAGCCGAAGCCGCCGCCCACGTACGCGGCGTGCACGGTGACCTGTCCGGGGGCGAGGCCGAACATCGCGGCCAGGGTGTCGCGTACCGGGGTGGAGCCCTGGGACGAGTCGTGGACCGTCAGGTGCCCGTCGCGCCACTGGGCGGTGGCGGCGTGCGGTTCCATGGGGTGGTTGTGCAGCGCCTTCATCACGTAGGTCGCGTCAGTGCGGACCGGGGCCGCGGCGAAGGCGGTGTCGAAGTCGCCCCGCTCCTGACGGGCGGCGTTGCCGCCGTTGGCCGATTCGGGCGTGTACAGGCCGGAGTGGTCGACGGTGAGCTCCACGTCCGACGGGAGCACCTCGTAGGCGACCCGCACGGCTGCGGCGGCGGCGCGGGCACCCTCAAGCGTGTCGGCCACCGCCAGGGCGACGTACCAACCGCGGTGGGGCACGGTGGCGTCCTGCAGGACGGCGAGCGTCGGGTCGTCAGGCCGTTCGACACGGGGCGCGGTGTGATGGGTGAGGACGGCGAGGACCCCGCTCGGCGCCAGCGCGTCGGTCGTGTCGACGGCGACGACACGCCCACGGGTGATGGTGGCGGGGACCGGCCAGGCGTAGGCGCACCCCGGCGGTGTGTGCTCGGCCGCGTAGCGCGCGGTGCCGGTGACCTTCTCCCGGGCGTCCCGCCGTACCTGCGGTGTGCCCAACGGGGGGTTCTGCCGGGTCACGCGCCGCCGCCTTTCCCTCGGTCGGCGAGTTCGCTCAGCACGTCGACGGTGAGGTTGCGCGCCAGAGGCACCTTGAAGCCGTTGTCACGCAGCGGCCGTGCTGCGGCGAGCTCGGCGTCGGCCGCCCGGGCGAAGACAGCCTCGGTCGCCGGAGATCCGTGCAGCACCTCCTCGGCCCGGCGGGCGCGCCAGGGCCGGTGGGCGAGGCCGCCGAAGGCCAGCGCGACGCCGGTGATCCTGCCGTCCCGGACGTCCAGCACAGCGGCCACGGAAACCAGTGCGAAGGCATAGGAGGCGCGGTCGCGGACCTTGCGGTAGGCGGAGGCGGCTCCGGGGGCGGCCGGCGGCAGTTCGACGCCGGTGATCAGCTCTCCGGGGCGGATCTCGCAATCGCGCTCGGGGCGGTCGCCGGGCAGTCGGATGAAGTCGGTGACCGGCACGCTCCGCCTCCCGTTCGGCCCGACCAGCCGCACCACCGCGTCCAGGGCGCTCAGTGCCACGCTCATGTCGGAGGGATGTGTGGCCACGCAGGCCGCTGAGTGACCGAGGACCGCGAGGTCACGATGGATGCCTTCGCGGGCCGGACAGCCGGTGCCGGGTTCGCGCTTGTTGCAGGGCTTGGAGCCGTCCTGGAAGTACAGGCAGCGAGTGCGCTGCAACAGGTTCCCGCCGGTGGTGGCGGCGTTGCGCAACTGCCCCGAGGCCCCGGCGAGCAGTGCCTGGGAGAGTACCGGGTAGCGGGCCCGCACCGCAGGGTGCGCCGCGAGGGCGCTGTTGCGCACGGTCGCCCCGATGAGCAGTCCTCCCGCCGGCGTCTCCCGCACCCGGTCCAGGGGAAGGCGGTTGACGTCGATCAGGGTGCCCGGGGCCTCGACTCCCCGTTTCATGAGGTCGAGGAGGTTGGTCCCACCGGCGAGGTAGCGCGCGTCCGTATGCGCGGCGAAGGCCGCGACTGCTTCCGTCGTGTCGACCGGGCGGACGTACCCGAACGGCTTCACCCGGCCACATCCTTGATCGCGTCGACGATGTGCGGATACGCGCCGCAACGGCACAGGTTGCCGCTCATCCGCTCGCGGATCTCGGTATCCGTCAGGTCCACTGGTCCACCGGCGGGTTCGAGGGGCGACGTGACGTGCGAGGCGTGGCCCGCGGCAGCCTCCGCGAGGACGCCCACCGCTGAGCAGATCTGCCCCGGCGTGCAGTAGCCGCACTGGAGGGCGTCCCGGGCGACGAACGCCTCCTGCAGCGGATGCAGTCGTTCGCCGTCCGCCAGGCCCTCGATCGTGGTGATCGCGAGGCCGTCGGCTGCCACCGCGAGCAGCAGGCAGCTGTTCATCCGAGCCCCGTCCACCAGGACGGTGCACGCTCCGCACTGCCCGTGGTCACAGCCCTTCTTGGTCCCGGTCAGGTCCAGGTGCTCACGCAGCGCGTCAAGCACGGTCGTACGGTGGTCCAGCGTCAGTTCACGCGGGTGCCCGTTGACGTCCAGGACCACCGCCGACCGGATCCCGGTGGCCGTCGGCTCCACGCTGTCACACCTCTCGTCCGGCCTGATCCCTCTCCATGTCCGCACCGGCCCGCGCGCAAACCACCGCCCCCTCCGATCGGGTGAACGCCGCGCGCCCCGATCGAGGGGCCCGCCGCGGGACTGATCCGCGACCCAGCGGGCACTCCTATCGGTATGACCACCGGCTGCCAGGGCTACCCCTACCTCACCGACGTCCAAAGGGCGACGGTCCGCTCGACGACGTAGGGGGGGAGGGGGGCATGCCACGGCTGACCGTGCCGGTGAACCCCATGGAACCGCGCCGTCCGTCCCGGTGGCGGCGCCTGCAGCGGACCTGGCAGCGCTCGTGGGCGCAGTCGTTCACCGCCGCGGCGCGGGAGGTCGAGCTGACCAACAGGGCGCTCAGCTTCGCGGCCCAGGCCCTGGTCACCTTGGTGCCGCTGCTGATCGTGGTGGCGGCCGCGTACCCGGTGCGGGGCGAGGGCTTCGCCGCCTGGCTGGTCGACGGGCTCGGCGTGACGGGTTCGTCGGCCGAGACCGTCCGCCACCTGTTCTCCGCGCCGCAACGCGTGCTCAGCACCACCAGCGCCTTCAGCGTGGTCGCCGCCGCAGGGTTCGGGCTGTCCTTCGCCGCCTGTGTGCAGACCGGCTACGAGCGGGTGTGGGAGCTTCCGCCGGGCCACTGGCACTCCGTCTGGCGCCGGGGCGCCTGGCTGGCGGCGCTGACCGCCGCGCTGTTCGTGGACGTCCACAGCGCCTCGCTGCTGCGCCACGGGTGGCCGCAGGGGACGACTCGGGCACTGGTGACGTACCTGGGCGCCACTGCCCTGTGCTGGTGGGGTCAGTGGATCCTGCTGGAGCGGCGGGTGACCTGGCGTCAGCTGTTCCCCGGCGCGGTGCTGACCGGCTTGGGCCTGGCGGCGCTGCGGGCCCTGTGCTCGCTGCTGCTGGCGCCCCTGCTGGCGGCCAACGCGGTCACCTACGGTCCGATTGGTTCCGTGCTGATGGTGCAGACCTGGCTGATCGGCGTCGGCACCGTGGTCTTCGGCAGCGCGCTGCTGGGGCGGCAGTGGAGCGAGAGCCGGATCCCCCAGGAGCACGTCCGGCTGCGGGTCCGGATGGCGCAGCCGCGCATCCACGGTCCCCGCGGCTCGGGTACCTACGCGTCGGTGATCCGTACCGGTCGGTCGCCGCAGCCCAGGAGCAGCCCGTCGCCGACGGCGGCCGGCACGCAAGCCCGGCCTCGGCGGCGACCGCCCAGGCGCCCCCGGCGCGGCCCGAAGCCGCGTGACCTCGACAGCGGCTGAGCCGAGCCGACACCGGGCCTGTCCCGGCTGCACGCCGTGCGCCCCTTTTGAGGCATTGATCCACTAATGTTCCTCGTGGGGGCAGGCGGCGATACAGGGCTCCTCCCCTCTGTGGTGGGGCACCACGAGGCGAGGTTCTCCATGGCGGATGCGATCGTCGTCGGCTCGGGCCCCAACGGCCTGGTGGCCGCCAACGTCCTGGTCGACGCGGGCTGGCAGGTCCAGGTCCTGGAAGCCCAACCGGAGCCCGGCGGCGCGGTGCGCAGCGACCGCGGGGTGGATCCGGACTTCGTCAGCGACCTGTTCTCCGCCTTCTACCCGCTGGCCGTCGCCTCCCCGGTGATCCGGGCGCTGGAGCTGGAGCGATTCGGGCTGCGGTGGAGTCATGCGCCGACGGTGATGGCCCACCCGCTGCTGGACGGGCGCTGCGCCACGCTGCACCGCAGCGCGGCGGCCACCATGGCTGATCTGGAGAGCGCGTTCGGGGCCCTGGACGCCCAGGCGTGGGGGCGGCTGTCGGGACTCTGGGAGCACCTGGAGCCGCATCTGCTCCAGTCGCTGTTCGCCCCCTTCCCGCCGGTCAGGGCCGGTGCGGCGGTGGCGGCGAAGCTGCGGGCGGCAGGCGGGCTGCGGGCGGCACGGTTGTTGACCCTGCCGGTGCGCCGCCTGGCTCAGGAGGAGTTCACCGAGCCCGGCGCGGGGCTGCTGCTGGCCGGGTGCGCGTTGCACGCCGACCTGCTGCCGGAGGCGGCGGGCAGTGCCGCGTTCGGGTGGCTGATGGCCATGCTCGGGCAGCAGGTGGGCTGGCCGGTGCCGGTGGGCGGGGCGGGCGAGTTGACCGCCGCGCTGGTGCGCCGGCTGGAGTCGCTGGGTGGGAGCGTGCGGTGCGACGCCCGGGTCGAGGAGGTCGTCGTGCGCGGCGGCAAGGCGCTGGGGGTGCGTACCGCCGACGGCCAGAGCTACCGCGCCACCCGGGCGGTCCTGGCCGACGTCCCCGCCACCAGCCTCTACGGTGGGCTCGTGGCCTGGGACGACCTCCCTGCGCAGGTGCGCGCCGACATGCACCGCTTCCAGTGGGACTTCTCCACCTTCAAGGTTGACTGGGCCCTGAACCGCGCCATCCCCTGGACCGCGCCCGCCGCGTCCACGGCGGGGACCGTGCACCTGGGCGCGGACCTGGACGAGCTGAGCGACTACGCCCTCCAGGTCACCACCGGACGGTTGCCCCGGCGGCCCTTCGCCCTGCTGGGGCAGATGACCACCGCCGATCCCAGCCGCTCCCCCGCCGGTACCGAGTCCGCCTGGGCCTACACCCACGTGCCCCAGCACATCACCGGCGACCTGGGCGAGGGGGGCATCACCGGACGCTGGGACGAACGTGAGGCCGAGCTCATGGCCGACCGCGTCGAGGAGCAGGTCGAACGCTTCGCCCCCGGCTTCCGCGACACCATCGGCAGCCGACGCATCCTGACGCCGCACCTGCTCCAGTCCCTGGACGAGAACCTCGTGGGCGGCGCCCTGAACGGCGGCACCACCGCCGTCCACCAGCAGCTGGTCTTCCGCCCGGTGCCCGGCACCGGCCGCCCGGAGACCCCGATCCCGCGCCTGTACCTCGCCTCGGCGTCCGCCCATCCCGGCGGCGGCGTCCATGGAGCCCCCGGCGCCAACGCCGCCCGCGCCGCCCTGCGCGCCCACTCCCGCACGGTCGGCCGCCTGTTGTCCCCCGGCCTGGCCGCCGCCCAGCGACTCCTGTCCGGACCCACCCCGGGAGCCTGAGGCCCGACCGGCAGCCGCCGCACCGACCACCCGCCCCGCCCCCGCCCCGCACCGCACCGCACCCGTACGAGGAGTTCCTGTGGCCAAGCGCCAGCAGTTGATCAAGTGCCCGCCGGAGCAGGTCTGGAAGGTGCTGGCCGACGGCACCAGCTACGCACAGTGGGTGGTGGGCACCCAGCACATCCTGCACGTCGACGCCGCCTGGCCCGCTGTCGGCGCCCGCCTGCGCTTCCGGGTCGGGGTCGGCCCGGTGAACTTCCAGGACTCGTGCGTCGTGCGGATCTGCGAACCGGAACGCCGCCTGGAGCTGGAGGCCAAGGCCGAGCCCTTCGGCACCGCGCGCATCGCCATCGAACTCATCCCCTGGGCCGAGCACACCCTGGCCATCCTCGACGAGCACCCGCTCCTGGGACCGGGAGCGCGCCTGCAGGGACCGCCCAGCGAACTCCTGCTCCACCTGCGCAACCGCCGCATGCTCAGCAATCTCGCCCGCACCGCCCTCCAGTGGGACCCTGCGGCAGCCTCGGGCGACGTCCGGACCGCCGGTCGGCACTGACCCGACGCGCCGGGCGGACGCGTTCCGGGCGGGGCCGGGTTCGCCGAGTGGGTGGCATGAGTCGGCCGGAGCGGGACAGGAGGTTCATTGGGGCAGCAACTCGGCTGTTTTATTTCAAATCAGGTGTTTTCACCTGCTGCAGAAGGGTGTTCCCGTGGCGAACGGCATGTGGGGCTACCAGGCGGACTCCGGCTATCAGACCGGGACCGACCTGACGGGCTACAAGGTCGAGGCGACCGACGGCCACATCGGCAAGGTGGACAAGCACTCCCCGGACGTCGAGGCCGGGTACATCGTCGTCGACACCGGGCCGTGGATCTTCGGCAAGCACGTGCTGCTGCCCGCGGGCACCATCACCTCCGTCGATGCCGCCAACGAGACCGTCCAGGTCGGGCGCACCAAGGAGGAAATCAAGAACGCCCCCGAGTTCGACAAGGACCAGCACACCGGCGACGCCGCCTACCAGCAGCAGGTCGGCAACTACTACGACGGCGACACCTCGCTCAGCTGACCGCCCGCGCGGCAAGGGGCGGCCCCCGCACTCGGTCTGCGGGGGCCGCCCCTTGCCGCGCCGGTCAGCTGTCCGTGGAGCGCCGCGGGAGCGGCTCGCCGAGGTCTGCCCGCCGGTGGTGCCGGTGCCACAGGGCGCGGGCGGCGAAGCCGGCGGCGAGCACCGCGGCGGCGGGCAGGAGCAGGAGTTGGTAGTGCACGGCCTGGTGGTAGATCGGGCCGATGTCGGTACCGGCGCCGTAGCCCAGTGCGGTCCACAGCGCGGTCCACCCGGCGGCGCCGACCGCGTTGGCGGCGGAGAAGCGGGACCGGGACAGGTGGTTGGCCCCGGCGAGCAGGCCGTTGGTCTGCCGCAGCCCGTCCACGAACCGGGCCGCGAACACCACCAGCGTTCCGTGCCGCCGGTAGAAGTCCTCCGCACGCGCGTAGCGCTGCGGGGTGAGGCGGACGTAGCGCCCGTAGCGCTCGATCAGCGCACTCCCCTGGCGGCGGCCCAGCAGGTAGGCGGCCTCCGCGCCCGCGAGGGCGGCCGCCCAGGCGACCAGGGCCACGGCAACCACGTTCATGCGGCCGCTGCCCGCGTACACCGCCGCCACGATCAGCACCGTCTGCCCCGGAACTGGTACGAGCACGTTGTCCAGCCCCACCAGTAACGCCAACGCCGGGTAGCCGCCCCGGTCCAGCAGCGGTTCGAGATGCGCCAGCGCCCCCGGCAGCCCGGGACCGCCGCTCACCGCCGACCCGCCGTTCCCGCACCCGACGCCCGCCCGTGCTCGGGCACACGCGGGAGCGCGGTCCCCTCCGTCACCGACATCGGCCACACGATCGCAGTCATGGTCACAGCGGCAGCCTCCCAGCGTCTCGTCCTGACATCGCGCAGCAACACCTGCCCGATTCGCCCGAACTCACCCCACCGCCCGCGCGCCTGTCCCGTTCCACGTCGCTCGGGACGGGGACCTAACGTGCATGCCTTTCTCCTTTCCCAGCCGAAAGGCATTTCCCTCTTGTCCCGCTCGTCCCGCTGGATTTCGCGCAGCCGAAGAGGCGGCATGGCTGTCGCGGGGAGGGGTCGGCGCGGACGCCCGGAGGATACGCGCGGGTCACACGTCGGCTGGCCCGCGCCGACCCCTGTACGGCACCTACCCAGTGATGCCGCCGAGGTGCACCTGAAAGGGAAGTGATTCCAGGTGGAGTGCGCCCGTACGCATGCCGCGGGGCGCACCGGTCGGTGCGCCCCGCGGCATGCGTACGGTTACGGCCGGTGCCGGGTCACCATCGGTACCAGCGGCCACCGCCGCCGCTGCTGCGGGCGAAGAATCCGACGACCCACAGGACCAGGACCACCACCGCGACCCACCACAGAATGTGGATGGCGAAACCCGCACCGCCCAGGATCAGCGCGAGCAGAAGAACCACCAGAAGAGCACCCATTGTTATCATCCTCCTTCATCACGCTGCTGCCCCGGCTTTTCGGAATCATGCACGCGACGCCGACCCCTCGTGTTCGCGGCCGCAGCGGCGGAGCGCGGTATTCCCGACGGGCGATTCCCACCCGCGCCACCGCCATCGCCCACGCCGTCCTGACCCTCCACCTCGCCGCGACGAGCTGCGCCGTGCCGTGCCGGACACTACGGCTAGGGTTGTTTGAATGGCGATGTTCTGTCCCGCACGGTCTGGAGCGAGGACAGGTTCCCGGTGGCGGAACTGGCCCGCGCCCTCTCGCTCCTCTGACTCCGTCTCCCGGACAGCGAGAGAGGGAACTTCACCCTCGACTCGATGACGGGTTCCTGACCCCGGCGACGCGCGCCGCGAATAGCGTCCCCGTCGAACGTGCTGAAACCTCAGTCGCCTACCGGCGACAGTTAGCCTGATCATCGGCACAGGCCGCAGCAAGCAACTGGGGAGGACGAGCCACCGTGGCGATCTGCTTCGAGCTGGTAGTTAACTTTGGCGACAATGTCGAAGCGGCGCAGGCCGCCGCCGCGCTGACCGAGCCTCATCCGTACACGCTGCAGGCGGGTGCCCACAGCATCCCCTTCCATCGCCCGATGCTGAGACCCTCGGGCCGATACATCGAGCTGGCATTCATGCCCGTCGGCGTCGGTTGGCGCGCCGCCATAGACCGAGGCCTGCCCGGATTCGCTCTCACCGCAGCAGAGCTGACGGAGCTGGGCCACCAACTCTACGGACTGCTCGTGAAGTTCCACGGATACACTGCCGCCATGGTCGGATGGGACCCAGAACACGTGCTGGACCCCGTCGAGCTCCCTGACTACGAACTCAACGACAACCCCGTCCCCGGGCTCGTCCTCTGCGAAGAGCTGCACAATCAACTCGGTCTGGGCCCCGACTACCTCGAGTTTCAGCCCGGGTACCGATGGATCCCCTACCAGGGCGAGACCCGAGCCCTTGTCCACAGGCCGTCGTGACTGAGCATGCTCCGTCCCATCCAATCCGAAGCTGCACATGCAGCGGGCCTTCTGGATCGCACAGGTCGGCGTCGCGTTTCTGGACCTGATGGACCCGGCGGTCCCGCTACTCGCCTGGGACGGCTGGGACGAGGAATCCGCAGCTTCGCAGCGGTACTCCAACCGCTTCGACGAGGCCATGACCAGACGCTCCAGCGACGGGGCGTAGCACCCCTTCAGCGCCCGGCGGCTGCGGCATGTCCGATCGAGCAGCGGGCCGCCGTGGGGCCCGGCTGATCTGAACCCCGGCGAGGACGGATTGGCGTCGGATCGTGCGAGTGGCAGCAGCGGCGCGGACCCCAGGCGCACGGAGGCGTGTACGGCGCGGGAAGGTGAAGCCGGTCTCACACACCGGCCTCGTGCCAGTCCCGCAGCCGCCGCCAGTACGTCATCCCGGAACCGAAGCCGAGCTCCTGCGGCAGCCGCCCAGGATTGTGCGCAGACGACGCTCCCCCACCGGCAACAACGGCTCGATACGCGCCCACGGATAGCCGGGGCCGGAAGGAAACCCTTCTCGCCTGGGCCAACGAAGCACCGGACGGCTATTGTCTCTCTGGGATGCCGCTCCTCGCAGACACCGGCACGGAAAGAAAGGGAAGCCGTGGAGACCACAGGCAGGTTGTGCTCGGTGGCCGAAATTGACAGCAGGCGACAGGAAGCGGCACCGGGCGAACGCCGCGTTGCATCCGTGAGCGTCCTCAGCCCCACCTCGGCAGACCGCGCCTCCCGTCTCCCAGAGACTTTCTGCTCCGATCAGTATGTCCAAGCATTCCCAATCTCCCCCAGAAGCTACTCCCCTGGCTCCGGGAACCGGCCTCTGTGAATTCAAAAGAAGCTCCAGGTCCCTCCTGGGCGGCCAGCGAAGCGCAAGCCGTTAGGGAAATTTCCGCCATGTTTCGCAGCGAGTTTCGGAACAATCTAATTTCCTTCCTATTGGCTCGTCCAACGACCCCCGCTACAATTAATCATGGAGCCGGGAGCCGGGAGCCGGGAGCCGGGAGCCGGGAGCCGGGAGCCGGGAGCCGGGAGCCGGGAGCCGGGAGCCGGGAGCCGCTGACTGCACTGGGATGGTCGGCATCGTCATGGGGTGACTATGCGCACTGATGTTCCCCCGTGGCTGGGCCTGGACTCAGATCCATCGAGGTGGCGGACATTTCCGACCGAACGGACGTTGCTAGTGGCCGCTCGGACGGTGACCTCGACCATCCGGGCACTCGAAGTGCTGCCGCTCTTGATGCGTGGCGAGGATCGAGTCGAGACGATCTTCGCCTATGACCCCCACTCAGCCTTCCACCACGGTGTTCTGGAGCTGCTGGGCGAGTACCGGTGTCGGGTGTTGCCGTGGGAACAGGTGGCTGAGGTCGGCGCGGATGCGGTGCTCAGCGCCAGCGAGAACATCGACCTGCCCGATGAGGAGTGCCCGGTCCTGATTCTTCCCCATGGTATCGGCTTCCAGAAACTGGTGCCTGATTCGCGTGGCCCGTATACCCGGCTCTCGGGCCTGGTGCCTGATCGCCTGCTGGCACGAAGTTGGCTTGTGGTGTCGCACCCTGACCAGGTCAGTCAGTTGGCCGACGCGCACCCGCGGGCCGCTGACCGCACGGTGGGGCTGGGTGATCCATGGTTCGAGCGGCTGCAGGTCGGGCTGGACCTTCGCGAGTCGTACCGGGCCGCAATGGGGGTCGGGCCAGGGCAACGCCTGGTCGTGATCAGCTCCACCTGGGGTCCGACATCCCTTCTAGGAGGCAGTCCGCACCTCCCGTCCGAATTGCTGGCGCAGCTGCCCATGGACGAGTACAGAGTCGCGCTGGTAGCCCACCCCAATATCACTTCCTGGCACGGGAGTTGGCAACTCAGCTCGATCCAGGCCGAAGCCCTGGCAGCTGGACTGGTCCTGGTGCCGCCCACCCGTGGCTGGCAGGCCGCAGTCACCGCCGCCGACCTGGTGATCGGCGATCACGGCTCAGTCACCTTGTATGCCGCAGCACTGGGTACGCCAGTGCTCCTGGCCGCGTTCGGTAGCGACGCGGTCCCCGGTACGGCGGGTTCGCTGTTGGGGCGCTGCGCGCCACGCCTGGAGACGAGTCGGCCGTTGCGGTACCAGGTCGAGTCGGCGATCCAGAGTCCATCCGCCGACCTGGGGAGGAGGCTCGCCCAACGTGCATTCGGCTACGGGGAGGGCTCAGTGGACCGGCTGCGGGAACTGCTGTACTGCCTGCTGAAGCTGCCCGAACCGCCCGTTCATGCCCCTTCGCTCGCTTTCCCGGCCCCGGAGCTGGACATCCCACAGGTGCGCGCCACCGTGGTCACCACCTCCTGGCAGAGCGAGCCCGACGGACGCCTGGCCGTGACCGTCATACGCAAGCCCGCCGCCGTACGCGGCGCCGACAGCGGCTCAGGGTCACCGGCCACGGTCCAATACCTCGCCTGCCGGGAGGACGAGCCCGACCTGCGGCTGGCACACAGTGCTTCGGTCCTGATCCGCTCCACTCCCGCGGTCAGCTCGGTGCAGGCAATCCACTGGGTCCGCCGTGCGTTCGAATTGTTCCCGGCGAGTTGGCTGACTGTCGCCCGGATGCCGGAGGGCTTTGTGGTCGCGGTTCGCGACGGCCGCATTGCGACGGCGTCAGCGACCGGGGGCCGCGCGGACTCCGGACTGATCGCTGCCGCCGTCTACACCTGCCTGCGGGCCGGGGAACCGCTGGACGGCACCGTGGTCACCCTCTTCGCCGGTGGCACCGAAGCAGATGTCGCGCTTCGTCTGCGAAGCTGACCGCAAGTCACGTGCTCAGTTCCTCCAGACGGGCCTTCAGGACCACGGCCTCGGGGCTACCGCCCTCGTGGTAGATCTGCCGGGCGCGTTCCAGGTGCGGGCGCCATGTCTCCGGTGGTTGGCCTTCGCTCTGGAGAAGGTCGGCCAGGGCCACCCGTGCCTGGGCCTCGTAGTGGGTGGCGTCCTGCGCCATGAGCGCTTCCACCGCACTCTCCAGATCGTGGCGGGCTGGCTCGGCATGCCCCAGGCCGGCATGTACCCGGCCCCGGTCCGTCAGGACCCGTGGGGCCATGCGCACGTCCGGGGGCTGGCACGCAGCGAACCGGGCCAGAGCCTGGTCCAAAGTGACCAGGGCCGCTTCCGGGTCACCCGCGCTGTTCTGAAGGGTCCCGAGGAAGTACAGAGCCAGCGCCTCCCCGCGGGATTCCCCAGCCTGTCGGTTCAATGCCAGACAGCACCGGATGGCCTGCTCCGCGAGCGCCAGGTCGTGGCGCTCCCAGTAGCGGCCCCAGAATTCCTGGACGGAGGCACGCAGGGCGGTATGGCCGCTGACCTTCGCGCAGGTCAGGGCCCGTTCCAGCTGCTCCTTCGCCTCGACGTCCCGGTTCTGGTCGAGCAGCGGACGCGAGAGCATGCTGCGCAGTCTGGCTTCGGCATCCGGCCTACCCTGCCGAGCGGCGGCCGCAGCGCCCATGCGAAGGGTCTCCTCCCATTCGCCCACGTGGCGATGGTGCAGGTACAGGACACTGAGCACCTCCGCGAGCTCCCACACGGAGCGGTCCTGCTCCTGTCTCTCCGCCTCGCGCAGGACCGCGAGCAGCGCGGGCCGTTCCCGCTCCAACCAGGCCAATGCCCGGCCCTTCGGAGAGTCCTCCTCGTCCCTTTGGAAGGGGTCGTGGGCCTGTGCGATGACTTCGTCCAGGTTCACGATCCGGAGGCGGTCAGCGCGCAGAGCGCGGTCGGCAAGCGCCGTCCGCTGGAGGTAGTGGGCCAGGAACCGGGCACTGATGGCGTGCCGCTCCTGCTGCGGCTCATCAGCGCCGGCGCAGTCCCTGGCATGCAGATGTACCAGGGAGTGGAGGCGGTAGTAGCCGGTCGGGTCCACCTGGAGCAAGCCGGATTCGACAAGGTCGTCCAGCAGCTCACGGGCCGCGGTCTGCGGTAGCTGAGCCGCGGCAGCGGCCGTGTCGGCGTCGAAGGCCGGGAAGGGGGCCAGGCCCAGCACCCGATAGAGGCGGGCCTGGTTGTTCGGGAGGTGGTGGTAGGCGAGGTTGAGCGCAGCGGACACGCTGTTCTCCTTGGTCTCCTCGGTCCCCTGGCGTCCAGGGCTGCGTGAGAGGGCAGCGAGGCGGACGGACTCGTCCGCGAGTTCGTCCACCAGTGCGGGCACGGTCAGCCAGGCGGACCGGCGCAGGCGCGCTGCGGCCACCCGCAGCGCCACGGGCAGTCCCCCGCACAGGTCGACCAGCCTGGCCGCTGCCGCGGGATCGGCCGCGATCCGCTCCTCACCGGCCAGCGCAGCCAGCATGTGTGTGCCTGCCTCCTGCCCGAAGGGGTCCAGCCGCTGCAGCCGGTAGTCACCGCCGTACTCGCCAAGGACGGCAGTACTGGTCGCGATCAGCACACTGCCAGGTCCAGTGGGGGCCAGTGCCGCCACGACCTCGGGATCGGGAACGTCGTCCAGGACGACCAGCAGGCATCGACGCGCCGCGTGGTCCCGGTACAGCGCAAGGCGCTCAGCGAACGGCGCGGGCATGTAGTCCTCGCTCACGCCGAAGCCGATCAGGAACCAGCGCAGAGCCTCGTTCAGGTCACCGCCGACGGTGTACTTGCGCAACTGCGCGAAGTCAACGAACAGCCGACCTCCCGGGAACCGGTCGCGGGTGCGGCGCGCCCAATGGCAGACCGTCTCGGTCTTCCCGACTCCGGGCAGCCCGCTGACCACCGCCAGCCCCGGGTCGCTTTCTGCCTGCAGGTCCCGCAGCCACGCATCCAGCGCGTCGATATCGCGATCGCGGTTGATGAAGCGCACAGTCCCGGGCGGGAGTTGCTCAGGTACTCGGTCCACTCCCAACGGGGCGGCCGCATAGTAGTTGTTGTGGACGATGCCGCCGTGATTGATCCCGACTTGGTTGTGCTGACCGTGCACCGTCGCGGAGGACAGGTTGGAAATGCCTCCGGTTGCGTGCTGCGGCTCCATCGAACCCCCGTACCGTGATGACCGGTTGAAGCAGGTACCACGCTACCCGTGGCGGAGCACCGACACGGGCCGAACACTCCGGGTGTCTACCGATGAGCCGAGCCGGGCACCTCACCGGAGTGGTACACGATCCCGCTGAAGTTCACCCCCTGATTGACCACCTGCTGCGTGCCCCCGTTGATGGTGTTGTGCACGACGATGCCCGCTGAGATCTCGGGCTGCAGGGCTTGGGCGTCCCGGATCAGCGCCTCCAGCTCCGCCACCGCGGTGGGGTCCGCCTGCAGCAGTCGTCTCAGTTCTCGGCGCCAATGCGCCGTCACATCGTCAGCAGCCTCCTGGTCCCCTTCGCTACGTGCGGTCAGCAGTTCGACACGGGAGCGCTCCAACTCGGCGTGGACAGCGCTCGGGTCCGCGCCCCGGGACAGCAGCCGACCCACCCGCTCCTTGAACTGCGTCCACAGGTCAGTGGCCATCAGCCCGGCCAGCGTCGCGGCCCCCGACCCCAGTACCGTGCCCAACTCCGCGCCCATCGCTCCCCCTCGAATCCCCACTGGCCTGCCCACCAACAGTAGGCAGCAAACGGTCGCTGGGGAAGACGCCATCGTCCTCGACGAAATCGACTCCGTCAGGCACACCGTTGATCAACGGGCGGCTATTGTCTTGGGAGCAGGCATCCGGGTTGCCGCACCCGTCTTAGTCGCCCGTCCAGCGGGGGCGGTGCCGTGAGTACCACAGAGGAGCCCCGATCAGTGGTAGGAGTCGACCGGACGAGATGGACCACGGTGCAGGCCGAGCGAAGCGTCCTGGGGATTGTCCACAACATCACGTCGGCAACCAGACTCCTCGATCTCCTCAGCGTCTTTGAAGCAGACCGGCGTGTCCAGACATTCTTCAGTTGCCCTGGCTCGTCCGCCCTGGACACTGGAACCGCATCCTATCTGAGGTCCAATGGAATGCTGGAGATTCCCTGGAGTTCGGCCGAGTCGCAGAAATTCGACCTCGCCATCTCCACGAGCCGCGGCGGAAACCTCCAAAATATTCATGCCCCTCTCATTGGGGCGCCCCACGGCGCTGGCTACAATAAGCAATTGAGCCGGGAGCCGGGAGCCGGGAGCCGGGAGCCGGGAGCTTTCGGGCTGACCTCGGAATGGCTCATGTATGAAGGACGCCTGATTCCCACAGTGATCGTCCTGTCGCATGAAGAGCAGCGCGAGCGGCTGCGGAAGAGCTGTCCCGAGGCCGTGCCGCGGAGCTTGGTGGTGGGGGACCCGTGTATGGACCAGTTGACGGCCAGCCTGCCGCTCCGTGCTTCCTATCGCAGCGCGCTGGGGCTCCTGCCCGGCCAGAAGCTGGTCGTCGTCTCTTCGACATGGGGCTCGGACTCTGTGCTCGGATCCGATGAGGGAAACGCGCTGTGGCTCACTCTCGCCAAGTTGCCCGTAGATGAATTCCGTGTGCTTGCGGCAGTGCATCCCAATGCCTGGTACGGCCATGGTTCCTGGCAGCTCTGTAATTGGCTGGCGCCCCTTCTGGATTCCGGATTGCTTCTCCCGGCCCCGGAATCTGACGTGTGGAAGGCCGCGCTCGTGGCAGCTGACTTTCTGGTGGGCGACCACGGTTCAGTGACGATGTACGGTGTTGCCCTTGGGATTCCCGCGCTCCTGGGCTCTTTCTCCCGCTCATCGGTTGCCCCGGGTTCCCCGATGGAGCGGCTCGGGAACATGATCCCCTCATTGTCTCCGCTCCACGATCTGGTCGAGCAGTTCCAGGCAGCCGGCGCCACCCAGCGGACCGACCCTGCCCTGGACGCCCTGCGCGCGGAGGTGACCTCGTGGCCCGGTGAGGCCGCGGCCCGGCTGCGGAGCCTGTTCTACGAGCACCTGATGCTCCCCGAGCCCGAGATCCCTGCATCCACCCGCCTGGTCCCACTACCGGCGCTCCCCCGGCCGTCCAGCGAACCGCCGATCCTGCCCGCGATGTTCGTGTCGACCGCACTGGACATGCCCGCTGACGCACAGGTCGCCACGGCCGTGGTCCGGCGGTATCCGGCCACGCTGCAGCGAGGGGCGGGCGGTCATCTCGCCGAGACCCACCTCGTCGTGGACCACGCCGACCCCGACCCGCGCTGGACGCGCAGCGCGGACGTCCTGCTGGTGCCGCGGGACCGGCTGCCGACCACGGGGCTGGTCCCCCGCCTGGGGGGAGCGGTCGAGGTCGTCGAAGAGGCCGCTGCGGGGTGCCGTTGCCTTCTCCCGGGCGGCGCCCGGCTACAGGCGCGGTGGCTGCGCGCTCCGCACTGGGCGTCCTTCCCCATCGCCGCCTCCATCCTGTACGACACGGTCTGTTCCACGCCCGCCGCCCTCGACGCCGCCCGGATGACGGAAGGGCTGCGTGTCGAGGTGACGGTCGGCGAGGATCAGGATGTCGGCCTACTGGACATCGTCGTTTCCTGAGGCGCCCTCAGCGTCTGCCAGCCTCTGGTCCACTTGCGAGACTCGGGCACTGTTGGCGACCGTGAACGCGTCGCGTGCTTCGGCCCAGGCCGCCACGGCTTGGGCGAGCTCGCCCAGCTGACGGTGGATGTCGCCGCGCAGCAGCAACAGCTCGGCCAACTGGTAAGGCGTCGGCCGCAGTAGGGGTTCGGCTTCCGCAAGGGCCGCAAGGGCCGCAGCCGGACTACCGGCTGCTCGCACGCACGCGGCCAGGTGCTGTAGCGTCCTGCCCTGGTTGTAGCGGTCGGGTACGGGAAGGCTCGCGAACTGCTCCCCGGCACTGTGGAGCGCGTCCTGCGCGGCAGGGAAGTCTTCGAGGGCGGTCAGGATCCGGCCGAGGTGGCTGATGAGGAGGGCGCGTCCGCGCGGGTGGTCGATCCCGTCGAGAGCGGTCATCGCCTGGTCTGCCAGGTGTTTGGCGTGTTCGGGACGGCCAAGGCGAAGTTCCAGCAGGGCGAGGCCTTCGAGGGCGGACGACTCCGTTCGCCGGTATGCCTGCGAGCGTGGCTCGGGGGCGGCGCGGGTCAGGCGCAGTGCTTCGTCAAGGTCCTCGCGGGCCAGGCGGGCATCGTCGTGTTCGGTACTGAATCGGTCCTGGTGCGCGAAGCCGCGTTCGTAGTGCATGCGCGCGAGCGCGAGCAGGTCTCCGGATTCGAGCGCGGCATCGACTGCGGTGTCCAGGGCGGCGATCCAGTCCGTGTGGAGGCCGCCACGCAGGCAGTAGGTCCACAGGCCCTGGCCGATCCGCCAGGCGTGGACGTGACGCCCGCTGCGATGGGCGAGTTCGAGGGCTGCCAGCACATTGCTGCCCAGGCGCGCGAGCTTGCCGACAGCAATGGCGGCCGAAACGGGAGCGCGGCTCGCTTCCCGCTCTCGGCTGATCCGCTGGTAACCACCGGCCGCGTCATAGCGCCATCGGGTCGACTGGGCTGCCTCCGCCTCTTCCGCGCAGCGCGTGTAGTACTCGATGATCCGGTCCAGCGCGGCATCGCGGCCGGGCCCGGACTCGTCCTGGGCGGCCTTCTGCCAGGCGTGCTCGTGGACCAGGTCGTTCAGGCGCATCATGTCCCCCTCCTGCTCCAGGAGGTTGGCGCCGCGCAGGGCGCCGATGAGCTGTGCCGCTTCCTCGCCGGTCGCCGCAGTGAGTGCCTCGAAGGCCCCCCGGTCCATGGCCGAGGTCGGGTTGAGCCCGACAAGCCGGTAGGCCTCGGCATGCTCGGGCGCAAGCCCCTGGTAGACGACGTCGAGCATCTGCGGCAGTGAGACCTCGTCGAGCTGCATGGCGTCCAGGCGGGTGCGGCGGTTTGCCAGCCGGGCCGCGAAACCCTCCCATTCCTCGGGCTCCAGAGCCCCGAGCTGGTCGGCGACGATGCGCAGCGCCAAAGGGACTCCGCCGCAGGCCCGGACGAAGGGTGTCCGGGCGGCCCGGGTCGTCGCCGTGAGCCGGCCCACCCGCACCAGCAGTTCGTCGCTGTCCGTGAGGTTCAGCGGACCGACCCGAACGACCTCCACATTGTGCAACCCGGACAACCCCGCCAGCCTGCGGTGGCTGGTGATCAGCACGACGCTGTCGTCAGAGCCCGGTAGCAGCGGCACCACTTGGGCGGCGGACTGCGCGTTCTCGATGACCACGACCACCGCCCCGCCGCTCGTGCGGGAGCGGAACAGCCCGGCCAGGGCAACCGGGTCGCGGGGCCGCTCCGCCTTGGGGACCTGCAGCAGGTCCAGCCAGCTCTCCAGCACAGTCAGCGGATCGACCGGCCGACCGCTGCGGTCCGGCCCCAGGAACGCGTGGAGGTACTCCTGCGGCAGATCGTCTTGGTGATCTTTCAGCCATCGGGCCACGACTGCGGTGGTCCCGATGCCCGGGACTCCGGTGAGCAGGATACGTGTGCTCACGCCCTCACTGCGGCAGTCCTGCCAGACAGCGTCGACTTTCGCGCGCACGTCCGTGTGGTTGACGTAGTGTCGCACTGTGACCAGCGCGGACTTCGCGATCGAACGGCGCTGGCCGTGGAAATGCACATGTGCTGTCTGAGCCATCACCACTGGATCGTGGAAATCGCCCCCATTGATCGTGTTGTCTGTGCGGTCCAATGGTGCATCCCCCTCGCGCCTGACGTGGCCTACTCAATCCTGGCACCCACCAGTCGTGTTCGTGGCGAAACACGCGGCTTCGTCCCAGGCCGGATCCCGGACGGTCCTACCCAGGCAGCGGGCGGCGGTCCGAGCCAGCACCATGGCCGGGGCGGTCAATTCGCGGTTCCTTCAACGGGTGCCGGGGTGCGGAGGCGGAACATCTCGGAGATGTGCAGGGCGTCGGCCGCCCGCGCGTCGTGCTCAGGTGTTGTTGGCGGCGAAGCCCGCGACGGCGAGTCGGAAGGCGCGGTCTGCCTGTATCGCCGGTTCGGTGTAGTTCTCGGTGGCCAGGGCGATTCCGACGATCAGTACGAGCAGATCGTCGATGGTGATGTCCGCCCGGACAGTCCGGTCGTCAATGGCCTTGCGCAGCAGCGAGGCGCCGGCCGCACCGATGGCCGGCGCACAGGAGTCCTGGGTGGCCTCGTCCTGGAGGGGCTGGTAGGAGAGGACGTCCGCCAGACCGCGTGCGGCGATTGAGTAGGCGAGCAGTTCGCGCAGCCATTCCACCAGCGCGGAGCGGCTGTCCTGCTCGCCGCAGAGCGTACGAGCGCGATCGCACAGGTCGTGGACGCGCTGTTTGAAGACGGCTTCGAGCAGGGCTTTGCGGGTGGGGAAGTGGCGCCGCACGGTAGCTGATCCGACGCCCGCGATGCGGGCGATCTGCTCCAGGGATGCCTGGGCTCCTTGGGCCGCCACCTCGGCCTCGGCCACGGCGAGGATGTGCGTGTAGTTGCGGCGGGCGTCCGAGCGCTGGCCGGTCATGATCTCCCCAACATTGCTTAGTGGCGGGCCCCGCCGTATTGTAGCGAAGACGAAACGGCGGGCCCCGCCGTTTGTGATGTGCGTGATCGCTGAGGAGATGTGCAGATGACCACTGCCGCAACACCGGTTCTCGTCGCCGGTGCCACTGGCCGCCAAGGCGGTGCCACCGCCCGCGCCCTGCTCGCGCGGGGAATACCGGTGCGCGCCCTGGTGCGCGACCCGAGCACGCCGCGTGCGCGGGCCGTCGAAGCACTCGGCGCCAGCCTGTTCGTGGGTGATCTCACCGAACCTGCGACCCTTGAGGCGGCCATGGACGGCGTGCGGGCCGTCTTCTCCGTGCAGATGCCCGCATACACCGAGCAGGGGTTCGACTTCGCCGGCGAGGTCAGCCAGGCGGACAACCTCATGACGACTGCGCGAGCCGCCGGTGTGGAGCAGTTCGTCCAGTCCTCCACCAGCGGCGTGGGACAGCACGTCGAGGCCCCGGGCTGGGCCGAAGGACGGTGGGCGGTGATGGATGCCCCGCTCGGCACGAAGCTTGCGATCCAGGACCGGCTGCGCGAACTCGACTTTCCCCACTGGACGTTGCTCAAGCCGTCGTTCTTCATGGAGAACTTCGAACCGTCCATGCGGTTCTACTTCCCCCGCGGCGTCGAAGGGGGTCTGGTCACCGTCGTCAAACCGAGCACGCACCTGGCACTCGTAGCAGCCAAAGACGTGGGTCGAGCCGCTGCGGCTGCCATCTCCGCCCCCGCCGAGTTCCACCGCGTGGAACTGGAGCTCACCAGCGATTACCTGACCATGACCGAAATCGCCGAGATCCTCTCCCGCGCCCTGGGCGTCCCGCTGACGGCCCCGGACATGACCGAGGAACAGGCCCGCGCCGCCGGAATGGGAGACATGGGTGCCACGCACGAGTTCATGGAGGTGGTCGGCCAGCCGGCCCGGCCGCAGTTCGCTCGTGCGCTGGGCATCGACCTGACCAGCTTCGAGGAGTGGGCGCACGAACATCTGCGGACCACCGCCTGAGCGGGCCTGACCGGCCAGGTGTACCGACGGACTCCGGCAGGAAGCCGCCCCCCGTTCAACGGGGCAGTGTCACCAGGCCCGTCTCGTAGGCGAGGATGACCAGCTGGACGCGGTCGCGGGCGTCCAGTTTCGAGAGCAGCCGGGTCACGTAGGTCTTGACGGTGGCGATGCTGATGACCAGGTCGGCGGCGATCTCGGTGTTGGACAGGCCGCGTCCGACGAGGGTGAGGATCTCACGCTCGCGGTCGGTGATGCCGCTCACCCGCCGCGCCGCGGGGGCGGGTTCGCGCCGGGCGGCGAACTCGGCGATCAGTCGGCGGGTGACGCTCGGGGCGATCAGGGCGTCCCCGGCGGCGACCACCCGTATCGCGCCGAGGATGTCGTCCAGTGCCATGTCCTTGACCAGGAAGCCGGACGCTCCCGCGCGCAGTGCGGCGTAGACGTGGTCGTCGTCGTCGAAGGTGGTCAGCACGACCACGCGCCCGTCCGCCTGGCCCGCGGTGACCAGGCGGGTTGCCTCGATGCCGTCCATGCCGGGCATTTCGACCCGTCCCCCACCGACCCGTGGCAGTGGACGCCGACCGGAGCCTGGATCGTCCTCGCCACCTGGACGCTGGTCGCCGCCGTGCTGGCGGTCCTCACCTCGCACCACCGGGACCAGTGAGCGGCGCCCGCACCCGGCGCCCTCGCCGGAGGCCGAAGGGCGGCGGCCCGGACTCACTCCCCCGTGCCGGGGACCAGGGGGTGGTAGCCGCCGAAGCCGCCGCTGTGGTGGAGCAGCGGTGAGCTGTCGCCGGAGCCCCCGGCGTCCAGCACCTCGCCGACCACCAGCAGGTGGTCCCCCACCGTCTGACGCAGTACCGGGCGCGCGGTGAGCCATGCCGGGACGCCGTCCAGCAGCGGTACGCCTTCGGGACCGGCCGACCAGTCGGTACCGGCGAAGCGGTCGGTGCCGCTGGTGGCGAAGCGGCGGGCGAGCCCGGCCTGGTCCTCGGACAGGACGTGCACCGCGAAGATGCCCGCGGCACGGACCGCGGCGGCGGTGGAGGCGGTCGAGGAGAGGTAGAAGGAGACCAGCGCGGGTTCCAGCGACACCGAGGTGAACGAGGTGGCGGTGAACCCGGCCGGTCCGGGCACGGTCAGCACGGTCACCCCGGCGGCGTGACGGCGCAGGGTCCGGCGGAGCAGGTCGGCGGGGGCGGCGGTGACGGCGGCGGTCATCGGGGGGTCCTTTCCAGTGCGGGTGGGGTGGCGGGGAGCCGGGACGGGACGGGGTTCGCGGCGAGCAGGCCGTCGCGGCGGAGCAGCGGCAGGACGCCCTCGGCGAACCAGTGGGCCTCCTCCAGGTGGGGCTGGCCGGACAGCAGCACCTGCTCCATGCCCAGCGCGTGGTACTCGGCGAGGCGCTCGGCGACCTGTTGGTGACTGCCCACCAGCGCGGTTCCGGCGTGGCGGCGCAGCAGGCCGAAGCCCGCCCAGAGGTTGGGCGAGATCTCCAGGCCGTCGGTGCGGCCGCGGTGCAGGGCGGTCATCCGGCGCTGGCCCTCGGAGGAGGTGCGGGCGGCCCGGGCCTGGGCCAGGGCGACCGCGGCCGGGTCCATCGCCCGTAGCAGCCGGTCGGCCTCGGCCCAGGCCTCGGCGGCGGTGTCGCGGGTGATCACGTGCAGCCGGACGCCGAAGCCCACCCGGCGGCCGTTCCGCTGCGCCAACTCGGTGACCCGGGCCAGTCTGGGGGCGAGCGCGGCCGGGGGTTCGCCCCAGCTGAGGTGGACGTCGGCGTGGGCGGCGGCGGCCCGGAGCGCGGGTTCGGAGGTGCCGCCGAGCAGTATCGGCGGGGTCGGATCGGGTGCCTCGGCGACGGTCGCCCCGGCCACCCGGTAGTGCGGGCCGTGGTGGTCCAGCGGTTGGCCGGACCAGGCGCCGCGCAGCACGGTCAGCCACTCGTCGGTCCGGGCGTAGCGGGCGTCGTGGTCGAGCCAGTCGCCGTAGCGGCGCTGCTCCTCGTCGTCGGAGCCGGTGACGATGTTCAGCAGCAGCCTGCCGCCCGAGATCCGCTGGTAGCTGGCGGCCATCTGGGCGGCCAGGGTCGGGCTGAGCGCGTCGGGCCGCTGGGCGACGACGAAGCGCAGGGTACGGGTCTCCCGCAGCAGCGCGGCGGTGGTGATCCAGGGGTCCTCGCACCAGGTGCCGACGGGTGTCAGCACCGACTCGTAGCCGAGGCGTTCGGCGGCGCGGGCGACGTCGGCGAGGTAGTCGATGGTGGGCGCGCGGTCGGTGGGGCGGGGTGCGGCGGTGGCGATGCGGGAGTGCACCCAGCCGACCACGTCCCGGCCGTCGCCCGAGGTGGGCAGGTACCAGTGCGGGTGCAGGGCCATGAGCGGAACCGGTTCTCCTCGCTGGGGTGGATCGCGTGGTGGGACAGGGAGTCGGACTGCAAGCAGGGCTGGGAATGGGGCTGGGAGCGGGACCGGCGGGTCCGAGCCGCTGTCCAGCCGGTCCGGGGAGCGGCTGGACAGCGGGGCGGCTACGGCCGCTCGGCGGTGCTGAGGGTCACCACGGCCGGCGACCCGGGTCCGCCCCGCAGGCGTTCCAGCCACTGGACGACGGTGGCGGCGACGCTGCGGTGGGAGATGTCGTTGAGCGCGTCGTGCCGTCCGCCGGTGACGGTCGCCAGCACCGCCCCCGGCAGGGCCGATGCCAGGCGGCGGGCCTCGGCGACCGGGCTGACGGTGTCGGCGTCCCCGTGGATCAGCAGCACCGGGAGGTCGCCGAGTTGCCGTGCGGCCCGGTCGGCGGCCCGGGTGATCGAGGCCGGGACCGGCTCGGCCAGGCTGCCCCGGTCGAAGCCGGGGTCCGCGTCCAGCCGCCCCCGGTGCGTGGGGCAGGCCGTACGAGCGGTCAACTCCCCCTCCCAGTCGGTGATTGACGTTCCGTCATCGGCGAGTGCGGTGCCTGCCAGCAGGAGCGCGTCGATGCGCAGCGACGGGTCGGCGGCGGCGGCCAGCGCTCGCAGCGCGCCGGTGTCGGAGCCGGCCAGGACCAGCGGGACCGGCGCGCCCCCGGCCAGCCGGGCGATCTCCGCGACGGCGGCCCGCTGGTCCGGTCCGGCGGTGTCGAGGACGTGCACCACGTAGGCGTCGGCGGCAAGTCGGCGGCCGAAGCGCTCGTACACGCCGGGGTGCTCGCCACGGCCGGGGAGCAGCACCAGGGTGCCGCGCGGCAGCAGGCCCTGGTCGGGGTGCCAGCTGGTGCCGCGGGCGGTGTCGCGGTTGGTGGCGCGGTTGGTGGCGGGGGCGGTCATCGGGCACCGCCGGGGACCGACACCAGCGGGGTGCGGGCGGCGGCGCTTCCACGGGCGGCGTTCTCGCGGTTGGCGATCTCCTGGCGTACCAGGGGCAGCAGTTGCTTGCCGTAGTCGACCGCGTCGTCCAGCGGGTCGTAGCCGCGGATCAGCAGGGTGGTCACGCCGATGTCGACGTAGTCGAGCAGGGCCTGGGCGACCGTTTCCGGGGTGCCGACCAGGGCGGTGGAGTTCCCGGCGGCGCCGGTGGCGGCGGCGGGGGCGGTCCACAGTGCCCGGTCGTGCCGGTCGGCCTTGGCCGCGGCGGCGAGCAGCCGCTGCGAGCCGGAGTTCTGCGGCCGCGCGTCGGGGCCGACCGGCAGGATCGCCCGGCGGCGGCCGAACAGCGGGTTCTTCGCGCCGTGGCCCTTGATGGTGTCCAGGATGCCGTGCGCGCGTTCCCAGGCGGCCTCCTCGGTCGCACCGAGGATCGGTCGGAAGGAGACGCTGATCCGGGGCGGGGTGGTCCGCCCGGCGGCCTCGGCGGCGGCGCGGACGGAGGCGATCTGCTGCGCGGTCTCGGCCAGTGGCTCGCCCCACAGCGCGAAGACGTCGGCGTGCTTGCCGCCGACCCGGTAGGCGGCCGGGGAGGATCCGCCGAAGTACAGCGGGATGCGCGGCTGCTGGACCGGGCGGACCTCGGCGTGGAAGTCCTCGAAGCGGTAGTAGCGGCCTTCCAGTCCGAAGGGCTCGTCCTCGGTCCAGGCGCGGGTGAGGACGTCGAGGTACTCGTCGGTGCGGTCGTAGCGCTCGTCCTTGGGCAGGTGGTCGCCGTCGCGGCGCTGCTCGGTGTCGTGGCCGCCGGTGATGATGTGGACCGCGACCCGGCCGCCGGAGAACTGGTCCAGGGTGGCGAAGGTGCGGGCGGCGAGCGTGGGCGCGACGAAGCCGGGCCGGTGGGCGACGAGCAGGCCCAGGCGTTCGGTGTGGGCGGCGACGTGGGCGGCGACCTGGGTGCCGTCGGGCTGGCTGGAGCCGTAGCCGATGAGGATCCGGTCGAACCCGGCCTCCTCGTGGGCCCGGGCGAAGCGGCGGGTGTAGTCGGGGTCGACCACGGGTCCGGACGGTGGCCGGGTCTCCGATCCGTCGCGGGTGCCGATCATGCCGATGAATTCGACGCTCATGGGTCAGCTGCCTTCTGTGGGTGTCGGGGCGGGTGTCGGGGCGGGTGTCGGGGCGGGTGCGGAAGCGGTGGACCGGCGGGCCAGGGCGGCCCGTCCGGCGGCGAGCAGGACCGTGTCGTCCTGGGGGGTGTGCACCCGGCTGCACAGGACGTCGCGCAGGTGCCGTTGCAGGGGGTTGTCCTGGGTGAGGCCGTGGTTGCCGATCAGAGCGACCGCCTGTTCGACCGCGCCGATGGCGGCGCGGGTGCCGATGACCTTGGCCGCGCCGGCGTCCTCGGCTGCCGCCGCGTCCCCCTGGTCGGTGGCCCGGGCCAGCGCGCCGACCAGCCGTTCCGCGCCGGTGAGCGCGGTGTCGATCTCACCGACCGCGGTCTGGAAGCGCGGCAGCGTGGCCAGCGGCGCGCCGAGGGCGGTCGGGGTGCGCTGGTGCAGGAAGCCGGTGAGCCAGTGCTGGGCGGCGCGGGCGACCCCGAGGTAGAGGGCGGTCAGGCCGAGCGCGTTCCAGGCGCCGCTGACGACGTCCCTTCCCCCGTCGGTTCCGGGAGCGGCGAGGCCGATGACGTCTCCGAGCGGGACCGCGACCGCGTCCAGCCGGACGTCGTCGCTGCGGCTGGCCCGCAGGCCGAGGTGGTTCCAGGTGGGCAGCACGGTCAGTCCGGGGCTGCCCGGCTGGACCAGGAACGAGCCGACCCGGGGCGCGGCTTCGTCGGTGCGGGCCCAGACCAGCATCCGGCCGAGGGCCTCCGCGCCGGTGGAGAAGATCTTGTGGCCGGTCAGTTCCCAGTGGTCGCCGCGCTGCCGGGCCACGGTCGCGGGCAGGCCGCCGCGCACCGGCGAGCCGAGGTCCGGCTCCACCCGCAGCGCGTTGACCAGCACCGGCCCGTCGGCTGATGCCGTCAGCAGCCGCTCGTACGCCGGTCGCGGCCAGGCGCCGTTGCGGGCCTGGGCGGCGTGGGTGAACAGGGTCATCGCGGTGACCAGGGCGACCGCCGGGTCTCCGCCGCCCAGGACCCGCAGGATCCGGACGGTGTCGGCGAGCCCGGCGCCGGGGCCGCCGTGCGCGCGGCCGACGGTCGCGGTGAGCAGCCCCGCCTGGTGCACGGCGGCGACGCCCTCGTAGGGGAAGCTCGCGTCGCGGTCGTGTTCGGCGGCGCGGGCCGCCAGCGCGGCGGCGACCCGGGGCAGCCGGTCGAGGTCGGGCGCGGGAAGGCCGGGTGCGGGGCGGTCGGGTGCGGGGCGGTTCCGGCTCATGCGCCCGCGGCTCCCGCGCCCACCAGGCCGTGGTCCTCGACGGGTCGGCGGTTGCCGACGAAGCCCTGGCGCTCCGACTGCTCCCGCACCAGGCTCACCAGCGTCCCGTAGTCGCGGGCGTCCTCCAGCGGGGAGAAGCCGCGGATCAGCAGCGTGCCGACGCCCAGCGCGGTGTAGTCCAGCAGCGACTCGGCGACCTGCTCGTACGAGCCGACCAGTGCGGTCGAGTTGCCGGCCGCGCCGGTGACCTTGGCCACCGCGGTCCACAGCCGCTTGTCGTGGACGTCGCCCTGGGCCGCGTACTCAAGGAGGCGCTGGGAGCCCTGCTGCCCGGTGTGGTCGATCTTGAAGGCCCGGCGCAGCTCGCCGGAGCGCTCCTTGGTGAGCCGCAGGATCTCCTCGGCCCGCTGCCACGCCCCGGCCTCGGTCGCGGCCGGGATCGGCCGCAGGCTGACGCTGAAGTTCGGCACCCGCCCGTGCGGCGCGGCGGCCTCGCGGACCTGGGTGATCCGCTCGGCGATACCGGCCAGCGGCTCTCCCCAGAACGCGTACACGTCGGCGTGCTTGGCCCCGGCCCGGACCGCGTCGTCGGAGGCGCCGCCGAAGTAGACCGGGATCGGCCGGGACGGCAGCAGCGACGAGCGTCCGCCGCGCACCTGGTAGAACTCCCCGTCGTGGTCGAAGGGCTCGGTGGCGGTCCAGGTCTTGCGGACCACCTGCAGGAACTCGTCGGTACGCCGGTAGCGGGTGGGCTTGTCACTGAGGTCGCCGTCCCGGGCCTGGTCGGCGTCGTCGCCGCCGGTGATCACGTGCAGGGCGACCCGGCCCGGGTGGAAGGCGTCCAGGGTGGCGAACTTGCGCGCGGCCAGGGTCGGCGAGACGAAACCGGGCCGGTGGGCCAGCAGCACCCCGAGCCGGGTGGTGTGGGTGAGCACCTGGTCGGCGACGGTGAAGCCGTCCGGGCTCCCGGAGGAGTGCGCGACCAGGATCCGGTCGAAGCCGGACCGCTCGTGGGCCTGGGCGAGTTCGCGCAGGTAGCCGGGCTGGACGACCGGCCCGGTGGGGGTCCCGGTCTCGCTGAACGGCGCGGTGGAGGCGATGCCGATGAACTCGATGGACATGGGTGTCTCCTGCATCATGGGGAGGAACGGCCTTGGGGAACCGGGTGGGTGCGGGTCAGTCGGCGAGCGCGGGCGCGGCCAGCTGCTCGCGCCAGGTGGAGGCGTGGTGGCAGGCGGCCTCACGCCCGCCCGCGCTGCCCGCGGCCGGTGGCGCGACCTGGCAGGCGTCGGAGGTGAACGGGCAGCGGGCGGCGAAGCCGCAGCCCCGCTGGTCCTCCAGCAGCGCCCAGCCCGGAAGGTCCGCACGCGGGCGCAACTGCCCCGCGCGGATGCTGTGTTCACGCCGGACGCTGGGCGCGGAGGCGGTCAGCAGTGCGGTGTAGGGGTGCAGCGGGCGGGTCAGCACCTCGGCGGTGGGGCCCTGTTCGACCAGCCGCCCGCGGTAGAGCACCGCGATCCGGTCGGCGATCCCGGCCAGCGAGCTGAGGTCGTGCGAGATGACGACGACGGCCACGTCCAGCTCGTCGCGCAGCCGGTCGAACAGCCGCAGCACATGGTTGCGGTTGGACGCGTCCAGGGCGCTCACCGGTTCGTCCGCGAGCAGCAGCCGAGGGCGGGTGACCACGGTCCGGGCCAGCGCCACCCGCTGCCGCTGCCCACCGGAGAGCTGTCCCGGCAGCCGGTCGGCGATCCCGGCGTCCAGGCCGACCCGGCGCAGCGCCTCGGCGGCGCGGTCGGCGCGCTGCTCGCGGCTGCCGGTGCCGGTCGCCGCGAGCGGTTCGGCGACCAGCGCGCCGACCGTCAGGTCCGGGTCGAGCGAGCGCAGCGGGTCCTGGAACAGGTACTGGACCCGCCCGGTGCGGCGGAACTCCCGCAGCGCCCGACCGCGCAGCCCGGTGACCTCGGCCCCGTCCACGGTGATCCGACCGCCGCTGACCGGGGCCAGGCCGACCACGGCCCGGGCCAGTGTGGTCTTGCCGGAGCCGGTCTCGCCGATGACGCCGAGGATCTCGCCTGCCCGGGCGTGCAGCGACACTCCGTCCAGAACCTGCCGGCCGGGACGTCCGCCGCGCCGGCCGAAGGTCACCGACAGTTCCTCGATCCGCAGCAGGGTGCTGCCCTCGTTCTGTTCGGCACTCATGCGGTCACCTCCCGCGGGGTGGTTCCGGACAGGGTCAGTTCCGCGGTGCGCAGGCAGCGGCTGCGCCGGTCGAGCCCGCTGGGGCGCAGCTCCACCGGGCCCTCGGTGCAGGCGGTCGTGGTGTGGGCGCAGCGGTCCGCGAAGCGGCAGCCGCTCGGCGCGCGTCCGGCCTCGGGCGGTCGGCCGGGGATCACCGCGAGCTCGCGGCGCGACCAGTCGCCGATCGAGGCCACCCGCAGCAGCGCCTCGGTGTAGGGGTGCGCGGGCGCGGCCAGGACCTGCTCGGTCGGGCCGTCCTCGACCACCTCCCCGGCGTACAGCACCACGATCCGGTCGCAGACCTCGGCGACCACCGCCAGGTCGTGGCTGACCAGCAGCAGTGCCAGGCCGCGCTCGGACCGCAGCCGTCCCAGCAGGTCCAGCACCTCGGCCTGGACCACGGTGTCGAGCGCGGTGGTGGCCTCGTCGGCGACCAGCAGGTCGGGGTCTCCGGCGATCGCGGTGGCGATCAGCACCCGCTGGAGCATCCCGCCGGACAGCTCGTAGGGATAGCGGTGGTAGACCTGTTCGGGCTGGTGCAGACCGACCGCCGCGAACAGCTCCACGGCCCGCCGGTGGGCGTCCGGGCGGGAGAGTCCCTGGCGCACCCGCAGCGGTTCGGCGAGCTGGCGGCCGACGGTCAGGGAGGGGTTCAGGTAGGACGCCGGGTCCTGGAAGACCGCGCCGAGGCTCACCCCGCGCAGCCGCTCCCAACCGCGCCGGTCCAGGCCGGTCAGCTCGGTTCCGGACAGTGTCGCCCGCCCGGCCGAGACGGCGCAGCCGGGCGGCAGTGCCCCGAGGACGGAGCGGCAGGTCAGCGTCTTGCCGCTGCCGGACTCGCCGACCAGGCCGACGGACTCCCCGGCGCGGACGCTGAAGGAGACGTCGCGGACGGCCTCGACCCGGCCGCCGCCCACGGTGATGTGCAGGCCCTCGACGGCGAGGACCGGTGCCACGGCCGCCGGATCCGGCCCTTCAGGCTGCGAGGTCGGCATCGGCCTTCTCCTCCCGGACGGTGGGGACGGTGGTCGGGTCCCCGGCGGGTGCGGGGTCCGCGCCGCCGGGGCGGAGCACGTCCGCGGCGCCGCTGTCCCGCAGGGCGTCGGCGAGCAGGTGCAGCGCACCGGCGGTGATCATGACCAGGACCCCGGGCAGGACCGGTGCCCACGGCTGCTGGGAGAGGTAGCCGAGGTCGGTGGCCAGCATGCCGCCCCAGGTCGGAGCGGGCGGCTGGACGCCGAGTCCGAGGAAGGTCAGTGAGGCGACCGTGAGCAGGCTGGTGGCCAGGGCCTGGGCGGCGGTGACGGCCACGGTCGGCAGCACCTTGCTCCAGATGTGCACCCGCAGCACCCAGCTGCGGGAGGCCCCCATGAGTTCGGCGGCCTCCACGTACGGGGACTGCCGCAACCCCAGGGCGGCGGCGCGGGTGACCCGGAAGAACAGCGGCGACAGCAGCACCCCGAGCGCGATCATGGCCTGGTGCAGTCCGTTGCCGAGGATGCCGATGGCGGCGATCGCGAAGAGGGTGAACGGCAGCGTCATCAGCGCGTCCACGGCCCGCAGCGCGGCCCACTCGAAGACCCGGCCGAGCCAGAGCGAGGCCAGCCCCGGGATGATGCCGATGACCAGGGCGACTCCGGTGGCCTCCAGCGCCCCGGCCACCGACAGGCCGGTCCCGGCCAGCAGCCGCGACAGCACGTCCCGGCCGAGGTAGTCGGTGCCGAGCAGGTGGTTGCCGCTGGGTCCGGCCAGGATGTGGTTCGGGTCCTGGGCGAGCGGGTCGTGCGGGGCGAGCTGCCCGCCGAAGACCGCCAGCAGCGCGACCAGGGCCAGGACCGCGAGGGCCAGCCGGGCGATGCGGAACTGCCAGGTACGGCGCAGGGTCCTCATCCGGCGGCCCTCCCGTCGACGCTCGCGCCGGGCCCGGTCCGCCGACGGCGGGCGGCCGGATTGAGCGCCGAAAGCCCGGCGTTGACCGCCAGGTTCGAGATCAGCACCACCCCGACGGTGACCAGCAGCGTGCCCTGGATCACCGGCACGTCCTGCTCCTGCGCGGCCTGCAGAGCGAGTTGGGCGATGCCCGGAAGGTTGAAGATCCGCTCGGTGACGACCGCGCCGCCGATCACCATCGGCACGCTCATGCCGAGGACGGTGAGCGCGGGCCCGGCGGCGTTCCGCAGCACGTGGCCGAAGAGCACCCGGCGGGCGGAGAGGCCGCGCATCGCCGCGCCGGTGACGTAGTTCTCCCGCAGCGCGCCGACCAGCGAGGTGCGCAGCTGCCGGGCGATCCCGGCGGCGGCGTCCAGGCTCAGCGCGAAGGCGGGCAGCAGGGCGAACCGCAGCCACTGGCCCGGGTCCTGGGTGAACGGCAGATAACCGCCCGAGGGCAGCGCGCCCAGCTGCACCGAGACGATCACGATCAGCGCGATCGCGGCGACGAAGGCGGGCAGGGTGCCGAGCACCGCGCAGACGGCCGTGACCAGCCGGTCGACCCAGCCGCCGTTGCTGAGCGCGGCGGCGATCCCGGCGGCGCCGCCCAGCACCACCGCGATCAGCAGCGCCAGACCGGCCACCGACAGGTCCACCGGCAGCGCCTGGAAGACGCTCTGCGAGACCGACGCCGAGGTGAACCAGGAACGTCCCAGGTCACCCCGCAGGGCGTGGCCGAGCCAGCTGACGTACTGTACCGGCAGCGGCCGGTCCAGGCCGAACTGGTGGTTCATCCGGGCGATGTCGGCCGGGGTGGCGGTGATGCCGAGCACCGCCGCGCCCGGGTTGTCCCCGGACATCGCGCCGAGGCCGAAGGTCAGCATCGAGGACAGCAGGAACACCGTCACCGTGCTCGCGAGCGCCCTGGCCACCGGCAGCGGCGCCCGCCCGGCGCGGGCGGACAGCGCCCGCAGCCGAACGGCGCCCGTCCCCGTCCTGTGGTCACCGCCCGTCCGGCCCGGACCGTCCGCTGTCACGGCGCTCACGCGACGGTCACCCCTTCGAAGCGCTGCACCACGGCGTCGGCGGGCAGCGCCGAGACGCCGCGCTGCCGGGCCAGGATCCGCGGCACGGTGTAGAGGAAGACGTTCGGCATGGTCCGCACCGCCAGCGCGGTCGCGGCCCGCAGCACGGCCGGGTACTCGGGCGAGTCCAGCGGCGTCGCCGAGACCTTGGCCAGCGCGGCGGCCAGTCCCGGGGGCGCGACCCGGCCCGGGTTCATCAGGCCCTGCGTGCCGAACAGGACCTGGAATGCCTGGGCGGCGGAGTCGCGTCCGGCGAACTGGTCGGTGAACAGCGACTCGGAGTGGTTCACGTAGACGATCTCGGTGGCCTGGGCCAGCGGGATCACCTGGATCTTCGCGTTGAACCCGACCGCCTGCAACTGCGCCTGCAACTGCTCGGGCAGCCCGGCCGCGGCCGTGGTGGTGATCTCCAGGTCGACCCCGCCGCTCGGATAACCCGCCTGTGCGAGAAGCGACTTGGCCTTGGCCGGGTCGTACGGGTACAGGCCGTCCGAGGACGGGTCATGGCCGACGTAGCCGGGCGGGAACGGCTGGTTGCTGACCTCGCCGTAGCCGAACTGCTGCGTCTTGAGCAGTGCCTGACGGTCGATCGCGTACTGCAACGCCAGCGCCACGTCCGGGTTGGTGAACGGCGCCTTGCTGGTGTTGACGTCGAGCACGGCGACCACCATCGAGGAGATCACCTGCACGTCGAGACCGGCCGCCTTGGCGGCGGCGACCTCGCTGCCGGGTATCTCCGCGACGTTGTACTGCCCGGACTGAAGCGCCGCCACGACCGTGCTGGAGTCGGGCAGCGGGTAGACCTCGAAGCTCTCCAGCTTGATGTTGGCCGCGTCCCAGTAGGCGGGGTTGCGCTTCAGCACCGCCTTCTCGTTCTGCACGTAGGAGGTGAGCGTGAAGGGCCCCGCGCCGACCGGCTGGGTGGCGAGGCCGGCCGGGTTCGCGCCGAACGCCTGGGGACTGACGATCATCCCGGTCTTCCCGGCCAGCAGGTTGGGTATCTGGTAGTCGGCCTGGGTGAGCTTGACGACGACGCTGATCGTACTGGCCGCGACGACCTCCGCGACGTGCGCCAGCTGCGCCGCGACCAGTGACTTGGCGTCGGTCCGGCTTCGGTCCAGGCTCTTCTTGACCGCCGCCGCGTCCAGCGCGCTGCCGTCGCTGAAGGTCAGGCCCGGGCGCAGGGTGAAGGTGAGCTGCGTCCCGGTCGGGTCGTAGGCCCAGGAACTGGCCAGCGCGGGAACGGCGTTGCCGTGGGCGTCGAGCTTGGTCAGGGCCGCGTAGACCAGCGACAGCTCATGGACGTCCCACCCGGCCGAGGAGTAGATCGGGTCCCAGGAGGTCGGCAGGGCCCAACCCCACTTCAGCGTGCCCGAGGTGGAACCGGCGCCGGTGGAACCCGAACCGGAGCCACTGCCGCAGGCCGTGAGCGCGACCGCGGCGCCCGCGCCGACGCCGAGACCGAGGAAGGACCGTCTGGCGAGGACGGATGTGCCGGAGGACTTCAGTGCAGAGGTCATGACGAGGCGTCACCTTCGTTGAGAGCGCGTCGGACCGCCCCCGTCGTGCGGGGCGTGCGGGCAGCGCGGGGCACCGCGGCCGGGCGGACCGACAGCGTGGGGGCGGGATTCGTGAGCGTGGGCCCGAGGGCACGGAGCGGGGCCGGACGGACAGGCGGCAGCACCGGGAGCGGACGGCGCGGGAACACGCACTGTCCGACCGGGCGGCGTTCCGGAGGCGCGGCCGGTGGGCTCGGAACCGTTGGCACCGGAACCGGTTGGTGTGGAGGCAGCGGACGCGGAACCGCGGCTCAGTCGCTCATGAGGCGGTCAACGAGCGGCCGGCCGACCTGGCTCTCGGCAGGTCAGCGACAGAGTGCGCTGGAGGTGCGCCGCAGGTCCACATAGTGGCGCACCACGGCGGGGTGCGTCGTAAGCATGTGCTCATCCTGGGGGCGCGGGAGCGCACCTGTCAATGGACACCAAAAGGTGTCTCATTCTCCGACGGCGCTCCCGGCCACCGATCCCGCCGTGCGACGCGTCGCCGCCTCCGCCGGATGCAACCACAGCGGACCGCCCGCCGTGTCCACCCGCACCGCGCCGGACGGCGGCTCCTGCGCGCCGGTCAGCAGCAGCAACTCCCTTGCTGTCAGGCTTCGGTAGCAGTCCAGCGCCTCCGCCGCGGAGAGCCTGCGGCGGCGGGTCGCGGCTGTCGGCAGGACCTCCCGCAGCGCCTCGGTGTACGCCCGCGGGTCACGCAGCCCGGGCACCACCCGGCACCCGCCGGGACCGCGGATAACGATTGTGGGCAGGGCGTAGCGGAACTCCCCGTCGTCCAGCTCCCGGGCCCCGCCGGGGTGCGGTCCGGGCCCCTGGAGGTCCAGTACCTGTGGCAGCGGTGCGCGCGCCTCGGCGTGGTCGGCCCGCACCGAGGCGACGACGGCGTCCGAGGCGGCGTCCGCCCGCAACCGCTCCCGGTCCAGACCGGGAACACCGCGCACGCTGTCCAGCGCCCGCTGTTCGGTGTCGGCGGGCACGCCGAGCACGAACACCGACTCACGCAACCTGCGCAGCACCCGCTCGGCCACCAGCGGCCCCTGCGCCTCGGCCGCGCGCGCCACCAGCGAGGCCGGCCAACTGGTCCGCGCCACCCGTTCCAGCCGAGCGGCACGCGGCGCACCGGTGTGCCCCGCCACCTGGCGGATGTAGTCCGCGTACCAGGCGGTCTCGGCGTCGGGATCGGGGGCGGGATCGTCATCCGAGTCGAACAGGATCGCGAACACCCGCCGCCACCGGATCAGCCCCTCGGCCTGTGCCCGCAACCGCCGGAAGGCGGGCTCCGAGCCCCAGGCCCACGGGCACAGCGGGTCCGTGTACTCGACGACCTCGTACGCGTGGGTCTCCGGTCCGCCGGTCACACCGCGACCGGTTCCCGTACCGGCCGCAGGAGCAGCGAGGCGATGGTGGTGTCGGCCAGCACCTGGCGGGCGTTGGCCTCGATCTCGCGCCAGACATCGGGCAGTCCGGCCGCCGGACCGGGGTAGGCGAGGCCGGTCAGCACCTCGCCGCGCAGGGTCATCAGTTCGCCGTCGACCGCGAGCGCCACCTCCAGCAGGCTGATGTCCCCGGCCGGACGCCCCAGCCAGTAGCCGCCCTCACAGCCGCGCTGGCTGCGGACCAGCCCGGCCCGGCGCAGGTCGCCGACGACGGACTTGAGGAAGCGGAAGGGGATCTCCTGGGACGAGGCGATGCTCTCGCACGTGAGCGGCCGTGCCGTGTCGCGGGCGAGCTCCACCAGGGCGCGCACGGCGTAGTCGGCCTTCGCCGATATATGCATGACAGAAAATGTAACCCGGGAAACGGCGATGGTGGGGGTGGGGCGGGAAAAGACACCCCTTGACATCCTTTCCCCAGGGCTTCTACGGTCGGCCGCAGCCACCTCACCGCCGTCTCCACCCGCACGCCGCATCCGCACGCCGCATCCGTATCCGATCGAACACCGGGACTCCCCAGATGGCCGCGCAGCCCCCGAACCAGCACGACGGCTTCCATCCGGACCTGACCGACGCCTCCGCCGGGCCGAGCCCGGACGCCCGCGGCCGGGTGCACCACGTCCGGTCCGGCGACCTGGACGGCGACACCGCGCAGACCGGCGGGATGCGCCGCTTCGCCGCGATCAGCGGCGCCCGGGTCGGCTCGGAGCGGATGTGGATGGGCGAGACCCACGTCGCCGCGGCGACCTCCTCGGCCGACCACCACCACGGCGACTCGGAGACCGCGATCTACGTCGTCAGCGGCCACCCCGAGTTCGTGTTCCTGGAGGAGGCCGCCGACGGCACCACGCGCGAGGTCCGGCTGCGCACCGCGCCGGGCGACTACGTCTTCGTGCCCCCGTTCGTGCCGCACCGCGAGGAGAACCCCGCCCCGGACCAGGAGGCGGTGGTGGTGATCGCCCGCAGCACCCAGGAGGCCGTGGTGGTCAACCTCCCCGGCCTGCACGTACTGCACCGCCCGTAGCTTTCTCAGTCGTTCGCGCCGAGGGTCCGCGCGAGCGCGTCGAGGGTCACGTCGACGATCGCGCGCAGTTGCTCCGTGCTCGTTCCGGCTCTGCTCATGACGGCGAGGGACTGGTTCACGGCCGCGAGGTGGGTCGCGAAGGACTCGGCCGCCTCGTCGTGCAGCCGGCCGGCCTTCAGCGCGGCGCGTAGCCGGGTGTGCTGGACGCCGATCGCCTCCCGTGCCCGCGCCGCGATGCTCGCGCTCAGCACCGGGGTCGCCATGACTGTTTGGGCCACCAGGCATCCGTCGGGCAGAGCGGGGTCCGCGATGCGTTCCAGGGTGATGTCGAAGAACGCCCGCGCGGCGGCCAGGGGCCGGTCGGCGGCGCAGGACAGCGCGGCGTCGTACTTGCCTCCGTAGCGCGTGGTGTAGCGCTCCAGGCAGCGCATGAAGAGCGTGTCCTTGTCGCCGAGGGAGGAGTAGATGGAGCTGCGGTTGAGCCCGGTCGCCCGGGACAGGTCGTCCACCGACGTGTCCGCGTAGCCTGCCCGCCAGAACTGGATCATCGCGGCATCGAGCGCCGTGGCGACGTCGAACTGCTTCTTGCCTGCCATGCCGGTACCTCCCTCCTGCCCTGCCGTCCGCATGGGGACCATCATCCCATCTTGAACTAACCAGTTCAAGATGGGCTAGGGTGAAGGCATGATCATGGCCGGATACCCGCTCGCGGGCCTGGCCCGCGGCCGACGCGCCGCGTCAATCGGCACACCTCACACCAGTGGAGGAGAACCATGAATGACCCCGCAGGCACCCGCCACGACTCCGGCAACCCGGTCCGCGACCTGCCGCTAGCCGACCTGCCCGGTTTCACCCACCGTTGGGTCGACGCGGACGGCGTCCGGCTTCACGCGGTTGAAGGCGGTCAGCCGGACGGCCCAGCCATCGTGCTGCTCGCCGGGTTCCCGCAGACCTGGTGGGCGTGGCGCAAGGTGATGCCGAACCTGGCCGACCGGTTCCACGTCATCGCGATCGACCTGCCGGGCCAGGGCCACTCCGAACGTCCGGACATCAGCTACGACACGCACACGGCCGCCGCGCACGTCCACGCCGCGGTCAAGGCCCTCGGCGTCCCGACATACTGGCTGGCCGCCCACGACATCGGCGCGTGGGTCGCCTTCTCCCTCGCCTTGAAGTACCAGAGCCAGTTGCGTGGCCTGGCACTGCTCGACGCCGGTATCCCGGGCATCACCCTCCCTGACGCCATCCCGATCGATCCCGAGCGGGCCTGGAAGACCTGGCACTTCGCCTTCCACCTCGTGCCGGACCTGCCCGAGACACTGCTCGCTGGTCGCGAACGGGAGTACGTCGGCTGGTTCCTGAGGGTCAAGGCCCTCTCCCCCGGTGCCTTCGACGACGCCGAAATCGAGCAGTACGCCGCGTCCGTGGCCGCCGCCGGTGGTCTCCGTGCGTCCCTGGCCTACTACCGGAAGGCCGCCGAGTCGGCACAGAGGAACCACGAAGCGCTGGCACAGGAGCGCCTGACGGTCCCGGTCCTCGGGATCTCCAGCAGCCACGGCTCCATCCCCGACATGGCAGCCTCCATCAGGCCGTGGGCCGACCACGCCACCGGGATCGTCGTGCCGGACGCAGGACACTTCATCCCCGACGAACAACCCGGTGCCGTCGCTGCCGCGCTGACCGACTTCATCACCGAGGACGGTTGAGACCGGGCGGAAGGAACTGTACAGAACCGGTTGTTCGCGGGCTCCGGTGTTCACCGGTGGGCGCGGAAGAACTCGGTGATGTCGTGGGCGAGGAGTTCGGGCTCCTCGTGGGCGGGGAAGTGTCCGCCGCGGGGCATGCGGGTGTACCGGGTGATGTTGTAGGTGCGTTCGGCCCAGCTGCGGGGCGGGTGGGTGAGGTCGGCGGGGAACAGGGCCAGGGCGGTGGGCACGTCGACCCGTTCCACCCGCCTGGTCAGCCCCTGGGCGTATTCGTAGTAGGGCCGGAAGGAGGTCGAGATGGTCCGGGTGAACCAGTAGAGCGATGCCTGCGTCAGCAGGAAGTCGTCACTGAAGCGGGACGAGAGGTCTCCCCCGCAGTCGCTCCACGCCCGGTACTTCTCCAGGATCCAGGCCAGCAGCCCGGTTGCTGAGTCCGCCAACCCGTAGCTCAGGGTCGCCGGACGGGTGCTCTGCTGGTGCAGGTACCCGCCCTCCTGGGCGGACCACGCCGCGACGGAGTCGAGGTACTCCTGCTCCTGCGGGGTGACCGTGGCGGCGTCGGGGGCGACGGGGCCGGCGACCGCTGTCAGGTGGATGCCCACCAGGGCGTCAGGGTGCGCCTCCGCGAGTCGGGAGGTGACGCCGGCACCCAGGTCTCCTCCGTGCGCGGCGTAGCGGGCGAAGCCGAGAGCGTCGTGCATGAGCCGGTGCCAGATCTCGTGGGTCTGCGGCGGCTCGGAGAGCGAGGGCCGCTGCGGCGAGAGGCCGAACCCGGGCAGGGAGGGGACGATGACGGTGAACGCGTCCGCGGCCCGGCCTCCGTGTCGCGAGGGGGCGGCGAGCCGTCGGGCGAAGGCGGTCAGTTCGAGGAAGGAGCTGGGCCATCCGTTGGTCAGCACGATCGGCAGTGCGTCCGGGTGTTCGCCCTCGAAGCGCAGGTAGTGGACGGGTGTGCCGTCGATGTCCGCGAGGTGCGAGGGCAGCGCGTTGATCGCGGTCTCGTGGACGCGCCAGTCGTATTCGGTGGCCCAGTAGTTGACGAGCCGTCGCAGTTCACCGGCGTCGGTGCCCGCCTCCCGTCCGTCCAGCGGCCAGGGGGTGGGCCAGCGGGTGTGCAGCAGGCGGTACCGCAGATCCTCCAGCTCGGCCTCGGTGACAGCGACCATGGGCGCGTGGTGGTTCACGGAGTCTCCAGGTTCTCGTTCGCACGGGACGGCGATGCGCACCTGGGACCGGCGAAGACCGCGCAGGTCGCCCGCGCCCCGGCCGTCGCCCCGCGCACCGTCGGCGGTGTCCCGGCGGCGGCAGGCACACCGGTCATGAACCCGGCCCGGCGGGCGGTCCGAGCGTGCGGGCGATCGCGTCCCGCGTCGTCTCGCGCGACTCCGGGACGGTCATCAGCAGGGCGTGCATGATCATGCCTTCGAGCAGGGCGTCCAGGCGGGCAGCGCTGTCCCGGTCGGTGAAGCGGGCCAGCACGGTACGGCTGTCCCGCGTCCACGCCTGCGTCAGCGCCCGCAGCCCGGGGTCACGGAGGGCGGCCAGGTGCAGTTCGAAGCCCAGCACCGCACTGCGATGCCTGGACGGGCCCCCGTGGACGAGATCGACCAGGACCTCCAGGAGCTGCTCCCGGGTCTCCACACCAGCGAACAGGTCCCCGAACACAGCGGACTGCTGCTCGACGTGCCGGGCGAACGCCAGCGCCTGAAGATCGGCCAGGCTGGCGAAACGGTAGGTGATCGAGCCCAGCGGCACTCCCGCCCGGGCGGCGATGTGCCGGTGCGTGGTACCGGCCACCCCGTGCTCCGCGATGACGTCCAAGGTGGCATCCAGGATGTGTGCCCCGCGCTCCGGATCGTGGCGCCGGACCCGCCGCCCCCCACCGGCCGACTCCCTGGTCGGCGCGCTCCCGGGAGAGCCCGCCGACGACAGTTCCAGGTGCGACATGCCACGAACGTACAACCGTTAAGAACAAATGTACAAATGAATCGCGATGGCGCCCGGATCCACGACCCCGCTCACGGTCGGCGGCCGGGTCGTACCGCTCCTGCCCCGGCTACGGCGTCAGGCCCCAGGTGATCCGGTATCCGGCTTCGCCGGTGCTGGTGAAGGTGCTGGTGGCGTCGTCGTCGCAGTAGGAGTAGGCGAAGGGCTCGGCGCGCTTGAAGACCGCCGCGTAGTCGACCGGCCACTTCGTCGGATCGCAGTCGGCGCGCGGAGCCCACTGGCCCCGGCAGCAGTACTGGTCGGTGCCGAACACCCCGCAGGGCGACTCGCAGCCGACCACCGCGCCCCCGGCGTGGATCTGCAGCGCGGCCGGACAAGCGACCGGCGTGGTGCAGCCCGCCGCCTCGCAGCCGTTCGCACTGATCGGATCCTTGGCCGTGCCGCCGACGGTGTTGATCCACATCGGCAGGTTGGATCCGTCCACCAAGCTCACATCGTAGAAGTCCAGATCGTCGAAGGAGTTGAGGTTGAACTCGGCCAGGGTCGCCGGGATCGAGCCGTAGCCGGTGCACTGGAACAGGCCGCCGCAGTCCCCGGTCCGGCAGTGGCCGTGGCCGGTGGCGTCGAAGGAGCAGCCGGTGCGGCCCCAGAAGCGGCCGTTCCAGTGGTCGGGGACGCTGATGGTCACGCTCTGGCCGGGGTTCAGCACCCAGCCGGTGGTCGTCAGCGCGGGTTGGGCGGTCTGCTGCCCGGCGGCCACCCAGATCGTCTGCTGGACGGCGTTGACGAAGGTGACCAGCCGGTGCCCGGCGGTCGCGGCCGGGGCGGCGCCGCCCGCCGCGGTGGTCGTCGAGCCACTGCCCGTCGAGCCACTGCCCGTCGAGCCGCCGCTGGTTGAGCCCTTCCGGGGCGAGGCGGTACCGGTGGACGCGGCCGGGTGGGCGGAGGCCGGGGGTCGGGTCGCGGTTCGCGAGGCGCCGACCCGGGCGGACGGCGTGGCCCCCGCGTCCGGGCTCGCGGCGGCTCCGGCACCGGCCGCCGCTGTCGCCGCCGGAGCCGCCGACAGCGGTGCCCGGCTGGTGGCCGAGTGCCCCACCACGGTCAGTGCCGCCGCCAGGGCTGCGGTCAGCAGCACCGCCGCCGCCACGGCCGCGCGCCGCCGCACCCGCCGCGACCGGATCCTTCTGCGTCCCATCCGTACCTCCATGAAGCTCTCGCACCCGGGCGCGCACCTGGCGTCCGTCATCCAGGAGACTGGGCGGGCGTGAGCGGACAACAGAAAACCGGGCGGGTCGGGAAATTTCCGTGATCCGGCCGCCGCCGCACCGTCTCCTGAGCAGCGGGGCGTTGAGCGCGCCCCGGTGGTCGACGAAAGGGAACAGGGCGAGATGCGGACGAGCGGTTGGGGCACGGCGGCCGGCGGACGGCGCACCGGGGCGAATCCGGTGACGGTACTGGCCGCCCGCGACGGCGACACCCAGGCCATGGACGCTGTGGTGGCGCAGTCGCTCCCGCTGGTCTACAACATCGTCGGCCGCGCACTGAACGGCCACCCCGACACGGACGACGTCGTCCAGGAGACGATGCTGCGCGTCGTCCGCGGCCTGCCCGAGCTGCGGCAGCCGGAGTCGTACCGGTCCTGGCTGGTGGCGATAGCCGTGCGCCAGGCGCGGGACCGGGAGCGGGAGCGCCGGGACTCCCAGTGGCGGCAGTCCACCCTGGACACCGCCGCGGAGATCCCCGATCCGGCCTCCGACTTCGTCGCGCTGACCGTGCTCCGGCTGGGTCTGACCGACCAGCGCCGCGAGGTCGCCGAGGCGACCCGCTGGCTGGACGCCGACTACCGCGAGCTGCTGGCGCTGTGGTGGCTGGAGGAGTCCGGGGAGTTGCCGCGCGCGGAGCTGGCCGAGGCGCTGGGGCTGACCGGGCGGCATGCCGCCGTCCGGATCCAGCGGATGAAGGAGCAGTTGGAGACGGCGCGCACGGTGGTCCGGGCGTTGGAGGCCCGGCCGCGCTGCGCGGAGTTGGACGCGGTCGCGCTGGAGTGGGACGGCGTGCCCGGTGCGCTGTGGCGCAAGCGGCTGGCCCGGCATGTCCGCGAGTGCGGGCAGTGCGAGCCGGACCGGGGCGCGCTGCTGCCGCTGGGGCGGCTGCTGGGCGGGCTGCCGCTGCTGCCGGTGCCCTCGGCGCTGCACGCGCGGCTGGGCGTCACGGCGCCGGCTCCCGCCGCCGCGCCGGGGCGCGCCGCGCTCCGGGCCGGGCGGGCGGCCCGGCGCGGGCGGGCGCTGCCGGTGTCGGTCGCGGTGACCGGGGTCGCCGCCGCGACGGCGGGTGTGCTGCTGGCCGTCGGCCTGGCCGGGCACCCGTCCGCGCCGGGGCGCGCCACCGCGGCCACCGCCCCGCTGGCCGCGACCCCGGCGGCGCTGCCCACCCGTACCGCGCCGTCGCGGACACCGTCCGCGCCGACCGGGGCCGCGCACCGCTCGGCCCCGGCCCGCACCGCCCCGGCGCGCACCGCTCCCGCCGCGCCGCCGAACCCGTCGGCCGCCGCCGCGCCGACCACCGGGGCCAAGAAGGGCGTCGGCGCCTGGAGCTTCCCCGGGGTGGACAGCGCCCTGACCGAGTCCGGCGCCGACTGGTACTTCACCTGGTCCACCCAGCACCCGGGCATCGACACCCCGGCGCGGGTCGGCTTCGTCCCGATGATCTGGGGCGCGGGCTCGGTGACCGCCGCCGCGCTGGCCCAGGCCCGCGCCGAGGGCCCCTACCTGCTGGGCTTCAACGAGCCCGACATGACCTCCCAGTCCAACCTGTCGGTGAGCCAGGCACTGTCCCTGTGGCCGCGGTTGATGGCCACCGGGGACATCCTGGGCAGCCCGGCGGTGGCCACCGGGGCCGCCACTCCGGGCGGTTGGCTGGACCAGTTCATGAGCGGGGCGAAGGCCCGCGGCTACCGGGTCGACTTCATCGCCCTGCACTGGTACGGCGGCGACTTCGACACCACACAGGCGGTCGACCAGTTGCAGTCCTACGTCCAGGCCGTGTACGACCGCTACCACCTGCCGATCTGGCTGACCGAGTACGCCCTGATCAACTTCTCCGGCGGGGTCGGCTACCCGACCGGGCCGCAGCAGGCCGCGTTCGTCACCGCCTCCACCCGGATGCTCACCGCGCTCCCCTACCTCCAGCGCTACGCCTGGTTCGCGCTGCCCGGCACCACCGGCCAGCCGGGCACCGGCCTGTTCACCAACGGCCCGGTGGCCACCGACGCCGGTCGCGCCTTCGAGCAGGCGGCCGGCTGACCCGACGGATCAAGGACGCGTCAAAACAGTCGACGGCGGCAACCGGGAGGCCCGGAACGACCGTCATCATCAGCGAGATCACTCACTCGTCGTCAAGGGACCTGGGAAGACTTTCATGGCTCAGCTGCTCATCGAAGAGAACTTCCAGCACCTCGACGGTCAGGACGTGGAGTCGCTGATCGAGGCCCTGGCCGGGCTCGGTCTGCGCGCGGAGCCCACCCAGCCCCGCAGCCGGACCCACAGCGCCGGTTGGACCCTGGTCCTGCACTGGCTGCTGGACGACACCGGGCCGATCACCGGGGACGCCGTGCCGGCGGCGCTCGTCGCGGCCGTCACCGGGACGCTCGGCCAACCGCATCCGGTCGGGAACAGCGGCAGCAGCGTGCGGGACCGCACGCTGCCCGCGCGCATCGACATCCGCGGGCGCGCGGGGGAACTGCTCACCTCGGTCGCGGTCCCGGGCGCGGACACCGGGCCGGGGCCGAACCCCAGGCCCGGCGCGGAGCCGAGGCCGCCGGTCTCGCTGTGGCGGCGCGGGCGGCACCCGGCGGCCACCGACGACGGCACGCCGCGCCTGGTCCCGTCGGCTCCGGCGGCCGAGCGGTAGCCGCGGGGGCCGCGGGTCGCCCCGGGCGGCCGCGCCCTCAGCGCTTCGGCCGACCCAGCCACAGGTCGCGGTTGCCCGCGATCAGCACCCGGCCGTCGGACAGCGTGGTGACGGCGGCGGGCGGTTCCGCGCCGCAGCCGAGCGCGCCCCGGCGCCAGTCGGCGGCGCTGCCGTCGCCCACCCAGACGGCGCCGCAGTAGCTGGGGCTGGTGTCGGCCCGCGTTGCCGGGATCGTCTGGTGGCCGACCAGGACCGCTCGACCGGCCGCGTCGACGGTGGCCGCGACCAGATCGCCCGGCCCCATGGCCGGGCCGTCGCTCCGCTTCCAGGAGCTGCCGTCGGTGCTGGTGAGCACGAGCGGCCGGTCCGGGTCGCCGTAGTGGACGATGCTGCCGTAGGCGAGCCAGCCGTCCGCCAGCCGGACCACGCCGGTGATGGTCGACCCGGCGGGGAGTCCGTCGACCGTGTGCACGGTCCAGTGCGCACCCGCGTCGGTGGACGACCAGGTCGCCAACTGCCCCTGGGGCACGTTGCTGTAGGCGTTGGAGGCGCCCGCCGCCACGGCCACCACCGTGGCGCCGTCGGCGGCCAGCGCGCCGACGCCGGTGTCGGCGGCCCGGCCCGACGGCATCGGCAGCGGGACCCGGTGGACGGTGGCGCCGACGTCGTCCGAGGTCCACAGCAGCGGGTGGTACACCTCGCTGAGCATCTCCCCGCCGCCGATCAGCAGCCGGTTCCCGACCCGGATCGCGGTGCTGACCTCGCCCTGGTCCTCGGACTCGCTGTTCGGGTTGGCGGGTACCGGCAGCCCCAGGTCCGCCAGTCGCCGGTCCCTCCCGTTCGGGTAGACCCGGTCCACCTCGCCGTTCACCGCGATCAGCGAGCCGTCGGTCCAACGGACCACCGCCTGCCCGTACACGCCGCCGCCGTTCCAGCCCCCGGTGGCGGCCGGGGGACCGTCCCCGCCCGCGGCCGGGTCACCGCTGCCGGGTGTCGGGGACAGCGTCAGCCGGGTGCATCCCGGGCCGCTCGCCCAGTTCACCGGGACGCTGCGGTAGCCGTTCTGGAAGGTCCCGATCCCGAGCACGCAGGAGCCGTCGGTCAGCAACCGTTGCAGCCCCTCGCCGGGCGGGACGTAGTCACTCACCGAGGGCCACTCGACCGAGTCCGGGTAGCGGGTGAACCCCAGCGACGCGGCCGGGACCCCGGGCGCCACAGCGGAGGCCGACGCCGACGCCGACGCGGCAGCGGACGCGGTGCCGCTGCCCGCGCCGGACGGCGCGCCCGCCACCTGGGTTCCGCAGCCCGCCAGCGACAGCGCGAGCACCACCGCGGCCGGTATCCCGCGCGGAACCACGGCCCGGCGCTGACGCATACTCATGTTTCCCCCCGTGCAGCTGATCCCACCATCCTATGCACCCGCTGGAGCAGGTCCGTTGCGGCCCCTGGTTGACAAACCAAGCGCTTGCTAGGGTGGTCGGCACCTTCCGTTCGAACGCGGGGAGAGCAGCCCATGGCACTCAGCAACCCGGTGGACTTCACCGGTCGGACCGCCCTGGTCACCGGCGGCACCAAGGGCATCGGTCGCGCCGTCGCCGAGGCCTTCCTCGCCGCCGGGGCGGACGTCGTCGTCTGCGGCCGCGGCGAACCCGAGCGGCTGCCCGCGGCCGACGGCCGCACCGCGGTCTTCCACGCCGCCGACGTCCGCGATCCGGCCGCCGCCGCCGCGCTGGTGGACGCCGCGGCGGAGCGCTTCGGCCGTCTGGACGTGCTGGTCAACAACGCCGGTGGCTCCCCCGACGCCGACGCGGCCACCGTCTCACCGCGCTTCGTCGAGCGGATCGTGGCGCTGAACCTGCTCGCCCCCTTCTATGTGGCCCAGGCCGCCAACCGGGTGATGCGGACCCAGGAGCGCGGCGGATCCGTCATCAACATCGGCAGCGTCTCCGCGCACGACCCGCAGCCCGGTACCGCCGCGTACAGCGCCGCGAAGGCCGGGCTGCTCGCGCTCACCAGGGCGCTGGCACTGGAGTGGGCGCCCCGGGTGCGGGTCAACCACATCACCACCGGCCTGGTCCGCACCGAGAGCGCCGCTCCCGGCTACGGCCCGGACGGCGGCGCGGCGCTGGCCGGAATCATCCCGATGGGCCGGATGGCACTGCCCGGCGACGTGGCCGACGCCTGCCTGTTCCTCGCCGGTGACCTGGCCCGGTACGTCAACGGCGCGGACCTGGCCGTGCACGGCGGCGGCGAGCTCCCCGGCCGCCTGCTCGCCGTCAGGTCGGCTGCCGCGCGGGGCTGACCGACGGGCCCACACGGCCGTTCGTTCAGGCACCGGTTCGTTTCAGGCACCGGTTCGTTCAGGCACCGGTTCGTTTCAGGCACCGTAGACCGGGGCCGGGGCGGGGGCGCGGCGCAGCAGCTCGCGGACGGCGGGGCCGATCTCCGTCGGGTCCCAGCGCCGCTCGGACACCGCGCGCGGGCCGTGCTGCCAGCCGTCGGCGACGCTCAGCGTCCCGCCCTCGACCTCGAACATCCGGCCGGTCACGTCGCTGGAACCGGCGCCGGCCAGCCACACCACCAGCGGCGAGACGTTGCCGGGGTGCATCGCGTCGAAGCCGGACTCCGGCGCCCGCATCGTCTCCGCGAAGACCCGCTCGGTCATCGGGGTGCGGGCGGAGGGCGCGATCGCGTTCACGGTGACGCCGTAGCGGGCCAGTTCCACGGCCGCGATCTGCGTCAGCGCGGCGATCCCCGCCTTCGCCGCGCCGTAGTTGCCCTGACCGACGCTGCCCATCAGCCCGGCGCCGGAGCTGGTGTTGACGATCCGCGCGGCCACCGGGCGGCCCTGCCTGTGCTGCTCGCGCCAGTACCCGGCGGCGTGCCGCAGCGGCGCGAAGTGGCCCTTGAGGTCGACCTTCAGCACCAGGTCCCACTCCTCCTCGGACATGGACACCAGCATCCGGTCGCGGTTCACCCCGGCGTTGTTGACCAGCGCGTCGAGGCTGCCGAACTCGGTCACGGCCCGGCTGATCAGCGCCTCGGCGTAGCACCAGTCGCTGACGTCGCCGGTGTCGGCGACGGCGGTGCCGCCGGACCCGGTGATCTCCTCGGCCACCGCCCGCGCGGCCGCCCCGAGGTCGTTCACCACGACCCGGGCCCCGGCGGCGGCCAGGGCGAGCGCGTGCTCGCGCCCCAGCCCCTGGCCCGCCCCGGTCACCACGACGACGCGGTCCTGGCAGATTCCGGTCACGCTCTCCCCCTCGGCTGGGTTCGGTTCACAGCGCCAACGCCTGGGCGAGCCGGTCGCGGTGGTCCGCCGGGTCGCCCCAGGCGGCGGCGAGCGCCCAGGCCCGCTTGGCGTACAGGTGCAGGTCGTACTCGGTGGTGTAGCCGATCGCGCCGTGGCACTGGATGGCGGTCCTGGCGACCAGCCGGGCCGCGTCCGAGGCGAGGACCTTCGCCAGCGAGGTGGCCACCGGCGCCGCCGGGTCGCCGCCCGCCTGCGCCGCGCCCGCCGCGAGTACCGCCGGACCGGCGAAGCGCACCGCCAGGTGGGCGTCGGCCAGCGCGTGCTTGACGGCCTGGAAGGAGCCGACCGGCGCGCCGAACTGGTGGCGCTCCTTGACGTGGCCGACGGTCAGCTCGACCATCCGCTCGCTCAGCCCGAGCAGGACGGCGGCGGTGCCGAGGACGCCACGCTGCCAGGCCCGGTCGACGGCGGCGGGGCTCTCGGCGAGCGGCAGGCCACCCGCCGCCGGGGCGGTGATCCGGGCCAGGCCGCGCGAGCCGTCCACCGAGGCCACCGGCTCGATCCGCAGCTCGGCGCGCCGGTACAGGCGCAGGGTGGCGCCCGCGCGGAGCACGAACAGGTCGGCGCGGGCGCCGAACGGCACCGGCGCGGCGGCGTCGGCGGCGTCGGTGGCGTCGGTGGCCAGGGACGCGGTGAGCCGCAGTCGGCCGGTCAGCACCGCGCCCAGGTCCGGCGCCGCCACGGCGGCCAGCAGCGGGGCGCCGACCGCGACGGTCTCCACCACCGGCACCGGCAGCGCGGACCGGCCCAGCTCCCGCAGCAGCGGCACGAGCGCGTTCTCGTCCAGGCCGAGGCCGAGCTCGTGCCCGAGCCCGCGCCCGAGGTCGGGGTCGGGGTCGGGGCCGCTCGTGGCCTCCGGGACCAGGACGCCGGTCACCCCCAGCCCGGCGAGTCGGCGCCAGACCGCGTCCACCCGCTCGATGCGGCCGCCGGGCCATCCGGCGCGCACCACCTCCGGCGGCGCCTCCTTGGCCAGCAGCTCGGCGACGGCCCGCGCCAGCGCCGCGTCGTCCTCGGCGATCCGGAACCGCATCGGCCACCTCACTTCCTCGGCAGGCCGAGCAGCCGCTCGGCCACGATGGTCCGCTGGATCTCGTTAGTGCCCGCGTAGATGGGACCCGCCAGGGAGAACAGGAAGCCCTTGGTCCAGGGCCCCTCGGTCTCCGCCTCATCGCCGATCAGGTCGAGCGCGGTCTCGTGCAGCCGGATGTCGAGCTCGGACCAGAACAGCTTGTTCAGGCTCGACTCGGCGCCGACCGGCCGCCCCTCGGTGATCGCGGTGACCTGCTCCAGGGTGAACAGCTGGTACGCCTGTGCGTCGATCCAGGCCCGCAGCGCCCGGTCACGGTGCGCGGCGGCGCGTCGCGGGTGGGCGGCCCGCACCTGCCGGGCGGTGTCCAGCAGCCGGTCGGCGGCGCTGAGGAAGCGCCCGGGCGAGCGCAGGGTCAGGCCCCGCTCGGAGCCGGTGGTGGCCATGGCCACGGACCAGCCCTGGTTCACCCCGCCGAGGACGTCCCGGTCGGGGACGAACACGTCGTCCAGGAACACCTCGGCGAAGCCCTCGTCGCCGTCGAGCCGTGCGAAGCCGCGGACGGTGACGCCGGGGGCGTCGAGCGGCACCAGGAAGTAGCTCAGGCCGTGGTGCCGCCGGGCCTCGGGGTCGGACCGGAACAGGCCGAACAGGTGGGTGCAGAACGCGCCGCGGGTGGTCCAGGTCTTCTGGCCGCTGAGCCGCCAGCCGCCCGACGCCGCGTCACGTACCGCGCGGCTGCTGATCGCGGCCAGGTCGCTGCCCGCGCCCGGCTCGGACCAGCCCTGGCACCACAGGTCCTGGGCGGCGGCCATCCGGGGCAGGATCCGCTGCCGCTGTTCGGGGGTGCCGAACTCGAAGACGGTGGGGGCCAGCAGGAAGATGCCGTTCTGGGTGACCCGCTGCGGGGCCCCGGCCCGGTAGTACTCCTCCTCGAAGATCAGCCACTCCCACAGGGTGGCGCCCCGGCCGCCGAACTCCTCCGGCCAGGACACCACCGACCAGCGCGCCCGGTGCAGCCGCCGCTCCCACTCCAGGTGGGCCGCGAAGCCCGCGCGGGTGTCGCCGGATGGCAGCGGCCGCTCCGGGACGTTGGCCCGCAGCCAGGCCCTGGCCTCGCGCCGGAAGGACTGCTCGGACCCGCTCCAGCCGAGGTCCATCTCAGCACTCCCCCGCGGCCGTCGGGCCGCCCTTGCCGAAGCTGTCGCGCACCCGGTCGGCCACCCCGGAGAGGTTCAACTCGAAGGTGTAGCCCTGCTCGTAGCGGTAGCTGCGTTTGACGTCCCACAGGTCGATGCCCGCGAACGCCTCCTTCGCGGCGCGGATCACCGCCGGGTCCTTGGCCGCGATCCCGGCCGCGAGCTCCAGGGCCCGCTCGCGCAGCCGCGCGCCGGGGACGACCTCCAGCACCGAGCCGAAGGCGTGCAGTTCGGCGGCGGTCGCCGTGGCCGAGGTGTACATCATCGCCCGGGCCTTGTGCAGCGGCACCAGCCGCGACAGGTGGGTGGCCGCGCCCAGCGCGCCCCGGTCCACCTCGGGCAGGCCGAAGACGGCGTCCTCGGCGGCGAGCACGATGTCCGCGTTGCCGACCAGGCCGATGCCGCCGCCCAGGCAGAAGCCGTGCACGGCGGCGATCACCGGCACCGCGCAGTCGTAGACCGCCGCGAACGCGGCGAAGCAGCCCCGGTTGGCGCCGATCAGCGCCGCGAAGCCGTGGTCCGCCTGGATCTCCTTGAGGTCCACGCCCGCGTTGAACCCGCGCCCCTCGGACCGCAGCACGACCACCCGTACCCGGGGGTCGCGGCCGAGCTGGAGCAGCGACTCCGCGAGCCGGTGCCAGCCGGCCACCGGCAGCGCGTTGACCGGCGGATGGTCGACCACCACCTCGGCGATGCCGCGCGCGTCGACGCTGGAGGTGATGCTCCGCGCCACGTCAGTGGACATGTCTGCTCCCGGTGCTGGATGCGGTTCCGGTCAGGCGTGCTGGCTGCTGACCGAGACGACCTCGCCGGTCATGTACGAGGAGTAGTCGCTGGCCAGGAAGACGATCACGTCGGCGATCTCGGACGGATCGGCAGCCCGGCCGAAGGCCTCGTCCTGGGCCAGCCGCTCCAGCAGCTCCTCGCTGGTGACCTTGGCCAGGTGCTCGTGCATGGCGATGCTGGGCGCGACCGCGTTGACCCGCACGCCGGAGCGGCCGACCTCGACGGCGGCGCAGCGGGTCAGCGCCATCACCCCGGCCTTGGCGGCGGCGTAGTGGGCCTGGCCGCGCTGGGCGCGCCAGCCGATCACCGAGGCGTTGTTGACGACGACGCCGGTGCCGCGCGGGACCATGTGCCGCAGCGCGGCGCGGGTGCAGCGGAAGGTGCCGTTGAGGCTGACGTCGAGGACTCCGGACCACTGCTGGTCGGTCATCTCGACGAGTTCGGCGGTGCCGCCGAGCCCGGCGTTGTTGACCAGGACGTCGAGGTGGCCGAACTCGCCGACGACGGTGGCGAACATGGTGTCGACCGCCTCCTGCGAGGTGACGTCGCAGACCACGGTGGGCGGGCGTTGCCCGGTGGCCTCGGCTATCCGGTCGGCGGCCTCGCCGAGGCGGCGCTGGTGCCGGTCGCTCAGGGCCACCCGCGCGCCCTCCTCGGCGAAGCGCAGCGCGGTGGCGAAGCCGATGCCGGTCCCGGCGGCGGCGGTGACCAGGGCGGTCCGTCCGGCCAGGAGTTGGTGGCCGGGGCGGCGGGGCAGGGCGTTCATGGCACTCCCGGTTCGGCGGTGGCGGCAGCGGCGGCGGCAGTGGTGGCGGTGAGCCGGGTGAGCACGGCGTCCGCCTCGGTGACGATCCGGTCGACGAGTTCGGCGCAGCTGGGCAGGTCCTGGATCAGCCCGGCGACCTGGCCGCCGGCCAGGGTGCCGAGGTCCAGCCGTCCGTCGACCATGCTGGCGCGCAGCATCATCGGGGTGTTCGCCGCCATCAGCAGCTGCGACCAGCCGAGGCCGTGGCTGCGGCGCATCGCCAGGCCCTCGCGGACCAGGTCCGGCCAGGGGATGCCGGACATCCGCTGGAACGCGACCGCGTGGCGCAGCGAGCGGCCGGTCCGGGCGACCGGACCGGCCGCGAGCAGCCGGTCGACGAGCTCGGTGCGCAGCACCCGCTGCGGGACGCCGTCGAGCAGGTCGGTGACCACGGTGTCGGTCACCCCGCGCCGCAGGTACTGCTGTTTGACCGGTTCGGGCACGGTGCTGTCGCTGGTGAGCAGGAAGCGGGTGCCCATGGCGATGCCGACCGCGCCCTGGGCCAGCGCGGCGACCAGGCCGCGTCCGTCGTGGAAGCCCCCGGCGGCGATCACCGGGATCCCGACGGCGTCCACCACCTGCGGCAGCAGGATCGACGTGGGCACGCTGCCGGTGTGGCCGCCGCCCTCGCCGCCCTGGACGACGACCGCGTCGACGCCCCACGCCTGGACCTTCTCCGCGTGCCTGCGGGCCCCGACCGAGGGGACGACGACCAGACCGGCGTCCTTGAGGCCGCGGACGACCTTCTCGGTGGGCGCGAGCGCGAACGACGCGACCCGGACCCCCTCCTGGACCAGGATCGCCGCGCGTTCGACGACGTCGGCCGCGTCGCCGCGCAGGTTCACCCCGAACGGCGCGTCGGTGCGTTCGCGTACCGCGCGGATCGCGGCGCGGGTCTCGGCGGGCGTGAGGGTGGCGCCGGCCAGGATGCCGAGCCCGCCCGCCTCGGCGGTGGCGGCGGTGAGTTCGGGTCCGGAGACCCATCCCATGCCGGTCTGCACGATCGGGTAGCGGACGCCGAACAGGTCGCAGAGGGGGGTGTGCAGCGCCGGGTGCAGCGGTCCCGGTGCGGTGGGCGTCATGCCGGGACCTCCCGCTCGCGGCGGCCGTTGGGGTCGATCACGGTGCGGATCAGCGTGAGTTCCGCGGCGGTGGGGGTGCGGGTCTCCGGGACGTCGTCGGCGCTGTCGAGGTGCAGCGGGAAGCCGGTGTTGGCGAGCACCTCGGCCAGGGTCGTGCCCGGGTGCCGGGAGACCAGCCGCAGCGTGTGGTCGGGGCCGCCGAAGTCCATCACCGCGAGGTTGCTGACGACCCGGCGCAGTTCGTGGAAGCGGGTGGCGGCGGGTCCGGCCTTGGCCGCGTTGTCGTAGCCGACGCCGCAGACGACGTCCACCCGCTCGGTGAAGGTGCGCGGGGTGTGCCGCGGCACCCAGTAGCTGGTGGGGTGGTTGACGGTGTTGCCCGGGGCGCCGCGCACGCCGAGCAGTTGCCGGGTGGGGCGGGCGAAGTCGCCGATGGCGGAGATGTTGGCGTTGCCGTGGCGGTCCAGCTGGCTGGGCCCCATCATCACGTGCCGTCGGCCGGTCGCCAGCAGGTCGAAGATCGTGCGGTAGGGCACCCAGCCCTCGGCGGTGGCCGGTGGTGGGGCGTCGATGGCCCAGACCCCGGCGACCAGGGTGGCCTCGCCGTCGGAGAGCAGCAGGTCGGGTTCGAAGGTGGCCCGGGCCAGGCGGGCGCCGATGCCGGGGATCAGGCCCATGGGGCTGGCCAGGATCTCGCCGTCGCCGCGCCAGGCGTCGGCGCAGGCGGCCACGCAGACCTCGGCGCGGGTGGCGGTCGCCCCGGGGTCCGTGCTCGTGCGCGCGCTCGCGCCCTCGCTCATGCGCGCGCTCCGATCCGGGCCGGGCGGGCCGCCACGGCGCGCTGGTAGTCCTGCTCGTCGCCGGACAGGTAGGTCCGCTGGAACCGCGCCCACTCCCCCGGGTCCTTGGCGGCGGTGGCGTACTCGCGCTGGAACGACTCGTCCCGCCGGTAGTCGGGGTCGCAGGAGGTGAAGTGCGCGCCGTTCGGGGCCTCGACCAGGCCGGTGACCATCCACCGGTGGATCCGCAGCCGGGTGATGTCCGCGGTGGCCGTCAACTCCTCGGTGGGGAGCACCCGTTCGCAGGAGACGTAGGCGCGCTCGGCCGCCGCGCAGAACAGGTCGTCGAAGTACAGGTCCGGGCCCAGGAACTGGGCGTTGCCCCGGGCGTCGGCCCGGTTCAGGTGCACCAGCGCGGCGTCCAGCGGCAGCGCGGGCACGGCCACCAGTTCCTCGCCGTCCAGGTACGGGGAACGGACGGTGCGCAGTCCCGGGTTGACCCGCATCACGTCCGAGCCGAGCCCCGCGCGCAGCGGCAGGAACGGCAGCCGCTGCGCGGCGGCGTAGAGGGCCGTCTGCAACATGCCCTCGTCGTACTCGGTGGCCACGACCGCGCCCGCCTGCCGGGCGGCCTGGAAGTGCGGTTCGAGCGGGATCGAGTCCAGCGAGACGAACCCGTAGACCAGCCGCCTGACCTTGCCGGCCGCGCACAGCAGGCCCACGTCCGGTCCGCCGTAGCTGACCACGGTGAGGTCCCGCAGGTCGGACCGCAGGACGGCCCGCACCAGCGACATCGGCTTGCGCCGCGATCCCCACCCGCCGATGCCCAGCGTCATCCCGGAGCGGAGCTCCGCGACGACCTGATCCTCCGTCATGTGCTGTGCCGCCACGGGGTGCCCGCCCTTTCCTGGTCCGACCGGGCGAACACTACCAAGCGCTTGCTAGGTTTCCAATGAACGCGCGGCCGCTCGCCTACTCCGCCTCGTCCGCGCGGAAGGTCCGCCGGTAGGCGGCGGGCGTGGTGCGCAGGGCCTCGTGGAAGCGCCGACGCAGGTTGACCGCCGAGGAGAGGCCGACCCGGCGGGCGATGCTCTCCACCGGCAGGTCGGTCTCCTCCAGCAGCGCCCGGGTGGCGGCGATCCGCCGGTCCAGCAGCCAGCGTCCGGGACTGATGCCCAGCTGCTCGGTGAAGCGCCGGGTCAGTGTGCGCGCCGAGACCTGGGAGTGGACCGCCATCTCGGCGACGCTGACCGGCTGGTCCAGCCGCCCGGCCAGCCACTCCAGCAGCGGCGCCAGCGAGTCGGCGACCGGCCCGGAGGTGGGCAGTTCGGCGTACTGCAGTTGGCAGCCCTCGCGGTGCGGCGGTGTCACCATCTGCCGGGCGATCCGCATCGCGTACGCGGCGCCCTGGTCCTCGCGCACCAGGTGCAGGCAGAGGTCCACCCCGGCCGCCGATCCGGCACTGGTGGCGACATCGCCGTGGTCCACGTAGAGCACCTCGGGGTCGACCTGGACCTGCGGAAACCGGGCGGCCAGCTCGACCGCCCGGTCCCAGTGGGTGGCGGCCCGGCGGCCGTCCAGCAGCCCGGCGGCGGCCAGCACGAACGCGCCCGAGCAGATGCCGACGATCCGCGCGCCGCGCCGGTGCGCCCGGCGGACCGCCGCGACCTCCGCCGCCGGTACCGGGGTGTCGGCCGGCTGCTGCCAGCCGGGGACCAGCACCGTGTCCGCCTGCTCCAGCGCCTCCAGACCGGACGTGACCAGCAGGTCGTAACCGGCCTGGGTGCGCACCGGGCCGGGCCGCTCGGCGCAGGCCTCGAACGCGTAGCGGCTGGGGACGGCCGGACCGTGGTCGCCGAACACCTCGGCCGCGCAGGCCAGCGGGAAGGTCGGCTGCGGCGGCAGCACCAGGGCCACCACCCGGTGCGGGGCCGCGGACTTCGGCAGCGGGCGAGGCGTCATGGCAGGAAAGTACCCCATCATGTCGTTCCGGACACTGGGGATGGCCGATTGGTCCAGACCAGAATGGCGTGCTGTGACCACCACCCGAGCTGGGACCCAGTCCGCACCGCTACCCGATCCGCCCGTCCACCGCCTGCCCGCCCAACGCCCTTTGTGGGACCGGCGCTTCACCCTCTACTTCACCGCCCGTACCGTCTCGCTGTTCGGCGACGCGATGATGCCGGTGGCCGCCGCGCTCGCGGTCGGCGCACTCTACGGGATCTCCGGGGTCGGCTTCGTCCTCGGCGCCTGGACCGGGACCTTCGTGGTGCTGGTGCTGTTCGGCGGGGTGTTCGCCGACCGGCTCGGGGCGCGCCGGATGATGGTCGGCGCCGACCTCGCCCGGGTGCTCACCCAGGGCGTGCTGGCGGTCGCGTTCTTCACCGGACGGCCGCCGTTCTGGCTGCTGGTGACCATGGCGGCGCTGGCCGGTGCGGCCGTGGCGATGTTCCTGCCGGGGGTGAACGGGATGGTCCCGCTGGTCGCCCGCGAGCCGCAGCGGGCCAACGCCACGCTCAAGGTGGCCGACGCGCTCGCCCAGCTGATCGGACCGGCCCTGGCCGGGCTGCTGATCACACTGACCGGCGCCGGGACGGTGTACGCGATCGACGCCGGGACCTTCGTGCTCAGCGCCCTGTGCCTGGCACTCATCCGGCTCTCCCCCGCCGCCACCGGTTCGGCCGCGCCCAGCGGCGGTTCACTCCGCCGCGACCTGCGCCAGGGCTGGCACGAGTTCCGCTCCCGCACCTGGATGTGGGCGGTGATCCTGATCTGGATGGGCTACGGCGTGCTGGTCTTCGGCCCGCTGGTGCCGCTGAGCTCGGCGCTGGTCGGTGCCCGGCTCGGGTCGAACGCCTACGGCCTGGCGGTCTCCTTCCTCGGCGTCGGCACCGTGCTCGGCGGCCTGCTGGCGCTGCGGCTGCGTCCGGCCCGGCCGCTGGCGGCCGGGACCGTGGCGATGGCGCTGTACACCGTGCTGCCGCTCTGCGTGGCGCTCGGCGCCGACCTGCCGGTACTGCTGGTGGGCCACGTCATCGGCGGCGGCGCCCTGGCGTTCTGGTCGGTGATGTGGGCGACCAGCGTGCAGACGCACACCCCGCCCGCCGTGCTCAACCGGGTCTCCGCCTACGAGTTGGGCGGCTCGGTCTCCGGCATCGCGCTCGGCCAGATCCTGGCCGGACCGGCCATCGCGCTGGCCTCCCCGGAGCGGCTGCTGCTGGTGTCGGCGGGTGCCTGCCTGGCGGGTTGCGTGGCGCTGTTCGCGACCCCGGCGATCCGCGGCCTGCGCCGCGCCCCCGCCACCAGTGGCTCCGTGCCGGAGTAGCCGCGCATCCCGTGGGCGCCGCCCGGGCGGGATCTCCCCGCTCCGCCCGGGCGGCGCCTCGGAGTGAGCAATCGCTTGGTTGGTATGCTGAGCCGATCCGGACCAGCGCACCGTCGGCGGGCGTGCGCGCCCCCGGCCGAAGGGACGAACCACATGGCGGCACGACGACCCGTGGCCACGCGCGGCGGCAGCCCCAGGGCGGCGGCGAACGGCGGTTCGGACCGTCGCGCGGAACTGCTGCGCATCGCCGCGAACCTGTTCGCCACCCACGGCTACGCCGAGACCACCGTCCGGGACATCGCCGACGAGGCGGGCATCCTGTCCGGCAGCCTGTACCACCACTTCGCCTCGAAGGAGGCGATGCTCGACGAGATCCTCCGGGACTTCCTGGGCCGGTTGCGGGAGCGCTTCACCGCGATCGAGCAGCACGGCGGAAGCCCGCGTGAGGTCTTCGACGGGCTGGTCCGGCACGCCTTCGCCACCATCGACGCCGAGCCCGAGGCGGTCGCCCTCTACCAGAACGAGTCCCCCTCCCTGAGCGGGCAGCCGGGCTTCGAGTACGTCGACGACCTGGGTCGGCAGAACGAGGCGATCTGGCTGCGGGCGCTCACCGCCGGTCAGGAGTCAGGTGTCTTCCTGGACTCCGTCGACATGCAGCTCAGCTACCGCTTCATCCGGGACACGGTGTGGAGCGCGGTGCGCTGGTACCACCCGGGCGGCCGGTACCAGCACGAGGCCGTCGCCACGCAGTACCTGACGCTGCTCTACGGCGGCCTGCTCACGGGGTGACCTCCTTCGGACGTCGGGCCGCCGCGCTCCCCCTCGCCGGGCGGGTCCGGGTCAGCCCTCGGTGGCGGCCCGGGCCGCGTCGCGCATGCCCCGGGCGTCCAGGCCGGCCAGCGAGTCGGCGCCGACCTCGGCGTTGTGGGCGTGCGCGGCGTGGTGCAGACCGAAGACCGAGTCCATGCCGACCCGCATCCCCTGCAGGTCCTCGGCCTGGTTGACCGCCTTCTTGGCCAACGCCAGGCCGAACCGGGGCATCGCGCTGATCCGCTCCGCCAGGGCGAACACGGTGGACTCCAACTCGGCGCGCGGGACCACCTGGTTGACCATGCCGAGCCGTTCGGCGCGCTGCGCGCTGAAGCGGTCCCCGGTGAACAGGAACTCCTTGGCGGCGCGCGGGTTCATCACCCACGGGTGGGCGAAGTACTCGACGCCGGGGATGCCCATCCGGACGACCGGGTCGGCGAAGAACGCGTCGTCCGAGGCGATGACGAAGTCACAGCACCAGGCCAGCATCAGGCCCCCGGCGATGCAGGCGCCCTGCACCATCGCGATCATCGGCTTGGGGATCTCCCGCCAGCGGCGGCACATGCCGAGGTAGACCTCCGACTCGCGGGCCAGGCGGGAGTCGACGCCCTGCTTGTCGGTGTGGTCCCACCAGATCACCGCCCTGCGCTCGAAGGTCCGGTCGACGTCGCGGCCCGGGGTGCCGATGTCGTGGCCCGCGCTGAAGTGGCGACCGCTGCCCGCGAGCACGACCACCTTCACCGCGTCGTCGTCGACGGCCCGGGTGAAGGCCGCGTCCAGGGCGTAGGTCACCTGGGAGTTCTGGGCGTTGCGGTACTCCGGGCGGTTCACGGTCACCACCGCGACCGGCCCGCGGACCTCGTAGGCGACCACCGGCTCGGCGTCCTCGGCTGCTGGGCTCTCCTCGGCGGACATGGCTGCTCCTTCGCGTCATGGGCGGCTGCACCGGAATCCCGTTGACCAAACAAGTGCTTGGTGGGGTAGTCTAGGCGACACCCCGGCTCCCGGACAGCGCCGGAGGCCGACGAGCCGGTCGAGGGGGGTACCCGTGGAACCGACCCGCGGCGCCGTGCCCGAGGCCTACCTGATCGACGCCGTGCGCTCCCCCGTCGGTCGGCGCGGCGGCGCGCTGGCCGCGACCCACTCGGCGGACCTGGCGGGACAGGTGATCGGCGCGCTGATGCGCCGCTCGGGCGTCGATCCGGGCGCCGTCGACGACGTGATCCTGGGCTGCTGCGACCCGATCGGCTCGCAGGCGGGGAACATCGCCCGCACCGCCTGGCTGGTCGCCGGGCTGCCGGAGCACGTGCCCGGGGTGACCGTCGACCGGCAGTGCGGGTCGAGTCAGCAGGCGGTCCACTTCGCGGCGCAGGGGGTGATGTCCGGCACCGCCGACCTGATCGTCGCCGGTGGCGTGCAGAACATGTCGGCGATCCCGATCTCCGCCGCGATGCTCGTGGGCGAGCGGTACGGCTTCAGCACGCCGTTCGCCGAATCCCCTGGCTGGGTCGCCCGCTACGGCGACCAGGAGGTCTCCCAGTTCCGCGCCGCCGAGATGATCGCCGCGAAGTGGGGCCTCTCCCGCGCGGAGCTGGAGCGGTTCGCCTACCGGAGCCACCAGCGGGCGCTGGCCGCGATCGACGCCGGGCGCTTCCGGGACGAGATCGAGCCGATCGGCGGCTTCGACACCGACGAGGGGCCGCGCCGCGACACCTCGTTGGCGAAGATGGCCGCGCTGCGGCCGCTGACCGACGGCGGACGCACCAGCGCGGCGGTCGCCTCGCAGATCAGCGACGCCGCCTCGGCGCTGCTGATCGCCTCCGAGCGGGCCGTCCGCGAGCACGGCCTGACCCCGCGCGCCCGGATCCACCACCTCTCGGTGCGCGGCGACGACCCGGTGTGGATGCTCACCGGCCCGATCCCGGCCACCCGCCACGCCCTGGCCAGGACCGGCCTGTCCATCGACGACATCGACCTGTTCGAGGTGAACGAGGCGTTCGCCGCCGTGGTGCTGGCCTGGGCCGCCGAGACCGGTGCGGACCTGGACCGGGTCAACGTCAACGGCGGCGCCATCGCCCTCGGCCATCCGATCGGGGCCACCGGGACCCGGCTGATGACCTCCCTACTGCACGAACTGGAGCGCACCGGCGGCCGCTACGGACTGCAGACCATGTGCGAGGGCGGCGGACAGGCGAACGTCACCGTCATCGAGCGCCTCTGACCTTCGCGGCTGGGGCGAGCAGCTGCCGGATCACCTCCACCGTCCGCATCAGGTGCGGTTCGGAGCGGTCGGCCCGGTGGGCCACGGCCAGGTCGACGGTGGTGGCCGGTTGCACCAGCGGCCGGTAGACCACGCCGGGCAGCGGCAGCGCGGTCACCGGCTCGGGCACGACCGCCGCCCCGAGTCCGCCCGCGACCAGGGTGACCAGGGTCGAGGTCTCGCCGACCCGGTGCCGGATCCGGGGCTCGACCCCGGCGTCGCGCAGCACCCGCAGCACCACGTCGTGCATCACCGAGCGGCCGTCGGCCGCGTGCACGATCAGGTCGGTGTCGGCGAGGTCCACGGCGCGCACCCGGCGCCGCCCGGCGAGCGGGTGGTCGGTCGGCAGCGCCACCACCAGCCGGTCCCGCCGCAGCAGGTGCGCGACCAGCGAGGGGTCCGCCGCCGAGGGGCGCAGCAGGGCGACGTCGATGGCGCCGGTGCGCAGGGCCTCGGCCTGCTCCGGGGCCGGCATCTCGCCGCGGAAGGAGAAGTCCACGCCGGGCAGCGCGGCCGAGAGCTGCCGGGAGAGCGTCGGCAGCAGGCTGTACGTGACCGAGCCGACGCAGCCGATCGCCAGGTGGCCGACCGCCCCGGCGGCGACCCGGCGGGCCAGCTCGGCGGCCTGGTCGACCTGGTCGAGGATCGCCCGTGCCCGCTCCAGGTAGGCGCGTCCGGCCTCGGTGAGCTCGACCCGGCGGGTGGTGCGGTGCAGCAGCTCCACCCCGAGTTCGGCCTCCAGTCGGCGGACCGCCTGCGACAGCGGCGGCTGCGCCATGTGCAGGCGTTCGGCGGCGCGGCCGAAGTGGCGCTCCTCGGCGACGGCGACGAAGTAGCGAAGGTGGCGGAGATCCATATCGGGAGCGTCTCAATCATCAGCGATATTGATACTTCAGCTTATCGATCCCGGCGCCTACCGTGTGGATGTGCGCGCTTGGCGCCACACGCTGGAGAACCGGAGGTCGGGTATGGGTCGGGCACGGGTGTTGGACAGCTGTGACGAGGCGGTGGCGGGCGTCGAGGACGGCTCGACCGTCCTGGTCGGCGGCTTCGGCTTGGCGGGCATGCCGTTCGACCTGGTCGACGCGCTCATCCGGCAGGGCGCGCGGGAGCTCACCGTCGTCTCCAACAACGCCGGGAACGGCGAGGTCGGCCTGGCGGCGCTGCTGAGGGCCGGCCGGGTGCGGAAGGTGGTCTGCTCGTTCCCGCGGCAGGCCGACTCCCACGTCTTCGACGCGCTGTACCGGGCCGGGCGGATCGAGCTCGACCTGGTGCCGCAGGGCAACCTGGCGGAGCGGATGCGCGCGGCCGGTGCCGGTATCGGCGCGTTCTTCTGCCCGACCGGGGTCGGCACGCCGCTGGCCGAGGGCAAGGAGACGCGGACCATCGACGGCCGCGACTACGTGCTGGAGTACCCGATCAGGGGCGACTACGCGCTGATCTCCGCGTACCGGGCCGACACCATGGGCAACCTGGTCTACCGCAAGACCGCGCGCAACTTCGGGCCGGTCATGGCGACCGCCGCCGGCACCACGATCGTGCAGGTGGGCGCGGTGGTCCCGGTCGGCGAGCTGCATCCGGAGGCGGTCGTCACCCCGTCCATCCACGTCGACCGGATCGTCCCGGTCGAGGCCCGGCACTACACCGTCGAGGGGGCGCGATGAGCATCGTGACGAGTACCGCGGGCAATCCGGTCGAGCACCTCGACCGGGGACCGCTGACCACGGACGAGCTGGCGGCCGTGATCGCCCGGGACATCCCCGGGGGCTCCTACGTGAACCTCGGCATCGGGCAGCCCACCAGGATCGCCGACCACCTGCCCGTCGGCTCCGGGGTGGTGCTGCACACCGAGAACGGCATGCTGAACATGGGTCCGGCCGCCGTCGGCGACGCGATCGACCCGGACCTCACCAACGCGGGCAAGGTGCCGGTGACCGAGCTGCCGGGGGCCGCGTTCTTCCACCACGCCGACTCCTTCGCGATGATGCGCGGCGGCCACCTGGACGTCTGCGTGCTCGGCGCCTACCAGGTGAGCGCCACCGGCGACCTGGCCAACTGGCACACCGGCGGGCCCGAGGACATCCCGGCCGTCGGCGGCGCCATGGACCTCGCCATCGGTGCCAAGGACGTCTACGTGATGATGACGCTCTTCAACCGGAGCGGCGAGCCCAAGCTGGTGCCGTCCTGCACCTGTCCGCTCACCGGCCTGCGCTGTGTCAGCCGGGTCTACACCGACCACGCCGCCTTCGACATCACCCCGGACGGCGTGCGGATCCGGGAGACCTGGGGCAGCACGGCGGCGGACCTGGCCGCGCGGCTCGGCGGCGTCGTCCGCGCGCGGTAGCGGGCGCGGGGGCGGCCGCCCTACGGCTTCGCCCCGCGCCGGGCGGCGCGGGGGCGGCACTCGGCCAGGGTGAGGGCCAGCGAGACGTACCGCTCGACCAGGTCGTCCCGGGTCAACTCGCCCTCGGGGCGGTACCACTGGGAGATGGCGTTGCACATCGCGATGATGCCGCGCCGGGCGTCGTCGGGGTAGGGCGTGTTGAACACGCCCCGGGCGATGCCGTCCTCCAGGATCCCCTGGAACAGCCGGGTGCTCCCGGCCAGCCGCTCGCGGTAGGTCCGCAGGTTCTCCGGGGAGAGGCTGCGCTCCTCGGTGATGGTGACGCTGCTCTTGGCCGGGTGCTCGGCCCGGAACCGGACGGTCGCCGCGACCAGCGCCTCCAGCCGCTCGGCCGGGTCCTCCCCCACCGCCGCCAGCGCCTCGGCACAGGCCTCGGTGTAGGCGTCCACGCCCTCGTCCAGGATCGCCATCAGCAGGTCCTGCTTGCCCGGGTAGTAGTGGTAGAGCGCGGACATGCTCATCTCCGCCCGCTTGGCGATGTCGCGGATGGACGCCGCCGCGAAGCCGCGCTCGGTGAACTCCAGACGGGCGGCGTCGATGATCGTCTTGTGGCGGGTTGGGCGCATGGTTCGATCATAGGTGCCGACTACCGCTGGACAGCGGGGTCGGCCCAGCGTAACTTATCGATCGTTCGACAAGCAGACAGGCCTCCCCCACCGGCAAGGAGTCAACGGATGCAGATCGACGGAGCCACAGCGGTCGTCACGGGCGGGGCCTCCGGCCTGGGCCGGGCCACCGCGACCCGGCTGCTCGCGGGCGGGGCCGCCCGGGTGGTGCTGCTGGATCTGCCGGGCTCCCAGGGAGCGGCCACCGCGGCGGAGTTGGGCGAGCGCGCGGTGTTCGTGCCCGGCGACGTCCGGAGCGAGGCGGACGCCGCCCGCGCCGTGGCCGTGGCCGCCGAGGGCGGGCCCCTGCGGGTCACGGTGAACTGCGCCGGGCTGGGCAGCGCCGGTCGCACCGTGGCCAAGGACGGCACCCCGTACCCGCTGGACGCCTTCCGGACCGTGGTCGAGATCAACCTGATCGGCAGCTTCAACGTGCTGCGGCTGGCCGCCGCCGAGATGGCGCGCAACGAGCCGCTGGACGGCCAGCGCGGGGTCATCGTCAACACCGCGTCCGTAGCCGCGTTCGACGGCCAGATCGGCCAGAGCGCGTACTCCGCCTCGAAGGGCGGCATCGTCGGCATGACCCTGCCGATCGCCCGCGACCTCGCGCCGGCCGGTATCCGGGTGCTGACCGTCGCCCCCGGCCTGTTCGATACCCCGTTGCTCGGCCTACTGCCCCAGGAGGCCCGCGACAGCCTGGTCGGGCAGGTGCCGCACCCGTCCCGGCTGGGCCGCCCGGACGAGTACGCCGACCTGGTCGCCGCGATCATCGCCAACGACTACCTCAACGGCGAGGTGATCCGCCTGGACGGGGCGATCCGGATGGCCCCGCGCTGACCGCCTACCTCTCCAGGACCTCCGGGACCGTGGATTCCTCCGCCCGCCAGTCGCGAGGAGCGCCGCTGTCCCAGCGGGCCGCGCCCCAGCGCCTGGTGGACGCGGGATCGACCAGAGCGCTCGGGGACTGCCGGTTCCCGGCAAGGGACGCGGTCGCCATCAGCCGCCGGGCGGTCTCCGGGTCGGTCTCGGGCGGCACGACCAGCAGGTCCCAGCGGTTGACCTCGTAGGAGAGCAGGGTGATCTCGTACGGGTCCTGCTCCGCGTCGTACCAGCCCAGGCGCACCGTGTGGGTTCCGGTGTGGACGTGGTTGGGCATCGTCGGCCACAGCTGCCGGTTGACCGTCGCGTGGGTGATCCGCCCCCACCGGTGGTCGAGTTCGGCCACCAGCGGGGGAAGCTCCGCCCGCAGGTCACGTGAGTGCGGCCACCAGACCCCGTCCAAACGGCACCGCTCCTCGGACGGGGTCAGTGACAGGCGCAGCGGCAGTGCGCGGTCCGGTACCGGGAGCGCGGTGGTGAGAACGGTCGTCATGACCTGAGACCTGACCCCGGGCGGTCACCCGCCCAGCAACGTCGATCCCCAGGGACGACGCGGTCTCGACGACCGCGTACGAATTGCCCCCGGTGCCTCCACCCTACTCCGCTGCGGCCGCGCCCGGGCCGGACCAGGCCCAGTCGCGGATCTCGGGGAGGTCCTGGCCGTGGATCCCGATGTAGCGGTCGTGTTCGACGAGCCTGTCGTGCATCTGCTGCTTGAGGTAGTCGCCCCGGGCGCCGATCTGCGGCACCCGGTCGATGACGTCCATCACCAGGTGGAAGCGGTCGAGCCGGTTCTGCACCCGCATGTCGAAGGCGGTGGTGATGGTCCCCTCCTCGTTGTAGCCGCGCACGTGCAGGTTGCGGTTGGTGCGGGCGTAGGTGAGGCGGTGGATCAGCCAGGGGTAGCCGTGGAACGCGAAGATGATGTGCTTGTCCCTGGTGAACAGCGAGTCGTAGTCGGCGTCGCTGAGGCCGTGCGGATGCTCGGTCTCCGGCTGGAGTTTCATCAGGTCCACCACGTTGACCACCCGGACCTTCAGTTCCGGCAGGTGCTCGCGCAGGATCGACACCGCCGCCAGGACCTCCAGGGTCGGGGTGTCCCCCGCGCAGCCCAGCACCACGTCCGGTTCCGCGCCCTGGTCGTTGCTGGCCCACTGCCAGATCCCGGCGCCCTCGGTGCAGTGCACGACCGCGTCCTCCATCGACAGCCACTGCGGCATCGCCCGCTTGCCCGCGACCACCACGTTGACGTAGTTGCGACTGCGCAGGCAGTGGTCCATCACCGAGAGCAGCGTGTTGGCGTCCGGCGGCAGGTACACCCGCACCACGTCCGCCTTCTTGTTCACCACGTGGTCCAGGAAGCCGGGGTCCTGGTGGGTGAACCCGTTGTGGTCCTGCTGCCAGACGTGCGAGGTGAGCAGGTAGTTGAGCGAGGCGATGTCCCGCCGCCAGGGCAGCGCCTTGGTGACCTTCAGCCACTTCGCGTGCTGGTTGAACATCGAGTCCACGATGTGGATGAACGCCTCGTAGCAGTTGAACAGCCCGTGGCGACCGGTCAGCAGATAGCCTTCCAGCCACCCCTCGCACTGGTGCTCGCTCAGCATCGAGTCCAGGACCCGCCCGTTGGGGACCAGGAACTCGTCCCCGGGCAGCGTCGAGCCCATCCACTGGCGGCCGGTCACCTCGAAGACCGACCCCAGGAAGTTCGACAGCGTCTCGTCGGGGCCGAAGAGCCGGAAGTTGCGCTGCCGTTCGTTGAGCGCCGTCACGTCCCGCAGGAAGCCGCCGAGGACGAGGGTGTCCTGGGCCTCCACCGCGCCCGGGGCGGGCACGTCCACGGCGTGCAGCCGGAAGTCGGGCATCCGCAGGTCCCGGAGCAGCCCCCCGCCGTTGGTGTGCGGGTTGGCACCCATCCGCCGGTCGCCGACCGGCGCCAGCGCGGCCAACTCGGGCAGCAGCGTACCGTCCTGGTCGAACAGCTCCTGCGGCCGGTAGCTGCGCATCCACGTCTCCAGCTGCGCGACGTGGCCCGGGTGCTCGGGATCGACCAGCAGCGGCACCTGGTGCGAGCGGAAGGTCCCCTCGATCTGGAGCCCGTCGACGGTCCGGGGGCCGGTCCAGCCCTTGGGTGAGCGCAGCACGATCATCGGCCAGCGCGGGCGGGAGTTGTCGCCGCTGGCGCGGGCGTGTTCCTGGATCGCCCTGATCCGCTCGACCGCGGTGTCCAGGGCGGCGGCCATGAGCTGGTGCATCGCCTCGGGCTGGTCGCCGGAGACGAGGACCGGCTCCCAGCCGCAGCCTCTGAAGAACTGCTCCAGTTCCTCCTCCGTGATCCGGGACAGGATGGTCGGATTGCTGATCTTGTAGCCGTTCAGGTGCAGGATCGGCAGCACCGCCCCGTCGCTGACCGGGTTCAGGAACTTGGTGGACTGCCAGGCGGTCGCCAGCGGCCCGGTCTCGGCCTCCCCGTCGCCGACCACGCAGGCCACCACCAGGTCCGGGTTGTCGAGCACGGCCCCGAAGGAGTGGCTCAGCGAGTAGCCGAGTTCACCGCCCTCGTGGATGGACCCGGGGGTGGTCGGCGCGACATGGCTGGAGATCCCGCCGGGAAAGGAGAACTGGGTGAAGAGCTTCTTCATCCCGGCCTCGTCCTGGCTGACGTCCGGATAGACCTCGCTGTAGGAACCCTCAAGATAGGTGTTGGCCACCAGCGCCGGCCCCCCGTGGCCGGGCCCGGCGACGTAGAACATGTCCAGGTCGTACTTCTTGATCACCCGGTTCAGGTGCGCGTAGACGAAGTTCTGCCCAGGCGTGGTGCCCCAGTGGCCGACGACCAGCGGTTTGACGTCCGTCAGCCGCAGCGGTCGCCTCAGCAACGGGTTGTCGTACAGGTACAACTGGCCGACGGACAGGTAGTTCGCTGCCCGCCAGTACGCATCCACGGCGTTCAGCAGATCGGGGGCGAGTGCCCCCGTGGGGCGGGTTTCGGTAATCACTTCGGTTCTCCTTCACCACCGGCCGGGGCGAGCGCTGCTGCGAGCACCCCCAGTACGCCTGTCCTCAGCTGTGCTTGACGAAGGGTCCGCCGTTGACCGGGACGACCGGGGTCTCCTCCTTCGCCGCCTTGCCGAGTGAGGGCTCGGTGACGGTCGCCGCGGAAGCCCTGTCGGCTGCCGCGTCGGTGGTGGTGAGCGGGATGGAGGCGGCGGTCTCACGCGCGAGGAAGGCGCCGAGTTCGCCGATGGTGCTCATCAGGGGCGCCGGGAAGACCACCGTGGTGTTCTTGTCGACGCCGATCTCCACCAGGCTCTGCAGGTTCCGTAGTTGCAGCGCCAGCGGGTGGGCCATCATGGTGTCGGAGGCGTCACCCAGCGCGGCGGCGGCCATGGACTCGCCCTCCGCGTTGATGATCTTCGCCCGCTTCTCCCGCTCGGCCTCGGCCTGCCGGGCCATCGCCCGCTTCATGCTGTCCGGCAGCTGGATGTCCTTCAACTCCACCAGCGTCACCTGGACGCCCCACTCGACCGTGGAGACGTCGAGGATCTCGCGGATGTCCTTGTTGATGCTGTCGGTCTCGGACAGGGTCTCGTCCAGCGTGTGCTGCCCGACCACCTTCCGCAGCGTGGTCTGCGCGATCTGGTCGATCGCGGCCTGCACGTTCTCGATCGCGACGACGGACTTCACCGGGTCCACGATGCGGAAGTAGGCCACCGCGGAGACGTCCACACTGACGTTGTCGCGGGTGATGATGCCCTGTGACTGGATCGGCATGGTCACGATCCGCAGGGAGACGCGGTGCAGCACGTCGACGAACGGCACGATCCCCCGCAGGCCGGGGTCCCGCGCGCCGCGGACCCGCCCCAGCCGGAACAGCACCCCCCGCTCGTACTGCCGCACCACCTTCAACGACATCGCGGCGGCGATCACCAGGAGCACGAGTACGACGGCAATGACGACGATCAGGACAGCCATGATGTGCCTCGGTCCAACCTGCTGGTGTGTCGGGCACAGTCAATGACCACGACGGAGAACGGCATGAGCGGCCCCTCGGACAAGTACAGGGGGGATTCCCTGAGTTCCGCGGGGTCCAGGCGAAACGGAACGCGAGCGCAACGCCCGGAGAGTTCCGGGCGGCATACCCAACGCCGTGGCATCAGTCAACGCCCGGGCCGGGCGCCTGTCAACCGCCCGTCGCACCAGGTGCCGACCAGTCACCGGGGCTCCGGGAGGTGTGGGCGACCCGGCGCGGGGCAGGCGAGGGTGCGGAAGACGGGCCGCACAACAGAAAGGGCGCGGCGAGCTGATGGGGACCAAATCGGAATTGCCGGGGTCGGTGGAGTGGGCGTGGGCGTGGCAGGAGCAGGCGGCGTGCGCGCGGGCCGAGAGGCGGCTGTTCTTCCACCCCGCGGGAGAGCGCGGCCGCACCTTCGAGGCCCGGGAGCGCGCGGCCAAACGCGTGTGCGCCTCCTGCCCGGTGCTGGCGCAGTGCCGCGAGTACGCGATCCAGAGCCGTGAGCGCTACGGGGTCTGGGGCGGGCTGAGCGAGGACGAGCGCGCCGCGCTGCTGCGCCGCCGCCGGACCGCCCGCGCCACCGAGGCCGCGTGACCCCCGACGGGCGCGGCCCACTCGGCGGGCCGATCCGCCCGCTCGGGCGTGGTGGACCGCGGCGGACGTCGGCGTAGTTGCAGGATCACCGTATGAGGCGTGAACGGGCGAGGCAGGTCGGCGACTGGTGGCGGGCGCGGGGCGCGGCCGCGCGGCGCCGTACGGTGTGGCGCGGGTCGGCCCACGGCGAGGCGGCGGCACGGCCCCGGGCGCCGCGGCGGTCGGCCGTACCGGTGCGGCGTGGCCCGCGCCCGGATCCCGGGGTGCCGGAGTTCCTGCGCTCCGCCGCGGGCTGGGCCTGGCGGCTGCTGGTGCTCGGGGTGGCCGCGTACGCGGTGTTCGCGCTGCTGGAGCGGTTCCAGCCGGTCGCGGTGGCGGTGTTCCTGGGACTGGTGGTGGCCGCGCTGCTGCGACCGGTGGCCGACCTGCTGAACCGGTGGATGCCGCGCGGCCTGGCGGTCCTGGGCGCCTACCTGCTGGTGCTGCTGCTGGCGGCCGGGCTGCTGGCGGGGCTCGGGTTCGTGGTGGCGGACCAGGCCTCACGGGTGGGCGCCCAGTTCGACACCGGGGTCACCCGGGTGGAGCACTGGCTGGAGGGGGCGCCCTTCCACGTGCGGCCGGGGGCGCTCACCGGCCTCCAGTCGAAGGTCAGCGCGCTGCTGTCGGCGCACCGCTCGACCCTGGTGCAGAGCGCGGTGCGCGGCGCGGCCCAGGCGGTGGAGGTGGCGACCATCGCCGCGCTGGGCCTGTTCTGCTCGGTGTTCTTCACCTACTCCGGCGAGCGCATGTGGGCCTTCGTCGCCGACCAGCTGCCCGCCGGTCGGCGGGACGGCTGGCAGCGCGGCGGCCGGGCGGCCTGGCGCACCCTGTCCGGCTACATCCGCGGCATCATCCTGGTCGCCGGGACCAACGCGGTACTGGTCGCCATCGCCCTGTTCGTCCTGCACGTGCCGCTCACGTTGCCCCTGGCGGTGCTGGAGTTCATCGCCACCTTCGTGCCGCTGATCGGCTCACCGATCGCGCTGCTGGTGGCCAGCGTGGTGGCACTGGCCACCCGGGGCCCGGTCACCGCCGCCGCGGTGCTGGTGCTGATCGTGGTGATCGGCCAGATCGAGGGACACCTGCTCCAGCCGCTGATCATGGGCTGGGCGGTGCGGCTGCACCCGGTGGTGGTCGCCGTCAGCGTGATCGCGGGCAGCATCGCACTCGGAGTCATCGGCGCCCTGGTGGCCGTCCCGGCCGTCTCCGTGGTCTGGGCCGTGCTCCAGGCCCTACGCCACAACAACGCCCGCCCAACCACCCCGCAACGCGGCCCGGCCAGCCCGTGAGGGCGGTCGCGCGGGCTTCCGGAAGCACGAAACCTCCCGGCCCCCGGACGAACGACCCTGAGCGGGTCGCGTCCGGGGGCCGGGAGGCCGTGGTTCGCTACGCCTGGTACGGCAGCGGGGAACCGACCTGGCGGGACATTCCCTCGTAGGAGGCGATCAACGAGTCCATCGCCGCTGAGACCTCGTCAATCGAGAATCGAGCGTTCTCCCAGTCCTCTTCGGCCATGGCTTGGGCGAGCTCCAGCACATTCGACTGGAGGACCTTCAGCGAGTCCCCCTGGATGGCCAGCGCCGAATGCTTGCGGCCGGGGATGCGCACCAGGCAGCGGTTCCCATCCCGGGCCAGGAGTTCCGCCGTCGTGGCCTCGTCGGTCATCTACTGCTCCACGGGATTGAAGGTGATATAGGGCAGTTCGGGTATCAGGTTGGAGAATATATCCTGCCGGGCGCCGACCCCGAGCGTAACGTCCGCGCTCGGAAGGGAACTCGCCACGGAGTGCCTGACGCGCGAATTGATCCCCTCGATCACGAAGTCCCAGTCCGAGGTCGGGCCGGCCGCGCCTGTCGCCCGGCTGCCCACCACGGAGATCGGCTTGCCGATCCGGTTGGCTGCGTTCTGGATTCGCGCGATCTCCGAGCCGGTGAGACTGTCGAGGCTGGCCCCGGGGCCCACCTCCGGAACATTCCTCATGCTGGGTGCGGGGCCCGGGTCGGAGGGGCCGCTCGCGGAGGCCGGGTCGCTGGACGACTCGTTCATCAGGGTCTTCACGTCGTTGCCGAACCCGACAGCTGATTTGACCATGAGGCCTGCGCTGGGGGTGGCGATGGCGAGTCCTCCGGCGAGGGAGGGGGCGCCCGCTAGGCCGATCCTCCGCACGTGACACGTTCGGGTGATTGGGTGGTGTGACTGCTGCTTCGGGGGCGGGGTTACGCTTGGGTGGGGGTGTGCCGATATCTCGTTCGCGTCGTTCCCGGGTCCAGCGTCCTCGCATGGTGGTGGAGTTGGCTCCTGTGGTGGAGAGGCGTCTGGGCGCTCTGCCTGCCTCTGCCGAGTTTCTGCGTCGGCTGGACGTGGCCGGGATCATCGACGAGCTCTGCCCTGTCCGTGACGTGGCGCATCTGACACACGGGCAGGTCATCGAGGCGCTGGTCGCCAACCGGCTGTCCGCGCCGTCCTCGATGGTGCGGGTCGCGGACTGGGCCCGGAAGTGGGCGGTCGAGGAGGTCTTCGGGATCGAGCCGGACCTGCTCAACGACGACCGCATCGCCCGCGCGCTGGACGCGATCGCCCCGCGCCTGGAGGAGATCACCGGGTCGGTGGGCGCGCAGGCCGTCGCGGAGTTCGGCATCGACACCGCCCAGATCCACTGGGACATGACCTCGATGTCGATGTTCGGCGCCCACGACGACCAGGAGGAGGGGTACCCGCAGGTCAGGTACGGTCATCCCAAGGACCGGCGGGTGGACTTGAAACAGGTCCAGGCCGGACTGGCCCTCACCCGCGACGGCGGCGTCCCCGTCTTCCACCGCGCCTACGACGGCGGCGCGGGCGAGGTCGCCCAGGCTGTCGGTGCGATGAACGCCCTGCGGAAGATCGCCGACCGCAAGGACTTCCCGCTGGTCGCGGACTCCAAACTGGTGTCCTACCCGAACATCACCGCCCTGCTGGACGCCGGGGTCGGCTTCGTCGCCCCCCTGCCCGCCGCCCAGGTCAGAGCCGGCTTCTACGCCGCCCTCGACCCGGGGGCCGCCGAGCTGGTCGACTACGTCAACGACCGCGACCGCGAGCGGAACACCCCCGCCGACCAGCGCGAGTCCTACCGCGTCCTGGAAGACGTCAACCACCTGGCCGGACCGCGCAAGCGCGACCCGGTCCACCGTCTGCGCCGGATCCAGGTCCACTCCAGCGGCAACGCCGCCGGCCAGCGCAAAGCACGCGACAAACGCCTCGCCAGGGCCGCCGAAGACCTGGACAAACTGCAACGCTCCGCCGGCGGGCGCCACTGCCCCACCACCGACAGCGTCCAGGCCCGCATCGCCGTGATCGCCAAGTCCCGCCGGGTCACAGGCTGCCTGCGCACCGCCGTCACCACCGACCCCGCCGGGAAACCGGTCCTGGCCTGGCACTTCGACCAGGACACCCTGGACACCGAAACGGCCGCCGACGGCTGGTACTGCCTGGTCACCACCCTGACCCCGCAGGAAGCCGACGCCGCCGAGGTCTTCCGGCGCTACAAGGGCCAGGGCGTGGTCGAACGCCGCTACAGCGAGTTCAAGGGCCCCCTGGCCGTCGCACCGCTCTTCCTGGAGCACAACCGCCGCATCACGGCCCTGATCACCGTGATCTGCCTGGCCCTGCTGGTCTACTGCCTGATCGAACGCCAGGTCCGCCAAGCCCTGGAACCCGCCCAGACCATGACAGGCCTCTACCCCGACAACCGCAGAGTCCGCCCCACCGGACGCATGATCCTCTACCACCTCGAAGACCTCACACTCCGCCCCGGCACCACCACCGACCCACCCGCCATCCTCATCAGCCGAGGAATCCAAGCACACCTGCTCGAACTCCTCGACATCGACGAAACCCGACCCCGCTGGCCAGAGACCTAAAACCCCATGTGCGAAGTCACCGGCTAGACGAGTTGATCCGAAGTTTTGGCCCGTCAAAGGGGCGAGGGTGTCCAAGATCCGTGTGTGACGACAGACCTGAACACCCTCTTGACGGCACTTTACGTGAAGATCGAGTGCGCCACGAGGCTCTGTTGTTGTACCGAATGGGGTGGAAGACCCTTGTCTCCCTGCCGCCGTAGCGGTGGGGTGAAGCTGGAGGCAGCCGGACCCGGGAGTCGCCGGGGAGGGTGGGAGCAGCCTCGACGAAGTCGCGACGGTCCAGGACTGCCGGATGGATCGGGCGCGGTGAGCGAGACGGGAAGGTATACGCGAGGAACCGGCTGCGTTACGCCTCTTGATCACGTGCCAGCTCTAACCCGGTGGATTCGGGCTGGTTTGCGGTGCGCACTCGCCGTCTTTGGCGGTGGGGAACTCCTGGGGAGGGTCTTCGATGTTCGATCCGGGAGGTCATGGTGAATTGTCCACGGCAGTATCCGTGACGATGCCGCAGGGGCAAAGCCGGGTGCCTAACCCGTCGATCGGACAACAGGGAACGTGGGAACCATCCGTATCCACTCCCACTGCCCGGCCTTTCCAGGGTCGGACAGTGGGATAGGCGCGACGTCTGCCGAAGGAACGGATGGGGCGGAGCCGCCGTAGTACTCCGCGCCGGGGAAAGCCCGTGCACATGGGGAAGGGCGGCAGCGTGTCAGACAAGGAGTGAATGTAATGTCCGGAGACGCACCGGTGAATATCGGTGCCGCATCCTGGCCGGATGCAGATTCGGCCGAGATCGTGGTACGGAAGATGCAGAGCAAGTTGCACCGCTGGGCGACCGAAGATCCTGGTCGCTGTTTCGGCGATCTGTTCAACCTCGTTTACGACCCGGCGTTCCTGATGGCTGCGTGGGAACGCGTGTCCACCAACAGGGGCGCCAAGACGGCAGGGATCGACAAGGTCAATGCGGCCATGGTCGAGACCTGGGTCGGGGTCGATGTCTTCCTGGCCCGACTCCGGGACTCGCTGAAGTCTGGCGAGTACCGGCCAGTCGAAGTGCGGCAGGTGATGATCCCGAAAGGGAAGAGCACGGGGAAGTTCCGGAAACTCGGCATCCCCACCATCACCGACCGCGTGGTCCAGGCAAGCATGAAAGCAGTACTTGAGCCCATTTTCGAGGCGGACTTCAAGCCGTGCTCGTATGGGTTCCGCCCGAAGCGGCGCGTACATGACGCCATCGCCGAGATCCACTATCTGGCATCCGGCTCCAGGGACTATCACTGGGTGCTGGAGTGCGACATCAAAGCCTGTTTTGACGAGATCAAGCACACGGCATTGATGGAGCGCTTCCGGGTGAGGGTCAAGGACAAGCGTATGTGCGGGCTGGTGAAGGCGTTCCTGAAATCCGGGATCCTCACCGAACTCGGGAATCGGGAAGAGTCACTGACAGGGACCCCGCAGGGAGGGATCCTATCGCCGCTGCTCGCCAATATCGCACTGTCCGCGCTGGACGATTACTTCGACGAGCAATGGCATCGCGACATGGGGACACCGTATCGGCGATCCAAGCGCAAGAAGGACGGCCTAGGCAACTGGCGACTTATCCGCTATGCGGATGATTTCGTCCTGGTGGTCTCGGGAAACCGCCACCACGCCGAGGGCCTGCGCGAGGAGGTGGCAGCCGTACTCGCCCCGCTGGGGCTGCGGCTGGCACCGGAGAAGACCCTGGTAGTCCACATCGACGAGGGCTTTGACTTCCTCGGGCACAACATCCGCCGCCAACGGAAGCGAGGAACCACGAAGCACTACGTCTACACCAAGCCGTCCAAGAAGGCCATCGCGTCGATCAAGGACAAGATGCGGGAGCAGACGTACAGATCGACCCGCCATATGGAGCTGGACGAGCTGCTTCGCAGCGTCAACCGGAGCCTGGCGGGATGGGCGAACTTCTTCCGGCACGGAGTGTCAAAGGCGATCTTCACCGCAGTCGACTCCCACACCTGGGGCCGGCTGATGCGGTGGATCCGCGCCAAGTACGCAGGGAAACACCGTCTCGGGATGAAGGAACTCCGCAACCGCTTCTGTGACAAGGGGTGGCGGTTCGCCCACAACGGGGTCGTCTTCACCGGCGCATCCAGCGTCGCAGTGGAACGCTACCGCGGAAGCGACATCCCGACCCCGTGGACCTCGAAAGCAGCAGTCGCCACGGCAGGCGGCTGACCAACGGTCAAGACACGTGGAGCGCCCGGTGCGGAGTAATTCGCACGCCGGGTGCGGGAGGGGGCCCGAGGGAGACGACCGACGGAGACGTCGGCACCGCGCCCACGGGCCTACCTCACCGACGAGATCGGAGGAACGCGGTGCATCGGCCGGCCACCGCTGCTCAGCGACTCCGGGCTCGTGTGCCTGGCCGTGGCCCAGGCCCTGCTCGGCTACCACTCCGAGTCGCGATGGCTGCGCTACGCGAACAAGCACCTGACGGGCATGTTCCCGTACCTGCCGCAGCACGCGGGCTACAACAAGCGGCTCCGCTCCGCGCTCGGGCTGGTCAAGCGCCTGATCCGGGAACTGGCGACGGACAGCGACTTCTGGTTCGACAACCACTGGATCACCGACTCCACGCCCGTGCCCTGCGGGATGTCCCGCCCCACCGTGCAGCGCTCCGGCCTGGCCGGCTTGGCCGGCTACGGCTACTGCGCCTCCCACTCCCGGTTCTTCTGGGGCCTGCGCCTCTACCTGGTCTGCACCCCGGCCGGGATGCCGATCATGTGGGCGCTGGCCAACCCGAAGATCGGGGAACGCGAAGTCCTCGCGGCGATGCTGGAGGTCGACGCCGGCCTGGTCGCTGCCCGCGAGGGCGTCGTGCTGATCACGGACAAGGGCTTCGCGTCCAAGCCGTTGGAGAAGGCCCTCGCCGAGCAGGGCATCGCGCTCCTGCGCCCTTCGCGCAAGCGCGAGAAGCAAAGGTACGGCGAACCGATGCTCAAGAAGGTCCGCCAGCTCATCGAATCCGTCAACGGCACCCTCAAAGGCCAACTCGACCTGGAGCGGCACGGCGGCCGGACCATCGAGGGCGTCGCCATACGCGTGGCCCAGCGCATCCTCGCAATGACCGCCGCGATCTGGCACAACAACCACACCGGCACACCGACCACCCGCTCGCTGACCGCCTACGACCACTAATCACTTCGGATCAACTCCTCTAGTAGTACTTCGTTAAGTTTGGTTTGGTGGGCGGGCGTTGTGCGTGGTTGTGCTTGCGGGTAGGGGGCGTTGGCAGGTGGTGCAGGTGCCGGTCCAGCAGTTCAGCAGGTCCTGTATCTGGTCGAGGACCTGGTAGAGGGTCAGGCCGGCGCTTGGGCTTTTGGGTCGAGTCTGCGCAGGGTGAGGAAGGCGTGGGCGGCGGTGACCAGGGCGAGGTGGTGGTGGAAGCCGCGCCAGGTTCGGCCTTCGAAGTGGTCCAGGCCCAGGCCGTGCTTCATCTCGCGGTAGTCGTGCTCGATGCGCCAGCGCATCTTGGCCAGGCGGGCCAGGTGTCGCAGCGCGGTGTCGGCGGGCAGGCTGGTCAGCCAGTACTCGGTGGGGGCCTTCTCCCCGGTGGGCCACTCGCACAGCAGGGTGGTGGCGGGCAGTACGCCGTCCCAGGCCGCGGCGCCGCCGGCGGCGGCCATGGCGTGGCGGCGGGCGGCGACCCCGGCGGGGCGCACGGTCAGCGTCCGAAAGCGTGAGTGCATCGGGCCTTTGGAGCCGTGGCGCCAGGTGGAGCGGCGGAACGCGGCCCGCCCGCCGTCGGCCGCCAGTGCACTCAGCGCGGCGGCCCTGGCGCGGTAGCGGGTGGCGGGGACGCGGCCGGTGCCGGACCAGGGCGGGGCGGTGGGAACGGCGTGCTGCGGGTGTGCGGACTCGTCCGCGCGCACGGCGACGACGAAGTCCAGGCCCCGGTCGGCCAGGCCCTGGCGGAACGCGGTGTTCTGTCCGTAGCCGGCATCGGCGACAATGACCTTCGGCTCCAGGCCCCAGCCGACAGCCTCGTCGATCAGGTCCAGGGCCAGCCGCCACTTCTCACGGTGTCCCGCCTCCTCGGGGACACCGGCGCGAGTGCGCCGGTCGGCGTCGTCCTGCCACCCCTCGGGCAGGAACAGCCGCCAGGAGACCGGCACGGACGCGGTGTCGGAGGCGGCGTGCAGGCTGACGGCGACCTGGCAGTTGGACTGCTTGCCCAGCGCCCCGCACCACTGCCGCGCCACACCGACCGACATCCGCCCGTCCTTGGGGAACGAGACGTCGTCGATCACCCACACCACCGGGTCCACCGCCGGCACCGTCTTGAGCGCCACCGCCCGCAGCACCGCCGCGTGGTCCCACGGCGACTGGTTCACGAACTGCTGCAGCGCCTGCATGTCCCCGTCCGGCAACCGCGCCGCCATCGGCTGGACCGACTTGCGACGGCCGTCCAGCATCAGCCCGCGCAGGTAGCAGTCACCCCACCCACGCACGTCACGACGCCGCACCGACGCAAATACCTCACCGACGAACTCGGCCAGCTCACCACGGAGTTGCTCGATCTCCCCCAAATCCACGTCGGCCATGATGCCCGATCAACAGCACCCACATCAACCAAACTTAACGAAGTACTACTAGGACTCGAACGTGTCACCTCACCGGCACAGGAATCTGGGCAGCCCTCACCCTCGCAGGCAGGGCCGTGTCGATCCGCGCCGTACGCATGTGGTCGGACAACATCAGCTCCAGCCACTGCCCCGATGAGCCGCGCTGCAGCGGCACCCACGACAGCGAACGCTGTGGTTGCCGGATCCGCTGACGCGACCGACGACGCTCTGCCACGATCACCCAATGGAGTACTTCACCCTCGTGGCGAAGCCCGGCGCACCCGGAGCACTGCACATCGAAGAGGCGCTGCGCGAGGCCTGGAACGCCTGCGCGGCACAACCCTGCACCAAGTGCCACGTGCCCGCCGGGCGATACTGCCGCGACCGGATCGCCGGCGTTCACCGGGTGGTCCGCTTCCACCGGCCCCGCCAGGACGACGCGCACGTCCCCACCATCCTGGCACCGGTCGGAATCGGTGGGTTGAGCTGGGCAAAGGGCAAAGGATCGTTCGTGTGGGACAGCCGGACCATCCCAACCGTGTGACACCCGGCCGCGCAGGGCAGCCCATGCCGGCCGCCAGCCACAGTGCGGCCCGCAGCGAACCAGAGAGGCCGCACAAGTGAACAACAGCGCTATCAAGTACGTGATGGGGCTTCAGATCACCAACCTGGACGCCAAGCGGGTGTTCATGGTCCTGGCCGGGCTCACCAAGCCCTCGCGGCCGGGCGAGGACCCACAGGTGATGGGCCTGAACCTGCCGGACCAGGACATCCCGGCCCTCGCCGCGCGAGCGAAAATGGAACCGCAGGAGTTTCGGCGCCTGCTGCGGGTGCTGAAGAGCGCGGTGGCGATGGACGTCCTGGAGCACACCGACTCCTGGGAGATCGTCTACGGCCCCGCGCACACCGGCACCGCTCCCGCGCCACCGGCTGCCCCGCCGGAAGCAGCGGAGGCCCCATCGGTGCCGGCGCCCGCCGCCGGGCCCGGCCGCCGGGCGGCGCCCTCGGTCGGCCGGCCCCGGTACTGGCTGGTCCATGTCCTGCCCCTGTTGGCGCTCCTCTACTACCTGACCGAGCTGCTGCCGCGACACTCCACAACGGCCAGCTGACCCGTAGGCTTCCACACAGGCCGAGGCCGTCCCGGCTCTGCCCGGGACGGCCTCGGCCTGTCGGATGTCCGTCAGCTTCCCGGCTGGCACCCGCGAATCTCACTGCCGTCGACATCGCTGGAATTCGACCATTCGACGTTTATCACCGATGACGGTTTGTACGCACGGCGCCGCCGGACTGCCCGAATCTCCGGTCGTATATCATCGCACTCATGACGATCTCGAGGACAGCAGTACAGGCGGCACTCGCCCAGGTCACGGCAAATGTCCCCGACCTTGCATCCCGCATGCCGAAAATCGAGGGACCCCCTTTCGACGGGGTCACAATTGAATTCGGCAGCGAAGGGGAGGTCATGCTGGTGGCACACGAGCGCGGGATGGACACCGTCCCCTACAGTACCCGGAACGCCGAGGAACTGGCCCACCAGGCAACGCTGCGAGCGGTCTGGGGGTTCGCCCTGAACTGGGAGAAGAACAACCGCGACCGCTTCCCGGAGTACCGTGACGACACCCGCCTGACACGGGTGGCCAAGCAGATCGAGATCCTTCGCCGCATCGATCCGCGCTGGGCGGAGGAATTCCGTGCGAGCGTGCCGGCGAACTATTCTGGTCTGGCCGTGGACAGGGTCGACGCGCATCCCCTTCTGTCATCCTGACGCACTCGTCTTGACACACCCTGCGCAGTACCCGGGCCGGGTCTGTACGGTCTTCGGCTCTGCCCCGTAGTCGGTGGTGACGTTGTGCTAGTGGAGGAGGATGTGGTGGCGGGGGAGGGCGAGGCCGGCGCGGCCGTGCGTCTGGCGCGTGATCCTTTTGGTGCGGGTGTTCACGCCTTCGGTACGGCCGTTGTGCCAGGGCGGGGTGGGGGCGGCGTTCACTGCGGCGCGGTCGATCTGCGGGCCGTTGCGGAAGGAGTGCGGGTGGGGAAGGTCGGCCGCACGGACATGGCTGATCCAGTCGGTGAGTTTGGTGTCGTTGCCTGCGGCCGGGGTGGGCAGGGCGGCGAAGGTGGCGATGGGGTTGGCGAGTGCGGTCGTCTGTGGGCAGGCGGCGGTGATCGGGTCCCGCAGTTCGGTGTCCTTGCTCCGCGGGTTCTCGGGTCTGGTCAGCAGGAGCCGGGCGGCGTGCTGCGGGGTGGTCACGGGTCGCGTGCCCTCGGCGCGGCCCTGGTTCAGGTAGCGGTAGGGAAGGTTGAGGCCGCCGGCGTAGCCGCGCTCTTTGATCTCGCGGAAGAGCTGTGTCACGGGCAGGGCCGGGTTCTGTTCGCGGCGGGTGCGCGGGTGGTCGCGGTAGGGGTCGACCAGGGTGGGGCGGTGGCGCGGGACGATGCGTTCGGCCGGTGGCCGGGGTCTGCGGGCGTAGCGTTTGACGGTGTTCAGGGCGAGGTTCGGGCGGCGGGAGCATTCCGGTAGGCCGACGCCCTGGTCCGTGAGGTTGTGGACCTTGTGCCAGCGTTCGAGGGTGGTCTGCTCGCGTATGCCGCCGGGTAGGGAGGGGTTGCGGGTGGCCCAGCGGGGAGCATGGCCACGGGTCTCGGTCAGGGCCTTCTCGCGGAAGTTCTTCCGGACATGCCGACGGTCGCTGACCCGCGCCGCGTCGGGCAGCGCGGTGCGGATGGCCTCGGCGTAGGCGGTGGGGCCGTCCCGGCACACGATCTCGACCCCGGGGTGCGCGCGCGACCAGGTGGTCAGCGTGGCACCCGGCCTGTGGGGCAGTACGTCGATGCGTCTGCCGGTCTCGGCGTCGATGATGATCGTGGCACAGCGGTGGCGCCGTCTGGGCGCGAAGTCGTCCACGCCGATGGCCCGGGGCACCTGCAGTAGGGGCAGTGGCAGTGGCAGTGGCAGTCGCATCAGCATCCGCAGTGCGGTCGAGCGGGACACCGCGATAGCCAGGACACGGGAGGGGCGGGAGCTCGCCCGGCCCGCTAACCCCGCTACCACGGAGCCGGGTTGCGCAGCGAGGCGGTTCGTCCGGCGCTGGTAGCGTCCGAGCAGGCTGGGCACCTGTTCGCGGAATGTCTGCCGGGGACAGCCCAGGACCGGGCACACCAGGCGACGCACCCTGACCTCCACCACCACCCGTCGGCCGTCCACCGCCGCATCGGTCACGGTCCGGCCGTGGAAGCTGCGCACCCGCCCGGCCGGAGTTCCGCACACCGGACACGGCACCGCGCCGTCGGGAGTCCGGGCCACTACCCGGACGGACTCGCCGTCGTCCACTACGTCCTCGACGACCAGCGCCGACAACCCCGAAAACACCGTGCCCATAAGGGCATTGAGCTCAAGCACACTCCATCAAGACCCAGAATGACGCCCAGTCACCACCGGCTACGGAGCAGAGCCATTGCCTGGACAGGCCCTCACAATGATCATTGTGGCTGGGCTCAGGAGCCCTCACCACAGGAGTTCACGAGTCACTGGACGTTCCTGGGCCGTTTCGCCCTGGCGGATCGGCCTGCGAGAGTGTGGCCATGAGTGACGTTGCTATCCGTCTGGCCGGGTCCGATGACGCGCCCGCGCTGGCAGCCATGCGCTGGCGGTTCAAGGTGGAGGACGGCGGAGACGAAGTCCGGCGGAACGAAGAGGAGTTCACGGCCGAGTGTGAGCAGTGGCTGCGTTCCCGGATGGTCGGGCCGTGGCGTGTCTGGGTCGCGGAGGTGGGTGGTCGGCCCTGCGGTCACCTGTTCGTGTGTCTCGTGGAGAAGGTGCCGAGTCCCTACCCGGGTTCTGACGCCCTCGGCTACGTGACGAACTTCTACGTCGTCCCTGAACAGCGCAATCGCGGTCTGGGTAGGGCCCTGCTCGACGCGGCCACCGGCTATGCGCGCGCTCACAGCCTGGATACGTTGATCGTGTGGCCGTCCGAGCGCAGTGCGCCGCTGTACCGGCGCTGCGGCTTCGACGAACCGGAGGAGCTCCTCGAACAGCCCGTCGCGCCGAGCTGAGCGAACGTCTCGCAGTGGCTGCGCGGACGATGCGATGACGCCCGGTCAGGCCAGGACGCCACGGGCGAACAGGTCGGTCAGCTGGTCGTCCGGCAGGCCGCAGGCGCGCAGTACGGCGCGGGTGTCCGCGCCGGTGGGCGGGGCCGCGACCGGGGCGGCCGTCGGGGTGGCGCTGAAGCGCGGCGCGGGGGCGGGCTGGATGCCACCGCCGGGGCCCGGGAGGTAGGTGGCGCGGGCGGCGTTGTGCGGGTGCTCCGGCGCCTCGGTCAGCGACAGCACCGGAGTGACGCAGGCGCCCTGCCCCTCGAACCGGGCGGCCCAGTCGTCCCGTTCCCGGGAGCGGAACAGCTCGGCGAACCGCTCGCGCATCGCGGGCCAGGCTGCCCGGTCGAACTGCCGGGCGAACAACGGGTCCTCGCTCAGGCCGAGCACCCGCAGCAGCGCGGCGTAGAACTGCGGCTCGATGGAGCCGACCGAGACGTGCCGGTCGTCGGCGCAGCGGTAGACGGTGTAGAACGGGGCCCCGCCGTCGAGCAGGTTGCTGGCCGGGCGGTCCTGCCAGCGTCCGTGGGCCAGGAAGCCGTAGGTCATCGCCAGCAGCAGCGCGGTGCCGTCGGTCATCGCCGCGTCCACCACCTGTCCCTGGCCGCTGGCACGGGAGTTGAGCAGGGCGGCGAGGAGTCCGAGGGCGAGCAGCATGCCGCCGCCGCCGAAGTCGCCGACCAGGTTCAGCGGCGGCACCGGGTCGCCGCCTTCGGGCGCGATCGCGTGCAGCGCCCCGGCCAGGGCGATGTAGTTGATGTCGTGTCCGGGCTCCTGGGCGAGCGGTCCGTCCTGCCCCCAGCCGGTCATCCGGCCGTAGACCAGGGCCGGGTTGCGGGCCAGGCAGGGGTCGGGGCCAAGGCCGAGCCGCTCCGCCACGCCCGGCCGGAAGCCCTCGATCAGCGCGTCCGACCGCTCGACCAGCGCCAGCAGCGCGGCCACCCCCTCGGGGCGCTTCAGGTCCACCGCGATCGACCGGCGGTTGCGGTGCAGCCACGGGTGCTGCGAGGGGTTTCCGGCGTCGGCCGGCCGCTCCACCCGGACCACGGTGGCGCCGAGGTCGGCCAGCAGCATGCCGCAGAACGGGCCGGGGCCGATGCCGCCGAGCTCCAACACCCGGACCCCGTCCAGCGGGCCGTGACCTGCGGTCATTTCCCGGTCCAGCGCGGAGCCCGCTTCTCGGCGAAGGCGCGCGCGCCCTCGCGGGCGTCCTCGGACGCGAACACCGCCTCGACCAGGGCCTGTTGCCGGGTCCAGGCCTCCTCGGCGGGCCACTGGGCGGCCTGCGCGATGATCTGCTTGGTGGTCCGCACCGCGAGCGGGCCGTTGGCGGCGATCGTGGCGGCCAGCGCCCGGGCCCCGGCCAGCGCGCCGCCCGGCGCGGTGAGCCGGTTCACCAGCCCCAGGCTGTGGGCGCGTGGGGCGTCCAGGAACTCGCCGGTGAGCGCGTACTCCATGGCGACCTGGTACGGGATGCGCTGCGGCAGCCGCAGCAGGCCCCCGGCTGCGGCCACCAGCCCGCGCTTGACCTCGGGGATGCCGAACTTCGCGTCCTCGGCGGCGACCACCAGGTCGCAGGCGAGGGCGATCTCGCAGCCACCGGCCAGGGCGTAGCCCTCGACCGCCGCGATCAGCGGCTTGCCCGGCGGGGCCTCGGTCAGCCCGACCAGGCCCCGGCCGGGGATGGTCGGGGTCTCGCCGCGCAGGAACGCCTTGAGGTCCATCCCCGAGCAGAAGCTGCCACCGGCCCCGGTGATCACGCCGACGACCAGGTCCGCCCGGGCCTCCAACTCGTCCAGGGCGGCGGCCACGCCCCGGGCGACCTCGGCGTCCAGCGCGTTGCGCGCCTCCGGCCGGTTGATCGTGATCACGGCGACGCCGTCGGCGTACTGCGTGAGAACCGTGTCGGTCATGGGGACTCCCGGAGTGGCCAGGTTCGAACGTTCGATAAGTTACGGGCTGGCGGCTCCGCTGTCCAGGACCGGTGGGTCCAGGTCGGCGGCCAAGTAACGGGTCAGCGCCTCCAGGGCCGGCTTGTACACGCCGACCAGGGTGTAGTCGCCCATGGCCGGTCCGGCCCCGTTCGAGGAGACGTTGACGATCGCGCCGTCGCGCCGGGCCAGCAGCGGGGCGGTGACAGCGGCGACGCCGACCCGGACCGGTTCGGTGCTGCCGCCCGCCTCGGTGATCGCCGCGACCGTGGCCCGGGCCGACGGCTCGGAGCTGAGCCGCCGCGCCGGAACGCGGTTTCGCGGCCGAGGACGCCCGGGTGACCTGCCCCTGCCGGGCTTCTCCCGCCTTGCCCGGGCTTCTCCCGCACCCGGTCGGCCGGGGCCGGGAAAGGGGGTCTGATCTCCCTTGACCGCTCCATTGGTCTATGCCAGTCTCCCCTAAAGGTCTGGACCAATAGCGGTTTCGGGACTGCGGGGGAGCCGGTGCGCAAGTCCGGCGCAACGCGCCTCGGGGGAAGGCGGCACGGTAGTGACCTTGGTTGCGTACGCGGAGGCGACCTCCTGCGCACAGGGGGGGAGTCTTCGCTTCACCGTGACCCGCAGACCGGCCCGCGCCTCGGCGTCCGGATCGGCCGACAGGGCGGCGGTCACGGCGGCGGTCACGGCGGCGGAGGGCCAACTGGTCGGCCGGGTCACCGTACGGGACGCCGTGGACGGCCGGACCGTGCACCGGTCGGCGGTGACCGGTGGCAGTTGGGTGCTGGACGTGCCCCGCCACTGGCGCAGTTCGCTGTACCGGGCGGTCTTCCGCCCCGGCCGGGGCGAGGCCAGCGAGGTGTGGTTCGTGGTCCGCCCGGCCGAGGACGCCCCACGGGCCCGGGTGCTGCTCTCGGTGCCGTTCGCCACCTGGCAGGCGTACAACCGCAGCGGCGTGCCCGGCGAGGGCCTGTACTGGACCGAGGACCCGGCCCGCGCGGCCCGGGTCAGCTTCGACCGCCCGGGCGGCGGACCGCCGCCGGAACGCTGGGAGGAGGGCCTGATGCGCTGGCTGCGCGCGCACGGCCCGGACGTGGACTACTGCTCCAACCTCGATCTCCACCTCGACCCCAGGGCGCTGCTGCCGTACCGCCTGCTCGTGGTCAACGGCCATGACGAGTACTGGACCTGGGAGATGCGCGACCGGGTGGAGGGGTTCGTCCGGGCGGGCGGCAACCTCGCGGTCTTCGGCGCCAACACCGCCTGGTGGCAGATGCGGTTGGAGGACGAGGGCCGCACCATGGTCTGCTACCGCGACGCCGCCGCCGACCCGATGGCGCAACTGGCACCGGAGTTGACCACGGTCGAGTGGTCGAGCGACCCGGTGAACCGGCCCGAGAACAGCCTCACCGGTCTCAGTTTCCGTACCGGCGCCGGTTGTTGGGGACCGAGTATGGAGCGGATGCGGCTGGAGGCGTACACCGTCGCCTTCGCCGCGCACTGGGTCTTCGAGGGCACCGGCCTGGCCGACGGCGACACCTTCGCCCGGGGCGGGCTCGGCTACGAGACCGACGCCGCCGACCTGGAGTTCACCGACGGCGTGCCGACCGCCACCGGACGCGACGGCACGCCCGCCTCGCTGGCCGTGCTCGCCACCGCCGACCTGCGGCACTGGCAGCACTACGGACAGGGCGGCTGGGCCGTGCTGGGCGTCTTCGAGTCCGGTGCGGGCACCGTCTTCAACGCGGGAACGGTCAACTGGGGCGCGGCACTCGGTGATCCGGTGGTGGCTCGGATCACCCGCAACGTGCTGACCCGGCTGTCCGCCCCGGCGGCGCCGGGGCGCTGGACCGCGCTCGGCTCGGCCCACGGCGCGCTGGCACTGGCCGGGACCGGCCCGTGGATCTTCGCCGCACTGGCGGACGGGACACTCGGGGTACGCTCGGCCGACGCGCACAACCGCAGGCTGCAACCGGCCGGTCCGGCCCCGGACGTGGTCGCGCTGGCCGCCCCCAGGGAGGCCACGGTCGGCGGCCCGCTGGCGCTGTACGCGGCGGACCGGCACGGTCGGCTGCTGGCTCGCCCGCCCTTCCCCGAGGCGGCCGACTGGCAGGTGCTGGACCGCTGTCCGACCGGAACCCGGGCGCTGGCCGTCTGCGACGGCCGCCTGTACGCCCTCGACCACGACGGCGCGCTGTGGACCGCACCGCAGAGCCCGCGACCGGACGGCTCGCCGCGCACCTGGCTGCGGTTCGCCCCGCCCGCCGCGCTGCGCGCGCTCACCGCCGTCAACGGCCGCTTGTACGCGATCGACGGCCAGGGCACCCTGCTCCATAGACTGCCCGAACAGAGCAGCTCCTGGCAGGAGTTGGGACCGGCCCGAGATGTCCTCACGCTCGGCGGCCAGGCCGGGAGACTGCTCGGCCTGGACCCGGAGGGCACCCTGCTGCGCCGAAGTGTCCTGAACAGCAAGGTATCTGACCAGTCGTAGATTACGTGAGAGCAGCGGGACCGCCCTCCTGACTGGCCGTCAGCAGGGCGGTCCCGTCCGGTCGGGCGTCGGTTCAGGCGTCCACGGGCTGCTTCCGCTTCTCCGCCAGGGCCTCCACCCCGAGCAGGTCGTCCGGCTGCGCGTCCGGCATGTCGGTGTCGAACCGCGCCAGCCTGGGAATCCACAGCGCACCGCCGACGACCAGCAGCATGCCGACCGAGCAGAGCAGGAACATCAGCGCGGTGCCGCGCCCGGGTCCGGTGCCGACGACCGCACCGGCCGTGGACGCCAGCGCGCCGTGCACCGCCAGCAGCCGGTTGAACAGCTCCGACCCGAACGGCGCGACCAGGCCCATCCCGATCGGCAGGGTGGACCAGGCCACCAGCGTGTTCAGCGCGAACACCCGCCCGTGGTACCGGTACGGCACCTTGATCTGCACGATGGTCGAGTACACGGTGTTCATGATGGTCAACGCGTACGTCAGGGCGAACGCCCCGACGCCGATCAGCACCAGCGACGGCCGCAGGCTGACCAGTACTCCGGCCACGGACATGGCCACCGTCGCGATCAGCACCCCGTGGAACCGGCGTTGGCGCGGTCCGCCCCACAGCGCCATGGTGGTTCCGCCGAGCATCACCCCCAGGCCGCTGACCAGCGAGATCCACCCCACGTCGGTGAGCGTCCCGAAGGACAGCACCAGCGGTGAGACCAGCAGCAGCAACGGCGACATGAAGATGTTCAGGACCGCGAAGAACGCCAGGATCGAGCGCAGTCCGCGATCGTTCCAGGTGTAGCTGAAGCCCTTGGCGATCTCCGTGGTCAGCGGCTCCTTCGGCCGCCAGGGCAGGGTGTTGGGGAATCGGACGAACAGCACCACACCGATCGCGAAGGCGTAGCTGACCACGTCGACCACCACGATCCCGCCCAGGCCGATCAGACCGAGCAGGCCCGCCGCGACCAGCGGCACCACCAGTTGCGCCACCCCGTTGGTCATCTGGGTCACGCCCATCGCGTGCCCGACGTACTGCTTGGGCACCAGTTGCGGCACCGCCGAGGAGTACGCCAGCCGTTGGAAGGTGGTGGTCACCGACAGCGAGGTGATCAGCAGGTAGATCTCCCACAGCTGGATGTGGCCGGTGAGCACCAGCACCGCGACCACCGCCTCGATCGCGCCCGAGGCGCAGTCGGCGGCCATCATCACCTGTCTGCGGCTCCCCCGGTCCACGATCGCCCCGGCCAGCGGCGAGATCACCAGGCCCACCAGGTTGAGCACGGCCAGCAGCGAGAACTGGCCGATCGACTTCGAGTGCACCAGTACCGTGATCGGCAGTGCCCACCCGGTCAGCGCCGAGCCGATCAGCGAGATCTGCTGGCCCCCGGCGACCACCAGGAACCGTCCCATGCTGGGCCGGACGTCCCCGTTTGGCGACGCCGCCGGTTGCGACTGCGGGGTGGCGACGTCCTGCACCCACCAGGTGTCGGTGTCGGTCCGGGGCGGTGGCGCGTCCAACCGGGTGTGGGTCAGCAGCACGTCGGCGACCTCCGCCGCGCGGTAGCGCAGGAAGAAGTGACCGCCCTCGTCCAGCACCACCAGCGCGGAGGTGTCGGTGAGGAACCGCCACTCCCGGTAGCGCTCCTCGTACATCGCGGTCGCCGGGTCGCGGTCGCCCACCACCGAGATGATCGGCGCGCGCAGCCGGGCCCGGCCCGGCTGGTCGAACAGGCCGGTGAAGTACTTCTCGGCGGCGAGCGAGTCGTGCCGCATGGTCCGGATGATCCGGTCGGCGACACCCGGTTCCAGCTCGTCCAGGTCGACGCCGCGCGCCTTGAGCGAGTCCAGGTCGCGCTGGCTGCTGCGGAGCCGGTTGAAGGTCTCCGGGCTCCGGAGCCTGCGCCACAGGCCGCCGGGCTTGGCGAAGGGGAAGATCGCGCCGATGTAGACGGCCTCCACCCGCCGTCCGGCCGCCTCCACCCGCCGGGCCAGCTCGACCGCGAGCGCGGCGCCGACGCCGCAGTGGCCGTACACCACCAGCGGGCCCTCGATGGCGAGGATCTCCTCGGTGGTACGCGCCGCCAGCTCGTCGAACTCCATCGGCTCCTCGTCCAGGCCGATGTCGTTGCCGGGGATGGAGAGCGCGTACAGCACGGCGTTCCTGGGCAGTTCGTCGGCGAGCGGCTGGTAGACGATGGCGCTGCCGGAGCCGTACGGCACGCAGACGTAGCTGACGGTGGCCGCGCGGCGGCCGGTGAGCCGTTGCAGCAGTGGCCGGGGGCCGTCGCTGGCGGGCTCGGCGGCCAGCGCCGCCAACTCGTCCACGGTGCGCGCGGAGAACATGTCGACCAGGCCGACCTGGCGACCGCCGGGCGGCAGCGCCGTGCGCAGCTTGGCGATGACCTGGATCGCGAGCAGCGAGTGTCCGCCCAGGTCGAAGAAGTCGTCGTCCAGGCCGACCTGTTCGACGCCGAGCACCTCGCTCCAGACGGCGGCGATCGCCCGCTGCGCGTCGGTCTCCGGGGCCCGGTACGCGGCGGTGGCGACCTCGGGCGCGGGCAGCGCCCTGCGGTCCAGTTTGCCGTTGGGCGTCAGCGGCAGCGCGTCGAGCGGGACGACCATCGAGGGCAGCATGTACTCCGGCAGCGTGCCCCTGATCGCGTCCCTGACCCGCGCCGCCTCGGTCGGCCCGCCGACCAGGTAGGCGATCAGCCGCTGGTCCTCGCTGACGGTGACCACGGCCTCGCGGGCACCGGCCCGCTCGCGCAGCGCCGCCTCGATCTCGCCGAGCTCGATCCGCAGGCCGCGCAGCTTGACCTGCTGGTCCAGTCGGCCGAGGAACTCGACCGTGCCGTCGGGCAGCCGCCGGGCCGCGTCACCGGTGCGGTAGCGGCCGTCGACGAAGCGCTCGGCGGTCAGTTCCGGCCGCCGGTGGTAGCCGGAGGCGACCGCGACGCCGCCGAGGTACAGCTCGCCGGGGACGCCGACCGGTACCGGCTCGCGGTGCTGGTCCAGCACGTGCAGCTCGGCGTTGTGGATCGGGCGGCCGATCGGCACCCGGGCCCGGCCGGCCAGCGCCTCCGGGGTGCACTGCCAGGCGGAGACGTCGATCGCGGCCTCGGTCGGCCCGTACAGGTTGTGCAGTTCGGCGGGGAGCGTCCGCAGGCAGCGCAGGGCCAGGTCGACCGGCAGTTCCTCGCCGCTGCAGATGATCCGGCGCAGCGAGTCGCAGCGCCCGACGCCCTCCTCGGCGAGGAACAGGCCCAGCATGGACGGTACGAAGTGGGCGGTGGTGACCCCCTCGGCCTCGATCAGCTCGCGCAGGTAGGCCGGGTCGCGGTGGCCGCCGGGCTCCGCCAGCAGCAGCCGCGCGCCCGCCAGCAGTGGCCAGAAGAACTCCCACACCGACACGTCGAAACCGGCCGGGGTCTTCTGCAGCACGGTGTCGTCGGCGCCCAGGCGGTAGCGGCGCTGCATCCAGTCCAGGCGGTTGACGATGGCCCGGTGGCCGGTCGGCACGCCCTTGGGGCGGCCGGTCGAGCCGGAGGTGTAGATCATGTAGGCGGCGGCCGACGGGTCGGCGGTGCGCTCCGGCGCGGTGGTCGGCTGCGGGTCCCACAGCTCGGCCCGGTCCAGTGGCAGCAGCTGGGTGCCGGCGTCGGCGAGGGCGTGCAACGGCTCCTCGGCCAGCAGCCGGGTCTGCGTGAGCACGATCGGCGCGGCGGCGTCGTCGAGCATGAACTCCAGCCGCCCGGCCGGGTATTCGGGGTCCAGCGGCAGATAGGCGGCTCCGGCCTTGAGCACCCCGAGCAGGCCCACGACCAGTTCCGGCGACCGTTCCGCGCAGACCCCCACCAGTGTGCCCGGGCCCACCCCCTCGGCCAGCAGCCGGTGCGCCACCTGATTGGCCCGCGCGTCGAGTTGGGCGTAGCTGAGCGAGCTGCCCCGGAACGTGACGGCGGTCGCCCCGGGCGTCCGCAGTACCTGGGCCTGGACCAGGCCGTGCAGGGTCTGCGCGGACGGGAACCCGGTGGCGGTGTCGTTCCAGCCGTCGATCAGCGCCCGCTCGTCCGGGCCCAGCAGCGGAAGCCGGCTGACCCGGGTGTCGGGGCGGGCGACGGCGGCCCGCAGCAGCGACTCCAGGTGCCCGGCCATCCGCTCGATGGTGTCCGCGTCGAACAGTGTGGTCCGGTAGGTGAAGGTGCAGGCCAGTCCGCCGTCGGGGGCGGGGACCACGTACAGCTCCAGGTCGTGCCGGGAGGAGCCGGGGGCGAGCGGGTAGTCCTCGACCTGGAGCGGTCCGTCCGATCCGGAGGCGGCGGGGAAGTCGTGCATCGAGAAGAGGGCGTCGACCAGCGGCTGGCGGCTCGGGTCGCGCGGCACGTTCAGCGCCTCGACCAGCCGGGCGAAGGGGAGTTCCTGGCAGTCCAGCGCGTCGATCACCACGTCCCGGGCGCGGGTGAGCAGTTCGGCGAAGGTCGGGTCGTCCGCGAGTCGGGCCCGGAGCACCAGGGTGTTGACGAACATCCCGACGACGTCCTCGAACTCCGCCCTGGTGCGCCCGGCGACGGGCATGCCGACGCCGAACTCGCCCTGGCCGGTGTACCGGTGGAGCAGCGCCTGGAATCCGGCGAGCACCGTCATGAACCGGGTCGCGCCCTGCCGACGCCCCAACTCGGTCAGCTGCTCGGTGAGTTCCGCGTCGAGCAGGCGCACGGTGGAGGCCCCGGCGAAGTCCTGCCGGGCCGGTCGGGGCTGGTCGGTGGTCAGCTCCAGTCGTGGCAGGTCCGCCAACTGGGTCGTCCAGTAACCGGTTTCACGTTCCAGGGGGCGCTCCCGCTGCCAGGCCGCGATGTCGCCGAAGGACACCGAGGGCGGCTCCGGGGCCTCGCCCCGGTAGAGCGCGAGCAGGTCGTGCATCAGCAGTTGCGCCGACTGGCCGTCGGCGACGATGTGGTGCGTCAGCAGGGCCAGCACGTGGTCGTCCGGGCCGCGCGCGATCAACAGCGCGCGCAGCAGCGGGCCCTGGGCCGGGTCGAGCGGCTCGCCGCCCTCGGCGCTGATCCGGGCGACCGTCTCCTCGTCCGTCGCCGCCTCGGCCCGGGCCAGCGGTACCTCCGTCCGGGGCAGCAGCCGGACGTCCGGGCGGCCGTCGGTGGTGGCCGGGAACCGGTGGCGCAGGCTGTCGTGCCGGGTCGGCAGTTCGGCCAGGGCCAGCCGTAGCCGTTCGGTGTCGAGTGGACCGCGCAGCCGCGCCGCGAGGGTGATGGTGTAGGTGGCGGTGCCGGGCGCGAAGTGCTCCATGAACCAGATCGGTTCCTGCGCCGGGGCGAGCACCGGCTCGCTGCCCTCCGGCCGCCGGGGCACGGCCTGGCCCTGCCGCCGGGTGCTGAGCCTGCGTCTGAGCAGTTCGCGCTTGGCCTCGGACAGTTCGACGGCGGACATCAACCGAGCCCTTCGACGGAGTTCTTGAGAGCGTGCAGGAACAGCACCGCGTCCCGGCCGTTGATCAGCCGGTGGTCGTAGGCCAGGCCGATGTTGGCGGGGGAACCGTCCGTGGGCGAGGTGACCGCCAGCGCGCAGACCGTGCCCGGGAACACCAGCGGCACGGCCAGCACCACGTCGGCGTCGGTGTGCAGGGTCACCACGAAGTTGGCTCCGCCCAGGTCGCTCTCGCGGAACGTGCCGTCGGTCGCGGCGAGCCGGAACCTCATCAGTTCGGTGGCGATCTCGCGGATCGTCCGGTTGGCGGCGTCGCGGACGCAGGGGACGAACAGCCCCTCCCCCAGGTCGACGGTGACACCGATGTGCGGGGCCTCGGCGAGCAGCGCGGTGCTGCCCTCGATGGCGGCGAAGAACAGCGGGAACTGCGGGTGCAGCGCCGCGACCTGCTGCACGAACACCTCGGCCAGGCCGACCGGCCGCCGTACGCTGCGGGTCAGCGCCCGGGCGTGCGCGACCGCCGGTCCGAGGTCCATCCGCACCACCGTGTACGCGGCCGGGATGGTCCGGTGCGAGAGCTCGACGGAGCGCGCCACGCCCCGCTGTACCCGGCCGAGCCGGACCGCGCCGGGCCGAACGGCGGTCTCCGCCCCGGCGGCGTCGGCCCCGGCGGCGGAACCGTCGGCCGCGTGGAGTGCCTCGATGTCGGCGCCGCGGACCACGGCCAGGCCCAGGGCGGCGATCCGCCCGGCGCTGATGCCGTACCGGTCGGCCAGTTCCCGCGCGGCCCTGGTGACCAGCGGTCCGCCGTCGGCCGCGGCCGGGTCCGCGGCGGGACCCGGCTCGACCGAGCGCGGCGCGGAGCCGTCCAGCACCTCCGCGACCAGTTCGCCGGGGCGGCACAGGTCGCCGGCCTTGGCGCGCTGCCGGAGCACCCCGGACGCCTCGGCCACCAGCTCCTCGGCGGCCTTGGAGGTCTCCACGACCACCATCGGGTCACCGGCGCGGACCTCGGCGCCGTCCGCCACCAGCCACTCGGTCAGCACGTACTCGGTGTCGTTGTTGTTGAGTTTGGGCACTCGCTGCTCAGCCACTCAGGGTCTCCTGGATGACGCGGTGGATGGTCGAGGCGCTGACCAGCACCTCGCGTTCGAGGTGCGGAGCGGTGGGGATGACGGAGTCGGCGGAGTGCACCAGGGTCACCGGCCGGGCCAGCCGCTCCCAGTGCCGCTGGTGGATCACGTGCGCCACCTCCGCGCCCCAGGTGCCGCCGGCGGTGCCCTCCTCCACCACGAACACCTGACGGGTGTCGGGCAGCTCGACGTCGAACGGGTACAGCCGGGAGGGGACGAGCAGCGTGCACTCGATCTCCTCCTCCAGCAGCAGCGAGCGCATCGCGTCCAGGGCGCGGTGGGCGGTGCCCCCGGCCGCGATCAGCACGCAGTCGGGACCGCCACCCGAGCCGCCGGCCAGGGACACCCGGGCCATGCCGGAGCCGTCCGGCGGTTGGAGCACGAACGGGGCCCGCACCTCCTCCATCGGACGGGTGTAGAGCACCTTGTCCTCGAACAGCACGCAGGGCTCCTGCCGGGCGAGCATCTCCGCGAGGACCGCGGCGTTGTCGCGGAACGGCGACACCTCGTACAGCGCCAGGCCGGGCACGCCGAGGAAGTGCTTCTGCAGGCTCTGGCTGTGGGTGGGCCCGTAGCCCCGGCCGCCGCCGACCGGGCAGCGCACGATCATCCGCATCGGCAGCCGGTCGCCGTACATCGAGACCGACTTGGCGGCGAAGTTGACCAGCTGGTCGAAGGCCAGGGTGGCGAAGTCGCCGAACATGATCTCGGCGATGGCGCTGTCCCCGGCCAGGGCGAGCCCGGCGGCGATGCCGGTGAGCGCGTTCTCGCTGATCGGGGTGGTGAGCACGCGCTCGGGGAAGCGGCTGGACAGGCCACGGGTGATCTTGAAGGCTCCGCCGTACGGGTCGGCCACGTCCTCGCCGATCAGGTACAGGTCGGGGGTCCGCTCCATCAGCCCGTGCAGGGCGGCGTTGAGGTTCTCGGCGACTCTCATGACAGCTCCCGTGCCGTGACGTCCTCGGCGACGGCGGCCATCCGCGCCCGCGCCCGCTGCTCCAACCGTTGCAACTGCTCCGGGTGGTCCCGGGCGTAGCGCGCGTACCATCCGGCCGACCGCAGTCGCTCGACCACCGGCTCCGGGCGGGTGTCGTCGCCCTTGCTGTGCGGTCCGAGCCGGTGCGTGGCGAACTCCAGTACCAGCGGCGCTCCGTCGCGGACCGCGCCGACGGCGGGCGCCAGCTGGTCCCGGATCGCGTTGACGTCCATGGAGTCGGTGCGCTGATGCGCGATGCCGAACGCCGCCGCCCGTCCGGCGATGCTCCCGGCCAGGTTCCCGGCGGCGGGCGTGGACTGCGCGATGCCGTTGTTCTCCACCACCACCAGCAGCGGCAGCCGCCACAGTGCGGCGATGTTCAGCGCCTCGTAGACGGCCCCCTCGCCGAAGGTCCCGTCACCGATGTAGACGCAGGCCAGGGCCCCCGGCTCGGTCCGCTTGAGGTGCAGCGCGACACCGCAGGCCACCGGCAGGCTCTCGCCCTGGACGCCGGTCGACAGGTAGCGGTCCCGGCGGATGTGCTGGCTGCCGCCGACCCCGCCGCAGACCGCGCCGCGGCGGCCCATGATCTCCGCGAGCAGCCCCTCCGGGTCGCGGTGCCTGGCCAGGTAGTGGCCGTGGCCCCGGTGGTTGCTGAAGACGTGGTCGCGCGGGTCGAGCAGCGGTTCCAGCGCGACCGGGACGTACTCCTGCCCGAGGCAGGTGTGGGTGGTTCCGTTGAGCATGCCCCGGTCGAACAGGTCGAGCAGTTGCGACTCGAAGGCGCGGATGGTGAGCAGCTGGGTCAGGTCCTGGTCGGACAGCCTGCTGAGCGGCGGCGCGTGCTTGCGCGCGGGGGTCTCGGTGGTCATGAGCGGATCACCTTGACCACTCCGGCGATGGTCGAGTTGTCGAAGAAGTCGTCCAGCGAGATCTCCACGCCCAGTTGCCGCTGCATCCGGGCGATGATCTGAGTGATCGTCAGTGAGTGTCCGCCCAGGTCGAAGATGTCGTCGTGCGGGTCGATCGGCGAGAGGTCGAGGATCTGCTCCCAGATCGCCCGGATCTGCTCGACCAGCGGATCGTCGGCGTCGGGTCCGTCGGCGGCAGCGGCCGCGGGTTGCGGCAGCGGCTGCGCCTGCTGCGGCCGGTCACCCCCGACCGGGGCCACTGGAGTGGTGAACTCCCTGATCTCACCCAGGGTTTGGTGCGGGTCCCGGGCCACTGCGGTCAGTGCCAGGGTGAGGTCGGCGGCGAAGGCCGCGGGGTCGGCGAGTTCGCGCGGGTCGTACCGCAGGCTGGCCACGGCCCCGTGCGCCCCCTGCACGACCTGGAGTTGCAGCGCGCCGCGGACGCTGTGGTTGAAGGCGAGCCATTCCACGTCGGCACCCGGCCAACTCGCCTGCGCGGTATGGCGGTAGCTGATGGACACCGGTGCCAGCGCGGCATGCGGGCGCAGTCCCGGGACGGCGCGGGAGAGCGGGACTCCCCGATGGCGGTAGATCTCCCGGAGTTCGCGCCGGAGTTCCGCCGCGAACGCGGAGAATGGTGTAGTGGGCAACGGCCGGGAGTGAATCGGGAGTTCATTCACATAGCAGCCGATCCGCCCGGATTCCGCCGCCGTTCGGGTGGACAGGTCGAGGGCGGTGAAAACCTCCGAGTTCCCGTATGAGGCCAACAACGCGTGGACTGTGGAGACCAGTACCTCGAATCGGGTGAGGCCCTCCATATCCGTTATGGCCAAGGGGAATTCGATGGCCTCGCCGGTCCCGGCGGCGCGGGAGCGCAGGGTGCCGCCGGGCAGCGCGACGGCGCCCGGCTCGTGCCAGCGGTGGGTCCAGAAGTCGGCGGCGTCGGCGAGGGCGTCCGGGCTCGGCGCGGGCACGGCGACCGCCGGGGGCGCCGGTTCCAGCGGGTCGCCGGCGTGGAGCGCGGCCAGCTCCGCCACCAGCAGGTCCTTGGAGTGGCCGTCGAAGACCAGGTGGTGGGCGACGACCAGCAGCGTGCGTCCGCCGACCAGCGCGAACCGGACCAGCGGTCCCCGCTCCAGGTCGAACGGCCGGTCGACCACCTCGTCCACGGACTCGGCCCGCTCCAGTACCGGCGCCACGGCCGCCGGTTCGAAGTGCGGGACACCGCTGCGCTCCCGCACCGCGCTGCCGAGCAGCGGATGCCGCTCGACCAGAGCGCGGCAGGCCTCGGCGAGTGCGCCCTGGTCCGGCTGTGCGGCCAGGGCGATCAGCAGCGGCATGTGGTAGGCGGTGGCCGCGCCGGCCCGCGCGGTGACCCATATGCCGTGCTGGGCGATGGAAAGCTGGCTCATCCGACAACCTCTCGAAGTGCGCGTTTGTCCACCTTGCCGCCGTGGTTGCGGGGCAGGGCGTCGAGCGTGACCAGGTGGTGCGGCATCTCGTACGGGGAGAGCCGGTCCTGCAGGAAGACCCGCAGTTCGGCGTGGTCGACCGGGCCGACGACGGCGACCGCGACGGCCTTCCCGAGGGAGGGGTGCGGCACGCCGAACGCTGCCGCCTCCACGATCCGCGGGTGCTGGTAGACGGCCTCCTCCACGTGGATGGTGGACACCTTGTGCGCACCGGACTTCACCACGTCGCTCTCCCGGTCGACCAGGTAGAGGTAGCCGTCGCGGTCGAGGTAGCCGAGGTCGCCCATGCGGATCCAGCCGTCGTGGAACACCGCTCCGGTGGCCGCCGCGTCGCCGTAGTAGCTCCGGGTGTCGGTGGGGGAACGCATCCACACCTCGCCGGTGGCGTCGGCGGGCAGCGGCGCGCCGGTGGCGTCGGCGATCCGGACCGCGCCGCCGGAGGCGGGCCGGCCGAGGCTGGTCGGGCGCTCCGGGTCGTAGAGCATCACGGTCTGCGCCGGAGCGGCCTCGGTGGAGGTGTAGTAGTTGGCGATGGTCGCGTTCGGGAAGGCCTCGCCGAGCTGGGCGGCGACCCGGCCCGGCAGCGGTGCGGCGGCGGAGCCCAGCAGCAGCACGCTGGACAGGTCGGCCCGGGTGTGCGCCCCGGCGGCGAGGAGTTCGATCGCCATCGTCGGGACCAGGAACACCGTCCCGGCCCGGTACTGCTCGATCAGTCGGGCGAAGCGCCCGGGCGTGAACTGGCCGAGGGTGACCACCGTGGGGTGCGCGCCCACGGCGTTGGCCAGCATCCACTGCCCGGCGTTGGTGCCGATCGGGAATCCGTGGGCGAGGTGCCGCGAGTGGGCGAACGGCTTGCGCCGACCGCCCCAGCCGTAGCCGAGGTTGCCGTGGTTGGCGACAACTCCCTTGGGACTGCCGGTGGTTCCCGAGGTGTAGAGGATCTGCGCGAGATCCCCCGGGCCCGGGAGCTCCGGTAGCTCCGTCTCCGGTTCCAGGTACGGGAGTTCCCCGGGCCGCAGCAGCAACTCGGCGCCGCAGTGCTCCCGTCGTGCGGCCAGGTCCGGCGGGCTCAGCTGGTCGGACAGCGGCACCGCGACCGCTCCGGCCTTGAGCACGCCGAAGAACGCGACGGCGTACTCCAGCCAGTCGTTGTTGCCGAAGTGCAGCCCGATCCGCTGCCCGTGGACCACTCCGCGCTGTCGCAGCCCGGCGGCCACGGCGTTGGACCGCCGTTCCCAGTCGCCGAAGTCCAGCGCCGATCCGCTGACGACCAGGGCCTCCCGCTCCGGTTCCGCGGCGGCTCGTTCACGTAGCAGATGGGAAAGCGTCGCGCTCATCAAAGTCCCCCCGAGATGGCGTCACATACGTTGCTATGGACCGAAGTTGCCGGTTTTCAATAGGAAGGCGCAGCCACAAAGCGGGGCGTTGGTATAGACCATTGACTGGGCGGCCGTCAGTCTGCCATCCTCCCCAGGGCTCGTCAATGGTTGTTGATCACGAACTCCGGACGCGGATAGCGAGCCTGCCGGAGCCACCCGCAAAACCGTCATTCTGGGAGAGACGCGTTGAATACAGGCCCGCTCTCATTCGGCCAACAGCGACTCTGGTTCCTGCATCAATTCGACCCCGGCGATCCGTCGCACAACACGGCCTACGCCTATCGGGTACGCGGTGCTCTGGACCTGGTCGCGCTGGAGGCGGCGTTCACCGCCACCGCCGCCCGGCACGACGCGCTCCGCACCCGTTTCACCCACACCGGCGGCGAGCCCCGGGCCGTGGTGGAGGCTCCCGGGCCGGTGCTGATCGAGCGGGTGGACGCCGACTCCGTGGAGCAGACCGAGGCGATCGTCGCCGCCCGCAGCAACACCCGCTTCGACCTCGCGGCCAGGCCCCCGTTCCAGGTGACCCTGGTCCGGATCGCCCCCGAGGACCACGTGCTGTGCGTGGTGCTGCACCACATCAACGGCGACGGCTGGTCCTTCAACGTGATCCGGTCCGAGGTCGCCGCCTGCTACGCCGGGCTGCCGCTGCCCGCCGCCCCGCTCCAGTACAGCGAGCTGGCGGCGGCCGCCGATCCGGAGGCGGCGGACCTCGGGTGGTGGGTCGAGCAGCTCACCGGGTGCCCGGCACTGGAACTGCCGACCGACCGGCCGCGCCCGGCCCGGCGCGGCGCCGCCGGTGGCGACGTGCGCTTCGAGATCCCGGCCGGGCTGCTGGCCGGGGTGCGCGAGCTGGCCCGCCGCAGCCGGTGCACCCCGTACATGGTGCTGCTGGCCGCCTACCAGGTGCTGCTGGCCCGGCACAGCGGCCAGCGCGACTTCTGCGTGGGCACCCCCTCGGCCGGGCGCGGCCGGACCGAACTGGAGGGCGTCGTCGGGCTGCTGTCCACCACCCTGGTCCTGCGGTGCGACCTGCCCGCCGACTCGGGCTTCGACGCCGTGCTGCGGGAGACCCGCCGCCGGGTGCTGGCCGCGCTCGGGCACGCCGACGTCCCGTTCGAGCGGCTGGTCGGCGCGCTGACGACGGAACGCGACCTCAGCCGTACCCCGATCTACCAGGCGCTGTTCGCGCTGCACACGCACGGCGACACCAGCGACCCGCTGCCGGGCCTGGACACCGAGCCGTTCCCGCTCGGCTGGCACCCGGCCCGCTGCGACCTGTCGCTCGACCTGTACGAGCAGCCCGGCGGCGGGGTGCTCGGCGTGCTGATCCACAGCACCGACCTGTTCGACCGCGGCACCGCGCAGCGCCTGGCCGGACGCTACCTGCACCTGCTCGGCTCGATCGTGGCCGATCCGACCCAGCCGGTCGGCCGACTGGAGCTGCTCCCGCCGACCGAGCGCGACCTGCTCGCCGCCTGGAACGACACCGCCGTCGAGCTGCCCGAGCGGACCCTGGTCGATCTGCTGCTGGACCAGGCCGACGCCACCCCGGACGCGGTCGCGGTGGTCTGCGGACCGGACCGGCTGAGCTACCGCGCGCTGGTGGCCGCGGCGGCCGGCCTGGCCCGGGAGCTGACCGGGCGCGGCGTGGGGCCCGGCTCGGTGGTCGCGGTGCGCAGCTCGCGCCGGGCGCAGATGGTGGTGGCGCTGCTCGGGGTGGCGATGACCGGCGGGGCGTACGTCCCGGTCGACCCGGACTACCCCGAGGCACGGGTCGCCTACGTCCTGGCGGACTGCGGCGCGGCGCTGACCCTGGACGACGCCGACCTGGACCGGGTGCTCGACCCGGTCGCGGACGAGGAGGGCGCCCGGTCCGCGGTCCGCCGCCCCCGCCCGCGGCACACCGCGTACGTCCTGTACACCTCGGGCTCCACCGGCAACCCCAAGGGCGTGGTGGTGCCGCACCGCGCGCTGACCAACTTCCTTTTCGCCATGGGCGCGTTGACCGGTTCCACGGCGGAGCACCGCTGGCTGGCGCTGACCTCGCTGTCGTTCGACATCTCCGCGCTGGAGCTGTACCTGCCGCTGGTCACCGGCGGCCGGGTGGTCATCGCCGACCGGCCGACCTCACTGGACGGCGCGGCGCTGGCCGGGCTGGTCCGGGCCGAGGGCGTCACCCATGTGCAGGCCACCCCCTCCGGTTGGCGGGTGCTGCTGACCGGGGACCTCCCGCCGGTCGCCGCGTTGGCGGGCGGCGAGCCGCTGCCGCTCCGGCTGGCGGCGGAACTCCGCTCGCGGGTGCGCCGGTTGGTCAATGTCTACGGACCGACGGAGACCACCATCTGGTCCACCGCGTGGGAGGTGCCGGAGCAGCCGGAGCGGGTCGCCATCGGCCGGCCGATCGCCAACACCACCGTGCACGTGGTCGACGCCGACGGCGCGCGGGTGCCGATCGGGGTCCCGGGCGAACTGCTGATCGGCGGTGCGGGCCTGGCCGACGGCTACCTCGGGCGTCCGGAGCTGACCGCCGAGCGCTTCGTGGACTTCGGCGGCGAGCGGGTCTACCGCACCGGGGACCTGGTGCGCTGGCTGCCGGACGGCACCCTGGAGTTCTTCGGCCGGACCGACAACCAGGTCAAACTGCGGGGTCACCGGATCGAGTTGGGCGAGATCGCGGAGGCGCTGGAGGGCCACCCGGGGGTGCGCCAGGCGGTGGTGGGCGTCAGCGACGAGAACCTGGTGGCGTTCTACCTGCCCGGGACCGCCGAGGCAGCGGACCGGGACTCCCTGGCCGACCACCTGTCCCGGCACCTTCCGCCCTACATGCTCCCGTCGAGCTACGTCCCTCTGCCGGAGCTGCCGTTGACACCCAACGGCAAGGTCGACCGCAAGGCGCTGCCGTACCCGGCGGCCGTCGCCCGGCCCACCGGCAGGCCGGTGCGTACCGGGGCCGAGCGCCTGGTCGCGGAGGTCTTCGCGGAGGTGCTCGGGGTGCCCGAAGTCGGCGCGCTGGACGACTTCTTCGCCCTCGGCGGGCACTCGTTGCGGGCCGCCATGGCCGCCGCCAGGCTCTCCGCCCGCACCGGCGCGGAGCTGCCGGTGAGCGAGGTGTTCGCGCACCCGACCGTCGAGGCCCTGGCCCGACTGCTGCCGCCGTCCGACTCCGCGGCGGACAGTTCAGCGGCAGACAGTTCAGCGGCGGACAGTTCAGCGGCGGACAGCGATCGTCCGGACCGCGCTCGTCCGGGCGGCGACTGGGAGGCCGACGGGCCCAAACCCCGTCCGGCCGGGGCCAATCCGCCGCTGTCGTTCAGCCAGGAGCGGCTGTGGTTCCTGCACCGGTTGGACCCGCACGACGCCGCCTACAACATGTGGCTGGTCAAGCGCCTCAAGGGGGAGCTCGATGAGCAGCAACTACGTTACGCGCTAAAAGAGGTGACTGTTCGTCATGAGATTCTGCGGACCCGGTTCCCGGAGCTGGACGGGGCGCCCACCGCGATCGTCGAGCCGGTCGCCCCGGTGCCGCTGGAGCGGTTGACCGCGGCCGGTGAGGCGGAGGCCCTGGAGCTGGTGGCCGCCAGGACCAACGCCCCGTTCGCACTGGCGTCCGCGCCACCGCTGCGGGTGGCGCTGATCCGGATCGCCGACGACGAGCACGTGCTGTGCCTGGTGCTGCACCACATCCTCGGCGACGGCTGGTCGCTCAACCTGATCTACGACGAACTCGCGGCGCTCTACTCGGACCGCCCGCTCGCACCCACCCGGTTGCAGTTCGGCGACGTCGCGGCCTGGCAGCGGGAGCAGCGGAACACCGGCCTGCTCGACTACTGGCGCGACCGGCTGGCCGAACCGCCGCAGCTGGAGCTCCCGGTGGACCGCCCGCGCACTGCCGTGCCGACCCGGCGCGGGGCCTCGGTGACGTTCCGGCTGGACGCGGCGGAGGCCGCCGCGCTCGCCCGGCTCGCCCGTAGCCACAAGTGCACGCTGTTCATGGTGCTGCTCGCGGCCTACCAGGTGGTGCTGGCCCGGCACACCGGCGCCGACGACATCCTGGTCGGCACCGCCACCGCCGGGCGCGACCGGGTGGAACTCGAACCCGTCGTCGGCTACTTCGCCGACGTGCTGGTACTGCGCGGGGACCTGTCCGCCGATCCGACCTTCGCCGACCTGCTGCGGCGGACCCGCAAGGACGTCCTGGGCGCGTTCACCCACCAGGGCGTCCCGTTCGAGCACCTGGTGACGCAACTTCGGGTGGAGCGGGACCTGTCCCGCACCACGCTGTTCCAGACCATGCTGATCCTGCACAGCCAGGGCTCGGACCACGGCGAGGACGCCTTCGGCGGTCTGGTCAGCTCCCCGTTCGAACACGGCTTCCAGCAGGCCAAGTTCGAGCTGATGGTGGAGGCCTGGCAGGACGACCGGGAGTTGGTGCACAACCTGGCCTACGACGCGGAACTGTTCGACGAGCAGACCGTCGCCCGCCTCGCCGAACGCTACGCGCAGCTGCTCCGGGCCCTGCCCGGGCTGGCCGAACTGCCACTGTCCGCACTGCCCCTGCTCACCCCGGACGACACCGCGCGGCTGGCGGGCGGACTCGCCGGGCCGCCGCTGGGCCCGACCCCACGGGTACCGGACCTGTTCGCCGCCTCGGTCCGGGCCCACCCCGACGCGGTCGCCGTGAGCTGCGCCGACCAGTGCCTCAGCTACGCGCAACTGGACGCCCGGGCGGACGAGTTGGCTGCCGAACTGGCCACGCACCTGCCGCCCGGGGGCGGCGGCGTGGTCGGCATCAGGCTGGGCCGGGGCTGCGACACGATCGCCGCCCTGCTCGCCGTCTGGCGGACCGGTTGCGCCTACCTGCCGTTGGACCCGGACTACCCGGAGCAGCGGCTGGCCTTCATGGCCGAGGACAGCGGGGCCCGGGTCGTGCTGACGGCGGACGGTCCGCAGCCGCGGCACGGCGGCCGTGACCTCCCGGCGGACGCCGCCTATGTGATCTACACCTCCGGGTCGACCGGGACCCCGAAGGGCGTGCTGGTGGGCCATGCGGCGCTGGCGGCGCGGGTGGCCTGGATGCGTGAGGCGTACCGGTTGGGCCCGGACGACCGGGTGGTCCAGTTCGCGTCGCTGAGTTTCGACGCCCATGTGGAGGAGATCTTCCCGGCGCTGGCCGCCGGAGCGCGGATCGAGCTGCTCCCCGAGGGCGCGGTCAGCCTGCCGGACCACCTGGACGGCGTGACCGTGCTCGACCTGCCGACCGCCTACTGGCACCACCTGGTGGACGAGATCGACGCGATCGCCTGGCCGGACACCCTGCGCCTGGTCATCCTCGGCGGTGAACAGGTGCACGAGGCCGCGGTGGCGCGGTGGCGGGGCCGCTTCGGTGACCGGGTGCGGCTGGTCAACACCTACGGTCCGACCGAGGCGACGGTCATCGCGACCGCCGCCGAGCTGACCGCCACCGAGCCGACCGCCGCCGGACCGACCGCCGCCGAGCTGAACGTCGCTGGTCGGCCGCCGATCGGCCGTCCCATCGGCGGCGCCAGCGCGGTGCTGCTCGGCCCGCACGGCGAACCGGTCCCTCCGGGCGCGCCGGGCGAGCTGTACCTGGGCGGCGCGGGGCTCGCCGACGGCTACCTCGGACGCCCGGAACTGACCGCCGAGCGCTTCGTCCTGCTCGACGGACAGCGGTTCTACCGCAGTGGTGACCGCGTCCGGCTGCGCGCGGACGGGCAGTTGGAGTTCCTCGGCCGCGGCGACCAGCAGCTGAAGCTGCGCGGCTTCCGGATCGAGCTCGGCGAGATCGAGGCCCGCCTCGGCGGCCGGGGCGCGGTGGCGGTACGCGGCGAGACCCTGGTCGGGTACACCGTCGGTGATCCGGCGCAGCTGGCCGAGGAGCTGCGCGCGGCGCTGCCCGCGCACCTGGTCCCGACCGTCTGGGTGGCACTGGACGCGCTGCCGCTGACCCCCGGTGGCAAGCTCGACCGGGCGGCGCTGCCCGAACCCTCCTGGCAGCGGGAGTCGGTGCCGCCGCGCACCGATGCCGAACTGCTGGTCGCCGAGGTCTTCGAGGAGGTCCTGGGGGTGCCGGGGATCGGCGCGCTGGACGACTTCTTCGCCCTCGGCGGCCACTCGCTGCTGGCGGTCAAGGTCATCGCCCGACTGCGCGCGAGCACCGACATCGAGCTGCCGGTCCGCACCCTGTTCGACCGGGGCACGGTGGCCGGGGTCGCCCAGGCCGTCGAGGAGCAGCTGTTCGCCGAGCTCGACGGGCTCTCCGACGAGGAGGCCGTCGAACTGCTCGCCCGGGAGTCGGCCGCCGACGCCCGATCCGCCGGAACCCCGGCACCTCACCGCAGTACCGCAGACCAGGAGGGCCACCGCCATGACTGAGAACGCCACCGCGACCAGGGACCGGCTCGCGACGCTCGTCGAGGAGGCCTCGGAGGGTGCGATCGCCGCCGCCGAGGCCCGCGCCGGGGGCGTCCGGCTGTCGGCGCTGGGGCTCACCTCCCTGGCCCGGATGCGGCTGATCGACGCGGTCGAGTCCGAGTACGGCGTCGAGATCGACCTCGGCGCCCGGGGCTTCGCGCTGGTGGACGACCTGGACGCGCTCACCGCGCACCTGGAGGCCCGATGATCGCCGAGTTCACCGCGGCGGACAGCGGCGCCGCGCCGCTCACCTGGGGCCAGCGGGCGATCTGGGACGCCATCACGGTCACCGCCCCGGAGGACCACTACTTCAACTTCGGCCGGGTGCTGAAGGTCCCCGGCACCCGCTCACCGGCCGAGGTCCTCGCCGCCCTGGCCGGGTTGCAGGCGCTGCACAGCGCGCTGCGCACCCGGCTCGACCTCAGCGGGGACCAGCCGCGCCAGCGGACGGAGCGGGCCGGTCGGCTGCCGGTGCGGCTGGCGACCGGTGACCCGGACGCGGTGCTGGCCGAACTCGAAGCAGAGCGCTTCGACTACGAGCGGGACTGGCCGCTGCGGGTCGCGCTGGTCCTGGACGGCGACCGGGTCGGCCACGTGGCGATCGCCTTCTGCCATCTGGCCACCGACGGGCTGGGCGCCGAGATCGCCCTGCGCGACCTGCGGATGCTGATCCTGCGCGGCGCCCCGGCCGGCGGTCCGCCGCCGCCCGGCCCACTGGACCTCGCGCACTGGCAGGCGGGCCCGGAAGGGCGCAGGACGGCCGAGCGGGCCGCCGCGCTCTGGGAGGGCACCGCCCGCGAGGTGATGTTCGACCGTCCGACCGCGGCCCCGGACCGGCCCCGGATCTGGCGCGGGCTGCTCGACTCCCCCGCGGCCGGTCTGGCCGTCCGCGCGGTCGCGGCCCGGCACGGCACCACCACCGCCACCGTGCTGCTGGCCGCGACGGCGGCGGTCGTCGGCCGCTTCACCGACCGGAGCGGCTGCGCCATGCTGCCGATCGTCAGCAACCGCTTCCGCCGGGACACCACCCGGATCGTGAGCACCCTCTCGCAGGAGGGCCTGTTCGTGGTCGGTGTCGACCGGGGCTTCGGCGACCTGCTGCGGGAGACGGAACCGGCCGCGCTGCGGGCCTACCGCAGCGCCTTCCACGACCCGCTGGACCGGGCCCGCGGCCAGTGGGTGCAGCCGCTCTGCTGCTTCAACGACATGCGCTTCACCGAACCGGGCCCGCGGCCCTGCGCTCCGGCGGACATCCTGGCCGCGCTGCCGAGGACCGAGCTGAGCTGGCCGCTGAGCCAGGAGCAGCTCAACTGCCGGTTCTGCGTGCACATCTCCGGCGCGCTGGAGATCTCGGTGACCGCCGACACCGCCTACCTCTCCCGCGCGGACATCGAGCGGGTGCTGCTCGGGCTGGAGTCGATGCTGCTCACCGAGGCCGGAGCGGTCACCGGCCCCGGCTCCGGCCTCGGGTGAGCGGTCAGCCCATGGTCTTCTGACCGTCGATGGCCTCCCGCAGGATGTCGGCGTGGCCCGCGTGCTGGGCGGTCTCGGCCACGATGTGGACGAACACCCGGCGCGCGGACCGGCTGGCCCCCGGCGCGAACCAGGGCGCCTCCGGCAGCGGCTGGGCGGCGCCGAGGTCGGGCAGGGTGCGCACCAGTTCGTCGGTGCGCTCGGCGATCCGCTCGTACTCGGCGACGACCCCGGCCAGCGTCTCGTCCTCGCGCAGCACGAAGCCGTTGGCGTGCTTGGCGTAGCTGTCCTCGGTCATCGCCATCGTGGCCGGTCCGTCGAGGATGAAGTCGACCCAGCCCTTCTCCATCAGCGAGACGTGCTTGACCAGCCCGCCCAGGGTGAGCTCACTGACGGTGGTGCGCTTCCGGGCCTGGTCGTCGGTCAGGTCCTTCACGGTGTACAGCAGGAACCGGCGGTGCGCGGCGAGGCTTTCCAGCAGGTCATCACGTTCGTTCGTCGTCATGAACAGAACTCTAGGAGGGATAGCGGCCACTTTCCGTCCTGAATCGCGGGAGACTGGGGACATGGCCAACACCAGTTCCCGAACGCTGCGGCTGCTCTCCTTGCTGCAGAACCACCGGCACTGGCCGGGCGGGGAGTTGGCCGATCGGCTGGGGGTCTCGGCGCGGACGCTGCGGCGCGACATCGACCGGCTCCGCGAGCTGGGCTACCCGGTCGAGGCCAGCCGTGGCGTGGACGGCGGCTACCGGCTCGCGGCCGGTGCGGCGCTGCCCCCGCTGGTCGTGGACGACGACGAGGCCGTCGCGATCGCGGTCGGGATGCAGGCGGCGGCGCTGGGCGCGGTGGCGGGCATCGAGGAGGCCGCGGTGCGGGCGCTGGCCAAACTGGTGCAGGTGATGCCGCCCCCGCTGCGCCGCCGGATGGACGCGCTGCGTGCCGCCACCGAGCCGCCGGGCTGGGGCGCCCCGGCCGGGGCCGCCACCGACCCGGCGGTACTGATCGCGGTGGCCCTGGCCTGCCGCGACACCGAACGCGTCGAGTTCGACTACACCGACCGCGGCGGCGAGCCCTCGCAGCGGCTGGTGGAGCCGCACCGGCTGGTGCCGCTGGGCCGCCGCTGGTACCTGGTGGCCTACGACCTGGTCCGCCAGGACTGGCGGATCTTCCGGCTGGACCGGCTCACCGCGCCCCGGACCAGCGGCGTCCGCTTCCGCCCCCGCGACCTGCCCGCCGCCGACGCGACGGCGTTCGTCCGGGCCGGGGTCGAGGCCCGGCCCACGGGCTACGCGGTGGAGGTCCGGGTCCGGGCCCCGGCCGCGGAGGTGGCGGCCCAGCTGGGCCAGTGGGCCGACGCCGAACCCGTCGACGCCCGGACCTGCGTGCTGCGGATGACCGCCGACACCCTCGACTGGCCCGCCATGGCGCTGGGCAGGCTGGGCGCGGAGTTCGAGGTGGTCACCCCGCCCGAACTGGTGGCGTACCTGAGCGAGTGGAGTGCCCGCTTCGGCCGCGCGACCGGGCGGACCAGCGGCTGACCCGCCCCGGCGAGCGGCGGTCGTCTCGGTGCCGACCACCCGGGCCCCGGCGACGACGGCTTGGCGCGCGGGCCCGCCGCCCCTGCGAGGATGGCTCCCGTGCCGATGAATCCGCTCGCGCCGATCCGGGTGCCCAGGGGGCTGGTCGTCCCGGTCGGCCCCCCGGCCTCGGGCAAGACCAGCTTCGTCAGGGCGCTGCTGGCGCGGCGGCAGATCGACGCCGGGGCCGTGGTGTCCAGCGACGAGATCCGGGCCGAGCTCTTCGGTGTCCCGCCGCGTGAGGCGGACACCGACCCGACCGTCGGCACCCTGCGCGTGCCCGGCGCGACCCTGCACTACCAGGTGCGCGGCCAGGGCCCGTTGCTACTGCTGATCCCGGGCGGGACCGGCGGCGCGGCCTCGTTCGACGACATCGCCGACGGCCTGGCCGTCGACCACACCGTCGCCAGCTACGATCCGCGCGGCATGTCCCGGAGCGTGCTGGAAGATCCGGAGGCCGAGCAGCGGGTCGCGGAGCACGCCGACGACGCGTTCCGACTGCTGGAACTGCTCTCGCCCGACCGGCCCGCCCGGGTGTTCGGCTCCAGCTCGGGCGCGATCGTGGCGCTGCACCTGCTCACCGCGCACCCCGAGCGGGTCGAACGCGTGGTGGCGCACGAGCCGCCGGTGGTGGCCGTGCTGCCGGACGCCGCCGCGGGCCGCGGCGCGGGCCGAGCGGACGATGGCCGACCTGCCGTACTTCGTCGGACGCATCGTGCCCAGCTTCATGTCCTACGCCCCGGACCTGGACCGGCTGGCGGCGCTGTCGGACCGGCTGGTGCTCGCCGGCGGCCAGGAGTCGCACGGCGAGCTGCCCTATCGTCCGGCCGCGTTCCTGGCCGAGCGCTTCGGCACGGAACTGCGGCACTTCCCCGGCGGGCACATCGGCCTGACCACGCACCCCGCCGAGTTCGGCGAACTGCTGCGGGCGGCACTGCACGACTAGACGAGGTCGGGGCGGACCCATTCGGCGTCGAGCACATGGTGCGCGAGGAAGTTGAAGACGGTCTGGTACCACAGCCGGACGTGGCTGGGCTTGAGGATCCAGTGGCCCTCGTCCGGGAAGTAGAGGAACTTCGCCGGGACCTCGAAGCGCACCAGGTCGTTCCAGAGCCCCAGCGCCTCGCCGATCGGCACCCGGTAGTCCCGGTCGCCGTGGATCACCAGCATCGGCGTGCTGATCCGCGCCGCCCCCAGGTGCGGCGAGTACGCCTGGTACCGCTCCCGCGTGGTCAGCGGGTCGCCGTGGGCCCGGCGCCAGTAGAACGGGGCGTCGGTGGAGCCGCCGAAGGTCTCCAGGTTCCACAGCCCCGCGTGGGAGACGATGGCCCGGAAGCGGTCGGTCCGGGTGGCGATCAGGTTGGCCATGAAGCCCCCGAAGGAGCCGCCCATCATGGCCGTGCGCCGACCGTCCAATTCCGGCCGCTCCAGCGCCGCGTCGGTGAGCGCCATGACGTCGGTGTAGGGGGCGCCGCCCCAGTCGCCCCAGCCGCGTTCGTGCATCCGGGCGCCGTAGCCGGTGGACAGCGCCGGGTCGGGCAGCAGTACGGCGTAGCCCCTGGCGGCGGCGATCCAGGGGTTCCAGCGCCACTGCCAGCTGTTCCAGCTGTGCTGCGGGCCACCGTGCACCCACAGCAGCAGCGGCGCGGGCTGCTCGGCGGTCGCCCCCTCGGGCAGCACCAGCCAGGCGCGCAGCGCCGTGCCGTCCTCCGCCGAGGCGTGCACCTCGGTCAGCACGCCGGGCAGCGCGCCCACCGCGCCCGGCGTCGGCAGCGGCACCGGGTCCTGGTCGGGGGTGTGGCCGTCCAGCCGCACCGGCGCGGGCGGGGCGTCCACCGCCGCCCGCAGCGCGTACACGGTGCGTCCGTCGGGCGCCACCTGGAGATTGGTGTGGGCTCCGGCCGCGGTCAGCCGGGTGAGCTCGGTGCGTCCGTCGGGGTGCACGTCCAGGCGGAAGACGGGACAGTGGCCGCGTTCGTCGGCGGCGAAGAAGAGCACCAGCTCGCCGTCGGGACCGGGCACCGGCGAGACCACCGGCGTCCCCGGCCACAGCTCCGAGCCGGGCAGCAGCGGGCGGCCGGGGTCTCCCTCGTCGGTCGCGTCGAAGAGCCAGAGGGCGCGGTCGAAGGTCTCCTCGTAGCTGGACTGCTGCTTCTGACCGCAGATCACCTGCCGCCCGTCGGGGGTGAAGACCGGGTCGGACAGCTCGCCCTGCGGCTGGGCGAGCAGCCGCAGCCGCTTGCCGGTCGCCGCGTCGGCGACCACGACCGCGTCGCGCAGCGCCTCCGGGTCGTCGGTCAGCTGGGTGTTGTACGCGATCAGCGATCCGTCCGCGGAGACCGCGACCGCCTGCTCCCAGGGTGCGCCGACGCCGCAGTCCACCGCTTCCGCGCCGGGCCGCTCCGCCGCGAACACGTGCGGCCGGGCGGGCCCCAGGTCGTGGTCCCAGTAGCGGACCATCGGGCCCTCGTGCAGGATCGCCGTGACCTTCGCCTTGGTCCGCGCCCGGCGCAGTTCGGCGTCCCGCTCGACGCTCTCCGCCCCGGGCATCAGGCTCCCGGCGAAGGCGAGGCGCTCCGCCGCGCGGGCGGTGGCGTGGGCGTTCACGCCGCCGGGCCGGGTGACCACCCGGGCCGCCTCACCGCCGCCCGGCGGCAGCGCCCACAGCGCCGACTCGCCGGCCTCGTCCTCCCCCTCGGGCAGGTCGGCCCCGGGCCTCGCGGAGCGGAACAGCAGGGTGCCGTCCGGCAGGAAGGCGGGCCCGGACTCGCCCTTGGCCGAGCGGGTCAGCCGCCGCGGCGCCCGCGCGCCGGCCGGGTCGATCTCCCACAGCGCGCTGAGGTAGCGCGTACCGTCCGCGGAGAGTTCCTGCACGGTGGTGACCAACCGGGTTCCGTCCGGCGCGAGGGCCAGGCCGCTCAGTCGCGGCAGCGTGATGTACTCCGACAGGTCGGTGAACGCGGAATTTGGCATGCTCCCACCATAATCTGCTCCGGCCCACGCCCGGGAGCCCGCACCGAGGACCGGCGGTGGCGGCTACGCCGAGCGCAGCGTGAGCAGGGTGATCTCGCTCGGTGCGAAGACCCGGAAGGGCGGCCCCCAGAAGCCGGTGCCCCGGCTGGTGTACAGCTGGGTCCGTGCCCCGTGCCGACTCAGGCCGTGCACCACGGGCTGGTCCAGCCGGACCAGGAAGTTGAACGGCCAGATCTGTCCGCCGTGGGTGTGCCCGGAGATCTGCAGGTCGATCCCGGCGCTCGCGGCCTGGCCGACGTACTTGGGCTGGTGGGCGACGAGCAGCACCGGCAGCTCCGGATCCGCCCCGGCCAGCGCGCCGGTGAGGTTCGCCTGGTGCCCGTCAAGGCCGGAGGAGGCGGCGGTGACGTCGTCCACGCCCGCGAGCACCAGGCTGTCGCCGCCGCGCTCGACCACGAGGTGGCGGTTGTGCAGCGGCTCCCAGCCGAGTTCCGCCATCCGGTCGAGCCAGCCCTGGGCCTCGGCGAAGTACTCGTGGTTGCCGGTGACGTACACCTTGGCCAGCCGGGAGCGGATCGTCCCGAGCGGCGCGGACTGGGCCCGGCGCTGGTCCGGGGTGCCGTCGGCGATGTCGCCCGCGTGGCAGACGACGTCGGCGTCCAGCTCGTTGACCGCCTCGGCGACCCGCGCCGACCATCCGGCCCGGTCGATCGGTCCGTAGTGGGTGTCGGCCAGCACCACGACCCGGGTCCCGTCCAGGCCCTGGCCGAGCCGGGGGACGGTGATGTCCAGCCGCCTGATCCGGGGCACCCGCATGGCCTCGTGGTGGCCCCAGCCCAACAGCACGACCGCGACCACCGCGACCGTGACCGCGACGATCCGCGACCGGTCGGGGTCGCCGACGCCGAACCCGATCAGCGCCAGCCGCAGCAGACCGCCGAGGGCCGACCAGGCGAACAGCACCCAGATCACGCCGAGGGTGGTGTCGGCGGCGCGCGCCGCGCGGTCCACCCGCCGCCCGTGCCCCACGTACATCAGCGCCGGAAAGGCGAGCAGCGCGGTGGCGAGGACCACCGTGCCGACCAGGACCACCGGGAACGGCCAGTCGGTGTTCGAGGAGAACAGCGTCCACCAGGGCAGGAAGAACAGCGAGCCGAGCACGACCACCAGGATCAGCACCCGCGGCAGCCAGCGCCGGGCCCTCGGGGCGGGCCCGCCGCTCCGCTCCGGTGACGCCCCGTGGGATTCGTTGTCTGTCACTGCGCTGCCCCTCATCTTCACTGTCCGGCCGGTCCCCATCATCCGGCATCCGTGAACTTCACCCGAACGAGGGACCCGGGTACTGGTCGCGCCGCTCAGGGCCCGGAACGCCGGTTCCGGATCCGGGAGACCAGCCGCTGCGCGACCAGGAGGTCGACCAGCCAGGAGAGCCAGGCGCCGGTCCGGTACGCCTGGTCGAACGGCAGCCCGAGGCCGGGCAGCAGCACCAGCCAGAGACGGAAGCTGACGGCGCCGAAGATCAGCGCGTAGGAGCGGATCATCCAGACCCGGTGCTCGGTGACCGCTCCCCGCCGGATCGCCGCGAAGGCCATGGTGCTGGCCCCCAGCAGGGCGACGGCGAGCGCGGCGAAGCCGAGCGGCGCGACCGGCCAGAACAGCGCCTTCGGCACCATCAGCAGCCCGCCGGTACCGGCCGCCACCGCGCCGACCAGGTAGACCCGGCCGATCGTCCGGTGCAGCGCCGGGTGCCGCCGCCTGAGTCCGGGCAGGAACTGCCACGGACCCAGGGTCAGCGCCAGCACGCCGCCGCTGATGTGGAAGAGCAGTGGCGCGAGGTTCGCCACGTAGACGGCGCGCTGCTGCGCGAGGAACAGTGCCGGGTCGTCGGCGAAGTAGCGGGCCGCGAACGCGGCCGTCAGCGTGGCCAGGACGGTCATGGTGAGCCAGCCGGCCCGGCGTCGGCGCGTTCCCCTGGTCCGCGTCCCGCTCCGGCCCCGGGGAACGTCGTCGGTGGCGGACGTGCTGGTGGAGGTGGGTGAGGTCATGCCGGGGAGGCTAGGCCGCGTACCGGGCCCGACGAGTCCACCCGCCGGGGTCGATCGGGGTACCCCAGCGGGGGTACGCCCGGCCCGTGCGGGATCGCTAGGCTCGGTCCGATCGAGTCGCCGCGCGGCGGCGACGGCAACCACCGGAGCTTCGATGAGTCGGCCGACCTGGACCAGTGCCCGCGCCGCCGTCCGGCGCCGCCGAGGGCCGGACCGGCTGCCACCGCGGCTACGGCTGCGACCGCCCGCGGTGGCGCTCGACCTGGCCCTGGCCGCCGCGTTCCTGGCGGCGCTGCTGGCCGACCGGTTCGGCGCGGCGGCGCGGATCGGCGGCCGGATGCCGCTCGCGCTCGCCCTGAGCGTGCTGATCGCCGCGGCGCTCGGCGCCCGCCGGTCGGCGCCGCTCGCCGGGTACCTGGCCGGCTCCGCCGCGCTCTCCGCCGAGGCCCTGTTCGTGCTGCCCAGCCAGGTGTCGCCGTACGCGAACCTGGTCGGCCTGTACTCGCTCGGCCGGTACGCCACCCGCGCCCGCGCCCGGCTGGGCCCGGTCGTGGTGCTGCTCGGCATGGCCGCGTACTTCTCCGGAACCGGGCACCGCGTCCCGGTCCTCCCGGCCTGGGTGCTGTTCGTCTGGCTGCTGGCCTGGGCGCTCGGCTACGGCGAGGCCCGGCGGCAGGAGGAGCGGGAGGCGGCGCGGCGGGTGCTGCGCGCGCAGGTCGTCGCCGACGAGCGGGTGCGGATCGCCCGGGAACTGCACGACCTGGTCGGCCACACGCTCAACGTGCTGCTGGTGCAGGCCGGGGCCGCGCGGCGGCTGCTCGACCGGGATCCGGAGCGGACCCGGGGGCTGCTGGGCACGATGGAGCACACCGGCCGGGAGGCCCTGGAGGAGTTGGACCGGGTACTCGGCCTGCTGCGCCGGGACGAGCCGGACCTGAGCCCCGGCCTGGCCCAACTGGGTTCACTGGCAAGGCGGATGGAGCAAGCCGGGATCCAGGTGACGGCCCGGGTCGACCCCGCCGCGTACCGGCTGCCGCGCCCGCTCGACCTGTCGGCCTACCGGATCGTCCAGGAGGCGCTGACCAACACGGTCAAGCACGGCCGCGCCGCCCGGGCCGAGGTCTCGGTCCGCCGGGAGCGGGACGTCCTCGACGTCGAGGTCCGGGACGACGGCGTGGGCGCGGACCCGGGCTGCGCGCCCGGCCGGGGACTGCTCGGCATCGCCGAGCGGGCCCGCGAGTTCGGCGGCAGCGTGGAGTACGGCGCGGGTGAGCGGGGCGGCTTCCGGCTGCACGCGGTACTGCCGATCCCCCGGGCGGCGGAGGCGGTGGCCGTCCGGTGACGATCCGGGTGGTGGTCGCCGACGACGACGCCCTGCTGCGCGCCGGGGTCGCCCTGGTGCTCGGCAGCGAGCCCGGGGTGGAGGTGGTCGGCGAGGCCGCCGACGGGCTGCTGGCGGTCGAGCTGTGCCGGACGACGACGCCGGACGTGGTGCTGATGGACGTGCGGATGCCCGGCGTCGACGGCGTCGAGGCGACCCGCCGGATCGTCCGCGCCGGGCTGCCGACCCGGGTCCTGGTGCTCACCACCTTCCACCACGACGAGTACGTGTGGGGCGCGCTGCGGGCCGGTGCCGCCGGGTTCCTGCTGAAGCGGGCCTCGCCGGAGCGCCTGATCGACGCCGTGCGGACGCTGGCGGCCGGGGAGTCGGTGCTGGACCCGGCGGTCACCCGCGACCTGGTGGGCCAGTTGGTCAGCACCGATCCGGCGCGGTACCGGGCCGGGCCGACCGATCCCCGCCTGGCCCGGCTGACCGCGCGGGAGCGGGAGGTGCTCCGGCAGGCCGCCGAGGGCTGCTCCAACGCGCAGATCGCCGAGTTGTTCCTGGTCGCCGAGTCCACCGTGAAGACCCATGTGAAGCGGATCCTGGCGAAGCTGGACGCGCGCGACCGCGCCCAGGCCGTGGCGATCGCGTATCAGGGCGGGCTGATGACGTCCACGGACTCGGCGAACTGGCTGTGGTAGAGCTCGTGGTAGAAGCCGCGACGGTCCAGTAGCTCCTGGTGCGGCCCCTGTTCGACGACCCGCCCGGCGTCCATCACCACGATCGTGTCGGCGGCCTGGATGGTCGACAGCCGGTGCGCGATGACGAAGCTGGTGCGCCCGGACTGGAGTCGGGCCATCGCCTCCTGGATCATCGCCTCGGTGCGGGTGTCGACGTTGCTGGTCGCCTCGTCGAGGATCAGGATCCCCGGATCGGCCAGGAAGGCCCGGGCGATGGTCAGCAGTTGCCGCTGCCCCGCGGAGATGTTGGCCGCGTCGCCGTCGAGCACCGTCCGGTAGCCGTCGGGCAGGGCCCGCACGAAGTCGTCGACGTGGGCCGCCCGGGCGGCGGCGAGGATCTCCTCCTCCCCGGCGTCCGCCCTGCCGTAGCCGATGTTGTCCCGGATCGTGCCGTGGAACAGCCAGGTGTCCTGCAGGACCATGCCGAAGCAGCGGCGCACCTGATCGCGGCTCAGTTCGCGGTAGTCGGTGCCGTCGAGCAGGATCCGCCCGCCGTCGATCTCGTAGAACCGGACCAGCAGGTTGACCACCGTGGTCTTGCCAGCGCCGGTGGGACCGACGATGGCCACGGTCTGGCCGGGCGCGGCTTCCAGGGTGAAGTCCTCGATCAGCGGCGTGTCCGGCTGGTAGCGGAAGCTGACGTTCTCCAGCCGCACCCGGCGCGCGACCGGGGCCGCCGCGACGGCTTCGGCGGCCACCGGACCGGCCGGGAGCACCGGTTCCTCCGGCGCGTCCAGGAATTCGAAGACCCGCCCGGCCGAGACGATTCCGGACTGTAGCACGTTCATCTGCCCGGCGACCTGGATAACCGGCGAGGTGAACCGCTGTGAATACTGGACGAACGCCTGGACCGCGCCGAGTGATATCACGCCGGTGGCGACCTGGAATCCGCCGACGGCGGCCACGAACACGTAATTCAGATTGCCCACGAAAACCACGGCCGGAAAGATCGCGCCGGACAGGAACTGGGCCCGGAATCCGGATTGCAGCAGCCGGTCGTTCTGTCGGCCGAACTCCTCGGCCATGGACTTCCGCTGACCGTAGGCCAGCACCAGGGCGTGCCCCGCGTAGGTCTCCTCGACCACCGAGGTGAGTTGGCCGGTCTGCTCCCACTGGGCGGCGAACTGGGTCTTGGAGCGGCGGGCGATCAGGAAGGTCACCGTCATCACCACCGGGATGGTCACCAGCGACACGGTGGCCAGCAGCGGGGAGATCCAGAACATGATGCCCAGCGTGCCCAGTACCGTGAGCAGCGAGGTGGGCAGCTGGTTGAGGCCCTCCTGGAGGGTGGTGTCGACGTTGTCGATGTCGTTGATGACCCGGCTGAGGATGTCGCCGTGCGGGTGGGTGTCGAAGTACCGCAGCGGCAGCCGGGTCAGTTTCTCCTCGGTCTGCTGGCGCAGCCGGAACATGGTCCGCTGGGCGACACCGGTCAGGATCCGGGCCTGGGCCCAGCTGAAGACGGTGCTCGCCAGGTACACCAGCGCGACCAGCCCCAGCACCTGCCCGAGCCGGTCCAGGTCGACGCCGACGCCGGGGTGGACGTCCATCCCGGCGAGCATCTCGGCGAGGTGGCCCTGGCCGTGGGCCCGCAGTCCGGCGACGACCTGCGCCTTGGTCTCCCCGGCCCGGAGGTTCCCGCCGATGAAGCCGTCGAAGAGGAGGTTGGTGGCGCGGCCGAGCAGCCAGGGCCCGACCACGATGAAGCCGACCGAGCCGACGGTGAGCACCGCGACGACCGCCAGCCGGGACCACTCGGGCCGGAGCAGGGCGACCACTCGGGGCACGACCGGGCGCCTGCCGCCGCCGTCCGCCCCGGTGTCCGGCTGGCCGGTCTCGTCGTGGTCGCTGACGTCGGGTGTCTCGCTCACGCGGCCGATCCCCATCCCAGTTGCTGGGTCGCGATGATTTCCTGGTAGGTCCGGCAGTCGGCCAGCAGCCGCGCGTGCGTGCCGATCCCGGCGATGCTGCCGCCGTCCAGGACGATGATCTGGTCGGCGTCCATGACGGTGCTGGCCCGCTGCGCCACGATGACCACGGTGGCGTCACCGGTGTCGGCGCGCAGCGCGGCCCGCAGCCGGGCGTCGGTGGCCGCGTCCAGGGCCGAGAAGCAGTCGTCGAAGAGGTACAGCCGCGGGCGGCGGACGAGGGCCCGGGCGATGGACAGCCGCTGGCGCTGGCCGCCGGAGAGGTTCACCCCGCCGCGCTCGACCCGGGCGTCGAGCCGTCCCGGCAGGCCGCTGACGAAGTCGCGGGCCTGGGCGATGTCGAGGGCCCGCCACAGCTCGGCCTCGGTGGCCTCGGGTCGGCCGAAGCGGAGGTTCCCGGCGACCGTTCCGGCGAACAGGAAGGCCGTCTGCGGGACCAGTCCGATGCCCGCCCGGAGGTCGTCGGCCGCCTGCGCCGCCACCTCGACCCCGTTGACCAGCACGGATCCCGCCGTCGCGTCCAGGAACCGGGGAATGAGGTTGAGCAGCGTGGTCTTGCCGCTGCCGGTGCCGCCGAGGATGGCGTTGGTCTGCCCGGGCCGGAAGGCGAACGACAGGTCGTCCAGCACCGGCCGCTCGCTGCCCGCGTACCCGAAGCTGACCTGCCGGAACTCGACCGCGCCGGTGACCGCCTCGGGGGCCGCCGGCCGCGGCGGGTCGGCGATGGCCGGGACGGCGCCGAGCACCTGCTGGATCCGCTCGGCGCTGGCCACCGCGCGCGGCAGCAGGATCAGCACGGTCACGCCGATTCCGACGTACAGCAGGATCTGCAGGATGTAGAGCAGGAACGCGGTCAGGTTGCCGATCGGCATCGAGCCGTGCGCGACCAGCCTGCCGCCGAACCAGAAGACGCCCACGCTGGACAGGTTGGTGATGCCCGCCACCACCGGGATGACCAGGGCGAAGACCCGGCCGGCGCGCAGCGTGGTGTCGGTGATGTCGGCATTGGCCTGCCCGAACCGCTGCTCCTCCCAGCCGGTGCGGAGGAAGGCCCGGGCCACCCGGACGCCGGAGATCTGCTCGCGCAGCACCCGGTTCAGGTTGTCGGTCCTGACCTGGACCCAGTGGTACATCGGCAGCAGCCGGGTCACCACCAGCGCGGTCACGATCAGGATCGCCACCAGGGTGGCCACCAGCAGCAGCGAGAGGCCGGGCCCCTGCCGTACCGCCAGGACCACGGCGCCGAGGGTGGTCGCGACCGCGAGCACCAGCAGGTTGAGCGCCACCTGGAGGAAGAGCTGGACCTGCTGGACGTCGTTGACGCTGCGGGTGGTCAGCGAGGAGATCCCGAACCGGTTCAGCTCGATCACCGAGAAGGACTGCACCCGCTGGTAGACGGCGGTCCGGATGTCGGCTCCGACCGACATCGACACCCAGGCGGAGAGGTACAGCGACGCCAGCGAGACGGCGCAGAGCAGGACGGTGATGCCGAGCATGACGCCGCCGGCGCCGCCGATGTAGCCGAGGTCGGCCTTCACCACGCCGTTGTTGATGATGTCGGCGTTCAGGGTGGGCAGGTAGAGGTTTCCGGCGGCCTGCACCGCCTGCAGTGCGGCGATCGCGCCGAGCCGCCGGGTGTGGGGCCGCAGGAAGGTGCGGACCAGGCCGAACAGCCGGCCTCGCGCGGGGGCCGGGCGAGCGCCCCGACCGGTGTCCAGCCGCTTCGCCATCGCGTCTCTCTCGTCCTGTCCTCGGGCGTCCGGTCCTCGGGCCGCGGCCCCCTGGGGTGGTGCCACCGATCACGGCGGGCCGCTTCCCGCGAGTCCCGGGGTGATCCGGGAAACGCGGGAAACGGCCCGCCGTCGGCGCGCACCCGGCTGGGCCGGCGGTGGTGGTCAGGCGGTGGTCGTCTCCGACGCGACGACCTCGCCGACCAGCACCTCCGAGTCCGCGTCCGCCGCCTTCGGCACGGCCGGGACGGTGAGCCCGGGGACGGAGAGATCCGGGACCTGCTTCACGGCCGCGAGAGCCGACTCGATCGCCTCGGCCAGCGACGGGGACACCGTGTCATCGAAGTCCAGCTTCGTGACGGTGACGTCGGCGTTGGTCGGCAGTGAGTCGGTCGCGAAAACAGCATCGGCGCAGCCTGCATCGCGCAGGATCGCCGATTCGTCGTCAGTAATTTCCCGGCTGAGAACTAGCGAGAACACATGCCCCACCGCTCGTCACCTCTTCACTTTCGATGTCGGCTAGGATCCTTCAGATTCATATCCGACGGCAGAATGGCAGCGGTGACGGATTTTCACCGGCCAGCAGCACGATACCCAGACCGCTCGGCGGGGGACAACCTGCGCGGATTCAGCAGTTGAACGCGTGGAGTCGTCGCCGGAAATCCACCTGCCCGCCATTTCGACGACCGGAGAATGCCCGGACCGGCGGGGTGTCCGGACCCGCGGGGTGGGCGGGCAGCGCGGCCGACCCCTGCGGCGGACCGAGGGGCGGCGGCGGTCCCCGGCGGCTCAGCCGCGGTCGCAGGTGACCACGGCGTTGCGCAGTTCGTAGCCCATCAGCTCGTCGGTCCAGCACAGGTCCGGCTCGCGCTCCAGCCGGATGCCCGGCACCCGCAGCAGCCGGTCCAGGAAGACCCGGGTCTCGTTGAGGGCCACCTGCGCGCCCGGGCAGCGGTGGCTGCCGTCGCCGAAGCTGAGGTAGGAGCCGCCGGTCTTCGACTTCCGGGCCCGGTCCGGGTCCAGGGCGTGCGGGCAGGCGCCGACACCGGCCTCGTCGACGTTGGCGGCGCGGATGTCGACCACCAGTTGCTCGCCCTCGGCGACCGATCCGGAGTCGGTCACGGCGTCGGCGGTGACCCGTCGGGCGACCATGTTGACCACCGGGTCCAGCCGCATGATCTCCTCCAGGATGGCGACCTGGTCGGCCTCGTCACCGGTCAGGAAGCGCTCGCGGAGCGCGTCGTCACCGAAGAGGTGCCAGGCGGCCATGACGATGAACTCCCGGGTGGTGATCATCCCGGCGACGGCGTAGGTCATGCACTCGATCAGGATCGCCTTGTCCGGGTAGCCCTCGTCGAGCAGGTGCGAGATGACGTCCTCGCGGCGTTCCGCCCTGCGGGCGACGATCGCCGGTCGCACGTCGCTGATCATGAACCTCGCGCCGTGGAAGGTCGCCTGCACCTGCCCCAGCGGGCGCCGCCAGCGGCTCATCCGCGGCAGCCGCAGGCCGATCAGGGTGGCCTGGATCCGCCGGGCCATCGCCGCCTGGTCGCTGTTGGTGAGCCCGACGATGTCGGCGGCCACGGTCACCGCGAGTTCGAAGCTCATCTGGTCGAGCCGCCCCTGCCCGCGCGACCGCAACCGGCCCAGCAGGTTGTCGGTGGCCTGCTCCATCACCGCGCGGTAGCGGGTGCTGATCGCCTTGGGGGTGAAGAACCGCACGATCGCCTGCCGTTTGCGCTTGTGCGGCTCACCGTCCAGGAAGAACACCGAGGTGAAGGCCGGGTCACCGGTCACCTCCTGCTTGGCCCCGGCCCCGGCCTGCCGGGTCACGTTGCTGCGCAGCAGCTCGCGGGCGAACGCCAGGCTGCTGACGACGCGTGTGTCGGGGCCCACGGTGATCCGCTCGGCGGCCAGGGCCGCCGACTTGCGGTCGTCGCGAGTGGCTTCGAACGGGCACGCAGCGGTCATTGTCCACACCAATCTCGAAGGCAGAAGAGCAGTTGGGGCCACCGTGTTCCGGTGGCCCCAACTGCCGACGTCAGATCAGAAGTTCGTTCGGATCAGAGGTCACAGACCAGCCGTGTCGGCCGCCGTGGCTCCGGCGACCGCGGGCGTGCTGCTCGCCGACGCGCCGACCGGGTCCGGCAGCGGGTTGGCGGGGCACTTCAGGTCTGCGGTGTTGCCCGCCACCCGCTTCGGCAGCGTGCCGTTGTACAGGTAGGCGGCGATCGACGCGCCGGGCGAGCAGGAGGCCGCGGTGGCCGAGCTCGCCGGGGTGGCGCCGCTCTGGACCAGCACCGCCTTCGGGAACAGCTTGCGAACGGCCAGGCTGCCCTGGTAGGTGGTGCTCGGGGCGAGCGTCGTGTCCAGCACCATCAGCATCGACGGGGACTTCGACCCGTTGACGACGGCGGCCTTCTGCGCCGGGGCGCTCCAGGACTGGCACGGCGCGACGAACCAGGTGTCGGCCCAGCTCGCCAACGGCGCCTTCGCGTTGCTCTTCCAGGTGTCGCCCAGCCAGGTGTTCCAGCTCTTCGGCCAGGAGTTGTCGGTGCACTCGGTGGCCATCGACATCGCGAACGCGTTGTCGTTGGTCGCCGAGTAGTTGGCGTCGTACAGCTCCTTCATCGGAGCCGCGTCGGCCAGGTTGACGTAGGCCGAGAAGATCCCGGCCAGGTCCTCCCAGTTGCCGGTGTTGTACGCGAGCAGGAAGTCGTCGGTCCACACGTCGGGGCCGATGGCGCCCCCGGCGGGCTTCTTCGTCAGCTTCGCCAGCGTGTCGGTGTACTGCTTCTCCACCGCGGCCTTGGTGGTGCCGAGGTGGTAGACGCTGTTGTACTTGGCCACCCAGGCGGAGAAGGCCGCGAGGTTCTGCTGCAACGGCGCGTTCTGGGCGAAGTTGTAGCCGAGCCAGGCGTCCTTCGGGTCGATGCTGCTGTCGAGGATCATCCGGCGCACCCGGGTCGGGTACATCGAGCTGTAGACCTCGCCCAGGTAGGCGCCGTAGCTGTAGCCGTAGTAGTTGATCTGGCTCTGGCCCAGCGCCTTGCGCAGGCTGTCCAGGTCCTCGGCGGTGTCGGTGGTGGTGGCGTGGTTGAGCAGTTCGCTGTGGGTCCTGGCGCAGGCCGCCGAGTAGGCCTCGGAGGTCTTCTCCCAGGCCAGCAGCTGCTTGGCCGTGGTCGGCGCGTAGGCCGGACGGTCGTAGCCGGCGACCGTGGGGTCACAGCTCAGGCTCGGCTCGCTGGAGCCCACGCCGCGCGGGTCGAAGCCGACCCAGTCGTAGTCACCGCTGATGGCCGCGGGCAGGACCTGGCCCACCGCGGACTGCCCCAGCGCGGAGCCGCCGGCCGAGGTCAGGTTGACCACGACGGCGCCCTGGTAGGCGTCGGCGGCCGAGGTGTGGCTGATCCGCGACACAGCGATCTTGATCTTGGTGCCGTTGGGGTGCGCGTAGTCGAGCGGCACCACCAGGAAGCCGCACTCGGCGCCGTAGGCCTGGAGGCCGTTGGTGCACGCCGCCCAAGCGATCGCCGGAGGCGTGTACGAGGTGCCCTTGCCGTTCTGCGGCACCGACGTGGCCTCGGCCACCGGGGAGAGATACACAGCGCTGGCCGCGACGCTGCTGAGCACAGCAGCAGCTATCACAATTTTTTTCATAAGGGATCCATTCTTTCCGCCACACCCTGGGCGGCTTCCCGTTCCGTCGGGAGCCAGGTCGGATTGTTTCGTTCCGCAGATCCGCTAGCAACCCGTCCCAACCAAATGGGGAGGGCGGAACGAGTGATCCCGGGTTAAGCCCCAGCAGCGTTCCGGTAAACAGCGGGATCCCGCCGTCGTCAGCCGACGGCGGAATCCCGGCCCGGGTGCGTTCCTCAGTTCCGGAAGTGCTCGTCAAGAACCTTGATGACGTCGTCCGTCTGGTCGCTGATAAAGAAATGCCCGCCGGGAAAGACCTTGACCTCGAACGAGTCGGCGGTGGTGTGCCGGGACCAGGCCTGGGCATCGTCCAGCGAGGTCTTCGGGTCGCGGTCGCCGGTCAGCACGGTGACCGGGCAGGCGATCGTGGTGCCGGGCTCGCTGCGGTAGAGCTCCGCCGCCTGGTAGTCGGCACGCAGCGCCGGGAGCGCCGCCCGCATCATCTCGTCGTCGTCGAGCACCCGCGACGAGGTGCCGTTCAGTCGGCGGATCTCGGCGATCAGCCCGTTGTCGTCGAGCCGGTGCACCGTCTCCTCGCGGAAGACCGACGGCGCCCGCCGCCCGGACGCGAACAGCCGCACCGGGTACCGGCCGTCGGCCTCCATCCGGCGGATCACCTCGAACGCCAGCGAGGCGCCCATGCTGTGCCCGAAGAAGGTCAGCGGCAGCTCGGGCTGCTGCCGCAGGACCGCGTGGACCTGGTCCGCGAGCGGCGACAGGTCGGTGAGCGGCTGCTCACCGCGGCGGTCCTGGCGCCCCGGGTACTGGATGGACACCACGTCCACCCCCGGGCTGAGCGCGGCCGACACCGGCAGGAAGAACGACGCCGAGCCACCCGCGTGCGGCAGGCACACCAGCCGGGCGGTCGCGGTGTCGGTGGGCCGGTAGCGACGGCACCAGAGGTCGTTGTCGGGAGAGGACGGGGACATGCCGCTCCAGGGGAGTCGTCGCTGCACAGGGAAAATGGGCATGGAATGGAATTCCGACAGCACCGTAACAAGGGGTCAAAGAGGCTGACAAGGCGCGGCCGGTCACACTGTTCAACTGCGGCGTCGCCGCAGTTGAACGACCTTGGCAAACCGGTCCGCGACGGCGCCGGAGGCGCCGCCTGACCTCCGGGTCAGCCGAATACGTCCTGCCGCCGACGCAGTTCCTCGGCGAATTCGAGCCACTCCTGTCCGGTCTGGTCGGCAACCAGGCTGAGTTCCCGCAGCCAGTGCGTCGGAACCGCGTCGACGAATTCCTTCCACTCCCCCGAGCCGATGACGTGCATCACCATCCAGCCGATGAAGGCCCGGCCGCCGGCGGTGTATTTCAGCGAGGGGTCGTTGGCCAGCTTCGGCGACAGCGTCGACCAGCTCGGCGGGCGCGGGACCGAGCGCAGCGTCGACCCGGACGACTCCGGATCGCCCTGCGCCCACGGCTTCATCGGCGACACCGTGCCGGACCGTCCACTGCTGGCGGCATTGGCGTTTGTGCTGCTGGTACTGGTACCACTGGAGGCGGGAGCGCTCCCGCGCGGAGCGACCGGATCGGCGCCGCGGCGGAGCCGGGCCCGGACGTCCTGGGCCGTGGCCGGGGCCACGTCGGCGACCCGGGCGATCTCCCGCAGCGAGGCGTCCGGGTGGATCGCGATGTACTCCGCCGCCCGCCGCCGGCCTTCGGCCGCCGTCAGCGGCCGACGCTTTCCGTCCCGGCCCAGGCGCTTGCCCAATTGCTTTCCGTCGTCGGCGTACTGGCGGCGGATTCCGGCAATCGTCTTCGCACTCAGCCCGGTGGCCACCCCGATTGCCCGGTCCGACCAGTCCGGATGCCACTCGACGATCTGCCGGGCCCCGGTCATCCGGTCACTGCGGCTCAACGGCAGCCCGTGCCAGGTATTGGCCTTGACCGCCAGAATGAACGCGTCCTCGTCCGTGCAGTTGATCAGCCGGACCGGTATGGTCTCCTCCCCGCGGAGCTTCGCCGCCTCGAAGCGGTGCATCCCGTCGACGATGCGGGAACTGCTCTCCTGCACCAGGATCGCGGGCAACGTACACGAACTTGCCGCCTCTGCCAACATCTGCACATGAGCGGGATCTGTTCCACTGCCCCGGACAAATAGCCCCGGCTCCAATCTACTCAGCGGTAGGTACTGCACCGGTATCTGATCAATTGCGTCGGCCGAGTCGTAAATCCGCCTCTTGGTTGCAGCGGGTTCTGCCGGATAAGCCGATGCAATGCTCAGGGCCATCGCGGTGCCCTTTCTTTCAGAATTGGCGACAGGCGTTCAGCCTTGAAATGCTGGATTCAGCTTGTGATGACCGAGTGGCGAGGATGTGATCACTCGCTGGGAGGCTAACCGGCTTGAGAATGGTCTGGCAATGAGCGTCCCGATGGTTCCACCGGGCGTAACTCAGGCTTCACCTGTCCGTGTCCACGGCTGCATTGCAGGCGGTCCGGAGCCCCTGATAAGCGTTCACGCAGAGGTGAGCGAACGGGTACGGACGGTGCGGGTGTCGCGCTGGTTTCAATGACGTAAACCCGTGGTAGCTAAGGGAGTTGACGGATGGTGACTCCGCCGGCAGAGGGCCCGGGGACTGACTCCCCGAAGCCGACAGCACCACCATCACACCCCCGGCCGCTCGTTGGACGTGCAGCAGGCAAGCCCGTGCCAAAGTCTTGATGAACGGGCGATTCCGCAGGTCAGCGCGGTCAGCTGACCGACAGAGCGGCAATACTACTGCTCCGTACGAGTAACTCGCTCCGCTACGAAGGGAGTTCGAGGGCGACAGGGAGCACTGCGCCATCCGTCCATGGCAGTCCCGAAGATCCGCCGCGGCCGCCCCCGGATCGGTGCCGCGCTCCAACACTGGCGTCCGCCAACGCCGTTGCCGCGACGGCAGCGCCTCCGGAGGCCGCTGTCCACCATGTGGACGGCCATCCCGGTTGCGCGGAGCCGGACTTGACCCACACTCCGGGCACCGCGGTCGCCCCGGAGACGGCCCTGGCCGCGTCCCGGCATCGACGGATGCGGGGCGCGGCCAGGGTGTCACCGTGCCGACCGGCAGAATTGGCAGGGACGCCTCAGATGCCCAGTTCGCGGTCGATCAGGTCGAATATCTCGTCGTCGCTGGCCACCGACAGTTCGCGGTAGGCCGTGGCGTTCTCCTCGGTCCGGCTGCGGAAGTCCGCGATCAGGCCCTCAAGCCGAATGATGATCTCCGACCGCCGGTCGCTGTCCTGGTCCACCGCCGAGAGCAGCGAGGCCAGCTGGTCCAGACCATCCAGGACGGGCAGCGCCGTTTCCGCCGGAACGATGTTCGCGTGCAGGTATCCGGCCAGTGCGGTCGGCGTCGGGTAGTCGAAGATCACGCTGGCCGCCAGGGTCAACCCGGCCGCGCTGCTCAACTGGTTGCGCAGTTCCAGCGCGGTCACGGACGTCAGGCCCAGCTCCAGGAAGGACCGGCTGCCGTCGATCGCCTGCGGCCCGGAGAGTCCCAGCACCTGCGCGGACTGCGCGCGGACCAGGTCCTGCACCGCGCGTTCGCGGGCGGCCGGGGGCAGCGCGGCCAGCCGAGCGGCCAGCCCGTTCGGCTCGGCCGCGCCGACCGGGCCGACGACCCGCCGAGCCTGTCGGCCCGAACCCGATCCACCCACCAGGCCGGACAGCAGCGGCGGCAGTCCCGCGCCGCTGTGCCGCCGGAGCACCCCGAGGTCGAGGTTGACCGGCACCAGCAGCGCCGGGACCGTGCCCGGGTGGCGCCGGTTCCGCTCGATCACCGCGTCCAGCCGGGCCAGGCCCTCGGCGCCACCGAGAGGCTGGAGGCCGTGCCGGGCCATCCGCTGCCAGTCGGCGTCCGCCAGCTGTCCGGCCATCCCGCCGACCGCTTCGGACTCCTCGACCTGCCACGGACCCCAGGCCAGCGAGGTGGCCGGGAGTCCGGCCCGCCGCCGGTGCGCGGCCAGGGCGTCCAGGAAGGTGTTGGCTGCCGCGTAGTTGCCCTGTCCGGCGTTGCCCCAGATCCCGGCCATCGACGAGAACAGCACGAAGTCGTCGAGTTCCAGCTCCCGTGTCAGCTCGTGCAGGTTCCAGGCGCCGTCGACCTTCGGCCGCAGCACCGCCTCGAACCGGGCCGGGGTCAGCGACTCGATGACCCCGTCGTCGAGGACACCGGCGGCATGGACCACCCCGCGCAGCGGCGTCTCGGCCGGGATCCCGGCGATCACCGCGGCCAGGCCGTCCCGGTCCGCCGCGTCGCAGGCGGTCACCCGGGCCGTAGCGCCGAGACCGGCGAGTTCGGCTGCCAGTGCGCCCACGCCCGACGCCTGCGCGCCGCGCCGGGACAGCAGTTCGACCCGCTCGGCCCGGCCGGTGCCGACCAGGCCACGCGCGACCAGCCCGCCGAGCGCCCCCGACGCACCGGTGACCAGCAGCGTTCCCCGCCGGTCCGCCACCGCGTCGGCGGCGTCGGCGGCCTCGGCGGTCGGCTCGGCGGTCGCCGGGACCAGCCTCGGCACCCGGAGTTGACCGGCGCGGACGGCGAGCTGCGGCTGTCCCGAGGCCACCGCCGCGCCCACCACGGCCGGGAGCGCCCGCTCCTCGGCCGCCGCCGGGTCCAGGTCGAGCAGCACGATCCGGCCGGGGTACTCGGACTGGGCCGCCCGGAGCAGACCCCAGACCGCCGCACCGGCGACCTCGACCGGCTCCGAGCCGGCTTCCACGGCCTGTTCGGTGAGCACGACCAGCCGGGATCCGGCGAGGTCCGCGGCCTTCAGCCACTGTTGCAGCAGGAGCAGGGTGGCCACGGCCGCGTCCCGGGCCGCCCCGGCGACGCCTCCGGCCGGGTCGGCGGCGGGACGCCCGCTGACGACGATCGTGTCCGGCACCGGCACACCCTGGACCAGCGCCGCGACCAGGTCGCCCAACGTGGCGTAGTGTGCCGCCCCCGGCCAGCCCGGACCGGCCTGCGCCCACTCCGGCCCGACCAGGGCCACCTGCTCCGGAGCCGATTGCTCCGGGCCCGACTGCTCGGTGGCCGACCGCGCGCCGGGCTCGACCGGCGTCCAGGTCAGCTCGAACAGCGAGTCGGGCGTCTCGGCGGGCAGTTCCCCGGCCGCGAGCGGGCGCCGGGTCACGGCTCCGACCGAGGCCACCAGTTCGCCGTTGCCGTCGAACAGCGTCACCGAGGTCGCCCCGCCGCCGGGGACCGGCGCCAGCCGCGCCCGTACCGTGTCGGCGCCGGTGGCGTGCACGGCCACGTCGGTCCAGGCGGACGCCAGCATCGGCGCGTCCCCGGCGGAGCCGGGGCCGGTCAGCGGTAGCACGGCGTCCAGCAGCGCGGGGTGCAGGCCGAATCCGCTGACGTCCGTGGCCGGGTCGAGGGCGATCTCGGCGAACAACTCCTCGCCCCGGCGCCACACGGTGTCGATGTACCGGTAGGTCGACGCGGGCTCCGGCTGCGCGCCGGGCGGCGGCCACTCGGTCGCCGTCTCACCGCCGACCCGCGCGTCGCTGGTGGTGCCGGTGAGCACGCCGGTGGCGTGCCGGGTCCATGCTCCCCGTGGCGCCTCGCTCTCCGGTCGGGCGTAGACGGCCAGCTCCCGGTGACCGTCCTGGTCCGGCCGGGTGAGCACCACCTGGACCTGGAGCGCACCGGGGTCGGGCAGTACCAGCGGCGCCTGGACCTGGAGTTCGCTCAGCCGGGTCTGCCCGGTCTGGTCCCCGGCCCGCACCGCCATCTCGACCAGGGCGGTCTCCGGAACGACGATCCGGCCCGCGGTCCTGAAGTCCGCGAGCCAGGGCTGCGCGGTCAGCGACAGCCGTCCGGTCAGCAGCAGACCGCCGTTGTCGGGCAGGTCCACGGCCGCGCCGAGCAGCGGGTGCCCGGCCACGGCCTGTCCCAGACCGGCGGCGTCCGCCCGGGCGGGGCCGCTGGTCAGCCAGAACCGCTCCCGGGTGAAGGCGTACGTCGGCAGGTCCACCCGGCGCGCCCCGGTCCCGGCGTAGAAGCGGGACCAGTCGACGTTCCCGCCCCGGGCGTACAGTCGACCGACGGCCGCCACCAGGTTCGCGGGTTCCGCCCGGTCCCGGCGCAGCGCCGGTATCCAGGCCTCGGCCTGGTCGCCGCCGTCCGCGACGGCGGCGGTCTCCGGGCCGAGTACGGACAGCACGGCGTCCGGGCCGATCTCGACGAAGGTCCGGACCCCGGCCTGCCGCAGCCCGGCGACGGCGTCGGCGAACCGGACCGGCTCGCGGACCTGGCGCACCCAGTACTGCGGATCCGTCAGCTCGTGGGTCACTGCCCCGCCGGTCACCGTGGACACCAGCGGGATCGTCGGGGTCCGGTACGACACCGACGCGGCGACCTGCGCGAACTCGGCCAGCATCGGTTCCATCAGCGGCGAGTGGAAGGCGTGCGACACCCGGAGCTTCCGCGCCCGGACGCCACGGCCGGTGAACTCCTCGGCGACCGCGTCCACGGCCTGCTCGGTGCCGGAGACCACCACTGCGGTGGGTCCGTTGACCGCCGCGATGCCGACGCCGTCGATCCGGGCCAGGACCTGGCGGACGTCCGGTTCGCTCGCGTGGATCGCGAGCATCGCGCCGCCGGTCGGCAGCGCCTGCATCAACCGGCCGCGCGCCGCGACCACCGCGCAGGCATCGGCCAACGACCAGACCCCCGCCACATGCGCGGCGGCCAACTCACCGATGGAGTGCCCGGCCAACACCGCCGGAGCAACCCCCCACGACTCCAGCAACCGGAACAACGCCACCTCGACCGCGAACAACCCCGCCTGCGCCCACACCGTGTCATTCACGTCACCAGCAACACCCCGAACGACCGCACCCACCGACCCGTCCAGATGCTCCTCCAACCCGGCACAGACCGCATCGAACACCTCCGCGAACACCGGATAGGCGGCATACAACTCCCTTCCCATGCCCGCCCGTTGCGCGCCCTGGCCGGTGAACACGAAGCCGAGCTTGCCAAGCGCACCGGTCGCTCCGGTCACCGCGGAGGGCGACTGCTCGCCGGACGCCAGCCGCTCCAGCCCGGCCAGCAGCTCCTCCCGGTCCGCGCCGACCACCACCGCCCGCTGCGACAGCGCCGTCCGGCTGCTGGTGAGCGACCAGCCGACGTCGGCCGGTTCGAGCTCCGGCCGCGAACCGGCGTACTCCAGCAGCCGTTGCGCCTGTGCGACCAGCCCGGCTCCGCTTCGGGCCGAGATCACCCACGGGACGACCGGCGGTTGCCGCACCGTCTCCCGCTCGGGGACCGGCTGCTCGGGGGCCTGCTCGATGATCACGTGCGCGTTGGTCCCGGAGAACCCGAAGGACGAGATCCCCGCCCGACGCGGACGACCGGTCTCCGGCCAGGCCGTCGGCTCGGTCACCAACTCGACCGCGCCCGCCTCCCAGTCCACCTGGGACGACGGCGCATCCACGTGCAACGTAGCCGGAACCACACCGTACGCCATCGCCTGCACCATCTTGATGATCCCAGCCACACCAGCCGCCGCCTGCGTATGACCGATGTTCGACTTCACCGAACCCAACAACACCGGACGCCCGGCCTCCCGACCCTGACCATAGGTCGCCAGCACCGCCTGCGCCTCGATCGGGTCACCCAACCGCGTACCCGTCCCATGCCCCTCAACCACATCAACCTCAGCAGCCGACAACCCCGCACCCGCCAACGCCGTCCGAATCACCCGCTGCTGCGACGGACCATTCGGCGCAGTCAAACCATTCGACGCACCATCCTGATTCACCGCCGTCCCACGCACCACCGCCAACACCCGACGCCCATGCCGACGCGCATCCGACAACCGCTCCACCACCAACACACCAACACCCTCACCCCAACCCGTACCATCCGCCGCATCCGCATACGCCTTGCACCGGCCATCCGCAGCCAACCCCCGCTGCCGGGAGAAGTCGACGAAGATGCCCGGCGTGGCCATCACGGTCACGCCCCCGGCCAGAGCCAGGCTGCACTCACCGGACCGCAACGCCTGCACCGCCAAGTGCAACGCAACCAACGACGACGAACACGCCGTATCCACCGTCACCGCCGGACCCTCAAGACCCAGCGCGTACGACACCCGACCCGACGCCACCCCACCGGACATCCCCGTGCTGACGTAACCCTCGACCTCGCCCGGAGCGGAACTGCCGGTGCTGTAGTCGTGGTAGATCAGCCCCGTGAACACCCCGGTCTCGCTGCCGTGCAGGGTGCCGGTGTCGATCCCGGCGTCCTCCAGCGCCTCCCACGAGGTCTCCAGCAGCAACCGCTGCTGCGGATCCATCGCCAACGCCTCACGCGGCGAGATCCCGAAGAACTGCGCGTCGAAGTCGGCCGCCTGGCCGAGGAACGCGCCCTCCCGGGCGTAGCTCTTGCCGACGGCGGCCGGGTCCTGGTCGAAGACGCTCTCCCAGTCCGGGCCGCGATCGGCCGGGAAGCCGGACACCGTGTCGGTTCCGGAGGCGAGCAGGCTCCAGAAGTCCCCGGCGGAGGAGACACCTCCGGGGAACCGGCAGCCCATCCCGACGATCACCACCGGGTCGTCGCCGTCCACTGCCGCGCCGCGCGGCGCGCTGGTCAGCGCGACGTCGGCGATCCGGCCGCCGAGCTCCGCCAGCAGGTAGCCGACCAGCGTCGACGGCGTCGGGTAGTCGAAGACCAGCGTGGCCGGAAGCCGCAGGCCGGTCGCCTCGCCGACCTGGTTGCGCAGCTCGACGGCGGTCAGCGAGTCGAAGCCCAGCTCGCGGAAGGACCGGTCGGCGTCCACCGACTCCGGCCCGGCCATGCCGAGCACCAGTGCCGCCTGGGTCAGTACCAGCTCGTGGACCGTCGACTCCTGCTCGGCCGGGGACAGGCCCACCAGGCGGGCGGCGAGGCCGGTACCGCTGTCGGTACTGGTCCGACCGGCGGTGCGCCGGGTGGCCCGGGTGGTCGCCGAGACCAGGCCGGACATCAGCGCCGGCACCTCGCGGCCCCGGCGGCGGAACGCGGACGGGTCGAGCCGGGCCGGGACCAGCAGCGCGCCGGCCGCGCCGAGCGGCCGACCTCCGGGCTCCCCCACCCCGCGCACGGCGTCGAGCAGCGCCAGCCCGTCGGCGCCGGTCAGCGGCTGCATGCCCTGCCCGGCCAGCCGCTGCCAGTCGGCCGGGCTGAGCTGCCCGGCCATGCCGTCGGCGCCCCCGCCGCCCCCGGCCTCGGAACCGGGTTCGCCGAGCTGCCACAGGCCCCAGGCCAGCGAGTTGGCGGGGAGGCCGAGGCGGCGGCGATGTGCCGCCAGCGCGTCCAGGAAGGTGTTCGCCGCCGCGTAGCCGCCCTGGCCCGGGTTGCCCCAGATGCCCGCGATCGAGGAGAAGACCACGAACAGGCTCAGGTCCAGGCCTCGGGTCAGCTCGTGCAGGTGCCAGGCACCATCGACCTTGGGCCGCATCACGGCATCCAGGGCGGCCGGGGTGAGCGAGGTGATCACACCGTCGTCCAGGACGCCGGCCGCGTGGACCACCCCGCGCAGCGGTGTCGCGGTCGGTACGGCGTCGATGACCCGCGCCAGCGCGGCGCGGTCGGCGACATCGGCGGCGACGACGTCGACCGCGACGCCCTGGGCGGCGAGTTCAGCCGCGAGCCTGGCCGCGCCGGGCACGGCCGGTCCGCGCCGGGAGAGCAGTACCAGGCGTTCCGCCTGCCGGTTCTCCGCCAGGTGCCGGGCGACCAGGCCGCCGAGGGCACCGGAGGCGCCGGTCAGCAGCACGGTCCCTCGGGAGTCGGCCGCGTTGGGCACGGTGAGTACGACCTTGCCGATGTTGCGGGCCTGGCTCAGGTACCGGAACGCCTCCGGCGCCCGCCGCACATCCCACGCCGCCACCGGCAACGGCCGCAACACACCCGCCGCAAACAACTCCGACAACACCGCCAACATCCGCGCGATCTCATCAGGATCCAACTCCAACAAGTCAAACGCCCGGTACCACAACCCCCCATGATCACGAGCAACCTGCTCCGGATCACGAACATCAGCCTTACCCATCTCCACAAACCGCCCACCAGGACCCGCCGCCAACCGCAACGACGCATCCACGAACTCACCAGCCAACGAATCCAACACCACATCCACCGACCCCACCACAGACCGGAACTCACCCTCGAAGTCCAACGTCCGCGACGACGCCACCCGCGACGACGACAACCCCAACCCACGCAACACCGACCACTTCGACACACTCGCCGTACCCAACACCACCGCACCCAGATGCTGCGCCAACTGCACCGCCGCAATCCCCACCCCACCCGCCGCAGCATGGATCAAGACCGACTCACCACACCGCAACCCCGCCAACTCAACCAACGCATAATACGCCGTCAAAAACACCACCGGCGCAGCCGCCGCCTCCGCCAACGACCAACCCACCGGCACCCGAACCAACAACCGCTGATCCGTCACCACAGCCGCGGCAAACGCCCCCGAAAACAACCCCATCACCACATCACCCACCCGCAAACCAGAAACCCCGACCCCCACCTCCAACACCACACCCGCACCCTCAAGACCCAACAAACCCGCATCCCCCGGATACATCCCCAACACATTCAACACATCACGGAAGTTCACCCCACCCGCACGCAACCCCACCCGCACCTCACCCGCGCCCAGAGCAACACCCGCATCCACCGGCGCCAGCAGCAGGTTCTGGAGCGTGCCGCGCTCGGTGAAGTCCAGCCGCCACGAGTCCGTGTCCGCCGGGGGCTCCAGGATGGCCGCCGACCGTGCCCGCGTCAGTCGCGGGACCAGGAGTTGGCCGGTCCGGACGGCGACCTGCGGCTCGCCGGTGGCGACGGCCGTACGCAACGACGCTCCCTCGGCGGCGGGGTCGACGTCCAGGTCCACCAGGGCCAGGCGGCCCGGGTTCTCGCTCGCGGCGACGCGCACCAACCCCCAGTTGGCCGAGCCGGCCAGGTCGATCGGGACCTCCCCGGAACCGGCGTCGACGGCGCGTTCGGTGACCAGGACCAGCCGCGCGTCGGCCAGGTTCCCGGCCGCCAGCCACTCCCGCACCAGTTCCAGGGTGTCGGCCGCAGCCGCCCGGGCCCGGCCGGGGACGTCGTCGCCCTCGGGCTGCGTCGGGCAGCCGATGACCACGGTGTCCGGGGCGGGACGACCGTCGGCCACTGCGGCCACCAGCTCGCCGATGCCGGAGAAGCGTGCCACGTCGGGCAGCTGCGCCAAAATTGACGATTCGTCATCACTCAGTACCGCCCAGCGACTTACGTCAACCGTTTCGTCGGAGGCGCGCACCGGCACCCAGTCCAGGGTGAACAGCGCCTCGGCGGCGACGGCGGAGCCCGGCTGCGCCGTCGGGAGCGGACGCAGCACCAGCGCACCCACGGTGGCGATCAGCGCACCGGTCGCGTCGGACAGGGTGAGTGATATGCCGTCGCCGGTGGCGGCGGGGGCCAGCCGCACCCGGGCGGCGCGCGCTCCGGTCGCGTGCACCACCACATCGGTCCAGGCGAAGGGCAGTAGTGGCCCGTCCCCGGGGCCGTCCGGTCCGGTGGCGGCGATCGGGTGCAGCGCGGCGTCCAGCAGCGCCGGATGCAGCCCGAACCCGGCGACCGGAACATCGTCGTCGAGGCCGACCTCGGCGAACAGCTCGTCGCCGCGCCGCCACAGCGTCCGCACGCCCCGGAACAGCGGTCCGTAGCTCAGACCCGCCGCCGCCAGCGCCGGGTAGAAGCCCTCCAGGTCCTGGGTGACCGCCCCGGCCGGTGGCCATGCGGCGTCCGTGCTGTCGCCACTGCGACCGGAGGTGCTCTCGGCTGTGGGCTCGGACGTGGTCTCGGCCTTGGTGAGCACGCCGGTGGCGTGCCGGGTCCAGGCACCGGCCGGGTCCTCGTGCTCGGGCTGGGAGTAGATCGCGACGTCGCCGCGCCGGGTGTCGCCGTCCGCCTCGCCCGCGTCCACCGTGACCTGGACCCGGATGCCGCCCTGCGGCGGCAGCACCAGCGGCGCCTCGATCACCAGCTCGGCGAGTCGGGGCCGACCGGTCTCGTCCCCGGCCCGGATCGCCATCTCCGCCAGGGCCGCGCCGGGCACAACCGCCCGCCCCGCGACCACGTGATCGGCCAGCCACGGCTGGGCGCTGAGCGACAGCCGCCCGGTCAGCACCAGGCCGCCGCTGGCCGGGAGGTTCACCGCCGCGCCGAGCAGCGGGTGCCCGGACGAGCCCAGTCCCAGGCCGACCGCGTCGCCGTGGGCCCCGGCGGAGCTGAGCCAGTAGTGCTGGCGGTCGAAGGCGTAGCTGGGCAGATCGACCCGGGCCGCGCCGGTCCCGGCGTAGAAGCGCGGCCAGTCCACCGCACCACCCCGGGCGTACAGCTGTCCGACCGCTGTGACCAGGGTCAATGTCTGTTCCCGGTCCCGGCGTTGGGTAGCCAGCCAGGCCTCCGCCGACGTCTCGTCGTCCTCGCCGGTGGCGGTCTGCGGGCCGAGCGCGGAGAGGACACCGTCCGGGCCGAGCTCGACGAAGGTGCGCACTCCGCTCTCGCGCAGCGTGGTGACCGCGTCCGCGAACCGGACCGGCTCGCGGACCTGGCGCACCCAGTAGTCCGGGTCGGTCAGCTCGTCCGTGACCAGGCGGCCGGTCAGCGTCGAGACCAGCGGGATGCGCGGCGCGGCATACGACACCGTTGCGGTGACCTGCGCGAACTCGGCCAGCATCGGCTCCATCAGGGCCGAGTGGAAGGCGTGCGACACCCGCAGGTTCCGCACCCGGACCCCCTGCGCGGTGAACGCCTCCGCCACCGCCGCCACGGCCTGCCCGGTGCCGGAGACCACCACTGCGGTGGGTCCGTTGACCGCCGCGATGCCGACGCCGTCGATCCGGGCCAGGACCTGGCGGACGTCCGCCTCCCCGGCCTGAACCGCGAGCATCGCGCCGCCGGTCGGCAGCGCCTGCATCAACCGGCCCCGAGCCGCGACCACCGCGCAGGCATCGGCCAACGACCAGACCCCCGCCACATGCGCGGCAGCCAACTCACCGATCGAATGCCCCGCCAACACCGCCGGAGCAACCCCCCACGACTCCAGCAACCGGAACAACGCCACCTCGACCGCGAACAACCCCGCCTGCGCCCACACCGTGTCATCCACGTCACCAGCAACACCCCGAACGACCGCACCCACCGACCCGTCCAGATGCTCCTCCAACCCGGCACAGACCGCATCGAACACCTCCGCGAACACCGGATAGGCGGCATACAACTCCCGCCCCATGCCCGCCCGTTGCGCACCCTGACCGGTGAACACGAAGGCCACCTTGCCCACCGATCCGGCGGTCTCCGAGCCGCTCAGGTCGGCCAGGCGGGCGGTGAGCTCGGCGCGGTCGGCGCCGACGACCACGGCGCGGTGGTTGAGCTGTGCCCGGGCCGTGGCCAGCGACCAGCCGACGTCGACCGGGTCGAGGTCGGGCCGGGCGGCCAGGTGCTCCCGCAGTCGCGTGGCCTGCGCGGCGAGCGTGGACCCACTGCGGGCCGAGATCACCCACGGCACCACCGGCAGCCGTCGGGCCTCCGTGGGCTCGGGGACCGGCTGCTCGGGGGCCTGCTCGATGATCACGTGCGCGTTGGTCCCGGAGAACCCGAAGGACGAGATCCCCGCCCGACGCGGACGACCGGTCTCCGGCCAGGCCGTCGGCTCGGTCACCAACTCGACCGCGCCCGCCTCCCAGTCCACCTGGGACGACGGCGCATCCACGTGCAACGTAGCCGGGACCACACCGTACGCCATCGCCTGCACCATCTTGATGATCCCAGCCACACCAGCCGCCGCCTGCGTATGACCGATGTTCGACTTCACCGAACCCAACAACACCGGACGCCCGGCCTCCCGACCCTGACCATAGGTCGCCAGCACCGCCTGCGCCTCGATCGGGTCACCCAACCGCGTACCCGTCCCATGCCCCTCAACCACATCAACCTCAGCAGCCGACAACCCCGCACCCGCCAACGCCGTCCGAATCACCCGCTGCTGCGACGGACCATTCGGCGCAGTCAAACCATTCGACGCACCATCCTGATTCACCGCCGTCCCACGCACCACCGCCAACACCCGACGCCCATGCCGACGCGCATCCGACAACCGCTCCACCACCAACACACCAACACCCTCACCCCAACCCGTACCATCCGCCGCATCCGCATACGCCTTGCACCGGCCATCGACAGCCAACCCCCGCTGCCGGGAGAACTCCACGAAGGTGCCCGGGGTCGCCATCACCGTCGCGCCCCCGGCCAGAGCCAGGCTGCACTCACCGGACCGCAACGCCTGCACCGCCAAGTGCAACGCAACCAACGACGACGAACACGCCGTATCCACCGTCACCGCCGGACCCTCAAGACCCAGCGCATACGACACCCGACCCGACGCCACCCCACCGGAGTTGCCGGTGCTGACGTAGCCCTCGACCTCCTCCGGGGTGGAGCTACCGGTGCTGTAGTCGTGGTAGATCAGTCCGGTGAACACGCCGGTGTCGCTGCCGGGCAGCAGGCCCGGATCGATCCCGGCGTCCTCCAGCGCCTCCCACGAGGTCTCCAGCAGCAACCGCTGCTGCGGATCCATCGCCAACGCCTCACGCGGCGAGATCCCGAAGAACTGCGCGTCGAACTCCCCCGCGTCGTGGAGGAAGCCACCGGCGTCGGCGTAGCTCTTCCCGGTCGCGGCCGGGTCCGGGTCGACCACACCCTCCCAGGCCGGTCCCCGGTTCCGGGGGAATCCGGTCACCGCGTCCGTCTCGGAGGAGAGCAGGCCCCAGAACTCGTCCGGCGAGCCGACGCCGCCGGGGAAGCGGCAGCCCATTCCGACGATCACCACCGGATCGTCGGCGTTCTGTGCTTCGGTGCGCGCGGCGGGGAGCGCCACCGAGGCGGCATCGCCGAGCAGTTCGGTGAGGACGAAGGCGACCAGCACGGACGGCGTCGGGTAGTCGAAGACCAGCGTCGCCGGAAGCCGCAGACCGGTCGCCTCGCCCAGCCGGTTGCGCAGTTCGACGGCGGTCAGCGAGTCGAAGCCCAGCTCGCGGAAGGACCGGCCCGCGTCCACCCCGGCCAGCCCGGCCATGCCGAGCACTGTCGCGGCCTGGCTCAGTACCAACTCCCTTACGGTTTCCTCGCGTTCGGTTGAGGACAGGGTGGCCAGCCGGGCCGCGAGGCCGGTGCTGTCACCGGTGCCGATCGCCCGCGCGGTACGCCGGGCCGGGCCGTGGGTACTGGTGGCCGGGAGCAGGGCGGTGAGCAGCGGGGGTGTTGCCGCGCCACGACGGCGCAGGCTCGCCCGGTCGAACCTGGCCGGGACCAGTAGCGCGCGGGCGGAGTCCGCCGACGTGTTCGGCCCACCGGTGACCGCCGCGAGCAGGGCGAGGCCGTCAGCGCCGCTGAGCGGTTGCAGGCCCTGGGCGGCCATCCGCTGCCAGTCGGCGGCGTTGAGGTGCCCGGTCATCCCGCCGAACGTCGGTTCGGTGCCGTCGAGTTGCCACGGGCCCCAGGCCAGCGCCACCGCGGGCAGGCCCTGGTTGCGCCGGTGGGCGGCCAGGGCGTCCAGGAAGGTGTTCGCCGCCGCGTAGTTGGCCTGGCCGGGGTTGCCCCAGATGCCCGCGATCGAGGAGAAGACCACGAACAGGCTCAGGTCCAGGCCTCGGGTCAGCTGGTGCAGGTGCCAGGCGCCGTCGACCTTCACCTGGAGTACCTGATGCATCCTGGCCGGTGTCAGCGAACCGACCAGCCCGTCGTCCAGTACCCCGGCGGCGTGCACCACGCCGCGCAGCGGCGCCTCGGCCGGTATCCCGGCGAGCAGCGCCGCCAGTTGGCCGTGGTCCGCGACGTCGGCGGCGCGCAGTTGCACCTGAACGCCCCGGGTGGCGAGTTCGGCGGCCAGGCCGCCAACGCCGGGGGCCTCGGGCCCGCGCCGGGAGAGCAGCAGCAGGTTCGCCACCTCGGGACGGGCCGCCAACTCCCGGGCGACCAGGCCGCCGAGGGCCCCGGACGCGCCGGTCACCAGCGCCGTGCCGCTGAGCGGGGTGCTGGGCATGGTGAGTACGACCTTGCCGATGTTGCGGGCCTGGCTCAGGTACCGGAACGCCTCCGGCGCCCGGCGGACGTCCCACGCCGCCACCGGCAGCGGCCGCAGCACGCCCTTCGCGAACAGGTCGGTCAGCTCCGCGAACATGCCGGCGATCAGGTCCGGATGACAGTCGAGCAGATCGAAAGCCTGGTAGGACAGCCCGTCATGGTCAGCGGCCACCTGCCGCGACTCGCGGATGTCGGTCTTGCCCATCTCCACGAACCGGCCGCCCGCCCCAGCGGCGAGCCGCAGCGAGGCGTCCACGAACTCCCCGGCCAACGAGTCGAGCACCACGTCCACCCCAGCGCCGCCGGTCGCCGCCCGGAACGCCTCCTCGAACTCCACCGTCCGCGAGGAGGCGACACGCTCGCCGGACAACCCGAGCCGGTGCAGCACCGGCCACTTCGCCGGGCTGGCCGTGCCGAACACGTCCGCGCCCAGGTACCGGGCCAGTTGCACAGCGGCGATACCCACACCACCGGCAGCAGCATGGATCAGCACCGACTCACCCCGCCGCAGCTCCGCCAGCACCACCAACGCATACCAGGCAGTGAGGTAGACCACCGGCGCAGCCGCAGCCTCGGCCAACGTCCACCCCGCCGGAACCAGCGCCAACAACCGCGCGTCAGTAACCGCGACCGGGCCGAAGGCACCGGAGAACAAGCCCATCACCCGGTCCCCGGGCCGCAACCCGCAAACCTCGGCACCGACCTCCAACACCACCCCGGCACCTTCAAGACCCAACAAACCCGCATCCCCCGGATACATCCCCAACACATTCAACACATCACGGAAGTTCACCCCACCCGCACGCAACCCCACCCGCACCTCACCCGCGCCCAGAGCAACACCAGCATCCAGCGGCGCCAGCAGCAGGTTCTCCAGCGTGCCGCGCTCGGTGAAGTCAAGCCGCCAGCCGGCCGTGTCCTGCGGTACGGCCAACGCGCCGCTGGGCCGGGCCAGTCGGGGCAGCAGCAGCTGTCCCTGGCGTACCGCGAACTCGGGTTCGCCCAGCGCGACCCCGGCCCGCAGCAGCGTGCCGAGGCCGCTCGGGTCGGCGGTCAGGTCGTCCACGTCGGCCAGGGCCAGCCGGCCGGGGTTCTCGGCGGCGGCGGAGCGCACCAGGCCGGTCACCGTCGAGGCGCCCGGGTCCAGCCCCGGACCGGCGTCGACGGCGCGTTCGGTGACCACCAGCAGCCGTGCCTCGGCGAGCGGGCCGGCGGCCAGCCAGTCCTGGATCGCGCCCAGCACCTCGACCGCGAGCGTCCGGGCGGCCAGCGGCAGCGCCTGGTCGGTCGGGGCGGGTCGGCAGCAGAGGACGGCGGTGTCCGGGATCGGGGCGCCGCCGTCGACGGCGGCCAGGAGTTCGGCCAGGTCGGCGTGGTGGACGGCGTCGGGCAGGCCCGGCAGGTGGTCGCGGCCGATCACGGCCCACGGTGTCTGCGGCAGCGGCGTACCGGCCGGAGCGGGTTCGGCCTGGATCCAGTCCAGGCCGAACAGGGCCTCGCGCAGCAGCGTCGCGTCCTGGGCCAGGTCCGCCGCCGGGAGTGCCTGGAGCGCCAGTGAGCCCACCGTGGCGATCAGTTCCCCGGCCTCGTCGGTCAGGGTCACCGTGACGCCGTCGCCCTTCGCGGCCGGGGCGATCCGGACGCGTGCGGTGGCAGCGCCGGTGGCGTGGATGACGACGTCGGTCCAGGCGAACGGCAGCAGCGGCGCGGACTCGGCGCGCCCGGCCGCGATGCCGTGCAGCGCGGCGTCCAGCAGCGCCGGGTGCAGCCCGAATCCGGCGACGTCCACGCCGTCGGCCAGGGCGACCTCGGCGAAGGTCTCGTCGCCGCGCCGCCACAGCGAACGCACGCCCTGGAACACCCGGCCGTAGGCCAGCCCGGCCTCGGCCAGCGCCGGGTAGAAGCCGTCCAGCGGGGTCTCCACGGCCCCGGCGGGCGGCCAGGCCGTGGGCTCGTCGGCGCGGTCGGCCGTCGGGCGCGCGGCGGGTTCCAGGATGCCCACGGCGTGCCTGGTCCAGCCGCCGGTGACCTCGTCGTCCTCGGCCTGGGAGTGGATCGCGACCTCGCTGCGTCCCCCGTCCAGCGCGTCGAGGACCACCTGCACCCGGACGCCGGAGGCCGCCGGGGGCAGCACCAGCGGTGCTTCGATGACCAGTTCGGCGAGGCGGGCCGCGCCGATCTCGTCCCCGGCCCGGATCGCCATCTCGACGAGTGCCGTGCCGGGGACGATCACCCGGCCGGCCACCGTGTGGTCCGCCAGCCAGGGCTGCGAGCTCAGGCCGAGGCGGCCGGTGAGGATCAGGCCGCCGCTGGCCGCGAGGCTGACGGTGGCGCCCAGCAGCGGGTGACCGGCCACCGACTGGCCGAGGCCGATCACGTCGGTGCTCCCGGCGCCGGGGTTGAGCCAGAACCGCTGGCGGTCGAAGGCGTACGTCGGTAGATCCACCCGGCGGGCGCCGCTGCCCTCGTAGAACCGGGTCCAGTCCACCGCGCCGCCTCGGGCGTGCAGTTGCCCCAGCGCCGACACCAGGGTCAACGCCTCGGCCCGGTCCCGGCGTTGGGTCGGCAGCCAGGCCTCAGCCGACGCCTCGTCGGCGGTCGCGCTCTGCGCGCCGAGCCCGGACAGCACACCGTCCGGTCCGAGTTCCACGAAGGTGCGCACCTCGCGTGCGCGCAGGGCGGTGACCGCGTCGGCGAAGCGGACCGGTTCGCGCACCTGGCGGACCCAGTACCCGGGGTCGGTGACCTCGTCGGTGACCGGCTGCCCGGTCACCGTGGACACCAGTACGATATTCGGCCGCTGGTACGTCACCGAGGCGGTGACCTGCGCGAACTCGGCCAGCATCGGCTCCATCAGGGACGAGTGGAAGGCGTGCGACACCCGCAGGTTCCGCACCCGCAGCTGCTGGGCCTCGAACTGCTCGCGCAGCGCGGCCACCGCCCCGGCCGGGCCGGAGAGCACCACCGCGGCCGGGCCGTTGACCGCCGCCAGGCCGACCCCTTCGGATGCGTCGAGCAGCGGGCGGACCTCCTCCTCCGACGCCTGGACGGCGAGCATCGCGCCGCCGGTCGGCAGCGCCTGCATCAACCGGCCCCGCGCCGCGACCACCGCGCAGGCGTCGGCCAGCGACCAGACCCCGGCCACGTGCGCGGCGGCCAGCTCGCCGATGGAGTGCCCGGCCACCGCGTCCGGGGTCACCCCCCACGACTCCAGCAGCCGGAACAGCGCCACCTCGACCGCGAACAGTCCGGCCTGCGCCCACATCGTCTGGTCCAGCAGCTCGGCGTCCCCCCACAGGACGGCGGACAGCGAGCGGCCGGGTTGGCCGAGGTGCTGCTCCAGGCCCGCGCAGGCGGTGTCGAACGCGGTCGCGAAGACCGGGTAGGCAGCGTACAACTCACGCCCCATGCCCAGCCGTTGCGCGCCCTGGCCGGTGAACACGAAGCCGAGCTTGCCGAGGCTCCCGGCCGCGGCGGCCGGTGGTTCGCCCGCCGTGGCCGCCAACCCGGCCAGCCCGGCGAGGAGTTCGTCCCGGTCGGCGCCGACGACGACCGCCCGCTGCGGCAGGTTCGCCCGGGACTCCGCGAGCGACCGGCCGATGTCGGCCGGGTCCAGCTCCGGGCGCGGGCCGACGAACGACGCCAGCCGCTCGGCCTGCGCGGCCAGCCCGGTCCCGCTGCGGGCCGAGAGCAGCCACGGCACCACCGGCAGCCGCCGGGCCTCGGTAGGCTCGGGGACCGGCTGTTCCGGAGCCTGCTCGATGATGACGTGGGCGTTGGTCCCGGAGAACCCGAAGGACGAGATCCCGGCCCGACGCGGACGGCCGGTCTCCGGCCAGGCCGTCGGCTCGGTCACCAGCGCGACCGCGCCCGCGGCCCAGTCCACGTGCGAGGACGGCGCGTCCACGTGCAGCGTGGCCGGGACCAGGCCGTATGCCATCGCCTGGATCATCTTGATCACCCCGGCCACCCCGGCGGCGGCCTGGGTGTGGCCGATGTTCGACTTCACCGAGCCCAGCAGCAACGGACGTTCGGCGTCCCGCTGCTGGCCGTAGGTGGCGAGCAGCGCCTCGGCCTCGATCGGGTCGCCGAGCCGGGTGCCGGTGCCGTGGCCCTCGACCACGTCCACCTCACCGGCCGACAGGCCGGCGCCGGCCAGCGCGGTCTGGATCACCCGCTGCTGCGCGGGGCCGTTCGGCGCGGTCAGGCCGTTCGAGGCGCCGTCCTGGTTCACCGCGCTGCCGCGCAGCACCGCCAGCACCCGGTGCCCGTTGCGCTGCGCGTCGGACAGCTTCTCCAGCACCAGGACGCCGACGCCCTCGCCCCAGCCGGTACCGTCCGCCGCCTCCGCGTACGCCTTGCACCGGCCGTCGGCGGCCAGACCGCGCTGCCGGGAGAACTCCACGAAGGTGCCCGGCCGGGCCATCACGGTGACGCCGCCCGCCAGTGCCAGCGTGCACTCCCCCGAGCGCAGCGCGGCGGCGGCCAGGTGCATCGCCACCAGCGAGGAGGAGCAGGCGGTGTCCACGGTGACCGCCGGGCCCTCCAGGCCGAGGGTGTAGGCCACCCGGCCGGAGGCGACGCCGCCGGAGATCCCGGTGCTGACGTAGCCCTCGACGTCGCCCACGCCGTCGGCCGCGTAGTCGTGGTAGATCAGCCCGGCGAACACGCCGGTGGCCGTGCCGTGCAGGGACGTCGGGTCGATCCCGGCGTGCTCCAGCGCCTCCCAGGAGGACTCCAGCAGCAACCGCTGCTGCGGGTCCATCGCCAACGCCTCACGCGGCGAGATCCCGAAGAACTGCGCGTCGAACTCCCCGGCCTCGTAGAGGAAGGCGCCCTCACGGGCGTAGCTCTTGCCGACGGCCGCCGGGTCGCGGTCGAAGACGCTGCCCCATTCCGGGCCGCGGTCCTGCGGGAATTCCGCGACCGTGTCCGTGCCCTTGGTCAGCAGGGTCCAGAAGTCGTCCGGTGACGCCACCCCGCCCGGGAACCGGCAGGCCATGCCGACGACGGCCATCGGCTCCAGCCGCTCGTCCTCCAGCTTGCGCAGCCGCTCGCGAGTCTGGTGCAGGTCGGCGGTGACCCGCTTGAGGTAGTCACGAAGCTTCTCTTCGTTCGTCATGCGACGCACCTTTCCCTAGGCTCTCAAGCCCTTAAGTTCTTTAAAGCCCAAGCTCTTGGTCGATGAAGGCGAAGATGTCGTCGTCACCGGCCGTCTCCAGCCGGTCGGCGACCGAGACCTCCTCGGCGGTGTCGACGGTGTCGGCCACGCGCAGCGCGGAGAGCAGGTCCTGCACCCGCGCCGTCACCCGGCTCCTCGCGGCGTCGTCCTGGAGGATCCGGGCCAGGGCGGATTCGATCTTCTCCAGGCCGGAGAACGCCTGGAGCACGCTGTTCTCATCGGCGGCGGATCCGCCCAGCTGCCGGGTGATGTGGGTGGTCAGCGCGTCCGGGGTGGGGTGGTCGAAGACCACGGCCGCGCCGAGCCGCAGCCCGGTCGCCGATCCGAGCCGGTTGCGCAGTTCGACCGCGGTCAGCGAGTCGAAGCCGAGTTCCCGGAAGGAGCGGCCGATCTGGACGGCGTCGGTTCCGGGCAGCCCGAGCACCAGCGCCGCCTGGGCGACCACCAGCTCCCGAACCGCCTTCTCCCGTTCGTCCGGTGCCAGCGCGGTGAGCCGCGCGACGCTGTCGTCCGCACCGCCGACGCCGGTACCGGCGGTCCGCCGCGCCGGTCCGGACGCGGCCTTGGTGACCAGTCCGGCGGCCACCGGCGGCAGTCCCACGCCGCCGTGGTCGCGCAGCGCGGCGCGGTCGATCCGGGCCGGGACCAGCAGCGCCCGGCCGGCTCCCGGGGTGTGACCGCCGGTGGTGGCCGTGCCGGTCACCAGGTCCAGCAGGGCCAGGCCGTCGGCGGCGGTCAGCGGCGCGAAGCCCTGGCGGCGCAGCCGCTGCCGGTCGGCGTCGGACAGGGTTCCGGCCATGCCGCCGGTGGTGCCGGTGACCGCCGGGTCGAGCTCCCACGGCCCCCAGGCCAGTGAGGTGGCGGCCAGCCCGGCGCGGCGGCGGGTGGCGGCGAGGGCGTCCAGCGCGGCGTTGGCCGCCGCGTAGTTGCCCTGGCCCGGGTTGCCCCAGATCCCGGCGATCGAGGAGAAGAGCGCGAACAGGTCCAGCTCCATTTCGGCGGTGAGCTGGTGCAGGTTCCAGGCGCCGTCCACCTTCGGCCGCAGCACCCGCTCGACCGCCGCCGGGGTGAGCGAGCCGATGACCGCGTCGTCCAGTACCCCGGCCGCGTGGACCACGCCGCGCAGCGGTGCCTCCTCGCCGACGGCGGCGATCACCGCGGCCAGTCCGGCCCGGTCGGCGGCGTCGGCGGCCACGGCCCGGACCTGGACGCCGGACTCGGCGAGCTCGGCCGCGAGCCGGGCCGCGCCGGGGGCGTCCGGTCCCCGGCGGGAGAGCAGCAGCAGCGATTCGGCGCTGCCGGTGGCGGCCAACCGCCTGGCCAGCAGCCCGCCGAGGGCCCCGGACGCGCCGGTCACCAGCACCGTGCCGCCCCGGGGCGCGGTCGGCACGGTGAGTACGACCTTGCCGATGTTGCGGGCCTGGCTCAGGTACCGGAAGGCCTCCGGCGCCCGGCGCACATCCCACGCCGCCACCGGCAGCGGCCGCAGCACGCCCTTCGCGAACAGGTCGGTCAGCTCCGCGAACATGCCGGCGATCAGGTCCGGATGACAGTCGAGCAGATCGAAAGCCTGGTAGGACAGCCCGTCATGATCAGCAGCCACCTGCCGCGACTCACGGATGTCGGTCTTGCCCATCTCCACGAACCGGCCACCCACCCCAGCGGCGAGCCGCAGCGAAGCGTCCACGAACTCCCCGGCCAACGAGTCGAGCACCACGTCCACCCCAGCACCACCGGTCGCGGCCCGGAACGCCTCCTCGAACTCCACCGTCCGCGAGGAGGCCACACGCGCGCCGGACAACCCGAGCCGGTGCAGCACCGGCCACTTCGCCGGGCTGGCCGTGCCGAACACGTCCGCGCCCAGGTACCGGGCCAGTTGCACAGCGGCGATACCCACACCACCGGCAGCAGCATGGATCAGCACCGACTCACCCCGCCGCAGCTCCGCCAGCACCACCAACGCATACCAGGCAGTGAGGTAGACCACCGGCGCAGCCGCAGCCTCGGCCAACGTCCATCCCGCCGGAACCAGCGCCAACAACCGCGCGTCAGTAACCGCGACCGGGCCGAAGGCACCGGAGAACAGACCCATCACCCGGTCCCCGGGCCGCAACCCGCAAACCTCGGCACCGACCTCCAACACCACCCCGGCACCTTCAAGACCCAACAAACCCGCATCCCCCGGATACATCCCCAACACATTCAACACATCACGGAAGTTCACCCCACCCGCACGCAACCCCACCCGCACCTCACCCGCGCCCAGCGGGCGGGTACCGGCGTCGACCGGGACCAGCGCCAGGTTCTCCAGGGTGCCCCGGCCGGTGCACTCCAGCCGCCAACTGTCCTGCGGCTGGGGGTCGTCCGGCAGTGCCAGGCCGGTGGTCGCCCGGGTCAGCCGGGGTACCAGCGGCTGACCGGCCCGGACCGCGACCTGTCCCTCACCGGCGGCGAGCGCCGTCATCAGGGCCGCCCGGACGTCGGTCTGCGGGTCCACGTCCACCAGCACGATCCGGTCGGGGTTCTCGGCGGCGGCGACCCGGCCCAGGCCCCAGACGCCCGACCCGGCGAGATCGACGGCCGTGGCCCCGGCGTCGACCGCCTGCCGGGTGACCAGTACCAGCCGTGAGCCCGCGAGTTCCGGCGCGGCCAGCCAGGCCCGGACCACGGCGAGCACGTCCACCGTGGTCGCCCGGACCGTCTCGGCCGGGGCGAGCGTGTGGTCGCTCTCGGCTTCGCCCGTGCGGAGGCCGCAGGGCAGGATCACCGTTCGCGCGGCCTCGCCGAGCTCCGCCACCAGGGCCTCGACATCCCGGTAGCAAGGCACTCCGGGCAGGTCCAGGGCGCTGCCGAGGACCGCCCAGCCCTCGGTGGCGGCCTCCGGCGCGAGCTGCCCGGCCGGGGCCGGGATCCAGTCCAGCTCGAACAGCGCCTCCTGCGCCAACTGGGCGCCGCCGTCGGCGGATCCGGTCGGGAGCGCGCGCAGCACCAGCGATCCGATCGAGGCGACCAGCGCGCCGCCGCCGTCGGCCAGGGTCACCGACATGCCCTCGCCGGTGGCGGCCGGGGCCAGCCGCACCCGGGCCGCGACCGCGCCGGTGGAGTACAGGTCGACGTCGCTCCAGGCGAACGGGAGCAGCGGGCCGCGCCGGTCCTCGGCCGGGTAGGCCGTCCCCATCAGGTGCAGCGCGGCGTCGAGCAGGGCCGGGTGCAGGCCGAAGCCGTCCACCGGCAGGCCGTCGCCGAGGGCGACCTCGGCGAAGACCTCGTCGCCACGGCGCCAGGCCGCGCGGACGCCCCGGAAGACCGGCCCGTAGGCCAGCCCGGTGTCGGCCAGCGCCGGGTAGAAGCCGTCCAGTTCCTCGGCGACCGCGTCCGGCGGCGGCCAGGCGGCCAGGTCGGCGGTCTCTGCCAGGGGCTGCTCCGGACCGGCGCTGAGGACGCCCGCAGCGTGCGGGGTCCAGGCCCCGGGGTCGTCCTCGCGGCGGGAGTGGATGGTGACGTCCCGGTCGCCTTCGGGTCCGGGCGCGGCCACCGCGACCTGGATCCGGACCGCGTCCTGACCGGAGAGCAGCAGCGGGGTCTGGATCACCAGTTCGCTGACCCGGGCGCATCCGGCCTGGTCACCGGCTCGGATCGCCATCTCGACCAGGGCCGCGCCGGGCACCACCACCTGTCCGGCCACCACGTGGTCGGCGAGCCACGGCTGGGCGGCCAGCGACAGCCGTCCGGTGAGCACCAGGCCGCCGCCGGTGGAGAGGTCCAGCGCGGCGCCCAGCAGCGGGTGGTCCGAGGACTCGAAGCCCCGACCGGCGGCGTCGACCAGGGTGCTGCCGGGGTTGAGCCAGTAGCTCTGCCGGGTGAACGCGTAGCTCGGCAGCGGCACCCGGTCGGCCCCGCTGTCGGCGAAGACCGCGGCCCAGGCGACGGCCCCGCCGCGGGCGTGCAGCTGGCCGACGGCGGTGACCAGAGCGGCTGCCTCGCCCCGGTTGCGGCGCAGCACCGGGACCCACAACTCGGCGTCGGCCGAGGCGGGTTCCGCGTCCACGGCGTCCGGCGCGGACTGCGGGCCGAGCGCGGACAGGACGCCGTCCGGGCCGATCTCGACGAAGGTCCTCACCCCTGCCTGCCGCATCGCGGCGGCGGCGTCGGCGAACCGGACCGGCTCGCGCACCTGCCGCACCCAGTACTCCGGATCCCGCAGCTCACCGCTGACCGGCGCGCCGGTGAGGGTGGACACCAGGGGGATCCGCGGCGCGGCGTACGAGACGGACCGGGCCACCGCCGCGAAGTCGGCCAGCATCGGTTCCATCAGCGCCGAGTGGAAGGCGTGCGACACCCGCAGCCGCCGTACCCGCAGGCCCTCGGCCGACAGTTGCTCGGCGAGCGCGTCGACGGCGGCCTCCGGGCCGGACACGACGACCGCCTCCGGGCCGTTGACGGCGGCGATCCCGACCCCCGGGTACTGGGCGAGGGCGGTCAGCACCTCGTCCTCGGCGGCGGAGACCGCGAGCATCGCGCCGCCGGTCGGCAGCGCCTGCATCAACCGGCCCCGAGCCGCGACCACCGCGCAGGCGTCGGCCAGCGACCAGACCCCGGCCACGTGCGCGGCGGCCAACTCGCCGATGGAGTGCCCGGCCAACACCGCCGGAGCAACCCCCCACGACTCCAGCAGCCGGAACAGCGCCACCTCGACCGCGAACAACCCCGCCTGCGCCCACACCGTGTCATCCACGGACCCGGCGGTGCCCTGGACCACGGCACTCACCGACCCGTCCAGGTGCTCCTCCAACCCGGCACAGACCGCATCGAACACCTCCGCGAACAGCGGATAGGCGGCGTACAACTCCCGCCCCATGCCCACTCGCTGCGCGCCCTGGCCGGTGAACACGAAGCCGAGCTTGCCGAGCGCACCGCTGGTCCCGGTGACCGCGCCCGGCGGCAGTGGCAGCGGTGTCGTCGTCTCGTCCGCGAGCGACTCGGCCAGGCCGGTGAGTGCGGTTCGGAGCTCGTCCGTGCTGCCGCCGACGACGACGGCCCGGTGCGACAGTCCGGACCGGGTGGTCGCCAGCGACCACCCGACGTCGGCCGGATCGAGCGCGTCGGCGGTGTCCGGGCCTGCGGTGTCCGGGCCTGCGGTGTCCGGGTGCGAGACGAACGCGGCCAGCCGGGCGGCCTGGGCGGCCAGTCCGGCCCGGCTGCGCGCGGAGACCAGCCAGGGCACCACCGGCAGCGGCCGAGTCGCCGCCCGCTCGGGGACCGGCTGCTCCGGCGCCTGCTCCAGGATCACGTGGGCGTTGGTCCCGGAGAAGCCGAAGGAGGACACCCCGGCCCGGCGCGGGCGGCCGGTCTCCGGCCAGGCCGTCGGCTCGGTGACCAGTCGCACCGCGCCGGTCGACCAGTCCACGTGCGAGGAGGGCGCGTCCACGTGCAGCGTGGCCGGGACCACACCGTGCGCCATCGCCTGCACCATCTTGATGATCCCGGCCACCCCGGCCGCCGCCTGGGTGTGACCGATGTTCGACTTCACCGAACCCAGCAGCACCGGACGCCCGGCCTCGCGGTCCTGGCCGTAGGTGGCGAGCAGCGCCTGCGCCTCGATCGGGTCGCCGAGCCGGGTGCCGGTGCCGTGGCCCTCGACCACGTCCACGTCGCCCGGCCGCAGTCCGGCGCCGGCCAGCGCCGACCGGATCACCCGCTGCTGCGCGGGACCGTTCGGGGCGGTCAGGCCGTTGGACGCGCCGTCCTGGTTCATCGCGCTGCCGCGCAGCACCGCCAGTACCCGGTGCCCGTTGCGGCGCGCGTCGGACAGCTTCTCCAGCACCAGGACGCCGACGCCCTCGCCCCAGCCGGTACCGTCCGCCGCCTCCGCGTACGCCTTGCAGCGGCCGTCGGCGGCCAGGCCGCGCTGCCGGGAGAACTCCACGAAGGTGCCCGGGGTCGCCATCACCGTCACACCGCTGGCCAGCGCCAGCGTGCACTCGCCGGAGCGCAGCGCCTGCGCCGCCAGGTGCACCGCCACCAGTGAGGAGGAGCAGGCGGTGTCGACGGTGACCGCCGGGCCCTCCAGGCCCAGTGCGTAGGCCACCCGGCCGGAGGCCACGCCACCGGAGGTACCGGTGCTGACGTACCCCTCGACCTCGCCCGGCGTCCCGCCGCCGATCCCGTAGTCGTGGTAGATCAGCCCGGCGAACACGCCGGTGTCGCTGCCGTGCAGCGAGGCCGGGTCGATCCCGGCGTCCTCCAGTGCCTCCCAGGAGGTCTCCAGCAGCAGCCGCTGCTGCGGGTCCATCGCCAGCGCCTCACGCGGCGAGATCCCGAAGAACTGCGCGTCGAACTCGCCCGCGCCGTACAGGAAGGCGCCCTCGGAGGCGTAGCTCTTGCCGGTGGCGGCCGGGTCCCGGTCGACCACGCTGCTCCACTGCGGGCCCCGGTCCTGCGGGAAGCCGGACACCGTGTCGGTGCCGTCGACCAGCAGCTGCCAGAACTCGGCGGCGGAGCCGACACCGCCGGGGAACCGGCAGCCCATGCCCACGATCACCAACTCGTCCTCGCCGGAAACGGAAGCGGAGGCGGCGGCGGGCGGCGCCCCGACCACGGCCGAGGGGTCGGCCTGCGGCGCGCCGACCAGTTCGGTCCGCAGCTGCCCGGCCAGGTCGGTCGGCGTCGGGTAGTCGAAGACCAGCGTGGCGGGCAGCCGCAGGCCGGTGACGCTGTTGAGGCGGTTGCGCAGCTCCAGCGCGGTCAGCGAGTCCACGCCCAGGTCCTTGAAGGTGTCCCTGGTGTTGATCGCCTCGGTTCCGGGCAGTCCCAGCACCAGTACCGCCTGCGCGTGCACCAGGTCCAGCAGCGCCGCCTCCTGCTCGGCCGCCGACAGCGCCGACAGCTGACCGGCGAGCGCGTTGCCGCTGCTCCCGCTGCTCGCGGTGCTCGCGGTGCCGACCGCACCGGCCTTGCGCCGGGTGCCGCGGCGCACCAGCGCCGACAGCAGCGGAGCGGTCTCACCGCTCGCCGCCAGGGCCGTCGGGTCGAGCCGGACCGGGACCAGTGTCGCCTTGCCGGTCGCGGCGGCGGCGTCCAGCAGCGCCAGTCCCTCGCTCTCGGTCAGCGGCAGCGTCCCGGAGCGGCTGAGCCGTTCCCAGTCGGCCTGGTTCAGCGCCGCCGTCATCCCCGCGCGCTGCTGCCAGGGGCCCCAGGCCAGCGCGACCGCGGGCAGCCCCTGGGCCCGGCGGTGGGCGGCCAGCGCGTCCAGGAAGGTGTTCGCCGCCGCGTAGTTGGCCTGCCCCGGGTTGCCCCAGATCCCGGCGATCGAGGAGAACAGCACGAACAGGTCCAGGTCCAGGTCCCGGGTCAGCTGGTGCAGCTGCCAGGCGCCGTCGACCTTGGGCCGCAGCACCGCGCCGACCCGCTCCGGGGTCAGCGAGCCGACCACGCCGTCGTCCAGCAGCCCGGCCGCGTGCACCACCCCGCGCAGCGGGGCCGTGACCGGCAGCCCGGCCAGTATCCCGGCCAGCTGCTCCCGGTCGGCCACGTCGGCGGCGCTGACCCGGACGGCGACGCCGCGCCCGGCCAAGTCGGCGGCCAGCGCGGCCGCGCCGGGGGCCTGCGGTCCGCGCCGGGAGAGCAGCGCCAGCGAGCGTACGCCGTGCCGGTCGGCCAGGTGCCGGGCGACCAGCGCGCCCAGCGCCCCGGACGCGCCGGTGACCAGCACCGTGCCGGCCGGTTCGGCGGGCGCGGGGATGGTCAGCACCACCTTGCCGATGTGGCGGGCCTGGCTCAGGTAGCGGAACGCCTCAGGCGCCCGGCGGACGTCCCAGGCCGCCACCGGCAGCGGACGCAGCGCCTCGGCGGCGAACAGCTCGGAGAGGACCGCGAACATCTCCGCGATCCGGTCCGCGCTGGTGTCGAACAGGTCGAAGGCCTGGTAGCCGAGGCCGTCGTGGTCGGCGGCGACCTGCCGCGGCTCGCGGATGTCGGTCTTGCCCATTTCCACGAACCGGCCGCCGGGACCGGCCGCCAGCCGCAGCGAGGCGTCCACGAACTCCCCGGCCAGCGAGTCGAGCACCACGTCCACTCCGGCGCCGCCGGTCGCGGCCCGGAAACCCTGCTCGAAGTCCAGCGTCCGGGACGAGGCCAGGTGCGTGTCCGGCAGGCCGAGCTCCCGCAGCACCCGCCACTTGGACGGGCTGGCGGTGCCGAACACCTCGGCGCCCAGGTGCCGGGCCAGTTGCACGGCGGCCATGCCGACACCACCGGCGGCGGCGTGGACCAGGATGCTCTCGCCCCCGGCCAGCCCGGCCAGGTCCACCAGGGCGTAGTAGGCGGTCAGGAAGACCACCGGGGACGCTGCCGCCTCGGTCAGCGTCCAGCCTGACGGGACCGGGGCCAGCAGCCGCGCGTCAGTGACCGCCGTCGGCCCGAAGGCGGCGGTGAACAGGCCCATCACCCGGTCGCCCGGCTTCAGCCCGGTCACCCCGGGGCCGGTCTCCAGCACGGTACCGGCGCCCTCCAGGCCCAGCTGCCCGGCGTCGCCCGGGTACATGCCGAGGACGTTCAGCACGTCCCGGAAGTTCACCCCGGCCGCCCGCAGCCCCACCCGTACCTCGCCGGGTGCGAGCGGCGCCCGGCGGTCCCCGGCCGGGGTGAGCACCAGGTTCTCCAGGGTGCCGCGCTCGGTGAAGTCGAGCCGCCAGTCCCCGGTCCGCGCGGGCACCGGCAGCGCGGCGGCCGGGCGGCCCAGCCTGGGCAGCCGCAGCTCGCCCTGCCGGACGGCGAACTCCGGCTCGCCCAGGCCCATTCCGGCGGCCAGCAGGGCGGGGGCGCCGATCGGCTCGTCGATGTCGGCCAGCACGAAACGGCCAGGGTTCTCCGCCGTGGCCACCCGCAGCAGCCCCTGCACCGTCGCCGAGGCCGGGTCCGGCACCGCGCCGGGACCGGCGTCCACCGCCCGCCGGGTGACCACCAGCAGCCGGGCCTCGGCCAGGTCGTCGGCGGCCAGCCAGTCCTGCACCGAGCCGAGCACGGCCGTGGCCAGCGCGCGGGCCGCGTCGGCCGGGTCCTGCTCCGCCCCGGACGCCACCGGCAGCAGCACCACCTCGGGCGCCGCCGCCCCGGCCGCGACCGCCGCCCGCAGCCCGGCCAGGTCGGCGTAGCGGGCCGCACCGGGCAGGTCCAGGTCCAGCTTCGGCGCGGTACCCAGCACCGCCCAACGGGCCGGCGTTTCGGGCTCGTTGACGTCGTCGAGGCGGACCGGGAGCCAGCCGACCTCGAACAGCGCCTCCGTGTCGAACGCCGGATCACCGTCGAACCCGGCGGCCGGAAGCGCCCGCAGCACCAGCGAGCCCACGGACGCCACCGGCGCGCCGGACGCATCGGCCAGGGTGACCGACAGTCCGTCACCCGCCTCGGCGGGGGCCAGCCGGACCCGGACGGTGTCGGCGTGGGTGGCGTGGACGACGACGTCGGTCCAGGCGAACGGGACCAGCGGACCGCTGCCGGTCGCCGCCGCGTCCGACGGCAGGCCGACCAGGTGCAGGCAGGCGTCCAGCAGCGCCGGGTGGATGCCGAACCCGGCGACGGCCGTGCCCTCGCCGAGCGCCACCTCGGCGAAGACCTCGTCGCCGCGCCTCCAGCCCCGGCGTACCGCGCGGAACGTCGGACCGTAGCCGAGACCGGCCTCGGCCAGCGCCGGGTAAAATCCGTCGAGTTGCTGCTCGACCGCCCCGGCCGGGGGCCACTCGCTCGGCACGGCGTTGTCCGCCGTCCGCTCCCCGGCTACGGCGGCGCCAGCGGCAGCGGCCAGGACGCCGGTGGCGTGCCGGGTCCACCGGACCGGACCGTTGAGCGTGGTCGAAGCCTCCGGCTGGGAGTAGATGCTGACGGCGCTGCGCCCGGCCTCGTCGGCCGCCTCGACGGTGACCTGGATCCTGGTCCCGCCGTCGGCGGGCAGCAGCAGCGGCGCCTCGATCACCAGCTCGGCGAGCCGGGTCTGCCCGGTCTCGTCCCCGGCCCGGATCGCCATCTCGACCAGGGCGGTGCCGGGGACGACGACCCGTCCGGCCACCACGTGCTCGCCCAGCCACGGCGTGGACCGCAGTGACAGCCGACCGGTGAGCATCAGGCCACCGGCAGCCATGGTCGTACTCGCTCCGAGCAGCGGGTGCGCGGCCCTGGACTGGCCGAGACCAGCCGGGTCGAGCCCGCCGACGGCGGCGTCCAGCCAGTAGCGCTGGCGGGTGAAGGCGTACGTGGGCAGCTCCACCCGCCGCGCACCCGTCCCCGCGAAGAACCGCGACCAATCCACCTCACCACCACGCGCACCCAACTCACCCACCGCCGCAACCAACGACCCCACCTCATCACGACCCCGCCGCAACAACGGCAACCACACCTCACCCTCACCAGCACCCACCGAACCCAACCCCGACAACACCCCATCCGGACCCAACTCCACAAACGTACGCACACCACCCCCACGCAACACCCCCACCGCATCACCAAACCGCACCGCCTCACGCACCTGCCGCACCCAATACCCCGGATCCAACAACTCATCAACCACCAACCCACCCGTCAACGTCGACACCAACGGAATCACCGGCCGACCAAACGACACCGACCCCAACACCCCCGCAAACTCCGCCAACATCGGCTCCATCAACACCGAATGAAACGCATGCGACACCCGCAACCGCCGCACCCGCACCCCACGCCCCACAAACACCGCCTCCACACCCGCAACCCCCAACTCCACCCCCGACACCACCACCGCATCCACACCATTCACCGCCGCCACACCCACACCCTCAAACCCCGCCACCACCTCACGCACCACACCCTCACCCGCCCCCACCGACAACATCGCCCCACCCAACGGCAACCCCTGCATCAACCGCCCACGCGCCGCCACCACCGCACACGCATCCGAAAGCGACCACACCCCCGCCACAAACGCAGCCGCCAACTCACCAATCGAATGACCAGCCACCACCCCCGGAACCACACCCCACGACTCCAACAACCGAAACAACGCCACCTCCACCGCAAACAACCCCGCCTGCGCCCACACCGTGTCATCCAAACCAACACCACCATCCACCACCGCACTCACCGAACCACCAAGATGCTCCTCCAACCCCGCACACACCGCATCAAACGCCTCCGCGAACACCGGATACGCCGCATACAACCCCCGCCCCATCCCCACCCGCTGCGCACCCTGACCAGCAAACACAAACCCAACCCGACCAACCGAACCAACCACCGAACCACTCACCACCTCCCCAAGCTGGGACAGCAGTTCATCCCGACCGGCACCCACCAACACCGCCCGCTCCGACAGCGCCGACCGCGCCGTGACCAGCGACCAACCCACATCCACCGGACCCAACTCGGGCCGCGCCAACAAGAACTCACGCAACCGACCCGCCTGCGCCACCAACCCCGAACCATCCCGCGCCGACAACAACCACGGCACCACCGGCGACTCCACACCCCCACCCACACCCACAACCGCAGAAACCTCCACCGGCGCCTGCTCCAAAATCACATGGGCATTGGTACCGGAGAAACCGAAGGAGGAGACCCCGGCCCGGCGCGGACGGCCGGTCTCCGGCCAGGGCGTCGACTCGGTCACCAGTCGGACCGCGCCTGCCTCCCAGTCCACCTGGGACGACGGGGCGTCCACGTGCAGCGTGGCCGGGACCACGCCGTGCGCCATCGCCTGCACCATCTTGATGATCCCGGCCACCCCGGCCGCCGCCTGGGTGTGGCCGATGTTCGACTTCACCGAACCCAGCAGCACCGGGCGATCGGTCTCCCGGCCCTGACCGTAGGTCGCGATCAGCGCCTCGGCCTCGATCGGGTCACCCAGTCGGGTGCCGGTGCCGTGGCCCTCGACCACGTCCACGTCGGTCGGGCGCAGTCCGGCACCGGCCAGCGCGGTGCGGATCACCCGCTGCTGGGAGGGGCCGTTCGGGGCGGTCAGGCCGTTGGACGCGCCGTCCTGGTTCACCGCTGTCCCGGCCACCACGGCAAGCACCCGGTGCCCGTTGCGACGGGCGTCCGAGAGCCGCTCGACGACCAGGACGCCGACGCCCTCGCCCCAGCCGGTGCCGTCGGCGGACTGCGCGTACGCCTTGCACCGGCCGTCGGCGGACAGACCGCGCTGCCGGGCGAACTCCTGGAAGGTGCTGGGGGTCGCCATCACCGTGACGCCCCCGGCCAGGGCCAGGCTGCACTCCCCCGACCGCAGCGCCTGCGCGGCCAGGTGCAGCGCCACCAGCGACGAGGAGCAGGCCGTGTCCACGGTCACGGCGGGGCCTTCCAGGCCCAGCGCGTACGCCACCCGTCCGGAGGCGACGCCGCCGGAGCCGCCGGTGCTCAGGTACCCCTGGACCTCGTCCGGCAGTGCCGCGCCGGTGCCGTAGTCGTGGTAGATCAGCCCGGCGAACACGCCGGTCGAGCTGCCGTTCAGGGTGCCGGGGTCGATCCCGGCGTCCTCCAGTGCCTCCCAGGACGCCTCCAGCAGCAGCCGCTGCTGCGGGTCCATGGCCAGTGCCTCACGCGGCGAGATCCCGAAGAACTGCGCGTCGAAGTCCCCGGCGTCGTAGAGGAAGGCGCCCATCTGCGCGTGCTGGTCGCCGTGCGGCTCCTGGTCGAAGACGCCCTCCCAGAGCGGACCTCGGTCCTGCGGGAACTGCCCGACCGCGTCGGTGCCGGAGGCGACCAGGTCCCAGAACTCCCCGGCGGAGTTGATCCCGCCCGGGAACCGGCAGCCGATGCCGACGATCACCAGTTGGTCGTCGTCGGTCAGCCCGGCCCGGGGGTGGACCGTCGCCGCGCCGGGAGCGGCGGCGGTTCCCAGCAGGGTCGTGCCCAGGAAGGCGGCGAGCAGGGTCGGGGTCGGGTAGTCGAAGACGACGCCGGCCGGCAGCCGCAGTGCGGTGACCGTGTGCAGCCGGTTGCGCAGTTCGACCGCCGTCAGCGAGTCGATGCCGAGGTCGCGGAAGGTGCGGGTGGCCACCACCGCTTCCGGCCCGGCCATGCCCAGGACCAGCGCGGTCTGGGCCCGGACCAGGTCGCGGACGGCCTCGTCGCGGTCGGCCTCGGGCAGCGCGGCCAGCCGTTCGGCGAAGCCGCCCCGGCCCTCCGCCCGAGCGGAGCCGACGGCGCGGCGGGCGCGTCCGGCGGCGGCCGGGGCGGTCAGGCCGGACAGCAGCGCGGGGTGCCCGGCGCCGGAGCGCAGGTCGAGCCGGGCCGGGACGAGCAGCGCCTGGCCGAGGGTGGCGACGGCGTCCAGCAGGGCCAGGCCGTCGGCGCCGGTGTGCGGGGCCAGGCCCTGCCGGGCCATCCGCTGCCAGTCGGCCTCGGCCATGGTCGCCGCCATGCCGCCGGTGGCGGCCTCGCCGAGCTGCCACGGGCCCCACGCCAGTGAGGTACCGGGCAGACCGGCCCGGCGCCGGTACCCCGCCAGGGCGTCCAGGAAGGTGTTCGCGGCGGCGTACCCGGCCTGGCCGGGGTTGCCCCACAGCCCGGACACCGAGGAGAAGAGCAGGAACCGGTCCAGGTCGAGGTGGCGGGTGAGCCGGTGCAGGTTCCAGGCACCGTCGACCTTGGGCCGCATCACCGCGTCGATCCGGGCCGGGGTCAGCGCCTGGATGACGCCGTCGTCCAGGACCCCGGCGGCGTGCACGACCGCGCGCAGCGGCGCCTCGGCGGGCACGGCCGCGAGCACGGCGGCGAGTCCGTCGTGGTCGGCCGCGTCGGCGGCGACCAGGCGCACCCCCGCGCCGAGACCGGCCAGCACGGCGGCGAGCGCGCCCATCCCCGGAGCCGCCGGTCCACGCCGGGACAGCAGCAGCAACTCGCCTTCTTCTGCTGCGAGATGACGGGCAATCAGTCCGCCCAGGGCTCCGGAGGCCCCGGTCACCAGCGTGGTCCCCCGGGATTCGGCGGCGGCGAGAGCCGGGGCGGGCATGGTCAGCACGACCTTGCCGATGTTGCGGGCCTGGCTCAGGTAGCGGAACGCCTCAGGGGCCCGGCGGACGTCCCAGCAGGACACCGGCAGCGGCGCCAGTACCCCGGTGGCGAACAGCCCGGACAGCGCGGCGAACATCTCCGCGATCTGCTCCGGGTCGAGTTCCAGCAGGTCGAACGCCTGGTAGGCCAGCCCCTGGTGGTCGCGGGCGACCTGCTCGGCGTCCCGGATATCGGTCTTGCCGATCTCGATGAACCGGCCACCGGCACCGGCGGCCAGGCGCAGCGACGCGTCCACGAACTCGCCCGCCAGCGAGTCCAGCACCACGTCGATGCCGGACGCGAAGGACGCTTCGAACTCGGTCGTGCGCGAGGAGGCCAGATGCGCGTCGTCCAGTCCGGCCGCACGCAGCAGCGGCCACTTCGCCGGGCTGGCGGTGCCGAACACCTCGGCGCCCAGGTACCGGGCCAGTTGTACGGCGGCCGAGCCGACTCCACCGGCGGCGGCGTGGATCAGTACCGACTCACCGGCCCGCAGCCCGGCCAGGCCCACCAGGGCGTGCCACGCGGTGAGGTAGACCACCGGGGCGGCGGCGGCCTCGGCCGGCGTCCATCCGGCCGGTACCGGTGCCAGCAGCCGCGCGTCAGTGACCGCGACCGGGCCGAAGGCACCGGAGAACAGGCCCATCACCAGCTCGCCGGGGCGCAGCCCGGTGACCTCCGGGCCGGTCTCCAGCACCACGCCCGCGCCCTCCAGGCCGAGCAGGCCGGGGTCACCGGGGTACATGCCGAGGACGTTCAGCACGTCCCGGAAGTTCACTCCGGCCGCGCGCAGGCCGACCCTGACCTCGTTGGCCGCCAGCGGTCGGCGGCCGGATCCGGTGGCCGCCAGCACGACGTTCTCCAGGGTGCCGCGCTCGGTCCACTCCAGCCGCCAGCTGTCCTGCGGCGTCAGGCCGTCCGGGATGGTCAGGCCGGAGCCGGTCCGGGTCAGTCGCGGTACCAGCAACTGCCCGGCTCGCAGCGCGAGTTGCGGCTCGCCGCAGGCCACGGCGCCGGTCAGGGTGTCCGCGTCGGCGGACTCGTCGAGGTCGATCAGGACGAGGCGGTCCGGCTGCTCGGACTGGGCCACGCGGACCAGTCCCCACACCCCGGCGGCGGTGACGTCGACGTCCACGGCCCCGGCATCCACCGCCCGCTCGGTCGCCACCAGCAGCCGGGACCCGGTCAACTCCTCGGCCAGCAGGAACTCCTGGACCACCGGCAGGGCGTCCAGGGTGGTCCCCCGGACGCCCGCGGCCAGGTCGGACGGGTCGGCGTCGTACCGGGGCCGGAAGAGGACAGCGTCGGGGACCGGAGCCCCTGCGGCGACGGCCGCGACCAGGGCCGCCACGTCGGCGTAGCCGGTCGCCCCGGTCGGGGCGGCCCGGTGGTCGCCGCCGAGCACAGCCCAGCGGCCCGGCGCGGTGGCGGCGGTGGTGGCGGCGGGTGCCGGGACCCAGTCGAGCTCGAACAGCGCCTCCGCGGCCACGGACGCGCCCGGTACCGCCGCCGGAAGCGGGCGCAGTACCAGCGATCCGGCGGTCGCGATCAGGCCGCCGCTCTCGTCGGCCAGCAGCAGCGACATCCCCTCGCCGCTGGCGGCGGGGGCGATCCGGACCCGGGCCGTGGAGGCACCGGTGGCGTGGACCACCACGTCGGTCCAGGCGAACGGCAGCAGCGGCCCGGGGGCGCCGTCACCGGTGGGGGCGGCGAGCAGCTGCAACGCGGCGTCGAGCAGGGCCGGGTGCAGGCCGAAGCCCGCGACCTCGGTGCCCTCGCCGAGCCCGACCTCGACCAGGATCTCCTCGCCGCGCCGCCAGGCCCGGCGCACCCCCTGGAACGCCGGTCCGTACGGCAGTCCGGTCCGGGCCAACGCCGGGTAGAGGTCGGTCAGTTCCTCGGTGACCGCCCCGGAAGGCGGCCAGGCCAGCAGCGCCGCGGCGGCGTCGACCTCGGTCGGCGCGGGGGCCTCGGCCGGGGCCAGTACGCCGGTGGCGTGGCTGGTCCACGGTCCTGTGCCGTCCTCGGGCCGGGAGTGGACGGCCAACTCCCGGTCCCCCTGCGGGTCGGGTTCGCCGACCGTGAACCGGACCTGGATCCCACCGCGTGCCGGAAGCACCATCGGCACCTGGATGACCAGCTCGGCCAAGCGGGCGGAGCCGGTCTCGTCCCCGGCCCGGATAGCCATCTCGACCAGGGCGGCCCCGGGGACGACGATCTGCCCGGCGACGACGTGGTCGGCGAGCCACGGCTGGGCGGCCAGCGACAGCCGTCCGGTGAGCACCAGGCCGCCGCTCGCGGGCAGTTCGACCACGGTGCCGAGCAGCGGATGCCCGGACGCGGTCAGCCCGATGTCCCGGGGCTGCCCGCCGACGGCGGCGTCCAGCCAGTAGCGCTGGCGGGTGAAGGCGTACGTGGGCAGGTCCACCCGCCGCGCACCGGTCCCCGCGAAGAACCGCGACCAATCCACCTCACCACCACGCGCACCCAACTCACCCACCGCCGCAACCAACGACCCCACCTCATCACGACCCCGCCGCAACAACGGCAACCACACCTCACCCTCACCAGCACCCACCGAACCCAACCCCGACAACACCCCATCCGGACCCAACTCCACAAACGTACGCACACCACCCCCACGCAACACCCCCACCGCATCACCAAACCGCACCGCCTCACGCACCTGCCGCACCCAATACCCCGGATCCAACAACTCATCAACCACCAACCCACCCGTCAACGTCGACACCAACGGAATCACCGGCCGACCAAACGACACCGACCCCAACACCCCCGCAAACTCCGCCAACATCGGCTCCATCAACACCGAATGAAACGCATGCGACACCCGCAACCGCCGCACCCGCACCCCACGCCCCACAAACACCGCCTCCACACCCGCAACCCCCAACTCCACCCCCGACACCACCACCGCATCCACACCATTCACCGCCGCCACACCCACACCCTCAAACCCCGCCACCACCTCACGCACCACACCCTCACCCGCCCCCACCGACAACATCGCCCCACCCAACGGCAACCCCTGCATCAACCGCCCACGCGCCGCCACCACCGCACACGCATCCGAAAGCGACCACACCCCCGCCACAAACGCAGCCGCCAACTCACCAATCGAATGACCAGCCACCACCCCCGGAACCACACCCCACGACTCCAACAACCGAAACAACGCCACCTCCACCGCAAACAACCCCGCCTGCGCCCACACCGTGTCATCCAAACCAACACCACCATCCACCACCGCACTCACCGAACCACCAAGATGCTCCTCCAACCCCGCACACACCGCATCAAACGCCTCCGCGAACACCGGATACGCCGCATACAACCCCCGCCCCATCCCCACCCGCTGCGCACCCTGACCAGCAAACACAAACCCAACCCGACCAACCGAACCAACCACCGAGGCCCCCGACAACTCCCCAAGCTGAGAAAGGAGTTCATCCCGACCGGCACCCACCAGCACCGCCCGCTCGGGCAGGACGGTACGGGTCGTGGCGAGCGACCAACCCACATCCACCGGACCCAACTCGGGCCGCGCCAACAAGAACTCACGCAACCGACCCGCCTGCGCCACCAACCCCGAACCATCCCGCGCCGACAACAACCACGGCACCACCGGCGACTCCACACCCCCACCCACAACCGCAGAAACCTCCACCGGCGCCTGCTCCAGAATCACATGGGCATTGGTACCGGAGATCCCGAACGCGGAGACCCCGGCCCGGCGCGGACGGCCGGTCTCCGGCCAGGGCGTCGACTCGGTCAGGAGACGGACCGCGCCGGAGGACCAGTCCACGTGCGGGGAGGGCGCGTCGGCGTGCAGGGTGCGCGGGAGCTGGGCGTGTTGCAGTGCCAGCACCATCTTGATGATCCCGGCGGCTCCGGCCGCCCACTGGGTGTGCCCGATGTTGGACTTCACCGTGCCGAGCCACAACGGCCGCTCGGTGTCGCGCTGTTGTCCGTAGGTGGCGAGCAGGGCCTGGGCCTCGATCGGGTCACCGAGCATGGTTCCGGTGCCGTGGGCCTCGACCGCGTCCACGTCGGCGGCGTCGAGCCGGGCGCTGGCCAGGGCGGCCCGGATGACGCGCTGCTGGGAGGGGCCGTTCGGGGCGGTCAGGCCGTTGGACGCGCCGTCCTGGTTCACCGCTGTCCCGGCCACCACGGCAAGCACCCGGTGCCCGTTGCGACGGGCGTCCGAGAGCCGCTCCAGCAGGACCACGCCCGCGCCCTCGGCCATGCCCATGCCGTCGGCGTCGGCGGAGAAGGCCTTGCAGCGGCCGTCCGAGGCCAGCCCCTGCTGCCGGGTGAACCAGGTCAGCCAGGAGGTGGTGGCGTGCACGGTGACGCCACCGGCGAGCGCCAGTGTGCACTCCCCGCCGCGCAGGGACTGCGCGGCCAGGTGCAGCGCCACCAGGGAGGAGGAGCAGGCGGTGTCGACGGTGACCGCCGGGCCTTCGAGGCCGAAGGTGTAGGCGACCCGGCCGGAGAGCACGCTGGTGGCGCGCCCGGTCTGCAGGTGCCCCTCCAGTTCCCGGGGTCCGCCGTCGCCGTAGCCGGAGGCGGCGGCGCCGATGAAGACGCCGGTCGCCGAGCCGCGCAGCCGCTCGACGTCGATCCCGGCGCGTTCCAGCACCTCCCACGAGGTTTCCAGCAGCAGCCGCTGCTGCGGGTCCATCGCCAGCGCCTCACGCGGCGAGATCCCGAAGAACGCCGGGTCGAAGTCGGCGGCGTGGGAGAGGTATCCGCCGCGCAGTGCGGCGGTGGCGTCGTCGCCGAGGTCCCAGCCACGGTCGGTCGGGACGTCCCCGATCGCGTCCCCACCGGCGGCCAGCAGCTCCCACAGGCTCTCCGGGTCGTCCACGCCGCCGGGGAGGCGGCAGCTCATGGCGACGATCGCGATCGGTTCGTCGGCGGGCGCGGCGGTGACCGCCGGAGCGGTCGGGGCGTCGGCGGCGCCGAGCAGTTCGGCCCGGACGAAGCCGGTGAGCGCGGCCGGAGTCGGGTAGTCGAAGATCAGTGTGGTCGGCAGCCGCAGCCCGGTCGCGGTGTTCAGCCGGGTGCGCAGTTCCACCCCGGCCAGCGAGTCGAAGCCGGTCTCCTTGAAGGTGCGGCCCGGCTGCACGGCCTCGGGCGTGGGCTCGCCGAGGACGGCGGCGGCGTGCGCCTGGATCAGCTCCAGCAGCAGCTGGACCTGCTCCGCGGCCGGTCGGCCGGCGATCCGCTCGCGCAGGCCGCCCGCACCGACGGCAGCGGTACTGGACGCCTGTGCCAGCGGTCCGGCGGCGGCGACCGGGCCGCTGCCGGAGTCGAGCCAGAAGCGCTGGTGCTCGAAGGCGTAAGTGGGCAGGTCGACACGGCGGGCGGCAGGCAGCACCGCCGCCCAGTCCACCGGTACTCCCTGGACGTGGACCTCGGCCAGCGCGGTGAGGATCCGGTCCTGGCCGCCCGCGTCCCGGCGGAGCGTTCCGGTGACCACCGGGGCCGAGCGCAGCAGCGCGCTGCCGGTGTCAGCGGCAGCGCCGGTGTCGGCCTCGGCCTGGCGCCGGGTGTGCTCCAGCGTGGCGTTGATGGCGCCGGTCAGCACCGGATGCGGGGAGACCTCGACGAAGACGTCGTACCCGGCCCGGTCCAGCGTGCCGACGGCCTGCGCGAACCGGACCGGCCGACGCAGGTTGGCGTGCCAGTACTCGGCGTCGACCTCGGTGCCGTCGATGAACTCGCCGGTGACCGCGGAGACCATCGCCACGGCACCGGCGGCGGGGACGATCCCGCCGAGGGCGTCGAGCAGTTGCTCGCGGACCGCGTCCATCCTCGGGCTGTGCGAGGCGTAGTCGATCGGAACGGTCCTGGTCCGGACGCCGTCGCGCTCGCAGTCGGCGGCGATCCGCTCCAGCACGGCGTGGTCGCCGCTGATGACGGTGGCCTCGGGGCTGTTGACGACACCGATCACGGCCTGGTCCGGGTACGGCTCCAGGCGGGCGGCGACGGCCTCGGACGGCTCGGCGATCGAGAGCATGCCGCCGCACCCGGCCAGGGTCCGCACCAGGCGGCTGCGCAGCGCGGTCGCCTTGGCCGCGTCCTCCAGGGTGAGGATCCCGGCGACGCAGGCCGCCGCGAGTTCGCCCTGGCTGTGGCCGACCACGGCGGTGGGGGCGACCCCGGCGGCCTGCCAGACGGCGGCCAGCGAGACCATCATCGCGAACAGGGCGGGCTGGACCACGTCGTCCCGGTCGAGGCCGGGTGCGCCGTCGGCGCCGGTGAGCACCTCGTGCAGGTTCCAGTCCAGGTACGGCGCCAGCGCCTGCTCGCACTCGGCCAGCCGGGCAGCGAACACCGGTGACGTCTCGGCCAGTTCGCGGCCCATGGCCAGCCACTGGGTGCCCTGGCCGGGGAAGACGAACACGACCTTGCGGCCGGGCGCGGCGGCGGGTTCGGCGGTGCCGGTGACCACTCCGGCCGCGGGGCGGCCGGTGGCCAGCGCGTCCAGGCCCGCAGTCAGTGCGTCCGGGCCGGTGCCGACGATGACCGCGCGGTGGTCGAACGCGGTCCGGGTGGTGGCCAGCGACCAGGCGAGGTCCGCCAGGTGGGCGGCCTCGGGTGCGGCCGCGACCCGGGCGGCCAGGCGGGCGGCCTGGCCGGCCAGCGCGGTCGCGGAGCGGCCGGAGAGCAGCCAGGCGGTCGGCCCGTCCGCCGGTGCGGCGGTATCGGCGGCGGTGTCCGTGGCGGGGGCCTGTTCCAGCACCGCGTGGGCGTTGGTGCCGCTGAGTCCGAAGGACGACACCCCGGCCCGGCGGGCCCGGCCGGTCTCGGGCCACGGCTGGGCGTCGGTCAGCAGCCGCAGTCCGGAGGCGGCCCAGTCGACGTGCGGGTTGGGGTCGCCGATGTGGAGCGAGGCCGGAAGCAGGCCGTGCCGCAGCGCCATGACCGTCTTGATCACTCCGGCCACCCCGGCGGCGGCCTGGGTGTGTCCGATGTTGGACTTCACCGAGCCGATCAGCAGCGGGCGTTCGGTCGGCCGTCCGCTGCCGTAGCCGGTGGCCAGGGCGCGGGCCTCGGTGCGGTCCCCGAGCGGGGTGCCAGTGCCGTGGGCCTCCACCGCGTCGATGTCGTCGCTGGTCAGCCCGCTGTTGGCGAGCGCCTGTGCGATGACGGCGGCCTGGGCCGCGCCGTTGGGCGCGGTGAGGCCGTCGCTGGCGCCGTCGGAGTTGATCGCGGTGCCGCGCACCACGGCGAGCACCTGGTGGCCGTTGCGCAGCGCGTCGGACAGCCGTTCCAGGACGAGCAGGCCGACGCCCTCGGACCAGGCGGTGCCGTCGGCGTCGGCGGAGAACACCTTGCAGCGGCCGTCCGGGGCCAGGCCCCGCAGTCGGCTGAAGGCGACGAAGTTGCCCGGGGTGGCCATCACCGACACCCCGCCCGCCAGCGCCAGCGAGCACTCGCCGTGGCGCAGCGCCTGGGCGGCGAGGTGCAGCGCGACCAGGGAGCTGGAGGCGGAGGTGTCGACGGTCAGGGCCGGGCCGTGCAGTCCCAGGGAGTAGGCGATCCGGCCGGACATCACGCTGGTCGTGGTGCCGGTGAGCAGGTGCGCCTCGATGCCGTCCGGTGCCTGGTACAGGCGCGGGCCGTACTCGCGGGGCTCGCCGCCGACGAAGACCCCGGTGCGGCTGCCGCGCAGGCTGAGCGGGTCGAGTCCGGCCCGCTCCACCGCCTCCCAGGCGACCTCCAGCAGCTGCCGCTGCTGCGGGTCCATGGCCAGCGCCTCACGCGGCGAGATCCCGAAGAAGCCGGGGTCGAAGCCCGCGACGTCGTCCAGGAAGCCGCCCCGGTCGACGTAGCTGGTCGCCGGGTGGCCGGGGTCGTCGTCGTGCAGGGAGTCGAGGTTCCAGCCGCGGTCACCGGGGAAGGGCGACAGTACCTCGCGCCCGGTGACCGCGACCTGCCACAGGTCCTCCGGCGACCGGACTCCGCCGGGGTAGCGGCAGGCCATGCCGACGACGGCGAGTGGCAGGTGATCGGACTCGCTCATGGTGTGCTCCACATTCCCTGGCCGAAGCGGATGACGGTCCGCCGTGGCGGTCGTTCTGGATCGTGACGCCACTCAGTTCAGCTGGCCACTGTTCAACTGGCCGCTGTTCAACTGGCCGGGGTGAGATCGGGCGAGACCAGCCGCATCGTGGTCGGGCCCTCGCGCCGGGCGGTGACCAGGTGCAGGCACTGGATGTCGTCGCCGTCGGTGTTGCCGGCGATCCCGTTCAGGCAGTCGCAGGCGTCCTGGGTGAACCCGGCGAAGCGGTAGGCGATCTCCATCATCCGGTTGCGGTCGGTCGGCCGGAAGTCGGCGGCGAGGTGCACCCCGGCCCGGGCGGCCTGGTCGACCAGCCAGTTCAGCAGCACGGTCCCGGCGCCGAAGGTGACCACCCGGCAGGAGGTGGCGAGCAGCTTGAGGTGCCAGACGCCGGGGTGGCGTTCCAGCAGCAGCACGCCGACCGCGCCGTGCGGCCCGAACCGGTCGGTGAGGGTGATGGTCAGCACCTCGTGGTCGGGATCGGCCAGCAGTCCGCGCAGCGCGGAGTCCGAGTAGTGCACCCCGGTGGCGTTCATCTGGCTGGTGCGCAGCGTCAGTTCCTCGACCCGGGTGAGGTCCTCCTGGTCGGCCCGCTTGATCTCCATGACCAGGTCGAGCGAGCGCAGGAAGTCCTCGTCCGGGCCGTTGAAGGAGTCCTTCTCCACCGTGCGGCGGGCGTTGGCCTGGTACATCTCGCGGCGGCGGCGGGCGTCCTCGGTGACCGTCTCCGGGCTGAACTCGGGCCGGTCGACCAGCGTCAGCACGTCCTGCTCGGTGTAGCAGCGGACCTCGGGCACGTGGTAGGCGACCTCGGCCCGTTCGGTGGGCGTGTCGTCGACGAAGGCGATGGTGGTGGGCGCGAACTGCAACTCCTTCGCGATCGTGGTCACCGCGTCGGACTTGCGGCCCCAACTGATCTGCGGCACCAGGAAGTACTCGGCCACGCCGAGCTCCTCCAGCCGCTTCCAGGCCAGGTCGTGGTCGTTCTTGCTGGCAACGGACTGCAGGATGCCCCGGGAGTCGAGTTCCACGATGACGGCGCGGACCTCGTCCGGCAGCCGGACCTCGGCGTCCTCCAGCAGGGTGCCCTGCCAGAGGGTGTTGTCGAGGTCCCAGACCAGGCATTTGACGAGAGTGGGCTTTTCGGGCATGCGAGGGCCTCCGTACGGGACCGGAATTCGATGGACCGGGAACGGCGCTGGGTCAGCGCGTGGTCTTCAGGGCGTGGTCTTCAGGGCGTGGTCTTCAGGGCGTGGTCTTCAGGGCGTGTTCGGCCAGGATGAGTTGGCAGATCTCGTTGCTTCCCTCGATGATCTCCATCAGCTTGGCGTCGCGGTACGCGCGGGCGACCACGTGCCCGTCGGTCGCCCCGGCCGAGCCGAGGACCTGGACCGCGGTGGCCGCGCTGCGGGCGGCCTCACCGGCGCTGACGTGCTTGGCGAGCACGGTCGCGATCACCATCTCCGGCGAGAGCGACTGCCAGGCGGCGCTCGCGTGCTCGCACACCCGGGTGGCGACCTGTTCGGCGACGACGAGTTCGGCCAGGTGCCGGGCGACCAGCTGGTGTTCGCCGATGGGCTTGCCGAACTGCTCACGCTGCCGGGCGTGTCGGGTGGCCGCCGACAGGCAGGCCCGGACGATCCCGGTACAGCCCCAGGCGACCGAGATCCGGCCGTAGGACAGGGCGGTGGTGAACAGCATGGACAGGTCCTGGCCGCCGCCGCCGAGCAGGTGGCCGACCGGCAGCCGGACGTCGTTCAGTCGGATGTTCCAGTGTCCGGCGGCCCGGCAGCCGAGCACCGGAGTGGCGATCGGCACCAGCTCCACGCCGGGGGCGGTGGCGGGCACCACGACCACGCCCGCCTCGTCCCCGTCCCGGCCGAGGATCAGCAGGTAGTCGGCGTACCGGGTGCCGGTCACCCACTTCTTCTCGCCGCTGACCACGACGCTGTCGCCGTCGCGCCGGATGCTGGTCCGCATCGCGGCCAGGTCGCTGCCCGCGTCCGGTTCGCTGAAGCCCACCGCGGCCAGCCGACCACTGGTCAACTCGGCCAGGAATTCCCGGCGTTGGGCCTTGTCGCCGAACCGGGACACCATCCACGCGGCCATCCCGTGCGAGGTCATGATGCTCCGGGTGGAGCTGCACAGACTGCCGACGTGGGCGGTGAGTTCGCCGCTCCGGCCGCTGTCGAGGCCGAGGCCCCCGAAGGTGCTGGGGACCTCGGCGCAGAGCAGCCCCCGGGCACCGAGCTTGCGCAGCAGGTCGATCGGCAGTTCGCCGGCCAGATCCCACTGCTCGGCCTGGTCACCGATCAGCTCGGTGACCAGGGCCCGCTCGTCGTCCAGGAGTGCGGACGGCTCAGGCATCGGCGGCCACGCCGTCCTCGGACAGGCGCAGCACCAGTGCGGCCATCACCTGGGCGGTGCGGAAGTTGTCGAGCTTCAGCTCGGGACCGATGATCGCGATGTCGTAGGTCGACTCAAGGTGGACGACCAGTTGCATGGTGAACATCGACGAGGCAAGACCGGAGGCGAAGATGTCGTCCTCGGGCTTGATCTCGGTCTTGATCTTCTCGCTGAGGTAGCTGGTCAGCTCGCCCTCGATGACCTCGGCCGTCAGCGGGCTCGTCGCGGCGGTCTGCTCGGTCATGACGCCACCTTTCCGTAGTCGTAGAAACCTTCGCCGGTCTTCCGGCCGAACTTCCCCGCCCGCACCAGGTCGAGCAGGTAGTCACAGGGGCGGCAACTGCTGTCGCCGGTACGCTCGAAGAGCACGTTGAGTGAGTCGACCAGGTTGTCCAGGCCGATGAGGTCGGCGGTGCGCAGCGGTCCGGTCGCGTGCCCGAGGCAGCCTTCGAGCAGTCCGTCGACCACCTCGACCGTGGCGACGCCGTCCTGGACCAGCTTGGCCGCGCTGTTGATCAGCGGGTGCAGCACCTGGTTGATCACGAAACCCGGGGCGTCGTTCACCACCAGGCCCTTGCGGCCCAGGGTCTCCAGCAGGTCGGTGACCGCCGTCAGGGTGGCGTCGCTGCTGCGCGGGCCACGGATGACCTCGACCATGACGATCATGTAGGCCGGGTTCATGAAGTGGACGCCGACCAGCTCCTCCGGCCGGGCCACCGAGGACGCCATCTCGTCGATCGGGATGCACGAGGTGTTGGAGATCAGCAGCGTCCCGGGCCTGACGATCTGGGAGACCTCGCTGAGCACCTTGGCCTTGGTCTCGGGGAGTTCGGTGACCGCCTCGATCACGGTGGTGGCGTCGGCCGCGTCCGCCAGCGACACGCTGGTGACCAGCTTCGCCGGGGTGCGCCCGGCGGGCAGCTTGCCCATCAGCTGGGCGTGCCGCAGCTTCAGGGCGACGGTCTGCTCCGCCTCGGCCAGCACTGCCTCGCTGACGTCGACCAGCACGACGGGCACCCCGTGGCCGAGGGCCAGGGCGGCGATGTTGGTCCCCATCACCCCGCCGCCCACGACGGCCAGGCGGTGGTCACGTGGATCGGTGCTCATGCTTCAGCTCCTTGGCAGTTAAGGCAGTTACGACAGTTGTGATGGTTGCGAGAGTTGCGGCAGCCGCGAGAGGTGCGGTTCACAGCTCGGTGAGCCACTGCTCGACCACGGCGGCGGTGGTGTCCACGTGCTCCCCCAGCATCGAGAAGTGGTTGCCGGGCACCTCGACCGCCGTGGACCGGCTGGAGAACACCCACGCCGACATCTGGCTGGTGGGTTCCAGCGCGCCCGGGATCGAGTCGTTCGCCCAGACCTGGAGGGTCGGGACGTCCGATGGGCCGATTTCCTGCCAGTCGAACAGGAAGTAGTGGGCCATCGCGGTCAACCAGGCGTCATCGTCGACGTCGTGGGAGTTGTGCTCCAACGCGACATCGAGGAAGTCGGACCAGTGGAAATCGGTGAGTCCCTTCTTCGGCGGGGGGAACGTGTCGAGCAGGACGAGTCCGGCGGGAGGGTTGCCGTTGTCCTCCAGATGCCGTGCCAGGGCGTGGGCGACCAGTCCACCACTGGAATGCCCCAGCAGGATGACCGGCACATGATCCATTGATTGACTCAAGATGTCCGCCTGTACCCGGACCAGGTCGGAGAGCCGTTCCGGCAGCGGTTCGCCCTGGCGGAACCCGGGTTGGGCGAGCACCGACATCGGCCGCCTGCCCTGGAACCGCCCGGCCAGCCGGACGTACTCCTGCGGACCGGACCGGCCGAAGAACGAGGGCAAACAGAACACCCGTACCGGGGAGGTGCCTTGAGCGACCGTCAATGCCTTGGGCAGGTCCGCGAGTTCGGCCGTGTCGGAGAACGTCGGCCGGAACGCCGCGAGTCCGGTGATCAGTGCCATCGCCTCCTCGGCCCGGCCCGCACCGGCCGCCTGCCGGTACAGCGCGCCGAGGTCGAGCCCGGAGACCGCGTCGCCGCCGGTCCGCGACTCGGGCGCGGGCCGCAGCCGGTAGCGGTACTCGTCGGGCCGGCTGGCGCCGTCCGGTCCGAGCTGGTCGAGCAGGTGCTGCGCCAGCGCGGTGACCGTCGGGTAGTCGAACACCACGGTGCTCGCCAGCCGGACGCCGCCGGCCCCGCCGAGCCGGTTGCGCAACTCCACCGCCGTCAGCGAGTCGAACCCGAGCTCGCTGAACGAGCGCTGCGGATCGACCCGGTCGGCGGAGCCGTGGCCGAGGACGGTGGCCACCTCGGCCCGGACGTGGTCGGTCACCAGCTCGGCGCGCTGCTCGGGCGGCAGCGCCCGCAGCCGCTCGGCCAGGACGACGCCGCTGTCGGCCCCGGCGGCGGCCCGGCGCGCGGGCCTGACCACCCCGGCCAGCATCGGCGGCACCTCCACCGCGGCCCCGGCCGGGGCGGTCAGCACCGGCACCAGCAGCGCCGCGCCCGCCCGCAGCCCGGCGTCCAGCGCGGCGGTGCCGGTGGCCTCGGTGAACGGCACCACCCCGCCGCGACGCATCCGCTGGATGTCGGCCTGCGACAGTCCGCTGGTCATCCCGAAGCTGGTGCTCCACGGGCCCCAGGCGAGCGAGGTCCCGGGGTGTCCGGCCGCCCGCCGCCGCAGCACCAACGCGTCCAACGCGGTGTTGGCGGCGGCGTAGTTGCCCTGCCCGGCGGTGCCGACCACGCCGGAGATGGAGGAGAACACCACGAAGTGGCTCAGGTCGTGGTCGCGGGTCAGCTCGTCGAGCAGTTCCGCGCCGCGCAGTTTCGGCGCCAGCACCCGGTCCAGCCGCTCCGGGGTCAGCTTCTCGACGGTGGCGTCGTCGAGCACCCCGGCGGTGTGGATCACCGCGCCCAGCTCCCCCGCCTCGGCGACCACCCGGGCCAGCGCGGCCCGGTCGGTGACGTCGCAGGCGGCGATCCGGACCCGGGCCCCGGCCGCCTCCAGCTCCTGCCGCAGCTCCGGCGCCCGGCCGGAGCGGCTGAGCAGTACCAGTTCGCGGACGCCGTGCGCGGCCACCAGGTGCCGGGCCACCAGCGAGCCCAGGCCGCCGGTCCCGCCGGTGATCAGCACCGGCCCGCTGACCGGCCTCGGCAGCCGGACGACCACCCGGCCCCCGGTCCCGGTCTCCGCTTCGGTCTCCGCTTCGGTCTCCGCTTCGGTCTGCGTTTCGGCCAGGCGGCGGAGCGCCTCCCGCAGCCGTCCGGCCTCGAACACCGCCATCGGCAGCGCGCCCGCGATCGGCAGCGCCGCCTCGGCGAACGACCGGCCCGGCGGCACCGGCGCGAGCAGCCGCGCCTCCGCCACCGCCGAGGTGCCCAACGCCGCCGGGAACAGCCCCCGTACCCGGTCGCCGAGCGCGAACCCGGCCACCTCGGGGCCCAGTTCGGTGACCACGCCGGCGCCTTCGCGGCCGAGCGGCGCGCCCGGCTCGGCCCGCAGGTCCTCCGGGTGCAGCGCCACGGCGCGGACCGCCAGCCGCACCTGCCCGGCGGCCAGCGGCCGCGCCGCCTCGGCCGGCAGCAGCCGCACCTCGGACCCGGTGTCGGACCAGTGGGCCCGCCAGTCCCCGTCCGGGAGGGTCGGCTCGGCGGCGGCGCGGGCCAGCGCCGGGGTCCAGCCCCGGCCGCCGCGCAGCGCGACCTGCGGCGCGCCGCTGGCCACCGCCGCCCGCCACCGCGGCAGCGAGTCCTGGTCGACGTCGACCAGGACGACCCGTCCGGGGTTCTCCGAGGCGACCGAGCGGACCAGGCCCCACACGGCCGCCCCGGCCACGTCCACCTGGCCCGCCCCGGTGGCGTCCGGCAGCACCGCGTCCCGGGTGACCACCAGCAGCCGCGCCGAGGCCAGCGCCTCGTCGGCCAGCCACCGCTGCACCTCGCCCAGTACCCGGACCAGCTGCTCGGCCGGGTCGCCCCCGGCCACGGTCAGCACCGCGAACGCGGGCGGCTCGCCCGGCGGCGGCGCGGCCACCGACAGCCCGAACGCGTCCGCGCCGAGCAGCACCCCGCGCGCCCCGGCGACCGCCGCGGTCGGCTCCGGCAGCTCCAGCGGGCTCCACTCCAGTTCCAGCAGCGCGCGGGCGCCGGGACCGGCGGCCGGGGACAGCTGCTCCCGGTTCACCTCGCGGACGGTCACCCGCTCCGCGCTGAGCACCGGGCCTCCGGCGGCGTCGACCACGGTCAGCCCGATCCCGCCGTCCAGGCCGCCCTCGCGCAGCCGGATCCGGGCCCGGATCCGGCGCGCGCCGGTGGCCGCCAGCCGCACGCCCTCCCAGGAGAACGGGACCCGGCTGCCGCCCTGCGCGAGCAGGCCGATGCTCTGCAGCACCACGTCCAGCAGCGCCGGGTGCATCCCGAAGTCCTCGGCCGTGCCCGCCGCCTCGGGCAGCTCGACCTCGACGAACAGCTCACCGCTGTCCGCCGGGCCGCGCCAGGCGGCGGCAAGGCCGCGGAATGCCGGGCCGTAGTCGAAGCCGCCGAGGGCGAAGCCCTCGTAGAAGCCGGTGACGTCGACCGGCTCGGCCTGCGGCGGCGGCCAACTTGCCGCCCAGTCGGTGTCGACGGCAGCCCGGCTGTCGCTGAGCAGGCCGGTGGCGTGCGGGATCCACTCGTCCGGTCCGGCGCCGTCGGGACCGGCGTGCTGCTCCGGGCTGGAGTAGATCCGGACCTCGCGGTCCCGGACCACCACCTGCACGGTGACCCCGCCGCGCTCGGGCAGGAGCAGCGGGGCCGCCAGGGTCAGCTCCTCCAGCCCGTCGCAGCCGACCAACTCTCCCGCTCGCAAAGCCAGTTCCACGAAGCCGGTGCCGGGGAACAGCACCGCGCCGAGCACCGCGTGGTCGGCCAGCCACGGCTGGGCGTCGCGGCTCAGCCGCCCGGACAGCACCCAGCCGCCGTCGGCCAGGCCCACCACCGCGCCCAACAGCGGGTGGTCGGCGCGGGCCAGACCGGCGGCGGACATGTCGCCCACCCGCGCGGTCGGCGCGGTCGGCCAGAACCGCTCGCGCTGGAAGGCGTAGCCGGGCAGCTCCGCCCGCCGGGGCTGGAGGCCGGTGAAGGTGGCGGCCCAGTCGACGTCCACCCCGGACACCCACAGCCGGGCGGCCCCGGTCAGTACCGCGCGCACCTCGTCCTCGTCCCGGCCCAGCGGCGCCACCGGCACCGGCCGGTCGCCGACGGTCCCCCGCTCGCCGACGATCCCGGTGACCGCGCCGGACAGCGCCGCCCGCGGCCCCACCTCGGCGATCGCGTCCACCCCGGCGTCGAGCACGGTGGCCACCCCGTCCGCGAACCGGACCGCCGCGCGTACCTGCTCGACCCAGTACGCGGGGTCGGTCAGCCGCTGGGCGATCAGCCCGGTCACGTTGGAGACCACCGGCAGGGTCGGCTGGGCGTAGCGCAGTTGGCGGGCCACCGCGCCGAACTCCGCCAGCATCGGGTCCATCAGCGCCGAGTGGAAGGCGCGGCTGACCCGCAGTCGGCTGGTCCGGCCGGGCCAGGCGTCGGCGATCGCCAGCACCTCGGCCTCGTCGCCGGAGACCACCACCGCGTTCGGGCCGTTCACCGCCGCGATCGACACCCCCCCGGTCAGCGCCGCCCGTACGTCGGCCTCGGCGCCGTCCAGCGCGACCATCGCGCCGCCCTCGGGCAGGGCACCCATCAGCCGGGCCCGCGCCGCCACCAGGCGGCAGGCGTCCGCCAGCGACCACACTCCGGCCAGGTGGGCGGCGGTCAGCTCGCCGATCGAGTGGCCGGCCAGCAGCTCCGGGCGCACCCCCCAGGACTCCAGCAGCCGGTACTGGGCCACCTCGAAGGCGAACAGACCGGGCTGGGCGAACTCGGTCCGGTGCACCCGCTCGTCGGCGAGGGCCTCCCGCAGGTCCGGGCCGAACTCGGCCAGTACCTCCTCGAAGGCCGCCGCGAACACCGGGAACCTGGCCGCCAGTGCCCGGCCCATCCCCGGGCGCTGCGCCCCCTGGCCGGAGAAGACCACGCCGACCCGGCGCTCCCGGGCGGCCCGGCCGCGTACCGGCGCGGCCCCGGTCAGCTCCGCCGCCGAACCGCCGACCAGCACCGCCCGTTCGGCCAGCGTCGCCCGGGTGGTGGCCAGCGCCCAGCCGGTGTCCACCGGGTCGCGGTCCGCCCCGGCCAGCCGGGCCAGGTTCGCGGTGACCGCGCCCGGGTCGGCGCCGGAGACCACCCACGGCACCAGGACGCCCGACGGCCGCGCCGGGAGCGGCTCGGCCTCGGGCTCCGGTGCCTGCTCCACGATCACGTGCGCGTTGGTCCCGCTGATCCCGAACGCGGAGATCCCGGCCCGGCGCGGCCGACCGGTCCGCGGCCAGTCCCGGTGCTCGGTGGCCAGCTCCACCGCCCCGGCCGACCAGTCCACGTGCGAGCTGCGCCGCTCGACGTGCAGCGTGCGCGGGATCTCGGCGTGGCGCAGCGCCTCGACCATCTTGAGCACCCCGGCCACCCCGGCGGCGGCCTGGGTGTGCCCGATGTTGGACTTGACCGAGCCGAGGTACAGCGGTTCGGCGCGGTCGCCGCCGTAGCCGGCGATCAGCGCCTGCGCCTCGATCGGGTCGCCCAGCGCGGTGCCGGTGCCGTGTGCCTCGACCACGTCGACGTCGGCGGCCCTGAGTCCGGCGTCGGCCAGCGCCCGGGCGATCACCCGCCGCTGCGAGGGGCCGTTCGGGGCGGTCAGGCCGTTGGACGCGCCGTCGGAGTTCACCGCGCTGCCGCGGACCACGGCCAGCACCCGGTGGCCCAGCCGCCGCGCGTCCGAGAGCCGTTCCAGGACCAGCACCCCGGCGCCCTCCCCCCAGCCGGTGCCGTCCGCGGTCTCGGCGAACGCCTTGCACCGGCCGTCGGAGGCGAGCCCGCCCTGCCGCTGGAACTCCACGAACGCGCCCGGGGTGGACATCACGGTGACCCCGCCGACCAGCGCCAGCGAGCACTCCCCGGCGCGCAGCGCCCGGGCCGCCAGGTGCAGCGCGACCAGCGAGGAGGAGCAGGCGGTGTCCACCGAGACCGCCGGGCCCTCCAGGCCGAGCGCGTAGGACACCCGCCCGGACAGCACCGAGGCGATGTTGCCGGTCGCCACGTGGCCCTCGGTGTCGGCGCCGTCGGCCGCGGCGCTGAGCAGCACCGGGTAGTCCTGGCCGTTGGTGCCCAGGTAGACGGCGGTGTCCGAGCCGTGCAGCCGGGAGACGTCCAGACCGGCGTGCTCCAGCGCCTGGTAGCAGCACTCCAGTACCAGCCGCTGCTGCGGGTCCATGGCGTAGGCCTCGCGCGGCGAGATCCCGAAGAAGCCGGGGTCGAACCCGGCGGCGTCGTCCAGGAAGCCGCCGACCGGCAGCGGTCCGAACGCGGCGAACGCCTCCAGGTCCCAGCCCCGGTCGTCCGGGAAGTCGGTCATCGCGTCGACGCCGTCGGCCACCAGCCGCCACAGCGCCGCCGAGGAGTCCACCCCGCCGGGGAACCGGCAGGCGGTGCCGACGATGGCGATCGGCTCCCGCGCCTCGGCCCGGACCTCGTCCAGCCGCTGCCGGGTGTCCTGGAGCTCCGCGGTGACCTTCTTCAGGTAGCCGAGCATCTTGTTGTCGGTCATGACATCCTCCGCGAACGCTCGCCCGGTCCCACCGGTCACAGTCCCAACTTGTCGATGAAGTCGTAGAGCTCGTCCGCTCCGGCTTCGGCCAGCTCGGCGCCCGCGGTCCGCGGTCCGGTCTCGCCCAGCCGGGAGAGCGCCGCCCGCAGCCGCTCCACCAGCTGGTCCCGCTGCCCGGTTCCGGCGGGCAGCGCGGTCAGCTCGGTCTCGATCCGGTCGATGTCCTCGGCCAGCCGGGCGAGCGGGTCGACGGTCGGCGGCGCCAGCTCGGCGACCAGGTGGGCGGCCAGCGCGGCGGTGGTGGGGTGGTCGTAGATCAGCGTGCTGGGCAGGGCCAGACCGGTCAGCGCGGCCAGCGTGTTGCGGAACTCCACCGCCGTGAGCGAGTCGAAGCCCAGTTCCCGCAGCGGGGTCCGGTCGCCGACCTGGTCGTCGCCGGTGTGGCCGAGCACCCGCGCCACCTGGCCCCGGACCAGCCCGCGCAGCCTGCGGTCCTGCTCCTCGGCGGACAGCCCGGCGAGTTCGGCCAGCACCGCCGCCGCGGCCGGGCCGCTCTCCGGCCCGGGGCCCGCGCCGGGGGCCGGGAGCAGCGCGTGGACGTCGGTCAGCTCGCGCAGCAGCGGGACCTGCCGGACGTCGCCGAGCGCGGCCGAGATCTGCGGCCAGTCGACGTCCATCACCGCCAGCGCGGTCTCGGCGTCGTCCAGTGCCTGGCCGATGACCCGCAGCGCCGCCCGCGGGTCCATCGGGCGCATCGGGCCGCCGTCCAGCCGCTGCCGGACGCTCTCGGCGGAGTCGGCCATGCCGCCCCCGGCCCACGGGCCCCAGGCCAGCGCGGTGCCGGGCAGGCCGCGCCCGCGCCGGTGCTCGGCCAGGGCGTCCAGGTAGGCGTTGGCCGCCGCGTAGTTGCCCTGGCCGCCGCCGCCGAGGGTGGCCGCCGCCGAGGAGAACAGCACGAACGCCGCCAGGTCCAGACCGGACGTCAGTTCGTCGAGGTGGGTCGCGCCACCGGCCTTCGGGGCGAGTACCCCGGCCAGCCGGGCCGGGGTCATCCGGTCGAGCACGCCGTCGTCGAGCACCCCGGCGGTGTGCATCACCCCGGCCAGCGCCGGTCCTCCGGCGGCGATCCGGCCGAGCAGCCCGGCCACCTCGTCCCGTTGGGCCACGTCTCCGGCCAGTACCGCGACCTCGGTGCCCGCTTCGGCCAGCCGGGCGGCCAGCGCCGGAACCCCGGCGGCGCCCGGTCCGGAGCGGCTGGTCAGCGCCACCCGGGCGGTGCCGCGTTCGGCCAGCCAGTCGGCCAGTTGCCCGCCGATGGCGCCGGTTCCGCCGGTGACCAGCACCGTGCCGCGCGCGAAGCGCTCCAGCACGGCCGACTCGTCGGGCCGCGGCACCGGCCGCCGGGCGCGGACCAGTCGGCGGCCGAGGATCCCGGCCGACCGGATCGCCACCTGGTCCTCGCCCTGTCCGGCCAGTACCGCGGCCAGCCGCGCGCCGGTCCGCTCGTCCAGCACCGGCGGCAGGTCGATCAGCCCGCCCCAGCGGTCGGGCTGCTCCAGGCCGACCACCCGGCCCAGGCCCCACACCTGCGCCTGGACCGGCCGGGCCAGTGCCTCCTGGGCGCCGACCGTGACCGCGCCCTGGGTGGCCACCCACAGCGGCGCGGCCAACCCGGCGTCGCCCACGGCCTGGACCAGGCCCGTGGTCGCGGCCAGGCCCACGGTCACCTCGGGGCAGCCGGCCAGCGGGGACTCGTCCAGGGCCAGCAGCGACAGCACCCCCGCCACCTCGGTGGCCTCGGTCAGCGCCGCGCCGACGCGGGCGGCCAGCGCCTCCCGGGAGACCTCCGCCGGGTCGACCGGCAGCAGCACGGTCCGACCGCCCCGCGCGGTCAGCAGCCGGGCGATGTCCTCGGCCTGGTCCTGTCCGGCCTTGCCGGTGACCAGCAGCCAGGTGCCGGGCAGCGGTGCCGGTTCCGGGTCGCGCAGCGGCGCCCAGGAGATCCGGTAGCGCCAGTCGGCGACCGCCGCCTCCTCCCGGTCGCGCTGCCGCCAGGACGCCAGTACCGGCAGTACCTCGCTGAACGGCCGCTCTCCGTCGACCTCCAGCGCCCCGGCCAGTCCGGCCAGGTCGCCGTGCTCGACGGCGGCCCAGAACCGCGCCTCGGCCTCGGTGCCGCTGCCCGCCGCCGGTCCGCCGGTCGGCGCCGCCTGCGAGCCCTGCGGCCAGAACCACTGGTGCTGGAACGCGTAGGTGGGCAGGTCGATCCGCTGCCCGGGTTCCAGCACCGCCGCCCAGTCCACGGTCGCCCCGTGCGCGTGGGCCTTGGCCAGTCCGGTCAGTGCCGCCTCGGCGGCGGGCAGCGCCGGGTTCAGCAGCGGGACGAACTGCGCGCCCTCGGTGAGGGTGGCCGCGCCCAGTGCGGACAGGGTCGTGTCCGGGCCGATCTCCAGGAACACCGTCACGCCGAGACCGGCCATGGTGGTCACCGCGTCCGCGAAGCGGACGGCGGCGCGGGCCTGCTCCGGCCAGTAGCCGGGCTCCGGCGCGGTCATCGATGCTCCGGACAGCGCGCCGACCCAGGCCACGGTCGGCGTCGCGTGCGGCAACTGCGCTGCCAGTGCGCCCAGTTCGTCCAGCACCGGGTCCATCCGGGCGGAGTGGAAGGCGTGGCTGACCCGCAGCCGCCGTACCCGTCGGCCCTGCTCCCGCCAGTGGGCGAGCAGCTGGTCGACGGCTGACTCGTCGCCGGAGACCACCACCGACGACGGGCCGTTCACCGCCGCCAGCGACACCCCGTCCGCCTCGGCCAGTCCGGGCAGCAGCTCGGCCTCGGTGGCCGCGATCGCGCCCATCGCGCCGCCCTCGGGCAGCGCCTGCATCAGCCGGGCCCGGGTCGCGACCAGGCGGCAGGCGTCGGCCAGGGTGAGCACCCCGGCCGCGTGCGCCGCCGTGATCTCGCCGACCGAGTGCCCCGCCACCGCGTCCGGGACCACCCCGGCCGCCGCCAGCAGCGCCAGCAGGCCGACCTCGACCGCGAACAGCCCGGTCTGCGCGAACACCGTCCGGTCCGCGCGCGGGTCGTCCGCGCCGTCGCCGAGCACCACCTCCCGGATCGGCAGCCCGAGTTCCGCCTCCAGCAGCGCGCAGGCCCGGTCGAAGGCCGCCGCGAACACCGGCGAGGCGGCGTACAGCTCGCGGCCCATCCCGGCGCGCTGCGCGCCCTGACCGGCGAACAGGAAGCCGACCTTGGCCGTCCGGCCCGCCGGAACCGTCCCGGTGACCACTCCGGCCGCCGTCTGGCCTCCGGCCAACGCGGCCACGCCCGGAAGCAGTTCGTCGGTACCGGCGCCGAGCACCACCGCGCGGTGGCCGAACACCGCGCGGGTGGTCGCCAGCGACCAGGCCACATCGGCCGGGTCGAGCCCGGCTGGTCCGCGCCCGGCGCCGACCAGCCGTCCGGCCTGGGCCGCCAGCGCGGCCTCGGTGTGCCCGGACAGCAGCCACGCCGTCGGGGCGCCGACCAGGACCCGCCGCGCCACCGCGACCGGCTCGGCCGCGCCCTCCGACTGCTGCTCGGCGCCCCCGGTGGGCGCCTCCTCGATGATCACGTGGGCGTTGGTACCGCTGATCCCGAACGCGGACACCCCCGCCCGCCTCGGCTGCTCGCCCGCCGGCCAGGGCTGCTGCTCGGCCAGCAGCCGGACCTCACCGGCGCTCCAGTCCACGTGCGGCGAGGGCTCCCCCGCGTACAGGGACTGCGGCAGCAGGCCGTGGCGCAGGGCCAGCACCATCTTGATGATCCCGGCCGCGCCCGCCGCCGCCTGGGTGTGCGCGATGTTCGACTTCACCGACCCGAGCCACAACGGCCTTCCCTCCGGCCGGTCCTGACCGTACGTCGCCAGCAGCGCCTGCGCCTCGATCGGGTCGCCCAGGGTGGTGCCGGTGCCGTGCGCCTCCACCACGTCCACGTCCGCCGCCGACAGCCGGGCGCTCTCCAGCGCGGCCCGGATCACCCGCTGCTGCGAGGGGCCGTTCGGCGCGGACAGGCCGTTCGAGGCGCCGTCCTGGTTCACCGCGCTGCCGCGCACCACCGCCAGTACCCGGTGCCCGTGGCGGCGCGCGTCGGACAGCCGCTCCACCGCCAGCACCGCCGCGCCCTCGCCCCAGCCGGTGCCGTTCGCGCCGGCCCCGAAGGACTTGCAGCGGCCGTCGGACGCCAGGCCCTGCTGGAGTGCGAAGCCGACGAACGAGCCCGGGGTGGCCATCACGGTCACCCCGCCCGCCAGCGCCAGCGTGCACTCGCCGGAGCGCAGCGCCTGGATCGCCAGGTGCAGCGCCACCAGCGAGGACGAGCAGGCGGTGTCCACGGTCACCGCCGGGCCCTCCAGGCCCAGCGTGTACGACACCCGGCCGGAGATCACGCTGGCGGCGGTGCCGGTGAGCAGGTAGCCCTCCGAGCCGCTGCCCTCCAGGCCGGTGCCGTAGCCGAGGAAGCTGCCCCCGGCGAACACCCCGGTCCGGCTGCCGCGCAGCGAGCGCGGGTCGATCCCGGCGCGCTCCAGGGCCTCCCAGGAGGTCTCCAGCAGCAGCCGCTGCTGCGGGTCCATCGCCAGCGCCTCACGCGGCGAGATCCCGAAGAACGCCGGGTCGAAGTCGCCCGCGTCGTGGATGAACCCGCCCTGGGCCGCCGTCGAGGTGACCCCGTCGAGCCCGAGCGCGCCCAGCATCCCGGTGTCCCAGCCCCGGTCCACCGGGAAGCCGGAGACCGCGTCCGTGCCCGCGGCCAGCAGCTCCCAGAACTGCTCCGGACCGCGCACCCCGCCCGGGAAGCGGCAGCCCATCCCGACGATCGCGATCGGCTCGCTCAGCGACGCCATGAAGCGCTTGTTCTGCCGCCGCAGCCGCTCGTTGTCCACCAGCGAGCCCCGCAGCGCCGCGACCAGCTCTTCCGTATCCGATGCCACGGTGGGCTCCTGTTCAGTCTTGCTGACGTGGGTTGACGGGGGTGGTCCGGGCCGTGGTCCGGGCCGTGGACGTCACGACTGCGGACGTCACAGCAGGTCGTCCGCCCCGGCCCGGTCGCGGGCCATCCGGAGCAGGTCGGCGACCCCCATGTCGGCGATGCTGACGGCCTCCTGGTCCGGCTCGGGCTCGGCGTCGGCGGCGTTGGCCAGCTGCAGGATCGGGTCGAGCAGTCCGGCCCCGCGCAGCAGGCTGAGCGGAACCGACGCCAGGATCTGCCGCAGCTCGGCCTCCTCGTCGTTCTCGGCGCCGCCGCTCTCGCCGAGCGAGGGCAGCAGTTCCGCCTTGAGGAACCGGGCCAGCCCGGCCGGGGTCGGGTAGTCGAAGATCAGCGTGGCGGGCAGCCGCTGCCCGGTGGCCATGGACAGCCGGTTGCGCAGTTCGACCGCCGTCAGCGAGTCGAAGCCGAGCTCCTGGAAGGCCTGTTCCGCGCCGACGGCGTCCGGGGAGTCGTGTCCGAGCACCGCCGCGACCTCGGCCCGGACCAGGTCGGTCAGGATCCGGTCCTGTTCGGCCGGGGACTGCGCGGCCAGCTGGGTGATCAGCTCGCCCAGCGCGACCGGCTCCGGACCGGCGCTGACCGCCGGGACCAGCTCCCGGACGTCGGACAGCTCCCGCAGCAGCGGCACCTGCCGCAGGTCCCCCATCGCCGACGCGGACTGCACCCAGTCCACGTCCATGATGCTGAGCACGCCGTCGGCGTCCTCCAGCGCCTGCCCCATCACCTGCACCGCCAGCTGCGGGTCCATCGCCTTCAGCGGACCCCGGCCGACCCGCTGCCGGACCGTGGTGTCGGCCTCGGCCATGCCGCCGCCGGCCCACACCCCCCAGGCCAGCGAGGTACCGGCCAGGCCGCGTCCGCGCCGGTGCTCCACCAGGGCGTCCAGGAAGGCGTTCGCCGCCGCGTAGTTGCCCTGGCCGCCGCCGCCGAAGGTCGCCGTCGCCGAGGAGAACAGCACGAACGCGGCGAGGTCGAGCCCCGCCGTCAGCTCGTCCAGGTGGACCGCGCCACCGGCCTTCGGCGCCAGTACCCCGGCCAGCCGGGCGGCGGTCATGCCCTCCAGCACGCCGTCGTCCACCACGCCCGCGGTGTGCATCACCCCGGTCAGCGCCGGGCCCCCGGCGGCCGTCCAGCCGAGCAGCCCGGCCACGTCGGACCGCTGTGCCACGTCCCCGGCGAGTACCGCCACCGCTGTCCCGCGCTCGGCCAGCCGGGCCGCCCGCCGGGCGACCCCGGCCGCGGCCGGTCCGGACCGGCTGCACAGCAGCACCCGGGCGGTGCCCAGTTCCGCCAGCCAGTCGGCGACCTGCCCGCCGATCGCGCCGGTACCGCCGGTGACCAGCACGCTGCCCCGGGCGAAGGCCTCGCCGACGGGCGTGCCCGCCAGTCCGGCGGAACCGGACCGCGCCAGCGGACGCCGGGCCCGGACCAGTCGGCGGCCCAGCAGGCCGGTCGGGCGGATCGCCACCTGGTCCTCGCCGCACCCGGCGAGCACCCCGGCCAGCCGGACCCCGGCCCGGTCGTCCAGCACCGGCGGCAGGTCGATCAGCCCGCCCCAGCGGTCCGGATGCTCCAGACCGACCACCCGGCCCAGGCCCCAGGTCTGCGCCTGGACCGGCTGGGACAGGGTCTCCTGCGGGCCGACCGCGACCGCGCCCCGGGTCAGCAGCCACAGCGGCGCGCCGAGCAGCGCGTCGCCCAGGGCCTGGACCAGGCCGACCGTCCCGGCCAGACCGGCGGAGACCTCGGGGCGGTCGGACAGCGGCGCCTCGTCCAGCGCCAGCAGCGACAGCACCCCGGCCACCGGCGCGGCCGGGTCCGTCCCGGCCCGGGCCGCGCCGATCGCGTCGGCCAGCGCCGCCCGGTCGGCCTCGGCGGCGACCGGCACCAGTACCGTCCGGGCGCCGACGGCGGTCAGCGCCCGGGCGCACTCCTCGGCCGGGGCGAGTCCGGCCGGTCCCGCGACCAGCAGCCAGGTCCCGGTCAGCGTGACCGGCGCCGGGTCGGTGACCGGCGTCCAGTTGATCCGGTAGCGCCAGTCGGCGACCGCCGACTCCTCCCGGTCCCGCTGCCGCCAGGACGCCAGTACCGGCAGCACCTCGCTGAACGGCCGCTGCCCGTCCACGTCCAGCGCCCCGGCCAGTCCGGCCAGGTCGCCGTGCTCGACGGCGGCCCAGAACCGCGCTTCGGCCTCGGTGCCGCTGCGCCCGCCGCCGCCGGGCGCGCTCGGGGCCGGGGCCATCGCCGTCCCGGCCCAGAAGCGCTTCCGGGCGAAGGCGTAGGTGGGCAGCTCGATTCGCTGCCCGGCGGGCAGCACGGCCGTCCAGTCCACGTCGACGCCGCGCACGTGGGCGCGGGCGAGGGCGGTCAGTACCGAGTCGGCGGCGGCGGTACGGGCCCGCAACAGCGGGACGAACTCGCCATCCGTGTCGAGCGCGGCGGACCCGAGCGCCGACAGGGTTCCATCCGGGCCGACCTCCAGGAACACCGTCACCCCCTGGGCAGCCAACGCGGCCACCGCGTCCGCGAAACGGACCGGCTGCCGAGCCTGCGCCGCCCAATACCCCGCCTCCGCAACCACAACCGGCTCACCAGTCAACGCCCCCACCCACGACACCACCGGCACCCCATACGTCAACCCCGCAGCCAACTCACCCAACTCCGACAACACCGGATCCATCCGAGCCGAATGGAACGCATGACTGACCCGCAACCGACGCACCCGCCGACCCCGACCCCGCCAACTCTCCAACAACTCCTCCACCGCACCCTCATCACCCGACACCACCACCGACGACGGACCGTTCACCGCCGCCAACGACACCCCCACCCACCCATCCAAACCCTCAGCCAACTCCGCCTCACTCGCCTCAACCGCACCCATCGCACCACCCTCAGGCAGCCCCTGCATCAACCGAGCCCGCGTCGCCACCAGACGGCAGGCATCCTCCAGCGACAACACCCCAGCCGCGTACGCCGCCCCCACCTCACCAACCGAATGACCAGCAACCGCGTCCGGCACGATCCCGACCGCCGCCAACACCGCCACCAAACCCACCTCCACCGCGAACAACCCGGTCTGCGCGAACACCGTCCAATCCGCACGCGGATCGTCATCCGCCTCCCCCAACACCACCTCCCGCACCGGCAAACCCAGCTCAGCCTCCAACAACACACACACCCGATCGAAAACCGCCGCGAACACCGGCGACGCCGCGTACAACTCACGGCCCATCCCAGCCCGCTGCGCACCCTGACCGGCGAACAGGAAGCCGACCTTGGCCCGACCCACCGGGACCGTGCCGGTGACCAGCGAGGGGGCCGAACCACCGGCCGCCAGCGCCGCCGAGCCCGCCAGCAGTTCCGCGGTGCCCGCGCCCAGCACCACCGCCCGGTGTTCGAACCGGGACCGGGTGGTGGCCAGCGACCAGGCCACGTCGGCCGGGTCCAGGCCCGCGTCGGTCCGCACCAGCCCGGCCAGCCGCCCGGCCTGCGCCGCCAGCGCCTCGCCGGTGCGCCCCGAGAGCAGCCACGCGGGCGGAGCCCCGAGCAGTACTCGCGGCTGCTCGGCGGGCTCCGGGCGGGCCGCCGCGGCCGGTGCCTCCTCGACGATGACGTGGGCGTTGGTGCCGCTGATCCCGAACGCCGAGATCCCGGCCCGGCGCGGGCGCTCGCCGACCGGCCAGGGCGCGGCCTCGGTCAGCAGCCGGGCCTCGCCCGTGCTCCAGTCCACGTGCGGCGAGGCCTCGTCCACGTGCAGGGTGCGCGGCAGCAGCTGGTTCTCCAGCGCCAGCACCATCTTGATCACCCCGGCCACCCCGGCGGCGGCGCCGGTGTGCGCGATGTTCGACTTCACCGAGCCGAGCAGCACCGGCCGGTCCTCGGGCCGGTCCTGACCGTAGGTGGCCAGCAGTGCCTGGGCCTCGATCGGGTCGCCGAGCACCGTGCCGGTGCCGTGCGCCTCGACCGCGTCCACGTCGGCGGGCGACAGCCGGGCGTTGGCCAGCGCGGCCCGGATCACCCGCTGCTGCGAGGGACCGTTCGGCGCGGTCAGACCGTTCGACGCGCCGTCCTGGTTGACCGCGCTGCCGCGGATCACGGCCAGGATCCGGTGGCCGTGGCGCCTCGCCTCGGAGACCCGCTCCAGCAGCAGGATCCCGGCGCCCTCGCCCCAGCCGGTGCCGTCGGCGTCCGCGCTGAAGGACTTGCAGCGCCCGTCGGCGGCGAGGCCGCCCTGTCGGGAGAACTCGGTGAACAGACCCGGTGTCGCCATCACCGTCGCGCCACCGGCCAGGGCCAGCGTGCACTCGCCCGACCGCAGCGCCTGCGCGGCCAGGTGGATCGCCACCAGCGAGGAGGAGCAGGCGGTGTCCACGGTCACCGCCGGGCCCTCCAGGCCCAGCGCGTAGGACACCCGGCCGGAGATGACGCTGCCCGCGCTGCCGGTGATCCCGTAGCCCTCCTGGCCGATGCCGTACCAGGTGCCGCCGTAGCCCCCGGCGAAGACGCCGGTGGCGCTGCCGCGCAGGGTCGCCGGGTCGATGCCCGCGCGTTCCAGCGCCTCCCAGGAGGTCTCCAGCAGCAACCGCTGCTGCGGGTCCATCGCCAGCGCCTCACGCGGCGAGATCCCGAAGAACGCCGGGTCGAACTCGGCCGCGTCGTAGAGGAATCCGCCGAGCCGGGTGGTCGAGGCCGCGCCGTCCTCGCCGGTGTAGATCGTGTCGGTGTCCCAGCCGCGGTCGGTCGGGAAGCCCGCGACCGCGTCGGCGCCGCCGCGCAGCAGGTCCCAGAAGTGCTCGGGGGTGTCCGCGCCGCCGGGGAACCGGCAGCCGATGCCGACGATCGCGATCGGCTCGTCCGGCGCCGCCGCGGCCACCACGGGTCGCGCCACGGGATCGGGGCGGGCCGCGCCCCGGGACTCCAGTTCCGTGCGCAGGTGCGCGGCCAGCACCGACGGGACCGGGTAGTCGAAGATCAGCGTCACCGGCAGCTTCAGCCCGGTGGCCGCGGACAGCCGGTTGCGCAGCTCGACGGCGGTCAACGAGTCGAAGCCGACGTCGCGGAACGCCCGACCGGCCTCCATCGTCTCGTTGGGCGCGTGCCCGAGCACGGCCGCCGCGTGCGCGCGGACCAGGTCGGTCAGCGTCCGGTCGGCCTCGGCCGGGGACAGCCCGGCCAGCTGCGCCCGCAGCGCCTCACCGGCCGAACCGCTGGCCGCGACCGCGCGGTTGACGCCGCCGGACAGGCTCCGCAGCAGCGCCGGGACCTGCGCGTTAGTACCGGCCTGGGCGACCTGGGCGCGCAGCCCCGCCACGTTCAGCCGGGCCGGGACCAGCAGCGCGTCGTCCAGGGTCAGCGCCAGGTCCAGCAGCGCCAGCCCCTCGTCGGCGGACATCGCGCCGATGCCGCCCCGGGTCATCCGCTCGCGGTCGCCCGCGCTGAGGTGGCTGGTCAGGCCGCTGGTGTCGGCCCACAGGCCCCAGGCCAGCGAGACCGCGCTCAGGCCGGTGCCGCGCCGGTGCGCGGCCAGGGCGTCCAGGAAGGCGTTCCCGGCCGCGTAGTTGCCCTGTCCGGCGGCGCCGAAGGTGGCCGCCGCCGAGGAGAACAGCGCGAAGAAGTCGAGGTCGAGCCCGGCGGTGAGCCGGTGCAGGTTCCAGGCGGCGTCCGCCTTGGGCCGCATCACGGCGTCGACCCGGTCGGCGGTCAGCGAGTCGATGACGCCGTCGTCGAGTACCCCGGCGGTGTGGACCACGCCGGTCAGCGGGGTCCGGGCCGGGATCGCGGCCAGCAGTCCGGCCAGCGCCGACGGGTCGGCGACGTCGCAGCCGACGATCCGGGTGTCGGTCCCGGCCTCGGCCAGCCGGGCCGCCAGCGCGGCGGCGCCGGTGGCCAGCGCGCCGCTGCGGCTGGCGAGCAGCAGTCGGCCGGCGCGGCCGGTGGCGGCCAGGTGCTCGGCGACCAGTCCGGCCAGGGTGCCGGTGCCGCCGGTGATCAGCACGGTTCCGGCCGGGTCGCGCGGCTTGGCCGGGGCGGGCGCGGCGGCCGGGCGGACCAGCCGCCGACCGTAGCCGTGGCCGGCCCGGATCGCCAGCTCGGGCTCGCCCGAGCCGAGGGCGGCGGCGAGCACGCCGACCGCCTCGGCGGTGACCGCCGGGCCGCCGGGCAGGTCCGCCAGCACCAGGCGTCCGGGATGCTCGGACTGCGCCGAGCGGACCAGGCCCCAGGCGGCGGCCGCCGCCAGGTCGGTGACCGGGTCGCCGCTCCCGGTGGCGACGGCGCCACGGCTGACGACGACCAGCCGGGCCTCGTCCAGGACGTCCGCCGCCAGCCACCGCTGGACCAGTTCGAGTACCTGGACGGTGGTCCGGCGGGCGGCCCCGGCCAGGTCCGGGTCGGTGTCGGAGGCGGTCGCGCCGCCGCCGATCAGGGCGAGCACCAGCTCCGGGCCGGGTTCGGCCGGGTCCAGCGCCGCGACCAGCGCGCCGAGGTCGGGGTGGGTGTCGACGTCGACCCCGGCGGCGGTGAGCGCGCCGGTGAGGTCGGCGCCCTGGTCGCCGAGCACCGCCCAGCGACCGGCCGAGGCGGCCACCGGGACCGGCACCCGCACCCAGTCCACGCCGAACATCGCGTCCCGCAGCCGTCCGCCGCCGCCGTTCAGCCGCTCGGCCGGGACCGGCCGCAGCGTCAGCGACTCGACCGCCAGCGCCGGGGTGCCGGTGGCGTCCACCGCGAGCAGCGACAGCTGTCCGGCGGCGGGGCGGCTGATCCTGGCGCGCAGCGCCGGGGCTCCGGCGGAGTGCAGGGTCAGCCCGCTCCAGCCGGAGGGCAGCAGCACCTCGGCCGGACCGGCGGTGGGCCAGCCGTCCCCGGCGACCGCGACCGCGTCCAGCAGCGCCGCCGACAGCGCCGGGTGCAGCCCGAACGCCGCCGCGCCGGAGCCGCCGCCCTCGGGCAGGGCGAGCTCGACCAGCAGGTCGTCGCCGTCCCGCCAGGCGGCGCGCAGCGGCCCCTGGGCCGCCTCGTCCGGCTCGACCAGCGGGACGGCTCCGCTCGGCGGCCAGACCGCGAAGGCGGCGGACAGCGCGGCGTCGGCCGCCCGGTCCTGGTCCAGTCGGCCCTGGGCGTACCTGGTCCACGGCTCGTCGGACTGCGCGCGGCGGGCGTAGACCTCGACCGTGCGCTGTCCGTCGGCGTCCGGGTCGCCGACCGCGACCTGGAGCTGGAGCGGCGCTCCGGCCGCCACCGTCAGCGGTTCGGCCGGGGTGAGTTCGACGATCCGGGGGCAGCCGACCTGGTAGCCGGCCACCACCGCGAGCTCGGTGAGCACGGTCGCGGCGGCGGTCGGCTCGGCCAGCCACGGCTGCTCGGCCAGGCTGAGCCGACCGGTGATCACCAGCCCGGCGGCGTCGGCGAGTTCGACGCTGGCGCCGAGCAGCGGGTGGCCGACCGGGTCGAGCCCGGCCGAGCCGAGGTCCCCGGCGCCGCTGAGTGCCGACCGGTACCAGTACCGCTCGTGCTGGAAGGCGTAGGTCGGCAGCGGGATCCGGCGCGCGGCCGGGAGCACCGACTGCCAGTCCACGGCGACGCCGTGGACGTGCACCTCGGCCAGGGCGGCCAGCGCCCGGGCCGGGCCGCCGTCCTCCCGGCGCAGGGTGCCGGTGACCACCCGGGCGGACGGCTGGTCCAGGCCGTCCAGGGTGGCCTGGACGGCGGTGGTCAGCACCGGGTGCGCGGAGGCCTCGACGAAGACCGCGTACCCGGCCTCGCCCAGCGCCCGGACGGCGTCGGCGAAGCGGACCGGCGCGCGCAGGCTGGCGTACCAGTACCCGGCGTCGGCCTCGGGGCCCTCCAGGAACTCGCCGGTCATCGCGGACAGCATCGGCAGCCGTCCGGCCTGCGGCGTGGTCGGCTCCAGCAGGGTCAGGATCCGCTCGCGCAGCTCCTCGACCTGCGGGCCGTGCGAGGCGTAGTCGACCGGGAGCCGTCGGGCCCGGATCCCGTCCGCCTCGCACGCGGCGGCGAGCGTGTCCAGGGCGTCCGGGTCGCCGGAGACCACGGTGGCGTCCGGGCCGTTGACGGCGGCGATGTCGACCAGCGCGGCCAGTCCGTCGCTTCCGGCGAGTCGCAGCGCGACCGCGTCGGCGGACTCGGCGAGCGACAGCATGCCGCCGCGTCCGGAGAGCGCGGTCAGTGCCCGGCTGCGCAGCGCCACGATCCGGGCCGCGTCCTCCAGGGTCAGGATCCCGGCGACCACGGCGGCGGCGATCTCCCCCTGGGAGTGTCCGACGACGGCGTCCGGGTGCACCCCGGCGGCCTGCCAGAAGGCCGCCAGCGACACCATCACCGCCCACAGCGCGGGCTGGACGACGTCCACCCGGTCCAGGCCCGGCGCGCCGTCGCGGCCGTTCAGCACGTCGTCCAGGGACCAGTCGACGTACGCCGACAGGGCCTGGTCGCACTCGGCCAGCCGGGCCGCGAACACCGGCGACGAGGCCGCGAGTTCGCGTCCCATCCCGGCCCACTGCGAGCCCTGGCCGGGGAAGACGAACACCACCCGGCCGCCACCGCCCCCGGCCGGGACGGCGCCGGTCACCGCCGCCGCCGACGGTAGGCCGGTGGCCACCGCCTCCAGTCCGGAGAGCAGTTCGGCCCGGTCCCGTCCGAGGACCACGGCCCGGTGCTCGAACACCGAGCGGGTGCTCGCCAGCGACCAGCCGATCTCGGCCGGGTCGGCGGCGCGCGCGGTGGCGTCGGTGGCGAGGAACCCGGCCAGCCGGTCCGCCTGCCCGGCCAGACCGGCGGCGGTGCGCCCGGAGACCAGCCAGGCGGCGCCGTCGGTCAGCACCGACGGCACGGTCGGCGCGGGCGGCTCCGGCTGCGGCTCGGCCTCCTCGATGATCAGGTGGGCGTTGGTGCCGCTGATGCCGAAGGAGGAAACCCCGGCCCGGCGGACCCGGCCGCCGACCGGCCAGGGCTGCGGCTCGGCCAGCAGTTCGACCGCTCCGGCTGCCCAGTCGATGTTCCGCGCGGGCTCGTCGGCGTGCAGGCTGAGCGGCAGTCGCTGGTGCTGGAGCGCCAGCACCATCTTCATCACCCCGGCGGCCCCGGCCGCGCTCTGGGTGTGCCCGAGGTTGGACTTCACCGAGCCGAGCCACAGCGGCCGGTCCTCCGACCGGTCCTGGCCGTAGGTGGCGAGCAGCGCCTGGGCCTCGATCGGGTCGCCCAGGGTGGTGCCGGTGCCGTGCGCCTCCACCACGTCCACATCGGCGGCCGAGAGCTTGGCGTTGGCCAGCGCGGCCCGGATCACCCGCTGCTGCGAGGGACCGTTCGGCGCGGTCAGACCGTTCGACGCGCCGTCCTGGTTGACCGCGCTGCCCCGGATCACGGCCAGCACCGGATGTCCGTTGCGGCGGGCGTCGGACAGCCGCTCCAGCAGGATCATCCCGGCGCCCTCGGCCATGCCCATGCCGTCGGCGGAGGCCGAGAACGCCTTGCAGCGGCCGTCCTCGGCCAGGCCGCGCTGGCGGGAGAAGCCGACCAGGGCGCCCGGCGTGGCCATGATGGTGACGCCACCGGCCAGCGCCAGCGAGCACTCACCGGAGCGCAGCGCGGACGCGGCCAGGTGCATCGCGACCAGCGCCGAGGAGCAGGCGGTGTCGACGGTGACCGCCGGGCCCTCCAGGCCCAGCGTGTAGGAGACCCGGCCGGAGATGACGCTGGTCGAGGCCCCGGTCATCAGGTGCCCCTCGGAACCGCCGCCGCCGGACGCGCCGTAGCCCCAGGACGAGCCACCGGCGAAGACCCCGGTGTGCGAGCCGCGCAGGCTGAACGGGTCGATCCCGGCGCGTTCCAGGGCCTCCCAGGAGATCTCCAGCAGCAGCCGCTGCTGCGGGTCCATCGCCTGCGCCTCGCGCGGGCTGATGCCGAAGAACCCGGGGTCGAACTCGGCGGCGTCGTGCACGAATCCGCCGGAGCGGGCGTAGGACGTCCCGGCCTTGTCCGGGTCCGGGTCGTACAGCGCCTCAAGGTTCCAACCGCGGTCGTCGGGCAGCCGACTGATCGCGTCCCTGCCCTCGACCAGCAGCTCCCACAGTCCCTCGGGGTCGTGGATGCCGCCGGGGAAGCGGCAGCCCATGCCGACGATGGCGATCGGCTCCCCGGCCGCCGCCGCGCTGACCGCGGGCGCCGTGACGTCCTGGACCAGCACGCCGAGCAGTTCCGCGCCCAGGTGCCCGGCCAGGACGGTGGTGGTGGGGTAGTCGAAGACCAGGGTGGCCGGCAGCCGCAGCCCGGTGGCCTCGTTCAGCCGGTTCCGCAGGTCGACCGCGGTGAGTGAGTCGAAGCCGAGGTCGCTGAACGCCCGGCCGGGTTCGATCGCGTCCGGCGAGGCGTGTCCCAGTACCGCCGCGACCTGGGTGCGGACCAACTGGACCAGCAGCCGGTCGCGTTCGGCGACCGGCACCCGGGCCAGCCGCTGCCGCAGCGCGCTGGAACCGGCCCCGGTGTTCACCGCCGGGGCCACGCCGGTACGGATCGGACCGGCCAGCGCGTGCAGCAGCGTCGGCAGGGCGCCGCCGCGCGCGGCCTCGGCCCGCAGTCCGGCGACGTCCAGCCGGAACGGCACCAGGTGCGCCTCGTCCCGGGCCAGTGCCAGGTCGAGGACGGCCAGGCCCTCCTCGGCGCCCAGTTCGGCGGTACCGCTGCCGGTGGCCCGGGCCAGCAGGCCCTGGCTGAGGTTCCGGCCGATCCCGGCCCCGGCCACCCAGGCGCCCCAGGCCAGCGACAGACCGGGCAGTCCGGCCGCCCGGCGGTGGGCGGCGAGGGCGTCCAGGAAGGCGTTACCGGCCGCGTAGTTGCCCTGGCCGCCGCCGCCGAAGGTGGCCGCCGCCGAGGAGAACAGTACGAACAGGTCCAGCCGCTGACCCTCGGTCAGCTGGTGCAGGATCCAGGCCGCGTCGGTCTTCGGCCGCAGCACGGCGTCGACCTGGGCGGCGGTGAGCGAGCCGATCACGCCGTCGTCGACGATCCCGGCGGTGTGCACCACACCGGTCAGCGGGCACGCCTCCGGCAGCCCGGCCAGCAGCCCGGCCACCGCCTCGCGGTCGGCGACGTCGGCCGCCGCGATCCGCGCCTCGACGCCCGCCCCGGCCAGGTCGGCGGCCACCGCGGCGGCGCCGGGCGCGGCCGGACCGGAGCGGCTGACCAGCAGCAGGCTCCGGGCCCGACCGGTGGCCGCCAGGTGCCGCGCGGTCAACGCGGCGAGGGTGCCGGTGCCGCCGGTGACCAGCACGGTACCGGGGGCGGGCGCGGTTTCCCCGGTCGGCTCGGCTTCGTCGAACAGACCGGCCGGGCGGACCAGGCGGCGGCCGAGCAGGCGCTGCTCGCGGACCAGCAGTTCCGGTTCGGCCGAGCCGAGCGCGCCGAGCAGCACCCCGGCCTCGGCCGCGTGCGCGTCGACGAGGTCGGGGCCGGGGTCGGCGGGCAGGTCGATCAGTACCAGGCGGCCGGGGTTCTCCGACTGCGCCGAGCGCAGCAGCCCCCGGACCGCGGCGGCGGCCAGGTCGGTCACGTCCTCGCCGGTCCGCGCGGCGACCGCGCCCCGGGTGACCACGACCAGCCGGGTGTCGGCCAGCGCGTCCAGTGCCAGCCACTGCTGGAGCAGCGCCAGCACCTGGTTGGTCAGCCGCCGGGCGGCCTGCCCCTGGTCGGCGCGGTCGGACTCGCCGCCGCCGACCGGGAGCAGCAGCAGCTCGGGGACCGGGTCGCCGGAGTCCACCAGCGCGGCCAGGTCCGGGTAGCCGGCCACGCCCGTCCCGGCCGCGGCCAGGCCCTCGGCGAGGTGGTGCGCGTCGGCGCCGAGCACGGCGCAGCGCACGGCCGCCGCGGCCGGCTTGCCGCTCGGGACCGGCACCCAGTCGACCCCGAACAGCGCGTCCCGCAGCGCGTTCCCGGCTCCGGCCGGGGCCGCCGCCACCGGCCGCAGCACCAGCTTCCCGACCGCGACCACCGGCGTACCGGCGCCGTCGACCGCGAGCAGCGACACCGCTCCGTTCGGGTCCTGCCGCAGCCGGGCGCGCAGCATGGTCGCGCCCGCCGCGTACAGCGACACGTCCGACCAGACGAACGGCATCCGGGGACCGGCCTCGGCCGAGGCGGTCAGCCAGACCGCCTGCAGGGCCGCGTCCAGTACCGCCGGGTGCAGCCCGAACAGCGCCGCGTTGCTCTCCGTCCGCTCCGGCAGCGCCACCTCGGCGAAGACCTCGCCGTCGCGCTGCCAGGCCGCGCCCAGGCCCCGGAAGGCCGGGCCGAAGGCCTGACCGGCCGCCGCCAGCGCTTCGTACAGGCCGTCCACGCCGAGCGCGGTGGCGCCCTCCGGCGGCCACACCGCGAAGTCGGCGGTGTCCGCTTCGCCGGTCGCGCCGACCGGGCCGACCCGCCCGGCCGCGTGCCGGGTCCACTCGGCGCCGCTGTCCTGCGGCCGGGCGAAGATCTCCAGCTCCCGCAGGCCGTCCTGGTCCGGGCCGCTCACGGTGACCTGGACCTGGACCTCCTCCTGCGGCAGCAGCACCAGCGGGGCGGCCAGGGTCAGTTCGTCGATCCGGGTGCAGCCGACCAGGTGTCCGGCCACCACCGCGAGTTCCACGTAGCCGGTGCCGGGGAAGAACGCCGTACCGCCCAGCACGTGGTCGCCCAGCCAGGGCTGGGTCCGTGCCGACAGCCGTCCGGTGATCACCAGGCCGTCGCCGTCGGCGAGTTCGACCGCCGCGCCGAGCAGCGGGTGGCCGATCGAGTCCAGTCCGGCGGAGCGCAGGTCCCCGGCGCCCGCCGCCGACGGCAGCGGCCAGAACCGCTGGTGCTGGAACGCGTAGCTGGGCAGGTCGATCCGGGCTCCGCCGGTCAGCACCCCGGGCCAGTCCACGGCCACGCCCCGGACGTGCACCTCCGCCAGCGAGGCCAGCATCCGCGCGACGCCGCCGTCCTCACGGCGCAGCGTCCCGGCGACCACCGGCGCCGCGCCGGGCGCGGCGGCGCTGTCCTCCAGGGTGGCGCCGATGGCGGCGGTGAGCACCGGGTGGGCCGAGACCTCGATGAAGACCCCGTAGCCGTCCTGGCGGCAGACCCGGACGGCGCGGTCGAACTGGACCGGGGCGCGCAGGCTGGCGTACCAGTACTCGGCGTCGGCCTCGGGTCCGGCCAGGTGCTCGCCGGTCATCGCGGAGACCATCGGCAGTGTGCCCGGTCGCGGGCTGATGCCGGACAGCAGCCGCAGGATCTCCTCGCGGAGCTCGTCCACCTGCGGGCCGTGCGAGGCGTAGTCGACCGGCAGGATCCGGGCCCGGACGCCGTCGCGCTCGCAGGCGGCGGCCAACTCCCGCAGGGCGTCCGGGTCGCCGGAGACGACGGTGGCGTCCGGGCCGTTGACGGCGGCGACCGCGATCCGGTCGGCGTGGGCGGCCAGCCGGGCCTCCACCAGGGCGACGGGTTCGGCGACGGAGAGCATGCCGCCGCGTCCGGACAGCGCGGTCAGCGCCTGGCTGCGCAGCGCCACCACCTTGGCGGCGTCCTCCAGGGTGAGGATCCCGGCGACCACGGCGGCGGCGATCTCGCCCTGCGAGTGGCCGACCACCGCGTCCGGGGTGACCCCGGCGGCCTGCCAGAGCGCGGCCAGCGAGACCATGACCGCCCACAGCACCGGCTGGACGACGTCCACCCGGTCCAGGCCGGGGGCGTCCGCGCGGCCGTTCAGCACGTCGGTGAGCGACCAGTCCACGTAGGGCGCGAGCGCCTGCTCGCAGGCGGCCAGCCGGGCCGCGAAGACGGGGCTGCCCTGGGCCAGTTCCCGGCCCATTCCGGCCCACTGGGAGCCCTGGCCGGGGAAGACGAAGACGGTGGGGTCGGTGGTGCCAGCGGCCGTGCCGGTCACCAGACCGGCGGCCGGGTGCCCGGCGGCGACCGCGGACAGGCCGCTCAGCAGCTCGTCCCGGCTGCCGCCGAGGACGACGGCGCGCTGTTCGAACGCGGAGCGGGTGGCGGCCAGCGACCAGCCGACGTCGGCCGGGTCCAGCTCCGGGTCGGCGGCGACCCGGGCGGCCAGCCGCTCGGCCTGGGCGGCCAGACCGGCCGGGGTCTGCGCGGAGACCAGCCAGGCGGTGGTCGCGGGCGGCAGGTCGGCCTCGAACACGGCGGGAGCGGACGGGGCCGCGGGCGCGGGTGCGGCGGCCGGGGCGGCCGGGGGGTCCTGCAGGATCAGGTGGGCGTTGGTGCCGCTGATGCCGAAGGAGGAGATCCCGGCCCGGCGCGGGCGGCCGTTGACCGGCCACGGCACCGGCTCGGTGAGCAGCCGGACGTCGCCCATGCTCCAGTCGACGTGCGTGGACGGCTCGTCGGCGTGCAGGGTGACCGGCAGTTCGTGGTGCCGCAGGGCGAGCACCATCTTCATCACCCCGGCCACCCCGGCGGCCTGCTGGGCGTGGCCGATGTTGGACTTCACCGAGCCGAGCCACAGCGGCTTGCCCTCGGGCCGGTCCTGGCCGTAGGTGGCGAGCAGCGCCTGGGCCTCGATCGGGTCGCCCAGGGTGGTGCCGGTGCCGTGCGCCTCGACCGCGTCCACGTCGGCGGCGGAGAGTCCGGCGCTGGCCAGGGCCGCCCGGATCACCCGCTGCTGCGAGGGGCCGTTCGGCGCGGTCAGGCCGTTCGACGCGCCGTCCTGGTTGATCGCGCTGCCGGCCAGCACCGCGAGCACCGGGTGGCCGTTGCTGCGGGCGTCGGAGAGGCGTTCCAGGACGACCATGCCGGAGCCCTCGCCGAGCGCCATCCCGTCGGCGTCGGCGGAGAACGCCTTGGAGCGGCCGTCGGCGGCGAGCGCGCGCTGCTGGGCGAAGCTCAGGAACTCGGCCGCGTCCACCATGATCATCACACCACCGGCCAGCGCCAGCGAGCACTCTCCGGTGCGCAGCGCGGCGGCGGCCAGGTGCAGCGCGACCAGGGAGGAGGAGCAGGCGGTGTCGACCGTCACCGCCGGGCCCTCAAGACCGAGGGTGTACGACACCCGGCCGGAGATGACGCTGGGGACGTTCCCGGTGAGCAGGTGCCCCTCGGCGCCGTCGCCGGTCGCGCCCAGCGCCGAGTAGCCGGAGGCGGCGGCGCCGACGAAGACGCCGGTCATCGAGCCGCGCAGCGAGGTCGGGTCGATGCCGGAGTTCTCCAGTGCCTCCCACGAGGTCTCCAGCAGCAGCCGCTGCTGCGGGTCCATGGCGATCGCCTCGCGCGGGCTGATCCGGAAGAACGCCGGGTCGAACTGGCTTGCGCCGTCGAGGAATCCGCCCTCGTTGGTGTAGGAGGTGCCGAGGTTGTCGGGGTTCGGGTCGTAGAGCGCGGCGGTGTCCCAGCCGCGGTCGTCGGGGAACCGGGTGATGGTGTCGGTGCCGCTGCTGAGCATCCGCCACATGTCGTCCGGGGTGTCCACGCCGCCGGGGAAGCGGCAGCCCATGCCGACGATGGCGATCGGGTCGCCGGTGACGGCGGCGACCGTGGTCGCGGTGACCGCGGAACCGACGCCGACCAGCTGGTCGGCGAGGTGGGCGCTGAGCGCGCGCGGGGTCGGGTAGTCGAAGACCAGGGTGGTGGCCAGCCGCAGGCCGGTGGCCGCGTTCAGCCGGTTCCGCAGGTCGACGGCGGTGAGCGAGTCGAAGCCGAGGTCGCTGAAGGCCCGGTTCGGCTCGATCACCTCCGGCGAGGCGTGCCCGAGTACCGCCGCGACCTGGGTGCGGACCAGCTGCACCAGGATCCGCTCGCGTTCGGCCGCCGACACCCGCGCCAACTGCTGGTGCAGCGCACCCGATCCGGCGCCGGTGTTGACCGCCGAGGCGACGCCCGGGCGGATCGGTCCGGCCAGCGCGTGCAGCAGCGGCGGCAGCGCCCCGCCGCGCGCGGCGGCGGCGCGGAGCGCGGCGACGTCCAGCCGGAACGGCACCAGCAGCGCCTCGTCCCGGGCCAGCGCCAGGTCGAGCAGGACCAGGCCCTCCTCGGCGCCCAGTTCGGCGGTACCGCTGCCGGTGGCCCGGGCCAGCAGGCCCTGGCTGAGGTTCCGGCCGATCCCGGCCCCGGCCACCCAGGAGCCCCAGGCCAGTGACAGACCGGGCAGTCCGGCCGCCCGGCGGTGGGCGGCCAGGCCGTCCAGGAACGCGTTACCGGCGGTGTAGTTGCCCTGTCCGGCCCCGCCGAAGGTGGCCGCGGCCGAGGAGAACAGCACGAACAGGTCGAGCTCGCGGCCCGCGGTGAGCTGGTGCAGGATCCAGGCCGGATCGGTCTTCGGCCGCATCACCGCCGCCACCCGCTCGGCGGTGAGGGTCCCGATGGTGCCGTCGTCGACGATCCCGGCGGTGTGCACCACACCGGTCAGCGGGTGCGCCTCCGGCAGCCCGGCCAGCAGCCCGGCCACCGCCTCGCGGTCGGCGACGTCGGCCGCCGCGATCCGCGCCTCGACGCCCGCCCCGGCCAGGTCGGCGGCCAGTGCGGCGGCACCGGGCGCGGCCGGACCGGAGCGGCTGACCAGCAGCAGGCTCCGGGCCCGACCGGTGGCCGCCAGGTGCCGCGCGGTCAGCCCGGCCAGCGTGCCGGTGCCGCCGGTGACCAGCACCGTGCCGGGGACCCGCTCGGCCGTCCCGGCCGGGTCCGGGGGAACGGCGGCCGGGCGGACCAGGCGGCGGCCGTGGGCCCGCTGCTCGCGGATCGCCAGCTCCGGCTCGGCCGAGCCGAGCGCACCGGCCAGCACCCCGACCGCGACCGGGGGTTCCGGGCTGTGGTCGGCGGCGGGCAGGTCCACCAGGACGAACCGGCCCGGGTTCTCCGACTGCGCCGAGCGCAGCAGGCCCCAGACCGAGGACGCCGCCAGATCGGTCACGCCCTCGCCCGGCAGCGCCGCGACCGCGCCCCGGGTGACCACCACCAGGCGGCTGTCGAGCAGCGGCTCCAGCGTCAGCCAGTGCTGCGCGGTGTCCAGCGCCTCGATCGCGAGCCGCCGGGCCGCGCCCGCCTGGTCGCCGTCGGCGGGCTCGGCGCCCTCGACCCCGAGCAGGACCACCTCGGGTACCAGGTCGCCGGACTCGGCCGCCGCCGCGAGCGAGGCCAGATCCGGGTAGATGCTGAGTTCCACCCCGGCCTCGGCCAGTCCCGCCGCCAGGCCGAGCGGGTCGGCGCCGACCACGCCCCAGCGTCCGACCGGGGCCGAGGACACCGGGACCGGAGTCCACTCCACGCCGAACAGCGCGTCCCGCAGCGCGTTCCCGGCGGTCGGCTGCGGCGACGCCGCCACCGACCGCAGCTCCAGCGAGCCGACCGAGACCACCGGCGTACCGGCGGCGTCGACCGCGAGCAGCGACACCGCCCCGTCCGGGCCCTGCCGCAGCCGGGCCCGCAGCCGGGTCGCGCCCGCCGCGTACAGCGACACGTCCGACCAGAGGAACGGCATCTGGGCGCCGGTCTCGGGCGCCCGGGTGAGCCAGGCCGCCTGCAGGGCCGCGTCCAGCACCGCCGGGTGCAGGCCGAAGACGGCCGCCCCGGCCGCCGTCTGCTCCGGCAGCGCCACCTCGGCGAAGACCTCGTCGCCGCGCCGCCAGGCCGCGTTCAGGCCCTGGAAGGCCGGGCCGAGGTGCTGCCCGGCCGCCGCCAGCGCCGGGTACAGGCCGTCGAGCGGGATCGGCTCGGCGCCCTCCGGCGGCCAGACCGCGAAGTCCTCGCCGCTCGCCTCGGCCGGTGCCACCGCGCCGACGCGCCCGGCCGCGTGCCGGGTCCACTCGGCGCCGGTGTCCGCCGGACGGGCGAAGACCTCCACCGTGCGCAGGCCGTCGTGATCCGGGCCGCCGACGGTGACCTGGATCTGCACCTCCTCGTCGGGGAGCAGCAACAGCGGTGCGGTCAGCGTCAGTTCGTGGATCCGGGTGCAGCCGACCAGGTGTCCGGCGACGGCCGCCAGCTCCAGGTGGCCGGTACCGGGGAAGTAGGCCGTGCCGCCGACCAGGTGCTCCCCCAGCCAGGGTTGGGCCCGCACCGACAGTTGCCCGGTCAGCAGCAGGCCCTCGCCGTCGGCCAGTTCCACGGCGGCGCCGAGCAGCGGGTGCCCGACCGAGTTCAGGCCCGCCGCACGCAGGTTGCCCACGCCCCCGGCCAACGACGAGGGCCAGTAGCGCTGGTGCTGGAACGCGTAGGTGGGCAGGTCGATCCGGTGTCCGGCGGGCAGTACCGCCGACCAGTCGACCTCCACCCCGTGTACGTGCACTGCCGCCAGTGAGGCCAACAACCGTGCCGCGCCGCCGTCCTGACGCCGCAGCGTGCCGGTCACCACCGGCTCCAACCCCAGCCCCTCCAACGTCGCGGCCGTCCCCGAGGTCAGCACCGGATGCGGCGACACCTCGACGAACACCCCGTACCCGTCCCGCCCCAACCGCTCGACCCCACGCGTGAACTGGACGGTGGAACGCAGGCTGTCGTACCAGTACCCCGCACCCGCCTCCGCGCCGTCCAGATACTCCCCGGTCATCCCCGACACCATCGGAACCACCGCCACACCCGGCGCGATCCCCTCCAACCCGGACAGCACCGCCTCCCGAATACCCTCCACCTGCGGACCGTGCGGCGCGTAGTCCATCGGCACGAACCGCGTCCGCACCCCGTCCCGCTCACACTCCGCCGCCAACACCTCCAACGCCTCCACCACACCCGAAACAGCCACCGCCGCAGGACCGTTGACCGCCGCCACACTCACCCGGCCATCCCCACCCCGCAACCGCTCCTCCACCACCCCCAACGACGCCGCAATCGACAACACCCCACCCCGACCCGCCAACCCCACCATCGCCTGACCCCGACGCGCCACCACCCGCGCACCATCAGCCAACGACAACACCCCAGCCACACACGCCGCCGCGATCTCCCCCTGCGAATGCCCGACCACCGCATCCGCACGAACCCCCGCCGCCTCCCACACCGCCGCCAACGACACCATCACCGCCCACAACGCCGGATGCACCACATCCAACCGCGACAGACTGTCCGCATCACCCAAAACCTCAAACAGATCCCACTCCACAAACGGCGCCAACGCCTCCCCACACTCCGCCAACCGCGCCGCGAACACCGGCGACACCGCCGCCAACTCCAACCCCATCCCCACCCACTGACCACCCTGCCCAGGAAACACAAAGACCGTGCGGCCCACACTGCCTCCGGCCGGGAGCGCGCCGGTGACCAGGCCGGGCGACGGTTCGCCGGTGGCCAGCGCGGTCAGGCCCGCGGCCAGTTCCGGGCGGTCCGCGCCGATGACGACGGCGCGGTGCTCGAAGGCGGCCCGGGTGGTGGCCAGCGACCAGCCGACGTCCACCGGGTCCAGCTCCGCGACACCGAACCCGGACAGCCGCTCCGCCTGGGCGGCGAGTCCGGCGGCCGTCCGGGAGGAGACCAGCCAGGCCGGTCCGCCGTTGAGGGCCCTGGGCCGCTCGGCCCCGGCCTCGGGGGCCGGGGTGTCGCCGCCCTCGGCCTCGGTCGGGAGGTCGGCCGGGGCCTCCTCGACGATGAGGTGGGCGTTGGTGCCGCTGATGCCGAAGGCGGAGATCCCGGCGCGGCGCGGCCGGGCCCTGCCGGTCTCGTCCGCCGCGCCGGGGGTCCACGGCCGGGGGTCGGTCAGCAGCCGGACCTCGCCCGCCGACCAGTCGACCCGGGGCGTGGGCTCGTCCACGTGCAGGGTGCGCGGCAGTCGCTGGTGGCGCAGGGCCTGCACCATCTTGATCAGGCCCGCGGCGCCGGCGGCGGCCCCGGTGTGGCCGAGGTTGGACTTCACCGAGCCGAGCCAGAGCGGCTGCTCCGGGGTGCGGTCGCGGCCGTAGGCGGCCAGGATCGCCTGGGCCTCGATCGGGTCGCCGAGCACGGTGCCGGTGCCGTGCGCCTCGACCGCGTCCACGTCGGCCGGGGACAGCCGGGCGTTGGACAGCGCGGCCCTGATCACCCGCTGCTGGGCCGGGCCGTTGGGGGCGGACAGGCCGTTGCTGGCACCGTCCTGGTTGACCGCGCTGCCACGGATCACCGCGAGCACCGGGTGCCCGTTGCGGCGCGCGTCGGAGAGGCGCTCCAGCAGGAACATGCCCGCGCCCTCGCTCCAGCCGATGCCGTCGGCGGCACCGGCGAAGGCCTTGCATCGGCCGTCCGCCGCCAGGCCGCCCTGCTCGGCGAAGTCGGCGAAGGAGTCGGGGTTGGCCAGTACGGTGACCGCACCGGCCAGCGCCATCGTGCACTCCTGCGAGCGCAGCGACTGCACCGCCAGGTGCAGCGCCACCAGCGCCGAGGAGCAGGCCGTGTCCACGGTCACCGCCGGGCCCTCCAGGCCCAGCGTGTACGAGATCCGGCCGGAGATCACGGCGGTCAGGCCGCCGGTGAGCATGTAGCCCTCGGTGCCCTCGATCCCGGCGACGCTCACGCCGTAGCCGGAGTTGGTGCCACCGGCGAAGACGCCGGTCCTGGATCCGCGCAGGGTGGCCGGGTCGATCCCGGCCTGCTCCAGCGTCTCCCAGGTGACCTCCAGCAGCATCCGCTGCTGCGGGTCCATCGCCAGCGCCTCACGCGGGCTGATGCCGAAGAAGCCGGGGTCGAACCGCGGCGCTTCCTGGACGAACCCGCCGGTCTTCACGTACCTGGTCTCGGTGCCGGAGAGGACCGCCTCCCAGCCGCGGTCCTCGGGGAACCCGCTGATCGCGTCACCGTCGGCGGCCACCAGGTCCCAGAGCTCCTCCGGGTTGTGCACCCCGCCCGGAAAGCGGCAGCCCATGCCGACGATGGCGATCGGCGCCCAGGACGAGGCGGTCAGCTGCCGGTTGCGCTGGCGGAGCCGATCCGTTTCCTTGAGGGAAGCCCGCAGGGCGTCGAGAACCTTGTCGGCCGGCATGGCCATTACGACAACCTCCAGGTTTTGCCAAGCACGAGTTCACAGAGCGTCAGTTCGCAGGGCATCAGTAGTCGGTGCTTTCGGAGTCCAGCGCCATCCGGACCAGGCTCTCGGCGTCGAGCCCGTCGATGTCCTCCGCGCGGCTGTCGCCGTCGGACTCCGGGGTCGCGCTGTCGGGGTCGGCCAGCCGGAGCAGGGCGTCCAGGATTCCGGCGTCGCGGAAGCGGGAGATCGCGGTGGTGGCCAGGATCCGCCGCAGCGTCTCCTCCTCGGCGTCCGCGCCGCCCGCGCCGTCGAGCACCAGGCTCTCGCGCAGGTACTCGGCCACCGCGGCCGTGGTGGGGTAGTCGAAGACGACCGTGGCGGGCAGTTTCAGCCCGGTCGCGGCGTTCAGCCGGTTCCGCAGCTCGACCGCGATCATCGAGTCGAAGCCGAGGTCGCTGAAGGCCCGGCGCGGCTCGATGGCCTCGGGCGAGCCCTGGCCGAGGACGGCGGCGACGTGCGCCCGGACCAGGGTGAGCAGGGTCCGCTCCTGGTCCTCCGGCGACAGCGTCGCCAGTTGCCCGCGCAGGGCCTCGGCCACCTCGGAGTGGTCCGCCTCGGTCTCGGTCGCGGTCACCGTCCCGACCAGGCCGCGCCAGATCGGGGCCGGTTCCCGGCCCGCTCCGGCGTCGGCCGGGGCGCGCAGTCGGCCCAGGTTCAGCCGGGCCGGTACCAGGACCGCCTCGTCGCGTTCCAGGACCAGGTCGAGCAGCGCCAGCGCGTCGCCCTCGGCCAACTCGGCCAGCGCGGCCAACTCGGGCAGCGCGGACGGTTGTTCGGCGCGGGTCGGCGGTCCCCAGGCGAGCGCGACGGCCGGGAGCCCGGCCGCCTGCCGCTGGGCGGCCAGTGCCTGCAGGAATCCCGCCTGGGCGCCGCGCGGGCCACCGGCCCGGTCACCGGCCCCGGGGCTGCCGAGGGCGGCGGCGAGGGTGGAGTACAGGACGAAGGCGTCCAGGTCGAGACCGGCGGTGAGCCGGTGCAGGTTCCAGGCCGCGTCGGGCGCGGTCGGGGTGTCGTCGTCGCCCTGGTGCAGCACCGTCGTCAGCGGCGCCCCCGGGTGTCCGGCCAGCAGCGCGGACCAGTCGCCCGTGGGGGCGGCCAGGTCGTGCGCGGCGATCCGGACGTCGGCCCCGGCGGTGGCCAGCGCGGCGGCGAGGTCGGCGGCGCCGGGGGCGGCCGGTCCGGTCGCGGTGGCCACGGTCACCGCCGCGGCCCGGCCGCTGGCGGCCAGGTGGCGGGCGGCGCGGGCCGCCGCCGTTCCCGGTCCGCCGGTGACCAGGACGGTGCCGGGGGTGCGCTCGGCGGGCGGCTCGGTCGGGACGACACCGCCGGTCGGGCGGGTCAGCCGACGTCCGTACACGGTGTCGCCGCGCAGGGCGAGTTCCGGTTCGTCCGAGGTCAGCGACGCGGCCAGCATGCTGAGCCGGTCGGCGGCGCCGTCCTGCTCCTCGGCGGGCAGGTCGGCCAGGACCAGGCGGCCGGGGTGGCCGGCCTGGGCCGCGCGGACCAGGCCCCAGACCGCCGCCCCGGTCAGCTCGGGCGCGGGCTGCTCCGGGCCGGTCGCGACCGCGCCCCGGGTCACCAGGACCAGCCGGGCCCCGCTCAGCGCGTCCACCGCCAGCCACTGCCGGACCAGGGCGTCGACCGCCCCGGTGGTCCGGCGGACGGCGTCGCCCGGACGCTCGTCGGCCCGCGCCGCGGTCTGCGGGCAGACGACGACGAACTGCGGGACGGGTGCGCCGGAGTCGACGGCGGCGGCGAGCGCGGCCAGGTCCGGGTGGTCGGTCACGGTGGCGCCGACCGCGCGCAGTCCGGCGCCGAGGCCGACGGTGTCGGTCCCGGCCACCGCCCACGGGCCGGTGACCGCGACGGTGGGGTCGGGCACGGGCGCCCAGGTCAGCCCGAACAGGGCGTCGCGCAGGGTGTTCCCGGCGATCCGCAGCTGAGCGGCGGTCACCGGTCGCAGCACCAGCGCGCCGACCGAGGCGACCGGAGCGCCGGTGCCGTCCGCCGCCGTCAGCGACCAGCCGTCGGCGCCGGGGCGCAGCCGGACCCGCAGCCGGGAGGCCCCCGGCGCGTACACCGAGACATCGGTCCAGGAGAACGGGATCCGGGTCTCGCCCGCCGGGCGGCTCGGGTCCCGGTGCTGCTCCGGGTGGAGCGCGGCGGCCTGGAAGGCGGCGTCGAGCAGGGCCGGGTGGAGTCCGAAGACCCCCGCCTCGGCGGCGGCCGGTTCCGGCAGCGCGACCTCGGCGAGGACGTCGTCGCCCTGCCGCCAGGCCGCCCGCAGGCCGCGGAAGGCCGGGCCGTAGTCCAGTCCGGTGGCGGTCTGGGCGTCGGCGAGGCCGGTCAGGTCGAGCGGTTCGGCGTCGGCGGGCGGCCAGACCAGGAACTCCCGGGCCGACCCGGACTCGGCCGGGCGGGCCGGGGCGAGCACGCCGCTGGCGTGCCAGGTCCAGGCGGGGGCCTCGTCGGCGGGGTTCGCCGGGTCGGCCGGGGTCTCGGCGCGGGCGTAGATCTGCACCGTGCGGTGGTCGGGCTGCTGCCCGTCCTCGGCCGCGCCGAGGGTGATCTGCACCTGGGTCGGGTGGTCGGCGGACAGCACCAGCGGCGCGGTCAGCGTCAGCTTCTCGATCCGCGGGCAACCGGCCTGGTGACCGGCGACCACGGCGAGTTCGGCGAGCGCCGTGCCCGGCAGCACCACGGTCCCGGCGACCGCGTAGTCGGCCAGCCAGGGCTGGGCCCGCAGCGACAGCCGTCCGGTGACCACCAGTCCCTCGCCCTCGGCGAGTTGGACGCTGGCGCCGAGCAGCGGGTGGCCGACCGGGTCGAGACCGGCGGAGCTGACGTCGCCGGTCGCGGCGCCGACCGGGGCGGGCCAGAAGCGCTGCGCGGCGAAGGCGTAGGTCGGCAGTTGCACCCGCTCGGCCTCGGCCAGCACCGCCGTCCAGTCGACGGCCACGCCGCGCACGTGCGCCTCAGCGAGGGAGGCCAGCGCCCGGGCCGGGCCGCCGTCCTCGCGGCGCAGGGTCCCGGTGACCACCGGGTCGGCGACGCCGGGCAGGCCTTCGAGGGTGGCGGTGACCGGGGCGGTCAGCACCGGGTGGGCGGAGGTCTCGACGAACACCCCGTGCCCGGCCCGGCCGAGTACCTCGACCGCGCGGGAGAACTCCACCGGGGCCCGCAGGCTCGCGTACCAGTACCCGGCGTCCAGTTCCGGGCCTTCGAGGAACTCGCCGGTCATCGCGGACACCATCGGCACCCGCGCGGGCCGCGGCGCCACGCCGTCCAGCAGTGTGAGGATCTCCTCGCGCAGCTCGTCCACCTGGGGACCGTGCGAGGCGTAGTCCACCGGCAGCATCCTGGCCCGGACGCCGTCGCGCTCGCAGTCGGCGAGCAGCACCTCCAGCGCCTCGGTGTCGCCGGACAGGACGGTGGCGCCGGGGCCGTTGACGGCCGCCACCGACACCCAGCCGTCCCAGGCCCGGGCCCGGGCGGCGACCGCGTCGGCGGACTCGGCGATGGAGAGCATCCCGCCGCGGCCGGACAGGGCGGTCAGCGCGCGGCTGCGCAGCGCCACGATCCGGGCCGCGTCCTCCAGGGTCAGGATCCCGGCGACCACGGCGGCGGCGATCTCGCCCTGCGAGTGGCCGACGACGGCGTCCGGCTCGACCCCGGCGGCCTGCCAGAAGGCGGCCAGCGAGACCATCACCGCCCAGAGCACCGGCTGCACCACGTCCACCCGGTCCAGGCCCGGCGCGCCGTCGCGGCCGTGGACGACCTCGTCCAGCGACCAGTCCGTGTACGGGGCCAGGGCCTGGCCGCACTCGGCCAGCCGGGCCGCGAACACCGGCGACGAGGCCGCCAGTTCGCGTCCCATCCCGGCCCACTGCGAGCCCTGGCCGGGGAAGACGAACACCACCCGGCCGGTTCCGCCGCCGACCGGGACCAGCCCGGAGACGACTCCGGCGGCGGGCAGTCCCCCGGCCACCGCGGACAGGCCCGCCAGCAGTTCCTTCCGGTCGCGGCCGGTGACCACGGCCCGGTGTTCGAACACCGAGCGGGTGGTGGCCAGCGACCAGGCGACGTCCTCGGCGTCCAGGTCGGGGCGCGCGGCGACCAGTTCGCCCAGCCGGGCCGCCTGCCGGGCCAGCCCGGCTCCCGTCCGGCCGGACACCGGCCAGGCGGTGGTGGATCCGGTGAGCACCGGCAGCGCGCCGGTCCCGGCGCGGGTCACCGCGACCGGTTCCGGGGCCTCCTCGATCAGCAGGTGCACGTTGGTGCCGCTGATCCCGAAGGAGGACACGCCGGCCCGCCGGACCCGCTCGCCGACCGGCCAGGGCCTGGCCTCGGCGAGCAGCTGGATGTCGCCCTCGGTCCAGTCCACGTGGGTGGACGGCCGCTCGGCGTACAGGCTGCGCGGCAGCTCCTGGTGCTGGAGCGCCAGCACCATCTTCATCACGCCGGCCGCACCGGCGGCGCACTGGGTGTGCCCGATGTTGGTCTTCACCGAGCCGAGCCACAGCGGCTGCCCGTCCGGGCGGTCCTGTCCGTAGGTGGACAGCAGCGCCTGCGCCTCGATCGGGTCGCCGAGTTCGGTGCCGGTGCCGTGGGCCTCGATCACGTCGACCTCGGCCGGGGACAGCCGGGCGTTGGCGAGCGCGGCCCGGATGACGCGTTGCTGGGAGGGGCCGTTCGGCGCGGTCAGGCCGTTGGAGGCGCCGTCCTGGTTCATCGCGCTGCCGCGGATCACGGCGAGCACCGGGTGCCCGTTCCGCTGGGCGTCCGAGAGCCGCTCGATGACCAGCATGCCGACGCCCTCGGCCATGCCCATGCCGTCGGCCGAGGTCGAGAACGCCTTGCAGCGTCCGTCGTGGGCCAGCGCCTGCTGCTGCGAGAAGCTGACCAGGCCGCCGGGGGTGGCCATGACGGTGGCGCCACCGGCCAGCGCCATGGTGCACTCCCCGGCCCGCAGCGCGGCGGTGGCCAGGTGCAGCGCCACCAGCGAGGAGGAGCAGGCGGTGTCGACGGTGACGGCGGGCCCTTCCAGGCCCAGGGTGTACGAGATCCGCCCGGACATGACGCTGGCGGCGGTGCCGGTCATCATGTGCCCGGCCAGTTCGGCCGGGAGTCCGGCGCCGTAGCCGGAGAAGGCCGCGCCCACGTAGACGCCGGTGGCGGAGCCGCGCAGGGTGGCCGGGTCGAGCCCGGCCCGCTCCAGCGCCTCCCAGGAGGTCTCCATCAGCAGCCGCTGCTGCGGGTCCATCGCCAGCGCCTCGCGCGGGCTGATGCCGAAGAAGTCCGGGTCGAAGTCGGTGGCGCCGCTGATGAATCCGCCCTGGCCGGTGCTCACGCTCCCGGCCTGGTCGGGGTCCTGGTCGGCCAGCCGGGCGGCGTCCCAGCCGCGGTCGCGCGGCAGCGGGGAGATCGCGTCGGTGCCCGCCGCCAGCAGCTCCCAGAACCCTTCCGGGTCCCGTACGTCGCCGGGGAAGCGGCAGCTCATGGCGACGATCGCGATCGGCTCGCCGACCGCCGCGGCCACCGCCGGAGCGGCCGTCACCAGCGCGCCCTCGCCGAGCAGTCGGCCGCGCAGGTGCTCGGCCAGGGCCGAGGACGACGGGTGGTCGAAGACCACGGTGGCCGGGAGCCGCAGGCCGGTGGCGGTGGAGAGCCGGTTGCGCAGCTCGACCGAGGTCAGCGAGTCGAAGCCGAGCTCGCGGAAGGCCCGGCGGGGCTCGACCGCGTCCGGCGAGGCGTGCCCGAGGACCGCCGCGACATGGCCGCGGACCAGGTCCAGCAGCAGCCGGTCACGGTCCGCAGCCGGGCGTTCGGCCAGCTGGGCGCGGAGCGCCTCGGCGGCCGAGCCGCCGCGCGCACCGGCGTCGGCGGCCCTCGGCGGCCGGGCCGGGCCGCCGGTCAACGCCCGCCACAGCGGCGCGAGTTCGGCGCCGAGGGCGGCCTGCGCGCGGATCCCGGCGAGGTCGATCCGGGCCGGGACCAGTAGGGCGTCGTCCCGGGTGAGCGCCAACTCCAGCAGTCCGAGCCCCTGTTCGGCGCTGAGCGCGCCGACACCGCCCTGGGCGATCCGGTGCACGTCCTGGGCGCTGAGGTTCTCGGTCATGCCGCTGGCGTCGGCCCACAGGCCCCAGGCCAGCGAGACGGCGGGCAGCCCGGCGGCGAGCCGGTGCGCGGCCAGCGCGTCCAGGAAGGCGTTCCCGGCGGCGTAGTTGCCCTGTCCGGCGGCGCCGAAGGTGGCCGCACCGGCCGAGAACAGCACGAACACGTCCAGGTCCAGGCCCTGGGTGAGCAGGTGCAGGTTCCACCCGGCGTCGGCCTTGGGCCGCAGCACCGCGTCGGTCCTGGCCGGGGTCAGCGACTCGATCACGCCGTCGTCGAGGACACCGGCGGTGTGCACCACCCCGGTCAGCCGCCCGTCGGCGCGCGCCGCGGCCAGTACCGCGGCGAGCTCGGCCCGGTCGGCGGCGTCGGCGGCGGTGATCCGCACCCCGATTCCGGCCTCGGCCAGGTCGGCGGCGAGCGCGGCGGCGCCCCGGGCCGCCGGTCCGGAGCGGCTGGTCAGCACCGCCCGGTCGGCGCGGCCGGTGGCGGCCAGGTGCCGGGCGACCAGGCCGCCCAGGGTTCCGGTACCGCCGGTGATCAGCACCGTGCCGGGTTCGCGGGCGGCGGCCGGGTCCGGCGGGACGGTCAGCACGATCTTGCCGACGTGCCGGGCCTGGCTCATGAACCGGAACGCCTCCGGCGCCCGGCGCACGTCCCAGACCTGGGTCGGCAGCGTCGCCAGGGCGCCGTCGGCGACCAGCGCGGTGGTCTCGGCCAGGATCGCGGTCAGCCGCGCCGGGGCGGCCTCGCCGGTGACGAAGGCGTGGTAGGCCACGCCCGGGTGCTCGCGGGCGAGTTCGGCCTGGTCGCGGACGTCGGTCTTGCCCATCTCCAGGAACGCGCCGCCGCGCGGCAGCAGCCGTAGCGAGGCGTCGGTGAGCTCCCCGGCCAGCGCGTTGAGCACGATGTCCATGCCCTCGCCGCCGGTGGCGGCCAGGAAGGCGGCCTCGAACCCGGCGGTGCGGGAGGAGGCGATGTGGTCGTCGGCCAGGCCCATCGCCCGCAGCACGCCCCACTTGGCCGGGCTGGCGGTGGCGTAGACGTCGAGGCCCAGGTGCTGGGCGACGGCGACCGCCGCCGTGCCGACGCCGCCCGCGGCGGCGTGCACCAGCAGCCGCTGCCCGGGCCGCGCGGCGGCCAGGTCGACCAGCGCGTACCAGGAGGTGGAGTAGGCGATCGGGACGGCGGCGGCGTCGGCGAAGGACCAGTCCGCGGGCATCCGGGTGAGCAGCCGGGCCTCGGTCACGGCGAGCGGACCGGCGGCCCCGGCCGCCATCCCGAGCACCCGGTCGCCGACGGCGACGTGGCTCACGCCGGGGCCGGTCTCGGTGACCACGCCGGATATCTCGGTGCCGACCAGCGCGTCGACCGGGTACATGCCGAGCGCGATCAGCACGTCGCGGAAGTTCAGGCCGACCGCGCGGACCGCGATCCGGGCCTCCCCGGCCCGCAGCGGCGCGTTCGCCTCCGGGTACGGCACCAGGGCCAGACCGGCCAGGGTGCCCTTCTCGGCGGCGTCGAGGCGCCAGGGGCCGGTGGTCGGCGGGGTCAGCGGCGGGGTGGTCGAGCGCACCAGCCGCCGTCCGCGCGCGGTGTGGTCGCGGAGCGCGAGTTCCGGCTCCCCGGAGCCCAGCGCGGCGGCGAGCGCGGCGAGGGTCCCCGGGTCGGTCCGCGGGTCGGCGCCGGTGGCGGGCAGGTCGGCCAGGACCAGCCGGTCCGGGTTCTCCGACTGCGCGGAGCGGACCAGGCCCCAGGCGGCCGCGGCGGCCAGGTCGGCCACCCTCGCCCCGGCCTCGGTGGCGACCGCCCCGCGGCTGACCAGGACCAGCCGGGCCGACGCCAGGGCGTCCAGCGCCAGCCACTGCTGGAGCAGGCCGAGCACGGCCGCGGTCAACCGCCGGGCGGACTCGGCCGGTTCGGCCCCGTCGGTACCGGTGAGGCCGTCGATGCCGGTGAAGACGTGGTCCGGAGCGGGCGCTCCGGCGGCGACGGCCTCGGCCAGGGCGGTCAGGTCGGCGTGGGCGCGCGGCTCGGCTCCGGTCGCGGTGAGCCCGGCGGCCAGGCCGAACGGGTCGGCGCCGATCACGGCCCAGGCCGCGTCCGGGTGGGCGGCGGTGCCGGTGACCGGCGTCCACTCGACCGCGAACAGGGCGTCGTCCAGGGCGTTCCCGGCGGTCCGCAGGGCCCCGGCGGCGACCGGGCGGAGCACCAGCGAGTCGGCGGCCAGCACCAGCGCGCCGGTGGTGTCGGTGGCGAGCAGCGAGATGCCGCCGCTGTCGGCGTCCTGCCGCAGCCGGACCCGCAGCCGGGCGGCACCGGCCGCGTAGAGCGACAGGCCGGTCCAGGCGAAGGGCAGCAGCACCTCACCGGCGCCGGTGCCGGGGCCGGTCCAGGCGTCCCCGGCCAGACCGGCGGCGTGCAGCGAGGAGTCGAGCAGGGCGGGGTGCAGGCCGAACCCGGCCGCGTCGTCGGCGGCGTCCTCGGGCAGGGCGACCTCGGCGAAGATGTCGCCGCCGCGCCGCCAGGCGGCGCGCAGGCCGCGGAACATCGGCCCGAACCCGTAGCCCCCGGCGGCCTGGGCCTCGTAGCGGCCGGTGAGGTCGACCGGTTCGGCGCCCTCCGGCGGCCAGCTCCGGAAGTCGTCGGGCGCGGCGGCGGCCGCCGGGTCGGCCGGGGCGAGCAGCCCGGCGGCGTGCCGGGTCCAGCCCGCGTCCCCGGCGGCCTCGGCCTGGCCGTACACCTCGACCGTGCGCTGGCCGCGCTCGTCCGGGGCGCCGACGGCGACCTGGACCCGGACCGCGCCGTCGGGCGGCAGCACCAGCGGTGCGGCCAGGGTCAGTTCCTCGATCCGGGGGCAGCCCGCCTGGTATCCGGCGCGGACCGCGAGTTCCACGAACGCGGTACCGGGCAGCAGCACGGTTCCGGCGATCGCGTGGTCGGCCAGCCAGGTCTGGTTCCGCAGCGACAGCCGTCCGGTGAACAGCAGTCCCTGGCCGTCGGCCAGCTCCACCGCCGCGCCGAGCAGCGGGTGGTTGGCGGCGCCCAGGCCCAGGGCGCCCGCCCCGGCGGCGGTGGCGGTGAGCTGCTTCGGCCAGTAGCGCTGCCGCTGGAAGGCGTAGGTCGGCAGGTCGACCCGGCACCCGGCGGGCAGGATCGCGGGCCAGTCGACCGCGCCGCCGTGGACGTGCACCTCGGCCAGCGAGGCCAGCAGCCGGTCCGGGCCGCCGTCCTCGCGCCGCAGCGTGCCGGTGACCACGGGTACCAGCTCAAGGCGCTCCAGGGTGGCGGCGATCCCGGTGGTCAGCACCGGGTGCGGCGACACCTCGACGAACACGCCGTAGCCGTCGCGGCCCAGCCGCTCGACGCCGCGGACGAACTGGACGGTGGCGCGCAGGCTCGCGTACCAGTACTCGGGACCGGCCTCCATGCCGTCGAGGTAGTCCGCGGTCATCCCGGAGACCATCGGGATCACCGCGGGGCCGGGGGTGATCCCCGCCAGCGCGGTCAGCACCGGCTCGCGGATGCCCTCCACCTGGGGTCCGTGCGGCGCGTAGTCCATCGGCACGAACCTCGCCCGGACGCCGTCGCGTTCGCAGTCGGCGGCCAGCGCCTCCAGCGCGTCCACCGCGCCGGAGACCGCGACCGCCTCGGGTCCGTTGACGGTGGCCACGGTCACCCGGCCGTCCCCGGCCCGCAGCCGCGCCTCGACCGCCTCCAGCGGGGCGGCGATCGAGAGCACGCCGCCCTGTCCGGCCAGCGCGGTCATCGCCTGGCCGCGGCGGGCGACCACGCGCGCGCCGTCGGACAGCGACAGCACCCCGGCCACGCAGGCGGCGGCGATCTCGCCCTGGCTGTGCCCGAGCACCGCGTCCGGGCGGACGCCCGCGGCCTCCCACACCGCCGCCAGCGACACCATCACCGCCCACAGCGCCGGGTGCACCACGTCCATCCGCGCCAGGCTGTCCGGGTCGGCCAGCACCTGGTCCAGGTCCCAGTCGACGTAGGGCGCCAGGGCCTGCGCGCACTCGGCCAGCCGGGCCGCGAACACCGGCGACGAGGCGGCCAACTCGCGGCCCATGCCCGCCCACTGGCCGCCCTGGCCGGGGAAGACGAAGACCACGGGACCGGCGGCGGTGGCGCTGCCGGTGACGATCGCGGCGGAGGGCTCACCGGCCGCCAGCGCGCCCAGCGCGGCCCGCAGTTCCCCGCTGTCGCGACCGCGCAGCACCGCGCGGTGCTCCAGCGCGGTCCGGCTGGTGGCCAGCGACCAGCCGACGTCGGCCGGGTCGAGCCCCGGGTCGGCGTCCAGCCGCTCGGCCAGCCGCCGCGCCTGGTCGGTCAGACCGGCCGGGGTGTGGCCGGACACCAGCCAGGCCGACCCGCCGTCGGTGAGGACCCGCGGCTGCTCGGCGTCGTCCGCCCGCAGCGGCGTCCCGGCGGGCGGCGCGGGTTCGACCGGGGGCTCCTCGATGATGAAGTGCGCGTTGGTGCCGCTGATCCCGAAGGCCGACACCGCGGCCCGGCGGGGCCTGCCGTCGGCCGGCCAGGGCAGCGGCTGCTGGAGCAGCCGCACCCGTCCGGCGGTCCAGTCGACGTGCGGCGTCGGCTGCTCGGCGTGCAGGGTGGCCGGTACCAGGCCGTGCTGGAGCGCGAGGACCATCTTGATGATCCCGGCCGCGCCCGCCGCCTGCTGGGCGTGGCCGATGTTGGACTTCACCGAGCCGAGCCACAGCGGCCGGTCCTCGGGCCGGTCCTGGCCGTAGGTCGCCAGGATCGCCTGGGCCTCGATCGGGTCGCCGAGCGCGGTGCCGGTGCCGTGCGCCTCGATCACGTCGACGTCGCCCGGCTTCAGCCCGGCGCTGGCCAGGGCGGCCCGGATGACCCGCTGCTGCGAGGGGCCGTTCGGCGCGGACAGGCCGTTGGAGGCGCCGTCCTGGTTCACCGCGCTGCCGGCCACCACGGCCAGCACCGGGTGGCCGTTGCGGCGGGCGTCCGAGAGCCGTTCCAGGACCAGGATGCCGACGCCCTCGGACAGGCTCATGCCGTCGGCGTCGGCGGAGAAGGCCTTGCAGCGGGCGTCGGCGGCGAGCGCGCCCTGCTGGGAGAAGCCGATGAACTCGGTCGGGTCGGTGATCACCATCACGCCACCGGCCAGCGCCAGGTCGCACTCGCCGCCGCGCAGCGCCTGCGCGGCCAGGTGCAGCCCGACCAGCGCCGAGGAGCAGGCGGTGTCGACGGTCACCGCCGGGCCCTCCAGGCCCAGGGTGTAGGAGACCCGGCCGGAGATCACACTGGTCAGGTTCCCGATCATCAGGTGGCCCTCGGAACCGGCCACCCCGGCGCCGAAGCCCGCCTGACCGGCGTAGCCGGAGGAGGACGCGCCGGTGAACACGCCGGTCAGCGAACCGCGCAGGCCCACCGGGTCGATCCCGGCGCGCTCCAGCGCCTCCCAGGAGGTCTCCAGCAGCAGCCGCTGCTGCGGGTCCATGCCCAGCGCCTCGCGCGGGCTGATCCGGAAGAACGCCGGGTCGAAGTCGGCCATCCCGCTGATGAAGCCGCCCTCGGGGGCGTACCCGGCCTCCCCCGCGCCGGGCAGGTCCAGCGCGTCCCAGCCGCGGTCGGCCGGGAAGCCGGAGATCGCGTCCGCGCCGGTCGCCAGCAGCTGCCACAGCGCCTCGGGGCTGTCCGCGCCGCCGGGGAAGCGGCAGCCCATGCCGACGATCACCACCGGGTCGGCCGAGGAGACCGGGGTCACCCGCGACTCGTCCGGCGCCAGTGCCGAGGCGCCGATCAGCTGGGTCAGGATCTGCCGGGCGAGCACCACCGGGGACGGGTAGTCGAAGACCACGGTGGACGGCAGTTGCAGGCCGGTGGCCTGGTTCAGCCGACCGCGCAGTTCCACCGCGGTCAGCGAGTCGAAGCCCATGTCCCGGAAGGCCCGGGCGGCCTGGACGGCGCTCGGCGAGCTGTGTCCGAGGACGGCGGCGGCGTGGTCGCGCACCAGCTCGGTGACGATCCGCTCGCGCTGCGCCGCGGACACCCCGAGCAGCCGCGCGAGCAGGCCCGCGGCCTCGCCGGAGACCGCCACCGCGCCGGGTTCGGCGACCAGTTGGCGGGCCTCGGGTATCTCGTCCAGCAGCCGCCAGGAGCGGGCGGCGTTGAACACGGCGGAGAAGCGGGGCCAGTCGACGTCGGCGACGGCCAGCGCGGTCTCGTCGGCGGCCATCACCTGGCTGAGCGCGGCGAGTGCCCGGTCCGGGTCGAGCAGCCGCAGGCCCTGGCGGCGCAGCCGGTCCGGGATCAGGCTCTGCGGCAGCCATTCGGCGGCGTGGACCGGCGGCTCCGCCTCCCCCGCCGGGGCGGTCTCGGCGAACCGGCCGCCGGAGTCCCAGACGCCCCAGGCCACCGAGGTCGCGGGCAGGCCCCGGGAGCGCCGGTTCTCGGCGAGCGCGTCCAGGTAGGCGTTGGCGGCGGCGTAGGTGCCGTGGTCGCTGACGCCCCAGGTGGCGGTGATCGAGGAGAACAGCACGAAGGCGTCGAGGTCGAGGTCGGCGGTCAGCTCGTCCAGGTGGGCCGCTCCGGCGACCTTGGCGCTGGAGGCGAGCGACAGTTCGGCGACGTCGGTGTCCTTCAGCGGGGTCAGTTCCACCGCCACCGCCGCGTGGATCACCACCGACAGCGGTCCGGCCACGGTCGGGATCCACCGCAGCAGTCCGGCGACCTGGTCCCGCTCGGCCACGTCGCAACCGGCCATGGTCACCGCGGTACCGGCCTCGGCCATGCTCGCGGCCAGGGCCGCGGCGCCGGGGGTCAGCGGGCCCCGGCGGCTGGCGAGCACCGCGTGCGGCACCTGCGACTGGGCCAGCCAGGCGGCCAGGTCCGGGCCGATCGCGCCGCTGGCGCCGGTCAGCAGCACGCTGCCGCTGGTACGCCAGGGCTGGTCGGCGCCGGTCCGGCGGCCGGTCGCGCGGACCAGGCGCCGGGCCCGGACGCCGCCGGGCCTGATCACCAGCTGGTCCTCGGCGGATCCGGCCAGTACCGCGCCGAGGCGCTCGGCGGCCCGTTCGTCGAACACCGGCGGCAGGTCGACCAGACCGCCCCAGCGGTCCGGGTGCTCCAGACCGGCGACCCGGCCCAGGCCCCAGACCTGCGCCTGGATCGGGCTGGTGAGGGTCTCGTCGGGGCCCGCGGCGACCGCGCCCTGGGTGAGCAGCCACAGCGGGGCCGCGATCCCGGCGTCGCCGAGCGCCTGCACCAGGCCCAGCGTGCCCGCCAGCCCCCCGGCCACCACCGGCCATTCGGCCAGCGGCGCCTCGTCCAGGGCCAGCAGCGAGACCACCCCGGCCACCGGCGCGGCGGCGGCCGCGACCGCCGCCGCGAGCTGCTCGGCCAGGGTCTGCCGGTCGATCGTGTCCGGTGCCGTGGGCAGGGTGACCACGTCGGCGCCACGGGTGGACAGCGCCTGCCGTACGGCGGCGGTCCGCTCGTCGGCGGGCCCGGCGGCCGGGGTCAGCAGCAGCCAGGTGCCGGAGAGCGCGGTCGGGGCGGGCTCGGCGACCGGCGTCCAGACCACCCGGTAGCGCCAGTCGGCCACCGTCGACCGCTCGCGCTCGCGGCGACGCCAGGAGGCCATCGCCGGGACCACGTCGCTGAACGGCCAGCCGCCCTCGACCGCGAGCGCACCGGCCAGCGAGGCCATGTCGTCGGCCTCGACGGCGGCCCAGAACCGCGCCTCGCCCTCGGAGACCGGGTCGGTCCGGCCGACGGCGGGGCCGGAACCGGCCGGGGCGGGCTTCGGCCAGAAGTACTGCCGCTGGAACGCGTAGGTCGGCAGGTCGATCCGCTCGCCCTCGGTCAGCACCGAGCGCCAGTCCACGGCCACGCCCCGGGTGTGCACCTCGGCCAGCGACGCCAGCAGCCGGGCCGGGCCGCCGTCGTCGCGGCGCAGCGTGCCGGAGACCACCGGGGCGGTCAGCGCGGCGGCGTCCGCCGGGTCGCCCTCCAGGGTGGCGGCGATCGCGGTGGTCAGCACCGGGTGCGCGGACACCTCGACGAAGGCGCCGTACTCGGCCCGGCCGAGCAGTTCGACGGCGCGGGAGAACTCGACGGTGGCGCGCAGGCTGGCGTACCAGTACCCGGCGTCGGCCTCCGGGCCGGTCAGGTACTCGCCGGTCATCGCGGAGATCATCGGCACCCGGGCGGGTTGCGGGGCGATGCCGTCGAGCAGCCGCAGCACCTCCTCGCGGATGTCCTCGACCTGGGGGCCGTGCGAGGCGTAGTCCACCGGCAGCAGCCGGGTGCGGACGCCGTCCCGCTCGAAGTCGGCGGCGAGTTCCGCCAGCGCGGCGGGCTCGCCGGAGACGACGGTGGCGCCGGGTCCGTTGACCGCCGCCACCGACAGCCGGTCTCCGGCCGACTCCAGCCGGGCAGTGACGGCGTCCAGCGACGCGGCGACCGACAGCATGCCGCCGCGTCCGGACAGCGCGATCAGGGCGCGGCTGCGCAGCGCCACCACCTTGGCGGCGTCCTCCAGCGACAGGATCCCGGCCACCACGGCGGCGGCGATCTCACCCTGCGAGTGCCCGACCACCGCGTCCGGCCTGACCCCGGCGGCGCGCCAGAGTTCGGCGAGGGAGACCATCACCGCCCACAGCACCGGCTGCACGACGTCGACCCGGTCGAAGCCGGGGGCCCCCTCGGCACCGGCCAGCACCCCGGTCAGCGACCAGTCCACGTACGGTGCCAGCGCCTGCTCGCACTCGGCCAACCGGGCCGCGAACACCGGCGAGGCAGCAGCCAGTTCCCGACCCATACCGACCCACTGCGACCCCTGCCCGGGGAAGACGAAGACCACCCGGCGGGCGACCTCGGCGACGCCGGTCACCACCGCCGCCGACGGGGCGGCGGCGGCCAGCGCGGAGACCGCGGCGACCAGGTCGGCACGGTCGTCGCCGAGCACCACGGCCCGGTGCTCCAGCGCGGGGCGGGTGGTGGCCAGCGACCAGGCGATGTCGGCCGGGGTGGTCTCCGGGCGGGCGCCCAGGTGCGCGGCCAGCCGCGAGGCCTGGGCGCGCAGCCCGTCGGCGCTCTGGCCGGACACCAGCCAGCCGACCGTTCCGGCGGCCAGCACCGGGAGTCGGACGGTCTCGGCCTCGGTCCGCGCGGCTGCCTCGGGGGCCTGCGCGGGGGTCTCGGTGGCGTCCTCGGCAGGGGCCTGGGCGGTCGGCTCCTCCAGGATGACGTGGGCGTTGGTGCCGCTGATGCCGAAGGCGGAGATCCCGGCCCGGCGCGGCTGCCCGTCGGCGGGCCACGGCACCGGCTCGTTCAGCAGCCGGACCTGTCCGGCCGACCAGTCCACGTAGGGGGAGGGCTCCTCGGCGTGCAGGGTGCGCGGCAGCAGGCCGTGCTGCATGGCCAGGATCATCTTGATGACCCCGGCGACCCCGGCGGCGGCCTGGGTGTGGCCGATGTTGGACTTCACCGAGCCCAGCCACAGCGGCTGGTCCTCGGGCCGGTCCTGGCCGTAGGTGGCGAGCAGGGCCTGCGCCTCGATCGGGTCGCCGAGCACCGTGCCGGTACCGTGCGCCTCGACCGCCTGGACGTCGGTGGCGGACAGCCTGGCGCTGGCCAGCGCGGCCCGGATCACCCGCTGCTGCGAGGGGCCGTTCGGCGCGGTCAGGCCGTTCGAGGCGCCGTCCTGGTTCACCGCGCTGCCGCGCACCACCGCCAGTACCCGGTGGCCGTTGCGGCGGGCGTCGGCCAGCCGCTCGACGACCAGCATGCCGACGCCCTCGCCCCAGCCGGTGCCGTCGGCGGCGGCGGCGAAGGGCTTGCAGCGGCCGTCGAAGGCGAGGCCGCCCTGCCGGGAGAACTCGGCGAAGGTCCCCGGCTCCGCCATCACCGTGACGCCGCCGGCCAGGGCCAGCGTGCACTCGCCGGAGCGCACCGCCTGGGCGGCGAGGTGCAGCGCCACCAGCGAGGAGGAGCAGGCCGTGTCCACGGTCACCGCCGGGCCCTCCAGGCCCAGCGTGTACGCGACCCGGCCGGAGATCACGCTGGTGGCGTTGCCGGTGACCACGTAGCCCTCGGCGTCGGCGGCGGGCACCCCGGCGCCGTACGCGGAGAAGCCGGCCCCGGCGAACACGCCGGTGGCCGAGCCGCGCAGGCTGCCGGGGTCGATCCCGGCCTGTTCCAGTGCTTCCCAGGAGGCCTCCAGCAGGACCCGCTGCTGCGGGTCCATCGCCAGCGCCTCACGCGGGCTGATGCCGAAGAACCCGGCGTCGAATCCCGACGCGTCGTAGACGAAGCCGCCCTGACGCGTCGTCGACACCCCCGACTCGGGGGTGTCACCGTAGACGCCCTGGGCGTCCCAGCCACGGTCGACCGGGAAGCCCGAGATCGCGTCCACGCCGCTCGCGAGGAGCTGCCAGAACCCGTCGGGGTCGCCGACCCCGCCCGGGAACCGGCAGCCGATGCCGACGATCGCCACCGGTTCGTGGTCGCGGTCCTCCAGTTCCCGTACCCGACGCCGGGCCTTGCGCAGATCGGCCGTGGCTCGCTTCAGGTATTCGAGAAATTTTTCTTCGTTGCCCATGGGAACCGCTCCTCGCACTGGGTCCGGCGTCGGCCTTGACACTCGTTAGTCGGCGAGCTCGTTGTCGAGAAGATCGAAGATGTTCTCGACTGTGGCTGCTTTGAGATCGTTGTCGGCCGTTTCGTCGGCCGTCGCGTCGTGATCGCTCTCCAATGTCAGCAGCAGAGCTTTCACACGCGCCGCCAGAGCAGTTCGTGCACCATCACCGAATGCGATTCCCTTGACTAGCTTTTCGAGTTTGCTGACTTCTTCCAGAGCCACCGAGCCCTGGCTGACCTTGTCATCGCTGACTTCCCGCTTGAGGTAATCCGAGAGAACAGCAGGTGTCGGGTAGTCAAATGCGAGGGTCGCGGGCAGTTTGAGCCCGGTGGCAGCGTTCAACCGATTACGTAGCTCCAGAGCGGTCAGCGAGTCGAATCCCAGATCCTTGAAGGCCCGCCCGGCTCCCACAGCCTCCGCTGAGGAATGTCCGAGAACGGCCGCCGCATGCGTGCGAATCAGGTTCAACAGTATCCGGTCGCGGTCCGAATCGACCGCCGCGTTCAACTGCTGCCGCAGCAGCCGGCCCGCGTCCGCGCTATTCGTGGCGGACGCCGACCGCGGCGGATTGCCGGCCAGCGCGCGCCAGACCGGCGCCAGTTGCTCGCCCCGGGCGGCCCGGCCGCGCAGCGCGGCCACATTGATCCGGGCCGGGACCAGCAGCGCCTCGTCCCGGGCCAGGGCCAGGTCCAGCAGCGCCAGGCCGTCCTCGGCGGTGAGCGCGGTCATCCCGCCCCGGCCGGCCCGCTGCCGGTCGCCGTCGCTGAGGTGCCCGGTCATCGCGCTGGCGTCCGCCCACAGGCCCCAGGCCAGCGAGGTCGCGGGCAGTTCGGCGGCCCGCCGGTGCGCGGCCAGCGAGTCCAGGAAGGCGTTCCCGGCCGCGTAGTTGCCCTGCCCGGGGGCGCCGAAGGTGGCGGCCCCGGCCGAGAACAGCACGAAGGCGTCCAACTCGGCGCCCAGGGTCAGCTCGTGCAGGTTCCAGGCGGCGTCGGCCTTGGGCCGCATCACCGCGTCGATCCGCTCGGCGGTCAGCGAGCCGATCACGCCGTCGTCCAGCACCCCGGCGGTGTGGATCACCGCGGTCAGCGGGCCCTCACCGCCCGCGAGTACCGCGGCCAGCGCCGGACGGTCGGCGGCGTCACCGGCGGTGATCCGCACGCCGACGCCCGCCTCCGCGCAGTCGGCGGCCAGCCGCGCGGCCCCGGCCGCGGCCGGTCCGGAGCGGCTGAGCAGCAGCAGCCGCTCGGCCCGACCGGTCGCCGCCAGGTGCCGGGAGACCAGCGCCCCGAGCATCCCGGTGCCGCCGGTGATCAGCGTGGTGCCGACCGGGTGGTCCTGCCGCCGCTCGGCCTCGGGCCGGGCGGTCGGCCGGGTCAGCCGCCGCGCGTGGGCGGCCCGCTGCCGGATCGCCAGTTCCGGCTCGCCGGAGGCCACGGCCGCGGCCAGCTGCCCGAGCGTCGGCTCGGCGTCGTCCGCCGGGAGGTCCACCAGGACCAGGCGGCCCGGCTCCTCCGACTGCGCGGAGCGGATCAGCCCCCAGACCGAGGCGGCGGCCAGGTCGGTCACCGGCTCGCCGGTACGGGCGGCGACGGCGCCCCGGGTCACCAGCACCAGCCGGGCCTCGGCCAGCGCCGAGAGCGTCAGCCACCGCTGGACCAGGTCCAGGGTCCGGGCGGCGATCAGCCGCGAGGCCTCGGCCACGCCGAGGTCCGGATCGGAGCCGAGCTCGACCAGGACCAGGTCCGGGACCGGTGCCCCGGCCTCGACCGCCTCGGCCAGCGCGGCCAGGTCCGGGTGGACGTCCAGCGTCCCGGCCGCGCCGATCCCGAGCGGGTCCGCGCCGAGCAGCGCCCACCGGTCGTCGGACGGCGGTTCCGCGCCGCCCACCGGGATCCACTCGACGCCGAACAGCGCGTCGCGCAGGCTGTTCCCGGCGGACGCCAGCGCCCCGGCCGCGACCGGCCGCAGGATCAGCGACTCGACCGAGACCACCGGCTGGCCGGTGGGGTCGGCCGCGTCCAGCACCAGGCCCCCGGCGCTGTCCCGGGACAGCCGGACCCGCAGCGTGGACGCGCCCGCCGCCTGCAGGGACACCCCCGTCCAGGCGAACGGCAGCCGCACCCCGGCGGCGTCACCACCCGCGGCGTCTCCGCCGTCGGGTTCGGCGAGCAGGCCCGCCGCGTGCAGCGAGGAGTCCAGCAGCGCCGGGTGGATGCCGAACCGGGCCGCGTCGGCGTTGGCGTCCTCGGGCAGCGCGATCTCCGCGAAGACCTCGCCGCCGCGCCGCCAGGCCGCGCGCAGGCCCCGGAAGACCGGCCCGTAGCCGTACCCGCCCGCGGCCTGGATCTCGTACAGGCTGGAGACGTCGACGGCTTCGGCGTCCTGCGGCGGCCAGATCAGGAAGTCGGCGGGCGCGGCCAGGTCGGCCGACTGGTCCGGCGCGAGCCGTCCGCCCGCGTGCTGGACCCAGGCGCCGCCGTCGGCGTCGTCGGCGCGCGAGTAGACCTCCACGCTCCGCTGTCCGTCCTGGTCCGGCGCGCCGACCACGACCTGGACCTGGACCGCGCCGGTGGGCGCCAGCACCAGCGGCGCCGCCAGGGTCAGTTCGACCACATGGGCGCAGCCCACCTCGTATCCGGCCCGCACCGCGAACTCCACGAACGCGGTGCCGGGCAGCAGCACCGTGCCGCCGACCGCGTGGTCGCCGAGCCAGGGCTGCGTGCGCAGCGACAGCCGTCCGGTGAGGACCACCCCCTCGCCGCCCGCGAGTTCCACCGCCGCGCCGAGCAGCGGGTGTCCGACCGCGCCGAGCCCGGCCGAGCGGACGTCCCCGGTGCCGCCCAGTTGCAGCTTGGACCAGTAGCGCTGGTGCTCGAAGGCGTAGCCGGGCAGTTCGACCCGCTCACCGGCGGGCAGCACCGCCGTCCAGTCCACCCCGACGCCCCGCACGTGGACCTCGGCCAGCGACCGCAGCATCCGGTCCGGGCCGCCGTCCTCGCGGCGCAGCGTCCCGGCCACCACCGGTGTCCGGTCGGCGCCGTCGGCGGCCTGTTCCAGGGTGGCGGTGATCGCCGCGATCAGCACCGGGTGCGGCGAGGACTCGACGAACACCCGGTAGCCGGAGCGGTTCAGCGCCTCGACGGCGGTGGCGAACCGGACCGGCGCGCGCAGGCTCGCGTACCAGTAGCCGGCGTCCAGCTCCGGTCCGGCGAGCGGTTCGCCGGTCATCGCGGAGAGCATCGGCAGCCGGGCGGTGCCCGGGGTGATCCCGGCGAGCGCGGCCAGCACCTCCGCCCGGATCGCGTCGACCTGCGGGCCGTGCGAGGCGTAGTCCACCGGCAGGATCCGGGCCCGGACGCCGTCGCGTTCGCAGGCGGCGGCGAGCTCGGCGACGGCCTCCGGGTCGCCGGAGACCACGGTGGCGTCCGGTCCGTTGACCGCTGCGACCGTCAACCGGTCGTCCCAGGCGGCGAGTCGGAACTCGACGAGTTCCGCGGCCTCGGCCACGGAGATCATGCCGCCGAGTCCGGACAGCGCGGTCAGCGCCTGGCTGCGCAGCGCCACCACCCGGGCGGCGTCCTCCAGCGACAGGATCCCGGCCACCACGGCCGCCGCGATCTCGCCCTGCGAGTGGCCGACCACCGCGTCCGGCTTGACTCCGGCGGCCGACCAGAGCGCGGCCAGCGACACCATGACCGCCCACAGCGCGGGCTGCACCACGTCGACCCGGTCCAGGCCCGGCGCCCCCTCGGCACCGGCCAGCACCTCGTCCAGGTCCCAGTCCACGTAAGCCGACAGGGCCCGACCGCACTCGGCCAACCGAGCCGCGAACACCGGCGAGGCAGCGGCCAGCTCACGCCCCATACCGACCCACTGCGAGCCCTGGCCCGGGAACACGAACACCGTGCGCCGGTCCCCGGCCGGGACGCTGCCGCCGACCACCCCGGCGGCGGGTTCGCCGGCCGCCAGCGCGGTCAGTCCGGCCAGCAGGTCCTCGGCCCCGGCGCCGGTGACCACGGCCCGGTGCTCGAACGCGGCCCGGGTGGTGGCCAGCGACCAGCCGACGTCCACCGGATCCAGCTCCGTGACACCGAACCCGGCCAGCCGCTGCGCCTGTCCGGCCAGCGCGGCGGCGGTCTTGGCGGAGACCAGCCAGGCGCCGGGTCCGCCGTTGAGCACCGCCGGGGCCGGCGGCTCGGCGTCGAACTCGTCGTCGGTGGTCGACGGTTCGTCAACCACCGGTGGCTCTTCCAGGATGATGTGGGCGTTGGTGCCGCTGACGCCGAAGGAGGACACCCCGGCCCGGCGCGGGCGGCCGTTCACCGGCCACGGCACCGGCTCGCTGAGCAGCCGCACCTCACCCGAGGTCCAGTCGACGTGCGGGGAGGCCTCCCGCGCGTGCAGGGTGGCCGGGAGCACCTGGTGCCGCATGGCCAGGATCATCTTGATGATCCCGGCGACCCCGGCGGCGGCCTGGGTGTGGCCGATGTTGGACTTCACCGAGCCCAGCCACAGCGGCCGGTCCCCGGTGCGCTCCTGGCCGTAGGTGGCGAGCAGTGCCTGCGCCTCGATCGGGTCGCCGAGCACCGTGCCGGTACCGTGCGCCTCGACCGCGTCCACGTCGGCCGGGGTCAGCCCGGCGTCGGCCAGCGCGGTGCGGATCACCCGCTGCTGGGAGGGTCCGTTCGGCGCGGTCAGGCCGTTCGAGGTGCCGTCCTGGTTCACCGCGCTACCGGCAACCACGGCCAGTACCCGGTGCCCGTTGCGGCGGGCGTCGGCGAGCCGTTCCACCACCAGCACCCCGGCGCCCTCGCCCCAGCCGGTGCCGTCGGCGCCCGCCCCGAAGGACTTGCACCGGCCGTCCCCGGCCAGCCCCTGCTGCAGGGCGAACTCGGCGAACGCGCCCGGGGTCGCCATCACCGTCACGCCGCCCGCGAGGGCCAGCGAGGACTCCCCGGAGCGCAGCGACTGGCAGGCCAGGTGCAGGGCGACCAGCGAGGAGGAGCAGGCGGTGTCCACGGTCACCGCCGGGCCTTCGAGGCCCAGCGTGTAGGCCACCCGGCCGGAGATCACGCTGGTGGCGCTGCCGGTGAGGAAGTAGCCCTCGGTACCGGCGGAGTCGGCGGACGGCTGCAGGCTCATCCCGTAGCCGGAGGACCAGGCCCCGGCGAAGACCCCGGCCGCCGTGCCGCGCAGCGTGCCCGGGTCGATCCCGGCCTGCTCCAGCGCCTCCCAGGAGGCTTCGAGCAGCAGCCGCTGCTGCGGGTCCATCGCCAGCGCCTCACGCGGCGAGATCCCGAAGAACGCCGGGTCGAAGTCGCCCGCGTCGTAGACGAAGCCGCCGACCGGGGCGAACGAGCCGAGCTCGCCGCCGTCGGCCGAGCCGAAGGCGTCCCAGCCGCGGTCCACCGGGAAGCCGGAGACCGCGTCGGTACCGGTGGCCAGCAGCGTCCAGAAGTCGTCCAGGGTGCCCGCGCCGCCGGGCAGGCGGCAGCTCATCCCGACGATCGCGATCGGCTCCTCGGACGTCGCCGACGCGTGGACCGGGGTCAGCGCCCCGGCCTGCTCGCCGACCAGGCCCGCCCGCAGGTGCGCGGCCAGCGCCAGCGGTGTCGGGTAGTCGAAGACCAGGGTGGCCGGGAGCTTGAGGCCGGTGGCCTCCTTGAGCCGGTTGCGCAGTTCGACGGCGGTGAGCGAGTCGAAGCCGACGTCCTTGAACGCCCGTCCTGGCTCCACCGCGTCGGGTGAGGGGTGGCCGAGGACGAGCGCCGCCTCGGTCCGGACCAGGTCGGTCAGGATCCGGTCCTGGTCGGCCCGGTCCAGGCCCTGGAGCTGCTGTCCGAGCGCGCTCCGGCCGCCGTCGGTCCGGCTCTCGCCGTCGGCCTCGGCTTCCGCCAACGCGGCCTGGACCTGCGGAAGTTCGCTGATCAGTGCGCTCGGCCGGTGCAGCGTGAACACCGGCGCGAAGGCCGCCCAGTCCAGATCCGCCACGGTGACCAGGCGCTCGTCGTGGTCGAGTACCGCCGCCAGCGCGCCGATGGCCAGGTCGGGATCCATGTCCCGCAGGCCGAGCCGTTGCAGCTGCGCGCCGCCCTCGCCCTCACCCATGCCGCCGCCGCCCCACAGGCCCCAGGAGACCGAGGTCGCGGGCAGGCCCCGGGCCAGCCGGTGCTCGGCCAGGGCGTCCAGGTAGGCGTTGGCAGCGGCGTAGGCGGCTTGGAACTGGCTGCCCCAGATCGCGGCCCCGGAGGAGAAGACCACGAAGGCGTCCAACTCCCGTTCCGCGGTGAGCTGGTCGAGGTGCGCGGCGCCGACGCTCTTGGCGAGCGCGGCGGTGGCCAGGTCGGCGACCGTGGTGCCGATCACCGGTGCGCCCTGGGCCACGCCGGAGGCGTGGAACACGGCCCGCAGCGCGGGACCGCCGCGGTCGGCCCAGTCCAGCAGCGCGTCCAGCTGCGACCGGTCGGCGGTGTCGCAGGCGACCACCGCGACCGCGGTGCCCGCGGCGGCCAGCCGCGCGGCGCGCTCGGCCACGCCGGAGGCGCGGGGACCGGAGCGGGAGACCAGGACCAGCCGGGGCACGCCGCGTCCGGCCAGCCACGCGGCCAGTCGTCCGCCGATCGCCCCGGTGCCGCCGGTGACCAGCGCGCTGCCGGTGGACGTCCAGGCGCCGTTGCCGCGCGGCTGCGCGGCCGGGAGCAGCCGTCGGCCGAGGATGCCGCTGCCCCGGATCGCCAGCTGGTCCTCGCCGCGCTCGACGGCTCCGGCGAGGACGGCGACCAGTCGGGCGGTGGTCCGCTCGTCCAGTGCCGACGGCAGGTCCAGCAGGCCGCCCCAGTAGTCGGGGTGCTCCAGGCCGACGATCCGGCCCAGGCCCCAGACCTGCGCCTGGACCGGGCTGGTCAGCGTCTCGCCGGGGCCGGTGGCGACGGCGCCGGTGGTGGCCACCCAGACCGGGGCCTGGATCGCGAGGTCGGCCAGCGCCTGGACCAGGCCCAGGGTTCCGGCCAGACCGGCGCTGACCGCCGGGGCGTCGGCCACTGGTGTCTCGTCGGTGGCCAGCAGCGACAGCACCCCGGTCACCGGCGCGTCGGCGTCGGCGTCGGCGTCGGCCAGGGCCTGCCGGATCCGGGCGGCCAGGCTGTCCCGGTCCACCTCGCCGGGCGCGGCCTCGGCGCGCAGCACCCGCGCTCCGGCACCGGTCAGCGCCGCGACCAGGGCCTCGGCGTTGGGGGCGTCGGCGGGCGAGGCCTCGGCGTTCGGGCCGTCGGCGTTCGGGTTCTGGTTCGCGGTGACCAGCAGCCAGGTGCCGGTGAGCCGCGCCGGGGCGGGGTCGGGCACCGGGGTCCAGCTGACCCGGTAGCGCCAGGCCGCCGTGAGCGACTCCTCCCGGTCGCGCTGCCGCCAGGACGCCAGCGCCGGTAGCACCTCGCTGAACGGGCGTTCACCGTCGACTTCCAGCGCCCCGGCCAGTCCGGCCAGGTCGCCGTGTTCCACCGCAGCCCAGAACTGGGCCTCGGCCTCGGTCCCGGTGCCGTCGCCGCCGCGGGTCGCGACCGGCGCGGGCCGCGGCCAGTAGTACTGGTGCTGGAAGGCGTAGGTGGGCAGTTCCACCAGCTGCCCGGCGGGCAGCACCGCCGACCAGTCGAGCTCCACCCCGCGCACGTGGGCGCGGGACAGCGCGGTCAGGACCGCCGCCGAGGCGTCGGTGTCCGCGCGCAGCAGCGGGATGAACTCGGCCTCGACGCCGTCGCCGAGGGCCGACGGCCCCATCGCCGACAGGGTGCCGTCCGGGCCGATCTCGATGAACACGCTGACGCCCTGGGCCGCCATCGCGGTGACCGCGTCGGCGAACCGCACCGGCCGCCGCGCCTGCTCCACCCAGTAACCCGGCCCCGGCTCGTTCACCAACTCACCCGTCAGCGCCCCGAACCAGGCCACCTCCGGCAACCCGTGCACCACCTCAGCCGCGACCGCACCCAGCTCGTCCAACACCGGATCCATCAACGCCGAGTGGAACGCGTGGCTCACCCGCAACCGACGCACCCGCCGACCACGCCCCCGCCACACCTCCAGCAACGCCTCGACCCGCTCCGCCACACCCGAGACCACCACCGACGAAGGCCCGTTGACCGCCGCGAGGGACAGTCCCGAGTCGCCGTCGAGGTCGGCCGCCAGCTCGGCCTCGGTCGCCGCGATCGCCGCCATCGCGCCGCCCTCGGGCAGCGCCTGCATCAGCCGGGCCCGCGCCGCCACCAGACGGCTTGCGTCCGCCAGGGTGAGCACCCCGGCCGCGTGCGCCGCCGCGACCTCACCGACCGAGTGACCCGCCACCGCGTCCGGCACGATCCCGGCCGCCGCCAACATGGCCACCAGACCCACCTCGACCGCGAACAACCCACTCTGGGCGTAGAGCGTCTGGGTGGCCCGGACGTCGTCCGCGTCCTCGCCGAGCACCACCTCCCGCACCGGCAGCCCGAGTTCCGCCTCCAGCAGCGCACAGGCGTGGTCGAAGGCCTCGGCGAACACCGGCGAGGCCGCGTACAACTCCCGGCCCATCCCGGCCCGCTGCGCCCCCTGCCCGGCGAAGACGAAGCCGACCCGTCCGGCGCCACCGGCCCCGACCGTGCCCTGGACCAGACCGGCCGCCGACGTCCCGGCGGCGATCGCGGCCAGGCCCGGGGCCAGGTCGTCGGTGATCACCGCGCGGTGCTCGAACACCGAGCGGCTGCGGGCCAGCGACCAGCCGACGTCGACCGGGTCGAGCCGCGGACCGGCGGCGAGGTGCGCCGCCAGCCGCCCGGCCTGCGCGGCCAGTCCGGCGGCCGACTGGCCGGAGACCAGCCACGCGGACGGCGCCGGGTCCAGCAGCGGCAGCGCGGTCGGCCGCTCGGCGGGCGCGCTCTCGGCGGCCGCCGGTGCCTCCTCGACGATCACGTGCGCGTTGGTGCCGCTGACACCGAAGGCCGACACGCCCGCCCGCCGGGGCCGCTCCCGTACCGGCCAGGCCACCGGCTCGCTCAGCAGCCGTACGTCACCGGCGGACCAGTCGACGTGCGGGGAGGGTTCGTCGGCGAAGAGGGTGACCGGCAGCACGTCGTGCCGCATGGCCAGCACCATCTTGATCACCCCGGCCACCCCGGCCGCCGCCTGGGCGTGGCCGATGTTGGACTTCACCGAGCCCAGCCACAGCGGCTGGTCCTCGGGCCGGTCCTGGCCGTAGGTGGCGAGCAGCGCCTGCGCCTCGATCGGGTCGCCGAGCACCGTGCCGGTACCGTGCGCCTCGACCGCGTCCACATCGGCGGCGGAGAGACCGGCGCTGGCCAGCGCCGACCGGATCACCCGCTGCTGCGAGGGGCCGTTCGGCGCGGTCAGACCGTTGGAGGCGCCGTCCTGGTTCACCGCGCTGCCGCGCAGCAGCGCCAGCACCTGGTGTCCGTTGCGGCGGGCGTCGGAGAGGCGTTCCAGCACCAGTACCCCGGCGCCCTCGCCCCAGCCGGTGCCGTCGGCGTCGGCGCCGAAGGACTTGCACCGGCCGTTGCCGGCCAGCCCCTGCTGGCGGGCGAACTCGGCGAACGCGCCCGGGGTCGCCATCACGGTGACCCCGCTGGCCAGGGCGAGCGAGCACTCCCCGGCGCGCAGCGCCTGACCGGCCAGGTGCAGCGCCACCAGCGAGGACGAGCAGGCGGTGTCCACGGTCACCGCCGGGCCCTCCAGGCCCAGCGTGTACGACACCCGGCCGGAGATCACACTGGTCGCGTTGCCGGTGAGCAGGTAACCCTCGGAGCCGGTGCTCTCGGCCAGGCCGACGCCGTAAGCCGAGTAGGTGGCCCCGGCGAAGACACCGGTCTGGCTGCCGCGCAGCGAGACCGGGTCGATGCCCGCCCGCTCCAGCGCCTCCCAGGTGGTCTCCAGCAGCAGCCGCTGCTGCGGGTCCATCGCCAGCGCCTCACGCGGGCTGATGCCGAAGAACCCGGCGTCGAAGCCGGAGGCGTCGTAGACGAAACCGCCCTGCCGGGTGGTGGACGTCCCGGCGCCGGGGGCGGCGCCGTAGAGCCGGTCGGCGTCCCAGCCGCGGTCGGTCGGGAAGGCGGAGACCGCGTCGGTGCCGGTGGCCAGCAGCTCCCAGAAGCTCTCCGGGGTGGCCGCGCCACCGGGGTAGCGGCAGCCGATGCCGATGATGGCGATCGGCTCGCTCGGGTCCACCCCCGGCGTGACCGCCCGCCGCGGGGCGGTTCCGGTGAGCGCGCCGAGCAGTTCGGTCCGCAGGAACTGGACCACCGCGGTCGGCGTGGGGTAGTCGAAGACCAGCGTGGCCGGGAGCTTCAGGCCGGTGGCCGTGTTCAGCCGGGTGCGCAGGTCGACGGCGGTGAGCGAGTCGAACCCGAGGTCCTTGAACGCCCGTCCGGCCGGTACCGCCTCCGCCGAGGCGTGGCCGAGGACGGCGGCGGCCTGGGCGCGGACCAGCTCGCCGAGGATCCTGTTCTGCTCCGGCAGGCCCAGGCCGAGCAGCCGCTGTCCCAGCGCCGTCCCGGCCTCCTTCGCACTGCCGTCGGTGTCCGGCGCGTCGTTCAGCGCCCGCTGCGCGTCCGGCAGGTCGGCCAGCAGCGGGCTGGGCCGCTGCACGGTGAACACCGGGGCGAACCGGGTCCAGTCGATGTCCGAGACCGCGACCAGCGCCTCACCGGCGTCGAGTACTCCGGCCAGCGCCGCGATCGCCGGTTCCGGGTCCATCTCGCGCAGGCCGAGGCGCTGTAGCACGGCACCGGCCGGGCCCTCGCCCATGCCGCCGCCGCCCCACAGGCCCCAGGCGACCGAGGTACCGGCCAGGCCGCGCGCCCGCCGGTCCTCGACCAGCGCGTCCAGCGCCGCGTTCGCCGCCGCGTAGCCGGACAGCTGGCCGCTGCCCCAGGCCGCCGCGCCGGACGAGAAGACCACGAAGGCGTCCAGGTCGAGCCCGGCGGTGGCCTCGTCCAGGTATGCCGCGCCACCGGCCTTCGCCTGCGACACGTCCGCCAGGTCGGCGGCGGTCATGCCCTCGACCGGACCGCCGAGTCCGGCCCCGGCGGCATGCATCACCGAGGTCAACTCCGGTCCGGTGGCGCCGATCCAGCGCACCAGGCCGGTGACCTGGGCGCGCTCGCCGACGTCTCCGGCGACCACGGCCACGGCGGTACCGGCGGTGGCCAGCTCGGCGGCCAGGGCCACCGCGCCGGACGCGGCCGGTCCGGACCGGCTGGACAGCACCAGCCGGGCGGCACCGCGCCCGGTCAGCCAGCGGGCCACGTGCCCGCCGACGCCGCCGGTACCGCCGGTCACCAGCACACTGCCGCCCGGCAGCCACTGGCCGCCGGGACGCGGCCGGGGCGCGCGCAGCAGCCGTCGGCCGAGCACTCCCCCGGGCCGGATCGCCGCCTGGTCCTCGCCGCGTCCGGCCAGGAGGGCGGCCAGCCGACCGGCCGTGCGCGCGTCCCAGGCCTGCGGCAGGTCGATCAGGCCGCCCCAGCGGTCCGGGTGCTCCAGGCCCACGACCCGGCCGAACGCCCAGGTCTGCGCCTGGAGTTGACCGGTCGGCGCCTCCCCGGCGGCGGCGGCCACCGCGCCGGAGGTCAGCACCCACAGCGGCGCGCCGATCCCGGCGTCGCCCAGGGCCTGCACCAGGCCCATGGTCGCGGCCAGGCCGGTGGGCACCACCGGCGCCGAGGCCAGCGGCGAGTCGTCCAGCGCCAGCAGCGACAGCACCCCGGCGAGCTCGGTCCCGCGCTCGTTCTCGTTCGCGGCGTTCTCGTTCTCGTCGTTCTCGGCGTTCGCGGCGTTCTCGGCCCGGAGGGTCCGCCTGATCCGGTCGGCCAACTGCTGCCGGTCGGTCTCGCCCTCGGCGGCCTCGACCCGCAGTACCCGCGCGCCGTGGCCGGTCAGCGCCTGCTCGCTGCGCTCGGCCTGCTCGGCGGCGGCCGCCCCGGCCGGGGTGACCAGCAGCCAGGTACCGGACAGGGTGGCCGCGTTGGGCACAGTGACCGGGGCCCAGGCGATCCGGTAGCGCCAGTCCGCGACCGTCGACTCGCCGCGTTCCCGCTGCCGCCAGGCGGCCAGCGCGGGCAGTACCTCGCGCAGTCGCTGCCCGTCGACGGCCAGGGTCTGCGCCAGGCTGTCCAGGTCGCCGCCCTCGACGGCGGCCCAGAAGGCGCTCTCGGCCGCCGGGGTCGCGCCGTTCCCGCCGGGGGCGGCGGCCGGGGCGGGCTTGGGCCAGTACCGCTGCCGCTGGAAGGCGTAGGTGGGCAGCTCGATCCGCTGCCCGGCGGGCAGCACCGCGGTCCAGTCGACGAAGACGCCATGGGCGTGCGCCTCGGCCAGCGAGGCCAGGGCCCGGACCGGGCCGCCGTCGTCCCGGCGCAGGGTGCCGGTGACCACGGGCTCGCGCACCGTGCTCTCCGCCTCCTGGCGCAGCGCCTCCAGCGTGTCGGTGACGGCGGCGGTCAGCACCGGATGTGCGGAGGCCTCGACGAACACCCCGTACCCGGCGCGGCCGAGCACGTCGGTGGCGCGGGCGAACTCCACCGTCGCCCGCAGGCTCGCGTACCAGTAACCGGCGTCCAGTTCGGGGCCGTTCAGGAACTCGCCGGTCATCGCCGACACCATGGCGATCACGCCGGGCCGGGGCGCGACCGAGGCCAGCAGGCTCAGCACCTCGTCCCGGATGTCCTCGACCTGCGGGCCGTGCGAGGCGTAGTCCACCGGCAGCATCCGGGCCCGGACGCCGTCCCGCTCGCAGGCGGCGAGCAGTTCGGCCAGGGCCTCGGGCCGTCCGGAGACCACGGTGGCGGCCGGTCCGTTCACCGCCGCGACCGAGATCCACCCGTCCCAGGGGGCGATCCGGGCGGCGACCGCCTCGGCCGCCTCGGCCAGGGACAGCATGCCGCCGCGTCCGGACAGTGCGATCAGGGCGCGGCTGCGCAGCGCCACCACCTTGGCGGCGTCCTCCAGCGACAGGATCCCGGCCACCACGGCGGCGGCGATCTCACCCTGCGAGTGCCCGACCACCGCGTCCGGGGTGACCCCGGCCGCCTGCCAGAACTCGGCCAGCGAGACCATCACCGCCCACAGCACCGGCTGCACGACGTCGACCCGGTCGAAGCCGGGCGCGCCCTCGGCACCGGCGAGCACCCCGGTCAGCGACCAGTCCACGTACGGTGCCAGCGCCTGCTCGCACTCGGCCAACCGGGCCGCGAACACCGGCGAGGCAGCAGCCAGTTCCCGACCCATACCGACCCACTGCGACCCCTGCCCGGGGAAGACGAAGACCACCGGACCGGTGCTGCCCGCGGCGGTCCCGGTGACCACTCCGGCGGCGGGCTCCTCGGCCGCCAGCGCGCCCAGCCCGGCCAGCAGGTCGGCGCGGTCGGCGCCGGTGATCACGGCGCGGTGCTCGAACAGCGAGCGGGTGGTCGCCAGCGACCAGCCGACATCGACCGGGTCGAGTTCCGGACGGGCTGCCAGCCGCGCGGCCAGTCGCCGGGCCTGGTCGGCCAGGCCGGACGCGCTCTGGCTGGACAGCAGCCAGGCGGGGGCGTCCGCCAGCACCGGGGCCAGCTCGACCGGTCCGCCGTTGGCCGCCTCGTCGGCGGCGTCGGCCCCGGTCGGCCGCGGCGCCTCCTCCAGGATGATGTGGGCGTTGGTGCCGCTGATGCCGAAGGCCGAGACCCCGGCCCGGCGCGGGCGGCCGTTCGCCTGCCAGTCCACCGCGTCGGTCAGCAGCCGGACGTCACCGGCGGTCCAGTCGACCTGCGGCGTCGGCTCGTCGGCGTGCAGCGTGGCCGGGAGCAGGCCGTGTTGCAGGGCGAGGACCATCTTGATGATCCCGGCCGCGCCGGAGGCCTGCTGGGCGTGGCCGATGTTGGACTTCACCGAGCCCAGCCACAGCGGCCGTCCCTCCGGCCGCTCCTGGCCGTAGGTGGCGAGCAGCGCCTGTGCCTCGATCGGGTCGCCGAGCCGGGTGCCGGTGCCGTGCGCCTCGACCGCGTCGACGTCGGCGGCGCCGATCCCGGCGTTGGTCAGCGCGGCCCGGATCACCCGCTGCTGCGAGGGGCCGTTCGGGGCGGTCAGGCCGTTCGAGGCGCCATCCTGGTTGATGGCGCTACCGGCCACCGTGGCGAGCACGGTGTGGCCGTTGCGGCGGGCGTCGGACAGGCGCTCCAGCACGATCATGCCCGCGCCCTCGGACAGGCCCATGCCGTCCGCGTCGGCGGAGAAGGCCTTGCAGCGGCCGTCCAGGGCCAGCGCACCCTGCTGCGAGAAGCCGACGAACTCGGCCGGGTCGGCGATCACCATCACGCCACCGGCCAGCGCCAGGTCGCACTCACCGGCGCGCAGCGCCTGCGCCGCCAGGTGCAGCGACACCAGCGCCGAGGAGCAGGCCGTGTCCACGGTCACCGCCGGACCCTCCAGGCCCAGCGTGTACGAGATCCGGCCGGAGATGACACTGGTGACGTTGCCGGTGAGCAGGTGCCCCTCGGCGCCGTCCAGGTCGGCGCCCCAGCCGGTCTGCGCGGCGTAGCCGGATCCGGCCGCACCGGCGAAGACGCCGGTCAGCGAGCCGCGCAGGGACGTCGGGTCGAGCCCAGCGCGTTCCAGCGCCTCCCACGAGGTCTCCAGCAGCAGCCGCTGCTGCGGGTCCATCGCCAGCGCCTCACGCGGCGAGATCCGGAAGAACGCCGGGTCGAAGTCGGCCGCCCCGGCGACGAACCCGCCCTCGCTGGTGTGCGAGGCCAGGGCCTGGCCGGGGATGCCGTCGAGCAGCCCGGCGATGTCCCAGCCCCGGTCGGCCGGGAAGCCGCCGATGGCGTCGCCGCCGCTCGCCAGCAGCTGCCACATCGCCTCCGGGCTGTCGATCCCGCCCGGGTAGCGGCAACCCATGCCGACGATCACCACCGGGTCGCTCGCCGACACCGGCACGACCCGCGACTCGGCCACCGACTGCGTTTGGCTGCCCATGAGTTGGTTGACGATCTGACGGGCCAGGATCACCGGTGACGGGTAGTCGAAGACCACCGTGGAGGGCAGCGTGAGCCCGGTGGCCTGGTTCAGCCGACCACGCAGTTCGACGGCGGTCAGCGAGTCGAAGCCCATCTCCCGGAAGGCCCGGTTGGCGTCCACCGCCTCGGCCGAGGCGAAGCCGAGGACGGCCGCCGCGTGGCTGCCGACCAGTTCGGTGACGATCCGCTCGCGCTGCCCGGCGGAGACCCCGACCAGGCGTTCCAGCAGCGCCGCGCCGTCGCCCGAGGCGACCACGGCGACCCCGGTACCACCGGCGTCGAGCTGCCGGGCCTCGGGGATCTCCTCCAGCAGCGGCCAGGACCGCATCGCGTTGAACACCGCCGAGAAGCGCGGCCAGTCGACATCGGCCACCGACAGCACGGTCTCGTCGTCGGCGAGTACCTGCCCGAGCAGGGTCAGCGCCCGCTCCGGGTCGAGCAGTCGCAGGCCCTGCCGCCGCAGCCGCTCCGGGACCAGGCTCTGCGGCCGGGCGGGCTCGGACGGGTCCTGGGCCGCGGTCGCCGAGTCGTCGAAGCGACCGCCGGAGCTCCACACGCCCCAGGCGACCGAGGTCGCGGGCAGGCCCCGGGCCCGACGGTTCTGGGCCAGCGCGTCCAGGTGGGCGTTGGCGGCGGCGTAGGTGCCGTGCTCGCCGACGCCCCAGGTCGCGGTGATCGAGGAGAACAGGACGAAGGCGTCCAGGTCGAGGTCGGCGGTGAGCTCGTCCAGGTGCGTCGCCCCACCGACCTTGGCGCCCAGCGCCAACGCCAACTGGTCGACGTCGGCCTGGTCCAGGGCCATCAGCTCGACCGCGACCGCGCCGTGGATCACCGTGGACAGCGGCGGGGCGATGGTCGGGATCCAGGCCAGCAGCCCGGCCAGGGCGTCCCGGTCGGCGACGTCGCAGGCGACCATGGTGACCGCCGAACCGGCCTCGGCCAGCAGCGCGGCGAGCGTCGACGCGCCCGGCGTGGCCGCGCCCCGACGGCTGGCCAGCACCGCGTGCGGGGCACCGGAGTCGGTCAGCCAGGCGGCCAGGTCCGGGCCGATCGCGCCGCTGGCGCCGGTCAGCAGCACCGAGCCGCGCGGCGTCCAGCCGCTGTCGACCTTGCGGCGCGGGGTCGCCCGGACCAGGCGCCGGGCCAGCAGCCCGCCGGTCCGGATCGCCACCTGGTCCTCGGACCTGTCCGCGAGGGCCCCGGCGAGCCGGGCCGCCGCGCGGTCGTCCAGCACCGGCGGCAGGTCGATCAGACCGCCCCAGCGGGCCGGGTGCTCCACCCCGGCGGTCCGGCCCAGGCCCCACACCTGCGCCTGGACCGGGCTGGTCAGCACATCGCCGTCATCGATGGCGACGGCGCCCTGGGTCAGCAGCCACAGCGGCGCGCTGCTCCCGGTGTCGCCGAGCGCCTGCACCAGTCCCAGCGTCGCGGCGACGCCGGTCGGCACCACCGGCCGCTCGGCCAGCGGCGACTCGTCCAGGCCCAGCAGCGACAGCACGCCCGCCACCGGGACCACCGCGTCGGCGGCGGTGGCGAGGGTGCCGCTGATCGTCGCGGCCAGGCCGGAGCGGGTCACCTCGCCCGGGGCGACCTCGACGCACAGCACCCACGCGCCGCGCTCGCCGAGCGCCCGCTCGCAGGCCGCGGCCAGCTCGCCGCCGCCAAGCGCGGCCGGGACCACCAGCAGCCAGGTACCGGAGAGCACGACCGGGTTGCGGTCGCGCACCGGCGCCCAGGAGACCCGGTACCGCCAGTCCGCCGTCAGCGACTCGTCCCGCTCCCGCTGCCGCCAGGACGCCAGCGCGGGCACCAGCTCGCCCAGCGTGGTGCCGTCCACCGAGAGCGCCCGGGACAGGCCGTCCAGGTCACCGGCCTCGACCGCGGACCAGAACCGGGCCTCGGCCTCGGAACCGGAGCCGCCGCCGACGGCGACCGCGGCCGGGATCGGCTTGGGCCAGTAGCGCTGCCGCTGGAACGGGTAGGTCGGCAGTTCCACCCACGGTGCCCGGGGTACCACCGCCGTCCAGTCCACGGCCACGCCGCGGACGTGCAGTTCGGCCAGGGAGGCGAGCAGCCGGGCCGGGCCGCCGTCGTCCCGGCGCAGCGTCCCGCCGACGATCGGCTCCGGACGGGAGATCCGCCCGGCCTCCTCGGAGTCGGCCGGCTGCTCCAGGATCGCGGAGATGGACGAGGTGAGCACCGGGTGCGCGGAGGCCTCGACGAACACCCCGTGCCCGCTGCGGTCCAGCACCTCGATCGCCCGGGAGAACTCCACGGTGGCGCGCAGGCTGGCGTACCAGTATCCGGCGTCCAGCTCCGGGCCTTCGAGGAGTTCGCCGGTCAGCGCGGACACCATCGGCACCCGCGCGGGCCGCGGCGCGACGCCGTCCAGCAGCTTCAGGATCTCCTCGCGCAGCTCGTCCACCTGCGGGCCGTGCGAGGCGTAGTCGACCGGGAGGATCCTGGCTCGGACCCCTTCCCGCTCGCAGTCGGCGACCAGCGTGCCCAGGGCGTCCAGTTCGCCGGAGACCACGGTGGCGGCGGGGCCGTTCACCGCCGCCACCGACGCCTGGCCGTCCTCGGCCGTCAACCGGGCGATCCGCCGCTCCACGGCGGCGGCGGACTCGGCGACGGAGAGCATGCCGCCGCGTCCGGACAGCACGGTCAGCGCCTGGCTGCGCAGCGCCACCACCTTGGCGGCGTCCTCCAACGACAGGATCCCGGCCACCACAGCCGCCGCGATCTCACCCTGCGAATGCCCCACCACCGCATCCGGCTCGACCCCGGCCGCCTGCCACACCGCCGCCAACGACACCATCACCGCCCACAACACCGGCTGCACCACATCCACCCGGTCAAACCCAGGCGCACCCTCAACACCAGCCAGCACCTCGACCAACGACCAGTCCACAAACGGCGCCAACGCCCCCTCACACTCCGCCAACCGCGCCGCGAACACCGGCGACGAAGCGGCCAACTCCCGACCCATACCAACCCACTGCGAACCCTGACCCGGGAACACGAAGACCGTCCGGCCGCGGCCGCTGCCCGGGACGACGCCGGTGACCGCGCCCGCGCTCGGCTGACCGGCGGCCACCGCCGACAGGCCGGACAGCAGTTCGGCACGCTCCTGGCCGAAGACCACGGCCCGGTGCTCGAAGACCGACCGGGTGTCGATCAGCGACCAGGCCACCCCGGCGACGTCCAGCTCGGGCCGGGCCTGCAGGTACTCGCCCAGCCGACCGGCCTGCGCGGCCAGCCCGGCCGTGCTCCGGGCCGACACCAGCCACGCCGGTACCGAGCCGGTCAGCACCGGCAGTCCGGCGCCCGGCTGCTCGCGCTCGGCGCTCTGGGCCGCCGGATCGTCGGAGTCGGCGTCAGCGGCGGCCTGGGCGACCGCGTCCGGCACCGGCGGGGCCTCTTCGAGGATCGCGTGCACGTTGGTGCCGCTGACGCCGAACGCGGACACGCCCGCGCGCCGGGGCCGCTCGGTCGCGGGCCAGGCGACCTGCTCGGTCAACAGCCGGACGTCGCCCGCCGACCAGTCCACGTGCGGGCTGGGCTGGTCGGCGTGCAGGGTCCGCGGCAACTGCTGGTGCTGTAGCGCGAGCACCATCTTGATGACCCCGGCCATACCGGCCGCGGTCTGGGTGTGGCCGATGTTGGACTTCACCGAGCCGAGCCACAGCGGCCGGTCGCCCTCGCGGTCCTGCCCGTAGGTGGCGATCAGCGCCTGGGCCTCGATCGGGTCGCCGAGCACCGTGCCGGTACCGTGCGCCTCGACCGCGTCCACCTGGTCGGCCCGCAGTCCGGCGTTGGCCAGCGCGGACCGGATCACCCGCTGCTGGGAGGGGCCGTGCGGCGCGGTGAGACCGTTGGAGGCGCCGTCCTGGTTCATCGCGCTGCCCGCGATCACGGCCAGTACCCGGTGGCCGTTGCGGTGCGCGTCGGAGAGCCGCTCCAGGACCAGCATCCCGGCGCCCTCACCCCAGCCGATGCCGTCCGCGTCGGCCGCGAACGCCTTGCAGCGGCCGTCGAAGGCGAGCCCCTGCTGGCGGGAGAACTCCGCGAACGCGCCGGGCGTGGACATGATCGCCACACCGCCGGACAGCGCCATCGAGCACTCGCGCGAACGCAGCGCCTGGCAGGCCAGGTGCAGCGCCACCAGCGAGGACGAGCAGGCGGTGTCCACGGTCACCGCCGGGCCCTCAAGGCCCAGCGTGTACGACACCCGGCCGGAGATCACCGAGGTCAGGCTGCCGATCATCAGGTAGCCCTCGGAGCCGCCCTCCTCGGCCAGGCCGTGGCCGTAGGCACCGAAACCGGCACCGGCGAACACGCCGGTCGCGGTGCCCTTGAGCGAGGCCGGGTCGATCCCGGCCCGCTCGATCGCCTCCCACGCGGTCTCCAGCAGCAACCGCTGCTGCGGGTCCATGGTGATCGCCTCGCGCGGACTGATCCCGAAGAATCCGGGGTCGAAGTCGGCCGCGTCGTAGAGGAAGCCGCCCACCCGCGTCGTCGACGCCTCGTCGCCGATTCCGGCGTAGAGGCCCTCGGGGTCCCAGTTCCGGTCCGTCGGGAATCCGGAAATCGCATCCGTCCCGGCGAGCATCAGGTTCCAGAAGTCCTCCGGTTCCCGGACACCGCCCGGGAACCGGCAACCCATGCCGACAATCGCGATCGGCTCGCGGTCGCGGTCGCGAAGCCTTTTACGGGTACGACGCAACGTCGTGGTCACCTGCTTGAGGTAATCACGAAGCTTGTCCTCGTTCTCAACCGCAGCCATGTTCAACTACCCCTAAGAAGTCTTTTGCGAATCAATCGAAGTCGGCGGCGCGGAGCTCTTTTTCAACGAAGTCGAACATCTCGTCGTCGGTCGCCGAGTCGAACTCGTCATCGGTCTCCGGAGCGCCGCCCTCGTCCTGGGTGCGCAGTTCCTGGCCGATCGAGTCGAGTCGGGACGTGATGTCGAAGCGCTCCTCGCTGTTCCAGCTGATTTTGGAGAGGATGGCCTGCAGTTTCTTCAGTTCCGCCACCGCGATGGCGTAGTCGGTCTGTTCGTTGACGGCCTTGGACCGGATGAAATCGGCAAGGACAGCGGGCGTGGGATAGTCGAAAACGAGTGTGGCGGGCAGTTTGAGACCGGTCGCCGCATTCAGCCGGGTACGCAGGTCGACGGCGGTCAGCGAGTCGAAGCCGAGGTCCTTGAACGCCCGCTCGGCCGGTACCGCGTCGACGGAGCCGTAGCCGAGGACGGCCGCCGCCTCGGCCCGGACCAGTTCGGTCAGGATCCGGTCCTGCTCGGGGCGGCTGAGTCCGTCCAGCCGCTGACTCAGCGCCGTTCCGCCCGGCTCCGGGCCCGCGTCGGGCGTGCCGGAGTCGCCGAGGGCCTGCTGCGCCTCGGGCAGGTCGGCCAGCAGCGGGCTGGGCCGCTGCACGGTGAAGACCGGCGTGAACCGGCTCCAGTCGGTGTCGGAGACCGCGATCAGGCTCTCCCCGGCGTCCATGACCGCCGCCAGCGCGCCGACCGCGACCACCGGGTCCATCTCGCGGACGCCGAGCCGTTGCAGCACCTCACCGGCGACGCCCTCGCCCATGCCGCCGCCACCCCACAGGCCCCAGGCGACCGAGGTCCCCACCAGGCCCCGCGCCCGCCGGTCCTCGACCAGGACGTCGAGGGCGGCGTTGGCGGCGGCGTAGCCGGACAGCTGGCCGCTGCCCCAGGCCGCGGCGCCGGAGGAGAACAGCACGAACGCGTCCAGCTCCCGATCCGCCGTCAGCTCGTCCAGGTAGCTCGCGCCACCGGCCTTGGCCTGGAGCGATCCGGTCAGGTCCGCGGTCACCATGGCGTCCAGCGGACCGCCGAGACCGGCGCCCGCCGCATGCAGGACCGAGCTCAACCCGGGTCCGTGGGCGTCGATCCAGGCCAGCAGACCGGCCGTCTGGGCCCGGTCGCCGACATCACCGGCAAGCACGTCCACCGCCGTACCGGCAGCCGCCAACTCGGCGGCCAACGCCACCGCACCCGCCGCACCCGGACCCGACCGACTGGACAGCACCACCCTCGGCGCCTCCCGCTCGGTCAGCCACCGCGCCACATGCCCACCGACACCACCGGTACCACCGGTCACCAGCACGCTGCCGCCCGGCTTCCAGCCCGGGCCCGACCGGGTCGGCTTCGGCGCGCGGACCAGGCGGCGGCCGAGCACCGCGCCGGAGCGGATCGCGACCTGGTCCTCACCGCATCCTGCGAGCACCGCGACCAGCCGCTCGGCGGTGCGCGCGTCCCAGGTCGGCGGCAGGTCGATCAGACCGCCCCAGCGGTCCGGATGCTCCAGACCGGCGACCCGGCCGAAGGCCCAGGACTGCGCGGGCGCCTGACTGACCGGCACCTCACCGGCCACGGCCACCATCGCACCCGAGGTCAGCAGCCACAGCGGCGCGTCGATCCCGGCGTCGCCGAGGGCCTGGACCAGGCCCATCGTCCCGGCCAACCCCCGGGCCACGACCGGTGACTCGGGCAGCGGCGAGGCGTCCAGGGCCAGCAGCGACACGATTCCGGCCAGCGGCAGTCCGTCGCCGGACTCCTCCAGCGTCCCGGTGATACGGGCCCGCAGCGCCGTGCGGTCCAGCGCGCCGGGGCCGATCTCGGCGACCAGTACCTCGGCGCCCCGGTCGGTCAGCGCCGCGACACTGGGCGCGGTCAGGCCGCCGTCGGCCGCACCGGCGGGGGTGACCAGCAGCCAGGTCCCCACCAGGGTCGTCGGGGCGGGTTCGGCGACCGGGGTCCAGCTGATCCGGTAGCGCCAGTCGGCCGCCGCCGACTCGCCGCGCTCGCGCTGCCGCCAGGCGGCCAGCGCCGGCAGCACCTCGCTGAACGGGCGCTCGCTGTCGACCTCCAGGGTCTGCGCGAGGCTGTCCAGGTCGCCGCCGGTGACCGCGGCCCAGAAGGCGCTCTCCTCGGCCGTGGCCGCCACATCATCCACGCGCCGGGCCGCAGCGACCGGCTTCGGCCAGTAGCGCTGCCGCTGGAACGCATAGGTCGGCAACCCGACCCGCACACCCTCCGGCAACACCCCCGCCCAGTCCACGACCACACCACGCACATGGACCTCCGCCAACGAGGCCAACAACCGCGCCGAGCCACCATCGTCACGACGCAACGTCCCGGACACCACCGGATCGGCGACGTCGGCAAGGCCTTCGAGAGTGTCGCCGATCGCGTTGGTCAGCACCGGGTGCGCCGAGCTCTCGACGAACACCCCGTACCCGGCCCGACCCAGCACCTCGACCGCCCGCGAGAACTCCACCGGGGCCCGCAGACTGGCGTACCAGTACCCGGCATCCAACTCCGGGCCCTCCAGGAACTCACCCGTCATCGCCGACACCATCGGCACCCGCGCGGGACGCGGGGCGACCCCGGCCAGCAGCTTCAGGATCTCCTCCCGCAACTGGTCGACCTGCGGACCGTGCGAGGCGTAGTCCACCGGCAGCATCCGCGCCCGGACCCCCTCGGCCCCGGCCAGGACCTCGGCCAGCGCCTCGGGATCACCCGAAACCACCGTCGCCCCAGGCCCGTTGACCGCAGCCACCGACACCCGGTCGCCCCAGCGCCCGATCCGTGCCTCCACCTCGGAGACCGACTCCGCCAGCGACAGCATCCCGCCACGACCCGACAGCGCGATCAGCGCCCGGCTGCGCAACGCCACGATGGCGGCCGCGTCCTCCAGCGTCAGGGCCCCGGCGACCACGGCGGCGGCGATCTCGCCCTGCGAGTGCCCCACCACCGCGTCCGGCTCGACCCCGGCCGCCTGCCACACCGCCGCCAACGACACCATCACCGCCCACAACACCGGCTGGACGACGTCCACCCGGTCGAAGCCGGGCGCACCCTCGGCACCGTTCAGCACCTCGGTCAGCGACCAGTCCACGTACGGCGCCAGCGCCCGCTCGCACTCCGCCAACCGCGCCGCGAACACCGGACTGCTCTGAGCCAACTCCCGACCCATGCCCAACCACTGCGACCCCTGACCCGGGAAGACGAACACCACCTGGCCGGTCGCTCCGGCGGTGCCGCTGACCAGCGTCGCCGCCGGACGCTCGGACACCAGCGCCGACAGCCCGGCGATCAGGTCGTCGCCGTGGGCGCCGGTGACGACCGCCCGGTGCTCGAAGGTGGACCGGGTGGTCGCCAGCGACCAGCCGACAGCGGCCGGGTCGCGGTCCGGGTGCGCGGACAGGTAACCGACCAGCCGCGCGGCCTGCGCCCGCAGCCCGGCCGGGGTCTGCGCCGAGACCAGCCAGGACGTCGTCGCACCGGTCAGTACCGACGGCGCCGGCTGCTCCTGGTCGCCGGGGCCGGGCTCGTCCGAGGTGTCCTGGTCGAGGGCGGCGGGGGGTTCTTCGAGGATGATGTGGGCGTTGGTGCCGCTGATGCCGAAGGCCGAGACCCCGGCCCGGCGCGGGTGGCCGTTGGCCTTCCAGTCCACCGCCTCGGTCAGCAGCTCGACGTCACCGACGGTCCAGTCGACCTGCGGTGACGGGGCGTCGGCGTGCAGCGTGGCCGGGAGCAGGCCGTGCTGGAGCGCGAGGACCATCTTGATGATCCCGGCCGCGCCGGCCGCCTGCTGCGCGTGGCCGATGTTGGACTTCACCGAGCCCAGCCACAACGGCCGTCCCTCCGGCCGGTCCTGACCGTAGGTCGCCAGGATCGCCTGGGCCTCGATCGGGTCGCCGAGCCGGGTACCGGTGCCGTGGCCCTCGACCGCGTCCACATCGGCGGCGCCGATCCCGGCGTTGGCCAGGGCGGCCCGGATCACCCGCTGCTGCGAGGGGCCGTTCGGCGCCGAGAGGCCGTTGGAGGCGCCGTCCTGGTTGATGGCGCTACCGGCCACCGTGGCGAGCACGGTGTGGCCGTTGCGGCGGGCGTCGGACAGGCGCTCCAGCACGATCATGCCCGCGCCCTCGGACAGGCCCATGCCGTCCGCGTCGGCGGAGAAGGCCTTGCAGCGGCCGTCCAGGGCCAGCGCACCCTGCTGCGAGAAGCCGATGAACTCGGCCGGGTCGGTGATCACCATCACGCCACCGGCCAGCGCCAGGTCGCACTCACCGGCCCGCAGCGCCTGCGCCGCCAGGTGCAGCGACACCAGCGCCGAGGAGCAGGCCGTGTCGACGGTGACCGCCGGACCCTCCAGGCCCAGCGTGTAGGAGATCCGGCCGGAGATCACGCTGGTCACGTTGCCGGTGATCAGGTGCCCGGCCGACTCCTCGTCGAACCCGGCCTGTCCGGCGTAGCCGGATCCGGCGGCACCGGCGAAGACGCCGGTCAGCGAGCCACGCAGGGCGACCGGGTCGAGCCCGGCATGCTCCAGCGCCTCCCACGAGGTCTCCAGCAGCAACCGCTGCTGCGGGTCCATCGCCAGCGCCTCACGCGGCGAGATCCGGAAGAACGCCGGGTCGAAGTCCGCCGCCCCGGCCACGAACCCGCCCTCGCGGGTGGCCGAGGAGGAGGCCGATCCGGGCGCCGTGTCCAGCAGACCGGCCAGGTCCCAGCCCCGGTCCGCCGGGAAGCCGCCGATGGCGTCACCGCCCGTCGCCAGCAGCTGCCACATCGCCTCCGGGCTGTCGATCCCACCCGGGAAGCGGCAACCCATGCCGACGATCACCACCGGGTCGCTCGCCGACACCGGCACGACCCGCGACTCGGCCACCAACTGCTGCTGTGTTCCCAGCAGTTGCGTGACGATCTGGCGAGCCAGGATGGCCGGTGACGGGTAGTCGAAGACCACCGTGGAGGGCAGCGTCAGTCCGGTGGCCTGGTTCAGCCGTCCCCGCAGGTCCACTGCCGTCAGCGAGTCGAAGCCCATCTCCCGGAAGGCCCGGGCCGCGTCCACGGCCTCGGCCGAGCTGTGTCCGAGGACGGCCGCCGCATGACTGCCGACCAGGTCGGTCACGATCCGCTCGCGCTGCGCGGGCGACACGCCGACCAGGCGTTCCAGCAGCGCCGCGCCGTCGCCCGAGGCCACCACGGCGGCGCCGGTGGTACCGGCGTCGGCCTGACGCGCCTCCGGGATCTCGTCCAGCAGCGGCCAGGAGCGGACGGCGTTGAACACCGCCGAGAACTGCGGCCAGTCGACGTCGGCGACCGCCAGCACGGTCTCCTGGTCGGCGAGTACCTGCCCGAGCACGGTCAGCGCGCGCTCCGGGTCCAGCAGCCGCAGGCCCTGCCGCCGCAGCCGCTCCGGGACCAGGCTCTGCGGGCGTGCGGGCTCAGCCCCGGCGTCGGCCGGGTCGGTCTCGTCGAAGCGGCCACCGGAGCTCCACACGCCCCAGGCGACCGAGGTCGCCGGCAGGCCCCGGGCCCGCCGGTTCTCCGCCAGCGCGTCCAGGTGGGCGTTGGCCGCCGCGTAGGTCGCGTGCTCGCCGACGCCCCAGGTGGCGCTGATCGAGGAGAACAGGATGAAGGCTTCCAGGTCGAGGTCGGCGGTGAGCTCGTCCAGGTGCGTCGCCCCGCCGACCTTGGCGCCCAGCGCCAGCGCCAGGTGGTCGACGTCGGTCCGGTCGACGCTCATCAGCTCGACCGCGACCGCGCCGTGGATCACCGCGGACAGCGGCGGGGCGAAGGTCGGGATCCAGGCCAGCAGACCGGCCAGCGCCTCCCGGTCCACCACGTCGCAGGCGGCCATGGTGACCGCCGAACCGGCCTCGGCCAGCAGCGCGGCGAGCCGGGCCGCACCCGGCGTCTCCGGGCCCCGGCGGCTGCACAGCACCGCGTGCGGGACGCCCGAGTCGGCCATCCAGGCGGCCAGGTCCGGGCCGATCGCGCCGCTGGCGCCGGTCAGCAGCACCGTGCCGCACGGCGTCCAGGCGCTGTCGCCGTTGCGGCGCGGGGTCGCCCGGACCAGGCGCCGGGCCAGCAGCCCGCCGGTCCGGATCGCCACCTGGTCCTCGGACCTGTCCGCGAGGGCCCCGGCGAGCCGGGCCGCCGCGCGGTCGTCCAGCACCGGCGGCAGGTCGATCAGACCGCCCCAGCGATCCGGGTGCTCCACCCCGATCGTCCGACCCAGACCCCACACCTGCGCCTGGACCGGACCGGCCGCACGGTCGGTGGCCCCGGCGGTGACGGCACCCCGGGTGACCGCCCACATCGGCGCGGTCGCCCCGGCGTCGCCGAGGGCCTGGAACAGGGCCAGGGTTCCGGCGACACCGGCCGGGACCAACGGTCGGTCGGCCAGCGGCGTCTCGTCCGTGCCGAGCAGCGACAGCACCCCGGCCGCCGGGGCCGAGCCGAGCAGTTCGCCGACCTTCGCCGCCAGGGTCCGCCGGTCCAGCTCGGTCGCGGCGACCTCGGCGAGCACCACCTGCGCGCCCCGGTCGCTCAGCGTCCGCGCGCAGGCCGCCGCCAGCTCACCGTCGGCCAGTTCGGCCGGGACGACCAGCAGCCAGGTACCGGACAGCACGGCCGGGCTGGGGTCGCGCAGCGGCTTCCAGGTGACCCGGTACCGCCAGTCCGCCGTCAGCGACTCGTCGCGTTCGCGCTGCCGCCAGGACGCCAGGGCGGGGAGCACCTCGCCCAGGTACTGCTCGTCCACGTCCAGCGTCCGGGACAGGCTGTCCAGGTCACCGGCCTCGACCGCGCTCCAGAACCGCGCCTCGACGCCGGTCCCGGCGCTCTCGGCAGCGGCGATCGCGACCGGCAGTTGCCTCGGCCAGTACCGCTGCCGCTGGAAGGCGTAGGTCGGCAGCTGCACCACCTGGGCCTCGGGGACCACCGTGGTCCAGTCGACATCGACGCCGCGCCCGTGGACCTCGGCCAGGGACGCCAGCAGCCGCGCCGGGCCGCCGTCGTCCCGGCGCAACGTCCCGGCCACCACCGGGGCAGACGCGACGAGACCGGAAACGCTCTCCTCGGCGACCCGGTCGAGGGTGTCGCTGATCGCGTTGGTCAGCACCGGGTGCGCCGAGCTCTCGACGAACACCCCGTACCCGGCCCGACCCAGCACCTCGACCGCCCGCGAGAACTCCACCGGGGCTCGCAGACTCGCGTACCAGTACCCGGCATCCAACTCCGGGCCCTCCAGGAACTCACCCGTCATCGCCGACACCATCGGCACCCGAGCAGACTGCGGCGCGACCCCCGCCAGCAGCGCCAGGATCTCCTCCCGCAACTCGTCCACCTGCGGACCGTGCGAGGCGTAGTCCACCGGCAGCATCCGCGCCCGCACACCATCAACCTCAGCAGCCGCCAACACCCCCGCCAACGCCTCGGGATCACCCGAAACCACCGTCGCCCCAGGCCCGTTGACCGCAGCCACCGACACCCGGTGCGCACCCCAGGCCTCGATCCGCGACCGCACCTCGGACACCGACTCCGCCAACGACAACATCCCGCCACGACCCGACAACGCAATCAACACCCGACTGCGCAACGCCACCACCCGCGCGGCATCCTCCAGGCTGAGGATCCCCGCCACCACGGCCGCCGCGATCTCACCCTGCGAATGCCCCACCACCGCATCCGGCCGCACCCCAGCCGCCTGCCACACCGCCGCCAACGACACCATCACCGCCCACAACACCGGCTGCACCACATCCACCCGATCAAACCCAGGCGCACCCTCAATACCAGCCAGCACCTCGACCAACGACCAGTCCACAAACGGCGCCAACGCCCGCTCACACTCCGCCAACCGCGCCGCGAACACCGGCGACGAAGCGGCCAACTCCCGACCCATACCCACCCACTGCGAACCCTGACCCGGGAACACGAACACCACCCGACCGGCACCGCCACCGGCGGAGACCACGCCCGACACCACGCCCGGCGACGGGCGACCGGCGGCCACTGCCGACAGTCCGGCCAGCAACTCCGTGCGGTCCGCGCCGATGACGACCGTCCGGTGCTCGAACGTCGACCGGCTGGTCACCAACGACCACGCCACCTCGGCCGTGCCCAACTCCGGCCGAGCCAGCAGGAACTCACCCAACCGACCCGCCTGCGCCACCAACCCGGCACCCGACCGCGCCGACACCGGCCACGCCGCCACCGACCCGACCAACACCGGCAACACCGGCGACACCACCGGATCGACCGACGGCACCTCCTCCGGGACGAAGGCCGGAGCCTCCTCCAGGATGGCGTGCACGTTGGTGCCGCTGACGCCGAAGGCCGACACCCCGGCTCGCCGGGGACGGCCGTTGACCGGCCAGGCGACCGGTTCGGTCAGCAGCCGGACGTCACCCGTCGACCAGTCCACGTGCGGGCTGGGCACCTCCGCGTGCAGGGTGCGCGGCAGTTCCTGGTGCTGGAGGGCCAGCACCATCTTGATGATCCCGGCGACCCCGGCCGCAGTCTGGGTGTGGCCGATGTTGGACTTCACCGAGCCGAGCCACAGCGGCTGGTTCTCCTGCCGGTTCTGCCCGTACGTCGCCAGCAGCGCCTGGGCCTCGATCGGGTCGCCGAGGACCGTGCCGGTACCGTGCGCCTCGACCGCGTCCACCTCGTCAGCCCGCAGTCCGGCGTTGGCCAGCGCGGACCGGATGACCTTCTGCTGCGAGGGACCGTTCGGCGCGGTGATGCCGTTGCTGGCGCCGTCCTGGTTGATCGCGCTCCCGGCCACCACCGCGAGCACCTGGTGCCCGTTCCGCTGGGCGTCGGAGAGCCGCTCCAGGACCAGCATCCCGGCGCCCTCGCCCCAGCCGATGCCGTCCGCGTCGGCCGCGAACGCCTTGGACCGGCCGTCGAAGGCCAGGCCCCGCTGGCGGGAGAACTCGGAGAACGGGGCCGGGGTGGCCATGATCGCCACACCACCGGCCATCGCCATCGAGCACTCGCCCGCGCGCAGCGCCTGGCAGGCCAGGTGCAGCGCGACCAGCGCCGAGGAGCAGGCGGTGTCGACGGTCACCGCCGGGCCCTCCAGGCCCAGCGTGTAGGAGACCCGGCCGGAGATCACCGAGCTGAGGCCGCCGATGAGCATGTAGCCCTCGGTGCCGGGCTCCTCGGCCAGGCCCATGCCGTACCCACCGAAGGCGGCACCGGCGAAGACCCCGGTGGCGGTGCCCTTGAGCGAGGCCGGGTCGATCCCGGCGCGCTCCACGGCCTCCCAGGCGGTCTCCAGCAGCAGCCGCTGCTGCGGGTCCATGGTGATCGCCTCACGCGGGCTGATCCCGAAGAATCCGGGGTCGAAGTCGGCCGCGTCGTAGACGAATCCACCGACCAGCGCGGTGGACGTGTCGGCGTCGAGACCGGCGTAGATCCCGTCCACGTCCCAGCCACGGTCCGTCGGGAACCCGGCGATCGCGTCGGTACCGGTGGCCAGCAGGTCCCACAGGTCCTCCGGCTCGCGGACGCCGCCGGGGAACCGGCAGCCCATGCCGACGATGGCGATCGGCTCGCCGGGGTCGGCTGCCGCGCGGGCCGCGACCGGGGACTCGGAGTCGGCCAGGATGCCGAGCAGTTCGGTCCGTAGGAACTGCACGGCCGCAGCCGGGGTCGGGTAGTCGAAGACCAGGGTGGCGGGCAGCTTGAGACCGGTGGCGGTGTTCAGCCGGGTGCGCAGGTCGACGGCGGTGAGCGAGTCGAAGCCGAGGTCCTTGAAGGCCCGCGCGGGCGGTACCGCGTCGGCGGACGCGTGCCCGAGCACGGCGGCGGCCTCGGAGCGGACCAGGTCGGTCAGGATCCGCTCCTGCTCGGCCCGGTCGAGGCCGGTCAGCCGTCGGCCCAGCTCGGTCCCGACGACCGCTTCAGCGCCCGGAGCGGACGCCCGGGTGTCGGTGAGCGCCTGCTGGGCTTCCGGCAGGTCGGCCAGCAGCCGGCTGGGCCGCTGCACGGTGAAGATGGTGGCGAACCGGTCCCAGTCGATGTCCGAGACGGTGACCAGGTCCTCCCCGGCGTCCAGGATCGCCGCCAGCGCGCCGACGGCCAGTCCCGCGTCCATCTCGCGGACGCCGAGCCGTTGCAGCACCTCACCGGCGACGCCCTCGCCCATGCCGCCGCCACCCCACAGGCCCCAGGCGACCGAGGTACCGGCCAGGCCGCGCGCCCGCCGGTCCTCGACCAGCGCGTCCAGGGCGGCGTTGGCGGCGGCGTAGCCGGACAGCTGGGCGCTGCCCCAGGTGCTCGCGCCGGAGGAGAAGCCGACGAACGCGTCCAGCTCCCGGTCGGCGGTCAGCTCGTCCAGGTAGGCCGCGCCGCCCGCCTTGGCCTGGAGCACGGCGGCCAGGTCGTCCGGGGTCATCAGCTCCAGCGGGCCGCCGAGGGCGGCTCCGGCCGCGTGCATGACCGAGCTCAATCCGGGTCCGTGGGCGTCGATCCAGGCCAGCAGACCGGCCGTCTGGGCCCGGTCGCCGACATCACCGGCAAGCACGTCCACCGCCGTACCGGCAGCCGCCAACTCGGCGGCCAACGCCACCGCACCCGCCGCACCCGGACCCGACCGACTGGACAGCACCACCCTCGGTGCCTCCCGCTCGGTCAGCCACCGGGCCACATGCCCACCGACACCACCGGTACCACCGGTGATCAGTACGCTGCCGCCGGGACGCCAGCGCTGGCCGCCGGAGACCGAGCGGGCCGCGCGGACCATGCGGCGGCCGAGGACGCCGTTGGCGCGGATCGCGACCTGGTCCTCACCGCATCCGGCGAGCACCGCGACCAGCCGCTCGGCGGTGCGCGCGTCCCAGGTCGGCGCCAGGTCGATCAGACCGCCCCAGCGGTCCGGATGCTCCAGCGCGACGACCCGGCCGAAGGCCCAGGTCTGCGCCTGCGCCTGGGCGACCGGCGCGTCGCCGGAGGCGGTCGCGCCCGAGGTCAGCGCCCACAGCGGGGCGGTGGTCCCGGCGTCGCCGAGGGCCTGCACCAGGCCCATCGTCCCGGCCAACCCCCGGGCCACGACCGGAGTTCCGGCCAGCGGGGACTCGTCCAGGGCCAGCAGCGAGAGTACGCCCGCCACCGGGACGGTGACGGCGGTGATCCGGGCGGCCAGCGCCGACCGGTCCACCTCGCCCGCCGGGATCTCGGCGAGCAGCACCTCGGCGCCGCCGTCGGTCAGGGCCTGGCTGACGGCGGCGGTCAGGGACTCGTGGTCCGCTCCGGCCGGGGCCACGACCAGCCAGGTGCCGGACAGCGCAGCCCGGCCGAGCGGCGCGAGCGGGGTCCAGAGGATGCGGTAACGCCAGTCGGCGACGGCGGACTTGCCGCGCTCGCGCTGCCGCCAGGCGGCCAGTGCGGGCAGCACCTGCTGCAACCGCTCGCCGTCGACGGCCAGGGTCTGCGCGAGGCTGTCCAGGTCGCCCCCGGTGACCGCGGCCCAGAAGGCGCTCTCCTCGGCCGTGGCCGCCACGTCATCCACGCGCCGGGCCGCAGCGACCGGCTTCGGCCAGTAGCGCTGCCGCTGGAACGCATAGGTCGGCAACCCGACCCGCACACCCTCCGGCAACACCCCCGCCCAGTCCACGACCACACCACGCACATGGACCTCCGCCAACGAGGCCAACAACCGCGCCGAGCCACCATCGTCACGACGCAACGTCCCGGACACCACCGGATCGGCAACATCGGCAAGGCCTTCGAGGGTGTCGCTGATCGCCGAGGTCAGCACCGGGTGCGCCGAGCTCTCGACGAACACCCCGTACCCGGCCCGGCCCAGCACCTCAACCGCCCGCGAGAACTCCACCGGGGCCCGCAGGCTGGCATACCAGTACCCGGCATCCAACTCCGGGCCCTCCAGGAACTCACCCGTCATCGCCGACACCATCGGCACCCGAGCAGACTGCGGGGCGATCCCCGCCAGCAGCTTCAGGATCTCCTCCCGCAACTCGTCCACCTGCGGGCCGTGCGAGGCGTAGTCCACCGGCAGCATCCGCGCCCGCACACCATCAACCTCAGCAGCCGCCAACACCCCCGCCAACGCCTCGGGATCACCCGAAACCACCGTCGCCCCAGGCCCGTTGACCGCAGCCACCGACACCCGATCGGCCCACGGCGCCACCCGGGCAGTGACCGCCGCCGACGACTCCGCCAACGACAACATCCCGCCACGACCCGACAACGCAATCAACACCCGACTGCGCAACGCCACCACCCGCGCGGCATCCTCCAGGCTGAGGATCCCCGCCACCACAGCCGCCGCGATCTCACCCTGCGAATGCCCCACCACCGCATCCGGCCGCACCCCAGCCGCCTGCCACACCGCCGCCAACGACACCATCACCGCCCACAACACCGGCTGGACGACGTCGACCCGGTCGAAGCCGGGCGCACCCGCAACGCCAGCCAGCACGTCGGCGAGCGACCAATCCACGTACGGCGCCAGCGCCCGCTCACACTCCGCCAACCGCGCCGCGAACACCGGCGACGAAGCGGCCAACTCCCGACCCATACCCACCCACTGCGAACCCTGACCCGGGAAGACGAACACCACCTCACCGGTCGTCGCGGCCACCCCGCTCACCAGGGCGGCGGCCGGGCGTTCGGCGGCCAGCGCCGACAGTCCGGCCAGCAGGTCGGCGGAGTCGCTCGCGGCGATGACGGCGCGGTGCTCGAAGGTGGACCGGGTGGTCGCCAGCGACCAGCCGACGTCGACCGGGTTCAGCTCCGGGCGCTCCGCCAGGTGGTGGCGCAGCCGGTGGGCCGCCGCCGTGAGTCCGGTCGCGGTCTGGCTGGAGACCAACCAGGCCGTCCCTTCGGACAGCACCGGCACCGGCACCGGCGGCGCGAGCGGCGCGTCGTCGCTGAGCTCGGGCTCGGGCTCGGCCTCGGCCTCGGTCGGGGCCTCCTCCAGGATCATGTGGGCGTTGGTACCGCTGATGCCGAAGGCCGAGACCCCGGCCCGGCGCGGGCGGCCGTTCGCCTGCCAGTCCGCCGCCTCGGAGAGCAGCCGGACATCACCGGTGCTCCAGTCGACCTGCGGTGACGGCGCGTCGGCGTGCAGCGTGGCCGGGAGCAGGCCGTGTCGCAGGGCGAGGACCATCTTGATGACCCCGGCCGCGCCCGCCGCCTGCTGCGCGTGGCCGATGTTGGACTTCACCGAGCCCAGCAGCACCGGGCGTCCCTCGGGCCGGTCCTGGCCGTAGGTCGCCAGGATCGCCTGGGCCTCGATCGGGTCGCCGAGTCGGGTGCCGGTGCCGTGGCCCTCGACCGCATCCACGTCGCCGGGCTCCAGCCCGGCGTTGGCCAGGGCGGCCCGGATCACCCGCTGCTGCGAGGGACCGTTGGGCGCGGACAGGCCGTTGGAGGCGCCGTCCTGGTTCACCGCGCTACCGGCCACCGTGGCGAGCACGGTGTGGCCGTTGCGGCGGGCGTCGGACAGCCGCTCCAGCAGCAGCATTCCGGCGCCCTCGGCCAGGCCCATGCCGTCCGCCTCGGCGGCGAAGGCCTTGCAGCGGCCGTCGGCCGCGAGCGCGCCCTGCTGGGAGAAGCCGATGAACTCGCCCGGGTTGGTGATCACCATGACGCCACCGGCCAGCGCCAGGTCGCACTCACCCGCGCGCAGCGCCTGCGCTGCCAGGTGCAGGGCGACCAGCGAGGACGAGCAGGCGGTGTCCACGGTCACCGCCGGGCCCTCCAGGCCCAGCGTGTAGGAGATCCGGCCGGAGATCACGCTGGTGACGTTGCCGGTGATCAGGTGCCCGGCCGACTCCTCGTCGAACCCGGCCTGCTCGGCGTAGCCGGAGGCGGCGGCACCGGCGAAGACGCCGGTCAGCGAGCCGCGCAGGGAGACCGGGTCGAGCCCGGCATGCTCCAGCGCCTCCCACGAGGTCTCCAGCAGCAACCGCTGCTGCGGGTCCATCGCCAGCGCCTCACGCGGCGAGATCCGGAAGAACGCCGGGTCGAAGTCCGCCGCCCCGGCCACGAACCCGCCTTCGGTCGTGTAGGACGTCAGGGTCCGGCCGGGGGTGGCGTCGAGCAGGGCGACGAGGTCCCAGCCCCGGTCGGCCGGGAAGCCGCCGATGGCGTCGCCGCCCGTCGCCAGCAGCTGCCACATCGCCTCCGGGCTGTCGATCCCGCCGGGGAAGCGGCAGCCGATGCCGACGATGACCACCGGGTCGCCGGACGCGACCGGGGTGACCCGCGAAGCCGTCGGGGCCAGTTGCTGGCTGCCCAGCAGCTGGGTGAGGATCTGCTGGGCCAACACCTGCGGGGACGGGTAGTCGAACACCACCGTGGAGGGCAGCGTCAGTCCGGTGGCCTGGTTCAGCCGACTGCGGAGTTCCACCGCCGTCAGCGAGTCGAAGCCCATGTCGCGGAAGGCCTGGCCGGAGTCGACCGCGTCCAGTGAGGCGTGTCCGAGTACGGCTGCGGCGTGCGCGCGGACCAGTTCGGTGACGACGCGCTCGCGCTGGCCGGGGGTGGCGCCGACCAGGCGGCCCAGCAGTTCGGCGGCCTCGCCGGTGGTCACCACGGCGGTCCCGGCCGGGGCGGCCTCGGCCTGGCGGGCCTCGGGGATCTCGTCCAGCAGCCGCCAGGAGCGCATCGAGTTGAACACGGCGGAGAAGCGCGGCCAGTCGACGTCGGCGACCGAGAGCGCGGTCTCGTCGTCGGCGAGTACCTGGCCCAGGGCGGACAGTGCCCGCTCCGGGTCCAGCAGCCGCAGGCCCTGGCGGCGCAGCCGCTCGGGGATCACGCTGATCGCGCGGTCGCCCTCGTGCGATTCCTGGCCGGTGTCCCAGACGCCCCAGGCGACCGAGGTCGCGGGCAGGCCCCGGGCCCGGCGGTTCTCGGCGAGGGCGTCCAGGTGGGCGTTGGCCGCCGCGTAGGCGCCGTGCTCGCTGACGCCCCAGATCGCGGCGATCGACGAGAACAGGACGAACTCGTCCAGTTCCAGATCGGCGGTCAGCTCGTCCAGGTGGGTGGCTCCGGTGACCTTCGCGCCCAGGGCCAGCTCCAGCTGGTCCGGGCCGGTGTCGGCCAGGGTCAGCAGTTCCACCGCCATGGCTCCGTGGAACACCGTGGACAGCGCGGGTCCGCTGCGGTCGATCCAGTCGAGCAGGCCGGCGACCGCGTCCCGGTCGGTGACGTCGCAGACCGCGACGGTGACCGGGGTTCCGGCGGTGGCGAGGGCGGCGGCCACGGCGGCGGCGCCGGGGACCATCGGTCCACGACGGCTGACCAGCGTCAGCCGCCGGGCTCCGGCGTCGGCCAGCCAGTGGGCCAGCTTCGGGCCGATCTCGCCGCTCACGCCGGTCACCAGCACGGTGCCGCGCGGCTGCCACGGGGTGGTGCTGCTGGACGGCGCGGTGCGGACGAGGCGGCGGCCGACGATCCCGGCCGCGCGGATGGCCACCTGGTCCTCGCCGCATCCGGCCAGTACCGCGCCGAGGCGGTTGGCGGCGCGGGCGTCGAGCACCGGCGGCAGGTCGATCAGGCCGCCCCAGCGGTCCGGGTGCTCCAGACCGGCGACCCGGCCCAGGCCCCAGACCTGCGCCTGGGTCGGGCTGGTGAGCAGTTCACCGGGGGCGGTGGCCACCGCGCCGGAGGTGAGCACCCACAGCGGCGCGCTGATCCCGGCCGCGCCGAGGGCCTGGACCAGGCCCAGCGTGCCGCCGACGCCGCTGGTCACCAGCGGCTGTTCCGGCAGTGGGGTGGCGTCGAGCGCCAGCAGCGAGACGACTCCGGCCAGTTCGGCCTGCGGCGTACCGGCGAGCGCGTCCGTGATCCGGGCGGCGAGCGACGCCTGGTCGACCGCGCCCGGCAGCGCCTCGGCGAGCCGGACCTCCGCGCCGCGCGCGGTCAGCGCCCGCAGGCAGGCGGCCCGCAGCTCGGTCTCGCTGTCGCCGGACGGGGCCACCACCAGCCAGGTGCCGTGCAGCGCGGCGGAGGCGGGGTCGGGCACCGGCGTCCAGGAGACGCGGTAGCGCCAGCCGCCGGTCGCCGCGTCGTCGCGCTCGCGGCGGCGCCAGGACGCGAGCGCCGGGACGACGTCGTTCAGGCGCTCGCCGTCCAGCGCGAGGGTGTCGGCCAGCGCGTCCACGTCGCCGTTCTCGACGGCGGCCCAGAACCGGGCCTGCGCCGCCGAGTCGTGTTCGCCGAGCGCGGCGGGGCCGTTCGCGGCCGTGGCCGGGACCGGCTCCGGCCAGAAGTGCTGACGCTGGAAGGCGTAGGTGGGCAGTTCGATCCGCTGCCCGGCGGGCAGCACCGCCGTCCAGTCCACGGCCACGCCCTGGACGTGGGCCTCGGACAGGGAGGCCAGCAGCCGGGCCGCGCCGCCGTCGTCGCGGCGCAGCGTCCCGGTGACCACCGGGGCCGGTCCGGCGAGGCCCTCGGTCTGCTCGGTGGCGGCCAGGCTCTCGAAGGCGGCGGTGATCGAGGTGGTCAGTACCGGGTGCGCGGAGGTCTCGACGAACACGCCGTACCGGGAGCGGGCCAGCACCTCGACGGCGCGGGCGAACTCGACCGGGGCGCGCAGGCTGGCGTACCAGTATCCGGCGTCCAGCTCCGGGCCTTCGAGGAGTTCGCCGGTCATCGCGGACACCATCGGCAGCCGCGCGGGCTGCGGGGTGATCCCGGCCAGCAGGCCCAGGATCTCCTCGCGCAGCTCGTCGACCTGCGGGCCGTGCGAGGCGTAGTCGACCGGCAGCAGCCGCGCCCGGACGCCGTCGTGCTCGCAGGCGGCCAGGATCTCCCGCAGCGCCTCCGGGGTACCGGAGACCACGGTCGCGGCGGGGCCGTTGACGGCCGCCACCGACACCTGGTCGGCCCAGGGCGCCACCCGGGTGGTGACCGCCGCCGCCGACTCGGCGAGGGACAGCATGCCGCCGCGTCCGGACAGCGCGGTCAGCGCCTGGCTGCGCAGCGCCACCACCTTGGCGGCGTCCTCCAACGACAGGATCCCGGCCACCACAGCCGCCGCGATCTCACCCTGCGAATGCCCCACCACCGCATCCGGCTCAACCCCGGCCGCCTGCCACACCGCCGCCAACGACACCATCACCGCCCACAACACCGGCTGCACCACATCCACCCGGTCAAACCCAGGCGCACCCTCAACACCAGCCAGCACCTCGACCAACGACCAGTCCACAAACGGCGCCAACGCCCCCTCACACTCCGCCAACCGCGCCGCGAACACCGGCGACGAAGCGACCAACTCCCGACCCATACCCACCCACTGCGAACCCTGACCCGGGAACACGAAGGCGACCCGGCTCCGGCCGCGCCCGGCGGCCACGACGCCGCTGACGGCTGCGGCGGCGGGCTGGTCGGCGGCCAGCGCGGTCAGTCCGGACAGCAGTTCGTCGCGGTTCGCTCCGCGCACCACCGCCCGGTGCTCGAACACCGATCGGGTGGTCGCCAGCGACCACCCGATGTCGGTGAGGTCCTGCGTCTCCCACGTCGCCCGGTGCCGGGTGAACTCGGCCAGCCGCTCGGCCTGCGCGCGCAACCCGTTCGCGGTCCGCGAGGACACCAGCCAGGCGGTGCCCTCGGACAGCACCGGCGCTGCCGCCGGGGTCGCGGCCTCGGGCGCGGGCCCCTCGGCGAGCTCGCCCTCGGCCTCACCCGCCTTCGGCGCTTCCTGGACGATGACGTGGACGTTGGTGCCGCTGGCCCCGAACGCGGAGACACCGGCCCGGCGCGGCTGCTCGTCGACCGGCCACGGCACCGCCTCGGTCAGCAGTTGGACGTCACCCACCGACCAGTCGACCTTCGGCGTGGGGACGTCGACGTGCAGCGTGCGCGGCATCAGGTCGTGCTGCATCGCCAGCACCATCTTGATGACCCCGGCCACGCCGCCGGCCGCCTGGGTGTGGCCGATGTTCGACTTCACCGAGCCCAGCCACAGCGGGCGGCCCTCGGGTCGGCTCTGGCCGTAGGTGGCGAGGATCGCCTGGGCCTCGATCGGGTCGCCGAGCACCGTGCCGGTACCGTGCGCCTCGACCACGTCCACCTGGTCGGAGCGGACCCGGGCGTTGGTCAGCGCCTCGCGGATGACCCGCTGCTGCGAGGGGCCGTTCGGGGCGGTCAGCCCGTTGGACGCGCCGTCCTGGTTCGCGGCGGTTCCGGCGATCAGCGCCAGCACCGGGTGGCCGTTGCGGCGGGCGTCCGACAGCCGCTCCAGTACCAGCAGCCCGGCGCCCTCGCCCCAGCCCATGCCGTCCGCGGCACCGGCGAAGGCCTTGCTGCGGCCGTCCGCCGCCATGCCCTGCTGCTTGGAGAACTCGGCGAACGCCCCCGGGGTGACCATCACCACGACGCCACCGGCCAGCGCCAGCGAGCAGTCGCCCGAACGCAGCGCCTGGCAGGCCAGGTGCAGCGCCACCAGCGAGGAGGAGCAGGCGGTGTCCACGGTCAGTGCCGGGCCCTCAAGGCCGAGGGTGTAGGCCACTCGGCCGGAGATCATCGCGGTCTGACTGCCGGTCAGCAGGTAGCCCTCGGAGCCGGTGTCCGCCTCGACCAGGCCCTGGCCGTAGCCGACGAAGCTGGCGCCGACGAACACGCCGGTCGAGGAACCGCGCAGCGAGCGGGGCTCGATCCGGGCCCGCTCCAGCGACTCCCAGGCCACCTCCAGCAGCAGCCGCTGCTGCGGGTCCATCGCCAGCGCCTCACGCGGCGAGATCCCGAAGAATCCGGCGTCGAACTCGGCCGCGTCGTAGACAAATCCGCCCTGGTGGGCGAAGTCGGTGCTGGTGCCTTCCGGGGCACTGTCCCGGTAGGCCTCCCAGCCCCGGTCGTTCGGGAATCCAGCGATCGCGTCCGTACCGGAAACCACCACGTCCCAGAAGCTCTGCGGGTCGCGGATGCCACCGGGGTACCGGCAGCCGAGACTCACGATCGCAATGGGCTCCTGTTCGGCCGCCTCCATACGGCGCAGCCGCTTACGGGTTTCCTGAAGTTCGGCCGACGCCTTTTTAAGGTAGTCAAAAAGTTTTTCTTGGCTATCCATGACGGACTCCCTGAAGCAATGAGCGGATCAATTAGTCTGCGGCGTCGATCGCGGTAGCCCGAGCTCCTGGTCGAGGAAGCTGAACACCTCGTCGGGCGTGGCCGACTGGAACTCGATGTCGGTGCTCGCGGGTTGCTCCGCGCTGTGCGTCCCGATCCAGTTCGACAGCATTCCCCGCAGCAGCTTGGTGACGTCGTCGCGCATCTCGAATTCCGAGGTGACGGCGGAGAGGGCGGACTGGAGCTGTTCGATCTCGGCGATGATCGAAGGCGATTCGGTCCCCCCGCTCGGGCTCATCGCGGTCCGTACATGGTCGGCCAGAACCTCCGGCGTCGGATAGTCGAAGACAAGCGTGGCCGGAAGCTTCAGCCCGGTGGCTGTATTGAGCCGGTTACGCAGTTCCACAGCGGTCAGTGAGTCAAAACCCAGGTCCTTGAAGGCCCGGTCGGCCTCCACCTGGTCCATTGAGGCGTGGCCGAGGACAGCGGCGGCCTCGGACCGGACCAGGTCTGTCAGCATCCGGGTTCGCTCGATTCCGGACAACCCGTTCAACTGCTGCGCGAGAGCGCTGCCTTCGGCTGTTCCTTCGGCGTGTCCGCCGGCTCCGGCGGACGTGTTCGGGGACAGGACCCGCCGCACTTCCGGGAGATCGCCGATCAGGGCGCTCGCCCGGTGCAGGGTGAACACCGGCGCGAACCGCGCCCAGTCCAGGTCCGCGACGGTTACTGTTCCCGTTTCGGTCACTGAGTTTTCAATGACCGAATCGGCATTCGCGTCGACGATTCCGGCCAGGGTCTCGATCGCCAGATCGGGATCCATCTCCCGCAGGCCCAGCCGCTGCAACCGGTCGCCGCCCTCCCCCTGGCCCATGCCACCGCCGCCCCACAGGCCCCAGGAGACCGATGTCGCGGCCAGTCCCCGGCCCCGGCGGTGCTCGGCCAGGCCGTCCAGGAAGGCGTTGGCGGCGGCGTATCCGGCCTGCAGGCCGCTTCCCCAGATCGCGGCGCCGGAGGAGAAGGTCACGAAGGCCGTCAGCTCCCGGTCGGCGGTGAGCTCGTCCAGGTTCACCGCCCCGGCCACCTTGGCCAGGGCGACCTCGGCCAGCCCGGCGGCGGTGAGCTCGTCCAGCGGCGCGACCTGGTTGGTCCCGGCGACGTGGAAGACCGCCGCCAGCGCCGGTCCGGTCCGCTCGATCCAGGCCAGCAGCCCAGCGGCGGACGGCCGTTCGGCGGTGTCGCAGGCGATCAGCTCGACCGCGCTGCCGCCCTCGGCGAGCCGGGCGGCCAGCGCGGCGGCCCCGGTGGCGGCCGGGCCGGAGCGGCTGGAGAGCACGATCCGGGGGGCGCCACGACCGGCCAGCCAGCCGCCGATCCTGCCTCCGATGGCGCCGGTCCCGCCGGTCACCAGGACCGTCCCGGACGGCGTCCAGCGCGCGGCGGCGCCGGTGCGCGGCGCCCGGACCAGACGGCGGCCGTGGACGCCGTCTGGGCGGATCGCCACCTGGTCCTCGATCGGGCCGCCGACGGTGTTCCCGGCCAGGTGCCGGACCAACCGGTCCGCGGCCTGCTCGTCCAGCTCCTGCGGCAGGTCGATCAGCCCGCCCCAGCGGCCGGGGTGCTCCAGGCCGGCGACCCGGCCCAGCCCCCATACCGGGGTCTGCGCGGGCGCGGTGAGCAGGTCGCCTGCTCCGACGGCGACCGCGCCCCGGGTCAGTACCCACAGCGGCGCGTCGATGTCGCGGTCGCCGAGCGCCTGGAGCAGCGCGAGCGTCCCGGCCAGGCCGGTGCTGACCACCGGTTCCCCGGCCAGCGGGGACTCGTCCAGGGCCAGCAGCGAGACCACGCCCACCGGTAGCGGGTCCGGATCGAGCCGGGCGGCCAGCGCCTTCCGGCCCGCCTCGTCGGCCGTGACCTCGACCAGGACGGTGTCGGCACCGGCTGCCGCGAAGGCCCGTCGGCAGGCGTCGGCGAGCGCCCGCTGGGCGGGGTCGGCGACCAGCAGCCAGCTCCCCGTCAGCGGCACCGGGCCCGGGTCGGGCAGCGCCGACCAGGAGATCCGGTACCGCCAGTCGGCGGTGCCGACCGTGCCCCGGGCGCGTTGCCGCCAGGACGCCAGCGCGGGCAGCACCTCGTGGAACGGCCGGTCGGTGTCGACGGCGAGCGTGTCGGTGAGCCCGGCGAGGTCGCCGTCCTCGACGGCGGTCCAGAACCGGCTCTCGGCCGGGTTGCTGGTCTCCGGCGCCATGCCCGAGTCGATCCAGAACCGCTGCCGCTGGAAGACGTAGGTGGGCAGGTCCACCCGTGCGCCGGTCGGCAGGACCGCCGTCCAGTCCACCGGGACGCCGTGGACGTGCAGCGTCGCCAGCGACACCAGCAGCCGGTCGGCGCCGCCGTCGTCGCGGCGCAGCGTCCCGGAGACCACCGGGTCGGCGACGTCGGCGAGGCCTTCGAGAGTGTCACCGATCGCGTTGGTCAGCACCGGGTGCGCGGAGCTCTCGACGAACACCCCGTACCCGGCCCGGCCCAGCACCTCGACCGCCCGCGAGAACTCCACCGTGGCCCGCAGACTCGCATACCAGTACCCGGCATCCAACTCCGGGCCCTCCAGGAACTCACCCGTCATCGCCGACACCATCGGCACCCGAGCAGACTGCGGCGCGACCCCCGCCAGCAGCGCCAGGATCTCCTCCCGCAACTCGTCCACCTGCGGACCGTGCGAGGCGTAGTCCACCGGCAGCATCCGCGCCCGGACGCCCTCGGCCCCGGCCAGGACCTCGGCCAGCGCCTCGGGATCACCCGAAACCACCGTCGCCCCAGGCCCGTTGACCGCAGCCACCGACACCCGGTCGCCCCAGCGCCCGATCCGTGCCTCCACCTCGGAGACCGACTCCGCCAGCGACAGCATCCCGCCACGACCCGACAGCGCGATCAGCGCCCGGCTGCGCAACGCCACGATGGCGGCCGCGTCCTCCAGCGTCAGGGCCCCGGCGACCACGGCGGCGGCGATCTCGCCCTGCGAGTGCCCCACCACCGCGTCCGGCTCGACCCCGGCCGCCTGCCACACCGCCGCCAACGACACCATCACCGCCCACAACACCGGCTGCACCACATCCACCCGATCGAAGCCGGGCGCACCCGCGACACCGGCCAGCACCTCGACCAACGACCAGTCCACGTACGGCGCCAGCGCCCGCTCACACTCCGCCAACCGCGCCGCGAACACCGGACTGCCCTGAGCCAACTCCCGACCCATACCCACCCACTGCGACCCCTGACCCGGGAACACGAACACCACCCGACCGGCGCCGACGGCCGGGACCGCCCCGGTGACCAGGCCCACCGCCGAGCGACCGGCGGCCGCCGCCGACAAGCCCGCCAGCAGTGCGGGCCGGTCCGCGCCGACCACGACCGCCCGGTGCTCGAAGGTCGACCGGCTGGTCACCAACGACCACGCCACGTCCGCCGTGTCCGACTCCGGCCGAGCCCGCAGGAACTCGCCCAACCGACCCGCCTGCGCCACCAACCCGGCACCCGACCGCGCCGACACCGGCCACGCCGCCACCGACCCGGTCAACACCGGCAACGCCACCGGATCGACCGACGGCACCTCCTGCGGGACGAAGGCCGGAGCCTCCTCGATGATGACGTGGGCGTTGGTGCCGCTCATCCCGAAGGACGACACACCCGCTCGCCGGACCCGGCCGTTGACCGGCCACGGCTGCGGCTCGGCCAGCAGTTCGACCGCTCCGGCCGCCCAGTCGACGTTCTCCGCCGGTTCCTCGGCGTACAGACTGCGCGGCAGGTGCTGGTGCTGGAGCGCCAGCACCATCTTCATCACCCCGGCGGCCCCGGCCGCGCTCTGGGTGTGGCCCAGGTTCGACTTCACCGAGCCCAGCAGCACCGGCTGGTCCTCCGGCCGGTGCTGGCCGTACGTCGCCAGCAGCGCCTGGGCCTCGATCGGGTCGCCGAGTTCGGTGCCGGTGCCGTGCGCCTCCACCACGTCCACGTCCGCCGCCGTCAGCCCGGCGTTGGCCAGCGCGGCCCGGATCACCCGCTGCTGCGAGGGCCCGTTGGGGGCGGTCAGGCCGTTCGACGCGCCGTCCTGGTTCACCGCGCTGCCGCGCACCACCGCCAGTACCCGGTGCCCGTGGCGGCGCGCGTCGGACAGCCGCTCCAGCAGCAGCATGCCCGCGCCCTCGGCCATGCCCATGCCGTCGGCGGAGGCCGAGAACGCCTTGGAACGGCCGTCCTGGGCCAGGCCGCGCTGACGGGAGAAGCCGATCAGCGCGCCCGGCGTGGCCATGATGGTGACACCACCGGCCAGCGCCAGCGAGCAGTCACCGGACCGCAGCGCCTGCGCGGCCAGGTGCACCGCCACCAGCGAGGACGAGCAGGCGGTGTCGATCGTCATCGCCGGGCCCTCCAGGCCCAGCGTGTACGAGACGCGTCCGGACAGGACGCTGGTCGCGGCTCCGGTCATCAGGTGGCCTTCGGAGGTGCCGGCGCCGAAAAGGCCGTACCCCCAGGTGGTGCCACCGGCGAAGACGGCGGTCTGCGAGCCGCGCAGGCTCACCGGGTCGATCCCGGCGCGTTCCATCGCCTCCCAGGAGATCTCCAGCAGCAGCCGCTGCTGCGGGTCCATCGCCAGCGCCTCACGCGGGCTGATGCCGAAGAAGCCGGGGTCGAACTCGGCGGCGTCGTGCACGAATCCGCCGGAGCGGGCGTAGAAGGTACCGGCCTTGTCCGGGTCCGGGTCGTACAGGCTGTCCAGGTCCCAGCCCCGGTCCAGGGGCAGCGGGGTGATCGCGTCGCCCCCGGCGGCCAGCAGCTCCCACAGCGCCTCCGGGTCGCGGACGCCGCCGGGATAGCGGCAGCCCATCCCCACGATCGCGATCGGCTCGTCGGGCTCGATCGGGGCGCCGGTGAGCACCGGCCCGGCGGCCTCCGCGCCCAGGTCGCCGAGCAGTTCGGCGGTCAGGTGACCGGCCAGCACGGCGGTGGTCGGGTAGTCGAACACCAGGGTGGCGGGCAGCCGCAGCCCGGTGGCCGCGCCCAGCCGGTTGCGCAGGTCGACGGCGGTCAGCGAGTCGAAGCCGAGGTCGGTGAACGCCCGGGTCACCTCGACCGCGCCCGCCGAGGCGTGGCCGAGGACGGCCGCGACGTGGGTGCGGACGAGGTCCGTCAGCGCGCGGTCGCGTTCGGCCGGGGACAGCCCGGCCAGTCGGCGGCGCAGCGTGTCCGCCTCGGCGCCGTGGTTCCCGGCGGAGGCCGTGGACAGTCGCGCCGGACCGGCCAACCCCCGCAGCAGGGCCGGGATCTCGCCGCCCCGGGCGACCTGGGCACGCAGCCCGGCGACGTCGAAGCGGACCGGCATCAGCACCGCCTCGTCCCGGGCGAGCGCCAGGTCGAGCAGGACCAGGCCCTCGTCGGCGGACAGTTCGTTGGCGCCGCCGCCGGTCATCCGGTCCAGCAGGTCCTTGCTGAGGTTCCGGCCGATCCCCTCACCGGCCACCCAGGCTCCCCAGGCCAGGGAGACGGCGGTCAGCCCCGCTGCCCGGCGGCGGGCGGCCAGCGCGTCCAGGAAGGCGTTCCCGGCGGCGTAGTTGCCCTGCCCGGCGGCGCCGAAGGTGGCCGCGCCGGAGGAGAACAGGACGAACAGGTCCAGCTCCTGATTCAGCGTCAGTTCGTGCAGCGCCCAGGCCGCGTCGGCCTTGGGCCGCATCACGGCGTCGACACGCTCGGGGGTGAGCGCGCCGATGGTGCCGTCGTCGACGATCCCGGCGGTGTGCACCACGCCGGACAGGGTGGTGTCGGCCAGCAGCGCGGTCAGCGCGGCCCGGTCCCCGGCGTCGCAGGCGGCGACGGTCACGCCAACCCCGGTCGCGGCCAGGTCGGCGGCGAGGGCGGCGGCCCCGGCGGCGGCCGGACCGGAGCGGCTGACCAGGATCAGCCGTTCCGCCCGGCCGGTCACGGCCAGGTGCCGGGCGGTGAGCCCGGCCAGCTTCCCGGTACCGCCGGTGACCAGGACCGCGCCCCGGCGGGCCGTCCCGGGCTCCGCCGGTGCGGCGAGGGCGGACGGGCGGGCCAGCCGACGGGCGTGGACCCGGCCGCCACGCACCGCGAGCTCCGGCTCCGCCGTGCCCAGCGCGGCCACCAGCACCGCGACCGGGTCAGTGACGTGATCACCGGTGGCGGCATCGTCTGCGGCGGCATCGTCTGCGGCGGGCAGGTCGACCAGGACCAGCCGGTCGGGGTTCTCCGACTGCGCCGAGCGCAGCAGGCCCCAGGCCGCGGCCGCGCCCAGATCGGCCACGTCCTCGGCGAGTTCGGTCGCGACCGCGCCACGGGTGACCACGACCAGCCGCGACGGCAGCTCCAGCGCCAGCCACTGCTGGGCCAGTGCCAGCGCCTCAGCGGTCACCCGGCGGGCTCGCGCGGCCTCGTCCGGTTGACCGGCCTGCGTCCCGATGGCGGCCAGGACCAGCGCCGGGACCGCTCCAGCGGCCTCGATCGCGGCCGGATCGGCATACGCCGTGGCCTGGACACCGGCCGCGCCGAGGCGCTCGACCAGCCCCAGCGGGTCCCCGCCGAGGACCCCCCAGTGGCCGTCGGCTGCGGGCGGCGACACCGGCACGGGCGTCCACTCGATGCTGAACAGGGCGTCCCGCAGGGCGCTTCCGGCCGCTGCCAGGGACGCCGGCGGGCGCAGCACCAACGACTCCACCGACACCACCGGCGCGCCGGTCGCGTCGGCCGCGAGCAGCGACAGCACGCCGTTCGGCGACCGCCGCAGCCGGGCCCGCAGCACCGACGCGCCGACCGCGTACAGCGACAGGCCGGACCAGGCGAACGGCAGTTGCGGGCCCTCGGCGGCAGCTGCCGGGTCCGCCAGCCAGACGGCGTGCAGCGCGGCGTCCAGCAGCGCCGGGTGCAGGCCGAAGTCAACGGCGTTGCCCGCGACCGCCTCGGGCAGGGCGACCTCGGCGAAGACCTCGCCGTCGCGCCGCCAGGCGGCCCGCAGGCCCTGGAACGCGGGCCCGAACCCGGCCGCCGCCGCGAGCTCCCGGTACCCGTCGTCGACCGGTACCGCCACGGCGCCGGTCGGGGGCCAGACGCCGAACCCGTCGGCGAATCCGGCGGGCGGCAGGGCCGGGGCGATCCGCCCGGCGGCGTGCCTGGTCCAGGGGACGCCCGCGTCCGCCGGGCGGGCGAAGATCTCGACCTCCCGCTGCCCGGCACCGTTCGGGCCGCTCACGGTGACCTGGACCTGGACCGCGCCGCTCGCGGCGAGCGGCAGCGGCTCGGCCATGGTCAGTTCGTCGATCCGGGTGCAGCCGAGTCGTGCTCCGGCCACCGCGGCGAGTTCGGCGAAGCCGCTGCCGGGGAAGAACACCGTGCCGCCCGCCTGGTGCTGGGCGAGCCAGGGCTGGGCCGTCGGCGACAGCCGCCCGGTGAACACCAGCGCGTCGCCGTCGGCCAGTTCGATCACCGCGCCGAGCAGGGGATGCCCGACCGATCCCAGACCGGCGGAGGCGACGTCGGCGGCACCGGCCACGGAATCGGGCCAGTAGTGCTGACGCTGGAACGGATATGTCGGCAGGTCGATCCGGTGTCCGGCGGGCAGTACCGCCGACCAGTCGACCTCCACCCCGTGTACGTGCACTGCCGCCAGTGAGGCCAACAATCGTGCCGCGCCGCCGTCCTGACGCCGCAGCGTGCCGGTCACCACCGGCTCCAACCCCAGCCCCTCCAACGTCGCGGCCGTCCCCGAGGTCAGCACCGGATGCGGCGACACCTCGATGAACACCCCGTACCCGTCCCGCCCCAACCGCTCGACCCCACGCGTGAACTGGACGGTGGAACGCAGGCTGTCGTACCAGTACCCCGCACCCGCCTCCGCGCCGTCCAGATACTCCCCCGTCATCCCCGACACCATCGGAACCACCGCCACACCCGGCGCGATCCCCTCCAACCCGGACAGCACCGCCTCCCGAATGCCCTCCACCTGCGGACCGTGCGGCGCGTAGTCCATCGGCACGAACCGCGTCCGCACCCCGTCCCGCTCACACTCCGCCGCCAACACCTCCAACGCCTCCACCACACCCGAAACAGCCACCGCCGCAGGACCGTTGACCGCCGCCACACTCACCCGGCCATCCCCACCACGCAACCGCTCCTCCACCACCCCCAACGACGCCGCAATCGACAACACCCCACCCCGACCCGCCAACCCCACCATCGCCTGACCCCGACGCGCCACCACCCGCGCACCATCAGCCAACGACAACACCCCAGCCACACACGCCGCCGCGATCTCCCCCTGCGAATGCCCGACCACCGCATCCGCACGAACCCCCGCCGCCTCCCACACCGCCGCCAACGACACCATCACCGCCCACAACGCCGGATGCACCACATCCAACCGCGACAGACTGTCCGCATCACCCAAAACCTCAAACAGATCCCACTCCACAAACGGCGCCAACGCCTCCCCACACTCCGCCAACCGCGCCGCGAACACCGGCGACACCGCCGCCAACTCCAACCCCATCCCCACCCACTGACCACCCTGCCCAGGAAACACAAAGACCACCGGACCGGGTGTGCCGGCGGCGCCGGTGACCAGGCCGGGCCAGGGTTCACCGGCCGCCAGCGCGGACAGTCCGGTCGTCAGCGCCTCGCGGCCGTCGCCGACGAGGACGGCGCGGTGCTCGAAGGCCGAACGGGTGGTGGCCAGCGACCAGCCGACATCGACCGGGTCCGACTCCGGGATCGCGGCGCCCAGCCGCGCGGCCTGGGCGGTCAGCGCGGCGGCGCTGCGGCCGGAGAGCGGCCAGACCGCCGGACCCCCGGTCAGCACCTTCCCGGCGTCGTCCGGGGCGGCGGCGTCGCCGCTCTCCGGTTCGGCGGCGGGGGCCTCCTCCAGGATGACGTGGGCGTTGGTGCCGCTGACCCCGAAGGCCGACACCGCCGCCCGCCGGGGGCGGCCGTCGGCCGTCCACGGCACCGGCTCGTTCAGCAGCCGGACCTGCCCGGACGCCCAGTCGATGTGCGTGGACGGCTCCGTCACGTGCAGCGTGGACGGCAGCAGGCCGTGCCGCAGCGCGAGCACCATCTTCATCACCCCGGCCGCGCCCGCCGCCGCCTGGGTGTGGCCGATGTTGGACTTCACCGAGCCCAGCCACACCGGCCGGTCCTCGGGCCGGTCCTGGCCGTAGGTGGCGAGCAGCGCCTGCGCCTCGATCGGGTCGCCGAGGACGGTGCCGGTGCCGTGCGCCTCGACCGCGTCCACGTCCGCCGCCGTCAGCCTGGCGCTGGCCAGCGCGGCCCGGATCACCCGCTGCTGCGAGGGACCGTTCGGCGCGGTCAGACCGTTCGACGCGCCGTCCTGGTTCACCGCGCTGCCGCGCACCACCGCCAGCACCGGATGCCCGTTGCGGCGCGCGTCGGACAGCCGCTCCAGGACCAGCACCGCTGCTCCCTCGGCCCAGCCGGTGCCGTCGGCTCCGGCGCCGAAGGCCTTGCAGCGGCCGTCCTCGGCCAGCCCCTCCTGGCGGGAGATCTCCGAGAACGCGGCGGGGACGGCCATCACGGTCACCCCGCCCGCCAGTGCCAGCGAGCACTCGCCGGACCGCAGCGTCTGGGCGGCCAGGTGCAGCGCCACCAGCGAGGACGAGCAGGCGGTGTCCACGGTCACCGCCGGGCCCTCCAGGCCCAGCGTGTACGAGATCCGGCCGGAGATGACACTGGGCGCGGTTCCGGTCATCTGGTAGATGCCGGACCCGGCGGCGGCCTCCGCCGGGTACCCGGCGAACGACGCTCCGGCGAACACGCCCGTGGGCGAGCCCTGGAGCGAGGTCGGGTCGATGCCCGCCCGCTCCAGCGCCTCCCAGGAGGTCTCCAGCAGCAGCCGCTGCTGCGGGTCCATCGCCAGCGCCTCACGCGGGCTGATGCCGAAGAATCCCGGGTCGAAACGGGCCGCGTCGTGGACGAATCCGCCACGGCACATCGCCGAATCCGGATCGAGTTCCATGCCGCTTTCCCAGCCGCGGTCCGTCGGATATCCGGATATCGCATCGGTACCCGAGGCCAGCAGGTCCCAGAAGCTCTCCGGGCTGTCGACCCCGCCCGGGAGTCGGCAGCTCATTCCGACGATCGCTACCGGTTCCTGCTCCCCGGTCTCGAATTTGCGCAGCCGTTCCCGGGTCTCGTACAGCTCGGCCGACACCCTCTTCAGGTAGGCCAGCAGCTTTTCACTCTCCACCATCAGAGTTCTCCCTCACCAGCGCCGGCCGAACGGTTCGACGGACAGGTTGTCACTGCATTCCTAGTTCCTTGTCGATGAAGTCGAGGACCTCATCGGCGGTCGCCGCTTCGAGCATCCCGGCGGCCTCGTTCTCCTTCGGGAGGTCGTCGGCGCTGATCCACTTCGAAAGCAGGGTCTGCAAGCGGACGGTGACGTCCGCGCGAATGTCACTGCCCGCCGGAATGGCCGAGAGGAGGGAATCCAGTGCGTCGAGTTCGGTGAACACCGGCGGCGCCGCGTCCTCGTCCTGGTAGATCGAGGCCCGGATCTGGGCCGCCAGGACCGTCGACGTCGGATAGTCGAAGATGACGGTGGCGGGCAGCCGCTGCCCCGTGGCCGCGTTCAGCCGGTTCCGCAGCTCGACCGCGGTCAGCGAGTCGAAGCCGAGGTCCTTGAACGCCCGTCCGGCGGGGACCGACTCCAGTGACGGGTAGCCCAGCACCGCCGCGGCCTCGGTCCGGACCAGGTTCACCAGGATCCGGTCCTGCTCGGCCCGGGTGCGGCCGGACAGTTGCTCGGACAGGGCCGAAGCCCCCGCCGCCACGCCGTCCGAGTCGGCCGGACTCCGCCGCGCGTCCTGGACGTCGGGCAGGTCGCCGAGGAGCGGGCTGGGTCGCCGCAGGGTGAACACCTCGGCGAACCGGGACCAGTCGACGTCGGCGACGGTGACCACCCCGCCACCGGCGTCCACGACCGCCGCCAGGGCGTTGACGGCCCGGTCGGCGTCGAGGAAGCGCAGTCCCCGGGACTGGAGCGCGGCGACCGCGCCGTCGCTGTCGGCCATGCCGCCGCCGTCCCAGGGTCCCCAGGCGACCGAGGCCCCGGTCAGGCCGCGCGCCCGCCGCTGCTCGACCAGGGCGTCCAGGAAGGCGTTACCGGCCGCGTATCCGGGCTGGTGGCCGCTGCCCCAGGTGGACGAGATGGAGGAGAAGACCACGAACGCGGACAGGTCCAGCTCCGCCGTCAACTGGTCCAGCCACAGGGCGCCGCCGACCTTGGCGGTCATCACCTCGGCGACCCCGCCCAGGTCCGCCGCGTCGACCGCGACGGCCTCCGGCAACCCGGCGGCGTGGATCACCGCGCTCAGCCGGGGACCGCTGTCCGCGATCCGGTCCAGCAGCCCGGCGACCTCCGCGCGGGCCCCGATGTCGGCGGCCAGCACCGCCACCGCCGATCCGGCCGCCGCCAGGTCCGCCGCCAGCCGGGACACCCCGGCCGCGTTCGCGCCGGAGCGGCTGGTCAGCACGATCCGGTCGGCTCCGCGACCGGCGGCCCAGCGGGCCGCGCGGCCACCGAGCGCCCCGCTGCCGCCGGTCACCAGTACCGTGCCCTCCGGGGTCCACCGCTCGCCACGGCCCCGGGCCGGAGCCGGTCGGACGAGCCTGCGGGCCAGGATCCCGGCGCCCCGGATCGCCACCTGGTCCTCGCCACCGGCGCCGGTCCGATCCGGTGCCGACTGGGCCAGCACCGAGGCGAGCCGCGCGGCGGTCCGCGTGTCCAGGCCCTCCGGCAGGTCGATCAGGCCGCCCCAGCGGTCCGGGTGTTCCAGGCCGATCACCCGGCCCAGGCCCCAGACCTGGGCGGCCATCGGCGCGGTCGGCGCCTCGCCCGCCCCGGCCGCGACCGCGCCCCGGGTGAGCACCCACAGCGGCGCCGTGATCCCCAGGTCGCCCAGTGCCTGCACCAGGCCCAGCGTCCCGGCGGTACCGGCCGCGACCGCCGGGTACCGCTCCAGCGGCCGGGCCTCCAGGGCCAGCAGCGAGACGATCCCGGTGACAGCCGGGAGGCCGTCCAGCGCGTGGCTGATCCGGGCCGCGACCGACTTCCGGTCCGTCTCCCCGGCGCCGGTCCGCGCCAGCACCGCCTCGGCGCCGTGCGCGGTGAGGGCCCGCAGGTACTCGTCGGCCTCGGCGCCGCCGTCGGCGACCACCAGCCACAGCCCGGAGAGCGCGGCCGGGGCCGGATCGGCCACCGGCGTCCAGGAGACCGCGTACCGCCATCCGGCGGTGGCCGACTCCTCCCGCTCCCGGCGCCGCCAGGAGGTCAGCAGCGGCAGTACGCCGTCCAGTTGCCGCTGGTCGGGCGCGGCGAGGGTGTCGGCCAGCGCCTGGGCGTCGCCGCCCTCGACCGCCGCCCAGAACCGCCGCTCCTCGGCGCTCTCGGCGCCGCCGCTCGCCACCGCGTCCGCGCTGGGCCGCGGGTCGCGCAGCCACAGCCGCTCGTTGGCGAAGGCGTACGTCGGCAGGTCGACCCGCTGCCCGGTCGGCAGCACCGCCGCCCAGTCGACGCCGACGCCGTGCGCGTGCGCGCGGCTCAGCGCGGTCAGCAGCGCGCTCGGCGCGGCCGTGCCGGTGCGCTGGAGCGGGACGAACACCGGCTCGGCGTCGGCGCCGTCCAGCGCGGCCGGACCCATCGCCGACAGCGTCCCGTCCGGGCCGATCTCCAGGAACACCGAGAGGCCCTGCCCGGCCAGCGTGCCGACCGCGTCGGCGAAGCGGACGGCTCCGCGCGCCTGTGCGGTCCAGTAGTCCGCGCCCGGCTCGGTGACCGGTTCGCCGGTGAGTGCGCCGACCCAGCTCACGACGGGCGCGGCGTGCGTCAACTCCGCTGCTGTCGAACCGAGTTCGGCCAGCATCGGATCCATCAGGGCGGAGTGGAAGGCGTGGCTGACCCGCAGCCGCCGGACCCGTCGGCCCAGTCCCCGCCACAGTTCGAGCAGTGCCTCGACCGCCGCCTCGCCGCCGGAGACCACCACCGACGTCGGGCCGTTGACCGCCGCCAGCGACACCCCGGACGCCTCGTCCAGCATCGGCAGCAGCTCCGCCTCGGCGGCCTCGATCGCCGCCATCGCGCCACCCTCGGGCAGCGCCTCCATCAACCGGGCACGCACCGCGACCAGGCGGCTCGCGTCGGCCAGGGTGAGCACCCCGGCCGCGTGCGCGGCGGCGATCTCACCGACCGAGTGACCGGCCACCGCGTCCGGCACGATCCCGGCCGCCGCCAACACGGCCACCAGGCCGACCTCGACCGCGAACAGCCCGGTCTGCGCGAACACCGTCCGGTCCGCGCGCGGGTCGTCCGGATCCGGGCTGAGCACCACCTCCCGGACCGGCAGCCCGAGTTCCGCCTCCAGCAGCGCGCAGGCCCGGTCGAAGGCCGCCGCGAACACCGGCGACGCCGCGTACAGGCCACGTCCCATCCCGGCCCGCTGCGCCCCCTGACCGGCGAACAGGAAACCCACCCGGGGACGCCCGTCCGGCACCGTGCCGCCGACCACCCCGGCCGCCGACACGCCGGAGGCCACGGCTTCCAGCGCGGCCAGCAGTTCCTCCCGGTCGGTTCCGGTCACGACCACGCGCTGTTCGAACAGCGACCGGGTGGTCGCCAGCGACCAGCCCACGTCCACCGGCTCCAGGTCCGGCCGCGCGCCCAGGTGGGTGCTCAACCGCCGTGCCTGCGCGGCCAGTCCGGCGGAGTCGCGCCCGGACAGCAGCCACACCGGCGGCGGGTCGGCCAGTACCGCGGGACCGGCGGCGCCGTCGCCGCCGACCGGAGCCGCGACCGGGGCCGGGGCCTCCTCCAGGATGGTGTGCACGTTGGTGCCGCTCATCCCGAACGCCGACACGCCCGCGCGCCGGGGCCGGTCGCCGGTCGGCCAGGCCACGGCCCGGTCCAGCAGCCGCACCTCGCCCGACGCCCAGTCGATGTGCGGCGAGGGCTCGTCCACGTGCAGGGTGCGCGGCAGTTCCTGGTGCCGCAGCGCGAGCACCATCTTGATCACGGCGGCCATCCCGGCCGCGGCCTGCGGGTGCCCGAGGTTGGACTTGACCGAGCCGAGCCACAGCGGCTGCCCGTCCGGCCGGTCCTGGCCGTAGGTGGCGAGCAGGGCCTGCGCCTCGATCGGGTCGCCCAGGGTGGTACCGGTGCCGTGCGCCTCGACCGCGTCCACCTCGGACGCCGTCAGCCGCGCGTTGGCCAGCGCGGCCCGGATCACCCGCTGCTGCGAGGGGCCGTTCGGGGCGGTGAGCCCGTTGGACGCGCCGTCCTGGTTGACCGCGCTGCCGCGCACCACCGCCAGCACCGGGTGCCCGTTCCGCTGCGCGTCGGACAGCCGCTCCAGCACCAGCACACCCGCGCCCTCGGCCATCCCCATGCCGTCGGCGTCGGCGCCGAAGGCCTTGCAGCGGCCGTCCTTCGCCAGGCCCAGCTGGGTGTTGAAGCCGGTGAACATCACCGGCGTGGCCGCCACGAAGGCGCCCCCGGCCAGTGCCAGCGTGCACTCGCCCGAGCGCAGCGCCTGACCGGCGAGGTGCAGTGCCACCAGCGACGAGGAGCAGGCGGTGTCCACCGACACGGCCGGGCCCTCCAGGCCCAGCACGTACGACATCCGGCCGGACAGCACGCTGCTGGAGGTTCCGGTCAGCAGGTGGCCCTTGTCGCCGCCGGACTGCTGCTGCCGGTCCAGGCCGTAGCCGGACCAGGAGGCCCCGACGAACACCCCGGTCGCCGAGCCGCGCAGCCGCTCCGGGTCGATCCCGGCCCGCTCCAGCGCCTCCCACGAGGTCTGTAGCAGCAGCCGCTGCTGCGGGTCCATGGTCAGCCCCTCGCGCGGGCTGATCCCGAAGAACCCGGGGTCGAAGTCGCCCGCGTCGTAGAGGAATCCGCCGCGCGGGGCCTGCCCGGGCTCGCCCCCGGCCGCCTCGCGGATGGCGTCCAGGTCCCAGCCGCGGTCGGTCGGCAGGTCGGCGACCACGTCGGCGCCGTCGGCCAGCAGCTGCCAGAAGTCCTCGGGGGTGCGTACCCCGCCGGGGAAGCGGCAGCCGATACCGACGATCGCGATCGGCTCGTCGGTGGCGGTCGCGGTGACCACCGTCGTCTCGTCCCGGTCGCCCAGCAGCCGCGAGCGCAGGAACCCGGCCAGCGCCGCCGAGGTCGGGTAGTCGAAGACCAGGGTGGCCGGGAGCGAGGTCCCGGTGGCGGCGTTCAGCCGGTTGCGCAGGTCCACGGCGGTCAGCGAGTCGAAGCCGAGGTCCTTGAAGGCACGCCCGGCCGCCAGCGCGTCCGGGGAGGCGTGGCCGAGGACGACCGCCGCCTCGGTCCGCACCAGGTCGGTCAGCAGCCGCGTCTGCTCGGCCCGGTTCAGGCCGGTCAGCCGGTCGGTCAGTTCGACGCCGACGGCGGACCGCGGTTGACCGGCGCCGGTCGGCGCCGGGTCGCTCAGCGCCTGCCGGGCCTCCGGCAGGTCGCCGATCAGCGGGCTGGCCCGGTGCACGGTGAAGACCGGCGCGAACTGGGCCCAGTCGATGTCGGCGACGGTGATCGGGCCCTCGCCGTGGTCCAGCGCCTGGGCCAGCGCGCCGATCGCGAGTTCCGGGTCCATCTCCCGCAGGCCCAGCCGTTGCAGCAGTTCACCGGCGTGGCCCTCGGCCATGCCGCCGCCGCCCCACAGGCCCCAGGCCACCGAGGTACCGGCCTGGCCGTGCCCGCGCCGGTGTTCGACCAGGGCGTCCAGGAAGGCGTTGGCGGCGGCGTAGCCGCCGAGGTGGGCGCTGCCCCAGGTGGTCGCCCCGGAGGAGAAGGTGACGAACGCGTCCAGGTCCGCGGTGAGTTCGTGCAGGTGGGTGGCGCCGCCGACCTTGGCCGCCAGCGCGGCCGCCAGCGCGGGCGCGCCCAGGTCGGCCAGCGGGTCCCCGCCGCCGACCCCGGCCGCGTGGAACACCGAGCTGAGCGCGGGTCCGTCGGCGTCGATCCAGCCGACCAGGCCCGCCGCGTCGGCCCGGGCGCCGATGTCGGCCGCCAGTACCGCCACCGTGGTCCCGGAAAGCGCGAGTTCCGCCGCTGTCGCCGCGATCCCGGCCGCCGCCGGTCCGGACCGGCTCGACAGCACCACCCGGCGCGCGCCCCGGGCGGCGGCGAAGCGGGCCAGCCGCCCGCCGATCGCCCCGGTGCCGCCGGTCACCAGCACGCTGCCGCGCGGCGTCCAGGCGGTCGCGGCCCGGGTCGGGCGCGGTGCCCGGAGCAGCCGCCGGGCCAGCAGGCCGGTGCCGCTGAGGGCCAGTTGGTCCTCGCCGGTGGCGGCCAGCGCGGCGCAGAGCCGGTCGGCCGCGGCGGCGTCCAGCGTCTCCGGGAGGTCGAGCAGACCACCCCAGCGGTCCGGGTGCTCCAGCGCGGCGACCCGGCCCAGACCCCAGACCTGGGCCTGGGCCAGCCCGGCGGCGGTGGCCTCGGGGCCGACCGCCCCCGAGGTCAACACCCAGAGCGGAGCGGTCAGTTCGAGCTCGCCGAGGGCCTGGGTCAGGGCGACGGTGGCGGCCAGGCCGGTGGCCAGCACCGGGTGGTCCGGCAGCGGCGCCTGGTCGAGTGCCAGCAGCGACAGCACCCCGGCGATCGGCCGGGTGCCGACGGCTGCCCGCAGCCGCGCGGCGAGGGCGTCCCGGTCGGTCGTCCCGATCACCTCGGCGAGGACGACGTCCGCCCCGTGGCCGCCGAGGGCGGCGACGCAGTCGACGGCGCGGTCGGCGGCCACCGCGCCGGTGACCACCAGCCAGGTGCCGGTCAGCGTTGCCGGGCGGCGGTCGGCGACCGGCGTCCAGGCGATCCGGTACCGCCAGTCGGCCGTCAGCGAGCGGCCCCGCTCGCGGCGCCGCCAGGAGGTGAGGGCGGGCAGCACCTGCTCCAGGCGCTGTCCGTCCAGCGCCAGGGTCTCGGCCAGTCGGGCCACGTCGCCGTCGTCGACGGCGGCCCAGAACCGGTCCTCGGCCGGGTCGCCGACGCGCTGGGCGGCGGGGGCCGCCAGGATCCCGTCGACCCAGAACCGCTCCCGGGTGAAGGCGTACGTCGGCAGCTCCACCGGCTGCGCCGGGGTCAGCACCGAGCGCCAGTCCACCGGCAGGCCCTGGACGTGGAGTTCGGCCAGCGACCGCAGCAGCCGCTCGGCGCCGCCCTCGTCCCGGCGCAGCGTGCCGACGACCACCACCGGCGGCTCGTCGGCGTCCGCGGACTCGGCGGTCCGGTCGAGGGTGGCGCTGATCGCGGCGGTCAGCACCGGGTGCGGCGAGACCTCGACGAACACCGTGTGGCCGTCCTGGCGCAGCGTCTCCACCGCGTGGGAGAACAGCACCGATCCGCGCAGGCTGGCGTACCAGTACTCGGGCCCGGCGGCGGCGCCGTCGAGGGTCTCGCCGGTCAGCGAGGAGACCATCGGCACTGATCCGGGCCGGGGGGTGATCCCGTCCAGGGCGGCCAGGATCTCCTCGCGCAGCTCCTCCACCTGCGGTCCGTGCGAGGCGTAGTCGACCGGCAGCAGCCGGGTGCGGACGCCGGCGCGCTCGCAGTCGGCGGCGATCTCGGTCAGCGCGGCGACGTCCCCGGAGACCACGGTGGCCTCGGGTCCGTTGATCGCGGCCACCGAGACCCGGCCGTCCCAGGCGCCGATCCGCTCGGTGATCACGTGCGGCGGCTCGCCGATCGAGAGCATCCCGCCGCGTCCGGAGAGCGCGGTCAGCGAGCGGCTGCGCAGCGCCACCACCTGGGCGGCGTCCTCCAGGGTGAGGATCCCGGCCACCACGGCCGCCGCGATCTCGCCCTGTGAATGCCCGGCCACCGCGCCGGGATTGATCCCGGCGGCCTGCCAGACCGCCGCCAGCGACACCATGACCGCCCACAGCGCGGGCTGCACCACGTCGACCCGGTCCAGGCCCGGCGCCCCTTCGGCACCGGCCAGCACCTCGTCCAGGTCCCAGTCCACGTACGCCGACAGGGCCCGACCGCACTCGGCCAACCGAGCCGCGAACACCGGCGAGGCAGCGGCCAGCTCACGCCCCATGCCGACCCACTGCGAGCCCTGGCCCGGGAACACGAACACCACCGGGCTCACCGCTCCGGCGACCCCGGTGACCGCACCGGCGGTGGACTCCCCCGCCGCCAGTGCCGAGAGCCCGGCCAGCAGTTCGTCGCGGTCCGCGCCGAGCACGACCGCCCGGTGCTCGAAGGTGGACCGGGTGGTCGCCAGTGCCCAGGCGACCTGGTGCGGGTCGCGGGCGACGGCGGCCGGGTCCGCGTCCAGGTGCGCGGCCAGCCGGGCGGCCTGCGCCCGCAGCGCCTCCCGACTGCGGCCGGAGACCAGCCAGGGGGAGACCGGCCGGGGGGAGACCGGCCGGGCCGGGGCGGCGGCCAGCACCGGCAGCGCGTGGTCCGGCTGCTGGTCCTGGTCGTCGGGGCGGTCGGGGTCGGTGTCCGGGGCCTCTTCCAGGATCAGGTGGGCGTTGGTGCCGCTCATGCCGAAGGAGGACACGCCGGCCCGCCGGGGCCGGTCGGCGGTCGGCCAGGGCCGGGCCTCGGTCAGCAGCCGGACCTGTCCGGCGGTCCAGTCGATGTGCGGGGACGGCTGGGCGGCGTGCAGGGTGGGCGGCAGCAGCCGGTGCCGCAGTGCCAGCACCATCTTCATCACCCCGGCCACTCCGGCCGCCGACTGGGTGTGGCCGATGTTGGACTTCACCGAGCCCAGCCACAGCGGCCGTTCCTCGGGACGGTTCCGACCGTAGGTGGCGAGCAGCGCCTGGGCCTCGATCGGGTCGCCCAGGGTGGTGCCGGTGCCGTGCGCCTCGACCGCGTCCACGTCGGACGTGGACAGTCGGGCGCTGGCCAGGGCCGCGCGGATCACCCGCTGCTGCGAGGGGCCGTTGGGCGCGGTCAGGCCGTTCGACGCGCCGTCCTGGTTGACCGCGCTGCCGCGCACCACGGCCAGTACCTGGTGGCCGTTGCGCTGGGCGTCGGACAGCCGCTCCAGCAGCAGCATGCCCGCGCCCTCGGCCCAGCCGGTGCCGTCCGCGTCGGCGCCGAAGGCCTTGCAGCGGCCGTCCGAGGCCAGGCCCTGCTGCCGGGAGAACTCGGAGAACCCGGTCGGCACCGCCATCACGGTGACGCCGCCGGCCAGCGCCAGCGAGCACTCGCCGGAGCGCAGGGCCTGCGCCGCCAGGTGCAGTGCCACCAGCGAGGAGGAGCAGGCCGTGTCCACGGTCACCGCGGGCCCTTCCAGGCCCAGCGTGTAGGAGACCCGGCCGGAGATGACGCTGGCGGCCATCCCGGTCAGCTGGTAGCCCTCCAGGCCGCTGTCGGCGGCGCCGACGCCGTAGCCGGAGAAGCCCGCTCCGGCGAAGACGCCGGTGTCGCTGCCGCGCAGCGAGCGCGGGTCGATCCCGGCCCGCTCCAGCGCCTCCCAGGAGGTCTCCAGCAGGACCCGCTGCTGCGGGTCCATCGCCAGCGCCTCGCGCGGGTTGATGCCGAAGAAGCCGGGGTCGAAGTCGGCCGCGTCGTGCAGGAAGCCGCCCGCGCGGGTGTGCGAGGTACCGGCCCGCTCCGGGTCGGCGTCGAACAGGCTGTCCAGGTCCCAACCGCGGTCCACCGGGAACGCGGAGACCGCGTCGGTGCTGGTGGCCAGCAGCTCCCAGAACTGCTCGGGGCTGCGTACGTCGCCGGGGAAGCGGCAGGCCATGCCGACGATCGCGATCGGGTCGCCGGAGACCGCGAGCGGACCGCGTCCCGGTTCCGGCACACCGGCGTCGCCGAGCAGTTCGGCGCGCAGGTGCTCGGCCAGGGCGCGCGGGGTCGGGTAGTCGAACACCAGGGTCGCGGGCAGGCTCAGGCCGCTGCGGCCGGTCAGCCGGTTGCGCAGTTCCACGGCGGTCAGCGAGTCGAAGCCGACCTCGCCGAACACCCGGTCGGCGTCGATCGCGGTGGCCGACGCGTGGCCGAGCACCGTCGCCGCCTCGGTCCGGACCAGGTCGGTCAGGGTCTGCTCCTGGGCCTCCCGGCCCAGGCCCGCGAGCTGCCGGGTCAGGTCGGTGCCGCCCTGGGGCTGCCCGGCCGCCTCGGCGGCCGGGAGCGCCCGGACCTCGGGCAGGTCGCGGACCAGCGGGAGCCGCCGCAGCTCGGCCATCCGGGCGAGCGCCTCGGTCCAGTCCAGGTCCATCACGGTGAGCACGCCACCGGCGCCGGTGTCGTCGACGGCCTGGCCGAGCACCCGCAGGGCCAGTTCCGGCGGCATCGCCCGGAGCAGGCCCCGGTCCAGCCGCTGCCGGGCCGCGTCGCCCGCCTGCGCCATCCCGCCTCCGGCCCACGGGCCCCAGGCCAGCGCGGTGCCGGGCAGGCCGCGGCCACGGCGGTGCTGCGCCAGCGCGTCCAGGTAGGCGTTGGCGGCGGCGTAGTTGCCCTGCCCGCCGCCGCCGAAGGTCCCGGCGGAGGAGGAGAACAGCACGAACGCGTCCAGCTCCAGGCCTTCGGTCAGCTCGTCCAGCAGGGCCGCGCCGCCCGCCTTCGCGGCCAGCACCCCGGCCAGCCGCGCGGCGTCCAGCCGGTCCAGCACCCCGTCGTCGACCACTCCGGCGGTGTGCACCACCGTCCGCAGCGCCGGGCCCTCGGCCGCGATCGCGGCCAGCAGCCCGGCCACGTCCGCCCGTTCGGCGACGTCGGCGGCCAGCACCAGCGCGGTGCTGCCGGACTCGGCCAGTTCCGCCGCGAGTCGGGCGGCGCCGGGGGCGAGCGCGCCGGAGCGGCTGGAGAGCACCACCCGCTCGGTGCCGCGCTCGGCCAGCCAGCGGGCCACCCGGGCGCCGATCGCGCCGGTACCGCCGGTCACCAGCGCCGTGCCCCGGTCGGCCCGGCGCTCCCCGGCGGCCGGTGCGGGCACGGCCCGGACCAGTCGGCGGCCGAGCACTCCGGCGTCCCGGATCGCGGCCTGGTCCTCGCCGCAGCCCGCCAGTACCGCCGCCAGCCGGGCGCCGACCCGCTCGTCCCAGTGCGGCGGCAGGTCGACCAGACCGCCCCAGCGGTCCGGGTGTTCCAGGGCGGCGACCTGGCCCAGGCCCCAGACCTGGGCCTGGACCGGGGCCGCCGGCGGCTCGGCCGGGGCGGCGGCGACCGCGCCCCGGGTGAGCACCCACAGCGGCGCGGTGACCCCGGCGTCGCCCAGCGCCTGCACCAGGCCCAGCGTCGCGGCGAGCCCGGTCGGGACCGGGTCGAGCCCGGGCAGCGGTGTCTCGGCGAGCGCCAGCAGCGACAGCACGCCGCTGACGCCGTCGGCCGCCGCCGCGCCGATCCGGGCCGCGATCGCGTCGCGGCCCGCACCGTCGGGGTCCGGGACGTCCAGCTCGACCAGGACCGGTCGCGCGCCCCGGGCGGTCAGCGCCCGGGCGCAGTCCTCGGCCGTCGCGGCGTCGGCGGAGCCGCTGACCAGCAGCCAGGTTCCGGAGAGCCGGACCGGGGAGGGTTCGGGCACCGGTACCCAGGAGGTCCGGTAGCGCCAGTGGGCGGTCGCCGACTCGTCCCGCTCGCGCCGCCGCCAGGCGCTCAGGCTGGGCAGCACCGCGCCCAGCCGGTCGGTGTCGGCCAGCTCCAGCGTGTCGGCCAGGGCGGTCAGGTCGCCGCCCTCGACCGCGGCCCAGAACCGGGCCTCGGCCGCGGATCCGCCGCCACCGGCGGCGACCGCGCCGGGCCGCATCGCCTGCGGGCCGCCGGGCCAGTAGTACTGCCGCTGGAAGGCGTAGGTCGGCAGCTCCACCGGCTGCCCGACCGGCAGCACGGCCGCCCAGTCGACGCCGACGCCGTGCACGTGCGCCCGGGCCAGCGCGGTCAGCAGCGACTCGGCGGCCGGGCCCTGCCCGCGCAGCAGCGGGACGAACCCGGCGCCGGGGCGCTGCTCGGCCGCCGCCAGGACGGCCGCGCCCATTCCGGACAGGGTGGCGTCCGGGCCGATCTCGATGAACACCGTGATGCCCTGGTCGGCCAGGGTGGTGACGGCGTCGGCGTAGCGGACCGGCTGCCGTGCCTGCCGGACCCAGTAGTCCGCCTCCGGGACCTCGACCACCTCGCCGGTCAGCGCCCCGACCCAGGTCAGCGTGGGCGCCATCAGCTCCACCGCGGCCGCCGCCCGGCCGAGTTCGTCCAGCACCGGCTCCATCCGGGCCGAGTGGAAGGCGTGGCTGACCCGCAGCCGCCGGACCCGTCGGCCCTGCTCCCGCCAGCTCCGGACCAGCTCGTCGACGGCGGTCTCGTCGCCCGAGACCACCACCGAGGACGGGCCGTTGACGGCCGCCACCGACACCCCGGACGCCTGGTCCAGCGTCGCCAGCAGCTCGGCCTCGGACACCGCGAGGGCGGCCATCGCGCCGCCCTCGGGCAGCGCCTGCATCAGCCGGGCCCGGGCGCCGACCAGGCGGCAGGCGTCCTCCAGGGTCAGCACCCCGGCCGTGTAGGCCGCCGCGAACTCGCCGACCGAGTGACCGGCGACCGCCTCCGGCGCCACCCCGGCCGCCGCCAGCAGCGCCACCAGCGCCACCTCCACCGCGAACAGCCCGGCCTGGGCGTACCCGGTCAGGTCGGCGCGGGCGTCGGTGCCGTCACCGAGGACGACCTCGCGTACCGGCAGTCCGACCTCGGGCTCCAGCAGCGCGCACACCTGGTCGAAGGCCGCCGCGAACACCTCCGAGGCGGCGTACAGCTCGCGGCCCATCCCGGCCCGCTGGGCGCCCTGACCGGCGAAGACGAAGCCGATCCGGGGGGATCCGGCCGCCGCCACGCCGCTGACCACGGTGTTCGCGGTCGCACCGGCCGCCACCGCGCGCAGCCCGGCGAGCAGTTCCGCCCGGTCGGCGCCGGTGACCACGGCCCGGTGCTCGAACAGCGACCGGTCCCTCGCCAGCGACCAGCCCGCGTCCACCGGCGCCACGGCCGGACGGTCGGTCAGGAAGGCGGCCAGCCGGTCCGCCTGCGCGGCCAGCGCGTCGGCGGTGCGGGCGGAGACCAGCAGCGCCGGGCCGGTCCGCAGCGCGGCCGGGCCGGACTCCTCGGCGACCGGCGCCGGTTCGGGCTCCGGGGCCTCCTCGACGATCACGTGGGCGTTGGTGCCGCTGATCCCGAACGCCGACACGCCCGCCCGCCGGGGGCGGTCGCCGGTGGGCCACGGCACCGGCTCGGTCAGCAGCCGCAGCCCGGACGCCGACCAGTCCACGTGCGGTGAGGGCTGCGCCGAGTGGAGCGTCCTGGGCAGTTGCCGGTGCTGGAGCGCCAGCACCATCTTCATCACGCCGACCACCCCGGCGGCGGCCTGGGCGTGACCGATGTTGGACTTCACCGAGCCCAGCCAGAGCGGACGTTCGGCGTCGCGCCGCTGTCCGTAGACGGCTGCCAGGGCCTGGGCCTCGATCGGGTCGCCGAGCACCGTGCCGGTGCCGTGCGCCTCGACCGCGTCCACGTCGTCCGGGGTGAGCCCGGCGTTGGCCAGCGCGGCCCGGATCACCCGCTGCTGCGAGGGGCCGTTGGGGGCGGTCAGACCGTTCGAGGCGCCGTCCTGGTTCACCGCCGTGCCGCGGATCACGGCCAGCACCGGGTGCCCGTTGGCGCGGGCGTCGGAGAGCCGTTCCAGCACGATCATGCCCGCGCCCTCGGCCATGCCCATGCCGTCGGCGTCGGCCGAGAAGGACTTGCAGCGGCCGTTCCCGGCCAGGCCGCGCTGCTTGGAGAAGCCGACCAGCTCGGCCGGGGTCGCCATCACGGTCACGCCGCCCGCCAGCGCCAGTCGGCACTCGCCCGAGTGCAGCGCCTGGGCCGCCAGGTGCAGCGCCACCAGCGACGAGGAGCAGGCCGTGTCCACGGTCAGCGACGGGCCCTCAAGGCCCAGGGTGTAGGAGATCCGGCCGCTGATGACGCTGCCGGCGTTGCCGGTGACCATGTGGCCTTCGAGTCCGGCCGTGCCCTCCGGGGCGAGTTGCAGCCCGACCGCGTAGCCGGAGCCGTAGCCCCCGGCGAAGACGCCGGTGGCCGAGCCGCGCAGCGAGCGCGGGTCGATCCCGGCGCGCTCCAGCGCCTCCCAGGAGGTCTCCAGCAGCAGCCGCTGCTGCGGGTCCATCGCCAGCGCCTCACGCGGGCTGATGCCGAAGAACCCGGCGTCGAACTCCCCGGCCTGGTGCAGGAATCCACCGGCCCGGACGTACGCCGTACCGGGGTGGTCGGGGTCCGGGTCGAACAGGTGGTCCAGGTCCCAGCCGCGGTTCAGCGGGATCCCGGAGATCCCGTCGCCGCCGGAGGCCAGCAGCTGCCAGAGGCTGTCCGGGCCGGTGACCCCGCCCGGGTAGCGTCCGGCCATGCCGACGACGGCGATCGGCTCGTCGTCCGCCGCCGACGCGGTGGTGACCGCCGCCACCGCCGCCAGGTCGCCCAGCAGTTCGGTGCGCAGGTGACCGGCGAGCACCAGCGGCGTCGGGTAGTCGAACAGCAGCGTGGCGGACAGCCGCAGCCCGGTGGCCGAGCTGAGCTGGTTGCGCAGTTCGACCGCGGTGAGCGAGTCGAAGCCCAGGTCGCTGAAGGCCCGGGCGGCGTCGACCGCCTCCACCGAGGCGTAGTTGAGCACGGCGGCGGCCTCGGCCCGGATCAGGTCGACCAGCAGCCGGTCCTGCTCGGCCCGCGCCAGCCCGGCGATCCGCTGCGCCAACTCGCCGTCGGCGCGCCGGATCCCGTCACCCGCCGGACCGGCTTCGGCCGCCCCGCCGCCCGGCAGCCGCCCGATCGGAGCCAGCCGACGGATCTGCGGCAGGTCCCGGACGAAGGGGACGGTGTGCAGGTCGGCCATGCCGGGGACGCCGGACATCTGCGACCAGTCCACGTCCATCACGGTCAGCGCGGTGTCGTCGCCGTCGATGGCCTCGGCCAGCGCCCGCACGGCGAGCGCCGGGTCCATCAGCACCTCCCACCGGTTCCGGCTGAGCCGGGCGATGGTGACCTCGCTGGCCTGGGCGACGCCGCCGCCGGCCCACGGGCCCCAGGCCACCGACAGCGCGGTCCGGCCACGGCCGCGGCGGTGCTGCGCCAGCGCGTCCAGGTAGGCGTTGGCGGCGGCGTAGTTGCCCTGGCCGCCGCCGCCGAAGGTCGCGGCGGCGGAGGAGAACAGCACGAACGCGTCCAGGTCGAGCTCCGCCGTCAGCTCGTCCAGCAGCCCGGCACTGGTGGCCTTGGCGGCCAGCACCGAGGCCAGCCGCTGCTGGTCGAGCCGGTCCAGCACGCCGTTGTCGACCACCCCGGCGGTGTGCATCACCGACGTCAGCGGCGAGCCGGTGGCCGCGATCCGGCCCAGCAGGGCGCCGAGGTCCGCGCGCCGTCCGACGTCACCGGCCAGCACCGCGACCGAGGTACCGGCGGTGGCCAGCTCGGCGGCCAGCGCCGCCGCTCCGGCCGCGCCCGCGCCGGAGCGGCTGGTCAGCACCACCCGGTCGGCGCCGCGCCCGGCCAGCCAGCGGGCCACGTGCCCGCCGATCGCGCCGGTGCCGCCGGTGATCAGCACGGTGCCGCCGGGACGCCAGCGCGCGCCGCCGTCCGGCGGCAGCGGGGCCTGCACCAGGCGGCGGCCGAGGATCCCGCCGGGGCGCAGCGCCGTCTGGTCCTCGCCCAGCCCGCCGCCGAGGAGCGCGCACAGCCGGTCCCCGGCCCGCTCGTCCAGCTGGTCCGGCAGGTCGACCAGGCCGCCCCAGCGGTCCCGGTGCTCCAGGCCGGCGACCCGGCCCAGGGCCCAGATCTGCCCCTGCACCGGCGCGGTCAGCAGGTCGGCCGGGGCCGCCGCGACCGCGCCCCGGGTCAGCACCCACAGCGGGGCGCCGATTCCGGCGTCGCCCAGCCCCTGGATCAGCGCCAGTGTCCCGGCGACGCCGAGGGCGACGTCGGGGAGCTCCGGGTGCGGGGTCTCGTCCAGGGCCAGCAGCGAGACCACTCCGGCGACCTGGGCCGACGGCAGCGTGGCCGCGACCGCCTCCCGCCCGGTCCCGCCGACGGTGACCTGGACCACGTCGGCCCCGTGCCCGGCCAGCAGTCGCCGGATGGTCTCAGTCAAGTCACGGTCGGTACCGGCCTGTCGGGGGCCGGTGACCAGCAGCCAGCTGCCGGACAGTCGGCCGGGGGCCGGGTCGGCCAGCGGCGCCCAGGAGACCCGGTACCGCCAGGACTCGGTGGCGAACCGTTCCCGCTCCCGTCGGCGCCAGGAGGCCAGCGCGGGCAGCACCTCGTCCAGCGGCTGCTCCTCGACGGCCAGCAGGCCGGAGAGCTCGCGCAGGTCGGAGCTCTCGACGGCGGCCCAGAACCGGGCCTCGGTCTCGCTCTGCGCCTCGCCCAACGCCGGGGCGGCGTCGGGGGCGGCCGGGGACAGCCAGTACTGCTGCCGCTGGAAGGCGTAGGTGGGCAGTTCGACCGGCACACCGGCCGGGAGCACCGCCGCCCAGTCGACGGCCAGGCCGCGCACGTGCGCCCGGGCCAGCGCGGACAGGAACCGCCGGGCTCCGGCGTCCTCCCGCTCCAGGGTTCCGGTGACCAGCGGGGCGTCGGCGATCCCGGCCTCCTCCAGGGTCTCCTCGATCGCGGCGGTGAGCACCGGGTGCGGGGACACCTCCAGGAAGCTGCGGTATCCGGCCCGGGCCAGGGCCGCCACGGCGTCCTGGAAGCGGACCCGCTCGCGGAGGTTGGCGTACCAGTACCCGGCGTCCAGCTCCGGGCCGTCCTGACGCTGACCGGTCACCGTCGAGAACAGCGGTATCCGGCCGGTCGTCGGGGCGATTCCGGCGAGGTCCCGGGCCAGTTCCCCGACCAGCCCCTCGACCCGGGCCGAGTGGGCGACGAAGTCCATCTGCGGGATCCGCCAGCGCAGCACCCGGCGGGCGGACAGCAGCCGCTCGAACTCGTCCAGCGCGTCCAGGTCGCCGGAGACCACGGTCGTCGCCGGGCCGTTCACGGCCGCGACCGAGAGCCGGTCGGCCCAGGAGGCGTCGCTCGCCAGCAGTTCCTCGACCGGGGCGACCGGCATCACCACCGAGATCATCCCGGCGACGGCGGCCAGCCGGGACAGGCCCCGGCTGCGCACCGCGACCACCCGGGCGGCGTCCTCCAGGGTCAGGATCCCGGCCACGCAGGCCGCCGCGATCTCGCCCTGGCTGTGGCCGACGACGGCGTCCGGGAGCACCCCGGCCGCCTCCCACATCGCGGCCAGCGACACCATCACCGCCCACAGCACCGGCTGCACCACGTCGGCCGTGTCCAGCCCGGGTGCCCCCTCGCGGCCGAGCAGGACGTCCTCAAGTACCCAGTCCACGTGCGGTTCCAGCGCCCGTGCGCACTGCCCGAGCCGGTCCGCGAACACCGGGGAGGCGGTCAGCATCTCCCGGCCCATGCCGACCCACTGGGTGCCCTGGCCGGGGAAGACGAAGACCTTCTTGCCGACCCGGGAGGTGACCCCGGAGACCACCGCCGGACTGCGTCCGCCGACGGTCAACGCGTCCAGCCCGGCGGCCAGTTCGGCGCGGTCGGCGCCGAGCACGGCGGCCCGGTACTCGAACGCGGACCGGGTGGTCGCCAGCGACCGGGCGACGTCCGCCGGGTCCTGCTCCGGGTGCTCCCCGGCGAACGCGGCCAGCCGCCGCGCCTGCGCGGTCAGCCCGGCCTCCGAGCGGCTGGAGAGCAGCCACAGCGGCGGCGCGTCGGACAGCAGCGCCGGTGCGGGCTGCGGCAGTTCGGCCGCCTGCTGCGGGGCCTCGGCGTCGGCGTCCGGCTCGGACTGCGGATCGGTCTCGGTCTCGGCCGTCGGGGCCTCGGCGAGGATCACGTGCACGTTGGTGCCGCTCATGCCGAAACCGGACACACCGGCCCGGCGTGGCCGGTCGCCCGGCTCCCAGGGCGTCGCCTCGGTCAGCAGCCGGACCTGCCCGGCGGACCAGTCGATGTGCGGCGAGGGCCGGTCGGCGTGCAGGGTGCGCGGCAGCAGGTTGTGCTGTATGGCCAGCACCATCTTGATCACCCCGGCCATTCCGGCCGCCTGCTGCGGGTGGCCGAGGTTGGCCTTGATCGAGCCGAGCAGCAACGGCCGTCCCTCGGGCCGCTCCTGGCCGTAGGTCGCCAGCAGCGCCTGGGCCTCGATCGGGTCACCCAGGGCGGTGCCGGTGCCGTGCGCCTCGACCGCGTCGATGTCGGCCGCGGACAGCCGGGCGTTGGCCAGCGCGGCCCGGATCACCCGCTGCTGGGCGGGGCCGTTGGGGGCGGTCAGGCCGTTGGAGGCGCCGTCCTGGTTCATCGCGCTGCCGCGCACCACCGCCAGTACCCGGTGCCCGTTGCGCCGGGCGTCGGACAGCCGTTCCACCACGATGACGCCGGAGCCCTCGGCCACGCCCATGCCGTCGGCGCCGTCGCCGAAGGCCTTGCAGCGGCCGTCCGGGGCCAGCCCCAGCTGGGCGCTGAAGTCGGTGAACATGACCGGGGTCGAGGCCACGAAGACGCCGCCGACCAGGGCCAGCGAGCACTCCTGCGCCCGCAGCGCGCGGGCGGCCAGGTGCAGTGAGACCAGCGCCGAGGAGCAGGCGGTGTCGACGGTGACCGCGGGTCCCTCCAGGCCCAGGGTGTAGGCGATCCGGCCGGACAGCACGCTGCTCGCGGTGCCGGTGACCAGGTGGCCCTCCAACTCGGCCTGCGGGCCCATCCCCCAGCCGTATCCGGTGGACGAGGCTCCGGCGAAGACGCCGGTGGCCGAGCCGCGCAGCGACAGCGGATCGATGCCGGAGCGCTCCAGCGCCTCCCAGGCGACCTCCAGCAGCATCCGCTGCTGCGGGTCCATGGCCACCGCCTCGCGCGGGCTGATGCCGAAGAAGCCCGGGTCGAACTCCCCGGCGCCGTCCACGAATCCACCGGCCCGCACGTGCGAGGTGCCCTCGGCTCCCGGTCCGGTGCCGAGCAGTTCCTCCAGGTCCCAGCCGCGGTCCTGGGGGAACCCGGAGATCGCGTCGACTCCCCCGGCCAGCAGCTGCCACAGGTCCTGCGGGCTGCGGACCCCGCCGGGGAAACGGCAGCCCATGCCGACGATGGCGATCGGCTCGTCGGCGGCGGCCTCGATCTCACTGAGCCGTTGCCGGGTCTCGTGGAGGTTGGCCGTTACCCGCCGAAGGAAATAGCGGAGCTTGTCGTCATCGCTCACCTGCGGAACCTCATATTTCCGAAGCTATCAACGTGGTCGACCATGTCAGTGAATTCCAAGCTCTTTTCCGATGAAGTCGAATACCTCTTCATCGGAGGAAGATTCGAGATCATCGGCGACGGTCGCCCCACGGCTTCCGGCGGTGGTCTCTTTCCAGCGGGCGACGACGGCCTCCAGCCGGGCCGTGATCCGGGACGCGTCGTCGTCCTCGCCGACGGCCGCGGTGAGCATGGTTTCGAGCTTGTCGAGTTCGGCCAGCACCGGCCGGGACGGCGACACCTCCTCCGGCACCAGCACGGTGCGCAGGTGGCCGGCGACCGCCGTGGGCGTGGTGTAGTCGAACAGCAGGGTGGCCGACAGCCGCAGCCCGGTGGCCGCGCCGAGCCGGTCCCGCAGCTCCACGGCGGTCAGCGAGTCCGCGCCCAGTTCGCTGAAGGCCCGGTCGGCCGCGACGTCCTCGGCGGACGGGTAGCTGAGCACCCCGGCCGCCTCGGTCCGGACCAGGTCCACCAGCAGCAGTTCCTGTTCCGCCCGGGACAGCGCCAGCAGTTGCTCGGTCAGCGCGCTGCCGCCGCCCTCGGCCGACTCGTCCGGCGCGTCCCCGGCGCCGGTGAGCGCCCGCGCCACCTCGGGCAGGGACTCGATCAGCGGGCTGGGCCGCCGCAGCGTGAAGGTCGGGGCGAACGCGGCCCAGTCCACGTCGGCGACGGTGAGCAGCGCCTCGCCGCCGTCCAGGGCCTGGCTCAGGGCCCGGATGCCGAGTTCCGGGTCCAGCAGCCGCAGGCCGCGGCGGACCATCTGGGCCTTGCCCTCGCGGTCGCTCATGCCGCCGCCGTCCCACGGGCCCCAGGCGATCGAGGTGGCCGCGAGTCCGCGCGAGCGGCGGTTCTCGGCGAGCGCGTCGAGGAAGGCGTTGACCGCCGCGTAGCCCGGCTGCAGACCGCTGCCCCAGGTCGCCGAGATCGACGAGAAGAGCACGAAGGCCTCCAGGTCGAGGCCCTGGGTCAGCTCGTCCAGGTGCGTCGTGCCGGCGGTCTTCACCGCCGCCATCTCGGCCAGTTCGGCCAGGGTGGTGTCCTGTAGCGCGGTGGCCTGTCCGGCTCCGGCGGCGTGCAGCACCGCGCTCAGCGGCGGACCGCCGGCGGCGGTCCAGGCCAGCAGCCCGGCCACCTCGGCGCGCTGGGCGATGTCGGCGGCGACCACGCTGACCGGGGTACCGGCGGCGGCCAGTTCCGCGGCGAGCCCGGCCGCGCCCGGCGCGGCCGCGCCGGACCTGCTGGTCAGCAGCAGCCGGGGGGCGCCGCGACCGGCCAGCCAGCGGGCGCTGTGCCCGCCGATCGAGCCGGTGCCGCCGGTGATCAGCACGGTTCCGCGCGGTGTCCAGGTCTGCCGCTGCTCCGGCTGCGGGGCCCGGACCAGCCGTCGGCCGCGGATGCCCTCCGGCCGGATCGCCGCCTGGTCCTCGCCGCAGCCCGCCAGCAGCGCGCACAGCCGGTCGGCGGCCCGGTCGTCCAGTTCCGTCGGGAGGTCGATCAGACCGCCCCAGCGCTCCGGGTGCTCCAGGCCCACGACCCGGCCCAGGCCCCAGGCCTGGGCCTGGGCGGGACGGGCCAGCGGCTCGCCGGGAGCGGCGGCCACGGCCTCGGCGGTGAGCACCCACAGGGGCGCCGGTACCTGCGCGTCGCCCAGTGCCTGGATCAGGTTGAGCGTCTCGGCGAGCCCCCCGGCCACCATCGGCCAGTCCGGCAGCGGCGCCTCGTCCAGGGCCAGCAGCGAGACCACCCCGGCCAGCAACGAGGTTTCGGCGAGGCCGAGTTCGGCGGCCAGGGCCTCCCGGGTCAGCTCGCCCGGGGTGATCCGGGTGACCACCACCCGGGCGCCGTGGCCGGTCAGCGCCTGGGCGCAGCGGTCGGCCGTCGCGGCTCCGGCCGGACCGGTGACCAGCAGCCAGGTCCCGCTGAGCGCGACCGGCTCGGGGTCGGCGACCGGGGCCCAGCTGACCCGGTACCGCCAGTGGTCGGTGGCCGAGCGCTCCCGCTCGCGCTGCCGCCAGGAGGCGAGCACCGGCAGCAGTTCGCCCAGCCGCTGGTCGTCGACGGCGAGCGTGGCGGACAGCGCCGACTGGTCGCCGGACTCCACCGCGGCCCAGAACCGGGCCTCGGCCGCGCCGCCGGTGAGGGCGTCATCGGTGCCGGTGATCGCGCCGAGCCGGAGCTTGTGCGGGCCGAGCGGCCAGAACCGCTGCTGTCCGAAGGCGTAGGTGGGCAGTTCGATCCGCTGCCCGGCGGGCAGCACGGCCGTCCAGTCCACGTCGACGCCGCGCACGTGGGCGCGGGCGAGGGCGGTCAGTACCGAGTCGGCGGCGGCGGTACGGGCCCGCAACAGCGGGACGAACTCGCCATCCGTGTCGAGCGCGGCGGACCCGAGCGCCGACAGGGTCCCATCCGGGCCGACCTCCAGGAACACCGTCACCCCCTGGGCAGCCAACGCGGCCACCGCGTCCGCGAAACGGACCGGCTGCCGAGCCTGCGCCGCCCAATACCCCGCCTCCGCAACCACAACCGGCTCACCAGTCAACGCCCCCACCCACGACACCACCGGCACCCCATACGTCAACCCCGCAGCCAACTCACCCAACTCCGACAACACCGGATCCATCCGAGCCGAATGGAACGCATGACTGACCCGCAACCGACGCACCCGCCGACCCCGACCCCGCCAACTCTCCAACAACTCCTCCACAGCACCCTCATCACCCGACACCACCACCGACGACGGACCGTTCACCGCCGCCAACGACACCCCCACCCACCCCTCCAAACCCTCGGCCAACTCCGCCTCACTCGCCTCAACCGCACCCATCGCACCACCCTCAGGCAGCCCCTGCATCAACCGAGCCCGCGTCGCCACCAGACGGCAGGCATCCTCCAGCGACAACACCCCAGCCGCGTACGCCGCCGCCACCTCACCAACCGAGTGACCAGCAACCGCGTCCGGCACGATCCCGACCGCCGCCAACACCGCCACCAAACCCACCTCCACCGCGAACAACCCGGTCTGCGCGAACACCGTCCAATCCGCACGCGGATCGTCATCCGCCTCCCCCAACACCACCTCCCGCACCGGCAAACCCAGCTCAGCCTCCAACAACACACACACCCGATCGAAAACCGCCGCGAACACCGGCGACGCCGCGTACAACTCACGGCCCATCCCAGCCCGCTGCGCACCCTGACCAGCGAACAGGAAGCCGACCTTGGCCCGGCCCACCGGGACCGTGCCGGTGACCAGCGAGGGGGCCGACCCACCGGCCGCCAGCACGGCCAGTGCGGTGGTCAGTTCCTCGTGGTCGGTGCCGAGGACCACGGCCCGGTGCTCGAACGCGGACCGGGCGGTGGCCAGCGACCACGCCACGTCGGCGCTGTCGGCCGGTTCGCGGTCGGCCACGGACGCGGCCAGCCGCCCGGCCTGGGCCAGCAGTGCGTTCGGGGTCCGGCCGGACAGCAGCCAGGCCGTGGGGGCGCCGGTCAGGACCGGAAGCGCCGCCGGTGCGACCGGCTCGGCGGTGCGGCCGGGGGCGGGCGCCTCCTCGATGATGGTGTGCGCGTTGGTGCCGCTGATCCCGAACGCGGAGACCCCGGCCCGGCGCGGACGTCCGCTCACCGGCCAGTCGACCGGCTCGCTGAGCAGCCGCACCTCCCCGGCCGACCAGTCCACGTGCGGGGACGGTGTCTGCGCGTGCAGGCTGCGCGGCAGCCGCTGGTGCTGGAGCGCCAGCACCATCTTCATCACTCCGGCCACCCCGGCGGCGGCCTGGGTGTGGCCGATGTTGGACTTGACCGACCCGAGCCAGAGCGGTCGCCCGTCGGGCCGGTCCTGCCCGTACGTCGCCAGCAGCGCCTGGGCCTCGATCGGGTCGCCGAGCGGGGTGCCGGTGCCGTGCGCCTCGACCACGTCGACGTCGGCGGGCGACAGCCGGGCGTTGGCCAGCGCGGCCCGGATCACCCGCTGCTGCGAGGGACCGTTCGGCGCGGTCAGACCGTTCGACGCGCCGTCCTGGTTGACCGCGCTGCCGCGGATCACGGCCAGGATCCGGTGGCCGTGGCGCTCGGCGTCGGAGAGCCGTTCCAGCACCAGCATGCCCACGCCCTCGGCCATGCCCATGCCGTCCGCGTCCGCGCTGAACGCCTTGGACCGGCCGTCCGGGGCAAGCCCGCGCTGCCGGGAGAAGACCACCAGGTCCCAGGGGGTGGCCATGATGGTGACGCCACCGGCCAGCGCCAGCGTGCACTCGCCGGAGCGCAGCGCCTGGGCCGCCAGGTGCAGCGCGACCAGGGAGGACGAGCAGGCGGTGTCCATGGTGACGGCGGGGCCTTCGAGGCCGAGGGTGTAGGCCACCCGGCCGGAGATCACGCTGGTGGCGTTCCCGGCCATCAGGTGGCCTTCGAGCCCGGCCGCGCCGTCCGCGCCGGTCTGCTGCCCGACCGCGGCGTAGCCGGAGCTGTAGCCGCCGGCGAACACCCCGGTCTGCGAGCCGCGCAGCGACGCGGGCTCGATGCCCGCGCGTTCCAGCGCCTCCCAGGAGGTCTCCAGCAGCAGCCGCTGCTGCGGGTCCATCGCCAGCGCCTCACGCGGCGAGATCCCGAAGAAGCCCGGGTCGAACTCGGCCGCGTCGTGCACGAAGCCGCCGGCCCGCACGTAGGTGGTACCGCTGTGGCCGGGGTCGGCGTGGTAGAGCCGGTCCAGGTCCCAGCCGCGGTCGTCCGGGAAGCCGGAGATCGCGTCGGTGCCGGAGGCCAGCAGCTCCCACAGCTGCTCCGGGGTCCGGATGCCGCCCGGGAAGCGGCAGCCCATGCCGACGATCGCGATCGGCTCGCCGTCGGCCGCCGCCGTCACCGGTGCCGCCGGGGTGGCGGACGCGTCGCCCAGCAGTTCCGCGCGCAGGTGCGCGGCCAGCGCCGTCGAGGTCGGGTAGTCGAACAGCAGGCTGGCCGGGAGCCGCAGGCCGACCGCGGCGCTGAGCCGGTTCCGCAGTTCGACGGCGGTCAGCGAGTCGAAGCCCAGCTCGCTGAAGGCCCGCCCGGGCTCGACCGCCTCCGGCGAGGGGTACGCCAGTACCTCGGCGGCGACCGCCTGGACCAGGGCGGTGAGCTGCTGCTCCTGCCCGGTCCGGGTCAACCCGGCCAGTCGGCCGACCAGTTCGTTCTTGGTCAGCCGGGCGCCGTCCCGCTCGGCGGCGGCGGAGGCGGCCCCGATCCGCTGGACTTCGGGCAGGTCCCGCAGGAACGGTGCCCGCTGCATCTCGTTCTCGCCACCGGCGGACTCGATCAGCTCCCAGTCGATGTCCATCACCGTCAGCACGCTGTCCGAGCCGCCGAGCGCGTCGCCGAGGGCCTGGACCGCGAGCCTCGGGTCCATCAGCACCTCCCAGCGGTTCCGGCTGAGCCGGGCCACGGTGGCCTCGCTGGCCTGGGCGACGCCGCCGCCGGCCCACGGCCCCCAGGCCACCGACAGCGCGGTCAGGCCCCGGGCCCTGCGGTTCTCCGCCAGGGCGTCCAGGTAGGCGTTGGCGGCGGCGTAGTTGCCCTGGCCACCGGCCCCGAAGGTGGCCGAGGCCGAGGAGAACAGCACGAACGCGTCCAGCTCCAGGCCCGCCGTCAGCTCGTCCAGCAGCGCCGCGCTCCCGGCCTTGGCCGCCAGTACCGAGGCCAGCCGGGCCGGGTCGAGCCGGTCGACCACGCCGTTGTCGACCACCCCGGCGGTGTGCAGCACGCCGGTCAGCGCCGGTCCGGTGGCGGCGATCCGCGCCAGCAGCGCGGTCAGCTGGGAGCGGTCCGCGGCGTCCCCGGCGAGGACCTCCACGGTGGTTCCCCGGAGCGCGAGTTCGGCGGCCAGCGCGGCGCTTCCGGCGGCGCCCGGGCCGGAGCGGCTGAGCAGCAGCAGCCGGGGCGCGCCCCGGTCGGCCAGCCAGCGGGCGGTGTGGCCGCCGATCGCGCCGGTGCCGCCGGTGATCAGCAGGCTGCCGCGCGGGCTCCAGGCCCGGTCCGAGGTGGCGCGCGGGGCCCGCAGCAGCCGTCGGGCCCGGATTCCCTCGGGCCTGATCGCCACCTGGTCCTCGGCGCACCCGGCGAGCACGGCGGCCAGCCGGGCGGCGGCGGGCTCGTCCAGTTCGGCCGGGAGGTCGACCAGCCCGCCCCAGCGGTCGGGGTGTTCCAGCGCCGCGACCCGGCTCAGGCCCCAGGCCTGGGCCTGCGCCGGACCGGTCAGCGGGTCCTGCGTGCCGGTGGAGACCGCGCCGGAGGTGGCCACCCACAGCGGCGCCGCCGCTCCGGCGTCACCCAGCGCCTGTAGCAGCGCCAGCGTCCCGGCCAGGCCGCCGGGAACGGCGGGCCAGGCGGGCAGCGGGGTCTCGTCCAGCGCCAGCAGCGACAGCACCCCGGCCAGCGGCCGGGTGCCGACGGCCGCGCGGATCCGCTCGGCCAGCGCCTCCCGCCGCGGCTCGTCGGCGCCGACGGTGAGGCTGACCAGCTCGGCCCCGTGCCCGGTCAGCGCCCGGCCGACGGCCTCGGCGCGGGCCGCCTCGGCCGGGTCGGCGACCAGCAGCCAGCTGCCGGACAGTCGGGCCGGGGCGGGTTCGGCGACCGGGGTCCAGCAGACCCGGTAGCGCCAGTCGGCGAGCACCGCTGCGTCGTCGCGCCGCGCGGCGACCGGGCCCCGGGCCACCGGGGAGAGCCAGTACGGCTGCCGTTGGAAGGCGTAGGTGGGCAGTTCCAGCACCCGGCCGCCGGGCAGCACCCGGGTCCAGTCGACGGTCACCCCGCCCACGTGCGCCCGGGCCAGCGAGGCCAGGAACCGGGCCGCGCCGCTGTGCTCCCGCTCCACCGTCCCGGTGATCAGCGGCGCGCCGGAGACCGCGGCCTCCTCGACGGTCTCGGCGATCGCCGAGGTGAGCACCGGGTGCGGGGACACCTCGATGAAGGTCCGGCAGCCGGTCTCGGCCAGCGCCACAGTGGCGGCCCGGAAGTTCACCCGCTCCCGGACGTTCGCGTACCAGTACCCGGCGTCCAGCTCCGGCCCCTCGACCCGGAGCCCGGTCACCGAGGACACGAATGCCAGTCGGCCCGGCCGCGGGGATATCCCGGCCAGGTCGTGCAGCAGTCCCTCCCGCAGTTCCTCGACCCGGGCCGAATGGGCCACGAAATCGGTCTGCGGAATCTGCCAGCGCATGACCCTGCGCTTAGACAGTTCGCGCTCGAACTCCTGTAGGGCGTCCAGATCACCGGAGACCACGGTGGTCGCCGGGCCGTTCACGGCGGCGACCGAGAGCCGCGCCCGCCAGTGGTCGTTCCCGGCCAGCAGCTCCTCGACCGGGGCCACCGGCATCACCACCGAGAGCATCCCGGCCGACACCGCCAGGCCGGACAGCGCCCGGCTGCGCAGGGCGACCACCCGGGCGGCGTCCTCCAGGGTCAGGATCCCGGCCACGCAGGCCGCCGCGATCTCGCCCTGGCTGTGGCCGACGACGGCGTCCGGGACCACCCCGACCGCCTCCCACATCGCGGCCAGCGACACCATCACCGCCCACAGCAGCGGCTGCACCACGTCCGCGCGCTCGATCCCGGGCGCTCCCTCGCGACCGGCCAGCACGTCGTCCAGCGACCAGTCGACGTAGGGTGCCAGCGCCACGGCGCACTCGGCCAGCCGGGCCGCGAACACCGGCGACGAGACGGCCAACTCCCTTCCCATACCGGCCCACTGCGCGCCCTGGCCGGGGAACACGAAGGCGATCTTCCCGGCTCCGCCGGTGGCCGCGAGCCCGGTGGCCACCCCGGCCGCCCGGCGGTCGGCGGCCAGCGCCGACAGTCCGGCCAGCAGCTCCGCCCGGTCCGCGCCGACCACGGCCGCCCGGTACTCCAGCACCGACCGGGACACCGCCAGCGACCAGCCGACATCGGCCGGTTCCAGCTCCGGACCGGCGTCCAGGAAGGACTCCAGCCGCTGCGCCTGGGCGGTCAGCCCGGCGGCCGAGCGGGCCGACAGCAGCCAGACCGGCGGCGCGGGCGACAGCAGCGGCAGCGTTGCGGTGCCCGAGGCGTCCTCGGTGTCCGCGGCGACCGGCGCGGGCACCTCGGCCGGGGCCTCTTCGAGGATGACGTGGGCGTTGGTGCCGCTGATCCCGAACGCGGAGACGCCCGCCCGGCGCGGCCGGTCGCCCGGCGACCACGGACGCGCCTCGGTCAGCAGCTCAATGTCCCCGGCCGACCAGTCCACCTGCGCGGTCCGCTGCTCGGCGTGCAGCGTGGCGGGCAGCAGCCCGTGCTGCAACGCCAGCACCATCTTGATCAACCCGGCCGCGCCCGCCGCCTGCTGCGCGTGGCCGATGTTCGACTTGATCGACCCAAGCCACAACGGCCGCCCCAGCGGCCGGTCCTGACCGTACGTCGACAGCAGCGCCTGCGCCTCGATCGGGTCGCCCAGCGGGGTCCCGGTGCCGTGCGCCTCGACCGCGTCCACGTCGGCGGCCGACAGCCGGGCACTGGCCAGTGCCGCCCGGATCACCCGCTGCTGCGAGGGGCCGTTGGGGGCGGTCAGACCGTTCGAGGCACCGTCCTGGTTCACCGCGCTTCCGGCCACCAGCGCGAGCACCCGGTGCCCGTTGCGGCGGGCGTCGGACAGCCGCTCCAGCACGACCATGCCCGCGCCCTCGGCGACGCCCATGCCGTCGGCACCGGCGCCGAAGGCCTTGCAGCGGCCGTCCGGGGCCAGCCCCAGCTGGCGGCTGAAGTCGGTGAACATGACCGGGCTCGCGGTCACGAAGGCGGCCCCGGCCAGCGCCAGCGCGCACTCCCCGGAGCGCAGCGCCTGCGCGGCCAGGTGCAGCGCGACCAGGCCGGAGGAGCAGGCGGTGTCGACGGTGAGGGCCGGTCCCTCCAGGCCGAGGGTGTACGACACCCGGCCGGACAGCACGCTGGTCGCGGTGCCGGTCACCAGGCCGCCGTCGAGCGCGCCCTCGGGCTGGTCGGCGCCGTAGCGGGAGAAGGTGCCGCCCGCGAACACCCCGGTCCGGCTGCCGCGCAGCGAGGCCGGGTCGATCGAGGCCCGCTCCAGCGCCTCCCAGGAGGTCTCCAGCAGCAGCCGCTGCTGCGGGTCCATGGTCAGTGCCTCGCGCGGGCTGATCCCGAAGAAGCCCGGGTCGAACTCGTCCGCGGCGTGCAGGAATCCGCCGGACTGGATGTGCGAGGTGCCCTGCCGGTCCGGGTCCGGGTCGAACAGGTCCTCGGTGTGCCAGCCCCGGTTGCGCGGGAACTCGCCGATCACGTCGGTCCCGGCGGCCAGCAGCCGCCACAGCCCCTCGGGGGTGTCCACGCCGCCGGGGAAGCGGCAGCCGATGCCGACGATGGCGATCGGCTCGCCGGGCGCGGCGGCCCGGTCATCGTGCGCGACCTCCCCGTCCGGCTGGGCGCCGGTCAGTTGCGCGCGCAGGAAGGCGGCGGCGGCGGTCGGGGTCGGGTAGTCGAACACCAGCGTCGCGGGCAGCCGCAGGCCGGTCGCGGCGGCGAGCCGGTCCCGCAGTTCGACAGCGGTCAGCGAGTCGAAGCCGAGGTCGCTGAAGGCCCAGTCCGCCTGGACGTCCTCGGCCGACGCGTGGCCGAGGACGGCGGCCACCCGGGAGCGGGTCAGGTCGAGCAGCAGCCGGGTCTGCTCGACCGCGGTCAGCGCGGCCAACTGCCGTCCCAGCGCCGTCCCGGCGGCCGGGGCGGGCGCGGCGGCGTCGGTCTCGGCCAGCGAACGGGAGACCTCGGGCAGGTCCGCGATCAGCGGGCTGGGCCGACGCAGCGCGAAGGTCGCCGCGAACCGGGCCCAGTCCACGTCGGCGACGGTCACCACGGCGTCCGGCTGGTCGAGCGCCTGGCCCAGCGCGCGCATGCCCTGCGCCGGGTCGAGCAGCCGCAGGCCGCGCCGCCGCATCTGGGTGGCGTCGTCACCGTCGGTCAGCCCCTCGGCCGCCCACGGGCCCCAGGCCACCGAGGTCGCCGTCAGGCCCCGCGCCCGGCGGCGCCGCGCCAGCGCGTCCAGCAGCGCGTTCGCCGCCGCCGAGGCGGGCTGTCGGCCGCTGCCCCAGGTCGCGGCGATCGAGGAGAACAGTACGAACGCGTCCAGCTCCAGGTCCTCGGTGAGCTGGTCCAGCCGGACCGCGCCGTCGGCCTTCTCGGCCAGCGCCTCGGCCAGGTCGGCGACGGTGGTGTCGGCCACCGGGCCGGACTGCTCCGTGCCCGCCGCGTGGAACACCGCGCGCAGGTCCGGGCCGATCCGGCTGAGCAGCCCGGCGGCCTGCTCCCGCCGGGCGAGGTCGGCGCGCAGGACGCCGACGGTGGCACCGGCCTCGGCCAGCTCCGCCGCCAGCCGGGCCGCGCCGGGCGCGTCCGGTCCGGACCGACCGGCCAGCACCAGGTTCGGTGCGCCGCGTCCGGCCAGCCAGCGGGCCGCGGCCTCGCCGATGCCGCCGGTGTCGCCGGTGACCAGCGCGGTGCCCCGGGGCGTCCACGGCTCGCCGCTGTCGCGGACCAGCGGGGCCCGCTCCAGGCGGCGGCCGAGGATTCCGGCACCGCGGATCGCGACCTGGTCCTCACCGCATCCGGCCAGCACCGCGGCCAGCCGCGCGGCGGCCGGGCCGTCCCACTCGTCCCGTGCGGCCCACTCGGCCCACTCGGCCGGGAGGTCGATCAGGCCGCCCCAGCGGTCCGGGTGCTCCAGCGCCACCACCCGGCCCAGGCCCCAGACCTGTGCCTGCGCCAGGCCGGACGGTGCCTCGTCCGGCCCGGCCGTCAGCGCCGCGCGGGTCAGCACCCACAGGGGGGCCTGGACCTCGGCCGCGCCCAGTGCCTGGACCAGCGCCAGCGTCCCGGCCAGCCCGGCCGGTACCGCCGGGGCCTGCGGCAGCGGGGTCTCGTCCAGCGCGAGCAGCGACAGCACCCCGGCCACCGGCGCGGCGCCCTCGGCCACCCGCTCGGCGATCCGGGCGGCCAGCGACTCCCGGTCGATCCGCGCGGCATCCACCTCGATCAGCAGCGGCTCGGCGCCGCGCGCGCCCAGCAGCGCGCGCAGCCCTTCCGTGGTCCGCTCCTCGGTACCGGCCGGGGCCAGCACCAGCCAGGTCCCGGACAGCCGGGCCGCCGGGCCCGGGTCGGCGACCGGTTCCCAGGCGATCCGGTAGCGCCAGTCGGCGGTCGCCGCCCGGTCGTGCTCGCGCTGCCGCCAGGACCGCAGCGCGGGCAGCACCTCGCTGAACGGACGGCTGCCGTCCACGGCCAGCGTGCCGGTCAGTGTCGCCAGGTCGCCCTCGGCGACCGCCGCCCAGAAGCGCTGCTCCGCCTCGCTGCCGCCGCTGTCGCCGGTCGCGGAGCCGGAAGGACCGGGCTGGGCCCAGAACTGCTGGTGCGCGAAGGCGTAGGTGGGCAGCGCCACCCGGCGTCCGGCCGGGAGCACCGCGGCCCAGTCCACCGCCGCGCCGCGCACGTGCGCCCGGGCGAAGGCGGTCAGCACCGACTCCGGGACGGCGGTCTTCGGCCGCAGCACCGGAACGAACTCGGCGTCGGCGGGCTCGTCGGCGGGTCCGGCCAGCGTGGCCCGGCCCAGCGCGGACAGGGTGCCGTCCGGGCCGATCTCGATGAACACGCTGACGCCCTGGGCCGCCATCGCGGTGACCGCGTCGGCGAACCGCACCGGCCGCCGCGCCTGCTCCACCCAGTAACCCGGACCCGGCTCGTTCACCAACTCACCCGTCAGCGCCCCGAACCAGGCCACCTCCGGCAACCCGTGCACCACCTCAGCCGCGACCGCACCCAGCTCGTCCAACACCGGATCCATCAACGCCGAGTGGAACGCGTGGCTCACCCGCAACCGACGCACCCGCCGACCACGCCCCCGCCACACCTCCAGCAACGCCTCGACCCGCTCCACCACACCCGAGACCACCACCGACGAAGGCCCGTTCAGCGCGGCCAGCTCGACGCCGTCCACACCCTCGATCGACTCGGCCAGCTCGGCCTCGGTGGCCGCGATCGCCGCCATCGCGCCGCCCTCGGGCAGCGCCTGCATCAGCCGGGCCCGCGCCGCCACCAGACGGCAGGCGTCCGCCAGGGTGAGCACCCCGGCCGCGTGCGCCGCCGCGACCTCACCGACCGAGTGACCCGCCACCGCGTCCGGCACGATCCCGGCCGCCGCCAACATGGCCACCAGGCCCACCTCGACCGCGAACAACCCGCTCTGGGCATAGGCGGTCTGGGTGGCCCGGACGTCGTCCGCGTCCCCGCCGAGCACCACCTCCCGCACCGGCAGCCCGAGTTCCGCCTCCAGCAGCGCACAGGCCCGGTCGAAAGCCTCGGCGAACACCGGCGAGGCCGCGTACAACTCCCGGCCCATCCCGGCCCGCTGCGCCCCCTGCCCGGCGAACAGGAAGCCGACCCGGCTGCCGCCGCCGGGCGGAACCACCCCGGACAGCACCCCGGGGGCCGGCTCACCGGCGGCCAACGCCGCCAGGCCTGAAGTCAGTTCGTCGAGCCCGGCGCCGAGGACCACCGCGCGGTGCTCGAAGGTCGCCCGGCTGGTCGCCAGCGACCAGCCGACGTCCGCCGGGTCGAGCCGTGGACCGGCGGCGAGGTGCGCCGCCAACCGTCCGGCCTGCGCGGGCAGTCCGGCGGCGGACCGGCCGGAGACCAGCCACGCGGCCGGGGCCCCGGTCAGCACCGGCAGCGCCGCGACCTCCGCGACCGGCGCGGCCGGATCACCGGCGTCCTCGGCCGGTTCGTCCGGCTCGGCCGCCGGGCCGGAATCGACCGGGTCCTCCTCCAGGATCACGTGCGCGTTGGTGCCGCTCATCCCGAACGAGGACACCCCGGCCCGGCGCGGCCGGTCGCCAGGGGTCCAGTCGACCGCCTCGGTCAGCAGCCGCACCCCGCCGGACCAGTCCACGTGCGGGGTGGGCCGGTCGACGTGCAGGGTGCGCGGCAGCACGCCGTGCCGCAGCGCCAGCACCATCTTGATCAGCCCGGCCACCCCGGCCGCGGCCTGGGTGTGGCCGATGTTGGACTTCACCGAACCGGTCCACAGCGGGCGCTCCGGGTCGCGGTCCTGCCCGTAGGCGGCCAGCAGCGCCTGCGCCTCGATCGGGTCGCCCAGTTCGGTGCCGGTGCCGTGCGCCTCGACCGCGTCGATGTCGTCCGGGGAGAGTCCGGCGCCCGCCAACGCGGCCTGGATCACCCGCTGTTGCGAGGGGCCGTTGGGGGCGGTCAGGCCGTTGGACGCGCCGTCCTGGTTCACCGCGCTGCCGCGCACCACGGCCAGTACCTCGTGGCCGTGCCGACGGGCGTCCGAGAGCCGCTCCAGCACCAGCATGCCGGCGCCCTCGGCCAGGCCCATGCCGTCGGCGGCGGCCGAGAACGGCTTGCACCGCCCGTCCGGCGCGAGCCCCAACTGGCGGCTGCCCCAAACGAACCAGGTGGGGCTGGCGAGCACGGTGACCGCTCCGGCCAGGGCCAGGCCGCACTCGCCGGAGCGCAGCGCCTGCACCGCGAGGTGCAGCGCGACCAGGGAGGACGAGCAGGCCGTGTCCACGGAGACGGCCGGGCCCTCCAGCCCGAAGCTGAAGGCCACCCGGCCGGAGATGACGCTGTTGGCGGTGCCGGTCAGCAGATGGCCCTCCAGGCTGCCGTCGCCGTCCTGGAGGGCACTGCCGTATCCGGAGAGGCTGGCCCCGGCGAAGACGCCGGTCGCCGAGCCGCGCAGCGAGCCGGGGTCGATCCCGGCCTGCTCCAGTGCCTCCCACGAGGTCTCCAGCAGCAGCCGCTGCTGCGGATCCATCGCCAGCGCCTCACGCGGCGAGATCCCGAAGAACCCGGGGTCGAACTCCCCCGCGTCGTGCAGGAATCCGCCCGAGCGGACGTGCGACGTGCCGGGGTGGGCCGGGTCCGGGTGGTACAGCCCGTCCAGGTCCCAGCCGCGCGTGCGCGGAAGCCCGGAGACCGCGTCGGTGCCCGCCGTCAGCAACTCCCAGAGCTGTTCCGGGTGCTGGACGCCCCCCGGGAACCGGCAGCCCATGCCGATGATCGCGACCGGTTCCTGGCTCTGTTCCTCCACCTCGCGCAGACGGCGGCGCGTCTGCTGGAGATTGGCGGTGACCAGCTTCAGGTAATTGCGGAGCTTTTCATCGTTAGACATTCAGTCGCCATTCCCTGATCGCTCTGCGAGCTTTCCCATGAATCGATGCAAAAAGGCTTTCCGGGAGGGCTTCCCGGTCTGGCGGGCGAAAACATCTCCGTATGAGAAAACAGAGACACGACCGAATGCGAATCACCTTGAGCAGGATGCTAACTGGGCCGCGCAGGGGCACGCAACCTTCACCCGGGTGGCAGCCGGGGCGGTTACCGCGCCGTTCAACTGCGGAATTACCCGGTTGAACAAAAGAGAACCTGGCCTGGTGAATGCGCACGCCGGACGACGGCGTTCAACTGTGAACTCTCAGCAGTTGAACGCCGTCTGTGGTGCTCGGACTCACTCGGCGATCTCGGTCCTGGTCACCCAGCGGTAGATCAGGCGGCGCTGCCCGTCGTAGCCGCCGGAGTACTCGTCGGTACGCTCGAAATGCTCGTAACCACCGTAGTACGGGAGCTTTATCTTGCCGTCCGCAGCCCCGACCGGGTGTTCCCTGCGGTCGACCGGTATGTCGACAGGACCGCCCTCAAGGAGGGCGTACAGTTGCCCGGAATGCATCTCCAGCGGCGAGGTCTCGTCTTTCACGTCAGCCCACTTCCTCCGTCGTACGGGAAAGGAAACAGCCAGGCTCGCATCTCTCCGGCGCGCACCCGGACGATTCGGCCCCAGCATGGCCCATCGGCCGCCGGATTGAACATCTCCGACCACCTCCGAACAGCCGAAGACTCCTTTTCACTTCGCAGCCACCGGAAGTCCACATGCCAACGGCGGCAGACGTCCACAATCACCCCCGGTACCTGGCACCCGGCCCTGGAGACACCGTGAACAACGCGCACACCTCTGCCTCGTCGTACGTCCGACGGATGGGGCCGGCCGAATGGATCTACGCCGGGATGGGCGTGCCGAACGTCATCCAGCACGTGTTCGAGGGCGAGGGGGAGCTCAGCGCCGAGGCCCTGGCCGCGGCCGTGGCCGCGGTCGCCGAGGTGTGCCCCGGTACCCGGCTGCGCCGTCGGCGGCGGAGCTGGGTGGACAGCGGTGTCGCCCCGGAGGTGCGCGTGGTGCGGCTGCCGGACGGACAGGACCTGCTGGCCGATCCCGCGCTGCAGACCACGCTCAACGACGGCGGCCCCACCTGCGAGGTGCTGTTCGTGCCCGGCGGTCCCGGGCAGCCGCTGCGGCTGGTCTTCCGCGGCTTCCACGGGGTGACCGACGCCCGGGGCGTACTGGTCTGGGCGGCGGACGTGTTCCGAGTACTGCGCGGTGAGCAGCCGCTGGGTGCTCCCTCGGCCTGGAACAGTGACGAGTTCCTGCGGCAGCTGCTGCCCGAGGGCCTGCCGCCGATCCCGCGCGGCCAGGGCAAGTCGGAGTGGCCCACGCTGATGGCGCCGCTGACCTCCGGGCGGCACGGCCTGATCTGGCGGCGGCGGACGATCGAGGGCACCCAGGCCGCGGTCACCGCCAAGGTGATCGCCGCCGTCGCCGCGGCCACCGAGCCGGACTCGCTGCCGGAGGCGAAGGCGCGCTTCTTCGTCCCGGTCGACCTGCGTCGGCACCAGCCCGACCTGCGGTCCACCGGCTGGCTGTCGCTGGCCGTCGACCTCGACGTGGCGCCGGGCACCGGCTGGGAGGAGGTCCACCAGGACCTGCTGACGGGGCTGTCCGAGAACCGGGAGATCGCCCTGCGCACCGGTTCCTGGCTGCTGCGGGTGCCACGGCCGGTGCTGCGGGTGCTCGCCGACGGCATGGAGGCAGCGGCGGTGAAGAAGCAGCTCTTCATGGGCACGGCCTTCGTCACCAACCTCGGCTTCACCGACCCGGCGGACTACAGCGCCGACTCCTTCCGCGCCACCACCCTGTACAACCTGGGTGGTTCGGGCCCCTCGGCGCCTCCCGGCATCGACGTCATCGAGACCTCCGGCCGCACCGAGATCGTGCTCACCTGGCGGAACGTGCCGGGTGCCGCCGAGCGGATGGACGCGCTGCTCGACTCGGTGGTGGAGGCGCTGTCGCCGCGGGCCGACCGCGATCCGGCGGCGAACCGCACCGAGCGGGAGCCGGCCTCCCCGCGCTCGCTGCTCCAGCTGTTCCGCGACCAGGTCGAGCTCACCCCGGACGCGGTCGCGCTGAGCGGCCCCCAGGGCGAGGTGACCTACCGTGAGCTGAGCCGCCGCGCGGACGCGGTCGCGGCCGGGCTGCGCGCCCGGGGCGTGGACCGCGGTGAGGTGGTGGGTGTGCTCGCCGAGCGGACTCCGGCGGCGATCGCCGCGATCTGGGGGATCCTCCGCGCCGGAGCCGGGTACCTGCCGCTGGAGGTGCGGCATCCGGACGCCCGGCTGGCCGGTCTGCTGTCCGACTCGGGCGCCCGGTTCTGCCTGGTGGAGGCCGGGCAGCAGGGCCGCGAGCACTGCCCGGACAGCTGCGCGCCGATCGCCCTGGACGACCTGCTCGGGACCGCCGCCGACCCCGGCCCCTCGGTGGACGCCGAGTCGCGGCCGGACGACCTGGCCTACGTCCTGTACACGTCGGGGTCCACCGGGCGGCCCAAGGGCGTCCAGATCGAGCACGGCAGCCTGCTCAACTACCTGCACTGGGGCATCGAGGAGTTCGGCGTCGACGCCGGGACCCGGCTGCCGCTGCTGACCTCGCTCTCCTTCGACGTGTCCGGGACCTCGATCTTCCTGCCGCTGATCACCGGCGGGACGGTGGTGCTGGTCCAGGACCAGCCCACCCACCTGACGCTGCGCCGGCTGCTGGAGGAGTCCGGCGCGACCATGCTCAACCTCACCCCGTCGCACCTGGAGCTGATCGGTCGGCTGGACGTCGAACCGACCGGCTTCCGCAGCATCGTCGTCGTCGGTGAGCAGCTGCGGGTAGAGGTCGCCGCGCGGGCGCAGCAGATGTTCGGCCCGGACTGCCGGATCATCAACGAGTACGGCCCGACCGAGGCCACCATCGGCTGCACCGCCTACACCTTCGACCCGGTGCGGGACGCCGAGCTCGCGGCCGTGCCGATCGGCGTGCCCGCCCACAACACCCAGGTGCACCTGCTCGACCCGAACCGGCGGTTCGTGCCGACCGGCGAGGTGGGCGAGATGTACCTGGCCGGGGTGCAGCTGGCCCGGGGGTACCTGGGCCGCCCCGACCTGGACGCCGAGCGCTTCCCCCGGCTGGCCGACGGGACCAGGGTGTACCGGACCGGGGACCTGGCCCGGCGGCTGCCGGACGGCGGCCTTGAGTTCCTGGGCCGGATCGACGACCAGGTGAAGGTGCGCGGTCACCGGGTCGAACCGGCCGAGGTGGCGAACACCCTGGAGGAGCATCCGCGGGTGGACCGGGCCGTGGTGGTGGCCCGCAGCCGCCCGGACGGCTCCGGCAAGGGGCTCTACGGCTACGTGCTGGTGAACGGCGCGGTCGAGGTCGCGGAGTTGCAGGCGCACGCCGCCGAGCGGCTGCCCGCGTACATGGTTCCGGCGGCGACCTTCGTGGTGGAGCGGATCCCCTACAGCGTCGCCGGGAAGGTGGACGTGCGCTCGCTGCCCGACCCCTTCGCCGAGCGGGCGGACGGCGGCCCGGCCGACGGCGCGGCGGATCCGGACCGGGACCCGGTGGAGGCCAAGGTCGCCTCGATCTGGTCGGGCATCCTGGGTGTCGAGCCGCACCGGATCGACGCGCACACCGACTTCCACCAGCTGGGCGGGGACTCGCTGTCGCTGCTGACGATGCTGGCCGGGGTCTGCCGGGAGGTCCTGCCGCCGCAGCGGGAGACCGCGTTCATGTCCCACCTCGGCCGGGTGATCGCGGCGCCGACGCTGACCACGGTGTCGGCCATCGCCCGGGAGGTGTCGCTCCCGGAGCAGGTCGGCTGACCGGTTCGCGCGCCCCCGGATGGGCTAACCGGAGGCGCGCCGGGCCATCCGGGACGCTATACCGGGAGGGAAGTCCTTGGTTCCTACGAGGTTCCTACGACCACTGGAGCCCGCGATGATCAACACCACCCACACCCGCCTGCCCGCCACCAGAACGCGCGGACGGCAGCCCGCCGTGTCCCCGGGCGCCCTGGCCCTGCGCACCCTGACCGCCTGCGCCGTCGCCATCGCGTCCGGGTTCGTCCTCACCTATCTGGTCCGCGCCATGCTCAACCTGGACGCCTTCCAGAACGCCGGTCAGATCGAGGGGGGAGGCTTCCCCAACTCCGGCGCGCTGACCGTCGGAATCATCACCGCCACCCTGATCGCGGTGGCGGTGCTGGTGCTGCTGGAACGAGCGGTGCCCAGGCCGCTCCCCGTCTTCGCGGCGGTCATGGCGCTGGGCTACATCGCGTTCTTCGCGGTCACGGTCACCTCCACCGGCAGTCTCACCCGCTCGCAGATGGCCGGGCAGCTGCTGGTGTGCCTGCCGCTCGCGGCCGTCATCGGCGTGCTCGCGAGTTGGGCCACCGACACCCTGCCGGACATGCCCTAGCCGGGTGGGGCGGGGCCGCGACACCGGCCCCGCCCCGCCCACCACGACCAGCCGCGCTACGGCTCGCGCAGCACCGCGACACCGCCCGGGGCGAGCCGCAGGCCGTCGCCGGGCACGTCCGCGCCGGTGAGCAGATCCCGCCCGGCGGTGATCCCGGGCAGCTGGACCGGGGTGTCCAGGTGGTTGAGCACGAACAGCCAGCCGGTGTCCCGCCCGTCGAGCGGGCCCCGGCGGCGGACCGCCTCCACCCCCGGCGGCAGCCCCGGTACCTCGGCGGCCACCCCGCACTCCTCCAGGACCCGCGCCAGCAACGCCGCGTAGCGTTCGTCGTCCAGCCGGGTGGACAGGTACCAGCCGGTGCCCGCGCCGAACGCGTGGCGGGTGAGCGCGGGTCGGCCGGCCAGTGACCCCGAGGCGTAGCGCAGCACCGCCCGCGCGCCCTCGGTCCGCAGGTCCTCGCTCCACACCGTGCCCGAGGAGCCGTCGGACAGGGCGGCCGTGGCTCCGGTGGCCAGCGGGCGGAACTCCTCGCCGCGGATGCCCAGCACCTCGCGCAGCGCGCCCGGGTAGCCGCCGGTGCGGACCTGGTGCCGGGCGTCGACCACCCCGCTGAAGTACTGCACCAGCAGCGTGCCGCCGCCCTCCACGTAGCGGCGCAGCGAGGCCGCGCCCGCGTCGGAGAGCAGGTACAGGCTGGGCGCGAGGACCAGCCGGTACCGCGACAGGTCGTGCTCGGGGTGCGCGAAGTCGGCGGTGACCCCGGCCTCCCACAGGGCGCGGTGCGCGCGCCGGACGGTGGCGTGGTAGTCGAGGTCGGCGGAGGGCATGCCGTTGGTGTCCAGCGCCCACCAGGCGTCGGCGTCCCAGAGCACCGCCGCCTCGGCGGCCACCGTGGACCCGGCGACCTCGGCCAGCCGCTCCAGCGCCGCGCCGAGGGCGACCACCTCGCGGTGGATCCGGGTGTCCGGACCGGCGTGCGGCACCATCGCCGAGTGCCACAGCTCGGCGCCCGCCTTGGACTGCCGCCACTGGAAGAACAGTGCGCCGTCGGAGCCGCGCCCGAGGTGGCCGAGGGTGTGCCGGAGCAGGTCGCCGGGCTCCTTGGCGAGGGTCCGCTCAGCGGTGTGGACGGTGTTGGTGCCCTGCTCGATCAGCAGCCACGGTTTGCCGCCGCCGAAGGAGCGGGCCCGGTCCGCGCCGAAGGCGGTGTCCGCGCCCGCGTCGACGCCGGGGGCGTCCGGGTAGTGGTCGATGCCAACGAAGTCGACCTCGCGCCCGAACGCCCACAGGTCGATCACCTGGTAGCCGGGCAGCATCAGGTTGGTGGTGACCGGGGTCCGCGGGCCGCTGTGGCGGCGGATCGCGTCGCGCTGCTCGGTGTACGCGGCCAGTGCCTCGTCCGACCAGAACCGGCGGAAGTCCAGCAGGTGGCCCGGGTTCTGGTGCCACTGGGTGGCGCGGGGCGGCGTGATCTGCTCCCAGGAGCCGTAGCGCTGGCCCCAGAAGGCGGTTCCCCAGGCCGAGTTGAGCTCGTCCAGGGATCCGTGCCGGGCCCGCAGCCAGACCCGGAACGCCGCCGCGGACTGCTCGCAGTAGCAGACCGTCGCGTACTCGTTGTGGACGTGCCACATCGCCAGCGCCGGATGCCCGGCGTAGCGCTCGGCCAGCGCCCCGGCGATCCGGGCGGCGGCCCGCCGGTACGCCGGAGCGGCCAGGCAGTAGGTGTCGCGGCTGCCGTGGGTGAGCCGGGTGCCGTCGGCGGTGACCGGCATCGCCTCCGGGTGGGCCAGGGTGAACCAGGGCGGTGGCGAGGCCGTGGGCGTGGCCAGGTCCACCCGGACGCCGTTGGCGTGCAGCCGGTCCAGTTGGGCGTCGAGCCAGTCGAACGAGTAGTGCCCCTCCTCCGGCTCCAGCAGCGCCCAGGAGAACACCCCGACGGTGGCCAGGTTCACCCCGGCCTGCCGCATCAGGGCGTCGTCCTCCCGCCAGACCGGCTCGTCCCACTGCTCCGGGTTGTAGTCGCCGCCGAAGGCCAGGCCGGGGCCGAGCAGCCCGCCCATCAGGCCTCCTGCTGGATCGGCAGTTCCGCGCCGTCGCGCAGGAACAGCGGGATCCGGTCCAGCGGGGCGTCCACGGCCGTCCGGCTGCCGCCGGGGTGCACCGCGCCGGTCCAGGCGTCGGTCCAGTCCGCGCCCGACGGCAGGTAGACCTCGCGGCGGCGCGCGCCCGCCTCGGTGACCGGGGCGACCAGCAGGTCCGGGCCGAGCAGGAAGGCGTCGTCGACGGTCCAGGCCGCGGGGTCGTCGGGGAACTCGACGAACAGCGGGCGCATCGGCGGCAGCCCCTGCTCGGCGGCCTCGGCCAGCTGCCGCAGCAGGTAGGGCCGCAGCCGTTCGCGCAGCCGCAGGTAGGAGGTGAGGATCCGGTAGGCCTCGTCGCCGTAGCTCCAGACCTCGTTCGGCAGGCCGGTCATCGCGGGTTCGAGCCGCTGCTCCGGGCCGCGGAAGCCGTGCAGCCGGAACAGCGGGCAGAACGCGCCGTACTGGAACCAGCGGACCAGCACCTCGCGGTAGCCGGGGTCGTCCGGGTCGCCGCCGTGGAAGCCGCCGATGTCGGTGGTCCACCAGGGGATGCCGGAGACCATGACGTTCAGCCCGGCCTTGATCTGGGCGCGCAGGCTGGCGAAGTCCGTGCCGATGTCGCCGGACCACAGCGCCGCGCCGTAGCGCTGCGCACCGGCCCAGGACGAGCGGTTCAGCGAGACGACCTCGCTCTCCCCGGCGGCGGTCATCCCCTCGTGGATCATGCGGGCGTTCTCGCGCGGGTACAGGTTGCCGACCTCCAGGCCGGGACCGGCGTGGTAGCGCAGGTTGGCCGGGTAGCCGGGCTTCAGCTCGGGCTCGCAGGCGTCCAGCCACCACACCTTGATGCCCAGGTCCAGGTAGTTGCGCCGGAGCCGCTCCCAGACGAAGGCCCGGGCGTCGGGGTTGGTCGCGTCGTAGAACGCGACCTGCGCCGAGTAGGCGTCCAGGCCCTTGTCCGGCCAGTCGGCGTGGGCGACCGGGCCGTACTCGGTGTTGATCAGGTGGCCCTGGTTCAGCAGTTCGTGGAAGTTCTCCGACAGCGGGCTCACCGAGGGCCACACCGAGACCATCAACTTGACGCCGAGTCGGTCGAGTTCGGCGACCATGGCGGCCGGGTCGGGCCACTCCTCCGGGTCGAACCGCCACTCCCCCAGGTGGGTCCAGTGGAAGAAGTCGGCGACGATCACGTCCAGCGGCAGGTCGCGGCGCCGGTACTCGCGGGCGACCTCCAGCAGCTCCTCCTGGGTGCGGTAGCGCAGTTTGCACTGCCAGAAGCCGGCCGCCCAGTCGGGCAGCATCGGGCTGTGCCCGGTCGCGTCCGCGTAGCGGCGCAGTACGTCGGCCGGGCGGCCCGCGGTCACCCAGTAGTCCAACTGCCGTGCGCTGTCGGCGACCCAGCGGGTTCCGGTCTCGGCGAGTTCGACCCGGCCGATCGCCGGGCTGTTCCAGAGCAGGCCGTAGCCCCGGTCGGAGAGCAGGAACGGGATGCTCACCTCGGCGTTGCGCTGGACCAGGTCGATCACCGCGCCCTTCTGGTCGAGCAGGCCGTGCGTGTGCTGGCCCAGGCCGTACAGCCGCTCGCCGGGGTAGGCGCGGAAGCGCTGCTCCAGCCGGTGGTAGCCGTTCCCGGTGGCGGTGTAGAGGCGCGGGCCGGGCCACCAGAAGTGGTGCGGCTCCTCGGCCAGCAGTTCGCTGCCGTCGGCGGTGTTCAGGAAGGTCAGCCGACCGGCGGCGGGGTGCAGTTGCGGGTCGCTCGCGTCGGCGGCGTTGCCGTCGAGGCGGACCGTTATCGCGCCGTTGACCAGGGTCGCGGTGTTGCCCTCGATGCTGATCTCAGCGGTTCCGGCGGTTCCGGCGGTGGCCGGGTCGGCGTCGAGCAGCGCGCCGGGCAGGTCCGGCAGCAGCGCGCCGCCGGGGGTGGCCCGCACCCGCACCGAGTCGCGGCCCCAGGGCTCGACCCGCAGGGTCTCGCCTCGGGCGCGCCACTCCAGGGCTCCGCCGAGGTCGTGGATGTGGTTGGGCATGCGAATACTCCAGGTGCGTGTGGTGCGATGCGCGGTGGGGTGGGATGGGGTGTGCTGCCGCGGGCTACCGGTGCGGGGCCGGGCCGCTGCTCTCGCGGACGGTCAGCACCGGCGTGAGCAGGGTGACCTCGGGGGCCGGGTCACCGTTGATCCGGGCCATCACCAGTTCCACGGCCTGGCGGCCGAGTTCCTGGGCCGGGCCGGTGACCGCGGTGAGCCGGGGCGAGTTCTGCTCGGCCAGCTGCTCGGGGCAGAGCGCGACCACCGAGGCGTCCTCGGGGACGATCCGCCCGGTGGTGCGCAGCAGGCTGAGCAGTGGTCCGAGCGCGCCCTCGTTCTGGACCACGAAGCCGGTGGTGGCCGGACGGTCCTCCAGGATCCGGGCGAGCGCGCCCGCGGTGCTCTCGTAGCTGCCCTCGCAGGGCCGGTGCAGGATCCGCAGCCCGCGCTCCTCGGAGCGTTCCCGGAACCCGAGCAGGGTGCGCTCGGCGTATCCGGCGTGCCGCTGGTAGACCTGCGGCGCGTAGCCGATGAAGGCGACGTCGCGGTGGCCGAGGTCGGCCAGGTGGTCGGCGCAGAGCGCGCCCGCCGCGGCGAAGTCGTGGTCGACGCAGGCCATGCCGTGGGAGTCGGCGGGCAGCCCGATGGTGGCGGCGTGGGTGCCGAGCTCCCGCAGCACCGGGATCCGTTCGTCCTGCAGTTCGACGTCCATCAGCACCACGCCGTCGGCCAGTCCGCTGGCCGCCACCCGGCGCACCCCTTCGGGGCCCTCGTCGTTGGTGATCAGCAGGACGTCGTAGCCGTACTGGCGGGCGGACATGGTGACCGCGATGGCGATCTCCATCATGATCGGGACGTAGACGTCCGTGCGCAGCGGCACCACCAGCGCGATGATGTGCGAGCGCTTTCCGGCGAGGGCGCGCGCGCCCGCGTTGGGGTGGTAGCCCAGGTCGCTGATGGCGCGCTCGACCCGGGCCCGGGTGGGTCCGGAGATCGTCCGCTTGCCGCTCAGGACGTAGCTGACGGTACTGGGCGAGACGCCCGCCTGACGGGCGACTTCGGCGAGTGTCACCATGACGTGCTCCCCCTCGATGTTCGCTGTGCTGATGGTGCCGCGGCCGACCCCGCGCGGGCCCCGCCGCTGCGGCCAGCGTAGTGACCGCTCGTCAGGGTCGGTCGCGTCATGGCTGGATCACTCCCCGCCGAGCGCGGGGCGGGACACGTCGACGGTCTGGATGCCGCGCCCGTTGGTGCCGAGGTAGACCCGTCCGAAATGGTAGGGGTCGCCGGTGATGATCTGCCCGGTTGAGCCCCAGTTCTGCGCGTTCGTGTTGATCCGGGTCCAGGAGGCGGCGCCGTCGGTGGACATGAAGATCCCGGTGGTCCCGCCCACCACGCCGACCTGGTACATCGTCGGCTGCCGCGAGCCCGGGGCGGCCTTGCCGAAGCCGAGGGTGTAGGAGGAGGTCGCGGCCGTGGTCCTGGTCCAGGTCGCGCCGCCGTCGGTGGAGTGCAGCAGTCCGCTGTCCTGCGCGCTCAGCCACAGGTCGCCGGACGTCCCGGGGGTGGCCCGCAGCTGCTCGCTGCCGCCGGTCGGCAGGCCGGTGGCCCGGGCGGTGAAGGTCCGGCCGCCGTCGGTGGAGCGGTAGACCACCCCGGCGTCCGGGTCAAGCGCGTAGAAGTCGTCGGGGTTCCCGGGGTCGGCGACCGGCCGCGGCCCGGCGGCGAGGCCGGTGGCGGTGGTCCAGCTCCGGCCGTGGTCCGTGGAGCGGTAGACGCCGGAGCCGTCCCCGGCGGACCACAGGATGACGCCGCCGTCGGCGGAGACCGCGACCTGGCCGCCGCCGCTGGTCATCGCGGCGGGGTCGGTGAACGGCGTCCAGGTCACGCCGCCGTCGGTGGAGCAGCCGCCGTCCGAACCGTCCGAGCCGCCGGTGCCGACCCGGGCCATCAGCCCGCCGTCGGCGCTCTGCGCCACGCTGTCGCCGCTGCTCAGCAGCGGGTCGGTGGACATGCCGGTGGACGGCGAGGCGGTGAGCGAGGTGTGGCAGAAGCCGCCCACGTCGGACATCACGCTGACCACCCGGCAGGGGCTCTGCCTGAGGTTCGGCACGACCAGGTCGTTGACCGCGTTCTCCTCGACCCCGTTGACCGCCTCGGAGGAGAAGTCGACGGTGCCGCCGTGGTCCATCGCGTCGAGGTTGTCGGTGCCGAACAGGGTCGAGCCGGTCCCGTAGACCACGTGGTTCGAGTCGAACGGGTCGATCGCGACGGTACCGATCCACCAGCCGAACTTGGGCGCGGCGGCGCCGAAGTCGAGGTACGGCGTGCTGGAGACGTCGAGCGTGGTGGAGGCGGAGACGTCGCTCCAGTCCTGGCCGCCGTCGGTGGAGCGGTACAGGGTGTCCACCGGGTACCAGCGGTCGTTGGTGGAGACGATCACGGTGTCCGGGTGCTCCGGGTCCACCGCCAGGCCGTCGTAGCCGAAGGTGGAGGAGACCGGGGTGATGTCGGTGGCCGCGCCGACACCGTGTGCCCCGCTGCCGCCCTGTCCCCCGCTGCCGCCGGCGTAGCGGTAGACCGCGCCCGCGCCCATCGCGTACGGGCCGGTGGAGGTGTCGTAGACGACGTACAGCTGGCCGGTCCCGGAGAACTGGGCCTTGATCGGGATGGTCCCCGGGCCGCCGCCGACCGTGCTCCAGGTCGCTCCGCCGTCGGTGGACTGGTAGAGCGCGCTGGTGTCCGCGTCGCCGACGACGAGGTGCTGGCTGGGGTCGCCGCGGCGGCCCTGGGTCTGGTCGAAGGTGACGAACTGCAACCCGGCGTCGCTGTCGCTGCCCAGGTCGGGGAAGGCCGGGTCCTGCGCCCAGGTCACGCCGCCGTCGGTGGACTTCCACAGCCCGTTGTCGCGCGAGGCGAAGTAGAGGATGTCGTCGTCCCGGGGGTCGACCGCCAGCCGCTCGCCGGAGTCCCGGCCCTGGTCGTTGGAGCCCAGCTGGATCGGCAGCTGGGTGGCCTTCCAGTGCTTGCCGTAGTCGTCGGACCGCAGGATCGCGCCGTTGTTCCCCTTGTTCCAGCTGTCCGCGTACTCGCCGACCGCCGCCCACACCCGGTTCGGGTGCTCCGGGGAGGTGGCCACGGACTCGACGCCGAGCTGGTTCCAGTCGTTGAAGCCGGTCCAGTCCAGCAGCGGGACCCAGGTCCGCCGCGCCGCGTTCCAGCGGTAGAGGCCGCCGATGTCGGTGCGCAGGTAGGCCAGTCCCGGCTGGGACTGGTTGAACACCACGCCGGTGACGAAACCGCCGCCGCCGACCTTCACGTTGGACCAGGTGGGGCCGCCGGTACCGGCGGGCGCGGCCGAGGCCGCCGGGGCGGCGGCCAGGGTGCCGCCCAGCAGGCCCAGGCAGACGGCCGCGGTGAGCAGCGTTCTCTTCTTCGTTGCGGCGTTCTTCGTTGCGGAGACGCGCATGGGAACGGACCTCTCGGACGGGGAGGAACAAGCGGGTGGAGTGGGCGGTCAGCCCTTGATGGCGCCGGTGAGCATGCCCTTGCCGAGGTGCTTCTGCAGGAAGGGGAAGGCGATCAGCACCGGGATCAGGGTCAGCACCACCACGGCCATCTGCAGCGACAGCGGCGCGGTCTGCGAATGCCCGCTGCCGAAGCCGGAGTTGGTCTGCCCGGGCATGTTCATCCCGAGGTTGACGTACTCGTACAGCACGTACTGCAACGGCCACTTCTGGCTGTCCACCGGCATGTAGAGCATGACGTTGAAGAAGGAGTTCCAGTAGCCGACCGCGTAGAACAGGGTGACCACGGCGGTGACCGCGCGCGAGGTCGGCAGTACCACCGACCACAGGATGCGCCATTCGTTGGCCCCGTCCATCCGCGCGGCGTCGATCAGTTCGGACGCCGTCCCGGAGTAGAAGGAGCGCAGCACCAGGATGTTGAACACGCTGACCGAGCTCGGGATGATCAGCGCCCAGTAGCTGTCGTAGCCGCCGAGGCCGACCACCACCAGGTAGGTCGGGATGAGACCGGCGCTGACGAACATGGTGACGATCAGCAGCATCAGCACGAACCGGTGGCCCAGCGACCGGGAGCGGGAGAGCCCGTAGGCGCAGAGCACCGAGACCACCATCGAGAACACCGTGCCCACCAGTGTGATCGCCAGGCTGACGATCAGCGCGCGGGCGACCGGGCCGCCGGACAGGATGGTCCGGTAGGCGCTCAGCGTCAGGCCGTGCGGGACCAGCACCATCCCGCCCGCGTCGTTGATGGAGGCCTGGTTGGACAGGCTGGTGACCACCACCGAGTACATGGGGACCAGGATCACCAGCACGATCAGGGTCAGTACCGTGCCCTTGGCCGCCTGTCCGGCGGCGGTCGGCGGTTCCTCCCAGATCGGCCGGTCGGAGTTGCGGCGGCGCGTGCCGCCCAGGCTGAGTGTGCTCATGAGCGGTACAGACCGTCCTCGCCGAAGAGGTGCGCCAGCTTGTTGGCCCCGTAGACCAGGACCAGCGAGATGACGCTCTTGAAGATGCCCGCCGCGGCCCCGTAGCCGTAGTTGTTGGTCGCGATGCCGTAGTAGTACGAGAAGGTGTCGAGGACGTCGGCGGCGTCGTGGCCCACGGCCTGACGCTGGATCAGCAGCTGCTCGAAGCCGACGTTGAGGATGTTGCCGAGGCGCAGCACCAGCATCAGCACGATGGTGCCCTTGATCCCGGGCAGGGTGATGTGCCACATCCGGCGCCAGCGCCCGGCGCCGTCCACGGCGGCGGCCTCGTACAGGTTCTGGTCGATCGCCGAGAGCGCGGCCAGGAACACGATGATGCCCCAGCCCGCGTCCTTCCAGATCACCTGGGAGGTGACCAGCAGTTTGAAGGTCGTCGGGTCGGTCATGATGTTCCACACGCCGATGTCGTGGTTGCGCAGGAACTGGTTGAGCAGCCCGGCTCCGCCGATCATCTGCTGGAACAGCGTGATCACCAGCACCCAGGAGAAGAAGTGCGGCAGCAGTGCGACGGACTGGATCACCGACCTGAGCCGTTGGCTGAGCACCGAGTTGAGCAGCAGTGCCAGCATGATCGGGATGGGGAAGAACAGCACCAGCTGGATGGCGCTGATGGCCAGGGTGTTGTTCATCGCCTCCCAGAACAGCGGGTCGTTGAACAGCTGTTGGAAGTTCTGCAGCCCGATCCAGGTGCTGTTCCAGATGCCCACCAGCGGGTCGTAGTACTGGAAGGCGGTGATGTTCCCCAGGATCGGCAGGTAGCTGAAGACCAGCAGCAGGACCACGGCCGGCAGCGTCATGATGATCAGCGACTTGTCCCGGCGCAGCCGGATCCGCCAGTTGAGCTTCGGTTCCCGGTCCGGCCGCGCGCGTCGACCGCGCCTGATGAGTCGACGGGGCACCCGTGCCGGGGACTGGGTGCCCTCCGTGGTCACTGTCGCGGCCACTGTGCCTCCTGAGGGTTGTGACGACGTTCGCGGGGACGTGGACTCGGACGCTGCGATTACTGGCCGGAGCCGAACTTGTCCAGGATGTTGCTCTGGTACCAGGCCACGACCGCGTCGCCGCCGTTCTTCTTCCAGGTGCTGACGGCGTCCTGGAACGCGGAGACCGGCTTGAGGCCGTGGTAGATCGAGGTGATGGTGTCCTCGACGGCCTGCGCGGCGTCGGCGGTGGCGTACTGGCCCGGGACCACGATGTTCATGTTCCAGAACACCGGCTTGTAGGCGTACTTGGCGGCGGCCGCGACCCAGGCGCAGTAGTCCTGGGTGATCTGCGGGGCGCCGGGGTTGGTCACCGTGTACTGGCAGGTGGCCAGGAACGGGTAGGTCTGCTGCTGCACGTTCTTCTGCCCGGTGGCGGTGGCCGTGGGGACGCCGTCGACCATGGTGTAGTCGACACCCTCGACGCCGTAGTTGATCAGCGTGTACTCCAGCGAACCCCATGGTGCGGCAAGGTAGTTGGCGACCGCCAGCAGCTCCTTGATCTGCGCCGGCTTGAGCCGGGCGCTGAGGTAGCTCATCTCGCTGGCGGAGGAGCCGAGGTAGATCGACGGGGTGGAGCTGCCGTCGGCGGCGATCACCGGCAGCGCGCCCCGGCGGTACGCCTTGTTGGCGGCGGCTCCTGACTGTGCGTCAGCGAGGTTCCAGGCGCCGGTTCCGTCACCGGTGACCAGCACCTTGCCGCCGTAGAACCGGGTCTTGGCGTCGTTGCTGTCCCCGGCCAGCGCGCTCGGGTGCATGTAGCCGGACTTGGCAAGCTGGTAGTGCCAGTTGAGTGCTTCCAGGATCTCCGCGGTCTCGTACCTGTGCACCAGCTTGCCGCCGTCCACCCGGAACTTGCTGGGCACGCCGAAGGTCGGGGAGAAGTAGGTCCAGATGTCGTCGAAGGCCCAGACCCCGGCCTTGGCGTCGGTGAGTTCCTTGCCGAGCGCCATCATGTCGGCGGCGGAGGTGATGCTGCTCGCCTGGATGCCCTTGGTCGCGAAGACGTCCTCCCGGTAGTACAGCGCCCCGGCGAAGTTGGTGCCGGAGGCGAAGGAGGGGATCCCGTAGAGCTTGTTGTCCCAGACCCCGCACTCCCAGGCGCCGGTCGGCAGCGCCGCCAGGTTCGGGTACGCCTTGATCTTGTCGCCCGCCAGGTACGGGGTCAGGTCCGCGAGTTGCGTCCCGGCCAGCTCGCCGACCTCGAACGCGGCGTTCCACCAGGTCGGCAGCTGGACCCAGTCGGGGAGCTTCTGCGCGGCGGTGAGCGTCGGGATGGCGGTGTTGTAGGTGACGCCGTTGGCCGGCTGCATGGTCAGCGTGGTGCCCAGGGCCTTGTTCACCGCCTGGTAGAACTGGTTGCCGGGCGAGGGGATGGTGCCCCAGAGCGGGGTGACCGCCGTGTAGCTGCCGCCGGAGCCGGGGATGCCGCTGACGGTGGCGACCGGGTTCGCCGGGTAGCTGAGGAAACCCGGGTCGGTGGACGCGCCGTTGGCGAAGGACACCGTGGGGATGTCCGCCTTGATCGAGGTGTTCGGCACGTGCGTCGGGAGGGTCGCGGCCAGGCCCGCCTTGGTGTTCCCGCCCGCCTTCACCGAGCCGCCGGTACCGCAGGCGCTGAGCAGCGGCGCCATGGCCGCCGCCCCGGACACGCCGATGGCGGTGCGCAGCACTGATCTGCGGTTCATCTCGATGCTCATGGTCGTTGCGGCCCTTCGTCGTTGAGGATCCGGTCATCACCGCTGGGGCCGCTGGGTAGGCGGCACGGCGGTGGCACAGCGAAGTTCGGGTCGATGCGTCGAAGCGCTTCGATGTTGCGGCGAGACTAACCACGCGTTACCGATTCGACAAGGGGATGAACAAAATACCTCCGGCCATCCCCCGCCACAGCCGCCACTTCCCGGCTGTCCCTTCACTTCTGGCCTGTAGCACGTGGGTTGGCACGTATGCGAACCTGGATCGAGGAGCCGCGGCACCCCGCCGCGCTACGGTCGGCAACGGTGGACAGCGGTTGACACCCGCTGTTCACCGTGTCACTTTCGAAACGCTTCACCAACGCCTCGCACCGCATCGCCGCACCGCACCGCACCGCACCGCCGCACCGCACCGCCGCACCACTTCGCCGCACCGCGTCCCGCACCGCTTGGCGCCCGAGCCCGCACCGCGGCCGCTCCCGGCCCGCCGCGCTCCGTCACCCGCGCCCGCGCCCCGGCCGTCCAGCCGTGCCTGTTCCGATCCGTCCCTCGTCCCAAGGGGTTCCCCAGGTGAGTACCGCCTCCGCGTCCGCAGACCAGCGAGCCGCAGACCCGTCCGGCCCGCTCCGCTTCCGCGACGCCGCGCTGCCGCTCGCCGAGCGGGTCGCGGACCTGCTCGCCCGGCTCACCGTCGAGGAGCGGATCGCGATGCTGCACCAGTACTCGGCCGCCGTGCCCAGGCTGGGTGTCGGCCCCTTCCGCACCGGCACCGAGGCCCTGCACGGCGTCGCCTGGCTCGGCCCGGCGACCGTCTTCCCGCAGGCCGTGGGGCTGGCCGCGACCTGGGACGAGGAACTGCTGCGGCAGGTGGCCGCCGCCACCGGTACCGAGCAGCGGGCCTACCACCACCACCGGCCGCCCGCCATCGGCGAGGGCCGGTCCAGCCTGCAGGCCTGGGCACCGGTGGTGAACCTGCTGCGCGACCCGCGCTGGGGCCGCAACGAGGAGGGCTACTCCGAGGACCCGCTGCTCTCCGCCCGGCTCGCGGACAGCTTCTGCCGCGGCCTGGCCGGGGACCACCCGTTCTACCTGCGCACCGCCCCGGTGCTCAAGCACTTCCTCGCCTACAACAACGAGGACGACCGCTGCACCACCTCCTCCGGGCTGCGCCCCCGGGTGCTGCACGAGTACGACCTGGCGGCCTTCCGCACCGCCATCGCCTCCGGCTCGGCGACCGGCGTGATGCCCGCCTACAACCTGGTCAACGGCCGCCCGTGCCACGTCAGTCCGCTGATCGAGAGCGAACTGCGCCGCTGGGCCGCGCCCACCGGGCACGACCTGTTCGTCTGCAGCGACGCCGAGGCGCCGTCCAACCTGGTCGATCCGCAGCGCTACTACCCGGACCACGCCGAGTCCCACGCCGCCGCGCTGCGGGCGGGCGTCGACAGCTTCACCGACCACGCCGAGGACAGCCGGGTCACCACCGGCCGGATCAGCGCCGCCCTGGACCGGGGCCTGCTCACCGAGGCGGACATCGACCGGGCCGTGCGACGGCAGCTGTCGATACGCTTCCGCCTGGGCGAGTTCGACCCCGAGCTCGACCCCTACGCCGCCGTCGACTGGGCGGTGGTCGACTGCCCCGAGCACCGCGACCTCGCCCGGCGCGCCGCCACCGAGTCGATGGTGCTGCTGAAGAACGACCGCGGCCTGCTGCCGCTCGACCCCGCCGCCCAGCGCCGGGGCGTGGCCGTGGTCGGCCCGCTCGCCGACTCGCTGTTCGAGGACTGGTACAGCGGCACCATGCCGTACCGGTTCACCGTCGCCGACGGCCTCGCCGGGGCCCTGGACGGGCACGGCGGCGAGGTGGTCCGGACCGAGGGCGTCGACCGGATCGAGCTGCGGGCCGCCTCCACCGGCGCGGCCCTGGCCGTCCCCGGCGCCGACCCGGCCGGACCGATGCACGCCCGTCCCGGCACGGCCGGGCCGGACACCGCGGCCGACCCGGACGACGGCGCGCTCGACCTGTTCGACTGGGGCGGCGGCGTGCTGACCCTGCGCAACGCCCGTACCGGACGCTACGTCAGCCTCAAGGACGCCGACCTGACCCTGGCCGCCGACCAGGTCCAGCCCAACGGCTGGGACGTGCACGAGACCTTCCGTCTCGAAGCCGGACCCGACGGCGCCGAGCTGCTGCGCAACGTCCACAGCGGCAAGTACGCCACCGTCGACCCGGCCACCGGCCTGGTCCGGGTCGACGCGGACACCCCCGGGCAGGCCGAGCGCTGGACCCGCACCGTGCTGCGGGACGGCCTGGCCGAGGCCGTGGCCGCCGCCGGCGCGGCCGGGACCGCCGTCGTCGTCCTCGGCAACGACCCGCACATCAACGGCCGCGAGACCCAGGACCGCGAGTCCACCGACCTGCCCGAGGCGCAGCAGGCGCTGCTCCGCGCCGTCGCCGCGGCCTGCCCGGACACCGTCCTGGTCGTCATGAGCAGCTACCCCTACGCCGTCGACTGGGCGCAGCGGCACCTGCCCGCCGTGCTGTGGACCTCGCACGGCGGCCAGGAGACCGGGCGGGCGCTCGCCGCCGTGCTGCTCGGCGACGCCAACCCCGGCGGACGGCTGCCGCAGACCTGGTACCGGGCCGACGACGAGCTTCCGGAACGGCTCGACTACGACATCATCCAGGGCGGCTGGACGTACCAGTACCACGCCGCCGCGCCGCTCTACCCCTTCGGCCACGGCCTGTCGTACACCGAGTTCACCCACACCGGCCTGCGGCTGTCCCGCGCCGAACTGCCCCAGGACGGCTCGTTGACGGCCACCGTCGAGATCAGCAACAGCGGTGCCCGCGGCGGCAGCGAGACGGTGCAGCTGTACGCCCGGGCCCACGCCGCGCGCTACCGGGCGCCGCGGCTGAAGCTGGTGGACTTCCACAAGCTGACACTGGCCCCCGGCGAGACCCGGACGGTGAGCTTCACCCTCCCCGCTGCCGCCCTCGCCCACTGGGACGTCGCCACCGGCGCGTTCACCGTCGACCCCGGCCGCTACGAGCTGCTGGTCGGCCGCTCCGCCGAGGAACCCACCCAGGTCGCGCCGCTCACCGTCACCGGCCCGGCCCCCGCGCCGCGCGCGGTGCTCGGCCGCCGGGTCGAGGCCGCCGACTTCGACGACTGCGCCGCGATCACCCTGACCGCCGCCCACCGCGACCACGGCGACGCGGTCACCACCGCGCCGGGCGCGGCCGTCGGCTCGCTGCGCTACCGCTCGGTCGACCTCGGCCCCGACGGGTCCGGTCCGCTCCGGTTCACCGCCGAGGTGTCACCGGCTACGCCCGGTGGGTCCCACCTGTTCGTCCAGTGCGGCGAGGGCGCGCCGGTCACCCGGATCGCCGTTCCCGGCACCGGCGACCGCTTCGCCTGGACCACCGTCAGCGGCCCGCTGCCGGACGGCCCGCGCGGTGTCCAGGACCTGCGGCTGACCCTGCACGACGGGCTGCGGCTGGCGTCCTTCGGCATCGTCGCCGCGCCCTGAGCCCGTCCGCCGCCCGGCCCGCCATGAGCCGGCCCGCTCGACGCCGGTACCGGGTGCCTCCCGTACCGCGTCGAGCGGGCCTTCCCGCTCCGGAACCGAAGGACCTTCACCGATGAACTCCGACCTGCTGTGGTACCGCGCCCCCGCCGCCGGCTTCCTCGAAGCGCTGCCGCTGGGCAACGGACGGCTCGGCGCCATGGTGTACGGGCAGCCGGTGACGGAGACCATCGCGCTCAACGAGGACACCCTGTGGGCGGGCGGTCCCGGTGACCGCAACGACCACACCGCCGCCGAGCAGCTGGCCCCGCTGCGGCAGGCGCTGCTGCGGGACGCCGACCACGCCCGCGCCGAACGGCTCGCCCGGGCGATGCAGGGCCCGGACACCCAGCCGTACCAGCCGCTCGGCACGCTCCGGCTCAGCCACCGGCTCCCGGCCCCGGCCCGGGACTACCGGCGTTCGCTGGACCTGCGGACCGCCACCAGCACCGTCCGCTTCGGCTCCGGCGGCGCGGAGCAGACCCGGACCAGCTTCGTCTCCGCCCCGGCCGGGGTGCTGGTGCACCGGATCAGCGCCGCCCCCGGCGGGCGGGTCGACTTCACCGCCCGGCTGAGCACCCCCCACCCCGCGCTCCACGACGGCGAACTGACGCTGGGCCGGGCCCCGGCCCAGGTCACCGACGCCGGGCCGGAGTACCGCGGTGACGCCGGTACCGGCTTCGGCATCGGGCTGCGGGTGCTCGCCGAGGGCGGCAGCGTGCGCACCGACGCGGACGGCGGCGTCACCGTCACCGGCGCCGTCGGCGCCACCGTCCTGGTCGCCGCCGCCACCGGCTACCGGGGCTGGGACAGCGAGCCCACCGGTCCCGATCCGGCCTTGCGGGCCCGGATCACCGCCGTACTCGACGCCGCCGCCGACCGCTCCTTCGCCGAACTGCACGCCGAGCACACGGCGGACCACGCGCGGCTCTACGCGCGCGCCGGGCTGCGCCTCGGTCCGCCCGACGGCGACCGCGAGCAGCCACCCACCGACGAGCGCCTGGCCGCGCTCCGCGCCGGAGCCGACGATCCGGGCCTGGCCGCCCTCCACTTCAACTACGGCCGCTACCTGCTGATCGCCTGCTCCCGCCCCGGCAGCCAGCCCGCCAACCTGCAGGGCATCTGGAACCTCGACCGGCGGCCGCCGTGGAACTGCGACTGGACCACCAACATCAACACCCAGATGAACTACTGGCCCGCCGAGTCCACCGGCCTCGCCGAATGCCACAGCCCGCTGTTCGACCTGATCGCCGACCTGGCGCAGGCCGGGCAGCGCACCGCCCGCGCCTACTACCGCTGCGCGGGCTGGACCGCGCACCACAACGTCGACCTGTGGCGCGGCGGCAACCCGGTCGGCGGCGGCCCGCAGTGGGCCAACTGGCCGATGGCCGGGGCCTGGCTGTGCGCGCACCTGTGGCAGCACTACCGCTACGGCGGCGACCGGGAGTTCCTCGCCGAACGCGGCTACCCGGCGATGCGCGGGGCGGCCCTGTTCCTGCTCGACTTCCTGGTCGAGCAGCCCGACGGCTCGCTGGTCACCTGCCCGTCGACCTCCCCAGAGCACCGCTTCGTGGCCCCCGACGGCACCCTGGCCGCGGTCACCGCGCAGACCGCCATGGACTACTGGCTGACCGACGAGCTGTTCGACTCCTGCGCCCGCGCCGCCCGGATCCTGGGCGTCGACCGGGAGTTGGCGGTACGCCTGGACGCCGCCCGGGCCCGGCTGCGGCGGCCCCGGTTGGGTGCCGACGGCGCGCTGCTGGAGTGGTGGGAGCCGCTGACCGACGAGGATCCGGGCCACCGCCACCTGTCCCACCTCTACGGTCTCTACCCGGGCGAGCGGATCACCGCCGACCGCACCCCGGAGCTGTTCGCCGCCGCCCGGCTCGCCCTGGACTCCCGTCTGCGGCACGGCGGCGGCGGGACCGGCTGGAGCCTGGCCTGGGTGACCGCGCTCGCCGCCCGCCTCGGCGACGGCGAACTCGCCCACCGCGCCCTGCTGCGGCTGCTCGACGGCTCCACCGCGCCGAACCTGTTCGACCTGCACCCGCCGGAGATCTTCCAGATCGACGGCAACCTCGGCGCGACCGCCGCCATCGCCGAACTGCTGCTGCGCAACGACCCGCAGGCGCTGCGGCTGCTGCCCGCCCTGCCCCGGGCCTGGGACCACGGCGCGGCCCACGGCCTGCGCGCCCACGGCGGACTCACCGTCGATCTGCGCTGGCAGCGGCACCGGCTCGAACAGGCCGCGCTACGCGCCACCCACGCCCGAACGGTCACCGTGACCGTCCCGACCGGAGGCCGCCCGACGCGGGTCACCGACCCGGACGGTGACCCGGTCCCGGCCCAGCACCGGGTCACCGCCGACGGCGCCTGCACCAGCTCCTTCGCTGCCCGTCCCGGCGCCGAGTACCTGCTCCAACCCGGCTGAGCCGAACCTGAGCAGCGGCCTGCCCGTGGCGGCCAGAGGCCGCGCCCCGCCCTCCGCCCGTACCGATGGTGACGCGCACCGGCAGGGGCCACCACCACCGGGATCGTCAGCTGTCCTCAGGTCGATCCGCGACTCACGCGCGGGATCAGCCGTCCGACTGCACTCGCTCCGCCGGATGAGCGCAGTCATTCTGCCGATTCCGCAGCAGTGGCCGAGCACCTGAGCATGGGGACCACAAGGTTCCTACCAGGAAGGACTTACGGAGATGGGTGTTCGACCCAACATCGTCCTCGTGCACGGCGCGTGGGCGGACGGCTCCTGCTGGAGCGGCGTCATCGAGCGTCTGCAGGCCGACGGCTACCACGTGACCGCGCCGCAGTTCCCGATGACCGCGCTGGCCGCCGACGTCGCGCGGCTGCGGCAGGTCCTGGAGCTGCAGGACGGCCCGACGGTCGTCGCGGGACACTCCTACGGGGGTCAGATCATCACGGCGCTCGGCGCCGACGCACCGAACGTCGCGGCTCTGGTCTACGTCGCCGCGTTCGCGATCGACCAGGGCGAGTCCCTGGGCGGACTGCTGTCGCAGGGCCCGGTGCCCCCGGCTGTGGCCAACCAGTTCGTCGACAAGCAGGGCCTCGGCTGGCTGCCGGAGGACGACTACCTCCGCCACTTCGCCGCCGACGTCGACCCGGTCAGGGCCAGGGTCATGCACGCCGCCCAGCAACCGCTGGCCGCGTCCACGTTCGGTGACGTGATGGGCGACCCGGCCTGGACGCACCTGCCCTCCTGGTACCTGGTCGCCACCGAGGACCAGGCTGTCCCGCCGGACGCTCAGCGCCTGTTCGCCCGACGCATGGACGCGGTCACCGCGGAGGTCGCCTCCAGCCACGTCGCCATGGTCTCCCACCCCGACGAGACGGCGCAGCTGATCAAGCAGGCGGCCGAGGTCGTCGCGGTCAACGCCGGTTAGCAGAACCTGTTCCGTTCATATCGGGCGGACCGCAGAGCAGCACACAACTCAAGGAGAAGACTGATGCGCATCATGTCGATGACTCGGCCGAAGCTGCGGGTGACGGCTATCACGGTCGCCCTGGCCGCTGCCGCGATCGCTGTTCCGGCCAGCCAGGCCGCGTTCGCCAGCACGGGCAGCCCCACGGCGGCCGTTGCCACCGCGAGCACCGCGGTCAAGCCCAGTATCGTCCTCGTGCACGGCGCGTGGGGCGACAGTTCGAGCTGGTCGGCGGTGGTCAGCCGGTTGCAGGCGGACGGGTACACCGTCTATGTGCCGCCGAACCCGCTGGAGGGGCTGTCGACCGACTCCACCTCGATCCGGGACTTCCTCGACACCATCTCCGGGCCCATCGTCCTCGTCGGCCACTCCTACGGTGGTGCCGTGATCACCAACGCCGCCACCGGCGACGCCAACGTCAAGGCGCTGGTCTACATCGACGCGTTCGCCCCCAACGAGGGTCAAACCATCGGGCAGTTGGTCACCACTGTCCCGGGATCCTGCGTCACCGACGACGCCAACCTCACCCTGGTGCCCTACCCGGGCGCCCCGGCGGGCGCGGAGGACGCGTACATCAAGCAGAGCGCGTTCGCCGGCTGCATGGCGAACGGCCTGCCCGCCAAGGAGGCAGCTCAACTGGGCGCTGTCCAGCGGCCGCTGACCACCGCGGCGCTCACCGAGGCGTCCGGTGTCCCGGCGTGGAAGACCATCCCCTCGTGGGCGGTGGTCGGCACCGAGGACAACGCCATCCCGGCGGCCGAACAGCTCGCCATGGCTCAGGCCGCCGGTGCCCACATCACCGAGGTCAAGGCCCCGCACCTGTCCATGGTCAGCAACCCCGGCACCGTCACCAAGGTGATCCTGGAGGCGGTGCACGGCACGAACTGACGCGGCCCGACACCCCCGGCAAACCCCGTCGGCGCCGGGCGGGTTCCCCGGTGCCGACTGCACGATCGCCTCACCCGGCCCGCTACCCGTCGACGTCCTCGTCGCACGGTAGCGGGCCCGGTGCCGTTCCCTGGTCCGCGGCGCCTACCGCGTCGGCCCTGTGCTGGTGAGGGCGTCCAGTTCGGACAGCACGTCCTGAGCCTCGGGCGCTCTCATGTGCTCGAAGATCCGCAATGCCTGCCGCAGCAGGTCCTCGCCCCGCTGGGCGTCGTCCTCGGCCAGGGCGCAGCGGCCCAGCCCGGCCAGCGCGTGCGCCTCGTCCCAGGGACTGGCGATCTCGCGCGACAGCTCCAAGGACCGCTGGTGGCAGTCGCGCGCCGCGGCGGGCTCACCGCAGACCCGATGGAGTGCCCCGCGCTCGTTCAGCGCCTCGGCCGCACCGGACCTGTCGCCCGTGCCACGGTAGATGTCCAGTGCCTGGTCCAGCTCCTGGGCCGCCCGCAGGTAGTCACCCGTCAGCCGCCGCACGCTCCCCAGGTGCAGGAGGGCGTTTCCACGGCCGACCGGGTAGCCTATCGCGAGGGCGATGCGGAGCGACTCCTCAAGGTCGGACAGCGCCCCCGGATAGTCACCGGTCTGCTGCCGCAAGCCACCCAGCAGGATCAGGGTATTGGCCTGGCCGAGCCGATTACCGAGGTCGCGGCTGATGCTCAGCGTCTCTTCGAGCGCCCGCGCCGCGGCCGGGTACTCACGCGTCCGCAGCCGCACGTCCGCCAGGCACTGCAGGGCCTGGGCCTGGCCGAGCCGGTCGCCCAGCTCGCGGTTGATCCCGAGCGACTCCTCCACAGCCAGCAGCGCGGCCGGATACTCACCGGTCATCAGCCGGACTTCCGCCAGGCACATCAGGACCCTGGCTTGGCCGAGCCGGTCATCCGACTCACGGCAGATCCCGAGCGCCTCCTGCTGGGCCCGCGCCGCGGCCCGGTAGTCACCGCACATGTACCGGGTTTGCCCCAGGGCATTGAGGATCTTGCCTTGGCCGAACCGGTCGCCCAGCTCACCACAGACAGCCAGGGCCTGTTCCTGGGCCAGTGCGGCGGCCTGGTGATCGTTCATCACGTGAAGCACGGCCCCCAGGCCGGAGAGCGCGTTGGCCTCGCCGAGCCGGTCGCCGAGAGCGCGGGATATCTCCAACGCGTGCTCGTAGGCCCGCACCGCGTTCTGGTAGTCATGGGCCAGTCGCCGCACGGATCCCAGGTCGCAGAGCGCGTTGGCCTCGCTGAGCTGGTCACCCAGCTGCTGCGCCGCGGCCACGGCGGCGGTGTGCCTCGCGACGGCGTCGACCCAGGGGCCGTCGCAGAGCAGGAGCCCGCTGACGCCCGCGGTCAGCGCGGTGACGCGAGCGCGCTGGCCGACCGCGGCGGCGTGGTCGAGGCAGTTGAGCAGGTTGGCGCGTTCGGCTCTGGCCCATGCCAGCGCCTGCCGCTGGTCGGTCAGGGCCGGGGCGGAACCCGGCTGGCCGCCGTCAGCGGTCGGAACGGGGCCGAGTCGGCGAGTGATGTGACTGTTCGCGGTGGCGGCGGTGTGCTGGTAGTAGTCCAGCAGCCGGTCGACGGCGGCGTCCCGGTTCCGGTACGGGTCGAGTCGGTCGGCCAGGGCCCGGGCGTGCTCGCGGAGCAGGTCGTGCAGCCGGTAGCGGCCCTGGGCCGGCTCGGTCAGCAGGTACTGGTCGTACAGCGCTTCCAGGCCGCGGCGCCCGTCCGGAACCGTGTTTCCGACCAGGGCCGCTGCGGCGTAGCCGTCGACGTCGGTTCCCGGGTGCAGGCCCAGGTAGCGGAACAGTCGTTGCTGGTCTTCGGTGAGGTCGGCATAGGACAGGTCGAATGCCGCGGCCACCGAGAGGTTCTCGGTCTCCATCAGCCCCAGCCGGTCCCGTGCCGAGGCCAGTTCGGCCGCCCGGCCCGCGGCTGTCCAGGCAGGGTGGTGGCGCAGCTGCCGGGCCATCATCCCGACCGCCAGCGGCAGGTACCCGCACAGCCCGCTGATCTCCCCGACTCCGGGGTCGCCCGGGCTCAGCCCGGGCCGGCCCGCGAGGCGGACCAGCAGCGCGGCCGCGTCCCCCGGGGGCAGGGTGTCCAGGCTGAGAGTGATCGCGTCGTCGAGTGCCGACAGGTGTCGTCGGCTGGTGACCAGCACCAGACTGCCGCCCGTTCCGGGCAGCAGGAGTTGGACCTGTTCGCTGCCGGCGGCGTCGTCGAGGACCAGCAGCAGCGGTTTGTCCGCCACCCGGTCGCGCCACAGTGCGGCCCTGGCCTCGATGTCGTGCGGGATCTGGGCCGGGGAGACCCCGGTTGCCAGGAGCAGGCTCGCGAGTGCGTCGGCCGGGGCGACCGGCTGCTGGCCCGGGGTGTGCCCGTGCAGGGGGAGGAAGATCTGGCCGCCGGGGAACCGGGCGGCCAGGCGGTGCGCGGCGTGGACCGCGAACGCGGTCTTGCCGACCCCCGCCATCCCGCCGATCGCGTGGATGCCCACCACACCCCCGGCGGCGAGCGCGGAGTTCGTCAGCTGGTCGAGTTCCCGCTGCCGTCCGGTGAACGACGCCACGTCGCGCGGCAGCGACCGCATGGCCAGGGCGGCGGCCGCGGGCACGGCCTCCAGCGGGCGGCCCCGCGCTGCCGTCTCGAACCGTGCGCGCTGAACGCCGATCAGGGACAGCGCGTCGCCCAGCAGCCGTACCGTCTCCCGCTGCGGGGTGGTCGCGACGCCCCGTTCAAGGTCGCTGACCGTCCGCAGGCTCACCCCGGCCGCATCCGCCAGTTCCTGCTGGGTCATCCGTGCCCGCTTGCGCTGCTCTCGCAGCGCACCCGCGAACTCACCCGGTGTCTCCGCCATCGCGCTCACCCTCAGTCGCCGGTCCTGATGAGGGATTGTCGCAGGTGGGATACGGTTGCTGGCGCGTGTGACCAGGATATGGATCACCGGCGAGCACCGAGAGTGACTCGCTGGCGACGCGGGGCGTCCTCGTCGGTCTCGACCTCACGGCCAGGGCGTGAACTCGCGCTCGGGATCATCGGATCGCAGGATCGTGCCGAGCGCGGCCCGCGAGGTGATCCCCAGCCTCGGGAACATCCGGTACAGGTGACTGGCGACGGTCCGGTGCGACATGAACAGGCGGTCGCCGATCTCCTTGTTGCTCAAGCCCTCGGCGGCGAGCCGCGCGATCTTGAGTTCCCGCGCCGTCAGGAGCTGGTAGCCGCCGGTGTCCGCGCCGGGCGGGACCAGTCCGAGGGCACGCAGTCCGGTAGCGGCACGGTGCGCCCAGGTCAGCGCGCCCAGACGGCGGAAGTCGTCGTGGGCGGCGCCGAGGTGGGCGCGTGCCTCGCGCACCGCCCGCATCCGCCGTAGGCGCTCGCCCGCCAGCAGGTGCACCCGGGCCCGGTCGAACGGGCACCGACCGGCATCCCCACTCGCCAGCGCCCGCTCGAACAGGGCCGGGGCCTCCTCGTCCGGCGCGGTCATCGCCATTGCCCCGGTCGACACCAACACCATCCGCGGCGACGCCGCCAGCAGGCCGGACTCCGTCACCGCCTGCACATACGCCTCGGCCTCCTCGCGCCGGTCCGCGCGCAGCGCGGCCTCGACGACGTCGAGCAGCGCCCACCCGGCGAACGGCCCGGCGGAGGCGAAGTCCCCGGCCGGGCCGGTCCTGGCAGCCTGCTGGTGGGCCCCGGGGAAGTCCGACTGGGCGAGAGCCGCCAGGACTCCGGCGTACTGGGCGCCGGCCAGCAGGGAGGTGAGTCCTCGCGGCGCCGCCCACCGGGCGATCTCGTCAGCGACGGCCCGGGCGGTCGCGGCGTCGCCACGGCTCGCCGCCACGAACGCGAGCACGGTCTGCGCCTGTCGGCGAAGCAACTGGTAGCCCTCGGCGGCGCACTGGTCCGCGGTGGTCGCGGCGAGCCGATCGGCTTCGTCCCACTGTCCGGTCTGGTACGCCTCAAGTGCCAGCAGGATGTTGGCCTGCACGCCTGGAACGCCGGAACGGCCGACGGGATCAGGGCACGCGACACGGCGCAGGGCTTGCCGACAGTCCGGCAGGTTGCCGAGGAAGGCCGAGGCGTCGGCGATCCGCACGATCTCAGCCGGCTCGGACCGGCAGTCGAGCGACTCGATCTGCTCCCGCAACCACCCGGGCTCGGCAACCGGGTCGAGGACGCCGCGTACGGCAGTCCGCAGGCTCGGGGTGAACAGCGCGCCTGCGGACGCGATATGGCGTTCAAGGGACTTCCGGTGCTCCGGCCGACCGCTGAGTCGGCAGACCGCGACGAGGCCCCAGAGGATCTCCTCCGCGCCGACCTGTCCGGCGCCCCGGTCACGCACGCCCTCCCCGGCCCGCAGCAGGATGCGGTACGCGGCGGACACGTCACCGTCCTCGTGCAGCAGGGCCAGGGCGTTCGCGAGCGAAGTCTCGGCCGCTGCCGCGAGCCCCGCGCGACGCACGGCGTGCTCCGCGCGGGCCTCGCCGTCCGCCGCCGGTTCCAGCGCGGCGAGCCGGACGACCGGATACCGGAGGAGCAGCCGGGCTGCGACCTCGTCCACGAGGGCGCGCATGGCAGCCGGGTCCTGGTCGTGCCCCGCCGCCCCTGGCAGTCCTGGGCGGTGACCACAGGACGGGCAGGATCCGCGCACAGCGGGAGCGGCGCTCGGCTCGACTCCCCTGGCAGGGCTCCCGGTCGAGGTCCCGGACGCACAGCCCCGGTCGTCGGTCCCGGTCATCGTCATCGGCTCACGCCGGGAACGGCCGCGACGCCGCGGTGCGGCGATCCGGTACCGGGACTCCCCCGGTGGAACAACCGCGGGCGCGAGCGCGAGCCGAGATGTACCAGAGCCTTCATCGGCGTCATCCTCTTCCGTTTGCCCTGTCGGGTGCCTGCTCTCCAGCCAAGCAGCGTTCCCACCCGGTGCACACGAAGATCCATAGGCAGAACTGACCGCTCGAACTGCCGATGCGGGCGGCCGGTCGGCTGCCGAGGCCGGTCCCGCACGGTCGGCGCGGCCCTGCCCGAGGACGTCGGGTTGCGGCGAGCGAGTCAGTCAAACCCCAGTCAACCGGCTGATGCCCCGGAAAGGCCGTCGGGGCAGGCTGATCCTCGACATCCGCCGCGACCGACGGACCGTCGGCGGGCGGACAGCCCGGCTCTTGGCACCTGTCCAGGGTGGCTCACCAGAGGAGAGACCATGACCACGCAACAGCCCGACCAGTCCGTGCTGCAAGCCGTTCCGCCGGGTCACGCCCCGACTGCGGTCGGGCTGCTCCAGCAGCGCCTGCACGCTCTGAACGACCTGTACCTGACCCTCAAGCACGCCCACTGGAACCTGGTCGGTCCCCACTTCATCGCTGTCCACCAGATGCTGGACGCGCAGGCGGACGCGGTGCGCGCGATGACCGATGACGTCGCCGAGCGGATCGCCACCCTCGGCGGGGTCGCCCAGGGAACCCCCGGCGCCCTGGTCGCCGAGCGGCCGTGGGACGACTACGGCATCGGCCGCGCCGACACCAGCGTCCACCTGAGTGCCCTGCACGCGTCGTACACGCGGGTCATCGAGGGCACGCGCGCGGCCGTGAGCGTGGCCGGCGTGAACGAGCCCGTGACCGAGGACCTGCTGGTCGGCCAGTTGCGGGGCCTGGAGAAGGCGCAGTGGCTCATCCGAGCGCACCTGGCGGCGACCACGGACTGATCCACCGACAGCCGCGCGGCGGCGAAGCAGGTCGACCGGCGTGAGCCCGTCGTGATCCGTTGGCGCGGTGTCGGTCAGCCGTCTGCGCCGGAGCGTTGGAACATCCGCCGGTACGCGGTGGGTGTGGTGTCGAGGGTGTCGCGGAAGCGGGCCCGCAGGTTGGTACCGCTGCCCAGGCCGGTCTGGTCGGCGATCTGCTCAACGCTCAGGGCGGTGGCTTCGAGCAGCTCACGGGCATGGTCGAGGCGGGCGGTCAGCACCCACTGATGCGGGGTGGCGCCGGACTCCTGACGCCACATCCGCACGAGCGTGCGGGTGGAGATCCGGGCGTGACGGGCGAGTACGTCCAGGGTGAGCGGCTCGTCGAGATGCCGCAGGGCCCAGTCGCGGGTGGCCGAGAGGGTGTGCGCGGTGGGTTCGGGCAGCGACCGGGAGATGTACTGGGCCTGGCCGCCGTCGCGGTGCGGCGCGGCGACCAGTTCGCGGGCGATCTCGTTGGCGACCGCCGCACCCACGTCCTTGCGCACCAGGTACAGGCACAGGTCGATACCGGCCGTCACCCCGGCCGAGGTCAGCACCTGGCCGTCGTCGATGTAGAGGACGTTGCGGTCCACGCTCACCCGCGGGTGGAGCTCCTCCAGCTCGTCGGCGCTGGCCCAGTGCGTCGTCACGGTCCGGCCGTTGAGCAGGCCCGCGGCGGCCAGGGTGAACGCGCCGGTGCAGATCGAGGCGATCCGTGCCCCGCGGCGGTGGGCGAGTTCGAGGGCCGCGAGCACCTCGGGGGCGGGCGCACGGCGGTAGTCCCAGTACCCGGGCACGATGATGGTGTCCGCTCGCGCGAGCGCGGGCAGTCCGGCGCTGACGCCCACGGTGAATCCGGTGCTGGTGACCACGTTGCCACGGGAGGCGCCGCAGACGGTCATCTCGTAGGGGGTCTCCGGCCGGGAGTTGAAGATCTGCGTGGGAATGCCCAGGTCGATGGGGAGCACGGCGGGCAGTGCCAGGACGGCGACGCGATGAGGTGCCATGGCTGGAATCCTACGTCCGCAGTGATCCGGCCATCCCACGCCCCCGCGTCGGAGAAAGCTGTCCCGAAAATTGTGGAGGGTGGCAATCGGGACAGTGGTTGATCAACGAGGACCCCAGCAGGATGGGGGCATGGCCGGGGCAGGCAATCGCCGCCGTTGGATTCCGGGAGGAGAACGACATGACTGGGTACACGCCGATCGGGCGCTACTTCGAGGTCGAGGGCGGTCGACTGTACGGGCACGTACGCGAGGGCAGCGGACCGGCCCTGGTCTTTCTGCACTACTGGGGCGGCTCCCACCGCACCTGGCGGCCGGTGATCGAACGCCTCGACGCGGAGCGGGCGTTCGTCTCGACCGATCACCGTGGATGGGGCCGCTCCACCGCCGTCCCCGGCCCGTACGGCATCGAACAGCTCGCCGACGACGCGCAAAGGGTCGTCGACACGCTCGGCTACGGCGAGTATGTCCTGGTGGGCCACTCCATGGGCGGCAAGACGGCCCAGGTCCTGGCCTCGCGTCAACCCTCCGGTCTGCGCGGCGTCGTACTCGTCGCACCCGCGCCCCCCGCCCCGGTGGGCGTCACCGCCCGTGTCCAGGAGGGCCTGTCGCATGCCTACGACACCACCGAGAGCGTGGAGCAGAGCATCGACCAGGTGCTGACCGCGGGTGCCCTGTCCCCGGAACTCCGGCAGCAGGTCATTGAGGACAGCCTGCGCCCGACCGAGGACGCCCGCCTGGCCTGGCCGCGCCAGGGGCTGGTCGAGGACTTCTCCGGCGTCGTCGGCAGCATCGACGTTCCCGTGCTGGTCCTGGTCGGCAGCCACGACCAGGTCGACCCGCCGCAGCTGCTGCGGGAGCACCTGCTCCCGCTGATCCCCACCGCCACCGCCGCCGAACTGCACCACACCGGCCACCTCTCGCCGCTGGAGGTGCCCGACCAGGTCGCCGCGCACATCAGCGCGTTCGTCGCCGGGATATCCGGGGCGTAGCGGCACGGCGGGCAGTCCGTCCACTGACTTTCCCCACTGGCTTCCCCCACTGACTTCCCACACTGATTCTCCACACCGATCTTCCACAAAGGAGCGCTTCTCATGGCAGACAAGGCCAGCATCGTCTTCGTCCACGGGCTCTGGGCCGACGGCTCGTGCTTCAGCAAGCTCATTCCCGCGCTCCAGGCCGAGGGACACACGGTGTTCGCCTCGCAACACGGCCTCAACTCGCTGGAGAGCGACGTCGCGTGCGTCACCTTCACGCTCAACCACGTGCCGGGGCCGATCGTGCTCGTCGGCCACTCCTACGGGGGGACCCTGATCACCAAGGCGGGCACCCACGACCGCGTCGGCGCGCTGGTCTACATCGCCGCGCTCAGCCCGGACGAGACCGAGACATCCCAGCAGCTGCAGGAGCGGTTCCCCGCCACACCCGTCTTCGAACACATCGAGGTCGCCGACGGGCGCCTGTGGCTCAAGGCATCAGGCGTCCAGGACTTCGCCGGTGACCTGCCGGAAGCGGAGCAGCACCTCGTGCTGGCGACCGGGGCCGTGCCGGACGCGGACCTGTTCAACCAGCAGGTCCCCGGCACCGCCTGGAAGACCAAGCCGAGCTGGTACATCGTCGCCAACGACGACCGCACCGTGAACCCCGACCTGGAACGCTTCGCCGCCAAGCGCATGGGTGCGAAGACCTACGACGTCGACAGCAGCCACGTCCCCATGCTCTCGCACCCGGACTTCGTCCTCGACGTGATCCGCGAGGCCGCGAAGTCCCTTGAGGCGTAGCCCCCTTGAGGCGTAGCCCCCTTGAGGCGCAGCCCCTTGAAGCGCAGCCCACGCCGCGCCCCCGGCGCGGCTCCGCGATCGAAGCCCGAAGCAGCAGGGAGAATTCAGTGAGGCTTGTCGGACTCAAGTCCGCGAAGGCGGCCGTCGTCTCCGCCGTCGTGTTCCTGGCGACCATGACCGCAATGGCCCAGCCGGCCGGCGCGGACACCCCTCCGGGACAGGTCGCCCACGTCTACATGAATCTTGACAACCGGTCGGGCAACAGCGCCGCCGCGGGCTACAGCGCCTTCATCAACAGCCTGCGCAGCGCCGCGGGCCACGCCTTCCGCGGGGGCACCTACATCGCCCAGAGCAACCCCGGCGGCATCATCCGGGCCGACATCAATGCGACCGGTGGTACGCGGCCGCTCGGCATGACGCTGTGGATCGATCCGCAGAACCTCTACGTTCTCGGGTTCACCAACGCGAACAACCAGACGCTGTACTTCGACGACCTGAGTCCCGCCGATGTCGACCGGGTGGCCGGCGGCGCCCTCGCCGAGGGCTTCCACGGGGGATTCCAGAGGCTCCCGTTCGGCGGCAACTACATGAGCCTCAGTGCGGCGGCCGGACGCGGCCGGGATGCGATGCCGATCTCCATGAACGACATCTACTCATCCGTCGCCAACCTCGCCACGACGAACTCCGGGAACATCGGCACCTCGACACTGTTCGCCTCCCGCTCCCTGATGCTCCTGATCCAGGTGACGTCGGAGGCGGCGCGGTTCAACAACGTCTACGGGATCATGTCGCAGGCCCTGGGCACACCCGTCACCCGGAACAGCCTCCCCTCGCAGGAGCAGAACCTGGAGAACAACTGGGCGGCCATGTCCGGCTTCGGGGTGTCCGTCAGCAACAACAGCACGACCCGGCCGGTGACCATCGTCGGAGCGGGCGCCCCCGACGGCGACGGTCACCCGACCAACCTCGTGCTCCACTCGTGGAGCGATGTCGCCCGGTACGTGGGGACGCTCCTGGGCAACCTCGCCAACGTCGGCGGCCCAGGCCACACCGAGCTGTAGACCTCGCGCTCGAACCGCACCCGGCCCGGTCCGCCTCGCGGACCGGGCCGTCATTCCGCTGAGCGCCCATCCCCTACCTGTCAAGGAGTCCCTCCATGTCACCGACCAAGGTCATTGCCATACCGGTGCTCGGCCGGCACGTCGTCAACGCCTACCTGCTGCTCGGCAGGCGACCGGTCATCGTCGACGCCGGAACGCCCGGCAGCGGCCGACTGATTCACGACCGGGTCACTGCCCACGGCGTGGACCCCAAGGACGTCAGCCTGATCGTCGTCACTCACGGCCACGTCGACCACTTCGGCTCGGCCGCGGAGCTCAGCCGACTCACCGGCGCACCGATCGCCGGTCACGTCGCCGACCTCGGCACCTACCGAGCGGGCCGGGTGAGTGAGCCGTACCGGCCCATCGGGGTGTTCGGGCACCTCTTCGCCCGCAGCTCCAGGGTGCGCGAGAGCACCGAGCCGTTCGACCCGACCGTGCTCATCCGCGGTGAGACGCGACTGGCGGACTTCGGCGTCCAGGCCCGCATCATGCCCACTCCGGGCCACACCCCCGGCTCCGTCTCGGTTCTGACCGACGACGGCGACCTGGTGGCCGGCGACCTCGTGGCCACCCCGTTCCTGGGCCTGGTCAAGGGGCGGCCCGCCAACCCGCCCTTCCACGACGACCGCCTCGGCAACCTGGCCAGCCTGCGCGAGATGCTGGCGCTTCGCCCCACAAGGATCCACGTCGGACACGGCGCCCCCCTTGATCCGGACCGGGTGGGCCGCTGGGCGGCCCAGGAGCAGCGACGACTCGACCGCCTCGTGACCAGGGGACGCCTGCACGCGGCGGACGGGGGCTCACGACGGCCCGGCGACAGCTGAGCGCACACCGGTACCAGGCCTGCGGGTGCTGTCCCGGCCGCGCGGGCACAAATGTTACCGGTATCAATACCTGGAATCGGCGGCGGGTCGGCGGCCATCATCCGGACCCCATCGGGGTTAAGTTAAGATTCTTAACTATCGTTCCCGCAGTTCACAGGCTCTCTGATGTACCGCCAGCCAAGAGAAGCGGTTGAAGACATTGACTCTCCCGAGTGATACCGGGAACAATCACGGCCAACCAAGAGGTTCCCGCCAGGAGCGGGGCCGGTGCCGACAGCGGTGGAGAGGCGGTCATGGCCGAGAGGCGCGCAGGGGCGCGGTGACGCGGTCGGAGGTCCGCCGGTCGTCATGGCCGACGTCGCCCGGACGGCCGGGGTCTCCAAGCAGACGGTGTCCCGAGTGCGGAACACCGTGCGGCTGCGGTGGACCCTGCCCCGGAACGGCGGTTGACCCGATGCACTTCGGCGCCGCCTACTACCCGGAGTACCTGCCTCGGGGGCTCGACCGGCTGGACCGGGACATCCAGCTGATGCTGGACGCCGGCTTCACCTACGTCCGGCTCGGCGAGTCCGCCTGGCAGCTGTGGGAGCCCACCGACGGCGAGTTCCGCTTCGCGGACCACCTGCGGGCCCGGCACGGCAACGTCGAGGAGGTCAACGAGGCCTGGAGTACCGACCACTGGTCACTCGGGCTCGGCGACTTCGCCGACCTGTGGCCGGCCGACCAGAACAGCTCGCCCGGCTACGACCTGGCCTGGCGGCGCTTCCAGGCCGGCCCGGTCAGCGAGCTCCTGGACTGGCAGGCCGATCTGGTGCGGCAGTTGGCCCGCCCCGACCAGTTCATCACCCACTGCTGCGTCGGCGGCCACGCCGCCATCCGGCCCGCCGTCGACAGTCGCCGAATCGCCCGCGCCGTCGACCTGCCCGGCGTCGACATCTCCTACTCCACCCAGGAGACGCTGTCGCTGCCCGACCCGGGGCCGAGCGGACCGCCCAGCGACTGGTCCGCTACGCCGAGCGCGGCGGCCATCTGCCGCTCACCTTCCGCACCGGGTACGCCGACGAGCACGGCCGGGTCCGCGCCGCCACCGCCCCAGGACCGTTCGCCGACGCGGCCGGCGTCCGCTACCGGGAGTACCTCAACCTGCCCGCCGACACGACCGTGACCAGCCACGACGACCGGCTGGACGCGCTCGGTGGCCGAGCCACGGCCTGGGCCGACCACCTGGAACCGGTCGATGCGGAGACCCTGCTCGGATACCGGGCGGCGCACCTGGCCGACTTCGCGGCGGCAACCACCCGCCGCCACGGCGACGGCCGGGTGAGCTGGGTCGGCACCCTGCCCGACGGCAGCCGACTCTGGTTCCTGACCAACTGGTCGGACCAGGTGGTCGAGTTGCTGCTTACCCTCGACGCCGAGGACCCGGTGTCGTCCCCAACCCACCGCGCGGGCGAACCCGTTTCGCACTCCCCTCGCGCGGTGCTGATTGTCCGTCAGTTCTGACTCCCCTCAGGCCGACCCACGCTCCCCCGTCCCGGCGACGATGCCCGGACCCTCCCGACAGGGCTCCCCCGCATGACCACCCAGCTCCAGCCGGTCAGCCCCCGGCCGTCCCGCACTGGCACACGCGCCGCGCCGCCGAACGGCCCGGCCCCGCAGTCCATCTGCGTGCGGAACGGCGCGGAGAACGGCCGAGCACCCCCGTGCTCGCGCCACACCACCCGTCCCCCCGAATCCACCCTGGGAAGGCATGTTGTGAACTCAGCACCGAAGCCCGGACCCACCCCCCTCCGCAGACGGCTGCTGGCCGGGGTCACGTCGGGCACGCTCTGCGTGCTCGGCCTGGCCACGGCGGGCACGGGCACCGCCCACGCCGTCGGCACCACCTACTACGTCGCGACCACCGGCAGCGACAGCAACAGCGGCACCAGTCCGGCCGCGCCGTTCCTGACCATCTCCACGTGCGCGGCGGTGGCCGTGGCCGGGGACAGCTGCCTGATCGAGGGCGGCAGCTACCCGGAGACGGTCGTACCCGCCAACTCCGGCACCGCCTCGGCACCGATCACCTTCGCGCCCTACAACGGGCAGCAGGTCACCGTGACCGGCGCCGACCCGGTCACCGGCTGGAGCCCCTACCAGGGTTCGATCTACCGGGCCCCGGCTGTGCTCGCCCCCGGCTACGACGCCACCGAGACCCCGGCCGACGGCGACCTCGCGGCCAACCAGATATTCCAGAACGGGACGATGCTGCCGGAGGCCCAGTACCCGGCGCCGGGCGGCAACCCGATGCACCCGGCGACCGCCGCCTTCTCCTCGATCACCTCGGGCTCCGGCACCCAGAGCGGGGCCCTCGCCGACAGCAAGGTGCCCGCGCTGCCCTCGGTGAACGGTGCCGTCATCGACTTCACCGGCGGCTGGACGCTGGTCTCCGGAACGGTGACCGCCAGTTCGTCCGGCTCGGTCAGCTACTCACTGCCGAGCTCCGACAGCTCCATCTACCCGCCGAACTCCGGCAACACCTCCTACCGGCTGCTGGGCAGCCTCAGCCTGCTGACCGCGCCCGGAGAGTGGTTCTACGACGCGACCGGCAAGCAGCTCTACGTCTGGGCGCCGGGCGGCGGCGTGCCCTCGGGGATCACCGCCAAGAAACGCAACTACGCCTTCGACCTGCGTGGGCGCTCGGACATCACGGTGACCGGAATCGGCGTCACCGCTTCCACGGTGATCACCGACAACTCCTCGACCGGGATCCTGCTGAACGCGATCACCGGCAGCTACCTGTCCCACTTCGAGACCCAGCAGTACGACCCGACGCTGCCCTTCGGCGGCGTCTACGACGCGGCCCACCGAGCCGACACCGGCATCATCCTGGACGGCTCCGGCAACACCATCCGCAACAGCGTCCTCGAATACAGCGCCGGCAACGGCGTCGCGCTGAACGGCAACGACAACACCGCCTCGAACAACCTGATCCACGACGTCGCCTACGGCGGCACCTACACCAGCGGGGTGACCCTGTTCGGGCTGAGCACCGGCCAGTTGGTCACCCACAACACCATCTACTCGACCGCCCGCGACGGCATCAACGTCAACACCAACGTCCCAGCCGACGAGGCCTTCCACGGCAACCGGATCAGCTACAACGACGTCAGCGACTACGGCACCGTCCAGCGCGACCTGGGCGGCATCTACACCTGCTGCAACATCGACTGGTCCGGCAGCCGGATCGACCACAACACCGTGCACGACCCCAGCGGCACGGCCAACGGCATCTACCTGGACAACGGCACCTACGACGTGCAGGTCGACCACAACATCACCTGGGGCAACAACAACGGCCTTCACGCCAACGGGACCACGGCCACGACCTCCAAGACCAACGACCTGATCTACAACAACACCTTCGCCGAGACCACCTACTCGATGGGCACCGCCCACCTGTTCGGCAACAGCGTGGTGGAGAACAACATCGACACCGCCGCGAACGGCAGCACCTCGGCCCCGGTCTACCGGGACAACATCGACCCGCCGACCAACCCCGGCTTCGTCAACCGCTGGGGACTGGACTTCCACCTCGCGGCCGGCTCCCCGGCGCTGGGCGCGGGCGTCGCCGTCCCCGGCGTCACCGTCAACTCCACCGGCGCGGCCGACATCGGGGCCTACGAGTCCGGCGACAACGCCTGGACCAGCGGCTGCACCCTGACCGGCTGCCACCCGGTCTACCCGCTGTCGATCGACGACTCGGCGATCGGCACCACCGCCGACACCATCGACTACCTCGGCTCCGGCTGGGCGCACTGCGCGGCCTGCTCCGGGACCGTGCCGCTCTGGAACAACAGCAACAGCTACGACGACACCACCGGCGCGAGTCTGAGCTTCACCTTCACCGGCACGGCGATCCAGTACCACGCGGTGACCGACACCGAGCACGGCATCGCGTCGGTCTCGGTCGACGGCGGCCCGGCCACCCTGGTCGACCTCTACGCGGCCACCCGCAAGGGCGACGTGGACGTGTGGAACAGCAAGCCCCTGGCCGAGGGGACGCACACGCTGACCATCACGGTCACCGGTACCAAGAACGCGGCCTCGACCGGGACCTACGTCACCCTGGACCGACTGGTCGTCAGCCCGTAACCACCGTCGACACACCCGGTGCGGCCGGGGCGCCGCAGCCGCCGGTGGCAGAGTGAAACAGGAACGGGGTCCAGCTCCTCGACCGACCGAGGTCGAGCGTACGAGCTGGTCCCCGCTCCGGTGCTGGAGCAACGCGCGGCAGTCGCGGCTCGGATCAGCCCCGATAGCGCTCTGACTGACCATCAGCAGATGGTCAATCTCCGCTTCGAGCTGTCGAGTTGAGCCCTAGCTCTGGGTCAGGGTGGTGAACTGGACCTTGCCGCCGTCGTCCGCCCCCTCACTGACCGTGCCCTGCTGGTAGTCGCCCGCCGAGAAGTGCCCGGAGGCGCCGACCAGGACCTTCGGGACGGCGACCGTGTAGGTCTGGCTCTGGTCGCCGGAGGCGGCGGAGAGGGTCAGCGTGCCGTTGCCGCTGTCGGTGACCCGATAGCTGAACGCGGTGTCCAGCGGGACGCCGGTGAGCAGCGTGTAGAAGTCGGCCGGGGCGCTCGTGCCCGAGGCCACCATGACGTAGAGCTTGCCGGACTTGTAGTCGACCATGACGAAGGGCGACGATCCGCCGCTGCCGCCGGCGTGCAGTTGGGCGACGCAGATCTCGGGGTTGCTCTGCGGGAGTTGCAGGATTCGCACGGTGGCGTCGAGCGCGTGCTTCGCGGTGCCCACGGCGTACTTGTCGGCGGACTCCAGCTCCGTGCGCGAGTGCAGCGAGCCGGGGGTGGTGGCCGCGCCGGAGGGCGCCCAGAACGTCAGCGCCCCGCTGCTGTCCTGGGTCAGCCAGGGGGAGATCAGTTGCGCCGGGCCCAGCAACTCGGCGTCGTTGCCGGTGGGTTGGCCGGCCGAGTTGACGGGCAGCAACAGGCCGTCCCAGCTGCTCAGGCTGATCGGCGAGGTTGCCCTCCCGGCGTCCTTCGCCGCACCGGCCGGGCCTGCGGTTCCGGATCCGCCTGCCCGCGTTGTGGCGGATCGCACCGGGTTGGCCGCAGCCGGTGCCGCCATGCTGACCCCAACCCCCAGGGCGAGCACGCCGGTTGCTGCCGCTATCCACTTCAGTCGCATCATGCGTCGAGCATATGGTAAAGGACCATAACTAGAACCCGCCGTGCGGAGACTTTCTCGCCAGTGGGCACCGGGAGCTTCACAGCCGGTCGTAGATGGCGGCGAGTTGCCGCAGGACGTCGGTCGCGGCGTCCAGGGCCGTGGTGTCGTACTGGGTGAGCGTGGTGTCGAGCGCCTCGGCCAGGGCGGCCTGGCGTTCGCGGTGGTGGCGGCGGCCGGTATCGGTGAGCGCGACCAGGACGGACCTCTTGTCGTCGGCGGGCCGTTCGCGGGTGACGTAACCGGCTGCGGCCAGGCCGTTGACCAGTTGAGTGGTGGCGGCGCCGGTGGTCTCGGTGGCGGCGGCCAGTTGGCCGATCGACAGCGGGCCGGTCTCGGCCAGCGCCCGCAGCGCCCGTGCGTGGGTGAGCGAGAGCGTGCCGGGGGTACGGGTGGCCCGTCCGCGCAAGCGGGAGTCGGCGGCACTGAGGCTGTAGGCAGCCCGGGCGAGCCGGTCGAGGGCCTGGTCGCGGCCGGGGCCGGGCGCGGTGGAGGGATGCGGCTCGGGCATGGGGCAGGCCTTCCGGCTGAATGGGCGGGCGGGCCGACAACCAGCTTAGTCTAAGAAGCCGTTGCTGAACCGGATGAGGCGTCGCTTGATCGGCTGATTCTTCCTGGTCAGGAATGGGGTGGGTGCTGGTGCGGCAGGCTCTTGGGGGTCGGGTTGTCGTCGTGCTGGAGGTGCTGGGATGCCGTCGGTTGTGGGCTTGTTGGAGGAGCGGGAGTTGGCGGCGCGCGTACGCACCGAGGCTCTGCGGGATGAGGCGGACCGGGTGCTGGCCGCCTTGGCCGACTCGGAGACGGAGTGGCACGAGTGGGTGATCGCCAGGCAGCGTGTGGGCGTCGTATGCGGGATGGCCCTGTAACTCCCGGGCTGCTGGAGCCGGTTGCCGCCGCCGTGGAGGCGGCACCTGCGGTGGCCGTCGATGCTCTCTCGCAGCCGCAGCCAGTGCCGATGGTCGCGTCGGCGCCGGCGGGTCCGGGTCGGACGGTGGCAGTGTGGGAGCCGGGCCTGGGGGTGGAGGCGCTGCGGGAGAGCTACCGGGCGGTGATGGAGGTGCTGGCGTCGGCCGCGTGCTCGGACGGTGACGTGGTGACCCGGTCGTGCCCGGAGATCGCGGTGGCTCTGGGGATGGAGATGACGAAGAACAACATCGAGGGCCGGGTCCGGCATGTGGCGAAGCGGCTGGTGGACCGGGGCTGGCTGGTCGAGCCGGTCCGGGGCCGGTTCAGGCTCGCCGACGGGCCAGCCGCCGCGTCATGAGCGTGGTCATCGACCACACCACCATCTGCTCGTGGACTTCCGGCAGCCCTTCGTAGTCCCGCGCCAGGCGGCGGGTGCGCATCAGCCAGGCGTTGGTGCGCTCGACCACCCACCGGCGCGGCAGCACCACGAAGCCTGACGTGTCGTCAGAGCGCTTGATGATCTGCAGTTCCAGGTGCAGCTTCTCGGCGGCCCAGTCCACGAGCCTGCCGGTGTAGGCGCCGTCGGCCCAGACCAGGGCCAGGCGGTGGAAGCGGGCGCGGGCGTGTCGCAGCAGCGGGCGGGCGGCGTCGCGGTCCTGCACGCGCAGGCGGTCGTGCAGTTCGCCCAGCAGGCCCTTGATCCGCCAGCGCCGGTTGAAGGCGTAGACGCGGTCCCAGAGGGGGAAGTCCAACGGCATCGCCAGCCACTTGCAGCCGTTGTCGTTCAGGTAGCGCACCGCGTCGATCATCTGCCGGTGGCAGTAGGCCTCCGGCTGCCCGCCGCGCCCCTCCAGCCAGCCGGGCACCGGCATCGCGTCGCGCACCACCGCCCACCCCGCGTCTGACATGTCCGTGGGGTACACCGGCCGCCGGTCCGAATGGCCAGCCGCGTTCCCGAACCGGTGAGCGAGACAATCACACGATGGGTAAGGCCCGTTGGACGCGGCCCGGACCAAGACGGAAGACTGCGGCATCAGGGCCTCCTGGGCGTGTGCTTGGCTTCAACAACTTCGCACTGCCTCGGAGGCCCTGCCCTTATGCGCGCGTACGCCGCCGATCATTCGACCGTGTCATCCCAGTCGAACTGACACCCACCATGATCGATAGAGCAACGGCTTCTCAGGGTCCCGTTGGTCTGCTCCACTCTCCAGCGGATCGGCTGGGGAACGAAGCCCTCCTGGCCGGGGTTGCGCTCGACGATGTCCACCGTGACGCCCATAGCGGCACCGTGGGTGACGACGGTCTTCTTGAACCCCTGGTCCACCAGCGCCTTGCGGACAGAGGGGGCGCTGATGGCGACCTTGTCCAGCAGGGCGGTGCCGATGGCGTTGTCGTGGACGCTGCCGGCCGCCACGATCACCGCGATGACCAGTCCGAGGATGTCAACGGCCAGTCCGCGCTTCCTGCCCGGTACCTTCTTCGCCGCGTCGCGGCCGGTCGTGGTGGCAGGCACGCCGGCGGCGGCGTGCAGGCTCTGGGTGTCGAGCACCACCAGGCTCGGATCCTCGGTCCGCCCGGCCCATTCGCGGACCTGGCAGCGCAGGAGTTCGTGGATCGCCTCGGTGGTGCCGTCGTTGCGCCAGGCGTAGAAGTAGTACTTGACCGCGCCGGGCGGCGGCAGGTCACCGGGCAAGTAGGACCACGGGCAGCCGCTCCGGCCCTGGTAGAAGATGGCGTTGACGATCTCCCTTATCGGATACCGGCCCTGATGGCCGCTCACCGAGGGGTGAGCCGCCTTCCAGGCGGTGATCACCGGCTCGATCAGCGCCCACCGCTCATCCGTCAAATCGCTCGGGTAACCCCTGCGTCCACTCACCCCGCCAGCCCACCACCACCCGAGGCGCCACACAGCGGCCTTGGAGGCAAGCCCACACCATTGAGTGACCAGAACTTGGACAGATTGTCACATACCGCCCTCTGGAACCCCGTCAACCTGTTCTGACCAGCTAATCGCATCTCCCGCACAGCGGGGGAACCTCACATGTCGGGCGCCAGCTGGCTCAGGATGATCATCTGTCGGGCCACGATCGCGGCCTGCGCGTGCCAATCGGTCAGCAACTCCGGGCTCTTGCTGACCTGGTAGGCATCGCGGTCGTACTCCTCCTGCCTGACCGCCCGAGACAACTCGGACACCGAGAACGACGCGGGTTCCAGGTGATCGCGGATGTCCCCGAGCCGACTGTTGGTTCCCTGGTGCAACAGCGTCAACGAGGTCACCGCGGCGAGCACCAGCGTGACCACGAATCCCGCGGCCAACCACACCGCGAAGTGCAAGGTGAACCCGCCCCGCGCACGGCTTGGCACCGCGCCCATACGTCTGATCCCCGGACTGTCCTTCACCGTCCCATTACCGCACGCTGGCTGACGGGTACGGAAGAGGAAAACCCCCGTGTCGCCCCGTCGGACGCTCAACCGGGCTGCCGCGCAGGGCTGCGCGTTCGTCGGAGACCTCAGCGGCGTTGGCACGGTTCACCCACACACTGATGCCTTGATCGTGGATGACCACGTTGCAGGCCGACGCGTCGGGTTCAGCCGTCGAAGGCGGCCAGGCGCTCCATCAGGGCGCCTGCCAGGCGCAGCAGTTCGACTTCGGTCGGGGTCAGCAGGGCCGACATCGACCGGGCGAGCCATGCCTCGCGGCGTTCCCGCTCCTTGCCGAGCACCGCCATGCCTCGGTGGGTGATGCCCACCAGGTGCTGACGCCGGTCGGCCTCGCTGCGGGTGCGGGTGATGAAGTCGTCCTGTTCCAGGGAGAGCAGGACCCGTGTGAGCGACTGGGGTTGCACCCGTTGTTCCACGGCCAGGTCGCGCGGTGTCGTCGGTCCGCCCTTGTGCAGGCGTTCCAGGAGGGTCAGCTTCACCAGGCTGACCGTTTCCTCGGGGCGTTCGGAGCGGAGCCTGCGCGAGATCTGGTTGACCCCGGTGCGGAGTGCCTGGGCGGCCTGCACTGTCCTGTCGCCCGCCCCGGTGTCCATGCGGACAGGATAGGACATCGCGCGGAGCGGCGAGGCGGGTGAAGGCCGGGGCGGGTTTCAGTCGGCCCAGGCGAGGATGTTCTTCGCCACCTGCTGGAGTGCCTGTTTGGCCGGTACCTCGGGCAGCGGTGCCAGCGCTTCGATTGCTGCCTCGACGTGCTGCCGCTGGTCCGCGCGGGCGCGGTCCATCGCCTGGTGCGCGTGCAGCAGTTCGAGCGCCTCGGCCAGCTGCTCGCGGTCGTTGCTGAGGTCGGCGTCGAGCAGTCGCAGCAGTCGGCTGTCGGCGTCCCCCGCGCAGGCGCGCGCGTGGAGCACGGGCAGTGGGCGGCTGCCTTCGCGCAGGGTGGCGCCGGACGCGGTGTCGAGGAGGTCGCCGGTGAAGTGCAGGGCGGTGCCGATGTGTCGACCGTAGGCTGCCAGGGCGTCGGCGACCGGGGTGTCCGCGCCGGACAGCAGGGCGCCCAGTCGGCAGCATGCCTCGGTGAGGCCGGCGGTCTTGTCGGCGACCGCCCTGCGGTAGTGGTCGAGGGCGTCCTCTCCGGGCAGGGGGCCCACGGTCTGCGCCAGTTGGCCGATGACCTGGCGGGTCACGGCCGCGGTGTAGACGGCACTGACCTCCTCGCTCATGGTCAGGCCGATCCGGGCGGCCTGGAGGAAGAGGTAGTCGCCGGTGAGGATCACGGAGGAGTTGGCCCAGCGGGCGGCGGCCGGGACCACGGCGCCCGTCTCCTCCTCCGCGATGTCCTCGTGGCATCTGGCGGCGATGTGGGCCAGCTCGCAGGCCACGGCGCAGGGCACCACCGCCTCGTTGTCGGCTTGGCCGAATCGGGCCGCGAGCAGCAGCAGCACGGGGCGGACCCGCTGGCCGGTGGCGTTCGCAAGGTGCTTTGTGTTGCCGGAGAAGAGCGCGTTCTTGGAGTCCGCGGCCCTGTCGATCATCGCGTCGACGGTCGCCAGCTGCGTCCGCAGTTCGGCGGCGAGCGTCTCGGATTCGACATCGGCCAAGAGCGGCAGGGTGGTCGTCATGTCAGTTCTGCTCCTCACGGGGCGGTCCTGCGGCGCTCATGTCGGTCGCCGCAGGCCGGTGCACAGTTCGGTGATCGATTCGGTCGCGGTCCGGGCGCGTGCCACGCGGGCCGCCGTCCGGGCGTAGCGCGGTCCGCGCCACGCGGACCACTGGAGCAGGATCCGGGCCAGTTGGGCGGGCAGTGCCGTCTGCGGGTCGGTTCCCGAGTCGCGGTAGGCGGTGGGCAGTTCGGCGGCCAGCCGTAGGCAGGCTGCGGCGTCGGGGGTGTGCTGGGCCAGCCAGACGAACAGCGGGGCCAGGTCCAGGCTGGGCAGGTCCGCGCGGGCGTAGGCCCAGTCGATCAGGGCGACTTGCCGCGGCGAGACGAGGATGTTGTGCAGTGAGGCGTCGCCGTGGCACAGCGCGAGCCTTGGTGCGGTCGCCCGTGCCAGGGCCAGTTGGGCGACGGTGCGTCGAGCGGTGCCGCTCTCGGGCAGGTGCTGCCGGTGCAGGGGGCGGTCCAGGGTCGTCCGGTCGGTGGGGTCGAGGTCGGTGAACCCGTCCAGCGGCACGCGGTGCAGTTCGGCGAGGCGGTAGAGGATGCGCAGGCACAGGTCGAGTGCCTCCGACTCGTCCTGGCAGACCTTGCGGAGCAGGACGCTGGCGCGGCAGCCCTCGGCCACGCCGACGGTGGCCCAGGTCACTATCGGGGTGGCGAGTTCCTGTCCGAAGTCGGTGACCCCGTAGGCGCTGCCCCCGGCTTTCTGGAGGTGGTCCAGTACCTGGACTTCGTGGGCCAGCCACTTGGCGGCGGCCCGCACCTCGGTCATGGTGCTGCCGCAGACCAGTTTGACGATTTCCGCCCGGTGCGCCGTCCAGTGCACCCGCCAGACGCGGTGGTTGCGCCGCGACAACGGGACCAGCGCCAGTGGGGTCCGTGTGCGTGAGGACGCCAGCGACACGAGGCGGCGCCGCACGGTGACCGGGTCGTCGGCGAAGTAGCCCCGGTCGGCGGGGAGTCCCGGCGCCGGGGTCATCGGATCAGCCCGGTCAGGCTGCGCCTGACCCGGTCGGCCAGCCGCTGGGTGGAGTGCTCCTTCAGCGCGTAGGCGCGGGCGGCGGCGGAGCGGTCACGCAGTTCGGCTTCCGGCAGCGCCGCGGCGGTCTCGACCGCGGTCCGCAGCGCCCCGGTGGTGGTGTCCTCGATCGTGATACCGCCGCACTGCTCGATCGCCACCCCACAGGCGCGGGTGGCGATCGGGATCAGCCCGTTGACCATGCCGTCCAGCAGGGCGCCCGCCCGTCCTTCGGCGCACGAGGGCAGCAGGACGAAGCTGTTGTGCTCCAGCATCTCGCGCCAGGCCGGGGAGCCGGGCAGTACGTAGCCGACCGGTACCACGTTGTCCAGGTGGAACAGTTCCTCACGGAAGTGCCAGACGAAGGCGCGTTGGTCGGCCCAGTGCAGCGGCGCCATCAGGTGTACCCGCAGTTCGGGCAGCTGCGCGAAGACCTCCAGGGTCAGGTCCATGCCCTTGCGGACCAGGGAGCCGGTCCCGATCCAGGCGAAGCCCCGCCCGCGCCGGTCCGGCAGCGGCAGCAGGGCCAGATTGCGCAGGTAGGAGTTGCCCACCTCGTCCACCAGGTCCGCCCTCCCCTGGTAGGAGCCGCCGTCACAGGCCAGCACCGCCGAGGCGGAGTCGGCGCCGCGGTTGCCCTCCCCCAGTTCCCATGGCGGGACGAAGGGTTGGAAGCCCCGTTTGGCCGCCACTTCGGCGCAGCGGCGTGCCACCGCGCGGCTCTCCACGGCCCAGTGCGGGCGGGTGCCCAGCCACACCGCGCGTCCCTGGGGTACCAGCGCCGGGAGCACCGCGTCGTAGGCGAGCAGTTCGCAGATGATCAGGTGGATCGGCCGGTCCGGCTGGGCCCCGCCGTCCATCGGGTCGACGACCATGACGTCGTAGCCGTTGCGGCGCAGGTGTTCCAGTGCCACGTCGGTGAACTGCATGAGGGCGTGCGGGGCGGTGCGGCCGGCGGCCGGTGATCGCACCATGCCGGCCAGTACCGCCGCTTTTCGCGGGCCGGTGTCCGACCGGGCCGCGAACCACTGCGGGGGCCGGACGGGCGGCGCGGTCCATACCGTCCGGTGTTCCCATCCCTGGGTGGTGAACGGGTCGTCCATGCGTTGCACGCTGGTCCTCCTGTGGGTTCGCCGGTCGCGGGTGGGTCAGCCCGGACGCCGCGCGGTCACCTGGACGGGGTGCACCGCTTGGGCGGCGATCTCCCGTTGCGCTGCGGCCAGGGTGCGCATGATCTCCCCGGTCTGTTCGCGTCCGTAGACCTCGTCGGCGCTGTCGCGGTAGATGCGCAGGGCGAGGAGCCGTTGCTGGAGCAGCCGCGCGGCCCAGGGGCCGAGGGCGGTGACGTGGATGTCGACGAAGCCGGCCGCTTCGAGTTGCCCGTGTCGTTCCTGTGGGGAGGAGCTGAAGAAGACGTCCGGTGGGTGGCAGCTGCGGAACTCCGCGGAGACCGGGGCGCTGTGCAGGCTCACCTCCTCCACGAAGGTGAGCAGGCCGCCGGGTCTGAGGACTCTGTAGGCCTCGTGCAGTGTCCGCGCCATGTCGGGGAAGTGTGAGACGGAGCCGGTGGCGAAGACCGCGTCGAATGCCTGGTCGCGGAAGCCGAGGGCGCTGACGGACATGCAGGCCGCGGTGGTCCCGGTCGTGGCGGGGTCGGCCAGGGCGGCGGCGACCCGGCAGTGTTCCAGGACCAGTTCGGCTCCGACGGCCAGCTGGACGTCGAGGGTTCCAGCCAGTTCGGTGAGGACTCCGCGCAGGGCTCCGCCGAAGCCGCTGCCGAGTTCCAGCAGGTTCACCGGGCGGCCCGCCAGGGGTTCCAGGCTCCGGGCGATCAGGGCGCAGCCGGCGTCGCCGAAGTGGCCCATCTGGTCCAGGCCCTTGAGCGTGCGGCGGTCGGGCGCGGGGGTGGCGGGGGTGGTCCGCGCGTCGAGCAGGGCGCCGTAGAGCCGTTGGTGGTAGGCCGCCTGCGTGCGGGCCGGGGCGTCGGTGCTCATGCGGGTGGTCCTTTCAGTTCCATCAGTCCGTTGCGGCGCAGGGTCCGGTCGATCTGTTCGATGAGGGATCGTTCCTTGAGGGCCCGCTCGGTGACCCGGACGGAGACCCGTTGCAGCAGCCCGGCCATGTCCCGGCCAGCGTGGAAGCCGAAGAGAAGGACGTGGTAGCAGCGCTGCCAGGCTGCCGCCGCCTCGCGGAACGCCTCGGCGCAGGCGGTGAGGTCGGTGCCGGTCTGCTCGCCCGCCAGTTCGGTCAGGAGCGCGTTGAACAGTCGTTGGGTGGCCAGTGAGCCGAAGAAGGTGATCCCGGGTATCGTCCGCTCGTCCGGCAGTTCGGACAGTGCCCGCGCGTAGCTGTTGAGGTCTTGGCAGAATGCCTCCATGGCGGTCCAGCCGGTCGGTTCGCCGGTGTCGGCCGGGTGCAGGTAGCGGGCGACCGCGCCGGTCAGCGCCTGTGCGTAGCGTTGCGATGGTGGCGGCGGCCGGTGCGGGTCCGGGTAGGGCAGGTCGACCGTGACGTGGCGTCCGTCGTAGGTGCCGTCGGCGGACAGCAGACCGGGTGAGGCCATCGCGGCGCTGATGTCGGCCATCGGCATCCACTGGATCAGGCGCCGGTCGCCGCGACCGTCCAGGATCAGTGCCTGGTCGTGGCGGTGGCCGGCGACCACCACGCGGTGCGGGTAGTGGCGCAGGTTGCGGAAGCTGGAACGGGGCCAGTCGTGGAGGTCGATGCTCACGACCGCGGTCCGGCCGTCGTCGACGACCGCGCGGATGTGGTCCCAGGCGGCCTGCGGCCCGGGGTGGTGCAGTTGGCGGGCGCGGATGCCGTACCAGCTGTGGATGGCCTCCTCGTGCGTCCTGCCGCTGGTCAGCATGGACTCGATCGGCCAGACGTCGCGGCGGGCGAGGTAGCGGTACCCGAGGTCGTCACCGAGGACTCTGGCGTCCAGGCCCAGGCCGCGCAGCATCCGGCTGTAGGTGCTGGTGGAGCAGTCCAGGTGGCCGACGGGCAGTCCGTCGTCCAGGTCGTCCAGGCCGCTCAGGCCGTCCGGGCCGCTCATCGGGGTCGCGCCGGGTGGTCCGCGGGCTCGGCGCACAGTCGTCGTAGTCGGTCCAGTTGCTCCAGTCCCTCCAGTACGTGGTCCACCGGGACCCCGAAGTCGATCAGGCAGGCGATCTCGTCGACGCCGGCCGCGCGGGCCTGTTCCACCATGGGCCGGGCCTGTTCGGCGGTGCCGAACAGGCCCGCGCCGGTGAGGTAGCGGTCGCGGGCTTGGCGGAGCAGGAAACGGATGTGGCGGTCCGGTGTCCGGGTCAGGTCGGTGCCGTGGGCGCCGCGGCGGACCGCGGACTGGGTCAGGTCGAGCGAGTGGCTGAGGTAGCGCTCCAGGGGTTCGCGCAGCCGCTGCCGGGCGGTGTCGGGGTCCTGGTCGAGGTAGCTGTGCAGCATCAGCGTGACGTGACCTGGCCAGGCGGTGCCGGTGGCGGCCAGCGCGTGCCGGTAGGCGGCGGTCTTCTCGGCCAGGGCGGCGAGGTCCTGCCTTACCAGGTGGGTCAGTACCGAGGCCCGCAGTCGGCCCGCCAGCCGGAAGGTCTCGGTGGTGCCGCCGCTGGTGATCCACAGCGGGATCTCGTTCTGTACCGGGCGTGGGAAGACCTGGTACTGGGCGGTCCTGCCGTCGGCGTAGCTGCCGGTCAGGCTCTCGCCGCGCCACAGTCCGCGGAGGGTGTCGGCGGCCTCGGCGAGGTGGCGCTGGCGGTCGTCGAAGGCTCCCGGGCGGAGTACGAAGTCGGTTTCGTTCCATCCTGCGGCGAGGGAGACCCCGGCGCGGCCACCGGAGAGGTTGTCCACCATGGACCACTCCTCGGCGATCCGCAGGGGGTGGTGCAGGGGGGCGACCACACTGCCGGCCCGGATGGCGAGCCGGTCGGTGACGGTGGCCACCGCGGCGGCGGCGACGGCCGGGTTGGGGTACAGGCCGCCGAAGCGGTGGAAGTGGCGTTCCGGTATCCACAGCGCGCTGAAGCCGTGGCTGTCGGCGAAGCGTGCGCCTTCCAGGAGCAGTCGGTAACGGTCGGGCGGTGGGGCGTCGCCGTCGGCGGCGAAGTAGAAGAGGCTGAATTCCACGGTCACTCCCTGGGCCCGGGGCGGTGGTCCTTCATCCCAGCGTCACTGGGCGGTCCAGCAGGAGCAGGGAACCGGTCGCGGTGAGCAGCCGGTCGTCGGCGTAGGTGAGGCTGGCCGCGCGCAGGTCGCGGAACACGCGTTCCAGTGGCAGTGCGGAGTTGCGGGAGTAGCCGCGGGCGAGGCCGGCGAAGGCGAGCATCCGGTCGGCGGCCCGGAAGGTGAGTTCCGCCGCGGCGACCTTGAGGGTGTTGAGGTGGATCTGGGTGGCGGGTGCCGCCAGTGAGCGGCCCTGCTCGCGTGCCTCGCTGACCTCCTGTTGGACGCGGTGCAGGTAGCCGCTGGTCAGTTCGAGGTCGACGCGTATCCGTGCGAGGCGTTCGCGTACCAGGTCGGAGCCGGTGTCCGCCCAGCGTGGGCCGGGGCCGCGCAGTTCGTCGACCAGTGCGCCGAGCGCGGCCCGTGCGGCGCCGAGCCAGCAGGCGGACCAGCCGAGGTGGGCGGTGGGGATCATGGCTTCGATCGCCACGGCGCGGAAGCCGCCGGGTTCCCCGACGAGGTTTCCCACGGGTACGTCGCCGGTGATACGGACGCCGCGGCTGTCGGTCCCGCGCATGCCCAGGGTGTCCCACTGCCCGGTCTCGGTGATCACCAGGTCCGCCCGGTCGGCGTACACCAGGGAGACCGCGTGGGCGGGCAGGGTGGGGGCGGCCCGCATGGTGATCAGGAAGCCGTCGGCGGCGGTGGCGCCGGTCACCACGGGGGCGTCGCGCTCGATCCGCAGGCGGTCCGCGGCCGGGGTGAGTGGGGCCTGGGCGGTCAGGAGGTGGCCGCCTTTGCCGTGTTCGGTGGTGACGGAGGCGATGTACAGCTCGCCGCGGGCGACACGCGGCAGTACGTCGCGTTTGAGCGCCTGACTGCCGAAGCGGGCGATGGCGTCGACTTGCTGACAGTGCATCACCCAGGCCAGTGCGGTGGACAGGCAGGCGCCGCCGAGGGTGCCCGCCACGTCCACGAAGGCGTCCAGGTCTGCTCCGCTGCCGCCGTACTGCGGCGGCACCAGCAGGCCCAGGAGACCGGTGGCGCGGATCGCCCTCAAGCTTTCGAGCGGGAACTGGGCTTTCTCGTCGGCTTCGGCGGCGTGCAGGCGCAGTTCGGCGGCGGCAGCGGCGGCGGCGGCGCGGTGGTCCTCAGTCACGGCTGTCCTCCGCTGCCGCGGGTCGGGCGAGCCGGGCGGCGGTGAGTTCGAGTCGACGTGCCTCGATCACGGTGTCCGTGTCGAGGAGGACTTCGGCGGGCATCGGCCGGCTCAGGAATCCGACCAGGCTGGCGCTGAGGCCGTAGGCGCCGACGTTGGGGATCTCCAGGACCGTGCCGGGTTCGACCGCTTCGATGTCCACCTTGCGTCCGAGTACGTCCAGCGGGCTGCACAGCGGGCCCACCAGGGTGGCCGGTGCGGTCCCGGTGCCGTGGCCGGTGGGCCGCGGTTGGATCCCGGTGGACAGGACGCGGCCCAGTCCGCTCATCCCGCCCAGGACGTTGATCCCCGCGTCCAGGACCAGGTAGCGGGTTCCCCGGCTGTCCTTGACGTCGAGGACCGTCGTCAGCAGCGTCCCGCAGTCGGCTGCCAGGCGGCGTCCCGATTCGAACGCTATCTGCGGTGCGCCCGCGCGCCAGCCCGGCAGGTGCGCGTCGAGGCTGCGTTCCAGCGCCTGGCGCAGTGCGGGCCAGGTGGGCGGTGGCCCGGGGCGGGCGAACGGGGCGGGGAAGCCGCCGCCGATGTCGACCAGGCGCGGTGTCAGGCCCGTGGTGCGCAGCACCGCGGCGGCGGTGCGGATGCTGAGGTCGAACTCCCGGATCAGTGCGGCCTGGTCGGGCACGTTGGTGGCGGGGAACAGGTGTACTCCGACGGGTCTGGCCGCGTCGGTCCGGGTGAACAGCGGGTCCCCTGCCTTCACGGTCTCGGCGTCAATGCCGAACTGGGAGGCGCCGCGGCCGGTCATGCGCAGGCCGCTACCGGCCGCGTTGCCCTGGGCGTTGAGCCGTACCAGGTAGTCGACGGTGGTGCCGTGGAGCCGGGCGGCGGCGGTCAGCCGGGCGAGGTCGCGCGGTGACTCGACGGAGAACAGCCGTACTCCTGCGCGGATCGCGGTCAGCAGTTCGTCGCTGGTCTTCGCGGGGCCGGTGTACAGGCTGTCCGCGGGGTCGGTTCCGGCCTGCCGCAGCGTGTCGAGTTCGCCCTGTGAGCTGATCTCGGCGTGCAGTCCCAGGTCGGGCAATGCGGCGGCCAGCCCGGGGTGGGGATTGGCCTTGAGCGAGTAGTACAGCCGCGTGTCGGGCGGCAGCGCGCCGCGCAGGGTCCCGGCCGCTGCCCGGAAGCGGTCGAGCCGGTAGACGTACTGGGGGGTGCCGTAGGTGCGGACCAGGTCAGCGTGGATCGGCGGCACTGCGTGTCCGTTCTGTCGGCGCTGACGCCGGGGCGTCGGCGGTGGCGATCAGGGCGGCCAGGCGCGGGCGGTCCACCTTGCCGTTGGCGGTCAGCGGCAGTTCCGGGACCAGATGGCAGGCCGCCGGGACCTTGGCCGGTTCGAGCCGCTCGCGCAGTTCGCGCAGCAGCCGGGCGGCCGGGGTCGCCGCGACCACGACCAGGGTGCTGCCCCGGTGTCCGTCCGGGGGGATGACAGCCGCGGCCCGCACCCCGGGCACGTCCAGGGCGGCCGCCTCGATCTCGGCGGCGCTGGTCCGTACTCCGCGTGATTTGAAGACCTCGTCGCGGCGGCCCTGGACGTGCAGGTGGCCGTCCGCGTCAAGGTGGCCGAAGTCGCCGGTGAACAGGCGCACCTCGCCGGTCGCCGGGTCGGGGCGGAACCTGTCGGCGGTCAGGTCCGGGGCCCGCCAGTAGCCGCGTGCGAGATGCGGGCCGCTGACGACGAACTCGCCGACCTCGCCCGGCGGCAGGACCTGTGCGGCGGGTCCGAGGACCTCGACCCTGGTACCGTCCAGCGGTCGGCCCGCCGAGCCCGGGTGGCGCAGGTCGCCGTCGGGTTCCAGGACCGAGACCCGCTTGCACTCGGTGATCCCGAACATGAGCTGGATCCGGGCGCCGGGGAAGTTCTCGCGCAGGGCCCTCAGCGTGGCCGGGGCGAGCGCGGCGCCGGTGCTGGTGAACAGGCGCAGCCTGGTCGCGCGCCGGTCGCGGGCCGCCAGCGCGATCAGTGCGACCGCCATGGAGGGCACCAGCGGCAGCACGGTGGCGCCCCACTCGCGGACGCGTCGCAGTACGCCGGGGTCCTCGCCCGGTGGGGCCAACAGCAGTTGGCTGCCGCCGAGCGCCGCCAGGAATACCTGGTAGAGGCCGTAGTCGAAGGAGAACGGCGACCAGCAGTACACCCGGTCCTCGGCCCGGTAGCCGAGCCGATCGGCTATCGCCGCGGCGGCGAAGAGGATCTGCTGGTGCGGGCACATCACGCCCTTGGGTGCGGCCGTGGTCCCCGAGGTGTAGAAGAGCACCGCCAGGTCCTGGGGTCCGGCCGGGCCCGGGGGCGGTTGGGTGTCCGGAAGCAGGGCGGCCTCGGCCCAGGCCTGGGCCAGGGTGACGCTCGTGGTCGCGCCGGGCCCGCCGCGGTCCGGTGACTGCTCGGCCGTGGCCGTGACGGCCAGGACCGGGGCGGCGTCGCGCAGGACCAGACCGTACGGATGGCGGGGGGTCTGGTGGTTGACGGGCACCAGCACGGCGCCGACTCTGCTGACCGCGTAGACCAGGGCCACCAGGCGGGCGTCGTTCGGGTGCCGGACCAGCACGCGGTCGCCCCGGGCCACGCCCCGGGCCAGCAGCCAGTGTGCCAGTCGGTAGCTGTGAAGGGTCAGTTCGCGGTAGCTCCAGTGGTGGTTCCGGTCCCGGACGGCGGGGCGGTCGGGGGCGGCGTGGGCGATGGTGTCGAGCAGGTCGTGCAGCGCCCGGTGCGGGCGGCCGTCGGGCGCCGCGCCGGTCACGGCCTGCCCTCGGCCGGTACCTCGTCGAGGAGGTCCGAGACGGCGGTCCATAACCCGCCCACGGTGGCGAAGGTCTCGGCCGTGAGCAGTTCGTCCGGGAAGGTCACCTCGAAGCGGGACTCCAGGTCCAGCAGCAGTTGGATGGTCTCCATGGAGTCCAGCCCCAGATCCCTGAGCTCGTCGGCGTCGTGCAGCGCCTGGCCGGGCCCGGCCGCGGGCAGGTGCGGGCGCAGCACCTGCTCGAAGCGGTCGTCCCAGGGGTGGGGCCCGGTGCCGGCGTCGTCGATGGTCATGGCTGTGCGCTGCCTTTCGGGTCATGGTCCAGCACGGTCGTACGCGGGTCACCGGTGGGGTCCGCCGGCTGCGGGGTCACAGTCCCAGTCCGCTGCGCAGGCGGGCCACGAACCGGTCCTGCGCGTGGTCGGCGGAGAACCGCGCGCAGCGTTGGGCGAAGTCCTGGTCGCCGGCCAGCGCCGCTGCCTCGGTCAGGGCGTCGGCGAGCCGGGAGGGGTCGGTCACCTCGGTTGCCACGCCCAGCCCCCGGGTCCGGACGAGGTGCCCAAGCAGACCGAAGGAGTTGACGACCACCGGGGTACCGGTGTGCGCAGACTCCAGCAGTACCCGGGACATCCCGAAGTGGCGCGGGTAGGGCAGCACGGTCACGGCGCTGCGGGCCAGCAGGTCCAGGCAGCCCTGCTCGTCCAGGCGGCCCAGCCGCAGGTCCACCGGTACGCCCGCGGCGCCGAGTTGTTCGATCCGCTCGGCCAGTTCGGCCTGGTATCCGTGCTGCTCGACCCAGCCGGCGACGACCAGCGGGGGGTGGCCGCGCTTGTGCAGCAGGGCGTCGGCGAGCCGGTCGAAGCCCTTGCGGTGCGCCAGCGCGCCGTAGAACAGCAGGTTGTCTCCGGGTGGCAGGCCGGTCGGCGCGGCGGCGGCGATCCACGGTTCGGGCAGCCACAGTGCGGGCGCTCCGGAGGTGTCATGCAATGCGTCGGCCGCCACCGGGTCCAGGGTGAACACGCACACCGCGCCCGGGGCAGCCCTGAACGCGGCGATGTCTGCGGTCAGTCGTCGGCCCCGCTCCGCCTCCGGCGCGGTCAGTTCCGAACCGAAGGCGTCCGGGTAGTGGCCCGAGGGGAACAGCACCAGGAGCGCGGTGTCGGCGATGGCCGCGAGTTCGGCGCCGTAGGGCACCAGGTGGTCGGCGAACAGGTGGACGATCAGGTCCGGTCGGTGTTCGGCGGCCACCTGTCCGATGAGCGCGATCTCGCTGCGGATCGAGGCGTCCCAGCTCTCCTCGGGCCGTCCGTACGCCGGTGCGGAACGCGCCAGCGGCACCGACACCGAGGCCGCCACGGGGACGGTGCGCTGGTCCGTGACGCTCTGCGGGGCCACGGCGATCACCTCGTGGTCGGACAGGGCCATGGCGAAGCGGTCGAAGTACCGGGCGTTGTGGCCGCCCGCCCACAGGTCGACCAGCATGATCCTCATTGGGTCCCCTCTCGGCTGAGGCGCCTGACCCACGCGGGCGCCGGCGGGTACGCCGCCAGTGGCGGCACCGGGCGCAGGGCCGGCCGCGCCCGGCCGGCCAGGTAGCCCAGTGCGAGCACCAGGGAACCCAGCAAGGACACCGCGGCGTACTGCGGTCCGTGGCGCGACCATTCCTGCGGGACCACCAGGAACAGCGGCCGCCGCGAGCGGCGTTCCGCGGGCGGTGCCAGCAGGCGCCGGGTGCCGCCGCCGCGGCCGTTGCGGAACCAGTTGCGGAGCGTCTTGGTCCAGTGCTGGTCGTCGAGGTGGGTCACGGTCAGGCCGGGCAGGTATTCGGGGGCGGCGCCGGCGCGGACCAGCCGGTCGCCCAGTTCGAAGTCCTCGCCGCAGGACAGGTCCGGGCGGAATCCGCCGACCCGGTCGAAGACGTCGCGGTCGATCAGCAGGTTCGGCATGTAGGGCATCCGGCCCCGCAGGCCCTGGTAGCCGATCTCCCGGAGCAGGCAGTTGTTCCGGCTGAAGGCGGAGCCGCCCGGCCGGAACACCACCCGGCCGTTGGCGACGGCGCCCGACCAGCGCGCCAGGCCCCGCAGTGCGTCGGGGGCCAGTTCGCAGTCGCTGTCCAGGAACAGCAGAGTGCGGTGCGCGGCCTGCCCGGCGCCGCAGTTGCGGGCGCCGGAGATGGTCGGGTCGTCGTCCAGGGCGCAGACGGTGATCGGCCGTCCGAAGGCGTCGGCGGCGGCGAGCACCCGCCGGGTGTAGTCGGGGCGGCTACGGTGCAGGACGACGACCGTCTCCAGCGGTTCCCCGCCCGGCCGGGTCTGCTGGACCGCCCGCAGCGCGCGGAACAGCCACGGATCGTCGCGGGAGGTCAGCACGACCGACAGCCCGGGGTGCCGGGCCGTGGCGGTCATCCGGTCCCCGCCGTCGGGGCCGCGGCCCGCCACTGGGTGAGGTTGGCGTCGTGGATCTCGCGGAGCACCGACCGCCAGCCGTGCCGGAGCGCCCAGTGGGGGTAGTCCGCCTTGAACCGCTGGTCGCCGGAGATCCACCAGATGTGGTCGCCGGTCCGTGCCCGAGCGTCGTAGGTCCAGTTCATCGGTCGGCCGCTGATCTCCTCGCACTCCAGGCGGGCTTCGAGCAGGGAGCAATTGCTGTCCCGTCCGCCGCCCATGTTGTAGACGGCTCCCGGCACCGGTGCGGCGGCCACCGCCTGGATCGCGCGCGCGAGGTCGCGGGCGTCGATGTTGTCGCGGACCTGCTTGCCCTGGTAGCCGTACACCGTGTAGGGGTCGCCGGTGGCCGCGCAGCGCATCAGGTAGGACAGGAAGCCGTGCAGCCGGGCCCCAGCGTGCCTGGCACCGGTGATGCAGCCACAACGGAACACCACGGTGCGCAGCCCGAAGTAGCGGCCGTACTCCTGGGTCAGCACGTCGGCGGCGACCTTGCTCGCGCCGAACGGGCTGTGGGTGGTCCGGTCGATGGACATCTCCTCGGTGATGCCGGTGTGGAACCGGTGGTCGGCGGCCAGTTCCCAGCGTGTGGGCAGTTCCTGCAGCGGCAGGCTGTTGGGGCGGTCGCCGTAGACCTTGTTGGTCGAGAGCATCACGAAGACGGCGTCGGGGCTGTGTTCGCGGACCGCTTCCAGCAGGTTCAGTGTGCCGAGGGCGTTGATCTCGAAGTCGCGGCGCGGATCTTGGGCGGACCAGTCGTGCGAGGGCTGGGCCGCGGCGTGCACCACCAGTTCGATCGCTTTGGCATGCGCGCGGAAGACGCCGTCCACCGCGGCTCGGTCGCAGATGTCCGCGTCCAGGTGCCGGTAGTGCGCCAGGCCCGCCAGCATGCGCCGGACCGGGGCCGTGGAGGCGTCCGGGCCGAACAGCTCGGCCCGGGTGTCGTTGTCGATGCCGATGACCTCCCAGCCCGCCGCCAGCAGTGCCAGTGTCGTCTCGGACCCGACCAGACCGGCCGCGCCCGTCACCAGTGCCACACTCACGCGCTCACTCCCTCCCTGCCGCCCGCTCTCAGGCGGGTTCCGCGTGGTGGATCACGCCCAGACTGGAGTAGTCCAGGACGGGTTGCACATCGAGGTAGTGGATCAGGTCGAAGCCGGGGCGGGCGGGGGCGGCCGTGCCGGTCGCGGTCCGGCCGACGGGCTCCTTGGCCGAGTGCGTGCGGTGGCCGTTGACCCACACCGCGTCGGCCGCCAGTCGGCGCGCGGTCCCAGCCGCCCGCTGCGGGTCGGACGACCAGACGGAGGCGCCCAGTTGGAACGAAGAGGCGTTCGCCGCGGCGACGGCCTCGTCCAGGTCGTCGTACCGTAGGACCGGCAGGGCGGGGCCGAACTGTTCCTGGCTGACGATGGGGGCGTGCGCCGGTACCCCGCTCAGGACCGTCGGCTCGTAGAACAGTCCGCGGTCCGGGTCCGGCAGGCCGCCCGCGGCGGCCCGCGCGCCACGCTCCAGCGCGTCGCGCACCAGCGCGGCCACCCGGTCGTGCTGGCCGCGGTTGCTCAGCGGACCCAGTTCGACGCCCGGCCGACGGCCGTCGCCGACGACCGCCGCCTTCGCCCGCGCGGCCAGCGCCTCGACGACCCGGTCGTAGAGGCGAGCCGGCGCGTACACGCGCTTGACGGCCGTGCAGATCTGCCCGTTGTTCTTGAAGGCCGCCCAGAACAGGTCCTCGGTGATCTCCTCCGGCACCGCGTCGTCCAGGATGATCGCGGCGTCGTTGCCGCCGAGTTCCAGCGCCGTGGTCTTGAGGCCCGCCGTGGCGATCCCAGCCACCTCGCTGCCGGTCTCCACCGAGCCGGTGAACGCGATGTGCCGGGGCACCGGATGCGCCACCATCCGCCGGCCCAGTTCGGCCCCGCCGGTGACGACGTTGAGCACGCCCGGGGGCAGCACCTCGTTCAGGATCTGCCCGAACCTCAGCGTGGCCAGCGGGGTGAACGGGGACGGCTTCAGGACGACGGTGTTGCCGGCGGTCAGGGCCGGACCGACCTTCCACAGGGCGATCCAGAGCGGGTAGTTGGCGGCGGTGATCGCCGCGACCACGCCCTTGGGCCGCAGCCACGCCTCGGTGAGGGAACCGGCGACCCGTTCGGTCGCCGCCTGCGGCGACTCGCCCCGGGCGAACAAGCGGAACCGGCGGGCGGTGCCCAGGACCTCGCGCCGCGCCTCGGTCAGCGGCTTGCCCTGCTCGGAGGTGAGCAGCCAGGCCAGTTCGTCGGCGGCGGCCCGCAGCCGCACGCCGCATTCATCCAGGGCCTGCCGGCGCAGACGCGGGTCACCGGACCACGTCTGCAGGGCCCGCTGCGCAGCGGACATCGCCCGGTCGAGGAGTTCCGGTGTGCAGTCCGGCGCCCTGCCCAGCACGGCCCCGGTCGCCGGGTCCTCCACGTCGAAGGCCGCGACGGCGGAACACAGTTCGCCATCGATCGTCATACGGAAATCATCAGCCATCAACCGACTTCCTTCCTTCTGTGCGACAAACGGGCGACAGCAGGCACAATTCCAGGAATTAACGATTCCGTTTCGGCTGTGCGGTCAAGTCCGTACTCCGCGTGGACCGCCGCTCCGCCCGGACCATATCATCGATTCCACGGACGGGGGTAGCGTCCCGTGGATCCGTTACGCGGAGCAATGCCGCCGAAATCTTACGGCGGTGATACCTCGATATCCGACGGAACTGTCCGTATACCTTTGTGCGCCGTAGGTCGACCCTTGCCCAACTGTCGGGCCGCAGCTACGATCGGGCCACCGGTGGTGACTGCCCCTGGCGTTCGCCGGCAGGCCGTAAGTCTCATTCGTGCACCTCTGGCCCAGGTACCGGCATCCCAATTCCGGACAATCCCCGCTGGAATCCCCGGAAGAGCCCCCTAACTGCCGCGGCCGGACATCCGGCGTCTTTCTCATGAAATCCGTCCGATCCTCACCGCATGCCCGCCGAGTCGGAATTTGGGAGATCTCCTTCATGGCCACTGAACTGGGCACCGACCAGAAGTACCTCTACTTCGAAGTCGACGACGGGTACAGCTACGTGCACCGCCGGGGCGAGCGGGTGACCCATCTGGACTACGCGGGCGGCATGTGGCTCATCGCCGGCTTCGAGGAGGTGGGGGAGGCCCTGATGGCCGACGAGGCCCTGTCCTCCGTCCACGACCTGCCGAACGGCAGCACCCCCTACACCGGGGTGATGATGCCTCCGACGCCCATCCGGGCCGTGCCCATCGAGCTGGACCCGCCGGTCTACAAGGCGTTCCGGGCCATGCTCTCCTCGCGGTTCTCCCCCGTGGCGGTGCGGCGGCTCCGGCCGCGGGTCGCGCAGTTCGCGGACTGGTGCCTGGACCGGCACATCGAGACGGGCGCGATGGACCTGTTCAACGACTACATCAAGCTCGTCCCGGCGATGGTGACCCTGGACTTCATCGGCCTGCCGGTGCGGCACGCGCGGATCGTCGCGGACGCGGTCCACCGGCGCGGGGTCGACCGGTTCGACCTCAATCCTGCCTGGTCGCTGCTGTTCGAGGACATCTACCAGGCGCTCAAGGAGCGCCGCCGGGCGCCGACCGACGACCTGGTCTCGCACCTGGTCGAGGCACGGGTCGACGGGCGACCGCTGACCGACGCCGAGATCTTCGAGATCTGCTTCACCGTCGTCATCGGCGGCATGTCGACCACCGCCAAGCTCGGCCTGGGCTCGCTGTCGTACCTCGGGGTGCACCACGACGACCGGCGCCGGCTGATCGAGGACCCTTCGCTCGTCGCGGGCGCGGTCGAGGAGTTCCTGCGCTACTACAGCCCGGTGGCGTTCCTGGCCCGCACGGCGACCCGCGACATGTGCGTCGCGGGCCAGCGGATCGCCGAGGGCGACCGGGTCGGCCTCGGCTTCGCCGCGGCCAACCGCGACGACCGGGCCTTCGAGTGCCCCAACGAGGTCCGCATCGACCGCAGCCCCAACCGGCACCTGGCCTTCGGCCAGGGCGTCCACTTCTGCATCGGCTCCGGACTGGGCCGGACGGAGGGCGCGGTGATGATCGAACGCGTGCTGGAGCGCATTCCCGACTACCGGCTGTCGGGCGACTACCAAGCTCTGGACGACCTCAATGCCGAGATCCCGGTAAAGGCCAGGAGGACGGGCTGGGGAAAGCGCCTGGAACGCGGCCTGCACGTGAAGTTCGAACCGGGTGAGAAAGTCGGCGCGGACGCCTCGCTGCCTTTCTCAGAGCTCGACTGAGCGGGCCCGCATGATCACCGAGAACACATTGCTCGCCGACCTCGGATCCGATTCACTGGCCCACCGTCTCCAATCGGGCCTGGCCGAGGCGGAGGAGCTGCTCCTGGAAACCGTCGAGTCCGACGACTTTCTCCTGACGGAGACCTCGCGGCATCTCGCCTTTGCCGGGGGCAAGCGGTTCCGCCCCACTTTGGTGCTGCTTGCGGCGCAGTTCGGCGACCCGAATGCCGAACGGGTCGTCCCCAGCGCGGTGCTGTGCGAGCTGACGCACCTCGCGTCGCTTTACCACGACGATGTGATGGACAAAGCCAGGGCCCGCCGCAACGTGGTCAGCGCCAATGCCCGGTGGGGAAACGCGGTGGCGGTGCTCACCGGCGACTACCTGTTCCTCCAGGCTGCCAGGATCGGCACCAGCATGGGGACCTTGATCGGGGAGGTGTACACCACCGCGGTGCGGCGCCTGGTCGTCGGCCAGTTCCGCGAGACCGTGGGCGCGTTCCCCGGGCAGGACCCGCTGAAGCACTACCTGGACGTGGTGGCGGACAAGACCGGCAGTCTCATCGCGGCCTGCTGTCGGCTCGGGGCGTTGGTGGCCGGGGCGGAGGAGGGGGCGGTGGCGGCACTGACCGCCTACGGGGAGCAGACCGGCATCGCCTTCCAGCTCGCCGACGACCTCATCGACGTCGGCGCGGGAGCCGAATCCTCGGGCAAGGCGCCGGGCACCGATCTGCGTGAGGGGGTGGCCTCGCTGCCGGTGCTGCACGCCCGTGCCCGCGCCGGGCACCGCGACGCCCGGCTGATCGAACTGCTCGACTCGGACCTGGCCGCCGACCCCGCCGCCCTGCAGGAGGCGCTCGTACTGCTGCGGGCGCATCCGGCGATGGACGACGCGCGCCGGGACCTGGAGCTGTACGTGGAGCGGGCCGTGCGGGCGCTGGACCCGCTGCCCGACGGCCCGGCCAAGGACGCCCTGCGCCGGCTGGCCGAGGGCATGCTCACCCGGGACCGCTGAGACCGGCCGGGTCGGGCCGCGGGAACGGGAACGTCCGCAGGACCTGGAACTCCTCCAGGCCGTAGCGGCCGGCCTCGCGCCCGAACCCGGACTGCTTGAGCCCACCGAACGGGGCGGCCGGGGCGACCGGGGCGCCGTTGAGGCTGACTCGGCCGGTGCGCAGCCGCCGTGCCACGCGCAGCGCCTCCTCGACCCCGTCGGCCCACACCGCGCCCGAGAGCCCGTAGCGAGAGTCGTTGGCAAGGCGCACCCCCTCTTCCTCGTCGTGGAACGCGATGACGGACAGCACCGGCCCGAAGACCTCCTCCTGGGCGAGCTCGGCTCGCGGGTGCACGTCCGCCAGGACGGTGGGCGCGACGTAGTAGCCACGCTCGGGGACCGGGGCGTCGGGGCCGCCGGCGACCAGTCGGGCGCCGTCGGCGATGCCGCGCCTGAGGTACCCCAGGACGCGCTCGCGCTGGGCCGCGGAGACCAGTGGTCCCAGCTGGGGCGCCGGTCCCTCGGTGGTGCCCAGCGTGTAGCGCGCCGCCTCGGTGGCCGCCAGCTCCACCGCGCGCTCGTACCGGGACTCGTGCACCAGCAACCTCGACAGCGCGGTGCAGGTCTGGCCGGAGTTCAGGAAGCAGCTGGAGACCGCGTGCCGGACCGCGCCGGCCAGGTCCGCGCCGGGCAGCACCAGGCACGCCGACTTGCCGCCGAGCTCCAGCACCACCCTGTTCAACGCGGTCCCGGCCAGAGTCGCCACCCGCCGACCGGCGCGGGTCGACCCGGTGAAGGACACCAGGTCGACCCCGGGGTGGGCCGCCAACGCCTCGCCCACCACCGCCCCGCGTCCCGAGACCAGGTTGAAGACCCCCGGCGGCAGGCCGATCCCGTGCAGCACCTCGGCCAGCAGCACGGCGGACAGCGGGGCAAGCTCACTGGGCTTGAGCACGACGGTGCAGCCCGCGGCCAGTGCCGGTGCGACCTTGAGCAGGGCCTGGGCCAGCGGGTAGTTCCACGGGGTGATCGCCGCCACCACACCGGCCGGTTCGCGTACCACCCACGCGTGCCCGATCCGTTCCGGCTCCGGCGGCGTGGCCAGGACGTCCAGCAGGACGCCCAGTTGGCGCAGCGGCAGGCCGACCTGCATCCGGCGGGCGAAGGCGGGCGGGGAGCCGGTCTCGGTACGGATCGCGGCGGCGAACTCCTCCCGTCTGGCCGACAGCGCGCGGCGCAGCCCGGCCACGAAGTCCCGGCGCAGACCCGGGTCGGTCCGCGCCCAGGGGTCCAGGGCGCGTTGGGCGGCGGCGACCGCCTCGTCCACGTCCTGGGGCACCCCGTCCGGCACGCGGGCGACGGTCTTCTGCAGCACCGGGTCCTCGACCCCGATCAGGCCCGGGGCGTGCGAGGGGCGCCATCGGCCGTCGATGTAGAGGAGCTCGCTGGGCGTCATGTCAGTCGGCCCGCTGGGCCCGGCGGTCGCCCGGCGCCTGGGTGAGGTCGAGCATGGGCTCGCGCCAGCTCGGTTGCGTGGCGGTGGCGCTGTGCCCGCACCGGCAGTCCGGGCGCTGCGCGCCGGTCGCCCGCACCGCCTCGCGTACCAGCTCGCGGAAGGGCTCACCGGTGCGCTCGGCCCGCTCCAGCATCGAGCCCGCGTCCAGTTCCCCGCCCGGTTGCGGCTGCGCGGCCGCCACCCCGGCCGCGTAGTTGGACACCAGTGCCAGCGAGGCGTAGCACAGGCCCAGTTCGCGGGCCATCACCGCCTCGGTGGCGCCGGTCATCCCGACGATCTCGCCGCCCAGCAGCGCGAACGCGCTGACCTCGGCGCGGGTCTCGAAGCGCGGGCCCTCGACCGCGACATAGGTGCCCCGGCCGACCGCCGGTACGCCGATCCGGTCGGCGGTGCGGGTCAGGATCTCGCGCAGCGTCCCGCAGTACGGCTCCGACATGTCCACGTGCCGGTGGCCGTAGCTGTCGAAGACGGTGCCCGCCCGGTGCCGGGTCAGGTCGAGGAACTGGTCCGGCAGGACGATGCTGCCGGGGGGCAGTTCGGGCCGCAGCGAGCCGACGATGTTCGTCCCGATGACGCTGCGCACACCGGTCGCGGCGAAGGAGAACAGGTTGGCGCGGTAGTTCACTTCGTGCGGGGGCCGCATGCTGGCCCCGGTGCTGCGTCGGATCGCGACCGCGGTGCCGTCGTCGGCATCCAGCAGCACCTGTTCCACCACCCCGAAGGGGGTGTCCACGATGCGCCGGTCCTTGACCGGTCCGATGGACGCCAACGCCATTGAGGTGGTCGCGATCAGGCCGACCGTCATGTGCCAACCGCCTTCGTCGTCAGTCGGAGTGGATCGACAGATCAGAGTGGATCGATGAAGACGTCACCGCGCCGGAACAGGTCCGGATGGCGGTGGCGACTGGTGTGCAGCAGCCTGTCGGCCAGATCGACGCAGGCGCGCACGAGTTCGGGCTCCGGTACGCCGCCGTGCTCCAGGCGGCCCAGCGCCTGCCGGGGGATGTCCCCGACGACGCCGGGCAGCGCGGCTTCGAAGGCAGTCAGCACCGTGTCCGGACGGCTGAGCAGCCGACCGTGTTCGGGTGTCAGGGACCACAGGGCGAACCGGGCCGCGTTCACCGTGCTCTTGAGGACGGCCTGGGCGCCGTCGGCCGCCGCGTCGCCCCGCAGCCCCTGCCCTATCAGGGCCGTGTAGCGGTCGATGATGTGGCGCCGGGTGAAGCAGAGCAGCCGTACCGCGCCCCGGTGCACCTCGGTCCAGTCCCAGGCGTCGCCGGGCGGGGTCAGCAGGTCGGCGAGCGGTTCGCCGGCCAGCGTGGTGGCGTTGTCCCGCAGGGCCCGGCGCACTGTCGCGCTCCACAGCAACGTCACCTCGTCGAGCGTCCCGAAGGCCGCCGAGACCGGCAGTCCCACGCGCTGCTCGATCTCGTGGGCGGCCAGGGCGACCTGGGCGCACACCTCCGCGGTGCCTGCGGCGGACGGGTGCACCACCAGGACGACGTCGAGGTCCGAACCGGCCCACAGCGGGCCGTCCGCGGCCACGCTGCCGAACAGCGCGAGCGTGCGCAGCCGCCGTCCGAGGTGTTCGCGGAACGAGTGTGCCACCTGCTGCCGCGCGTCCGCGCACAACGCGGCGGTCCCGGTGGCGGCGGGCGGGCCGTCGTGGAGCGTCTGCGGACGGCTCACTGTCCGTGCCCCCCGTCGGCGCGGTCCTGGGAGCGGTCGGCGCCATCGGCCAGGGTCTGCCAGCGCTCGGCGCACCAGGCGATCCAGGCCGGATCCCGGTTCGGGGCGTTGGCCAGGACGAAGGCCAGCCGGACCGTCTCGCACAGCCGCAGCAGGCGGGGATCGGTCCGCGCTCCTCGGGCGGTCTCGTACGCCGACCGGAAGCGGGCCGCGGCGGCGGGCGCCGCGGCGAGGTGCCAGTCGGCGACGACCAGGTCGAATTCCGGGTACCAGTACTGGGCGTTCTTGAAGTCGATCAGTCCGGCGAGCGAGGGGCGACCGTCGCGCGTGGCGATCCGCACGTTGCGCGGGTGCGGGTCGAAGTGGACGAACCCGAGCGCGTGCGGCCCGCTGCCCTCGGCGGACTCCAGGGCCCGCCTCGCCGCCGCCTGCTGGCGGGCGGTGGCCAGGCCGTGCTCGGCGGCCCGGCGCAGGGCCCGGTCGAGTTCACGCTCGGTATGGCTCGCCGCCTCGCCCGCGCGAGCGTCCGTCAGCAGGCGGAATCCGGGGTCGCCGTGCCATTCGGGGCCGTCGGCGGGGGCCGGTACCCGGTGCAGTTCGGCCAGCAGTCGGCCGAGTTGCTCCGGCAGTGCGTCCAGCGCCGCGGGCTCGACGGCGCCTCGCGGTTCGGTGCCGGGCGGCAGCGGCGGGGTGGATCCGCCGGTGGGCAGCACCTCCTGCAGGTCGCGGTCCCCGATCCGGGAGTACACCGCGTACTGCTGCCCCGACAGCGTCAGCCGGCCGAGTGGCCTGGGGACCGGCAGCCGTTGCGACAGGTACCGCAGGACGGTCAGTTCGCGGGCGCGACCCGGGGCCGCGAGGTCGTGCGCCACGCCCGCCCCGGTCTCGGCCAGTTCCCACTGGACCAGGAGCGGGGAGCTGCGCGGTGCGGCGCGGGGCGGCTGCGCGGGGGGCAGGGGGGGTTTCACACCAGGCTCCGCGATTCCTCGTCCACGCGCACCCGACTGCGCTCGAACATGCGCTCAAGGAAGCCGACCCGCCAGCGCGCCGGTTGCCCCAGGTCCACGGCGCCGTACTCGTCAAGCACGTTCGGGGAGCTGCGTTCCACGGCGGCGTGCAGCCGTCCCAGCGGCTCCTGCGGGACGGTGCCGACGTAGATGACGTTGAGATGGGCCAGCGCGAAGTAGATCGGCGCCTCGATCCCGGCCCCGGAGGCGGCGTCGACCACTGCCGTCCAGTCCAGCGTCGGGTGCTGCTCGATCAGTTCGGCGAGGTCCCGGAACTGCGAGAGGCTCTGGTGGCGGCCGGCGTTGATGTAGCTGATGGTCGTCGACTCCTTGAACAGGTGGGCCGCGATGTCGACCAGGTGCAGTTCGGGCGGCAGTGCCCAGAACGGCGCGCCGCGGAAGTCCACCAGCTGCGCCCGGTCGATCAGCGGGTCGACGGGCATCGAGTAGCCGCTGCGGGGCAGGAAGAGGTTGTGGACCAGGTCGACCGAGTACGCCTGGACCTGTTCGACGCTGGTGAGGCGGAAGCGGGTCGGGGCGTTGTTGGTGTATATGCGCCAGAATGCCAGGGTCTGCCGGTCCAGGGGGTCCAGGACCCGCAGCGACGGCGACAGGGTCCCGGTGGCGTATCCGAGCGAGTCCAGAACCGCCTCCGCCTCGCCGATCTGATCGTGGCGGACCATCAGGTCCAGGTCCCCCATCGGGCGGACCTCGGGTTCGCGGTACACCGCCCAGCTGAGGTAGGCGCCCTTGCGCGGGACCACCTTCAGCCCCACCTCGTGGAACGCGGTCAGCACCGCCCTGAGCTCTCGCAGCAGCGCCTCGTTGCGCTCGCGCTGGTACAGCAGGTGCGCCCGGTACAGGTCGCGGCCGGGAATCGGCTTCTCGACGGTGTACAGGCCGAACCGGTCGGCGTTGGCGGCGATCAGGGCCATGACCCGGTGCCGGTGGCTCTGGTCGAGGAAGTACGCCCAGTCGATGGGGGCGCCGCCGTCCAGTAGCGCGTGGACCGCCTCGATGTCGTCGGGGGTCGGGTTGCGTTTGGCCAGGAGGCAGATCAGGGTGATCTCGGGTGCCAACTCGGGCTCCTTGCTGGTGGTGGTCGAAACGTGGTCAGTCGAGCAGGGCGCGGCCCAGGGCGCGGGCGCCGTCGACCGAGGGGACCCAGTCCAGGCGCCAGATCCTCAGCCGCTCCAGGAACCGGCGCAGCGCACCGCTGTCCTGGCCGGTGGCGGCGCCGACGAGCCAGGGCGCGTACTCCGCGCGCAGGTTCATCCGCTGGGCGGCGACCTCTGCGAGGACCTCGGACGCCGGTACCGGGACCGGCCGCGGATCGACCGCCGCCGGATCGCGGCGCAGGACGATCAGGTCGGTCAGCCGCCCGGTCGAGCCGACCCGGACGCCCAGGACCTCGTCGACCTCCCGCCGGGTGAGTGAGATCTTCCGTCGGGAGCCCGGCTGCCATGCCTCGCGTTCGATCTCACCGCCCGGTGTGCGGAAGTCCTGCGGGCGCAGCAGCGGGTGGGCGAGCAGCCGCTGCTCCGCGCCCAGGGCGCGGACCGCTCCGAAGCCGAGGCGAACGGCGTCCGGGTAGGCGGCCAGGCGGATGGCCCGGTCGGCTTCCAGCACGGTGATCCGGTCGCCCGAGAACAGCCGTCCGCGGCTGCCCAGGACCAGGGCGGCGGTGGTCTTGCCCGCGCCCGAGCCGCCCACCAGCGCGACGGCCCGGTCCCCGGGCAGGCCCACCGCCGCGGCGTGCAGTTCGACGCCGCCATGGTGCGCCAGCCGACCCCGCATGATCTCGGCGGCCAGCCGCTTGTCCGGAGGGGTCGCCGTCCCGTGCCCGTCCAGGACCACTTCCCAGCCGCCCGACGCGTCCTGGGCCAGGACGTAGTGGCCGCGTTCGGCGGGGGAGTTGGCGAGCAGCACCCGAGTGTGGTGGTCGCCGGTCGGGCCGCGCTCCAGGCCGGTGGGAGCCAGTTGCAGGAAGTACTCAGCACGCCCGTACGCCGCGACCGGCCGTGCGGGGCCCGTCCGCGCCGCCGCCCGGACTCGGGCGACGCGCTCGGGGTTGGTGCTGGTGACGATGCGGACCACCGTCTCCGGCCGCGGCCGGTCCGCGCCCGGCAGCGGCGCGGACTCGTACCAGTGGTGGTCGGCCCAGAGCGCGGCGTCACGTTCCTCGAAGCCGAGGTCGAACCCGACCGGCCACCAGGTGGCGCGCAACCCGAAGGGGACCGGCGCGGTCACGCCACCACCACCGGGACACCCAGTTCGGCCGCGGAGAGCGAGCCGTGGCTGCACACCGGCGACGCGGGCCGGTGGCCCTCGCCGGGCGACGTCCGGATGCCGTACCCGGGAAAGGGGAAGATCCGGACATCGCCGATCCTGCTGCGGGCGGCCGGAGTGACCCGTGGTCCGTAGATCCCGGCGTGCAGGGCCTCCTGACGTGTCATCACCCACGCTTTGTCCTGGAAGTGCTCCTTGGCGGCCGACGCGAGCTCCCCCTCGCGGCCGGGTCGGCTGATCAGGTAGGCGTTGCGGTCCTCGCCGCCGATGGCCGCGCACAGGTCCGCGACCGGACGTGGGACCGCCAGGTAGGCGGCGACGGGCACGCAGCCGTGGTCGGAGGTCACGACCAGGCGGGCCGAGGCGGGCAGCAGGTCGATCAGGGCGGCCACCACCGTGTCCACGTAGCCGAGTTCGGCGTCGTAGTGGTCGCCGAAGCCGTGGTGGTGGGCGGTGGTGTCGAGCCCGTCGTAGTAGAGGTAGATGTCGCCGGAGGTCTCCCGCAGTGCCCGTGCGACCTCAACCACCATGGCGGAGGGCGTCTTCCACACCGCCTCGGGGTCGCTTCCCAGGTGGAGCGCGGTGAAGCCGGTCCCGAGGTGCTTGCGTTTGGAGATGACGTACGGCCTGGCGCCGCCGAACGGCGTGGGCGGCTCGAAGGCGGGCGGCGCCCCGCCGCCCGACTCGAAGGCGGGCGGCGCCCCGCCGCCCTGTCTGGACCACAGGGACCGCAGGACGTCGTACTCCGCCCAGTGGCCGGAGCCGTCCGGCACCGGGACGCGCTGTCCGACGATGCCGTGGACCCCCGGCGCGGAACCGGTGGTCAGGGCGGTCAGGGCGGCCGCGGTGGTCGTGGGGGCGACGCTGTCGAGGCGGGCCAGGAGGTGGGTGTTGAGGCTCGGCGCCACGCCCGCGCGCGCCACCAGGTCGGCATGGCCCAGACCGTCCACGACGAACAGCACGGTCCGCCGGGCGTCGGGGCGGGCCCTGCTGCCGAACGCGTCGCCGGGGACGGCGCCGCCCCATCCGAGGAGATGTAACAATCTATCAATACAAAATCGCCCATAATCGGGTAGCTTGAAGTCCACCGCATCCCCGCTGCGTAATGGCGGCCGACCGGGGCAGCACAGGCTGTCAGTCAACCAACCGGACCAGAGCGTAATCTGGGGACAGCCTAAAATCGCCCCCGCGCTCTGTCAACAACCCTTCCGGCCACGCCGTGGATTCTATTGCCGTGCACCCAAAGCTGATGCTACGGTTTCCGACGGAACCGGCTGGGACGGGTGATCGGCACGCGGGCCGACAGTCGAAGAATCGGATACCGAACCTTTCACGGGTGCGACCTATTTTTCTGATGAAGTGTCAAGCATCCCAGTTCAAAGGGAATTGCTCGGTATGCGAGGCACAGGTGGGAGCGTGGAGGGGTACGTCCCGGACGCTCCCCGGGGGTGCTGCGGCGGCTGCCGCGAGCGGCTTTCCGCCGACCTTACCGCCATTCCGAAACGGAATTGTTTCGACATCGCCGAGGCCACGAATTCAGCTGACAACGGGGGTAGGCAGAGGTCTCATGGAAAAGCAACTGCGAAATGTGTTGGTCACTGGCGGAAGTGGATTCCTCGGATCGCATCTCTGCGAACGCCTCCTTCGGGACGGGAATTCCGTGGTCTGTCTGGACAACTTCGCCACCGGGAATCCGGCGAATATCGCGCACCTGCTGGCGGAGGACGGATTCCAGTTCGTCGAACGCGACATCTGCGACGGGCTGGACCCCGACATGGAGGTGGACGCGATCGTCCACCTCGCCTCCCCGGCCAGTCCCCGGGACTACCTAAGACTGCCCGTCGCCACGCTGTGGGCCGGCTCCGTGGGCACCCTGGCGGTCCTAGAACTGGCGCGGCTGCGCCGGATCCGCGTCGTCTACGCGTCCTCCAGCGAGGTCTACGGCGACCCCCTGGTCCACCCTCAGACCGAGTCGTACTGGGGGAATGTGAACCCGGTCGGGCCCCGGTCGGTGTACGACGAGTCCAAGCGGTTCGGCGAGGCGGTCCTGGCCGCCTACCGCCGCGCACACGGAGTCGACACCGGGATCGTGCGCCTGTTCAACACCTACGGCCCGCGGATGAAGTCGGACGACGGGCGGATGATCCCGAGCTTCATCAACCAGGCCCTGAGCGGCAGCCCGCTGACCATCTACGGTTCGGGGGGGCAGACCCGGTCGCTGTGCTACGTCGCGGACACCGTGGAGGCACTGTGCCGCTTCCTGGACAGCCCGTACCCGGGACCGCTCAACCTGGGCAACCCGGAGGAGATGACGGTCACCCGGACGGCTGAGCTGATCCTCGAACTGACGGCCTCGCGTTCGGACGTCGAGTTCCTGCCCGCGCTGGAGGACGACCCGCAGCTGCGTCGACCCGAGATCGAGCGAGCCCGCCAGGCGCTCGGCTGGAAGCCGGAGGTCGACCTGCGGGACGGGCTGGCCAGGACCATCGCCTGGTTCGCGGCGCAACGGGCCGCCGCCCGAACCTGAGCCCCCGGCCCCGGCGGGCCGCCGACCACTGACCACTGACCACCGATCACCAATCACCAGGAGAACACCGATGGCCTCCCCCACCCGGGTGCTGCTCGTCCGGCACGGCCAGGCGCGGGCCAACGTCGAACGGATCATCGCCGGCCCCCGCGGGTGCACCGGACTGACCGACACCGGCCGGACCGAGGCGGGCCTGCTCGGCCGCAGGCTGGCGGCCTCGGGCCCCCGCCCGGACGCGCTGATCTGCAGCCCGCTCCCGCGAGCCCGGGAGACAGCGCAGATCGTGGGCGAGCACCTGGGCACGACCCCGGACAGGGTGGACGGCGATCTGGTCGAACTCGACCCCGGTCAGGCCGACGGCCTGTCCGACGACGCCTACGCGAAGCGCTACGGCCACTTCGACATGCTCCTGGAGCCCGACCGGCCGTTCGCCCCCGGGGGCGAGAGCTGGTCGGCCTTCCGTACCCGCGCCGAGACCACCATGGAGCAGCTGTCGCGGGAGTTCCAGGGCCGCACCGTCCTGTGCGTCTGCCACGCCGGTTTCATCGTCGGCGCCATGGTCACGCTGCTGGACATCCCCCGCCCCGGGAACACCACCGACCTGTCACCCCAATCGACTTCGATCACCGAGTTCGGCCACGACGGCGGCCGGTGGAATCTCGTCCGTTACAACGATCACGCCCATCTCGAATCCCCCGGCCCCTCCTTGTCACCCACATAATTTAGCAAGTGTCAGCTTCTGACTCTCGGAACAGAATCCCTGGCACGGCGTGCCCAGCACATCCGAGTCGAATGGAATCATCAAGCGCAGTCTTACTTTTCCGACTCTCCGGGGGAGGATCATCATGACGGCTCGCGGCCGTTCAGCCGCGGACCCGCGGCAGTGGACCCGGCCCCACGGCTGGGGGCGGCGGCTCCTGCTGCTGGTGCGGCCGGAGTGGCCGGTCATCGGCGCGACCTTCGCCCTGGCCCTGCTCGCCGCGGTGGTGGGCGCCACCGTGCCGCTGGTCGAACGGCAGGTGGTGGACAAGGTGATCCTCCGCCACAGCGAGCCGCTGCTGCCCTGGGCGCTGCTGCTGACCGCCTTGGGCGCCGCCGGCTTCGCGCTGTCGCGCAACCGCCGGCTGCGGTCCTCGGAGATCGTGCTGAAGGTCCAGTCCCGCCTGCGCGACAGCGTCCACGACCGACTCCAGCAGTTCGACGCCTCGCTGCGGGAGACGATCCCGACAGGCCAGCTCATCTCCCGCTCCAACGCCGATATCAACCGGCTGGTCAAGCTGCTCTCCCCGCTGCCCGCGATCACCGGCTACGCGGTCACCGTCGTCAGCTCGCTGGCCCTGATGCTCGTCCTGTCGCCGCTGCTGGCACTGGTGAGCTGCCTGACCGTGCCGATGATCCTCATGGTCGCCTTCCGGATGCGCTCCAAGGTGGTGCCCTCCACCTGGGACGCCCAACAGCGCAACGCCGAGGTGGTCCAACGGGTCAACCAGGTCGTCTCCGGCATGGAGGTGGTCAGGGGGTTCGGCCAAGAACAGCGTGAGATCGAGCGGATGATGCAGGACTGCCAGCGGCTGTTCGGCGCGCGGCTGCGCGCCGTCCGCATCCAGGCCCGGTACCGTCCGTGGTTCTTCCTCGTCCCGGCCCTGGGCCAGGTCGCGACCCTCGCCGTCGGCGGCTGGATGGTCTCCCACCAGTGGATCTCGGTGGGCACCTTCCTGGCCTTCTCCACCTACGCCCTGGAACTGGCGGTGCCGTGCTGGCTGGTCGGCGGCACGCTGGCGACGCTGCCGCAGATGCGCGGCACGGCCGAGCGGATCTTCGACCTGCTGGACACCGCCTCCCAGGTCCAGGACGCTCCCGGCGCGGCCGAACTGCGGATCACCGGAGGCGAGCTGAGGTTCGACCAGGTGACCTACCGCTATCAGGACCACGAGCCCGCCCTCACCGACTTCAGCCTCACGGTCGCCGCGGGCGAGACGGTGGCGCTGGTGGGTCCGTCCGGCTGCGGCAAGTCCACGGTCGCGGCGCTGGTACCCCGCTTCCAGGACCCGCAGGGCGGGCGGGTCCTCATCGACTCCACCGACCTGCGGCAGGTCTCGCTGTCCTCGCTGCGCGGCCAACTGGGCCTGGTCTTCGAGACCACCTTCCTCCACTACGGCACCGTGCGTGACAACATCGCCTACGGGCGGCCGTCGGCGACCGACGCCGAGGTCGAGGCGGCGGCGCTGGCGGCCGGGGCGCACGACTTCATCGTGCGGCTCCCCCTGGGCTACCGGACGCCGGTCGGCCAGCGCGGCAGTGCTCTCTCGGGCGGCCAACGGCAACGGGTCGCCCTGGCACGGGCCCTGCTGGTCGATCCGCGGATCCTCGTCCTGGACGACGCGACCAGCGCTGTCGACCCGCGCGTCGAGGAGGGCATCCTCAACACGCTGCGCGGTCCGCTGCACGGCCGCACCACGCTCCTGATCGCCCACCGCCGCAGCACGCTCGCGCTCGCGGACCGCATCGTGGTGCTGGACCGCGGCCGCCTGGTCGACCAGGGCACGCACGAGGAGTTGTACCGGGGCTGCCCGCTGTACCGCTCACTGCTGGAGGACACCGAGGACGGCGCGCTGCTCGGCACCGCCGCCGCGCCCGCACAGACAGCTGGGCAGACGCCCGCACAGACGCCCGCACAGACGCCCGCACAGACGGCCGGGCAGACGGCAGGTGCGGCGCGGGAGCAGCCGGACCAGGCCCCGGTGGTGCCGCGCATGGTCCGCCGCAACGCCGACATGCTGGCCCGGGTCGCGTCACTGCCGCCGGTCCGCGACACCGCCCGGACCGACCGCGCCCGCGCGCACGACCCCTCCACCCGCTTCTCGCTCCTCGGGTTCGTCCGGCCCTACCGGGGCCGACTGCTGCTGGGCGGTCTCCTGGTGGCACTGGACGCGTTGGGCAACATCGTCGGCCCCTACCTGAGCCGACAGGCAGTGGACGTCGGGGTCACCGGGGGCTCGGCCCGCACGCTCTACCTCGTCTCGGCCCTCTACCTGCTGGTCGCCGTGGCCGACTCGACCGGCTCCGGACTGGTCTCCCTGGTCACCGGGCGTACCAGCGAGCAGCTGATGTTCGACCTGCGGATCCGGATCTGGTCGCACCTCCAGCGGGTGCCCATGTCCTTCTTCGAGCGCGAGAACCCGGGCGAGGTCATGACCCGCGTCACCACGGACGTGGACAACCTCTCCTCCCTCTTCCAGGACGGCATCATCAACGCGGCGGTGAACGGCTTCTCCAGCGCGGCCATCGCGCTGGCCATGCTGGCGATGAACCCGGTCCTGGCCCTGACGGTCCTCGCCACGCTGCCGCCCATGGGGGCGGCCACCGCGGCGTTCCGTCGGCTGTCCGCCAAGCCCTACCGAGAGACCCGGCGCTACCAGTCCGCGATCACCGGCAGCCTGCAGGAGAGCCTGGCCGGAGCCCGGGAGACCCAGGCGTTCGTCCAGGAGCAGCGGCGGCACAGCGACTTCAGGAAGCTGACCCGGAGCTACTCCGAGTCGCGGCGGGCCGCGCTGCGGCTGTCGTCCCTCTACTTCCCGTTCATCGGGTTCCTCGGGGACCTGGCCACCATAGCCGTGCTGGTGGTCGGCTGCCTGCTGGTCGGCAGGCACGCGCTGACCGTCGGCAGCCTGGTCGCCTTCCTGCTCTACGTCGACCTGTTCTTCGCCCCGCTCCAGGACCTCTCCTCCGTCATCGACGACTATCAGCAGGCCCGTGTCTCCATGGCGAAGATCAGCGCGCTGATGGGCGAGGCGTCCGCCGCGGGTCCCACCGGGGCGGACGTCGGCGCGGGGGCGGCACCGCCGCCCCCGGCGGACGCGACCCGTTCCCAGGGGGCCATCCGGTTCGAAGGCGTGCGCTTCCACTACCCGGGGAGCGAGGGCGACGGTTCCGAGGCGCTGCGCGGGATCGAACTGCGCGTCGACGCAGGCGAGACCGTCGCTCTGGTCGGCGAGACCGGGGCCGGCAAGTCCACCGTGCTGAAGCTGCTCGCCCGCTTCTACGAGCCGACCGGCGGACGGGTGCTGGTGGACGAAAGGGACATCCTGCACTGGCCCAAGCATGCCTACCACAGCCGGACCGGCTACGTACCGCAGGAGCCCTATCTGTTCGCGGACACCGTCCGGGCGAACATCGCGTACGGCCGCCCGGCCGCCACCGGAGCCGAGGTGGAGGCAGCGGCCCGCGCGGTCGGCGCCCACGAGGTGATCACCGGGCTGAGCCGGGGCTACGACCACGTGCTGCGCGACCGCGGAATGTCGCTCTCGGCCGGTCAGCGCCAACTCATCTGCCTCGCCCGCGCGGAACTGGTCGAGCCCGCCGTCCTGCTGCTGGACGAGCCCACCGCCAACCTGGACCGGGTGAGCCAGGGCCGGGTGAACGCCGCCATGCGCGCCATGGCCGGTCGGCGCACCACCCTGGTGGTGTCCCACCGGCTGGAGGTCGCGCGGACGGCCGACCGGATACTCGTCGTGGACTCCGGCACGGTGGTCGAAAGCGGCACCCACCGCCAACTCCTGGAGCGCGGCGGCCGGTACGCGCGGCTGTGGCAGCACGCCACGGCCGAGAAGCACCAGACCCAGCGGACCCCGTGAACCTCGTGAACCCAGCGAACCCAGTGAACCCAGCGAAGGAGAACACCGTGCCGGAACGATGGCGGCTAGAGATCGACCCGGCCCGCTGCCAGGGCTCCGGCCTGTGCGCCGGATTCGCCGGCGGTCACTTCGCACTGGGCGAGGACCGCCGCTCCCGGGTGAGGAACCCGGTCGTCGACGCCGACGACGACGTGCTGAACGCCGCAGGCTGCTGCCCGACCGAGGCGATATCCATCACAGCCCTGGAGACCGGCGCGCCGGTCGAAGGATAGGAGGAGCCATGCCCGACGGGTCCGCGACTGGCGACAGCTACCGGGGCTTCGAGGTGGACGACGGGTACCGCCGCGTGCACGGCCGCGACGAGCGGGTGTGCCGCTTCGCCTACCACGGCGAGCGGTGGCTGGTGGCCGGCTACCAGGAGGTACTCGACGCGTTGAAGGACGACACCACGTTCTCCTCCGCGCACGACCTGCCGAACACCGACGGCGGGCGGCTCGGCGTGATGACCCCGCCGACCTCGATCCGGGCACTGCCCATCGAGGTCGACCCGCCCGAGTACCAGCGGTACCGCAGGATGCTGACCCCACGGTTCTCCCCCGCCGCGGTGCGGGCGATGACGCCGTCGATCCGGGAGTTCACCACCTGGTGCATCGACCAGAGCATCGACACCGGCGAGATGAACGTGTACGACGACCTGATCAAGATGGTCCCGGCGCTGACCACGATGAAACTGCTGGGGCTGCCGCTTGAGGACTCACTGGTCGTGGCGAAGGCCGTGCACGCCCGCGGTGCCGACCGCTTCGACCTCAACCCCGCCTGGCGCCACCTCCTGCACCGGGTCGACGCGGCCGTGCAGGCCAGGCGGGACCAACCGGGCGACGACCTGATCTCCGACCTGCTGGCCCAGGAGCCGCGGGTCAGCGGGGAGGAGATCGCGCAGGCCTGCTTCGCCGTCGTGGTCGGCGGTATGTCCACCACGGCCAAGCTGACCCTCGGCGCGCTCTCCTACTTCGGCGTCCACCCCGATCGGCGCGCGCCCGTCCGCGACGACCCGGAGCGGCTGCGCTCGGCCATGGAGGAGTTCCTGAGGTACTACAGCCCGGTTCCGTTCCTGTGCCGGACAGCGACCCGGGACCTGGACATCGGCGGCCTCAGCATCGAACGCGGCGAACGGATCGCGCTGGGCTTCGCCGCGGCGAACCGCGACCCGGCAGTGTTCCAGGACCCCGACACCATCGACATCGACCGCAGTCCCAACCGCCACCTGGCCATGGGCCACGGCATCCACTACTGCATCGGCGCGGCACTCGGGCGGGCCGAGGCGACCGTCATGGTGGAGGAGGTCCTGCACCGGATGCCCGACTACCGGCTGACCACCGCGTACGCGCCGGGGCACCGCACCCGGCGCGTCAACTGGAACGATCGGATGGAACGGGGCATGACGATAGCGTTCACCCCCGGTCCGCGGACCGGAAGGGCGCGGGACCTGGTCTTCGTCGAACTGCCCGGCTGAGTGGCGGCGGCCCCGGGTGCACCCCTGGGGCCGCCGCTGCCGCGCTCCGCCGTCAGCCGGTCTCGACCGGCAGATCCACCAGGTCGACCAGTCCACGCGCGACGATCGCCACGGCGATCATCTGCGACTTGATGACCGTCAGCAGCTTGAACAACGCCCCCTGGTCGCCCTCCAGTCGGATCGTCCCGTCCGCGATCATGTTGAAAGGGTCGATCTCGCCCCGCATCAACCTGAGCTCGTCCTGCCAGCTGTTGATGACCGTGAGATCAGCGTCCTGGTGCCGGCCGAGCCCACTGTGCACCAGCAGGCCGTCCCGGAGCTCGTCGAAGAACTCGACGACCCCGTCCGGACCCTGGGTGACCACATGCTGGAGCACCAGGCTCGCATCGGGTGTGGGTTGCAGAGCCGCCGACCGGCGGACCCTCTCGTCCAGCCATTCCTGGCTCAGAAAACGCACAGCCACGCCCCCGGTTCGTTTGGCAGCAGCGAAACACGCGACCCGTCGATCACAAGCCTAGTCCAGGAGCCGACGGCCGCCAAGGAGGCGATCTGCCGCCGCCAGGAAGATGACACGAGGTCACATTCGGTACCACACAACGGTGGTGGGCAACGGACCGCAGAGTGACGAGCCTCCGGTTCGGAAGCGGTTGCCTCGGCGACGGCTCGCATCCAATGGGCTCCACGGTTTGTCAATACGCTGGAAGAACCGCGAAATGCCGGGCTCCCCCACCGCAACGCGCGCCACCGTGGCGCGCGTTGCGGGCGGATATCGCGACAGACGCTTCAGCGGGCCGGGCCCATCCGGTCCGCCCCTCATGCGGTTCCTCTCGGACCGCCCCCTGCACGACTCCCCCGTGCCGCTTCACCCGCCACATCCATTGACTAAGAAGCCGTTGCTGAACCGGATGAGGCGTCGCTTGATCGGCTGATTCTTCCTGGTCAGGAATGGGGTGGGTGCTGGTGCGGCAGGCTCTTGGGGGTCGGGTTGTCGTCGTGCTGGAGGTGCTGGGATGCCGTCGGTTGTGGGCTTGTTGGAGGAGCGGGAGTTGGCGGCGCGCGTACGCACCGAGGCTCTGCGGGATGAGGCGGACCGGGTGCTGGCCGCCTTGGCCGACTCGGAGACGGAGTGGCACGAGTGGGTGATCGCCAGGCAGCGTGTGGGCGTCGTATGCGGGATGGCCCTGTAACTCCCGGGCTGCTGGAGCCGGTTGCCGCCGCCGTGGAGGCGGCACCTGCGGTGGCCGTCGATGCTCTCTCGCAGCCGCAGCCAGTGCCGATGGTCGCGTCGGCGCCGGCGGGTCCGGGTCGGACGGTGGCAGTGTGGGAGCCGGGCCTGGGGGTGGAGGCGCTGCGGGAGAGTTACCGGGCGGTGATGGAGGTGCTGGCGTCGGCCGCGTGCTCGGACGGTGACGTGGTGACCCGGTCGTGCCCGGAGATCGCGGTGGCTCTGGGGATGGAGATGACGAAGAACAACATCGAGGGCCGGGTCCGGCATGTGGCGAAGCGGCTGGTGGACCGGGGCTGGCTGGTCGAGCCGGTCCGGGGCCGGTTCAGGCTCGCCGACGGGCCAGCCGCCGCGTCATGGGCGTGGTCATCGACCACACCACCATCTGCTCGTGGACTTCCGGCAGCCCTTCGTAGTCCCGCGCCAGGCGGCGGGTGCGCATCAGCCAGGCGTTGGTGCGCTCGACCACCCACCGGCGCGGCAGCACCACGAAGCCTGACGTGTCGTCAGAGCGCTTGATGATCTGCAGTTCCAGGTGCAGCTTCTCGGCGGCCCAGTCCACGAGCCTGCCGGTGTAGGCGCCGTCGGCCCAGACCAGGGCCAGGCGGTGGAAGCGGGCGCGGGCGTGTCGCAGCAGCGGGCGGGCGGCGTCGCGGTCCTGCACGCTCGCGGCGGTGACCACCACTCCCAGCAGCAGGCCCAGGCAGTCCACCAGCAGGTGGCGCTTGCGGCCCGGGGTCCGCTTGCCGGCGTCGTAGCCCGATGACGCCTGCGGGACGTGGGCGGAGGCGCGCACGGTCTGCGAGTCGGCGATACCGGCGGTGGGTTGCGGGTCGCGTCCGGCGTCCTCGCGGACCTGCCCGCGCAGGCGGTCGTGCAGTTCGCCCAGCAGGCCCTTGATCCGCCAGCGCCGGTTGAAGGCGTAGACGCGGTCCCAGAGGGGGAAGTCCAACGGCATCGCCAGCCACTTGCAGCCGTTGTCGTTCAGGTAGCGCACCGCGTCGATCATCTGCCGGTGGCAGTAGGCCTCCGGCTGCCCGCCGCGCCCCTCCAGCCAGCCGGGCACCGGCATCGCGTCGCGCACCACCGCCCACCCCGCGTCTGACATGCCCGTGGGGTACACCGGCCGCCGGTCCGAATGGCCAGCCGCGTTCCCGAACCGGTGAGCGAGACAATCACACGATGGGTAAGGCCCGTTGGACGCGGCCCGGACCAAGACGGAAGACTGCGGCATCAGGGCCTCCTGGGCGTGTGCTTGGCTTCAACAACTTCGCACTGCCTCGGAGGCCCTGCCCTTATGCGCGCGTACGCCGCCGATCATTCGACCGTGTCATCCCAGTCGAACTGACACCCACCATGATCGATAGAGCAATGGCTTCTAAGTACTTAATAGATAAGCACTTAGGCTCATCCGCGCACCGGCGCAGCGCCCCAGTCGCCTCAGCCTTCTGCCGTCCTGGAGGTGATTCAGTGCGCCAATGAACTATGTGAACGCCTGCCCCAGCCACCGCCTCCCTGGCAGGTCACTCTGATCGGATTCACCGACACGGTGCGGACCGGTGCCGGTCCGACGGTCCACACCGCCCCCGTCGACCACGTCGCCGACTGCGACCTCCGGCTCGTGCCCGCGATGTCCGAACGCTCGCCGAGTGCGGAATCCTCGACGGCCTGCACGCCACCACCACCTGGCGGCTCGTCCCGGCGTTCCGCCAGCGCTACCCCAACGTGATACTCGACCAGAACCGCATGGTCACCAGCAGCGAGGCGGTGACCACCGTCGGCGCCGCCTTCGGCCACGTCGACCTGGCCCTGTCCGCGCCTACACCATGACGGGTGCGCTGGCCGAGAGCGACCCCGCGGTCGCGGCCTTCGGAATCAACTCCAGCGCCGCGTCGATGGAGCGCGGGACGGCGCCGGATCCGCCGCCGACGACGCCGCGGCCCGGGATCGGCGCACCGCTGTTGCCGCCGCAGCCCGCCACTCCGGTCGCGGCGAGCAGTAAGCAGGTCACGGCCATGAGGAACGTATGCGTTGTCCGGCCACCGCTGTGCACCTCTGTCCCAGGGCCACCCCGCGCCCCCGCTGGGCGTGTTCGGCCCTCCCCCGGCCCATCCTGGACCAGCTCGGGCGGAAGGGGTACCCGTCACGTGCCAACCTCGTTGCACGGCCCGGCTCTTGACCGAGGCGGCCGGGACGACACGTGCCTGGGGGCGCACCGGTTGGTGCGCCCCCAGGCACGTGTGTCGACTACGGCGTGCGCCGGGTCACCACCGGTACCAACGGCCACCTCCGCCGCTGCTACGAGCGAAGAACCCGATGACCCACAGGGCCAGCACAATCACCGCGACCCACCACAGAATATGAATCGCGAACCCCGCGCCACCCAGGATCAGGGCGAGCAGAAGAACAAGCAGAACAGCACCCATTGTCATCATCCTCCTTCACCACGCTGCTGCCCCCGGCCCGCCGGACTATGCACCGCAATCACCCCGACGCAGGCCACCGGACGCCTGCGCGCCCTGGCCACGAACGCAGGACAGCTCAGCGAACCTCTGGACCGTGGGAACCTGGTCCGATCCGCACGACCCCATCGCGGCCACCCCGAGAGCGCGTCCGTGCCGTGCAGCGGTCCTGACGCGGCATCCGGAGACGCTGAACGGCCTGTCGAACCGCCTCTCGGCGCGACCGACGAGCGCTTGGGTGAATGCGCGGCGAGGACCTCGCCGACGGGGGAGACAGCGAGGCCCTCAGCAAGCGCCTGCCCAGGCTTGCGGCGGTTGCACACGTAGGTGAGCGGTTTCTGGTGTTCGCGTGCGTCAGTCCGGGAGACGGCGGATGAAGTCCAGGAGCAGCGCGCAGAACGCGGCCGGCTGTTCCAGCGGCGCGAGGTGACCGGCGGCGGGGATGACCACGGGCTGGCCCGCATCGAGGTCGCGGGCCAGACCCTCGCCGCCTTCGAAGAAGTCGGGCATGTCGTCCTCACCGACGCCGACCAGGGCGGGAACGGTCAGCGTGCGCAGCGCCGCCGTTCCCTCGCCGAGCGGGTCCGCCGCCAGTACCGGCTCGCCGTGGGCGCGCTGGTCGGTGAGCCGGCGGCGGAGCATCCGGGCCGCGTGGGCGCGTACCGCGTCGGCCGCACCGGCCGAGGTCCACGCCGCTACGCCGGCTGTCACGGCGGCGTCCAGGTCGTCGGCGGCGAGCGCCGTCCTTTCGGCGTCCCAGGCCGCTCGCAGACGTGGGGAGGCCGGCTGGTCGTGGGGCCGGTATCCGACGAGCACCAGGCCCTGGATCCGCTCGGGTGCCGTGACCGCGGCCTGGAGCGCCACCAGGGCGCCGAGGGAGTTCCCGGCCAGGACGAAGCGGTCGGCTCCGAGGTGGTCGAGCGTGTCGAGGACGTCCGTCCAAGGGGCCGCCGCACGGTCGTGGGGAACGAGTGCGTCGCCGTGGCCCGGCAGGTCCAGGGCGATGGCCCGCACGCCGGCGGCGGCGAGCAGCGGCAGGTTCGCGCCCCACATGGTGCGGTCGGCGGGACGGGCGTGCAGCAGGACGACAGGGCGGCCTCGGCCCGCCTCATCGGAGGGAAGCAGCATGGCAGGCATCTTTTCTTCGGTGGACACACAGGGGGTGGACACACAGGGGGGGTGGGGGGCGGCGACCGTCAGGTCGCGGCGGTCAGTTCGTCGGTTTCCGCGTCGCTCAGCCGCAGCGTCGCCGCGGTCAGGTTCTCCTCCAGGTGCGCGACTTTGGAGGTACCGGGGATGGGCAGGACGACTCCGGAGGAGGCCAGCAGCCAGGCCGGCGCGACCTGCGCCGGGCCGACGTGGTGGGCGGCGGCGATCCGGTCGACGGGGCCGCCCGGGCGGGCCGGCTCACCGGCGGCCACCGGTGCCCGGGGGAGGAGACCTGGGACAGTCCGACCGCGACGATCTTGCCCTCGTCCTGGAGTCTCCTCAGCTCGCCGACCTGGTCCGCCAACGGGACCTTCGGGTCGACCCGGTGCAACTGGAACAGGTCGATGTGATCCACGCCGAGGCGGCGCAGGCTCATCAGGGCCTGTTGGCGCAGGTACTCCGGGCGTCCGAGCGGCGGCCACGCCGCCGGGCCGAGGCGCACCAGCCCCTGCTCGGTCCTGATCACGTCGGGCCCGTTGCGGGTCAGTCCGGCCTTGGTCGCGATCAGCACGTCGTCGCGGTAGGGATGGATCGCCTCCGGCGCGGCGCACCACCCGGACGCACTCCCGGCGGTCCTCGGGCTCACCCCACACCCCGAGTCCGGTCAGGCGCATGGCGCCGAAGCCGAGACGGGCGACCTTCTTACCGGCGATCTCGAAAGTACCGGCGGCGTCGGACAAGGACGTGGTCATGATCGGGGTTCTCCTTCCACTGCGGGCTCGGTCCGGTCCGTCAGGGCCGCTTCCTGCTCGGACAGCTGGCCGAGCAGGCCCAGGGCATCGGCGCTGGTGCCGCCGGGTTCCGCGCTGTACACGGACAGGTGCTGCCCGGGGGCGAGGAGGACGCGCGGAGGTTGCCCACCGCGATCCGTGCCGCGTGGTCCCAGTCGGCGTAGAACTCGCGCGCGAAGGGATCGAGGAAGATCATGCGCAGCAGGTTGTCGTACCGGGCGAAACCGCGGTACAGCTCGCGCGCCATCGCTTTGGCCGCGAGCACGTCCTGCGCCGCCCCGACCACGAAGGCCGGAACGTCACGCATGCCGTCCATCAGTCGCAGCAGCTCCGGAGCCACGGTCGTCGCGGCCTCCGACGTCCTGAAGGCGGACGGGCCCACCCGGAAGAGATGGGCGGCCGCCGCCTCGTCCCGCCGCACCCACCCGGATGTGCCGACCGGACCCGTATCCCATGGATAGGCATCGCCAATCGGGGCAGACGCCTGTTCGACGAAGGAGGAAGATGACATGGGCGCTTTGCTGCTGGTTCTTCTGCTTGCCCTGATCCTGGGCGGTGCGGGTTTCGCGATTCACATTCTGTGGTGGGTCGCCATCGTGGTTCTGGTGCTGTGGGTCCTCGGATTCGTCTTCCGCGGCTCCGGTGGCGGCCGCTGGTACCGCTGGTAGACAGCGAGTGCACGGCAAAGGGGGGTCACCCGGTGGGTGACTCCCCCTTTGCCGTGCGGCTCCGCACTGCGTGGGTGGTACGCGGCCCGTGGACCGTTGGCGCACCGGGTCGGGGAGCATCGCAGCGGTCCTGGCCGCAGAATGCAGTGGTGAAGACATCGAGCTACGACGGTCCGGCAACTGTTCTGGTCCAGGGGGGCGAGATCACGGTCCACGTGGAACTGACGGGCGAAGCACCTGTCCAGGGCGTGGCGAGCTGGCAAGGGGAAATCTGGGCGGAAGAACCGGATGAGGATTTCGGAACCCTGCGGCACGCCCATACGGCACAACTGCGATTCCCCGAGGGCGGCACGGGCGAATTCAGGCTCACCCGGGTGGTGGCCGGCGCCGGCCGCGTGCGGGCCCGGATCACCGGCAAGGGCCCGATCCCTTTCTGAGCGTCACCGGTTGCCGGGACGGTCCCGCCGCGCGGGGATACCGGCTCCCCGCTCGTGGCCGAGCTCGACGCCGAGCAGGACCGTCCACCGGCCGCTGGGCGCGGCCCGTCGGCCGCACCGGGCGTAGCGTGGGGGTAACGGCGCAGGTGGATGTCCGTACGCGTGACTGATACCTACGGAGAGCGGTCGCCAGGGCGATGACGCTTGTGCTCTGGGAGTCGTTGACCGGCGACCTGGCGATGTCGGCCGAGGAGGCAGGCATGTTCGGTTACCGGGTTCCCGCTCCTGACCAGGCGATGCTGATCTCAGGAGGTCGGCGCGGGATGGGCGTGGCGCCATTTCGAGTGGTGACCGGTCACGGCGCGTTCGTGCTCCCGGTCTTCCGCAAGACCCGCTTCCTGACCCTGGCGATGTGTGAATCGGAGGTCGACGAGACCTGCGTCAGCCACCAGGGCATCGCGTTGACGGTCCGCGCGGTGATCGCGTTCAAGGTCGGCAACGACAAGGAGAGCATCGTCAACGCGGGTCAGCGCTTCCTCTCCGACCAGGACCAGATGTCGGTGCTGACCGGCCGGATCTTCGCCGGTCACCTGCGCTCCATCATCGGCTCGATGACGGTCGAGGAGATCGTCACCGAGCGGCAGAAGCTGGCCACCGAGGTGCTGGAGACCTCCAAGACCGAGATGGCCACCATCGGCCTGACCGTGGACTCGCTGCAGATCCAGTCCATCGACGACGGCCAGACCGGCTACATCGCCGCCATGGCCGCCCCGCACAAGGCCGCCATCCAGCGCCAGGCCCAGATCGCCCAGGCCCTGGCCACCCAGCAGTCGACCGAGGCGCAGCAGTCCGCCGAGCGGAACCAGGCCGAGTACCAGCGGCAGACCGCCGTGGTGCGGGCGCAGTACTCGGCCGAGGTGGAGCGGGCCCAGGCCGAGGCCGCCCAGGCCGGGCCACTGGCGCAGGCCCAGGCCCAGCAGGAGGTGCTGCTGGCGCAGACCGAGCTGGCCCAGCGCGCGGCCGAGCTGCGCCAGCAGCAGCTGGTCGCCGAGATCGTGAAGCCCGCCGAGGCCGAGGCCGAGCGGATCCGGGTACTGGCCACCGCCGAGGCGAACCGGATGAAGATCCAGGCCGAGGCCGCCGCCTCCTACGACCGGGTGGCACTGGACCGGATGCTGATCGACCAGCTCCCACTGATCGTCAAGGAGGCCGCCAACGGCCTGGCCGGAGCCAACGTCAACGTCCTCAACGGCGCCGACGGCCTCAGCGAGATCGCCGCCGGCCTGGTCAGCCAGGGCCTGACCATCCTGGACTCGGTCCGCGCCAACCTGGGCACACCGCGCTCCCCCGACGGGAGCGCAGGCCCCGACGGTGGCAGCTCCCCGACCCGGCGGCCCGACGGCCCGCCCGGGATCGAGTAGTGGTCGGGGCCCGCTGCCCCGACGTCCCGTCGACCACGGGCAAGTCCGAATCCGCATCATCAACGCGCGGCGCCAGTGGCCCGGCTAGACTGCGGGTGGCGTTCCGGGGCGCCACCGGTCCGCGGACAGGGCTGAGCCCGCCCGGTTGGGTGTGGCATCGTTGTGGCCTCCTGCCTCCTTTCAGCCCGGCGTAGCGGACCGCGGGCCATGGAAGGAGGTCGCCGTGGCGACCGTTCGTCTTCCCGACGACCCGAACTTCGAGCAACTGCGCAAGCAGGCGAAGGACCTTCGCGACGGTGCCAGGTCCGGTGCGTCGGAGGCACTGGCCCTGGTGGGCGCGCACCACCCGGACGGACCGCACTCGCCGTCACTGGCCGGCGCGCAACTGGTCATCGCCCGCCGCTACGGTTTCCCTTCGTGGACCGCGCTGAAGCGGCACGTCCAGATCATCCAGCGGCACCGCCGCGTGCCGGACCAGGTGGAGACGGCGGCCTCACCCGCGGACGAGTTCCTGCTGCTGGCCTGTCTGCGGTACGGCCACGACGACCATCCGGACCGCTGGCGGCGGGCCGCCGCGCTGCTCGCCGCGCAGGCGGGGCTCACCGGCGCCTCGGTACACGCGGCCGCGGCCGCGGCCGACGTCGACGCGCTTGCCTCCCTGCTGGCCGCGGATCCGACGCTGGCCACCGCCGAGGGAGGGCCGTTCGGCTGGGAGCCGATCCTGTACCTCGCGTACGCCCGGCACGATCCCGACGTCAGCGCGGACGCGGTCGTCCGGGCCGCGCGGGTGCTGCTCGATCACGGCGCCGACCCGAACGCCGGCTATCTGTGGCACGGCTTGACCTCGCCCTTCACCGCGCTGGCCGGTGCGTTGGGCGGTGGCGAGGGCGGCCAACCGGCCCACCCGAGAGCCGATGCCCTGGCCCGCACGCTCCTGGCCGCGGGCGCCGACCCCAATGACGCCCAGGCGCTGTACAACCGCCAGTTCGGCTCCGCCGACGACCACCTGGCCCTGCTGGTCGACCACGGCCTCGGGCGCGGCGGCGGCCCGTGGCGGGCTCGGCTGGGCCACGCGATCCCCTCACCGGCCGACCTGGTCGCCGATCAACTGTGGTGGGCCATCACCCACGACCTCACCGAGCGGGTGCGGCTGCTCGCCGAGTGCGCCGACCCGCGTGCCGCGTTCCGGTTCCCCGACGACCGCCCGGCGCGGCTGCGGTCGTGGAACGGCACCACCCCGGCGCGCCTGGCCGCGGTGTGCGGCAGCGCCCGGGTGCTGGAGTACCTGGCCGCGCACGGCGCTCCGTGGTCACCGTCACCGGCCGACGGCGTCGACGCGCTGGTCGCCGCGGCCCTGGCGGGCGACCACGCCACCGCGGAGCGGCTGCGCGAGCACGCCGCCGCCGCCCGCCGCCGGCGGCCCGGCCTGATCGTCTGGGCGGCGGCCCGCGGCGCCTGGCACGCCGTCCCGCTGCTCGTGGAACTCGGATTCGACGTCAACGCGCTGGGCCGTGGCGACGTCCCCCTGGAGCAGTCGTGGGAAACCCCGCTTCACCAGGCGGCGGCCAGCGGCGACGTGGTCGGCGCCCGCCTCCTGGTCGACCTGGGTGCCGACCCCGACCTCCACGACGCCCGGTTCGACGACACCCCACTGGGTTGGGCCGAGCACTTCCGCCACAGCGAGGTCGTGGGCTTCCTCGGACCACTGACCGGGCTGACCGGGCTGACCGGGCTGACCGGTGAGTGAGACCGCGGCCCGACGGCAGCCAGAACCCGGACAGCGGACGACGGGCTCAGCGCCGGTCGTCCGCAGGTGTGATCAGCCCCGCAGCCGGGCGCCTGCCTGCTCCTCCAGCAGGGCGACGGCGAGGAGTTCGCCGTCGACCGGGCCGTAGCGCTGGAGTGCCTCCTGGTGGAGGCCGCGTACCCGTTCGGCGATGGTGTGCGGCGTCGCGAGCTCGGCGGCCATCGAGGCCACCACCGCGAGTTGGTCGTGGATGCGGTCCAACGGGTAGGAGGCGAGGTAGTCACCGGCGAACAGGGACGACAGGTCGCGGCGGATGAAGTCGCTGCCGGCCGCGCTCTCGGCGAGGGTGTCGCGCAGCACGTTGAGGTCCACACCGGCCCGCTGCCCCAGCAGCAGGGCCTCGGCGGTGGCCGCCGCCTGGCCGAACCAGAGCAGGTTGATCAGCAGCTTGACCGTGTAGCCCGCGCCGGGGCCACCGACCAGGGCGATCCGGCGCGGGTCCGCGACCAGCTCCAGCAGCGCCCGGTGGCGGGCGAGCAACTCGCCGTCCCCGCCCACGAAAAGACGCAGCGAGCCGGTCTCCGCGTCGGCGGGGCTGCCGCCGATCGGGGCCTCCAGCACGCCGATCCCGCGCGCCGCCGCCCGCTCGCGCAGCGGCGCGGCGGCGGCGGGCGCGTTGCTGGACATGTCGATCCAGGTCGCGCCCGGGGCCAGGGCCGCCAGCACCTCCTCGGTCACCGCCGCCGTGACCTCGGCCGGTCCTGGAAGCACGGTGATCAGCACCTCCGCGTCGGCGGCGGCCGCGCACGCCGAGGTCCGCCACTGGGCCCCGTGGTCCAGCGCGGCCTGTTCGCGTTCGGCCCGGACGTCGTGGACGGCCACCGCCAGTCCGGCGTCGACGAGCCGGGCGGCGATGGGAGTCCCCATCCGCCCGATACCTATGATCCCGATCTGTTGCTGCACCCCCGGATCGTAGTCCGGGTCGAGGGCGCTGACCCACGAGCCACCGCCCCGGTGCGCGCCCCTTCAGCGGCACGCAAAAATTCAACTGACAGCCGTCCGCCGGTGCGGCAGGATGACCGACTGCCGTACTGACGAGTGAAGGGCACACCGGATGCCGCACCTTGCACCGCGACCGACTCCCGGAGCCGCCGAGGAGCTCACCGCCGAAATGATGCAGGACGTCGCCATAGCGGTGACACCGGCCATCTCACCCGACGGTCGCCTGGTCGCGTACGGGGTGACCGCGGAAGGCGGCAAGGACGGGCATCCGCACGGCTCCCTCTGGGTCGCCGCCACGGACGGCGGCGAGGCCCCGCGCCGACTGACCGACAGCACCGCCCGCGACCTCGCTCCGAAATGGGCACCCGACTCGGCCTCGCTCTTCTTCACCTCCGAGCGCGAGCAGCGGGGTACCGCCCAACTCCACCGGATCCCCGTGGGCGACGGCGAGGACGTCACCAGGGTCCAGGCACTGACCAGTTGGCGCGGGGGAATCTCCGACCAGTACCCGCTCGCCGACGGCCGGACGGTCGCTGTTCTCGCCGAGGACGAACCCACCGCGGAGGACGAACGCCGGGAGGCCGAGGGCGACGATGCCAAGGTCTGGGGTCGGCACCTCCCCGTCACCCGGTTGCGCCTGCTCGACCTGGCGACCGGCGTGCTCCGCACCGTGGAGCGGCTCGGGAACCGCCATGTCGTGGAGCTGGCCCAGCGTCCGGACGGCGGCCCGCTGGCAGTGCTCAGCTGGGCCACCCCGGAACTCGACCCCGGCGTCCTGAACGCGGAGTTGCACCTGGTCGACCCGCACACGGCAGCCGTCCAGGACCTGGGCCCGATCGGCATCGAGGCCGCGTCCCCGGTCTGGTGGCACCATGACGGTGTGTGGCACCTGGCGCACCTGGCAATCACCCCGCCGCACCTCATCGGCGGCCTTGCGGTGCTGGACACCGTCCCGCCGGTGACCGGTCCGGCGGTCGAGCACCGCAACCTGACCCTCGGCATGCCGGTCAACCCGACCGAACTGGTGCAGGTCGCCGACGGGCCACCGCTGGCGCTGTTCGCCGACGGACTGGACACCGCGCTGTACCGGCTCGATCCGCAGTCCCAGCGGTTCCAGCAGCTGTCCTCCGCCACCGGCGCGCTCGACCGGCTGAGCGCGAGCCGCTCCGGCGCGGCCCACGCCGTGCTGTGGAGCACCGCGTACGAGCCCGCGAACGTGCACGCGGGACCGGTCGGCGGGCCGCTGCTCCGGCTCAGTGACACCAGGCCGCAACTGCGCGGTATCCGCTGGGGAGTCCAGGAGCGCCTCAGCTACCGGGCGGGCGACGGACTCCAGTTGGACGGACTGCTGATCCTCCCGGCCGGCCGCGAGCGGGACGAAGGCCCCTTCCCGCTGGTCACCATGGTCAACGGCGGGCCGTACAACCGCTACCCGGACGCCTTCGAGGTGAACTCGATCGACTGCGGGCAGTGGCTGGCGACCGCCGGTTACGCCGTCTTCCTGCCCAACCCCCGGGGCGGATCGGGCCACGGCCACGAGTTCGCCGCGATGGTGGCGGGCGCGGTGGGCGGCGACGAGTGGACCGACATCCTCGCCGGAATCGACCTGCTGGTCGCCGAGGGGGTCGCCGATCCGGAACGCCTGGGCATCTCCGGTTGGAGCCACGGCGGTTTCATGGCCGCCTGGGCCATCAGCCAGACCGACCGCTTCAAGGCCGCCATGATGGGCGCCGGCATCAGCGACTGGGGCATGCAGGCCGGTACCGGCGACTGGGGAATCCTGGACGCGGCGCTCGGCGGCAGCACCGGCTGGGACGGTCCGGGACCGCACGTCCACGACCGGAACAGCCCGATCTCCTACGCGGCCGGGATCCGCACCCCGATCCTGATCCTGCACGGAGAGCAGGACACCAACGTCCCGCTCGGCCAGGCCATCCACTTCCATCGCGCCCTGCGCCACCGCGGCGTCGAACACGAGTTCGTCGTCTACCCCCGCGAAGGCCACGGCCTCACGGAGCGCAGCCACCAGCTGGACGCCCTGCGGCGCATCCGCGGCTGGTACGACCGCTGGCTCCGGGACGCGACGTGAGAAGGGTCCGCTGGCGCGTGCCGGTCGCACGCGCCAGCACGCGGATCGCGGGCGCGGTGTGCCCCCGGCGTGGTCGCGTCAGTGGACCTCGTTGAGTTTGCCGGTGGCCACGTCGAAGACGAAGCCCCGGATGTGGTTCTTGTGGACGATGAAGGGGTCGGCCTGGATGCGGGCGACGGACTGGCGCACGTCGGTGTCCAGGTCGGTGAAGGCCTCCGCGGCCCAGGGCGGGCGGATGCCGGTGTCCTGCTGGACGGAGTCCTTGAAGCCGTCGTCGGTGAAGGTCAGCATGCCGCAGTCGGTGTGGTGGATCAGGATGATCTCCTCGGTGCCCAGCAGCCGCTGGCTGATGGCCAGCGAGCGGATCTCGTCCGAGGTGACCACGCCGCCGGCGTTGCGGATCACGTGCGCCTCACCCTCCTTCAGCCCCAGGATCGCGTAGACGTTCAACCGCGCGTCCATGCAGGCCACCACCGCCAGGCCCTTGGACGGCGGCAGGGGGAGCGGCCCGGTGAAGGACTCGACGTAGCGAGCGTTGTTGGCCAGGAGCTCATCGGTCACGGACACGGCGAACCTCGGTTCTCAATGGAGCGGGAGAGCGGGTGCGCGCGAAACCCACCGTGCGCGCCGCTGCTGCCGCTGACGATTGCCTTCGTTGAACTGCATGGGCCCTTTGGCAGCGTGGCGCAGAGCCGCATACAGGCCAGTCAACCCCTGATGCGGTCAACCGGCAAGACAAACGCCTGTTCGTAGGGGTGGGGCGGCAAGACTTAAAGTCACGACACACTCGCGCAGCACGTGGTTCACAATGCGGGCGCGGCATCGGGCCGGGGTGGTGGCCGCCGCCCGCGCGGAGCACTGCTTCGCAACGATCCCGGGGCCCGATGCCGACCGTACGTGACGGTGGATCAGAGGCCCTGCCAGGAACCCGGCGTGCTTCCGCGCGCCCGGTCCCGGCAGGGCCCCGTGTGGTCAGTAGCCGTAGACCAGGTCGTAGGCGGCCTGGGGGGAGAACTCTCCGGCGGTGGTGCCGGTGCCGGTCCCGCAGTTGCCGTCGGACTCACCGGGGGTCTTGATCCACAGCAGCATCTCGGCGCCCCCGCCCTGCTGGTCGGTGGTGCCCAGCTTCGCCCCGTCCGGGTTGCACCACTGGCCGTTCGAGCCGTTGCCGTTGCGGCTGGTGTCGATCACGTAGGGCTTGGTGTAGCCGTACCAGGCCTGTAGGTCGGCGTTGATCGCGTTGCCGTAGGCCGTGTTCTGGGCCGTGGTGTAGAAGTTCGAGACGTTGAGCGAGAACCCGTGCGCCTTGGCCAGTCCGGATGAGTTCAGGTAGGAGGCCATGGTGGCGGCGGACAGCCAGCCGGGGTTGCCGGCGTCGAGGTAGACCCAGCTGTCCGGGGCCTGGTTGGTGAACTGGGTGATGGCGTTGTTCAGCAGCCCGTCCCGGTCGCTGATCTGGGCCGAGGTCATGCAGCTCTCGTCGGCCACCGCGTCGGGTTCCAGGATGACCAGGGCCGGGCGCTTGGCGATGCCTCCGGCGAAGGCGGCGATCCAGGTGTCGTACGCGGCGTCGGAGGTGGCGCCGCCGCTGGACTGGCCGGAGCAGATGTCGCGGTCGGTGATGTTGTAGGCGACCAGGACCGGCAGCTTGTCGGTGAGCGCCGCCGCGCCGACGTAGGCGCCGGTGGCGGTGCCGATCGTCCCGCTCCAGTCACCGAACCAGTCGGCACTGGGCTTGTTGGCGATGGCCGACTTGATGGCCGCGGTACGTCCGTCGCCGGGGTTCGCGTTGGCCCAGGTGGCGGCGGCGTTGCCCGGGTCCACGTAGAAGCCGTTGGTCGACGTGACCGGGTTGCTGCCCGCGTAGGCGGCGGGAGCACCGACCAGGGGAAGGGCGGCCAGCGCGGTGGCACTGACGATGGCGGCGGTACGGATGATGCGTCTCATAGCGGTACGTCCTGTTCTCGAAGCGGTCCGCCCTCGGCTCAGGGCGCGGGTGACCGCATCGGCGGGTGGGAGTGAAACTGGAAGCGCTACCAGTTTTTCTCGGCCTGTGCATGACCTCGAATGGATGGTGATGTCACAGCCAGTCGCTGTCAAGTACTTCGGCAGCGCGAGCCGACAGTTGGTGTTCGCCGACCGGAGCACGAGGCATAACTGGAAGCGCTACCAGAATGCCCGGTGCGGTGTCCTGCCGCCGGGGCCAGCTGGCGTGCCGCCGGGGCTACAGCGGGCGGGTGGAGTCCCGGATGACCAGGTGGGTCGGCAGGATCAGTGCCGTGGGCCGCTCACCGGCCAGCAGGGCGACCAGCATCCTGGCCATCTCATGGCCGAGCGCCCGGATCGGCTGGTGGACCGTGGTCAGCTGCGGGTCCGTGTGCCGCGCGGTCGCCAGGTCGTCGAAGCCGACCACGCCGACCTCGTCCGGCACTGACCTGCCGTGCGCCCTGAGCACACGCAGCGCACCGGCTGCCATGTTGTCCGAGGCGGCGAAGACCGCGTCGAGATCGGGATGGGCGGCGAGCAGCCGTGCCATCGCCTGCGCGCCGCTGGCCTCGGTGAAGTCCCCGTGTTCGACCCGGTCGGCGGAAAGTCCGGCCATGGCCATCGCCTCCTGGTAGCCGTGGTGACGGGTACGGGCGACGTCCATGTCGAGCGGGCCGGTGATCGTCGCGATGCGGCGGTGACCGGTGGCGACCAGGTGCTCCGTGGCCAGTCGCGCACCACCCCGGTTGTCGGTGTCGACGTACCAGCGGGGCTCACCGTGCAGCGGCCTACCGCCGAAGACCACCGGGACGGCGGTCTGCTCCGCGAGCCTGGTCAGCGGGTCGTCGCCGTGCAGGTTCATCAGCATGATCCCGTCCGCGCGGCGGGACCGCAGGATCCGCCGGAGCCGGGCCGGGCCGTCCATCGAACCGGCCAGCACCAGCGTGAGCGAGAGGTCGGCCCGCTCCAGCGCCGCGCTGACACCCAGCAGGACCTGGGCGAAGAACGCGTCGGCGAAGATGCTCGGGTCCTCGGTGGACAGGGCCAGTACCACCGCGCCGACCTGGTTGGTGACCAGCGCCCGGGCCGAGGGGTTGGGCACGTAGCCGAGCTCCCTGACGGCCCGTTCCACGGCCTCGCGCTTGGCCTGGCTGACGTGCTGGGTGTTGTTGATCGCCCGGGAGGCGGCGGACCGCGACACCCCGGCCAGCTGCGCCACTTCGTCGAGCGTCGGCTGCCGACGGGCGGGCGGTGTCTCCATGAACAGTGCTCACCTTCCCGGGACGACGCTCCCGAGGCCAGGAGGGGGACCTCTTGCGGACCAGCCGATCCTATGACATCGGATCCGTGCCGGGAGCGCTTCCAGATTCCACCGCGGCCGCACCCGTGGGCAACCAGGGGTGGAGCGGACTGTCGTGGCTATTGACAGTTCGGAGAGGGGGTCGCCACCATGCACGTGACACCGGTGAACCGAAATAAACTGGGAGCGCTCCCAGAAAATGCAGGGCCATCCCACCCACTCCGCATGAGGAGACCCGCGCAATGAGAGCAAGCAGACTGAGGCGCTGGTGCCTCACCGTGGTCGGCGCCGTCCTGGCCGCCGGGAGCCTCACCGGCTTCGCGTCCGCCGCCGTACCGCCGCCCGCCGCACCGCCGAACCACACCCTGCCGGCCAACACCCGCTTCTACGTCGCCCCGGACAGCGACGCCGCCCAGCAGGCAGTGACCGACCTGCGCGGCGGCCACCCGGCCGACGCGGTGACCATGGCGAAGCTGGCGAGCTGGCCGGAGGCGATCTGGCTCACCGACGGCACCCCGGCCCAGGTCCACCAGCAGGTCCGCACCGTGATGACCGGGGCCAGGGCCCAGCACGCGGTCCCGGTACTGGTCGCCTACGACATCCCGCTGCGCGACTGCGGCCAGTACTCCAGCGGCGGAGCCGCCTCCGACGCCGCCTACCAGCAGTGGATCGCCGCCTTCGCCAAGGCGATCGGCAACGCCAGGGCCGTGGTGATCCTGGAGCCGGACGCCCTGGCCAACCTGCCGCAGGACTGCGGCGCGACCTCCGACCCGACCGGCGCGCTCACCGCCGGACGCATCGCCGACATCCACGCCGCCGTCACCGACCTGGAGGCGCAGCCGGGCACGTCCGTCTACCTCGACGGCGGCAACAGCGGCTGGCAGTCCGTCGGCACCATGGCGCAGACGCTGATCGACGCGGACGTGCAGCAGTCGCAGGGTTTCTTCCTGAACGTCTCCAACACCCAGCCCACCGACCAGTCCGACGAGTACGGCACGTGGGTGTCCAAGTGCATCTGGTTCGCCACCGACGGGCCGAGCTGGGCCGTCGGCAACGCCGACTGGTGCGCCAGCCAGTACTACTCCCCCGCCGCCCCGAATGACGGCCTGCCCGGCGACGCGGTCGTACAGACCGACCCGAGCACCTGGCACTGGACCGACGCCTGGTTCGACCAGAACGTCGGCACGCCGCCCGCCGCGCAGCTGACCCACTTCGTGGTGGACACCAGCCGCAACGGCCAGGGCAACTGGACCCCGGCAGCCACGCTGTACCCGGACAACCAGACCTGGTGCAACGCCCCCGACCGCGGTGTCGGCCTGCGGCCGACCGCGAACACCGGTGTCCCGCTGGTCGACGCGTACCTCTACGTCAAGACCATCGGCCAGTCGGACGGCAGTTGCACCCGCGGCACGGCCGGACCGGGCGACCCCGTCTACGGCGGCACCACCGACCCCGCCGCCGGCGCCTGGTGGCCCGCCCAGGCCCTCACCCTCGCCGACGACGCCAACCCCGCCCTGACCTTCAACCTCCCCGGCGGCCTCAGCCCCAGCAGGTAGCGGAACGGCGGCGGGGCCGCCCCAGCAGGCACCCCGCCGCCGTCCCCCGTCAGCCGCTCGGGGTGGCCGACGGCCGCGACGCGGGAGCGCGGTGGAGTCGTTGACCCCGGCGCCACACGGCTCGGATGGAGAGGCTGGCGGTGATGTCCGTAGTCGGATCACCGTGGACCATCAGCAGGTCCGCCTGTCGGCCCGGCGTGACGCGTCCCCGGTCCAGCAGCCCGAAGCTGGTGGCCGCCGAGGACGTCGCCGCGGTCAGTGCCTCGGTCGGGGTGAGCCCGCAGTCGACGAGGAGGGCGAGTTCCTGGTGGAGGCTGACACCGTGTGCGGTGCCGAGCACACCGACGTCGGCGGCGTCGGTACCGGCCACGATGGTGACACCGGCCCGGTGGAGTGCGCGGGTCGCGAGCTTCGCGTTCTCCAGGGAGCTGGGGCTGCCCAACTGCCAGCAGCTGCAGAGGTTCTGGTGCCAGTCGTCAGGAATGTACGGTCGGGCACGACCGTCATCGGCGACTGCCTGGCCGGTGAGTTCCCCAGCCATCGAGCCCATCGTCACGAGCGTCGGGATGACGAAGACTCCCGCCTCCCTGATGGTGTGGATGACGTCCTCGCCCGGCGGCTGGTCCATGAAGACGTGGACCAGGCCGTCGACTCCGGCCCGTACCGCCGCGAGCGCGTTCCGCACGCTCGTCGCGTGGGCCACCGCGAGCAGTCCGTGCGCGTGTGCCTCGGCGACCACGACGCGGGCCGTCTCCTCGGACAGCGTCGGCGAGGGATGCCCCATCGCGGTTCCGTCGTCGATGAGGAGCTTGATGAAGTCGGCCCCCTCGGCCACACGGTCCCGGACGAACTGCGCCGCGTCCTCGGGGCCGTCGATCACCGGGAACTGTTCCCGGAACGACAGGCCGATCAGCATCGAGGGGTGTCCGCCGAGGACGGTCGCACCGGTCGACGCCGAGCGGATGTCCGCGACGTCGTTGCGTTCGGCGGCGACCGCGCGCTGGTTGCCGAGACGCTCCGGGACGGTGAACAGGTCCATCTCGGTCGTGACGCCGAACAGGATCGCCAACGCGAGCGCGTTGCCGGTCGGATGGGTGTGGGAGTCGATGAGGCCCGGCAGCAGGGTGGCACCGGTGCCGTCGACGACCTCGTAGCGATCGGCGTCGTAGCGTTCGACGCCGTAGCGTTCGGCGTCGTGGTGCGGGGTTCCCGAATGGGGGGTGACACCGGTGATCCGCTCGCCCTCGACCACCACGTCGGCCCGGTCGATGATCTGCTCGCCGTCGAAGAGGCGGACGTTCCGCACGACGAACGCGGCTGCCTCAGAAACCGACATGGTCCGCTCCCTTCAGGTGGAGCATGGTGCGGGCCTCGTCCGGGGTGGCGATGTCGCGGCCGATCTCGGTCAGGATCCGCGCCACTTTCGCGACCTGTTGGGCGTTGGAGGTGGCGAGCTCGCCCCGGGCGATGTACAGGCTGTCCTCAAGGCCGACCCGGACGTGGCCGCCGAGCAGCGCGGACTGCGTGGCGAAGGGCATCTGGTGGCGGCCCGCGGCGAAGGCCGAGAGGTAGTAGTCATCGCCGAACAGCCGGTCGGCGATGGTCACCATGTGCTGGAGGTTGTCGGGATCGGCCCCGATCCCGCCGAGGACGCCGAAGATGCACTGGACCAGGAACGGCGGCTTCGCCAGGCCGCGGTCGGCCATGTGGGCGAGGTTGTAGAGGTGCCCGACGTCGTAGCACTCGTACTCGAAACGGGTGCCCGCGCCGTCACCCAACTCCCGCAGGGTGGTGGCGATCTGGGCGAAGGTATTGGTGAACACCGCTGATTCGGAGGCACGCAGGTAGCGCTGCTCCCAGTCGTGCTTCCAGACGCGGTCGACCTCGGCGGCGGGAAAGACGCCGAAGTTCATCGACCCCATGTTCATCGACGCCAGTTCCGGCCGGGCGCGGCGGGCCGCGGCGAGCCGGTCGTCGATCGACATGGTCATGGCACCACCGGTGGTGATGTTCACGACCGCGTTCGTCCGCTCCTTGATGCACGGCAGGAACCGCATGAACACCTCCGGGTCGGCCGTCGGTTGCCCGGTCAGCGGGTCCCGGGCGTGCAGGTGCACGATCGCCGCGCCGGCCTCCACCGCGTCGACGCTCTGTGCGGCGATCTCCTCCGGTGTGACCGGGAGGTGCTCGGACATGCTGGGCGTGTGCGCCGAGCCGGTGACGGCGCAGCTGATGATGGCCTTCGGGGATCGTTTCATTCGAACACTCCTAGTCGTGCACGTGAGGTACGGGGCTCGTGGCAGTGGGTGGGGTCAGCGGATCTTTCTGATCCGGGACGCGGCGGCGGCTCCGGCGATCGCGAAGACCCCCGCGACCGCGAACAGGGCGTCGTATCCGCCGAGGTGGGCGATGAGCAGCGCGGCCAGGAACGGGGCGAAGATCTGCGGGCCCGCGTTGGCGACGTTGAGCACGCCCAGGTCACGCGCGGCATCGCTCTCGCTGGGCAGCACGGTGATGACCACGGCGATGTCCACGGCCATGAAGCAGCCGAACGCCAGGCCGTTGAGCAGGGAGAACACCATCATGACGGGCCAGGTGGGACTGACGATCGGCAGGATCATCACCAGGCCGAGTACCACTCCTGCCACCGTCATGAAGATCCTGCGCCGTCCCAGCCGGTCGGACAGCAGTCCGCCGAGCACCGCGGCCACGCCGGTGGCGATCATCCCGATGGCGGTGAGGATGCCGACACCGGTAGTGGGGCTGATGCCGTGGGGCATCGTCACATGGTCCTGGAGGATGTACAGCTGGTAGCCGAACACCGAGAAGTACCCCAGCACCATCAGCACCCGGGCGGTAAAGGCCCAGCGGAAGTCGTGGTCCCGCAGGCTGCTCGCGAGAGCGGCCGCTTGGCGGCGCAGGCCCGGTCGTCCCGGTGCGCTCCTGGGACGTGGGACGTCCTTGATCCGCCGCGCGAACAGCACCGCTGTGAGGGCGATGACGACGGCGAACACCAGATAGCCGACGGCGAGGGACTTCGACAGGGCGCCGGCGGCGAGGACCCCGACCAGGCCACCGAACGGCAGACCGGCCCCGACGATGGCGGAGGCGGTGCCAAGTCGGTGCTTGGGGATGCGGTCCGGCACCACGGCCGTGAGCGCCGCCTGGTAAGCGCCCAGGAAGAACTGGCTCACGGACCACAGCAGCGTGATGAGCAGCAGGCTTCCGGCACCGCCGAGGAAGGCGAGGGACACCGCCGCGAGCAGCCCTCCACCGAGGATGAACGGGTTGCGGCGACCCATCCGGTCGGACCAGGCGCCCGCGACCAGATTGGCCAGGGCAGCGAACACGGCGCTGACGCCGGACACGACCCCGAGCGCCGACACCTTGTGGGCGCTGCCCACGACGTGCTCCACCAGCAGGGGGTTGAGCACCGTACCGGCGCCCAGGGAGACGATGAACATGGAGGCGTAGCCGGCGGCCAGCCAACCGAACAGGTTGCGGAGACTGCCGGGTAGTACCTGCGGCAGCGCCCCGGTGGGGATCGTCGTGCCGGTGTTCGTCGTGCCGTCCGGTTCTGCGTTCAACGCACTCATGGGACACCTTCGCGAGGACAGTGCCGGAGGACCCGGCGCACGGGCAGGAGGTGAGGAAGGGCAGGCGACGTCGGGCTGGTCCTGGAGGAGGCGTGCGCCGAGGGCGCGCCGCGTGCCGCGCAGACGGACGGAAGGATGGTCAGCGCCGATACGGGGCGGGGCATCGCGGGGTGTCGCGGTTGACCGCCCACCGACCGACTCAGTAGGGCTGTCCGAGGATCTTGAACGCGGCCGAGGCCAGGGCCATGTTCTCGGCCGGAGGAGCATCGTCCAGTTCGAGGCGGGACATGGCGACGCTCGTCTCCACGACCGTGGAGACCCGGGCGAACCGCCGCGTCATGAAGGCGTCGAAGGCCGCCGCCAGGGTGGGTGCCGCCGCGATGCACTGCGCCAGGACGACGGCGTCCTCGATCGCCATCCCACCGCCCATGCCCATGTGCGCGGTGGTCGCGTGGGCGGCGTCGCCGATGAGCAGGGTGCGCCCGCGGTGCCACGGAGCGGGCAGCAGGATCCACTCGAAGGGCCTGCCGATCAGATCCGCGTCCGGGGTCAGCCGACTCCGCAACTCGACCATGGCCGGGGCGGTGTACGAGTCGAGGAGGCGGGCGAAGAGCGAGTACACCTCCTGGTCGGACATGCGCGCCCGCTCGGGCACGTCCACCACAGCCGGGATGTAGACCAGGTCCTGGGGCAGATGGTAGAAACCCACCCGCCCGACCGGTCCCCGGTACCACCCCTCCCCGTCGACGGGGGCACTCGGCAGCATCCAGCGCAGGCTGAACTGCCCCGCGTAGGTGGGCTTCGGGCCGTCCGGGAAGAGCTGGGCGCGGGTCCTGGAGCCGATCCCGTCGGCCCCGACGACCAGGTCGTAGCGGGCCTGCCGGCCGTCGGTCATGGTGACGGCCACACCGTCGTCGTCCTCCTCCGAGGTGTCGGCCGTGACGCCCTTGAAGACCTTCACGCCGAGCTCCTGCGCGGTGTCCTCCAGGATCTGCAGCAGCACCGGCCGGTGGACGCCGATCGCGGTCTTGGCTCCGGGCCACTGCGGGCGCTGCGGGCCCGCGCTGAGGATGCGGCCGGTCGAGTCCCGCTGGGAGACCGCCGTCGTGTCGGCGTCGAACCGTGTGCTGACGGCGTAGAGCGCGTCGTAGACGCCCAGTTCGTCGAGCGCCTCCGGCACCCGGCCGGACAGGCCGATCGATGCTCCGGCGGGCGAGTCGGCGAGCTCCACCACCTCGCACCGGACTCCGACCCGGGCCAGCGCCACGGCCGCCGAGAGGCCGGCGATGCCGCCTCCGATGATCAGTGCTGTCGATACACAGGGCATGGGTTCAGCCTTTCGTCGAGTGGGGATCAGACGTGACGCAGGGCGGGGCGCTTCAACAGGCGCTCCGCGTTGCGGGTGGTGAGGGTCCGCCAGCTGTCCTCGGCCGAGGGCCGCGGCGCGGCGTCGATGGCGGCGATCTGGGCCAGCGCCAGCGCGGGGGGCGTCCAGCAGTAGTCGCTGCCGTACAGCAGACGCTCCGTGCCGAAGGCCTGGACGAAGGCGGGGATCTGGTTCGGGAAGGGCGTGCCCGCCATGTCGAACCAGAGGCCGCACACCTGGTCCTGCACGGAAAGGGAGGGCAGATCCCCGTCCTCGGCGCCCATCCGCAGGCCCTGGCGGAACAGCTCCATCCGGTCCGCGAGCAGCGGAAGCGCCCCGCCGCCGTGGGTGAAGACCCACTGAATGCCCGGGTACCGCGTCAGGACGCCGTTGAAAACGAGGTCGCTCGCGGCGCGGGTGGTGTCGAAGATGAACTCCAGCATCGGACGGGGCCGCCCGAGCGAAACCGCGTCGGAGTGCGGAGGCGAGGTGGGGTGGACGAACACCACCGCGCCCCGGGCGTCGAGCTCCTGCCACAGCGGCTCGAAGCGCGCGTCGCCGAGGTACAGGCCGTGGTGGTTGGTCTCGACCGCGATGCCGTCGGCGCCCAGGGTGTCCAGGCTGTGGACGGCCTCCCACACGGAGCCCTCGATGTCCGGCAGCGGCAGCGAGGCGAAGAATCCGAAGCGTGCGGGGTGCTGGTCACGGATCCGGGCGGCGAACTCGTTGACCTCCCGGCTCAGCGACCGCGCGGCCCGGTCGTCGCCGAAGTGCGTTCCGGGCGAGGAGACGGACAGGAAGGAGGTCTGGATTCCGCCGCGGTCCATCAGGTCCAGCTGGTCGGCCGTGCTCCAGGTGGGCCAGGACGGCATGCCGTCCGGATGGGCGATGCCGGCCGACTGCGCGGCGGCGATGTAGTGCTCGGTGACGAAGTGCGCGTGCACGTCGATCAGCGGCTCGGAGGGAAGGGTCATGCTGGGTACCTGTTCTGTTGGACTGTCAGCTGGCGGATCAGAAGATGGCCAGGGGGTTGACCGGCAGGCCGGTGGCACCGGTGATCGCAGCAGCGGCGACCACGAACAGGAAGCTGTGGCGGTCGAGTTCGTGGCAGGCCGCGGCCAGGGCGGTCACCTCGGCGTTGTCGATCAGCGGCATGCCCAGCCGCGCGAGCGCGACCTGGTGCATGGCCAGGGGTCCACTCGGACGAATCGGTGGCGGGTCACCGATGTCACCGGCGTAGAGGCTGACCTCACGCTCGGCCATCCACCGCACGGCATCGACGGTCATGGCCGGTACCGGCTCCCCCAGGTGGTCGGCGATCCGCCAACCTCCCCGGACGACGAGTGCGTCGCCGGATTCGAGGGGGACGCCGGCGCGCTGTTCGGCTTCGTCGAGGTCCTGGCCGGTCACCAGGTGGCCCGGTCTCAGCCGCCCCTGCGGGGCGAGGTCGAGCAGGACGCCCCGGGTGGTGATCCCGGCCGCGAAGGGGGTGGTGGAGCCGTGCTGGACCGTTCCGCCGACGACCGCCCGGGCGATGGGGACGCCCGGGTACACCTGGTCGCCGAGGGGGATGTGGGCCAGGGCGTCGATGTGGGTGACGGCGCCGTGGTGGGTGTTGACGATCAGCACGTCGGTCAGCGCCCGCGTGGGCGATCCGTTGAAGTTCATCATCTGCATGACGCCGGCGGGCTGGGGGCCGGTCGCGAAGGGGACCGGGCCGGCGAGCGGCGCGGGCCGCACCGGGAGGGCGAGCGAGACCACCCGACCCATGCGCGCCGCCGCCACCCCGCGGGCACGGGCGGCGTCCGAAATGTGGTTCAAGGTGCCGAGCTCGTCGTCCGGACCCCATCGACCCCAGTTCGTGGGAAGGTCCTCGGTGCTGTCGGGTGTCGTCATTGCTCGGTCACCTGCGTTTTCATCCAGGCCGGAGAGAGCCCCCACATGTCGGGGAGGTTTCCAGAGAATTTCCGCTGAGTGTCGTCATGCTAGGAGCGGTGGGTGATAATGGCACCGACTGTGCCACTGAGTGGAACGGAAACTCATGAAGTCAGCGGATAGACCATCAGAAGGCAAGGCGGCGTCCTCGCGGGGAGCGAATCCAGCCGCGGGCGAGGCGCTCATCGAGCGGGCGTTCGCGCTGCTCAGCTGCTTCGACTCGGAGAACCGGGCCCTGCCGTTGGCGGGTCTCACCCGTCGAACCGGCATGCCGCGCAGCACCGCGCTGCGCCTCGCCCGGCAGTTGACCGACGTCGGCGCACTCGAACGGCTCGACGACGGCCGCTTCGTCGTCGGTCTGCGGCTGCTGGAGATCGCCTCGCTCGCGCCGCGCGGACACGGGCTGCGGGCCGTGGCGATGCCGTTCATGGAGGACCTCTTTCATGTCACCGGCCAGCACGTGCTGCTGGCCGTGCGCGACCACGACAAGGCCTTGCTGGTGGAGCGGCTCTCCGCACACGACGCCGTACCGGTTAGGTTCCGGGTCGGCGAGCGGATGGCACTGACGACGACCGGAGTCGGCCTGGTGCTGCTCGCGAACGCACCGGTCGGCGTCCAGGAACAGGTCCTGCGGGACTTCGTCTCCGGCGAGGGCGACACCACCATCCGCACCACCGAGGAGTTGCGCCGTAGCCTCGCGGAGATCAGGAGAGGCGACTACGCCGTGGCACGCCGGCTCGATCCGGCGGCCCCGCGCACGACGGTCGCCGCACCCGTTCGCGCCCGGGAGGGCGTGGTCGCCGCCCTGTCGGTGGTCGCCCCGAGCCCGGAGTTCGATCCGGCTGCCTACGTACCGGCCGTGCGCGCCACCGCCCGAGCGATCTCGCGTCAGTTGCTGGAGACCGAAGTCGCCCGGTGAGCGAAGCGGCTGAAGTAGGCGAGGGCGTCGAAGTCGGCGACCGCCTCGCGGCTGACCACGTCACTGATCGACGCGCCCTGGAGGAGGCGCTTGACCGGTACCTCCAGCTTCTTTCCGGTCCTGGTGTGGGGCACGGCGGGGACGGCCAGGATCGTGTCGGGGACGTGGCGGGGCGATGCCTGGGTGCGGATGCTGGTAGTGATCAGGGCGCGCAGGGCGTCGGTGAGCTCGTGGCCGGGTTCCATCACCACGAACAGCGGCATCCAGTACCCGCCGTCGGCCAGTTCGGCGCCGATGACCAGGCTCTCCCTGATCCCGGGCAGCCCGTCGACCACCGCGTAGACGTCGGCGCTGCCGAGGCGGACTCCCTGCCGGTTGAGGGTGGAGTCGGAACGGCCGGAGACGACGACACTGCCGTGTGCGGTGCGGGTCATCCAGTCGCCGTGGCGCCAGACGCCGGGCCAGGCGTCGAAGTAGGCGTCGTGGTAGCGCGAGCCGTCGGGATCGTTCCAGAAGTACAGGGGCATCGACGGCAGCGGTCGGGTCACCACCAGTTCGCCCACCTCGTCGGTGACCGGGTGGCCGTGCGCGCCCCGGGCTTCCAGCGCGACGCCGAGGAGCGGGGCGGAGATCTCTCCGGCCCAGACCGGGGTGGTGGGGGCGCTGCCCGCGAATCCGCTGACGATGTCGGTGCCCCCGCTGAGCGAGGCGACCTGCACCCGCTCCCCGACGTGTTCCCGGACCCAGTGGTAGGGCTGGGCGGCCAGCGGCGCGCCGGTGGAGCCGAGCACCCGCAGGGCGGAGAGGTCGAGGTCGCGCCCGGGTTCGAGTCCGGCCTTGGCCGAGCCCTGGAGGTAGCCGGGGCTCACGCCCAGGACCGGCGTCCGGTGTTCCGCCGCCAGTTCCCACAGCCGTTGCGGGCCCGGGTGGTTGGGGCTGCCGTCGTAGAGCACCGGGACGGCGCCGACCAGCAGGCCGGAGACCACCAGGTTCCACATCATCCAGTTCGTGGTCGTGTACCAGAGGAACCGGTCGCCGGGATTCAGGTCCAGGTGCAGACCCAGCAGCCGGTGGTGGTCCAGCAGCACGCCGCCGTGCCCGTGCACGATCCCCTTCGGCGTGCCCGTCGTCCCGGACGAGAACAGCACCCACAGCGGGGCGTCGAACGGCAGTTGCTCGAAGACGGGCTCCTCGGTACCGCCGGTCACCTCGGCCCAGTCGGACGAGCACGGGTCGTCGGTCGTCAGCAGTCCGAGGCAGGGCACGCGCACGGTGTGCCGCACGCTGGGCAGCGCGTCACGGAGTTCATCCGCCTCGGTGCGGCGGTCGTGTGCCGTGCCGTTCCACCGGTAGCCGTCGGCCGCGAACAGGATGACGGGCTCCAGTTGGGCGAAGCGGGCGGCCGCGCCGGGGGCACCGTAGTCCTGGCCGCAGGCGGACCAGACGGCCCCGATGCTGGCGGCGGCCAGGAAGGCGACGGCCGCGTGCACGGTGTTGGGCAGGTAGCCAACGACCCTGTCCCCCGCGGTGACGCCGTTGCGGCGCAGCCAGGCCGCCAGCGAGCCGACCTGGCGCCGCAGTTCGTCCCGGCTGGTACGGGTGGTGGTTCCGTCCTCGGCGACCGAGACGAGCGCGGTCTCCCGACCCCGGGCGCGCAGCGCGTGTTCGGCGTAGTTGAGCCGTGCGCCGGGAAACCAGCGGGTGCCCGGCATGGGCGCGTCGTCGAGGACGCTGTCGTACGGCGCGCTGGAGCGGAGGTCGAAGAACTCCCACACCGCCGCCCAGAACCCGTCCAGGTCCCGCACCGACCACTGCCACAACGATGGGTAGTCGGGGTGGGACGTGCCGGTCCTGGCCGCGACGAACTCGGTGAAGCGGGCGATCCGTGAGCGGGCCACGGCGGCCGGGTCGGGCGTCCAGATCGGTGCCGCGGTCATGCGTCACCCGCCGGAGTCGCGGGAGCCGAGGGAGCCGGGGTTGCGGTGAGCTGCTGCCGGAGCTCGTCGACCAGCGCCGACAACTCCTCAGGGGTGCGGGCCGTGCCGAAGATGTAGTGGTCGGGGCGGATCAGCAGGCCCGCGTGCCCGGCCTCCCGGAGGTGCGGCAGCAGGACCTCGTCGACGTCGTACCCGGCGACCTGCGGATCGGCTTCGACGTCCACCGGTGCCAGGTGCAGCAGGTGGGCGCCGATCCTTTCCAGGAAGGCGAGTTGCTCGGTCGTCAGGACGGTGCGGGGGTCGGTGGTGGCGGCCAGCACGAAGCCGTGGCCCACCACCTCGTCCAGCAGCCCGGTACGGCCGCGATGGCGGACCCGCGGCTGCGTACTGAGCTGACCGGCCGAGGGGTCGGCCGGGCCGCCCGAGATGACGCCGTTGCTGAGGGTCGGCGGGGGCAGCGGGGGCAGGATGCGCTCCGGGTCCGCCCCCAGCGCGATCATCGCGCTGTCCCGCCCGGTCGCGGCGGCGGGGTCAGTGACGCAGATGACCTTGCCGAGTTCGACGGACATGCCGATCGCGTGCTGGACGTGTGCGCTGCGTTCACTGCCGTAGGTGTCCAGCACCGCCGGGTCGGCCGCACCGCGCAGGACGAGGCCGAGCTTCCAGGCCAGGTTGGCCGCGTCGCGGATGCCCGAGCACATGCCCTGCCCGGCGAAGGGCGGCATCAGGTGCGCGGCGTCCCCGGCCAGCAGCAGCCGGCCCGCGCGCCAGACGTCCGCCCACTGGGCCTGGAAGGTGTAGACGGCGTGCCGTTCCAGCGTGCAGTTGTCGGGCGTGAGGTCCCAGGGCGCCAGCAGCTTCCAGGCGGTGGCCTCGGTGTTGAGTTCCTCCACGCTCTCGCCGGGCATCCGCATGAACTCCCAGCGCCTGCGCCCGGGGCCGCCGGACACGACGGTGGTGGGCCTGGCCGGGTCGCAGATCTGGAGGTTGGCGGGGCTCCAGACGCGGTCCTGCTGCGTGCGCACGTCGACGATCAGCCAGTCGTAGAAGAAGCCCAGGTCCAGCATCTCGGTGGGCATGCGGGTGCGCACGAAGCTGTTGGCCCCGTCGCAGCCGACGACCCAGGGGGCGGTGAAGCGGTGCTCGTCGCCGAGGCCGTCGCGCGTGGTGACCGTCACCGAGTCGGCGTGCTGGACGAGTTCGACGGCCTCGTGTCCACGCATCACCATGATCGCCGGATCGGCTTCGGCGGTCTCCACCAGGGCCCGCTCCAGGTCCGGCTGGTGCATCATCGACGCCGTGGGCCAGCCGGAGGGGCCGAGCCCGGACCAGTCGAACCGCAGCAGCGTGGCACCGTCGGCGTTGCGCCACTCGTAGGTGTCACCGGCCTCGGTGAGCTCGGCGAGCCGGTCGCCGAGCCCGGCACCGGCCAGCAGGCGGCCGACCTCGTCGTCGAAGTGCACCGCCCGGGGCCGGGGATAGGGCGAGGGCCACCGTTCCAGGACGGTCACCGTCCACCCGTCCCGCGCCAGCAGGAGGGCGCAGGCCAGGCCGACCGGCCCGGCCCCGATCACCAGGACGTCGCAGTCCGTGGGGCGGTCGTCGTGAGGTGTCATCACCGGCTCCTACTTCGCCGGGCCGGCGTGGGCCCCGGTCATCAGCTCCGCGAGGTCCTCAGGGGCGAGGAAGGACGGCGGCGGGGGCGGCCCCCACGCCCACAGTGCCTTCGCTCCCTCCCACTCACCCGGCTTCCACAGCGCGTCCTCGACGATGCAGTCCAGGTCGGAGTAGTACTCGGAGAAGGTGCCGGCCGGGTCCTTGAGGTACCAGAAGAAGTTGGAGCCGAGGAAGTGCCGTCCCAGGCCCCAGACATGCCGGGCGGGGTCGGCCTCCAGCATGGTGGTGGCCCCGCGGCCGACCTCGTCGACGTCGTCCACCTGCCAGGAGGTGTGGTGCAGGAACGCCACCGGCGCCTGCTGCACCAGCACGTTGTGGTGGTCGCTGGAGCAGCGCATGAACGCGGCCAGGCCCGGCACGGTGTCACTGACCTTGAGCCCGACGCCCTGCTGGAAGAACCGCTGCGAGAACTCCTGGTCGGTGGAGCCGAGCACGACGTGCCCCAGCTTGCGGGGGCGGACCGGCCCCTCGCGCAGGATGCCGGGCGCGCGTTCCTGCACCCGGGCGGCGATGCCCGGCGCGTTGTAGGGCGGCGGCGGCGTGGGCCGCTGCTCGCAGCGGGGGGAGAGCTCGACCCGGACCAGCAGTTCGGTGCCGGGGTCGACGGCGGACACGCCGGTGGCGGTCCGCTCCACCTGGACGCCGAGCTTCGCCAAGGACACCGCGACCCGGTCCAGGTCGTCCGGGTCGTCGGCACCGACACCGAGCTCGACCAGCCGACGGCGGGGGGTGCGGACGATCCGCAGCTGCTCCCCGCCGTCGACGGTGGAGAAGCTGTGCCCGCCGTGCCGCGGCGCGGCGGCGTCCAGGGGGCCGCTGCTCGGCGTCAGGCCGAAGTCCCGGTAGTAGGCGGCGGTCTGTTCGACGTTCGGCACACCCATGACGATCTGGGTCAGGCGGTGCAGTGGCATCATTGCCACCTTTCTTCAGACGGACGTTCTCTCTTGACGGACTTCTTCTCGCGAGGAAGGGCGCTGCGGCTCAGCTGCCCCGCATCGGGTTGCGCAGAGTGCCGACCCCTTCGACCCAGGTGATCAGGATGTCGCCGGGGGCCAGGAACTTCTGCGGGGTGCGGGCACCGCCGACACCGGCGGGGGTACCGGTGAAGACCAGGTCCCCGGGCAGCAGCGGGCAGACCGCCGACAGCCGGACGATCAGCTCCGGCACATCGAAGATCATGTTCGAGGTGCGGCTCTTCTGCAGCACCTCACCGCCCTCAAGCATGCAGCCCAGTTCCAGGTCGTCGGGGTCGGCGAACTCGTCGAGCGTGACCAGCTCGGGACCGGTGGGGGCGAAGCCCGGGTAGGACTTGCCGAGTGAGAACTGCGGCGCGGGGCCGGTCAACTGCAGTCGCCGCTCGGAGAGGTCCTGCCCCACGGTCAGCCCGGCGACGTGGGACCAGGCGTTCGCGCGGGTGGCCCGGTGGCAGTGGCGGCCGATGACCAGCACCAGCTCGGCCTCCCAGTCCACCAGCCCCTCCGGCAGGGTGACGCTCTGCCCATGGCCGGTGAGCGAGGTGGGGAACTTGGTGAAGACAGCCGGTTCCTCCGGGATCTGCAGCCCGGCCTCGGCCACATGGTCGCGGTAGTTCAGGCCGATGGCGAACACCTGGGCCGGGCGGGGCACCGGTGCTCCCCGGACGGCTCCCGCACCCGGGTCGAGGCTGGTCGCGGGGTCGTCCGGAGCGGCCGCCAGGTACTCCTGGGCCCAGCGGGCGAAGGCGTCCCAGTCGGCGAACGCCGCCTGCGGATCCGGTCCGAAGCGGCCCCCGCTCGCACCGGCCACGTCGAGGTAGCCGTCGGCGCGGCCCAGGGCCAGCCGTCCGTCGATGTTGGCCACGCGCATCTGTGTCTCCCGCTGTAGTCGTGTTCGGTGTGCAACGCCTCGGCGTATGCACCGTAGTGTTCACACAACTTAGCGAGAAGGCAATGGATTAACGCTAATCTCTCCATCTGGCGGTTATCTGCTAACCTGTACGCCATGGCGGGAGAGAAGGCGACACGGGCGGGCGCGGTCCACGCGCAGATCCGCGAGGAGATCTTCCACGGCGAGCTGGACCCCGGGCAGCGCCTGCGGCTGGTCGAGCTCGCGGAACGGTTCGGGGTCAGCCAGTCCGTCATCCGCGAGGCGCTGACCCGCCTGTCCGAACAGGGCCTGGTCACCGCCGCGCCCCAGCAGGGCTTCAGTGTGATCGCCCTGTCGCTCAAACACCTCAACGAACTCACCGAGGCCCGCACCGAGATCGAGTCCATGGTGCTGCGCCGCTCGGTCGAGCGAGGGGACATCCAGTGGGAGTCCTCAGCCGTCGCCGCCCACCACCACCTGGCCAGCACCCCGGCCATCCTGCCCGACGGCCACGTCAGCGGCGACTGGTTCGCCGTGCACGAGCGCTTCCACCAGGCGCTCCTGGAGGGATGCGGAAACGACCGCCTGCTGGCCGTCGCCACGAACCTGCGCGACGCCGCCGCGATCTACCGCCGCTGGTCGCGCCCGGTCGGCCACGACTACGAACGCAACGTGGCCCGGGAACACCAGGAACTGCTGGACGTCGTCCTCTCCCGCGACGCGGCCGCAGCCGCCGAACTCCTCGCCCAGCACATCGACCGCACCTCCGCCTCCCTGCGCGCGGTGATCCACGCGACCGCCACGTAGTCGTCCCCCGTGGCCGACCACAGCCCGCCGGTACCGCGCCCGGCTCCCGCTCCTCTCGGGCCGGTTCGCAGCCGAGGACCCCGGCGGCGGTCGGCTTCCCCGGCGGGTGCGGTGTCAGCGGCGGATGAGGACCAGGGTGCTGCGTCCGTCGAGACGGACGGTGCTTTCGGCCTGTAGTTCCTCAAGACCGTCCTGGCCGAGCGGGTGGGCGGTGTCGACGGCGATGTCCCAGGTCCGGCCGTACTCCTTGCCGGGGAGACGGAAGTCGACGGGCTCGTGGTGGCCGTTGAACATGATGAGGAAGGAGTCGTCGGTAACCCGGTCGCCCTGCTGGTCGGGTTCGGTTATGGCGTCCCCGTTGAGGAAGACCGCCACCGCGCGGGCCTCCTCCCAGTGCCAGTGCGTGTCCTGCATCTGCTGACCGTCGGGCAGGAGCCAGACCATGTCGCCGATCTGCTCACCGGTACCGGCTCCTTGGAAGAAGCGCCTCCGGCGCAGGATCGGATGGGTCCGGCGCAGGTGGACCAGTCGGCGGGTGAAGTCCAGCAGGTCGCGTTGTGCCTGGTCGAGGTCCCAGTTGATCCAGGTGAGTTCGCTGTCCTGGCAGTAGGCGTTGTTGTTGCCCAGCTGGGTGCGGCCGAGTTCGTCGCCGTGGGCGATCATGGGCACGCCTTGCGAGAGCAGGAGTGTGGTCAGCAGGTTGCGCTGCTGGCGGGCGCGGAGGTCGAGGACCTCCTGGTTGTCGGTGTCGCCTTCGGCGCCGCAGTTCCAGGAGCTGTTGCTGTTGTCCCCGTCGTTGCCGTCTTCGCCGTTGGCTTCGTTGTGCTTGTCGTTGTAGGAGACGAGGTCGCGCAGGGTGAAGCCGTCATGTGCGGTGATGAAGTTGATGCTGGCCAGCGGCCGCCGCCGGTCGTGCTTGTACAGGTCGGCCGAGCCGGCGATGCGGGAGGCGAACTCGGGCAGCGTGGCCTCGGCTCCGCGCCAGAAGTCGCGGACCGTGTCGCGGTACCGCCCGTTCCACTCGGTCCACAGCGGCGGGAACATGCCGACCTGGTAGCCGTCGTCGCCGATGTCCCAGGGTTCGGCGATGAGCTTGACCTGGCTGATGACCGGGTCCTGCTGGACCAGGTCGAAGAACGCGGAGAGCTTGTCGACCTCGTGGAACTGCCGGGCCAAGGTGGAGGCGAGGTCGAAGCGGAAGCCGTCGACGTGCATCTCGGTGACCCAGTAGCGCAGCGAGTCCATGATCAGTTGCAGCACGCTGGGGTGGCGCATCAGCAGGCTGTTGCCGGTACCGGTGGTGTCGAAGTAGTGCGCCGGGTCGTCGTTGACCAGCCGGTAGTAGGCGTTGTTGTCGATGCCCCGGAAGGAGAGGGTGGGGCCCTGCTCGTTGCCTTCGGCGGTGTGGTTGTAGACCACGTCCAGGATGACCTCGATGCCTGCCGCGTGCAGGTTCTTGACCATCTGCTTGAACTCGGTCACCTGCTGGCCACGGGTGCCGGAGGAGGAGTAGCCGTTGTGCGGAGCGAAGAACCCGATGGTGTTGTAGCCCCAGTAGTTGGACAGCCCCCGCTCGCGCAGGTGCCCGTCCTGGACGAACTGGTGCACGGGCATGAGTTCGATGGCGGTGACGCCGAGCGTGCGGAGGTGTTCGATGATCGCGGGGTGGCCGATACCGGCGTAGCTGCCCCGGATTTCCTCGGGCAGGTCGGGGTGGTCGCGGGTCATCCCCTTGACGTGTGCCTCGTAGATCACCGAGTGGTGGTAGGCGAGGTCCGGGGCCCGGTCGTCCCCCCAGTCGAAGGTGTGGTCGCTGACGACGGAGAGCATGGTGTGGCCCAGGCTGTCGGCGGTGTTCGGCTCCTCGGGCTTGTCGAAGAGGTAGCCGAACAGGGCCGGGTCGCCGTCCGGCTGCCCGTCGATCGCCTTGGCGTACGGGTCCAGGAGCAGTTTCGAGGGGTTGCAGCGATGACCCCGTTCGGGCTGGTAGGGGCCGTGCACACGGAAGCCGTACCGTTGGCCCGGGTGCACTCCCTCCAGGTAGGCGTGCCAGACGTAACCGTCCACCTCGGTGAGCGTGACGCACTCCTGGGTGCCGTCGTCGGCGATCAGCACCAGTTCGACCTGTTCGGCGATCTCGGAGAAGAGCGAGAAGTTGGTGCCGGAGCCGTCGTAGGTGGCTCCCAGTGGATAGGAGCGGCCGGGCCGTATCGTCGTCATGGGATGCGGCTGCCCCGCGGGGGGACAGCACACACCCGCCCGACCCCGGCTCGCTCCGAACCGACGCCGCCGGGCGTTGGTTTGCGGCGTTCACTCGTGGGGTGCGGCGAACTGGTCGAGCAGGCCCTTGGGGGCGTCGTCGGCGAAGCACAGGAGCAGGTTGGCGGCGGACTCCGCGGCGGCGTCCTGCGCCCGGGGGAACATCGCCTGCTCGTACCGGGCCAGCGCGGCCTCGGTGTCGCCGGGGTGCTCCAGCAGTGCCCGGGCGAGTTCGGCGCCGTCCTGCATGGCGTTGTTCGCGCCCTCTCCGGCGAACGGCGACATCACGTGGGCGGCGTCGCCGAGCAGCGTGACGCCGGGCACCCGCGGCCAGCGGTGGCCGACCGGCAGCGCCACGATGTGACGCGGCACCAGCGGTCCCTCGGCGTCGGCGAGCAGCGCCCGCAGGCTCGGGTCCCAGTCGGTGAACCGCTCCAGCACCGCCTGCCTGGCGGCCTCGGTGTCGGCGAAGTCGATCCCGTCCAGCCAGGACCGGTCGGCGCGGACGCTGGTGTAGAGGTGCAGGCTGCCGTCGGACTCGCGGTGGGCCAGGAAGGCCCGGCCGTCGCCGAGGGCGAAGAGCATGCCTCCGCCGACGGTCGCGGCCGCCTCCGGGTGACGGACGTCGGCGTCGTGCAGGTCGCTCTCGACCACGGAGATCCCGGTGTACTCGGGCACCGCGTCGGAGAGCAGCGGGCGGACCTTGGACCAGGCGCCGTCGGCGCCGACCAGCAGGTCGGCGGTGAACACGGTGCCGTCGGCGAGGGTGACCTCGTGGCGGCCGTCGGCGAGGGTGCGCGCGGCGGTGGCCTTCGCGCCCCAGCGGACGGCGTCCTCGGGCAGGGCGTCCAGCAGCAGCTCGCGCAACCGGCCCCGGTCCACCTCGGGGCGGCCGTGCGAGGAGTCCTCGTCGCTCGCCTCCAGGTGGACGGTGGCGTGCTTGTCCAGGACCCGCATGGCCTCCCCGCCGGGCATGACCAGACCCAGGAACTCCTGGTGGAGCCCGGCAGCGCGCAGGGCCGCCTGGCCGGACTCCTCGTGGATGTCGAGCATGCCGCCCTGGGTGCGGGCGTGCCGGTCGGTGTCCAGGTCGAAGACGGCGGCATCGACGCCGCCGGTGCGCAGGACGCAGGCCAGGGTGAGTCCGCCCAGGCCGGCCCCGACGATGGCGACGGGGTGGTGGATGGTGGTCGTCATGGTGGTGCCTCGATTCGCTTGCGGGGGCCGCTGTCCGGCGGCCGGTTCTCGGTGGGGGGGGTCAGTCCGGCTGCCTGGGGGTGGCTTGCGCGCCGTTGATGACCACGCGGAAGACCCAGGCCAGGCGCTGCTCGGGGGTGCCGGAGGTGAGGTCGGGGCCGAGCGCCGCGATCCGTGGGTGCGACCGGGCGGTCACCCGCCCGAGCGCCTCCAGCAGCGCGTGGTGCTCGGCCTCGGTGTCGGTGCCGCGGTCCCGGGTGGACTGCTCGGCGGCGGTCGCGGTGGCCACCTGGAGCAGCACGTCCACCCCCCAGGCTGCCTGCCCGTCGGGCACCCCGCCTTCGTGCAGCAGCGCGAGGACGGTCTCGACCAGCGCCAGGTAGTTCGGCCCCGAGGGCCGGGCCACCAGCGCCGAGTGGGCGAGGCCGGGGTGTTCGAACAGCACTCGGGTGTAGCGGCCGAGCAGGTCGCCGAGCCGCTGCCGCCAGTCGCCGCCCGCTCGCGCCGGGGCCAGGTCGACCGCGCCGAGCAGGTCCTCCAGGATCGCCGCGTGCAGCTCGGCGGTGTTCGCCAGGTAGACGTACAGCGAGGCCGGTCCGGTGTCGAGCTCCTGCGCCAGTCGGCGCATGGTGACCCGCCGCAGCCCCTCGCTCCGCATCAGGGTGACGGCGGTGGCGACGATGCCCTCGTGGCTGAGGGCGGGCTTGGCGGGCCGCTCGCGGCGGCTGCGGGGGGCGGGGGTCCGGGCTGTCATGGATCCAGCGTAACGAACATGTTCGTTACGAACAAGTTCGCCACGCCGCGCCCTCCCCCGAGTGGCGGTCCTGGCTGGCCCGGGGTCCGCCGAGCGGGAAGCCTGATGCTGACGGCGGCAGGCCACCGGCAGACTGCCTCAGCGAAAGGCGGTGTGGTCCCTTGGCCGAGTACACGGGAAAGAGCGTCTTCGAGTTCCCCGACGCGCTGAGCGACGACGAACTCCAGCAGGTCGAGAAGTCCCTGGCGCAGCACGGCGCCCAGGTCGACGCCCGGTCGCAGGCCTTCACCCCCTCCCCCGAGCCGCCCAGCTACGCGTTCACCTGCCTGGTCGACGTGGCCGACCAGATGGCGGCGGACAACACGGCGGCCGTGGTGCTGCGGCGGGCACTCTACGACTGCGACTACCTCCCGCTGCCGCCCCCGCCGCCGGTGAGCGACGGCTTCGCGGTCTGGCCCTGAGCACCGCGAGCCCCGGCCGGCGGGCCGGGCCGCCGCGCCGGTTCCGGCCTCCGGGCCGGTGAGCGCCCGCCCCTGAAGGTGATCCGAGCGTGACCGGCCCCGCGAGCGGGGCCGGTTTCCTTGCCGCCCGTTCTCCGCGCCCCGTTGACCATGCGCCCGCTCCGCCCCGTTGACCAGGCGCGCCCGAGCGACGGCCGTCCGGGGGATCCGCCGGACACCCGCGCCGGGGGCACACGGGCGTGCCTCCGCGCCCGCCGGGAGCGGCGTTGTCAGTGGCGTCTGAGAGAGTGACTCAGCGCGCTCGACAGATGGCCGCGAGTGACGGGAGGGTTCGCCGCCGATGCCTGCCCGCCCGCCGACTCGCCTTCGAACCGAAGGAGTTGTGATGACCACGCCGCCGACCACCCCCTGGCTCCCGCCCGAGCAGTACGTGCGGACCATCCAGCAAGCGACGATGTACGGCTGCCTCTACCTCACCGACGAGGCGGACCGGCCGCTCCAACTGCACACGGCCCTGCCCGAACATCCGCAGCGATGGCAGTTTCCCGGCGGGAACTGCGAGTTCGGGCAGACGCCCTGGCAGGCGGCGCTGCGGGAGCTGACCGAGGAGACCGGGCTGCGGCTGGAGGGACCGCCGCGCCTGCTCGCGGTGTGCTTCCGACTCCCGAACGAGGGCTGGCCGTTGGCGAAGGTGGGCTTCGTCTTCGACGGCGGGGTGCTGACCGCCGCGCAGTTGCGGCAGGTGCGGCTCGACCCGCAGGAGCACAACGCCTGGGAGGTGCGTGAACTGGAGGACTGGCAGCCCGACATGGGCGAGTACCACTGGCGTCGGCTGCTGGCCGCCCACCAGGCCCGGACGAGCGGTGTCGCGGCCTACATCTGCGAGGACGAGCCCGCGCCGGGCGCGGACGGCCCGACCGGATCCGGCGGCGACGGATTCCCGGGAGCACGGCCATGACCCGGACCAGCGGCACCACCAGCGCGACCGAGGACGCCCCCACCGGGACCGCCGAATCCGCCGAATCCGGCGGGGCCGCCGGGGCCGAGGAGCAGTTCGACGAGCAGTTCGACGAGCAGTTGCGGCTCCAGTTCGGCGCCGACAAGCGCGCCCTGGAGCTGATGCGGTTCAGCGGCCGGGCGATGGCCGCGCGCCTGCCGCGGCTGGTCGGCCGGGCCACGAGACTCGCCTGGGACACCGACCGCCGCGCCACCGCCGCCCTGCTCGGCTGCCAGCTCGCCTCCGGCCTGTTGCAGGTGGGCGGCCTGCTGGCGACCACCGGGACGATCAGCGCGATCATCGGCCCCGGACACATCACCGCGCGGCTGACCGCCGCGCTGCCCTCGGTGCTGGTCCTGGCCGGGACGGCCGGTCTGCGGGCGGTCCTCGGGCTCGCGGTCAGCGGCATGTCGCAGCGGCTGTCGCCCAAGGTCGCCCGCGCCGCCGAGCGCCTGCTGGCGGTCGGCGGCATGGAGGCCGAGCTGGCGGCCTACGACAGCCCCGGCTACTCCGACCGCTGGGACGCCGCCGACCGGGGCGCGCAGACCATCCAGGACCTGCTCTCCGGAGCGCAGAACATCATCGCCTCGGCCGCGTCACTGGCCGCCGCCGCGGTGGTGGTCTGCGTCCTGCACCCGCTGCTGCTGCCGCTGCTGATGCTGGCCTCGCTGCCGCAGGGCATCGCCAGCGTCAAGGGGGCCACCGCCGGCTACCTGGCCACCCACGAGACCAGCAGCGAGCGGCGGGCGCTGTTCCTGCTGCGCTGGTGGATGCTGGACAAGAACTCCGCCGACCAGGTGCGCAGCAACCACATGGCACCGTTCCTGATCCGCCGCTACGACGCGATCGGGGCCCGGGTCGACGCCAGCAACGACCGGGCGGTGGCGATCGCCGCGCGGTACGGGGTGATCGGGGCGCTCTGCGGCGGCTTGGCCTCCTGCCTGACCTGGGGCGTACTGGCGGTGCTGCTGGCGACCGGCCACATCGACGTGGCCAAGGCCGGAACGGCGGTGTTCGCGCTGCGCAACGCCGCCGGCAGCCTGCAGGGCATCATCGGCTACGGCGGCTCGGTGTTCCGCTACGGCATGTTCCTCGACGACTGGGCCACCTACCTCGACGAGGTCGGCGGCCACGCCCTGGCCCGGGGCAGCGCGGACCCGGGCCGGGCCACGGTGATCCGGGCCGAGGCAGTCGGCTACCGCTACGAGGAGGCGGCCGAGCCCGCCCTGGCCGGGGTCGACGTGGAGGTCCGGCGGGGCGAGATCATCGCCCTGGTGGGCGAGAACGGCTCCGGCAAGACCACCCTGGGCCGCCTGCTGGCCGGTCTGTTCCTGCCGCAGGAGGGCGCCGTCACCTGGGACGGCCAGGACACCCGCGAGCCGGGGCGGACCAGGTGATCGCGACCCTGCGCAGCGGGCTGGACACGCTCCTCGCCCGTGCGTTCTGGGGCGGGCAGGAGCTGTCCGGCGGGCAGTGGCAGCGGCTGGCGATCGCCCGCGCCTTCTACCGGCCCGCCGCGCTGCTGGTCCTGGACGAGCCGACCTCCGCCCTGGACGCCCGGGGCGAGCACCGGGTCTTCTCGCACCTGCGCGTCCTGGCCGAGGACCGCGCGGTCTGCCTGGTCACCCACCGGCTGCAGAACGTCCGCCTGGCCGACCGGATCTACGTACTGGACAAGGGCCGGGTCATCCAGTGCGGGACGTACGACGAACTGCTGGCCCAGCCGGGCCGGCTCTTCCACGAGCTGTGGCTGCTCCAGCACGTCGCGGACGACGACACCGGCGTCCCCGCGCCCCGAGGCGGCGACTGAGCGTCACAGCCGGGTGAGGATCCGGGGGCCGTCCTCGGTGATGGCGATGGTGTGCTCGATGTGGGCGGCGCGGCTGCCGTCGACCGTGCGCAGGGTCCAGCCGTCGGGGTCGGTCCGGTAGTCGTTCTTTCCCCCGGCCATCAGCATGGGTTCGATGGCGAGGGCGAGCCCGTGGCGCAGCGGGAAGCCGCGCCCGGGCCGTCCGTGGTTGGGGACGTGCGGGTCCTCGTGCATCCGGCGGCCGATGCCGTGGCCGCCGAAGTCGCCCGGCATGCCGCAGTCGGCGGCGCGGGCGACCGTGCTGATGGCGTGCGAGATGTCCCCCATCCGGTGGCCGACGGTGGCGGCGGCGATCCCGGCGTCCAGGGCCCGCTGGGTGGCGTCGATGAGCTCCAGGTCGCCGGGGCGCGGGGTGCCGACGGTGAAGCTGATCGCGGCGTCGCCGGTCCAGCCGTCCAGTCCGGCGCCGCAGTCGATGCTGACCAGGTCGCCGTCGCGGAGCCGGTAGTCGTCGGGGATGCCGTGCACGAGGGCGTCGTTCACCGACGCGCAGATGACCGCCGGGAAGGGGACGGGGGCGAAGGAGGGCTGGTAGCCGAGGAACGGCGAGGTGGCCCCGGCCGTGGTCAGCACGGTGCGGGCGGCCTCGTCGAGCTCGCGCAGGCTCACTCCCACGGCCGCCGCCGCGCGGACCGCGGCGAGCGCCTGCGCCACCACGCGTCCGGCCTCCCGCATCGCCTCCAGTGCGGTGTCGGTCTTGATCTCCACCATGTGTGTCGCAACTCCTAGTGATGCGGTGCTTCCCAATTCTTATACCGGTATTAGTATCACAGTCATGGTGAGAACTCCTTTGAGCCCGCAGGAACGGCGACGCGGGGAACGCTTCGGCGCCCTGCTCCGCGAGGCACGCGGCGACCGCAGCATGGTGGACGTGGCGGCGGCGGCCGGGGTGTCCGCGGAGACCCTTCGCAAGATCGAGACCGGCCGGGCGCCGACCCCGGCCTTCTTCACCGTCGCCGCCCTGGCCCACGCCCTGGGCCTGTCCCTGGACGTGCTGGCCACCGCCTGCGCCCAGGACGCCGCCGACGACATCGAGGCCGCGACCGCCTGACGGCATGGCCCCGGAGCAAGGGCTCTCATGTGACTTACATATGATCTCCGCTGCGACCACAGGAGGGGCAAATGGAATGGACAGCTTGGCGGGCACCGGGCCCGACGACGGGCGCGGTGGGCGTCAACCGCGTGTGCGTCGGCACCACATCCTGCTGACCCTGTGGGCGGTGGCCTGGTTCGCCGTGGTGTCACCGCACGGCGGGGTCTCCTGGCACTACGTCCGGACCGGCGAACAACTGCTGCTCGGGTCCATACCGGGCGGTGGGCTGGCGCTGTACGCCAACCATCCGGAGCTCCAGATGGGCCCGGTCAGCTTCCTCGCAGCCGGGCTCTTCTCGCCCTTTCCCCCCGCGATCGGCGAGGCCCTGGCCGAGGGGCTGATGTCGGCGCTCGGGCTGTACATGCTGGTACTCGTCGGCCGGACCGCCGCCGACCACCTGCTCGGCAGCGGCACCAACCACCGCCGACTACAGCAGCGGGTGCTGATCGCCGGTCTCGCCTTCATCCCGATGTGGACCGAGGTCGCGGTGCGCTTCGCCCACCTCGACGACGTGCTCGCGCTGTTCTTCACCACACTGGCGGTGCGGACGCTGGTCCAGGGCCGGGCGATCCCGACGGCCCTGCTGCTCGCCCTCGCGGTGGACTCGAAACCCTGGGCCGTGAACTTCCTGCCGCTGCTGCTGGCGCTGCCCCGTTCCAGCTGGCGCCCGGCGCTGCTCACCGCCGCGGGCGCGATCGGCGTCGCCTGGCTGCCGTTCTACCTGGGCGACCTCAGCTCCCTGGCCGCCGCCAAGTTCACCATCCCCAACCAACCGGCCTCGTCGCTGCGCTGGTTCGGGGTGCACAGCGCCGCCACCCCCTGGTGGGACCGCCCGGCGCAGACCGGCCTGGGGCTGGCCCTGGGCGCCCTGGCCGTGCGACGCGGACGCTGGGCCGGGGTCGTGCTGCTGGGCGCGGACGCGCGGATCCTGCTGGACCCCAGCGTCTACACCTACTACACCGCCGCCATCCTGCTGGGGACCCTGCTCTGGGACACCCTGGGGCAGCGGCGCCTGGTGCCCTGGTGGAGCTGGTCCGCGCTGATCTCGCTCTACGGCACCGCGCTGCTGGTTCCCTCCCCCTCCGCGCAGGGACTCATCCGACTCGGCTTCGTCGTGGTCTCCTCCGCGTTCGTGCTCTGCGCGCCCAGCCGCCCGACGCGCGGCGGGCGCCACGGAGTGCCGCAGCAACGCGGACGGCACGCGCTCGCGACGTCCGGGAGCTGAGCCGCGCCCGGACCGCCCGCGTGCGTCCGGCGCCCCCACCGGTCCGACGTCCTGGGCAGCGAACCTACACCCCGCGCCGGGGCGTGTCAGCTGCGAATTCAGGACGATGGCCGGTCGGCGGGCGCCGGAGAACCCGCCAAGCCCCGACGGCTGACAGCTCTTGACGCTGTGACAGCCCCAGTGCTTCACTCCCTTCGCAGAGAGCGCTCTCTAGGCGCCTCCCCGACTACCGCACCGCCCTCCCCATCCACCTTTTCCAGGGAGCGCCATGTCACTCACCCCCAACCGCCGCAGCCTGCTGCGCGGCACCGCCGCGCTGGCCGCCCTGCCCCTGGCCGGGGCCCTCACCGGCGGCTCCGCCTTCGCCGCCGAGCCCGCCGGCGCCGCGTCCGCCGCCGGTCACGGCCACGGCCCCGGCCGCACTCCCGGCCTCGGCGCCAACGTGCTGGTCTTCGACCCGTCGATGGGCGACGCCGCGATCCAGGCCCAGGTCGACGCCGTGTTCACCACCCAGCAGTCGAACCAGTTCGGCACCCAGCGCTACGCACTGGCCTTCAAGCCCGGGACGTACAACGTCGACGTCAACGTCGGCTTCTACACCCATGTCCTGGGCCTCGGCGCCTCCCCCGACGATGTCGTGATCAACGGCCATGTCACCGTCGACGCCCAGTGGCTGCAGGGCAACGGCACCCAGAACTTCTGGCGGGCCGCCGAGAACCTGTGCATCGTCCCGCCGGACGGCCTGGAGCGCTGGGCGGTGGCCCAGGCCGGGCCGATGCGCCGCACCCACGTCAAGGGCGACCTCTCGCTGTGGCCGAGCCCGCCCGGCAACCAGTGGTCCAGCGGCGGCTTCCTGGCCGACAGCGTGGTGGACGGCCAGGTGCAGTCGGGTTCGCAGCAGCAGTGGCTGTCGCGCAACGACAGCTTCGGCAGCTGGACCGGCTCCAACTGGAACATGGTCTTCGTCGGCGTCGAGGGCGCGCCCGCCCAGAGCTTCCCCAGCCCGCCGTACACCGTGGTGGACAAGACCCCGACCGTCCGCGAGAAGCCCTTCCTGACCATCGCCAAGGACGGCTCGTACCACGTCTTCGTCCCCGCCCTGCACCGGAACTCCACCGGCACCAGCTGGGCCTCCGGCTCCGCCGCCGGGCACAGCCTGCCGCTGTCCCGCTTCCACGTGGCCCAGCCCGGCGACTCCGCCGCGAGCATCAACGAGGCCCTGGCCCGGGGCCAGCACCTGCTGCTCACCCCCGGCGTCTACCCGCTGTCCGCACCGATCCGGGTCACCCGCCCCGGCACCGTGCTGCTCGGCCTCGGCCTGGCCACCCTCCAGGCCACGCACGGCAACTCGCTGATCGAGGTCGCCGACATCGGCGGCGTCTCCGTGGCCGGGGTGCTGCTGGAGGCCGCCTCCGCCGACTCGCCGGTACTGCTGCGCGTCGGCGAGGGACCGAGCCGCCGCAACCACGCCGCCGACCCGACCGTGCTGTTCGACGTGTACGCCCGGATCGGCGGCGCCGTCGCCGGTAGCGCGACCGTCAGCGTCCAGCTCGACAGCAACGACGTCATCTGCGACAACTTCTGGCTGTGGCGCGCCGACCACGGCCTGGACGGAACCGTCGGCTGGTCGGTCAACCCGGCCGACACCGGCTTCCTGGTGAACGGCGACCGGGTGACCGCCTACGGCCTGGCCGTCGAGCACTATCAGAAGTACGAGGTGCTGTGGCGCGGCAACCACGGCCGCACCTACTTCTTCCAGAACGAGCACCCCTACGACGTCCCCACCCAGTCCGCCTGGGTGCACGGCACCACCAACGGCTACGCGGCCTACAAGGTGGCCGACTCGGTCACCGACCACCAGGCCTGGGGTCTCGGCAGCTACTGCTACTTCGACCTGCAGGCCAACATCTACACCGACCGCGCGTACGAGGTGCCGGACACCCCCGGCGTCGTCTTCACCGACCTGATGATCGTCTGCCTGAACGGCGCGGGCGGCGGCGGCATCCTGCACTGCATCAACAACAGCGGCGGACCGGTGCAGAACGGCTTCGGCACCTACAACCTCACCGGCTACTCGAACGGCGTGGCCGGCTAGCCGCCCCCGCCCCCACCGAGCCGCCCCGTGACCGGACCGTCCTCCGGCCACGGGGCACCCGGCGAAATCCCTTTGCCCGGCCGGTCGGGGTGAGGTCAGCATCGCGCTGCGGCAGTACTGGGAGGACTTCCGGGCGCTGCGCCGCTACCTGGTGGGCAGGCCAGCAGTTCGGTCAGCGGGATTCCGGCCAACGCCCTTACCTCACGGGCCAGATGCGCCTGGTCGGCGTACCCGGCCCGGGCCGCGACGTCGGCCGGCGGGACGCCTCGGCGGGCCGGGGCGAGGGCCCGCTGCAACCGCAGCACCCGGTCCAGGGTCTTCGGCCCGTAGCCGAACAACTCCAGGCAGCGACGCCGCAGCTGACGTTCACTCAGGTACGTCAGCCGGGCCAGCTCGGGGACCCGCCGGCCGTGCCGCAGCCCGGACACGACGGCGTCGCGCACCGGGTCCGGCGGGTCCGCCCGGTCCACTCGGGCCACGATCAGCCGCTCCAGCGCCGCCCCCCGGTCCGCCGCCAGCGACACCCGCTCCGCCAGCACCCGGACCTCCCGCTGCGGCCACAGCGCCGCCAGCGGCACCCGGCGGTCGCGCAACTCGTGCGCCGGGACGCCCAGCACCGCCCCGCCGACCCCCGGCGCGAAGCGCAGCCCCTGGTAGCGCTCGCCCGGCCGACCGGGCACCAGCACCGCCGCCGTGTCCGGCCCGGCGACCAGCAGGTCGCCGTCGTGCCAGATCAGGTCCATGCAGCCGTCGGGCAGTACCCGGGCCGCCGCCTCGGACTCGGACTGCCGCGTCCACACCTTCCCCCTGGGGATCAGCAGCGCGGCACGTTCCTGGTACATGCCCCCAGTATCCCCGAGCCCAGCGCTCGCCGTCGGGGGCCGGGCCCGACCGCATCGCGGTGGGCCCTGACCGGCTACAACTCGACCACGACCGTGCCCAGATGGCGTCCGGCGATGACGTCGAGCAGGGCGTTCGGCGCCTGGTCGAGGCCGCTGATCCGGACGTGCGGGAAGCTGATCCCGCCGGAGCGCAGCCAGCCGCCGAAGCGCTCGGTCCACTCCGCCCGCGCCTCGGGGTTGTCGTCGGCGCTGTAGCCGCGCATGGTGATCTTCTTCAGCAGCAGTGGGAAGGAGTCCAGCTCCACCGGGGCGGTCCGGCCCGCGCCGTGCGCCGCGAGCTGCCCGGACAGGGCGCCGACCAGGACGAACCTGGCCCCCTGGCGGGCCGCGCCGACCGCGGCCCGCAGCTGCTCGCCGCCGACGTTGTCCAGGAAGACGTCGATGCCGTCGGGGGCGGCCGCCGCCAGCTGTTCGGCGAGCGGCTGGTCCGCGTCCCGGACCACGGCCGCGTCGTAGCCCAGCTCGCCGACCAGGCGCTCGGCCTTGCTCCGCGATCCGGTGCTGCCGATCACCCGGCCCGCGCCGAGCAGCCGGGCGATCTGCCCCGCCATCGAGCCGATGGCGCTGCCCCCGGCCGAGACGAACACGGTGTCGCCGGGCCGCAGCTCGACGCCCCGGGTCAGCGCCGCGTAGGCGGTCCAGCCGTGCCCCAGGTGCGCCACCGGGTCCGGCAGCGCCTGGTCGAGGCGGGTGCAGGCGGCGGGGGCGAGCACCGCGTACTCGCGCCAGCCGAGGTGGTGCGAGACCAGGTCGCCGGGGTGCAGCCCGCTCCCGGCCGGGGCCGAGACCACCTCGCCCACGGCCTCCTCGGCCAGCGGGTCGCCCGGGCGCAGCGCCGGGAAGGGCACCCCCTCGACCTGCTCGGCGCCCTCGCTGATCATCATCCGCAGCGAGGCCGAGACCCGGAAGAAGCGGTTGCGGACCAGTACCTGACCGGCGCCGGGCACCGGCAGCGGGGTCCGCACCAGCGTGAAGTGCTCCGGTCCGGGCAGGCCGTCGGGCCGGGCGGCGAGCCGCACCTCGCGGCAGGTCGGAGGCAGGTCGGACATGGTGTGCTCCTCACGTCGGGTGGATCGTCACGTCGGGTGGATCGTCTCGGGCTGGTCGTCGGCCCTGGTCCACGATCACCCGGGGACGTCCACCCCTTCCAGGTAGCGGCTGATTCGCGCCGGTTTCCGACATCGGTAGGGTGTCGAGTCATGGATCCAGTCGACCGCCAGCTCATCCATGCCCTGTACGTCGACGGCCGGGCCGCGTTCAGCCGGATCGCCGAGGTGCTCGGGGTCTCCGACCAGACCGTCGCCCGCCGCTACCGGCGGCTGAGCCAGGAGGGCGCGCTGCGGGTGCACGGCCGCCTCGACCCGGGGCGGCTCGGGCATGTGGTCTGGGTGCTGCGGCTGCAGTGCGCGCCGGGGACCTCCGGCAGCGTCGCCGAGGCGCTGGCGAAGCGCGACGACACCCATTGGATCCGACTGGCCTCGGGCGGTACCGAGGTCATCTGCAACGTCCAGGCCGAGGGTGAACGGGACCGCGACGCGCTGCTGTTGAAGAAGCTCCCGGCCACCCGTCCGGTGACCGCCATCAGCGCCTACTGCGTGATGCACACCTTCCGGGGCGGCCCGACCAGTTGGCATGGCGTCACCTGCGCGCTGACCGACGAGCAGGCCGCGCTGCTGGCGCCGCCACCGGTCACCGCGGCGGACCGGTCCGGACCGGTCGAGCTGGACCAGGGCGACCGTGCGCTGCTGGCGGGGCTGGCCCGCGACGGCCGGGCGACCCACGCGGCGCTGGCCGAGGCCACCGGCTGGCACGAGGCGACGGTCCGCCGCCGGATCGCGCACCTGCGGGCGAGCGGCGCGCTGTACTTCGACATCGACGTGGACGACCGGCTGCTCGGCTACGCCAGCCCGTCGCTGCTGTGGATCTCGGTCGAACCCGGGCAGCTGGCCGCCGCCGGGGAGGCGCTGGCCCGGCACCCGGAGATCTCCTTCGCCGCCGCCACCACCGGTCCCAGCAACCTGCTCGCCTCGGTCCTGTGCCCGGACGTCTACGCGCTGTACGAGTACATCGCGAACCGGGTCGGCGGCCTGCCCGGGATCCGGGGGATCGAGACCGCGCCGATCATACGCACGGTCAAGCGCTCGGGCGCGGCGGACCGGCCGGGGCGCGGCTGACGGCCCGGCCGACCGCCGCTCATCCCCGCGCCCGCAGCGACCCCAGGAAGTCGTCGAGCAGCGCCGTCTGCCGTTCCGGCGGGAACGCGGCCGGGTCGAACAGGGCCTGCACCACCAGTCCGTGGACGAAGGCCATGGCGGCGGCGGCCAGTAGCTCCGGGTCGGCCGAGCGCGGCAGTTCGCCGGCGGCGCGGGCCACCGCCGCGTGGTCGCGCAGCCGGGCCCGGGAGCGCCGGTAGCGCTCGGCCTGGGCCAGGGCCAGGTCGGGGTCGGCCAGCGAGACGTCCCAGGAGCTGACCCAGACCCGGTTCTCCGCGGCCGAGTCGGGGGTCAGCGGGAGGATCTCCAGCAGCACCCGGCGCAGTTCGGCGAGGCCCGGCGGGCGGTCGGCGTCGTCCGGGATCCGGCTGCGCTCGCGCCGCTGGTCCAGGATCTCCAGCGCGTGCGCCACCAGCGCCTGCTTGCTGGGGAAGTAGTGGGTCAGCAGGCCGGTGCTGGCGCCCATCCGGGCCGCGACGGCGCGCAGCGTGAGCCCGCCGAAGCCGCTGTCGGCGAGGACGCCCCACACCGCCTCGGAGACGTCGCGACGGCGGGCTTCGTGGTCTCCACGGGCGGGCGGCATGGCGCTATCGTACATACCAAACACTTGCTATGTACCTTGGACCCCGCCCGAACGGAGCCCCCTTGTACGCGATCCCGCTCGCCGACGACGCCGAACTGCGCCCGCTGGAACCCTGGCAGGCCGCCGAGTTCCTGGCCCACATGGACCGCGCCCGGGCCCATGTGGACCCGTGGGTCCCGTTCGCCCGGCGCTCCACCGACCTGGAGTCGGCCCGGGCCACCCTCCAGCGCTACGCCGACCTGCAGGCCAAGGACGGCGGCCGGATCGTCGGCATCTGGCGGCAGGGCCGCCTGGTCGGCGGCGCCATGTTCGTCAGCTACAGCGCCGATTCCGGCGTGGGCGAGATCGGCGTCTGGACCGAGCCGGACGGCGAGGGCCACGGCCTGGTCACCGCCGCCGTCCGGGTCCTGCTGGAGTGGGGCTTCAACGCGCGCGGGCTGTCCCGGATCGAGTGGTGGAGCTCCACCCTGAACGCCCGCAGCCGCGCGGTCGCCCAGCGGGTGGGCATGACCAGGGACGGGGTGCTGCGCAAGTACTACCCGCACAACGGCGTCCGGCACGACAAGGAGATCTGGTCGCTGCTGGCCGAGGAGTGGCAGGCGGGCTGAGCCGCCGCCCCCGCACGGGTCCATGCTGGAGGGTGGATGCCGCTGGAAAGGGGCGACCCATGTCGTATCCGCACGGGGCGCGACACCCCATCCGAGAGAGCCTGCGGGCGCGGGCGGCCGACCGGCGGAGCAGGGCAGCCGCCCGACGCTGGCGCCACGACGGCTCCGAACCGCGGTGGGCCCGCAGCGACCTGCCCGCCCGACGGCTGCTGGCGGCCGTCTTCGCGCCGCTGATGGCGCTGGGCGCGGTGGCCTTCGCGCTGCTGGCCGCCACCGGGCCGGGCGAGGACCGGCCGGTCAACCTCGGCGTGGCGATCGTCTGCGCGGTCTGCGCGGTGGTCGCCGTCGTCGACCTCGTCGTGATCCACCGCCGCATGGCCGAGCAGCGGCGCTGGGGCCGCTGACACCCGCCCGACCAGGCTCGGCGCGCCCCCGGCGGCCGCCGCCCGCGACCCCGTAGGCTCGGACCGCGGCCGCGGCGGCCGGACGGGACGGGTAGCGCGGATGGCGGCGGACAGCGAGGCCGGGCAGGTCATCTCGGCCTGCCAGGCGTGCGGCGACCGGGTGGTCGACGGCCCGGACGGCGGGTACTGCTGCTCCCGCTGCGGGCACTCGGTCGACCCGCCCGCGGTCATGCGGGCCCGCCGGGACGCCGAGTGGAACCGGCGCCGGGCCGAGCGCGGAAAGAACCCCTGGGTGGCGCTGCGCGCACTGACCGGGCGGCGGAAGTCAGCACGCTGACGCGAGCCGATTCCGCGAATTAGCCTCACGGACAAAAATGCCCGCTGGTCCAAGTATTCCCCGGTGGGCAAACTGCTTCCGGCCAATCGCGGGCCGGTCCACCGAGCCTCCCGCCGGGCGCGGGCGGCGGCACGGTCGGCCCGGGACGCCGGACCGTGGGATTTTCCAACCATCTGCCCAGCCGCCTGACCAGGGGAAACAGCCAGGGCGACGCGAGGCGCGCCTCCTGGGGCGCGGGACCGTGCGGCGGGACCGGACGGCCCGAGGCCGGGGCGGGGGCCCACGGCGCGATTCCATCCATCCGCCGGAAGCAGTCATTGCGCCGCCCGGCGCGGTCTGGCTATTCTCCGGACGCCATTCCGCACACGTCCTGCACCTGCTTCTTCTGCGCACAGCAAGCAGCAAGGCAACACCTGGAACGGCACCGGATATCCCTGCCGTCCGACACGACGCCGGGGGGGTGATTCCGTGGGCACTGATTCGGGATTCGACGCCGACGGCGTCCTGGCTGCCCCGGCCGCCCCGCAACCCGCGCCGCCGGTCACCGCCCCGGCCGACGCCCCGGTCACCGCCCCGGCCAATGCGGCGCACGACCTGCGGCGGCTCTGGTGGGCCAGCACCTCGGACGCCCTCGGCAGCCAGGCCTCCGGCGTCGTGCTACCGCTGCTGCTGCTCGGCCTCGGCTACCCGGTCGCGGTGGTGGGCGCGCTCGCCGGGGCCGCCACCGGAGCCGGACTGCTGCTCGGCCCGCTGGCCGCGATCCCGGCCGACCGGGGCGCGCGCAAGGCGGTACTGGTCTGGTCCGCCGCCGCGTCCGCCGCCGCGATGACGGCCGTGGCCGTCACCGTCGCCGCCGGGCGGCCGCCGCTGGCGGTGCTGCTCGGCCTGCTGCTGGTGGAGCGCTGTGGCGCCTGCTGTTACCAGGCCGCGCTCGGCGGCACCGTCGCCGCGCTCTGCGCGCCGCCCGACTACCCGACGCTGACCGCCCGGCTCCAGGCGGGCGAACAGGGCGCGCTGGTACTCGGCCCGGCCCTCGGCGGCCTGCTCTACCAGCTGGCCCGGGCCTGGCCGTTCGCCGCCGACGCCGGATCGTACGCGATCACCGCGCTGTGCGTCCGGTCCATGCGCGACGACCTGCGCGCGGGCTCCCCGGGCCGCGGGCCCGCGGCCCGGGCCCCGCGCGGCGGCCGGACCGCCCGGGCCCTGGCCGAGGCCACCGCCGGTGCCCGGCTGGTACGCGGCACCCCGCTGCTGCGGACGGTGCTGGTCTGGGTCACCGCGGTCAACCTGGTGCTCGCGGCGCTGTACTACGGCGCGCTGTTCGTGCTGGAACGCGGCGGCTACGGCGGCGCGGTCACCGGCGCGGTGCTCGCCGGGTGCGGCGCGGCGGGCATCGCCGGGGCGCTGGGCGCGCCCGCCGCCGCCCGCCGGATCGGCGGCACCCGCACCGTGCTCGCGGTGACCTGGCTGCTGGTGCCGCTGAGCGCGGCCATGGCGCTGGGCGGCCGACCGCTCGCCTTCGCGGCGCCGCTCGCCGCCGTGTGCCTGCTGGTCCCCAGCGCCACCGTGGTACTCCAGTCCCGCGCCATCCACGTGGTGCCCGGCGAACTGCGGGCCCGGGCGAGCGCGGTGCTCACCGCCGCCACCGGGGCCGCCGCCGCGCTCGGCCCGGTCGCCGCCGGCGCGGTCGGCGGGGCACTGCCCGGGCAGTCCGGCCGGGCGGCGCTGGCGCTCGGCTGCGCCGCGCTGCTGGGCGCGCTGGCGCTGTACACCGGCTGGGTCGGCCCCCGGTCGCTGGAGCTCCCAGCCGCCGGACCGAGCCTGGGGAGCGTCCGGTGACCGCGACCGACCGGGGCAGCTTCGAGGTGTTCCGGGCGGCGCTGCCCGAGGTCTGCGACGGCGATCCGACCCGGATGGTGTTCACCGGCGACGCGGCGGGCCGCTGCGAGATCTTCACCTGGGACGCCCGCACCGCGCGCGCCCGGCAGGTCACCGATCGCCCCGGCGGGACCTTCCACGCGGCGATCGACGGCGACGGCCACGTCTGGTGGTTCGACGAGGACGAGCACGGCGCGGGGATCTGGCGGTACCAGCCGTTCGCGGGCGGCCCCGACCTGCCCGGCCTGCCCGGCGTACCGTCCGCGCGGACCCACGGGCTGGCCGTGAGCGACGACGGCCAGGTCGCCCTCGCCGTGGCCGAAACCGGGACCGAAACCGGAACCGGGACCGGGACTCAAACCGGGCCTGGAACCGCGGCCGGATCCGGGGGGACCGCGCTGTACACCGGTCCGCGTGGCGGCACCGGGCGACGGGTGGCCCGGCTGGACGGCCACGCCGACCTGGCCGGGATCAGCCCGGACGGCGGCCTGCTGGCCCTCGGCGGACAGGCCCGCTCGGCGCGGGCGGTCACCGTGCTGCGGGCCGACGGCGAACCGTGCGCGGTGCTCTCCGGGGAGAGCGGTGCTCTCTGGCCGCTCGGCTTCGCCCCCGACGACAAGGCCGGGACGCTGCTGCTGGTCCGCGAGCGCGACGGCCGCTACCTGCCCGCCCTGTGGCAGCCGGGCACGGACCCGGTCGAACTGCCCTGGTGCGCCTTCGACACCGAGATCACCGCGCGCTGGTGCCCGGACGGCCGCGCCCTGCTGATCCGGCAGGAGCGGCACGGCCGCGGCACCCTGCACCTGGCCGACCTCGACGCCCGCACGCTGACCACCGTGCCGACCCCGCCGGGCACCCTGCTGGACGCGGCGCCCCGCCCCGGCGGTGAGGTGCACTACCTGTGGACCGACTCCGCGCATCCGGCCCGGGCCCGGTCCACCGCGGGCACCGCGCTGCCGCCGATGCCCGGCGCCGAGGTGCGGCTGCCCGGGACCGGGCGCGAGCTGTGGACCCCGGGCCCGGACGGACCGGTGCACACCCTGGTCACCCTGCCCGAGCCGGGGCCGCACCGGCCGCCCTGCGTGTTCCTGGTGCACGGCGGCCCCGCCGACCACGACCGCGACGCCTACGACGGCATCGTCCACTCGCTGGCGGCCTCCGGCTTCGCCGTGGCCCGGGTCAACTACCGCGGCTCCACCGGGTACGGGCCCGCCTGGCGCGAGGCCTTCAGCGAGGGCGTCGGCCTGACCCAGATCGCCGACCTGGCCTCGGTCCGCGCGGACCTGGTCGACCGCGGCTGGATCGACGGCCGGGCCACCGCGCTGTGGGGCACCTCCTGGGGCGGGTACCTGGCGCTGCTGGCGCTGGGCGTCCAGCCGGAGCTGTGGCGGGCGGGCGTCGCCGTGAAGCCGGTCGCCGACTGCGCCGAGGCCTTCCACGCCGGGACGCCCGCGCTGCGCGCCCTGGACGAGCGGCTCTTCGGCGGCACCCCGGACCAGGTCCCGGAGCGCTACGCGCGCAGCTCCCCCTCCCACTACGCGGCGCGGGTGCGGGCGCCGCTGCTGGTGGTCGCGGCCGAGTACGACCTGAAGTGCCCGCCGGAGCAGGTCCGCGGCTACCTGCGCGCGCTGGCCGCCGCCGGAGTGCCGAACGAGGCCATGTGGCTGGCGACCGGCCACGACGGCTACGACGGGGGCGACCACGTCGCGGTGCTGCGCCGCGCGATCACCTTCCTGGCCCGCGAGTTGCGCGACCGCCCGCGCACCGCGCCGCAGACTCCTGCCGCCACCGGGCGGCAGGAAGCCGGACAGCGTACCCGCGCTGCCCCGGCCAGCACCTCCCGTCCGCACGCCCCGTAGAGAGGAGTACCGGTCATGCAGAAGGACATCATCAACAACGACCCGCTCACCGGTGACGAGGAGAACCGTCGTCCCGGCATCGGCATCACGGTGACGATTCCGTTCCGCAACGCGGACGAGTCCGAGGAGGACTAGTCCTCCCGGGCCGGTCGGGCTCCGCGCCCGACCGGCCCGCCCCGGCCGCCGCGCCCTCGTACCGCCCTGATCAGTACCGCTCTGATCATTCCGTCAAGGAGCCTTAGTGCGCGTCCTTCTGGTCAACATGCCCTGGTCCCCGATCGACCTCCCGTCGCTGGCCCTGGGGATCCTCAAACGCAGCGTGGACGAGCGGGTACCCGGTGCCGACGCGCACGTCCTGCACGCCAACCTGGAGTTCACCGACTGGATCACCGCCCGAACCGAGTTCACCGCCGAGGACTACGAGTACTACGCGCTCTCGTCGTACTTCATGGGCTGCGGCGACTGGGTCTTCTCCTCCGCCCTGTACGACGACCCGCACTGGCGCGAGCAGGAGTTCACCGAGGCGATGCGCACCAAGCTGCGCCGGTCCAGAATGCGGATGTCGCAGGAACTGCACCGACTGGTACCGGAGTTCGTCGCCGAGATCGCCCAGCGGATCGTCGACCTGAAACCGGACGTGGTCGGCTTCACCTCCACCTTCCAGCAGAACACCGCCGCGCTGGCCGCCGCCAAGCACGTGAAACGGCTCGCCCCGGACATCGTCACGGTCATGGGCGGGGCCAACTGCGACGCCGACCAGGGCGCCGCGCTGCACCGCTGCTTCCCGTTCGTGGACTACGTGGTGCGCGGCGAGGGCGAGGACGTGCTGCCCCGGCTGCTGAACGCGCTGCGGCAGGGCGAGTCCGTGGACCAGCTGCCGGGCCTGTGCCACCGCGGCGCCGACGGCGGCAGCACCGTCAACGCCATGGCCACCAGCCCGCTGCCGCCGTCGGCGATCCTGCCGCCCGACTACAGCGGCTACTTCGAGCGGCTGGCCGCGTCCGTCGCCCGCAACTGGGTGGAGCCCAAACTCGTGGTCGAGGGCGCCCGCGGCTGCTGGTGGGGCGAGAAGCACCACTGCACCTTCTGCGGCCTGAACGGCTCGTTCATGCAGTTCCGCAGCAAGAGCCCGGACGTCTTCTACGACGAGATCATGGAACTCGCCCGCAAGCACCGGGTGCTGGACATGTACGTGGTCGACAACATCCTGGACATGGGCTACCTGTCCACCGTGCTGCCGCGGATCATCGACAGCGGCTACGACCTGCGGCTGCACATCGAGATCAAGGCCAACATGCGCCGCTCGCAACTGCGCACCCTGTCCGACGCCGGACTGATCTACGTCCAGCCCGGCATCGAGAGCCTGAACGACCGGGTGCTGAACCTGATGGACAAGGGCGTCAGCGGCTGCCAGAACGTCCGGATGCTCCGCGACGGCGCCGAGACCGGCCTCAACGTGTCCTGGAACTACCTGCACGGCTTCCCCGGGGAGACCGCCGAGGACTACGAGGGGGTGATCGCGCAGATACCCGCGCTGGAGCACCTCGACCCGCCGGTGGACCTGTCCGCGCGGATCGCCATCGAACGCTTCAGCCCGTACTTCAACCGCCCCGAACTCGGCTTCGACGGGCTGCGCCCCGAGGTGCACTACCGCTTCACCTACGACCTGCCGGAGTCGGAACTCTACGACCTCGCCTACGTCTTCGAGGCGCCCGAGCGCGGCATCGGTGAGCCCACGGTCAGCACGCTCAACGACGCGCTGGCGCTGTGGAAGAAGCACCACACGGACGCCCGGCTCACCCAGACCGACCTGGGGACCCGGATCGTCCTGGTCAGCCGGCGCCGCGCGTTCGACTGGCGGGTGCTGGAACTCACCGACCCGTGGGAGATCCAGATCTTCCGGCTGCTGGACCAGCCGCACTCCCCCGCCGCGCTGGCCCGCAAGGCCGCCGCGGGCGACGAGCGACGGGTCAGCGAACTGCTGGACAGCTGGGTCGAGTTGGGGCTGGTGTTCACCGACAGCGGCCACTACGTGCAGCTGGCCCCGGCCGCCGTCAACGAGGACCTGCTGCGGCTGGACTTCATGCGCCACGCCCACGCCGCCCCCGCCGAGTCGGCGCCCGCCGACGTGACCGCGCCCGTGCCGGGCGCCCGGCACGAGTCCCTGGTGGCCGCACATGCCTGAGACCAATTCCGCCACGGTCGCCGACACCGTGCTGGTGAGCGCCTGGCGCGACTACGACCCGGTCGCGCGGGCGCTGCCCGGCATGGCCCTCGGCGCGATCGAGCTCGACGGACCCGCCGCCGACTGGAGCCGCCGACTGTGGGAGCTGGGCGCGCGGTTCGTCAGCGTGCCCGGCGCCGTCTCGCTGGCCCCGCCCGCCGACGCCGGGACCGCCCGCCGCCGACTGCGGCGGCTGAGCCTGGTCCGGGACCTGACCGCGCGGGCGGTCCTGGTCGACTGGGAGCTGGAACTCGACCCCGCCCAACCGGAGGGCTGGCGGCTGCTCAGCCACCTCCAGCCGCCGCGCCGGCTCAGTGGCGTCCCCGAGGCCGAGCAGGCGCTCGCAGGCTGGCGCGACGGCCACTACCTGGGCAAGTGCCTGTGGCGGCAGGGGCCGGGCTTCGTCCAGATCCGGGACCGGCGCTGGGGGCACCTGGCCCGGTTCACCGTCGACGAGCCGCACTACCAGCTGGCCATCGAGCAGCTGGCCTACGGAGCCGAACCGGCCGAAGCCCCGGCCGACGCGGTGGCGGACTTCACCGAGGAGCGGCTGCTGCTGCACCTCGGTCCACTGGCCTGGTGGCTGCCGTACCGCGTCGACCGGTGGACCCAGGAGGCCATGGCCATCTGACCGCCTGGATCCGCCCGTCAACCCCAACCGAAGGGAACCACCATGAACAGGAACACCATCCGCGCCGCGACCGCGGCCGCCGTGCTGGTCGCCGGGCTCGCGGCGGCCGGTCCGGCCGAGGCCGCGGCCAGCAGCGCCCGGATCACCTCGCTCACGCAGTTCCAGGCGCACCTGAGCAAGGCGGTCGCCGCCGAGAGCGTCAACGCCATCGGCAGCGGCCCGATCTCGGGCTTCGCCAACGTCGCCAAGTCCGCCGACTGACCGACACGCACCGGGGCCGGAGGTGAGCACCGTGGAACACCCGCCGAACAGCACCGAGGACCAGTCCCCGCGACCGGTCACCTGGTGTCCGAGCGGTTCGCCGGACCGACCGGAGGCCGTCGTGCTCGGCGTCAGGTCCGGGCCGGACGGCCAGGTCGTGTACCTGGACGCGCCGATGCCCGCGGCCGAGGCGCTGGGCTCGATCCCGGAGGGCATCGCGCCCACCCGGGTCCTGCGCTTCGCCTCGCACTGCGTGGCGGAGTGCGCGCAGCGGGTCGGTACCGAGTGCGGTCTGGTCGAACGCATCCGTACCGCGCCGTCCGGGCCGGTCGCGTCCAGTGTTCCGCAGTGCCACCTGCGGCCCCGCTGCACCTGGTGGCACCAGGTCGGCGTGGACGCCTGCCGCCGGTGCCCCGCCGTCACCACCCTCAACTCCCCCGACGACGAACTGCTGGCCCTGGTCTCCGACCCGGCGACCACCCAGGAGCAGCTCCGCGACTGGATCGCCGAACGCGCGGCCACCGACCCCCGGCCGCCCGCCGACCGACCGGCCACCGCCCAGGACCCGTCCTAGAACAGCCGGCCCGCCCTGACCTGGGCCGGCTCCTCCAGGGCCAGCAGGAACCGCTTGCGGTCCAGGCCCCCGGCGTACCCGGTCAGGCTGCCGTCGGCGCCCACCACCCGGTGGCAGGGCACGATCACCGACAGCGGGTTGCGTCCGTTGGCCGCGCCGACCGCCTGGGCGAGCGCGACGTCCCCCAACCGGCGGGCCAGCTCGCCGTAGGAACGGGTCTCCCCGTAGGGGATCTCCAGCAGCAGGCGCCACACCCGCTGCCGGAACTCGTCGCCGACCGGGGCCAGCGGCAGGTCGAACACCTGCCGTCGGCCCGCGAAGTACTCGCCGAGCTGGCGCCCGGCCTCCTCGAACCCGAGGTCGCGGCGCGCCCCCAACGCCTCCACCGCGGGCCCCCGCAGGTGTCCCTCGAAGTACACCCCGGTCAACGCCCCGTCCTCGCCGACCACGGTCAGCGCGCCGAGCGGCGAGTCGATGATCGTATGGGTCCTCGTCACGTTGCTCCCTCAGCCGCTCGGGCCCGCCCCGACGCGGTGCCACGATACCGACCCCGCGGCCCCGCCCCGCGCGGACGGCTCCGCCGGGGCGGGACACCGGGCAGGCCTGTCAGCGCTCCATCATCCGCATCTGGGCCTCGTTGTGGGTGTCCCCGGCGGCCGGGGGCAGGCTGTTGAGCGTGGCGAGCTGCTCCTCGGTCAGCTGGACGGCGTCGGCGGCGGCGTTCTCCTCGATCCGGGCGACCCGCCGGGTGCCGGGGATGGGGGCGATGGTGTCGCCCTGGGCCAGCAGCCAGGCCAGCGCGACCTGGGCCGGGGTCGCGCCGATCTGCTCGCCGATGGCGGCGACCTCGTCGGCCAGGCGCAGGTTGTGCTGGAAGTTCTCCTCCTGGAACCGGGGGTTGTCGTTGCGGAAGTCGGTGGGGTCGAACTGCTCGGTGGAGCGGAGCGTCCCGGTCAGGAAGCCGCGCCCGAGCGGCGAGAAGGGCACGAAGCCGATGTTCAGCTCGCGCAGCACCGGCAGCACCCGGGCCTCGGGGTCGCGGGTGAACAGCGAGTACTCGGACTGGACGGCGGTGACCGGGTGCACGGCGTGGGCGCGGCGGATGGTCTCCGGCCCGGCCTCGGACAGGCCGATGTGCCGGATCTTGCCCTCGGCGACCAGTTCGGCCAGGGCGCCGACGGTCTCCTCGATCGGCGTGGCCGGGTCGACCCGGTGCTGGTAGTACAGGTCGATCCGGTCGGTGCCCAGCCGCTTGAGCGAGCCCTCGACGGCGGTCCGGATGCTGGCCGGGCTGCTGTCCGGGCCGCCCTCGCGGCCCGAGTGGGAGATCATCCCGAACTTCGTCGCCAGCACCACCTGGTCCCGGCGGCCCTTCAGCGCGCGGCCGACGAGCTCCTCGTTGGTGTAGGGGCCGTACACCTCGGCGGTGTCGATGAGGGTGACACCCAGCTCCAGGGCGTGGTGGAGGGTGCGGATGGACTCCGTGTCGTCCGTTCCGGCACCGGTGTAGGCGTGGGACATGCCCATCGCGCCCAGGCCGATCCGGGCGACGTCCAGGTCACGCAGCTTGATGTGCTTCACAGGTGTTCCATTCGCTCGGTGTCTGTCGGGAGGTAGCGGTTCCTTGGGGGGCCGCGACCTGGTCCGATGGAGCCGCGGGCGGCCGCGACACCGCCGGTCAGGGTGATAGTACGCAGGAACTCCGGCGATCCGAGCAGGACTTCGGCGTACCGCCCGGGTGGTGCCGGGGCCGCCGCGCCGGTCTCCTCGACCACGCCGAGGAACGGTGCCCGCTGCCTCAACCGTGCCCCACACCTCGGCCGCGCGGCAGGCCGGGACATCCCGGGGAACGCCAGCGGGGGTGTGCCAGGGCCCCCCTCGCGGCGCGCGTCCGGGTGGCGGGCGGGCCACACTGGTGCCCATGGCAGCGGAGCGGCAGCACGACGGCGGTACCGAGCTCGGGCGGTTCCTGCGGGCCCGGCGCACCCAGCTGACCCCGGCCGAGGTCGGCTTCACCCCCGGCGCGGGCGTGCGCCGGACCCCGGGGCTGCGCCGGGAGGAGGTCGCCGCGCTGGCCGGGGTGAGCATCGACTACTACACCCGGCTGGAGCGCGGCAAGGAGACCCGCCCCAGTCTGGCCGTCGCGGACGCGCTCGGGCGCGCGCTGAAGCTGGACCAGGACGAGTCCGAACACCTGCGCGACCTGGTGGTCCGGGCCGCACGCCACGCCCCGGACCCCCCGGTCGCCCCCAGCCGCGCGGTGAGCCCCCAGGTCAGGCTGCTGCTGGAGAACCTGCGCCCGAGCCCGGCCTACGTCACCAGCCGTACGCTGGACCTGCTCGCCCACAACCCGGGCGCGCTCGCCCTGTACGCCGGGATCCAGGACTGGCCCGCCAGCCGGCGCAACCTGGCCCGGTTCCTCTTCCTGCACCCCGCCGCCCAGGACCTCCACGCCGACTGGGACACCCAGGTCCGCGCCTGCGTCGCCCGCCTGCGCGCCCTGGCCGGCACCGATCCCGACGCCCCCGACCTGGCCCCGCTCATCGGCGAACTGCTGCTGAAGAGCCCGGACTTCGCCAAGCTGTGGGACCACTACCAGGTCACCCGGCGGACCCACGGGCAGCGGCCGAAGACCTTCCGCCACCCCCTGGTCGGCGAGATCACCCTCGACTTCCAGGGCATGCAGCTGGAGGGCACCCCCGGTCACCGCCTCGGCGTGTTCGTCACCACGCCCGGTACCCCCGAGCACGACGCGGTCACGCTGCTCGACATGACCGCTCCCGAGCAGGACCCGGCGAAGCGGACCGCCCGGCACGAAGGCCGACCCTCCCGGGGACACCCCGATAGCGGTTAATAACAATAATCCAGACATATCATCACGTAGTGTGCCGCTATGGCATCCAAGTCCCCGGGGGGTCTTCACAAAGCAGGCCTCGCCGTGCGCCTGGTGGGCGCGAGCGTACTGGCCGGCGGCCTCGTGGCCGCCGCGTTCACGCCGCTGGTCGGCGTGCTCGGACTGAGCGCGAAGTCCGCGGCCGAGGACTTCAACAAGCTCCCCGACGAGCTGGCCGCGCCGGTACTGGCCCAGGCCTCGACCGTGTACGACGCCTCCGGCGGGGTCATCGCCGCGGCCTACTCGCGTGACCGCACCGTGGTACCGCTCAGCCAGATCGCGCCGATCATGCGCAACGCGATCGTCGACATCGAGGACCACCGCTTCTACCAGCACGGCGCCATCGACCTGCAGGGCACCCTGCGCGCGCTGACCAGCAACGCCGGATCCGGGGGCGTCAGCCAGGGCGGCTCGACGCTGACCCAGCAGTACGTCAAGAACGTCTTCGTGGAGGCGGCGGGGGACGACCAGGCGAAGGTGCTGGAGGCCCAGCGGCAGACCACCGGGCGCAAGATCAAGGAACTCCGCTACGCGATCAAGCTGGAAGAGAACCTGACCAAGGATCAGATCCTGGCGGACTACCTGAACATCACCTTCTTCGGCGAGCAGGCGTACGGCGTCGAGGCCGCGGCCGAGCGCTACTTCAGCGTCCACGCGGCGCAGTTGACGGTCCCTCAGGCGGCCCTGCTGGCAGGCCTGGTGCAGTCGCCCTCCGCCTACGACCCGATCGCCAGCCCGGGTCTCGCCCTACAGCGCCGCAACCAGGTACTGGGCGCGATGGCGGCGTACGGCACCATCACCCGGGCCCAGGCAACCACCTACCAGGCGACCAACCTGGGGCTGAAGGCCAGCGCGCCGCAGGAGGGCTGCATCACCGCGGTCCAGGGCGAGGCGTTCTTCTGCGACTACGTCGAGCACGAGATCCTGCAGGACCCGGAGTTCGGGCCGACGGTGGCCGCCCGGGAGCAGCTGTGGAGCCGCGGCGGCCTGCAGATCCACACCACGCTGGACCCGAAGAGCCAGCAGGCGGCCAACGCCTCGGTCACCTCGCACGCCTACCCGGGCGACCGCCCGGCCACCGCCATCACCATGATCCAGCCGGGGACCGGCCGGGTGCTGGCCATGGCGCAGAGCCGCCCGTACGGCAACGGCCCCGACCAGACCGACCTCAACTACAACACCGACCGGCTCACCGGCGGCGGCAGCGGCTTCCCGACCGGGTCCACCTTCAAGGCGGTGACCGCGGCGGCCGCGCTGGAGCAGGGCATCCCGATGTCCTACACCGTCAACGCGCCGTACCAGGCGGACTATCCGCAGATGACCGACTGCACCGGCGCGGTGCACCCGCAGACGCCCGGCGACCAGAACGACAGCCCCGACCTCCAGGGGAAGTTCAACATGAAGACCGCCATGGCGATGTCGGTCAACACCTACTTCGTGCCGTTGGAGGCGAAGGCGGGGCTGTGCAACGTGGTCCACATGGCCCAGCGGCTCGGGCTCGGCTACCAGGCCACGCTCGACCCCGCCCATCCGGGCCAGCTGTACCCGCTGGAGCAGGTCCAGTCGCTGACGCTCGGCGTGAACTCGTACACCCCCATGCAGATCGCCGCCGTCTACGCGGCCTTCGCCGCCGACGGCCGGTACTGCAAGCCGATGCCGATCACCTCGGTCAGCGACAACACCGGGCACGTGCTGAGCGTGCCGACGCAGCAGTGCAACCAGGCGATGTCGCCGACCACGGCGAAGTCCGTCAACACCCTGCTCGCCAGTGTGGTCGCGGACGGCGGCACCGCCTCCAGCATCGGCAGCATCGGCTGGCAGGACGCCGGCAAGACCGGTACCACCAACAACAGCCTGCAGGTCTGGTTCACCGGCTACACCAGGCAGATCGCCGCCTCCACCGTGGTCAGCGACACCACCGCGCCGCTGGCCTCGCTCGACGGCGCCAAACTCGGGCCGTCCTACTTCCCGGTCGCCTTCGGCTACTCCATGGCCGGGCCGATCTGGGCGCAGGCGATGACCGGGGCCATGTCCGGGCAGCCGCAGGCGGGCCTGGACGAGACGCCGTTCATCGATCCCTCGGCCTCCCCGTCCCCGTCCGCGAGCCCGGCCAGCGGCTCCACCACCAGCTTCGCCAAGCACGGCGGCAGGTTCGGCCACGGCCACCCGCACCGCCCGCGCCCGCGTCCGCCGGTCTAGCTCGGCGCCGGGGAGTTGACCGCGAGCAGGTGGGAGCTGGCGGCCAACAGGTCGGGGTCGCGTTCGACGATCCGGGCGGCGGACAGCACCGAGTCGAACAGCGCCGCGGGGACCGGTAGTCCGGACGCGGTGAGGTGCCTGACGGTGGGCCAGAGCGGGCCCTCGACGCCGAACACCTGCGGCTGCCCCAGGCCCGAGTCGGCCCATTCCTGGCGGAGTTCGGCCACGGTGTGGAAGTAGGCGGTGGTGAACCCGTTGCTGCCGTCGTACGCGCCGTCGCTGATCCCCTGGGCGTAGCGCGCCTCGTTCCCCGGGTTGACCTGCCCCTGCACGGCGAGGTCGAGCAGCGCCGCGTGGCGGCTGATCGCCGCCGTCACCACCAGGCCGCCCGGGCGGACCACGCGGCGCGCCTCGTCCAGGGCGCGGAGCCGGTCGGCGCGCCGGGTCAGGTGGTAGAGCGGCCCGAGCAACAGCACCACGTCGTACCCGTGGTCGGCGGCGTCGAGCGCCCGGGCGTCGCCGTCCGACACGGTGAACGTGCCCAGGGCGGCGGCCTGTTCGCGGTGCCGGGCGACCGGGTCGACCAGGTGCACCCGGTGCCCGTCGGCGGCCAGCCACTCGGCGTGGACGCCGGTGCCGCCGCCGACGTCGAGCACCCGGGCCGGGCTCGGCGGCAGGTACCGGCGCAGCAGTTCCTGGGTGCGCAGGAACTCCAGTCGGCCGTGGACCTGTTGCCGCAGCCGGGCGTCCTCGTCGTAGCTCCGCGCGTAGTAGTCGATGATGTCGGGCGGTACGTCATTGGTCGGCATACCGCGATCCTGCCGTCCCACCCGGCCCGAGCGCGACCGGGTTACCGCGCACTACCTCGGGGCGGCGTCCGCCTCCAGCAGGCGGGTGAGCAGTTCGGTGAGCTGCCCGAGGTCCTCGGCGGGGAGGGTGCCGAGCGCGGCGGGCGGGCGCAGCAGGATCGCGTCCGCGGCCGCGATGGCCTGGTGCCCGGCGGCGGTGAGGGTGACCAGTTTGCGTCGCCGGTCGTCCGGGTGCGGACGGCGTTCGACCAGGCCGTGGGCTTCCAGCTGGTCCACGATCAGGGTCGCGTAGGGGGCGTCGACGCGGTTCGCGGCGGCGATCTGACTGAGCGTCAATGGCCCTTCGCGGAGCTGGAAGAGGACCTTGCCCCGGCCGCCGCCGAGCCGGAAGCCCAGTTCCTCGGCGAGTTCGCCCCGGCGGTGGTGCGCCTCGACGAACCGCCGCATGAGTGCCCAGGCCTGCTGCGGTGCCGGGTTCACCAGGCGACCGTCCGGCCGAGGTAGTCGACGTAGTGCAGGCCGGGCTTGCCGTGCAGCGCGTCGAGGGTGCGGACCACGTTGGGGATGCTCTCGTCGATGCCGAGGAGGGCCTGCGGGCCGCCGAGTTCGGTGCGCACCCAGCCGGGGGCCATCAGCACCAGGGTCCGGCCGCCGTCCGGCTGGCGGGCGGCGTAGCTGCGCATGAAGGTGTTGAGCGCGGCCTTGCTGCCCCGGTAGACCTCGTGGCCGCCGCGTTCGTTGTTGGCCACGCTGCCCTGTCCCGAGGACATCACCCCGATCGTGCCCGTGGGCTCGACCAGGTCCTGCAGCGCCTCCACGACCCGCAGCGGGCTGAGCGCGTTGGTGACCATGACCCGGGTGAACTCGTCGGTCGAGGTCTCCGCCACCGTGCCCTCGGGCTCGTTGGTGACGCCCGCGTTCACGAACAGCAGGTCGAAGGTGCGCCCCGCCAGCCGCTCGCGCAGCGCCGCGATCTGCGCGGGCTCGGTGATGTCGACGGTCTCGATCCCGACGTGCTCCGGGTCGCTGTCGGCGAGGTCGTGCAGCGGGGTCCGGCCCTGGCCGCGGACGGTGGCCACCACCTGTCGGCGGTCCTGCGCCCACTCCCGGGCCAGGGCGAGGCCCAGACCGCGGGACGCGCCGATCAGCAGCACCCGGCCGGTCGCGTCAGTTCCGGTCGCATCAGTTGTAGTCATAGTAATGATTGTGTTACGTATAAGTATCTCGGTCAAGCCGCCGGGCCGCCGGTGCCGGGCCACAGGTGGGTGCGCTGTCCGTCGTGGTCGAAGATGCCCAGGATCTCGGCCGGGCCGCCGCGCACCCCGAAGGAGTGCGGGACCATGGTGGAGAACTGCGCCGCCTGCCCGGCCTCGACCACGACCGTCCGCTCCCCCAGCCGCAGCACCACCGTCCCGGACAGCACGGTGAACCAGTCCTTGCCGGGGTGGACCTTGAGCTCTTCGGCGGTGCACTGCGCCTCCGGCCTGGTCAGCCGCATCTTGGCGACGGCCACCCCGGGGGTGTCGCTCAGCAGCCAGGTGGTCACCCCGCGCGTGGCGTCGTAGTGCGGCCTGATCACCACGTCGTCGTCGCCGGGCGCCTCCACCAGCTGGTCCAGGGTGGTGCCCAGGGCCCTGGCGATCGCGCTCAGCTGGTCCAGGCTGATCCGCCGGTGGCCGGTCTCGATCCGACTGAGGGTGGACGGGCTCAGGTAGCAGCGGGCGGCCAGCTCGTCCAGCGACCAGCCCGCCGCCGTGCGGAGCCCCCGGATCCGGGTGCGGACCAGGACGTCGAGCTCACTGTCTTGCGTCATACGCAAGATGCTACGCCAATGCCGCAAGAGCGTCGTAGGCTCGGAGGCATGGCATCCCAACACCCCGCGGCACCCCGGCAGCACGCGCCCCACGCACACCACCACGACGGCCCCCGGCCCGACGACACGCACCTGGCCGAACTGCTCGACCTGGACGCCGAGGTCCTGCACGAGCAGCTGGACGGCCTGACCGCCTGGGCCGCCGAACTGACCGACGGCACACCGCCGCGCCGGATCCTCGACCTCGGCAGCGGCACCGGCACCGGCACCTTCGCACTGCTCAAGCGCTTCGAGTCGGCCGAGGCCGAGGCCGTGGACGCCTCCCCGCAGCTGCTCCAGCACCTGGCCGACCGGGCCCGCGCGCTCGGCCTGGCGGACCGGGTCCACCCCGTGCGGGCCGACCTGGACACCACCTGGCCCGCCGCCGTCGGCACCGTCGACCTGGTGTGGGCCTCCGCCTCGCTGCACCACCTGGCCGACCCGGACCGCACCCTGCGCGAGGCCTTCGCGGCGCTCCGCCCGGGCGGGCTGCTGCTGGCGATCGAGATGGACTCGGTGCCCTTCCCCCGCTTCCTGCCGCACGAGCTCGGCCTCGGCCGCCCGGGCCTGGAGGAGCGCTGCCACGCCGCGCTGACCCACCGGCACGGCGGCGACCTGCCGGACCTGGGCTCGGACTGGGGCCCGCGACTGGCCGGGGCGGGCTTCACCGTCGAGGCGGAGCGCGAGCTCGCCGTGGACCTGCGCGCGCCGCTGCCCGCCGCCGCCGGACGCTACGCCCAGGCCGCGCTGCAACGCATGCGCGGCGGCCTCGACGGCAGCCTCAGCGCCGAGGACCTGACCACGCTCGACCTGCTGATCAGCGACGACGGCCCGGAGAGCGTCCGCCACCGGACCGACCTCGTGGTCCGCACCCGACGCCTCGCCTGGGCGGCCCGCCGCCCGAGCAGCTGACCCCACCCGCAGCTCCCCGACAGCCCCCGCGCGCTCCGCCGCCCGGGGGCTGTCGCGCGTTTCCGCACGCCCCTGGCGCGCGCCCGCTGCGCCCTGCCGCACGACCCGCCGTCCGCCGTCCGCGTGGCCCGCTGACACCCGCGCGGGCCCCGGATCAGCGCCGCCCGGGCCCCGGTCTTTACCGCCCGTCCGACCGCCCTGTCAAATTCCACCAACATCCTTTGCGGATAAATCTGTTGTCACGACAACACAGGGCGTGACCGGACTAGGGTGCCTGCGGCGGGTCTTTGGTAGTACTTGCGCAAGATATGCCCCTTATCTTCCCGCTGCCGTCATCCCGATCGTCGACCGTTTCGCCGTCGACCGTCGCCGTAACCGATTCGTTTGAGGACACTGAATGGTTGGTGCTGGAGCGTCACCCGCGGGGCGGCGAGCCGCCTCTGTGCTCGCCTGGTTGTTGCCCGCGGCCGTGGTGGTGGCGGCCGTGGGCGGAGCCGTATCGCTCGTCACCGCCGCGGACCGCGGCGCGGTGGCCTGGTGCGGCGTGGTCGCGCTGATGGCGACCGCGGTCCTGGTGGCCGAGACCGTGCGCCGGGGCCGCGCGCTGGCCGAGCGGCAGCGGCACGCGGCCGTCCTGGAGCGCCTGCTGGCGGGCCAGCAGACCCAGACCGCCCGGCTCGGCACGGTGCTGCTGCCGCGGGCCGTGGCCCGGATCCAGCAGGGCGACTTCGTCACCGACGTCCTCGCCGACGCGGCCTCCGCCGACGCCGACGGGCACCAGCTCCAGGACGCGCACCTGACGGTGCTGCGTTCGGTACTGGAGGCCGTCAGCGCCGAGGAGAACCTGCGTGAGTCGGCGCAGCGCGCGTTCGTGAACATCGCCCGCCGGGTGCAGGCCATCGTCCACCAACAGGCCCAGGACCTACAGGACATGGAGCACCGGCACGGCCGCAGCCCGGAGGTCTTCGACGACCTGCTGCGGCTCGACCACGGCTTCGCCCGGGTCGGTCGGCTGGCGGACAGCATGGCCGTCCTCGGCGGGGCCCGGCCGGGACGCCAGTGGAACAACGCCGTGCCGCTGTACAGCGTGCTGCGCGGGGCGATGTCGCGGATCCTGGACTACCAGCGGGTGGACCTGCACTCGGTGTCCGAGGTCGCGGTGATCGGCCCGGCCGTGGAGCCGCTGATCCACGCGCTGGCCGAACTGCTGGACAACGCCACCCTGTACTCGCCGCCGCAGACCCGGGTGCACCTGACGGCCGTGGACGTGCAGGCGGGCATCGCCGTCGAGATCGAGGACGGCGGCCTCGGCCTGACCGAGGAGGGCCGGGCGCGGGCGGAGCGGATGCTGGCGGAGGCCCAGGCCGGGATCGACCTGAACGACCTTGGTGAGACGCCGCGGCTGGGCCTGGCCGTGGTCGGGCGGCTGTCCCGGGCCTACGACTTCGAGGTCTCGCTGCGGCCCTCGGCCTATCGCGGGGTGCGCGCGGTGCTGATCGTGCCGCAGAACCTGATCACCACCGCTCCCGCCACCGGCCGCGTTCCGGGCCTCGGGGCGGTGTCCATGCCCCGGCCGGAGCAGCCGCACCCGCGGCAACAGCCCGCGCCGCCGCAGCCGTTGGCGCAGCGGCTGCGCTCCACCGGCGAGCGGGAGGCGGCGGCGCTGTCCGAGCGGACGCCGGGCGGCCTGCCGCAGCGCCGCCGCAGCGCTCCCGCCTCGTCCGCGACGGGACCGGGCCGGGTCGCGGACCGCACGATCGGCCGCGCGGCCACCCACGACATCGACCGCATCGGCCCCCGGAGCACGGCCAGGCACGCCGCGGAACCGGCGGCGGACGGTGCGGCGGTGCCGCCGGGGATGTGGCTGTCGGCCTTCCAGAACGCCGTGGGCAGCCAGGCGCCGACCGGCGTCCCGGCCGCGCATGTCAGTGACGAGTCGTCGGATGAGGTGGAGTAGCTGTGCTTCAGCAGCAGGCCAACATGGGCTGGATGCTCAAGGACCTGGCGGACGGCGTCCCGCAGACCCGCAACATCGTGGTGCTGTCGGCCGACGGACTGCGCATGGCCCAGTACGGCACCGACCTGGACACCGCCGACCGGCTGGCCGCCGCCTGCGCCGGGCTGCAGAGCCTGGCGGCGGCGGTCGCCACCGAACTCCCGCACGGCGACGGGCGGATGCGGCTGGTGGTGATCGAGATGTCCGGCGGCTTCTTCTACCTGATGGCCGCCGGGGCCCGGGCCTATCTCGCGGTGCTCGCCGACGAGGGGGTGGACGCCGGTCTGATGGGCGCGCGGATGCGCGACCTGGTGGCCAGGATCGGGGAGCACCTGAGTGCCCGGCCGCGCGACGACGAGCAGACCGCATGACGGGCCCGGACCCCGGTGACGGGGCGGAGCAGGGCTGGGACGAGGGCAGCCCGGAGCGGCTGTACGTGATCACCAGGGGCCGCAGCGGCCTCGCCCAGGGGGCAGCGCTGGACCTGGTCTCCCTGATCGTCGCCCGCGCGGAGCCCCGGCCGGAGATGCAGCCGGAGCACGCGGCGATCCTGCGGCTCTGCCGGTTCCCGCTGTCGGTGGCCGAGTTGTCCGCGTACCTGTCCCTGCCGTTCAGCGTGGTCACCGTACTGCTGGCGGACCTCCTGGCCGACGAGCGGGTGCAGGCCCGGGCGCCCGTCCAGTTGGCCGCCCTTCCTGACGTGGCGTTACTTGAGGCGGTGATGCATGGACTTCAACGACTGTGACGGGATCAACGGGCCGCGCGCCGCGGACGTACTCCCCGCCTCGGCCACGACCGCGGTGAAGATCGTGATCGTGGGGGGCTTCGGCGTGGGCAAGACCACGCTGGTCGGCGCGGTGAGCGAGATCCGGCCGCTGACCACCGAGGAGACGATGACCCGGGCCGGGGTCGGCGTGGACGACACCGCGGGCGTGGAACTCAAGACCGAGACCACCGTGGCCATGGACTTCGGCCGGATCAGCATCGACGAGGAGCTGGTGCTGTACCTGTTCGGCACGCCGGGCCAGCAGCGCTTCTGGTTCCTGTGGAACGGCCTGTTCAACGGGGCGCTGGGGGCCGTGGTGCTGGTCGACACCCGCCGGCTCGAAGTGAGTTTCGACGTGATCGGGCGGCTGGAGGAGCGCGGGGTGGTCTTCGTCGTCGCCGTGAACACCTTCACCGGCGCCCCCTCGTACCCGCTGGCCGAGGTCCGCGCCGCGCTGGACCTGCCCGCGCGGGTGCCGATCGTGGAGTGCGACGCCCGCAGCCGCGAGTCCAGCCGCGACGTGCTGCTGACCCTGATGCGGTACCTGCACACCCTGGCCATGGCGCCGAACCCACGGCGCTCGGATCCCCAGCCCCAGCCCCCGAACCCGAACCCGGACCCGATGACCCTGGAGCGACTGTGACCCTCTCCCCGCCGGAGCACCCCGGTGCCCCCGGCACCGCAGCGTCCACCGCGCCGTCCACCGCGCCGTCCACCGCGCCGCCGCCCGGCTGTCCCGTGCCCGGGCTGCGCCGGATGTACGGGCCCGAGGCCGAGGCCGACCCCAGGGGCCTGTACGAGAAGCTGCGCGCCGAACACGGACCGGTGGCGCCGGTGCTCGTCCACGGCGACCTCCCGGCCTGGCTGATCCTGGGCTACCAGGACAACCTGGACGTGGCGCGCACCCCCTCGCGGTTCACCCGCGACTCCCGCATCTGGCGCGACATGCGCGAGGGCCGGGTCACCCCGGACAACCCGTTGACGCCGGTCGGCACCTGGCAGCCGATGTGCACCTTCATGGACGGCGAGGAACACGAGCGGCTGCGCGGCGCGGTCACCGAGAGCCTGGCCCGGTTCGACCGCCGCGGCGTGCGCCGCCATGTCACCCGCTTCGCGCACCAGTTGATCGACGGCTTCGCCGGTACCGGCCGGGCCGAGCTGGTCAGCCAGTTCGCCGAGCACCTGCCGATGCTGGTGATGACGCAACTCGTGGGCATGCCCGAGGAGTACGGGAACCGCCTGGTGGAGGCGGCCCGGGACCTGGTCAAGGGCACCGCCACCGCGCTGGCCAGCAACGACTACATCGTCGCGACGCTGCGCCACCTGGTCGCGCGCCGACGGCAGGCCCCCGCCGAGGACTTCGCCTCCTGGCTGATCATCCATCAGGCCGGGCTCAGTGAAAGCGAGTTGGTGGAGCACCTGCGGCTGGTACTGATCACCGCGTACGAGTCGACCGCGAACCTGATCGCGAACACCCTGCGGGTGGTCCTCACCGACCAGCGGTTCCGCCTCTCGCTGGCCGGGGGGCGGATGACGCTGCCCGACGCGGTGGAGCAAGTACTGTGGGACGACCCGCCGTTGACCACCATCCTGGGCCGTTGGGCCACCGGTGACACCGAGCTCGCGGGCTGGCAGATCAAGGCCGGTGACCTGTTGCTGCTCGGCCCGGCCCCGGCCAACGTCGATCCGGCCATCCGGCCCGACCTGGCCGCCCCGGTGCACGGCAACCGCTCCCACTTCTCCTTCGGCGGCGGTCCGCACGAGTGCCCGGGGCAGGACATCGGGCGGGCGATCGCCGACACCGGCATCGACACGCTGCTGATGCGGCTGCCGGACGCCCGGTTGAGCGTCCCGGAGGAGGAGCTGCGCTGGACCTCGTCGCTGATTGCCCGTCATCTGGTGGCGCTGCCGGTCGAGTTCACCCCGGTGAAGCCCCCCGCTCCGGCCCCGGCTGCGCAGGCGGCCACCCCACCGGTGGCGCCGTCCGCTCCCGACGACCCGGCTCCCGGCGTCCGGACCGGCTGGTGGCGGGCGCTGACCGACTGGCTGACCGGCCGAAGTCACTGACCGCGCCCCGCCGCGCCACCGCCGGGACCGGCTGGGCGTCGGCGCGTCCGCCCGGGCGGCCCGCGTCGGTGGCCGCCCGGGCTGCCTCGCGGACCCGGCGGGCGAGCAGCTCCACCACCGCCGGGTGGACCCCGAGCGGGTCGGCGGCGGCGTCCGCCCCACCGGCGCGGACCCGCTCGGCGAACAGCCCCGGGGCCAGCAGCCAGGCCGCGACCGACACCCGGTCGGCGCCGCCCGCCCGGGCGTCGGCGACCGCCTCGGCGATGGTGGGCAGCGCGGACGCGGCCCAGCCCACGGTCACCGGCCGGTCCAGCAGCCGGCTCAGCGCCTGTGCCGCCGCGACCGACTCGGCCCGGGCCGCCGGGTCCCGGGAACCGGCCGCGGCCAGCACCACCGCGTCGCCGGGCCGGGCGCCCGCCTGCGCCAGCCGGTCGGCCAGCGCCACCGCCAGCGCCGGGTCGGCGCCCAGCGGCGGGGTGGTGATCGTGTCGTCCCGACCGGACAGCCGGACCTGCTCCGGGAGGTCGCTGCGGACGTGGTAGCCGCTGCCCAGGAACGCGGGCACGAGGACCGGGGTCCGCCCGGCCGGGGCCCGCCGCAGCACCTCGGCGACGGTCGGACCGTGGATGTCCGCGTAGGCCGGGTGCACCGGCAGGCCGAGCCGGGCGGCGAGGGCGGTGGCCAGCGTCCGGGTGACGTCCGCCCCGGCCGGGTCGCGGGTGCCGTGCGCGGTCAGCACCACGAACGGGCGCCCGGCAGGCCGGGCGCGGTCAGTCCCGGACACCGGGGCGCAGGTAGACGGTCCAGGTCAGCGCCAGGCACAGGCTGTACGCGCCGAGGAAGGCCAGGTATGCGGCGTCGCCGTTGTGCGCGCTCAGGAAGGACTGCCGGATGGCGAGGTTGACCAGCACCCCGCCGAAGGCGCCGATCGCCCCGGCGACCCCGATCAGCGCCGTGGCCCGGCCCTGCGCGGTCCGCTCGGCGACCGCCGGGTCGGTGCCCGCCAATACCGCGGCCCGGGCCCTGGACTGGAAGATGGCCGGGATCATCTTGTACGTCGAGCCGTTGCCGATGCCGGAGAGGACGAACAGGGCGGTGAAGCCGACCAGGAACAGCGGCAGCGAGTGCTGCCGTGAGGCGACCACGACCAGCCCCGCGCCGACCGCCATCGCCGCGAAGTTCCAGCAGGTCACCAGCGCGCCGCCGAAGCGGTCGGCCAGCGCGCCCCCGAGCGGGCGGGCCAGCGAGCCGAGCAGCGGGCCGAGGAAGGTCAGGTAGGCGGCCTTGACCGGGGTGTCGAACGGCTGGTGGAACTGCACCTGGAGGACCTGCCCGAAGGCGAAGCCGAAGCCGATGAACGAGCCGAAGCTGCCCATGTACAGCGCGGACATGACCCAGGTGTGCGGCTCGCGGCAGATGTCGCGCAGCGCGCCGGTCCGGGTCCGCGGGACGTCCAGGTTGTCCATCCGCAGCGCCGCGCCCAGCGCCGCCAGCACGATCAGCGGCACGTAGACCAGCGGCAGCAGCCGCGGGTGCGCGGCCCCGGCGGTGGCCAGGATCAGCAGGCCCACCAGCTGTACGGCGGCCACGCCGATGTTGCCGCCGCCCGCGTTCATGCCCAGCGCCCAGCCCTTGAGCCGCTGCGGGTAGAAGGCGTTGATGTTCGCCATCGAGGAGGCGAAGTTGCCGCCGCCGACCCCGGCGACCGCCGCCAGCAGCACCAGCTCGGTGTAGCTGACGCCCGGTCTCAGCAGCACTCCGGTCAGCACGGTCGGGACCAGCAGCAGCAGCGCGCTGGTGAGCGTCCAGTTGCGGCCGCCGAAGCGGGCGACGGCGCCGGTGTACGGCAGCCGCAGCAGCGCGCCGGTGGCCGTGGGCACGGCGGTGAGCAGGAACTTCCCGGCCGCGTCGATGTGGTACTGCGGTCCCAGGAAGAGCACCAGCACCGACCACAGGCTCCAGACGGAGAAGCCGATGTGCTCCGACAGGATGGAGAGGACCAGGTTGCGCCGGGCCACCCGGGCGCCGGTCCGCTGCCAGAAGTCCGGGTCCTCGGGTCGCCATTCGGCGAGGGTGCGGGTGCGGGCGGCGACCGGGCCGGCGGTGGCCGGGTCGTGGACGGTTGCGCTCATGCGGCCTGCCTTCGACGGGAGGGGGTGTCGGCGAGTGCTGACGGTCACTCACGCTACGCAGCGGAGGTTTCCAGGATCGCCGACGGCGGACACGGGGGTGCTACGGCTCGCGCACACCGCCCGGCGGCCTCGGTGAGGGAGGCCGCGCGGGCCTCCCCCGGGCCCGGCGACCGGCTCAGTCCCGCAGCCGGATCGGCCAGGTGCGCAGCGTGCTGCTGCCGCCGTCGGGCACCTCGTCCGGGTCCAGGCAGGTGCCGTCGCGCAGGTCGAAGGCCTGCTTGTACATCGGCGAGATCAGCACCGGGATCTCGCCCCTGGTCCCGAGCAGGCTCCGGGCCAGCACGTACGCGCCGCTGAACGGGTCGCGGTTGTCGAGGGCGTAGAGCCCGCCCGCGCGGTCGCGGAAGGCGGCCACCTGCCGACCGTCGACCAGCAGCGCGGTGCCGCGTCCCGGCTCCAGGTCGGCGAGGGCGCAGACCCGGGTCCACCGCCGCCCGTCGTGGATCTCGACGCTGGCGGCCTCCGCCGCCCGGCGGGTCGGCTGCTCGGTGATCGTGGACGTCATCGGGTACGTACCTCCAGCGAAGGGCCCGCGATCAGCGGTGCGGGCAGGGTGTGGCCGTGCTCGTCGGGGCGGGCGGGGCGGATCTGGTCGCGTTCCGGGACGAAGCGCACGGTGGTGTCGGGGACGTCGGGGGCGTTGGCGAAGGAGACGAAGCGGCGCAGCCGCTCCGGGTCGTCCAGGGTCGCCGCCCACTCGTCCTGGTAGGTGGCGATGTGCCGGGACATCAGCTCGTCCAGGTCGGCGCAGATGCCGAGGGCGTCCTCCAGCAGCACCGCCCGCAGGTGGTCCAGGCCGCCTTCGAGCCGGGCCAGCCAGGGGGCGGTGCGCTCCAGCCGGTCGGCGGTGCGGATGTAGAACATCAGGTAGCGGTCGATGGTGCGGATCAGCGTGTCGTGGTCGAGGTCCTTGGCGAACAGGTCCGCGTGGCGCGGGGTCATCCCGCCGTTGCCGCCCAGGTAGAGGTTCCAGCCCTCGGCGGTGGCGATCACCCCGAAGTCCTTGCTCTGCGCCTCCGCGCACTCCCGGGCGCAGCCGGAGACCGCGGACTTGATCTTGTGCGGCGCGCGCAGACCCCGGTAGCGGAGCTCCAGCTCGATCGCCAGCGCCACCGAGTCCTGCACGCCGTAGCGGCACCAGGTCTCGCCGACGCAGGACTTGACGGTGCGCAGGGCCTTTCCGTAGGCGTGGCCCGACTCGAACCCGGCGTCCACCAGCCGCCGCCAGATCAGCGGCAGCTGGTCCACCCGGGCGCCGAAGAGGTCGATCCGCTGGCCGCCGGTGACCTTGGTGTAGAGGCCGAAGTCGCGGGCGATCTCGCCGATGGTGATCAGCCCCTCGGGGGTGACCTCGCCGCCGGGGATCCGCGGCACCACCGAGTAGGAGCCGTTGCGCTGGAGGTTGCCCAGGTGGTGGTCGTTGGTGTCCTGAAGCGCGGCCTGCTCGCCGTCCAGGATGTGCCCCTGGGCGAGGCTGGCCAGGATGGAGGCGACGGCGGGCTTGCAGATCTCGCAGCCCTCGCCGCTGCCGTGCTCGTCCAGCAGCCGGGAGAAGCCGCTGATGCCCTTGACCCGGACGATCTCGTACAGCTCGGCCCGGGTGTGGGTGAAGTGCTCGCACAGCCCCCGGGCGACCTCGATCCCGCAGGCCTCCAGCTCGTCCCTGACGATGCCCTCGACCAGCTTGACGCAGCTGCCGCAGCCGGTGCCCGCCTTGGTGCGGGCCTTGACCTGGGTGACGCTGCCGCAGCCGCCGTCGCGTACGGCCGCGGCGATGGAGCCCTTGGCCACGTTGTGGCAGGAGCAGATGACGGCGTCGTCGGGCAGCGCCAACGGGCCGAGCGGCGCGCCGAGCCCGGCGGGCAGCACCAGCTGCTCCGGGGTGGCGGGCAGCGGCGTGCCGCTGATCGCCAGCGGGCGCAGCGCGGCGTAGGACTCGGTGTCGCCGACCAGGACGCCGCCGAGCAGCAGTCCCTCGGCGCTGATCACCAGCTTGCGGTAGACCCCCGTGCGGCTGCTGGCGTAGACGACGTCGAGCGAGCCCTCGGTGGCGCCGTGGGCGTCGCCGAAGCTGGCCACGTCCACGCCGAGCAGCTTGAGCTTGGTGGAGGTGTCGGCACCGGTGAAGCTGCCCTCGCCGCCCGCGAGTTGCCGGGCGGCGGTCTCGGCCATCGCGTAGCCGGGCGCGACCAGGCCGTACACCCGGCCGTCGACGGCCAGCGCGCACTCGCCGATCGCCCACACGTGCGGGTCCTCGGTGCGGCAGCGCTCGTCGACGACGATGCCGCCGCGCTCGCCGACCGCCAGTCCGCAGTCGCGGGCCAGCTGGTCCCGGGGGCGGATCCCGGCGGAGAAGACCACCAGGTCGAGGTCGAGCACGCGGCCGTCGGACAGGGTCATGCCGCGTACCCGCCCGTCGTCGCCGGTGTCGACGCTGCGGGTGCCGGCGCCGGTGTGCACCACGACGTCCAGCTCCTCGATCTTGCGCCGCAGCGCCTCGCCGCCGCCCTGGTCCACCTGGAGCGCCATCAGCCGGGGCGCGAACTCCACCACGTGGGTGACCAGCCCCAGTGCCCTGAGCGCCCCGGCCGCCTCCAGGCCGAGCAGGCCGCCGCCGACGACCGCGCCGACCCGGGCCCGGGCCGCGTGGTCGCGGATCCGCTCCAGGTCCTCGATGGTGCGGTAGACGTGGCAGCCCTCGGCGTCGTGCCCGGGGATCGGCGGCACGAACGGGTACGAGCCGGTGGCGAGCACCAGCGCGTCGTAGCGGACGGTGCGGCCGGAGCGGGTGGTGACGGTGCGGGCGGCGCGGTCGACGGCCTCGGCCGGGTCGTCCAGGCGCAGCTCGACGTCGTGGCCGTCGCGGCGCAGGCCGTCCAGGAAGGCGGCGGAGCACAGCGACAGCTCGTCGGCGCCGGTGCCGGAGAACCAGGAGGTCAGGTGCACCCGGTCGTACGCCGGGCGGGGTTCCTCGGCCAGGACGGTGATCCGCCAGGGCCGGGTGCTGTGTTCCGCGACTGCCTCCAGGAAGCGTTGGCCGACCATGCCGTGTCCGACCAGGACCAGGTGCTGAGGTGTCACGGACGGGCTCCTCGGGGTGTGGATGCGGTGCCCGGGCCCCGGGATGCGCGGGCCGGTGCGGCCCGGGAGTCCGAGCCATGTCACCCAGCGTCAACGCCGCGCGTTTCCGGGCCGGGTCGCCCGTGTTGCCGCGGCGGTACCAGTCCCTCACCGCGACTCCCCCCTACGGTGACCGGGACGACATCTGCCGTATCCCTGAGGTCGACGCGCTAACGCGGGCGTGACGGCGGTGCAACAACGGTGAAACGCCGGTGCCGCAGCCTTCACGACATGACAACTGGTCACACATCCGACACCGGTCCGCCCGGGTCCGCCGAGCCCGACCCGCAGGCCGACCCGCAGGCCGAGCCGCCGGGCGACCCGCTGGCGGGCCTGCTGACCGGCTTCACCATCGGCGTCACCGCCGCGCGCCGCCGCGAGGAGCTGTCCGCTCTGCTCACCCGGCGTGGCGCGCGGGTGGTCGAGGCCCCGACGGTGCGGATCGTGCCGCTGGGCGACGACCGGGCGCTGCGGCAGGCGACCGACCGCTGCCTGGCGGCGCCGCTGGACTACGTGGTGGCCACCACCGGGGTCGGCTGGCGCGGCTGGATGAGCGCGGCCGACGGCTGGGGCCAGGGCCGGGGCCTGGCCGACGCCTGCCGGGACGCGGTGGTGCTCAGCCGGGGCCCGAAGGCGACCGGCGCGGTCCGGGCCAGCGGCCTGGGCGAGTCCTTCTCCCCGCAGAGCGAGGGCACCGGCGAGCTGCTGACCTGGCTGCTCGCCCGGGACCTGCGCGGACGCCGGATCGCGGTGCAGGAGCACGGCGCGCCGCTGGACGGCTTCGTGGCCGCGCTGCGGGAGCGCGGCGCCGAGGTGATCTCGGTGCCGGTCTACCGCTGGGGCCCGCCGGAGGACCCGGACGCGGTCCGGCGGCTGGTCGAGCAGACGGTACGGCGCGAGGTCCAGGCGATCGCCTTCACCAGCGCCCCCGCCATCACCGGCTTCCTGGACGCCGCGCACACGCTGCGGCTGCACGCCGAGGTGCTGGGCGCGCTCGGCGCGGGCGCGCGGGAGGGCGGGGTGCTGCCGGTCTGCGTCGGACCGCTGTGCGCCCGGCCGCTGGAGGAGCACGGCATCCACCCGCTGTGCCCGGACCGGGGCCGACTCGGCTCGCTGGTCCGTTCGATCACCCTGGCCCTGCCCGCGGGCAACCGCGAACTGCGGCTCGGCGAGCACCTGCTGGTGCTCCAGGGCAACGCGGTGCTGGTCGCCGGGGAGTGCCTGTGGCTGTCGCCGACCCAGGCGGCGCTGCTGCGGGTGCTCGCCGACCAGCCCGGACGGGTACTGAGCCGGGCCGAGCTGCTGCGCCGGGTGTGGGTCGGCAGCAGCGCCGACGAGCACGCGGTGGAGGCCGCCGTCGCCCGGCTGCGGGCCGCGCTCGGCCCGTACGCAGGCCTGGTCCGCACGGTGCTCAAGCGCGGCTACCGGCTGGCCGCCGACTGACGCGCGGACCGGTCCGGCGGCGCCGGTCGGCGCGGCTCACGCGCCCGACGCCGCCGCGTGCGGTAGACGTAACCACCGGCGACCCGGCCGCGTGACCTTCGCGCAACGGCTGCTTCCTAGGGTGCGTCCGGTGGGGTCGGCCCACTTGATCCGATGGGGGTATCCGTGACGACACCGGCTCCGCAGACCGCTGCGGTCAGGACCGTCTGCTCGTACTGCGGTGTGGGCTGCGGACTGGTCCTGGAGGTCGCCACGGACCCCGGGACCGGACGCCGCAGGGTGACCCGGGCGTCCGGCGACAAGGCCCACCCGGCCAACGCAGGACGCCTCTGCACCAAGGGCGCGACCAGCGCGGACCTGCTGGCCTCCGACTCCGGACGGCTGACCGCCGCGCTGGTGCGGCCCGAGCGCGGCGCGGAGCCGACCGAGACCGGTGTGGACGCGGCGATCACCGCGACCGCGCGGCGGCTGCGGCAGGTCATCGACACCCACGGACCGGACGCGGTGGCGTTCTACGTGTCCGGGCAGATGACGCTGGAGGCGCAGTACCTGGCGAACAAACTGGCCAAGGGCTTCGTGCGGACCAACCAGATCGAGTCCAACTCCCGTCTGTGCATGGCCAGCGCGGGCAGCGGCTACAAGCTGTCGCTGGGCGCGGACGGCCCCCCTGGCTCGTACCGGGACTTCGAGCACGCCGATGTCTTCTTCGTCATCGGCGCCAACATGGCCGACTGCCACCCGATCCTGTTCCTGCGGATGATGGAGCGGGTGAAGGCGGGCGCGAAGCTGATCGTGGTGGACCCGCGGCGCAGCGCCACCGCCGCCAAGGCCGACCTGTTCCTCCAGGTCAGGCCGGGCACCGACCTGGCCCTGCTGAACGGCCTGCTGCACCTGCTGGTCCGTGACGGCCACACCGACCGGGCCTTCGTCGAGCGGTTCACCGAGGGCTGGGAGGCGATGCCGGAGTTCCTGGAGGACTACCCGCCGGACCGGGTGGCCGAGCTCACCGGCCTGGCCGAGGCGGACATCCGGCAGGCCGCGCGGTGGATCGGCGAGGCCGGGGAGTGGATGAGCTGCTGGACGATGGGGCTGAACCAGAGCACCCACGGCACCTGGAACACCAACGCGTTGTGCAACCTGCACCTGGCCACCGGCGCGATCTGCCGCCCGGGCAGCGGCCCGTTCTCGCTGACCGGCCAGCCGAACGCGATGGGCGGCCGGGAGATGGGCTACATGGGCCCGGGCCTGCCGGGTCAGCGCTCGGTGCTGGACGCCGAGGACCGGGCGTTCACCGAGTCGCTGTGGGGCCTGGAGCCGGGCACCCTGCGCACCGACGTCGGCCAGGGCACGGTCGAGCTGTTCTCCCGGATGGCCGAGGGCGGGATCAAGGCCTGCTGGATCATCTGCACCAACCCGGTCGCCTCGGTCGCCAACCGGCAGACCGTCATCGACGGGCTGCGCGCCGCCGAGTTCGTGGTCACCCAGGACGTCTACGCCGACACCGAGACCAACGGCTACGCCGACGTGGTGCTGCCCGCCGCCATGTGGGCCGAGACCGAGGGCGTCATGGTCAACTCCGAGCGCGACCTGACGCTGCTGCGGAAGGCCGTCGACGCTCCCGGACAGGCGCTGCCCGACTGGCAGTTGATCGCCAGGGTGGCCGCCGAGATGGGCTACGCCGAGGCGTTCGACTACGGCAGCGCCGAGGAGGTGTTCGAGGAGATCAAGCGGGCGTGGAACCCGAGGACCGGCTACGACCTGCGCGGCGTCAGCTACCAGCGGCTGCGGGAGACCCCGGTGCAGTGGCCCAGCGCCGACGCCGAGGGCGGCGACCGCAACCCGATCCGCTACCTGAACGACGGCGCCGCCGGGCTGCCCCCGGCCGAGCGCGCCGACGGCAGCCGCCCCCGGCTGCTGTTCCCCACCGCCAGCGGGCGCGCCGTGTTCCACCCGCGTCCGCACCTGCCCGCCGCCGAACTCCCGGACGACGACTTCCCGTTCGTACTGAACACCGGCCGGTTGCAGCACCAGTGGCACACCCTGACCAAGACCGGCCGGGTGGCCAAGCTCAACAAGCTGAACCCGGGCCCGTTCGTAGAGATCCACCCTCGGGACGCGCGGGAGTTGGGCGTCGCCGAGGGCGACCGGGTGCAGATCGCGTCCCGGCGCGGCCGGGCGGTGCTGCCCGCCGTACTGACCGACCGGGTGCGGCCGGGGAACTGCTTCGCGCCGTTCCACTGGAACGACCTGTTCGGCGAGAGCCTGGCCCTGAACGCGGTCACCAACGACGCGGTCGACCCGGTCTCGTTCCAGCCCGAGTTCAAGTTCTGCGCGGTGAGCCTGACCAGGGTCGCCGCCGCAGTACCGGCCGAACCGGCCGCGCCCGCCGCGCCCGCCGCGCCCGCGTCGCCGGGCTCCGCGGCGGGAGGCGAACCGGCCACCGACCCGATCACCGCGCTGGGCGGCCTGCTGGGGCTGGAGGCCGTGGCACCGCCGGTCTTCACCGCTGAGGAACGCCTCTACCTGTCCGGCTTCCTCACCGGCCTCGGCAGCGTCGAACGCCCCGTCGGCACCGCCGCCGTGCCGGTGCTGCCGGGGTCGGCGCCGGTCGCCCCCGAGCGGGCCCACTGGGTCAACGGACTGCTGGCCGGGGTGTTCTCGCGCACCGCGCCGAACCCGGCCGCACCGCCGACCGCCGCCCAGGACGACGCGGACGCCGCGCGGCGGGAGGTGGTGGTGCTGTGGGCCTCGCAGACCGGCAACGCCGAGGCGGCGGCCGGGGCCGGCGTCCGGCGGCTGGCCGAGGCGGGCTGGCAGCCCCGGGCGCTCAGCATGGACGACTGCACCCCCGAGGTGCTGCGCCCCGGCGCCATCGTGCTGGTGGTCACCAGTACCTTCGGCGACGGCGAGCCCCCCGACAACGGCGCGGCCTTCTGGCAGGCGCTCAGCACCGGCGACCCGGCCGGGGCGAGCGGCCTGCGGTACTCGGTGCTGGCCCTCGGTGACTCCAGCTACGACGACTTCTGCGGCCACGGTCGCCGGATCGACCAGCGGCTGCACGATCTGGGCGCCACCCGGCTGGCCCCGCGCACCGACTGCGAGCCGGACTTCCAGCAGGACACCGAGCAGTGGCTGAACCAGGTCCTCACCGCCCTGGCCGCCATCGGCCCCGACAGCCCGGCGTCCCCCGCGGCGAGCACCGCCCCCGCCGCACCCGCGACGCCCGCCGTGCCCGGGACGCCGCAGACCGGGAACGGCTACTCCAAGGCCTCCCCCTTCGCCGCGCTGATGGTCGGCAACCGGCTGCTCAACCTCCCCGGATCGGCCAAGGAGATACGCCAGTTCGCCTTCGACACGCGTGGCGGCGACCTGGGCCACCTCAGCTACCAGGCCGGGGACGCCCTGGGCGTCTGGCCGGCCAACTCCGCGCGGTTGGTGGAGCAGTGGCTGGCGGCCACCGGTCTGGACCCGGCCGAGCCGGTCGTCCTGTCCGGCGCGGGCGAGCTCCCGCTCGGCGAGGCGCTGCGCCACCGGCTGGAGATCGCCCGGATCACCCCCGACCTGCTCCGCTTCGTCGCCGAGCGCAGCAGCGACCGGGGCCTGCGGCAACTGCTCCGCCCGGACAACAAGGGCGAGCTGGCGAAGTGGAGTTGGCGCCGCCAGGCGGTCGACGTGATCATCGGCCACCCGGTCCGGGCCGGCGCCGGGGAGTGGGCTGCCGTCCTGAAACCGCTGCAACCGCGCCTCTACTCCATCTCGTCCAGCCCGCTCGCCCACCCGCACGAGGTGCGGCTCACCGTCTCCGTCGTGCGCTACCGCAACGAGCGGGGCGACCCGCGTACCGGGGTGTGCTCCGGCTACCTGGCCGACGACGCCAACGACGGACCGGTGCCGGTCTTCGTCCAGCGCTCCGCGCACTTCCGGCCGCCCGCCGACCCGCGCACCCCCATGATCATGATCGGCCCGGGTACCGGGGTCGCGCCGTTCATCGGCTTCCTGGAGGAGCGCCGGGCCCGTGGCGCCACCGGCCGCAACTGGCTGTTCTTCGGCGAGCAGCGGCAGGCCACCGACTTCTACTACCGCGACGAACTCACCGGCTTCCACCGCTCGGGCCACCTGGACCGGCTCGACCTCGCCTTCTCCCGCGACCAGCGGGCCAAGGTCTACGTCCAGGACCGCATGCGCGAACACGGTCCGCGCCTGTGGGACTGGCTGAACGACGGCGCCCACGTCTACGTCTGCGGCGACGCCACCCGCATGGCCAAGGACGTCGACCGCACCCTGCGCGAGATAGCGGTCGCCCACGGCGGCCTCGACGAGGAGCAGGCCGACATCCACATCCGCCAACTCGCCGCCGACCGCCGCTACATCCGCGACGTCTACTGACCCAGCCCTTGCCGAACACCTCGTCCATGCAGGTGGGATGGGCTTTCGGTGTCTGCTGAGGTCGGCGTACCTGGGCATCACGAACACGTTCGCGTCGCTGCTCCAGGGCCGGCCGGGGGAGGCGCTGCGCCGGGTGCGGCTGGCAAAGGCAGGACATGCGGTGTGAGAGTCGTTGGTCAGAGCCTGCGCCAACGGGCGCAGGCGAAGGAGAAGACGCCGAACAGGACCAGGCCCAGGGCGACCAGGACCAGCAGCCAGGGGCCGACCGGGGTGTGAGCGAAGCTGTGCAGGGTGGCGTCCATGCCCTTGGCCTGGTGCGGGTCGAAGCGGACGGCGGCGACCACGATGAACACCCCAGCTCCGACGAAGACGGTCCCGCGAGCGGTATTGCCGCCCATGCCCAGGGCGGTCACGGCCTTGCGGGTGCGTGCGCTCATCGTGGCGGTGTCCAGCTTCTTGAGGAACGTGCGCCGGATGGCGTTGACCACGACGCCTACGCCAACCCCGAAGACGACGGCTCCGGCGATTCCCACCAGGACCTGGCCGCCGGAGAGCTTGAGCGCGGAGGCGGTCCAGTCCTGGGACTTGGCGTCACTGCCCGACTGGCTCCCGCTCCCCGCCGCGTAGGCGGCGGTCCCCCAGCACACCGAGGCGTAGAACGCCGCGCGGCCGGCGCTGAGGACCCGGCTGCCGGTCTTCTTCTGACCGCCCTCTCCCAGCACCGCCAGCGAGGCGCGCCACAGGGTCATGCACGCGAAACCGACCACCAGGATCCAGAGCATCGTCCGGCCGAAGGGCTGGGAGGCGACCTGGTGGAGCGCTCCCTGACGGTCCGCCTCGGCACCGCCCTTGCCGAACGCGATCTCAAGTGCGAGGACACCGATCAGTACATAGACCACTCCCCGGGCCACGAAGCCCGCGCGGCCCGCGGCCCGCAACGCGCCCTTCTCACTGGGGTGCCGGATCGACGTAGGGGAAGAATGGCGGCGGTCGCCCGCACCGGTGCCTCCCCTGTGTGCGTGCGAAGACGCCACGATGACCCTCCCTCAGGGTTCGGGTGCGCCGCGCGCACCGCTCTGTTCACGTCTGCCCGAGCGAGGACAGTGCACGCGCTCGAAAACCCAGTCGCTTGTGCGGAGCCGATCGGGGTATCCGGCGGGCATGGGACGACTGGAGAAGCTTGATGTGCGCCTCTTCGAACGCGTGGCAGCGGCGCATCCACGCGGCCTGGACTCTGTCCTACCGCGCCTGGGACGCACCGCCGATCACGGAGTACTGTGGCTGGCCGGGGCCGCGGCGCTCGGGCTCTCACGCAACCGCGGCGCCCGCCGCGCCGCCATGCGTGGCATCGGCTCCCTCGCCATGGCGTCAATGGCCGCCAACGTCGTCGCCAAGCAGCTCACCGGTCGCCGACGCCCAGCCACCGACACCGTGCCGATGGCCCGCCGTTTGCTGCGTCCACCGATCACCACCTCGTTCCCGTCCGGGCATTCGGCCTCCGCTGCCGCCTTCGCCGCAGGGGTCACGCTGGAGGCACCGTGGCTGGGCGCCGCGGCCATCCCGTTGGCGGCAGCAGTGGCCGCTTCGCGCGTCTACACGGGAGCCCACTACCCAGGGGACGTGATCGCCGGAGCGGCGCTGGGCACGGCGATGGCCGCGCTCACGCTGCGGTGGTGGCCCCTGCGCGACGACTCCCCCGCCAAAGCCGCTGGTGCCTGGGTCGACGTGCCGGCGCTGCCTGCGGGCCAGGGCCTGATCGTGGTGGTCAACAGCTCTTCGGGCAGCTCCCACAGCGTGGCGTCGGAGCTACGCGCCCAACTGCCCCAGGTGGACCTGCGGGTCCGCGAGGAGGACCAGGACCTGCGGGCTCTGCTCGAACAGGCCGCGACCGACGTGCAGGCTCGCGGAGCCGTCGGTGCGCTGGGCGTCGTCGGCGGGGACGGCACCGTCAACGCCGCGGCGTTGGTCGCGGCAGAGCGTCGGCTCCCGCTCGCGGTCTTCCCAGGCGGCACCTTGAACCACTTCGCTGCTGACCTGGGCATCTTCACCCTGCGCGATGCGGTCACCGCCGTCCAGGAAGGCCACGGCGGATCCGTGGACCTGGGCCGGGTGACCCCGGCGGGCCCAGCGGGCGGTGAGGAGAGCGAGCCGGAGGCGGCCTACTTCCTCAACACCTTCAGCATCGGGGCCTATTCGGAACTGGTGCGTGCCCGCGAATCGTTGCAGAAGTACCTCGGCAAGTGGCCCGCGCTGGGAGTGGGGTTGGTGAGGGTGCTGGCCCAGGGCAAACCCACGCGCGCGGTCGTTGACGGAGTGGAGCGCAATCTCTGGCTTCTGTTCGCGGGCAACGGCCGCTACGACCCGCCGGGCTTCGCCCCCACGTTCCGTCGCAGTCTGGACGACGGAACGCTTGACATCCGCGCGGTCGACGGCAGCCATCCCCTCGCCCGCACCCGACTGGTGGCGGCCTTCCTCACCGGCACCCTTTCCCGGTCGCGGGTCTACCAGGCAGCGACTGTCTCACACCTGCGCATCGACGGCATCAACCGGGAGGGCATCAACCGAACGGCGCACTACTCCCGCGACGGGGAGATAGCTCCCGCCACCGAGACCCTGATCCTGGACAAGGCACCCCACGCCCTGAACATCTACCTCCCCCACCGTGATCCCGCCTGATCTCCGTGCGTGCTGAGGCCGCGGCATCAGCTGCTGGTACGTCAGCACCAGGTAGGAGGGGACCGCCAGGCTGCGGAAGCGTTGCTGTAGCGTACGCAGGGCGATCCGGGCCTCCAGCCGGGCCAGTGGCGCACCGAAGCAGAAGTGAATGCCGTGGCCGAAGGTCAGGTGCGGATTGGGGTGGCGCCCCACATCGAAGACCTCGGGCGCCTGGAAGTGGGCCGGATCGCGGTTGGCGGTACCGAGACGGGCCATCACCAGGGAATCGGCCGGAAGTTCCTGTCCGCCGAGGACCACGGGCCGGGTGACGCGGCGCCCCAGTTCGGTGCGTCGCCGAGTAGGTCGCCACCGAACAGGATGCTCGCCCACTCCTGGAAGAGCCGGTGCTCCTCGGCCGGAACGCCGAGCAGTCGGGCGATGACGACGATGGGGAGCGGATAGGCCAACGCGTCGACCAGATCGAACCGGTCGTGGTCGAGCACGACCTGCGGACCATCGCGGTCGCGGACTGGATCATCGGCCTCGGGCCGGGCGCCGGAACTGCCGGTGGACGCGTCGTCGCCGAGGGCGTCCCCCACGACGTCGCCCGCTCCGGCGACACCCCGACCGCCACCCACCTGCGCGGCTACCTCGCGGCGCGGACCCGCTGACCCGCTCCCGGCCTGTCCCGCGGATCGCCGACCGGGCCGACACCCAGGAGGCGGCCCTCCGCTCTCGCCGGTCGGCCGCTCAGCGCACGTTCACGCCGATGAGGCAGGTGTCGTCGTCGGTGTCGGCGCGGCTGTGCAGCAGGAGGTGGTCGAGCTGCCGATCGACGGCGGCCGGGTCACTGACCGCGGGTGCGGACCTGGCCGTCTCCAGGAGTCTGCTGATGGAGTCCTGCACGGAGCAGTCCCGGCGCTCGATCAGGCCGTCGGTGTAGAGCAGGATGGCGTCTCCGCTCTCCAGCAGCATCTCGCCCTCCTCGTAGTGCGCCTGATCTGTCGCGCCCAGGAGGATGCCCTGGACGTCGGGGAAGGTGAGGGCGCCGCCGTCGCGCAGGAGTACCGGCGGGAGGTGTCCGGCCCTGGCCCATCGCAGGCGGCGGGTTTCCGGGTCGTAGATGCCGCAGACCGCGGTCGCGGTGACGTTGTCGGTCAGGTGGTGGGTGACGGTGTTGAGCCAGGACATGAGTTGGCCGGGACCGGCCCCCGTGGCGGCCAGGCCGCGCAGAGCGTTGCGCAGCGCCACCATGCCGGTGGCGGCCTTGATTCCGTGGCCGGCGACGTCTCCCACGCACAGCAGAACGCGTCCGGTCGGCAGGGTGACCGCGTCGTACCAGTCGCCGCCGACCTTGTGGGTCGTCTCGGCGGGGCGGTAGCGGACGGCGACGCGCAGGTCGTGCAACTCCAGCGGGCCGCGACTGGGCGGCATGATGGCGTGTTGCAGTTGGAGAGCGAGCCGACTCTGTTCGGCGGCGTGTTGTTCGGTGTGGGCGAGCTGGTCACGGGTGGCGGCGAGGGCCACCTCGGTCCAGTGCTGGGCCGAGATGTCCTGGTAGGCGCCGCGGATGGCGGTGAGGTGGCCGCCGTGGTCCAGGACCGGCTCGGCCACGACCCGGATGTAGCGGCTGATGCCGTCGGCGCGTTGCAGCCGCAGGGCGGCGGAGGCGGGACGCAGGTGGTGCAGCAGCGTACGCAGGAAGCGTCCGACGGACTGCGCGTCGTCGGGGTGGGCATGTGCCGCGAGTTGGTCGAGGGCGACCGGCCGAGCCGCCGGCGAGAGCCCGTAGAGGTCGTAGACGCTGTCGCTCCACGCGGTTTCGCGAGGGTTGAGGTTTTCCTCGAAGCCGCCGATCCTCCCCAGGCGTTGGGCGTGCTGAAGCAGCCTGGCCACCTGCGGCGTTCCTTCGCTGAGCCTCCAGACGACCACGACGCAGGACCCTTGCCGACTCATGCTGACGGCCGCCTGCGTGTTCAGTGCGACCCCGTCGACCAGGGCGGTCAGGGTCATCCGCTCGGCACGGAACGGCTCGCCGGTGGCCAGGACGTGTTCGGCCTTCTCGTAGAGGCCCGCCGGCTCGGCGGACAGCGGATACGCCTCCAACAGGGTGGTGCCGTCGATGAGGTTGCGTGGACGTCCGGCGAAGTCGGTGAAACTCGGGTTGAGGTGGGCGATCCTGAAGTCCACCGGCGTGTCGGCCGGCCCGAGGAGGGGCTGCAGGACCAGACAGGGATCGCGGAGCCCGTCGCTGAGTTCCAGCAGTTCGGTGAAGCGGGGGTCCTGCGGCCGACTCGGGGAACGCGTGTCCGAAGTGGAGTGGGGTTCGAGCGCGGCCGCACCGAGCTGCGCCAGTACTTCGAACTGCCTTTGCAGCACCTGCGGTTGCTCCGGCAGCGGACCGGCCCAGCAGATCTCCAGGACCCCGGTGATGCGTCCGCCGGTGCCGGCGGGCACCGCCAAACGGCCGCCGCTGAGCTCCTGCTGCCCGATGGAGGGCAGCGAGGCGGCGCGGAGGGTGCTGTAGCTGGTCGCGACACGGTTGTTGAGGGCCTGGCGGGCCGGCGTGGGAACGCCCGGAGGGACATGGCGCCAGCGGGAGGGTTCCCGGGCGTTGAAGCCGGCACTGCCGACGAGCGACAGGGACTGGTCGGCGTGGGCGGCCCACAGCGCGACCGCGCTCGCGCCCAGGGGTTTCAGCGCGTGTTCCAGGATCGACTGGGCCACTGCCTGGGCATCACTGGCGGTCAGGGTGGCGACCTCGGCGCTTCGCAGGCGCAGACCTACCGAGGGCGCCGCGGGTTCGGCAGCCGCCGCGACGAACTGCCTTGCGATGTCCGCGATCTGGTCCCGGGAGGCCTGGTTGAGCAGGTCGGCGGCCAGTTCCAGGGTGGAGAGCCCGGCCTGCTCGGCCAGGTCCTCCAGCTGCCGTACCGCTTGCCCCGGAGTACAGCTCAGCCGCTCGACCAGTACGCCGGTGGCGAGTTCGACCAGCGTCCGACCGTCGGACAGGGCATGCGCCTGCGCCAGTTCCGCGCGCAACCACTCGACGGTGCCGGCCAGGCGGCCGAGGGCCCCCGCCTGCGACTCGTCGGGCGCCGCGGTCGGATACCGGGGGGCCGTCGGCTCGGCACTCGCTGAGACCGTTGGCCGAGACAGAACCCCCTGGCTTGGTGCGATCCCGCGGTCCCCGGGCTGGAAGCTCTGCACGGCGTGGCTCCTCGGTTGAGATGACGGCGGCTCGGGGCCCTAGGCGGTCAGGTGGCGCTTGATGCGCTCGATCAGCTCTCTCGCGTCCACGGGCTTGGTGACGTAGTCGCTCGCACCGGAGGCCAGGCTCTTCTCCCGGTCTCCGATCATGGCCTTGGCGGTGACGGCGATGATCGGCAGGGCGGCGTGCTCGGGCATGGTGCGGATCGCCGCGGTGGCCGTGTAGCCGTCCATCTCCGGCATCATGACGTCCATCAGGATCACGTCGATCTCAGGGTGTTCCGCAAGCGCGTCGATGGCGGTCCGACCGTTCTCCGCTTGCAGGACCCGAATGTTGTGGAGTTCCAGGATCCCGGTGATGGCGTAGAGGTTGCGGTCGTCGTCGTCGACCACCAGCACGGTGCGGCCCGCGAGCGAGCCGTCGACGTCCTGGGTGAACGCCCCGACACTGTCTTCGGCCCTGACCAGCGGAAGCACGTCGCCCGGCTGGTCGGCGCTGAGGTAGAGGGCGATCCGCTCGCGCAGTTCGTCGAGGCTGGAGATGACCTCCAGCGGCTGGGAGGCCTCCTGCTCCTGCAGGATCCGTTCCTGGTCGGCATCGAGCCGCCGGTTGCTGTGCGCCAGCACCGGTACGTCCTGCAGCACCGGGTCACGCTGCATGGAGGCGAGCAGTCCCATCGCGGCCCCGTCCGGCAGGCTCAGTTCGAGGACCACGCAGTGGCAGGGGGTGGCTGCCAGGGCGGCTGCGGCCTCCTGCGTGCCCACGGCGGTGATGATCTCCACACTGCCGCGCGCGTCGCTCAGCCGGGCATGGGCGGCGAGGTCGGCCGCGGCGCTCTCGGCGACCAGGGACAGCAGACCGCGTGCCTGTTCCTCGACGATCAGCAGACGCTTGGGCTGAGGCTGGACGGAGGCAGGCGCCGGGCCCGGTCCTCTCTCCCCGCCCGTCTCACCGCCCGATACGGACGTAGCCTCCAGCGCGGCCCTGGCGCTGTGCGCGCTCAGTTCGGCGAACTCGGGCCGGGCGACCGGCAGGTAGAGCGTGAAGGCGCTGCCCTCTCCCAGGACGCTCTCGGCCGTGATCGCCCCGCCCAGGAGGAACGCGATCTCCCGGCTGATCGACAGACCCAGGCCGGTGCCGCCGTACCTGCGGCTGGTCGTCCCATCGGCCTGCTGAAACGCCCCGAAGATGCCTTCCAGGTGCTGGGCGGCGATGCCGATGCCGGTGTCCACCACCCGGAAGGCGACCACCGGGCCGCCGCGCCGCGCCACCTCCGGCGCCCGCGACTCCTCGATCATCTCGATCTGCAGCTCGACGCTGCCCCTCTCGGTGAACTTCACCGCGTTGGAGAGCAGGTTGCGCAGCACCTGGCGCAGCCGGTAGTCGTCCGTGAGTAGCTCAGTGGACACATCGGGAGTCGTCCGGACCGAGAACGTCAGGCTCTTCTGGCTGGTCAGCGGCCGGAAGGTGGCTTCGACGTAGTCGAGGAGCTTGCGCAGCGGGATTCGTTCGGGATTGACGTCCATCTTCCCGGCTTCGACCTTCGACAGGTCGAGGATGTCGTTGATGAGTTGCAGCAGGTCCGAGCCCGCGGAGTGGATGATCCCGGCGTACTCGACCTGCTTGGCGGTCAGGTTCCGGGCGGGGTTCTGGGCCAGCAGCTGGGCCAGGATCAGCAGGCTGTTGAGCGGCGTGCGCAGCTCGTGGCTCATGTTGGCCAGGAACTCCGACTTGTACTTGGACGCCAGGGCGAGCTGGTGGGCGCGGTCCTCCAGCTCCTGACGGGCCTGCTCGATCTCCAGGTTCTTGGTTTCGATGTCCCGGTTCTGCGCCGCCATCAGCTCGGCCTTGTCCTCCAGCTCGGCGTTGGAGGACTGCAACTCCTCCTGGCGGGCCTGGAGTTCTTCGGACCGGGTCTGGAGTTCGGCGGTCAGCCGCTGGGATTCACCGAGCAGCTCGTCGGTCCGGGCGTTGGCGGTGATCGTGTTGACGTTGACGCCGATGGCCTCGCGCAACTGCTCCAGGAAGTCGCGGTGGACCTGGGTGAACTCCTGGACGGTGGCCAACTCGATGACGCCCAGGACCTGTTCCTCGACCACGATGGGCAGCACGACCAGGGAGATGGGCTCGGCACGCCCGAGGCCGGAGGAGACGGACACGTACCCGGCCGGCAGGCTGTCGACGGCTATCGTGCGCTTGCTGCGCGCGGCCTGACCGACGAAGGACTCACCCAGTTTGAAACGGGTCCCCGCGGTCCCGGCGGGGCGCGCGTAGGAACCGATCAGGTTGAGGTGGGTCTCCTTGCCGGTCTCCTCGGCCAGGTAGAAGGCGCCGTACTGGGCGGAGACCAGCGGAGTGAGCTCGTCCATGATCAGTTCGGCGACGACGGACAGGTCGCGCCGTCCCTGCATCAGGCCGGAGATCCGGGCCAGGCCGGACTTCAGCCAGTCCTGTTCCTCGTTGGCCATGATGGTCTCGCGGAGTGACTCCACCATGAAGTTGATGTTGTCCTTGAGGTCGGCGACCTCGCCGGAGGCATCCACGGTGATCGAACGGGTCAGGTCGCCGGCCGCGACGGCGCTGGTGACCTCGGCGATGGCGCGGACCTGCCGGGTGAGGTTCCCGGCGAGCTCGTTGACGTTCTCGGTGAGTCGCTTCCAGGTGCCGGATACGCCCTCGACCTCGGCCTGCCCGCCGAGCCGGCCCTCGCTGCCGACCTCCCGGGCCACCCGGGTGACCTCGGCGGCGAAGGAGGAGAGCTGGTCGACCATCGTGTTGATGGTGGTCTTCAGCTCCAGGATCTCGCCCCGGGCGTCGACGTCGATCTTGCGGGTCAGGTCGCCGTTGGCGACCGCGGTGGTGACCTGGGCGATATTGCGAACCTGGCTGGTCAGGTTGTGGGCCATGAAGTTGACGTTGTCGGTCAGGTCCTTCCAGGTGCCCGCCACGTTCGGCACGCGTGCCTGGCCGCCGAGCGTGCCCTCGGTGCCGACCTCGCGGGCCACCCGGGTCACCTCGTCGGCGAAGGCCGAAAGAGTGTCGACCATGGTGTTGATCACCCCGGCCAGCGCGGCGACCTCGCCCTTGGCCTCCACGTTGATCTTCTGTGACAGGTCCCCCTTCGCCACGGCGGTCGCCACCTGGGCGATGGAGCGGACCTGGCCGGTCAGGTTGGACGCCATGACGTTGACGTTGTCGGTCAGGTCCTTCCACGTCCCGGACACCCCGCGGACCGTGGCCTGCCCGCCGAGGTTGCCCTCGGTGCCGACCTCGCGGGCGACCCGGGTCACCTCGTCGGCGAACGCGCCCAGCTGGTCGACCATCGTGTTGATGGTCTCCTTCAGCTCCAGGATCTCGCCGCGGGCGTCGACCCTGATCTTCTGCGAGAGGTCGCCCTTGGCCACCGCGGTGGTCACCTGGGCGATGGAGCGGACCTGCGCAGTCAGGTTGTCGGCCATGACATTGACCGACTCGGTCAGATCCCGCCAGGTGCCGGAGACGTCCCGCACATCCGCCTGGCCGCCCAGCCGCCCCTCGGTGCCGACCTCCCGCGCCACCCGGGTCACCTCACCGGCGAACGAGGAGAGCTGGTCGACCATCGTGTTGATGGTGTCCTTGAGTTCGAGGATCTCACCACGAGCGGTGACATTGATCTTCTGCGACAGGTCGCCGTCGGCCACGGCCGTGGCCACCTGCGCGATCGAGCGGACCTGCGCGGTGAGGTTCCCGGCCATGAAGTTGACGGAGTCGGTCAGGTCCCGCCAGGTCCCCGAGACACCCTTCACGTCCGCCTGGCCGCCGAGGATGCCCTCCGTGCCGACCTCACGGGCGACCCGGGTCACCTCGTCGGCGAACGCGGAAAGCTGGTCGACCATCGTGTTGACGGTGTTCTTCAGCTCCAGGATCTCGCCGCGGGCGTCGACCGTGATCTTCTGGGAGAGGTCGCCCTTCGCGACCGCGGTGGTCACCTGGGCGATGTTGCGGACCTGGTCGGTGAGGTTCCCGGCCATGAAGTTGACGGAGTCGGTCAGGTCCCGCCAGGTCCCCGCCACACCAGGTACCTGCGCCTGGCCCCCGAGGCGGCCCTCACTGCCGACCTCGCGGGCGACCCGGGTCACCTCGTCGGCGAACGCCGAAAGCTGATCGACCATGATGTTGACGGTGTTCTTCAGCTCCAGGATCTCGCCCCTCGCGGCAACGTCGATCTTCTGCGAGAGGTCGCCCTTGGCCACCGCCGTGGCGACCTGGGCGATGTCGCGGACCTGGCTGGTCAGGTTGCCTGCCATCGCGTTGACCGAGTCGGTGAGGTCCTTCCAGGTGCCGGAGACCCCAGGCACCTCGGCCTGGCCGCCCAGGCGCCCTTCGGTGCCGACCTCCCTGGCCACCCGGGTCACTTCGGAGGTGAACAGGGAGAGCTGGTCGACCATCCCGTTGAACACGGTCGCGATCTCGCCCAGCAGACCGTCGGCGTCGCCGGGCAGCCGGGTACCGAAGTCACCGTCGCGCACCGCCGTCAGCCCCGCCAGAAGCTGCCGCAGCTCCGCTTCGCCTCCCTGCGGGTGCCCGGAACCGGCGGGGCCCTGCGCTCGGGGGGTGTGGGACTTGGCCGATCCAGCCATCGCGTATCGCCTCCATAGAACGCAGTTCCAAGGACGGCATCGCTCCCGTCCGGATGGGGTGCCGACCAAGCCACTCGGACCCCGCCGACGCTCGAAGAGCACCGCTCCAGGAGGCTACCCCACGCTCCGCGCCACATGACCCGCGCCCTTTGCCTACGGCGACCGCGCCCCCAACACAGGCCGTGAGCCACCGCCTTGCAGGGGATACGTCACGGACAGCCATCACTCGCCTGCCGTTCACGCGCTGGTGGCGGCCGCCGGTCCGACCCGCCCGAGGACATCTCACCCGCTGGACAGGGGATCGGCACCGAGCCCTGATCGGCCCCACTGACCCGATGCCGCCCGTCAGGACGGGCGCGAGTCACCCTGTCGGACCGGTCAGGCGGTGAACGCGCCGGTGGCGCTCAGCGCCTGGGCGCTGGTGGGGTAGATCGGCAGTATCGCGTCCAGGCCGACAATGCCCAGCAGTTGGCTCAACTGCTGCGGAACCGCCGCCAGGGCCAAGGCGCCCCCCACAGCGGTCAGGCGCTGGTGCAGGGACACGAAGACGTGCATGCCCGCGGAGTCGCAGAACCCCAGCTCCCCCAAGTCCAGCACCAGGTACACGACCCCCTGGTCCACAGCGGCCAGCGCCGCCGAGAGCAACGCTGGGGAACTGTCGAAGTCGACGTCACCGACCAGCGCCAGGACGGCGCCGCGTCCGTGACGGGTCATGGTCAGCTGTAGCTCGCTGCCTGCGGGATCGCTCAACGGCTGCCTCTCCTTGCCCTGGTGCTGCCCGGCGGGTACCGGAACACTCTAGAACGGATCGCTGGAGCCGTTCGGGCCGGACCGCGAAGAGGATTGACTGCCGAGAGCGGCGGGGCGCCAGGTATGGCGGCGGCGTGCTGGGGAAAGAGTCAACTATGACCGAGCGTCGCCCCTTGGGGCTTCCTGCCTTCTCCCAGCCCCTCGCCCCCGCGACCACACCGGAGCGGCTGCGGCCGCTGCCCGTGGACCGTGCCGTCTTCCAGGCACCCCCGACGCAGGCGGCCGAGCAACGGGCCCCGGCCCGACGCGCCCTGGCGGCCGGGGGCCTGACCTTCTCCGACCAGAGCCACCCGAACGGCTGACCGGTGGAACCGGTTCGGGAACGCCGGAGATCGTCCGCACAGGCGGCCGAGGCATCCCTCTGACCTCACGGACGCCGATCAGCGGCAGGGCGTCAGGAGTCGGTCCCGTCCGCAGGGGCACCCGAGTACCGCTCGGCCAGGACGACAATCGTGGTCGGGCGAGCTTCCACAGGTGCGCGACGAGATTCGCCCCCCGCTCGGTGAAGAGACCCTGCCGCCTTGGGCCGAGCCCGTTCCCCGGTGAACAGGCGGGCCGCGCACGGTGCCTCGTGCGCGGCCCAGTCTGTGTTGTTCGTCAGTCCCCGAGGGCGCTCAGGAACTTGTCGGTGTACTCCAGCGGGGTCGTGCTGGAGAGGGAGTTGCAGGTGGGGGACGCGTACGAGTCGGAGCAGGGCGTGTCCCGGTCCAGCGACCAGAAGTGCAGCCCGGCCAGGCCGTTGCTGACCGCGTAGGACGACAGCGTGTTCACGTCCGCGGCGGTGAAGGTCTCACTGGTGGCGTCGTTCATGCCGATCATCGGGGTGACGGCGATCTTGCTCGCCGGGATCCCATAGGTGTGTTCGAGGTTCTGCACCGCCTGGATCGACGACTGCGCCATCTCGCAGCTGCCGGAGGAGACGACGCACACGCTGCTGGACGCGTTGCCGAAGTCCATGGTCATCAGGTTGATGACGTACTTGCTCAGGCTGGAGCCGCGCACCGCCTGGACGACCTCGTTGCCGAGCGAGTTCACTCCGCCGTAGCTGCCGTCGGACGCGCCCAGCGTGGCGAGCGTGAAGGAGAACTGCAGGTTCGGGTACTGGGACTGCGCTCCCGCGGCGGCGGCGACCAGGTTCGAGATGTCCGACTCGCTCTGGCCGCCCTCGATGTCGAAGTCGATGCCGACCAGGTTCGGGCTGGCGTAGCGGGCGATGAAGGACTCCATGCCGGCCGTCGAGGTGCAGGTGAAGGTTCCGGCCGCACCGCCGGTCGACACCACGTAGTTCAGGTTGGCGGCGTGGAGCTGGGGCACGTTCTCCGCGGCGAAGTTGGCACCCGAGACGCCTCCCCAGGTCTCACTGCCGCAGGAGCCGGTGGCGAACGCGAGCGTGAGCGCGGGCAGCTTCGGGATGTACTGCGACACCAGGCTCCCGGAACCCACGACCGGCAGGACCGACCCGGACGCGGCCGACTGCATCTGGTAGGTGTTCCAGTTCATGTTGATGGTGACGTCCTTGTACGGGCTGAAGAGCAGTCCGCTCACCGGCGTGCTGCCGCCGGGCAGGTTCCACTGCTGGTTGGCTCCGTTGTTGCAGTCCCAGATGTCGAGCTGGGTGCCGTTGGCGGTGCTGAACCCGGGGTCGTCCAGGCATTTGCCGGAGGCCGGGTTGACCAGGGTGTTGTTGGCGCCCTGCTGCCAGACCTGGTTCCCGCCGCCGTTGCAGTCCCACAACTCCACCAGCGCCCCGTCAGCGGTGGACGCGCCGGTGATGTCCAGGCACTTGCCGTTGATCTGCAACGTGTTATTACTGGCCACGGTCCACTGCTGGGCCGGGGTGTTGTTGCAGCCGTACAGGTCGACGATGGTGCCATCCGCGCTGCTACCGGCGAAGTCGTCCAGGCACAGACCCTGGTACCCGGTGATCGCCCCGGACGTGGCGGCCTCGGCGGTCGTGGCCAAGGCGCCCACGAACCCCAAAGTGGCGGCGACCAGGACCACCGCCCCCACGAGCGCACCCAGTCGACGCCGCACGCGGCGGCCCATCGTTCTTCTCCATTGCATGGCGAGTCCTCAATATCGGTTTTCCGTCAGATCCAGCACCGGGGGCGGTGCGGAACGGTCATGGGATGCGGACCGGTCGCTCCCGCTGCTGGACATGCGGAGCCCAGCGGCGACCGGCCGGTCCGCAGGTCTTGGACGACCTGCGGACCGGGGTGTTCGGTGTCGTGCGACGGTTGGGCAGGGGCCCGGCCTTGCTACCGGGTGGATGGGGTCAGTAGTTGGGCAGGTTGACCGGTCCGGCGTTGTTCGAGTTGACGGCGGCTCCGGTTCCGTTGATCACGGACTGGATGCCCCCCTCGTTGCTGAGCCATACGGTCAGCAGGTCGTGGAAGGCGACGCCCGGGGTGTCGGGTGCCTGGAATGCCTCCGCGTTCTCGATGGGCACGCCGGCGTCGAAGTTGGAGTAGCTGCCCATGCCGTAGCCGTTGAAGCTGGTGACACTGTTGGGCAGGTAGAACGCCGGGTAGCCGTCCTGGGTGGGGCTGGCCATCCAGGACGCCTGGTTGGGCACGTCGTACGGGTTCTCGTTCTGGAAGAAGACGACGGTGCCGCCCTGGCCGTTCCAGACGGTCTCGTACTGCTGGTAGTGCTCGACGGCCAGGCCGTAGGCGGTGACGTTGTTGCCGTTGACGGTCAGGCCCGTCGCCGCGGTGTCCGAGGTCCAGGAGCCGCTGCCCGTGCCGTGGTCGGCGCGCCAGGACCAGACGTCGTCGAGGATCGAGTTGTTGCTGTTGTCGATGAACGCGTCGGTCACCGAACCGGCCGCTGCCCCGCCGACGCGCAGGAAGACGTCGTCCACGCTGACCGGGTCACTGGCGTGGCTCACGGTCGAGCCCTGGGTGCCGATGGTGAGCAGGGTCGGGGAGTTGGCGGTTCCGGCGTCCAGGATCAGGTCGGAGATGTTGACCCCGCCGACGTCGGCCACGTTGATGGTGGTCTGCCCGGCGGTGGGGATCAGCGTCGCGAAGCCGAGGCCGAGGATCTTGGTGTCGGCCTTGGTGACGTTGATCGTCTGGTTGTAGCTGTAGACCCCGGGGGTGAACAGCAGGTTGTCGCCCGCCGCCAGCGCCGCGTTGATCTGGGCGATCGTGCTGGACGCGTTGACGACGTAGAACGTGCTCAGCGGCAGCGAGGTGCCGGGGGTGTTCCCGTTGGCCCAGCTCGCACCGCTGGAGTTGGTCTGCACCGAGGGGACGAACACGTTGTAGTTCCCCGAGGAGTCGGTGTACAGGTAGGGCTCCTCCTCGGTCACCGGGGAGGTGGCCAGGGTGGTGTACGGCTGGGGTCCACCGGAGCCCACCGGGGTCGAGCCGAAGCTCTGCGCCGGGGCACCGGGGTCGCCGGAGAACACCTGGTTCCACACGCCGTTGCTCCAACTGCCGATCTTCGTGTTGCGCACGAGGAACTGCTGCTGGGAGCCGTTCTGGACGGTGCCGTTGAGTTCGGAGTCGGCGATGAACCCGCCGCTGGCCCAGTCCGGCGAGCCGTCGCAGTAGTCCATCAGGGTCACGTTGCCGTTGATCTCCACCCGGCGCATCGGGGCGGCCTGCGAGACGGCCCAGACGTCCTCACCGGCGAAGCAGCCGGTCAGACCGGTGACGTTGATCGTCAGGTTCGAGACCGACCGCCAGAAGTTGTCCGTGGCGTAGCACTCGCTCTGGTCGCCGTTGGTGCACTGGTTCCAGGAGTCGATCGTGCCGTTGATCACGACCTGGCCCGGGTTCTGTCCGAGGCCCTCGACGCTCTCGTAGTAGCCGACCTGGAAGTCCAGCGGATTGGCGGCGGAGCCGTAGGTTCCGGGCTGGAACAGGATCTCGTAGCGTTGCGTACCGAACTGGTTCGGGTTCTGCTGAGTGCCGAGCGCGTTCAGGGTGCTGGCGATCGTGCTCACCGACTCGCTCGGGCTGATCACGATCACGTTCGAGCCGAGACTGCCGCCGGTCGGAGGAGGGGGCGAGGTCGGAGGCGTGGTGCCGCCGGGCAGGTTCCATGCCTGGTTGGCTCCGCCGTTGCAGTCCCAGATGTCCAGCTGGGTACCGTTGGTGGTGCTGAACCCGGGGTCGTCCAGGCACTTGCCGGAGGCGGGGTTGACCAGGGTGTTGTTCGCGCCCTGCTGCCAGACCTGGTTCCCGCCGCCGTTGCAGTCCCACAACTCCACCAGCGCCCCGTCGGCGGTGGACGCGCCGGTGATGTCCAGGCACTTGCCGTTGATCTGCAACGTGTTGTTACTGGCCACGGTCCACTGCTGGGCGGGGGTGTTGTTGCAGCCGTACAGGTCGACGATGGTGCCGTCGGCGCTGCTACCGGCGAAGTCGTCCAGGCACAGACCCTGGTACCCGGTGATCGCCCCGGACGTGGCGGCCTCGGCGGTCGTGGCCAAGGCGCCCACGAACCCCAAAGTGGCGGCGACCAGGACCACCGCCCCCACGAGCGCACCCATCCGATGCCGCACGCGGCGGCCTATGGTTCTTCTCCATTGCATGGCGAGTCCTCAATGTCGGCTCTTCTACGGTCAGCTGCCCGAAGCCGGGGAGCAGGCATGGTGGGGTCCCTGCTCCCCGTTGGGGTGGTGCGGTGTTAGGGCAGGTTCCACTGCTGGTTGGTGCCGCCGTTGCAGTCCCAGAGGTCGAGTTGGGTGCCGTTGGTGGTGCTGAACCCGGGGTCGTCCAGGCACTTGCCGGAGGCCGGGTTGACCAGGGTGTTGTTCGCGCCCTGCTGCCAGACCTGGTTCCCGCCGCCGTTGCAGTCCCACAACTCCACCAGCGCCCCGTCAGCGGTGGAGCCGCCGGTGATGTCCAGGCACTTGCCGTTGACCTGCAACGTGTTGTTACCGGCCACGGTCCACGCCTGCGCCGGAGTCCCGTTGCAGTCGTACAGGTCGGCGATAGTGCCGTCCGCACTGCTGCCCGCGAAGTCGTCCAGGCACTTGCCCGATATGCCCGAGGTCACCGCACCGGTCGAACCACCGCCACCGCCACCGGTACCGGTTCCGGTGAAGGCGCTGAGGCCGTTGGGCGTGCCCAGACCGGTCGGACCGTCGTAGCCGGTGGTGGCCGTGCACAGGTAGGAGGGGTTGCAGGAGCCGTCCGATCCCGAGGTCACGTCGTTCAGGCCCGAGCGGTTGGCGTAGAGCACCGAGGCGGCGTTCGTGGCGGGGGCGCCCGCCAGGGCGTACACCGAGGCGATGATCGGCGAGGAGGCGCTGGTACCGCCGACCACGAACCAGCCTCCCTCTCCGTAGGTGTCGTAGACGGCGACGCCGGTGCCGGGGTCGGCCACGGCCGAGACGTCCGCGACGGTGCGGTTGCCGCAGCCGGTGTCGGTCTGCCAGGACGGCTTGGTCTCCCAGGAGGAGCAGCCCGCGCCGGAGCCCGACCATGCCGTCTCCGACCAGCCGCGCGAGGAGGAGCTCCGGCTCAGGGAGGTGCCGCCCGCGGCCACGACGTAACGGGACGAGGCGGGGTAGCTCACTCCGTAGCCACCGTCGCCCGAACTGGCGACGTCGACCACACCGGCGTGGTTGTAGTCGCCGTCACTGCTGGCGTCGCCGGAATCGTCGCCGGTGCCCCAGCTGTTGGAGATGAAGTGGGCGCCCAGGGAGACCGCGGTGTTCTGGGCCGCGTCCAGGTCGCCCGCCTCGACGACCAGGATGTGGCAGTTGGGGCAGATCGCGGAGACCATGTCGATGTCCAGCGACGCCTCTGTGCCCCAGCCGGTGTCGCCCGGAGGGTAGTTGCTCTGCTGGCCGCTCTGATTGACCTTGCGGAAGCAACCGTTGGCCGTGGTACAGGCGGGCAGGCCGTACTGGGAGCGGTAGGTCCCCAGGTCCGCCTCCAGGTTCGGGTTGTCCGCGTTCTCCACGACCGCCACCGTCGCCCCGCCGCCGGCGGACGCGGCGGCCGAGGCGAGGTTGTAGGCGCTCTGAAGGTCCGCCGGTCCGTAGCCGGAGGGAGCCTGGTCGGGGGTGAGCGCGTCGGCGTGCACGGCGTGGAGGTCGGTGCGCACCAGGGAGTAACAGACCGGACCGCCCGGATGCAGCGGCTTGGCGCAGGCGGGCGTGGTCGTGACGTGGCCCGTGGTGGTCGGTGACACGGTCGTGGCCTGCGCCGCCATCGGAACTGCGGCGGCGAGCCCGGTGGCAGCGGCCAACGCCACCGCCCAGCGGAAGAGAGCTCTCATGGTTCTACCCAATCGGGGGTCGACCAGGGCATCAACGTGCCACTGGGAAAGGGGAACTAGGGTGCCCGGCGAGACGTGCTGCCGTCCTCGGCCGGCCGCCTCACGCACCCCGCAGGCCGCCTGCCAGCACACGTCCAGGTCGGCAGGCGGGCGCGGATGGGACCGGTGCCCTGATCAGGACATCAGCAAGTACGGTGGCCGGCATGCGCGGGAGCCTTGGACGAGCCGCGGGATGCCGGTTTTCGCCGATCAGCGTGCATCGTTCTTCTCCTTCGCTGCCCGCCGAACCGCACGATGGCGGTCGATCAGCGAGGCAAGACGGTCGGTGGGGGTGGCACGACGCAGTGGAAGCAACGCCGCACCACAGACACGTCATGACCATGCCATAGACGCACATGGCCGCTTGGGCGCCAGAGACACCGTGGGGCGGGCTGGATGCCCAAGGCACATTGAGCACTCTTGTTGGTTCTTCTGTCAATGGGCATGAGAAATCGATGAACTGACACAAAATCCAACAACGAGGGGGCCTGCCGACATTTGCCTGATCAGCTGGGCCGCCGCTGCGCCGGTCGGCCTCCTGGGAGGCGATGGACCGTCAGGTCGCATCTGAACAAGGCAGTTGACTGAGACGGTGGCCGTCGCCATACCCTTCCTGATGGCAGAGACCTCATGCTGCTCCCAGGAGCGCCAGGCCGGCTCGGCGTTGATCCCAACTGCCGCACCACGCGTTGCCCGGATGGAAAAACTCATCTATGGTCCAGACCATTGACGCATCCCCAACGCATCACTACTTTTTTGAGAGCGCTCTCAAGCGCATGCCGCGACAGCGCGCCGTAGTCATCACGCCCCTGGAGCCCTCCATGGAAGCAGCGAGACTCACGGGTCACCCTCGGACGCTCGGCAGCCGACGGGCCTCCGTTCTCGTTTGCCTCAGTTCTCAAGCGCTGCCCTGATGTCGTTCCGTTCACAGAGGCGCGGGCCGGGGCCGTCGTAGTCGGTTCAGTGAGAGGGAGTTTGGCATGTTCAGCCGCTCAAGATTGGTTTCCGCACTGTCCGCACTCGGGGTGATCGCGGCTGCGGGTGCTGTGGCCGTGGGGGCCGCGGCCCCGGCTTCTGCGTCCTCGCCGAACCCGTGGCCCGCGCACGTCTTCGCTCCCTTCGCGGACACCTGGTCGGGCAATCTGACGCTCAGCAACGTGGCCGGCAGCTACGGCACCAAGTTCTTCACCATCGCGTTCGTCGACGGTGCCAACTGTCAGTGGTCGATAGGTGAGCAGGCCAGTCTGCAGAACCAGATCGACAGCCTCCGTGCCCAGGGTGGCGATGTCTCGGTGTCCTTCGGCGGCTATGGGTCCGACTCCGCTCTGACCGAGCTGGGCGACGCCTGCTCCACCCCGCAGGCAGCCGCGGCACAGATCGCGTCCGTGGTCACCACCTTCAACCTGTCCCACATCGACTTCGACATCGAGTCGAACTCACTGACCAACACCGCCGGGATCGACCGCAGGGACAAGGCCCTGGCACAGGTTCGCAGTTGGGCGTCCAGCAATGGCCGACCGCTCTCGATCTCCTTCACCGTCCCGGCCAGTCCCAGCGGCCTCGGCCAGGACGGCGTGAACCTGCTCGACAACGCCCGTGCCAACGGTTTCACACCCGACATCGTCAACATCATGACCATGGACTACGCCACCTCCGGGACCGAGATGGGCAACGCATCCGACCAGGCCCTGGACGCGACCGCGAGTCAGGTCGCCAGCGCTTTCGGCATCTCCACCGCGGCGGCCTACGCCAAGCTCGGCAACACTCCCATGATCGGCCAGAACGACAGCGCGGGCGAGGTGTTCACGCTGGCCGACGCGGCCAACGTGGAGTCCTACGACGCGTCCAAGGGCATAGCGATGCTGTCCTACTGGTCGGAGAACCGGGACAACGGCGGATGCGCGGGCGCGACCGCCGCCTCGGGCACCTGTAGCGGGATCAGCCAGAACACCGGTGACTTCGCCCGCGCCTTCCAGCCCTTCACCAGCGGAACGAGCACCGGTGGCGGCGGTTCGACCGGTGCCGTGGCCTCGGGCGTGGCGGGCAAGTGCCTGGACGACTTCGCTGGCAGCAGCGCCGACGGCACCATCGTTGACCTGTACGACTGCAACAACACCCCCGCCCAGCAGTGGACCGTCGCCAGCAACAACACGCTTCAGATCAACGGCAAGTGCCTGGACATCACCGGTGCCTCCACCGCTGACGGGGCCCTGGTCGAGCTGTGGGACTGCAACGGCGGCGGGAACCAGGTCTGGCAGCAGGGCGCCAACAACACCCTGGTCAACCCCGCCTCCGGCAAGTGCCTGGACGACCCCGGCTTCAGCACCACCAACGGCACCCAACTCGACATCTGGGACTGCAACGGCGGCACCAACCAGGTCTGGACCCTGGGCTGAGCCGCCCTTCGCGGCGGCGCACCCGCGTCCGCAGCGTCACCTGGCCGTAGCGAGCGGATCCGCAGCGGCAACGGACGACACCACCTACGAGAGGCCGAGGTCGATTGTGAAGAGAACAAGGAGAGTTCCCGTGCTCGCAGTGGTCGCCGCGCTGGGCGTGGCCTTGGGGCTCGCCGCTCCGGCGCAGGCGGTCACCGGCGCTGCGGCTTCGCCCGCCAGTGCGAAGGCCGGGGCTGTGGCAGCCGTGGCCTCGACGCCGCTGCGACTGGAGCCGATGGGCGACTCGATCACCTACGGCTACCAGAGCACCACCGGAAACGGGTACCGCGGGCCGCTGTGGGACGAACTGACAGCCGAGGGCCACCCTTTGGACTTCGTCGGCTCGGTTCAGGGCGGGACGATGTCCGACCCCGACAACGAGGGCCATTCGGGGTGGCGGATCGACCAGCTCGCCGCGATCACGGACTCCTCGCTGGCCACCTACAAGCCCAACGTGATCACGCTCATGATCGGCACCAACGACCTGGGCCAGGACTACGAGGACTCCACCGCACCTGACCGGCTCAGCGCACTGGTCGACCAGATCGTGCGGGACGACCCGACCGCGACGGTTCTGGTCGCCAATCTGATCGTGTCGACCAACACCGAGGTCGCTGCCGCGGAACCCGCCTACAACGCGACGATCCCGAGCATGGTCGCGGCGAAGCAGGCGGCAGGCGATCACGTGGCCTTCGTGGACATGAGCGCCCTGACCACAGCTGACCTGTTCGACGCCCTGCACCCCAACGACGGCGGCTACCAGAAGATGGCCGACGCCTGGAACAAGGGCATCCAGGCGGCGGACGCGGCAGGGTGGATCACTCCTCCCGTCGCCAACGGCGCCCCCACCCCGCGGACGAGCAGCGCCTTCGCGTCCGGGATCGCGGGCCAATGCCTGGACGACTTCGCTGGCAGTAGTGCCGACGGAACCGTTGTCGACCTGTACGGCTGCAACCGCACCGCGGCCCAGACATGGACCCCTTACACCGATGGCACGCTGCGGATCAACGGCAAGTGCCTGGACATCACCGGCGCCTCCACCACTGACGGGGCCCTGGTCGAGCTGTGGGACTGCAACGGCGGCGGCAACCAGGTCTGGCAGCAAGGCGCGAACAACACCCTGGTCAACCCGACCTCCGGCAAATGCCTGGACGACCCCGGATTCAGCACCACCAACGGCACCCAACTCGACATCTGGGACTGCAACGGCGGCAGCAACCAGCAGTGGACAGCCGCATAGGTCCCGCTCTTCGTCCCGGGCGCGGGACTCGGCACACCACAGCGAACGAACGGAAAGGTCCCGCAAGGATGAAACGACTGAGATCCCTCGCGGCGGGGGGCGCGACGCTCGCCCTGGCCGTCGGGAGCATGCTGATGGCACCCGTGGCACACGCCGAGACCGCCCTGCCCTCGCCGGACGCCGTCTACCAGGCATGGAACAACAACTTCCTGTACCAGGGCAACGGCGACACCTACTACACCAGCGAGCTGCTCAGCAAGGGCACAACCCGGGCCGGGATGTGGATCGCGGCCCTGGACATCCAGGTCGCCCAGGACGTCTACGAGCGCACCCACGCACCCGCGGATCGGCAACGGGTCATCAACCTGGTGAACACCTACCTGAAGTACGAGGGCACGGACTGGGAGTCCTGGGACGGCTGGAACGACGACGTCGCCTGGGACACCACCACGGTCCTGCGCGGCTACCAGGAGACCGGTGACACGGACTGGCTGAACATCGCGGAGGACCAGTTCAACAAGACCTACGCCCGGGGCTGGTCCACCGACGGCGGCGGCGGGATCTGGGAGAACGACACCGACTACAGCAAGTGCTCGCTGAGCAACAACCCGATGATCAGCATCGCGGCGACGCTCTACCAGATCACCGGCGACAACACCTACCTGACGGAAGCCGAGGCGATCTACTCCTGGGTGCGCGCCAACCTGGTCAACACCACCACCGGCGTCGTCAACGAATGCATCGCCTTCCCCAACGGGGCCAGCGGGGGCACTGTCCTGCAAGCGTCCGACAACGCCTACAACGCCGGATCCTGGATCGAAGCCGCCGACAACCTGTACCGGATCACCGGGAACAGCGAGTACTACAACGACGCGGAACGCACCGCGGACCACTTCATGAACACGGTCCCGATCGTCGCCAACAACCAGACGGCGGGCAGCTCCTACCAGTACTGGCTGTTCAAGGGCATCAGCGACTTCTGCACCGACGCCGACCTGTGCGGCCGCTACAGCGCCTACATGCAGTCCAACGCCGCGCAGGCCTGGAGCGAGCGCGACAGCGACAACCTCACCTGGAACGACTGGACCAATCCCACCACCGACACCAACCCCGACGCGTTCGAGATGATCGGCATGGTCGCCCTGTTCCAGGTGCTGCCGACGACCGCCCCGTCCCCCTTCTCCGGCTCCTACGAGATCCAGAACACCACCAGCGGGCTGTCCCTGGGCGTCCAGGGCGACTCGACCGCCAACGCCGCGGCGATCGTCCAGAACACCGACACCGGTGACACCAGCGCCTCGTGGACGTTCGTGCCCGAAAGCAACGGCTACTACGAGATCGAGAACGCCCGCAGCGGTCAGCTGCTCAACGTCAGCGCGGCCTCCGGTGCACCAGGCGCGCAGATCGTCCAGTGGCCGGCCGGTGGCCTGATCCCGGGCAACGACCAGTGGAAGCCGGTCCAGAACTCGGACGGCACCTGGTCCTTCTACAACCGCAACAGCAAACTCGCCCTCGACAACCCGGGCGGCAGTACGGCTGCGGGAACGCAGTACGAGCAGTGGGCGCCCAACGACGGCCCGAACCAGAAGTTCACCCTGACCTCGCGCACCAACGGCAGCAGCCCCTCAGGCGGCACGGGCCCGGTGACCTCCGGGGTCGCCGGGAAGTGCCTGGACCTGACCGGGGACAACACGACCGACGGCACCAAGGTCGAGCTGTGGTCCTGCAACGGCACAGGCGGACAGTCCTGGACAGCCGCCTCCGACGGCACCCTGCGAACGTCGGGCAAGTGCCTGGACGCCACCGGCGCCGGCACCGCCAACGGCACCCTCCTGGAAATCTGGGACTGCAACGGCGGCGCCAACCAGCAGTGGCAGCCCTACGACGGCGGCTACCGCAACCCGGTCTCAGGACGCTGCCTCGATGACCCCGGCGCCAGCGCCACCGACGGAACCCAGCTGGAACTGTGGGACTGCAACGGCGGCACCGCCCAAATCTGGTCCCTCCCCGGCGCCTGACCCAGCCGAAGGGAACCCAAAGACGGCGGCCGTGAAGTGTCCGTCTTCCTGCCGCAGCAGGCCACGGCGATCACCGGCAACACGCACCTACCCACTGTTGAAAGGACTGGCCATGCATGTGAAGGACACGCCACGCGGTCATGCGCGGACTCGGGCAGGAACGATCCTCGGAGTGGTGACCGCTACCGCCCTCAGCCTGGGACTCGTGGGAGCCGCAACCGGTACTGCCCACGCCGCCACGTCCGGGACGATCACCGGGTACCAGGGCAAATGCCTGGACGACTTCGCGGGCAGCAGTGCCGACGGCACCATCGTTGACCTGTACGACTGCAACAGCACCCCCGCCCAGCAGTGGACCGTCGCCAGCAACAACACGCTTCAGATCAACGGCAAGTGCCTGGACATCACCGGCGCCTCCACCGCGGACGGGGCCCTGGTCGAGCTGTGGGACTGCAACGGCGGCGGCAACCAGGTCTGGCAGCAGGGCGCCAACAACACCCTGGTCAACCCGGCCTCCGGCAAGTGCCTGGACGACCCCGGCTTCAGCACCACCAACGGCACCCAACTCGACATCTGGGACTGCAACGGCGGCACCAACCAGCAATGGAACCTGCCGACCGGGTCCGGCGGCGGTGGAGGTGGTGGGACCGGAGGTGAGCCGCCCGCCTCGTTCTGGGGGGACACCGGCGCCATCCCGGCGGCCACCCAGGTCCTGGAATTCAAGATCGAGAACCAGACCAACGGGCAGTACCCGGACAGCCAGGTGTACTGGAGCTTCAACGGCCAGACCGAGTCGATCGCCCAGCAGCCCTACATCGACATGCCCGCCAACTCCTCCGGCCGGATGTACTTCTACCTCGGCTCCCCCACCAGCCAGTACTACGACTTCATCGAGTTCACCGTCGGCGCCTCCTCGATCAACGTCGACACCACGCGGGTCGACCGGTTCGGCCTGAAGCTCGCACTGCTGCTGCACGGCCACGACGGCTCCAACCAGGAGGTCGGCGAGAACTACGCCACCTTCCAGGAGAGCCGCGCCGCGACCTTCCAGCGCTTCGAGAACTTCGTGCCCACCGAGTTCAAGGAACTCGCCACCGACCAGGCACCCTACGGCATCCCCGCGCCGGGCGACGACGCCGCGTTCCAGCCCGGCGGCGCGGAGGCGAACTACTACAACAGCTACGCCGCCTCGGTAGGCGACAGCTCGGACACCACCGCCCAGATCCTCGGATGCAGCGGCACCCTGGCCAACAACCCGCAGCTGTGCGCCGGGATCAACCGGCACGTCGCGCAACTGCCGGTCGCCCAGCAGTCCACGGCCAGCGGCTTCTACCAGAGCGCCCCGGCCGACTACTACGCCGACTTCTGGCACCAGAACTCCATCAACGGACTGACCTACGGCTTCCCGTACGACGACTACGCCGGTCAGTCCTCGGACATCTCGGTGACCAACCCGCAATACCTGGTCGTCGCAGTCGGCTGGTAACCGAACCCTCAAAATGAGCTGCTGTCCGACCCGGGCCCGTGGGGGATCCGGGCCGGGCAGCCTTCATGCCTGTTTGGTTATGGCCTGTTTGGTTATGGCCTTTTTTGTTTGAAGTATTGACCAGATATCGACATGAAGAGACACTGAGCGCCATCCTCCTCTAGTGAAGGGTGGCAACGATGCCACGGATACGGAGACTCATCCCCTTGTGGGTACTGGCGCTGCTGGCAGCGCTGTTGGCGAGCGGAACCACCGCGGCCCACGCCGCACCCCACACACCGGCCGACGTGCCAGCCGCCACGTCGATCACCGTCGACGGCGGGCAGAGCGGTCGGACGTTCGACGGCATCGGCGCGATCAGCGGCGGCGGCGGCAACTCGCGCCTGCTGACCGACTACCCCGCCGCCCAGCAGAAGCAGATCCTGGACTACCTGTTCAAGCCCGGCTACGGCGCCAACCTGCAACTGCTGAAGCTGGAGATCGGCGGGGACGCCAACTCCACCGACGGCTCCGAGCCGTCCATCGAGCACACCAAGGGCACCATCAACTGCAACGCCGGCTACGAGTTCTGGCTCGCCGAACAAGCCAAGGCCCGCAACCCCGACATCGCCCTGTACGGGCTCGCCTGGGCCGCACCCGGCTGGATCAACGGCGGCTTCTGGTCCACCGACACCATCAACTACCTCATCTCCTGGCTGGGCTGCGCCAAGACCCACGGCCTGGACATCAAGTACCTCGGCGGCTGGAACGAGCGAGGTCACGACGCCGACTGGTACGTCCAGCTACGTTCCGCCCTCAACGCGGCCGGGTACTCCAGCGTCGAGCTCGTGGCCGACGACAGCAGCTGGGACGTCGCCGACGACATGGCCACCGACCCCGCGTTCAACAACGCGGTCTCCATCATCGGCGCCCACTACCCCTGCGGCGGTGACGGCGGCAGCGCCGACAGCTGCTCCAGCACCCAGGCCGCGCAGGACAACGGCAAACCACTGTGGGCCAGTGAGAACGGCTCCCAGGACATGAACACCGGGGCCCCCGCCCTGATCCGCTCGATCACTCGCGGTTACGTCGACGCCAAGCTGACCAGCTACTTCAACTGGCCCCTGATCGCGGCGATCTACTCCAACCTGCCGTACTCCACCGTCGGCCTGGCCACAGCCAACTCGCCGTGGTCGGGGAGCTACAGCATCGGTGAGAACACCTGGGCCACTGCCCAGGTCACCCAGTTCGCGCAGCCCGGATGGACGTTCATCGACCAGGGGTCGGGCTACCTGGGCGGGGCCGAATCCAACGGCAGCTACATCACCCTGAAGTCCCCCAACGGGACCGACTACTCCACCATCCTGGAGACCACCACCGCCACCACCGCCCAGACCGCCGACTTCACGGTCAAGGGCGGCCTGTCCACCGGTACCGTCCACGTCTGGGCCACCGACGTCAACGACCCCAATCCCGCCACCGACTTCATCCACACCCAGGACATCACCCCCACTGATGGCACCTACTCGCTGAACATGCTGCCCGGCTACGTCTACTCCGTCACCACCACCACCGGCCAGGGCAAGGGAACAGCCACCGCACCGGCCGCCCACCCCCTGGCGCTGCCCTACTCCGACAACTTCAACAAGGACGCCGCCGGCACCGAGGCCAAGTACGTCTCCGACATGCAGGGCGCGTTCGAGGTGCAGAAGTGCGCGGCGGGCCGCTCGGGGATGTGCCTCCAGCAGATGGCCGCCACCAAGCCCATCGAGTGGCAGGACGACAGTGACGCGTTCGCTCTGGTCGGTGATCCGACCTGGACGAACTACTCCATGCAGGCGGACGTCGAGCTGGCCAAGCCCGGCACGGTGGAGCTGATCGGCCGCGCGGGCACCCAGAACCGTCCGCAGTCGCACCAGCAGGGCTACTACTTCCAGATCAGCGACACCGGCGACTGGACCATCCTCAAGAGCGACTCGGACGGCAACCGCACGGTACTGGCCCGGTCCTCAACGACCGCGCTGGGCACGGGAACGTGGCACAAGCTGAAGCTGTCGTTCGACGGACCGGTCATCACCGCGTCGGTGGACGGCAAGAACGTCGGCGTGGTCAATGACAGCAGCTACGCCGCCGGTCAGGGCGGTCTCGGCCTGACCTCGTACGACACCGACCAGTTCGACAACCTCTCCTTCACCCCCATCACCAAGCAGGCCGCTCCCGTCACGCTCACCGCGACGCCGTCGACTGCCGCCGTCCAGCTCGGTGCCACCGTCACCGTGACCACCACCGTCACCGTCCCCTCCCACGCCAAGGCCGCGGAGGGCATCAACATCACCCTGGCCGCGCCCGGGTTCACCTTCGACCCGCAGCCGCAGGTGTTCGGGGAGATCAAGCCCGGCCACAGTGCCACCGCCACCTGGCAGCTCACCGCGCCTACCGGCAAGGCGACCCTGACGACCCTCAGCGCCTTCGCCACCTTCGCCCAGGACGGCGTCGCGAACTGGCTCAGCGAGGACTCTCCGCTGTCAGCGGTCTACCCGCCGCCGCCGTCCGGAGTCAACAACGTCAGCGACCTGCAATTCGTCTCCGCCACCAACGGCTGGGGCCCGGTCGAACGCGACCAGTCGGTCGGTGGCCAAAACGCCGACGACGGCACCCCGCTGACCATCGACGGCACCGTCTATCCCAAGGGACTGGGCACCAACTCGCCCAGTGACGTCACCATCTACCTCGGCGGCAACTGCTCGTCGTTCACTTCCATCGTCGGTGACGACGCCGACGCCGACGGCAACGGCACGATGACCTTCAGCGTCCTGGGCGACGGCAAGACCCTCGCCGCCACCGGAGTGGTCAAGGGCGGCGATCCCGCCCAGCAGCTCACCGCTGACCTCACCGGCGTGCAGATGCTCGACCTCGTCGTCGGCGACGCCGGAGACGGCAACGCCTACGACCACGGCGACTGGGCCATGCCCAAACTCACCTGCAGCAGCTGAGCGTCAGCACCACCACAGATCACACCTCCGGGCCGGCCGCACACCAGCGGCCGGCCCGGCCTCAATCAGTCCGCACTCCCGGCTCGACTCGGTGCGGCGGACGCGGGCCGACCGCACCGGCCCACTGGCAGCCGCCGAGCAGGAACGGCAGGTTCAGCGTGGTCAAGCCATTCATCCCCTCACGGCCCACAGCTGGGCCATGTCGCCCCTGACACCGCAGAAAGGACTGGTCAGCCAGAACGAGGTTATCCTGACCATCACCCCCCGGCCCTTCGTGCCCTGAGGTGCGCCGTCCCCGCGGACATCGGGCGATCTCATTGCCGCAGTAGGGGATCCAGCATGTGCGCGAGTCAGGATCTGGCCCTGCCTGGGAAGAAGCCTGGCTGGGGTAGCCGAGCCGGGCCAAGTGGGGAATCAAGCGTGTTGGCGCCCGGTCGGTGGGCGGGCCGCGGGCCTGGGAGGCGGCTTACCTTCTTCCCGGCCCCAAGGACTACGGCTGACTCGTCCCCCAGCGATTGGGAGCCGAGTCAGCCGTCTGATGAACCGCCAGTCAGTCTCTCAGGAGGATGGCAGGGTCCATTCCTGGTTCGAGCCGCCGTTGCAGTCCCAGATGTCCAGTTGGGTGCCTGGGGTGGTGTTGAAGCCGGGGTCGTCGAGGCATTTGCCCGATGCCGGGTTCACCAGGGTGCCGTTCACGACGTTCCACTGCTGGTTGGAGCCGCCGTTGCAGGTCCACAGGTCGACCAGTGTCGGCGTACGAGCGAACATGCGCCACCTCGTACGGGTGATTGTGCTCCAGAAGTGATGCGGTGGCGGGGTGGTGTCCGCGAGTCTGCTGTTGTCCGTTCGGGTGGCAGAGGGGCGGCTGGCCGTGGTCTTGGACCCACATCGCTGGTTGGAGTTGAGGCGATTTCGCGCCCTGTACGAGTCGGGCGCGATGAGCCAGCGGCAGATCGCGAAGGAGACCGGGCTCAATCGCCGCACGGTCGCCAAGTACTTGTCGGGTGAGGTCCCGGCCGCGCCACCGCAACGGGAGTCCGGCGCCTTGCCCAGGCAACGGGCGGTGGATGAGGTCGCTCCGCTGATCGACGCGATGCTGCGGTCCGAGATCCTGCTCAAGGGAGCGGTGATCCACGAGCGACTGGCCCAGGAGTACGGGTTCGCCATCAACTACCAACGGGTCAAGATCTACTTGCAGGAGGCCCGGCCCCGGATCGCCGGGGAGCTCGGTATCAACCCCGGCGAGCTGGCGGGCCTGCACCGCCGGTTCGAGGTCGTGCCGGGCGCCCAGGCCCAGGTCGACTGGGGCGACGAGGGACGGATCCTGGCCCACGTCGGCATCCCGAAGGTCTACTCATTCCACATGACGCTGTCGTACTCACGGGACCCCTTCTGCTGCTTCACCACCAGCCAGGACCTGGCGACGTTCTTCGACTGCCACCGCCAGGCGTTCGCGCACTTCGGCGGAGTGCCGATGAGCATCGTCTACGACCGCACCAAGACCGTGGTCCGCCGACACGTCGCCCCGGGCGAAGCTGTCCCGCTCCACCCGGAGGCGGTGGCGTTCGCCGGGCACTACGACTTCGACATCGACGTGCTCGCCGCCTACCGCCCCCAGGGCAAGGGCCGGGTCGAGCGGCAGGTGGCCATCGTGCGCGACCACGTCCTGGCCGGCCGGGCGTTCTCCTCGACCGAGGAACTCGACGCCGCGTTCACCGCGTGGGTGCCGGTCCGGCGCGCGCGGGTGCACGGTACCCACGGCGAGGTCATCGGCCTGCGCGCGATCCGCGACCACGTGGCCTTGCGGCCGCTGCCCCGCGCACCCTATGTGGTCGCGCAGCGGCACCTGCGGCATGTCGGCAAGGATTGCCTGGTCGCCTTCGACGCCAACCTCTACTCGGTGCCCGCCCGCAAGGTCCGCCCGCGCCAACTGGTCGAGGTCCGGGTCACGAAGTTCCAGGTCATACTCCATTCCACTGTCCCCGACACCACTGGCGGCACCCTGCTGGCCGTGCACTCCAGGGCGGTGGGACGTGGTGCCCGCATCGTCGACGAGCGCCACTGGGACGGCCTGCCCACCGGGGAGGGCCGCCGCACCACGACCGGTGACGACCCCCGGCCCCGCCGCGGCCTCGCCCTGCGCGAGGAGGACGGTCCGCTGCGGGCACTGCTCAGTCGGGCCGCCGCTGCCCGCGTCGAGGTGGGCCGGCGACCGCTGTCCGTCTACGACGAGCTGACCGGCACCCGCCCGTTCACCACCCACCCGAGCGCAGAGGAACCCTGTTGAGCGAACTGGTCAGCAACCGCATCCGCACCATGGCCGGCAAGCTCGGCCTGCCCCACCTCGTGGAGAGCCTGAACGAGTACGCCAAGCGGGCGGACGAGGCGAAGATGGGCTACGTCGACTTCCTCGACCTGGTCCTGTCCGAGGAACTCGCGGTCCGCGACGACCGGCGGTTCCGCCAGGGACTGCGGCTGTCGAAGCTGCCGCACCACAAGACGATGGACGACTACGACTTCTCGTTCCAGCCCGAGCTCGACCCGCGCAAGGTCAAGGACCTGGCGACCCTCTCCTTCGTCGAGGCCAAGGCCAACGCCGCTCTGCTGGGCCCGCCCGGGGTCGGCAAGACCCACATTGCCGTTGCCCTCGCGGTCGCCGCCTGCCGGGCCGGCTACTCGATCTACTTCACCAGCCTCGACGACATGGTCCGCCACCTCAAGACCGCCGAGGCCACCGGCCAGCTGACCAGCAAGCTCCGCACCTACCTGCGGCCCAGCGTCCTCGTGGTCGATGAAGTGGGCTACCAGCCCCTGGAACGAGCCGAGGCGAACCTGGTCTTCCAGGTGATCTCCAAGCGCTACGAAAAGGGCTCGATCATCCTGACCTCGAACAAGACCTTCAGTGAGTGGGGACAGGTGTTCGGTGACGAGGTTCTGGCCACGGCCATCCTCGACCGGCTCCTGCACCACTGCGAAGTCATCGCGATCAACGGCAACAGCTACCGCCTCAAGAACCGCCTCCAAGCTATCGAGCGGGAGGCCGATGTCGCCTGAGCGGTTGATCAGTCTTCAAATTTCGGTTGCTGCCGGAGCCGTCGAACAGCTGCGGGCTGTCACTGGAGCGCAGAGGCCGCGTCGTCGCTCTGAGCCTGGTAGACGGTCACAGTCGTGGCCACAGCGTCGACTTCGATCGGTCCGGTGATCCTCAACCAGACCAGTTCGGGCAGGCCCTCGGAGCGATCGAGTCGGCCGAGCGCCTCGGTGGGCCAGGGCAACGGCAACTTCGGTAGGTGGATCAGGGAGATCCCGTCAATAAAGATGGGGGCCAGTTCGGGTTCCCCACGGGTGAACCGAGTAGAGATTGGACAGCGAGACCACCACATCGGGCTTCCACGGCCCCTTGCGCAGCCACACGTCCAGCGTGTTCTCCTTGCGGTCCTCGTTGGACTCGTCCAACGAGATGCGCTCGATGAAGTAGCTGATGCAGGACTCCAACGTGCACGCCGCATTCGTGCATCGGTTCTTGAAGGCGTCGGGTGCCCCATGTTCGTCGACCACGGCACGAGACTACGGTGAGCGGAACGGGCCATGAAAGCGACTTCGCTGACACGGGTCGGTGGCGCACACAACTCCGTACGCACTGGAGCACTCAGATCAGTACGCGGACAACCAGGGTGCCGTCGGCGGTGGAACCGGCGCCGATGATGTCCAGGCAGCTGCCGTTGTTCTCCAGGACGCCGTTGCTGTACTGCCATACCTGTGCCGGGGTTCCGTTGCAGGTGTAGACGTCGACCTTGTTGCCGTTGGTGGCGCTGTCGGCGTTGTCGTCCAGGCACAGGCCCGACAATCCCGAGGTGACCGGGCCCGCGGGGTAGCTGCCGGTCCCGCCGGTGCCGGGGGTGATGTTGAGGTTGTCGAACTGGTCGGTCTGGTAGCCGACCACGCCGATGCCGGCCTGACCGGTCTGGTAGGTGTAGTCGGTGGCTGAGCCGAGGGCTTTGCCGTCGATCGAGGCGCTGATGGTGGAGCCCTGCATGGTCAGTGCGAGGGTGTGCCAACTGCCGGTGCCCAGGGCGGTGGTGGTGCCGCTGGTCAGGGTGGTGATGTTGCCGTTGGTGTCGCTGCGGTCGATGGACCAGGCGCCGGTGTTGGAGGCGCGTAGCAGGTAGGCGGCCTGGTCGGATTGTGGGCGGTCCTGGGTGTTCGCGCGGCCGTAGATCTCGGCGGTTCCGGCTTGTTGGAGGTCGACGTCGGTGCTGACGGTGTAGTTGGACCAGGTGGTGTCGCCGATCAGGGCGAAGGCGTCCGAGTCGTTCTGCCATTCGATCGGCTTGATGGGGGCCATCTGCTGGACGCACTGTCCGGTGCGGCCGTTGGCGCAGGGCTCGACCTGGTAGGCGCCCTGCATGGTCTCCAGGTACTTGGGTTCGCTGCCGGTGGCGTCGGCCTCGTAGGTGTCGTTGTAGGGCAGTGCGAGGGCGGAGGGGGCGGGGCTTGCCGCGGTGCCCTTGCCCTGGCCGGTGGTGGTGGTCAGGGTGTAGATGTAGCCGGGCTGGGCGGTGAGCGTGTAGGAGCCGTTGGAGGGTGTGAGGTCCTGGGTGTGGATCAGTGAGGTGGAGGGGCTGGGGGAGTTGACGTCGGTGGCCCAGACGTGGACGGTGCCGGTCGACAGGCCGCCGGAGACGTTGACGTTGACGCTCTGCGCGGCTGTCGCGGTGGTGGTCTCGATGACGGTCGAGTAGTCGCTGTTGTTGGTGGACTTCAGCGAGACGTAGCTGCCGTTGCTCTCGGTGCCGCCGAGGTAGCCGGAGCCGGAGTTGAGGAACTGCCAGCCGGGCTGGGTGAACTGGGTGACCTGGGCGGTGGCCCAGGTGCTCTCGCCGACGGTGTAGTTGCCGGACCAGGGCTGGCTGGCGGTCATCATGCCGTCGGTCGGGTAGGGCAGGTTGGGTGTGATGGCGGCGATCAGGGGCCAGTTGATGTAGGCGGTCATCTCCGCGTCGGTGTAGCCGCGGGTGATCGAGCGGATCAGTGCGGGTGCGCCGGTGTTCATGTCCTGTGAGCCGTTCTCGCTGGCCCACAGGGGTTTGCCGGTGCTCTCGGCGGTGGTGTTGCCGGGGCAGGTGTCCGCGTCCCCGCCGTCGCCGCCTTCGCAGGGGTAGTGGGTGCCGATGATCTGGACGGCGTTGGCGAACGCCGGGTTGTCGGCGATGTCGTTGGCGACGGACCAGTCGCTGTCGGCGCCGACGATCTCGGTGGAGTTGTAGCCGTCGGCGTTGAGGGTCGAGCGTAGTTGCTCGTACCAGGCGATGTTGTAGCCGCGTTCGTTCCAGCCGCCGAGGTAGTTGATGGTCAGGCCGTCGGCTTTGGCGCAGCCGAGCCAGGAGACCAGGTAGTTGATCATGTCGGTGGACCAGAAGTTGCCGCCGCCGATCCAGCCGGGGGCGGCCCAGGCCAGGCCGTAGAGTTTGATGTTCGGGTTCAGTGCCTTGGCCTGTTCCATCAGCCAGAACTCGTAGCCGGTGTCGCACTGGACGTTGCCCGAGGTGTGCTCGATGGATGGTTCGGCGCCGTCGGTGGAGTTGGCGTCTCCGCCGATCTCGACCTTGAGGATCTGCAGGTTGGCGCCGTAGTCCGGCTTGAAGAGGTAGTCGAGGATCTGCTGCTGCTGGGCGGCCGGGTAGTCGGTCAGCAGGCGGGAGTTGCCGCCGCCGCCACTGATCGCGCCGATCCCGTCGAAGGTCCGCCCGGCGCTCGAACCGTTCACGTTGATCGTGGTGGCGGCAGTGGCGGCACGAGCGGGCGACGCGGCAATGGTGGGGCAGACGAACCCCATCAGGGTCACTAGGCCGAGCAGCACGAACTGCCATGGCCGTTGTCGAGGTACTGAGGACATGAGTTGGCGTTCCCTTGGCGTGGTGGGTGTGGGCGGACCTGCTGCGCGGACCGTGCCGCGTATCCGGGATGCCATGGCCCTGACAGCCTTGGCCAGATAGAATATGTTGGTAACTGTTGGCTATTGAGACACTGGAGTCAGGCCCTGTCAATGCCCTGCGCAACGAAAGGCACCCCTCCCACCTCCACGCGAGGCAGTGTCAACTGGCCCGAACTGGCGGGGCCATCGACAACTGGGCCGCTGAAGTGGTGACATGGTGTCGTCCATGGATCGGATCCTCGGACAGCCAGTTCTCTCGTCCCAGCCCCTGCGGTTTCTGACAGCCGATCACGGGAGCTTGAGATGTTTGATCCTGATGGAACGCTTTGAGCCGGACACCCGGGAGCGGCACCGACGGGGATGCCCGGCTCGCCACCTCAGACAGGCCTCAACGGGCTTGACAGACCGCACCACCGGAACGACGTTGTTGCCGTGTTCGCCGGATAGACAACGTTGTCATACCGATTGGAGAGAGCAAATGCCACGACCACCCTTGCGAGGGCTTCAACACACGCTGGTTGCGTTACTCGCTGCAGGTGCCCTCGTCGGTTGCGGGGCAGGGGAAGGGCTTGCCCTTGCCGCGACCCCGCAGCAGGTCAGCCCGCCCGCCGCAGCATCACGCGCGAAGGCGGCGGCGCTGGTCACCTCTCCCGCCTCGCTGGTGAATCCGTTCATCGGCACCTCCAACCAGGCGGACGACTTCCCGGGCGCGGACGTGCCGTTCGGCATGGTCCAGTGGAGTCCCGACACTCCCTCCCGCCCTGACGGTGGCGGCTACGAGTACAACGACTCGTCCATCACCGGCTTCAGCCTCACGCACATCTCCGGCCCCGGCTGTGGCGCGGCCGGTGACATCCCCGTGCTGCCGACCGTGGGCGCGGTGAGCACCAGCGCCACGGATGCCTTCTCGCACGCCAACGAGTCGGCGACGCCCGGCTCGTACACCGTCTCACTCAACAACGGCGTGAAGACCGAGCTCGCCGCCACCACCCGCAGCGGGATGGCCCGGTTCACCTTCCCGTCCACCACCCAGGCCAACCTGATCTTCAAACTGGCGGGCAGTCAGAACGGCGACTCCAAGACCCAGTTCAACATCGTCAGCAGCACCGAGGTCAGCGGCCAGGTCACCAGCGGCCAGTTCTGCGGTGCGGGCAACAGCTACACCGTGTACTTCGACATGGTCTTCGACCAGCCCTTCAGCACCAATGGCACAGCTGCCGTCAAGACCACCGCGACCGCCTCCTCCCCCGCGACGACCGCCACGTCCGGTGCGGCCGAGCCGAAGAACAAGCCGACCCTGCACGGCGCGCAGCCCCGTACCGCCAAGGCCGTCACCCCGCGGACCGCGGCCGACGACGGATACGTCACCTTCAACACCACCAGCAACCCGGTCGTCCAGGCCAAGGTCGGAATCTCCTACGTCTCCGTCACCAACGCCGTGGCCAACCGCACCGCTGAGAACCCCGGTTGGAACTTCGCCGCCACCCAGAGCGCCGCGCTCGGCAACTGGAACACGGTGCTCGGCCGAGTCGCCACCTCCGGCGGGACAGCCTCCCAGCAGGCCGTCTTCTACACCGCGCTCTACCACTCGCTGCTGCACCCCAACGTCATCAGCGACACCGACGGCCAGTACTACGGCTTCGACGGGAAGACCCACACCGTCGACTCCGGCCACAGCGCCGCCTACGCCAACTACTCCGGCTGGGACATCTACCGCTCGCAGGCCCAACTGGAAGCCCTGGTCGACCCGCAGGCCGCCTCCGACACCGCACAGTCCATGGTCGACGACTACGTCCAGACCGGCCAGTTCCCCAAGTGGTCCGAGGACAACGGCGAAAGCTACGTCATGGTCGGCGACCCCGCCGACGAGATCCTCGCCGACTACCACGCCTTCGGAGCGACCGACTTCGACAGCGCCACCGCTCTGACCGACATGGTCGCCGAGGCCACCACAACCAACAACAACCGCCCCGGCCTCAACTACCTGGAGCAGCTGGGCTACCTGCCCAGTGACGGCAGTTACGGCTGCTGCAACTTCTACGGCCCGGCCTCCACCACCCTGGAGTACGACTCCGCCGACTTCGCGATCTCCGCCCTGGCCGGTTCGCTCGGTGACACCGCGGACCAGACCGCCTTCGCCAACCGCGCCCAGGACTGGCACAACCTCTTCGACTACAGCAGCGGCTTCATCCAGCCGCGCGACCAGGCGGGTCCGTGGACCAGCGGGTTCTCGCCCACCTCGGGCGACAACTTCGTTGAGGGCGACTCCTGGCAGTACACACCGATGGTCCCGTTCAACGTCCACGGCCTGGCCACCGCCATGGGCGGCAACAGCGCGCTGGCGAGCTTCCTGGACACCGACCTGTCCTCGCTCACCGGCGGCAACGGCTACACCGACCTGGGCAACGAGCCCAGCCTCGACATCCCCTGGCAGTACGACTACGTGGGCCAGCCGTACAAGACCCAGAACATCGTCCGGCAGGTCCAGGACCAGATCTGGACCGACACCCCCGGCGGCCTGGCCGGCAACGACGACCTCGGCGAGATGAGCTCCTGGTACGTGTGGTCCGCACTCGGCCTCTACCCGGAGACCCCCGGCACCGCCGACCTGGCACTCGGCTCGCCGCTGTTCACCCAGGCCGTGATCACCCTGCCCTCCGGCAGCGCCCTGACCGTCAACGGCGCCGGCGCGGCCGACAACGCCCCCTACGTACAGTCCGCCACCTGGAACGGCGCGGCCTGGAACAACGCCTACGCCCCGGCCGGGGCGATCAGCGGCGGCGGCACCCTCGGCTTCACCCTGGGGACCACCGCCAACACCTCCTGGGCCTCGGCCGCCTCGGCCGCACCGCCCTCCTACCCGGGCAACCCCACGTACACGGACATCGGGATCTCCGCCGACTCCGCCTCCTCCTCGGCGAACTTCGACGGCGGCGGCTGGAGCTACTCCGCCACCGCACTGTCCAACGCGGGCGTCACCCCGGGGAGCACGGTCAGCGTCGGCGGAACGTCCTTCACCTGGCCGAACGTGGCCGCCGGGCAACCCGACAACTACCTGGCCAACGGCCAGAGCGTCGCGGCCTCCGGTTCGGGGTCGATCTCCTTCCTGGGGTCGGCGAGCAACGGCCCCTCCTCCGGGACCGCGACCGTCACCTTCACCGACGGGACCACCCAGTCGGTTCCGCTGGCCTTCTCCGACTGGACCCTCAACGGCGGCTCGGCGACCGCCCTGTCCGGCAGCACCGTCGCAGCGACCCTGGTCTACCGCAACCAGGCCGGCAGCACCTCCGACAACGTCAGGACCTTCCTCTTCGCCAGCGCCCCGGTCACCCTGACCGCGGGGAAGACCGTCGCCGACGTCAGACTGCCCTCGAACGTCAACACCGGCGCGCTGCACGTCTTCGCCATCGGCTTCAGCGCCGGAGGCGGCGGAACCACGCCGACGGCCGGTCCGATCACCTCCGGGGTCAACAGCAGCAAGTGCGCTGACGACTTCACCGCCTCCACCACCCCGGGCGCGGTCGTGGACATCTGGGACTGCAACGGTTCCGCCGCCCAGCAGTGGACCTTCACCGGGGGCACACTGCAGGCGAACGGTCTGTGCCTGGACATCACCGGTGCCGGGACCGCCAACGGCACCCTGGCCGAACTGTGGACCTGCAACGGCGGCACCAACCAGCAATGGCAGGCCGACGACGGCACACTGGTCAACCCGGCCACCGGCAAGTGCCTGGACGACCCCGGCTTCAACACCACCAACGGCACTCAACTCGACATCTGGACCTGCAACGGCGGCACCAACCAGGAGTGGAACCCGCCCGCCTCGTCGTAGCTGATCGGATCACAGCCCGTCCTGGCCCCAGACTCCCGTGTGATGGTGGTCGATGTTGTCGCCGGTGCCGAGCCGGTGGCGTGCGGCTACGCTCGGGACCACGGCGGACGCCGTGGCGAATGCGTCCACGTTTCGTTGGGAGCATCCGAGGCGGCACTCCCTCGCCTCAACACAGCGGCCCGTCCCGCTGCCCGCACCTGTGTGGGCAGCGGGACGGGCGATGCCCGCCCGTCAGCTCGGGCTCCCGCTCAGCGGTTCTTGATCTGACCGTCGGTGATGACCCACTTCAGGTTCTCCGAGGTACTGGAACAGTCACGGAAGAGGTAGGCGGGCACACGGCTCTGCGAACTGTCGCCACCACTGTCAAGGCAGTAGCCCGTGGCCACGTTCTTGATCTGACCGTCGGTGACGACCCACTTCAGGTTGCCCGAAGTACTGGAACAGTCACGGAAGAGGTAGGCAGGCACACGGCTCTGCGAACTGTCGCCACCACTGTCAAGGCAGTAGCCCGTGGCCACGTTCTTGATCTGACCGTCGGTGACGACCCACTTCAGGTTGCCCGAAGTACTGGAACAGTCACGGAAGAGGTAGGCAGGCACACGGCTCTGCGAACTGTCGCCACCACTGTCGAGGCAGTAGCCCGTGGCAGCTCGCGTGGCGCGTGAGGTCGCCTCCGCCGTGGTGGCGGTGGCGAGCGGGATCAGTCCAGCGCCGAAGGTAAGCGCTGCAACACCAACGAGGATCGCCTTGCGGGACATCTGACCTCTTCTCTCAGGGAAGTTGCTGTCGACGGGCGGAGCCCATGGCTACCATCCGTATACGCATCATCGCATGCTGTGACAGCGGCCGGTGGCGACGCCACATCGATACCCGGGGCTCAACCCGAAGAACGCGCCCTCCTCGAACAGGACCGAGGACCGGTCCCACGCGCCCTGCGAGCATGCTGATCGCATGCCAGCCAGACGCGGTCGCGGGTCAGGGGCAATTCGGTGAATCGGAGGCCGGTGGCGTCACGCAGGGCGTTGGTGAAGGCGGGAGCTACCGGGATGAACGGGCTCTCACTCATGGACTTGGCGCCGAGCGGGCCGATCGTGTCGTCGGTCTCCATGAAGTGGACCTCCGTGCACGGCACATCGGCGTACTGCGGCAGGTGGTAGCTCCGAAAGGCCTCGGTGGTCACCTCGCCGCGGCTGCCGAGCCGTACGTCTTCGAAGAGCGTGGCCCCCAGCGCCTGGGCCACGCCGCCCTCGACCTGGCCTCGGCACTGCACGGGGTTCATCACCTGGCCGGCGTCAGCGGCATGGACGCTGCGCAGGATCCTCATCTCGCCGGTGTCCGGTTCGACGGCGACCCGGAACCAGTGGGCGTTGAAGGCCACCGAACGTGGGCTGCCTGCCCAGTGCCCCCGCGCCGCGATCTCGTCCGGGGCGCGGGCGGTGAGGGCCGCCTGGTACAGCTGTTCCAGGGGGAGGGTCCGACCCGCGCAGTCGACGGCTTCGGAGCCGAGCACGCACAGGCTCTCGGCCACCCCCGTGCACCGGGCCGCGAAGCTCCTCAGACGTTCGGCGAGGCTCTCCGCCGCGAGCAGTACCGCCTTGCCGGCCACGACCGTGCCGGTCGAGCCGAACGCGCCGGTGTCGTGGCGGACGAGGTCGGTGTCTGAGTGACGGATGGTGATCCGGTCCACGGTGGTGTGCAGGGCGTCGGCGGTGATCTGCCTGAGGACGGTAGTGGTGCCGTTGCCGAACTCGGTCGAGCCGACTGCGATGTCGTACGTCTCGTCGGAGCGCAGGCTGATGGCCGCATCGGCGTAGTGGCCGCCTGCCGGGCCGGTGGCGACCATCGCCAGGGCGGCGCCCTGGCCGGTCACCCATCCTTCCGGTGCCTCTTCGGCGCTGTGGTCCTCGGCGATGGCCCTGCGGATCACCGCCAGGCACTGGTCGAGACCGTAGGAGGCGATGCGCAAGTCCTCCTCCGCGCCGATGGGGCTCAGCATCCGCTCGCCACGGCCGATGATGTTCCTCTCCCGCAGGAGCAGCGGTTCCATGTCGAGACGCCGGGCCAACTCGTCCATCGCCGACTCGACGGCGAATGTCACCTGGCTGAGCCCGTACCCCCGGAAGGCGCCCGCTGGAACGACGTTCGTGTACACCGAGAACGCGTCGACCTTCTTGTGCGGGGCGCGGTACACGGCGAACGACTCGTCGACGCTGTGGAACAGCACAGCGGGCCCGTGGTTGCCGTAGGCACCGGTGTTGGCTACCACCCGCATCTGGATCGCGGTCAACGTGCCGTTCCGGCGGGCGCCGATCTTGACGCCGATGGTGAACGGGTGGCGGGTGGTCGCCCCGTGGAACTCCTCGGCGCGCGTGTACTCCAGCTTCACCGGGCGGCGCAGCCTCAGCGCGGCCAGCGTGACGACGTCCTCGGTGAGCATCTCCTGTTTGCCGCCGAAGCTGCCACCCACGCGCCCCGCCACCACCCGGACCTCGTCCTCCGGCAGCCCGTACAGGGCGCAGATCGCGCGGCGTGTCAGGAACGGGGTCTGGGTGGAGGAACGGATCGTCAGGCGCTCACCGGTGCCGTCCTCCTTCGGCTCGAAGTACGCGACGCAGCCGTGCGTCTCCAGGCTGGCGTGCTGCACGCGCTGCGTGCGGAAGGTCTCCTCGTACACGACGTCCGCCTCGGCGAAACCGTCCTCGACGCAGCCGATCTCGCCGTGCACCTCACCGGCCACGTTGTTCTCCACCCGAGCGATCCGCGTCTCGGGCCCCTTGCCCGCGTGGACGGCCGGAGCACCGGGCAGCATTGCCTCCTCCGCGTCGACGACATAGGGGAGTTGGTCGTACACCACCGCGACGCGGCGGCAGCCCTCCTCGGCCGCGCGCTCGCTGTCGGCGACGACGGCGGCGACGCGCTGGCCGACGAAGCGAACCGTGTCATCGAGGACGCGCGTGTCGTCCGGGTCCACGCCGGGGTGCTCATGGCGGGCGGAGGAGTACAGCGTCTGGGGCGCGTCCCTGTGTGTCAGCACGGCCCGCACACCCGGGACTTGAAGCGCCTCGGAGGCATCGATGGACACGATCCTGGCGTGCGGGTGCGGGGAGCGCAGCAGCTTCATCTGGAGCACCCCGGGGACCTCGACGTCGAAGGTGTATCGGGCGGTACCGGTCACCACTTGCGGCCCGGCGGGCGCACCAGGACTCCTGCCAACCGCCCTGCCCGCACTGGGACGTTCGATGTGTCGCGCGCCCCGCACGGCGTCCTCGATGGCGCGGTAGCCGGTGCAGCGGCAGATGTTGCCCTTGAAGGCTCGCGGCAGGTCGTCCAGCTTGCCGTCGTCGTGCTCCGTGCCCCGCTCGGCCTCCAGCGCGGCCGTCGTCATCAGGAAACCGGCGGTGCAGAAGCCGCACTGGAAGCCCTGGGCATCAAGGAACCCGGTCTGCACCGGGTGGAGTCCCCCCTCGGGGGACGCCAGACCCTCGACGGTCGTCACCCGGCGGCCCTCGGCGCGCACCGCCGGGTACAGGCAACTGTGCACCGGCTCACCGTCCACCTGGACCGTGCAGGCCCCGCAGTCCCCAGTGTCACAGCCCGTCTTCACCCCGAACCAGCCGCGCTCGCGCAGGTACGTGCGCAGACACTGGCCGGCCCGGGGCGCGGCGTCGAAGAACCGGTCGTTGACCTGGAGCCGGAAGCTCATCGCGGACCTTCCCGGCTGAGCTCGTCGAGGACCTGTTCGGCCAGGCGGAAGGTCATGTGCCGACGCCACTCGGGCAGCCCCCCGTGGATGTCGTCGAACCAGTCGCGCTCCCCCACGGCGGAGGCGATCGCCGCGCGCAGCCCCAACCGGCCGGGCGGCAGGGGGAACCACAGCCGGAACGGCCGCCGCGTGGCGGCCGTGATCGTCACGGCCAGGGCATGGTCCCGTGGATCGAGCGTCCCGATGACCAGCGCGGCGGAGCTCCCAAGACAGTGGAGGGACGCCTGCCGCAGAGCGGTACGGCACTCCAGCGCGCGGGCGGGCAGCGTCACGGAGCGCAGCAGCTCGCCCTCGGCGAGGTCCCTGCGCCCGGCTCCGGTGACGAAGTCCGTGGCCTTCACCCGCCGGACCGTGCCGTCCAGTGCCTGGAGCAGGCACTCGCCGTCGAGGGCCGCGGTGAGCGAGATCATCGGGCCGGCGGGCAGAGCGTTGCAGAGGTTCCCGCCCACGGTCGCCATGTTCCAGATCTTGAACGAGGCAAGGAAGGCCCGGCAGCACTGCTCGAAGAGAGGAGCGGCTTCCGCGTCGAGCGTCCGGCCGAAGCGGGACAGCTGGGTGATCGTGCACGTGGCCGCGATCTCCACCGATCCGTCGGACAGCGTTTGGATCGGCTCCCAGCCCATCCTGCTCAGATCCACCAGACGACGCAGCCGCGGCTGGGGCTCCGAGAAGAGGGACGTTCCGCCGCCTAGCCAGGCGTCGCCCGGACACCACGGTTCGTGACGGCGCGCGTCACGCACGTCGAGAACCGTGTTCAGGTCCATGAGCGGGTTCTCATCTCGCTGAAAGGCACGTCACGGATGTGCGCGAACGTCAGAACGCGGCGAGGACGGCTGTCTCGGTGTAGTCGACCGAGGTTTCACCGCAGGACCCGCCAATGCCTTGGGGCGTCTCCAGCATGGTCTGGCCGACGTGGTGGCTCCCGTCCGTGATGGTGACTTGGAACGTCCCTGTCGGATTGCCGTGGAGTTCATCGGCGGCGAGCAGCCGGTTGGTGCCGTGGCCCGTGCTGTTGTCGGCCCAGACGATGGTCACGTTCGAGGTGTTGTCCCCGGAGATCGGCCCAGTGCAGTCGGCGGTCTCGCTTCCCGACTCGTCCAGCGACTTGGGGGCCGTGGCGTCCTTGTCGACGCCGACCCCCGAGCAGCCGGTGAAGTCGGTGTGCGCGGTCCAGTTCTCGGCGGTCTCCGCCGTCGGTAGCGATGCCCCCCAGGTGAGGGTGCCATGACCGGAACAGATGATTCCGACTGCGGCATGGGCGGGAGCCGCCGACCCCAGACCGAGCGTCGCGAGCACGGTCACCGGGCCGAGCAGGGTGGCAGTGCGACGAAACGTGCGGGACACGGACATGGCGGCTCCCTTGCATGGGCTGCCAGGGACACGGCAGCGGGTGTACGACCTCCTCCATGGAACGGGTCGTACACGGAACGTGCGACCGGACGCGGCCAGACGGGCCCACACCCTCCGGACACCGCTGCTCGGGCGCGGCCGACCCGGCCGCGCCTAGGAGGCGGGGAAATCCTTGCCAGGCGGTTTCTCACCGTCGGCCCAGTGGCGTTGCACGCGTTCGGAGGGAGAGGGGCTGTCGGGGGATTTGATGAAAAAGTTCTTGATCGGGAAGGCGATCAGACCGGCGGTGCACCGGAAACGATTCCCGTCGAAGTAGAAGACCCTGTAGCGGTGGTCGGCGGCGTCGACAGGAAGACCGTGCAGGACGAAGAAGAGGTATCCCTCGTAGGTCCCGCCGATCTTGAAGAGGTCGATGCGGCCCCACTGCTTCTTTTCGGCGGTCAGGTCAGAGCCGACGGCGCCGGTCGAGGTCCACGTGGTGCTGTTGGTGCTGCTGTGGGTGTAGCTGCCGGAGAAGGAGGGGTCTCCGATGCCTCCGATGGACACCTTGAGGGAGCCTCCCACGGAATAGCCGTCGGTCTCGCTGTGGGTGTTGCTGATCGTGTTGGTGACGGTGTAGCTGAGCTTTGTGGGACCTTCGACAGTGTCCGTGGACACCGCCCACGGGTAGCGCACGCTCAGCGTGCCCGAGGTCGCCAGGCGGTTGGCTTGGCCCGCCACTTTCAGAAAGTCCTGGAAGTTGTCATAGATGTACTTCTGCGATTCGCTGGTGGAAGTGGAGTCGATGAACATCACACCCCTTTTGAACTCGTCGTCGCTGAAGCAGTCCCCACCCACGCTCCTGAGCGCACTCAACTGTCCGCCGGTCAGCGAGGATGTCCATTTGTCGACGCGCTCGGCGTCGTTGGCCAGTCCCAGCGCGGCGATGTCCTGGGGGATGAGGTATCCCGGATCCTCTCCCGCATTCACCAGCGGAACCCCCGCGTCGGCCTGCTGGGCGTCGCCTGCCTCCCCCTCCACCCGTTCCGGGAGGAGGGTTGACGGTCTCATGGCAGTGCCGTCGCCTTCGAGGCGCCCTCCTTCACCGACGGCCGCGGGTTCCATCAGCAGCGGATGATCCTCAGACATCTCAAGATCCATCGGTAACTCCCTGTGATCGAAGTCGAGTACCTGCCGTGGAACTGGTTAACGCTCCACGTCACGAAAGGTCACAGTTCCGGATGAGCCTCTCCACCTTGTCATTGGAGTCGGCCTCATCCCGCGCGTCGAAGGGACGCTCGCGGGCGAAGCCGCGCGTCACCCCACGCCGGAAGATCAGCACTGGTGGGCCGCGGGGCACCAGCACGGCGACGAAGGAGTAGGGCCAGCCAGGAATGGGCTGCGAGGCAGTTTTCGCACGGCCGTAGACGTGGCAGAAAGTGAGCGCCACGATGGCCGAAGGTAAGAAGACCCTGCTGCGCCTCGACCCGGCGGTGCGCGACGCGCTCGCCCACGGGGGCCGTGCGGCCACGGGTATCGGCACGCGGCCGACGGGCGCGCGTGTTCCCGGCCCGGCCGGATTTCGGCTGGCGGCGTGCCGCTGCTTGCCTCCGGCCGGGCCGGGAATTCGGCGGGGTTTACCCGCCCGGCTCAAACCTGGTCTCAGACCTGGGGACCGGCCGGGTCGCCGAGGCCCGGTCCGCGGAACAGCTGCTGCGGCGTGGGGCTGGTCGGCGGCTGCTGCTGCGCCTTCGGGTGCAGCAGTTCCTGGGTGGCAGCCCAGCCCCAGACCTCCAGCAGGGCGTTGGGGACCAGCCGCACCAGGTGCGACGGGGCGTAGTAGTGGTAGCCGTAGTCGAGCCTGGCGTTGTTGTGGGCGTCGACGGTGGCCTCGCCGGTGCCGGTGGCCGCCTGGGCGACCAGGCCGGTGTGGCTGAGCGTGCCGTTCGGGCCGAGGTAGGTGACCACGATGTCGCCGGGCTGCGCCTCGCCCGGCTGGTCGCCGACGTCCTCGCCGATACCGCTGTCCATCAGGTAGGCGTAGAGGTTGTTGTACTGCGGCAGGTCGGAGATCAGCAGCAGGTCGTAGACCTTTCCGTTGGGCGCCGTGTAGTCGAAGTAGTCGCTCTGCGGGTCGTTCGGGCCGAGTCCGGGGACCAGCCCGGCGGCGGCCAGCGAGCGGGCGACGAACTCGGCGCACTGGTAGTTCGGCTGGGCGCTGCCGAAGGTCACCGGCGTGCTGTCGTTCCAGGCGGTCCAGTTCCAGTGCGCGTCGGCGTACTGGACCTCGATCGCCCGGGTGACGATGTCCGTGTCCGGCAGCGAGGGACCGGCGTCCGTCCGGGCGGTGGCTGAAGCGGCCGCCGGCTGGTCGGCGAACGCGGGCGCGGACAGCGCCGGGGCGGCGGCGCAGACGAGTCCGGCCACGATCGCGGTGGAGGCGAGGCGCCTGCGAAGGGCATACGTCACGGTCAGTTCCTTGCTCTCACGTCCCAGGCAGCGGTGAGGGCTCAGCGGAGCCGCTGCGCACAGGACGAACTCAGGTAAGTCACAGCCCTCACTCACCCTCACTCCCAACCGCGCCGAAAGGTTGCACCCGATCAGCTGTCCTTTCGTCTTTTCTGATGAACGAAACTGCTGGTGACGGTGCGTCTAGTGGACCAGCGCGTACTGCAACGGGACTCCGAGCGCGTACAGGCCGTCCAGGAACTGCTCCACACCGAGCGCGGCGAGCAGCAGCCCGAGCAGCCGGGAGAGCACCTCCAGCAGGGTCTGCTGTAGTCGCCGCAGCAGCGGCGCGAGGATCAGCACGCACAGGAAGTTGATGACCACCACCGCGAAGTAGGCGGCGGCGATGGTGGTGTCCCAGGACCAGGTGTCCTTGTCGAGCGACTCGACCAGTACCGCGGTGACCGCCAGCGGGCTGGCCACGTACGGCAGCAGCAGTTCGCGCAGGCCCTCGGCCAGCGGGTTGGCCAGGTGCCCGGGATCCTCCTCCGAGGCGCCGAGGTGGATGCCCAGCACCAGCGCCAGCGCGTAGGTGAAGAAGATCAGCCCGCCCGCCAGTTCCAGCGACTCGTGGCCGATGTGGAAGAGCGAGGAGAGGAAGCTCGCCGAGTAGGCCAGGACCACCCCCACCACCGCGGCCACCAGCGAACTGACCCCCGCCAGCCGGACCAGTTCACGGCGCTCCCGGTCGCGGGCCAGGTGGGCGAAGGAGAGCAGCACCTTGGGCGGGCCGACCACGGCGAAAAAGGTCACAAAGGCACTACTGAGGTTGAAAGGGCTGAAAGCAGACATGGGCCCATCATGCGCTCGCCCGGCGGCCCCGGACGGGACCACCGGCCGCCGGTCCGGTCGCCGCGGCCGGGGTCCGGTGCTACAAAGGGGACATGATCAGGCGCTGGGGCCTATCGAGAGCCCGCGGGGCGGCTGCCGTCGCGGAGAGGCGCCTGAAGCTGCTGTACGACGCCGGCAGCCGGATCGGGGCCACGCTCGACGTCACCCGGACGGCCGAGGAGCTCACCCGGTTCGCCGTCCCCCGGTTCGCCGACTACGCCACGCTGGACCTGGTGGACCCGGTGCTGCGCGGCGGGGAGCCGGTGGGCGGGACGGTACTCCGGGCAGCCCTCTCCGGCATCCGGGACGATCCGCCGCTGTACCCGGTCGGCACCGTGATCGACTTCGGCCGGGCCGCCCCGCAGCCGATCGGTTTCGGGAGCGGCGAGCCGGTGCTGGAGCGGGACATGTCCGCCTTCGGCGGATGGCAGGAGCAGGATCCGGACAACGCCCGCAGGATCGTCGGCTACGGCATCAACTCGATGATCGTGGTGCCGTTGCGCGCGCGGGGCGTGCTGCTCGGCATGGCCAGCTTCTGGCGCTCGCGCGGGACCCAGCCGTTCGAGCAGGCGGATGTGTCCATCGCCCGGGAACTGGTCGGCCGGGCCGCCGTGGCCGTGGACAACGCCCGCCGCTACACCCGCGAGCACACCATGGCCGCCGCCCTGCAACGCAGCCTGCTGCCGCGCGGGCTGCCGGAGCAGACCGCGGTCCAGGCCGCGCACCGCTACCTGACCGCGCGGGCCGAGGTCAGCGGCGACTGGTTCGACGTCATCCCGCTGCCCGGCGCCCGGGTGGCGCTGGTGGTCGGCGGGGTCACCGGCCACGGCCTGCGCGCCGCCGTCACCATGGGCCGGCTGCGCACGGCGGTGCACAACTTCTCCGCCCTCGACCTGCCCCCGGACGAGTTGCTGGGCCACCTGGACAAGCTGGTCAGCCGGATGGACCGGGAGGAGCCCCAGGGCGACGACGAGGTCCCGGTCACCGGCGCCACCTGCCTGTACGCCGTCTACGACCCGGTCACCGGACAGGCCGTCATGGCCAATGCCGGGCACTGCGGACCCGCGCTGCTGCTCCCCGACGGCCGGGTCTCCTTCCCGCCGCTGCCCGCCTCGCCCGCGCTCGGCCGCGGCGGGCGGCTGCCGGTGGAGACCACCGAGTCGGCGCTGCCGGAGGGCTCGCGGCTGGTGCTGTACAGCGCCGGGCTGATCGAGGACCACGACCGCGGGCCCGGCGCCGGGCGGGAGTTGCTGCGCACCGCGCTCACCGCCGCGGCCGGGCTCACCCCCGCCGAGATCTGCGAGACCGTGCTGGACACCGTCCTGCCCGCCCGCTGCGACGACGACATCGCGCTACTGGTGGCCAGGACCAGGCTGGTCGGCCCGGACCGGGTGGCCGAGTGGGACGTCCCGTCCGACCCGGCGGCGGTGGCCCCGACCCGCTCGGCCTGCGCCCGCACCCTGGACACCTGGGGACTGCGGGACCTCGGGTACACCACCGAACTGATCCTCAGCGAGCTGATCACCAACGCCATCCGCTACGGCAGCCAGCCGATCCGGGTCCGGCTGCTCCGCGACCGCGCGCTGATCTGCGAGGTCTCCGACGGCAGCAGCACCTCCCCGCACCCGCGCCGGGCGGCCAGTACCGACGAGGGCGGCCGCGGCCTGTTCCTGGTCGCCCAGCTCGCCCGGAACTGGGGCACCCGCTACACCGGCCAGGGCAAGATCATCTGGGCCGAGCAGTCGCTCGCCGACGAGCCCGCGGTACCGGACCTGGCGGGGATCCTGTCCGACCCGTCCGACTGACCCGCCTCCGGGGTGGCGGGACCCGCCGTCCGGCACCCCAAAATCTCCTTATGATGAGGCCATGCTGGACTCACGACACCTCGCGACCTTCCACGAGGTCGTCCGCGTCGGTTCGTACTCGGCCGCGGCCCGGGTGCTGGGCTACACCCAGCCGGCCGTCACCCAGCAGATGAGAGCGCTCGAACGGACCGTCGGGGTACCGCTGTTCCTCCGGGTCGGGCGCGGGCTGAAGCTGACCGAGGCCGGTGAGGCGCTGTCGCGGCACACCGCCGTGATCCTCGGCGACATCTCGGCGGCGCAGCAGCAGTTGAGCGCGCTGGCCAGGCTGCGCTCCGGACGGGTCCGGGTCTGCGCGTTCCCGAGCGCCAACGCCACCCTGGTCCCGGAGGCGATCGCCCGGCTGCTGGTCGACCACCCGGGCATCCGGGTCGAGTTACAGGAGGACGAGCCGCCCGAGTCGCTGCACCGGCTGGCGCGCGGGGAGTGCGACCTCGCGCTGGCCTTCAGCTACCCCGGGCTGCACACCGAGACCTCGGCGGACCTGGTCGAGATACCGCTGATGGAGGACCTGTTGACGGTCCTGCTGCCGGTCGGCCACCCGCTGACCCGACGGCACGGGGTGCGCCTGTCCGACCTCGCGGGCGAGCGCTGGATCGCGGGCTGTGCCCGCTGCCGCGCCCATCTCCTGCACGCCTGCTCGGAGTTGGGCTTCAGCCCGGACATCGTCTTCACCACCGACGACAACCTGGCGGTGCAGAGCCTGGTGGCGGTCGGCGTCGGCATCGCGCTGATGCCCGCGCTGGTGCTGTCCTTCCTGTGCCACAGCAAGGTGACCGGACGCGCGGTGGAGCCGCACATCCGCCGGAAGGTGTCCGCGTACGTGCTGCGGGAGCACCTGCGGATCCCGGCGACGGCGCTGGTGGTGGACGCGCTGAAGGCGATCGCCGCCGCCCGCGACGGCTGCTGATCGGGCACCGGCCGATCCATAAGCGCTCGTTGGCGGGGGGCCTACCAACCGTCGTTGGACAACGCGGACCGCTCCGCCGATGTTCGAGTCATGACATCCCCACACGTGTCCTCCAGGGCCGACAGCCGTACCGGCGACGCGATCGGCGCCCTGGTCACCGGTGTCCGCGAGGTCGTCGGACGCGGCCTGCCACCGGGGCTGACGGCCGATCTGGTGGCCGAGGTGCTCGCCCCCGCGCTCGGCGCCGCCGACCTGCTCACCGCCGAGCAGTGCCAGGGCGACCCCGACGGCTACCGGCAGCACCTGCTGCACGCCGAACCGGACCGCAGCTTCTCGGTGGTCTCGCTGGTCTGGATGCCCGGGCAGCGGACCCCGATCCACGACCACCTCTGCTGGTGCGTCACCGGCGTCCACCGGGGCCAGGAGAACGAGCGACGATACCGGCTGGCCACCGACGGACGCAACGCCCGGCTGCTCCCGCTCGCCGACGTGGTCAACCCGACCGGCGCGATCGCCGCGTTCGCGCCGCCCGGCGACATCCACCTGGTGCGCAACAGCTTCCCGGCGAAGACCGTCTCGATCCACATCTACGGCGCGGACGTCGGCAGCCTGGGCACCAGCATCCGCCGCGTCTACCTCGCGCCGGAGGGCGGACAGTGACCGCCGTCCGGGACATCGCCGTGGTCGGCGCCGGAGCGGCGGGCACACTGACCGCCATGCGGCTGCTGCGCCGCGCGGCCGGGGAGGGCGACCGCGGCTGCCGGGTCTGGCTGATCGGCCCCGGCCGCACCGGCCGGGGCCTGGCCTTCGCCACCGACGCGCCGCACCACCTGCTGAACGTGCCCGCCGCCGGGATGAGCGCCCACCGGGACGACCCGGGCCACTTCGTCCGCTGGCTCGGGTCGCGCGCGGGCGCCGACGACTTCGTCCCCCGGGGCCTGTACGGGAAGTACCTGGCGGACAGCCTCGCGGACACCCTCGACGCCGTCGGCGGCCCCGGGGGCGGGCCCCGGCTGCTCCGGGTGCGCGACCGCGTGGTCGGCCTCGGCCACCGGCCGGACCGCGCCCGGGCGCCGCTCTCGCTCCGGTTGCGGTCGGGGCAGTCCCTCGCCGTCGACGCCGCGGTGCTCGCCCTGGGCAACTTCCCGGCCGACCGGTCCTGGGCACCGCCGTCGCTGCTCCGCTCGCCGCTGTTCCGCGCCGACCCGTGGGCGCCCGGCGCCCTGCGGGCGCTGCCGGAGGACCAGGACCTGCTGCTCGTCGGCACCGGGCTGACCATGGTGGACGCGGCGCTGACGCTCCAGCGCCCGGGCCGGGTGGTGCACGCGGTCTCCCGGCACGGGCTGCTCCCCCGGCCGCACGCCGCCCGCCCGCTGCTCCCGGCGCCCGCCCCCGGCCTGGACGCCCGCTCCGGCCTCGACCCGCTGCGCCGGGCGGTACTGGGCCACCTCGCCGCGGGCCGTCGCAGCCACGGCGACTGGCGGGTCGGCTTCGACAGCCTGCGCCCGGTCACCTCCGCGCTCTGGCAGCAGCTCGCCCCGGCCGAACAGGCCCGCTTCCTGCGCGAGGACCTGCGGTTGTGGGAGGTGCACCGGCACCGGATCCCGCCGGTCAGCGCCGAGGCCCTGGCCGACGCCGTGGACCGGGGCCGGGTCACCGTCGGCAGCGGCACGGTGACGGACGCCGAACCGGTGGCCGACGCGCTGCGGGTGCGCCTGGCGGACGGCCGCTCGCTGCGCGTGGGCGCGGTGGTGAACTGCACCGGCGCCCAGACCGACCTCACCCGGATCGAGGATCCGCTGGTCACCGGCCTGCTCGGCACCGGCCTCGGCTCCCCCGCGCCGGTCGGCGGCGGGTTCGACACCACCCCCGACGGCCGGCTCCGCCCGGCCTCCCAGCACGACCCGGCGCCGCTGTGGACCCTGGGCTCGCTGCGCCGGGGCAACCTGCTGGAGACCACCGCCGTCCCCGAGATCCGCTGCCAGGCGGACGACCTGGCGCTGACGCTCCGGCAGCACCGCTAGCCGGGCCCGGACGGGAGCGGCCGTCCGGCCCCGGCGACGGCGCCTCCACCCATACGGGTGCGGGCTCAGCCGACCGGGTCGGCGCCCGGGTCGGCCGGGGGCGGGGAGCTGACCGTCGGGGCCGGGTCCAGGCCCAGCTTCTCCGCGATCCGGGTCAGCAGCTCGTCCTGCGCCGCGAGATGGCCCTGCAGCTGCGCCACCTCGTACAGGGTGGCGCTGGCGTCGTGGAAGGTCGCCTCCGAGCGCTTGTCCGAGGCTGCCGCCTGCACGTTCTGGCCGACCATGATGACCGACAGCAGCACCAGTTGCAGGAAGGTCTGGGCCACCCAGGAGACGATCGAGGAGGCGCCGCCGCGGATCGCGTCCGGCAGGCTGATCAGGTCGAAGAGCGCGAACGCGTAGGCGCACCACATGCTGCCGACCGCCTGCGTGATCACGATCGCGACCCGGGTGTTGAACCGGGTGACCGCGTTGCCCTGCGGCATCTGGTCGGCGACCTTCACCGGGCGCTGCGCGCGCCGCGCCGCTATCCGCGGGTGCGGAATGTACTGGTAGACGGCCCGCGCCGCGCGCCTGCCGCGCGGCCCGCGCTCGTCCCGGCCCTGCCCCGGGACGGCCCCGGGGGCCGGGGCGGGCCCGGGGGCCGGACTCTGGTCGGGGTCCGGGCTCTGATCCAGGTCAGGGTTCTGTGCTGAGTTCGGGTTCGGGTTCGAGTTCGGGTCCATGGTCGGTAACTCCCGCTGTGTGGAAGGGGTGTACGGTCCGGCGGCGACACCGGCCCGGGCTCGGCTCGGGCTCGGCTCGGGCGCCGCTCCGCGCGGCCGGCACCGCCGCGTCCAGCTCGTCGACCTCCGCCACCCGCACTCCCAGCAGTCGCGCCGTCTCCCGCCGCACCCGTTCCCCCTCCATCGCCCACCAACCATCTGTCCACCATGATCGCTTCCATGATTGCGCAAGTTGGAAACCATCGGAGGGCAGGCGATGGCACAATCAACCGACCACCAGTACCGGACAGGAGCAGCACCAGTGAGCACGGACAACCGCGTGGGCCCGCCCAACACCGGCAGCGAACGCGAACTGCTGCGGGCCTTCCTCGACTACCACCGGGCCACCCTGGCCATGAAGTGCGAGGGCCTCAGTGACGAGGAGCTGCGGCAGCGCTCGTCGCCGCCCTCGTCGCTGTCGCTGCTCGGCCTGGTCCGGCACCTCGCCGAGGTGGAACGCGCCTGGTTCCGCCGGGTGTTCGAGGACCACGAGGTGCCGCTGGTGTGGTCCGACACCGTCGACTTCCAGGCGGCGTACGACGCCGACCGGTCGACCCGGGCGGAGGCCTTCGCGGCCTGGGAGGCGGAGGTCGCCGCCTCCCGCCGGATCGAGGCCGCGGCGGAGTCGCTGGAGCTGACCGGGCACCAGCCGCGCTGGGGCGAGGACGTGTCGCTGCGGATGGTGATGCTGCACGTGCTGCTGGAGTACGGCCGCCACAACGGCCACGCCGACCTGCTGCGCGAGGGCGTCGACGGGACGGTGGGTGCCTGAGACCGACCGCGCTCCCACCGCCCACGGCGGAGCGCGTCGGCCAGGGCGGCGAAGCGGATGGCCTGGACAAGGCGAGAGGTATTGCCCCGGACCGACCGCGCCGATAGGGTCCCGGACGCGACACGCACAGAGCCCATTGCCCGCTCCACCGTCCAACTCATAACGGAGGCACGGCATATGATCTCTCGTCAGGTACGTCCACCACTGCTCGCGCTGGCCGTCGGGGCGTTGCTCCTCGGCTCGGCCGGGGCGGCGGCGGCAGCTGTCCCGGACCCGCTGCCGATCGGCCCGAACCAGGTGTTCGCCGGTCAGGTCAACGGCGTCGCCGACAACGCGCCGATCCGGACCGACTGCCTGGGGCCGATCACCCTCGGCGAGACCGGCCACCCGCTCGCCGGACAGTACGTCGAGGCGGTCCCCGCCCCGGCCAGCAGCGCCACCGCCGGCTACACCGGCAGCGCCGGGCAACTGCTGCAAGTCAGCCTCACCGCGCCGGTCAGCAGCACGCTCAGCACCCTGATCGGGACACTGAACAGCTACTACGTCCAACTGCCCGTCCCCACCAGCCTCACCGTCCCCTGCTCCGGCACCGGCGTGGTCGCCTTCACGCCGACGCCCGGCAGCCCGACCGCCCGTTCCGCCACCGTCACCGTCGACTTCCTCTCCGGCCCCTGACCCCACCCCGGCGGCAGCCGGGAACCGCTGCCGGGCGCGGGCCGGCCGGCCGGAAGGCGGGTCGGCCCAGCGCGCCGGCGACGGCGGCCCGGGCGGGGGCCAACTCGGCGTCGATCGCCGCCGCTTCGGCGTCGGTGAGGGTGATCGCCGAAGCGGTGCGCGGGAGTTGCCCGACGAACTCCAGCCGCAGCCAGGTCGGCGGGTGGCTGGTGTCCACCGCCGAGTCGTCCAGCCGGGAGACCACCAGCCTGCGGTCGCGCTCGCTCTGCGGGACGGAGTCCACCACCACCCCGCCGACGGCCAGGGCGAGGGTGGCCAGGTGGACCAGCCCGGCCAGCAGGTGGGCGCCGACGGCGGGCCCGTCGAACGCGGACGGCCGGTCCCCGCCCCCGGCGGTGACCTTCCGGTGGAGCCGTTCCTCCGCGGCGCGGTTCTGCTTGCGCCGGAAGCGGTCGTCGAAGCCCTTCACCGGCTTCGCTCCCGGATGGGCGTTCCAACCGCAACTCCGGCACCACCTGACGAACCGGGCGTCGTCGGTCAGGGCGCTGGCGCAGTCGGGGCAGGACGGGACGGTCGCCGTGCGCGACGAGGCGGGTGCGGTCACCCGCGGATCATGACGGGCCGCCGGGCTTCCGCAATCGGAATCCGCCCCTCGGTCCGGCGGCCCCTAAGGGGCAAGTCCCGGCGACGGTAGGGGAAACCCCCGGGCCGCGTGGGGGGCAGGCCCCGGGTGGGCTCGCCCGCTGGCCGGATGTCGGGCCGACGCGACGCTCCGTAGCGTCGTTACCGCACCGCACCGCCGTGGCCCACAGCCCGGCCGGGCGGTCGCGCACCGCCCGCCGACCAGTCAGCTCTCCCTGGGGGACATCCGTGACATCCCGTACCCGCGCCCGCCGGTCGCCACGACCGGGTCTGGCAGCCGCCGTCGGCGGCTGGAGCGCCCGCCATCGAAAGACCGCCGTCTTCGGCTGGCTGCTGTTCGTCGTTCTGGCCACCGTCCTCGGCGGTATGACCGGGAGCTTGCAGACCACGGACCAGGACAACGGGCTCGGCCAGTCCGGCCGGGCCGACCAGATGATCGCCCGGGCCGGGATCACCTCCCCGGCCTCGGAGTCCGTGCTGATCCGCAGCGGCGCCTTCACCGCCACCGACCCGCGGTTCCGTTCCGCCGTCGACGACGCCGTCGCCGCGATCCGGGCGACCGGCGAGACCTCGTCGGTGCGCTCGCCGTACAGCAGTGGGGCGATCGCGCCGGACCGGCACTCGGCACTGGTGGAGATCACCATGAGCGGCGACCCGGACACCGCCGACCAGCGGGTCGCCCCGGTGCTGACCGCGGTGGCTTCGGTGCAGGCGCGGCATCCGGGCCTGACCGTCCAGGAGTTCGGCGACGCCAGCGCGAACAAGTGGTTCAACGACACCTTCAGCAAGGACTTCAGCCGGGCCGAGTGGACCGCGGTGCCGCTGGCCCTGGGCATCCTGCTGGTCGCCTTCGGGGCACTGGTCGCCGCCGTGCTGCCGGTGGTGCTGGCGCTGACCGCGTTCGTCGCGGCCACCGGGCTGGTCGCGCTGAGCAGCCACATCCTGCACACCAGCGACGACGCCTCGTCGGTGATGCTGCTGGTGGGGCTCGCCGTGGGCGTCGACTACTGCCTGTTCTACCTGCGCCGGGAACGCGAGGAGCGGGCCAACGGGCACTCGGCCGCGGACGCGCTGCGGATCGCCGCCGCCACCTCGGGCCGCTCGGTGATGGTCTCCGGGCTGACCGTGTGCGTGGCCATGGCGGGGATGTTCCTGACCGGGATCGCCGACTTCATGGCGATGGGCATGGCAACCATCATCGTGGTGGTCACCGCCGTCCTCGGGTCGGTGACCGTGCTGCCGGCGCTGCTGTCGAAGCTGGGCGACCGGGTCGCCAAGGGGCGGCTGCCGCTGCTGGGCCGCCGCCAGGCGCGGGGCACCGGCGGGAACCGGGTCTGGCGGGCGGTCCTGGGCCGGGTGCTGCGTCGGCCGCTGGTCGCCGCGGGCCTCGCCGCCGGGCTGCTGCTGGCGCTGGCCGTCCCGGTGCTCACCATGCACACCGCGAACCTGACCTTCGCCCAGCAACTCCCCAAGGGCAGCCCGCTGGTGGTGGCCGAGCAGGACATCGCCGCCGCCTTTCCGGGGAATCCGAACCAGGCGACCGTGGTGGTGCGCGCCGCGGACCTCGGCTCTCCCGCCCTGGCTTCGGCACTCACCGCGTTCGAGCACCAGGCGGTGTCCACCGGGCTGATGCGCGACCCGATCACGGTCACCAAGTACCCGGCGCAGCACCTGGAGTTGCTCTATGTGCCGCTGGCCGGCAGCGGCAACGACCGGACCAGTGACGACGCGCTGGCCGCGCTGCGCGGCCCGGTGCTCGCGCACACCCTGAACACGGTGCCGGGCACACAGACGGCGGTGACCGGCGACACGGCCGAGTCGGCGGACTTCAACTCGCAGATGTCGGGCAGCCTGCTGCCGGTGTTCGCCTTCGTGATGGGCTTCGCGTTCCTGCTGATGCTGCTCTCGTTCCGCTCGGTGGTGATCGCCGCGACCGCGCTGGGCCTGAACCTGCTCTCGGTCGCCGCCTCGTACGGGGCGCTGACGCTGATCTTCCAGCACGGCGTGGGCGCGTCGCTGGTGGGCTCGTCCGGGGTGGGCGCGATCGAGACCTGGGTGCCGCTGTTCCTCTTCGTCATCCTGTTCGGCCTGAGCATGGACTACCACGTGTTCGTGGTCTCCCGGATGAAGGAGGCGCACGACCGGGGCCTGGACACCCGCAGCGCCGTCGCCCACGGCATCACCAGCACCGCCGGGACGGTCACCAGCGCGGCCGTGATCATGATCGCGGTGTTCGCGGTGTTCGGCACGCTGGACCTGCAGTCCATGAAGCAGATGGGTATCGGCCTGGCGGTGGCCGTGCTGATCGACGCGACGGTGATCCGGGCGGTGCTGCTGCCCTCGGTGATGACGCTGCTGGGCGACCGCAACTGGTACCTGCCGCGCTGGCTGCGCTGGCTGCCGGACCTGGGTCACGAGCAACCGTCACCCGCCCCGGCCCCGACCGATCAGCCCAGGGTGACCACCCCGAGCCTGATCTGACGCGGCGCCACCCTGTGGGCCCCGCCCCGCCGTCCACCACGGCCGGGCGGGGCCTACAGTGCTGCCATGACTTCGGACCGGCCGTACCGGCTGATGCGCCAGGACGACAACGGCAACCGCTTCCTGGTCTCCCGCCACGCCACCCGCGCCGAGGCGCGGGCCCTGGCCGAGCAGTTCGAGGCGCGCGGACACAAGCAGCTGTACTGGGTGGAGGGCCCGGAGTCACCTCCCGAGGCGGGGTGACCGCCGCTCAGCGGACCGTCGGGTCGGGGGCGGCCACGGGCAGCGCCCGTCCGGCGCGCACGGCCCAGGCGAACACCGCCGCCGACGCCACCGCGACCGTGATCGAGTCGTACGGCGCCGGGAGCCGGTCCGAGCCCTTGAACGAGCCCAGCCAGGACAGCAGGGTGAGCCCCGGCAGGTACGCCAGCAGCCAGGCGCCGCTGCGCAGTTCGTCGGCGAGCGGGCGCGGCTGCTCCCGCTGCGGGCGCAGCAGCAGGAACAGCGGCAGGCCGATCAGCACCATCGGCAGCGCCAGCCGCAGGTTGTGCCAGCCGGACCAGTAGACGAACTCGCTGGAGACCACGAAGCTCAGCGGCGCGATCCAGACCAGTCCCGGGATCCAGCCCAGCAGCCGTCCGTCCGGGCGCCCCCGGAAGACCGCGACCGCGACCGCGCAGGCGGCGTAGATCAGCAGGTACAGGTCCCCCATCACGCTGACGATCTGCTGCCAGCCGCTGAACGGCAGCAGGAAGACCACGATCACCACGAGGTTCAGCAGCAGCGCCCGCTGCGGGATGCCCCGGCGGGTGCTGACCCGCATCACCACGCGCGGCAGCATGCCGTTCTTGGCGAGCGCGTAGGTGTGCCGGGCGTCGATGGCCACGCCGACGTAGGCGGAGCCGCCGGGCGAGACCACGGCGTCCACGTAGAGCAGGCTGGACACCCACTGCAGGTTCAGGATCAGCGCGAGCTGCCCGAACGGCGAGTCGAAGCTGACGCCCGCCCAGCCGTGGCCGAGCAGCCGCTCCGGGACGGTGAACAGGAACGCGAGTTGCAGGGCCAGGTACAGCGCCAGGGCCAGGCCGATGCCCGCCAGCACCGACCCGGGCATGGTGCGGCGGGGGTTGCGGGCCTCGCCGGAGAAGTCCAGCGGGGCCTGGAAGCCGTTGAGCGAGTAGACGATGCCGCCCCCGGCCAGCGCGGTGAGCACCGCCGCGTAGCCGTAGGGCGCGAACCCGCCGTGGGCCGGGGCGGTCAGCCGTCCGGAGTGGAAGCCGGAGGCGAAGAGCGCGACCACGGTGAGCGTCGGCACGATCACCTTGAACACCGACACCAGGTTGTTGAACCGGGCGAAGAGCTTGACCCCGAACCAGTTGAGCGCGGTGAGCGCCGCGCTCAGGCCCAGGGCCACGGCCAGGCCCCGCCCGGTCAGGCCGCCGTCGTGGTAGACCCAGGGCAGGTAGTGCCCGGCGTACTGCATGATGGCGCTGATCTCGGCGGCGGTCCCGCCGACCGACAGCAGCGTGGACCAGCCGATCAGCGTGCCCACCAGCCGTCCGCTGGCGTGCAGCGGCCAGCGGACGGTGCCGCCGCCCTCCGGCCGGGACACCCCGAGCTCCACCATCACCAGCGCGACCAGCCCGCAGAGCGCCCCGGCCGCCACCCAGGACAGCAGCGACGCCGGACCGGCGGTCTGCGCCGCGTACATCGCGGCGAACAGCCAGCCCGAGCCGAGGATGTTCGAGAACGAGATCGCGGTGAGCCCCCAGAAGCCGAGGTCGCGCCGGAGCCTGCGCTCCTCGGCCAGCACCTCGGACCCGGCCGCCCGCGCGTCCTGGCTGTCCGACACCCGTCCCCCGTCCCGTCGTCCTGCCCGGCCCGCCGCCGGGCATCCGTGCCGACCGGCCGGGCTGCGGCCGGTCGGGTCCGGCTCCAAGCGTGGCACGCGCCGCTCCCGGAACCCGGCAGGCGAGCCCGGTGGGCACGCCGGGACGGCGCGGCGTTCGGTGGCGGTCGGTCTAAGGTGGAGTCAGCCGGTGGAAGCACCGATCGACCCGGAGGTCTGCGACTGATGAACCGCCAGCTGACGTTGATGGCCGTGCACGCCCATCCCGACGACGAGGTGCTGTCCACCGGCGGAGTGCTGGCGCTCGCCTCCGACCAGGGCATTCGCACGGTTCTGGTCACCTGCACCAACGGGGAGCAGGGGGACGGCCCCGGTGGTGTCAAGCCCGGCGAACCCGGCCACGACGAGGCGGCGGTCCGCACGCTCCGGCTGGAGGAGCTGCGGGAGTCGGTGGCCCTGCTGGGGATCTCCGACGTGGAGCTGCTCGGCTACCACGACTCGGGGATGGTCGGCTGGGCCGGGAACGAGCGTCCGGAGGCCTTCGCCAACGTCCCGCTGGACCAGGCGGCCGGACGCCTGGCCGAGCTGATGGAGCGGTACCGGCCCGACGTCGTGGTCACCTACGACGAGAACGGCGGCTACGGCCACCCGGACCACATCCAGGCGCACCGGATCACGGTGGCGGCGATCGAGCGGACCGGGATCCCGGCGAAGTTCTACCACGCCGCCCTCTCCCGGTCCGGGATGGCCGACCTCTTCGAGTACCTGCGCTCGTCCGGGACCGACCTCGGCGACTTCGAGCCGCCGGAGGACTTCGGCACCCCGGACGAGCAGATCACCACCCGCGTGGACGTCTCCCCCTACGTGGTCCGCAAGCGCAAGGCGCTGGAGGCCCACGCCAGCCAGGGCGACAACATCTTCATGCTGCGGATGCCGGAGGAGGGCCAGCGGCGGATGTTCGGCCGCGAGTCCTTCGTCCGGCAGTTCAGCACCGTTCCGACGCCGGAGCACGAGGACGACCTGTTCGCCGGGCTGCGCTGACCCCCGCGCCGGTCAGGCCCCGGGCGCGGCGGGCATCCCGTCCGCGCCCGGGGCCTTCGTGGCCCGGGCCTCCTTGTCCTGCCGGTCGAAGGCGAAGGTGTCCAGCCCGCCCGCGATGACCCCGGCCGCGCGCCGGACGTCGGCGGTGACCGCCGCGTGCACCTGGTCCGGGGCGAGGCCGCCGGACAGGTGTCGGCTCAGGCTCCGGGCCTGGACCTGCCAGAGCCCGAGCAGCGCGGTCGCCGCGATCCGGGGCTCGGGGTCGTCCGGCCCCACCCCGGCCCGCCGGGCCAGGGCTTCGGCGGCGTCGGCGACGAGCCGGTCGGTGGTCTCGTACTGGTGCGCCCGCAGCGAGGGCGTGGACCGCAGCAGCGCGCCGAAGCGGGTGATCATCGCCCCGGCCCACACCGGGTCCTGCTGCGCCGCGAGCCAGCCGGTCAGGGCGCCCAGTTCGGCGGCGAGGATCCGCTCCACCACCCGCACCGGCTGGGTACCGGGCTCCGCCAGGCCGTTGCGCAGCGAGACCGTGGTGGCCTGCCAGCGGTCCAGGACCAGCGCCTCCTTGGTCGGGAAGTAGTTGAAGACCGTTTTCTCGGACACCCCGCAGGCCTCGGCGATCTCGGACACCCGGACCGCGTCGAAGCCGCGCTCCAGGAACATCGTGGTCGCGGTGTCGGACAGCTGCTGACGCGTCCGCCGCTTCTTCCGCTCCCGCAGCCCCTCGCCCTCGGGCTCCTCGCCCTGCGGCCGCAACGCCGTCCAGTCCACTGTGCGCCTGCCCATGCTCATGGGGTCAGCATAGTGCGGCCACACCATTTTTTCTGTTACTGTATTTTTTCAGTAGATGTAAACAGTAGCGATACACCGGAGTCCGAGGAGCCCGCCATGAGCAGCATCCACATCGTCCGCGACTACCCGCAGCCCCCGGCGCTGGTCTGGCGGGCCGTGACCGACCCGGACCTGGTCCCGCGCTGGACCGCCACCGGTGCGGGCGGACGGCCGGAGGGCTTCAGCACCACCGTGGGCACCGAGTTCCGCTTCCTCGCCAAGCCGAAGCCCGGCTGGAACGGCATCGTCCACTGCGTGGTCCTGGCCGTGGACGAGCCCCGGCTGCTGCGCTACTCCTGGCTGGGTGACGGCGACGGGGACGGCGACCTGACCGAGGTCGGCTACCGGCTCGAACCGCACGGCTCGGGCACGCGCTTCACCTACGACCACACCGGGTTCACCGGCGTCGGCGGCTTCTTCATGGCCCAGCTGCTGGGCAGCGTCCGCCGGAAGATGCTCGGCGTCGGCCTGCCCGCGGTCCTGCGCGAGCTCGACGCCAGCGGCTGAGTAGCACGTCCCAGGTGATCGCGGGCGGTAACCGCTGCGAGTACACCCGAAGCGGTGAAGCCGGGAATGGCCCATCCAGCGCTGGGCAGGACCTTCGAGGTTCGCGGACTGCCGTGTGCCGCCCTGGGGCGGCCCGACCTGGCGGTCGCAGCCCCGACGGAGGGTGGGGATGGCTGTGTCATCACAGGACGGCACGGGAACCGGCGGCGGGTTGGGCCGGGACGCGGTACAGCTGCTGGCCGGGATCGTCGACCTGGGGCTGGAACAGGCGGAGGCCGCGCTGCGGCAGGTACGCGGCCTGCTCGGCCGGTCCGACCTGCGGGAGCTGGCCGAGGACGGCCACCAGGAGCTGCGCACCCGCGGCGGGCTGCTGCTCGACCGGATCACCCCGACGTCCGAATCCCATCTGGAAGCCCTGGCCCGGCGGTCGGCCGCGGTGACCGGGCCGCCGACGTCCGATGCCTGAGGCGCTGCGGGCGCGGGTCGACCGGACCCTGCGCGACCTGGTCCAGCGGGAGACCGCGCTGCTGCTCGCCGTGGATCCGCAACTCGCGCCGATCACCGACCAGTTGCGGGCGGCGGTGGCGGACGGCAAGCGACTGCGGGCGGCGTTCTGCTACTGGGGCTGGCGGGCCTCGGGACAGCCCGACAGCGAGGCGGTGGTCCGGGCGGCGGCGGCGATGGAGCTGGTGCACGCGGCGGCGGTGGTCCACGACGACCTGATCGACGGGAGCCTGATCCGCCGGGGCGCGCCCACCGCGCACGTCGCCCTGCGCGAGGCGATCCCCGGCCCGGCGGCGCGCCGCGCCGGGGGCCGGTCGCTGGCGATGCTGGTCGGCGACCTGCTGATGTCCTGGGCCGGGCAGCTGTTCGCCGAGTGCGGACTGCCCGCCGCCTACCTGGCCCGGGCCCGCCCGCTGTGGGCCACGCTGGCCCGGGAGTTGATCGCCGGGGAGTGCCTGGAGATCCTGCGCACCAGCGCGGCGCCCAGCGCCGAGAGCTCGCTGGAGATCATCCGCTACAAGACCGCGAAGTACACCGTCGAGCACCCGCTGCACCTCGGCGCGAAGCTCGCCGGCGCGCCGCCCGCGCTGATCGACGCCTTCAGCGCGTACGGGCTCCCGCTCGGTGAGGCGTTCCAGCTCCGGGACGACCTGCTCGGGGTGTTCGGCGACCCGCGGCAGACCGGGAAGTCCAACCTGGACGACCTCGCCGGGGCCAAACCCACCGCGCTGCTGGCCCTCGCCCTGACCGGCGCCACCCCCGCGGACCGCACCCGGCTGCGCGACCTGGTCGGGCGCGGCGACCTGGGCCCGACCGAGCTGGCCTCGGTCCGCGAGGTGCTGGAACGGTCCGGGGCCCGGTCCCGGGTCGAAGAGATGATCACCCAGCGCGCGGACGCCGCCCGCGCCGCCGTCGCCCGGGCGCGCCTCCCGACGGCCGCCGCCGACGCGCTCTCCCACCTGGTCGCGGCGGCCACCACCCGCAGCAGCTGAACCCAACCAATCCCCTGAGGAGATCCCGGTGACCGCCACCCCCGCAGCGATGGACGCCCTGCGCCTCAAGGGCGACGAGCTGGCCGACGCCACGGTCGACGCGCTGTTCGCGCACGGCGACGTCGGCCGGTTCAACACCCTGATGCGCTGGTTCGCGAAGGTCGGCCAGCCCCTGCCGGACGACGTCCCGGACGAGGCCCGCGACTACCTGCGGGCCACCGCCGCCCCGCCGGACTGGGTCGACTGGGACCTGATGGAGAAGGCCCGGCTGTTCTTCATCGACAACAACGTGCACATCTCCACCGCGCTGTCCTTCGCCTCGATGCCCGCCTGCTACCTGGTCCCGCACGTCGCCCGGCTGCTCAGCGCCACCCACTCGCTGGACTACCCCTCCCGGCGGATGGCCGAGACCGGCCAGTTCACCCTGTACCTGATGCAGCCGGACGCCTTCGAGGCGGGCAGCAGGTTCCTCCCGGCCGCGCAGAAGGTCCGCCTGCTGCACGCCTCGATCCGGCACCACCTGGGGCGCGAGGGCCGCTGGGACGAGACCGCGCTGGGGGTGCCGATCTGCCAGGAGGACATGATCGGCGGGCAGATGATGTTCTCCATCCAGGTGCTGGACGCGCTGCACCGGTTGGGCATCCGGATCTCCAACGAGGGCGCCGAGGCCTACTTCTACGCCTGGCGGGTGGTCGGCGCGATGCTCGGCGTCGACCAGGCCGCGGCCCCCGCCGACCTCGACCAGGCCCGCGACTTCTCCGACCTGTACATGGCCCGCTACATGGCCCCCTCCGCCGAGGGCGCGGCGCTCACCCGGCAGTTGATCGACCTGTACGAGCAGGTCGTGCCCGGTACCCTGCTCGACCCGGTGGTCCCCGCCCTGGTCCGCTTCCTGATCGGCGACACCGCCGCCGACTGGTTGCAGGTGCCGCGCTCCGGCTGGGACACCGCCGTCGGCTTCGCCCCGGCGCTGCTGGGCGTCGTGGAGCGGGTCCACCACTCCTCCCCGGTGGGCGCCTGGGCGCTGGAACGCCTCGGCAGCCTCACCACCCGGCTGGAGCTCAGCTCGCTGACCCGGGGGCGGGTGATGCAGTACTCGATCCCGGAACACCTCAAGGGCGACTACGGCCTCACCTCCAGCAAGCCCCACACCGACCCGTGGACGCCGCCCCCGCTCTCCCCGCGACTCCCCGCCTGAGGCTGCACTAAGATCACCCCGATACGAACATGCTTGCTTTCCGGGGGGTAGGACCGCATGGGTCAGATCGTCATACCGAGACGGTTGCCGATGGTGGGGGCAGGTCTGGCGGCGGCGCAGCGCCTACGGATCGCGGTGAAGCCATGACCAGGACCCCGGACATCGTCTTCGTCACCGCACGCGGCACCCGCTACCACGCCAGCAGGCACTGCTTTCGGCTGGTCAATGCCCAGAGAGCCGCGAAGGCGAGGGGCCTGAACGTCTCCGAGCCGGTCCCGGTACCGCTCGCCGAGCTCTCCGCCGGTCGCAAGCCCTGTGACTGCACGCTGGTGGAACCGGACGCCATGGAGGAGAAGCTCCGCGAGAGCGACGAGATCTGGCAGCGCATCAACAGCAGCCTGGACCAGGCTGTCGCCAAGATCAAGCGCAGGCTTGAGGCCAAGGAGGGCGCGTGGCTGATCCAGGCCCACCCCGATCTGGCAGCGCTGGACGCCGAGTTGGACAACCTCTACCCGGACGCCCGCGACTGACCGTCCACCGCGTCCGACAATTTTGTCCGTGGCCATTCAAAATCTCCGGGAACGGCGGTAGTCTCCCTCGCGTCCTGACACTCCGGGATCGAGCGATCACGCCGCGCGGCCTCACTGCCGCTGCCCCGCAAAGGAGCCCCACATGGTCAAACTATGGTCCGTTCCGCTGGCAGGACTGGTGTTGGGATCGCTGGCGCTCACCGGCCCGGTGACGGGCGCGGCGCACCACGCGGCCGCGCCGACCGCGGCGGCTGCGAGGACCGCCGGGGCTGCGGGGGCTGCGGGGAGCAGGGCGTTCGTGCCCGGCGGGCTGTACGAGCCGGCCCCGGGCACCCACCCGCGGGCGGTCGGCGGCCACGTCCTCAACTACTCGAACAACTGGTCCGGGTACGCGGTCACCGGCGGCACCTTCAGCACGGCCACCGCGAGCTGGACCCAGAACGCCATCAGCTGCACCAGCGGCGACGGCGAGACGGACATGTCCCCGTGGGTCGGCATAGACGGCTTCAGCTCCAGCACCGTGGAACAGACCGGCAGTTCGGGCGACTGCGACGGCTCCTCGCCGGACTACTACGCCTGGTACGAGATGTACCCGGCGAACGTGATCATCATCAACAAGACGGTCAAGCCCGGGGACCAGTTCACCGGCACGGTGACCCACACCTCCGGCACGAAGTACACGCTCACGCTGAAGGACCTCACCCAGGGCTGGACGAACTCCGTCACCAAGTCGCTGTCGGCCGACGACTCCTCGGCCGAGGCCGTGATGGAGATGGCAGCCGACAACCTGACCAAGTTCGGCACCGACCCCTTCTCCGGGTTCACCGTGGACGGCCAGCCCGTCGGCTCCTTCACCGGCTCCGGCTACACCATCGAGCAGATGGAGATCGAGAACGGCAGCACCCTCTGCGACTCGACCTCCAGCCTCGCCGACAACGAGAACTTCACCACCACCTGGCTCAACGCCTGCTGAGCCCCGGCCGCTGCGACTGTTCACGGGAGCGGCTGTTCATGTGAGCGGCTGCTCGGTCCAGATGGTCTTGCCCCGGGCGCTGTAGCGGCTGCCCCAGCGGCTGGTGAGCTGGGCGATGATGTACAGGCCGCGTCCACCCTCGTCGGTGTTCAGCGCGCGGCGCAGTCGGGGCTGGGTGTTGCTCTGGTCGGAGACCTCGCAGACCAGGATGCGTTCGCGGATCAGCCGCAGCACCGCGGGACCGCCGGTGTGCCGGATGGCGTTGGTGACCAGCTCGCTGACGATGAGTTCGGTGGCGAACATCTGGTCCTGCAGCCCCCACCGCTCAAGCTGGGCGTTGGCGTCGTTGCGGGCGGTCTGCACCGCGGCCAGGTCCGGTGGGTACTCCCAGACGGCGGTGTCGCTGCCGACGATGGCCCTGGTGCGGGCGAGCAGCAGGGTGGCATCGTCTCCCGGGTGGTCGGCGTCGGCGGGGAGCAGCCCGGTGAGCTCGGCGCCGACCTCCTCCAGCGGACGACCGGGGCGGTTCGCCCGGTCGAGGTCGCCGAGCAGCCGGGCCATGCCCGCCGCGGGGTCGCGGCCGGTGAGGCCGTCCGTGTACAGCGCGAGCAGGCTGCCCGGCGGGAGGGTGACGGTGGTGATCTCGAACGGGTTGTCGCCGACGCCCAGGGACGGTCCCGGGGTCAGTTCGAGGTACTCCGCCTCGCCGCCGGGCGTGATCAGGGCGGGCGGTGGATGCCCGGCGCTCGCCAACTGGCACTCCTGGTTGACCGGGTCGTAGACGGCGAAGAGGCAGGTGGCGCCGACGGTGTCGGGCTGGTCGGCTTCTCCTGCCATCCGCTGCACGAGGTCGTCGAGGTGGGTGAGCAGTTCGTCGGGCGGGATGTCGAGGTCGGCCAGGGTCTGTACGGCGGTGCGCAGTCGGGCCATGGTCGCGGTCGCCTGCAACCCGTGGCCGATCACGTCGCCGATGACGAGCCCGACCCGCAGTGAGGACATGGCGATGGCGTCGAACCAGTCGCCGCCCACGCTGAGGTTGCCGTCCGCCGGGAGGTAGGTGCCCGCGGTCTCGCAGGCCGTGCTCTCGGTCGCGGTCGGCGGCAGCAGGCTGCGTTGCAGGGCGATCGCGGTCTTGTGTTCGCGGGTGTAGCTGAACGCGTGGTCCAGGCCGATCGCGGTGCGGTCGCAGAGGTCCTGGAGGAGTTTGAGGTCGGTGTCGTCGAACGGCGCGGGGTTGCTGGTGCGCCAGAGCAACACGCTTCCGTAGAGGCGGCTGCGGTGGTAGAGCGGGCAGACCAGCGCGGAGCGCATCCCCTCGGGCATGAGCAGGGCCAGCAGCTCCGGGTCGTGGGCGAGCAGTTGCCGACCCGTGTCCGGGTCGACCTCGAACGCCCGGCCGACCGCGATGGCGGCGCTCGCCGCCTGGTCGGTGACCTGCGGAATCGCCTCGCCGAGCTGGACCATCGCCCGGGGCCAGACGCCGTCGGCGGACTTCACCGCGACCCTGCGCGGGGCCGAGGCCTCCATGCCCGGGTAGCCCAGCGGCGGATCCCGCCCCTGGAGTACGTCGTCGGGGAAGTCGACGGCGACCAGGTCGCCCAGCGCCGGGACCAGCGCCTCCACCAGGTCCCGGGCGTTGTGCACCACGTCGAGCGAGCTGCCGACCTCGGCTCCGCTCCGGTCGGCGTCCGCGCGGCCGCGGTCCCGCCGCCGGTCGGTGGCCTCGGTGACCGCGACGGCGACACCGGTCAGCGCGCCGAGCGAGTCCCGGATCGCGAAACAGGTGAGCGGGAGTATCCGCTTGGACCCGGCGGAGCGCCAGAGGTACTCGGCACCGGCCGTCGACGTCCCGCCGTCCACGATCCGGGCGATCGCGTCCTTGACTGTCCCCTCGCCGCTGCTCGCCAGGTCGGTCGGCCAGTCGTCGGGGGCGCCCTCGGGGCGCAGCAGTTCGAAGGCGCGGTTGGTACGGATCAGGCGCAGGCCGGTATCGAACTCGGCGACGGGAATCCGGTCCTGCTCGAACAGGGCGCGAGCGAGGGCCGCGTCGCCGGTCCAGACTGCCGGGAGGCCGGTCGGCACGGCGATGACCAGTGACCACGGCGTGCCGGGCAGGACCTGGAGCTCGACCTCCAGCAGCGCCCCCGAGCGGTGGCGCAGCCGGGTCCGGCGCGCCGGAGCGCCGGGGCGCAGCGCGGTCCGGGGCACCGGCGCGGCGAGGAAGTCCAGCGCGGACCTGCCGACGGCCTCCTCCTCGCTGCGGCCCAGCAGTTCGGCGGCGGCCCGCGACCACCAGACGATCCTGCCGACTTCGTCCACGAGGGCTGCGGCGGCACCATCGAACGGGGTGCTCGACGACGGAGCGTAGTCAGTCTGAGGCTTCACGTGACTCCTCCGGGGCCAACCGCGTACGCGCAGCAGCGGACGACGAACTACCAATCCCCAGCATGCTCCCATCGGGGCCCGGCGGCATCCGCGCGGCCGCGGGCCGTCAGAGCCGCGCCGGGAGGCCCTGCTCCGCGGCGTCTACGAGGGCCGTCCGCCGCCGTTGACGGCCTCCGCCGCGGCGGCGGAGGCGATCGCGGGCAGGGCGGGATTCGTGGGTGCGAACTGGTACAGCCGGTCCAGCACGGCCTCCGGTACCGAGGCGGGGATGTCGGAGCGGCCCAGCATGATTTCGAGGTAGCAGCCGTTGTCGTGCCGCGAGGCGGTGGCCAGCGCGGCGTCGAGTTCTCCGACGGTGCCGACCCGGGCGGTGTACCAGCCCGTGCATCCGAGGGCCGCCGGAAGGTCGTGGTAGTTCCACGGCACGAGGACGTCGTACACGTGCCCCTGGGCTGGGGAGAGCACCTCCTCGATGCCGTACATCCCGTTGTTGAGGAGGATGATCACAGGCTTGGCCCCGTAGTGGCCCATCGCGCCCAGCTCGCCCGCGGTGAGCTGGTGGGAGCCGTCCCCCGTGATCAGCACGGTGCGGCGGGACGGGTCGGCCATGGTGGCGCCGAACGCGGCGGGGGTGGCCCAGCCGATCGATCCCCACAGCGTCTGGTTGTGGAAGACCGCACCCTCGGGCAGCGGGATGGGTGCCAGGTAGTTCATGCACAACCCGGTTTCGGCGATCACGATGTCGTCCTCGCGGAAGAACCTCGCGAGCCTCGGGTAGAGCGTCGCCGACGAGACCCGCTCCGAGGCGGCCCCGGGAAGCGCCGCCGGGGGCTGCGGTGTCGCGGGCTTCGGTGCCGGGGGCTTCGGTGTCGCGGCTTTCGGCAGCGTGGTGGTCAGGCGTTCCAGGACATCGGCCAGGTACACCGCGCCGAAGATGACGTTGCCCGCCTGCACGTAGTCGGGCCAGACCGTGATCATCCGGTCCGGGTCGATCCCGTCGGTCCACGCACCGGTGTTGAAGTCGGCGAAGGCGACTCCGCCGAGGTTGAGGACCAGCCCGGCTCCCTCGACCGCGTCCTGGACGCCCGTGTTCGAGTTCGTTCCGGCGTAGGTGCCGAGGAAGTGCGGGTTCGTGTCGGAGATGACGGCCTTGTCCATCGGCGTGGTGGCGTAGCCGAGCCCGGTGGCGTCCAGGAACCGCGTCAGTTGCCGCCGCAGGTCGAACCGCCCGATCGTGTAGGCGGGCAGCACGACCGTCGACTCCGCCGCCGCCACGCGCTGCGCGATGGCCGCGACCGCCGCGTCCAGCGAGGCGGGGTCGCTCGGCGTGCGCGGCACCTGGGCCAGCGGCGTGCCGCTGACCGGTGTACCGATGACCGGCAGCGGCCCGTACTCCTGCGCCATGGTGATGTACGCGGGTCGCCGCTGGGTCAGCGCCTCGAAGATCACCCGTTCCAGCTCGGCGATGGCGTTCTGCGGGGTGAGGTTGGCGACGACGCAGGCCGTGGCCGCGGAGAGGTTCTCGAACTGCCGGAACATCCCGTCGCCCAGCGAATGGTGCGTCACCGCGCGGGCCCGCTGAAGCCGGGAGCTGGGCTGCCCGACCAGGTGGAAGACCGGCAGCCGCTCGGCGTACGAGCCCATGACGCCGTTGAGCGCGCTGAGCTCGCCGACCGCGTAGGTGGTGCACAGGATGGCCGCGCCCCGGATGCGGGCGTAGCCGTCCGCCGCGTACGCGGCGTTGAGTTCGTTGGAGTCGCGGACCCAACTGACCTGGGTGCTCGCCTCAATGGCGGCATCGAAGGCGAACGCGTAGTCACCGGGCACACCGAAGACGTGCTCGATACCGAGTGCGGCCAGTCGCCGCACCGCGTACTCCGCCACGGTCGGCTGTGCCGACCGGCCGGACGCGGCCACCTCGCTGCCTGCCATGGATTCCTCCTGTCACGAACTGTCATGAACTGTCATGAAGACCAACAGTAAGGCCCCGAACCCGGCGGCGGGCCCGAGCCGAGGTGCCGAGCCGAGGTGCCGAGCCGAGGTGCCGAGCCGAGGTGCCGTGACGCGGGGATCGCCCTGCCACAAGGCCGGTTCGCCGAGGTGGACGCCGTGGACCGGAAGGTCTCGGAGTACCTGGTCCCGGCGATCAAGCGGCTGCCGGGGCTCATGCACTACTACGTCGGCCTGTCGCCGGAGGGCTCGATGGTGCATGGAGCCAGGCCAGCGCGGCCACGGTCATGGCCTGGACACCGACGTCCAGGGTGGGGTCGATGAGCGGGGCGAAGCGCGGGGAGTGGTTGGACGGGATGTCGCGTCCCATGGTCCCGTTCTTCAGCGCTGTCTCGAAGGCGGCCGGGTCGGTGCCGCCGAAGTACCAGTAGCACAGCCGCGCCCCGGAGGCGGTGGCGAGGATCCCGCAGTCCTCGCTGCCGGTGGCCGGTCCCAGGTCGACGACGGCCTGTTCACCGAAGTGGGCGCGCAGCGCCGCCGTGGTGCGTTCGACTGCCGCCGGGTCGTTGACCATGACCGGGAACGCCTCCAGGGCCGTGATCTCCGGGTCGCGTTCGGCCCCGGAGGCGGCCGCCTCGGCGTTGACGATGCGGGTGACCGCGTCCAGAACGGTGGCGCGGACCTCGGGGGTGTAGGTGCGGATGTTGACCTTGAGCTCGGCCTCGTCGGGGATCACGTTGTCCTTGGTACCGGCGTTGAGCGCTCCCACGGTGACGACGGCCGTGTCGCCACCGGCGATCTCCCGCGCGACCACGGTCTGCAGACGCATCACCGTGGCCGCTGCCATGACCACCGGGTCGATCGCGGACTCCGGGCGCGAGCCGTGGGCGCCGCGGCCGAACATCCGCACCCGCAGCGCGTCGGTGGCTGCCATGGTCGGCCCGGGGTGACAGGCGATCGTCCCCGCCGGAACCGGTGCCACGTGCTGGCCCAGGACGATGTCCGGGGTCCCGGCCTTCGCGAACAGCCCGTCGTCGACCATGGCCTGTGCCCCGGAGCCGAGTTCCTCGGCCGGTTGGAAGACCGCCACCAGGGTGCCGGACCAGGACTCCGGCGACCCGGCGAGCAGATCCAGGGCGCCCAGCAGGCAGGCGACATGCATGTCGTGCCCGCAGGCGTGCATCACCGGGACGTGCTTGCCGTCCGGGTCGGTGCCGGTGGCCGTGCTGGCGTAGTCCAGGCCGGTCTGCTCCCGCACCGGTAGCGCGTCGAAGTCCGCGCGCAGCAGCACCCTCGGGCCCTCGCCGTTGGCGAGCACGCCCACCACCCCCGTGCCGCCGACGCCGGTAGTGACCTGGAACCCCAGCCGCCCCAGCTCGTCCGCCACCACCCCCGCCGTCCGGGTCTCGGCGAACGACAGCTCCGGATGCGTGTGCAGGTCCTTGTAGAGCGCCTCCAGGCGCGGGTGGATCTCGGCCAACCTGCCCAGGACCGGGGTGGCGGCATCGTGCCGCGCGACGTCGCTCATCCCCCCAGCCTCGGCCGGGCACCGGTTGCCCGCCACCGCTGCGGGGCGAGCGGGTGACCGGTTCCGGGCCCGCGGCCGCCGCTGTCGGTCGACGGCGTTCACCCGGGCGTTTCGCGCCGCCGTGGCCACGCGCGGGAAGCAGACTGGGCGTCATGGCTGATGGCGAGGGTACTGCTGGTGGGGCGGCTGCTGATGAGGTCCTCGACCTGGTGGCCCGGCTGGCCGGGCTGCTGGTGGCGGGCGGCTACGAGGGCACGGTCCGCGCCGAGGAGCGGTTGACCGCCGTCGCCGCCGCCTACGGGGCGCGCGCGGAGGTGACCGTGTCGGCGGAGTCGGCCCTCGTCTCCATCGACGGCTTGTCACGGGTGCTGACGCATACGCCGGAGATCCCGCAGTTGGACCGGGTGAGCGCGCTCAAGCCGTGGCTGGCCCGGGTGACGGCCGGGCACCTGCCGGTCCGTCAGGCCCGGGCCCAGTTGGAGGCCATCGCCGCCTCGCCTCCCCCGTACCCGCCGTGGCTGCGGGTGCTCGGGGTGGTGCTGTTCTCGGTCGGCTTCGGGGTGTCCATCCAGCCGACCTGGCAGGAGGCGTGGATCACCACGCTCCTGGGGCTGGCGGTCGGCCTGATCCAGGACGGTGTGCAGCGGCTGCGGCGCCCCGGCTGGCTGGCTCCGCTGTGCGCCTCCACCGTCGTCGGCGTGGTCGTGCTCACCGCCTCCCACCAGGGCTGGGTGCACGGCGGCACGATCGCCCTGATGATCCCGGCCCTGTTCGTGTTCATTCCCGGGGACGCCATCACCATGGCCATGCTCGAACTGTCCACCGGCCGCTACACCCCCGGCTCGGCCCGCCTCGCCCAGTCACTGGCCGCGCTGGCCACCCTCGCCTTCGGCCCGGTCCTGGCCGCCGCGGCCCTCGGCCTGGACCAGAGCGAGGTCTTCGACCAGCCGGTCGCGCCCACCCTCGGCCCGGTCGCCGGCTGGCTCGGCTGGACGGTCTTCACCCTCGGCGTCATGCTCGTCTTCGGCATGCGCGCCCGCGACTTCCCCTGGGCGCTGGCCATGGCCCTGGGCACCTTCGGCGTGCAACTGCTGACGGTCCGCGCCTTCGACACCCTGGCCGGTACCTTCCTCGCGGCCGCCGCGATGGCGGCGGCCAGCCTGCTCCTCGGCCGCCGCCCACGGACCCCGCCGCCGTACGTGCTCTACCTCGCGGCCTTCTTCGTGCTGACCCCCGGCTCACACGGCCTACGCGGCCTGGACGCCTGGCTCGGCGGGCACCCGGTCCAAGGCCTGCACGACCTGACCCAGATGTTCGCCCTCCTCGCCGCCATCGCCCTGGGCATGCTCACCGCAGCCTGCGCACTACCCGCCGACCGGAGCAGAGCCTGACATTCCATCAGTACTGCGACCAGCGGGGCGACCACGCGCCGGGGTGGAGTTGCTGGAGGCGATGGCGGTGCGCCTGTGGACGTTCGGGTTCCGCTTCGTCCTGGCAGACCGGTCTGACCTGGGCGTCTCCGGCCGGTAGCGGGTCGGGGCGCCCGGCATGGCCGCACGGGCGTTCGGCAGCCTCTACCCTAGGGGGTGATCACCACAGAAGGTGCTTGTGTTGAAGGGGAGTTGCTGATGCCGGACGAGGACTACGAGGGCGCGAAGCTCGGATCGTTCAGGACCGAGGACGGTTGGACGCCTCCGCTGATCGACACCAGCGTCCCGCACAGCGCACGGATGTACGACTACTTCCTCGGCGGCAAGGACAACTTCGCGGTCGACCGGGCGGCCGGTGACCGGGTGATCCAGTACCTGCCGTCGGTGCGGTCCACGGTGCAGGCCAACCGGCGGTTCCTGGGCCGGGCCGTGCGGTTCGCCGCTCAGCAGGGCATACGCCAGTTCCTGGACATCGGCACCGGCATACCGACCGTGCACAACACCCACCAGGCGGCGCAGGCGGTCAACCCCGACGCGCACGTGGTCTACGTGGACAACGACCCGATCGTGCTGGTCCACGCCCGCGCGCTGCTCCGGGGCACCACCCAGGGCCGCACCGCCTACGTCGAGGCGGACTTCCGCGACCCGCAGACGATCCTCGACTCGCCGCAGGCCAAGGAGTTGCTGGACTTCACCCAGCCGATCGCGCTGATGGTGGTCTCGCTGCTGCACTTCTTCCCCGACTCGGAGGGGCCGGACGAGATCCTGAACGGCCTCAAGGCGGTGCTGCCGCCCGGCAGCGCGCTGATCCTCTCGCACGCCACCGCCGACTTCACCCCGCCCGACGTGGCCGAGGCCGTCATCAAGACGTACACCAGCTCCGGGATGAACCTGACCTCGCGCAACCACGCCGAGATCCTGCGCTTCTTCGACGGCCTGGAGCTGGTCTCCCCCGGCCTGGTCCCGGTGCACGAGTGGAACCCGGAGGAGGAGGCGGACCTCACCCTCGACCGGGCCGAGAACGCCGGGTACGGCGGCGTCGCCCTCAAGCTCGGCTGAGCCCGGGGCCGGGTCAGACGGTGTGGCCGTCGTCCATCGCGGCGGCCAGCCGCAGGTGCGGGACCGCCTCGGCCGCGCGGCCCTGGCGCTCCAGCGTGCGGCCGAGCATCAGGTGCGCGTAGGACTCCACCGGGTCGCGCTCCAGCACCCGGCGCAGCTCCGCCTCCGCCCGGTTGAGCTGGGCCGAGTGGTAGTACGACCGGGCCAGCAGCAGCCGGGCGGCGGTGTTGGCCGGGTCGGCGTCGACGAGCGGGACCAGGATCAGCGCGGCGTCGCTGTAGGCCTTGGAGTCGAAGAACAGGTGGGCGCGGGTGTACTCGTCCGCGAGGGCGCGGGTGGTGGTCATCGGGGGCCGACTCCTCTCCGGGGGGGTCACGCTTCGGGGGTCACGCTCCGGAGGTCACGCTCAGGTCCGGTCGGACGCACGCCACAACACGGACCGGTGGCCCGGCATTCCCCGGCCCACCGGCGTCCCGACCGGCGGCGACGGGTCCCGCTACTCGACCACAGCTTCGTGGCACTGGTGGGCAACCCCGCCGCCCTGGTCGAGCAGGTCCTCGTACACCCCGACCTTGTACCTGATCAGGTCCAGGGACTCGGTCAGCCTGCCGATCTGGGTGGCGACGTGTTCGTAGTGCTCGCGCATGAGTGAGAGCCGTTCCTCCTCGTTGCCGGAGCCTTCCCTGACCAGCTCGGCGTACCGGCGGAGCATCGGCAGGGGCATGCCCGAGGCGCGGAGAATGATGCAGACGGTCAGCCAGTCCACGTCGTCCTGGCTGTAGGCGCGGTGCCCGCCGGAGCCGCGCCGCACGGGGTGGACGAAGAGGCCCTCGCGCTCGTAGAAGCGCAGCGCGTGAACGCTCAAGCCGGTCTGCTCGGCGACCTGTCCGATGCTCAGACTCGTCATGATCTCAGCCATGCCCGCCAGGGTAACGGCATCGGCCCAGAAGGCATTGACCTGGAGTCAGGTCTAGTTCCTAGAGTGCGTCATGCGCTACCGCACTCTCGGCCGAACCGGTATCGAGGTCAGTGCCCACTGTCTCGGGACCATGATGTTCCAGGACGGCTTCAACTCCGACCACGACGATTGCGTCCGCATCATCCATGCCGCCCTCGACCGGGGGATCAACGTCATCGACACCGCCGACATGTACGGCCGGGGCGAGTCGGAGGAGATCGTCGGGAAGGCGCTGCTGGGGCGTCGGGACGACGTCGTACTGGCCACCAAGGTGCACTTCCAGATGGGCGAGGGCCGCAACCGCAGCGGCAACTCGCGGCGTTGGATCCTCCAGGCCGTCGAGGACAGCCTCAGGCGCCTGAACACCGACTGGATCGACCTCTACCAGGTCCACTTCCCCGACCCCGCCACCGACGTCGAGGAGACGCTGTCGGTGCTCAGCGACCTCGTGCGGCAGGGAAAGATCCGCGCCTTCGGTTGCTCGAACTTCCTGGCCACGGAGATCGTCGAGGCGCACCAGGTCTCCGAGCGGCGCGCCCTCGGACGCTTCCGCTCCGCCCAGCCTCCCTACTCGATCCTGGCCCGTGGGATCGAGACCTCGCTCCTGCCCGTCTGCGAGCGGTACGGCATGGGAGTACTGGTCTGGAGCCCCCTCGCCTTCGGATTCCTCACCGGCAGGCACCGCAAGGACCGGCCCGTCGACCTGGCATCCGGCCGGGCCGCGATCCGGCCGGCGTTCTTCGATCCCGCGCTCGCCGAGAACGCCGCCAAGCTCGACGCGGTCGAACAGCTCATCGAACTGGCGGAGGGCATCGGCTGCACCCTGCCGCAGCTCGCCGCCGTGGCGTTCACCGTGGCCCACCCCGCCGTCACCTCCGCGATCATCGGACCGCGCACCATGCAGCAGCTGGAGGATCTCCTCGAAGGCGCCGCAGTCACCCTGGACGACGCCGCCCTCGACCGGATCGACGAAATCGTGCCGGCCGGGGTCAACCGGTACGACCCCGTCGCCGCCTTCCCTCCCCGGTCGCTGACCGACACCGCGTCGCGACGCCGCCCGCTCGCCGAACGCGCCGCAGCGTGAGCGCGGCCGACCCGCCCCCCGACGGCGGGGCGGCCTAGCGTCCGGCGGCGTCCAGCAGCGACAGCTCCAGGTGGGCGGTGACCACCCAGTTCGGGACGTCCACCAGTTCCGAGATCTTCAGGTCGGCGGCGACGCTGGCCAGCAGGTAGGCGTCCGCCGGGGCCAGGCCGCTGCGCCGGACCACCTCGTCCACCAGCGCGCGGGTGGCGTCCCGGGCGGCGGTCATCAGGTCGGGGCCGATGCCGGTGGTGGCCAGCGCCCGGCCGGTGCGCTGGGTGCGCGGGTCGGTCTCCACGATCGGCGTGGCCGGGGCCGCGCCGGGCAGCAACGTGATCCGCAGCCGCACCGAGCCGTCCGTCTCCACACCGGTACCGGCGACCTCGCCGTCGCCCATCGCGGCGTGCGCGTCGCCGAGCGAGAGCAGCGCGCCGGGCACGCCGACCGGCAGGATCAGCCGAGCGCCGGGGCCGATGTGCCGGATGTCCATGTTCCCGCCCCAGCGGCGGGGCGGGACCATGCTGTGCGGGCCCGGCTCCGGCGGGGCGACACCGATGGTGCCGACCATCGGGACAACTGGGATCACCAGGCCGGGGAGCAGTTCCGCGCCGCGTTCGGTGATCGTCGAGATCCGCAGGTGCGGATCGGTGAAGTCGTCGGCGAGCAGGCCAAAGCCGGGGATGCAGGCGGTCCAGCCCCAGCCGCCGACGGACATCTCCAGCACGTCCACCAGCAGCGCGTCGCCCGGCTGCGCGCCGGGCACCAGGAACGGTCCGGTCACCGGGTTGACCCGGCCGAAGTCCAGCCCGGGCACGTCGGCGGCGGTCGAGGCGTCGGTGAGCTGGCCGCCGCTCGCCTCGGTGGTGTCCACGGTCAGCTCGGCGCCGGACTCGACCTCGGCCACCGGCTCGATGGTCCGGTCCCAGACGTTGTGGGTGCGGCTGTGCACGGGCGGTCACTCCTGGTCGGCGGGGCGGGCTCTCGGCACCGATCCTGTCGCGGCGGTCCCGCGCTTGGGAAGCCCCTGCCCGGGGGAACGCGAACGGGGGAACGCGCCCGGGGAAACGCGCGGGGACGTCAGACCGGGAGCAGCTTGGCGACGATCTCGCCCAGTTGGCGGACGTTGCGGCAAGGCAGCATGTCGACCTGCCGGGCGTACTCCCCCGCCACCGAGTCGCCGGTGGACCACAGCTCGCGCGGCTCCGGGTTGAGCCAGTAGGTCCGCCGGGCGCGGGCCGCGATCCGGGCCAGCGCGGCCGGGTTCGGGTCCCGGCCGTTGGTGCGGGCGTCGCCGAGGATCAGCACCGAGGTACGCGGGCCGACGGCGCCCAGGAAGCGGTCGGCGAAGCCGCCGAGCGCGGCGCCGTAGTCGCTGCTGCCGTCCCAGCCGGTGACCTCGGCCTCGGCCAGGATCCGCGAGCCGAGCCCGGCCGGGTCCGCGCGCCCGGCGGTGACCAGGTCGGTGACCTCGTCGGTCCGGTTGACGAAGGCGAACACCCGGACCTTGCTGAACTGGTCGCGCAGCGCCTGCACCAGCAGCATGGTGAAGTTGGCGAACCCGGCCACCGAGCCGGAGACGTCGCAGAGCAGGACCAGCTCCGGGCGGCCCGGGTTGCGCCGCCGGTAGACCGGGCGCAGCGGGACGCCGCCGGTGGACAGCGAGCGGCGCAGCGTCCGGCGCAGGTCGATCCGGCCGTGTTGGGCGCGGCGCCGGCGGGCCGCCAGCCGGGTGGCCAGCTTGCGCGACAGCGGCTGTACGGTGCGCCGCAGTTGGGCGAGTTGGTCGCGTCCGGCGACCAGGAAGTCGACCTGGTCGGGGCTGGCCGCGACGGCGCGGCGGGCGATCACGTCGGTGCCGCGCAGTTCGGCGACCCGGCGCCGGGCCTCGTTGCCGACCTGTCTGCGGAACTGCTCGATCCGGTCGCGGATCTCGTCGGCCTCGATCCGCTCGGTGAAGCCCTCCCCCGCCCGCCGCAACCCGGCCGAGCCCTGGCCACCGCCCTGCCCCTGGCCCTGGCCCGGGGCCTGGCCCCCGCCGCCGCCCTGCCCGGCGCGGATCGCGGCGAGCACCCGGGCGAGCAGTATCTGCGGCTGCAACCTGTCCAGGGTCTGGTGCGCCGACCAGCCGTCGGAGGCGCTGCCCGGGGCCCCGTAGCGGCCGAGGACGCTCACCGCCTCGGCCGCGAGCCGGGCCAGTGCCGCCCGGTCGTCGGCGGCGAGGGCGTCGGCCAACCGGTCCCGCAGCCCGGCCAACTGCTCCCGCCACGCGGCCGGCGCGTCGACCGGGAGGTCGCGGACCCCCTCCGGGGCGCCGACCGCGAGCGGGAAGTACAGGTCGAAGACGGTGTCGAAGGCCGCCCGCTGCCCTTCGCGCCGCAGCAGCGCGGCGGCCAGGCCCGCGCGCACCCGCTCCCGGTGGTCCAGGCCCAGCGCCTCCAGCGCGGCTGCGGCGTCCAGGGTCTCCCCGGGTCCGATCTGCATGCCGTGCGCCCGCAGCGCCTGGACGAAGGCGGTCAGCCGCTCGGCCACGGCGGCCGCGCCGCTGCTCACGGCGCCGGTACCACGGCGTCGAGCCGCAGCTTGCTGCCCGCCTTGAGCACGTCGTCCTGGTGCTTGAGGATCACCCCGAGGCTGTCGCGGACCACCGCCTCGTCCAGGGTCTCCGCGCCCAGCGCCAGCAGCGTCCGCGCCCAGTCGATGGTCTCCGCCACCGACGGTGCCTTGCGCAGCTCCATCGCCCGCAGCGCGCCGACCACCCGGACCAGCGACTCGGCGAGCACCGCGTCCAGGCCGGGGACCTTCAGCCGGACGATCCGCTGCTCCAACTCCTGGTCCGGGAAGTCGATGTGCAGGAACAGGCAGCGGCGGCGCAGCGCCTCGGACAGCTCGCGGGTGGCGTTGGAGGTGAGCAGCACGAACGGGCGGCGGGTCGCGGTGATCGTGCCGAGCTCCGGCACGGTCACCTGGAAGTCGCTGAGCACTTCCAGCAGCAGGCCCTCCACCTCGACGTCGGCCTTGTCGGTCTCGTCGATCAGCAGCACCGTCGGCTGGTCGCCCCGGATGGCGGTCAGCAGCGGACGCGGCAGCAGGAACTCCTCGCTGAAGATGTCGGTACGGGCCTCGTCCCAGCTCTCGTCCCGCCCGGCGGTGATCCGCAGCAGCTGCTTGGCGTGGTTCCACTCGTACAGCGCGCGCGACTCGTCCACGCCCTCGTAGCACTGCAACCGGACCAGACGGGCGCCGCCTATCGCGGCGACCGCCTTGGCCAGCTCCGTCTTGCCGACCCCGGCCGGGCCCTCCACCAGCAGCGGCTTGCCGAGGCGGTCCGCCAGGAAGACGGTGGTGGCGACCGCCGTGGACGCCAGGTAGCCCACCTCGGCCAACCGCACGGACACGTCGTCCACGGAGGTGAAGAAGCCGGTGCCGGTCACGTGCTCGCCCTGGGCAGCCATACCGCCAACTCTCTCTAGGGGTCCCCCGGCAGAACCCTACCGGTCAGTACCTCCGTCGGGGCACTGCTCCAGCACGTCGGCGACCACACAACTGACGTTGTCCGGGCCGCCCGCGCGGTTGGCCAGCCCGACCAGCTCGCGCACCGCCTGCTCGGGGTCGGCGACGCCGGAGACCACCCGGCGCAGCTCCTCCGTCGCGACGACCGTGGACAGGCCGTCCGAGCAGAGCAGGTAGCGGTCCCCCGGGTGCGCGTCGTGCAGCCGCAGGTCGGCGGCGACCTGGGACTCCCCGGCCAGGGCCCGCATCAGCAGCGACCGCTGCGGGTGCGAGGCGGCCTCGTCCGCGCTGATCCGGCCCGCGTCGACCATCGCCTGGACCATGGTGTGGTCGTGGGTGATCTGGAAGAACTCACCGTCCCGCAGCAGGTAGGCACGGGAGTCGCCGATGTGGACGAGCGCCAGCTGGGAGCCGGTCCACAGCATCGCGGTGAGCGTGGTGCCGACCTGCTGCGGCTCGGGGTGGGCGGCGGCCACGGTGCGTACCGCCTGCTTGGCCTGTTCGATCGCGTCGCCGAGGACGTTCAGCAGGTCGCCCGCCGGGAGGCCGTCGGAGGTGAGGCGCTTGAGCGCGTCGACGGCCGCCGCGCTGGCGGGGGCTCCGGCTCGGCCGAATCCGTCGGCCACCGCGAGCAGCCGGGATCCGGCGTAGGCCGTGTCCTGGTTGCTCTCGCGGACCAGTCCGGCGTCGGACAGCGCGGCGTAGCGGATCTCCAGGGGCTTGGCGTTCGGGGACATCGTGGGGTCCTTCCAGCTGAGGTGGTCGATGAGGAAGGTGGCCAGTTCCCGGCGGGCGGCGGTGTCGGCTTCGACCTGGTCCCAGAACGCCCGGACCTCCCGTGCCGCGGCCGCGTCGTCCAGCGCGCAGACCACTCGGATCCGGGCCAGCGGCATGCCGATCCGGCGCAGCCAGGCCACCAGCCGGGCCCGCCGCAACTGCTCGGTGGCGTAGAACCGGTAGCCGCTGGCCGGATCGACCCGGGCCGGGGTCAGCAGACCGAGCTCGTCGTACAGGCGCAGCGCCTTCGGTGACAGCCGGGACTCCTTCGCGAACGCCCCGATGGTCAGCAGCGCCATGGCTCACTCCTCCTCGTGCCGGGCGGTTCGCCCGGCACCACTGATGCTGTGGCTTTCCCCAGGGTGAAGGTCAACCAGCGAGACGTCGCGGTCGTCCGGCGTCAGTGGGCGGTGGGTTCCTGTCGGCAGGGGTTGCCGGTGCGCATGTTGCCGGTGGCGGCGGTGATGACCGAGTCGAGCCGGTCGCGGGCCTGGGTGAGGTCGGCGATGCGTCGGTCGACCTGCTCGCGCTCCTGCGCCAGCCGTCGCAGCAGGGCGGGGGTGGCGCGACCGTCGATGACGCAGGGCAGCAGCTCGACGATCGTCTTGCTGGGCAGTCCGGCGGCGTAGAGCTGCTGGATGAGCCGGACGCGATCGACGGCGCTTTCGGGGTAGCGGCGTTGGCCGCTGGGACTGCGCTCGGCGCCGAGCAGGCGCTGCTCCTCGTAGTAGCGCAGGGCCCGGACGCTGACACCGGTGCGGGCGGCAAGTTCTCCGACGCGCATCTCTCCTCCTCGGTGGACTCACTTGCCTCTGACGTCAACGTCAGGTTCTAGCGTAACGAATGACGCGCGAGGAGTCGAAGCGCGTCCCACGCCGTACCACCGGCCCACTACCCGAAAGCAGTACCCGCATGACCACGAACCTGACGACCGGACCCGAACCCACCGCGTTCGTGTCGGTCAAACCCATCGTCCTGTCCTCGCCGCAGCGCGGTGCGGACCTGCACGTCCGGGTCTCGGCACCGGTCACCGGCAGCCGCCTGCCGATCGTGCTGTTCGCGCACGGATTCGGCTCGGACCTGGACGGCTACGCACCACTGGTCGACCACTGGGCCGCCCACGGCTTCGTCGTGGTCCAGGCCACCCACTTGGACTCCCACCGCCTCGCCATCGGCGCGGACGACCCGCGCGCGCCCCACCTGTGGCGACACCGCGTGCGGGACATGAAGCGGATCCTCGACCAGCTCGACACCCTGGAGGGTCGCGTACCCGGCTTGACCGGACGGACGGACCGCGGCCGGATCGTCGCGGCCGGGCACTCCTTCGGCGGCCAGACCGCGGGCATCCTGGTGGGTCTGCGCGTGCGGGACCCGCAGACCGGCATCGCCGAGGACCTGTCCGATCCCCGGGTCATGGCCAGCATCCAACTGGCCACCGCCGGCAAGGGCGGAGACGAGCTGACCCGCTTCGCCCACGACAACCTCCCCTGGCTGCGCGAGCAGGACTTCTCCCAGATCACCGCACCCGGACTCGTCGTCGCCGGCGACGAGGACGCACTGCCGCTCTCCACCCGCGGACCGGCCTGGACGACCGACCCCTACACACTCAGCCGGGGTGACAAGAGCCTGCTGACGGTCCACGGCGGTCAGCACTTCCTCGGCGGCATCTCCGGCTACGGCTCAGCGGAGACCACCGACGAAAACCCCGACCGCGTCGCGCTCGTCCAGCAGGTCACCCTCGCCTACCTGCGCCACGTCACCGGCACCGACCACACCGACTGGGAAGCGGCGCGACTCGCCCTCGCCGACGGCACCCACCCCCTGGGGCGGCTCGAATCGAAGCGGCGGTACGGCGTCGGACGAGACGGCGGGACGGCGGGACGGCACGGGTGATCGGCCGGGGCTGAGGGGCCGGGGCTAAGGGGTCAGCACGATCCTTCCGAACACCTCACCGGCGTCCATCTTCCGGTGGGCGAGGGCGGCCTGCTCCAGTGGCAGTAGCTCGTGGACCACCAGTGGGAGCCCGCCGCGCGCCGCGGCGTCGAACTGCGCGGTCCGCACGGCGCGCCGGTCGGGTCGGGGCACCGTGTCGGTGCTGAAGGTGGCGAACGAGGTCGACTTCTGGAACGCGGTCATCATCGTGGTACCGAAGTCGGCCGGTGGCCGGCCGGCGACGACGCCGACGACGACCATGCGGCCGTTGGGCTTGAGTCGGCCGAGGAAGGAGGGCAGGTCCGCACCGGCGACGATGTCGATGATGACGTCGTAGCCGGAAGGCGCGTCCTGGCCTCCCTCTCCGGCGCGGTCGAGCACGTGGGTCGCGCCGAGCGCGCGCAGCCGGTCGCCGCGCTCGGGTGAGGACGTGGTGACGGCCACCGCGGCGGCGCCCGCGCGGGCGGCGAGGTGGACCGTCAGGATGCCGATGCTGCCCGCCGCGCCGCGCACCAGCACCGACTCCCCGGGGGCGAAGTGGGCGTGGGCGAGGGCGAAGTGGGCCACCACGCCGGAGCTGCCGAGGGTCACCGCGTCGACGGCGGACAGGCCGGTCGGAAGCGGGAGCACCTCGTCGAGCGGGGCGGTGGCCAGCTCGGTGTAGCCGCCGCCCAGGCCGGTGAAGGCCCACACGCGGCGGCCGACCCATCCGGGCTCCACCCCCTCGCCGACCGCGACCACGGTGCCCGCCACCTCGCTGCCGAGGATGTGCCCCTCCTTGAACCCGTAGCCCGCGAGGACGCCGCTGCGGATCACGGCGTCGACGCCACCGACGCCGATCGCCTCGGTGGCGATCACCACCTGCCCGGCGGTCGGGACCGGGACCGGACGGTCGACGACGGCCAGACCGTCGGGGCTTCCGAATGCGCGGATCTCCACTGCCTTCAACGCTGCCTCCTGGCTCCGGATCAGTACTCCTTCGTCCCGGACGCTAACGGACGCCCCCGTCCGCTTGGGTAAAGTGAGAGTGGTGACCGACCGTTTGCCTCACACCCTGCGTTCCGACGCCCAGGACAACCGTCAGCGGATCCTCGACGCGGCCCGGACGGTCTTCGCCGCCGAAGGCCTGAACGTGCCGATGCGGGAGATCGCCCGGCGTGCCGAAGTCGGCCCCGCCACCCTCTACCGGCACTTCCCCACCAAGGAGGTGCTGGCGGTCGAGGCCTTCCGTGAGCAGATGCACGCCTGCCACGCGATCGTCGACGAAGGGCTCGCCGATCCGGACCCCTGGCACGGCTTCTGCCTCGTGTTCGAGAGGATCTGCGAACTCCACGCGCGGGACCGCGGCTTCACCGCGGCCTTCATCTCGGCCTTCCCCCGCGCGATGGACTTCGCCGCGGAACGCGCCTACGCGCTGACCTCCGTCACCGCGCTCGCCCATCGGGCCAAGGAATCCGGCCGCCTGCGGGCCGACTTCGTCCTGGACGACCTGATCCTCATGCTCATGGCCAACAACGGCGTCGAGGCGACGCCGTCGGCCACCCGGGCCGAGGCCTCCCGGCGCTTCGCCTCGCTCGCGGTCAAGACCTTCCAGGCGGCCCCGGACCGCTGAGCCCTTCCGGGCCCGGTGCACGGTCCGCGCCTTGAACGCGAGAGCGCGCGGTGGCCCTGTTTCCCGAGCGGCTGGGCGGAAAGACGCGAAGGGCGTGACGGCCACGGTGTTGACGGCGTCGCTCATGAGTCCCGGGCGGCCCGGAGGTCTCCCGGCGGTGGTGGGTATGAAGGAGATACGCATGTGGGCATGGGGCGTGCTCGTCGGGATACTCGGCTACCTCTGCGGCGCGGTCCTGACCGCGCGGCTGGACTTCGGCCGCAGACGAACCGCGTTCATTGACCGCGCGGGAAAGCGGATGTCGCCGTCCCAAGCGGTCACGCAGTTCGAGTACGCCGAGCGGAGCCATGTCGCCCTCGTCGCGCTGCTCGTGGGTCTGAGCTGGCTGATCACGACACCGCTGCTGGCCGTGCGGCGCGGCCTGGTGACGGTCATCGCCGCCCGCCCGCCGCTGACGGCTTGTGAGCGAGGACTGCGCAAGCAGGCCCTGAGCGGTCGCATCAGGGAACTTGAGCGCGAACTCGGCCTGGGCGAAGCCGGTCCGGAGGCTGCCGAGGGCCGCCCGGGGGCGGCCCTCTCCCCGGTCGGCTTCGGCTCCGTCGGGAAAGGGGCCGGTGCGGCGGCACCGCTCGCACGTCAGCGCCGCGACTGAACGGTGGTGTCCGTCGCTTGCTCCCGCGGCCGCCGGTCGGCGGCACGCGGGCTGCTGCGTTCAGACCCCGGGATCGACGTCCACCGGGGGAAGGTCCCCCAGTTCCGCCTTGGACAGCTCGACCCGGACGCTGTCACCGACCTGGCTGACCGCGCGGATCGGGATGGCCACGGTCTTCTTCCCCCACAGGTGGCCCTCCTGGAGCAGCACATGGGTGACCCCGTGGTCCGTCGGGTCGATCACCAGTCCCTGGACCCGTCCGATCTCGCCGTCGGTCGCCTCGACCCGCTCGCCCTTGCGGATCTGCACCTCACCACTGGGCACCCGCTCGTAGGTCTGCTCCCTCGGCGCGCCGCTGACGGACAGGACGCCGGGCGCACCGACCGCGACGGCCCCGGTCCCCACGCCGCCACCCAGGCCGTAGTACGGCCACACGATCATCTGGTCCGCCAGATAGCCGAGCTGGCCGTCGCCAGGCAGGAACTCGGTCTCCTCGGCGGCCTCCAGGCTCTCGAAGCCCGCGGTGCCGCAGCCCAGCCGGATGGCCGTGGGGCTCTCCTCATGGCCCTGGACGGTGTCGCCCACCACCTGGTCCACCACCAGGCCCACCGGCACCAGACGGCGGGTGCCGCTGCCGGGATCCACCACCAGGTGGGTGAGCGTGCGGGCGACCGGGTCGATCACGACCCGGTCGACATGCCCGCACACCCCGTCGGTGCAACGCACCTCGGCTCCGATCGCGTACCGCATTGCTGCTGCTGTTCCAGCCATGTCAACGACCTCTCGCTCGCTCCTACGATTCGAGCTTCGCCTGCCCGATGCGTGAGAGCCGACACCCCGCCCAGTCGCCGCGTTCGGGGGCGGCGCCGCTCCGCTCGCTCAGGGGGACACGGTGTGGTCCGGATGGTCCCGGGTGCGCCGTCGGTCCTTCAGCTCTGCCTCGTACAGGTGGTCGAGGCCGTCCGCCAACTCCGCTCTGACCTGGGCCTCCACGTCGGCGAAGGGGCGGTAGTAGGTGGAGTTGTAGGCCTCGATGATGTGGAACGTCCAGTGAGGGACTCTGTCGGGAATCTTGAGGGCCGGGTCACTGGCCTTGGCGCCACCACAGGGGGCGGGGCAGCCCGTGTGCGTCGAGGTACTGCTGGAAGGCTGTGGGAGGGCGGGGTCGGTAGGCGGAGTCGACGGGTTCTTGCGCGCTGAGCCGTTCGACGTTGATCGCGAGTGCGGTCAGGACGTGCTGGACGTGGGTCTTGGCCAGGCCGCGGTAGCGGCATCGGCGTGCTCGGTGGCCGTGCGCGAACTCCTCGATGGTGCCCTCGGCTCCCGAGCGCAGCCCGTAGGGCCTGCGCCAGTCCGGGTCCTGCTGGTCGGCGCGGTTCTTGGCCTGGAGTTCGTGCAGGTGGCGGGTGGGGAAGTACAGGCTGCGGAACGGGCCCGGGGTGCACGCGGTCTTCTCGGGGCAGCGGCCGCACTGGCGGGCGTCGAAGCGGACCACCACTGAGGTCGGTTCCTTCACCGGAAGGTCCCTCCAGTTGCCGCTGACCTGCCCGTTGGGGCAGTTGACCTCGCGTTGGTCGAAGTCGATGACGAAGTTCTCCCGGCCGAAGCCGTCCTGGGCCCGGTGCTGCGGGCTGGTGCTGGAGGGAAGCGGTCCGATCATGGTGACGCGGTGGAGGCGGGCGGCGTTGTCCATGCCGGCGACGGAGGTGTAGCCGCCGTCGACCAGGTGCTGCCCGGGGAGTAGGCGGCGGCGCCTGAGGCGGTCGTGGATGCCGGGCAGTGCCTGACTGTCTGCGCTGGAGACGACGGTGGCCACGTCGGTGATGACGTTGATGCTCTTGTCGTCGCAGGTCTCGGTCACGTGCACGAGATAGCCGGTCCAGCGGGTGTCGCCGCGCCGTGTCCAGCGTGCCTCGGTCTCGTACGGCGACTCGATCCGCACCCGGGAGGGCGGCTGGCCGTCGCGCTCGGTGCGCGGCCGGAACCTTCCGCGCCCGTCGACCAGGAAGTGCTGCACCAGGGATTTCATCTTTCCGCACAGAGGGTCATGAACAGACGTGGATGGATGACCAACCTGCAGCGCCACACCCAGGGAGCCTTCGTCGGTCGCGCCACCAAGCTGCTGGGGAACATCGCGATGGGCTCGGCCGAAGGTGCCGCTTGGCCCAGCCTCTATGCGGCCACCAGCCCCGACGCGCACAACGGCGCATTCATCGGCCCGTCCTCCTTCCGCCGACAGGCCGCCGGCACCCCCAAGCCGGTCGCCCTGCCCTCAGGCGCCGACGACCCGGCCGAAGGCACCCGACTGTGGGCCGAGAGCGAACGCCTCACCGGCGTAACCTTCACGCCCTGACCCCCTTCTACGCTCCCGCTCTGCTGTGCACGGGAACGGCCAACAATTCCGGCGGCACCGTACTGACCCCATCAACCGCGTCATCCCCGGCTCCGACGGTGACGACGATGACGGCGACCGCAGCTACGCATCCCCCTGCGACAACGGGACGGTGACCCCTGTTCAGGGCTGTGGTGTCGGTGCGGTATCCGGGGCGCTCGGGTCGATGAGGGTGCGCAGCGTGTGGACGAGTCGGGTGCGTAGCCAGGCGTGGGCGGGGTCGGTGTCGTAGCGGTGGTGCCAGGCGACGATCATCGGCACGTCGGGAACGTCGAAGGGGAGCGGGCGGGCGTGCAGGCCCAGGGTTGTCCAGAGCGGTCGGCATACGTGTTCGGCGACGACCGCCACGGCCTGGGTGCAGGCGGTCAGGTCGAGTGCGGCGCTGGTGGTGGGGAGGGAGGCGCTGACGTGCCGCCGCAGGCCGAGTTCGGCCAGTGCGTCGTCGATCGGGCCGGACAGGCGTCCGCGGCGGGAGATGGTGATGTGCTGGGCCTGTGCGAAGCGTTGCGGGGTGAGGTCGCCCGTTGCCAGAGGGTGGTCCGGGCGCATGACGGCGACCATGCGGTCGGTGCCGATCGTTCGGGTGGCGATCTCGGGTCGGTCGGGTGCGGCGGCGCCGACCTCGAAGTCCGTCTGGCCGCGGGCGAGGTCGGCGATGTCGGCGGAGGGTTCGGCGAGGAACCTGATCGCCACCCGTGGCGCCGAATGCGCGAGGGTGCTGATCAGTGGCGGGGCCATGGCCGTGACCAGGGCGTCGTGGCAGCGCAGGGTGAAACTGCGTTCGAGGTGTTGGAGGTCGAGTGTGGTGAGGGGGGTGAGGGCGGCGCGGGCGCGCATCACGAGTTCGCGTGCCTCGCCACGCAGTTCCAGAGCACGGGGGGTCGGTGTCATCGTGCGGCCGGTGCGTACCAGGATGTCGTCGCCGGTCGCTTTGCGAATGCGGGCAAGGGTGCGGCTCATCGCAGGCGGGGACAGGTGCAGGCGGTCGGCGGCGCCGGCGACGCTGTTCTCTTCGAGCAGGGCGTCGAGCGCGACCAGCAGGTTCAGATCCACATGCATCAGGGTAACTTCTGGCCTTACAAGAGTGCACTGGCAATCATCTGAGCGGGGATCTAGCGTCGGAGGAGTCCGGATCGGGCAGGCCGGTCCGCCGCAGTGAATGAGGTTCCGTCATGACCGCATCCCCTTCCCGCGTTGCCGCCACCGCTTCGACCGACGACAGCGCGCTGCTCTCGGCGGTCGTCCGGGCCGCCGTGGAGGCCGGCCGCGCTCTGGAGGCCCGCTACAGCGTCTCGGCGCGCCCGGCCGACCGGGCTGCGATGTTCCGCGCCGGTACCGCCGACAGCGAGGTCTCGCTCGCGATCCTACGCCCGGCCCTGACGGCGCTGCGTCCGGACGCGCGATGGTTGCCGCAGGAGTACGAGACCACCGCGCTGCCGCCGGGTGAATGGTGGGTGGTCGACGAGGTCGAAGGCAACGTCAACCATGTGCACGGGCTGCCGGAGTGGGCGGTGAGCGTGGCCCTGGTACGCGATGGGGAGCCGGTGCTGGCCGTCGTCCGCCGACCGGTGGGCGATCTGACCTACACCGCGCTGCGCGGCGGCGGCGCGCAGTTGAACGGCGCGGCGCTGCGCGTGTCCGCGAAGCGCGAGCTGGACGCGGCGATCGTGGACACCGGCCAGGCCGAGGCCGACCAGGAGGGCACCTACGAGCGGATCGGCCGGTCGGTCGCCGCGATGCTGCACCGGGCGTTGCTGGTGCGTGTCGGCGTGCCCTCGACCTTCCCGATGCTGCTGGTGGCCGCCGGGCACCACGACGTGTTCTGGCAGTACGAGCCCACGCTGCCCGGAGTGGCCGCCGGCGCGCTGATGATCACCGAGGCGGGCGGCATCGTCACCCGCGTCGACGGCGCTCCCTGGTCCCCGGGCAGCGACACCGTCCTGGCCTCCGCTCCTGGCCTGCACGCCGCGGCCGTGCAGGTGCTCGCCCCGATCTCCTGAACTGTCCGCACCCAAGCGCCATCCAATCCACCTGCAGGGGACCGACATGAACCTGGCCATCCTCGCGGCCTCCGGTGCCACCGGGCTCGCACTGACCCGCCAAGCCCTGGAACGCGGACACACCGTCACCGCCATCGCCCGCACCCCGGCGCGCATCAGCCTCCCGGACCACCCGCGCCTGACGCGCGTGGCCGCCGACGTGCACGACCCGCGCTCCGTCGAAGCCGCACTGCGCGGCAGCGAGGTCGTGCTGTCCGGGCTCGGTGTGGCCAAGGGCGACGGCCCCGGCACGCTCACCCTCGGCGCGCGTGCCCTGGCCGATGCCGGTCCCGGGCGGATCGTCTGGCTGGGCGCCTACGGCACCGGCCCGTCCGCGCAGGCTGCCGGATGGGCCACCCGCACCCTGCTCAAGGCGATGGGGGCAGAGCTGGCCGACAAGGTCACCGCGGACGCGACCGTCCTGGCAGCCGGCGGCACGGTCTTCCACGCCGGGCCGCTGTCCAACGGACCGCTCAGTCCCGATCGGCGCACCGTCGGTCTCGACGGCGCACCGAGGCGGTTCTTCCCCGCCCGGGTGAGCCGGAGCACTGTGGCCGCGGCCATGCTCGACGAGGCGCAGGAGCCGCACCGTCGCGGGCAGGTCGCCATCCCGCTCGAACACTGACCCGTGCTCAAGTACTGACCCGTGCTCAGGTAAGGAGTGCGCCATGACCTCCATCGGATCCCTCGCCGACCGGCTCGCGGTCGGCGAGGTCGTCGCCCGACTCGCCGCAGCACAGGACGCTTGCGACTGGGCAGGCCTGCGCCTCCTGCTCGCCGACCGCGTCGGCCTCGACCTCTCCAGGCACCTCGGTGTGCCCGCCGGCGAGATCAGCGCCGAGGACTTCGTCGACCGGGCGCGCAGCGTCGCAGGCGGCTTCACCGCCACCCATCACCTCACCGCCAACCTCGTCGTCGACCTCGAAGCCGACGCCGACCGCGCCTCTTGCCGGGCCCACGTTCTGGCCCACCACCACTTGCGTGACGCACCCGACCCGCATGACGCGGTGTGCGTCATGCACGGCACCTGGGACCTGCTCCTGCGCAGAACCGGCACACGCTGGCTGGTCGAAGAGCTCACCGTCGCCAGAACCGCGCCACTTGAGGGCAACGCCGATCTCTACACCCGAACCGCCACCGGCGGTCGGCTCTAGCGGGAGCCCACCGCAGCACACACAGAAACCGGATCAAGATGACCACGAACACACTGGCAGAACCGAAGTTCGCCGCCCTGCTCGACCGCCTCTACGCCGAAGCGGACGCCTCCCAGCAGCGGCTGCGCGACTGGATCGCGGGCCTGTCGCCCGATGAGCTCGCGGCGTGGAAGGCCGGTGCCGACGACTACCGCAGCCTGTACCTGAACGCGAAGGACGCCCACCTCGCCGTCTCCCGCCCCATCGCCCGGCTGCTCTACATCCTCGCGCGCACCCGGCACGCTCGCACGGTGGTCGAGTTCGGCACTTCCTTCGGGCTGTCCACCCTCCACCTCGCCGCCGCCGTCCACGACAACGGCGGCGGGTTGCTCATCGGCTCCGAGTTCGAACCCGGCAAGGTGGCGCAGGCGCGTCAGAACCTCGCCGAAGCCGGACTGGCCGATGGCACCGACATCCGTGACGGCGACGCACTCGACACTCTCGCCCACGACCTGCCGGGGGCGATCGATCTGGTCTTCCTCGACGGGGCAAAGCAGCTGTACCTGCCCGTCCTTGCCCTCCTTGAGGGTCATCTGCCCGTCGGGGCGCTGCTGATCGCGGACGACACCGGGCACGCCCCCGACTACCTCGAGCACGTCAGGAACTCGGGGATGTACGAATCCACCGTGCTGGAGAGCGGGATCGAACTCTCCGTCAGAACGAGCTGAGGCGACCTCCGCGGGGGGTGGGGCGGCGCAGCCGCGGATCCGCCACCCCGCGCGGGCTTCCACCGCAGGGTCCGTGCTGCTCACCGGCACTGGTCGGTCGAGGCCGGGGTGTCGTCGCGTCCGGCAGCCGGGGCGGCATGGGCGGACGGCGGCGGCGAGGTCCTCCCCGCGACAATGCCGCTGCCCGGGGGCATCTGCGGCAGCGCCGGACAGCCGATTCACTCGCCCTCCCGGGGACGGACTCAACCGTTCGGCCCCTGGCCGTCGGCGTCCTGGTGGTCCGGAGCGGGGTCGAGGGTGAGGACGAAGCGGGCGCCGGGGCCGCCGCCCGGAGCGAGGGCGAGCGAGCCCTGCTGGCGGCGGGCCAGGTCGCGGGCGATGGCCAGGCCCAGGCCGGTGCCACCGCTGTCGCGGTCCCGGGCGTCGGCGAGCCGGGTGAAGCGCTCGAAGACCCGCTCGTGGTCCGCCGGTTCGATGCCGGGACCGTCGTCGGCGACCTCCAGCAGTACCGGCCCCGATCCGTCACCCGCCCGGACGCTGACCCGGATCTCCGTGTCCGCGTGCCGCAGCGCGTTGTCCAGCAGGTTGCGCAGCACCCGCCGCAGCCGGCCCGGGCTGCCGAGGACCGGGGCCGGGCCGTCGGTGACGCAACTCAGCTCCACTGCCCGCTCGCGCGCCGCCGCGGCGTACTCCCCGGTCAGCTCGGTGGCCAGGGCAGCCAGGTCGAGCCGCGAGCGACGCGGCTGCTGGCCCTCGTCCAGGCGGGCGAGCAGCAGCAGGTCCTCGATCAGCGCCTGCAACCGGCGGGCCTGGCCGGCAGCGGCGGCCGTGGTCGTGGGCCAGTCGGCCCGGTCCGGGTAGGCCAGGGCCACCTCCAGGTCGGCGAGCAGCACGGTGAGGGGGCTGCGCAGTTCGTGGGCGGCGTCCGCGACCAGACGGCGCTGAGCGCTGGCGGCGTCGTCCAGGCGCTGGAGGGTGGCGTTGATGGTCACCGCGAGCGCGGCGATCTCGTCGCCGGTGTCAGGGACGTCGACCCGCTCGCGTGGGTCGGCGGCGGTGACGGCGGCGGTGCGGCGCCGGATCGCCTCCACCGGGCGCAGCGCCCGCCGGGTTGTCAGGTAGGCGACGGCGAGGACCAGCAGCACGCCCAGGGGGACGGCTGGCAGCAGCACCGGGTCGACGGCGGTCACGGCGGCCCCGGCCTGGAACGGGGTGACCACCACGTACACGCGGATGATCGCGTCGCTCGGCAGGGTGGCGATCAGTGAGTGGGGGTCGTCGGCGCCGGCCTGGGCGGCGGAGACGTCACTGCTGATCACCGGGAAGGTGTGCCCGGCCAACGGGTTGTCGCGGGTCCCGGGCGGGGTGCCGAAGCGGACGCTGGACGGGCCCTCGGTAGCACCGGGCACGCCGGCCCCGGGCGGGGGCAGCGCTGTGCGGCCGTCGACGTCGAACGGCGCGATGTCCGGGCTGGAGGCCGCGTAGATGCGGCCGTCCCCGGCGACGACCTGGTACGGGAAGGCGCCCCAGGTGCCGGTCACCTCGCCGCCCTGGCCGACGGCCCCGATCAGGGCGACCAGTTCGTCCTGCGCCTGGGCCCGGGCCGCGGCCATCGCGTTGTCGTACAGGCGGTCCTGCATCCACAGCGCGCCGGCGGTCAGCAGGACGGCGGCGGCCAGCCCGGCGGCCAGCGCCGAGCGGGCCCGCACCGAGCGCGGTCGCAGCCGCAGCCGCAGCCGCAGCCGCGCTCCTGTCGGGCGGCGGACCCGGCTAGCTGCCATCGTCGTCCCCGTGCTCGGCCCTGCGGTCGTCGACCAGGCGGTAGCCCAGGCCGCGCACGGTCTGCAGTGAGGCGCGGCCGAACGGGGTGTCGATCTTGCGGCGCAGGGCGCTGATCCGGACCTCGACCAGGTTGGGGTCCTCTGCCTCGTCCGGCCAGGCGTGGTGCAGCAGCTCGTGCTTGGACACCGCCTCGCCGGGCCGTCGGGCCAGCACCTCGGCGATGGCGAACTCGCGGGGGGTGAGCGCGACCGCCGTGCCCGCGCGGCGGCAGCTGCGGGCGGCCAGGTCCACGGTGAGGTCGCCGACCGTCAGCAGCGGCACCCCCTGGCCGGGGGCGCGGCGCAGCAGCGCCCGCAGCCGGGCCACCAGCACCAGGTAGGAGAAGGGCTTGGCGAGGTAGTCGTCGGCGCCGGTGTCCAGGGCCTCGGCCTGGTCCCAGTCGCCGTCCTTGGCGCTGAGCACCAGGATCGGCGTGCCGATCCGCTCGCGCCGCAGCTCGGCACAGACCCGGTAGCCGTTGAGCACCGGCAGCATCAGGTCCAGGATGATCGCCGCGTAGTCGCCGGTGCGGGCCTTCCACAGCCCCTCTCGGCCGTCGTGGGCGACGTCGACGGTGTAGCCCTCCGCGGACAGCCCGCGTCGGAGCGTCGCGGCCAGCTCCCGTTCGTCCTCCACCACCAGGATTCGCACTCACCCAGCCTGGCACAGCCGTCCCGGGCGTTCCTGATCACGCGGTCAGGTTCGGACAGCGGGGCGTCAGCGTCCCTTGGGCACAGTGGGCCCACCGAACGAGCAGGACGCTCCACGACGGAAGGCCGCACCGACATGCCCCTGACCACCCGCTCCCCACTGCCACCGGGCCGACTGCCGGCACCGCCGGCCGCCGAGCCGGGCCCGGCCGCGCGACCGGCTGCCGCCGGGGCGGCCGGTGCCCCCCGCTGGACGTGGGGCGCGGCCGCGCTGCTGTTCGCCGTGTACGCGGCGGTGTCGGTCCAAAACCAGCAGCACATGCTGACCACCGGCTACGACCTGGGGATCTTCGAGCAGGCGGTGCGCTCCTACGCTCACGGGCACCTGCCGGTGTCGGCGCTGAAGGGGCCCGGGTTCCCACTGCTCGGCGACCACTTCTCCCCGATCCTGGCCACGCTGGCGCCGTTCTACCTGCTGTGGCCCTCGCCGATGACGCTGCTGCTGGCCCAGGCGGCGCTGCTGGCCGTGGGAGTCGTCCCGCTGGCCCGCTGGGCGCAGCGGGCCGCCGGCCGCACGGCCGCCCTGGTCGTCGCCTTCGGGTACGGCGGCTCCTGGGGCATCGCCTCGGCGGTCGGGTTCGACTTCCACGAGGTCGCGTTCGCCGTGCCGCTGCTGGCCTTCTCACTGACCGCGCTCGCCGAACGGCGCATGCGGGCCGCGGTGGCCTGGGCACTGCCGCTGCTCCTGGTCAAGGAGGACCTGGGACTGACGGTGGCCGCGATCGGGGTGCTGGTCGCCTGGTACGGGCACCGTCGACTCGGGCTGGCGACGGCGCTGGCCGGGGTACTGGGCAGCGCGCTGGAGATCCTGGTGCTGATACCGGCCTTCAACCCGAGCGGGACCTACGCCTACTGGGGCGGCCTGTCGGCCACGGGTCAAGGCCCCGGCGGCCTGCTGTACCAGCTCACCATCGGCCTGGTCACCCCGGACACCAAGGTGGTCACCCTGGTGCTGCTGCTCGCGCCGACCGCGTTCACCGCCGTCCGCTCGCCGCTGCTGGTGGTTGCCGTGCCGACGCTGCTCTGGCGGTTCGTATCCACCGACCCCTCCTACTGGGGCACCGGGTTCCAGTACAGCGCCGACCTGATGCCCATCGCCTTCGCCGCCATGGTCGACGCGCTCAGCCGCTGGCCCGGCGGGATACGCGCCGTCCGCGCGCACCTGGTCGCCGCCACTGCGGCCACCGCCGCGCTCCTGCCGCAGTACCCGCTGTTCCAACTCGCCCAGCCCTCGACCTGGAGCACCAGCCCACGCGTGGCCGTCGCCCACCGCATCCTGGCCCTCATCCCGGACGGGGCCACCGTCTCCGCCTCCAACCGCCTCGCTCCTCAGCTCACCTCGCGCACCACGGTCAGCGAGTTCGGCTACCCCGGTCTGCCACTGGACTCACGATGGATCGTGGTGGACACAGCCGACCCGCAGGGCTGGCCGATCTCCGGCGACCAGCAGCAGGACGACATCGCAGCGGCCGAGGCCCAGGGCTACCGCACCGTGGCCGACCAGGACGGGTTCCTGTTGCTCTACCGGCGCTGACCGTGCCACGGGCCACGGCAGGGGTGGCGGTCCACGATCGACAATGAGCGCCGGGGATCGTGTTCCGGCCCAGGATCTCCCGCTCGACCAGGTCGGCCTGGGTCTCGTGCCCGGCCTCGCGGAGCAGGTGGACGGCGTCGCCGAGCTGAAGGTCGACGGAGCCGGTCAGCTGGTGGAAGTCGTACAGCGCGCCCCTGGCCCGCTCGGTGGTCTCCAGCGCCTTGGAGAGGGCCCCCAGGGCCCGCACCGTGGCGTCGTCGACACCGGGAGGACGCCGGTGGGCACTGTCGGGGCGGTCGGGAGCCGGTTCGGTCATACCGCAGTGCCATCCCCCGGACTCCGGTCCGGATTCGGCCCGAGGGCCGACACCACCCGTCCGGCCACCGAACTGCGGCGGGCGGCCACCCCTGGGACGTCTGCGAGCATCAGTGCGGCAACGCGGCGCGTGGTGCGACCGACCCCGGGTACACGTCGCTCATGGTCACCATCGGGGTCGAGGAAGAGTATCTGCTGCTGGATCCGGGCAGCGGTCTGCCGGTCCCCAGGGGCGCCCGGGTACGTGCCGCCGCCGAGCGGGCCGGGTCGGCGGAGGGGCGAGAGGTCGAGCCGGAGCTGCTCCAGGCGCAGGTCGAGGTGGGCACGCCGGTCTGCGGGACGTTGCGGGAGGTCCACGGGAACCTGACGCGTCTGCGCGAAGCGGTGGCGACGGCAGCGGCGAAGGCCGGTTGTCGGATGGCGGCCTGCGGGGCTGCCCCGGTGCGGGCTTCGACACCGGTGCCGGTCACCGCGGAGCAGCGGTACCGGGAGATATCCCGGGCGGCACCGCAGCTGGTGGACGAGCAGCTGATCAACGGCATGCATGTGCACGTCGGCATTCCCGACCGGGACAGCGGCGTGGCCGTGCTGAACCGGATCCGCCCGTGGTTGCCGCTGTTGGTGGCCCTGGGGGCGAACTCCCCGCTGTGGGACGGTCGGGACACCGGTTTCGCGAGCTGGCGCACGGTGGTCTTCGACCGCTGGCCGGTCAGCGGTCCGCCACCCGCCTTCCACGACGCCGCGGACTACCGGGCTCGCACTCAGGCCCTGCTCGACGCGGACATGATCCTGGATCGGGGCCAGCTGTACTGGCAGGCCCGGCTGTCCGAGCGCTACCCCACCATCGAGATCCGGACCTTGGACGTTCAGTTGGAGGTCCAGGACGCGGTGACCCTGGCCGGTGTCGTCCGCGCCCTGGTCGCCGACGCGCTGCGGGACCACCGCCGGGCTGTCCCCGTGCCGGACCTGCCCGACGAACTGCTCGCGGCAGCGACCTGGCAGGCCGCCCGGCACGGGTTGGACGGCAACCTGATGGATCCGCTCACCCGTCGGCCGGGCACGGCCCGGGCTGCGGTCGACTCACTGCTGCGGCACATCGCCCCGGCCGCCGAGGAGGCCGGGGACCTGGAACGGGTCTGCTCCGGCATCGAGCGGCTCCTGGCGCGGGGAAACGCGGCCCAGCGCCAGCGCCGGGCCTTCAGCCAGGGCGGCCTGGAGGCGGTGCTGGAGCTGGTCACCGCCGCCGAACGCTGACCCCGCTGCCGGGTCGCCCGCCGAACCGACACCCCTTCGGGTGCCGCCGTTTCTGTCGGCCGCACCCTGTTCGCAGCCCTAGAGTCACAGGATGACATCCAAGGGAGAGCCCGCGCCGTCAGCCCCGGCTGCCACCGGAGGCGGCCGCGGGCGGCGGCCGCGGCGCTGGCGGGAGGTCTCGGCCACCCGTCGCGGGCTGGTGCTGGCGTGGTGGGCGTTCACCGTCACCTTCGGTGGCCTGCGGCTGCTGACCTGGCTGATCCACATCGACGCCGCCGGTGTCGGGAACGTCTCGGCGGGCGGCGTGCACATCCACCACTACGTGTGGGGCATCCTGCTGCTCATGATCGTCGGGGCGTGCGGGCTGGTGGAGCGCACAGCCCGCTGGCGGACCTGGATGGGCCTGGCCTACGGTGTCGGGCTGGCCCTGGTGATCGACGAGGCGGCGAGCCTGATCGACCTCAAGGACGTCTACTGGGACCGGGCGGGCGGCACCAGCATCGCCATCGCGCTGCTGATCATCGGCGTCGCCGGAAGCGCGCTCGCACTGACCCACCGCGACAGCGCCCCCAGCACCGATCCGCACTGACCGGCCGCCACCGCCAGACGTGATCCGAAGGACACGCTCTAGTCCTGGGATTGGGTGGTGCGGGTCTCCAGGTCGAGGAGGAAGTGGCCGAATCCGCCGGGGGCGCGGGGGTCGCGCCGGGCCGAGGTGACCACCGGGGCGTCGGTGGCGGCCAGGACCCGGTAGTGGGCTTGTTCCAGTGCGGTGACCAGGGCCCGGTCCTCACCCACGGGCAGCTGCGGGAACCCGCCGACGGCCAGGTACGCGTCGGCGCGCACGCCCAGGTTCGCGCCGTGGACATGGGGGTGCGGCCGCCGCGGACCGCTCCGGCCGGGCGCGGGAGTCGAGGCCACCGGCGTGCGCCGGTCGTGGTGGTGGACGAAGTAGTGGCGCTTGAAGTGGGCGGTGGTCGTGGCGGTGTGCTCGCCCCAGTCCCGGACCTGGACCTGGCCGACCACGGCGTGCGCGCCGGCCGTGGCATGGGCGAGCTGGTCCGCCAGCCAGCTCTCGGGGACCCGCGAGTCCGCGTCGGTGTGGGCCAGCCATACCCGCGCGTCCGTCAGCTCCGGGTGGCGGGCGCGGACCGACGCCAGGGCGTGGGCGGTACCCAGGGCCCGGCAGCGGAAGCTCAAGTTCACCGGCGTCGACCAGGCGCGTGAACTCACGGGCGACCGCGAGCCGGTGCCCCTCCAGGTCCACACCCGGGCAAGGGCCGCTGGAGGGGGTGTCGAAGCGGGGTGCGTCGGCGGCCGACGGGTTCAGGGCGGGAGTCATGATGGAGACCTCATGGATCACAGGTCCCCCGAGCCAGGTGACGCGACACCGGGGGGTTGGGCCGATCGGGTGCCCAGAAGCCGCACCCTGCTGAGGAGACGGCGGTGGCCCCCGCGTCGGACGCGGGGGCCACCGCTCGGTACTGCCCGAAGCATCGGGCGGGCAGTCAGTCCTTGAAGACGTCCTTGACCTTCTCGACGGCCTGCTTGGCATCGCCCTTGGCCTGGTCGGCCCGGCCCTCGGCAGTCAGGCGCTCGTTGCCCACCGCCTTGCCGACCGTCTCCTTGACCTTGCCCTTGACCTTGTCGGCGGTGTTCCCGGCCTTGTCCTCGGCGCTCATGTGCTGCTCCTCCCGCTCGTCGGTCACCTCGTCGAGACGACGCGTACCCGGCCGAGCCGGACGCAGTCCTGGTGGATTTCGGGAGGTGTGCGGTACCCGGTTCCGGGCAGGTGTGGCAGAGCACCGTCACTTCGACCTTCCCTGAACCCCAGCGTCGTGGGAACCCGGCACGCGGTTCCCACCGCTTCCCCCCTGGAGCAGGCCATGCCGTTGATCAACCTTCCGCTGCTCGACCGCCTCGTCGCCGACCTCGACGCCCTGCGCGACCGGCCCGAGGCCGGAGCGAGGCGCGAAGACCTGTACTACACGCTGTGCGTCTCCACCGGGGTCCGCGAGCCGGAGCAGGCGCTGGCCCGGGCCCGGGGCCTGCTGGCCTCCCACCGCGCACAGTCCCTGGCGACCGCCGCCTGAGCGCCCCCTCCCGCTCGTGCCCCCGTCGCCTCAGTGCGTCTCCGGACACGGGCCGCCGTCGTCGGTAGGGCGGTACGAGCCGTCGGACATGGAGACGATCCGGTCAACGCCGCACATGGACAGCAGGCGCTTGACCGGATCCGTCGGGGACAGCAGGAGCAGCGATCCTCCCGCGCTGGTGGCCCGGCGCAGGATGTGCAGCAGCGCGTTCAGGCCCATGGAGTCGCAGAAGGACACCCGCGCCATCTCCAGGACCAGGTCGCGGCATCCCTGCTCGATCAGGTCCGACGCGGTGCCGCTCAGTACGTCGGCGCCGTCGAGGTCCAGTTCGCCCTCCAGCACCAGCACGGCGCGCGACCCCTGCTGCTGGACCCGGAAGGTGAACGCTGGGGTCATGGTCCGGGCTCCGTGGAAAGAAGGGGCCGCCGGAATCGGAGGTGACTCGGCGCTGCTGAGCGGATCGGGACCACAGTACGTCCCCGGAGGCGGACCCGGTGCCGCCACCGCGGGCCGATCAGGACGGCGGTGCTTCGCGGGGTCCGCCCGGGGTAGGCGCTCGCCGGTCAGCGGCAGGCGCGTCGAGCCCGACGCGACGCCGGGGCACCCATCGCCCGCGCCTGGCACAGGTCCCGGCACGGGACAGCAGACATCGGAGGCAGCATGCACAAGCCCACCTTCATCGCCGGGCTCGCTGTGGGCTACGTACTCGGCACCAAGGCCGGGAACGAGCGCTACGAGCAGATCCGGAAGGCCTCGCAGGCGATCGTTCAGGCCCCGGCGGTGCAGGCGGCCACCCGCACCGCCACCCACGCGGCCGGATCAGCGACCCACACCGCCGCGCACACCCTGGTCGAGAGGATCGGGCACCGCCTGCACCCCGCTACCCACGAGCGGCTGTCCCAACTGCGCGCCCGCACGGCGGTCTACCGTGCGGGCGACCCCGAGACGACCACCGCGCACCCGTAGGTCGAACGGCGTCGTGCCGCCGGTCGCCCGCCGCGGTACCCGTACCCCCTCCAGCAGCGTGACCGGCGGCGTGGCCAGGTCGGTCGCGGGTACCGTTCAGCAGATCCGGGGCAGCTGCTCCCCGATCGGCAGGTCGACCACCCGGGTACCGCCGAGGCCGGTACGGGCCACGACCATGCCGGGGTGGTCCGCGACCGCTTCGCCGATCACGCGGGCCTCGGCGCCCAGCGGGTGCGCCCGCATGGCCGCGAGCACCGCTTCCGCGTGCTCCCGGGGGACGAACGCCACCAGCTTGCCCTCGTTGGCGACGTACATCGGGTCGAGCCCGAGGATGGCGCAGGCGTTGGCCACGGGTGGCGGCACCGGGAGGTCGCGCTCCTGGATCACCACGCCGGTCCTGGCTGCCGCCGCGATCTCGTTGAGGGCCGCGGCCAGGCCGCCCCTGGTCGGGTCGCGCAGCACGTGCAGGTCGGGGGTGACCGCCAGCATCGCCTCGACCAGGCCGCCGAGGGCGGCGCAGTCGCTCTCGATGTCGACGCCGAACTCCAGCCCCTCGCGCACGCTCATCACCGCGACGCCGTGCAGGCCGATCGGCCCGCTGACGATCACCACGTCACCCGGCACCACGCGCTGCGGGCGCAGGTCCACGCCGGGCGGGATCAGTCCGATCCCGGCGGTGTTGATGTAGACGCCGTCGCCGTGGCCGGACTCCACCACCTTGGTGTCGCCAGTCGCCACCTCGACACCGGCCGCGCGCGCCGCCGCGCCCAGCGCTCCGGCGACCCGGGCGAGCAGCGCCATCTCGACGCCCTCCTCCAGGATGAAGCCGCAGGACAGGTAGGCGGCCCTGGCCCCGCTCATGGCCAGGTCGTTGACCGTGCCGTTGACCGCCAGGTCGCCGATGCTGCCGCCGGGGAAGAAGAGCGGCCGGACCACATAGGAGTCGGTGGAGAAGGCCAGCCGGATCCCGCCCAGCGAGACCGACGCGGCGTCACCCAGTTGGGCCAGCACCTCGCCGCCGAAGGCGGGCGCGAAGATGTGCTGGACCAGTTCGGCGGACATCGCTCCGCCGCCGCCGTGTCCCATCACCACGCGCGGCTGGTCCCGCAGCTGCGCGGGACAGGTCCAGGCCAGCAGGTCGGGTGTCGGCAGGGTGGTGGTGGTGTCAGCCAACGGGGCTCGCCTCCAGGCGTGCGGGGGCGACGTCGAGCCGCCGGTAGAGGTAGTAGGCCGCGCACGCGCCCTCGCTGGAGACCATGGTCGCGCCGAGCGGGGAACGCGGAGTGCAGGTGGTGCCGAAGGCCTCGCACTGGTGCGGCTTCAGCAGCCCCTGCAACACCTCGCCGCTGCGGCAGGCCGCCGGCTCCAGGGTCTTGATCCCGGTCACCGAGAACCGGTGCTCGGCGTCGTAGTCGCGGTAGCGGTCGGACAGCCGCCAGCCGCTCTCGGGGATGACACCGATGCCGCGCCAGGACCGGTCGGTGACCTCGAAGACGTCCGCCAGCATGGCCCGCGCGGCCTGGTTGCCCTCCGGGCGCACCGCGCGGGCGTACGCGTTCTCCACGGTGTGCTCGCCGCGCTCCAGCTGCCGTACCGTGCGCCGGACGCCCTCCAGGATGTCCAGCGGCTCGAAGCCGGTCACCACGATCGGCACCCGGTGGCGCTCCGCCAGCTCCGGGTACTCGCCGACGCCCATCACGCTGCAGACATGGCCCGCGGCCAGGAACGCCTGCACCCGGCAGCTGGGCGAGCGCATGACGGCCTCGATCGCCGGGGGCACCCGGACGTGCGAGACCAGCAGGCTGAAGTTGCGGATGCCCAGCTTGCGGGCCTGGTAGACGGTCATCGCGTTGGGTGGGGCGGTGGTCTCGAAGCCGATGCCGAAGAACACCACCTCCTTGTCCGGGTGCTGCTGGGCGATCCGCAGCGCGTCCAGCGGGGAGTACACCACCCGCACGTCACCGCCCTCGCCGCGCACCGTGAACAGGTCGCGTCCGGTCCCGGGGACCCGGAGCATGTCCCCGAAGGAGCAGAAGATCACGCCCGGACGGGAGGCGATCTCCAGCGCCTTGTCGATCATCTCCAGTGGGGTGACGCACACCGGACAGCCCGGTCCATGGATCAACTCGACCTGCTCGGGCAGGAGTTGATCGATCCCATGGCGGATGATGGTGTGCGTCTGGCCGCCGCAGACCTCCATCAGCGCCCACGGCCGGGTCACTGTGGCGTGGATGTCGTCCAGCAGCCGACGCGCCAGCTCCGGGTCCTGGAACTCCTCAAGGTACTTCACTGCCGCGCCTCCCGCGCCAACTCACCGTCGGCGTCCCCGTGCCACGGGTAGCCGTTCGCGTTCGCGGCGGCCTCCCAGGGGTCGCCGAACTCCTCCTGAAGCATGCCGAGGTCGGCGAACAGCGCCAGCGTCCGCAGCGCCTCCTGCTCGTCCAACCGTTGCAGCGCGAAGCCGACGTGGACGATGGCGTACTCACCGACCCGCAGGTCGGGCAGGTACTCCAGGCACACCTCCTTGACCACTCCGCCGAAGTCGACGGTGGCCATCCGAGTACCGTCCCGCTCCTCGATCTCCAGCACTCTGCCGGGTACTGCCAAACACATGGTTCCTCCGTGGGGTCCTAGTCGGTCGGAGCTGCGGCGCGGCCGGCCACCATGAGCTGGCCCAGGGCCAAGCCGCCGTCGTTCGGGGGGACACGGCGGTGGCGCAGCACGGTGAAGCCGTCCGCTGCCAGTGCGGCCGCGCAGGCGGTGGACAGCAGCGCGTTGCCGAAGACCCCGCCGGTCAGCGCCACGGTGTCGAGCCCGTGCCGCTCGCGCGCCAACGCGCAGCCGCGGCGCACCAGTTCGGCGATCGCCCGATGGAAGCGGGCGGCGATCAGCGCGGCCGGGACACCGGCGCGCACCTCGGCCGCGATCGCCGCCAGTACCGGCCCGGGGTCGGCGACCAGTACCGGGTCCGCGCCGTCGCCGGGGGCGAGCCCGAAGGCGTAGCCGGGGCCGTCGTCCGGTCCGGCACGCAGCGCGGCCGCCTCCAACTCGACGGCGGCCTGGGCCTCGTAACCGGCCAGCTGGCAGACCCCGGCCAGTGCGGAGACCGCGTCGAACAGTCGGCCCATGCTGGAGGTCGGCACGCAGTTGAGGCCGCGTGCCAGCTGCTGCTTCAGCAGCCGCAGTTCGTCAGGCGGGCAGGCCGCGGTGCAGGGCAGGTCGGCGGTCCAGGGGATCCCGGCGGCGTGCAGGTGCGCCAGTGCCATTCGGTAGGGGCGCCGGACGGTGGCGTCGCCGCCCGGCAGCGGCACGTAGCCGAGCCGGGTGAAGCGCTGGTAGCCGTCGTAGTCGGCAAGCAGGATCTCGCCGCCCCAGATCGCGCCGTCGTCCCCGTAGCCGGTGCCGTCGAAGGCGACGCCGATGACCCGGCGCGCGCCGTCCAGGCCGTGTTCGGCCATCGCCGAGGCGATGTGGGCGTGGTGGTGCTGCACCCGGACCAGCGGCCTGCCGCCGCGCTCGCGCTGCGCCCACTGGGCGGAGCGGTAGCCCGGGTGCCGGTCGGCGGCCAGCAGCTCGGGGTGCACCCCGGTGATCGACTCCAGCTGCCGCTCGGCCCGCTCGAAGGCGCGCTGGGTGGCCAGGTCGTCCATGTCCCCGATGTGGGCGGACAGCCAGGCGTGTCGGCCCCGGCCGAGGCAGAGGGTGTTCTTCAGGTCGCCGCCCACCGCCAGCGCCGGGCGGACCGGCAGCGGCAGGGTGATCGGCAGCGGCGCACAGCCGCGGGAGCGCCGCAGCGTCAACTGCTCACCGTCGCAGACCCGGACCACGGAGTCGTCGCAGGGCACCTGGATCGGGCGGTCGTGGGTGAGCCAGGCGTCGGCCAGGTGCGCCAGCCGGTCCAGCGCCTCGCCGTCGTCGGTGACGATGGGCTCGCCGGACACGTTGCCGCTGGTCATCACGAGCAGCCGGGGGCCCGGCGGGTCGCCCGGCAGGCCCAGCAGCAGGTGGTGCAGCGGGGTGTAGGGCAGCACGAAGCCGAGATCGGGGCTGCCGGGGGCGACCCCCCGCAGCTCGGCGTGGGTCCGCGGCCGTCGGCGCAGCAGCACGATCGGCCGGACCGGACCGGTGAGCAGCGCCCGTTCCGCCTGGTCGATCCCGGCCAGCGGCTCGATGTCGGCCGGACTCCGGGCCATGAGCGCGAAGGGCTTGTCCCCCCGGTGCTTTCGCTGCCGCAGCCGGGCCACCGCCGCCGGGTCGGTGGCGTCGCAGGCCAGGTGGTAGCCGCCGAGGCCCTTGACGGCCAGGATCGCGCCGTCGGCCAGCAGCCCGCGGGCGGCGGCGATCGGGTCGGCGCCCGGGGCTGTCGCGCCGCCCAGCAGTCGCAGCCGTGGGCCGCAGGCGTGGCAGGCGACCGGCTGGGCGTGGAACCGCCGGTCCGCCGGATCGGCGTACTCGCGGGCGCAGTCCGGGCACATCGGGAGGTGCGCCATGGTGGTGTGCGCCCGGTCGTAGGGCAGGCCGGTGACGATGCTGAAGCGCGGGCCGCAGTTGACGCAGCTGACGAAGGGGTGCCGGTACCGGCGGTCGGCCGGGTCGGACAGTTCGGCCAGGCAGTCGGCGCAGGTCGCCACGTCCGGCGGGACCAGGGTGGCGGCCGATCCGTCGCCGCTGGAGGCCAGGATCGCGAAGCCGGACCCACCGGCCGGGGACAGCTCGTGGTGGTCCACCGACTCCACCACCGCCAGTGGCGGGGTCCGGTCGACGATCCGCGCGCAGAACAGCGCCACGGCGCTCTCCGCGCCCTCCACCTCCACCAGCACGCCCTGGCTGGTGTTGGTCACGTGCCCGGCCAGCCCGAGCCCGGTGGCGAGGGTGTAGACGAAGGGCCGGAACCCCACCCCCTGGACCACGCCGTGCACCAGCAGTCGCCGTCGTCGTACCGCGACCGCGGCGGGCGGGCTGTTCACGCGTGGGGCCGCGGCACGGCCGAGGCGTGGCGGTGCTCGTGGTCGTGGTCGTGGCCCTGGTTGTGGTCGTGGTTGTGGTCGTGGCCGTGTCCCTGCTCGTGGTCGTGCGGATGCTCGTGCGGGTGCGGGTGCTGCCGGGCCATGACCGGGGCGTGCGCCGCGGTGCCGTCCGCGACCGCCAGCGCGGCGTCGAGCAGCGCCCCGGCTCCGGCACCGGTCCGAGCCGAGGTCAGCAGCACCGGCGCGCCGGGGTTGACCTGCTGGACGTTGCGGCGGAACAGCGCCTCGTCGAAGCCGACCGCCTCGGCGATGTCGGTCTTGGTCACCAGCACCAGGTTGGCCAGGCCGAACGCGGTGGGGTACTTGAGCGGCTTGTCCTCGCCCTCGGTGACCGAGGCCAGGGCGACCCGCAGCGACTCGCCGAGGTCGTAGGAGGCGGGGCAGACCAGGTTTCCGACGTTCTCCACGAACAGCAGCCGGGTCTGCGGCGGGAGCCAGCCCTCCAGGTGGCCGCTCAGCATCCCGGCCTCCAGATGGCACAGCCCGTCGGTGAGCACCTGCTTGACCGGTGCGCCGGAGCGAGCCAGCCGCAGCGCGTCGTTCTCGGTGGCCAGGTCGGCGGTCAGCGCCGCGACCGGCACTCCGCGTGCGACGGCCAGCAGCAGCTCCTGCTCCAGCAGCGCGGTCTTGCCGCTGCCCGGGCTGGAGAGCAGGTTGATCACGACGGTGCCCCGCCCGGCCAGGTCGGCCCGCAGATCGTGGGCGCAGCGGTCGTTCTTGGCGAGGACCGCCTGTCGCAGGTCGACCACTCGGCACATGGTTCAGCGCTCCTCGTGGATCGGTTCTCGGTCGGCTGCGCGCGTCGGGCCGTCCTCCCAGCGCACGCTGAGGATCTGCAGTTCGCGCCCGGAGAGCAGTTCGGCGGTGGCCGTTCCGCAGGTCGGGCAGCAGAGGTCGGGCGGCATGCCGACGGCCCAGTCGGCGGCGCACGGCGCGCATCGGGCCCGGGCCGGGACCAGCTCGGTGGCCAGCGCCGCGCCCTCCAGCACCGTTCCGGTGCAGGCCAGTTCGAAGCAGAACCGGAGCGCGTCCGGTACCACTCCGGCCAGTTCGCCGACTTGCAGCCGGACCGAGCTGACCGCGAACGCCCCGGCCGCCTCGGCGGCCGCCTCCACCTGACCGACCACGGCCGCAGCGATGGACATCTCGTGCATCGTCCTCCTCCTGCCGCCGCCGATCCGCTCGGCTCCATTACAGGGCGCGGCCCGGGCGGCACGGCGGTACCGCGCCCCCGCGCCGCGCCCGGGACAACCCGTTCGGTGGAGCCGACCTCACATCCGGCGCATCCGCAGGTAGCGCTGGATGTCGGGCAGGACCTGCTTGCCGACGGCGCAGGCCACGGCGACGGCCGCGCCCAGCGCGATGATCTTCTTCATGGTGCCGGTTTCCTCTCCACTACAGGACATGGCGGTCAGTGCGTGGCGGTCAGTGCGTGGCCGGCCTGGTCGCCGGTCAGGCTCAGGATCAGCCGGACGGCCTCGGGGACCGCCCCGGCGACCGGTTCGCTGAGGCCGATGCCCTCCTCGACGGTGGCCGGCTCGCAGCCGACCACCACCGTGCGGCCGGGCGCGGTGCCTCCGGTTCCGGCGCAGAGCGTGTCCAGCAGCGCCAGCACGGTGTCCGGGGACATCCGGTGCCCGTCCAGCAGGGCGGCCTCAGGTTCGACGGCGGCCTGCTCGCCGACCTCGATCAGGTACAGCGTCCCGGGTGCGCCGCCGCGCGCGGTGGCGTCGACCAGCACCACCAGGTCGTATCCGTCGAGCAGTTGGTAGGCGAGGTGGACGCCGCGCACGCCGATGTCGGCGGTCTCGACATGCTCCGGCAGCGGCTCGGCCGCCAGCCGCCGCACCGTCTCCACCCCGAAGCCGTCGTCGCCCAGGAAGATGTTGCCGATCCCGGCGACCAGGGTGCGCGGGCTCATGGCTCCTCCACCGGAACGATGCCGTCGGGAACGATGCCGTCGGGAACGACCTCGTCGGGCTGGAAGTAGAGGAACCGGCCCTGTTCGCGTCTGATGTCGGCGCCCGGGTCGCCCTCGACGGTGACCGCCAGGTGCACCCCGCCGTCGACGTCGTGCAGCACCGCCTCGACCTGGGCACCGAGGCCGTGCAGGAACAGGTCCTGGGCGTCGGTGCGGCGTCGGCCGGGGCGCAGCACCACCCGGCTGCCCGCGCCCACCGGGACACCGTCGATCAGCACCCGGTCCCGGGCCGGGTCGACGCTGCGGTCACTCTCCGGGTCCCACCAGGGCCGCTGCGGCTCGGCGTCGGCGTAGGGGTCGAAGGGCACGATCTGGTCGAACGGGTCGGGCGGGTCGGGCGGTTGCCGGTGGCGGTCCGGACCGGTGATCTCCCGCAGCGCCCGGACCGCGCCGTGCAGCCGGTCCAGCACCTCGGGTGGCATCGAGTCGGCGAGGTCGATCACCGCTGCCGCGCGCGCGTCGGTGCCCCGGGCCTCGCGCTTCTCCTGGTCGGTGAGGGCCGCCGTGCGCAGGGCCAGGATCTCGTCGATCTCGGTGGCGTCGTACAGCGGGCCGATGCTCTCCGGGGCGATGGCGGGATGGTCCTCCAGGATGATCGGCGAGGACAGCACCACGTCCGACCGGCCGCCCTGACCGGCCAGCACCGGCCAGGTGTGCAGGTTCTCGCAGCGGGCGGACTCGGCCCTGGCCCACTCCGGCGGGTCGGCCAGGGACAGGAAGGAGCCGGTGTCCAGACCCAGCATCAGGTGGGCCGAGACCAGGGCGCGGGGCAGCGCGGCCTCGCGGTCGGCGTCGGCCTGCGGCGGGGTCCACTCGCTGGTGTTCTCGACCACCGCGGTCAGCCGCTGTACCGCGTAGGGGCCGGGAACCTCGGCCGTGGTCAACCGCACCAGGCCGTGCACCTCCTCGCGGCGGCGCAGCAGCCGACCGACCTGTCGGCCGGCCTCGTCGTGGACCGGCTCGGTCTCCTCCGCGGCCGGCCGGGTGAACCGCAACTCCTCCCCCTTGCCGCTCAACGCGGATACCGGGAAGGAGAGTTGCACCTGCTCCTCGATGCCCTCGTCCCAGGCCGAGAGCACCCGGTCGGCGAGCTCCAACTCGGCCACGGTCTCGAAGCCGCCGTCCGGCAGCGACCGCTGCACGGTGCGCCGCTGGGCGTGCAGGAACCGCAGCTCCACGAACAGGGTCGCCCCGGCCCGGGGCTCCATCAGGCACTCGGTGCGTTGGAGGGCGTGCTCGCCGCTGTCCGCGCCCCAGCCGGGCGGCACCAGTACGCCGAACTGCCAGCGCAGCCGGTTCTTGGCGGCCGAGGCCCGGTAGGGGTAGAGCACGTAGCCCTCGAACAGCACCGCGTCGGCGACCTGCCGGGCGGCGGCGAAGCTGGTCTCGATCTCCGGCGTGAGCGCGGTGGTCGTGGTCACGGAGCCGTCCTCTCCGGGATGGCCTGGCTGGGCGCGCCGACCGGCAGCGCGGGTTCGGCGGTGTCCAGCAGCGCCCGCACGGTGGCCTCCCAGGAGGGCAGCGCCTGCCGGGAGCGGAAGGCGAGCAGGGCGTCCATGGTGTCGCGGGGCAGCCGCAGCCAGCCGCAGCCGGGGAAGTGCTGCTCGATCATCTCCCGCCAGACCGTGAGCGGCAGCCGGAAGGACGCCTCCCGGTCCCAGGGCACCGGCTCCACCTGGAAGCCGCCCGGGCCGGTGAACGCGGTACCGGAGAAGAGCAGCAGCAGTGGCGCCTCGCCCTGCTCCAGGGCGTGGAAGTAGCGGGTCGGCGCCACGTCGAGGTCGTAGCTGCACGGTACCGGCAGCTCCACCTCGGTCTCCCCGGTGAAGCCCGGCACCACCAGCGAGACCTGGGCGAACTGGACCGGCAGCATGCTCGCGCCCCAGCGGCGGCGCTCGCCGAAGAGGTCGGCCAGGCCCTCGGCCTCGTCCTGCCGGTAGCCGCGCTTGCCCGGCTCGATCCGCAGCTGGCAGCGCAGCGCGATGGCATGCACCCGGGTGCCGGGGTCGGCCGTGATCCGCAGGGTGAACACCAGCGTCGGCCCGGCGGCGTAGCGGTCGGGCCGCACACCGGTACAGGCGAAGGAGAACTCGGTCACGGCTGACCGACCTCCCGCGGCACCCGGGCCCGAGCGGAGACCCGGGCGAAGAACTGCTCCAGGTCGGCCCGGGCCTCGGCGCCGCCGTCGAACCCCTGCCAGTGCAGCCGCATCCGGCCGACCAGCTCGTAGCAGCTGTCGATCGGCACCAGGAAGCACTCGTACCGGCCGTCGACGCGGTGCACCAGCAGCGCCTCCAGGTCGGGTTCGAGCAGTTCCGCGATCCGGCTGCGGCCGAGCACCTCCTGCCAGGTGGAGGGGTCGAGTTCGCTCTCGGTGGCTCCCGCCGGGCTGGGGTAGAGGGCGACCAGCCGGTCCAGGGCGGCGTTGCGGAAGAAGAAGGCAACGCTGACCGGGATCTGCAGCAGGTCCCAGGCGCTGTCGTCCAGGGTGTGGTCGGGATCGCTGAGCCAGCGGTCGGGAACGGTGCGGAACCGGCCCCCGGCCGCGCCCCGCTGCTCGAACAGCAGCGCGCAGGGGGTGCAGGCGCAGGACAGCGAGCGCTTCTCGGCGTCCACCAGGTGCCGGTGCGCGCCCTCGGCCACCTGGACGCCGCACAGCTCGCAGCGTTCCGGCGCGGGCGGCGCGGCGACCCGGAACCGGCGCAGGCCGATCCCCGCGGGCCGGTCGGTGGGCTGGGCCCGGCGGGTACTCACGAGGCCGCCACCGGGGGCCGGGCGGAGATCTGCAACAGCACCGGCTGCTGCTCGGCCCCGGCGGTCTCCAGCTCCACCGCGGCGACCTCGGCGGCGAAGCAGGACAGCGCGTCCTCGACCGACTGCCGGGCGGCGGCACTGGTGCTGGGGCAGCCGCAGCCGCCCGCGTTGACCGAGCGCACCCGCAGCGTGCTGGTGGCCTCGTCGAAGGCCACCAGCTCGACCGGACGGCCGGGCAGGCCGTCCAGGGCGCGGCCGATCCTGGTGAGCAGGTCCTCCGGGTGCAGGTCGTGCAGTACCAGCAGGCCGGAGACCAGCTCGTCGCGCAGCAGCCGGTCCAGCGCGGCCGGTCCCGAGGGCTGGTCGGCATCGGTGCGCAGCAGGTCCAGCATCCTGGCCAGCCCGGCGCCGTAGAAGTCCATCAGCGTGCGGACCAGCTCCTCGGCCGCGGCGCAGGCCTCGCGGTCGCCGGAGGCGGCGAGGCGGTCCAGGATCTCCTCGACCCGGTGTCCGGCCCGCTCGGCGTCGGCAGCCCGGACGGCCGACGCCGGGGTACCGGGCGCCGGGGCACCGGCCGCCGGGGTCTGGGTCGCCGGGGCCTGGGTCGCCGGGGTCCGGGTCGCGCTCATCCGCCCATCCCGCTCAGGCCGGTGGGCACGTGCATCTGCTGCACGCTCTTGCCGTCGCCCAGGTACATGTGGACCCCGCACGGCAGGCAGGGGTCGAAGCTGCGCACGGCGCGCATGATGTCGATGCCCTTGAAGTTCTCCGGGGTGTTCTCCTCGAAGATCGGCGTGTTCTGCACCGCGTCCTCGTAGGGGCCGGGCGTCCCGAAGGTGTCCCGGGTGCTGGCGTTCCACGGGGTCGGCGGGTAGGGGTGGTAGTTGGCGATCTTGCCGTCGCGGATCACCATGTGGTGCGACAGCACACCGCGTACCGCCTCGGTGAAGCCGACGCCCAGGCCCTCCTCCGGGACCTCGAACTTCTCCCAGGTCTGGGTGCGTCCGGCGCGGACCTCGGCCAGCCCCTTCTCGGCGAAGTGCAGTGCCATCGCCGCCGCGTACGCCTGGAAGTAGGTCCGGGCGCGGTTGCGCTCCAGGGCGTTGCTCCACTTCGGGATCTTCCACTCGAAGCTGGTCTCCGGCTTGGTCATGGTCTTCGGCAGGTTGATCACCACGCTGTGGCCGGTGGCCTTGACGTAGCCGACGTCGACCAGGCCGGACAGCGCGGTGGACCACAGCCGGGCGATCGGGCCGCCGCCGGTGTCCAGCGCCAGGTAGTCCTTGCCGTCGAACCAGCGCGGGGACATCACCCAGCTGTACTTGTCGTCGAAGTCGCGCTTCTGCGGCGCCGGGATGGTGTGCTGGTTCCACGGGTGGCGCGGATCGACCGGGTTGCCGAGCGGGTCGTGCGTGACGAACTGCTCCTTGCCCTCCCAGTCCTGGTAGTACGAGCTGCCGAGCAGGATCCGGATGCCCAGGTTGATCTCGGTCAGGTCGTTGGTGACCAGCTTGCCGTCCACCACGATGCCGGGGGTGACGAACATCCGCCGTCCCCAGTCGGTCATGTTGCGGTAGGTGAAGTCGCAGTGGTCGGGATCGTTCAGCGCGCCCCAGCAGCCGAGCAGCACCCGGCGGCGGCCGACCTCCTCGTAGCCGGGCAGTGCCTCGTAGAAGAAGTCGAAGAGGTCGTCGTGCAGCGGCACGACCCGCTTCATGAACTCGACGTAGCGCATCAGCCGGCTGAGGTAGTCGGTGAACAGCTGGACCGACGCGACCGTGCCGACGCCACCCGGGTAGAGCGTGGAGGGGTGCACGTGGCGTCCCTCCATCAGGCAGAACATCTCCCGGGTGTAGCGGCTGACCTGTAGCGCCTCGCGGTAGAACTCGCCCACGATCGGGTTGAGCGAGCGCATGATGTCGGCGATGGTCCGGTAGCCGTGCTCCCCGGCGTGCGGTGCGGCCGTGCGCTCGGCCAGCTCCAGCACGCCGGGGTTGGTCTCCTTGACCATCCGCTCGCAGTAGTCGACCCCGACCAGGTTCTCCTGGAAGATGTTGTGGTCGAACATGTACTCAGCGGACTCGCCCAGGTTGATGATCCACTCCCCCAGGTGCGGCGGCTTCACCCCGTACGCCATGTTCTGCGCGTACACCGAGCAGGTGGCGTGGTTGTCACCGCAGATGCCGCAGATGCGGCTGGTGATGAAGTGCGCGTCGCGGGGGTCCTTGCCGCGCATGAAGACGCTGTAGCCACGGAAGACCGACGAGGTGCTGTAGCACTCGGCGACCCGCTTCTGCTTGAAGTCGATCTTCGTGTGGATGCCGAGGCTGCCAACGATCCGGGTGATCGGATCCCAGGACATCTCCGTGAGGCCGCTGCCGTCTCCGGCCGCCTTTGTCGTCGGTGCAACCATCGTCTCTGCCGTGCCCTTCGTCATCTGCTTCGTGGTGGAGGGGGACTTCTCAGCTGCGGGGACCGCTCAGCCGCGGCGCCGCTCAGCCGCGGGGACTGCGGCTGAGCGGCGCCGCGCTCACCAGGGCGGCCGGTAGCCGGTGCTGAGCTGCTCGCCGCGGTGGCGCCACTTGGGCTCCTTGTCCACGGTGTGCATGGTGATCCCGCGCAGTCTGCGGATCACCGAGCCGTAGGCCGCGCTGGCGGTGCTGGAGACCTTGCCGCCGGGGGGCTCGTCCATGAACGGCATGAACTTGTCCGGGAACCCGGGCATGGTGCAGGCGATGCAGATGCCGCCGACGTTGGGGCAGCCGCCGATTCCGTTCATCCAGCCGCGCTTGGGCACGTTGCACTTCACCACCGGTCCCCAGCAGCCCAGCTTCACCAGGCACTTGGGCGAGTCGTAGGTGGTGGCGAACTGGCCCTGCTCGTAGTACCCGGCCCGGTCGCAGCCCTCGTGCACGGTCGCCCCGAACAGCCAGGCCGGGCGCAGCTGCTCGTCCAGCGGGATCATCGGGGCCGCGCCGGTCGCCTGGTGCAGCAGGTAGACCAGGGTCTCGGCGAAGTTGTCCGGCTGGATCGGACAGCCCGGGACGCACACGATGGGGATGCCCGCCTTGGACTTCCAGTCCCAGCCCAGGTAGTCGGGCACGCCCATGGCCCCGGTCGGGTTGCCCTCCATCGCGTGGATGCCGCCGTAGGTGGCGCAGGTCCCGATGGCGACCACGGCCAGCGCCTTGGGCGCGAGCCGGTCGATCCACTCGCTGGTGGTGATCGGCTGCCCGGTGGCCGGGTCGTCGCCGAACCCGCACCAGTAGCCCTCCGACTTGATCGACTCGTTCGGGATCGAGCCCTCGACGACCAGCACGAACGGGTCGATCTCGCCCCGCTCGCCCTTGAAGAACCACTCGATGAAGTTGTCCGCGCCCTGGACCGGACCGCACTCGAAGTCGATCAGCGGCCAGTGCACAGCGATCTTCGGCAGCCCTGGCAGCACGCTGAGGGCGATCTCCTCGATGCTGGGCTGGGTGGCGGCGGTCAGCGAGACGGAGTCGCCGTCGCAGCTCAGGCCGGCGTTGATCCAGAGGATGTGGATCGGGGACTCTTCTTCGGCAGCGGGTCCGGCGGGCTCCGCTGCCGTGGCGGTGGCCGGGGATGGTGCGTTCATGGCGGTTCCTCCTCGGGGAGGTCTGTGCGGCAAACCTGTGCGTCCACCGATCAGCCTGCGGGTTCACCGGTCCGAGCGCACTGCTGGAGCGGCCGGACCGGTGAACCCGCCGTGCGGCTCGGGGCCACTGTCCGCGCCGACGCCGTCCGGCGCCTGCTCGGACCCAGTCAGTGGCGATCGTCGGGCACCCCCGGCGCGCCGCCGCCGCGCCGGGTCGCGGAGGTCACCCGAAAGCGATCCCCGGCAGGGCCACTCGGCGGTCTTCGAGTAGGCCGACCGACAACGCGTCTCAAGGCGTCGCGAGCGTTACCGGTACCCGGCTCTGCCGCGCGGAATTCTGCGTCATCGTCAGAAGGACCGGCATATAGCGGAGTTGCCGGGGCACGCGACCTTCACGAGCAAGCGAATCCATCTTCGGGGAGTAACAATGGCGACGGGATACGGTGACTCGACTGCGACCCGCAGCGGTAGCAACGGCCTTGCGATCGCGGGCCTGGTCTGCGGGATCGTCGGGATCTTCCTCTTCAACTTCATTCTGGGCCCACTGGCGTTGATCTTCGGGGGCGTCGGCCTGCGGAACGCCCGGCGCGGCGGAGCGGGCGGTTCGGGCATGGCGATGTCCGCGATCGTGCTCGGCGTGGTGGACATCGTGCTGTTCGTGGTCATACTGGCGCTGGCCAGCAGCCACGGCGGCTTCCAGTGGCACGTCGGAAGCTGACCCCACTGAGCGTGGGCCCGCCGGTCCTTCGTTCACCCGAATGCCGCGCGTCCGGGGCCGCCACCGGGCGGGGGCCGCGCCCCCGGCGCGCCGCGCACGGCCGCGCACGGCGCGCGACGGGCCGCTTCACGCGACTTGCCGCCGCCCGGGGTCCGGGTCACGATGAGCGCAGCAGGCCGACCCATCCGGCCCGCCACCGTCCGAGGAGCCTGAGGAGCCGCAATGGCCGGGTATTTCTCGACCTCCCAGGAATCGCTGGTAGCCGATGCCATAGCCGGGTTCGCCAAGGTGCACCACGGCCTGGTGGAACTGCACGCGCAGGACGGCTACCTGCGGGCCCGGCACACCCACCGGTCCCGCCGGGTCGGGCTGCTGTCCGGCGGCGGGTCCGGGCACGAGCCGATGCACGTCGGCTTCGTCGGCGCGGGAATGCTGGACGCGGCCTGCCCCGGGCAGGTCTTCGCCTCGCCCCACAACCGGCAGCTCTTCCGGGCGTCCTGCGCGGTCGCGGGCCCCGAGGGGGTCCTGCACATCGTCAAGAACTACACCGGCGACCGGATCAACTTCGGCATCGCCGCCGAACGGCTGGCACACCAGGGGATCCCCTGTGCCCGGGTGCTGGTGGACGACGACCTGGCGTCCGACTCCGAAGGGGTGGCCGTGGGCCGCCGGGGCACTGCCGCGACGGTGCTGGTGGAGAAGATCCTGGGCGCGGCCGCGGACCGGGGCGACGGACTGACCCAGCTCGCCGAGCTCGGCGCCCGGATCGTCGCCCAGAGCCGCAGCATGGCCGTCGCCGCTACCGCCCACACCGCGCCCGCCACCGGTCGGCCCGCCTACCAACTGCCCGCCGGGGTCCTTGAGTTCGGGGTCGGCATCCACGGCGAGCGGGCCGCCCGGTCACTGCGGCAGAGCTCCCTCGGCGACCTGGTGGACCGGATGGGCGAGGCACTGGTCGCCGCGCTCCGACCGCCCGTGGAGGCGCCGGTGATCGTCCTGGTGAACGGCCTGGGGGCGGTCACCAGCCTGGAGCTGTACGCCATCGCGCACGAGACGGCGCGGGTGCTGGAGGGGCTGGGCGTGCGCGTCGCCCGCTCCCTGGTCGGCAACTTCTCCACGGCGCTGGACACCCGGGGCTTCTCGCTCTCGCTGCTGGTCGCCGACGACGAGGTGATAGGCCTGTACGACGCACCGGTACGCACCCCGGCCCTTGAGTGGTCGCAACCGATGGCGATGGAGGCGGTGGCATGACGACCTTCGACGGCGCGTTCACCCGGGCCTGGCTTCAGCGTTTCGCCGAATCGGTGGTCGCCACCGAACCGGAGCTGACCGAGCTGGACCAGCAGGCCGGGGACGGCGACTTCGGCGCCAACCTGAGGACCGGCGTGACCTGCGTGACGCGGGCACTCGACCGCTTGCCGAGCGGAGGACTCCCCGCCGCCCAGCCGCTCCAGGCAGCGGCCGACGCGTTCCTGGACGAGGTGGGCGGGACCAGTGGCCCGCTCTTCGGTCTGGTGCTGCACCACCTGGCCGAGGCCGCCGTGCACCCCGCGCTGACCACCCCGGACCTGGCCCGTGGCGTGGCCGCCGGACTGGCGGCTGTCCAGCGGGTCGGCGAGGCGGTCCCCGGCGACAAGACGCTCGTCGACGCGCTGGCCCCGGCCTCGCTGGCACTCCAACTGTGCTGCCCGGAAACGTCGGTGGACCGCGCCCTGCTGGCGGCGGCGGACGCCGCGTTCCAGGGGGTGCGGTCCACCCGCCAGTTGTCCGCGCGCCGGGGCCGCGCCAGCTACCTGGGTGAGCGGGCGTCCGGGATCCCCGACCCGGGCGCGATCGGAGTGGGACTGCTGTTCGCCTCGGCGGCACGCCCGTTGACCGCGCTCGGCCCGCTGCTGGCGGAACCCGCGACCCACACCGCCCCCGGGCGCGCCACCTCACCCGGTCAGCCCGCTCCGACCGGCTGACCGGTCGGGCGGCCCGTCTCCGGCCCGGCAGCGGGCCCGCTCCCGTCGTCCCACCCGTCACCCGCCCCTCGGAGGTCAGGGTGGACGGGTGGGACGGGTGGTGTCAGACCGTGATCCGGTCCAGGTCCGGCGCGGAGGCGGTACCGCTGGCGGAGAAGGCGATCGTGTTGCTCCCGGCCTTGAGGGCGACCGTCACCGCGTAACTGCCGATCACGCTGTAGCTGCTGGCGTCGGTCTCGGGGAAGGTCACCGTCTGCGCGGTGCCGTTGACGGTGACCGTGGCGGGCTTGGCCTTGCCCACGCTCAGGTAGTAGACCGTCAACTGGTAGGAGCCGGAGCTGGGTTCGGTCACCCCGGTGAAGGTCACCGTGCCGTTGGCGCTACCGCCGACCGCGCTCACCTTCTGGCCGCCGGAGCAGGCGGTGCAGCTGTTGGCGTCGGCGCCGTTGGCCAGGGTCGCCGATTCGGCCTCGTAGCTCTTACCCCCGGCCGGGCCGGTCGCGGTCGCGGTGGGAGTCGGCGTGGGCGTGGGGGTCGGGGTGGGTGAGGCGCTGGCACTGGCACTTGGGGTGGGGGTGGGGCTGCCGGTCGAGCCGCTGGGCGGCGCGGCCGGGTTCCAGTAGTCACCGGCCATGACGATGTAGACCAGTGTCTTGATGGTCTCGCCGTAGTAGGTGTCGCCGAACGGGTTGGTCGCCAGCTGCGCCCAGATCGCGTCGGTCCAGGCCTGGTCGCCGGAGGCCATCGCCGCCGGTCCGACCGAGTCGCCCGCCTCCTCGGCCTGGGTGTCGTTGGAGACGTTGTCGTTGGCGCAGTTCAGCTTGATGTGCGGCTGGACGTTGGCCGGCTTGCCGCCGGAGAGCGACTTGAGGCAGGCCGATTCGAGCTTCGCCGTGTTGTAGGCGGTGGCGGCGACGGTGGCGCCGTTCTCCAGCGCGTCCGTGCCCATGTGCCAGGGGACCCGGATGGAGTTGTAGCCGACGATGTTGTCCGGCTGGTCCTCCTGGTAGTCGGCCGGGGCCGGTTGCGGGCTGGTGGTGTTCGCGTCGACGACGAAGTCCGAGAGCAGGCCCGCGCTGGGCGAGTACTTCGCGGTGAACTCGTTGACCACGGCCTCGGTCCGGGTGATCACCTTGGACCAGTCGTGGGCGGTGTCGTAGGCCGCGAACGCGCGCAGGTGGTCGAGCATCATGTCGGAGGGCCGGGTGTCGGTGTTCGGCCCGTCGTCCTCGCACTTGAGGTGGCCGTCGGGGGCGACGTCGTTGGCGTAGATGCTGGCCAGCCAGGCCTTGGCGGCGGCGGTGTAGCCGCCCCACTGCTCGTCGGCGAGGATCAGACCGTAGCCGATGTCCAGGTCGCCGTCGGTGGCCGCGTCCGGAGTGCCGCTGCTGTAGTACTTGCAGGTCTTCCCGTCGAGCTGCCACTGCATCAGGCCCCACTGGTCCTTGTGGTCCTGGACCAGCTGCCACAGCCCGTTGAACTCGGTCTGGGCGTTGGGGTCGTACCCGGCCATCAGCGGCACGATGTTCATGCCGTAGCCCTGGGCCTCGGAGACGGTACCGCCGTTGGTGGCGTCGTCGTCGCCCTTGGTGGAGACGTAGTACTCGTTGCTGGCGCAGCCGTGGACGAGGTAGGTGGCCTTCCAGGAGTCGTACTGCTTCTCCACGGCCGCGTCCCGGGTCGCCTGAGGGGCGGAGGGCATCACGCCGACCTTGTAGGTGACGTGGGTGGGGAAGGGGAAGGCGGGCGTGACGGCGGCCGAGGCGGTGGCGCCGCCGATCGCCGTGACGCCGAGGCCGATACAGCCGACGGCGGCGAAGGCCGCCACCAGCTTCCGGAAGTGGGGGATCGTGCGGGTATGACGGGCCATCAGCCCTGCTCCTACGTGGGAGAAGTGGGGGTGCTCGCATTTCTAGTTAGGAATCTTTCCTTACCAGATGCGGAAGAACGTAGCTTCCGACCTGTACCCGGTCAAGAGGGAGAGCGGCATCCGACGCCACGTCAAGTCGAGGCGACCGAGGAGTCCTCAAGGGATTCCTCAACGCCCACCCCGCCCCACCAGCCCGTCAGCAGCCATGCCACCGGCGAGCGCTGACAGCCCCGAGAGCAGGGACCCCGGACCGGCGAACGTAAGAGTCGAGGCTTTCGCCGTTCACATACATGACCATTGGGTACTCCCGTGATGCACCTGGAGCAGCACCGTGGACACTTGGCGAACGCGAAGCTAATCTCCACCTGAGTGCGGTCATGTATATGACGACTGTTCATAGATGAGAATCCGCCCCCCACTCACTGGAGTGATCCCCCATGTCTCGATCGTCCCGTCCCTTACTGCTCGGCTCCTTCCTCGCCGCCGGTGTCCTCCTCACCGGTGGCTCGCTCGCGGCTGCCACGACCGGCGGCGCGACGACCGGTGTCCCCGGTGACCTGGCCTGCGGCCGTGCCACCACGGCCACCAGTACCGCGACCGGTAGCCCCGGCGCGGCCACCGACTGCGACACCGCCACCAGTTGGCAGAGCGGCACCGCCCACCCGCAGGAACTCTCCGTCGACCTGGGCGCGGCGACGTCGATCGACCACGTCACCGTCGCCTGGGGCGCCGGGTACGCGACCTCGTTCAAGGTGCGCACCTCCCCCGACGGCGCCCAGTGGCACACCCAGACCACCGTGACCAGCGGCACGGGCGGCACCGAGACGATCGCGCTGCCCGCCGGTACCAGCAGCCGTTACATCGAGCTGTACCTCGAACAGCCCAGCGGCGGAAGCGGCTTCCAGGTCGCCGAGTTCGAGGTCTTCGGCGCGGCCGGCACCCCCACACCGACACCCACGCCCACACCTACGCCCACGCCGACCCCCACACCGACGCCGACGCCCACACCCACGCCCACGCCCACACCATCGGGGTCCCCCGGCGGCTCCACCCTCCAGGTCTCGACCGCGGCGCAGCTCACCGCCGCGCTCGCGGCCGTCCAGCCGGGCCAGACCATCCAACTCGCCCCCGGCACCTACTCAGGGGCGTTCCTGGCGACCACCAGCGGCACGGCCGCCGCGCCGATCACGCTGACCGGACCGGCCACCGCGATCCTCACCAACCCCGACGTCAGCGGCGACCTGGGCACCGGCTACGGCCTGCACCTGGAAGCCGACTACTGGCAGCTCAACGGCTTCAGCGTGACGGCCTCCAACAAGGGCATCGTGCTGGACCACTCCGACTACGACGTGCTCAACGGCCTGACCGTGTACGACATCGGTGACGAGGGCATCCACCTGCGCGAGTTCAGCAGCCACGACACCGTCGAGCACTCCTCGATCCACGACACCGGGCAGAAGGCGCCCGGGTACGGCGAGGGTGTCTACATCGGTACCGCCAACAGCAACTGGGGCACCTACACCAACGGGCAGCCGGACCTCAGCAACGACGACCAGGTCATCGACAACACCTTCGGTCCGAACGTCGCGGCCGAGAACATCGATGTGAAGGAAGCCACCTCAGGCGGCCTGATCAGCGGCAACAGCTTCAGCGGCAAGGGCGAGAGCGGTGCGAACTCGGCCACCGACGTGGTCGCGGTCAAGGGCGACGACTACACGGTGACCGACAACACCATGAGCAACGGGCTGGTCGACGGCTTCGAGGTCGAGCAGCTCTACACCGGCTCCGGCTGCGGCAACGTGTTCACCAGCAACACCATCACCCTGAACGCACCCGGCTACGGGTTCAACGTCAAGGACCAGAGCGACTGCGCGACCGACCCGAACGTGGTCGGCACCTCCAACACCGTCACCGGGGCGGCCGAGGGCGCCTCGAAGATCCCGGAGACCCCGGGTCTCTGACCCCGCGGGTGACCACCGCCGCGGGCAGCCGTCGGGACCTCCTCGGCGGCTGCCCGCAGCCGGTCGGCCGTGAACCGGACGGGGTCTGTGCGGGTTCCTACCGGCCGATGGCGCAGCGAGCCGCGTGCGCCCCGGACCCGCGTCGCACGGCGCGGATTCAGAGCTGGGGCAGTTCGACCGCGATCTCCCGAGTGAGCCTGTCCTGGAGCAGAGCATGGCGGAACTGGTACCTGGGCCCCTCCGCCCGTAGGATCTGGCGGTTGTAGGCATCCTCCAGGAAGCGCATACCACGGCCGGGGAAAGCACCGTGGAGACGCCACTGCAGGAACAGCAAGGAGCTGCGCCAGGCGTCGGAACTGGCGATCGTGACACATATTCCGCAGGGAACGGCGATGCCGATCGTCTGGAACACCGCGGCGACGAGGTCCTTGTTCCACATGAGGGCCTCGCGCAGACCGAAGCCCAGGCCGACGCAGAGTCCGAACAGCGCTCCGAAGGCGATGGCCCGGCGGCGCTCCCGTCTCCAGACGGCGTGCCGACCGCTTCGGATGGCCACCTGGTAGGGAAGGCGCGCGGCTCCGATGATGAGGGCGACCATGAGCGTGCCCCATATTCCGTTCAGCGGCCCCTCGACCGGGTGGAGTCCCGCGGAGACGCCATGGGGGAACGCGTATCTGAAGCCCAGCGGCAGGCCACCGGCGACCAGGCCGGGGAGCAGGGGCAGTCGTGAGTACCGGGCCTTCCAGCGGGACCACACCGTCCGCCCGGGCGCCGGGTGGACACGCATCGCGGTCAGGCCGGCCACCGCACCGGCCCCGGTGCCGGAGGCGAGGAAGACCGCACCCGCCGCCGCGATTGCGTGGGTGGTGTTGAAGCAGTAGTCGCCGGAGACGGTTCCGATGACGACCCCGACGATCGTTGCCACCCCCGGGCTGAAGCCCAACCGCCGCCTGCCGTGGTTGGCGAACCGCCAACCGAGTCCGCCGGGTCTGGAGTCGCGCAGTTCTGAGGCCGCCCCTGCCGCCGCGCCGATCACCAGGCCCAGCACCGCCCCGACCAGACTCCCGTCGCTCGCGCCGCCCCATCCTTGGGTGTCGAAACCGCCCCAGCCGTAGACCAGGGCGCCGCCGAACGCTCCTGCGAGCGTGCACACCGTGCTGAGCATGACGATCCTGGGGAATACTCGCGCCCACCGCGGCAGGTGCCGCCAGTCGAAGCTGTAGGTACCGTGTTCCGCCATCGTGGCGGCGAGGTAGCTCAACCACTGGCGAGCCTGCGCCGCCCGGTAGGGGACCGGGTCGGAGGATTCCTGCGGTTGGTAGGCGATGCAGAGGAACCGGTCCAGGAGATAGGCCATGACCTCGTCGGAGGTCGTGAACCGGTCCTCGTCCAGCAGTTCGACGAGGGCGTCGGAACGGGGGAACGCGTCGCGGACCAGGGTGAGGCTCAGCGGTATGTTGAGGGCCCTGGAGAGAATGCTGTCCGGCCGGTTCCGCAGGTGGTCCATCAGTCGTTGCCACGGCTCGGGCGCCGGTTCCACCTGCCAGCGCCGCAGGTACTCGGCAGCGACCGGGCCGGGAATCCCTACCAGTTCCAACACCGCGGCCCCGGGCAGGTGACCGGCGCGGACGGCGTCGGCGAATTCGTCGATGCGCGCGAACACCATCACCCGGGACGGGGAGTGGACAGCGATTCTCCTCAGGGCCTTCTGGCGCAGCTCCGGCGCCAGCTCGTCGAATCCGTCGAGGAACAGCGCGATCCGACCGTTCTTCACCAACGCGGCGGGAATCCCGCGCCCGTACTTGCGCTGCTTCAGGAAGGGATAGTCCTCGGCGAGACGGGCCGCCACCCAGTCGGCCAGGTCTTCACGGTTCGCATCCCATCCGGTGACGCTCAGCAGCACCGGGACCGGCACCTTGGCTCGCTCAACCGAGTTGTTCTCCAGTGCCGCGCGGTGCTCCAGCGCGGTCACCACCGTCAGCAGCGCCGCCTCGGACTTGCCGCTGCCCGGGAGGCCGAGGAGGGCGATCCGGCCGGAGGGCAGTCCACCGTAGACCTGGAACAGGTCGGCCAGCCCACCCTCCCGCAGAGCGCAGGACTCCGTCACGGGAATGCCGGGCAACGGTGCGAAGGGGCGCGAGCCGTCCGAGTCCCCCAGAGCCGCCACCATGGGGCCGGCCACCCTACGGCTGGACCACTTCCACCGCACTGGTATCGGCGCCGCCTGGGCCAGCTTCCGGTCGTGCCGGGTCTGGCGCCACTGCAGAAGCGCCGCTCGCGCCAGTTCGTCCGCCGCGGATTCCAGACCCGGTGCCCCGGCTGCCGGTGCGAGGTGGCGCGGGTCGGTCCGGTCGACCGGCCGGGCCGCCCAGCCCCTGGCCGACTCACGGTCAGCGCCGGTGCTGTCCCTGGGACTCCCGCTCCAGGGGAGCCGCGCCGGTCCCTCGGGCGGGACCGGCGCGATGCTCGCGGGGCGCTCGGGAAGTCCGGTCGGACGGCGCCATTCCGCGGACGGGCCCACTGTCGGCGCCGCTGTCGGCGCCGCGGTGTTGCGAGCGAAGGCGTAGCCGGCAGCGCGGTTGCTCAAGCGGCTCGTGGGTTCGGGCTTGCCGTCACGTTGCAGCTCGTCGGCGACCCGCTCGAAGATCGAACCGAGCGTGAGTGCCGCCGGCTGACCGGGGATGCCGCGTTCGATCACGTCAACCAGGTACTTGGTGAAGTAGGTCTGCGGTGCGGCGATGTCAGCTTCCGATTGGAACCAGGCCGTGTAGGAGGCGCCGCTGGCCATCATCAGGTAGATGCCCGCCGAGCGCGGTAACTCCGGTTGCTCCGGCCCCAGGGTGTTGCGGCCGGCGGCCAGTTCGGCGTAGCAGCAGTCCACGATCGCGATCTTGGTGGCCGCGTCGCTGGACTGGAGCGCTCTGCGAACGGCGTCGTACGTGAGACTGGTGCTGGTCCGCAGGTAGGCGTCCTCGCTGGACTCGGCCAGTGCCAGGCAGAGTGCGTCGTCGTTGTCGTACTGGCCGTGCCCGACGTAGTAGAACAACGCGACATCCGCCGCCTGGTGGAACCACCGGGTCAGCTGTTCCGGCAGGTCATCCAGCCTGCCTTGGTTGCCGAGGACCAGGAGGCGGTCCTCGGGCCAGCCGCCGCACAGCGGGCCTGCCAGCAGCGCCCGCATCCGGTTCAGACTGTGCTCGGCCGCGGGCACGGCGCTCAGGTACCGGTAGTCCCAGGTGCCGATGAGGACGGCTCTGGAGCGGGAGAAGTCGCCGTCCAGCGCGTCAGGCATCGCCGGTCCACTCGTCGAGAACAGGCTTCACCTCGGCTGCCCACGCGTCCTCGCCGACGTTGGTCCTGTTGATCGTGATACTGCGGTCCCCCGACGTCATGGTGACCGTGATGTCCGAGCGGCGGGACCGGATGAAGTCCGGCAGAGCCCTGACCACGACCGCCAGCGCACTACCGCTGCCGGTCAGCACCTCAAGGACGTCCCAGGCTCCCTGTTCCCCGGGGCCGGGTCGACCCGGGATCCGGGTGACCTCCGCGCCGGGCACCCGGCGGAGGTGCTCGTGGAGCGACCGCAGCTCGACCGGGTCGGACACGGTCACCACGATGGCGTGCCGCTGGTGCGAGGCGTGCTCGGCCGTCATGATGTGTCCCCCATCGGCTTGGTGCAACAGACGCTACGTAGACCTATTGTCACAGGAAGTGGCCCTGGTGTCATGGAAACTACGGTTCATGACAACTGACCCGCGATGCCCTTCGGGCGGCCAGTCCTGAGCTCGCTGTACCCGGGCGCTGTCAGTGTGGACCCGGCGCCGCTGTCGGATCTGCGGCGGCGCAGCACGTGCGGGGTCACCCGAACGGGCCCGCCGCGTTGCTGGTCAAGGTGTGCGCGGCAAGCGTGTTCCGTGGGCCATCGTGCCCGCGGCCGTCTCGCTGCTGCGGTCGCCCGATGGACGTGACCGATGGGAGTCCTCTCGTGGCCTACTCGCCCAAGCCCGCCACCGCCGCGACCGCCACAGCGAACCGCGAGGCGGTGGCCCGGTTCGACATGGACGACCGGCAGGACTTCGCGGACGCCGACCGCGACCTGATCGCGCCGTTCCCGGACAAGCTGCGCGGCGCGGACGGCCACCTGATCTTCGACACCGCCAAGTTCGACTACCTGTCCGACGACGCCCCGGCCCCCGACACGGTGCACCCGAGCCTGTGGCGGCAGTCGCAGCTGATGCGCAAGGGCGGCCTGTACAAGGTCGTGGACGGCATCTACCAGGTGCGGAACAACGACCTGGCCAACCTGACCGTCGTCGAGGGCGATACCGGCCTGGTCGTCGTGGACTGTGCGTCCAACGTCGAGGCCGCCTCCCAGGGCATGGCGATGATCCGCGAGCACGTCAGCGACAAGCCGGTCGCCGCCGTGATCTACACCCACACCCACATCGACCACTACGGCGGGGTCAAGGGCGTCGTCAGCGCCGAGGACGTGACCTCGGGCAAGGTGCCGATCATCGCGCCGGGCACCATCGCGTCCTTCGACAAGCACGCCATCGGTGAGAACGTCATCGCCGGCAACGCCATGTCGCGGCGGGCCGGCTACGCGTTCGGCAGCCTGCTCGAACTGGACCCCACCGGCTGCGTCACCTGCGGCATCGGCATCACCTCGCTGCCCGGCGTGACCGTCTCCTACATCTCCCCGACCGACCCAATCACCGAGACCGGTACGAAGCGGGAGCTGGGCGGGCTGGAGTTCGAGTTCCTCTACGCCCCGGACACCGAGGCACCGGAGGAGATGCACATCTGGATCCCCCAGCTGGCGGCGCTGACCTGCGCGGAGAACGCCAACCACTCGCTGCACAACATCCAGACCCTGCGCGGGGCCCGCACCCGCGACGCCCGGAACTTCGCCCGCTACCTGGACGAGACCCTGGAGCGCTGGGGCGACGACGCCCAGGTCCACTACGGTCCGCACACCTGGCCGGTGTGGGGCAACGAGGCGATCACCGGGTTCATCGAGTCCCAGCGCGACACCTACAAGTACATCCACGACCAGGCACTGCGGCTCGCGAACAAGGGCTACACCCCGCTGGAGGCGGCCGAGGAGATCGAGCTCCCGCAGGAGCTGGGCCGCAAGTGGTTCAACCGCGGCTACCACGGCACCCTGCACCACGACGTGCGCGCGGTGTTCACCAAGGAACTGGGCATGTGGGACGGCGACCCGGTCACCCTCCACCCGCACCCCCCGGTGGAGTCCGCCCGCCGGTTCGTCGACCTGATCGGCGCCGAGAAGGTCATGGCCGAGGGCAAGCGCGCCATCGACGCGGGCGACTACCGCTGGGCGGCCCAGATCCTGCACACCCTGGTCTTCGCTCAGCCCGACAACCAGGCCGCCCGCGACCTCCAGGCCGACGCCTACGAGCAGTTGGGATACCAGGCCGAGGGCCCGCAGTGGCGCGGCATCTACCTGACCGCCGCCAAGGAACTGCGCCAGGGCGTCCAGGCCGCCACCTTCGCCACCGCCAGCCCGGACACCATCCTGGCCATGCCCCTGGACATCCTCTTCGACTACGCCGCCGTCCACCTGATCGGCGACAAAGCAGCCCAGGCGAACCTGCGCATCGACTTCCACTTCACCGAAGCCGACGAGACCTGGACCATGTGGGTCAACCGCGGCGTCCTGAACGCCCGCCGCGGTGCCTCCGCCGACACCCAGCTCACCGTCACCGGCCCCAAGGCCGCACTGGTCGGAGCCCTGCTGAAGCCCGCCGCTGCCGCGCGGCTCGCCCAGGCCGGCCAGTTGACGCTCGACGGCGACAGTCAGGTCCTGCACACACTCGCCGACCTCTTCGATGAGTTCGACCCCAACTTCAACATCATCAGCCCCTGACCAAGAGCCGCCGGACCCGCCCGGCGGACGGCCTCTGTTCACCGGCCGGTGAATTCCTGATGCTTAGGACTCCTATCAGAAGCACCTGGAGCGTCCGCGCCCGCGACGCCCGTGCCTCCCTCGTTGTTGCACCGCTTGCAGACGGCCTTGACCATGCCCGCGAGTACCTTCTGCTCCTGCCGGCCCTCCCGAGGCGTACGCTAATTCCCCTCATTGTCTCGCGGCGGGCGATCCCTTAGGCCGGCGGTTGACGGTGAGCGATGGACGGCATTTGGGAGACGATGACGTCGACCGGTGTCATCCACACGAATTGCCCATGTCGGCGCGAGACGATGCCGACGACCCGGCCCGAGTCATCGAGGACGGGCGCGCCCGCGAAACCGTTGAGTTTGATGCCGTCCGGGTTTCCACTGTCGGATGGCAGAGCGGCATCCAGTTGCCAGGCTCCGTCGGCGCCGCTGGGACCCATCGTGGTTCCGGCGATCCACAGGCTCTCGCACTCGAATCCGTGTGTGAGATACAGCCTCACCCGGGCACCGGGGGAGGGCCGTGGACCCCAACGTACTCCCGGCGCCCCTGCGATCGGGGTATCGGGAGTGAGTACGGCGAAGCCTGGTTCTCCCGCGGCCCGGTACGACACCCTTGCGCGTGATCCCGCATTCCCACTGACAAGCCGCACCACCACCATCAGTCCGTCGTCTCTAGCACGGTCGGCGACGTGGCCGCGGGTGAGTACTGTCCCGTTCGCCAGGACCACCCCCATCCCGACGAGCCCCCAGTCGGGCGGCCCGGAGTGGCGCCCCATGAACACCAGCACCGTCGAGTCCGTGGATGCCGGTGCCCGCACGGTGCCGTCCCGCTCGGCTGCGGCTAGCTGGTACAGCCGCAGAAAGCGGTCAGCTTCCGCCGTCGGCTCCCTGGAGTCGATCGACCGCAGGGCCAACCACCGTACAAGGCTGTCGAGTTGTTGCCAGGCGGTGGGCCACTGCCGGCCGCTCAGCACCCTCGCCACCAGGTCGCGATTCATCGTGGCCCGGAAGTCGCCCTCCGCGAGGCCGGCGCTGATCACGCGCACCCCCGGGCCGCCCGCCGCCCGGTAGAGGGCGTGCAGGTCTTCCAGCACCACCCGCCGCGGTCCTGCCGGGAACTCCTCCAACGGCGGCAGTTCCACACCCCGTGTCCCCCTACGCGACAACGTGTCCCCCTCAGTCGACAAGTGTCAGGAAGCGTCAGGAACTCTACGGCCGCTGAGGGACCTTTATCCAGCTCCCGGCACGGACCTCGTCGGCGCCGTCAGAGCCACGCGGGGCAGTTCCGCGGTGGGTGCTTACTAGAACAAGGCGGAGCACCTGAACAGGGCGCCTCGCTCCGACCGCTCTGCCGCAGTCGACGTCGGTGCGCCGCGCGGCAGGCCCTGTCACCCTGGAGAGAATCGATGCCCCTCACCCGCAAGCCCCGCAAGCGCTTTTCCGGCGATCTCGTCGTCTTCCTCGCGGTCCTGTCGGCCGTGATCGTCTTGGTCCTGCTCGGGCACTGCACGCCTCAGCAGACGGCCGGATACACCACCGCTGCCACAGCACTTTACGCCGCGTGGTCGCCCCGCCCGCCGCAGGACGGCGGACCGCGAGGCCATGACTGACCGGCCCGGAACTCCGAAGGGTGCGTCAGCGGTTCGCTGACGCACCCGGAAAGGCCCCACCCGACGGGGATGGCAGTGGGCACCCAACGGCTGGGGCGCCGAGCACGCGAACGGCCAGATCCTCGATAGCGACTACCGCGCGAGTGGTCCAGTCAGCCGCCCGCCGCCGGTGACCGTCAGCTCCAACGTCGGCGGCGCGGCCCGGAGCTGGGTGCGGCGCCGACAGTCCAGGGGTCGCCGAGGGGCACGACGTGGTCGATCTCGATCACGTTGGATTTGCGCCCGCGCACGAAGCGGCGGTCGCGAGCTTCCTCGGATCCATCACGGCGAGTCCCTACCCACAAGTCTCCTGGATAGGCTGCTCGTGTTGGGGATTGAGCCAGCCGGGTGCACGACGAGCCGGCCGGGAACGTGGGGATCCGTCCAGCTGCACGCGCGCCCCGCCACAGCGCGGTTGCCTGGCGTCGGGGCGGGCATCCTGCGGGAGACAGCGAGGAGCGGGGGCATCATGCACGGAGGCGACAGCGACAGTAACCACCATCACCACAACAGCGGCGACTCGCCCGATGGGGAAAGCCCGGAGGTCGGTGACACCAGCGGTCCGTCCGAGGTGTGGATCATCCTGGCGACGATCGTGGCCTGCGCCGTGATGTGGGGAATCGCAATGCTCATCAACCACTGATCGACCCGGCCACGATCAACACAATCCCTCGCGTCACCTGCCAGCACCTGCGGCAGCCACCTGCGCCTGACCGCCAACCGGCTACTACTCCGAATCGCGGAGCACACCCGGGAGCGTCGTCATTCGCACCAGCCGCGTCCTTCTGCCGGGCACCACCACCGCGATGGGTTCAGTCCTGGGGGTCGCGGAGACCACCACGGCGGCCGCCGCGCCCGCAGCTGCTGAAACCCGGGCCTCGGACCTGCCACCGGACTGTTGGACTGCCGGGCCGAGGCCAAGATGGCGCCACAGGCCGCGAAGGTCACTGCCCGTCACCGCGGGGACCGGCTGGCCAAGCGGCGCAAGCAGCCGGTGCTCCGATCACGGCCGGTCAGCGCGGGGCGGGGGTCGGTTGGGTTCGCCCCCGTGCTCCAGAGCCTGGTCGACCAGGGCGCGTGGGCGGTCCCAGTGGCCGGAGGCGCCGTCCTGGACCAGTGGCCGTCCATCACCCCGCCCGAGCTGGCCGGCCACGTCCAAGCCGTCGCGTTGACGCCGACAGCGGGCAGCTGCAGCTGCGCCCGCAGACCCCGGCGCTCCTGCGGCGGATCACCGGACACGCAGGTCCAGGCATCGAGCGACACATCAAGGCCCTGACCCCGGGGCAGATCACCACTGCCCGGCCGAGGCCGCGGGTTGCCCGAGGGCGGGGCCCGCAGTCCGGGGGCCGCGAAGCCGGGAGGGTGCCTCGCCCGGCTACCGCCAGACCGTGGCCGCCTGCTGGGAAAGCCGCCCCGACAGCGGCCCGGCGCCGTCGGGGCGGGCCTCCGGCTCGTGCCCCAGACCAAGGCCATCACCCGTAAGCCGAAGCCAGACTTCACTCCGGCCCTGGACGAACGTCTGCGAGAGGCAACCTCCTCAAGCCCGCGACCGCCGGACAGCTCGTCCAGGCCGGGAAGATCACCCTCGACGGAGACGAGACCGCGCTGCGGACCCTCGGCGGACTGGTGGACGAGTTCGACTCCGAGTTCGACATCGTCACCCCGTAGCCGCCGCCGGTCCCCGGGGCCGGTTGCACCAGCCAGGGCTGCATCCGCTCGCTGCGGAGCGCGCTGGACGCCGCGAAGTGACCGCGGCCGGGGCCGGACGCCGACCGCGCGCGACGCCGCGCAGCCGGACCTCCCGACCGTGGAACCGCGCCGTATCAACTGACTTCTCCCGTAAGTAAACCGCCCCACAACGTGATTTGCCGGTAACTCGGGGGCGGACAGGACCATCCCCCTGGGCGCGGGCTTTCCCAGGGAGTGGCACGGATAGTCAGCGGAACAGGCGGAAGAAGCCGCGCACCTGCTTGACCAGCGACTCCGGCTGCTCCAGCGCGGCGAAGTGGCCACCATGCGGCAGCTCCTCGAACCAGCGCAGGTCGGTGAACCGCAGCTCGGCCTCCCGCCTCGACGGGCGGGTGATGTCGCATGGGTAGACCGACAGCCCGGATGGCGCGGTCACCTTGTCTCGGAAGTTGGCGAAGCTCTCCCAGTACAGGCGCGCCGACGACGTGGCCGACGCGGTGAACCAATAGACCGAGATCTCGTCGAGGATCGTCTGCCGCGACAACGCGTCCTCGGGATGGCCGTCGTTGTCCGTCCACGCCCAGAACTTCTCGGCGATCCAGGCGGCCTGCCCCGCCGGGGAGTCGGTGAGGCCGTAGCCGAGCGTCTGCGGCTGGGTAGCCTGGATCGCCGAGTATCCCCGGCCGGTGCGCTGCATCTCCTTCTCGGCCTCGAAATTCGCCAGCTCCGCAGGCGTCGGGTCGTCGAACGTGCCCGCCGCCACGGATCCCAGGTTCAGGTGCACGCCAGCTACCCGCTCGGGCGCCACCTCACCGAGCACCGCAGACACTGCCGAACCCCAGTCACCGCCCTGCGCGCCGTACCGTTCGTATCCCAGCGAGACCATCAACGTGTCCCAGGCGCGCGCGGTGCGAGTGATGCCCCACCCGGTCGTCGACGGCTTGTCACTCCAGCCGTACCCGGGCAACGACGGCGCGACCACGTGGAACGCGTCCGCCGGGTCACCGCCGTGCGCGCGCGGGTCGGTGAGCGGGCCGAGGACCTCCAGGAACTCAAGCACCGAACCCGGCCACCCGTGCGTGAGCACGAGCGGGAACGCGTCCGGCTCCGGCGAGCGGACGTGCAGGAAGTGGATGCCCAGCCCGTCGATCGTGTCGCGGTACTGCGGGAACACGTTCAGCCGCTCGGCGAACCCGAAGTCGTAGTCCTCGGCCCAACTGCGGCAAAGCTCCTGCGCATACGCCAGCGGCAAACCCTGTGACCAGTCGTCCACCGGCTCGCGCTCGGGCCACCGTGTCCGTCGCAATCGTTCACGCAGGTCCGCGATCCCGGCCTCGGTGATGCTGACCTCGAATGGCTCGGCGGACATGGCAAGGCTCCTTACTGGTCAAGGCGATATCGGATCAGATGCAGGTGGACCGTCATCGCAGGCTCCCACACGTGGCGTCGGGTTGGAGCGGCGGTCGGCGGTAGGGCGCCGGGTCAGGCTGAGGACGAGTCGGCCAGGGGGAGCGGACTGGCTGGCCGTCACCGAACGCACTTGGCTGGTCGTGCTGGACGACCTCACCAACCTGGAGGGCGCCCGCACCTGGTGGCCCAGGCCGTCGGCCGGGGACAACGGCCGGGTGCTGGCCACCACCCGCCGCCGCGACGCTCTGGTCTCCGGCGCCGGCCGGGCCGTGGTCGACGTCGACACCTACACCCACGACGAGGCCCTCGCCTACCTGCGCGACCGCTTCACCACCACGCACACACCCCACCTGATGGACGAACACGCGGACGACCTGGTGCGCGCGCTGGGACACTTGCCGCTGGCCTTTGGCCACGCCGCCGCCTACATGGTCAACGAAGACGTGCCCTGCGCCCTCTACCTGCAACGCTGCGGTGCCCGCCGCGCACGCCTGGACAGCCTGCTGCCACCCGGTGCCGATACCGACGGCTACGGACGCCACGTCACCGCCTCGCTGGTGCTGGCTCTGGACGCCGTCCAGCAGCACGACCCCGCGGGCCTGGCCCGCCCCGCGATCCGTCTGGCCGCCCGCCTGGACCCCGCCGGACACCCCCGGGCCCTGTGGGCCACCACCGCCTTCACCCACTACCTCGCCACCCACCGCACCCCGTCACCCGCCGAGGCGAGCGGGCCCGCTCAGGCCACGGCGGAGCAAGCCTGGACAGCCCTGCGGCTGCTGCACCAGTACGCGCTGCTGACCTGCGACTTCCAGGGCGGACCACGCGCGGTGCGCCTGCACGCCCTCACCGCCCGCGCTGTCAGGGAAGCCACCCCCGCGGCCGAGACCCCCGCGACGGTCGGGGCTGTCGCGGACGCCCTCATCGAGATCTGGCCCGCCGGCGACCACACCGCCCCGGACGTGTCCGCCGTCCTGCGCGCCAACACCGACGCCCTGGCCGCCAACACCGACGCCCTGCTGTGGCAGCCCGACGGCCACCTCGTCCTGTTCCGGACCGGAGAAAGCCTCCTTGACACCGGCCTGCACGCGATCGCTCTCAGGTACTGGCAACGCCTCGCCACCGATGCCGAGCGGCTGCTGGGCGACGAGCACCCCGGCACCACTGCGGTAGCGGATGTGTTGCGCGAATGGAGACGGTCTCTCTGAGAGGGCGCGGCTTGCGCCTGCCAGCGCCAGTAGCCGCCTCGCACCCCCAACTCGCAACGATGCAGACCCAACGAAGTACTACCAGCTGTGCTTCTGACAAGCAGGGTCCAGGAGCGGGCTGTACGGGTTCGTGCGGGAAACGGGACTTCGCCCGGCCGTTCGGGCAACCTGGCCATGCCGCTCAGCGCGGGGCCGGTCCAGGGTCTGGATCGCGCACCACACCTCGGAGCCTCCTGGGTCCGAGGGTGGGAATTGGACGGCAGGCCACCGGGGCCTGCCGTCGGGAGGGACTTCAGCCATGATTTCTCGTCGTCATCCGGCGCGGGAGTCCAGCGGCCACTGGGGCCGCAGATCGGAAGGAGCACGAATGCCTCGCAAGGGTTTCATCCGGGTCGGCGTGCTGGCGCTCGGCGCCTGCGCGATGGTGCTCGCCGCACCGGGCCTCGCCAACGCCAGCGTGTCGCCCACCCCGGTGGTCGCCGACTCGGCGTGCCAGGCCCTGGAGCTGACCAAGATCGTCGACGGCCACGACCACATGTTCGTGGACCCGACCGTCGACACGGGCAACTGCTACTACATGATCATCGATATGAACACCGGTGACACGGTCTTCCTCACGGTGTCCTCCGCGGGAGACCAGCCGCAGGCTGGTGTCAACTACGGCGGCGTCGTCTACAACAGCCCCGGCGTCTACGACGGCCCCGGCGTGAGCCTCGCCGTGGAGGTGACCGACTCGGGGGTCCCCGGTGCCGACAGGTTCGGCCCCAAGAACTGACCCTGCCGGGAGGCCCGCACGATCCGAGCGCGGGTCCGGTGCGCCGCCGCCCGTCGGGTGTCGGCACCGTTCGCGCAACACCGCCGTGGCCGGCAACCGGGCAGGGGGCAGATGGGTAACTACAACCCCGGTCCACCGAGGGCCGACCGACGGCCGCGGCATAGAGGACTGGGCTCTCGCCGTCACGGCCTACGAGCGCAGCGCCGAGGTCGTCAACGCCACCCGCCCCCGAGTCGGGGACGACAACGAGAAGCCCGACCGCCCCCGAGTCGTGGCGAGGCGGTAACGCCGGCCGACCCGCGCCGCGACCGGCCGTGCGCCTGCCGACCTTCTGTTGGGGGGAGGGGTCGGCGCGGCGCCTGGAGGATGCGTGCGGGTCACACGTTGGCTGGCCGGCGCCGACCCCTGTACAGCCCCTACCCAGGGTTCCCGCCGAGGTGCACACGAGGGGTGGACCAGTCCGGACGGTGATCCAGCCGCGGGCATGCCGTGGGGCGCACCGAACCGGTGCGCCCCACGGCATGCCCGCAGTTATCGTGTGTGCCTGGTTACCAGCGGTACCAGCGGCCGCCTCCGCCGCTGCTGCGAGCGAAGAACCCGACGACCCACAGCACCAGGACCACCACGGCGACCCACCACAGAATGTGGATGGCGAAACCCGCACCGCCCAGGATAAGGGCGAGTAGAAGAACCAGCAGAAGAGCACCCATTGTTATCATCCTCCTTCGTCACGCTGCTGCCCCCGGCTACCGGAGTTATGCGCGGCTTTCGCCCCCGTACGGGCAGCGGGCTTTTCCTGTGGGGTGACTTTGCGCTACTGGAGCAGGATGCGGTGGCGGAGTTCGAAGCTGGCGCGGCCGGGCCAGCGGCACCGATGCCGTGATCGTGGACAGGAGGAGCGTGCTGCTGCGGAACACCCGACGGCTGAGGAGCGCTCGACGGTGACCGCCCTCGGGCGGGCGCGACAGGTGGCCCGGTAGTCGGGCTCCACCTCAGATCCGCCGCGCCGTCGTGCCGTGCAGAGGGATCATGGTGAGCGGATGCGCTCCGGCCGATCCACTGGTGAAGCGGGCGATTGAGGTGCCGACGATGGTGCAGTGGGCGACTCGGTCCGTGGGCTCGTCCCTCCCGGGGGACGGGGACTCCGCCTGGCACCGCTGCTCGCCCACGGTGAGCTCGGCACCGTTCAGTAGGACTCCGTCGCCGCCCAGCTCCGCAGCTTGCCGCCGGAGCCGGGAGCGGGCGTCGGCGCGCACGCCGCCGAGCAGGGCCGTCCAGCCGTCCACCTCCCGGTTGGTGACGGAATGCAGCTGGCTCCAGCTCTCCACGTCCTCGTGCCGCACTCCGATGGACCGTCCGACGAGGAGGTCCACCGGCACCCAGCCGGCCAGGACGAGCTTGGCGAAACCCTCGCCGACCAGGTGCGTGACGAAGGGGCGGGCATCGATGTTGGCCACACCGCGTGCTCGCACGGCGGTGCCGCTGACCGTGAAGTCCATGCCCAGCGGCTCCACTTCGGACGGTGCGATCCCCACCTGCACGCCCACCACCCCGTGGCCGCCGAGCCCCGCGCAGGCGGTGCGCAGCCGCTCCAGCGCTCGGCGCCGCGCCCCTTCCAGTACCTCCACCAGGACGGCGCTGGGTGCACCGGCCCCGGACAGTGCCACGGGTGCCGGGCCCGTCGAGGCTGGGGAGAAGCGACAGTCATGTGCGTGCCAGCCGCCGGTCTCACCGCTGAGTTCGACGTGATAGGACGCCGTCCCGCGCACCCGTCCGACCGAATCGAAACCGGCCACACGGATCGCGGCGAAACCGCGCGGCGACAGCATCGCGGCCCATGGTCCGGCCGCGGACGATGACCGCGTACTCCCCGTCGAATCCACCATCCGCTCCCCGAACCCGCGCGCCGGACCCCGCCTCCACTCTCGCAGCCTCGATGCGGCCCGACAAGCAGATGGCCCGGGCCTGTCCAGTCGACGCTGCTGTCCCGGCATCGGTCATCCGCCGAGGATCGACCTCAGTACGGCCACGTAGTCGGGGCCGGTGTCCAGCGGTGCGTATACGGGAGGATCGCCCGGACCGGTGAGAGCGTCCAGCGGCCGCACGACGACGCCGTACTCCGGCCGGTGCTTGTACTGGAGAGACATCCGGTCGCGGTGCACCAGCCGGACCCGGTGCGGTGCCGCCCGGTGCCGCCCGTTGGTCCATCGCTGGACGTAGTCGCCGAGGAAGACGAACAGCGCGCCAGGGACGGTGGGGACCTCCAGCCACGTTCCGTCGCGGTCGCGGACCTCCAGACCAGGTTCGTCCTGGTCCAAAATCGTCACCAGGGACAGGTCGATGTGCGGCGACATCGCATAACCGGCGGTGGAGGCGGCGGCGGACGGGTGGCTCGCACCGTAGTGGTTCAGGCCCAGCCGGTGCAACGGGCCTCCCCCCGGGCCGGGGGTGAACGCGTTCTCCTCCAGCCCCAGGTCCAGGGCGCACGCGGCGAGGATTCCGTCGGCCAGGCAGGTCAAGTGGGCGAAGAGCTCCAGGGACTTGGGGAACGGCGCGTGGTAGAAGTCCACAGAGACGGGCGGGGGGAGTTGGTCGGTGGTGCTGCCGACCCGGTACTGCTCGCACGCCTCGGTGCCGCCGTGGGTGCGACTGCGTTCCCTGCCGAGCCCGCGGTACCCCAGGAACTGGGACTGCTCGGTGGCGTCGTACCGGCTCTTCTCCGTCGGCGGCAGCCGGTAGAACCGCTGCGTTTCCCCGTACACCTCCCCGATCAGGTCAGTGGGGATGCCGTGGTTGTGGACGAAGAAGAACCCTTGGAGGCGGCAGTGGCCACCAGCCCCGGCGGCGACTGCCGCCCGGTCCTTCGAGGTCCAGTTGGCCGCGTGGCCCGGTAACTCTACGTGCGGTATCACCCGTGTCCTCCTGCGCCGTCGCCGATCGGACCGTGCGGGGCCCCGCCCCCGACTACCGCAGGACCGCGAGGCATGTCTGGACCAGAGGCCCAAACCGCTGTGTCATCTTGAAGGGCACCCGAGAATTCGTACAACCCCGCAGGATCGGATTCCGGCCAGATCCCCGACACGGCACACCGCTGACCGCCCGGCAGGGTTCCCGCCCGGCCTGCTCGACGACGAGTCGGCCGGTGCGCCACGAAAATCAGGAAATAGAATGAAACCTAATAAACCATCATATATGTCTATGGTCGTAGGGTGAACTTCTCTTCCCTTGCCCCCCGTGCGGTGCGGGTGGCCGTGGTCACGGCCACCGCCGTCGCCCTGGTGTCGAGTGCGGCTCCGGCCCCCACGCAGGCCCAGGCCCCGTCCGCGACGCTCTCCCCCAGCGCCTCGGGCCTGACGCTCGACGGCGGACATCTGACGGTCTCCCAGATGAAGGCGGTACTGCGGGGAGTGTCCGGACCGCTGCGTCTGGCGCCGGCCGCCGCAGTACGGATGCGCCAGGCCCGGGCAGGCGCCCTGGCCGCGCTGAACAGCGGGCAGCGCGTCTACGGCTGGAACCAGGCGTTGGGTCCGCTCAAGGACCACACCCTGACGGACGAGCAGCAGCGTGACTTCCAGCGTCGGATCCTGCGCTCGCACGCGGCCGGGACGGGCAGTGAGCTCCCGGAGGGGGTGGCCCGGCTGGCGCTGGTGCTGCGGGCGAACGCGATGGCCCGCGCCCACATGGGTGTGCGGCCCGAGATGGTGGAGCGGATGCTGGCGCTGGTGAACGCCGGGGTGACCCCCGTCATGCCCTCGATCGGCTCGCTGGGTACCGGTGACCTTCAGCCCATGGCGGCCGCCGGCCTCGTCCTGACCGGCGACGCGGGACAGGCGCGGTTCCGCGGCGGCCCGCCACGCGACACCCGCGATGTCCTCGCGCAGGCCGGTCTGCCGCCCACGTTCGAGCTACAGGCGGGGGAAGCCCTTCCGCTGATCAGCGGCAGCGGCGTGCTGACCGCCCGCTACACCGCGTCCGTCAGCCGGGCCGAGACCTTCCTCGACGAGTTCGACGGCGCGTTCGGCCTGTTCCTGGAGGCGACCCGCGCGGAGGCGAGCTCGCTGGACGCGCGCACCCACGCCGAGCGGCGCTTCCCCGCCGAAGAGGCGGAAGCAGCCCGCCTGCGCGCACTGACCCGCGGCAGCGCGTGGATGACCGACCAAGGGCGCAAGCAGTTCGGGGAGACCTCCCCCCGGATCCAGGACGCCGTATCGGTGCGCGCCGCCCCGCACATCATCGCGACCGCCCGCCAGACCCTCACCGAGGCGGAAACCATCATCGGCCACGAGGCCAACGCCTCGACCTCCAACCCCCTGCTGTTCAAGCAGCCCGCCGGCACCTACGAGTTCGTGATGGGCGGCAACTGGGACGGCGCCCAGATCGGCCACGCGATGGACACCCTCAACGCGGACATCACCGCCGTGGCGGTCCTCGGCGACGAGCTGTCCAGCCGCCTGATCTCATCGAAGTGGAGCTACGGACTGCCCGACAACCTGGCCGCCCCGCCCGTCGGCCTGAACTCCGGCATGGTGCAGGTCCAGACCGTCGGCGCCGCACTGATCCCCGAGATGCAGGTACGAGCGATGCCCGCCGACGTGCTGTCGCGCCCGGAGAAGTTCGGCCAGGAGGACGACAACACGATGGCCATGGCATCAGCCCGCAACCTCGACGACAACCTGGACCGCGCCGAAACCGTCCTGGCCGTCGAGTTCCTCCTCGCCGACCAAGGCGTCGACCTCGCCCGCCCCCTCATGGGCACCCTGCCCATGGCCAAGGCCACCACCGAACTCCACCAACGCTTCCGCGACCACGTGGCAGCCCTCGGCGACGACCGCTGGATGACACCCGACGTCGAAACAGCGACCGACCTCGTCAGCCACGGCGAACTGCGCCCCAACGACTCCTGACAGCCACATCCCAGCACCGCGCCCCCGTCCCCGAGGCCGGGAGCCGCCCGCTGAGCCGGTGCGCGACTCTCGCTGTCCGATCAACTGCCCGTACCGCACGTCCGTCCTCGGCCCGGCAGACCCGGATCAGATCCCCACGTGCAGGTGTGCCGCCCAGTGCGAGGGGAGCAGCGGAGCCAGGTCGTGTTCGCGGCGCAGGCTGGCGTGCAGGGCGCGGGCGCTGCGGGCGGCGTCGGCGTGCGGGAGGCAGATGGCCTGGTAGAAGGCTGCCGCGATCCGTGCCGCGGCTTCGTCCTGGACTTCCCACAGGGTGCCGATCACGTGGGCGTATCCGGCGAGGTGGAAGGATCCGGTGATGTGCACCGGCTCGTCGGGCAGGTCCGTCCGGTTGTGGGTGGTCCGGCAGGCCGACAGGTACACCAGTTCGGCCTGCGATAGGTCCAGCCGGGCGATGTCCGCTGTGGTCAGCGGTTCCGTGGCGTGGTCGTGCAGGAGGATGCGGCCTGCTGAGGGCTGGTCGGGGGTGCTGGTGGCATGGCAGGAGAAGTGGGCCCACCGGTACCGGGGCAGTTCGGCCAGGACGGTCCGCTGCACGGCCTGGTCGCCGGTCAGCAGGCGGATCCCGGGGAGGCGTCCGGTGACCGCGTCGGTCTCGGCACGGACGTGGGGCAGGTCGGCCACCGGGCCGGGGGTGGTCGGCATGGCGACCAGGAGCGGGCCTTGCGGCACTGGGTTTCCGGCCGTGGACCGCTGGTGGGCGCGGGCGAGCGCACGGAGGGTCAGGGCGTAGGAGGGGACCACCCGGTCGGGCACCGTGGCCGACCGGTCCGGGTCGGCGGCGGTGCCCATGTGGGTACCCGCGTTGTCGGCGGCGCTCCGGGGGTGGCGGCCCGCGGCGTGCAGCGGGAGGGCGGCGAGTTGCCCGGTCGGCATCCACCACAGGCGCGGCCAGGTGTCTCCCGGAGCCGGGGCGCGGGTGAGGCCGAGCGCGCTGAGTACGGGTTCGGCGGTGGTGTCCCAGAGCCAGCGCAACACCGCCGACACGTCCCGCTGGGCGTCGCGGCGGGCCAGCACGCTCGGGTCGTGGAAGGCGGTGCCGATCAGGCCCGGTAGGGCACCGGCATGGCGGCTGACCTCGTCCTGGCGAAGGTCGGGGAGGGGGACGAGGCGGATGCCGTCGGCGGTGAGCAGCAGGGCGTCGCTGCGCAGGTAGCTGCTGTTGACGATGGAGACGGAGCCGTGCCGGGTGATCCGGGGCAGCAGCTCGTCCAGGTCGGGCGGGGCGAGGAAGTCCTGGAGGCCCGGCTGTCGGCGGATGGTGGCGATCAGTTCGTCCCATTGGGCCGTCAGCGCGCGCGGCTCTGCGGCGGGCTGCCGGGTGTTGCTTGCCGTCCGGTGTTCGCGGGGGTCCAGAGCGTCGCGCAGGGCGTCGAACCTGTCGGCCAGCCCCGGGTGCCGGGAGCAGAGTTCGCTGATGTCGGTGCGGGCGTCCAGGGCCTGGGACAGCAGGACGGCCCGTCCCTGTTCGAGCAGTCGTACCGCGAGCGGGGGGTCGCCTGCCTGGAGTGCGCAGGCGGCGGCGTCCGAGGCCAGACCGGAAATCCGGGACAGTTGGTGCTCGCGGTCGGCCTGGCTGAGGGCTCGCGGTGCCAGCCGGGGCAGGAGTTCGACGGCGGCGGTGAAGCAGGTGGCGGCTTCGGGCCAGGACTCCAGCTTGATCAGGGCGTATCCCCCCAGCCGCGCCGCTTCCACTCGTCGGCTCGCGGGGGCGTAGGGGTCTGCGGTTGCCTGCTGGAAGCAGGCCACGGCGGAGGTCAGCGCGGGGATGTTGTCGCTCGCCAGGTACTGGCCCGTCAGCGCACGTCCCAGCTGGATGAGTGCGCCGGAACGCAGCTGGTGGCCTCGCGGGGTGGCTCGCAGGGCGGCCTCGGCGGCCTGGACTGCTGCCAGGGCGTCCGCTGCTCCGCCGGTCCGCTGGTAGCGCAGGTGCCGGATGTGAGCGAGTAGGCTCGTGCGCTCGATGAGGTTGGGGTGTCCCTCGGGGGTGGTCGCGATCGCGGTGTCGAGTGCCTCGGCCGCCTCCGCGAGGTCTGGATCCGCCTGGTCCGCGTCCTGCTGGTGGCTGTGCCGTTGCAGCAGGGCGGCGGCCAGGTTGCCCTGGAGCCGGGGACGGAGCAGGTGGCCCTGGGGGGTGGCGGCGACGGCCGCGCGGATCAGCTCGACGGCTTCGTTCAGCGCTGCCGTGCCCCGCGACGTGTGCGGGTACCGCACGTGGACCTCTTTCAGCACCTCGGCCAGATTGGCGGTGATCGAGGGACTCGGCTCGCCGGTCCGGCCGGAATCGGTGAGCGCCGCACGCGTGAACCCCTCGGCCTCCTCCAGCGTGCCGGAGTCATTGTTGGTCCGGTACAGCGACAGGAGACGCATCCCGAGCGTGTCCAGGCGTCCGGCGCGCCGGACGCTGTCCGGGGCGATCGCGTCCAGGACCTCGCGGGCCAGCCTGACGGACTCGCGCAGGTCGTCCTCCGCTGCCGTGCGCGTCGCGCGCAGCAGCAGCACCCCGCCGAGGTTCGACCGCGCGATCAGCGCCTCCGGGGCGCTCTGGTCGCCACGGGCCGCGGCGGCCTGGAACAGCTCGATGGCCTGGTCCAGTTCGGCGGCGTCACCGTTGTGTTCCGTCCGTGACCAGCGGACGAGCCCGAGGCCGATGAGCCCGTCCCGGATCCCGGAGTCGTCCGTGGCCGCGTCCAGAACGGCCCGGTAGCCGGCGTCGGCGGCGTCCAGGCGAGTGAGGTCCCCGGTGCTCTCGTACTCCGCGTATTCGGTGTCGGCCGCGTGCATCAGCTCGTCCACCGAAACGTCGGCGGGCGCCGGGGCGGGCGTCCCGGTGGTGGAGCGCCGCAGGTCCTCCTGCGCGCGTAGGGCCTGCTCGACCATCGACCGGACCGCGCCGATCCGCGGGTGGCCTTCGGGCAGCAGCGCCAGGCCCCGGCGGTAGCACCGAATGGCCTCGTCCAGCGCCACGAGGCTGTTGCTCGTACCCGCCTGGAACACCAGAGCTGTCCCGAGGTTGAGCAGCAGGCCGGCCAGGGCCGGATCGCCGTCCGCGGTCGCCTGCACGGCCTCGCGTCCGGCGACCACCGCCTCGGCCACTGTCTGCGGGCGGCCGTCGGCCCGGCTCAGCCGCAGCAGCGCGTTGCTCAGATTGCCCAGCAGGGCCGCCCGGTGGGGGAAGCCAGGGTCGGCGGACACCTCTTCCAGTGCTTCCCGGGACAGGCTGACGGCCTCCTCGATGACGGAGGTGTCACCAGTGAGGACGAAGACCTCCTGCAAGGAGGCGCACAGGCTGGACAGGCGGTTGGCCCGCCCGGCGCCGTGGGCCCCGGCGTCGGCGAGCGCGGCGCGCCCGGCCGTGACCGCCGCGTCCAGGTCCGCGCGGTCGCGGGTCCGCTCGTACCGCAGTCGCAGCAGGACACCGCGGAGCCGGAGCGCTTCGCTCTTCGAGCCCCGGGCCGGTCCGGAGCCGGAGGTCACCATCTCGACCAGGGAGAGCGCGAGTTCGAGTACCTCCGGGTTGCCGTGCCGCTCGTAGGCACGCTGAGCGTTCTCGGCCGAACCGAGCAGGTCCTGGAGGTCGATCCGCACCGGTGCGTCGTCCTCCCGGGCGGGCCCGGGTACGGGCGGGGTGGTGTGCTGCGGCCTGTCCGCCGGGGCGTGGTCCTGGCTGTCCAGGCGCCGTAGGAAGGCGGCGGCGCCTTGGTGGCCGGTCGCGGCGGCCCGCCCGAACCAGGTGCGGGCCGCCTGTTCACGACCGTCCTGGAGCAGGTACAGAGCCAGCGTGGCCATCGCGTCAGGCGTTCCTCCGGTCGCCGCCCGCTCCAGCCACGGGGCCGCTTCGGTGCGCCTCCCGCGCAGCAGCAGGAGCCCGGCCAGGTTCCCGGCCGCGTCCTGGTCCCCGGTCACCGCCGCCCTGCGCAGCCACACCTCCGCTTCCACTTGCTGCCCCCGGTTCTTGAGCAGCACACCCAGGTTGTTCATCGCGTCCACGGAACCGGCTCCGGCCGCGCGGCGGTAGCAGACCAGCGCCCGCTCGTCGTCCCCGAGCCTCTGCTGGTGGAACGCGCCGATGTCGAAGAGGATCCGCGGGTCCTCGGTCCGCGCCGCGGCCTGCTCCAGGCACTGGCGGGCCCGGTGGACGTCACCGTGCCCCGCCAGGGCGAACGCCACACCGACCAAGTCCCGTACGTCGGACAAGGGATCCGGCCCCCGCTGCGGGGATACTCCGGGGCCCACGCCGCGCGCGGACCCCTCCCCGGTACGCCGCCGCGCCCGTCCCCGACCAAACCCCCATAGCGGAGCCACCGGCCACCTCCGTCGAGCAGAGCCATTGACCTGAGTATGGGTCAAAAATACTGTGCGCAAAGGGCGATGAGGCACAATGAGGAACGTCCAACAGCACCGGGGAGGAACGACCATGTCGGGCGTCGCGGACGACCACCTCGAAGCCGAGTTCCTCGGCGCTACCTGCGCGCATCTGTCCGAGATCCGCGAAGTCGCCGCCGGGGCCGGGCTGCTGGCGACGGCGGACCGGATCATCACCGGTCTGCGCGAGCAGACCGAGGTGACGACCCTGTGCGCGGAGCTGACAGAAGTACTGCGCCGGAGCGGAGTGAGCGGCGGCCCGGGCACGCGGAACCGCGGCGCGGGAGTCGGCGGCCTGCCGCCCCTGCACGGCCACCCCGTCGAGGAAGCCCTCGTCTGCCCCCGCCTCCGCTGCGACCGCGTCGTGCTGCTCCGGGATCCGCACGCGGACCGCGACTGCGCCCTGCACCGCGAACCGCTCCGCCCCGTGCGGATTCCCACGTGAACGACATGCTCGCGGAACTGGGCAGTGGACTGGCCGACCGCTGGGCCGCCGTACTGCTGCCGTCCGCCCTGCTCTTCCTCACCGTGGCAGGCGTCGCGGGCGTTCTGGGCCAGACCGACTGGTACGACCTGGACACGCTGGACCACGACGCCAACCACCTGGCCGGCCAGCCCGGCGCGCACGCCCCGGGCGTCCTGCTGCTCGCCACAGCCGGGCTGCTCCTGGCGGCGGCGGGAGCCGGCCTGGCCGTCCGGGCGCTCGGCGGCGGCGTGCGACTGCTGTGGCAGGGAGACTGGCCCCAGGGAACCGGCTGGCTGCGCTGCCGCCTGACCGAGCGCCGACTGGTCCGCTGGACCGTGGCCGACCAGGCGTATGCGGAGGCACTGCGGGCCCACGCCCGCCACACCGTCGCGGCACTGCGTACCGGCGGGCCGGGCACCGCCGACCACCTCGGCGACACCCCGTCCGCCGCTGACGCCGCCCGCCTGCGGACGGCGAGGAACCGCATCGCCCCCTGCCGACCGGTCGGCCCCACGTGGACCGGCGACCGCATCCGCTCCGTCGACCAGCGCGTCCTCACCGCGTACGACCTCGACCTCGACTCCGCGTGGCCCCGCCTGTGGCTCATCCTGCCGGACGCGGAGCGCACCGAGCTGCGGACGGCGCGGGACGCCTACGACACCGCGGCCACCCTCGCCGCCTGGGCCCTCCCCTACCTCGCCCTGGGAATCCGATGGTGGCCGGCCCTCCTGGTCTCCCTCGCGGTCGCAGGCATCGGCCTGCGCCGCGGCCGTGCCGCCGCGGACGCCCTCTGCGAACTACTCGAAGCCACCGTCGACCTCCACAACCGCGCCCTCGCCGAAGCCCTCGGAGTCCCCTGCCCGGGCCCGTTCGACCGGGACACCGGCACGGCCGTCACCCGGATCGTGCACAAGAACCCATGACCCCGCCAGGAACTCCAGGGCCGTGCGGTAGCCGGGGATTTCACCGGTCTGCTGCCGGTTCGCGGTTCGGGACGGCGCTGGCATGGGCGGCGAGGACGCGCCAGGTGCCGTCCGCATGCACCCAGGTGCGGGTGTAGCGGAGGTACGCGGTGAACGGCTCTCCCCCGGCGGTGCCCTGAAGCAGGGCCAGCACATGGGTGATTCCCGTTGAGCCCACCACCGTCACCTGCAGGTCCCGCTGGTCGAAGACTTCAACGGCGAGATACCGCGACCTGTGCGCTTCCAGGTCTTCCTCCTTCGTGAGACAGCGACCATCGGGTCCTGTATAGACGACGCGGTCGTCCAGCAGCAGATCCAGTGCCCCGGTATCACCTGATCGAATGGCGGCCTGCAACTCCCGCTCAGCCTCAAGGAGAGTGGTCAGCAACGCCTGCTCTGTCCTCATCTCGGTCCTCCTCACCGATGGGATGAAGGTCATATCCAGCCCCAGCGTAGGCAGTCGCAGCCGCCGTCGCAGCCGCCGTCGCTGTGGTCATGCCCTGAACTTGCCACTGAACTGGACTGAACTGGTCGCGCGCGGCATGTCCGTCCCCGTCCCGGCCCTGCGGGCGACCGAGCGGGTGGCTCGCCAGATCACCGGCTACGCCACGGGCGAGGCGGCCGGGACGACACGTGCCTGGGGGCGCACCGGTTGGTGCGCCCCCAGGCACGTGCGTCGACTACGGCGTGCGCCGGGTCACCACCGGTACCAACGGCCACCTCCGCCGCTGCTACGAGCGAAGAACCCGATGACCCACAGGGCCAGCACAATCACCGCGACCCACCACAGAATATGAATCGCGAACCCCGCGCCACCCAGGATCAGGGCGAGCAGAAGAACAAGCAGAACAGCACCCATTGTCATCATCCTCCTTCACCACGCTGCTGCCCCCGGCCCGCCGGACTATGCACCGCAATCACCCCGACGCAGGCCACCGGACTCCTGCGCGCCCTGGCCGTGGACCGGGCAGCCCACTGACGGCGGCTGTGTATGACGACTGCAAGCCCGATGATCGCCAGGCCGCGAACGCGAAGGCTCGCGAGGCGTTACTCAGGCCCGGTATCTCGAACGGCCCGCCAGAACCGTTGGGCCCCGGCGCCCCACGCGCCACGCGGGGACCGCTCCGCTGGTCAGAACAAGGCGGCTTGGTCGCCGTAGGGGCTCTTCGCTGGACGGCCGGCGACGGCGACCAGGTGAGCCAGGCTGGTGCAACTGCCGGTTCGGGCGGCGTCGGTGAGCAGGCGGCGCAGCAGCAAGGCGGTGACCTCGCAGTCGGCCAGGGCGCGGTGCCGCTCGACGGGGCGGGGCAGGTCGAACGCGGTGATCAGCGCGTCCAGCCCGAACGACGGCAGTTCCGGGTGCAGGGCCCTGGCCAGCAGCCGGGTGTCCAGCAGCGCGGTGGAGGCCAAGCGAGGGCAGTGGTCACGGTGGTCAGCCAGCAGCGAGGCCTCGACGGGGGCGTGCTGGGCGACCAGGAGCAGCGGCCCGGCCGGGACCGCCGCGTCCAGTTCCGCGAGCACCTGGTCGACGGTGCGGGCACCGGCGACGTCCTGGGGACGGATGCCGGTGGTGCGGGTCATCATGGGGGTGACCGGGGCGAAGGCGGGCGGGCGGATCAGCGCCTGGTAGCTCCACCCGGTGGGCTGCGGGCCCCGGCCGGGAACGTGCCGCACGGCCAGGGCGGCGACCTCGACCGGTTGCGGGCGGTGCCCGGCCGGGGTGGTGGCCTCGAAGTCGATGACCAGCAGCAGCGTCCTGGTGAACTCCGGATCGTTGGCCAGAGCGGGTGTTGGCACCTGCTGATCGTAGCCAGCCGCGCCCACGACGGCCCTCATGCTGTCTTCCCGAGGACGGGCGCGGCGGTGGGAGCGGCGCTCGGCCCCGTTCCCGCGCCCGGTGGACGGCGTTGGCCTGGCGCGTCAGGGCCGCGGCCCCGGCCCGGGTCGCGGATCTGCCGCACGACGTCCGACCAGCCGCCCGGACTCCGCGACGGCGCGGAGGATCAGGAGGCGAGGGCCTCCAGCGGTACCTGGATCTCGGTCACCCAGGAGTCCTGCGGGCCGCAGGACTCCAGATAGAACTCCCGCCCCAGGCTGGCGGCCCGGCGCCCGGAGGACTCGATCCATCGCGCGAGGGTCTGGATCGTGGGCAGCACCGCGTCCATGGAACCCCGGTGGACGATGGTCGCCGCCTGTTCGACGGCGGGCAGGTCGAGGATCGCGAAGTTCTGCGTGGAGCCGGTGTGGGCCGCGCTCGGGTCGACGGACACCGACGCGCCCGCGTGGAGCGTGATCGTGGTCGAGCCCGAGGCCTGGTGGTCACTGTCCCCGACAGGCTCGTACCAGGCGATGTCCGGGCCGGCCACGGCGATGCCCGCTGCCTCCAGTTGGGCGTGCAGCCGTCGGTAGAGCGGCTGGATGACCGGCCCGATGTGTCGGGGGTCGAAGCTCTCCGCGGTGGCGGACAGCACGGCCACCCGAGTGGCGGGCAGGGACTTGAGTACGACCTCGTCAGTGGGCATGACGCCCTCGCTTTCGATGGTGCGGAGCCTTCGCTCGACCCGTGCCAGCCGATCCGCGCTCCGCGCGACGGCGTCGGCCAGCTCGGCCCGCCGCAGCCGCAGCATGCCGCGCAGCTGCTCGGTGTCGACCTTCGCGTCCACTACCTCGCCCACTTGCTGAAGGCTGAGGCCGAGGTCTTTGAGCGCGATGATCCGGTTGAGCCGGGACAGCTGGGCCGCGTCGTAGTAGCGGTAGCCACTCGACGGGTCCACCCGGGCGGGCGGCAGCAGGCCGAGTGCGTCGTAGTGACGCAGCATGCGGACCGAGACCTGGCCGTAGGCGGCGAATTCTCCAATGGTGAACATGACTCCTCCAGTACAGGGTCTGCCACAGTGTGAGGGTCAAGCGCCCCAGGAGTCAGGTCGGTGAGAATCCAGGCTCCGCGGGTCGTCGAGGAGTCGGCGGGTGACGTCGGGGAGGTTCGTGCCCTGTCTAGCCTGTTCGGGTACGGGCCAGTGCCCGGACCGCATCACCGCCAACTGGTGACCTGGTCCAGCACCCTAGGGCAGCACCTCCCAGTCCAGCTCACCCTCGCCGGTGACGGTCCGTCGGTAGGAGTCGATCGGATCGCCCGTTTCCAGGGCAGTCGCGGTCGCCGCGAGCAAGGTGGGCAGCGAACCCCACAGGAGCTCGCGACTGAAGACGCAGTCCGAGTCCTTGTAGGCACAGCCAACCCGGCCCCGCAGCGCGCTCGGCCGCTGGTCCAGCACCAGTTCCCCGCCGAGGCCGTCGGCAGCGAAGGGTATGTACTGGCGGTGCCACCAGGGCCCGTATTCGCCCTCCGGATCCCCGTCGGTCGCCTCGGAGTGGGCTTCGTGGATCTTCGTCCGCATCGCCCAGACCCGGGGGATGTCCTGGACGTCCATCAGCTGCCACAGGTCCGGCAGCAGCACCTGGTAGCCCGTCCCGTTGTGCCGCAGCAGCGACTGCCGCAGCGCGTCGGGGAAGGGCAGGCCGACGGCCGCCTCGGCGGCGGCGATCGCGGCCGGAGCCGCCGGTGGCTCCAGCCCGGCGAAGGTCACCGGGGCGTGCTCGGCGAGCCACGCCTCGATACGGATCCAGGATTCGTCAATCGATGGGGTCATACGGCAGAGCCTGCCACCCACCACTGACAATCCCGCTGGCTGTTGCCGCTCGCTCAGGGCGTCGGCCGGGCGGCTGGGTATCCATTGGAGTGATTATTTGTTCGTATACTATCGATATCGTCACAGCTGGGGATCCTCACCCTGGGTTGATCCGGAACAGTGGGTGAGAGTGACGGACAGCTTGGGGGGACAGGCCCCCGGAGACACCGGACCGGGCCACCGCGAAAGGGAGCACCATCATGGTTGTCAACGGAGTCAGGAAAGCCGCTGTGGCAGTGGTCGGCAGCGCGCTCACGGTCGGCATCGCGCTCACCGGCGCGGGTACCGCGTCCGCGTCGAGCGGTGGCGGCTGTGGCGGCACCGCCACCGAGCAGGCCTGCGTGAGTGCCGGGAACGGCCAGGTCACGGCGTCGGCGTCGAGCAACTTCGGCAACGGCAGCTGCAACGAGGAGGTCATCCTCTGGGACTACACCTCCGGCGGCAAGGCGCTCGACACCACGTTCCCCTGCCACAACGGCCCGTACACCTTCACCTGGGTCCTCACCAACCCGAGTTCGGGTCACGACTACAAGGCCGAAGTACGCTTCTACTGGCAGGGCGGCTCGGGCTACGACTACCAGCTCAGCCCCGACCTGATCTACTGACCGCCCCCTTGGGGCCGGTGTGGACGTCCAGTAGGCGGACAAGCCGCGTCGGTGCAGGTGTCCGGGGAGAACCGAACCCGACGCCTGGGTGTCCATCTCTGTGGAGAGTTCTCCGCGTTGGCGGTTCGGTTGGGCTACGGGGGTAGATCATGATGGACGGCGTCGGGGTGGCTGGCAGCCTGTTCGGACTGGTCGGGTTTGTGTTCGCGCTGATCGGGATCGGGCTGGGTGTCGCGCTGGTGCGTGGCATGGTGCTCCGACAGCAAGCGCTCACCCGTGGCCTTTCCGCCGAGGCCCGCTGTCTGGACACCTTCGTTGCCCGGGATGCCGACGGCGGTCGTCACCGCAGGGTCGTCCTGGGGTTCACCGCTGTCGACGGCCGGGCGATCAGGCTGACCGTGGGCGCGCCGCGCACGGTGGTGATCGGCGACCTGGTCCAGGTCCGTTACCTGCCGAACCGCCCGGAGCGGGCCATCGTGGTCGGCAGCGGTGGGCCGGGCTCGCTGTTCGGCACCGTGATCGGCGTGGCCGCCTGCCTGCTGTTCACCCTTGCCGGCCTGTTCGTCGGCGCGGTCGGCCTCGGCCTCGGCCTCGCAATACAGTGACCAGCGGCCCAGGCTTCGCGGGTGGCGCCCGGCGACCCGGGGTCAGGCCAGTGCGGCTCCCCCGTCGAGGGTGAGCACCGTGCCGGTCGCGTAGCCGTTGCTCAGGAGGTAGAGGTAGGCCGCCGCTGCCTCCTCGGGGCTGCCGACGCGCCGCACCGGAAGGGCGCTGCCCTGCGCTTCGAGGAAGGCCTCCGGCTCAGGCACGGTGCTGTCCCAGAGCTCGGTGCGGATCGCGCCGAGGCGGACCGCGTTGACCCGCAGGGGGGCGAGTTCCAGGGCCAGGGCTCGCGTCAGCCCCTCGACGGCCGCAGTGATGCTCGCGCCGAGCGAGGCTCCGGGGGCGGGCCGGGTGGCGAAGGCGCCGGAGGTGAAGGTGATCGAGCCGCCGGGACGGAGCTTCGGGGTCGCGTACTTCGCGGCGAGCAGGGCGCCCCAGAAGCGGCGCTCGAAGAACGCTCGGGACTCCTCGGCGGTCAGGTCGGCGAGTGGCTTCAGCAGCAGGGGCTCCCCTGCCGTGTAGACGAGGTGGTCGAACTCGCCGATCCGGTCGAAGAAGGCGGCGAGCGCGGCGTCGTCGGCGACGTCCAGCCGGATGCCCTCGGCCGAGCCGCCGATCTTCCTCACCGCCAGGTCGACCCGGTCCTGGCTGCTGGAGGCGACGGCCACGTTCAGGCCCTGAATCGCCGCGGCCCGGGCGACGGCGAATCCGACGCCGGAGGTACCACCTATGACGACGACGCGCTGGGTTTCCGCTGTGTTGTCCATGGCGAGGACGCTACGCGTCACCAGCGGGACAGTGAATAGCCGGAAGTCTCGATTCGCTGTCCGATCGTCTCGATCGAAGCGCGCTATGGTGAGCGTATGGACATTCTCAGCGACACGCTCGCGGCGCTGCGCACCGGGCGTCCGTCGGTTGTCCGTACCGACGCGCGGGCACCGTGGGGTGTGCGCTTCCAGCCCATCGCGGGAGCCGGATTCCACGTCGTCGTCGAAGGGCACTGCTTTCTCCTGCCGGTCGGCGGCGACCCGATAGCCCTGGGTCCCGGCGACGTCGTGTTCCTCCGGCGCGGCACCGACCACGCCATCTGTGACGCGGTCACCAGCGAGCTGGTCGCCTTCGAGCCCGACCGTGTCGACACCTCCTCGCCGATCGGGCGTTTCACCGTCGAGGGCGACGGCACGCGCAGCGTGCTGGTGTGCGGGGCCTACCACCTCGACATCGACCGGCCGCATCCGCTGCTCGGCGATCTCCCGGAGGTCATCCACCTCCCGGCCAGCCCCGGTCGCCATCCGGCCCTGCGCTCGGCGGTCGACCAGCTCTGCGCCGAGATCCACCAGCCCCAGCCGGGTTCGGACTCAGTGGTCACGACACTCGTCGATCTGCTGCTTCTCTATGTTCTGCGGTCCTGGTACGCCGAGTCGGCCAGGGAGCGGACGCAGGGCTGGGCCTCGGCACTGAACGACCCGCTGATCGCGCCGGCGCTGAAGGCGATCCACGACGACCCGGCGCATCCGTGGACCGTCGAGTCGCTGGGGAGCCGGGCCGGGCTGTCGCGCGCCGCGTTCGCCCGGCGGTTCACCACGGTGGTGGGCGAGCCGCCGCTCAGCTACCTGACGACGTGGCGGATGGCCATCGCGGCGCGGATGCTGCGCGAGACGGCCGACTCGCTGAGCGCCGTGGCCGAGAACACCGGCTACACCTCGGAATTCGCGTTCGCGAAGGCCTTCAAGCGGCACTTCGGCGCACCGCCCGGGGCGTACCGGCGCGAGCGCCGGACGACGTCGGCTTCGCGGTCGGTGCCGGTCTGACCTCGCCGGGTACGGAAGAGGGCAGACTCCAGGGCGGCCATGCCGTGTCGGAGCGCGAGTATCTCGATCCCTGCCGCCCGACCGGAGCGGCGGCCTGCCGGAAGCAGGCCGCCGCGGCACAGCGGAACCGGCTACTGCAGGGCCGCCTCAAGGGCCATGGCGTACCGGGGGGTACCGCTGTTGTCGGGGTGGAAGCTCTCCATGCTGGCGCAGACCCAGCTGCGCGGGTCCACCGTCACCGGGCAGGAGAAGTCGCCCGGGCCGGTCGGAGCGGAGACGAAGTCGTTGATGCCATTGGCTATGTGGCCGCAGTCCTCATAGCCGTTGAATTCCGTACTCGGGTTGACGAAGGTCACGTTGTCGGCTGCGGGGAGGCTGGCCACCATGGCGGCTTCGGCGGTGGCGAGATAGTCCCCCCAGGAGTTCAACTGGGTCATGGCATCGGGAGACATGACCGAGGTCGTGCAGCTGTTGACGGTGGAGCCGTCGAAGATGTCCGGATAGCCGAGCAGGACGATCTTCGCATGCGGGGCGGCGATGTGGATGTCGGTGAGGATGAGGGCCACATAGGTCGGACTCGTCGGATCCGTCACCGGCGCCATGTACTTTTTGATCGAGTTCTCCACACCCGTGGTCGAGGGGCAGGAGTCGAGCTCGGCACAGCCTTCGACGTCGTCGCTGAACCCGATGTCGTTGCCGCCGATCGTCAGGGCGACGAGGGTGGTGTTGTCGTCGAGGTAGCCCGATGACAGCTGCTGCACCTCGTGGTAGTTGCCCAGCTCTCCCCAGTTGTTCGGCGTTCCCTCCTTCGGGTCCATGTCGAAGGTGTACGCGCCCGAGCATGCCACCGAGTGGAGGTCGAGGGCGGCAGCGTTGTCGTCCGCGAGCGTCCCGAGATTGGCGCTGGGCACGCTGGGGAGGACGGTGTCACGGATCCAGGAGTTCTGGCTCCGTCGGCAGGCGTTCCAGGACTCACCGAGGGAGCTCTGGGAACTCTCCGAGGCGTGGGGGCCCACGTCGGTGCCGGGCTGGTACGGCTCGGTGCCCTCGCCGGAGGAGTAGGAGTCGCCCATCTGGACCACGAACGCGGTGGGCTTGGAGGGCAGCACCTGGAAGGCGACCGAGTCCCACGCGATGTCCGCCGTGCCGTCACCGTCCGCGGTCAGGTTGCTGAGTGACACGCTCTCGGGCTGTGCGGAGTCGAAGTCGAAGACTCCGAGGCTGACCCAGTCGTTGGTGCTGAGGTCGGCGTTGACGTACCGGGTCTCCGGCTTCTGGCCCGCACCGGGGGTGACCAGGTAGCCGGCTTGCTGGGTGGTCATCCCGTTGTCCGGGACGTGGACGAACACGCGGGTCCAGCCGTTGATCGCCGGGGGCGTCCAGGTACCGGTGACGGAGTCGGCGCTGTCGCTGGTGGGCTGAGTGTGAGTGAACCAGATGTGGCCGCCGAAGCCGACGCCGAGCTGGTGGAAGTCGATCTTCGCAGGGTAGTCGATCGGATCCGAGCAGGGTGTGGGACCGCAGGCGGGCGGGGCGTCGGCGAAGGTGAGACCGAAGGAGCCCTGGTCGGTCCACGTCTGGTTGCAGCTGGCGACGCTCGGGGTGCCGGTGTCGTCAACAACGATGGACCCCGCAGGTGGAGCCGCTCCGGTCGAGTCCGAGGCGGAGGATCCGCTCCCGGTACCCAGGGTGCGGCAGTCGGCGGGGTAGATGTCAGTCCCGACGGGTTTGGCGCTGCTGGAGGTGTACGTGGCATTCGCGGTCCCGCACTCCGTCGAGCCGCAGGTCACCCAGGAGGCGGAGTAGTGCCACCAGCAGTGGTTGTTCGCGAGGCCGCAGAGCCCGGCGGAATTCGCGGTGCCGTTGGAGTCAGCGGCGGCGTCGGGAGTGCAGTTGTCCACACTTGAGCAGAAACTCATCAGTGGCGGGTAGGTCGGCTGCTGTGCGCCGCCACTCGCTGCCGCGTAGGCCTCCGCCCAGCCGCCGGTGACGTAGTTGAAGCGGACCACTGGTGAGAAGGCCCAGCCCATGACGAGTTCGGGGTAGGTCCAGTGGTTGGGGGTCTTGGTGTCCGTGGCGCTGTCGGTGAAGACGCCGCGGTCGGCCGGGTAGCTGGGGTTGGCGGGATTGTTCGCCCAGCCCAGGCCCCAGTTGCCGCCGGACCCTCCGTTGTCGGTGCAGGTCGGGCCGGGCAGGCAACCGGTGGTGTTGCCGAATGCCGCGGTCCCCGGCTCCACGCCGGAGTTGTAGGCCCACACCGCGAACCACCAGTTCTCGACGTACCGTGGATCTCCGTTGCCCGCGACGATTCCCGCGGCTTTGAGCTCGTTCCATTTGTCGATGAGCAGGTTGAGCGTCGCGGCGATGTTGGAGGCGTAGTCGGTGGCGATGGCCTGCTGCTGCTCGGCCGTGGTGTAGGCCGTGTTGCCGTCGGCCACCGGGGTCCCGGCAGGGGTGCTCATGGCCATGCCGGTGGTGACCTGACCCACTCCGTAACCGCAGTCCACCGTTGACCAGTCCTGGCCGTTGCCGTAGAAGCCGCCTTGGTTGACGTTGCCGGTGATGGAGTCGACGGCGTGCGGACTGGCCTGCATGGTGTTGGACTCCTGGGCGAGGATGCCGAGGAGGACCTGGGCCGGGACGGTACCGCCGCCCGTGAGCTGCCGCAGCGGGAACATCCCCTGCGGAGACCAGGACACCGGCAGGCCGGAGCCCTCCCAGTTCGCCGGGCGGGTCGACGTCAACTGGCCCTGCACAGCCAGGTCAGCGGCCCATTCGACCTGCTGGGCGGTCGCCTGGTAGGTCTGGATCGCGGGATTGTTGCGCGGTACCGAGCAGCCGCGATCCGGATCCCAGGGAACCGTCCCCGGGTCCACCGCGGTGGTCAGCGGGTGTGGGCCGTCCGGTCGGGCCGCCGCCCCGGTACGGCCGGACGCCCCGGAGGTCGTGCCGCCACCGGTCCCGCCGCCACCGGTCCCGCTGACGGCCGTCGAGGAGACAGCGCCCGCGCGTGGGTTGAGGGCCGCGGGATCGACGACGAAGGAGACGGACTTCCCGGTGGCGGTGACCGAGGCTCCGATGTGTATCGCGTCCGGAATCGCCGTGGCCTTGGATGTCGCGGCGGAGGCCGCACCGGCGGCGACGCTCTCGGCGTTGGAGACGCTGGTCTGGTTGGTGGAGCTGGTCACCACCAGGGCACCGGTGGTGGAGGGTTCCGCATCGACCGGGACATCGAGCTTCTTCCAGTTCCCCGGGGTCTTCGCCGACAACGGGAACCGGCTCGCGCCGGGCCCGATCAGAAAGACCTGGCTGCCGGTCGCGGCGACCTGGACGTCGCCCAGGCCGGTGGTGCCGAGAAGCGTCGAGTCGCGGTCGGCGAAGCGGCGGACCTGGACCTGTTTGCCGACCGGAACCTGGTACGCCAGGCCTCCACCGCTGTCGGGGTGCAGCCGGAAGGGCGTTCCGGCGGCGACAGCCAGGGTGTGTTCAGCGCCTCTGGAGTCGACGGACACCAGCAGGTCGCCCAAGGCGGCTGCCACTGAGCCCTGGTAGGGGATCGGCGAGGAGAGCTCGCCGGGTGAGGTGGTCCGCCGGATGACCCTGCCGGTGGCGGCGTCGACGAGGCGCACGGTGCTGACGGTCTTGCCGCCAACCGTACTCAGCGAGGTCAGGGCGACCTGTTCATCGCTGCCGCAGCCGGGGTTGTAGTAGGCCAGGCCGACCGTGAAGGGCAACTTGCGCACCGCGCCGGTGACCAGGTCGACCACTGCCACGAACGAGCCCTGGTCGAAGGCCTGTTGATCGTTCGTGAACTCCCTGGGCGCGTAGACCACGACCGCACGGCGACCGGATGAGGTGACACAGGACTGCCCGATCCACTGCGTGGTGTCGAATCCCGGTTCGGACAACGTGGCCGCCGTCCGCCACTGGTAGCCCGACCTGGCGTCAGCGGCCAGTACCTGCAATCCGTTGTCGTCGCCGCTGGTCGTCACCGACCGGTCGGTGGAGGTCTGCCAACCGGGCCCGAGTTCACTGTCCGGTGCCGTCAGCACCGAGGCACCGCTCCCCGGGCCGGTCGGCGAGGCGGTCGGCGAGCCGGTCAGTGAACCGGTCGGCGCGCCGGGGGCGGGAACGGCGGCCGAGGCGGCTCCGGTCACAACGGACTGCCCCAGCATGCCGAGCGCCGCCGCCACGGCGATCCACAAAGCCGCCAGTCGGCGCGAACGCCTGGTTCTTCCCGAATTTCTTCCGTGCATGAAGTCCCACCTTTCCACTGGTTCGATCGCTCGCCCGGCTACCGAAGAGAACGGGTCCGGCGAGCGGTGGAACCACTCGCCGGACCCACTGGGGTTGAGTCCCTGAAGCCAGGGAATCAGGGGCACTTGGGAATGGCACCGCTGTGGAACGCGGCAGCCCCGTCGAGGTAGGGCCCGAAGACCCACCCCTCGGTGTAGCTCTCACCGCTCGGGTAGACCTCCGTCACCGCGTGGTACCAGACGTCGCCGGCGTTGCCCACGTTGCCGCCCGCGGTCCAGCAGTTCACCTGGACCCCGTCCCCCGCGTGCAGGTCGGGCGCGACCTGGCCGGCGTTCGCGTTGGGCGCGGAGTGGACGACGATGGTGGAGTTCACGTCGATGAAGCTGTCGGCCTGGGCGGTGCCGCCCACGAAGCCGACGACGGCCGCCGCCGCCGCGAGGAGCACCGCGCTGGACGCGGCGGCCCGCTTGAAGCTTGTACCCATGGTTCTTCTCCCTGAGTGGAATGACGGAGCTTGAGGTGACCAGGCAGCACAGGGGTAGGGCCCTCTGGGAGTGCCTGGGAGTGCCTGGGGGTCGGCCGCGGGGGTCCTACCAGGCGGAAACGGAGGCGTCCTGGTTGTAGAGGCCGTTGCCGAGCTGGTACGGCGTGTCCCCGTTGAGGATCGTGTAATGGGCGCCGCTGTAGCCGGAGTTGTACCAAACGGCGACGGTGTGGCCGCCGAAGTCGCCGTTGTACACCGTCGCGGTGTTGTTCTTGACCGTCTGTCCGAGTCCGGCACACGCGACGGCATTGTTGTCGACATTGCAGTTCGAGAAGTCCGAGGACTGCAGGTCGGAAATGCCCTGCCAGCCGGACGACGGGCTCCACAGCATGGTGGCGCCCTGACCGCCCGAGTTGTAGTAGAAGCAGACGTAGGGGCAGGGACCGGCTCCCGTTCCCGTCGCCGAGGCGGGCCCGGCGAGCGCCACCCCGGAGGTGAGCGTGGCGGCCATCAACGCGACCACCGCGGTATTCCTGAACAGCATTCGTCTCCGCCTTTTCATCAGTACTGCCACGAAAGTGATGCGTCCTCGTTGTAGAGGCCGTTTCCGAGTCGGTACGGGGCGTCCCCGGGCAGCAATTGGTAGACGCTGCCGCTGTAATTCGAGTCGTACCAGATGTCCGTCTTCACCACCGCTGTCGTGTAGGTGTTGGAGGCGGTCGCGGCGTGGTTCTTGACGCTCTGGCCCTGTCCCGCTCCGGAGCCCAGGAATGGGTAGTCCTGCAGGTTGGGGACGTTGCTGGTACCCGTTCCCTCTGTTGCGTCGACTCCGCCGTTGAACAGGAACGCGGTACTCGACCCCTGCTGGCCCGAGTTGTACCAAAGGCAGGTGATCGAGTCATAGCTGGTGCCGGCCGCGTTGAAGCACGGCCAGATCGGAACCGCCTCAGCGGGCGCGGCGGTGAGGAGGACGGCAACCGCGGTGGCGACAACGGCCGCGGTGCTGATGAATGTGAGCCTAATCTGGCCACTCTCCTGGTAGTTGGTCCGTACGGGTGGGGTTACTGCGACGATCCGAGGAGGGTCGCCGCGGTCCGCAGTTCCCGCTGCATGGTGGCTCGCGCCTGTCGCAGCGAGTCGGCGTTCAGTTCGATCGCCGCGTCCTGGTAGGCGGACTCGACGGAGGCCCAGACGCCGACCAGGTTGGTTCGCCGTTTGCAGGCGACGTCCGCCCGCGCGGTGGCGATCTCCGCCGCCGACGGTTCGGCGGATGCCGACCATCGGGGGTCGTTGGTGGCCGCGTTCGGGCTCGGGTAGTCGTAGCCGTCGGCCCGCATGCAGGCCGACCAGGCGGCGAAGGCCTTCAGCACCCGGGGATCCGACTGCGACCTGTCGTAGCTGTCTGCCTGGATGCTCTCGGCGATGTCCGGATCGCCGTACCGCCCGTTCCTTCCGCCGAGCTCAGTGGTGGCCTCTCCGTTGCAACCACCGCTGGGCACGCTCCGGCCGTCGACCGGCCCGCTGGAGCTGCCCCAGAGGACAGCGGCCATCGCGGGCGTCACCTTGGGTGGATCCTGGATCGGCGCGGCGCCCGCCCGCAGGCGCTTCATCTCCACGGCCATGAAGTGGTAGCCGTAACGTGCCTGGTCCGGTGTCATCACGCCGTAGCGCGATTCGTTCACCGGCAGCTGCTCAGGAGCAACCGGGGCAGCCGGGACGCTGTAGCCGAAGCCGTAACGCCTCATGCATGCGGAGGCCAGCTTGACATGCGCGGCGACCAGTTGCGACGACTGGGCGTCGGTGAAGAGATAGGGCGTGATGGGCAGGACGATGTCCGACGGCCGGGACGGGGTCGCGGTGGCGATGACCGGCATCGGGGTCACCGCCGACCTCGGAGTTCCGGCCCCCGCCGGATGGACGGCGGCGGAACCCGTGCAGCCGGTCACCACCGGTGTCAGCGTCAATGCCACTGCGGCGGCTGCGGCATAGCCGCGGCGCGTGATCATCGAACTCCCTCCTCGTAGTGCCGTCGGCTGCCCGGCGTGGTGGTTCACGTCAGCGAGGTGCTGGGGCACCCGCAGGGTGCCGTGCTGTCGGGCTCGGGTGAACCCGCCCGACCAGGCTCCCCCGGGCACCTGGCTGAAGTCGCGTTTCCCGTACGAGTCCGTACACCCCTGACGCGGCCCCGCACGCACGCGCCCCACTGGGGGATCCGTACAGCTGGCTCATAGACTCTGATTGTCAGGAGCACAGATACATGGGGGCGTTGTGGGTGATCAGCAGGGCGGAATGCCGGATCCAGGCAGGGCCGAGGATCTGGCCGAGTTCGTCGGCTTACTGGGTGAGCTGCGCGTGTGGGCGGGGATGCCCTCGTACCGGTCGCTGGCCAAGCAGGTCGGACCACTGATGCGACCGGCACGCGTCGTCTCGGTGTCCACGGTCGTGGACGTGTTCAAGGTCGGGCGGCGTCGCCTGGACCTGGACCTGATGATCGCGATCGTTCGCGCACTGGGACTGGACGAGCGGGCCGTCGATCCCTGGCGCGCGGCGTACCTGCGCATTCAGCGGGACGCGAAGGCCATCGGCCCGGAAGGCGTGTTCCGGCAACTGCCGCCGGACCTGGCGACGTTCACCGGTCGGCGGGACGAGGTGGACCGGCTGATGACGGCTGCCACCATACCGTCGGCCGCGGAGCCCACGGTCGTGGTAGCGGTGATCGAGGGCATGGCCGGGGTCGGCAAGACCCAGTTGGCCCTGCACGCCGCGCACAAGCTGGTCCGCGCCGGCCAGTACACCGATCTCCAGCTGTACGCGAACCTGCGCGGGTACGACCCGGACAGGCCGCCCGCCGACCCGGCGGCCGTGCTGGATGCGTTTCTGCGGCAGTTGGGCGTGGGAGCCCAGCGGGTCCCGCAGACGCTGGAGGAGCGGGCGGCGATGTTCCGGGACCGGATGCACGGTCGCGCCGCCCTGGTGGTTCTGGACAATGCCGCAGAGGCCCTCCAGCTACGGCATCTGATTCCCAGCAGCCCGACCTGCCTGGTGCTGGTCACCAGCCGGCGTAGCCTGACCGAACTGCCCGACGCGACCGTGCTGATGCTTGGGGTGTTCGACGAGCAGGAGTCGCTGCAACTGCTCGCTCGGGTCGCCGGCGCGGACCGGGTCGGCGCCGAGCCGCGGGCCGCGCGCCGGATCGTCGAGCTGACCGGCGGCCTTCCCCTGGCTGTGGCGCTGGCCGCCGCCCGGCTGCGCTCCCGCCCGGCCTGGAGCCTGGAGAAGCTCGCTGATCGGCTGGCCAAAGGAGCAGGCGCGGAGCCCGGCGTGACGGCGGTACTCGATCTGTCGTACCAGGGGTTACCGCGGACCGCGCAACGCGTCTTCCGGCTGCTGGGCGTCGACCCCGGACTGGACGTCACCGCTGACTCGGTCGCGGCGCTGGTCGGCATGGACCTGGACGAGGTCGACCAGTTGCTGGAGCTGCTCCAGGACGAACACCTGGTGCACCAGCAGGTACTCGGCAGGTACGAGCTGCACGACCTGGTGCGGGCCTTCGCCGCCGAGACGTGTCGAGCCGTTGATCCGTCCTCGCAGCGGCACGCGGCGTTGACCCGGTCCCTGGACTGGTACCTGCACTCCGTCTACGCCGCCACGGACCTCGTCAACCGGAACCGGTACCGCAACGGCGACCTGCCGCGTCCGGCGGCGCTGCCGGTGGCCGAGCCGGTCGACGGCGATGAGGCCCGCGCCTGGCTCTCCGCCGAGCGCGCGAACCTGCTGGCGACGATCCGCTACGCCGCCACCGAGGGGTGGACGGGGCACGCCTGGCGCTTCAGCCAGGCGCTGTGGTCCTACTACTTCGCATCCGGTCTCAATTCCGACTGGGCGGAGAGCCTTCACCACGGCCTCGCCGCAGCCGAGGCGGACGGCGACACCGCCGCGCAGGCCGAGCTCTGGCACGCCCAGGGAAGCTTCGACCTCGTGGCCGGACGCTTCGATCGGGCACTTCCCTGCACCCGTGAGGCTCTGCGGCTGCGCAAGGTCGCCGGAGACCCGGTGAAGACCGCGGCCACCCTCGGCAATCTGGCCTGTGTCCTGTCCGACATGGGCCAGTACCGAGAAGGCGCCGGGTTCTTTCACGAGGCCCTCGCCCTCATGCGGGAGACCGGCAACCGCCACGGTGAGGCGACCTGCCTGCACAACATGGGCATCGGAGCCTGCGCGATGGGCCGCTACCGCCAGGCCCTGGACTGGTTGACCCAGGCCCTCGCGCTGTACCGGGAGTCCGGGGACGAGGACCACCAGACGTTCGTGCTGACCCCCATCGGCCTCAACTGGAGCCTTCTGGGCGAGCACGACCAGGCCGCGGCCACGGTGGCCAAGGCCGTGGCGCTCGCCGAGGAGACGGGCGCGAACCGACGCCTGGCCCCGGCGATCAACGTCCTCGGCGTGCTGGCCACCGAGCGCGGCGACTACGAGGAAGCCGCCCGGGAGTTCCGCCGGGCGCAGGCGCTCGCTCGTGAGATCGGCGACTGGGGCGAGGAGACCGAGGCGCTGTTCGAGCTCGGAGTCAACGCCCTCCGGGCCGGCGACCCGACCGGCGCCCTGAACTTCCTCGACCGGACCGCTGCCCGGGTGGACGACCACCGGTATCACCGGTGGCTCCTGCTCCTGCCCCAGTACCGGGGCGACGCGCTGCTCGCCCTCGGCGACCCGGCAGGTGCGGCCGAGCTCTACCAACGAGTGCTCGCCGCGGAGGACGACTCGGAGGCGGTCGTCCAGGCACGCGCCGCGTACGGCATGGCCCGCGTCGCTCTGGCCACGGATCCGTCGGACCGCGGCACTGCCCGCAGCTGGCTCCACGAGGCGCTGCGGATCTCGGCCGAAGCCGAGTTCCCCGCGCTGAAGCGGGACATCACCGCGACGCTCGTCGCTGTGGGGTGCTGAGGTGCTGAGGGCGACCTGACGAGCACTCACGTCGGCGTCGCACCGCGCGCGGGCGGGGGACACTGCCCTGCCGTTCGACCACCGGCCTCGAACCGCCGGTGGTCGAACGGCGGGCTCACGGCCCGGGGTGGGCCGTCGCCCATCGGCAGGGGTCGGTTCTCGGGCCCCAGGGCCCAGACGTCGGGGTGGGCCCGGTCGACCACCTCGACCTGAAGTTTCACACCGGGCAACTGGACGGTCCCCGCCGGGGCGCCGAGCAGGCGCTACGATCCCGACACTGACCACTGACCACCGACCGCTGGCCACCGACCGCTGGGACCGCATACCGGCGCGGCCCGTACCCCGGGCTCCGGCCGACCGTCAGTCACCCTGGAGAGGCACGATCGCATGATGAGCAGTCCTGTTGCCGACACTGTCCTGGTCACCGGCGGGTCCGGGTTCCTGGGCGCCCGGGTGATCGCCCGGGCCCTCGCCGAGGGCTTCCGGGTCCGCACCACCGTGCGCTCCCTGTCACGGGAGCCCCGGGTCCGGGCGGACCTGGCGGCCATGGGCGTCGACGCGGGCGACGCGCTGGCCTTCGTCGAGGCCGACCTCACCAGCGACGCGGGCTGGCCGCAGGCCGTGGCCGGTACCCGGTACGTCCTGCACACCGCCTCGCCCTTCCCGCTCGGGGTGCCTGAGCACGAGGACGACCTGATCGTCCCTGCCCGCGAGGGCACCCTGCGGGTGCTGCGGGCGGCGCGGGACGCCGGGGTGCGGCGGGTGGTCGTCACCTCGTCCTTCGCCGCCGTCGGCTACGGTCGGCCCGCGACCGAGCGGACCTTCACCGAGGACGACTGGACCGATCCGGACAGCGACATCGCCCCCTACGTCAAGTCCAAGACCCTGGCCGAGCGTGCGGCGTGGGATTTCGTGGAACGCGAGGGCGGGGGCCTGGAACTGGCCGTGATCAACCCGGTCGGGATCTTCGGCCCGGTCGTCGGCACCGACTATGCCGCCTCCATCAACATGGTCGCCCAGTTGTTCTCCGGGACGATGCCCGGCACTCCGCGCCTGTACTTCGGCGTCGTCGACGTCCGCGACGCCGCCGAGCTGCACCTGCGCGCCATGACCCACCCCGAGGCGGCCGGGCAGCGGTTCATCGCCACCGCCGGTGACGTCGTCTCCCTGCACCAGATCGCCCTGACCCTCCGCGACCGGCTCGGCGAGGCCGCCGGCACGGTACCCACCGCCGAACTGTCCGACGAGACCGTGCGCCAGGCAGCCGAGACCGATCCCGCCCTCAAGGGCCTGCTGCCCAACCTCGGCGTCATCCGCCACGTCTCCAACGACAAGGCCCGCACCCTCCTGGGCTGGGCACCCCGCTCCAGCGAGGACACCGTGGCCGCCACCGCCGAGAGCCTGCTCGCCCTGGGCCTGATCCCCCGAGCTGAATACGACCCACGGACGGCAGCGAAATGGCTCCCGAAAAGGAGGACGCAGTCGTCCGGGGGAAAGAGTTCGTCGTGGGGCGCGAGGAATCAGGTGGTGTAGTAGAGAATGTCATTGACAGGCGACGTCCCGGCCGGGCAGTAGAGCTGGACGTTCTCGAAGGTGGTGGAGAAACCGGAGTAGTACCAGAAACTGTTCGAGCATTCCATGCCGAACTCCCACGACGTCGCGTTGACGTCGGAGCAGGAGACCTGGAGGTAGTACTGGCCGCCCTGCTCGCCTTCGGTGACCGTCGAGCAGTTGACCCACACGGTCAGCGGCCGGACGTGGGCGGACCTGGCGATCGCCGTCGGCCGGACGGCGGCCTGGGCAGCGGGCGCGGCCGCGATGGACGCCCCGAGCGCCGCTGCGGTCGTGACCACTGCCAGAGCTGACGCGCGGGTGGTCCTGGGCATGGAGATCTCCTTTTGCATGATCGACGTGCGGATGAGGAGCGGAATCGGAAACCACGTGTGCGCCGTCCGCTGTAGGGAATGTCGCATCGATGCCTCACACCGTCAATGAGCATCACTGCGAATATTCTTGATCAATAATCAGGGACAGCAGATATGGCATGGATGGGAAAGCCGAGGATTTCGCTGCAACCTCCGATTCGGTCCGCGCGGCGGCCTACCCGGCGAGCCTGAGGGTGACCGCGGCCCCGCTGCCGACCGGGCTGTCGGGGACGGGATCCTGCTGGCACACCCGGTGTGCGGCGGCGGCCGGTTCGGGGCAACCGCCGACCAGGACCCGCGCCAGGTGCAGCCCGTGGGCGCGCAGTTCGGCTCGCGCGCCGGGCAGGCTCGCCCCGGTCAGGTCCGGGGTCAGCAGCTGGTGCGCCCCGGTCGCGGAACCCGCGACCGACGCGGGCGTGGGCGAGCCCCCGGCCTCGTAGGCGGCGACCCCGACCACCAGCGCCGCCACCGCGACCACCGCCGTGCCGAGCGGCACCCGTCGGCCCCGGCGCCGCCCGCCGCTGCCGCGCCGTGCCGCCGCCCCGGAGTCCCGCTCCGTGGGCCGGGGCGCGCCGTCCAGCGGCGCCATCGCCGCGAGCACCGGTCGCGGACCGGCCGTCACCCGCTGGAGCAGCTGCTCCACCTCGGCCCGCATGTCCGCCGCGCAGGCGAACCGCTGCTCGCGGTCCTTGGCCATGGCCCGCAGCACGAGTGCGTCGCAGGCGTGGTCGAGGGCCGGGACCCGGGCCGACGGCGGCTCGGGCTGCTCCCGCAGGTGCTGCCAGGCGACCTCCAGCGGGGTGTCGCCGAGGAACGGCGGGCGTCCGGTGAGCAGTTCGTACAGCAGGCAACCGACCGAGTACAGGTCCGCCCTGGCGTCGACCCGCTCACCGCGTGCCTGTTCCGGGGAGAGGCACTCGGCGGTGCCGATCACCATCGCGGTCCGGGTGAGGTCCGCCCCGCCCTGTTCCAGCAGCCGGGCGATGCCGAAGTCCATGACCTTGACCTGGCCGTCGTCGGCCAGCATCACGTTCGCGGGCTTGATGTCGCGGTGGACGATGCCGTGCGCGTGCGCGTGGACGAGTCCGTCCAGGACGCCCCGGGTGAGTTCCAGGGCGCGGCGCGGGGCCACCCCCCGCTCGTCGCGCAGCAGGTCGAGCAGGGTGGCGCCGTGGACGTACTCCATGACCAGGTACGGCAGCGGCAGGCCGGCGGCGGTGTCCTCGCCGCTGTCGAAGACGGCCACGATCGAGGGGTCGTTGAGTGAGGCCGCCGAGTGCGCCTCCCGCTGGAAGCGGGCGCGGAAGGAGGGGTCGACCGCCATGTCCGGCCGCATCACCTTGACCGCGACCAGGCGGTCCAGCCGCTGGTCGCGGGCCAGGTGCACCTCGGCCATGCCCCCGCGCCCGAGAAGTCCGGCGAGGACGTACCGCCCGCCGAGTACCCGCTGCTGCTGCATCTCCACCCTCTCCCGGTCACCGCCGACCGGGGGCCGGGCAGGTCGGCGGCACGTTAGCGGGGGTTCTTGTGGAATCCATGTGGTCCGGTGGCGTCGACCCCATAGCATCAGGGACATGTCAAAGATTGGCCGGAGCGACCACCGCGCTTCTCCTGAAGGCAAGCTTCGCCGACAATAAAAGTATATGAACGATCGTGCTGTATTATTTCAGACGATCGGCTCCATGTCCGGCAACCCCGAAGGGACTTCGATCGACGTCATGACGACCGAACGAGCACGTGGAGAGGCCACCGACCGCTACTGCCTGGATGCGGGCGAGGCGGCGGGACTGCTGGCGAACCACCCCTGGCGGCGCTTCGTCGTCCTGGGTGACAGCGTGGCCGAAGGGCTCGGGGACCCGGTTCCGGGCTACCCCGACCTGCCCTGGGCCGAGCGGATCGCCGCCGAACTCAGCCAGTCGCAGCCCGAGTTGGCCTTCCTCAACCTGGGCCGGAGCAACACCCTGGCGGCCGACGTGCGCGCGGGACAGCTCGACAGCGCGCTGGAGTTCGCGCCCGACCTCGCGCTGGTCGCCTGCGGCGGCTACGACGTGCTGCGCCCGGCCTTCGACCCGCTGACGATCGAGGCCGAGATCGAGATGATCGTCTCCGCGCTGGTGGCGCGGGGAGCCGACGTGATCACCGTGGGCATCTTCGACGGCTCCCGCTCCCCGGGGATGCCCGAGCGCTTCCGCGCCGGGATGGAGCAGCGGCTGCGCGAACTCGCCGACGCCACCCGCCGGGTCGCCGACCGCTTCGGCACCGTCCATGTCGATCTGTCGACTCATCCGGCGGCCGGCGAGGCCGACGTGTACAGCGCCGACGGCATCCACGGGAACCGCCGGGCGCACGCGATCTCCGCCGCTGAGGCGGTCCGCGCCCTCGGCGCGCGGCTGGCCTCGGTGAAGTCCGGCGGCCCTGACGCCGCCGTCACCGCCGCCGCGAAGGAGCCCACCCGATGACCATCCAGGAGGACGCCCCGCCGACCGCCGAGACGCCGTTCCCGGACGACGACCGCAGCCCGTCCATCGCCGACCGGGCCACCCTGTTCGGGGTGCTGACCGGTGGCTGGATCGCCCAGGCGCTGTTCGCGCTGGCCAAGCTCGGGGTACCGGAGCTGCTGGCCGCGGGGCCGCGTCCGGCCGACGAGATCGCCGAGGCGACCGGCGCGGACCGGCGCGCCGTGCGCCGGGTGCTGACCGCGGTGACGGCAGCCGGACTGTTCCGCGAGACGGCGCCCGGGACCTTCGCGCTGACCCCGGTGACCCGGCTGCTGTGCGCCGACGCGGTCCGCTCCAGTCGGCCCTCGGCGATCCTGTTCGGCGAGGAGGTCCACCAGTCCTTCGGCGCGATCATGCACACCATGCGCACCGGGGAGCCCGCGTTCGAGCAGCTGTACGGCAAGGGCTTCTACGACTACCTCAGCGACGACCCGGAGTTGAGCGCGGTGTTCTCGGCCGCGATGGGGAACGCCGCCGTGCCGTCCGCGCTGGCGGGCTGCGACCTGAGCGGCCTCGGCACCCTGGTCGACGTCGGTGGCGGTGACGGCGGCCTGCTGACCCGGGTGCTCACCCGCTACCCGCGGGCGCGCGGGGTGCTGGTGGATCTGCCCGAGGCGGTCGACCAGGCCCGGATCCGGCTCGCCGGAAGCGGTCTCGACCAGCGGGTCGAGACCTTCCCGGGCAGCTTCTTCGACCCGCTGCCGACCGGCGGCGACGTCTACACACTCGCCCGGGTGCTGCACAACTGGGACGACGAGCAGGCCGTGGCGATCCTGCGGCGGATCCGCGAGGCGATCCCCGACCACGGCCGGCTGCTGGTGTTCGAGCGGCTTGAGGGCAGTTCGGCCGATCCCTCGCGGGCGGCGCAGGCGCAGCTGATCGACCTGCTGATGCTGGTCATGCTGGTCGGCCGGGACCGCTCCGAGGAGGAGTACCGGGGCCTGCTGGACGCGGCGGGCTTCGAGGTACGGTCGGTACGGTCCGCCCCGCTGCACTCCGCCGGCACCGAGAGCGCGATCGAGGCCGTACCCCGGTAACCGGGTGGCGGCCCGAGCCACTCGTCGTCCGTCCGTCCCCGGTCCGCTCGGCGGGAGTACGCCACGCCGCGCGCGACCCGTTGCCAACGGAGGTCAGCCATGCCCAGCAACAGTCCCGTGTCCGCGACACCCGATCGGCTGCTGGTGGTGAGCGTCGGTCCACAACCGGAGTTCCACGACACCGTGGCCACCGCGCTGGCCTCGGTGCTCCGCAGAGCCGGCTTCGGCTTCGACACGGCGTGGGCGGACGGGCCCGAGGCCTACCAGGAGACCGTGCGCCGGGCGCGCCGGTTCCTCGACCGGGCGCTGCCGGAGGCGGTGGTGCAGCTGCGCGCCGACGCACTCGACGACGTGGCCGCGGTACTGGGCAAGGCCGCCGACCCGGGGCCGGACAGCGGCCGGGACACCCTGGCGCTGCTGCTGGTCGACACGACCGGCCCGGGCCGGGAAGCCGCCGTGGCACCCGAGGCCCTGGCCGACACGCTTGCGGAGCTGGGCGCGGCGCTGCCCGAGGGGCTGGACGCGGACCTGTCCGGGTACACCGTCCACGTCTACCAGCGGCCCGGACCGGTGGGCCCCGGCGCGGCGACCCGTCTGGCCGCTGCCGGTACCGTGCGGCAACTGCCCGACGAGCCCTGGCTGCTGGCCGCCGACGTGATCCGCGCGCTGACCGACTTCGTGCAGATCCGGCACACCGCCGCCACCCTGCGTTCGGCCGCCGGGGCCCCGCGGCTGCTGGCGGGGGCGCTGTCGGCCTTCCTGACCGAGCGCGCCGGATCCGCCTGGGGGCTGCACTACTACACCGGTTCACTGGTCTCCGGGCTGATCGGCGAGTTGGAGCGGTCGGCGGAGGCCGGGGGCAACCCGGTGCTGCGCGGCGCCAGCGAGCATGCGCTGGCCTGCGGCGCGCTGGCCCGCTGGCAGTTGGACCGGACGCCGTTCCTGCTGGTGGTGACCAACGGGATGGTGGACGAGTTCAAGGGCACCCTGGCCAACCTCCGCGAGAGCAAGGCCAGGGGCTTCATCGTCTGCGCCGAGTCGCCCGCCGACGCCTGGTTCCCGTTCCAGGGCACGGTGCACCGCGCCGAGGACTCCCGGGCGGTGCTGCGGGCCCGGCGGATCCGCTGCCACTACCTGGACGACCCGAACCGGCTGGCCCAGGACCTGGCCGCCGCCTACGCCTCCTACGAGGCGGACGAGGGACCGGTGGTGCTGCTGGCCACCGCCGCCGTGCTGGCCGTCATCGCCTCCCCGGAGACCGAGCCGGCCGTGATCCCGCCGCCGCGGGTCGCGTCCGCCCGTGTCAGCGAGTCGCAACTCACCCCGCTGCTGCGGATGCTGGACCACGACCCGATCCGACTGCTTTGGCAGTGCGGCCAGTTGGACGACGAGGAGCGGGAGCTCAGCTACCGGGTGGCCCGGGCCGCCGGGATCGCGCTGGCCGACTCGCTGACCCGCCCCGGCTCGGTCGCGCGCTACCGGGACGGGCGCCGGGTGGAGGAGTACCTGGGCACCCTGGGCATGTACGGCACCTCGGCGCGGGTGCACGAGTACCTGCACCGCGAGGGCAGGCTGCGGTCCAAGCGCGACCAGTCGCTGCTCTTCCTGAAGAGCCGGATCCCGGAGTCGGCCACGCCGTTCACCACGCAGGCCCTGGAGCGCTCGCTGCACGTGGTGCAGGTCACCGCCGATCCGGCGCACGCGGCGCCGTTCACCGACCACCTGGTACTCGGCCCCGCCCGGGAGTTCCTGCGCGAGGTGGCGAGCCGGGTCGCGCCCGATCCGGAGGTGCTGTCGCTGCGCCGCGCCGCGCTGGCCGAGGCCGCCGACAGCCCCTCGGACCTGCTGCACCAGTTGCCGCTGCGGCCGATGAGCGCCAACTACTTCTTCCACCGGCTCGGCGGCCTGCTCGATGACTTGATCACACGTCAGAACTACACCTACACCGGCCTGTTCGACGTCGGCCGGGGCGGGATCTCGGCGCTGCGGAACCTTCCCCGGACCGGCCCGGGCTTCTCCGGCTGGTACGGCCGGGCGCTGATGGGCGACGCGCTGCAGGCGGTCCCCGCGGTGGCGCTGACCCGGGACGACAACGTGCTGGCCTTCGTCGGCGACGGCGCGAGCTCGCTGGTCCCGGACATCCTGCCGACCCTGGTCCAGCACTCGCTGCTGTACCGGCGGCGGCCGGTCGGCAACCTCAGCGTGTTCCGGCTGGTGGACGGCGGGCACTCGATCATCCGTACCTACCGGGAGACCCAGGCCGGGGCCACCGCCGACCGGCAGACCCAACTGCCGTACCTGCTCGAACCGGAGTGGCGCCGCGACTACGGCGCGCTGACGGTGACCCACCGGCACCTCGCCGATGTCGAACCGGCGGACCTGCGGGAGCAGTTGCGGCAGCGGGGCTCGGTCAACCTCTACTCGGTGCTGCTCGCGCACAACAACGAGGGCGACGGCATGAGCCCGACCGGCGCCTTCGGCTGGCAGCGCGACGAACTCCCGGAAGGCGCCTTCACCATCGCCCGCCTGGCCCGCAGCCGGGCCTAGCCCACCCTCTGGCGTAGGATGAGGAAACATGACGATCATGAAGCGAGCCCTCGGGAACACCGGCGAGGATGTGACCATCCTCAGCTACGGCGCCATGGAGCTGAGGGGCGTGCCGCGCGGTCCCGAGATTGCGGACGACGACGCGGGCCGACTGCTGAACGCGGTCCTCGACGGCGGTATCAACCTGATCGACACCTCGCCCGACTACGGCCGCAGCGAGGAACTGATCGGCACTCACATCGGCCATCGCAGGGACGAGTTCTTCCTCTCCTCCAAGTGCGGCTGCCCGCTTGAGGCATCGGCCGACGCGCCGCCGCCCTACCCGCACGACTTCAGTCCCGGGAACGTCCGCGCCAACGTCGAGCGGTCGCTGCGGCGGCTGCGCACCGACCGCCTCGACCTGGTCCAGGTGCACATGTCGCCGAGCGAGGCGACGCTCCGGGAGGACCGCACGGTCGAGACGCTCAAGGAGCTCCAGGCCGAAGGCAAGATCCGCTTCATCGGCATGTCGGGCATCCTGCCGAACCTGCCCGACCACCTCGCGATGGGCGTCTTCGACGTCTTCCAGATCCCGTACTCGGCGGTCCAGCGCGATCACGAGGCGCTCATCACCCGGGCCGCCGACGCGGGCGCGGGCACGCTGGTCCGGGGCGGGGCCGCGCGCGGCGCCGCGTCGGAGGACAAGAACTGGCGGAGCGGGCCGCTGAGCCAGAGCCCCGGCGTCGCCCAGCAGAACTGGGAGACCTCCGGCATCGCCGACCTCCTGAGCGAGTCCGGCATGAGCAACATGGAGTTCGTGCTGCGCTTCACGCTCAGCCACCCCGGCCTGTCGACCACGATCGTCGGCACCTCCAACCCGGCCCACCTGGTCGGCAACATCGCCGTCGCGGAGAAGGGGCCGTTGCCCGACGACCTCTACCAAGAGGCCAAGAAGCGCCTTCCCCTCCCGTAGGATCCGGCAGCACCGCTCACGGAGTCGGCCGACGGCGGGCACGGCTCCGCGCACTGCTGCCCCGGCATGTCGCCGGGGCAGCGGCAGAGTGGTGGGCGGACCGACTTACGAGTCCTTCACCTGGTTGTAGATCTCCTGACCGGCCGCGTTGTAGGCGTGGATGTACGGGTCCGGGCCCGGGACGAACGAGCCGGGACCGGAGGAGACGGACGTGCCGGAGCTCATGTCCGACGCGTAGAAGAACGCGCCACCCGCCATGATCGCCGGGTACTCCGTCGGGTTGGAGCCGTAGCTGATGGTGACCTTGGCGACCTTGGACGTGTAGTGCCCGGCGCCCAGCGACAGGTACTGCCCCTGGCCGACCGCCTCACCGAAGGAGTCGAAGAACTCGATGGTGTGACCGGCGTTCCACAGGCGGTTGTTGATGAAGGTCGGCGGGGAGTCCTGGCTGGTGCCCTGGTCGCCCTTCGTCTCGCACTGCACGTACTGGGCGGCGGAGTTGACGGCGACGACGGCGCCGTCCCAGTCCGACGAGGCGACCGGAGTACGGACCGCGATCACCGCGTGGTACTGCGAGGCCGCGGAACCCAGGCAGGAGGCCAGGATCTTGGTGACGGTCCCGGCGTCGATCGGGGTCGTCTTCCCGCTGGTGAACGTCCACGTGACGGGGACGGGGGTCACCGGGCTCGACGTCACCAGGCCACCGCCGCCCGAGCCGGTGCCCGGTGCCGCGCTGGAGCCCGGCGTCGCGCTGTGGGTCGGCGCCGCGCTGGGACTGGCCGACGCGGTGGGGCTGCTGGTCGGGATTCCAGCGCCGAGCGCGGTGGTGACGAACTCCGGCTTGGCGGTCGCGTGCCCGCCGAAGGCGGTCACAGCACCGACGCTCACCACGGCGACGCCGGCGGCGATGCCGAGCGGCAGTCCCCAACTCCGGCGCGCCGAAGCGGGCTTGTCCTCAGGATTGATCCTCATGAGCAGTTCCTCTCGGATCCGCCGACGGTTCGGCAGATCACGATCGGGGGGAGCCGCGGGAATGCCCTGCATGCCATTCATCGTGCGACCTCCTCCACGTGGACGGGATTCTTCGGACTGAATGACGCCAGAAGCCGTGAGGTCCTCGGCCTCGGACCGGTCGGCCTTACGCCTCCCGGTCGTTCAGTTCCATGCCCTAGTTGTGTCCGGCAGCCGAGCGAAGGTTCCCCCTGGACTCCCCCACTTTTCCGAACACCCCCGTCCTGGAACTCATCTGCCGAGCAGTATCGCCGCGACTGCCTCCGGGGCCTCGTGCATGGCGTCGTGTCGGGTCGGGAGGTCGTGGACCCGCCACTCGGGATCGGCTCGGAGCCGGGTGCGGAGTGCCGCGAACGGGGTCCGGTCCTCCCATCCCGAGCAGTAGACGAACTCCCGGCGGGGGACCCGGGCGAACGCGCCGGTGAGCCGGATCGTCTGCAGGAACGAGGCGAGCGGGTGCGGACGGCGGCGGGGGTCGCCGCCTTCCGGCGGGCGGACGCTGTGGCCGGTGGCCGCGGCGCCGGTGGCGAACACCTTCCGGAAGTGCTCGTTCGTCGACGACCAGCACGACTCGCCGTCGCGCGGTACGTAGGCGTCGAGATGCACCAGTCGTGAGATCCGGCCGTCGGCGCGGTCCGCGGCGGCGGCGATCACCATCCCGGCGTAGCTGTGGCCGACCAGCGTCGCGTCGCTGACGCCGTGGCGGTCGAGGTGCCGCAACACGTCGTCGGCGTGGGTGTCCAGGTTGGCGGTCGCGAGCGTCGGGTTGTCGTCACCCGGACGCAGACCGGTCAGGGTCAGCGCGTGAACGGTGTGACCGGCGCGCTCCAGCAGCGGAACCACCGACTCGAACGCCCAGGAGCCCTTCCAGGCGCCGGGCACGAGGACGAACGTGGCCATGCGTTTCTCCTTCTCTCCCAGGCCGCGGTGTCGAGGCACACCGCCTCGACGCCATGGGGTGCGGTCGGGCGCTCCGCGCGACCGGTGACCGCTCGGCCTGGAAGAAAGTCTCACCGGACCAGGGTGTGGCTTGCCACCGCTAGGATGCCAACCGATGCCCGTTCACCGCCAACCTCGCCCGATCGCCGCGGCGACGTCGCACGTGTGGCCCTCCGGCGGGCGCCACCTGCGGCCGTCCGGCGAGGCAAGTGCGGTGCAGGCGCACGCCCGTGGCCACCTGGTGTACGCGGCCAGCGGCGTCCTGGCGGTGCACACCGAGCGCGGCACGTCGATCGTCCCCGCCAACCGGGTCGCCTGGACCCCCGCCGGGTTCACCCACTACCACCGCGCCCACGGCGACACCGACATGCGGATCGTCTTCCTCGCGCCGTCCCTCGCCCGGCTGGTCCCGGACCATCCCGCCGTGTTCCTGGCCTCCGGCCTGGCCCGCGAGGTCCTGCTCGCCCTGACCGGCCCCCGCAACTACGACCCCGCCGCGCCCGACTACAGCCGCTCGGCGCGCTCCCGCCTGCTCCGGGTCCTCGTCGAGGAGCTCCGCGAAGCACCCGAACAGCCGCTGCACCTGCCCGAACCACGGGACGACCGGCTGCGGGCCGTCGCCCGGCTGCTGCACGGGACGCCCGCGGACAACGCCACGCTGGCCGAACTCGGCAGGACGATCGGAGCCAGCCCGCGCACCCTCAGCCGGCTCTTCCACAACGAACTCGGCATGACCTTCTACGAGTGGCGCACCCAACTCCGCGTCCACCACGCGCTCGTGCTCCTCGCCGAGGGCCACGACACCACCCGGACCGCCGCCGCCTGCGGATGGGCCAACCCCAGCAGCTTCATCGCGGCGTTCACCCACATCATCGGCACGACCCCGGGCCGCTACCGCACCAGCCACCAGGCCACCGCCCCCGCAGGGCCACCCCCCGACCGCACGGGCACGACCGATCGCCGCCGCGGGCCTTGACTTCTCCGCGCCGACGTCGCAGCTTCTTATCTGACGTATCGTCAGATCCCTTCGGAGGGCTGCGAACCGATGGCAGAGACCAGTCATGACCCGGCGGCGGCCGATCCCGGCGCCGGTGCGCACCTCTCCCGCCGTGCGCTGCTGGGCGGGGTCGCCGGCGCGGTGGCGCTGAGCGCCCTGCAGTGGACTCCGGCCGGGCGGATCCCGGCCGCCGACGCCGCGACGACCATCGCGCAGCCGCCCGGTTTCCCGGCGGGCATCACGCTGTACCAGCAGACCTTCCAGAACTGGTCCGAGGAGGTGACCGTCGACGGCCTGTGGACCTGTGCCCCGACCGCCCCCGAGGACGTGGTCACCCTCGCCAACTGGGCCCACGCGCAGGGCTGGCGGCTGCGGCCGCTCGGCGCCGGCTACAGCTGGTCCCCGGTGGTGATCGACCCCGCGACGCCGCCCGCGCAGGTGGTGCTGGTGGACACCGGCAACCTCACCGCCGTCAGCGTCAGCCCGGGCTCGCCCGCGAGCGTCACCGCCCAGCCCGGCGTCACCATGGACAACCTGCTCGCCGTCCTCAAGAGCGCCGGCTACGGGCTCACCGCGTTCCCGGTGCTGGGCTACGCCACCCTCGGCGGGGTGCTCGCCACCGGCGGCCGGGGCACCGGCGTCCCGGCGCAGGGGGAGACCCCCCTGCCCGGCCACACCTACGGCTCGGTCGGCAACCTGGTGGTCAGCCTGACCGCCGTGGCCTGGGACGAGTCCACCGCCGCGTACACACTGCAGACCTTCCAGCGGACCGATCCGCGGATCCAGGCCCTGATCACCCACGTCGGCCGGGCCTTCGTCACCGAGGTCACGCTGCGCGTCGGCCCGGACCAACGGCTGCGCTGCCAGAGCTGGTTCGACGTGCCCGCCGCCGAGATCTACGCCCCGCCCGCGACCGCCGGATCCCGCTCGCTGGCCAGCTACGTCAGCGGCTCGGGACGGGTGGTCTGCATCTGGTTCCCGTTCACCACCTCGCCCTGGCTGCGGGTCCTCACGCCCACCCCGTCCCAGCCCTGGACCAGCCGGGCGGTGAACAGCCCGTACAACTACCCCTTCAACGACATCGTCCCGCAGAGCGTCTCCGACCTGCTCTCGGAGATCATCGCCGGGAACGCCGGCGCCACGCCCACCTTCACCGCCGCCCAGATGGACGCCATCAGCGCCGGACTGATCGCCACCGACAGCTGGGACCTGTGGGGCTGGTCCAGCGACATGCTGGCGTACGTCCGGCCGACCACCCTGCGGATCACCTCCACCTGCTGGAACGTGGTCACCAGCCGGGCGAACGTGCAGAGCGTGGTCAGCGACTTCTTCGCGGCCTACCAGGCGCAGCTCGCGGCCTACCAGGCGCAGGGCCTGTACCCGATGAACGGCCCGCTGGAGATCCGGGTCACCGGCCTGGACCAGGTCGCGGACTGTCAGGTCCCCGGCGCCCTCGGCGCGCAGCTGTCACCGCTGCGCACCCGCCCGGACCACCCGGAGTGGGACACCGCCGTCTGGTTCGACATGACCACCGTCCCGATCACCCCGGGCGACCACGCCTTCGCCGCCGCCATGGAGCAGTGGATCCGCAGCAACTTCACCGGCTCCTACGGCGCGGTGCACGCCGAGTGGTCCAAGGAGTGGGCGAACACCGCGGCCGGGGCCTGGACCGACAGCGCCGTCATCGGCGCCGACATCCCCGACTCCTACCGTGCGGGCCAGGCGGCGGACGACGGCTGGGACACCGCGGTGGCGACGCTGAACGCGCTGGACCCGGGCAGGGTCTTCAGCAGCGCCTTCCTGGACAACCTGTTCGGCTGAGCCCGCAGCGAACACCGTGGTCGTCCCGGATCCCGCGGCGGCAGACTGGCCGGATGAAGATCCTGGTACTCGGCGGCACGTCCTTCCTCGGCCGTGCCTACGTCACCGACCTGCTCGACCGCGGCCACGAGGTGACCACCTTCAACCGCGGCCGCAGCGGTCCCGACCAGCCCGGGGTGGAGGCGGTCCGGGGTGACCGCGACTCCCCCGCCGACCTGGAGCGGCTGGTCGCCGACCGCCGCTGGGACGCGGTGGTCGACACCTCCCCCCAGCAGCCGCACTCCGTCGCGCTCAGCACCCGGCTGCTGGAGCCGCGCACCGGGCACTACACCCTCGTCTCCTCGGTCCACGCCTACGCGGACTGGGGCAGCGTCCCCATCGACGAGGACTCCACCCGGCACCCCTGCCCGGCCGACACCCCCGCCGACCAGCCGTCCGGCAACCACCTCAAGGCGGGCTGCGAACGCGCCCTGCTGGAGCGCTTCGGCGCCGACCGGTCCCTGATCCTCAACTGCGGCCTGCTGATCGGGCCGCACGAGAACACCGGTCGGCTGCCCTGGTGGCTGGACCGGATCGCCCGGGGCGGCCGGGTGCTCGCGCCCGGCGAGCCCGGGCGCGGCATCCAGGCGATCGACGCCCGCGACCTGGCCGCCTTCGGCCGCGACCGGCTGGAGCAGGGCGCCGCCGGACGCTATCTCACCACCTCGCCGATCGGCGCGGCCACCTTCGGCGACCTGCTCACCGCCTGCGTGGACGCCACCGGCAGCGGGGCCGAGCTGAGCTGGACGGACGAGGCCGTGCTGCTCGCCGCCGAGGTCCAGCCGTGGACCGAACTGCCGGTCTGGGCCCCGGACCTGCCCGACTGGTCGGCCATCTGGCAGGTCGACACGAGCCGCGCGCGGCGCGCCGGGCTGCGCTGCCGCCCGATCGCCGAGACCGTCCGCGACACCTGGGCCTGGATGCGCGAGCGCGGCCCGGCGACCGAGCCGTACCGGCAGGGCGGCACCGTGCTCGGGATCGCCCCGGAGAAGGAACGCGGGCTGCTGAGCGGCACCGGCTGACCCGGCACCGCCAGAGCTGGTCGGGCAGGGCTGGTCGGGCAGGGCGTCCGTGACGCCTGATCCAGGCCCGGTCGGCTCAGCGGCTCGCGGGGTCCCGGGCGGGCAGCACCCGGCCGGTGACCTCGCCGAAGCCGACGCGGCTGCCGTCGGGGCCGGGGGCGGTGGCGGTGATGACCACCTCGTCGCCGTCCTCCAGGAACGAACGGACCGATCCGTCGGCGAGTTCGACGGGCCGTTCGCCGTTCCAGGTGAGCTCGATCAGGGCGCCCTCGGTGCCCCGGTCGGGGCCGCTGACGGTGCCGGAGGCGAACAGGTCGCCGGTGCGCAGGCCGGCGCCGTTGACGGTCAGGTGGGCGAGTTGCTGCGCCGCCGTCCAGTACATCCCGGCGAACGGCGGCCGGGAGACCGGGGTGCCGTTCAGCCGCACCTCCAGCGACAGGTCGAGGGCCCAGGGGTCGGCGCCGTCGCGGTCGTCCAGGTAGGGCAGCGGCTCCACGTCGCGGGCCGGGGGCGTGGTCCGGGCGTGGGCGAGCGCGTCCAGCGGGACCACCCACGGCGAGACCGAGGTGGCGAAGGACTTCCCCAGGAACGGGCCGAGCGGGACGTACTCCCAGGCCTGGATGTCACGCGCGGACCAGTCGTTGACCAGGCAGACGCCGAACACGTGCTCGGCGAAGTCCGCCAGCGGCACCGGCGTGCCCAGCGCCGAGGGGACGCCGACGACGAAGCCGACCTCGGCCTCGATGTCGAGCCGTCGGCTCGGGCCGATGCTCGGCGCGGCGTCGGCCGGGGCCTTGCGCTGGCCGTTCGGGCGGACGACCGGGGTGCCGGAGACCACCACGCTGCCGGACCGGCCGTGGTAGCCGATCGGCAGGTGCTTCCAGTTGGGTGTCAGCGGCTCGGTGCCGGGGCGGAACAGCCGTCCCAGGTTGGTCGCGTGGTGCTCGGAGGCGTAGAAGTCGACATAGTCGGCGACCTCGAACGGCAGGTGCAGCACCGCTTCGGCGCGCGGTAGCAGGCAGGGCTCGACGGCGGCGCGGTGGCCGGGGTCGGTCAGCCAGTCGGTGAGCGCGGCGCGGACCAGCGTCCAGTCGGCGCGCCCGGCGGCCAGCAGCGGATTGAGACTGGGACCGGCCAGCAGGTCGGCGAGCCGGGCGTCCAGCCCGGTGGCCCGGGCCGCGGCGGCGGCGTCCAGCACCTGGTCGCCGACGGCGACCCCGATCCGGCGGCGGTCGCCCTCGACGGCGGTGGTGAACACCCCGTAGGGCAGGTTGTGCAGGCCGAACAGCGTGTCGGCGGGCAGGTCGAGCCAGGAGACTGTCATGCGCGGTCCAGGGTGTCGGGGTGCGTGGGGTCAGCGGGCAGGTCGGCGTCCGGGCGGGTGAGCAGGCCGAGCGCGGCCAGATCCGCGAGCGGCTCGGTGACGCTGCAGGTGCCGTAGGCGGTGAACACCGCCCGCAGTGCGTCGGCCCGGGTGTCGGCGCCGGGGGCGGCCGGGGCGTCGGCGAGCGCGGCGGCGAGTTCGCCGCCCTGCCGGCACTCCAGCACCTCCGCCACGTCCCCCCCTGCCGCGCCGCGCAGCGCCGCGTCCGTGGCCGCCAGGATATTGAGGAAGCCGTGATGGGTGAAACCGGTCGCCGGATCGGTGTGCCGGACGGCGTGGTGCAGCCCGGCGGTGCACTTGAACGGCAGCGCCCGCGCGGCGCAGCCGCCGACCAGGGCCGCCAGCTCCGCGGCGGACGGGAAGGCCTGCGGCTCAAGGCCGCCGGTGCGGTACTTGGCCCGCAGACCGGCGGCCGCGAGCAGGTCCAGCGCGGCCTCCAGCGCGGCGCGTCCGCGCGCGCTGTCGCCGTCGGCGGGGCGGCGCAGCTCCACCACGCCCGCCGCGCCGGGCGGCAGTTCGCGGGCGAGCGCGTCACGGCAGCGCGCGGCGGCGTCGGCGGGGGTGCCGTCGGCGTCCGGTCCCAGCTCGACGCCGAGCAGGCGCAGCGCGGGCCGCGCGGCCAGCCGGTCGAGCGCCTCGGCGAGGGCGGCCGGACCGGCGCGGACCACCAGCACCACGTCGAGCGGTTCCCCGGCCGCCGCGTCGCCCACCTCGGCGATCCGGTCGGCGCCGAGCAGGAACGGGCCGACCAGGTCGGCGTACCAGGCGGCCCGGTGCCCGCGGTGCGCGGGCACGGCCGCCGCCACCGGGGCGTTGCCGGGCGGGAACAGCGCGGCGTCGTCGCAGAGCCCGGCGAGCAGCGGCGGTACCAGCGGTCGCTGCTCGCTCACTCGGCGGGCCCCCGTCCGCTCCAGCTCCAGGCGTAGCGTCCGTCGTCGGTGGCGCGGGCGCCCTCGGCCAGGTCCAGCGGGCGGAAGGTGTCGACCATGACCGCGAGCTCGTCGAAGTACTCGGCGCCGATGCTGCGTTCGTACGCGCCGGGCTGCGGTCCGTGGGTGTGGCCGCCGGGGTGCAGCGAGACCGAGCCCTGGCCGATGCCGGAGCCCTTGCGGGCCTCGTAGTCGCCGCCGCAGTAGAACATCACCTCGTCGCTGTCGACGTTGGAGTGGTAGTAGGGCACGGGGATGGACAGCGGGTGGTAGTCGACCTTGCGCGGGACGAAGTTGCAGACCACGAAGCCGTTGCCCTCGAACACCTGGTGCACCGGCGGGGGTTGGTGGATCCGGCCGGTGATCGGCTCGTAGTCGCGGATGTTCAGCGCGTACGGGTAGAGGCAGCCGTCCCAGCCGACCACGTCGAAGGGGTGCCCGGGGGTGGTGAACACGGTGCCGCCGATGCCGCCGCCGACGCGGTGCTTGACGTACACCTCGGTGTCGGCGGGGTCGTCGACCAGCAGCGGCCCGCTGGGGCCGCGCAGGTCGCGCTCGCAGTAGGGGGCGTGCTCCAGCAGCTGCCCGTACTTGGAGAGGTAGCGCTTGGCGGGGGTGATGTGGCTGGCGGCCTCGATCGCGTACAGCCGCAGCGGGGTCTGCCCGGTGGGCAGCCAGCGGTGGGTGGTGGCGCGCGGCACCACCACGTAGTCGCCCTCGCCGACCTCGATGCTGCCGAAGACGCTCTCCAGCACGCCCTGCCCGGACTCCACGTAGACGCACTCGTCGCCGATCCCGTTGCGGTACAGCGGCGAGGGCAGCCCGGCGGCGACGTAGGCGATCCGCACGTCGGCGTTGCCGAGGACGGTGCGGCGGTCGCGTACCGGGTCGGCCTGCCGCCAGCTCTCGCCGGGGAACAGGTCGTGCAGCCGGAAGTGGTAGGGCTTGAGCGGGTGGTTGGGCTCGCTCTTGTCCTCGGGGAGGTCCCAGATCCGGCTGTCGACCAGGGACGAGGGCAGATTCCGGTGGTACAGCAGCGAGGAGTCGGAGAAGAAGCCCTCCTCCCCCATCAGCTCCTCGAAGTACAGCCGCCCCTCGGGGTCCCGGTGCTGGGTGTGGCGTTTGGGCGGGACCGCCCCGATGCTGCGGTAGTAGACCATGTCGAACCCCTCACGCGTTCCTGAGGCGGACCGGCTCGCGCGCTCCGGCCCCGGCCTCGGTCAGTACGGCTGGCGAGGCCATGGCGTGCTCCCGTCCCCGGGTGGTGTCTGCTGACGGGAGGCAGTAGACGACCTAGCCCGGCCCTGTGACAACATCTCATGGATAAGCTGTGCAATCTGCTAAGCAGTGTCCCGCCGCAGGAGCATGAGATGGAAGAACAGCGCATCACTCTGGACCAGCTCGACGCGCTGCTGATCCGCACCCTGGGCGAGCACCCGCGGATGGGCTTCCTGGAGATCTCCCGGCTGACCGGCGTCTCCCGGGCCACCGCCCAGGCGCGGGTGCACCGGCTGGAGCAGGCGGGGGTGATCACCGGCTACGGTCCGGACGTCGACCTGCCCGCCGCCGGATACCCGGTACTGGCGTTCGTCAGCCTGGAGATCGCCCAGGGCGGGCTGGACGAGATAGCCCAGGAGCTGGCCCGGGTCCCGGAGATCCTGGAGGCGCACGGGACGACCGGCCTGTCGGACATCAGCTGCCGGGTGGCGGCCCGGTCCAACGAGCACCTCCAGGAGACGCTGATCCGGATCAACCGCATCCCCACCGTGGTCCGCTCCACCAGCGAGATCGCCCTGTCCCGGGTGGTCGCCCCGCGCTACCTGCCGCTGGTCGAGTCCGAGCAGCGCCCCCGCCCCAGCCGGGTCCCGGCCTACCAGGGCGACTGACCGGGGTCAGCTGCCCGCGTACGCCACCGCCGCGTGCCGGACCGCGGCCGCGGCCAGCGCCCGGACCACCGGATGCGGCCGGGTCCCGTCGCCCGCCAGCTCGGGCTGGAACAGGGTGGCGAGGAAGAACGGGTGCCCGGGCAGTTCGGCGATCCGCACCTCGCCCGCGTCGTCGTGGCCGCTGAACCGCAGCCCGTGCGCCCGCAGCAGCTCCAGGTGCCCCGGGGCGACCCCGTAGGCGCAGTGGTAGCGCTCGACCGACCGCTCCACCCCCAGGATCCGCTCCGCCAGCGACCCCGGCTCCACCGTGACCGCGCCCTCGTGCCCGACCAGCGAGCAGGCGAGCGGCACGATCAGCGGGTCCTCCGCCTCCGGCTGGTTCTCCGCGTGGCCGACGGCCAGCCCGCAGACGTCGCGCGCGAACTCCAGCAGCGCGTGCTGGAAACCGCCGCAGGTGCCCAGGAACGGGATCCCCCGCTCACGGGCGATCCGGACCGCGCGCAGCGCCCCGGCCTCGCTGCGGTACGGGCTGCCGGGCACCAGCCAGACGGCGTCGAAGCGGTCGAGGCCGTCGGCGGACTCGGCGTCCTCGGTCGGGATCCAGTACGCGTCCAGCGCCAGCTGCTCGCGCTCGGTGAGCGCGGCCAGCAGCCCGGGGATCCGGGTGTGCGCCCGGACGCCGGGCGAGCGGTCGCCCACCAGCGCGACCCGGGCCACCGGCCGGTCCAGCGGTCCGGTCGGTTCGGTCGGTTCGATGGGTTCGATGGGTTCGATGGATTCGGTCTGCGTGTGCTCGGTCGTGGAGGTCATGCGACCATCCTGAACCCGCGACCGAGAACAGCGCCAACGATGATTTATGACCTTTCCATAAGCGATACTGATGGCCATGGATCCGCACCTGCTGCGCACCTTCGTGGCCGTCGCCCGCCACGGGTCGTTCTCCGAGGCGGCGCGCGAACTCGGCTACACCCAGTCGGCGGTCTCCCAGCACATCGCCGCCCTGGAGGCCGACCTCGGGGCGGTCCTGCTGCTGCGCCGCCCGGTCGGCCCCACCCCGGTCGGCGTCCGGCTGCTGGAACACGCCGGACCGCTGCTGCTGCGGCTCGACGCCGCCCGCGCGGACATCGCCCGGCTCACCGGCGCGCCGACCACCCGGCTCACCGTCGGGCTCACCCCGCTGGCGCTCACCGCGCGCCTCGCCCGGGCGCTCGCCGACCTGCGCCGCCGACACCCCGGCCTGGAGCCCACCGTCCGGGTGCTCGGCCGCGAGGCGGTCCCGCGCGAGGTCGCCACCGGGGGCGTGGACCTCGGCCTGGTCGACGGCATGACCGCCCCCAACGACCCGCTCCACCTCGGCGACGTCGGCCCGCTCAGCGCGACCGCCGTCGCCGAGCAGCCGCTGGCCGTGCTGCTGCCGGACCCGCACCCGCTGGCCGGACGCCCGGGACTGCGCCTGTCCGACCTGTCCGACGCCCGCTGGATCGACGCCCCCGACACCGCGATCCCGCTCCGCCAACTGCGCGCGGCCGGCGGCGCCGACGGCTACCGGCCGTCGCTGCGCTACCAGGGCACCGACCTCCGGGGCCTGGCCGCCCTCGTCGCCGCCGGACACGGACTCGCGCTGCTGCCAAGGCCGTTGGCCGACACCCTGGCCGACGTCAGCCCGGTCCCGCTCAGCGTCCCCCGGCTCACCCACCGCACCGAGGCCCTGCACACCCCCACCGCCAACCCGCTCCCGGCGCTGCTCACCGCCGCGCTCACCGACTGAACCAGGCCCGCCCGCCCCGCGACCGGGCAGGATGGCCGGATGCCGAACCACACCGCCCGCCGCGCCGAAGCCGTGGTCACCGCGAAACTCCGCCGCGACGCGACCGCCCCGGCCGCCGGACCGCTGGGCGCCCGCCTCGGCCAGTGGGGCCGCACGGTGGCGCTGCGCGTCCCGGCGCTGTCCGGACTGGCCCCCTACAACAAGGCACGCGGCGTCAACGAGGACGACCTGCCGTACCTCGACGAGGTCCGCGCGTTCTTCACCGACGCCGGAATCGTTCCCACGCTGGAGGTCTGGGCGGGCGACGCCAACGACCGCCTCGGCGCCGCCCTGGCCCGCCGCGGCCTGTACGCGGGCGGCGTCACCGCGACCCTGCACCTCCACCTCGACCGCCCACGCCCGCCGATCCCCGCCCCGGCCCGGGTCACCGTCGAGGAGCTGGACCCGGCCGACGACTCCCCGGAGTACCTCGCCACCCTCGTCGGCGGATACCGACTCACCGACGCGGAACCGCGTCTGCTGACCATGCTGGGCACCGAGCAGGACCCGGCGGCGGTCCGCCGCTACCTGGCCCGGGTGGACGGCCGCCCGGCGGCGGCGAGCCTCTACCCCCACCCCGACGGCGCGCTGCTCAGCGGCGCCGCCACCCTGCCCGAGTACCGCCGCCACGGCTGCCAGACCGCCCTGATCGCCCGCCGCCTCGGCGACGCCGCCGCGCTGACCGACCTGGCCGTGGTGACCGTGGCCTACGGCTCACCCAGCCACACCAACCTCACCCGCACCGGCTTCCAGCAGACCCACACCCGCACCGCCTGGCGCCCGCTCGACTCCTTCCGCTAGCTCCGCGATTCGGGGGATCCGGGCCGTCGGACACGGAGAGCGATGGCGGGGCCGCGGTCCCGGGGAATCGGGCGGCACTCGTCACTCAAAGTGATGAACTCCCAACTCTCCGGCCGCGCAGGCGGGTTAGGATCGCGGCGACCGAAGGAGCGCCATTGACGACCCTCGTCCTGCCACCCGAGCAGTTCGCCGCGGAGTTGCCCAAGCACGTCGTGTCCGCGAGCGTGCTGCTCACCGACCCGGACGGCCGGGTGCTGATGCTGCACCAGTCCGTCGGCTACCCGGGGCATCCGGCCTGGTGGCAGCTGCCGGGCGGGCTCGCGGACCCGGACGAGCCGCCGCAGCGGACGGCCGTGCGCGAGCTCCGCGAGGAGAGCGGGCTCGAACTGGCCGACGGACTGCCGCTGCTGCTGGTGGACTACCGCTCCGCGAACGACGGCTGGCCGCCGGTGATCGACTTCTGCTTCGACGGCGGCACGGTCGCCCCCGACCAGCCGATCGAGCTCAGCGCCGAACACGACCGCTACGCCTGGCGGTCGTACCAGGACTGGCGGCGCTACCTCCAGCCGCCGCAGCGGGCCTGGTTCGCCGCGCTGTGGCGGGCCCGCCGGGCCGCGGCGCCGCGCTTCGTCAACGACGGCCACGAGCCCGGGGCCGGTCCGCACCGCGCCCACTGACAGCGCGGACGGGCGCCTGCCGCCACCGGCCGAGTCGCTGTGGGCCAAGCGGGCGAACCACCGTGCCGCCGGCCGTCCCGCTGGGTACGGCGTGGGGGTGCGGGGAGGCCGGTCGAGAGGGAACCGATGGGATTCAACAGTCAGGACGCCAGCGAAGCAACCGACCCGTCGGGAGTGCGACCGCCCTCCGAGCACGACGCCCGGGCCGTCGCCGAAGGCCCTGGCGGCCCGAGCGGCCTCAGCGGCCGCCGCCGGACGCTGGCCACCTGGTCCACGCTGGCCTTGGCGGTGCTGGTGCTGGCCCTGGTGGTGTACTGCGTCCATGACGCGCTGGCCGCCCCCGGCAAACAGGGGGCGACCGCCAAACTGGCCCGCTGGGGCCGCTGCCACCACCTGGTGGTGGTCGCGGACCTGATCGACGGCCGCGCCCGCACCGCGTCCGCCGCCGACTACTGCTCGGTGACCGGCCCCGCCGTGCTGCGGGCGCACCACTCCAAGACCCTGTCCCGGCCCCGACCGGCGGTCCCGGTGGTGCCGGTCCACCCGCCGGTGGTGCCGCTGGTGTCCCCGGCGATGCCGGGCGAGGGCGTGTTCAGCCCGCTGGTCAGGGTCAAGGGGCAGCCGGTGATCCAGCGCGCGCTGATGCGCCCCGACGGCTACGACGCCACCTTCCCGGTGGGCGTGGTCTGGATGAAGCACGGCGCGCTCCGGTTCCAGCTGCACCCGGGGGCCGCCGAACCCGGCGGCAGCTGGCCGGTGCCCGCGACGGTGCCGCCGGGACAGCGCACCGGCCTGGTCGCCACCTACAACGGCGGCTTCAAACTCTCCAACGGCGACTCGCACGGGGGCTTCTACCTCGACGGCAGCACCGGCGTCCCGCTCGTCGACGGGGCCGCCTCGGAGGTCTTCCACCGCGACGGCTCGCTCACCATCGGCGTGTGGGGCCATGGCGTGGGGATGGCCCCGGACGTGGTCGGCGTGCGCCAGTGCCTGGTGCCGCTGGTCTCCGGCGGGCAGGTGACCGAGGCGGTGCACGACGGCGGCGCCGACGTGTGGGGGCTGACCGACGGCGGCAACTCCTTCGTGGCGCGCTCGGGCGTGGGCATCGACCGGAACGGCGACATCCTCTACGCGGGCGGGCGGCTGATGTCCGTGGAGACGCTGGCGACCGTGCTGCAACGGGCCGGCGCGGTGACCGCGATGATGCTGGACATCAACCTCAGCTGGCCCTCGTTCATCTCCTACGACGGCAGCAGGACGCCGGCCGACCCGGTCCCGTACAACCTGGTGAACTTCGTCCGCGCGCCCACCCGCTACTACGACCAGTCCAGCCGGGACTTCGTGGCCGTGTACGCCCGGGGCTGAGCGCTCCCCCACCCGACAGCACCGGCGCCCGCGCCGACCAGCCCACGGGCCTCCCGGCGGGGCGTCATCGCGCGTCAGATTCGAACACTTATTCCCCAGGTGATTCACGGGCCGAATTGACGGGTGCATCTCGAACGCCCCTTCCACCCCGGCGGATCCATGACAAGCAACGCAATCCCAGAATCGGCCGTGGTGATCCCGCGCACACCCGCCCCGGAGGTCGCGAACCGGCCGCCCACGCCCGCGAGGCACCACCGGCGGCCCGCGATCCGAAAACTGATGACCTGTCACATCTTGCTTCAAAAAAGGTAGTTGCTCTAATAGCGGGTCAACTCGGCAACGCCGGAAAGCAGCCGGGAGGCGAGTTCCGCGCGGGCTCGGACCGGTCGACCGGCAGGTTCCGCAACACCCCGGCCCGGGTAGGCACTCATCTCGACCGGATGAAATTCGGTACCCGAGAACGCAACTCTCATCAGTTGTGTCTACCATCACGGGAACACACTCCAGTTTTCAACGAACAGGTTGGGTACCCATGGCAGAAGGATCAATCACCAAGCTCGAATCCGTGATCGAGGGCATTCGCAGCTACATCGGCGAGCAGCTGGGTGAGCTGGAAGGCGAACTCGGCGCGGCCCGGGGAGCGGTGACCGACCTCGGTGAGCAACTCACCGCCCGCAAGGCGGCGATCGAGGCGCTGGAGGCGAGCCGCAGCCTGCTGATCGCCAAGCTCGGCGAGCTCGAAGGCGCCGTGGCGGAGACCCAGGCCCTCGGCGAGGCCCGCGAATCCCGCGAGGAGGCGGGCGACGCGGTGGCCGCCGAGATCGTGGTCGCCGCCAGCGGCGACGCCGTGGTCGGCGCGCTGCCGACCGGCACGGTGGCGAAGGCCCCCGCCGTCGCGGGCAAGCTGACCGCGAGCCAGCAGGCCGTACTGGACTTCCTGGCCGGAACCGCGGGCGTCCACAAGGTCTCCGAGATCGCCACCGCCGTGCACGGCGCCGACGCGGACAACGCCGCGCTGCAGGCCGTGCGCCGGGCCCTGGCCGTGCTCACCGAGACCGACCGCGCGGCGAAGTCCACGCAGTCGGGCACCGCGTTCTACTCCGCGAACACGGAGGCGGCCGCCGCGGTCGCCGAGCCCGAGGCGGCCCCGGCAGTGGCGGCCCCGGCCGCCGAGCCCGCGGCCGAGAAGGCTCCGGCGAAGAAGGCCACCAGCAAGAAGGCCACGGCGAAGAAGACCGCGGCCAAGGAGACGACGACCAAGGAGGCGGCGGCCAAGCAGGCCACCGCCAAGAAGACCGTCGCCCGCAAGTCCGCGACCAAGCAGACGGCCAAGCCGACCGCGCGCCCCGCGCGCAAGGCCGCCGTCAACGCCTCGGCCGAGACCGCCACCGTGGCGGCGCCGGTCGAGAAGGCCGCTGGCGAGACGTCAGCACCGGCCCGTGGTCGCAAGTCCACCGCGAAGGCCCCGGCGAAGGCGCCCGCGCAGGCACCGGCCAAGGCCCCGGCGAAGCCGACGGCCAAGTCCACCGCCAAGCCGACCGTCCGCAAGGCCGCGGCGAAGAAGGCCGCCGACTCCGCCGCCCCGGCGGAGAAGAACCTGCGCGCCGACCGTACGAAGATCGTGGCCGCCCTGCTGGCCGCGTCGGAGCCGCAGTCCGCGGGCGAGGTGTCCCGGACCGTCATGGGCGCCGAGTGGAAGTCCTCGGACGCGACCAACTTCCGCAATGTGCTGAAGAGCATGGTGGCCGAGGGCGTTGTCGCCGAGCACGTGGGCGAGAACAACCGGGTGCGCTACGCGGTCGCCGCCAGCAGCTGACGGCAGCACCACCACACGGCCCGGCACGGGCCCGGTCCCGCCTCGGACAGGGGTGGGACCGGGGCACCCGCCACAGGCGGCGTACGGGGCCGTACAGGGCCGCTGCGGCTACTCCAACGAGTTGACGTCGAGGATCCGCCGCACCTCCGGCGAACAACGGACGTCGTCCTTGCCGATGCGGTGCTGCTCCCGCAACCACTCCACATCGGCGTTCGTGCGTACCTGCTCGGGCTCGCCCACCCGCTCGTCATCGGCGTCCAGCAGCTGGGCCAGCAGAATGTCGCCGGGCGAGATCCGAACGTCGAGGCTCACGCCTGTGAGTGCACTGTCCATGGCTCCAGCATCAGGGCAACCGCCCCGGACGGCATCCCGGCGCCGTGGCGTCGGCGTGACGGCCGGTCGCCCCTGTTCGGGGCAGGGGCGACCGACCCGGGCGGCGCTGCGGCCGGACACCGCCCCCTCGGAGTTGTCTGGGATCTCCGCCGACCGGTCAGTCCCGGTCCCGGTGCCAGCCGCGCTCGGCCCGGTCGGCGTGGTGGACGTCGCCGCCGGACTCGCCGGTGCGCTCGTCCGGCCAGGAGACGACCAGGGTGAAGCGGTACTCGTAGGTGGGTTCGCCGTTGGTGTCGTCCATGCCCGGGATCCGGGCCCAACCGGTCGAGTGGATCTGGACGTTGCGGGCGGGCGGGGTCCGGCTCCAGTCGGCGGCGGCCTGTAGCGCGCCGCCCTGGGTGGACGCGGCGAAGGTGACCGAGGTACGGGTGGAGATGGTGATGTCGCTGTCGTCGTCCTGGGGCATGGAGGCCACTGCCCCGGCGGCGCTGCTGAGGTCGCGGGTGAGGTCGTCGATGACGTGTTGCGGCGCGGTCAGCATGCCGGGGAGCACCAACGAGCCGCCCGGCGCGGCTGTGGCGATCTCGTTGCGGACAGCGGGTGCGCTCATGGTCTTCCTCGCCTGTGCTCGGTGGCCCCCGTCACACATGCTCCCCCGCCGGCGGCCCGCTGTCACCAGGAACCTGACAGCGAACGCTGTCAGGGAGGGAATTGGTATATGCCTTCCGCAGGTTGCCGCCGGAGCCGCCGCGGGGGCCGCGGCCCGCGGAGGACGGCGTCACTCCACCGGGGCCCAGTCGAGGGTGCGTTCGATGGCCCGCTTCCAATCCGCGTATCCGGCCTCGCGGGTGGCCTCGTCCCACTGCGGCTCCCAGCGGGCGTCCTGCTGCCAGTTGGCCCGCAGCTCCTCCACGTCGCGCCAGAAGCCGACCGCCAGTCCGGCCGCGTAGGAGGCGCCGAGCGCGGTGGTCTCGGCCACCTTGGGCCGGATCACCGGGACGCCGAGCACGTCCGCCTGGGTCTGCATGCACAGGTTGTTGGCGGTGACGCCGCCGTCGACCTTGAGCACGGCCAGCTCCACGCCGGAGTCCTTGGTCATCGCCTCGACCACGTCGCGGCTCTGGTAGCAGATCGACTCCAGGGTGGCCCGGGCGATGTGGCCGTCGTTGTGGAAGCGGGCGAGGCCGACGATGGCCCCGCGGGCGTCGGAGCGCCAGTAGGGCGCGAACAGGCCGGAGAAGGCCGGGACGAAGTACACCCCGGCCGTGTCCGCGACCCGCCTGGCCAGGGTCTCGCTCTCGGCGGCGGTGCTGATCAGGTGCAGCTGGTCGCGCAGCCACTGCACGGCCGAGCCGGTCACCGCGATCGAGCCCTCCAGCGCGTAGACCGCCTGCTGCCCGGCGAACTGGTAGCACACCGTGGTCAGCAGGCCGTGCTGCGAGCGCACCGGCTCGGTACCGGTGTTCAGCAGCATGAAGTTGCCGGTGCCGTAGGTGTTCTTGGCCTCGCCCGGGGTGAAGCAGACCTGGCCCACGGTGGCGGCCTGCTGGTCGCCCAGGATGCCGCTGATCGGGATCCCCGCCAGCGGGCTGACCTTCGGCGACTCGCCGTACCCCTCGGGGGCGTTGGAGGGCCGGATGGTCGGCAGCATGGCCCGCGGGATGTTGAAGAACGACAGCAGTTCGTCGTCCCAGTCCAGGGTCCGCAGGTCCATCAGCATGGTGCGGGAGGCGTTGGTGACGTCGGTGACGTGGATGCCGCCCTGGACGCCGCCGGTGAGGTTCCACAGCACCCAGGTGTCCACGGTGCCGAAGACGGCGTCGCCGCGCTCGGCGTCGGCGCGGACGCCGTCCACGTTCTCCAGGATCCACTGGACCTTCCCGGCCGCGAAGTAGGTGGCCGGGGGCAGCCCGGCCTTGGCCCGGATCACGTCGCCCTTGCCCTCGCGCTCCAGCGCGCTGGCGATCCGGTCGGTGCGGGTGTCCTGCCAGACGATGGCGTTGCCGTAGGGGCGGCCGGTACGGCGGTTCCACACCACCGTGGTCTCGCGCTGGTTGGTGATGCCGAGCGCGGCGATGTCGCTCGGGTGCAGCTTGGCCCGGTTCAGACAGCTGGCGATCACCGAGCGGGTGCGCTCCCAGATCTCCACCGGGTTGTGTTCGACCCAGCCCGCCCGGGGCAGGATCTGCTCGTGTTCCAGCTGTTCGCGGGCGACCTCGCTGCCGGAGTGATCGAAGATCATGAACCGGCTGCTGGTCGTGCCCTGGTCGATCGCGGCGACGAAGTCCGCCATGACGGATCCTTCCGGAGGTGATGACGATTGATCAGATCTACTGTGTGCGCGGGCTGGTGTTCCGACTGGCCGGTGCGGCTACTGATCGTCGACGACCACGCGGCCGGGCTCGGTCTCCTCGGTGGGCAGGAAGCGGGCGATCAGGAACTGGTAGATCGCGGCGCCGACCGGGCCGCCGATCAGCGGGCCGACGATCGGGACCCAGAAGTAGATGTCGCCGTACTGGTCGCGCCAGGCGTGCCGGTAGCCGGTGATGAAGCTGGCCAGACGGGGGCCGAAGTCACGGGCCGGGTTGATCGCGTAGCCCGCGTCGGCGCCCCAGGCCATGCCGATGGCGACCACCAGCAGGCCGGTGATCAGCGCGCCCAGGTTCGCCTTGGGGGCCGTGTTGCGGACGTCCGTCAGCGCCATGATGACCAGCACCAGGATGGCCGTGCCGATGATCTGGTCGCGCAGCGCGCCCCACTCGCTGACCGGGTAGACGCCGTTGCCGGGCAGGGTGGAGAAGACGGTCTGGGTCTTGATGGTGTGCCCGGGGTCGAACTTGGCCAGCAGCTCGGTGTAGTTCCAGCGGACCAGCAGCGCCGCGACGAAGGCACCGAGGGTCTGCGCCAGCGCGTAGGGGGCCACCTTCCGCCAGGAGAAGCCGCGGAAGATGGCCAGCGACAGCGTCACCGCCGGGTTGAGGTGCGCGCCGGACAGCCGGGCGGCGACGTAGACGCCGAGCATCACGCCGAAGCCCCAGGCCCAGGCGATGCTGTCGTGGTCCCCGAGGTTGGCCGCCACGACCTGGGCGACCACGCCCGCGCCGAACAGGATCAGGATCATGGTGCCGACGAACTCGCCCAGCAGTTCGCCGACGAGTTCCCGCGAGGCGTTCGGCGCGGCCGAGCGGGCGTTGAGTGTGGCCGAGGCCATGGCAGTTGGTCCCTTCTCAGGTCCGGACCTCGGAGCGGGGGCCGGTGTCGGTTCGGTCGCGGGGCGGTGGCTCAGCCGAGCGGCAGGATGTCCGGCGCCCCGAGCCGGGCCGCGTCGGCGGTCTGGTCGTCGGGCTGCTGCTGCGCGTCGCGTTCCGCCGCGACGCGCTTGCGGTAGTGCTCGACCTCGTCGTGGACCTGCTCCTCGCTCCAGCCCAGCGGACCGGCCATCAGCCGGGCCGCCCGGTCGGCGGCGGCCAGGCCCCGGTCCCAGGACTCGATCGAGGCGCGGGTCCGCCGGGTCAGCACGTCGTCCAGGTGGCGCGCGCCCTCGTGGGTCGCGGCGTAGACCGCCTCGGCCTCCAGGTAGTCGTCGGCCCCCGCCAGCGGCGCGCTGAGCCCCGGGTCCTCCCGGATCAGCGCCAGCACCTCGCCGATCAGCGAGCCGTACCGGTTCAGCAGGTGCTCGATGCGCACCACGTGCAGTCCGGACTCCGCCGCCAGGGTCTGCCTGCGGTTCCACAGCGCCCGGTAGCCGTCCGCGCCGACCAGCGGGACGTCCTCGGTGACCGAGGGCCCGGCGGCGCCGCCGTCCAGGGTGCGCACGGCCTCGTCCACGGCGTCCTTGGCCATCACCCGGTAGGTCGTGTACTTGCCCCCGGCGACCACCACCAGGCCGGGCACCGGGTGGCCGACCAGGTGCTCGCGGGAGAGCTTGCTGGTGTCGGCGGCGTCCCCGGACAGCAGCGGCCGGAGCCCGGCGTAGACGCCCTCGACGTCGTCGTGGGTGAGCGGGGTCTCCAGCACCGCGTTGACGTGCTCCAGCAGGTAGTCGATGTCCCGGGAGCTCACCGCGGGGTGCTGCTTGTCCAGGTCCCAGTCGGTGTCGGTGGTGCCGATCAGCCAGTGCCGACCCCAGGGGATGACGAACAGCACGCTCTTCTCGGTCCGCAGGATCAGCCCGGACTGGGAGTTGACCCGGTCCCGGGGGACCAGGACGTGCACCCCCTTGGAGGCCCGGACGTGGAACTGGCCGCGGGTGTCGGCCAGCCCCTGGGTGTCGTCGGTCCACACCCCGGTGGCGTTGATCACCTGCTTGGCGTGCACCTCGAACTCGCGGCCGGTCTCCAGGTCGGTCACCAGCGCGCCGGTCACCCGCTCGCCCTGCCGCAGGAAGCCGACCACCCGGGTCCGGTTCGCCACCAGCGCGCCGTAGGAGGCGGCGGTCCTGGCGATGGTCATGGTGTGCCGGGCGTCGTCCACCTGGGCGTCCCAGTACTGGACCGCGCCGACCAGCGAGTCGGCCTTGAGCGCGGGTACCTCGCGCAGCGCGTGGCGGCGGGTCAGGTGCCGGTGGTGCGGCAGGCCCCGGGCGTTGCCGGAGGTGACGCCCAGGGTGTCGTAGAGCAGGACGCCGGCGCCCACGTACGGCCGCTCCCAGAAGCGGTGCTTGAGCGGGTAGAGGAACTTCACCGGGTGCACCAGGTGCGGCGCGAGCCGCTGGATCAGCAGGCCGCGCTCCTTCAGCGCCTCCTGCACCAGCCGGAAGTCCAGCATCTCCAGGTAGCGCAGCCCTCCGTGGATCAGCTTGCTGGAGCGGCTGGAGGTGCCGCTGGCCCAGTCCCTGGCCTCGACCAGCCCGACGCTCAGGCCCCTGGTCACGGCATCCAGCGCGCAGCCGGCGCCGACCACGCCACCGCCCACCACCAGGATGTCCAGTTCCCGGCCCGAGGCCATGGCGTCCAGCGCCTGCTGGCGGGACTGCGGCGACAGGGCGACCGGCTTCATCAGCCTGCTCCTTCATGCGGTGGGCGACAGAGCGACGACGACGACGTCGGCGTTGCTGCCCATCGCAGCAAGTCCCGGCCCGGCGCGCACCCGCTGCGGCCCCGGGCACGGCCGAACGGGTGCCGCCGCGCCACCGGTCGGTCCCACCGCCGTTCCGGGGCGGCCGCACCCGTGCGACCTGCGGAAACGGATCGGCCGTCGGTTTACCCGGCCCGGACCGGGGCAGGATTGCAAAGGTATCCGTCATGCAGCCGCATGCGGACCCCGGTCGCCTGGAGCCCGCTCAGGGATACAGGAGGCCAGCCATGTCCGTTCTGGCAGCAGGAATCAACAGCACCGCCGCGGCCGTCGTCGGCGGGGCGCTGGGCGTGATCATCGTGCTCGTGCTGATCGGCGCCTTCGTCGTGGGGGCGTGGCGCAAGGAGCGGGAGCCGGCGCCGGAGTTGGAGCCGCACTCCCCCGAGCGGGAGTCGTGGGCGACCCCGCCGAGCACCCCGGGCCGCCACCCGCACGGCGACCAGGGGGCGATCGACGAGTTGCACGCCTACGAGGAGCGGGCCGCGCACGAGGCCTGGGAGACCGCCGGCCGCCGCGGGTGACCACCCGCCTTACACCCGCAGGACCTCGACGCCCTGCTCCTCGAACTGCTGGACGACCTCGTCCGGCGCGGCGGCGTCGGTGATGACCAGCTGGATCTCCCGGACGTGGCAGATCCGGGCGAAGGCGCTGCGGTCCAGCTTGGAGCTGTCGGCGAGCACCACCACCTTCCGGGCCCGGCTGGCCATCAGCCGGTTGGTGCTGGCCTCGACCTCGTGGTGGGCGGTGGCGCCGAGGGTGTGGTGCAGGGCGTCCACGCCGAGGAACATCACGTCCAGGGTGACCTCTTCGAGGATGTGCCCGGCCAGCGGGCCGATCAGCTCGTAGGACTTCTCCCGGGCGACGCCGCCGGTCACCACCACCCGGATCCGGGGCCGCACGGTGAGTTCCGAGGCGATGTTGAGCGCGTTGGTGACGACGGTCGCGGTCCAGCCCTCGCCCCGGCCCCCCTCGGCCTGGCCGCCGCCCTCGCCGCCCACGTCGCCGCGCAGGGCGATCGCCCGGGCCGCCTCGGTGGTGGTGGTCCCGCCGTTGAGGCCGACCACCATGCCGGAGCGCACCAACCGCGCCGCCGCCTGGCCGATCCGGCTCTTCTCCTCCGCGTGCCGGGCGGTCTTGTAGCGCAGCGGCAGGTCGTAGCTGACGTTCCCGGCCACCGCGCCGCCGTGGGTGCGCACCAGCAGCTGCTGCTGGGCCAGTTGGTCCATGTCCCGGCGGATCGTCGCGGTCGACACGCCCAGCAGCTCCGCGGCGTCCTCCACGGCGAGGCTCTCCCGCTCGGTGAGGAGTTCGAGCAGCATCGTGAGGCGCTCGTGGCGATTCACCGATTCCCACCTCCCAGACGGGTCACCGGCGCCCTGGTGCGCACTCAGGGGTGCCCTGCGTGAGCGCAGCATAGCTGCGAGCGAGCCGCCGAGTCTCATGCGTACCAGGAACACCCGGGCACCCCGGGAGGTCGGCCCCGCTGCTGATCGGGCCCGCGAACGCCCGGGCCGGGCCGCCAGGTCACCCGTTCTACCTCGCCCACAGGCGTGATCCGGGCACCGTGGGTAGCGTCCGAACCATGGTCCCCACGCGCCGCCCGTCCCGATGACCGGTACCACCCCGCCGCCGCCCGCCCCCGCGCCCGCCCCCGCGCCGGACCGCGGGCAACTGCCGCCGCTGCTCCGGCTGGCCGAGGCGACGCTGGTCAGCGTCGCCCAGGTCGACCTCCAGGGCAACATCTGGACCGGTGCGCTGATCCTCGCCGGGATCTTCGCCAAGGGCTGGACCGCCGGTGTCTTCGCGCTGCTGGGCACGGTCTCGGCGATCCTCTGCGCGCGCCTGCTCGGCGCCGACCAGGAGAGCATCACCGAGGGGCTCCAGGGCTTCAGCGGCTGCCTGACCGGTATCGCCCTGGTCCTGACGCTCGGCAACCACCCCTGGACCTGGGTGCTGACCGTGTTCGCGGGCGCCGCCTGCTGCCTGGTCACCGCCGCCCTGGCCACCCTCCTCGGCGGCTGGGGGATCACCGGGCTGACGGCCCCCTTCTGCCTGGTCTCCGGCGCGGTCCTGCTCGCGGCCCCGGCGTTCACCCGGCTCACCCGCCAGGCCCCGGCGGCGGCGCTGCCGACCGCCGCCCACGGCCCGACCGCGCTGTCCTGGCACGACCTGTGGCACGGCTTCTTCACCAACATCGCCGAGGTCTTCCTGCTGGACACCTGGTACTCGGGCGTACTGATGCTGGCCGGGCTGTTCCTGGCCGGGTTGCGGGTGGGCCTGTTCACCGCGGTCGGCAGCCTGGTCGGCCTGCTCACCGCCTGGGCGCTGGGGGCGCCCGCCACCCTGGTCTCGGGCGGCATCTACGGCTACAACGCGGTCCTGGTCGGCATCGCGCTGGGGGTCGTCTTCCTCGCGCCGGGCCCGGCCGAGACCGCCTACACGCTGTTCGGCTGCGTGGTCAGCTGCGTGCTGACGGCCGCGTCGAGCGGCTGGGTGGCCCCCTTCGGCGGCCACACCTTCACCTGGCCCTTCATCCTCACCACCTGGCTGCTGCTGCTCGCGGTGCCCGCCTTCAAGCAGCTCCGACGCCGCTGAACACCCGCTGAACACCCGCACCCCGCCGCACCGAAGGAAGGCCCCCGATGAACCTGACCCCGCGCGAGCTGGACAAACTGATCGTCTACGTGGTCGCGGACCTCGCCCGCAAGCGCCGCGGCCGCGGCCTGCTGCTGAACTACAGCGAGGCGGTCGCGCTGATCAGCGAGGCGATCCTGGAGGGCGCCCGGGACGGCCGCACCGTCGCCGAGTGCATGGAGCTGGGGCGCGACGTGGTCGGCGCGGACCAGGTGATGAAGGGCGTCCGCGAGATGCTGCCGCTGCTCCAGATCGAGGCGGGATTCGTGGACGGCACCAAGCTGGTCTCCTGCCACGACCCGATCGGCGCATGAACGCGGTCCCGCCCGGGCCCTTCCGGCTGATCGCGGTCGGCGGCCACGAGAGCGCCTTCGGCCGCCTGCTGCCCCACCCGCCGACGCACGACACCGCACCGGTCCCCGCGGGACGCGAACTGGCGGCGGCGGTACGGCAGTCGCTGGCGACCGGCGTACCGCCGGTGCTGGTCGTCCCGATGACCCTGGGTCGCGATCCGGAGCTGGCGGCCGAGGCGGCCCGGGCGCTGCGCCCGATCGCGGCGGAGCAGCCCGGACGGGTGGCGCTGGCCGAGCCCTTCGGCAGCACCGAGCACCTGGTCGGCTGGCTGCGCGCGGCAGCGGGCCGGGGCGCCGCCGCCGACCGCGCGCTGCTGCTGACCGCCCCGGCCGCCGATCCGCAGGCCGACGCCGAGCTGTACCGGGTGGCCCGGCTGGTCCGGCAGTTCGGTCGGCACCGACTGGTGGAGGTCGCCTTCACCGACGGCGACCCGTCGCCCGCCGAGGGGGTCGACCGCTGCCACCGGCTGGGCGCGGCCGAGGTGCTGCTGCTGCCGGCGGGCTTCGGCCCGGCCGAGCCGCCGCCGGGTTCCGGCGCGACCGGCAGCGGCCCGCTGCTCGGCCCGGCGGCGGTACGCGCGGTGCTCGCGGCGCGGAGCGAGGACGCCCGGGTCCGGCTGCGCCACGGCGACGACGGCATCGCGGCCGCGCTGGCGGCGGCGCACGGCCACAGCCACGACCACCCGCACGACCACGACCACGACCCGCCGGAGGCCCGGCAGCCGCGACAGCACGGACACCCGCACGACCGGGCCCCCGCCCACACCCACTGACCCGAGCAGCGAAGAAACGAGGCCACCATGGTCGGCCAGCCCGCCTACCTCTACGGCGACGACCCGGTCGAGCTCAACGCCGGACGCCGCACCCGGACGCTGAACGTCGCCAACACCGGCGACCGGGCGATCCAGGTCGGATCGCACTACCACTTCTTCGAGGCCAACTCCGCCCTGATGTTCGACCGGGACGCGGCCCTCGGCATGCACCTGGACATCCCGGCCGGGACCGCCGTCCGGTTCGAGCCGGGCGACGACCGCGACGTCGACCTCTGCGCCTTCGGCGGGAGCGGCCTGCTGGTCGGCTTCAGCGGGCTGCTGAACGGCGGCGTCGCCTCGCACCCGGCCCGGGTCGAGGCGGTGCGCCGGGCCATGGAACGCGGATTCCGGGGCGCCACCGAGGAGGCCGAGGACAATGCCCGGTCGGCCGCGGCCGGAACGCCGGAGCCGGGCCCGAAGGACAAGCCGACGGCCACCCCCAAGGCCACGCCCAAGACCGTGGCCAAGACCGTGGCCGAGACCGCCGCGAAACCCGCGCCGAAGGGCAAGGGCAAGGCCAAGACCAGCAGCAAGGAGCAGCGCTGATGTCCGTCATCCCCCGCAAGCAGTACACCGACCTGTACGGCCCGACCGTCGGTGACCGCTTCTACCTGGCCGACACCAACCTGCTGGTCGAGGTGGAGCAGGACCACAGCGCGGGCTACTACGGCGACGAGGCGGTGTACGGCGGCGGCAAGACCGTCCGCGACGGGATGGCCCAGGACCCGCAGGCCACCGCCGCGCAGGGGGCGCTGGACCTGGTGATCACCAACGTGGTGGTGCTCGACCCGATCCTGGGCGTGGTCAAGGGCGACCTCGGGATCAAGAACGGCTTCATCGTCGGCCTGGGCAAGTCCGGCAACCCGCACACCCAGGACGGCGTGCATCCGAAGCTGGTGCTCGGCCCGGGGACCGAGGTGATCGCCGGTGAGCACCTGATCGCCACCGCCGGGGGCATCGACTCCCATGTGCACTTCATCTCCCCGCAGCAGGGCGTGACCGCGCTCAGCAACGGGATCACCACGCTGATCGGCGGCGGCACCGGCCCCACCGACGGCACCAACGGCACCACCTGCACCCCGGGGCCGTTCCAGCTGGGCCGGATGCTCCAGGCCTGCGAGGGCATGCCGGTCAACGTCGGCCTGTACGGCAAGGGCAACGGCAGCCTGCCGGGGGCGCTGGAGGAGCAGGTCAAGGCGGGCGCCTGCGGGCTGAAGGTGCACGAGGACTGGGGCGCGACCCCGGCCGTGATCGACAACTCGCTGGCGGTGGCGGACGAGTACGACATCCAGATCGCGATCCACACCGACACCCTGAACGAGGGCGGGTTCTTCGAGGACACCCGCTCCGCGATCGGCGGCCGGACCATCCACACGTACCACTCCGAGGGCGCGGGCGGCGGTCACGCGCCGGACATCCTGCGGGTGACCGGCGAGCCCAACGTGCTGCCGTCGTCGACCAACCCGACGCTGCCGTACACGGTGAACTCGGTGGACGAGCTGCTGGACATGGTGATGGTCTGCCACCACCTGAGCCACGACATCCCGGAGGACGTCTCCTTCGCCGACAGCCGGGTCCGCGCGGAGACCATCGCCGCCGAGACGGTGCTGCACGACCTCGGGGTGATCAGCATCGTCTCCTCCGACTCGCAGGCGATGGGCCGGGTCGGCGAGTCGTTCACCCGGACCTTCCAGATCGCGCACCACTGCAAGGACCAGCGCGGCAAGCTGGACGGCGACAGCCAGCGCAACGACAACCAGCGGGTGCTGCGCTACCTCGCCAAGATCACCATCAACCCGGCGATCGCCACCGGCACCTCCGACTACATCGGCTCGCTGGAGCCCGGCAAGCTCGCCGACATCGTGCTCTGGCCGATCCAGTCCTTCGCCGCCAAGCCGAAGATGGTGCTCAAGGGCGGGATCATCAGCTGGGCCCAGATGGGCGACCCGAACGCGTCGCTGCCGACCCCGCAACCGGTGTACTACCGGCCGATGTTCGGCCAGTACGGCCGGGCGCTGCAGACCACCTCGCTGACCTTCATGTCGCAGGCGGCGGTGGACCTGGGCGTGGCGGCGGAGCTCGGGCTGAGCCGGACGGCGGTCCCGGTCCGGCGCTGCCGCACGATCGGCAAGCACAACATGGTCCGCAACGACGCGCTGCCCCGGGTCGAGGTGAACCCGGAGACGTACCAGGTCAAGCTGGACGGCGAGGTGGTGAGCATCGCCCCGGCCCAGGAGCTGCCGCTCAACCAGCTCTTCTTCCTCGCGTGACCCCGCTGCTGCCGCCCCGGCCGCTGGACCCGCTGCTGGTCAGCCTCCAGCTGACCGACTCGGCGTTCCCCAGCGGCCTGTACACCCTGTCGCAGGGCCTGGAGGGCTTCGCCCAGGAGGGCGCGGTGACCGCCGAGGGCCTCGGCGAGCTGCTGGCCGACCTGCTGCGGCACGGCGTCGGCCCGTCCGACTCGACCGCGCTGGCGCTGGCCCACGAGGCGGCGGGGCGGGCCGACTGGGACGCCGTGACCGAGGTGGACCTGCGGCTGCGGGCGGCCAAGCTGTCCCGGGAGAGCCGCGCCTCGGCGGTCCGCACCGGACGCCAGGTGCTGGACCTGGCCGGCGAGGTGTTCCCCAGCGAGACGGTCCGGGCGTACGCCGCCGCGGTGGCCCGGGGCGACGCGCCGGGCAACCTGGCGGTGGTCTCCGGGGTGGTCCAGGCGGGCCTGGGGGTACCCCGGCGGCAGGCCGTCGCGGCCGACCTGTTCGCCTGCTGCGCGGCCTTCGCCGGGGCGGCGCTGCGGCTCGGGCTGACCGACCACCGCCGGGCGCAGGTGCTGCTGCGGCACGCCGCGCCGGTGCTGGAGTCGGTCACCGACGAGGCGCTGCGCCGCGAACTCCCGGACCTGGGCGGCTGCGTGCTCACCGCCGACGCCCTGGCCGGACGCCATGAGCGGGCCGAGGCCCGGCTGTTCGCCAACTGACCTGCACCGCGAGAGAGAGGGCAGCACTGTGCACGAGAACGACAACGTACTGCGGGTGGGGGTGGCCGGTCCGGTCGGCTCCGGCAAGACCGCGCTGATCGAGGTGCTGGTCCCGATGCTGGTCCGGGCCGGGCGCAGCCCCGCCGTGGTGACCAACGACATCTACACGCAGGAGGACGCGATCCACGTCCGGCGCACCCTGGCCGGGGTGCTCGACCCGGAGCGGGTGGTCGGCGTGGAGACCGGCGCCTGCCCGCACACGGCGGTCCGGGACGACCCGACGATGAACCTGGCCGCGGGCGCGGAGCTGCTGGAGCGCTTCCCGGACGTGGACACGCTGTTCTTCGAGAGCGGCGGCGACAACCTGACGCTGACCTTCAGCCCGGCCCTGGTGGACATGTTCATGTTCGTGCTGGACACGGCCGAGGGCGAGAAGATGCCGCGCAAGCGCGGTCCCGGGATCACCACCTCGCACCTGCTGGTGATCAACAAGGTGGATCTCGCCCCGTACGTGCGGACCGACCTGTCGGTGATGGAGGGCGACGCCCACCGGGTCAGGAACGGGCTGCCGGTGGTCCTCACCGACTGCCTGACCGGCCAGGGCGTGGACGACGTGCTGGCCTTCATCGAGTCCCGGCGCACGGCGCTGGTGGCCTAGCGGATGGCGCTCAGGACGATGTCACCGCCGCAGGAGGCCGGACCGGCCCCGGTCCGGCTGCTGCCCCGGCTCTCCGCCGCGCACTACACCCCGGACCGGATCCCGCCGGAGGTGCTGCGCTACGCGGCGGAGCCGGCGACGCTGGCGGCGGGCTCCCCGGGCAAGGTCGGCCTGCTGGAGCTCGGCTTCGAGGTGCGCGGCGGCCGGACCGAGCTGGTCCGGCGGTACCAGAAGTCGCCGCTGCAGATCATGCGCCCGCTCTACGTCGACCCGCTCCGGCCGCAGACCGCCTTCACCTACCTGATGTCGGTCGGCGGCGGGATCGTCCAGGCCGACCGCTACCGGATCGACGTGGGCTGCGGCCCGGGCACCGAGGTGCACCTGACCACCCAGGCCGCGACCAAGGTCTACGGCATGGAGCGGGGCTTCGCGACCCAGCTGGTGAACCTGGACGCGGGTCCGGGAGCGTACCTGGAGTACCTGCCGGACCCGCTGATCCCGTTCCGGCACGCCCGGCTGTACCAGCGCACCGTGGTCACCGCCGACCCGGACGCCACCGTGGTCCTCGGCGAGACCGTCGCCGCCGGACGGATCGCCCGGGGCGAGCTGCACGCCTACGACGCGCTGGCGCTGGACCTGGAACTGCGGCGCCCGGACGGGCGGTTGCTGGCCGTGGACAACCAGCGGCTGTGCCCGGGCGCCGGTCCCGGCGGGCCGCTGGGCAGCCGCGGCAGCGGCGGCGTGCTCGGCCCCGCGGTGCTGTCCGGGCACCGGTACGCCTCCTCGCTGTACGTGCTGACCGGTCGCCGCCCGGCGCCGGAGATCGCCGACGCGCTGCACGACGCGCTCAGCGGCACCGGGCTGCTGCACGGGGCCAGCGTGCTGCCGCAGGACTGCGGCGCCTGGCTGCGGGTGCTCGCGGACGACTCGCCCCGGCTGACCGCCGCCCTGCACGCGGCCTGGGACGCCGTCCGCCGCCTGCTCACCGGCTCCCCCGCGCCCGACCTGCGCAAGTCCTGACCCGCCCGGCCCCGCCAGCACTGGAGTGACGAACATGCCACCGAACTACGACTCGGGCGACACCGCGTGGCTTCTCGCCAGTACCGCGATGGTGCTGCTGATGACCCCCGGCCTGGCCTTCTTCTACGGCGGCATGGTGCGCACCAAGCACGTGCTGGTGATGCTGAAGATGAGCTTCTCCTGCCTGGCGCTGGTGAGCGTGGTCTGGTTCGCGATCGGGTACAGCCTGGCCTTCTCCGGCGACGTCGGCGGGGCCGGGGTGATCGGCGACCTGAACCGGTCCTTCCTGCGCGGGGTCGGGCCGGCCACGCTCAACGGGCACATCCCGACGTACGTCTTCGCGACCTTCCAGATGGCCTTCGCGATCATCACGGTCGCGCTGATCAGCGGTTCCATCGCGGGCCGGGCCAAGATGACCGGCTGGCTGGTGTTCACCGTGCTGTGGACGCTGATCGTCTACGTGCCGCTGGCGCACTGGGTGTTCGACCAGCAGGGCTGGGTGGTGCGGCACCTGGGCGCGCTGGACTTCGCCGGGGGCCTGCCGGTCGAGCTGAACTCCGGCGCCTCCGGTCTGGCGGTGGCCATGGTGCTGCGCGGACGCGCGGACTTCCGCCGGCTGGAGCTGCGGCCCAACAACGTGCCGCTGGTGGCGCTCGGCCTGGGGCTGCTCTGGTTCGGCTGGTTCGGCTTCAACTCCGGCTCGGCGCTGCGGACCCAGGGCGCCGCCGCGACCGCGCTGCTGAACACCCAGCTGGGCGCGGCCGGGGCGATGATCACCTGGCCGCTGGTGGAGAAGTGGCAGCACGGCAAGATCACCATGACCGGGGTCTGCTCGGCGGCGGTGGCGGGGATGGTCGCGATCACCCCCGCCTGCGGCGAGATCTCACCGGTCGGCGCGCTGATCACCGGCCTGGTGGCGGGGCTGGTCTGCGCGTACGCGATCACCCTCAAGTACCGCGTCGGCGTGGACGACACGCTCGACGTGGTGGGCGTGCACGGCTGGGGCGGGGTGACCGGCCTGGTGATGGTCGGGCTGCTGGCCACCGCCCAGGTCAGCGGCCACAAGGGGCTGTTCTACGGCGGCGGCTTCGGCCTGCTCGGCAAGCAGGTGCTGGCGATCCTGGCCTGCGGCGCCTTCTCGTTCGCGCTGACCTGGGTGATCGCCAAGGCGATCGAGTCCACCATCGGCTTCCGCTCCCCGGACTCCTACCCCAAGGTGCCCGGCGAGGACGAGGAGGTGGCCTACGACTTCCGCACCGTGCGCCAGGTCGGCGCGCTGACCCGGTCCGACCCCACCGGCTCGGACCGGGAGCTGCTGGACGCGATCCGCACCCTGGTCCGGGAACGGGAGGCGGAACGCTGACCGCTGCGGCCGAGCGGCGGGGCGGACCCCCCGGGACTAGCGTGGAGGGATGAGAAGCCACGCACCAGTCCCGGTACCGCCGGGAGTTGAGGCCGTGCACAAGGCCTACCTGGAAGAACTCGGTCCGAAGGAGCGCGCGGCACTGCTGTCCTGGACCGGGTTCACCACGACCTTCGCGGCCGTCCGCGGGATCACCTACAGCATCCGCGACAACAAGGGCCCGTTCCGCAACCTCAGCGTCGGCGGCGCCCACCTGCACCACTACATGTGGGGCATCGCGCTGCTCAGCGGTGTCGGCGCGGTCGCCGTGCACGGCCAGGAGACGCACCGCCGCCACCCGGCGGTCGCGCTCAGCTACGGCGTGGCGCTGGCGCTGATCGTGGACGAGTTCGCGCTGCTGCTCGACCTGGAGGACGTCTACTGGGCCAAGCAGGGGCGGGTCTCGGTCGACCTGGGCGTCGGCCTGGTCGCCGTCGGCGGCACCGTCTTCGCCGCGCTGCCGATGCTCCAGCGGCTGCTCCGCCGCCCGGCGGCGCACTGATCGGTCGGCCCGCGTTCGGGCCCGGTCGCGGACCGGGCCCGCGCGGTCACGGTCTCATGGCCATACGGCGGGCCCCCCGTCACACCACTCCACGATCGTCGGGTCCAGTTCCACCCACTCGGTCAGACCCGCCATCTTCAGGAGTTGCTCGACGTCCGCGTACGACTCGGCGATCGCGATCACGTTCCTGCCGATCTGCACGCGGCGGCCGGTACCGTCGGGGCCGCTCTCCACGCCCCAGACGATCACCAGAGGTTCGAGGGTGTCGTCGTTCATGGACCCAGCTTCGCCGGATCCGCCGCGGCTCGCACGCCCGGCGCACCCGCCCGCTGCCGCGAACCGGCCGCCGCCGGGCCCGCCCCGGACCGCCCCCGGGCGTCAGTTGCGGGGGTTCAGCCGCCGGGTCGGCTCGGCGCCGGACGGGTCCTCCGGCCAGGGGTGGCGCGGGTAGCGCCCGCGCAGGTCGGCCCGGACCGCGCGGTAGCCCTCGCGCCAGAACGAGGCCAGGTCGGCGGTGACGGCGGCCGGGCGGCCCGCCGGGGACAGCAGGTGCACCGTCAGCGGGACCTTCCCCCCGGCCAGCGCCGGGGCCGCCGCCCAGCCGAACAGCTCCTGCAACTTGGCCGCCAGCACCGGGCGCTCGCCCGAGTAGTCCACCCGGATCCGCGACCCGGACGGGACGGTGATCCGCTCCGGGGCCAGCTCGTCCAGGCGCCCCGCGCTGCCGTCGGCCCAGGGCAGCAGCCGGGACAGCGCCGCCGCCGTGTCCAGCCGTTCCAGGTCGGCCCGGCGGCGGGCCCGGGAGAGTTCCGGCTCCAGCCAGCTGTCGGCCGCCGCCAGCAGCGCCCCGTCGGTCACCTCCGGCCAGGGCGCGCCGAGCCAGCGGTACAGGAAGTCCAGCCGCTCGCGCAGCCCGGCGGCCCGCGCCGACCAGGTCAGCAGACCGCTCACGCCCTCCCGGCGCAGCCCCTCGACCAGGGCGGCCCGCAGCAGCGCCGGGTCCGGGTCGGCCAGTGGCCTGGCGCTCAGCTCGACCGCGCCCAGCGCCTCGACCCGGCGGGCCGCCACCTCGCCCCGGCGTCCACCGACCGGCACCGCCCAGCGGACCTCCTCCCGGCTGGTCAGCAGCTGCGCCGCGGCCCGGCGGGCGTCCCGCTCGTCCAGGACCGCGGCCGAGCGCACCCGGGCCGAGGGCGAGCCCGCCGGGCGGTCGGCGATCGCGACCGCCAGCCACGGCGCGCCCGCCAGGCCCGAACCGGCGCCGGTGGCCGCCTCGGTGCCGGAGGCCATCACGAAGGCCCCGCGCCCGCCCTGGCCCTGGCTCCGGCCCTCGTCCCGGCCCTCGCTCCGATTGCGGGCGACCCGCTCCGGGAAGGCCAGGGCGACCACCAGACCGGCGGCGGCCCGATCGTCCAGCCCCGGCTCGCCGCCGCCCGCGTCGGCGCCGCCCGCGTGCTGCCGCAGCCGCCGGACCTCGTCGCGCCAGCGCCCGGCGTACGGGTCGCGGTCGCCGCGGACCGTACGCCAGACCGCGGCCAGGTCGTCGCCCAGCGCCCGGGGCGGCTCCTCCGACAGCAGCGCGACCAGTTCGGCCGCGCGCCGGGCGCCCACCAGCGGCGCGCCGTCCAGCAGCGCCCGAGCCAGCCGGGGGTGCAGCGCGGTCCGGGCGAACCGGTGGCCGCGCGGGGTCGCCCGCCCGTCCGCGTCGACCGCGCCCAGTTGTGCCAGCGTGGCCCGGGCGGCGGCCATCGCGCCGGACGGCGGCGGGTCCGGCAGGGCCAGGCCACGGGCGTCCGGCTCGCCTCAGCAGGCGGCCTGCAGGGCGAAGGAGGTGAGGTCGGCCAGGGCGATCTCCGGCGTCGGCAGCCGCTGCGCGCGGGCGTCCTCGGCCTCGTCCCAGCAGCGGTAGACGGCGCCCGGGGCCTCGCGCCCGGCGCGGCCCGCGCGCTGGCGGCCGGTGGCCAGCGACGCGCGGACGGTGACCAGGCTGGAGAGCCCGCGCGCGTGGTCGGTGCGCGGCTCGCGGGCGAGCCCGCAGTCGACCACGGTGCGCACCCCGGGCACGGTCAGCGAGGACTCGGCGACCGAGGTCGCCAGCACCACCCGGCGCCGCTCCCCCGGCGCCAGCGCCGCGTCCTGCACCCGCTGCGGGGCCCGGCCGTGCAGTTGCAGCACCTCGCCGACGCCGTCCAGCAACCCGGCGACCCGGCCGATCTCGCCCGCGCCGGGCAGGAAGCACAGCACGTCGCCGTCCCGCTCGGCCAGCGCCCGGCGGACGGTCGCGGCGACGTGGTCCAGCAGCGCCGGGTCGGTACGGGTGCCCTGCGCCGGGCGGACCGGGCGCGGCGGCGGCGCCCAGACCGTCTCCACCGGATGGGCGGTGCCCTGCGCGGCCACCACCGGCGCCGGACCCTCCGGGCCGCCGAGCAGGGCGGCCCAGGCCTCGGTGTCGGAGGTGGCCGAGGCGCAGACCAGGCCGAGCTCCGGGCGGAGCGCGGCGCGGACGTCGAGCAGGAAGGCGAACGCGGTGTCGGCGTCCAGGTGCCGCTCGTGGCACTCGTCGATCATGACCAGGTCCACCCCGGGCAACTCCGGCTCGCGTTGCAGCCGTTGCAGCAGGACGCCGGTGGTGACCACCTCGACCACGGTGCGCGGACCGACCCGGCGCTCGCCGCGCATGGTGTGCCCGACCAGTCCCGGGCCCTGCTCCGGGGCCTCGCCCAGCAGCCAGGACATCCGCCGGGCGGCGGCGCGCACGGCGAGCCGGCGCGGCTCGGCCAGCAGTACCCGCCGGGGCGGTCCGGGTTCCTCGTCCAGCAGCCCGGCCAGGGCCAGCGGCACCAGCGTGGTCTTGCCGGTGCCCGGCGGCGCGGCGAGCACCGCCGCGCCGCGCGCGGCCAGGGCGTGCTGCAACTCGGGCAGGACAGCGCGGACGGGAAGCCGGTACCAGGCGGGATTCACCCGCCCAGTCTGGCCGACGCCGGCCCACCGGCGCGGCCCGGGGCCGGGCCCCGGGGACGACCGTGACCTGGGCCGCGCCCCTTGACAGGGGGTGGCGATGCTGGATTACTTGACCTCGCCGACCAACGACCGAATGTTCGGTCGGTCATGGGCCGGTCAAAGGAGGCGGTGGTGGAGGAGTGACACGGGTCGAACCGGTGGACGCCGGACCGGCGCGGACGATGTTCGCCGCCGACCGGGCGTCGCGGGGCCTGGGCATGGAGCTGCTGGAGGCCGGAACCGGCCGCGCGGTGCTGCGGATGACCGTGACCGGTGCCATGGTGAACGGGCACGGGACCGCGCACGGCGGCTTCCTCTTCCTGCTCGCCGACTCCGCCTTCGCCTGCGCCTGCAACAGCCACGGCCCGGTGACCGTGGCGGCCGGCGCCGACATCGACTTCGTCGCCCCCGCCCACGAGGGCGACGTGCTCACCGCCACCGCCGAGGAGCGCGTCAGCTTCGGCCGCAGCGGGATCTACGACGTGAGCGTGCGCCGCGGCGACCAGGTCATCGCCGAGTTCCGGGGCCGCAGCCGGGTGCTTCGCCCCGGGGCCGGTTCGCCGGACGGCACCAAGGACACAGCACAGACGGAGGCAAGGCGATGAGCAGCGACCCGACTCCCCCGGCGGCCACCAGGCCGGGGCTGGGCGACCCACTCCCCGAGGGCCTGCTGGACGCCGGGGAGCGGCTGACCGGCGCGGAGTTGCGGGAGCTCCAGCTCACCCGGCTGCGGCAGACGCTGCGGCACGCCTACGACAACGTCGAGCTGTACCGGCGCAAGTTCGACGCGGCCGGGGTCCGCCCGGAGGACTGCCGCACCCTGGCCGACCTGGCCCGCTTCCCGTTCACCAGCAAGGCCGACCTGCGCGACACCTACCCCTTCGGCATGTTCGCCGTCCCGATGGCCGAGGTCCGCCGGATCCACGCCTCCAGCGGTACCACCGGCCGTCCCACGGTCGTCGGCTACACCGAGCGCGACCTGTCGATGTGGGCGGACATGGTGGCCCGCTCGATCCGCGCGGCGGGCGGGCGGCCCGGCCACAAGGTGCACATCTCGTACGGCTACGGCCTGTTCACCGGCGGCCTGGGGGCGCACTACGGCGCGGAGCGCGCCGGGTGCACGGTGATCCCGGCCTCGGGCGGCATGACCGCCCGCCAGGTGCAGATCATCCAGGACTTCCAGCCCGAGATCATCATGGTCACCCCCTCCTACATGCTCACCCTGCTGGACGAGTTCGAGCGGCAGGGGATCGACCCGCGCGGCACCTCGCTGCGGATCGGCATCTTCGGCGCGGAACCGTGGACCGAGGCGATGCGCGGCGAGATCGAGCAGCGGCTGGACATCCACGCGGTGGACATCTACGGCCTGTCGGAGGTGATCGGCCCGGGCGTGGCCAGTGAGTGCGTGGAGACCAAGGACGGCCTGCACATCTGGGAGGACAACTTCTTCCCGGAGGTCGTGGACCCGCTCACGGACGAGGTCGTGCCCGAGGGCGGGAGCGGTGAACTGGTCTTCACCTCGCTCACCAAGGAGGCCCTGCCGATCATCCGCTACCGCACCCGCGACCTGACCCGGCTGCTGCCGGGGACCGCCCGCCCGGCCTTCCGTCGGATGGAGAAGGTCACCGGCCGCTCCGACGACATGATCATCCTGCGCGGGGTGAACGTCTTCCCGAGCCAGATCGAGGAGATCGTGCTGCGTACCCCGCACGTGGCCCCGCACTTCCAGCTGCGGCTGACCCGGCGCGGCCGGATGGACGAGCTGACCGTCCGCGCCGAGGCCCGCCCCGGCACCGGCCCGGACCAGCGCGCGGCGGCCGCGGCGGCCATCGCGACCGGGGTCAAGGACGGCGTCGGCGTGACCGTCCAGGTGGAGATCGTCGAACCGGAGACCCTGGCCCGCTCCATCGGCAAGATCACCCGCCTGGTCGACGACCGCGGCTAGCCGGCCACCGCGGCCGACCGCCCCGCCCCAGCCCCGGATCACCGCCAGCGGCTGTCCGTGGGTCCCGGCGTCGGCGGCGACCGGGAGTCCCCGCCCGCCGGGCCCGAGTTGATCACGCCCGCAGGATAGCGGCGGCGGTCGGTCCGGGTTCAGGGCGCGGTCTCGGCCGCCACGATCCGCTCCAGGGTGCGCCTGCCGATCCGGCTCATCACCGGATTGGTTTCGACGTAGTACCAGACCAGCCCCATCGACTGTTCGAAGGCCCAGGCCCGGCCGCGCTCCCATTCGACGTCGCCGCAGCCCAGGGCCTCACGGAAGGCCTGCCGGGGCCCCGCTTCGAACAGGTGCCAGGCGCCGATCAGGTCCAGCGCGGGGTCGGCCGGGGCCAGGCCGCCGACGTCGAGGACACCGGCCAGGCTGCCGTCGGCGACCAGCAGGTTGCCGGGCATCAGGTCGCCGTGGGTCATCAGCTCGCCGCCGGGGTTGTCCGGCAGGCTCCGCAGGTCCGCCCACAACCGGCGCAACCGCGGCACGTCCAGCAGCTGCTCGCTCTGCCGGAGGCAGCGTTCCACCCACGCGTCGTGGGAGGCCAGGTCGCCGCCACGGCCCTTGCCGGAGAAGGTCCGGCCCCGGGTGTCGATCGCCCGGACGTCGCGGACGAACCCGGCCAGGTCACGCGCGAACGCGGCCGACTCCCCCGGGTCCCGGCCGGTGGCCACGGCCCCGGGCAGCCAGGTCTGCACCGACCACGGGGACGGGTAGCCCGCGCCCGGCCCGCCGATCGCCACCGGCTCCGGCGTGGGCACGTCCGTCCCGGCAGCCAGCTCCCGCGCCGCCTGCGCCTCGGCCTCCAGCGACGCGACGTCGCAGGCCGCCAGCGGGAACCGGGCGGCGAGGTGGTCGCCGATGCGGAAGATCGCGTTGACCGTTCCGTGCGTGGCCTGCGCCCTGACCGGCAGCCCCCGCCACTGCGGGAACTGCTCGTCCACCAACGCCCGCGCCATGTCGAGCGACACGTCCAACTGACCAGCGTGCATCCGCATCCCGCGAGGGTCGCCCACCCGGGCCCGCCCCGCAACCGAGTTACCGGTGGCGGTCAGCCCTCCTGGGCCGCGTCGCGCCCGTAGAGGTCACCGGCGGCGAGGGCGTGCGCGCCGTCGCAGTCGGCCTGCTCGGCCAGCGACGCGGGCCAGACCTGGATCAGCGAGCTGGTCGACGACCGGCCGAGCCACAGGTAGTCGCACACCCCGTCGACCCGCACCGCGGCGCCGAGGACCCCGCTGCGGGTGGCCGTGGACAGCGGCAGCCGTGCCACCGCCGCCCGCTCCGCCGCCGGGAAGGCCCGCGCCAGCAGCGCCCGGGCACCGGCCGTCGTCACCGGGAAGGCGTCCGGGGAGGACGGCTCCTGGTCCGGCTCCGCCCGCCGCGCGTACAGCTGACGGGCACGGGACCGGACAGCGGCGTCCGGGCAGGGGGTGCCCTGCCGCCGGGGCGCCCCGCTGATGGTGAAGCGGTAGTCGTAGCAGGCCGGCGACGCGGCGCCGGTGCCCGGGTCCAGGCCGAACATCACCTGGGCGCTGTTCCACGGGTCGGCGGCGGTGGCCGGGGTGAGCGAGAGCAGCACGCCGCCGTGCTCCTCCGCCTGCTGGACCACGGTGCCCTCGGTGAAGAAGCCGCCGTAGGTGTCGCCCGGGGCGTAGAAGCCGCTGTTGAGGTCACCGGCGAGGTCGGACTCCAGGGCGTCGGCGGCCGGGTTCGCCGACGACGGGGCCGACGGCGCGGGCGGGGCGGCGACCGTCCCCGCACCGATCGAGACGCTGCCCTGCCCGGCCCGGCCGAACTGCCGGTGGAAGGCGAACCAGTACCCGGCCCCCATCACCGCCACTCCCAGCGCCCCGACCACCACGAGCAGACCGATCCTTGTCCGCGCTGTCACGTCACTCCCCGTTCCTCCGAGCACGGTTGATCCTCGCAGCGGCCCGGGAAGCCGGGCGGCGAAACGGCCGGACTATGGTCCAGGTCACGACCCGGGGGCACGGACGAAGATCGACAGTGACCGGCGCGGGCCGGGTCGCTCACGGTGTGTCGACCGTGTGGCGCAGCTCACCCGCCTCGGCCTGTGGTCCAGACCACTAATCGAGCCCGAGGGCGGTTGGTTCCGGCCCGAAAACCGCCCCCAGGACCGCCCAACCATGATCGATACCGGCGGTAACGTGGCCCTGAGCTGGGACTTCCCCGGAACGCTTGGACCGGGACCGGAGGTTGCCTACCTTCGAAGAAGTGCACCGAGCACCCCGGGCCCAACCCGCCCCACACGTTCTCGTCTTGTCCACGGGAACGCGAAGCGCAGCGGGAGCCACGACGGCACGGACGACGCCCCCACCGGCGTGAACCGGCCGACCCGATGGACCACCAGCGGACCACCACGCGCGCTCCCGCGCGCCCACCGCCACCGTCCGGGACTGACGAGAGGAACACATGATCTTCCGCCGCGAGAACGACGCCGCCCGCACCACCACCGCCACCGAGGGCACCCGCAAGCACACCCGCCTGCGCACCGCCCTGGTCGCCGGTGCGGTCATCGCCGCCCCCGTGGCCGGCCTCGCCGCCGCCACCACCGCCTCCGCCGCCACCCCCTCCACCTGGAACGCCGTCGCCCAGTGCGAGAGCAGCGGCAACTGGGCCGCCAACACCGGCAACGGCTTCTACGGCGGCCTCCAGTTCACCCCCTCCACCTGGGCCGCCTACGGCGGCACCGCCTACGCCGCCAGCGCCGACCAGGCCACCGCCGCCCAGCAGATCACCGTCGCCGAAAACGTCCTCGCCGCCCAAGGCCCCGGCGCCTGGCCCGTCTGCGGCCCCCAGGCCGGCCTCACCAGCAACGACACCACCGACACCACCACCGCCGCGACCACCACCACCGCCGTGACCCCCACCACCACGGCCACCAGCACCCCCACCACCCCCAGCACCACCCCGGCCAGCACCACCCCGGCCCAGACCACCAGCACCAGCACCAGCAGCTACACGGTCAAGCCCGGCGACACCCTCGGCGGCATCGCCAACGCCAACGGCACCACCTGGCAGAAGCTCTACGCCGCCAACACCACCACCATCGGCAACAACCCCGACGTGATCACCCCCGGCGAAACCCTCACCCTCGGCTGACCACACCCCAGCACCACCCCCAGCACCACCACGGCGCGGCACCCACCCCAGGGCGCCGCGCCACAGCCAGGTCAGCCGCCGGTGATCCGCGCGGCGGTGATCGCGCGGCGATCGGTCGTGCTGAGCTCGGTCGAGTTCACCGACCAGCGGTAGCCGGTGAACCGGCCGTCGGAACTGTCGCCGTAGAACATCATCCAGCCGGTGCCGAGGCCGGGCCAGCGCTGTCCGGCGGCGTCGATGCGGGTGTCGGGGTAGGCCGCGTAGTCCCCGCGCCCGGACACGCCGTGCGGAAAGCGCGAGCAGTCGATGACCTGGACCGGGTACTGCGTCGATCCGGCCAGTCCCCGGATCCGGGTGTACGGGCGGCCGACCTGCCGGACCACGACCAGGTGGCCGGTGTGGACCGCCGTCGCGTCGTCCAGGTGGTTCACCGCGATCAGGTCGCCCGGACGCAGGTCGGTGACCCGGGTGACGGCGGTGAAGCCGGGCAGCGCGCCGGACGCGAACAGCGTCTGGTACTGGGCGGCGTAGGGGCTGGTGGAGCGGGCGTGGGTGCGGAACCACCGGGTGTCGGCCCACGGGTAGCTGTGCCGGAGGACCTCGGTCACGAAGGCCGCGCACGCCGCCCAGCACTGCCAGCTCTCCGGACGGCCGTCGGTCCCCCAGGCCGTCACGGTCGGCGTTCCCGGCTCCTTGTAGACGTTCCGAGCGTCGGGCAGAGGGAGTTGGGCCAGGTTGTCGCACATGGCCTCGGCCGCGACCAGGTGGGCGGGGGCCGAATGACGGGTGGTGTTCACCGTACCGAGGGTACGTCGCGATACCTGACTGACAGTCAGTAAATAACTGACCATCCGTCAGATCGGGGATCGGAATAACTTCCAGGGGTGGAACATTCATTGCCGTCCACGACCGGCGCTCGCTAGGGTCGTGGCATGAGATCGATTCGGCACCTCGACGCGCGGGCCCGCTGGGTCCGCCTCGGTGCGCCTCGATGTCGTCGGCGCTGTCGGTCCGACCGCCGCTGAGCCACCGCGCCCGGTCAACTGCCGGGCGGTCCCAGCCCGTTCCGGCTCTCGATCACGCCCACCACCTCTTCCTCCGTCCGCTCGCCCGAGCCGCACTGCGCCGCGTCACGTCCCGACGCGCCGTCCGCCGTGCCGCCGAGCGGACGCTCCCACCTGCCTCAAGGAGGCTGCGCCATGACCGCCACCGACAGCATCACCGCGATCACCGTCCGCAAGGTCACCGCCCGGATCGGCGCCGAGGTCGCCGGGGTGGACCTCGGCCGCGAGCTCGACTCGTCCACCGTGGCCGCACTGCGGTCCGCCCTCAACGAGCACAAGGCCCTCGTCTTCCGCGACGTGGACCTGGACGACGCCGGACAGCAGCGCTTCGCCCGCGGCTTCGGCGAGCTCACCACCGCCCACCCGACCGTCCCCGCCGCGGAGGGCGCGCCGAACGTGCTGCCGGTCGACAGCGAGCGCGGCCGGGCCAACCACTGGCACACCGACGTCACCTTCGTGGTCAACCCGCCGCAGCTCAGCACGCTGCGCAGCATCGTCGTCCCGCCGTACGGCGGGGAGACGCTGATCGCCAACGCGGCCGCGGGCTACCGGGACCTCCCGGCCCCGCTGCGGGCCTTCGCCGACACCCTGTGGGCGGTGCACACCAACGACCACGACTACGCGGCGGCGCCGGAGCAGCTGGACGAGGAGGAGCTGGAGCGCCGCGCGGTGTTCACCTCGATCCCGTTCGAGAGCGTGCACCCGGTCGTCCGGGTGCATCCGCTGACCGGCGAGCGCGGGCTGTTCATCGGCGGCTTCGCGCAGCGGATCGTGGGCCTGTCCACCGGGGAGTCGCGGGACGTGCTGCGGCTGCTGCAGTCGTACGTGACCCGGCCGGAGAACGTGCTGCGCTGGCGTTGGGAGCCGAACCAGCTGGTGCTGTTCGACAACCGGATCACCCAGCACTACGGCGTCGACAACTACGACGACCGGCCGCGGCGGCTGAACCGGGTGACGGTCGCGGGCGAACTGCCGGTCGGCGTCGACGGTACGGCCAGCCGTTCGGTGAGGGGCGACGCCTCGCACTACACGCCGTTGCCGGTGATCGCCGCCGGGTGACCGGCGGTGGGCCTGCACTCAGCGGTTGGCGACGAGCGAGAACGCCGCGCCCTCGGGGTCGTGCAGTTCCGCCGTGTCGCCGTACGGGGTCGAGACCGGCGCGCTGAGCAGCACCGCGCCCAGCCGCAGCGCGCGGACCAGGGCGCGGTGCAGGTCGTCCACGGCGAAGGAGAGGTGCCAGTGCGGGCGTACCGGCAGCGAGGCGGTCCGCTCGTCGGCGGTGCGCAGCGCGGCCCGCTCCTTGCCGTCGACCAGCAGCACCACCCGCTCGTGCTGCCAGGCCATGTCCAGGTGCTGCGGGTCGTGCGCGGCCCAGTCGAGGACGTCGCCGTAGAACATGGCGGCGGCGAAGGCGTCGGTGGACAGTTCCACCCAGGACGGCGCGCCGGGCAGCGGCAGTTCCCTGGCCGGGCCGACCTCGCCCTGCCACAGGCCGAAGACGGCCCCGTCCGGGTCGGTGGCCAGGGCGACCCGCCCGGCCCAGGCGGGGGACGGTCCCACGCCCACGGTGCCCAGGCGTTCCCGTACCCGCAGTGCGGCGGCGTCAATGTCGGCGACGCCGAAGAAGGTGGTCCAGGTCGCGGTGAACCGGCCCCGGGACGGCAGGCGGCCGATCCCGGCCACCGGTACCCCCTGGACCTCGGCGACCAGGTAGCCCGGCGGCTGCTCCCGCGGGGGCTCGAAGGTCCAGCCGAGCAGTGGCCCGTAGAACTCCCGCGCGGCCCCGGGATCGTGCGCCAGCAGGCTGACCCAGCTGGGGGCCCCGGGCAGGCACGGCACGCCCGGGTCGTCGACCCGGGCGGGTCCCGCAGCGGCGCCCCGGGGGTCGGAGGCGCCGGTGCGGGGGGCGCTGGAGCCTGGGTCCACCGCTGCCTCCGTTCCGGGCTTTCGTCCCCTCTCATGCAGTCTGCATGAGAACACCGGTGAGTGTCACCGGACGGCGACGCCGCGCTGACCGGTCCGGCCGCCGTACCGCTGCCGGGTTGCGGGGGGCAACGGATCGGCGCAACGTCGAAGAGTGGCGTTCTTTGGACGCTCTGTCTGGAATCCGGCTTGGGCGCCACTTCCCCAACCTCGCAGGAGGTAACCATGGGTACGGCGATTGACCCTCGCCAGGTGATCGGCCACAAGGTCGTCGACGCCGAGGGCCACAAGATCGGCCAGGCCGAGGAGGTGTACCTGGACGACAGCACCGGTCTGCCGCAGTGGGTCACCGTGAAGGGCGGCCTGTTCGGTGGCAAGGAGCACTTCGCGCCGCTGGAGGGCGCGAGCGTGGTCGCCGACGAGGTACAGCTCAGGTATCCGAAGGAGATGGTCGACGGCGCTCCGGACCTGGAGACCGGCCGGCACCTGTCGGTGGAGGAGGAGCGCACGCTCTACCAGCACTACGGGCTCGGCAACCGGGGCGGCGCGCAGCAGGCCACCGCCGGCACCAACGCGTCCGGCACGGCCCCCGGCGCCATGGGCACGGCGGGCACGGCGGGCACGGCGGGCGCGGCGGGCACCGCCGGGGCGGCGGCGGCGGGGGTGGCGGCCGGGCGTCGGCCCGGCTCCGACAAGCCGCCGGTGGGCAAGGCGGACGCGCGCGCCACCACCGGCATGCGCGGGGCCGCCCAGCGGGCGATGACCCGGTTCGAGGAGCGGCTGCACATCGGCACCGAGCGGGTCGAGGCCGGCCACGCCCGGCTGCGCAAGCAGGTCACCACCGAGCAGGTCCGGCAGACCGTGCCGCTGACCCACCAGGAGGTCCGGATCGAGCGGGAGCCGATCCGCGCGGAGGACGCCGCCGCGATGAAGGGCGAGGAGTCGCTGACCGAGGCGGAGAGCGAGGTGACGCTGTACGAGGAGCACACCGTCGTCACCAAGCAGAGCGTCCCGGTGGAGCGGGTGCGGATGCGCGTCGAGGACGTCACCGAGGAGGTCACCGTGACCGAGGAGGTACGCACCGAGCGGATCGACCTGGAGAACGACTCCACGCCCGGTTCCATGCCGGGCAAGGGACGTCGTCCGGGCGCCTAGCGAACGCGCCGGAACACGGAAACACGGAGCACGGCGGCCTCGGCCGCCGTGCTCCTCCCTTGTGCGGCAAGGGATCTGACGATCCCAGGGCAGATTAGTTCGCGTAAAATCGTCATAAGTGGTGCATAACGCCCAAGCGTCATAAGCTCTTCACGTGGGGGGCATCACCGAACCCGGTGATGAATCTCAGAACTGAGGAGGCACCCATGCTTACTCACGAATTGACCCGCACCGCGACCCGCGTGGCACCGGAGGACCTCTCCGCGCTGACCACGCTGATGGCCGAGGAGGAGGCGCCGCTGAGCGACGCCCCCCTGTACAGCCCCGAGGACTTCGGCGGTGGACTTCTGGTCCTCGGCCTGTTGCTGTCGCCGAAGCCGCCGAAGGACCGGTGAGCGGAACGTGACCGCAGCCTCGCGAGCTGAAGGCTGAGTTACCGATGCCCTTCGCTGATGCGACGCCACAGGAGGAGTTCTCCCTGGCGGTAGAGCGGATGGCCGTCCGCGCCCTCGACGTGCTCAATGCCGTCGGGGGCGCGGACGTCGGCCTGGCTCCCCCCGGGATGCTGGGAGCGTCCACCGCCGAGCTGGCGGCGGTACGCATCCTCGGCGCCGACCTGTTCGCCCCCCACCTGCTCAACGGTGTGCCGCTGCACCCCGAACTGGCCGAGGCGGTGGCCATGGCCCATGCCTTCCAGGTCTTCCCGCCGGAGCAGTTGACTGTTCAGCAGTTGACGGATCAAGAGCCGGCCGGGACCCACGACGTCCAGGCGCCCCGGACGGGCCCGTTGGCCACGGACAGCGCCGCCGGTACCGCGACCGTGGTCGGCTGGCGCGACTGGGCGGCCTCCGAGGTGCTCAGCCGCTGCGGACTGCCGCCGCTGGTCCTCCCGCCGCTGGACGCCGCCCCGCAGCCCGGCCGTGACGACGGCGAACCCACGTGGCAGGAGTGGTCGTTGTGGATGGCCAAGCTCTCGCCGCTGGCCGTCCCCGGACTGGACAGCCCGGTCCACGAGTCGGCCCGGCGGGGCCTGCCCGCGCTCGGGCGCGGCACCGTCCGCGCCATGCTGCGGCGCGACTACCGCACCGCCGCCCGGATCGCCCGTTGGCTGGCTCTGGGCCAGGCATCGGGACTGCGGTCGCCGCTGCGGCTGGAGCCGCTGTTCCGTCATGTACGGCTGTTCGGCGGTCCCAGTGCCCGGACCGCGCTGGACGTCCGGGTCGGCGAGCGGCTGGCGCTGGCGGTGGACCGGTGAACCCGGAGGTGCTGCGGACCGCGCACGGCGTCGGTTCGCGGGCGCTGGCCTGGCTGCACGGCAGCCGGGCGTTCGGTTCGCTGCCGCCGGGCACCGACATCGAGTTCAGCGACCCCGACAACTGCTACAAGCCGCTGGGCGAGACCGCGTTGGCGGCCTCCATGGTGCTCCGCGAGGGCGTCGCCGGGCCCGGTGAGCTGACCGCCGCCCAGGAGCTGCTGGACTTCACCTGGGAGCAGTTCCGGGCCGGGGACTTCCTGTTCGACCGGCAGGTCCGGCACCCCCTGGTGACCGACCCGCTGGAGACCTACGCGCACTTCGTCCGGGGCGGCTACCGCAACCGCTCACTGGACGAGGTGGCCGCGCACCTGATCTCGCTGGACTCGTTCCGGGCGGTCGAGATGATGCCCAACCGGCGGCTGGCGGTCGCCAACGCCAACCGGGTGATCAACCCCGACTACCGGTGCGACTGGGCGGCGCTGGCCGCCGACACCTGGCTCGGCTCCACCCCGGAGCCGTGGATGATCGACTGGATGACCGGCTACCACCTCACCCACGCCGTCTTCCACCTCACCGACTGGGGCGCGCGGCCCGACGGCCTGCCCGAACCGGTGGTGGACTACCTGCGGACCTGGCTGCCGGTCTGGGCGGACGTCTGGCAGGAGGTCGCCCAGTGGGACCTGCTGGGCGAGCTGCTGATCGTGGACGCCTGCCTGCGCGAGCCGGTCTGCGACCCGGGCAGCTGGGAGCGGCTGGCCCAGGCGCAGCACCCGGACGGGTTGCTGCCCAGGGACGCCGAGCCGGTGAACGAGGACCCGCGCCGGGCGTTCAAGGACAACGAGCACACCGCCGTGGTGGCGATCGTCGCGGGCACGGTGACCCTGGCCCGCTCGCTCGGCAGCGCCCCGGCCGCCGGGTGACCGCCACCGCGTCCGGCCGGGCCGGACCGACCGTCGCGCCGCCGGGCGACCCGCTCAGGGAACGGCTGGCGCCGCTGCTGGACGCCGCGCCGGAGGCGACCGGGACCGCCCTGGCCGCCGTCCGGGCGGACCAGCGGCTGCTGCTCTGCGGCGGGTCCACCGCCCGGACCGGGGGCCGTCCGGTGGATCCGGACACCCGGTTCGAGATCGGCTCGCTCAGCAAGACCTTCACCGCGCTGCTGCTGGCCGAGTCGGTGGCCCGGGGCGAGGTCCGGTATGACGATCCGATCGGCTGGTACCTGCCCGCCGGGGCGACCCCGGGACACCGCGGCGGGGAGCCGATCACCCTGCTGCACCTGGCCACCCACACCGCCGGGCTGCCCCGGCTGCCGTCCGGTCTCCTGGCCACCGCCGTGCCCACCTGGTCGACCACGCCGTACGGGAACTACTCGCAGGCGCGGCTGCTGCGCTCGCTCGGCGCGACCCGGGTCCGCGCCCGCCCCGGCGCGCGGGTGCACTACTCGAACCTGGGCGTCGGCCTGCTCGGCCTGCTGCTGGCCCGCGCCGCCGGGACGGACTACCCGGCGCTGCTGGACGACCGGGTCTGCCGTCCGCTGGGGCTGACCCGCACCGGCTGCGATCCCGGTCCCGGGCAGGCGACCGGCTACTGGCACGGGCGCCCCCGGCCGCCGTGGCTGATCCCGGCGCTGCCGGGCGCCGGGGCGGTCCGCTCCAGCGCCCGGGACCTGCTGCGCTACCTGGAGGCGCTGCTGGACCCGGACCGGGCCGGGGCGCTGGGCCCGGCGCTGGCGGAGGTGCGGCGGCCGCGGCTGCTGCTGCCGCGCACCGGGGACGGGCTCTGCCTGGTCTGGAACCTGCGCCCGCGCCCCGGCCACGACCTGCTGTTCCACTCCGGCGGCACCCGGGGGTTCACCGCCTTCGTCGGCTTCTGCCCGCGGACCCGCACCGGGCTGGCGGCGCTGGCCAACACCACCCCGCCGCCCGGCAGCCGCTTCATCCAGGACGCGTACTCGGCCTTCCGGGCGCTGGCCGACCCGGCCGGGGCTGAGCTCAGTCGGCCGCCGGGCCGCACCAGCGGGTGAGCGCGGCCCGGGCCCGGCTGATCCGCGCGGGCGGTTCGTAGGAGTCGTCCGTCCAGGCCAGGTAGCCGTCCGGGCGGACCAGCAGGGTGCTGATCGAGACGTACCCGTCGAGCGGCCCGATCGCCGACACCGCGCGCACCCGGTCGCCCCAGCCGCGCTCGGCGGCGGTGGCCGCGATGCCCTGGTGGCCGAAGTCGATCAGCAGGAACCGGCCGTCGTCCAGCAGGTCCGGCGCGCGCATCGGTGGACCCTGGCGCATCCGCACCACCAGCTCGGGCAGCCGCTGACCGGCGTGCAGCGGCAGCCGTGAGGCGTGTCCCGAGCCCGCCGGGTAGCGGGTGGCCAGACCGGCCAGGCCGGAGGCCGTGGCCCGGCGCAGCGGGGCCGCGCCGAGCAGCCCGGCCAGGACCGTCCGGCCCAGTACCGAGGCCACCGGCGAGGAGCCGCCGAGTTGGCGGGCGGCTCGTTCGGCGCGGCGCAGCGCCTTGACCGCCAGCGGGCGGCGTTCGTCCTGGTAGCTGTCCAGCAGCCGCGGCGGGCTCCAGCCGTTCAGCACCGCCGCCAGCTTCCAGCCGAGGTTGACCGCGTCCCGCAGGCCGAGGTTGAGCTCCTGCCCGGCGAGCGGGGACAGCCGGCAGGCGGCCTCGCCGACCAGCAGCACCCGTCCGGAGCGGTACCGCGGCGCCAGCCCCTGGGTCCCGCGCGGCCGGGTCAGCGCGCGCACCCCGGCCAGTCCGGGGTCGAAGCCGAGGACCGCGGTCAGCGCTCGGGCCAGCTCCGGCTCGGTCGGCAGCGGCTCGCTCCAGGGGTGGGCGTCCAGGGCCAGCGCGATCCGGTACCAGCCCTCGCCGACCGGCACGGTCAGCAGCGCCCCGCCCCGGCCGGGCAGCACCAGCGCCTCGTCCGGCGGCGGCTTCAGCAGCCGCGCCTCGGCCAGCACCGGCGCGAACGGCGCGCCGTGCGCCGGGAACGGGATCCCGGCGAGCTCCCGCAGGCAGGACCGGCCGCTGTCGGCGCCGACCACGTATCCGGCGGTCAGCACCTCCGGCGCCCGACCCGGCGCGTCCGCGTCGCGGAGCAGCAGCCGGACCCGGTCGGCGTCCTGGGTCAGTCCCTCGACCCGGACACCGCGCCGCACCCGGGCGCCGAGGTCGACCGCCCGCCGCTCCAGCAGCCGTTCGACCCGGTCGCCGGGCAGCACGTACAGGCCGGGGAAGCGGCTGTCCAGGGCGCTGAGGTCGAGCGCGGGCGAGCGGACGCCGAGCCGGATCCGGTCGACCGGGCGGGCCTGTTCCAGCAGCGCCCCGGCGTGCCCGCGCAGCCCGAGCTCCTCCAGCGTGCGGCTGTGCAGCAGCACCGCCGGGGAGGGCGGCGGCGGCTCGGCCGAGCGCTCGACCACGGTGGTGCGGATCCCGGCGGCGGCCAATTCGCAGGCCAGGGCCAGCCCGGCGGCGCCGGAGCCGACGACCACCACCGAGCGGTCGACCGGGACGCCCCTGGGCGTCGGTGCCGGCAGGTCCTCTGCGCGGCGCACGGCAACTGTCACGTGGACACGTCCCTTCCACCGAACCTTCGCAACCTCGGACTTCCGGACTCTCGCACCGCGCTGTTCGCCTGGCGGACGATCGGCCGGGCACGCATCGGTCCCGTTCTCCAGCTTCCCCAACACCCGGAACACATGCCCGGATTCCGCGAGCTCCGACCAGGCTCACGCCGAATTCCCACCCGGCGGCCGCCATCACCCGAACGGACCAGTATTCGGCCGGTCCGGGCGGGTCGCGGGGCCGCGCGGTCGCGGGCGGGGGGTTGCGGTGTTTGGCTGCTGGGGCGGGGGCAGCCGAGAACTGAGGAGGGTCTGCCATGACCGAGGACAGGAAGCCGAACGGGACCGTCGGCGGCCGGACCACCATCGCCGACAGCGTGGTGGCCGCCACCGCCGGACTGGCGGCGCGCGAGGTCGAGGGCGTCGCCGACCTCGGCGGCAGCGCCTCGCGGGCCTTCGGCGCGGTCAAGGACCGGGTCTCCCGCTCCAGCGACCCGACCCGGGGCGTCAAGGTCGAGGTCGGCGAGCGGCAGACCGCGATCGACCTGGACGTGGTGGTCGACTACGGGATCCGGATCGCGGACACGGCGAACGCGCTGCGCGCGCACGTGGCCCGGGAGGTCGCGCAGACCACCGGCCTGGAGGTGGTGGAGGTCAACATCGCCGTCAACGAGATGCGGCTGCCCGGCTCGCAGGACGAGGACGAGGACGACGGGAAGTCGGACCGCGTACGGTAGGACGCGCCCGGCGGGGCCGGGGGAGCTGCCAGGAGGAGACAGGACGATGACGACCGCGAGTGCTGAGCTGCTGATCGACGCCTTCGGCCGGATCCGGGAGGAGGTCCACGCGGTGCTGGACGGCCTCAGCGAGAAGGAGCTGGCGGAGCGGCTGGACGGGGCCGCCAACCCGATCGGCTGGCTGGTCTGGCACCTGACCCGGGTTCAGGACGACCACCTGGCCGACGTGGCCGGTGACGAACAGGTGTGGCGCACCGGCGGCTGGGAGCAGCGGCTGGGGCTGCCCTACGCGGCCGGCGCGACCGGCTACGGCCAGTCGGACGCCGACGTGGACGCGTTCCAGGGGGTCCCGGCGAAGGACTTGGCGGCGTACCACGACGCCGTGCACGAGCAGACGGTCGGCTACCTGCGCGGCCTGACGGATCCGGACCTGGAGCGGGTCGTGGACGAGCGCTGGGACCCGCCGGTCACCCTCGGGGTGCGGCTGGTCAGCGTGGTCTCCGACGACCTCCAGCACGTGGGCCAGGCGGCCCTGGTCCGCGGGGTCCTCCAGCACCGCCGCTGACGTCCGCCGCCCGCCCGGGCACCGTCGGTCAGCCGCGCACCGCCCGCAGCACCACGAACTTGCGGTCGCTGGCGACCACCTCGCAGCCGCCGAACAGCCGCTTCAGCTTGACGTGGTAGCCCAGGTGCCGGTTGCCGACCACCCACAGCTCGCCGCCGGGCCGCAGCACCTCGCGGGCGCCGCTGAACATCCGCCAGGCGGTGGCGTCGGTGGCGGCCTGGTAGCTGTGGAACGGCGGGTTGTTGAGCACCAGGTCGACCGATCCGGGGGCGATCCCGGCGGTGCCGTCGCCGACCAGGAACCGGGCGGCGCGGCCCGCCTCGGTGTTCTGCCCGAAGGTCGCCCGGGCCGAGGCGACCGCCTGGTACGACTCGTCGGCGAAGGTCAGCTCCGCCTCCGGCTCGGCCAGCGCGGCGGCGGTGCCGACCACGCCGTTGCCGCAGCCCAGGTCCAGCACCCGCAGCGGTCCCCGGGCGGAGTCCCGTGGGCGGCGCGGCAGCTGCCGCAGGAGGAACCGGGTGCCGATGTCCAGGTGCTCGGCGCAGAAGACGCCCGCGTGGTTGCTGACCGTCCGGCCGGAGAGCACGCCGATGCCGTCCGGCAGCGGGTAGCTGTGCGGCCACGGGTCGGCCGGGCGGACCAGCTCCGGCTCCGGAGTGCTGTGGATCAGTCGGGCCTTACGGACCGCCAGTGAGGTCTTGGTGGTACCGATGATCTGCTCGAACAGTTTGAGTGTCGAGGTATGGATCTCGGCCACCATCCCGGCGGCCAGGACCACCGTGCCCGGGTGCAGCGCGGGCGCCAGCCGGTGCAGCTGGTCCTCCAGCAGCGCCAGGCTCTTCGGCACCCGGATCAGCAGCAGGTCCACCCGCTCCGGCGGCGGCTCCTGGGTGGACAGCAGCCGGACCGCGTCCGGCTCGACGCCGTTGCGCTCCAGGTTCCGCAGCGTCGCCTGCTGCGCCAGGTAGGAGTCGCTGACCTGGACCGGCCGGGCGCCCGCCCGGGCCAGGGCGGTGACCAGGGCGCCCCAGCGGTCGCCGACCACCACCACGGTGCCGGACAGCTCGGCCGGAGGCGCGGCCGCGCCGTCCGGACCGGCGCCGCCGCCGAGGTGCCGCAACAGGTACTCGTCGGCGGCGTCCCAGGCCCGCAGGGTCTCGCGGGGGTGCTCCGGAAAGCGGGTGAGTTCGAGCTCACCGTGTGCTGTCGTCATTCGGTTCATCGTGGGGACAACCTATCCCGGCCGCGCCCCGCGCCCGCCCGCGCGCACCCCGGCGGCCGCCCTGACCTGCGCGGACACACCGGCCGCCGGATGCCCGCGAGCGCCGCTCCGAGGCCGTAGCCTGGTGCTGCTCCCGGTTGGTGACGCTCCGTCCGAATACCGACTCGCCGCGTCCCTGACATTCTCCGTCTGTTCACCGGCCATGCCCCGCGCACCGTCCTCCCCCTGCGCCAGAGTCGGTCTCGGCCTGGCACGGCCGCGCCCGACCCTCGTGTGACGTGACCCAGAGGAGACACGCATGTCCGGAATGACCCGACGCAGGCTGCTGGGCTCGACTGCCGGAGTGGCCGGCGGAGCGGCGGCGATGTCGCTGCTGCCGCCGAGCGTCCAGCAGGCGGTGGCCGCCGGAGTCCCGCAGCGCGGCTCGCTGCGGGATGTGGAGCACGTGGTCATGCTGATGCAGGAGAACCGCTCCTTCGACCACTACTTCGGCACCCTCTCCGGCGTCCGCGGCTTCGACGACCCCCGGGCGCTGCGGCTCGACACCGGCCGCTCGGTCTTCTACCAGCCGGACTCGGTCAACCCGGACGGCTACCTGCTGCCGTTCCACCTGGACACCCGGACCACCAGTGCCCAGGCGATCCCGTCCACCAGCCACGCCTGGTCGGTCCAGCACCAGGCCTGGAACGACGGGAAGATGGACCAGTGGCTGCCCGCGCACCGGGCCGCCGACGGCGTCAACGGCCCCTACGTGATGGGCTACTACACCCGCGAGGACATCCCCTTCCAGTTCGCCCTCGCCGAGAACTTCACCATCTGCGACAACTACTTCTGCTCGGTCCAGGGCCCGACCTGGCCGAACCGGCTGTACTGGATGACCGCCTCGATCGACCCCGAGGGCACCGGCGGCGGCCCGATCATCCAGAACGCCGCGCCCAAGCCGCTGACCTGGACCACCTACGCCGAGCGGCTGGAGGCGGCCGGGGTCAGCTGGAAGGTCTACCAGGAGACCGACAACTACGGCACCGACGTGCTGTCGCTGTTCGAGAACTTCCAGAACGCCAAGCCGGGCGACCCGCTGTACGAGAAGGGCATGCTGGCGCAGCCCACCGGGACCTTCGAGGACGACGCCCGCAACGACCGGCTCCCGGCGGTGTCCTGGATCCTGCCGACCAGCTACCAGTCGGAGCACCCGGACTACCTCCCGGCGGCGGGCGCGGACTTCGTGGCGTCCAAGATCGAGGCGATCGCGTCCAACCCGGAGGTCTGGGCCAAGACCGTCTTCATCCTCAACTACGACGAGAACGACGGCCTGTTCGACCACGTCGCCCCGCCGGTGCCGGACGCGGGCACCCCGGACGAGTTCATCGGCGGCCTGCCGATCGGCGGCGGCTTCCGGGTGCCCTGCATCCTCATCTCGCCGTGGACCGTCGGCGGTTGGGTCGCCTCCGAGGCCTTCGACCACACCTCGGTGCTCCAGTTCCTGGAGCGCTTCACCGGGGTGGTCGACAGCAACATCACCGACTGGCGCCGGGACACCTTCGGCGACCTCACCTCGGCCTTCCAGTTCCACCGCCGGGGCCAGGGCGCGCCCGGCCTGCCGCCGACCGCCGCCCAGCTGGCGCTGGCCGAGCAGGAGGTGGCCACCCTCCCGGCGCCCACCCTGCCGGGCGCCGACCAGTCCTTCCCGCAGCAGGAGCGGGGACGCCGCAAGCACATCTGACCACGCGGACCAGCGCGGGGGCGGGCCGGCACCGGCCCGCCCCTCACTCGTTCTGGGCGCGGCCCTGGACGTCCGAGTGCTCGGCGCAGACCAGCGCCGAGTGGACGCCGACCCGCTGCGACAGCGCGAACTCCGCCCCGGGGACCTCCGCGCAGCGGCGCACGTCGGTACCGGCCGGGAACACCTGGATCACGGTGTACCGGGCCTGGGTGCTGTCGCAGTCCACCAGCCGGACCGGCTGACCGGCCTCGGGCGCCGCCCGGCCCGCGGCCTGGGTCGGCGTGGGCGACGCCAGCGCGACGCAGTCGCCGGGGCCCGCGACGGCCGGGACCGGGCTGCCGGCCCGGGTCGAGGAGACGTGGGCGGCGCCGTAGGCCACGGCGGCCAGGGCCAGGATCGCGAGCAGGACCAGCACGGTGACCCGGAACGGGCTCCAGGTCGGTCCCGGCACCGGCGGGCGGCCGGAACCGGGTCGCGGCGGCGGGGCGGGCTGCGGCGTGGTCATCGTGGTCACCGCCGTTCGGAGAGGCGATGTTCGACGGCGCGGTGTCCAGGGGAAGGTCCGACAGCGCGGCGGGGAACCGGGCGATGCTCGGGGAGCCGATGCCACCAGTCTGCGCCGCGCCGGACGGATCGGCCCGTCGGGGCGGCCGGGGGCGCGCGGCTACGGGCGGGTAGGGTGCCCCGCCACTTCCCAGAGAGTGGCGGGGCTACCGTCCCGATCGGCGGGTTGCGACCGGCGCCGAAGAGGTCGCCCCCATGATGTCATGTACACAATGTTTCCCGCCAGGGATTCCGGCGTCGAATCCCGTCGGCAGCCCGGAACTACCGGGGCCACTCCCCCGGGCGGTCCGCCCAGTGGACCTGGCCCGGATCGTGCAGGTCGATGTCCGGGAACACCAGGCGCACCCGGGCCTCGAACTCGGTCTCCCCCATCGGCTCCCAGCCGACACCCATCAACCGGACCAGCCGGTAGCGGGTGTCCGAGTTGAACTCGGCGACCTCGACCAGGTGGTGCTGCGCATCGGGATTGGTGCTGTCGCTCATGCCGCCATTGTGCGGCCGCGGCCCGGACTCCGCCCCTCGGCGGCAGCGATCGTCCGCCGCGGACGGGCGCGCGAACGCAGCCGCGACCGGCGCGGCGCCTGGGCGGCGACGCGCTGAGCGGAACCCGGGAAATAGTCCGTTGATCTCTTTTCCGGCCCGTTCACCACCTCCCGAAATATGTCTGCCATCCGTTCTTCGCGGCCGGGCGGCAGGCGGATTGGCCGCGTTCTGGGATTTACCGGTGATTCGGCTCCGCCATCGGGGCGCGGCTCCTTGACCTGGGACTGCCACCGGGATTCACTTCGATTTGGCCGCAGCTCGTCTGCCACGATCCGGCCGGGGCGCGTCCGCGCATCGATTGTCTGAATTACCGCTGCGCCCCGGTGAATTCTCAGACCGTGTGTCCGCCATTCCCCACACCGATGGAGCGAGAATGTCCCCTGACTCCCCCCTGCCCGAAAAAGAGACGCCGTCGGCACTGTCCCGACGCGGCCTGATCCGCAACGCCGCCGGAGCCGGGGCCGTCGGCCTCGCCGCCGGGACGCTGCTGAGCGGCGCGGCCGGAACCGCCGCCGCCGCGCCGAAGCAGGACGACGCCGCGACCGCGCTGGCCCCGGCGCCCGCGGGCGAAGCCGCCGAGCCGCTGATCGTGCACCTGCACGACCCGAAGTCCGGCGCGCTCGACGTCTTCCAGGGCGAGCGGCACCGCCGGGTGCTGGACCCCGGTCTCGCCGCCGCCCTGCGCAACGCCGCCCGCTGACCCCTCCCCATCCACGACCTCTCCAGCAAGGACACCCATGTCGTCCCACCGCGAAGCCCCCGAGATCTCCAAGGACCCGGTGGCGGACAGCACCGACGTGTACGCCTTCGTCAGCCCCGACGACTGCACCACGGTCACCCTGATCGCCAACTACATCCCGCTCCAGGGCGCGGCGTCCGGACCGAACTTCTTCGAGTTCGGCGATGACGTCCGGTACGAGATCCACATCGACAACACCGGTGACGGCCGGCCCGACGTCACCTACCAGTTCGACTTCACCACCCACCTGCGCAACCCCGACACCTTCCTCTACAACACCGGCCCGATCCACTCGCTGGACTCGCCGAACTGGAACCGTCGGCAGACCTACACGCTGACCCGGGTCGAGGCCGGGGGCCGCAGCACCGTGCTGGGCCGGGACCTGGCCAGTCCGCCGTGCAACATCGGCCCGCTGTCCACCCCGGACTACCGGAAGCTGGCCGACGAGGCGGTGCACGGCCTCGGCCGGGGCCGGAAGGTCTTCGTCGGACAGCGCGCCGAGGGCTTCTACGTCGACCTCGGGGCCATCTTCGACCTGGCGAACCTGCGGCCCTTCCAGGAGCTGCACAACCAGTTCGGCCTGCACATCTTCGACAAGGCGGCGCCGGGGGTGAACACCACCAAGGAGCTGAACGTGCACAGCCTGGCGCTCCAGCTGCCGATCGGCGAGCTCACCCGGGGCGGCTGGAACGGCAGCAACGTCGAGGACCCGCGCGCCACCATCGGCGTGTGGACCACCGCGAGCCGCCGCCGGGCCCGGGTGATCGAGCCCGGCACCGGCGACAACCACGAGTCGGGACCGTTCGTGCAGGTCTCCCGGCTGGGGAACCCGCTGTTCAACGAGGTCCTGGTGCCGATGGCCCGCAAGGACCAGTGGAACGCGCTGCCGCCCGCCGACGACAAGCTGTTCGCCGAGTACGTCGCCAAGCCGGAGCTGGCCGCGCTGCTGCCGGGGCTCTACCCCGGGGTGTTCCCGAAGCTGGAGGGCCTGGTCAAGGCCGGGACGAGCCGGGCGGACCTGCTGGCCATCCTGCTCACCGGCATCCCCAGCGGCATCGTGCCCGGCTTCCAGAACTACACCGGCTCGACCCAGGCGGACATGCTGCGGCTCAACGTGGCGGTGCCGCCCGCGAAGAAGCCGAAGATCCTCGGGCTGATCGGCGGCGACCCGGCGGGCTTCCCGAACGGGCGCCGGGTCTTCGACGACGTGGTGACCGTGGAGCTGCGCGCCATCGCCGGGGTGACCTACCCGCTGGTCGACAAGAGCTACGTCCCCGACGGCGCCGCCGGGCTGGTCACCGACGGGCTCACCCCGGCCGACGTGAAGAACCCGTACCTGCGCGAGTTCCCGTACCTGGGGCTGCCGTACGACGGCTTCTACAACCCGTCCTGACCCTTCGCACCGCCCCGCACACCCGGGCGCGGCCGACCGGCGCAGCCGCGCGCCGACCGGCCGCGCCCTTGCCCTGAGGAGGAACCGTGACCGAGCACACCCACCCGCACACCCACGCCCCGCTGCCCCCGCCCTCCACCGAGGGCAGCGTGGTGCTCGACATCGGCGCGGACACCGGCGCGCTGGTGATCCACACCGGCCCGGCGCAGGACGGCCAGGAGATCGAGGTCAGCCCGGTCGGCGAGCCGCTGCGGCGCACGCACGCCGCGGTGCGACCCCGGCGGCTGCCGGACCGTACTGTGTACTGCGTCGTCATCACCCCGCTGGCCGCGGGCGAGTACACGGTCTGGCGGGACAGGAACACCGTCGAGTCCGTCGTCACCGTCCCCGGCGGCGGAGTGAGCGAGTACCACTGGACCTGACCCGACCCACCGCGCGGAGGCGCCCATGGAGCCGTCGGCAACACCCGGCGTACGCTGGCACGCCGAGCCGCAGCGGGCCGCCGCGGCGGTGCTGGTCCTGCACGGCGGCCAGGTGGAGGGGGTCCGGCCGCCGGGTCGCTGGGCTCCGGCGCGGCTGCGGATGCTGCCGTTCGTGGCCGCGCTCGACCGGCTGGCCCGCGACCGGGACGTCGCCGTCGGCGAGGTGGTGTACCGCTGCCGCGGCTGGAACGGGCCGCGCGCCGACGCCGCCCGGGACGCACTGACCGCGCTGGAACGGTTCGCCGCCGACCGCGGGCCGGTGCCGGTGGTGCTGGTCGGGCACTCCATGGGCGGCCGGGCGGCGCTGCGCGCGGCCGGGCACCCCTCGGTCGCGGGGGTGGTGGCACTGGCCCCCTGGTGGCCGCAGGGAGAGCCCTGCGAGCAGCTGGCCGGGCGCGCGGTGGCGCTGGTGCACGGCGCGGCCGACCGGGTCACCGACCCCATCGAGGCCAGGGCGCTGGCGCTGCGGGCCAGGGCGTCCGGGGCCCGGGTGTGCGGCTACTCGGTGCCGGGCGGCGGGCACGCGATGCTGCGGCGGGCGGGCGACTGGCACGGCGCGGCGAGCCGCCTGGCGCTCGGGGTGCTGGGGCTGGCCACGCTGCCGGAACCGGCGGCCGAGGCGCTGGCGCTGCGCGGGGCCGACCCGCGCGGCCTGGAGCTGCCACTGCCGCGCGGGTGACCGCCGGACGCTCGCGGCGGGCGTCCCCGTGAGCGCTGCGGCGGTGGTCGGCGGCGGTCGGCGGGGGTTCAACGGCGGTTCAGCGGTGGGCGGAGAGTGCCGCGCCGCGGGTCTCGGCGAAGCCGAGCTTGCGGTAGAGGCCCTCGCCGAACTCGCTGGCGTGCAGGTCGATCCGGACCACCCCGCACCGGTCGAACCAGTCCAGCAGCGCGGTCATCGCGGCCCGCGAGAAGCCCCGGCGCTGCCAGCGCGGATCGGTGGACACCCCGTACACGTAGCCGGACAGGCCGGCGGGGTTGCGCGCGCTGGGCAGCCGCTCGCTGTAGGTGCCGATCACGCTCGCGGCCAGGCCGGCGCCGTCCGGGGCGTCGACCACGAAGACGGCGGTGGCCGCGTCCGGGTCGGCCAGCCAGCGGGCCAGCCGGGCCATCGCCTCGCCGGTCCACGGGCCCTCCGCGCCGGGGCCGAACAGCGTCGAGCTCATCAGCTCGCGCAGCCGCACCACCTCCGCCTCGTCGCCGGGCCCGGCCCGGCGGACCCTCACCTCGTCGTCACCGGTGGTACCGGCGGTGCTCTGCTCGCTCATGCCCGGCATCCTGGCAGCCGCGGCCCGGCCCAGTCCATCCGATTCGACACCCCGGCAGACCCCCCGGCCAGGACCCGGTCAGGCCCCGGTCACAGACCCCGGGCCAGGCGGAACCGGGTCAGCGCCGCGTCCAGGGCGACCAGCGGCTCCGGGTAGTCCAGCCGGGCCCGCTCGGCGGCGTCCAGCTCCCAGGGCCGGTGCACAGCGGGCCCGGCGACGGCGGCCAGCTCCGGGACCCAGCGCCGGACGTAGTCCCCCCGCGGGTCGAAGCGGTCGGCCTGGCGCAGCGGGTTGAGCACCCGGTTCGGCCGGGTGTCGGTGCCGGTCCCGGCGACCCACTGCCAGTTGAGCTGGTTGTTGGCCACGTCGCCGTCGACCAGGTGGCGCAGGAAGTGCTCGGCCCCGGCCCGCCAGTCCAGGTAGAGGGTCTTGCTGAGGAAGCTCGCGGTGATCATCCGCGCCCGGTTGTGCATCCAGCCCTCGTGCAGCAGCTGCCGCATGCCCGCGTCCACCAGCGGGTAACCGGTGCGTCCGGCGCGCCAGGCCTCCAGTTCGGCCGGGGCCGAGCGCCAGTGGTCCTGGCGCGGACGGTAGTCGGCGCGGGCGCAGTCGGGGCGGGCGGCGAGCAACTGGTGGTGGAAGTCGCGCCAGGCCAGCTGCCGCAGGAACGCCTCCGCGCCCGGGGAGCCCTCCTTGGTCGCCCGGTGCGCGGCCTCGGTCGCGGACACGCAGCCGAAGTGCAGGTAGGGCGACAGCCGCGAGGTGCCGTCGGCGGCGAGGTCGTCCTGGAGCTCCGGATAGGCGGCCACCGCGTTCGAGCCGACCCAGGACCGCAGCCGTCGCCGACCCTGGCTCTCGCCGCCCGGCAGCAACCCGGGCGCGGGCCGCCCGGCCGCCGCCAGCCGCGCTCGCACCTCCGCCTGTTCCAGCCCCGGCCAAGGCAGTTGAGGAACCGTCAGTTTCCGTGGCACGGGCAGCGGGGCGCGCCGCTCGGCGAGCAGCCAACGGCGGTGGTAGGCACCGAAGACCGCGTAGTGGTCGCGCCCGCCGGGCAGCAGCGCACCGGGCGCGACCGTGGTCGCGACGGCCTGATGGATCGTCAGTCTCGGCCCCAGCAGCGCGCGCAGCCGCTGCTCGCGGTGCTGCGCGAAGCCGCTGACCCCCTCGGCGAGATGCACCCGGGCGGCGCCCAGCGCGTCGGCCAGCCGGGCGGTCTGCTCGACCGCGTCACCGGCCAGCACCAGCAGCGAACCGCCCCGGTCACGCAGCGAGCGGTCCAGGTCCTCCAGGCAGTCGGCGAGGAAGGCGGCGCGGTTCGGCGGCACGAACCCGGCCTCGCGCACGGCGTCGTCCAGGACGAACAGCGGCACGGTCGCCGTGTCCCTGGCGGCGGCGTGCAGCACCGGGTTGTCGTGCACCCGCAGGTCACAGGTGAGCAGGGCGATGGAGACGCCGTCGGGCACGGTGGTTCTGTCCTTCCAGGGTCTTTCGTGGGAGCTCTGTCGGGCTCAGTTGGCGGGCTCAGTGGTCGGGGATCAGGGGCTCAGGGGTGCGGTCGGGGGCGGCGCGGGGGCAGCGGCAGGAAGCCGCTGGTTCGGGCGGCGTAGTCGGCCCAGCCGGGTTTGCTCTCCCGCAACTGCCGCTCCAGCATCGGTTTCCCGCTGCCGTTGGCGAGCAGGTAGGTCATCAGCAGCGGCCCCGGCAGGGTGGCCCAGCCGAGCGGGGTGTCGGCGACGCACAGGAACAGCCCCCACCACACGCAGGCGTCGCCGAAGTAGTTGGGGTGCCGGGTGTACCGCCACAGGCCGTGGTCCAGCACCCGGCCGCGGTTCGCCGGGTCGGCCCGGAACCGGGCCAACTGCCGGTCGCCGACGGCCTCGAAGCCCAGGCCCACGGCCCACAGCGCGGTGCCCGCCCAGCACAGCGCGCCGGGCGGGCGGGGGACGAACAGTGCCACCTGCACCGGCAGCGACACCAGCCAGACGATGGCGGCCTGTAGCCCGTAGACCATCCGCAGCGCGTACCGGGTACGCCGCTCCGGCGGGGCCTTGGCCAGCATCCGCTGGTAGCGGGGGTCCTCCGGCGCGCCCCGGCCGCGCCGGAGGATGTGCCCGGACAGCCGCAGCCCCCACACCAGCACCAGGACCAGGACCAGCAGCCGCCGCCCGGGGTCGCCGTGCCCCGCCGACAGCCCGTAGCCGGTGCCCGCGACCGCGCCGAAGGCCAGCCCCCAGGCCGCGTCGACGTACCGGTGGACGCCCGTGCGCACGCCCACCGCGAAGGCCGCGAGCATCACCGCGGCGGCCGCCCCCAGGCTCGCGGCCAGGCAGATCAGCAGCGCCGGTCCGTCGATCCCGCTCATCGGGACTCCCCCGGGCGGGTCAGCAGCAGCTGCCGGACGTCGAGGTAGCCGCTGCGGAAGCCCGCCTCCGAGTAGCCCAGGTAGAGCGTCCACATCCGGCGGAACACCTGGTCGAAGCCGAGCAGTTCCACCTCGTCGGCGCGCTCGGTGAAACGCTCGCGCCACAGCCGCAGGGTCTCCGCGTAGTGCGCTCCGTAGGCCTGTTGGCCGGTGAGCCGGAGCCGGGTGTGCTCGGCCAGCACCTCCTCGACGGCCTCGACCGAGGGCAGCAGGCCGCCGGGGAAGATGTACTTCTGGATCCAGGTGAAGGTGCGCTCGCTGGCGAGCATCCGGTCGTGCGGCATGGTGATCGCCTGGAGCGCGACCCGGCCGCCGGGCGCGAGCAGCCGGTCCAGCACGCCGAAGTACGCGGGCCAGTGGGCCCGGCCGACGGCCTCGACCATCTCCACGCTGACCACCGCGTCGTACTGCCCGGTGGCGTCGCGGTAGTCGCACAGCCGCACGTCCACCCGGTCGGCGTGGCCGGCGGCGGCGATCCGGCGCCGGGCCAGCACCTGCTGCTCGGCGGACAGGGTCAGCGTGACCACTCGCGCGCCCCGGTCGGCGGCCCGCAGCGCGAGCTCGCCCCAGCCGGTGCCGATCTCCAGCACCTCGCTGCCCGGGCCCACCCCGGCCAGGTCCAGCAGCCGGTCGATCTTGCGCCGCTGCGCGGCCTCCAGCAGTTCCCAGCCGGCGTGCGGTCGGCCCGCGTGGTCCAGCTCGAACACCGCCGAGGAGTAGGTCAGCGTCGGGTCGAGGAACAGCGCGAACAGCTCGTTGGACAGGTCGTAGTGCGCGGCGACGTTGCGGCGGGCGTTGTCCGGGCTGCCGTACTGGTCGGCGGGCTGCCGGGCGGTGAACCAGCGGCGCAGCCACTGGAGCCGGGCGGGCACCAGCGAGGGCATCGCGCCCGCGAGCACCGTGAGCACGGCCACCAGGTCCGGGCTGTCCCACTCCTGCGCCTGGTAGGACTCGCCGAAGCCGATCAGGCCGCCGGTGGCGACCCGCTGCAGGAAGGCGTCCGGGTCGCGCAGCCGCAGCACCGGGGCGCCCTCGGGCGCGGGCGCCAGCACGCTGCCGTCCGGGAGCTCCACCCGGACGCCGAGGCGCCGGGCGGCGCGGGTGAGCAGCAGTCGGACGCCGAGGCCGCGGACGGGGGCGCGCGGGACGGTGACCAGGTCGGGCCACCGCTGGAGTGCGCTGCCGCGCACGCGGGTCCGGGTCGCGGGCTGGGTCATCGACGGGTCGCTCCGTTCTGGCCGGGGAGGGTGGCAGGGCAGGCGCCACGGCGGGGACGCGGCTGTACCGGGAGTCCCCGGGCGAGCAGCCGCAGCCCCTGGATCCTGATGTGCGCGGACACCACGAGCGTGGACAGCGGGTGCCGCCCGGCCGCCCGCAGCAGTCCGAGCGGGGTGGCGGCGCGGCGGGCGCCGTGCACGGTGGCGGTCAGCGCGCGCCCGCCCTCCCGCTCCAGGTGCACGGTCAGCCGCAGCTGCTCGCCGGGCTCCGGCAGCACCATCCGGTAGCCGCCGTCGACCGGGAAGAACGGCGAGACGTAGAAGGTCTTGGCGGTCTCCGCGCGGCCCTCGGCGTCCGGGAACAGCAGGTAGCGGTGGCGCTCGCGGTAGGTGTTGTGGACCTCGGCCACGGTGCAGACCGGGGCGCCCCCGGCGTCGTGGCACCAGTAGACGGTGATCGGGTTGAACACGTGCCCCAGCGAGCGGGCGTGGGCGAGCATCAGCACCTGCCCGCCGCGCAGGTCGATGCCGTGTTCGGCGAGGTAGCCGTCCAGGTTGCGGCGCAGGTCCGCGGCCGGGTCGCCGAGGTGGTCGCGGGCCTGGAACCGGGCCAGCGGGCGCAGCGGCGCGGGCAGCCGGGGCAGCCGGTCGAGGTCGACCAGCCACAGGTAGGTGCGGTGCTGGAAGGCGTGCCGCAGCGGGCGGGTGCGCACGTGGGCGATCCGGCAGTCGTACAGCGCCGCGCCCCAGGGGCCGGGCAGCGGTCGCCGGGCGGCCTCGGCGGCGGCCGGGTTCCGGGCGGGGGCCTGGGCGTTCACGCGGTCACCGCCGCGTGCAGCGACTGCGCGGCCAGGGCGCCGGAGCGGCAGCCGTCCTCGTGGAATCCCCAGCCGTGGTAGGCCCCCGCGAAGGCGGTGCGGTCCCGGTTCAACTCGGGCAGCCGCCGCTGGGCCGCCAGCGACTCGCGGGTGTACTGGGGGTGCCGGTAGACGGTGCGGGAGAGCACCCGCGCCGGGTCCACCGGCGTGTCCGGGTCCTCGTTCAGGGTCACCAGGTAGTCCTCCGGGGTGTCCAGCCGCAGCAGCCGGTTCAGGTGGTACGAGACCCGGACCTGGTCGCTGCGGTCCGCGCAGGAGGCCATCCGGTAGTTCCAGGAGGCCCGGGCGCGTCGGGCGCCGGGCAGCACCGAGGCGTCCCGGTGCAGCACCGTCGGGTTCCAGGAGTACCGGAAAGCGCCGAGCACCGCCTGTTCGTCGGGGGTGGGGTCGGCCAGCAGCCGCAGCGCCTGGTCCGGATGGGTGGCCAGGACTATCCCGTGGAAGTACTCGATGCGTCCGTCGGTGGTGGCCACGGTGACGCCGTCGCGCTGGCGGCGGACCCTGGCCACCGGGGTACCGGTGCGGGTGGCGTGCAGCCGCGCGGCGACCCGCTCGACGTAGGTCCGCGAGCCGCCGACCACGGTGCGCCACTGCGGCGAGCCGGTGACCGTGAGCAGCCCGTGGTTGTCCAGGAAGGAGAACAGGTAGCGGGCCGGGTAGTCCAGGGCCGTGCCGGGGGCGCAGGACCAGACCGAGGCCACCAGCGGGGTCAGGAAGTGGGAGGTGAAGTACGCCGAGAAGCGGCCCCGGCGGAGGAACTCCCGCAGCGTGACCTCGCCCTCCCCGGATGCCGGATCGGCGTTCTCCGGTTCGGCCAGCAGTCGCCGGGCCAGCCGGTGGAAGCGCGGGACCTCCGCCAGCAGCCACAGGTAGCGTCCGCGCGCCAGGCTGCGCGGCTGGGCCAGCAGCCCGCCGGGGCCGCGCGCACCGGCGTACTCCAGGCCGCAGCCGCGGCAGCTGACCGACATGCTCATCTCGGAGTCCTGGGTGGCCACCCCGAGTTCGGCGAACAGCCGCAGCAGGTGCGGGTAGGTGCGTTCGTTGTGGACCAGGAACCCGGTGTCCAGCGCGAGCGCGGGCCCGTGCTCGGGGTGGACGTCCTGCGTGTGCGCGTGGCCGCCCAGCCGGTCCTCGGCCTCGTACAGGGTGACCAGGGCGCCGGCCCGGGTCAGTTCGTAGGCGGCGGTGAGCCCGGCGACCCCGCTGCCGACCACGGCGACGCTGCGCCCGCGGCCCGGGTCCTCGCCCCCGGCGGGGCCCGCGCCCTTCCGTGGCACCGGCCCGGCGGCCGTCACGGTGTACTCCGGCATCGGTTTCACCCTCCCGCTCCCCTCGGGCCGCTCGCGCGACCCGGTTGCGTCATCCCGCACATGGGGTATTCGGCGCGGGCGGTGATCCGGATTGGCGGTACGGCGGATCGAGTGATCCGGTCGCTCAGCTGTTCGGGGTGACCGCCTGGTCGTAGAGGGTCTGGACGTCCTGGTCGAAGTAGGGGCTGTAGGAGACGTCGGCGGTGTCGCCGCCCTGCTGGTAGCCGCCGATGACGCCGATGACGGTGCCGACGCCCTTGGTCCCGTTGAAGCGCACCAGCCAGGGGCTGCCGCTGGTACCGCCGGGGAAGCCGGTGCAGGCGATCCGCATCTGGTACTGGCTCTGCTGGGTGGTCCGGTTGAAGCAGGAGATCGGGGTGCTCGCGGTGGAGGGGTAGCCGGTGATGTGGACGACCTTGCCGAAGCCCTGGTCGACGCCGAGGGTGTTGCCGCCGAGGACGTCCTCGATGTTCTTGCCGCCGACCTGGCCGACGGTCACGAAGGCCACGTCCAGGTCGGGGTCGGAGGAGGCGATCCAGCGCTGGTCCACCACGATCCGGGTGACCGGCCACTGCCCCTGCGGGGTGTCGCCGCCCCGGTAGCCGGGGACGAACACCAGGTCGCTGCCGTAGCCGCCGCCCTGGCCGCCGTGCACGCAGTGGGCGGCGGTGAGCAGCAGGTCCCCGGCGGCGCTGTGGACCACGCTGGCGGTGCAGAAGTGGTCGCCGTCGGCGCTCTGCGAGAACAGCGCGCCGACCCGGGCGTTGCCGGTGGTGGCCCTGGCCGTGCGGGAGGTGCCGCCGTGCTCGGACAGCGCCTTCTCGAACCGCTGCCTGGACCAGGGGCTGGGGGTGGCGCTGACGGCCACCGCGACCGCGCCGTTGGACGCCGCCGCCGAGGCCGCCCCGGTGCCGCCGCCGGAGCCGCCGCAGCCGGCCAGCGCGAGTCCGGCCGCCACCGCGGCGACCGCCCAGCGGGTCGCGGTCCCCGGCACCCGCCGCCGTTCCGTCATCAACCGTGTCCTCCCAGCTCGTCCTGGGGTCGAGTGTGCTGCCCGACCACGGGGCGGCGCACCCGAGACCACCCGTCCGAGTGACACCCGGACGGGTGGTCCGCGCTGACAGCCGCTCAGGCCGGATAGGTGTGGACCGCGGTGGCCTTGACCGCGGCCCACACCTCGCTGCCCTCGCCGAGGCCGAGTTCGGCCACGGCGGCCGGGGTGATGTCGGCGGTGATCGGCAGCGCCCCGCCGAGGTCGAGCCGGACCTGGTCGCCGTGGAGTTCCATGCCGCGCACGGTGACCGGCCACAGGTTGCGGGCACTGCCGTCGGGCCGCCGCCGGTGCAGGGTCACCGCGGACGGCGGGAAGGCCGCGAACACCGGGCCGCGCTGGCTCTCGGCGGTGGTCAGCACCGCGTCGGAGCCGTCCAGCCGTACCTCCTGGCCGTCGGCCGCCCCCCGGTAGAGGTTCAGCCCGACCAGCCGGGCGACGTAGTCGCTGCGGGGCCGCCGGGCGATCTCGGCCGGGGTGCCGTGCTGGACCACCCGGCCGCCCTCGATCACGGTGAGCCGGTCGGCGAGCACCATGGCGTCCAGCGGGTCGTGCGTGACCAGCACCGCGACCGCGTCGAAGTCCGCCAGGTGACGCCGCAGTTGGGCGCGGACGTCGAGTCGGGTGCGGGCGTCGAGGGCCGACATCGGCTCGTCCAGCAGCAGCAGCCGGGGATTGAAGGCCAGCCCCCGGGCCAGCGCCACCCGCTGCGCCTGGCCGCCGGACAGCGCCCGGGGCCGGGCCGCGGCGTGGTCGGCCAGGCCGACCCGCTCCAGCCACCGCGCCGCCTCAGCCCGGGCCTCGGCCCGGCGCAGGCCCCTGGTGCGCAGCCCGAAGGCGACGTTGTCCAGCGCGGACAGGTGCGGGAAGAGCAGGTAGTCCTGGAAGACCACGCCGACCGGGCGCGCCTCGGTGGGCACCCGGCGCCGGGTCGCGGGCTCCTCCAGCACCTCGCCGTCGAGCACCAGTCGGCCGTCGGTCAGCGGGGTGAGCCCGGCCAGGGCGCGCAGCGCGGTGGTCTTGCCCGCGCCGTTCGGCCCGAGCAGCGCCAGCACCTCGCCCGGACGGGCGGTGAGCGCGACGTCGAGGCCGAAGCCGCCGCGGTCGACCACCAGGTGCGCCTCGACGCCCTGGTCCGCGCTCCGCTCCTCGGCGGCGGCGGGCGCGGTCACGCGGCTCCTCCGGTCCAGCGTCCGCGCAGTCCGGCGAGGACCAGGACCGAGACCACCAGCAGCACCACGCTCAGCGCGATAGCGGCGGCCGGGTCGTCCTCCAGCGCCAGGTACACGGCCAGCGGCATGGTCTGGGTGGTCCCCGGGAAGTCCCCGGCGAAGGTGATGGTGGCGCCGAACTCGCCCAGTGCCCGGGCCCAGGCCAGCACCGCGCCGGCGCCGATGCCGGGGGCGACCAGCGGCAGGGTGACCCGGCGGAAGGCGGTGAACCGGGAGGCGCCCAGGGTCGCGGCGGCCTCCTCGTAGCGGGAGTCCGAGCCGCGCAGCGCGCCCTCGACGCTGAGCACCAGGAACGGCATCGCCACGAACGCCTCGGCGACCACCACACCGGCCGTGGTGAACGGCAGGGTGACCCCGAAGGCGCTGTCCAGCCACTCGCCGACGAGCCCGTTGCGGCCGAGCACCAGCAGCAGCGCGACGCCGCCGACCACCGGCGGCATCACCAGCGGCAGGGTGACCAGGGTGCGCACGAACCGGCGTCCGGGGAACTCGGTGCGCGCCAGCAGCCAGGCCAGCGGCACGCCGAGCAGCAGCGACACGGCGGTGGCGGCGGTCGCCGTCTCCAGCGAGAGCCGCAGCGCCGGCCAGACGGTGCCGCCGCGCAGTTCGCTGGGCATGCTGCTCCAGGGCGCCTTGACCAGCAGCCCGATCAGCGGCAGCACCAGGAACGCCAGCCCGAGCAGGGCCGGGACCAGCAGCACCACGGGCACGCCGCCGCCCCGACGGGCGAGGCGGCGGGCCCGCGCCGGGCGGGGGGCGGGCCGTGCGGCCCGCCCCCCGCCCGGCGCGGTGGTTTCCGAGGTCACGGCTGCTCGAAGCCCGCCGCGGTGAGAACCTGCTGGCCCTGGGGCGAGAGCACGAAGTCGACGAACGCCTGGGCGCCCGCGCTGTTCGGGGCGTTCTTGAGCACCGCGATCGGGTAGTCGGTCACGGCCGCGGCGGCGGTGGCGAAGTTCACGCCGTCGATCTTGCCCCCGGCGCCGAGGACGTTGGTGCGGTAGACCAGGGAGGCGTCGACCTCGCCGAGCTGGACCACGTTCTGGGCGCTGGTGACGTCCTGCTCGTAGGTGACCGGCTTGAGCTTGACCTTGGCGTCGGCCAGCGCGGTGACCGCGGCGGCGCCGCACGGCTCGGTCGCGGCGCACAGCGCCACCTTGATGCCGGGCTTGGTCAGGTCGGCCAGGCTGGTGATGTGCTTCGGGTTCCCGGGGGCGACCGCGATCTCCAGGATGTTCTTGGTGAAGGTCGCCGGAGCGGCGGCGGTGTCACTGGCCTTGGTGACGGTGGCCATGGTCGCGTCGCTGGCGGCGGCGAAGACGTCGGCGGGGGCGCCGGAGGTGATGCTGGCGGCGAGGGTGCCGCTGCCGCTGAAGTTGAAGCTGACCTTGGCGCCGGGGTGCGCGGCCTCGAACTGCTTGCCGAGGGTGGTGAACACCTGCTGGAGCGAGGCCGCGGCGAAGACGGTGATCTTGCCGGTCACCGCCGGGGTGCTCGCGGCCGAGGAGGCGGAGGAAGAGGCCGAGGCGTCGGCGCTGGAGGCGGGACTGGCCGATGTGCTGCTCGATCCGCAGGCGCTCAGGGTGAGCAGGGCGGCAGCCGCGGTGAGGGCGGCGGCGGCGCGGGTGGCGCGGCCGGAGAGTGCGGCGGTCATGGAGGGGCCCCCAAGGAGTAAGTGGGTCATGGGATTTCGGTCAGGTTCGCTCGACGACCACGTTGGTCGACTTGATCACAGCGGTGGCCGGGGTCCCCGGTTCCAGGCGCAGCTCCTCGGCCGACGCGCGACTGATGAGCGACACCACCCGGTGCGGTCCGGCCTGGATCTCGACCTGGGCCATCACGTCACCGAGCACGACCTCGGTGACGATGCCCCGGAACCGGTTCCGGGCGGAGGAGGGCAGGCCTTCCCGCTCGGCGGCCTCAGGGCTGGCCAGTTCCCGGGCGAAGGCGGCGAGCCTGGCGCCGGGGATGATCCGGTGCCCGTGCTCGTCCCGTTCGGCGGCCACCCGGCCCGCGTCGACCCATCGGCGCATGGTGTCCGCACTGACGCCGAGCAGGGTTGCCGCTTCGCCGATCCGGTAGCTGTTCACATGGCGTACATCTTGTCGCATCTGCCATCTCCTCGTCATTCGTAGCATTGCACAAGCAAGGTTGAGGGCTCCACTGGCCTCGCATGTGCGAGCTGCCAGTCCGTCGCGCCCGGCCCGGCCCGGCCCGGGCGCCGCCCCCGGTATCACCCATCGGACGTATCCCCAGGCCAGCGGCTGCTGCACCGGTACAGTGGCCTCCCTTGTTCCCATCGCCCCTGGGGGTCCCCGTCGTGAGTGAACCAGAGATACGTCGCGCACGACGGGCGGTGTCGGCCGTGTTCGCCGTCCACGGCGCGGTGGCCGCGACCTTCGCCACCCGGATCCCCTGGATCAAGGGAAACCTGCACCTCGACGCGGGCGAGTTGGGGATCGCGCTGATGGCCCCGGCCATCGGCTCCTCACTGGCGATGCCGCTGGCCGGGCGGCTGGTGCACGCGCGCGGCCACCGCTCGGCGGTACGGCTGCTGATCTCGCTGTGGTGCCTGGCGCTGGCGCTGCCGGCGCTGGCGCCGGACCTGCCGGTGCTGGTGGTCTGCCTGCTGGTGTTCGGCGCCTGCGCCGGTACCGCCGACGTGGCGATGAACGCCCAGGGGGTGGAGGTGGAGCGGCGCCACGGCCGCTCCATCATGTCCGGGCTGCACGGGATGTGGAGCGTCGGCGGTCTGGCCGGTTCGGCGGTGGGCGTGCTCGCGGCGAGCCTGGGCTGGGACGCCCGCTGGCACCTGGCGGGGATGGCGGTGCTGCTGGCCGGGCTGGGGGTGCTGGCCAGCCGGGGCCTGCTGGACGTCCGCTCCGCGCCGGACGCGGAGGCGCCGCCCCGGTTCGCGCTGCCGCCGCGTTCGGCCTGGGCGATCGGCATGGTCGGCTTCTGCGCGGTGTTCGCGGAGGGGGCCAGTGGCGACTGGAGCGGGGTCTACCTGCGCGGCACCGCCGGGGCGTCGGCCGGGGTGGCCGCCGCCAGCTACACGGCCTTCGCCTGCATGATGGCGGTGAGCCGGCTGTCCGGCGACGCGGCGGTGCGGCGGCTGGGGCCGGTGCGGGCGGTGCGCGTCGGCGGGGTGGTCGCGGCGCTGGGCGGGGTGCTGGTGGTGGTCTCCCGCACGCCGGTCCCGGCGATCCTCGGCTTCGCGCTGCTCGGGATCGGGATCGCGGTGGTGGTGCCGCTGTGCTTCGCGGCGGCGGGACACAGCGGGGACAACCCGAGCCGCGCGATCGCGGGCGTGGCGACGGTGACGTACACCTCGGGCCTGCTCGCCCCGGCCACCATCGGCTGGGTGGCCCAGGCCGCCTCGCTGCCGGTGTCCTTCGCACTGGTGACGATCCTGACGCTGGGTCTGGTCTTCGGCGCGCCGGTGCTCGCCCCGGTGGTCGCCCGCTCCGGGCCGGGCGGCGACGGCGGCGGCGGCGGCGGTGCGATTGAGGCGGCGGGGGCGGTTGCGGCGCCGGGTACCGGGCAGACGTCCGGAACGGGCGACAACATTGGTTTGATTGGGTAATCCACTGGTCCTGGATTGACCCAGCCGCAATGATGGGGCGTCAGGGAGCGGGCGGGAAAGACCGCGCAATCGGCGATTGCGGGAGCTTGCCCGCACCCGTACGAGCGAAAACCCGTCCTCGCTCGGCTCAGCATAATCAGCGAACAATAATCGTACAGACGTGCGAACGAATCCGATTGGCTCGTACGGGCGTCTGAACAGCACGTCAGATCGGTTGATGCGAACGGCGCGGCGGCACCTCCGGACGGGTGCCTTGTCGGTGATCAATGCGATACTCAGACAGCACGGTGGGACAGTACGGAAACACCCGTACTGAAAACACCGCGCACAGCGCAACCGCACGCGGTACCGCGTGCGTATTACGGGGCAGCAGCACAGATGGGGAGGCACGGCATGGGAGCAGCACTGCGTGACGACTACCGCGGGTGGCTGGCGCCGTCCGGGAGTTATCCGGTGGCGGTCCCGGACTACGAGGAGCCCTGGGACTCCCCCGAGTTCGCCCCGGCCCCGCAGGCCCCGCAGATCACCTCGGTCCGGCCGACCGGCTTCGAGTCGGCCCGGGTGATCGGCGAGCACGTGCGGGTCGGCACTCCCGTGATCATGGACCTGACCGAGATGCCGGACGGCGACGCCAAGCGACTGGTGGACTTCGCCTCCGGCCTGGTCTTCGGCACCCGCGGCAGCATCGAGCGGATCGCCAAGCGGGTGTTCCTGCTCGCGCCGCCGGAGGTCGAGGTGCTGGTGATCGACAACCCGCGCGACGACAACGGCTTCTACAACCAGAGCTGAGCGCCACCAGAGCTGAGCCGACCCACTCGAAGGCCGCTGCCCCGCCGGACGATCCGGCGGGGCAGCGGCCTTCGGTGCCGCCGCGGCTGACCTGCGGTCAGGAGTGGCTGCCGCGGCGGCGGCCCAGCCAGAGCACGCCCGCGCCGGTGAGCAGCAGCCCGGCCACCGGCACCGCGACCAGCAGCCCGCCGGAGTCGTCCGCCCCGGTGTTGGCCAGCTCGCCGCCGGGGCTCCGCGAACCCGAGGGCTCGGGGCGGTGGTGGCTGTGGCTCGGCTTCGGCGTCACCGACTCGCTCGGGTGCGCGCTGGTGCTGCCGGACGGCTTCACCGTGGGCGTGACCGACTCGCTGGGCTCCGGCTTGACGCCGCACAGCGGCAGGTCGCCGGTGAAGTCGTAGGCGTGCAGCTCGTAGCCGCCGACGCCCTCCTGGACCAGGCCGCCCGCCAGGTAGATCCGCCCGTTCATCCCCGGGCTGGACAGGGTGGTCACCCCGTTCGGGTTCCCGGCCAGCACCGAGCCCTGGAACTGCGCGCCGCCGGTGATGTGCACGGTGGCGGCGGTCGGGAAGTTCCACATCAGCTTCGGCCGCAGCTCGGTGAGCTGGTCCCCGGGCAGCCCGGTGCCGGTGTAGGTGTTGATCACCGGGTGCTCGGAGCGAAGGTTCACCAGCACCGTGGCCCCGGCCGGGATCCCGGTGAAGTTCAGCCCGATCTGGTGTCCGACGGTGCCCAGGTCGCCGGTGACGTCGAACACCTGGAGCGCACTGCTGCCGTCCCCGGCGAACGTCGCCTCGCTCGGCGAGACGGTGACCGTGCCGGTCGCCTCCGCCTCGGCGGCGCAGTGCGAGCGCTCCTCGATCACCCGCCGCAGGTGGCGGTACGGGGCGGCGGCCGCGGCGTCGCGCACCGCCCGGCCGGGCGCGGCGACGTTGACGGTACCGGTCAGCGAGCCGCCGTGGCGCAGGTCGCCGTAGGCGGTGGTGGTCGAGTCGGAGCCGCCCACGTAGACGGTGTTGCCGGGGACGGCGTCGACCGCGCCGCCGACCACCACGAAGTCGGTGCCGTCCGGCGGGGGCACCCGGGAGCCGACACCGACCACGGCCATGTTGAACGCGCCGCCGCCGCTCTTGTCCACGGTCAGGCCGCCGAGGGTGACCACCTTGCCCTCGACCTCGGCAGCCCGGCCGCGGACCCGGTAGTCGGCGCCGACGAAGACGTTGATCGAGGCGTCGCGCCCGGCGAAGTCGCCGTTGTTGGGCGGCGGGTAGGTCCCCGGGCAGGCCGGTCCGGTGCACGCCCCCAGCGGGGGCTCCAGCGGACCGGTGCCGGTGACCGCGCCGGCGGCGGAGCCGGTGACTGCCAGGGCGGCGGTGACCGCCAGGCCGAGGACCGTGATCGTGCCGGCCATGAGGGGATTGCCGCGGGCGGTGCTGCGCACAGACTGCTTCCAATCGGTCGCGAGGGCGGGTTGTCCTCCCAGCAGACGTCCCGGGACCGCCCGGGTCCCGGCACCACGCCCGGGCGGGCCCCGACGATCCGCCGGGCGGCGCAGTCCGGCCCGGCGCCGGTCACCCGTGGCTCCCTGCCGGTGGGGCCGCTGTCCGTGAGGTCTGTCCGTGGGGCCGCTGTCCGTGGAGCCGCTGTCAGTGGGGCTCCGTAGGCTGGTGTCGAGCCGGACGTCAGCGGGACCCCCGGCCGCCGCACCCTGGGAGCCCCCGGCCCGTGAACCAGCAGCCCGTCATTGCCCGGCCGCCGGACCGCCGCGCCCCCGCGTCCGTGCCCGGCCGGTCCGCCGCTGCCGCACGGCCCGGGAGCGCCGGGCGGTGATCGTGCTGCACGGCCTGTGGCGGGCCGACCAGCGGCTGGCGCTGTGGGCGGAGGACGGCTCGGCGTCCGGCCTGGATCCGGCGACGCTGCGGGCGCTGCTGGCGTCGGTCGGCCCCGGCCTGGAGTGGCTGGCGGAGCGGGTGGACGCGGGCTGGGTCCGGCTGCTGCTGCCGACCGTGGACGGCGCCGCGCTGCCCTCGCCGGAGCTGGCGCTGCCCGCGCCGAGCGGCGGCGGCCCGGTCCGGCTGGCCGCGCACCGGCTGCCCGCGCTGCTGTTCCCGGCCGCGGAGGCGGCGCAGCTGCTCGGCGAGCTCTACGACCCGCACCGCTCGGTGCTCCAGCCGGAGCTGCCCGGCGTCGGCCGGATCGAGGCCCCCTACGGTGCCTCGCTGCGCTGGCTGGCGGCGGTGCACGACCTGGCCTGGCGGCTGGCGGGCCGGGGCCGGGTGCTGCCCGCGCTGGAGCTCGGCCCGGCTCCCGGCCACGCCGACGCGGCGGACGCCCGCTGGCTCCCGGTCCCGGACCAGGCCGCCCGGCGGGAGCTGGCGGCGCTGGCGGCGGACTGCCCGCCGGTCTGCCGGGCCGAGGCACCGCCGGACGCCGCCGGGGCCGCGCCCGGCGGCGCGGCGCTGGCCGGGCAGCTGCTCGCGGCACTGGTGGACTACGAGGCCAGGGCGGTGCTCGCGGACGAGCCCCCACTTTTGCGGGCGGGCCGCTCCCGGCCCCCGGCCACGGCCGCCGAGCACTGGCTGACCGCGCTGACCGCGCTGGACTCCCGGCTCCCGGCCGAGGCCGGGGCGGACCAGGACGCCGCGGCGCTGCCGGTGCTGCGCGACCGGCTGGTGGCCTGGCACCGCTCCGCGAGCGCCGTCACCGGACCGCTGCGGCTGGGCTTCCGGCTGGTCGAACCCCGTGGCCACGAGCTGGCGGACGACGCCGACCCGGCGCTGGACCGGTGGCGTCTGGAGTTCACCCTGCGGTCCGCGGACGACCCCTCGGTACTGGTCGACGCCGCCGAGCTGTGGGCGGGCGGTCCGGCCGCCGACGCGCTGCGCCGTCTGGTGGACCACCCGGTCGAGGCGTTCCTCGCCGAACTCGAACGCGCCGCCCGCCGCCGCCCGGAGCTGGAGCCCGCGCTCCTGGCGGACCGCCCGGCCGGTCTGGAGCTGGACCGCGCCGGGGCGCTGGACTTCCTGCGCGAGGCGGCGCCCGCGCTGGCCGACGCCGGGTTCGGCGTACTGCTGCCCGCCTGGTGGCGGCAGCCGGTCGCGCTCGGCCTGGCCCTGACCGCGGAGCTGCCGCAGGCCGGGGTGGTCCAGCGGCAGAGCCTGGTCGGTCAACAGGACCTGGTCGCCTTCCGCTGGCAGGCCGCCCTCGGCGACCAGCCGCTGACCGCGGGCGAGCTCGCCGAGCTGGCCGCCGCCAAGGGCACCCTGGTCCGGATGCGCGGCCACTGGCTGGAGGCCGACCGGGCCGCGATCGCCGCCGCCGCCGCGTTCCTGGCCCGCCCGGACGCCCAGGGCACGGCCACCGCCGGGGAGTTGCTGCGGCTCGCCCTGGGCGGCCAGGAACCGGGCACCGGCCTGCCGATCCTGACCGCCGGTGGCACCGGCGCGGTCGGCGAGCTGCTGCGCCGGGTCCGCTCGGGCGCGCCGGAGGCACTGTCGCCGGAGCCGGTCGCGGTACCGCCGTGGTTCGGCACCGAGCTGCGCCCGTACCAGCAGCGCGGGCTGGCCTGGCTGGTGTTCCTGGCCCGACTGGGCCTGGGCGGGGTGCTCGCCGACGACATGGGCCTGGGCAAGACCGTGCAGACCCTGGCGCTGCTGGCGGTCGAGCACGACCGGGCGGCGGCGTCCGGGCCGACGCTGGTGGTCTGCCCGATGTCGCTGGTCGGCAACTGGCAGCGGGAGTGCGCCCGCTTCGCGCCGCGGCTGCGGGTGCACGTGCACCACGGCGCCGGGCGTCCCGGCGGCCGGGAGCTGCGGGCGGCGGCGGCCGGGGCGGACGTGGTGATCACCACCTACGGCCTGGTGCTGCGGGACTTCGCGGCGCTGCGGGCGGTCCGCTGGCACCGGGTGGTCGCGGACGAGGCCCACCACCTGAAGAACAGCGCCGCCCAGCAGTCCCGGGCGGTGCGCGCGCTGCCGGCGACCCACCGGCTGGCGCTGACCGGCACCCCGGTGGAGAACCGGCTGGCGGAGCTGCACTCGGTGCTGGACTTCGCCAATCCGGGGCTGTTCGGCTCGGCGGAGCGCTTCAAGGAGCGCTACTCGGTGCCGATCGAGCGCAACAGCAGTCCGTTCGCCACCGCCGAGCTGCGGCGGCGCACCCGTCCCTTCGTGCTGCGCCGGGTCAAGAGCGATCCGGCGATCGCGCTGGACCTGCCGCGCAAGCAGGAGATGACGGTGCTCTGCAATCTGACGGCCGAGCAGGCGGGCCTGTACCAGGCGGTGGTCGACGACCTGCTGCGGCGGATGGCCCGGCTGCCGGACTCGGGCCGGGGTCTGGTCGAGCGCAAGGGCCTGGTGCTGGCGGCGCTGACCCGGCTCAAGCAGATCTGCAACCACCCGGCGCACTACACCGGCGAGTCGGGCCCGGTCGGACCGTCCGGCGTGCCGGGGCCGCCCCGGCTCGACGGCCGCTCGGGCAAGCTCGCCCGGCTGGAGGAGACGCTGCGGGAGGCCGTCGCCGAGGGCGACCGGATCCTCTGCTTCACCCAGTTCACCCGCTTCGGCGAACTGCTGCGGCCGTACCTGGCGGAGCGGCTGGACAGCGAGGTGCTGTTCCTGCACGGCGGCCTGGGCCAGCGCGCCCGGGACGCGGCGGTCGACCGGTTCCAGGATCCGGACGGGCCCTCGGTCTTCCTGCTGTCGCTGAAGGCCGGGGGGCGCGGGCTGAACCTGACCGCCGCGAACCAGGTGGTCCACATCGACCGCTGGTGGAACCCGGCGGTCGAGGAGCAGGCCACCGACCGGGCGTTCCGGCTGGGCCAGCGCCGCGACGTCCAGGTGCGGCGGTTCGTCTGCGTGGGAACGGTGGAGGAGCGGGTGGACGCGATGATCGAGGCGAAGCGGCAGCTGGCGGACGCGGTGGTGGGCGCCGGTCCCGGCTCCGGCGAGGGCCGGCTCGGCGAGCTGCCGCTGGACGCGCTGCGCGAGGTGCTGGCGCTGACCGAGGACGCGGTGAGCGAGGCCGACGCGGTGGGTGAGCGGTGAGCGGGGCCGAGGCCGGGGCGTGGTCCGACCGGTTCCTGGAGCGGGTCACGTCTCCCGGCGGCGGGGGCTTCGGGGCCGGGCTGACCGCGAGCGCTGTCCGGGAGGCCGCGGCCGCGCTGCGGGTGGACGGCCTCGACGTCGGTCCCGGGGTGGTCCGGGCGCGGGTGCCGGACTCGGCGGGCGGCGGGTACGAGGTCTGGATCGAGCTGCCGGTGTTCGATCGGGTCCGCTGGACCCGGGCGGAGCAGGCGATCGCCGCCGACCAGGAGGCCCGTGAGCAGCTGCTCGACGGCGAGTTCCCGGAGCGGCTGGACGCGGTCCTGGCCCGGGCGGGCCTGTCGCTGCTCCCGGCGCGGGCCCGGGACCTGGCGGCGGAGTGCTCCTGCCCGGAGTGGTCGCCGACCTGCCGCCATCTGGCGGCGGTGCTGGGCGCGCTGGCGGCGGCGTTCGACGCGGACCCGTTCCTGCTGCCCGCCTGGCGCGGGCGCGACCGGGGGCGGCTACAGCGGCACGTCCGGGAGGCGCACGCGGCCACCGCCGAGCCCGCGGCCGAGGCGGCGGCGGACCGCCCGCTGGCGGACTGCCTGGCGGACTTCTGGCAGGAGGGCAGCCGCCACCGGACCCTGCGGGCGGCGGCCGAGGCGGAGCAGCCGGGCGGCGCCGACCCGCTGGCGGCGCTGGGGCCGTCCGGGATCGTGATCCGGGGCCGCTCGCTGGAGTCGCTGCTGGCCCCGGCCTACCGGGCGCTGCGGGGCGACTGATCCGACCAGGAGCGCGCGCATCATAGAGACGTCTACGTATCGCATGAGACAGACGAGTCTCATCTGAGCTACTCTTGCGTCATGGCCACGGATCGTGACGCAGTACTCCACACCGCCGTCGGCGTGCTCTCCCGGCAGCCCACCGCCGCCATGGACGAGATCGCGCGGGCGGCCGGTATCAGCCGCGCCACCCTGCACCGGATGTTCCCCGGCCGCGACGCCCTGGTCCGTGAGGTCGGCGCGCACGCGCTGCGCCGGATGGCCGCCGCGCTGGACGCGGCCGACCTGGACCGGGGCGACCCGGTCGACGCGGTCCGCCGCCTGGCCGAGGCGGTCATCCCCGAGGCCAGCCTGGCGGCCTTCCTCACCGGCGAGAGCCGACTGTTCGACGACGACTCCATCAACGCGGAGTGGGACGCCGTGGACGCGCGGGTCGCCGCGCTGTTCCTGCGCGGACAGAAGTCCGGCGCCTTCCGCATCGAGCTTCCGGCCGCCTGGCTGAGCGAAGCCTTTTTCGACCTGCTCGCGGGCGTCGGCTGGGCCGTCCAGGACGGACGCCTGGCCCCCCGCGACAGCAACCACGCCCTGACCGAGCTCTTCCTCGGCGGCGCCCTCCGGAGAGACCCGCGATGACCACCGAACGAATCACCCCGCAGACCCCTGCCACCGGCCGAAGTACCCAGCCGTTCAGCGCCCGCAGGCGCTGGACCGCCCTCGCCGTGCTGGTCCTGGCCGTGCTGCTGGTGGCCGTCGACGCCACCGTGCTGTTCCTGGCCATCCCGTTCATCAGCGAGAGCCTGCACCCCTCCGCCACCCAGCTGCTGTGGATCGGCGACAGCTACTCCTTCGTCCTGGCCGGACTGCTGGTCAGTATGGGCTCGCTCAGCGACCGGATCGGCCGCCGCCGACTGCTGCTGATCGGCACCGCCGCCTTCGGCGCGGCCTCCGTGCTCGCCGCGTACGCCCCCGGCGCGGGCTGGCTGATCGCCGCCCGGGCGCTGCTCGGCGTCGCCGGGGCCACCATCATGCCGTCCACCCTCTCGCTGATCCGCAACCTCTTCCCGGACGAGCGCGAGCGGGCCAAGGCCATCGGCATCTGGGGCGCCGCCGCGACCGCCGGGGCCGCCGCCGGACCGCTGCTCGGCGGACTGGTGCTGGAGCACTTCTGGTGGGGCTCGGTCTTCCTGATCAACATCCCGCTGGTGATCCTGCTGCTGGTGCTCGGGCGGCAGCTGCTGCCCGAGTCCCGCGACCCGCACGCGGGCGTCTGGGACCTGCCCAGCGTCGGCCTGTCCCTGGTCGGCGTCATCGGCGTGGTGTACGCGGTCAAGGAGGCCGCGGTGGGCGCGGCCGGGCAACCGGCGGTGATCGCCGCGGGCGTCCTCGGCGTGCTCTGCCTGACCTGGTTCGTCCGGCGGCAGCTGCGGCTGCCGGTGCCGCTGCTGGACGTCCGGCTGTTCGCCGACCGGCGGTTCACCGCCGCCGCGCTCGGCTCACTGATCGCCCTGATCGGGCTGGCCGGGGTCATCTTCTTCCTCTCCCAGTACTTCCAACTGGTACGCGGCTACTCGCCGTTGCGGGCCGGACTGGCCGACATGCCGGCCTTCGCGGGCTCCGTCGCCGGCGGGCTGATCGCGGCCTGGCTGGCCCGGCGCTGCGGGCAGCGGGCGGCGTTCGCCGGGGGGCTGCTGGCGATGGGGCTGGGGCTGGGCGCGCTCGGCTGGGTCCACGCCGACACCTCGTACCTGCTGATCGCCGTGGTCTTCCTGGTCACCGGGGTCGCCGAGGGCGCCGTCTACGCGCTCTCCACGACCATGGTGCTCAACTCCGCGCCCAAGGAGAAGGCCGGTGCGGCGGGCGCGGTCTCGGAGACCGCGTACGAGCTGGGCACCGCGCTCGGCATCGCGCTGGTGGGTTCGGTGCTGGCCGCCGTCTACCGCTCCGGCCTGGTGCTGCCCGCCGGGGTCACCGGCCCGGCCGCCGCCGACGCCCGGGACTCGCTGGGCGGGGCGGTGCAGACCGCCGGGACCCTCCCCCCGGCGACCGGCGACGCCCTGCGGCACAGCGCCCGGGAGGCGTTCACCCACGGGATGAACCTGGCGGCGGTGCTCTCCGGCGCGCTGCTGATCGGCGCGGCGGCCCTGGTCTGGGCGCTGCTGCGGGGCCGCCGCCGGAACGCGGCGGGCGCCGACACGGCGGGCGCGGACACGGCGCCGGAGGCGGACGCCGCGCCGGAAACGGCCGCGGACCCGCTGCCGGACGCGGCCGGGGAGCTGACGAAGTCCGCCGCCTGAGGCCGGAGTTCGGACGGCGGGCGGCTGAACCGGCTGGTTTCGCCGAAGTCCTGCCAATCCGCCCGGCCATGGATCACACTGGGGATCGAGGTCGTCACCACCGGTCAACCACCCGGCTCGGCCGGGCTGGGGGCGCCCTCCCCGCCGTGCGCCCTGGGGAGAGGCGTACGCCGATGATCTGGGGGTTCGGTGGTCCAGCCACTTTCCAAACAGGATCAGACTCCGGAGCGGGCCGAGACCCCGGAGCAGGACCGGGCCGAGGCGGAGCGCACCGGGGCGGCGCCCGTGGTGGTGATCGGCGCGGGACCGTACGGCCTGTCGGTCGCCGCCCACCTGCGGGCGTCCGGCGCTCCGGTGCGGGTGTTCGGCGTGGTGATGGGCAGTTGGCGGCACGACATGGCGTCCGGGATGTTCCTCAAGTCCACCCCGGACGCCGTCGACCTGGCCGCGCCGCTGCCCGGGGCCGAACTGGCCGACTTCGTCCGGGAGCTGGGCGAGCCGCAGCTCACCGAGCTCACCCCGATCCCGTGCACGCTGTTCGTCCGCTACGGCCAGTGGTTCCAGGAGCGGCACGTGGGGGCGGTCGAGGAGTCCCGGGTGGCGTCGGTGACCCGCGCCGGTGGTCCCGGGGCCGGGGCCCGGCGTGGCTTCACCGTCCGGCTCCAGGACGGCGAGGTGTTCACCGCCTCGGCCGTGGTGGTCGCCTCCGGGCTGACCGGGCTGGCCCGGATCCCGCAGACGCTGGCCCACCTGGCGCCGGACGGACCGGCCGCCGACGCGCTGCTCTCGCACACCAGCCAGCACGCCGACCTGTCGGTCTTCCGGGGCAGGCGGGTCGCGGTGATCGGCGGCGGCCAGTCGGCGCTGGAGAGCGCGGCGCTGATGCGGGAGTCAGGGGCGACGGTGGACGTGCTGGTCCGCGCCGAGCGGGTGATCTTCGGCGGTCGGCCGGTGCTGACCCGCGGTCTGCTCCAGCGGATCGTCAAACCGGCCTCCCCGCTGGGCACCGGCTGGGCGCTCGCGGTCATCTGCGGCATCCCGGAGCTGGTCCGCAGGCTGCCCGCGCGGACCCGTCGCTACATCCTGCGGCGGGTGCTCGGCCCGTCCGGTGGCTGGTGGCTGCGGGAGCGGGTGGACGGTCCGGTCAACATCCACACCGGTCGCGAGGTGGCCGAGGCCACGCCCGGGCCGGACGGCATCCGGCTGCGGCTCACCGGCAGTGGCGACGGACCGGCCGAGCTGACGGTCGACCACGTGCTGGCGGCGACCGGCTACACCATCGACATCGAGGCGACCCGGTTCCTGTCGCCGGAGCTGCGCGCCGACCTGGTCCGGGTCCCGGGCGCGCTCGGTCCCCGGCTCTCCTCCGACTTCGAATCGAGCGTCCCTGGGCTGTACTTCACCGGCAACCTGGCCGCCCCGGCGTTCGGGCCGATGATGCGCTTCGTGGTCGGCACCCGCTACGCGGCGTCCCGGATCGCCCCGGCCGCCGTCCGGCACACGGCCGGGCACGGCCGCTGAGGCACGGCCGCCGGGCTGCTGACTCCGCGCGCCCGGCGCCCCGGCCCCGGCTCCTCAGGTCTCGGCGTCGGCCCCGGCTTCGGCGCGGCGGTCAGGTCAGGTCGGCGAGCAGCGCGCCGGGGGTCCAGCGGCGGCCGCCGCTCGCGCCCGGGCCCGGGCGGTGGATGAACCACTCGCGGCCCAGGCAGAGCTCCCGCAGCCGGGGTTCCTCGAAGGCGGCGATCCGGGAGCCCCGGGCGAACTCGGAGGCGTGCGCCCGCACCGCCTCCCACTTGAGGTCCAGCCAGGGCCGGACGTCCAGCGCGACGCTGACCTGGGCGTCCGGGGTGGACGGGATCGCGGACTCCAGGCCCAGCGTGAGCAGCCGCTGGACCATCGAGTCGGGGACGGTGGCCAGCCACAGCGAGTCGACCGCCCAGGCCGCCCCGGCCTGCGGCCACAGCTGCGGGCGGGCCGCCGCCTCGACCGCGACCAGCACCGCCCGGTGCACCCGGATGTGGTCGGGGTGGCCGTACATGCCGTAGGCGTCGTAGCTGGCCACCGCCGCCGGGCGGAACGAGCGGATCCGCGCCACCAGGTCGCCGACCAGGTCGTCGAAGGGCGCGTCGCAGAGCGAGCCGGGGCCGCGCCCCTGGTGGCCGGAGTCCCGGTACCGGAGCAGGCCCGACTCGGCGACCCCGAGCAGGCCGATGGCCTGGGCCAGCTCCTTGACCCGGGTGCCCGGGGCGGCGAACCCCTCGCCCTCGGCCGGCTCGCCGTTGGTGCAGGTGATCACGGCAGTGGGTCGGCCCTCCGCGACATGCTGGGCGAGGACGCCGCCGGTCCACAACGACTCGTCGTCCGGATGTGCGTGAACGGCCATCAGGCCCCGCGAGCGATCCATTGGACCCTCCCTGCCACAGAACTGGTACGCGTCCGCCAGGACGTGCCCAACCCTATCCGGCACCGCCGACAGCCCGCACCGACGCCGCCGCGCGGGAGCGCGCCGCCGCCTACCAGCAGCCGGTGACGGTGGCCGCGAGCGCGTCCAGGCCGCGGCGGGCGGCGGCGGTGGCGACCGCGCCGTTCTCCAGGAAGGCGAAGGCCCGCCAGCGGCCGTCCGGTCCCCGGGCCACCCCGGCCAGCGCCGAGGCGTCGTGCAGCGTCCCGGTCTTGGCGTGCACCAGTCCGGCGGCGCAGCTGCTCGGCGGCGTGTCGAAGCGGTGGTTCGCGCGGGCGAGGGTGCCGTCCCGGCCCGCCACCGGCAGTCCGGCGAAGACCGGCCAGAGCAGCCGTCCCAGCTCGGGCCGGACGGTGAGCGCGGCGATGGCGCCGAGCGCGCGCGGGGTCATCCGGTCGGCGCGGGACAGGCCGCTGCCGTCGTAGAGGGCGGTGCCGTCCAGCGGCACCCGGTAGCCGCCGAGCACGGCGCGGACGGCGGCGGTGCCGTCCTGCCAGTTCGCGGCGGAGTGCCTGGCCAGCGCGGTGAGCCGCAGCAGCTCCTCGGCGACGTTGTTGTCACTGACCTTGAGCATGTACTCGACCGCCTGCCACAGCGGCGGCGAGCCGCGCTCGGCCAGCGGCGCGGCGTCCGGCGGGGCCGGGGCGCGGCTGGGCGCGGCCGACTCCACGCCCGCGGCGGCGAGCCGTCGGCCGAAGCTGACGGCCGCCGACAGCGCGGTGTCCGCCGACCGCTCCCCCACCAGCGCCAGCGCCCGGACCGGGGCGAGTTCGTACGGGTAGTAGTCGGGCAGCCAGCCCGGGGAGGGCTCGGGGGCGGGGAAGAGCGAGTCGTCGAAGCGCAGCGTCACCTGGGTCAGTCCGCGCGCCTTCAGCGCCGTGGCGGTGTCGGCGGCGAGCGCGCCCAGGGCGTCCTGGTCGAGGTCCGGGTCCCCGCCGCCGACCAGGTAGAGGGTGTGGTCGGCGGCGCGGTAGCGGGTGCTGGTCAGCTCGGTGTGGTCGGGGCCGAGGAGGGTGAGCGCGGCGACGGCGGTGGCGAGCTTGGCGGTGGAGGCGGGCATCCGGCCGGTGGCCGCGCCGCTGGACCACAGCTGCGCGCCCGAGGCCGCGTCGACGACCTCACCGACCGCGCCGGGGCCGAGACCGGCCCGGGGGAAGCGCGCGCCGAGGTCGGCCGCCAGGCCCCGGTCGCCGCCGGAGGCGCCGACCGCCCCGGCGGCGCCGGGACCGCCGACCGCCAGCGCCGCGCAGAGCAGCACCGGGAGCGCCGCCACCGTCCACCGCCTGCGTGCCACGCCGGGCCTCCCGCGTCCTCGCGTCCGCACGTCCGCACGTCCGGGCCGACACCGGGCCGACGACGGACGACTACTTTCGGATATGATGACAAATCATCAGATATCTGCGGGTGCAACGCGCCGGGGGATCCGGGTAGGGGCGGTGCCGCCGGGTTCACCAGTAGCGGTCGGCGATCATCGCCTCCAGCGTCGCCCGGTGCAGGATCAGCTGGTCCACCTCGGCCCCGCGCGCGCCCCGCGGCAGGGTGCTCTCACCGAAGTGGAGCTGCCGGTACGCGATCCGCAGCATCACCACGGCGTGCCGCAGGGCCGCGTACAGGGTGTAGAAGTCGAGGTCGCGCGGCCGGTACCCGGTGGCCTCGGCGTAGTCGGCGGCCACCCGGCCGCGCTCCAGGAAGTCCGGCAGGCCGGGCAGCCCCGAGGCCTCGGTCAGGTCCTGGAAGAAGCGGTGCAGGTAGACCAGCCAGCCCAGGTCGAGCTCCCTCGGGCCGACGGCGGCCATCTCCCAGTCCAGTACCGCCGCCGGGGTGAACCCCTGGTAGATGATGTTGCCGACCCGGGCATCGCCCCAGCTGAGCACGGGCTCCCCCTCGTCCCTGGGCCACAGCTGCTCCAGCCGGGCGAACCCGCGCTCGATCAGCGGCGATCGCTGACGGCCGGTCACCACCCAGGTGTAGTAGTCCCGCTGGGCGCGCACATGGTTCCGCAGGGCGGAGCCGGGGGCGCCCGCCAGGAACCCGGCACCGTCGGCGGGGGTGATCCGGTGCAGCTCGGCCAGTACCGCCACCGTGGACCGCTCCAGCCGTCCCCGCTCCGCCCCGGTGGCGTCGAACAGCCAGTTGCCGCCGTAGGTGTACGGCATGACGTCCGGGGGCACCCGGCCCTCCACCCGCTCCATCACGAACCCGGCCGCGCCCAACGGCTCCGGATCCGTCTCCAGTCGCAGCAGCCGGGGTACCGGCACCGTCGTCCGCGCGGCCACCAGACGGATGACGCGGTACTGGCGCTCCATGTCGTAGACGGGGAAGACCGCGTAGGCGTCCGGATCGGCGGCGAGGCGCAGCACGCAGCGCCGGGCGGTGCCGTCCGGGTCGCGCAGCTCGAACAGCACGGTCTCGCTGGACATGCCGTTGCCCGGTGGCACCTCCAGGCCGCCGACGGTGGCGCCCGGCTGCCAGCGGCCGACCCAGGCGGCCAGGCGGCGTCGCAACTCGGCCTGGTCGCGAGTGGTGGTGCGCGGTCGGGGCCTGCCCGGTGTGGCCATCTCGACTCCCTGGTGGGGCTGGTGACGACTGATCAGGGAGCCACGGAACCGAAGTCGGCGAAGCCGCTGGGGTCGTGGCGGCCGAAACTGCCGTGCTCGAAGATGCCGTACCCCACCTCGCCGTCCAGGGTGAAACGGGCGGTGTGGTCGGTGACTCCGTATCCGGCCAGGCCCAGGGCGGCCGGATCAAGGAGGTCGTACGTCCGGCGGTCGACCCAGCCCCGGCCCTGCCAGGTGCCGTGCTGCCAGTCCCGCGCGGGCGGGTACCCGGCTCCGACCGCCAGCGGACTGCCCGTCAGGAGCCGTGCTCGCAGCTCCCGTTGCCTGCGGGCGGAGTCGCTCAGCCGCAGCACCGCCGCGACCGGGGTGCGGGTGCCGGGTCGGTAGCGGATGTCGGCCTGGGGCCAGCCGAGTTGTTCGTCGGGCCGTCCGGCGGCCTCCGGGTGGACGAGGACGGCCTCGTTGAGGGTGCGGTAGCCGTCGGCGTCCTCCTGGACGATCACCATCAGGAAGCGGTCGCGGAACCGGACCGGGCACCAGATCCAGTGGAAGCCCTCGGTGCGGTACTCGTCGGCGGCGCGGCCCGGCTGCTCGCCGGGGATCGGCCGGACGCCCCAACTGCGGTCGCGGGTACCGGTCCAGCCGTCCGGGGTGACCCGGTGCTCGACCCCGGCCGCCCGGATGGCGCCGCTCGGCGCTCCGGCCTGCACGAAGCGGCGACCCTCCAGGGTCAGCCGGTCGCCGGTGCGGCCGAGGTGGTGCGGCTCCCAGAGCGGGGGGAACTCGGCCTGCCAGGTCAGGTCGAAGGAGAGGCCCCGCGGATCGGCCGGGTCCGCCTCGCACACCAGCCGCAGCGTGTGCAGCGGACGCCGGACCTCGATCCGCAGCGGTCCGACCGTGAGGTCCATCCGGTCCTCACCGAGGGCGTCCGACGCCCGCACGGCATACAGCCGGTCCCCCACCCGCAGGGTGGCGTAGGCGTCGATGACCCCGGTGTTCGGGTACACCCCGAGCCCGGCCATCAGCAGCGCCGCTCCACCGTGGTCGAAGACCTGGAAGACGCAGCGGTCGTAGGCGTTGCGGTCACCGGTGGCGACGTACCGCATCGACAGCGGCACCTGGTGCACGGGGTACTCGTCCAGCGGCACCGGACGCGGCGACTGTGCGGACATCTCGGCGGCCTCCCAGGGGATCGGCGGCTTCTGACGGTACGTCAGACATGGGCCCGGGGGCCATACGCGTGCGTTCGGACCCGGGCCGGGGTTTCACCCGTTTGCCCGGCGGCGTCCGCGCGGCCGGATCCGGGGGCGACTCGTAGCCTCGGTCGGGATGAACATCAGGGCGCGGGTCATTGCCGGGATCCTGGCCGTCCTCGGCGCGGCCGCACTGCCGGGCTCGGCCCTCGCGGCGGCGGACGGGCCACGGGTCATGCCGTGGTTCCACCAGCAGCTGCACGACGACTGCGAGGCGGCGGCGCTGCGGATGGTGCTGGCCGCGCGCGGGCTGGAGTACGCCGACCGGGCGGTGCTGGCCCGGATCGGGGTCGACCTCGACCACGCCGGGTTCGGCCGTTCCGGCCCGCACTCCGGCGACCCCTACCGCGCGTTCGTCGGCGACCCCGACGGCTCGGAGCGCGCCGGTACCGGCTTCGGGGTCTACGCCCCGCCGATCGCGGCGGCGGCGCGCTCCTTCGGGCTGACGGTGCTGATCGAGGGCCACGGCGTGGCACCGGACCTGCTGGCCGCGCTGGTCAACGCCGGGCACCCGGCGGTGGTCTGGGTGGACTACCTCTGGCGGAACCGGACGCCCTCCTGGTACCGGGCCTACGACGGCCGCCTGGTCCCCTACGCCGGACCGGCCGAGCACGCGGTGACGGTGACCACCGTCGCCCCCGACAAGGTCGAGGTCTACGACCCGGCGCGCGGGCACTACTGGATCAGCACGGCGCGGTTCACCGCCGGGTACGCCAGCTACGGATACATGGCCGTGGTCGTCCGCTGAAACTGGAGAGCGCCGAACTGAAACGAGAGCACTGCTCTTGCACTGGAGCACCGAAACATGGAACTCTGCTCTTGAGCAAGAGCAGTGCTCTCGCATTCATGTCGGCGCAGTGCCACGCAGAAAACAGGTGAGATCGGCCATGGCCCTCCCCTCGCTCCCCACCCCGCTGCACCTCGCCAACGAAGCGCTCGCCTTCCTGCTGGAACTCGCCGCCGTCGGGGCCCTCGGCTGGTGGGGGTTCCGCACCGGCCACGGGCCGGCGGCGCACCTGACCCTGGGCCTCGGCGCCCCGATCGCCGCGATGGTCCTGTGGGGCCTGTTCGCCGCCCCCAAGGCCACGTTCCCGGTCGCGATCCCGCTGGTGCTGCTGGTCAAGGCGGTGGTCTTCGGCGCGGCCGTGCTGGCCTGCCAGTCCCTCGGCCACCCCGGCCCGGCCTGGCTCCTCGGCGTCGCCGCCGTGCTCAACACCGCCCTGGCCACCGCCGACCGGGAGGCGCTGACCACCGCCTCCCGGGCGACCCGCACCGGGTGACGGCGGGGTCACCCGGGACGGGCCACCAGGGCGGCAGCGGCCGGAGCGCCGACCGGTGCGGGCTCAGTCGAGCCTGGCGTCGAAGGCCAGCACCCGCGTCAGCTCCTCCACCCGCCGCTCGGCCAGCCCCCGGGAGACGAACCAGGCGCCGACGTTGCGGACATCGCGCTCCAGGAACGCGCGGCCCCTCGGGTTGGCGATGACGTCCACGATCTGCGGTACGTCGATGATCACCAACCGCCCCTGGTGCACCAGGATGTTGTAGGCCGACAGGTCGCCGTGGGCCCGGCCGTCCCGGGCGAGCAGCGACAGGCTGGCGCCGAGCTGCTCCCACAGGTCGTCCAGATCGGCTTCCTCGGAACGGAGTTGGGCCAGTCGGGGGGCGGCCGCACCGGACTGGTCGCCGATGAACTCCATCAGGATCTCGGTGCCCAGGATCTGCACCGGATAGGGCACCGCCGCGCCGGACTCCCACAGCCGCGACAGTGCCGCGAACTCGGCGGCGGCCCACTGCCCGGCGATGGCCTCCTTGCCGAAGGAGGTCCGCTTGGCCATGGCCCGGCTGATCCGGGACTCCTTGTGGGCACGCCCCTCCAGATAGCCCGAATCGCGGTGGAACATCCGGTGCTGGCCGTCGCGGTACCGCTTGGCGGCCATCAGCGTGCGCCGGTCGGTCCCGGGCACGGCCCGCTCGATCAGGAAGACGTCGGCCTCCTTGCCGGTCTTCACGATGCCGAGTTCGGTGTCGACGGCGGCCAGCTCGGTCACCACCCAGTCCGGACGCGGCTCCGGGCCCTTCTCCGTGGGGGTCGACCGGTCCCAGGTGGACCAGCGGTCGCCCTCGGGCGGCCCGTCGCCGGTGCGGCCGGGGGCCGCGAAGCCCTCGTCGCCGTCGTACTGCTCCGGTCCGTCGTCGCCGTGACCGGCGTCCGGGGCGGCCTGCGGCCAGAACTGTGCGGCGTACTCCTCGAAGGCGCCGTCGTAGCCCTGCTCCTCGACGCCCTGCCGACGTCGGTTGCTGCCCCTGGCACGGATGCGGGTAAAAGAATCGCTGTCTGCGAAGCGCTCACGCACTGCGGTGATCTCCTGTGGGAGGGCCCACCGGGAGAGCACCTACGAGGGCGTCGTCAGCCGGCGGGCGAGTAACGAGAAGAGGCGTCCGGCGCGCATGAGTGAGCGCGCCACATCGTGGCCGTGACCATGCCGACGCACCTCCTCTCTCGTTCCCACCGGGCAGCTCCCGCCCGGGGATCGTGCGACGGACTCATGCTAGCCAGCCCCGCGCCCGACGCAACCTGTTTTCTCGCACGGCCCGCTCAGCCGCGTCCCAGCAGCGGCATCGTGGTCGCCATCACGGTGAGGAAGGGGATGTTGGCCTCAAGCGGCAGCGAGGCCATGTGGACCACGGTGCGCGCCACGTCCCGCACGTCCATGGTGGGCTCGACCGCCGTGCGGCCGTCGGCCTGGAGGATTCCGGCGGTCATCCGCTGGGTCATCTCGGTGGCGGCGTTGCCGATGTCGATCTGACCGCAGGCGATCCGGTACCGGCGGCCGTCCAGCGCCAGGGACTTGGTCAGCCCGGTGATCGCGTGCTTGGTCGCGGTGTAGGCGACGCTGTCGGGGCGCGGGCTCCGCGCCGAGACGGAGCCGTTGTTGATGATGCGCCCGCCCTGCGGCGTCTGGTCGCGCATCAGCCGGTAGGCGCCCTGCGCGCACAGGAACGCGCCGGTGAGGTTGGTGTCCACGACGGCGCGCCACTGCTCGTACCCGAGGTCCTCCAGCGGCGCGGCCGGGGCGGCCACTCCGGCGTTGTTGAAGAGCAGGTCCAGGCGGCCGAAGCGGTCGCGGACGGCGGCGAAGAGGGCGTCCACCGACTCCGGGCGGGTGACATCGGTCGGCACCACCAGCGTCGCCTCGGTGTCGGCGGCCGCGGCGGTCTCCCGCAGCGGCTCCGCCCGGCGCCCGGCCAGCGCCACCGCCCAGCCCGCCTCCGACAGAGCCAGGGCGGTGTGCCGCCCGATGCCGGAACCGGCTCCCGTGACCACTGCGATGCCTGTGAATGGACTCATGCCGGTGATCCTATGTGAGCACTCGGCAACAGCCCGGATCCGGCCAGTTCACCCCTTCGAGCGACTATCGCCCGACCGCCGCCGGTCGCACACTACCCCTGAGTAGTACTCCAGCGACGAGCGAGGAGAGCTCCGATGACTGGATCACCGCAGGCTGGACCACCGCAAGCGGAACCACCGCAGCCCGGACCACCGCAGCCGCTGCCCGGAGACTTCGCCGTGATCCGGATCGCGGGCGACGTCGGCCGCCTCATCCGCCTCGGACAGTGGCTCAATGGCGACGGCTACGCCAACTACGAGCACGCCTTCATCTACCTCGGTGACGGGGATCTCGTCGAGGCCGAGCCGGGCGGCGCGCGGCTGTCGCCGCTGACCGAGTACGACGGGTGCTCACCGTACTGGTCCACCGGCCGGATCGCGCTCACCGAGGAGCAGCGGGAGGCGCTGGTCGCGGCGGCCCACCGCTACGTCGGCGTACCGTACTCGTTCCTCGACTACGGCTCGATCGCGCTGGCCCGGTTCCACCTGCGGCTGCCGGCCGTCAAGCGCTACGTGGCCGACACCCACCACATGATCTGCTCGCAACTGGTGGACCAGTGCTACCAGGACGCCGGGGTACACCTGTTCGCCGACGGGCGGATCCCCGGTGACGTCACCCCGGGCGACCTGTACCGGCTGATCCACCGCTGAGCCACCGGCCCGTGTGACCGCGCGCGCGACGCCGGTCCGGCCGTCACCGGCGGCCCGCCCGCGAACCGCTTGTTTCAAGCCTTGAAACCAGATCTGCTCACCCACTGCCCCGGCCCGCCACCGCGGCGCGGATGTGTTCAGGAAATTTTCGTACGGGGTCTGGTCAATGCACTTTGCCGCCAGTACGTTAAGCCGCGCTTGCTGGAAATTTCAGCAAGACCTTTCCTGCCGCACCACGGTTACTGCTCGCCGCGGACCGCCTGCGTGATGGCAGCCGCGCGCGGGCAGCGCGGCCCCGGCGAGACCACGCCGGTCGGGCCAGTGATCCAGCACCCACCACCCGAAACGCTGGAGTGAGCATGTCCCTGCACCGCGTCGGGCGCGTCCGCGCGCCCTCACCAAGACCGGCGCCGACCCGCACGAGGGCCCGCCACCGGCTCCGTTGGAGCGCGGTCGTGGCGAGCCTGTCGCTCGCCCTCGTCGGCGGCCTGGGCGCGGCGGCCCCGCCCGCCCAGGCCGCCACCGCCCCCGGCGGCCCCGGCTCGGCCTCCACCTGGAACGAACCGCTGGGCACCCAGGGCTACGCCACCGCGATCAGTCCGACCTCCAAGGTCTGGTACATGCTCGCCAACGGGGCGCTGCAGAACGTCTACTACCCGCAGACGGACAACCCGGACAGCTACGGGCTGCAGTTCTACGTCACCGACGGGTCGAGTTTCACCGACAACGAGATCAGCGACACCACCCACGCCATCTCGCTGGCCGATCCGGACTCGCTGACCTGGACCCAGACCAACACCGCGACCAGCGGCAAGTACACCATCACCAAGACCTACGTGGCCGACCCGGCCCGCTCGGTGATCCTGGTGAACACCACCTTCACCAACAACACCGCCACCCCGCTGTCGCTGTACGCGGACTACCTGCCGCAGCTGAACGACCAGGGCAGCGGCAACACCGGCAGCACCGACTCCGCCAGCGGTGACCTGGTCGCCGCCAACGGCCCGGTCGCCAGCGCCCTCTCGGCCTCGGTGCCGTTCACCGCCGCCTCCACCGGCTACGTGGGCACCACCGGCAGCGGCAGCGCCCAGCTGACCAGCGGACACGCGTTGACCAGCGCGTACACCGGGGTCGCCAGCGCCGGGCACATCGACCAGACCGCGCGGATACCGGTCGCGGCCTCCGGCTCGACCACCTTCACCCTGGCGCTGGCCTTCGACACCACCACGGCCGCGGCCGTCGCCGACGCGTCCGCCTCGCTGGCCGTCGGCTTCGCCGCCACCGAGACCTCCTTCCAGGCCGGTTGGCACAGTTGGAACGCGGGACTCGACTCGCCACCGGCGTCGGTCAGTTCCAGCCCGGCGCTGCTCACCCAGTACCAGGTGTCGCTGATGGAGGTGAAGGCCGACGAGGACAAGAACTACGTCGGCGCGTTCGTGGCCTCCCCGTCCACCCCGTGGGGCGGCTCGGTCAGCGCCGACAGCGCCGGAGGCCACGGCTACCACCTGGTGTGGACCAGGGACGAGTACCAGATGGCGTCCGCGCTGCTGGCGGTCGGCGACAAGCAGGACGCCGACGACGCGCTGACCTACATCTTCGACTACCAGGAGGAGGCGAACGGCCAGGTCAAGCAGAACACCTGGCTGAACGGCAATGTGATGTTCGGCGGCAACCAGGAGGACGAGGAGGCCGACCCGATCATCCTGGCGTACCAGCTCGGCCGCACCTCGGCCGGTGACTACGCCAAGATCAAGCTGCTGGCGGGCTTCATCACCGCCAACGGGCCCACCACCGGCGAGGACCGCTGGGAGGAGATCGGCGGGTACTCCCCGGCCACCATCGCCGCCGAGATCGCCGGCCTGGTCTGCGCCGCGCAGATCGCCACCACCAACGGCGACACCGCCGACGCCACCTCCTGGCTGGCCACCGCCAAGCTCTGGGCCTCCGAGCTGGCCGGCTGGACCTACACCACCACCGGCTCGTACGGGAACGGCAGTTACTTCCTGCGGGTCACCCCGGACGGGCAGCCGAACTCCGGCGCCACCATCGGCCTGGCGAACGGCGGCGGCAGCCACGACGACCGGACCGTGGTCGACCAGGGCTTCCTGGACCTGGTCCGGCTCGGCGTGCTGCCCGCCACCTCGACCGAGATCAGCGACTCCCTGGCCGTGACCGACGCGGAGATCGGCGTCAGCACCCCCGAGGGCCTGATCGACCACCGCTACGACTTCGACGGCTACGGCGAGAACGCCTCCGGCGCCGACTACACCGGCTCCGGCACCGGCAACCCGTGGCCGGTGCTCACCGGTGAACGCGGCGAGTACGACGTCGCCGACAACAACCTGACGGGGGCCCAGTCGGCGTTGCAGACCATGGCTGACGCCGCGTCGGACTACCAGATCTCCGAGCAGGTCTGGGGCGGCGCCACCGGCACCAACGGCTTCACCTCCGGCAAGCCCGACAACTCGGCCACCCCGCTGATGTGGGCCATGGCCCAGTACGTCCGGCTGGCCGTGGACATCTCGGCGGGCCAGGACGTGGACACCCCGACCGTGGTGTGCCAGACCTTCGACTCCTGCTCCACGCCGGTCACCAGCGCGCCCGTCGCACCGACCGGGCTGGCCGCGAGCACCGTGCACACCACCGGAGTCACCCTGTCCTGGACCGGCGCACCACTGGCCGCGGGGTACAAGGTCTACCGGTCCACCGGTTCCGGCACGGCCACGCCGACGGCCACCACGCCCAACACCAGCTTCAGCGACACCGGCCTGACGCCCGCCACCACCTACACCTACTACGTCGTCGCGTACAACAACATCGGCGCCTCCCCGGCGTCCAGCAGCCTCAGTGTGACGACCAAGGCGGCTGGCCCGCCGCCGAACGCCCCCACCGTGCTGGACAGTTCCGCCGCCACCAGCAGCACCGTCGCCCTGACCTGGGACGCGGCCACCGACACGGCCGGTGGGACGGTCGCCGGATACAACATCTACCGGGCCACCGGCAGCGGCACCGCGGCGCTGATCGGCAGCAGCACCACCACCGGCTACAGCGACACCGGGCTCAGCCCGACCACCCTCTACACCTACTACGTGACCGCCTTCGACAGCGACGGCAACGAATCCGCCGCGTCCAACAGCATCAGCGTCTCCACCACGGCGGACAACGTCGAGGTGGTCGACGTCACCGTGCCCGCCTACACCGACCAGACCGGGCTGACGGTCTACCTGGACGGCACCCTGTCCGCGCTGGGCACCGGACTGCCGGACTGGGCCGCCAGCGGCATCGCCCTCACCCGGGTCGACGCCACCCACTGGACCACCACCATCACCGCGACCGGATCGACCACGCTCCAGTACAAGTACACGATCGGCGCGAACTGGGCCGACAACGAGGAGACCAGCGGTTGCGGATACGTCGGCAACCGCACGCTGGCCATCAACGGCGGCACCACCGACGACACCGTGGCCAACTGGAAGGGCCCCCTCACCTGCGGCAGCGTTCCGACGCCGACGCCGACCCCCACACCCACCCCGACACCCACGCCCACGCCCACCCCGACGCCGACGCCCACCCCCACGCCGACCGCGAGCGGCAGCGCCGTCACCGAGACGGTGAACGTCACCGTCCCGACGAGCACCCCCGCCAGCGCTCAGGTCTACCTCGCCGGGAACCTCTCGGCGCTCGGTGAGGGCCAGGCCGACTGGGCTGCCAACGGCGTCCTGATGACCCGGGTGGACGCCACCCACTTCACGGTCACCCTCACCGCCGCCAAGGCCGCGACCCTCGCCTACAAGTTCACCCTCAACGGCAACTGGTCCAACAACGAGGAGACCAGCGGCTGCGCCTACGTGGGCAACCGCAGCATGAGCGTCAACGGCGGCACCGTCAACGCCACCGTGGCCAACTGGGAGGGGTACGGCGGCTGCTGAACTTTCATGAATCGCTGAAATATCTTGCATTCAGCTCTTGACGCCACTGTCAGGACCCGGCAAGGTCAACTCTCGCCCGGCACCGCCGCCCACGCGGGAGGGAGACGGCGTACGAGCACCCCGCAGGGGTCGCGGCCGGAACGGATCAGGACGTTCCGGCCGCGACCGCACACCGGCCGCGCCCACAGCCCCGGTCACCGCAGTACCGCAGCGCCGATCCGCCCCACCCACCATGGGAGCCCCATCCATGCGAACCACCCTCCCCCGTCCCACGCACCGACGCGCCTGGCGCACGGCCGTCGCCGCCGCCGCGCTGATAGCGGGCTCGTGCGTGCCGATCGCCCTGCAGAGTACGGCCCACGCCACCGAGACGACGGGCGGCGGCAACGGCGGCGACGTCATCGCCAACCTCTTCGAATGGAACTGGCCGTCCGTGGCCGCCGAATGCACCGACGTGCTCGGCCCCAAGGGCTACGGCGCGGTCCAGGTGGCCCCGCCGGAGGACTCGATCCGCATCCCCGGCGCGACCCATGACTGGTGGGACGTCTACCAGCCGGTCGGCTACGACCTCAACAGCCGGATGGGCGACGCCGCCCAGTTCCAGGCCATGGTGACCACCTGCCACAACGCCGGGGTGAAGGTCTACGCCGACGCGGTGATCAACCACATGTCCGGGACCAACCAGACCAGCACCGACTCCTACGGCGGCGACAGCTTCAACGTCTCCGGCCCGAGCTACAACGAGGTCCCCTACACCTCGGCCGACTTCCACACCTCACCGGCCAACTGCCCCAACTCGGACATGTCCATCCAGGACTGGAACAGCCAGACCCAGGTGCAGGAGTGCGACCTGGAGGGCCTGGCCGACCTCTACACCGAGACCGACGACGTCCGGGCCAAGATCGCCGGATACCTCAACTCCCTTATCGCCGACGGGGTCGACGGCTTCCGGATCGACTCGGCCAAGCACATCAACCAGGCCGACATGGCCAACATCGAGTCCCGGCTGAACAACACCCTGTGGGGTCAGCGCCCCTACGTCCTGCAGGAGGTCGCCCTCGGCGGCACCGGCAACCTGGCACCCGCCGCGTTCGAGGGCAACGGCAGCGTCATCGGTTTCGACTACGCCGACGCGTTGAAGGCGCAGTTCCAGGGTGACATCGCCAACCTGAAGACGTTCGGCCAGAGTTGGGGGCTGGAGCCGAGCGACAAGGACGGCGCCATGGTGGCCAACCACGACACCGAGCGCGACGGCTCCACGCTGAACTACCAGGACGGAAGCCAGTACACGCTGGCCACCGAGTTCATGCTGGCCTGGGGCTACGGCGTGCAGCCGACGGTCTACTCCGGCTTCTCCTTCAGCGACCCCAACGCCTCGCCGCCGTCCGACGCCAACGGCTTCGTCACCGACACCGACTGCTCCTCCAGCGCCTGGGTCTGCACCGACCGGGTGACCGGCATCGCCAACATGGTCGGCTGGCACAACGCCGCCCAGGGCCAGCCGGTCGCCAACTGGTGGGACAACGGTGGCAACGCCATCGCCTTCAGTCGGGGCAGCAGCTCCTGGATCGCGATCAACAACAGCGGCAGCGCGGTCACCGAGACCTTCACCACCGGCCTCCCCGAAGGCAGTTACTGCGACATCATCCACGGCGACCCGGGCGCCTCGGGCAGTTGCACCGGCCCGGCGGTCAGCGTCAACGGCTCCGGCCAGGCCACCGTGACCGTCCCCGCCGACGACTCGGTGGCCGTCTACACCGGCGCGCCCAGCGGCGGCGGTTCGGCGACGCCGACGCCCTCGGCGAGCGCGAGCGCGAGCGCCACCGCGACGCCGAGCGGCGGCACCGTCGCCGAGACCTTCACCGTCGCCGGAGCGCCCAGCGGCGAGAGCGTCTACCTGACCGGCTCCATCAGCGCGCTCGGCGACTGGGACACCGCCACCGCGATCCCGATGACCCAGTCCGGCTCCACCTGGACCGCGACCGTCGACCTCCCGTCCGGCACCGCGTTCCAGTACAAGTACCTGGAGAAGGACGGCTCGGGGAACGTGACCTGGGAGCCGGGCGGCAACCAGAGCGCCGACAGCGGCAGTGCGGCGGGGGCGGTCAGCGACACCTGGGGCAGCCCCGGCACCACACCGACGGCGAGTCCGAGCAGCGGCCCCGGGCAGGTCAGCGTCACCTTCGACGAGGACGAGACCACCGTCCCCGGCCAGAACGTCTACCTGGTCGGCTCGATCCCGGCGCTGGGCGACTGGGCCACCGGCAGCGCCCTGCCGCTCTCCTCGCAGAACTACCCGGACTGGTCGGTGACCGTGTCGCTCCCGGCGGACACCGCCTTCCAGTACAAGTTCATCGTCAAGGACGGCTCCGGGAACGTCACCTGGGAGGACGGCGCCAACCGCGGCTACACCACCGGCGCGTCCGGTTCGGCCACGCTGAGCGACACCTGGCAGTGATCCACCGCTCCGCCCCGGGCGGGCCCGGCCGCTGGACTCCAGCGGCCGGGCCCGCCCGTTTCGCGTCCGCCGCCCCACACCGCCGGACAGGGCCGACGCCGCGCGGTGCAGCGTTTGTCCTGGTATTACTATCTATGTCCGTTGCGTTGCACCGTGCACACCCGGTGCCCGGTGGCGCGGGGGCGGCTGAGTTGCGTGAGCGACAGGAGACCGGACGATGAACTACCCGCTGCTCGACGTGTTCTGGACGATGCTTGAGTTCTTCCTCTGGATCATGTGGTTCTTCCTGCTGTTCCGGGTCATCGGAGACATCTTCCGCAACCACGAGAGCAGCGGTTGGAACAAGGCGCTGTGGCTGGTCCTGGTGCTGATCCTGCCGTTCCTGGGGGTGCTGATCTACGTGATCGTCCACGGCGGCGACATGGGCCGACGCTCCGTCGCCCGGGCCGAGCAGCAGCAGCGGGCGTTCCAGGACTACGTCCGGCAGGCGGCGGGACCGAGCGGCGGCGGCAGCGTGGACGAGCTGGCCAGGCTGGCCGAGCTGAAGGACAAGGGGGCCCTCACCGAGGCCGAGTACCAGCAGGCCAAGGCCAAGATCCTGGCCGCCTGACCGGGCCCCGCCGGACGCCGCCCGCACCCGCAGCGAAGGGATCCCGATGGACGAATACCCGCCGATCGCCGACCACGGCCTGGTCGGGGACCTGCAGACGGCGGCCCTGGTGTCCACCGGGGGTGTGCTGGACTGGTGGTGCACCCCGCGCTTCGACTCCCCGAGCGTCTTCGCGGCCCTGCTGGACCGCGAACGCGGCGGGGAGTGCCTGCTGGCCGCCGCCGAACCGGACGCCACCGTCCACCAGATCTACCTCTCCGACACCGCGATCCTGGTCACCCGCTTCCTGACGCCGAACGGCGTGGGCGAGGTCATCGACTTCATGCCGGTCAACGACCCGCACACGGCCGACGACCGGCACACGGTGCTGCGCGCGGCCCGGGTGGTGCGCGGAACCATGCGGTTCACCCTGGGCTGCCGCCCCCGCTTCGACTACGGCCGCGCCCCGCACCGGCTGGGGGCACGCGGCGGTGACGCGGTCTTCCACGGTCCGCACAGCGACCTGTACCTGCAGGCGACGGCCCCGATCGAGCTGCGGCACGACAACAACGACCCGAACCACCCGGACGTGACCGCCGACTTCACGCTGAGCGCGGGCCAGGTCGCCGCCGTCGCACTGACCTCCTGCTCCGCCGAGGGCGGGCCGCCCGCGCCGTTCACCGTCGACGCCGCGCACGCCGCCTTCGACGCGACCCGGGGCTACTGGCACGACTGGATCCGGCACTGCCGCTACCGGGGCCGCTGGCAGCAGCAGGTGCACCGCTCGGCGATCACCCTCAAGCTGCTCACCTACGCCCCCACCGGCGCCCCGATCGCCGCCGCCACCATGGGCCTGCCCGAGCAGGTCGGCGGCGAACGCAACTGGGACTACCGGTACACCTGGATCCGCGACGCCTCGCTGTCGGTGCGGGCGCTGATCGACCTCGGCTTCACCGAGGAGGCGGACGCCTACCGGCACTGGCTCAGCGACCGGCTGCGGGCCGGGGACACCGTCTCCGGCGAACCGCTGCAGATCATGTACCGGGTGGACGGCGACCCGCGTCTGGGCGAGGAGGTCCTGGACCACCTGGAGGGCTACCGGGGCTCCGCCCCGGTCCGGGTCGGCAACGGCGCGGCCGACCAGCTCCAGCTCGACATCTACGGGGAGGCCGCGTACGCCATCGCCCAGGCCACCGACCTGGCCGCCACCACCGGCCACCGGGCCTGGCAGGCCAACGCCGACCTGCTGGACTGGCTCGCGGACAACTGGGACCGACCCGACGAGGGCATCTGGGAGACCCGGGGCGGCCGACAGGACTTCAGCTACAGCCGGCTGATGTGCTGGGTCGCCTTCGACCGCGGGATCCGGCTGGCGACCAGCTACGCCCGCCCCGCCGACCTCCCGCGCTGGACCGGCGCCCGCGACGCCGTCATGCGCCAGCTGCTGGAACGCGGCTGGAGCGAGAAGCGGCAGGCCTTCGTCCAGCACTACGCCACCGATGTGCTGGACGCCTCGCTGCTGCTGATGCCGCTGGTGGGCTTCATCTCGCCGAAGGACCCGGCCTGGCTGTCCACCCTCGACGCGATGGACCAGGAGCTGGTCTCCGACTCCCTGGTCTACCGCTACAACCCGGCCGCCTCACCGGACGGGTTGCGCGGATCGGAGGGCACCTTCAACCTGTGCAGCTTCCTCTACGTGGACGCCCTGGCCCGGGCGGGCCGCCTGGACCAGGCGCGGTACGCCTTCGACAAGATGCTCACCTACGCCAACCATGTCGGCCTGTTCGCCGAGGAGATCGGCCCCACCGGTGAGCAACTGGGCAACTTCCCGCAGGCGTTCACCCACCTCGCGCTGATCAGCGCGGCCATCGCGCTGGACGAGGAGCTGGACCGCGAGGAGGCGCCGTGACACCGGCACGGCGTCCTGTGACGGGTCAACCGCCTTCCGCGAGCCGCTGGACGTCGGCGATCGAGTCGGCCTCCTGGGGACGCTTGTCCGGGCGGTAGCGCAGCACCCGGGCGAAGCGCAGGGTCAGCCCGGCCGGGTAGCGGGGGCTGCGCTGCACGCCGTCGAAGGCGATCTCGACGACGAGTTCCGGCCGGACCCGCACCACCCAGTCGTCCCGGCCCACCTCCCGGGCCAGCAGCTCCCGGGTCTGGAAGGCCAGGGTCTCGTCGGTGAGGCCCTTGAAGGTCTTGCCGAGCATCACCCACTCCCCCAGCCCCGGCGTGCCGTCGCCCCGGGCCCCCAGGTGGAGGTTGCTGAGCAGCCCCCGGCGGCGTCCGCTGCCCCACTCCGCCGCGAGCACCACCAGGTCGAGCGTGTGCCGTGGCTTGACCTTGATCCACCCGGCCCCGCGCCGCCCGGCGGTCTAGCGGGAGTCCGGGTCCTTGGCCACGACGCCCTCGTGCCCGTGCGCGAGGGCGTCGTCGAAGAAGGCCCGGGCGGCCAGGTCGTCGCCGGTGACCAGGCGCGGCACCCGCAGCTCCGGCGGCACCACCGCCGCCAGTTCGGCGAAGCGCCGGGACTCCGGCTGGTCCAGCAGGTCGAGGCCGTCGCGGTGGAGCAGGTCGAAGAAGAAGACGCCGAGCGGGACCTCGGCCCGCAGCGCGTCCACGTCCTGGCGGGAGGCGGTACGGGCGGCGGTGACCTGGAACGGCCGGGGCCTGCCGTCCGCCGCCAGGGCCAGCGCCTCGCCGTCCAGCACCGCCGAGCGCAGCGGCAGCGCCCGGGCCGCCTCGACCACCTCCGGCACCCGCGCGGTGATGTCGTCCAGGCTGCGGGTGTACACGCTGATCCGGTCGCCGTCGCGGTGCACCTGGACCCGGATGCCGTCGAGCTTCCACTCCAGCGCGGCCGGGCGCAGCCGCTCCAGGGCCGCGCCGACGTCGGGCGCGGAGGCGGCGAGCATCGGCCGGAACGGGTGCCCCACCTCAAGGCCGAAGGCGCGCAGCGCGTCGGCGCCGCCGTCCATCGCGGCGGCGGCGACCTCGGCGGCGGAGTCGCGGAACATCAGCGCCCGGCGGACCTCCACCGCCGGGACCCCGGCCGCGGCGGCGACGGCGTCGCCCATCACCGCGTCCAGCGCGCCCTGGCGCAGGTCGCCGACGAGCACCCCGCTCAGCAGCGCCTGCTCCTCGGCGGTGGCCCGGGCGAACAGGCCGGTGAGCAGGCGGCGGCGCTCGGCCTGCGCGCCGGAGCCGTGCACCTGGGCGAGGGCGCGCAGCGCCGCCTCGGCCTCGGCGATGCCCAGCTCCGCCTGGTCGGCCGGGGGTGGGAGGTCCCGCAGCGCGGCCGGGCCGACACCGACCCGCATCCGCTTCGACTCGCCGGACAGCAGTCCGACGGCGGCCCGCAGGTCGTCCGGGCCGAGGCCGCGCAGCAGCCCGGCCAGCAGCGACACCTTGGCCCTGCGGCCCGGTTCGGCGGCCAGGGCCCGCGACACGGCGGCGACCTGCTGAAGCGGCATGCTCCCATTGTCGACCCGCGGGCCGCCGACCGCCCGGCCCGAGCGCCGCCCGGGTGGGGCGCGGACCTCGGGGCGGTCCGCCGGGGAGCTGCGCCGGCGTCAGCTGCCGTGGCTCGCACGGCGGTCCGGTGGGGGCGGGTACTTTTCGCGACTTGTGCGCGATGCCTTGACATGTTCGTAACCTAGCCGTAGAAATCAGCTGCGAGAGAGCGCTCTCTCGCTTCTCGTCACCCACCACCGGCGCCATGGGCTGCCCTGTTCCGGCACAGCCGTGCCGTGCATCGCCATGCCCCGACGCCGATTCGAGAAAGCGCGATCAGCGCTGAAGGGAAAGGGACATGTTCGCCCTATCACGCAGTGGCCGGGACTCCGGCCGCCGGGCGAAGTCACGCGAGCGGATATCCGGCTCGCCCAGGCTTCGCTCACTACTGACCACCGCGGCGCTGTTCGCCGCCTGCCTCGGCGGCACGGTGACCGCCACCCTGGCCGTCGCGCCCGCCGCACTGGCCGACACGGTGCCCGCCGCCTCGGCCGGCTGGACGACCGTGTTCGGCGACAACTTCGCCGGTCCGGCGGGTTCCGCGCCCTCCGCCGCGAACTGGTTCTACGACATCGGCACCGGTTACGGCACCGGTGAGATCGAGCAGACCACCAACTCCACCAACAACGCCTACCTCGACGGCAACGGGCACCTGGTGCTCAAGGCCACCGACAACAACGGCACCTGGAACTCCGCCCGGCTGGAGAGCACCCGCGACGACTTCCAGGCCCCGGCCGGCGGCGAGCTGGAGATGACCGCCTCGATCGAGCAGCCGAACCCGGCCAACGGCCTCGGCTACTGGCCCGCGTTCTGGGCCCTCGGCTCGCCGATGCGGGCCGGCGGCGGCTGGCCCACCTCCGGCGAGATCGACATGATGGAGGACGTCAACGGCTCCAACCAGGCGTCGCAGACCCTGCACGACGCGGCGGGCAGCAGCGGCCACGCGCTGATCGCCTGTCCCAACACCAGCTCCAGCTGCCAGACCGGCTACCACACCTACTCGGTGATCGTGAACCGGACCAACACCAGCGCGGAGACCATGCAGTTCCTGATGGACGGCACGGTCGAGGAGACCATCACCGAGGCCTCGGTGGGCACCACGGCCTGGCAGGAGGCCGTGGACCACGGCTTCTTCATCATCTGGGACCTCGCCATGGGCGGCAACTACCCGGACGGGGTCTACGGCTCCACCACCCCGACCGCGGCGACCACCTCCGGCGCGTCGATGAGCGTGGCGTACGTGGCGGTCTACGAGCAGGGCGGCAACTCCACCCCGACCGCGACCGCCTCCGCCACCGGCGAGGTCACCGGGCTGAACGGGCAGTGCCTGGTCAACGAGAACGTGCTCAACACCGAGGGCAACCCGATCGGGCTGAGCGCCTGCGACGGCGATCCGGGTGAGCAGTGGTCGCCGTACAGCGACAACACGGTACGGGTCCAGGGCGGTTGCCTGGACGTGGTCAGCGCCGGGACCACCAGCGGCACCGACGTCGACTGGTACCCGTGCAACGGCACCAACGCCCAGGGCTGGTCCCACCAGTCCAACGGCGAGCTGGTGAACCCCAACTCCGGTCTGTGCCTCACCGATCCGGGCAGCAACACCACCGCCAGGCTGGACATCGAGACCTGCGCCGACACCGCCGACCAGCAGTGGACGCTGCCCACCGGAGGCGGCGGCGGCACCAGCAACACGGTCAGCGTCACCGGTCCCGGCAGCCAGACCTCGACCGTCGGCACCGCCGCAAGCCTCCAGGTGCAGGCCAGTGACTCGGCCGCCGGGCAGTCGCTGACGTACAGCGCCAGCGGGCTGCCCGCCGGGCTGTCGATCAACTCCGCGACCGGCCTGATCTCCGGCACCCCGACCGCGGCGGGCACCTCGGCCGTCACGGTCACCGCCACCGACTCCACCGGCGCCACCGGATCCACCTCGTTCAGCTGGACGGTCAACGCGGCCGGGGGCGGTTGCGGTACCACCGACATCGCCCTGAACAAGCCGGCGACCGCCTCCTCCTCGCAGAACTCCAGCTTCACCCCGCAGGAGGCGTTCGACGGCAACACCACCGGCACCCGCTGGTCCAGCGCGTTCTCCGACCCGCAGTGGCTGGAGGTGGACCTGGGCTCCACCCAGTCGATCTGCCAGGTGACGCTGTACTGGGAGACCGCGTACGCGACCGCCTTCCAGATCCAGACCTCCAACGACGGAACGAACTGGACCCCGATCTACTCCACCACCACCGGGACCGGCGGCACCCAGACGCTGAACGTCTCCGGCAGTGGACGCTACCTGCGCATGTACGGCACCGCGCGGGCCACGCAGTACGGCTACTCGCTGTGGGAGCTCCAAGCCTTCAGCGGCTGACCGCTCACGGCGCCACCCGGCGGAGGTCGCGGACCCGGTCCGCGGCCTCCGCTCGTCGCGGCCCCCGGCTGCCGGGCGGCAGCCGGTCAGCGCGCGGCGGGATCCGGCAGGCCGTAGGTCCGGACGGCGGTGCCGCCGAAGACGGCGGCACGCTCGTCCGGGCCCAGGGCCGAGGTCAACTCCCGTGCGATGTCCAGCACCTGCGGATAGTCGGCGGCGAGCGTGCACACCGGCCAGTCGGAGCCGAACATCAGCCGCTCCGGGCCGAAGGCCCGCAGCACCGTGTCCGCGTACGGCCGCAGGTCGGCGCTGCTCCAACAGCCGGACCAGTCGGCCTCGGTGACCAGGCCGGAGAGTTTGCAGACGGTGTTCGGCAGCGCGGCCAGCGCGGTGATCCGCTCGGCCCAGGGCCGCAGTTCGCCGGTGGCGATCGGCGGCTTCGCCAGGTGGTCCAGCACAAAGGTCAGCTCCGGCAGGGCTTTCGCCGCCTCGATCGCCGCCGGAAGCTGCTCCGGAAGCAGCACCAGGTCGTAGACCAGACCGGCCGCGGCGACCTGGCGCAGACCCCGGAGTACCTCCGGACGCAGCAGCCAGCGCGGGTCCGGCTCCCCCTGGACCTGGTGCCGCAGGCCCACCAGGGCCGCGCCGCCCGGTAGTTGCCGCAGCTCGGCCAGGGTGTCGGCGATCCCGGGCGCGGTCAGGTCGGTCCAGCCGACCACACCCGCCACCAGCTCTCCGGCGGCGGCGACGGCCAGCAGCTCCGGGGTCTCCGCCGCGACGCACACGGTCTGCACCAGCACCGAGGCGTCGACACCGCCGGCGCGGGCGGTCCGCTCGAACTCGTCGATCAGGAAGTCCCGCCGCAGCGGCGCCAACTCCGGTCCGGTGATCCAGTCCTGGTCACGCACGGACAGGTCCCACAGGTGGTGGTGGGCGTCGACGAGCGGTGCCGCCGCGTCGGCCGGGGTGCGGCCGGTCACAGCTGCCACACCACCGGCAGCGCGGCGTCCGCGCCGCCGTCGCCGTAGTCGTGGACCACCTCCAGCAGCTCTCCCATCCGCTCCTGCCAGACCTGATTGACAGTCAGATCACTGAGGTGGCTGATCAGTTGACCGTAGTCGTCGCAGTCGATCAGGTGGAACAGGTCGGCCCCGCTGCGCCAGATCGTCCAGGAGCGGCACCCGGCCGCGCGGATGGCGTCGGTCAGTTCCACCGGCACCTCGCGGTGGGCCTGTTCGTACTCCTCGATCCGGTCGGTGCGGACCCTGGTGTGCAGGGCGGTTCTCATGCGGGCTCCACGGTGGGGGAATCGGCGATGACCAGGACGTGCAGGGTGCGCGGACCGTGCACCCCCTCCACCCGCTGCAACTCGATGTCGCTGGTGGCCGAGGGGCCGGAGACGAAGGTCAGCGGCCGGGCCGGGTCGAGCGCGGCGATCGCCTCCGGCACGTCGCCGAGGATCTGCTCCTCGCGGATCACGCACAGGTGGTAGTCGGGCAGCAGCGTCAGCGCGCGCCGCCCCTGGCCGGGACCGGCGTCCAGGACCAGGGTGCCGGTGACCGCGATGCCGAGGGCGGCGGTGGTGAGCACCCCGTCGGCGGCGTCCAGGGCGGTGACGTCCAGCGGCGGGGTGTCCGCCAGGCACTGCCACGGACCGGGGGGCAGCAGCTCCTCGGGGAAGCCGGACGGCACCACCAGCGTCCGCACGCCGCGCTCGGCCAGCAGTCCGGCGACCGCCGCCCGCGCCTCGGACCGGCCGACCCGCAGCACCCGGGCGCGGTAGTCGGCGACCCGCTCGGCGAACAGCGCCACCACGTCCTCGTCGGCGTGGCTGCGCCGGTAGTCGCGCGGCACCGCGACCAGCTCCGGCGTCTCCTGCTCGGGGACGTCCGCGAGCGCGCTCCTGATCCGGGCCAGAACGGTCTCACGTGTCGTCATGTCTCGTTCTCCTGAGCGGTGTTGCCGGTCCGCTGCCACCAGTCGCGGAAGGTCTCCGCGGGTGGCTGCGGCAGGTCCCGGGTCTTCGACCAGCCGTTCAGCGGGGCGGGGAGCGGCAGCGCGCCGATCCTGCCCCTCCGGGCGACCAACCGGCCGCCGATCCGGGCCGCGCGCTGCGCCGCCCGCAGCCGGGCGGGCTCCGCGAGCACCATCCCGGCCGCCCGCATCGCCAGTGCCTCGGCGGTGGGCGTCCGCCGCCGGGCCCGCTTCGACTCGACCACCCGCGCCCGCAGGTGGACCAGCACCCGGGGGATGTCGATCTTCACCGGGCAGGCCTCGTAGCAGGCTCCGCACAGGGTCGAGGCGAACGGCAGCGAGGCCGCGGCGCCGTTGGTGTCACCGCCGACGCCGACGAGTTGCGGGGTGAGTACGGCGCCGATGGGGCCCGGGTAGACCGAGCCGTAGGCGTGGCCGCCGGTCCGCTCGTAGACCGGGCAGACGTTGAGGCAGGCCGAGCAGCGGATGCAGGCCAGCGCCTGGCGGCCGACGGTGTCGGCCAGGGTGTCGGTGCGGCCGTTGTCGAGCAGCACCAGGTGGAAGTCCTGCGGCCCGTCACCGGGGGTGACCCCGGTCCAGGTGGAGGTGTACGGGTTCATCCGCTCGCCGGTGGAGGAGCGCGGCAGCAGTTGCAGGAACACCTCCAGGTCGGACCAGGCGGGCAGCACCTTCTCGATGCCCATCACGGTGATCAGCGTCCGCGGCAGGGTCAGGCACATCCGGCCGTTGCCCTCGGACTCGACCACGCCGACCGTGCCGTTCTCGGCGATGGCGAAGTTCGCCCCGGAGACGGCGACCTTGGCCCGCAGGAACTTCTCCCGCAGGTGCAGCCGGGCCGCCTCGGCCAGCGCGGCCGGGTCGTCGGTCAGCCCCGCGGGCGCGGCACGGCCCCAACTGCCCATCTCCCGCTCGAAGATGTCGCGGATCTCGGAGCGGTTGCGGTGGATCGCGGGCACCAGGATGTGCGAGGGCCGGTCGTGGCCCAACTGCACGATCAGCTCGGCCAGGTCGGTCTCGTAGGCGGCGATCCCGGCCTCGGCCAGCGCCTCGTTCAGTCCGATCTCCTGCGTGGCCATCGACTTGACCTTGACCACCTCGCCGGCGCCCGCCGCCCGGACCAGTCCGGTGACGATCCGGTTCGCCTCGTCCGCGTCCGCGGCCCAGTGCACCACGCCGCCCGCGCGGGTCACCGACTCCTCCAACTGGAGGAGATAGCTGTCCAGATGACGTAGCGTCCGCCGCTTGAGCGCGGCTCCGGCGTCGCGCAGCCGCTCCCAGTCGTCGAGTTCGCCGGTGACCGCGAGGCGCTTGTCGCGGATGGTGGTGGTGGCGTGCCTCAGGTTGGACCGCAACTGACCGTCGGCCAGGGCCGCGCGGGCGGCCACCGGGAAGGCGGGCGCGCCCAGCCACACGGTGTTGTCGGGCTTGGTCATCCCTGGTCCCCTTCCGTGGCGGCCAGGATCTCGGCCAGGTGCAGCGTCCGCACGTCGGCGCCCTGCCGGGAGAGGCCGCCGCCGATGTGCATCAGGCAGGAGTTGTCCGCCGCGCACAGCACCTCGGCGCCGCAGCCGCGCACCGCGAGGGTCTTGTCGGCGAGCATCGCGTTGGAGGTGTCGGCGTTCTTCAGCGCGAAGGTGCCGCCGAAGCCGCAGCAGGAGTCCGCCGCCGGGAGCGGGACCAGTTCCAGCCCGCGTACCGCGCGCAGCAGCCGCAGCGGCTTCTCGCCCAGGCCGAGGCCGCGCAGCGAGTGGCAGGTGGGGTGGTAGGCGACCTTGTGCGGGTAGTACGCGCCCACGTCGGTCACCCCGAGCACGTCCACCAGGAACTCCACCAGTTCGTACACCGACGGCGGTTGATGGCCCGTCAGTTCCTGGTGACTGTCCCTGACCATGCCCGCGCAGGAGGCCGAGGGGCTGACCACGGCGTCGTACCCGGCGAAGACCTCGGCGAAGTGCCGGGCCAGCGGGGCGGCCTCGCGGCGGTAGCCGGTGTTGAGGTGCATCTGGCCGCAGCAGGTCTGGTCGGCCGGGAACTCCACCTGGTGGCCGAGCCGTCGCAGCAGCCGGACCACGGCCTTGCCGGTGTCCGGGTAGAGGGTGTCGTTGAAGCAGGTGATGAACAGGGCTACCCGCATACCGGCGCCTCCAGCGGCAGCAGGCCCTCGGCCCGCAGCTCCTGCCACAGCTCCCCGGGCACGGGCCGCTCGGCCATGGCGACCGCGTCGCGCACCTCCGCCGCCGACCGCATCCCCACCAGCACGCTGCGGACGGCGGGGTGGCCGAAGGGGAAGCGCAGCGCGGCGGCGCGCAGCGGCACGCCGTGCCGCTCGCAGACCGCCTGGATCCGCAGCGCCCGCTCCAGCAGCGGCTGCGCCGCCGGGGCGTAGTCGTAGCTGGCGCCGGGGCGCGGGTCGGCCAGCAGACCGGAGTTGAACACCCCGCCGACCACCACCGAGGTGCCCCGACGCGCGGCCTCGGGCAGCAGCTCGGCCAGTCCGTCCTGGTCGAGCAGGGTGTACCGGCCGGCCAGCAGCACCACGTCCACGTCGGTCTCCCGGACGAACCTGGTGAGCAGCGCCGACTGGTTCATCCCGGCGCCGATCGCGCCGACCACGCCCTCGGCCCGCAGCCGCTCCAGCGCCGGGTAGGCCTGGTCCAGCGCCTGCGCGGGGTGGTCGTCCGGGTCGTGCAGGTAGGCCACGTCGATCCGGTCCAGGCCCAGCCGTTCCAGGCTGGCCTCGATGCTGCGGAGCACGCCGTCGGCGCTGAAGTCCCAGACCCGGCGGTGGCTGGAGGGGACCGCGAAGCCGCTGGCCAGGTCGTCGCCGGTGGCGTCCGGGGTGGGCTCCAGCAGGCGGCCGACCTTGGTCGACAGGGTGTAGGAGTCGCGGGGCCGCTGCCGCAGCGCGGCGCCGACCCGGCGTTCGGACAGGCCCAGGCCGTAGTGCGGGGCGGTGTCGAAGTACCTGATGCCCGCGTCCCAGGCGGTCAGCAGCGCGGCCTCGGCCTCGGCCGCGCCGACCTCGGTGAAGAGGTTGCCGAGTGCGGCGGCGCCGAAGGCCAGGTCGGTCACCTGGACGTCGCCGTGCCCCAGGGCGGTGGACCTCATCGGGTCTCCTCGCCGGTCGCGGCGGGCCGTACCCGCAGGCCCTGCATGCCGCCGTCGACGGCGAGCGCGGTCCCGGTGACCGAGGCGGCGGCCGGGCTCGCCAGGTAGGCGATGGCGGCGGCGACCTCGTCGGCGGTGACCAGTCGGCCCATCGGCTGGCGGGCGTTGAGCGCCGCCCGCTCGGCGGCCGGGTCGTCGGCGGCGTCGAGCAGTCGGCCGACCCAGGGGGTGTCCGCGGTGCCGGGGTTGACGCAGTTGACCCGGATGCCCTCGCGGACGTGGTCGGCGGCCATGGCCAGGGTCAGCGACAGCACCGCGCCCTTGCTGGCCGAGTACAGCGCCCGCTGCGGCAGCCCGGCGGTGGCGGCGATCGAGCAGGTGTTGACGATCGCCGCGTGGTTCGAGGCCCGCAGCCGCGGCAGCGCCGCGCGGGTGGTCCGCACGATGCCAAGCACGTTGACGTCCAGTACCCGGTGCCACTGCTCGTCGGGGTTGTCCTCGACCGTGCCGGCGGCGCCGATCCCGGCGTTGTTGACCAGGATGTCCAGCCCGCCGAGCAGGCCGATCGCCTCGGCCACCGCGGCGCGCACCGAGGCGTCGTCGGCGACGTCGGCGCGCAGCGCGTGCAGCGGCTCGGGCGCCGCGTCCGGATCGAGGTCCAGCACCGCGACCTCGGCGCCGCGTTCGCGCAGCAGCAGGGCGGTGGCCCGGCCGATGCCGGAGGCACCGCCGGTGACGATGGCACGCAGTCCGTCGAAGTCCCTCATACAGCCTTCGCCTCTTCCCTCTCGGCCAGGTCGGCGGCCCAGAACTCGCCGTCAGGATAGGTGTACCTGCTGATCGACCCGGCGTGCATCTGGGCCGAGAACCCGGGGGCGGTGGGCGCGCGGAAGTGGCCCTGGTCCATCCGCACCGGTGCCAGGAAGTGCTCGTGCAGGTGGTCGACGTGCTCGATGACGCGGTCCTCGGTGGTACCGGAGAGCGCCACGAAGTCGAACATGGACAGGTGCTGCACCAGTTCGCAGAGGCCGACGCCGCCCGCGTGCGGGCAGACCGGGACCCCGAACCGGGCGGCGAGCAGCAGGATGGCCAGGTTCTCGTTGACGCCGCCGACCCGGGCCGCGTCGATCTGCACCACGTCCACCGCCCCGGCCTGGAGCAGCTGCTTGAAGACGACCCGGTTCTGCACGTGCTCGCCGGTGGCGACCCGGATCGGGGCGACCCCGGTGCGGATGGCGGCGTGGCCGAGGATGTCGTCCGGGCTGGTGGGCTCCTCGATCCAGTACGGGTCGAACTCGGCCAGGGCCCGGGTCCAGGCGATGCCCTCGGCGACGCCCCAGCGCTGGTTGGCGTCGATGGCGATGCGGACACCGGGGCCGACGGCCGCGCGGGCGGCCCGGCAGCGGCGGACGTCGTCGGCCAGGTCGGCGCCGACCTTCAGCTTGATCTGGGTGAAGCCGTCGGCCAGCGCCTTGCGGGCGAGCCGGGTCAGCTTCTCGTCGGAGTAGCCGAGCCAGCCGGGCGAGGTGGTGTAGCCGGGGTAGCCGCGCCGCAGCAGCTGCTGTTCCCGCTCGGCCCGCCCGGGCCGGGCCGAGCGCAGCAGCTCCAGGGCCTGTTCCGGGGTGAGCGCGTCGTCGATGTAGCGGAAGTCGACCTGGGAGACCAGCCACTCGGGTTCGGCGTCGGCCAGCAGCCGCCACAGGGGTTGGTCGGCGCGCTTGGCGGCGAGGTCCCAGACGGCGTTGACGACGGCGCCGATCGCCATGTGCATCACCCCCTTCTCCGGTCCGAGCCAGCGCAGTTGGCTGTCGCCGACCAGGTCGCGGCTGAGTGAACCCGGGTCGGCGCAAAGCTCGCTGACGGAACGTCCGACGATGTAGGGGCGCATCGCCTCGATCGCGGCGACCTGGACGTCGTTGCCCCGGCCGATGGTGAAGGTGAAGCCGTGCCCCTCCAGGCCGTCCCCGGCGTCGGTGCGCAGCACCAGGTAGGCCGCCGAGTAGTCGGGGTCGGGGTTCATCGCGTCGGAGCCGTCGAGCTCGCGCGAGGTGGGGAACCGGATGTCGTAGGTGTCGACGGCGGTGATCCGGGCGGTCACGGGGCCTCTGCTTTCCTGCGGGGTCTGTCGGTCCGGCGGCCGATGATTCATCTGACGAATACCGCCGATGGACAGACCTTAGAACGCCAGTGACCACCCTTTCAAGAGCCGCTTGAATTATTCATCCGATGTCTCTGCCGGATCGCAGGATCACTGGGGCCGCCGACGAGGATGCCGCCGGGAACGTTCGGGGAGGGCTCAGCCCAGGAAGCCGCGCAGCAGTGAGGCGGTGCCGGTCACGTGCTGCTCCATCTCGCGGTAGGCGGCCTCGGCGTCGCCGGTGAGGATGGCGGTGAGGATCGCCCGGTGCTGCCGCTCCGAGTGCTCGATGTTGGGCTGGAGCAGCGGAATCGCGTTCAGCAGGTCGTTCAGCCGCAGCCGGGTGCTCTCGATGCTGACGTACAGCGAGGGCGATCCGGCCATCTCGGCGATGGCCAGGTGGAAGCGGGAGTCCATCAGCCGGTAGCCGGCGCTGTCGGCCCGGGCCACGTCGTCCAGCCGGGCCTGCAGGTAGTGCCGCTGCTCCCCGGTCAGTGCCCGGGCGGCGGTCAGCGCGCAGGCTCCGGGCTCCAGCACCTGGCGGTAGCGCAGCGCGTCGTCGATGTCCTCGCCCAGGTCGGCGGCGATCCGGCGGAGGTCGCCCTGCCCGGGCTCGGCGGGCTGGTAGGTGACGAAGGTGCCGCCGTAGCGGCCCCGGCGTGACTCGACGTACCCGGCCTGCTGGAGCGCCCGGATCGCCTCGCGCAGGGTGACCCGGCTGACGCCGAGCCGGGTCGCCAGTTCGCGCTCCGGGGGCAGGCTGTCGCCGTGGGCGACCAGGCCCAGCTTGATGGCGTGCAGCAGCCGCTCGACCGTCTCCTCGAAGGCGTTGCCGGTCCGCACCGGGCGGAAGACCGCCTCGCTGACCAGGTCACGCCGCTCCAGGTCACCGCCCAGTGCGATCTGTTGCCCCATCGTCGTCCCTCCCTGGGCATGGGCGCCCAGCCTAACCCCAATGGACTGGACAAAGCTCCATTGGGGCCACGGCCGGACGGTCCTACAACGGGGTCACGTACGCGGCCGAGATGCCGCCGTCGACCAGGAAGGTGTTGGCGGTCATGAACGAGGAGTCGTCGCTGGCCAGGAAGGCGACGGCGGCGGCGATCTCGTCCGGCTCGGCGAACCGGCCCATCGGGATGTGCACCAGGCGGCGGGCGGCCCGCTCCGGGTCCTTGGCGAACAGCTCCTGTAGCAGCGGGGTGTTGACCGGCCCCGGGCACAGCGCGTTGACCCGGATCCCCTCGCGCCCGAACTGGACGCCGAGTTCCCGGGACATCGACAGCACCCCGCCCTTGGAGGCGCTGTAGGAGATCTGCGAGGTGGCCGCGCCCATCAGCGCCACGAACGAGGCGGTGTTGATGATCGAGCCCTTGCCCTGCCGCTGCATGTGCGGGATGGCGTACTTGCAGCACAGGTAGACGCTGGTGAGGTTCACCTCCTGCACCCGGCGCCAGGCGTCCAGGCCGGTGGTCAGGATCGAGTCGTCCTCCGGCGGGGAGATCCCGGCGTTGTTGAAGGCGATGTCCAGGCGGCCGAACTCGGCGACCGCGGTCTCGTACATGCCCCGGACCGCGTCCTCGTCGGTGACGTCGGCCTGCACGAACAGGCCGTCCACCTCGTCCGCGGCCCGCTTGCCGGAGACCTGGTCCAGGTCCACGCAGACGACCTTGGCCCCCTCGGACGCCAGGCGCCGGGCGCTGGCGAGGCCGATGCCGCTGCCGGCTCCGGTGATGACGGCGACGCGGCCGTCCAGTCGGTTGCTCATGGTGTGCTATCCCTCCGTGGAGATGAAGACGTTCTTGGTCTCGGTGAACGAGTCGAGCGCGTCCGGGCCGAGTTCCCGGCCGAGGCCCGACTGCTTGAAGCCGCCGAAGGGCGTGGAGTAGCGCACCGAGGAGTGCGAGTTGACCGACAGGTTGCCGGACTCGACAGCGCGGGCGACCCGCAGCGCGCGGCCCAGGTCGCGGGTCCAGATGGAGCCGGACAGGCCGTAATCGGTGTCGTTGGCGATGCGCACCGCGTCGGCCTCGTCCGTGAACGGGACGACGGTGACCACCGGGCCGAAGATCTCCTCGGTGAACGCCGGGTCCTGGTGCGATCCCGGCAGCAGCACCGTGGGCGGGAACCAGAACCCCGGCCCCTCCGGGACGCTGCCGCGGAAGGCCACGTCGGCCCCCTCGGGCACGTAGCCGGCCACCCGGGTCCGGTGCGCGGCGGAGATCAGCGGCCCCATCGCGGTGTCCTCCAGCGCCGGGTCGCCGACCCGTACCGCCGCCACCGCGGTCTCGAACCGGGCCATGAACGCGTCGAACACCGAGCTCTGGACCAGGATCCGGGACCGCGCGCAGCAGTCCTGCCCGGCGTTGTCGAAGACCGCCCCGGGCGCGCTGGCCGCCGCCGCCTCCAGGTCGGAGTCGGCGAAGACGATGTTGGCGCTCTTGCCGCCGAGTTCCAGCGTGATCGGCTTGACCTGGGCCGCGCAGGCGGCCATCAGCTGCTTGCCGACGGCCGTGGAACCGGTGAAGACGACCTTGCGGACGTCCGGATGGGTGGCGAAGCGCGCCCCGACCAGCGGACCGTGGCCCGGCAGCACCTGGAACACCCCCGGCGGGATCCCGGCCTCCAGCGCCAGTTCGGCCAGCCGCAGCGCGGTCAGCGGGGTGAGCTCGGCGGGCTTGAGCACCACCGTGTTCCCGGCCGCGAGCGCCGGGGCCAGGCCCCAGGCGGCGATCGGCAGCGGGAAGTTCCACGGCACGATCACCCCGACCACGCCCAGCGGCTCCTTGAAGGTGACGTCGATCCCGCCCTGGACCGGGATCTGCCGACCCATGTTGCGCTCGGGCGCGGCGGCGTAGTACTCGATCACGTCGCGCGCGTTGCCCGCCTCCCAGCGGGCGTTGCCGATGGTGTGGCCCGCGTTGGCCACCTCCAGCCGGGCCAGCCGCTCGCGGTCGGCGTCGACCGCGGCGGCGAAGGCCCGCAGCAGCCGCGCCCGGTCGGCGGGCGCCACCCGGCGCCAGTCCTGGTAGGCGGCCCGGGCCCGGGCGATGGCGGCGTCGGTGGCGGCCAGATCCGCCATCGCCACGGTCTCGATGACTTTCTCCGTCGCCGGATTGACCACGTCGTAGGGCGGTGCCGTACTGGCGGGGGCAGCGGGCAGGGGTTCGGTCATGGGTGGGGTGTTCCCTTTCGGCTCGCGGTGGCGGGTGGGTCGGTGGCGGGTGGCGGGTGGGTCGGTGGCGGGTGGGTCGGTGGCGGGTGGGTCAGGTGGGTTCTCCGGCGGCCGGTGCCGGGGCCCTGGTGGTCCGGGCCTGGGCCACCAGGGCCCCGAACAGGCGGGGGTCGCCCGGGTCGGTCTCCGGGTGCCACTGGACGCCGAGGACGAAGCGGCGGTCGGGGAGCTCGATCGCCTCCACCGTCTCGTCCTCGCTCCACGCCGTCGGCCGCAGCCCGGCACCGAGTTCGGCGACCGCCTGGTGGTGGTAGCAGCGCACGCCGACCGAGTCGCCGACGATGCCGCCGAGCAGGCTGCCCGGCCGGACCCGCGCGGTCAGCTCGCCGAAGACCGCGCGGGCGGGCTGGTGGCTGGCGTCGCCCACCCGGTCCGGCAGGTGCTGCACCAGCCGTCCGCCGAGGGCGACGTTCAGCAGTTGCATCCCCCGGCACACCCCGAGCACCGGCAGGTCGCGCCCGAGCGCGGCCCGCAGCAGCTCCAACTCCCAGCTGTCGCGGGCGGTGTGCGGCTGGTCGGTACGCGGGTCGGCCGTCGCCCGGTAGCGCGCCGGGTCGACGTCGGGGCCGCCCGCGACGACCAGTCCGTCGAGCCTGGCCACCAGGTCCTCGGCGCCGTCCGGCTGCGGCGGCAGCAGCACGGCGGTGGCCCCGGCGGTGGTGACCGCGGCGACGTAGGTGTGCGGGAGCAGCGCGGCGCGCTGCCGCCACACCCCCCAGGACGCCTCGTCCAGGTAGCTGGTGATCCCGATCAGCGGGCGGGTGCCGGTCATCACAGCCGCTCGAATCCGCGGCGCCGCTCCCAGTCGGTCACCGCCGCGTCGAAGGCCGCCAGTTCGATCCGCCCGGCGTTGGTGTAGTGGTCGACCACGTCCTTGCCGAAGGCCCGCTCGGCGACCGCGCTACGGGCGAAGGCGTCCACCGCGTCACGCAGGTTGGCGGGCACCCGGGGGGCGTCGGAGGCGTAGGCGTTGCCGGTGAACTCCGGTTCCAGCGGCAGCTCCTGCTCCAGGCCGTGCAGCCCGGCGGCGATCAGCGCGGCCACCGCGAGGTAGGGGTTGACGTCGCCGCCGGGCACCCGGTTCTCGAAGCGGAGCGAGGCCCCGTGGCCGACCACCCGCAGCGCGCAGGTCCGGTTGTCCCGGCCCCAGGCGATGGCGGTGGGCGCGAAGCTGCCGGGGACGTACCGCTTGTAGGCGTTCACGGTCGGGGCGAGCAGCAGCGAGAAGTCCGCCAGGCAGGCCAGTTGCCCGGCCAGGAAGTGCTCCATCAGCGGGGAGAAGCCGTGCGGGCCCTCCCCCGCCATGGCCGGGCGGCCGTCGTCGTCGCGCAGGCTCAGGTGGATGTGGCAGGAGTTGCCCTCGTGCTCGTCGTACTTGGCCATGAAGGTCAGGCTCACCCCCTCCTGCGCGGCGATCTCCTTGGCCCCGGTCTTGTAGACCGAGTGGTCGTCGCAGGCGGCCAGCGCCTCGTTGTACTTGAAGGCGATCTCGTGCTGGCCCAGGTTGCACTCGCCCTTGGCCGACTCGACGGTCAGCCCGGCCCCGCTCATCGAGTTGCGCAGCCGGCGCAGCAGCGGCTCGACCCGCCCGGTGCCCAGGATCGAGTAGTCCACGTTGTACTGGTTGACCGGTACCAGCTTCTGGTAGTTCCGCTCCCACGCCTGCTCGTAGCTGTCGCGGAAGACGATGAACTCCAACTCGGTCCCGGCGTAGGCGTGCAGGCCGTGCGCGGCCAGCCGCTCCTGCTGGCGGCGCAGGATCTGCCGGGGCGAGACCGCGACCGCCTCGCCGTGGTGGTCCAGGACGTCGCACTGGACCATGGCCGTGCCCGGGTGCCAGGGGACCATCCGCAGCGTGGACAGGTCTGGTCGCAGCACCAGGTCGCCGTAGCCGGTCTCCCAGGAGGACAGCTCGTAGCCGTCCACGGTGTTCATGTCGGTGTCGACGGCCAGCAGGTAGCCGCAGGCCTCGGCGGCGTGCGGGACGACGTCGCTGAGGAAGAAGTCGGCCGCCAGGCGCTTGCCCTGGAGGCGTCCCTGCATGTCGGTCATCGCCAGCACGACGGTGTCCACGCTGCCGTCGGCGACCAGGGCCTCAAGTCGGGCCAGGGTCAGCCGTCCGGGGTTGCTCATGGGTTCTCCAGTTCTCGCTCGATCTCGGCAAGTTCCTCGGGGTGCCCTGGACCTTGGGGCCGGTGAACCAGCGGCGGGCGGAGACCAGCCACCACACCCCGGCGAAGCCGAGGACCGCCAGCACCGCCACCGGTGTGTAGTTGAACGAGGTCGCCGTGATCGGGCTGACGGTGGGCAGCATGAACAGCACCGAGATCACCGCCGTCCAGCCGACGGCGATGACGCCCACCAGTCTGCTCCAGCGTCCCAGGTGCCACGGGCCGCGCTCGAACGCCTCGCCCTGGCGCAGCCGCAGCAGCACCGGGATGGCGTAGGCGATGTACAGGCCGATCACCGACACGGAGGTGACGGCGGCGTAGGCGGTGGCGTTCCACAGGTCGGGTACGCCGAGCAGGAACGCGCCACCGGCGGCCAGCCAGACGGCGTTGGTGGGGGTGCGGGTGCGTCCGTTGATCCGGTGCCACAGCTTCGAGCCCGGCAGCGCGCCGTCGCGGGAGAAGGCGTAGATCATCCGGGAGTTGGCGGTGACCGAGGCCATGCCGCAGAAGAACTGCGCGCCGATCACGATCAGCAGCAGGAACTTGGCGCCGGTGTTGCCGATCGCGTCGATGAAGATCTGCGCGGGCGGGACGCCGGTGGCGCTGTTGAGCTCGCCGCTGTAGTTCTGGATGGCGAAGGTCAGGCCGAGCAGCAGCACCCAGCCCGCGCCGAGCGAGACCAGGATCGACATCACGATGCCGCGCGGTCCGGAGCGGGCCGCGTCCTGGGTCTCCTCGGTCATGTGCGCCGAGGCGTCGTAGCCGGTGAAGGTGTACTGGGCCAGCAGCAGGCCGAGCAGCGCGACGTAGAAGGGGTGCGCGAAGCCGGTCTTGTTGACGAAGTGGGTGAACACGAAGGAGGCGGAGGCGTGGTGCGAGGGCACCGCCACCAGGACACCGACGATGATCAGCACCCCGAGCAGGTGCCACCAGACGCTGACGTTGTTGAACACCGCGACCAGCCGCACGCCCAGGGTGTTCAGCAGGCCGTGGGCGACCAGGATCACCGCGAAGACCATGATGGTGTGGCCGGGCGTGGCGGAGAAGCCGAACTGCATCTCCAGCAGGGCGTTGGTGAAGAAGGCGGCGCCGAAGTCCACTCCGGCGGTGACCGCCACCTGACCCATGAAGTTGAACCAGCCGGTGAACCAGCTCCACGCCGGTCCGTTGCTGGGGGCGAGCCGGGCGGCCCAGTAGTAGAGCCCGCCCGCGGTCGGGTAGCTGGAGCAGACCTCGGCCATCGCCAGTCCGACGAACAGGGTCATCGCGCCGACGACCGGCCAGCCCCAGGTGATCTCGGCCGGGCCGCCGGTGCTCATCCCGAAGCCGTAGAGGGTCAGGCAGCCGGAGAGGACGGAGATGATCGAGAAGGACACCGCGAAGTTGGAGAAGCCGGACATCGACCGGGCCAACTCCTGGGTGTAGCCCAGTTCGTGGAGTCGCTGCTCGTCGGCCGACCGGACCTGGTCGGCGGCCGGGGGTCTCGCTTCACTCCGCGGCGGCGGCACGGGGGCCGCTGCGTCTTCGGGCATGAACGCCACGCTCCTTGCTTCGTGTGTGGGGGACACAGGTGCGGTGCAGCAGAATTCAATGGGCTATGGCCAGACCATTAGCTGGATGTGGTCAATCTGGCACTCCGCCGCGCTACGGTCAAGACCCAACTCGGGACCCGGTCCAGGCCCGGCCCAGGCCCACCACCGAACCCGCCCTCGGCGCTCACAGGGGGGTACTTCATGCTCACTTGTGCTTGGATCAACCTTGTTTCAATCAATATTCTTCGCCACGGGCTCTTGTTGGGCGGCTTTGGGTGCATCTAGGGTCGACCGCATGAGCATCGCCACACGTGCCACGGCCGCGTACCGGCTGACGCAGCAGCAACGCGGACACCTGTCCCCCGAGGACGGCGTCGCGGCCGACACCGCCCGGGTCGTCGGCCAACTGGCGTCCCTGCTCGGCGTCGACCCGCGCCTGGTGCGCCCGGAGCGGGCCCGCGACCGCCGCTCGCTGCCGCTGGAACCGCTGATCCTGCACGTCGTCGACCCGGACGAGGCACCGCTCGGCTACACCTTCAGCTACCTCGACCCGTCCTACGACGACGAGTCGTTCTTCCTGCTCGACCCCTGCCCGCTGTGCGCGGCGGCCGTGCCGCTGGCCGAGATCCGCGGCCTGGCCGACCTGGGCGCGTACCTGGCGACCGGCCCGGAGCCGCTGCCCGCCGACGGCGGGATGCCGCCGGACAGCTACCCGGACGCCTTCGACGAGCACCCCGCGCACACGCCGAGCTGCCCGTACCGCGAGACCCGGCAGGTCGGACTGATGCGCCGGGGCCAGTGCCTGGAGGCGCTGGTCCTCGACCGCGAGCGGGGGCCGCGCGAGTCCGGCGAGCGCGCGCCCGGGGCCCGGGTCGAGGTGCCGCTGGAGCAGCGGCTGCCCTGGCACAGCGGCTCCGCGCTGCTGCTCCCCTCCCGCGCCTGAGGTCGAGCCGGGGCCAGGCCGGAGGTGACGCGGGAGGTGACGCGGGAGGTGACGCGGGTTGTGACGCGGGTTGTGACGCGGGTTGTGTGATCTCGCTCGCACACCTCAACAGGTATGCAGCCTTGCAGGCCGAGATCGCCTGCCTCTACGCTGACCTGGTCCCGGCCGCCGTTGGGATGGTGCTGCCTCAGCGAAGCCGGTGGGAATCCGGCACTGTCCCGCAACGGTGAAGCCCCCTCGGGGGACGAGTCCGGTCGCCTGTCGCCGCATCCACGGAACCCCGCCTCGCCGGAAGATCGGGTCCAGTCCAGGCCGCCACGGCCGGTCCAGGCCCGCACTGCCCGCGAGCATCCCGAGGAGGATGCCCAGTGTCAGCCCTGACCGCCAGGTACCGCGCCGTCGCCAACGCCCTGCATCCAGCCGAATGGGCCAGACTCGGGATCATGGCCCTGGTCATCCTGGCTCTCAACGGCTTCGGCTGGGGAATCTTCATCTTCACCGTGCTCCCCCACCACTTCCACTACCAGAAACTCGGTGTCGGCCTGGGTGTCGCCTTCACCGCCTGGACCCTGGGCGCGCGGCACGCCTTCGACGCCGACCACATCTCGGCGATCGACAACGTCACCCGCAAACTCATGGCCGAGAAGAAGCGCCCCCTGGGCACCGGCTTCTTCTTCGCCCTGGGCCACTCCACCATCGTGGTCGTCGTCGGCGTCGGCATCACCATCGCCGCCAAGGCCGTCTTCGGCGCCGTGGTCGACCCCAACTCGACCTACGAGACCCTCGGCGGCATGCTCGGCACCCTCACCTCCGCCGGCTTCCTCTACCTCATCGCGCTGCTCAACCTCATCGTCCTCGCCGGAATCGCCAAGGTCTTCCGCGACATGCGCCGCGGCACCTTCGACGAGGCCGAACTCGAACGCCAACTCCAGGCCCGCGGACTGATGTGGCGCTTCTTCGGACGCTTCATGCGCTCCATCAACCACACCTACCAGATGTTCTTCGTCGGCCTGATCTTCGGCATCGGCTTCGACACCGCCACCGAGGTCGTCCTGCTCGCCGCCACCGCCTACGCGGCCACCTCCGGACTCCCCTTCTACGCCGTGCTGACGCTGCCCCTGCTGTTCTCCGGCGGCATGACCCTCTTCGACACCCTCGACGGCTGCTTCATGAACTTCGCCTACGGCTGGGCCTTCGCCAAGCCCGTCCGCAAGGTCTACTACAACCTCGTGATCACCGGCCTGTCCATCGCCGCCGCCTTCCTCATCGGCACCATCGAGGTCCTCGGCGTGCTCACCAGTGAGCTCCACCTCAGCGGCGGCTTCTGGGACTTCATGGCCGACTTCAACATCAACGAAGCCGGCTTCGCCATCGCCGTCCTCTTCGCCGCCACCTGGCTCGTCGCCTACTGCTTCTGGCACTTCGGCAACGTCGAACAGCGCTGGCAGCAGAGCCTGGACTCCACCCCGACCGCCACCGAGACGGCCACCGAGCAGCCCAGCGGCGCGATGTGACGCTCCGTCAATCCGCGACCGGGGCGAGCTGGGCCAGGAACGCCTCCGGGGTGACCGCGTAGCCCATCGGGTTGAGCACCGTGATCGGGCTGCCGTCGTAGAACACCGTCGGCGTCCCCTGCACCCCGCTGCTCTCGAAGGCCGCCGAGACCTTCCGGGCCCAGGGCAGGTGGACGCCGTCGGTGACCTTGCGGTCGAACTCCGGACCGCGCAGGTCCGGCACCTCCCCGGCGAGGCGCAGCAGCGTGCCCGGGTCGGCGAAGGCGTCGTCCTCCTCGCGCGGCTGTTCGGCGTACAGCACCCGCAGGTAGTGCAGGTACGTCCGGTCGCCCTCGTCGGCGGCCGCGCCGAGGGCGGCGAGGGCGCGCAGCGATCCGCTGCCCCCGGCCATGTCGTCGATGAAGGTGGCGAAGTGGTGGTGCAGGGCCAGTCGGCCCGCGTCCGCCACCTGCTGCATGACCGCGCCGAGGCCGTTCTCCAGGCGCTTGCAGTACGGGCAGCGCAGGTCCGCGTAGACGGTGAGCAGATGCCCGGAGTCCGGCGGCCCGTAACGCAGGACGGTGCCCTCGGGGCCGGTGGTGTTCGCAGGGGTCATGCGCCCAGGCTGCGGGACGCGCCGGGGCCCCGCAACGCGAGCCGGAGCGTGCCCTGGCGATGCCCGCCGCTGCTCCGTTCGGGTGCGCCCGGTAGTGGTCCGGTCGGCGGACGGTCCCGGCGAGCCGGGTACCGGGGCGGGCGGGGACGGGCAGACTGGCCGGGTGGACTCCCTCAGCAGGCGGGGCCTGATCGCCGGTGCGCTGGCGGGCGCCCTGGGCACGGCCGGGTGCGCCTCCGGCCACGCCGCCCCGGCCCCGGCCACCCCGGCCCCGGCCACCCCGTCCACGTCCGCCTCCGAGACCGCCTCGGCCTCCGGGACCGCCCCGGCGGCGCTGCCGCAGTTCGCGCCGTGGCAGCCGAGCAGCAACGACATCGACCCGCAGGTCAAGCTGCGGGCGGTGCGGCTGATCGAGGCGCTGGGCAGCTGGCCGACCGGGCAGCGGGGCCTGGCCGCCGCGCGCGGGCGGGTGGCGGCGCTGGGTCTCGACCCGGCGCTGGCCGCCCAGGCCGGACCGCTGCTGCCGGACGCGCCCGCCGCCTCGCTGGAGGTGCTGGAGGCGCAGTACGGCGGGATCCTCAGCGACTCCGCCAGCGTGCTGGTGGTCTGCCGCCAGTGGACCCGCGGCCCGCGGGGGCTGGTCGTGCCCGGCGGGACCACCGTGGACGTCCGGCTGTCGCAGGCGCGGCCGCGGTGGACGGTGACCGCGCTGCACCCGGCGCGGCCGGGCCCCGCCGCCGGGTCACTGCCGACGGCGGCGCAGCGGGTGCTGGCCTCGTCGGCGATCACCCTGCCGCCCGCCGCCGAGGCGGACGTGCGCAGCGGCAACGTCCACCAGAGCGCCCTGGAGGCGCTGTTGACGCTGACCGGCGGCTACCGGATGGAGCTGAGCGTGGTCCGCTCGGGGCATCCGCTCGACGTGTTCGGCACGGACCGGCCGAGCGACCACCCGAAGGGCCGGGCCTTCGACGTGTGGCGGATCGACGGCCACCAGGTGGTGGACCCGGCGACCCCGAGGTCCCTGGTGGAGGGGTTCATGCGGGCCGCTGCCGCCGCCGGGTCCTACAACGTGGGCGGCCCCTGGCCGCTCGGCGGCGGCGCGCCGGACCAGTTCTTCTCCGACAACACGCACCACGACCACGTGCACGCCGGTTTCGACAGCTGACGCCCGAGCCGAGCGGCAGGGTCAGCGCGGGCCCATCCGCAGCGCGCCGTCCAGCCGGATGGTCTCGCCGTTGAGGTAGTCCTGCTCGACGACGCTGGTCACCAGCCGGGCGTACTCGCTCGGCTGGGCGAGCCGCTGCGGGAAGGGCACGCCCGCGCCGAGCCCGGCCCGGACCTCCTCGCTGAAGCCCGCCATCATCGGGGTGTCCACGATGCCGGGGGCGATGGTGACCACCCGGATGCCGTGCTTGGCCAGGTCACGGGCGGCGGTGATGGTCATCCCGGCGACCCCGGCCTTGGACGCGGCGTAGGCGATCTGGCCGATCTGGCCCTCGAAGGCGGCGATCGAGGCGGTGTTGACGATGACGCCGCGCTGGCCCCCGGCCTCCGGCTGATGGCGGGCGATGGCCTCGGCGGCCAGCCGCATCACGTTGAAGGTGCCGAGCAGGTTGACGTTCAGCACGGCGCGGAACAGGTCCAGGTCGTGCGGTCCGCCGCGGCCCAGGATCCGGGCCGAGGGGGCGATCCCGGCGCAGTTGACGGCGAGCCGCAGCTCCGCGCCGTCGTCGTCGATCCGGGCCAGCGCCGCGCGGACCGGGTCCTCCTCGGTGACGTCGGCGGCCAGCAGGACGACCCCGTCGGGCTGCTCCCCGGCGGCGGCGACGGCCTTGTCCAGGTCCAGCCCGTACACCGTGGCGCCGCGCGCGGCCAGGGCGGCGGCGGTGGCGGCGCCCAGGCCGGAGGCGGCGCCGGTGACCAGTGCGGCGGATCCGGCGATGTCCATGGATGGCTCCTTGTGGCAGTGAACTCGTGGGGGGTACGGGGGCGGGTCAGCGGGCGAACTGGCGGCTGATGACCAGGCGTTGGATCTGGTTGGTGCCCTCGAAGATCTGGGTGATCTTGGCATCGCGCATGTACCGCTCGACCGGGAAGTCCCGGGTGTAACCGTATCCGCCGAGGACCTGCACGGCGTCGGTGGTGACCTTCATGGCGGCGTCGGAGGCGACCAGTTTGGCCACGCTGGCGTGGCGGCTGAAGGGCATTCCGGCGTCGCGGCGGCGGGCGGCGTCGAGGTAGGTGGCCCGGGCCGAGTCGACCGCGGCGGCCATGTCGGCCAGCAGGAAGCCCAGGCCCTGGTGGTCGAGGATGCGGCGGCCGAAGGTGGTCCGCTGGTTGGCGTAGTCGACGGCGGCGTCCAGCGCGGCCTGCGCTATGCCGGTGGCGCAGGCGGCGATCCCGAGGCGGCCGGAGTCCAGCGCGCTGAAGGCGATCTGCAGGCCCTGGCCCTCGTCCCCGATCAGCCGGTCGGCGTCGATCACCGCGCCGTCCCAGTAGGCGGAGGTGGTGGGGACCGCGCGCAGGCCCATCTTCCGCTCGGGGGCGCCGAAGGACAGCCCCTCGGCCGCGCCGGGCGCGACGAAGCAGGAGATCCCGTGGCTGCCGGGGGCGGTCCGGGCGAACAGCGCGTAGAAGTCGGCCTTGCCGCCGTGGGTGATCCAGGCCTTGGTGCCGTTGATCCGGTAGCCCGCGTCGGTGCGCTCGGCCTTGCAGGACAGCGCGGCGGCGTCGGATCCGGCCTGCGGCTCGGACAGGCTGTAGCCGCCGATCAGCTCCCCGGCGAGCATCCGCGGCAGCCAGTGCTGCCGCTGCCGCTCGGTGCCGTAGGCGTACAGCGGATGGCAGGCCAGGGTGTGCACGCTGACGGCCACGGCGACCGCCGCCCAGCGCGCGGCCAGTTCCTCCAGCACCTGGAGGTAGACCTCGTACGGCTGGCCGCCGCCGCCCAACTCCTCGGGATAGGCCAGGCCGAGCAGTCCGGCCCGGCCCAGGGTGGTGAACAGGCCCTCGGGGTAGCTCTCGGCCTCTTCGTGCTGCTCGACCCGGGGGGCGAGCTCCTTGTCGGCGATCTCCCTGGTGAGGGCGATCAGGTCCGCCGCCTCGGGGGTGGGCAGCAGGCGGTCCACAGCCATGACGGCTCCAAACGGTACTGAATCGGGTACGTCAGTACCGGATACAGTAGCGCAAACGATGCTGGGATACTGGTCGAGTGACCCAGACACCGGCCCTCCTCGGCCCGAACCAGACCGGACGCGGTGCCGCCCGCCGGTTCGAGCTGTTCGAGGAGCTGGTGGCGCTGCTGATCAGCGAGGGATTCGCCGGATTCACCCTGGACGACCTGGCGGCCCGGCTGCGCTGCTCCAAGCGCACCCTCTACGGGCTGGCGGGCAGCAAGGAGCAGCTGGTCCGGGCCGCGGTGGTGCACTTCTTCCGGCGGGCGACCACCCGGGTGGAGTCGGCGGTGGCGGTGGAGTCCTCCCCGGCCCGGCGGCTGACCGTCTACCTGCGCGCGGTCTCGGCGGAGCTCGCGCCGGTCTCGCCGCGGTTCTTCGACGACGTGGCGGCGTTCGGGCCGGCCGCCGAGGTGTACGAGCGCAACACCCGGGCGGCGGCCGGGCGGGTGCAGCAGCTGATCGAGGAGGGCGTGGCCGGGGGCGACTTCCGCGAGGTGCACGTGGCCTTCGCGGCCGAGGTGATCACTTCGGTGATGGTGCGGATCCAGCAGCGGCAGGTGGCCGGGTCCACCGGGCTGGCGGACGCCGAGGCGTACGAGCAGCTGGCGGAACTGCTGCTGCACGGCCTGACCCGCTGACCCGTCCCGCTTCGGCCCGGCTCAGCGGGCGGTGCTCGGCGCGCCCCGGTCCGGCGTCGCACCCCGGTCCGGCGGCGGGGATCCGGCCGAACCGGTCGGCGTCGAACCGGTCGGCGGAGGCGCGGTCGGTGTCGGCGCGGTCGGTACCCGGCCGGTGACCGGCGGGGTGGGGCGGGTCTCGGCGGCGCGGTCGATCCGCCGCAGCGCGGGCAGCATCGCCAGTCCGAGCAGCACCGTCGGCACACCGCCGACGACCAGCGAGGAGCGGCTGCCGAACTCCTGCGCGGCCCAGCCGACCAGCGGCCCGCCGACGACCGTGGTACCGCCCCAGGCCAGCGCCCACAGCGCCATCACCCGGCCGCGCATCGCCGGTTCGGCGGCGAGCTGCAGGGCGGTCTTGGACAGCGAGTTGAAGCTGATGCTGCCGTAGCCGACGAAGAGCAGCGCCACCAGCTCCCAGGCCAGGTCCGGCGCGAGGGCCGCCGCCAGGATGGCGACGCCCCAGCCGACGGCGGCGAAGGCCAGGTTCCCGGCCCGTCGCCGGTTCCCCCGGGCGGCGGTGACCAGTCCGCCGGTGACCGCGCCCACCGCCATCACCGCCGCCATCAGGCCGTAGGTCCCGGCCCCGCCGTGGAAGGCGCCCCGGGCCACCAGCGGCAGCGTGATCGGGAACTCGTAGGCCAGGGTCCCGGTGACGGTCAGCATCACCAGCGGCAGCAGCAGCGCGGGGGTCCGCCCGGCGTACCGCAGTCCGGCGCGGACCTGGCCCTTCTCCCGCGGCGGCCGGGCCACCGGGGTCAGTTCGGACGCGCGCATCATCGCCAGGCTGGCCAGCACGGCCAGGAACGACACCGCGTTCAGCGCGAAGCAGGCGGTCAGGCCGACGGCGGCGACCAGCGCGCCGCCGACCGCCGCACCGAGCACCCGGGCCAGGTTCACCGACACCGAGTTCAGCGTGACCGCGTTGGCCAGCCGGTCGCGCGGCACGAGCTCGCCGATCAGGCTCTGCCGGGCCGGGTTGTCGAAGACCGTGAGCACCCCGAGCGCGAGCGAGAGACCGACCACGGTCGCGACGTCGGCCCGGCCCAGGGCGGAGAGCACCGCGAACGCCACCGCGACCAGCGCCGAGGCGGACTGGGTGAGGTACAGCAGTCGGCGCTTGTCGTAGCGGTCGGCGACCAGCCCGCCGAACGGGCCGAGCAGCACCAGCGGCAGGTAGCGGGCGGCGGTGGTCACGCCCAGGTCGGCGCCGCTGCCGGTGAGCCGCAGCACCAGGAAGGCCAGCGCCAGCGTCTGCATCCAGGTACCGGCGACCGAGATCGAGTAACCCCAGAAGTACAGCCGGTAGTTGCGCACCGACAGCGAGGACAGGGCCCGGGCCAGCGGCCCGGCGTCGGGTATCGCGCCCGTGGTCGCCCCGGCGGTCATCCGGGCTCCCCGGGGGCGGTCTGCTCGAACTCGGCCAGGCGCTGCATCAGCGCGCCCGCCGCCAGCAGCAGCCGCTGCTCGTCCTGGTCCAGCAGCGCGGCGGTGGCCCGCCCGAGCCAGGTGTCCCGCTCGCCCCGGACGTCGGCCAGCAGCGCCCGGCCGGGCTCGGTGACGAACACCAGCACCCGGCGCGCGTCGGCCTCGTCCCGGCGGCGGCGGAGGTAGCCGGCGGCCTCCAGTTCGCGCAGCGCGGCGGCGACGTTGGAGCTGGTCATCCGCAGCTCCTGGGCGACCTGGCCGGGCTGCGACCCCTCGGGCAGCCGCACCAGCGCGGCCAGCACCTGCAGGGCCGTCCGGGTGATCCCCTGCACCGGCAGCGCCTCCTGCCGCAGCCGCTGCTGGAGCAGCTTCATCTGCGTCCGGAACCCGCGCACCTCGTCGTCGTCCATAACACCTATGCTACATAGCTATCCCACATAGGAAAATACCTGGACGATTCCGGAATCGCGACATGCTGCCGCAGCACGCGGTTAACGAGCCGCGGGCAGGATCATGCTCAGCAGCCGCGACAAGGAGCAGAAGACGATGACAGTCCAGGAGATCGACCGGGTGGAGTTCGTCCAGCAGTGGGAGGAGTGGTACCGCGAACACGACCGGCAGTTCGCCGCCCCGCACGGCTTCCTCGCGGTGACCAGCCTGCGCTGGCTGGACGCCGAGCCGACCCGCTTCGAGGACGCCCCCGGGGCCTGGTCCAGCACCGCCGAGGGCGTGGTGGTCGAGCTGGACGAGGGCGAGGAGCTGACCGTGGACGGCGTCGCCGTGCACGGACGGCACAGCTTCGGCGTGCTCGGCGAGCGCGTCAGCGTGCACGCCGGATCCGGCGCGGCGGTGATCGAGGTCGCCAAGCGCGGCGGCCACGACATCCTGCGCCCGCGCCACCCGGACAACCCGCTGCGCACCGGCTTCACCAGCACCCCCAGCTACCAGCCGGACCCGCGCTGGGTCCGCACCGGCCGCTACCTGCCCTACCCGGAGCCGCGCCCGGTGACCGTGGGTGCGGCGGTCGAGGGCCTTCAGCACGTCTACGACTCCCCCGGTCAGGTCGAGTTCGAACTCGACGGCGCGGTCCACCGGTTGACCGCGTTCAACGGCCGGGAGCCCGGCAGCCTGCAACTGCTGTTCACCGACGCCACCTCCGGGGTGACCACCTACGCCGCCAACCGCACCATCGCCGTGCCCGCTCCGGACGAGCAGGGCGCGGTGGTGATCGACTTCAACCGGGCGGGCAACCTCCCCTGCGCCTACACCGACCTCGCCACCTGCCCGCTGCCGCCGGCCGAGAACCGGCTGCCGTTCGCGGTCGAGGCGGGGGTGAAGATCCCGACGGAGCGGCAGCACTGACGGTCCGGCACCCCGCCGTCGGTGCCCATGGTCCACACTGGAGCGGCCCGGAGCAGCGCACTCGTGCAGGAGGTCCCCACTGATGGCGGTCTACGAATCGGTCACCGACGCGATCGGCGGGACGCCGCTGTTCCGGCTGTCCCGGCTGTCCGGACTCGGTGACGGGGGCGGCGCGCCGGTCTACGCCAAGGCGGAGTTCCTCAGCATCGGCGGCAGCGTCAAGGACCGGGCCGCGCTGTCGATGGTGCAGGCCGCCGAGCGCGCCGGGCTGCTCCGGCCGGGTGGCACGATCATCGAGGCCACCTCCGGCAACACCGGGATCGGCCTGGCCATCATCGGTCGGCAGCGCGGCTACCGGGTGCTGGTCGGCGTCTCCGACCGGTCGGCCCGGGAGAAGAGCGACATCCTGCGGGCCTACGGGGCCGAGGTGCTGCTGGCGCCCACCTCGCTGCCCAAGGAGCACCCGGACCACCTGTTCCAGGTGGTCCGGCGGCTCGCCGAGGAGATCCCCGGCGCCTGGCTGGCCAACCAGTACGACAACCCGGCCAACCCGGACGCCCACGTGCGGACCACCGGGCCGGAGATCTGGGAGCAGACCGGCGGCCGGATCACCCACTTCGTGGCCGGGGTGGGCACCGGCGGCACCATCAGCGGCACCGGCGCCTACCTGAAGCAGGTGTCCGCGGGCCGGGTCAGCGTGATCGGCGCGGACCCGGAGTCCTCGGTCTACTCCGGCGGCGACGGCAGCCCGTACTTCGTCGAGAGCATCGGCCACTTCGTCCACCCGGGGACGGTGGAGGACCTGTGGCCGGAGTCGTTCCACCCCGGGGTGGTAGACCGCTTCGAGCGGATCCCGGACCGCGAGTCGCTGCTGACGGCTCGTCAACTCGCACGCGAGGAGGGGCTGCTGGCCGGACCGTCGTCGGGCACCGCGCTGGCCGCGGCGCTCCGCACGGCCCGCGGCCTGGGACCGGAGGACCTGGTGGTGGTGCTGCTGCCGGACTCCGGCCGGTCGTACCTGTCCAAGGCGCTGAGCGACGACTGGCTGCGACAGTGGGGCTTCCTGGAGGAACCGCGCGACGCGGACGACAAGGAGCCGACCGTGCGCTCGGTGCTCGACCCGGCGCCGCTGACCACCGTCTCCTCCCGGGCCACCCTCGGCGAGGCGCTGGCCGCCCTGCGCCCGGTCCCGGGCGGGGTCGCCCCGGTGGCGCTGGAGCGCCAGGAGCGGCGGCACCCGGTCAGCGCCAGCGAGGTCACCGGCTCGATCGACGGCTCGGCGGTGGAGGCGGCGCTCGCCGAGGGCCGGGCCCGCCCGGACGACCCGCTGACCGCGCTGCTCGGCCCGGTGCTGCCGACCGTGGGCGTCGGCCAGCCGCTGTCCGACGCCCTGGCCGCGCTCGGCGCGGCGCACAGCGCGGCGGTGGTGCTGGTGGACGGCCGCGCGGTCTCGCTGGTGCACCGCTCCCGGCTGACGGGCTGAGCCGCCCGCCGAAGCCGAATCCGCGATCGCCCCACCGGTCGCCCCGCGATCGCCCCACCGGAAAACGGTTCGTACCCCTTCCGATCCCGGCCCCTCCCGGGATATGCCTGTACCGGGCGCCCGGCCCACGGGCGCGGTACCGACGGGAGTCGAGCCATGAACACGGAACCGGAGCAGGGCGGCTGGTTCGTCGACGAGCGCTGCACCAACTGCGATGTCGCCCGGCAGCTCGCCCCGGACCTGATCGGGGTCCGGGACGGGCGGTCGGTCGTGCTGCGCCAGCCGCGCGGGCAGGCCGAGACCGGGCGGTTACTGGCCGCCGCGCACGCCTGCCACACCCGCTCGATCCGCTCGTCGGCGCCGCTGTCCCCGGCCGGCGACCCCTACCCGCTGGCCCTGGACGACGCCGTGCTGCTCTGCGGCCACAACTCCCGGCGCACCGCCGGGGCCAACTCCTACCTGCTGCGCCGCCCGGACGGCGGCACCATGATGGTGGACACCCCCCGCTGGAGCCCGCTACTGGCCGACCGGTACGCGGCGCTCGGCCCGGTCACCGACGTCCTGCTCACCCACCGCGACCACGCGGCGCACGGCCGCCGGTACGCCGACCGCTTCGGCGCCCGGCTGTGGATCCACGAGGGCGACCTGGCCGCCGCGCCGGACGCCGACCGGGTGCTGCGCGGCACCGGACCGACCGCCGTCGGACCGGGCGTCACCGCCGTCCCGCTGCCCGGGCACACCCTGGGCAGCGTGCTCTACCTGGCGGACGACCGGTACTGCTTCAGCGGTGACAGCCTGTACTGGTCGCGCACGACGGCGGACGTCGAGGTGTTCGACACCGTCGCCTGGTACTCGATCGAGGAGCTGGCCACCTCGCTGGCCCGCACCGCCGACCAACTGCGCTTCGAGTGGCTGCTGCCGGGCCACGGCGACCGCAGGCGGCTCCCGGCGGCGGAGATGGCCGAGCGGCTGCGACGGCTGACGGTCCGCGCCCAGGGGCTGCGCCAGCGGCCGACGGACATCCACGGCGTCCGCTGGTAGCGCGGGAACCGCCGACCACCCGCTCATACTTGCTAAGTTGCGCAACTGTGGAACGATCTGTGGGGTGACCACCAGCGAGTACCCCGCATGAGCGACGACCCCGGCCCGCGCCCCGGCGACCGCAGCCCGCGCCCTGAGGACCCGGAGGCGGCCCCGGGCAGCACCCGGCGGCGGATCCTCAGGGTCACCGCCTGGTCCACCGCCGGGGTGGCCGTGCTCACCGCCGGGGTCGGCGCCTGTCTCGTGCTCAGCCTCACCGGCCGGATCGACACCATCAGCCTGTCCTGGGTCCGGAACCGGCCCGCCGCCTCGAAGGCCGACCGTCGAACTCACCTTCAACGCCTTCCAGTCGCTGACCGACGCGGTCAACGGCGTTACCGTCTGCGTACCACCACCCGGTATCAACGACCCGAACTACAGCGGCCTGGTCCTCAGCGCCGGCCACCACGTGGTCAAGGGCGCCCAGGCACTCGAATTCGTCCGCGACCGCCACGGCGTCGGCGACGCCCTCACCAGCAACCTCACCGTCGACAGCACCCTGGACCCACTCCCCGCCATGGTCTCCCTGGCCGAAAGCGTCAAGGGCCTCAAGACCCACTACATCCAGATGATCACCGCCCCCGACGGACCGTCGGCCGACCCGTCCCCCTCGATCAGCGCCGAGAGCCGCAGCGGCGACCAGGACATCTGCTCCGACCTGCCCACCCCCAACGCCTACGGCGGCTCCCCCGACGGCCAGTGACCCCCGGGCCGCCGACCGGGAACCGGCGGCGCGTCCGCGAGCCGAGGCGGCGTCAACCCGGCGTGTCGGCGCGTCCGCTCGGCGGATGCCGGGAAATCACGGGGGAATGGCTGACGCGAGCGCGACAATGACCTAGATTCCGGGAGTCACCTCTGTCCACGCACCGGTGGCGTCTCGGGGGAGGACCGCAGTCCGCCGTGGGCGCCGCCGGGCACAGCCACCGGAGTAGTCCATGGCCGATACCGCGCAGACCGCCCCGCCGCCCGTACCGCCGCCACTGCCCGTGGTCACCCCGACCCGGGTCGCCTGCGCATTACTGCTGCTGGCCCCGGTGGTGGCGCTGCTCTGGGTCAACTCCTACGCCAGAACCTCACCCTCGTTCATCGGCATCCCCTTCTTCTACTGGTACCAGCTGCTCTGGGTGATCATCGCCGCCGTCCTCACCGGCGCCGCCTACCTGCTGATCCGGCGCGAGGAAGCCCGACGCGGGCCGCGACGGACGGAGGCCGGGCGATGACCGGGGCAGCCGCGCTCGCGGCGGGCGGCCACATCAACGCCGTCTCACTGACCGTCTTCCTGGTGCTCTTCGCCGCCGTCACGGTCATCGGCTTCTTCGCCGCCCGCTGGCGGCGCCCCTCCGACGCGCTGCACCTGGACGAGTGGGGCCTCGGCGGACGCGGCTTCGGCACCGTCGTCAGCTGGTTCCTGCTCGGCGGGGACCTCTACACGGCGTACACCTTCATCGCCGTGCCCGCGCTGATCTACGGGGTGGGCGCGGCGGGCTTCTACGCCGTCCCCTACACGATCATCGCCTGGCCGCTGGTGTTCCTGTTCCTGCCCCGGCTGTGGTCGGTGGCGCGCAGCCGCGGCTACGTCACGCTGGCCGACTTCGCCCGCGGACGCTACGGCTCGCGTTCGCTCGCACTGGCCGTGGCGCTCACCGGGATCCTCGCCACCATGCCCTACATCGCCCTGCAACTGGTGGGCATCCAGGCCGTGTTGGACACCATGCACATCGGCGGCAGCAGCGGTCTGGCCAAGGACCTGCCGCTGCTGATCGCGTTCGCGGTGCTCGCCGCCTACACCTACTCCTCCGGGCTGCGCGCGCCCGCGCTGATCGCCTTCGTCAAGGACACCCTGGTCTACATCGTGGTGATCGTGGCGGTCATCTACATCCCGATCCGACTCGGCGGCTACGGCAGCGTGTTCCACGACGCGGCGGCGGCGCTGGCGAAGAAGAGCCCGGTGACCGGCAAGCCGCGCGGCTCGCTGCTGCCCGGCCCCAGCGCCCAGTGGTCGTACGCCACGCTGGCGCTGGGATCGGCGCTGGCGCTGTTCATGTACCCGCACTCGGCCACCGGCGTGCTGGCCGCGAAGGACCGCAACACCGTGCGCCGCAACCTGGCGATCCTGCCCGCCTACTCGCTGATGCTGGGGCTGCTGTCGCTGCTCGGCTTCATGGCGATCGCGGCGGGCGTCGGCAAGGGCGTCACCGGCTACAACGCGCAGCTCGCGGTGCCGCAGCTGTTCCAGCAGATGTTCCCGTCCTGGTTCGCCGGGGTGGCCTTCGCCGCGATCGGGATCGGCGCGCTGGTCCCGGCCGCGATCATGTCGATCGCCGCCGCCAACCTGTTCACCCGGAACATCTACCGGGAGTTCTTCAAACCGGACGCCACCCCGGCGCAGCAGACCCAGGTGGCCAAGGTGGTCTCGCTGCTGGTGAAGCTGGGAGCGCTGGGCTTCGTCCTCGGCATCGACAAGCAGTTCTCGATCAACCTGCAACTGCTCGGCGGGATCTGGATCCTGCAGATCTTCCCGACCGTCGTCAGCGGCCTGTTCAGCCGCTGGTTCCACCACTGGGCGCTGCTCGCCGGGTGGGCGGCGGGCATGGCGTACGGCACCATCACCGCCTACGGCGTGGCGGCGGCCGGAAACCCGCACTCGCACTTCGGCGGCAGCTCCGCGAACATCCCGGTAGTCGGCCGGATCGGCTACATCGGGGTGACCGCGTTCGTGCTGAACCTGCTGGTGTCGGTGGTGCTGACGCTGGTGCTGCGCGCGGCGAAGGTCCCGGCCGGTCCGGACGAGACCGTGCTCGCCGACTACACCGACGGGGTGACGCCCGCTCCGGTGCGGGAGGAGACGATAGCTCCGCTCGTCGCCTGATCCGTTCGCCCACGGCGCCCGGCCCCCGGCAGTCACCGACTGCCGGGGGCCGCGTCTCGCCGGTGTCGGCGTGGCGCTCCGGGCGCGGCCCCCGACGGTGGCCCAGCGGCGTACGCCTCGGGTACCGGAGCGCGGAGACGTTGTGGCCGACAGGCGGATGCCCGGCCGAACCGCGGTGCCTAGAGTCGCTTTCCAGCCGGGCGCGGGAGCCGGGACGCCCCGGAACGGAACCCTCCGCGGCCGACGGTCGTCGGTGATCACGGGGGGGGTGGTCGGAGCGCGCCGCCCCGCTGTCCACCCCGCCGTTCCGACCCGCCGTTCCGACCCTCGATGACAGGAGAACCCAGCACCGTGAGCGTTCTGCAGCCGACAGAAACGCCCCGGACGCCACCGGTGTCGGGCCCGCGAATAACAGCGCTGCCGGAGCTGGCCCGGCGCGGCACGCCGGTCTGGGCCGCCGCCGGGACCGCGCTGCTGCTCGGGCTGCTGTGGGCGGTGACCATCGCCAAGGTCACCGGCGACCTCGCCGCGCAGTGGGCCTGGGCGGACTTCGCGGCGCTGCACCCCGGCTCCGCGTACGACCTCGGCTGGTACGGCGGGATGTACCCCGCCTCCTACAGCGTGCTCGCCCCGTACCTGATGGGGCTGCTGGGCGTGCGCACGGTGGCGGTGACCGCCGCCACCGTGTCGGCGGCGCTGCTCGCGGTGCTGGTGCTGCGGTCGCGGGTGCGGCGGCCGCTGCCGGTCGCCCTGTGGGGGGCATTCGCGCTCTCCTGTGACGTGGCCGCCGGGCGGGTCACCTTCGCCCTGGGGCTGATGTTCGGCCTGGCCTCGGTGGTCGTCGCCGGTACCGAGCGGGCCACCGGGTGGCGGCGCACGGGCGGCACCGCCGCGCTGGCGCTGCTGGCCACCATGGCCAGCCCGGTCGCCGGCCTGTTCGTCGAGGTCGCGGCGGCGGCGCTGCTGTTCACCGGGCGCCGCCGGACCGGCATCGCGCTGGCCGTGCCGCCGCCGCTGCTGATCCTGGTCACCACGCTGCTGTTCCCGTTCGCCGGGGTCGACCCGATAACGGTGCCCACGGTGGTCTTCAGCGGCGGCTGCGCGGTGGGGGTGGCGCTGCTGCTGCCCGCGCACTGGCGGGCGCTGCGGGTCGGCGCCGTGGTCTACGCCCTCGGCATCGTGCTGACCTGGTCGTTCCGCACGCCCATCGGCGGCAACGTGCAACGGCTCGCGCTGCTCTTCGGCGGCGTGGCCGTGCTGGCGGCGCTGTGCGCCGGTCAGCTCCGGTCCCGGCGGCGGGCCGTCGCGCTGCTGGTCGCGTTCGCGGCCACGGCGTACTGGACGGTCACCGCGAACGTCATCGGGATACCGGCCCCCTCCGCGCCGGGCCAGGCCGACGGGCTGGTCGCCGAGCTGAAGCTGCTCCACGCCGACCAGGACCGGATCGAGGCGGTGCCGATGCAGAACCACTGGGAGTCCTGGGGGCTGGTCGGCTCGGCCGAGTTGGCCCGTGGCTGGAACCGGCAGCTGGACGTGCAGCGGAACCCGCTGTTCTACAACGGCACGCTCACCCCCGCGAGCTACCACGCCTGGCTGCGGCAGTGGGCGGTGGGCTATGTCGCGCTGCCCGACGCCGCGCTCGACGTGGCCGGGAGGCGGGAGGCGGCACTGGTCCGCACCGATCCGTCCTGGCTCCGGCAGGTCTGGCACGACGGCGACTGGACGCTGTACCGCGTCACCGACGCCGTCCCGCTGGCCACGGCGCCGGCCGTGGTCGAGCGGGCCGACGCCGACCAGGTGCTGCTGGCCGTGCCCGCGGCCGGTCAGGTGACGGTGCGCGTCAGCTGGTCGCCCTGGCTGACCGTGCGCGGCCCCGGCGGGGCCTGCCTGGCCCGGGACGGCGCCTGGACCCGGCTGGACGCCCCCGCTCCGGGCGTCTACCGGATCTCGGCCGACTACGGCTGGCCCCGCGGCGCCCCCTGCTGAGACCGCGACCGTGGGCTCCCCCCGGCCACCGGCCCTCCGTGGCCGGGGGGAGCCCGGCGGTCAGCGGCGGACCCGCTCCGGGGTGTAGACGCTCAGCGCCCAGATGACCGCGACACCGAGGCCGACGGCGATCAGCGACCACAGCGGGTAGTGCGGCAGCCAGACCAGGTTGACGATGACGCTGAGGCTGGCCAGGAAGACCCCGGCGATCCGGCCCCAGAGGGCGCCGCGCAGCACGCCGTAGCCCACCGCGACCAGCAGCACGCCCAGGATCAGGTGGATCCAGCCCCAGGCGGTCAGGTTGAAGCGGAACACGTAGCTGGGCGTGGCCACGTACACCTGGTCCTTGGCGATGCCCATGATGCCGTTGAGGATCGCGAAGATGCCGTCGACCAGCATCACCACACCGCCGAACAGCGCCAGCCCGCTGACCCAGCCGCTCTGGCCGCCGCCACCGCCGCCCGCGTGGTGCGGCGGCTGGGACCCGCCGGGGCCGGGCTGCCACAGGGGCTCACTGGATCCGGACGGTCGGGGCTGGGGCGCGGGCTGCTCCGACGGGGATGGGGTGGCCATGGCTCCTCCAAGGGGCTCAAGTCCGCAACGCCGAAAGGGCGTTGCCCGACGGACCGCGTCGGCTCGGCCGGGCCGCGGGACCGCGCGGACCGCGCGCTGCGGCCGGTTCCGAGCCTGCGCCAACCACGGGCACCGGGCCACGCGGGACCGCCGAACGGGTGACGCGGCCGGTACCGCTCTGTGCCGGGATGGACCGGTTCGGCATCGTCCGAAGGTACGAACACGAGGACCCTGGCGCCGGACCGGGGCACCGCGCAGGGCACAATGCGCAGGGTCCGGGAATCGGGTCGGGAACGCACGACCCGGTTCCAGCCGCCGCCCCAGGTCAATCGTCCAAGGAATGGATCATGCCACAGGCCTCGCCGAAGACCGTCGTCGTCGTGCCCACGTACAACGAACGGGAGAACCTGCCCGCCCTGGTCGGCCTGCTCGACGGCCTGGGGCTGGAGAACCTGCACGTGCTGGTCGTCGACGACAACTCCCCGGACGGTACCGGCGAGATAGCGGACAAGCTGGCGGCCGAGCGCCCCGGCAGGATCGGAGTGCTGCACCGCACCGAGAAGGACGGCCTGGGCCGCGCCTACATCGCCGGGATGACCAGGGCGCTGGCCGAGGGCGCGGACGTGGTGGTCCAGATGGACGCCGACCTCTCGCACCCGGCGACGGCGATCCCGCAGATGCTGGAGACCCTGCGGACCACCGACGCGGCCGTGGTGCTCGGCTCCCGCTACGTGCCGGGCGGCTCGACCGCGGCGGAGTGGCCCTGGCACCGCAAGGCGCTCTCCGCCTGGGCGAACCTCTACGTGAACACGCTGCTGCGGCTGCGGGTCAAGGACGCCACCGCGGGCTTCAAGGCGTGGAGCGCGCAGGCGCTGCACGCGATCGACCTGCCCTCGGTGCACAGCAACGGCTACTCGTTCCAGGTGGAGATGAACTACCGCACGGTCAGGCGCGGCCTGGTCATCCGCGAGGTGCCGATCCGGTTCGAGGAGCGGGTCAGGGGCGCGTCGAAGATGAGCCTCGCGGTGCAGCTGGAGTCGGCGCTGGCACCGTGGCGGCTGCTGTTCGGCCGGGGCAGCCGCTAGCCGGTGCCCTGGCGCCGGGCCAGCACCAGGCGGTAGCGGGGGCTGCCGTCCGCCAGCCGGCCGAGCAGCGGCAGCGTCCGTACCGCGAACCCGGCCCGTTCCAGCTCCGCCCTGACCGGGGAGAGCTGGAACGGGCGGTAGTACATGACGAACGGCGGACGCCAGAGCGCGTTGCGCACCCGCATCACCGCGTCGAAGGCCCCCAGGGCCAGGTACGGCCGCGAGCCCACCCGCGGCGGCGCGGCGATCGGGAAGGCGAACAGCCCGCCCGGGGCCACCGCCCGGTACGCCTGGCCGAACAGCGCGGGCCACTCCCCCGGCTGGAAGTGGCCGAACGCCCCGAAGCTCAGCACCAGGTCGAAGGCCTGCCGGAACGGCAGCCGCCGGGCGTCCGCGCGGACCCAGGCCGTCGCCGGTCCCTGGTCCGGCTCGCCCGCGCGGGCCGCGCCGAGCATGCCCGCACTGAAGTCGACGCCGACCACCGGTCCGGCGCACAGCTGCCGCAGCACGCCGGTGCCCGCGCCGGTACCGCAGCAGAGGTCGAGCCCGGCGCCGAACGGACCGAACGGCCGCAGCGCCTCGACGGTCGCGTCGAGTAGCGGCTCCGGGGTCCGGAACGGGGTCAGGTCGAACTTCGGTGCCAGCAGGTCGTATCCGTGCTCGGTGGAGGAGAGTGCCTGGACGGCCAGTTCGCGAAGCGTCGGTCCCTGCGGGGTGAACATCCACGCAGCGTATCCCGCCCGCCCTGGGGCCGGTCGTACGTGGTCAGGCACGGACCGGAGGGATGACGTCGATGGACGCGGACGGGACGGACACGGCTCGGGCCGCGAGACCGCCGAGCCGGCCCAGCGGTTGCTGGACCGGCTCGGTTCCGCGGGCCTCGCCCGCCGCTCGGGCCGCTACGAGTTGGTCACCGGCAGCCCCGGCGGGTTCACCAGGGAGCTCGGCACCGCCTCGTCCGACAGGTTCCAGGCGGCCAGCCACTTGGCGTAGTCGCCGTTGCCGATCAGGTAGTTGATGGCGTCAGCGGCCGGCTTGGCCAGCCCGTCGCCCTTCTTGGTGGTGGCGCAGATCAGCCCCTGGAGGGTCGCCCCGGCGCCGGAGAACTTGCCCGCGCTGCGGGTCGGGTTCGGCGTGTTGGCCGTCTGGGTGACGTGGTAGGCGACGGCGGGGTTAGGGGTGAAGAAGGCGGATATCCGGCCCGAGTCCAGGGCCAGGTAGGTGGTGTTCTCGTCCGGGAAGTACTTGATGGTCAGCGTCTTGCCCTCGGCCTTGAGCTGGGCCTGCCACTTCTCCAGGATCTTCTCCTGGTTGGTCCCCGCGCCGACGGCGACGGTCTGCCCGGCCAGGTTCTGGTAGTTGCCGTCGAAGTTCCAGGTGCTGCTCTTCAGCACCTCGAAGCCGACGTTGTCCTGCCGGTAGCAGGCGAAGTCGTACTTCTGCTTGCGCTGCTCGGTGTCGGTGATGTTGGCGAAGCCGAGGTCGTTCCGGCCGCTGTCGATGCCGACGAACAGGTTGTCCCAGGTGGCGTCGTTCAGCACGGGCTTGAGGCCGAAGACCGCCGCGACCAGTCGGCCGAGGTCCGGCTCGGAGCCGGTGGGGGTCTTCTGGTCCGTGCCGATGTAGTTGAGCGGCGGCGAGCCCGAGGGCAGCAGGCTGATGCCGATGGACAGCTGGCCGCTGCTGACCACCGAGGCGGGAAGCTCGGCGCGGATCGCGGCGACCTCGGGCACGGTGAGGTCCACCTCCTTGCCCGCGCCGTTGGACAGCGCGGCGACATCGACCACGGTACTGCCGGCCGGGGCCGCCGCCGCGCTGCTGGCTCCGGAACCGGACCCGGCGGTGGAGGCGGTGCTGCTGCTGCCGCAGGCGGACAGTCCGGTGGCAATGGCCGCGACTGCGGCCGCGGCACTGATCAGCCTGGCGTATCTGAATCCGGCGCTGGACATGGTTCTCCCAAGGAATGGCTGTATATGACGATCAGTCAGGTGATGGAAAGTCAGAGGAGTTGATTCGAGGAGTTGATTCAGAGGACCTTGCTCAGGAACTCACGGGTACGCGAGTGCTGCGGGTGATCCAGTACCTGGGCGGGCGGGCCCTGTTCGACGATCCGGCCGCCGTCCATGAAGACCACCAGGTCGGCCACCTCGCGGGCGAAGCCGATCTCGTGGGTGACCACGATCAGGGTGGTGCCGCCGGCGGCCAGGTCCTTGATCACTGCCAGTACCTCGCCGACCAGCTCCGGGTCGAGCGCGGAGGTCGGTTCGTCGAACAGGATCACGCCGGGTTCCAGCGCCAGCGCCCGGGCGATCGCCACCCGCTGCTGCTGGCCGCCGGAGAGCTGGCGCGGATAGGCGTCGGCCTTGTCCGCCAGACCGACCCGCTCCAGCAGGGCCAGCCCGAGCTCCTGGGCCTCGGGCTTGGTCCGGCGCCCGGTCGCCACCGGAGCGGCGACGACGTTGTCGAGCACGGTCAGGTGCGGGAAGAGGTTGAAGTTCTGGAACACGAAGCCGATCCGGCCGCGCTGGGCCAGGATCGCCCGCTCGCTCAGCTCCTTCAGCCGGTCGCCCTGGCGGCGTACCCCGATCAACTCGCCGTTGATACTGACATGGCCGACGTCCAGCTTCTCCAGGTGGTTGACGGCGCGCAGCAGGGTGGACTTGCCCGAGCCCGAGGGGCCGATGATGACCGCGACCTGTCCGGGCCGGACGGTCAGGTCGATCCCGTCGAGCACCCGGTGCGAGCCGTACCACTTGTGGGCGCCGTGGATCTCCACGGCGGCCGGGCGGGCGGCGTCCGGCTCCGTCTGCGGGTCGGTCGCCGGGTGCGTGGTCGCGGCGCTCATCCGTTCACCGTCCTGATGACCTCGATGCGGTCGCGCAGGCCCCGGACCCCGGCGCGCAGCTTCTGCAGCGGCGTCGGCGGCACGGTGCGCAGCGCGCCCCGGGAGTAGTAGCGCTCGACGTAGAACTGGGCCACCGAGACCACGCTGGTCAGGATCACGTACCAGACCGTGGCCACCATCAGCAGCGGCACCACGTCGCCGGGATAGGTGCTGCCCATGCTCTGCACCTCGCCGAAGAGGTCGAGCAGTGAGACGTAGAACACCAGCGAGGTGCCCTTGATCAGCCCGATCAGCTGGTTGACGTAGGCCGGGACGATGGCCCGCAGTGCCTGCGGCAGCACGATCCGGGTGAACTGGTAGCCGCGCGGCAGGCCGAGCGCGGCGGCCGCCTCGTGCTGGCCCTGGTCGACCGAGAGGATCCCGGCGCGGACCACCTCCGAGGCGTAGGCGGCCTCGTTCAGGCTCAGCCCGACGGTGGCCACCACCAGGTCGGTGGCCAGCGCCGACTCGTTGAAGTGGACGAACCCCGGCCCGAACGGGATGCCCAGGCTCAGCGTCTTGTACAGGGCACTGGCGTTGTAGAGGATCAGCAGCACCACGATCAGCGGGACCGAGCGGAACAGCCAGACGTACGTCCAGCTGACCGCGCGCAGGATCGGGCTGCGGGAGAGCCGTCCGAACGCCAGCAGCACTCCCCCGACCAGCCCGAGCACCGCGCTGAGCGCGGTCACCTCAAGCGTGATCAGCAGGCCGTTCATGATCACCGGCCGCAGGAACCAGTACTGGAAGCGGCCCCACTCGTAGAACGGGTTGCTGGCCAGGCCGTGGATGAACTGCGCGACCAGGACCAGCACCACGGCGGTGGCGATCCAGCGGCCGGGGTGCCGCAGCGGCACCACCCGCTGCGCGGACAGCGGACGCTGCGGCTGCGGCTGGGAGGGCAGTTGCGGGTCCTGCGTCGGCACCTCCTGCGGCCGTGCGTCCTGCGGTGGCGGTTCCAGGGTGGTACCGGCGGCGGCCGGTCTGCCGGCCTCCGGTCCCGCTGGAAGGAGCGGTTCTTTCATCGCTGCTTCTCCGTCTCAGAGCGTGGGGATCGGGTTGACCTGGGAGGTGCTGACGCCGGTGCCCGTCACGCCCCACTTGGCGAAGATCTTCGCGTAGTCGCCGTTGGCGATGAGCTTGTTGACGGCGTCCGTCAGCGCCTTGGCCAGCGGGGAGTTCTTCGCGGTGACGAAGCCCACCGGGGTGGCGCTGATCTGGCCGAGGTACTTGGTCCCGGCGATGTGGGCGGCGTCGTACTTCAGGCTCAGTGTCGGGCCGAAGTAGATGTCCACCTTGCCGTTGGCCAGGCCGAGGATGATCGGCGCGGTGTCGGTGAAGTACTGCACGGTGTACGGCTTCTTGCCGACCGAGGCGCACTTGCTCGCGCCCGCCGTGAGGATCTGCTGGAAGGTCGAGCCCGGGCTGGTGGCCACGGTCAGCCCGCACAGGTCGGTGAGGGTGGTCACCGAGGAGAGCGAGACGCCCGAGCCGCCGAGGAACGACTGCCCGTCGTTCAGGTAGGTGGAGAAGCTGACCACCTGCTCGCGGGCCTTGGTGACGCCGAAGTTGTCCTGGCCGACGTCGAACTTCCCGTTCTGCACGCCGGGGATGACGGTGGGGAAGGTCCCGTACTGGACGTCCCAGGTGATGCCGAGCTCCTTGGCCACCGCGTTGCGCAGGTCCACGTCGAGCCCGATGTCCTGACCGGCGGCGTTCTGGCCGCCGTGCGGCAGGCCGGAGGTGCCGGGGGACAGGGTGGTGCCGAGGATCAGCTTGCCGCTGCCGCGGACGGCCGCGGGGAGTTCCGCCTGCAGCGTCGGGTCGGCCTGGATGCCGGAGACCACGTCCTCGCTCGGGATGGCCGTCGAGTTCGCCCCGGGGGTGCCCGACGCGGCACCGCTGGTCGTGGCGCTGCCGCCCGCCCCGGCGGTGTCGGTGCCGGCGGAGGATCCGCACGCGGCGAGCAGGGACAGGGCCGCGGCGGCAGCGGTGGCGGTGGCGGCGACGCGGGCGAGCTTGCGGCCGGAGTGTCCGTGCTTGGTCACGAGGGGGGCCTTTCAAGGGAGTTGCGTGAACGGTGTGAGGGTGTGGAAAGTCAGGGGGGTCAGAGGACGGCGGAGAGGAAGGCCTTGGCCCGCTCGTGGCTGGGTGCGTCCAGCACCTCGGCCGGTGCGCCGCGCTCGATGATCCGGCCGCCGTCGAGGAAGACCACGGTGTCGGCGACCTCCCGGGCGAAGCCGATCTCGTGGGTGACCACGATCATCGTCATCCCGCTGAGGGCGAGGTCGCGCATCACCACCAGTACCTCGCCGACGAGTTCGGGGTCGAGGGCGCTGGTGGGCTCGTCGAAGAGCAGCAGCTGCGGGTCCAGCGCCAGGGCGCGGGCGATGGCGACCCGCTGCTGCTGTCCGCCGGACAGCTGCCCGGGGTAGGCGCCCTCGCGTCCGGCCAGGCCGACCCGGGCCAGCAGCTCCAGCGCGCGGGCGGTGGCCTGCTTGCGGCTCAGGCCGCGCACCGCGATCGGGGCCTCGACCAGGTTCTCCAGCACGGTCAGGTGCGGGAACAGGTTGAACTGCTGGAAGACCATGCCGACCCGGGCGCGCTGCCGGGTGATCTCCCGCGCGCCCAACTCGTGCAGCTTGCCCCGGCGGTAGCGGTAGCCGATGAGGTCGCCGTCGATCTGGACGAAGCCGGCGTCCGGCCGTTCCAGGTGGTTGACGCTGCGCAGCAGGGTGGACTTGCCCGAGCCGGAGGGGCCGAGCAGCACGGTCACCTCGCCCTGGCGCACGTCCAGGTCGATGCCGTCCAGCACCAGGTGCGAGCCGAAGCTCTTGCGCAGTCCGCGGATCCTGACCAGGGGTTCTCCAGTGCCGCTCATGACAGGCCCGCCAGTTCCCGGCCACCGCGGCCGAACAGCGGGACGTTGCCACTGACGGTCCGCCAGAACCCTTTATCAGTATGCCGGTTGCTGCCTCGGGCGTAGTACCGCTCGATGAAGTACTGGCCGATCGACAGCAGCGTGGTCAGCGCGATGTACCAGAGGGTGGCCACCAGCAGCAGCGGGATGATCAGGAAGTTCTGGTTGTAGATGAGCTGGGACGAGTAGAGCAGGTCCTGCACCGCGATCACGCTGACGATCGAGGTGGCCTTGAGCATCCCGATGAGCAGGTTGCCGGAGGCCGGGATGATCGCGGGCATGGCCTGCGGCAGCACGATCCGGCGGAAGGTCCGCCCGCCGCTCAGCCCGAGCGCCTGCGCCGCCTCGGACTGGCCGGACGCCACCGAGAGGATGCCGCCGCGGACGAGCTCCGAGGAGAAGGCCGCGACATCCAGGGTCAGCCCCACGTAGGCGGCGAGCACCCCGCTGAACAGGTGCGCGGTGCGCACCGTGACGAACTCCCGGCCGAACGGGATGCCCAGCGACAACTGCGGGTAGAGCGAGGCGATTTCGTACCAGAAGAGCAGCTGCACCAGCGGTGGGACGGAGCGGATCAGCCAGACGAAGCCGAAGCTGAGGGTGCGCAGCACCGGGTTGCCCGACAGCCGCATCACCGCCACGCCGATGCCCAGCAGGTAGCCGCTGGCCATCACCGCCGCCGTGAGCCACAGCGTCAGCTCAAGGCCGTGCAGGATCGACCCCTGGAAGAAGTAGTCACCGACCACGCCCCACTGGAAGCGGCTGTTGGTGACCAGGGTGTGCACCAGCATCGCGAACAGCACCAGCAGCACCAGTGCCGAGACCCACTGCCCGGGGCGGCGCAGCGGGACCAGCCTGGCGGCCAGCAGTTGCTCGTCCGAGGGCCGGTCCGACGCCGGACCGGTTGCCCCGGCGGCTTCGGGTGGGGGTTCAACTCCCTTGGGAACGCCTGGTGTTGCTTCAATGCTTGTCATCTGACTACCCGTCATGTCTGTGGCCTCCCGCTCTCGTGGGGGGAAGCGGCGGCACGGCGCAGCACGGCACGCGATGCCGGATCCGGGCACCGTTCGGCCGCGTGGGGGAAGAGGGGACGCGCACCGCGCGTCGGCGGGTGCGCCGACAGCGGTGGATCGCGGGATCAGCGCCACGGGTGGCGCGAGGGAGTGCGGTGGCTCAGCGCCGGAAGGGCGCGAGTACGGTCAGCGGACCGGGGTTGTCCTAGGACACAGGGCACTGCTCACGCGGAGCAGGTCGACGTGCCGCCGCGCCACGCTGAGCTGGAAGGAGCCGCCAGGGCGCGGCGTGCCGCCGGTGTGTCGTGCCCGCATGTCGCTCACCTCGCAGTTGCCGGGACCCTCGGGGCCGCTCGCGCTTACAGGACGGTCTCGCCCTGTCGGGTCGTCACCTGGAGCACCCCACCGCGGACGAGGGTTGCCGGTCAGCTAGCCAGGGCTCGATGCTGACGCTCGTAACCAGGGCTCACGTTAACCGCTCCCCGGCGCCGAGGCAATCCCCTCTCAGGTGCTGGACAGTGCATGCGACCAGGCAGGATCCGGGTTGTACTGTTGCCTCCGCCGCAGTGGTAGTCAGAACGGGCCGAGGATGCGATCACAGCAACTGCCGTCAGACCGGACAACCGTTGGTTGTCCGGCGCTGTCGTGCGCGGCGTGTCGCCCGGCCTCGCCCGACACCGCTCCCGGCTGTCGCTGTCGGGCCTGACAGCCCGGCCGACCGCCCCGGCCGCCACCGCGGTCCGCGAGGTAACCGGTCCCGCGGGGACCCGCCCCGCCGCCGCTGCCCGCCCGAGCCTGTCCGGGCCCGTCGGCGGACCCGCGCCGACCAGCGAGCCATCCCGCAAGTCCCCACCGAGTCCGCACCATGCACCCACGCGTACCCACGAGTTCAAGGAACAGGAAGGGAACGATCCTGATGTCCCAGTCACAGCTGTTCGCCCCGGACGACGGTCCAGTGACCGAGGCCGCGCCCGCCGGCCCGCATCCACTGGACAACCCGGCCCGCGCCGCACTGCTCGGCCCGCACGCGCACCTCGCCGAGCGGCGCGGCGAGGTACTGCGCTATCCGGCGGACGTCTCGCCCTTCGTCGCGCTGCCGGACCGGCCCGACGAGTCCACCTGGCGGGACGCCGCCGCCCTGCTCGGCCCGGGCGCGCTGCTGCCGCTGGCGGGCGTGCACGCCTCGCCGCCGGACGGCTGGGAGCTGGTCACCGGCATCCCCGGGGTGCAGCTGGTGGACGACGGGGTGGACGCCGCGCCGGACGGCGAGGCGATCCGGCTCGGGCCCGAGGACGTGCCGGAGATGCTGGCGCTGGTCGCCCACGCCAAGCCGGGCCCGTTCCTGCCGCGCACCATCGAGATGGGCAACTACCTGGGCATCCGCCGCGAGGGCAGGCTGGTGGCGATGGCCGGGGAGCGGCTGCACCCGCCGGGCTGGACCGAGATCAGCGCCGTCTGCACCGCCTCCGACCAGCGCGGACAGGGCCTGGCCGGGCGGCTGGTGCGGGCCGTGGCGGCGGGCATCCGGGAGCGCGGGGAGACCCCGTTCCTGCACGCGGCGGCGAGCAACACCAACGCCATCCGGTTGTACCAGACGCTGGGCTTCCGGCTGCGCCGCGAGGTCGAGTTCCTGGGCGTGCGGATCCCGGAGAACTGGCCCAGCTGAGCCCGAGGCCCGGAGGCCCGACGCCCGGAGCCCGAGGCCGGAGCCGGATGCCCGGAGCCCGAGCCCGGAGCCCGGAGGCGCCGTGCCCGTCGCTGTGCGGACAGCGGCGGGCACGGCGGGGTCAGGCGGTCTCGGGTGCCGGGCCGCCCTCCGGCAGCCCGGGCGCGACGGGCCCGGGTTCGACCGGGTCCGCTCCGGTCGGGTCCGGCAGCGGATGGACGGCCAGGTGGCGGGCCGCGCCGCGCAGGCCGAGCAGGTAGCCGCCGACGCCGACCAGCGCGACCACCACCGAGTCCCACGGCGCGGTCAGCACCCGGTGTCCGCCGAAGCTGCCCAGCGCCGAGAGCACCAGCAGCGCCAGCAGGTAGGCCACCAGCCAGGCCCCGTTGACCAGGTCCCGGCGGTCCCGGTCGTAGCGGAGCTGCTGGTAGGCGTAGAGCAGCACCGAGAGCAGCAGCAGCGGCAGGGCGATCCGCAGGTTGTGCCAGCCCGCCCAGTAGAAGATCAGGGTGGCGATGACGAAGCCGACCGGCGCGATCGCCCGGGTGCCGCGCACCCAGTTCGCCATCCGTCCGGGGTCCTTCCGGCGGATGGCGGCCTCGGCGACCAGGCTCACCGAGTAGGCGAACAGGCCGAGCACGCTGGTGGCGGCGACGATCGACTGCCAGTTGCCGAACGGCAGCAGGAAGGCCACGCCGACCAGGTAGTTGAGCAGCAGCGCCCGGCGCGGCACCCCGGTGCCCGGGTGGACGGTGGCGAACACCCCTGGCAGCAGCCGGTTCCGGCCCAGGCCGTAGACCTCGCGGCTGGTCTCGGCGGTGAACACCATGGCCGATCCGGCCGGTGAGGCGATGGCGTCGGCGTAGAGCACCCAGCTCAGCCAGGTCAGGTTGAGCGAGGTGGCGAGTTGCGCGAACGGCGAGTTGAAGTCGATCCCGTGCCAGCCGTTGACCAGGTCCTTGCCCGGAACGGCGCCCAGGAAGGCGAGCTGCAGGGCCAGGTAGACCGCCATCGACAGCAGCAGCGCGGTGAGCACCGCCCGCGGGATGTCCCGGCGCGGGTTGCGGGCCTCGGCGGCGAGGTCGATCGGGCCCTGGAAGCCGGTGTACGCGTAGATCACCCCGGCGGTGGCGATCGCGGACAGCGGCGCGGACCAGCCGTACGGGGCCACCCCGCCGTGCCCGGTGCCGCTGAGGTTGTGCCCGTGGAAGCCGGTGGCCAGCAGCAGCACCACGGTGAGCGTCGGCACCGCGAACTTGGCGATGGTGACCGCCAGGTTGACGTGGGCGAACAGTCTGACCCCGAACCAGTTGAGGGCGACGAACACGGCCATGAACGCCAGGCCGAGCAGCACCCCGGTGGCGGTCAGCCGACCGCCGCTGAACAGGCCGGGAACGTACTTGCTCATGTACTGGAGCATCGCCGCGGACTCGCTGGGCGGGTTGGTCGCGTAGGCGATCCAGATGCCGGTGCCGACCAGGGTGGCCACCAGCCGTCCGGAGGAGTGCAGCGGCCAGCGCACCAGCCCGCCCGCGACCGGCATGGTCGCGCCCAACTCCACCATCACCAGCGCGATCAGGACCAGGGCCGAGCCGCCGACGACCCAGGTGAGCAGCGAGGCCGGACCGGCCGCGGCCGCGGCGTGCATCGGGCTCAGCAGCCAGCCCGAGCCGATCACCCCGCCGAAGGCGATCCCGGTCAGCTGCCAGAAACCGAGGTGACGGCGGAATCCGCCCTCCTGCGACTCGTCCGCCGGTCCCCCGTGCGGACCCCCGAGCTGATTTGTCATGTTCACCCGCTACCCAGCCGGACGCCGTCGCACTCATCCGCCCCCGAACCACCCGGTCACCGTCCGCCAGGCTTCCGCGACCCAGCGGAAGCGTTACTTCCGGTCAACGCAGAGTCATGTACAGAACACTTTCATCCCCCGACTTCCCGTGATCCCTGCCGACATCAGTAGAGTGTTCTATACGGACCTTGGACCGGCCCGCTGTTCAGGACTCTGCTGGGAGGAGTTCCGGCAATGCTAGAGCTGTTCCCGCACACGGATCCGAACGGACACCCGCGCAGCCGCACCGCGCCCGGGGTCCCCACCGACCCGCCGGCCAGTCATTCCCGCGCCGACGAGCCGGACGACGCCCGGCAGGCCGAGTCGGTGCTGGAGCTGGCCGCCGCGCTACAGCGCAGCCTGCTGCCGCGGCTGCCGTCGAAGCTGCCCGGGGTCGAGCTCGCCTACCGCTACCTGCCCAGCAACGACGTGATCCAGGTCGGCGGCGACTGGTTCGACGCGATCGTGCTGCCGGGCAAGCGAATAGGCCTGGTCGTCGGCGACGTGATGGGCCACGGGGTGGCCTCGGCGACGATGATGGGCCAGCTGCGCACGGCGGTGCAGACCCTCGCCGTGCTCGGGCTGCCGCCGCAGGAGCTGCTGCGGCATCTGGACGACACCGCGCGGCGACTCTCCGACACCCACCTGGCGACCTGCCTGTACGCCGTCTACGACCCGGTCACCCGGCGCTGCACGTTGGCCAACGCCGGGCACCTGCCGCCGGTACTGGCCCGCCCCGGCGAGCCCGCGCGGCAGCTGGAGATACCCACCGGCGTGCCGATCGGCGTCGGCGGGCACGCCTTCGACGCGGTCGAGTTCGACATCGAGGACGGCGACACGCTGGTGCTGTTCACCGACGGCCTGGTGGAGACGTCCAAGCGGGACTTCAGCGACGGCCTGGAGATCCTGCGGGCCGCCCTGCCGATCGCCCGGGTCCCGCTGGAACAGGCCTGCGGCAGCGTGCTCACGGCCCTGGACACCGCCCCGCGCTCGGACGACGCGGCGCTGCTGATGGCCAGGTTCGACGGCATCCCGCACGGCAACGTCGCCCACTGGGCGCTGGAGCCGGTGCCCCGGGCGCCCGGGCAGGCCCGGCGGCTGGTCCGCGGCATGCTCGACCGCTGGCAGCTCGGACACCTCGCGCCACTGGCGGAGCTGCTGGTCAGCGAACTGGTCGGGAACAGCATCCGGTTCGCCTCGCGGCCGATAGGGCTGCGGCTGCTCTACACCGACACGCTCACCTGCGAAGTCCACGACGACTGCCACACCCTGCCGCTGCCCAGGACCACGCAGGAGCTCAGCGAGAAGGGGCGCGGACTGTCGATCATCAGCGCGCTGTCGCACCGCTGGGGCACCAACCGCACCGACACCGGGAAGATCGTCTGGTTCGAGCTCGAACCCAGCGGCGGACCGGCCGGACCCGCCGACGGCACGGCCGCCCCCGGGACCGGCAGCACCGGCAGCACCAGCACCCGGGGCACCGCCCCCGCCCAGCGCACCCCAGGAAGGACACCATGACCGAGCAGACGTGGATACCGGAGGACGTCGACTCCGAGCGGCCCAGCATCGCCCGGATCTACGACTTCTACCTCGGCGGCAACCACAACTTCCCGGTCGACCGGGAAGCCGCCCGGCAGGTGGTCGAGATGGCGCCCGAGCTGCCCGAGATCATGCGGGTCAACCGCGCCTTCCTCCGGCGCGCCGTGCGCCACCTGGTCGAGGGCGGGATCCGCAACTTCCTCGACCTCGGTTCCGGCATCCCCACGGTCGGCAACGTGCACGAGATCGCCCAGGCCTTCGACCCGACCTCGCGGGTGGTCTACGTCGACAACGACCAGGTGGCGGTCGCCCACAGCCGGGAGATCCTGAACGGCAACGACCGCGCCATGGCCATCCTCGCCGACCTGCGCGAACCGGCCACGGTGCTGGACGACCCGGAGGTCAACCGGCTGCTGCTGCTCGGCCTCGGCGAGCCGATGGCGGTGCTGATGAGCGCGGTGCTGCACTTCGTGCCGGACGACGAGGAGGCCGCCGCGCTGGTCGCCACCTACCGGGACGCCATGCCCTCCGGCAGCTACCTGGTGCTCTCCCACGCCTGCGACCGGGCGTCCGCGGCCAAGCGCGTCGGACCGGCCGCCGCCCAGTACTCGCGCACCATCGCGCCGATGAAGCTGCGCTCCCCGGAGGAGGTCACCCGGCTGCTGGACGGCTTCGAGATCCTCGACCCGGGCGTCGTCTACTGCTCGCAGTGGCGGCCCGACCCCGCGGACGGGCCGGTCCCGGCCGACCCGCTGCCGACCGCCTGCGCCGTGGCCAGGAAGCCCTAGGGTGACCCTGGCCGTCGCGCACCGGGGCGATCCGCTGCGGTACCGCGAGAACACCCTCCCCTCCGTGGCCTCGGCGATCACGGAGGGGGCGGACTGGGTCGAGGTGGACGTCCGGCTCACCCGGGACGGCGTGCCGGTGCTGCTGCACGACCCCACCCTGCTCAGGCTGTGGCGGCACGACCGCCGGATCGACGCGCTGACCTTCGCCGAGGTCACCGCGCTGAGCGGGGGCGGGATCCCGCGGCTGCGGGCGGCACTGGAGCTGGCGCTGGACCACGGGGTGCCGCTGATGCTGGACCTGCCCGCGCCCGCCGAGGGCCGGGCCGCGCTGGCGCTGGTCCGCGCCCTGGACTGCCCGGACCGGGTGGTCTTCACCGGGGCCTGGCAGGCACTGGCGGAGATCCGCCGCGAAGCACCCGCCGCGCTGATCGCGATGAGCTGGGAGTCCCCGCTGCCGCCGCGCCCGGAGCTGGTCCGGCAGGTCCGCCCGGACTACTTCAACCAGTACCACCGCTGGCTCACCGCGGGCCGGATCGCCCGGCTGCACCGCAAGGGGCTCAAGGTCTCCACCTGGACCGTCGACCGCGCCCCGGCCATGGCCGCGCTGGCCGCCGCCGGGGTGGACGCGATCATCAGCAACGACCTGCGCACGCTGCGCCGCACCCTGGCCGCCCGTACCCCGGAGGCCGTCCGGTAGCGGGGGCACCCCCTGGCCGGGCCGCCGACGGAGCGTGCCTAGACTCGCCCCCGTGACGAAGCTCTTCTTGATCCTTCATATTGTCGCGGCCATTGTCGCGATCGGTCCGGTCGCCGTGGCGGCCAGCATGTTCCCGCCGGTCGCCCGGCGCGCCCTGACCGGTGCGGGCGACGGCGACTCCCGGGCGACGCTGGGCGTGCTCAACCGGATCTGCAAGGTGTACGCGCTGGTGGCGATAGCGGTGCCGATGTTCGGCTTCGCCGCCGCCGGGGTGATGAAGGTCACCGGGCAGACCTGGGTGGTGGTCTCGATCATCCTCACCGTGGTCGCGGCGGCGGTCCTCGGCGCGCTGGTGCTGCCCAAGCAGACCGCGCTGCTGACCGCGGACGGCGCGACCGCCACCGAGACCGCCGTCAAGGACAGCAAGCAGCTGGCGATGTACGCGGGCATCTTCAACCTGCTCTGGGTCGCGGTGACGGTGATCATGATCGTCCGCCCCGGCTCGACCCTGGGCCACTAGGGCCGGTCTTTCGGATCACGTCGGGCGGCCGACGGGGCCCGCCGCCGCGCCGGTCACCGTGGCGGCACGCGGCACGCTGGGGCCCGCCCGGAGGCGATATGCACGGTACGGGTAATACGGTGGGCCCATATCCCTCACGTGTGCGCTCCCGTCGGCCGCCGACCCGGACCGCGCACCGGAGCGCGGAAGGGGCGGCTGGATGGGCGAGCAACCCGACAGCGACGACACCGGCGCGCCGCTGCGTGCGGAGCAGGTGCTCGGACCCGCCGGGATCGGCGTCTGGCGCTGGAACGCGCCGCACGCCGAGCTGGAGCTGGACCGGACCAGCGCGCGGCTGCTCGGCGCGGACGAGTCGCGGCCGCGACTGCTCGGCCGGGACGTCCGGGCGCTGCTGCACGGCGAGGACTTCGTCCGGCTGCGGTCCACCGCGCGGCTCGCCATCAGCGAGCACCGCAGCTTCGACGTCCGGGTGCGGGTGCTGAGCGAGACCGGGCAGGTACGCCGGGTGCTGCTGCTGCAACTGGTCCCCGGCGAGCCGACCGGGCGCTACCCGGTGCAGGGCACGGCGGCGCCCGGCCAGTGGCCGGAGGACTGGGCCGACGCCCCCGAGCCGCCACCGGCCCCGGAACCGCGGCCCGGCCACGGCCCCGACCGGGACCCGCGCTCGCGGGCCGCCGAGCTGCGGCAGATCGACGGCCTGAACCGCTCCCCGCAGCCGCCCGCCCCGCCGCGCCGCTCCCCCGCCCGGTCCCCGCTGGCGTCGTCCCCACCGCTGCTGCCGGTGCCCACCGCCGACATGCGGCGCTCCCGCGAGGCCTTCCTGCTGGACGCCGGAATGGCGCTGGCCGAGGCCGGGACCACCAGCGAGGTGCTGCGGGTGGTCTCCACCCTGTCCATGCCCGGCTTCTCCCCCGACGCCCTGGCGGTCTTCGGGATCGAGGGCGCGATGCTGACCATGGTCGGCCGGCACGGCCACGAGCCACGCGACGAGGCGCCGTTCCGGATGTCGCTGGACGCCGACTACCCGGGCGCCGAGGTGGCCCGCACCGGGCGCCCGGTCTACCTGTCCTCGCCCGAGGCCTACCGGCGGCGCTACCCCACCACCTGGCCGCTGGCCGAGGGCTTCGACCGCAACTCCTGGGCCTTCCTGCCGCTGGTCTCCGCCGGACGCACCACCGGGACCTGGCTGGCGGCCTTCCGCGAGCCGGTGCGGTTCACCTCGGACGAGCGCGCGGTGCTGTCCACCGTCGCCCGGATGCTGGCGCAGGCGCTGGAACGGGCGCACACCAACGAGTCCGAGCGGGCGCTCTCGCTGGGACTGCGGCGCAGCATGGGCGCCGGGTCGCCCGCGGTCAGCGGCATGACCGTGGCCAGCCGCTACGTGCCCACCGGCGGCGGGCTGATGGTCGGCGGCGACTGGTACGACGTGATCGACCTGCCGGAGGGCCGGTTCGCGGTGGTGATCGGCGACGTCGAGGGCCACGACGTGCACGCCGCCAGCCTGATGGCGCAGCTGCGCACGGCGGTGCACGCCTACGCGGCCGAGGGCCACCACCCGGACGCGGTGCTGGCCCGGACCTCCCGCTTCCTCTCCGGCCTGGACGCGGACCGGTTCGCCACCTGCGTCTACATCGAGGCCGACCCGGCCACCGGGACGCTGGCGGTGGCCCGGGCCGGGCACCCGCACCCGGTGCTGCGGCTGCCGGACGGCACCTGCCTGATCCGGCACGTGGACGGCGGGCTGCCGCTGGGGCTGCTGCCGCAGGGCGAGGACTACCCGGTGACCACCATGGAGCTGCGGGTCGGCGAGGTGCTGCTGCTGTGCACCGACGGGCTGATCGAGACCGGTGGCCACGACATGTACAGCGGCTGGGCGCGGGTCCGGGACACCATGTCGCCGGGACCGGCCGACGACCTGGAGGCGATGGCGGACGCGCTGATCCGGGCGGTGCACGGCCCGGCCTCGCACCAGGGCCCGGGCCACCTCACCGACCGCCGCGAGGACGACATCGCGCTGCTGCTGCTGCGCCGCGACCAGGTCGGCCCGGAGTCCGAGCCCCCGGTCCGGCAGCTGGTGCTGACCGTCGGCCAGGACCAGCCGGAGCGGATCGCCGGGGTCCGCGCGGAGCTGCGGGCGATCCTGCACGACTGGGCGGTCGAGGACCACGTGGACGCGGCGCTGCTGCTGGCCTCGGAGCTGCTGGCGAACGTGCTGGTGCACACCGACCAGGAGGCGACGCTGGTGGCCGCGCTGCACGGGACGCCCGGCGAGCGGCGGCTGCGGGTCGAGGTCGCGGACCAGAGCGACGAGCAGCCGCACCGGCGCACCCCCGGCGAGATGGCCTCCTCCGGGCGCGGGCTGATCCTGCTGGAGCTGCTGGCGGACCGCTGGGGGATGCAGCCGCGCGGCCAGGGCAAGTGCATCTGGTTCGAGCTGGACGAGGCGGCCGGGGACCAGGCGTAGCGCCCCCGGCCGCCCCCCTACCCCTGGCCCGGGCGGCGCGCTACCGGGCGGCGGCCGCGCGGCTGGGTGGGCTCGACGAGCGCGGTCGGCTTCGGCAGTTCGCCGGTCTGCGGCTCGCCCTGGCTCAGGGTGAGCTCCTCGCCGCAGTGCCGCAGTTGCAGCGGCGCGCCCTCGGCGAGCGTGTAGACCGCGCCCGCCGGGGTGATCTCCACCCGCAACCGCCGCCCCTGGAACTGGATCCGGAAGGCGATCCGGGTCAGCCGCTGCGGCAGCCTCGGCGTGAACGACAGCCTGGCGTCGTGCAGCCGCAGCCCGCCGAAGCCGATCACCAGGCCGATCCAGGTCCCGGCCAGCGCGGCCAGGTGCAGGCCGTCGCGGGTGTTGTGCTCCAGGTTGTCGAGGTCCATCAGCGCGGCCTCGCCGAGGTAGTCGTAGGCCAGGTCCAGATGGCCGACCTCGGCCGCGATCACGGCCTGGCACTGGGCCGACAGCGAGGAGTCACGGACCGTCAGCGCCTCGTAGTAGGCGAAGTTGCGGGCCTTCTGCTCGGCGTCGAAGGCGTGCCCGCACAGGTACATGGCGAGCACCAGGTCGGCCTGCTTGACCACCTGTTTGCGGTACAGGTCGAAGTAGGGGAAGTGCAGCAGCAGCGGGTACTGGTCGGGGTCGGTGTGCTCGAAGTCCCAGACCCGGTGGCCGGTGAACCCGGCGGCCTGCTCGTGCACGCCGAGGTCGTGGTTGTAGGGCAGCGACACGGCCTCGGCGGCGTCGCGCCAGTCGGCGGTCTCCTCCTCGTCCACGCCCAGCGCCGCCGCCTGCTCCGGGTGGCGTTCGGCGGCGTCGGCGGCGGCCCGCAGGTTCGCCTGGGCCATCAGGTTGGTGTAGACGTTGTCGTCGGCGATGGCGCTGTACTCGTCGGGTCCGGTGACCCCGTCGATGTGGAAGGCCCCGGCGTGGTCGTGGTGGCCGAGCGAGCGCCACAGCCGGGCCGTCTCCACCAGCAGTTCCACCGCGGTCTCGCGCTCGAAGGCGGTGTCGCCGGTAGCCGTGACGCAGCGCACCACCGCGTTGGCGATGTCGGCGTTGACGTGGAAGGCGGCCGTCCCGGCCGGCCAGTAGCCGGACGCCTCCTCGCCGTTGATGGTGCGCCAGGGGAAGGTCGCCCCGCGCAGCCCCAGCTGCTGGGCCCGGGCCCGGGCCGCCGGGAGCATCGCCTGGCGCCAGCGCAGCGCCTGGACCACGGCCTCCGGCATGGTGAAGGTGAGCACCGGCAGCACGAAGGTCTCGGTGTCCCAGAAGGTGTGGCCGTCGTAGCCGGAGCCGGTCAGGCCCTTGGCGCCGAGCGCCCGCTCCTCGGCCCGGGCACCCGCCTGGAGCACGTGGAACAGCGCGAACCGGACCGCCTGCTGGATCTCCGCGTCGCCGTCGACCTCCACGTCGGCACGGTCCCAGAAGTCGTCCAGGTAGGCCCGCTGCTGGTCGATCAGGCCCTGCCAACCGGTGCTGCGGGCGCCCGCGAGGGCCGCCGCGACCTGGTCCCGGACGGCCGACAGCGAGCGTTCGGCCGACCAGCCGTAGGCGACGAACTTCTCCAGCCGCAGCCGTTCGCCCGGGCGCAGCACCGACGTGACGGTGAGCCGGGCGACGTCCGGTCCGGTCTCGGCGCTGTGGGTGGTGCCCTTCGGGCCGTCGAGCACGTGGTCGGCGGCGGCGGCGATCCGCAGCCCGCTGCGGACCGTGGTGTGCGCCAGGGCCAGTCGCAGGCCGGTGGCCAGCGACTCCTCCGGGGTCAGCGAGTTGTCCAGGGCCGCCGCGACCCGGGGGTCGTCCGACTGGTACGCCACGTGCTCGTCGGCCACCAGCTCGGACTGGACCACCACCCGGACCTCGGCGTCCACCGCCTCGACCTCGTAGCAGACACCGGCGATGGACCGCTCGGTGAAGGAGACCAGCCGGGTGGAGCGGACCCGGACCGTCCGGCCCGCCGGGGAGGTCCACTCGCAGCTGCGGCGCAGGACTCCGGCCCGCAGGTCGAGCACCCGCTCGTGCGCGTGCAGGCGGCCGTAGCGCAGGTCGAACGGCTCGTCGTCGACCAGCAGCCGGATGATCTTGCCGTTGGTGACGTTGACCAGGGTCTGCCCGGACTCGGGGTAGCCGTATCCGGCCTCGGCGTAGGGCAGCGGGTGCAGTTCGTAGACGCCGTTGAGGTAGGAGCCGGGCAGGCCGCTCGGCTCCCCCTCGTCCAGGTTGCCGCGCCAGCCGATGTGGCCGTTGGACAGCGCGAACAGCGACTCGCTCTGCGGCAGCACCGCCAGTCGCAGCGCGGTCTCGCGCAGCGCCCAGGGCTCGACGGTGAAGGTGGTCTGGCTGATCATCGGCCGCTCCGCTCGTCCGGTCCGGGCTGCGGGTGGTCCAGCAGCTCGGCCAGGTCGGTGACCACCCGGTCGGCGCCGTGTGTGCGCAGCTCGGCGGCCTGGCCGACGCGGTCCACGCCGACCACCCAGCCGAAGGCCCCGGCGCGTCCGGCGTCCATGCCGACCAGGGCGTCCTCGAACACCGCCGCCTGCTCCGGGTCGGCCTCCAGCTCCCGGGCGGCCTGGAGGAAGGTGTCCGGGCTGGGCTTCCCGGCCAGGCCGAGGCGGGTGGCGACCAGGGCGTCCACCCGGACCTCCAGCAGCTTCTCGATGCCCGCCGAGACCAGCACGTCATGGCAGTTGGCGCTGGAGGAGACCACGGCGGTGCGCAGCCCGGCCGCGCGGACCGCCTCCAGGTAGCGGACCGAGCCGGGGTAGGCGGCCACCCCCTCGCTCTTGATCTTCGCCAGGACCAGCAGGTTCTTCCGGTTGCCGAGACCGTTGACGGTGTCCCGCTCCGGCGGGTCGTCCGGGGTGCCCTCCGGCAGGTCGATCCCCCTGGCGCCGAGGAAGCTGCGGACGCCCTCGGCCCGCGGCCTGCCGTCCACGTAGGCGTCGTAGTCCGCCACCGGGTCGAACGGGCGGAAGTCCGCGCCGTCGCGCCGCCGCAGGAAGTCGTCGAACATCTCCTTCCAGGCGGCGGCGTGCACCACGGCGGTGCGGGTGAGCACGCCGTCGAGGTCGAACAGGCAGGCCGTGATGCCCTCGGGAAGGCCCAGCGGCGTGATGGTCCGCGCTGTCGTGGTCCGCGTCGTTCCGGTCCGCGTCGTCATGGTGCGCGCATTCCCCGGAAACGGGTGCGGATACCCGGTACCGGCGTCACGTTCATCCGAACTGTCGCGCGACTCACAGCCTGCGCCGGGGGCGGGGCAGCCGACGGGCGGCGCGCCGGGCCAGGCGGCGGGACCAGGGGTAGCGGCCGAGCCAGGCGAAACGCTCGCGCTGCCGGGCGGAGGCCCGGTCCAGCTCCTCCATCAGCCGCCGGGAGCGGTGCTCCAGCGACAGCTCGTCCAGGATCCGGTCGACCTCGGCCAGCAGCGCGCCCTGCAACTGCCAGGCGTGCGGGTGCAGCTGGACCCGTTGCAGCAGCATCTGGGCGACCCGCTCGCGGCTGGCCCAGGCCGCGTCGAGCTCCGCGTTCATCCGCTCCTCGGCCTGTTCGGCGTTCGTGCTGACCTGGGTGGTCACCAGTACCGCGAAGCTGACGATGGCCGCGCCCAGATGGCCGAACAGGTCCTCCAGCGCCACCGCCACCTCGTGCGGGAACAGCACCTCGCCCTCGTCCCGCCGTTTGGCCAGGTCGGTCAGCGAACGGGCCATCACCCGGACCACCACCACGCAGATCTCCAGCGTGTCCAGGCCGGTGCGCAGCACCAGTCTGGACAGCAGCCGCTCGCTGATCCTCGGGTTCAGCCGCAGGCTGTCCTCCGCCTGGCGCAGCGAGGCGTCCACCCGGGCGATGTCCTGGTCCAGGTCGCGGGCCTCGTGCAGCCGGGCCTCGGCGCGCGCGACCGGGGCCGGGGCGTCCAGTTCCTCGGCGATGTGCCCCAGCAGTTGGCGCACCCGGCGGGCCAGGTCCTCGATCGACTCCCCGGCGGTCTCCACCCACACCGGTGGCGCGAACAGCAGGTTGAACAGCAGTCCGACGCCCGCGCCGATCAGGGTCTCCAGCACCCGGTCCCAGGCCTGGCTGGCGAGCCGGGAGACGCCGAGCACCAGCATCGCGCTGATCGCGACCTCGTTGACGAACTCGTCGACCCGGACGTAGCGGCCGACCGTCAGCGCGGCCAGGATGATCAGGCCCAGGCTCCACCAGCTGAGGCCCATGACCTCGCTGAAGCCGCTGGCGATGAGCACCCCGACGACCACCGCGACCACCCGGCGCAGGCTGGTGACCATCGTCGAGTACAGCGTGACCTGGACCACCAGCAGCGCCGTCAGCGGCGCGGTGAGCGGCGCTGACTCGCTGCTCAGCCGCTCGGCGACGATGTAGGCGATGGTCGCCGCGGCGGTGGCGCGCAGGGACTGCACGACGACGGGGTCCTTGCGTCGTCGTCGTAGCTCGCTGACCAGGTCTTTGGTTCCGGGCATGCTGGGCACGGGGTGCGTATTCCCGGTCGGGGGCGTGCCAGACACCGGTGTGCCGTGCCCCACACCCGAATGCCGAACCGGTCCCCGCCCGGGTGGGCGGGGACCGGCGTCATTGGGCCCGGGTCAGGAGGCGAAGGCCTCCAGCTCGGAGAGCTGCCCGGCGGGCCAGCCGGTGTTCGCGGTGAAGGTCAGCTGCAGGTACCGGGTGGTGGTCCCGGCCGGCAGGGTGATCGTCACCGTGTTGCCGGTGGACGGGTTGAAGGTGTACCCGGCCGACGGCACCAGCGTGCTGAAGCTGGAGTCGTCCGTGCTGCCCTGCACCGACAGCGTCTCGGTGCGGGTGCTCCAGGCGGAGGACGGCGGCAGGTCGAGCACCAGTCGTCCGACGGCCTTGGACGCGCCCAGGTCGACGGTGAGGCTCTGCGGGAAGGCACTGTCGGCGCTCTCCCAGTAGCTGCTGGTGTTGCCGTCCACGGCGTTGGCCGGGACGTAGCCCTGGGTGTAGCCGGTCGCGGTGACCGGCTGGTTCAGCGCCAGGTTCGGGTTGCTCGGCGCGGTGGGGGTCGGGGTGGGGGTCGGCGTGGGCGTGGGCGAGCTGGAGGCCGTGGGGGCGAACGCCTCCAGCTCGGAGAGCTGCCCGGCGGGCCAGCCGGTGTTCGCGGTGAAGGTCAGCTGCAGGTACCGGGTGGTGGTCCCGGCCGGGAGCGGAATGGTCACCGTGTTGCCGGTGGACGGGTTGAAGGTGTACCCGGCCGACGGCACCAGCGTGCTGAAGCTGGAGTCGTCCGTGCTGCCCTGCACCGACAGCGTCTCGGTGCGGGTGGCCCAGGCGGAGGACGGCGGCAGGTCCAGTACCAGGCTGCCGACGGCCTTGGACGCGCCCAGGTCGACGGTGAGGCTCTGCGGGAAGGCGTTGTTGGTGCTCTCCCAGTAGCTGCTGGTGTTGCCGTCGACCGCGTTGGCCGGGGCGTAGCCCTGGGTGTAGCCGGTCGCGGTCACCGGCTGGTTCAGCGCCAGGTCGGCGTTGGCCGGGGCGCTGGAGGTCGGGGTGGGTGTGGGAGTCGGGGTGGGCGTCGGGGTCGGGGTGGGCGTGGGGGTCGGCGTCGGGGTCGGGGTCGGGGTCGGCGTGGAGCCGCCGCCGCCGTTGCCGGAGCCCGTCGGCGGCAGGCCGACCGGCGTCGGGAAGGCGCTGAGCACCGGCGTGGTGCTCCAACCGGTGTTGCCGCTGCCCAGGTTGAAGGTGAAGGTGCCCGCGACGTCGTTCGGGTAGCCGTAGTTGTAGGCACCGGCCACGCCGACGTTGGTGGCGGTCAGTCCGCTGACCGAGGCGGAACCGGACGTCTCCGCCTGGAACACCGTGGTACCGGTCCAGTTCACCGAGTTGTTGGTGAAGTTGACGCCGCTGACGGCGTAGCCCTCGCCGCCGCCGCCGACCAGCTCGAAGGCGCTGTACGGGCTGTCGTCGACGGCGTTGCCGCTGACGTTGACGGTGACGTTGGTGAACGCCGAGTCATAGGCGTCGAACTGCATCGCGCCCATCGGGTGGCCCCAGTTGGGGTTCAGCGCGCCGGTCCGGATCAGCGTGTTGTCCGACACCGTGACGGTGCCCGACAGCGGCGTGAACGGGGTCAGGAACTGCTCGTTGGAGATGTCCAGACCACTGCCGAGGGCGTTGGTGTCGGCGATCACGTTGCCGGTGATGGTGTTGTTGGCGCCGCCGTAGTCCGCGATGCCGTTGGCCAGCGTCGGCTGGACGATGGTGTTGTCACTCAACGTGTTGCTGCTGTCCGCGGCCGGATAGGACCACAGCGCCAGGCCGTCGTCGCCGTCGTTCCGCAGGAAGTTGTTGGTGACGGTGTTGCCGGTCGCGTTGCCGTTGAAGTTCAGGCCGTCCGCGTCGGTGGACTCGACGACGGAGTTCTCCACGGTGATGTCGGTGTTGCCGTACTGGAGCCAGAAGCCGACGTTGGTGTCCTGGATCCACAGGCCGTCGACGATCGAGCCGGTGCCCAGCGATCCGTTGATCGCGTTGGCGGTGCTGTCGTCGTGGCGGCCGACCGTGGAGCCGAGGATGGCGAAGCCGCTCAGGTTGACCGGTCCGGAGACGGTCGAGGTGTTGTCGATGAACTCGTTGGTCTTCAGTTGCGAGTACCAGTCGCCGGCGCCCACGATGGTGGCCTTGTTCACCTGCAGGGCCGAGGTGATCAGGTAGGTCCCCTGCGGGATCCACACCGGCACGTTGGCGGCGGCGGCCGCCGCGATGGCGGTGCGGAAGGCGTTGGTGGAGTCACCGGTGCCGGTCGGGTCCGCGCCGTCGCCGACCACCGAGATGGCTCCGGCGGGCTCCGCGGTGGGGGCGCCGATGTTGTAGAAGTCGGCGACGTCCAGGGTGTAGGGCAGGGCGGTGTCGCCCGAGTCGACCTCGAACTTCACCGTCGACCCGGCGGCGATGGTGGAGGGCAGCAGCTCCCGGACGTCGTCGTAGAACTTGTGGGTCTTGCTGCCGGTGATGTTGCCGGTGGAGATGTAGCTGTAGGCCGAGGTCAGCGACAGCTCGTTGCTGAGCTTGGTGCCGTTGACGTAGACCGACAGCGTCCCGGACTGCCCCTGCGGGACCGCGTAGTGCAGGTCGAAGGCGTTGGCCGGGGCGGTCAGGGTGAACTGCACGTACTGGCCCTGGGCGGTCAGCTGCACCGCCTGCCGTCCGGAGGCCTCGGTGGCCAGGTCGCCCTGGGTGTAGTCGGGACCGATCACCGTGCCGTTGGTCGTGGCCTGCGGCCCCTCTGCCTCGTATTCGCCGGTCAGGCCAGGGACCGAGGCGCCGGTTCCGTTGGCGGCTCCGGCCGCGAACGGGCCGAGACCGGCCGGGGCGGCGGCGGCCACGGCCTGGTGTGCGGGGACGGCGAGCAGCAGGCCGAGCGCGGCCGTGGCGACGGCCGCGACGCTCGCCAGAACCTGCGTTCCGCGATTCGCTCGTCTCCGTTCCGGTGTTCCCTGTGGCTGCGCGGTGGAGCGGTAGTACGTCATGCGTACGACCTTCCTGGGTGGGTGTGGGTAGGAGCCGGGGCGCCACTGCCTGACGGCGGGACCTGACAGCGAGATGTCTGTCAGGAACCTGACATGGCCGGGACGCCAGGGGTGCGCGGCGTCGACTCCGAAGCGGCGGCGGGTGGCTGCCGTTGCGGCGGATCGTATCCAGGTGAACAGACGGCCGCAATACATCGATCAATTTGCGCAAGCTCTGCGCAAAAGGACCGCAAACTCTGCCAGTACTGCGACATGACGATCCCTCAGCCGCGTGCCGCGCACCCGGCCCCGGCCCGGGACTGCCCCGCACGCGCCGGTGGAGTCGCGCGTCCCCTGGTCCCGTGCGAACGTCGGCCTAGGCACAGATAGCGGGCAGACAGACAGCTGACTCATCTGACACATCGGGAAGGGGCTGACCGATCCGTGGCGGGCTTCATCCAGCACTACGCCGTCGACCTGGGCAGTACCACGCTGCGCGTGTACTCCAGCCGCGCCCGGGAGGTCCGTTGCACTCCCAACGTGGCCGTACTCGACCCCCGGGGCACGATCCGCGCGCGAGGGGCCCGGGCGCTGGCGCTCCAGGGGCGGACCCCGGCCGGAATGGAGGTGGTGCGCCCGGTCGGCCGCAGCGTGATCACCGACCAGGCGCTGGCCGTCCGGCTGCTGCGCGAGGCCCTGTGGGAGGCCGCGCCGTGCCGGGTCTGGGAGTCGGCGCGGGCCTCCGTCTGCGTGGCCGACGAGAGCACCCCGGTCGAGCGGCAGGCGCTGCTGGCGGTGTGCCAGGAGGCGGGGCTGCGGGCGGTGCAGTTGATCCCGGCCTCGCTGGCCGCCGCCGCCGGGGCGGGCGTCGAGGTGCGTGACACGGGCGGGGCGCTGGTGGTGGACATCGGCACCGAGAACGCCACCGCGGCGCTGCTGTCGGCGGCCTCGGTGGTGCTGGCCCGGTCGGTACCGCAGGGCGGTGCGGCCATCGACCGGCGGCTGGTCCGACACCTCTACGAGGAGCACGACTTCGCGGTGAGCCCGGCCGAGGCCGAGCGGGCCAAGATCCAGCTGGCGTCGCTGCCGGGAAAGAACGCCAAGGTCACGCTCAAGGGCCGGGAGCTGGACCGGGGCCTGCCGCGCACGCTGACGCTCGCGGTCGGCGACCTCGCCCCGGCGCTGGAGGAGGTCGCCGACACCATCGCCGAGCTGATCCTCTCGGTGCTGATCGACGGACCCGAGGCGCTGGTGCACGACGTCTGCGAGCGCGGCGTGGTGCTCTGCGGGGAGGGGTCGCGGCTGCGCGGCCTGGAGGAGCGGGTACGCCGCCAGGCCCAGGTGCCGGTGCACACCCCGCCCCGCCGGGGCGAGATCGGGTCACTGGGGGCCTGGCGGCTGATGCGCTGGGCGCGCTCCCGCGACGTGGTGATGGAGCCGCACCGGACCTCCCCGACCGCCGCACCCACTGCCGTACTGACCGGTGCGGGCGCGGCCGAGCCGGACGGAGCTTGATCGGTGACGTACCGTCAGATCACCTTTTCACGGCCATGTGCGGCAACTCGCCATGATGTCAGGTGGCATGATGACTGATCAGGTGACCCAGGGTCAGCTACCACCGCAGTCGCAGCCGGTGGTCAGTGGTCTCACCAGTGCCGCCGTGATCCTGGTGCTGACCATCGCGCCGGGCGGGGAGGGCGCGGTCCGCGAGCTGCTGGCCGACCTGTCCGGCCTGGGGCGCTCGGTCGGCTTCCGACTCCCCGACGGCGGCCTGGCCTGCGTGGCCGGAATCGGCTCGGACGCCTGGGACCGGCTGTTCGACGGCCCCCGCCCGGCCGAGCTGCACCCCTTCCGCGACTTCGCCGGGGAGCGGCACCGGACCGTCTCCACCCCGGGCGACCTGGCACTGCACATCCGGGCACCGCGGATGGACGCCTGCTTCGAGCTCGCCGCGCAGGTCACCGGGCGGCTGGGGGACGCCGTCCGGGTGGTCGACGAGACCCACGGGTTCCGCTACTTCGACCTGCGCGACCTGCTCGGCTTCGTGGACGGCACCGAGAACCCCACCGGGCACGCAGCCGAGCGGGCGGTGGTCGTCGGCGCCGAGGACGAGCGCTTCGCGGGCGGCGCCTACCTGCTGGTGCAGAAGTACCTGCACGACATGGCCGCCTGGAACGCGCTGCCGGTCGCCGAGCAGGAGCGGGTGATCGGCCGCACCAAGTCCGACAACATCGAGCTGGACGACGCGGTGAAACCGGCGAACTCGCATGTCGCACTGAACACCGTGAACGACCCGGACGGCACCCAGCGGCAGATCCTGCGCGAGAACATGCCCTTCGGCACGATCGGCCGGGGCGAGTTCGGCACCTACTTCATCGGGTACTCGCGGACCCCGGACGTCACCGAGCAGATGCTGGAGAACATGTTCGTCGGCAACCCGCCCGGCACCTACGACCGGATCCTGGACTTCTCCACGGTGGTCACCGGCGGCCTGTTCTTCGCCCCCTCCGCCGACTTCCTGGACGACCCGCCGGGACCGCCGGGCGCGGCGCCGGAGCCGGTACCGGCCCCGGCGCCGGAGCCGGCCGCCGGACCACCGGACACCGCCGGGTCACTGAACATCGGCAGCCTGCGAAGGAGCACACCGCGATGAACAACCTGCACCGGGACCTCGCCCCCATCTCCGCCGCCGCGTGGGCCGAGATCGAGGAGGAGGCCCGCCGCACCTTCAAACGGCACATCGCCGGGCGCCGGGTGGTGGACGTCCAGGGCCCGGACGGGACCACGCTGTCCGCCATCGGCACCGGCGGGCTGCGGGAGATCTCCGCGCCCGGCCACGGGGTGACCGCCCGGCTGCACGAGCTGCAACCGGTGGTCGAGCTGCGGATCCCGTTCACCGTGGAGCGCGACGCCGTCGACAGCGTCGAGCGCGGCGCCAAGGACGCGGACTGGCAGCCGGTGAAGGACGCCGCCCGCCGGGCCGCCTTCGCCGAGGACCGGCTGATCTTCGACGGCTTCCCGGAGGCCGGGATCGGCGGCGTCCGCCCGGGCGCGTCGCATCCGCCGCTGCCGCTGCCGGAGGACCCCCGCGACTACGCCGAGGCGGTCAGCCGGGCGCTGACCGCCCTGCGGCTGGCGGGGGTCGGCGGCCCGTACACGCTGCTGCTCAGCGCGGACGCGTACACGGCCGTCAGCGAGACCGTGGACCAGGGCTTCCCGATCCTGACCCACCTCTCCCGGCTGCTGGACGGCGAGATCATCTGGGCCCCGGCGCTCGACGGCGCGGTGCTGCTGTCCACCCGGGGCGGGGACTACGAGCTGCACCTGGGGCAGGACCTCTCCATCGGCTACCGCTCGCACGACACCGCCGTGGTGGAGCTGTACCTCCAGGAGACGCTGACCTTCCGGCTCTACACCGACGAGGCGGTGATCTCGCTGGACGACTGAGCCGCCCGCCCGGACCCGACGGGCCCACCCCTCTCCTACCACACGGCCTATACCACGCTATGGCATCAATCACCCGCATTGGGTCCGATTTGGTGCACTTTACCCCTGTAGGGTGGTGGGAAGGCATGACCCGGCCAATCGGAGAGGAACGCAGGTGGTGCAGCAGTCCAGGACAGCCCGGTCGAACCGCGCGGACCGCATACCGGGCTGGTCGGACTGGACCACCCGGCGCTGGCTCACCGCCGGGGTGCTGGTCGCCCTGACCGCGCTGGTCGTGCTCTCGGGGCTCGGCGGCTGGGCCCTGGACCGGGCCGGGACCGCCACCAGCGACCTGGTCAACCGCAGCTCCCCGGCCCTGCTCGCGTCGTCCCGGCTGGAGACCGCGCTGGTCGACCAGCAGACCGGCGTCCGCGGCTACGGCCTCTCCGGCGACACCTCCTTCCTCCAGCCGTACACCCAGGGCCTGGCCGACCAGCGGGCGGCCGTCGACCGGCTGCGGCAGCTGCTCGGCAACGACCCGACCGCGCAGGCCAACCTCGACGCGGTGCTGGCCCAGGCCCGCACCTGGCAGACCGACGTGGCCCAGCCGATCGCCGCCGCCCCGCCCGGCGCCGCCGCCCAGGCGCTGGCCAACCGGGAGGCCCAGACCGACCAGAAGCAGTTCAACGCGATCCGGGCGGCGGCCCAGACCCAGCAGGCGCACCTGCAGGCCGAGCGCGACCACGCCTACGCCGCACTCCAGCAGACGCACACGCTGCGTGACGGGGTGCTCGCGGCCATCGGCTCGGTGATCCTGTTCCTGGCCGCCCTGGTCTTCGCCGGGCTGCGGCGCGGGGTGACCGTACCGCTGGAACGGCTGTCCAGCGACGTCCGGGTGGTCAGCGACGGCGACTTCTCGCACGCGGTCACCCCCAGCGGCCCGGCCGACCTGCGGCGGCTGGCCGAGGACGTCGAGGGGATGCGCCGACGGCTGGCCGAGGAGCTGGACTTCACCGACCGCGCCCGGCTGCGGCTCGACGAGCAGGCCGCCGAACTGCGCCGGTCCAACTCCGAGCTGGAGCAGTTCGCCTACGTCGCCTCGCACGACCTGCAGGAGCCGCTGCGCAAGGTCGCCAGCTTCTGCCAGCTGCTCCAGCGCCGCTACGCGGGGGAGCTGGACGACCGCGCCAACCAGTACATCGACTTCGCGGTGGACGGCGCCAACCGGATGCAGACGCTGATCAGCGACCTGCTCGCGTTCTCCCGGGTCGGCCGGGTGCACCGCAGGTACGCCTCGGTGGACCTGGAGCAGACCCTGGCCACGACCCTGGACTCGCTCAGCCTGACCGCCGAGGAGACCGGTGCCGTGATCACCCACGACCCGCTGCCCACGGTGACCGCCGACGCCACCCAGATGGGGATGCTGCTGCAGAACCTGATCGCCAACGCGATCAAGTTCCGCGACCCCGACCGGCCGCCGCGGGTGCACCTGTCCGCGCGGCGCGACGGCGAGCAGTGGGCCTTCGCGGTGAGCGACAACGGGATCGGGATCAGCCCCGACTACGCCGAGAGAGTGTTTGTGATCTTCCAGCGACTGCACACCAGGGACGCCTACCCCGGCAACGGCATCGGCCTGGCCATGTGCAGGAAGATCGTCGACTTCCACGGCGGCACCATCGCGGTGGACCCGGACCACTCCCCCGGCACCCGGATCAGCTTCACCCTGCCCGTCTCCGCCCCGACCCCGGCGTCCGCGTCGCTCGACGGCGACGGCGACAGCGACAGCGGCCATGGGACCGGCGCCGAGGGCTCCGCCGCGCCCGGCGCACCGGCGGGGGCACCGGCATGAGCGACACCGAGACCACCAGGACCATGACCGAACCGACCACACAGGAGGCGGCCGCGGCCGACGTCGAGACCTACCGCATCCTGCTGATCGAGGACGACCCCGGCGACGCGCTGCTGGTCGAGGAGCTGCTCACGGACACCGGTCTGGCGCACGACCTGCGCTGGAAGCAGACCCTGGCCGACGCCCTGGCCGATCTGGCCGAGGACACCCCGGACTGCGTGCTGCTCGACCTCAACCTGCCCGACGCCTCCGGGATCCCGGCGGTCGGCGCGGTGCAGAAGGCCTGCCCGAACGCCGCGGTGATCGTGCTCACCGGCCTGGCCGAGCCGCACGCGGGGATCCGCGCGGTCGCCAGCGGCGCCCAGGACTACCTGGTCAAGGGCCAGGTGCAAGCGGAGCTGCTGAACCGGGTGGTGCGTTACGCGGTGCACCGCAAGCAGGCCGAGCGGGCCGGCGCGGAGCTGCGCGAGAACCTGATCCAGGCCCGCGAGAACGCCCGGCTGGAACGCGGCCTGCTGCCCACCCCGCTGCTGCGCACACCGGAGGTCGGCGTCGCCAGCCGCTACCTGCCCGGACGGGAACGCGCCCTGCTCGGCGGCGACTTCCTGGACGTGGTGCAGACCCCGGACGGACTGGTCCACGCCGTGATCGGCGACGTCAGCGGCCACGGCCCGGACGAGGCAGCGCTCGGCGTCTGCCTGCGGATCACCTGGCGGGCGCTGGTCCTCGGCGGTCACCGCGACATCGAGCTGCTGGACCTGCTGGAGCAGGTGCTGGTCGCCGAGCGCCCGCGCGGCGACATGTTCGCCACCTGCACCACGCTCACCCTGGACCCGGCCAGCGGCGGCGGCTCGCTGCACCTCGCCGGGCACCACGAGCCGCTGCTGGTGACCGACGGCACCGCCCGCGAGGTGGCCGCCGAGCACGGCATGGCGCTGGGCATCCTGCCCGGCCAACGCGCCTGGGAGAGCAGCGACCTGCTGCTGCCCCCGGCGTCGGCGCTGCTGCTCTACACGGACGGTCTGATCGAGGGCCACAGCGGGCCCGGCAGCGAACGCCTGGGCACCACCGGACTGGTGGAGCTGATCGCGGACGCGCCGGAGCCGGAGGCCAACCGGCTGCTGGACCATCTGGTCACCACCGCCCAGGCGTTGAACGCCGGTCGGCACGCGGACGACCTGGCCATCCTGCACCTCACCCGCCCCTGAACCGCCCCGGCCCGGCCCGGCGTGCGGGGCGCACCGACCGACCGGTCGTGCGCCCAGTACGCCGGGCGGGGCCGTAACCGCAGCCCGCACCATGGACAGCGGAGGAAACCCTGCCCACAATGTGAGATGGCTCACCGGCGAATTTTTGACATGTTACCGCCAAACTCTTGTGGGCCGCCCCCCGATCCGCCTACCTTCCCTGGGAGGTAGCGCTGCCTGCTCCACCGCGAACCGCCCGGACGCCCCGGCTCACGAGGCCGGTGGTGCCCCGCGCTCGCTCCCGGTACCCACGGACTGGCCACAGAGGAGACCCATGTCCCCGTTCCGCCGCTCCCTCAGCCTCGGCGCGCTGATTCCCCTCATCGCCGCGCCGCTCACCGGCGCCGCAGTGCCCGCGCTCGCAGCGACCCCCGTGCTGCAGGCGCCGATGATCCACCACGACGGCGGCGCCACCCCGTTCTTCATCAGCCACGGCGGCCCCAAGCACACCACCGTGACCAGCGACAACTGGTCCGGCTACGCCGCCACCGGCTCGACGTACACCAGCGTGTCGACCACCTTCACCCAGCCTGCCGTCAACTGCTCCAGCGGTGACGGGTACTCCAGCTTCTGGGTGGGCCTCGACGGCTACAGCTCCGAATCGGTCGAGCAGACCGGCACCGAGGCCGACTGCTCCGGCGGCCAGGCCACGTACTCGTCCTGGTACGAGATGTACCCGGCGTACCCGGTCACCTACAGCAACACGGTCCGGCCGGGCGACGTGATCACCGAGACGGTCAGCTACGCCTCGAACACCTACACGCTGACCCTCAAGGACACCACCGAGAACTGGACCAAGACGACCACCAAGAAGGAGAGCGGCCTGTCCCGCTCCTCCGCCGAGGTCGTCGCCGAGGCCCCGTACTCGGGCGGCGTGCTGCCGCTGGACAACTTCGGCACGGTCAAGTTCTCCAACTCCACGGTCAACGGAGCCACGCTGAGCTCGACCAGCCCGACCGGGATGAACATGGTCTCCGACTCGGGCGTGCCCGAGGCGACCATCTCGTCGCTGTCCGGTGGCAACTTCTCGATCACCTGGAACAGCCTGTAGCCACCAGGTACCGGCGGGCAGTCGCCTTCGGGCGGCTGCCCGCTCGCGCGTCCGCGGCGGCGGTCAGTCCGCTCCGGCCGTGCTGCCGCCGCCGTCCGGCAGCACGGCGGTGTCCAGGAAGAACATGTCGAGGCTGCGGACCGCGTCGACGAAGTCGTCGAGGTTCACCGGTTTGGTGATGTACGCGTTGGCGTGCCGCTCGTAGGCCGCGCGGACGTCGGCCGGAGCGTCCGAGGTGGACAGCACCACCACCGGGATCATCTTCAGCCGCGCGTCGGCCTTCAGCACCGCGAGCAGTTCCCGGCCGTTCATCCGGGGCATGTTGAGATCCACCACGATCAGGTCCGGACGGGTGGCGGCGGGGTCGCGCAGCACCTCCAGCGCGGCCAGGCCGTCCGGCACCCAGGCGATGCTGCGGGCCGCGCCGCGCGCCCGCAGGGCCTCCTGCACCAGCAGCGCGTCGGCGGCGTCGTCCTCGACCAGCAGGATGTCGCGGGGCCGGTCGGGCGGGATACGGGACATGGACTCAGCCTAGGCGAGCGGCCCGCGCCCGGCACCGGCAACGGGGCCGGCCGCCCGGCCCCGCCCACGGTCCCCGGTGGCGCCCGGGGTCAGAAGTCCAGCGTCACCTGGTACCGGCGCAGCCAGGTGTCCAGCGCCAGCACCACCTCCGTGCTCGACCGCAGGTCCGCGCCCAGGGCCGAGTCGACGGTCTCGGCGACGGCGGTCAGGTCCAGCAGCTGCCGCACCGGCGCGTCCCGGTCGGCCAGTACCTGCCTGAGCTCCTCGCGCAGCGCCTCGGCGTAGCTGGGGTCCTGGGTGCTGGGGTACGGGCTCTTGACCCGGTCGGCGACGACGTCCGGCAGCACGTCCCGGGCGGCGGCGCGCAGCAGCGACTTCTCCCGGCCGTCGAAGGTCTTCATCGCCCAGGGGGTGTTGAAGACGTACTGGACCAGCCGGTGGTCGCAGAACGGCACCCGGACCTCAAGCCCGGTGGCCATGCTGGCCCGGTCCTTGCGGTCCAGCAGGAACTGCACGAACCGGGTCAGGTGCAGGTAGCAGACCTCCCGCATCCGGCGCTCCAGGCCGCTCTCCCCCGGCAGCCGCGGGACCTCGCTCAGCGCCTCGTGGTAGCGCTGCCGCTGGTAGCCCTCGATGTCGATCTTCTGCAGCAGGCCGGGCGCGAGCAGCGACTCCGGCTCGGTGCCGGAGTCGCCGGCGAAGCCGCGGCGGATCGCCGCCAGCCAGGGGAAGGTGTCGGCGTTGACCAGTTTCTCGTCGTGGAACCAGCTGTAGCCGCCGAAGACCTCGTCGGCGGACTCGCCGGACAGGGCCACCGTCGACTGCTGCCGGATCGCCTTGAACAGCAGGTAGAGCGAGGTGTCGCCGTCGCCGAGGCCGTACGGCAGGTCGCGGGCGACCACCACCGCCGCCCGGTGCTCGCGGTCCATCAGCTGCCGGGTGTCCAGCACGATGTCGCGGTGGTCGCTGGCGACGTGCTCGGCCAGGGCCCGGGCGTAGGGGCCGTCGGGGGTGCCGCGCAGGTGGTCGGCCCGGAAGTTCTCGGTCTGGCCGACGAAGTCGACCGAGAAGGAGCGCACCGGGCCGCGGCCCTGGGCGGCGAGCGCCTTGGCCGCCAGCGCGGTGATCACCGAGGAGTCCAGGCCGCCGGAGAGCAGCGTGCACAGCGGGACGTCGGCGATCAGCTGCCGGTCGACGATGTCGTCCAGCAGGTCGCGCACATGGGTGACGGTGGTGCCCAGGTCGTCGGGGTGCTCGTAGGACTCCAGGCCCCAGTAGCGGCGTTCGCGGGCGCCGTCGGCGGTCAGCCGCAGGGTGTGCCCGGGGCGCAGTTCGCGCATGCCCCGGTAGACGGCGTGGCCGGGGGTCTTGGCGAAGGCGAGTAACTCGGCCAGGCCCTCGGCGTCCACCACCGCGTGCACCTGGGGGTGGGCCAGGATCGCCTTGGGTTCGGAGCCGAAGACGATGCCGTCGTGTGTCCGGTAGTAGTAGAGCGGCTTGATTCCCATCCGGTCGCGGACCAGCAGCAGTTCCCGGCGTATCGGGTCCCACAGGGCGAAGGCGTACATGCCGTTGAGCCGGGTGGTGAACTCCTCGCCCCATTCCAGGTAGGCGTGCAGCGCCACCTCGGTGTCACTGCTGGTGGTGAAGGCGTGGCCCAGGGCCTGGAGTTCGGAGCGTAGTTCGCGGTAGTTGTAGATCTCGCCGCTGTAGGTGGTGACCAGCACCGTGCGGCCGTCGCGCTCGACCGACATGGGCTGCGCGCCGCCCTCGATGTCGATGACGGCGAGGCGGCGGTGGCCGAGCGCGGCGTTGGCGTCCAGCCACACCCCGGCGGCGTCCGGGCCCCGGCAGGCCATGGTCTCGGTCATCGCGGACACAATGCCCCGGGCGTCGCCCAGGTTCTGTCCGAAGGAGATCCAGCCGGTTATTCCGCACATGGTGGCGGTGTCCTCTCCGGTCAACCGCCCAGCTCAGGGCGGGCGGAGGCGCCACCGCGTCCCATGCGGCGGTACCGTGGTGAGCACACTAACCATCGCTTATTGCAAAGCGCAACGAATTCTGACCGTAGGCGAACGGATCCGGCCAACGGCAACGGATCCGGTTTGCGGAGGCGGGCCCACGCCTCAGCGGCGGCTTTGCCCGCACCCACCCGTGGGGTGAACCGCACTATTCCGCAAGCTTTCTGACAGCCGCTCAGCTCAGACGTACCGAGGGCGCCCATGACGGCCTTCGTGGTGACCTGACGTCAAATGTCTTGTTGTGAAACACATCCGTAACCACAGCCACGGCAACGCCCGCCGCCACGAGGCCCTTTCCCGTCGCGCTCAGTCCAGCGCCCGGACCAGGTCGGCCCGGCGGGCGCGCTTGGCGCCCGCCCAGCCCAGCGGGACCAGCGCCCGGCAGCACACCGGGCGGCGCAGCACCTGACGGGCGCTGGTGGCGATCATCCGGACCTCGCCCCGGTCGCTGATCTCGGCCCGGATCGTCCCCCCGGCGTCCGCGTACACCGGATGGCCGCCCGCACCCAGCGCGTCCGTGCGGTGGACCTGGACGATGTCGGCCGAGGTACGCGTGGCGCCCGCGGGCACCGACTCGAACGTCAGCTCGTATGCGGGGGTCGTGCTGCTCACCTTCACGGGTTCCGTCCTGGGAGGGCTCGGGGGGTGTCTCGGGGAAGGCCGCCGACGGCCTTCCCCGACCATGGTGACCACGGTCCGCCGCCGATCGGGGACCCGCAACAGCAGGCGTGGGCTCCGTGTCGCGGGGCGGTCAGCAGGCGCGCGGGCCGGTTTCCTGGTGAGATCGATAGACCCGGCCTGGACGTCCGGGCCGGATGCTCCCGGAAGGACACGCGTGTCCCAGGAGGAAGCGTGAGCGACGACATGACGGGCGACGCGGTCTACCAGCCCGATCCCGACTCCGATGTTCAGGAGGAGGACCAGCTGGAGCCAGAGGACACCCTGGTCAACCGGGGCGGCGGCGAGGTACTGGACGAGGGCTACTCCCCGCCCGACTGGCCACCACCGGTGTACAGGGCCGCGCTCACCCCACAGGACGAGTGGCGCGGCGAGAGCCTCGACGAGCGGCTGGCCGAGGAGCTGCCCGACGTGAGCACCCCGGTCGGCGACGGCCTCGGCGACGCCTCGGACACCGACGGCGAGATCCTGGACGAGGAGGTCGGCATCGGCCGCGCCGGACGCCTGGTCTCCCCCGGCGAGGGCGCCCACGACGAGCGCGACGGGCTGGTGGCCTCCGACAAGGGCATCGACGGCGCGGCGGCCTCGGCCGAGGAGGCGGCGATGCACGTGGTCACCGAGGAGGAGTAGCGCCCCCGGGTCTCACCGCCGGTCGCGCCCGCGCCCGGCGGCCGTTCGGGTGAGACGCGCGCCACAGCACATCAGTGGCCGCTCGACGCGACAGGACGCGCCCGGCGTAGCAGTCTTGACCCGGACGTACCGCGCCCGGGGCGGTCGGCGCACGGCGCCCGGGTGGCACGGACCACAGAGGAAGAGGAAACCACCGGACCAGGCAAGGAGTGAACGTGGACACGGTTCCCAGCATCACCCTCAACAACGGGGTGCGGATTCCCCAGCTCGGCTTCGGCACGTTCCAGATCAAGCCCCCGGACACCAGGGAGGCGACGCTGACCGCGCTCAGGGTCGGCTACCGGCACATCGACACCGCCGAGATGTACGGCAACGAGAAGGAGGTCGGCGAGGCGGTCCGCGAGTCCGGCCTGCCCCGCGAGGACGTCTTCGTCACCAGCAAGCTGAACAACGGCTTCCACGACCGCGACGACGCGCTCAAGGCCTTCGACCGGACGCTCGCCGACCTGGGTTTCGACTACCTCGACCTGTTCCTGATCCACTGGCCGCTGCCCAACGTCGGCGACTTCGTCGAGACCTGGAAGGCCCTGGAGGAGATCTACCGCTCCGGGCGGGTCCGGGCGATCGGTGTGTCCAACTTCCAGCCGCACCATCTGCGCCGGGTGCTGGACGAGACCGCGACCGTTCCGGCGGTGAACCAGATCGAGGTCCACCCGTACCTGACCCAGGACGGCGTCAGGGCGTTCAACGCGGAGCACGGCATCGCGACCGAGGCGTGGTCGCCGATCGCCCAGGGCAAGGTCCTGGACGACCCGACGATCACCCGGACAGCGCAGCGCCTCGGCCGTACCCCGGCCCAGGTCACGCTGCGCTGGCAGCTCCAGCGCGGCGACATCGTGTTCCCGAAGTCGGTGAACCGCTCCCGGGTCGAGGAGAACTTCGACCTCTTCGGTTTCGAGCTCACCGACCAGGACGTGGCCGCGATCAGCGCGCTGGACCGCCACGACCGCACCGGACCGGATCCGGACAAGTTCAACTACATCCCGTAGTGGCCCTTGCCTCCGGTGTCGGCCCGGCGGGCCCGGTCGCGCGGTCCGGTCAGCTGAAGGTGAACCAGTTGACGTTGACGAAGTTGCCGCCGGTGCTGGTGGCGAAGGTGACGTAGAGGGTGTGCGTCCCGCTCGGCACCGGGGCCTCGGTGACCGTCGCCGTGGTCCAGTCCTGCCACCCGCCGGTCCCGCTGACGTTGACCGTGGCGAACGGCGCGGCGGTCGGCGAGTCCAGCCGGAACTGGATGCTGCCGATGCCGCTGCCGGAGACCGCGGAGGCGTAGCGGGCCTGCACGGTGCCGCCGCGTCCGGTGAAGTCGACGTTGTCGTACTGGAGCCAGCTCGCGCCGTTGATCCAGCCGACGTCGTCGCCGCCGCCGGTGTCGCTGGTCGCCTCGGTGCCGGTGCTGTTGGTCGCCGAGTACTGCGAGGCGGTGACCTTCACCGGAGTGGAGGTCCCGCCGGTCCCGCCGCCGCTGCCGTGGACCGGGCCGAGGGTGACCGACAGCAGTGTGGGCGCGCCGTCGGAGACGAAACCGGACTGGTCCGCGCCGCCGGTGGGGCCGACGTCGTCGTACGGGAAGGCGTAGCCACGGTGGTCGAGGCTGACCGAGTGCACGATCCGGGCGTAGTGGTTGGTCTGCGCGTTGGCGTAGTAGTCGGCGGGGTTCTCGCCGTCCGGCTGGTCGGCGTCGGTGAGCAGGGTGGTGCGGTTCAGCGCGGCGCTGATCCGCGGCACCAGCGCGCTCATCTCCTGGCTGGAGACCGAGAACGGGCCCGAGGCGCAGCTGAAGATGTCGGCGCTGGAGGGCTGCGCGAAGCTGCCCACGCCCGGGAAGGTCAGCAGGCCGTTCACCACCTGGCCGGTGACCGTGCCCCAGGAGCCCTGGGTGTCGATCGACAGGCTGCTGGTCGTGTACTTCTGCCAGACCTGCGCCAGGTAGTTGTCGAAGTAGCCGGAGAGCAGGCTCGGGTTGTACACGATGCCGTTGGTGGGGCTCAGCGCGCGCAGGTTGGCGCCGCCCGAGGTGACCACCAGCTGGTTCCAGCCCTGGCCGTCGGCGGCGTGCTGCGCGGTCAGCTGGGAGCAGATCTGGTCGAGTCCGCCGGCGGGCAGCCCCTCGACGGTCTGCGTCCCGGCGCTGCCGGTGAGTTGCAGCGCGATCGGGATGCAGGCGAAGTCGACGAAGCTGATGTTGGCGTAGACGCCACCGTTGAAGGTGAGTTCGCAGAAGTCCCAGACCACGTCGATGTTGGCGTCGGAGGAGTTGGTCACCGACGGCTCGACCAGCCCGGGGCCCGGGTTGAGGAAGAACTGCAGCGGCGCCCCGATCGAGAACCAGACCCGGGCGCCGGCCAGGTACGGGATGCTCACCCGGGTCGGTGCGGATCCCGAAGCACCCAGCGGGATGGCGCAGTTGACGGACAGTGGGGTACCGACGGAGGCCGGCGAGGCCGGATAGTACGGGGTCTGGCCGTCGGCCTGGAGCAGGAACAGCGCGTTGCCGTTGTTGAGCGCGGTACCGGTGACGTAGGCGTAGACGGTGTTGCTGCCGGTGTTGTTCTGCAACGAGAGGGTGAGCGTGGGCGCGGCCGCGGCGGCGCTGCCGCTGAGCGAGCCGATGGCGACCGGGGCCGCCAGGGCCGCGGCCGAGACCGCGATGAAGTTTCTTCGGGAGATCATCCGACGCTCCTGTGGTCTTCTCCTGGAACAGACAGGACGGTGGGGGGCGGATCCTGAGAGCGCTCTCAAGGAGGATGGTGGTGTTTCCACAGTGTGTCAAGAGTTGTACAAGGAAAGGCATCTGAGGCTGTTGATCCTTCAAGGAGTGACGTCTCACCCGCGCCGTCCCGGGCCGCCGGGCCCGGGGCCGTAGCATGGCGGCCGTGACGGAACACCTGGTGGTCATCGGCGCCGACGCGGCCGGGATGTCCGCCGCCTCCCAGGCACGACGCCGACGCGGCACGGACCAGTTGCGGATCACCGCCTTCGACCGGGGCGGCTTCAGCTCCTACTCCGCCTGCGGGATCCCCTACTGGGTCGGCGGCGAGGTCGCCGAGCGCGACGCGCTGATCGCCCGCACCCCGCAGGAGCACCGGCGCCGGGGCATCGACCTGCGGCTGCGGACCGAGGTGACCGAGATCGACCTGGACCGGCGCCGGGTCCGCAGCCGTGACCTGGACGGCGGGGCCGAGCAGTGGACCGGCTTCGACCAGCTGGTGGTGGCCACCGGAGCGGTGCCGCGGCGCCCGGCGCTGCCCGGCTTCGACGCGCCCGGCGTGCACGGGGTGCAGACCCTGGACGACGGCGGCGCGCTGCTGGCGACCCTGGAGCGGGACTGCCACCGGGCGGTGGTGGTCGGCGGCGGCTACATCGGGATGGAGATGGCCGAGGCCATGGTCCGGCGCGGGCTGCGGGTCACGGTGGTGCACCGCTCGGCGGAGCCGATGGCCACGCTGGACCCGGACATGGGACGCCTGGTGCGGACCGCGATGGAGGGCATCGGCATCGAGGTGGTGCCGGGGGCGGAGGCGCTGGCGGTCCGGCTCGGCCCGGACGGGCGCCCGCGCGCCGTGGTCTCCACCGCCGGGGAGCACCCGGCCGACGTGGTGGTGCTCGGGCTCGGGGTGCGCCCGCGTACCGGGCTGGCCGAGGCGGCGGGGCTGCCCCTGGGCGCCTCCGGCGGCCTGCGGACCACGCCGGAGCAGCGGGTGCCCGGAGTGGACGGGATCTGGGCGGGCGGCGACTGCGTTGAGGTCCTGAACACGGTCTCCGGCCAGTACCAGCACATCGCCCTCGGCACCCACGCCAACAAGCACGGACTGGTCATCGGCACCAACATCGGCGGCGGCCGGGCTTCCTTCCCCGGGGTGGTCGGCACCGCGGTGAGCAAGGTCTGCTCGGTGGAGATCGCCCGTACCGGCCTGCGCGAGCGCGAGGCCGACGCGCTCGGTCTCGACTGGGAGGCGGCCGTCATCGAGTCGACCAGCCGGGCGGGCTACTACCCGGGGGCCGCGCCGATGACCGTGAAGATGCTGGCCGAGCGCGGCAGCGGACGGCTGCTGGGGGTGCAGATCGTGGGCCGGGAGGGGGCGGCCAAGCGGGTGGACGTCGCCGCGGTGGCGCTCACCGCCGGTCTGACGGTTGATCAGGTCGTGTCGCTGGACCTGGGCTACGCGCCCCCGTTCGCCCCGGTCTGGGACCCGGTGCAGGTAGCGGCCCGCAGACTGGCCCCGCTGGTGCGTTAGCGGGGCCGGTCCGCGGTGGTGGACGCCGACGCCGGTGTGGCGTCGGCGGCCACCCGAACCAGAGTTGACGCTCTGTCAGGGGAGCGTCCACTTCTGGTTGGCGCCACCGGTGCAGTCCCAGATCTCCAACTGGGTCCCCGGTGTGGTCGACCAACCCGTGTCGTCCAGGCACTTGTTGGACTGCGGGTTGTACAACGCCCCGTCCGACTGCGGCTCCCAGACCTGGGCCGCGGTGTTGTTGCAGTCGTAGAGGTCGACGGCGGTTCCGTCGGCCGTACCGCCGGCGTCGATGTCCAGGCACTTGCCGAGGGCCTGGATGGTGGATCCGGCCTGCACCACGGTCCACTGCTGGGCGGCGGTGCCGTTGCAGGTGTAGACCTGCACCGGGTTGTAGTCGGCGGTGCTGCCCGAGCGGTCGTCGACGCACAGGCCGCCGTAGCCGGTGATCGCCCCGGTGGCCCCGCTGCCGCCGGTGCCGCCGCCGCCACCGCTGCCGGTGGTCTCGTACGCGGCGACGTAGGCCACGCTCATGGACGCGCCGGAGGTGGTGGCGCTGGTCGGCGAGGTGCAGCCGCAGACGCCGTTGGGATAGCCGCCGCCCATGGCCAGGTCGAAGATGATCGAGAAGTTGTGGTCGACCGCCGCCTGCCAGGTGGCGGTGCCGACCTGGCTCTCACTGACGCTGTAGAACTGGTTGCCGTCCAGGTACCAGGTGATCGACTCGTCGGCGGTGTTGGTCCGGTTCACGATCGCCGTGTAGGTGTGATATCCGGTCTGGCAGCCCGAACACGACTGGAGTCCGCTGCCGAGGCCGTCGGTCTCGTTGCAGGGACCGCCGGGGTCGGTGCCGCAGTGGAAGGTCCCGGAGTGCTCGGAGAGGGCGTTGACGTCCTCCAGGATGTCGATCTCGCCGTTCTCCGGCCACTGGCCGGGGCCCAGCATCCAGAAGGCGGGCCAGTATCCGGTGCCGCTGGCCGGGTTGGGCTGCTCGATGGAGGCGGTGACCTCCAACTCGCCCCCGGCCGGGGCGCCGACGTTGGCGGTGGGCGTCTGGATGCGTCCCGAGGTCCAGTTGCTGCCGGAGCCGATGGCGGTGATGTCCAGGTCGCCGTTGCCGTCCAGGTGGACGTTGTTGGTGGAGTTGGTCATGGTCTCGATCTCACCGGTGCCGAAGTTCGATCCGGGACCGGTGTCGTAGATCCAGTTCGCCGAGGAGGGCGCGCTGCCCGCCGCGCCGCTGAAGTCGTCGCTGAAGACCGTCGACCAACCCGAGGGGGCGCCCGGGACAGCGGCGCCGGCGGGCGCCGCCGAGACGGTGAACACCGAGATCATGGCGGCGATCGGCGCGAGCACGCCGACGAACGCGATCCGCCGGAGCCCCAGCCGGGGCCGCTGTCTGCGGGTCGGCCGCTGACCCTGCGGGCGCGCGGGCGCCGCGCCGTGTTCCTGTGCTGGCATCGTTGTGCTACCTCCGAACGTGGCTGTCCTGCGAACCTGGCTGTCCGGCGAACCTGGCTGTCCGGCTGGACCTGGTGGTCCGGCACCCGGGGTGTTCTGCCGGGCGGTATCTGGGAGCGCTCTCTTTTGCGGGCCGGGACTGCCCCTCGCCTCTCCCCGGGGAGCTGCCGACGACGCCGATACCAGTGGTGACCTGCTGAAATCCGGGCTGAGCCGCCGGACCTGCGGGCTCCGCGCCCGCATGGCGCGGGCCGGTCGCGGAACATCCGCACCGGTCCGGACCAGCCTTCCGGAGTATGTGGTTCGGTTTGACGCGGCGTCAAGATGCCCGGCGAAACGGATGTCGGTTACATGCCACCGTCGATGCGGGTCACCGGCGGTCGCGGCCGCCCGGCCGGTCAGAGCCGTGGCACCCGGATTCCGGCGGGTTCCGGAACCACGCGCGAACCCTTGACACTGTTGAAGCGAACGCGCCACTCTCGAACAGAGAGCGCTCTCCATCCCGCCCGGCAACAGCCGGGCGGGGCGGGGAGGCTAGGGTCGGGAGCGCCGGCACCACCGCCGCCGGTACCACCGTTCCACGACCAGGGGGCCCGCGTGCAGGTCCGGCACGTCCTGCTGCTCGGCGGCACCGCCGAGGCCCGGCGGCTGGCGACCGCGCTGGCCGGTGACCCGTCACTGCGGGTGACCAGCGCGCTGGCCGGACGCGTGGCCCAGCCACTGCTGCCGGACGGTGAGGTCCGGGTCGGCGGCTTCGGCGGCCCCGAGGGGCTGGCCCGGTGGCTGACCGAGCAGCGGATCGACGCGCTGGTCGACGCCACCCACCCGTTCGCCGGGACCATCAGCCGCAACGCGGCCGAGGCGGCGGCGGCCACCGGCGTCCCGCTGCTGGCGCTGCGCCGACCCGGCTGGCTGCCCGGCCCCGGGGACCGCTGGCATCCGGTCGGGTCGCTGGCGGAGGCCGCCGCGCTGCTCCCCGGTCTGGGCCGCCGGGTGTTCCTGACCACCGGGCGGCTGGGGCTGCCCGCCTTCACCGGCGTGCCCGGGCTGTTCCTGCTGTGCCGCTCGGTGGACCCGCCCGAGCCGCCGGTGCCGCCGCAGGTCCGGGTGCTGCTGGAACGCGGCCCGTTCACCCTGGAGGGGGAGCGCGAACTGCTGCGCGCGCACCGGATCGAGGTGCTGGTCACCAAGGACAGCGGCGGCGCGGCCACCGCCGCCAAGCTCACCGCCGCCCGCGAGGCCGGACTGCCGGTAGTGGTGGTCCGGCGGCCGCCCCCGCCGCCGGGGGTGCCGCTGGTCCCGGACGCCGCCGCCGCGGTGGCCTGGCTCGGTACCCTCGGCCCGGGCGGGGCTCAGGACTCGCGGACCCGGCGCAACAGGTAACTGTCCATGATCCAGCCCTTGCGCTCGCGGGCCTCGGCCCGCAGCTCCAGGATCCTCGGCCCGACCTCGCTGACCCGCCCGGAGACCAGGATCTCGTCCGGGGTCCCGACGTAGGCGCCCCAGTAGATGTCCACCTCGGCGCTCTCCGCCGGGCCGATCCCGGCGAAGGCGGTGCGGGCGTCCAGCATCACCGCGACGTCGTCGGGGAGTTCCGGCAGCCCCTCGGCCAGTCGGCGGCCGGTGGTGATCCGCACCGGCTGCCCGACCCGGTTCAGCCCGATCCGGTGCCTGGCCGCCAGCGCGGAGACGCTGCTGATCCCGGGCACGACGGAGTACTCGAACGCCACCCGGCGGCGGGCCAGTACCTCCTCCACGATGGCGATGGTGCTGTCGTACAGGCTGGGGTCGCCCCAGACCAGCATCGCGCCGGTCTCGTCCGGGCCGAGGTCCTCGCCGAGGAAGCGCTCGACCAGGTCGGCGCGGCGGGCCCGCCAGTCCTCGACCGCCTCGGCGTAGGCCGCGGTGGTGCGGTCGCGGTCCGGGTCGGCCGCCTCGACCACGCGGTGCTCCGGGCGCGCGTGCTCGGCCAGCAGCCGCTGCCGCAGCCGGACCAGGTCCTGCTTCTCCTCGCCCTTGCCCAGGACGAGGAAGGCGTCGGCCCGGCCGATGGCCTTCACCGCCTGGAGGGTGAGGTAGTCGGGGTCGCCCGCCCCGATGCCGATGACGATGAGCTGCTTCATGACGGCGAGTCTGCCGCACCGGCCCGCCCGGGCCCGCGCGGGGGGCCGGGGCAGCGCGGCGGGCCCTGCCATCCCCTCGTTGGCAGGGCCCGCACCGTCGTGCCCCACCCACCGCCGGGCAGGTGCCGACGGTTGATCACGACGTGCTCACCACAGGGTCGTACACCGGACCATCCCCCGTCTTGCAGAAATGCGACATGGCGCAGGCGGCCGCGCGGGGTTGTCAGTGGCAAGCCGTAGGGTTCGACTGACCCGCCCTCAACCCGGTTCGTCCGCACGCCAGTCGGTGCCCTCGCCCCCTCGGAGGCCGCGCATGCCATCGCCCGTACCAGCGGCTGAGCCGCAGCCGGACGGCTCGGAGCTCGCCGTCGACCGGGCCGGCGCCGCGCTGTCCGGCTACGTCCTCGGGTACCAGGGGTTCCGGATCGGCGCCATCCCGCAGCAGCGGGCCAGGCTGGTGGTGCCGGACGGCTCGGTCAACATCCTCTTCGGCTTCGGCTCCCCGGTACGGGTGACCGACGCGGTGCGCCCGCAGCTGACCATGACCGCGGTGTCCATGGTCAGCCCGGTGGCACTGACCGCGGTCCTCGGGGAGCACACCGGCGGGGTGCACTGCCTGGTGGCGGTGCTGACCCCGCTGGGGGCGTACCGGCTGTTCGGCGTGCCGATGAACGAGTGGTCCGGGCTGCACCTGGATCCGGCCGACCTCTTCGGCCGCCGCCTTCCCCACCTGCGCGAGCAGCTGGCCGAGTGCCCGGGCTGGCCGGAGCGGTTCCGGCTGCTGGACCGGCTGTTCGCCCGGCAGATCCTGGACGGCCCCGAGTGCCGCCGGGAGGTCGTCTGGGCCTGGGCGGAGCTCCAGCGCAGCGGCGGCCGGGTGCCGATCCAGCGGCTGGCCGCCGCCACCGGCTGGAGCCGCCGCCACCTGGAACGGCGGTTCCGCGAGCAGGTGGGCCGCTCCCCCAAGGACATCGCCCAGATCCGGCGGCTGCAGGAGGCGCTGCGGCTGCAGGAGGCCGGGGTGCCGCTGGCGCACCTCGCCACCCGGGCCGGGTTCCACGACCAGCCGCACTTCAACCGGGCCTTCAAGGCGATGATGGGCTTCTCTCCGCTGCGACTGCCCGCGGACCGGGTCGACTGGGGCCCGAACACCCTGCTGCGGGCCCTGCCGGCGCCGACCGGGCCGTCCGCCCCCGGCTGACCGGCGTCCGGAATCCCGCGCCGACACCCCGGGTGCAGCATCTGTCGCAAAAGCCCCTCCAGCCAGTATGGTGACGGTGAGGGCCCTGCCACATCCCCCCGATGGCAGGGCTCTCGCCATGTCCCGCCGGATATTCGTGCTGTCTACAGTCAAGCCATTGCACACACCAACTAATGATCTTAGGATGATCAGGTGCGTGCCACCGGAGACTCACCGAGTACCACGCAGCCCGCGTCGCGCGCGGCTGCGCAGCAGGGATCGGGTTACAAGTGGGTGGCCCTGTCCAACACCACACTGGGTGTCTTCATGGCCACCCTGGACGCCTCCATCGTGATCATCGCGATGCCGTCCATCTTCCGCGGCATCGGGCTGGACCCGCTGGCTCCCGGCAACATCAGCTACCTGCTCTGGCTGATCATGGGATACCTGCTGGTCACCGCCGTACTGGTGGTCGCCCTGGGGCGACTCGGCGACATCTACGGCCGGGTCCGGATCTACAACCTGGGCTTCGCCGTCTTCAGCGCCGCCTCGCTGGCGCTGTCGCTCGACCCGTTCCGGGGATCCTCCGGCGCGCTGTGGCTGATCGCCTTCCGCATCGTCCAGGCGCTCGGCGGCGCGATGCTGATGGCGAACTCCGCCGCCATCCTGACCGACGCCTTCCCGACCGAGCAGCGCGGCATGGCCCTCGGGGTGAACCAGATAGCCGGGCTGGCCGGGCAGTTCCTCGGCCTGGTCGCCGGGGGCGTGCTGGCCGCCGTCGACTGGCGGGCGGTGTTCTGGGTGAACGTGCCGATCGGCATCGTCGGCACCATCTGGTCGTACCGGAGCCTGCGGGAGATCGGGACCAGTCGCCGCGCGGGCATCGACTGGGCCGGGAACCTGACCTTCACCGGCGGGGCGCTGGCCCTGCTCGCCGGGATCACCTACGGGATCCAGCCGTACGGCGGGCATCCGACCGGCTGGACCAACCCGCTGGTGCTGGCGATGCTCGGCGGCGGACTGGCGCTGCTCGCCGCCTTCGCGATCGTGGAGAGCCGGGTCGCCGAGCCGATGTTCCACCTGGCGCTGTTCCGGATCCGCGCCTTCGCGGCGGGCAACGCCGCCGCGCTGCTCACCGCGATCGCCCGGGGCGGGCTCCAGTTCATGCTGATCATCTGGCTCCAGGGGGTCTGGCTGCCGCTGCACGGCTACGCCTACACCGACACCCCGCTCTGGGCCGGGATCTCGCTGCTGCCGCTGACCGCCGGGTTCCTGGTCTCCGGCCCGGTCAGCGGCTACCTGTCGGACCGCTTCGGTGCCCGGGCCTTCGCCACCGGCGGGCTGCTGCTGATGGCCGCGTCCTTCGTCGGGTTGCTGCTACTGCCGGTCGACTTCTCGTACCCGGTGTTCGCGGTGATCATCTTCGCCAACGGGGTCGGCCAGGGGCTGTTCTCCGCGCCGAACACCTCGTCGATCATGGGCAGTGTGCCGCCGGAGCGGCGCGGCGCGGCCTCCGGGATGCGCGCGACCTTCCAGAACTCGGGCATGTCGCTGTCCATCGGGATCTTCTTCTCGCTGATGGTCGCCGGGCTGGCGAGCTCGCTGCCGCACACGCTCAGCAGCGGGCTCCAGGCCCAGGGCGTCCCGGCGGGCGTGGCCGGGCAGGTCTCCACGCTGCCGCCGGTGTCCACGCTGTTCGCGGCCTTCCTCGGGCAGAACCCGGTGGGCCACCTGCTGGCGCCGTCCGGGGTGCTCGGGAAACTGCCCGCGCACAACGCGGCCACGCTGACCGGCACCCAGTTCTTCCCGCACCTGATCTCCGCCCCGCTGCACCACGGCCTGTCCGTGGTCTTCATCGCGGCGACCGTGATGGCGCTGGTCGCGGCGGCGGCCTCGGCACTGCGCGGCAGTTCCAAGGGCAGTTCCCCGAGCGGCTCCGGGAAGCCCGCGCCGGTCGGCCGGAGCTGACTCACCCGATCAGCTCCACCGCGGCGTCCGCGCAGCCCCAGCTCAGCGTCACCCCGGCCCCGCCGTGGCCGTAGTTGTGCACCAGCGCGCTCCCCGGCAGGGTCGCCTCGTCGCGCTCCAGCCGCACCCCGCCGCGCCGCACCGGGCGCAGCCCGACCAGGTGGCCGACGACCTCGGCGTCGCGCAGGCGCGGCGCCAGCGCGGTACAGCGGGCGATGATCGCGCGGGCGGTCTCCGGGTCGGCGGCGGTGTCCCAGCTGCCCTCGTCGAAGGTCCCGCCGAGCACCACGTCCCGGCTGCGGGGGTGCACGTAGGTGTAACCGGCCGGATCGTCCTGGATCCGCAGCGAGGTGCGCAGGCCGGGGTTGCGCACCAGCACCAGCTGGCCGCGCACCGGGTACAGCGCGCCGTCCCCGCACAGCCGCCGGGCGCCGAGCCCGGAGGCGTTGACCACCACCGGCGCCGCCCCGGCGACCTGTGCCAGGGAGTCCAGCCGCCGGGTGACCAGTCGCCCGCCCCGGCGGCGGAACCGGTCCAGCATCCAGGCCAGGTAGAGCGGCATCTCCACGGTCGGCGCGGTGAACGCCCAGCCGCTGACGCAGCCGGGTGCCAGCTCCGCGCGCTCCAGCGGACGCAGGTCCGGTACCGCCTCGGCCCACCAGGGCCGTCCCGGCGTGTCCTGGTGGGCCATCATCCGGGTCGGCCGCAGCGCGACGCCGGGGACGCCGTCGGCGGCCTGGCGGACGAGTTCGGCATAGGTCGCCGCGCCCCAGTCGGCGACCTCGCCGCCCGCCTCGACCCGGGTCGGGTACCAGACGGCGGCGGCGACCGCCGAGGTGGTCAGCTGCGGCGGCACGGCGGTCACCACCGCCACCCGCGCGCCCGCCCGCTGCGCCCGCAGCGCGGTGCTCAGCCCGATCACCCCGGCGCCGACCACGACCACGTCCGCCCGTACGTCCATCCTCGTGTCACTCCGCGTGTCCAATGCGAGCCACCTCCGACCCTGCCCGGGGCGTGCTGCCACGGGGTCTGGGTCCAGCGAAGCGCGGTCACCGCCGGACGTCCAAGACCGGTCCGGACAGCGGCCATAAGCAACGCCTATCACCGGGCAACGCCTATCATCGACCGGTGGACTTCAATCGGATGCGCTACTTCGCGGTGCTGGCTGAGGAGTTGAACTTCACCCGGGCGGCCGGGCGGCTGCATCTGGCGCAGCCCGCGCTGAGCCAGCAGATCAAGGCACTGGAACGGCAGATCGGCGCACAGCTGATCGAACGGGGAAGCCGGGGCTGCACCTTGACGCCGATCGGCGTGGTGGTGGCCGAGGAGGCCCGGGCGGTACTGGAGCGGGTGGCGGCGGCTGAGGAGCGGATCGCGGCGGCGGTGGACGGCCGCGAGGGCCGACTCAACCTGGCGTACACCAGGTCCGCGCGCGGCGGGGCGGCCGACGCGCTGGTGACCGCCTTCCGCTCCCGGCATCCGCGGGTGGACCTGCGCCTGCAGACCGGCTGGACCTCGCACAACATCGCCGAGCTGCAGGCCGGGCGGCTGGACGCGGCGTTCGTCCGGCCGCCGCTGGACGTCCCCGGGCTCGCCTGCCGGATGATGGCCGACGAGGAGCTGCTGCTGGCGCTGCCGGTGGGGCACCCGCTCGCCCGGACCCACTCGCGGATCAGCCGCCGCCGGATCGCGGGCGAACCGGTGGTGCTCTGGCCCCGGGAGAACGGCCCCGGCATGCATGATCTGATCACCAGTCAACTATGGCCGGACCAAGGACCGTTGATCGTCCGCGTGGAGCCCGACGACGAACAGCTGCTGCTGGCCGTCGCCGCCGGGTACGGGATAGCGCCGATCCCCGAGGGGCGGGCCCGCGCGCTGCGGGTGCCCGGGGTCCGGCTGCGCCGGTTCACCGCGCCGACGCCGGTGGTCGGCCTCGGGCTGGCCTACAACCCGCGGGCCGACACCCGGACGGTGAACCTGCTGCTGGCCCTGGTGGAACCGCGGCAGCCTGCCTGAAACCGGCCCCGCGGGCCGCCGCGGGGCCCGCGGCTCAGTCGCAGCCGAGCGCCAGCGCCTCGCCGACCACCAGGTCCTCGATGCCGAACATGAGGGCCTCCATGTCCGCCCTGGGCAGGTAGGCGGTGTCCGCCGTCATCGACAACTCCAGTGAGCCGGGGGCGTGCTGGGCGTCCATGGCGAAGGTGGTGCCGGGTCGCGGCTCGCACTCCACCGGCCAGGTCAGGGTGGTCAGCGCACGCGACCGGGCCAACGGCAGTTTGGACGGGTCGTCCGCCAGCGGGTAGTGCGGCACCAGGTCACGGATGTCGTTGAAGATGCAGCCCCGGTCGGCGACCGGGCCCCGCTCCGTCGGCATCCGGTCGATGTCGGCGTCCAGCAGCCGCTTGTCGTAGTAGGCGTTCCGGTAGGCGGACAGGGTCACCGCCTGGGCGCGGCCCACCACCTCGGCGAACTCCCGGTCGGCGTCCGGCAGGTGGATCAGCCCCTCCTGCGCCACGGTGGTCACCGCGTGCGTCAGGTCGGAGCGGAACCGGTTGTTGACCACCACCTGGAACACCGGGTCGGTGGTGCCGGTCAGCCGGTGCACCATCACCGAGGCCGCCGCCAGCAGCACCGAGGAGCCACTGGCCCGGTGCCCGGCGGCGACCTGCTCCACCGCGCGGGCCAGCGACGGCGAGTTCAGCACCGCGTTGGGGAACACCGCCGCGGCCGGGCCCGGTTGCCGGGTCGGGAACACCCGCCCGGGACCGGCCAGCAGCTTCTTGGCCCAGTACTGCCGGGCGTTGGCGTCCCGCCGCCGCCCCCGGTCCGAGGTCTGGAAGGCGGCCTCCTCCAGCGGTTGCAGCCCCGGGTGCCGCTCCCTGACCTGCTCCGGGGAGTCGCCGTTCGCCAGCGCGAACAGGTCGGTGACCACCCGGGACAGGCCCCAGCCGTCCACCGCCGTGTGGGACAGGCAGAAGCCGACGAAGGTCATCAGTCCACCGGTCTCCACCACGGCGATCCGCATCGGCCACTCGGTCGCGCAGTCGAACGGGCTGGTCTCCAACTCGGCCAGCAGCTCCCGTCCCCGCTGCTCGGCCTCGTCCGCCCCGGCCTCCCGCAGGTAGACCGGCGTGGTGCCGGCGGCGTCCAGGATCTGCCGCAACCCGCCGCTTCCGTCCGGCTCCAGCCTGGTCCGCAGCGACTGGTACAACCCGGTCAGCTGGGCCACCGCGGCCAGCACCCGGGGCACCGGGATGCCCGGTACCACCGGGAAGCCGATACAGACGTTGTACCGGTAGGAGTCCACCCCGAGCTTGCTCACCGCGTCCCAGATCGCCTGCTGGCCCCACGTGGCCGGGCCGGTACCGGAACCGCCGGAGGAGAAGCCGACGCGCTCCACTCGACTCACACTCGCACTCACGGTCATCTGCCGAGTCTTGCGCACCATCAGCCCCGCGTCGAGACCTTCCGGGAAAGGTAATTTCCTTTCTTAGTAAGGAAATTGACGGAGCATCAGCTGAATTACGGCAGGCTCGCGCAAGCGCCCGCCGCCGTCCGGCGATGCCCCCGGGCGGCGGCGGATCAGCGCAGGTCAGCCGAGGTCCAGCGGCCTCCCCCAGCTTCCGGCGTAGGCGTTCCCGGTCAGCGGACGCCGCTCGCGGGCGGCGGTCTCCCGCAGCCGCAACTGCTCGGGCAGCAGGTCCGCGTGGGCCAGGCTGCCGATGGCGGTCACGGTCAGCGGCAGCAAGCCCTCGGCCGGGGCGTCCAGCGCCGCCAGCAGCCGCTCGTGGTCGAATCCGGCCATCTGGTGCGCGTGCAGCCCCAGGGCATGCGCCTGCAGCGTGAGCTGGGCCACGGCGAGGCCGGTGTCGTACGCGGCGTAGCCGTTGCGCCCGCCGTCCGGCCCCCGCTCGTCGGCGACGGCGGCGACCAGCAGCGAGGCCTTGCCCGCCCAGGTCTGGTTGGCCTCCCGCAGCGACTCGAAGATCGCCTTGTGGGTTGCGTCCCCGCGACGGCCCACCAGGAAGCCCCACGGCTGGCGGTTGCCGGCCGACGGGGCCCACCGAGCGGCTTCGAGGATCGCCGCGAGCTGCTGCTCGTCCACCTGGTGCTCCGGGTCGAAGGAGCGCGGACTCCAGCGCTCGGCGAGCAGCGGGTGCAGCGGGACGGACGTGGCTGCGGAACGGGACATGCCGGATCTCCAGGGTCGGGACGGATCGGACTGGCTCGGCGTCCGGATCGGACGCCGAGCGGGCAAACACCGCAGTCGAGGTCGGATATTCCGCTTGTCGGGCCGCCAGGCGCGCCCATCGCTCGGGTGGTCAGTGCGGCAGCGCCTGCCAGTCGGTGACCGCCGGGTCCCGACCGTCCCCCTCGGCCAGTACCGGCAGCCGTTCCCAGTCCGTCCCGTCGACCGGCGCGGCCCGGTGCACCAGGTAGTACTGCGGCGCCATCGCCGTCTCGTACCGCGGCAGCAGCGCCATCACCTCGCGGTGCAACTGCTCCGGGCCGGGCGGCGACAGGCCGACCACCCGGGCCCGCAACCGGCCCTGGTCCAGGTGCACCCGCGCCCGACCGCGCCCATCGAGGGCCTGGTCCAGCAGCGCGCGCACCGCCCCGAGATCGATCCAGGAGTTGTCCAGCCGCCGCCAGTCACCGACCCGCTCCCCCGGGGCGATCCCGGTCAGCGCGCCCAGCCCGGCCAGTGCGACCGGACCGTCGGCGGCCCGCTCGACCAGGGTCAGCAGCCCCCGGGCGAACCGCTCGCTCTCCGCCCGGTCGAGTACCTGCGGGCAGGCGAGCAGGGCGAACTCCAACCGGCCCCCGACCCGGAGGATGTTGAGCATCAGCCGGGCCGGCAGCCGCTGGTCCGGCAGCCAGGTGAACTCCGGGTCGTCCACGCTCGCCGCCCTGGCTTCGAGGACGGCCTCCGGAATGGTCAGGCTGAGGTCGTTCACCACGACGTGGCGGGCGAACCGCGCGCCGCGCCGGTGCGCGGTGTCCTCGATCAGCCGCCAGACCTTCTCGGCGTCGAAGGTGCTGTTCAGGAAGCCGGACAGGGAGGCGGCCTTGGTCCGCCCGATCAGCTCGTCCAGGTCGGCCGCTCCCGCGTGCAACGCCAGGAAGCCGTCCTGGGCGATCGTCCCCCGGTAGTCGGCCAGGCCGGGGCGGTGCCGGTTGGCCGACAGCGCGGCGATCACCAGTTCGGGCTGGGCCGCGCGCTGCGCCACCAGCGCGGCGAAGGCCGCCAGCAGCACCGTCGACGGGGTCGCGCCGGTACGCCGGGAGGCGGCCTGCAACGCCTTGGCACCCTCGCGGGAGCGGCAGATCAGCAGCGAGACCTCGCCCGGCGGGCTGACCAGCCGGGAGTCCGCGAAGACGGCGTGCGGGCTGGTCCGCAGCACCCGCTCCCAGTGCCGCAGCGAACTGCGGGCCCGGCGCAGCCCGGACGTCGAGCGCTCGACGGCGGCCAGTTGCAACGGCGTCCGGGATTCGACCGGCGGCAGCTGCCGACCGCTCGCGAGTTGCGCCCACTCCTGGATCAGCAGCGAGGTCCCGGCTCCGTCGGCGGCGGCGTGGCAGACCACCACCGTCATCCGCAGCAGCTGTTCGCCGTCGGTGAGCAGCGTGCAGCGCAGCGGGAAGTCCCGGCCCAGGTCGAACCGCACGGTCAGTTCCTTGCGACCCAACTCCTCAGCGAAGGCGTCGAGTTCGCTCGGGTCGAGCTGCCCGGCCTCGATCGCCTCGACGCTGAACGCGCCCTCCGCGTGGACCTCCTGCCGGTCCGGGAAGCCCTCGGGTTCGCCCGGCGGCGAGGGGAAGAGGGTGCGCAGCGTCTCATGCCGCTCGACCAGCGTCCGCAGCGCCGCGAGCCCGTCCGCCACGGTGGTCCCCGCGGGGACCGGCCAGACGCCGTGCTTGTTCATCTGCTCCGGCTCGTCGAAGCGGATGCAGCGGATCATGTTGTCCTGGCCGAACGTGAGCGGCCCGCCGCCGCTGCTGCCGCCGTCGTAGCGGATGCTGATCCGTCTGCTCCGTGTCACATCCCACGCCTTTCAGCCGCCTGTCGCAAGCGACAGTTGACGATCAATCAGAACTCGCGTGCCGTCCCACACGGTGCTGCTCAGCCGGAACGGCCGGGTGCCCTGGGCGGCGACCGCCGCCCGGAACCCCGGATGCCCGGGCAGCGGGACGTCCCGCACCGAGCAGCTGATCCCGGCCACCGGCAGCCGCACCGGACCGGGATCGCCGACCGCCAGGGTCAGGCTCTCGGCCAGTCGGCCGCCGTAGACCTTGACGCAGGCCTCGCGACGGCACCAGAGCACCGCGAAGCGGGCCGCGCGGTCGGCGGGCGAGCCGGCCTCGGCCACCCAGCGGGCGTCCCCGCCCGGGAAGAACCGGTCCGCCACCCGCCGCGCCACGCGGGGGTCGGGCAGCTCCTCGACGTCCACCCCCACCCGGCGGCCCGCCGCCAACGCCAGTACCGCCAGCGCGCCGGAGGCCGAGTAGTTGAGCCGCAGCCCGCCCGGGCCGGACCAGGCGCCGACCGGCTCGGGTTTGCCGTTCGGCCCGCGCCGCCAGCGCAGTCCGGCCGCGGGCAGCCCCAACCGCTCCGCCACCAGCAGCCGGACCACGCCGTGGGCCACGGTGAAGCGGTCGCGGCGCACCGGATCGTCGGCCGCGGCTGCCCGCGACCGCTCCGCCGGGTCCAGCAACCCACCCAGGTGGTCCACCAGTTGACGATCCTGGTCGGTGGGGATCAGCCACAGCTCGACCTCGTCCTGGGCCGGCGTCATCGACCGGCCACGACGCCGACCGGGGTCCGCCCGGCGGTGGCAGCGGCCGGGACCGGTTGCACACCGACCAGGCTGAGCCGGCCGAGCGCCGGGTCGTAGTCGGCGACCAGCACCGGGCGCCGCTGCTCCCGCCAGCCCGGCAGCCGGGTGGCGAGTTGCGACCAGACCCCGGTGGTGGGCTGCCCGGCCGGGGCGAGCACGGTCGGCAGGTCCGGGTCGACGATGCCGTCGAGCCCGGACCCGGCCAGCAGTACTGCCTCCGGCCCCAGCGCCGCCAGTCGCCCGGCCACCGCCTGGGCCACCGAACCTGCCTTCGTCGTTTCCTGATGAACCGTCAGTTCCGGTGTCGCGCTCTCCTCGCAGACCAGGGCCACCGCGCAGTGGACGTCCGGCACCCGCACCGGGACCGCCGGGGTGTAGTGCAGCGACGCCTGTTCGGCGACGAGCACCACCGCCCGTCGGCAGCCGCCGGTGCGCTGGTAGTCCTGGACGATCCGCAACGCGGTGAACGCGGCCGCCGGGCCCTGGTCGTTGACCGCGAACGCCAGCGGCGTCCCCGCGCAGAACCGGGTCAGGTGCACCGCGGTCGAGCGGCCCGGGCGCACGTCCGGGATCGCGAACGCGAGCAGCAGCAGGTCCACCGGTTCGCCGTTCGGCAGCGCCTGCGCCAACAGGCCCTCGGCCATCTCGCCGTAGGAGTGGCCGACGCCCGCCCGCAGCAGGTCCTCGCGCAGCGGGACGCCGTACGGCCGGGTCAGATCCGAGACGAAGACCCGCAGGTCCGGGTCGAGCGAGGTCTCCGACCTGCCGTCGAAGTTCCTGGCCAGCACCCGGCTCACCCGCACGCCCGGGGTTCGCGCAGCGCCTGGGTACGGCACGGCCGCACCGGTTCCGGGCACCGGATCAGTCCTCGGCGACGACATGCCCGGCGACGAAGTCGGCCAGACTGGCCACCGAGCGCAGGTCGTCCTCCGCGATGTCCTCGACGTCCACCTGGAGGTCCAGCGCCTCCTCCAGTTCCAGGATCAGTTCCAGCGTTCCGGCGGAGGTCAGGCCGAGGTCGTCGAAGAGGCAGGCGTTCTCGGGGATCTCCGGAAGCTCCTTCTTCAGGACCCGGGGCAGCAGTTCACCGATGCTGCGCAGGATCTGTCCGCGCAGTTCGGTGCCGGGCTCAACAGCGGTTTCTTCCACGGGTATCTGGTTCCCATCGTGATGGCGCGGCCGACCGGTCGCGCGGCTGTCCGGATCCCGGCTCATGGGCGAGCCGACGCGCGGGCGGATGCCCTGCGGCCGGACAGCGGGCAGTGGCTGGGTACGTCGTGAGTAAGTGATCTGACGGAAGGTCAGTGCTCCACGACCATGGCGGAGAAGGTGGCCCCGATGCCGGAGGCCGCGACCAGATAGCGGTCGCCCTGCCGGAGCAGACCGCGGGTGGTCGCCGTGTGGAGATTGATGAAGGCGTCCGCAGCGAAACTGTGCCCGACTGCGGGCACGTTGTCCAGCACCACCTTCCCGAGTGGCAGCCCGAGCCGCTTGCACAGGCCGCGCCAGGAGACCTGGTTGACGTTGTGCGGCAGCACCAGCGCGAGTTCCGAGCGTTCGGTGCCGGACTGCTCCAGCGCCGCGTCGATCGCCTCGACCATCAGCGCCGGGTACTCCCGCTGGTAGCGCCCGGCGAGCTCCGGATCCTCCGCCAGCCGCCCGTCGAACTCGCCGCGGTGACGTACCGCGTAGGACAGGACCTGGTCCCGGCCGCCGCCGGAGCGCACCAGGCAGGCCGCCGCGCCCTCGGCGAAGATGCCGGTCTCCGGCACGAGTTGGGCGTCCTTGGTGAAGGTCTTCTCCCCCGCCAGGATCAGCGCCAGGGCCTGCGGATCGTCCTCGCCGGACAGCAGTCGACCGGCCAGGTCGATCGCCAGCAGCCCGATCGCACACGCGTGGTGGGAGACCGTGAAGGCGTTGGCGTGCCCGAGCCCATGGCGTTCGAGCAGGTCGTGCAGGGGGTTGACCGGGTACGGCGCGGCCACCGGCATGCTCCGCGCGTGGATCACGAAGCGCACCCGCTGCTCGCGTCCACGCAACTCGGGCAGTGCCCTGAGGGCGCCGTCGAGCAGATCGGTAAGGCTTCCATCGGGATCCAGGAGTACCTGGTCGAGGCCGTGGAAGCGGCGGAAGAGTTGAAGTTGACGTGGGGTCAGACCGATCCGCTCGCCGACCGCCTCAATGGGTACGGCGGTATCGGGAAGGTGGACGGCCACTGCCTCCAGTGCGGTCACGCGGGTTAGTATTCACGCGCCCGCCGGGCCGCACAAGCGGCGCCCTTCCGGATCGAGCGGGCACCGCCCCCGTGCCGTCGAGCAGGTGGAGCCTCCCATGAACGATCACCCCCCGACCGCCGCGCCCGTGCGCCCGGAGCTGCTGGCCCTGCTGGCCGAGGCGGCCGGTGCGCCGCCCGGTTGGGCGGAGCGGCTCACCGCCGCCTCGCGGCTGGACGCCGACCTGCTGCTGGACGAATGCGAACTCGCGGCACTGGCGTCGCTGTTGCGGACTCGCTTCGGCGAGCGGGCCGACCTGGCCGCGCTCCGGGCCGGGCTGGACCTGGACGCACTGGAGGCACTCACCGTCGGCGACCTGGAGCACCGGCTGCTGCCCTCGGCCACGCCCACCCTCCCGGTCGGGAGCCCCCGATGAGCCGGTTCCTGCTGGTGGTGCCCCCGTTGGCGGGGCACGTGCATCCGACCGTCGGGATCGCCCGCGAACTCGCGGCCCGGGGCCACCAGGTGGCCTGGACCGGCTCCGAGGCGGTGCTGCGGCCGCTGCTGGGTCCGGACGCCGAGATCCTGGCGACCGGCAGCCGGCTGTTCCGGGCCCAGAGCGGCCACGGCCTGGGCGCGCTGCGCACCCTCTGGGAGGGCTTCATCACCCCCTACGCGCGCTTCACCGCGAAGGCCCTGGACCGGGCCGTGCTGGAGTACCGGCCCGACGTGGTGGTGGTGGACCAGCACACCCCCGCAGGGGCGCTGACCGCCCACCGGCACCGGCTGCCCTGGGCGAGTCTGGCGCCCGGCGCGATGGAGGTCGGGCGGCCGTTCCGGGCCCTGCCGAAGGTCGAGTCCTGGATGACCGACCAGCTCACCGCGTTGTGGCAGCGCGCCGGGCTGCCACCGCGGGAGTACACCGATCCGCGCTTCTCGCCGGAGCTGGTACTCGCGCTCACCGGCCCCGCGCTCACCGGGGCCGAGCCCTTCCCCGCGCACTTCTCGCTGGTCGGACCGGTACTGACGGAGCGTCCGGCGGATCCGTCGTTCCCCTGGGAGCGGCTGCTCCCGGGCCGCCGACGGGTGCTGCTGACCATGGGCACCCTGGCCGCCGACGTCAGCGCGGACTTCCACGCGCGGGCGGTGCGGGCGTTGGCACTGCTCGGCGACGAGGTGCAGGCGGTGGTCGCCGCGCCGCCCGAGTCGCTGCCGGAGCCGTCCCGGCTGCCGCCGGGCGCGCTGGTGGTGGACCGGGCGCCGGTGCTGGAGCTGATGCGGCGCGGCGAGTTGGACGCGGTGGTCTGCCACGGCGGGATGAACACCGTGGGCGAGGCGCTCAGTCACGGGATCCCCCTGGTCACCGCGCCGATCCGGCACGACCAGCCGTTCGTGGCCGCCCAGGTCGAGGCGGCCGGGGCAGGACTGCGGGTGCCGTTCGCCCGAGTCGCCCCGGAGCGGCTCGCGGCAGCGGTACGCTCGGTGCTGGACGACCCCGCGTACCGGGCCGCCGCCGCCCGCGTGGGCGCCGGACTGCGTTCCGGTGGCGGGGCGCACACGGCCGCGGACCGGCTTGAGGCACTGCCGAGGTCCCCGCGCTGACCGCGCGTGGATCATGCGTGGACCCCGCTGACCGGCAAATCTATTGGTCTAGGCCATTGTTTCCACCCCGTCGAAGACCCTAGGGTTGCCCTCAGCACCACTTTTCCCTGGTGCCACTGGCGCCCCACCCCCCTTATCGGGAGCCCTGGTTGATCGAGACCGTGGGACTGCGCAAATCCTTCCAGTCCCGGAACCGCCGCGAGACCACCACCGTTGACGCCGTACGCGGCATCGACCTGTCCGTCCCCGCTGGGGAGATCTTCGGTTTCCTCGGCCCGAACGGCGCCGGGAAGACCACCACCCTGCGCATGCTGGCCACGCTGATCCGCCCGGACGGCGGCGAGGCCCGGATCGCCGGGGCCGACCTGCGCACCGACCCCGCCGGGGTCCGCCGCCGGATCGGCTACGTCGCCCAGGGCGGCGGCACCACCGACGGCGTCAGCGGACGCGAGGAACTCGTGCACCAGGCGCGGCTGTTCGGCATCAGCAAGGCCGACGCCCAACGCCATGCCGAGGCCGCGCTGACCGCCTTCGACCTGTCCGAGTACGCCGACCGCCACTGCGCCACCTACTCCGGCGGCCAACGCCGCCGGGTGGACATCGCCCTGGGCGTGATCCACAGCCCCAAGGTGCTGTTCCTGGACGAGCCCACGGTGGGGCTCGACCCGCCCAGCCGTACCCGGGTGTGGGAGGAGGTGCGCCGCCTCCGCGCCGAGGGCATGACCGTCTTCGTCACCACCCACTACCTGGACGAGGCGGACGCGCTGTGCGACCGCATCGGCATCATCGACCACGGCGAGATCGTCGCCGAGGGCACCCCGGACGGCCTCAAGCAGGAGATCGCCGGTGACGTGCTGCTGGTCGGCCTGGAGGCCGACAGCACCGGCAACAGCGCGGACATCGGCGAGCAGGCCGCCAAGGTGCTGCGTGACGCGCCGTACCTGCACCGGCTGGAGCAGCAGGAGGACGGCAGCCTGCGGCTGTACGTGGAGAGCGGCCCGACCGCCATCCCGCAGGTGCTGCGCACGCTGGAGGGCTGCGGTGCGGTGCCGACCACCGTGCAGCTGCAACGGCCCAGCCTGGACGACGTCTTCCTGGCCCGTACCGGCCGTTCGCTCCAGCAGTCCTGACCCCGGTGCGGGGCCGTCGAACCGGCCCCGCACCGCGCAACTCCGCTGGACGCGCCCTACTTTGACGTGTCGTCATCAAGCGTGTCCGGAACTCCGACACTCCGACACTCCGACCGAACCGAGTCGAGGCACCGATGAAGCTCGCCCGCGACACCTGGCTGGTCTTCCAGCGACAGCTGCTGCTGATGGCCCGTACCCCGGTGTGGATCGCCGTCGGGGTCATCCAGCCCATCTTCTACCTGCTGCTCTTCGCACCGCTGCTGAAGTCGGCGCTGGCCCCGATGGGCGCGAAGACCTACGCCGAGACGTACCAGATCTACGTACCGGGCCTGTTGGCCGTGCTGGTGATCTTCGGCGGACTGTTCACCGGTTTCAGCCTGCTCGGCGAGTTGCGGGCGGGGATCATCGAGCGGGCCCGGGTGACCCCGGTGAGCCGGCTGGCGCTGCTGCTCGGCCGGGCACTGCGCGAGGTGGTGGCGCTGCTGCTACAGGCCGTGATCATCACCCTGCTGGCGCTGCCGTTCGGGCTGCGGGTCAATCCGCTGAACCTGCTGCTGGCCTACCTGCTGATGGCCCTGCTAGCGCTGATGACCTCGTCCGTCTCCTACGGCATCGCCCTGCTGGTGCCCAACGACGCGGCGCTGGCACCGGTGGTGAACACCGTGGCGCAGCCGATCGCGCTGCTCTCCGGGGTGCTGCTGCCACTGGCGCTGGCCCCGACCTGGCTGCGCTCGATCGCCCGCTGGAACCCCTTCTACTGGGCCGTACAGGGCATGCGGGCGCTGTTCTCCGGCAACGGCGGCGCGCCCGCCGTGTGGGAGAGCCTGGCCATCGTGGTGGTGCTGACCGTGGTCGCGGTCGGCTGGTCGGCCCGGCTGTTCGCGGACCGGGTGCGCTGAGCGCCCCGCACCGACCGCGGGTACCGCACCAAGGAGAGCCGGGGCCAGTCGGCCCCGGCTCTCCGCGTGTGCTGTCGGCCCCCGAGTGGGGCGCCGGTCAGCGGTCGGCCTCGACGTAGACCGTCTCGTCGGTGCGGAACGGCGTGTCGAGGTCGGCCACGTCGGCGCGGACGCCGGTGCGGTAGGCGCAGTGGCGGACGTCCTCGGCGGCGAACCCGGCGCGGACCAGGACGTGCCGCAGCTCGTCCAGGTCGTAGATCCACTGGTGGCCGTAGTAGCGGAAGATCTGGTTGACCAGGAAGGCCTTGCGCTGCGGCATCGGCGGCCCGAAGCCGAGCATGCTCAGCCGCCGCCGGTGGCGGGCCAGGAAGCCGTCGTCGGCCGCGTAGCCGTGCAGGTAGCGGGCCAGGTCGGGGGTGGTCAGCCGGAGCACGCCACCGGGCCGCAGCACCCGGCGGGCCTCGGTCAGCCAGCCGACGGCGACGGGCATGGTGACGTGCTCGATGAGGTGTTCGGCGTAGACCCAGTCGACGCTGGCGTCCGCGAACGGCAGCGGCCGGCCGATGTCGAGCTGGGTGAAGCTGCGCTCGCCGTCCACCCGGTAGAGGGTGCCCGGCTCGCTGCTGAGCTCGGGGCTGCGCAGGGGGGTCAGGTCGGTGCCCAGCCCTTCCGGGTGCGCGGTCCTGAAGGCCGCGAACTCAATGCCGGTGAGGCCGAGTTCCTGGAAGTCCTGGCGACTGTGCGGCAGCGCCCCGACGGGTTCGAGTTTCTCGCAGACGGCTACTTGCGCGCTGAAGTCGTCGAGTTGTCCGGCGAGCCGATCAGGGTCGTCCCAGTCCCATCCCGGAAATGAAGCCGACTGCTTTGACATATACATGTCCTTTTCTGGATGTCCGTTGAACGTTCACAATCACTCACACCCGCGGCCGACCGCGCCGCGATCGAAATCACGCAATCGGGGACGCCCCAACAACGCCATGGCATCGTCCAATTCGGCCCGCAACAGGGCCAGCACGTGGTCCACCCCGGCCTCCCCGGCGCGGGCCAGACCCCAGAGCACCGGGCGGCCGATCAGCACCGCCCGCGCGCCCAGCGCCAGCGCCACGGCGATGTCGGTCCCCTGCCGGAAACCGCCGTCCACCAGCACCGGAACCTCCGCCGGGACGGCGTCGACCACCTCCGGCAGCACCGCCAGGGTCGGCGGCGCGCCGTCGAGCTGGCGCCCGCCGTGGTTGGACACCACCACCGCCGCCGCTCCGTGGTCGACCGCCCGCCTGGCGTCCTCGGCGGTGAGGATGCCCTTGAGCACCAGCGGCAGGCTGCTGCGTTCCCGCAGCCAGGACAGATCCGCCCAGGTCAGCGCGGGATCGAACTGCTCGCGCGCGTGCACCTCGATGCCGGAGGCACCCTCGGTCCGGCGGTGGCTGGCGGCCATCAGCGACGGGTCCAGGTTGACCGCGCGCACCCCCTCGGGGACGGTGAAGCCGTTCCGGGCGTCCCGCAGCCGCCGACCCACCCGGGGCGCGTCGACGGTCAGCACCAGCGCCCGGTACCCGGCCGCCTCGGCCCGCTCGACCAGCGCCGCCAGCGCCTCGCGCCGCCGCAGCCAGTACAGCTGAAGCCAGAGCGGACCAGTGGCCGCCGCGGCGATCTGCTCCAGCGTCCGACTCGCGAAGATGCCCGCCACCAGCGGCAATCCCGCCCGCCCGGCGGCCCGGGCGGTGGCCAGCTCCCCCTCGGGATGGGCCAGCTGATGGTACGCCATGGGTGCGATGCCGAGCGGCGCGGACCACCGGTCGCCCAGCAGTTCGAGCGAGGGATCGCAGTCGGAGACGTCGACCAGCACCCGCGGGCGCAGCGTGTACCCGTCGAACTGGGCGAGGTTGGCCGCCAGCGTGCGCTCGGCCCCGCTCCCGCCCTGGATGAAGTCCCAGGATTCCGGCGGAAGCCGGATCCGGGCTTCGCGTTCCACCTCGGCCAGGGAGAGCGGACCCACGGACACACTCCTTCGCGGACGGCCGCGCTCGGGCCAGTCCTGGTTTGGCAGCGTAGAAGGTATCGACCACATTGGTATAGACCTTGATTTGACGATTCGTCTGTGCCAGGGTCTGCATGCGGAATTGACCGCATTCAATTCGAACCGACGGCCATGATTTCCTCCCTGATGCGTGGAGTGGCGTTGACCGGTTTCCCCTCTGCCCCGCCTGCGGACGTACCGCAGAACTGGGTCGAGCTCTTCCTGCTGGCAGGCCAGGAGCAGGAGGCGTGCGTCCAGTTCGGGGCCATGACTCATCGCGGCACCCTGCGTGCCCTGGTGTCCGAGCAGCGCGCCCGGCTCGCCGCCGCCGGCCTGGCCCCCGGCGGCACGCTGGCGCTGCGACTCCCGCCCTCGTTGGCCTATGTGGTCAACCTGTTGGCGGGCTGGCAGCAGGGCGCGCAGGTGATGCTGCTCGACTACCGCCTCACCGAGCACGAGGTCCGGGCGGCGCTGCTGCGCCTGGAACCACAGGTACTGGTCCGGGCGGACCGCTACCCGTCGGGCGGGCTTCGCGGCTTCGCCGAGGTGGAGCCGGTGGTCGAGCCGCAGCCCGGCGGACGCCCGGCCCGGACCGGGCACGCCGTGGTGCAGCTCAGCTCCGGCTCGACCGGCCCGTCCAAGGTGATCGCCCGCACCGCGGCCGACCTGCTGCGCGAACTCGACTGCTACCGCAGGCTTCCGGACTTCCCCGGGCCCGGCGAGCGGGTGGTGCTGCTCGCCTCCATGGTGCATGTGCTGGGACTCGTCGGCGGGCTGCTCAACAGCCTGCACGCGCGGGTTCCGTTGACCGTGCCGGAGCGGATGACCGCGGCCGGGATCCTGGCGGCCGTGGCCGCCGCTCCGGAGCCGACCACGGTGATCGGTGTGCCGTTCCACGCGGAACTGCTGGCCGGGGTCCAGTCCCCGCCACCGCTGACGCAGTTGCGGCGGATGGTGGTGGCCGGCGAGCTGGTCCACCCGGAGGTGCCCGGGGCCTTCACCCGGCGCTACCGGGTGCCGCTGGGCACCATGTACGGGATGACCGAGGTCGGGGTCATCGCCACCGATCTGACCGGCCGTCACCATCCCTCGGTGGAGCCGGTGCACGGGATGCGACTGCGCGAGGCGGACGGCGAACTGCACATCCGGACCGCCGGTTCGCCCTACCTCGGCCTCACCGACCCGACCCGCTGGTCCGACGGCTGGCTGCACACCAGGGACGCCGGACGGCTGGACCCGGCCAACGGGCGGGCCACCGTGCTCGGCCGCCGCGACTCGCAGGTGTCGATCGGCGGGCTCAAGGTGGACCTCACCGAGGTCGAGCAGACCCTGGCCGCGCTGCCGGTGGTCCGCGAGGCCGTGGTGGTCTTCACCGAGGGCACCATCGAGGCGTTCCTGGCCACCGAGCCGGGCGCCGGCCCCGAGGCCGTGCACGACCTGGTCGCCGGGCAGCTGGCGGGCTACAAGCGGCCGCGCTCGTTGTCCTTCCTGCCCGCGCTGCCACGCACCGCCACCGGCAAGCTGCTCCGCGATCCGGCCGGACTCCGCGCCGCCGCGGCCGCGGCCGTCCACTGACGCAACGTCAACCCTCAGCAACCACAGCCACAAGGAGTCCCCCATGCAGGACCGGATCCGCGAGTTCGTGCTCGCGGCACTCACCGAGATGCACTACGACGTCTCCGAGGTCACCGGCGACACCGACCTCGGTCCGGCCGGACTCGACCTCGAATCGCTGGCCCTGGCCGACCTGTCGATCCAGGTCGAGGACGAGTACGGGGTGAAGTTCGACCCCGACGAGATGGAGAGCACCGCGCTGATGACCCTGGACGAGTTCACCGCCGACGTGGCCGCCCGGATCGCCGCCGCCCCCGCCGGCAGCACCGCGTGAGCGGGCTGCCGCTCCCCGACCGGGCCGCGGTGGTGGCCATGCTCGCCCGCTACGGCGACCGTCCGTCCGAGGCCGTCCCGGAGAGTCTGGGGTCGCTGGAACTCACGTGGTTGATAGCGGAGTTCGAGCAGTCCTACCAGATCGAGCTGGACCTGGACGACGACCGGCTGGACGCGGTGCGGACCGTGGACGACGCCACCGGCCTGCTGCGTGCGGCAGTCGAGGCGGCCCGGACCGCGGGGGCCGCGCGGACATGACCGGCACCACCGTCCCCGCCGCCCGGCCCGTGGTCACCGGACTCGGTGTCCTCTCCGCCTGCGGCCACGGCCCCGGACCGCTGGCCGAGGCCACCGCGCGCGGCAGGGCCGTGTTCGACACGGTCACCCGGTTCGACGTGACCGGACGCCGGGTGCGACGCGCGGCCCTGCTGCCGGACGCCCCGCCGCTGGCCGAGGCGGTGCTCGCCGCCGTCGGCGACGCCTGCCGCCAGGCCGCGCTGCCCGGGGCCGACGACGACGGCGCCACCCCGCTGCTGCTGGCCCTGCACAGCGACCTCGACACCACCGGGGTCGCCGCGCGGATCGCCGAGGGCGCGCGGCGGCAGTGGGGGATCCCCGCCGTCACCCGCGTGTACACCGGCGCCTGCGTCGCGGCCGGGACGGCCGTCGCCGACGCCGCCGCCCTGATCGCCTCGGGCCGCCGCGAGCGGGTCCTGGTGGCGGCCGGCCACCTGGTCGGGGCCGGGGTGTACGCGGCCTTCGACGCCGGGCGGGCACTCGCCCGCGACGGCGAGGTCAGGCCGTTCAGCGCCGGGCGCACCGGCACCCTGCTCGGCGACGCCGCCGTCGCGGTGGTGCTGGAGTCGCGGGCCGGGGCCGAACGGCGCGGCGCGCCGGTGCTGGCCGAGGTCAGCGGCTGGGGCCGGGCCGGGGACGCATACCACGTCTGCCGCCCGGTCCCGGACGGGACCGGACTGGCCCGGGCGATCAGCTCCGCGTTGCGGCGCGGCGGGATCACCCCGGACCAGGTCGGCTACGTCAACGCCAACGCCACCGGATCGCCACTCGCGGACCAGGCCGAGGCCAACGCCCTGCGCCGGGTGTTCGGCGACCACACCGACCGGCTCCCGGTGAGCTCCACCAAGGGCGTCCACGGCCACGCGCTGGAGGCGTCCGCCCTGCTCGAACTCGCCGTCACCATCGCGGCGTTGCACTCCGGAAAGCTACCCGTCAACGCCGGTTGGACCGACCGGGACGAGGACTGCCGCCTCGACCTGGTACTGGACCGGCCGCGCCCGATCCGCCCCCGCTACGCCCTCACCGTCAACTCCGCCTTCGGCGGCGCCAACACCGCTCTGCTGGTGGCGGCCTGATGCCACCGCCACCGCTGCGGGTGCTCGCCCGCGCCCACTGGCCCGAGTCGGCCGACGACGGACTGCCGCCGCTCGCCGGATTCACCGCCTCGACCTTCAACCCCCTGGTCGCCGAGACAGCCGAACGCTGCCTGCGCGCCCACTACGGGCCCGCACCCGGGCCCGGTCCCAGCCGGACCGCACTGCTGCTCACCAGCGGCAGCGGCGACCGGGCCACGGCGGCGGCGATCGACGCCGCCGCCGCCTCCCCGCAGCGGGTACCACCGCTGTTGTTCTTCCAGTCCAACCCGAACGCGATCCTCGGCCACCTCGCCGCCCGCTGGCGGCTCACCGGCCCGGTGCTGGCCACCAGTCCGCCCCGCCCGGCCGTTCCGGGCGAGGTCCCGGCCGACGCGCTGGAGCTGGCGGAGCTGCTGCTGGCCGACGGCGACGCCGACCAGGTGCTGCTGATCGCCGCCGAACAGGCGGACCGCACAGCGGACGGCTCGGCGCAGACCGACCACGCCGTCGCCCTGCTGCTGACCCGGGCCTGAGCCATCGCACCGCCCCCGCACGTCCACTCATCTCACCGGCATGGCCAGCGCCATGGGAGGGATCCACCAACGTGAGCATCCGCAGCATCCGAGCGCTACTGGCGGACGATCCCCAGGTCGGCGCCGGAAACGTACTGACCAGCAGAATCGCCCTGGGCCTCGGCCTGGACGACCCGCTGCTGACCTTCGACACCGCCGTGGACGGCCACCCCGCCTGGCAGCCGTTCACCCTGCGCGAGCTGGACCGCGCGGTCCGGGCCCGGGCGGCGGCGCTGCACGCCCTCGGCGTGTCCCGGCGCGACCCGGTCGCGGTCTACACCTCGGACGTGTCCGACAACGTCCTGGCGTTCCTCGCCCTGGCCCGGCTGGGGGCGATCCCGGCGCTGGTCAACCCGAACCTGGAGGGGGAGCGGGCGGCCCGCTACATCCAGCGGCTGAACGCCACCGGGGTACTCGCCGACGCCGCCCACCGGTCCGCGCTGACCGGCCACGACACCGGTACGCCGCTGCTGCCGGAGATCACCGGCCTGGGCTCCGCCGACCCGGACGCGGCACCCGCCGCCTACCCGCACTCGGCCGAGGACCCGATCGCGATCACCCACTCCTCCGGCACCACCGGCATGCCCAAGGCCGTGGTCCACTCGCACCAGAGCCTGTACGCGGCGATCCGGCACCGACTCGCCCTCCCCCGCGCCCAGGGCACCGAGCGGATGCTCAGCGCCCTGCCCGCGCCGCACGCGGCCACCCTGATCGCGGTCAACCTCGCGCTCAGCTCGCACGCCGAACTCGCCCTGCTGTCCACCCAGTCGGGGGCGGCCCTGCTGGACGCGGCCGAGCACTGGCAGCCCGGCGGGGTACTCGGATTCGCCTCCACCTGGGCCGAACTGGCGCACCATGACCTGACGAAGCGTCAACTCGACTCCGTGGCAATCTGGTGGAACACCGGCGACTGCGCGCACGAGGCGCACATCCGGCGGCTGGTGGCGGTCGGCTCCCGGGCCACCGTCCGCCGCGGCGTCCGCGACCGGGTGCCCGGTTCGGTGTTCGTGGACGGCCTCGGCTCGACCGAGATGGGCCACTCGCACTTCTTCATCAGCCACAGCCCGGAGACCGACCGCTACGGCCGCTGCGTGGGACGCCCGCACACCTTCGTCGACTGCGCGGTGCTCGATCCGGACGGCGCCGCGCTCGGCCCCGGCCAGGTCGGCGAGCTCGGCACCCGCTCCCCCACGCTGGCCCTCGGCTACTGGAACGACTCGGCCACCACCTACCGCACCCGGGTCCGCGGCTACTTCCTCACCGGCGACCTGATGTACCGGGACGAGGAGGGCTACTACTACCACGTCGACCGGGCGGTCGACTCGGTGGACCTCGGCGGCGGCCAGCGGCTGTTCACCGCCATGTCCGAGGAGCGGGTGCTGGCCGCCTGCCCGGACGTGGTGGACTGCACCGTGGTCGCGGTGCGCGACGGCGACCGGGTGGTGACCGACGTGCTGCTGCGGCTGCGCGCCGACGCGGACCCGGAGGCCGACCGCACCAAGGAGGTCACCGCCGCGCTGGAACCGGCCACCGCCGCCACCGTCCGGAAGGTACTGGTGGTGGACGAGGCGACGATCCCGCTCGGCCCCACCGGCAAGGTCCGCAAGGTGCTGCTGCGGCAGCGCCACCTCGACGCGATGGCCGCCCGGTGACCGCCGCCGCGCCGTCCCCCGCGGCCCGCCGCCCGGCCCGGGAGTCCGCCGTGGTGACCGGCGTCGGCCTGGTCACCCCGGTCGGCCGGAAGCCGGAGGAGGTCTTCGACGCGTTGCTCGGCGGGCGGAGCGGGATCACCGCGGTACCGCTGGGCCACCCGGCCCACGGCTGGCTGCCGGCCGCCGGGATCTCCCCCGCCATCGACGGTCGGGAGGTGCTGCCGCCCACCGAGACCCGCTGCGTGGACCGGTTCGTGCTGCTCGCCCTGGCCGCGGCCGACGACGCCCTGGCCGACGCGGGCCTGGTGGTCGGTCGGGACGTCGACCCGCGCCGGATCGCGGTGGTCCTCGCCACCGGCGGCGGCGGTCTGGAGACCTTCGAGCAGCAGTCGCACCGGCGGCTGGAGCGCGGACGCCCCGGCGTCAGCCCGTACCTGCTGCCCGGCATGCTGTCCAACATGGCGACCGCCCGGATCGCGATCAAGTACGGCATCCGGGGCTACAGTTCGGCGATCGTGACCGCCTGTGCGGCCGGGGCGCAGGCGGTGGCCGAGGCGCTGCGGCTGATCCGGGCGGGCGACGCGGACGTCGTGGTCTGCGGCGGCAGCGAGGCCTCGCTGCATCCCACGATCGCCGCCGCGTTCACCAACGCCCGAGCGCTGTCCTATGGTTGGGACAACCCGGAACAGGCCAGCCGGCCCTTCGACCGCCGCCGCAACGGCTTCGTGCTGGGCGAGGGCAGTGCCGTCCTGGTGGTCGAGCGGGCCGCACACGCGGACGCGCGCGGCGCGGCCGGTTACGCCGACCTCACCGGCTGGGGCGCCTCCACCGACGCGCACCACCCGACCATGCCGCGCCCGGACGGCGAGGGCGCGGCGGACTCCATGCGCGCGGCGCTGGACGACGCCGGGCTCGCCCCCGCCGACGTGGGCTACGTCAACGCGCACGGCACCGGCACCAAGATCGGCGACATCGCCGAGACCGCCGCGCTGCGCTCGGTCTTCGGCGACGACCAGCCCGCCGTCAGCTCCACCAAGGGCGCCACCGGGCACCTGCTCGGCGCGTCCGGCGCGGTCGAGGCCGTGGTCACCGCGCTGGCCGTGGCCCGCGGCGTGCTCCCGCCGACGCTCAACCTGGACGACCCCGATCCGGCCTGCGAGCTGGACCATGTCCGCGACCGCGCCCGGGCCGCGCCGATCCGGGCCGCCCTGTCCAACTCCTTCGCCTTCGGCGGCCACAACCTCAGCCTGATCTTCGGGCCGCCCACCACCCGTGCCATCAGACACCAGTCCGGGGAGTTCCGTTGACCATCCAGGGCATCGCCCATATCGAGTACCACTGCGCGGACGCCGACCAGGCCGCCGCCGACCTGGTCGCCGGTTTCGGCTTCGGCCGCGACCCGGAGCAGCCCGCCGCGACCGGGGGCGTCCACACCGTGCACCTGAGCCAGGGCTCGATCCGGCTGCGGCTCAGCTCCGCCGAGGCGGCCGACCACCCGGTGGCCCGCTTCGTCCAGCGGCACGGCGACGGCGTGGCGGTGCTCGCGCTCGGCTGCGCGGACCCGCAGTCCGCCGTGGACCGCGCCGTGCGGCACGGCGCCCGGGAGACCGAACCCGGCCTGGTCGCCGGTTTCGGCGACGTGGCGCTGCGCTTCGTGGCCGACCCGGGACCCGCCCGGGCGGACGCGCCGACGGGGCTGTTGCAGGCGGTGGACCATGCCGCGATCTGCGTCCCGGCCGGGGAGCTCGCACCCGCGGTGCGCTTCTGCGAGGCGGCTCTCGGCTTCCACCGGATCTTCGGCGAGTACATCGAGGTCGGCGCCCAGGGCATGGACTCCAGCGTGGTCCAGAGCGCCTCCGGCCAGGTCACCTTCACCCTGCTGGAGCCCGACACCGCGCGCCAGCCCGGCCAGATCGACACCTTCCTGGACTCGCACGAGGGCACCGGCGTCCAGCACCTGGCCTTCCGCACCCCCGACATCGCCACCGCCGTGCGGACCTTCCGCGCCCAGGGGGTGGAGTTCCTGAGCACGCCCGGCGCCTACTACGAGCTGCTGGCGCAGCGGCTGGGCCGGACCGCGATCCCGGTGGACACCCTGCGCGAACTCGACGTCCTGGTCGACCAGGACCACGGCGGCCAGCTGTTCCAGATCTTCACCCGCTCGGTGCACGCCCGGCGGACCTTCTTCCTGGAACTGATCGAGCGTCAGGGGGCGGGCACCTTCGGCACCGCCAACATCAAGGCCCTGTACGAGGCGGTCGAGCGGCAGAACGCCATCGCCGCCCGCTGACCCTCCAGCCACCCACGCCGAACCAGGCCCGACCCAGGAGGGACCGGCGACGATGCCCACCCTGACCGAATTCCCACTGACCGACGCCGAACGGGAGGCGCTGCCCACCGACGAGGAGGTGGCGGCCTACGCCGAGCACGGCTGGTACCTCTCCCGGCGGCTGTTCACCGACGAGGAGCTGGACACCCTCCAGGCCGCCACCGAGCAGTACTACCGCGGTCGGCAGGACCGCGAACTGCCGCTGCGCCCACCGAACCTGGCCCACTGGGAGCCCGCCCACGGCGAGGTCCAGCGGCACAACGACTACGTCCACTACGAGAGCGACGCGATCGCCGCGATCCTGCGCAAGCCGCTGATCGGCGCGGTGGCCGCGCGGCTGGCCGAGGCGGACCGGATCCGGGTGTTCCAGGCCACCCTGATCTACAAGCCGCCGGTCGCCGAGGAGCCCAGCAACCAGGTGCCCTGGCACTTCGACCGGCACTACTGGCAGACCTGTAGCTCGGAGCGGATGCTCACCGCCTTCATCCCCTTCCACGACTGCGGCGAGGAGATGGGCACCATCACCATGGTCGACGGCAGCCACCGCTGGCGCGAACTCGACGCCGGTGAGGACTCCAGCCGCCACTTCGCCCATCGCGACCGCGGCGAGCTGGAGCAACTGCTCTCCGAAAACGCCCGGTTCAACGGGCAGGAGGTCCGGAAGATCCCGATGGTGATCCCGCGCGGACACGTCAGCTTCCACCACTGCCGGACCTACCACGGCAGCGGCGCCAACCTCTCCGGCGCGCCGCGCCGCGCGGTCTCGCTGCACCTGCAGGACGGCGACAACCACTACCGGCGCTACCAGCGCGCGGACGGCAGCGACGTGGTCTACAACCACGACGTGCTGGTCCGGCGCACCCCGCAGGGCCAACCCGACTACGCGGACCCGGAGTTCTGCCCGACCATCTGGACCGGCCAAGGGTGACGGACCATCGGACGCCGGACCTGAGCACCCTCCTGGGGCGCTACCGGATGCTGCGACTCATCCGGGGCTTCGAGGAGTTGGCGCTGACCCTGGTGAAGTCGGGGGCGATCGTCGGCGGCACCCACCCGTACATCGGCCAGGAGGCGGTCGCTGTCGGGGTGTGCGCGGCGCTGCGCCCGCAGGACCGGATCACCAGTACCCACCGGGGCCACGGGCACGTCCTGGCCAAGGGCGCCGAACCGCGCCGTCTGCTCGCCGAACTCACCGGCCGCGTAGGCGGGTTGAACCAGGGCCGGGGCGGCTCCATGCACGCCGCCGACCTCTCCCTGGGCATCCTGGGCGCCAACGGCATCGTCGGCGCGGGTGCGCCGATCGCGGTCGGCGCGGCCTGGGCCGCCCGGCAGGCCGCCGAGGACCGGGTGGTGGTCACCTTCTTCGGCGACGGCGCGCTCAACCAGGGCGTACTGCTGGAGTCGCTGAACCTGGCCGCGATGTGGCGGCTGCCGGTGCTGTTCGTCTGCGAGGACAACGGCTACGCGACCACGCTCCCGGCCGAGGTGGCGGTGGCGGGCAGCGCCCTGGGCCGGGCCGCCGCCTTCGGCATCCCGGCGGCCGAGGTGGACGGGATGGACACCGAGGCGGTACTGGCCGCCGCCGGCGCGGCCGTGGACCGGGCCCGCGCCGGACAGGGGCCCGGGTTCCTGCGCTGCCGCACCTACCGGTACCAGGGCCACCACACCATGGAGCGCCGGATGAAGGTCAACTACCGTTCCGCCGAGGAGGTCGACGCCTGGCGGGCCCGCGATCCGCTGCCGCGCGCGGCGGCGCTGCTGGACCGCGCCGAACGCGCCGACTGCGACCGCGAGTTGGCCGAACTGCTGGCCGAGGCCGAGCAGTTCGCGCTCGCCTCGGAGCACCCCGATCCGGCCGGGGCCTGCGACCACCTGTACGCCAGCGGGCTGCGCCCGAGAGCGGGGGCGGTGGCATGAGCATGCTCTCCTACACCAAGGCGCTGAACCGGGCGCTGACCGACGCCCTGGCCGCCGACCCCTCGGTGTGCGTCTTCGGCGAGGACATCGGCGCCGGTCTGGCCGGTCCCACGCTGGGGCTGCAACGGCGCTTCGGCGCCGACCGGGTGGTGGACACCCCGCTCTCCGAGCAGGCGTTCACCGGGATGGCGGTCGGCGCGGCGCTGGCCGGACGGCGGCCGGTGATCGAGTTCCAGATCCCCTCGCTGCTGTTCCTGGTCTTCGAGCAACTGGTGAACCAGGCACACAAGTTCTCATTGATGACGGGTGGTCAGGGCAGCGTCCCGCTGGTCTGCCTGGTGCCCGGCTCCGGCTCCCGGGACGGCTGGGCCGGACAGCACTCGGACCACCCGTACAGCCTGTTCGCGCACGCCGGGGTGAAGACCCTGGTTCCGGCCACCCCCACCGACGCGTACGGGCTGCTGGCCGCCGCGATCCGCGATCCGGACCCGGTGGTGGTGTTCGCCCCGGCCGCCGCGCTCGGCGTCCGCGAGGACGTCACCTGGGAGCTCGCGCCGATCCCGATCGGCTCGGCCCGGGTGCACCGCGCCGGGACCGACGTGACCGTGGTCGCCGTCGGCCATCTGGTCCACGACGCCCTCGCCGTGGCCGAGGAACTCGCCGAGGAGATCTCGGTCGAGGTGTTCGACCCACGGACGCTCCACCCCTTCGACTGGACCGCGCTGGCCGCCTCGCTGGAGCGCACCGGCCGCCTGGTGGTGGTGGACGACTCCAACCGCAGCTGCGGGATCGGAGCCGAGGTGGTCGCCACCGCCGCCGAGGAGATGCGGCTGCTCGCGCCACCGCGCCGGATCACCCGCCCGGACGGCGCGGTACTGCCGTTCGCCCCGGCCCTGGACCGTAGCCTGCAACCGAGCCGCGACCAGCTCCGACACGCCATCCGCACCGTCGTGAAGTGAACCAACCAACCCGAGACCGACTATGAAAGGCCGTCAGATGAGCGACCGGTACCACTGGGACCGCACCCACCCCGGACTGTCCAGCCTGCGCGAGGCCATCGAGCCGCTGCGCCGCGAGGTGGTGGAGCACCCGGTCTACGCCGAGTTGAACAGCCACGAGCGGGTCCGCGCGTTCCTGGAGCGCCACGTCTTCGCGGTCTGGGACTTCATGTCCCTGCTGAAGAGCCTCCAGCGCGAACTCACCTGCGTGGACGTGCCGTGGGTGCCGCAGGGTCCGACCGCCAGCCGCCGGCTGATCAACGACATCGTGCTGGTGGAGGAGAGCGACGAACTCGGCGAGGGCTACACCAGCCACTTCGAGCTGTACGTCGAGGGCATGCGGCAGGCCGGGGCCGACCCGAAGCCGGTCGGCGACTTCCTGGAGCTGCTGCGCGCGGGCACCGCGGTGCCGGAGGCGCTGAAGGTGGCCGAGGTCCCGCAGGCCGCCGTCGCGTTCACCGCGACCACCTGGGAGATCATCGAGAACGCGCCGGTGCACTGCCGGGCCGCCGCCTTCGCCTTCGGCCGCGAGGACCTGATCCCGGAGATGTTCGAGCAGGTCATCCGGATCGACGACGCCGACGGCGCGCTCACGGTCTTCAAGGACTACCTGGCCCGGCACATCGAGGTGGACGGCGAGCAGCACACGCCGATGGCCATGCAGATGCTGATCGACCTGTGCGGCGACGACCAGGCCAAGTGGCAGGCCTGCGCCGACACCGTGCGCACCGCGCTGGCCGCCCGGGTCGCCCTGTGGACCGCGATCAGCGAGTCCTTCGCCGAACTGCCGGTCCGAACCGCCGTCTGAGCTGACGTACCGTCACCTGCCGGTGCCCGGCGGAGGGATCCGCCGAGCACCGGGTCGGGCGACGGCTACCGGAAGGACTCCAGGTAGGCCGCGTCCGGCGAACCGACGCCGGTCGCGTCGTCGTAGCCCTTGGTCGCGGCCAGACCGAAGTCACGGCCGAAGGCGACCAGGCGCACCTTCAGGCTGCCGCTGATCACGCCGAAGTCGGCGACCGAGTTCAGCGGCTGCTGCCCCTTGCCCAGGGTGTTGTTGACCACGTCGTGGAAGTCGGCGCTGTTGGCCCGCTCGTAGATCGACGGGTTGGCGAAGCCGATCGCCCGGCCGTGCCTGGCCTGGATCGCGTCCGCCTGGATCCCGGAGAACTCCGGCGCGGCGACGCTGGTGCCGCCGTAGCCGCCCTCGCTGTACGGGCTGCCGTCGGACATGCCGACCAGGACCGAGGTGTACAGGTCGCCGTTCATGGCGACGTCGGGGGTGACCCGCTGCGCGGTCTTGCTGGCCGCGCCGGTCATCAGCGTGTGCGCCAGCTTGCCGGGCACGACCGGGCCCTGGTACCACGGCTCGGCGAAGTCCTGGCTGGTACCGCCGCCGCCACCGAAGTAGAAGGTGCCGGGGAACGGCGTCCAGCTCTTGCCGTCGGCGCTGAGCGCGGAGCGCAGCGTGCCCATGTCGGTCTCGAAGCCGTAGCCGCCGCTGGCGTCCTTGATGCCGAGGGCGGTGCCGCCGACGTCGGTGACCCACGGGTCCGCCGACGGGAAGCCGGTCTGCGCCTCGGTGCTGGTGCTGTCGCAGTTGGCGCCGGTGGCCGCGGCCGCCGGGGACTCGTTGCCGCAGTCACCGGCGGCGAAGTCGAAGCCGATGCCCTCGGCCGCTCCCTGCTCGAAGATCTGCTCGTAGGCGGCGACCGTGGCCGGGGCCTCGTCACCGGCCGTGGTGTGCATCAGCCCGGACCAGGAGCTGGAGACCACGTCGGCCAGGTGCTTATCGACGATGGTGCTGAGCGCGGCCATCAGGTCCTGGTCGGAGCAGGAGTTGGCGCCGACGTAGACCACGTCGGCGTCCGGGGCCAGCCCGTGCACCATCTCCACGTCCAGCGACTCCTCGCCCGCCCAGCCCGCGGGGCCGCCGCCGCAGCCGTCGTTGGCACCGGTCTGGGTCCACAGCTTCGGGGTGACCACCTCGCTGTACTGGCCCTTGCGGAAGGCCTTGTCACCGTGGTTCACCGCGAACTTGTTCGCGTCGGCCAGCATGGTCGAGGAGCCGTAGGCGTCCACGATGGCCACCGTCGCGCCCTTGCCGGTCAGCCCGGAGGCGGTCACCCCGTAGGCCTTGCGCAGCTGCGCCGGGGTGTAGGAGCACTGGTCGAAGCTGGTCTTCGCGGTGTAGCCCTTGGGCGCGCCGCTGACCTGCTTCTGGCCCCAGTAGTTGGAGCAGGTGGCGACCGTGGGCAGGCCCGGCTTGGGCTTCCCGGCGGTCTCGGGGACGGCGCCGAGCGCGCTGTTGCCGACCGGCGTGGCCTGGGCCCGCATGGTCGGCGCGGTGTCGCTGAGCCCGGTGACGCCGAGGATGGCCGAGGCCACCGCCGCCGGGACCACGGCGTTGCTGTCGGGCGCCTTGAGCAGCTTGCCCCGCACCGCGTACTCGTGCAGCCGGGTGCCGAAGGCGCGGTCGACGGCGGCGGCGGAGCCGTGCACGTCGAGGTAGTGCGGGTCGCTGCCGACGACGGTCAGGCCCGCGTGCCCGGCCCAGGCGCGGACGTCCGCGATCTGCTTCGCGGTGGCCCCGAAGAGCTGCCGCACCCGCGCGGGCTTGAGGAACTGGCCGTACGCGCCGCTGCCGGGCGAGGACACGGCCTTGGCGTACGCGGCCAGCCCGGCCGGGTCGCGACCGGCGAGGTAGACGCGCGCGGTGATCTGGTCGTTCGCGGGTGTCGCGCCCTTGTCGGCGGAGGGTGCGGCCCAATCCGGGTGGGTACCGGCGAGGGCCCGCACGGCCGGGGCGGGGGCCGCGGCCTGCGAGGGAGAGGCGAGGGCCACGGTCCCGGCGGCCATGGCCAGGGAGGCGGAGACGGCGACCGCTATTCGGCGGCGGCGACCGGACAGGATGTCGGAAATGACGACTCCAGAAGTGAGTTCACAGAGGGGAGGCAGGGCGCTCTTTCGGCCGGTAGGGGCGGCTCGAAATAGCCCTGGGGTGATGTGTACACGGCTCGGGAATAGCGGCGCAAGGGTTTCCTGAGAATTTGCTTGCTGTTGCCTGAAAACACCGGCGGACCGGCTCCGCACCCGGCGCGGGCGGGGCAGCCGAAGGCTGACACTTCCTCAAAACCCATACTGGCCTGCGGATTTACCTCGGCTCCGATGCCCTGTCCGACCCTCTCCCCCCCAACCGGCGGTGGCGCTACCACCTACTGGGGGTTCCGCCGGATCACTGCCACCCCTGAGGATGGGGACACCTCACCACGACGCTCGTTGACAATCGCCGACATTCCTCGGGCACGGCCCCTGGATCGCCCGGGGAAATTCCTCCGGGAAATACCGGACCGGCTTTTCGGAATCCCGCCGCCGACCCGTTCCGCCCGACCGGCGACGCTGTCCGCTCTTCGCCGGACAGTGGGCGCGGGCTGCGCATAGACTCGCCCCATGACGCGACGAATCGCCACCAACACCGCCGTCGACCGCGAGGCCATGCTTGAGTTCGTCGGCTCCCGGCATCGCGGCCTGCTGATCACCACCCGCTCCGACGGTCGGCCGCAGGCGTCGCCGGTCTCCTGCGGGGCGGACGCCTCGGGCCGGATCGTGGTCTCCACCTACCCGCAGCGGGCCAAGGCCCGCAACGCCCGGCGTGACCCGCGGGTCAGCATCGTGGTCCTCTCCGAGGACTTCGACGGCCCGTGGCTCCAGGTCGACGGCTCGGCCGAGGTCATCGACGCGACCGAGGACGTCGAACCCCTGGTCGAGTACTTCCGGTGCATCGCCGGTGAGCACCCGGACTGGGACGAGTACCGGGCGGCGATGGTGAAGCAGGGCAAGGCGCTGCTGCGGATCACCCCCGAGCGCTGGGGCCCGGTGGCCACCGGCGGCTTCCCGGCCGCCCTCGCCGAGGACTGACCGGCGCGCGCCGCGCCCGTCGCCCTGCTCCTCTGGGTGGACTCCGCCAGGCGAACCTCCACCTATCGGGCGACGTGGCACACGAACAGTCTGGCTATGGTTCTCAGGTGACAAGGAACCTGCGGTGAGCGCGGCCCTGCTGGCGGTCAACCCAACGAGCGGTTCGTCACTGCTCTCGGCGTTCGGCGCGCTGGCCGTCCTGGTGGTGACCTTCGCCGAGGCCGGTCTGCTGGTGGTCGGCTTCCTCCTGCCCGGCGACACCCTGCTGTTCCCGGCCGGGGTGTTCTGCGCCGCCACCGTCGGCAACGGGCCGCACCTGACGCTGTGGCAGGTGCTGCTCTGCGCGGCCATCGGCTCGATCGCGGGCACCCAGTTCAGCTACTACCTCGGCCGTCGCGGCGGGCAGGCCGCACTGGCCCGCGGCGGCAACCGGAGACTGCGGGCGGTGGTCGGCCGGGGTGAGGACTTCCTGGCCCGCTACGGCCATCGCAAGGCCATCCTGCTCGGCCGCTTCGTGCCCATGGTGCGCAGCGTGCTCGGCCCGGTCGCCGGGATGCTGCGCGTCCCGGCGGCGACGTTCACCCTCTGGCAGGTGATCGGCGGCCTGGCCTGGACCCAGAGCATGGTGCTGCTCGGGTACTGGTTGGGCGCGGCGGTTCCGGGGGTGGAGAACTACCTGCTGCCGCTGGTGGCCCTGGTGGTGGCGCTGTCGCTGGTCCCGGTGCTGCTCCAGCGCAACCGCGGCAACCGGGCGTCGGCCCGTCAGAAAGCCCCCGCCGAGCACCCCGACCGCCCCCCGACGGACGATCGGACAGGTGAACAGACGGGGGAACGGGCGGGCGAACAGGTCGGCGAGCGGACCGGCGGCAGCACCCCCAGCGGCCTCGGGCGGCGCGGCGGCCGCGGGGACCGGAGCTGACCCCCGCGACCGCCGCGCCCGGGGTTCAGCCCTCGCCCCCCAGTACGCTGCCGACCAGCGCCCTGGCCTCCTGCTGCACCCGGGCCAGGTGCTCCGGACCGAGGAAGCTCTCCGCGTAGATCTTGTAGACGTCCTCGGTCCCGGAGGGGCGGGCCGCGAACCAGGCGTTCTCGGTGCAGACCTTCAGCCCGCCGACCGCCTCGTCGTTGCCCGGCGCGCGGGTCAGCACGGCGGTGATCGGTTCCCCCGCCAACTCCCCGGCCTGGACCTGCTCCGGCGACAGCGCCGCCAGCACCGCCTTCTGTTCGCGGCTCGCGGGCGCGTCCACCCGGGCGTAGGCCGGCGCGCCGAAGCGCTCGGTGAGCGCGGTGTAGTGCTCGGAGGGGCTGCGCCCGGTCACCGCGAGGATCTCGGAAGCCAGCAGGGCCAGCAGCAGCCCGTCCTTGTCGGTGGTCCAGACACTGCCGTCGCGCCGCAGGAAGGAGGCCCCGGCGGACTCCTCGCCGCCGAAGCCCAGCGCGCCGGTGAGCAGGCCGTCGACGAACCACTTGAAGCCGACCGGGACCTCCACCAGCTCCCGGCCCAGGTCGGCGGCGACCCGGTCGATCATCGACGAGGAGACCAGGGTCTTGCCCACCCCGGCGGCCCCCGGCCAGCCCTCGCGGTGCCGGTAGAGGTAGGAGATGGCGACGGCGAGGTAGTGGTTGGGGTTCATCAGCCCGGCGTCCGGGGTGACGATGCCGTGCCGGTCGGCGTCGGCGTCGTTGCCGGTGGCGATCTGGTACCCGGCGCGCTGCTCGATCAGCGAGGCCATGGCGTAGGGCGAGGAGCAGTCCATCCGGATCTTGCCGTCCCAGTCCAGCGTCATGAAGCGCCAGGTGGGGTCGGTCTCCGGGTTGACCACGGTCAGGTCGAGCCGGTGCTGTTCGGCGATCCGGCCCCAGTAGCCGACGGAGGCGCCGCCGAGCGGGTCGGCGCCGATGCGCACCCCGGCGGCGCGGACCGCGTCCAGGTCGAGCACGTTCGGCAGATCGGTCACGTAGGCGCCGAGGAAGTCGTACCGCCCGGTGGTCGCGGCGGCGAGCGCGCGCGGGTAGGGGATCCGCTTGACCTCGGCCAGGCCCTTCTCGATCAGCTGGTTGGCCCGGTCCTGGATCCAGCCGGTGGCCCGTGAGTCCGCCGGTCCGCCGTGCGGCGGGTTGTACTTGAAGCCGCCGTCGCCGGGCGGGTTGTGCGAGGGGGTGACCACGATGCCGTCGGCCGCCCCGGGCGCGCCCTGGGCCCGGCCCCGGTTGTGGGTGAGGATCGCCAGCGACACCGCCGGAGTGGGGGTGAAGCCGTCCTGGCTGTCGATCAGCACGGTGACGCCGTTGCCGGCCAGCACCTCCAGCGCGGTCACCCGGGCGGGCTCCGACAGCGCGTGGGTGTCGACGCCGAGGAACAGCGGCCCGGTGGTGCCCTGCTGTGCGCGGTATTCGCAGATCGCCTGGGTGGTGGCCGCGATGTGGGCCTCGTTGAAGGCGGTCGCGAACGAGGAGCCGCGATGGCCCGAGGTGCCGAAGGCGACCCGCTGGCCTGGATCGGCCGGGTCCGGTACCAGCGAGTAGTACGCTGTCACCAGCCGTGGTACGTCGACGAGATCGCTCGGCCGCGCCGGTTGTCCGGCCCGTTCGTGCACCATGAATCGCTCCTTCCGGTCCACTGGCTCCCCATGCTAGGCCCTGCCGCCGCGGCACCGGCCCCGCCGAATGCCTCGGCGGGGCCGGTACTGGCTGGTTACGCCCGTTCGGAGGCGCGACCGGCGCGATCTGACGCTGCGCCAGATGACGCTTCGTCAGACAGTGATACCGGCGATATCGGGTGCGCCGGCGGTGCCGCTGCCGGAGAACTCGACGGTGTTGGCGCTGCCCGACTTGAGCTGGACCGTCACCGTCTGGGTGCCGACCACGCTGTAGCTGCTGGCGGAGGTCTCGGCGAAGGTGACGGTCTGGGCCGTGCCGTTGACGGTCACCTTCGCGGGCCTGGCCTTGCCCACGCTCAGGTAGGACACGGACAGCTGGTAGGAGCCGGACGCGGACTCGGACACCTTGCTGAAGGTGACCGTGCCACCGCTGCCGCCGCCGACGTCGCTGACCTTCTGCCCGTCCGCGCAGGCACTGCAACTGCTGAGGGCCGCGCTCCCGCCCAGCGCCGCCGAGGTGGCCGGATAGCTGCCGCCGCCTCCGCTCCCCCCGCCACCGCCGCCGCCGGTGAAGCTGGACGGGTCGTAGCAGCTGTTGCTGGAGGAGTTGAACAACGGGGTGGTGTCGACCGGCTCGGTGCTCGGCGGGTCGCTGATCACCGACTCGGAGTTCTGGGTGAGGTTGTCCTCGCAGTTGATGACGTCGTTGGAGTTGCCGTTCTGCCCGTTGATCCAGAGGTCGATGTGGTAGAGGCCGGGGCCGCCGTCCGGGCCGCTGCCGGTCCAGTCCTCGTCGCACTCGGTGCAGTCGTCCTCGTTGATGAAGTACCGGTGCAGGTACGGGTAGTAGACGATGGTGCCGACCGGCAGCTCCGCCTCGTCGGTGGCGAAGGTGATCGGGTCGGCGTACGTCCCGGTGCCGCTGGCCACGTTGTGGATGGTCGGGTAGCCCTCGTTCTCCGGGTAGGCGATCGCGTTCCCGGGCGGGGAGTTGTCCGGCCACCCGTACAGGGTGACCAGGTAGTTGCGGGTCGTGCTGGCGCTGGCCGTGGTCGCCGAGGCGGTCACGCCGAACAGGGCCAGCGCCACCGCGAGCAGGCTGCTGACGAGGACCGCTAGGCGGCCCTTGGTCAATCGCATCATGCCTCCAGCTGCTGGATGGTGCCTTATGGGGGATTTTCGGTGCACTCCGGCGCCGCCCGCGCCCCTGACGCAGGGGTGGCGGTCAGCCCCGGAGCAGTCCGTAGACCTCCAGCCGGGACTGGTCGCCCACGAAGACCAGGCCGTCGGCGGTGGTGGGCACGGTGAAGTGGTCGAAGGAGCCGGGTTCCAGGCCGTCCCGCGCCGGGTCCTGCGCGCTGGTCCAGATCTGCCGGGAGATGTCGGCGGCGTCGTAGGCGCGCAGCACCGCGCCGTGGGTCTGGTCCACGGTCCACAGCACGCCGGTCCCCGGGCGGGTGCCGTCGCTGCTGACCACCGGGATCGAGCCCGGGTAGGCGAACGGTTCGGGTGCGTGGGCCACCGGCACCGGCGCCAGGGTGCCGCCGGGGTTGAGCCGCCACTGCGTCAACTCGCCCTGCGCGCCGCTGCCGTAGACGTACTGGGTGGCCCCGTCGCTCCAGTAGCCCCAGGTGCCCCACATGCCGCCGGGGACGGTGCCGAGGGTCAGCTCCTGCTTGATCCGGTCCACGTCGGTGCGGGCGCGGTTCGGACAGGGGTTGGCGACGGTGCGGTACCCGCCGAGGTCGGCCTCGTCCAGCAGGTAGACCGCGCCGGTCTTGGAGGACAGCAGCAGTTCGTGCTCGCCGGGGACCATCAGCGGCGACCCCGAGCCGAGGTCCTGGTCGTGCTCGGCCCGGCACTGCTGGTCGAAGGGGGTGAACGAGTCGACGGTGACCAGCGTCCCGTCGTCGGGCTCCACCTCCAGCAGGGTGTCACCGGCGTCCGCGCCGCCCCGGTCCAGGTCGAACGGACCGTTGCCGGTGACCAGGTAGAGGTGCCCGTGGCCGTCCACCGAGATGCCGCTCTCGGACTCCCACAGGCCGCCGCCCCAGGAGTCGGGGCTGTCGTCGTAGACGACGTCGCGCTTCAGCGTCGCCGCGTCGTAGCCGAGCACCCAGCCGTGGTACGGGGTGAGGCCGCACCAGGAGGAGAAGCCCGCGTAGACCGTCCCGGCGACCTCGGTCAGGCCCATCCGCTGCTGTTCGTCGGACGCCTTGAAGGTCACCTGGCCGTGCGCCGCGTCCAGGCCGGTACCCGGACCCCCGGCGGTGACCACGGTCGACGGCCGCAGTTCCCGCCCGGTCAGCAGGCTGAGCGCGTGGATCCGGTAGGTCATCACGCCGTGCTCGACGTCCAGCGCCATCACGTAGACGGTCAGCGTGGCCCAGTCGACGACCGGGGTGGAGGTGATGCCCACCTCGGGCGCGATCGAGTCGCAGAGCCGGTCCTTGGCCACCCGGTCGTCGGCGGCCCGGAAGGTCCGGGCCCCGGGCTGGATCAGCGAGGTGTGCCAGAGCGGGACCGCAGCCGGACCGGTGGCGTCGGCGTCGAAGGCGTAGACACTGTCGTGCTCGGTCGCGGCGAGCACCAGGTCGTGCCGCGTTCCGTCGACCAACAGCCCCGGCGCGTACAGCGGCTGCGCGTAGATCCGGCCGTCGACCGGGAACGCGGCGCGCTTGCCGAAGCGGCCGGAGGAGACCGAGGCCACGGTCAGCGCGGTCTCGGTGGAGTCCCAGCCCAGCCGGGTCAGGTCACCGCGCTGGGTGAGCACGGCGTCGGCCGGGCCCGGCTTCAGGTCGATCCTGGCGGTGCCCAGCGGGTCCGGACCGTGGTGCAACCGCTGGGTGGGCGCGGCGCCGGAGCATCCGGCGAGCGCCAGCAGCGCGGCCAGGGCCAGCGCGCGGGCCGCGCCCCGCAGGCGTCCGGTTCGCCGGGCGGCCCGGGCCGTCGTGCGCTGCGCCGATCCGTCCACGGCCGCTCCCGTCGCCGACGCCCCGGACACACCGGAGCCCCGTGTGGTTAGTCAGGTTTCCTAATTGAGGATGGCACCGTTGTCTGAGCGCGGTCAATACATCGGACGGCACCGGACCGCGACGCGACCGGGCCCCGGTCGCGTGGATCGCGACCGGGGCCCGGAAGGGAGTTGACGAATCGTCAGCCGGTGAAGGCGGCGAGGCCGTTCGGCGTGCCGAGGCCGGTCGGGCCGTCGTAGCCGACCTCAGCGGTGCAGAAGTAGGCCGGGGAGCAGGTGGAGGTCGAGCCGGTGGTCACGTCGTTCAGCGCGGAGGTGTGCGCGTACGGGTCGGCCGAGGGATAGCTGGCGGTGGGCGTGCCGGCGTCCGCGTAGACGGCCGCGATCAGCGGCGAGGCGACGCTGGTGCCGCCGAAGACCTCCCAGCCCGGGTCGCCGCCGTAGTTGTCGTACACCGCGACGCCGGTGGCCGGGTCGGCGACCGCCGAGACGTCCGCGACCATGCGCTTGGAGCAGCCGCTGTCCTTCTGCCAGCTGGGCTTGGCGTCGTAGGCGGAGCAGCCGGAGCCGGTGCCCTCGGTGCTGCTGGTGTTCCACACGCTCTCGGTCCAGCCGCGCGAGTTGGAGGCGGTGGACAGCGAGGTGCCGCCGACCGAGGTGACGTACTGCGAGGCCGCCGGGTACTCGACGCCGTAGCCGCCGTCACCCGCGCTGACGGTGATGGCCACGCCCGGGTGGTCGTAGTACTTGGTGTCGTAGCTCGGGTCGGAGCTGGACTCGGAGCCGCCGTAGCTGTTGGAGACGAACTTCGCGCCCAGCTTGACCGCCTCGTTGACGGCGGTGCCCAGGTTGGCGGTGGTCGCGCTCTTCGCCTCGACCAGGATCACGTGGGCGTTCGGGGCTATCGCCGAGACCATGTCCAGGTCCAGCGACTCCTCCTCGGCCCAACCCGCGTCGGCGCTCGGCAGGGTGCTGGTACCGGTCTGGCTGACCTGCTTGAAGCAGCCGCTGGCGGTGGTGCAGGCGGGCAGCCCGTACTGGCTGCGGTAGGTGGCCATGTCGCTGGCCGCGTTGGGGTCGTTGTACGCGTCGACGATGGCGACGGTCTGTCCGGCGCCGCCGTTGGCGGGGAGGTTGTACGCGCTGAGCAGGCTGCTGGGACCGTAGCCGGAGGGGGTGGCGGCGGCGGTCACGCCCAGGGCGTGGACGTGCTCGGCGGTGTTGGTGACCCGCAGGGCGTTGCAGGCCATCTCGCCCGCGGCGTGGACCACGGCGCAGGAGCGGACCCACGAGGTCCCGTTGTGGGCGGTGGGGGTCGCGGCTCCGGCCGGGACGGCGGCGAGCAGGCCGCCGATGGCCAGTGAGGCGGTGCCGAGCAGGGGAAGCGCGATCCGGCGGGTGGTCGCGAGCTTCGAGTTGGTACGCAACGTACTGCCTCCAGGATTGGATGTGCCGTGGGGGTCGAGCGAGGTGCGCCGCGCAAGCGAGGGTGGCGCCCACGTGGTGCCGCACGCAGGTGTTGCCCGCTGCCTCCCCGGTCCGGGGTGTCAGCTTGGCGAGGACTCTAGTGAGTTGACCGATGCTCGACAAGACTTCAGTGAGAGTCTTTGCGCCGCCTCTTGGCGCGCTTCCGTCAACTGCCTGTTCACCCATGCTTCCTTCGTACAAGGAACCCGCAAAAACGTTTCTCCATCGCCGCCACTGCTGCGCCAGACGCGCGAACCTGGCCCCCGGCCCCGGCGTGGCGACCGGCGCACGCGAGCCGCCGCAGGTCAGCGCGGTGATGATGGGCGCCATGCGACTCGACCACGTCTCCTACGCGGTGGCACGGGACAGCTTCGTCTCCACCGTCCAATGGCTCGGCTCCGCGCTGGGCGCGTCCTTCACCGACGGCGGGGTCCACCCCCGCTTCGGCACGCGCAACTTCGTCCTGCCCCTGGCCGGCGGCACCTACGTGGAGGTGGTCACCACCCTGGACCACCCCGCCGCCGACCGGGCACTGTTCGGGCGCGCGGTCGCCGAGCGGGCGGCGCAGGGCGGCGGCTGGCTGGGCTGGGTCGTCGGGGTGGACGACATCGCGCCGATCGAGGCCCGGCTCGGCCGCACCGCCGACGAGGGGCACCGGGTCCGCCCCGACGGCTTCGACCTGCGCTGGCGCCAGATCGGCGTCCGGGAGCTGATCGAGGACCCGCAACTGCCGTACTTCCTCCAGTGGCTGGTGGCCCCCGAGGAGATCCCCTCGGCCTCGCCGCGGACCGCCACCAGCATCAGCGGCCTGTCCATCGCCGGGGAGCCGAAGGCGGTGCTGGAGTTCCTGGGCCAGCCCGCCGAGCATCCGCTGGAGCAGACGGAGGTGACCTGGGTGGACGCCGAGGAGGACGAAACCGGGCTGACGGCCGTCGAGTTCGCCACCGCGAACGGCCCGGTGACCATCTGACCGACCCCCGCCGGAGCGCCGCGACCCACCCCTTTACTTATAACCCCAGGAGGGGTTACCTAGGGGGTATCAACCATCGCGACAGCTGGGGGCAGCCGTGCCGAAGATCAACGTGTACCTCCCGGACGACCTCGCCGAGGCCGTCAAGGAAGCGGGCGTGCCCGTCTCCGCCGTCTGCCAGCAGGCGCTGGAACAGGCGGTCCGCCGGGTCACCGCGCTCCGCGCCAGTTCGCCGGACGAGCTGGCCCGCGAGGACCCGTCCGGCCGGCTCGCCTACTTCACCGCGCGCAGCCGGGACGCGGTCCGGCGCGCGGTGGAGCTGGCGGCGGCGGAGGGCGGCGGCGTCGGCACCCGGCACCTGCTCGGCGGCGTGCTCGACCAGGAGGGCAACCTGGCGCTGCGGGTGCTCCAGGTCCTGGAGATCGACCCGGCCGGGATCCGCCGGGCGCTGGAGCGGGAGCCGGACGCGGACGCCGGGGAGTCCGGCCGGTTCAGCGCGACCGCGGCCAACGCCCTTGAGCTGACCGCCTCCGAGGCACTGGCGCTGGGGCACAACTACGTGGGCTGCGAACACCTGCTGCTGGGCCTGATCGCCGAGCCGGAGGGCGCCGCCGGCCGCGTGCTGCGGGCGCTCGGCGTCGAGCACCGGGCGGCCCGGCGGGCGGTCTCCGCCGCGCTGGTCGGCTACGCCCACCTGCGCGCGCAGTCCACGGCCGCCCCCGAGGCGGCGCCGAACGCGGGCGCGTTGAAGGCGGTCGGCGAGCTGGTCGCCGCCCAACTGCGGCCCGTGGTCGAGCGCTTGGAGCGACTGGAGGCACGGCTCGACAGCGCGCGGTAACCGCCGCCCCCGGAGCGGCGCTCGGCTCACTGGTGGCCGAACCGCACGCCCTCCAGCGACAGTTCCCGGGCCCGCGGATCCACCCGGCGCGGGCCCGGATCGCGGGGCGGGGCGTCGGTGATCACCGGCGCCTTCTCCCCCACCTGCTCCATCCAGCGCAGCAGCGCGGCCCGCAGCTCGTCGGCGATCTCGCGGTGCGACTCCAGCCGGATCAGGTTGTCGAGTTCGTACGGGTCCACGTCCAGGTCGTACAGCTCGGACTCGGCGTAGCGGTCCGCGCCCGCGTCGTGCCAGGGGTGGACGTCGTGGGCGGTCACCGCGTACTTCCACCGCGCGGTCCGCACCGCGCGGCCCACCTGCGACTCGCTGATCTGGATGAACACCTCCGCCGGGCGGTCCGGGTCGCTGCCCCCGCCGACCAGCGGCAGGAAGGAGCGGCCCTGCACGGTGGCGGGCACCGGCAGCCCGGCGGCGTCCAGCAGTGTCGGCATCAGGTCGACCGTGGACACCGGCTGCCGGACCGACCCGCCGCCGCTGAACCCGGGACCGGTCAGCACCAGCGGCACCCGTACCGAGGCGTCGTGCGCGGAGCGCATGTACTCGTCGTTGCGGGTGCGGAAGTGCGAGCCGTGGTCGGAGGTCCAGGCCAGCACCGTGCGATCGGCCAGCCCCAGACTGCGCAGGGCGTCCCGCAGCCGGGCCACCCCCTCGTCGACCCGCTTCAACTGGCCCAGGTAGCCCGCCACATGGCGGTGCGGGCTGCCCGCGGGGTCGTTCGGGTCGGCCAGCGCGGCCAGGTCCGGCGGCAGCCAACTGCCCTGGTAGCACTCGGCGTAGCCGTCAGGGGCGGGGTAACTGTCGGTCTCGCTCTGGTGGTGCGGCTCCAGCAGCGAGACGAACAGCAGGAACGGCCGGTCGTGGTGGTCGGCGACGAAGCGGACCGCCGCGTCGAACAGCGCGTCGGAACGGTAGCCGACCAGCCGCACCGGCTCCCCCGCCTCGTCGTAGACGATGGTCCGGTAGGCGTCCGAGGTGGCCTCCAACTGGTCGCTGGAGAGCCACTTCTGGTACCCGCCGCGCAACTCCGCCGGGACCGGGCCGAGTTCGCCGGACTCCCCGGCGAGCTGCCACTTGCCGAGGTGGCCGGTGGTGTACCCGGCCGCGGCGAAGGCTCCGGCCAGCGTGGGCAGGTCGCTGGGCAGCGGCAGCCCGTTCCGGAACACACCGTGCACGCTGGCGTAGCAGCCGGTCTGCAGGCTGGCGCGGGCCGGTCCGCACACGGGCTGCGGACTGATGGCCACCTCGACGCGGGTCCCCTCGCGAGCGATCCGCTCAAGCTCGGGGGTCACTCCGCGCACGTCCCATCGCTGCTGGTCGGTGAGGACGACGACGACATTGGGCTGGGGTGCGTTCACGGTGCTTCATCCGGTTCGTTGGGTCGCGGGTCGCCTCGGCAGGACGTCCGGGCGGCGGCGCACGCGGACGGGCACTGCCGGGACGGCAGGCGGACGAGGAGCGGTGGACGCGCCGACGGCGCGCGCGGGTCAGCCGGGGGTCGTCCGGCCGGGCCGCGCGGGCGGCAGGTCAGCGGGCGGACGGTCCGCGCTGACTGCAGATCAGCGGGCGGCACAGATGGCGCTGGCATGGCGACAGAAGTCGACATACCGGCAACACACGAGTGCGATCCCGGGATTCATGCGGTCAGAATGACAGCGCGATCAAGAGAGGGTCAATGCGTGTCCACATAGGGAGACCTATCGTCCCACAGAGCAAAATGTTCGACCGCGACCGGCCCGCCCACCATTTGCTCTGGGGCAGAGCTATCGGCTCCAACGGCGCACTGGTCTACGACCTGCACGCGGGCCGCGTGGTCCAGGAGCACCCCATCCCGGTCCCGGCACTGACCGAGGCCGCCCGGCGGCTGCGCGCGGCGGCCCCGGGGATCGGCCCGGCCGTCGAGTACGCGCACGAACTGGCCGGGGACGAGCTCTACGAGGCGGGCGACTGGGACGCCGACATCACCGTCCAGCGGCTCGACGCCGCCGAGCCGCTGGGCCGCGCCGCCCCCAAGCTGATCGGCCGCCACCCCTCACTGTCGGCGGACGAACTGCTCGCCCTGGAGGACGGCGTGGCCCGCACCGTCGAACGGCTCTTCCCGGAGCGCTGACCCGACTCCGCGCCCCGGTCCGGCGTCACGTCACCCCAGCTCACTCAGCTCGTCCTTGGCCTGCTGCGCGAGCAGGTCGGCGGCGCAGCCCGCCGCCAGCGTCAGGGTCCGGCTGAACTCCTCCCGCGCCCGGTCGAGCTGGCCGTCCGCCCGGAGCGCCCGGCCGTAGTCGAGCAGCGCCAGGGCCAGCACGTACGGCGCGGTGCACCGCCCCAGCACCTCCACCGAGCGGCGCAGCAGCTCCAGCTGCTCCTCGCCGCGGACCAGCTTGGCGCAGGAGCGCAGCTCCATGCCGACCGAGGAGTCGGCGCCGAACCGCTCCGCCCGCAGCAGCGCGTCGGCCGCCAAGCGCCGAGCTCCGGGCAGATCCCCCAGCCTGGCCCTGGTCTGCGCCAACCGCCGCTGCCAGCTGCACCAGCCCGGGTTGAACATCTCCCGGGCGTCCAACCGGGCACCGGCCCCGACCAGTTCCGCCGACGCCTGCTCGTACTCCCCGGCGAGCAGCAGCATCCCGCCGCGCACCGTCTGCGGATCCGGGAAGACCACCGCCGCCGAGTAGGGCGCGTGGAAGTCGTAGCGGGAGGCCAGGGCCACCGCCTCGGCCACGTTGCCGCGCGCCACCAGCACCGTGATCAGCGTGCCGACCGCGTACCAGTGCACCGGCAGCCCCTCGCCGACGCGGTTGGCGATCTCCAGCCCGAGCCGGGCGCCGGCCTCCGCCTCGGCCAGGTTGCCGTAGCGGTAGCGGGCGTAGCCGAGGATGGTGTGCGCGAAGGAGAGGTGCGCCCCGCGCCAGCCGGCCTCCTCGAACTCGGCGATGCCCCTGGCCAGCAGCCGCTCGCAGCGCTCCGGCTGGTCGGTGTACATGTAGGTGAGCGAGGTCAGCAGCGGGACCTCGAAGGCCCACTCCTCGTCGGTCCAGCTGAGCCCGCCCTCCAGCGCCAGGTCGGCGTAGTGGATGACGGTGTCCTTGTGCTCGCCGCGCACCACCGCGTCCCAGGCCCGCAGACCGAGGATGTAGCGTCCGGCGACCGAGGTGTCCCGGGCGGACTCGATCCGCTGGGCGAGTTCCGCGAGCCGGGCCGAGCGGGCGGTGGAGCCCCGCTCGTCGGCGTCGAAGGCGCACCACATCAGGTTCCACACCTGCAACCGCAGCCACGCCTGGTGCGACTCCGCCGTCTTCGCCGCCTCCGCGGTGACCCGGGCCGCCTCGGCCAACTGGTTGCTGTGCGCCAGGGACTGCGCCAGCCGCACGGTGATGCTCTGCCGCAGCTCGGGCGGCAGCCCCTCCTCGGCCAGGGCCGCGCGCAGGTGCCCGACCGTGGCCGCCGGGTCGTACAGCAGGGTGGAGTAGCCGAGTTCGAACAGCACCCCGGCCCGCTGCCGCCGCGAGGGCGGCTCCCGCAGCGCCCGGGCCAGGCAGCGCTGGGCCGTCTCCGGCGCTCCGGCCTTCATGAACAGACCTGCCGCCGCCCGCAGTTGCTCGACCACCGCGTCATCACCCTGCGGCGGCACCTCGAACCAGTGCCGGGCCGCCGTCCCCGGGCCGCGCCCGGCGTCCAGCAGCGCCCAGCCCGCCCGGGCGTGCAGCTCGACGCGCTGGTCCGCCGGGATGCTCCGGTAGACCGAGGTGGCGATCAACGGGTGCACGAACTCCAGGACCTGATGTCCCGTCAGTATGCGGGCCTTGCGCAGCTTCTCGACCGCGTCGGCGGCCTCGGCCCGGGTCTGCCCGGCCACCGAGGCGGCCAGGTCCAGCTGGGTGTGGATGCCGAGCACCGCCACCGCGTACGCCAGGCGAACGGCCACCCGGCCCAGCCGCCCGAGCCGGGCCACCAGGCCGGAGCCCTTGGTCGCCGAGGCGACCTCGCGCAGCAGCGGGCAGGACGCCTCCACCGGCGGCAGCCCGCGCTCCTGCGCCTTGGCCACCAGCTCGACCGTCTCGAACGGGTTCCCGGCGGTGACCGCCCAGACCTCGCGGCAGAAGGCCGACTGGACGTCCGGCGCGCCGTACATGTCGTGCACGATCACCGCGACGGCCTCCGGGGTCAGCGCGGACAGGCCGATCCGGCTCGCCCCGCTGTGCTCCGTCATCTCCTGGAACGCCTCGGATCCGGGCTGTAGCTCGTCCGGCCGGTAGGCGAAGACCAGCAGCACCGGCAGGTCCTCCACCCGGGAGGCGAAGGAGGCCAGCCAGGCCAGCGACTCGGCGTCGGCCCAGTGCGCGTCGTCCACCAGCAGCACCAGCGGACCACGGGAGACGGCGAGGTTGGTGACCACCCAGTCCAGGCCGTCGCGGACACCCTGCGGGTCCGGCGCGGCGAGGGCTCCCTGGCCGTGGTCGGCCAGGCCGACGGCGGCGGCCAGGATCTCGTACCAACCGGCCAGGATGCAGCGCTGCGCCTCCTCGTCGACCTCGGCCAGCAGCGGGTGCAGCAGGTTGCGGACGACCTGGAAGGCCGACAGCTGCTCCTGCTCGCCGCCGCGCGCGGACAGCACCAGCAGCCGCCGGGCGACGGCCTCCTCACGGATCCGGGCCAGCAGACTGGTCTTGCCGAGACCGGCGGCCCCGGTGAACACCAGCAGGCGCTCGCGCGGCTCCGCCGGGGCCGCCCCGGCCACCGCGAGGCTGTCCAGAGCCTCCCGGGCGAGCTGGAGCTCGGCATCGCGTTCGAGCAGCCCGGCACTGGCCACGATGTGTATCTGTTCTGCCACAGCAGGAGCCTATCGCCGGAGAGTTGCCTGCACACGGGGTTGGCGAAGGGCATCCCGGGCAGTTCGTCCCGGGCGCACCCAGCGCCGCACACGCGGCCCCGGTCAGCGCTCCACTGTCCCGATTCACGGGGCCCCAATCTCGAACAGCGCCGAATTCACCTGAACGGGCGGTGCCCTCCGGTCTCCGTTGTCGTCACCCCTGGCCCGACCTACCGTGGTCGAGCCACCGAGCAGGCGGCAGCACCACTCCTGACACGTCCCGACGATCCATCAGCCGACCACAGCGGATCACCTGGAAGGTACTGGCGCAGATGCCGCAACCGTTCAAGCTCCCCGAGTTCTACACGCCGTATCCGGCGCGGCTGAACCCGCAGCTGGAGAGCGCCCGGGTGCGTTCCAAGGCCTGGGCCCGTGAGATGACCATGATCGAGGGATCGGGTATCTGGGACGAGGCCACCTTCGACGCCCATGACTACGCCCTGCTGTGCGCCTACACCCACCCCGACTGCGACGCCGACGAGCTCGCCCTGGTCACCGACTGGTACGTGTGGGTCTTCTTCTTCGACGACCACTTCCTGGACATCTTCAAGCGCAGCCGGGACATGGCCGGGGCGAAGGCGTACCTGGACCGGCTGCCCGCGTTCATGCCGCTGGACGGCGGCCCGCCCGCGCTGGAGGCCGAGAACCAGGTCGAGGCCGGCCTGGCCGACCTGTGGGCCCGCACCGTCCCCGGGATGTCGCCGCACTGGCGCGCCCGCTTCGCCGAGAGCACCCAGCACCTGCTGGAGGAGTCCCTCTGGGAGCTCAACAACATCAACGAGAACCGGATCTCCAACCCGGTCGAGTACATCGAGATGCGCCGCAAGGTCGGCGGCGCCCCCTGGTCGGCCGGGCTGGTGGAGCACGCCGTCGGCGCCGAGGTCCCGGCGGCGGTGGCGGCCAGCCGCCCGCTGCGGGTGCTCAAGGACACCTTCTCCGACGGCGTCCACCTGCGCAACGACCTGTTCTCGTACCAGCGCGAGGTCGAGGACGAGGGCGAGAACGCCAACGGCGTGCTGGTCCTGGAGCACTTCCTGGGGTGCACCACCCAGGAGGCCGCCGAGGCCGTGAACGACCTGCTCACCTCCCGGCTGATGCAGTTCGAGCACACCGTGCTCACCGAGCTGGGCCCGCTGTTCCTGGAGCACGCCCTGGACCCGCGGGCCTGCGCGGACGTGCTGGCGTACGCCAAGGGACTACAGGACTGGCAGGCGGGCGGCCACGAGTGGCACCGGCGCTCCAGCCGCTACATGAACGGCGGCGGCCCGGCCGAGTCCGGCATCGACCGGCTGCTGGAGGGACCGCTGGGCCTCGGCACCTCGGCCGCCCGGCTGCTGCCCTCGATCGCGGCCACCCTGCCGACCCGGCTGCGGGCGTACTCGCACGTCCCGTTCCAGCCGGTGGGGCACCTGGAACTGCCGCGGTTCTACCTGCCGTTCACGGTCACCCCGAGCCCGCACCTGGACGCCGCCCGGGAGCACACCGCCGAGTGGGCCCGGGCGGTGGGCATCTACGACGACGTCCCGCTGGTCTGGGACGAGGCGCGGCTGCGGGACATCGACCTGCCGCTGTGCGCCGCCGGGATCCATCCCGACGCCACGCCGGAGGAGCTGGACCTCTCCTCGCAGTGGCTGGCCTGGGGCACCTACGGGGACGACGTGTACCCGGTGCTGTTCGGCCGCACCCCGGACCTCTCCGCCGCCAAGGCGTGCACCGAACGGCTGCTGGCCTGCGTACCGCCGGACGCCGGAGCCCCCGGCATCGTCCCGGTGACCGGCCTGGAACGCGGCCTGGCCGACCTGTGGGCCAGGACCGCCGGACCGATGACCGCCGACGCCCGCGCCGCCTTCCGGCAGACCATCGAGGCGATGCTCAACAGCTGGCTGTGGGAGCTGGGCAACCAGAAGCTGAACCGGGTGCCCGACCCGGTGGACTACATCGAGATGCGCCGCCGCACCTTCGGGGCGGAGCTGACCATGAGCCTGTCCCGGCTGTCCCACGGCAGAACCGTTCCGCCGGAGCTCTACCGCTCACGGGCGGTCACCGCCATGGAGAACGCGGCGGCGGACTACGCGGGGCTGATGAACGACGTCTTCTCCTACCAGAAGGAGATCCAGTTCGAGGGCGAGATCCACAACTCGGTGCTGGTGGTGGAGAACTTCTTCAACTGCGACCGGCACCAGGCGCTGGCCATCGTCAACGACCTGATGACCACCAGGATGCGCCAGTTCGAGCATGTCACCGAGATCGAGCTCCCGGCGCTCTACCGGGACTTCGACGTCCCCCCGGAGGGCAGGCGGATTCTGCAGGGCTACGCCCAGGAGCTGCGGAACTGGATGGCGGGGATCCTCGGCTGGCACCTCGGCTGCCGCCGCTACGGCGAGGCGACGCTGCTGCGCAACGCCGTCCCGCCGGTACCGGCGGTGCCCGCGAACGCCTTCGCCCGCACCCTGGGCATGTCCGCCGTCCGCCCCTGGGCGACCACGGCGACGGTCGGCGGGGCGCGCTGACCCGGTAGCCGGTGGCGGGCGGGCGGGCGGCCGATATTCGTTGGCCCCCGCCCGCCACCGGTGGCAGGATCGAAGAATGGGTGCGGCACGATCCTTCGACGAGCTGGTCGCCGAGGCCGACAGCGTCCCGGTCGACGGCTGGGACTTCTCCTGGCTGGACGGCCGCGCCAGCGAACAGCGCCCCAGCTGGGGCTACGCCCGGACGATGGCCGAGCGGATGGCGGGCGCGAGCGCCGCGCTGGATCTGCAGACCGGCGGTGGCGAGGTGCTGGCGAGCGCCGCCCGGCTCCCCCGGCTGACCGTGGCCACCGAGTCCTGGCCGCCGAACGTCGCCAAGGCCACCGCGCTGCTGCGCCCGCGCGGCGTGGCGGTGGTGGTGCACCAGGACGGCCCGCTGCCGTTCGCCGACGACACCTTCGACCTGGTGGTCAGCCGCCACCCGGTGCGGGTGGACTGGCCCGAGGTGGCCCGGGTGCTGGCGCCGGGCGGTACGTACCTGTCCCAGGAGGTCGGCCCGGCCAGCGTGTTCGAACTGGTCGAGTACTTCCTCGGCGAGCAGCCGCCCGAGACCCGCGACAGCCGCCACCCGGACCGCGCGGCGGCCCGGGCCAGGGCCGCCGGTCTCGACGTCACCGACCTGCGCGTGGAGCGCCTGCACACCCGGTTCAACGACATCGGCGCGGTCGTCTACTTCCTGCGCAAGGTGATCTGGATGGTTCCCGGCTTCACCGTCGCCGAGTACCGCGACCGGCTGCGCGAGCTGCACGAGCAGATCCAGGCCGAGGGCCCGTTCACCGCCCGCACCAGCCGCTTCCTGGTCGAGGCCCGCAAGCCGGAGTAGCCGCCGGGGCCGGCCACCCGCCCGACGTCGCCTCACCGGGAACGCGCGCGCCGCCTCGGCGGCCCGTCATCACGCGGCATCCCGGATCGCATTCCTTCGAACGAAGCCAGTAGTGAGGAAGCAACTCGTTCGCCATTACTTCCGCGACCACTTGACGCTGTGCCCGGACGTCACTGGGCGCCCACCGAGGAGGCCTCGTCAGGACGCATCCACGCCGTCCTCGACGTGACCGACCCGCAGGTGCCTCCGGCGACGCGGCGGTACGTCAGCGGAACAGCGTCCGGTCCGGGTAGAGCACCATCCGCGCCGGGACGCCGTCGCCGGTCCAGCCGCCGTCCGGGCCGTGGTAGCGCGGGCAGGACAGCGACCAGGCCAGGTTGCCGCTGAGCATCCGCGCCCAGGCGTCCAGGTAGGGCCGCAGCGCCGGGTGCGCGGCGCCGTGGGCCGCGTCCAGCTCCGCCGCGCGGGCGACGTAGGCGTCCTCGGCGGCGCGCAGCCGCAGGCACAGCTCGTCCACCGCCGCCTGCAGGCCCAGCCCCTCGGTCCGCCGGAGCACCCCGACCGCGTTCATCGGCTCGTCGTCGGCGTACTCCTTGCGGTACGAGAGCAGGTCGTTGACCAGGATGGTGTGTTCGAAGCAGGCGTCGTGGAAGGCCGCCAGCCGCTCCGGTTCCAGCGTCAGCTCCAGGCCGAGGCCGTGCTCGATGGCGACGCCGACCAGGTCGAAGGCGGCGTCCGCGCGGCGGACCGCCAGATAGCCCGGGTAGTCGCGGACCGGCGCGCCGGACTTCACCGCCGCCGCCCGCACCACCTCGGAGAAGCCGCTGGTGAAGCGGGACCACAGCCGGTCCGGGACGCCCTGGCGGACCCGGTCCAGGGTCTGCCGGAACAGCCGCAGGTGGGCCGAGCCGCCCTCGGTGACCGCCCCGGCCAGGACCGCCAGGTACTCGTCGGCCCGGCCGGTCTCGGCGGAGTCGCCGTCGGTGGCGTCGTCCAGCAGGAACAGCACCGAGGCGGCGAGGCAGATGCCGAGCAGCCGCTCCGGGTCCGCGCCCGGCAGCACCCGGCACATCAGGCTGACGCCCTCGCACTCGGCGAACAGCCGCCGCGCGGCGGGCGGTCCGGCCCCGCCGATCCGCTCCCGGAACCAGGCGTCGTGCCGCTCCCTGACCTGCTGCCGCCGCGGGTGGTCCAGCGCCTCCGGCAGGCGTCCGTGCGGCAGCCCGAGCTCCAGCGCGAGGCCGCTCGCGGGCAGCGGCTCGGGCCGGGAGGCGATCGTGGTCATGGGCTGTCCTCACTGCCGCTGCCGCACCGGCGGGCGCCCCGACCGGGGACGCCCCTCGGCTCGATGATGCAGCGCGCCGCGGCCCCGGCACAGTAGCCGGGGCGGCGGCGCAGCGGTGATTCACCGGTTCGTCGGACAACCGGCCCCGGTAGGACCGGCCCCGCTCGGTGCGACCGGCCTCAGAGGATGTCGCCCGGAGTGTACTTCGCCGCCCCCGGGTGCGCGGCGGCGACCGCCTCCACCCGCCGGACCACCTCGGCGACCTGCGCGGACGCAGCGCCGGTGAACGACAGCCGGTCGGCCAGCAGCGCCCGCAGCCCGGCCAGGTCCAGCGGGATCCGGTCGTCCTCGGCCAGCAGCGGCAGCAGCTGGTTCTCGCGGACCCCGGCCCGCATCGCCAGCGCGGAGGCGACCGCGTGCTCCTTGATCGCCTCGTGCGCGGTCTCCCGGCCGACGCCCGCGCGCACCGCCGCCATCAGCACCTTGGTCGTGCCCAGGAACGGCAGGTAGCGGTCCAGCTCGGCGGCGATGACGGCGGGGAACGCGCCGAACTCGTCGAGGACGGTGAGGAAGGTCTCCAGCAGGCCGTCGAAGGCGAAGAAGGCGTCCGGCAGCGCCACCCGGCGGACCACCGAGCAGGACACGTCGCCCTCGTTCCACTGGTCGCCGCCCAGCTCGGAGACCATCGAGGCGTAGCCGCGGAGCACCACCGCGAGGCCGTTGACCCGCTCGCAGGAACGGGTGTTCATCTTGTGCGGCATCGCCGAGGAACCGACCTGGCCCTCCTTGAAGCCCTCGGTGACCAGCTCGATCCCGGCCATCAGCCGGATCGTCTTGGCCAGGCTGCTGGGTCCGGCCGCGAGCTGGACCAGCGCCGAGAGCACGTCGTAGTCCAGCGAGCGCGGGTAGACCTGGCCGACGCTGGTGAACCCCTGCTGGAAGCCGAGGTGCCCGGCGACCCGCTGCTCCAGCTCGGCGAGCTTCCCCTGGTCGCCGCCGAGCAGGTCGAGCATGTCCTGGGAGGTGCCGACCGGGCCCTTGATCCCGCGCAGCGGGTAGCGGGCGATCAGCTCCTCCAGCCGCTGGAAGGCGACCAGGATCTCGTCGGCGGCGGAGGCGAAGCGCTTGCCGAGGGTCGTGGCCTGGGCGGCGACGTTGTGCGAACGGCCGGTCAGCACCAGCTCGCTGTGCTCGGCCGCGAGCGCGGCCAGCCGCACCAGCAGCGCCACCGTACGGTCGCGGACGTGCTCCAGCGACTGCCGGATCTGCAGCTGCTCGACGTTCTCGGTGAGGTCGCGCGAGGTCATGCCCTTGTGGATCTGCTCGTGCCCGGCGAGGGCGCTGAACTCCTCGATGCGGGCCTTCACGTCGTGCCGGGTGACCCGCTCACGGGCGGCGATCGAGGCGAGGTCGACCTGGTCGACGACCCGCTCGTAGTCGGCGACGGCGTTCTCCGGGACGTCGATCCCGAGGTCGGCCTGGGCCTTGAGCACGGCCAGCCACAGCTGCCGCTCAAGCACCACCTTGTGCTCGGGGGACCACAGTCGGGTCAGCTCGCCGGAGGCGTAGCGGGCGGCAAGGACGTCGGGGATCATCGGCTTCGCGGTCACGCTGCGCAAGCCTAACAGTCCGCGGCGGCCAAGCCCCAGGTGGGAGCGGTGCCCCGACCGCTCAGCCCGACCGCGCGGGCTCCGCGGCCGGGGTCAGCGCGCGGACCAGCGGGGCCAGCTCGGGGACGTCCTCGGCCGCCGCCAGCGCCCGGCTCAGGGCCGCGTCGTGGGTCGGCCGGGCCTGCGCCAGCCGTTCCCGGCCCACCTCGGTCACCTCGGTGTAGATGCCCCGGCGGTCGGTCGGGCAGAGCCGTCGGCTGAGCAGCCCGTCCGCCTCCAGCCGGGCGACCAGCCGGGTGGTCGCGCTCTGGCTGAGCACCACCGCGTCCGCCAGCTGCTGCATCCGCATGTGCCAGTCGTCCTGCCGGGAGAGCGCCTCCAGCACCGAGTACTCGCTCACGCTCAGGTCGTGCGCGGTCTCCAGGGCGCGGCCGATCTCGCCCTCGATCCGCGCGTGCAGCGCGGCCAGGGCCCGCCACCCCTGCGCCCGGGACTCGGCGGCTCCGTCGGACAGTAGGCTCATCCCGCAAGGATATCCGGCGTCCGCAAGCAACCGCACGGCACACCGCCCCGCGCGGCCGCCGCGCAGCGGGTGCTACCCGACCAGCCGCGCCAGCAGCCGCTCCGGCTCGCCCCGCGGATCCTCGGTCAGCCCGCAGTGCACCGGACCCGGTTGGACGATGGTGCTGCGCGGCGCGGTCAGCCAGCGGAACCGCCGCCCCGGGTCGTCCGCCCCGGCCTGCCCGGCCGCCGCGCCGCCCGCGCAGACGGCGGCGACCCCGGCCAGCGCGGCACGCACCCCGGCGACGTCCGCCCCCGGGTCCAGCGCCAGCAGCAGCGCCTCGTCCAGCCGGATCTCGGCGCGGACCAGGCCCGCCGGGCGGCAGTAGAAGACCACCCCGGCGTTGAACTGCTCGCCGCGCTCGATCCGGGGCACGACCCGCACCAGCGCGTACTCGAAGACCACCGGCGCGCTCACGCGGCCGACTCCGGCAGCCAGTCGCGCGGCCCGGCGGCCCGTTCGGCGAGCTGCGCCACGTACCCGCCGCGCACCTCCGCCGCCGAGCCGAAGCCCGGTTCCCCGTCCAGCCAGACGTCCGGCACCAGCGCCAGCACCTCCCGCAGCAGTTCCTCGGTGACCAGACCGCCGAGCTCGGCGTCGGCCGCCGCCAGATCCGGGGCGAAGCGCAGCAGCGCGTGGTCGCCCGCGTCGTACGGCCTGCGGGCGGACGCCGCCGCGCGCGGCCAGTTGTGATGGAAGATCAGGCTCGCGCCGTGGTCGATCAGCCACAGCGCGCCGTCGCGGACCAGCAGGTTCGGATTGCGCCAGGAGCGGTCGACGTTGCCGATCAGCGCGTCGAACCAGACCACCCGCCCGGCCAGCAGCGGGTCCACCGGGAACGCCAGCGGATCGAAGCCGAACGCCCGGGAGACGAAGCCCATGCCGAGGTTGGTCCCGCCGGACGCCTTCACCAGGTCCTGCACCTGCTGCTCCGGCTCGCCGATGGCGATCAGCGGGTCCACCTCGATCCGCAGCAGCTCCGGCACCGGCAACCCGAGCCGACGCGCCAACTCCCCGGCGACCACCTCGGCGACCAGCGCCTTCCGGCCCTGGGCGGCGCCGGTGAACTTGGCGACGTACAGCTCCCCGTCGTCGGCCGCCACCAGCCCCGGCAACGACCCGCCCTCCCGAAGGGCGGTCACGTAGCGGACCGCCCGAACCTCACGCAGCATGCGCCCCACCCTACCCAGTCACCCCACCCGCTCCGTCCGGTCCGCCGCTACCGGTGGCACGGCCGAGGAGTGCGTGGAAGGGTGGCGGGCAGGAGACGCCCCGGGGGGCGCGCCGGACCGGGCCGACGGCCCGGAGCGGCGCGGCGGCCGGAACCCTGTCGATCACAACCTGTGAGGGACGGTAAGGATGGAACGACCTCGGATCCTGGTGGTCGGCGGCGGCTTCGCCGGCGTCGAATGCGCCCGTCGGCTCGAACGGAAGCTGACCCCCGGTGAGGCGGACATCGCGATCGTCGCCCCGTTCAGCTACGAGCTCTACCTGCCGCTGCTGCCGCAGGTCGCGGCCGGGGTGCTGACCCCGCAGTCGGTGGCGGTCTCGCTGCGCCGGATGCTGCGGCGGACCCGGATCATCCCCGGCGGCGCGATCGGCGTGGATCCGCAGGCGAAGGTCTGCGTGATCCGGAAGATCACCGACGAGGTCATCGACGAGCACTACGACTACATCGTGCTGGCCCCGGGCAGCGTCACCCGCACCTTCGACATCCCCGGGCTGACCACGCACGCGCGCGGCATGAAGACCCTGGCCGAGGCCGCCTACGTGCGCGACCACGTGATCAGCCAGCTGGACCTGGCGGACGCCGCGACCGACCGGGAGGAGCGGATCTCCCGGCTCCAGTTCGTCGTCGTCGGCGGCGGCTACGCGGGCACCGAGACCGCCGCCTGCCTGCAACGGGTCACCACCTCGGCGGTCAAGCGCTACCCCAGGCTGAACCCGAACCTGATCAAGTGGCACCTGATCGACATCGCGCCGAAGCTGATGCCGGAGCTCGGCGACCAGCTGGGCCGCGACGCCCTGGACATCCTGCGCCGACGCGGGATCCAGGTGTCGCTGGGCGTGTCCGTGGCCGAGGTGGGCGACGACACGGTCACCTTCACCGACGGCCGGGTGCTGCCCTGCCGGACACTGATCTGGACCGCCGGGGTCGCCGCCAGCCCGCTGATCGCCACCCTGGACGCGGAGACCGTGCGCGGACGCCTGGCCGCCACCGCCGACATGCGGGTCCCGCAGTTCGACGGGATGTTCGCGCTCGGCGACGCCGCCGCCGTACCGGACCTGGCCAAGGGCGGCGGCGCGGTCTGCCCGCCGACCGCGCAGCACGCGCAGCGGCAGGGCAGGGTCTGCGCCGACAACGTCGCCGCCGCGCTGCGCGGTCAGACCATGCGCCCGTACTACCACAAGGACCTGGGCCTGGTGGTGGACCTCGGCGGCGCGGACGCCGTGTCCAAGCCGCTCGGCATCGAGCTCAAGGGCGTGGCCGCGCAGGGCGTGGCGCGCGGCTACCACCTGATGGCGCTGCGCACCAACGTGGCCAAGGTCAGGGTGATGACCAACTGGATGCTGAACGCCACGGCCGGGGACGACTTCGTCCGCACCGGCTTCCAGCTGCGGCGCCCGGCCACGCTGAAGGACTTCGAGTACACCGACGGCTACCTGTCCAAGGAGCAGGTCAAGGCGCACACGGCGGCGCTGCGGGCGAAGCGGTAGCCGGGCCGGTCAGCCGGTGGCGTCCGGCAGCCGCGCGTACGCGCCGAAGCCGGACGTCCACCAGGCCCGCCCGTCGTCCAGTACCGCGAAGCCCTCCAGGCCCGGCTGCCGCTCCAGCCAGTCACGGCCCGCCGGGCCCAGCGCGAACGCGGTGGTCGCCGCGATGTCCACGGCCGTGAGCGAGCGTCCGACGACCGAGACCGAGGCCAGGCCGCCGCGCGCGGGCAGGCCGGTGCGCGGGTCCAGGATGTGCTCGCCGCGTTCCGCCGTGCCGGAGGTCGCCAGCGCGATGTCCCGGCCCTGGACCAGGATCGCGAACGCGCCCGGGTGCAGCGGGTGGGCCACCGCCAGTCCCCAGGGCCGCCCGGGCTCCGGCTCGCCGACCGTCTGCGCGTCGCCGCCGCCGTTGACGCAGTGCCGCAGCGAACCGGCCTCGCGCAGGATCGCCGAGGCCCGCTCCACCGCCCAGCCCTTGACCACCCCGGACGGATCCAGCGTGCCGCCCGGCCGGACGCTGAAGGCCCCGCCGCCGACCCGCTCGGCGGCCTCGCCGAGGGCCAGCACCTCGGCCACCTCCGGGTCGCAGTCCGCCGGGGCCAGCTCGCCCCGGCCCAGCCGGGAGATCTGGCTGTCCGGGCGGTAGGTGGAGAACACCCGGTCCACCCGGTGCAGCCAGGCCACCGCGCGCGCCAGCCCCGCCTCGACCCCGGCCCGCCGCTCACCGCTCCCGGCGTCGCGGACGTCGAAGGACACGACCGTGCCCATCACCGGCTCCGCGTGCCGCAGCGCCTCCGTCATCCCGACCCTCCCTGACCTGCGGCGCCCGGCCCGCGCTACTGCGCCGGGCGCAATCTCCCCACTCGTTCGAGTGACTACCCGTGTCCCCGTGGAACCATCATCGTCGCAGCTCAGCCGGAGTCCGGTGAGCGCCACGCCCAGCCGCCGCCGCGCCGGAGGCGGAGAACCCCGGCAGTAACGTCCTGTGACCATGCGCCCGAAACACTCCGCCGACCCCGCTCGGCCGCTCTCGCGTCGTTCCCTGCTCGGCTCGGTCACCGGCACGGCGGCCGGGGCGGTGCTGCTGTCGGCCGCCCCGGCCCTGGCGGCCGGACCGGCGGTGCCGCTGTCCCCGGACGCCGACGTCGCCGCCCAGGTGCTGGAGGAGTACCTGCACGGCTGGCGCGGCTACTGCGACCGGGCCTGGGGCTACGACGAGGTGCTGCCGGTGAGCGGCGGGCACCACGACTTCTTCGCCCCCGGGCACAGTTTCGGACTCTCCATCGTCGAGGCGCTGGACACGCTCTTCCTGCTGGGCCAGGACCAGGAGGTCACCCGCTGCTGCGACTGGATCGACGCCAACCTCGACCCGGCCCAGGACGTCTACACGCACGTCTTCGAGGCGGTGATCCGGATCGTCGGCGGGCTGCTCGCGGGCTTCGAGGCGACCGGCCGCAGCAGCCTGCTGGCCCGCGCCCGGGAGTTCGCCGACCGGCTGCTGCCCGCGTTCACCAAGTCCCCCACCGGTGTGCCCTACACCCTGGTGAACCTGCGCACCGGCGCGGTCCAGGGCAGCGCGGTGCCGCTGGCCGAGGCGGGGACGAACGTCATGGAGTTCGGCCTGCTGTCCCGGCTGACCGGCGACTCCCGCTACTACGACGCCTCGATCCGCGCCTACCGGGCGGTGCTGGACCGGCGCAGCTCGATCGGCCTGCTGGCCGGGAGCATCGACGCCGAGTCGGGCCGCTGGCTGGACTCGGACTGCGGCACGCCCAACCCCCCGGCGGACTCCTTCAACGAGTACCTGTGGGGCGGCTGGGCACTGCTGGGTGACCGTCAGTTGCTGGACTGGTACCGGACGTTGACCGCACTGACGCTCCATCACCAGTCGGTGGAGGCCTCCGGTCGGCTCTGGTTCCGCACCGTGGACTTCCGCACCGGTGAGCCCAGCGGCCCCCAGGAGCAGTCCGAACTCGCGTCCTTCTACGCCGGGTTGCTGGCCAAGGGCGGGGACCTCCAGCAGGCCGCCGCCTACTACCGTTCCTGGACCGACGCGCTGGACGCCTACCCGGTGCTCCCGGAGACCCTGGACTTCGCCACCCTGCGCGCGGTGGAGCGGGGCAACCAACTGCGCCCGGAGTACCCGAACTCCTCGTTCGACCTGTGGCGGGCCACCGGCGACGACTACTACCGGCAGACCGGCTACCGCTGGTTCACCGCGATGCGCGACAACCAGCGGGTGCCGGGCGGCTACACGGTGGCCGGGGACGTCACCGAACGCGGCATGCGCCTGGGCGACCTGACCCCCGCCTACTGGTTCGCGGAGAACCTCAAGTACCTGTGGCTGATGTTCTCGGACACCCCGCGTTTCGACTACGCCAACGGCCTGCTCTCCACCGAGGGCAAGGTACTCCGCGGCCTGCGCCGAATCTGACGCCAAGTCACCTCTGGCCTGGCGTCGGCAGCCGCGGTGCCGCGGTAGCGCTCGGTCAGTCGCGTGGCTCGCATCACGGGGGCACCGTCCTCGGGCCGCGGACCTGACCCGGGGAACTACGCCCGTGGGCCAATGTGCCGCCCGGCACCGCGCGTCTACCATCGGCCCATGACTGCCGCGCCCCGTCCGCCCCTGCCCAGACGCCTGCCGCCGGGCGCCTGGGTGGCCGTCTTCTGGATCGTGCTCTTCGCGGTCCGCTCGTTCGAGCGCGCGAGCGAGCTACAGCACCTGCTCCAGTACGACGGCAATCCGGAGGACGAGCCGCTGCTGGTGATCGCCCTGGTCACCACCGTGGGCACACTGCTCCTGTTCCGCGCGCCGCTGGCGTCGGTGGCGGTGGCGCTGGCGGGCTTCCTGTACTCCATGGGCATGTGGGTGATCGAGACGCCGATCGTCCTGCTGCTGCTGGCCGACGCCGCGGTGGGCTACACGGCGGCCACCCGCTCCCGGCGGGTGTCGGCCACGGCCGCGCTGATGCCGGTCGCGGTGCTGGCCGGCTGCACCGTCTGGCGGCTGGTCAGCCACTACCCCGACAACGTCGAGGGGGAGGCGGGTATGGCCTCGACCGCCGTCATCGCCTGGCTGATCGGCAACACCGTGCACCAGAGCCGCGACCACGCCCAGGCGCTGCGGCTGCGGGCCACCGAGCAGGCGATCACCGTCGAGCGACTGCGGATCGCCCGCGAACTGCACGACATGGTCGCGCACAACATCGGCATCATCGCGATCCAGGCCGGGATGGGCAGCCGGGTGATGGCCACCCAGCCCGCCGAGACCCGCAACGCGCTGGACGCGATCGAGGCCACCAGCCGGGAGACCCTGGCCGGACTGCGGCGGCTGCTCGGCAGCCTGCGCCGGGACGACCCGGGTGCCGCGCCGCTCGGCCCGACCGGGGGCCTGGACGGCCTGGACCAGCTGGTCGCCCGGACCCGCGACGCGGACGTCCGGGTGGACGTCCGCGAGTTGGGGCAGCGGCGCGCCCTCCCGGCCGACATCGACCTGTCCGCCTTCCGGATCATCCAGGAGGCGGTGACCAACGTGGTGCGGCACTCCGGCACCCGGGACTGCGCGGTGACCGTCGACTACCGGCCGACCGAACTGGCCGTCGAGATCACCGATCTGGGCGGCGGCGCCGCTCCCGGCGCCGCCGGGTACGGCATCACCGGCATGCGGGAGCGGGTCGCGCTGCTGCACGGCGAGTTCAGCGCGGGGCCGCGCCCGGGCGGCGGCTTCCGGGTGGCCGCGCGGCTACCGGTACCGACCGGCGCCGAGCGGGCCGAGCGGGCCGAGCGGGCCGAGCGGGCCGGGGTGGCCGGATGATCCGCGTGGCGCTGGTCGACGACCAGCCGCTGATCCGCAGCGGCCTGCGGGTGCTGATCGCCGACACCACCGACCTGGAGGTCGTCGGCGAGGCGGGCAACGGCGCGGAGGCGGTGGAACTGGCCCGGACCGCGCGGCCGGACGTGGTCGTGATGGACATCCGGATGCCGGTGCTGGACGGCATCGAGGCCACCCGGCGGATCACCGGCGACCCGGGCTCGCGGAGCCACGTCCTGGTGCTGACCACCTTCGACGACGACGAGTACGTCTACCCCGCGCTCCGCGCCGGAGCCAGCGGCTTCCTGGTCAAGGACATGGCGTTGGAGGCGATCCTGGACGGCATCCGGATCGTCGCCGACGGCGACGCGCTGATCGCCCCGAGCGTCACCCGCCGTCTGATCGGCGAGTTCGTCGGCCGCCCGGAACCGGCCGCGCCGCACCGGGTCGCGATCGACGGCGTCACCGTCCGCGAGCGCGAGGTGCTGACGCTGGTCGGCCGCGGCCTGTCCAACGCCGAGATCGCCGAGCACCTCTGCATCAGCGTGGCCACCGCCAAGGCCCACGTCTCCCGCCTCTTCACCAAACTGGGCGCCCGCGACCGCGTCCACCTGGTCATCACCGCCTACGAACTACGCCTGGTCACCGCCCCCCGGTGACCCGGCGGTCAGGGACAGCGGCAGAGCGAGGACATGTTCACATCCGGTACATACGCTACCGTTGGTACATGTCCATGAAGCGAACCAACGTCTATGCCGACTCCGATGACCTCGCCATCATCAAGGAGGCGGCGGTGCGTCGTGGCATAAGCGAAGCCGAGATCATCCGGCAGGGAATCCATCTCGCCGCCATGGCCAACCGGGTCTGGGACGAGCCGCTGTTCTCCCGCACCTTCGCGGGCCCCGGGCGCACGGCAACCAAGGCCGAGGTGCGCGACGCGGTGGCGGACGCCGTGCTGAGCGAGTCCGCTCCCGGAGCAATCGCGTGATCATCGTGGTCGCCGACACCTCGGGCCTGCTGGCAGCGCTCGACTCCACGCACCCGGAGCACGAGGCGGCGAATCAGGCGACAATGACGGCGGGCCTGCTGGTCATGTCGCCGCTCCTGCTGGCCGAGACCGATCACGTGGCCACACGTGAGTTCGGCCGCGCGACGGCCGTCAGCGCCATTGACGACATCCGGCGCTGGATGCGGCGCGGCCGGGTCGTCATGCCCGAGATCACCGAGGAGCACCTCGCTGCCGCCCAGGCGGTACGAGCCCGTCACTCCGCCCTCAACCTCGACCTCGACCTCGCCGATGCCGTCAACGTCGCCCTGGCCGCCGAGTACGACACGGACGCCGTGCTCACACTCGACCGCCGTGACTTCCGCGCGCTCCGCCCACTCAGTCGCCACAAGGCATTCCGACTGCTGCCGGACGACCTGCCGCTCTGAGCCGGCCGGGACGAGCACCGAGGGCGCGGGGCGGGGCACCCCGCGCCCGAAGTCGACTAGGCCAGGGGGGCCTTGGCGCGGAGGAGGTCGATGAAGGCGCGCATCCAGGCGGGGTGGTCGGGCCAGGCCCGGGCGGAGACCAGGACGCCGTCGACCACGGCCTCGCTGTCCACGAACTCGCCCCCGGCCACCGTCACGTCCGGCTGAAGCGCCGGGTACGCGGCGCTGCGGCGGCCGGCCAGGCTGCCGGTGGCGGCGGTGATCAGCGGGCCGTGGCAGATCTGCGCCACCGGCTTGTCCCCGGCGAAGAAGTGCCGCACGATCCGCTGCACCTCGGGGTTGTTGCGCAGGTACTCGGGCGCCCGCCCGCCGGGGATCACCAGCGCGACGTACTGCTCCGGGTCGACCTCGGCGAAGGCCAGGTCGGCGGGCCAGGTGTAGCCGGGCTTCTCGGTGTACGTGTCGAAGCCCTCGACGAAGTCATGCACCACGAACTGCAGTTTCCTTCGCTCCGGCGCCGCGAGGTGGACTTCGTAGCCCTCCTCCAGCAGCCGCTGGTAGGGATAGAGAACTTCCAGTGACTCCGCCGCGTCACCGGCGATGATCAGGATCTTCGCTGGCATGTCCGGGCCCACCCTTCGTCCTTCTGGCACGGGTTCCGTCAAGTTCGGCTCCACCCTCCCCCACTCGGCCGATTTCCCGCAACGGCGGCGCGCCGACACCTGCCTTGATGACGCCCTGTCAAATTCCGGTCACTCCCAGGTTCTTGACACGGAATCCACAGACGTCGAAGCTAAGGCACGTCTCGTTAGGAAGCTTTCCTAACGAGAACCCCCCAACCCCCATCCCTCAGTGAAAGGCCCCACATGAGCCTTCGCATGCGTGCCGCCTGCACCGCCGCCGCCATCGCCGCCACCGGGCTCGGCGTCGCCACGACCGCCCCCGCCTCGGCCGCGACGCCCGCGACCGTCCACGCCGCCGCGTCGACGATCCAGCTCAGCAACGCCCAGCAGTACGCGGTCGACGAGATCACCAACGTCTTCGAGAACGGCGACATCAGCAGCGGGTTCGCCGACATCGAGGACTACGGCGACGGCTGCGGCTACACCGCCGGGTACATCGGCTTCTGCACCCAGACCAGCGACGACGTCAACCTGGTCACGTACTACGACTCGGTGCAGCCGAGCAACCCGCTGAAGACCTACCTGCCCGCGCTGAAGAAGCTCGCCGACGCGGGCAGCGACGCGCACACCGGGCTCAGCGGCTTCGTCGCCGCCTGGCAGCAGGCCGCCAAGGACCCGAAGTTCATCCAGGCCCAGTTCGAGCAGGCGCACACCTACTACCTGGCCCCGGCGCTCGCCGAGGCGGAGAAGGTGGGCATCACCACGCCCCTCGGGGTGGCGAACTTCTTCGACACCGCCGTGGAGATGGGCCCCGACGGCGCGCCCGACAGCCCGGACGGGCTGCTGGTGCTGGTCGCCGAGACCACCACGGACGAGGGCGGCACCCCCGCCACCGGGATCAACGAGCACACCTGGATCGCCCAGTTCAACGTGGTCCGCACCGCGCACCTGAAGAACCCGAAGACCCCCGGCCGCAAGTCGGACTGGCCGGAGTCGGTGGACCGGGTGCAGGCGTTGCAGGCGATGGCCTCCGCCAACGAGTGGTCGCTGCCCACCCCGCTGCACGTCGGGGCGGACTTCGACTACACCATCCCGGCGTACACCTCCAGCAGCCCGGTGTGAGCCCGGTGTAGCCGGACCTGATCGGGTGCGCGGCCCCGCCCTCCCCCAGGGACGGGGCCGCTGCCGGTTCCGGGGCTCAGACCCGCCGGTCCCGGTCCGCCCAGTACGGGTCGCGCAGCCGGCGCTTGTACAGCTTGCCGTTGGGGTCGCGCGGCAGCTCCGGCACGAAGTCCACCGAGCGCGGACGCTTGTACCCGGCCAGGGCCCGCTCGCAGTGCGCCAGGATGTCGGCCGCCAGCCGGGGCCCGGGCACGAAGCCCTCGGCCGGCTCGACCACGGCCTTGACCTGCTCGCCCCACTCGTCGTGCGGGATCCCGAAGGCGGCGGCGTCGGCCACCGCCGGATGCGCCAGCAGCGCCGACTCGATCTCGGCCGGGTAGATGTTCACCCCGCCCGAGATGATCATGTCGATCTTGCGGTCGCGCAGGTAGAGGTAGCCGTCCGCGTCCAGCAACCCCAGGTCGCCGACGGTGAAGAAGCCGCCGACCCGGTTCTGCCGGGTCTTCGCGTCGTCCTTGTGGTAGCTGAAGCCGCCGGTGTTCATCCGCAGGTAGACGGTGCCGAGCACACCGGGCGGCCGGGGGCGGCCCTCGTCGTCCAGCACCGCGATCTCGCTGATCGGCCAGGCCCGGCCGACCGTGCCCGGACGCTCCAGCCACTCCCGGGCGGTGGCGAAGGTGCCGCCGCCCTCACTGGCCGCGTAGTACTCCTCCACGCACTCGCCCCACCAGTCGATCATCGCCCGCTTGACGTGGTCGGGGCAGGGCGCGGCGCCGTGGATGGCGTGCCGCATCGAGGACACGTCGTAGCGGGCGCGGACCGGCTCCGGCAGTGCCAGCAGCCGGTGGAACTGGGTCGGCACCATGTGCGTGTGGGTGACCCGGTGCCGGTCGATCAGTTCCAGCATGCCCTCCCCCGTCCACCGGTCCATCAGCACCACCGGGTGCCCCAGGTGCAGGGACGCGGCGGCGAACTGAAGCACGGCGGTGTGGTAGAGCGGCGAGCAGACCAGGTGGGTGTGGCCGCCCCCGGCGGTGATCCCGAAGATGCCGAGGAAGCCGCCGAGCGGCGTCCGCTCCGGCGGCACGCCCGGCAGCGGGCGGCGGATGCCGCGCGGACGGCCGGTGGTGCCCGAGGTGTAGTTCATCACCCACCCGGCGGTGCGCCGCTCCGGGGCGGTGTCCGGCTGCCCGGCGAGCAGGTCGCGGTAGCTCCGGAACCCGGCCGCCTCGCCGACCGCGTAGCGGCGCTCCTTGGCCAGGCCCGCCTCGTCGGCGGCGGCGGTGGCCGCCCCGGCGTACCGCTCGTGCGCGATCAGCACCCGGGCGCCGCTGTCGGCGACGATCCAGGCGATCTCCGGGCCGACCAGGTGGTGGTTGACCGGGACCAGGTAGAACCCGGCCTGGGCGGCGGCGAGGTAGCCGGCGATCAGCTCCGGGCCGTTCGGCAGCACCACCGCGAAGGCGTCTCCGGCGGACAGCCCGGCCGCGCGCAGCCCGTGCGTCAACCGGTTGGCGGCGGCCAGCAGTTCGCCCGCCGTCCAGGGCGTGCCGTCCGGGGCGACCAGCGCCGGGCGGTCCGGTTCGGCGGCTGCCCGGGCCCAGAACCCCGGTGTGGACGCGTCGAGTTGGTGGTCGGTCACGATGTCCCCTCCGTTCCCGCCCGGTCGGCGGCCTTCGCGGCGATCCGGCCGAGCCGGGCCACCGCGCGTTCGAAACCCCGGGTGAGCTCGTCCATCACCGCCGCCACCGGCCGTTCCTCGGTCATCTGGCCGACGATCTGGCCGACCGGGGTACCGATCAGCTCCGGCGCCTCGTACGCCTGGATCCGGCTGACGGCGTCGGCGACCAGCAGGCCCTGGAGCGGCATCGGCAGCGGTCCGGGACTGGACGGCTGCTCCCAGGCGTCCGTCCAGCGGGTGCGCAGCTGGCGCGCGGGCTTGCCGGTCAGCGCGCGCGAGCGGACGGTGTCGCCGGACCCGGCCGCCAGCAGCTTCGCCCGCAGCACCGCCGAGTCCAGCTCGGACTCGGCGACGGTCAGCCAGACCGAGCCGAGCCAGACGCCCTGCGCCCCGAGCGCGAGCCCGGCGGCGGCCTGGGCGCCGGTGCCGATGCCGCCCGCCGCGAGCACCGGCAGCGGCGCGACCGCGGCGGCGATCTCCGGGACCAGCACCATCGTGCCGATCTCGCCGGTGTGGCCCCCGGCCTCGTACCCCTGGGCGATCACCAGGTCGAGACCGGCCTCGGCGTGGTGCCGGGCGTGCCGGGCGCTCCCGGCCAGCGCGGCGACCAGGACCCCGGCGGCGTGCGCCCGGTCCACGATGTCGGCGGGCGGCGGTCCGAGCGCGCTGGCGAGCAGCCGGATCGGATGCTCCAGCGCGACGTCGACATGGGACCGGGCGACGTCCTCCATCCAGCCGGTGATCCGCCAGCCGCCCGCCTGCTCCTCGGGCAGTTCCGGGACGCCGAAGCGGGCCAGGGTCTCCCGGACGAAGGCGCGGTGGCCCTCCGGGATCATCGCCTCGACCTGGGCCACGGTCACGTCCTCGACCTTGCGGGCCGGCATCACCACGTCCACGCCATAGGGCAGGCCGCCGACCTGGGCGTCCATCCAGTCGAGTTCGCGGGCCAGCTCCTCGGCGCCGGAGTAGCGCACCGCCCCGAGCACACCGAGTCCACCGGCCCGGGTGATCGCGGCGGCCACCGCCGGGAAGGGGGTGAAGCCGAAGATGGCGTGCTCGATCCCGAGCCGGTCACTGAGTTCCGTCCTCATGCCGGGCAGCATGGCGCAGCCGGGTCGAGACTGGAAGAGAATATCTGACTGTTCGTCAGTTCACCTGAACGGCAGCCGCACCGGCTATCCGCGCGGCCAGCGGCGGGTCAGCTCGGTCACCGCCCGGGCCTCCGGGGTGACCCGGACCAGGGTGACCGGGACCGGCCCCATCAGCCTGGCCCACGGCGGCAGCGGCCGCGCCCGCGGACGCTGCGGGTGGGCCACCGCGTTCAGCGCCCGCAGCACCGCCATGGCGTCGGCGGGCCGGTCCTCCGGGTTCTTCGCCAGCAGCGCCAGTACGATCCGCTCCAGCTCCTCGGGGATCGAGGGCCGCAGCCCGCGTGGCGGCCGGGGCGGGGTGTCCCGGTGGTCGAGCATGATCACCAGTGGGTCGCCGACGGTGAACGGCGGTGCCCCGACCAGCAGTTCGTACAGCACACAGCCGAAGGAGTAGAGGTCGCTGCGGGCGTCCAGGTCGTCCTCGTTGATCTGCTCCGGCGACATGTAGCGAGGGGTGCCGACCGGGCTGCCCGCGTTGCCGAAGCGCGAGGTCGGTCCGCCCGCGCCGCGCAGCCGGGCGATGCCGAAGTCGCAGATCTTCAGGCCGCCGTCGGTGGTGCGGATCAGGTTGGCCGGTTTCAGGTCGCGGTGGATCACGTCCCTGGTGTGCGTGTACGCCAGCGCGGAGGCGATCTGCCGGGCGGTGTGCACCGCCTCGGCGATCGGCATCCGGCGTCCGGGCAGGTCGTCCAGGATCTGCCCGAGGTCGCGGCCGTCCAGCAGTTCCATGACGAGGTACGGCGCGCCCCCGGCGTCGCCGAAGTCGTGCACCACGGTGACCCCCGGGTGCTGCAACCCGGCGGCGACCCTGGCCTCCCGCCGGAAGCGCTCCAGTTGCAGCCGTGCCTGGCCCGGGTCGTGCGGCACCGCCCCGGTCCGCAGGCACTTCACCGCGACGTGGCGGCCCAGTGCCTCGTCCTCGGCGCGCCAGACCTCGCCCATACCGCCCCGGCCGAGCAGCCCGAGGAGCCGGTAGCGGCCCTGGACCAGCGTTCCTTCCTCCACCGCGGTTGTCCGGCAGGCGCATGTCCGGATCCTCGCTGCGCCGCCTCTCCCCCTTCCCGCAGCAGCCTAAGGCCACGGCGGCGGGATCAGCACCGACCCCTCCCCCTCGGCGGCGCGGGGATTCAGCGCTGGTACAGGCCGTCGAGGCGGCCCCGGGCCAGGCTGGGACCTTGGATCGCGCCGAGCACTGCCTTCGGCCTGGCCGCCTCCGGCGCCGCGCCGCCGACCGTCTCGGCGACGGCGGCGGCCAGCGCGAACAGCTGGAAGACGTACCGGTGTTGACCGTGTCCCTTGATCGGCTCGGGACCGAGGTAGCCGCGTCCCATGCCGGAGCGCAGCAGCCGCACCCCGGCGGCCGGACGGTCCGCGTCCAGCGCCCCGGTGGGCAGTGCGGTCAGCCCGGGTTCGAGCAGCGCCACACAGTGCACGAACGGAGTACCCGTGGGCGAGTCGACGTCCTGGACGACCAGCAGCAGCTGCGCGGTGCCGTCGGGCACGCCGGTCCAGGCCAGCGCGGGCGAGCTGTTGCCGCCACCGGCCCGGCGGCCCGCGTGGGCCGGGGCCAGGAACTCCCCGTCGGCGAAGTCGGTACTGGTCAGGGCGATCGTCCCGGGACCGGCCAGCGACGGCAGGTTCCAGGCCAGCCGGGCCTCACCGGCCCGCTTGTTCTTCAGCAGGGTTCCCAGAATCGCCACGGCTGTCCTTCGGTCGGCGGGCGGCCGACGGTCGGCGGCCGAGCGGACTGCGATCCTTGTTCGCAGTCCGCTCGGCCCAAACTACTGCATACGCCGTTCGCGGTACAGTCGCGGGCGCTCCGGCGGGCCCGGGCCCGCTCAGCCCTCCACCCGTGCGCGCCGCTCCGGCGCCACCGCCGGTGCCTGGCCGCCGGCGGCGACCACCACCGAGGGCCGCGGCGCGCGGTCCCGGCGCACCGCGAGCCCCAGCAGCGCGAGCACCGCCAGCACGATCACCGCGATGCCGTACTCCCGGGTGGTGGCCAGCAGTCCGCCGCTGTGGACCACCAGGTAGCCGCCGATCACCGCGGGCAGGCCCATGGCCAGGTAGCAGACCACGAACACGGTCGACAGCAGCCCGGAGCGCTCGTGCGGCGCGGCCAGCGGGACGACCGTGCGGATCCCGCCCTGGAAGCCGCCGCCGAAGCCCGCCCCGGCACTGACCGTGCCGATGAAGAACCAGGCCACCGACCGCTGGTCGACCGCCAGCAGGATGATCGCGACCCCGACGATGGTGGCCGCGATGCCGAACAGCATCACCCGTCGCGGCGCGGCCTCGCGCAGCGGCAGCACCGCCAGCACCCCGCTTCCGGCCAGCGCGAACATCGCCAGCCCGCCGAGCACCGGTGAGCTGGAGCCGACCAGGTCGCTGACCACCGCCGGGACGACCGAGCCGTAGAGTCCGGCCAGCGCCCAGACCGCGATCAGTACCGGCACCGCCACCAGCAGCGGTCCGCGGGCCGCCCGGGGCACGCCCAGCCGGGGGCGGAGCGAGGCGAGCGCGCCGGGCGCGGGCGCCGAGGTCTCCCGCATCAGCAGCACGCCGACGCCCTGGAGCAGGAATATCGCGAGGATGACCAGGTAGACCAGGCGGGTGGGATCGGGCAGGTACTGCACCAGCAGCCCGGAGACCAGGGCCCCGGTGGCGGTGCCGGTCATCGGCGCGACCGCGTTGGCGATGGTGCCCTTGGCCTTGTCCAGGTCGAGCATCCCGGCGCCGACCGCGCCCAGCGCCGCGCCGGTCGCCACGCCCTGGACCACCCGCGCGGCGATCAGGTCGCCGACCCCGGAGGCCTCGGTCAGCACCACCATCGCGGCGGCCTGCAGCGCGATCGCGGTGAACAGCACCGGCCGCCGCCCGACGTGGTCGGAGAGCGATCCGACGGTGAGCAGCCCGGCGAGCACGACCAGTGCGTAGATGCCGAAGACGACCGTGGTGGTGATCGGCGAGAAGCCCCATTCCCGCTGGTAGACGGCGTAGAGCGGGGTCGGCGCACTGGAGGCGGCAAGGAAGGCGACGACGATCGAGGCCTGGAGGTAGAAAGCCGCGCCGGAGGGCAGTCTCCAGGATCGCCCTACGGACGGGCCGGCTGCGGAAGGGGGCGACACGGAGGACATCGGGAGCTTCTTTCACCGAGCTGGTGCGCGGGCACGGGCCGAATCCAGGGAGACCGGTCTGTCTGGTACGCCTGACACTAGACCGACCTGTCTGGTAGCGTCAACTCATGGACACCATGGCGACCCCGGGAAAGCCCGCGCCGGATCGGCCCACCGCCCGGGCCCGGCTGCTGGCCGCCGCCAACGAGCTCTTCTACAAGGAGGGCGTGAACACCGTCGGCATCGACCGGGTGATCGAACGCGCCGGGGTCGCCAAGGCGACCCTCTACAGCGCCTTCGGCAGCAAGGAGGAGCTGATCCGCGCCTACCTGGCGGGCCGCCAGGACGCCCGCCGCCGCCAGGTCACCGAGGTCATCGCCAGCCACGAGACCCCGCGCGCGCAGATCCTGGGCATCTTCGACGCGCTCGGCGAGTCCATCGCCCGGCCGGACTACCACGGCTGCGCCTTCGTCAACGCCAACGCCGAGGCCCGCCCCGGCAGCCGGATCGCCGAGGTCACCGACGAGCACCGGGCCTGGATGCGGGAGGCGTTCGTGGACCTCGGCACGGCGGCGGGCGCCGCCGACCCCGGGCAGTTGAGCCGGGGGCTGATGCTGCTCTACGACGGCGCGGCCATCGCCGCCCGGCTGGACCGCGACCTCACCGCCGCCGCCTCGGCCCGGGACTGCGCCGCCCTGCTGCTGGACGCGGCGACGGCCCCGGGCGCGGAGCGCTAGCGGCGGACCCGGGGCATGCCCAGGCCGATCCAGGAGATGATCTCCCGCTGCACCTCGTTGTTGCCGCCGCCGAAGGTGAAGATGACCGCGCTGCGGTAGCCGCGTTCCAGGTTGCCGTGCAGCGCGGCGCCCGCCGAGCCGTCCTTCAGCGGACCGGCCGCGCCGACCACCTCCAGCAGCCAGGCGTACGCGTCGCGGCGGGCCTCGCTGCCGTACACCTTGACCGCGGAGGCGTCCTGCGGGGTCAGCTCGCCGCGCTGGACGGCGTCCACCATCCGCCAGTTGAGCAGTCTCATGGCGTCCAGCCGCAGGTGCGTGCGGGCCAGCCGCTGGCGGACCCAGGGCAGGTCCAGCACCCGGCGGCCGTCGGAGAGTTCGGCGTCCCCGGCCCACGCCTGGACCTCGGCCAGGGCGCGGTTGGCCATGGTGGTGTGCGCGGCCAGGGTGACCCGCTCGTGGTTGAGCTGGTTGGTGATCAGCCGCCAGCCCTGGTTCTCCGGGCCGACCCGGCGGCCGACCGGCACCCGGACGTCCTGGTAGTAGCTGGCGGTGGTGTCGTGCCCGGCCAGGGTGCGGATCACGGTGGTGGAGTAGCCCGGGTCGGTGGTGTCCAGCAGCAGGATGCTGATCCCCTGGTGCGGCGGGGCGTCCGGATCGGTGCGGACCGCGAGCCAGACCCAGTCCGCGGTGTCCCCGTTGGTGGTCCAGATCTTCTGGCCGTTGACCACGTAGGCGTCGCCGTCCAGCACCGCGCGGGTCTTCAGCGCGGCCAGGTCGGTGCCCGCGTCGGGCTCCGAGTAGCCGATGGCGATGTCCAGCTCCCCGGCCAGGATCCGGGGCAGGAAGTACGCCTTCTGCTCGTCGGTGCCGAACCTCATGATCGAGGGACCGACCGTGTTCAGCGCCATGATCGGCAGCGGCACCCCCGCCTGCGCGGCCTCGTCGAAGAAGACGAACTGCTCGGCGGCGCTCATCCCGCGCCCGCCGTACGCCACCGGCCAGCCCACGCCGAGCCAGCGGTCCGCACCCAGGCGACGGTTGACCTCGCGGTAGAACTGCTTCTGCCGACGCGGGTCGTTCAGCCGTCCATAGGCCTCCGGCGGCATCAACTCCGCGAAGTAGGTCCGCAGTTCGGCGCGGAGCCGCTGCTGCTCCGGCGTGTGGTCCAGGTACATGGCGGCCTCCGGGTGAGCTGACGGACAGTCAGGATGCCACGCTAGAACACGTTCTACAATTGCGGAAGCACCGCGCGGCGCGACCGGTCACCGCCCGCGCCGTCCTACCCTGGGCCGAGCCCGGCGGGCCAGGTACCGAGGTGAGGAGAGCGGCAGGGATGGGCAGCCAGACACGGACGGCGGCATTGCGCCCGGTGCGGGACCCCTCGGACGAAGCGGACGAGGCCGAGGCGCCGCGGCAACGGGGGGAGCAGTCGGAACCCGCCGCGCACGGGCTGCGGGCGGTGCCGCTGCCCGCGCTCGACCGGGTCGGGGTGGTCCTGGTGTCGCACAGCCCGGCCGTGGCGGAGTCGGTGGCCCGGATGGCGGTCACCCTGCTGGGCACCGGTGACCCCGGACCGGTGGCGGCGGCCGGCGGCGCCCTGGACGGCGGCCCGGGCACCAGCGCGGCCCGCGTGGTCACCGCCATGCGCGGGGTCGACCAGGGCCTGGGCGTGGCGGTACTGGCCGACCTGGGCGGCTCGGTCCGGACCGTGCTCGACCTGCTCGCGGACGCCGAGGCGCACGGGCTGCCGTTCCCGGTCCGCTTCGCCGACGCCCCGTTCCTGGAGGGCGCGGTCGCGGCGGTGGCGACCGCCGCCACCGGGGGCGACCTGGCGGCGGTGCTGGAGGCGGCCGAGGACTGCTACCGGGTGCACAAGCGCTGAGCGGGCGGGCGGCGCCGGGCCGCCCGCCCGGTCAGCCCTGCCCGTCGGCAGCGGGGGCGAGGCCCAGGTAGTCGGCGAGGTCCTCGACGGCGTAGCCGAAGAAGCCGTCGGCGGGGTCGGCGGAGCCGACGAACTGCCCGAACAGCTCGAAGCTGATCATCCCGAAGAGCTGCGTCCAGGCGGCGATGCCCCGGGTCAGCAGCACCGGGGGCAGGTCGGGGGACAGCTGGGCGGCCAGATCCGCCATCTGCTGGGCGAGCACCCCGCGCAGCGGCCGGGGCGCGGCCTCCAGTTCGAACCGCCCGACGCTGTCGCCGACCATGGCGATCAGCAGCAGCGGGACCCGGCTGGCGGGCACCACCGTCTCCGGCGGCGCGACATAGCCGGGCACCGGGCTGCCGTAGACCAGGGCGTACTCGTGCGGACTGGTCAGCGCCCAGGCGCGGGCCGCGTGGCACAGGGCGACCCAGCGGGCGCGCACGTCGGCGGGCGGCACCTCGGCGACGGCCGCCTCCACCTGCTCGCCGAGGGAGTCGTACGCGTCGATGATGAGCGCGGTGAGCAGGTCGTCCCGACTCGGGAAGTAGCGGTAGAGGGCGGAGGAGACCATGCCGAGCTCCCGGGCGACGGCGCGCAGGGAGAGCCGCTGGGCGCCCTCGACGGCCAACTGCTTGCGGGCCTCGGCCTTGATCTCGCGGGTGAGCTCTTCACGTGCCCGCTCGCGGGCGGTCTTGATCGCTGCCATGTCGACAGTGTGCCACAAACGAGAGCAGCGCATCAAAACGAGAGCACTGCTCTTGACTCGGGGCAGCGGTCGCGCCATAGTCGATACCAGGGAAACGAGAGCAGTGCTCTCGAAAAAGACCATCGCTCACTCAGCATCGCTCACTACAGGAGACCAGAGATGTCCCAGCCCATCACCCAGCCCATAACCCAGTCCCAGTCCCAGCCCCAGCCCACCGAGCCCCGGCTGCTCGTCCCGACCGGTCGGCTGATGGTCCTGCTCGACGCCGTGAGCAACCGCGCGATGCGCGTGCTCGGCCACCTCGGCATCAGCGTCCTCGGTTCGCGCACCCTCGCCGTCCGCGGCCGCAAGTCCGGCGAATGGCGGACCACCCCGGTCAACCTGCTGACCTTCGAGGGCGAGCGCTACCTGGTCGCGCCCCGGGGCCACACCCAGTGGGTCCGCAACATGCGCGCCGCCGGAGGCGGGGAGCTGCGCCTCGGCCGCCGGGCGGAGACCTTCCGCGCCGTCGAGGTCGCCGACGCCGACAAGCCCCCGGTGCTGCGCGAGTACCTGCGGCGCTGGGCCTGGGAGGTCGGCTTCTTCTTCGGCGACGTGAGCGCCGACTCCCCGGAGGCCACCCTGCGGGAGATCGCCCCCGGCTTCCCGGTCTTCCGCGTCGCCGCCGACCGCTGACCGTCCGACCCCGGCCCCAGCCCCAGCCCCAGCCCCAGGCCCGACCCCGACCCCGGCCCCGGCCCCGGCCTCAGACCAGGTTCTTCCCGACCCACTGGGCCAGCTCCCGGGCGCAGCCGTCCACCGACTCCCGCCAGGTCTTCGCCGCCCCCTCCCCCGCCTCGTCGCTGACGTGCTTGACCAGCCGCACCGGCAGCCCCGCCGCCCGGGCGGCGGCGGCCACCGCGAAGCCCTCCATGTCGACCAGGTCGGCCCGCTCGGCCAGCCGCCGCCGGGCGTCCTCGTCCGAGACGAACAGGTCGCCGGTGGCCAGCACCGGCCCCGAGGCCGCCGAGTCCGGGCGCAGGTCGATCGCCACGCCGACGTCCTCACCGGTGAGCAGGTGCAGCACCGCCGCGTCCAGGTCGTGCTGTATCACGGTGCTGACCTCGTGCGTGCCGGACCAGCCCGGCTGTAGCGCCCCGGCCGTCCCCAGGTTCACCACGGACGCCGGGCGGGCCGCCCCGGCCAGTACCGACGCCACCGCGACCGCCGCGTTGACCTTGCCCATCCCGGTCAGCAGCACCGGCAGCCCGGCGTCCAGGTGGGCCGCCTCCTCCGCGACGGCGAGGACGAGCAGGGGGCGGGTGGGATCGATCTCTCCGATGAGTCGCATGGCGACCATGGTAGACAGGGGCTCGCGACGGGTTGCGGCCGCACGCGGCCAGCACATGCGGACAGCACGTCGGAAACAGTACGTCAGCGCCGAAGGAGCAAGGCTCTCGTGAGTTCGAACAGCACCTGGAACGATGTCGACGACTACCTCACCCGCACCCTGCGGCTGACCGACCCGGCCCTGGACACCACCCTGGCGTCGAGCGCCGCCGCCGGGCTGCCGCCGATCGCGGTGTCCGCCCCGCAGGGGAAGCTGCTGCAACTGCTGGCACTGATCCGGGGTGCCCGGACGATCCTGGAGATCGGTACCCTCGGCGGCTTCTCGACCATCGAGCTGGCCCGGGCGCTGCCGTCGGACGGGCGGCTGGTCTCGCTGGAGTACGACCCCGCGCACGCCGAGGTGGCGCGGGCCAACATCGCCGCCGCCGGTCTCGCCGACCGGGTGGAGGTCCGGGTGGGCGCGGCCCTGGACAGCCTGCCGCAGGTCCAGGCGGACGGCATCGGCCCGTTCGACCTGGTCTTCATCGACGCCGACAAGGTGAACAGCGCCAACTACACGCGCTGGGCCCTGGAGCTGAGCCGTCCCGGCACGCTGATCATCGTGGACAACGTGGTGCGCGGCGGCCGGGTGCTGGACGAGTCGGGCCAGGACGAGGCGATCACCGGCACCCGGGCCGCGTTGGAGTTCATCGCCGCCGAGCCGAGGCTGACCGCGACCGCGCTGCAGACCGTCGGCAGCAAGGGCTACGACGGCTTCGTCCTGGCCCTGGTGACCGGCTGACGCCGTGGTGACCGGCTGACGCCGTTGGTGGGACCGGCTGACGCGGGTCACAGGCTGAACGCGCCCTCCGGCGGCGGCGGGGAGGCAACCGCGGTGGCGTCGGTGACCGGCCGCGCACCGGCCATCAGCAGCCGCAGCCGGTCGCCGTGGACCACCCTGGCCGGGAAGGCGTCCGCGGCGACCCGGCGGGCCAGCTCGGCGACCGGCAGCGGCCGGTCCGCCGCGACGATCACCAGGTTGCCGTAGCGCCGTCCGCGCAGCACCGAGGGCTCGGCGATCAGGCACAGGTCGGTGAAGACCGAGCCGACGGTGGCCAGCTGCGCCCGGCCGAAGTCCATCGGCGCCGCGTCGGCGAGGTTGGCGGTGTAGATCCCGCCGGGGCGCAGCACCCGGGCCGCGGCCCGGACGAACTCCACCGAGGTCAGGTGCGCCGGGATCCGGGAGCCGCCGAAGACGTCGGCGACCACCAGGTCGGCGCTGTCCTCCGGGCGGCCCGCCAGGTGTTCGCGGGCGTCCGCCGGATCGACCCGCAGCGACCCGTCCGGCCAGGGCAGGTACTCGCGGACCAGGTCGGTGAGCCCGCCGTCGAGTTCGACCACCCGCTGCGGCGATCCGGGCCGGGTGCTGGCCAGGTAGCGCGGCAGGGTCAGTCCGCCGCCGCCCAGGTGCAGCGCGGCCAGCGGCTCGCCGGAGGGGGCGGCCAGGTCCACCACGTGGGCCAGCCGCTGCACGTACTCGAACTCCAGGTAGAGCGGGTCGTCCAGGTCGACGTAGGACTGGGGTGCGTCGTCCATGGTCATCAGCCAGCCCCGGGGCCGGTCCAGGTCGGGCAGCAACCGGGCGGTGCCCAGGTCGACCCGGCGTTCGACGGGCACGGGGTCAGTGATCGGGTCGGCCATACGTCCCATTGTGGCGGCTGCGCCACCGCCGGGAAAGTTCGTCCCTCCAGCCGTACAACCTTCCCCCGGGGACGCGGGTCTTCTCATACATTGAGCGACACGGCGGCGTCCTCGAACACCCTCATGGGCGCCGCTCGGCGCGACGGAAGGGAAGTCCGTGCGACTGCCGATCACCACCCTGCCCCACCCCGTTCCCCATCCCGATCCCGGCCGGAGCCGCGCGCGGCGTGCCGCGCCGCCGCACGCCCGCGGCCGCTCGGCCCGCAGGCTCGCGGTGCTGACCTTCCGCGACCTGACCGATCCGGCGGTCTTCCGGGCCCAGCTGGACCGGTTGCGGCGGACCGCCCGCCCGGTCTCCCTGGCGGAGGTGGAAGCGGCGCTTCGCGGGGGCGCGCCGCTTCCTCCCCACGCCGTGCTGGTCAGCTTCGAGCTGGGGCACCGCACCGCCGTCACGGTGGCCCTGCCCGAACTGGCCGGCGGGCTGGTCCCGGCCGTGGCCTTCGTCGTGGCCGGACTGGTGGACACCGAGCAGCCGTACTGGTGGCAGGAGGCCGAGTACCTGGTGGGCCAGGGCGGCCGGGCGCGCGGCCTGTCCGCGCGGACGCCCGGCGGCGTGGTCGCGGCGCTGTCCGCGCTGCCCGACCCGGACCGGCGGCGCAGCCTGGAGGAACTGCGGGTGACCGCCGCCCGCCAGGCCCCGGGGGCGCCGCAGCTGACCTCGGCGGACCTGCTGGCGCTGCGCGGCGCGGGCGTCGAGCTGGGGAACCACTCGCTGGGACACTCCCGGCTGGACTCCTGCGACGACTACGCGCTGCGCGAGGAGGTCCAGGGCGGCCACCACCGGCTGACCCGGCTGACCGGCGCGGAGCCGCGCGCCTTCGCCTATCCGGACGGGGTGTTCGACGGTCGGGCCGAGCCGCTGCTGCGCGGGCTTGGCTACAGCAGCGCGTTCCTGAGCGACGGCGCGCTGTTCGACCTGCGCGGGGCGGCCGGCGGGCACCCGGATCCGCTGCGGATCAGTCGGCTGCACGTCAACGCGGGCACCTCGCGCGGTCTGTTCGACAGTGTCCTGTCCGGCTGGAACCCGACCGCGCGGCGGCTGCGCGGCGCGGTCGCGGTCCGAGTCCAGGACCCCGCGGTCGGCTAGGGTCGGGACGGGGGCGATCCGCCCCTGCCCCGGCAGGAGGGTGATCGTGGTCATGCGGCAGCAGTTCGGCGACTACCAGAACGAGATCTACCTCAGTGGTCTGTTCGGGGTGATGCCCAAGTACCCGATGTCCTTCGCTGGTTGGGAGGCGGCGGCCGAGGCGGCGCTGCCGCCCTCGGTGTGGTCCTACGTCGCCGGGGGCGCCGGGGACGAGCACACCCAGCGCGCCAACGTGCGGGCCTTCGAGCGCTGGGCGCTGGTGCCGCGGATACTGGTCGGCGCGGCGGACCGGGACCTCTCGGTCGACCTGTTCGGCCTGCGGCTGCCGTCCCCGCTGTTCATGTCCCCGGTCGGGGTGCTCGGCCTGTGCGCCCAGGACGGCCACGGCGACCTGGCCACCGCCCGGGCCGCCGCGCTGACCGGCGTGCCGATGGTGGCCTCCACCCTCACGGTCGACCCGATGGAGGAGGTCGCCAAGGAGTTCGGCGACACCCCCGGCCTCTTCCAGCTGTACACCCCGACCGACCGCGAGCTGGCCGCCAGCCTGGTCCACCGGGCCGAGGCGGCGGGCTTCAAGGGGATCGTGGTCACCCTGGACACCTGGGTCACCGGCTGGCGCCCGCGCGACCTGTCCACCAGCAACTTCCCGCAGCTGCGCGGCAACTGCCTGGCCAACTACACCTCCGACCCGGTGTTCCGGGCCGCGCTCGGCAAGGCCCCGGAGGAGGATCAGGGCGCGGTGGTCGCTCTCTTCAGCCGGATCTTCGGCAACCCGCTGACCTGGGACGACCTGCCCTGGCTGCGTTCGCTGACCAGCCTGCCGCTGCTGCTCAAGGGCATCTGCCACCCGGAGGACGCGCGCCGCGCGAAGGACGCCGGGGTCGACGGGATCTACGTCTCCAACCACGGCGGACGCCAGGCGAACGGCGGGTTGGCGGCGCTGGACGCGCTGCCCGGCGTGGTCGAGGCCGCCGACGGGCTGCCGGTGCTCTTCGACTCCGGGGTGCGCGGCGGCGCCGACATCGTCAAGGCCCTGGCGCTGGGCGCGACCGCGGTCGGCGTCGGCCGCCCGTACGCCTACGGGCTGGCCCTCGGCGGCACCGACGGCGTGGTGCACGTGCTGCGGTCGCTGCTGGCCGAGGCCGACCTGACCATGGCCGTCGACGGCTACCGGGCCCTGGCCGACCTGCCCGCCGCGCTGCGGCCGGTTCCCGGCCACTAGCCACCGAGCGCCGGTGGCCGACGGCCGTCACCCGGGCCCCGACCGGCGGTTACGGCCTCGGGGCCAGCGCCGCGGTGTCCAGCAGTCGTCCTTCGCGGTAGCCGAGCGAGGCCGGGAGGAGTTCGCCGACCCGGCCGCTGCGCAGCACCACCAGCGTCCCGTCGCCCTGCCCGGCCGCGGCGGCGGGCGTTACCCGGCGCAGCGCCTGGCCGGCGACGGCCCGCGCCGAGCCGTACAGCTCCAGGCCCGGCGGGCGGCCGAGCGCGGCCCGGATCCGGTCGGCGACCAGTTCGTAGTGGGTGCAGCCGAGGACCAGCGCCCGGGTCCCGGGCGGGGTCTGCGCGGCGGCGGCGGCGATGCTCTCGTCGATGGCCCGCTGGTCGGCGTGCTCGACCGCCTCGGCCATCCCCCAGCAGGGGACCTCCACCACGTCCGTGCCGTCGGCGAAGTCGCGGATCAGGCCGCGCTGGTAGGCGCTGCCGGTGGTGGCCGGGGTGGCCCAGACCGCGACCGGGCCGCCGGTCGCGGCGGCGGGCTTGATCGCGGGGACGGTGCCGATCACCGGGATCCCGGGCTCCAGCTCCGCCCGGATCGCCTCCAGCGCGTGTACCGAGGCGGTGTTGCAGGCGACCACCAGGGCGTCCGGCCGGTACGCGGCGGCGGCGCGGGCGCAGTCGAGGGCGTGCGCGGTGACGTCGGCGGCGGTGCGCGGGCCCCAGGGCATGCCGTCCGGGTCGCAGGTGAGCACCAGGTCGGCGTCCGGGCGCAGCTCGCGCAGCGCGGCGGCGGCGGCGAGCAGTCCGATGCCCGAGTCCAGCAGTGCGATCTTCACAGCGACTCACCTTAGTCGATGCCCGTTGGTCGATGCCCGTTGGTCGATGCCCGACCCCGGCCCCGCGGAGCGGCCCGGTCGGCGAGTGCTCGGTGACGGGACGGGCGGTGTGCGCCAGACTGGCGCGGTGTCCGTACTCGCGATCATCGCCTCCGTGTCCCTGCTCTCCTGGCTGTGGCTGACCTGCTGCCAGGGCTGGTTCTGGCGTACCGACGTCCGCTTGCCGGAACGCTCCGCGCCGGCCCGCTGGCCCGAGGTGGCGCTGGTGGTCCCGGCCCGGGACGAGGCGGAGGTGCTGCCGCTGAGCCTGCCGTCGCTGCTGGCGCAGCGCTACCCGGGCCCGGCCCGGGTGATCCTGGTGGACGACGGCAGCAGCGACGGCACCGGCGCGCTGGCCCGCGGCCTCGCCGCCCCCGGGCTGCTGCCGCTGACGGTGGCCTCGCCGGGCGAGCCGCCGCCGGGCTGGACCGGGAAGCTCTGGGCGCTGCGGCACGGCGTGGAGCTGGCCGGGGAGGCGGAGTACCTGCTGCTCACCGACGCCGATATCGCGCACGGCCCGGACTCGCTGGCGCAGCTGGTCGCCGCGGCCGAGTCGAACCGGCTCGACCTGGTCTCGCAGATGGCGCGGCTGCGCACGGAGACCCGCTGGGAGCGGCTGATCGTCCCGGCGTTCGTCTACTTCTTCGCCCAGCTGTACCCGTTCCGGCGGAGCAACCGCCCCGGCGCGCGGACGGCGGCGGCGGCCGGGGGCTGCACGCTGGTGCGTCGGGAGGCGCTGGAGCGGGCGGGCGGGGTGGCCGCGATCCGCGGCGCGGTGATCGACGACGTGAACCTGGCGCGGCTGGTGAAGCGCGACGGCGGCCGGACCTGGCTGGGCCTGGCCGAGCAGGTGGACAGCGTCCGCCCGTACCCGGAGCTGGCGCAGCTGTGGCGGATGGTCTCCCGCAGCGCGTACGCGCAGCTGCGGCACTCGGTGCCGCTGCTGGCGGGCACGGTGCTGGGGCTGGCGCTGGTGTACCTGGTGCCGCCGGTGGCGCTGGTCGCCGGTCTGCTGGCGGGGGACGCCGGGGCGGCCGTGCCCGCGGCCGTCGCCTGGGCGCTGATGGCGCTGACCTTCCGGCCGATGCTGGCGTACTACGGCCGTCCGGCGGCCGAGGCGCTGCTGCTGCCGTTCACCGCGGGGCTGTACCTGCTGATGACGGTGGACTCGGCGGTGCGGCACTGGCAGGGCCGGGGCGCGGCCTGGAAGGGCCGCACCTACGGCGCGCCCGCGCGGACCCGGCCGGACGCACCGGTGGGTGACCCGGTCCCGGCGCCGTCGGGCGCGCCCGAGCCCGACTGACCCGGACCACCCCCGACCGGAGCCGGAACCGGGGCCCGGAACCGAGGCCCGAAACCGACGGCCGGGGCCGGGTCGGGCCGCTGTCGCGGACCGACCCGGCCGGGTGTCAGAGCGCGACGCCGAGCAGCGCGTCCACGGTCCGCGAGACCACGCCGGGGGCGCCGGTGTCGGAGCCGCCGTTGGCCTCCTGCTCGGCCGCCCAGAGGTCGATCACGGCCAGCGCGCGCGGCGCGTCCAGGTCGTCGGCGAGGGCCGCGCGGACCTCGGCGAGCAGCGCGGTCGCGTCCGGGCCGTCCGGCCGGGACACGGCGGCCCGCCAGCGGGCGAGCCGGTCCTGGGCGCGGAGCAGGTCGGCGCCGGTCCACTCCCAGTCGCTGCGGTAGTGGTGGGCGAGCAGGGCGAGCCGGATCGCGCCCGGGTCCACGCCGTCCCGCCGGAGCTTGGAGACGAACACCAGGTTCCCGCGCGACTTGGACATCTTCTCGCCGTCCAGGCCGACCATCCCGGCGTGCACGTAGGCCTGCGCGAAGGGGTGGCTGCCGGTGGCGACCTGGGCGTGCGAGGCGCCCATCTCGTGGTGCGGGAAGACGAGGTCGCTGCCGCCGCCCTGGATGTCGAAGCCCATGCCGAGGTGGCCGAGCGCGATCGCGACGCACTCGATGTGCCAGCCGGGGCGGCCGTGGCCGAGCTCGGTCTCCCAGGCGGGCTCGCCGGGGCGGGCGGCCAGCCACAGCAGCGGGTCGAGCCGGTGCTTCTTGCCCGGACGGTCCGGGTCGCCGCCGCGCTCGCCGAAGAAGTGCAGCATCTGCTCGGGGCTGAGCCGGGAGACCTCGCCGAAGTGCGGGTCGGAGCCGATGGAGAAGTAGATGTCGCCGTCGAGCTCGTAGGCGGCGCCCTGCGCCAGCAGGTCCTTGACCAGGGGCACTATCGAGGGGATCGCCTCGACCGCGCCGATGTAGTGCGCCGGGGCGAGCATCCGCAGCGCGGTCATGTCCTCGCGGAACAGCGCGGTCTCACGCTCGGCGAGGACCGTCCAGTCCTCGCCGGTGGCGATGGCCCGCTCCAGCAGCGGGTCGTCGACGTCGGTGACGTTCTGGACGTAGACCACGTCGTGGCCGTTGTCCCGCCAGATCCGCTGGACCAGGTCAAAGGTGTTGTAGGTGGCGGCGTGGCCGAGGTGGGTGGCGTCGTAGGGCGTGATGCCGCAGACGTAGAGACCGGCCGTGGGACCGGGCGCGGTGGTCCGCAGCCCCCCGGTGGCGGTGTCGTAGATGCGCAGGGGGTTCCCCTGACCGGGGAGCGCGGGAACCTCAGTGGCGGGCCAGGCATACATACGGATGACTCTAACCGGACACAACTGATCTTCGCACCAGTGCCTCGGTAGTTGCCCTGATCAGCGGGCCGCGACGGCTCGATCCGGCGCGGCCCGTACCGGAGCGCAGGCGCCGCTAGATGGGCGGCCAGGGCACCGCGGGCCAGTCGCCGGAGGGCAGCGGGTGCAGGCCGGTGTCCAGCAGCGACGCCACCCGTTCCCGGACCGCCCCCACCTCGGCGTCGGTGATCAGCTCGCGCAGCCGCTCCGCCAGCCCGCCGCCGTCGGCCCCGCCGTCGCCCTCGGCCAGCTGCCGCCGCAGGCCGGTCAGCGCCTCGACGGCCTCGTCCGGCAGCGGCTGCCCGGCCCAGCCCCACAGCAGCGTGCGCAGCTTCCCGGGGACGGCGAAGGTCACCCCGTGGTCGATGCCGTAGATCCGGCCGTCCACGGCGGGCAGCAGGTGCCCGCCCTTGCGGTCGCCGTTGTTCAACACCGAGTCCAGCACCGCCAGCCGCCGCAGTCGCGGGTCGTCGGCGTGCACCAGCAGCGCGGTGCGGCCGCCGCCGACGTCGGCCCGGCCGATCGCGCACCAGCCGGGCTCCGGTTCCTCGGTGTCCTGGAGCGCCAGCAGCCCGGCCTCCGGGTCGGACTCGACCCAGACCTGGCACATGCCCTCGCCGTAGGGTCCCTCGCGCAGCACCGTCGGCGGCACCAGGTGCCAGCCGGTCGCGGCGGAGACCTGGTACGCGGCCACCTCGCGCCCGGCCAGGGTGCCGTCCGGGAAGTCCCACAGCGGGCGCTCGCCGCGCACCGGCTTGTAGACGCAGACGGCTTCCTGCTCGCCGTCGCCGACGGTGCAGTAGAAGGCGGCGTTGGAGGCCTCGGTGAGCTGCCCGTGTATCCGCAGCTCGCCCTCGCGCAGCAGCGCGAGGGCCCGGTCAGGGTCGGCGGCCAGCGCGGCCGAGGCGACCGGGTCCACCTCGGGCAGCGGCTGCTCGACCGGCGCGCTCAGCGCCGGTACCCGTTCTGACGGGGGCACACGTGCCCCTGCGGGTCCAACGGGAGGCTGCAGAAGGGGCACGGCGGGCGTCCGGCGGAGACCAGCTCCAGCGCCCGCTTGGCGAACACCCGGGCCATCGCGCCGCTGAGCCGGACCCGCAGCATCGGCGGGCCGTTCTCGTCGTCCTCGAAGGGCTCGGCGTCCTCGGGGTCGTCCGGGTCGGTCTCGACCAGTGCCTGCGCCTCGATGATCAGCCGCTGGATCGATTCGTCCCAGGCCAGGGCCATGGTGCCGACGCGGAACTCCTCCAGCACCGGCTGGTCGAGCGGGGCGCTGTCGATCAGGTCGGCCGGGGCCACGGCCGGGACCTCGGTGCTGCCGGCGGCGCGCCGGACCACCTCGTCCAGCAGCTCCTCGATCCGCTCGGCGAGCGCGGCGACCTGGGTTTTCTCCAGGAGCACGCTGGTCACCCGGCCTCGGGTGCTGGCCTGGAGGTAGAAGGCGCGGTGACCCGGCTCGCCGACCGTTCCGGCCACGAAGCGCTCTGGGGGGTCGTAGAAGAACACCTGGCGGGGCACGTGGCTGCTCCAGATCTTGACGTCGCTGTTCGAACCCACCCTACCCAGCCGTCACCGTGCGCCGGTGTCTCCCCCGACCACAGCGTCCCCGTCGCGCGCGTCGCCGGGCGCCGCGCCCTCGGCGGCGGGGCGCGGCTTCAGGCCGCCGAGCTCGCCGGTGTCGCCCATACGCAGCACGAACGGGCGGTGCGGGGTGTAGCGGATCGCGGTGACCGAACAGGGTTCGACCGAGATCCGCTGGAAGTTGTCGAGGTGCAGTCCGAGCGCGTCGGCCACGATCGCCTTGATCACGTCGCCGTGGCTACAGGCCACCCACACCGCGTCCGGGCCGTGCTCGGCCTCGACCTCGGCGTCCCATTCGCGGACGCTCTCGACCGCGCGGTGGCTCATCTCGCGCAGCGACTCGCCCTCGGGGCCGGGGAAGGTCGCGGCCGACGGCTGGGCCTGGACGGTGCGCCACAGCGGCTCACCGGCGAGCTCGGCCAGCGGGCGGCCGGTCCAGTCGCCGTAGCGGCACTCGCCCAGGCGTTCGTCCAGCCGCATGGTGAGCTCGGGCCGGGCCGCCAGCAGCGGCGCCAGGGTCTGTCGGCAGCGGTCCAGCGGGCTGCTGACGACCCGCGCGACCGGGATCCCGTCCAGCCGTCCGGCCAGGGTCTCGGCCTGTTCGCGGCCGTGCGGGTCGAGTTCGACGCCCGGGGTCCAGCCGGCGAGCACGCCGGCGGTGTTGGCGGTGGAGCGGCCGTGGCGGACGAGCAGCAAGGTCGGCATGGACACCAGCCTAGAGGGCCCCTAATGCGGGGCCCGCTTGGGTAGGGTTTGCCGGAGGGCTGGGCAGCAAGGGGGCAGCGATGTTCAGCAGGGTGTCGAGACGGCGGGGACTGCGGCGACAGGAGCAGTCCGCGCAACAGGTGGGGCTGCCGGGGTCGGACTGGTCTCCGTTCGCGCGGCTGGAGGCCGCGGCGCAGGCCTACTTCCTGCATCCGGACGTGGCGCTGGCCGCGATCGGCGGGGTGCTGGGGCGGCGGCGGGTGCGCGGGTTCACCCTGGAGCGGGTGGTGGACCTGACCGACGCGGGCGCGTCGGTCTGGCAGGAGGCAGCGGTCTGCGACGGGCGGCGGCTGATCCTGTGGCACAGCGAGGAGATCGCGGACGGCGACGAGCCGGGCGGCACGGTGCTGGACTCCTCGATCCAGGTGCTGCCGCTGACCGAGGTGCGGCACGTCGGCATGCGCACCCTGGTCGGCCAGGACGGCGGCGGCCGGCGCACCCGCCGTGGCGTGTTCGTGGTGGTGACCACCGGCGCGGTGCAGGAGCTCAGCGCGGTCCCGCCGGACGAGGGCGGCGCGGGCACCGCCCGGTTCCGGCCGGAGTCGTTCCGCTTCAGCAAGTCGCTGGACGACGGCGGCCCGGGCCAGATGGACCGGCTCATCGCCTTCGGCGAGCTCCTCGGCCGCCTGGTCCCGACCGGCCACTGAGCGCCGTCGCCGGGGTCACCGGAAGCACGGCGGGGGTGGGACCGGCCCGCTCACCGGTCCCCGGGGGGCGGCGTACTCACGAGGGCTTCGGACTGTCGTCGGGCCGCGCGGCGGGGTCGGTCCCGCTGCCCGCGGGCAGCGTCCGGTACCCGGCCTGAGCACGGGCGACGGCCCGGTCGAGGCGCTGCTGCTCGCCGGCGAGGACCTCGGCCCAGCTGCGCGGTGGCTGATCCATGGCGGCACGTTACGCCCTTTCCGGGAGGTGCGACAGGCATGTGCCAGCGGCATGTGTGCGAACCGGCGCCGCGTCCTGTTGCACGGGTGTGAGAGGGCGTCCACAGACCCTGGATGTCCGGCTGCGATTCTCAATCCCGTCGCCAAGGGGCCGTCAGTCCGTCGTCCGGGGCTCCGAACCGAGGCCGAGGTTGATCCGGATCCTGGGGGTCCCGCCGAGCAGGTAGCCGCCGATCGACTCCAGGGTGACGTCCTGCGCCGGGACGTTCTGGCACATGGTCATGGTGTCGCGCAGCCAGCGGTCCATGGGCGAGGAGCGGCTGATCGACCAGGTCTGCAGCAGGTCGTAGAGCCGGGCGACGATGGAACGGGCGGTGCGGTACGCGTGCAGCCAGGCCAGCGGCGCGGCGGCGCGCTCGTCCGGGGTGGGCTCGCCACCGGCTTCCAGCACCTCCCACAGCCGGGTCGTGCTGCCGTAGACGTTGCCGCGCGTGGCGTTGAAGTCGGCTTCGCACTCGGCCAGCGCCACCTGCACCCGGAAGCTGTCCGCCCAGGCCACCCCGGTCATCCGGTCCACCCGGGTCAGCGCGATCTCGCGGGCGTGGTCCAGCGCGGCCCGCGCCACCCCCAGCGGCACCCCGCACAGCATCCGCATGAAGGAGTCCGGCTGCGAGAGCGGGCTGATCCGGCCGCGCGGCTGGAAGAAGGTGTAGGTGCGGTTCTCCGGCACGAACACGTCGGTGATCGTGTAGTCGCAGCTGCCGGTGCCGCACAGGCCCGTGGTGTGCCAGTTGTCGATCAGCTCGACCTGGTCCCGGGGCACCAGGAACTGCCGCGACTCGTGCGGGTTGGTGCCGTCCGGGCTCGCGTACGGCTCGCCGTCCTGGAAGAGGAACGCACCCGAGGTCACCCAGTCGCTGTGGGCGATGCCGCTGCCGAAGGACCACCGGCCGCTCAGCCGGAAGCCGCCGGGGACCCGCTCGGCGTGACCGGCCGGGGCGAGCACACCCACGGTGATCATGTCCTGCCGGGGGAAGACCTCCTTGACGACGTCCTGGTCGAGGAAGCTCGTGACCGGCCCGGTGAGCGCGCCGATCGCGCCGCACCAGGCGGCCGAGGCGTCGCCGTACGCCAGCGCCTCCACCACCCGGATCTGGTCCATGGACGTCAGCTCGGGGCCGCCCCACTCGCGGCCCCAGCCCATCCGGAACACACCGGTGTCGCGCAGCAGCTCCACCACGTCGGCCGGCGGCCTGCGCAGCTGTTCGCTCTCCGCGGCCCGCGCCCGCAGCACCGGGGCCAGTGCCCTGGCCCGCGCCAGGATCTCCGTCGCGCTGTCCGGCTCACCGGTGTACGTCGTGGCAACCGTCGTTGTGGTCATGTGTCCGTCCCTCCCTCGATGGGTACCGCCATTGGCTCGTCCACGCCCGGGTGCCGCGTCACACCGTGCCGCCGACACTCTCGGGTTCGCCCTCGACAACGGCGTCCCGCTGCTGACGGGCGTCCTGCTCGATGCCCCACTTGATCCCGGTCATGGCGAGCACCCCCGTGACAGCGGCGGCCAGCGCGCACAGCACCCAGAAGACGTGGTCGAGCCGGGTCCAGACATAGACCGTGATCAGCGGCCCGAGCGCCGCCGCCAGTCCGGTCACCGCCTGCATCGTGCTGATGTAGCGGACCTTCAGCGCCTTGGGGAAGGTGGCGGGGTGGGCGTACATGGTCGGTCCCGCGATCATCACGCCGCTGATCTCCAGCACCGAGCCGATGATGAGGAACGCCGAGGACTTGTCCGACAGCGCGTAGAACGCGAAGCCGAGGGCGTTCGCCAGGTGGCCGAACAGCACCGCGCTGTACGGCGGTATCCGCAGGATGTACGTGGTGACCTTCAGCTCGCAGGTGATCAGCACCACCGAGGAGACCGTGAGCACCACGCTGTACAGGGCGGTCGGGTAGCCGTCGGCCCTGATCTGCAACGGCAGCGCGACCACCGACTGCATGTAGGTGAGCGTGCCGAGCATGACCCCGCACAGGAAGAGCAGGTACCCGCGGTCCCGCAGCAGCGCGCCGTACGCGGCCCGCCGGGAGAGGGGCGGCGCCGCGGCGGTCGGCTCCTCCGGTCCCGTGTCCTGCGCGGCGGCCTTCTCCTTGGCGGCGAGCACCGCCTGCCGCGGCAACAGGGCGAACGCCAGGGCCGCGTAGACCAGCGTGGTGGCGCCGTCCATCCAGAACAGCGCGTTCCAGTCGAAGAGGATCAGCCCGGCGGCGATCAGCGGCGCCACCGCGGCACCGGCGTTCAGCGCGATCCGCAGCATCGAGAACGCCATCACCTGGTGCCGCTCCGGCATCATCTCGCTGAGCAGCACCGACGCGGCCGGCCGGTACGCCTGGGCGAGCAGGCCCGCGAGGGCGAGCACGGCCAGCAGCGGGGCCAGCAGGCTCGACCGGCTGAGCAGCGGGATCACCGCGACCAGCGGACCGGAACCCGCCATCGCCGCCACGATGGTGAACCGCGGCCCGAACCGCTGGGTGGCCTCACCGCCCAGCATGGTGCCCAGGATCGTGCCCGCGCTGTACGCGACCATGCTCAGGCCCGCGGTCTGGATCGAGAGGTGCAGGTGCGTCAGGTACAGCACCAGGAACGTCTGGACGAAGGCGCCGATCTGATTGACCAGGATGCCTCCGAGCAGGTAGCGCACCGCCATCGGGGTCGCCTTCAGCGTGTCGGACACGCTGATCCGTGGTTCGTCCTTCATGCAGCAGCCTCCCTGGCAGCTTCGACGACGTGTCTCGCGACCAGCGGCGCCGACGCGATCCCGGAGCCCGCGTCGGTCGCGTGGTGCCACACCGGACAGCACGGCCCCGGCGCTCCCTGAGACTAGATATCGGCACTTCCCGATCGGTAGGGGAACCTTTCCCGAGGGCACGGGAATCTCGACGACCGCCGCCCGGGGCGGCGGTCGTCAGCAGGGGTGGCTGCCTCGCGGACGCGCGTCGGCGCACCGGCGGCGGTTGCCGCGGTCAGGCGCGGGGGAAGGCCAGCAGGGCGATCGGGGCGCCGGTGGGACGGGGCGACCCGCCGCTGGGCTCGACGGTGACGCCCACGCCCTCGGCGCTGCCGACCGGGCCGTTGAGCAGGACGGTGGCGCCGCCGGTACCGGGCGCGACCAGACCGGCGGGGCGCATCACCCCCGCGTCGTCGAACCACAGCTCGTAGGTCCTGCCCGCGGCGAGGGTGGGCAGGCCGGGGGTGAGGAACACGGCCCGGTTCTCGCTCGGTGAGGTGACCACCGTGGCGCGGGCGCCCTGGCCCGCTCCGCCGACACCGGCGACCACCGTGCGGGCGTCCGGGGCGGACAGGACGGCGGAGATCTGCGCCGCCTGCGCCTCCGTCCGCTGGGCCTGGCGGCGGACGTCCTGGGCGCTGGTGTACTGCACGGCCACGCCGCCGAGCGCGACGGCGGCGGCGACGCAGGCGGCGAGCGCCACCATGGTGCCTCGGCGCACCCGAGCCGTGGACGAGGCGGGCGGCGCCGGGGGCGCGGGCAGGTCGACCTTGGGCGGCTCCTGCCGCACCTGGGCGATGCGCCGCAGTACCTGCTGCTTCAGGGCCGTCGGCGGCGACTCGGCGACAGCCAGGGCCAGCCGGGCACCGGTGGCCAGGAACTCGGCCGCTTCCACCGCGCAGGCCTCGCACTCGGCGAGGTGCTGCTCGAACTCCCCGCGCTCCGCGTCGTCGAGCGCGCCGAGCGCGTACGCTCCGGCGAGCATGTGCAGGTCGGCGCTGATCATGCGGTCACCCCCAGGCAGTCGCGCATCCGGATGAGTCCGTCGCGCATCCTCGTCTTGACCGTGCCCAGCGGCACGGCCAGCAGCTCGGCGACCTCCCGGTAGGTCAGGCCGCGGTAGTAGGCCAGCACCACCGACTCGCGCTGGGTCCCGGTGAGCGCCCGCAGGCAGCGGCGGACGTGCTCGCGCTCCAAGCGGCGGTCGACCGCTTCGCTGACCTCGTCATAGGCGGGGGTCCGCGCCAGCAGGGCCGCCCGGTGCTCGCGGTCGGTGGCGGCCTGGGCGCTGCGGACCCGGTCCACCGCGCGCCGGTGCGCGATGGTCAGTACCCAGGTGAGCGCACTGCCCTTGCCCGGCTGGAACCGCGCGGCGGTGCGCCAGACCTCCAGCAGCACCTCCTGGGTGACCTCCTCGGACTGGGCCGGGTCCCGCAGCACGCTGCGGACGATGCCGAGCACCGGCGCGCAGATGTGGTCGTAGAGGGAGGCGAAGGCGTCCTGGTCGCCCTTCGCGACGTCGAGCAGCAGGTCCTCCGGGCGCTGCCCGGGGGCGTCCGGGACGCCGAGGAACCGGGTGTTCCTTCCTGCTCCGCCGCCCCTGCTGAAGCTGTGCGGTCCGTCCACGGCGCGTCCACATCCTCTTCGTGCGTCGGGCTCATCGGGTGTCGGGCTCATCGGGTGTCGGGCTCTGCGTGTCGGGCTCTGCGTGTCGCGCCGGGTCCACCGGCCCGCCTCCCGCTACAGGTGATTCGCGGCAGCGGCGGGTTCGGACGGGTCGGCGACCGGGTTTCTGCCCGGCCGCACCCATCCGGGCGCGTGGCGGCGCCGAATCACCACCGAGTGGCCACCGGGGGCAGCAGGCCCCGTGAGCCCTGCTGCCGTGTCCGCCGATCCTGCTCACACCCTTGAGGGGTACGCATGACCACCACCGCAGGCCGCGCCACGGCGCCGACCGAACCCGGCTCCGCACCTCCCGCCGCCCGGTCCCGGGCGACGGGTGCGGCCGCTCGGCTCATGCCGCTGATCGAGGAGCTCACCGGCTCACCCGCCCCGCTGCGGCTCCGGGCCTGGGACGGCAGCACGGCCGGTACCCCCGGTGCCCCGACCCTGGTCCTGCGCTCCCGGCGGGCGCTGCGCCGACTGCTGTGGCAGCCGGACGAACTGGGGCTCACCCACGCCTACGTCAGCGGCGACCTCGACATCGAGGGCGACCTGCGCGCGACCCTGAGCGCGGTGCGCCGCACGGTCGAGGAGCGCGGGTTGACCCGCAGGCGCCCCACCGCCGCGGCCCTGGCCCGGGCCGCGCTGACCGCCGCCCGGCTGGGCGCGGTGGGCCCCCGGCCGCCGGTCGTCCAGGAGCAGGCCCGGCTGCGCGGCACCCCGCACAGCCGGGCCCGCGACCGCGCCGCGATCAGCCATCACTACGACCTGTCCAACGACTTCTACCAGCTGCTGCTCGACCCGGCCATGGCCTACTCCTGCGGCTACTGGACGGACGCCGCGCCCGGCTACGGTCTGGCCGACGCGCAGCGCGACAAGCTCGACCTGATCTGCCGCAAACTCGAACTGCGCCCCGGGACGCGGCTGCTGGACGTCGGCTGCGGCTGGGGCGCGCTGGTGGTGCACGCCGCCGAGCACTACGGCGTCCACGCGACCGGCGTCACCCTCTCGGCCGAGCAGGCCGCGTTCGTACGCGAGTTGGTCCGCGAACGGGGCCTGGAGGACCACGTCGAGATCCGGCACCAGCACTGGCGCGATGTCGAGGCGGCCGGGTTCGACGCGGTCACCACCATCGAGATGGGCGAGCACGTCGGCGACGACCAGTACCCGGACTTCACCCGGCTGCTGCGGCGGGCCCTGGCCCCGGGCGGACGGCTGCTGCTCCAGCAGATGTCGCGGACCGCGAACGCCCCCGGCGGCGGTGCCTTCATCGAGTCCTTCATCGCGCCCGACATGCACATGCGCCCGCTGAGCGGCACGCTCGCCCTGCTGGAGGCGGCGGGCCTGGAGATCCGCGACGTCCAGGCGCTGCGGGAGCACTACGTGACGACCATCGACGCCTGGCACGACACCCTGGAGGAGCGCTGGACGCGGTTCACCGCCCTGGTCGGCGAGGCGACCGCCCGGCTCTGGCGGCTCTACCTGGTCGGCAGCTCGCTGGCGTTCGAGCAGGGCCGCATGGGCGTGGACCAGGTCCTCGCCCGTCGTCCCGCCGCACCGGCGCCGCGCCCGGCCCTGCCGCACCCCAGAGCCGCCCGCTGAACCTCGGCGGCGGCGCGCGGTGTGTACCCGGGCGGGCGGGGAAGGCGGGTAGGCGCACCGGCCACCACGGCGAAGGGAACACAGATGATCGAGGCCGCTGACATCCGCGAGTGGCGCACCCATGACGTCGTCGACTCCGGCGGCCACCGGATCGGCCCGCTGGAGGCGGTGTACGTGGACACCAGCACCGACGAGCCGGCCATGGCCACCGTCCAGGTCGGCCTACCGACCCGGCACCGCCTGGTGTTCGTCCCCCTGGACGGCGCGGTCGTGGGCCCCGGCTACGTCCGGGTGGCCTACGACAAGGCACTGGTGAAGGGCTGCCCCTCGATCGGCACCGACGAGGTGCTGCCCGCCGAGGACGAGGAAGCCGTCTTCCAGCACTACGAGCTGGCCTACCAGCGCGGCGCCGCCGGCGAGCGACAGCTCGCCCGCCGCTGACCGCCCGCGCCGCCGCGCCGAGGCAGCCGGACGGCTGAGGACAGCTCGCCGCATCGGCGCGTTCGGATGAGGCTGGACACGGCACCGTGCGTTCGCCGTGCCGTCCAGCCCAGCCGAGGGATGTCAGATGTTCGAAAACCGCGCCCTGGAAATCCTGATCGTCGCCCTGGTGGTGCTGCTGCTCTTCGGAGCCAAGCGCCTCCCGGACGCTGCCCGCTCGCTGGGCAAGTCCCTGCGCATCCTCAAGGCCGAGACGCACGCGCTGCGCTCCGAGACCGACGGCGCCGCGCCCGAACCGGCGACGGACCGCGAGCCCGCCCCGCTGACCGCGTCGGCGGACCCGGCCCGGGCGACCGGCGGCGGCTCCGAGGAACCGGCGACCACGGCCACGGCCGCGCCGCACTGACCCGCGCCGACCCGCCCGGCCCACCGCGACCGCGTCGATTGGCGGACTCTGACGGGCAGGCAGGACCCCGCCGTGATTACGTTTCAGTCACCAGCGGTCACCCAAAGTCATGACGTGCCGCTGGGACACCGGCGCGGCATGAGCCCAGCCGGTCCTCGATCCGGATGGGAACCCGTCATGTCCGAGAACTCCCGACGCAGTTTCATACGGCACGCCACCCTGGGCACCGCGGCGCTGGGCGCCACGGTCCTGGTACCCGCGGCGCTGGGCCAGGAGGCCTCCGCCCGAACCCGGACGGCCGCCACCCAGGGGGCCGTGCAGCAGGGGGCCATGCACCACGGCCCGCTGATGGCCTACGTCAAGAACGCCAACACCGGTGAGATCGCCGTCATGGTCGGCGAGCGCGAGGTCCTGCATCGCGATCCCCAGCTCGCCGCCCAGCTCGGTCGCATCGCGGCCGTTCCAGCCAAGTCCTGACCGTCCCAGCCAGCGAAGAGGAAGACACGCGTGTCCTCGCACAAGGAAGCACCCGCGATCTCGAACGACCCGGTCGCCGACAATACCGACGTCTACGCCTTCGTCAGCCCCGACAGGCCCGACACCGTCACCCTGATCGCCAACTTCAGCCCCTTCGAAGACCCGGCGGGCGGACCGAACTTCGACGAGTTCGGCGACGACGTGCTCTACGAGATCCACATCGACAACAACGGCGACGGACTGCCGGACATCAGCTACCAGTTCCGGTTCAACACCGTGAACACCATCCCCAACACGTTCCTGTACAACGTCGGCACCATCGAGTCGATCGACAGCAAGAACTGGAACCGCCGCCAGTACGCCACCGTCACCAAGGTCAGCAACGGCGGCGGCAAGGACGGCAGCAGCCAGGTCCTGGGCAGCAACCTGCCCTGCCCGCCGTGCAACATCGGGCCGCTGTCCACCCCGAACTACGCGGCCCTGGCCGACCAGGCCATCCACACCCTGCCCGGCGGCTGCAAGCTGTTCACCGGCCAACGCGCCGAAGGCTTCTACGTCGACATCGGCGCCATCTTCGACCTCGGCGACCTGCGTCCGTTCCAGAACCTGCACATCGGCTCCAGCATGCCCGCCGCCCCCGGCGTCAACGGCCCCAAGGCCAAGAACATCCACTCGATCGCCCTGCAGGTACCCGCCTGCGACCTCACCGCGAACGGCAAGGCGCCCACCAGCGTCACCGACTCGAACTCCACCATCGGCGTCTACGCCACGGCCAGCCGCCAACGCTCGCGCATGTTCGAGGACGACGGCACCATCGTCAACACCGGACCCTTCGTCCAGGTCTCCCGCCTGGGCAATCCCCTGTTCAACGAGGTCCTGGTCCCCATCTCGAAGAAGGACTTCTTCAACTCCCAGGCCCCAGTGGGCGACAAGCAGTTCGCCGCCGACGTCGCCACCCCCGAGCTGTCCCAGCTCCTGCCGGTCCTGTACCCCGGGGTCTTCCCCAACCTGGCCGCGCTCAACGCGTCCGGCAAGCCCCGCGCCGACCTGCTGGCGATCCTGCTCACCGGGATCCCGGCCGGCATCGTCCCCGGCTTCCAGAACGTCACCGGCAACGGCACCGTCCAGGCGGACATGCTGCGCCTGAACATGGCCATCCCGCCGACCCTCCAGAGCCCCAGCAACCTCGGCCTGATCGGCATGGACGCCGCCGGGTTCCCCAACGGCCGCCGGGTCTTCGACGACGTCACCACCATCGAGCTGCGCGCACTGGCCGGCGCCACCTACGCCCTGGTCGACAAGACCTACACGCCGGACGCCGCGGCGGGCGCCATCACCCAGGGCCTGACCTCCAGCAACACCGACGTCAGCGCCGACAACACGGTCCACTACCTGCCGTGCTTCCCCTACCTGGGCACCCCCCACGGCGGCTACTTCAACCCGGGCGACAACACCCCCGCGCCCGACCTGAACGCCACCCCGCTCGGCGGACCGGACACCGGCCTCGGCGGCAGCCGACACGGCACCGACACCGCCAAGGTCATCGGCGGGGCCACCCTGGCGGGGGCCGCCATCCTGGCCGGTGCGACCGCGCTCAAGTACCAGGCCCGGTCCACCACCGCCACGGCCGCCACCGGCACCGGCACCGCAACCGGCTCGGCGGCGAACAGCGACGACCACGCCCCGGTCGCGCCGTGACCACCCGGCACGCCTCGACGCCGGTCGGGCCTCCGCCCGGCGCCGGACACGCCCACCCGCACGCCGAGACCTACGGTCCCAGCCTGGAGGGCAGCGTCCTGGTCGACATCGGTGGCGACATCGGCGCGCTGGTCGTCCTCACCCCGCCCGACCTCCACGGAGCCGAGATCGAACTCAGCCCGGTGGACCAGGAGGAGGTCAGGACGCACGTCGCGGTGCGGGAACGACGCGGTCCCGGCGCGACCCGGTACGCCGCCGTCTTCCCCTCGCTGGCCGCCGGCGACTACACCGTCTGGGACCCGGCCTCGCGCCCGGTCACCCGGGTCACCGTCAACGGCGGGCAGGTCGCCCAACTCACCTGGCCGGTCCGCTGACCGCAACCGCCCCGATCAGGCGGTGACGCCCAGCCCGGTGCGGGGTGCCGATCCCGTGCCACGGCCCCCGCCCACGTCCGTGGGCGGGGGCCGAGCCGGTTGCCGCTCCGAGACCGGCTCCGGCGCGGGGGATCACGCTTCCGCCGCACCCGCCGCATCCGGCCGCCCGTCGGCTGCCGCCTCCGGTGCCGACCTCGCCGAGAGCGCGGTGGCACCGGTCGTGATGTCGTCTCTTCTGAGATCGCGGACCTCGTTCAGCCCGAGGGCCTCACCCTGGACGGCGAGCTGCTTGCGGACGAAGGTCCTCGGATTGAGATCCTCGAACTCGAAACCCTCGAAGTCCGGACCGAGCTCCTCGCGGATGTCCTGCTTGGCGCTGTCCGAGAACTGCCGGATCGTCCGGAGCAGCCGCATCGCGTCCGCGATCAGCTTGGGCAGCTTGTCGGGGCCGAAGACGACCACGGCGATGACCGCCAGGGCGACCAGCTTCAGCGGGCCGATGTCGAAGAACACGGTTCAACTCTCCAACTTCAGCCGGGGGCGAGGGGTACGGCGTGGCAGACCGGTAGTCGTCGTGGCGGTCCTCACGCCGGGACCGGCCGGTGCGCGGCGCCACGCAGGGACAGCAGGGCGACGAGCGCCCCGAGGGCGAGCGCCTGACCCGCGAGTGCCCACACCTTGTCAGTGAACCAGACGGGCTCGTACATGTCGGGCAACGGACCCAGCGTGCCGACATCGACATAGCGGTAGACCAGGATCGCCGCCAGCCCGGCTCCGGCCGTCAGCGCGGCGAAGAGGTCTCCCAGGGGTCTGCGCCACGCCAGGACCAGCACCACGGCCAGGGCCGCGGCCCCGGACTCGACCCGGAACAGCGTCCCCTCGCTGACGGCGGCCGACACCGCGTCGTACCGCCCCGCGAGCTGGGCGTGCACACCGGCGTCGATCCACAGGCCGGCCGCGGCGCCGACACGCAGGATCGTGCGGACAGCAGTCATCGGCTCTCCTCAGCGAACGGTCACGGTGCCCTGCATGAACTGGTGGATGCTGCAGAGGTAGTGGTAGCTCCCCGGCTTGGTGGGGGCGGTGAACGTCCCGGACCTGCCCGGGGCGATGTCGCCGGTGTCGAAGGCGTTGCCCGCGCTCGCGGTGACGGTGTGGGCGGTGGAGTCGTGGTTGACCACGGTCACTTTCTGGCCCGGGGACACCGTCAGGTCCATCGGGCTGAAGGCGAAGTTGCTGATCACGATCTGCGAACCGGTGACGCCCGACGACATCCCGCTGGAGGGCGCCGCGGCCTTGGCCGCGGAACCGCTGCCGGAGCAACCGGCCAGGGTGAGCACGAGCACGCCGACGGTCGCGGCGCAGCGAAGAGCACGAGTGGGCATGGCGAAGTCCTCATCTGGGAGGGAGCGGTCCTGGTGGAGGGCAGGCCCGACCGGCCACGCCGGGGACCGGGCGCACCACCACTGGTCAGGTGTGGTGGCGCGCCCGGCAACCGCCGTCCGCCCTGTACTTCCGACCCTCGGCGGACAGCGGTCGGGTGTGGGACCGTCAGACGGTCAGCAGCGCGGGGCTGGCGGCCTTGTCGGTCGGGAGGAAGTCGTCGGGGACGGGGTACTGGCCCAGGACGAAGTTGAGGATGGCGGCGTGCATGGCCTCCACCGGCGCGATGCTGGCGGCGGTGGCGATCCCGCCCGCGCTGGAGACGTTGTAGGTCGCGAAGAGGTAGGTCTGCGCGGCCTGGTTCTCCAGGTCCAGGGCGAGCTGGGCGACGGCGCCGGCGCTGGTGGCACCGCCCAGCGCGGTGAGGGTCGCGGGCTGGTTGGACAGCGGGACCCCGGTGATCGCGGGCTTGCCCGCGCCCGTGAGCACCGCGTTCCAGGCCTTGGCGTGGTCGGCGTGCTGGGCCATCGCGGTGGTCGCGAAGGTCCCCACCGCCGCCGGGACCGTCCCCAGCTTGCCCGCCTTGGCCGCCGCCAGCGCCGCGGCGTAGGCACCCACCGCCTGGTTCTCCAGCGCCGTGGCCAACGCCACCACCCGCAGGTCCCCGGTGTACAGGCTCGTCGTGGCCGAGGGCGCCGGGGTGCCGGAGGCCATCGGGGTACCGCTGGCGCCACCGGCCGACGACTTGGTCGAACCGCTGGAGCAGGCGGCCAACGCCAGGGCCGCCGCCACGCCGCCCGCGCCGAGCAGGAACCCGCGCCGCGAACCCGCCCGCGACCACTGCCCCTCGACCGGACCGGGCCGGGTGTCGCGCAACTCCTCGGTCAGGTCGGCCGCGGCGGCGTGCATCCGCGGCAGGTACTCCTGGTGCGCCTCGTCCAGCTCCCGGGTCAACCGCGACAGCTCGCCCTCGGAGATCGGCAGCTCCCAGCCACCGTTGCCTGCACTCACTGCACAGCCCCTTCACTGATCGGAGAAGCGTTCTTCGTGGAATAGAAGGCGTCGGGGAACCCGACGCTGCCCGCCGCGGCCGGCAGCTTCGCCAGGTCCGTCGGGATCGCGATCAACGACGCGTCACCACCGGCCAGCAGCGCCTGCACCGCCAGCAACGTGGCACGGTGCTGCGCCTCCACCGGCGCCACCGACGCGAACAGCTTGCGCAACGCGGCGTCGGAGACCTTCGAGGTGTAGCTGGTGTACGTCTGCGCCGCCACGTCCTCCAGGGTGATCGCCAAACTGACCACGTCCCCCGGGCCCTTGATCGAGGGCAGCATCTGCTTGACCACCGCCGCGTACTTCGGGTCGGGCCCGGTCTGCGCCTTGCCCCCCGCCTGCGTGACCGCGGCGTTGAACGCCTGCGCGTGGGCCTGGTGCTGGCTGGTGGTCTTGGCGATGAACGCCGCCACCGTCTTGTTGCCGTCCTTGATGAACGGCAGACCCGCAGCGGTGGTGTACACACTCACCGCCAGGTTCTCGATCGACGCCGCCGTCTGCAACGCCATCACATCGCCGCCCGACGCGGCCGCCGCCCGCGAGACCCCCCACAACGCCGCACCACCCGCGACCGCCGCCACCGCTCCCCCACGCTGCCACCAACGCCGCGCGGGCTCCCGCTCCTGCCCGAACTCCGACAGCGCGTCACGCGTGATCCGCACCGCGTCGCTGTTCAGGTCCTGCGACTGCTCGGTCAACTCAGCGAGCAACCGGGTATCGAGATTCTCCTCGCCCATCACGCCCCATCTCCATCACAAGGTCATCCAACCGGTGGCGTACCAGCCTCCCGGCGGTACCTTCTGACACCTGCTTCGGCACCGAACCACCCCACGGATTGGTCCGATCGCCAGATAAACCCGACATCACTCGAACGAGGCCGCGATCCGCGCTGTCTTCACCTGTTCGGTGGCACACGTGCGGTCATCGACCCGTCCGGCGCGCCGTCAGCGACGAAGTACCACGAGCGCACCGTCCCGGTGGCGCACTGAAGCAGTGGAAGAGGCAGCCCCGTGCTGGAGAACCGCGGACTGGAAATCATCATCCTGGCAGTCGTCGTCCTGCTCCTCTTCGGAGCCAAGCGCCTACCCGACTCCGCCCGGGCCCTGGGGAAGTCGCTGCGCATCCTCAAGTCCGAGATGGGCGCGATGAAGGCGGACGCCCCCAGCACCACCCCGGAGGGCCCCGCACAGCCCCCCAGGACCATCCAGCCCCCCACCCCCGAGCCCACCCGGACCCCGCCCCTCCCCCACCCCGAGACCCCCGCCAGGCCGTAGCACGCGGGTCAGGGCTGACGGTGACGGCGGCTGGTGACCAGGGTCCGCCAGCGGTCGCGGGTGAGGTGCTGCGGGTCGAGCCACCGGGTGGGTGGGGCGAGCTCGGGTGGCAGTGGGCGGGCGGCCATGAAGTGGGCGATGTCGGTGTAGTAGGCGTAGCCGCCGCTGCGGGTCAGTTCCCGCAGACGGGTGAGGGCGATGTCCAGGTCCGGATCGGTGGCCGTGTCCGTACCGGTGTCCAGGACGGCACGGTGGAAGCAGACCGCGAGCTGGAGCGTGGCTTCGGCTGCGGGCAGCCCCGCGGCGGTGATCTCGGTGCGCAGGGCCCGGACGCGGTGGTCGAAGTCGGTGCCGGGTTGTCCGGCGTCGCGGACCAGGGCGGCGATCCGGGTGGTGAGGGCGGTGGCCCGCAGGTCGACCTGGAGCAGCAGGGTCGTGGCCAGCTCGATCTCCGCGTCGGCCTGGTCGGGGTCGAGGAAGGCGAGGACCAGGGCGCGCATGCTCTGGGCGGTGGCGGCCTCGCCGGTGACGGCGTGCTGTTCGGCTTCGGCGCGCGCGGCGGCGAAGGCCTCCGCCGCGCGGGCGACCTCGCCCTGGGGCCACCAGACTTCGCCCAGGACCCGGTAGTGGCGCCCTTCCCAGCCCAGGGTGCGGGCGGTGGCCAGGGCGGTGGGGAAGTCGCCCGCGAGGCGGGCCAGGTGTGCCAGGCCGCGCCGGGCGGCCGGCGCGAACCGGCCGCCCCCGGCCACGACCCGGCTCATGCCGTGCCGGGAGGCCTCGCTGCGACCCAGGTCGCGCTGGGCCTTGGCCAGGTAGTACACGGCCATGTCGTCCACGACGGCGGGCAGCAGGCCGGTGTCGACGACGGCGGCGAGCCGGGTCGCGGTGTGTTCACGATGCTCGTGCTGACGGCGGGCGAGGGCGCTGAGGGTCTCCACGAGCGCGTCGGCGGCGGTGCGCAGGCGTCCGGAGGCGGCGCCGGCGACGCCGGGCGGGGCGAGGGGCTCCCAGACGGAGTCGGCGACATAGGCCAGCGCGGCGTCGGTGAGCCAGTCCAGGGGCAGGCTGTAGTCACGGGCCAGGCGCAGGCCCTGGCGCAGGCAGGCGACGACGGTGGTGCGGTCGTGCGGGGTGCGGGCGAACTGGGCCCCTATGGCGTGGAAGGCGCGGCTGGCGGCGCGGGTCCAGTCGCGGTGGGTCCAGTGGTCGTCGGCGGGGTCCGCGGCGTGGCGGATCGCCGCGCGGACGGCCTGGTGCAGGTGGTAGGGCCAGAGCGGGGCGGTGGGGTCCTCCAGCACGAAGGGGCGCTCGACCAGGCGGGCGGCGGCGGCTTCGCGGTCAAGCCCGGCCGCGTCGGTGGCCAGGGCGACCGAGAACGCGTCCAGCAGGGCAGCTGACCGCAGCACGTCGCGTTCGGGTTCGGACAGGTCCCGCAGGGTGCGGGCGATCAGCGCGGGGAAGTCGTGGTCGAAGTCGGCGGCCTCCGGGGCGCGGCCGGTGCGGCGGAGCTCCAGGAAGCGGCCGACCGACAGGTCCAGGTACAGCGGCAGGCCGTGGGAGCGCTCGGTGATGACGCGGCGGATGTCCGCGCCGATCAGCGGCTGTCCGTCGTGGGTCAGTCGGCGGGCGAGGTAGTCGTCGCAGTCCGGCGGCGCGAGGTCGCCGATCAGGATCTGCCTCGCGGCCGTGGCCGACCGGCGGCGGGAGCCGCCGTGCGGGGCCAGTCCCGGCCAGGCGGTCGGGCCGGTCCAGTCGAGCTGGCCGCTCAGGCCGCGGTCGGCCCACTGCAGCCGGTTGCGGCCAGTGACCAGGAACAGGGCGTTCGGCATCAGCCAGACGACGCGCTGCAGCAGCCGTTCCAGGTCCCGGTGGGTGCGGTCGCCGACGTCCTCCCAGGTGTCCAGCAGGATGACCGGCACCACCGGGTGGTCACCGCCCGACTGCGCGAGGTCCCAGGCGAGCAGGTGCGCGGTGTAGGAGAGCATCTCCAGGTCCGGCTCGGCCTCCAGCAGGTCCGCCAGTCGGGCGCACCCCGCCAGCGCCCGCACCGAGGAGCGGTGCTCGCGCAGCGCCCGTACCAGCGCCCCGGTCACCGATCCGACCACCGTCCCCACCGTGCCGGGCAGCAGCAGCGCCTGGGCGACGTCCCCCAGCCCGGACCGCAGCTGCTCCGGCAGGTCCACCGCCGCACTGAACCGGGCGAACACGCCGCTGCTGCGCCGCAGGTGGTCCTCCAGCGGCTCGCCCGGGTGCTGGCGCTCCCAGTAGCGGTGCAGGGCCAGGTCGAACGCCGGCATCGGCCGTCCGAGCGTGGCCAGCGCGAGCCGGATCGACAGCACCACGTGCTCGAACGAGACACCGGCGGAGCGGGCGAGGTCGATCCGGATCGGTAGCACCCGGCCCTGCGGCCACGACAACTGCGCCCACTGTGGCGGGCGGTGGGCGCTGTCGGCCAGTGACGCCTCGATCGTGCGAGAGAGCGTGCTCTTGCCGATCCCGCCGATGCCGTGGAACACCAGGACGTTGTGGCGTGGGGCTTCCAGGTCCTCCACGTCGAAACCCGGCGCGGTGATCCGTCCGATGTGCTCGGCCAGAGCAGCCAGGACGGCCTGCCACTGGGCCTGGCGGTTGGCGAAGACCTCATCGGCGGTCAACCCCCGGTCGTTCGAGCCGAACACCGCCCGCAGATCACGCCCCATGGCACCCCCTGTTGATCACCCTGTGTCAAATCTATGCCGCTTCGCGGCCTCCAGGTGCCGAATTCGGTAGAAGTGGCACCTTTGCCCTCCGCGCGGGGGGGCGGGCGGTCGGGCCGGACCGGGTCGCTCGAACTCGTCGGCCAGGGGTTCGCGGTGATGGTGCGTGCGGTGGGTTTGGCTTGGGGGCGGGGGGAGTTGGGGGTATTCGTGGGGATGTCGGGCGGTCCGGCGGGCTGTCGGTGGGCCGGCGGCACTCTCAGGTGGAGCCATGTGTTTCCTGTGTTCGGCATTCCGTCACGCGGTGTCTGTGAGCGCTCTCTAGCCTTATCGCGTGTACATGACTAACCATTCGCCCATGGCAACGGAGGACCTCCCCATGCCCCGTACGACCCGCGCTCCCCGCCGCGTCCGGCCGCTGCGCGCCGTACTCGTCCTACTGGCCGCGGTCGCCTGCGTGCTGCCGCTGTCGGTGGCACCGGCTTCCGCCGACACCAGTGGTCTGTCCCTCGCCCAGGGGACCTCGGTCGGCATCCACAACACCTACGACGACACCACCCAGTTCCCCTTCCTCGCCAACGCCCTCGACACCGGGGCGTCGCTGATCGAACTGGACACCTGGGTCGACCCGTTCACCCATGAGTGGAAGGTCAGCCACTCCGAGCCGCTGGGCAACAAGAACAACTGCGTCGACGCCTCCAGCGCCGCGGACCTCTACCAGGGCAGCGCCAACAAGGACCTGGGCAGCTGCCTGGACGACATCCGGATCTGGCTGGCCGCCCACCCGGGCCACCCGCCGATCATGATCAAGCTGGAGATGAAGGCGGGATTCGACGCGACCGACAACCTCGGTCCGGCCCAACTCGACGCCCTGGTCGCCGCCCACCTCGGCTCGGACGTCTTCCGCCCGGCAGACCTGCTCGGCAGCTACCCGACCCTGGACGCCGCCGCGAAGGCGGACAACTGGCCCTCGCGGGCCGCGCTGGCCGGCAAGGTCATCCTGGAGGCCATCCCGGGCACCTTCGAGATGGACAACCCCTTCGACCACCTGTGGACCGACACCGAGTACGCGCAGTACCTGGCCGGTCTCCAGGCCGCCGGCAACCTCGGCCAGGCGCAGATCTTCCCCTCCGTCCTCGGCGCGTCCTCCGGTGACCCGCGCACCCGCTACCCGGACGCCTCGCTGCGCCCGTGGTTCGTCGTCTTCGACGGCGACGCCAGCGCGTTCGTCGACGGCGGCATCGACACCTCCTGGTACGACACCAACCACTACCTGCTGGTCATGACCGACGCCGAGAACGTGACCCCGACGCTGTCGGACACGGCTCCGGCCCAGGCCGACGCCGAGGCCCGGGTCGCGCAACTCGCGGCCGACCACGCCTCCTTCGTCTCCTGCGACTGGACCGGGCTGCCGGCCGTCCTCGGCGAGCAGCTCGCCCGGGGCTAGGGCCCGGTCTTTCGGATCACGTTGGATAGTGGGCGGCGTCGGGGTGCGTCCCCCGGCGTCGACCGCCCGACGTGATCCGAAAGACAGGCCCTCGGGCCACCGCAACATCCACCTCGACACCGCCAGCGGGGCGGCGGCGTCCCGCCCCGAGCTAGACCTCGTGCCGCAGCTCCTACGCGACGGCGACGGCGACGGCCTGAAGATCACCCGGCTCGACCGGCTGTCCCGCTCCGTGCTGCACCTGGTGACCCTCGGCGCCGAGCTCCGCGTGCGCGGTATCGGCCCGCACGTCATCGAGCAGGGCATCGACACCGCGACCATCGAGGGCCGTGCCATGTTCGGCATGCTCTCGGTGCTCGCCGAACTGCAGCGCGAGTTGATCGTGGCGAACACGAACGACGGGCTCGCCTCGGCACGGGCCCGTGGCCGGGTCGGAGGCCGCCGAGCCCGGCTTACGCCGGACCGGGCCGCGCTCGCCCAGCAGCTCTACGACGCCCGCGAGAAGACTGTCCCCCGCCAGCCGAAGAGGACCACCGCCACGAAGTCCTGAACTACGTTGCGACTGGGGTCATAGATCGCCCTTTCCGTTCACAGGTCGCGGCGGTGTACGACGACCATGGCGATGATTGCCGCGAGGAGTGGCCAGGCCGCGAATACGATCCATGCCCCGGCGGTCGCCGCCGGGTAGTGGACCGGGCCGAAGGGTGCGTAGTCCACATTGACCAGGCGTTGCCATGCGTTGTGGGGCATGGCGTGGTCGAGGTCGGCGGTCCAGCGATGGCTGTCGGTGAAGAAGCTCGGCAGCAGGATCAGCACCAGGCTGGTGGTGACCATGGTGGTCGCGCTGTGCCGGATGAGGGCGCCGATGCCCATGCCGACGAGTGCGCTCACCGGTGCGAGCAGGGCGGAGGCCGCGACGGCCTGCAGTGCGCCTGGGTAGCTGATCGACAGGCCGATGTGCCGCCCGGACAGGATGGCCTGGGTGAGGCCGAAGGAGCTGGCTGCGGTGAGCGAGCCGTAGGCGAGCATGACCACGGTGACGACGGCCACCTTGGCGGCCACCAGCGAGCGACGGTCGGGGACGGCCGCGAAGGTGGTGCGGATCAGTCCGCTGGAGTACTCACTGACGATCGTGATGGCGCCGATGCTGCCGGATACAAGCATGACGATCATGGCGGCGTTGTTGTTGAAGGCGTCCCGCATCGCCCAGACCGGCACGAACAGGGCTCGGATGCCGGCGTTGTAGCGGGGCCAGTTGTTGTAGTCGGCGGCGGCGCCGTTCACATTCATCCCGAGAATGGCCAGTGCGCTGAGCCCCAAGGCCCAGGGGGTCGAACGCAGGGACCACAGTTTGCTCCACTCCGCGGCGAGAAGGTCGCGGAATCGGGCCCGCGGCTCGCTGTCGGGAACGGTGGTGAGCGGGGGTGTGGCAAGTGTGGTCATCGGGGGTCTCCGGCGAGGTATTCGACGCTGTGGGCGGTCAGGTCCATGAACGCCTCCTCCAGGGAGGCGGTGTGGGCGGCCAGCTCCTGCAGCAGGATCCGGTGCTGGAGGGCGATCTCGCCGATGCGGGCCGCGCTCAGTGCGGTCACCGTGAGCGTCCCGTCGCCTTCCGCGCGCACGGACGCGCCCTCGCCGGTGAGCGCGGCTGTCAGCGCGGCCGGGTCCGGGGTGCGCAGGGTCACGCTTGGCCGGGTGGCGCGGGCGGCGAACCGGGTGAGGCTCTCGGCGGCGATCAGCTCGCCGCGGCCGATGACGACAAGCTGGTCGGCGATGTTCTCCATCTCCCTCATCATGTGGCTGGAGACGAGCACCGTGCGCCCTTCGGCGGCCAGGCGGCGGAACAGGCCGCGCACCCACCGCACCCCTTCCGGGTCCAGGCCGTTGATCGGCTCGTCGAACAGCAGCACCGGCGGATCGCCCAGCAGTGCGGCGGCGATGCCCAGGCGCTGCCTCATCCCCAGGGAGAACCCGCCGACCCGGCGACGGGCCACCTCGGCCAGCCCCACCTGCTCCAGGACCTCCTCGACCCGGCGCAGTGGAATACGGTTGCTTCGGGCCAGGGGGATCAGGTGGGCGGCCGCGCTGCGGCCGCCGTGGACGTCGCCCGCGTCCAGGAGCGCGCCGACATGACGCAGTCCGCGCCGATGGTCGCGGAACCGGTGTCCCTGGACGGTGACGGTCCCGCTGGTGGGTTCGTTCAGCCCCAGGATCATCCGCAAGGTGGTGCTCTTACCGGCCCCGTTGGGGCCCAGGAACCCGGTGACATGCCCGGGTCGCACCGTGAACGTCAGGCCGTTGACGGCGGTGGTCTTTCCGTAATGCTTCGTCAGTCCGTTGATTTCGATCACCCGGCCAACCGTGCCCTGGGCGGCCACCGCACGTCATCGGACCCCCGATGACACTCGCGAGAGCGTCTGTCGACCATGGTTGTACAACCTGGGTCCGATGCCTCGGGGAGGATCACATGACACGATCGGCACATGCCAGCCACACCGCCTCTGCCCCTGCTCAAACGTGTTCCCGCAGGCGCGTGGACGGCCCTGGCCTGGGGGGCGGCCACCTTGTACTCGATCATCACGTTCGCGCTTCCACCAGAACCCTCCCCCTTCGAACGCGTCTGGAGAGGATGGGCCCCCGCACAGCTGTCCTGGCCGGGCCTGGCACTGGCCACCGTTTTGGCGCTGGCTGGCAGCAGCCTGCTACACCGACAACCGCTGCCGGCTCTTGTCCTGCTGCTCGCCGGTTCGGCCGCCGCGGCGGTGGCACTGGATTCGACGCAGATCAACTTCCTGCAGTTCCTGGCGGTCGACGTCGCCTTGTACTTCATCGCCGCCACCCGACCGCGCGCGACCTCGATCGCCACCGCCGCCCTGGCCCTCGGCGTGCTGCTCGGCTACGCGCTGGCCCATGTGCCGTTCGCGATTCCCAACGGCACCACCGAGCTGTTGGCCGTCGCCCTGACGGCGCTGGTCGCCTGGCTGGTGGGCAATTCGATGCGGCAGAGCCGCGACTACGCCCAGAGGCTGCACGCCCAGGTCGCGGCCCAGGCGGTCACCGCCGAACGGCTCCGGATCGCCCGCGAGCTGCACGACATGGTCGCGCACAGCATCGGCATCATCGCCCTGCAGTCCGGTGCGGCAAGCCGTGTCCTGGACACCCAGCCGGCCCGGGCGCGCAGCGCGATGGTGGCCGTCGAGACCGCCAGCCGCGAAACGCTCGCGGGCCTGCGCCGGATGCTCGGCGCGCTCCGCGACGCCCAACCGGAGCCTGCGCCGTCAGGCCCGGCGTCGGGCCTAGCCGACGTCGAGCAGCTGGCCGCGGCAACGACCGCCGCAGGCGTGCGCGTCGAGGTGAAATGGCTCGGGGAGCGGCGCCCGCTTCCTGTGGACATCGACCTGTCGGCCTACCGCATCATCCAGGAGTCGGTCACCAATGTGGTCCGCCATGCCGGAACCGGATCCTGTCAGGTGTCCATCGACCACCGAGACGAGGAACTGGCCATCGAAATCCTCGACAGCGGGCATGGCCGCGGCGCAAACACTGCGGGCACCGGCTTCGGCCTCGTCGGGATGCGCGAGCGCGTCAGCCTGCTGCACGGAGACTTCAGCGCCGAACCGCGTCCCGAAGGCGGCTTCCGCGTGACGGCCCGCCTACCCCTGCCGGTGGGGCGCTGATGACGATGCGCATCATCCTGGCCGACGACCAGCCCCTGGTGCGCGCCGCCCTGCAGATGGTCATCACCGACGCACCCGACCTCGACGTCGTCGCGGAAGCCGGAACCGGCACCGAGGCAGTCAAACTCGCCGAGGAACTCCAGCCCGACGTCGTGGTGATGGACATCCGCATGCCCGGCATGGACGGCATCGAAGCCACCCGCCTGATCACCACAGGACCCAGCACGGCCCGCGTCCTCATGCTGACCACATTCGACGACGACGACTACGTCTACGGCGCACTGCGCGCCGGCGCGAGCGGTTTCCTCGTCAAGGACATGGCTCTGGACGACATCCTCGCAGCGATCCGCATCGTCGCCGCCGGCGAGGCGCTGATCGCCCCCAGCGTCACCCGCCGCCTGATCGCCGAGTTCGCCAGCCGCCCCACGCCACCCGAGCGACGTGCAATCGAGGGCATCACCGAACGAGAACGCGAGGTACTGACCCTCGTCGGACGCGGGATGTCCAACACCGAGATCGCCGCCGAGCTGTTCCTGAGCGTGACCACCGTCAAAACGTACCTGACACGGCTGCTGGCCAAGCTCGGCGCCCGCGACCGGGTCCACCTCGTCATCATCGCCTACGAATTCGGCCTGGTAGCACCGTCCCACTGAGCGGCGCACATGCACCGCGCTCCAAGCGTCTGCCGCGGACAGCCGCTGGACCACGTCCGCCGGCTCCCAAGCCCGGCGCATACGTTGGCCCGACCACCGGCGCCCCGCTTTGTGCGGCATGTGCCGGGTCTCACCGGGCCGGGTTGGCTTCGGCCGACGCCAGACCGTCCTGAGTAGGCGGTCCGCGCCACGATCCCCATCAGCGAGCGCTCGGGCATCCGCGAGCGGATCGCCTGCTCCAGCTTCTTGGCCGAGGCCCGCGGATCGTCGCGCTTGCGCCGGTTCAGCGTCGGCACCCCGGTTGCCGGGTCGATGAACAGGTCCTCGTTCTCCGGGTACCCGGAGTCCGCGGCTGCCGCCGCACCGGTGAGCATGGTCTCCAGCTGGGCGCGGAACTCGGCCGCGCCGAACAGCGATTCATCGCCCTCCTCGCGCAGGCCGACCTCGACCAGGTAGGCGGGCAGCTTCGCCTCCACCTCCGCCCAGGGCAGCAGTTGCTCGCTCCAGTCGGCGTACTCCTCCGATCCGACCACCGCGACGTCCCCGGTCCGCAGCTCGTCGGCGAGGTTGCAGAACACCATCGCCTCGAAGTGCCGGCGCACGAAGGAACCCGGCCGGGACCGGTCACGGATGATCTTCTGCCAGTTCTGGGTGGCGAACGAGGTGTCCACCGGCTTGCCCGCCTCGTCCAGGACCGGGATGTAGTCCCGCGAGGTCCGGTGCCGCTTGGCGTGGGCCAGGGCGTCCAGCACCCGGGAGTCCTCGCTGGTGGCGGTGAGCTCCAGCTTGTCGGTGAGCTCGAACATCACCGCCCGGTCCCGCTGAAGGTGCCCGTACAGCAGCGGCCGTCCAGGGCCTTCAGTGCGTCCCGGGTGAGGTCGGCTGCCCTGGCCTGGGCCTCCTGGGCGGGACCGCCCGCGTCGACCTGCAGCAGCAGGGTGCGGTAGTTCGCCACCAGCGCCTCCACGATGGCCTGCTGGTGCTTGCGGATCTCCTCCAGCTCGTCCCGGGACTTCTTGACCTTGATGGCCGTGCGCTTGCAGAACATGTGTCGCCAGGTCGTCGCGCGCCCGCATCCTGGCCTTGTGCGCCAGGCAGGCCATCACCGCCACCCGCTTGACCACGGCGTAGTCCCGCAGCACCCCGGCATCGGCCGCCGCAGCCTCCCCGGCGAAGTCGGTGACCTTCCCCGAGGCCACCCCGTCCAGCCACAGCGCGGTGTCGCCGAGCTCATCGACCCACGCCAGCTGGTTCATCTGGTCCTTGAAGTGCGACCAGGTCGCCCGCTGGGCGTGCTGCTTGAGCCGATTGAACGGCGACTTCGCCCCGGGCACCAGGACGTCGAGGTCCAACAGCCGCAGCAGACCCGCGCGCCGGTCCTCGCCCACGCACTCCCAGATGCCGCTGCAGATCCCGGTGTTCACCTCGGCGCGCACGGTGGAGGCCATGTGGTCCAGGGTGGAGAACGCCGGCAGCTCAAGACCTCCCTCCACCAGCTTCTCCAGCGCCACGTTGATCAGGTCCGCCGGGTTGTTCTTCGACGCAGCCTCGGCCCGGATCGTCTCGCGCGCCAGCTCACGGGCCCGCTTGCCGTCGTAGCGCACCCCGGCCCGCTGACGCACCAGCGTCCGGTGGTTCTTCGCGGTCTTCTCCGAGGCGTAGAACGGCTTCAACATCAGCAGCAGAGCGAGCTGGTGCTCATTGGAGTCGGTCCGCTCGATCGACGTCAATCATGCCTCATACGACCCGGTGCCAACAGTGGACGCGGGCGCAACACGCCCCACGCGCGGGCATCGTTGCGGCTTGACCTCGCACGTGGGAGCGAATCGCCATACTCATGACAAAACAGATCACCAGGTGATAGCGGGTCTGGCTGCGAGCCCCGGAACTGCCGCCATGGGCTTCAAGATCACGCCATGGCCCCTTTGGCTTTACCTTGGCTGGACCCCAGGTAGGCCGCGCCCAGCAGCGGGGCCCGGGCCGGGAGCAGCGCGGGCACGATCGCGGTGCCGCCGGTACCGGGTCCGGCCTCGGCGACACCCGACCGGATCGGGTCGGCCAGCAGATCCCAGGCCCCGGCGATCGAGCCGCCGATCACCAGCACCGAGGGCGCGAACGCCGCCAGGCAGGGGCCGAGCGCCGTTCCCAGCGCGTGGAACGTCCGGGTGAGGACGCCGAGCGCGGTGGCGTCGCCCTGCCGGGCGCGCTCGGCGATCTCGCGGACGTCGGGCGCCGCCGACAGCCCCGCGGCCCGTGCGTACGCTCGCCGCAGCGCGTGCCGCGAGACGGTCTCCTCAAGCGGCCTGCCCGCGTACCGCAGCAGGTCGACGCGGCCCTCCGGCGGAATGCCGTCGCCCTGCCGCAGCAGCCGCCCGTCCCGCAGGAAACCGGAGCCGACGCCGGTCCCCAGCGTGACACCGGCGACCGAGCGGTGTCCGCGGGCGGATCCGGCCCGCCACTCACCCAGCAGGAAGGCGTCCGCGTCGTTGCAGAACCGCACGCTGCGCGCCCCGGGCAGCCGGTCCAGCAGCGCGGTGCGCAGGTCGAAGCCGCGCAGCGCGTCGAACTTGCCCACCCCGTGGAACCGGCCGACGCCCCGGTCGTAGTCGAACGGGCCGGGCAGGGCGACGCACCAGCGGCCTCCGCTGTCGGCGGGCAGGAGTTCCGCGCAGCGGACCAGCGCCCCGAGGATCTCCTCCGTGCCTCCGCCGGAGTCCAGCGGCTCGCGGAACGGCCGACCGAGGACCACGCCACCCGCGCCGACCTCGGCGCGCGCGGCGGTCACGTGGGTGCCGCCGATGTCCATGACCGATATCGCGGTCCGCTCCCCCGGGGTCACCGGACGAGGGCCTTGAGGTAGCGGACCGGGGCGGTCCCCAGCGCGCGGACCCGGTAGCCGCCGACCGCCGCCGGAACAGTCAGCGTCTCGGCGTAGGCCAGGGTGTACCGGTGCCCGCCGCTGGTCTCCACCGCGATGCCCTCGCCCGCCACCACGTTGAGGACGTGGAAGCGGTGGTCGGTGGCGTCCTCCAGGGTCCCGGCCACGTCCAGTTCCAGGCGCCGGACCTCGAAGAACATCTCCGGGAGCCGACCGATGAGGTCCTCGCGCCAGCCGTCGCCGGAGCGCAGCGTCCTCGGCCGCTGGACCAGGTCGCGTGCCACCGCCTCGCCGGATCGGGCGGGATCCAGGTTCTCGAACGCGTGCCCCACGTGCACCGGGCGCTGCCTGCCGTCGCGGTCCTCGCGCAGCCAGTCGTAGAACCGCAGGCTGTACAGGTACGGGGTCGCGCTGATCTCCAGGACCACGTTGCCCTCGCCGCTGCCGTGCGGCGTACCGGCCGGGATCAGGAAGAGCTGGTGCGGTTCGGCGGGGAAGGTCTGGACGTAGCGCTCGACGTCGAACGGGACGCCCTCGTGCACCGCCCGGTCGGCCTGCTCCCGGAACGCGTCGATGTCGGCGTCCTGGCGCAGCCCCAGGAAGACCCGGCGGTCGGCCCCGCCGACCATCATGTAGTAGGTCTCGTGCTGGGTGTACGGCCAACCGAAGACCTGCCGCATGTAGTCCGACCGGGGGTGGCAGTGGACGGACAGGTTGCCGCCCCCGACCGTGTCCAGGTAGTCGAACCTGACCGGGAACGAGGTGCCGAAGGTCGAGTGCACCTCCTCGCCGAGCACCTCCTCGGGGTGGGTGGCGACCAGCACCTGGAGCGGTACCTCGACCCGGGCGCCGTCCGGGGCTCCGAGCAGGATGCCGCTCTCGGGTGCGATGAGCTCGTAGCCCAGGGCGGTGTTGGCCGCCGCGCGGTTGAAGCCGAGCTGCTGCTGGGCCCAGTGCCCGCCCCAGGAGGTCGTGTTGAACGTCGGGCGGGTGCGGAACGGCCGGGCGGCCAGCTCGGCCAGGGCCTGGCGCAGCGCGGGCCCGTCGAGCCAGGTCGGGGCCTGCGGCTCCTGGGTGTCCAGCCAGAGGTCGACGTCGGCGATGACGGCGTCGCGGTGCCGGTCCAGCACCGGCCAGTCGATGTAGAACAGGCGGCGGGTGGTCCCGGGCCCGGTACCGGTCGGCTGTCCGAGGTTGCGGCCGGTACCGGCGGAGATCCCGGCTTCGGCGTACCGCTTGGGCAGGTCGGCGTACCACAGCGTGTCATGGGCGGCCAGGGCCGCCCCTGGCCCGAAGACCACCGTGACGGTGTCGGCCGCCACAGGACCGGCTGCGGCCCCGGCCCCGGCTTCGGCCCCGGCTTCGGCCCCGATCTCGGGCAGGCCGGTGAGGAAGGCCGCCAGTCCGGTCTGTGCCAGCGGGGCGAAGTCCGGGTCGTCCACCAGCACCGAGGACGCGGTGAGGGCGAGGATGTCCGGCCAGGCGGCGAGGTACTCGCTCATGTCGATCTGCCTCAACGCCAGTTCACGGTCGGTCAGGGCCTCGCGGATCCCGCGGACGACCTCGGTCCAGTCGACCGCCGCGGGTCCGTCGACGGCGAGCACCCGCCCCGGAGCGAGCCGGGCGACCGCCTCCCGGTAGCCGGATCCGACCGCTGTGGCGACGGCGTGGCAGGGTTCGGCTTCGTAGCCGCGAACGGATGGCATCTGGGGTGCCGCCCTTCTGAGTGGGTGTCGGGTGGTGTCGGGTGGTGTCGGGTGGGTCGGCCGGGCCTCAGACCGCGGGTGGGGTCCGGGTCACCGGCAGCGAGATCCACGAGCTCCGGACCGGGTCGTGGTGCACGGTCTGCCACGCGGTCGCGGCGGGCAGGTCGGCGCGGTCCCCGAAGGCGCCCGGATTCCGGTCCCAGCGTGGGAAGTTGCTGGAGGTGACCTGGACCCGGACCCGGTGGCCCGGGAGGAACACGTGGGCGGTGGACCACAGGTCGATCCCGTGCGCCGTGGGACCGGCGCCGGTCCGGCGGACCCGCAGCACGCCGTCGGTGAGGTTGCGGGAGACGCCCGCCGGGTCCACGTCGCACAGCCGGACGACCCAGTCGGTCCCGGGCGCGGTCGAGGCGGCCACGAGTCCGGCGCGTACCCGTCCGATCACCTCGATCGGATCGGTCAGCGGCTCGCTGGTGTACACGAGTACGTCGGACCGGCTCTCGACGGCGCTCTGGTCGACCGGTCCGGCGGGGAAGTCCGGGGTCAGCAGCAGCGCCCCCCGTGGGTGGGCACCGGGTCGGCCGGGTCGTGGCGGAAGCCGTCGGGCGGCTCGTCGGTCTCCGGGGGCCTCGGCGACAGGCCGCCTCCGGCGCGCAGGTACCAGCGGCGGTCGGTCGCGGGCGGCGGCCAGCGGTCGAGGCGGCGCCAGCGGTTCACGCCCATGACGAAGACCAGCACCGGCGGGTGGGGACGCGGCGTCGGCTCCGGCGCGAGCCGGGCGTCCAGCCAGTCGAGTTCGCGGGAGAGCAGGGAACCGCCTCCGGCGACCGCGTCCGCTCCGGCCGTGGGGCCGAAGTCGGTGCCGCCGACGCGTCGGCCCCGCTCGCCGTGGGACCAGGGGCCGACGATGAGCTCCGCCGGGTGCCCGGCGGCGCGGGTGGCGGTGTGGTTGTCCAGGCTTCCCTGGAGGAAGGCGTCGTACCAGCCGGCGACGGTGAGCGTCGGTACGGTCACCCCGGCCGGTTCCGCGGCGACCCGGGGCAGCGGGGCGGCGCCGGGCCGTCCGGGCACCGGCAGCCCGAGGGCGCGCAGCCCGGGAAGGTCGTCGCTGGGGAGCTCCCAGTAGCCGTGCGTCCGCAGGGTGTCGTACGTCTCGGCCAACTGCCGCAGGGCGCACCGCAGTCGGTCGGGCCGGTGGCGGTGGCGGCGGCGCAGCACGTCGCCGCCCAGGGTGAGCGACCACTGGGCGACCAGGCCGAGTTCGCCCGCGCCACCCCGGGCGACCAGGCCGTCGTACGGGTCCGACCAGGTGAAACCGGGTACGGCGGCGACCAGTTCGGGCGGGGCCGAGTCCAGCGCCGCCCACTGGGTGTGGCCGAGGTAGCTGGGGCCGTACATGGCCACCCGCCCGTCGCAGCCGCGCAGCCGGGCGGCCCAGCGGACGGTGTCGTGGCCGTCCTGCCGCTCGTGGACCAGCGGCTGCCAGCAGCCGTCGGACCGGTGCCGACCGCGGACGTCCTGGATGACGACCAGGTAGCCGCGGGCCACGGCCGCCTCCGGGTCGAGCAGGGCCAGCACCTCCGGGTCCCGCTTGCCGTAGGGGGACCGCACCAGCAGCACCGGCCAGGGACCGGGCGACGACGGCCGACGCACGTCGGCGCGCAGCACGGTGCCGTCGCGCATCACCGCCTCGACGTCGGTCTCGACGGGTACCTGGTGGGCCACGGCTGCTCCTTTCGGGGTGCCCCGGGGGACGGCGGGGGGCGGACGGCGCACGGCGGGGGGCGCGCCGGGGCACGGCGGGGGGCGCGCCGGGGCGGATGCGGCCGGGTCGCGGCCCGTCGCACCCGCTCCGCCGCTCTTCGGCGGGCCGGTTGAGCTCAGTTCGGCTCAGCTCAGCTCGGCTCGGCTCAGCTCGGCTCGGCTCAGTTCGGCCTGGCTCGGCTCAGCTGATCGAGAGGTCGTCGATGTAGCCCCGGTACCCGCCGGTGCCGCTGGGCTGGTCGTAGCCGACCAGGATCCGGTCGACCTCCTTGTTGGCGTTGTCGGTGCCCAGGTTGACGGTGACGTGGTTCCACGCGTCCAGGGTGAGATGGCCGCACTGGTCCGCGGGGTGGATCCCGTTGCCGTTCTCGTCGACGGCTCCGGAGTCCCGCAGTGTGCTGCCGTCGCTGAAGACCAGGTCTACGGCGACGCAGCTGCTGTCGTCCGATCCGGCGGGGACGTACGGCGAGGTGGCGTTGCTCTGCGGATAGATCCAGTAGCCCAGGGTCTTGCCGCTGCCGATCGCCAGCGGGCTGCCGCTGAGATCGAAGACCTTCAGGTAGGCGTGCGGGTCGCTGCCGTCGGCGGAGCCGGAGTACATCAGCGAGCTGTTGCCGGTGTGGGCGGTCTCACCGGTGCGCACGCCCGCCTCGGGCCCGGCCACGCCGCAGCAGAGCGCGGTGACGTTGTTGTCGCCGCCGCCGCTGGTGTCGACGGTGTCGGTCCAGGTCGGGGCGGTCTGACCCGACTCGAAGCCGGTGCTGAAGCTGGTGCTGGTGGTGGTGTCGGCGGCCAGGGTCTGGCCGAGCTCGGTGGTGATCGTCGCCAGCGGGGTGCCGGCGGGGGCCAGCTCCAGGGTGTCGCCCACGCTGGTGGCGATGGTGATCCGGCTGCCGGACACGGTGCCGGTGTCGGTGCCGTTGCGGTAGACCTCGACGTTCTGGCCCGGCCACGGGTTGCTGAGGACGAAGTTGCCACCGGCCTGGCTGTTGGCCTGGAGGTACTGGACGGAGTTGCCGACCATGCTGCTGGAGACCAGGAAGTCGCCGTAGGCGAGCAGGTCGCCGAACCGGGCGTTGGTACCGGCGGGCCAGTCGGCGAAGACCTTGACGTCGTTCTGGAACGATTGCAGCAGCATCTCGTCCAGGCCGGAGGTCACCACGTTGATGTTCTCGATGCCGCCACCGCTGTGGTGCACGGCCATGTTGTCGTAGCTCTCGTTGGTGGCCTCGTCGTCCAGGTTGGACAGGATCGTGGACGGGTTGTAGCCGACCCGGGCGGCCGCCGCGTAGAAGGTGCCCGGGGCGTTGCCGCCGTTCCACGCGTTGGTGAGCTGGCCGATGGTGTTCCGGGCGTCGGTGAGCAGCGCGGACGAGCTGTCCAGGCCGATCTGGCTGCCCGGGTAGACGGGTTGGATGTCGACGTCGTTGCCGTCGTTGACGAAGCCCGCGCCCTGGGAGGTCTCGCTCAGCACGGTCTGGCCGTTGACGGTGGTGGTGGGCTGCGCGGCCAGGTGGGAGTTGATGTTCTGCCAGGTGGTGCGGGTGGTCGCGTCCTCGTTCAGGGCGGTGCTCATGTCGGTCAGCCCCTGGAACAGCAGGTGCACCAGGGCCAGCGAGACCGAGCTGTTGGTCTGCGGGTAGGCGTCGTCCTCCTGCGGCGCGTCGTTGTCGATGTCGTAGGTGCCGGTCGAGTCGAGGGTCAGGTAGTTCTGCCAGAACAGCCCGACCTGCTTCAGGTACGGGTACACGGTGGCCGCGTAGGTCGCGTCGTGGGTGTACTCGTACTCCATGACCATGTCGCTGGCGAGGTAGGCCGCGTTCGACTTCTGGTTGTGCAGGTTGGTGTCCGCGCTGGTGCCGTTCGGCGAGATGCCGACCGGGTAGAGCACGCCCTGGTAGCCGTCGGCGGTGGCCAACGCCTCACCGGCGGACAGGTACTGCAACACCGGCTGGGCGTACGGGGCCATCTGGGCGATGTGGTTGGTCGACAGCGCCGCGTAGAACGGCACCTCGTAGTTGTAGTTGGTGTGGTAGTCGCCGTTCCAGTTCATCGCCTGGGGGATCCAGTTGCCCCACAGGCCGGGCGCGTAGTCGCCGGAGCGGGAGACGCAGCCGAGCAGGTACAGCGATCCGTACCAGCTCTTCTCGACCGACTTGTCCGGGATCTCGACGTAGGACTGTGACCAGTAGCTGGTCCACCAGGCCTCGTGCGCGGCCAGCAGGGTGTTCACGTCGGACTGGGCGAGGCTGCCGACCATCGAGTCGGCGGTGGCCTGGTAGGTCGAGGAGTCGTTGTCGCTCTCGATCGCGGCGACCAGGGTGGAGCTGGTGCCCGGCTGCATGGTCAGCGTGATCGTGTTGCCGGAGACCGACTGGGAGTCGCCGATGGTCCGGGCGGCTATCCGGGCCACCGGGTTGCCGCTGCCGCTGGTGTCGGCCGCCACGTCCGCGTCCAGGTCGTTGCCGGTGGTGGAGACGGTGGGGGTGCCCCCGGCGCCGTTCTGCAGACTGATGGAGATGTTCTGGGCGCTGCCGCCGGTGAGCGTGAACTGGGTGACGAACGTGTTCTGGGTGGCGGAGACCCAGCTGGTGGTGGCCAGCGTGACGGCACCCAGGGTGTAGGTCCCCGAGACCTGGGCCCGGGCGATGTTCTGGACCACGTGGTAGCCGGCCCCGGCCATGCTCGGGGCCGCCACCACGATCCGGCCCAGCGGCTCGATGGCGTGGCCGGCGGCGGAGAAGAAGTCGTTCTTGCCGAGGTAGAACGTCTGGTCGTTGATGGAGCCGCCGACCGCGACCCCGACGTTGCCGTTGCCCAGCAACGGGGCGTCGGTGGTCTCGCCGTTGCCGAGCTGGGTCGGCGGGGTGGTCCAGACACCCGTGTACTGGGAGACGATGCGCGTCGCCTCGTTGGCGGTGACCGTGTCGGCCAGCGCCGGTTGCGCGGCGATGGCCGACAGACCGGCGCCGACCAGCAGACCGGCGGTGACCGCGCTCATCGAACGTCTCAGGAGCAGCCTGAGTCTCATGGGGCGTACTGCCTTTCTTCGCACTGGCTGCGGCTGCTCCCCCGGTCGTGGGCGCGGGGGCGCCGACGACCGGGGGTGATCTGCACGGACCGCCAAGACATCCGATCTTTAGAGTCGGAGAGAGGGGGCAGTCTTCGAATGCAGCCGCTTCTGGGTGGTTTGACCAGCGCGGGCGTGAACGTTCCTGCACGTCCGCAGACAAATCCGAACAGTAACATCGGATGTCTGGGTTGTTTATAGAGGTGCTCGCTCGGGGTTGTAAAGGGGGCCGACCGCACCCCGGCCCCGCGCCCTCAGGGCTGGACCTCCCCCGAGCCGCGCACGATCAGCGTGGTCGGCACGGTCACCGTGCGCACCGGCCGGGCCCGGTCGGCCACCCGGCTGCGGAACAGCTCGATGGCGGTCCGCCCGATCTCGCGGTCGCCCTGGGCGACCACGGTCAGCCCCGGGCGCAGCAGGTCGGAGAGCGGGAAGTCGTCGAAGCCGACCAGCGCCGTGCCGCCGAAGTCGGGGCCGAACTGGCGGACCACCTCGACGGTGGTCAGCGCGTTCCCGGTGACCACCGCGGTGACCCCGCGGGCCCGCAGGAGGCCCAGGGCAGCCGCGATCCGAGCCGGTTCGATCGGCCCGGGGTGGACCAGTCCGTCGAGCGGCTCGCCGATGCCGCGCAGGCAGTCGCGGAAGGCGGTGGCCCGCTCCCGGCCGGTGTGGATCCGCTCGTCGTCGCCGATGTACCCGATCCGGCGGTGCCCCTGCCGGACCAGGTGCTCGAAGGCCGAGACGATGCCGCCCCGGTTGTCGGTCAGCACCGTGTCCACCGAGATTCCGGCGGCGGGCCGGTCGAAGGCCACCACCGCCAGCCCGGAGTCGATCTCCGCCTGCAGGTAGCCGTGGTCCTCGGCGATCGGCTCGATGATGATGCCGTCCATCCGCCGTCGGCACATGGACATGACCGCCTCCAGCTCGCGGTCCGCGTCGTCGTCGGTGGACATCGCCACCACGTTCAGCCGGGCGGCCCGGGCCGCGATCTCCACCTCCCGCAGCACGGGGTGGGTGATGGCGATGTTGCGTACCGCCGCGCCGATCGTGCCGGTGCGACCGCTGCGCAACTGCCGGGCCCGCTCGTCGGGCTGGTAGTCGAGCCGCGCTATGGCCTCACGGACGCGCCTCGCCAGCTCCTCACCGACCGTCGCGTCGTCGTTGACCACCCGGGACACGGTCCGCAGTGCGACCCCCGCCTCCTTGGCGACATCAATCATCGTCGGCCTGCGCGGCCGTACCGGCACCCGCTCGCCTTCAGCGCCTTGGCCAGGCACGTTGCTTCCCCTCGTTCGATGGTGGGTGACCCTGTCGCTCGGCGCCGAGACCTGTCCGTGACACCGGAAAGGGTTGACACCCGATTCTGGGACCCTACAGTTCTCGGCGAGACAACGTTATCTCAGCGGCGGGATCCGGTAAACGACGACCGCGCTGGGATCACCCCGGAAGCCTCCCTCCGCTGACATCCCACCCCTGAAACGGACTTCCATGCTCAGACGAACCGCTGCCGCCGCCACTGCCGCCGCCGCCAGCCTGCTGATGGTGACCGCCTGTTCGAACTCGTCCACCACGGCCTCGGCTTCGGGCGGGACCACCCTGACCTACATGACCTTCGACTCGCCGGACCTGACGCCGACGTTCTGGAAGGACTCGATCGCCGCCGCCCAGGCGACCGTTCCCGGTCTGACGATCAAGCAGGTGGTGACCCCCACCACGGACCGCGACACCTACGCGAAGCAGCTCGAAGCCTCCGGCCAGTTCCCCGACCTGCTGGAATCGATCACCCCGTCGCTGTACACCGGCGCCGGGCTGCTCCAGCCCTACGACCAGTCCTGGATCAACGCGAACTTCCTGCTGCCGCAGGGCAACGCGATCAAGGGCAAGGTCTACATCCCGCCGACGAACTCGCAGATCATCCCGCTGGTCTACTACAACAAGGCCGAGTTCGCGAAGGCCGGGGTGCAACCGCCGACCACCTGGGCGCAGTTCCTGGCCGTGTGCGCCAAGCTGAAGGCCGCCGGGCAGACCCCGATCGAGCTCGGCGGCAACGACCCGTTCGCCGCCGCGATGCCGCTGACCGGCGCCATCAGCGCCGACGTGCTGGGCAAGGACCCCCAGTGGCTGCGGCAGCGCTACGCCGACACGGTGAAGTTCACCGACGCCGACGTGGTGGCCGCCGCGACCAAGATGCGCACGCTGGTCACCGACGGCGACTTCGAGCAGGGCGCGCTGAACGTCAGCTACGCCCAGTCGATCACCAACTTCAACGCCGGCAAGGCCGCGATGTACCCGATGGGCAGCTGGTACCTCGGCTCGATCCCGAAGAGCGAGTGGAACGACATCGGGGTGTTCCCCTGGCCCACCGACGACGGCTCGGTCGTGGTGCCGTTCGCCGTGGGCGGCTCGATGGCCATCAGCGCCAGGACCCCGGACCTCAAGGCCGCCACCGCCTTCGCCGAGTCCTGGTCGCTGAACCCGTCCAACCTGAAGACCCTGATCACCGGCGACGGCGCGTTCCCGATGCTCAAGGGCAAGACCCTGGCCGACTTCGGCGTCACCGTCAGCCCGGCGTTCACCCAGTCGTACGCCTACGTGACGCAGCCGAACAACAAGGTCAGCTCGATCGGCTGGGCCACCAACGACGACGCCATGCCCGGCTCGCTCACCAACGACTTCTACGCGGCGGCGCAGGCGCTGTTCAACACCTCCGACGTGCGGGGCCAGCTGGCCAAGCTCGACCAGGACTGGGCCACCGCCACCCAGTGACCCGCGGGCAGCACCTCCCCACCCACCCAGCAGCAACAGAACCGTCGGCGTGGGATCCCCAGCGATCCCGCCCCGACCAGGAGGGACGGAAACAGTGCAGTCATGTGTGCGCTGGTTTCGCAGCGCCAAACAGGACGCCGGACTCGGGCTGATCGCCGGTCTGGGACTGCTCCTGTACATCGTCTTCATCGTCGCACCCATCTTCATGAGCCTGAACAGCAGCTTCACCGACGAGAGCCCGCTGGAGTCGCAGAGCCGCTTCGTCGGGCTCGCCAACTACCGCACCATGCTGCACGACGGCGAACTGCACGCGACCCTCGCCTTCACCCTGCTCCTGGCCGTGGGCGTGACCGTCATGGCCAACGCCGTCGGCGTGCTCTTCGCGGTCCTGCTCAACCGCACCCAGCTGCACTACCGCGTGCTGCGGACACTGGCGTTCCTGCCGCAGGTCATCTCCGGGGTGATCGTCGGCTTCGTCTGGAAGACCATCTTCACCGAGGACGGCATCCTCAACACCCTGCTGACCCACCTCGGCGTGATCAGCACCCCGGTGCAGTGGCTCGGCACACCGCACCTGGCCCAGTTCTCCGTGGGCGTCGTGGTCACCTGGGTCCTGTCCGGCTTCACCACCGTGGTCTACCTGGCCGCGCTGCAGAGCATCCCGGGCGAGCTCTACGACGCCAGCTCCATCGACGGCGCGAGCACCTTCCAGCAGTTCCGGATGATCACGCTGCGCATGGTCGCCCCGGCCACCACCATCAGCGTCACCATCTCGCTGATCACGGTACTGAAGCTGTACGACATCATCACCGTGCTCACCTCCGGCGGTCCGGCCTTCTCCACCGAGTCAACCGCGCAGTACATCGTCAAGGTGGCCTTCACCAACGACCAGTTCGGCTACGCCTCGGCGATCGCGATCGCCCTGCTGCTGCTGTCCGCGGTCATCGCCCTGACCGTCACCGGTCTGCTACGCCGCAGGGAGGTCGATCTGTGATCGCCCGACACGACGCTCCCCCCGCCGTCCGCCCCCGGCCGGCCGGGCTCCAGCCGCCGCTCCGGGTCCGGGTCCGGGGCCGGGGCCGGGGAGCGGCGGCCGGTGCCCGCAGGCACCCGGTCCGACTAGCGCTCGCGGTCCTGGTCACCGCCCTGTTCGTCAGCCCCATCTACCTGACGGTGGTCAACGCCTTCAAGTCGGAGGGGGCCATCGAGAGCAGCCCGGCGGCGCCGCCGCTGCACCCGACCCTGGGCAACCTCTCGACCGCCGTCAACCGGCCGGACCAGCTGCTCCAGCTCGGCCTGCGCAACTCGCTGATCACCGTGGTCTGCTCGGTGCTGCTGCTGATCCCGCTCAGCGCGGCGTTCAGCTTCTACATCTCGCGCAAGCGGACCAAGCCGCGCGCGGTCATCCTGGCCGTGCTCTCGGCCGGGCTGATGGTCCCGCCGCAGGTGGTGCTGCTGCCGACGATCCACATCCTGTCGCTCCTCGGCCTGGACCACACCTATCCCGGGCTGATCCTGGCCAACATCAGCGGCGGCTACTTCTCCTTCGCGGTCTTCGTCTACGTCGGCTTCATGCGCGCCATCCCCGGCGAGATCGTGGAGGCCGCGCGCATCGACGGGGCCGGCAGCCTGCGCGTCTGGTGGACGATCATCATGCCGCTGGTGCGGCCGGCCACGGCCACGGTGGCGATCTTCCTGTCGCTGTGGATCTGGAACGACTTCCTCAACCCGCTGTTCATCCTCGGCCCGCTCCAGGGGCAGACCATCACCACAGGAATCTACTTGTCAGTCGGACAGTTGCAGATGAACTACGGACAGCTCTTCGGAATCATGTTCCTCGCCGGACTAATTCCGGTGATCGGCTACCTCGCCCTGCAGAAGCAGTTCATCGCGGGCCTCACCGCCGGATCCACGAAATGAGCGCGCTGCCCGTCGGCGTGCCCGACCTGGACGACGTGGCCGGCGACTGGGTGGACGCCGCGGACCTGGCCCATCTGCCCTCGCTGCGCAACCAGTTCGGCCAGGGCCACGTCAACCACGACCTCAGCTCGATGTCCTGGCTGGCCGCGCCCCCGTACTCGTTCGGCTACCACACCGGAGTGCTGCGGCTGGACGGCGTGGTGCTGGCCGCGCAGCGCTTCCGCTGGAAGCCCTACGGCGTGGCGCGCGAGCACACCGGCAACGGACTGACCGTGCGCACCGACACCCGGATGGCACTGTCGCAGGACCTGCTGCTGTGGCAGACCGAGATCACCAACCACACCGGCGCCCCGGTCCGGCACACGGTCTCGCAGGACCTGTTCGCGATGGTCGCGCACACCGAGACCGGCTGGGGCTGGCTCTACGACGTGCCGTGGAGCGCGGGCAACCACCACGACTTCATGTCCCTGGAGCGGATCCGCGCCGCCACCCGCTCCGCGCACGGTGAGGCGCCGTACCTGCTCGGGCCCGGCCCCCGGCTGCTGCGCCTGGGCCGACCCCGGCTGCCGGGCATCCAGCGCGACGCCGACACCGAGATCATGTCGCTGGCCTTCGAGCTGCCCAGGCACGTCAGCCAGGACACCGTCTACCCGCACCGGCACGGCGCCCGGGCCACCGTGCGCGGCATCCGCTGCACCGGCGCCGACGGCCGACCGGTGCTGACGGCCCCGGAGCAGACCGCGCTCGCGCCCGAATTCGAGTCCGCCCCGGGCGCCTTCGAGCTCGCCGCCGGACAGATACTCGAACTGGAGTTCCGGTCCGACGCCCCGGACCAGACCGGGATCGTCCTCACCCACGGCAACCACCCGGACTCGCTACAGCTCGGCCTCGACGCCGGACGGCTCTGGTTCGGCATCTGCGGCGAGCAGGAGTACGCGGCGGCGGACGTCGAGACCGGCCGCTGGTACCGGCTCAGGATCACCCTGGACGCCGAGCGGGTCGCCCTGGAACTCGACGGCGTGCCCGCCGCCACCATCGGCCACTGGTCGGCCTCCCCCCGCTGGAAGGCCCTGAGCAGCGGCGCCGCGGTCAGCGTCGCCGACGGCCGGTCGGCCGCCCGCGCCGGATACGCCTTCGACACCGCCCCCGACACGGTCGAGGACCTGGGTACCGGGGCGCGGGCCCACTGGACGGTCACGCTGGCGCCGGGCGAGACCCGGCGCATCGGGGTCGTCTGCGCCTACGGCACCGACAGCCTCGCGGTGGCGGACACCGCCGCCCGCGCCGCCGCCGACTTCGGCGCGACGCTCGCGGCCGACGAACGCGGCCACCGCGAGCTGTGGCACGCCATGTTCACCCCCGGCAACCCGCACTTCAGCGGCCACCTGCCGGTCCTCGAAGCGGAGGACCCCGGCGTCGCCAGGTCGTACTACATGGGCGCGCTGCTGGCGCTGTACCTGCGCAACACCCGGGTCAGCCCGAGCGAGCCGGTCTTCCTCACCGGCGGGCCCCGGCTCGGCCCCAGCACCACCTACTTCTGGGACCACACCGAGTGGAGCCGCCTCTACGCCCTGCTGGAACCGGTCGGCCTGCGCTCCTGGCTGCACCGGGCCCTGTCCGGGCCGTACGACACGTCGTTCGGCTTCGACACCAGGAACGGCGGGCCGCTCGGCAACGAGTACGCCGCCAGCCACTACGCGCTCTTCCGGCTGACCGAGCACTACGTCCGGGTCACCGGGGACGACGCCTTCCTCGACGAGCGGGCCGGGGACCGCACCGTGTTCCAGCACCTCGAACACCTGGCCGGAGGCTGGCGGTCGCAGCGGACCCGCGCCACCGGGGGCGTCCTGGCGGACCTCGGCGGCGACCCCTGGCGGTTGCTGGAATGCGTACCGAACTACGTCAACGTGGTGGCCTCGTTCAACGCCGCCTACGTCGGCATGACGCGCTCCCTCGCCGGGCTGCTGCGCTCGGCCGGACGCGAGGCGGAGGCCCGGACGGCGGAGTCCGAGGCGGCCGAGCTGGCCGCCGAACTGCTCACCATGCTGCTGCCGGACGGCCGCTGGCAGATCCGGCACCCCGGGCGGGACGAGTCGATCGGACACGTGCTGGACTTCGGGCTCGTCGGCGCGTACCTCCACGCCGACCTCAGCGAGGCGCAGCGGGCGGACATGGTCGCGTTCGTGTCGCGGAAGCTGCTGGCCGGAACCTGGATGCGGGCGCTCGCCCCGGACGATCCCGCCGCGCCGCTCTCGAACCGTCCCGACCACGGCTCCGCCGGGGCGTTCTGTGCCTGGCCCGGCGTCACCGCCCACGCCTTCGCGAAGCTCGGCCGACCGGACCTCGCCGCGGGACTGCTCGGCCGGGTCCACGCCTCGGCCTCCGGCGGCCTGTGGGGCCAGGCCATGGAGATCATGGACGACGAGCGCGGCACCTGGGTCCGGGTCGCCGAGGACGGTGTCTCCAACCGTGACTCCATCGCCGGTGTCGCCACCGCGGAGGCCGTCCTGTCCGGGCTGTTCGGCTTCGACCCGTCCTTCCGGTCGACGGCCGGACTGCCCGGGCGGATCGAGATCCCGGGGACGGGCACCCTGACCGGCATCAACGTCCCGGGCCGGGCGGAGCCGTCCGCGACGTAGCGGCCCGTCGTCCGCGCCGTCCAGGTGGAGCGGCGACCAGGGCCGGTCGCCGAGTTCGGCCAGGGCGCCGCGCAGCACCTCGGCGGCGCCGGGGCGGAAGAGGGTGTCGTCCTCCACCACGAGCAGGGACTCCAGCGCGTCGGTGTGCGCCTGCTGGACGGCCCGGCGATGGGAGAGCGCGCGGCCGACCCGGGGGTCGTCCGGGGTGGCGACGGCCGACAGCCGGTGCAGGCGTTCGGGCCGCAGGCCCAGGCCGACCAGCCGCCCCCGCACCGCCTGCCAGCGGTCGGGGCGCTCGTCCAGGTTGACGCAGGTGATGCCGCCGCAGGTGGCGAACGGGTTCCGCTGCTCCGCCCGGTAGTCGGCCACGGCCCGGCGGACGGCCTTGTCGCCCAGTACCTCGGTGAAGTGGTCGATGGCCTGGTCGGGGGCTCTGGCCGAGCTCGTCGAAGCCGATGAGGTAGTTGAACAGCCGCTGGTACCAGGTCGAGCCGGTCCGACCGACGCGCGGGGTGTCGAAGCGGTGGGTCCAGCGCAGGGCCGGCAGGCACCGGGTGACGCCCCCGGCGCGGCGGAACTTGTCGTGCAGGTGGCCCTCCTCCCCGCCGTGGCGGGCGAAGGCGGGGTCGCCGCTGTCGGGGTGCCGGTCGATGTGGTCCAGCAGCGCCGCCAGCGCCCCGGGCGCCAGCTGGACGTGGGAGTCAACGCACATGACCCAGTCGGAGGCGGCCTCGCGGAAGATCCGGTCCCGGGCGGCGGTGCCCACCCGCCGGTCGTAGGGGACGTAGCGCAGCTGCGGGAAGTCCTGCTCCAACCGCTTCAGCGCCCAGGCGTGCGGGCCGGTCGGGTGGTTGTCGACGACCAGGAGGTTGACCCGGTCCGTCACCTCGGCGTGGTAGACCGGGGCCGCCTCGGGCCCGGCGCCGTGTTCCTCCACCGCTGTCATCCCTGCCTCGCTTCCTCGCCGCTAGACGGGGGGCGTGCTGGAGCAGTCGGTGCCGATGGTGATCGCCGCGTGCGCCGAGGCCGCGGTGTGCACGCCGTCGCCGACCAGGACGGCGTCGTAGCCGTTCAGCAGTTCCTGGATGGTGCCGGGCCCGAAGTCCTCGGTAACGGTGATTCCGGCGATGCCGCCGTAGTTGGTGTAGGCCGAGCCCAGCAACCGGCCGTCGGAGGTGTAGAAGTGGACCAGCGCGCCCACCAGCGGGCGTCCGGTGCGGACGTCGGTCGCGGTGGCGGTGATGTTCTCCAGCTCCAACGAGGTGATGTTCAGAGTGGCCTGACTGGCGCTCAGGCTGGCGGGTGCCAGGCTGGAGCAGTCGGCCTCGCCGCAGACCGGCGCCTGCGCGGCGGCGGGTGTGACGTACCCGTCGCCGGTGGTCGGGTAGCGGCGTCCGGCGAAGCGGCGGGGGAAGCCGTCGCCGGTGTTCGCGGTGAGGGTGGTGGCGCCCTGGTTGTCGACCACGTGCGCCTCGGGGTGCGCCAGGGCGGTGGCGGCTGAACGCGCCGGGACCGAGGGGGGACCACCGGATGTCCGGCGGCCCCCCTTGTCGTGCGGCCGCGCCGTCCCCGGTGCTACTCCTCGGCGGCCACCGCCGCGGGCGCGTTGCCCACCCCGGCCGAGCCGGTGGCGGCGCCGCCCGCGACGCCCTCCACCAGATGGCGTTGCAGGAGGGCGAAGACCACCAGGATCGGCAGCGCCACGATCACCGTGGCCGCGGCGATCAGCGGCCACTGGGTGGTGTGCTCGCCGAAGAAGCCGTACAGGCCCCGGGTCACCGGCCACAGGCTGGAGTCGTTGAGCATGATCAGCGGCAGGATCAGGTTGTTCCAGGACGCCACGAACCCGAAGATGGCGAAGGTGGCCAGGGCCGGCTTCATCTGCGGAATGATGATCTGGAAGATGAAGCGGACGTAGCCGCAGCCGTCCATCGCGGCCGCCTCGTCCAGCTCCCGCGGGATCGTCTTGATGTAGCCCACGAAGAAGAAGAACCCGGCGCCGGTCAGCGAGGTCAGGATCAGGTACCCGACCTGGTTGTCGTACAGGCCCAGCTTCTGCGCCTCCACGAACAGCGGGATCAGACCGGCGGGCAGGAACCCGGAGAAGACGAAGAAGGAGTACAGCACGTTGGAGTGCTTGAACCAGCCCCGGGAGATCGGGAAGGCCAGGAACACGCCGAGGATCAGCGTGATGACGTCCGGGACCACGGCGTAGATCAGCGAGTTGATCATCTCGACGCCGAAGCCGCCCTGGTTCCAGGCCGCGCTGAAGTTGCTCAGCGTCCACGGATGCGGCAGGCCGGTCGGGTCCTTCAGGAAGCCCGGGTAGGTCTTGAACGCCTGCAGCAGCAGGTACACCAGTGGCAGCGCGAAGAATCCGGCCGCGACCACGAAGCAGAACAGCTGCGTGCCGCTCAGCCGCAGCCCGCGCAGCAGTCCGCGCCGCCGCCGGGCGACGCGCTCGGCCTCGATCAGCTCCGGGGTCACCCGCCGCGGTCCCGCGGTCCGGGTACTCACAACGACACCTCCCGTCGGCGCAGCACCCACAGCAGCAGGCTGCCGATGACCGCGGTGAGCACGAACTGGACCATGGCCAGCATCGAGCCGAGGCCGAGGTCGGGGTTGGCCCCGAAGGCCGTGTTGAACATGAACATCCCCAGCGTCTGGGTGTGGTACTGGCCCTGGGTGAGCACCAGGATCAAGGCGTACTCGCCGAGGCTGCCCATCACCGTCAGGAAGACGTTGACGGTGGTGGCCGGGGCCAGCATGGGCCAGGTGATCCTCCAGAAGCGCCGGATCGCGCCGGCTCCGTCCAGCGCGGCCGCCTCGTACAACTCCGGTGGGATGCGCCGCAGTCCGGCGATGTAGACCAGCATGGTGTAGCCGGAGAACATCCAGACGTTGACCAGGACGATCAGCCAGATCGCCAGGTCGGAGTCGCCGAGGAAGGAGCTGTAGCCGCCGATCACCGAGTGGTAGACGGTCTCGGCCGGGCCGCTGGTCGGGTCGAGCAGCAGCGAGAAGAGCACGCCGACGATGGTCACCGAGAAGATCTGCGGCATGAAGATCAGCGCCCGGTAGAAGCCGAAGCCGAAGCGCCGCCGCTGGAGCACCAGCGCCAGTCCCAGCCCGATCACGATCTGCAGCACGGTCACCCCGCCCACGTACTCCAACGTGGTCACGACGGCCTGCGAGAGCTGCGAGTAGTTGCTGGTGAACATGTTGCGGTAGTTGCACAGACCGCAGAAGGTCTCCGGAGTGCCGGGCAGCCCGGAGTAGTTGGTGAACGAGTAGTAGACGGTGGCCAGCGAGGGGTAGAGCCCGAAGGTCAGCCAGCCGATGCTGGGCACCGCGATCGAGAGCCAGGGGATCCAGCGGCTGGTCCGCCGGGTGCCGAAGGGGCAGGTGGACACGGCTACTCCTAGGGCTTGACGGCGGCGGTGTAGGCCTGCGCCGACTGGTCGAGCGCCGAGGTCAGTGACTGGTCGCCGAAGGGCCTGGTGTTGGTGAGCGTCGGTCCGCCGGCCGGGTTGCCGGTGCCGGTGGACGGCGGCAGCCAGGGCAGGGTGGTACCGATGAAGCCCTGGGAGGCGTGCGTGGTCAGCCAGTCCGTCCAGCCCAGCGTGGGGGTGGGCACGGCGGGCTCGGTGGAGACGGACCCGGTGGCCTTGACCCAGGCCGCGTAGTTGCTCTGCTGGGTGAAGAAGTCCAGGTACTCCAGGGCCAGGGTCTGGTGCTTGGCCCACTTCGGCACCGTCCAGGTCAGGTCGGGTGCCAGGTCGGCGCGGTTCCAGGAGGCGTTGTCGGTGCCGGGGACCGCGAAGAAGCCGAAGTCGAGCGCGGGGTTGGCCGTGGCGATGGTGTTGCCGTCGTAGGAACCGTCCACCAGGAACGGGTAGTTGTCGGCGTTGGCCGCCCACACCCCGGGCGCGGTCTGCGCCGGGACACCGCCCGCGTCGGGCTCGATGTACGACATGATCTGCTCGTAGCGCTGCGCGGCCTCCTCGTACACCTGGCTGTTCCAGTTCTGCCGCCCCTGCCAGAACTGCTGGTCGCGTTGTATCCACAGGGAGTTGGCCGCCGAGGCGGGCTGGGCCCGCATCAGCAGCTGGTTGTAGATGCCGAACCAGATGATCGACTGGTAGCCGTCCTTGCCGGCCACGAAGACCGGGCTCACACCCTTGGACTTGAGCACCTTGAGGTCGCCGACGAACTGGTCGAAGGTGGTGGGCACCGACAGGCCGTACTTGGCCAGCAGGTCCTTCTTGTAGAACAGGCCGGTGTTGTTGACGTACTCGGCCGTGGTCACGCCGTAGACGCCGCCCTTGTACCCCATCGTGAACTGCTGGGTGGAGGGGTCGAAGCGCTTCATGAAGGGCTGCGAACCGAGGTCCAGGAACTGCCCGTTGGCGACCAGCGCGGCGGTGCCGCTCGGCTGGATCCCGGTCGAGGCCGGCGGGTACTTCTCCGGGCTCTGCGCGAACTGCGCCAGCACGTCCACGTTCTTGGCGGCCAGCAGCGAGCTCTGCAGGGCGGGCCAGGCGCCCGCGGTGGTCGGCGCGGTCTCCAGCTTGACCGTGACGCCGGGGTGGGCCTTCTCGAACGCGGCGTCGATGGCCTGGGTCTCCTGCACGGCGGAGGCGTTCGTCCACTCGGCCACCACCAGCGTGTTGGACGAGCTGCCACTGCCACCGCAGGCGGTGAGCCCGGTGGCGGTCAGCGCACTGGCCGCGGTCGCGGCCAGCACACGGGAAAGACGGGTGATGCGGGTTCTGTCGGCCATGTCTGCTTCCTCCGCAAGGGAGTTGGGGGACGTGTGGGTGGCCGACGGGGCCCCGGAGATTGCTCCGAAGCATGTGGCCGATCGCTTGCCGCGTCAAGCCCGTCCGCATGGGAAATTCTGACAGAGCGCCTAGAGACTTTTCTTACGGAAGAGCGCCGGATGCCACACAATCGAAACATTGGCGGTGGCATCTTTGCAGGTCAGTTGGGTTACATGTGAGTCGGCCACAGGATCTGCGGCTGGGCTATTGCCTTCGTAACACTCTTGGTTTTCTATATCCATTGCCGCCGACGGGGCGCCCTGGAGAAGCATCGTCCGTCGACACCCACCCAATCGCCCCCCATTCGGAAGGGCTCTGCCGATGCCGCACACATCGAAACCCTCGGGACGCAGAACGATCCCGTTGCTGGCCGCCGCGGCGGTGGTGGCCGCGAGCGATTGCCTGGTCCCCCCGGCCAGTGCCGCGACGAGCACCCACGCGACCGCGACCGCCACCACCGGTGCACCGAAGCTGTGGGCCACCCAGCTCCAGTTCGACGACAACGGCACCCCCTGGTCCGTCGCGCAGTTCCAGGCCATCGCGGCCAAGGGCATGGACAGCGTCGAGATCAACATGCCGTGGACCACCATCGAGCCGAGCCAGGGCACCTTCAGCTTCACCGAGTTGGACACCGAGCTCGCCAACGCGACCGCCGCCGGTATCCGGATCGTGCCGATCTTCTGGCAGGCCGGCTGGAGTGGCAGCCCCGCGGCCTGGATCACCGACACGGAGACCACCAGCACCGGCGGCACCGGCGTCGCCCCGCCCTGGTGGAACCTCAGCGAGCAGCAGGACGCGGCCACCGGACAGGCCCTGCCGCAGGTCCCCGAGCGGGGCGGCGGCGCCTGCGTACCGCTGTCGCTGGACACGGCCACGGCGGCCGAGTGGAAGCTGGTCCCGGGCCCCGCCCCGGCCGGAACCCCGGTTCCCGCCTCCTGCTCCACCAGCGCGGGCGGCGCGGGGTCGGACGGCAACCTGACCGTCACCGCCGTCGGTGGCCGGAGCGCGTACCAGACCTGGACCAGCGCCCAGTCCGGGGTCGGCCCCGCCAACGCCTACCTGCAACTCGACCCGGGCAGCGCGGTCGCCCGCGCGGCCACGGTCACCCTCACGGTGACCTACTGGTCGCAGGCCGGACAGGGCTTCACCGCCCAGTACGACACCCCGGCCAACCCCTACCGGAACGGGCCCACGGTCACCGGCAGCGGTAGCGGCAGCTGGCAGACCGCGACGCTGACCCTCACCGGCGCGCGGTTCGACGAGGCCCAGAACATCCAGTCCGACCTGCGCCTCGCGGTGACCGACCCCGGCCGGCCGCTGTACCTCCACAGTGTCCAACTGTCCACCGGCGCCCAGTGAACGGCGACGGCGCCGCCCGCCCCTACCATGAGATCCGCCGGACCCGGCCGGCAGGAGGGATGTCCGCCGGTGTCTGAGCACACTGCCACCCACCCGCCGGTGGAGGACGAACTCGACGTCCTCCGCCGGTGGGCGGCCGGACCCCAGCCCCGCGCGCTGCGCGCGGCGATCGTGCTGGAGGCCGCGCTCGGGCGGAACAACGCGGAGATCGCCCGCCGCCTCGGGGCCTCCCGGCAGACCGTGGCCACCTGGCGGCAGCGGTACGCCGCCGAGGGCGCGGCCGGGCTCGACGGCCGCGCGCAGAGCGGCCGTCCGGTGGAGGTCGACGAGGGCGAGGTGATCGCCGAGAGCCTGCTGGCCCCGCGCGACCAGCGCTCCTCGCGCAGCCTCGGCCGACGGCTCGGCTGCTCGCACACCGCGGTCGCCGCGGCGCGCCGCCACTGGAACCTCGGCCGCGACGAACTCTCCTGCCCGGTACCGCCGTTGAACCCGGCGCTGGGCGACGGCGGGATCTGGGTGGTGGGGCTGCTGCACGAACCCGGCCACACGCTCGTGCTGCTCGCCCAGCGCGGCGGCTCCCGGGCCGAACCCGCGCCCACCGAGATCCAGCCGCCCGCCGACGCGCTCGCCGCGGTCACCACCGCGTTCACCCAGGCCCTGGCCACCCCCGCGGGGCAGCCCGCGGGCCCGGGCGTGGTCGCCGCCTTCCTCGCCACCGCCCGCCGGGCCCACCCCAGGGCCTCGCTGCACCTGGTGGTCCTGCGCGGACCCGCCGGACCCGGCGTCGCCGAGCAGTGCGCACGGGCCAAGGTGACCCCGCACCAGCCGCCCGAGCACACCGGCACGGTGTCCTTCCTGCGCGCCGCGCTCGCCCTGGACGCCGCCCAGCACCCGTCCTCCTCGGCCAGGGTGCTGCTCGACCTCGCGGCGGCGCTGCACGGCCCCGGCCCGCTGCGCTGGATCCGCGAGCCGCTGCCCGCCGCCCCGGGCGAGCGCCCGCCGGGCATCGCCGGGCCGCTGCCCGCCGCCGGGACCGCGAGCGGCGGCGGAGCCAACCAGATCGACCTGGGCTCCTTCAACGAATGCGTGGTCATCGAGACGGTACGGCTGGCCGGGGCGATCACCCGCGGCGACATCGCCACCCGCACCCGGCTCACCCAGCAGTCGGTCTCCCGGATCGCGCGCTCGCTGCTGGAGCGCGGACTGCTGGTGGAGGACCGCAAACGCCAGTCGGCCGAGGGCAAACCGCGCGGCCTGGTCCGGCTGCGCGACGACGCCGCGCACGCCATGGGCATCCACATCGACCCCGAGGTGCTGACCGCGGTGGTGGTCGACCTGTCCGGACGGATCGTCGCCCGGCGGGTCGAGAAGATCACCCCCGAGCCGCGCCCCGGAGCGGTGGTCGCCCAGATCGCCGCGCTCGGCGAGTCGGTCCTGGCGGGAGCCGGGCGGCGGGTGCGCGAGAGCGGGTTCCTGGGCCTGGGCGTCGCCGTGCCGGGCCCGGTCGACACCGTGTCGGGGACCGTCCTCGACCCGCCGCTGATGGGCGTGCTGCGCGACGTGCCGCTGCGCACCCTGCTGGAACGCCGCTTCTCCTGCCCGATCCTGGTCGAGAAGGACTCGACCGCCGCCGCCGTCGGCGAGCGCTGGATCGGCCGCGACCGGCGCTCGCGCGACTTCGTCTACCTCTACCTCGGCACCGGGGTCGGCGCGGGGCTGATCCTCAACGGTGACATCTACCGCGGACTCAGCGCCAACGCGGGCGAGTTCGGCCAGCTGTGCGCGGTCGCGCTGGGCCGGGTGGAGCCGTCCGGACGCCCGGAGCGGCTGCCCGAGTGCAACCCGGCCGTCCACGTCATGATGCCCGAGAGCGCGGCCCGACGCGGGCAGTTGACGGTGCGTCAGGCTGCCCGGGCGATCGGTCGGGGCACCCTCGCGGTGATCGACATGCTCGACGTGGGGCTGGTGGTGGTCGGCGGCCCCTTCTGCACCGGACCCGCCGCCGAGGTCTACCTCACCGAGATCGAGCGCGCCGTCAACGACTTCCCCACCGCCCGCCGACTGCGCCGGGTCCATGTCGAACGCTCCGTCAGCACCCACGAGGCCGCCGCCGTCGGCGCCGCCTCCACCCTCTTCCATGCCTCCTTCACCCCCCGCCTGCGGCGGCCCGGCTCGCCCTGAGCGGCGACCCCCTGAGCGGCGACCCCCTGAGCGGCGGGCGCGGGGGCCCGGCCGCGTCACTTCAGCAGCAGCGTCCCGGGCTGCGCCGACAGCGCGCCGTCGAGCACCAGCGACGCCGCGCCCACAGCGGCGACGTTCGCGCCGAGGGTGGTCGAGACGACCGCCGTCGGATGCGTCGCCCTGACGAACGGGCTGCTGGCCACCATCGGCTCCACGGTCTCCAGCAACCGGTGCGCCAGTACCTGCCAGGCGGGACCGCCGAAGACCACCGTGTCGACGTCCAGCAGCGTGGCCGCCGCGCAGACGCCGCGCCCGATGCGGATCGCCAGCCGCTCCAGGATGCCGTCGGCGGCGCCGTCCCCGGCGGCCGACAGCTCCGCGAGCCGCTCCAGCCCCCGGTGCGCGTCCGCCGGGTTCGCCACCGTGTACTCGGCCCCCAGCACGCCCAGGGCCACCGCCTCCTCGACCAGGATCCGGGTGGAGCAGCCCGCGCCGAGACCGCCGACCTCCCCGGCGTTGCCGGAGACCCCCCGCAGCACGGTGTCGTCCACGACCAGTCCCATGCCCGTGCCCGTGCCGAAGTAGAAGAAGAGCAGGTTCCGGCTGGCCGTCGCGGTGCCCGTCCAGCGCTCCGCGACCACCGCCGCCGTCACGTCCTTGTCCAGCACCGCGGGCAGGCCGGTGGCCTCGCTCAGCCGGTCGCGCAGCGGGTACCGGCCCCAGCCGGGCAGTTCGGGCGGGTCCACCACCCAGCCGCCGACCGCGTCGATCGGCCCGGGCGCCGCGATGCCCAGGCCCAGGACCCGGTCCCGGTCCGTGACCGAGTCCGCCACCAGCGCGGACACCGTGGCCGCCATGTCCGCGGCGATCTTGTCGGTGTCCCCGCCGCTGGGCGTGGTGTGGCTCTGCTGGGCGACGACCGTGCCCAGCAGATCCACCACCACGCAGGTGATCACGGCCGGGTCCAGGTGGACGCCGACCGCGTACAGCGAGGCCGGGACGATCTCCAGCAGCGTGCGCGGCTTGCCGCTGCCGCTGCTCTGCCGACCGGACTCGCGGACCACCCCCTGGTCCAGCAGCCGCCGGGTGATGTTGGAGACCGTCTGCGGCGACAGGCCGGTGGCCTGGGCGAGCTCGACCCGGCTCAGGCCGGAGCGCTGCCGACGGATCGCGTCCAGCACCACCGACTCGTTGAAGTCCCCCACCCGCGGCAGATTGGTTCCGCGTCTGATGGGTGACTGCGCACCAGAACCCGCCCTCATGCTCGTCAACCTGCGCCTCTCCGCATCCAGGGACTGTCGTCCGGTCGCTCGCATGCTATGCCACCGCCCGGCGACGGAGCCCGGGACGGACTCGTCCCGGGCGGCCGGACGGTACCGGCTCACCCCCGCCCTCCGGCGTCGGCGGCCCCGGGGCGCAGCCGCAGCGTCAGGATCTGGAAGGGGCGCAGCCGCAGCCGGAGCCCGTCCGTCCGCTCCGGCAGCAGCGCCGGCCGCGGCTCGGGGGCGTCCGGGTCGGGCCGCGGCCACGGCTGCTCCAGCAGGTCGCAGTCCCAGGCGGCGGCGAGCGGGAACCCGGTGGTCAGCAGGGCCGTGGCGGTTCCACCGCCCGACTCGTACAGGCGCACCACCACGTCGCCGCTGCGGTCGTCCGCCACGTCGGTGGCGTCGACGGCGTCGGCCGCCCGGCGCAGCGCGTGCAGGATCCCGTGGCGCCGGGAGGAGCCCTCGGGCAGCTCGTGCATCAGCTCGTCGAGCACCTCGATGTCGTGGATCAGCTGCCAGACCTCCTCCTCGCGTACCGCGATCTCGGCCTGCCCGAGCCGGTAGAGCTGCTCGGTGCCCGCGGTCTCCAGCGAGCCGTAGTGGGTGTTGCGGCCCGCGCTGCCCACGATCCAGGGGTTGGCGGCCAGTTCCACGAGCAGGTCGACCTGGTCGCCGCCGGTGGCGGAGCGGGTGAGCAGCACGCTGCGGTGGTAGGGGTGCAGGCCCTGCATCGGGGAGCCGTGGGCGTCGTGGACCAGGCCCTCGGCCTGGCCGCCGGGCCCGCGGCCGAGGTCGAACCCGAGGTCGAAGACGGCCTCGACCCGGCGCCCGGCCCAGCCCTGGGGCACCTGCGCGCGGGCCCGCAGCCAGGTCGTCGACCAGGGACCGCCCCAGCTGGAGCCGAGGGCGAACGGCTGGTAGTCGGCCTTCAGCGCCTCGGCGACGGGAACGGGTTCGCCGTCGACCGCCCAGCTGCTCAGGGTGAGCGGGAGCGTCGCGCTGTGGAGGGCGGGCCGGATCACCCGGTCCAGCAGCTTGCGGATCCGGGTCTCGGTGATCCGGCGGTCATCGTGCACGGGGGCGGTCCTTCCAGGGGTCCCGCGCGGGGTCCCGCGCGGGACCGGCGTCGGGGGCGGGCAGCAGGACGGTGTCGCGCGCGCCGTCCGGCCAGGCGATGTCCACCAGCAGGTCGCTGCCCTCGGCCCGGGTGGCGACCTCCGGCGGGGCGCTCGGGGCGGCTCCGCCCAGGTGGACCAGGGCGACCAGGACGCTGCCGTGGGCGACCGGGCCCTCGGTCTCCACCACCGGGGTGGCCGAGGCCGCGCCCAGGGCGTTGCTGTCCTGGCCCGGCAGCACGCGGGCGCGGGGCAGCCCGTGCACGCCGGTGACCTGGGAGACCAGCCCGGCGGCGTCGGTCACCCGGGCGGTGGCGCCGTCCGTCGCGGCGGCGGGCGCCGACGGCGGGTCCGCCGCCAGGGCCCAGCCGCCGATCCGCAGCCGGTGCCGCTCGGCGGCGGGGTCTCGTCCGGCGGCGGGGTCTTCGGCGGCCGGGCCGTCGTCGGCGGGGTCGACCCGTACCGCCCGCACCTCGACGGAACCGCGCAGCGCGGAGCCGACGGTGATCCAGGGGCCGAGCCGGTACCCGGTGTCGGGGCCGCCGAAGACGTCCCAGCTGGCGTCGTCGGGCCAGTGCGCGCGGGAGCGGGAGACGGCGGTCGCGCCGTCGATGGAGATCCGGGTGGAGGGGCGCCGGTGCGAGGCGCGGCCGTGCGCGTCGAGCAGGACCACGGCGTTGTCCAGCGGCTCGGCGTCCGGGCAGGAGCCGGGCCCGGGGCTGGCGTCCCCGGGGGTCTCCGGCGCGGTGTGGGTGGAGTAGCCGAAGCGCGCGTAGCAGGGGTCGTCGGCGTGGAGGCGGCCCGGGTCGGCGTGGTCGCCGCCGTGGTTGACGACCCGCACCACGCCGTCGGCGGCGGTGCCGGAGACCAGCCAGCCGGGCGCGGCCAGGGTGCGGCTGAAGTCGCCCCGTTCGACCGGGAGCGCGGTGGCCTCCTCGGTCCACACCGGGTGGTCGGCGGGCAGTGCCAGGCCGATGAAGCCCTTGCTGGCCCAGTAGGGCGACGCGGGCCCGGAGTAGCCCTGGAGCACGCCGCGGTAGGGGCGGTGCCAGCCCAGGGTGAGCAGGCCGCGGGCGTCGGTGGCGCCGTGCCCGGTGAAGTGGTCGAGCGTCCGGTTGGCGATGGCCCGGGTCTCCCCCGGTGCCAGCGGCGTGGCGTCGAACAGCGCGCCGGTCCACAGGGGTGCCAGGGCGGCGTGCCGGTAGGTGAGCGAGCGTCCCTGGACGAGCGGCGAGCCGTTGCCGCCGACCAGCAGCCGCTGGTCCGCCCGGAAGCGGCGCAGTCGGGCGCGGTAGCGGTCGACCAGCCCGGCGGGCGCGGCGTCGCCGAGGACGCGGCAGAACCACAGCGGGTACAGGTGCATCGCCCAGCCGTTGTAGTGGTCGAAGTTGCGGTGCAGCGCGCCGGTGAGGCCGTCGGAGTACCAGCCCTCCCCGGCGTACCAGCCGTCGGTGAGGGCGATGGCGCGGTCCAGGTCCTGCTGGAGCCACTCCCCTCCGGCGGTGCGGGCGAACGCCTCGGTGACGCCCTGGAACCAGACCCAGTTGTTGCCCGGCATCAGGTTGCCGACCATCGGCGCGAGCCAGTCCAGGACCTGCCGCCTGACCCGGTCGTCGAGCCGGTCCCAGATCCAGGGCCGGGTCTCGTGCAGGGCGAGCGCGACGGAGGCGGCCTCGACCTTCGCCTGGTTCGCCTCGGCGAAGGTGGGCCAGCGTTCGGGGTGCTTCGGGTCGGTACCGGTGGCCAGCCCGGCCGCGTACCATTCGGCCAGGCCGTGCGGGTCGGCCCCGCCCGCGCCCGCCAGCCGGAACCCGGCCAGCAGGAAGGTGCGGGCGAAGCCTTCGAGGCCGTCGCTGTGTTGGCCGTTGCGGCTCGGTACTCCGGGCAGCCCGATCAGCGCGTGCCCGGCGGTCGCGTACGGCCGCACGGCCAGCAGCAGCCGGTCCGCTGTCCGCTCCCAGTGGGCGCGGTCCTCGGCGGGGGTGCGGTTCATGAGTGGCGGATCTCCCAGGTCGGTGCGGATGCGTCCACGCGCTGGAGCGGCGGGCGGAGCGCCATGCGACAGGGTGTGCCGGACGGCGCTCCACGCGTGGCCGGTGACGGGCGTCAGCCGCGCGGTATCCGCAGCGTCACCAGTTGGAAGGGGCGCAGGTCGAGGGCGACGGCGCCGTCCGCGGCCGGGAGTGCCCCGGCGTCCACGAGCGGGCGCTCCAGCAGGTCGGTCCGGACGGCGCGGTCGACGGCGAAGCCGTCGGTTACCGACAGCGTGGCGTGCGCGCGCCCGCCGTCGGCCTCGTAGAGGCGCACCACCAGGTCGCCGCTGCGGTCGTCGGCCAGCTTCACCGCGCTCACCACCACGGCGTCCCGGTCCACGGTCACCAGTGGCGCCACCGCGGTGACCGCCCCGGTGCGCCGGTGCTCGGGGAGGTTGGCCCGGTAGCCCTCGCGGACCGCGTCGGCGATGGTCGCGCCCGGCACCAGCGCGTGCCGGAACCGGTGCGTGCCCTGGTCGGTCTCCGGGTCGGGGAAGCGCGGCGCGCGCAGCAGTGACGCCCGCACGGTCGTGGTCGCGCCCCCGTCGGCGGCGCGGATCGAGCGGGTGACGTCGTGGCCGTAGGTCGCGTCGTTGACGACCGCGACGCCCCAGCCGGGCTCGTCGACGTGGACGAAGCGGTGGTTGCAGGCCTCGAACTTCGCCCACTCCCAGCTGGTGTTCTGATGGGTGGGCCGGTACACGTGACCGAACTGGGTCTCCGAGGCGTACCGGTCCGCCTTCACGTCCAGCGGGAAGGCCAGCTTCAGAAACCGCTCCCGCTCGTGCCAGTCCACCTCGGTCTCGATGTCGAGCCGCTTCACGCCGTGCGGCACCGACAGCAGTTGGACGACCCGCGACTCGCCGAAGACCCGCTCGATCCGGACCGAGGTGCCCTCGGTGCCCAGGGACTCCACCTCGACCAGGTCGCTGCCGGTGTTCCGGTAGAAGGCGTCGACGTCCCAGGCGTCCCACTGGTTGGGGAAGTCGGGGTGCAGTTGCAGCAGGTTGGCCGCGTGGCCCGGGGCGACCGCCTCGCGTCCGGCGGTGAGGTCGTAGACCGACACCACCAGCCCGCGTTCGTCGATCTCGACCCGCAGCAGTCCGTTGTCCAGGACCAGGCCGCCGCCCTGGCGCGGCACCGGGGTCACCGCGCCGTCGGCGGCCCCGGCCGCGGCGCCGCCCGCGGGCACCCCGCCGCGGGTGTGCGGCGCGCCGTTGAACCGCAGCTCGACCGATCCCGCTCCGGCCAGGGCCTGTTGGGCGCCCGCGATGATGGCCTCCAGCTCCTCGCCCACCCGGGCGTAGGTCTCACGCGCCTCGCGGTGCACCCAGGCGATGGAGGATCCGGGCAGGATGTCGTGGAACTGGTGCAGCAGCACGGTCTTCCAGATCCGGTCCAACTCGGGGTACGGGTACGGGAATCCGACCCGGACCGACGCCGTCGCCGCCCACAGCTCGGCCTCCCGCAGCAGCGACTCGCTGCGCCGGTTGCCGCGCTTGGTCCGGGCCTGGCTGGTCAGCGTGGCGCGGTGCAGCTCCAGGTAGAGCTCGCCGACCCAGACCGGCGGATCGGCGTACTCGGCCTCGGCCTTGTCGAAGAAGGCCGCCGGGGCCTCCCAGCGCACCGTGGCGGAGCCCTCCAGGTCGCGCAGCCGGGCGGCCTTGGCGACCATCTCGCGGGTGGTACCGCCCCCGCCGTCGCCGTAGCCGGTCGGCGCCAGCGAGTGGGTGGCGACCCCCTTCTCCTTGAAGTTCCTTGCCGCGTGCGCGATCTGACGCCCCGCCATCTCGCAGTTGTACGAGTCGACCGGCGGGAAGTGGGTGAAGATCCGGGAGCCGTCGATGCCCTCCCAGAGGAAGGTGTGGTGCGGGAAGCGGTTGGTCCGGCTCCAGGAGATCTTCTGCGTCAGCAGGCGGCGGGCCCCGGCCGCCCTGATGATCTGCGGCAGCCCGGCGGCGAAGCCGAAGGTGTCCGGCAGCCACGCCTCCTCGCTCTCGACGCCGAACTCCTCGATGAAGAAGCGCTTCCCGTGCACGAACTGACGGGCCATCGCCTCGGAGCCGGGCATGTTGGTGTCGGACTCCACCCACATACCGCCGACCGGGACGAACCGGCCGTCCGCCACGGCCTGCTTCACCCGGGCCCAGACCTCCGGCCGGTGGTCCTTGATCCAGGCGAACTGCTGCGCCTGGGACATGGCGAAGACGAACTCGGGCTCCGCCTCCAGCAGCGCGGTCATGTTGGACGCCGTCCGGGCGACCTTGCGCACCGTCTCGCGCAGCGGCCACAGCCAGGCGGAGTCGATGTGGGCGTGGCCGACCGCGCTGATCCGGTGCGCGGCGGGAACGGCGGGGGCGGCCAGCACACCGGCCAGTTCGTCCCGGGCCGCGGCGGCGGTGCCGTTGACGTCCCGCAGGTCGACCGCGTCCAGCGCCCGGCCGACCGCGCGCAGGATCTCCCAGCGGCGCGCGCCGTCCACCGGGAGCTCGGCCATCAGCTCGCCGAGCACCTCCAGGTCGATGGTGAGCTCCCAGACCGTCTCGTCGAAGACGGCCAGCCGCATCTCGCCGAGCACGTACTGGGGCGCGTCGCCCGCGGTGTCCCGGTCGCCCATCAGCGTGGGACTGAAGGGGACACCGCTCTCGTCGAGGTCCGGGTTGGAGGCCGCCTCGATCCGCCAGTGCACCCGCTCCCCACCGGCCACCGGACCGCCCAACCGCACATAGGAGTTGCGCGGATGGAGGCCCTTGACCGGCGAGCCGTCGGGGCGGTAGACGAGGCCCTCGCACTGGAAGCCCGGGGTGCGCGGGGTGAAACCGAGATCGAGCACGGCCTCGACGGTGGCACCGGCCCACTCGGCGGGGACCGTTCCGGTGACCTTGAACCAGCTGGTCCCCCAGGGCGTACCCCAGGCGGTGCCCGGGGCGATGGGGCGGGTCGTCGCGGCCAGCCCCTCGGCCACCGGAACGGGTTCGCCCGGGGTGGACCAGATCTCGACGTCCAGCGGCGCCGTCAGCGGGTGGACGGCCGGGCGGATGCGCTCCCGCAGGACGCGCTCCAGTCGTGCTTCGACCAGTTCTCGGTCGTCGTGCATAGGGTGGTCTCCTGTTACTGCGACGGGTGCGGTGCGGGGGAGGTCGCCGGGCAGCAGGGTCAGTTCACCGGGGCGGGCCGCTCGCAGGTGCTGGCGACCGCGAGCGCACGGCCCCGGTCCGCCGCCTCGGTCAGGGTGAGCATGACGTCCAGGACGTGGGCGGCGAGTTCGGCGGACGCGCGGTGCGGCCGTCCCTGCGCCAACGCCTCGGCCAGGTCGGCCAGGCCGATGCCGCGACCGGCGTCCCGGTACCCGGCACTCACCGGCAGCTCCTCCCAGTCGGTGCCGCGGTTGATCTCGACCGGCCCGTCGAAGCCGTTGGGGTCGGGCACGGACAGCGAGGCCGCGGTCCCGTGCACCTCGATCCGCGGCAGCCGCGCGGCCTTCACGTCGAAGCTCATGACCAGGGTGCTCAGCGCTCCCCCGACGTGCTCCAGGATCCCGGTGATGTGCGTGTCCACCTCCACCGGGAAGCTGTGCCCGGCGCGCGGGCCGCTGCCGATCGTGCGCTCGGCGCGCGGCCGCGACGAGGCGCCGGTCACCGTGACCACCGGGCCGAGCAGGTGGACCAGCGCGGAGAGGTAGTACGGGCCCATGTCGAGCAGCGGGCCGCCGCCGGGCCGGTAGTAGAACTCCGGGTCCGGGTGCCACGTCTCGTGCCCGGCACCGGTCATGAAGGCGGTGGCGGAGACCGGGCGGCCGATCAGTCCTTCGTCGACGGCCCTGCGCGCGGTCTGGGTGCCGGTGCCGAGCACGGTGTCGGGGGCGCAGCCCACCCGCAGTCCCGCCGCCCGGGCCGCGGCGAGGACGGCCTCGGCCTCCTTCCGGTCGACCGCGAGCGGCTTCTCGCCGTAGACGTGCTTTCCCGCGCCGAGCGCGGCGAGGGCGACCTCGGCGTGCGCGGCGGGGATGGTCAGGTTGAGCACGGCGTCCACGTCGTCCCGGGCGACGAGTTCGGCGACGGATCCGGCGACCGCGACCTCCTTCCCGTTGCCCGCTCCCCCGGCCGCCCCCGCCGCGGCCAGGCTCACGGCGCGGTCCCGGTCGAGGTCGGTGACGGCGGTGAGCCGCACCGGCGTCAGGCCGTTCAGCGTGCTCAGGTAGGCGCCGCTGATCCTGCCCGCGCCCACGATGCCGATCTTCAGCGGCTCGCCCACAGCAGTCCCCTTTCAGTCAACGTGCGGACCTCCGGCACGTCGAAGTCGTCGGGCTTGTGCCCGATGGCCGAGATGAAGACGCGCCCGGCGCCCCAGGTCCGGGTCCAGACCACGGGCATCACCGAGGGCCGGTCGCGCAGGTCGTCGGGCGGGAAGGTGGTGGTGGCCAGCACCTCGATGTGCGGGTCGGTGAGCAGCCAGTACTGCTCGGTGTGCACCTCGAAGTCCTGGAGCCCGGCGATGACGGGGTGCTCCGCCCGCTCCGGCAGCAGGCGCACGGTGTAGTCGCGGAACTCGGGCGGGTGCATCACGAACCGGCCGCCGGTGAGCAGGTGGTAGCCGTGGTCGAGGAAGGAGTCGACGATGCCGCCGTGCCAGCCGGCGAACCCGCTCCCGGCGCGGACCGCGGCGGCGAGGTTGTCGCCCTGGCGGCGGGTGATCGTGCCCATGGTCCAGCACTGCACGATCAGGTCGGTGGCGGCCAGGCGCTCGGCGTCGTCGTAGACGGCGAGGTCCTCGGCGGTCTCCACGGCGAAGCCCTGGTCCTTGAGGAAGGGGACGAAGCCGTCGCTGATCGCCACGGGCTGGTGTCCGTCCCAGCCGCCGCGGACGACCAGCGCCCGCCGGGTGGTGTGAGTAGTCAAGGTGGTCGCACGCTCCCATCGGCACCGTGCGTGGCAACGCACGGAGTGGGGTGTCAGTCGCTTGCCCCGGTGAACCTACGAATCGGCGCCATAGTTTGTCAATACGTTGGATGAACTCCGCGGAACCGGCCCGCGCGCACCCGCGCCAGGGCGGCACGGGACCTGCGCGGACCCCCGGACCGGCGCCCGAGGGGTACCGCGCCAGCCCGATCCGCCGGTCGTCCGGTCCTCGTCCCCAGCTTCCGGACGGCCGCCGCGTGGTGACTGCCGCGTCCATTGACTAACCCCAGTCGATGGATTTAATGTCCGGGGGCCGCACGGCCACTTCCCCGCCCCGATCCCGCCCGTCCCGTTCCGCCCGACCTCCGACTCCGGACCGCGGCGCGCCGCGCTCGCCGGGGTCGAGGTGCTGGTCACCGGCTGGGGCTGCCCGCCGCTGGACGAGCGGGCCATGGCCGCCGCACCGCGGCTGCGCGTGGTGCTGCACGCCGCGGGCTCGGTGCGGCAACTGGTCACCGACGCGTGCTGGGAGCGGGGCGTCACCGTCTCCACCGCGGCCGCCACCGCCTGACCGGCGGCCACCCGCTCCCCGGCGCCGTCGCCGCCGCCGCGATCAGGCCGCGCGCTTCCGGGTCCTGCGCCGACGGCTGACGCCCAGTCCCAGGCCCAGGCCGACCACCGTCATGATCACCAGCAGCAGCCACATCGGGCAGCTGAACTCGGCGGTGAAGAAGTGGATGTGCACCCGGGAGCGGTTCTGCGCGATGAAGATGACCGCCAGGACGGCCACCACCGCCATGATGATCCGGCGCGGCGACAGGCTGAACTTCGCTGACTCGCGCGCCGGGCGGCGCGATGCGCTGTCGGACATCGGCGGACCGTCCTCTCCGAGTCGGCCGCCTGCACCGCACCGGCCGCGGGTACGGCGCTCCCGAGCCGGGGCGCCACCTGGGACGAGAATGCCCGCTCCCGCCCCCGGCGGCGACCCGGGCGCGGCGACCGGGTGACCCGGGCGGCCGGCGGCGGCCGGGGTCCGGGTCCGGGCCCCTGGCCCTGGCCCGGCAACATTGGATCTTGTGGGCCCTTCCCTCCGCGCGTCCCAACTGCAATGCTGGTAACAGTAGTTGATCTGATTCGTGCGGCATATGCCGTGGGCATCTACCACCTCGAAGTCACATGTGCGAGCGCGGTCAAAGGGGACCAGGGCTGGGTACGGACGCCAGGGGCGTCACGTGGCATGTGCCGCTGGCATGACGGCCGACGACCGGTTGTCCGGGGCCGAGGACGGTAGACGGTGTCAAGGAGGGACGTACATGTCGGAGACGGAGAGAGGGCCTGTGGACCTGGGGCAGGACCGGCCGCACAGTGCCCGCATGTACGACTACTACCTGGGCGGGCGGACCAACTACGCCGCCGACCGGGCCGCCGCGGAGCGGGTGATCGAGCAGTTCCCGGCGATCGGCGTGGTCGCCCGGGTGAACCGCTCGTTCATGCACCGGGCCACGCGGTTCCTCGCCGACCAGGGCATCACCAGGTTCCTCGACATCGGCACCGGCATCCCGACACCCCCGAACCTGCACGAGGTCGCCCAGCGGCTGCACCCCGAGGCGAGGGTCGTGTACGTCGACAACGACCCGCTGGTGCTGGTCTTCGCCGACGCGCTGCTGGACAGCGCCGCCCAGGGCAGTACCGCCTATGTCGAGGCGGACGTCAACGACCCCAAGGCACTGCTGGAGGCACCCGCGGTGCGGGCGCTGCTGGCGGACGGGAAGCCGGTCGCGCTGAGCCTGAACGCGCTGCTGCACTTCGTGGGCGACCGGATCGAGCCGCGCTCGGTGGTCGAGACGCTGGTGGAGGCCCTGCCCAGCGGCTCCTACCTCGCGCTGTCGCACTGCACCCCCGACTTCGCCCCGGAGGCGTGGCAGGGGATCGAGCAGATCTACCGGGGCCAGGGCACGTACCTCCGGGTGCGCGGCCACGACGAGGTGACGCGGCTGTTCGACGGCCTGGAGCTGGTGCGGCCCGGGGTCGTGGTGGGCCACCAGTGGCGTCCGGAGGAGGGCGACGACGGGTCGGCGCTGGACAACGCGCAGGTGTCGCTCTACGTCGGCGTGGCCCGCAAGCCGTAGCGGCGGCGCGGTGCCCGGGCCCGGCCGTCGGCCGACCCGGGCACCGCCCGGCGGTCAGAGGTTGCGGACCAGTGCCTCCAGGTGCCGCCTGGTGGCCTCGCGGTTGTAGGACGCCCTGGCGATCTGCACGAACCGCTTGCTGTGTATCTCCACGCTGCTGGGATCGGTCTGGAACTCGGCGCCGCTCGGGCTCTCCGTGTAGGCGACCTCGGCGAGCCGCTGGTCGTCGAACCGGAAGATGGTCACCGGCCCGAGGTAGGGCACGCGGCTCTCGTTCAACGGCATCAGCAGCAGCGCGTAGCGGGGATCGTCGGCCAGCTCGACCAGGTGCTGCAACTGCGGCCGCATGATGCTGGGACGCCCCCGCCACCGCAGGATGGCCCCCTCGTCCAGGACCGCCCAGAACTTCTTGGTCGACCGGGCCTGCTGGAACCGGCGCTGGCGGGCGAGCCGCAGCTCGACCCGCCGTTCCACGTCGGCGGCGGGCGCCTCGTTGTAGTACTGCGCGACCAGGGCCCGGGCGTAGGCCGCGGTCTGCAGCAGCCCGGGCAGGGCGAAGAACTCCACCACCTCGATCCGGTCGCTGGCGTCCTCCAGGCTGTGATGGGTACGCAGATGCGCACCCATCACGTCCGCGTACGGACGGCGCCACCAGGGCTCCTGGTTCGCCTGTTCGGCCTCTTCCAGCAGTCGGGCGCGGGTGGCCGGGTCCACGCCGTAGAGGTCGAGCAGGCGACCGAGGTCCTCCTCCTTGATGCCCATCCGTCCGCATTCCAGCCGACTGATCTTGGACCGGTCGCCGCCGACGGCCCAGGCGGCGCCGGCGGTGCTCACTCCGGCCGCCTCCCTGAGTTTGTACAGCTCCCATCCGATGGCCATCCGCTCGGCCCGGGGCGGAGTCCTCTCCGTCTCACGCAGCGAGTGGAGGCGGCGTGGCGAGCCAGCCGGCTCTGCGGCCATGACGATTGCCCTTCGATCGACAGGTCGATAGTAGGGGCCATCGTGCCGCAAGTCCGGAGAAGTGACTTCCAGATAAGCGGAGTTGTCTGCAAAATCCTCAGGGCTGGCCGAACACGCCCGAGGCGACGCCGCGGATGAACCGCGCGGCCTGCTCCCGACTGAACGTGAGCTCGCCTCCCTGCGGGTCCTTCGAGTCCCGGAACGCGACCACCGCGCCCTCGTCGCAGAGCTCCACGCAGGCGCCGTTGTTCTGACTGTAGCTGCTCTTCCGCCAGGGCCGGACGTCGCCGTCGCTGCTCGCCATGGTGCCCCACCTCCCACACAATCGGATCAGAAGATTCCGATACGGATTGCATATGCGATCGCATATGTGACAACCCGAGTATTTCCCTCCCGCCGGCGGTTCAATCGCGTGCCGACGAAGCACCGGGGGGAGGGGGCCGCGCCGTCGCATGTGCGACGGCGCGAAACGGAATCCTCAGCTCGCTCGGTCGGCGTGAAACAGCCGGACGGCACGCGGTAGCGCGGAGGGCGCACAAGGGGGCGCGAGCCCCCCGATCCCAACACCGAGGTCTCTGACCAGGACTGACGCACCGGCTCCGGACGACCGTCAGCCGGGAGGCGGGTCAGGGGAGTTCGAATTTCCTGCTCGCGGGCCGGTCGGACTCCGGTCCCCGTGCGAGACGAAAATATTTCGGGTCCGCCGAGGTGTGGCAGATTAATCGGAACCGATGGCCCTTGCAGCCAATTCGGTCGTCAAGCACCGCAGGGCCCCGACCCCGGCCGGCCAGCACGAGGAATCGGAGCCCTGCGAACTACTGCAGCCCAAGGAGGGCACACGTGATCAACTTCCCTGAGCGCAACGGCGTAGGCCGCTCGAAGCGCCACCGCCGCACGGATGAGGTTACCGGCCCTGACCAGGACTCCGGGTGGGAAACCCCGACCGGCAACGTCCTGTCCGGCTTGCTCACCGCCCAACTGGCGGCGCAGTGGGGGCCGTCCAGCACCTTCGGTCGGGCCGCCCTCGCCGTCACCACGACCGGCTACGTGGCCGTCGCCTGGCAGATCTGCAAATCGCGCCGGTGAACCCGAGGCCGGGTGGGGCGTGGGTTCGCGACCGAACCAGTCCGAACCGTCGCCCCACCCGCCCGAAGGAGAAACCACCCACATCCACCGGCCTTGTGACGAAAGTACGTCCTGCACAAGCCGATTCGTCACCATGCCCAGAGGGGAACCGCGACGTGAACGCGCCGGCCTGCTGCCTGTACTGCGGCAGGGAACTGCCGCAACGCCCTTCGGCCATCGGAAGGCCCCTGGCCTACTGCAACGCCAGGTGCCGGCAGGCCGCCTATCGCGGCCGCCGCTCGGACAACGCGACGGCCGTCCCCGACCCGCCGCAGAGCGACGGTCCGGCCGCCGAGTTCGCCGACGACCTGCTTCAGGAGGCCCGTCATCTGATACGCCTGCTGACGGTGCGGAACGCCTCCGCCATCGAGCCCGTCGAACAGGCCGCGCAACTGGCCCGGACCCTGGACAAGCTCACCGTGGCCCTCGTCCATCGTGCCCGCGCCGGGCACGTCTCCTGGCAACGTCTGGCCACAGCCCTGGACATGCGCCCCGAGACCGCCCGGAAGGCCTTCCGCTCCGCGCCGCCCCCCGCCAACCGCTCCGTCGCGCCCCGTCCCGCCGAACCCGACCAGCCGGACCGGCCCGAGGTCACCGGCTGGACCAGCACCCCCACGCATCCACACTCCTGGCTCGCCCCGGTCCTGTCCCGCCTCCACCGGGCCTCCGGCCTCACCCAGCGCGACCTGGCCGACCGCGTCGGCGTCTCCCCGTCGCTGCTGTCCCGCGTCCTCACCGGCGAGCGCTTCCCCAACTGGCCCTTGACCGAACGGCTCTCCCGCGCCTGCGGGGCCGACCCGGTGGTCCTGCAGAAGGTCTGGCAGGACGAGTGGCGGCGCCAGGAGCAGTCCCCGCCGGCCGTCATGGGCGCGACCGGCGGCCTGCTGGCGGCTCCCCTGGGCGAGCCGCTGGGCCCCGGGGAGATCGCGGCGGCCCTCCCCGGCAACCACCTGCCGCACTGGCCCGTCCTGTCGGTGCTCGGCGGCGGCCCCTTCGCTGCCTCGGTGCGGTCACCGGGATGGACGGCGGCGAGGTCCTCCGGTCCCCGCTCGCCCGAGCGTTGACCGGAGGACCTCGGGGCCGACCGGGATGGACCCGGTGGCGGCCCACCCCTCACTCAGCGGCGGGCCCGGCCCCTCGTCACGATCCGCTCGCGGGCATCAGCTGGGCCATGTCGAACTCGGCCACGTTCTTGTTGTCGCCGATACCGCCGCCCCACTCCAGGTAGCCGTTGCGCACGCCGGTGTCCACGTTGTTGAACATCGCCGAGAGGGAGAAGACGGTGTTCGCCGTGGGCGGCACCGACGTCAGGTCGCTCCAGGGCAGCGCCAGCTGGTAGAGGGTGGTGTGGTCGGTGTCGTCCCTGGTGACGTGGACGGTCGCGTTCGTCACCGGCCCCGCGCCCGCGGACGGGCTGGTCCACCGGTACAGCTGCGGGCCGGTGGGGGTGAGGGCGGCGCCGTACTCGTAGTGCCCGTCGGTCGAGGCGGCGCTGGTGGTGGCCGACGAGCCCGGCACGTCGGTGGTGGCCGCCACCTGCAGGCTGTCGCCCTGCCAGATGTCGGCCCCGGTGTAGGGCTCGGAGAAGGACTGCTCGGTCATCTGCGCGGTGACGTAGAGGTTCGTGGAGTCCCAGTCGAACCACATCCGGCCCGACAGGTAGGAGGAGCCGCCGTAGGGCAGCGAGCCGTCCAGCGACTGCCAGATCCCGTTCGCCGTGGTGGCCATGTCCACGGAGGGGCCGTCCTGGACCTGGGCGACCGTCCAGGAGCCGCCCAGGCTCCGGTGGACCACGGGCAGGAAGGTGACGTGCCCCGACAGGGTCTCGGATGACAGGCCGTCAGCGATGACGCCGGTCACCGTCAGCGGGTAGCTGGTGGCGAAGCTGATGCCGCTCACGGGCACGGTCACACTGGTGGAGGCGCCCGCGGCGATGGTCGCGGTGACCGGCTGGGTGCCCGAGAGGCTGCCGAGTCTCCAGTTGACCGCCTTCACCGCGGTCGGAGTTCCGGACGGGTTGTCCAGCAGCACCGTCAGCGCCCCGGCCGCGGGGCTGGTCCCGGTGATGACCGGCGTGGCCTGTTCCGGCGTGGCACCCGAGGTGACCGTGACCGGGCCGACCGCGCCCTCGGTGTACGCCCCGGCCGCGCCGGTGAACCCCGTCGTCGCGTCAAGTTCGGTCTGGGTGCCGGGGGTTGCGGTACCGGGAACCGCCACGCTCCAACTCGCGACCGCCTGCTGCCCGGGGGCGACGACGGCCGACGACACCGGCGAGGTCGCGGTCACCGTCCAGCCGCTCGGGGCGGTCAGGCCGAAGCGGAGATCGCGTACCGGCCCGGCCCCGGTGTTGGTGAGGGTCTCGGTGGCGGTGATCGTGGTGTCCGGCTTCACCACGGTCGGGGCCCGGACACCGAGCGGGTCCCGCACCACCACCGGGGTCGTACCGGTCACTCCGTCCACCGTCACCCGGATCGTCGCCACGCCCGGCGCGCGCATGGTGACCGTGCCGTCGCCGCTGACGGTCGCCACCCGCGGGTCGCTGCTCGCGTACCTGACCTGGGCGCGGGACAGGTCGACGAAGGACTGGTCGTTGTTGACCGCCTCGACGACGTGGTCGGCACTGGCGTGGTTCTGCTCCAGCGACGGGTCGGTGTCCGGGGCGATCCACGGGTTGGTGCCGGTCAGGCTCAGCGTCCGGCCCGCGTCGAAGACCACCTGGTCGGGCTGGACGGTGACCGACCGCACCCGGGGCGCGATCGCGCCGCGCACGGTGACGCTGCCGACGCCGACCGGGTCGGACGCGTCGGCGGCGACCCGGAACTGGTAGCCGCCGTCGGCGACGACCTGCTTCAGGCTGCTCTCGTCCCACTGGCTGAGGCCGGAGACCTCGACCGACAGCGTGATGTGCTGGGTCTGCCCCGGCCGCAGCAGTCCGGTCTTCTGGAATCCGGCGAGCTGCTCACGGGCGGTGTCACCGCTCCCGGCTCCCGGCGGCGCCACGTACAGTTGCGCGACCGTGGCTCCGGCCACCGGGCCGGTGTTGGTGACGTCGAAGCCCACCCGGACCGTTCCGTCCGCGGACGCGGCCGCCGGACCGACCCTGGTGTCCGAGTACCTGAACGTGGAGTAGGACAGGCCGTAGCCGAACGGATAGGTGGGCGCGCCGGTGAAGTACATGTAGGTGCGGCCGAGCCCGCCGGTCTGGGACGGGGCGAGCCCGTAGTCGGTCATCGCCGGGAGCTGGGCGTCGTCGGCGTACCAGGTGAAGTCCAGGTGCCCGGCCGGGTTCTGCCGCCCGAACAGCACCTGCGCGAGCGCGGTGCCCTGGCTCTCCCCGTTGTACCCGCTGAACACGATCGACGGGAAGTCCTTCTGGGCCTGCTGGATGTCGTACGGTCCGTCGGCCTGCATCACCAGCGCGGTGCGCGGGTTGCCCAGCGCCGCGACCTGGTCGATCAGCGACTCGTAGTTCCCCGGCATGGCCAGGGTGGACCGGTCGGTGCCCTCGTCGGCCACGTTCAGGTCGGACCCGGCGAACACGACCACCAGCGAGGCGGTCCTGATCGCGGCCCGGGTCGCGGCCGAGCAGGAGGCCGGGGTGGTGGCCGTGGTGGAGGTACCGCAGGCGTCGAAGGTGACGGTCGCCGCCGGATCGGCCTGCTTGACCGCGGCGGTGATCCCCCGCACCGCGCTGACCTGGAGGCTCGGATCGCCGGAGTAGCCGCCGAGGGTCACCGTACCGGCCAGGGCACCGACGATGACCACGTGGGACAGGTCGGCCGGATTCGCCGGCAGCAGCTTCGACGAGGTGCCGGTCACGTCGTTGTTCTGCAGCAGTGTGATGTCGTTCGCGGCGATCCGCTCCGCCAGCGCCTGGTGGGCGGGGCTCTGGATCTGCGACTTGGCGATCGAGGTGTAACCGACCTTGCTCGCCGGGTCGAACTCGCCGGTCTCCATCCGCACGGTGAACAGCCTGGTCAGGGCGGAGTCGACGACACCGGTCGACAGCATCCCGAGGTCGATCGCCGCGCTGATGTTCTGCGTGGTCAGCTCACCGCCGGAGCAGTTGAGTTGGGTCCCGGCCCGGATCGCGTAGGCCTGCCCGCCCGCCGCCGCGGAGATCTGCTCGCCGGTGGCCGTGTCCGTCCACGTCGTGCCGTTGGTCGTCCAGCCCGGCGGCGCCCAGTCGTGCGAGGAGGACTGGTAGACGTCGCCGATCGCCCCGCAGTCGGAGGTGGTGTACCCGGCGAACCCGTAGGTCGCCTGGAGCAGTTCGTCGACCGTGTACGTGTCCGCCGGGGACGGCGTTCCGTTGACCGCGTTGTAGGACGTCATGATGCCGGACACGTGCGCGTTCTGCACCAGGCTGGCGAACTGCTTGGTGTAGTAGTCGCGGATGTTCGCGTCGGTGGCGTCGGAGCTCCCGGTGTGCCGGGAGTCCTCCACGTTGTTCAGCGCGTAGTGCTTGGCGGTGGCGGCGACCTTCAGGTACGGGGTCCGCTGCGTGCCGGTGATCGTCTCGCCCTGGTAGCCGTCGACGAACGCGTCCGCCATCGTGGACGTCAGGTACGGGTCCTCGCCGAAGGACTCGTTCGTCCGGCCCCAGCGCGGATCCCGGTCCATGTTGACGTTCGGCGCCCAGAAGGTCAGCGACCCGTAGTCGGAGGCCGACCCGCCCAGGTTGTTCTGCCCGGTCCCCCACAGCGACTTGTCGAGGAAGCCGCGGGCCTCGTCGGAGATCGCCGTCGTCTCCTGGTAGGTCAGCTGCGGATCCCAGGTCATGGTCGAGGCGAAGTTCACCGGGAAGCTCGTCGCGTGCACCCCGCCGGTGACACCGCCGCGATCGCTGTCCGCGCCCAGCGTGTTGATTCCGTGCTGGCCCTCGCTCCAGTACGTGTACTGCTGCACTCCGAGGCGCGGTATCGCCGGGGCACTGTTCGTCTGCAGCTGGGCGACCTTCTCCGACAGCGTCATCCGTGATACCAGGTCCGCCGCCCGCTCGGCGAAGGAGTAGTGGGTGTTCAGGTAGACCGGTAATCCGGCGGTGGAATGCGTCGTGTCCGCCGCCCGGGCGGTTCGGGTGTCGGCTCCGGGGCTCGCCCGCGCGACGGCCGGAAGGACCGCCACCAGGCTCACCGCGCATACGGTGGCCATGAGTCGTGGCAGTGGGCGTCTGAGCACCTTCACGGTGGACTCCTCCGACATTGTGTGCGGACCTCTTCCCGGAAGGTGTGTCTACAACCCGACGTGTTATCGACGCAATACAGCTGACCGATCTTTCCGGGTCCCCTTACTGACCTCGGGAAACGGCACCACTTTCCTGACCGGAAGGGCCTGCGTCGGCCGCGGATGTAAGTTAATTCCACCCATTTATTTCCAGGGACAGGCCCCCCGCTCCGGCCGCAGGCCCCCCGCTCCGGCGGGTGCTTCGCGGGGGGCTGCTGCGACTGTACCAACTAGTATGTACACTGGACCCATGAGCACCAGGGAACGTCTGATCGAGAGCACCCGCACCCTGCTGTGGGAGCGCGGCTACGTCGGCACCAGTCCCAAGAACATCCAGGAGCTGGCCGCCGCCGGGCAGGGCAGCATGTACCACCACTTCTCCGGCAAGGAGGAGCTCGCCCGCACCGCGATCGACCGCACCGCCGAGGGGATGCGCGCCGGGGCCGACGCCCTGCTCTCCGGTCCCGGCTCGCCGCTCGAACGCGTCGCGGCCTACCTGCGCAACGAGCGCGACGTCATGAAGGGCTGCCCGATCGGCCGACTGACCCAGGACCCGGACGTCATGGCCGCGCCGGTGCTGCGCGAGCCGGTCGAGGAGATGTTCGGCTGGATCCGCGGCCGCCTGGCGGAGGTGCTGGCCGAGGGGGTCGAGGCCGGGGAGCTGAGCCCGGCCGTCGACCCGCGGACCACCGCGTCGGCCGTCATCGCCACCCTGCAGGGCGGATACGTCCTGGCCCGGGCGGCGGACAGCACACAGCCGTTCGAGCAGGCGATCGAGGGGCTGCTGGCACTGCTCGGTGCCCCCGGCGTCCGCTGACCACGTCGTACCTGCCCACCTCCGAGAACAGCCCGCACGAGAGCGAAGGAACACCCGAAGCATGCGCATATCCCGTGCCCCGCACACCGCCGTCGCCGCGCCGTCCGAGTGGATCTCGGGTGCCGCCCGCGTCGCGGAACTCGCCGCGCCCGACGGCGCGTCGCGCACCCAGGTCGACGACGTCCACTTCGCTCCGGGCGCCCGGACGCACTGGCACCGGCACCCGGTCGGACAGGTCCTGGTCGTCACCGAGGGCACCGGCCTGGTCCAGCGCCGCGGCGAGCCGGCCGAGACCATCCGCACCGGTGACACGGTGCGGATCGCGGCAGGCGAATGGCACTGGCACGGCGCCACGCCGGAGGCCTCGATGACCCATGTGGCCATCGAGGAACTGCCGGAGGACGGCACGACGGCGCTCTTCGGCGAGCCCGTGACCGACACCGAGTACGCCGAGTCCGCCGGAGCCGCGGGAGCCGCCAAGGAGGGCACGGCGGCCGCCGAGCCGGTCCCGCCGCTGAGCCGGGTCGTGGTCATGGACCAGCGGCTGCCGTGGGCGCTGGCCACCCAGCGCGTCGAGATCCGCCGCATCACCATCGCCCCCGGGCACGCGGCGGGCCTGCACATCCACAACGGCCCGGTCTTCGGCAGCATCGAGACCGGCTCGGCGGTCTACCAGATCGAGGGCGGACCCGAGCAGGTGCTCACGGCCGGTGACGTGTTCTACGAGCCCGAGGGCACCCGCGTCGCCCGCTTCGACGCGCAGCGCGACGGCGTGACCTTCCTCGGATACTTCCTGCTCGCCGAGGGCCTGGACGCCGAGCTGGTCTTCCCCGAGGACTGAGGACCGCCGCTGCGGGTACCGTGCAGCGAGCACTTCTCCGGGGCCTTCCCACGCCCGGGAGTTGACCGCTTAGGCTGTTCCCGTGATCAACAGCAACGAGTGGATGACCCAGCAGCTCGGCGAGGAGCCGCCGTCGGCGAACCTCCGCCCGGAGGTCCCGCACCCGGCCCGCATCTACAGCCACTGGCTGGGCGGGAAGGACACCTTCGCGTCCGACCGGGCGGCTGCCGAGCACGCCATCCGCACCTCCCCGGACATTCCGGCCGCCGCGCGGGAGAACCGGGCGTTCCTGCAACGCGCGGTCCGCCTGTGCGCCGAGGCCGGGATCCGGCAGTTCATCGACATCGGCTCGGGCCTCCCCACCCAGGGCAACGTGCACGAGGTGGTCCACCGGACAGACCCGCGGGCGCGGGTCGTCTACGTCGACAACGACCCGATCGTGCTCGCGCACGGACGCGCGCTGCTGGCGGACAACCTCACCACCACCGTCCTCACCGGGGATCTGCGCGAACTCGACGAACTGCTGGACCGTCCCGAGTTGCGCGCGCTGATCGACCTCGGGCAGCCCGTCGCGGTCCTGTTGGTCGCGGTCCTCCACTTCGTCACCGACGAACAGGCCCGCACCGCCATGAGGGCCATCCACAGCCGACTGGCGCCGGGCAGTTACCTGCTGCTGTCGCACAGCACGTTCGAGGGCAACCCGCAGCGGGCCGCCGAGGTGGCGAAGACCTGGGACGACACCGACGCGCCGATCGCGCTGCGCGGGCGCGCGCAGGTCGAGGGGTTCTTCGAGGACTGGGAACTGCTGGCACCCGGTGTGGAGTTCGTCCCGCTCTGGCGTCCGGAGGGCCCCACCGAGAACACCACGCGCTGGATGTACGCGGGGGTCGGCTACAAGCCCGCGCCGAGCTCCTGAGCACCCCCGCCACGGCCTGAGCCACCGGGTCCGCGGACTGGGCGGTCCCCGCTGGCCTGGCAGGTCACCGCGTTCATGGGGTTGCAGTCGCTCGGCTGCTACGCGGCCACGGCCTGGCTGCCGAGCCTGCTCAAGGACGCGGGCCTGAGCGAGGCCGACGCCGGGTGGATGCTCTCCTTCTCCTCCCTGTTCGGCGTCCTGGGGTCGTTCGTGGCGCCGGTCATCGTCGGTCGGCGGCTGCGCCCGGGGGTGCTGGCGGCCCTGGGCGCGCCGCACGACGTCTCGGGCAACTGGACGGTCCCGCTGGCGGTCCTGCTCCTGCTGCTGGTCCCGCAGGTGGTGATGGGCTTCGGCGCCGGCCGCGACCAGCACGTCGCGGGCGCCGCCTGAGCCCGGCGGGCCAGGTCAGCTGGGGTAGGTCAGCTGGGGCAGCGCCAGGTGCTCACGGAGCGTGGTGCCCTGGTAGGCGGTCCGGTAGACACCGCGCTCCTGGAGTTCCGGGACCAGCTGGTCGACCACCTCCTCCAGCGAGGCCGGCAGCAGGTAGGGCAGCAGGTTGAAGCCGTCCGCCGCGCCGGTGCGCACATAGTGGGCCCACTCGTCGGCCACCTGGGAGGGCGTGCCGACGAAGGAGGCGTGGCGCGGGTTGGCCTCGATCACCAGCTGGCGGATCGACAGGCCGCGTTCGGCGGCGAGGTCGCGCCACTTCTGGATCTGCTGGAGCTTGCCGGTGCGGCGCTCGATCGAGATGGTGCCGCGCGACGGGTCCAGCTCGCCCTCGACCGGCTCGATGTCGGGCAGCGGGCCGTCCGGGTCGTAGCCGGACAGGTCGACGCCCCAGTACTGCTCCAGGAAGGCGATGGCGCGGCGGCCGTTGATCCGCTCGCCCTGCACCCAGCGGGCCTTCTCCTGGGCCTCGGCCGGGGTGTCCGCCAGGACCACCGAGGCGCCGGGAAGGATCCGCACCGAGTCCGGCGCGCGGCCGTGGCGGGCCAGCCGGGCGCGCAGGTCCGCCGCGTAGGCGACGGCCTTCTCGTACTCGGTGTTGGCGGAGAAGACCACGTCCGCGTGGCGGGCGGCCAGCTCCCGGCCGCCGTCGGAGTCCCCGGCCTGGAACAGCACCGGACGGCCCTGCGGGCTGGGCGGCAGGGTGGCCGCGGTGCGCAGCCGGACCAGGTCGGTGGCCCGTTCGACCGCCCCACCGGTGCCCGCCGCCCACAACTCCTTCGCCGCGTCCACGAACTGGCCGGCCCGGTCGTAGCGGCGCTCGTGCTCCAGCCAGCCGCCGTGCCGGAAGTTGGCCCCGGTCCAGGCGTTGTCGGTGGTGACGACGTTCCACCCGGCCCGGCCGCCGGAGACGGCGTCCAGGCTCGCCAGGCGGCGGGCCAGGTCGGCCGGGAAGTTGTAGGTGGTGTTCTGGGTGGCCACCAGGCCGATCCGCTCGGTGACCCCGGCCAGCGCGGCCAGCTGGGTGATCGCGTCGGGGCGGCCGGCCACGTCCAGGTCGTGCACCCGGCCCCGGTTCTCGCGCACCCGCAGACCCTCGCCGAGGAAGAAGGCGTCGAACAGGCCCCGCTCCAGCAGCTGGGCGGTCTGTACGAAGGTCTCGACGGCCATGTGCGGAGCGGCCTGCGGGTGCGCCCACATGAGCTCCTGGCCGACCCCGGTGAAGAAGACGCCGAGGTGCACCTGCGGCCCCTGGGGGCGCTCGGGGTCCTGGTCGTCCGCGTGGGTGTGCTGCCTGTGCTGCTGTCCGGTCATGACGTCACCTCTGCGGCGTAGCGGTTGGCGGGGCGGGGCAGGCCGAGGGTGGCCCGCAGGGTGGCGTCCGGCTGCGGCGCGCGGTGCCGACCGTCGGCGTCCAGCGCGGGCAGCACCTCGGCGATGAGCACCGGGAGGTCCACCTCCAGTTCGGCCGGGTGCAGCCGGACGCCGTCCACCACCTCGGCCAACTCGTCCAGCAGGGAGCGGAGTCCGGCGACGGAGCCGACATGGCGCAGCCGCTCGCCGGGCGGCCAGGGGCGGCGCGCGTCCAGCGCGGCCAGCCGTTCGGCGGCCGGGACGTCGGCGTCCAGCAGTACCTCCAGCTCGGCCAGGACCAGCGGCGCGCCCGCGGCGCGGGCCCGCTCGGCGCGCTCGGCCACGGCGGCCACCGTGCGGCGGCCCACGAGTACCGCGTCCGCCCGCTCGTCCAGCTCCAGTGCGTCCGGGAGCAGCACCACCAGGTGGCCCTGCGGCGGGCGCGGGGTGATCAGCGGGCCCTTGACCGAGAAGGTGGCGGCCGCGACGTCCACCGGGTGCACCTTCTCGGCGTCCAGGTAGCGGCTGGTGGCCACGTCCTTGATGACCGCGTCGTCCTCCCAGGAGTCCCACAGGGCGCGGGCGGTGTCGACCACGTCCGCGATCTCCTGGCGCAGTACCTCGGCGGTGGGCAGGGCGGCGCCGACGGTGGCCAACTCGGCCTCGCCGTCCGGGCCGAGGCCGGCCGGGCCGACCACCCAGGCGCCCCGGCCGCGGCTGGCGTGGTCCAGCGCGGCCAGCTGGGTGGCCAGGTGGAAGGGCTCGGTGGTGGCCGGGTGCAGGGTGGGCGCGAGGCCGGTCCGGTCGGTACGGGTGGCCACGTGCGCGGCGCGGACACCCGCCTCGATCCGGTGGACCGGGCGGCCGTCCGGATCGGCGGGCGGGGGCAGCGGGCTGTCGTCCAGGGTGATCAGGTCGAAACCGGCCTGTTCGACGGCGGCGACCCGGCGGCGCAGCAGTGCGGCGTCAGCGGGCGGCGGCCCCGCCGCGGCGGGGTGCGCGCCCTGGCCGTCGAGCTCGACGGCCAGGCGCAGGCGGGCGGGAGCAGTCTCAGTCATGGCTGTGGGCTTCCGGTCGGGGACGGGTGCGGGGAGGGGGGAAGTGCTGGTCGGCGCGGTGCGGCCGGAGGGGCCGGGTCACAGCAGGGGCCTGACGCACTCGGCGAAGGTGTAGGCCTCCTCCAGGTGCGGGTATCCGGAGAGGACGAACTCGTCCACCCCGGCCGCGCGGTACTCGTCGATGCGTTCGGCGACCTCCTCGTGGCTGCCCACCAGGGCGGTACCGGCCCCGCCGCGGACCAGGCCGACGCCCGCCCACAGGTTGGGCGCGACCACCAGCCGGGAGCGGTCGCCGCCGTGCAGGGCCAGCATCCGGCGCTGGCCCTCCGAGTCCACGGCCCTCAGTCGGCGCTGGCCGGAGGCCACGGCCTCGTCGTCCAGGCCCGCGATCAGCTCCTCGGCGTCCTGCCAGGCGCGCTCCGAGGTGGCCCGGCTGAGCACGTGCACCCGCAGGCCGAAGCGCGGCTCCCGGCCCTGCCACTGGGCCAGTTCGCGCACCCGGTCGATCTTCTCGGCCACCTGGGCCACCGGCTCGCCCCAGGTCAGGTAGGTGTCGGCGTGGCGGGCCGCGAGGTCGAGGGCGGGCGCGGAGGAGCCGCCGAAGTAGACCCGGGGCACCGGCTCCGGGGGCTGCCGCAGCAGGCCGCCCTCCACCTGGTAGTACTCGCCCCGGTGGTCGAAGGGCTTGCCGGTCCAGGCCTCGCGTACCACGTCGAGGAACTCCTCGGCCCGGGCGTAGCGGGCGTCGTGGCCCAACTGGTCGCCGTAGCCGCGCTGTTCGGCGTCGCTGCCGCCGGCCACCACGTTCAGCAGCAGGCGCCCGCCGGAGAGGCGCTGGAAGGTCGCGGCCATCTGGGCGGCCAGCGCCGGTTCGACCAGACCGGGGCGGAAGGCGACCAGGAACTTGAGCCGCCGGGTGCGGGCGATCAGTGCCGCGGTGACCAGCCAGGAGTCCTCGCAGTGCGCACCGGTCGGAGTGAGCACCCCTTCGTACCCCAACTCGTCGACGGCTTCAGCCAGTTGACTGAGATAGCCGAGGCTGGCCGGTCGCTCGCCACCGGCCTGGCCGCTGCTGCGGCCGCCCTGGGCGCCGATGCCGGTGCCGTGGACGGCGCCGCCGAGGCGGCGGCCGTCGCCGCCGGTCGGCAGGAACCAGTGGAATGCCGTGTCCGGTCGCTGCTCCGTCACGAGCCGCACCTCCTCGACCGGCGCGGGGCCGGTCCGGGTCTGGGCCCGCGTCAGCCGGGTGCGCGGGCCTGGGGTGGATGGGCGCGCGCGGCCCGGCCCGCAGCACGCGGACGTGGAGCGTGGGGAGCGGGACGGACGGGCGCGCGGTGGGGCCCGCGGGCCGCGACGGACAGCCGGGAAGGGTGTGCGACGGGGCGCCTCAGCGGGCGGAGCGGTCCTCCGGACACAGCGCGCTGCTCACGCGCAGCAGGTCCACGTGCCGCCGCAGGACCAGCAGCTGGAAGCCGGGGCGGGGGTGTGCGGCGGCGTCCTGGACGCTGACTGTGCGCACTGCTGCCCCCTCCCACATGCGGGTCTCCGTGGTGCCGTTCGCAGGTCAGGAGCCTGGCCGGGGAACGGTGGTTACTGCTGATCACGGTACCCGTTCCCGGCCCGCCCGACAATGGCCGTCCGCCGCCCGCCGGTCAGCGCAGCGCGGAGGTGGGCCAGAGCGGTTCGTCGGCGGCCTCCTCGGCGGCGCGGAGCACCCGCAGCACGTTGCGGCCGGTCAGCGCCTCCAGCTCGGTGCGGGACCAGCCGCGGCGGGCCAGCTCGCGGAGCAGGACCGGGTATCCGGAGACGTCGGCGAGACCGACCGGCTGGCGGTCCACCCCGTCGAAGTCGCCGCCCAGGCCGACATGGTCGATGCCCGCGACCTCGCGGGCGTGCTCCACGTGGTCGGCCACCTGGTCGACGGTGGCCTCCGGTCGGGGGTGCTCGGCCAGCCAGCGGGTGATCCGCTCGTCCGTGGCGGCGGTCTCCCGGGTGTACGCCGCCAGGAACTCGGCCGCCGCCTCGGCGGGCGGCTCACCCGGTCGCGGGGCGCGCGGCCAGGGCCAGGAGACGGCGGCCAGGCCCAGCCGCTCCCGCTCGGCGGCCAGCTCCCGGGTCCACTCGGCGACCTGCGTGGAGACGAAGCCCGGCACGAAGGTCAGCTGGACCACCCCGCCGTTGTCGCGCAGCAGCTCCAGCACCGCGTCGCTGACGTTGCGCGGGTGGTCGGTGACCGCGCGGGCCGAGGAGTGGCTGAACAGCACCGGCACGGTGGACGCCGCCAGTGCGGCCCGCTGGGTGGACTCGGCGACATGGGAGAGGTCGACCAGGACCCCGGTCCGGTTCAGCTCGGCCACGATCGCCCGCCCGGTGTCGCTGAGGCCGCCGACCGAGGGCGCGTCGGTCGCCGAGTCCGCCCAGGCGTTGTTGTGGTTGTGGGTCAGCGTGACGTACCGCACGCCGAGCCGGGCCAGGCTGCGCAGCACCCCGGGCGATCCGGCCAGGCTGTGTCCGCCCTCCACGCCCAGCAGCGACGCGATCCGTCCGTCGGCGACGGCGCGTTCGACCTCGTCGGCGGTGTAGGCGATCCGCAGCGTGTCCGGGTAGCGGGCGACCAGCCGGTACACCGCGTCGATCTGCTCCAGGGTGGAGACCACGGCCTCCGGCTCGGGCAGGGTCGAGGGCACGTACACCGACCAGAACTGCGCGCCGACCCGGCCCGCCCGCAGCCGGGGCAGGTCGGTGTGCAGCTCCGGACGGTCGCCGTCCAGCCCTTCCACGCTGTAGCCGGAGCGGGCGCGCAACGCCGTCGGCAGGTCGTTGTGGCCGTCGAACACCGGGACGGCGCTCAGCGCCTGCTCCACCAGCCGCGCGGCCGGGTCGTCCAGGTGGGTCGGGGTTGCGCTCATCGGGGCAGGGTCTCCTTGGTGTCGGCCGTGGTGTCGGCCGTGGTGTCGGCGGGTGCGGACCGGTGGGTACCGGCGGCGGCACGGCGGCGCGCGGCCTGGCGTACCGGGTCGGGGACGGGCAGTGCGGCGATCAGCCGCCGGGTGTAGGCGGCGGCGGGTGTGGACAGCACCTGGGCGGTGGGGCCGGATTCGACCAGCCGCCCCTGGTGCAGCACCGCGACCCGGTCCGCGACCTGTTCGATCACCGCCAGGTCGTGGCTGACGAAGAGCGAGGCGAAGCCCATCTCCGCTTGTAGGGAGCGGAACAGCTCCAGCACCTGGGCCTGGACCGAGACGTCCAGCGCGGAGGTCGGCTCGTCGGCGATCAGCAGCTGCGGTCGCAGTGCCAGCGCCCGGGCCAGGCTGGCCCGTTGCCGTTGGCCGCCGCTGAGTTCGTGCGGATGCCGCAGCCCGTAGGAGCGCGGCAGCCGCACCGACTCCAGGAGTTCGTCCACCCGTTCGCGGATCGCCCGGGCGCCCAGCTGCCGTTGGTGCACCAGCAGCGGCTCGGCCACGCAGTCGGCGATGGTCAGCAGCGGGTTGAAGCTGGTGGCCGGGTCCTGGAAGACGAAACCGACCTGTCCGGCCCGGCTGCCCGCGGTCCCCCGACGCGGTCGGCGACCGCCCCGGCCGACGGCCAACTCCTCGCCGAGGACCGTGAGTTCGCCGCCGGACACGGCGGCGAGACCGGCCACGGCGCGGGCGATGGTGGTCTTGCCCGATCCGCTGCCGCCCACCAGCCCGAGCACCTCGCCGGGGTGGATCTCGAAACTGACCTGGTCCACCGCCCGGAACGGGCGGACCCCCAGCCGCCCGGGGTAGTCCACCACCAGCCCGGACGCCCGGACGGCGGGCCCGGCCCGCCGCTCCGCCTCGGGACCGGGCGCGACCGGAGCCGGGACCCGGGCGTTGGCCGGAGCCGGGACCGGCGTCCGCGCCCTGCCGAAGTCCGGTACCGCGGCCAGCAGTTCCCGGGTGTACGGGTGCTCGGGGGCGGCGAACAGCGCGCGCACCGGGGCCTGTTCCACGATCCGGCCCGCCCGCATCACCGCCACCCGGTCGGCGAGGTCGGCGACCACGCCCATGTTGTGGGTGATCAGCAGCACCGCCGCGCCGAAGTCGGTGCGGCAGCGGTCCAGCAGGTCCAGGATCTCGGCCTGCACGGTGACGTCCAGCGCGGTGGTCGGTTCGTCGGCCACGATCAGCCCGCTCCCCAGGACCAGGGCCATCGCGATCACCGCGCGCTGCTTCTGCCCGCCCGACAGCTGGTGCGGATAGTGGTCCACCCGCTGGTGCGGCTCGGGGATGCCGACCCGGTCCAGCATGTCGATCGCCAGTGCCCGACGCCCGGCGCGGCTGCCGCGACCGTGCGCCCGCAGGCCCTCGGCGATCTGCCAGCCGATGGTGAACACCGGGTTCAGCGCGGTGGACGGCTCCTGGAACACCATCGCCGCGCGCGCCCCGCGCAGCGCCCGCAACTGGGCCGGGGAGGCGGTCAGCACGTCCTGCGGCGGCTCCCCGCCGGGGCCGCCCAGCAGCACCCGGCCGCTGGTGGCGGCGGTCTCGGGCAGCAGGCCGAGGACCGACCTCGCGGTCACCGTCTTGCCGCTGCCGCTCTCGCCGACCAGCGCCAGCACCTCCCCGGCCGCCACCGACAGGCTCACCCCGTCCACGGCGGTGGCCCGGCCCTCGTCGGTGGCGAAGGACACCCGCAGGTCCTGGATCCGCAGCAGGTCAGTCATCGGATCCGCCTCCACTCGGTACCGCCTCCGGCTCCGGCGCCAGCTCCGGTTCCGGCTCCGGCCGGGTCCCGGCGTCCTGCCCGCGGCGGCGGCGCAGCCGCGGGTCCAGCAGGTCGGTCAGGCTCTCGCCGAGCAGGGTGACCCCCAGCAGGGCCAGCACCATGGCGATGCCGGGGTACAGCGCGCTCCACCAGATCCCGGCGGTCACGTCGTCCACCGACCGGTTCAGGTCGTAGCCCCACTCCGCCGCCGAGTTGGGCTCGATGCCGAAGCCCAGGAAGCCCAGCCCGGCCAGGGTGAGCACGGCCTCCGAGGCGTTGATGGTGAAGATCAGCGGGAGGGTCCGCACCGAGTTGCGCAGCACGTGCCGGATCATGATCCGCCAGCGGCCGGTGCCGATCACCCGGGCCGCCTCGACGAAGGGCTCGGCCTTCACCCGCAGCACCTCGGCCCGTACCACCCGGAAGTACTGCGGCACGAACACCACCGCGACCGAGCAGGCCGCCGCGCCCAGCCCGCCGGTGAGGCTGGACTGGCCGCCGCTGATGACGATCGACATCACGATCGCCAGCAGCAGCGACGGGAACGCGTACATCGCGTCGGCGAGGCCGACCAGCAGCCGATCCAGCCATCCGCCGAGGTAACCGGAGACGGTGCCCAGCAGCACCCCGGGGACCACCGAGAGCACCAGTGACGCCACGATGATCTCCACCGCCGTGCGGGCCCCCCACACGGTGCGCGCCAGCACGTCGTACCCGGCGATGGTGGTACCCGCCAGGTGCGCGCCGTCCGGGGCGTGCTGGGAACCGAACAGCGCCCCACCGGACTGGAGTTGAGCGAAGCCGTAAGGGGCGATCAGCGGCGCGAACAGCGCGGTGAGCAGGAAGGCCGCGGTCAGCGCCGCGCCCGCCAGCAGCATCCCGCGCTGCACGCCGACGCTGCCGCGCAACGACCCGGGCAGCGGCAGCCGCCTGGGTATCCGGCCTTCCGCAGAAGCTTTCTGACGTTTCATCAGTATCTCACTCGGGGATCGATCAGTGCGGCGAGGACATCGACGAGGAAGTTGGTCACCGCGACGATGACCGCGAACAGTGCCACGATGCCCTGTACCGCCGCATAGTCACGGACCGTCAGATAGTGGGCCAGCTCGTATCCGAGGCCCTTCCACTCGAAGGTGGTCTCGGTCAGCACCGCCCCGCCGAGCAGCCCCGCGATCTGCAGCCCCATCACCGTGATCACCGGGATCAGCGCCGGCCGGGCGGCGTGCCTGCTGATCAGCCGGAACCCGCCCACGCCACGCGAACGGGCGGCCTCGACGTAGTCCGTCGACAGGGTGCCGATCAGGTTGGTGCGCACCAGCCGCAGCAGCACCCCGGCGACCAGCAGCCCCAGGGTGATCCCCGGCAGCACCGCGTGCCGGAGCACGTCCTCGACCGCCGCGCCGTTGCCGCTGCGCAGCGCGTCGACCAGGTAGACGCCGGTGGTGCTGCTCTGGTTCTCCAGGTACAGCTGGACGTCGATACCGGCCCGCCCGTTGTCCGGCAGCCAGCCCAGCCAGACCGCGAAGACCAGCTTCAGCAGCAGCCCGACGAAGAACACCGGGGTGGCGTAGCTGAGGATCGCGCCGAGCCGCAGCACCACGTCCGGCGCGCGGTCCCGGTAGCGGGCGGCGACCATGCCCAGCGGCACCCCGATCAGCACCGCCACGAACAGCGCGTAGCAGGCCAGTTCGAGCGTCGCCGCGCCGTAGGTCAGCAGCACCTGCGACACCGGGGTGTCGTCGGTGGCGGTCCGCCCGAAGTTGCCGGTGGCGATCCCGCGCAGGTAGTCGAGGTACTGGCTGAGCAACGGCCGCTCGTAGCCTGCCTGGACGAGTTTGGCGTGCAGCTGGGCCTGGGTGAGCCGGTCACCGAACGCGCTGGTGATCGGGTTCCCGGCCACCCGCATCAGCAGGAAGACCACGCTGACCAGGACGAGCACGGTCGGGATGATCAGCAGGAAGCGCACCACCAGGTAGCGCAGCAGCCCGTGCCCGCCCCCGCCGCCGGTCGCGGCGGCGGGGGCGGCGGTGGGCGGCGGGTCGAGCTCGACCGTCGTGGTCACGATGCTGTCCTGTCCCTCGTCCTGGTCCTCGTCCGCTCAGCTCTTGGTGAGGTCGGCCCAGCGGAACACGTAGGCACTGGTCAGCGTGGCGGGCACGCCGCCGATGCCGCCGCGGGTCACGATCGCGGTGGAGCCCTGGAGCAGCGGGATGATCGGCAGCGTCAGCGCCACCTTGTCCTGGATCTCCTCGATCTCGGCGACCCGCTTCGCCGGGTCGGCCTCGGTCTCCTCCTGCGCGATCAGCTTGTCCACCGCCGGGTCCTGGTAGCCGTTGGAGACCCAGCTGCTGGCGGCGAAGAACGAGGAGAGGTAGTCGTCCGCGTCCAGGTAGTCGGCGTACCAGCCGAGTTGGTACAGCGGGAACTGGTCGGCCACCCGCTCGGTGCCGTACTGGGACCACAGCGTGGACTGGAGGTTCACCTTGAACAGCCCGGTGCTCTCCAGCTGGTTCTTGATCAGCGCGTACTCGTCCGTCGAGGAGGAGCCGTAGTGGTCGGTGTTGTACTCCAGGTTGAGCGTGACCGGGGTCTTCACCCCGGCGGCGCTGAGCACCCGGGCGGCGGCGGCCGTGGACGGACCCCCCTGCTTGTCGCCGTAGAGCGGCTTCAGCGACTCGGTGGCCCCGGCGATCCCCTGCGGGACCGAGGAGTACAGCGGCTGGTAGGTGTTCTTGTAGACCTGCTGGGCCAGTTGCTCCCGGTCGACGGAGTCGGCCACGGCCTCCCGGACGGCCAGCGCCTTCGCCGGGTCGGCCTGCGGCGTCTTCGAGCCGTAGGGCTGGGTCTTGAGGTCGAAGACGATGAACCGGATGCCGTTGCCGGAGCCGGTGTGCACGGTGATGCCGTTCTTGCCGGTCAGGCTCTCCAGGTCGGGGATGCTCAGCGTGCGGTAGACCACGTCCACCGCGCCCTGCTGCACGTCGAGCTTCAGGTTGCTGGCGTCGGTGTAGTACTTCAGCTGGATGTTCGATGTCTTAGGAGTGCCCAACTGGCCCTTGTAGGCGCTGTTGGCGGTGAAGGTGGCGAGGGAGTTCTTGGCGTACGAGGTGACGGCGTACTGCCCGTCCCAGGGCTTCGCCGCGACGATCGAGGTGTCGTCGAGGACCTTGTCGGCGGGGAACACCTTGTGGTCCACGATGATCCCGGCCTGGGTGGTGAGCACCTGCGGGAACAGCGAGTCGTTGGCCGCCTTGAGGGTGAACACCACCGTGTCCGGGGTGGGCGCGGCGGTCGAGGCGAGGTCGTAGAGCAGCGGCGAGGGGCCGTTGGGGTCGGCTATCCGCAACTGCCGGTCGAAGCTGAACTTCACGTCGGCGGAGGTGAGCGGGTCGCCGTTGGCGAAGGTCAGACCGGGCTTCAGGGTCACCGTGTACTGCTTGGGGCTGGTCAGCTCGATCGAGGCGGCGAGGTCGGGGGTCACGTCGGTGGTGCCGTCCCTGGTGCTCAGCAGCGTCGCGTAGACCTCGGTCTCGATCGCTCCGGAACCGGCGTCCCAGGAGCCCGCCGGGTCGAGGCTGACCACCTGGTCCGTGGTGCCGATGGTGACGGTCTTCGTCGGCGAGCCGCTGCCGGGCGCGGCGGCACCGGTCCCGCTCCTCTCACTGGTGCAGGCGGTGAGGGCGAGCAGGGTGGCCGCGCCGAGTGAGAGCACAGAGAGTCCGCGACGCCCCCGGGTTCTGTGGCCGTTCGGACCGGCGCTGAAGGCGTCCGCGCTGAAGGCGTCCGTGCTGAAGGTGTTCGTGCTGGGGCTGTTCATGGGTGTCTCTGCTCCCGCGTGGGCAGGTCGGGCGTGCCCGCCGCGGGTACCGCGGCGGGCAGCGCGAGGAGGGGTGGCTCGTTCCGCTGATCGATCACCGTGCGCGTACGAAGCCGCGGCACCGGGGCTGTTCCGGACAACCGGCCGTGATCAGGACTGACAGAGCGCGCTGCACACCAGCAGCAGATCGATGTGACGACGGCCGAACAGCGGGGTCGTCCGCCGCGAGCGGCAGGGCGTGAGCTGCCGCGGCAGGTTCGCGCGCGCCATGCTGTCCTCCCGCTCGGATCGGCACCCGGTTGCCGCAGCGCGCCGATTCCGCGCCGCCCACCGTGTGACTCCATGGTGCTCAGTCATTGTGAACCGCGTGCTGCGGACGTGTGTCGTGATCTCCGGCCCCCGACGTCCGGACGTCCGTGGACCAGGATGGACGCATGGAAGAGACACTGATGACACCGCGTCGGATCGCCGACGATCACGTCGCACGGGTTGCCGCCCAGGATCCGACGACCTCGGCCGCGCTGGGTCTGCACCCGGGCGACGACCGCCAGTCCGACCTGTCGCCGGAGGGCTTCGAGGCCCTCGCCGAACTCAACCGCCAGGCGCTGGGCCTGCTCGACGCCGCGCCCCGGTCCGCGGACCCGGGCGAGGTCAACTGCGCCCGGCTGCTGCGCGAGCGGCTCGGCGCGGGCCTCGCCGTGCACGACGCGGGCGACCACCTGCGCCAACTGTGTCCCAGCGGCTCGCCGGTGCACCAGGTCCGGCAGATCCTCACGCTGATGCCCACCGAAACCGACGAGGACTGGGCCGCCGTCGCCGGGCGCCTGCGCAACCTGCCCGGCGCACTGAACGGCTACCGGGCCACCCTCGGCGAGGGCATGTCCCGGGGGCTGTTCGCCGCGCCGCGCCAGGCCCTCGTGGTCGCCGACCAGCTCACCGCGTGGACCGGCGAGGACACCGGCGACGCCGACTGGTTCACCGGGTTCGTGGCCGCGGCCCCCGAGCACCGGCGTGCCGAGCTGGACACCGCCGCCGCCCGGGCCGCGTCCGCTGTCGCCGGGTTCCGGGACTGGCTGCGCGAGGACTACCTCGCCGCCGCCGAGGGCACCCCGGACGCGGTCGGCCGCGAGCGCTACCAGCGCTCCGCCCGCTACTTCACCGGCGCCGACCTGGACCTGGACGCCGACTACGACTGGGCCTGGTCCGAGTTCCACCGCACCCTCGGCGAGATGCGCGCCGAGGCCGACCAGGTGCTGTCCGGCGCGACCGTGCTGGAGGCCATGCGCCACCTCAACGAGCACGGCCCGGCGATCAGGGGCGAGCAGCGGGTCCGCGAGTGGCTGCAGGAACTGATGGACGGCGCGATCGAGGACCTGGACGGCGTCCACTTCGACATCGACGGGCAACTGCGCCGGGTCGAGTCCAGGATCGCGCCGCCCGGAACCGGTGTGGCGCCCCACTACATGGGCCCCAGCCTCGACTTCAGCCGCCCGGGCCGGACCTACCTGCCGACGCTGGGCCGGGAGACCTTCCCGACCTGGGGACTGGTCAGCACCTGGTACCACGAGGGGGTGCCCGGCCACCACCTGCAACTCGCCTCCTGGATCGCGGCCGCCGACCAGCTCAGCCGCTACCAGGTCACCCTCGGCAAGATCAGCGCCAACGTGGAGGGCTGGGCCCTGTACGCCGAACGCCTGATGAACGACCTGGGCTACCTGGACAGCCCGGGACTGCGACTGGGCTACCTGGACAAGCAACTGCTCCGGATCATCCGGGTGATCATCGACATCGGCATGCACCTCGAACTCGCCGTCCCCGGCGACTCCGGCTTCCACCCGGGCGAGCGCTGGACGCCGGAGCTGGCCGCCGAGTTCATGGCCGCCCATCTCGGCATGCCGGCCAAGCGGCAGGTCGGCGAGCTGACCCGCTACCTGGGCCGCCCCGGCCAGGCCATCGGCTACAAGCTCGGCGAACGGGCCTGGCTGCGCGGGCGCCAGAGCGCGCGGGAGCAGCAGGGCGCCGACTTCGACCTCAAGGCCTGGCACATGCGGGCGCTGGTCCAGGGCTCCTTCGGCCTGGACGACCTGGTCGACAACCTCGCCGGACTGTAACGGCGGCCGACGGACCGCCGAGCCCCACGCCGACGTCCACGGGCTCGCGGTCAGCGCGCTCGGCGGGGCGCCTCCGGCGGGGCTTCGGCGGCCAGGGACAGTTCGCGGTCGCCGAGCGGGGCGAAGAAGCGGGCGACGTCCTGCTCGCCGACCTCGGCCAGGGTGGCCGGGGTCCACCGCGGGTCGCGGTCCTTGTCGACGACCTGCGCGCGGATGCCCTCGACCAGGTCGGGTGCGGACAGGCAGGCGCAGGAGACCCGGTACTCCTGCTCCAGCACCCGCTCCAGCGGGCCGAGTCGGCGGGCGCGACGGACCGCCGCCAGGGTGACCTTGAGCGCGGTCGGGGACCGGCCGAGGAGGGTCTCGGCCGCCTGCTTGGCGGCCGGGACGCCGACGGCGTGCAGCCGGTCCACGATCTCCTCGACCGTGTCGGCCGCGTAGCAGCGGTCGATCCACTCGCGGTGGGCTGCCAGCTCCCCCGGCGGCGCCTCGCCCGCGTAGCGGATGAGGACCTGCTCCACCGGGAGCTCGGCCAGGTCCGCCGCCAGGCGGCGCAGCAGTTCGGCGGGGACGAAGTGGTCGGCGAGTCCGCAGAGCAGGGCGTCGCGGGCGCCGACCGCGCCGCCGGTCAGCGCCAGGTGGGTGCCGAGCTCGCCGGGGGCCAGCGCGAGCAGGTAGCTGCCGCCGACGTCGGGGACGAAGCCGATGCCGGTCTCGGGCATGGCGACCCGGGAGCCCTCGGTGACGATCCGGACGCTGCCGTGGGCCGAGATCCCGACGCCGCCGCCCATCACGATGCCGTCCATCAGCGCGACATAGGGCTTGGGATAGTGGGCGATGCGGGCGTTGAGCCGGTACTCGTCGGCCCAGAACGCCGCCGAGGCCGCCCCGCCGCCGGAGCTGACGTCGGCGTGGATGGCCCGGATGTCACCGCCCGCGCACAGGCCGCGGCCACCCGTCCCGCCGATCACCACGGTCTCCACCGCCGGATCGTGCGCCCAGGCGGTCAGCGCCCGGTCGATCCGGGTGACCATGGCGTGGTTGAGGGCGTTGATGGCCCTGGGCCGGTTCAGGGTCAGGTAGGCCGCGCGGCCCTCGGTACGCAGCAGGACCTCGTCCCCGTCAGGGGCGGGGCCGGTCATCGGACGGTTCCGGTCAGGTCGCGGGCCACGATGAGGCGCATGATCTCGTTCGTTCCTTCCAGGATCCGGGGCCCCGCGGGTCGCGGACGATCTTCCCGCTACCGTAGCCGCTCGCGCGCGCCCCTCGGCGGGCGGCGGCCGCCCCGCTGCCGATCCGCCGGAAGCCCTGGTGGCCGGGGCGGGGCGCCCCGGCCACCAGGGCCGTGCCGGTCAGGCCGTGGTGTCGGGCAGACTGTCGCGGACCTCGCGGGCGGCGGCGACCAGATGTTCCAGTGAGGCTCGGACCTCGGTCCAGCCGCGCGTCTTCAGTCCGCAGTCCGGGTTGACCCACAACCGTTCGGCGGGGATGCCGTCCAGCGCCCGGCGCAGCAGCGCGGCCACCTCGTCGGTGTCGGGGACGCGCGGCGAGTGGATGTCGTAGACGCCGGGGCCGACCTCGCGGGGGTACCCGGCCCGGGCGAGCTGCCGGGCGACCTCCAGGTGGGAACGGGCGGCCTCCAGGCTGGAGACGTCGGCGTCCATGTCGTCCAGGGCGGTGAGGATGTCACCGAACTCCACGTAGCACATGTGGGTGTGGATCTGCGTGTCCGCGCGCACCCCGCTGGTGGTGAGCCGGAACACCTCGGTGGCCCAGGCCAGGTACTCGGCGCGGTCGGCGGCGCGCAGCGGCAGGGTCTCGCGGAGCGCCGGTTCGTCCACCTGGATCACCGAACTACCGCTTGCTTCCAAGTCGTTGACCTCGTCGCGCAGGGCCAGGGCGACCTGCCGGGCGGTCTCGGCCAGCGGCTGGTCGTCGCGGACGAAGGACCAGGCCAGCATGGTGACCGGGCCGGTGAGCATGCCCTTGACCGGGCGGTCGGTCTGGGCCTGCGCGTAGCTGGTCCAGCGGACGGTCATCGGCTCGGGGCGGGAGATGTCCCCGGCCAGGACCGGCGGACGCACGTAGCGGGTGCCGTAGGACTGCACCCAGCCGTACCGGGTGGCCAGGTAGCCGCTCAGCTGCTCGGCGAAGTACTGGACCATGTCGTTGCGTTCGGGCTCGCCGTGCACCAGCACGTCGAGTCCGGTCTTCTCCTGGAAGGCGAGGACCTCGCGGATCTCGGCGGCGATCCGCTGCTCGTAGCCGGCGGCGTCGAGCCGCCCGGCCCGCAGGTCGGCGCGGGCGGTGCGCAGTTCGGTGGTCTGCGGGAAGGAGCCGATGGTGGTGGTGGGCAGCAGCGGCAGGCCGAGCCTGGCCCGCTGCGCGGCGGCCCGCTGGGGGTACGGCTGGGCGCGACGGGTGTCGGCGTCGCCGACGGCCGCGGCGCGGGCGCGGACGGCCGGGTCGCGGGTGAGCGCCGATCCGGCCCGGGAGGCCAGGTCGGCACGGTTGGCCGCGAGTTCGGCGGCGATGGCGTCGGTGCCCTGGCGCAGTCCCCGGGCCAGGGTGGTGATCTCGGCGGCCTTCTGCCGGGCGAAGGCCAGCCAGCGGGCGACCTGCGGATCCAGATCGCGTTCGGCCCGCGAGTCCAGCGGCACGTGCAGCAGCGAGCAGGAGGCGGCGACGTCCACCCCGTCGGCCAGGTCGAGCAGCGTGCCCAGGGTGGAGAGCGACGTGGCGAGGTCGTTGATCCAGATGTTGCGGCCGTCGACCACACCGGCGACCAGGCGCTTGCCGGGCAGGCCGCCCGCGGCGGCGAGGTCGAAGAGGTTGGCGGTGGCGGGGCCGGTGAAGTCCAGCGCCAGGCCCTCGATCGGCGTGCCGGCCAGCACCGGCAGGGCCTCGCCCAGGCGGTCGAAGTACGAGGCCACCAGCAGCTTCGGCCGGTCGGTGGGCGCGGTCAGGTCACGGTAGGCGCGGGCGGTGGCGCTCAGTTCGGCCGGGGTGCGGTCCTGGACCAGCGCGGGCTCGTCCAACTGCACCCACTCGGCCCCGGCGGCCTTCAGGTCCGCCAGGACCTCGGCGTAGACCGGCAGCAGCCGGTCCAGCAGGGTGATCGGCCGGAAGTCGGCGGCCACCCCGGGGGCGGGCTTGGCCAGCAGCAGGTAGGTGATCGGGCCGACCAGCACCGGGCGGCCGGTGTGGCCCAGCGCCAGGGCCTCACGCAGCTCGGCGACCTGCTTGGCCGAGTCGGCGGTGAAGACCGTGTCCGGGCCCAACTCCGGCACCAGGTAGTGGTAGTTGGTGTCGAACCACTTGGTCATCTCCAGTGGCGCGACCTGCTGCGTGCCGCGGGCCATGGCGAAGTAGCCGTCCAGGGCGTCGGCGGCGACGGCCTCCCGGTGCCGGGCCGGGATCGCGCCCACCATGACGCTGGTGTCCAGCACGTGGTCGTAGAGCGAGAAGTCGCCGGTGGGCACCTCGTCGACACCGGCGTCACCGAGCTGCTGCCAGGCCTGGCGGCGCAGTTCGGCGGCGGTGCGGTGGAGGGCGTCCGCGCTCACGCGGCCCTTCCAGTAACCCTCGATCGCCTTCTTCAGCTCCCGGTCGGGGCCCTGCCGGGGGTAGCCGTACACGATGGCCCGTGCCGCCGCGGATGTACTGGTCACAGAACTCTCCTTCGCGAGTACTCCCTGAACGAACCCGGGGACGGGCCGCAGACGCGAAGGGACGACAGACCCGGCGGCTCACGGCGTCCGGTCGAACGCGCGTGACCACCCGATGTGTACGCCGACCCGCCCACGAGGTCACCGGGATCTCCGCACACACCGGTGGCGTGAGCGGGCAGCGGGCAGGTCTTCGGACTCGTGGGCGCGCCTGCCGAGGCAGACACCTACTGGCCGTCGCTTCCCAGGCCCGTTCCGGGCCCAGTGCTTGATGACGGCGGTCGTTCCCACTCACCGCTGCGGGGCAGTCCCGGATTCCCACCGGGTTCCCTCTTACGACGCGTCTGCCCGGCGGGCAGGGCGAACCAACTGCGATTCCCAGCCTAGACGCCGCGTCGACCTACGGGTGACCGCATTGTTGCGTACCTGGCGCGGGCGGCTACCGCAGCGCGGTCATCCCCAGGGCGAGGATCGCGACGAGCAGGCTCAGCGTGCCCCCGAAGGCCACCCCCGCACGCAGCAGCGCGGCAGGGCGGGTGGCACCGTCCATGCGGGCGAGGACAGCGGTGGCGACAGCGGCCAGGAGGGCCACCAGGCAGGCCGCGAGAACCGTCACGGCGAACATGCTCAGGTACATCACTGGAGGGTGCACGGCTGCTCTTCCGTTCTGTCAGACTGCTGGGTCGGAACGAAACGGTGGCCTGGTTCGGGTGCGGCCGCGTTCACCCGGACGGGGTTGAACGCATCGGTACGGGTGCGGGCCGCGGGCCGGGAGGATGCCGGGTGGAACCGATCGGGGCGGGGCAGCCCGCGCTCGTCGCGCTCAAGGCGCGGCTGCGGCGCCTGCGTGTCGAACGGCGCCTGACCATGGCGGGGTTGGAGCAGCGGGCAGGGATCGGGCACACCACTGCCAGCCGGGCACTGAACGGGCCGACGCTGCCCAGTGAGGCCACCCTGGTCGCGCTGGGCCGCGCGCTGGGTGCGGATCCGGGCCCGCTGCTGGAGCTGCGCCGTCAGATCCTGCCGCCCGCCCGGGAGTCGAGCGGAGTGCCGGTCCCCGCCCGCGCCGGAACGGGCGCGGACTCCGCCTTCGAGGACCGGTACCGGCGCTACGTCCAGGAGCGGCACGGTCACCTGTCGGTGGTGGGGTTGGACCTGTCCCGGCCCGAGCGGGCGTTCTGGCCGCTGGACGCCGCCTACCTGAGCCTGGAGCTGGCCGGGGAGCCCACCCGGCTCGCGCTCGGTCCGGTCGGCATGTCCGGCCCGGGCCAGCCGGACGTGAGGGTGGAGCGGGCCGAGAAGGCCCTGGCCGGGCTGGACCGCGTGCTGGTGCGGGGCCTGGCCGGCAGCGGCAAGTCGACGCTGCTGCAGTGGCTCGCGGTCTCCGCCGTCGGCCCCGGCCTGCCGCCGGACCTGGACCACCTGAACGACTCGCTGCCCTTCGTGCTGCCGCTACGCACACTGGTCCGCCGCGACCGGCTGCCGTCCCCGCCCGAGTTCCTCGCCTCCGTCGGCTGTCCGCTGGCGGAGGCCCAACCGGTGGGCTGGGCCGACCGGGTGCTGTCCGAGGGGCGGGGGCTGCTGCTGGTCGACGGCCTGGACGAGGTGCCGTCGGCGCAGCGCGGCCACGCGCAGACCTGGCTGCGGGAGTTACTGGCCGCCTATCCGCAGGCGCGGGTGCTGGCCACCACGCGTCCCTCGGCGGTACCCGAGGGATGGCTGGGGAGCACCGGCTTCACCGAGTTGACGGTGCGCCCGATGAGTCCCCGGGACGTGGCCGTCTTCATCACCCGCTGGCACGCCGCCGCTGCCGCCGAATCCGGAACCGCCCAGGAGCGGTCGCACCTGGCCGGGTTGGAGGAGGCGTTGCAGGACACGGTCCGCTCGCAACGGGACCTGGCCCGGTTGACCACCACTCCGCTGCTGTGCGCCCTGGTCTGCGCGCTCCACCGCGACCGTCGCGGACACCTGCCGCAGGGCCGGATGGAGCTCTACGAGGCGGCGCTGTCGATGCTCCTGGTGCGCCGCGACCGGGAACGCGCCATTGACGTCCCCGAGGGCATCGAACTCACCGAGCACCAGAGCATCCAGCTCCTACAGCGACTGGCCTACTGGCTGATCCGCAACGGTCAGGCCGAGATGGACCACGACACGGCCGTCGCGCTGCTGGAGGACGCCCTGCCGGGCATGCCCCACGTCTCCGCCCAGGGCGACGCCCGCGCCGTGCTGACCCATCTCGTCGGGCGCAGCGGCCTGCTGCGCGCTCCGACCACGGAGAGCGTCGACTTCGTCCACCGGACCTTCCAGGACTACCTCGGGGCCAAGGCGGCCGTGGAGGGCCACGATCTGGGGCTGCTGGTGCGGCACGCCCACGACGACCAGTGGGAGGACGTGCTGCGGATGGCCGTGGGCCACGCGCGGCCCGACGAGCGCGCCGTGCTGCTGCGCCGCCTCGTCGCCCGGGGCGACCGCACCGCTCGGCACCGGACACGCCTTCACCTGCTGGCGACCGCGTGTCTGGAGAACGCCACCGAGCTGGATCCCGCCGTGCTCAAGGAGGTCCGGGACCGCACGAGCGCGCTGCTGCCGCCGCGCAGCGACGCGGAGGCCGAGACGCTCGCCGCTGTCGGCCCGGTCATCCTCGACCTCCTGCCGGGACCCGGCGGCCTGGAGGAGGACGAGGCCGCGAGTGTGGTGCACACCGCCGGCCTCATCGGCGGCGACCAGGCCATGGCCACCATGAAGCGGTTCCGCGGCTGCACCCAGTGGGAGGTGAAGTGGGAGCTCCAGCAGGCCTGGCGCCGCTTCGACACGGACGCGTACCTGCGCGAGGTCCTGCAGCACGTACCCGACCTCCATGCGGTGGGCATCCACACGGCGGAGCAACTGGCCGCAGTCGCCCGGCTGGTCACTCCGCCCACGGTCTTCGTCTACGGAGGAGTCCCCGGTCATGCGCTGGCCACCCCACTCGATCCGGAACAGCTCCGTTCGCTGACCTTCTTCGACGACCCCGCCGTTCGGGAGCTGGACTTCGTCCGAGCCTTCCCTTCCCTGGCACACCTCGCGTTCTACGACTGCCCGAACATCGAGGGCCTCGCACCGCTCTCCGGCTCCGCCGTCAGCAGACTCACGCTGTCGGGTTGCAGCCCGACGCTGATCCACGAGTTGGCCGAGCTACGCGGCCTCCGGCAGTTGGTACTGGACATGGAGCTACCCGTCAGCAACCTTGCCGACCTGCCCGTCGACGCCGACCTGGACCGCCTCGATCTCGGACTCAGAGCCTCTGAAGGCATCAGCCTGCGCGGCATCAGCCGCTGGCCGCGTCTGACGTACCTGGGCATCAGTTCCCTGGTCGGCGGTCTGCCGGAGATGGCCGCCCTGGCTGAGCTCAAGGAGCTCTATCTGGGCCGGGCCCACAGGGCCGTCCTCGCGGAGCTGCCTCCGGTGCCGCAGGTCGAACGGCTGCAGCTGGCGTTGCACCCGTCCGAAAGGGACCACGGATTCGCACTCGAACTCGTCGCCTCCAAGCTCCCACGGCTCCGATCGCTCAGCCTCAACTGCTCCGATGTTCACGGCATCGACCTCGCCCCGCTCGGCGGTCTGACCGACCTGGCCGTCCTCGACCTCTACCAGAGCGCGGAACAGCCCAAGGGCGCCGAGTACCTGCCCGAGGTGACCATCAACCGCACCCCACGCCCCCGCTCCTGACCGACCGGGGATCGCCGTCGCCGGATCGGGCCGACGCGGTCGAGCCGTCGCAGGGACCGCCGGACGCGGTCGGCACCTGGCCGCACCAGCCCTGGGTGGCCTGACCCCGGGCCGGGGGCGGACGGACACGCGCTCGCGACAACGCCCGGCCTGCGGCCCTGGTGGTGCCCGTTCGGTTAGCGTCTGTGGGTACGGCAAGCCTCAGGGGTGCCGGGGGTCCGCCCCCACGGCGGGTGCGCTGCTCCAGCGGCACGGGCGACGTTTGTTCCGGGTGCACAGGGCATACGCCCCCCATGGCACCACGGATACCCATCGCCCCGCCCGAGCGGAACGGATCGAGGAGGACGCCGATGCCGAACCCCGGTCTGCGTCTGACTGTTGAACTGACGGCCTGGTGGGGGCTGCTGTTCGTGCTCTACCTGGTCCTGATCAGCACGGTCTCCCCGTTGGAGGTCGCCGTGGGGGCGGGGGCGTCCGCCCTCGCCGCCGTCGGGGCGTGGGCGGTGCACCGGGCGGCTCGTCCCACCCTCGGTCCGGGCGGCCACTGGCGGGCGGCAGTCTGGGCGTGGCCCGGAGCGCTGCTCACCGAGACCGTGCGGACCGCCCGGCTCACGGCCCGGGCGCTGCGCGGCCACCGGACGGCCGGGCGCATGGTCCGGGTGCGGCTGCGACCGGGCGTGGGTGTGGCCTGGTCCACCGCCCTGCTGTCCGGGACGCCCGGCAGTTGCGTGGTGGACGTCCACGATGACGGCCCGGCGCCCGTGCTGACCGTCCATTCGCTGTTTCCCCGGCCCTCCGGGCTGGAGACGGTGCTGACCGAGGTGGAGCGGCCGTGAACGCCTGGTTGCTCGCCTCCGTGATCCTGCTGCCGCTGGGACTCGGACCCTGCCTGTGGGTCGCCTGCCGGGGTCCGGCACCGCAGCGGCTGGCCGGCGCGAACCTGGCAGCCGTGCTCACGGCGGTGCTGTTCATGCTGCTCGCCCAGGGTTTCACGCGCAGCTCCTACCTGGATCTCGCGCTGGTGCTGGCGGTACTGGCCCCCGCCGGGACCCTGGTGTTCACCCGCCTGCTCGTGCCCTCCGCCGAGGAGCCGGGAACCCCGGCCGCCGACCAGGACGGCTGACATGGGCATTCGGCATCTGATCGCGCTGGTACTGCTGGTCACCGGCACCGGTGTGCTGCTGCTGTCGGCCTGTGCGCTGCTGGCGCTTCCGGGGCCCTACGCGCGGCTGCACGCCCTGGCACCGGCGACCTCCCTGGGCGCGCCGCTGATCGCGCTGGCGCTGGCCGTCGACACCGGCCCGGGGCGGGCGGCGGTCAAGCTGCTCTTCGTCGGCGCCCTGCTGGCGCTCGCCGGGCCGATCACCACCATGGCCATCGCCAGGGTCGTCGCGGCGACGGACCCGGAGGCCGCACCGGTCGGCGAGGAGTGCAACTGATGCACGGGAGCGCCACGCTCGTCGACGTACTGATCGGCCTGTGCCTGCTGCTGGTCGCCACCACCGCCACCGCCGCCGTGTTCACCCGTGACCCGGCGCGCCAGGCCGTGGTCCTGGGCATGCTCGGCCTGGGGTTGGCCCTGCTGTTCACCGTGCTTCAGGCGCCCGACGTGGCGCTGTCGCAACTGGGGGTCGGCACGGCGGTCACTCCGCTGCTGATCCTGCTGACGGTCCGTCGGGTGCGGCGCGGCGGCGACCGCGCGACACCCCCCGGGCCGGACGCCGGAACCGACGACGCGGGGGCCCCGCGGTGAGCCGAACGGCCCGGGTCAGGCTGTTCCTGTGCGCGGCCGCCGTCATCGCCGTCGCCTACACGCTCGCCTGCACCGGCCTTCCGCACTTCGGCGCGGCGGTGCACCCCTACGGCGCCCGCGCCGTGGGGGCGACGCTCAAGCAGCGGACGGCCAACACCATCTCGTCCATCAACTTCGACCAGCGGGCCTTCGACACCCTCGGCGAGGAGTCGATCCTGCTCGGCTCGGTACTCGGGGTGAGCGCCCTGCTGCGCCGCACCGGCAGCGAACGGGAGGCGCGGCCCCGGCCGGTCCGGGTGCTGCCGTCCACCAGCCTGTTCGGGGTCCTGCTGCTGCCGGTGGCGCTGCTGACCGGGGTCTACATCGTCGCGCACGGCCAGCTGAGTCCCGGCGGCGGCTTCCAGGGCGGCGTCATCCTGGCCACCGCCCTGCACCTGGCGTACGTCGCGGCCGACTACCGGGTGCTGCGGCGGATCCGGCCGCGCGAACTCCTGGACACCCTGGACGCGGTGGCCGCCGGTGCCTTCACCTGCCTGGGGGTCGCCGGGCTGGTCGCCGGAGCGGCCTACCTGCAGAACGTCCTGCCGCTGGGAACCTTCAACACGCTCTCCTCCGGGGGGCTCGTCCCGGTGATCAACGCTGCCGTCGGCATCGAGGTGGGGTCCGGGGTGATCGTCCTGCTCGCGTACTTCCTCGACCAGACCATAGGCACCGAGAGCGGGGACGGCGGCACGGAGCCGAACCGTCCGACCGACCGAGACGAGGACTCCCCGTGTCCGACCTGATCCACGTACTCCCCTACCTGGTCTCCGGATGGATCCTGCTGGTCGGCATGTACGGGCTGGCGACCAGCCGCAACCTGATCCACGCGGTGGGCTGCCTGGCGGTGGCCCAGTCCTCCACCTACGTCCTGCTGCTGTCCATCGGCTTCCGGCGCGGCGGCACCGCGCCGGTCTTCTCCGACGTCCCGACCGGCTCGGTGGTGGTCGACCCGGTCGTCCAGGCCCTGGCCCTCACCGACGTCGTGGTCGGCGCGACGGTCACCGCCCTGCTCCTGAGCCTGGTGATCCAACTGCACAAACGGCACAGCACGATCGACCCCGACCAGCTCAACGGGCTGCGCGGCTGAGGCGCCGGTGAACGCCTCCGACCTGCTGCCGCTAGCCGTCGCGGTACCGCTGCTGGGCGCGGCCGTGTTCGCCGCTGTCGGCCGCCTGCTGCCACGGCTCGCCAGCGACATCCTGGCCACCGCCTGGGCGCTGGCCGACCTCGTCCTCCTCGCGGTCCTGTGGCACCGGGCGAACGGCAGGACGCTGACGAACTGGGTCGGCGGCTGGCGGCCGCACGACGGCGAGGGCGTGGGCGTCGTCCTGGTGGGCGACCCGATCGGGGTCGGCATGGCCCTGCTGGCCGCGGCGCTGATCCTGGCCGTCACCGTCTACGCGTGGCGCTACTTCGCCGAGCCGCCCAGCGGGCACCCCGGTACCTTCCCGGCCCTGATCCTGCTGTTCGAGGCCGGAATGTGCGGCTTCGCGCTGACCGGCGACCTGTTCAACGCCTTCGTCTTCTTCGAGCTCATGGGCGCGGTCGCCTACGCGCTCACCGGCTACCACGTCGAGGACCCGCGCCCGCTGCAGGGCGCGCTCACCTTCGGCATCGTCAACTCGCTCGCCGCCTACTGCTCGTTGACCGGCATCGGGCTGCTGTACGCGCGCACCGGAGAGCTGGGCATGGCCCAGATCGGCCTCCACCTGGCCGACCACCGCACCGACGCGCTGGTGGTGGCGGCCTTCGTGCTGGTGCTGACCGGGCTGCTGGTCAAGGCGGCGATGGTGCCGTTCCACTTCTGGCTGCCGGACGCGCACGCCGTCGCCCCGACACCGGTGTGCATGCTGCTCTCCGGGGTCATGGTCGAACTCGGCGTCTACGGCGCGGCCCGGGTCTACTGGACCGTGTTCTCCGGGCCGGGCGGCATCCCCGCCGCCGCGGTGCACGAGGTGCTGGTCACCGCCGGGGTGGTCACCGCGCTGCTGGGGGCGGTCATGTGCTGGCAGCAGCGGCACGTCAAGCGGATGCTGGCGTTCTCGACCATCAGCCACATCGGCCTGTTCCTGATCGGCGTGGCCCTGCTCAACGCCCCCGGCGTGGCCGGAACCGCCCTGTACGTCGCCGGTCACGCGGGAGCCAAGGCCGCGCTGTTCGCCCTCACCGGAGTGCTGCTCGACCAGTACGGCTCGGTCGACGAGCACACGCTCTTCGGCAGGGCCGTGCGGTTGCGATGGAGCGTGGGGCTGATGTTCGGCCTCGGCGGCCTGGCCCTGGCCGGGGTCCCGCCCTTCGGTACCGGGCTGGGCAAGGCGCTGACCGAGCGGGCGGCCGGGGCGGATCTGGCCTGGCTGCCCGCCGTCTTCGTGCTCACCTCCGCGCTCACCGCGGGAGCCGTGCTGCGCACCGCGGCCCGGATCTTCACCGGGGCCGGGGCGACGCCGCACGACGGCAGCGACGCGCAGACCCGGGGCGACCACGAGGAACCGGAGGTCCGCGAGCCGGGCCGCCCGGTCCCGCTGCCCATGCTGGTCGTGCCCGGGCTGCTGCTGGCGGCCTGCCTGGCCGTCGGCCTGCTGCCCGGCCTCGGTGCGGAGCTGGCCCGGGCCGGTCGGCTGTTCACCGACCGGGCGGCCTACACGGCGGCGGCCGGACTCCCGGCCCCCGCCGGACCGGCCGTGTCCGCGACGGCCGGGGCAGCCGCGACCGGGACGGGGTGGACCACGGAGGGCGTCCTGCTGGGGGCGCTGTCGGGGGTCCTCGCCGCGGCGTTCGCCGCGACCGCGCTCTGGGGGCCGAACCTCACCGGGACCACCGTCCGGCGGCTGGGCGGCCTGGCCGCCGCGGGCAGCCGACGGCTGGTGCTGCCGCTTCGCCGACTGCACTCCGGCCGCCTGGGCGACAACGTCGCCTGGCTGGCCACCGGGATCGCCGGACTGCTCGCCGCCTTCACCGCGCTGAAATAGCCGAGGGACGCGGCGGCCGACCGGAGGAACCTTCCGCCGACTGATCATTATTCGCATGGGAACGGGCAGAACGTACACATGTGGTTGCTGAGGCCCCCCGGTGTGTACGGCGCGCAAGGGGACACCGCGTTGCTGATCGAAAGCCTGGGGCGGGAGCGGCTGCGCCCCGGGTGCCGGGTGCTGGAGATCGGCTCGGGCAGTGGCGCGGTGGCGGTCGCGGCGGCCCGCTGGGGTGCCGCGGTGACCGCGGTCGACGTGTCGCGCCGGGCGCTCGCCACCACCTGGGTGAACGGGGTGCTCCAGGGGCGGCGGATCTCGGTACGGCGCGGGGACCTGCTGGCGCCGGTGTCCGGCCGCCGTTTCGACGTGGTGGTCTCCAACCCTCCCTATGTCCCGGGCTCCAGCGATCACCTGCCCGGGCACGGCATCACCCGGGCCTGGGACGCCGGGCCGACCGGGCGGGCGCTGCTGGACCGCATCTGCGAGCAGGTCCCGGCGGTGCTCGCCCCCGGCGGCGTGCTGCTGCTGGTCCATTCCTCGCTCTGCGACGTGGACCGGACGTCCGCCGCGCTGTCCGCCGCCGGGCTGGGGACCGAGGTCGTGGCCCGGGTCCGGCAGCCGTTCGGCCCGGTGATGCTGGCCCGCGCGGCCTGGTTCGAGGAGTGCGGAATCATCGCACCGGGACAGCGCGAGGAGGAGTTGGTGGTGGTTCGCGGTGTCCGGTCGCGGTGACGGTCCCAGGCGCGTGGTGATGCCCGCCGACAGCGGGCCGATCCTGGTGGAGGGCCCGGTCGAGGTCCAGCTGCCCGACGGCACTGTCCGGGTGAGCGAACGCCCGACGGTGGCCCTGTGCGCCTGTCGGCGCAGCCGTCACTACCCGTTCTGCGACACCAGCCACCGGCGGCGGTCGCTGCCGCCCTCCCCCGGTGCCGACGGCTCATCCTCCTCGGCCGACGAGGGCGGGGGCGTCGGCGAGCGGGACGCGTAGCGAACTGCTCCCGCTGTGCCAGGAGTCCAGCAGGTGCCGGGCGAGCCGGTCGTCGACCAGTGCGCCGGCAGCGAGACCGAAGGCGATGTCCGCCTCAAGGTCGGGTTCGTCCCGTACCGCCGCCTCGATGACGCCGTGCCGCACCAGCTGTTCGTGGACGGCGTCGGCCTCGACGTGCTCCTGGTAGAAGCGGACGCCCGCGGGCCCCGCGCCGAGCCGTTCCAGCGCCGCCGCCAGGCGTTCCGAGCCGGGTGACGAGGTGATCTCCACGGCGGCGAACTGCCCGATCAGCGCCCCGCGGTGGGCGCGGTGCAGGCCGAACAGCGACATCAGGTTCACCACCGCCAGGGCCGGCGCGGCGGCCGCGTCGAGGTAGTGGCCGTAGCCGGGGTCCAGCCCGACGTCGGCCATCATCTCGGCGAAGAGCCGGGAGTGGGCGCGTTCCGGACGGCCGCCGCCGTACTCGTCGTACTCGATGGCGACCAGGGCGGCCTGGGCGGCTCCGTGCAGCCGGGGAATGGCCCAGGCCTGCGGGTCCGCCTCCTTGAGGTGGTAGAGGGAGCGTTGCACGAGGTACTCGCGGGCCTGCCAGAGCTCGCCCTCGTGGAGCAGGTGGTGGGAGGGGCCGGTGCCGGTGAGCGGCTCCACCAGCAGCGCCTCCAGCTGGACGGCGAGGTCCTCGACCGGTCCCAGCAGGCCCCGGACGGCGTCCAGGAAGTCGTCCTCCAGTCGGCGGCGGACCGCGAGCAGCCGCGGTTCCCACTCCCACCGGGGGTCCACCCGGGCGAAGCCGCGGTAGTGCAGTTCGTAGCAGAGGTACAGGGCGAGCTGGTGGTCGTCGCCCCACGGGTCGCCGTCCGGGCGCGGTGGCACTGCCAGCAGCCGCCCGGCGGGCCGGTCCCGGAGGGACGCGGTCAGCGCCTCGGTCAGGGGACCGCGTGGGCTGGGCAGAGTGGGAAGCGACCGGGCGGTGATACCCATGAGTGCGTTCCTCCGATCAGCCGAGCGCGCCGCCGGGCGGGCGGCCGTCGGCAGTCCGATGATGTGCCCGCGCGCCCGTCGGGACGCCGTGTCCGCGTCCGGCGGCGACGGGCGCGGCTGCGGCGGCGGCAGCGGCGCGCAGTTCCAGGATGCAGCACTTCGGCCCGCCCCCGCCCTTGAGGAGCTCACTCAGGTCGACGCCGATCGGCTGGTAGCCGCGCGCGGCGAGCCGGTCGGCCAGCGCGGTGGCGGCGGCCGGAAGGACGACATGGCGCCCGTCGCTCACCGCGTTCAGGCCGAGCGCCACCGCGTCGCGCTCCTCGGCCTCGATCGCGTCGGGGAACAGCGCACGGAGCTGTTCGCGGCTCCGCTGGGAGAACGCCGGGGGGTAGTACATGACCTGCTGGTCGTCCAGTACCGCCAGGGCCGTGTCCAGGTGGTAGAAGCGCGGGTCGACCAGGGTCAGTTCCACCACCGGTCGGCCGAAGTAGCGCGCGGTCTCGTCGTGGGACGCCCGCGAGGTCCGGAAGCCGTTGGCGGCAAGGATCCGGCCGCCCGCCAGCAGATGGTCGCCCTCGCCCTCGTTCACCGCGCGGGCCGTACTCACCTCCCGGTAGCCGTGGGCCCGGAACCAGGCGCCGAAGGCAGCGGCCTCCGGGGCCCGCTCCGGGTGGCGGAAGGCGGCGACCAGGACCCGGCCGTCGATCACGGTCGCCGCGTTGGCCGCGAACACCATGTCCGGCAGGCCGGGGACCGCCTCGACCCGGTCCACGCGGTGCCCCAGGCCGGTCAGCAGCCCGCACAGCCGCTCCCACTGGCGCGCCGCCAATCGGGAGTCCGTCGGCAGCCGGGGATCCATCCACGGGTTGATCGCGTACTCCACCGCGAAGTGGGTGGGACGGCACATCAGGTAGTGCCGGGGTCGTGCCGTGCGTGCGGACGGAGCAGCAGGCGGCATGATCGGCTCCTGTCGGTCGGTGCGGCCGGGGAACGCGGCCCCGAGCGGGTACCCGCCACGCGGCGGGCCACACGCGACGGCCCGCACTCCATACGTACCACCGGACCGGCCCCGTCGCCTTTCGCGGCGGATCCCCGGGCGGGCCGGTCCGGGCACTACGGCGCCACCGGCGCCGGGCGGCGGCCGAGCGCCGCCCCGGCGGCGGCGAAGGCCAGCGCGGCCCCGGCCTGGGCCAGCGCCGGGTGGCGGTACCGGTGCGCGCGGGCGGCCACGGTGAGCATGCTGGCCGCGTGCAGCAGGTCCACGCCGACTCCGACGCCCCGCACGGCGGGAGTCGGGACGGCCGCGCACACGGCGGCCTGGGCCAGGTTCCTGGCCCCGAGCAGCAGCCGCAACGGGCGGCCGAAGCCCGGGTGCCCCCGCGGCGGATCCACCAGCAGGGCCAGCCCGTAGCCGGTACGGGTCAGTTGCAGCAACCGGTCCGGGCGCGTCACCGGCGGTTCCGGCCCCGGACGGCCGCCAGCACCAGGGCGCCGGTCGCCGCGGCCCCGGCCAGGGCGAGCGCGCCGTGGTGCTGGGAGCACCAGAGCTGGGCGGAGCGGTGGGTGCTGCGGCTGTCGAAGCTGCCGTGCGCGCCGTAGTCGTGGCCCTCCTTGCCGTCGGCCGGGCTCCACAGGTTGGCCGGTCGGTCCGCCTCCTGCGGGCGGTCGTCCTGCTGCGAGGCGAAGCCGGTGCGGGCCAGGTAGCGGTCGAGGAGTCCGGGCGCGACCGCGTTGGCGATCAGGGTGCCCATCGTGCTGCCGCCGACCCAGTACTCGCGTCGGCCGGGGTGGTCGGCGGCGTACAGCACGGCTCGGGCGGCGACCTCGGGCTGGTAGATCGGCGGGACCGGCTGCGCCGCCTCCGGCAGCCGGGAGAGCACCCAGTCGAACTGCGGGGTGTTCACCGCCGGCATCTGCACCATGGTGGTACGCACCTTGCTCCGGTGGTGCAGCAGCTCGCAGCGCAGCGCCTCGTGGAAGCCCTGGACGGCGTGCTTGGCGCCGCAGTACGCGGTCTGCAGCGGGATGCCCCGGTAGGCCAGGGCGGAGCCGACCTGCACGATCGTTCCCGCGTCGCGGGCCCGCATCCGCGTCAACGCGGCCATGGTGCCGTAGACGTAGCCCAGGTAGTCGACCTCGGTGACCCGTTTGTACTCGGCCGGGCTGATGTCGGAGAACTCCGCGAAGACGGAGGTGAAGGCGACGTTGACCCAGACGTCGATCGGTCCGAGGACAGCCTCGGTGTGGGCGGCGGCGGCCTCGACCTGGTCGGGGTCGGCCATGTCGGTGGGGACGGGCAGGGCCTGGCCGCCGAGCCGCTCGACGTCGGCGGCGGCCCCGGCCAGCCCCTCGTCGCCGCGGGCCAGCAGGGCGACCCTCGCTCCGCGGGCGGCGAAGGCCCGGGCGGTGGCCCGGCCTATCCCGCCGCTGGCCCCGGTGACCACGACGACCTGTCCGGTTCGGGCTTCACTCACGTCATTCTCCAATATCGGCTCTGGAAGATCGGCTCTGGAAAGGGGTCAGGGTCGGGGGCCGGGCCACGGGCCGGTGAGCCGCTGGGCGGTCTCCAGCAGCAGGGCGTGCACGAACGCCTGGGGCAGGTTGCCGCGCAGCTGGCGCTGGGCGACGTCGTACTCCTCGGCGAACAGCCCCGGGGAGCCGCAGGCGGCCCGATTGCGTTCGAACCAGCGGTTGGCCTCGGTCTCCCGGCCCTGCTGGTGCAGCGCCAGCGCGGTGGTGAAACCGCAGAGCAGGAACGCGCCCTCGGCCTCCTGCAACGGGCCGCCGTCCTGGCGGAACCGGTAGACGTAGCCGTCCTGGCCGAGTTCGTCCAGGACGGCGTCCAGGGTGGCCCGGGTGCGCGGGTCGTCCGCCGGGACCGCGCCGCGGATCGCCGGGATCAGCAGGGCCGCGTCCACGCGTTCGTCGCCGGGGGCGCGCTGCCAACGTCCGCTGGGGTGGAGGCAGTCGGTGGCGGCGTCGGCCAGCACCCGGTCCGCCAACCGGGTCCAGCGGGAGCCCTGGGCGGCCGGGGCGTGGCCGGCGATCGCCCGCAGTCCGGCGACACAGGTGAGCCGGGAGTGCGTCCAGCGCTGGTTGTCCAGCTCCCAGATCCCGGCATCGGGCTGCTGACCGCGTTCGGTGATCGCGGCGACCGCCGTCTCCACCGCGCGCCAGTGGTCGGTGTCCAGCAGGTCGTGCCGTGCGGCGGCCGCGAACAGGTTCAGCGACTCGCCGAGGGAGTCGAGTTGGAACTGCTTGTTGACCCAGTTGCCGACCTTGTCCACGCCGCCCGGATAGCCCGCGAGATCCAGCGTGCGTTCGTCCGGGACCGGGCCGCCGTCCACGGTGTAGGCCGGTTTCAGGGTCGGTCCGTCGGCGAGCAGCCGGTCGGTGACGAAGCTCAGCGCGTCGTCCAGCAGCGGGTGCGGGCCGACGGCGGCCACCGCCTGGCCCGCGTAGCACTGGTCGCGGATCCACGCGTAGCGGTAGTCGTAGTTGCGTCCGGCCTCGGCGCGCTCGGGCAGGCTCATGGTCGCCCCGGCGACCATGCCGCCGCCCGCGCTGGTGAGCCCGCGCAGCACGGTGTAGGCGTGCCGCGCGTCGCGGTCGGCGATGGTGCCGCTGATCACCGGCACCGCCCGGCGCCAGGCCTCCTCGGTGGCCGACCACACCTGCCCCGGCTCCGGGGCGGGTCCGCGCAGCGGCCGGTCGGAGATCTCCAGCAGCAGGTCCCGGTGCCCGCCGCCGGGGACGGCGACGACCGCGTGCAGGCCGCCGTCGGCCCCCCGGGCGGCCTCGGGCGCCCCGGTCCAGCGCAGGTACAGCGGGCCGCAGCGGCCGGTCCAGCTGCCGTCGTCGTGCCGCCGCGGGCGGCTCAGCCGGTACCGGCCGAAGCCCGCGCGCAGGTCGAGGCTGACCCGGACCGCGGTGTCGCCGTCGACCGCGAGGACCCGGCGCAGCACCACGGCGGTCCCCGCCTCGCCCGGGAACGCGAGGGCGTCGCGGCACTCCACCACCTGCGAGGTGGTGACCCAGCGGCTGCGCCAGACCAGGCTGCCCTCCTCGTAGCCGCCGCCCCACACGAACGGCTCCTGGGCCGGGGTGACCGCGTACCGCCCGCCTCCGCCGATCAGCGTGGAGAACACCGCGTCCGAGTGCCAACTGGGCGCGCACAGCCAGGCGATGTCGCCGCGCGGGCCGACCAGCGCGCCGCGCTCGCCATCCGCGATCAGCGCGTACTCGCGCAGTACGTGCAGCGGGAAGTCCATCGGCTCCCCGGGGACGCCGCGGGTCATGGTGCCTCTCATCCGGTTCGGTAGGGTTCGGCCTGCTTCTCGATCAGGGTCAGCCCGTGCCCCGGCGCGCCGTCCGCGCCGGGCTTCACCGAGCCGCCCTCGGGATCCAGCGCGCCGTCGAAGAACAGTCCCTCGATCCGGACGTGGTCGTGGAACCACTCCAGGTGGCGGAGGTTGGGGACGGCGGCGGCCACGTGGGCGTGGGCGTGCGGGGCGCAGTGGCCGGACAGTTGCAGGCCCAGGCCCTCGGCGACGGCGGCGGCCCGCAGCCAGACGGTGATGCCGCCGCAGCGGGTGGCGTCGGCCTGGAGGCAGTCGACCGCGCCGGAGGCGGCCATCCGGGTGAGGTAGGGCAGGTCGTAGCCGTACTCCCCCGCCGTGACGTCCGGCAGCACGGCGTCGCGGACCTGGCGCAGACCGGGCAGGTCGTCGGAGGAGACCGGTTCCTCGAACCAGCGGACGTCCAGTTCGGCGAACCGGGCGGCGACCCGCACCGCCTGTTTGCGGGTGTAGCCGCCGTTGGCGTCGACGTAGAGTTCGCAGCTGTCGCCGACCGCCTCCCGGGCCCGGCGGATCCGGGCCAGGTCGCGCCGCTCCCGCTCGCCGCGGGACTCGCCGATCTTGATCTTCACCCGCGGGATCCCCTGGTACTGGACCCAGCCGGCCAGTTGCCGGTCCAGCGTGACGTCGGAGTACGTGGTGAAGCCGCCGCTGCCGTACACCGGGACCTCCGACCGGGCGGCCCCCAGCAGGGTGACCAGGGGCAGCCCCAGCAGCCGTGCCTTGAGGTCCCACAGGGCGATGTCCACCGCCGACAGCGCCCCGGCCACCAGCCCCGGGGCGCCCGCGTTGCGGACGGCGCGGCGCATCGACTCGTTGCGGGCCGGGACGTCCAGCGCACCGGCGCCGAGGACGACCGGCGCGAGCAGCTCGCGGACCGCTCCGGCGGTGGCGGCGGCCCCGTAGGTCCAGCCGAGGCCGGTGGTGTCGCCGCTGGTGGCCTCGACCAGGACGAGGGTGCTGGAGTCCCAGGCGAGGGTTCCGTCGGCCTCGGGCGCTTCGGTGGGGACGGTGTAGAAGCGCACGTCGAGCCGGTCGATCACCGGTTGGGTACTGGGCGTCACGCCGTCGCCTCCTGGGCCTCGGGGGCCCGCAGCCCGGCGCGCGCGCCTTCGGCGAGCAGTGCGGCGGCCCGGTCGACCAGCGCCATGATGGTGAGCGCGGGGTTGGCCGCGCCCTGGGTCGGCAGCACGCTGCCGTCGGTGATCAGCAGGTTGCGCACCGCGAAGCTGCGCAGCTGGCGGTCGACCACGCCCTCGGCCGCGTTCGCGCCCATCCGGCAGCCGCCGACCAGGTGCGCGTAGCGGTCGATGGTCATCACCTCGCTCGCCCCGGCGGCGCCCAGGATCTCCTCCATGACGGCGGTGGCGCTCTTGATCAGCTGCCGGTCGTTGTCGCACTGGGTGTAGCTGAAGTCGGCGACCGGCAGGCCGTGCCGGTCCTTCTCCGCGGCCAGGGTGACCCGGTTGCCGGGCTGCGGCAGCAGCTCGCACAGGGCGCCGAGGGTGGCCCAGTGCACGTAGTCGTCCAGGTAGCGGCGCAGGTCGCGGCCCCAGTGGCCCTGGGCGGCGACGTGCTCGGCCCAGGTGATCGGCAGCGGCGAGACGGTCTGGATGGAGAAGCCGCGCCGGTACGGCTTGGCCGGGTCGGTCTCGTAGAACTGCTCGCTGGAGACCTCGGGCGGCGGCGCCTTGTAGGCGCGGATCTCCTCGGTGAAGCGTCCGGCGGTCTGCGGCGCGCCCTGCACCATCAGGTACCGGCCGACCAGGTCGTGGTCGTTGCACAGGCCGTCCGGGAAGCGGGAGTTGGCCGAGTTCAGCAGCAGCCTCGGGGTCTCGATGGAGTAGCCCGCCACGGCCACGTTGCGCGCCCGCTGGACGAACTCCCGGCCGCCGCGCACGTAGCGGACGCCGGTGGCGAGCCGCCCCTGCTGGTCGGTCTCGACCCGGGTGGCCATGGCGTCCGCGCGGATCTCGACGCCGTGCGCGAGCGCGTCCGGAACGTGGGTGACCAGCGGCGACGCCTTGGCGTTGACCTTGCAGCCCTGGAGGCAGAACCCCCGGTAGACGCAGTGCGGCCGGTTGCCGAACCGGCCGTTGGCGATGGCGACCGGGCCCACCCGGGCCTCGACGCCGAGGGCGGCGGCCCCGCGCAGGAAGATCTCCCCGTTGCCGCCCACCGGGTGCGGCGCGTACGGGTAGGCGTGCGGGTCGCCCCAGGGCCAGTACTGTCCGGCCACCGGCAGCTCCTGTTCCAGCCGCTCGTAGCTGGGCCGCAGGTCCCGGTAGTCGATCGGCCAGTCGGCGCCCACCCCGTCCTCGGTACGGGTGCGGAAGTCGGAGGGGTGGAAGCGGGGGGTGTACCCGGCGTAGTGGACCATGGAACCGCCGACGCCGCGCCCGGAGTTGTTGGAACCCATCGGGACCGGGTCCGCGCCGGAGATCACCCGGGGCTCGGTCCAGTACAGCTGGTGCGACCCGGCCTCGTCGCTGACCCAGTCGGTGTCGGGGTTCCAGAACGGCCCGGCCTCCAGCACCACGACCGTCCAGCCGTGCCGGGCCATCCGCTGCGCCAGCACGCTGCCGCCCGCGCCGCAGCCGACGACGACCAGGTCGACCTCGTCGGACTCCTGGTAGCGGCGCATGTCCTGGATCAGCCGTTGGTCGAACCGCGTCCCGTCGTTGGGCAGCAGCCAGGCGGACTCGTTGCGCGCCCGCACCTCGCGTTGGGAGGCCGCGTTGAGCCGCAGGGTGTCCCTGGCGGCGCGGAGCGCCGAGTGGCGTTGCGGCGGGGTCACTGGCCCTCCTTGGGCGGTACCGGGTCCTGGTCGGGGTCCTGGTCGGCGACCTCCCAGGGCTCGCGGGCGTCCACCCCGATCCGCAGGTAGCCGCGCGGGTAGGCGGGGCCGCCGAAGCCGATCTCGCTCCAGGCCTGCGGGTGGGAGTAGTAGGCGGTGCAGGCGTAGCGGGTCCACAGGCTCCACACGTGCGCGGCCGGGAGGCCGTACCAGCGCCGCGGGCCCAGGTCCTGCACCGCCTGGATCCGCTCGGCCTGCCGCTCGCGCGGCAGCGCGGCGAAGCCGCCCTCGGTGCCGCGGCTGCGGGCGTCGAGGTCCAGACCGGCCAGGGAGCGCTGCCAGGCCTGGTCGTCGGGCGGCATGTCCTGGTAGCGCCAGCCGTCGGTCCGCAGCTCGGCCAGCCGGGCGTCCACCATCGCCAGCACCGGGACCGCGGGGTCGTCGGCGGCCAGGTCGAGCAGGTGGTCGAACAGGGCCGCGGCGACGGCCTGCTCGGCGGGGGTGAAGAAGCGCAGCGCGGGCTGCGGGCCGAGCCGGCCCAGGACCACGCCCTGGGTGACCCGGTCCCACGTGTGCGACTGGTCGAGGACGTCGTACCCGGGGAAGCGGGTCACCGGCTTCCCTCCCGGCGCAGCAGCGCGGCCACCAGGCCCATGCCGCCGACCATGCTCATCAGCGCGGGCGCGAACATCGGCGGCCCCATCTCGACGTTGTAGCGGGCCATCCGCCAGCCGCCCGGCTTCTGTCCGATCCCGCGCAGGTGCAGGTAGGTGCCCTGGACGCCGTTGGCGGTGATCGCGGCCGAGGCGACCGGCAGCAGCGTGCGGGCCAGCCGCTCGTCGCAGACCCCGGCCACCCCGGCCACCGCGCCGATCGGGCCCAGCACGACCGGCCACCACATCATCCGGTTGCCGAAGCCGGCCCGGTCGTGTTCGAGGTAGATCTCCCCGGCGGTGACCACCGCCCCCACCGCGGTGGCCAGCGCCAGGGTCCGCTGGAACCGCCCGGTCCTGACGTTGTCCAGGCCCCGGGCCAACGCGCCACCGGTCCTGCTCACTGCTGCTCCTCCTTGGGGCCGCCCGGCAGGAACTCCTGGAGCTTGGCCTTGAAGCCCTGGCGGACCATGCCGGTCCGGTCGCTGTCACCGTGCAGCACGGCCGAGGCGGTGGCCTTCACCTGGGCCCAGTCGGCGTGCGGCGGGATCGGCGGCACGGCCGGGTCGGTACGGAAGTCGATCACGCAGGGGCGGTCGGCCGCCAGCGCCCGCTGCCAGGCGGCCTCCACCCGGTCGGGCCGGTCCACGCTGATCCCCAGCAGCCCGAAGTTCTCGGCGACCCGGGCGTAGGGGACGTCCGGGAGCTGCTGCGAGGGCAGGAACTGCGGCGCCCCCTCCATCGCCCGCATCTCCCAGGAGACCTGGTTGAGGTCGCGGTTGTTCAGCACCGCGACGATCAGCCTGGGGTCGGACCACTCGTGGTAGTACTTGGCGACGGTGATCAGCTCGGCCAGGCCGTTCATCTGCATCGCACCGTCCCCGACGATCGCGATCGCCGGACGGTCCGGGTGGGCGAACTTCGCGCCGACGGCGTACGGCACCCCGGGCCCCATGGTGGCCAGGTTCCCGGACAGCGAGCCGCGCATGTCGCCGCGCATCCGCAGGTGCCGGGCGTACCAGTTGGCCGAGGAGCCCGAGTCGGCGCTCAGCATCACGTCGTCGGGCAGCAACGCGTCCAGGGCGTGCACCACGTGCTCCGGGTTGACCGGGTCGGCCTCGACCGCGGCGCGCCGCTCCATCACCTCCCACCAGCGCGCGGCGTTGCCGGTCACGGTCTCCTGCCAGCCGCGGTCGGTCTTGCGGTGCAGCAGCGGCAGCAGCGCGTCCAGGGTCGCGGCCGCGTCGCCGAGCAGGTTGACCTCGAAGGGGTAGCGCAGACCGATCATGAACGGGTCGATGTCGATCTGCACCGCCCGCGCCTGGTCGAACTCGGGCAGGAACTGGGTGTACGGGAAGCTGGAGCCGATGGTCAGCAGCGTGTCGCAGTCCCGCATCAGCTCGTACGAGGGCCTGGTGCCGAGGAGCCCGATCGAACCGGTGACGTACGGCAGGGTGTCCGGCAGCACGTCCTTGCCCAGCAGCGCCTTGGCCACCCCCGCGCCCAGCACCTCGACCAGCCGCTCCACCTGCGGCCGGGCCGCCCTGGCGCCCTGCCCGAGCAGCACCGCGACCTTCTCACCGGCGTTCAGCACGGCGGCGGCACGGCGGAGTTCGTCCTCCGCCGGGACCGGCGCCGACCGCGGCAGGCCCAGGCTCGACGGCACCATCTTGAAGGCGTGGCTCGGCGCCTCGTACTCCAACTCCTGCACGTCGGCCGGGATGATCACGGCGGTGACGGTGCGTCGGGCGTACGCGGTGCGCATCGCCCGGTCCAGCACGTTCGGCAGTTGCTCGGGCACGGTCACCATCTGGCAGTACTCCGAGGCGACGTCCTTGAACAGGCTGAGCAGGTCCACCTCCTGCTGGTAGGAGCCGCCCATGGCACTGCGGTTGGTCTGGCCGACGATGGCGACCACCGGCACGTGGTCCAACTTGGCGTCGTACAGGCCGTTCAGCAGGTGGATCGCGCCGGGCCCGGAGGTCGCCACGCACACACCGACCCGGCCGGAGAACTTGGCATAGCCGACGGCCTCGAACGCCGCCATCTCCTCGTGCCTGGCCTGGACGAAGCGCGGTTTGTCGTCCGACCTGCCCCAGGCGGCCAGGAGGCCGTTGATCCCGTCGCCCGCGTAGCCGAAGACGTGCTCGACACCCCACTCCCGCAACCTGCTCAGGACGTAGTCAGATACCTTCACGGACACAGTGGTCTCCTCTTAGCCGGTAGCGGCCCCTTTCCCTCGGCTAGCCGCAACCGGGGGGATGAAACCCTCGCCGCGCTATCGGCGGGCCGCGCATGGCTCCGTCAGGTGGGGGCAGCCGCCTGCCGAAGGAGGATGATGACAATGGGTGCTCTTCTGGTGGTGCTCCTGCTCGCCCTGATCCTGGGTGGCGCCGGTTTCGCCATTCACATCCTGTGGTGGGTCGCGGTGGTGGTCCTGGTCCTGTGGGTCGTCGGCTTCTTCGCCCGCAGCGCGGGGGGAGGCGGCCGCTGGTACCGCTGGTGACCGGGCCGTGGCCGCGGCATGCCTGTGGGGCGCACCGGTCGGTGCGCCCCACAGGCATGCCGTGGTAGCAAGCACGGGCAACCTGCCCGGACGGCTATTCGGCTATTCGGCGCGGGCCGGGACGGCCGCCAGGGCCTCCGTGCTGCTGGCGTAGAGCGGGCTGGTCAGGCTCACCCCGGTGAGGTCGAGCAGTCGGCGCACGGCCGGACCGGGCGCCGCCAGGGCCAGGCTGCCGCCGTACCTGAGGGTCTCCGCCCGCGCCCGCAGCACGCTGTTGAGACCGGCCGAGTCCATGAACGGGACCAGGGCGAGGTCGAGCACCAGGTGCTTGCGTCCTTGCAGGACCAGGGTCGCCAACTGGTGTTGGAGTACCGCGACCGTGTCCGCGTCGAGCTCTCCGGCCAGCGACACGACGGCACGGTCCGCCTCGTGGACAGTGGTGCTCACGGTCAGGACTTCGGGCTCCGGGGACATCGCCCACCTCCAGGGACATAAGGATGTTGCCCCTCTGCTGCCCCGACATCCGCCATGCATGCCCGGTGACTCAGTGAGCGGTGGATTCGCCGTCGGCCTCGGTTCGGACGGCGAAGACGTCACTGAGGCCGACGGCGTCGAGCACCCGCGCGATGTGGTCCGGGGGCGGCAGCAGTTCGATCGTGGCATCGGCTTCCAACGCCAGGCCGCGGGTCGCGAGCAGCGCGCCCAGACCGCTGGAGTCGAAGAAGGTGACCGCGTCCAGATCCAGGGTCAGCCGCTCACCGGGCCGCAGTACCAGCGTGCGCACCCGGTCACGGAGAACATCGGCGGTCTCGAAGTCGAGATCGCCCTCGACCCGGACCACCGGACCGGCACTGCCGGGACGGGTGCTGACGGTCAGGGCCTGGCAGTCGGACGCGTCGTCGCCACCGCCGCTCTCGGCGGTTCCCATATCCACGGGATTCATTCTGCCATCGCCTCCAGGGACAGGGGCCGCCGCATCGGCAGGGTCGCGGAGACGGTCTTGCCCCGAGGCGGGTCCAGCTGCACCTGGACCCGCAGCGACAGCCGCTCCAGCAGGTGCCAGCCGAAACCGCCGCCGCCCGCTTCGAGATCGGCGGCGCGGGGCCGCGGCGCGCTGGTGTCGGTGTCGGTCACCGCGATGGTCAGCAGGCCCGCGCGTTCGACCAGTTCCAACGTGCTCGGTCCCGGCGCGTGGCGCACCGCGTTCGACACCAACTCGGTCACCACGATCAGGGCGTCCTGCACGACGGTCTGCGGGGTCTCCGGTGCGGCCCGCAGGAAGTCCCGGGTGTACCCGCGGGCGGCGGCGAGCGTGCCCGCCCCGCGGTCGAGTGGCCACCTTTCCTGGCGGTTCAAGGTGTCTGGTTGGGCGTTCATGAACCGATCGCCTCTCGTTCGTCGGTGCTGTGCCGGACTGTTTTCGCGTACCCGATCTCAGTCGGTAAATCGTACGAGACCGTGCCGGACTGACCGGGCGGCCCGGGTCCGCCCGCCGCGGCCCCTGTCCGGCGACCGCGAGGCGGGTCTGGGACGGCGCCCCGCGACTGGTTAGGGTGAGTGCGTGCTCCGGAGCCAGGAAGACCCGTCCGACAGCGCCGAGGAAACCACCGGGAGCCGCGCCCGGCCGTCCGCGCCCGGCCCCTCGCTCTCGTCGGCGCCGTCCGTCGGCACGCCGCCGACCGGGCTGGCGGGCGAGGTCAGCCGACTGCGGACGCTGAACTCGGCGCTGCTCGCCGAGCTGGAGGAAACGAACCGCGGAGTGGTGGCCCTCTACAGCGAGGAGCACCAACTCGCGCTCACCCTGCAACGCACCTTCCTGCCGGAGACGCTGCCCCAGGTGCCCGGGACGGAGCTGGCGGTGCGCTACCTTCCCGCGGCCAGCGAGACCGAGATCGGCGGCGACTTCTACGAGGCCGTCGAAACCCCGGCCGGACTGCTGCTGGCGGTCGGCGACGTCATGGGCCACAGCCTGCAGGCGGCCATCGTCATGGGCGAGCTGCGGCACGCCCTGCGCGCCTACGCCGCCGAGGACCACGCCCCGCACGTCCTGCTCGAACGCCTGGACGCGCTGCTCAGCCGCCACCGTCCCGGTTGGACGGCCACCGTGTGCATCGCGCTCGTGGAACCGGACGGAGCCGGGCTGCGGATCGCCAACGCCGGACATCCCCCGCCGCTGCTGCGCACCGCGTCCGGCCGGACCGCCTTCGTCCAGGACCACGGGCCGCTGCTCGGCCTGGGACTGCCGCAACCGGAGGGCACCCGCCACCGGCTCGCGCCCGGCACCAGCCTGCTGATGGTCACCGACGGGCTCGTCGAGAAGCGCGGCACACCCATGCCGGAGGCGATGGAGCGACTGCGCCGCGTCACCGCCGACGGGCCCCGGGACAGCGAGGCACTGTGCGACACGCTGCTGGACTCCTTCGGCGCCCAGCAGCGCGACGACATCGTCGTCTTCGCCGCCCGGTTCACCGCTGACTGACCCGTGCCCGGCCGGGGTGCGAGGATGGGCCCCATGGATGTCATGAGCAGGAACCACGTGGTGGTCACCGGCCGCGCCGACGGCCCGGTGCTGGTGCTCTCCCATGGCTTCGGCTGCGACCAGAACCTGTGGCGCCTGGTGCTGCCGGCCCTGGCCGAGGAATTCACCGTGGTGCTGTTCGACCACGTCGGAGCCGGGCGCTCGGACCTGGGGGCGTGGAGCGCGGAGCGGTACTCGCGCCTGGAAGGCTACGCGGACGACGTCTCGCAGCTCCTGCGGGCCCTGGACCTGGGTCCGGTCACGTTCGTCGGCCACTCGGTCAGTTCCATGATCGGGGTACTGGCCGCGGTGCGCGAGCCCGACCTGTTCTCCGGGCTGGTCCTGCTGGCCCCCTCCCCCCGCTATCTGGACGACCCCGCGACCGGCTACCGGGGCGGGTTCAGCGCCGAGGACATCGACGAGCTGCTGGAGTCGCTGGACTCCAACTACCTGGGCTGGTCCGGGGCGATGGCCCCGGTGATCATGGGCAACCCCGAGCGCCCGGAGCTGGGCGAGGAGCTGACCAACAGCTTCTGCCGGACCGACCCGGCCATCGCCCGGGTCTTCGCCCACACCACCTTCCGCTCCGACAACCGCGCCGACCTGGCCCGGGTCGGGATACCGACGCTGGTCGCGCAGTCCTCCGTGGACGCCATCGCCCCGCGCGAGGTCGGCGCGTTCGTCCACGCCAGCATCCCCGGCAGTACCCTGGTCACCCTCAGCGCCACCGGCCACTGCCCGCAGCTGAGCGCCCCCGAGGCCACCGCCGAGGCGATCACCGCGTTCGCGCGGGCCCGCCGGTGATGGTCGGGACCGGCGACGAGGAACCGTCCGGCTGCGGGCCCGGCTCCGCGGACGACCAGGCGGCGCAGTTCTCCGCCATGCTGGAGGACAGCGCCGTGGACCTCTACGAGAACGCCCCCTGCGGCTACCTGTCCACCCTCATGGACGGGCAGATCGCCAAGGTCAACACGACCCTGCTGACCTGGCTCGGCTACCGCCGCGAGGACCTGGTGGGCCGTCGGCGCTTCGCCGACCTGCTGACCGTCGGCGGCCGCCTGTACCACGAGACGCACTTCGCGCCGCTGCTCAGCATGCAGGGCGAGATCGGCGGCATCGCCCTCGAACTCAGGACCGCCGACGGCACCCGGCTGCCGGTGCTGGTCACCTCCGTCGTCAAGACCGGCGCCGACGGCCAGCCGCTGCTGATCCGCACCACCCTCTTCGACGCCCGCGACCGCCGCGCCTACGAGACCGAGCTCCTGCGCGCCCGCCAGGAGGCCGAGGAGGCCCGCCTTGAGGCCGAACAGGCGCACCGGGCCGTGGAGGCCGAACGGGCCAGGCTGCAGCGCCTGGCCACGACCCTGCAGCAGACCCTGCTGCCGCCCTCGCTGACCGCCCCGGCCGGACTGGAGGTCGCCGCCCACTACCACATCGCCTCGATCGACGAGGTCGGCGGCGACTTCTACGACCTCTTCCCGCTGGCCGACGGAGCCTGGGGGATGTTCCTGGGGGACGTCTGCGGCAAGGGCGCCGCGGCGGCCGCCATCACCTCCCTGGCCCGGTACACGCTGCGGGCCGCCGCCGTCTACGACCCCGACCCGGCCGCCGTCCTGGCCAACCTCAACACCGTCCTCACCCACGAGTACCACGGCGCCGACCCGCGGTTCTGCACCGTCCTGTTCGGCGTGCTCACCCCCGACACCGACCACCGGGACGGCGGCTTCCACCTCACCCTGGCCGCCGGCGGCCACCCACCGGCGATTCTGCTGCGCGCCGACGGCACCGCCCACCACCTGCCGACCCACGGCGGCCAGCTCATCGGTGTCATCCCCGACGCCCACATCACCACCACCAGCGTGCGCCTGGATCCGGGCGACACCGTGCTGCTGTACACCGACGGCCTCACCGAGGCGCACACCACCCACCTCGGCAGACCCAAGGGCGACGACGACGGCCGCTACGGCGACCAGGCCCTGCTGGACTTCGCCACCCGGCTGGCGCCCACCACCGCGCCCGCCACGATCACCGCCCTGCGAGGGCTCCTCGACACCCTGGGCGGCGGTGTGGACGACGACACCGCCCTGCTGGCCCTCAGCATCCCGCATCCGATCCGAGAGCCGAAGCAGTGACCGAGCTGAGCACCACCACCCGCTCCACCCCGACCGGGCCCGTCCTGGAGATCGCCGGCGATCTCGACTTCCACACCGCCCCCCGGGCCCGCGAAGCCCTCCTGGGCCTCACCCCGGGCCCCGGCGAGCTCCTCGTCATCGACCTGAGCGCGCTCACCTTCTGCGACTCCTCCGGCATCACCGTGCTCGTCGCCGCCCGCAACCACGCGCTCAGCCACCAGGCGCAGATCGCCCTGGCCGCGGTCCCCTCCGTGGTGGCCCGCACCTTCAAGATCACCGGCCTCACCCAGATCTTCCCCACCCACCCCACCGCCCAGGACGCCACCGCCCAGTGGGCGGCGCGGCCCGGGTCGGCGCGGCCCGGGTCGAGGACGTGACCCGGCGCAGGTGGACACGCCCTCGCTGCGGGTAGGCGCCCGGCGAGGAGAAGGGGCAGTGGGACCATGAGCGAAGTGTCGATCAAGGCGATGGGCTGGGCCCAGTCGTTCCCCGTGCGCGGCGGCGTGCGGGCGGGCAGACGCTGGGCGCTGCGGCACCTGGACCAGCTCGGCTGGTGCGCGCAGGCACCGGACACGGTGGACGACGTCCTCCTGGCCGTCAGCGAGTTGATCACCAACGCGCACGTCCACGCGCGGAGCGACGCCCAGGTCGTGCTGATCTGGGATCGGACGTGCCTTCAGGTGAGCGTCAGTGACAGCTCCCCCGACCTGCCCACTCGGCGGCATCCCGACCGGGAGCACGAGTCCGGGCGGGGGATGGCCATCGTCGAGGCCGTGTCCGACACGTGGGAGGCCCACAGCAAGGGCAACGGGAAGACGATCAGCGCCTGCTTCCACCCGCCCGGCCAACCGTCCCCGCACGATCAGTCCCGTTCGACGTCGATCTCGGTCAGACGCGCGTAGCGCCCGGGGTCGGTGCGGCGAATGTGGCGGGCCACCAGCAGCCCCGCGCCGAAGACCACGGGCAGCGGTAGCAGCAGCCCGAGATTCACACCGGTGCTCGCGCCGGTGAGCGGGTCGAAGCGCAGCGCGGCGTAGCCGCTGAACGCGGTCAGGCCCAGGAAGGACAGCAGCGGCGGCCACAGCACGCGCAGGGCGGACATCCCGTGGCGGTCCTTGCGGAAGAAGGCGAACACCGCCGGCGCGGCCAGTGCCTGCATCAGCACGATGCCCATGACGCCGGTGCCGTTGGGCCACAGGAAGACCACCGTGCAGGGGTCGGCCCGGGCCGGCGCGCCGACCAGCAGCACCAGCAGCACCAGCAGCGCGAGTGCGCTCCGCACGACCACGGCGGTGCCCGGGGAACCGGTCCGGGGCGAGACCGTGGCCAGTCGCCGGACGGGTCCGGCGGACCCTGCGGGGTGGGCGGGCGATCGGGGGTGACGGTGGCCATGGGGGTCCTTTCCGAGGAGACACGGGGGTCGGGATGTGGGGGGGTTCAGGAGACCGGCGGTGCCAGGCGTCCCGCGTCGTGGACGATCCGTCCGGCATGCAGCACCAGCAGCCGCCGCGGGTGACAGGCCACCGCCTCGGGTACACCGGCGGCGTCCACGACCACCAGGTCGGCCCGGTCGCCGACCGCCAGGCCGTACTCCCGCAGGCCGAGCGCGGCCGCGGCCTCGGTCGTCGCGAGTTCCAGGGCGGTGCCCAGTTCCCGGTCGGTCATCAGCTCGTCGCGCAGGCCGATGGTGCCGGCGCGTTCGAGCATGTCCGCGGTGCCGTAGGGCCACCAGGCGTGCGGATGTTGTCCGACCCGGCGAACACCCGCACGCCGTGTCCGCGCAGCCGCAGCACCGGGGGCATCGGCCCGGCCGGGCCGTTGGTCATCACCGACACCCCGGAGTCGGCGAGGGCCCCGGCCGTGGCGGCGAAGACCCGGTCGTCCAACTCCCCCAGGCAGTACGCGTGGCTGACGGTCACCCGACCGTCCAGCCCCAGCGCCCTCGTCCGCTCCGCGATCGCGCGCAGCTGGGCGGCGCCGCTCTCGCCGGGGTCGTGCAGGTGGATGTCGACGCCCACGCCGTGGCGGTCCGCGTGCGGGGAGCACCAGCGGTTGTTCGACGTCATCGAGGCAGGGGACGAGCGGGCCGCGGCCGAACTGATGCGACTCCACGTCGCCAGTACCCGCGCCGCCGCCCTCGCCGTCCTCAGCGCCCAGGAACCCGGCGAGCCGCCCCGCTGACCGTCGTCACCGGCGAGCGCGCGGCGGGGACCTCCGCCCGCTTCGTCTAGGGTGGTCGCGGAGCTTCCCGGTCGTCGCGCGCGGACGCGCCGCGGCAGCCCGTCCCGGTCGGCAGCAGTCAGGAGTGGTCGATGTCCGCCAGCGGCTCGCCGCGCCGTCCGTGCGTGGTGGTGATGGGCGTCTCCGCGGTCGGCAAGACCACGGTGGCCCGGCTGCTCTCCGAACAGCTGGGCGTTGCCCTCGGCGACGCGGACGACCTCCACCCGGAGGCCAACATCGCCAAGATGTCCGCGGGCGTCCCGCTCGACGACACGGACCGGCGGCCCTGGCTGGAGGCCGTCGGCCGCTGGCTGCGCGAGCGGAACGACGTCGGCGGCGTGGTGGCCTGCTCGGCCCTCAAGCGGAGCTACCGGGACGTGCTGCGGTCCGCCTGCCCCTCGGTCGTCTTCCTCCACCTGTCGGCGAGCCGCGCGCTGCTGGCGGATCGGATCGGGCAGCGCACCGACCACTTCATGCCGGCGTCGCTGCTCGACTCGCAGCTCGCCGTGCTGGAGCCGCTCGGGCCGCGGGAGCGCGGCCTGGTGATCGACGCCGCCCCGGCGCCCGACCGGATCGTGCGGACGGCCGTGGACCTCCTGACGCGACCGCGGGACCAGGCCTCCGGCTGAGCCCGGACGTCCGGTCCGCCGACCCGGCGGTCGGTCCGCGCGGACCCCGGTCGGCCGGGCTCGACCGTCCTCAGTCCACGGCCGGTCCGGTCGCCGTGGTGCGCGGCCGGGAGACGGCGGGGCGCACGGCCAGCGCGCAGGTGGGCGAGCCGGTCGGGTACTGGCGCAGGACGGTCAGCGCCCCGGACACGGCGTCGACCGCGTGGACGGTGAGCGTGTCGGAGTTCTCGTTGGAGACGTAGAGGTGGTCCCCGACCGCTTCCAGGTGGCGCGGCCCGGAGCCGCCGGAGGGGAACTCGGCCACGAACCGCGGCAGCTCGTCGGCCGACCCGGTGCGGAACAGCGCGACCGTGTCCGCGCCGCGGTTGGACAGGTAGACGCGGGTGCCGTCCCCGCTCACGGTCAGCTGGGCCGGAAGGTTGCCCCCGGCCGACTCGACCGCGGTCGCGGGGACCGAGCCGAGCACCGCCCACGCGCCCGGCGCGGTCTCCCGCAGCACGTGCAGCCGGGAGTCCAACTCACCCGCCAGGTACGCCAGCCCGTCCGCGCCGCGGACCAGCTGTCGCGGGCCGGTACCGGCCGGCAGCGCGGTGACCGCCAGCGGCCGCGGTCCGCCCTCCGGGCCGTGGCTGCGGAGCTGGTCGGTGCCCAGGTCCACGACGGTCCACAGCCCGTCCGGGCCGGGGACGACCATGTGCGCGTGCGGGGCGTCCTGGCGGTCGGCGCGCGGCCCGACCGCGTCCGGGTCACCGGCCCACAGCCGCCCGCCGCCGGTCGGCAGCCCGGCCGCGTCGAGGTCCAGGAGCAGCGCCGTGCCGGTGCGGTAGTTGGCCACGCCCAGCCGCCGCCCGCCCTCGCCGAAGGCGAGGTGGCAGGGCCAACCGCCCTGGCTCGGCACCCGTGCGAGCTCGCGCAGCGCGCCGTCGTCCTCGATCGCGACGACGCTGACCGAGCCCTCCTCCCCCGCCTCGTTCGTGGTGTAGAGGAGGGGGAGCGTCGGGTGCTGGACCAGATACGACGGGGAGGGCAGCGGGAGCGCGCCCACCGGTGTCAGCGAGCCGTCGCGCGGATCGCGCCGGTAGCAGGTGAGGCCGGTGCCACGGCCGTCCATATCCGGGGCGTAGCAGCCGGTCACGAGCAGCTGGGGACCATTCACGCTGACGTTCTCCTCGGGTCGGATTCCTGATCCTCCCATGCGCGCCCCGGGCCGACTCCCTCCCCCCGCGCCGCCGCCCACCGGTGTCAGGCGAGGCCGGCCTGCTCCAGTGCCTCGACCCCGGTGCGCAGCGCCAGCACCCGCTCGGCGAGCGAGAAGCCGACCGGTGCGAGGTTGACGGTGGTCACTCCGGCGTCGGCGTAGGCGCGGAGGCGGTCGGCGATGCGGTCGCGGGTGCCGATCAGCGCGGTGGAGTCGATCAGCTGCTGCGGGACCGCGGCCGCCGCGCCCGCCTTGTCCCGGGCCATGTACTTCGCCTGGATCTCGTCGGCGGCCTGCTCGTAGCCCATCCGACAGGCGATCCGGTTGTAGAAGTTCTGCTCCTTGCTGCCCATGCCGCCGACGTACAGCGCGGTGTAGTCGCGCAGCCCGTCCGCCGCCGCCGCGAGGTCCTCGGCGCTGTCGCTGCCGCTGACCACGATCGGGACGTTGGGCGCGACGTCGAAGCCGTCCAGGGTCAGCCCGGACTTGGCCCGCCCGGCCCGCAGCGGGTCCAGCGACAGGGCGGCCTGCTCGGGGGCGAAGAAGATGCCGAGCCAGCCGTCGGCGATCTCGCCGGTCAGCTCCAGGTTCTTCGGGCCGATCGCGGCGATGTACAGCGGGATGTGCTCGCGCACCGGGTGCACGGTGAGCTTCAGCGCCTTGCCCGGGCCGCCGGGCAGCGGCAGCGTCCAGTTGGCGCCGTCGTGCGCGACCCGCTCGCGGGACATGGCCAGCCGGATGATCTCGACGTACTCGCGGGTGCGGGCCAGCGGCTTGTCGAACTTGACGCCGTACCAGCCCTCGGAGACCTGCGGTCCGGAGACCCCGAGGCCGAGCCGGAACCGGCCGCCGGACAGGGCGTCCAGGGTGGCCGCGGTCATCGCGGTCATGGTGGGCTGGCGGGCGGGGATCTGGAAGATCGCCGAGCCGACATCGATCCGCTCGGTCTTCGCCGCCACGTAGGCGAGGACGGTGGCCGCGTCGGAGCCGTAGGCCTCGGCCGCCCAGCACACCGCGTAGCCGAGGCGGTCCGCCTCCTGGGCGACGGCGGTGTTGTCAGCGTCCATGCCGAGGCCCCAGTAGCCGAGGTTGATGCCGAGTCGCACGGTGCTGCCTCCGAAGGTCCGGCCCGCCGACTTGGGGGCGGCGGCGCTGCGGGCGAGCCTATAGCGGCCCCGGCCCGAATGCTACTGATGAGTATCATCCCCGGCCCGGACCCCGCCCGCGGGCGGGCCGGTCGGTACCCGGCCCCGACACCGGCGGGGACGGGCTCGGCGCGCACCCACCAGCCCCTACGATGCGCATAGCCCGGCACCCCTGGCGGTGCCGTCCCGGAACAGCGAAGGGTTGCTCTTGTGGAACTACGACACCTGGGCCGGACCGGGCTCCGCGTCTCCCGGATCGGCCTCGGCACCATGACCTGGGGCCGGGACCTGGACGAGCACGACGCGGCCGAGCAGCTGAAGACCTTCGTCGGGGCCGGGGGCACCCTGGTCGACACCGCCGACGTCTACGCCGACGGCGGCGCCGAGTACGTGCTGTCCCGGCTGCTGGAGGACCTGGTCCCGCGTTCCGAGCTGGTGATCGCGACCAAGGCGGGCAGCGTGCCCGACCAGGACCGGCGCTTCGACGGCTCGCGCGGCCACCTGCTGGCGGCGCTGGACTCCTCGCTGCGGCGGCTCGGCACCGACTACGTCGACCTGTGGCAGGTGCACGCCTTCGACCCGGACACGCCGACCGAGGAGACCCTGCACGCGCTGGACCTGGCGGTGAGCTCCGGCCGGGCGCGCTACGTGGGGGTGTCCAACTTCTGCGGCTGGCAGCTGGCCAAGGCCGCGACCTGGCAGCGCGCGGTACCCGGGCGCACGCCCCTGGCCGCTACCCAGATGGAGTACTCGCTGCTCCAGCGGGGGATAGAGCGCGAGGTCCTGCCCGCCGCGCTGGACAGCGGCATGGGGCTGCTGGCCGCCTCCCCGCTCGGCCGCGGCGTGCTCACCGGGAAGTACCGCCACGGCACGCCCGCCGACTCGCGCGGCGCCTCGCCGTACTTCTCCGCCTTCGTCCAGCCGTACCTGGACGAGCGCGGGCGGAAGATCGTGGACGCGGTGGCCACCGCCGCCGACGGGCTCGGCGTGACCCCGCTGCAGGTCGCCCTCGCCTGGGTGCGCGACCGGCCGGGGGTGGTCGCGCCGATCGTCGGCGCCCGCAACGCCGCGCAGCTCGCGGCGGCACTGTCAGTGGAGTCCCTTACCCTGCCGGAGGAGATCCACCGGGCGCTGGACGACATCTCGGCGCCCGTGCACTACTACCCGGACCACGACTGGAGCGCGCTATGACCCTGGAGAGCGCAGAGAAGGCGGCGCCGGAGGTCCCGGCGGCCCCGGAGCCCGGCACCGGCGCCACCGCGGACACCGACCCGACCGCCGGGACCGGCGTGCCCGCGCAGACCCCGGCCGAGCTGGCGGCGGCGATCCGCGCGGTCGGCGCGGGCGAGGCCGCCGCGCCCGACCGGAGCGAGGCGCTGCGGGCCACCGCCGAGGTCCTGGCCGCCGGCGGCGCGCCGGCGCAGCTGCTGGACGCCACCGTGGCCGCCCTCGGCGAGGGCGCGCCGAAGCTGCTGCGGGAGGACCCCTGGGCGATCCTGGGCGTCCCCGGCGTACGCCCGGAGCACGCCGACGGCTTCGCGCGCGGCCTGCTCGGCGCCGACTGCGGCCCCGACGACCCGCGCCGGGCGGAGGCGCTCACCGGCTGGCTGCTGGAGCAGGCCGCCGTCCACGGGCACACCGCCGTGGAACTGCCCACCATCAGCGCCGGGCTGGAGAAGCAGGGCGTCCCGGACGCCGCCGCCGCACTGGCGGCGGTGCTCGGCGAGGGCCGGGTGATGGCCTTCCAGGAGGAGGAGCCCGAGGAGGGCGGCCACCGGGCGCAGGCGGACGAGGAGGAGGAGCCGCCGACGCGGGTGCTGCTGGCCCTGGACCGGCTCGCCCTGGCCGAGGAGAGCCTGGCCGACGGCCTGGTCCGGCTGCTGTCCACGTTCGAGGGCGACCCGCGGCCCACCGCCGACGACACATCCGCCGACGACGCCGCATCCGCCGACGACACATCCGCCGACGACGCCACCGACAGTACCGACAGCACCGACGCCGAGGGCGCGGCGGAGTCCGACGCGGCCCCGCTGGACTGGGCCGGGGCGGCCGGTGCCGCGCCCTCGGCGTCCGCCGCCGCGCTGATCCGCGCGGTCACCGGCAGCGGCCTGGTGCTGCACACCGGTGGCCAGGCGGCCCGCGCCGAGCCGGTGGCGCTGGTCCGCGCGGCCCGCGAACTGGGCCTGCGCGCCTGCGTCGGCGCCGCCACCGAGGACGGCCGACGGCGCCTCGGCGACGAGTCCGCGACCACCGTCGCCGGGCTGCTCAGCGGCACCGAGGGGCCCGGCCGGGCCCCCGACGGCTCGCTCGCGCTGGACCTGCTGGTGGTCTGCGACGCGTCGGCGCTGGACACCGAGACCGCCGCGACCCTGGTCGAGTCGGTCGCCGACGGGGCCCGGCTGGTGCTCAGCGGCGACCCGGCGGAACTCTGGTCGGCCGGTCCCGGGCGGGTCTTCGCGGATCTGCTGGCGGCCCGGATCTGCCCGGTGGTGGCCTCGCGCACGCCCGACTTCGGTCCGATCGGCGAGCTGGTCTCCGGCATCGGCATCGGTGAGCTGCTGCCGGCCGAGGCCCCGGACAAGGAGGTGGTGATCATCACCGCCCGGGACGCCGAGGAGACGGCCCACCGCGCGCTGCAACTGGTCCGCGACTCCATCCCGCGCGCGCTGGGCATCCCGGCCGAGCAGGTGCGGGTGCTGACCCCGGGCCACGGCGGGGCGGCCGGTACCCGGGCGCTGAACGTGGCGCTCAAGCAGCAGCTGAACCCGGGTCCCGGGGCCTTCGGCGGCTACGACCCGGGCGACCAGGTGGTGCACTCCCCCGCGCCCGGCGTCAGCCGCCCGGCGACGGTCCGCGCGGGCGGCCCCGAGGGCCTGGTGCTGGACTGCGAGGGGCGCGAGCTGCGGGTGCCGCGCGACCAGGTCGGCGGCACGCTGCGGCACGGCTGGGCGCTGACCGCGCACCAGGCGGCCGGACGCCGCTGGCCGGGTGTGGTGGTGCTGCTGCCGCCGGAGGCCGCGGCGGACCTCACCCGGCAGTGGGTGTACTCGGCGTTCAACCGGGCGGAGCGGCACCTGTCGGTGGTCCACGCCGTGGGCCCGGCGCTGGCGCAGGCGGTCACCGCGGTACCGGCCCGGCCGCGGACCACCCGCCTGCGCGGGATCCTGGCCGAGCAGGCGGCCGACCTGCCCGACTGAGCGGCGGACCGACCGCGGGGGTTGGGCCGACCGGCCCAACCCCCGCGCCGAAACCCCCCGCGCCGAAACCCCCCGCGCCGAACCCACCGCGCCGGACCTCCGCGCCTCAGTGCTCCGGGTCCAGCGCCTCCAGCTCGTCGTCGTATGCCTCGCTGACGTCGAACCGGCAGATCAGCAGCTCCGGGTCGGCGTCCTCGAAGGGCTCGGCCAGCCAGTCGCCGGGCTCGGCCGGGTCGGCGGCGGTCACCCAGAGCGTGGAGTCGCCCTCCTCCAGGCCGAACTCCTCGGCCCGGCCCGCGACCTCGTCCGGCTCGTACTCGGCGAACAGCGCGCCGAGCGCGGTGCTGACACTGGCCGCGGACTCGGGCGCGCCGTCGACGCTGAGCGCCGCCGCCCGCAGCCGCAGCGCGTCGGTGATCAGATAGTCACGCCGGATCAGCACGGTGATCGCCTCCGGCTCGTCGGGGTCGGGGAAGTCGCTCGCGTCCCGACGGCTGGGCACCTCGAACGGGGTGACCTCGTCGTGGGTGTCGTAGAGGACTTCGTCATAGGCGTCGGCAGCCAGGGCCAACGCCTCGTAAGCGGCGGCCACACCCGGGTCGTTCTCCCCGGTCCGGGCTTCTACAGCCGCCAGATGGCGGTCGATGGCGGCCTTGACCGCCTCCGCTGCGTTCCGTACCTCGGCGATGGTGGGCTGCGCGACATCAGACATGAGGCAGACGCTATCCGGACTTGGGCCCGCGGCGCACAGAAGTTATCGCCTCAACGCCGATTCGGGACGAACTCTGTCCTTCGGCGGTGCTCACCCGACCGTGGTCTGTCGCTGCGGCGAGGTTCATGGCAACCTGTCCTGACCAGGTTCGGCACCGGGCTGAACCCCTGTCAGACCCGCCAGTCGTAGGCTTGAGCCCGCGACCGCTCTGCAGGAGGAAACGTCTTGGCCCCACCCAAAATCGTCCAACAGCCCGAATACGAGTTCCGCTCGCTGCTGCTCCCGCGCGACGTCTCCCGCAACGAGGCGCGGCGGCTGCTCACCGAGGAGGCCGAGTACGGCCACTGGGAGCTCGACCGGCTCCGGCTCTACCCGGACGGGCGGCGCAAGGTGGTGCTGCGCAGAAAGATCATCCGCCAGGTTCGCGGCTGGTCCTTCCTGTCGGATCATCTGACCGACTGAACCAGGGCACGAGGGCACCCGCCAGGGGCCCGGCAGACTCCACGGGGGCGGTGCGAACTCTCGCACCGCCCCCCTCGCTGTCAGCGGCCCCGTCGGGGCCCGCGGGTCAGCGCTGTCCCGGACGGGAGCGGCGGTAGAGCACACCGCCGCCGAGCACCAGCGCCGCGGCGCCGGGAACCAGCACGTCCAGGTCGTCGGACGCGCCGGTGGAGGCGAGTACGGCCTGGTGCGCCACCGGCACCGCCGCCAGCACCCGGGTCGCCGGAGGCGGCGGGCTGTGGCGCGGTGCCGGCGGGGTGGCCCTGCGGGTGGTCACCGGCGGCGGCGGAGCGCAGTGCGTGGGCGGCGTGACCGGATGGACCGGTGCGACGCCCCCCACGTTGGCGCAGTGGTTGCCATAGGCCGGGTTGAGCAGGCCGATGACGCTCACCGAGTCACCACAGGCGTTCACCGGGATCGCGATCGGCAGCTGGACGGTGTTGCCCGAGCCCACGCCGGGCGAGTCGTGGCTGCCGCCGGTGGCCGTGCTGCCGCCGGTGGCCGTGCTGCCGCCGTTGTCGACGTGCCCGCCACCGGGGAGGTGACCGAGACCGGGGACGTGGCCGAGACCGGGCAGGTGCCCGCCGCCCGGCAGGTGCCCGCCGCCCGGCAGGTGCCCGACGCCGGCACCCGCACCGGCTCCGTTGTCCCCGCTCGGCGCGCCCTCCGCGCCGTGGTGTGTGACATTCCTACAGTTGTTGCCCATGGCCGGGTTGAGCAGCCCGACCACGTTGACGGTGTTTCCGCAGACGTTCACCGGTACCGCGAGCGGCACCTGGACGGTGTTGCCCGAGCCCACGCCCGGGGAGTCGGCGGCAGCGCCGATAGCGCTGGCGTCCGCGTACGCATAGCCGGCGGTGGATGCCAGGACGCTCCCGGTCGCCATGACCGTGAGCAGACCGCGCGTGGCAGCTTGTCGCATGTGTTGCCCTGCCCTCAGTTTGTCTTTCTTGCTTACGAGACCTAGACCCGCACACTCCGTAACGATGCGGAGCTGTCCATGTGCCGCGCCGTGGGCGGCTTTCATTCGTCCGAGTGACCGTCCGGGCGGGTACCGCCGGTGGCGGGGAACGCCGTGGTCCCGGGGGGCATGGTTCGCCCCCCGGGACCACGTGTTCGTCAAGGCCCCGGAATCGTTCCGGAGATGATCAGAAGTTCTTGCAGCTGTTCCCGAAGGCCGGGTTCAGCAGACCGATGACGCTGATGGTGTTGCCACAGACGTTCACCGGGATGTGGACCGGCACCTGGATGGTGTTGCCGGACACCACACCCGGGGAGTTCCAGGCAGCACCCTCGGCCTGCGCACCGTGAGCGGACGCGACCCCGGCGCCGGCGAGCACCAGACCACCGGTGGCCGCGGCGACCGCGACAATCTTCTTGACCTGCATGACGTCCTCCTAGTCGACAGTGCAGCCCGTTCGGCGGGCTGCACATGGATGAACGACACTGCGGCAAACGGGGTACGTGCGGTCTGATGGATTCACTCATTACGGTGGTCCGGGCGAACCCCTGAGCGACAAAAGGGGGCAGAGTGCCGGGAATCCGGCAGGGACCGGCTCAGCAGGCGTCGATGAAGCGGTCCAGCACCCGGACGCCGAACTGCAGCGAGTCCACCGGCACCCGCTCGTCCACGCCGTGGAACATCCCGGCGAAGTCCAGCTCCGGGGGCAGTCGCAGCGGCGCGAAGCCGAAGCAGCGGATGCCCAGCTCGCTGAAGGACTTGGCGTCGGTGCCGCCGGAGAGGCAGTACGGCACCGCCCGGGCGATCGGGTCCTCGGCCTTCAGCGCCATCTGCATGGCCTCCACCAGCGCCCCGTCGAAGCTGGTCTCGACGGCCTTGTCGGTGTGCACGTCCTCACGGCGGACGCGCGGCCCGAGCACCGCGTCCAGCTCGGCCAGGAACTCCTCCTCGTACCCGGGCAGGTAGCGGCCGTCCACGTGCGCCGTGGCCTGGCCCGGGATCACGTTGACCTTGTAGCCCGCGCCGAGCATGGTCGGCTGCGCGGTGTTGCTCAGCGTCGCCCCGATCAGCTTGGCGATGCCGCCGAGCCGGGCCAGGGTGGTGTCCATGTCCTCCGGGTCCAGCTCGACGCCGAGGGCGTCGGAGAGCTCGTCCAGGAAGTGCCGGACGCTCTTGGTGACCCGCACCGGGAACTTGTGCCGTCCGAGCCGCGCCACCGCCTCGCACAGCTCGGTGATCGCGTTGTCCTTGTTGGTCATCGAGCCGTGACCGGCGGTGCCGTCGACGGTGAGGCGCATCCAGTGCATCCCCTTCTCCGCCGTCTCCACCAGGTACAGCCGCAGGTTCTCGTTGACGGTGAAGGAGAAGCCGCCGACCTCGCCGATGGCCTCGGTGACCCCGTCGAACAGGCCCCGGTGGTTGTCCACCAGGTGGTGCGCCCCGTAGACGCCGCCCGCCTCCTCGTCGGCGAGGAAGGCCAGCACGATGTCGCGCGGGGGCTTGCGCCCGGTGCGCAGCCGGTCGCGGACCACCGCCAGGGTCATCGCGTCCATGTCCTTCATGTCCACGGCGCCCCGGCCCCAGACGCAGCCGTCGGCGATCTCGCCCGCGAACGGGTGGTGGGTCCAGTCGTCGGCGTTGGCCGGGACGACGTCGGTGTGGCCGTGGATCAGCAGCGCCGGGCGGGACGGGTCCTCGCCCGCGATCCGGGCGACGGTGCTGGCCCGCCCCCGCTCCGACTCGAAGATCTCCGGCTGCAACCCGAACTCGGCCAGCTTCTCGGCCACGTACTCGGCGGCGGCCCGTTCCCCCGGCCCGGAGCCGTCGCCGTAGTTACTGGTGTCGATGCGGATCAGGTCGCGGCACAGGTCGGCGACCTCGTCCTCGCCGGTCCTCGCTGTCATGCTCGACTCGCTCATGTCAGTCAGCCTCTCCGTGGTCGCCCCAGGCTTCCCCCCGGGCGCGGTCCCCACCATCCTCCCCCCAAGCCCGCCCGACCGGCCCCGCAAAGGCCCCTCCGGACCCCCTCGACCCCCACGTCTGCCCAGGTCCCGCCCGGGATAGCCGGTTCGGAACCCCGGCTGATCTTTGCTATGGTTATCAACGTCAGCGCGGCGGAGACGCGGCGCGGGCGACCACGATGCGCGGGTGGCGGAATGGCAGACGCGCTAGCTTGAGGTGCTAGTGCCCTTCGGGGCGTGGGGGTTCAAGTCCCCCCTCGCGCACGCATCGGGTCGTTCACGATGAACGGCCTGTCGGTTTTCACGAGGTGGCCCCCCTGGTCTCGGACCAGGGGGGCCACCTCGCTTTTCGGCGTTCCCCCGTGGGTCGGGGCGGTCGGTATGGAACCTGGACCCGCCCGCGGGAGTCTCAGCAGGTAGGACGCCAGGTGTGACACCACTCGGAGTTGTGAAGATCTCGGAACCGGTTGGCGCGGGCCCGCTCCTGGTGTAGTCATGTGCTGTGCCTGAACAGACCATGCCAAAGAAGACGTCGGATCCCTCACCGACCACCTCGCTCTGGCGCCATCGGGATTTCGTGCTGCTGTGGTCGGGCGGTGCCGTCAGCGATCTGGGCTCCGCCGTCTCCACGCTGGTGCTGCCCCTGATCGCCGTTCAACTGCACGCGAACACCTTTCAGGTGGCGCTGCTCGGGGTGATGGGCAGACTTCCGTTCCTGGTACTGTCGCTGCCCGCCGGGGTACTGGTGGACCGCGTGGACCGGCGCTCGCTGATGCTGTGGTGCGATGGCGGGCGGATGCTCGCGATCGGCAGCATCCCGCTGGTCTCGCTCTTCGGCGGCAAGGTATCGATGTGGCAACTGGCCCTGGCCGCCTTCGTGGTGGGCTCACTGCGGGTGGTCTTCGACATCGCCGACCAGAGCTACCTGCCGGTGCTGCTGCCCCGGGAGAGCCTGGTGGACGGCAACGGGAAGCTGCGGTCGACGCAGATGTTCGCCGACGCGGTCGGCCCCACCCTCGGCGCCGGACTGACCGCGCTGCTCGGCGCGGCCGCCCGGGCCATCGCCGCCGACTCGCTCTCCTACGGGGCCAGCGTGGCCTCGCTGCTGCTGATCCGCGCCCGGGAGCCGAAGGGCGCGTCGGCGCCCGCCGCGCCCCGGGTCGGGTTCCGCGCGGCGATGGCCGAGGGCCTGCGCTTCGTCCTCGGTGACGCGATCCTGCGCCGGATAGCGGTCTCCACCGCCACCGCGAACCTCGGGATCTGCCTGGTCACGGCCATCGAGGTGGTCTTCCTGGTCCGCTCGGTGCACTCCTCGCCGACCCAGATCGGCCTGGTGCTCGGCCTCGGCACGATCGGCGGCGTCGGCGGCAGCCTGGCCTCGCGGCGGCTCACCGAGGTGGTCGGCACTGCCCGGATCATGTGGATGGCGCTGGTGGTGCCCGCACCGCTGGTGTTCCTGATGCCGCTGACCCAGTCCGGCTGGGGGGTGCTGACCTACGCGGCCGGGTGGGCGGCCTTCAACGCCTCCGGCGCGATCTACAACACCGCCCAGGTCTCCTACCGGCAGGCCGTCTGCCCGCCGGAGCTGCGCGGCCGGATGAACGCCTCGATCCGCTGGCTGATCTACAGCACCACCCCGGTCGGCGGCCTGCTCGGCGGCGCGCTGGGGACCTGGTGCGGGCTGCGCGGCGCGCTCTGGGTGGGCGCCTCGATCATGGCGCTGACCGGCGTGTGGCTGGTGACCTCACCGCTGCGCGGCATGCGCGACATCCCGGAGTTCGCCACGGCCTGACGCGCCGACCGCACGACGCGCGGTCGAGGTGCGAACAGGTGGTCGTGGGATATCTGTGATTCGGGCAAAGCAGAGGTTTCGGAACTATCAAGAAAACATCCGACTTGTTCAAATCTTCCGGTCCCGGGCGTTGCGGCGAGGTCGCCGCCCGGGGCGGGCAGCAGGCTTGCGCCCATGGCAACGACCGTGGTCCGCCCGGACCAGCTCAGCACGTCCCCGCAGCAGACCGCCCCCCGATACGCGCGTCCCGCACTGATACTGATCGCCGCGCTCGGCGCCCTGCTCTTCACCTGGGACATCGGCCACAGCCAGTACCACCCCTTCTACGCCGACGCGGTCCGCAGCATGACCGAGAGCTGGAAGGCGTTCCTGTACGGCTCCTTCGACCCCGGCAACACCATCACCCTGGACAAACTCCCCGGCTTCCTGTGGCCGCAGGCGCTCTCCGCCCGACTGCTGGGCTTCCACCCCTGGTCGCTGGCGCTGCCGCAGGCCGTCGAGGGCGTGCTCAGCGTGCTGGTGCTGTACCGGGCGGTCCGCGTCTGGGCGGGCGTCAACGCCGCGCTGCTGGCCGCCTTCGCGTTCACGCTCACCCCCGTCGTCGCCGGGCTGTTCCGCACCTCCGTCGAGGACCCGGCGTTCACCCTGCTGCTGCTGCTGGCCGCCGAGGCCACCCAGCGCGCCGCCCGCGACGGCCGCACCCGGACGCTGCTGCTGGCCGCGTTCTGGGTCGGGCTGGCGTTCCAGGCGAAGATGCTGGAGGCCTTCGCGGTCCTGCCGGTCCTGGCGACCGTGTACCTGCTGTCGGCGCCGCCCGCGCTGCGCCGCAGGCTGGGGCAGCTGGCGCTGGCCGGGGCGGTCGCCCTGGCGGTGTCCGCCTCCTGGGTGCTGCTGGTCACGCTCACCCCCGCGCACGACCGCCCGTACGTGGACGGCACCACCGACAACTCGGCGGTCAGCATGGTGGTCGGCTACAACTTCCTGAACCGCTTCTCCTCCGTCGGCCTGAACGCCGGGGACACCGGCAGCGTCTCGGCCGTGCGGACCGGCGGCATGCCCGGCACGGCGCCGGTCCCCCAGCAGGCCGGGCACCAGGCGGGAGACCGCACGGGCGGCGGCGAGCCGGAGGGCGGCTGGGACAAGATGCTGGCCGGGCCGCTGGCCTCGCAGACCGGATGGCTCTACCCGCTGGGCGCGCTCGCCCTCGGCTTCGGCCTGTACCAGCGGCGGCGGGCCCCGCGCACCGACGTCCGCCGGGCCGGATTCCTGCTCTGGGGCGGCTGGTTGGCGACCTACCTGCTGGTCTTCAGCGCCGGGAGCGTCGGCGGCCACACCTACTACATGGGCGTGATCGCCGCGCCGCTGGCCGCGCTGACCGGGGCGGGCCTGGTCCAGCTCTGGCAGGCGTACCGGGCGGGCGGCTACGGCGCCTGGGGGCTCCCCGCCACGGTCGCGGTCACGGCGGGCTGGGGCGCGCTGGTGGCCCGGGACTACCCGAGGTTCCTGCCCTGGCTGGCCCCGGCCGTGGCGGGCCTGGCGCTGGCGTCGGTGCTGCTGCTGGCCGCGCCGCTGCTGCGGTCCGGATCGCGGCCGCCCCGGCGGCGCGGGCTCGGCGTGGCGGGGTTCGGGCTCGCGGCCGGGCTGGCCGCGGTACTGCTGGCCCCGGCCGCCTGGAGCTCCTCGGTGTTCGACCCGGTCTACAGCCACTCCGGCATGGGCGCGGTCGGGCCGGTCTCGGTGCGGCACCAGCCGCCGTCGGCCGCGCACTCCGGCACCGAGGCCGCCGCGGCCGAGGCCATGGCGCAGATCTGGGGCCGCCACACGCAGCGGCTCAGCCACAGTCAGCGGGAGCTGATGTCGTACCTCCAGGCGCACCAGCAGGGCGCCCGCTACCTGTTCGCGACCACCGACTGGTCGGTGGCCTCGCCGTACATCCTGGCCACCGGCGCGGAGGTGCTGCCGATGGGCGGCTTCACCGACCAGGTCCCCTCCCCCACCCTGCCCGCGCTGCGGAAGTCCATCGCCACCGGACGGCTGCGCTACGTGCTGCTCGGGCAGCCCTCGCCGATCAGCGGACCGCTCCCGCCGAACACCGTCGCCGCCCGGGCCACCGCCCTGGTCGCGCACCGCTGCCAGGAGGTCCCCAGCCGGACCTACGGCGGCGGCGTGGACGGCCAGCGGCTCTACCAGTGCCCGCGCAGCCTCTGACCCCTTCCGCCGACACCGCCGCCCGTCCGGTCCCTCCGGGCGGGCGGCGGCTGCACCCGCCTGACCAGGTACGGTTGGCTGGCCGAGCGAGGCGACCGCAGCCGAGGAGGGACCAGATGCCGCCGCAGTCCGGGGTCGCCGACGCCCCGCCCGAGGAGGCGGTCGGACCGCTGGAACGCGGTCTGGCGGTGCTGCGCGCGCTCGGCGCCGCCCCGCGCGGCCGGACCCGCGCCAGCGACCTGGTCCGGGAGACCGGCCTGGCCCGGGCCACCGTGGACCGGATCGTCAGCACCCTGCTCCAGCTGGGCTACCTGCGCGGCGACGGCCGGGATCTGAGCACCGCGCCCCGGCTGGCGGAACTCGGTGACGCCTACCTGAGCTGCTCCGGACTGCCCGGCCTGTTCGATCCGACGGTCCGTCAACTCGCGGACGAGCTGGACGAGTCGGTGTCCCTGGCGGTGCCGGACCGGACCGCCGTCCGCTTCGTCAGCCAGGCCGTGCGGCGGCGGACGATGTCGGTGGCGTTCCGGGTCGGCGACCTGCTGCCGCCCGAACGCTGCGCCCCGGGCGCCCTGTTCGCCGTCGACTGGACCCCTGAGCAGCACCAGGAATGGCTGACACAGCATCAGCAGAGTTCAGCCAAGGGTCAGTTCCCCGCCCTTCCGGCAGTCGACCGGGGGGCCGCGGTGGGTCCGGCGGCCTTCGCCGCCGCCACCGGCCGCGCCCGCGCGCGCGGCTGGGCCGTCGACGACCAGCTGATCGAACCGGGGCTGGTCGCCCTCGCCGTCCCGGTCCACGGCCCGGACGGGCGGGTGCTGTGCGCGCTCAGCGCGGTCAGCCACACCAGCCGCCACAGCGCCGACTCGCTGCGCGACCTGGCCCTGGACCGGCTGCGCGGCACCGCCGCCGCGATGGCGGCCACCCTGCGCGAGCTGCCGCCGCCCCCGGAGCCGAGCCCGGTCCCGGCCGTCACGACGCGACCGGCGCCGGCCGAGCCCGGGCCGGACTTCCTCCAGTCGCTGGCGCGCGGACTGGCGGTGCTGGTCGCGCTCGGCGGCCGTCGCGACGGGCTGACCCTGACCGGGGCCGCCCAGGCCACCGGGCTGTCCCGGGCCACCGCCCGGCGCAGCCTGATCACGCTGACCCACCTGGGCTACGCCGCCGCCGAGGGCCGTGACTTCCGGCTGCTGCCCCGGGTACTGGAGCTGGGCTACCCGGCCCTGTCCGCCCGGACGCTGCCGGAGCTGGCCCAGGACCACCTGGCCCTGCTGGTCGAGCAGGTGCACGAGTCGGCCTCGCTGGCGGTGTTGGACGGCCCGGACGTCCGCTACCTGGCGCGGGTGGCCGCGAGCAGGATCATGAGCGTCGACATCGCCGTCGGCACCCGCTTTCCGGCGTACGCCACCGCGCTCGGCCGGGTGCTGCTGTCCGCGCTGCCGCCCGCCGAGCGGCGGGCGGAGCTGGAGCGGCTGCGGCTGGAGCCGCTCACCCGGCACACCGTCGGCTCGGTCGCCGCGCTGGAGCGGACGCTGGACACCGCGGCCGCCGACGGCTGGGCCTTGGTGGACCAGGAGTTGGCCGAGGGCCTGCGCTCGCTGGCCGTCCCGGTCCGCGACCGGCGGGGGCGGGTGGTGGCCGCCGTCAACGTGTCCACCCACGCGGGGGCGGGCCCGGCGGAGCAGGACCGGGACCGGTTGCTGCCGCCGCTGCGGCGCGCCGCCGCCGCCCTGGAGACCGACCTGACCTTCGTCGACTCCGGTCCTGGCGGCTGGAACTGACGTCAGGTCAGTGGCAGCCCGACGTAGTTCTCGGCGATCGTGGCCGCCGCCGCCGGGGAGGAGGCCAGGTAGCGCAGGTGCGACAGCCGCAGGCGGCGGTCGAACTCGTCCTCGCCCGGGTCGGTGTGCAGCAGCGTGGTCATGGTGTGGGAGAAGTGCTCGGCCCGCCAGACCCGGCGCAGCGCCGTCTCCGAGTAGCCGTCGAGCAGGGACTGGTCGCCGTCCCGCTGCCAGGCCGCGACCGCGGCAGCGAGCAGTGTGACGTCGGCGACGGCCAGGTTGAGCCCCTTGGCACCGGTGGGCGGCACGATGTGGGCGGCGTCCCCGGCGAGGAACAGCCGTCCGTGGCGCATGGGTTCGGCGACGAAGCTGCGCATCGGGGTGATGCTCTTCTCGGTGATCGGCCCGCGCCGCAGGGTCCAGCCGTCGTCGGTGGCGAAGCGGGTGTCGAGTTCGTCCCAGATCCGCTGGTCGGGCCAGGCCTCGATCCGGTCGTCCGGGTCGACCTGCAGGTAGAGCCGACTCACCTCGGCCGAGCGCATGCTGTGCAGGGCGAACCCGCGCTCGTGCTGGGCGTAGATCAACTCCTGGCAGGAGGGCGGTACTTCGGCGAGGATGCCGAGCCAGGCGAAGGGGTGGTCGCGCTGGGTGACGCGTGGCAGGCCCTCGGGCATGGAGTGGCGGCCGATGCCGTGGAAGCCGTCGCAGGCGACGACCAGGTCGCAGTCGAGGGTGTGCTCGGCGCCCTGGTGGCGGTAGTCGATCCGGGGGTGGTCGCCGTCGATCCCGGTGACCGCGGTGGCCTCGGCCTCGAACAGCACGGTTCCTCCGGCCGCCTCGCGCAGGGCGATCAGGTCCTTGACGACCTCGGTCTGCGCGTACACCATCACCTGCCGCCCGCCGGTCAGTGAGGGGAAGTCGATCCGGTGGGCGGCGCGGTCGAAGCGCAGCTCGATCCCGGCGTGCGGGATCCCCTGACGGTCCATCCGCTCGGCGGCGCCGCTGGCCCGCAGCACGTCGACGGTGCCCTGCTCCAGGATCCCGGCGCGCTGGCGGTGTTCGACGTACGCGCGGCCGCGGGACTCCAGCACGACGTTGTCGATGCCCTGGCGGTGCAGCAGTTGCGAGAGCAGCAGCCCGGCCGGTCCGGCGCCGATGATGCCGACGGTGGTGTGCATAGGGCGATCCTTCGGAGATCAGGGGGTGGCGGACGGGAGGCCGGGGTCGGCGGCGTCCAGGTCGGCGAGGACGCGCTGGGCCACGGCGAAGGCCGCGTTGGCGGCCGGGACGCCGCAGTAGACGGCGCACTGGAGCAGCACCTCGCCGATCTCGTCCCTGCTCAGGCCGTTGCCGAGGGCGGCCCGGACGTGCATGGCGAGTTCGTCGTGGTGGCCGTGGGCGACCAAGGCGGTGAGCGTGACGCAGCTGCGGGTGCGGCGGTCCAGGCCGGGGCGGGTCCAGATCTCGCCCCAGGCGTAGCGGGTGATCAGGTCCTGGAAGTCGGCGGTGAAGGCCGTGGTGCGGGCGGCGGCGCGGTCGACGTGCGCGTCGCCGAGGACCGCCCGGCGCACCGCCTCGCCGCGGGACCGGCCGTCGTCCTCGTGGCCGACCCCGCCGGGCGAGCCGAGGTGGCCGGGACCGGCGAGGTGGCCGAGGTGGCCGAGCAGTGCGGTGAGGACCGGGCGGGGTTGTTCGACGGGGCCAGGTGGGCGGCGGCGGGCAGTTCCAGCAGGCCCGCGCCGGGGATCCGGTCGGCGAGTTCGCGGGCGTGGGCGACCGGGGTCGCCGGGTCCTCGCGTCCGGCGATCACCAGCGTGGGCGCGCTGATCCGGTGCAGTTCGGGGCGCAGGTCGTAGCCCGCCAGCGCGTCGCAGCAGGCGGCGTAGCCGTCGGCGTCGACCGTCCGCAGCTCGTCCACCAGCCGCTTCGCGGCGGGCGACGCGGCTCCGGCCGGGGTGAACCAGCGTTCGGCCACGGTGTCGGCGAGCACGCCGGTGCCGCGCTCGCGGACCAGGGCGGCCCGGGCCCGCCAGTCGCCGGGCTCGCCGAAGCGGGCCGAGGAGCAGATCAGCGCCAGCGAGGAGATCCGCTCCGGGTGGTGCGCCGCCAGCCACCCGCCGACGGCGCCGCCGAGGGAGACCCCGGCGTAGTCGAACCGCTCCAGCCCGAGCCGGTCCGCCAGCGCCAGCACCAGGCCGCCCAGGTCGGCGACGCCGGTCCGGCCGGGGGCCGGGTCGGGCAGGGCACTGCTGGGCGTGCCGCCGTGGCCGGGCAGGTCCCAGCGGATCACCCGGCGGTGGCGGGCGAGCGCCGGGAGCATCCCCTGCCACAGCGCGGTGGAGGTGCCCAGGGAGGGGCCGAGCAGCAGTGCCGGGGCGTCCGCCGGTCCGTCGGCGAGGTGGTGCGGGAGGCTGGTGTTCATGGTGCGTCCTGGGGTGCCGGGGTGCGTCGCAGCGCGCGGTCGGTGAGGGCGGTGGCCGAGCCCAGGTAGGCTGCGGGGTCCAGCAGGTCGTTCAGTTGATGGTCCGTCAGCGGCGAGGAGTCGGCCAGGGTCCGCCGCAGCGGGATGCCGCGTTCGGCCCGGGCCCGACTCGCCTCGGCGAGCAACTGCCGCGCTGGTGACCGGCCCAGAAGTTCCGTCAGCCGGGCGGCCAGGCGTTCGGAGACGATCAGACCGTCCGTCAGGTCCAGGTCGGCGCGCATCCGTTCGGGGAACACCCGCAGCCCCTCGGCGAGTTCGGCGGCGGCGCGGGCCGCGCCGCCGGTGAGCCGCAGCGCCTCGCGCAGGGTCTGCCACTCGGCGTGCCAGGCCCCGGCCGGGCGCTCGTCCTCGGCGGCCAGCGAGCCGAGCAGCACCCCGGCCAGTGCCGGGAGTTGCCGGGCGGTGGCGGCGATCAGCGCGGCCCGTACCGGGTTGGCCTTGTGCGGCATCGCGGAGGAGCCGCCGCCGCCGCTCTCGGCGAGTTCGGCGGTCTCGGTCCGGCTGAGCAGCAGTACGTCCGCGGCGAACTTGCCGAGTGCCCCGGCGGTGAGCGCGAGCGCGCAGCCGAGGTCGGCGATCGGGGTGCGCAGCACCTGCCAGGGCAGTGCGGGCGCGGCCAGGCCCATCTCCGCCGCGAAGGCGTCCACCAGCGCGAGCGCGTCGTCCGAGGAGCCGCCGAGGGCCTGGAAGGCCGCCAGCGTGCCTGCGGCGCCGCCGAGTTGGGCGGGCAGCCGGTCGCGGACGGCGGCCAGCCGGTCGCGGGCGTCCAGGGCGAGGCTGCGCCAGCCGGCCGCCTTGAGGCCGAAGGTCGTCGGTACCGCGTGCTGGGTCAGTGTGCGGCCGGGCAGCGGGTTGGCCCGGTGTGCGGCGGCGAGCCCGGCGAGGGCGGCGGCGGTGCGGTCGAGGTCGTCCAGCAGGTGCCGCAGCGTGCGGTGGGCGACCAGGACCGCGGCCGTGTCCAGGATGTCCTGGCTGGTCGCGCCCCGGTGCACCCAGGGCCTGGCCGCCGCCGGTACCGCCGCGGTGAGGTCGGCGACCAGCGGGATCACCGGGTTGCCACCGGCCCGGGCGCGCAGCGCGAGGTCCCGGGCGTCGAAGCGCCCGGCCCGGGCCGCGGCGGTGACCGCCGCTCCGGCTCCGGCCGGGGCGAGGCCCAGCGTGGTCTGGGCCCGGGTCAGCGCGGCCTCGGCGTCGAGCATGGCCTGCAGGAAGGCGGTGTCGCCGGTCGCCGCCTCGGCCGGGCTGCCGACCCGGACCGGGGAGAGCAGCCCGACGTCGTGGCCCCGCCACGGGTCTCCGGGGTCACTGGGCGAAGTCAAGGAACACCGTCTCCCGGTCGCCCTGGACGCGGAGGTCGAAGCGGTACTGCCGCTCGCCCTCGGCGGTGGCCAGCAGCGTCGCCCGGCGCTGTTCGGGCAGCCCGGCCAGCAGCGGATCGTCCTGGCCCGGCAGGTAGATCCGGGTGAACAGGTGGTGCAGCAGCCCGCGCGCGAAGAGGCAGACCGAGAGGTACGGGGCCTCGGGCGGGGGCGGCAGGGTCCGGACGGCCCAGTGGCCGTCGGCGTCGGTGGGGACCCGGCCGAAGCCGGTGAAGTCCAGGCCGTGGCGGCCGAGGACGGCGCCGGTGGTGGGGTCGCGCCGGAGCGAGCCGGGGGCCCCGGCCCGGCCGCCGTCCGGGGCGGCCTGCCAGAACTCCAGCAGCGCGTCGGGTACCGGCTGCCGCTGCCCGTCGAGGACCAGGCCGTGGAAGGTGACGGCGTCCGGGTGCCCGGCCGGGGCGAGGTCGCCGCCGCCGGTGAACGGCAGGGCGTAGCCGTGGAACGGCCCGACGGTCTGCGCGGGTGTGGGTTCGAGCTGCGGGCTCACGCGCTGTCCTCCGTCCAGGTGGCGGCGGGTCCGTCGAGCACGATGTCCCAGCGGTAGCCGAGGGAGAACTCCGGTGTCGACAGGTCGTGGTCGTAGGCAGCCACCAGCCGCTCGCGGGCCCGGTCGTCGGTGACCGACTGGATGATCGGGTCGTACCGGAACAGCGGGTCGCCGGGGAAGTACATCTGGGTGATCAGGCGCTGGCTGAAGGCCGTCCCGAACAGCGAGAAGTGGATGTGCGCCGGGCGCCAGGCGTTGTCGTGGTTGCGCCAGGGGTAGGCGCCGGGCTTGACGGTGGTGAACCGGTACCGGCCCCGGTCGTCGGTGAGGCAGCGGCCGACGCCGGTGAAGTTGGGGTCCAGCGGCGCCGGGTGCTGGTCACGCAGATGGGCGTACCGGCCGGAGGCGTTGGCCTGCCAGATCTCGACCAGTTGGCGGCGTACCGGCCGTCCGGCCCGGTCCAGCACGCGTCCGGTGACGGTGATCTGCTCCCCCAGCGGCTCCCCGGGGTGCTGCCGGGTCAGGTCGTGGTCCAGGTCGGTGACGTCGGTGGCGCCGAAGACCGGCCCGGTCAGCTCCACCGCCTCCGGGTCGGCGAGCGCGACCAGCGGCTGCCGGGGGAAGCGCGCCGCGCTGCTGCGGTACGGCGGGTAGTCGCGCTCGGGGTGCCGCGCGCCCGGCACCGCGCGCTCCCGGTACCGCCGGATCTGCTGGTCGATCCGGGCCTGGGCCGGTCGCGGGTCCTGGGTCGGTCGCGGGTGGTCCTGGGCCGGCTGCCCGGCCGGTGCCGTCCATGCGCGGGGTCTGTCCATGCGCGGAGCCATTCTGTTCGCCTGGTGAACTTTTCTTCACTTTCCTTGCGGGCGAGTCTGCCCCGGCCCCGCTCCCCCTGTCAACGCCCCCGGCGGCCCGCCGCCCCGCCCCCACCGCGTCGCCACCGGACGTGTGAGGATGGTCCCAAGCCACGCGACGAGGAGTACCAGTTCCCATGGGTGACGTGATCCTGATCCGCCACGGTGCGACCGAGTGGAGCCGCGACGGGAGGCACACCAGCTACACCGACATGCCGCTGCTGCCGGAGGGCGAGGCGCAGGCCCGGGCGCTGGCGCCGATGCTGGCACGGCACGACATCGGCCTGACCCTCGTCAGCCCGATGGGCCGGGCCCGGGACACCGCGAAGCTGGCCGGGCTCGACCCGGTGCGCCTGGACGAGGACATGCACGAGTGGGACTACGGCGGCTACGAGGGGATCACCACCGTCGAGATCCACCGCACCCGGCCCGGCTGGAACCTGTGGACCGACGGCGTCACCCCCGGCCCGGCCGGACACCCGGGCGAGACCCCGGCGCAGATCGGCGCCCGCGCCGACCGGGTGCTGGCCACCGTGGACGCCGCGCTGCGCGGCAGCGCGCAGGACGTGGTACTGGTGGCGCACGCCCACTTCCTGCGCGTGTTCACCGCCCGCTACCTCGGCCTGCCGCCCGCCTGCGGCGCGCTGTTCATGCTGGCCACCGGCACCATGAGCCGCCTCGGCGCGGAGCACGACCAGCCCGCCGTGGCGGCCTGGAACGAGCGCCCGCGCTGAAACGGACGCCCGCGCTGATCCGACGGTAATCGCCCGGCAGGCCCTAGTATCCCCATGAGCGTGATGTCGGATATGTGGCGATATACGGGCACCGGTTCGCCTTCGCCGTGAACGGAGGCAGCCCCTTGACCGCGAGCGAGGCCACCCCACGACCGGCCGACGGCCCGCCCCCGGGGGACGACACCGCCTTCTTCGGCCACCCGCGGGGCCTGCTCACGCTCTTCGGCACCGAGATGTGGGAGCGCTTCTCCTACCTCGGCATGACCGCGATCCTGACCCTGTTCTTCACCGAGTCGGTCGCCGACGGCGGCCTGGGCATGTCCGACGGAACCGCCTCCTCCGTCTACGCCGCCTACAGCACCCTGATCTACCTGGTCTCGGTCGGCGGCGGCTGGCTCGCCGACCGGGTCCTCGGCGCCTACCGGTCGGTGCTGTACGGCGGCATCTGCATCGCCCTCGGCCACTACGCCATGGCCGTGCCCGCCAGCTCGATGACCTGGATCGGCCTCGGCCTGATCATCGTCGGCACCGGCCTGCTCAAGCCCAACGTGTCCACCCTGGTCGGCAAGCTGTACCGGAGCGAGGACGAGCGCCGCGACGCCGGGTTCGCGCTGTACTACATGGGCATCAACATCGGCTCGTTCCTGGGCCCGCTGGTGGCGGGCTGGCTCGGCCAGAAGATCGGCTACCACTGGGGTTTCTCCGCCGCCGCGGTCGGCATGACCTTCGGCATCGTCCAGTACGTGCTCGGCCGCCGGCACCTGGCCGGGCGCCGGGACGGCGCGGAGTCCGCCGTCCCGGCCCCGGCGATGCGGCGGACGCTGCGGCTGATCGCCGCCGGGGCCGCCGCCGTGGTGCTGCTGTTCGCGGCGCTGGCCCTGGCCGGGGTGCTGACCATGGACCTGACCGTGGACCTGGTCACCGCCGCCTCGGTGCTGGCCCCGGTCGCCTACTTCGGCTTCCTGTTCCGCAGCCCCCGGGTCACCGCCGACGAACGCGGCCGACTGCGCCCGTACCTGGTGCTGTTCGGCTCCTCGGTGGCGTTCAACCTGGTGCTGTTCCAGTCGTACTCGACGATGAACCTGCTCGCCCTGAACCACGCCGACACCAGCCTGTTCGGCTGGCAGTTCCCCTCCTCCTGGTACGGCTCGGTGCTCGGGGTGGCCGAGGTGGCGCTGGCCCCGGTGGTCGCCGCCGTCTGGACCAGGCTCGGGCACCGGCAGCCGCACGCCTCCAACAAGATCGCCTACGGGGTGATCCTCGGCGGGGTGTCCTTCCTGATCATGGTCCCGGCCACCACCGACCGCAGCGGCGACTGGATGATGTCCGGGCTCTGGCTGATCGTCAGCTACCTGGTGCTCGGCCTCGGCGACATCCTGCTGGAGACCACCGGCATGTCGGCCACCACCAAGCTCGCCCCGGCCGCGTTCAGCAGCCAGGCCATGGCCCTGTGGTTCCTCTCCATCGCCCTGGCCAACGGCCTCCAGGCGCAGGTGGTGAAGCTGTACGGGGTGCTCTCCTACCCCAGGTACTTCGCGCTGAACGGCGGCTTCGTGGTGGTGGTCGGCCTCGCCGTGATCGCCGCCGGGCCGTGGCTGCGCCGCACCATGGCCCCCGTCCGCTGATCCCGCCCGCCCCGAAGGGACCCCCGTGCGCTACCGCGAAGACCTCCCCCACCGGACGGTCCGCGAGGACACCACCGTCCCGCTGCCCGACGGCACCGCCCTGTACGCCCGGATCTGGCGCCCGGTCACCGACCTGCCGGTACCGGCGCTGCTGGAGTACCTGCCGTACCGGCTGAGCGACTGGACCGCGCCGCGCGACGCCCAGCGCCACCCCTGGTACGCCGGACACGGCTACGCCTCGGTGCGGGTGGACGTCCGCGGCCACGGCAACTCCGAGGGCCTGCCCGGCGACGAGTACGACCGGACCGAGCTGGCCGACGGCGTCGCGGTGATCCACTGGCTGGCGGAGCAGCCCTGGTGCAGCGGCCGGGTCGGCATGTTCGGGATCTCCTGGGGCGGCTTCAACAGCCTGCAACTGGCCGCGCTCGCGCCCGAACCGCTGCGGGCGATCGTCACCGTCTGCTCCACCGACGACCGCTACGACAACGACGTGCACTACCTCGGCGGCTCGGTGCTGGCGGTCGACATGCACGCCTGGTCGGCGACCATGCTGGCGTTCGCCGCCCGCCCGCCGGACCCGAAGTTCGTCGGGGAGCGCTGGCGGGAGCTGTGGCTGGAACGGCTGGAGCACCTGGACCCGCTGATCCACACCTGGCTCGACCACCAGACCAGGGACGGCTACTGGCGGCACGGCAGCGTCTGCGAGGACTACTCCGCGATCAGGGCGGCGGTGCTGGCCGTCGGCGGTTGGGCCGACCCCTACCGGGACACGGTGTTCCGGCTGGCCCGGCACCTGGACGCGCCGACGCGCGGCATCATCGGCCCCTGGTCGCACCAGTACCCCGACCGGGACCTGCCGCCGGGCCCGGCGATCGGCTTCCTGCAGGAGACCCTGCGCTGGTGGGACCGCTGGCTCAAGGACGACCCGGGCCCGCGCGACGTGCTGGACGAGCCGCTGCTGCGGGTCTGGATGAACGAGTCGGTGCCGCCCGCCACCAGCTACCCGGAGCGCCCCGGGCGCTGGGTCGGCGAGGACTCCTGGCCCTCGCCCGCCGTCAGCACCCGGACCTACCGGCTCGACGGCACGCTCCGGGCCTCCTGCCCGGGCCCGGTGCCGGTGGTCTCTCCGCAGCACACCGGCGTGGACGCGGGCCGCTTCTTCCCCTTCGGCAACGCCACCGACCTGCCGCCGGACCAGCGGGAGGAGGACGGCCGCTCCGTCTGCTTCGACTCGGCGCCGCTGCCGGGGCGGATCGAGGTGCTCGGCAACGCCCGGGTACGGCTGCGGCTGACCTGCCCCGGTACCCGCGGCCAGGTGGTCGCCCGGCTCTGCGACGTCGCCCCGGACGGCTCGTCCACCCTGGTCACCCGGGGCGTGCTGAACCTGCTCGCGCGCCGGGGCCGGGACCGCACCACCGCCTGGACCCCGGACGCCACCGAGGACGTCGGCTTCGACCTGGTCGGCATCGCCCACGCCTTCCCGCCCGGGCACCGGCTGCGGCTGGCGGTCTCCTCCGCCTACTGGCCGTGGGTCTGGCCGCACCCGGGATCCGCCCTCGGCTTCACCGTCCACCCGCGGGGCAGCGCGCTGCTGCTGCCGGTGCGCGACCCCGGCGCCGACCGGGGGCGCCCGCCGATCGTGTTCGGCGCACCCGAGCAGGCCCCGCCGCTCGGCGTGGTCTTCGACGAGCCCGCCGAGCCGCGCCCGGAGCGCCTGGTCCGGCACGACGTCGCCACCCGCGAGTGGACCCTGGACGTCGACCCCCGCTACGGCGGCTCGCGCCGCTACCCGGACGGCCTGGAGTTCACCGAGGACGCCCTGGAGCACTACGCCGTGCGCGCGGACGACCCGCTCAGCGCCCGCACCCGCTCGGACTGGACGGTGGGCCTGCGCCGCGCCGAGTTCGCCTGGGACGTGCGGATCACCACCCGTTCCGAGATCAGCGCCGACGCCACGCATTTCCTGACCGACAATCAGCTCACCGCCGAGGAGGGCGGAACGGTACTGTTCCGGCGCCGCTGGGAGCGCCGCGTCCCGCGCACCCAGGGATAGCCCGACACCCTCTAGGCTCGTCACATGCCCTGGTCACCGGCTCTCAAGTCCACCCTCCGCTCCGGCCTGCACCTGGAGCGGACCGTCACCGAGCCGTTCCAGGTGCTGCGCGGGATGCTCGGCGTGGCCATCGTGCTGTTCGGCGCGCTCGCGCTGGGCGAGACCGGCCTGGCCACCTCGGCCGCGCTCGGCGCGTTCATCGCCGGGACCGCCAGCTACCAGCGCAGCTTCCGCCCGCGCCCGGTGCTCGCGCTGTACGCCGCGGCCGGGCTGTCCGCCAGCTCCTTCGTCGGCTACCTGGCCTCCCCCTGGCCGCCGCTGTACGTGGTGGTGCTCGGGCTGTGGGCGTTCACCGCCGGGCTCGCCTGGGCGCTGGGCCAGACCGCCGGGGTGGTCGCGTCCACCACCGTCTCGGTGATGCTGATCGTCGTCACCCTGCCGGAGAACGTGCCGGAGGCGCTGGAGCACGCCGGGGTGATCGCCCTCGGCGGCGTGGTCCAGGCGACCCTGGCCGCCATCTGGCCCGGACGCCGCTGGGGCGCCCGCCGGGACGCCCTGGCCGACGCCTACGCCTCGCTGGCGCACTACGCGCGGCGGCTGCGGCACGACCCCTTCGCCTCGTTCGACCCCGACCCGCTGATGAACGCCCGCCGGGCCGCCGAGCTCACCCCCGCCCAGGCCCGCCGCCGCCCGTCCGAGCTCGCCGGGATGCGCAGCTACGCGGAGCGGATACGACCGGTGCTGGCGGCGATGGCCGACCCCCGGGTGGGCGCCGCCGAGGAGGGCCCGCAGCGGGACCGGGCCCGGGAGCTGATGGGCGCGGCGGCGGAGATCCTGGACGCGATCGCCCGCTCCATCCGCAGCGGCCGACCCGCGCCGATCGCCGAGCGCACCTACCGGGCGCTGACCGTACCCGGCTCCGGACCGGTGCTCGACGGCGCCGGGCGGCAGGCGGCGCTGCGGCTGATCGGACTGCTCGCGGAGGCCTCGGACGCGGTGGAGGCGGTGGACCGGGGCGACCCGGTGCACGGCGAGGCCAATGCCCCGGGGCACCTGTCCCGGCCCGGGCTGCGGCAGCTGCTGCCGGTGCTGCCGCACGCCCTGCGGCGGCACTGGAACTGGTCCTCGCCGGTGCTGCGGCACGCGGTCCGGGTCGGGGTGGTCGCCGCCGTCGGCGAGATCCTGGGCCGCTCGCTGCCGTTCCAGCACGGCTACTGGGCGCCGATGACCGCGGTGATGGTGATGCGCCCGGACTTCTCGCAGACCTACGCCCGGGGTGTGGCCCGGCTCGCGGGCACGGTGCTGGGGGTGGTCGTGGCCACCGGGATCATCCGGCTGACCCACCCCTCCGCCTGGATCTGCGCCGGTCTGGCGGTGGTCAGCATCGGCGGCGCCTACCTGCTGATGCGCACCGGCTACGCGGCGATGAGCACCTGCATCACCGGCTACGTGGTGTTCCTGCTGGCCATGGGCGGCGAGGCGAACACCTCGACGGTCGAGGACCGGGTGCTGCTGACGCTGCTCGGCGGGCTGCTGGCGCTGATCGCCTACGCGGTGTTCCCGACCTGGCAGACGGTGCGACTGCCGGACCGGCTCGCCGCCTACGTCGAGGCCGGGGGCCGGTACTCGGCGGCGGCGGTCGACGCCTACGCCGAACCCACCGAGCACAGCCGGGCGCTGCTGCGCGCGGCGCTGCTGGAGCACCGGCAGACCCGGGCCGAGCTGCTCACCGCCAGCGAGCAGGCGGCCGGCGAGCCGGTCCGGCACCGGGGCCTGCACACCGCCCAGCTCGCCGACGCCCGCTCGGCGATGGCGGCGCTGGGGCGCACCACCATGCTGATGGAGGCGCACCTGCCGCCGCCGCAGTCGTCGCCGGTCCCCGGCGCGGCCGAGTTCGCCGAGGTGCTGCGCGAGCAGACCGCGGCGGCGGCGCGGGCGATCCGGGCCGACGAGCCGGTGGACCTGCACGCGCTGCGGGACCACTACGAGCAGTGGGCGCAGTGGCTGCCCACCCCCGCCGCCGACCCGGCCGACGAGCCCGGCGGCGCGGCGGACCTGGTCTACCGCGACGCCGGGCTGCTGGTCGAGGCGCTGGAGGGGCTGGACTCCGCGCTGAACTCCTGACCGTTCCTCAGAGCTGACGGGCCTTCCGGGCCGCCTCGTCCGCCGCGCCGCCCCGGCCGACCAGTCCGCGCCGGGCGTCGGCGGTGGCCCGCAGCCTCGGCTCCAGCGCCCGCAGCCTCAGCGGCGCGAACCGGCCGAGGAACAGCGGGATCTGGCCCCGGATCAGCTGGTAGCCGCGCAGCCAGCCCTGGGCGTAGACGTGGACCGAGCGGCGGGCGACGCCGTCGGCGATCCGCTCCACCGCCGGGGCCAGCGGGTAGGTGCGGTTGGTCGGCCAGGGCAGGGACGCGCGCATGTCGCGCATCACCTCGTCCTCGTCCGCGCCGCGCACCATGTCGGTGTCGGTCCAGCTCAGGTAGCCGACGCCGACCCGCACGCCCTGGTTGGCGACCTCCGAGCGGAGCGCGTGGGCGAAGGCCTCCACCCCGGACTTGCTGGCGCAGTAGGCGGTCATCAGCGGCGCGGGGGTGAGCGCCGCGAGCGAGGCGATCTGCAGCAGGTAGCCGCGCGCGGCGACCAGCGCGGGCAGGAAGGCCCGGGCGGTGGTGACGCTGCCGAGCAGGTTCACCTCCACCACCCGGCGCCAGACGTCCGGGTCGGAGTCCTGGAACAGCCCGCCGGCCGCGATCCCGGCGTTGGCGACGACCACGTCGACCCGGCCGTAGTGTGCGCTGACCCGCTCGGCGACCGAGGTCATCGCCGCCAGGTCGGTGACGTCGGCCTCCCACCAGGCGGCGTCGGGGCCGCAGTCGGCCGCGGTGGCGGCCAGTTCGTCCGGCTCCAGGCCGATCAGCGCGACCCGGGCGCCGCGCGCGGCGAGGGCGCGCGCCAGCTCCGCGCCGACGCCCCGGGCGGCTCCGGTGACCACGGCGACCTGGCCGGCCAGGGAGTTCCTGCTGCTGGGTGCTTCACTCACGGGTGGTTCCTCTCGGACTGGGATGGGCGGGGCGGCGGGGTCAGGCGCGGGCGGGCTCGGCCGCCGCCGGGGCGGCCACGCTGATCCGGTCGTACTCGGCGAGGTCCACCCGGCGGGTCTCCCGGCGGAAGTGCGCGGTGGTGCCCGGCCAGAGCGAGGTGTTGCGCCCGTTGGCGTCCAGGTACCAGCTCTGGCAGCCGCCGGTGGTCCACACGGTCCTGGCCATCCGCCGCTGGACGTCGTCGTTCCAGCGGCGCTGGGCGCCCGCGGTCGGGTCGAGCGCGAGCAGTCCGGGCGCCTCCAGGCTGCGCATGAAGTCCGCCAGGTAGTTCAGCTGCGACTCGATCATCAGCACCATCGAGCTGTTGCCCAGGCCGGTGTTGGGACCGATGACCATCAGCAGGTTGGGGAACCCGCTGACGGTGGTGCCCCGCAGCGCGGCCATGCCGTCCTTCCACTCCTCGGCCAGGGTGCGCCCGGCCGTGCCGGTGATCCGTGAGCCGATCGGCATGTCGGTGACGTGGAAGCCGGTGCTGAAGACGATGGCGTCGACCTCGTGCTCGGTGCCGTCGGCGGCGACCACGGTGCTGCCGCGCACCTCCTTCAGGCCGGAGGCGACCACGTCGACGTTGGGCCGGGACAGCGCCGGGTAGTACGTGTTCGACAGCAGCACCCGCTTGCAGCCGAAGCGGTAGCGGGGGGTGAGCTTGGCGCGCAGCGCCGGATCGGCGACGTGCTGGTCGATGTTGCGCTTGGCCATCGCCTCGGCGGCCCGGAGCAGCCCGGGGCGCTTCACGAACGCCCCGACCTGGTACTCGCGCAGGCCCCACAGCGCGGCGCGCAGGGCCCGCTGGGTGGCGGGGAAGCGGCGGTAGACCCAGCGCTCGACGGCGGTGATGTCGCGGTCCATCCGCGGCATCACCCACGGCGGCGTGCGCTGGAGCACCACCAGCCGGTCCACCTGGGGCTGGATCTGCGGGATGATCTGGATCGCGGAGGCACCGGTGCCGACCACCGCGACCCGCTTCCCGGCCAGCTGGTAGTCGTGGTCCCAGCGGGCGGAGTGGAAGACCTCGCCGGGGAACCCGTCGAGTCCGGGCAGGTCGGGCACGGACGGGTCGGACAGCGGGCCGCAGGCGGCGACCAGCACGTCCGCGCGGTAGCGGCCCTGGCTGGTGCGCACCTCCCAGGAGCCCCCGGCGGCGTCCCAACGGGCGCTCAGCACCTCGTGGTTGAAGCGCAGGTGGTCGCGGAGCCGGAAGCGGTCGGCGATCCGCTCCAGGTAGGCGCGGATCTCCGGCTGGCCGGAGAAGGTGCGCGGCCAGTCCGGGTTGGGCGCGAAGGAGAACGAGTACAGGTGCGAGGGGACGTCGCAGGCACAGCCCGGGTAGCTGTTGTCGCGCCAGGTCCCGCCGACCGAGGCCGCCCGCTCCAGCACCACGAAGTCGGTGATCCCCTCCGCCCGCAGCCGCACCGCCGCGCCGAGGCCGCCGAAGCCGGAGCCGATGACCGCCACCCGGACGTGCTGGACCTCGCCGTCCGGACCGGGTGCCTGGACGTCGGCCGTCTGCGGGTCCGCCGTTTCACGTCGCGCCATCGGGGTGCCTCCTGCCGTTTTCGACATCACTGATTGTGCCAGTAATCAGTGGCACAATCAGGAGAGTAGGGCACCCGGTCCGGCACGGGAAGGGTCCGGGTCGCTCGAATGGCCCAACGAACGACGCGGCGGAAGGCACCGGGGCGCGCTCACCCGGTGGTCAGCGCACCGACTCCATCCGGCCCAGCGACACGCCCGGGGTACGGCCGAGTCCGGCGAGCAGCCGCTCCAGCACCAGTCCGGCCTCCTCGCGGGCCCGGACGTGGTCCTCGGCGCGGGCGATGTACAGACTGGCCTCGGAGATCAGCGCGGCCAGCATCCGGGTCAGCGGCCCGACCGGCAGCGGCTCGATGTTCCCCTCGGCGATGGCCTCGGTCAGGGCCTCCGCCAGCAGCAGGTAGCCGTGCTCCTCCACCAGCGCGTCCCAGGCGCTGTGGCCGAGTACGGCCGGGCCCTCGACCAGCACGATCCGCTGGAAGTCCCGGTCGTTGCAGGCGTCCAGGAAGGACTGGAAGCCGCTGCGCAGCAGCTGCCAGGCGTCGCCCTGCTCCTGCTCGGCGCGGGCGGTCTCCTGCGCCACCAGGCGCTCGGCCATCTCGCTGGCGCACTCGGCCATCACCGCCCGGAACAGGTCGGCCTTGTCCTTGAAGTGGTGGTAGAGCGCACCACGGGTGACGTTGGCGGCGGCCACGATGTCCTCGGTACCGGTGGCGGCGTAGCCGCGTTCCGCGAAGAGCTCACGCGCGGCGCACACCAGCGCGCGCCGGGTGTCCGCGACATGGTCCGCGCGACGACTCCGCCGTATCCGGGGTACCGACATACCTTCATCCTGTTCCATACAGTCTGTATGTTAGTGGAGGGCCTCGATCCCGGGGCCCGGGGGAACGGAGACATGGATCATGGGACTCCCACTTAATCTGACCATCAAAATGGGCACATACCTCCTCAAGCAGAAGCTCCTGCGTCGGGACAAGTTCCCGTTGATCGTCGAGGTCGAACCCCTTTTCGCGTGCAATCTCGCCTGCGCGGGCTGCGGCAAGATCCAGCACCCGGCCAGCGTACTGAAGCAGCGCATGCCGGTGCAGCAGGTCGTCGACGCCGTCGAGGAGGCGGGCGCGCCGATGGTCTCCCTGGCCGGCGGCGAGCCGTTGATGCATCCGCAGATCGACGAGATGACCAGGGCGCTGCTGGACAAGGGCAAGTTCGTGGTGCTCTGCACGAATGCCGTGCTGCTGCCGAAGCACCTGCACAAGTTCAAGCCGCACCGGAACTTCGCCTGGATGGTCCACATCGACGGGCTGCGCGAGCGGCACGACGAGTCGGTGAGCAAGGTCGGCGTGTTCGACCAGGCCATCGCCGCGATCAAGGAGGCCAAGGCGGCCGGGTTCGCCGTTTACACCAACTCCACCTTCTTCAACAACGACAGCCCGCAGGACGTGATCGAGGTGCTCCAGTACCTCAATGACGACCTGAAGGTCGACCGGATGCAGATCTCTCCCGGTTACGCCTATGAGAAGGCCCCTGACCAGGACCGCTTCCTCGGGGTGGAGCAGACCAGGCAGCTGTTCAAGAAGGCGTTCGCGGACGGCCGCCGCAAGGGCTGGCGGCTCAACCACTCGGCGCTCTACCTCGACTTCCTGGAGGGGAAGACCGACTTCGAGTGCACGCCGTGGGCGATCCCGTCGTACTCCCTCAAGGGCTGGCAGAAGCCCTGCTACCTGATGGCCGACGGTTACACCGAGACCTACAAGGAGCTGCTGGAGACCACCGACTGGGAGAACTACGGCCGCGGCAAGGACCCGCGCTGCGACAACTGCATGGCGCACTGCGGCTACGAGCCGACGGCGGTGCTGGCGACCATGGGTTCGCTCAAGGAGAGCCTGCGGGCCCTCACCGCGGGCTGACCAGCCCCGTGGGACGAACGACCGGCGGCCGGGCCGACCGGTCGTTCGTCCACAACTGGTACCCAGTGGCAAGCCGTCACTACGATGTGTCGACCTCAGCGGGCCCGGCCCGCTCGGCGAGGGACGACTCACGAAGGGGTGGGGCTCCATGTCCGACGACACCGGCGCGTTCTACGTGCTGAGCGCCCTGCTGCTGACCCCGGGACAGTTCCCCAGCGTGCTGGGGGACGACTACCCGGACGCCTGCGCCGCGCTCGGCCTCGAACCCTGGGCCGACGGCTACGGCCTGCTGTTCGGCCAGGACGCCGACGGTGCCCGGTGGACGGTGGTCTCCGACGACGCGGCGCTGGTCGGCTGCGCCATCGCGGCCTGGGACTGCGGTATGCCGTACGACCTCACCCCGCCCGACCGCACGGTGGTGGACTCCTTCCCCGGCTGGCCGCTGGCACTGGCGGTGAGCACCCCGGGCCTGCCCGAGCCGCACGACCCGCCCGCCGGGGAGAGCGAGCGGCAGCTGCTCAGCCCGCCGGCGCCGGACCAGTGGGGCCCGGCCCAGCGACGGCTCGGCGCCGACGAGATAGCCAAGCAGTGGGCCCTGTGGCGGGAGCAGGTCGCCGACTCGGTGACCTTCGACGAGAGCGCCCGCCCGCCGTCCGAGGGCAGCGTGGCCCGGATCCTGGCCGAGGCGCGCGAGTACACCCGCACTCCCCCGCCGGCCGGGCGGGTCCGCTCCACCCCCGCCGCCGAGGGCGCGCGGCTGGTCCGCGCGGACGGGCCGGGCTGGAGCCTGGCCGCCCGCACCGACGACATCGCCCTGGTGCTGCTGGACGACAAGCCGCACGAGGTGGTGCCGATCGGGCGCGGACCCGAGCTGCCCGCGCTGCTGCACGCCCTGGACCGGATGGCCCGCGCGTCCAGCTGACGCGCGGACCGCCCGGCGTCAGTGCGCGGGGGCCGCCGGCTCCGCGCCCTCGGCGGCGACCAGCTTCTTCTCCTTGAGCACCAGCGCGAACACCAGCGCGATCGCGATGAACGGGACACCGGTCAGGAACAGGTCGCCGATGGCGTGCGCGAAGGCGGCCGTGACCGGCCCCTTGACCGCCGCCGGGAGCGCGTGGATGGCCTGGATGTTGTTGACGTCCAGGTGACCGGCGCTCCGGGCACCGCCGGGTATGTGCGAGACCTCCTGCGCCATGTAGTGCGCCATCCGGGTGGTCAGCACGGTCCCGAAGATGGCCGTCCCGATGGAGGCGCCGATCTGCCGGAAGAACGTGGCCGAGGCGGTGGCCACACCCATGTCACTGAAGTGCACCGAGTTCTGGATCGCGGTGACGATGGTCTGCATGGTCATCCCCAGGCCGGAGCCGAAGACGAACGCGTAGACCGCGACCTGCCAGTACGGCGTGCCGTTGGTGAGCTGGCTGAGCAGCACCAGCGAGGCGATGATCAGCACCGCGCCGGCGATCGGGTAGATCTTGTACTTGCCGGTCTTGACCATGATCCGGCCGGAGGCGATCGAGGTGACCATGATCCCGGCGATCGCCGGAAGCATGCCCAGACCGGACTCCATCGCGGACATCCCCTTCACCGCCTGGAGGTACAGCGGCAGGTAGATGATGCCGCCGAACATCGCGAAGCCCGCGAAGAAGCCGAAGCCGTTGCCGACCGAGAAGATCTGGTTGCGGAACAGCCGCATCGGCAGGATCGGCTCCGCCGCGCGCTGCTCGATCAGCACGAACGCCACCACCAGCAGCACCGAGCCGGCCAGCAGCGCCAGGCCCTGCCAGGAGGCCCACCCGTAGGAGGTCCCGGCCCAGTTCAGGTAGAGCAGCAGGCTGGTCACCGCGGAGACGATGGCCGCCGCGCCCAGGTAGTCGATGGAGTGCTCGCGGCGGTTGACCGGCAGCCGCAGCGCGAAGGAGCAGACGATGAAGGCGCCGATGCCGATCGGCAGGTTGATGTAGAAGATCCAGCGCCAGCCGATGCTGTCGGTGAACCAGCCGCCGAGCAGCGGCCCGGCCACGCTGGCCAGCCCGAAGACGGCGCCCATCAGGCCCATGTAGCGACCGCGCTCACGCGGGGGTATCACGTCGCCGATGATCGCGAAGGCGAGCGACATCAGACCGCCACCGCCGACGCCCTGGACCGCCCGGAAGCCGATCAGCTCGCCCATGTTCTGACTGAGGCCCGCCAGGGCCGAACCGACCAGGAAGACCACGATGGCCGTCTGGAAGATGACCCGGCGCCCGTAGAGGTCGGAGATCTTGCCCCAGAGCGGCGTGGCCGCGGTCGACGTCAGCAGGTAGGCGGTGACCACCCAGGAGAGCTTGTCGATGCCGCCGAGCTGGCTGACGATGGTCGGCAGCGCGGTGCCGACGATGCTCTGGTCGAGCGCGGCCAGCAGCATTCCCGCCATCAGCCCGCCCATCACCACCATGATCTGCTTGTGGCTCAGGTAGCTGGGGCCGTCAGGCACGGCCGCGTCGACACCCGGGGGTGGTTCCGGCGAGGGTTCGGTCGCGGTGTCGACCGGGATTTCGGACATGGCGGTGACTCCAGAATGCCTATGCGTACAGAGCTCGGATCCGAGCTTGGGGAACCGTATCGTGTGCCACTGACAATCCCGGGGGCGGGGCTAGCCTTACGGCAGGTAAGCAGCGATGAGCACTGAAACATGATGATCATGTGCAGAAATGATCACAATTGTATTTCATGTTCATGACAGAAAATGGGCGCTGACACCCCTGCGAGTGGTGCTCACGGCCGCCACCTCGGCGAAGTCGCCGGGACCAGGCCGGGTAACCCGACCAGCCAGCTGTTGGACAGCTCTTGCCAAAGATGGCACCCGCGCCACTACGGTTCCCTCATGCATACGGACGACAGACGCGCAGCGGACCTGGAAGAGCTAGGCCTGACCAACTACGAGGCACGGGTCTACCTCGCACTGATCCGCCGCGACGTGTTCACCGCGGCCGAGGTCGCGCGGGAGGCCCAGGTGCCCCGGCAGCGGGTCTACGACGTACTTGAGGGCCTCACCCGGCGGCAGCTGGCGCTGCTGCGCCCGGGCAAGGTCGCCGGGTACTCGGCCGTCGCGCCGGAGACGGCGGTGCACCGGCTGATGGAGCAGCAGCGCCGCTCGCTCGGCCGCCTGGAGCGGCTGTCCGACGAGCTCGCCCAGGAGCTGCTGCCGACCTGGGCCAGCGGCCGGACCCACACCGACCCGCTCGACTACGTCGAGGTGCTGCGGGACGCGGCCGACATCAGCGAGCGCTTCGCCCGGATCCAGTCCGAGGCCGAACGGGAACTGCTGAGCTTCTCCCGGCCGCCGTGGTTCAACCCGCCCGCCGAGAACGTCGCCGGGATCGAGGCCTCGGCCCGGCTGCACGCCGCCGGGCGCACGGTCCGCTCGCTGTACAGCAGCGACGTGCTGGACGACGCCGTGGTGCTGGACGTGGTGCGGCAGTTCGTGGAGGTCGGCGAGGAGATCAGGATCGCCGAGAACCTGCCGCTGAAGCTGGTGATCGCGGACGGCTCCACGGTGCTCTGCGACATGCCCGACCCGGTGGCCAGGGCGGGCGCGACCACCTCGCTGGTGATCCGCCACCCCTCGCTGGCCGAGGCGCTGCGGCTGGCCTTCCACGCGGTCTGGGACGAGTCGCCGACGCTGGAGGAGGTGCTGAAGCAGCGCGAGCAGCAGGAGGCGCTGCGGCGGGTCGCCGAGGAGGACTCGCTGCGCCGGCTCGCCGAGCAGGAGCAGGAGCGGGAGGAGCAGTCCGAACCGGCCGAGGACCCGGACCGAGCGCCGTCCGGTCCCGCGGACAGCGCCTGAACCGGCCCGGGCGGACCGCCGGTCAGCCCGCCGACCGGTCCCGGTGCTCGTCGCGCAGCACTCGGCGCAGCACCTTGCCGAGCAGGTTGCGCGGCAGCGGGTCCACCCGGAACTCCACGATCTTGGGGACCTTGTAGGCGGCCAGCCGCTCGGAGCAGTAGGCGGTCAGGGTGCGTTCGGAGAGCCCGCAGCCCTCGCGGACGATCACGCACGCCTTGACCGTCTCGCCCCGGTAGGCGTCGGGCACGCCGACCACGGCCGCGTCCGCGACCGAGGGGTGCGACAGCAGCACCTCCTCGATCTCGGTGGGGAACACCGAGAAGCCGCTGGCGATGATCACGTCGCGGCGGCGGTCGATGACGGTGACGAAGCCGTCCGGGCTCATCACCGCGATGTCGCCGGTGAACAGCCAGCCGTCGTGCAGCATCCGGGCGCTGTCCTCGCGCTCGTGCCAGTACCCGGCGAACACCTGCGGCCCGCGCACCAGCAGCTCGCCGACCTCGCCCGGGGGCTGCTCGCGCTCCGGGTCCTCCTCGTGCACCACCCGGACCTCGGTGCCGGGCAGCGGGACGCCGACGGTGCCCGGGCGGGCGTTCGCGTTCAGCGGGTTGGCCGGGTGCGGCGGGAACCGAGGTGACGGATCGGTACCGGTTACCGATCAGTACCAGTTGTTGGCCTGCCAGAACTGCCAGGCGGCGTTCGGGCTGCCGTAGCGGGAGTCCATGTAGTTGAGCGCCCACTTGATCTGGGTGACCGGGTTGGTCCGCCAGTCGGCGCCCTGCGAGGCCATCTTCGAGGCGGGCAGGGCCTGGCCCAGGCCGTAGGAGCCGGAGGACGGGTTGGTCGCGGTGACGCTCCAGCCGCTCTCGTGGGAGATGATCTGGTCGAAGGAGGCGAGCTGGTCGGCCGGGACGATCTGGGCGGCGATCTGCCGCGGGCTGCCGGACGGCGTGGACGCGGCGGCGGCCTGCTTCTGGGCGGCGGCCTTCTTCGCCGCGGCGGCCTCGGCGGCCTTCTTGGCGTCCGCGGCCTTCCTGGCCTCGGCGGCCTTGCGGTCGGCGGCGGCCTGGGCGGCGGCCTTGGCCAGGGCGGCCTTCTGCTCCGCGGCCGCCTTCTCGGCGGCCTTGGCGGCGACGACCCGGCTGTCGGTGATCTGCGCGCCGTTGCTGACGGCCACCGGCTTGGCCGGAGCGTCCTTGGCCACCGCCGCGGTCATCCGCTGGAACTGCACCAGGGCGTCGGACTGGGTGGTGGCGCCCGCGGTGCGGACGTCGGCGACCGTGGCGGCGGTGCTGGTGGTGGTCGCCGCGTTCGCGGCACCCGAGGAGTCGATGGCGAAGGTGCCGACGATCGAGAGACCGGCGACAGCGGCCACGGCGGCGGCAGTGCTCTTGCGCACACGCGGGGTAAGGGCGGGCATGGGAGAGGACCTCAATCAGTCGGCTCGGCAGCCAACCGGCTCGGATCCGTACGGCGGGACAGGTGCCGCACGGGGCCGGACTGGCGCTGGGACTCCGCCATTGTTAGCGGGCGGAACAGCGGCGGCCAAAGCCCTCCGCTACTACGCCGGTCCGTATTGGAACACTGTTCGCCGAGCCCGCCGAGGGCGCTCGCTACCCATCCCCAGGCCGGGCAAACCCGGGATCAGGAGAATCTGCGAGATTCCTGGCCGACCGCTGTGAGCTGCGGCTGGGCCCCGTTCCAGGGCCGCGACCGGGGTGACCCCGGACAGATCACGGGGAAGTGGTTGAACATTCCAGCGGCTGCCGCCAGTGGATCAACTACCGGGCTTCGTGGACGCCCCCGGCCCTGTGTCGGGCCTCACTCCGGGCCCCGGTTCCACGCCCGGGAAACGCCGCGGCCCGGCTCCCCGCCAGCAGCGGGAGCCGGGCCGAAGCACGGTGGGCCGTACGTCCTGCGGTACTGCGATCCTGCGGTACTGCGATCCTGCGGTGACTGCGGTCCTGCCTGCGGTCCTACTTCCGGCCGTCCCGGTAGCGGTGCAGCGCCCAGCCGAGCAGGATCCCGGCCACCAGCATCACCAGCAGCACGAACCACAGCGGCGAGGTGGCCGTGGACAGGCCCCACAGATGGATCCGCACCGACGAGGTGTTCATCAGGATGAACCAGACGGCCAGGATCGCCACCACCACGAAGGCGACCGTCCGGGGGCTCACCGTCACACCGCCGACCTTGCGCGGCGCCGGGGCGTTGGTTTTCTTGGCCATGCGTCCATTCTGTGCACAGCACCCCCGCGCGCGCCCGCCCAGCGCCGCCCGGCGGGCGCCGGACGCCCCGGCCGCTCAGCCGCCGCCTCAGCCGCCGACGGCCTGCCGCTCCTGCCGCTGCGCCTCCAGGTACTCCTCCCGGATCTCCTTGGGCCCGAACGGCCACAGCTTCTCGAAGCGGGACCAGAAGACGAAGGCCAGGCAACCCGCCGCGACCCAGGCCAGCGACCACTCGATGGGGTGGAAGCCCGGGGAGGCCTTGTCCGCGAAGCCGTAGATGACCAGCCAGCCGACGCCCGCGAGGATCCCCGGCAGCGGGTAGAGCCACATCTTGTACGGGCGCTTGAGCTCCGGCTGGCGCTTGCGCAGCACGGTCACCGCGAGCACCTGGGCCAGCGACTGGACGATCACCATCACGGTGGTGAGCAGGTCGATCAGGGTGGTCAGGCTGGTGAGCCGGCCGAGCAGGAACCCGGCGGCGGTGACCACGCCCATGGCGACCAGGCCGAGCACCGGGAACCGGTGCTTCGGGTGCAAATGGCCGAACTGCTTGAAGAACACCCGGTCGCGGGCGGCGTCGTAGGGCACCCGGGAGCCGCCGAGCAGCCCGGCGAACACCGAGGCGAAGGCGGTGACCAGGATCAGTCCGGTGACCACCTGCGCCGCGGTGTGGCCCCAGGTCTTCTCCAGCACCACCGAGGCCACCGAGCTGTAGGCGGCCGAGTTGGTGTTCAGCATGTCGTGCCAGTTGACCACGCCCAGCACACCGATCTGCATCACCAGGTAGATGCACATGACAGCGGCGATCGAGAAGACGATCGAGCGCGGCATCACCCGCCCCGGCTGCTTGACCTCGGCGCCCATGTAGGAGGCGGTGTTGTAGCCCAGGTAGTCGTAGATACCGATGGTCAGACCGGAGGCGAAGGCGATCCAGAAGGAGCCGTGGGTGAGCTGGATGGCGTGCGCGGGCCAGTCGAACGCCTGCGAGGCGTTGAAGTGGGTGTACGAGGCGATGATCAGACAGACCACGGCGATCAGCATCACCGCCCACATCACCACCGACAGCCGGGCGATGCTCTCGACCTTGCGCCACAGCAGCACCACCACCGCCAGCACCACGCCCAGGCCGACCAGGTCGCCCTGGAGGCTGGTCATGCTGGGCCAGAGGTACTGCAGGTAGGAGACCAGGCCGACCACACCGGTGGACATGATCAGCGGAATGAAGATCATCGCCGTCCAGACGAACAGGAACGGCATCAGCCGACCCGAGCGGTACTGGAAGGCCTCGCGGAGGTAGACGTAGGTCCCCCCGGAGCCGGGCAGCGAGGCGCCCAGCTCGGCCCAGACCAGGCCGTCGACCAGGGCCAGCAGCGCCCCGGCGACCCAGCCGATGATCGCCTGCGGGCCACCGAAGGCCACGACCATCAGCGGGATGGTGATGAACGGGCCGACGCCGACCATCTGGCTCATGTTGATGGCGGTCGCCTGGAACAGGCCGATCCGGCGGACCAGCCCGCCCCCGGACGCGACCGGGGAACCGGTCGCGGTGCCGCTGGACGAGTCGGACGCGGGTGGGACAGCAGGCGCAGGGGTTCCGGGCACCGCTACCTCCGGGAGTGGGGATGGCGAACAGGGGCTATTGTTAAGTTAAATAACTTAACTTAAGGCGTCAAGGCTGGAAGCGACCCGACCGAGGATCGATACCGAGCCGTGGCCTGCGGGAACACCGCGCCGTTGGGAGCCGAATACAGTAAACCTCTCTGCCTGCGCTCGCCCGGCGGCCCGAGATCCAGCGACACGAGAGGCACGATGGTCGAACACACCGCCGAACAGCCGTGGAACCGGCGTCGGCTGCGCAGCAACAACGAGTGGCTGCTCCTGGAGCGGCTGCGCACCGAGGGCCCGGCGTCCCGCGCGCAGCTGGCCCGGGACACCGGCCTGTCCAAGCCGACCGTCTCCGCCGCGCTGGCCGCGCTGGAACAGGCCGGACTGGCGCGCGAGGCCGGGACGGTGGTCCCCGACCGGGGCCGGACCGCGCTGCTCTACGAGACCGACCCGACCGCCGGGCACGTGCTCGGCGTGGACATCGGCCGGGCCTTCCTCCGCCTCGCCGTGGCCGACCTGGCCGGGACCGTGGTCGCCCGCGCCGACGTGCCCAACCGGGGCCGCAGCGCCGCCGCCGTCGCCCGGACCGTGGTGGACGCCGCCCACCGGCTGGGCACCGAGGCCGGGCTCGAACCGCAGGACATCGTGCACGCCGCCGTGGGCACCCCCGGCGTCTTCGACCAGCACACCGGGCGGGTCCGCTACGCCGGGAACCTGCCCGGCTGGGGCCGCCCCGGCCTGTTCGCGGGCATGCGGGAGGGCCTGGGCACCACCCTCAGCGTGCACAACGACGCCAACCTGGCCGCCCTCGGCGAGTACGCCTTCGGTGTCGGCGCGGGCAGTCGGCTCTTCGTCTACGTGCTGATCGGCACCGGCCTCGGCATGGGCATCGTCGCCGACGGCGAGCTGTTCCGGGGCTCGAACGGGGCGGCCGGCGAGATCGGCTTCCTGCCGCTGCCCTCGGGACCGGCCCTGGCCGAGGCGGCGGTCTCCGGGGACGCCGTGGTCCAGGCCGCGCGCGGGCTCGGCATGCCCGGACCGCTGGACGCCAAGAAGGTGTTCGAGGCGGCCCGGCGGGGCCTGCCGGAGGCGCTGGCCGCCGTCCGGCAGGAGGCCAGGAGCGTGGCGCAGGTGGTGGCGGCGGTGACCGCCGTGATCGACCCGGACCTGGTGGTGCTCGGCGGCGGCGTCGGGCACAGCGCCGACCTGCTGCTGGGCACCGTCGAGGAGACGCTGGCGCAGCTCACCCCGCTGCGGCCGACGATCATCCCGAGCGCGCTGGGTGAGGACGCGGTGCTGCTGGGCGCGATCACCACGGCGATCCGCACGGCTCGCCCGCTGGTGTTCGACCGCCGGACCACCGAAGGCTGAGGTCGGGCCGGGGTGCCCGCCCCCGCATGGCTGGCGGGCACCCCGGCGCTCAGAACCTGCGCTCAGAACCTGCGCTCAGGCCCCTGTGCTCAGGCCCCGGCGCTCAGACCTGGCCCGCCAGCCGCGCGGTCACCATCAGCAGCGCCACCACGCCCTCGCGGTCGTTCGCCTGGAGCGGCTCCAGCAGCTGCCGCTGCACGTCGTCCACGCCGCCCCGGACCTGGGTCAGCAGCTCCACCCCGGCCGGGGAGAGTGCCAGCAGGTTCCGTCGGCCGTCGGCCGGGTCGCGGCGGCGCAGCACCAGTCCGCGCCGCACCAGGCGGCTGATCAGCTCGGCCATCGTCGCCTTGTCCAGCGACGCGCGCTCGCCGACCGTCCGCTGGTCGATACCCGGCTCCTCGGCCAGGGCGTCCAGCACCGCGTACTGCGGGGCGGTCAGCTCGCCGGGTACCAGCTCGGTCCACAACCGGGTGTGGACCTGCTGGGCGACCCGGATCAGATAGCCGACCACCCGGGGCGCGTCCAGGATCGGCCGCGACTCCTCCATGGTCTCCAGCGCCAGCGGGTCTATCCGGGCCAGGCTGCCGAGGCTCGCCATCAGCGAGGCCCGCTGGGTCTCGTCCAGCGGCTCCAGCAGCTGCTGCTGCACACTGGCCACGCGCGGGGACACGTACTGCAACAGCTGGGCCCCGGCCGGGGAGAGGGTCAGCAGCTTGCGCCGCCCGTCGGCCGGGTCACGTCTGCGCAGTACCAGGCCCCGGCGCACCAGCCGACCGACCATCTCGGCCATCGTCGCCTTGTCCAGTGATGCCCGTTCGCCCACCGTCCGCTGGTCGGCGCCGGGCTCGATCGCGAGTGCGACCAGCGCGGCGTACTGCGGAGCCGTGAGCTCGGTGCCGACGTGCTCGGTCCACAGGCGCGTGTGCACCTGCTGCGCGATCCGGATCAACTGTCCCGGCGACTGGGAGAGGCGGAGTGGTACACCCGTCATGTCAATCTCCCCCAGCATCATCGAACCGTCCTGTCTGAGCCCTCGCGACTGCCCTTGCGGGAGGGATGGCACGGCAGTGGCAGCGGCGCGCCCGCTCGCTGCGTGCCCTGTGGAGGCAGCGCACGCGGGGCTTGATCGCCGAGCAGCCGTCGGCTGCTGGCGCACACTATACAAAGTGCCGGGTTCAACAAGATACGTCGATGCAACCTGCATCCCAATCGTGATCCTGGAGCCGCGACTGGCGAATCGTCAGTGCGTTCTCCAACCGTTCACAGTAGGCCTTCAGATAGCGGCCCGGTGTCCATCAGGAACCATCGAGTCCGCGTAGCAGCAGGTCAGCGAAGGCCGTGCCGATAGATTCGGGCGTCAGTTCGCCGTCGGCGTGGTACCAGCTGCCGAGATGGTGTACGCCACCGAAGAACTGATGAGCGACCAGGTCAGCGGACACATCCGAACGAAGTGAGCCATCCGCCTGTCCCTGTTCGATCAACATCCGGAATCGCTCATGGAATCTCCGGCGGTCCCCGCGGACCGCGGCGAGCCGGTCCGGCGGCAGCATGTGCATGGAGCGCCAGGAAACCATGGCATCATCCAAATGTTCGATTGTGCTGACCACGACATCCACAGCGGCGGTGTGCAACCGCTCCCGGGGCGGACGGTCGGTGTCGTCGGCTATGGCCACCAAGCGGACCGACTGAACCGCGAGCAGCCGGGTGTAGATCTGCTGGAGCAGGTCGTCCTTGGAGCTGAAGTAGTGGTACATGGCGCCCTTGGTGACGCCCGCGTGTTCGACGATCTCCTGGACCGAGGTCAGCGCGAAGCCCTTCTCCGCGAAGAGCCTGCTGGCGGCGGCGAGCAGCCGCTCGGCGACCGGGACGCCCGCCGGGGCGGCCACTGCCGCCGGGACCCCGGGCGCCGTCGCGCGCCCGCGCCCGCCGCCCGCCGCCCTGTGCGCTGTTGCCGCCACCTGCGCCCTCTTCCCGTGTGCCGCTTCCCGTGTGCCACCCGGCCTCCGCCGCCGGTCCCCGCCGCGTCAACCGTACGGCCCCGTTCCGGCACGGTGTGTCGCAGTCCACTCTAGCCGACATACCTACTAGTCGGTATGGTGTCGCCGAGGGCTCCGCCGCCGCTCGCGGTGAGTCTGCCCCATCCACGCGCAGGAGGTCCGCATGTCGCAGCAAGCCGGGTCCGGGCATCCCGGCGGCCCGCACCCGCCCGGCCTCGACCTGGACCGCCTGCGGGAGTACCTCGACCGCGCCCACCCCGGGCTGGTCGACGGGCCGCTCGCGGCCGAGCTGATCTCCGGCGGCAAGTCCAACCTGACCTACCGGCTGCACGACTCGGCCCACCGCTGGGTGCTCCGCCGCCCGCCGCTGGGGCACGTGCTGGCCACCGCGCACGACATGGGCCGCGAGTACCGGGTGATCTCCGCGCTGGCGGGCACCGGCGTCCCGGTCCCCGGCGCGCACCTGCTGTGCACCGACCCGGAGGTGCTCGGCGCGCCGTTCTACCTGATGGACGAGGTCCGGGGCAGCGTCTACCGGACTGCCGAGGACGTCGCCGGGCTCGGCCGGGACCGGGCCAGGACCATGTCCTTCCGGCTCATCGACGTGCTGGCCGAACTGCACGGGATCGATCCGGCGGCGGTCGGCCTGGGCGACTTCGGCCGCCCCGACGGCTACCTCCAGCGACAGCTGGACCGCTGGCTGCGCCAGTTCGAGGCCTCCCGGAGCCGGGAGATCGACGGCATGGCCGAGCTCCAGCACCGGCTGGCGGCACAGCTGCCGCGGACCCAGCGGAACACCGTGGTGCACGGCGACTACCGGCTCGACAACGCGATCATCGCCCCCGACGACAGCGTGGCGGCGGTACTGGACTGGGAGATGGCGACCCTGGGCGACCCGCTCGCCGATGTCGGCCTGCTCAAGGTGTACTGGGAGATCGCGGCCCGGATCCCGGGCAACCCGGTGGCCCAGGCCGTCAGCCCCGAGGCGGGCTTCCCCGGCCTGGACGAACTGGCCGAGCACTACGCCGACCGCACCGGCCTGGACCTCGCCCCGCTGCCCTGGTACACCGCCTTCGCCGGGTTCAAGCTCGCGGTGATCTCCGAGGGCATCCATTTCCGCTACACCCAGGGCAAGACCGTGGGCGAGGGCTTCGCCCACATCGGCGGGCTGGTGCCGCTGCTGGTCTCCGCCTCCCTGGAGACCCTGCTCAAGCTGGAAGGGAACAACTGATGGACTTCCTGTACGACGAGCGAACCCGTGAACTCCAGCAGTGGTTGCTCACCTTCATGGACGAGCACGTGTACCCCGCCGAGGCCGTGCACGCCGAGCAGTCGGCGGTCGCCGAGAACGAGTGGGCCCGGCTCCCGGTGATGGCCGAGCTCAAGGCCGAGGCGCGGCGGCGCGGGCTGTGGAACCTCTTCTTCGTGGACCAGCACGGCCTGCCGGACGGCGGGCACGGCGCCGGGCTGACCAACCTGCAGTACGCCCCGCTGGCCGAGATCACCGGCCACAGCCCGCACCTCGCCCCCGAAGCGCTGAACTGCGCCGCCCCGGACACCGGCAACATGGAGGTGCTGGCCGAGTTCGGCACCCCCGAGCAGCGCAAGCGCTGGCTGCTGCCACTGCTGGAAGGCGAGATCCGCTCGGCCTTCTGCATGACCGAGCCCGAGGTCGCCTCCTCCGACGCGGCGAACATCGCCACCCGGATCGAACGCGACGGCGACGAGTACGTGATCAACGGACGCAAGTGGTGGTCGTCCGGGGCGATGGCCCCCGAGTGCGAGATCCTGATCGTGATGGGCCGCTCCGACCCGAACGCGCCCAAGCACCGGCAGCAGAGCATGATCCTGGTCCCCCGCGACACGCCCGGGGTCGACGTCCGGCGCGGCATGCACGTGTTCGGCTACACCGACGGCGCGCACGGCGGCCACGCCGAGATCGTGTTCGACAACGTCCGGGTCCCGGCGGAGAACCTGATCGCCGGTGAGGGCGAGGGCTTCGCCATCGCCCAGGCCCGGCTCGGCCCCGGCCGGATCCACCACTGCATGCGGCTCATCGGGATGGCCGAGCGCGGCCTGGAGCTGATGTGCCGCCGGGCGGTCGCCCGCACCGCCTTCGGCAAGCCGCTGGCGGAGCAGGGCGTGATCCAGGAGTGGATCGCCGAGTCCCGCGTCCGCATCGAGCAACTGCGGCTGCTGGTGCTGAAGACCGCCTGGCTGATGGACACCGTCGGCAACAAGGGCGCGCACACCGAGATCCAGGCCATCAAGATCGCCACCCCGTCCACCGTCGAGTGGATCCTGGACAAGGCGATCCAGGCCCACGGCGGCGGCGGCGTCTCCCAGGACTTCCCGCTGGCCCAACTCTGGGCGGGCGCCCGCACCCTGCGCTTCGCCGACGGCCCGGACGAGGTCCACCGCCGCTCGCTGGCCCGGCGCGAGCTGCGCCCCTACCTGCCCTCCTGACCAGCAGTCAGCTCCCCCAGTCCACACCTCTCCCCACCACCTTCACCCCCTCGACCGAAGGACATGCAGCAGCCATGACTGAGCAGACCCCCCGCGTAGCCATCGTCACCGGCGCGGCCCGCGGCATCGGCGCCGCCACCGCGATCCGCCTCGCCGCCGACGGCTTCGCCGTGGCCGTGGTGGACCTGGAGGAGTCGGCGGGCAAGGACACCGTCGAGAAGATCACCGCCGCCGGGGGCAGGGCCCTCGCGGTCGGCGCGGACGTCAGCGACGCGACGCAGGTCGCCGCCGCCGTCGAGCGGATCGCCGCCGAGCTGGGCGCGCCCGCGGTGCTGGTCAACAACGCCGGTGTGCTGCGCGACAACCTGCTGTTCAAGATGACCGAGCTGGACTGGGACACGGTGATGAACGTCCACCTCAAGGGCGCCTTCCTGATGTCCAAGGCGGTCCAGAAGCACATGGTGGACGCCGGCTACGGCCGCATCGTCAACCTGTCCTCCTCCTCCGCCCTGGGCAACCGGGGCCAGGCCAACTACTCGGCCGCCAAGGCCGGTCTGCAGGGCTTCACCAAGACCCTGGCCAAGGAGCTCGGCAAGTTCGGCGTCACCGCCAACGCGGTCGCCCCGGGCTTCATCGCCACCGACATGACGGCCGCCACCGCCGCCCGCATCGGCATGGGCTTCGAGGACTTCAAGGCCGCCGCCGCCACCCAGATCCCGGTCGCCCGGGTGGGCGTCCCGGAGGACATCGCGCACACCGTCTCGTTCCTCGTCAGCGAGGGCGCGGGCTTCGTCTCCGGCCAGGTCATCTACGTCGCCGGCGGGCCCCTCGACTAACCGGCAGGATCGGCGGCCCGCCTCACGGCCCGCCGCCCCCGGGCCTGCCCCCCGGCCATCGGCGAAGCCCCCTGCCAGCCCACACGGGCCGCAGGGGGCTTCTCTGTGCCCCGGAGTCCCTCCCCCACGGGGGAGAGACTCATCGGGTCGCTCGGAGGGCGTCAGGCGAACGACGGAACAGGGTTGGACCGGTCGGCCAGCCAGGGGCGCTGGGCCCCGTCGGGGGTCACCGTGAGGCCGAAGGAGTCGAGCAGCGGGCGGCCCTGCTCCGTCCACCAGCGCAGGGCGCGCTCCACCTCGTCCCAGAGGTGCCGGGGGCCGTGCTGGTAGACCGTGCCGGTCAGCTCGCCCGGCTGGAACTCCGCGCATGCCCACGACAGGTCCGACAGTCCGAAGAACCACACCCGGGTGTGCCCGTTCGCCTTGTTGTGGACGTGAGTGCAGTCGGGTACCGCGAGACCGGTCACGAAGCGGGCGGAAGTCCAGCGCTCCCCCAGGTCCGAGGGAGTCAGCACCGTGGACGACACGGCCGCGTCGCCGGGGAACTCCTTCACGTGGCCGCCGAAGCGGTCCCAGTCCAACCGCTGATTCCTCAGCTTCATGAACTCGACCATCCGCAGGAACGGACCGGACGCGCTCCCGTCCGCGCCCACCGTCAGCCGGACCAGTGCGTCCCCGTTGTCGTAGTGCGTCCCCCACGGGGCCAGGACCAACCCGCCTTCCCTGGTCTGCTCAAGCAGGGCGGGAGCCACCTGCCGGACCCCGGCCGTCACGATCGCCCGGTCATAGGGAGCCCCGGCCGAGCAGCCGAGTGAGCCGTCACCGCACACGACCGTCGGGTGCAGACCAAGGGCGGTCAGGCGGGTGCGTGCGGCTGCGGTCACGGCCGCGTCCACCTCGACGGAGAACACGTTGCCGCCACCGAGCCGATGGCTCAGCAGACCGGTGTCCCACCCCGTCCCGGTGCCGACCAGCAGCACCCGCATGGGCGGACTGATCCGCGCGTCCCGCAGGTATCCGGCGACGACGCGCGGCTCGGACGACGAGCTGGTGGACACCCGACCCGGCTCACGACCCGTGTGCCTGCCGTCGTCCCACTGCGTGACCAGCGGGAAGTCCGTCGCCGCCGCATACCGCTCCCACACGTCCGGCTCGTCGTCCCGGCTGACGTAGACGCTGCTGCCCGCCTTCATGTCGAAGGCCCAGTACTCATCCGGCAGGAACTCGCGGCGCGGTACCGCCTCGAAGGAGTCGGCCCAATCGGCCGACATGGAACCATCGTTGAGAAGGGACCGCACCAGCGGGTCAGTGCTGGTGCGGCCCTCCTGCTGCGGAGCGTCGGCCATTACTTGCGGTGGTCCCCGTCTCCGGGCGGGGTGGAGCCGTCAGGGGACGGCGGCTCTTCCGGCGGAGTCCACGGAGTACCGGGGTGGCCGTCGCCGTCGTCCCCGCCGCTGTTGTAGAGAATGCCGAGCATGGTTGGAACCTCCTTCTATGCCATCGCAGCTCATGCACCACCGGGTGGTGGCACGGACCATCGCGCCCGTCCCGCCGCAACCCGAACACTCCTGCGGCGTCGCCGTGTGAATCACATGAGACCTCCCCGCGTCTCACGTCTGCCAAGACGCTAGGTACCGTGAGGAGTCAACCGCTACACGATTGCAGGGGATTGCAAAGGATCACCCGAGAGCATCGATCGCCGCCGTGATCAGTGCACGCGCACGCGATCCGTAGACCGCAGTCCTGGACAGCTCGGCGAAAGCCCGCGTGTACACCTCGATCTCCCCAGGAGACGTGATGTGAATACGGGCCGTCAGCGGCTCGACCTGAACCAACTCGTCCCCGAACACGGTGAACGTCTCCAGCCCCCACATGCGCCGCTGCGCCGTGCGAGGCAACACGCCAAGGGACACGTTCGGCAGCGCCATCACGGTGAGCAGGTAGCCCAACTGTCCGGCCATCACTGCCGCATCCCCATAGCGGTGATACAACACCTGTTCCTCGACCAGCAGCGCCGTACGGCGGTCCGGCTCGCGGATCACCTGCCCCCGGTCCACGCGAGCGGCGGCGGCCTCAGCAGAGTCGTCCGGGGTGCCCTGAAAACCCGTGATCAACGCCAGTAGGGCCGTGGCGTAGGTGTGCGTCTGCACCACGCCAGGGACCACGTTGGAGCAGTAGACCCGAAACGAACGGGTCCGCTCATAGATCGGCACGTCGGCCTCTTGGTTCCGGCGCATCCCTGACCGGTGCAGCCGACGCCACTCCGTGTACATCGAACCAGCCGACCGGGACGCCGCGATCAGATCAGCGGCGCGCTCGGGCACGCCGCAGGCCGCACACCACGCCCGGATGTCGGCATCCGAGGGCGGCGTACGGGCGTTCTCGATCCGGGAGGACTTGGACGGGTTCCAACCACAGCGGTGGGCAAGCTCAAGGCCGGTGAGCTCGGCGTCCTTCCGGATCTCCCCCAAGTGGTCGGCAATGGCCTTGCGTGCCTCTTCGGCACTGGAGAGCGGAGAAGCGGCCATGGTCGCGTTGTCCGGAGCCCTCAGACCGTGAAATCAGCGTGCGGGACGGCGCGTTCCCACACCAGCTCGAACGCCGACGCGCACAGCTTCACGGCGTCCGGGTCGTCGTCCAGCTCCATGCCAGGGGATGCCCAATCCCCCTGCCCGTCAAAGTGGTTCACGATCAGGGCCGTTTCATCGAACAGCCAGAAGTCGTTACCGGGCAGCGGAATCGCCGTCGCCAACCGCCTTGGCAGCCATCGCACTTCCTCGCCGGCCGTGACGTTCGCAGTAGTCAGGTAGTGCTCATACCGGATGTACTCGCTGACCGGCTCGGACACGATCCGGGCACGGCGCATCACCACACCCCGGCTCACAGCGTCGGCAACGGCAGCGTGGAAGGAGTTCCACCACACTGAGCGGTCAGCCCAGTCGGCGCGATGACCGCCACGCCACGCGGTGAAGTCCTCGACCTCGTCAGCGAGACCGTAGGAGTCCCGCATTTCAAGGTGCAGGGCAGAACGGTGAGCGGACCTCAGCAGCTCAAAGAAGTCCGGATCGCTCCGCTTCATCACATGCCTCCCGAATGGCCTTGATCATGTGGATGGGCATCCACACGACCGTCTCATGATCCGGCATCGGCCCGGCTTCCCGGACCTTCGCCTCTTCGGGCTCGCTCAGGCGAAGTCCTTGGAAGGCGAACCCCGGCTTCTCGGCCTCCACGTCAAGGAAGACCGTGGGTGACCCCGTGTTGCCCGACTTCTCATCCTTGCCGATGAACCGTAGCCGCATGATGCCTCCCCGTTGTGCGTGCCTTGCGCCGCCTTCTACGACCATCACCTCGGGGATGACGGTCGTCAAGGGCGCGTACGGCGCAGGAGGCCCCCGTCAGCAGCATGCCGCCGCCCTGCTCCGCCGGGGCCCGCGCCGGTGCGCCTGGCGGGGGTCGGGGTGGGGACTGGTGCGGGCGGGGTAACCGGCGGGGGCGGGCAGCGGTATCGTGTGCGCTTGCCGATCGCGAGCCAGGACGAGATCGCTGAACAGGGAAGGGTGACATGCCACAGTCACGTAAACACCACCGAGGAATTGTCGCCCGGGCACTGGGCACCGCTGGGGCGTTCGCGGTCGCCATGGGCGCTGGTGTGACGCCGGCCCACGCCGCCGGCAGCGTGCACGCCCCGGGGCCCGGCCTGTCCTCCCCCGACCCGACCGGCGACAGCATCACCGTGGACAACGAGGTGGCGCCCGCCAACGTCGCGGGCCCCGACGCCGACCTGGCCCCCAAGGGGGCCGGCACTCCGAAGCACGCCAAGACACCGGTCACGGTGACGATCCCGCCCACGAGCGGGCACTACGCGGTCGGCACGGTGAACCTGGAACTGGTCGACACCTCCCGGACCGACCCGTACCTCCCCGGGCACCAGCCGCGCAAGCTGATGGTCACCCTCTGGTACCCGGCCACCAACACCAGCAGCCACCCCTCCACCCCGTGGCTGCAGTCCCTCGCCGCCGCCCACTTCCTGGCGGGCGAGAAGATCGCGCCCAGCGCGATCAACCTGCCGACCACCGCGGGACACACCGGCGCACCGGTGAACCCGTCGGCCGGCAAGCTGCCGATCCTGGTGTACTCGACCGGCCTGCACTCGGACCGCTCGATGGGCACCGCCCTGGTGGAGGACCTGGCCAGCCGCGGCTACCTGGTGGTCGCCATCGACCACACCTCCGACGCCAACGAGGTCCAGTTCCCCAACGGGCAGGTGATCGGGAACACCATGCCGACGAACACCTACGCGTCCACCAACCTGGCGGTCCGCGCCGCCGACGTCAGCTTCGTCCTCAACGAACTGACCAAGGTGGCCAAGGGCAGCAACCCGGACGTGAACCACACGGCCCTGCCCACCGGCCTGCTCGGCAGCCCCGACCTGAGCCGAATAGGCATGTTCGGCTGGTCCCTGGGCGGCGCGGCGGCGGCCACCTCGATGCTGGACGACCCCAGGATCGACGCCGGCGCGGACCTGGACGGCACCTTCTACGGCCCGGTCGCGACCAAGGGGCTCGACCGCCCGTTCCTGCTGTTCAGCTCGCAGGGCCACAACCGCAACGACGACAGCAGCTGGACCAGCTTCTGGGCGCACTCGCACGGCAAGGTGCTGGACCTGAAGCTGCAGGGCTCCCAGCACCTGAGCTTCAGCGACAACGAGTACCTGCTGCCGCAGGAGGCCAGCGTGGACGGGGTGACCCAGGCCCAGCTCACGCAGACCCTGGGCACGATCGCCCCCGACCGCGCCATCGCCATCGAACGCACCTACCTGGCCGCCTACTTCGACCAGGAGCTGCGTCATGTGAGCAGCCCGCTGCTCAGCGGCCCGTCCAAGGCGTACCCGGAGATCTCCTTCGTCCGCTGAATCCGACCGACCGTCAGCCCAGACCCCGCCGACCGCTTATTTGATCGACAGGCCGGAGCGGCTGGCCTAGGGTCCGGAGCGTGACTGGGGCTTTGGACGATGCTGGGCCGGCGGCCACGGGCGGTGTGGACCACCTCGTTCGCGGCGGTGGCGGAGGGGACCCGGCCGATGCCGGGGGCGGGCTGTTCTCGCGCCGGTACGCGGCCGTCACCTGGAGCTTCACCGCGGTGATGTTCCTGACCGGGTTCGCCGCGCTCGCGGTGGTGCCGATCCTGCCGGTGGCGGCCCGGGACCTGCACGGGGTGTCGCTGTACCCGCTGGTGGCCGGGTGCTTCGTGGCCGCGAGCCTGCTGGGCGGGGTGCTCGGGGGCGACTGGGCGGACCGGTCCGGGGCCCGGCGCCCGTTGGCGGCGGGGGTGCTGCTGGCCGTGGCCACGCTGCTGATCTCGGCCGCCAGTACCTCCATCTGGCAGCTGGCGGCCGGGCGGTTCCTGGACGGGGTCGGGGCCGGGATCGTGGCGGTGTCGATCAACACCGCCATCGGCCAGGCCTACCCCGAGCACCTGCGCGCCCGCGCACTGGCCCTGATGAGCACCAGCTGGATCATCCCCTCGCTGGCCGGTCCCCCGCTGGCCGGGCTGGTGACCGCCTGGTGGTCCTGGCGGGTGGTGTTCTTCGGCCTGGCCGCGCTGAACCTGCTGCCGGCGCTGGCGGTGGTGGCCGTGCTGCGGTCCCGGTCCCGGCAGGCCGTGCCGGCAGCGCCGGGCGAGCGGCCGCCGCGCCCGGCGCTGCTGGTCGCGTTCGCGGTGAGCGTGGGCGCCGCGCTGGGGCAGTACGCCGTCTCCGGCTGGGACCCGCGCCACCTGCTGTGCGCGGTGGCGGCGGTCGCGCTGCTGGTGGTGTTCGCGCCGCGGCTGCTGCCGCCCGGCACCTGGCGGGCCGCCCGCGGCCTGCCCGCCGCCGCGCTGCTGCGGGGTCTGAGTTCCGGGGCCTACTTCACCCTGGAGGCCTTCGTGCCGCTGCTGCTCGACACCGCCCGCCGGGTGCCCGCGGCGGTGACCGGGCTGGCCTTCACCGGCGCCGCCATCGCCTGGGCCGCCGCCTCCTGGTGGCAGGGACGGCTGGTGGAGCGCCATCCCCGGCACCGCCTGGTCGCGGCCGGGGCGCTGGTGATGACGGTGGCCGTCGCGATCGCCGCCGCCGGGACGCTGCCCGAGCTGCCCGCGCTCACCGCCGCGCTGTCGATGGTGGTCGCGGCCGTCGGCATGGGCCTGCTCGCGCCCTCGCTCACGCTGCTGTCGCTCACCCACAGCCCCGCCGGACGGCAGGGGTACGCCAGCAGCGCGATGCAGACGGCGCAGAACCTGGGCCAGCTCACGGTCATCGGCCTCGCCTCCGCCCTGTTCAACGCCTGCCCGGGCACCGGTTCGAGCGGTCTGGTCGGCTACACCGCCGCCTTCGCCCTGCTGCTCGCGCCGACCGTGCTGGCCGCCCTGCTGGCGACCCGCGCCGCCGACGGCTGAGGGGGGATGCGCGTCGCCGCGGGGCCGGTCGGCCCCGCGGCGACGTCCGGAGTTCGGCTCAGCCGGTGTGTCGGGTCAGCCGGTGTAGGAGTCGAAGATCTTGGTGAAGTCCAGCGGCTGCTGGCTGATCTCGGAGCAGCTCGGCAGACCGGAGGCGCTGCCGGAGCAGGACTGGTCGCGGTCGACCGACCAGAAGGCCAGTCGGCCGAGGTGGGCGGTGTCGGCCCAGGAGACCAGGGTCTGCGCGTCGGCCTCGCTGAAGATCTCGCCGGAGGTGTCGTTCTGGCCGATCATCGGGGTGACCCCGATGTTGGCGTAGGTGTCGGACGGCCAGTCGGCCTGCGCCTGGGCCAGCGTGCTCTGGGCGGCCTGGACGGCCTCCTGGCCCATGTCACCGGTGAACGAGGAGCCGTAGTCCATGGCCATCACGTTGATCAGGTCGATCCGGGTGCCGTCCTGCTTCGCCAGGTTGAGGAAGGCGACGCCGTCGGCCGCGAGACCGGTCGGGAGCACCGGCAGGGTGACCGAGACGACCAGGCCCGGGTTGGCGGCTTCGAGGCCGTTGATCGCCTCGAAGCGCAGGTTGTTGCTGGACGGGTAGTCGAGCGTGGCACCCTCGATGTCGAAGTCGAGGTGGTTCACCCCGAGGCTGGTGATCACCTCCTGGTAGGCGGCCTGGAGGCTGGCCTCGGTGGTGCACGCCTGGGCCAGCTCGGTGCCGCCCGCGCCGCCGAAGGAGATGATCGGCGTGGCGCCGTCGGCCTTGGCGGTGGCGATGTCCTGGCTGAGCGTCGGGTCGTTGTTGACCGGCAGGGTGTCACCCCAGATCGGGTTGCAGCCGGCGGCGACGACGAACGCGGCGGTGTAGTTCTTCAGCCCGGCCTGGGCGGCCGAGTTGAGCATCGGCTCCTCGTTGTTCGTCATGTCGACGTAGGGAGCGACCTTGCCGACCGGGCCACCGGCCGGGGGCGTGCTGGTGCCGGTCGGCGTGGGGGTCGGCGTGGGGGTCGGGGTCGGGGTGGGGGTGCTGGTCGGGGTCGGCGTCGCCGTCGGGCCGCCGCCGGTGCCACTGGTGAGCGACAGGTCGTCGGCGTAGTAGGCCGGTTGGGCGTACCAGCCGTGGACGTAGACCTGCAGGCTGGTCTGGCTGGCGGTGGTGGTGAAGGTGGTGGTGAGCGGCTGGTAGCTGGTGGCCGAGGCGGTCCAGGCGTCGGTGCCGCCGGTCACGCCCAGGTAGACGTAGGAGCCCTGGACCTCGCCGGTCAGCGTGTACGTGGTGTTGGGGGTGACCGTGACGGTCTGGGTGCACTGGGCGTCGTCGCTGCTGGTCGGGGTGCCCTGGAGGGCGTAGCCGCCGGAGTGGACCGGGGTGGTGACCACGGCGGCGGTGCCCGGGTCGCAGGTCCAGCCGGACAGCGAGCCGGTCTCGAAGCCGGGGTTGGCCAGCAGGTTGGTGGACTGCGCCAGAGCCGGTGAGGCGAGGACCGTGGCGGCGAGGATGCCACCGGCGGTCAGCGTCAGCGCACACATGGCGGCGGTCAGGTTGCGGGCCCGACGGCTGTGGGGGTTGGGGCGCACGGTTGGGTGCTCCTGTCGTGGCTACGACCGGCAGGACGCCCGGCCCCGCCCGACGTGGGGGGAGCGGTGGCCGCGTGAGCCTGCCGAGGCTGATGGGGCAGTGCCGGGAGGGCAGTGCTCCTGCAATTTGGTCCAGACCAATGGAGTTGTCAAGAGTCCCTGCCCGGCGGTCGCCCGCACCGGAAACCGGCCGGGCGGGCCCGAATCCCGCCCACGGGAAGGGCGCTCATGCCCAACTGAGCTGCAACAACCTTGCCCCTGGTGCTATTTGACGCATCGTCAACAAGCGTCGGTGAAACGGGGTCGGCAATCCCCATAACTGACAATTAATCACAGTTATGGACTGCCACAAGGATTGACGATGTTCCTGACGGACCCCTTGACAAGGGTATTGGTCTGGACCACATTGCAGGCGGGTGTCGTGACCGCGACACCGCTCCATCGGCACTGCTTCGATCAGCACCGACGACAGGAGCACTCAACCGTGCGTGCCAACCCCCACACCCGGCGCCAGACCCGTTCGGTGACCGCCGCCCTGTGCGCGCTGACCCTGAGCGCGGGCGGCCTGCTCGCCGCCACCGTGTTCAGCTCACCGGCTCTGGCGCAGTCCACCAACCTGCTGGCCAACCCCGGCTTCGAGACCGGCTCGCTGTCCGGCTGGACCTGCGACCCGGGCACCGCCGCCGTGGTCACCACCCCGGTCCACTCCGGCGGCTACGCCCTCCAGGGCACCCCGACCAGCGGCGACGACGGCGAATGCGTGCAGAACGTCACCGTCACCCCCAACACCGTCTACACCTTCAGCGGCGAGTTCCAGGGCTCCTACGCCTACATGGGCGAGACCGGCCCCTACACCGTCGGCGACTCCGAGGCCTGGACGCCGCCGTCCAGCACCTGGCAGACGCTCAGCACCACGTACACCACCGACGCCAGCCAGACCACCCTGCAGGTGTTCGTCCACGGCTGGTACGCCCAACCGGCCTTCTACGCGGACGACCTGTCGCTGGTCGCCACCGGCACCGTCATTCTGCCCACGGCGACCACCACCGACACCCCCACGCTGCCGCCGACGAGCCCCACGCCGACACCGACACCCACGCCCACCCCCACACCCACGCCCACGCCCACGCCCACGCCGACGCCCACGCCGACCCCGACCAGTACGCCCACCGCTCCCAGCTCGGGCTCCTGGAAGCACCCGGTGTACTACATGCCGCTGGACAACAACGCCCAGTCGATCTCCTCGGTCATCTCCGGCTCCGGCGAGACCGAGTACAACCTGTCCTTCGTGCTCGACTCCGGCGGCTGCACCCCCGCCTGGGACGGTGACGCCAGCGAACCGGTCGCCACCGACACCGCCGTGCTGGCCGACGTCCAGGCGATCCGCGCGGCCGGTGGCGACGTCGCGGTGACCTTCGGCGGCTACAACGGCACCGAGCTGGGCACCGACTGCGGGTCGGCCTCGGCCCTGGCCGCCGCCTACCAGCAGGTGATCACCAAGTACCGGTTGACCCACGTCGACTTCGACTACGAGAACGGCGCTCTGGACAGCAACACCGCGATCCGCTTCGGGGCCATCCACATCCTGGAGCAGGAGGACCCGAACCTCTCGGTCTCGCTGACCATCCCGATGACCACGGTCGGCTTCCCCGGCACCGGCACCGACGAGATCCAGCAGGCCGTCGCCGACGGCGCCCGGCTCGACGTGGTCAACATCATGGACTTCGACACCGGCCTCACCTCCGGCACCGAGACGGCCCAGACCGAGGCGATCGCCCAGGACGCGATCACCCAGCTGCGGACGATCTACGGGTGGACCGCCGCCCAGGCGTGGTCGCATCTGGGCATCACCCTGATGAACGGCCACACCGACCAGCCCTCCGAGCTGTTCGCGCAGTCCGACTTCACCGGCATCCTGGCGTTCGCCCAGGCCAACCACCCGGCGCTGTACTCGTTCTGGTCGGCCAACCGGGACTTCCAGTGCCCGGCCGGCGTGGTCGAGCCGTGGAACCCCGGTACCTGCTCGGGGGTGACCCAGAACCCGTACGACTACACCAAGGTGATCACGCAGTACAACGGCTGACCCACCCACCGCTGCCCCCGTCGGCCGGTCCGGCGGGGGCAGCGGAGTCCCGGCTCCGCCGGTTCGGGCGTTAGGGTCGGTCCATGGCTGAGGACGAGACGAGCGTACGGGTCGACGCCTGGATCTGGTCGGTACGGCTGACCAAGACCCGCGCCCTGGCCGCTGCCGCCTGCCGGGGCGGGCATGTGCGGGTGAACGGCGACCGGGTCAAGCCCGCCACCTCGGTACGCCCGGGGGACGAGGTCCGGCTGCGCGAGGCCGGGCGCGAGCGGATCGTCGTGGTCACCCGGCTGGTCCGGAAGCGGGTCGGCGCCGTCGTCGCGGCGGAGTGCTTCGTCGACAACAGCCCGCCGCCCCCGCCGCGCGAGGAGAGCGTCCTGGTGGGCCTGCGCGACCGGGGCGCGGGACGCCCCACCAAGCGCGACCGGCGCGACCTGGAGCGGCTCCACGGGCGCCCCGAGCGCTGACCGCACGCCCCCGTCGCGCCTCGAAAGCGCCTGCTCACCGGCCCGGCCCGGCAACCCCTACCGCCCAGTAGCCCGCGCGTGCGATCATCGGGCGGGCGAGCACCGGGCCGCCCGAAGACCCGCGCCTGCTCGCCCCCATCTCACCGTCGAGAGGGCATCGGATGAGCACGGCACCACCCGCCGGAACTCCCACCGGCACCCCGGAGTACCTGCGTGCGGCCGTCCAGCGGTTGCTGGCCGCACACGACCCGGCGCACACCCCCGCCGCCGAGTTCCTCGGCGCGCGCTACGACGCCGGACTCGCCTGGATCCACTTCCCGGTCGGCTCCGGCGGCCTCGGCGCGCCACGCGCGCTGCAACAGCTGGTCAACGACGAGTTCACCGCCGCCGGAGCCCCGGTGCTGGACTCCGGACGCCACGGCATCGGCCTCGGCATGGCCGCGCCGACCCTGCTCGCCTTCGGCGACGAGGAGATCCGCCGCCGCTTCCTGCGCCCGCTGTGGACCGGCGAGGAGGTGTGGTGCCAGCTGTTCAGCGAGCCCGGCGCCGGATCCGACCTCGCCGCGCTCGCCACCCGCGCGGTCCGCGACGGCGACCACTGGGTCGTCGACGGACAGAAGGTGTGGACCTCGCTGGCGCACGAGGCGCAGTGGGCGATCCTGGTCACCCGCACCGACCCGAACGTGCCCAAGCACCGGGGCATGACCTACTTCATCTGCGACATGACCGCGCCCGGAGTGGAGGTCAGGCCGCTGCGCCAGGCCACCGGCGAGGCCGAGTTCAACGAGGTCTTCCTGACCGGGGTGCGCATCCCCGACGCCCACCGACTGGGTGCGGTCGGCGACGGCTGGCGGGTGGCCACCACCACGCTGATGAACGAGCGGGTCGCCATCGGCGGCCACGCCGAGCCGCGCGAGGGCGGGCTGATCGGCCTGCTCGCCGGGACCTGGCGGGAGCGGCCGGAGCTGCGCACCCCCGGCCTGCACGACGCGCTGCTGCGGCTGTGGGTGGACGCCGAGGCCGCGCGGCTGACCGGGGAGCGGCTGCGGCAGCAGCTGGCCGCCGGGCAGCCGGGCCCCGAGGGCTCGGCCGCCAAGCTCGCCTTCGCCCGGCTGAACCAGCAGATCTCCGGCCTGGAGCTGGAGCTGCTGGGTGAGGAGGGGCTGCTCTACGACGACTGGACGTTCCGCCGCCCGGCGTCGCCGTCGATGCTCCAGGGCACCCCCGGTTACCGCTACCTGCGGGCCAAGGGCAACTCGATCGAGGGCGGCACCTCGGAGATCCTGCGCGGCATCATCGCCGAGCGGGTGCTCGGGCTGCCCCAGGAGATCCGGGTCGACAAGGACGTCGCGTGGAAGGACCTGCCCCGATGAGCGATGTCCCGATGAGCGATGTCCCGATGAGCACAGGGCGAGGCCCGGGCGGAACCGGGCAGCGGCAGCCGCCCGACCTGGGGTACTCCGAGGTCGAGCAGGAGCTGCGGGCGAACGTCCGGGCACTGGTCGCCGCCCGCTCGCCGCAGTCGGCGGTGCTGGCCAGGACCGAGAGCGCGGAGCCGGTGGACACCGGCCTGTGGCGGGCGCTTGGCGCCGAGCTGGGGGTGACCGGGCTGGCCGTGCCCGAGCACCTCGGCGGCGCGGGCGCGGGCTGGCGGGAGACCGCCGTGGTGCTGGAGGAGCTGGGCCGGGCCACCGCGGCCGTCCCGTACCTCGGCAGCTGCGTGCTGGCCACGGCCGCGCTGCTGGCCGTCGGCGACACCGAGCTGCTGCCGGGGGTGGCCTCCGGCGAGCGGGTGGCGGCCCTGGCGGTGCCCTTCGCCACCGCCCCCGGCGCGGCCTTCCCGGTCGGCGTGACCGCGACCGGGGACGGGCTGCTGCGCGGCGCCGTCGGCCGGGTCGCCGACGCGCTGACCGCCGACGTGCTGCTGGTCCCGGCGCTGACCGCCGAGGGCTCCCCCGGGCTGTGGGCGGTGCGGGGCGCGGCGGTCGATCCGCTGGTGTCGCTGGACATGACCCGGCCGCTGGCCGACCTGCGGTTCGACGGCGTGCCCGGGCGGCTGCTGGCGCGGGGACCGGACGCGCTCGCGGCCCTGGACGCCGCGCTGACCACCGGTGCGGCGCTGCTCGCGGCGGAGCAGCTGGGCGTCGCCGAGTGGGCCCTGGAGACCACCCTCGGCTATGTGCGGACCCGGCACCAGTTCGGCCGCCCGGTGGGTTCGTTCCAGGCGGTCAAGCACCGGCTGGCGGACCTCTGGGTGGCGGTCACCCAGCTGCGGGCGGTCGCCCGCTACGCGGCGGACACGGTGGCCACCGGCTCCCCGGACGCCCCGGTCGCGGCCTCGGTGGCGCAGGCCTTCGCCTCGCAGGTGGCGGTGACCGCCGCCGAGGAGGCGGTGCAGCTGCACGGCGGCATCGGCTTCACCTGGGAGCACCCCGCACACCTCTACCTCAAGCGGGCCAAGAGCGCGTCGATCGCGCTCGGCACCGCGGACCGGCACCGGGCCCGACTGGCCGGTCTGGTCGACCTTCCCTACCCCGTACAGGAGCAGCAGGCATGACCCAACAGGACAGTGGAGCACCGGACCCGGCCGCCGCGAAGGTCACGCTGGTGACCGGCGCGAGCCGGGGCATCGGTCTGGCCGTGGCGCGGGCGCTGGTCGCCCGGGGCGAGCGGGTGGTGATCACCGGCCGGGACCAGGCGAGCCTGGAGCAGGCGGTGAAGCAGCTCGGCGCGGAGTCGGCGCTGGGCGTCGCCGGGAAGAGCCACGACGAGGCGCACCGGGCGGAGACGGTGGAGCGCGCGCTGGAGCACTTCGGCCGGATCGACGCGCTGGTGAACAACGTCGGGACGAACCCGGTGTTCGGCTCGATGCTGGAGCTGGACCTGTCGACGGCCCGCAAGATCCTCGACATCAACCTGGTCTCCACGCTGGGCTGGGTGCAGCTGGTGCACCGGGCGGCGCTGGCCGAGCACGGCGGGGTGATCGTCAACGTCTCCTCGGTGGGCGGGCTCGGCCCGGCGCCGGGGATCGGCATGTACGGGGCGAGCAAGGCGGCGCTGATCCAGCTGACCCAGCAGCTGGCGTACGAGCTCGCGCCCTCGGTGCGGGTGAACGCGGTGGCTCCGGCGGTGGTCCGGACGAAGTTCGCCGAGGCGCTGTTCGCCGGGCACGAGGAGCAGGTCGCCCAGGCCTACCCGCTGAAGCGGCTGGGCGTGCCGGAGGACGTCGGTTCGGCGGTGGCCTTCCTGCTCTCGGACGAGGCGTCCTGGATCACCGGACAGACACTGGTACTTGACGGCGGAGTGACGCTCAACAGCGGGATCGGCTGAGCCGTTTATACGGGTAATTGAATACTCCTGCAAGTGTGCAATGGTCGGCCGGTTATTGACCAGCCGATTCGGGGGCCACTCGACGGGATATTCGAATAATCCTCCGACGGACAGCTCTCATGGAATTCTTACCCCACGTCGGATTCGGGCAAGCCATGACAAGTACCCGCAATACGGCCAGCCAGGGGCCTGCCCGGACCCGATGGGGACATCCGCCTACACAGATCCGACGCAATTACAAACCGACCCGGGAGGCATGAACAGTACTTATATCGAACTTACAATCAGCCAGGTCACATCGTCATTACGAATGCATCCTGAGTACCGGCCCCATCGGGGCCACCCTGTAACGTCGAAGGGGTGCGTAACCAGAGGAATGAGGTCGCCCTACTAGAGCGTCCGCAGACGACAGGGACGAAGTGGCCGAGCGAGGCGGACCTCCGCTGGCCACCGCTCAGCCGCGTCCACAAGCTCCTCATCGCCTCGACGGCGGCCTTCTATCTCGCGGTGGTCCTGGCCGTCCTCACCAGCTCCCGACTGGTCGCGCTCGACTGGTGGGTGATGATGTTCAAGCCGTACGAGCACTGGCCGGCCTTCGAGCAGTTCCTGAACGTCTACGTGATCGCGGGCCAGCGCGGCCCCTCCTCGATCGTGGTCGGGGTCTGGCTGGCCTGGCGCTGCCTGCGGCTGCGCAGCTGGCGTCCGCTGCTGGTGATGGGCGTGGCGCTGGTCCTGCTGAACATGTCGGTGGGCGCGGTCAAGATCGGCATGGGACGGCTCGGCCCGCACTACGCACACGTCGCGGGCTCCAACGAACTCTTCCTCGGCGGCGGCATATTCCCCTCCGGCCACACCGCGAACGCGGTCGTGACCTGGGGAATCGTCGCGTACTGCGCCGTCGGGCACCGCCGCCTGGGCGCCTTCCTCGCGGGTTTCATGGGCATCAGCGTCGGGCTGACCACCCTCTACCTGGGCACGCACTGGGTCAGCGACGTGCTGGCGGGCTGGGCGGCCGGGGCGCTGGTACTGCTGGGGCTGCCGCTGTTCGAGCCGGTGATCGAGAGCGCGGACGCCCGGCTGCGCGCCGCCTGGGCGCTGCGGCTGGGCCCGTTCGGGTGGTTCCGCAAGGGCACCGACCCGGCCTGGGCCCCCGGGCACAGCGGGCAGCGGACCCCCGCGAAGGGTTCCGTGACGGGCCCGTCGAAGGGCTCGGCGAAGGGCTCGGCGACGGTTTCCGCGAAGGGCCCGGCGCTGCCGATCCCGAGCCCGGCGAGCGCCTCCGGCGCGACCCGGAGCGCGTCCGTCGGCGGGGCGACCGCGCTGCCGCGGGCCGCCCGGGGAGCCGCCGGAAGGCCCGCGAACAAGGGCCCCAGGCTCATCGGCTGAGCTGTAACCTTCCTCACGTTTGAAAGCAGATCATCTCGTCCGCCGACGTCGGCCGAATCCCGCTGCCGGTCGCCCGGGAGGCTGGATCCCGCCCCCGCACCGCGCCGTTGCCCGCGATTGCGAAGCCGGTTACCCGCAAACGACCATGGGAAACCCCCCGGTACCGGTACCGGCGGCATTGCCCGACGATCGTTGACGCCGCTATAAGGCGGCTCTCATCCTGCGACCGGCACTCCCCCGGCCATGCTTCGATCATCAAGCAGTCAATTTTGATCACGTGACAATAGCCCACAGTCACGCATTGATCACTTCGGCGCAAGTGGACTGCCGTGCCGTCCCCGGAACCTACTGTCGGCAGCACTGCCGCGGTCGCGTTGGGCGCCCGCTGCCGGATCCGGTTCGAGAGGACGCCCGCATGGCAAACCTGGAGACTGCGCTCAAGGAGACGATGGCGATCGAGGGGGCGCTCGGGGTCGCCCTGGTGGACTACAGCAGCGGCCTGGCCCTGGGCACCCTGGGCGCCACCAACGAGCTGGACCTCAACGTCGCCGCCGCCGGGAACACCGACGTGGTCCGCGCCAAGATGCGGACCCTGGAGATGCTCAACCTCCACAACGAGACCATCGAGGACATCCTGATCAGCCTCACCAGCCAGTACCACCTGATCCGACCGCTGACCCACCACACCAGCAAGGGGATCTTCATCTACCTGGTGCTGGACCGGCAGCGCTCCAACCTGGCCCTGGCCCGGCACCAGATCCGCCGGATCGAGGAGCACCTGGAGATCTGACCCGGCCGTCGGCGGCCGACCGCGCTCCGGGCGGTCGGCCGACGGCGGGTCAGCGGTTGGCGACCGCCTGCTTGATCAGGGTCTTGCCGAAGTCGCGCATCAGTCCGGTGCCGCTGTGCGCCTCGTCCATGATGTCGACGAAGGCGTCCACGAAGCGGTCCACCTCGGCCTCGCCGATGGTGAGCGGCGGGATCAGCTTGATCACCTCCAGGTGGTCACCGGAGACCTGGGTGAGGATCCGGTGCCGCTGCATCAGCGGCACCACCACCATCTGCGCGAACAGGCCCTTGCGGGCGGCCTGGAGCGCGGCCCAGCCGGTGCGCAGCTTCAGCGACTGCGGGCGGCCGAACTCGATGCCGATCATCAGCCCCCGGCCGCGCACGTCGGCCAGCATCTCGTACTTGGGCTTGAGCTCGGCCAGCCGCTCCCGGAACAGGTCGCCCACCCGGCGGGCGTTCGCCACCACCTGCTCGTCCTCCATGACGTGCAGCGTGGCCAGGCCCGCCGCCATGGCCTGGGCGTTGGAGCCGAAGCTGGCCGAGTGCACCAGCACCCGGTCCATCGAGGAGTAGACCTTCTCGAAGATCCACGCCTTGCCCAGGGTCGCCCCGACCGGGACGTAGCCACCGGACAGCGCCTTGGCCGCGCAGACCAGGTCGGGCTCCACGCCCGCCTCGTGCTGGTAGGCGAAGAAGTCGCCGGTGCGGCCGATACCGGTCTGCACCTCGTCCACGATCAGCAGTGCCTTGTGCCGGTGCAGCAGCTCCTGCGCGGCCCGCAGGTAGCCGGGGGGCGCGGCCAGCACGCCCTTGCCCTGGATCGGCTCGACGATCAGCGCGGCCACGTCGCCGCGCTTCAGCTCGCGCTCCAGCGCCGCCAGGTCGCCCAGCGGGACGGCGGTGTCCGGCAGCATCGGGCCGAAGCCCTCCTTGAAGCCGCCTTCGCCGTTGACCGAGAGCGAGCCGGTGGTCAGCCCGTGGAAGGCGTGGCCGCAGTAGAGGATCCTGCCCTTGCCGGTGGCGTAGCGGGCGAACTTCAGCGCCGTCTCGACCGCCTCGGTGCCGCTGTTGCCGAAGAACACCCGGTCCAGGTGCGGGGTGTACGAGAGCAGCTTCTCGGCGAGCAGCCCGGGCAGCGGCTGGCAGTCGAAGCGGGTGAGGTCGGCCAGCTCCAGGTCCATCACCTGGTGCAGCGCCTGCCGCACCACCGGGTGGTGCCGACCGAGGGCGAAGATGCCGAACCCGGCCAGCATGTCGAGGTAGTCGTTGCCCTCGGCGTCGTAGAAGTACGCCCCCTGGGCGCGCTCGTACACCTTGTCGAAGCCGATGGTGTGCAGCATCCGCGGCAGCTGGTGGTTCAGGTACTGGCTGTGCAGCTGGTAGCGCTCCGCGCCGCGCTCGGCGAGCAGGGCCTCCAGGTCGAAGCCGCCCCCGGCGGCGGCGCCGCCGGACGTCTCGGTGGTGCCGGTCGTGTCGATGGTCACGCTGGTTCCCCTCCTCCGAAGCCGCTGTGCACGGCTGCCGCCTGATCGCCTCCCGGTCGGCCCGCCCCGGCGGCCTTGGCGAAGCCGGCGCACAGGGCCGCGATGCCGGGGCCGGTCAGGCCGAGTTCGTCCAGGATCTCACTGCGGGAGGCATGATCCAGGAACTCCTGCGGAATGCCGAGCTCGCGCGTCGGAACGTCGACCTCGGCGTCCCGCAGCGCCTGGGCGACGGCCGCGCCGACGCCGCCGACCCGGCCGTTGTCCTCGACGGTGACCACCATCCGGTGCCCGGCCGCCAGTTCGGTCAGCGCGGCCGGGACCGGCTTGACCCAGCGCGGGTCGACCACGGTCGCGGTCAGGCCGTGCGCGGTGAGCAGCGCGGCGGCGTCCAGGCAGGCCGGGGCCATCGTGCCGACGGCGACCAGCAGCAGGTCGGGGGCGCGGTCGGGCTCGCCGGTGCGCAGCAGCACGTCGACGCCGCCGATGCGCTCCACCGCCGGGATCGGCGGGCCGACCACGGCCTTCGGGTAGCGCAGCACCGTCGGCGCGTCGGTGACCTCCAGCGCCTCCGCGAGCTGGGCGCGGAGCTGGTCGGCGTCGCGCGGGGCGGCCAGCCGCAGTCCGGGGACGACCTGCAGGATCGACATGTCCCACATGCCGTTGTGGCTGGCGCCGTCGGTCCCGGTGATCCCGGCCCGGTCGAGCACGAAGGTGACGCCGCAGCGGTGCAGCGCGACGTCCATCAGCACCTGGTCGAAGGCCCGGTTCAGGAAGGTCGCGTAGACCACGAACACCGGGTGCAGCCCGCCGGTGGCCATCCCGGCCGCGCTGACCGCGGCGTGCTGCTCGGCAATGCCGACGTCGAAGAACCGGTCGGGGAACTCCCGGGCGAACTTGGTCAGGCCGAGCGGGGCGCCCATGGCGGCGGTGATGGCGACCAGCTCCGGCCGCCGACGGGCGAGCTCGACCAGTTCGTTGCCGAGCACCGAGGTCCAGGAGGTGCCCCCGGCCGGGGTCAGCGGTTCGCAGGTGACCGGGTCGATCGCGCCGACCTGGTGGAAGTGGTCGGCCTCGTCGAGTTCGGCGGGACGGTAGCCCCGGCCCTTCTCGGTGAGGCAGTGCACGATGACCGGGCCGCCGAAGCCCCTGGCCCGGCGCAGCGCCGACTCGACGGCCTGTTCGTCGTGGCCGTCGATCGGGCCGACGTACTTCAGTCCGAGGTCCTCGAACATGCCCTGCGGGGCGAAGGTGTCCTTGAAGCCCTTCTTCGCGCCGTGCAGCGCCTCGTACAGCGGCCCGCCGAGGCCGGGGGTCCGCTGCAGCGCCTCCTTGCCCCAGGACAGGAAGCGCTCGTAGCCCTGGGTGGTGCGCAGCGTCGCCAGGTGGTTGGCCAGGCCGCCGATGGTGGGGGCGTACGAGCGCTCGTTGTCGTTGACCACGATGATCACCGGGCGGTCCTTGGCCTCGGCGATGTTGTTCAGCGCCTCCCAGGCCATACCGCCGGTGAGCGCGCCGTCACCGATGACCGCCACCACGTGCCGGTCCCGCAGGCCGCGGATCTCGTTGGCCTTGGCCAGGCCGTCGGCGTAGCCGAGGACGGTGGAGGCGTGCGAGTTCTCGATCACGTCGTGCTCGGACTCGGCCCGCGACGGGTAGCCGGACAGGCCGCCGCGCGACTTGAGCCGGCTGAAGTCCTGGCGGCCGGTGAGCAGCTTGTGCACGTAGCTCTGGTGACCGGTGTCGAAGAGGATCCGGTCCCTCGGCGAGTCGAACACCCGGTGCAGCGCGATGGTCAGCTCGACCACGCCCAGGTTCGGCCCGAGGTGGCCGCCGGTCCGGGTGACCGCCTCGATCAGGAAGTCTCGGATCTCCTCGGCGAGCCGGGGCAACTGGTCGGCGGGGAGCTCGCGCAGCCCGGCCGGGTCTTGGATGGACTCCAGCAAAGACATGGATCACCTTCGTTCACAGGGGCGGCTGGTGGGGTGCTGTCCTGGCAGCGGTGCCGCGGGCTCAGCCGTGAGGTGGGGTCAGCGGACGTCGACGGTCGGGGCGCCGGGCTCCGCGCCGGATGCCTGAATCGTTTCTGCCAGCTTCAGGGCCTCCTCGATCAGGGTCTCCACGATCTTCGACTCCGGCACCGTCTTGATCACCTCGCCCTTGACGAAGATCTGACCCTTGCCGTTGCCCGACGCCACCCCCAGGTCGGCCTCCCGCGCCTCCCCCGGACCGTTCACCACACACCCCATCACCGCCACCCGCAACGGCACCTCCATCCCCTCAAGCCCCGCGGTGACCTCCTCCGCCAGCTTGTACACATCCACCTGCGCCCGCCCGCACGACGGGCACGACACGATCTCCAGACCCCGCTGCCGCAGGTTCAACGACTCCAGGATCTGGTTCCCCACCTTGATCTCCTCCGCCGGCGGCGCCGACAACGAGACCCGGATCGTGTCCCCGATCCCCTCCGCCAGCAACGCCCCGAACGCCACCGCCGACTTGATCGTCCCCTGGAACGCCGGACCCGCCTCGGTCACCCCCAGGTGCAACGGGTAGTCACACGACGCCGCCAGCAACCGGTACGCCGCGATCATCACCACCGGGTCGTTGTGCTTCACCGAGATCTTGATGTCCCGGAACCCGTGCTCCTCGAACAACGAGCACTCCCACAGCGCCGACTCCACCAACGCCTCCGGCGTGGCCCTGCCGTACTTCTCCAGCAGCCGCCGGTCCAACGAACCCGCGTTCACCCCGATCCGGATCGGCACCCCGGCGTCCCCCGCCGCCTTCGCGATCTCCTTGACCTTGTCGTCGAACTGCCGGATGTTCCCCGGGTTCACCCGCACCGCCGCGCACCCCGCGTCGATCGCCGCGAACACGTACTTCGGCTGGAAGTGGATGTCCGCGATCACCGGGATCTGCGACTTGCGCGCGATCGTCGCCAACGCGTCCGCGTCGTCCTGCGAGGGACACGCCACCCGCACGATCTGGCAACCCGACGCCGTCAGCTCCGCGATCTGCTGCAACGTCGCGTTCACATCCGAGGTCAACGTCGTGGTCATCGACTGCACCGACACCGGCGCGTCACCACCCACCGGCACCGAACCGACCATGATCTGACGGCTCTTGCGCCGCACGGCGAGCGGCCTGAGCGGGGTGGACGGCATTCCCAGCGAGATCGCGGTCATGACGGGCACCGGTCCTTTCCGAGAGCGGGGTGCGGAGGTTCAGAGGTTCAGGGACGCCAGCCGGCGAGCACGGGGGCGGCGGCGCGCAGGACCCGCCAGGCCCGCACGCCGTGGACCAGCGTGCCGGGGCGCAGCAGCTCCCGTTCCGGGGTGTCGACGATGACGCGGACGGCCGCCACCGGGACCCCCGGGGGCAGCGCCCGCAGGGCGGCGGCGGTCTCCATGTCCACGCACAGGACACCGTCGGTGTGCAGGGCGGTTCGTTGCTCCCCCCGGACGATCCGGTCGGCCGTGTACAGCGGACCGCTGTGGACGCCGAGGCCGGAGCGGACCAGGGCGTCGGCGAGTTGGCGGCCGCCCGGCAGCCCGACCGGCTCGCCCAGCGTATCGCGCACCTCGGTCGCGACCACGAGGTCTCCGGAACAGGGGCCGGGACCGACCGCCGCCCCGAAGCCCGCGTACAGGAATGCGCGGGGGGCGTACGCCCCCTGGCGCAGCGCCGCGCTGACGGAGTGTCCGGCGCGGCGCGCGCCCATGCCGGTGCGCAGCAGCCGGACGCCGGGCAGCCGTCCGGCAGGCCGCAGCGCCCACTGCTCGGCGCCCAGCGCGCAGGCGAGCAGCAGCGGGCCCTGCGGCTCGGCGGTCATCCCCCGGACCGCCCGAGGTAGCGGCCCAGCGCGGTGACCGGGAAGACCAGCCGGTAGAGGTTGTAGTTGATGGAGAAGTCCCACGGGAAGCCGGTCCCGGTGAACTCCGGCTCGTCCCAGGTGCCCTCGGGCAGCTGGGTCGCGGCGAGCCAGCGCACGCCCCGGTCCACGGCCGCGCCGCGCTCCCCCGCCGCCAGCAGCGCCATCAGCGCCCAGGCGGTCTGCGAGGCGGTGGAGGTCCCCCGCCCGGCCCAGCTGCGGTCGGTGTAGGAGCGCATGTCCTCGCCCCAGCCGCCGTCGGCGTTCTGGTGCCGTTCCAGCCAGCGCACCGCGCGCCGGACCGCCGGGTGCGAGTCCGGGATCCCGGCCTCGGCCAGCGCGGGCAGCACCGAGCCCACGCCGTAGATGTAGTTGGTGCCCCAGCGGCCGAACCAGGAGCCGTCCTCCTCCTGCTCGCGCAGCAGCCACTCGATGCCCCGGCGGATCCTCGGGTCGTTGGCCATGCCCGCCCCGGCGGCCATCTCCACCACGTGCGCGGTGACGTCGGCCGACGGCGGGTCGATCACCTCGCCGAAGTCGCAGAACGGCAGCTTGTTCGGCAGGGTGCTGGTGTTGTCGACGTCGAAGGCGGCCCAGGCGCCGTTCTTGGACTGCATGCCGAGCGTCCACTCGATGCCGCGCCGGACGGCGGCGTCGATCCGGCCCGGGTCGGGGTGCTTGATCCGGCGCAGCGACAGCACCACCTCGGCGGTGTCGTCGATGTCCGGGTAGTTGTCGTTGTCGAACTCGAAGGCCCAGCCCCCGGCCCCGAGCTTGGGCCGCTGCACGGCCCAGTCGCCGCGCTTGGTGATCTCCTCGTCGAGCATCCAGTCGGCGGCCCGGACCAGCGCCGGGTGGTCCCGGGGCAGACCGGCGTCGCTGAGCGCGATGGCCGCCAGGCAGGTGTCCCAGACCGGGGACTGACAGGCCTCGATCCAGCGGTGGCCCTCGTCGGTGTGCACGGTGAAGTTGTCGAAGGCCGCCAGGCCGGCCTTCATCACCGGGTGGTCGAGCTCGTAGCCGAGCAGGTGCAGGGCGATCAGCGAGTACACGGCCGGCGGCTGGATGCCGCCCCAGCAGCCGTCGGCCTCCTGCCGGTCGATGATCCAGCGGGCGGCCTGCTGTAGCGCGTTGCGCCGCAGCGGCCGGACCGGGAGCCGGTGGTAGAGGTGCAGCAGCCGGTCCAGCCGCTCGAACACGCCGTCCCAGGTGTAGGGGGCGGCGAACGGCCGGGTGGGGAACGGGTCGTCCGGGTTCGTGTGCAGCTCGGTGAGGTCGAACGGCGCCTCGCGGACCGGCCGGTGGGCCGAGACCACGGTCAGCGGGACGATGGTCTGCCGGGCCCAGCAGCCGAACGAGTAGATGTTCAGCGGCACTTGGCGGGGCAGCAAGATGATCTCCGGCGGGAGCTCCGGCAGCCGGTCCCAGGGCCACCAGCCGAACAGCGCCAGCCAGATCCGGGTGAACACCCGGGAGGCGGCGATCCCGCCGTGTTCGCGGACGTAGCCGGCGGCCCGCCGCATGTGCGGGGCCTGCGGGTCGTCACCGGCCAGCTTCAGCGCGACGTACGCCTCGACGGTGGCGGACAGCTCCGGCGGGCCGCCGTAGAAGGTGGCCCAGGTGCCGTCCGGCTGCTGCTGCGAGCGGATCCAGTCCCCGGTGGCGCGGGTCTGCTCCTCGGTGCGGATGCCCAGGAACTGGCGCAGCAGCAGATCCTCGGCATCCATGGTGACGTTGGTCTCCAGGTTGCCCTTCCACCAACCGGCGTCGTCCTGTAGTCCGAGCAGATGGTCGACGGCCCGCTCAAGTGTTCTGGCGGCTAGGTCGGCGGTCGTTGTCGCTGAGGCGGGATTGTCCCTCTCAGCCTCCTCAGTGGTGCTCTCCGCGGCGGGCTCAGGATCGTACTGTGGGTCGAGCCTGCCGTCCGCGGTTGCTGTCATTGCGTCACCTCTCCCTGACCACGACGAATTCGGCGAGCGCGGCGAACTGGTCCCTCACTCCGACGGGCATCGGCACCTCGTCCAGCGCTGCCAGCGCCGTCTTGTGCTGCCGTCGTGCCTCGTCGGCGGTCCAGCCCCGGCCGCCCGCTTCTTCGATCAAAGCCGCGCGGACCGCGAGTTGTTCCTCATCCTCGTGTCCTCGGCCCTCCGGATCGGCCAGCAGCTCCGCCAAGCGCCGCGAGGCGGCGTTGTCGGCGGCCAGCGCGGCGGCGACCGGCAGCGACTTCTTGCGCTGCCGCAGGTCGCCGAAGTTCGGCTTGCCGGTGACCTCCGTCGCGCCCCAGATCCCGAGCAGGTCGTCCACCGCCTGGAAGGCCAGGCCCAGGTGGTAGCCGTAGCGCTCCAGGGCGTCCGCCGAGGCGTCGTCGATACCGGCCAGCACCGCGCCGACCGAGGCCGAGGCGGCGAGCAGGGCGCCGGTCTTGTTGCCCTCCATCTCCAGGCACTCGGCGACGGTGACCCGGTCGCGGTGCTCGAAGGAGAGGTCCTGGGCCTGACCGTCGATCAGCTTGCGGGTGGCCAGGGTCAGCCGCTGGACCGCGCGGCCGGCGTCCACGCCGGTGGTGGTGCCCAGGTCGGCGGCCTCCAGCAGCACCTCGTTGGCCAGCGCGAACATGGCGTCGCCGACCAGGATCGCCTGGGCCGGACCGAACACCGTCCACACCGTGGCCCGGTGCCGGCGCTGCTCGTCACCGTCCATCAGGTCGTCGTGCAGCAGCGAGAAGTTGTGCACCAGTTCGACCGCGACACCGCCCGGGATGCCGATCTCCGCCGGTACCCCCGCCGCCTGGGCGGAGAGCAGCGCCAGCGCGGGCCGGACCGCCTTGCCGCCGTCGCCCTCGGTCGGCCTGCCCTCGGCGTCGGTCCAGCCGAAGTGGTACGCGGACACCCGGTCCATCGGCGGGGCCAGCCGGGCCACCGCCTCCCGCAGGACCGGGGTGCACAGCGCTCTGCCACGTTCGAGCAGGGACGAGACGTCCGCCTGGTCGACCGTCTGTGCCTGTTCGGGGCGCGAAACCACGCTGGTTCCCTCTCCGTTGGTCTGCTGGGGTGCTGCTGTCGCTGTCATGTCCCACCTGCCTGCCGTTGCGTCAACACGTCATTGGTCGGCCGCCAGGGCGGCTCGGGCGGCGGCGTTCCCGCTGCGTACGGCGCTTTCCATGGTCGCGGGCCAGCCGGTGGCGGTCCACGAACCGGCCAGGAACACGCCCGGGGTGCGGGTGGCCGCGCCGGGGCGCAGCCGCGCGGACCCGGGGGCGGGCGCGAAGGTCGCGGTGCGCTCCCGGGTCACGAAGAAGTCGGTGACCCGGGCGCCGCGCGCACCGGGCAGCAGGCGCTCCAGCTCGGGCAGGTAGCGCCGCCTCAGCTCGGCGACCGGCAGGTCGATCTCGTCCCGGGCCGCCGACTGGGACAGCGCCAGGTACTGGCCGGGGCCGGTCATCCCGGAGTGCGCGGTGCGGTCGAACACCCACTGCACCGGGGAGCCGAGCGCGGCCAGGAACGGCCGGTCCAGGACCTTCCGGTCGTAGCGCACGTGCACGTTCAGGATCGGCGCGTAGCCGAGCTCCAGCAGCCGCTGCGGCGTAGTCAGGCTGCCGGGCGGCAGCAGCTCGTAGGCGGCGTCCTGGGGCACCGCGAACACCAGCGCGTCGGCCGGGGCCAGCTGCTCCTCGCCGTCGTCCAGCCGCTCGCCCTCGACCAGGACCGTGTGCCGCCCGGACTCGGCCGGCTTGGTGCCGGTGACCCGGGCGCGCAGCAGCACCCGCACGCCGGCCCGCTCCAGCGCGGCCCGCGCCGCGTCGTGGTGCAGCGCCCCCAGCGGCACCTTGGCGAAGCCGATGTCGGCGGCGCCGGGGTCGGACAGCAGGCCGGTCTTGAACACCATCGCCGCCAGCGCCAGCGAGGACTCCCCGGCGACGGCGTTCAGGGTGGCCACGCCGACCAGGTCCCACAGCGCCTCGATGGCGCGGTCGGACTGCCCGTGGCGGGCCAGCCAGTCGCCGAAGGACTCCTGGTCCAGCGCCGGGTCGTCCAGGTCCAGGCCGCGCAGCGCCAGCGCCGCCCGGCCGGTGGCCACCCGCTCGGCCAGGCTCAGGTGCGGGTAGGTCGCCAGGCTCCGGCCCAGGTGCAGCGGCACCGGCAGCGGGTCCCGGCGCAGCGCGCCGTGGCGGCCGGTGGCCAGGTCGTACACCGGGACGTCGAGCCGGGGCTGGATCTCCACCTGGTCGCTGACCCCGAGCCGCTGCAACAGCCCGCGGTAGGCCGTGCAGCAGCGCAGGAAGACGTGCTGGCCGTTGTCGACCCAGAGGTCGCCCCGCCGGAACGAGAAGGCCAGGCCGCCGAGCCGGGGCCGGGCCTCGACCAGGGTGACCGCCGCCCCCGCGTCGGCCAGCCTCAGCGCCGCGGTGATCCCGGCCAGCCCCCCGCCGACCACCACCGCACGGCTGACTGCGGTACGCGTGCTCATACTGCCCTCCCCGAACAGTCACTGCTCCCTGTGGTTCCCCAGCTACCCTCCGCTACAAACGGGTGCGACGGGACAAGCCGCGCGTTCAAGAAGCCCGACCTCCGGCCAGGCCGGAAAGGGCGACGTAGGCCTTCTCCCAGGCGGGGAGGGACATCCGGCCGCGCAGCACCGCCTCGGGCTCGGTGGCGATCCGCTCCAGCAGCCGGCGGTAGATCCCCGACATCGCGGCCACACAGGCCCGGCTGCGCCGGTCCAGCATCGGCAGCAGCAGCAGCCCCTCGTCGAAGTACCCCTGCGCGCGCCTGGCCTCGAACAGGATCAGGCCGCGGAAGTCACCGGTGCCCAGGCCGCCGTCGGCGAAGCCCTCGCAGCCGAAGCGGGCCAGGTCCTCGGCCGGGAGGTAGGTCCGGCCGTTCCCGGCGTCCTCGCGGACGTCCCGCAAGATGTTGGTGAGCTGCAGGCCCAGGCCCAGGGTGTCGGCGTACTCGGCGCCGCGCTTCGGGTCGGTGCAGCCGAAGACACCCAGCGAGAGGCGGCCGATGGTGCCCGCGACGCAGCGGCAGTAGACCCGCAGCTGTTCGAAGGTCTGGTACTCGGTGCCCTTGACGTCCATCTCGACGCCGTCGATCAGCTCGTCGAAGGCGTCCAGCGGGATCGGGAACAGCGCGGCGGTGTGCGCCAGCGCGATCTTCACCGGGTCCGTGTCCTCGGCCTCGACCGTGCCCTCGCGGATCTCGTCCAGCAGCGCCCTGGTCCGCGCCAGGTGCTCGGCCTTGCGTTCGACCGGCCAGTCGCCGTCGCCGATGTCGTCGATCCGGCGGGCCAGCGCGTAGATCGCCGACATCGCCCGGCGCTTCGGCAGCGGCAGCAGCCGGATGCCGTACGAGAAGTTGCGCGCCTGGGCGCCGGTCACCGCCTCGCAGTATGTGTACGCCGCGCTGACCTGCGGGGAAACCCGGGAAACCCCCTCCATTCGCCGACTCACCTTCCTCTCACCAACGTCACGGCCGCCTCCCGCAGCAGGCGGCTCTTCCGGGGCTTCGGAGCCCCGGCCAGCACATCGTTTCCGGCTTCGGCCACAGCGCCCAGCGCCGCCCGGCCACCCGCGGTGAACCCGGCCAGCAGCAGCCGCAGCCGCCCGGGGACGCTGCCGACCAGCGGCGCGCCCTCGTCCAGCAGCGCGCCGGTCCGCCGCGCCTCGTACGCCACCAGTGCCCGCAGCTCGGGCCCGGCGTGGGCGGCGTCCAGGTCGGTCTCGGCCACACCGAAGCGGGCCATGTCCTCGGCCGGGAGGTAGATCCGGTCCCGGGCGCGGTCCTCGGCGACGTCCTGCAGGTGTTCGACCACCTGGAGCCCGCTGCACACGGCGTCGGAGCGGCGGATCCGCTCGGGGGTGGCCAGCCCGGCCAGCTGGAGCACCAGCAGACCCACCGGGTTGGCCGACAGCTCGCAGTAGCCGAGCAGCTCGTCGAAGGTGGCGTAGCGGGTGGTGGTCTGGTCCACCCGGTTGGCCTGGATCAGCGCCCGGAAGGGATCGGGGGTGAGCCCGTGCCGGTCGATCACCGGGCACAGCGCGGCCAGCAGCGGGTGCCGCGGGGGTTCCGCCCCGGGCGCCCGCAGGGCGGTCTCGAACGCCCGGTCGAGGTCCGCCTCCAGGCCGTCCAGCAGTGCCAGCCGCTCGGCGGTCACCTGGGCGGTGTCGGGCGCCCGGGCCGCGTCCGAGCCCTGGGAACCGGCCGCGGTCGAACTGGCGTCCACCGTGTGTGCGGGGGTCAGCGCCGGGACCCCGAGCAGCTCGGCCGTGGCCACCGGGTCGGCCAGGTCGCCGTCACCGGCGTCGTCCACCAGACGGGCGAATCCGTACACGGCCATCAGCCCGGACCGCATCGAGCCGGGCATGAAGAAGGGGGCCACGGGGAAGTTCTCCGCGCCCGCCTTGTCGAGTACGGCGCCCTGCTCCAGGCTCACCGGTGCCGACCCGTCAGGGTACGGACCCGCGTGGAGCAGGAGCCCGATCCTGCGCGCCGTCGAACTGTCATGACCGCCACCCCCCCGTTCTACACCGATCTTGACGACCTGCCCACAGCGGACACGCCCGGGCCGCGCCGATCACCGGCACCGCCCTCGCCCCATCAGCCCCGCCACCAGGGCGAACGCGTGAGCGAGCGCTCGGTACACCAGCGGAATCCGAGGGATCTTGTGCTTAGCTTAGGACTTCGGTGTGACAAACACCCGCAGGGGGTGGCCACCGATGATCTGCCGTAGCGTCACCGGTGGCCACGGGGGCCGAACGGCGGGGTCCTAACGAGACTTCATGTAGTCCTCGTACTCGGCGACGACGTCCTCGGTGGGACCGTCCGCGCGGATCACCCCGGCCTCCAGCCAGATCGTCCGGTCGCAGGTGTCGCGGATCGACTTGTTGTTGTGGGAGACCAGGAACACCGTTCCGGCGTCCTTGCGCAGCTCCCGGATCCGGTCCTCGCTGCGCTTCTGGAAGGCCGTGTCACCGGTCGCCAGCGCCTCGTCGATCAGCAGCACGTCGTGGGTCTTCGCGGCGGCGATGGAGAACCGGAGCCGGGCGGCCATACCGGAGGAGTACGTCCGCATCGGCAGCGACACGAAGTCGCCGCGCTCCTGGATACCGGAGAAGTCCACGATGTCCTGGTAGCGCTGCTTCACCTCGGCCCTGGACATGCCCATGGCCAGGCAGCCGAGGACCACGTTCCGCTCGCCGGTGAGGTCGTTCATCATGGCCGCGTTCACGCCGAGCAGCGAGGGCTGGCCGTCGGTGTAGATCGCGCCGGACTCGACCGGCAGCAGCCCGGCGACCGCCGACAGGGTGGTCGACTTGCCCGAGCCGTTGGAGCCGATCAGGCCGATCGCCTCGCCCTTGTAGGCGGTGAAGCTGATCCCCTTGACCGCGTGCACCTCGGTCAGCGCCGGGGAGGTGCGGCGGCTGACGATCCGCGACAGCGCGGAGGTCGCCGAGCCCTTGCCGACACCGGCGCCGTAGATCTTGTAGACGATGTGGATGTCGTCCACGATCACCGTCGGGATCTTGCCGAACTGGGCCTGCCTGGCCGCGCGCTCGGCGCGCTCCGCCTCCAGCATCCGGCGCCGCTCGATCTGCTCGGGGGTGAGCGCGACCAGCACCTCGCCGTCGGGGCCGGTCAGCACCTCGCCGTCCGGGCCGGACTGCCCCGAGTCCAGTGTCACGTCATCCACGGCCGTACTCCTCTTCCGACTGCCAGAAGAACACATACCCACCCAAGCCGAAGAGCAGCGCCCAGGCCAGGGTGATCAGCCAGACGTGCGCGGGCAGGATGCTCTCCGGAACAGTGGTCATCAGCGCGTAGCGCATCTCGTCGTTGAAGATCAGCGCCGGGTTCATGTTCAGCATCACCGCGGCCCAGTGCGGGGCGTGCGCGGTGAACGTGCTGACCGCCCAGAACACGCCGGACAGGTACATCCAGGTGCGGATCACGAACGGCATCAGCTGCGCCATGTCCGTGGTCTTGGCGCCGATCCGGGCCATGATCATCGCCAGGCCGGTGTTGAACACCGACTGGAGCAGCAGGATCGGCACGACCAGCAGCCAGTGCAGGGTCAGCGGCTGCCCGCTGAGCAGCATGATCACCCCGAGCACGCCCATCGAGAAGATCAGCTGCTGGAGCTGGATCACGGTGAAGGCGATCGGCAGGCAGGCCCTCGGGAAGTGCAGCGCCCGGATCAGCCCGAGGTTGTCGGTGATCGAACGGGTGCCGGAGAGGATCGCCGACTGGGTGAACTGGAAGACGAACACACCGCAGCACAGGTACGCGATGAAGTCCGGGATGCCCCGGTTCTGCCCCAGCAGGATGCCGAAGACCAGGTAGTACACGCCCGCGTTCAGCAGCGGCGTCATCACCTGCCAGACCTGGCCGAGCTTCGCGGCCGTGTACATGGCGATCAACCGCGCGGTGGCGAACGAGGTAATGAACTGCCGCCGCGACCACAGCTGTTTCGTGTACTTCAGCAGGGACGGCCGCTTACCGCTCACGGACAGCCCGTGCTTCGCCGCCAACTGGGCGGGGGTCAGCCCCGCGTCAGGGTCAGCACCGGCGACACCGGCCACCCGTTGTTCGAATACCGTGGACACGCTACTCCCAAGCCTCCGCCCCCGACCGACACAACGGAACGCTATCGTCTCGTCGTGAGAAGACGTTAAAGGGTACGACGACGCAACGCAACCGTTCCGTCCTGACGCTACACTGACGATATGCTGACAGGGAAACCCATGCGAACGGAGCCACCGACGGCGACGCAGGACTCCTCCGCGACCAAACGGGCACCCGCCGGCGCCGCCGTGCTGCGTGACGATGTGACCGAGGCCATCCGCCTCGCCGTGTTCGAGGAACTGGCCGCCACCGGCTACGGCCGACTGTCGATCGAGGCCGTGGCGCGCCGCGCCGGGGTGGGCAAGACCGCCGTCTACCGCCGCTGGCGGTCCAAGCTGCCGATGGTCATCGAGGTGGTCTCCGAGGTCGCCTCGCTGGGCCTGGTGCTGCCCGACACCGGCTCGCTCCAGGACGACCTGCGGATGTTCGTGCACGTCGTCGCCCGGGTGCTGCGGCACCCGCTGGCCGCGCAGATCGTCCCGGACCTGCTGGCCGAGGCCGCGCGCAACCCGGAGATCGCCGAGACGCTGGCGACCGCGCTGCGCGAGGCCCAGCGCGACAGCAGCGCCGCGCTGGTCCGCAAGGCGGTGGAGCGCGGCGAGCTGCCCGTCGACACCGACCCCGAGCTGGCGCTGGACCTCATCGCCGGACCGCTCTACTGGCGGCTCGCGGTGGCCCGGGGGCCGGTCTCCCGCGACTACCTGGACCGGCTGGCGGTGGCCATCGGCGCCGCGCTGGCGGCCGGACGCCGCTGACCGCCGCCCCCGGGGCGCGCGGTGGCGCTCAGTGGTGGAAGGCGGTCGACAGCTCCGACCGGTGCAGCGGCCCCGGCTGCGCCTCCAGCTCCGGCAGCAGCCGCTCCAGGTCGTCCATCAGCAGGTCCGCCAGGTCGCTGGAGAAGCCGTTGCGGCAGACGATGCGCAGCGCCGCCAGGTCCGTCCGGTGCTCCGGGAAGGTGTACGCCGGGACCAGCCAGCCGCGCTCCCGCAGCCGCCGGGAGACGTCGAACACGTTGAACGCGGAGACCCCCTCGGTGGTGGTGAACGCGAAGACCGGGAGTTCGTCGCCCTTGCTGAGCAGCCGGAACTGGCGCAGCGCGCCGATCCGCGCGGACAGTGAGACCGCGACGTCGCGACTGGCCTGCTGCACCGCGCGGTAGCCGTCCCGGCCAAGCCTCAGGAAGTTGTAGTACTGCGCGACCACTTCGGCCCCGGGCCGGGAGAAGTTCAGCGCGAAGGTCGGCATGTCGCCGCCGAGGTAGTTGACCCGGAACACCAGCTCCTCCGGCAGCGCCTCGCGGTCGCGCCACAGCGCCCAGCCCACCCCCGGGTAGACCAGGCCGTACTTGTGGCCCGAGGTGTTGATCGAGGCCACCCGGGGCTGGCGGAAGTCCCAGACCAGCTCCGGATCGAGGAACGGCGCGACCATCGCCCCGGAGGCGCCGTCCACGTGCACCGGGATGTCCAGGCCGGAGCGGTCCTGGAGCGCGTCCAGCTCCGCGCAGACGTCCCAGACCGGCTCGTAGGAGCCGTCGAAGGTGGAGCCGAGGATCGCCACCACGCCGATGGTGTTCTCGTCGCAGAGCGCGGCGGCCGCGGCCGGGTCGAGGTGGAAGCGCTCGCCGTCCATCGGCACCATCCGCGCTTCGACCTCCCAGAAGTTGCAGAACTTCTCCCAGCAGACCTGCACGTTGATGCCCATGACCAGGTTCGGCCGGGCGCCCGCCGCGTAGCGCTCGCGGTTGCGCTGCATCCACCGGCGCTTGAGCGCCAGCCCGGCCAGCATGCAGGCCTCGCTGGAGCCGGTGGTGGAGCAGCCCACGGTGTTGTCCGGGTCCGGGGCGTTCCACAGGTCGGCGAGGATGGCCACGCAGCGGCGCTCCAGCTCGGCGGTCTGCGGGTACTCGTCCTTGTCGATCATGTTCTTGTCGAGGCACTCCGCCATCAGCGTCCCGGCCTGCGGTTCCATCCAGGTGGTGACGAAGGTGGCCAGGTTCAGCCGGGCGTTGCCGTCGAGCATCAGCTCGTCGTGGATGAGCTGGTAGGCGGCGGCGGGCAGCATCGGCCCGTCCGGCAGTCGGTGCTTGGGCGGCGCCAGGTCGAGGCCGGGGATCGGGTTGGCCTCGCCCAGGAACGGATTGACCGACAGCATGCCGGCCCCGTCGGCGTCCTGCTGCCCGGTGTGCAACGACATGTCGGCTCGCTTCCTCGGTTCTGACCCCAGTTCCTTCGGCTCTCCTGCCCCACCCGCCCCCCAGAAAACCCGGGCGTCCCGACCGGCGTCAGGAGGCGGTCCAGCGGTTGCGGCCGTCGGAGCCGGTCCTGCAGGTGAGGGCGGTGCCCTCTCGTGCGGGGTGCCCGGGCACGGCGGATCGCGCGGCGGGCTGGAGCACTTCCGAAGCTATGCGCGGCCCGGCGCCCCCGCCCGCCGTGCTACGCCGTTCCGGGCACCGCGCCGTTCCGGGCACCGCTCCGTTCCGGGCACTGCCGACCCGCGCACGGTGCTTCACTTCTCCGGCCGGGCCGCCCACACTGACCCGATGCTGACGCTGCGGGAGATGTCGGACCGGATGGAGATCCAGGACCTCCTGGTCCGCTACGCGCACGCGGTGGACACCCGTGACTGGCCGCTGTTCCGGGGGTTGTTCACCGAGGACGCGGTGGTGGACTACACCGCCTTCGGCGGGCCGAGCGGCCCGGTGGAGGCGATCGTCGCCTTCCTGGACTCGGCGCTGCCGCTGTTCACCGCGACCCAGCACCTGGTGGCCAACTGCGCGATCACCCTGGACGGCGACCGGGCCACGGCCCGGACCATGTGCCACAACCCGATGGCGCTGCCGCCGACCGGCGCGGACCGGCAGCCCCGGCTGCTGGTGTGCGGGCTCTGGTACCGGGACACGCTGCTGCGCACCCCGGAGGGGTGGCGGTTGCGGGAGCGGGCCGAGGACAAGGCGTACCAGATCGCGCTGGGCTGAGCCGGTGGCCGGTGCGGCGGGCGGGCGCGGGGAAGCCGGCCGTGACCTGGTGGTCACGACCGGCTTCGGGTGGGCGACCTACCTGCGGCCGCCGAAAAGCGAGCGGGTGAGGCGCTTGAGCGGCGCGAGCAGCACCATCCGCGCCCCACGGTTGGGACGTGCCTCGGGAGCGGCGAGCCCACGGGGGGTCAGCTCCCTTATGAGGCCGACCGCGTCCGCCACATCCACCTGCGGGAGCGCAGGTGCGCCGAGCACAGCGAGGTGGCGGTCGAGCCGTCGGCTCGCCGCACCCGTGCCGCACTGGACCGCGGGTACCCGCGGCCTGCTGCGCACATGCTGCATCTGATTCATATCCCACCCCTTGGAAGGCACCAGGGCCGTGGAGCGAAGACTATCGGCCCGGGGAGGTCGGTGTGCAACTGTCGGTCCACTAGCACACCGTACTCCCACGCACCGGCCCCCGCGCGCGCAGGTCCGTACACCGCAGTTCTGCGCAGAATCGGACCCGAGGAAACCCACGGACGTGTGACGCGGTGCGGCGCACGGGCCCTACCGGGGGCGCGGGGGGCGCTCGCCCCCGGTCGAACACGCGCGCCCCGAGCGCCCCTGGAACCACTTCTGACTGCTTGTCGGACATTGAACATGAGCAGTACTCGCATTCCTCTTGCCTCCGGCGGCGGGACGGAGCAGCATCGGCGACTGACCGCTCCCCGGCTCGCGCCGCTCCCCCTCCCGAGGTGTCCCTTGCGCATCCGCCGTACCGCCGCCGCGCTCGCCCTGGCCGGGGCGGTCGCGCTGACCGCCGCCGCTCCCCCGGCCTCGGCCGCCGCGCCCGGCCGCGGCGCCGACTTCCCCACCGGCGCGGTGACCACCGCGGCCGGGCCGACCCTGTTCACCGACGCGGCCGGGCGCACCCTGCGGCTGCGCGGCTTCAATGTCGACAAGTACGACGAGACCACCGAGGCGGACATCCGTTCCATCGCCGCCCGCGGCTTCGACCTGATCCGGCTCGACATCACCTGGGCCCGGCTGGAGCCGCTGCCGGGCCGCTACGACGCCGCCGAGACGGCGAAGCTCCAGCGGCTGATGGACTGGGCCGACGCCGCCGGGCTGCTGGTGCTGGTGGACTTCCACCAGGACGTCTACGGTCCGGCCTTCGGCGGGGGCCAGGACGGCATCCCGGCCTGGGCGACCCGGGACGACGGGCTGCCGTTCACGCCGGACCCGGCGGACTGGTTCGCCGAGTACTTCGAGCCCTCGGTGCAGGCCGCCTTCACCCACCTCTACGACGACCCGGACCTGCGGCGGGAGCAGGCCGAGTTCTACACCCACATCGCGCTGGCGCTGCGCGGCCACCGCTCGCTGCTGGGCTTCGACCTGTTCAACGAGCCGAGCGGCCCCTTCGACGGCGATCCGACCGACCCCTCGGTGCAGGTGGCCGCGGCGGCGGCGCTGGAGTCCGGGCGGCTGGCGCTGATGTACCAGCGGCTGATCGCGGCGGTCCGCGCGGTGGACAGCCGCTCCTGGCTGTTCGTCGAGCCGACGGTACTGGTCGGCGAGGGCGTGCCGACCCGGCTGCCGGGGTTCACCGACCCGCGCCGGGGCGCCGCCCGGCTCGGCTACGCGCCGCACTTCTACGACACGGCGGTGGAGGACGGCGCCGACTGGGACCCGTCCGACGGCTTCATCCAGGCGTACACGGCGGCGATCACCGGCTACCCCCGGGCGCACCGGATGCCGGTGCTGGTCGGCGAGTGGGGCCCGCCGAACGCGGACACGCCCGGCAACACCGAGCTGGTGCGGGCGCAGGTGGACGCCATGGCGGGCTTCGCCGCCGGGTGGACCATGTGGTACTGGGGCGAGGGCACCGGCGGCTACACCCCGCTCGGCCCGGACGGGCAGCCGCATCCGGGCGACGCCCCGGTGTTCGGCCCGTACGCCTCGGCCGTGGCCGGGCTGCCGGTGGCGGAGTCCTTCGACCCGGCCGACGGCGACTACCGGCTGAGCTACACCGTCGGCCGGGGCGGCAGCACCCGGATCGTGCTCTCCGGCAGCGCCTACCCGCACGGGGCGCGGGTCTCGGTCTCCGGCGCGCGCGGGGCGCCGCCGCTGGTCCTGCAGCCCCGGGGCGCGACGGCGGGCGTCGCCCTGGTCACCGTGCCGGGCGCGCGGGCGGGCACGAGGGTCACCGTGACCGTCGTGCCCGCCTGACCCGCCGGGTGGTCCCGCGCTCAGGGCGCGCCCACCCGCCAGCCGGGGACCGGGACCGCCGCGCGCAGGGCGCGGGTGTACTCCTGCGCGGGCGCGTCCAGCACGCTCGCGCAGTCGCCCTGCTCGACCACCCGGCCGCGCCGCAGCACCAGCACCGTGTCGCACAACTGCCGTACCACCGCCAGGTCGTGGGAGATCAGCAGGTAGGCGATGCCGGTCCGGTCGCGGATGTCGGCGAGCAGGTTGAGGATCTGCGCCTGGATCGAGACGTCCAGCGCGGAGACCGCCTCGTCCAGGATCAGCACCTTCGGTTCGGCTGCCAGCGCCCGGGCGATGGCCACCCGCTGCCGCTGGCCGCCGGAGAGCTCGCGCGGACGCGCGTTGGCCTGGCGTTCCGTCAGTCCCACCTGGTCGACCAACTCGCCCAGCCGCTGCCGTCGTTGCTCGGAGGTCAGGGCGGTGTGGTGCCGCAGTACCTCGTCGACCGCCGCGCGGGCGCTCTGGCTGGGGTCGAGCGAGGTGTACGGGTCCTGGAAGACGATCTGCAGTTCCCGGGCCCGGCGGTCGCGTTCGGCCGCGCCCCGGGCCGGGGCGGACCGGTCCCGGCCGAGCACCGCCATGCTGCCGCCGCTGGCGCGTTCCAGGCCGACCAGCATCCGGGCGATGGTGGTCTTGCCGGAGCCGGACTCGCCGACGATGCCCAGCGAGCCGCCGGCCGCGACGGTGAAGCCGACGTCGTCCACCGCCGGGTGGGCGGTCCGGCCGCCCCGGCCGTCGGGCACCCGGAACACCTTGCTCAGCCCGGACACCCGCACCGCGTCGCCGTGCTCGCTCGCCGTCATACGGTGGCCTCCTGCCGACTGATCTCGGCGACCCGGTGGCAGCGCACCAGTCCGCCGCGGAAGGGCTCCAGCCGCGGCCGGTCCGCGCGGCACACCGGCCGGACCTCGGCGCAGCGGTCTGCGAAGGCGCAGCCGGGACCGGCCTCGAAGGCCGACACCGGGCGTCCGGGGACGGCCCGCAGCCGTTCGGCGCGCTCGTCGATGGAGGGGCGCGAGCCGAGCAGGCCCAGGGTGTAGGGGTGGGCGGCGCGCTGGTGCAGCGCCTCGGCCGCGCGGATCTCGACGATCCGCCCGGCGTACATCACCGCGACCCGGCCGCAGACCGCGAGTGCCAGGTCCAGGTCGTGGGTGATGAAGACCATGCCGAGGCCGCGTTCGCGGCGCAGCCGGTCCAGGATGCCGACCACCTCGGCCTGGATGGTGACGTCCAGGGCGGTGGTGGGTTCGTCGGCGAGGATCAGCCGGGGTTCGGCGAGCAGCACCGAGGCGATCATGACGCGTTGCAGCATGCCGCCGGAGAGCTCGTGCGGGTACTGCCGCAGGCGGCGGACCGGGTCGTCGATGCCGACCTCGGCGAGCACGGCGGCGGCCCGGGCCAGGGCGGCCCTGCGGCCGGTGCCCCGGTTGCGGATCAGCGCCTCGGTGAGGAAGGCGCCGATCCGGCGGGTGGGGTTGATGTGGGCGCGGGGGTCCTGGAAGACCATGCCGACGCCGCGGTCGCGGTAGCCGCGCAGCTCGGCGGGGGTCATCGCGCCGACGTCGGCGCCGTCGAAGCGGATCGCGCCGTCGGCCTCGGCGCCGGGCGGCAGCAGCCGGGTGACCGCGCGGACGGTCATCGACTTGCCGGAGCCGGACTCGCCGACCAGGCCCAGGGCCTCGCCCGGGGCGAGGGTCAGGTCGATGCCGTCCAGCACCGGCCTGCGGTCCGCGCCGCCGGGGTCGGCCGCGAGGTGCACGGTCAGCCCGCTGATCTCCAGCAGCGGCGGCCGCGGCTCCGGGGGGACTGGCTGGGGCGTCATGCGGCGGCTCCGGTGCTGGTGCGGCTGGTGCTGTTCGCGCGGCTGTGACCGCTGCTGTGACCGCTGCTGCGGCGGCGCAGGTAGGGCTGCGGGCGCTCACCGCTGATCCGCGCGCCGAGGACGGTCAGCGACAGCACCGAGAGCACGATCAGCAGCCCGGGGGCCAGGATCGGCAGCCAGTAGCCGCCCATCAGCGCGTTGCTGTCGCTGACCATGACCCCCCAGTCGGCGGTCGGCGCCTGGACCGCCAGGCCCAGGTAGGAGAGCGAGGCGAGGTCGAGCAGGGCGTAGCCGAAGGCGATGGCGGCCTGCCCGATCACCACCGGCGCGATGTTGCGCAGGATGTGCCGGACGCAGATCCGCACCGCGCCGAAGCCCTGCACCGCGAGCGCGTCCACGTACGGGCTGACCCGCTGCTGCCGGGCGGCGGCCAGCACGATCCGGGCCAGGAACGGGATGTAGGCCACGGAGAGCGCGGCCACGGCCGGGACCAGTCCGGGGCCGAACAGGGCCACCGCGAGTACCGCCAGCAGCAGCCCGGGCAGCGCGTAGACCAGGTCGAAGATCCTGGCCACCACGGCGTTGACGAGGCCGCCGAACCAGGCGGCGGCCAGGGCCAGCGGGATGCCGACGAGCAGTGCCACGGACACCACCAGCGCCGGTCCGAGCAGGCTGGTCCGGGCGCCGAACATGAGCCGGGACAGGATGTCCCGGCCGAGGCTGTCGGCGCCCAGCGGGTGCGCGCCGGAGGGTCCGGCGTAGGCGTCCAGCAGGGACTGGAGGTTCGGGTCGTACGGGGCGAGCAGCGGCGCGGCGACCGCCACCACCAGTACGACCAGCAGGAACAGTGAGGCGGCGGTGCCGGAGGGGCCGAGCGCGGCCCGGATCCGGGTGATCCCGGCCAGCGGCGCCCGCCGCGCGGGGGTGGCGGCGGGTGCCTGCTCCAGGTCGAGGGCGGTGGTCATGTGGTCCTCCCCACGGTGCGCAGCCGGGGGTCGACCAGGGCCTGGACCAGGTCGCTGACGGCGTTGCAGATGACGAAGGCGGCGACCAGCAGCAGCGAGACGGCCTGGACCACCGGGAAGTCCTTCTGCGCCACCGAGCTGATGGTGAGCATGCCGATGCCGGGGACGGCGAAGGCGGTCTCGACGACCAGCGTGGAGGCGAACATCCCGGAGGTGAGCAGCGCGACCGCGGTGACGATCGGTGGGACGGCGTTGCGGAACACGTGGTCGCGCAGCACCGCCCACCGCGGCAGGCCGCGGACCAGGGCGGTCTGCACGTGCTCCTTGGCCAGCTGCTCGCGCAGCGCGTTGCGGGTGATCCGGGCCAGGAAGCCGCAGTTGATGACGGCCAGGGCGCAGGCGGGCAGGATCAGCCCGCGCAGCTCCCCGAGGGCCCCGGTGCCGATGCCGGACGCCGGGAACCAGCCGAGGTGCACGGCGAAGGCCGAGATCAGCAGGGTGGAGGCGACGAACGGCGGGACGGTCACCGAGACCGAGGTGAGGGTGTTGGCGGCGGAGTCGACCGGTCCCGGGCGCAGCGCGGCGACGGTGCCCAGGCCGACGCCGAAGAGCACCACCAGCACCATGCTGACGAGGACCAGCGTCAACGTCACCCCGAGGCCGTGGCCGACCCGGCCGGCGACCGTCTGGCCGGTGACCATGGAGCGGCCGAGGTCGCCGTGGAGCACGCCGGTGAGCCAGTCCCAGTAGCGGACCGGCAGCGGCTGGTCCAGGTGCAGTTGGTGCCGGACGGCGGCGCGGGTGGCGGCGGACGGGGTGCGGCTGCCGAAGAGGACGTCCTCGGGGCTGCCGGGGGCGAGGTAGAGGCTGCCGAAGATCACCATGCTGGCCAGCAGCAGCGTGGTGGCCAGTCCGCCGAGGCGGGACAGCACGAGCCGGCCCATCAGGGGGCACCCACGGCCGCGGCCCAGGCGTCGTCCATGTAGGAGAAGGTGAGCGGGGCGCCGGTGACGGCCTTGTTCTGGAACAGCAGCGCGCGCGGGGCGACGATCGGGATCCAGGGCAGGGCCTGGGAGACGACCGACTGGGCGGCGACGACGTACTGGGCGCGCCGGGTGGCGTCCTGGGTGGCCTGGGCCTTGAGCAGGTCGGCCTCGACGGTCGGGTCGCTGTAGCCGTTGAAGTTCTGGATCCCGGCCTTGGTCGCGTAACTCATGTACATGTCCGCCGCTTCCGGGAACTCCAGGTAGTTGATGGTGAGGAAGGAGTCGTAGGCGGCGCGGGCCCTGGGGTCGATGAAGAGGTTGCCGTACTGCTGGTCCGGCAGCCCGACGATCTTCACCTTGAGGCCGATGGAGTCGCCGGTCTGCTGGAGCACCTCGGCGAGCTGGGCCTGGCTCGGGCTGTCGGCGGCGTAGCCGATGCTGAACTGCTTTCCGGCTGCCCCGGCCTGTCGCACCAGCTCGGTGGCGGCGGCCACGTCGGGGGCCTTGGCCAGCTTCCGGTAGGCGGCGGAGTAGACGGCCGCGGCCGGGCCGCTCTGCCAGAAGCCGGGACCGGCGACGGTGTACAGCGGGTCGGCGGTGCCGTAGAACAGGGTCTTCGCGATCCCGGCCCGGTCGATCGCCATGGACAGCGCCTGGCGCACCCGGACGTCGCCGAGGGTGCCGGTGAACCGGGAGACGATCAGGTCGATGTTCTGGGTGGTGGAACCGGCCGCGCCGACGTAGAGCTTGCCGTCGGTGGCCCGGCCGAGCGTGGTGACGGTGGACGGCGGCAGGTCGAAGGCGCCGTCCAGGCTGCCGGAGGTGAGCGCGTTGGCGATGGCGCCGGGGTCGGACAGGAAGCGGAAGGTGAGGGTCTGCGACCGGGCGGCCCGGCTCGGGTCCCAGTAGTCCGGGTCGCGCTTGAGCACCATGGAGTTGGTGCCGTCGAAGGAGGCGACGGTGTACGGGCCGGAGCAGACCACGCCGGTCTGGGCGTTGCCGAAGTTCGTGCCCGCCTTCACCGCGAACGCCTTCTCCACCACCGCCCCGGCCAGGATGCCGAGGTTGCGCACGAACAGGTAGTCCGGCTTGCTGAAGGTGAGCGTGACCTGCTCCGCACCGGTGGCCTTGATCGAGGTCACGTCGTTGTAGGAGTCGGCGTAGTTGCTGGCCTCGGCCGGGTCCTGGTTCCTGGCCAGGCTGTAGACGACGTCGGCGGGGGTGACCGGGTGGCCGTCGCTGAACCTGGCGCGCGGGTCGAGGTCGAGCACCATGTGCTCACTGTCGGGCTGGGACCAGCTCCTGGCGATGCCCGGGTTCAGGCTGTAGTCGGCGCCGGTGCGCAGCACCGACTCGCAGACGTTGCCGAGGATGGTCTCCTCCGGGTAGTCGGCGGTCTTCAGCGGGTCCTCGGAGTACGGCGCGCGGTAGTCGCCGTACCAGGTGAGGGCGGCCAGCGGGCCCTTGGCGGCGGTGGTGGTGACCTGGGTGCTGCTGAAGTTGCTCCTGGCGGCGGCCTTGACGGTGCTGCCGCCGCCGCACGCGCTGGTGAGCAGGGTGAGGGCCGCGATCGGGAGCGCGGCGCGCAGGATGGTTCTCCGCATGGTGGTGGTACCTCTCGTCGGTGCGGGGTCGCGGCACGGGGCGGTGGTCACTGGGCGGCGTGGACCAGGTCGCCCTCGACGTAGGTGCGCAGCACCCGGGCGTCGCCGATGGCGGCGGCCGGGCCCGCGAACGGGTCCCGGTCGAGCAGCACCAGGTCGGCGTACTTGCCGGGCTGCACCGAACCGGTGACGTCGTCCAGGTGGTTCACCCGGGCGCTGCCCGCGGTGTAGGCGGCCAGGGCGGTGCCGAGGTCGATCCGCTCCTCGGGGCCGAGCACCCGCGCGTCCTCCTCGCCGGGACCGCGCCGGTTGACGGCGGTGTGCACGCCGAGCAGCACGTCCGGGGTGCTCACCGACCAGTCGCTGCCGGCCGCGAGCATCGCGCCGGAGCGGGCCAGCGAGCCGAAGGGGTACTGCCAGCGGCTGCGCCGGTCGCCCAGGAACGGGATGGTCAGCTCGTCCATCTGCGGCTCGTGGCAGGCCCACAGCGGCTGGATGTTGGCGGTGGCGCCGAGGGCGCGGAAGCGCGGGATGTCCTCCGGGTGGATCACCTGCAGGTGGGCCAGGTGGTGCCGGTTGCCGCGCGGGCCGTTGCGGCGCCGGGCCTCCTCGACCGCGTCCAGCGCGCTGCGCACCGCCCGGTCGCCGAGGGCGTGGAAGTGCACCTGGAAGCCCTCGGCGTCGAGTTCGCTGACGTAGCCGCCGAGCTTCTCCGGGTCGATGAAGTCCAGTCCGGAGGCGCCGCTGGAGCAGCCGCAGCCGTCCAGGTAGGGCTCCAGCATGGCGGCGGTGTGGTTCTCGGCGACGCCGTCGAGCATCATCTTCACGGTCCCGGCGCGGAACCGCCCGGCGCCCTCGCGGACCGCCGCCGCCTCGGCCCGGCGGGCGGTGAACTCGGGCAGCTGCTCCAGGCCGCCCTCGCGGTCCCACCACTGGGCGGCGCGGACCCGGGCGGTGAGGCTGCCGTCGGCGGCGGCGGCCAGGTAGGCCCCGTAGACGTCGCCGGGGCCGAAGGCGGAGCCGACCCCGGCGTCCTGCCAGCCGGTGATGCCGAAGCCGTGCAGGTAGCGCTGGCCCTCCAGCAGGCCCTGGAGGTACTCGGCGTCGGTGGTGGCCGGTATGTGCCGCAGCACCAGGTCGGCCGCGCCCTCCTGGAGCATCCCGGTGGGGCTGCAGTCGGCGTCGCGCTCGATCCGGCCGTCGGCCGGGTCGGGGGTGTCCCGGGTGATCCCGGCGATCTCCAGTGCCCGGCTGTTGGCCCACAGGCCGTGGCCGTCCCGGTTGGGCAGCGCGACCGGGCGGTCCGGGACCACCGAGTCGAGCAGGTCGCGGTGCGGGGTGCCGCCGGGGAAGGCCTCCATGCTCCAGCCGCCGCCGGTGATCCAGGCGCGGTCGGGGTGGGCGGCGGCGTGGTCGGCGACGGCGTCGGCGTAGGCCCGGGCGTCCTCCAGCTGGTGCAGGTCGCAGCCGAGCATGGTGGTGCCGCCGAGCACCGGGTGGACGTGGGCGTCCTGGAAGCCGGGGAGCAGCAGCCGTCCGGCGAGGTCGACCACTTCGGTGTCCGCGCCGACCAGGTGGCTGACGTCGTGGTCGTCGCCGACGACGACGATCCGCCCGGCGCGGACGGCGACGGCGGTCGCCCAGGAGCGGGCCGGGTCGACGGTGTAGACGGGGCCGCCGGTGAAGACCAGGTCGGCGAAGTGGTGATCGCGGGGCACGGGCCCTCCGTAGTGGGTGCTCGGTTCGTCCGGTCGGATGCGGCACGACCGGATGAGAGTGCATCTCACTCGATGACAGTGGCGATGTCAATGGCATTGACATCGGGCGGGCGTTACGATCGGATCAACCCGAGGGGGGCCGGAACCGGCCCGGAGCGGAGAGGAACCGCAGTGGCGGAGCAGGGCACGACGGCGGACACGGCAACGGCCGGAGCGACGTCAAGACGGCGGGTGACGCTCACCCGCGAGGCGATCCTGGAAGCCGCCATGCACCTCTGCTCGCCTGAGGGGGGCGGGGTGCTGACGTTCAGTCGGCTGGGCAAGGAGCTGGGCGCCGACCCGACCGCCGTCTACCGGCACTTCCGCGACAAGGACGACCTGGTCCTGGCGCTGACCGAGCAGCTGATCGACGAGGCGGTGCTGCTGACCGCGGACTCCGGGCTCAGCCCCGACCAGTGGCGGGAATGGCTGACGCTGACCGCCCGCGCCGTCCGCGCGGTGCATCTGGCCCGGCCCGCGCTGGCGGTGCTCGGGGCGAACCGCACCACCGCCAGTCCGGCCGAGACCCGCAGCGTGGAGGAGATCATCGCGGTGCTGCACCGGGCCGGGCTGCCGCCGGTCGAGGCGGCCGAGTGCTACCGGATGCTGCTCGACCTGACCCTGGCGTTCGTGCAGTCCACGGCCGCGTTCCTGATCCTGGGACCGGCGGTGCAGGCGAAGGACGACGCGGCCTGGTCGGTCAAGTACGGGCTGCTCCCGGCCGACCGGTTCCCGATGCTGCACCAGGGCTCGGCCCGGCTGACCGAGCTGTTCCGCAACGACGGGGAGGTCTTCGAGCTGGTGCTGGAGACCTTCCTGGACGGGGTCGGGCTGAAGATCGAGCGGGCCCGGCAGCGGAGCTGAGCGCGCGTCAGTCCTGCTCCTCCGGCCGCTCCTGCTCCTCCCAGAGCCGGTGCTCGCGGCGGGCCCAGGAGCGGGTCACCCAGCCGGTGCGCATGCCGTGCCGGGCCTCCGGGTCCTTCATCGCCATCCGGATGTGCCCGAGCACCAGCAGGCCGATCGCCAGCGCCAGCCAGTCGTGGACGTAGCTGGCGCCGGTGCGCAGGTTCAGCGGGGACAGCGCGGTGAACCACATCATCAGCCCGGTGCCGACCATCACCACCACCAGTCCGGCGATCAGCGCCGAGTACAGCTTCTGCCCGGCGTTGAACTTGCCCGCCGGTCCGGCCATGCCGGTGCCGTGCCGCATCGCCCGCCAGACCCACCCCTTGTCCTGCGGACCGAAGCGGTCCAGGGCGCGCATGTCGGCCCGGACGCCCTTGAAGAACAGCCCGACCGCGAGCGGCAGCGGCAGCAGGATCCCGGACCACTCGTGCACCGTCACCAGCAGCAGTCGGCGGCCGACCAGCTCGGCGAAGCCGGGCACGTAGAGGAAGAGCGCGCTCAGGATCGCCAGCGTCATCAGCGTCGAGGTGGCGCGGTGCACCCAGCGCTCGGCGGCGGTGAACCGGCGCAGCTCGTCCACCGGGTGTGTGTGCGCCATCGGCTCATTCACCATCGATCGGGGCGTCGGTGCGCCCGTTGGAGCGGCCGACCCAGGCCTCGACGTCGTAGCCGTTCTGCTCCCAGTAGCCCGGCATCACCCGGTCGGTGACGGTGATCCCGGAGAGCCACTTGGCGGACTTGTAGAAGTACATCGGCGCCACGTACAGCCGCACCGGGCCGCCGTGGTCCCGGGTGACCGGCACCTTGTCCATCTGGTGCGCCACCATCACGTCCGGACGCCGGGCCTCGGCCAGGGTCAGGCTCTCACTGTAGACGTCGTCGAAGCAGGTGAAGCGCAGCGCCTTGCCCTCCGGCTTCACCCCGGCCCGGTCCAGCAGCTCCGACAGCAGCACCCCGCCGAACTCGGTGTTCGGCACCCGCCAGCCGGTCACGCACTGCACGTCGCGGACCAGCGTGGTCTGCGGCAGCGCCGCCAGCTCGGCCAGGGTGTACGTGGTCGGGTGGTCGACCAGCCCGTCGATGGTGAGCCGGTAGTCCTGGTCGCTGCGGTACGGGAGGAAGGAGGCGACGTTGTAGAACTGGAAGCCGCCCCCGCCCGGGAGCAGCGAGGTGATGCCGGTCGGGTCGTGCGCGCTGATGGCGCCGAGCACGCCGTTCAGGGCGCTCTCGATCCGCGCGCCGAAGGCCACCCCGAGCGCGCCCAGCGCGCTCACGCCGATCACCACGCGTCGACCGACCGGCTTGCCGGCGAGTCCGCCGTCCTTGTCCATACCTCGATTGCACCACTTCACGCTGTGGTCCGACCAGCAGGGGCGGGCTTCTGTCAGGCTTCGGTAAGGTCCGGCGCCCGCAGCGGCCCCACTGCGGGCGCGGCGGCGGTCGCGCGGCGGCGGGCCAGCCGACCGGAGTAGCGGTAGCCGGCGCCCATCAGGCCGACCACGGCCAGCGTCTCCAGCGTGCCGTAGACCCAGGTGGACGCGTCGGCCTGCTTCGGCGCGAGCCTCGGCAGCCGCTTCGCCGGGACGGCGGTGGCGGAGTGCTCGGCGACCCGCGCCTGGTACGCCTGGTTGCGGGCGGAGCCGTGCAGGAAGGGGGCGACGAACAGCAGCAGCAGACCGCAGACCACCTCGACCGCGACCACCAGCGGGAACCTGCGCAGCAGCAGGGTGCGCAGCGGGCGCTGGTCGCCCGCGGCCCGCAGCGCCTCGATCCGCGGGTGCAGCCAGAACTGGTTGAACACGCCGAGCAGCAGCAGCGCGCCGAAGATCAGGATCTTCACCCCGAGCACCCGCCCGTACATGGTGCTGAGCAGCTGGCCGGGGCCGTCCACGTGCTCCCAGTACAGGAACAGGCCGGACAGCGTGATGGCGGCGACCGAGGCCATGGCGCAGACCGAGAAGCGGCGGATCGTGCCGGACCAGAAGGCGCCGCGCGCGTCCTCGGGCAGCGCCTCGCGGACCGCGCCGGGGGCGGCGAGCAGCAGCAGCCCGGCCAGTCCGCCGAGCCAGACGCCGCCGCCGATCAGGTGCAGCAGCCACATCAGGGTGGAGAAGACGGTGCGGCCCCAGTCGCCGACCGGCATCGCGTCCGGGAACCTGGTGCTGCCGAGCGCGACCGCGCCCGCGGCCAGTCCCGCGCCGAGCAGCCGGCGGCGGGCCCGCCCGGACGCCGCGACCGACCGCCGGGCCAGCGGCGCCACCAGTACGGCTCCGAGCAGCGAGCAGCTGACCTCGATCCCGGACAGGCGGCCGTCGTTGCTGCCGTCGTACAGGGAGTTCCAGGCCGCCGCGTAGTCGTAGCCGCTGTCGCCCGCCGCGCCGCGGGCGAGTCCGGTGAGCACCGCGGGGACCGCGAGCACGCCGGTGACCAGCGCGGCCCGGGCGAGCCTGGCGGTGACCGCGGGCACCGCCCCGGGCGCGCTGCGGGCGGCGGCCGGTACCGCGGCGAGCAGCGCCAGGGCGACCAGACCGACGAAGCCCATCAGGGTGACCCAGGTGGCCCAGGCCACCGCGCTGTCCGTGAAGGGGCCGAGCGGAGTGGAGGGCGCCGGGGCCGCCGAATACAGCGTCAGGGCAGGGGAGGTCCAGGGCAGGGGCACGGGGAGGGCCTTCCTCGATCAAGCGTCAGAAGTGCTTATTAGGTTAGCCTTACCTAAGTAAGAGTGACAAGCGGTGGCCCCGTCCGCCGATCCCGGCGGAACCGCTGCTTAGGGCAAGATAGGGCGGTGACCCTGACTGATCTCATCCCCGCCGAACCACTGCCCGATGATCTCTTCACCGCTTTCGCGGGCTGGGCGGAGGAACGCGGGATCACGCTCTACCCCGCGCAGGAGGAGGCGCTGATCGAGATCGTCTCCGGGTCCAACGTCATCCTGAACACCCCCACCGGCTCGGGTAAGAGCCTGGTCGCGGCGGGCGCGCACTTCGCCGCCCTGGCCCGCGGCGAGCGCACCTTCTACACCGCGCCGATCAAGGCCCTGGTCTCGGAGAAGTTCTTCGACCTGGTGAAGATGTTCGGCACCAGCCAGGTCGGCATGATGACCGGCGACGCCAGCGTCAACCCGATGGCGCCGATCATCTGCTGCACCGCCGAGATCCTGGCCAGCATCGCGCTGCGCGACGGCGGCCAGGCCGACGTCGGCCAGGTGGTGATGGACGAGTTCCACTTCTACGCCGAACCGGACCGGGGCTGGGCCTGGCAGGTGCCGCTGATCGAGCTGCCGCAGGCGCAGTTCCTGCTGATGTCGGCGACCCTCGGCGACGTCCGCCGGTTCGAGGCGGACCTGAAGCGCCGCACCGGGCGGCCGACCACCACCGTGGCCTCGGTCGAGCGCCCGGTCCCGCTGTTCTACGAGTACCAGCGCACGCCCATCCACGACACCCTGGAGACACTGCTCTCCACCGGCCAGGCGCCGGTCTACGTGGTGCACTTCACCCAGGCCGCCGCCGTGGAGCGGGCGCAGGCGCTGATGAGCATCAACATGTGCTCCAAGGCCGAGAAGGACGCGATCGCCGCGCTGATCGGCAACTTCCGGTTCACCACCAAGTTCGGCCGGAACCTGTCCCGGTTCGTCCGGCACGGCATCGGCGTGCACCACGCCGGGATGCTGCCGAAGTACCGGCGCCTGGTCGAACGGCTGGCCCAGGCCGGGCTGCTGAAGGTGATCTGCGGTACCGACACCCTGGGCGTGGGCGTCAACGTGCCGATCCGCACGGTGCTGTTCACCGCGCTGTCCAAGTACGACGGCCAGCGGGTCCGGCTGCTGCGCGCCCGCGAGTTCCACCAGATCGCCGGGCGGGCCGGGCGGGCCGGGTTCGACACCGTGGGGACGGTGGTCGCGCAGGCCCCCGAGCACGTCACCGAGAACGAGAAGGCCCTGGCCAAGGCCGGGGACGACCCCAAGAAGAAGCGCAAGGTGGTCCGCAAGAAGGCCCCGGACGGCTTCATCTCCTGGGGTGAGGAGACCTTCACCAAGCTGATCGACGCCCAGCCGGAGCCGCTGGTCTCCCGGTTCCGGGTGAGCCACCTGATGCTGCTGTCGGTGATCAACCGTCCGGGCAACGCCTTCGAGGCGATGCGGCACCTGCTGCTCGACAACGACGACGACCCGAAGGCCCGCCGCCGCCACATCAGCGAGACCATCGCCATCTACCGCTCACTGCTGGCGGGCGGCGTGGTGGAGCGGCTGGAGACCCCGGACGAGACCGGGCGGATCGTCCGGCTCACGGTCGACCTCCAGCAGGACTTCTCACTCACCCAGCCGCTGTCCACCTTCGCCCTGGCCGCCTTCGAGCTGCTGGACGTCGAGTCCCCCACGTACGCGCTGGACGTGCTCAGCGTGGTCGAGTCGACGCTGGACGACCCGCGGCAGATCGTCGCCGCGCAGGAGAACAAGGCCCGCGGCGAGGCCGTGGCCGAGATGAAGCGCGACGGGATCGAGTACGAGGAGCGGATGGAGCGGCTGCAGGAGATCAGCTACCCCAAGCCGCTGGAGGAACTGCTCGGCCACGCGTACGAGGTCTACCGGCGCGCCCACCCGTGGATCGGCGACCACCCGCTGCGGCCCAAGACCGTCGCCCGGGACCTCTACGAGCGGGCGATGACCTTCGCCGACTACGTCGGCTTCTACGAACTCGCCCGCACCGAGGGCCTGGTGCTGCGGTACCTGGCCGGGGCGTACAAGGCGCTGGAGCACACCGTCCCGGACGACCTCAAGTCGGAGGACCTGCGGGACCTGATCTCCTGGCTGGGCGAGCTGGTCCGGCAGGTCGACTCCAGCCTGCTGGACGAGTGGGAGAAGCTGGCCAACCCCGAGGACGAGGAGGAGCGCGAGCTGGAGCTGCTGGACGAGCGGACCGCTCCGGTCACCGCGAACGTCCGGGCGTTCCGGGTGCTGGTCCGCAACGCGATGTTCCGCCGGGTCGAACTGGCGGCGCTGGAACGGTACTTCGACCTCGGCGAGCTGGACTCGGAGGATCGGGGTGCCGCGCAGGGCGGGTCCGACAGTGGCGGCGGGCGACGGGAGGGCGGGTGGGACCAGGACAGGTGGGCCGACGCCATGGACGGGTACTGGGACGAGCACGACGACCTCGGCACCGGGCCGAACGCGCGCGGTCCGAAGATGCTGATCATCGACGACGAGTCGGTGCAGGGCGCCTGGCTGGTCCGGCAGATCTTCGACGACCCGGCCGGGGACCACGACTGGGGCATCAGCGCCGAGGTCGACCTGGCCTCCTCGGACGAGGAGGGCCGGGCGGTACTGCGGGTCACCTCGGTCGACCGGATGTAGCCCGCGGCGGCCGGTGTCACCGGATCCGCCACGGGGGTCCGCGGGTCGCGGCCGATCAGCCGCGACCCGCGGGCCGGGTCAGCGCCGGGCGCCGCGCACCCGGTACAGCACCAGCCCGAACAGGGCCAGGGCCAGCGCCAGCAGGATCCCCGCCTCGACCGACTGGAGCGGCCAGAAGTGCGAGGCGGGCTGATAACTCCCGTAGTAGGCCTTGGGGTTGGCGCAACCGTCGCAGCCGCTGGCAGTGGTGATCCGGGTGCCGTTCGGCAGGATCTGCCCGCTGGAGACCACCCAGGCGTCCGGCGGCGCGAGGAAGCCGTCGTAGTCCCCGGAGAACGGCTGGACCCCGTTGACCGCCGGGTAGAGGTGCGGACGCAGCTGGTACAGGACGACGTCGGTCAGCACCGCGAGCAGGCCGGTCACCCCGATCGCGAGCAGGGCCCGGCGCAGCAGCAGCCCCACCACCGCCCCCAGCGCCAGCGTGTAGAGCGAGTAGGCCACCGGCATCAGCCCGCTGGAGGCGTAGGCCAGCACGTCGTAGCGGTAGTCACTGAGCGTTCCCCGCGGCTGCGCCTGGTCGTGCCAGAACCAGTCGGACATCCCGGTCAGCGCGACCGTGGCCAGTCCGACCACGGCCACCGCGGCGCCGAGCCGCGCGGCGAGCCAGCGGGTGGGCGACACCGACTGGCTCCAGACCAGCAGATGGGTGCGCCGCTCGTACTCGCGGGACAGCAGGGGCGCCCCGACGAACATGCCGACCAGCACCGGCAGCACCGTGAGGCCGAGCTGAACCAGCGTCAGCGACAGGCTGGTGAAGCGCAGTTCGCTGTTGAAGTAGTTCCCGCAGGTCGAACCGATGCCATGGGAGTCGGTGAACGGATCCGCCCCCGCCGGGCCGCACCGGGTACCCAGCGGGCCCGCCGCGGCCGCGTCGATCTGGTGCGCCTGGTAGCCGAGGACGGCCGCGACCAGCGCCACCACCGCCGCCGACGTCCCCACCAGCCAACGGTTCTGACGCCACGCCAGCCAGGCCGCGCCGTGCAGCCGTTCGGTCCGGTACCAGGGCGGCCCGGCGGCCCGGGCCGCGCCCGCGCTCACGCGGCCACCGCCTGGTCGACCACGGCCTTCGAGGTGTAGAGCGAGGGGGCCTGCGGCGCGCGCAGATACGCCAGCAGCAGTTCCTCCAGGGTCGGTTCGGTGTGCTGCCACTCCCCCGCGACCGGTCCCCGCGGCCGTATCAGCGCCGTGAGTTGGCGTCCCTGGAGGCGTTCCTCGACCACCGTGTGGGCGGTCAGCCGCCCGGCCGGTCCGGCGCCGACCAGCAGCCGGTGCGCGGCCAGGATCTCCTCCGACTCCCCGGCCAGCCGGACCCGCCCCCGGTCCACCAGCAGCAGGTAGTCGATGACGCCTTCGAGTTCGGCCAGGATGTGGGTGGACAGCACGATGGTGGTGCCGTGCTCGGCCGCCTCCGCCATCAGCGTGCCCAGCAACTGGTGCCGGGCCAGCGGGTCCAGGTCGGACATCGGCTCGTCCAGCAGCAGCAGGCGCGGGCGCTTGCCGAGCGCCAGCGCCAGCGCGACCCGGGTGCGCTGGCCGCCGGAGAGGCCGCCGATCCGCGCCCGCGCCGGCAGTTCGCCCTGGTCCACCACCCGGGCGGCCACCGCCTCGTCCCAGTCGGGGTTGAGCTCGCGGCCCAGGCGCAGCGTCTCGGCGACGGTGAACCGCTCGTACAGCGGCTTGTCCTGGGCGACATAGGCGAAGTGGCGGCGCGACCGGGGTCCGCGCGCGCTGTCGCCGAACACCTCGACGCTGCCCTCGGTCGGGGCCAGCAGCCCGGCGGCGAGTGCCAGCAGCGTGCTCTTGCCCGCCCCGTTGGGGCCGACCAGGCCGCACACCCGACCGGCCGGGATCTGGAAGCCGCACCCCCGCAGCGCCCAACCCCGACCGTACGACTTGCCCAACCCGACTGCCCGCAAGGCTATCTGATCGTCCATCAGTTCAGTGCTCATCGCGCCCCCTCGAAAGTCTGCTCCACCACGGACGCAACCAGCGCGGTGACGTCCTCACGTTCCAGACCGGCCCGCCGGGCCCGGTCCATCCAGGCGCTGAGCTCGGCCCGCAACTCCCCGTCCGCCCCCGCCTCGGGCCGCGCCAGCGAACGCCGGACGAAGGTGCCGAGGCCGGGCCTGGGCTCGACCAGCCCCTCCCGGTCGAGCTCGCGGTACGCCTTGAGCACGGTGTTCGGGTTGATCGCCGTCGCCTCGACCACCTCGCGGGCGGTGGGCAGCTTGTCGCCGGGCTGGAGCAGCCCCAGCCGCAGCGCCTGCTTGGTCTGCTGGACGATCTGGAGGTACGTGGCCACGCCGCTGCGCCGATCGATGCGGTACTCGATCATGCCCGCATCACCCTTTCACTCATTCAATAGTGGAATAGTGACCCAGGGCCGCCCGCCGGTCAAGGACCGGTGGGCACGGGGGTCAGCGGGCGCGGGCCTTGAAGGCGTGGGTGAAGAGGATCATGTCGATGCCGCCGCCGTGGGCGTCCAGGATCCGGGCGGTCTGCTGGAGGACCTGCTCCCGGCGGTCGTCCGGGAGGATCCGGTAGCGGGAGATGGTGTCCAGGTAGTCCAGGTAATGGGCGGTGCCGAAGTGCTGCGGGCGCGCGTGGCGGGTGGAGACCAGATCGGTGAAGCGCCCGTCGCGGCGGCACTCGGCCTCCGGCCAGCCGCTCGCCTCGCGCCACTCCCCGATGCCGCCGTCGAACTCCGACGCCAGCCGGGCATGCGGCGGCTCCAGGTCCGGGTACGCGGCGTCCGCCGCCGCCAGCGCCGCGTGCAGGGCGGGGTCGACCACCCCGGCGCCGTTCCAGAACAGCGCCAGCGCGCCCCCGGGCACCAGCGCGGCGTGCGCCAGGTCCCAGCGGCGGGCCGGGTCGGTCCAGTGCCAGGAGGTCGCCGCGTACAGCAGGCCGAAGCGCCGCCCGCCGGGCCGCCAGTCCTCGAACACCAGGTTCTCGACCCGCACCGCCGGATAGGGCGCGACCGTGCGCCGCAGCACCTCGGCCATCCTCGGGTCCGGTTCGAGACAGGTCAGGTCCAGGCCGTGGGCGGCGAAGGACACCGTGGCCTTGCCGGTCCCGGCGCCGACCTCGACCACCGGGCGGTCGCCGAGGTCCGCGAAGCCGAGGACGTCGGCGACCAGTTCCTCCGGGTAGCCCAGCCGAGCGGCGTGGTAGCGCTCGGCCACCTCGCCGAAGACCTGGCTCTGCGCGCGCTGCCCCGTCGTCATCCCCGCCCCCGCTCACGACCCGGCCGGACCCGGCCGACTGCTGTCATGGTAGCCAGCGGTCAGCGGGTGCTGACCACCACCCGGACCCGCCCGGCCGGGACGGTGACCTGCTCGCCGCCGAGCGGTACCACCACGTCCTGATCGGTGTGGTTGATCAGGAAGTCGAACTCGTCACCGCCGGCGCCGACCCGGCGCACGCACTCGACCCCGGCCGGGCGCCCCACCGGCAGCGCCAGGCCCGCGTCGGCGCAGGCGGCCCGGAGCACCGCGTCCAGGGTGGACTGGTCCGGGGCGGTGGCCAGGTACCAGGCGGTGCCCTCGCCGAAGCCGTGGCGGGTCACCGCCGGACGGCCCGCCCCCGGTCCCTCGCTGTGCCGCAGCACCGCCGCCGCGCCGTCCAGCCGCAGGTCCTCGGCCCAGCGGGAGGCCGATCCGGCGGGGATGCCCGGGTCCTCCGAGGCCAGCTTGACCCGCTGCCCGGGCAGCAGCGGCAGGAACTCCTCGGTCCGCACGCCCAGGATGTCCCGCAGCGCGCCGGGGTAGCCGCCCAGGTGCACCGCGCCGTTCTGGTCCACGATGCCGGTGAAGTACGAGGAGACCAGGGTGCCGCCGGAGCGCACCCAGCCGCGCAGGTTCTCGGCCCAGGCGGCGCTGGTGACGTACATCGAGGGCGCCAGCACCAGCCGGTAGCCGGACAGGTCCGCGCCCGGGTGGACGAAGTCCACGGTCAGGCCCGCGTGCCAGAGGCAGGCGTAGAAGGCGTCCAGCCGCTCCCGGAAGCCAAGGTCGGTGGACGGCTTGTTGCCGCAGTCCAGGTTCCAGCGGGACTCCCAGTCCCAGACGATCGCGGCCTTGGCCTCGACCCTGGTCCCGCAGACCTCCTCCAGCTTGCCGAGCCGCGCGCCCAGCGCCACCACCTCGCGCCAGAGCCGGGTGTCGGTGCCCGCGTGCGGCACCATCGCCGAGTGGAACTTCTCCACCCCGTTGCGGGACGCCCGCCACTGGAAGAACATGATCCCGTCGGCGCCCCGGGCCAGGTGCGCCAGACTGTTGCGGGCCAGCTCACCCGGGCGCTTGGCGATGTTGTGCCCCTGCCAGTTGACCGCCGAGGTGGAGTGCTCCATCAGCAGCCAGGGCCGTCCCCCGGCCAGCGAGCGGGTCAGGTCGGCCGACAGCGACAGGTTGATGTGGTTGTCCTTCTGGGCGGCGGTCAGGTAGTGGTCGTTCGCGACCACGTCCACCTCCTCCGCCCACTGCCACAGGTCCAGGTTGTCGGTGAGCCCGGCCATGAAGTTGGTGGTGATCGGCACCGACGGGTCGGCCGCGCGGACGATGTCGCGCTCGCGGCGGTAGCACTCCAGCAGCGCGTCCGAGCTGAACCGGCGGAAGTCGACCTGCTGCGAGGGGTTGGCCGCGGCCGGGGCCTCGCGCGGCACGTCCACCTCGTCGAAGTCGGCGTAGAGCTGGCCCCAGAAGGCGGTGCCCCAGGCGGCGTTCAACGCCTCCACGGTCCGGTAGCGGTCGGCCAGCCAGGCCCGGAAGGCACTCACCGACTGCTCGCAGTAGCAGCGGGAGGTGTGGCAGCCGTACTCGTTGTGGATGTGCCAGAGCACCACCGCCGGGTGCCCGGCGTAGCGGCGGGCCAGCTCGGTGGTGATCCGGGCGGCGGCCCCGGCGTACTCGGGCGAGCTGGGGCAGTAGGTCTGCCGGGCGCCGTAGCCGAGCACCGTGCCGCTCACGGTGACCGGGCGGACGTGCGGGTTGGCCCGCTGGAACCAGGCCGGGGGCGCGGCGGTGGGCGTGGCCAGGTCGATCCTGATCCCGGCCTCGTGCAGCAGCCCGATGATCCGGTCCAGCCAGCCGAAGTCGTACTCCCCGGGGCGGGGCTCCAGCCGCGCCCAGGAGAAGATGCCCAGGCTGACCAGGTTCACTCCGGCCTCCCGCATCAGCGCCACGTCCTGCGGCCATATCTCCTCCGGCCACTGCTCGGGGTTGTAGTCGCCGCCGTAGGCGACCGAGCCGAGGTCGAACCGGGGCCTCTCGGACGCGGACTGTACGGTCATGCACGTCTCCTGGGGTGCTCGCACGGATACTCACAGGTACGGCCGGGGCCGATCGACGAAGCCTGCCCGGGTCGCCCGGGTTCGGCAAGCCCTGAGCCGATCATCGGCCGCGGCACTTCCCAGCCTACGGCGCACCGGGACGGCGACAGCGACGGGCGGGCACGGCTCTCGTACCCTCATTACGGCCCGCACCCGCGTTTCCGCGCGGACACGGGCCGCCTGCCCGGCAACGGCTGCGCCGTCGGCGGCGTCAGTGAGAGTGTCAGTGGCAGTCCGCGAGCAGCACCGAGCAGCACCGAGGAGAGATCACGTTGATCCGTGTGATCGTCGTCGACGACGAGACACTCGTACGGTCGGGCCTGAGCCTGATCGTCGGCTCGGCCCCCGACATCGAGGTGGTCGCCACCTGCGCGGGCGGCGAGGCCGTGGAGACGGTGCGGGAGCACACCCCGGACGTGGTGCTGCTGGACATCCGGATGCCCGACGTGGACGGCCTGACCGTGCTGCGCGCGCTGCGCGCCCTGCCCCGGCCCCCGGCGGTGGCGATGCTGACCACCTTCGACACCGACGAGTACATCGGCACCGCGCTGCGGGCCGGCGCGGGCGGCTTCCTGCTCAAGGACACCGACCCGGAGCAGCTGAAGCAGGCGGTCCGGGTGCTGGCCGAGGGCGGCCGGGTGCTGTCCCCGGCGGTCACCGAGACCGTGATCGCCGGCTACCTGGACTCCGGTCCCGACCGGCACACCGCCGACCGGCTGCGCAGCATGACCACCCGGGAGCTGGACGTGCTGGCGCTGCTCGGCGAGGGCCTGTCCAACGCCGACATCGCCGCCCGGCTGTTCCTGAGCACCGGCACGGTCAAGGACCACATCAGCGCGATCCTGGCCAAGCTCGGCACCGCGAACCGGGTCCAGGCCGCCGTCTTCGCGCACCAGGCGGGGCTGCTCGGCGGTCCGGAGCAGGGCGGCCAGGGGCGCAGGCCGTGACCGAGCCGGTGCGCTGGTACCTGCGGCCGTGGCTGACCACCCTGGTCCCGGCGGCGCTGGCGACGCTGGACGCGCTGCTGGCGAACGACCTGGGCTCGGTCACCCAGATGTCCACCTCGCTGCTGGCCGCCGCCGCGCTGCTGCTGCGGCGGCGCTGGCCGGTGCCGGTGCTGCTGCTGACCGTGCCCGGGATGCAGCTGAGCTACATCTGGCTGGCGCCGATGCTGGCCCTGTACACGGTGGCGACCTGCGTCCGCCGGCGCTGGGCGGTGGCGCTGTGCGCGCTGCTGGTGGCACTGTGCCAGTTCGTGCCCTGGCCGGTGTTCGACTACCCGCTCGGCTGGGACCGGACCACGGTGCTGTCCGCGCTGTACTCGCTGCTGACCGCCGCCGCCCCGGTCGCGCTCGGACTGCTGGTCCAGACCCGGCGTGAACTCGCGGTGCGGCTGGACGAGCTGACGAGGGGCCAGGAGCGGGAGCAGGCGCTGCTGGCGAACAGCGTGCTCTCCATGGAACGCGCCCGGCTGGCACGGGAGATGCACGACGTGGTGTCGCACCAGGTCAGTCTGATCTCGATTCAGGCGAGCGTGCTGCAAGTCCGCGCGCAGGAACCGGAGGCGGTCACCGAGGGCGCCTTGACGATCCGTCAACTGTCGGTGAAGACACTGGACGAGCTGCGGCAGATGGTCGGCGTGCTGCGCGCGGCCGGGGGCGACGGGCGCGAGCTCACCCCGCAGCCGACGCTGGCGGACCTGCCCCGGCTGATCGGCGCCAGCGGCGTCAGCGCCGCGCTGGAGTCGGGCCTGGACGTCGCCGGTGGCGCCCGCTGGCCGGAGCCGGTGGAGCGGGCGGCCTACCGGACGGTGCAGGAGGCGCTGACCAACGTCCGCAAGCACGCGCCGGGCTCGGAGGTGACCGTGCGGCTGCACGCCGAGGGCGGCTCGCTGATCGTCCAGGTGCGCAACGGGCCGCCCGAGCCAGGGGCGGAGCCGCTGCTGCTGCCCGGCGGCGGGCACGGGCTGATCGGCCTGCGCGAGCGGGCCCAGCAGCTCGGCGGCACGCTGGTCTCCCGGTCCACCGTGGACGGCGGCTTCCTGGTGCACGCGGAGCTCCCGGCGCCGAGCGGTCCGAGCTGACCGGCGCCGGGCGCCCCCGGCCGGACGGGAGGGGTCAGGCGGCGCGCTGCAGTACCGGCTGCTCGGCGGCGGCAGCGGCGCGGTGGCGGCGGCCGAACAGCGAAGGCAGCCGGGGCTGGGTGATGAAGCCCTCCGCGCACGCGTTCACCAGCGCGATCCGGGGCAGGTCGCGGCTGCGCTCGAAGAGCAGGTAGCGCGGCTCCCAGTGCGGGCGGTACTTGGCGTTGGCCCGGTACAGCGACTCGATCTGCCACCAGCGGGAGACGAAGAGCAGCACCGAGCGCCAGGCCCGCAGGAACGGACCCGCCCCCAGCCGCGAGCCCCGCTCGAACACCGCGCGGAACACGGCGAAGTTCAGGGAGACCCGCTCGATGCCCAACTGCTCGGCGCCCAGCAGCAGTTCGATGACCATGAACTCCAGCAGGCCGTTGTCGGAGTCCCGGTCACGGCGCATCAGGTCCAGCGACAGGCCGTGCTCGCCCCAGGGCACGAAGCTGAGCAGCGCCCGCAGCTCCCCGTCGCCGTCACGGCACTCCAGCATCGCGCACCGGCCGTCGCCGGGGTCGCCCAGCCGTCCCAGCGCCATCGAGAAGCCGCGCTCGGTCTGGCCGTCGCGCCACTGGTCGGCGCGGCCCAGCAGGGTCTCCATCTCCGCGTCGCCGATCTCGCCGTGGCGGCGCAGCAGCACGCTGTAGCCCGCCCGGCGGACCTTGTTGTGCGCCTGCCGGACGGTCCGCATGGCCCGCCCCTCCAGGGTGAACTCGGAGACATCGACGATCGCCTCGTCGCCCAGTTCCAGCGCGTCCAGGCCGTGCCGGGCGTAGACGATGCCGCCCTCCTCGCTGGCCCCGGTGACCGCCGGGACCCAGGCGTTCTCCCGGGCCTGCCGCAGCCAGCACTCGATCGCGCCGGGCCAGGCCTCGACGTCGCCGATCGGGTCGCCGGAGGCCAGCGACACCCCGCCGAGCACCCGGTAGGTGACCGCGGCCTTGCCCGAGGGCGAGAAGACCACCGACTTGTCCCGGCGCAGCGCGAAGTAGCCCAGCGAGTCCCGGTCGCCGTGCCGCTCCAGCAGCGCCCGCAGCCGGGCCTCGTCGGCCGCGTCCAGGTACTCCTTGCCGCGGGGCGAGCGGAACAGCGCGTACAGCACCACCAGCAGCACGCCGACGCTGAGCACGTTGATCGACACGTCGACCCAGCGCGGCACCAGCACGTAGAGGTCCGGCGAGCCGTTGAGGCCGAGCGAGATCACCCGCAGCAGCACGTAGGCCAGCCGGTCCGACAGCGAGGAGCCGGTCTCACTGTTGGTCAGCCCCACCAGCGTCCCGCCGACCAGGAAGGTGACCGCGCCGCCGACCAGCAGCACGCCCAGCGCCAGCCCGGGGTTGGACCGGTCGCCCCGGGCCCGGAAGTCCTTGCGGCCGAGCACCAGCGCCACCGTGAACAGCAGGGTGATGCCCGCCGTCAGCCAGTTGAACGGGTGCTCGCGCACCTCCGGACGCAGTGCCAGGGCGGCGCCGAACTCCACCGTGAACAGCCACGCCAGCACCATGTTGGCGATCCAGGCGGCCCGCTTGTGACGGTTCATCATGACCGCCAGGAACAGCGCGAAGGCACCGGACGCGAAGCCCGCGGTGAGCAGGAAGGGCGTGTAGAAGTCGCCCACGTTGTGGTGCTGGACCTGGCTCCGGAAGGACGCCGACACCGCGCCCAGGATGTTGAGGCAACCGACCGTCCGCAGGTACCAGACGACGGTACGGAAACTGACGCGCTGTGCCATGGGCGCGGCTGCGGCTTGTGACATGGAAGACGGCTCCGGTGCGTGGACTGCGGGGTGGGCGGACGGCCTGGTCCGCGGCGGCGGGCGGTGGTGGTGCCGCCTGACGGTTCGGGCCCCGGAACGGACGGGTGTCCCGATGACCAGCATGCCGTCGGCGCCGCCCGCTCCGCGTCACTCCAGGGACTTGGCCACCCCCGCCGATCGGCGGGTGGGAGTGGGCTGAAAGGAGGCTGAAAGGCGGCCGCGCGCGGATCAGACTGGAGCCCGGGGAACCACCTGGACCCGAAGGACGTCAGACTGTCTCCCGGGAGGATGCTCCCGGAACCGGGGACGCCCGGCGGCAACGGACACCAACCGCATCCGGCGGGCGGTGGATGACACGGACACGGGGGACCGATGCGGACCAGCCTGGACGGCGGAGCAGAGCCGAGCGGCGGCAGACCGCCGCGCCGCGGCGCGGCCCGCGGCGCGCGGACGGCGGCGGCGCTGCTGACCGGCGCCCTGCTGCTCGGCGGGGCGGCCGCGTGCAACCGGACCACCGCGGCCCAGGGCGGCGGCTCGCCGACGCCCGGCCACAGCATGCAGGCGGTGGACGACGCCTCGGGCACCGCCACCGCCACCGGCTCCCCCTCGTCCGGACCCAGGCACCACCACCGGCACCCGTCCGCACCGCCGCCGTCCGGCAGCCCGACCGGCAGCGCGACCGGGACCGGGACCGGGACCGGCCCCGGCGCCGGGTACGGCCAGGGCGGCGGCCTGGACGCCACCGCGCAGCGGCTCGCCCCCTACCTGGAGCGGCACTTCGGCACCAGCTACGCCTCGGTGCTGGTCGACGACCCGCACGACCAGCTGGTGGTCTACCGGCTGCCGAACCCGAAGCTGGACGCCGCGGCCCTGGCCCTGGCCGGGCGGACCAGGCTGGCGTTCGTCGTCGCCCGGTACTCCTACCTGCGCCAGGCCCAGGTGCTCGCCCGGATCGCGCACGACCTGGGCTACTGGCGCGGCCACGGCATCGTGATCAACTCGCGCGGCACGACCAACGGCGTCCACTGCGCCGTGATCGTGACCACGAACTCCGGCAGCGCCCAGCAGCAGCTGGCCTTCGACACCCGCTACGGCAAGGGCGTGGTGAAGGTCGTCGAGGGCGAGTCGATCGTCTACAAGTAGATCGTCCGCACGTGGTCGGCCCGGGCCGGGATCAGACGGTCACCGAGGTGCGGGCCGCGGTCCGGGCCGTGCCGGCGGTGCCGGTGTACTCGCGCCAGTCGTCGGGCCGCTGCCCGACCTGGAGCGTCCGCAGCCGCCGCAGCACCTCCGGGTCCTGCGCGTCGAGCCACTCCACCAGCTGCCGGAAGGACACCAGCCGGACGTCGGGCTTGGCCGCGATGTCCCGCAGCGCCTGCTCGACGGCGGTCATGTAGATGCCGCCGTTCCAGCTCTCGAAGTGGTTGCCGATGTACATCGGCGCCCGGTTGGTGCTGTAGGCGCGGTTGAATCCGGCCATGTACGAGCTGTACGCCTGGTGCTGCCAGTAGGGGCGCATCGACGGATCGCCGTTGACCTTGGCGTGGGACTGGTTGGCCATCATGTTGTAGTCCATCGACAGCACCTCGAAGCTGTGCCCGGGGAACGGGATGCCCTGGAGCGGGAAGTCCCACAGGCCGCCGCGCTTGTCCGGCCAGACCTGGAGGCCGCCGGGCGAGCTGGCGTCGTACTTCCAGCCGAGCGAGCGGGCGGCGGGCAGCAGCCGGTCCTGACCGAGCAGGCAGGGGGTGCGGCTGCCGATCAGCTCCTTGCGGTAGTCGAAGGGCAGCGGGTCGAGGTCGGTGAAGCCGGTGTTGCTCTTCCAGTTGGTGACGAAGCCGACGGCCTGGTCGATCTCGCTGTGCCACTGGTCCGGGGTCCACACGCCGACGCCGGAGCCCGGGTCGCAGAAGTGGCCGTTGAAGTGGGTGCCGATCTCGTGCCCCTCCAGCCAGGCCGGTCCGACCTGCTGTAGCGTCGCCCGGATGTGCTCGTCCTTGAGGTAGCCGATGTCGGACGCCCCGGGGCGGTGGCCGGGCGGCAGGTAGGTCTCCTTCTTGCTCTCCGGCAGGGTGTAGATCCCGGAGAGGAAGAAGGTCATGGTGGCGTTGGTCTCCTGGGCGACCTTGCGGTAGTGCGAGAACAGGGCCTTGCTGTCCTCGCCCGCGCCGTCCCAGGAGAACACCACGAACTGCGGCGGCTGCTGTCCCGGCAGCAGCCGCTCGGGCACCGGCTGGTGCGGCTGCGGTCCGGTGTCGGCGGTCGAGCCGTCGCCGATCAGCCGGACGGCCGTGACCGGCCGGGCGGCCGGGGCCGCCGGGGGGACCTCCCGGTGCGGGACGGTCGCGTCACCCGGCCGGGAGTCGGCCGAGCCGGTGCGCGCACCGGCCGCGCAGCCGGCCACACCCAGGGCCGCTGCCGCAGCCACCGCTCCCCCGGCCAGGACGTCTCTTCGCGAAAGCGAACCCATACGGTGCCACCATGCCTTCCAGTTGGGTGCGGCTGCCTGCCTGCATGCCTCCGCCGGTACGACTGTGTGATTGCTGTTGGCTCACCGTACCCAGCGAGTCGCACCGTTCAGTCCTGATTTGGACGTGCTAGCCCCAGGATCCACCCCTATGGCTCGAAAACGACCGCGACACCCCTTGTATCCGAGCACCACCACCGGTACCGGTGACCGACCGTCGGCCCTGGTCCGGCGCGTCCCCTAGGCTGACGCCCATGACTGACTGGGGGACCGTCTCCGCCCTGGCCACCGCCGGGGGAACACTCGTCCTGGCGGCCGCCTCGTTCGCGTCCATCCGCTCCGCGGACCGCGCCGCGCTGTCCGCCGAACGGGCGGTGCAGGCGTCGCTGCGCCCGCTGTTCATCGCCTCCCGGCTGGAGGCGCCGGAGCAGAAGGTGATGTGGCTGGACGGCCACTGGACCAGGCTCACCGGCAGCATGGGCTACGTGCACCAGGCCGACGACGGGGAGATCTACCTGGCCATGTCGATCCGCAACGTCGGACCGGGCCTCGGGGTGATCCACGGCTGGCGGGTGGGGCAGCTGTCGGCGGACGCCGATCCGGACGCGCCGCCGCTGGAGTCCTTCCACCGGCAGGGCCGCGACCTGTACGTCGCCCCCGGCGACACCGGCTTCTGGCACGCCGCCGTCCGCGAGCAGGACCACCCGGACCGGGAGCTGCTGACCCGGCTGATCAAGGACCGGGAGCGGATCACGGTCGACATACTCTTCGGCGACTACGAGGGCGGGCAGCGCACCGTCAGCCGCTTCTCGCTGCTGCCGCGCGGCGAGGAGGAGCGCCGCTGGTTCTGCCAGTCCGCCCGGCACTGGAGCATCGACCGGCCCGACCCGCGGCACGGCTGACACCGCGCCCGACACCGCACCGGCCCGCCGGTCCGGCCGTCAGTCCAGGTCGGTGAGCTTGCGCAGGGCCTCGGCGGTGGCGAAGAGGTCCGCCCGGCGCTCCTTCGCGTGCTCGACCAGGTCCGCCAGCGCGAAGCTGTTCGGCAGCCGCTCCACCCCGGCCATCACCAGGTAGGAGCGGGTGAGCGTGGCCGTGTAGAACTCGTTCATCGGGCTGTCCAGCGGCGGGCACACCGCCAGCGTGTGCAGCAGCGCGGCGGCACGCCAACAGATGTCGCGCGGTTCCTCGTCGGCCACCAGCACCACGTCGCTGGCGTGCCGGGCTATCGCCGCGCTGATCCCGGAGGGATCCCACACGGTCGGGTCGGACGGCAGGTGGTGCGCGAGTACGTTCCAGGCCCAGGCCTCGTCTGCTTTCACGCGCTCTTCCGCCCGAACCGCTCCTGGAAGTAGGCCCAGTTCTCGGCCGTGTTGAACTCGGCTGCGGCATCGAGGAACCGCTGCCGGTCGGCGTCGAGCTCCCGCTTGGCGACCTCGGTCACCAGCGCCGTGATCGTCGTCCCCTCGGCCGCCGCGCGGGCGGCCAGGCGGGCGTGGAACTCCTCGTCCACCCGGATCGTGATGTGCTTCGACATGGCCTCAGCGTACAGCTCGTCCGCTGTACACGGGAACGCTTCGACCGGAGCGCTTGTCGCGGTGGCGCGCACTCCGGCGCCCACCCCGGCGCTCACCCCGGCGCTCAGCGCTGGTCCAGCCGGCGTCCGGCCCGGGCCGAGACGCGGACCAGCGCCTCCAGCGGGAGCTTGCGGGTGGCCGCGACCATCGTCCGGTAGCGGAGCGCCGGGACGCTGACCGACCGGCCGCGCGCCAGGTCCCGCAGCCCCTCGTCGACCACCTGTTCGGCGGACAGCCACATCCAGCCGCGCAGCGCCGACATGTCGATCCCGCCCCGGTCGTGGAACTCGGTCCGGGTGAAGCCCGGGCACAGCGCCAGCACCCGCACCCCGGTCCCGGCCAGGTCCCGGGCCACGCTCTGGCTGAAGCTGACGACCCATGACTTGCTGGCGCCGTAGGTGCCGCGCGGCAGGAAGGCCGCCACCGAGGCGACGTTCACCACGTAGCCGCGACCGCGCTCGCGCATCCCCGGCAGCACCGCCCTGGTCAGCCGCAGCACGGCCTCCACGTGCAGCTTCACCATGGCCAGCTCGTCGGCCAGCGGGGCGGTGCCGAAGCGCTCCCTGATCCCGAACCCGGCGTTGTTGACCAGCAGGTCCACCGGACGCTCCGGGTCGGACAGCCGCTCCTCGACCGCGGCGATGCCCTTCTCCTCGGCCAGGTCGGCGGCCAGTACCTCGACCGCCGAGCCGTAACGCTCGGTCAGTTCGGCGGCGGTCGCCTCCAGCCGCAGCGGATCACGGGCGACCAGGACCAGGTCGAGGCCGTCGGCGGCGAGGCGGCGGGCGAAGGCCGCGCCGATACCGGCGCTGGCACCGGTGACAAGGGCAGTGGGCATACCGGCACGATAGCGCCCCGCGCCGCCGGGGCCCCAGGGGCCGGCGGGATTCAGCCGTCGTAGCGGGCGGCGTACCACTCGTACAGCGGCTGCCAGCGCTCCACCCGGTGGCGGTCCCAGTCCGACCAGTCCACCGGCTCGCCGTCGAGGGCGTCGGCCAGGTAGTCGAGGTGCAGGTGCCATCCGGCCAGCCGGGTGGCCAGGCCCTCCACCGGGGCGGGCAGGGTCACCTCCAGCGCCAGCGCGCTGCCGCCGCCCTCGTCCTGGAGCTCCAGGTGGATCCGGCCGTGCACGTCGGTGTCGTACTCGACCAGGGTCGGCGGGTCGAAGGCGGTGACCGTGCCCGTGGCCACCGTGGACCGGCCCTGGTCGTCGGTGTTCAGCCAGCGCAGCGTCACCGCCCCGCCCTCCGCCGGTTCCAGCGGGACGGCGGCGGCCAGCCACCCGGCCAGCAGCTCGGGCCGGACCAGGTAGGGCCACACCGAGGCGACCGGCACGTCGAAGTGGCGGCGGAAGCAGAGCGTCCGGTGAGTGGCGTCCCGGGTCTGCACGATGCCGTCGAAGTCGATGTCGAAGTCCAGTTCCTCCGGCTGGTCCGCGGCGGCGTCACGCTCGGACTGCGGCTCGGGCTGCGGGTCGGACTGCGGGTCGGTCACGTGCGGCTCCCTGCGGGCGCGGTCGGCTTCACGGCGTGCTGGACGGCTCTCGTCCGATGGTCACACGGGCCGCCCGGGGCTGCACCCCGGTCGGCGCGGGGGGATGACGTCCCCTCAGATCCGCGCCCGACCGGGGCCCGCCGGAGCCGGTCAGAGCAGCCCGACCAGCTCCCCCCGGGAGCCCACGCCGAGCTTCGGGTACGCCTTGTAGAGGTGGTAGCCGACCGTCCGCGAGCTGAGGAACAGCTGCGCCGCGATGTCCCGGTTGGACAGGCCCCGCGCCGCCAGCCGGACGATCTGCGTCTCCTGCGGCGTCAGTCCGGCCAGCGGGCTGCGTGCCCGGTCCTCCGGCGCCGCGTCGCCGCTCGCCGCCAGCTCCGCCCGGGCCCGCTCCGCCCAGGGCGCCGCGTCCAGCTCCTCGAAGGCCCAGAGCGCCGCCCGCAGCGGGCCGCGGGCCTCCGCCTTGCGCCGGGCCCGGCGCAGCCACTCGCCGTACAGCAGCTCGGTCCTGGCCCGCTCCCACGGGCGCTCCTGCTCGGTGTGCAGCCTCAGCGCCGCCAGGTAGCGCGCCTCGGCCTCGGACTCCTCGCCCAGCAGCGCCTCGCAGCGCAGCACCAGGGCCGCCGCCCACGGGCGTTCGGCCCGCTCGGCCCAGCGCCGGAAGTACCCGAAGGCCTCGGCCGCGCGCTCGGGCTCACGCAGCCGCACCGCCGCCTCGACCAGGTCCGGCACCGCCCGCAGCGCCGAGACATGGAACCGCAGCACCCCGCCCACCAGCGGTTCGAGCCGGGCCAGGCACTCCCCGGCCCGGCCCTGGCCGAGGTCCAGCAGCCCCAGCGCCCACTGGGTCCACGGGCGTCCGGCGACCCCGGCGGCCAGCGACCGGCCGACCGCCGCGCGCACCCCCGGACCGTCCCCGGCCATCGCGGCCAGGTAGCCGAGGAAGCCGTGCATCTGGCCCGTCCACTGGAGCTGCCCGGTGTCCTCGGCGATCCGCAGCGCCTCCTCACCGTGCGCCAGCGCGTCCGCCCGGCTGCCCTGGAACAGCTCGCTCTCGGCCAGGAAGAACAGCAGCGTCGGCAGGACCCCCAGCGCCCCGGCCACCCGCGCCTCGGCCACCAGCTCCGCCGCGAGCCGCCCGGTCTCCTCGTCGTGGCCGGGGATCAGCGCCGCCCCGCAGGTGGTCAGCAGGTCCACCGGCGCGATCGGACCGGCCCGCCGGGCCCCGGCGACCGCCTCGGCCAGCGTCGGCGCCGCGCCCGGATCCCGGCCCAGCAGCGGCCCGGCGGCCCCGAGCAGGTACCCGATCAGCGGGGCCGCCGGGTCGCCCGCGGGCAGCCGCAGCCCGGCGAGCCGGTCGAGCACCTCCGCCGCCGCCGGCTCGCCCTGGTACCAGGCCGCGTGGAAGGCCAGGTTCAGCACCCGGGCGGCGTGGCCCGGAGCCATCTCGGCGACCAGTTCGGCGGAGCGCAGCAGCAGTTCCAGCGCGCTGCCGTGGGAGCCGCGCCAGAACCGGTCGGCGCCCTGCACCAGCAGCAGCTGAGCCAGCGTCAACGGGTCGGTCGGGTCGCGCCGCAGGGTGCGCTCGGCGAGCCCGGCGGCCAGGTCCAGCTCCCCCGCCTCGGAGGCGGCCTCGGCGGCCCAGGTGGCGCGCCGGGTGGCCTCGTCCGGATCGGGGCTGAGCCGGGCCGCGCGCTCGTAGGCCGAGGCCGCCCCGGCGTGGCCGCCGCGCCGGGTCGCCCGCTCGGCCGCCCGCTCCAGCGCCGCGGCCACCGCCTCGTCCGGACCGGTCGCGGCGAGCGCCCGGTGCCAGGCCTGGCGTCCGGCCCGGTCACCGTCGTCCGGGCCGTCCCCGGCCAGCGCCTCGGCCAGCGCCCGGTGCGCGGCCAGCCGCTGCGCCAGCGGGGCGCGCCGGTGCACGGCGGAGCGCAGCAGCGGATGCCGGAAGGCCAGCCGTCGGGAGTCCTCCAGCCGGACCAGGCCGGTGTCCTCGGCCGGGCGCAGGTCCTCGGGCGCGGCGCCGAGCAGCGCGGCGGCCCGCAGCACCACCGCCAGGTCGCCGGTCTCCTCGGCGGCGGCGACCAGCAGCAGCGTCTGGGTGGCCGCGGGCATCCGGCTGACCTGGCCGTGGTACGCCAGTTGCAGCCGCCCGGCCAGCGGCACCTCGCCCGGGTCGGCCGGGCCGGGCGCGCCGGGGCGCTCCCCGGGCAGTTCCAGCAGCGCCAGCGGATTGCCGTGGGCCTCGGCCAGCACCCGGTTCCGGGACTCGCGGTCCAGCGCCGCGCCCGCACCGGCGGCACGCGCCGCCAGCAGTTCCCCGGCCGCCGCCGCGCCCAGCGCGCCCAGCCGCAGCTCCGGCAGGCCGGGCGCGGACCAGTGGCCCTCGCCCTCGCGGGCGGCGAGCAGCAGCACCACCCCCTCCGCCTGCAACCGCCGGGCGGCCAGCAGCAGCGCCGCCGAGGACTCCCGGTCGAGCCACTGGGCGTCGTCCACCAGGCACAGCAGCGGCTGCTCGTCGGCGAGTTCGGAGAGCAGCGTGAGCACCGCCAGACCGGCCAGCAGCCGGTCGGCGGGGGCAGCTCCGGCGGTGGCCCCGGCGTCGGGCTCGACCAGGCCGAAGGCCCGCTCCAGGGCCCGCCGCTGCGGTCCCGGCAGCACCGGCAGCCGGTCCAGCGCGGGCCCGAGCAGCAGGTGCAGCCCGGCGAACGGCAGCTCGGCCTCGTACTCGACCCCGCCCGCGCGGATCACCCGGAAGCCCTCGGCGGCCCCGGCGGCGTGGTCCAGCAGCGCGGTCTTGCCGATCCCCGGCTCGCCGCGCAGCACCAGCACCCCGCTGCGGCCCTGCCGCGCCTCCGCCAGCAGCCGCTCGATCCCGGCCCGTTCGTGCTCCCTGCCGTACAGCACGTCACCACCCCCGGGCCGAGCCTACCGGGGGCCGTCCTGACCTGCCGTCACGCGGGTTCGGCAGGGACCAGGTCATCGCCGCGGAGGACTACCTAAGCGTGACAGATTCCGCCCGTCCGGAGCCTGCGTACCTTCTTGACCTGCGGGGACGAACCAGCCCCGGCCGACCAGCCCCAGCCGGGGCCGACGACAAGGACACCCCATGAGCGACCTCCAGGACCTCGCCGGCAACTACCTCGCCCTGTGGAACGAGACCGACCCGGCCGCCCGCCGCCGCGGCGTCGACGCGCTGTGGGCCGAGGACGGCGGCTACACCGACCCGCTGGTCGAGGCCCGCGGCCGGGACGCCTTCGACGCCACCCTGGCCGCCGTCCAGCGCGACTTCCCGGGGATGGTGTTCACCCTGCTCGGACCGGTCGACGCGCACCACGGCATCGCCCGCTTCCGCTGGGAGCTCGGACCGCGCGACGGCGAGTCGCTGGTGGTCGGCTTCGACGTGCTGGTCACCGACGCCGACGGCCGGATCAGCCAGGTCCTCGGCTTCCTCGACCGGGTGCCCAGCGCCTGACGGCAGCCCCACGAACCCGCGCGGGGCTGCTCCCACAGCCCCGCGCGGCCCCCTTCCCGCGCCGACCCGACCGGCGCCGACCGAGCGGACCGACCCGCGCCGACCCGCGCCGACCGACCCGAACGCGGCGGCCCACCCCAGGAGGACTCCGATGGCCACGCTCGCCCCACCCGCACCCACCGCCCGCGACACCCGGACCGCGCCACCCAGAGGGCTGCTGCTGGTGATCCTCATCTCCACCTTCATGACCTCGCTGGACTTCTTCATCGTCAACGTCGCCATCCCCTCGATGCAGCTCCGGCTGAGCGCGAGCACCGCCGCCATCCAGTGGATCGTGGCGGGCTACGGCCTGGCCCTGGCCGCGACCCTGATCACCGCCGGACGGATCGGCGACATCCTCGGCCGACGGCTGGTCCTCGCCCTGGGCCTGGCGCTGTTCACGCTCGCCTCCACGGCCTGCGGGCTGGCTCCCGGGGTGGACGTGCTGATAGCCGGGCGGGTGGCCCAGGGCGTCGGCGGGGCGCTGATGACCCCGCAGCTGCTGGTGCTGCTGCAGACCTGCTTCCTGGGCCGGGTCCAGGCCAAGGCGTTCGCCATGTACGGGCTGACGATGGGTCTGGGCGCGGTGTTCGGCCAGCTCATCGGCGGGGTGCTGATCCGCGCGGACCTGTTCGGGCTGGACTGGCGGGCCTGCTTCCTGATCAACCTGCCGGTCGGCCTGGCGGCGCTGGCGCTGGTGCCCCGCGCCGTGCCGGAGAGCCGCGCGCCGCAGCGGCCCGGCCTGGACAACACCGGCGTGCTGCTGGTCACCGCCGCGCTGCTGACGCTGGTGCTGCCGCTGATCGAGGGCCGGGCGCAGGGCTGGCCGCTGTGGACCTGGCTGTGCCTGGCCGCCTCCCCGGTGCTGTTCACGGTCTTCGGGGTGCACCAGCACCGGCAGGTGCGCCGCGGCGGCCACCCGATCGTGCACACCGGCCTGTTCCGCAGCCGGACCTTCAGCGTGGGGATGCTCGCGCAGCTGGTGTTCTGGGCCGGTCAGGGCTCGTTCTTCCTGATCCTGGCGCTCTATCTGCAGCAGGGCCGGGGCCTGACCGCGCTGGCCTCCGGGCTGGTCTTCGTGGTGATCGGCGGCGGCTACCTGGCCACCTCGACGGTCGCCCACCTGCTGGCCGCCCGGATGGGACGCCAGGTGCTGTCCGTCGGCGCGCTGCTGATGGCGCTGGGCCTGGGGCTGCTCTGGCTGGCGGCGGGCGGGGCCGGCGGCGGCCACGGGTCGGTGGCCTGGCTGGTCCCCGGACTGCTGGTGGACGGCGTCGGCATGGGCATGCTGGTCGCGCCGCTGACCAGCGGCATGCTCAGCGGGGTCGCCCCGCAGCTGGCCGGATCGGCCTCCGGGGTGCTGTCCACCGCCCAGCAGGTGGCCGGGGCGCTGGGGATCGCGGTGATCGGGATCGTCTTCTACGGCGGCCTGGGCCGCGCCGGGACCGACTTCCCGCACGCCTTCCAGCTGGGTCTGCTCACCCTGGCGCTGACCGAGCTGCTGCTCGCCGGGCTGGTGCGGCTGCTGCCGCGCGGCGCCTCCGCCGAGGCGGCGTGACCCCCGACCGGAACCGCACAGGCCCGGCCGCTCCCCCGATCAGGGGGGAGCGGCCGGGCCTGTGCGTGCTCGGCTGCGGGGGTCAGTCGCGGGTCGCGCGCAGCGACGGCTTCAGTTCCTTCAGCCGGGCCAGCAACCCGTTGACGAACGCGGGCGACTCGTCGGTGGAGAACTCCTTGGCGATCTCCACGGCCTCGTCCAGGACGACCGCGTCCGGGACGCTGTCCTCCCAGATCAGCTCGTAGGCGCCGAGCCGCAGCACGTTCCGGTCGACGATGGGCATCCGGTCCAGGGTCCAGCCCACGGCGTAGGTCGCGAGCAGGTCGTCGATCCGCGCGGCGTGCTCGCTGTAGCCCTCGACGAGCTCCATCGTGTACTCGCTGACCTGCGGCGTGCCCTCGTCCGGCGTCCGGGCCCGGCGCACCCAGTCGGCCAGCACCGACGCGGGGGCGACCCCTCGGTGGTCCGCCTCGAAGAGGATCTGGAAGGCGCGCGTGCGGGCCTTGTTGCGGGCGGTGGACACGGTTAGGAGTTCACCCGGCCGAGGTAGTCGCCGGTGCGGGTGTCGACCTTGATCTTCTCACCGGTGGTGATGAACAGCGGGACGCCGATCTCGTGGCCGGTCTCCAGGCGGGCGGGCTTGGAGCCGCCGGTGGAGCGGTCGCCCTGGACGCCGGGCTCGGTGTACTCGATGACCAGCTCGACCGAGGCGGGCAGCTCGACGTACAGCGGCGCGCCCTCGTACATCGCGACGGTGGCCTCGAAGCCCTCCAGCAGGTAGTTGGCGTTGTCGCCGAGCACCGCGCGGGAGATCTGGACCTGGTCGTAGGTGTCCATGTCCATGAACACGAAGTCCTCGCCGTCCTTGTACGAGAACTGCATGCTGCGCTTGTCGACGCTGGCAGTCTCGACCTTGACGCCGGCGTTGAAGGTCTTGTCGACGACCTTGCCGGAGAGCACGTGCTTCAGCTTGGTGCGCACGAAGGCCGGGCCCTTGCCGGGCTTGACGTGCTGGAACTCGACGACGGTCCACAGCTGGCCGTTGTCGAGCTTGAGCACCATGCCGTTCTTGAGGTCGTTGGTGGAAGCCACGGTCGCACTAACTCCTGCAATATCGCTGTCAAGGAACCAAGATGCGGTGTCCGCGGACCCCGGGGGACCGGGATCACAGGGCGAGGAGCTCCTTGGTCGTGATGGTGAGCAGCTCCGGACCGCCGTCCTGGGACGGCCGGACCACGAGCGTGTCCTCGATCCGGACCCCGCCGCGACCCGGGAGATGGACTCCCACGGCAACGGTGACCGGCACACGGTTGTCCAGCTTACCCAACTCCTGGGGTCCGAGGCGCGGAGCCTCGGCGATCTCCAGGCCGATGCCCTGTCCGAGCACCTCGCCGGGGTGCCCGGCGGCCGCCAGCACCCGGCGCGCCGCGAGCTCGGCGGCGTCCGGCGCGGCGTCGGCGACCAGGCTCTCCCGGGCCGCCCGCTGCGCCTCGAACACCTGCCGGTGCAGCTCCACCTGCCAGTCCGCGGGCGCCAGGCCGACCACGAAGGTCCTGGTCGCGGAGGAGCGGTAGCCGCGGTAGCAGCCGCCGATGGAGACGGTGACGAAGTCGCCGTCCTCCACCCGGCGGTCCCCCGCCGGATGCCCGGCCAGCCCGGAGTGCTCCCCGGCGCCCACCCGAACGGGGTACGCCGGGCCGTCCGCGCCGTGGTCCACCATCCGCCGTTCCAGCTCCATCGCCAGGTGCCGCTCGGTGCGGCCGACCAGGATCGACTCCAGCAGCTCGCCCAGGGCCTGGTCGGCGATCTCGGCGGCGATCCGCAGGAAGGAGATCTCCTCCTCGTCCTTGACCGTGCGCAGCCGCTCCACCGCGCGGTCCAGGTCCACCAGCCGGGCGTCGGAGGCGGCGGCCACCGTCCGGTAGCGGGCGACGGTCAGGTCGTGCTCCTCGAAGCCGAGCGGGGAGGCGTGGCAGTCGGCGGCCAGCAGCGCCGCCGGGTCCGCGCCGGGCGCGGCGGGCAGCAGCGTGACGCCCTGCTCCGGCCGGTAGCCCGCGGCGGCCACCGCGGTCACCCGGTCCCCGTCGACCAGCAGCGCCCGCACCGCGTCCGCGCCGGTCAGCCAGCGGATGTTCACCGGCCGGGTGACCAGCGCCGCGTCGATCCCGGACGCGAGGCATCCGGCCCGCAGCCGCTCCCGCCGTTCCCTGTGCACCTCGGCCATGTGCACGAGCGTAGGTTCGTCGGCCGCCGACCGCCGCTCGGGCGACCCGGACGGGCGGTCAGCCCGCGCGGCGCTGGGAGAGCACCTGGTCCAGGGCGGCGGCGGTGGCCGGGACGTCCAGCCGCGAGTTGTCGATGATCGGCAGCCCGGAGCCGTACCAGCCCGCCATCCGGCCGTGGATCAGGGCCACCGTCTCGTCGCTGAGCCGGCGGCTGCCGCTGCGCTCGGCGTTGCGGGCGAGCACCACGTCCAGGCCCGGCAGCAGCACCACCGGCCGCAGGCCCGGGCCGACGTGCCGCTTCCAGCCGCCGAGGCCGATCGCCGGGCGGTCCGGGAAGACCGCGTCGTCGATCACGCAGGAGATGCCGTTGGCGAGGTGGTTGCGGGCGGCGAAGCCGCAGGTCCGGCGGGCCAGCCGGTACTGGGCCTCGCACTGGTCGTTCCAGCCCGCCTGCGGGTCGGCGAAGCCGGAGCGGACCCACTCGCGGACGTCGTCCAGGCTGATGTGGGCGGTGGGCTCGGCCCGGTGGTCGGCCCAGTAGCGGGCCACCGAGGTCTTCCCGGCCCCGGCCGGGCCGATCAGCAGCACCGCCAGCGGTCCGGGCGCGGTCGCACCGGCGGGCGGCAGCGTGAACTGGCCGGTGGCCATCGGCGGCGCCGGATGGTGGCCCGGCGAGCGGATCGCGGTCACCGGCTCGCCCCCGGTGGTCCCGGCGGCCGACTCGGGCACCGCCCGCAGCCGCAGCGTGGCCCTGGGCGGCCCGGAGGGGGCCGTCGGCAGGCTGGCCGGGTACTGGCCGTCGCTCACCGTGCCCACCTCTCGTACCGGCAGCCGTCGCTGACCGGCTGACAGCACCGACGATACCGCGCGGCGGCCCGCTCCCGCCCGGACCGGACCCCGGGACCGGGCGGGACGCCGCCGCTCAGGCCTCGGCGAGGGCGCGCAGCGCCAGTTCGTACGAGCCGATGCCGAAGCCCGCGATGGTGCCGGAGGCCACCGCCGAGATCACCGAGGTGTGCCGGAACTCCTCGCGCGCGTGCGGGTTGGAGATGTGCACCTCGATCAGCGGCGCGGTGCGCTGCGAGGCGGCGTCCCGCATGGCGTACGAGTAGTGGGTGAAGGCGCCCGGGTTGATCACCACCGGCAGCTTCCCGTCGGCCGCCTCGTGCAGCCAACGGACCATCTCACCCTCGTCGTTGGTCTCGCGCACCTCCACCGCGAAGCCCAACTCCCGGCCCAGCTCGGTACACCGGGCGACCAGCCCGGTGTAGGAGGTGCTGCCGTAGACGTCCGGCTCGCGGCTGCCGAGGCGGCCCAGGTTCGGCCCGTTCAGCACCAGCACCCGGCCTACCGGCCGGTCCTGCTGATCCGGCGTCGACTCGGGCTCGGCCGGGCTCATCTGCCGACCTCGGCGTACGCGGCGACCAGCAGCGTCGGGTCCGGGCCCTCCAGCACGGTCGGCTTGGCCAGGCCGTCCAGCACGATGAAGCGCAGCATGTCGCCGCGGGACTTCTTGTCCACCCGCATGGCGTCCAGCAACTTCGGCCAGGCGTCGGCCTGGTAGGTCAGCGGCAGGCCGACCGAGGCCAGCACCGCGCGATGCCGGTCGGCCGTGGCGTCGTCCAACCGCCCTGCCAGCCGCCCGAGTTCGGCGGCGAAGACCATGCCGACACTGACCGCGGCGCCGTGCCGCCACTTGTACCGCTCGTTGCGCTCGATGGCGTGCGCCAGGGTGTGGCCGTAGTTCAGGATCTCCCGGCGGCCGGACTCCTTGAGGTCGCCGGAGACCACCTCGGCCTTCACCTTGATCGAGCGCACGATCAGCTCGGTGGCGTGCCGGCCCTCCGGGCTGGTGGCGGCCTGCGGGTCGGACTCGATCAGGTCCAGGATCACCGGGTCGGCGATGAAGCCGGTCTTGATCACCTCGGCCAGGCCGCTGATGTAGTCGTTGCGCGGCAGCGTGTCCAGCGTCGCCAGGTCCGCCAGCACCCCGGCCGGCGGGTGGAACGCGCCGACCAGGTTCTTGCCCTCGGCGATGTTGATGCCGGTCTTGCCGCCCACGGCCGCGTCGACCATGCCCAGCACGGTGGTCGGCATCGCGACCCAGCGCACCCCGCGCAGCCACCCGGCCGCGACGTACCCGGCCAGGTCGGTGGTCGCGCCGCCGCCGACGCCGACGATGGCGTCGGTCCGGGTGAAGCCGGTCTGCGCCAGCACCGACCAGCAGTACGCGGCCACCTCGATGCTCTTGGCCTCCTCGGCGTTGGGCACCTGCACCGCCACCGCCTGGTAGCCCTGCGCGGCCAGGTCGTCGCGGATCGCCTCGCCGGTGGCCGCCAGCGCCTCCGGGTGGATCACCGCGACCCTCCGGGCGCCGATGCCGATCAGCCCGGGAAGCTCGCCCAGCAGGTTGCGCCCGACCAGTACCTGGTACGGGTCGGTCCCGGCCGAGCCGCCGACCGCGATCGTGGTCACGTCCTGGCTGCTTTGCTGACTGTCCGTCATTCCTTCTCCAGCTCAAGTGCTTCGAGGACCGCGTCGGCCACCTGATCGGGCGTCAGGCCGTCGGTGGCCACCACGGCCCGGGCGACCTCGGTGTACAGCGGCCGGCGCTGCTCCATCAACTCCCGCCAGCGCGCCCGGGGGTTGCCGATCAGCAGCGGGCGGGGGGCGTCCAGGCCGACCCGCTTGATCGCGTCGTGCTGGCCGACCTCCAGGAAGGCCACCGCGTTCCCGGCCAGCAGTTCGCGGGTGTCGGCCCGCAGCACCGCGCCGCCGCCGAGCGACAGCACGCCGCCGTGCTCGGCCAGCGCCGCGCGCACCGCGGCCGCCTCCAGCTCGCGGAAGTGCGGCTCGCCCTCGTCGACGAAGACGTCGGCGATCGGCTTGCCCGCGGTGGCGACGATGTCGGCGTCGGTGTCGCGGTAGGCCACGCCGAGCCGCGCCGCGAGCAGCGCGCCGACGGTGGACTTGCCGGAGCCGGGCGGCCCGACCAGCACCACCAGCGGCGCGGCGGTCGCAGGGCTCATCGCACGACGAGGTGGTCGAGGTAGCCCTGGACGTTGCGGCGGGTCTCGCTGACGTGGTCCCCGCCGAACTTCTCGCTGACCGCGTCGGCGAGCACCAGCGCGACCATCGCCTCGGCGACGATCCCGGCCGCCGGGACCGCGCAGACGTCCGAGCGCTGGTGGTGGGCCTTGGCGGGCTCCCCGGTGCGCACGTCGATGGTGGCCAGCGCGCGCGGCACGGTGGCGATCGGCTTCATCGCGGCGCGGACCCGCAGCAGCTCACCGGTGGAGAGCCCGCCCTCGGTGCCGCCGGAGCGGCCGGAGGCGCGGCGCACCCCGTCCGGGCCGGGGATGATCTCGTCGTGGGCCTGCGATCCGGGGATCCGGGCCAGCTCGAAGCCGTCGCCGACCTCGACGCCCTTGATCGCCTGGATGCCCATCAGCGCCGCCGCCAGCCGCGCGTCGAGCCGCCGGTCCCAGTGCACGTGCGAGCCGAGGCCCGGCGGCAGCCCGTAGGCCAGCACCTCGACCACGCCGCCGAGGGTGTCGCCGTCCTTGTGGGCCTGGTCGATCTCCTCGATCATCAGCTTGGCCGCCGCCTCGTCCAGGCAGCGCACCGGTACCTCGTCCAGCCGGGCCTCGTCGCCGGGCAGCGGCAGCACCCCGGCCGGGGCCTTGGCCGCGCCGATCTCGACCACGTGCGAGACCAGCTCGATGCCGCAGGTCTCCTTGAGGTAGGAGCGGGCGACCGCGCCCAGCGCCACCCGGGCCGCGGTCTCCCGGGCGCTGGCGCGCTCCAGGATCGGCCGGGCCTCGTCCAGCGAGTACTTCTGCATCCCGGCGAGGTCGGCGTGGCCGGGACGGGGGCGGGTCAGCGCCTCGTTGCGGGCCAGGCTCGCCAGGATCTCCGGGTCGACCGGGTCGGCCGCCATCACCTGCTCCCACTTGGGCCACTCGGTGTTGCCGACCATGACCGCGACCGGACTGCCCAGGCTCAGGCCGTGGCGGATCCCGCCCAGGAAGGTCACCTGGTCCTGCTCGAACTTCATCCGGGCGCCGCGGCCGTAGCCGAGCCGCCGACGCGCCAGGGCGTCCGCGACATCCTGGGTGGTGACGGGGACCCCGGCCGGAAGGCCCTCCAGGGTCGCCACGAGTGCGGGGCCGTGCGACTCACCCGCCGTCAGCCAGCGCAAGGTACCCAACGTAGCTCCTCATCGGTCCGGTCTCAGGTCCCCTCGATCCTCCCACGAGAGCACCCCGCCGGGAGAATTCGGTCCAGGCTGCGGACAGCACGGAACAGGACCGGCTCAGACCCCGGCCAGCGCCGTCTCCCCGGCCGCGCGCATCGCCGCCAGCGGCGCCGGGCGGATCCCGGTGAAGAACTCGCACTGCAGCACCGCCTGGTGCACCAGCAGGTCGAGGCCGCCCAGGACGCTGCCGCCGCGCTCCGCCCAGGCCGCCGCCAGCGCCGTCGGCCACGGGTGGTAGAGCACGTCGAAGAGCGCGCCCGGCTCCGGCGGCACCGACACGGCCAGGCCGTCGGTGGCCCCGACCGGGGTGGTGGAGACGGTCAGCGGGGCCGCCAGGGCCTCGGCGGCGCGCTCCCAGGGGGCGGTCACCACGCGCACCCCCAGCCGCTCGCCGAGCTCGCGCATCTGCGCCGCCCGCTCCGGGCCGCGCACGTACGCGGTCACCTCGCCGTCGCAGATCCGCGCCAGCGCGGCCAGCGCGGAGGAGGCGGTGGCGCCCGCGCCCAGCACCGAGGCGGACTCCACCCGCTCCACGCCGCGCTCGCGCAGCGCCGCGAGCAGGCCCGGGACGTCGGTGTTGTCGCCGGTCCGGCGGCCGTCCGGATGGAACAGCACGGTGTTGACCGCGTCCACCGCCAGCGCCCGCTCGCTCACCTCGTCCAGCAGCGGGATCACCGCCCGCTTCAGCGGCATGGTCAGCGACAGGCCGGCCCAGCCCTCGCCCGCGACGTCCAGCGACGCCAGGAAGCCGGGCAGCCCGGCCTCGTCCACCTCGAACCGGCCGTAGTGGGCGTCGGTGAGCCCCAGCGCCGCGTAGGCGGCGTTGTGCAGCACCGGCGAGAGCGAGTGGGCGATCGGTGAGCCCAGGACGGCGGCGCGCATCAGTCGCACGACCCGGATGCCGCGTCGTACCCCTCGTGGGTCTGCTCGCAGTACTGCTGCACCCAGACCTTGTCCTCGGCGAAGGTGTCGGTGAACTCGGTGACCCCGTTGGGCATGGCGATGAAGTAGACCCAGGACCCGGGGGTCGGGTTCAGCACCGCGGCGATCGCCTCCGAGCCCGGGTTGTCGATCGGCCCGACCGGCAGCCCGGTGTTGATGTAGGTGTTGTAGCTGGTCCGGGTGTTGTTCCGGATCGAGCTGGTGAGCCGGGTGTTCGGCAGGTAGTACTCCAGGGTGGAGTCGAGCTGCAGCTCGCCGTTGGTCGCGTTGGTGTTGAGCCGGTTGTAGAGGACCCGGGCGATCTTGCCGAAGTCGGTCACGTTGTTGCCCTCGGCCTGCAGGATGCTCGCCTCGATCAGCACCTGGTAGCCGGACTTCAGCTTCACCGCCGAGGCCCCGGCGTCCAGGCCCAGCGTCTGGTACTCCTGCACGGTGTTGGACACCATGCTCTGCAGCAGGGTCAGCGGCTTCATCCCGCTGCCGACCGAGTAGCGGGTCGGCCACAGGAAGCCCTCGATGTCGCCGTTGGCGTAGGAGGGCAGGCCCAGCTGGTTCACGTCGGCCTTGGCGACGGCGGCCGTGGTGCCCGCCTTCAGCCCGAGCTTGGCGTCGATCAGCGTGTAGATCTGCGCCGCCCGCTTCCCCTCGGGGATGATCAGCGTGTCGCCGCCGTTCTGGCTCAGCAGGTAGGCGATCGCGTCCGCCGCCGACATGTGCGAGGGCATGGTGTAGATGCCCGACTGGATGCCGGTGGCGTTGGAGTTCTTGTTGTAGGCGCTGACGAACGCGCCCGCGCTCTTGACCACCCCGGCCGAGTAGAGCGCATCGGCCATCTGGGTGCCGGTCGCCGAGTCCGGGATGTTCACGGTGACCTTGCCGGTGCCCTGGCCGACGTAGTCCGGCGGCGGGCCGAAGTGGCTCTCGTAGAAGCGGTAGCCGTAGTAGCCGCCGCCCGCGACGCAGGCGACCATCAGCAGCGAGACGCCCAGGCAGGCCACCCCGCTGCGCTTGCGCTCGGCCCGGCCGCTCTGTTTGCGGCGGCGCTCGCCGCTGCGGCTGGCGTCGGGCTCGCGCAGGAACGGGGTGTAGCCGTCCTCGTCCTCGTCGTAGCTGTCGTGCTGGGCGTCGTCGTACGCCGCCACCGCCTCCGGCTCCGGTTCGGCCTCGAACTCGGCCTCGGGCTCCGGGAGTTCCGCGACCCCGGCGACCTCGGCCTCCAGCGCGGCGGCCTCGGCCTCCCAGTCGATCCCGTCCGAACCGAGCACCGGCGCGGCGGGCTCGGCCGCCTGCGGCACCGGCTGCTGCTGGACGGGCTGCGGTACCGGCTGCTGGACGGGCTGCTGCTGCTGGACGGGCTGCGGCTGCTGCGGGTACCCCGGTTGCGGGTAGCCCTGCTGCGGATAGCCGGGCTGCTGCGGATAGCCCTGCTGCGGGTATCCGGGCTGCTGGTAGCCGGGCTGGACGTACTGCGGCTGCTGACCGGGCTGCTGCTGACCGGGGTCGACCGGGTAGGCGCCCGGTCCGTAGGAGCCGCCCTGGTAGGGGTCCGCCGCCTGCGCGGGCGTGCCCCAACCGGGCTGTGGCGGCGGATAGCCGCCGGGAGCGGGCGCCGGATGCGCGCCCACGCCGTACGGGCCCCCCTGGCCCCACGGTTCGGGACTGTAGCCCCGGCCCTGGTCGGTCATGCTTCCCCTTGGACGACGTGGCGACCGGCATCCCCTCCGGCCCGGCGGGAACGCCCCGCCGACTGTTCGAACCGACGTGCCAACGGCGCATCGTGAACCGGAACGTTACCCTAACGGGCTGTTCGGCCTGGACTTCGGTTCCCCGAAATAATCCGACATGAACCCCGGACCACGGCCCCCCGCCCCGCGACGGGCGCCGACTTCACCCGTTCGGCCCCCGCTGAACACCTGTCCGATTCATCCGCTCCCCGACCGGCCGGGCGGCCGACCGGATGCCCGGCCGGTCGGGGAGTTCACTCGGACTCGCCGACCAGCCGGCCGGGCGGCCGACCGCTGGTCTTCTCGCCCTCCAGCGCGCTCTGCAGGATCACCACCGCCGCCGCCTGGTCGATCACCGCGCGGCCCTTCTTCGACTTCACGCCGGAGGCCCGCAGCCCCTGCGCCGCGGTGACCGTGGTCATCCGCTCGTCCACCAGCCGCACCGGCACCGGCTCCCCCGACTCCCCCGCCGCCGCCAGCAGCCCCGCCAGCTCTTCGGCGTAGGCCCGGACCTTGACCGCGGCCGGGCCCTCGCCCCCGTTCAGCGAACGCGGCAGGCCGACCACCACCTCCACCGCCTGGTACTCCTGGGCGATGGCCACCAACCGGGCCTGCGAGCCCGGACCGGCGGGGACGGTCTCGACCGGGGTGGCCAGCATCCCGTCGGGGTCGCTGGAGGCGACCCCGATCCGGGCGTCGCCGACGTCCACGCCGATCCGCCGTCCCCGCCGGAAGCCGGTCCGGCCGTCCACGGCCTCGGTCATGCCTGGCCGACCTGGCCGCGGACCGCCTCGATCGCCGCGTCCACGGCGTTCGGGTCGGTGCCACCGCCCTGGGCCACGTCGTCCTTGCCGCCGCCACCGCCGCCGAGGGTCTTGGCGGCGGTGCGGACCAGCGCCCCGGCCTTGATGCCGCGCTCACGCGCCGCCTCGTTCACCGCGATCACGGTCAGCGGACGCCCGCCGACCACGCTGAACACCGCCACCACCGACGGGCGGTCACCGCCGCCGTCGACCTGGACCAGTCGGTTCCGGACGTCCAGCACCAGCTTGCGCAGGTCGTCGGCGGAGGTGCCGTCCGGCACCCGGGCCGCCACCAGCGCGGTACCGGCCACGTCCTGCGCCTGCGCGGCCAGCCCGGCGGCGGCCTGGAGGACCTTCTCGGCGCGGAAGCGCTCGATCTCCTTCTCGGCCTCCTTGAGCTTGCCGAGCACGCCGGCGATCTTCTCCGGCAGCTCCTCCGGGCGGCCCTTGACCAGCTCGGTCAGCTGCGCCACCACCGTGTGCTCGCGGGCCAGGAACCGGTACGCGTCCACCCCGACCAGGGCCTCCACCCGGCGCACCCCGGCGCCGATCGAGGACTCGCCGAGCAGCTTCACCAGGCCCAGCTGGGCGGTGTTGGCCACGTGGGTACCGCCGCACAGCTCCTTGGAGTAGTCGCCGATGGTGACCACCCGGACCGCGTCGCCGTACTTCTCGCCGAACATCGCGATCGCGCCCTGCTTGCGGGCCTCGTCCATGGTCAGGATCTCGGCGGTGACGTCCAGCTCGCGGGCCAGCACCTCGTTGATCTTCTGCTCGACGTCGGTGAGCACCGTGCCCGGGATCGCCGTCGGCGAGCCGAAGTCGAAACGGAACCGGCCCGGGGCGTTCTCCGAACCGGCCTGCGCGGCGGTCGGGCCGAGGGCGTCCCGCAGCGCCTGGTGGGTCAGGTGGGTCGCCGAGTGGGCGCGGGAGACCGCGCGCCGCCGGTCCGCGTCCACCTGGGCGTAGGCGGAGGCGCCCAGGACCACCTCGCCGACCAGCACCGTGCCCTTGTGCACGGTCAGCCCCTTGACCGGCTGCTGCACGTCGTGGATCTCGACCACGGTGCCGGACTCCAGCCGGATCCGGCCGTGGTCGGCCAGCTGGCCGCCGCCCTCCGCGTAGAACGGAGTGCGGTCCAGGATCACCTCGACCTCGTCGCCCTCCTGCGCGGCCGGGGCGGGCACCCCGTCCACCAGCAGGCCGACCACCACGGCCTCGCCCATCACGCCGGTGTAGCCGATGAAGTCGGTCACCCCGGAGCGGTCCGCCACCTCGCGGTAGGCGGAGAGGTCGGCGTGGCCCAGCTTCTTCGCCCTGGCGTCGGCCTTGGCCCGGTCCCGCTGCTCCTTCATCAGGCGGCGGAAGCCGTCCTCGTCCACCGAGACGCCCTGCTCGGCGGCCATCTCCAGGGTCAGGTCGATCGGGAAGCCGTAGGTGTCGTGCAACTGGAAGGCCTTGTCCCCGGCCAGCACCGTGCCACCGGCCGCGCGGGTCTCGGCCACGGCGGTGTCCAGGATGCCGGTCCCGGCCTTCAGCGTCTGGTTGAACGAGGACTCCTCGCCCAGCGCCACCGTCTCGATCCGCTTCCGGTCGGACAGCAGTTCCGGGTACTGCTGGCCCATGGTGCCGATCACCGTGTCGACCAGCTCGCCGACGACCAGCCCGGGCGCGCCCAGCAGCCGCATGTTGCGGATCGCCCGGCGCATGATCCGGCGCAGCACGTAGCCGCGGCCCTCGTTGCCGGGGGTGACCCCGTCGCCGATCAGCATCACCGAGGTGCGGATGTGGTCGGCGACCACCCGCAGCGACACGTCCGAGGCCTTGCCCGCGCCGTACTTCACACCGGTCAGCGCGGTGGCGGTGTCGATCACCGCGCGCAGCGTGTCGGTCTCGTAGATGTTCTGGACGTCCTGCAGGATCATCGCCAGGCGTTCCAGGCCGAGGCCGGTGTCGATGTTCTTGGCCGGGAGGTCGCCCAGGATCGGGAAGTCCTCCTTGCCGTCGCCCGCGCCGCGCTCGTACTGCATGAAGACCAGGTTCCAGATCTCCACGTAGCGCTCGTCGTTGACCGCCGGGCCGCCCTCGACGCCGAACGCGGGGCCGCGGTCGTAGTTGATCTCCGAGCAGGGACCGCAGGGGCCGGGGACGCCCATCGACCAGAAGTTGTCCTTCTTGCCCAGGCGCTGGATCCGCTCGGCCGGGACGCCGACCTGGTCCCGCCAGATGGCCTCGGCCTCGTCGTCGTCCTGGTAGACGGTGATCCACAGCCGCTCCGGGTCGAGCCCGTAGCCGCCCTGGTCGACCGAGGCGGTCAGCAGCTCCCAGGCATGGCCGATCGCCCCCTCCTTGAAGTACGCGCCGAAGGAGAAGTTGCCGCACATCTGGAAGAAGGTGCCGTGCCGGGTGGTCTTGCCGACCTCTTCGATGTCCGGGGTCCGCACGCACTTCTGCACGCTGGTGGCGGTGCTGAACGGCGGCTTGACCTCGCCCAGGAAGTAGGGCTTGAACGGCACCATCCCGGCGTTGACCAGCAACAGCGTCGGGTCGTCTGCGATCAGCGACGCCGAGGGGACGACGGTGTGGCCGCGCTCCTCGAAGAATCGCAGCCAGCGGCGGCGGATCTCAGCCGACTCCATCAGTGGTCCTCATTTTCGTTCGGGGCGGTGTTCGGGGCGATGTAGGGGGTGATGTCCGAAGTATGGTGCACCGGCGCGGTCAGCTCGACCGGATTACGGCCGGTCCGGACGCCGCGCGCCCGGCCCCGCAGCACCGGCGCGCCGTCCGGGCCGGAGGCGGCCAGGACGCTGCCGTCCAGGCCCAGTTCACGGTTCAGCTCCAGTTCGCGCTGGAGCATCCCGGCGCGCACCTCGGCGGCGAAGGAGCGGGCGGCGTCGCCCAGTTCCACCGCGCCGTGGGCGGCCGAGTCGGCCAGGCTGCCCGGGGTGAGGCTGCGGGCGACCCGGTTCGCCTTGTTGATGGTCCACACGGTCGCGCCCGCGCCCACGGCCATCCAGAAGATCCGGCGCACGGTCAACCCCGCTTCGTCAGCAGCCGGGCGAACACCCCGCGCCGCGTGTTGGCGGCCCGGACCTCGGCCTTGACCATCCGGGCGATCAGCTCGCGCTCGGTCTGCTGCGGCAGCAGCCGCTCCGGCTGCCCGGCCGCGCGCTGCCGGGCGACCGCGCTGCGGACCCCGTAGCTGAAGGCCGACAGCTTCACCAGCGGCCCGCCCAGGGTCGCCGCCATGGTGGACGACAGGGCCTGGGCGTTGGCGGCGGCGTCCTGGACGTCGGCGGTGATCGCGTCCACCCGGACCAGCTGGTCGTTGGCCGCGCGCAGGGTCACCGCGGCCTCCTCCAGCAGCGGCACGGTCCGCTCGGTGACCGCCGAGACCAGTTCGGTGGCCTGGCGCAGCGCGCCGGCCAGCCGGACCAGGACGACGGCCAGCAGGGTCACCAGCACCGCCCAGAACACGGCGACGATGAGGCCCGCGACCTCTCCACCCGACACCTGGCGCTCCCTCGCTCGCTCGTCCGACCGGTCGCGCGCGCCGCAGACGGCGCGCCACACGCGGTGAAGCATGGAACCGGGTGGTGGAACCCTATCGCGACCACCCGCGCTTTCCGGACGCGCCCGCCGGTCGCGGCCCGTCCCAGTGACCTTCCTGCCGTTCGCCTCGTTAGGCCGTGCGGGGCAGCCCAGCAACACGTCCTACAGGGGGACAGATGACCGACCGCCGAACCGGCAATCTGCCGTCGGCCACCACCGAGCTGATCGGCCGGGCGGACGAGCTCGCCGACGCCGCCGCGCTGCTCGCCGACGCCCGGCTGGTCACCGTCACCGGCTGCGGCGGCGTCGGCAAGAGCCGGGTGGCGCTGCGGGCCGCCGCGCTGGCCGAGCCCGGCTACGCCGACGGTGCCTGGCTGGTCGACTGCTCCCCGGTGCGGGACTCGGCGCTGCTCGGCCACGCCGTCGCCGAGGCGCTGCGGCTCACCGACGGCACCGCCCGCGACCCGGCCGACGTGCTGATCGACCACCTGGCCCGGCGCGAGCTGCTGCTGGTCCTGGACGGCTGCGAGCAGCTGGCGGAGGCCTGCGCCGAACTCGCCGCCCGACTGCTGGCCGCCGCCCCGGGACTGCGGGTGCTGGCCACCAGCAGGCAGCCGCTGAACGCCCCCGGCGAGCACCTGCTGCCGGTCACCCCGCTCCCGGCGGACTCCCCGGAGGCCGACGCGGTCACCCTGTTCACCCGGCGGGCCCGCGCCGTCGTCCCCGGGTTCCGGCTGACCCCCGGCAACGAGGCCGTGGTCACCGCCCTGTGCCGACAGCTGGACGGCATCCCGCTGGCCCTGGAACTCGCCGCCGGACGGCTCCGGGCACTGTCCGTGGAGCAGATCACCGAACGCCTGGACGACCGCTTCCGGCTGCTCACCGGCGGCTCCCGGAGCATCGGGGCGCGCCACCAGACGCTGCGCACCACCATCGGCTGGAGCCACGAGCTCTGCTCGCCGCAGGAGCGGCTGCTCTGGGCCCGGATCTCGGTCTTCGCCGGGAGCTTCGACCTGGACGCCGCCGAGTACATCTGCTCCGGCCGGGGGCTGCGGCACGAGGAGGTCCTCGACGTGATGTCCGACCTGGTCGCCAAGTCCATCGTGGTGCGCGAGCAGCCGTCCTCGGCGGGCGAGGCGGCGGGCGAACCCGGCGGCTACCGGCTGCTGGACACCGTCCGCGAGTACGGCGCGCACTGGCTGCGGGCCTCCGGCGAGGAGCGCACGCTGCGGCGGCTGCACCGCGACTGGTACGTCGGGCTGGCGAGCTGGGGCGAGATCGAGTGGTTCAGCCCCCGGCAGGTGCCGACCAGCCTGCGCACCCACCGCGCCCACGCCAACCTCCGGGCCGCGCTGGACTTCTGCCTCGGCGAGCCGGGCGAGGAGCAACTGGCCCTGCACCTCGCCGGGACCCTCTGGTACTACTGGGTCGGCTGCGGCCACCTCGGCGAGGGGCGGCACTGGCTGGAGCTGGCCCTGGCGATCGCGCCCGAGCCCACCGAGACCCGCGCCAAGGCGCTCTGGGTCGCCGGCTACGTCTGCACCCTCCAGGGCGACCTGCTGCGCGCCCGCCCGGTGCTGGAGGAGTGCCGCAGCCAGGCGCTGGCCACCGGCGACGACCGGGCGCTGGCCTACGCCGTGCACCGGCAGGGCTGCGCCGCCCTGATCGGCGACGAACTGCCGCGCGCCACCGAGCTGTTCCAGGAGGCGCTGTGGCACTACGAGAAGCTGGGCGAGCTCAACAGCAACGTGCTGATGGCCATGTTCGAGCTGGGCCTGGCGCTGCTGTTCCAGGGCGAACAGGCGCAGGGGGAGGCCTGGATGGCCAAGGTCCGGCGGCAGTGCGAGGAGCACGGCGAGCAGTGGGCCTACACCTACGGGCTGTTCGCGATGGCCTACGCGGCCTGGCTGAACGGCGACTTCGAGACCGCCAGGAACCACGCCCGGGAGAGCCTGCGGCTGAACCACGTCTTCCGCGACCTGGTCGGCACCGCGCTGGCGGTGGAGGTGCTGGCACTGCTGGCCACCGAGCCCGTCCGCGGCGGCGGGGCGGGCGACCTGCGCGAGGCCCGGCTGCTCCAGGGCGCCGCGCACGTCATCTGGAGCGGCGTCGGCGTCCCGCTGTTCGGCTCCCGCAGCTTCAACGCCGCGCACGCCGAGTGCGAACTGCGGGTGCTGTCAGGACTGTCGGAGGCCGAGGCAGCTGAATCGTTCCGCCGGGGTACCGCGCTGGGCCTGGAGGGCGCCGTGTGCCGGGCGCTGGAGGGCCCCGGACGCACCGCGCCCCCGGCGGCCGTGAGGCTGCCGGGGGCGCGGCGGTGAGACGTCCGAGCGTGCTCGCGGGTCAGCGCGAGTAGTACTCGACGACCAGCTGCTCGTCGCAGATGACCGGAACCTCGCGACGCTGCGGCGCGCGGTCCAGGCGGAAGGCCAGGGCCTTCAGGTTGACCTCAAGGTACTTCGCGGTCTGACCCTCGCCGGCGTTGCCACCCTCACGGGCGACCTGGAAGGGGGTCTTCTCCTTCGAGCGCTCGCGAACCGTCACCACGAAGCCGGGCTTCAGCTGGAACGACGGCCGGTTGACCTTGTGGCCGTTGACCTCGATGTGGCCGTGCACGACCATCTGCCGGGCCTGGTAGATGGTGCGGGCGATGCCCGACCGCAGGACCAGCGAGTCGAGCCGGGTCTCCAGCTCGATGATCAGCGCCTCACCGGTCTTGCCCTCGACCTTGCGGGCACGGTCGAACGCGCGGGCCATCTGGGTCTCGCTCAGGTCGTACTGAGCGCGCAGACGCTGCTTCTCGACCAGACGGACCTTGTAGTCCGAGTTCTGCTTGCGCCCACGGCCGTGCTGGCCGGGCGGGTACGGGCGGGCCTCGAAGTACTTGACGGACTTCGGGGTCAGCGGAATGCCCAGGGCACGGGCAATCTTGACCTTGGGGCGCTTCTGGTTCGTCATGAACCAAACCATCCTTTTTCTTGTGACTGGCTCACCGGTGTTGAAGGAGGTCGCCTTACGCGGTCCGGGGAAACCGCCGCGCCGAGGGCGGGGCAGTCTGCCGTTCTCCGGTACCGGGCACAAAGTGCGGCACACGACAGGCCCACCGCCGCTGAGGTGGTGGGCTGCACGCGACACCCGAAGGTGCGCGACGCTCCTGGAGGCACCCCCGCGAACGGAGGGCTCCCTGTATGACGCCCCGCTGGTGACGCCCGGCTTTCGCCGAGGCACGGGACATCTCGCTCCAGCCAGTGTACGGGGTCCCGTACACCCCGCTGACCACCGGTCCCGCTACTCCCCCGACAACCGCCCGCGCACCCACTCGGAGATGTCCGCGTAGCGGGCCTCCGCGCCGCGCCGGGTGGGCTCGTAGTAGCGCTTGCCGTGCACCGCGTCCGGCGCGTACTGCTGCGCCGCGACACCCTCCGGCAGGTCGTGCGGGTAGACGTAGCCCTGCGCGTGGCCGAGCTTCTTCGCCCCCGCGTAGTGGCCGTCCCGCAGGTGCGGCGGCACCGGCCCGGCCAACCCCTGCCGGACGTCGGCCATCGCCGCGCCGATCGCGGTGGTCGCCGAGTTGGACTTGGGTGCCAGCGCCAGCGCGATCACCGCGTGCGACAGCGTCAGCGCGGCCTCCGGGAAGCCGATCATCGCCACCGCCTGCGCCGCCGCGACCGCCAGCGGCAGCGCGTTCGGGTCGGCCAGGCCGATGTCCTCGCTGGCCGAGATCATCAGCCGCCGGGCGATGAACCTCGGGTCCTCGCCCGCCTCGATCATCCGCGCCAGGTAGTGCAGCGCGGCGTCCGCGTCACTGCCCCGGATCGACTTGATCAGCGCGCTGGCCACGTCGTAGTGCTGGTCGCCGTCCCGGTCGTAGCGCACCGCCGCCTTGTCCACGGCCTGCTCGACGTCCGCCAGCCGGACCTCCGCCGCGCCCAGCGCCAGCGCCGTCCCGGCCGCCGCCTCCAGCGCGGTCAGCGCCTTGCGGGCGTCGCCGCCCGCGATCCGCACCAGGTGGTCCTCGGCGTCCTCGGCCAGCGCCAGCGCCCCGCCCAGCCCGCGCTCGTCGGCCACCGCCCGGCGCAGCAGCCCGCGCACGTCCTCGTCGGTCAGCGACTCCAGGGTCAGCAGCAGCGAGCGCGACAGCAGCGGTGAGATCACCGAGAAGTACGGGTTCTCGGTGGTGGCCGCGATCAGCGTCACCCAGCGGTTCTCCACCGCCGGCAGCAGGCTGTCCTGCTGGGCCTTGGAGAAGCGGTGGATCTCGTCCAGGAACAGCGTGGTCTCCCGGCCGGAGGCGCCCACCTCGCGGCGCGCGCTCTCGATCACCGCGCGCACCTCCTTCACCCCGGCGGTGATCGCCGACAGCTCGACGAAGCGCTTCTCGGTGGCCTGGCTGATCACGTACGCCAGCGTGGTCTTCCCGGTGCCCGGCGGCCCGTACAGGATCACCGAGGAGGTCGCGGCGGGCCCGGCCGCCCCGGCCACCAGCCGCCGCAGCGGCGAGCCCTCGCCCAGCAGCCGTCGCTGCCCGGCCACCTCGTCCAGGGTGCGCGGACGCATCCGCACCGCCAACGGGGACCGCCCCGGCTCCCTGGCCTGGCGTTCCTCGGCGGCTGCGGTGAACAGATCGGGTTCCACTCCCCCGACACTAGCGCCCGGCACCGACAACACGCGGCGCGCTCCCCCGGGCACCGTTGACGCGGTACCGCCACACCCGCTTCACTGGTCACCGTACGCACACAATCCGTCACGGAACACACCCAAGGGGGATCATGCGCATCCGCAGGAACCTGGCCGCCGCGCTCGCGGCCACCGCGCTGCTCACCGGCGGCGCGGTCGGCAGCGGGGCGTCCAGCGCCCAGGCCTCCGTGCCCGGCGCGATCGGCGCGCTCAGCGTCCACTCCACACCGCTGAACGCCTGCTCGGCCGCCTACTACGACGCCGACTCCCGGCTCGGACCGCAGCGGCTGCCGAGTATCGGCCGGGTCGGCCAGGAACTCCTCGGCTACCGGCGCGGGGGCGACCTGGGCGACGCCCGGCTGCTGGCCACGTACTACAGCCCGACCGCCAACAACGGTTCCCCGGGCTGGATCTACCCGCCGGACAACGGCTATGTGATCGCGCCCGACGGCAAGCCGGTCGAGATCACCCAGACCCTGCGGCCCGGCGCCGACATCGACCGCTACGGCAGCGAGTACGGCTCCTTCCTCGCCCCCGCGGGCCTGTCCTACACCTCCCGCTCGATCCCGCCGTCCAGCCTGGACAGCAACCCGGCGGCGACCTGCAACTACCACGACTACCGGGTGGACAAGCCGTTCAAGGTGGACGCCGGTCCGATCGCGCCCTGGTTCGGCCAGCGCGGCTACGGCTGGCAGTACCAGCTCGACGGTTCCCTGGTCCCCGGCGCGCCCGCCGCGCTGAACGTGCTGTGGCTGGTCAGCAACGGCTACCTGACCGCGGTCGGCTGAGCCGCGGCGGAAACCCGAGGGGGGCGACCACGGTGTGGTCACCCCCCTCACGTTCGACGCCGCCGCGCGGTCAGCCCTCCGGCTGCTCCGACTTGGGCTTGGCGTCCACGCCGGCCTCCTTGCGCTGCTGCGCCGTGATCGGCGTGGGCGCGCCGGTCAGCGGGTCGCCGCCGGTGGAGGTCTTCGGGAAGGCCATCACGTCGCGAATGGTCTCGTAGCCGCCCAGCAGCGCCACCAGCCGGTCCAGGCCCAGGGCGATGCCGCCGTGCGGCGGCGGGCCGAAGTCGAAGGCGTTGAGCAGGAAGCCGAACTGCGACTGGGCCTCCTCCTCGGAGAGCCCGATCGCGTCGAACGCCCGCTTCTGCACGTCCTTCTGGTGGATGCGGATCGAGCCGCCGCCGATCTCGCTGCCGTTCAGCACCAGGTCGTAGGCGTTGGACAGGGCCGATCCCGGGTCCTTGTCGAAGGTGTCCAGGCTCTCGGCGGTGGGCGCGGTGAACGGGTGGTGCACCGCGTGCCAGCCTTGGAACTCGCCCTTGTCGTCCTCGATCGGCTCGAACATCGGGAAGTCGACGACCCACAGGAAGGCCCAGGCCGACTCGTCGATCAGCTCGCAGCGGCGGCCGATCTCCAGCCGGGCCGCGCCCAGCAGCTCCTGCGAGGGGGTCTTCTTTCCGGCCGCGAAGAACACCGCGTCGCCGGGCTTGGCGCCCGCCGCCTCGGCCAGCCCGGCCAGGTGCGCCTCGGACAGGTTCTTGGCGACCGGACCGCGCAGCTCGCCGGTCTCGGCGTCCACCAGCACGTACGCCAGGCCGCGCGCGCCGCGCGCCTTGGCCCAGTCCTGCCAGGCGTCCAGCTGCTTGCGCGGCTGCGAGGCGCCGCCGGGCATGACCACCGCGCCCACGTAGGGCGCCTGGAACACCCGGAACTCGGTGCCCTCGAAGTACGAGGTGAGGTCGGCCAGTTCGTTGCCGAAGCGGACGTCGGGCTTGTCCGAGCCGTAGCGGGCCATCGCGTCCGCGTAGGTCAGCCGGGGCAGCGGGAGCCGCACCTGGTGGCCGTGGACCTCGCTCCAGATCCTGGCGATCAGCTTCTCGCCGAGCTCCAGGATGTCCTCCTGGTCGACGAACGACGCCTCGACGTCGAGCTGGGTGAACTCCGGCTGCCGGTCGGCGCGGAAGTCCTCGTCCCGGAAGCAGCGGGCGATCTGGTAGTACCGCTCCATCCCGGCCACCATCAGCAGCTGCTTGAACAGCTGCGGCGACTGCGGCAGGGCGTACCAGTGGCCGGGCTGGAGCCGGACCGGCACCAGGAAGTCACGGGCGCCCTCGGGGGTGGACCGGGTGAGGTACGGGGTCTCGATGTCGAGGAAGCCGTTCTCCTCCATCACCGTGCGGATGATGTGGGTGGCCCGGGAGCGCAGCCGCAGCGCCTTGGCCGGCCCCTCGCGGCGCAGGTCCAGGTAGCGGTAGCGGAGCCGGACCTCCTCGTTGACCGATCCCGGCTCGTACTCGGCGACCTGGAACGGCAGCGCGGCGGACTCGGAGAGCACGGTCAGCTCGTTGACCACGACCTCGATCGCACCGGTCGGGATCTCGGTGTTCTCGTTGCCCTCGGGCCGCACCCGGACGTCGCCGACGACCTTGACGCACCACTCGGAGCGCAGCTCGGAGACCGCCTCCAGGTCGCGCACCACGACCTGGACGGTGCCGGAGGCGTCGCGCAGATCGATGAAGGCGACACCGCCGTGGTCGCGGCGGCGGGCGACCCAGCCCGCGAGGGTCACGGTGGTGCCGGCGTGCTCCGGGCGGAGCGTGCCGGCTTCATGGCTGCGGATCACTTCAGCTTCTCCTTCAGGGTGGCGACGAGAGCGTCGAGGGCGACCGGGGTCTGGTCGCCGGTGGTGAGGTCCTTGAGCTGGACGAGCCCCTCGGCCAGGTCCCGGTCCCCGGCGACCAGGGCGAACCGCGCGCCGGAGCGGTCGGCGGCCTTCATGGCGGCCTTGAGTCCCTTGTGGCCGTAGGCGAGGTCGGCGGCGAGGCCCTCCCGGCGCAGCGCGGTGACCGCGCCGAACAGCACCCGGCGGGCCTGCTCGCCGAGCGGGACGCCGAAGACGTCGACCGCGGGCGGGGTCGGCAGCACCACGCCCTCGGCCTCCAGTGCCAGCACGGTGCGGTCGACGCCGAGCGCCCAGCCGACGGACGGCAGCGCCGGGCCGCCGATCATCTCGGACAGGCCGTCGTAGCGTCCGCCGCCGCCGACGGCGGACTGCGCGCCGAGGCCGTCGTGGACGAACTCGAAGGTGGTGCGGGTGTAGTAGTCCAGGCCGCGGACCAGCTTGGTGTCGTCCTCGAAGCCGACCCCGGCCGCCGTCAGCAGCTCGCGGACCTGCTCGTGGTACTCCTTGCACTCCTCGCACAGGTAGTCGACCAGCCTGGGCGCGCCGGTGAGTTGGGCCTGGACCGACTCGCGCTTGTCGTCGAGCACCCGCAGCGGGTTGAGCTCGGCCCGGCGGACGGTCTCGTCGTCGAGGTCGAGCCCGGCCAGGAAGTCCCGCAGCGCGGCGCGGTAGACCGGGCGGCACTGCTTGTCGCCGAGGCTGTTCAGCAGGATCCGGAAGTTCCGCAGGCCCAGCGAGCGGTAGGCGTCGTCCGCGAGGATGATCAGCTCGGCGTCCACCGCCGGGTCCTCGACGCCGACGGCCTCCGCGCCGACCTGCCAGAACTGCCGGTAGCGGCCCTTCTGCGGCCGCTCGTAGCGGTACTGCGAGCCGCTGTACCAGAGCTTGACCGGGAGGCTGCCGATCCGGTGCAGGTTGCCCTGGAGCGCGGCCCGCAGCACCGAGGCGGTGCCCTCGGGGCGCAGCGCGAGCTCCTCGCTGCTGCGCTTGGTGAGGGTGAACATCTCCTTGCTGACGATGTCGGTGGACTCGCCGACGCCGCGGGAGAACAGCGCGACGTCCTCGAAGACCGGGGTCTCGATGTAGCCGTAGCCGGCCCGGCGCAGCGGGGCGGAGATCGCCTCGCGCACCGCGAGCACGGTCGCGGAGTCGGCGGGCAGGATGTCGTACGTGCCCTTGGGGGCCTGGAAAGTGCTCATCTGCTGTGTCGTCTACATTCCTCGCCGCTGGGCGGCGGTGCCTTCGGTGCCCGCGCCCGCGACCTGGAGCAGGTACGGGTTGGTGGCGCGTTCGCGGCCGATGGTGGTCTGGGGGCCGTGTCCGGACAGGACCACGGTCTCGTCCTGGAGCGGCAGGCATACCCGGGCCAGCGACCGCAGCAGCGCGCTGTGGTCGCCGCCGGGGAGGTCGGAGCGTCCTACGGAGCCGGCGAAGAGCAGGTCCCCCGAGAAGAGCACCGGCGGCAATTCCGGTGCGGCGGGGGTCCGGAAGGTCACCGACCCCCCGGTATGGCCGGGGGCGTGGTCGACGCCGAAGCGCAGTCCGGCGAGTTCCAGCGTGCTGCCGTCGGTGAGCACCCGGACGTCGTCGGGTTCGCCGACGGTGAGCTCGCCCATGAGCTGGGCGCCGAGGGCGCGGCCGAGGGCCTTCTCCGGGTCCGCCAGCATGTAGCGGTCCTCGGGGTGGATCCAGGCCGGGATCCCGCGCGCGCCGCAGACCGGGACGACCGAGGCGACGTGGTCGATGTGCCCGTGGGTGAGCAGCACGGCGACCGGCTTGAGCCCGTGCTCGCGGACGGCGTCCTCGACTCCGGCGGCGGCCTGGTGGCCCGGGTCGACGATGACGCACTCCTCGCCGACGGCCGGGGCGACCAGGTAGCAGTTGGTGCCCCAGGCGCCTGCGGGGAATCCGGCGATGAACACGTGGGTCCTTTGCACGTCGGGACGGTCTCGGCGGTGCGCCGGACGGCGCGGAGGTCTTCCCCGCAGCCTACCGGCGGGGCGGGGACGATCGCGAACCCGTTGTCCGCGGGTGGCGGCGGCCGATTTCTGGAACCTGAAGAGTATTTAAAGATTCCGTCCCTACACTGAGCGCCCAACAAGTGGAAAGATCCCCACCGACGAGGTGCGGGGACGTCAGTAGGGAGTGACTGTCGGTGGCCGCCAAGAACACGTCGAAGCCGCACAAGCCCGCGCTTTCCAAGGACAAGGAGAAGCGGGCGCGGCAGTTGGCCCAGATCAAGTACGAGCGGCAGATGCGGGTCCGTGCCGAGAAGGTGCGCCGGGCCCGGCGGAACGCGCTGATCATCGGCTCCTCGGTGCTGGCGGTGGTGGTCATCGCGGGCGGGATCTGGTGGGGCACGGACTCCGGCAGCAAGAAGAAGGCGGTCTCGGCGGACAAGGCGACGCCCGCCGCCAGCAGCGCGCCCTCGGCCGCCCCGAGCGCGACCGCGACCGCCGCGGTGCCGAAGAACAACGGCAAGCAGTGGAAGACCGCGCCGGCGATGACCATCGACACCTCGGCGAAGTACAACATCACCATCAAGACCAACCGGGGCACGGTCTCGCTGCAACTGAACCCCTCGGTGGCCCCGGTCACGGTGAACTCCTTCGTCTTCCTGACGGACCAGGACTACTTCAACAACGTGACCTGCCACCGGCTCACCACCTCCGGCATCTACGTGCTCCAGTGCGGCGACCCGACCGGCTCCGGCTCCGGCGGCCCCGGCTACTCGTTCAAGGACGAGAACCTGAAGGCCTTCGGCAGCGGCTCCACGGTGACCTACCCGGCGGGCACGGTGGCGATGGCGAACTCCGGCGCGAACACCAACGGCAGCCAGTTCTTCCTGGTCTACAAGGACAGCACGCTGCCGCCGTCGTACACCCCGTTCGGCACCATCACCGGCGGTATGAGCGTGCTGAACTCGATCGCCGCGGCCGGTTCGGACAACTCCAACGGGACCGGCGACGGCCACCCCAAGGAGAGCGTGATCATGCAGACGGTGACGGCCGCGAAGGTCTGATCCGTCCCGGGCGGCACGCGGGACAGTTTTAGCCGTCGGGATACGGACAGCACCGGTACCAGTCGCCTATGTTGGCGTCTTGTAGGGTGCCTTGACCCCGGTGGCCAGTCTGAGCCAGGCCGGGCAACGAACTGTGGAGGGTGGCCCTCCCCCAGCGGAGGGCCACCATATGGAGGAGGCGCTGTGACCAGCGACCCGTGGGGCCGTGTCGACGACGAGGGGAACGTCTACGTGCGGACGGCCGAGGGCGAACACGTCGTCGGCTCGTGGCAGGCAGGTTCCCCCGATGAGGCCCTCGCCTACTTCACCCGGAAGTACGACGGCATCGCCGTCGAGATCGGCCTGTTGGAGCGCCGGGTGCGCACGACCGACCTGGCCGCGAAGGACGCCCTGACCGCGATCGAGCACCTGCGCGCGCAGGTCACCGAGGGGCATGCGGTCGGTGACCTGGCCGCCCTGGCGACCCGGCTCGACGCCCTGGTGGCGGAGGTGGAGAGCCGCCGAGAGGAGCGCCGGGCGGCCCGCGCCAAGGCGCAGGAGGAGGCCCGGGGGGCCAAGGACACGCTGGTGGCCGAGGCCGAGCGGCTGGCCGAGTCCACCCAGTGGCGGGAGGCCGGGGACCGGCTGCGGGCGCTGGTGGACTCCTGGAAGGCGCTGCCCCGGCTCGACCGCAAGGCGGACGACGAGCTGTGGCACCGCTTCTCGCACGCCCGCTCGACCTTCTCCAAGCGCCGCAAGGCCCACTTCGCGACGCTGGACCAGCAGCGCGACGAGGCCAGGCTGACCAAGGAGAAGCTGGCGAAGGAGGCCGAGTCGCTGTCCGGCTCGACCGACTGGGGCGCCACCGCCGCCCGCTACCGCGAGCTGATGGCGGACTGGAAGGCGGCCGGCCGGGCCCAGCGCGAGGCCGAGGACGAGCTGTGGGCCCGCTTCCGGGGCGCGCAGGACGTCTTCTTCCAGGCCCGTTCGGCGGTCTTCGACGAGCGGGACGCGGGCGAGCGGGAGAACCAGACGCTGAAGGAGGCGCTGCTGGTCGAGGCCGAGGCGCTGCTCCCGATCGCGGACCTGAAGGCGGTGAAGGCGTCCTACCGGACGATCAGCGAGCGCTGGGAGGAGATCGGCCACGTGCCGCGCGACACCCGGCCGAAGCTGGAGGCCCGGCTGCACACGGTGGACCGGGCGATCCGGGAGGCCGAGGAGGCCGAGTGGCAGCGCAGCAACCCGGAGGCCCGGGCCCGCGCCCAGGGCATGACCGGGCTGCTCCAGGCGGCCGTGGACAAGCTGGAGAAGCAGATCGAGGCCGCCCGGGCCAAGAACGACGCGGGCCGGGCCGCCAAGCTGGAGGCCGAGCTGTCGGGCCGCCGCGAGCTGCTGGAGCAGGCCCTGAAGGGCCTGGAGGAGTTCGGCGGCTGAACTCCCGGCCGCGAAGCTCCCGGCCGCGAACAGCAGGAGGGCCCCGCACCGGCTGGTGCGGGGCCCTCCTGCTGTCGCCGGTTACCGGGTGCGGGCGCTGGTGACCCGGTAGACGTCGTAGACGCCCTCGACGCCGCGTACCGCCTTCAGTACGTGGCCCAGGTGCTTCGGGTCGCCCATCTCGAAGGTGAAGCGGCTCATCGCCACCCGGTCGCGGGAGGTCTGCACCGCCGCCGACAGGATGTTGACGTGCTGGTCGGAGAGCACCCGGGTGACGTCCGAGAGCAGCCGGGACCGGTCCAGCGCCTCGACCTGGATGGCGACCAGGAACACCGAGGACTGGGTGGGCGCCCACTCGACCTCGACCATGCGCTCCTGCTGCTGCGCCAGCGAGTCGACGTTGACGCAGTCGGCGCGGTGCACGGAGACGCCGTTGCCGCGGGTGACGAAGCCGACGATGGGGTCGCCCGGCACCGGTGTACAGCAGCGCGAGAGCTTCACCCAGACGTCGGCGACGCCCTTGACCACGACGCCCGGGTCGGCCGCGTTGCGGCGGTTGCCGCGGCGTCCGCCGCTGGTGGACGGGGTGGTGGTCTCGGCGATGTCCTCGGTCGCGCCCTCCTCGCCGCCGAGCGCCTGGACCAGCTTCTGCACGATGGTCTGCGCGGAGACGTGGCCCTCGCCGATCGCGGCGTAGAGCGAGGAGATGTCCGGGTAGCGCATCTCGTGGGCGAGGGTGACCAGCGAGTCGCCGGTGAGGATCCGCTGGAGCGGCAGGCCCTGCTTGCGCATGGCCCGGGTGATGGCCTCCTTGCCCTGCTCGATGGCCTCCTCGCGGCGCTCCTTGGAGAACCAGGCGCGGATCTTGTTCCGGGCGCGCGGCGACTTGACGAAGCCCAGCCAGTCCCGGGACGGCGCGGCGGTGGCGGCCTTGGAGGTGAAGACCTCCACCAGGTCGCCGTTGTCCAGGGTGCTCTCCAGCGGTACCAGTCGGCCGTTGACCCGGGCGCCTATGGTCCGGTGGCCGACCTCGGTGTGCACCGCGTAGGCGAAGTCCACCGGGGTGGCCCCGGCCGGGAGCGCGATCACGTCACCCTTGGGGGTGAACACGAAGACCTCGTTGTTGGACAGGTCGAAGCGCAGCGACTCCAGGAACTCGCTCGGGTCCTCGGTCTCCTTCTGCCAGTCCAGCAGCTGCCGCAGCCAGGCCATCTCGTTGACGGTCTCGGCCTTGGCGCCCTTGCCGGTGGGCGTGTCGGTGCGGACCTTGGACGCGCCCGCGACCGCCTGCTGCTTGTACTTCCAGTGCGCGGCGATGCCGTACTCGGCCCGCCGGTGCATGTCGAAGGTGCGGATCTGGAGCTCCACCGGCTTGCCGCCGGGCCCGATCACCGTCGTGTGCAGCGACTGGTACATGTTGAACTTGGGCATGGCGATGTAGTCCTTGAACCGCCCCGGCACCGGGTTCCAGCGGGCGTGGATGGTGCCCAGCGCCGCGTAGCAGTCCCGGACCGAGTCGACCAGGACCCGGATGCCCACCAGGTCGTAGATCTCGGCGAAGTCGCGTCCCCGGACGATCATCTTCTGGTAGACGCTGTAGTAGTGCTTCGGCCGTCCGGTGACCGTGGCCCGGATCCGGGCCGCCCGCAGGTCGCCCATGACCTGGTCGGTGACCGTGCTCAGGTACTCGTCGCGCTTGGGCGCGCGCTCGGCGACCAGGCGCACGATCTCGTCGTACATCTTGGGGTAGAGGATCGCGAAGGCGAGGTCCTCCAGCTCCCACTTGATGGTGTTCATGCCCAGCCGGTGCGCCAGCGGGGCGTAGATCTCCAGGGTCTCCCTGGCCTTCTTCTCCTGCTTCTCGCGCTTGAGGTAGCGCATGGTGCGCATGTTGTGCAGCCGGTCGGCCAGCTTGATCACCAGGACCCGGGGGTCCTTGGCCATGGCGACGACCATCTTGCGGACCGTCTCCGCCTGCGCGGCCTCGCCGAACTTGACCTTGTCCAGCTTGGTGACGCCGTCGACCAGCATCGCCACGGTGTCGCCGAAGTCGCGGCGCAGCGTGTCCAGGCCGTACTCGGTGTCCTCGACGGTGTCGTGCAGCAGCCCGGCCATCAGCGTCGGCGAGTCCATGCCGAGCTCGGCGAGGATGGTGGCGACCGCCAGCGGATGGGTGATGTACGGGTCGCCGCTCTTGCGCTTCTGGCCCCGGTGCCAGCGCTCCGCGATCTGGTAGGCGCGCTCCAGGGTGGGCAGGTCGGCCTTGGGGTCGTTGCTGCGGACGATCCGGAACAGCGGCTCCAGGACCGGGTTGAAGGTGCTGCTGCGCTGGCCGCCGAGGCGGGCCAGCCGGGCCCGGACCCGGCTGGGCGAGGCCGCGCCGGGGCGGGCGGCGACGGCGTGCGCGCCGGTGGTACCGGTGCCGCGTACCACCGGGGCGTGCGCGGCGGCCGTGGCCGAGGGCACGGGGGCGGTTGACGGCGCGGTGGGCGTGCCGGAGCGCGGGCCCTTCGCCTGGTCAGCGGCGGGGGCGCCGTCCTGCGCATGGGCAGTGGTGGGCACGACCTCTTCGGGCAAGTGCACTCCTTCGGCGCGAGTCGCGGGCTCTCCATGGTACCGAGCTGCGGGGACAGCCGTTCGCCCGGACGCCTCGGGCGGGTCACCGGGGGTTCCGGTGACCCGCCCGAGGCGGTGCGGCACAGGGCCGGTTCGGCACGGTCAGACGGTGACCACGGTCTCCAGTGGGGCCTGGCCGAGGCGCTCGGCGAGCCGGGCGCGGCCGCCGAGGAAGCCGAGCTCCATCAGTACCACCACCCCGGCCACCTCCGCTCCGGCGCGGTGGACCAGCTCCAGCGCGGCCTCGACGGTGCCGCCGGTGGCCAGCACGTCGTCGACCACCAGGACCCGCTCGCCCGGGGTGAAGGCGTCGGTCTGCACCTCCAGCACGGCCGCGCCGTACTCCAGCTCGTACGCCTGCCGGTGGCACGGCCCGGGGAGCTTGCCCTCCTTGCGGACCGGGACGAAGCCCGCCCCGGCCGCGTAGGCCGCCGGGGCGGCCAGGATGAAGCCGCGCGCCTCAAGGCCGACGACCTTGGTCGCCCCGAGCGCCCGGGCCCGCTCCCCGAGGTGGTCGACGAGCGCGGCGAAGCCCTCGGCGTCGGCGAGCAGCGGGGCGATGTCCTTGAAGACCACCCCGGGCTTGGGGTAGTCCGGGACGTCCCGGATGTGCGCCGCGAGGACTCCGGCGAGGTCGGCCGTCTCGATCATCGGTGGCGCTCCCTAGTTCCGCTTGCCGGTGGAGCGCCGGTCGCTGCGGCTGCGGTTGACCGGCTGACGGCGGACGCCGTTGCTGCCGGTCCCCGCGCCCACGGCGTCGGCGTCGTCCTCGGGCTGGTCGGCGGCGGACTGGTCGTCGCCGTCCTGCGGCTCCAGCGTGCGGCCCTCGGCCACGGCCTTCGCCTCGGAGGCGCGGCGGGCGGTGACCCGCTTGGCCAGCTGCTGGTTCACCGGCTCCTTCTCCTTCAGCCAGGCGACCATCGGGGTGGCCACGCAGATCGAGGAGTAGGCACCGGCGCTGAGGCCGATGAACAGCGCCAGCGAGATGTCGTTCAGGGTGCCCGCGCCCAGCATCGCGCCGCCGATGAACAGCAGCCCGGCGACCGGGAGCAGCGCCAGCACGGTGGTGTTGACCGAGCGGACCAGGGTGCCGTTCAGCGAGCGGTTGGCGGCCTCGCTGTAGGTCTCCCGGCTCTGGCTCTGCAGCTTCGCGGTGGCGTCCTTGAGGCCGTCGAAGACGACCACGGTGTCGTACAGCGAGTAACCGAGGATGGTCAGGAAGCCGATCACGGTGCCCGAGCTGACCGTGAAGCCCAGCAGCGCGTAGATGCCGATGGTGATCACCAGGTCGTGCATCAGCGCGGTCAGCGCGCCCACCGCGAGCCGCCACTCGAAGGCGACGGCGAGGTAGAACGTCACCAGGACCAGGAAGACGATCAGGCCCTCAAGCGCCTTCTGGCTGATCTCCTTGCCCCAACTGGCGCCGATCGCCTGGGTGTTGATGTCCTGCGGGTTGAGCCCCAGCTGCGAGCTCAGCTCGTTGCGGGCCTGGACGATGCCCACGTTCGCGCTGGCGTTGATCTGGACGGTGATCTCTTTGCCGTTGCTGCCGCTGGTCTGCGACTGCACGACGGTGTTGGCGCTGTTGGTGAGCTTGTTCGCCGCGTCCTGGGCCTGGCTGACGGTGACCCCGGGCTTCGAGATGGTGTAGATCTCACCGCCCTTGAACTCGATGCCGAGGTTCAGGCCGCGCACCGACAGGCCGACGACGGCGAGCAGCAGGATGACCCCGGAGAGGATCAGCCAGAGCTTGCGACGACCGACGAAGTCGAAGCTGACGTCGCCGACGTAGAGGCGGTGACCAAGGTTGCCGAAGCGTGACATCTGGTCAGGCCTCCTTTGGGTCGGCGAGGCGGCGGCGACCGCCACGGATGGGCGGGCGGACGCCGAGCCGCTTGGGGTCGAGTCCGGACATCGGGTGCCCCTCCGCGAAGAACTTGCGGCGGGCCAGCAGCGTGATCAGCGGCTTGGTGAACAGGAAGATCACCACGACGTCGAGCAGAGTGGTCAGCCCCAGGGTGAACGCGAAGCCCTGGACCGTGCCGACGGTGAAGAAGTACAGCACCGCGGCGGCGAGGAAGGACACGAAGTCCGACACCAGGATGGTGCGCCGGGCGCGGGGCCAGGCCCGCTGCACGGCCGGGCGCAGCGAGGAGCCCTTGCGGACCTCGTCCCGGATCCGTTCGAAGTAGACGACGAAGGAGTCCGCGGTGATACCGATGGCCACGATCGCGCCGCAGACCGCGGGCAGGTTCAGCGCGAAGTGGATGGTCCCGCCGAGCAGGCTCATGATCGAGTAGGTCAGCACCGAGGACATGGCCAGACCGGCGATGGCGACCAGGCCGAGGCCCCGGTAGTAGATCAGCGAGTACAGGATGACCAGGGCGAGGCCGATGGCCCCGGAGACCAGGCCGGCCTGCAGCTGGTTGCTGCCGAGCTGCGGGGAGACGGTGACGACGTCCGCGGTGGTGAAGGTCAGCGGCAGCGCGCCGTAGCTGAGCACGTTGGACAGGTCGTTGGCCTGCTGCGAGGTGAACGGCGGGGTGCCGCCGTTGATCGTCGCCTGGCCGCCGGTGATCGCCTGGCTGACCTCGGGCGCGGACTGCACCTGGCCGTCCAGCACGATGGCGAACTGGTTCGCCGGGCTGGTCGCGGACGCCAGTGTGGCGGTGGTCTTCGCGAACTCCGTGGTGCCCTTGGAGTTGAAGTTGAGGTTGACCTCCCACTGGCCGGTGGTGGTGCTGATGACCGCCTGGGCGTTGGAGATGTCCTTGCCCTCGACGGCCACCGGGCCGAGCGCGTACTTGACCCAGACACCGCCCTGGGCGCTCTGGGCGCAGGCGACCGCGTCGCTGGTCTCGTTCTGCTGGTGGTCGACCCGCTGGTCGGCCTTGGAGCAGTCGAGGCTGCTGAAGGCGGCGGTCAGCGCCGCGGGGACGGTGCCCTCGACCGAGGAGGTGGCGGGGGCGGCGCTGGCGGACGCGGACGGCGTGGCGCCGGCGGCGGCCTTGGCGGTGCTGCTCGCCTTGGCGGAGGCCGTCGACTTCGGCGTGCCGGAGGCGGTGGCACCGGCGGTCAGCGCCTGGGAGACCGCGTCACCCTGGGTCTTGGCCGTGGCGGACGGGTTGGCCGAGACGGAGGCCGCGGTCGACGCGGAGACCTGCGGCTTCGCGGACGGGGCGGTGCTGCCCGAGGTGGACGGCGAGGGGCTGGTGGTGACAGCGGGGGCACCGGAAACGGCCTCGGCCAGGACCGGGCGGAAGTAGAGCAGCGCGGTCTGGCCGATCGCCTCCAGCGCCTGGTTCGAGCTGACGCCCTTGGGCATGGTGACGACGATGGTATTGCTGCCCTGCGTCTGCACGGCGGCATCGGACACGCCCAGGCCGTTGACCCGCTTGTCGAGAATCGCGACAGCCTGGTTCATGCTGGTCGAGTTGACCGCCGAGGCCGGCTTGCCGTGCGGCGCCGACGCGGTGAGCGTGACACTGGTGCCGCCGGCGAGGTCGATGCCGAGGTGCGGCGTCTTGTACCCGGTGCCGAACATGATGGCGACCAGCGCCACCGCGATCACCAGGATCAGACTCAGCGCACGCCCCGGGTATCCGTCACGCGGACGGGATTTGGGTGATGCCACCTTCTCGATTCTCTCTGTCCATGCCGTGGGTTGGCACGCGCCACCACCACCGGGGATCGGTGGACAGGGTGTGGCGCGGCAACGACGCAGCGATCCTGTGGGGGCCCTCCGGAGTCACTGCCTCCGGCGTCTGCCGTAGGGGGCAGGCTACTTGCTGGAGGCGGCCTTGTCTCCGGCGTCGCTCTCCACGTGCGTGGAAGCATCGGCCGCGACGACCGGTGCGTCCTCCTTGTCCGCCTTGTCGAGCAGTACCGGGGACTCGGCGTCGGTCTGGTCCGCACCCTCGACCGCCGCTTCGTCCTCGAACTCCTCGGCGTCCTCGTCGTCGCCGTGCACGATGCGGTTGTACTCGACGCCGTCCATCACCTGGGCGATGGCGTTCTTGGCGTAGATGGCGTAGACGCCGGGCGCCACCTCAAGCTCGACCGCGTCGTCGCGCACCTCCTTCACCAGCGCGTACATGCCACCGATGGTGCGGATGCCGACACCCGGCTCCATCTTGTTGCGCATCTGCTGCGCCTGCTGCTGCTTGTTCTTGGAGGAGCGCATCATCAAGAACAGCATGCCGCCGATCAGAATGATCGGGAGGAGAGAGACGATACTCACGACTGACGAATCCTTTGCGAGGCCGTCGGGGGGCACGGCCGGTCATTTCGGGGGCGGACCGCCCCGGGGGAGGGCGGCGGGCGGAGTCTAGGTCACACGCCTTGGTGGAACAACGTCAAGCATTGCATCCCAGTTCCAGCGAAAGCGAGTCTCCGGCCAAGGACGGTGTGTACTCATCGTTTCCTCACCCGGCGCTCAGGCTTCCGGAAGGGGCTCCTGCTGAGCGTGGATACCGGTGCGCGGCGGGGTGAGGCCCAGGTGCTGCCAGGCCGCGGCGGTCGCGATCCGGCCGCGGGGGGTGCGCGCCAGCAGGCCCTCACGGACCAGGAACGGCTCGGCGACCTCCTCCACCGTCTCGCTCTCCTCGCCGACCGCGACGGCCAGCGTGGACAGACCGACCGGGCCGCCGCCGAAGAGCTTGAGCAGCGCGTGCAGTACGGCCCGGTCCAGCCGGTCCAAACCGCGCGCGTCCACCTCGTACACTGCCAGCGCCGCCTCGGCGATCTCCTTCGTTACCACTCCATCATGCCTGACCTGCGCGAAGTCCCGGACTCGACGCAGCAGCCGGTTGGCGATGCGGGGCGTGCCCCGGGACCGCCCGGCGATCTCGGCCGCCCCGGCCGGGTCGATCCGGACGTCCAGCAGCCGGGCCGAGCGGTGTATCACACGTTCGAGTTCGGCCGGGGCGTAGAACTCCATGTGCCCGGTGAAGCCGAAGCGGTCGCGCAGCGGCGGCGGCAGCAGCCCGGCCCGGGTGGTCGCGCCGACCAGGGTGAACGGCGGCAGCTCCAGCGGGATGGCGGTGGCGCCGGGACCCTTGCCGACGATCACGTCGACCCGGAAGTCCTCCATCGCCATGTACAGCATCTCCTCGGCGGGCCGGGACATCCGGTGGATCTCGTCGAGGAACAGCACCTCCCCCTCGGTGAGCGAGGACAGGATCGCCGCGAGGTCCCCGGCGTGCTGGATCGCCGGTCCCGAGGTGATCCGGATCGGGGCGTTCATCTCCGCCGCGATGATCATCGACAGGGTGGTCTTGCCGAGCCCGGGCGGGCCGCTGAGCAGCACGTGGTCGGGGGTGGCGGCGCGGTGCCGGGCGGCCTGGAGGACCAGCGACAGCTGTTCGCGGACGCGCTCCTGGCCGATGAACTCGTCCAGGTCCCTGGGGCGCAGCGCGGCCTCGACTGCCCGGTCCTCGCCGTCGGCGGCGGAGGTGACCAGCCGGTCGCCGGGGGCTTGGGGGTCGTCGTACAGGCTCACGGGCTTCCTCGGTCAGGCGGTGGCGGACGGGACGACGGCGGGGTGACCGGCGGGGTGACCGGCGGGGTCGGGGCGGTCAGCGGGAGCGGTTGCGGGTCCGCAGGGCGCTCCGCAGCAGCGCGGAGACGTCGGGTCTGGCCTGGGCCTCGGCCTCCGGAGTGACCGCGGTCACCGCCTCGTCCGCCTCGCGCGGGGCGAAGCCGAGGCCGACCAGGGCCGCGTGCAGCTGCTCGGACCAGGGCGCCGGGCGGGCGGCGACGGCGTGCTGCTGCGCCGGGAGGGCGCCGGTGGGGGCGCCGAGCCGGTCCTTGAGCTCGATCAGCAGCTTCTGCGCGCCCTTGGGGCCGATCCCGGGGACGGCGGTGAGGGTCTTGGCGTCACCCCGGGCGACGGCGATCCGCAGCGTCTCCGGGCTGTGCACGGCCAGCATCGCCTGGGCGACCTTGGGGCCGATGCCGCTGGCGGTCTGCAGCAGCTCGAAGGTCTGCCGCTCGTCGTCGTCGGCGAAGCCGTAGAGGGTGAGCGAGTCCTCGCGGACGACCAACGAGGTGGCCAGCCGGGCGGGTTCGCCGACCCGCAGCGCGGCCAGGGTGGCCGGGGCGCAGTGGACCAGCATGCCGACCCCGCCGACCTCGACCACGGCCGAGCCGGGGCTGACGGCGGCCACCGGGCCGCTGACGAAAGCGATCACCTTCGGTACTCCTTCGGACGGGCTCCCCGGCTGCCCGGGGTACGGCTGGCGGGCGCGGCGGGCGCGGCGGCTCGGCTGGCGGCGACCGCGGCGGCTATCCGGCCGCTGGCCGAGCCGCGCCAGATGTGGCAGATGGCCAGGGCCAGGGCGTCGGCGGCGTCGGCCGGTTTCGGCGGGGCGTCGAGCCGCAGCAGCCGGGTGACCATCGCCCCGACCTGGTCCTTGTCGGCCCGGCCGCTGCCGGTGACGGCCGCCTTGACCTCGCTCGGGGTGTGCAGCGTGACCGGGATCCCGCGCCGGGTGGCGCAGAGCATGGCGACCGCGCTGGCCTGCGCGGTGCCCATCACCGTGCGCACGTTGTGCTGCGCGAACACCCGCTCCACCGCCACGAGTTCGGGCTGGTGCTGGTCGAACCAGAGCTCCAGGCCCTGTTCGATCCGGAGCAGCCGCAGCGGGACGTCCTCCTCCGCCGGGGTGCGCACCACACCGCAGGCGACCATGGTCAGCGGGCGGCCCGGCACGCCGTCGACCACCCCGACGCCGCACCTGGTCAGACCCGGGTCCACGCCCAGTACCCGCATGCTCGTTCGCCTCCCCTCGGGTTCTCTGCCGCTGCGGTGAGGCTACCGGTCGCCACTGACAACGCGGCCCCGGACATGCCGCCGCCCGGTGGCCACCGGGCCACCGGGCGGGAGAACGGGCACCGGCCTACTCGTCCTCGTCGAGCTCGGCCACGACGGCGGGCGACAGGTCGAAGTTGGCGAAGACGTTCTGCACGTCGTCGCTGTCCTCCAGGGCGTCGATCAGCTTGAAGATCTTGCGGGCGCCGTCGGCGTCCAGCTCGACCTGCACGCTGGGCACGAAGCTGGCCTCGGCCGAGTCGTAGTCGATGTCGGCGGCCTGCAGCGCGGTGCGCACCGCGACCAGGTCGGTCGCCTCGCTGATCACCTCGAAGTTCTCGCCCAGGTCGTTGACCTCCTCGGCGCCGGCGTCGAGCACGGCGTCCAGGACGGTGTCCTCGTCGAGCTGGTCACCCTTGGCGACGACGATGACGCCCTTGCGGCTGAACATGTAGGAGACCGAGCCCGGGTCGGCCATCGAGCCGCCGTTGCGGGTCATCGCGACGCGCACGTCGGAGGCCGCGCGGTTGCGGTTGTCGGTCAGGCACTCGATCAGCACGGCCACGCCGTTGGGGCCGTAGCCCTCGTACATGATCGTGGTGTAGTCGGCGCCACCGGCCTCGGCGCCGGAACCGCGCTTGACGGCGCGGTTGATGTTGTCGATCGGCACCGAGTTCTTCTTGGCCTTCTGGATGGCGTCGAAGAGCGTCGGGTTGCCGCCCGGGTCGCCGCCGCCGGTACGTGCCGCCACCTCGATGTTCTTGATCATCTTTGCGAAGAGCTTGCCGCGCTTCGCGTCGATGGCGGCCTTCTTGTGCTTGGTGGTAGCCCATTTGGAGTGGCCGGACATCGAATGACTCCTTCACGCAATACCAACGAAAATGGAACAGGGAGATCCTACCGGTGCGCCGGACGCACGGTGCTCAGGCCTGGGGGCGACCGGCCGCGCGCACCATGTCGACGAAGTAGGAGTGCACCCGGTGGTCGCCGCTCAGCTCCGGGTGGAACGAGGTGGCCAGCAGGTTCCCCTGACGGACCGCCACGATCCGGCCGCCGCCGGTGGCCGCGTCCAGGTCCGCCAGCACCTCGACGCCCTCGCCCACGGACTCCACCCACGGCGCGCGGATGAAGACCCCGTGCACCGGGCCGCCGGACAGGCCGCGGAAGTCCACCGGCTGCTCGAAGGAGTCGTTCTGGCGGCCGAAGGCGTTGCGGCGCACCGTCATGTCTATGCCGCCGACGGTCTGCTGGTCGTCGCGGCCCTCCAGGATCTTGTCGGCCAGCATGATCATGCCCGCGCAGGAGCCGTAGACCGGCATCCCCTCGGCGACCCGGGCCCGCAGCGGCTCCATCATCCCGAAGATCAGCGCCAGCTTGGACATGGTGGTGGACTCGCCGCCCGGGATGACCAGCGCGTCGACCTCCGCCAGCTCCTCGGGCCGGCGTACCGGGCGGGCCAGCGCGTCGGCCTCGACCAGCGCGAACGCGTGCTCGCGCACATCGCCCTGGAGGGCGAGGACACCGACGACGGGATTGCTGATGGACACCGGAGTTGACCTCTTCGCTGCTGGGCCGGGCTGGGGACTCGGCGGGGATACGGGAGGTGGGGAGCCGGGGACCTGCCCCTGCTCCCCACCTGGTGACGCTGGGCGCGGACTACCAGCCGCGGTTGGCGTAGCGCTCGGACTCGGGCAGGGTGTCGCAGTTGATGCCGACCATGGCCTCGCCCAGGCCGCGGGAGACGTCCGCGATGACCTTCGGGTCGTCGAAGAAGGTGGTGGCCTTGACGATGGCCTCGGCGCGCTTGGCCGGGTCGCCGGACTTGAAGATGCCGGAGCCGACGAACACGCCCTCGGCGCCGAGCTGCATCATCAGCGCGGCGTCGGCGGGGGTGGCCACACCACCGGCGGAGAACAGCACCACCGGCAGCTTGCCGAGCTCGGCGACCTCCTTGACCAGCTCGTACGGGGCGCGGAGCTCCTTCGCGGCGGCGTAGAGCTCGTTGTTGTCCAGGGCGCGCAGCCGGCCGATGTCGGCGCGGATCTGGCGCATGTGGCGGACGGCCTCGACCACGTTGCCGGTACCGGCCTCGCCCTTGGAGCGGATCATCGCCGCGCCCTCGGCGATCCGGCGCAGGGCCTCGCCCAGGTTGGTGGCGCCGCAGACGAAGGGGGTGGTGAACGCCCACTTGTCGCTGTGGTTGACCTCGTCGGCCGGGGTCAGCACCTCGGACTCGTCGATGTAGTCGACGCCGAGCGACTGCAGGACCTGCGCCTCGACGATGTGGCCGATCCGGGACTTGGCCATGACCGGGATCGAGACCGCGTTGATGATGCCGTCGATCATGTCCGGGTCGGACATACGGGCCACGCCGCCGTCCTTGCGGATGTCGGCGGGGACGCGCTCCAGGGCCATGACAGCCACGGCACCGGCGTCCTCGGCGATCTTCGCCTGCTCGGCGTTGACGACGTCCATGATCACGCCGCCCTTGAGCTGCTCGGCCATGCCTCGCTTCACGCGGGCGGTGCCGACGGCGGGCTGGTCGACGGGCGCAGGGGTGTTGGTGGACACGAATGACCTCACTGAAGACACGGACAGTGCAGTGGTACGACAAGCCAATGGTAGGCCCGTCTTCGACCCTAACCGATGCTCCAGGAAGTCCAGCTGCCGGTGGGGGACCCTGACACTACGGAGTGGCAGGTCTCACCCCGCGGCCGATCACAGCGCCGCGGGCGGCTCGTCGTCCATCTCGAAGGCCTGCGGGAAGGGCGCGTGCCCGGCCAGGCGGCAGATCCGGACGATCCGGTGCCGCCGCACCGCCCGCGCCGCGCGCACCGAGTCGTTGTGGAAGCGCCGCGCCATCGGCACCCGCCGGGTGGCCGCGCGCAGGTCGAGCACCGCCTCCTCGCCGCCCGGCAGCGTGGCCAGCTCGGTCGCCTGCTCCGGCTCGGCGAAGACCGCCCGCAGCGCCTGGCTCAGGTCGCTCTCGGCGACCTCGCGCCGGTCCTCCTCGACCGTCCGCGCCGCGTGCGACGCCTGGTACAGCAGGATCGAGGCGGCCGGGTCGAGCAGTGTCGAGGTCGCCAGCTCCTGCGCCGCCGCGGACCGGCGCAGCAGCTGCGCGTCCAGTGCGGCGCGGGCGGCGTCGATCCGCGCGTGCAGCCGGTCCAGCCGCCCGGCGGTCCAGCTGAGGTACCAGACGACGAGGACGACCGCGACCGCGACCCAGATCCAGATGCTCACGGACGGTCACCCTAGCGAACTTCGGGGCCGCCCCGTCCCGGCACGGCCCGGTTCAGTCCCGGGCCAGGCCCAGTCGGTTGCGCCAGCCGCCGCGGTCGTCCTCGGCCACCGCCGCCGCGCCGGCCGCCACCGTCTCGTACACCGACAGCACGTCCGCGCCCACCGTCTCCCAGTCGAAGCGCCGCACGTGCCGGGTCTCCGCCTCGCGCAGCGCGGCCCGCCGGTCCGGGTCGCCGAGCAGCCCCAGCGCCGCCTCGGCCAGCGCCGCCGCGTCACCGACCGGGAACAGCTCCCCCGCCGCGCCGCCGTCCAGCACCTGCCGGAACGCGTCGAGGTCGGTGGCCAGTACCGGCGCCCCCGCCGACATCGCCTCGACCAGGATGATGCCGAAGCTCTCGCCGCCGGTGTTGGGCGCGACGTAGACGTCCACGCTGCGCAGCAGCGACGCCTTCTGCTCGTCGCTGACCATGCCCAGGAACTCGATCCGGTCGCGGACCTCCTTGGGCGCGCCCTTGACCGCCTCCTCCTCGTCGCCCCGCCCGGCCACCAGCAGCCGCACCCCGGGACGCCCGGCGATGATCCGCGGCATCGCCTCCAGCAGCGTCGGCAGGCCCTTGCGCGGCTCGTTGATCCGGCCGACGAAGCCGATGGTGTCGCCGCTCCACTCCGGGCGCGGTTCGGCGTCGGCGAAGAAGCCGACGTCCACGCCGTTCGGGATGACCACCGCGTCGCCGCCGAAGTGCTCGACCAGGGTGCGCCGGGCGTACTCGCTGACCGCGATCCGGGCGCTGATCTTCTCCAGCGCGGGCTGCATCAGCGGCTCGGCCGCGATCATCGCCCGGGAGCGGGGGTTGGAGGTGTGGAAGGTCGCCACGATCGGTCCGGTCGCCGCCCAGCAGGCCAGCAGCGACAGGCTCGGGGTGACCGGCTCGTGGATGTGCAGCACCTCGAAGCCGCCCTCGCGCAGCCAGCGCCGCACCCGGGAGGCCGACAGGAAGCCGAAGTTCAGCCGGGCCACCGAGCCGTTGTAGGGCACCGGTACCGCCCGGCCCGCGGGGACCACGTACGGCGGCACCGGGGTGTCGTCCTCGGCCGGGGCCAGCACCGAGACCTCGTGCCCCAGCCGGATCAGGTGCTCGGCCAGGTCGCGGACGTGGAACTGCACCCCGCCGGGGACGTCCCAGGCGTACGGGCAGACGATGCCGATCCTCACCGGGCCGCCTCCGTCCCGGGCTCGGCTTCCGGCGCCGCCGGGGCTCCGGCGGCGGCCGAACCGGGACGCGGCTCCAGGTCCGCCAGCCAGAAGCGCTGGAGCATGTGCCAGTCCTGCGGGTGCTCGCGCACGCCCTCGCCCCAGACCGTGGCCATGGCCTGGGTCATCGCCGCCACCTTCGCCCGCTTGTCGCCGTCCTCCGGCTGCGGGACGGGCTCGTGCACCCTCCCCTTCATCACCGGTGTGCCGTCGTACCAGAGGGTCACCGGCAGCAGCGCCGCGCCGGTCTGCACCGCCAGCGCCGCCGGTCCCGCGGGCATCCGGGCCGGCTCGCCGAGGAAGTCCACCGGCACGCCGGAGGCCGACAGGTCCCGGTCGCCGACCAGGCAGACCAGGCCGCCCGCGCGCAGCCGCTTGGCCAGCGTGCCCAGCGTCCCGGCGCCGCCGGTCAGCGGCAGCACCTCCATGCCCAGGCCCTCGCGGTAGGCCACGAAGCGGTCGAACAGCTTCTCCGGCTTCAGCCGCTCGGCGACCGTGGTGAACGGCACCCGGGTGACCACCACCCAGGCCCCGGCCAGGTCCCAGTTGCCCATGTGCGGCAGCGCCAGGACCACCCCGCGCCCGGCCGCCAGCGCCTCGTCCAGCCGGTCCACGTGCTCCGGCGCGAAGGAGGCGGCGATCCGCTCCCGGCCCCAGGTCGACATCCGGAACGACTCGCACCAGTAGCGCATGTAGCCGCGCATCCCGGCCCGGGTCAGCTCGGCGAGCTCGGCCGGGGAGGCGTCCGGGCGCACCCGCCGCAGGTTCGCCTCCAGCCGCAGCACGCTCTTGCCGCGCCGCCGCCAGACGAAGTCCGCGATGCCGTCGAACAACCGCACCGCCACCGGCTCCGGCAGCCGCTTCACCAGCGCCCACCCGGCCGCGTAGGCCGTGTCACCGAGCTGTTCCCTCACGCGCCCGCTCCCCCCGCCGCCGCTTGCGCCGCCTCGCGGCGCACCGTCAGGATCCGCTGCATCACCGTGACCAGGCTGCCCGCCGCGATCAGCCACAGCGCGATCGGCAGCAGCCACTCGATGTACGGCACGCCGAAGCCGTGCAGCCCGGCCAGGCCCGCCGCCACCAGCGTCACCACCAGCCGCTCCGCCCGCTCCACCAGTCCGGAGACCTCGCACTTCAGCCCCAGGCTCTCGGCCCGGGCCTTGGTGTACGAGACCACCTGCCCGCAGGCCAGGCAGAACAACGCCACCGCGCACAGCAGGTCGTTGTCACCCCGCCCGGCGTACCACATGGCGATCCCGCCGAACACCGCCGAATCGGCGACCCGGTCCAGGGTCGAGTCCAGGAACGCCCCCCAGACGCTGGAGGTACCGGCCTGACGGGCCATGTTGCCGTCCACCAGGTCCGAGAAGACGAAGGCGGTGATGACGATGGTGCCCCAGAAGAAACTACCCTGGGGGAAGAACACCAGTGCCCCGGCGACCACACCCGCCGTACCGACCAGGGTGACCACGTCCGGGCTGATCCCGGCACGCAGCAGCATCGATGCGAACGGGGTGAGGACCCGTGTGAAGAAGGCCCGCGCGTATTTGTTGAGCATGGATCTGCCGACCGCTCCGAATCTGGCTCCGCTTACGGCCTGGCGTCGGCCGGGACTCTGCGCCGAAGGGCGCTCCGCAATCGTATCGGTGCTCCGGGGGCCGCTCCGGCGCGGGCACGCCCGCAGGGCCCCGGGGCCGCCGCCGGTGCCGCGGTTATGGACCTGCGAGCGGCACGGTGCCAGGCTCACCATCACCGCGGGTGGCCCGGTGCCCACGCTGCGCGGTCCCCGTGGCGTCAGTTGCGCGTGCTCACGGGAGGAGAGAGCCATGAGCGACAAGTCGACAGGACGGACCCACAGCAACGGCAGGGATCCGGCGGCCGGACCGCCGGTCCGGCCCGAACAGATCCGCAACGTGGTCCTGGTCGGCCACAGCGGGGCGGGCAAGACCAGCCTCGCCGAGTCCCTGGCGCTGGCCGCGGGCGCGGTCAACCGGGCCGGGCGGGTCCACGACGGCAGCACCGTCAGCGACCACGACGAGATCGAGCACCGCCAGCAGCGCTCGATACAGCTCGCGCTGCTCCCGCTCGACCACGCCGGGACCAGGATCAACCTGCTGGACACCCCCGGCTACGCCGACTACGTCGGCGAGCTGCGGGCCGGACTGCGCGCCGCCGACGCCGCCCTGTTCGTGGTCTCCGCCACCGAGGAGACCATCGACGGCCCCACCCGCGACCTGTGGCAGGAGTGCGCCGCGCTGTCCCTCCCCCGGGCGCTCGTGGTCACCCGGCTCGACGCCCCCCAGGCCCGGTTCGCGGCCACCGTCGAACGGTGCCGCGAGGCCTTCGGCGGCGGCGACCCCGACCGCGTCCTGCCGCTGCACCTGCCGCGGCCCGACGGCACCCTGCGCGACCTGCTCGACGCCGACCCCACCCCGGACGCCACCGGCCCGGACGCCACCGGCCCGGACGCCGAAGCCGCCCGGGACCGCCTGGTCGGCGCGATCGCCGCCGAGAGCGAGGACGAGACCCTGCTCGACCGCTACCTCTCCGGCGCGACCCCGGACCCGAGGACCCTGCTCCAGGGCCTGGCCCGGGCCATCGCCCGGTCCGCCTTCCACCCGGTGCTGGCCACCGCCGCCGCCACCGACCACCACCGCGACCCGCTCGGCGCCCGCGAACTGCTCGACCTGGTCGCCCACGCCTTCCCGGCCCCCACCGACCGCCCCGCACCAGCCGTCACCGCCCCCGACGGCAGCCCCCGGCCCGCCCTCGCCTGCGACCCGGAGGGCCCCCTCGCCGCCGAGGTCGTCAAGACCAGCAGCGACCCGTACGTCGGCCGGATCAGCCTGGTCCGGGTCTTCTCCGGCACCCTGCGCCCGGACCTCCCGGTCCACGTCTCCGGCCACGGCCAACAGGACCGCGGCCACCAGGACCACGACCTCGACGAGCGCGTCGGCGCCGTCGGCAGCCCGCTCGGCCGCACGCTGCGCCCCGCCGCCCAGGGCATCGCCGGGGACATCGTCAGCGTCGCCCGGCTCACCCGCGCCGAGACCGGCGACACCCTGTCCGCCCCGGACGACCCGCTGCTGGTCGCCCCCTGGGAACTCCCCGACCCGCTGCTCCCGATCGCCATCACCGCCCACAGCAAGGCCGACGAGGACAAGCTCTCCCAGGGCCTGGCCCGACTGGTCGCCGAGGACCCCACGCTGCGGCTGGAACAGAACCCGGACACCCGGCAACTCGTCCTGTGGTGCCTCGGCGAGGCCCACGCCGACGTCCTGCTGGACCGGCTCCGCAGCCGCTACGGCGTCACCGTCGAACCGGTGCCCTACACCGTGCCGCTGCGGGAGACCTTCGCCGCGGCCGGACACGGCCGCGGCCGCCACGTCAAACAGTCCGGCGGGCACGGGCAGTTCGCGATCTGCGAGCTCGACGTCGAGCCGCTGCCCGCCGGGAGCGGCTTCGAGTTCGTCGACCGGATCGTCGGCGGCGCCGTCCCCCGGCAGTTCGTCCCCTCGGTGGAGAAGGGCGTCCGGGCGCAGCTGGCCCGGGGCGTCGCCGCCGGGTTCCCGCTGGTCGACGTCCGGGTCAGCCTGGTCGACGGCAAGGCCCACTCGGTGGACTCCTCCGACGCGGCCTTCCAGACCGCCGCCGGGCTGGCGCTGCGCGAGGCCGCCGCGGCCACCGCCGTCCGGCTGCTGGAACCGGTCGCCCTGGTCTCGGTGCTGGTACCGGACGAGTACGTCGGCGGCGTGCTCGGCGACCTGTCCGGCAGGCGCGGCCGGGTGCTCGGCACCGAACCGGTCGCCGAGACCGGCCGGACCGTGGTCCGGGCCGAGGTGCCGGAGTGGGAGATCGTCCGCTACGCGGTCGACCTGCGCTCGCTGTCGCACGGCACCGGCACCTTCACCCGCCGCTACGCCCGGCACGAGCCGATGCCGGAGGCGGTCGCCGCCCGCGTCTCGGCTGACGCCGCTGTCAGCTGACGCCGCTGTCAGCTGACGTCGCTCCGCTGCTCCCGGCGGGCCGCCGGGGGCAGCGCGCAGGCGGGCGTGCCCCCCGGCATCCGCTGCCGGTCAGCCGCGACCAGCCGGTACACCCCCGCCGCCAGCTGCCGCACCGGCGGCAGCGTCAGCAGGCCGCCGAGCGCGCTCCACAGCGGGCGGCGGGTCCGCAGCAGCAGCCGCGCCGCCGCCTGCGCACCGCCCTCCACCCGCCCGTCCGGGGTGATCCACAGCACCTCGTGCTCCGCCCGCCGCTCGCTGACCCGGCCTCCGGTGAACGCGGCCAGCGCTTCCAGGTCGGCGAACTGGAATGGCACGGCCTCCCAGCGGGCAGCATCGAAGCGACGCTCAGCGAAGCGCACCGACGAACTGCAGAAGGCACAGTCGCCGTCGTAGAGCAGGACGGGGTTCGGAGCACTGGTCTCGGCCATGTTCCGATCATCTCAGAGCCCACTCGCGAGGAACGACCGGCAATGCCCTGACGCGGGCTGATCGGCGACGATACGCTGGCCACTCCGGCTTCATGACATCGTTTCAGCGGATCGTCATCGCGGCGGGGCGGTTTGGCAGAACGCAGCCATCGGGAGGACCTGCGGTGACGATGACCTTCGACTTCAGTCCGGGCGCGCAGATCCCGCGCACGGACGGAAGTCCGCAGACGGCGGTGACCGCCGCGCTCTCCTCCGGCGCGTACCGCGACGGCTCCATGGACCCGCTGGTCGGCCTGAACGAGGCAACCGCCCACAAGCCGGGACGCTACCGGCTGTTCGCCCCCGACTTCGGCGAGGCGTTCTGCCAGGCGGTGCTCGCCCGCACCCTCGGCGCCGGACGCAAGCCGCTGGTCCGCTCCTTCGGCATCGACCCGCGGATCGTGGTCGAGCACTGCCTGGAGGCCGAGGAGCTGCGGCACCAGCGGGACAAGCAGCTGACCGTCGTGTCGCTGGTCTTCGGCCTGCTGTTCCTGCCCGGCACCCTGGTCTGGCTGGCCGCCTTCGAGTTCCGCCGCCGCAGCGACACCGGCAAGCAGTCCTGGGTCGGCAGCGCCGCGCTGGTCGTGGCCGTGCTGATCGGCGGGCTGCTCGCCTGGCACCCCTTCCTCAACGGCTTCGGCGGCATCTACCTGCGGATCGTCATGGTGATGCCGCTGATCGGCTGGTTCGTCGCGCAGCGGATCTGCGTGCGCACCTCGGCCCAGCTGCGGAGCCGCTGGGAGGCGCTGATCGACGGCGGCGCGGCCGGACCGATGGTGCCCGGCGCGGTGCCGATCGGCCCCGAGGACACCAAGGCCGAGGAGCTGCGGAAGAACCTCACCGCGCTGGTCGCCGAGCAGGAGACCAACTACCTGCACTACGCCGGCCGCAAGGGCATCCTCGGGCTCGGGCCGCGCTGGGGCTCCTGGCAGATGGCCGAGCAGCTGGACCCGCGCGCGGGCCTGCAGGAGTACCGCCCGTTCCACCCCTGGGACGTGATCCGGAAGATCGAGGAACGGCTCAACCGGATGAGCCGCAGCGGCGTCGCCACCGGCGGCATCCCCTCGGTCCGGGTGGAGAACTGGGTGGTGCAGACCATCGGCGAGGGTGCCGACGAGGTCGGCCGCCCGTCCGGGGCGGAGATGGACGGCTCCCGGATGCGCGCCTCGGCGGTGACCGACATCGCCAACCGGCAGCAGTTCGGCCGCAGCCCGCGGCACTACCTGGGCGTGCAGTTCGTGCTCTGGGACGGCCAGCTGGTGGTCACCCTGCTGATCACGGTGACCGTGTTCAGCGACACCCTGCGGATCGAGGTCACCGGCCACGCCCTCGGCCCGCTGCCGGGCGCGCTCACCGGCAAGCCCAAGGCGCCCACCAAGTCCGTGCCGAAGACCGGCAAGTTCTGGGAGGAGACCACCAAGAACCTGCCGATCGTCACCAACCAGGAGGTGGTACGGCTCGCCGTGCGCGCGCCCTTCACCTGGACCCCGACGCTGCTGAACTGGCTCGGCGGCTCACTGAAGCTCCCCGAGCCCTTCGGCCTGCGCTCCGCCTGGGCCGACCAGCCGTGGGGCAACCGCTTCATGGCGGACGACGCGCTGCGGGTGGCTCCCCCGGTGCTGCGCGCGGTCCACGCCGCGACCTTGGACGTCCTCGCCGACCATGACGTGGAGATCGACCGCTTCAAGAACCGCTCGATGATGCTCGGCGCGGAGGTCCAGGGCGCGCGGCCGTCGAAGGCCGACGACTACGACGCCTGACCCGTCAGTCGGTCGGCCAGGCGTCGGCGAGCATCTTCCGGGTGTCGGCCAGGAGTTGCGGCAGCACCCTGGTCGCGCCGATCACCGGCATGAAGTTGGTGTCCCCGCCCCAGCGCGGCACCACGTGCTGGTGCAGGTGCGCGGCGATCCCGGCCCCCGCCTCGACGCCCTGGTTCATCCCGATGTTGAAACCGTGCGGCCCCGAGGCCGCCCGCAGCGCCACCATCGCCTGCTTGGTGAGCCGCGCGACGTCGGCGGTCTCCTCCGGCGTCAGCTCGGTGTAGTCCGCGACATGCCGGTACGGGACCGCCATCAGGTGACCGGAGTTGTACGGGTACAGGTTCAGCACCGCGTAGGCCGAACCGGCCCGGCGCAGGATCAGCCCGTCCTCGTCGGACATCGACGGGATCGCACAGAACGGACAGCCGTCACCGGCCGCCGGGCCGGTCGGCTTGTTCTCACCCTTGATGTAGGCCATCCGGTGAGGGGTCCACAGGCGGCCGAATGCGTCCGGCACGCCCACTCCGCTCTGCTGCTCCGGCTCCGTCGTCATGTGGATCAGCATAGGCGCTGGGGCGGCCCGCCAGCGGACCGCCCCAGCTCGAACCCCCGCTCCGGCGGGGAGGAGGTCAGACCTGGATGCGGCGCTCCACCGCGTCGACGATCTCGGCCAGTGCCTCGGCCCGGGGGATCCCGTTCTTCTGCAGACCGTTGCGGTAGCGGAAGGAGACCGTGCCCGCCGCCATGTCCTCGTCGCCGACGATGACCATGAACGGGGTCTTCAGCTTCTGGTGGTTGCGGATCTTCTTCTGCATCCGGTCGTTGGAGGAGTCCACCTCCACCCGCAGGCCCTTGGCCTTCGCCTCGGCGGCGAACTCCCGCAGGTACTCCACGTGGCCGTCACCGATCGGGATGCCGACGGCCTGGACCGGGGAGAGCCACGGCGGCATCGCGCCGGCGTAGTGCTCCAGCAGCACCGCGAAGAACCGCTCGATCGAGCCGAACAGCGCGCGGTGGATCATCACCGGGCGCTGCCGCGAGCCGTCCGCCGCGGTGTACTCCAGGTCGAAGCGCTCGGGCAGGTTGAAGTCCAGCTGGATGGTGGACATCTGCCAGGTGCGGCCGATCGCGTCCCGGGCCTGGACCGAGATCTTCGGGCCGTAGAAGGCCGCGCCGCCCGGGTCGGGGGTGAGCGGCAGCCCCTGCTTCTCGGCGGCCTGGCGCAGTACCTCGGTCGCCTCCTCCCAGACCTCGTCGGAGCCGACGAACTTCTCCGGGTCCTTGGTGGAGAGCTCCAGGTAGAAGTCGTTCAGCCCGTAGTCCCGCAGCAGCTCCAGCACGAAGGTCAGCAGCGAGTCGAGCTCCTCCGCCATCTGCTCGCGGGTGCAGTAGATGTGCGCGTCGTCCTGGGTGAAGCCGCGGGCCCGGGTCAGGCCGTGCACCACGCCGGACTTCTCGTAGCGGTAGACCGTGCCGAACTCGAACAGCCGCAGCGGCAGCTCGCGGTAGCTGCGGCCGCGCGCGTCGAAGATCAGGTTGTGCATCGGGCAGTTCATCGGCTTGAGGTAGTAGTCCACGCCCTCGTCGAGCTGCATGGGCGGGTACATGCCGTCGGCGTACCAGTCCAGGTGGCCCGAGGTCTCGAACAGGGTGCCCTTGGTGGCGTGCGGGGTGTAGACGAACTCGTAGCCCGCCTGCTCGTGCCGGGTGCGCGAGTAGTCCTCCATCGCCCGGCGCATCACGCCGCCGCGCGGGTGGAAGACGGCCAGGCCGGAGCCGATCTGCTCGGGGATGGAGAAGAGGTCAAGCTCGGCGCCGAGCTTGCGGTGGTCGCGCTTGGCGGCCTCCTCCAGGAAGTCCAGGTGCGCCTTGAGGTCGTCCTTGGTGGCCCAGGCGGTCCCGTAGATGCGCTGCAGCATCGGGTTCTTCTCGCTGCCGCGCCAGTACGCGGCGGCGTTGCGCATCAGCTTGAACGCCGGGATGCTGGTGCTGGGCAGGTGCGGGCCGCGGCACAGGTCGCGCCAGCACAGCTCGCCGGTCTTCCGGTCGAGGTTGTCGTAGATGGTCAGCTCGCCGCCGCCGACCTCGACGTCCGCGCCGTCCTCGCTGGAGGCGCCGCCCTTGAGCCCGATCAGCTCCAGCTTGTAGGGCTCGCCCGCCAGTTCCTCGCGGGCCGCGTCGTCGGTGACCACCCGGCGGGAGAACCGCTGCCCGCGCTTGATGATCTCGGTCATCTTCTTCTCGATGGCCTTGAGGTCCTCCGGGGTGAACGGCTTCTCGACGTCGAAGTCGTAGTAGAAGCCGTCCTTGATCGGCGGGCCGATGCCCAGCTTGGCCTCGGGGAAGATCTCCTGCACGGCCTGGGCCATGACGTGCGCGGTGGAGTGGCGCAGGATCGACAGGCCGTCGGCGCTGTCGATCGCGACCGGCTCCACCTCGTCGCCGTCGGCCAGCAGGTACGCCAGGTCGCGCAGTTCACCGCCGACCCGGGCGGCGATCACGGCCCGGTCGCCGGGGAAGAGGTCGGCCGCCGTAGTGCCCGTGGTCACCACGCGCTCTTCCCGATCGGGTTCGCGGCTGATGATCACACGGACGTCCGACACCGGACTCTCCTGTCGCTCGGCACTACATGGCTGGGCAGCGTGGGCTGCGACCACGATGGTACCGAGAGCGCGGACCCGGTCGCGCACCCCGGCACCGGCCGTCAGTCCTCCGCCGCCGGGGAGGCGCGCAGCACCTTGAGCATCCGCTCCCGTTCGGCCGCGTCCAGCTCCACCGGGACCAGCCCGGCGGGCTCGCTGAGCCTGCGGAAGCCGCCCTTGCGCTCCAGCCGTCCGCGCAGCCGTACCGGGACCCCGGCCAGGTGCGCCTCGGCCGCGGCCCGGTAGGCGTCCTCGTCCAGCCGCACCCGGACCTCGTCCACCTCGGCCCCGGACAGCACCCGCAGCCGCACCGCGCCGCTGCCGCCCGGCTGCTGCCGCTTCAGCCGTACCACCGCGCCGGTCAGCTCGACGTCCACCGCGGGCTCGATCCGGGCCAGCCGCCCGGCCGCCGCCTCCAGCGCGGGCAGGTCCCCCGGCGAGAACTCCAGCAGCAGCCGCCGGGCGCCGAAGCCCTGCGGCACGCCCGCCGCCGGTGACCAGGCGAAGCCGATCCTGACCCCCTCGCTGCCGCGCACCAGCCTGACCACCGAGCCGACCAGCTCCCGGCTGACGCCGAGCGGCACGCCGTTGTCGAAGCCGTCGGGGCTGCCGGTGGCGCGCTGGAAGTCGACCGCGTCCCGCATCGCCTCCAGCGCGCGTACCAGCGTGGTCGCGGCCGGGCGCTCGTCCGGGGCCGGGGTGTAGGCGGTGAGCAGCCCGGCGCCGGTGCCGGGGGCGACCACCAGCACCCGCTCCAGGAACTCGGCCGCGTAGGAGTCGAAGCGGGCGCCGAAGTAGGCGGCCCGGGAGCGTCCGGCCTTGGCGGCGGCGACCAGCATCGCGGTCGCCGCGGCACGCAGGTCCTGTTCGGCGGCCCAGGGCACGGCGCCGCCGACGCCGGGGGTGTCCCGGCGCCAGTGGATCTCGTCGCCGGGGACGAGCAGCGCGGCCAGGATGGCCTGGGCGGAGGGGACCGCCGAGCGGGCGAGCCTGCCCAGCGCCTCCTCCAGCAGGTCGGCGCTGTCCTCGAAGGAGCGGTCGGCGGGGACCAGCACGCTGGTGCCCGGCTCGCGGTCGTCCGGCGGCGTCCAGCGGCTGTAGCGGCCTTCGGCGCGGCCCCGGCGGCACCAGCCGTGCCGGGCGAGCAGGGTCAGCAGCACGTCCGGGTCCACGCCCGCCGGGTCGGGCAGGGGCGGGTCGTCGCTCTCGGGGTCGACCGCGGTGCGGCGCCTGCGCGCCGGTGGGGCAGATACCGGGGCCGCTGCCTCCGGTCGGGTGTCGCGCCGCATCGCCGTCACGCCTTCCCTCCGGTGTGGGCCGGTTCCCTCATGGTCGTTCACCTGCCCCCACTCGCGCCATGATGGCGCACAGGGCCCGGTCATCGAAGACCTGCCGCGTCGGGATCCGGACATTCGTCCGGCGCTTCCCGGTGACCGGGTGCCCGGCCAGGTTGACCCAGTAGCAGCAGTGCCGCAGTTCCGTCCGGTCCGGCCGGGCCAGCAGCCACTGGTCGACCTCGCGCGGCACCAGCATCACCACCAGGATCTTGTGCACCGCGACCCGGGCGTGGGCGAGCTTGCGCAGGTGGTCGTTGTCGAGGGTGAAGCTGAAGTGACTGCCACCGGGATTCGGCGGGATCTGGTGGGTGCACTTGAGCTGGACCTTGATGGTGGCCTCGTCGTCCTCGGTGTGCGCGGTACTGCCGTGGCTGACGTGCCAGTCGATCCCGTTGTCCGGGAAGGGCGAGGCGAGGGCGCAGCCAGCCGCCGCGGCGACCGCGTGCAGGTATCCCACCTGAAGCGTCTCCATGCAGGAGGTGACCGCGAGTTGACCCCGCATCGCTTGCCCCGCGCCGGTTCCGGACCACTGCGGAGGGGGCGTGTCCGGACCGGGTTGTGTCAGCGCCATGTGCCGCCGTCCCCGTCGAGCGACGACCGCCCACCCGGAACGGACGGGCCGTCACCTGGTGTCCTCTCCGTTCCGGGGGTCGCTGAAACTGGTCGGGCGGTGACGGGTTGAATGCGGGGGGTAGCCGGGTAACAGCATGGTGTGACCACCGGGGAGGTCGGCATGACGCACTGGTACGAGGGGCCGCTCGCCTCCTTCGACACCGAGACCACGGGCGTGGACGTGGAGCAGGACCGCATCGTCACCGCCGCGCTGGTGACCCAGGGTTCGGTCGGCGCTCCGCTGCTGCGGCGGGACTGGGCGGCCGATCCGGGCGTGCCGATCCCGGCCGGGGCGACGGCGGTGCACGGGCTGACCGACGCCTGGGTGGCCGGTCACGGGCGTCCGGCGCGGGTGGTGCTGGAGGAGCTGGCCCGGGCGCTGGCGGAGACCGCCCGGCTCGGCCTGCCGCTGGTGGTGATGAACGCGCCGTACGATCTGACGCTGCTGGACCGGGAGTTGCGGCGGCACCGGGGTGCCGGACTGGGCCAGTACCTGACCGCCGCGCCGCTGCTGGTGCTGGATCCGCGGGTGCTGGACAAGCATCTGGACCGGTACCGCAAGGGGCGGCGGCGGCTGACCGACCTGTGCGCGCACTACGGGGTGGTGCTGGAGGGGGCGCACGACGCGGCGGCGGACGCCTCGGCGGCGCTGGAGCTGGTCCGGGCGATAGGCCGCCGACACGCGGAGCGGCTGGCCGAACTGACCCCGGCGGAGCTGCACCTGCGGCAGGCGGTGTGGCACGCGGCGCAGGCGCGGGGGCTGCAACGGTGGTTCAGCGAGAGCGGTTCGCCGGAGGTGGTGGACACCTCCTGGCCGCTGCGCAGACAGCTCGGACAGGCGGCCTGACCGGCCGTCAACCGTCGTTCCGGGCGCCTGTCGCTTCCGGGACCGGAAACGAGTGAAGGCCCCGCGATTGAGGGGCCTTCGGTTCCGACTGGTGCGCAATGCTGGGTTCGAACCAGCGACCTCTCCGGTGTGAACGGAGCGCTCTCCCACTGAGCTAATCGCGCGGGGCAACGGAGAGAACATTAGCACCCTGGCGACGAGGGCCCGAAACCGACGGCGTGCCGCTCACACGACTCGAACGCCAGTGCTAGCTTCCGGGGATGGCTACGGTGCTGCTCCTGATCGACCTCCAGCGCAACATGCTCGAACCGCCCGACCCGGTGGCCGACGCCCCGGCCGTCACCGAGGCCGTCTCCGGCCTGCTCGACCGGGCCCGCGCCGCCGGCGCGAACGTGGTCCCGGTCGCGGAGATCCACTTCGACCAATGACGCGGCTGAAATGTTGCGCGCGTCGGTTATCGCCCGCGCGGGTGATTGAGATCGCCGGTGATTGACGGCAACCGTGGTGGAAGCCAACCCTGATTGGCTTCCACCATCATTGAAGCCGCAATAGGAAATCCCCGCAGACCGTCCATCGGTCTGCGGGGATTTCCCGTCGGTGCGCAATGCTGGGTTCGAACCAGCGACCTCTCCGGTGTGAACGGAGCGCTCTCCCACTGAGCTAATCGCGCAGGCCCCGTCTGGGCACATGGAAAACCCTACCGCATCCCGCGCCATGCTCCTGACCTCCCCACTCGCGCCCCGGCGGCCCGCCGGACCCGGGCCCGGGAAGGGCCGCGCGGGCCCGCCCCGGGCGTGGCGGCTGCGCCGGAAGGGGTACCAGGTGCGTACTAATCGGGACAGAGGGGTTTACAGCGGTCGTACAGGTGGGATGGTCCGTTCGCCGACGTGCGATCCCCGAGCGCACACTGAGCGAAAGGCCCTGGCGCTTATGAACACCACGGTCAGCTGCGAGCTGCACCTGCGCCTCATCGTGTCTAGCGAGTCTTCCTTGCCCGTCCCCGCGGGCCTGCGCTACGACACCGCCGACCCCTATGCCGTGCACGCCACCTTCCACACGGGCGCCGACGAGACCGTCGACTGGGTGTTCGCCCGCGACCTCCTTGCGGAGGGGCTGCATCGGCCGACCGGGACCGGTGACGTCCGTGTCTGGCCCTCCCGCAGCCACGGACAAGGAGTCGTCTGCATCGCCCTGAGCTCTCCGGAAGGAGAAGCCCTGCTGGAAGCCCCGGCCCGAGCGCTGGAGTCATTCCTCAAGCGGACGGATGCCGCGGTGCCACCCGGTACCGAGCACCGTCACTTCGACCTGGACCGGGAACTCTCACACATCCTCGCGGAGAGCTGAAACGGTCCTTCCCTCCAACCGTGCGCAGCCGTGCTACTCGGGGGCACGGAACGCACAATCACCCGGGCCGCCGCCGTCCCCCCGGACGGAGGCGGTTCCGGCATGCCCGGACCGACGCGGACGAGCGGGCGGGCCGCAGTTCCCACCGGGGCGGCGTTCCGGCGGTAGAGTCACCGGTCCAGAGCCCGGCCGCGAGCGGACCCGGGCATGACGCCGGCCAGGGAGTCCCGACGTGTTGATCACCCACGACACGGAGTACGCGCTCGACACGCTCGTGGACCTGGTGAACACCGCCCCTGACGCCTGCGGGCACGAGGGGCTGCCGGACCTGGCGGCGCTGGACCAGTTCGTGCTCCGCCGGGACGTCAGCGAGGTGGGCACGCTCACCGCCACCGACCTGGAGGACGTGCGCCGGGTGCGCGACGAGTTCCAGGCGGTGTTCCGGGCGCAGACCCCGGAGGAGGCCGCCGAGCTGGTCAACAAGGTGGTGGCGCGGGCGGGCACCACGCCCCGGCTGACCAACCACGACGGCCACGGCTGGCACATGCACTACTTCGCGCCGGGCGCGGCGCTGGCGGACCACGTGGCCGCCGACTCCGGCATGGCGCTGGCGTTCATCGTGGTCGCCGGGGAGCGGGAGCGGCTGCGCCGCTGCGAGGCGCCGGACTGCGCGCACGTCTTCGTCGACCTCTCCCGGAACCGCTCGCGGCGCTACTGCGACAGCCGCACCTGCGGCAACCGGCTGCACGTCGCCGCCTACCGGGCGCGGCAGCGCACGGCGGCGGACGGCGCCGAGCCGGAGCCGGTCGGCGCCGGGAACGGCCCGACCGGCGACCGGCCGGTGGGCGTCACAGCCCCCGGCGCTTGAGGATCTCCTCCACGTCGGCGAAGTCCCCCAGGCCGTCGTCGGCCTGCTTGCCGGACTTGCCGGACTTCACGGGCTTCCCGGACGCCTTCGCCGGAGCCGAGGCCGGAGCCGAGGTCGCGGGCAGCCGCCCGGCCGCCGGGGCGGTGCCGGGCAGGGTCGGCGCGGCGGCGGAGGCCGCCGCCTTCGGGGTCCGCTGCCTGCGCACGCCGGTGAGCAGCGCCAGCACCACCGCGCCGCCGAGCAGCCCCACGCCGGTCCAGACCCTGGGGTCGAACACCAGGTCCGCCGCCCAGTCGCCGATGGCGTGCCCGATCCGGGAGAAGACCGTGATCAGCCCGGTCAGATAGAGGCCGGTGGGCACCAGCGCGACGGCCACCCACCGCAGCGCCGCCCGGACCCGCCCCCGGGTGGCGGCCAGTACGGCGGCCACGATCGCCGCCGCCGACAGTGCCAAGCACACGATCGCGGTCATCAGCCCGCGCCTCCTTCGCCGTCACCTGGGCCGCACGCCGGTGCGGTCACCTCCATGGTGCCCCCGAATGCGAGACTTACGGCCATGAGCGATGGTTCCCTTCCCCGAGTCGAGTACTGGTGCGAGTTGCAGTGCCCCGACTGCGCCACGGCGCTGGACGACCTCCGGGCGCTGCGCGCCACCTACGGCGAGCGACTGGAGATCGTGCTGCGGCACTTCCCGCTCGACCGGCACAAGCACGCCTTCGCCGCCGCCCAGGCCGCCGAGGAGGCGTTCGTCCAGGGGCAGGGCTGGCCCTATGTCGAGGCGGTACTGGCGCGGACCGGCGAGCTGGAGCGGCGCGGCGAGGCACTGCTGCTGGAGGTCGCCGGTGAGCTCGGTCTGGACGTCGAGGAGCTGGACACCGCGCTGATCGACGGCCGACACATCCTGGTGGTGGACGCGGACCAGGCCGAGGGCAAGGCCATCGGCGTCACCGGCACCCCCACCTACGTGGTGGCGGGCACCCGGCTGGACGGCGGGAAGAGCCAGCAGGGCCTGCGGGAACGGGTCCAGGAGCTCCTCGGATCCCCGGACGCGGACTGAACTACAGCTGCTTGAACAGGATGTGACGGGTCGTCCGGTAGTCGAGCGCGCGGTAGAGGGCGTTCGCCGGGGCGTTGTCGGCGTAGACGTTCAGGCCCAGCCGCCGCACGCCGACGTCCAGGCACTCGCGTTCGGCGAGCAGCATCAGCGAGCGGCCGTGCCCGTGCCCCCGGTGCTCCGGCTCCACCTGGACCGAGTACACCCACGGCGGCCTGGGCGCCTCCGGCGTGCTGTCGGTCCGGGTGTTCAGCCAGATGCTGCCCACCGCCCGCCCTGCGGCCCGCAGTTGCCGCACCACTGTGAAGGGGGTGCGCGGGCCGTAGGGCAGGGCCTGCCGCAGCGCCCGCTCGGCCCTGGCCCGGGCCTGCTCGGGGCTCAGCCCCTCGCCCACCTCGGACTCGGCGACACGGCGCGCCTCGGCCCGGTACCAGTCGTCGAACTCCTGGTCGGTGAGCGGCAGTCCGCTGCTCCCCGGCGGGAGTTCCGGCAGGCTGTCCGGGAGCCGCTTGAGCAGGTGCCGGGCGCGCAGGGCGTAGCCCAGGGCCTCCGCCAGCCGCAGCGCGGCCGGGGCGTCCGGGCCCTGCGGCACCTCCACCCGGGACCGGGCGCAGCCCCAGCCGCGCAGCACCTCCTCCGCCGCCAGGGCGGCGACGGTCCCGCGCCCGCGCCCCCGGTCCGGCGGGTCGATCACCAGCGCGGTGAGTTCGCCGAGCCGCGGGCCGCCGGTGTCGGCGTGCGCGGTGGCGGCGATCCGGCCGACCGGGCGACCGTTGACGCAGACCGCGAACAACCGGCCCAACCCGCCCTCAGGGGTGGCCTGTTCGGCGGTCAGCGGGCGCAGGGTGGTGGTCATCGGGGCTCCGGATCGGCGGCGGCGCGCTCGGCGAAGACGGCTGCCAGGGCCGCGGTCACCGGCCCCGGCGCGCCCGGAAGTTCGCGGTCGTCGACCCGGGTGACCGCCTGGATGTCGCGCAGCGAGCCGGTGAGGAACACCTCGTCGGCCTCCCGCAGCACCGACAGCGGCAGGTCGGCCTCCTCGGCGTCGCTCCAGCGCAGGGCGAGCGCGCGGGTGATCCCGGCCAGGCAGCCGGAGGAGAGCGGCGGGGTGAGCAGCCGCCCGCCGAGCACCACGAAGACGTTGGAGGCGGTGCCCTCGCACAGCTGCCCGGCGGTGTTGCCGAACACCGCCTCGTTCGCGCCGTACTCGTGGGCGCGGGCCAGCGCGACCACGTTCTCGGCGTAGGAGGTGGCCTTGGTCCCGGCGATGGCGCTGTGCTCGTTGCGGGTCCAGGGGACGGTGACCACGGCGGCGGTCGGCGGGCTGGGGTCGGTGGCGCCGACGGCGACGACCAGGGTGGGGCCGAGCGGCTCGGCGCCCTCACCGGCATCGTCCCGGACCGGGCCGAGCGGGGCCGGGCCGCTGGTGCAGGTGATCCGCAGTCGGCCGAGCGGCACCGGCTCGGCGGCCAGCACGTCGGCGCAGGCGGCGCGGACCAGCTCGCGGTCGGGTCGGGGCAGGCCCAGTGCCCGGGCGGAGCGCTCCAGCCGGTCCAGGTGGAGTTCCAGCGCGAAGGTGCGACCGCCGACGACCTTGACCGTCTCGAAGACGCCGTCGCCGACGGTGAAACCGCGGTCCAGCACCGACACCGTGGCGTCGGCGGGCTCCCGCAGCGCGCCGTTGACCCAGATCCGCATCCGCATCCTCCTCATCGTCCGGCCGCTGCGGTGGACGCTACCGCAAGCGCGGGGGCGCCCGGGGGCCACTGCCGACACGCCCGGTGGCCGGGCGGCCGCCGCGGTGTTCCGGCCGCTGGGAGCGGCTTTTTCGGCCGCCCGCAGGCGGTCGCGGACGGCTCGCCGCAGGTCGCCGGGGATACGGAATTTGAGCTGGGCGGGGAATCCGCTAAAGTTCAACACGTCGCCAGGACGCGGACCGCAAGGAAACGAGCGGAACGCCGAACGGAGATCACGCGGATGTGGCTCAGTGGTAGAGCATCACCTTGCCAAGGTGAGGGTCGCGGGTTCGAATCCCGTCATCCGCTCGGTAGAGGGCTGTAGGTTGGCCCTTGACTCGGTGGAGTGGCCGAGAGGCGAGGCAACGGCCTGCAAAGCCGTGTACACGGGTTCAAATCCCGTCTCCACCTCACAGTAGGACCGCACAGCAGTACCCGACAGCGTCCGTACTGCTGTCGACCCGCGCGATTAGCTCAGCGGGAGAGCGCTTCCCTGACACGGAAGAGGTCACTGGTTCAATCCCAGTATCGCGCACGCAACCCCGCCCGTCGGGGTGCAGCAGAGCATCACCACCCGCGCGATTAGCTCAGCGGGAGAGCGCTTCCCTGACACGGAAGAGGTCACTGGTTCAATCCCAGTATCGCGCACGCAACCCCGCTCGACGGGGTGCAGCAGAGCACCATCACCCGCGCGATTAGCTCAGCGGGAGAGCGCTTCCCTGACACGGAAGAGGTCACTGGTTCAATCCCAGTATCGCGCACCAGCGAGGCCGCCCCGGATTCTCCGGTGGCGGCCTTCTTCGTGTCCGACTTTTCGGCTGCCGGGTCTCAGCGGCCCACCAGGTGCACCACGGAGGTGGCCTGGACCGCGAACTGCGACCAGCCGCCGAAGGCGAACGCCAGCAGCGCCGCGACCGGCAGTGCGATGGCGATGGCCACCAGCGGGTTGCGGGAACCCTGCAGCTTGCGTCGGCTGCGGGGGCGTCCTTCCATCTGCACGGACACGGCGTGGCCCCAACTCTCTCGTCAGTCTTGGTCTGTGGCGTGCTGTGCCGCCGGCATTCCCGCCGTCGGAGTTCCCGGCGGTAGCGGTGGGTGGGGCACCTCGGGGGACGAGCTCCCCGCCCACCGCTGACTACCACGCTACGGGCGCGCGCGGTCGGGAGCGTCATGCGCGGGGACCGTCCCCCCGGCATCCCCGGGGAGGAGGCCGCGCGCGGCGGCGTACTACCGGAGGTGGAGCCCGGGGGGCCGGACGCCCGGGGTGACTCAGGGTCCTCCCCTAGTCTCCCCCGCAGGCCGCCGCCGGATCACCGCCGGGCCGCCGCCGGATCATCCTCGGAGAGAGATGAATCTGACAATCCGACAGGCCGCCGAGGCGTTGCGAATCAGCGCGGCATGCGGCGCAGTCCGTAAGCTGTCGCCTGGCAATCAGAGCAAGTCCCGGCACGGGGACCTGACGGCGGGACAAGACATTGGCGATGATGCGGCTCCGGCGGGAGGACCCGCGAGTCGTCGGCCCCTACCGTCTGCATCGACGGCTCGGCACCGGTGGCATGGGCGTGGTCTACCTCGGCTCGGACCGCCGGGGCCAGAAGGTCGCGCTCAAGCTGATCCGCTCGGAACTGGCCGAGGACCAGGAGTTCCGCACCCGGTTCGCCCGTGAGGTGGCGGCGGCGGCGCGGATCCGGGGCGGCTGCGTGGCCCGGCTGGTCGCGTCCGACATCGACGCCGAACGGCCGTGGCTGGCCACGACCTACGTGCCCGGCCCCTCGCTCTACAAGCGGGTCGGGGACGAGGGGCCGCTCTCCTGGCCCGAGGTCGCCGCGATCGGCGCGGCGCTCGCCGACGGCCTGGTGCACGTGCACCAGGCGGGCGTGGTGCACCGCGACCTGAAGCCGTCCAACATCCTGCTGTCGCCCAAGGGCCCGCGCATCATCGACTTCGGCATCGCCTGGTCCACCGGCGCGAGCACGCTCACCCACGTCGGCACGGCCGTCGGCTCCCCCGGCTTCCTGGCGCCCGAGCAGGTCAGGGGCATCGCCGTGACCGGGGCCACGGACGTCTTCGCACTGGGCACGACGCTGGCGTACGCGGCCACCGGCGACTCGCCGTTCGGTTCCGGCACCTCCGAGGTGATGCTCTACCGGGTGGTGCACGAGGAGCCGGACCTTGAGGACGTCCCGGGCGCGCTGACCCCGATCCTGCGGGCCTGCCTGGCCAAGGAGGCGGTGGACCGGCCGACCACGACCCAGCTGCGGGACCGGCTGCGGGAGCTGACCGCCCGGGGGGCGGCCATCGGGCGCAGCCAACTGCCGCAGCCGCAGAGCAGGCAGAGCCAGCCCGCGCAGGCCGAGGCCGGGCCGCAGCAGGCGGCGGCGCAGGCGGCGCAGCAGCGGCCGGTCCAGCGTCCTTCGGCGCGCCGACCGGTGATGCCGCCGACGGTCCGCGAGCCGCTGCCGCCCGAGCTCGTCCCGGACGCGACCCCGACCGTGGCCCACCACTACCCCGGCCACGGCCCGGCGTCGGCCCAGGGCCAGGCGCACGGCCAGGGACCGCAGGCGCAGGCGCACGGCCACGGTCAGGCCGCCGCCGAGGCGGGGGCGCGGTCCGGGCAGGTGCCGCGTCCGGCGGGGCGGGTGGCGGCGACCCCGGCCGCCGGTCGGCGCACACCGCCGCCCGCGCGCCCTGGTCGCGCGCCCTCACGTCGACTGCTGCGCCAACGCTTCGTGGTCTTCATCACGGTCACCCTGATCGTCGCCGTGGTGATCGCGGTCGCCCAGGGCTGCCAGAGCCGCAGCGGCCGGGGGGCCGGACCGGCCGCGCCGCTGCCCTCCGCGAGGAGTTCCGCGCCGACCGCGAGCAGTGCCCCCGCCGACGCCGTGGCGGCGGGCGGCTCGGCCTCCGGCGTGACCAGTCTGACCGGGGTGGCCACCGGACAGCCGCTGGTCGCGGTCGCGTCGGTGCCGCCGGTCGACTGGGGTGACCGCCGTTATCCGGATCCCAGCGACGGCTCGATGATCCTGCTGAAGGGCGGCCACTCCACCGACGGCGGCGCCGAGGTCTCGCTGACCGCCGTGCTCCCGGCCGAGTACCGGGGCGCTCCGGCCGCCGTGGTGGTGCTGACCCAGCAGAGCGGCGGCGCGCCCGAGGACCTGGTGGAACTCTTCGGCCTGGCCGGTGCAGAACCGGTTCTGCTGGCCGCCCACGCCTCCACCGGCACCCCGCAGGGGGTCGGCAGCTGGCGGATCGCCGGGGGCGCGGTGCTGCGTGAGGAGCACACCCCGGCCTCCGGCTCCCACCCGGCCAGCACCACCCGGTACACCCCGCTCAGCAACGGCACGATGGCCGAGAGCTGGCCCGGCAGCGGCACCGTGGCCGACCAGACCGGCTGACCGGCCGACCCGGCCGCGGGCTAGGCCTGCCGCTGGGCCAGGGCGTAGAAGCTGACCGCCGCCGCGGCGGCGATGTTCAGCGAGTCCACGTCGTGGTGCATCGGGATCCGGGCCCAGGCGTCGGCGGCGCGCAGCGCCTCGGTGCTCAGGCCGTTGCCCTCGGAGCCCAGCAGCACCGCGCAGCGCTCCAGCAGCTTCGGCTGCACCTCGGGCAGCGGCACCGCGTCCGGGTGCGGGGTGAGCGCGAGCAGGGAGAAGCCCGCGTCCCGCAGCGTCTCCAGGGCCCTGGGCCACGGGTCGAGGACGGCGTAGGGGACGGAGAAGACCGTGCCCATGGAGACCTTGACCGCGCGCCGGTACAGCGGGTCGGCGCAGTCCGGCGACAGCAGCACCGCGTCCATGCCCAGCGCGGCGGCGCTGCGGTAGACGGCGCCCAGGTTGGCGTGGTCGACGATGCCTTCGAGGACGGCGATCCGGCGCGCCCCCGCGAGCAGGTCCTCGGCCTGCCGGGGCGGCTTGCGCTGCATCGACGCCAGCGCGCCCCGGTGCACGTGGTAGCCGGTGACCTGCTCGGCGAGCTCCGGGGCGACCGCGTAGACCGGCGCCGGGACCTCGTCGATGACGTCCCGCATCACGTCGATCCACTTGGCGGAGAGCAGCATCGAGCGCATCCGGTAACCGGCCGCGCGGGCGCGGCGGATCACCTTCTCGCCCTCGGCGATGAACAGCCCCTCCAGCGGTTCGCGGCGGCGGCGCAGCTCGACGTCGGTGAGTCCGACGTAGTCGGCCAGGCGCGGGTCGTTCGGGTCCTCGATGGTGATGAGTTCGGCCACGGGTTGATCCTGCCCGCTCGGGGTCAGCCTGCCAAGCCGACGACGTCGCCGACGACGATCACGGCGGGCGGGCGGATCTGCTCGGCCTCGACCACCTCGGCGACGGTGGCCAGGGTGGCGTCCACCCGGCGCTGGTTGGCGGTGGTGCCCTCCTGGACGACGGCGACCGGCGTCTGCGCCGGGCGCCCGCCCGCGATCAGGGCGGCGGCGATGGCGCCGATCCGCTCCACCGCCATCAGCAGCACCAGCGTGCCGCGCATCGCGGCGGCGGCCTCCCAGTTGACCAGGGAGCGGGGGTCCTCGGGGGCGACGTGTCCGGAGATCACGGTGAACTCGTGGGTGACGCCCCGGTGGGTGACCGGGATCCCGGCGGCGCCCGGGACGCTGATGGAGCTGGAGATGCCGGGCACGACGGTGACCGGCAGGCCCGCCTCGGTGACCGCGATCAGCTCCTCCATGCCCCGGCCGAAGACGTAGGGGTCGCCGCCCTTGAGCCGGACCACGAACTTCCCGGCCTTGGCGTGCTCGATCAGCGCGGCGTTGATCGCCTCCTGCGCCATGAAGCGGCCGTACGGGATCTTGGACGCGTCGATGACCTCGACCTGCGGGCCGAGTTCGTCGAGCAGTTCGCGCGGCGCGAGCCGGTCGGCGATGACCACGTCGGCCTCGGCGAGCAGTCGGCGGCCGCGCACGGTGATCAGGTCCGGGTCGCCGGGGCCGCCGCCGACCAGGGCCACCCCCGGGGTCCGGCCCCGGTGGTGGGCGGCGGCGAGGCTGCCGTCGCGGAGCCCGCTGACCACCGCGTCGCGCAGCGCGGCGGAGCGGCGGGGGTCGCCGGAGAGCACGGCGACGGTGGCGCCGCCCTGGCGTCCGCTGGCCGGGGTCCAGGCGGTGGCGGTGGCGGCGTCGTCGGCGCGGGAGCAGAAGGTCCGGTTCGCCTCGGCCTCGGCGGCGGCGGCCGCGTTGACGGCCGGGTCGCTGGTGGCCACGAGCACGTACCAGCTGTCGGCGAGGTCGCCCGCCGTGTAGGGACGGGCGTGCCAGCTGAGCTCGCCCGCGTCGGCCATGGCCTGGACCGCGGGGGTGGTGTGCGGGGAGATCAGCTGGACGTCCGCGCCCGCCGCGAGCAGTGCCGGGAGCCGCCGCTGGGCCACCTGACCGCCGCCGAGGACGACGACACGCCGCCCGGACAGCCGCAGCCCGACGGGGTAGGGCGGTATCGAGGCGTCGTGGACGACGGGCATGGGGGCTCCGGGGGCAGTTCTGACGGGCGGACAGCGGTCGTGCGGACGCCCCCGGCGTACCGGGGGGCGGGGCAGGGTTCGACGGACTCCGGTGGGGCGCGGCGCGCGACCGCGCCCGCACCGGGGTCAGTGCTTGTCGGTGACTCCGGCGGAGTCGAAGGTGGCTACATCGTGCATCGCCCGGGCCGCGGACTGCACCAGGGGCAGGGCCAGCAGGGCGCCGGTGCCCTCGCCGAGGCGCAGGTCCAGGTCGATCAGCGGGCGCAGGCCGAGCTTGGCCAGCGCCGCCTTGTGACCGGGTTCCGCCGAGCGGTGGCCCGCGATGCAGGCGGCCAGTACCTCCGGCGCGATGGCCTTGGCGACCAGCCCCGCCGCTCCGGCGATGACGCCGTCGAGGATCACCGGGGTCCGCAGGCTGGCCGCGCCGAGCAGGAACCCGGCGATGGCGGCGTGCTCCAGGCCGCCGACCGCCGCGAGCACGCCGATCGGGTCGGCCGGGTCCGGGCGGTGCAGTTCCAGCGCCTGCCGGATGACGGCGACCTTGCGGGCGTGGGTCTCGTCGTTGATGCCGGTGCCCCGGCCAGTGATCACCGACGGGTCCTCGCCGGTGAACACGCAGATCAGCGCGGCGGCGGCGGTGGTGTTGGCGATCCCCATGTCACCGGTGACCAGCGCCTTGTTCCCGGCCGCGACCAGGTCCCGGGCGGTCTCGATGCCGACCTCGATGGCCTGCAGCGCCTCCTCCCGGGTCATCGCCGGTCCGGTGGTCATGTCGGCGGTGCCCGCCCGCACCTTGCGCGGCAGCAGGCCGGTGGTCCGGCCGGACTCGATCGCGGCGGGCAGTTCGGCGGCGACGCCGACGTCGATGACGCAGACCTCCGCGCCCAGCTGGTTGGCGAAGGCGTTGACCACCGCGCCGCCGGCCAGGAAGTTGGCCACCATCTGGGCGGTGACCTCCTGCGGCCAGTGGGTGACGCCCTGGGCGTGCACCCCGTGGTCGCCCGCGAAGACCGCGACGCAGGCGGGCTCCGGGATCGGCGGCGGGCACTTGCGGGACAGACCGCACAGCTGCGCGGAGATTATCTCCAGCATGCCGAGCGATCCGGCGGGCTTGGTCATCCGCTTCTGCCGGTCCCAGGCCTCGCCGAGGGCCTTGGCGTCCAGCGGGCGGATGCCGCGCAGGGTCTCCTGCAGGACGCTGTGCGGCTCCTCGCCGGGCAGCGCCCGGCGGCCGTAGGTCTCCTCGTGCACGACCCAGGACAGCGGGCGCTTCTTGGCCCACCCGGCCTGCGCCAGCTCGGGCTCGCTGGGGAACTCGTTGACGTAGCCGACGCAGAGGTAGGCGACGACCTCCAGGTGCTCCGGCAGGCCGAGCTCGGTGACCAGCTCCTGCTCGTCGAAGAAGCTGACCCAGCCGACGCCGAGCCCTTCGGCGCGGGCGGCGAGCCACAGGTTCTCGACGGCCAGGGCCGCCGAGTAGGGGGCCATCTGCGGCTGGGTGTGGCGGCCCAGGGTGTGCCGCCCGCCCCGGGTGCGGTCGGCGGTGACCACGATGTTGACCGGGGTCTCCAGGATCGCCTCGATCTTCAGTTCCTTGAACTGCTTCGCCCGGCCCTTGGGCAGGGACTCGGCGTAGGCGTCGCGCTGACGCTCCGCCAGCTCGTGCATCCGGGTGCGGGTCTTCGCGGAGCGGATCACCACGAAGTCCCAGGGCTGCGAGTAGCCGACGCTGGGCGCGGTGTGCGCGGCCTCCAGCACCCGCAGCAGCACGTCGTGCGGGACCGGGTCGGGGCGGAAGCCGTTGCGGATGTCGCGGCGTTCGCGCATCACCCGGTGCACGGCCTCGCGCATCTCGTCCTCGTAGGCGGGGGCGGCCGGGCCGTCGAAGGCCGGGTCGGCGGCCACGACGGGCTCCTCGGCGACCGGCTCGGGCGCGGCCTCGGCCTGCGGCGCGGCGTCCGCCGCCGGGTCGGTCGCGGGCACCGGAGCGGTCGCGGGCGCGGGTGTCCCGGCCTCGGGAGCCAGCGCTTCGGGCGCGGGCTGAGCCTCCACCTCGGCCTGGGCCGGGGGTTCGGCGGCGGCGACCGGCTCGGCGGCGTCGTCGGGGGCCGGAACGGCGCCGGTCAGCAGGCCGGAGCCGAGGGCGGTGACGTCGGCGGCGGGATCGGGCTGCGGCAGGGCGTCCGCCACCGGCTCGGGCACCGGCACCGGCACGGGCACGGGCTCGGCCGCGGGGCCGGGCTGCTCCACCGGGGCCTCGGCCGCCGGGGCCTGCGGCGGCACGGGCGCGGCGAGGTGCGGTGACGGGGCGGCCATGAAGGCGGAGATACGGCCGCCGCCTCCGGCCGGGGCGGTGCTCTGCGCCGGGATCACCGGCTCCACCGGGGCGGCCACGACCGCCTCGGCCACCGCCGCCTCGACCGGGGTCGGCGCCGGAGCCGCGACCGGGTACACCTCGGCGGGCTGCTCGACGACCGGTGCCTCCGCGACCGGCGCGGCCTGGGTCTCGACCTCGACCTGAGGTACCGGCGCGGCCGAGGGCTGCTCCGTGACCTGGGGCTGGGCCGCGGCCTGAACCTCGACCTGGGGTTCGGTCCGGACCTCGGCCCGCGCCTCGGGCACGGGCACCGCGACCGGCTCGGCCACGGCCACGGCCTGCTGCGGCTGCTCGACCGGCGCGGCGTGCTGGCCGCCGAGGGTGCTGGCCGGGGAGGCCTGCTGCGCCGGAACGGTCGGCAGCGGCTCCGGGGACGGCGCCCGCACCACGGCCGGGGCCTGCGCGGCCGCCTCCGCCGCCTCGGCGACGGGGTGGTCCAGGTACTCCGGGCCCGGGTGCTGGGCGACCGCGCTACCCGCCGAGCCCAGCGCCGAGTCGCCGTGGCTGGACGGCCCGCGTTCGGCGAGCGAGCGCACCGGCACCTGCCCGGTCATCATCGACGGGTCGGGGATGGGCGGACCGGCGTGCAGCGGACGGCGGGCGGCGGCCTGCGGCTGCTGCGGCTCGGCGGCCTCCGGCGCGACCGGCTGGGCGGCCTGGGCGACCGGCTGCACGGCGGCCTGCGGGGCCTGCGGCTGCGGCGGGGTCAGCGGCGGCCAGGACGGGGCGATCGGCTCCCCCACCGTCTGAACCGGCGTCAGCTCCGCTTCGGCCGAAGCGTGCGCGGGCGCGGCGGCCGAAGCGTGCGCGGGCGCGGCGGCCGAAGCGTGCGCGGGCGCGGCGGGCGCGGGAACCACCGTCAGCGGCAGCGTCTGGTTGGGCGGCTGTGCCGCCGACTGCTCGGCGACGGCCTGCGCCGGGACCGGCTGGACCACGGCGACCTGCATCGGGGCGGCCTGCAGCGGCAGCACGGGCTCGCGCTGCACGGGCTCGCTCCAGGAGCCCTGCGGCCCGGGCATGAGCAGTTCGTCCTCCTCCTCGTCCAGCCCGTCGGGCAGGTCGAGGAAGGTGTACGGCGGCCGGACCGCGCCCTGTGGCTGGGAGCCGTCGCCCCCGAAGGGGACATGGGTTGCCTGCTCCCCGACCGGGGGCAGGCCTCCGGTCGAGACGTGGCCGGTATCGCTCATGTCACTAGCTCCTTCCAGGGCCGCGTGACGTCCTCGGCGGCGCGCTCACAGACCGCGCCGCCCAACGTTCGAGTCCTCGCCTCATGGTGACGAAGCGATGGGCACCGGCCTGCTACCTACAACAACGACGGGACCGTGGCAACCGGCACGATCGCCACGGACCTAACGGCATTCTTCCGGTCCGTCAGGCACCGATGGGCGCCCGCGCCCCCGGTCGGAGTGTGGCTTGCGCCACGTTCACCTGCCGGAGCGGCCGCCGGATCACCGGAATTCCGGGAAGAACGGTGAACGGCAGCACCACGGGAACCGTGCGTCAGCCTACCTTCCGCGACTGACAGCGACGTCAGCGGTCGCCCCAGAGCACGAACACAGGTGCGAGTGGTCGGGCTGCCCGGGCGGGCGGTCCGACCAGCGACGCGAGCGGCGAACTGTCCAACAGCGCGCCGTCGACCGTGTAGCCGACCTCGGCCAGCGCCCGCCGGGCGGCCTCGACCTGCTCCAGGGTGCGCGGCAGGACGACCACGCGCTCCGGGCGGCGGCCCAGGCAGGCGCGGAGCACGTCGGCGGCGCCGCGCGCCAGCACCACGTCGGGCTCGGGCAGGTCGGCGAGCACGGCCGGAGCGGTGCCGTGGACGGTCCTCACGTGCACACCGTAGCGGCGGGCGGTGACATCGATCCGGGCGCAGGCGTCGGCGTCCCGGTCGACCGCGAGCACGGCGGCCCCGGCCCTGGCCGCGTCCACGGCCAGCGAGCCGGCGCCGGCGCCGACGTCCCAGAGCAGGTCGCCGGGCCGGGGCCCGATCCGGGCCAGTACCAGGGCGCGGACGGCGGCGGGGAGTTCGGCCCCGGGGTCGGCGCCGTCCTCGGCGCGGCCCTCGGCGGCCGGGGCCTCGGCCGCCCAGCCGCGCTCGGGCCCGGGGAAGTCCACCGGACGCCCGGCCAGCCAGCCGGAGGGCGCGTCCGGGTCCCGTCGGCCGCCGCCGATCACGATCACCACGCTGGGGTCCCGCCACAGGTGGTCCGGCACCCGGTCGGAGGTGAGCACGGTGATGTTCTCGTCCGGGCTGCCCAGCGCCTCGCAGATGACGAAGGTGTGGTGGACGTCGCGCAGCATCAGCGCGAGTTCGGCGGGACCGGCGCCGGGCGCGGTCAGCACCGCGACCTTCGGGTACGCCCGGCAGACGTTGGCTGCGCGGCGCAGCCCCCGGCCGTGGGTGCTGACGACCTGGGCGTCGTCCCAGGCCATCCCGGCCCGGGCGAAGGCCGCCGCGACCGAGGAGACCGCGGGCAGGACCTCCAGTTCCAGGCCGTACTCGGGCTTGCGGAGGGTGCGCACGACGCCGAAGAAGCCGGGGTCGCCCTCGGCGACCACGACCGCGGTGCCCCGGTGGTCGACGATCCGGCGGGCGACCAGCGTGACGCTGCCCAGCGCCATCCGCTCCGCCCCCGGTGGCAGCCGCAGGTCCCGGAGTTGGCTGCTGCCGCCCGCGACCAGGGTCGCCGCGTCGAGCGCCGCCTGCGCCGCCCGGGTCAGCGGCGAACCGTCCCAGCCGATCACTGTGACCCGGTCAGCCATCGCGACCGCTCCCCCTCGCTGCGTGGTCGCCGTTTCAGCGGCGTGTGTCCGGCGGCGTCCACCCGGCGGACCGGGCGGCCAGAGGCACCCTATCCGCTGGGGTCACCAGTTCGGGTCCGGTTCCTCGTCGGAGGGGTCGGTTCCGTCCAGGTCCTCCGGCAGCAGGCTCCACAGGATCAGCTCGCTGCGGACGCCGCCCGGCGCGTCGCCGTCGCGGACGATCCAGGCGCTGCGCAGGACTCCCTCGCTGATCGCGCCGGTCTTCTGGGCGACCTGCTGGGCGGCGCTGTTGCCGGCCGCGGTGCGCAGTTCCAGCCGCTCGAACCGCTGGTCCTCGAACAGCCAGCGGGCGACGCCGCGCAGGGCCTCCCCGGCGTAGCCCTCGCCGCGGGCCCAGGGGGCGGTGACCACCTCGGCCTCGGTGGCCCGCAGCCGCCAGTCGGTGGCGCGCAGCCGGACGCTGCCGACCAGGCGCTGGGTCAGGAACTCGTGCACGGCCAGGACCAGGCCCCGGCCCGCGGTGCGCTCGGCGGGGGCGAGCAGGGCGACCCAGGCGGCGGCGTCGGCCTCGGTGTAGCCGAGCGGGACGGTGGTCCAGGTGCGGACCAGCTCGTCCGACATCATCTCGGTGAGCGCGGGCACGTCCTGCGGCTCGAAGGCCCGTAGCACCAGCCGGTCAGTGCTGATCGAGATCTCGGGGAAGCTGGACGTCATCACCACTGCTCCTGCCTGTCCCCGCCTCTTCGGCGGAGCTACAGGAACGATCATGCTGCAGACAGGCCGCTTCCGTCATCCCTTTGGCGTGGCGCGCCGGACCGCGCGCCACGCCGAACGGGACGCTAGGCCGTGGCGGCCAGCTCGGGCACCGACTTCTCCATGGCGATGAAGCTCAGCCCGGTGCTGACCTCCTCGACGTCGGTCCGCCGGTAGCCGAGGCGCTCGTACAGCCGCAGGTTGCCGAGGCTGCGGTGACCGGTGAACAGGCGGTACCCGGAGACCGGGCGCTCGTCCTCGGCCAGCCGCTGCTCCATGCCGCGCACCAGCCGGGTGCCGAGTCCGTGGCGCTGCATCCGGGGGTGGACGCAGAGGCGGCCGATCCGGCCCACCCCGTCCGCGTCGACCCAGCCCCGGACGCTGCCGACGACCTCGTCGCCGAGGCGGGCGACGAGCACGTGCCGGTCCTTCAGCTCGGCGCTGAGGCTGTCCAGCGACTGCGTCAGCGGCTCGATGGCCCAGTCGCCGTACAGCTCGGCCTCGCTCTGGTAGCAGAGGTACTGAAGCTTGAGAATCCGCTCGGCGTCGGCCTCGGTAGCTATCGAGGTGGTTACGCTCATGCCCATGCGCGCGTTCCTCCCTTTCCTGTTGTACCCCGGTCGCTGGGGATGAGGGGATGCGACCGGGCTTGCCCTGACCGGAGGTAGGTCGGCCCCAGGTTCGGGGCCGGGCGTACGTTTCAGTGCCCACTACCCATCCGCCTGCTCTTTTCAACATGCGGATTAACAGAGCAGTAAGCAGACATGACAACTGAACCTGTTCGGTCTCCCGGCGAGCGTACCCACTCCACCGGCCGGGGCGACCCCGCCGGGACCGCCGGAGCCGACGCCGGGCCCGGTCCCGGCGCTGCGGAGGGGCCCCGATCAGCCGCCACCGACGGGTGATCGGGGCGCTCGGGCACTCCGCGCGGCCCTCCCCCAATGGCCTAACGATGAGGCCAATCTCACCCTCCGGGGGTCACCAGCGGACCGGTGGCAGCATCCGGCGCAGGCAGGCCAGGCAGCGGGCGCGGGTGGGTCCGATGCTGCCGCGCGGCAGCGCCAGGCGCTCAGCCAGCTCCCGGTAGCCCGGCGCCGGGGACTCCAGCAGCGCGGCGACCAGCGCCGGGCAGCGGGCGGGCAGCCGGGCGACGGCGGTCCGCAGCTCCCTGGCCCGCTCCGCCGCCAGCGTCCGCTGCTCGGGCGACGCGTCCTCCGGGCGGCTGCGGGCGGCCAGCCGGGCCGCCGTCTCCCGGGAGCGGGCCTGCTCGGCGGCCTCGGCCAGGGCCCGGCGGAACTCCTGCACGGTCAGTGCCCGCAGCCGGGCGGCCGGACGCGAGGCCCGGCGCTCGGCGGCGGCGCGCAGCCACACCTGCTGCTCCAGGTCCTCCGGGTCCAGGGCGCGGGCGGCGGCGAGCGAGCGCAGCAGCCCGAGGAAGGCCCCCCGCAACGCAGGATCGGCGGCACTCGGCGGCGGCGGGCCGAGCGGGGCCGACGGCGGGGTGACGAGCGACGGGGGCAGCGCGGGCGTCATCGGGCGCTCCGGTGGCGGGGGGAGCGGGCCCGGCCGGGGCAGGGGGCCGGGCCGGGGCTCGGTCAGGGGGCGTCGGGCAAGGGGTGCTGACCGGGGGCCCGGCCGGGAGTGCACCTGGTGAACGTCCCGCCCCGGCCTGCGGGTGCGCGCCCCGGCGCGGACCACCCGCACGGGTGAGCGAAACGACGCGGAGGGGGTGGACGCGTGCGTCCACCCCCTCCGCGTCGGCCCGGGCCCGGCGCGGCGCCTAGCGCTTGGCGTCGACCCACTCCCGCTGGGCGGCCAGGTCGGCCCTGACCTCGTCGAGCTGCACCGCGACGGCGGACGGCGCGGTGCCGCCCCGGCCGTCGCGCGAGGCGATCGCGCCGTGCACCGTGAGCACCCCGCGCACCTCGGGCGTCAGCAGCGGTGAGATCTCCGCGAACTGCTCGTCCGTCAGGTCCGACAGCTCCAGGCCGCGCGGCTCGCAGTACTTCACGCAGGCCCCGGCGACCTCGTGCGCCACCCGGAACGGCGTGCCCTGCTTGACCAGCCACTCGGCGATGTCGGTGGCCAGCGAGAACCCGGCCGGGGCCAGCTCCTCCAGCCGCTCCTCGTGGACGGTGAGGGTGGCCATCATCCCGGTGAACGCCGGGAGCAGCACCTCCAGCGTGTCGCAGGAGTCGAAGACCGGCTCCTTGTCCTCCTGGAGGTCCCGGTTGTACGCCAGCGGCAGCGCCTTGAGCGTGGCCAGCAGCCCGGTCAGGTTGCCGATCAGGCGTCCCGACTTGCCCCGGGCCAGCTCCGCGATGTCCGGGTTCTTCTTCTGCGGCATGATCGAGGAACCGGTGGAGAAGGCGTCGTGCAGTGTGATGAAGCCGAACTCGCGGGTGTTCCAGATGATCACCTCCTCCGCGATCCGGGAGAGGTTGATCCCGATCATCGCGGTGACGAAGGCGAACTCGGCGACGTAGTCGCGGGAGGCGGTGCCGTCGATGGAGTTGGCGGCGGAGCCGCCCTCGAAGCCGAGCTCGGCGGCGACGAACTGCGGGTCAAGGCCGAGCGAGGAGCCCGCGAGCGCGCCGGAGCCGTAGGCGGAGACGGCGGTCCTGGTGTCCCACTGGCGCAGCCGCTCGGCGTCCCGGCCCAGGGCCTGGACGTGGGCGAGCACGTGGTGGGCGAAGAGCACCGGCTGGGCGTGCTGGAGGTGCGTACGCCCGGGCATCGCCGTGTTCGGGTGCGCCTCGGCGAGGCCGACCAGGGCCTGCTGGAGGTCCAGCACCAGTCCGCCGATGATCCGGGCGTGGTCGCGCAGGAACATCCGGCCGAGGGTGGCGATCTGGTCGTTGCGGGAGCGCCCGGCGCGCAGCTTGCCGCCGAGGTCGGGGCCGAGGCGTTCCAGCAGGCCGCGTTCGAGGGCGGTGTGCACGTCCTCGTCGGCGACGGTGCCGGTGAAGGCCCCGGACTCGACGTCGGCCAGGAGCGTGTCCAGGCCCTCCAGCATCCGCGCCAGCTCGTCGGCGTCCAGGTGCCCGGCCCGGTGCAGGACCTGGGCGTGGGCCTTGGACCCGGCGATGTCGTAGGGGGCGAGCCGCCAGTCGAAGTGGACCGAGGCGGAGAGCCTGGCCAGTGCCTCGGAGGGTCCGTCGGCGAAGCGCGCGCCCCACAGGCGTACGTCGTTGCTCATCTCGGATCAGCCCTGCAGGTCGCGCTTGGCGGCGATCTTCGAGGACAGGCCGAAGATCTCGATGAAGCCCTTGGACAGCGACTGGTCGAAGGTGTCGCCGGTGTCGTAGGTGGCCAGGTTGAAGTCGTACAGCGACTGCTGCGAGGCGCGGCCGTTGACCACCGCGCGACCGCCGTGCAGGACCATCCGGATGTCGCCGCTGACGTGCTGGTTGGCCTCGTTGACGAAGCCGTCGAGGGCGCGCTTGAGCGGGGAGAACCACAGGCCGTCGTAGACCAGTTCGGCCCACCGCTGCTCGACCTGCCGCTTGTAGCGGGCGAGTTCGCGCTCCAGGGTGACGTTCTCCAGCGCCTGGTGGGCGGTGATCAGCGCGATCGCGCCGGGGGCCTCGTAGATCTCGCGGGACTTGATGCCGACCAGCCGGTCCTCGACCATGTCGAGGCGGCCGATGCCCTGGGCGCCGGCCCGCTGGTTGAGCTCCTCGATCGCCTGGAGCACGCTGACCTTGCGGCCGTCGATGGCGACCGGGACCCCGGCCTCGAAGCTGACGACGACCTCGTCGGCCTCGCGCGGGGTGGCCGGGTTCTGGGTGTACTGGTAGACGTCCTCGATCGGGGCGTTCCAGATGTCCTCCAGGAAGCCGGTCTCCACGGCGCGACCGAAGACGTTCTGGTCGATGGAGTAGGGGTTCTTCTTGGTGGTGACGATCGGCAGGTTCTTGGCCTCGGCGAAGGCGATGGCCTTGTCCCGGGTCATCGCGTAGTCGCGCACCGGGGCGATGCACTTCAGGCCGGGGGCCAGCGAGTTGATGCCGACCTCGAACCGGACCTGGTCGTTGCCCTTGCCGGTGCAGCCGTGGGCGACGGTACCGGCGCCGTGCTTCTTGGCGGCGGCGACCAGGTGCTTGACGATGACCGGCCGCGACAGCGCGGAGACCAGCGGGTACTGGCCCTGGTAGAGGGCGTTGGCCTTGAGCGCGGGCAGGCAGTACTCGTCGGCGAACTCCTGCCGGGCGTCGGCGACCTCGGCCTCGACCGCGCCGCAGTCCAGCGCACGCTGGCGGATCGCGTCCAGGTCCTCGCCGCCCTGGCCGACGTCGACGGCGACGGCGATGACCTCGGCGCCGGTCTCCTCGGCGATCCAACCGATGCAGACGGACGTGTCAAGACCGCCCGAGTAGGCGAGTACGACGCGCTCGGCCATTGTCTCTACTCCATTCACAGGGTGCGTGTCGCAGGCTGCGGGGCATCCATGCGCTGCTTAGAATAATTATGCATGAAGCCGCATAGATTTCAAAACGGCCACTCCTCGGAGCACCGTGGGACGCCCTCCGGGCCGTTCGGGTCACCGGGGCGCAGAGAGGCGCCTGCCAGCGGGGACGTGTGTGTCCCGGTGTCCGCCGCGCGGCACCGGGCTCGGGTTCAGGACTCGGCGAGGCCGAGCAGGTGGGCGGCCACGGCCTCGCCACCGGCCGGGTCGCGGCTGATCAGCAGCACGGTGTCGTCCCCGGCGATGGTGCCGATGATCTCGTGCAGTCCGGTCTGGTCCAGCGCGGAGGCAAGGAACTGGGCCGCGCCGGGCGGGGTGCGCAGCACCACCAGGTTGCCGGAGGCGGTCGCGGAGACCATCAGCTCGCCGCAGAGCCGGGCCAGCCGGGTCTCGTTGGCGGACTCCCCCATCGGCGCCTGCGGCGTCCGGTCGCCGCCCTCGGCCGGGACGGCGTAGATCAGCGTGCCGTACTGGTTGCGGATCTTGACCGCCCCCAGCTCGTCCAGGTCGCGGGAGAGCGTGGCCTGGGTGACGGCGAGTCCGTCGTCCGCGAGCAGCTTCGCCAACTGGCTCTGCGAACGGACGGGCTGCCTGGTCACCAGGTCCACGATCCGGCGGTGTCTCGCTGTGCGCGTCTGCGGCAGCTGCGGCACCGGTCCCGTGGCCGGGGCGGGCTGGAGGTCGTCGGTCATGGGATAGATCTTCCCCTACTACGACGGGACTGTCGTTCCATACGACTGCCCGCTCTTCCGAATGGCGCAGGCGGGACCGCCGACCGGTCCTAGCGGATGGAGCGCAGTATCCCGGGCAGCACCGCGAGGAAGGTGTCCGCGTCCCGCTCGGTCAGCACCAGCGGCGGGGCCAGCCGGACCGCGTTCGGGGTGCAGGCGTTCACCAGGAACCCGGCGCGCTGGGCGGCGGCCTGGAACTGCCCGGCGACCGGCTCGGTCAGCACGATGCCGAGCAGCGTGCCCGCGCCCCGGACGTGGTCCACGATGGGGCCTCCCCGGCCGGAGGTCGGGGAAGGGTCGCCGATGGCCTCGATCCCGGTGCGCAGCCGGTCGCCGACCTTGGTCACCTGGTCCAGCAGCCCCTGGGACTCGATGGTGTGCAGCACCGCCAGCGCGGCCGCGCAGACCACCGGGTTGCCGGAGAAGGTGCTGCCGTGCTGGCCGGGGTGGAGCAGCGCGGCGGCGTCGCCGAAGGCGAGGGTGGCGCCGATCGGCAGGCCGCCGCCGAGGCCCTTGGCCAGGGTGACCACGTCCGGGTCGACGCCCTCCAGGGCCTGGTGCGCGAACCAGTGCCCGGTGCGGCCGATGCCGGTCTGGATCTCGTCCAGGACCAGCAGCGTGCCGGTGGCCCGGGTGATCTCGCGGGCGGCGCGCAGGTAGTCGGCGGGCGGGACGACGACGCCGTTCTCGCCCTGGATCGGCTCCAGGATCACCAACGCGGTCTCGGTGGTGACGGCGGCCCGCAGCGCCTCGGTGTCGCCGTAGGGGACGTTGCTGACCTCGCCGGGCAGGGGCAGGAAGGGCTCCTGCTTGCCGGGCTGGGCGGTGAGCGCGAGCGCCCCCATCGTCCGGCCGTGGAAGCCGCCGGTGGCGGAGACCATGTGGGTGCGGCCGGTCAGCCGTCCGATCTTGAAGGCGGCCTCGACCGCCTCGGCGCCGGAGTTGGAGAAGTAGACCCGGCCGTCCGGCCGCCCGGACAGCTCGATCAGCCGCTCGGCGAGGCGGATCGTGGGCTCGGCCATGAACAGGTTCGAGACGTGGCCCAGGGTGCCGATCTGCTCGGTGACGGCGGCGACCACCGCCGGGTGGGCGTGGCCGAGGGAGTTGACCGCGATCCCGGCCAGCAGGTCGGTGTAGCGCTTGCCGTCGGCGTCCCACAGGTGCACGCCCTCGCCGCGGACGAAGGGGACCCGCGGGGTGCCGAAGTTGTCCATCAGCGCGCCCTGCCAGCGAGCGGTCAGTTGCTCGTTGCCCGTCGGCGCCTCGGTGCTGCTCATGCCAGACCCCCTGTGATGATCGGCTCGTTGTCGTTGTCCGGCACGACCATGGTGCCGATGCCCTCGTCGGTGAAGATCTCCAGCAGCAGGCTGTGCTGGACGCGCCCGTCCAGGACGCGCGCGGTGCCCACCCCCTCGCGTACCGCCCGCAGGCAGCCCTCCATCTTCGGGAGCATGCCGCTGGCCAGCGTGGGCAGTATTTTCTCCAGCTCGGACGCGCCGAGCTGGCTGATCACGTCGTCGCTGGCCGGCCAGTCGGCGTACAGGCCCTCGACGTCGGTGAGCACGACCAGCATCTCCGCGCCCAGGGCCACCGCCATGGCGGAGGCGGCGGTGTCCGCGTTGATGTTGTAGACGTGGCCGTCCAGGCCGCGCGCGACCGAGGAGATGACCGGGATCCGGCCGTCCGCCAGCAGCGCGTTCACCGCGCCCGGCTCGACGTGCGCGATGTCGCCGACCAGGCCGATGTCGACCTGTTCGCCGTCGACCTCGGCGTAGCGCTTGACCGCGGTCATGGTGTGCGCGTCCTCGCCGGTCATCCCGACCGCGAACGGGCCGTGCTCGTTGAGCAGGCCGACGAGTTCGCGCTGCACCTGCCCGGCGAGGACCATCCGGACCACGTCCATGGTCTCCGGGGTGGTCACCCGCAGCCCGGCGGTGAACGAGGACTCCAGGCCGAGCTTGTCCAGGTGGGCGCTGATCTGCGGGCCCCCGCCGTGGACGATGACCGGGCGCAGCCCGGCGTAGCGCAGGAACACCACGTCCTGCGCGAACGCGGCCTTCAGCTCCTGGTCGACCATGGCGTTGCCGCCGAACTTGATGACCACGGTCTTGCCGTGGAAGCGCTCCAGCCAGGGCAGTGCCTCGACCAGGGTGAGCGCCTTGGGCAGCGCGGTGTTGTTGCGGGCCTGCTCGCCCTTGGGTGCGATCTGCACGACGGTGGACCCCTCAGCTGGAGTAGGCGCTGTTCTCGTGGACGTAGTCGGCGGTGAGGTCGTTGGTCCAGACGGTGGCGGTGGCGTCCCCGGCGTGCAGGTCGGCGGTGATGACCACCTCGCGGCCCGACATGTCGACCAGGTCGCGGTCCTCGCCGACGCTGCCGCCCTTGCACACCCAGACGCCGTTGATGGCGACGTCGAGGGCGTCCGGCTCGAAGGCCGCCTTGGTGGTGCCGATCGCGGACAGCACCCGGCCCCAGTTCGGGTCCTCGCCGTGGATGGCGCACTTGAGCAGGTTGTTCCGGGCGATGCTGCGGGCCACCTCGACGGCCTCGGCCTCGCTGTGGGCGTTGCTGATGTCGATCCGGATGTCCTTGCTGGCGCCCTCGGCGTCGCCGACGAGCTGCCGGGCGAGGTCGGCGCAGACGCTGCGGACGGCCTCGGCGAACTCGTGCGGCACCGGCCTGGTGTGCGAGGCGCCGGAGGCGAGCAGCAGCACGGTGTCGTTGGTGGACATGCAGCCGTCGGAGTCGACCCGGTCGAAGGTGGTGCGGGTGGCCGCGCGCAGGGCGGCGTCCAGTCCGGCGGAGTCGACCTCGGCGTCGGTGGTGAGCACCACCAGCATCGTGGCCAGGCCGGGGGCCAGCATCCCGGCGCCCTTGGCCATGCCGCCGACGGTCCAGCCGGGGCCGCCGGCGGTGGCGGTCTTGTGCACGGTGTCGGTGGTCTTGATGGCGATGGCGGCGGCCTCGCCGCCGTCCTCGCCGAGCTCGGCGGCGGCGGTGTCGATGCCGGGCAGCAGCTGGTCCATCGGCAGCCGGACGCCGATCAGGCCGGTGGAGGCGACGGCGACCTCGGCCGCGTCCACGCCCAGCGCCTCGGCCACGCGCTCGGCGGTGGCGTGGGTGTCCTGGAAGCCGAGCGGTCCGGTGCAGGCGTTGGCGCCACCGGAGTTGAGTACCACCGCGGAGACCTGCCCGCCCTTGAGCACCTGCTCGGACCAGAGCACGGGAGCGGCCTTGACCCGGTTGGAGGTGAACACCCCGGCGGCGGCGCGGGTGGGGCCGTCGTTGATGACCAGGGCGAGGTCGGGGGTGCCGCTCTGCTTGATCCCGGCGGTGATCCCGGCCGCTCGGAAGCCCTTCGCCGCGGTGACGCCGACGCCTGCGGTCGGGTGGGGGCTGCTCACGGTGCGACTCCAGTCTGCGGAAGGCCGAGCTCCTCGGGGAGGCCGAGGGCGATGTTCATGCTCTGGACAGCGCCGCCGGCGGTGCCCTTGGTCAGGTTGTCGATGGCGCTGACGACGGTGATCCGGTGCACGCCCTCGTCCAGGGCGACCTGGACCAGCGCGTGGTTGGAGCCGATGACGGCGGCGGTGGCGGGCCACTGGCCCTCGGGCAGCAGGTGCGCGAAGGGCTCGGCCGCGTACGCGGCGGTGTACGCGGCGCGCAGCGACTCCCGGGTGGTACCGGGCTTGGCCTTGACGCTGCAGGTAGCCAGGATGCCCCGGGACATCGGCGCCAGGGTCGGCGTGAAGGAGACCGCGACCCGCTCCCCGGCGACGGCGGAGAGGTTCTGCGTCATCTCCGGCGTGTGCCGGTGCACCCCGCCGACGCCGTAGGGGCTCATCGAGCCCATCACCTCGCTGCCGAGCAGGTGGGTCTTGGCGGCCTTGCCCGCGCCGGAGGTACCGGAGGCGGCGACGACCACCACCTCGGGCTCGGCCAGCCCGGCCGCGTAGGCGGGGATCAGCGCCAGGGTGACCGCGGTGGGGTAGCAGCCGGGCACGGCGATCCGCTTGCTGCCCTTCAACGCGTCCCGGGCGCCAGGGAGTTCGGGTAGGCCGTAGGGCCAGACCCCGGCGTGCGGGGAGCCGTAGAACTTCTCCCAGTCGGCCGGGTCGTGCAGCCGGAAGTCGGCGCCGCAGTCGACGATCAGCACGTCCTCGCCCAACTGCTCGGCGACGGCGGCGGACTGGCCGTGCGGCAGGCCGAGGAAGACCACGTCGTGCCCGGCCAGCACCTCGGCGCTGGTGGGTTCGAGGACCCGGTCGGCGAGCGGCCGCAGGTGCGGCTGGAGCTCGCCGAGGCGGGTCCCGGCGTTGCCGCCGCCGGTGAGCGCGCCGATCTCGATCTGTGGGTGGTCGAGCAGCAGGCGCAGTACCTCGCCACCCGCGTACCCGCTTGCTCCTGCCACTGCTGCCCGGAATGCCATGGCTCCTCCTTGCCTCGCGACAACTATACGGAGCCTTGCATATTCATGCAATCGACCGGAATCGTGCGGCCCGGTCGGGCGCGGCGGCAGGTCAGGCGTAGGACCCGAGCGCGTCCCCGCCGCCGTACGGGCGCAGCCGCAGCGTCCGGGCGTCGTGCTCGCTGATCGCCCCGGCCTGCTCCAGCAGCTCGCCGATGTTGTCGTGCCCCAGGTGCAGGAACCGGCCGTGCAGCAGGTCCAGCCGTCCGCGCGCCGCGTCCTTCACCGTGGACACCAGGTAGGGGATGCTTCCCCAGTGCACCATGTCGGCGAACATCGGCATGCCCGCCGTCATGTCGGTGGCCACCGCGCCCGGGCTGATGTCCAGCACGGTCACCCCGCGCGGACGCAGCGGCCCGGCGACGTTGTCGCTCAACCGCAGCAGCGCCGCCTTGGAGGTGGCGTACGCGGAGTAGCGCCACTCCGGCCGCAGCGCGAACCCGGAGTTCAGGTTGACCACCCGGCCGCGCTCGCGGTCGACCATGCCCGGCAGCACCCAGCGCATCAGGTTGAACGGTCCGCGCAGGTTGGTCTCCACCACCGACCACCACTGCAGCGGGTCCGCCTCCCACAGCGGCACCTCGGCCCGGTCCACCTGCCCGGCGTTGTTGATCAGCAGGTCGATCGGCCCCAGATCGCGTTCCACGCTGCGCACCGCCTCGCGGACGGCGTTGGGGTTGGCCACGTCGGCGGCGAGTGCGACGCATCTCACCCCGTGCCGGACGCAGGCCCGCAGAGTGCCGGTCAGCGTGTCCCGGTGGCGGCCGAGCACGCCCAGGTGCATCCCCTCCTCGGCCAGTCCCAGCGCGATCTCCCGGCCGATCCCGCGCCCGGCGCCGGTGACCAGGGCCACCTGCCCTTCCAGTGTTCGCATGCTCATCCGGCCATTGTTGGTCCCTGAACGGGCGTTCAGTCTTATGGACACGCAGAACCGGGGAGTAACGTCGGGGCGGCAGCTGCGGAGGTCCGCAGCCATTGAAACGAAGGACGAAGTAGTGAGCGACATCACGCGTGTAGGGGTCGTCGGCTGCGGCCTCATGGGGTCGGGCATCGCGGAGGTGTTCGCCCGGGCCGGGCTGGACGTCAAGGTCTCCGAGGCGAACGGCGAGGCCCTGGAGATCGGCCGCACCCGGCTGACCGGCTCGCTGGACACCGCCGCGCGGCGCGGCAAGCTCAGCCAGGAGGACCGCGACGCGGCCCTCTCCCGCATCTCCTTCACCACCGAGCTGGCCGACTTCGCCGACCGCGACCTGGTCATCGAGGCCGTCGCGGAGCGCGAGGACATCAAGACCGCGATCTTCCAGACCCTGGACAAGGTGGTCGAGCGGCGCGACGCGATCCTGGCGTCCAACACCTCGTCCATCCCGATCGTGAAGCTCGCCTCGGCGACCTCCCGCCCGGAGCAGGTGCTCGGCGTCCACTTCTTCAACCCGGCCCCGGTGCAGAAGCTGGTGGAGATCATCCCGACGCTGACCACCTCCGCCGAGACGGTCACCCGCGCCGAGGAGTTCACCCGCACCGTCCTCGGCAAGGACCCGATCCGCGCCCGCGACCGGGCCGGATTCGTCGTCAACGCGCTACTGGTGCCCTACCTGCTGTCGGCCGTGCGGATGTTCGAGACCGGCGTGGCCACCGCCGAGGACATCGACAAGGGCATGGAGGCGGGTTGCGCCCACCCGATGGGTCCGCTCCGGCTCTGCGACCTGATCGGCCTGGACACCATCGTCTCCATCGCCGAGTCGATGTACCACGAGTACAAGGAACCCCTCTACGCCGCTCCCCCGCTGCTCCAGCGCATGGTCGACGCCGGCCTCCTCGGCCGCAAGTCCGGCCGCGGCTTCTACCAGTACTGACCCCGGCCCCCGCGTGGTCCCCGGCAACGCTCACGCCGGGGACCACGCGCCGCAGCCGGACGACCGGTTCCCAGGGGGGCCGCGGTCACGGGCGGTCAGCGCGCGCCGTTGCCGGGCTGCTTGCCGGGGCGGCCGGTCTGTCCGCGGTGGCGTGCCGTCACGCCCAGTCCTCCGGCTCCCAGGCGTGGAGCAGGTCGAGCAGCTGTGCGTCCCCGTCGAGTTGCAGGGCGTCCACCGAAATGCGTTGGTACAGGTAGAGGACCAGATCACTGGCCGTGCCGCGAAGAGACACGCCGGCCGCGTCCGGGTCCTCGCCGGTAGCGGGCAGCCGGGTGGTCCGCGCGCCGTCGCCGTCGACCGTGAGGCGCCAGGAACGGCCCTCGGTGGCGTGGAAGTCGAAGGCGGTGGGCTTGTGCGGCCAGGCGCTCGTCGTGAAGCAGGAAATGAACAGGTCCTCCTCGACACCGTCGAGTGCCACCTCGGCCGGCAGCGGCTGCGGGGCACCCACGGCGACCTGGGCGTCGTAGGTGTGCACCGCGATCTCAAGGATCTGGTGCCGGGCGACGGAACCGCAGGTGTCCGTCACCTGCGTGGGACCCCACCCGGTCCAGCAACTCCCGTCCGGATCGGCCACCAGCAGCGCGTCCAGCAACTGCCGCGTCGTTGCGGCCGACCAGGCCAGCAGCTCCTCGCGCTCCCGGGGGGCCGGCACGGTGCGCTCGGCGACGGCCTCGGCCGGGGGAGCGTCGGCAGGTCCCGCGGCGATGGTGGCGGCCCGGAAACGGCGCCCCTGGCCCAGGTGCTGCGCCAGATCGAACAGCGTCCACTCGGGGCAGGTCGGCACCTGCACGTCGAGGCTGGGCGCCGAGGCGATCACGGCGCGGAAGGCGGTCGCACGTTCGTCGATCAGCCGCAGCAGATCGGGAAACTCCAGAGTCCTATGCACAGCGGTACTTCTACCACCTTGATCCAGTTGCCCGACAGCGGTTTTCCCGGCGCGTGCGGCGGGGCGCTCCGGCCCGGGCGAGCCCACGCCCGGGCTTCCGCTGCACCCCGCTCACGGCTTCTGCGGGCGCAGCCCCTCCACCAGGATGGCGGCGACCCGGGAGCTGGCGCCGGTCTCCGCCAGTGAGCGGATCAGCAGGGCGATGGCCTCGGCGGCGTCGCCGCCCAGTGAGTTCGCCCGCTCCATCGAACCGCTGAACTCGGCGATGGCCTCACCGAGGATCGCCCCGACCAGTGCCTCCCAGTGAGTTGACGAGGGTCTCCCGGCCGAGCCCTCCCGGGCTGATCTGGACGGTGCCACCGCAATCCGCTGGACGAGCCCACCCGGGAGCTGTCAGCGGTCCCGGTGGACAGCTCCGGTCACTGGTACACCGTCGGCTGCGCCGATCACAGCGAGTACGTCCGTGGCTGCTCCGCCCCGGGGACCACGGGCGGCCTCCTCGCGCAGCGGGGACACACCACGACGGTCCACCCGGGCCCGCTGCCCTGGTCGACGTGCTCGACCAGGCGCCCCACGGTCTCGTCCCCGCAGTGACGGCAGTGCCCGAAGGCCCGCTCCGGCGCGGCACCGCTCGCCGAGCCCCCACTCGACGCGGCCAGCGCCTCCGCCTCGTCCATGAACCGCTTCCAGCAGTCCGGGTGGGTGACCCCGACCAGCGGTGAGGCCACATTGCCGGGTTCAAGGCGGGCGATCGGGCTGCCCGCCGGATTCATGCAGTAGTCGCAGATGTGTTCCCTCGCACGGCTCATGACCACTCCCCGGTGAGGTTGTCGACAATGCCCGGCCCGTTCCTCGACCTGCCCCGCAGGTCACTGCGAGCCAGCAGCAGGATCGAAGAGTCCACAGAATCTGCCATGGATCCGACAGTAGAGACGGCCGGTTCCGCTCTTCCACCACCTTCCCTTTTCTTGCACACCAATCAGGAAAGAGCGTCGACGGCCCGTTCGATCAGGACTTTCGCGGCAGGACCGTAGAGCGCCATGCTGCCCATCTCCTGGAACGCCCGCTGGTAGAGGCGGACCTGGCTGGGGGCCGTGACATTCACCTCGGCGGTCAGTGACTCCACGACGACCCGTGCGTCGTCGAAGATGTACATGGCCTCCAGTGGCCACATCGTGATCCGGTCGGCGGTGAACGGGATCACGCCGAGTGCCACCGACGGCAGCCCGATCGCGTCCAGCAGGTGCGCCAACTGCCCGGCCATCACGTCCCGGCCGCCGATCCGGTACCGCAACACGGACTCCTCCATCAGCACCACGAAGCGCCGCTCACCGCCTCGCAGGGCACGCTCGCGCTGGGTACGCGACCGTGCCGCTGCCTCAACGTCGTCCGGGGTGCCCTGGAACTGGGTGATCGCTCGCAGCAGGGCCGTCGCGTAGTCGATCGTCTGCAGGAAACCCGGTACGACGTTGGAGACGTAGACGCGCTGAACCTGGGTGTGCTCGATCAGCAGTAGCACGTCCTCTTGCGTCCGCAGCAGGCCCGACCGGTTCAGCCTGCGCCACTCGGCGTACAGCCGGTCGGCCTGGCGGTTCGCGGCGACCAGGTCGGGGGCCTGCTCGGGGTAGCCGCAAGCCTCGCACCAGGTGCGGACATCGGCATCCGAGGGCGCGGCCTTGGCGTGCTCCAGCCTGGAGGTCTTCGCCGGGCTCCAGCCGCAGCGAGCGGACAGCTCGTGTGCGCTGATGCCAGCATCCAGGCGGAGGTCGCGCAGTTGCGCCACGAGGCGTTCGCGAGCCGCCTGGGCACTGGGGGAAGGTGATTCGGCCATGGTTCCTGGTGCTCAGCTCAGCGGATCCTGTATTCCTCGTGCGGGGTCGCCCGCGCCCACACGGACTCGAAGGCGTCGCGGCACAGCCGCACCACAGCCGGGTCGGTGGTGGTCTCGGTACCGGACTCGGCCCAGTCGCCTTTCCCGGTGAAGTAGTTGAACACGACAGTGGCGTCGTCGAACAGCCAGAAGTCGTTTCCGGGCAGCGCGAGGTCCGAGGCCAGTCGCCTGGGGAGCCAGCGAACCAGTTCGCCGACTGCGAGGTTCACGCCGGTACCGGCGTGTTCGTACCTGATGTAGTCGGTGACCGGCTCGGAGACGATGCGGGCCCGACGCATCAGGACGCCGCCGGCGTTCATCTCCCTGGCGACGGTCGTCCAGGGACGCCACATGTCCGAGTCGGGGTCGGTGTCGGCCTCCCCGGTCTCGCGCCACCGATCGTACGGACCGGACTCGTCACCGACCGCGTACAGGTCCCTCATCTCCAGGTGCACAGCGGAGGCGCGGGCCGCGCGGAACGGTTCAGCCCAAGCCCATTCGTTCTGCGGCATCGCATACCTTTCGGAGCACCGGCACCAAGCGGACCGGGATACGGATGATGTCCTCGCCCTCGGGGATACCCGCCTCGTGGCCCGGGGCAGGGGTCTGTGCGACCTTCTGCCTCAGTGCCTCCCCGGCGATGTATCCCTGCGCGATGATCTCCCTGGAGTCCTCGTCGATCCAGAACGTCGACGAGCCGTTCCCGTTGGTCTCCGGGTCGATCCCGATGAAACGTAGCGTCATGATCCCCTCCAGGTGCAAGGCACTTTCGCGGACTTGCACACTCTTACGCCATCATGACAGTCCGTCAAGAGTCCGTGAATCAGGGGCAGCAGCCGTGTCCATGCGTCCCATGGAGTCAAGCAACTCGAACTTCCCTCCTCGTGAATATCTCCGAGTGTCCACGATCGAAATGCACGTAGCCGGGGGTTCGAACGGAACCGCGAGCAGGCTCTGGAGCAGCCCTGGGCACAATCGATCCCGTCTCGCTATCTCCCTTGCCAGGGAGGGGGGTTAAGCGAGCGAAGAGCGCCGCTCGGGACACGACCACGGCCGAGGCACCAACCTTGACCGTGTCCTGCGCCAGTGCGAACCTGGAACAGTTACCTAGGAAAGTTGATCGAGGGGTTCTCATGGCACTGCCCAAATACGAGCAGATCGCACAGCATCTACGTGGCCAGATCGTCCGGGGCGAACTCGCACCCGGCGACACCGTCCCGTCCGTCCCGGAGCTTTCCCAGACCTGGCAGGTGGCCAAGGCGACAGCCGAGCGCGCCATCGCCCTGCTACGCCAGGAAGGGCTGGTCGAGAGCCGCCAAGGTGCCGGAACGTTCGTCCGGGAGCGCGCACTGCTCGCCCGCACCGCAGGCGAGCGGTATCAGATCGCCCAGAAGACCGGAAACGTCTACACGGCGGGAGAACACGCCGTGATCGTGGCCGCAGAAAGGGTCGAGGCACCGGAGGAAGTGGCCTCGGCCCTCGGCATCGAACCAGGAGCTGCGGTGATCCGACGCCAGCGCGTCACCCTGGAGGGACAGCTGCCGACCGCGACCTCGGTCTCGTGGTTCAGCGCCGAGTTGGCCGACCGCTGCCCGCGCCTGTTGCTGCGCGAGCGAATCCGCGAAGGTACGACCCGCTACCTGGAGGTACAGACGGGACGTCGCCCGTCGTCCGGTCAGGATGTGTGGACCGCCCGACTGGCGACGCACGAGGAACTGCAACTGCTCCAACTGGAGGCCCCCGAGGCGGTATCGGAGACCCGGCACACGGTCTTCGACGCAAATGGCGAGCCATTGGCTTACGAGGTGGGCATCACGCCGAGCGGCCGATGGGCGCGAGTGGAGGAGTACGCGCTGTAGACCGCACCCCTGCCGACCGAACCCCTGCCCGTCGCTCGGCAGGGGTTCACCTTTACCCTTGACTTACCTAGGTAACTGGGTAGGCTGTTCTGTATTGGTGATGCTTCGTCACCGACTGTACGCGGGGAAAGCCGGTTCACTCGCACGTAGCCGACGGCATACCCCGCATGACGGATCACTCCCGCTCCACAATCGACCAGCCATCCTGGAGATCCGCCCATGGCGACTGCCCCTGAACCCCGATTCCCCTGGACCCTGACGCTGGAGGTCGTGCACCTCGACGGGCCGCCGTTCGACCTCGACCGGCACAGTGAAAGCGTCGAAACCGAGATCATCCGACGCCTCGCCGACGTCGTCATCCCCCTCAACGACCAGACCACCATCCGCATCGAGACCTACATGGACCGGACCGACCTGCCGCGCCGGAAGCGGCCGTACCTCATGCCCGGCGACGTAGCGTGATGTGTGAGCACTTCCTCTGCGTACCCGACCGGAGAGGCGATCAACAGTGGCGCGGTGGAGAACATGGACGTCATGTCGGTTCCGAAAAGCCCTGACCCGCTTCATCCCCATGGACAGCCCTGGAGGAGAGCACACATGACTGAGCAGGCTGCTGAAGAGCGGCCGGGGATTGCCGCAGCCATCGTGACGGACGCCGGGCGAGTGCTGATGGTCCGCCGCCGGGTCAGTGAGGGGCAGCTTTCCTGGCAGTTCCCAGCCGGTGAGATCGAGGGAGGCGAGTCGTCTGAGCAGGCTGCCGTACGGGAGACCCAGGAGGAGACCGGGCTGACCGTGAAGGCAATCAAGCTGCTCGGCGAACGGGTGCACCCGAAGACCGGTCGGCTGATGTCGTACACGGCGTGCGAAGTCGTCAGCGGCGTCGCCGAGGTGGTCGACACGGAAGAGTTGGACGCGTTCGCGTGGGTAGCCCTGGCCGACATCCCCGAGTACGTCCCGTACGGGCTCTTCGAACCGGTGCAGGAGTTTCTGACCGCCTCGCTTGCGCGCTGACCAAGGCACACAGGCAGCACGCTGCACCCCGCCGCCGGGTGTTGGCCGGCATGCTCGTGCCACTTGGGGGCAGATCGTAGGTCACGGTGTTGGCCTGGTGGAGGGAGTGGTCGTGGGCAAGATCCTGGGCAGGGAGCCGGTGCTGTGGTTGGCGCTGGCGGAGATCGCCGTGAAGTCCCTGTGTGCGCTGGTGTTCCACCTGTCGCCGGATCAGCAGTCCGTGGTGAACGCCGTGGTGGTCGCGGCCGCCGGGCTGCTGGTGGCGGTGTCGACACATGACGGCGTGTCAGGGGCGATTCTGGGCCTGGTGCAGGCGGTCATGGCGTTGGGTGTGGGCTTCGGCCTGCACTGGTCGGCCGACCAGCAGGCCATGGTGATGTCGCTGGCGTCGGCGGTGGTGTCCGCGTTCGTGCGGACCCAGGTGACGGCACCCGTTCCGTCGACCGCGCTTCCGCGACCGGCGGCCGCGAGCAAGCTGGCGTAGGCCGGGGCGGGCCGGGCCGCCACTCGGCGGTGGCACGGCCCGCCCCCTCACGGCTCTTCGGGATCGTCCCATTCGAGGGCGACCCGCAGGTACCTCAGCTTCGCCCGCTCCCGGGCGTCGAACACGTCCCGCAGCTCCGCCAGCGTGCTCTCCGGGTACGGCGGGTCCCCCATCGCCGCGATGGACGCCACCAGCTCAGCGACCTGCTGCTCGGCGCGCTGCAACCGCCGGACGCTCGTCCCCGCAGCCCGGGACGTCCATCTTCGCGATCCTCCTGCGGATGCCCCTGCGCGCACGAAGCCAGACAGCGCCACCGAAGCCCGAGGACCGATGGGAGCACTCGACCGGATCGAGCCTGTCTCGTCAAAGTCCCTTATATTTCACGAGAGTTGAGCTGGTCTCGTGAGACAGACAGGGACAGGGGGAGCCAACATGGCGGACACACCACGGGTTCTGCGGATCACCTTCCAGTTCCATGTCAACCGGAAGCTGGGCCGCAACATCGCCTACTCGAAGGTCGAGCGGGCCGTCGGCATGATCAAGAACCGGGTCTTGGAACTCACCCCGGGGGTCTTCCCGTGGGCGGAGACGGTACGGATACGTACCGAGTGGCTATATGACTGGCAGGACGACTGGATCGAGGAGGCCATGCCGTCGAACGAGTTCAATACCCTTCCCCCGTCCGACGAGCCGGAGGCCTGAGCTGCGAATCGCCATGCCGCGCCAGGGATTCGCCACTCAATGACAACAGCAACGCCCTCGTTGCAGGTAATCTGTCCAGGTACACCTCCCCCGGCCGGGCGTCGGACAGGTGCCCGGAACCACGGGACCCAGCAGGGCCGAGTGGGCCTGCTACTGACAAGGGGAGGGAGCTTCACCATGGGCGTCGAGCCCGAGAAATTCCAGGACCTCAAGGCCGTTGAGGGACAGGTGGTGGAGCGCCGCGACGACTCGCTCGTCACGGCTACCAGGGTGTTGATCCGGGAGACCCGGCGCCTATGGCTGTGCACTGCCGCGTTGGCAGCGGTCACCAGCTTTGGCGTGTTGCTCGCGATCATTCCCCGGTAGCGGACCGAGCGAGAGGCCCGGCTGGATGCCGGGCTTCGCCGCTACGCGATTGAACGGGTTGGGTCGCCTCATGCTTGCAGGCCGGGGGTGACCCAACTCCAAGTACACCGCCGCCCGATGGCCGACCTGTACTAGTGTTCCTCACCGCTGCACATCGAGGCAGCAGGCATCGGTATCGTGATGCTTATAAGTTACACCACCGCACTCACATATGCGCGTATACACCGGGCCCACCTGTACCGATCATCACGCCAGAGCACCGTCCCCGACCACCCACGCCCCCGGCGACGTCCACGCCGCCTTCGTCGTCGCCGCCCTCGACGAGACCACACAAGGAAGGCGTGCGCGAGCATGGCGAGCGGGACCCAGCGCGACCAGGACGCGTAGCGGCGGACCTGGTGCTCGTCCGATGGTCCAGCAGTTCCTGCGCGGCAGATCCGACAGCAGCCCGAGCACCGATCGCCGGCCCCGGCGTCGGGGCTCGACCCGCTTGAACCGGCCCGCTATCCGGCCCATCAGGCCCTCGAACGTCTCTTGCCATCGAGCAGGTCTGCGCTACGACCTGCGGCCACCGCACGATCTTCAGTCCTCACACACCGATGATCAACGGAGTGCCAGGTCGCGCTGATACCAGGTGCCTGGCTTACCGCCGAGGTCGGCCGGGTCTGCCGGGCCGACGGGGACGAACCCGGTCTTGGTCAGCACCTTCCGGGACGCGGCATTGGCGTGGGATGTGGCTGCCCTCAGTGTGTGCAGCCCGTGCCGCGCCGCCGCCAGCCGACACAACTCCCGGACAGTCGAGGTCGCTACACCGCAGTCGGCAACGTGCTGCGCGACCCGGTAGCCGAGGTTGGCAGTTCCGTCCTCGACGTCGTACAGGTTGAACCGGCCCAGAACCGATCCATCCTCGGCGACCAGCACGTAGAAGGCGCAGCTGCCAGCCTCTTGCTCGGCAAGCATGGCGCTGTGCCGGTCGGCGAACTGGTCGTAGAACTCGTCGCCCCGGTCGGAAACCGAGGCAGCGAAGTAGGCACGGTTCGCCAGCTCGAAAGCCAGGACCGCCGGGGCATGGCCAGCATCCAACTGCTCCAACTCGGGCACGGCGCGACTCTACTCAGACGGCGCGCCGAGGCCACCTGAGCTTCCATCAGCGGCAGGCAGCCCCCGAGACCATGACACATCACGAACTACAGGAGTACTAGGCGATGAACGACCGCCGATGGCGGACGCACTCACACTCCGACTGAATCCGTCGATTCACCACCGGGTACATGCAGGCGGCGTTGACACTCGAACAAAGCCCCTGTTAGCGTCTCGCTTCGTCGGTCAATGAGGACCTGACGCAGGATCGTATTGCGCCGACGTCCTGTCAATTCCCTTTTCCAGGGGCAACGAAAAGGCGTTTCATGCGCGGGCGAGCGGACGTTCTGAAATTCCGGCAACCGCGCCTCGGCGTCGTCTGAGTCGTGGACGCGCTGAGCACACTCCCCAAACTCTTTCCAGTGGGACTGGCCTTCGGGGCCGGGGTCGTCTTCGCCCGGCGCAAGGTGATCGCCCCCGAGACGTCCAAGGCGTTCTCGGACTTCACCTTCCTCTTCGGCATCCCCTGCTACCTGTTCGGCAACGTCTACGGCAGCGACCTGCGCACGCTGTTCGTCTGGCGGGCGCTGTCCGGCTACATCGTCAGCGCGGCTGCGAGCACGGCCCTGGTCGGGCTGGCCGCGTACCTGTTCGGCACCCGTCGGCCGCAGGGCATAGCGCTGCGCATCATGGCCGGGATACAGGTGAACACCGCCTACTTCGCGGTGCCGGTGTTCATCATGCTCTTCGGGACCGCGACGCCGATCTTCTCGGTGCTGCTGTTCCAGGTGTGCGTGCTGTCCTCGGTGGTCATCCTGATCATGGAACTGGGCGTGGCGGACCCGACCGCCAGAGCGGCCATCCGGGTCCGGCGAGCGCTGTGGTCCTCACTGACCACCCCCCTGGTCCTCTCCTGCGTGGCCGGGCTCGCGCTGAACCTGCTGTCGGTACGCGTCCCCGCGACGCTCCTGGAGGGCTTCTCCTTCGTCGGCGTCAGCGCCTCCCCGGTCGCCCTCTTCGCCCTCGGCCTGCACCTCGGCGGCAGCGGCCTGCGGGTGCGCGGAACCCCGTTCGAGGAAATCTGGCTGATCGCCTTCAAATGCGTCCTGTTCCCGCTGCTCACCTGGGCCGTGTGCTTCCTGATTTTCGGCGTCAGCGGAATCTGGCTCGACTACCTGGTCCTGATCGCGGCAATGCCCGCGCCACAGAACCTTTTCATTTTCGCGCAGCGCTACGACGTCGACGCGGAAAGCCTGGAAATGTCCGCCTCACTGGTGGTCAAAACCTCGGTGACCACCCTCGTCCTCCTCCCCCTCTGGGTCCAACTGGCCCAGCGCCTCCGCTGACTCACCCCGCCGACAACACGACGGACGGCCCGGGGAACTCGCTGGCGGATGAGAGTCAGTGCCATGCCGAGACTCCGCGGCGGTTCAGCCACCCGGCTACCGTTCGGCTCGTACGCCAGTGGCGGCGAGGTGACAGGAGCCGGTACCGGTCTCGATGTCGACAATGGCCGCGCCCAGGCAGGGGCAGTCCGGGCCTGAGCCGATGGGGCAACCGCGATGATCAGCCGTCTGTTGTGTCCGGCCAGATACCGATGGCGACGGGCTCGGGGCGAAGGTTCACCCCGGTCGCGGTCTTCACACGGTCGGAGAGCAGGGTGAGCGCCCGGGTGAAGCCAGTGGCCGTGACCCGACTGTGGGCGGTGAGGGTCAGGGCCCGCTGGTTCGAGCACCGGACGCCGTCGGTGACCTCCTCGCCCGGATGGCAGCCGACGTGTTCCAGCAGCCAGCCCGCACTGGCCCGCAGTTGTCCGTCGCTGTCGTGGTGGACGGGGCATCCGGCGGCCGACCAGCGGGCGGCCTGATCGGCGGTTACGGGTGGGTTGAGGAACACGGAGCCGACCTGTCGGGCATCCGGGCCGTTGCGGTCCAGGAGGAGGCCGCGGCGGTACCGGTTGGCCAGGACCGCACCCGCCACCTCGGGTACCGGTGGCCGAGTGCCGATCGGGACACCGAGTTCGTCCGCCAAAGGCCGGTAGGTGACCGGGGCGGCGCGTTTGGCTCGGATGAGGTGGAAGGTGACGTTGAGGATGGTCCAGTACCCAGGGCTGCCCTTGAAGCGGCTGCCGCGATGCCGCAGGCGGCATGCCTCGGCGGGCAGGGTCCGCAGGCGGCCCGTCTTCCAGTCCCAGACGGTGAGGCGGTCGAGGGCGTCGGAGATCTGCTGACCGTATGCTCCGGCGTTCTGGACCGGGGCGGCGCCGACCGTGCCGGGTATCCCGGCCAGGCACTCCATTCCGGCCAGGTCCTCGGCGGCTGCCCACCGGACCAGGTCACTGAGAGGATGGCCGGCCTGCACGGTGACCTCGACGGTGCTCCGGTCGACCCGGGTCGCGGTGATGCCCCGGGTGTTCATCACGACGACGGTGCCGAGGTGTCCTGCGTCGGAGGCGATGACATTGCTTCCGTGGCCCAGCACCACGGGTGCCTCCTCGCCCCTGAGGTCGATGGTCCGGATGGCGTCGGTCCAGTCGGCGGGGTCGGAGACGGTGATGATGTGCCCGGCGGGGCCTCCGAGCCGGAGCGTGGTCAGGGACGCGAGCGTGCAGTGGGCCACGGCAGGTCCTCCCTAGGGTTCGTCGGTGATCGCTTTGAGTGCGAGGGCCCGCAGTGGGGCGAGCCGAGTCCGGTTGTCCTGGTGGTGGTAGACGGCGTTGGTGCAGATGGCCAGGTAGCGGCCGGTGCCGGGGTGGAGGTAGAGGCTGGTTCCGGTGAAACCGTGGTGGTAGGCGACGTGGGCCTCGTCGGCGAGGATCCAAGCCAGCCCCCGTTCCAGGCCGGGCTCGATCACGGCGTGGGACACCATGCTCTGGGTCAGCCAACGGCCGAGCGGCGAGCCTTCGCGGTGCCCGCGCAGGAGGGCGGACGCGTAAGTGGCGAGGTCGGCCGGTGTGGAGAAGACCCCGGCGTGTCCGGCAACGCCTCCCAGCAGAGCGGCGTTGTCGTCGTGCGGCAGACCCCACAGCCTTGGGGCACCGGGGAAGCGCTGTTCGGTGGGTGCGACGTGGACAGCGCGGGCTACCGGGCCGTACTGCGTGGCGGGCATGCCCAGGCCGTGCCACAGGTCGGCGGCGAGCTCGTCCAGGCGCCGGCCGGTGACCTGGGCGAGGAGGAGCCCGGCGAGGATGAAGCCGCGGTTGATGTAGCGGTGCCCGGCGCCGGGTGTGGCGATCAGGCCCTCTCGGCAGATGAGTTCCGCCAGGTCGGTGCCCGTGCCACGGTACTGGTCGAGGCGGGTGTCGGCGCGCAGCCCGGACGTGTGGGCAAGGATCTGCCGTACTGTCACCTGCCCGCCCGGGGCGTCGTCCGGAAGGCGGTGCAGGAGTTCCCGGACGGGGGCGTCCAGGTCGAGCGACTGCAGGCTGCCGATCAGCGGCCAGGTGGCCAGCACTTTGGTCAGTGAGGCGACGTCGTAGACGGTGCCGGGGCCGGGACGGGCCTCGCCGCATTCGGGGGCGACGACACCGGACGTCAGGAAGCCGGGGGCGCTGTCGTAGGTGCCGTGGGCGACGACACCGCCGGGCACCGTGCTGTCGGCGGTCATCAGGTCGAGGCAGTCCTGCAGTTCGGTGAGTGCGGGCTGGGTCCACGGCAGGGTGGTGATCACGGCGTCTCCAGGTCACTGATCGTCAGTTCGGCACCGAGCGAGGCGAGTTTGCGCAGCAGGCTGCTGTATCCGCGCCTCAGGTGGTACATCCCTCGGATCGTAGAGGTGCCCTCGGCCGCCAAGGCGGCGATCAGGAGGGCGGTGACGGCCCGGATGTCCTCGCCTGCCACGTCGGTGGCGGCGAGCGGGGACGGGCCCCGGACGGTGATGACCGGACCGTCGGCGTTGACGACGGCGCCGAAGGCCCGCAGCGGACCGAGGTGGGTCCCGCGCTCGGTGTAGATCCGCTCCTCGACCCGTGAAGTCCCGGAAGCCTGGGTGAGGAAGGCCGTGAGCTGCGGCTGGACGTCGGTCGGGAATCCCGGGTGCGGGCCGGTCGCCACCTGGACCGGCCTCGGGCCAGCCGGGCAGCGGATGGTGGTCCCACCTCCCACGGAGGTGACTTCGATCCCGGCGTCGGCGAAGACCGCGAGCAAGCCGTCCGGAAAACTTCCCAGTGGGAAGCGGCCGAGGTGGACGAGGCCACCGGTGATCGCGCCGGCCAGGCCCAGAGTGGCTGCCTCCAGGCGGTCCGGCGGCACCGGGAAGGTGCCGCCGGTGACGCGGTCGGTGCCGGTGACCCACAGCGCGGCGGTGCCCTCCCACTCGATGCCGACCCCGCCGGCCGCCAGCAGCTCGGCGGTGACCCTCACCTCGGGCTCGACGCTGGGGTTCAGGATGCTGGAGGTGCCCCTGAGGCGGGCGGCCAGCAGCATCCCGGTCACCGTTGCCCCCAGGCTCGGTCCCCACTTCGCGGTGGCGGCATCGGTGCTGAACGGCCGCCGGTTCCCGCTGGACAGATGGGCACGGATCCGACCCGGGGTGATCTCGACGTCCGCTCCGGCGGCTTCCATCGCGGCCAGGTGCCGGTCGATGAGGCGGTGGCAGAAGGCGTCCCCGCCCGGGGTCGGGAAGGTCACCTCCCCGGCGCGGGTCAGCAGGGCGGCGGCCATGACCGCGGTGGTGCGGATACGGCGGCCCAGGGTGTCAGGGATGACCGGGCGGCGGATGTCGCCGGGGGCGGTCTCGAACAGGTCGCCGGTGACCTTGGCCGGGGTACCGGTGCGGTTCAGGATCTCCGCGCAGACCCCGGTGTCCACGATCTCCGGCGCCCCGGTGAGGGTCAGCGGCTCGTCGGCGAGCTGGGCTGCGGCGTACAGGTGCAGGGCGATGTTCTTGCTGCCCTGCACCTGTACGGTGCCGATCAGCGCTGTGCCGCCGGTGATGCGCACGGCACGGTTGTCGGTGTGCGGCGTGGTGGTGTCGCTCATGGTCACCTTCCCTGGCTTCCGGCCGGGAAGAAGCCCCCGATCTGGGTCTTCGGGTAGAGCACCGTGTGCGCGCCGATGAGCGTGGCGGGCTGCAGGACAGTGCCGGCCGGGATGATCACGCCGTCCCCGATCACGGCGCCGAACTTGGTCTGGCCGGTACCGATCCGGTGGCCGTCGAGGTGGGCACTGACCTCGTCGGTGGCGGGTTCGGTGACGGGTCCGGAAGTGACCCGCAGCCCGGTGGTGGACACGAACGCGCCGATGTTGACGCCCAGTCCCAGGACGGAGTCCCCGACGAAGGAGGTGTGCTTCATGAAGACGTCGCCCAGCAGCAGGCTCCGGGTGACCTCGGCGCCGAAACCGATCCGGCAGCCCGGGCCGATGACGCAGGTGTCCCGAACCCGGGCACCAGCCTCGATACGTGCGCCGGGGCAGACCAGGACGGGGCCGGTGACGTGGGCGCCCTCGGCGATGACGGCTCCGGCAGCGACGATGACGTCGCCGCGGACGCTCGCGCCCGGCTCGATGAGTCCCTCGGTCGCGGGCAGGGTGGTGTCGAGGCGGCCGAACAGCAGGTCGGACATGGCCTTCTTGATGCCGAAGACGGTCGGGCAGCGGCTCAGCAAGCACAGCAGAAGCGGGTCGTGGACCTGCTCGATGTCGAAGAAGTACTCGGGCGCGGTGCGGTGGTCGATACGCGCCAACCCGGTGCTGAGGGTCGGCACTTCGGTCAGATGGTGCATGGCGGTTCTCCCTTCGAGCGGCGAAGAAGAGGTGGTGCCGGGACTGTGTGCGAGGCCGGTACGGCGTGACGCCGGGCGGGCGGGCGAAAGGCACGCAGGCAGGAGGTGCTGTGCGTCGGCCTGGAAGGGCCTCCGGCAGCAGGAGCGGGGGCTCTGTCCCAAGTGAAAGGCTGTAGCGAAGATCAGATCCGTATGCCGGTTACGGGCCCGCAAGCGCGTTACGGGTCAGGCGAGCCGGACGCCGGAGCGGGTGGCGAAGTCTCGGATACCCGGCAGGGTCCGGTCGTGGCGCAGGAGCCCGGTAGCGATCTGGCGGGCGGCTGAGCGTCGGATCTCCTGCGGGGCGGCCTGCTCGGCGGCCAACAGCGCGCGGAAGCACGGCTCGGGCTTGCCCCACTGCTCGAACGCGCGGGCCACGTCGATGAAGAAGCGGGCCTGACGCTCGGCGGTCGGCAGGGAAGCCGGGTCGATGCTGCGAGCCAGGTCGATCGCCTGCCCGGCATCGCCCAGCTCGTAGTGCACCGACAGCAGGTGCAGGTCGACCCCCTGGACGCTGTCGGTCTCCCCCGATGCGTGGGCGGTGCCAGCGGCCTCGCGGATCAGTGCGTGGGCGTAGGCGCGGTCACCCAACTTCGCGGCCGTATAGGCAGCCGTCGCGTACAGGTCTCCCTGGGCGGCCAGGCGGGAGGGCTCCGGAGCGCTGTCGTCGTGCTGGAGCTCGTGGGCGGCACGGACCGAGATATCGGTGGCGCGGCCCAGATGGCCTTGACGCCGCCAGGCGCTGGAGACCATCCGCTGGGCCTCGGCGATGACCAGCGCGTCGCCGCCCGTGCGGGCGGCGGTCAGCGCGCGGTCGGAGGTGATGGCGACCAGGCCGTTGTCACCGACCTTGATGCAGAGCCGGGCCGCGATGTCGTAGAGCTCCGCTGCCGAGTTCGCCGCCTGCTCGGTGCTGCCGACGCTCTGGGCTGCCACGATCCAGCCGGGCAGGGCCTGGGCGAGGGCATCGTACCGGGCAGCACGGAAGTCCCGTCGGGCCGCTGCGATCGAGGCACGGACGGCCTCGATGCTCGGCTCCCGCTGAGTCGGGAGGCGGGCAGTGCCGTACAGGACGAGGTCTTCCAACGGGGCCAGCGGCGTCGTACCCGCCTGCGCGGACTGAGCACCGACGGACCGCGGGGCGAAGACAGTGGCGGCCGCGGCGGCCAGGAGTTCGCGGCGACGCACTTCCTCGTCATCCTCCTCGACGGCGTGATTGCCCGTCAGCCTAGCGGAGCTGACCTTCCGTCGAGGCGAAGCGGACACAGCGGCGGGCTGTGCGTGCGCGAGTAACTCGTCGAGCGTCGTCCCGAGGACCTTCGTGAGCAGGCTCAACATCTCGATCTTCCGAACCGGGATCACGTCCCGCTCGACCCCGGAGACCCACTCCTCGCTGCGGTCGACCTCTGCGGCCAGATCGCGCTGGTACCAGCCCTTGCGCCCCCGCAACTTGGCGATGAACTCGCCGAACGTGATGCCCTCGTCCCCCGCCACGGCCTCCGCCTCTGCCGCCCGTATCCAAACCGCTACAGCAGGCAACCGTACGCCGGTGACGTGAGCCAGACCTTTTGCAAGGCCGCGTGATCGGGGGTCATTCCGCCGACAGACCCAGCGCCGGCCCCCGCAGAGCCCGGCAAGGTCACTCCAGGGGGCCTCGGGCTTGGACGTCGAGGAGGGTGACGCAGAGGGTTGAGGCGGGGTGGTGTCGGGTGGCGGGCTGGGGGAAGGCCAGTTCGGCGCCGGGGACGCCGTCGCAGCGGGCCGGGTCGCTGCCCAGGAGGACCCGCAGGACCTCGAAGCGGGCGGCGTGGTCGCGGCAGTCCACCATCCGCAGGGTCCTCGGGCCGAGGTGGCGGGCGGAGTGGTGGCTGTGGGCGGCGCAGGCGCCGGTCACCGCCAGGGTGGACGCGACGGGCGGGACGGCGGCGCGGCGGGCGCCCGCGTACTCGGCGGCCGAGGTCAGCAGGGCGCACGCGGCCAGGCCGAGCGCCATCAGGACGGTCGCCCGGTACACCGTCCAGGTGCCGCGCTCGGGTGCGGCCATCGGTTCACCCCCGCTCCGGTGGGACCTACCAAGTGTGCGGCCACCGGGCCGCACACGCGCGGCGATGTCAGGGCGTCCGGCGTGTCGCGAGGTCGAACAGCGTCCAGATCTCGTCCGCGTAGGCGTCGACGTCCAGGCCGGGGCGGGTCTCCAGGAGCATCGGCAGGCCCTCCACGCTGCGCTGCACCACCGAGGCCATCACCAGCGGGTCGAAGTCGCGGAACTCCCCGGCCGCCTGCCCCTCCCGCAGCAGCTTCTCGATCGGCGACAGCACCGGCTCCTGGTCGGTCGGGTCGAACGGCAGCGCGCCGCTGGTGAACACCGCCAGCAGCGCCTTCATCCGGCTGCGGCGGGTGCCGGTGAACTCGGCGCTGGCCCGCAGGTACGCCCGCAGCGCGCCCCGGGCGGTGGCCTCCCCGGCCATCCGCTCGCCGACGAAGCCGCCGAGCTCGGCCAGGATCGCGCCGACCACCTCGTCGATCAACTCCTGCTTGTCCTTGAAGTGGTAGGAGATCAGCCGGGTGCTGGACAGCTTCGCGTGCTCGGCGATCCGGGCGAAGGTGGCCGCGCCGAAGCCGTGCTCGGCGATGGTCTCGATCGCGGCGTCGATGATCTGCGCGCGCCGCGCGGCGGCGGTGAAGGACAGCCGCTCCCCGCGCTCCTCGGTTACTCCCATGAGTAAATTCTCCCGGGCGCCCGACCGGAAGGGCAAGGGCCGCAGATCAGCGCGGGTTCGGCAGCGGATTCGGCAGCGGATTCAGCAGCCGGTTCGGCAGCGGATTCAGCGGCCGGTCCGGGGGCTCAGCTGAGGCTCCACTCCTCCGGGCCGCCGCCGGTCCAGGAGACCGTCGCCGGGTCGTCCAGGTCGGCGTCGACCAGCCCGGCACGGCGGCAGAACTCGTCGACGTCCGCCGGTTCGTAGGCGCGGCCGACCTCGCGGCCGAGGATCATCACCCGGCGGTAGGGCCGCTCGTCGGCCACCAGCGGGCCGACCACCACGGGTGCGGTGCTGTCCATGTCTCCAGCCTGCGACCTGGAGCCCCGCCCCGCCTCCCGGGCGTGGACCACCGCCCGCGCGGATGGTTCACTACTACCCTCACCATCGAATATATGTTCGAACAATGACGTAGGCTGGAGGGACTTAAAGGGATATGTCGGGCATCCGATCGGAAGGGAGGAGAGAGGTGCTGGTGTGTTTACGCATCTGCAGGTCGCCTCCGGCTACTCCATGCGCTTCGGCGCCTCCCACCCGGACGCCCTGGTACGCCGGGCGGCCGAGTCCGGGATGGAGGCGCTGGCGCTGACCGACCGCGACACCGTGTCGGGCGTGGTGCGGTTCGCGAAGGCCTGCCTGCGGGACGGGGTGCGGCCGGTCTTCGGCGCGGACCTGGCCGTCGCCGCCTTCGAACACAACCCCGAACAGAACATCGGACGGAGCATCGAACAGAACCCCCGCCAGCACCACAGCCAGCACCCCGGTCAGGACTCCGACCGGAACCGTGACACCGCCCCGCGCCGCTCGCCGGTGCGCGGCGGGGCGTTCGTGGACGAGTCCGCGCCCCGGGTCACCCTGCTGGCGCGGGACCGCACCGGCTGGGCGGCGTTGTGCCGCCTGCTCACCGCCGCCCACGCCGACCCGCGCTCCCGCAGGCCGCTGCTCACCTGGACGGCCCTGGAGGCCGCGTTCGAACAGGACGGGCTCGCGTCCGGCGGCCTGACCGTGCTGCTCGGCCCCGACTCCGAGCCGCTGCGGGCCCTGGCCGCCGGACGCCCGGACCGCGCCACCGCCCTGCTCGCGCCGTGGCGGGAGCTGTTCGGGGACCGGCTGCGGCTGGCCGCCGTCGCCCACCACCAGGGCGACGCCGGTCCCGGCTCGCTGCGCCTGGCCGCCCGTACCGTCGGCCTCGCGGCGGAGCTGGGGATCGAGGCGGTGCTGGGCAACGCCGTCCGCTACGCCGACCGCGCCCAGGCCCCGGTCGCCGACGTACTGGACGCCGCCCGCCGCCTGGTGCCGATCGACGAGCGGCACCGCGACCGGGGCGAGCGCTGGCTCAAGCCCGAGGCCGCCATGGCGCGGATCGCGGAGCGGATCGCCGCGGCCGCCGGACAGGAGCGCGGGGGCGCCGCCCGGCTGCTCGCGGCGACCGAGCGCACCGCGCTGGAGTGCCGCCTCGACCCCCGGGCCGACCTGGGCCTGGGCGAGACCCACCTGCCCGAGCCGGAGCAGGTGGGCGCGAAGCACCGGCCGCCGCACCGGGTGCTGCGCTCGCGCATGGTCGCGGCCATGCTCCAGCGCGGCTACCAGCAGGACCGCGGCACCTGGGAGCGGCTGGAGAACGAGCTGGAGATCATCCGGGACCGGGGCTTCGAGACGTACTTCCTCACCGTGGCGGCGGTGGTCGACGACGCCCGGCGGCTGGGCATCAGGACCGCCGCCCGGGGGTCCTCGGCCGGGTCGCTGGTGGTGCACCTGCTGGGGATCGCCACCGCCAACCCGATCGAGCACGGCCTGCTGATGGAACGTTTCCTCTCCCGCCACCGCCGGGCGCTGCCGGACATCGACATCGACGTGGAGTCCGCCCGTCGGCTGGAGGTCTACCAGGCCGCGTTCACCCGTTTCGGCGCCGAGCGGACAGCGGCGGTGGCGATGCCGGAGACCTACCGGGTCCGGCACGCGATCCGCGACGCCGGGGCAGCGCTGGGCATCGACCCGGACGAGACCGGGCGACTGGCGAAGGCGTTCCCGCACATCCGCGCCCGCGACGTGCGCTCGGCCATGGCCGAACTCCCCGAACTGCGCGCGGTGGCCGCCGACGCCGACCGCTACGGACGGCTGTGGGAGCTGGTCGAGGGCCTGGACGCGCTGCCGCGCGGCATCGCGATGCACCCCTGCGGGGTCATCCTGTCCGACGCCACCCTGCTGGACCGCACCCCGGTCATGCCCACCCCGGGCGAGAACCTGCCGATGAGCTTCTTCGACAAGGAGGACGTGGAGGACCTGGGCCTGCTCAAACTGGACATCCTGGGTGTGCGGATGCAGTCCGCGATGGCGTACGCGGTCACCGAGATCGCCCGCACCACCGGCGACCGGATCGACCTGGACGACCCCGCCCAGCTCCCGCCCGGGGACCCGGCCACCTTCGAACTGATCCGCAGCTCGCAGACGCTGGGCTGCTTCCAGATCGAGTCACCGGGCCAGCGCGAGCTGATCGGGCGGCTGCAACCGGAGACCTTCCACGACCTGGTCGTGGACATCAGCCTGTTCCGCCCGGGGCCGGTCGCGGCCGACATGATCAGCCCCTTCATCGCCGCCCGGCACGGCAGGCAGCGTCCCCGCTACCCGCACGACAAGCTGGTCCCGGCCCTGCGGGAGACCCTGGGCGTGGTGGTCTTCAACGAGCAGGTCATGCAGATCTACGGTTATGCCCATGTCGGGTGGATGTCTCATGGCTTGGGGCTGGGGTCCCTGGCCTCCCCGGCGGGCCGTTAGCGTGTACGGGCTCCAGGTGTCTCAAGGGAACGGCAGCACAGTGGACTACTTCTTCGCATCGCCGGACAAGGTCCGTCGGTACTTCGAGCCGATACCGGGCGTCGATCTTGATGCCTGGGCGTACGTCACCAGACCCGGCGCTGTACCGGAGGGCACGCCGTTCTTCCTGGACGGGGGGATGCGGCCCTCTGAGCCGTTGTCGTCGTTCTTCCGCGAGGAGGCGAAGACCCTGGAGATCTCGTCGCTGCGGGACTACACGTACGACCTGCTGGACGTGGTCGACTTCCTGATGGGTCTGGATCCTGCGGAGGATCTGCTCTCGGCCGGCGAGGACGATCTGGTGGCCTATCGTGACGATCGCACCCTGCACCAGGAAGAGCCGCTCAGCCCGGCTACCTGGAGGCGGCGGCGTGTGGCGATCAACAATTTCTACACCTGGGCCCTCGAGACGGGGGAGGTCGAGCGCCGGCCCTACCACCGACGCAAGAACGGCCGGGACGTGCTGGCATGGGGCTCGGTGTCCCAACTCGACGTCCGGCACCTGACGTTCGACCAGTGGCGATGCCTCAAGGACATCGGCCTGCGCGGTCTGCTTCCCGACGGCGGGGTGGATCCCGCTTTTCTGGGGAAGGACCCGCTGCGGAACAGTTGCGCGGCCGAGTTGGCCATCAGCACGGGTATGCGGCTGCGGGAGTTCAGCTGCCTGTTGGATATCGAGGTCGGCGTTCCGCGCCGGGACGGCTCCGCTCAGCTGGTAGACCTGGAGTCGATTGCTAAGTACAAGCAGCCGCGGACGGTCGAGATCCAGGACGCCACGCTGCGTGAAATCGACCTCTACCGCCGCAGTGAGCGTGCGAGCGCCGTGCGGCGGGCTGCCAGGGGACTGTCCCGGCGCAGGGAGGACCTATTCGTCGTCACCGATATCGACACTGCCCGGATGAAACTGAGCGGCGTCCTTCATGGCCGCCGCCGCACCTTCAAGGTCAGGCTGATGGACGCGCCGCTGCGGCGGATCACGGTGTTCGAGGGTGATGACGGCTTGGAGTCGATGGCCCTGTTCGTGGGTCGGCACGGCCAGATGCTCGGGCGCCAACGCTGGGAACAGGTCTTCGGTGCCGCTCAGGACCGCTGCGCTGCCTTGATCGCGGCTCACGATCTGAAGCTGGAAATGCCGCGCACCATCCGGATCCACGACCTGAGGCACACTTTCGCGATCTTTATGCTCGAACTGCTCACCCAGCTTGTCCTGGAGCAGGCTGCGAAGGAGATACGCGACGGGGGTGGGAGCCCGGCCCACTTGGGGGAGCACCTGGCCCGCAACGCGTTCCTGCGCGTGCAGCAACTCCTTGGGCACCGACGCCCGGAGTCGACAATGCGTTACCTGCGTTACATCCGCAGGACGAATCTCCTGGTCGCCCAGGCGATCAAGGCGTGGAACGACCAGGACACCACGTTCGCCGACTATGCGGCCCGTGAGGCCGGAAGGGCGGTGGCCTGATGCCGCGCCGAGGACAGCGCCAGCCGCGCCCCGTGGTGCGCTCCACGCCCCCGGCGCCGTCGCCAGGGGCAATCGGAATCCGCGCCAGGACGGAGTTCTCGCGCGAGCGCCAGAAGGTGCTGCGGATCGACCCGGCCGACTACCAGTGCCCGGCCTTGGCGGGACAGCTCGCGGATGCCTGGCTCGACTACGCCGACAAGAACGCCGTCAAGAGCAGTGTCCACCAGCGCGCGGCCGTGGTGAGTCTGTGCACGTTCGCTGGTCCGCATCTGGCCTCGTTGGGCCACGACCCGGCCGATGCGCGGCTGGACAGTGCGGACTTGGACCTGGCAGAGGTCGTCTATGCGTGGGAACAGCAGCTCTCCGCCGGGTACGCCCCTCAGTCCAACGAGCCCTACCGACTGGCGAATACGCTGCTCAACATCTTGGACCACGCCGCTCAGCGCGATGCAAGGATCCCCGAACGGCTGCGCGAGCGGGCGCGGGACCGCACCGTTCTGCGCAAGCGCACCGCGCAGGTGCTTGACGAGTACTCCAACTCTGAGCGGCTGGCCCTGCGCGAGGCCGCGATGGAGGACATCCGGGCGATGGAGAAGCGTCTGGCGGCTGGCCGGCTGCTGCTGGAGGCCGGTCGGGATCCGCGAGAGAAGGGGTGGCTGACCGTTCCGCAACTGCTGTGGGCGGCCCGCAATGGAACCCTCACCACTGCGAGCCTGTACGAGTACCTGCCAGAACACGCCCAGCATTGGCCGGCCGAACTGCGGGAGTTGCGGCCCGCGGAGAGGGGTCCCTTCGCCGGGCGCCGGGGTCTGGCCGTGGGTGTCTGCCGGATGCTGTTCCCCAGCGAGATCGACCTGCACCCCTTCAGGGTCCTGCTGCTGCTGTCGATGACCGACTGCACCTCCGAGGAACTGCACGGCCTGCGTGTTCCGGAGATCGAGTTCAGTGCCCAGGGCGCGCGCATCGTCCAGACCAAGAATCGGGCCAGCCGCGTCCGCGCCGACTTCCACCTCACCGAACCCGAGGCTGATCCCCAAGGAGATGAGGGAGCGGGGGAGAAGGCGTTCTTCGAGGGCGGCGGTCAGTGGGACGTTCCCGGGCTGCTGCGGCGTCTGGTGGCAGCCAACGAGCTGACCCGCCAAGTGTTCGACTGCAAGCCGTGGCTGTTCACAGCCGTCGAACTCACCGGGAAAGGAGTGCCACAGGCCGAGCTCGGGTACCTCAACGTCTCCGGACGCCGCTTCACCGACTGGATAGCCGCCCACGGCGAGATGGACATCAGCCAACCGCACGACGCCAGGCGGCTACGCAAAACCGCCAAGACCACCCGTGTCGCTGCCCTGGGCGGGACGCTGTCCGATCTGGCGGGCGACGACCACCACATCCAGGTGTTCGCCGGCCACTACGCACACGGCACGACCGCCCACACCTTGGCCGCTCGCGCGGTCAACTCGGCACAGCGCAAGGTCTTCGACAGGATCACCACAAAGCCCATCCTGGTGGACCCTGACGCGGAGGCGCATCTGAGTGATCCGGAGACCGCCGACGCGCTGGGCATTACCGTCCAGCAGGGGCGGGCCTTGATGGACGGGGAACTCGACATGGGTCTGACCAACTGTCGTGAGCCGACAGACTCGCCGTTCACCGGACCCGGCAAGCCCTGCCATGTGGCGCCGGCGATGTGCATGGTCTGCCCCAACGCGGTGATCTTCACCTCCCAGCTCCCCAGACTGCTGCTGTTCGCCGACCATGTCGAGCGGATGCGGGAGCGCTTGACGCCCCCGGTGTGGCAGCTCCACTGGGGTCAGAAGGCCCAGGCTCTGGCCGAGTTGTTCGAAGAGTGCGCCGAGCACATCCCCGCCGCCCGCGAGCAGATCGCCGCCGGAGCCGTTGACCTCGACCTGCCGTTGGGCATGCGAACGGAGTACGACCGATGAATGCCCGCGCCAAGACCTCCGACCAGCCGTCCTCACTGCATTTCCGCGATGACGAGGAAGTGTATGCCTCGGCGCCGGGCCGTCTGCCCGGTGTCGCCGACGAGGTGTTCGGCAGAACCGACGCCTGGCCGGCGGACTGCCTGCACCGTCCCGCCAACCGCGCCCGCGCCAACTGGAAGTGCGTCTTTCCCGCCGATCCCCAGTGGAATCTCACTATCCGCGAGCTGGCCTTCGCCATGCTCAACCCCACCCACCGGGCCCTGCGAGAGGCCGGACTGTTCGTCCAGATCCAGCGGTGGTCCCCGACCACCGTCATCTCCGTCTGCCGCCAACTGGCCCTGCTCGCCCGCTGGGCACGGCGCGAGGGCCTGCCTGCCGACCTCAGTCGCTGGCGACAGGAGGATTGGCAGGCATTCATCGACGCACGGGCCCTAACCGCTCAACCGAGCAGCGTGCGGATATACGTCGACATGGTGATGTACCTGGTCGACCTCGCACCCGTGCTGAGCGCGGTGACCGGCCATCTCGAGGACCCGTGGCCCGGCCTGACCTCCAGTCAGGTAGCCGACTTCACCAAGGCGCAGGGCCTGACCACCCCTGCTATAGACCCCGCCACCTGGTGGCCGCTGCTTCGGGCCGCCTGGGCCTACGTGGACCGGATCGGTCCGCAGACCCTGGAGCGACGTGAGCAGGAAGCACAGATGCCGCCGGTCACCGGTGCCCCCCGATCCAACGTCGACACGATGCTGGAGGAATGGCTCGCCGAGAACGCGGTCCCCCTGAGCGATCGTTCCCGGGCGGGCCAGTCGGCGCCGAGCCCGCCCTGGACGGTCATCAGCCTGGCGGTCACCGGCAGCAACGCCTGCATCTTCTCCGCGAATGGCTCAGGCAAGCAGGTCGCGGCCGCCCGCAGGGCCAAGGTCCAGGCCGCCATCGAACAAGGCCGCACGGTCACCGTCGCCCCCGGGACAGCCAGCCAGTTCCTCGGCGTGAACAAGGCGAGTTCCCGAGCCGCCCGAGGGAGGGCACGCGATGGGCTCCAGCAGGCTCTCGACGACCGGGTACGGGCGTGGCTTGCCGATCCCGCCAACCTGATCCCGGTCCACCCCGTCCCCTTCAAGAAGCAGCCCGCCGGCGAGCCGGTGTGGAACGTCCTGGACACCTACGTCCTGGGACACCAGCGCGTCGATCCCGCGTTCGGGCCGAACAAGACCACCGATACCCTGCGACGGCGCGAACTGGTCCGGGCCGTGGCCGACGACCCCGCCCGGCGCATTCTCTACGTCCGTGGCAGCGAGCTTCGGATGATCCGAGCGGCCTGCTACATCTTCATCGCCGCCCTGTCCGCGATGCGCGACAGCGAGGTCCAGGAGATCCGCCGCGGTGCCCTTACCGAGCACTACGGCGCCCCGGCGGTCGTCTCAACCCAGATCAAGAACGAACCGGGCCGACCGCGCAAACACTGGTGGATCATCGAACCCGTCGCCCAGGCCATTGCCCTCATCGAGCGATTGTCCTGGCACGAGACCCACGTCTTCTCCACCCTTACTCCCCGTGAGCACGACGATGCCGACACCGGCAAGGGCTTCGTACCTGCCATCGATATCGAACATTTCATTGACACGGTCAACCAAAATCATCCCGCACTTGGCCTGGAGCCCATCCCGGAGGGCCCGGTGCGACCGCATATGTTCCGAAAGACCATGTCGATCATCACCAGGATGGAACCCGATGGAGAGATCGCCAACGGTCTGCAGCTCAAGCATGCGGCCCGCCGCTCTCTGGCCAACGCGGTGACCGCCGCCTACGGTCAGGTCGACAAGCAGTGGGCGAAGGAGTTCAACCACGAACTTGAGACCGCTGCCGCTGAGCGCCTCGTCCACATGCTGGCGGCCCGTCGCGGCGGGCAGGCGGTGGCGCTCGGTCCCGGTGCCGCCCGCCTGCACGCAGGCCTCGACAAGGTCAATACCCGGCTGGAGGCGCGCGCGTTGAGGGCGAACACCGCCGACCACCGCTTGGAGGTGAGCCTGCTGCGGGACGAGTTCGCGGACCTCCACCTCGGCACGATCAACCACTGCCTGTGGAACCGGTCAACCGCCGAGTGCCAGAACGCTCTGCCCGCGGCCCAGCGCGGCAACGCGCCCCTGCTCGGTGCCTGCGAGCCGGCCCGCTGCCGCAACTCCGTCCTGACGATCGGCCACGCGCCGATCTGGCAACTGGAGGAGAAGGACCTCACCGAGCGCCTCAAGTCGAAGCTGCCCGCCGTCCGCCGGCAACTGGTCGAGGCCCGTCTCGCGGAGGTCCGCACGGTCACCACCCGACTCAACGAGCTCACTCAGGAAGGCACCGCCTGATGCCAGTATCTGCCGTCACCGAGGCCAAACTGCGCGAGGCCATGGCCCGGCTCCTCGCCGGGGCGCCGATACGCACCGACGGTGCCCTCACCAAGGAGAACCTCGCCCGCGAAGCCGGCGTGAGCCACGCCACCGTCCACCGGGCCCAGGGCGTCCTCGCCGAGTGGGACGCCCACGTGGCCAAGCCTGTGCTGCGGACTCCCGGCGAGGTCCAACGGGACGAGGAGATCGCCAGACTCCGACGACAGCTGCGAGAGGCCAAGCAAGACGTCACGGCGCTCCAGAACAAGCTCGACGCCGTCGCCACCGTGACCGCCAACCTGTACCACGAGAACCAGGCACTCAAGCCCGACCGGGCCCGCCGCGGAAGCAACCACATCGCAGCCCTGCCGACCTGAGCCCGAAACGGCCCATCCACCGAACTCTCGGACTCGACTCCTGCACCGTCGTGAGCACGAGCCGTCGCGAACGATGCCTTCGGTCGTTACTAAGAGTTACCTCAGTCTCTCGTTGCCCGGCGGGGCGACGGCTACCTCGAACAGTAGCCGCGCTGCTCTTCCCGAGGCAATGAAAGCCATCATCACGGTAGACGCAGATCGCAGCGGGGTAGTTGTCCCAACTCCTTGACCAGGTCACGTAAGTGACGGGCGGGTGCCTGTTCCGGGCATCGCTTCGGGCGGGCACGATGTGGCTCACGCGTTCGAATCTGGTCGCTGACCAGGAGTGATGGGGCTAGAATAATCGAACGCGTGTACGATAAATGGATCGGTATCTGGTTGAACCGGGACGGAGTGACGGAGGTGCGGCATGACGGGCTACTCCCACCTGCACGTCGCGTCCGGTTACTCCGTGCGCTACGGCGCCGCCCAACCCGAGCACCTCGTCCGGCGAGCGGCCGAGTACGGCATGGCGGCACTCGCACTCACTGACCGTGACACGGTCACCGGTACCGTGCGGTTCGCGCAGGCCTGCGCGAAAGCCGGAGTCCGGCCGATCTTCGGTATCGATCTGGCGGTGGAGGCCCTTGCGCCGCCTCCCGCGGTGCAGCGCCGCCGCGCCCCGGCGCGCGGCGGCGCCCATGTCGTCGAGCCGCCGCTGCGTTTCGTGCTGCTCGCGCAGGACCGGGTCGGATGGGCCCGGCTGTGCCGAATCACGTCGGCCGCGCACGCGGGTACGGCAAGCGGCGCGGCACCGGTGGTCGTGCCCTGGGAAGCACTGCGAGAGCACGGCGGCCCTGGTCTGACTGTGTTGCTCGGACCGCTATCGGAGCCGGTGCGGGCGCTGGCTGTCGGCCGGGAGGACGTCGCGGTGAAGCTGCTGGCGCCGTGGCAGGAGATCTTCGGTGACGAGGTCCGGCTGGAGACCGTCGTGCATCAGCGCTCCGGCACGGGGCCGGCATCGCTTCGCCTGGCCGCCCGTACGCTGGCGCTGGCTGACCGCACCCGTACCACTGCCGTGCTCTCCAACGCCGTCCGCTACGCCGACCCCGACCAGCACCGCCTCGCCGACGTCCTGGACGCGGCCCGGCTGCTGCGGCCCATCGACCGGCGCCGCCTGGACAGCGGGCAGCGCTGGCTCAAGGACGAGCGGGCGATGGCGGACATCGCGCAGATGATCGCCGAATGCGCCGGAGCGGACGACCAGCGGGCTCGCCGTCTACTGGCGGACACCGCCGCCACAGCGGCTGCGTCCACCGTCGACCCTGCGGCGGATCTCGGGCTCGGCGCGCCGCACTTCCCGGAACCGGACCTGTTCGGCGCCGAGCCCGGAGCGCGCGGTGCGGCACAGTTGCTGCGCCGGCAGAGCGAGGCCGGCCTGGCCCGGCGGGGCCTGGACCGGGACCGGGCCGCGCTCGCCCGGCTGGAAGAGGAACTCGATGTGATCTCCACGCTGAACTACGACTCGTACTTCCTCGCCGTCGGCCAGGTCGTGGCCGACATCCGGGAGCTCGGCATCCGGGTCGCGGCCCGTGGCTCAAGCGCGGGATCGATGGTCTGCCATGCGCTGGGCATCGCCACCGCCAACCCGCTCGACCACCGCCTGCTCTTCGAACGCTTCCTGAGCGTGCGCCGGGCATCACTGCCCGACATCGACATCGACGTGGAATCCGCCCGCAGGCTGGAGTGCTACGACGCGATCTTCAACCGGTTCGGGACCGAGCGGGTCGCGGTCACTGCCATGCCCGAGACCTACCGTGCCCGCCGGGCCCTGCGGGACACCGGCCTCGCGCTGGGGATTGCACCGGCCGACGTCGACCGGATCGCCAAGAGCTTCCCGCACCTACGGGCATCGGACATCACCAGCGCACTTGCCGAACTGCCCGAGCTGCGTCAGCTGGCCTCCGAGGCGGAACGGTACGGGCCGTTGTGGGAACTCGCCGAGGGCCTCGACTCCCTGGTCCATGGCATGGCCATGCACCCCTGCGGGGTGGTCATCAGCGACGCGACACTCCTGGACCGGCTGCCCGTGCAGCCCACCCCCCAAGGCCGCTACCCGATGGCCATGGCGGCCAAGGAGGAGATCGAGGCCCTCGGCAACATCAAACTGGACGTCCTGGGCGTGCGGATGCAGTCCGCGATGGCCCACGCGGTAACCGAGATCGAACGGGTGACCAGCAACCGCATCGACCTGGACGACCAGCGACAGGTGCCGCTCGACGACGTCTTCGCGTTCAAGCTCATCCAGGAGAGCCAGACTCTGGGTCTGTTCCAGCTCGAATCACCGGGCCAACAGGACCTCCTGTCGCGGCTCCAGCCCCGCGACCCGCAAGACGTCATCGCCGACATCAGCCTCTTCCGGCCCGGCCCGGTCGCCGGAGGGATGCCCGAGCGATACATCGCCGCCCGCCACGGCGGCACCCCGGCATACGCCCACCCCGACCTCGAACCGGTGCTCGCCGATACCTACGGAGTGACCATCTGGCACGAGCAGATCATCGAGACACTGACGGTACTGACCGGTTGCGACCGCTCGCTGGCCGAGATCGCCCGGCGGGCACTCGGCGACAAGAACCGGCTGCCAAGGATCAAGGACTGGTTCCACCACCAGGCGACCGCTCGCGGCTACAGCCCCGCGGTCAGGGACGACGTGTGGAGGACCGTCGAGGCTTTCGGAGCGTACGGATTTTGCCGAGCACACGCGGTCGCCTTCGCCGTACCAGCCCTGCAGAGCGCCTGGCTCAAAGCGCACTACCCGGCGTTCCTGCTCGCCGGCCTGCTCGAGCACGACCCCGGCATGTGGCCCAAGCGCGTCCTGGTCGCCGACGCACGCCGACGCGGTGTCCCGGTCCTGTCCGTCGACGTGAACCGCTCCAAAGCCACGCACACCGTGGAGCAGTCCGATGGAGAACAGTGGAGCGTACGGCTCGCGCTGTCCGCGGTGCGTGGCATCAGCGAGGAGGAGTGCGCGCGCATCGAAGCCGGGCAGCCGTACGGATCGCTGTCGGACTTCTGGCAGCGGGCCCGTCCCAGCAGACCGGTCGCCGAACGTCTCGCGGAGATCGGCGCCCTGGGCCCACTCCATGACGGACGCCTCACGCGACGCGATCTGCTGCTGCAGATAACCGAACTCCACCGGCAGTCGCGTACGCGGTCCGCAGGCAAGGGCCAGTTGCCCATCGACGCGGGCGCCATCGGAGGAGCTGAGCCGAGCGGCCTGCCGGACATGACCGGACGCGAAGCCCTGAGCGCGGAGCTGAACACCCTGGGCATCGACGTCTCCAAGCACCTGATGGAGCATCATCACCGGCTGCTCCGGGAGATCGGCGCGACCGACGCGGACCATCTGGCCGGAATCGACGCAGGCCAGCAGGTCCTGGTCGCCGGGGTACGGGCCTCCACCCAGACCCCGCCGATCGCCAGCGGCAAGCGCATCATCTTCGTCACTTTGGAGGACGGATCAGGCCTGGTCGACCTGGCCTTCTTCGAGGACTCCCACCCGGCCTGCGCGTACACGGTCTTCCACAGCGGTCTGCTGCTGGTCCGCGGCACGGTCCAGGTCCGCGGCACCCGCCGCACCGTCGTCGGCACCATGGCCTGGGACCTGGACCTGCTCGCTGCCGGCCGCCGCGACGACGGCCCCGAAGCCGCTCTCGCCCTGCTCGGCGCCGACCATCCGCAACGGACCCCCGCGCAGCCGCAGCGCACCCTGCCCAACGGCACGACAGGAGCCCGGCTGCACCCGTACGCCGACCTCCAGCCCGCCGGCAGCCGCGTCGCTGACCTACGGAAACTCGGCCACCGCAGCCCCGGCAGCGCAGGATGACCACGCGCCGGCGCCACATCGCCCACCTCCACCTGCACACCGCACCGGACGAGGACCGCTACGACGACATCGTCACACTGATGTCCGGCATCACGCCCCACGTCCAGGCCCTGCCACCCAACGCCGTCCAGCTCGACCTGGCCTCCGCGCTCCGATACTTCGACCTGCCCCCGTACGACGTGCTCCAACTGGCACAACTCAGACTGATGGGCCTGTACGGCGTCGAAGGCAGCGCGGGACTCGCGGCCAACCGCATGCTGGCAACCATGGCCGCCGACGCATCCGCACCGGGACACACCACATGGGTCCCCGCCGAACAAGCCGCCGCGTGGCTGCGCCCCCGGCCGGTCACCGCGCTGCCCGGGATCGGCCGCGCTACCGCGACCACGCTCGGCAAATACGGCCTGCACACCATCGGCCAGATCGCCGACGTACCTGCCGCGACCCTCCAGCGACTCCTCGGAGCCACCTCCGCCCGACTGCTGGCCGAACGCGCCCAAGGCCGTGATCCCCGCCCGGTCACCCCACAGGAACCGGTGCCGTACATGGTTGCGGACCTCGTATGTGACCGGGACTGCCTCGACCCCATACAGCATCATCGAGCGGTCCTGGGGCTTGCCGACCAGATCGGTCAACGCCTGCGCGGTCAAGGCCAGGTCACCGGTCGACTCACTCTCACGGTGTACTACGCCGACCGTAGTTCCAGCACGCGCATGTGTTCGTTGCCGGAGCCCACCAACCACTCAGCCGCCCTCGTCGTGGCCGCCCTGGGCTTGCTGACCACACTCGGGCTGCAGCGGGCAAGAGTCCGCACCTTCCTGGTCCGTGCCGACGGCCTGCTGTCGGCCGACCGCGCTCACCGTCAACTGTCCCTGGACTCCGGTGATGACCGTGCCCGTGCCGCCGAAGCGGCCGCCGATCGGGCCCGGCGCCGTTTCGGTCCAGCAGCTGTATATCCCGCAGCCCTGGCCAATGAGGGTCCCGCAGTCCGCTCAGCAACGACCGGCAAAGCCAGCACGGCATCTGACCTGCCCTGACGCGGCTTCACCGACCCTGGGGGCGGGTCGGCGTTGGTGCGTAGATGGGAGGGCCCCGCAGCGGATGGCTGCGGGGCCCAGATGGTGGCTATTGGTGGGTCAGGAATTGGTGTAGAGGGCTTGGACCTGGGCGGCGGTCAGGGCGACGCCGGGGTAGGTGCGGACGTCGCTGATGTCTCCGTTGAAGTTTTGGTAGGGGGTGGTGGATCCGACGAGGGTGATGGCGCCGATAGTGAGTGGTCCGGCGGGGTTGTACTGGGGGTGGTGTTGATGCCGGTCGTGGTGGCGGCGACGCCGTTGACGTAGAGGGTCAGGGCGCCGGTCGTTGCGTCGTAGACGCCGGTCAGGTGGGTCCACTTCCCGGCGGTTGCGGTGGTCGTGGCGGTGGGGGTGTCCGTGGTGGTGCTCTGGAAGACCCAGCCGTTGCTGCCTGTGGTGTAGCCGAGATAGAAGGACTGGTGGTTGACGGTTCCCTGACCCAGGACTGTCTGGGTGCTGTCGAGGTTGTTGATCTTGGCCCAAGCGGAGACGGTGAAGCTGCCGGTGGTGTCGAAGGCGGGTCCGCTCGCGCGTTCGATGCTGGTGCTGCCGTCGAAGACGGTGGCGGCGTTGGCGGTTCTGGCGTGGTTGGCGGTGTAGGTGATGCTGCCGGAGGGGGTGGTCAGGTTGTCGAGGGCTGTATCGGATCCCGCCGCGGCCTGGGTGAGCAGCCATTGGTCGCAGCCGGGTGCGTCGGGGAAGCCGGTGTTGGTGAGCCACATGGCCACGCCGTCACTGCTGTGCATGACCAGGTTGCCCGAGGGGTGCAGAAGCAGGACGTCGCCGGGGTTGCCGCTGGTGCCGGTGTCCCACAGGTAGGTGTTCGGTGCTGCGGCCTTGGCTGTGGCGGCGTCCTTGTAGGCGGCGAGGTCGCCGTTGCTCTGCATGGTCAGGACGGCGTTGGGTGAGCCGGTGGTTCCCTTGGTGAACAGGGGGGTGCCGGCGCTGGTGACGACGAGTTGGCCGGCGTTGAAGGTGACGGTGGTGGCGCCGGTGCTCCAGCGGCTGCCGCTGGGGTAGGGAACGGAGTCGGAGGGGATGACCAGGGGCCCGTTCGGCGGTGCGTCGGCGTCGACCTGGGTGGGCGTCAGGGTCTTGCCCCAGGTTTCGACCTGTGACAGGGAGCCGTTGAAGTACTTGGAGGCGGTGGTGCCGGCCAGGGAGGCGCCGAGGACGAAGTCGCCGCGGAACAGGCTGGTGGCCACCGGTGTGTGGGGGTTGCTGTCGACGGGAACGCCATCGACGTACAGCGCTATGCGCTGGTCGGTCTGGTTGTAGGTGAGCGTGAGCTTGGTCCAGGCCCCGAGTTCGACCTCTCCGCCATGGGCGCAGTTCAGGCCGGGTGTGGTGCTGTTGTCGGCGGTGGCCATGCACAGGTACCACTGGCCGTCGGCGGCGTTGGGGTACAGGGTGATGCCGGGGGTGTTGGTGCCGGCCTGAGACAGGACGGTGCCGCCGTAGGCGTCGGGTTCGGCCCACAGGGTTGCGCTGAAGTCGCTGCTGAGGTTCAGCGTGGGGGCGGTGGTGGTGAGCTTCCCGCTGGTGCCGTTCAGGTTGACGTCGGGGCTGAACAGGTCACCGGTGGTCCAGGTCGCTCCGGCGTTTCCGGTCAGTGGCAGGGTGCCGCTGTCGTCGCCGGCCGGGGGGCCGGTGCTGCTGGTGTCGCCGCTGGCGCCGTCGTTCAGCGGCCAGTTGTGGGTGTCCGCGACCAGTGCGTCGCTGGTGGTGCTGGCGGTGTTGGTGCCGGTGGTGGTGAGGCTGGTGAACAGGTAGGCGGTGCTGGTGCCCGTGCTGCTGACGCCCCACAGGTCGGGGGTGCCGTCGCCGTTGATGTCGGCGGCCTGCAGGGTGGTGATCTTCTGGGCCGTGGTCGGGCCGCCCGCGAGCTGGTAGGCGGTGTAGGTGAGGTCGGGGGCGCCGGTGGTGGTGTCGGTCTCCTGGGCCAGGTTCTCCCACAGGTCCGTCGGGTGCTTTGGAGTTGATCGAAGGGCTTCTGGGGGGAGGGAACAACTCGAGATCGGGTGTCACCAGGGTTGCCCACTGGGCCCACGCCGGCGGGGGCGGTCAGATCCGAAGCACGTATACAGCACACATGAGGCTGAGAAATCGTCGGAACGGCGAGAACCGCTGAGAGTGATTTTCGCAGTTCAGGCGCCGCATCAGTCGCATTCCTGAAGGCCAGAGGCTTGATCGGGGAAGTCTCTGGCGGCGCCTCCTGATCGCGACCGGGATCGCCGACGTGGCGTTCGCGCGCGCGACGCGGACGGATGAATAGATGAGCCCTACACCATCCCCCATTCTCGGTCGGGCGTCGGGCGTCGGGCGTCGGGTGTCGGGTGCCGGGTGTCGGCGTCAGGAGGCGACGGGCAGACGGCCGTCGGCGATCGCCTGGGTGAAGGCGGCGTAGTCGTCGCGGGTCTGGCGGGCGTAGGCGAGGGCGAAGACGGCCATTCCGGTGTCGAAGGAGGTACCGCGGCCCAGGTAGGCGGCGATGGCGACGCGGTTTCCGGAGCGGGCGTGGCCGCGGGCCAGTGCCCGGCCGCAGAGCCCGGCGTACCTGTGCATCAGGCTGTCCGACATGCCCTGGACGGAGGCGGAGCCCTTCATATCGAGGAGCTGGCGCCAGTAGAAGTGCCGTCCGGTGGGTCCGGTGGACCAGCCGAGGAAGATGTCGCCGAAGGACTGGAGCAGCCGCTGCCCCTCGACCACGCGTTGCCCCTCGTGGGCTACGGGCACGTTCGTGTACGGGGCGAGGACCGATGGTTCGGCCTCCTTGGCCTGCAACAGGAAGAGCTCCCCGGCCGCGCGCCCCTGGAGCAGCAGGAGGAAGCACCGGGTGCCGACGCTGCCGACGCCGACGACCTTGCGGGCGGCGTCCACGATCCGGTACCGGTCCAGCAGTTGGGCCTGGGCGGGCGGCAGGCTGGCCCGGTAGTCCGCGAACACGTGCTCGACGAGCGCGCGTTCCTCGTCGTCGACCGGCTCGATCAGCGGGGGGTCGTGAATGAAGCGGGGCGTGTCGTCGGGCCCGGGACCGGTGAGTTTCGCGATGGCCTTGCCGCTGTCGGTGCTCCGCGCCCGGTCCAGGGTGCGGCGGAGCTGGGCGCGTTGCAGCGAGCTGTCGATCTCCTGGAGCAAGTCGTCGGCCGCTATGTGCTCGTACCAGACCGTGAGTTCGGGGGAGGTGGCGAGTTCGCGCAAATGGGTGCGGTAGCTGCGGGCGGCCTCCGCCGCTATGGCTCCGGCCGCGCTCGGCGGGGCGTCGTTGTCGTAGGCGGCCACCGCGAAGCTGGTGGCCAGCCGCTTGACGTCCCACTCGAAGGGGCCGGGCAGGGTCTCGTCGAAGTCGTCGAGGTCGAAGACCAGACGGCGCTCCGGGGAGGCGAAGAGCCCGAAGTTGGACAGGTGGGCGTCACCGGAGAGCTGCACGGTCAGGCCGGTGTTCGGCAGCTCGGCCAGGTCCGCGGCCATCACTGCGGGAGTGCCGCGGTAGAAGGTGGAAAGCGAGTCGGCCATCCGGGCGTAGCGGATCGGCATCAGCTCGGGGGTCCGCGGTTCGGCCTCCTGCTCCAGGATGTCCACAGGATTGCGCCGGTGCCGCGGCGGGGTCCAGCTTCCGTGTACCGAGCGGGGGACACGCTTGCGTATGGCCCTGCCCGAGTCCGCAGTCTGCGGGTCGCCGCCGAGGCCATGCTCATCGATCGGGGGATGGCTCATGGACGGCTCCCAAAGCCGGGCAGGGACAGTGGCCCGGCCACCGTACGAGCCGGGCGAAGGGACCGGATTTCCAGTGTGGTCGAACGGCCCCGGGTCGCGGCCGGGAATCCGCACGTCACCCAATGTGGTTTGTGTGCGGTCGGCACCGGGCGGCGAAGATGGGACTGAACCGTTGCGTCGGGCAAGGGGACGCGACGGGTTCTCGGAAGGATTGCCTGCGGTTGTCGAACATCCACGTCACCATCTTGGGCTGTGCTGTCGACGATAGCCTTCTCCCCGTGGTGCCCGCCATTCGAGGAAAATGCTGCGAAGGCAGACGCGTCACCTGTCAGCGTGCCTCGGTCCCGGGATCACTCGTCCGGGTCGCTATCCCACCCGTCTGGGTCCCCGGGGTCGTGGGCGGGCGGGGTTTCGGGCTTGCTGTGAGGATGAAGGGCCTGTTGCTTGGGTCTCGGTGATGTACCTGGCGGTCTGCGCGGGAAGGGGGCCAATGCACATGTCGTTCAAGGGGACCGGCCGAAGCAGTGTGGCGCGGCTGCTGCCCGGCGTCCACGGCGCACTGCGCGACTTGGCGGAGGTCGACAGGGCCGTCTACCTCGCGGTGGCCGCTACGCGGACTCCGGCCCTGGACCGGGGGCTGCGGTGCCTTTCCGGTGCGGCGGACCATTCCAAGATTTCCCTGAGTGCGGGCGCGCTCCTGGCGCTTCGCCGTGGGCCGACGCGGTACGCGGCGCTGCATGGCGTCGTCGCTGTCGCTGTCGCGTCGGCCGCGGCCAACCTGCTGGGTAAGCAGTTGATTCGGCGTCCGCGCCCGGAACGCGACGCGCGGGTCAATCCGCAGCGCCATGTTCCGATGCCGGATTCGGCCTCGTTTCCTTCCGGGCATACCGCGTCGGCGTTCGCGTTCGCGTTCGCCGTGGGCTCGGTGCTGCCAGTGACCGCTGTGCCGCTGGGTGTGCTGGCGATGGCCGTGGGTTACTCGCGTGTGCACACTGGAGTTCACTACGCCGGTGATGTGGCCGCTGGCGCACTGATCGGCATTGGCAGTGCTGCCGCCGTAGCGGCCGCGGTGAACCGCTGCGGTGGTGTCACCCGCTGCCCGTGACTGCCACTAGTCGACATCGGTCCGGTTCGGGGTCGTGTGTGTCGTGCGCGTGGCGGCCCGGGAAAGGGGTCCGCGCGCCTGTACGGTGAGCCGGTGAACCATGTCATCCCGTGGCGCAGACTGCGCCGGGACGCTCGCGCTCCTTCTCGTACTGACTATGCGGCCGCTGTCTATGGATCATTGCTGGCCGCCTCGGTGATCGCCGCATCGAGTACGGCCGGCACGTTCCCCCGCGTCGAGACTGTCGTGCTGCTGCTGGTCACCGGGCTGGTGTTCTGGGTCGCCCATAGCTACGCGCGCCTGGTCGGCGAGCGCTCTGCCGGTCAGCGACTCAATTGGGGCCAAGCGCGCGCAGTTGGCCTGCGTGAGTGGCCGCTCGTGGAGGCCGCTGTGCTTCCGGCGGTCATGGTGGCCATCAGCCCGCTGCTGGGACTGGGACTGACCGCTACGGGGTGGCTCGCCCTGGGCGTCGCGGTGGCCCAGCAGGTCGGCTGGGCCTATGTCGGCGCTTTGCATGCCACGTCCTCGCGTCGTGTCGCCACCGTCGAGGCGGCGATCAACCTGGTGCTTGGTCTGGTCATCGTGGCAGCAAAGGCGGCGCTGGGGCACTGAGCACCTGCGCGAGCGGGCGTCTGTCGTCGGGCCAGGCGTGCGGGGCTCGGCTGCCAGCCAGCGCGGGCGCGGGTATTGCGGCAGTGGGACAATGTGGGGACAGGGAGTTGCAAGGGAGGCTACCGCCGGTCCCGGCTGTTTCCTGGCCCACCATCGGGGCGGGGGCCCGTGTGCGCAGCCCAGAGCGCGGTGCCCCGCGCCACCATGTCGACCACCGGGCCATGTGGGTATTCCGAGTGGCGGACTGACCACGGAGGGCTCGCTGATGGCGTTCTTCAGCCCCGATGCTGCACTGAGTCGTGCCCGTCCGCAGGCTCGGCTGGCGCTGTTCTGCCTGCTGGGTGCCGTTGTGGTGCTCTTGACCGTGGGCGGCTCGGGCGGTCTGCTGGTTCTGTTCGTCGGTGTGGCCGGTGTGGCCGTGATGGCGGCTGGGACGTGGTGGGTGATCGCGCACCACGGGGCTGTGCGCGTGGTGGGGGGGCTGCTGGCCCTGGGTGGGCCTGCGGCCGTCATAGTGTTGTACGCACGTGCCGATCTGTTGCCGGCCGCACTGGGGGCACTGGTCCTGCTGGCGGCGGCGGCGGCTAGCGCTCGCGCGGCAGCACGCTCCCTGGACCGGCCCGCAGGTATGCAGGCGGTGGCGTGCGCCGCGCCCCGGCACGCGGTGCTCATCATGAATCCGAAGTCCGGGGGAGGGAAGGTGGCCCGGTTCAGGCTGGCTGAGAAGGCCCGTGAGATGGGCGCAGAGGTTGTCCTGCTGGACACCTCGGGTCACTCCGATGTGACACAGATCGCCCGCGCCGCAGTCGCGCAGGGGGCCGACCTTCTGGGCGTGGCGGGCGGCGACGGCACGCAGGCACTGGTGGCGCAGGTGGCCGCCGAGAACAGCCTGCCGTTCCTGGTCATCAGTGCGGGAACGCGGAACCACTTCGCCATGGACCTCGGCCTGGACCGCGAGGACCCGGCAGCATGCCTGGACGGGTTGACCGACGGTGAGGAACTGAACGTCGATCTGGGCGCCGTGGACGGGCGTCCGTTCGTCAACACGGTCTCGTTCGGCGTCTACGCGGATGTCGTGCAGCGCCCTGAGTACCGGGACTCCAAGGCCGGGACGGCCTTGGACGCGCTGCCGGGGTTGTTGCTTGCCTATGCGGGCGAGCCGTTGGAGGCCCGGGTGGGGGATGTGCGGTTGGACGCTCAGCAGGCGCTTTTGGTCAGCAACAACCCGTACTCCGTTCCCGGCCTGGCCGCGGGGACCGGAGGCCGCCGGCCGCGTCTGGACGGGGGGAGGCTGGGCGTGGTCGGGGTCCGGGTGACCAGCGCCGCCCAGGCGGCCGGGGTGGCCCTGCGCGGGCCCGCCTCCGTGGGCCTGAAGGTCATGGATGCTGGGCAGGTGACTGTCACCGCGCAGGCCCCGAGCATCGCGGTCGGCGTCGACGGCGAGGCCTTGTCCCTGCCCACTCCGGTGACCTGCACTATCAGCCCCAGAGCCCTGCGGGTCCGGGTGCCGAGGAAACGGCCCGGGTCCGGCGGGTCTGGGCAGGCCCTGTCCTGGCGGACCATTTTCTCGCTGGCCTTCGGCCGGCGCCGGCAAACCGAGATTCTTCAGGGGTGAACCCATGCCAGGTACCGAGATGGCGTTGCGCGGTTCGGCGGTCGCCACCGCAGTCCGCATGGTGGGCGTGGCGATGGCCGTGCCGCGCCCACCAGGCGCGTACAGCTACGTGGCGGCCGATCGTCCCAAGGCCGAGCTGACCGGGGCCGCGCTGCTGCTCCTGCGCAGCAGGCGTGAACGGCGCGCGGCCCTGCTCAGCCTCACGGTGGCCGCCCTGGCGGCTGCCGCAGGAACTAAGGTCAACCGGCTGCTCCGGTGCCCGTACCGGGACCTGAGAGCGACGGGTCCGGGTCCGACGGACACCGCCGTAGCGGTTGCCCTAGCCGCTGCGGCGGCCGCAGCGCTGCCCGGGGGAGGTCCTGCGACCGAGGTGCTCGTGTGCCTGGTGGGCTACGCGGGCAGCCGCCCGGGCGAACCAGCCGGGGTAGCTGCTGCGGCGGCCCTGGGCCTTGCGGGCGGCACCGTCGTCTCAGCGGTAACTGGGCACCGACAGCGGGGCGCGGCGCCGCTCGGTTGAACGTTGCGGGGGCCCTGCACACACGTCGGCCACTTCGCTCTGACCAAATCCGACCCGAGCCCGGCCGGCTCGCGGGATGGAGGCAGGCGCGCTCGCGACACAGCAGGGCGATGAGGCCCGGCGTGCAGGCCCGTGCTGGGCTCTGGGCGTGCGTATGACAGTTACACGGCTGACGTACGCCAGGCCTGAGCACCGGCGTGCGACGCTGCCAGGGAAGCGGACCGCGCCTGCTGCAGCGCGCGGGTGGCTCGTTCGGCGGGCCCGGTCTCCATGCTCTGCACCCAGCCGCGTCCTGCCGTGGCCAGCGCGGTGCACGCCATGGCAGTGCCGGCCAGCGCGAGCAGCGCCCCGGTGCCGGTCAGAAAGGCACCGGCCGTGAGGAGCCGCCTGTTGAGCCGGAACGTGGTTGTCTGGTTCGTTGCCATGGCATCACCTTGGGGCCAGGGCAGCTGTCCCGCCTGGCGGGACAGCCATCCGGGAACCTCAGCTGTTGCGAGAGCGAACCCGTTCGAGTCCGCTCCGTCGCGGGGGCTTCTGGGGATGCCCTGCGTGCGGGGCGCCGCGACAATGGAGTGGGCAGGCTGTTCCTACTACGGTGGAGGCACCCATGAAGGATCTCGAATTCGAGCACAAGCGCTCGCTGTCCCGGCTCGAGGCCGCTGACCAGCTTGCCGCGCTCGCGGAGGCGATGAGGCACGGGGGCAGCGCCGAACTCGAACTCGGCCCGGGAAAGCTGTCCCTGCGGATCCCCGACGAACTCCGCAGCGAACTTGAGGTGGAAGTGGGCGACGGGGAAGTCGAGTTGGAGTTCGAACTCAAGTGGTCCCTTGCGCCGCCCGCCGTGACGTCGGCAGGCACCGGGCCGCAGGGCTGAATGCCTCGTACGCCGCCGAACGCTCAGCGTGCCCGACATGGCTTCGGCGCACGGCTGCGTAGTGTGAGGACCCTGCGGCGCTGTCGCAGAGCCTGCCCCCGGGCAGGGATCGCGCCGACCGACGCCCGCTCTGGGCCCGGACCCCGGCCCGGCATCTGCTCGCGTCATAACAGGAGAGTGGTGCTCGGTGCAGACGCCCCACTTTGAGACCTGGGCCCTTCGGTGGGCTCAGCAGGCAGGGGAGACCTGCGCGTGCAGGCCCGTGGCTGGGCTGCTGGTGGACCTGGCCGCCGATCCCCGCGAGGTCCAGCTGGAGCCCGAGGTGGCCTTCCCCCTCGCGCCGGCCGCCAGAGCCCTGGGTGTGACCGCCGAGACGATGCTCACGGCGCTGGGTCAACTGGCCGATGCCCGGTTGCTGGACTTCACGGAACTGCATGCACAGGATGGCCTCTGGGTCACTGTCAGGCTTCTGCCTCCACGCCTTGCCGTGCGGGTCTAGGCCTCGGGTGACCGGGGCTGGGTCGTCGGGATCCGCTGGGTGAAGAACAGCGCCAGGACGGACGCGGCGGCCAGGATACCGAGCGCGGCACGCAGGCCGTCGAGTCTCGCCTCGGCGTTGGCGTCGACGGCGGCGGACGTCAGCTCGCTGCTCGTGCCGGACTTCTGCAGCGCCGTCCTGATCTGACTGTCGGACAGGAATGGCACACTGCCCGTGAGTTGTTCGGCGACCTGACTCTTGGCTGCGGCGGGGATGCCCGGGTTCTGCTCGATGCTGCTCAGGAAGGACGTAGTCAGCACGGCGATCATGAGAGACCCGGCGAGCGCTGTCCCGATGGAGGAGCCGAGGTTGTTGCCGGCGTTCTGGATCCCGCCGACCTCCGCGCTCTTCTCGTCGGGGACCGCGGAGACGGTCACAGCACCGAGTTGGGACGCCAGCGCGCCCATGCCGAGTCCGATCAGCAGGAGCGGGACGGTGACGACTTCCGGTCCTGCGCTGGTGTCGAGCGCGGCCATCAGGGCTACCGCGCCCGCGAACAGAGCCACGACCCCGGTCCGCACCACCCGCCGCGGGGAGACGTCGGGCAGCAGGCGCGGGATCAGCACGGCGGCGGCGAGCAGGGTGAGCGACAGGGGCAGGAGGTGTACGCCGGTCTTGAGCGCTGAGAGGCCCAGAGCGACCGAGAGGTAGAGCGGTACGACGAAGAACACGCCCATCTGTACGAGGTACTGGAAGAAGAACATGATCAGGCCGCCGGTGAGCTGCCGGTTACGCAGCAGGGCGGGATCGACGAGGGGCTCCTGACCCCGGTCCGCGACACGGGCCTCCCAGCGCAGGAAGAGCCAGATCAGGATCAGGCCGGTCAGCATCAGCCACACCACCAGCGAGACGCCGAACCAGGCGGGCGCTTCGGGCTTGGGCACGAACCAGCCCCATTCGCTCGAGCGCAGGACGCCGAAGACGAAGGTTCCCAGTCCCAGTGCGGAGAGCACTGCGCCGCCGAGGTCGATGCGAGACCGGTTGTCGACCGGGGTGTCGGCGATGCCCCGGCCGAGGATCAGGATGCCGATGACGATCGCGACCTCACCCGCGAACACCCAGCGCCAGGAGAAGTAGGTCGTCGCGATGCCGCCGATGAGCGGCCCCAGGGCGATGGCCACGGCGCCTGCCGCCGCCACGAGTCCGTAGGCGCCCGGGCGGCGCTCGATGGTGAAGTTCCCCGCTACCAGGGCCACGATCGCCGGCAGGATCAGCGCGGCGCCGACGCCTTCGAGGAACGACCAGCCGAACAGGAGCACGGGGAGGTTCGGGGCGAGTGCCGTCGTCAGGGAGCCGCAGCCGTAGATGACGCAGCCGATGGCGAAGGCGCGCTTGCGGCCGATCAGCCCCCCGACCTTGCCGCCGGGGATCATGAGCATCGCCATCACCAGGGTGTAGGCGGTGATGGCCCCCTGGATCCCGGTGATGGACGTGCCGACGTCCTCGGCCACGGTGGCGATCGACACGTTCATCACCGAACTGTCGAGCGCCATCAGGAACTGCCCGGACGCCAGTGTGAGCAGGATGAGCCTAGGTGCCGCCGTGCTCGTGGACTTTCTCGCCCTGGATGCCATGGGCGCCATGCTCCCAGCGACGATGGGGCGCGATCCTGTGCCCCGCCCCGAGGTCACCTGTTCGGCGGTGCCCCGTTGTGTCGGCCCAGGGGTGTCATGCCGAGTCGACTTGAATACGCTCACGACCTGTGTGCGGGCGTCGCGAGAGCCCTCGACGGGGGAGTGGCCGCGCGTCGATGAGCGGCCCCGAGGCCCGTGCTGTCGGCGTCGCGAGTCTCGGCTGCCTGACCTCGGCGCCGTCCTGCCCCGAGGTTCGAGGCCATGCGCTCACGCGGCGGCTTCGGCGGCGTCCAGCGCACTGGCGAGGGCGGTGACGGGGATGCGGCCGCCGGCTACCAGTTGGGCGCCGCTGCGCAGCAGGGCGGCGGCGAAGGGGGCAGCCCAGAGGTTCTCGTAGACGAGGATACCCGCCGAGGAGCCGGGTGCCAGGACGGCACCGGCTTCGGTGACGTCGTCATCGCCGAGCAGGCCCGAGGAGACCCCTTCGAAGGCAGTCAGTTCGGGATCCCAGTCCTGGTCGAGGTCGGCGATGGAGATACCGACGACGGAGCCGTCCTCCTTCTTCTGGATGAAGGTCAGGTCGAGGATGCGGATGATGCCCCGGTCGACCAAGTCGATGAGCATGGGCAGGCCCTCGCCGTGCATGCCGGACCCGGGGAACTCGACCACCAGGTAGTCGACGGGGCCGGTGATACTGGTGTCCTCACTCATGGCTGCTCCTGTGTGTTTGCCGGACAGAGGTGTTCGCTGGCTCAGGCGCCGAGCACGGCGGCCTTCTGCGCGGCGAATTCGCTCTCGCTCAGGACGCCCTGGTCCCGCAGTTCGCCGAGCTGCCGGAGCTGGTCGATCTTGTTGTCCATGCTCGCGGGTGCGGCGGGGGCCGCGGGCGCGGCCTGGTGTGCGCTGGGCTCGGGGGATGCCTGCTGGGAGGCCCACCGGCCGGACTGCCGCCGCGAGACGCGGTTCGATACGGCGGTGGCGGTTCCGGCCACGGCGGCCGTGCGCGCGATTCCACGAAGTAGACCAGGCATGTGCTCTCTCCTCTGGTTCGCGAGTGCGTTTCCGTTGCTTACCGGGTAGTTCCAACGCCCCCTGCTGTGCTGATTCCGGGCCGGGCTGGACAGACCTGTACGCACCTATATTCCCCCAATTCAGGCCGTAGTGCATGGCAGGGTCGGTCGGCATGGGATCGGGTGAAAGTCGGTCGGGCGGGCAGTGCCGGCCGTAGGGGGTCGGGTAGGCCGCCGGCGATCCAGAACGCCTCCTGGGCGAGTCGACCGCTACGAGTTGACCCATCGTCAGTAGCTCGCAGAGGGTGGCAGCTCCCGCGGGGGCCTCGGTGCCGGGGAGCTGGAGCCGACCGTCTCGCGCGCACTGGCCGCCAGCGCCTTGGATCCGCCCTCGCGATCGGCTGGCAAGACGTCCGGTCTGCCGACGCCCGTGCGGCCAAACTCCCGGGTTGGCTTGGATGCTGGCACCTGTTCCCTGCCGTGCCGGACGTGATCGAGGGGCGTACCGTCTCTTATGGGAAGAGATGCTTACAGGCCATATTATTCCGGCCACTGCCCCGTCGGCTGTCGCGCGGCGTGGGAACAGCAGGTGTTTCGAGTGACACTCCTGGTGAGGTTGCGATGACTTCTTCGACTTTGGGCACGCAAGGGATGCAAGCGGACCGTCCGGGCGACGCCCGGTTGGGCGGCTTGCAGTGGTTCGCGGTGGTCCTGTTGCTGTTGCTGGCCTTCTTCAACGGGCTGGACGGGATAGCGGCCATCGCCCATTCGCACGTGTTCGTCGCGAACGCCCACTTCGTCGTGGGCGATCTGCGCGCCTGGGGCTGGGTCTTCCTGATCCTGGGGATCGCGCAGCTCCTGGTGGCGATCGCGATCGCGAATGCCATCAGCTGGGCCCGGTGGGCCGGTGTGGCCATTCTGGGACTGAACGCGCTGGCCCAGATGTTCGCGCTGTCGTCCTACCCGTTGTGGTCGCTGATCATCATCGCGGTCGACATCGTCGCGATCTACGGCCTGTGCGTGTTCGACGACCGCAGGCCCCAGACCGTCTGAGGAATCCGGAAAAACGAGTCGGCGCCCGCTGATCGGCACTGCGCAACAGCGGGCGCCCGTACCCATGGGACCACCGGTCGGCGGACGGCCGCCGGCGAACCGTCCGCAGTACCCCTCAGGAGACGAGGCCCTCATGCATGCGGTGACAGTGGTGCCCGGGCAGGCGGGCTCGGCGGCATGGACGCACGTGCCCGAGCCGTCGGCGGAGCTGGGCTCGGTCGTGGTGCAGGCCCTGGCCGTCGGCGTGTGCGGCACCGACGCCGAGATAGCCGCCGGCCAGTACGGCTGGGCGCCGCCCGGCAAGGACCGGCTGGTCCTGGGGCACGAGTCGCTCGGCCGGGTGGTGCAGGCCGGCGGGGGCCTGACGGTGGGCGACCACGTGGTGGGCATCGTGCGACGCCCCGACCCCGTGCCGTGCGCCAACTGCGCGGTCGGGGAGTGGGACATGTGCTCCAACGGCCGGTACACCGAGCACGGCATCAAGGAACGCGACGGCTTCATGGCCGAGCGCTGGCGCAGCGACCCGGACTACCTGGTCAAGGTGGATCCGGACCTTGGGGCGTCGGCCGTCCTGCTCGAACCGGCGTCGATCGTGACCAAGGCATGGGAGCACGTCTACGCCATCGGGCAGCGCACCTTCTGGGACCCGCGCCACGTCCTGGTAGTCGGCGCCGGACCGATCGGCCTGCTGGCAGCACTGCTCGGCACCCAGCGGGGCCTGGACGTACACGTCCTGGACCGGGTGACCTCAGGCCCCAAGCCGCAACTGGTGGAGGCACTTGGCGCCCATTACCACACCGGGGCGATACCGGATCTGGACCTGAGCCCGGACATCGTCATCGAGTGCACCGGAGTACCCGCACTGATCCGGCAGTCCGCCGAGTCGGTCGCACCGGGCGGCATCGTGTGTCTGACCGGTGTCGGGCCGCAGAACCAGTCCGCTGGCGGCATCGAGAGCGGACTGGCCACTGCGGCCGTCCTCCGCAACCTTGCCGTCTTCGGATCGGTCAACGCCAACCGGCGGCACTACTACCTGGCCGCCAGGGCGCTGGGCCGAGCCGACCGCGACTGGCTCGCCGCACTGCTCACCCGCCGCTTCACCCCCGATGACATCGGCCTCGCGCTGGACCGCGACGCCGACGACATCAAGGTCGTCGTGGAGTTCGCAACCTGACGGGCCACGCGCCTCCCCAAGGGCATCCCTTCGTAAAGACCCCACGGACAAGAGAGTTGAACGACATGGCCGACAAGGACTTCCCGCTGATCTCGGACTATGGATTCCTCAGTGACTGCCACTCCGTGGCGCTGGTGGGCCGCGACGCCTCGGTGGAGTGGGCGTGCTTCCACCGCTTCGACCAGCGCTCGGTCTTCGCCCGGATGCTGGACCGCGAACGAGGCGGCTTCTTCCGCATCGCACCGGCGGGGGACTACACCACCACCCGGCGCTACCTGCCCGAGACCAACGTCCTGGAGACCACCTTCGTGACCTCCACCGGGACCGCGACCGTCACCGACTGCCTGCCCGTGCAGGAGGGCCTGACCGGCCGTGTCGGCCACCACGAACTGGACGGCCTGCTGCTGCGCACGGTCCAGGGCACGAGCGGCACCGTCGACCTGCTCCTGGAGTTCTACCCGCGCTTCGAGTACGGGCTCACCACCCCTACCTCGAACTGGCCGAGCCGGACCTGCTGGTGGTCACCGGCGGCCCGGACTCCCTGCTACTGCAGAGCGCCCTGGCGCCGTTGGAGCTGGACGACCATGGCGGCTGCACCGCACGCGCGACCGTGACCGAGGGCCAGGTGGCGCAGGTCGCCCTGACCTACGCCCAGGCCGGCTCGCTGACCGTGCGCCGCCTGGAAGCGGACGACCTGGGCGGCCGCCTGAAGGAGACCGTCGACTTCTGGACCCACTGGGCCGCCCGATGCACCTACCAGGGCCCCTACCGCGACGCCGTCGTCCGCAGCGCCCTGGTGCTCAAAGGCCTGATCTACGACGACACCGGTGCCCTGGCGGCCGCCCCCACCACCTCCCTGCCGGAGGAGATCGGCGGCCAGCGCAACTGGGACTACCGCTACAGCTGGCTGCGGGACTCGTCCGCGATGCTGGCCGCCCTAGGCGGCATCGGCTACCTCGACGAGGCGCAGCGCTTCGGCGAGTGGCTGCTGCGCACCACCGCCGGCCGGGCCGAGGACCTGCAGATCATGTACGGACTCGGCGGCGAGCGGTTGCTGCACGAAGTAGAACTCAGCCACCTGGACGGCTACCGCGACTCGAGCCCGGTGCATGTGGGCAACGGCGCCTGGAACCAGTTCCAGCTGGACACCTACGGCGAACTGCTGGCTGCCACCCTGATGATCTTCCAACTGCGCGGAACACCCCCGGTCGGCCGCGCCGCCGGGTTCCTGCGAGACGTGGTGGAACTGAACATCGCGCGCTGGCAGGAGATGGACGAGGGCATCTGGGAGATCCGCGACGCGCGTCGGCACTACGTGTTCTCCAAGCTGATGGCGTGGCTGGCGGTCGACTGCGGGGTGCGCATCATGGACCTGACCCCCGAACTCGCCCAGGTGCCGGGTCTGCGCGAGCGCTGGGAGGCCGCCCGCGGCGAAATCCGCACGGCCCTGGAGACCCGTGGCGTGGACGCGGACACCGGCGCCTTCCTGCAGGCGTTCGACCACAGTGCGATGGACGCCTCATCCCTCCAGGTGGGGCTGCGGGGCTTCCTGCCCTCCGACGACCCCCGCATCCTGGCGACCATCGACCGCATCGAGGCCGAGATCACCCGCAAGGGCCACGTCTACCGGTACCTCTCCGAAGACGGCCTGGTGGGCAGCGAGGGCTCGTTCGTGTTCTGCACGCTGTGGATGGCCTCCGCGCAGGCCCGCGCCGGACGCACCGAGGCGGGCGAGGCCTACCTGAACCGGATTCTGGAGTGCGCCAACGACCTGGGGCTCCTGGCCGAGGAGATCGACCCCGACACCGGCGAGCAGCTCGGCAACTTCCCCCAGGGCTTCAGCCACCTGGGCGTCATCGGCGCCGCCCTGAACCTGGCCTACGCGCAGCCCGGGGGCGACGCTCCGTGGCTCAAGCGCTGGCAGGCCCTGAACGACGAGGGCTGAGTCGGCACCGGGCCGGCGCAGACGAGTGGAGGACCCCATGGCGGTGACACCCCGACCCCCTGTGCCCAGCCCGTTCGTTCTGGTGGTCCTGGGGGTCGCCGGCTCGGGGAAGAGCACCGTGGGGTCCGCGCTGGCCGACCGGCTCGCTCTGCCCTTCGTCGACGCGGACGACTTCCACACACCCGCCGACCGCGAGACGATGGCGGCAGGCCGCTCGCTCACCGACCGCGAGCGGTGGCCCTGGCTGGGCAGCCTCGCACACTGGATGGACGACCAGATCGGACACGGCCGGTCAGCGGTGGTGGCGTGCTCGGCCCTCAGGCGCTCCTACCGGGACTTCCTGCGCGAAAACCGCCCACAGGTCCGGTTCCTGTACCTGCAGGGAAGCCGTGAGCTCATCGCCGCACGGCTCGCCGCACGGAGCGGCCACTTCTTCCCCCCACAGCTGCTGGAGGACCAGTTCGCCGAACTCCAGGAGCCGACAGCCGACGAGCGGCCCTACCGGGTGCCCCTGGGCGGATCCCCGGACCAGATCCTGGCCCGGGCACTGGAGGTCCTGGGCGACCTCGCCGTGCCGCCGCGCGAGAAGTGACCCAGGACGGCCCCAGGACGCGGCCCGCAGCCCGGCGAACGGGGACCGGGCGCCCGCCGCCGCCCGGGAGCTGCGGCAGCGGTCTCCCGGTCAGCCGGTGAGCTCGATCAGGGCGCGGCTGGCCACCCAGAAGCCCAGGAAGAGGCAGGCCACGACGACGGCCTGGTCCTGGTGACCGCTCATCCAGGAGCGCAGACCCGTCAGCACCCGCAGCGCCTGCTCCGGGGCGAAGACCGCGTACAGCTCCATCGCCAGCAGGCTGGCGGTGGCCAGGACGCAGAAGCCCATCAGCGCCAGATACGAGGCCCCGTGGGACAGGTCCGCCTCCACCACGGTGGCCGCAGCGGCCGCGACCATCCCCCAGGGCTGCAGCAGCACCGCGAAGCCGGCCGCCGACCGCCACGTGACCTGGTCCATGCGCGAGGGCGCCGGGACGGGGCCGGGCGGGCCGGACGTCGAGCGCAGCCGCCGCCTGCGCTCGCCGTACAGCACGAGGCCCAGACCCAGCGCCAGCTTGGCCAGGAGCGCGGCGGTCGAGGACGGGGAACGCGGCGCCGGCGGCTGGCCGCCGGTGAACAGCAGTACCCCGGCGATCACCGCGACCAGGCACGCGAGCCACGCCAGGATGAAGGCCAGCCCCTTGCGCACCCCGCCGGGAGCGGACAGCACCAGCACGAAGGCCATCACCGGCAGCGGATAGAGCGTGATGACCAGGCCGATCAGGAGCAGGTCGAGCACCATGACGCCGTCCTCCCCGCCAGGCCCGGGGCACCGGTGCGCACCGCACCGGTGAGCACCGGGGGAACGCGAGGGCCCGCTGCCGGGACACCACGACGGCTGGTGTCGTTGCGACCGTCGCCCTCCACGCGCATCCGCGTCCTTCCGTTCTCGGAGACCGCCTGTTGCCCAGGCCCAGCCAGCGGATCCTGCTGTGTGCGCTAGACGCACGTCAGGCCAGGAGACGTGCCTTGGCCTGGTCGAACTCCGCCTGGGAGAGATCGCCGTTGCGCTTGAGCTCGGAGAGCTTGGACAACTGCTCCACCGAATCCCCGCCGGCCGACTGCTCACTGGCGGCCGCTTGGCGGACGTAGGCCTGGAACTGTTGCTCCTTCTCCTGGGCCGAGCGCACAGAACGTTCGGTCATCGAACGCCCGCGGACGATCAGGTACAGCAGGACGCCCAGGAAGGGCAGTACCAGCAGGCCGAACAGCCACAGCGCCTTCCACCAGCCGCTCAGCTCGTGGTCACGGAACAGGTCGCCGACGATCCGGAACAGCAGGAACAGCCACATGATCCACAAGAAGAACCACAGCATCATCCAGAAGGCTTCAAGTACGGGATGGTCCATGACCCCAACTCCTGTTCGTGACACGAGGGCGGTTGCGGGCAGTCAGAGAGCTGCTCACCGAACGGTCAGATAATGTCCATATTTAGGCTGGAATGTATCCGTATTATCAGGTTTCGTCCGCTTCGGCATGCCGCGATCACCCGAACAGCGGCCCCGCGTGTCGCGGCACCCGCCTGCCACCGAGACTGTCGACTGTGGCCAAACCCAGCGGTCCCTCCACCAACCCCGTCGAGGGACATCACCGGTCCTCGCGCGGGCCGCGGAACCGTCGGCGCCGTCGCGCCGCATCCCAGGCCCTGTGCGCCGCCATCGGTCTGGGCGCAGGCCTGTTGGCACCCAGGACGACCCTGCACCCGATGATCCCCTCCGGGAGCGTCCTCAGCCTCCTGTTCACCATCGGTTTCGGCGTCGTCGGCCTGGTCAGCCTCGTCTACTCCCTCCTCTTCCTGGTCGTCCAGTGGGCCGGCACCACCTTCACCCTGCGCCTGGGCCTGTTCCGTGAGGATCCGGCCGTGTGGCGCACCTTCGCCGTCTCGCTGGGCGTCTTCATCTACTGCGTCACCGCGGCACTGACCATCGGCACCCGCGCCCAGGTGTCCCTGGCCCTCCCCGTCAGCGCCATCCTGCTGGCCCTGCTCGCCCTGGGGTTCATGTACTCCGTGCAGACACGCGCCTTCGCCTCCATCCAGCTCGGCCCCTGCCTGGACACCATCGCCACCCGCACCCGCCGCACCATCGCCGCCGTCCACACCCGCCCGCTGCCCCAGCACGCCGCCGGTACCCCGGCTGCGCCACCGTCGGCCCAAGGCAGGCCCGTGACCTGGCCCGGACCCGCGGCCGTGCTCTGTGCCATCGATCTGCCCGCACTGACCCGGGCGGCACGTGCGCACGACTGCCTCGTCGTCCTGACCCGCGCGCCCGGCCAGCCCCTGGTGCGCAACCACCCGGTGGCCCACATCCACGGCGGCGACCTACCCGCGCGGACCCTGTTCGCCACCCTGGCCACCGGCGTGGAGCGAACCTTCGACCAGGACCCCGAATTCGGCCTCCGCCTTCTAGCCGACATCGCCATGCGCGGCCTCTCCCCAGCCATCAACGACCCCGCCACTGCCGCACAGGCCCTCGACCACATCGAGGACCTGCTGCTCCTGTTGGCCGGACAAGACCTCGACGTGAGCCGGTCCCGCGACGCCGAGGGCACCCTGCGCGTCGTGCTGCCCCTCCCTGACTGGACCCAGTACGTGCGCACTGCCCTGGACGACGTGATCACCAGCGCCCTGAACGCGCCCTTGGCCTTGGAGCGCCTGCGCCAGCTGCTGCGGCACCTGCGCCAGGTCTGCCCGCCACCGCGCCGTGCCGTGCTGGAGGACCGCCTCGACTGGGTGCAGAGCACCCTGGCGACCGGTTTCCCGCACATCTGGGCATCCATTGAGGCAGCCGAAGCCGCAGACACCGGGCCCTCCAGCTGAAACGCGCTCAGCGACCCGATCCGCCGAGCAGTTCCCGGCGACGGCGCGCAGGATTGAACCGGCACCTTTGAACCGACGCCTCCCGCGCGTCGGTCCTCCCGCCAACAGTCACCCCGGTGGGAGCCAGGGCTGCACCCAGCAAGGAGGCACCGCCATGGCCGAAGAAGAACGCGACGCGACGGCACCTGCCCGAATCCGCCGGCGGCTGTCCCCGACCGAGCGCGCCCACTACGGGCGAGCCGCCCGCAAGGGCACCCCCCGCTCGAGCCACGCCAGCCTCGGCCTGTCCGCACTGCGGCCCGACCCCGTCGACGTGATCGAGAAGCAGTCCGCCGCCCGCCTCCAGCACCTGGTGCCCATCCGCTACGGACGTATGAGCGAATCGCCGTTCCGCTTCTACCGCGGCGCCGCCGCGATCATGGCAGGCGACCTGGCCACCACCCCGTCCACCGGCCTGCACGCCCAACTGTGCGGTGACGCACACATGCTGAACTTCAGGTTGCTGGCCTCCCCGGAACGCAACCTGCTGTTCGACATCAACGACTTCGACGAGACGCTGCCCGGGCCCTGGGAATGGGACGTCAAGCGCCTCGCCACCAGCCTGGTCATCGCCGGCCGCGAGAACGGCTTCTCGGACCGCGAACGCCGTGACATCGTGCGCTCCTGCGTCCGCTCCTACCGCCGTGACATGCGCCGCTACGCCACGATGCGCGACCTGGACGTGTGGTACGCCAAGGCCGACGCCGACACCCTCACCACCCTCGCTTCGCGCGACCTCAACAAGAAGGGCCGCCTGCGCCTGTCCAAGACCCTGGCCAAGGCGCGCACCCAGGACAGCCTCAGTGCATTCGCCAAACTCACCCGGACCGTCGACGGCGAACCCCGCATCACCCCTTCCCCGCCCCTGATCACACCCATCGCCGACCTACTGCCCGAACAAGAAAGGGACCTGGTCGAAGGCCAGATCACCGACCTGATCGAGCGCTACCGGGTCACCCTGCCAAGCGACCGCCAGCACCTGCTCAACCAGTTCACCGTCGCCGACATGGCCCGCAAGGTGGTCGGCGTCGGCAGCGTCGGAACCCGCTGCTGGATCGTCCTGCTCCTGGGCCGCGACGCCGAGGACCCGCTGCTCCTGCAGGCGAAGGAGGCGGGCGAGTCCGTGCTCGCCCCCTTCGCCGGCACCAGCGAGTACAGCTCGCAAGGCGAACGGGTCGTGGCGGGGCAGCGCCTGATGCAGTCCGCCAGCGACATCTTCCTGGGCTGGCAGCAGACCCGGGGGTTCGACGGCGTCGAGCGCGACTTCTACGTCCGCCAACTGCGCGACTGGAAAGGCATCGCCGTACCCGCACTGATGGTCCCCACCGGCATGTCCCTGTTCGGCGAGGCATGCGGTGCCACCCTCGCCCGCACCCATGCGAGGTCCGGAGACCGCATCGCCATCGCCGCCTACCTGGGGCGCAACGACGCGTTCGACCGCGCCGTGACCGTGTTCGCCGAGGCCTACGCCGACCAGAACGAACGCGACCACCAGGCACTGCTGGACGCCGTCGGGTCAGGAAGAGTCCCCGCCGAGACGACCTGAACGTGGAGTTGCACGAAGGCCCCCGCGGTTTTCCTGGGGGCCTTCGGTGTCCGCTCAGTCCGGCGGGTCCGGGGCCGCGTCCGGGTTGCGCGTGAGGTAGGCGGAGACGCCGGAGCCAACGGTCGGGAAGATGTTCTCCCGGCCGATCTGCTCGATGAGCCCGGTTGCCTCCAGGGCTTTGCGGAAAGGGCTCTTCGCCCGCGCGACGGCCATGGTGATGCCGCGGGCCGCGAGTTCGCCGTGCAGAGCGCGCAACGCGTCCACAGCGGTGGTGTCGACCTGGACGATGGCTTCCGCGTTGAGGAGAAGCCAGCGTGCGTTCGGCGGTGCCTCCTCGACGATGTCGCGCACACGATCGATGAAGAACGGGGTGTTGGCGAAGAACAGCGGACCGTCGAACCGGTAGACCACCAGGCCGGGGACGGTCTGCGCACGCTGGAAGCGGCTGATGTCGTGGTAGCCGTCGAGGTCGCGCACCTGCCCGAGCACGGCGTCGTGCGGTCGGACCGACCGGTAGACGAAGACACCGATCGACAGTGCCACCGCCACCAGCAGGCCGTTCAGTAGCCCCAGGGTGAGTACGGCGAGCATGGCCAGCACCGCGAGGGCAGCCTCGCTCTCCTGGACCCTGCGCAGACGCAGGACGCCCTTGACGCTGAGCATGCCGACTGCCGCCGCGATCACCACCACCCCCAGCACCGCTTTGGGCAGCGGTTCGATCAGGTCGGTGGCGAACCAGGCGACAAGCAGGACCGCGGCTCCGGCGCAGACGCCGACGAGTTGGGAGCTGCCGCCCGCCTGCTCGCTGGCGGCGGTGCGCGAGCCCGAGGAGGACGTCGGAATTCCGTGGATGAGCCCGGCCATGGCGTTCGCGGCGCCCAGCCCGGCCAGTTCGCGGTTGGCGTCGATCTCGTAGCCGTTCCTGGCCGCGGTGGCGCGTGCGATGGCGGTGGCGTCCCCGAAGGACATGAGCGCCATGCCTGCCGCGGGCACCACGAGGAGGGTGATGTCGTGGAGGGACACGGAGGGAAGCCCGATGTGGGGCGCTCCACCGGTGATCTGGCCGATCACCGCCACCCCGTGCTCCTTGAGGTGCAGTGACACGGACGCGATGTCCGCGACCGCGACCAGCAGCAGGATGCCGGGGAAGCGTGGCACGTAGTGGCGCAGGAGCAGGGCCGAGACCAGGAGGACCAGGCTCACCAGGAAGGTGACCACACTGATGTCCACCACGTGGTGGACCAGTTCCCACAGCACCGGGAAGAAGCCGCTGGCTTTGACGTTCAGCCCCAGGACCTTGCCGAGCTGTCCCACGATGATGTTCAGCGAGACGCCGTTGAGGTATCCCAGGAGGACCGGCTTGGAGAGGAAGTCGGCCATGAAGCCGAGCCGCAACAGGCCTGCTGCGATCATCACGACGCCGACCAGCAGGGCGAGCGTCGCGCTCAGGGCGAGGTAGCGGTCGGAGTCGCCCAGGGCCAGGGGTGCGACCGTGGTCGCGGTGAGTGCGGACAGGGCGCCGTCGGGACCGACGACCATGTGGCGTGAGGAGCCGAACAGGGCGTAGGCCACGAGCGGCAGCGAACTCGCGTACAGGCCGACGACCGGCGGAACGCCCGCGAGTTCTGCCATACCCAGGGAGGCGGGCACCGCCACCGCCGCGACAGTGAGGCCGGCCAGCAGGTCGGTGCGGGCGGCGCCTGCGGGGCGACCGCGCAGGCTGGCCAACGCGGGGCCGAGCAGCCGTTCAGCGCCCACGGATGATCTTCGTGCTTCCGGTTCCGGGCGGGAACGGACGGGGACTCGCCGGGTCGACGCGGGTCGACGCTCGATGCGCGGGTGCGTTCACGACGGTTCTCGATTCTGCGGTCGTGGAGCGGGTTACATACATCGGCTCGCGCCGACCGTCGTCCTCGCGGCCGTGCCGACCCGGCGGGGCGCGCCGCTGACAGCAGTCTCGCCCGGTCGTCCCGATCCAGCGACACGACGTGCGCCGACAGGAGTCAACCGCGTCCCCTCCGCGCCGCGGGTGCGGCGGGAGGCGGTTCCGGCCTTCGAACCGGGTGAGGAGCAGCCGTCGCGTCGGCTTGGCATCGCCGGCCGGTGTCAGTCCTGCGCCTCCACGTCCGCGACGGCGATCGCCACGCCGAGTGCTGCGGCGATGTTGTTCGCGGCCGTCATGATGCGGGCTGTGCCGACGATGGGAGCGATCGCCACCAGGACGTCCTGGAGCTGTTCGGCGGTCAGGCCGGCCTGCAGCGCGGGATCGAGGTTGGCAAGGTAGGACGCAGGGGGCGCGTCGCATGCGACCAGTGCGGCGATCCGGGTGAGGACGAGCGTGTCCGGGGCCAGGCCGCACCTCGTGATCGATTCGAGGGTCATGGCCGTGAGGGTGTCCAGGACGGGAGTCTGCGATGCGGTGGACATTGGAAAAGGGCCTCCTGTGCTTCGGCGCTGACGTCGAGGAGTTGACGGAAGGACGGGTACCGTGACTCGCCCTCACGCTAGGTGCCTCCGGGGGCGTGCGCGCGGGGGAGGGCTCGAAGGTGATCCGTTCGGCGAGGGCTCTCAGGGCGTAGTGCGCTGGACCATGGCCTGTTCGGTGCGGCCGAACAGCGCCGTGCAGATTGGGCCGTGCGAGCGTTGCCGTAGGTGTTCGATGCGAACGTGGAAAAACTGAGGCGGATCATCCACGATCACGCCGGCGAGCATCACGACGTCACCGGCGCGCTCACGGATGAATCCGACCTGCCGGCCGTCGACCAGCAGTTCGACGTCTCGCGCGCGTCCGCGCTGCACGGCGACGGTGATCGCGTGCGAGCCGTACCGGGCATGGAACTGACGGCACCGAGCCATGATGACCGCCTCCAGGGCAGCAGTTCCCACTGGCACAACCCTACGTGCGCGATGGCCGAGCCCGCGCGCCCGACAGCCCGGCAGGACGGCCAAGCCCAGCGTCGATGGCGGGGATGCCCCCGGGGCTGGCTGGTCGTAGCGTGAAGGAGCCAGGGCCGCCCTGCGGGGAGAAGGCCCGGCCCGGAGCTGTTCGGGGTCTGCCGGAGCAACGCACCGGGGGCGCGGCAGGTCGGTGCTGACAGCCCGTGCCCAACCGGCGCTGCAGGCGGCGGTGTTGCCGCTGGACCGCGCGCCTTCCCGCATCCGTTGGAGGACTCAAACCATGCCAGTCACCCCCTCGACGTCCGGAAAGATCGTCCACACCGGCTCGTACACTCCCGACACCGGCGGCGAGGGTATCGGCCTTGCTGCCCTGCGCCTGGACCCGGCGAGCGGCGTGCTCACGGACGACACCGGCTTGCCCGATGTCCCGGTGAGCGGACCGTCCTTCCTGGTGGCGCACCCTTCGGGAAACGTCGTCTACAGCACGAACGAGGCCGAAGCCGGAGCGGTCAGCGCCTTCGCCCGGCGACGGAACGGCGCCCTGGAACCACTGTCCCCGCCGCTCGCCAGTGGCGGCGCCAACCCGTGCCACCTGGCCGTTCATCCGGAGGGCCGGTGGTTGCTGACCGCCAACTACGGCACGGACACCGCGCCCGGCACCGTTGCCGTGCACCGACTGGACGACGACGGCCGCCCGGTCGAGCTCGTCGACGTCGTCGTGCACGAGGGAAGCGGCCCAGTCGCCGGGCGACAGGCGGGCAGCCACGCCCACCAGGTCGTCGTCGACCCGTCCGGGCGCTTCGTCCTCGCCGTGGACCTCGGCGCCGACACGGTGTTCGGCTACCGGTTGGACAGCGTGACCGGCACGCTGACCCAGGTCGTCGCCAACCAGCTGCGGACCGGCTCCGGCCCGCGCCACCTGGCCTTCTCGCCCGAGGGGAACCAGGTGTGGATCACCGACGAGCTCTCCTCACGCGTCACCGGCCTCCGCTATGACTCCCGGACCGCCACCCTCACCGAGACCTCCAGCATCCGGGCGACGGCGCGGCAGGGCCACAACCAGCCAGGGGCCGTCATCGCCTCGCCCTGCGGACGCTACGTCTGGGTGTCCAACCGCGGCGCCGACACGGTGGCTGCGTTCCGGGTCTGTGACGCCTCGCTCCAGTTGATAGCGGAGACCCCCAGCGGCGGCCGCTGGCCGCGCGGACTCGAACTGGTGGATGGGCGACTACTGGTCGCCAATGAGCGCAGCGGCACCGTGGCCGTGCTGCGCGTCCTGGACGGCGGCGCGTTGGAGAATGCCACGACCGTGGTCACCGTCCCCTCGGTCGTTTGTACGCTGACCCTGTGAACGCCTCGCGGCCGGTTCGACGGGTCGCTCAAGGTGTGCACAGGCCCCCGTATGGGCTGTAGACCACCAACGACAGAGAACCTTCGACAAGGTACGGGTGCCCGGGGAAGTGACTGACGTGCAACTGGCCTCTTCCCGGGGCGCAGGCAATGCGGCGCAGGTTGTCGGCAAATGCCTCGCGGCCAGGCGAGCCGCCGCTGATCACCATGACCTGACGTTCCGCGTCGAGCCGAAGGAGCACTCCACGGCGGGGCGTGGTTCTCACCTCGATCCCGGCCAGGACCCGGCCACCGGGCAGCGCGGTGGAGCTGAGCAGTCCCGCACCGTCGGCGACCGTCGTTGCCAGACGGCTCAGCTCCGCCGCCGACGCCGTGAGATCCGCTTCGCCGAACACGCTGTCACAGACAAGTCTCACAGCCGGCAGTCCTCCTTTGCGAGGCAGCTCATACTCCAGCCTGCGGCCGAACAGGCCGATCGCGCATCCTCGGAGTCCTTGGCCCGCGTGAGGCGGAGCGGGAACCAGCGGGGAGACGGGGTGCGGGATGTGGTGGCGCGGTTACCAGACGGGGCGGCGGTTCTCCCAGAGCGGGCGGTGGCCGGCGCAGGCGGCACGCGGGGAGGGGAGTTGGTGAAGGTCGGCATCGGTGACGATGTCGGCGCAGCCGCCCAGCAGGGCGAGCCGATCGCGCAGCACCGCGGCAGCGTGCTCGCGTGCCGTCAGCGCCGGCCCGCAGTCCTCTGCGGTCCGGGACAGGACCTCATCGACGGTGACCAGCACCATCTGGCCGCGTACGGCCCGCGGCCTCGCCCGGCGAAGGACCCAGTCAGCTGCCCGGACCAAGGCGCGGTGTTCCCGGCTGATCGCGCGTGCCTCTTGGTTGCGTCCATGGTGCCGAGCTGTCCACACCGCCAGCGCCGCCGCGCCCGACGCCACCGTCAGCCACCTACCGACCGCCACCCGACCCGCCTCCGCTCATCGGTTGCTGCTGTGTCGAGACATCTACCCTGCCGAGCGGTCGGTGACAGGGGCTGGCCGCGATAGACACCCGGTCGGGTGGACTGGAGACATGCCCGTGGCTGTGTCGGCGGGTCGGGCGATGACCCGCCTGGAGCCCTACGGCTCGCGTCGGCGGTGGGCCGGGGTGAGCATGGGTGTGCGCTGTACGCGTGCGGGACGGAGCCGCCTGCGGTGTCGCGCAACACACGCCTGGAGTCGTCCCCGAGCTGATCGGTCGCCGTTGTGAGCAAGCTCGACGAGGGGTCGGCCCCGGGCGAGGAGTCCGTGGAGCCGAAACAGCACCGGAAACTCAGTTCCCTCATCCTTCCCGGTTGCTGGGGTGCGCTCATCGCCTCGTGTCTGTCGTTCACGCCGTCGCTGCTGCCGCGTGGCGGCATCGTCCAGGGCGTGGTGTGGGGAATCAGCGCGGCCATCGGCTACGGGCTGGGGGTGTTCCTCGCGTCCGTCTGGCGTGCTTTCGCCGACCGTGACGCGCGCAGGCCCCGGAACTGGGCCTGGCGGGCGTTCCTGATCAGCGCGTCCGTGCTGGTCACCGTGTTCTTCGGGCTCGGGCAGTACTGGCAGTACCTGATCCGCGCGATGATGGGGGTGAGCGATTACAACGTGTGGCTGGTGGTTCTGTCGCCCCTGGTCGCGGCCGGGCTGTTCTGGCTGATCCTGCTGACCGGACGCGGGATCAGGGCAGCGTTCCGTTGGACGGCCGACCTGCTGGGGCGCTGGATCGGCCACCGGGCGGCCAGGGCCGTCGGCTGGATCCTCGTTGCCGGCGCGACCTATCTGGTCATCACCGGCCTCTTGCTGCAGGGCTTCGTCTCCGTCGCCAACGAGGCGTTCTCGGGCCGGGACACCACGACCCCGGAGGGTGTGCACCAGCCCACGAGTGCCCTGCGGTCGGGCGGACCGGGGTCGCTCGTGCCCTGGGACTCGCTGGGGAGGCAGGGACGGGTGTTCGCGGGAGGCGGCCCGTCGCCCGCCGACATCGCGGGGTTCACCCACCACCCGGCACAGGACCCGATCCGCACCTATGCCGGGCTGGGATCGGCCAAGGACACCGAGGCCCGGGCCGCGCTGGCGGTCAAGGAACTGGAGCGGGCGGGCGGCTTCAGGCGCAAGGACCTGCTCGTCGTGACGACGACGGGAAGCGGATGGGTGGACCCGGCCTCCGTCGACTCGTTCGAGTATCTCAACGGTGGGGACACCGCGACCGTCGCGCTGCAGTACTCCTACCTCCCGTCCTGGATGTCCTACCTCGTGGACCAGTCCAAGGCCAGGCAGGCCGGCCGCGACCTGTTCGACGCGGTCTACGGGGCCTGGTCGCAGCTACCCCCGGCGACCCGGCCCAGACTCTTCGTCGCCGGCGAGAGCCTCGGCTCCTTCGGCGGCGAAGCGGCCTTCAGCGGCGAGCAGGACCTGGCCAACCGGACGGCCGGCACGCTCTTCGCCGGGCCCCCCAACTTCAACACGCTGTTCCGGCAGTTCAGCGACCATCGCGACCCCGGGAGCCCGGAGGTGCAGCCGGTCTACGAGGACGGGCGGACGGTGCGCTTCGCCAACGACCCGGGGACCGCCGTCCCACCCTCCGGTCAGGCCTGGGACGGCACGCGGGTGCTGTACCTCATGCACCCTTCCGACCCGATCGTCTGGTGGAGTCCCCACTTGATCTTCAGCGAGCCCGACTGGATCGCCGAGACGCCCGGCAAGGACGTTCTCAAGGGAATGGTCTGGATTCCGTTCGTCACCTTCTGGCAGGTCACCGCAGACCTACCGTTCTCCACCGGTGTTCCGAGCGGTCACGGCCACAGCTACAAGGCCGAGTACGTGGACGGGTGGAACGCGGTCCTGCATCCGTCCGGCACGTCTGCCCAGGACCTCGACAGACTCAGGAAGATCATCGCAGCTGAGTGACCCCGTGCCGGAGGGACCTGAACTGGCGTGGTCCCCGAGAAGCCGCACTGGGGCCCTACCGGGGAACGCGCCTCCCCGCACGCCGATCGGGGAGATTCACAGCCCGGTGAGGGCCTCCCCGATGAACTTGGATCCGAGTACCAGGCACAGGACCACCACGATCGCGGCGTTGTGCGCGCCCATCCAGGTCTTCCAGCCGTCCAAGACCCCTGCCGCCTTTGTGCCCCCCAGGAGGAACACGGCGAGCGGCACGAGTGTGCAGAGCGACCCGATGACGACGAAGAGGATCAGCGCGACTGTCTTGCCGCCGCTGCTAGAAGGGCTCGACGCGATTGCGACGGCGCCGGCGATGATCAGTGCGAGGTTCTTCGGACTCACAGCGGACAGCAGCACCGCGAGCCCCGCTGACTTCCCCGCACCGAACGTGTCGATGGTCGCCAGGAACTTCGGCGGCTTCGCCGTGTGCCCGGGTCGGGGGCGGGCCGACCACTGCTTCACGGCGATCGCAAGGAACAGCAGGCCGAACCCGAGCTTCATCCAGTACGTCCACCTGGCAGGTTCACCGCCGGTGCTGGCTCCGCCGCCGGCCACCAGGGCGGCGCTGACCACAGTCAGCGTCGCCACCCAGGCCAGGGCGAACGCGATCCCGTTCGCCTTCGCCCTGGGCGTGGACAGGAGCAGGACCATGACGATGATCGGAAATGGGCTGATGGCGATGCCCACTGCCGAACCCAGCATCCCGCCGATCGCGCCGCCCATGGCGGCCTCCTTAGACAATGCTCACGGTGCTGGTGGACACCTGCACCGGCATTTCCCGCCTCCGCAGTGGCCGCCCGGAGGTCTGGTCGTTAGATCACGTCGACGTAGGAGACCTCGACGGCGTTGTTTCCGTAGCCGAGCCGGTTCCAGGGCGGTACGTCGGGCTGAACGTTGCCGCCGGCGTCGATGGCCCGGGCGCGCAGGGTGTGCCGGCCCGGTACGGCGTGCCAGTCGAACGACCAGTCCTGCCACTGGTAGGGCCCTGTCGGCGGCTCCAGCACCGCTTGGTTCCAGTCTCCTTCGCCGGTGAGGCTGAGCTGGACCCGGCTGATCGGGCCGGCGCCCGACCAGGCCTTGCCGCGCACGGTGTAGGTGCCGGCGGGCACACTCACGCCGGGCGCGGGGTCGGTGATGCGGGCGCGCACGGCCATCACGGTGACCGGTTCGTGGGGCCGGTCCTGCCATTCGTACATGTAGTGGCTGGTCTGGAACTCACCGGCGAACGGCGCGGTCAGCACGTCGATGCGCTTGAGCCACTTGACCGAGGCGACGCCGTACCAGCGGGGAGCGATGATGCGGAACGGTGCGCCGTGGTCGGGTGTGAGCTCCTCGCCGTTCATGGCGTAGGCGATCATGATCTCGGCGGCCGGATCGACGCAGTGGGCGAGCGTCAGGGCACGAGTGTAGGTGAGGTCCTCGAACTGGTGGCCGGCCTGGGAGTAGGGCCCGTGATCGGCCCCGAGGAACGCGACGTCGACGCCGTCACCCGCTGGGCTTGCCAATGCCAGTACGTCGTGGAGGTAGACACCGGTCCAGCGGGCCGTGGAGACGGCGTTGAAGCCCCAGGGTTCGCCGACGGGCAGCGGCGCCTGGCCCAGGCGGCCGTTGCCGGCGCATTCCAATGTGACAACGCGGTCCACAGCCGGCATGGAGCGCAGGTCGTCCAGCGTCAGCGAGGTCGGGTTCTGGACCGCACCGGTGATCTGGAGCGTGCCGTCGTGTTCGGGCAGGGCGAAGTTGCTGCGGACGTAGTGCAGGCTGACCGGGGTGATGTCGTCGCGCAGTCCCTGCGGTGGCGCCTCCGCGTTGAACGGCTCGGGTTGGATCATCGTGAGTGCCGCGCGATCGCGCGCCAGCTCCTCTGCTGTGGTCATCTCTGCCTCCTTGCGGATCCGGCGCGGTGAGCGCTAGTAGTCGGAGTCCTGGAAGGTCGGGTCCCGGCCGTCGTTGAAAGCGGCGATTCCCTCGATCCGGTCCGGATGCACGGCCGAGCGCCAGTGGGCCTCCATCATGATCGCGATGGCCTGCTCGGTCGGCTGCCCGTGCCCCATGTGAACAGCCCGCTTGACCGCCTGGACGGCGGTGGGCGAGTTGCCTGCGATCTTCTCCGCGATGCGCAACGCCGCGTGCATGAGTTCGTCCGATGGGTGGATCTGGTTGACCATGCCCAGCCGGTGGGCCTCGGCAGCGTCGATCGGGTCTCCGGTCATCAGCATCTGCAGCGCCATGCCGGGGGGCAGGATCCGGGGGAGCAGCGCCGGTGAGCCGCCGCCGGCAGCGAGGCCGATCATCGATTCGGGCTGGCCGAAGGTCGCGTTCTCGGCTGCGATGATGAAGTCGGTGCTCTGCGCGATCTCACACCCGCCGCCGTAGGCGATGCCGTTGACCGCCGCGAAGATCGGCTTGCGCAGCTGCCGAAGGGCGTACAGGGTGCGGTCGAAGTCCTGGCGCTGCCGGAGCCACTGCTCCTTGGTCATGTCGTGGCGTTGGCGCAGGTCGCTTCCCACGCTGAAGGCGCGGTCACCGGCTCCGGTGATGACGGCGACGCGAACGGCCGCGGTGACCGCGATCGTGTCGAGGACTTCGGTCAGACGCCTTCCCGTCTCCGTGGTGATGGCGTTGTCGGCCTGCGGCCGGTTCAGGGTGATCAATGCGATCCGCTCGTCGGGATACTCCAGCAGCACCGGCTGGTCGGGCTCGGAGACCCCGGTCGGCGGGGGACCGAAGTCCAAGGAGTCCCAACGGTCGGTGCCGTGGCCGACGGCCTCCTGGCCCCGGTCGGGCTGCCGGGGGGTCACGTCGCCAGCTCCGAGAGCCACCGCAGGCCCGCGATGCCAGGAGCGAAGCAGTACTCCCCGCCCCGGGTGACGACGAACGGCGGCAGGCCCTGCAGGCGCCGTCGGACGGGGACCTGCGGGATGGTGAACCTCCCGGTTCCGTCGTTGCGCCCGACCAGGGGGTCCTTCTCGGCCGGCGCTCCGATGAAGATGCCGTCGTTGAGCCACTGCGTCTTGACGAACTCGAACTGGCGCTTGATATGGGCTCCGGCGAAGACGAACATGATGCCCCGGTCGGCTCCGTCGTCGACCAGGACCCCTTCGGGCAGTGGCGGCCCGTAGCTCGTGCCGCGGCGGATCATGCGGTGCAGACGGGTGTTGACGCTCATCTCGTGGTCCAATGCGTCTCGTGGGTTTGCCCGGCGGATGTGCGCACCGGCCGGGCACTTGAACCCCCGCAGGTCGTCGCGGAAACCGAAGTCGTTGTTGCGCGTGGGGTCCGCGCCGAGATCGGGGTCGTCCTGTTCGGCTGTGAGGGCGAGGGGGGCTCCGCTGGGCCACCGGCCGACCATCTTGGCGGCGAGCAGTTCGCGCTCCTGCCTGTCTGTGGCCTGTTCGCGGAGGTACAGCCGGTAGTCCGCGACGCGGGTGTGCAGCTTCCGGAACACGACGTAGGTGCCGTTGCGGCCAAGGACGTCCGGGGTCGGCATCGGCGGCAGGCTGCCGGTCTCGTCCGGATAGCCGAGAATGAACTCGCCGGCGCTGATCGGCTCCTCTCGCGGGTTCGATCCGGGGATCCCGCTCCCCTGCACGGCGGGTTGGCCGATCCCGTCCTTGAACCCGAACGATGTCCGCCCCGTCGGCAGCTGGTAGCAGTCCTGCCGCCAGATCACCTCGACCCCCGGCAGTTGCTCAAGGGTGCGGCCGGCACGGGCCAGGACGCTTTCCAACCGGTCGGCGTCCGGTGAGAGCGCCGCCAGCACCACGTGCACGTCGGGAGTTCCCAGGGGCTTCTCCCAGTGCTCCGGGGCGTTCTCGCCGACATCGCCGATCTCGGCGGCACGAGCGGCCATCCCCTGGCGGAACTCCGGCGCGAAGCTCTCCAAGGACTCTCGTGGCACGCCCAGTGCCTTCAGCCCGTGATGGGTGAAGGCCACCGTGATCCAGGCGTCGGCGGGGTCAGCCAACGAGACGCCCGAGTCGACCACCGCGAGCAGCCGGCGTACCAACTCCCGTCCCGCGTGCCGGTCATCGATGCGCAGCAGCAGGTAGGTGCCGACGTAGGGTGACGGGCGCTCGTGGAGGGCGCCGCTCTGGATGTCCTCCAGATCGAGCGTGACATCGGTGGCGTCGCTCACGGCTCCTCCACTGGAGTCGGGTGGGGCGGGGGAGGACCCGGGGGATCGGGATTCGGCCGAGCCAAATAGGGGAACTCCTGGCCGGCGGGCATCGTCGACTGGTCGACGCCATCGCGGATCCGCGGCCCGTTCCCGGCATTGACCAGCAGCGTGAACAAGGTGTCCATCACATCGTCGTTGAGGGCCCGGCCACCGCAACTCGTGTGCGGCCGGCGCTCCTTGGCAGCCAGTTCGATCTCAAGGAACGACCCCTGCTCGGCGTAGGGCTTGGAGGCGTCCACGACCAGGTAGTCGGCGAGCAGGAGCTCGGTGAGGGGGTGCGCGCCATGGTCGTCGACCGGCCAGTCCACGGCGCCGTCCAGGCTGTCCCAGAAGGCGAGGTTCGCGTTCAGCCGCGCGCGGTACGCCCCCCGGTAGTCGTGCTTCAGGTCGAAGGCGTCCTCGCAGTTGTACAGGTCGCGAATCTCAAGGTCCCGGTTCACTGGATCGAACTGCTTCGGCCCAAGGATCAGGTTCTTGACCTCGGGTCGGCCTACTCGCTCGAGACGAACGGTGAACGCGCCCCGGGTCAGTGTCTCAGCCACCACGGCGACCAGGGAGGCGCCCCCGAGGACCTTCGCGCAGTCGACCTCGATGACCAGGCCGAGCACGTTCTTGCCGTCCAGGAAGATCGAGCTCGGGTCCGTGAACGACAACTGTCCGGTCGCGATCGTCTTCAAGGCGGCCGGCGCGTCCAGGATGAACGGGTCCCACCTGGATCCGGCGAAGACACGAACGCCGTGGGCGCTGGCGCCGTGCTCGTCGTCCACCCGGAACGCCACCACCTTCCCCGACGGGGTCCGGCACTGGCCCTCCTGAAGCGACGGGCCGTCACCCTCCGTCGCCACCGGGGCGGAGAATACGCAGTCGAACACGAACTCCTCGGAGTCGACGGCGAACAGCTTGGACCCTTCGGGCACCCCCGGGCCGAGCCGGCGTAGCCGGAATCGATAGATCAGGCCGTCGGAGAACCGCGCGTCCGTCGGCGCGAACGGCAGTGTGTTCGCCACGAGCACCAGGTGGCCGGAATGCTCGGGACTGGGGAACGCGTAGACATCGGTGATGTCCAGAACTGGATCCGCCATGGCCCGCGGCCCGGAGAGGTGGTCGGACACGAGTGGCCTCGATTTCTCAGTCGGTCGAATCCGACAGCTACAGGTCTGCGGCCTCGTCCAGCAGGGGCTTGAGGGCCGGCTGCGCCAGTGCCTGGGCCGCCTCCGGATCGTCAAGGACCTGCTGGAAAGCCCGGTTCACTCGTGCGGCCTTGCGAATTTCCTTCACCGTGCCGCCGTAGTTCCGAGCGTACGCGGCCGCAGTGGCTTGAGCGCCGAGGATGAAGTCCTTCACCGCGGCGATATCGGGAAGTCCGCCGTATCCTTCGACGTGCCGAAAGACCGAGTCGAACAACTGCAACGGCGTCGACGCGAAGTCCTCCATGTAGGCGTCCCATGGTCCGTCGAAGCTGGTGGCGAACAGCAGCCGGGTGTCGTTGTCGAACAGCACGAAGCGCGCTTCGTGAATAGTGGCGATCGGCAGGTCGTAGTCCCCGGGCCGATAACCCGGTGTGGTTTGAAGCTTCCGCAGGTCCTCCCGAATATCGCGCTCGTGTCCCGCCTGTACTCGGAAGAACAGGCTGAACTCGCTCGTCGGGCCTACGTTGACGCCTGGCCGCGCCTCTGACGCTGTCGTCATGGGTCTCATTCCGTTCCTGGTCACGGGAGAGTCGCCGACGCGCGGATGCCTCGGCGCGGCCTTTGCTACCGGGCGGATCATCCACGCTCAGTCTGCATGCGGCCGTCTAAGTCTGTATGCGGCGACAAAATACGGCAAACTATCAGGGCAATCGGGTGAAAGGGGGAATCGGTTGTCCAGTTGCCCGGAGGAAGCCAGTGCGGGAATCGCCCAGGGCTACCCGGCCCCGTTGCAGTCGCGGCTGCGGTCACGGGCGCGCAGGATGGAGATGCTGGGCGCTTCCTCCTCGTTGAACCCAGTGCAGTCGGGCCACCGTGCCCTCCGGCAGGCGGACTCCCGATCATCGGGAGCCCGCCAGGGCGCGGTGACAGCACAACGGCAGCCTGAGTGGTCACTCATTCGCTCATGACGCATGGCAGTGGAGTCGGCGCACTCTGATGATGAAGGCGTAGACGTACTACCCCGCAAATTGATCGGAGATCACACATGGCAACGCTGACGGTATGGCGCTTCCCCGCACTTACAGGTGCTGAAGCCGCCTTGGAGACCCTCAAAGACTTGCAGAAGCAGCAGTTGATCATCCTTCAGGACGGGGCGGTGGTGACCTGGCCCGTCGGCGCCAAGAAGCCCAAGACCCGCCATCTGGCCTCGTTCACCGGAGTGGGCGCCCTCGGCGGAGCCTTCTGGGGGATGCTTTTCGGCCTGATCTTCCTCGTTCCGGTCCTCGGCGCGGCCGTCGGTGCGGCTTTCGGCGCGCTCGGGGGTTCACTTGCTCGTGCCGGCGGCATCGACGAGAGCTTCGTCAAGGAGGTGCGGGAACGCGTGACCCCCGGGACCTCTGCACTCTTCCTCCTCAGTTCCGATGCGGTACTCGACCGCGTCAGTGGTGCCTTCGAGGGCTGGGACGCGGAGCTGATCCAGACGAACCTCTCGACGGAGGAGGAGTCGCGGCTGCGGGAGGCGTTCGCGGAGGAGCCCGAGGCGTGATGAGCCCATGTCGGGGCATCAGGACCGGGCTCGCTGCGGAAACCGGTCAGCCGGCCACCGGGGTGCGACACCGGCTGTCGAGTTGCCCGTCCGCAGCCGGACTCGCGGCGCTCGGCTCCTCCGGCCGGTACCAGCTGGTCCGCGGAGGTCTGCTGGCGGGTGTCGCCGGCGCCGCCTATCCGGTGCCGCAGGTCATGGCGGACGCGAGCCTGGCGGCCTGCGGCCGGCTGGCGGGGGGTGTCCCGCCGACGCTCTTCCGCTACGGTGCCGCTCTGCGCACGGTTGATCGGTTGGCAGCATCCAGTGCGGCAGTGAAGGGCGGGGCGGCGGGTGTCGGGCCTACCGGCGGGGCGCTGTCGTGACGGATCCGCTCTCCGCCGCCCTTTCCGCACTGCTGAGTCGGCACCACGCCCTGTCGGACGGTCAGGTTGCGGACTACATACCAGAACTGGCCGGCGCTGACCCGTCCGACTTCGGTATCTCCATGGTCAGCGTCCACGGCCGGATCTACAACGCCGGGGATGCCGAGAAGCCCTTCACCATCCAGTCGGTGTCCAAGCCGTTCGTCTACGCCCTCGCGCTGAGCGAACTCGGGTTGGCACGGGTCGCTCGACACGTCGGGTTCGAACCAAGCGGCGAGCCGTTCAACGCCGTCAGTCTGGAGCCGGAGACCGGGCGCCCCGCGAACCCCTTGATCAACGCCGGCGCCATTGTGACGACGTCGCTGATCGCGGGTGACGCCGATGCCGGCTTCACCCGGATCCGCGAAGCCCTGTCAGCGTTCGCTGGCCGTGCGCTGAGCCTGGACGAGGACGTCTACCGCTCCGAGGCGTCGACCGGGGACCGCAACCGTGCCTTGGCCTACCTCACGTCGTCGCAAGGGGTACTCGCGCGGCCCGCGAACGAGGCCACCGATATCTACTTCCGTCAGTGCGCCCTGGAGGTGACCGCCACCGACCTCGCCGTCATGGGCGCCACACTGGCGAACGCAGGCATCAATCCCGTCACCAAGCGCCGGGTCATCGGCGAGGACGTCGCGCGGATCGTACTCTCGGTGATGTCGACCTGTGGGATGTACGACCACAGCGGGGAGTGGATGGTTCGGGTCGGGCTCCCAGCCAAGAGCGGGGTCGGTGGCGGCATCACCGCAGTGCTGCCCGGCGAGTTCGGCATCGGCGTCTACAGTCCGCCACTCGACCTCCAGGGCAACAGCGTTCGCGGCATGGCCGCACTACAGGACACGTCGACCCGGCTCGGCCTGCACGTCTTCGCCCCCGCGACCGAAGCCCGGACGGCCATCGCCGCGTCCACCATGGCCGGCAACACGCTGAGCCTGTGGCTCCGTGGCGAACTTGACTTCATCGCAGCCGAGCAGATCGCCCGCCACATCCATGACCAGGTCGCTGCCTTCCCCATCGGCCTGATCGCTCTCGACCTGACCAATGTCACCGCCGTCCGACCCATTGCGGCTGAGCTGCTCGCGGCCACGGGTACGGACATGACCAGCCGCGGGGTCCGCATTGAGCCGACCGATCCGTCCGGTTTCCTCGGCACCCGGCCCGGGGTGGTTCGGCCACCTCCTTCTGCCGGATAGAGCGTTCTCAGGCCGGGGCGCCGTCAGTGCACGTGTCCTCAAGGGCGACAGGCCTCAGAACGTCTCGCGGCGAATCAGGAGGGACGGCCAGTACGCCGGCCACGAGGGATTCGGTGTGTGCGGGCCGTTCCAGCAGGGAGCGGATCGCTGTGCTCATCCGGTCGGCGATCTCCACGGGATTGAGCACGATCCGCTATGTGCGCATGAACGGCACAGCGCGCGCCACCAGCTACGGGTACTCGCTGTTCTCCTTCCAGGTGTTCGGCAGCTGACCGGGACCTGATCCGATCAGAAGTCAGACCCCGCGGCGCCACCGGTCCACCGGTGCGTCGCGGGGTCTGACGGGGTTTCACCGCAGGCCCCATGCCCGTGCCCGCATCGCTCTGCGGGCGCGGGCGTGTTGGTGGGGTCACTGGGGGGTGGGACCCGGCGGGTCCCACCCCGGGCTTTGCGGCAGCGACCAGACCTGGTTGTTCTGGTTGGTGCCGCAGGGCCAGATGTCGAGCCGGGTGCCGTTGGCGGAGCTGCCGCCGTAGCCGTCGAGGCAGTAGCCGGAGTGCGGGTTGGTCAGGTTGCCGCTGCGGGCGTAGGTCCACTGCTGGCCGGCTGAGCCGTTGCAGGTGCTCAGGTCGGTGTAGGTGCCTGCCGTGGTGGCGGAGCCGGGGATGACGGGCGGGGTGTGCTGGAGGAGGCCGGGCAGCTCCTGGGGGTCCCATCGTTCGGTCAGGCCGTCGGAGTGCAGCACCAGCGCGCCTCCGGGCGGCAGGACGTAGGCGGAAGTGCGCAGGGTGGGCAGCTGGTGGCCGACATTCCCGTACCGCGAGGACAGGACGCTCTTGGAGTTCGGCGTGATGACCGCGCCGGCGATGTTGCCGACCGCGCAGTAGAGCACCTGTTCCTGGTCGGGGTCGATGCGGGCCACGGCCACAGCGCCGCCCCGGGTGCTGGCCAGGGCCTGGTGGATGTGCCCCATGACCGCTTCGGGTGTGTGGCCTGGGCTGGCATGGAAGGCGCGGACCGCCGCCCGGGTGGCGATCTGGGCCAGGGGACCGTGGCCCAGTCCGTCGCAGAGCATCACCAGTAGCGGCCGCCGCGAGCCCGACCCGACAACTGCTTCAGCCCCTGAGCTGCTCTCGGCGGGGGGCGGTCCTGCCGTTCGGGTATCCGCATCCGTGCTGGACGCGGGAGGGCCTGCCGGTGCTGGTGGCACGAGGTCGTGCCAGCGTGCGGCCCAGCCGTCGCCGCATTCGCGGGCTCCGTTGATGGGCCGGGTCAGTCCTGCGGTCACCGCGGGCGGCAGTCCGCCGTTGGGCGGGGCGTGGGTCGGAGGACTCCGCGGCCAGAACCGGGCCAGCATGACGGTGCCCTGGCCGGGGATGGAGTGCAGGTCGAAGGTGTCGGCGTGCCGGGCGATGGCTCCCAGGCCGATGCCGAGCGTGCCGGTGCTGGAGCGCCCGTCGCGCATGGCCGCGGCCATGTCCGTGATGCCGCCGTCGCCGGGACGATCGTGCTGCGGATCGTGCGCACCGGCCAGCACGCCGGCATCGAGTTCCTCGCCATCGACCGCGGCCCGGCCCGCTTGGACATACGCCGACACGACCGTCTGGGCGGCACCCTCCATGAGCATCAACATTTGATGCGGTCCGGGTCGGTGATTGGTTCGGGGACCGCGCGTAGCGGGGCGGCCTGACATCGTTGTTTCACTGAGGTGATCGGTCGGGCGTTTGCCCACGATGTCTCTTTTGTCGGCTCCTGTGGGCTGTTTCGGGTAGGACTGCGCGTCAGCTGTTGTGTCGGGACGCTGGGTTCCACGGGTCCGGGTACTGCGGGGGTGCCCCTCTCGGTGTTCGGCGGGGTGAGATTCGTGCAGGTCAGGCTGGTCGGGGCAGGGGCAGTATCCGGTGGATGGCACGGACGATAGCTCTGGCCCATGGCCAGGTTGTGGGTTCTTGAGGCGCCGCTGCCGTTGGCCGCGTACGAGTGACGGCGAGCCAGGAGGTAGTTCCACCCCGTCCACGACGATCTCGGGGAAGCCCTCGGGCCGGTCCGCTTGCCTGCATCGACATCGGTTCAATCGCAAGGTAAATGGTCACGAATTGGCAACTTTTAATGCTTCGGCTGAGACACCGTGAGGTCTCTCGGATCTCTCCTGGAGGCGGCTATGCAGCCCATCATCACCTGAGACAGCCGAGGCACTGATACACCTGGACTGTTCATAACTACAGCTTCGCCAAGGCCCACGCGGTGGCGTTCGCCGTGCCCACCTACCAGTCCGCCTGGCTCAAGACCCACCACCCGGCCGCCTTCTACGCCGGGCTGCTGACCCACGACCCGGGGATGTACCCGGCGCGGCTGATCCTGGCCGACGCGCGCCGGCGCGGGGTGCCGATCCTGCCGCTGGACGTCCAGCACTCGCAGGCCGACTACCGCACCGAGCCGGTGGACACCACCGAGGGCCGCCGCTGGGGGGTGCGGCTGTCGCTCTCCGAGGTGCAGGGCATCAGCGCCGAGCAGACCGCCCGGATCACCGCCGGACAGCCCTACGCCTCGGTCTCGGACTGGTTCACCCGCGCCCGCCCGGCACTGCCGGTGGCCGAGCGGCTGGTCCGGGTCGGCGCGCTGGCCTCCCTCGCCGACGGCCGCCATCGCCGCGACCTGCTGCTCCAGGTCGCCGAGTTGCACCGGCAGCAGCGCGGCACCGCCATTCCCACCCAGCTCGCCCTGGCCGGTGACGACGGCTCGGCCCCGGCCCCCACCGGGCTGCCGGTGATGACCGCCGAGGAGGAGCTGGGCGCGGAGCTCTCGGTACTGGGCCTGGACGCCTCCCGCCACCTGATGACCGACCACCACCAGCTGCTGGCGGAGCTCGGGGCCATCCCCGCGCACCGCCTGGCCGACCTGCGCACCGGCGCGCAGGTACTGGTCGCCGGGGCCAAGGTCGCCAACCAGACCCCGCCGAACCGGACCGGCAAGCGGATCCTGTTCGCCACCCTGGACGACGGCACCGGCCTGGTCGACCTCGCCTTCTTCGACGACGCCCAGCACTGCGCCCACACCGTCTTCCACAGCTTCCTGCTGCTGGTGCGCGGCACCATCGCCCGGCGCGGACCGCGCAGCCTCAGCGTGGTCGGCGCTCAGGCCTGGAACCTCGCCGACCTCGCCGCCGCCCGCCGCACCGGCGGCCTGGACGCCGTCCGCCGTCTGCTCACCGCCCACCCCGGCGCGGCGGACGGCACGGTGGACGGCGACGCGGACGGCACGGTGGACGGCAAGGCGGGCGGCGCGGCCCCGGACCGGGTGCTGACGCTGCCCAGCGGCTACACCCTGGCCCCGTGGGCGGACCTCCAGCCCGCCGGGGACGGCGCCACGGCCACCCGCAAGCTCTGGACCTCCAGCCCCGGGAGCGCCGGCTGAGCACCGGCCCGGGGTCCGCCTGTGCCCGGACGTGTGCCCGGACCTGTGCCCGGACCTGTGCCCGGACGTGTGGACAGACCTGTGCCCGGACCTGTGGCCGGGCCTATTCCAGGGCGCGTCGGATCTCGACGGCTTCGCTGATCGCGGCCAGGCTCTCCGGCCACCGCTCCGCGTCCCCCAGCCGGATCGCCAGGTTGTTCAGCGACGTGGCGAGACCGGGCAGGAAGACCTCCGGGTTCGCCCGCGCCAGGACCCGGTAGTGGTCGACCGCCTCACTGGCCGCGTTCAGGCCCTCCTCCAGCCGCCCCAGCTCGCACAGATCGACGGACAGGTTGTTCAGGGCCCCGGCCAGACCGTCCAGGAAGGCCTCCGGATGCGCCCGCGCGAGGGTGCGGTAGTGGTCGACCGCCTCACTGACCACGGCCAGGCCCTCCTCCTCCCGCCCCAGCGTGCCCAGCCGGATCGCCAGGTTGTTCAGCGACCGGGCGAGGTCCGGCAGGTGGGCGTCCGGGCTCTCGCGGACGAGGCCGCGGTAGTGGCCGACGGCCTCCCGGCTCGCGGCCAGCCCCTCCTGCTGCCGCCCCGACTCCCCCAGCGCGATGGACAGGTTGTTCAGCGAATGGGCGAGGTCCGGCAGGTAGGCCTCGGGGTGCTCCCGCGCCAGGACCCGGTAGTGCCCGGTGGCCTCACGGATCGCCTCCAGCGCCTCCCCCCGGCGCCCCATCGCGCCCAGGTCGACGTACAGGTTGTTCAGGGACGTGGCCAGGCCGGGCAGGTAGGCCTCCGGGTGCTCCCGCGCCAGGACCCGGTAGTGCCCGGTGGCCTCACGGATCGCCTCCAGCGCCTCCTCCCGGCGCCCCATGTCCCCCAGCCGGATCGCCAGGTTGTTCAGCGACCGGGCGAGACCGGGCAGGTGGGCGCCCGGGTTCTCCTCCACGAGGGCGCGGCAGTGGCCGACGGCCTCACTGATCACGGCCAGGCCCTCCTCCCGGCGGCCGAACGCACCCAGCCGGATCGCCAGGTTGTTCAGGGACTGGGCGAGGTCCGGCAGGTGGGCGTCCGGATTCACCTCCGCGAGGGCGCGGTAGTGGTCGGTGGCCTCACTGATCACGGCCAGGGCCTCGTCGTGCCGCCCGGTCTCCCCCAGCCGGATCGCCAGGTTGTTCAGGGCACCGGCCAGCTCCGGCAGCCGGGCCTCCGGGTTCGCCCGCGCCAGCGCGCGACGGATCTCGACGGACTCGCGGATCACGGCCAGCCCCTCCTCGTGCCGCCCGGTCTCCCCCAGCCGGATCGCCAGGTTGTTCAGCGACAGGGCGAGACCGGGCAGGTGGGCGGCCGGGTTCTCGGCCACGAGGGCGCGGTAGTGGCCGGTGGCCTCCCGGAGCGCGGCCAGGCTCTCGGTGTGCCGACCCAGCACGCCCAGCCGGACCGCCAGGTTGTTCAGGGCACCGGCCAGCTCCGGCAGGTGGGCGGCCGGGTTCTCCCGCGCCAGCGCGCGGCGGATCTCGACGGACTCGCGGATCACGGGCAGGGCCTCCTCCCGCTGCCCCATCTCCGCCAGCCGGACGGACAGGCTGTTCAGGGCCGCGGCGAGGTCCGGCAGGTGGGCGGCCGGGTTCTCCCGCGCGAGGGCCCGGCGGCGGTCGGTGAGGGTGCGGGCGAGGAGGAGGGCGGTCGGGCCGAGGCGTCGGGTGGATCGCGGGAGCTGCTCCTGCAGGGTTGCCAGCTCCTCCACGGCGGTGGCGGGGTCGGTGGTGACGGCGTCGAGGGCGGTGGTCAGCGGGGCGGGGTGGTCGGTACGGGTGGCGGTGCTGATGACCTGCGCCGAGAGTTGCCGGTGGCGGCGCACGCACAGGGCGGTGAGGTGGCTGTCGAGGCGCTGCCGGAAGACGGGATGGCCGGCGGCCCGGCTGTAGACCGTCAGCAGCCGGCCGGTCTGGGTGTCGTCGGCGCCGTCGAGGAGGTGGTCGGCGAGGCGCGGATCGGCGTCCAGGGTGCGGCCGATGTGGCGTTCGGCCAGGCGGTCGGGCTGGAGCGTCCCCCAGGGCAGTGGGGCCTGCGCGGGATACAGGGCGGTGAGCCAGGCGGTGACGCTGTCGCGCCGGTCGCGCGGCTGGTCGGCCAGGGCGGGCAGCCGCAGCCACAGCGCGTCGGCGGTGTCGCGGTCGGCGGCCCCGGCCAGGTGGGCGGCGGCCAGGGCGGTCTCCAGCGTGCCGCGGGTCAGGTCCGGGGCCAGGCCGCGGGCGGCGGCGCTGTGGTGCCAGTACCGGCGTTCGTGTCCGAGCAGCCGGTCCTCCACCGCTTCCGCCTCCTCGCCCACCCGGTCGCCCCCGGCGGCGGGCGGACCGGGGTCGGTGTCCGGCCCGGCCGGGCCCGGGGTGTTGGCGTCGAGCAGGTCGGCGAGGGCGGTCATGTGCAGGGTCAGCGCGTTGCCGTAGGCGTCCCGGCCCAGCCGCGCGGGCAGCGGCAGCCGGTTCGCGGTGCCCTGCCAGTCGTGCTCTGCCAGGCCGTCGACCTGGGCGAGGTCGGACGCCAGGGCTCGGGCGGCGGCCCGGTAGGCATCCGGCCGGGCCTCGGGATCGCTCTCCAGCGGTGCCAGCAGCCGGGTCGGGGCCGCGTCCAGGTAGTCCTGGGCGAGGCTGCTGGCGGTGGTGGCCTCACCCCACCAGTCGCCATCGGTCCGGGCCAGCAACAGCACCTTGAACGCCGTGCTCCCCGGATGCTCGGCGGCGGCCTCCACCAGCGCGGCCAACTGACCGGTGCGCGTCTCGGCGTAGTCGACGACCACCAGCAGCGGCTTGCGGACATCACGCAACCCCCGCAACCGGTCCGCCGTGGCGTCGCGGCTCGGCCACAGCACCGCCCAGCGCTCGGCGGCCAGTTGCTGGGCGAGGTGGTGCGCCAGACGGGTCTTGCCCTGCCCACCGGGCCCGTGCAGCAGCCACGCACCGAACCCGCCGCGCCCGCACCACGCCCGCAACTCCGCCAACAACTCCTGACGGCCGTGGAAGGGAACGGTCTGCCGCGCGGCCCGCAGCGACCCGGCCGGTGACCGCGGCACCCCCCGCTCGAACCCGGCCCCCGGGTCGGCCAGCGGCTGCAACTCGACCGGCTCCAGCCCGGCCGCGGCGCCACCGTGCTCGGCCAGGGCCGCGCGGAAGGCCGGATCATGGTGCAGCACATAGGCGGGAACGGCGTTCAGCTGCCCGTGGCCGGAGTGCGCACGGTCAGCGGCGACCACGCCCACCAGCAACCGGTCGCAGCACACCGCCGCACCCGACAGCCCGCCCCACGGCGAGGCACCCGGCAGCGACCACTGCGGCGGCTGCCGCAGCAGGTCCACCACGTACTCGTTGCCCACGAAACCGCTGCCCGGGTTCAGGGCACCGCTCAACTGGACGGCCTCCACCGCCCGGCCCGCACGCTGGGCCAGCTCCGGGACCCCCCAGGTCTCGCAGTCGATGCCGGGCCGATCGGTGACCGTCCAGCCCCAGCGCACCGGCGCGACGGGCGCGGCCCACCCCGGCTCCCGGTCGACCAGGACCAGCGCGGCGTCGTCGCGCCCGCCCGCCGCACCGCACCACACCACCACCGCGCCCACCGCCCGGTCACCGCCGGGCCGGAACACCTCGACCCGCCGCCCCGCCACAGCCGTCGGCCGCCCCTCGGCACCGGCGACGACATGCGCGGACGTCAGCACCAGCCGTCCACCCACCGCGTATCCCGACCCCGGACCCCCCGGACCGGTGACCCCCACCAGACGCGATCGCTCCACAGCCCGCTCTATCCCTCCCGAGCACAAGCCCAGCCCAAGCCGGGGCGGTTTCAGTCGTCGATCCGCCCGGACGTGTCCCCCGGCCCGGCCGCCCGGCCGGAGTCGCCGCTGACCAGCAGGTCACCACCGCGCGGGTCGCGCGGGGTGAGCGTGAACGACACCCGATGGGTACGCCCGCGCGACGCTCCGGCCTCGACGTCCGCGCCGACCGCCCACAGCCGGAACCCGGCCTTCGCCTTCGTGTCCGCGCGGATCTCGACCTCGAACTCCATCTCCACCGGCCCCACCGCGAACACCAGCTCCGGATGCTCCCCACCCACGGCCGCCGCCGAGATCAACTCGTCCCGTACCGCCGCCACCGCCTGCACCAACGGAATGTCCACCGCTGCTCCCCCTCACCCGACACCTCGACCCGCTCACCGTAGATCCACTCTCCCCGGACCCGCAGCCCAACCTGCAAACCTCTCGACCGACCCGGTATTCATTCGTGCAAACGTTCGAATTAGTTCTAGAGTGGAAGGCAGGTGGGGCGCCGGAGAGAAGCAGGGAACCGTGAGGAGAGCCGCCATCGTGACGAGCCAGCCGCCGCGAGGCCACCCGCGGACCATCGCCCATGTGCACCTGCACCGGCCCTCCGACGAGGCCTACCGGCAGCTGTTCGACGTGCTGACCGACCTCACCCCGGTCGTCCAGGCGCTGCCGCCCGACGACGCGCTGCTGGACCTCACCGGCGCGCTGCGCTACTTCGACCTCGGCCCGGCGGACCTCGCCCTGCTCGCCCAGGTCAAGCTGCTGGCCAGGTTCGGCGTCCAGAGCACGGTGGGCATCGGTCCGAACCGGATGCTGGCGACCCTGGCCGCGCAGACCGCCGACCACACCGACGTCCGGATCCTGCCCGACGACCAGCGGGCGATCGCCGCCTTCCTCGACCCGCTCCCGGTCCGGGCGCTGCCCGACATCGGCCCCAGGACCAGCCGCACCCTGGCCGGCTACGGCCTGGCCGCGGTGCGCGACCTGCACGCCGTCCCACTGTCCACCCTGCAACGGCTCACCAGCGCCGGTACCGGACGCCTGCTGGCCGAGCGCGCGCACGGGCACGACCCGCGCGCCGTGCAGCCGGGCGGCCCGCCCGCGAGCCTGGCCGTACGCCGCGACTTCGGCCGCGACACCGTCGACCCGGAGGCCACCCGCCGAGCACTGCTCTCCTGCGCGCTGGAACTGGGGGCCCGGCTGCGCGGCAGCGGACAGGTCACCGGCCGCCTGGAGCTGGAGACCCGCTTCGCCGACCGCTCCAGCACCACCCGCTCCCGCACCCTGCGCGAGGCCACCGACCACACCGCCACCCTGCAGTTCCAGCTCTACGACCTCTACCGCGGCCTCGGACTGCAACGGGCCCGGCTGCGGGCGGTCAGCGTGCGGGCCCACGGCCTGCGCCCGGTGGAGTCCGCGACCGTGCAGCTCACCTTCGACCACCGCGCGGAACTCGGACGCCGACTCGACCCGATCGTGGACCGGGCCACCCGCAGCTTCGGCCCCGGCGCCCTGACCCGCGCCGCGCTGCTCCCCGCCGACCCGAGGGCCGACCCGAGGGCCGCCGACCCGAAGGCCGGTGGGCGGAACGGTAATTCGGTTGCCCGGGTGCCGGGGGTCTGGTCGACTGCGGGCTGAGATTCCACCGATCCGGGAGACACGTGATGCGCCTCATTTCCTTGTCCATCGCCGCGGAGACCATCGCCGATCCGAAGGACCTGGAGCGTAGTGCACACGTTGAAGATGGGGATTCCGGCGCGCGACAGCGCCGGTAGCGACAGCCTGGCCGAGCGGCTGCTGCGAGCAGCCGGGATCGGAGCGGCAGTCGGCACGGCGGCGGTCGTGTCGTTCACCGTGGGCGGGGTGACGGTGAACCTCGTCGACCCGCCCGATCGCCCGGTGCTCGACGCCGCCGTGCTGGTCGTCCCGGCGGTCGGCGGCGCGCCGACGCGGGTACTGATGTGCCTGGAGCGGCCACGGGTCCCGGCGCTGCCGCTCGCGGGCCGGGACCGGCTGGCGCACGCCCGGGCGGCGCAGGTTCCGCCGTGGGGTACCTGGAGTGCGTTGGCGGGCCGCCGGAACCGCTCCTCGCGGCCGTGGGGCCCGGGGTCGGTCCGGCCGCCGACGGCTCCGGCCCGCGGTTCCGACTGGGGGCCCAACTCGGGCCGCTGCCGTTGCCGGGCATCGCGGCGGTTGCGGACCGCGTGACGGCGACCGCGTGACGGCGACCTCATGACGGCGACCTCATGACGCCGGGCCGCCGGGGCGCAGGGCCGGACGGGGCATTCTCCGGTGACACGGGGGATGCCGCCCGCCCATCGCGTCCCGGCGGCCATAGCGTCCCGTTCTGAGGAGGAATCCAGAGCGGGGCGGCCCCAGGGCCGCCGGTCACCGTCGCCGCTCTGCTACCGCGCCCATGCCCCCACGTCCCGCCGGACGCCCGAGTGCCGTCCTGACCGCCGCCGCGACCGCGGCCGTGGTCACCACCGCCGCCGCTCTGCTGGCCCCCGCCGACCCGGCGGCCGCGGCGGGCGGGCAGTACTCCAGCGCCCAGCTGATCAGGCTGGCCATCGCGAACGTCCCGGCGCTGCACGCCGGCATGTTCCAGGGCGTGTACGGCACCGCGGACTCCCCCGTCGTCGACGCTCCGGACGACGACGGCGACTTCAGCGACCCGGACGGCGTGCTGAACCACGTGACCCTCGACGGCGCCACCGTCGTCCGGAGCTCCAACACCAGCGGCAAGGCGTACGGGCAGACGCTGAACTCCGGCATGACGCTGTACATCCGCGACAACGACCCCCTGCTCCAGGTCAGACCGGTCTCCGGCTCGGTCGCCACGGTGGACACCTATGCCGAGTGCACGCCGCCGCCGGTCGGCCCCTACGCGCTGGCGTACGCCCGCACCGCGGGCAACCAGATCATGGTGGCCGGCCACACCGTCGGGGTCGGGACCACCACCCTGGACGTGACCGGGACCGACCTGCACGAGCCGGCCACGCTGGGCGACAGCACCCTGACCGTCGACTACCGGCCGCACGAGGTGCCCTCGACCGGCGGCCAGACCCCCGGCGTCTACCAGGCCGAGGCCTGGATCGACATCACGGTCACCGGAGTGCTGAACGACCTCACCGGCAACCAGGTCTACTCGGGGCCGATCACCACCCTCCGGCTCGGCGAGGTGCACGCCTCCTGCCTGGAGAAGACCAGCCCGACCCCGAGCCCGAGCGAGTCGAAGACGCCGACCCCCAGTCCGAGCGAGTCGAAGACCCCGACGCCGAGCCCGAGCGAGTCGGTCACCCCCTCACCGAGCCCCAGCGAGTCGGTCCCGCCCTCGCCCAGCCCGTCGCCCACCGGCGGACTGCCGGACACCGGCTCCTCGGCCGGTGGACCGGTCGCCACGATCGCGCTGGTGCTGCTGGTCGGCGGGGTCGCGGCGGTCGGCGTGGCCCGCCTCGGCCGACGCCGTCGGCGGCACTGAACCACCGGGCCCGGGCGGTCAGCCCAGGCCGCGGACCCGGGCGCTGAGCCGGGTCAGCCCGAGCAGGGCGTCGATGTTCGGGGTGGGCACGCCCACCAGCTCGCCGATCTCGCGGACCGCGCCGACCAGCGCGCCGAGTTCCAGGCTGCGCCCGGCATCGGCGTCCTGCAGCATGGAGCTCCGGAACGGTCCCAGCTTGCGGGTCAACGTGCTGCGCTCTTCCGGGAGTTCGGTGATCGGGCAGCCGATCGCGGCGCCGACCGCCGCCGCCTCCCGCATCGCCGCGTGGCAGAACCCGAGCACCAGTTCGTCGTCCAGGATCCGGTCGGCGGTGGCCCCGGTGAGGGCGGAGACCGGGTTGATGGTCATATTGCCCCACAGCTTGTACCAGACGTCCCGCTGGATCTGCCGGGAGACCGTGGCCTCGAACCCGGCCCCGGCCAGCAGCGCCGCCACCTCCCGGACCCGCGGCGACTCGCTGCCGTCCGGCTCGCCCAGGATCAGCCCGCGCCCGCCGCCGTGCCGGACCAGCCCCGGCTCCGGGACGCTACAGCTCAGGTGGACGACGCAGCCGAGCACCCGGCGGGTCGGCACCGCCGCCGCGATCCGCCCGGACGGGTCGACCCCGGCCAGCCGCCGCCCCGCGCAGGGCCCGCCGAAGCCGTCCAGGAACCACCAGGGGACGCCGTTCAGCGCGGCCAGGACGATCGTGTCCGGGCCCAGCAGCGGGGTCAGCGCGGGCAGCGCGGCGTCCAGCGACTGGCTCTTGACCGCGAGCACCACCAGGTCCTGCTCGCCCAGCTCCGACGCGTCGGCGACGGCCCTTACCGGCGCGTTGACCGTGCCCTGCTCGGAGACCACCCGCCAGCCGTGCTCCCGCAGCGCGGCCAGGGTCGCGCCCCGGGCCACGGCCGAGGTCTCCAGCCCGGAGGCGGCCAGCCGCGCACCGAGGTAACCGCCGATGGCTCCCGCCCCGAGCACACATATCCGCATGTCGACAACCTATCGCCGACACCCGGCTCGCCGTCCAGGCCGCCCGGGGATCGGCCCGCCCGGGGATCGGCCCGCCCGGGGATCGGCCCGCCCGGGGATCGGCCCGCCCGGGTCAGCCCGGCACGTGCTGGAGCCAGGCCGGGCGCTGGGCGAGGGTCGCCGCCAGCCGCGCCGACTCGGCCCTGGCCAGCTCCTCCGGGGTACCGAACTCCTCCGGCAGCCAGGCCCGGGACCGCGCGGCGCGGGCCGCGAGGTGCGCGGTGTAGGCGGCGCGCAGCTGCCCGGGCGACTCGAAGCCGGGCTCGTCCGCCAGCCACTCGTCCGGTACCAGCCCGACCACCTCGTCCAGCAGCTCCTCGGTGACGAGCGGCGCCAGCTCGGCGTCGGCGGCGGCCACGTCGGGCTGGAAGGCCCCGAGCGCGTGCGCGGTCATCGGGTAGCGCCGGGTGACCGCCTCGGCCGCGCCGGACCAGCGGTGGTGGAAGATCAGCGCCGCGCCGTGGTCGATCAGCCACAGCCGCCCGTGCCAGAGCATCAGGTTGGGGTTGTGCACCGTCCGGTCGACGTTGCCGACCAGCGCGTCGAACCAGACCACCCGCCCGGCCTCGGCCGGGGGGACGGCGAGCGCGCCGGACAGCTCCCGCGCGGTGACGTCCCGCGCGCCGGGCAGGTAGTCCATGCCGAGGTTGCGTCCGGCGCTGGCCCGCAGGATGTCCTGGACCTCGGGGTCGGGCTCCTCGGCGGCCACCGCCGGGTCGAAGTCGACCAGCACCAGCTCCGGCACCGGCAGGCCGAGCCGCCGCCCCAGCTCGCCGACGATGACCTCGGCCACCAGCGCCTTGCGGCCCTGGGCGGCCCCGGCGAACTTCACCACGTAGGTGCCCAGGTCGTCGGTCTCGACGATGCCGGGCACCGACCCGCCCGCGCGCAGTGGCGCCAGGTAGCGCAGCGCGGTGACCTCCGGCAGGCCGGTGCCCGCCGCGTGGTCCGCCGTCCGGTCCGCCGCATGGTCCGCCACCCGCGCCACCTCTCCTTCCGGGAGCGGCCAGCCGCCGCCCATCAGCCACTCCACCATCCGCCAGGTCGCGGCGTCCGACGCCTGCCCCGGCCGACCCGTACCCGAAGGGTCAACCATGTCCGGCCCCGGACCCATACCCGGCGGCGTCATACCCGGCGGCGTCATACCCGGCGGCGTCATGCCCGGCGGAGTCGTGCCCCGCGGCGTCCAGCTCGGCCAGCAGTCCGGCCAGGACCTCGAACCCGCCGTCGGCCCAGTGCGGGGCGGCGAACACGTCGGCGGCGATCTCCTCGGCGGTGCGCAGCATCTCGCCGAGGCGGGCCCGCCCGGTCGCGGTGAGCACCGCGTACGCCACCCGGGCGTCGCGCGGGTCCGGCTCGCGGACGACCAGGCCGATCCGCTCCAGCGGGATCAGCCCGCGGGTCACCCCGGAGGCGGTCAGCCCGACCGCCTGGGCCAGGTCGACCCGGCGCATCCGGCCGCCCTCGGCCCGGCCCAGCCGCAGCAGCACCGTCAGGTCCGCCAGGCTCACCCCGTGCAGCGCGGCGAGCCGCCCGTCGAACCGCTTGGTCAGCGAGGCCTGGGCACGGACCAGCCGCAGGGAGGTGTCGAGTGCGTTGCTCATCGTCCCAGGCTACCAGTTACTTGAGTACTCAAGGAGTTGTGCAGCGTCGCGGAACCCGATGCGCCGCCGGGCCCGGTGCGGCAGAATGCGGGCAACGCGACTGGCGGTGCCGGGATGGAAACGACCATCGGGAAGCAGCTTCGCGGGGGCCGACCGCCTGGGCGCCCGCACGGGAGTTGCCATGAGTACCTTCTCCGACGTCGACCGCAGCCCGCGCCCGCAGGAGCTGGTCCGCTACCTCAGTGAGGCGCGTCGCGGCCTGAGCGCGCCCCGGGCCCGGCTGCGGGAGCTACTGTCGCCGCGACCCGGCGAGCGGGTGCTCGACCTGGGCTGCGGCGCCGGGCACGAGCTGGCCCAGCTGGCGGAGGACGGCATCGTCGCCGTCGGCGTCGACGCCAGCAGCGTGATGCTGCACGCCAGCCGCGCCCGGCTGAGCGACCAGGACCTGGAGCCCCGGCTGGCCCAGGCCGACGGCGCCCGGCTGCCGTTCCGTGACGGCGTGTTCGACGCCTGCCGGATCGAGCGGGTGCTCCAGCACGTCGCCGACCCGGCCGCCGTCCTCGCCGAGGCCCGCCGCACCCTGCGCGACGGCGGCCGGATCGCGGTCAGCGAACCGGACTGGGCCTCGTTCACCATCGCCTCCGCCGACCCGGTCACGGCGGCGGCCGTCAGCGCCCGGGTCGGCGCCGCGATCGTCCAGCGCGACATCGGCCGCCAGCTGCGCCGACTGCTGTGCGAGGCGGGCTTCACCGGGCTGCGGATCGAGGTGGAGCTCGCGGTCTACGACTCGCTGACCGAACTCGACCTGGTCTTCTCGCTGTCCCGGGCCACCGAGCGGGCCTGTGAGCAGGGCGCGGTCAGCGCCGAGCGGGCCGCCGACTGGCTCGCCGAGCAGCGGGAGCTCTCCGCGACCGGGGGCTTCCACGCCACGCTCAACCGCTCGGTCATGGCCTGGGCCCGGCGCTAGGGCCGGTCTTTCGGATCACGTCGGGCTGTCGGCGGCGGCGGTCAGGCCCGCAGGTGGTTCACGTGGTAGACGGCCTGGTCCAGCAGCTCGGCCACATGGTGGTCGTACAGGTCGTAGACCACGGACCGGCCCTGCCGCTCGCCGATGACCAGGTCGAGGTTGCGCAGCAGCCGCAGCTGGTGCGAGCAGGCGGACTGCTCCAGGCCGACGGCGGCGGCCAGTTCGCTGGCCGAACAGGGGCCCTGGCGCAGCCGGGCCAGGATCAGCAGCCGGGAGGGGGTGGCCAGGGCCTGCATCGTGGCGGCGACCTTCGCGGCGTTGCCCGCGTCCAGGCGCGCGGGCGGCACGGTTTCGGGACCCATGAAGTCATCGTACTGTAGACAATTGAAGGACTGTTCATGTGTTCCTGTACCGCCGCGGCTGCTCCCCCGGCGGACCCGCCCGACCCCGCCCGGACATGCCGGTGGCGGCCACCCCCGGCGAGGGGGTGGCCGCCACCGGTCGCCGCGCGCGGGTCAGCCGCGCGCCGCGGCCCCGGTCCGGGCGACGGCCTCGGCGATGGCGGCGGTGCGCGCGGCGCTGGCCTCCTCCGCCGTGAGCGTCCGGTCGGCGGCGCGGAAGCGCAGCGCGTAGGCGAGGGACTTGCGGCCCTCGCCCAGCTGCTCACCGGTGTAGACGTCGAACAGCCGCAGCGACTCCAGCAGCGGTCCGGCGCCGGACCGCAGCGCGGCCTCGACCTCGGCGGCGGGCACCGACGCGTCCACCACCAGCGCGACGTCCTGGGTGGCGACCGGGAAGCCGGAGATCCGCGGACCCTCGACCCGTCCGGCGCCGTCCTGGGTCAGCAGGTCGACGTCGATCTCCATGGCGCAGGTGCGCTCCGGCAGGTGCAGCGCCTTGACCACCCGCGGGTGCAGCTCACCGGCGTGGCCGACCAGGCGGTCGCCGACGTGCAGCGCGGCGCAGCGGCCCGGGTGCCAGGGGGCGAACTGCGCCTGGCGGACGGTCAGCTCGACCCCGGCGGCAGCGGCCACCGTCCGGGCCGACTCGACCGCGTCGGCCCAGGTCGCCGCGCGGGCGGGACCCCACCAGCCGGCGGGCTCGATCGAGCCCGCGAGCACGGTGGCGACCCGGCGCGGCTGCCGCGGCAGCGCGGCGTTCAGCCGACCGATCTCCTCGTCGGTGGGACGCCGGTCGACCGGCAGCCGGGGGGCCCGGTACAGCCGCTCCGGGTCGGTGCCGTCGACCCGGAACACCAGGCCCTGCTCGAACAGCGCCACGTCGGTGGTGCCCCGGCCGGTGTTCCGGCGCAGCGCCGCGAGCAGGCCCGGCAGCAGCGTGGTGCGCAGCGACGGCTCCTCGTCGGAGATCGGGTTGGCCAGTCGGACCGTGCGGCGGCGGTCGTCGTCCGGGTCGAGGCCGAGGGCGTCCAGCGCGGCGTCGCCGATGAACGGGTAGTTCAGCACCTCGACGTAGCCCGCCCCGGCCAGGGCCAGGCCGGTGCGGCGGCGCAGCCGCTGGGCCTCGGTGAGCCCGCGTCCGGCCGGGACCTTGGGCAGGGTGGAGGGCAGCTCGGCGTAGCCTTCGAGCCGGATGACCTCCTCGGCCAGGTCGTTCGGGTCGGTCAGGTCGGGCCGCCAGCTGGGCGGGGTGACCACCAGGACGTCGCCGCCCTCGACGGTGCAGCCGACCTCCTGCAGTCGGCGGACCACGGTCTCGCGGCCGTACTCCTGACCGGCGACCCGGTCGGGGTGGTCGGCGGCGATGGTGATGGTGAACGCCGGGTACTCCACCGCGACCTCGGTGACCCCGGCCTCGGCGGTCCCGCCGGCGACCAGGACCAGCAGGTCCACCGCGCGCTGGGCGGCGGCCTTGGCGGCCTCCGGGTCGACCCCGCGCTCGAAGCGCTTGGCCGCCTCGGACGGCAGCTTGTGCCGACGCGCGGTGCGGGCGATGCTGACCGGCGCGAAGTGCGCGGCCTCGACCACGACCTCGGTGGTGCCGTGCACCTGGCCGGTCTCCGGGTCGACGGTGAAGTCGGCGATCTCGGTCCCGGCGCCGCCCATGACCCCGGCCAGGCCGATCGGCCCGGAGTTGTCGCAGATCAGCAGGTCCTCGGCGTCGAGGGTGCGGACCACGCCGTCCAGCGTGGTGAGCTTCTCCCCGGCCTGGGCCCGGCGGACGCTGATGGTGCCGTCGATCCGGCTGCGGTCGTAGGCGTGCAGCGGCTGGCCGAGCTCCAGCATCACGTAGTTGGTGATGTCGACGGTCAGCGAGATCGGGCGCATCCCGGCCTTCTGGATCCGCCGTTGCAGCCAGATCGGCGAGCGCGCCTCCGGCTCCAGGCCGGTGACGCCGCGCGCGGTGAAGCGGTCGCAGCCCGACGGGTCGAGCACGGTGACCGCGGGGCCGAAGGAGTTCGGCGCCGGGGTGTCCAGCAGCGCCGGGTCGCGCAGCGCCAGACCGTAGGCGGTGGCGGCCTCGCGGGCGACGCCGCGCACCGACAGGCAGTAGCCCCGGTCGGCGGTGACCGCGATGTCCAGCACCTCGTCGACCAGCTCCAGCAGCTCGATCGCGTCGGTGCCGGGCTCGAACTCCGGCGGCAGCACGATGATGCCGTCGTGCTCGTCGCCCATGCCGAGCTCACGCGCCGAGCAGATCATGCCCTCGGAGGTGTGCCCGTAGGTCTGCCGGGCGGCGATCGGGAAGGGCCCGGGCAGCACCGCGCCGGGGAGCACCACCACGACCTTGTCGCCGACGGCGAAGTTCCGCGCGCCGCAGACGATGTTCTGCGGCTCGCCGGTGCCGTTGGCGCCGCCGACGTCGACCTGGCAGTAGCGGATGGGCTTCTTGAAGCCGGTGAGCTCCTCGATCGCGAGGACCTTGCCGACCACCAGCGGGCCCTTGAGGTCGCCGCCGAGCTGCTCGACGGTCTCGACCTCAAGACCGGCCCGGACCAGCCGGTCGGCCACGTCGCGGCCGGTCTCGCCCGCGGGCAGGTCGACGTACTCCCGCAGCCAGGAAAGCGGGACGCGCATCAGATCTCCATCCCGAACGGAAGGGTGAAGCGCACGTCACCCTCCACGATGTCTCGCATGTCCTCGACGTTGTGCCGGAACATCAGCAGCCGCTCGATGCCGAAGCCGAAGGCGAAGCCGCTGTACTTGTCAGGGTCGATCCCGCAGGCGACCAGCACCCGGGGGTTGACCATGCCGCAGCCGCCAAGCTCGATCCAGCCCTCGGAGGAGCAGGTGCGGCAGGGCCGGTCGGGGTTGCCGACGGACTCGCCCCGGCAGTTGAAGCACACCATGTCCATCTCGGCGGACGGCTCGGTGAAGGGGAAGTAGTTGGGGCGCAGCCGGGTGGTCATCCCCTCGCCGAAGAGCGAGACGACCATGTGGTCGAGGGTGCCCTTGAGGTCGGCCATGGTCAGGCCCTCGTCCACGGCCAGCAGCTCGATCTGGCTGAAGACCGGGGTGTGCGTGGCGTCCAGCTCGTCGGAGCGGAACACCCGGCCCGGGCAGACCACGTAGACCGGCGGCTCGGCGCTGGCCAGCATGGAGCGGATCTGCACGCCGGAGGTGTGGGTGCGCAGCACCACGCCGTCGGTGAACTGCCCGGCGGCGTCCCGCAGGAAGAAGGTGTCCTGGGTGGAGCGCGCGGGGTGGTCCGGGCCCATGTTGAGGGCGTCGAAGTTCAGCCACTCGGCCTCGACCTCGGGGCCCTCGGCGACGGCGTAGCCCATGGCCGTGAAGATGTCGGCCAGGCGCTCGGACAGGGTGGTCAGCGGGTGCCGACCGCCGCGCGGGGCGCGGTCGTAGGGCAGCGTGACGTCCACTGCCTCCTCGACCAGGACCCGGGCGTCGCGCTCGGCCTCCAGCTCGACCAGCCGGGCGGCGAGCGCCTGGTTGACGGAGCCGCGGGCCTGGCCGACGCGCTTGCCCGCCTCGGCCTTGGCCTGCGGCGGCAGCGCGCCGATCTCGCGGTTGGCCAGCGCCAGCGGGGACCGGTCTCCGGTGTGGGCGACCTTGGCGTCCCGCAGCGCGGCGAGGTCGGCGGCGGCGGCGAACGCGGCCAGGGCCTCGTCCCGCATCCGCTCGATCTGCTCGGGCTTCAACACCTCGACCTCTACCGGATCGTAGGACTTGTTCGGTGCGGACATCGCTCTCTTCCGTGCTCCTGCGGTGGTCTGCTCGGGCGGGCGGTGGTATCCGGCCGCGCGCAGTCCTGCGGCGGACAGCCGGTCCCCTGGCGGGGCGGGGTGTCCGCGGCGGGGCCGCGAGTGGCGTCGGACAACGCCAATGGCCGAGTCTACCGGGATCATCGGGGGCCCCATCGGCCTTGTGCGGGCCGGTGCGGCGGTACTGCGCGGGGCCGGGCCCGCGGGGGCCGAGTGGTCCGGCTCCCGGGGAGCCTCAGATCATGAACTCGGGGATGCCCGCGGGCAGGCTGAATCGGAACCTCGCCCCGCCCTCGGGCCCGCGGTCGACGGCGATGGTCCCGCCGTGCGCCTCGACGATGCCCTTGACGATGTAGAGGCCGAGGCCGGTGCCGCCGCGTTTGCTGCCGCGCCAGAAGCGGGTGAAGACGCGCGGGATGGACTCCTCGGGGATGCCGGGGCCCTGGTCGCTCACCGTCACCACCGTCCATTCCCGCAGCAGGCCGGGGGCATGGGCGGCCTTCTCCGGCTGGACCTCGATGGTGACGGTTCCCTCGCCGTGCCGCACCGCGTTTTCCAGCAGGTTGCCCAGCACCTGGTCGATCTTGTCGGCGTCGGCCCACAGCGGCGGCAGGGGTTCCTGGACCCGGATCACGAAGCGACCGGGGGCGACCCCGGCCGCCGTCTTGCCGTCCACGTGGTGCCGGACGGCGGCGGGCAGGTCGATCTGCTGGCGGCGGATCTCCAGGCGTCCGGCGTCGATCCGGGAGATGTCGAGGAGTTCCGCGATCAGCCGGGTCACCCGGTTGGCGTCGGCGTCCACGGTCTCCAGCATCAGCCGCTTCTGGTCGTCGGTGAAGCGCTCCCACTTCTGCAGCAGGGTCGCGGTGAAGCCCTTGACGCTGGTCAGCGGGGAGCGCAGTTCGTGCGCGACGGTGGCGATCAGCTCCGCGTGGCTGCGTTCGGTGCGCCGCCGGGCCTCGGTGCCGCGCAGCGCGACCACGACCCGCAGCACCGGTCCGGTGCGGTCGTCGGCGCGCAGGAAGCGGGCGGAGACCAGGACCTCCCGGCCGCCGGGCAGCAGCAGGTTGCGTTCGGGCTGGCGGGTGCGGGTGGCCAGGCCGCCGTACGGGTCGGTGAGCTGCCACCAACGGCGGCCCTCCAGGTCCTCCAGCGGCAGTGCCTCGGCCAGCGGGCGGCCGAGCGCGGCGGCGGGGGGGATGCCGCTGATCCGGGCGGCGGCGGTGTTGAAGCAGACGACCAGGCCGTCGGCGTCGGCGACGACCAGGCCGTCGGGGAGGTCCTCGGCGTCGAGGCTGCCGTCGGGCAGGTCCGCTCGGCGGCTGCGCTCGGCACGGGACATCGCCACCCCCTCAGATGGCCACCATAGCGAAAATAACATCAGGCGCGGCAACCGCCGGAGGCGCGCTGGGCGCGCGCGGAGGCGTACAGGCACACGGCCGCGGCGGTCGCCAGGTTCAGGCTCTCGGCATGGCCGTGGATGGGTACCCGGACCACCTGGTCCGCCAGCGCCCGGGTGGGCTCCGGCAGTCCCCAGGCCTCGTTTCCGAAGACCCAGGCGGTGGGTCCGCCGAGGGTGCCGTCGTCCAGTTCGGCGTCCAGGTCGCGGTCGCCCGCGCCGTCGGCGGCGAGGATCCGCGTCCCGGCGGCGCGCAGTCCGGCGACCGCCTGCTCCACCGGTACGCCGACGGCGACCGGCAGGTGGTAGAGGCTGCCGACGGAGGCCCGCACGGCCTTGGGGTTGTAGAGGTCCACCGAGGCGTCGGTGAGCACCACCGCGTCCGCCCCGGCGGCGTCGGCGGTGCGCAGCACCGTCCCGGCGTTCCCGGGGTCGCGGACGTGCGCGAGCACCGCGACCAGCCGCGGGCGGGCGGCCAGCAGCTGCTCGAAGGGGGTGTCGACAAAGCGACAGATGGCGGCGATGCCCTGCGGGGTCACCGTCTGGCAGACGGCGGCGATCACCTCGTCGGTGGCGGTGAGCACCGGCACCCGCGCGCCGTGGGCGTCGGCGATCAGCTCGGCGTGCCGCTCGGCGGCCTCCGCGGTGGTGTAGATCTCGACCACCGCGTGCTCGCCCCCGGCGCCCGGGATCCGCCCGTAGGCCACGGCCTCGCGGACGGCCTGCGGGCCCTCGGCGACGAAGCGGCGCTCCCGGGTCCGCTGGACCCGGCGGGAGAGGCGGCGGGCCGCGGTGACCCTGGTCGAACGCAGCGAGGTGAGCTCGGGGTACTGCGGCTGGGGCATCGCGGTCTCTCGCTCGGGGAGGTCGGCGTCAGAGCCTCGGAGCCGCTGGCTCCGGGTTGGCGGCGGCGGACAGAACGGGCCCGCAGGGGGTGTCCCCCTGCGGGCCCGGAGTGCTGCTCGGCGCGCGGGCGCGCCGTTACCGCGTGGCGCTCGCTCAGGCGGCGTCGGCGGCGACGCGGGGCGCGTTCACGTCGGCCGGGAGGGCCTTCTGTGCGGCCTCGACCAGCGCGGAGAAGGCACCGGCGTCGTGCACGGCGAGCTCGGCCAGCATCTTGCGGTCGATCTCGATGTTGGCCGCCTTCAGCCCCTGGATCAGGCGGTTGTAGGTCATGCCGTTCGCACGCGCAGCCGCGTTGATGCGCTGGATCCACAGCTGACGGAAGTCGCCCTTGCGCTTCTTCCGGTCGTTGTAGTTGTAGGTGAAGGAGTGCAGCAGCTGCTCCTTCGCCTTGCGGTACAGCCGCGAGCGCTGGCCACGGTAGCCGCTGGCGCGTTCGAGGACGACCCGGCGCTTCTTGTGGGCGTTTACTGCCCGCTTGACGCGTGCCACGTTGTTACTCCTTGGTGAGGACCGCGGTCGGTTTCACGCGGTCCGGTTACGAATGGTCGAGGGGATCGGCTGCGCTGGGCGCAGGATCACTTGCCGAGAAGCTTCTTGACCTTCTTGACGTCAGCCGGGGCCAGCTCGACCGTACCGGCCAGACGGCGGGTCAGCGTGGACGGCTTGTGCTCAAGGTAGTGACGACGGCCGGCGCGCTGGCGCAGCACCTTGCCGGAGCCGGTGATCTTGAAGCGCTTGCTGGCACCGGAGTGCGTCTTGTTCTTCGGCATGTCGCCGTACTCTCCTCGTCGGTCCGCTCCCGCCCGAGCGCCGGGGCGCGGGCGGGAACGCTGTGGATCTCCTGGGTTCCCCGGCGGCTGCCGGGGAACCGGGGGTGGACGCGGCAGCCTAGCTGGCCGCCGCCTCCGGGGTGTCGTCGACGTCGTCGACGTCGTCGGCCTGGTCGGCCGCCTCGGCCTCGGCGGTCTCGTCGATCTCAACGGCCGCGGCGTCGTCCTCGCCGACCGTCTCGTCCGTCTCGTCGCCGTCGTCCGTGCGACCCTGACGCTCGGCCTTGCGGATGGCCGCGGCCTCGCGGGCTTCGGCCATCGCCTCGGTCTTCTTCTTGTGCGGGCCGAGAACCATGATCATGTTTCGGCCGTCCTGCTTGGGGTTGGACTCGATGAAGCCCAACTCCTCAACGTCGGAGGCGAGTCGCTGAAGCAGCCGGAAGCCGAGCTCGGGGCGGGACTGCTCACGGCCACGGAACATGATCGTGATCTTGACCTTGTCGCCCTGCTTGAGGAACCGAACGACGTGACCCTTCTTGGTGTCATAGTCGTGCGGGTCGATCTTCGGGCGGAGCTTCATCTCCTTGATGACCGTGTGCGCCTGGTTCTTGCGCGCCTCACGGGCCTTCATGGCGGACTCGTACTTGAACTTGCCGTAGTCCATGAGCTTGCACACCGGCGGCCGGGCGGTCGCCGCGACCTCGACAAGATCCAGGTCGTACTCCTGCGCAAGTTCCAGGGCCTTGGCAAGCGGCACAATGCCGACCTGCTCGCCGCTGGGACCGACGAGTCGCACCTCAGGGACGCGAATCCGGTCGTTGATGCGGGGCTCGGTGCTGATGGATCCTCCTCGGTTGCACCTCGCGGCTGCCGACGGCAGCCGCCTGAACAGCGGACTGGTTACCGCCACACAGGGCTTCATTCGTGCCGCGGTGCCGCGCCAGGCGCCTACCGCGGGCACGAAAAAAGCCCCGCATGACACGCAGGCGGGGCTCCACAGGACCGGGTGCGTCGCCGGAACGCCCAAGCGTCCACAGCACGCACTGAGCGGATCACGCACGGAGCGCGAACCGCCTGACCGGAACCCGACGACCCTGGAGTCGATGCGGGTGGGAGGGGAGCCTCCACTTGCGGGCCGGGTGAGCCGCCGCCCTCGCGGGGACGTGGCTGTACCTGGCCGGTCTCTGGCAAGCATAGCAGCGACCGGGAGTAGCGCAGAATCCTGCGATTCGTGCCCTTTTCACGCCCCCCGCGGGCATCGGGCAGACTTCGGGCAGACATCCACCTTCAGCGAGGCGAGTTTTCCATGAGCAGCCAGCCCGAGACGCCCGACGTGCCCGACCACGCCGACGGCCCCGACTTCGACGACCTCACCCGCGACATCGCCGACGTCCCGGCGGTCGAGGTCATCACGACGGTGGCGGTGCACCTGATGAGCGCGGCGGCGGTGAACCTCGGGCTCGCGGAGGGCGGCGAGGCGCACAAGGACCTGGACGAGGCCCGCAAGCTGATCACCGCCCTGGCCGGACTGGTGACCGCGGGCGCGCCGGAGATCAGCAACTTCCACGCCGCCCCGCTGCGGGACGGCCTCAAGTCGTTGCAGCTGGCCTTCCGCGAGGCCTCGCTGGTCCCGGACGAGCCGGGCACCGGCCCCGGCGAGAAGTTCACCGGCCCGGTCTACGGCTGACGCCCGCAGCCGCCCCCCGCCCCGCCACGGCCGCCGTGACTGCCCCCGGCCACGGCTGCCGTGACTGCCGCGGCTGCCGCGGCTGCCGTGTGCGGAGCCGCCACGGGGGCCGCGCCCGGGGCCGCTACGGCTGCCGCGTGTAGAGGGGGTCGGCGGGCTCCGCTGGCGAGGCGGGCACGACCGCCAGGTCCAGCCCCCGGTCGAGCCTGATCCGGAGCAGTTCCGCCTCGCCCAGCTCCGCCGCCAGCCGCTGCACCGCCGCCCCCAGCTCCGCGCCCGCCAGGGCCGGATCCGGTACCAGCGCCAGCAGCGCGTCGGTCGTGTCACTCGGCAGCAGGTGCGCCCGGAGCACCACCGGGTGCCGGGCCAGCAGTCCGCGCACCGTCTCGGCCAGCTCCGGGTCGCGCAGCGGGTCCGCCATCGCCCGGCCCTCCGCCACCGCGCGCATCGCCGCGCCGGACAGCTCGTAGAAGGCGGGACCGGCCAGGTCGATCAGCAGCGCGTCGGCCCGCTCCGACCAGGCCGCCCGCACCGCCTGCGGGGCCGCGACCGGGGCCGGGCGCGCGTCGGCCCGCCAGCGGGCCATGGCCTCCAGCGAGGTGAACGCGGGCAGCCCCTTGCGCCCGTCCGGGGCGTCGATGGTGGGCACCGCCATGTCGCTGGACTTCTCGTGCCTCAGGCCGTCCGCCCCGGTCTCGGCCTCACCGAGGACGGCCACGATCGGGACCATCAGCCGGGCGCCGACCAGCGCCGCCAGCAGGTCGCGCTCACCGTCCGGAGTGGGATCGGCCGCGTACGCGGCCAGAGCCGCCACGAGCCTGGGATCGGCCGAACCGTCGTCACCCGCGAACCCCGGGTCTGGGATGTTCTTGCGCTGCACCCGGCGAGCCTAGTCGATCCCGGCCCTCCGCCGACTCGACGCCAGGCAAGGACATCCAGCAGTAATTGTCAGGAAAGGCCCATAAAGCCTTCAGCTGGCTCAAAGCGGTACTGCCTAGCGTCGTTGCATGCCGATGCGAAGTGTCTCCCTGACGCGCCTGCTCAGCCTGGTGAGCCTGCTCAGCGCGGTCGGGATCATCACCGTGCTGCTGCTCCAGGGCCATTCCAGTGCCACCGAGCGCCACGCCACAATGAGCGGTGTGACCGCGTCCCCGTCTCCATCCTCCGCGTCCCCCTCCGCCGCCGCCTCCACCTCCGCCGCCTCCACCGCCTCCACCTCCGCCGCCTCCACGCCGACGGCCGAGCCCTCCGCCACCGCCGTGCCCGCCCCGGCCACCACCACGGCGGCCGCCGACGCCGCGCTGAGCAGCGCCGTCGCCCAGGCCAACGGCGCGGTGTCGGTCGCGGTGACCGACCTCGGCACCGGCCAGTCGCTGACCTACGGCGGGAACGGCCACGCCTTCGCCACCGCCAGCATCGTCAAGGTCGACATCCTGGCGACGCTGCTGCTCCAGGCCCAGGACCAGGGCACCACGCTGACCCAGACCCAGCTGGGCCTGGCCAACACCATGATCGAGAACAGCGACAACGACTCGGCCACCGCGCTCTGGAACGACATCGGCCAGGAGGGCGGCCTGAACGCGGCCAACCAGCGCTTCGGGCTGACCTCCACCGCCGGTGGCACCGAGGGCAACTGGGGCCTGACCACGACCACCGCCGCCGACCAGCTGCGACTGCTGCGCCAGGTCTTCACCAGCGACTCGCTGCTCAGCTCGACCTCGCGGCAGTACGTCCAGGGGCTGCTCGGCCAGGTCGAGAGCGACCAGCGCTGGGGCGTCAGCGCGGCGGCCAGCGGCAGCGACTACGCGGTGAAGAACGGCTGGCTGCCGCGCTCGGCGACCGGACTGTGGGTGATCAACAGCATCGGCCAGGTCCAGCGGAACGGCCAGGAGCTGCTGATCGCGGTGGTCTCCGACGGCAACCTCAGCGAGTCCGCCGGGATCTCGCTGGTGCAGTCGGTCGCCCAGGCCGCTGCCGGTTCACTGGGGACTGGCTGACACCGCCCGGCGCCGGGGCCCACTACCCCGGCGCCGACCAGGAAACGCCCAGCCGAGCCGGGGATCTCCCGCCAAGACCGACCGGCGCAGGCCCTACCCGTGGGTAGCGGGCATGTGGCAGTCTTCGCGCATGGTGACCCTCTCCGCCGACCGGGCACGCTACGACCGTGCCACCGCCCACCTCGACGCGCCGCTGGCGATCGTGGACCTGGAGGCCTTCGACGCGAACGCCGCCGACCTGGTCCGGCGCGCCGCCGGGAAGCCGATCCGGGTGGCGAGCAAGTCCGTGCGCTGCCGCGCCCTGCTGGAACGCGTCCTGCGGCAGGACGGCTTCCAGGGGGTCATGAGCTTCACCCTGGCCGAGTCGATCTGGCTGGCCAGGGCCGGCTTCGAGGACATCCTGCTGGCCTACCCGTCGGCCGACCGGGCCGGGTACGCCGAGCTGGCCGCCGATCCGAAGCTGGCCGGGGCGATCACCGTGCTGCTGGACGACCCGGCGCAGCTGGACCTGGTGGACGCCGCCCGGGCCGGCGGCGGTGAGCAGATCCGGGTCTGCCTGGAGCTGGACACCGCGCTGCACCTGCTCGGCGGTCGGATCCGGGTCGGCGCGCGGCGGTCGCCGCTGCGCACACCGGAGGCGCTGGCGGCGTTCGCCGAGCTGGTCCAGCAGCGTCCCGGCTTCCGGGTGGTCGGGCTGATGGCCTACGAGGGCCATGTCGCCGGGGTCGGCGACAACGTCGCCGGTCGGCCGCTGCGCTCGCGGGCGATCCGGGTGATGCAGTCCAAGGCCCGGGCGGAGCTGGCGCAGCGGCGCTCGGAGACCGTGCGCGCGCTGCGCCGGGTGGTGGACCTGGAGTTCGTCAACGGCGGCGGGACCGGCAGCGTCGAGTCCACGGTGGCGGAGGACGCGGTGACCGAGGTCGCCGCCGGGTCCGGCCTGTACGTCCCCCGGCTGTTCGACAACTACCGCTCGTTCCAGGGGCGTCCGGCGGCGCTGTTCGCGCAGCCGGTGGTCCGGCGGCCGGGCGTGGGCGTGGTGACCGTGCTCGGCGGCGGCTACCCGGCCTCGGGCGCGGCGGGCCCGGACCGCTCGCCGGTGCCTTACCTGCCGCAGGGGCTGCGCTACGACCCGCAGGAGGGCGCGGGCGAGGTGCAGACGCCGCTGCTGGGCTCGGCGGCGGACGACCTGCTGATCGGCGACCGGGTGTGGTTCCGGCACGCCAAGGCGGGCGAACTGTGCGAGCGCTTCGCGGAGCTGCACCTGGTCGAGGGCGACCGGGTGGTGGAGACGGTCCCGACCTACCGGGGCGAGGGCCGCACCTTCCTGTAGACCGCCTTCCTGGAGACCACCAGCCCGGAGACCACCAGCCGGTGTGCCACCGCCGGACGCGCGACAGCGCCGCCTGCCGAGGGGAGTCGGCGGGCGGCGCTGTCGTCGTACTGCGGGCCTGCGGTCAGGAGGTGGTGGTGCCGCTTCCGCTGCCACTGCCCGAGCCGCCGCTGTAGTCCTGTATTCCGGCGATGATGCTGTCCATCACCGAGAGGGCGGGTGACTTCGCCGCGATGTCGAAGCCGAGGTGCACGGCGATCAGCTGGGTGTTGCCGCTGTTCGGGAAGACGACGTCCTCCACCGTGCCGTTGTTGCCGACCTTGGCGTCCACCTTCCAGCGGATCAGGTAGCCGGAGCGCCCGGCGACGGTCACCGCCTGCGACTCCAGCTGGGTGTGGCCGGTGACGGTGCCGTACGACTCGCTCACCGCCTTGGCCATGTCGGCCGTCGCGGCGGCCTGCGCACCGGCGCTGACCGGGGCGGTCAGCGTGCTGGTCGAGGCCCCGGCGAGGGTGCAGGTGCCGCCGGAGGACCCGGCGCAGCTGTAGGAGCCGTAGGACAGCGCGGCGTGGCCGTCGGAGGTGGTGCCGCCGGTCCAGCCGGTCCCCGGGTCGGGGAGCGAGATGCCGTCGACGACGTCGACCGCGACCCCGCTCGCCGAGCTCCCGCCGGAACCGGAGCCGCTGCCCGAGCCCGATCCGCTGCCGGAGCCGCCGGAGCCGGACCCACTGCCCGATCCGCCGGAGCCGGAGCCGGAGCCGGAACCACCGGAACCGCCCTCGCCGAACGGGGACTGGCCGCTGCCCTGGCCGCCGCCCTGGCCGAAGCCCTGGGCGCGGCTGACCGGAGCAGCGGTGGTGGTGCGGCCATCCATGATCAGGTACGTGGCGAGGGATCCCACCGCGAGTCCCAGTACCGCCGCGACCGCGCCGGTGACCAGCATCGGGCGGCGCTTGCGCGGCTTCGGCTCGGCCGCCGGGTAGGCGGCGTCGAAGGGCACAGCGGTGGTGGCGGTCAGCACCTCGTCCGTCTTCGTGCTGACGGTCCAGTCGGTGCCGTTCCACCACCGCTTACCGGGGTTGGCGGGATCGCTCGGCTTCGGGTCCGGGTACCAGCCGGCAGGTGTTGTCGTACTCACGCAGCAGAATCTATGGCGTGTCCGATAAACGCGCGGTCAACCTCGGCTGAGGATCAGCTGAGAATACGGCCCGCCGGGGTACCGGGCGGCCTGTGCGAGGTACCGGCCACGAGGAGTACCGGCTACGAGAGGTACCGCACCCCGGTCAGTTCCTCGGAGACCGTCCACAGCCGCTGCTGCGCCGCCTCGTCGTGGGCGGGCACGGCGGCGGACTTGAGCACCGGCCAGCCGCGCACCTCGAACGGCCCGTCCGGCCCGTAGTAGTGGCCGCCCATCGCCCCGGGGTCGGTGGCGGCGCGCAGCGGGCACAGCGCCCCGCGCGCGGCGGGCTGCGCGAAGGGGGCGATCGCGATCCGTTCGACGCCCTGCAGCACCGCCGGGACATGGCGGGTGAGTTCGGTGTGCGAGAACCCCGGGTGGGCGGCGAGCGCGGTGGTCCGCACGTCGGCGGCGGTCAGTCGGCGCAGCAGGGAGTACATGAACATCAGGTTGGCGAGCTTGGACTGCGCGTACGCCTGGACCCGGTTGTAGCCGCGCTCGGACTGGAGGTCGGCGAAGTCCACGCCGCGCCGCGCCAGCCGGTGCGCCGAACTGCCGAGCACCACCACCCGCGATCCGGGGACGTCCCGCAGCAGCTCCAGGACCAGGCCGGTGAAGGCGAAGTGGCCGAGGTGGTTGGTGCCGAACTGCAACTCGAAGCCGTCGGCGGTGGTCCGCCGGGGGGTGGCCATCACTCCGGCGTTGTTGATCAGCAGGTCCAGCCGCCCGTACCGTTCGCGGGCCTGTTCGGCGGCCGCGCGCACCGACTCCAGCGAGGCGAGGTCCAGCTCCAGCAGCTCGGTCCGGCCGCCGATCCGCTCCGCCGCCGCCCGGGCCCTGGTCAGATCGCGGCAGGCCAGCACCACGGTCGCGCCGCGCCGTGCGAGCACCGCCGCCGTCTCCAGCCCGATACCGCTGCTGGCCCCGGTGACCAGGGCGATCCTCCCCGACTGGTCGGGTACGTCGGCGGCGGTCCAGGGCATACGAATCCTCCCGAGGGCGAAGGTGTCGCCGGGCGGGTGTCGGACCCGTGCGGCATAGTTACAGCCTATGACCGTTCCCGCCACCCGGCTGATGCTGCTGGACTCCGCCAGCCTCTACTTCCGCGCCTTCTTCGGCATGCCCGACTCGCTCCGCTCCCCCGACGGGCAGCCGGTCAACGCGGTGCGCGGGCTGCTGGAGTTCATCACCCGCCTGGTCCACGACCACTCCCCGACCGACCTGGTGGCCTGCTGGGACGCCGACTGGCGGCCGCAGTGGCGGGTGGACCTGATCCCGAGCTACAAGACCCACCGACTCGCGGCCGACGCCGCCGCGGCCGAAGGCGCGGAGGAGGTCCCGGACCAGCTGTCACCGCAGGTCCCGGTGATCGAGGCGGTACTGGACGCGATCGGCATCGCCCGCGTCGGCGTCCCCGGCTACGAGGCGGACGACGTCATCGGCACCCTCGCCACCCGGGCAACCGGCCCGGTCGACGTGGTCACCGGCGACCGGGACCTGTTCCAGCTGGTGGACGACGCGCGCGGGGTGCGGGTCCTCTACCCGATCAAGGGCGTCGGGACCCTCCAGCACACCGACGAGGCCCTCCTGGTGGAGAAGTACGGCGTCACCGGCGCCCAGTACGTCGACTTCGCCGTCCTGCGCGGCGACCCCAGCGACGGCCTCCCCGGCGTCCCCGGCATCGGCGAGAAGACCGCCGCCAAACTCATCGCCCAGTTCCGCACCCTCGCCGACATCCAAGCCGCCGCACTCACCCCCGACGCCAAACTCTCCCCCACCCAACGCAAACGCCTCACCGAAGCCACCCCCTACCTCGCCGTCGCCCCCAAAGTCGTCGCCGTCGCCACCGACGTCCCCCTCCCCACCTTCGACCCCACCCTCCCCCACGAACCCCTCGACCCCATCACCCTCGAACACCTCACCGACCGCTGGGGCCTCGCCACCCCCGTCAAACGCCTCCTCGACACCCTCGCCGAAGCCAACTCGCAGAGTTCGTGACACGATCTTGTCGACGACAACCATGTGGCCGGAAGTGCGCGTGCCCGGGTCTGGATCCGACTGAGCTTGTTCCGTTTTTGGCGGACAAGTTCGCGTTGTGTTGTTCAGACTGCTTGAAGGGCTTCGTAGTCGTTGGGGTTGAGGTAGCCCAGGTTGCTGTGGAGTCCGTGCAGGTTGAACCAGCCCTCGATGAAATCGAAGATCGCGTTGTGGGCCACGGTCCGGGTGGGCCAGGTGGGGTGCTGATCAGCTCCGGCTTGAGGGTGGAGAAGAACGCCTCAGCCAGGGCGTTACCCCAGCACTGTCCGGCGCATCCGACCAACAGGCGCACGCCGAGCTGCCCGGCGAGTTCGGCCAGCGCCCGGCTCGAGTACTGGCAGCCGCGATCCGCGTGGAACATCACGCCCTGTGCCGGGCGTCGTTGCAGGTGGGCTGCTCGCAGAGCGTCGGCGACCAGTTCGGTGCGCAGGTGGTCGGCGGTGGCGAGGCAGAGCCAGCCCTTGTCGGATAGGAATGTAGGTGATGTCGCCGCACAAGCGCTGGTGTGGGTCGACCGCCTCGACGTACACAGTGGCCGTCGGCTCGGCCCGGGCCGATCTGTCGGTGGGCATGCGCACAGTGCGGCTCCTTTCCGGGGCCAGACAAGTCGTCAGGCACGGGGTGCGGTAGTTGCGGGGGAAGCGTGATCGGCCACTCGGAACCCCTGCCGAGGCCGGGCGGCGAGCTTCATGAAATCATCGCCAAACGCCGCTCGCCGAGCCGGATTCGGTGCGAAGATGGTCACCTCATGGTTCAGACAACGCTGTGACCTGGTGCACACTTGCCGGAGCCCCAGGCGGCCCGAAAGCATCACAATGGGAGCAACTTTCACTGGAGATAATTCAAGCCATTTCAGCTCTCATGCAATGCTGCTTCTAACGCTAGCCCGTACAGCCAATTGACGTCATTCCATCCATTGGCCCAGGGCTGTTAACCAGCCTGCGGCCGAACCTAGGGCCTGATCGAGTTATGGCACCCTAGTTGGCCAGCAGGCCATGATGATTGATACCAACGCTCCCCCGCCAATCCAGTCAAGATCCATGAGCGAAACCGCGTAACGCGAGCGCTGCTCACCGTAGAATCTATTACATTCCCCGCTGTATCGACTCACGCAGTTCTGGAAGGTTTTAAGATGGCAGATTCGGTGTCTTCACGATGCGAGACGGGCAAGGGTCGTCGAATCCCCAGAGAGACAATCATTCGCCTCATTGCTGCAGCCGCAGGACGCTGCGCAAGCCCGTTATGCTCTACTGAATCTCTCTGGCATGAACTTTCCGACGGCTCCACTGTTCGCTTGGGCGAAGTGGCGCATATCGTCGCAGCCCAACCAAAAGGACCGCGAGGTAATTCAGCGAGCGAGGAACGGGAGCTCACGTCGTTCAACAATCTGGTCCTTCTATGCTTGAACTGCCATACGATTGTTGACCGCGCACCACAAGAATATCCCGTCAACGTATTGAGCGAATGGAAAGAGAGTCACAGCCTTCGCATATCAGAAGCGTTGGGCGTGATTCGTTACTCACGCAGGAACCAAGCTAGACCAACGATGGCACAAATACTCAATGAAAACCGCAGAGTATGGCAAACCTATGGCCCCGAGTCTCGAGACTCTTGGAAGCCAGAGGCGGCTGCTATCTGGTTTCAAAATATGCGTGATGTAATCTTGCCCAACAATGCCCGGATCCAAAAAATCATTGACGCGAACCTCCATCTACTGACCGAAGAAGAGCGGGATCTCGCCAGCGACTTCTCAGCCCATGCCAGGTCCCTGGAGCAGCGACATCTGGGAGGAATGGTGGACCCATTCGGGCTCCGATTCCCCCAGGGGTTCGACCGAATCTTTTCCGACCAATAGCCTATGATCAGCCAAGAAGGAGCGGATAAGCATGCCCGAGCTTGGGTACCATGAAAAGCGTCCACGCCCCGAGCACCGAGCTTTTCTTACGCAACGCCTTGCGACTCGTAACTTCGTACTGCAGGTTGACGCAGTCGATGATTTTCGATTCAAGGTCCTCCGTCGTGCAAAGTCCACCATCAATGTCTATCTCACCAATCAGTACACTCTCGGCGTGGCGGATGTACTCGAGATCATGGCTACGGCGCCAGAAACCACCTGCATCGTTAGCACCATGGACTACAATCAGTATACGGCTGAGGCGAAGAAGTACACGCGCGAAATTGGCGTAGGGCTCTTTAAGGCAGCAGAGTTTCTTGGGGCTGTTTACCACGACGGAGATCGGTTTCTTGACTATTTGCCACCTTCGAAGCGCGAGCGGCGTCATAGAGAGACTCGTTCCTAGGATTTGGCGCGTCGGGGTCTTTGGGAGCGCTACCAGGTGTTCGCGATCCGATATGGATTGCCAAGCCTTTCTTCTTGCAGCGGATCTGGATATTTTGGTCGTTTACCCGGACAACTGCGCAGTGGAGGCTCTACGCGTGAGGCAGGCCCTCTGGCGGGAGCTTCGAGAAATATCGATAGCAGCAGATATTGTCCTTCTTTCCGGGCGCGAGAACGATGAATCTGGTTTTTGGGAAAGCGAGAGAGTGCAGGAGCTGGCAACTTTCTTGTGCAAGCTGGATAAGCGCTGATTTTCCTCAACCAGGGCCCTGTTTGAGACAGTCATGGCGATGGCCACTGCCCATCATCGGCTCCGCTGGTTGCAGTGAGCCTTTTTCAACCTCGTGAGGTGGTTGCCGGATTGGTCTCGGAGGGCTTTACAACGAAGCGAAGCTCCTGGTAGACGGGTTCACGACCAAGATCACCCGTTGTCCGCCAGGAGCTTCCGTGCTTGTCTACCCGTCCGGGATCGACCTGTCCCGGTTCCACCCTGCGCCTCCTCGCACGTCACCTGCGCCGACGCCATCGTGAGATCGGCAGTCGCTGGCAACGCCTGTCCGCAAGTCGCCAGACCCTGCTTGTGCTCGGGCACCTGCGGTGCGGCGACACTTACGGCCGGCTCGCCGCCGCGTTCGACATCGACATCGACATCGACAACGTCTACCGCCACTTCCTCGAGGCCGTCGCCGTCCTGGCCGCCCTGGCGCCCACTCTCGAACAGGCCGTCAGCACCAGGGCTTGATCAAGTTCCGGATGTGTCCGGATTGTGGCTCTGTGACACTCCCTAGCTGTACTGACCCGTGAGGTTGGTGACGCGGCTCGCGGGTGGTTGGCCTTTCAGGGCGGTGTGTCCGCGGTGGTGATTGTAGGCGTGCAGCCAGCCGGGGTAGGCGTCGCGTCGTTCCTGCTCGGTTCGGTAGGGCCTTGCGTAGGCCCATTCCTCGAGCAGGGTGCGGTTGAAGCGCTCGACCTTGCCGTTGGTCTGCGGCCGGTAGGGGCGGGTGCGTTTGTGGGTGATGCCGGCCTGGGCGAGTGCGTCGCGCCAGAGGCGGGAGCGGTAGCAGGAGCCGTTGTCGGTCAGCACGCGCCGGACGGTGATCCCGGTCTGGGCGAAGAATGCCTGGGCGCGGGTCCAGAACGCGGTGGCGGTCTCCTGCTTCTCGTCGGTGAGGATCTCGCTGTAGGCCAGGCGGGAGTGGTCGTCGACGGCGTTGTGCAGGTAGCTGTAGCCGACGCCGGCTCGGTGCTTGCGGCCGGCCTGGCGCCCCAGGGTCTTGTGGCCGCCGCCGTCGGGGATGTTGCCGAGCTTCTTGATGTCCACGTGCACCAACTCGCCTGGTGCGCTGTGCTCGTAGCGTCGGACCACCCGGCCGGTGGCACGGTCGAGGTGGGTCAGCCGCGCGAGGCGGTAGCGGGTCAGGACGCGGTGCACGGTGGCGGGGTCCAGCCGCAGCAGGAACGCGATCCGGGCCGGGCCCCAGCGGCGCAGGACGCGGATCTTGATGATCCGGCGCTCGGTGCGGGTCGGGGTCTGGCGCGGGCTGTGGTGCGGGCGCGAGGAGCGGTCGCTCATGCCGGCCTCGCCCAGTTCGCGGTAGCGGTCGGCCCAGCGCTTGGCCGTAGTCGCGGAGACCTGGAAGCGCTCGGCCGCACGCCGCAACGGCCAGCCGTCGTCCACCACGCAGCGGGCCAGGCGCAGCCGTCCGGTCTCGGTCAGAGGTGCGTTACGGTGTGGCATGAGGGCCTTTCTGAGTGCCGGTGCAGATGTCGCAATCCACACCAAGCCAGAAGGCCCTCACCCATTTCAAGATCACTCAGCCGTGAGCCCCGTCACCAACCTCTGTGGTCAGTACACCTAGCCCGCCTATAAAGGCAAGCGTTCCTCGGATGAAAAAGAATGGCGGCTCGCAGTCCATGGAGCGGCAGGGCCCCGGAGTGCTCCGTGCTTGACCTGCTTTGAGGCTGTTGTGACTGGCGGGCCTGGAGTAACGAAGTCGGTCGCCGAGCCCACCTCGACCCGCTCAGCGTCCTCGCGCTCCACAGCATCCCATGATCCCCGCTTCGTAATCGTCGGAGGCCGAGGAGTGCGAGGGGCGACGGACGTCGCGGCGAAGGCCGGCTGCGAATGTTGTGGTGGCCATGGTGCGCAGGGCCTCGGCAAAGTCTTGGGGCGTCCGCTTCGTGATCATGTGATCCCGAGGATGGTGAGGGGTCGGTGGGCGTTGCGGGCGTTGTGTCGTAGGCCGGCGGCGATGTTGGTGGTGCCGGCGAGTCGGAGGGCGCCGATGGCGAGGTTGCGCCAGGTGGCCATGGCGCGGGGTGCGTTGCGGGTCCGGAGTTGCGAGGCGTCCTCGGCGAAGGTGGTGTCCCTCACGTGGTGCAGGGATTCGACTGACCAGTGGCCGCGGATCAGGGCCGCCAGCTGGGCGGGGTTTGCCTGTTCCGCGGTCAGGTCGGTGACCGCGTAGACGGTGTGGAGGGTGACTTTCCCGGATTTGCGGTGCACGCGGCGGCGCTTGAGCTGGATGGCCTGGCGGGCGCCGGGGAAGAGCAGGTTGTTCACGGTGCAGACCTTGATGCGGCGGATCTCGCTGCGGCCGTGGCCGGTTGCGCGAGTGCGGTCCTGCAGCGGGATCTCCTTCCAGGGAAGGGCTTTGAGCTGCTTGCGGAGCTTCTTCTGGTTCCCTTTCGCGATCACGATGTAGTGCGCCCCGCGTGCGGTCAGGTAGGTGGCGTGCTCGCGCTGGGTGTGGAGTGCGTCGCTGGTGACCACCGCGTCGGCGAGGTCGGCGACGGTCTCCAGGAGCGGTTTGAAGCAGGTGATTTCATTGGTCTTCTCGCCGACGTCGAGCTGGGCCAGGACCAGGCCGCTGGTGTGGTCGAGGGCGGCGAGGAGGTGGATCTTGCGGCCTGCGGCGCGGGCGGCTCCGCGCAGGCTCTTGCCGTCGACCGCGATCCCGCGCAGGCCGCTGGTCTGCGGCGTTGTGGGGTGGCGGTCGGCGAGCCAGCGGCAGACGGCCTGGTCGAGGGCGTCGCCGTCGACACAGGCCAGGACCCGTCGCGGGGTTGCCTCGTCCGGTACCGGGTGACGTGCGGTCAGTACGTCGAAGTTTCCGCCGAGGGCGGCCAGGACGGCCTGCGGGGCGTCGTTGGCCCACTCGCTGATCGCCAGGAGCGAGGTCGCGCCGGTCAGCACGGCCGACGCGGCGAGCGCGAGGACGAAGACAAGAGCGTGTCGTATCCCGTGCGCAGCTCGCGGATCGGGGACCTCGCCCAGACGTTCCAGCAGGCCAGGATACTCGTCCGGCTCCACGGGCAGCTGATCGCGGAGCTGGTCAAGAACAGTAGGAATCAGGGAGGATGCAGGTGCAGGCACGGTCTTCCAGCAAGGTCACGGGGCGTAGAGACCTCCATGATCTTGGAAGCCGTGCCTGTTCTGCATCGCGGACCGGCACATCCGGCGTAGATCACTACGAATCGGACGAAGCCTCACTTTGCCGAGGCCTTGCCATGGTGCGGGGCACGTTGCGGTGCGGAGTTGGGAGGTGTTCTCGGTGAAGGTCACGTCGACGTAAACGGACTTGCCGCGTTTGCCGCTCAAGCCGAGCCCCGGTCGATTCTTCACAACCGGCTTTGGTGAATCATCCGAGGTACGCCCACGTGCTGATCAGGCAGTACATCCGCTTCAACGAGAACGGCGACATCTGCAGGCAACTGACGGGCTCCGCCCTGCGACAGCAGCCACCGGGCGGCTGCCACCGTGCCGTAGGTACGCAGTCCGGCCAGGAGCACGATGCGCTTTCCCGGCGCCATGGGATTCACGGAACGGACAATGACACCGTAATCGCGCACGACCTTGCCGTTTTGGAAATCGCTCTCCCGGATGTCCCCCTGCCAGTTGATGACCTCGCCGGATCGAGTGAGGGTGAACGGAAGCTGCCCGCCGAGCCCAGACAGAATTCGCTCGGTGACAGCGTTGTTCTTCGTTCCGCCCAGGACAACCAGGTTCCGCTCCAGGTCGGATCCCCCGACAAGCGCGGACAACCGGATGTTCTCCACGTTCGCGCTCCGATAGGCACGCATGAGGCTTGGCGCAATCAGCGATACGCCACGCACCTGCCCCAGGCCCGTCGCCAGTCGATTTTGATTCGTGTCCGCCTTGACCAGCGTCGCCACGACAACGACGGCATCGGTGCCCTCATCGAAACGCCATATTCTGCGCGCCGGGAGTCTCCGGGTCACTAGCCAACGGGTCGCCCCGGCTGCGCCGGCGACCCCGGCTCCCACGACGGCCGAAAGCACGTCGCCCGGCACAGCATCGAGTATGCTCCCCGACATTATTTTCCCCCGCCCTTCACAAACCGTGAAACGACCCGCCGTTGCCGGTGATGTTGTCCGGAGGATCTTGGGCCACACCTCGGGCCGGCGAGCGGCGAGCGGGTGTCGGGCACGGTCCCTCCCTGGAGGAGTGCTGGATGTTCATCCCCATGATCGCGTGGCGGGATATCGCAGGAGACCCAATCACCTGAACTGATGTACCAGATCGGTGAGTTGCGATGGGAGGTGGCCGCGAACGCGGCGTGCGCCGTTGCGCATGGGCGGCCTCAAGCAGATCGGGAAAGACCGAGAGTGAACGCAGAGCTGGGTTGATGTTGCCTTCTTCCCCTGCGACCGGGACCTGTTCCAGCTGGTGGACGACGGATCATCTGCAGACTGTTCGTCACCGGCGTCCGGTGGGGATCACATGCCGTTGGCGGAGCCTGACGAGCCGCCTTTGTCGTAGCTCGCCTCGTGGGCGTGCAGGGTGAGTAGGTCGCCCTGCACGGTGAACGGCCACGGCTGAAGCGGTCGGGTGGCTGGGCCGCCGAGCACCCGGCCGTCCGCGGCGTCGAACCGTGAGCCGTGGCACGGGCAGTCGAGTTCGAGGCCCTGCCCCGGTTTCACGGTGCATCCCTGGTGCGTGCAGACGGCGGTGTGCGCGGCGAACTCGGTGCTGGTCGGCCGTGCCACGACGACCGGGTAGATCACGTCGACCATCACCACGAGGGATCCGCCCACCGGGATGCGGCTCACCGGCACCGTCCGGGGTCCGGTGGTCGCGGCCGGCGAGGGCCCGGTGGCGGCGGCTCCGCCGTCCCCGCCGCCTCCGCCGCAGGCCGTGAGCAGGGCGCAGGCACAGGCACCGACGAGCGCGGTCCGTCTGGTGACGCGCCCCGGCGCCGCCGCCCGGGGCGGCTGGACCGGCGGTGGCCCGCCGACGGCGTCGAGCTCGGACTCGTACGCGGGCTCGAATCTGGCCATGGTTCGCCCTTCGGAGGTACGCGGGTCGGATGACCCGCGGATCAGATGACGTGGTACTGGAAGGCGTCGGTGTACTGCTCGGTCGCACTGGCGACGAGGGTCAGCGTGCCGGTCCACGAACCGCTGTCGGGCACGGCGACCGAGGAGCTGGCGAAGGTGAACGCGGTGGACTGCCCGGCACGGATCGGTCCGGGCAGGAGGTAGGGGAAGTCGACCGGCAGTGCCCGCACCCCGCCGCCGGCCTGTCCCAGGTCGAGCTGCACCGACTCGACCGGGTCGGTCGCGGCGTCCGCGGCCTCGGCGGTGATCCGGAAGCTCTCCGGACCGCGCCGGGCCGGGCCGATCTCGATCGTCACGGTGTAGGGGCCGATCACCGCGTGCAGCACCCGGGTCGGGGCGTAGGCGGTGGCGGCCGGCGCGGTCGAGGACAGGACCCCGGCCACGACGACGATCGCCGCGCCGATGCCCGCCTCGACGCGGACCCGTCCGCGCAGCCGCGCCGTCTCACCGGGCAGCGGCAGCCCGTCGGCGGTGAGGCTGCCCGGTGCGGCGAGCCGACGGGCGATCCACCGGTTGCCGGCCAGCCCGAGCAGCAGCGCCGCCGCCACCAGCCCCAGTTTGACCAGCAGGATGCCGCCGTAGGTGGTGTCGACCAGGGCGGCCGGGTAGCGCACCTGCACCACCGACTGGAGCACGCCGGTGGCGGCGAGCAGCCCGACGCTGGTCGCGGCGTAGCGGGACCAGACCGGCAGCCTGGCGAGACGGCGCCGGGTCAGGCGGCGACGCAGCACCAGCCAGCCGAGCACGCCCAGTCCGCCCAGCCACGCCGTCACCGCCGTGACGTGGAGCAGCGTGGAGCCGAAGTACCACCAGGCCCCGGTGCCGCCGTGGCCGTTGTCGACGACGGTGCCCAGCGCCGCGAGGGCGAGGACGCCCTCCAGCGTCCAGCGCGCCGCGAGCGCCCACCGCGTTGCGGTCGGCCGAGTCGGCCGCGTCAGCCGCGTCGACAGCGTCGGCCGCGTCGGCAGCAGCACGACGGCGGCCGTGAGCAGGCCGACGCGGACGAGCACCGCCACGCAGTACGACGAGTCGAGGAAGCCGCCCAGCCCTGCCCAGGTGGGGCCGTCCGGGAGGGCGGAGGCGTCCCACAGGTACTGCGCCACGACCTGGAGCAGCGAGGCGAGGACGGACGCCCCGGCGCCGATCCGCGCCGCGCGGCGCAGCACCCGCCACTCGTCCGGCTCCGCGCCGAGCACCAGCCCGGCCGGGAGCAGCCCGAGGGCGACCACCAGGCCGAGGTAGAGCAGGCCCTTGACGGCCCCGACCAGCAGTTCCAGTTCCGCGCTGGGCTGCGGTGCCGTCGCCGCGGCGAGCGCGACCGCGGGGACGCCGTAGCCGAACTGGAGGGACCCGCCGACCGGATGGGTGTCGGCGGAGATCACGGACCAGCTGGCGATGTAGGAGCCCTTGGCGAGGCCCGGACGCAGGCCGATGACCAGGGTGCGCCGGCCGTCGGTGAGTCGCACCGAGCCGTCGTCGACCGCCCGTCCCTGGGCGTCGATGACGCCGGCGGCACCCTTGGCGGAGGGCAGGGTGACCGGCTCGTCGAAGGTGACCTGGACGCGGGCGGGCGCGGAGGCGACCTCCGCGCCGTCGGCCGGACTGGTCGAGATCACGTAGGCGTGCGCCGAGGCGGGTGTGGCCCACAGCAGCAGCGCGGCGAACGCACCGAGCAGGGCGAGCAGCGCGACCGCGCTCCTGCGCCCCGAGCGTCTGCTCACGACGGTGTGCGGGTCAGCCCCGCGTCGCTCTCCACCGGTGGCCGCGGAGCGGGCCGCCGGGCCCGGCTGAGGGCGGCGCCGCCGACCCCGCCCGCGATCAGGGCCAGCGCGATCCCGGCGACGCCCAGGCCGGTCCCCCAGCCGTCGCCGGAGGGGGCCGGGGCCGCGCCCACCGCCGCGGTCACGGCTCCGGACGGCTCCGGGGCGATGACCACGCTCGGCGCCGGATGCGCGGGCTCGGCGCCGCCCTCCGCCTGCTGGACCCAGTCCACGGTGGTGCCGTTCGAGTAGCTCTGCACGGCGGGCAGGTAGAGCGTGCCGCTCTTCGGCAGCGGGCCGACCGAGAGCGCGAACTGGCCGAACTGACCCGGTGCCAGGCCGTCGCCGGTGGCGGTCCAGGTGACCCGGGTGACGGCCGAGGTGACGGTGTCGCCGTCGTCGTCCTTCAGCGGGGTGGACAGCGCGGTCCGGGTCAGCTTCACGGTCCAGCCGGGGACGGGCGCGCTGAGGACCTCGGTGAAGGGGTCCGTGGTGGGCAGGTACACGGTCAGCCCGACCGTGTGCGCGGTGTCCGACTCGACGGGGACGGTGAAGGTGAGCACGGCCTCGGCACCGCCCTTGCTGCTGGACGACGCCACGGTGACGTGGGCGCCGGCCGGGACGGCCAGGCCCAGCACCAGTACGGCGGCGGCGAGCACGGTCAGCAGCAGCCGCTTCGCGCGGGCCGGGTACGGGGTCATCGGGTCTCCTGGAGTTCGTCCGGCTCGGTGGTGGCCTCTTCGTCGAGCAGGGCGAGGATGCGCGCCCGCAAGCTGACGAACTCCGGCGCGGACTGGTCCCGCGGCCGGTCCAGGCCCACCTCGACCACCTCGCGGATGCGGGCCGGGCGCGGGGAGAGCACCACCAGCCGGTCGGCCAGGGCCAGCGCCTCACTGACGTCGTGGGTGATCAGCACGGCGGTGAACCCGCGTTCCCGCCACAGCCGCATCAGCTCGCCCTGGAGCACCCGGCGGGTGAGCGCGTCGAGCTTGCCCAGCGGTTCGTCCAGCAGCAGCACCGAGGGGTCGTTGACCAACGCGCGGGCGAGCGCGGCACGCTGCGCCATGCCGCCGGAGAGCTGGGCCGGCCAGGCGTCGGCGAAGTCGGTCAGCCCGACCAGCGCCAGCGCCTCGTCGATCCGGGCCTTGGCCGTGCCACGGGCGCGCCGGGCCTGCGGGCCGATCGCCACGTTGCCGCGGACCGTACGCCAGGGCAGCAGCGTCGGGTCCTGGAAGACCAGCGCCCGACTGGGATCGGGGCCGGTCACGGCGTTGCCGTCGACGTGCACCGAGCCGAACAGCGGCCGGTCCAAACCGGCCAGCAGCCGGATCAGCGTGGACTTGCCGGAGCCGCTCGGTCCGACCAGCGCGATGAACTCGCCCGGCTCCACCGAGAGCGAGACGTCGTCGAGGACGGGAAGGTCGGTGCTACCGGTGCGGAACGCCTGGGTGACGTTGCGGATGTCGATCGCGGCTCCGGCCTGGGTGGTGGTCACCATCGGGTCAGCTCCTTCTCCCAGCGCAGCGCCCAGCTCCGCAGTCGGAACAGCAGGGTCAGCAGCAGCCCGCAGACGCCCACCAGGACGACGATCCCGGCGTAGAGGGCGGGGAAGTCGCCCCAGCCCTTCTGCCAGTTGAGGTACCAGCCGAGGCCGGAGTTGACCCCGAAGTTCTCCGCGACGGTGAGGCTGACGAACGAGGCGCCGAGGGCCATGAACGCGCCGGTGAAGATGGACGGCAGCGCCGCCGGGAGGGCCACCCGCAGCAGCAGGAACCAGCTCCTCGCCCCCAGCGTCTGGGTGACGTCGTAGTAGGAACGCGGGATGCTCACGACGCCCGCCCGGGTCAGCACCGTGATCGGGAACCAGACACTCACCGCGATCAGGAACACCGCGCCGGAGTAGGTGCTGGGGAACAGCACGAAGATGACCGGCACCCAGGCCAGCGTGGGCACCGGGCCGAGGAACATCAGTACCGGGTGCACCCAGTAGTTGGCCTGCTGCCACCAGCCGATGACCACGCCGGTGGTCAGGCCGGCCAGCAGGCCCAGCACGAAGCCGAGACCGAGCAGTTGCAGCGAGTTGCCCAGGCTCTCGGAGAGGATCACCCGGTCCGTCCACAGGTGGTAGAGGATCTCCTGCGGCGCGGCGAAGTAGGGCGTGGAGAGCAGTTGCGTCTTGGCGGTGGAGATCTCCCAGAAGATCCCCCAGAGCGCCGCGCCGAACAGCCAGGCCGAGCCGTGCGCCAGGCGGGCCGTGGCCTGCGCGCCGAGGCGGCCCCGGGTGGCGCTCAACGCCCAGGCCAGCACGGCCAGTCCGGCGACGACCAGCCCGGCGGTCGCGGTGAACGCCGTGGTGGCGTGGACCGCGGCGGCGTCGCTCATCGGCAGCTTGGAGCTGTCGGGCGCGTACTGGGTGATCGCGCCGAACCCGATCCAGGCCAGGATGCCCGCGCTGACCAGGACGGGGTTGATCCGGAGCGGATGGGCGACCTTCTCCAGGGCCGCGTGGATGCGCGCCGCGCCCTGGACGGTCGTCCGCGCCGCGGGGGCCGCCGGCCCCGGCCCGCTCGGGGCCGGGGCGGCGGTGACGGTGAGGTCCGGGGCTGCCATCAGAAGTTCAGCCCCAGGTTGACGAACACCTTGTCGGCCAGCGCCTGGGCGTTGGTGTCCGCCGGGAGGAAGCCGGTGTGGATGAACTTCTGGATGCCCGGTTCGAGGTCCTGCTGCAAGTTCCTCGGCGACGGGTCGAAGGTGAGCGTCTGCAGCACCGGGAGGATGTTCGCCGGAGTGTCGGGGATGTAGTGCTTCTCGGACTCGATCCGCGCGGTCTGCTGGAGGTTGGCCCCCGCCCAGCGCGAGCCCTGCGCCCACGCGTTGACGAGCTTGGCGGCGGTGACCGGGTCCTGGCTGACGAACTCCTCGTTGAGGGCGACCGCGCAGCACGGGTAGGAGGCGTTGCGGCTGAGGTTGCGGTTGTTGGACAACTCCCTCGCCCAACCTGCCTTCACACCCTGGATGATGGGCAGGTACCCGCCGGCGGTGGCGATGGCGTCGACCTTCTTCTCCTGGAGCGCCTCCGGCAGCAGGTCCTGCTCGATGACCACCCACTCCACCTGCTTGGCGGCGGGGCTGGAGTTGATGCCCGCGTCGAGCAGGTCGAGGGAGAAGAAGTTGGTCGCGGAGCCCTGCAGGTTGCTGACGCCGATCCGCTTGCCCCTGAGCGAGGCGATGGTGGGCACCGAGCCGTCGTCGCGGACGTAGAGGTCGAGGCAGCCGTGGTGCAGTCCGCCGGAGAGCTTGACCGGGGTGCCGTTGTAGATCGGGCCGAGGAAGTTGAAGAAGATGCCGTTGGTGGCGACGTACTTGCCCGAGCCCACGGCCGCGGTGACGTCCTCGTCCGTACCGGTCTTCCGCAGCACCACATTGAGCCCGGCCCTCCTGAAGAAGCCCTGCTCGTAGGCGACGATCAGCGGGGCGTCGCAGACCCCGCTGGGGGCGGTGACCGCCAGCTCCCGCCCGGCCCAGGACTTGGTGACCGTGAGGCCCCCGGCCGCGGCGGTGTCCTTCTTGTCGCTCCTGATGAAAGCCCAACTGCCAAGACCCGCGGCGGCGACGACGCCGAGGCCGACGCCACCGAGGGTGAGCGCGCGGCGGCGGGAGACGCCCTGGGCGGCGTCGAGGTCCACATTGGCCTCGACGAGGCTGGGCTGCTCGGGTGAGAGATCCTCGGCAGCGGAGGTGTTCGGGATTTCCTCGCTCATTTCGGGCATCCTGACGTGTATTCGGGCGCGCCGGAGCGCGGGACGACCATGATCCACAGTTCGCCGTCGAACCTGATGCGCATGAGGCGCACGGGAGAGCGCTGTACGGGAGTGCTCGCTACCGGCCCGGACAGAGCGCGGCGGCGACGCGCTTCAGGTCGACGTGCCGACGGCTGCAACCGGTGAAGGTGCGCGTGGCGCCGACGCTCGCGAGCCACGGCAGGTGCCGTCCACTCATCGTCAGGACCTCCACTCGGTGGTCGGCCTACTGGCCGATCGGCTCGCGCTTGCCGAGCCCGCGGATCGGCCGGGTGTTCACCTGGAGCACCCCACCGCGGAGGAGGGTTGCTGGTCAGCAGGCCAGGGCCGATCGCTGACACTCATCACCTGTGGCGGGACCATAGCGCGCCCGTTCGCGGCGCGGCAAGGGACCTGGAATTCGCGCAATATCATTGCAGCACGGAATTCACAATCGGCGGTGAGGATAGCGGGAAAGCAGCGGGCGAGCAGGTGAGGAGCACAGCCGTGGACGTCCACGCATCCCTGGCAGAGGTGGTCGGCAACACCCCGCTGGTGCGGCTCAACCGGGTCACCGGCACGGCCCGGACACCGGTCTACGCGAAGCTGGAGTACGTCAACCCCGGTGGCAGCGTGAAGGACCGGATAGCCCTGGCGATGGTCGAGGCCGCGGAGGAGGCCGGCGAGCTCCTCCCCGGTGGCACGATCGTGGAGGGCACGTCCGGCAACACCGGCGTCGGCCTGGCCATGGTCGCCGCCCAGCGCGGCTACCGCTGTGTCTTCGCGATCCCGGACAAGAGCAGCCCGGAGAAGGTCGCCACCCTGCGGGCCTACGGCGCCGAGGTGATCGTCTGCCCCGGCGACGTCCCCCGCGAGCACCCCGACCACGTGTTCTCCACCGCCGCCCGCGTCGTCGCGGAGACGCCGGGGGCGTGGCTGTCCAACCAGTACGACAACCCCGCCAACCCCGACGCCCACTACCGCACCACCGGACCGGAGATCTGGGAGCAGACCGACGGGCGGATCACCCACCTGGTGGCCGGTGTCGGCACCGGCGGCACCATCACCGGGACCGGCGAGTACCTCAAGAAGGTCAGCGACGGCCGCGTCACCGTCGTCGGCGCCGACCCCGAGGCGTCGGTCTACTCCGGCGGCGACGGCGGCCCGTACCAGGTCGAGAGCATCGGCCTGTTCCGCCACCCGGAGACCGTGGACGACAGCTGGCCGCAGTCCTACCACCCGGACGTGGTCGACCGGTTCGAGCGCGTCAGCGACCGGGAGTCCTTCCTCACCGCCCGCCGCCTGGCCCGCGAGGAGGGCCTGCTCGTGGGCGGCTCCGCCGGTACCGCGGCCGCCGCCGCGCTGCGCCTGGCGGCGGAACTGGGGCCGGACGATCTCGTCGTCGTCATCCTCCCCGACTCCGGACGCAACTACCTCACCAAGGTCTTCGACGACGACTGGCTGCGCGGGCTCGGCTTCCTGGACGAGGAGGGCCCGGACGAGGAGGGCCCGGACTCCGGACACCAGGCCGACGCTGCACCCGCACCCGCACCTGACACGACGTCGGAGTGACGCGCGGGCGGCCCGGTGGTGCCGCCCCTCCCCCGCCGGTGAACCCGAGATTGGACGAATGATGAGCGCGGAACGGCCAAGGACCCTGAAGACAGTGACCGGAGCCGGGGGGACGTCGGAGACCTACGATCTGGCGATCGATCCGACCCGCTCCACCCTCGACACCGCCGTCCGGGTGGCCGGCCTCGCCGAGGCGGCGAGATTCGACGCGCTGTTCACCGCCGACCTGCTCTCCTTCGACGCCCAGGGAGCGATCGGTTCGCAGGAGCCGCTGGTCTTCGTCTCGGCCCTGAGCCAGGTGACCTCCCGGATCGGACTGATCGCCACCGTCTCCAGCACCTTCCACCATCCGTACAACCTGGCCAGGCTCTTCGGCACGCTCGACCACGTCAGCAACGGGCGGGCCGCCTGGAACCTGGTCACCTCGTCCGTCGGCGAGGAGAACTTCGGCCCCGGCGAACTGCCGAGCCCCGAGCAGCGCTACGCGCGTGCCGCGGAGACCCTGGAGGTGGTCAACGCGCTGTGGGACAGCTGGGAACCGGACGCGCTCACCGCCGACGCCGACGGAAGGGCGGTGCTGCACCGGGAACGGGTGCACCCCATCCACCACTCCGGCGAGTTCTTCACCGTGGCGGGCCCGCTGAACATCCCGCCACTGCCGCAGCGCCGCCCGGTGCAGATCCAGGCCGGCCAGTCCGAGGCGGGAACGGCCCTGGGCGCCCGCTACGCCGAGATCGTCTTCACCTCGCTGCCCACCCTCGACATCGCGACCGACTTCACCCGCCGGATCCGCGCCCAGGCACGGCAGTTGGGCCGCGCCGAGGGGCTGCCGCTGATCTTCAGCTCGCTCCACGCCACCTACGGCGCCTCCGAGGCGGAGGCCCGGCGACGGGTCCGCGAACGGCGCGAGGCGATCGACTTCGACGCGGGCCGCACCCTGGTCGCCGACATGCTCGGCGGAGGGGTCGACCTCTCGGATCTGGCGCTCGACAAGCCCCTGCCGGAGAGCCTGCTGCCCAACGTCGCCTCGGTGAACCGCCGCCGCGGCCGGGTCGACATCTTCAGCGGCTACGCCCGCCAGGGCTACACCCTGCGGGAACTCGTCATCGCCGCCCAGGACACCGGCCACTGGGCCGCCGCGGGCACCCCCGAACAACTCGCCGACGCCGTTGAGGAACGCTTCCGGGCGGGCGTCCTCGACGTGATCGGCATCCACGGCCTGGCCGACCCCGAACTGCACGACTTCGCCGTCAACGGCCTGCTGCACGAACTGCGCAAGCGGGGGATCGTCGCCGACGACTACACCGGCGACACTCTCCGCGAGAACCTGGGCCTGCGACTGCCGCCGCCGGTTCCCCGCGCCTCTCACGGGGCCTGACCCCGCTGTGGGCGACCCGGGCCGGTCCGGGCCCGGGTCGCCCGCAGGGGTGCTTCCAGGGGAATCAGTGGGAGGTCAACGGCCTTGCAGTGCCTTGACGTTGTCGCCGAAGGTCCAACCCAACGAGCCGTCCCAGTTGATCGACCAGGTCATGAGCCCCTTCAGCGCACCACCGAAGGCGTTCCACGACTGGCTGACCAGACTCGGCGTCATATACCCGCCACCCGCGCCGGATTGGGCCGGAAGACCGGGTACCTGCTCGTCGTAGGGCACCTTGATCGTGGTGCCCTGGATGACCAGGCCGTTGTTCAGGCAGGTGGTCTGCGCGGTGAAGCCCTGGACGGTACCGGCCTCGTAGGAGTCGCCCGAGCAGCCGTACATGCTGCCGTTGTAGTACTGCATGTTCAGCCACCACAGTTGCCCGTTGTCGGCGTACTTCTTGATGATCGGCAGGTAGGCGCCCCAGATCGACCCGTAGGTGATGCTGCCGCCGGTGACGTACGCGGTTTCGGGGGCCATCGTCAGGCCGAAGCCCGCGGGCATCTGGGACATCACGCCGTCGATGATGCGCTCCAGGTTGGCCTGGGAGGTGGAGAGCGTGTTGATGTCGGTGCCGTCGGTCAGGCCGGTCTCGATGTCGATGTCGATTCCGTCGAAGTTGTACTCCTTGAGGATGGGGACGAGGGTCGCCACGACCCGGTCGGCGACGGTGCTTGAGCTCAGGTCGATGCCCGCGCTGGCACCGCCGATCGACATCAGGATCGTCTGCCCGGCCGCCTTGGCCTGGCACATCTCAGCGGGGGTCGGCACCTGCACGTTGGTGTCCATGCCGTTCTGCCACTCGACGGTGCCGTCCGAGAGGATCACCGGGAAGGCGGCGTTGATGACGTTGTACCCGTTCGCGGCGATCCGGCTGTCCTCGATGGGGATCCAGCCCATGCCGGGGTGCACGCCGTTGAGGGCGCCGTCCCAGTTCTCCCAGTAGCCCTGCAGCACCTTGCCCGCCGGCTTGGGCTTCGTGGCGCAGGTGGCGCTCCCCGGCGGGGTGGTGGTCGGCGGCGCGGTGGTGGGCGGAGCGGTGGTGGGCGGGGCGGTGGTGGGCGGCGCCGTGGTCGGCGGGGCCGTGGTCGGCGGGGCCGTGGTGGGCGGCGCCGTGGTCGGCGGGGGGCTGCTGCCGACGGGGCCGGTGAGCGACACGTCGTCCGCGTAGTACGCGGGCTGGCCGTACCAGCCGTGCACGTAGACGGTCACCGACGTGGTGGTCGCCCCGGTGGTGAAGGCGACGCTGAGCTGGCTGTACGACGGGCTGCTCGCCGTCCAGGTGGAGGGGGGACTGGCGATGCCGGTGCCGGTGGCACCCAGGTAGACGTAGCTGCCCTGGACGTAGGCGCTCAGCGTGTACGGGGAGTTGGGCTGCACGCTGATGGTCTGGCTGCACTGCGCGTCGTCCTGGCCGGTCGGGGTGGCCAGCAGCGCGGCGGCGCCGGAGTGGACCGGGCTGCTGACGACCGTGCCGGAGTTGCTGGAGCAGCTCCAGCCGGACAGTCCGCTCTCGAATCCGGGGTTGGCCACCAGGTTGGTGGTGGCGGCCCCGGCCGTGACCGTGCCGGCCACGACGATGCCGGTGCCGATGACGGCGACGGAGCTCACCCCGGCGAGCAGGCGCCTCAGGACGGGGGGTCCGTGCTTGGCGCGGGCGGTCCGGTTCACCTGGGGCGCGCGTTCCACCGTCGCCCGCTGCGGGCGAGGTGCTCGGAGCGGCTCGCTCCCGGCCCGGTCGCCTTCGGGGCGGCCGGGATCCGGAGCGGGGTGGAATCCACCCGACTGACGTAGCGTACGCAACCTCCGACGGAACATGCTGTGCTCCCTTCCCGCCGAGCGCCATGGACATGACCGACGCGTGGGGGCGTGACGCCCGGCTCTGGGTGAGGTGGGGACATGTGGGGGGTGTATCGGACCGGAGCGTAGAAGGGGCGACCGGGCCCGTCAATAGGTCTGGACCAATCGCCGGAGCGGACGCCCCGGCCGGGTGGGGCAAACCCGCAGGTGCAGGCCTCCCGGCAACGGCAAAGTCGACAATCCCCGCACCTGGGCCGCGATTGACGTAGAGTCACGAAACGGTGATCGGGACCTCCTTCGGGTTCCGGAGCCGATGCGCCGCACGGGCGGTCCACGCCGCCGCCGTTGCCGCCCGCGGAAGGGACACGCGATGGATCCCGACCTCCGGACCAGGGCCGCGATCGAGGAGCACTGGCAGGCGTCGGAACGCGGGGACACCGAGACCGAGCACGCCATCTACGCCGCGGACGCGATCCTCGACTACCCGCAGTCGGGGGAACGGTTCCGGGGCCGCGCGACGATCGCGGCGCAGCGTGGCGGGCACCCCGCGAATCGGCACTTCACCGTGCGCCGGATCACCGGCGGTGGCGACCTGTGGGTGAGCGAGTGCGTCATCACCTACGACGGAGTGCCCAGCCACACGGTGAGCATCATGGAGTTCGCCCACGGGCGCGTGGTGCACGAGACCCAGTACTTCGCCGACTCCTTCGACGCGCCCGGCTGGCGGACCGCGCTCGCGGAGCCGGTCCGAAGCACCGATGCCCGGGCGTGAGGCCGCCGCCGGGGCTCGGTGCGCGCGCTGGTCAGCGGCTGTCGCCGGTGGCCGCGCGGGCGTAGAGGGCGGCCACCTCGGCCGCCGCGGTGGCGAGTTCGGTGCGGGCCTCGGGTGGGTGCAGGACCTCGACGTCGGCGCCGTGGGCGAGCAGGGCGCGGACGGCGGGTAGCGCGGGGAAGCCCAGGTCGACGGTGGCCCAGTCGGCGCCGGGGGCCGGTTGCCCGGGTGCGCCGAGCAGGTGGGCGGACTGTAGCCGCAGGAACATGTCCAGCCGGGCGCGCCGGACCCGGCAACGGACCAGCACCTCCTCCGAGCCGCGCTCGACCTGGTCGCGGAGGACGGACCAGACCTCCGCCAGGCCCTGGCCCCGGCGGCGGCGGACCGGCTCGGTCGAGGTCGTCGCGGACCGCACCCGGTCCGCTCGGAACAGCCCCGGCGCGCCGTCCCGGTCGGCGACCAGGTACCAGACCCCGGCCTTGCTGACCAGGCCGTAGGGGTCGACGGTATAGGCGTGCGGCTCGGTACCGCCGCTGTGGCGGTACCGCAGCTCCAGTCGGCGGTCGGCGAAGACGGCCCGCTGGAGCTCCGCCAGCTCGACGGCCGTGGGCGCGGCGGCGCGCCAGCGGGCCGGGTCGACCAGGATCCGTTCGCTGGTGCGTTCGGCGTCCGCGCGGTACGGGGCCGGGAGCGCCGCCATGACCTTGCGCAGGGCCGAGCCGATGGCGCCGCCGAGGCCGAGCGCGTCGTGCGTCCCGTCGGCGGTGAGCACGAACAGGGCCCGCGCCTCGTCGTTGGTCAGCCCGGTCACATCGGTGCGGTAGCCGGCCAGCAGCCGGATGCCGCCGTTGCGTCCGCGCTCGGTCCACACCGGGACACCGGCCGTGGAGAGCGCTTCGACGTCCCGGTACACGGTGCGGACCGACACCTCCAGCCGTTCGGCCAGCTCCTCGGCCGTGACCCGGCCCCGGGTCTGCAACAGCAGCATGATCGAGAGCAGCCGGTCGGCCTTCATCGGAACCCAGCCTTCATGGGAACCCAGTCTAAAACCTGACGGACGTTGTCAGGTTTCGGGGTGAAGCTGGTGGTCAGCCGAGCACCGAGACTCTGGAGGAGAGTTCCATGGACACGACCCACCGGCGCCGGGCCGCCGTCAGCCTGCACCTCCCGGCGCGGCAGCCGTTCGACTTCGCCGCCTCGCTCGCCTTCATCGGCTCCTTCCCGGCGATGACCGGGCAGCAGGGCACCTCGGGCACGGCGCTGACGCTGGCACTGCGCGAGAACGCCACCACCATGGCCGCCCGGCTCACCAGCGCGACCGAAGGCAGCGGACTGGACTGCGAGCTGACGGCGGACGGCCCGATCGACGGACCGACCGCCCGGGCCGCCGCCGACCGGCTGGGCCACTACCTCGGCCTGGACGACGACCTGTCGCCGCTGTACGCCGCCGCCCGGCACGACCCGCCGTTCCAGCGGGTGGTCGACCGGCTGTACGGCTACCACCAGGTCAAGTTCCCCTCGCCGTTCGAGCTGCTGTGCTGGGCGATCCTGTGCCAGCGGGTGCCGATGCCGGTGGCCAGGACCATGAAGCGGGCACTGGTGGAGGCCGTCGGCAACCGGATCGAACGGGACGGCCGGGTGCTGTGGGCCTTCCCGGAGGCCGCACAGCTGGCGGCGCTGGACGAGGACGAGCTGGCCGCCCTGATCGGCAACCGGCGCAAGGCCGCCTTCCTGTACGGCGCCACCCGCCGCTGGCTGGATCTGGACGAGGGCTTCCTGCGCACCGGAGACCACGGCGCGGTCCGCGCACGCGTCCTCGAACTGCCCGGCATCGGCCCCTGGTCGGCGTCGTTCCTGCTGATCCGGGGGCTCGGCCGGATGGAGCACATCGGCTACGACCGGGAGCAGGCCCGCGCCGCCGCACGGATCTACGGACACCCGGTCGACGAGCCGGAGTTCCGCCGACTCGCGGACGGCTACCGCGAGTCGCAGGGCTACTGGGCGCACTACCTGCGGGTCGGCAGCTGAGCCGTGGCCGGGCCCGGGGTCCGGGTTGCGCCCCCGCCGGGAGCCGGGGAAGCGGACCTGGGCGTGAAGGAGGCCCTGCTCGCCGACGCCCCTGACGCCGAGCCTGTCCGATCATCCGCCCGGGCAGGAGCTGCCGGTCCGGCAGGAGAGGCCGCCGCTGGGCGGCGGCTGGGAGTCGGTCGCCGCGGCCCGGTCGGCGGCGACGTTGGCCAGGGTGAGCAGCAGCAGGCAGGCGGCCAGCTGCGCGGTCGCCGTCCAGGGGGCGCGCCGCGACGCCGCGACGGCCGCGATCACCAGGGCGGCGACGGCCAGGCAGATGATCCAGTGCTCGGCCAGTGTCCAGGACGAGTGGTCGAGGGAGGCCGCCGGGGTCATGCCCCACTGCCGCAGTTGGGAGAGGTAGAGCACGCCGCCGGCCGCGAGCCCCTCGCCCAGCACCAGGGCCACACCCACCACCGCGTCCACGCCCCGTGACCGGCGGCGGCCGACCCGGCCGGGCGGGTTCGGCAGGAACGTCCGCGCAGAAGCCATGGACGGCATTCTCGCCGCGCCGTCCGCCGGGCGCCTGAGTACGGGTACTCAGATCGCCGGGCACCGCCTCGGCGCGCGCGGGGGGCGGCGGTGCGGGAGGGTGGACGGGTAGCTAAAAGTCGGCAGGACGGAGCACGTCATGAGCGACCACACCTATCGGGTGACCGAGATCGTCGGGTCCTCGTCCGAGAGCGTCGAGGCTGCCATCCGCAACGGGGTGGACCGGGCCGCGCGCACCCTGCGCGGGCTGGACTGGTTCGAGGTGACGCAGGTGCGCGGCCGGATCGCCGACGGGCAGGTCAGCCAGTTCCAGGTGGGGCTGAAGATCGGCTTCCGGCTGGAGGACGTGGAGGAAGCGGCCCCCTCCGCCAACTACGCGTCGTAGTAACCGCGTCGTGGTGCCCGGCGGTCGGGCGCGGCCGGTCCGGCACGAGAGGTGCGGGCCTGGATACCGCCGTACGGTGGAGGCAACCGACCACAGGAGGCAGACATGCCTGGTTCCGTCACCATCGGCCACTTCCACCCGAGCGTCACCCTCGGCCACGACGACGCCGACCGGCTGGCGGGCGTGCTCGCGCAGCTGTCGGTACTGCTGGACAGCGGCGGCCCCGACCGGCTCACCGACGACCAGGTCAGCGCGTTGTGCGGGGGCGAGCCGCAGCGCCGGGCGGAGCTGGCCGGATGGACGCGGCAGCTGACCCGGCGCGTCCACGACCACCTCTAGCGGCAGCGGCCCCGCCCCGGGACCCGGTGCGCCGGACGACCGCGCGCCGGGTCAGCCGGGTCACCGGGAGGGCGTCACGACCGGGGTCACGGCGGGCTGGGCGAGTAGAGCATCAGGTAGGCGCCGTACAGCGCGGAGACCGCGGTCGTCGCGACCAGTACCGCCACCAGCACCGTCCGGTTGCGGGTCCGGGCCAGGCCGGACGCCAGCGGCAGCAGCAGCGGGAAGGCCGGGAGCAGGAACCGGGCGCGCGAGGAGAAGTAGGCGGCGTCGCCGATCGTGATGACCACCATCACCAGGCCCAGCACCAGGAACGGCAGCGGCTGGCGCTGGGCGACGGTGACCGCCAGCAGCAGCACCGCGGCGATCAGCGCACAGGCACCCACCGGGAAGTAGAGGTTGACCGGGGCGCTGTGGGTGAACAGGATCCTGAAGTCGGCGCCGGTGGTGTGGCCGAAGTCGAAGCGTGACTTCCACAGCGCCTGGATCTTGAAGTAGGCGTTCCACTTGTGCAGTCGCAGCCCGGTCCAGGCCACGAAGCCCAGCCAGCCCAGTGGCGAGATCAGCGCGGCGGTGATCGGCCGCCACAGCGCGACCGGCTGCTCGGGCCGGATCTCCTGCTTGCCGGTCGCCAGCCGGTACGGGCCGTCCAGCCAGCCCGGGCCGGTCCCGCGTTCCCGTAGGGTCTCCCAGACCTGTAGCGCCGCCGCCGCGCACAGCGCCGCCACCACCGCGATGCCGGTCGGACGGGTCAGCCCGGCCAGCAGCGCGAGCACCCCGGCGGTCAGCCAGCGGCGTTTCAGCACCGCGAACAGCGCCCAGGCGGTCAGCGCCGTGAACGCGCTCTCGCTGTACCCGGCGGACTCGACGACGGCGGTCGGGGCGATCCCCCACAGCAGCGCGGCCAGGGTGGCCACCCGCGGGCCGTAGCGGTGGGCCACCGCCGCGTGGATGCCCCAGGCCGCGACCAGCGCGCAGAGCCCGGCCGTGACCAGCCCGGCGACCCCCCACGGCAGTACCGGCAGCACCGTGTGCAGCGCCCGGATCAGGGCCGGGTACACCGGGAAGAAGGCCAGGTTGGTGTACCGGTGGTGGTCCTGGCCCGGCATCGGCGCGCGGATCGCGTGGTCGTAGCCGTGCTGAGCTATGTCCAGGTACCAGTAGGCGTCCCAGTGCACGGCCAGGCGGCGCAGCGCGTATCCGGCGGAGGACGGGCTGAGCAGCAGCACCGCCCCCAGGCCGACCGCTCTGGCGGATATGAACAGCAGCAGCGCGGGAACGGCCGCCCGCAGCGACACCAGTACCGAGTCGACGCCGCTCCCTGACGAGGGTCGGCGGATCGGGCCCCGCCAGGGGGGCCGGGGATCCCGTTGCACGGGCGCACTCGTTGACGCTGTCACTGGGTCCTCATGGTCGATACCGCGTCCCCTGCGCGGGGACTCCACCAACTGCCTGCGCCGGAGGATGGTGGCACCGACAGATGGACGGATCGCTACGCCGGGGACCGTTCCAGGATGAAGTCTAGGCGTCAGCTGGGAGTCCCCCGGTGCCGGAGCGGCGGGACCGCTCGGCCGCGCGGGGCGTTCGGCGAGGACTCAGCTGTCCAGCGCGGCCTGGAGGTTGTCGAGGTTGGCGACCTCCTGCTGGGCCAGCTTCCGGATCATCGCGGCCAGTGCGACCAGCGCTCCGGTGAGCGCGAGATCGAGGGCGAAGACCACCTCGGTCCCGGCCTGAGCGGACTCGCGCAGGGTGAAGGAGCCGGTCGGTCGTCCGGGGCCGGCGACCACCTCGAACTCCAGGCGGTGCGGCGGCTCGCAGGCGGTCAGCAGGTAGTCCCCCGGGATGGTCACGCCCCCCGGTCCGGTCAGCGTCTGGGCGTACCGCGCACCCGCCCGCGCGGCGGTTCCGGCGTCGGACAGCAGCCGGACGCCGCTCACCTCGGGCCGCCAGCGCGGATTGTTCAGCCCGTCGGCGAGGAAGGCGAAGACCTCGGCGACCGGCTGGCGGACGGTGACCGTGTGCTCGGCGTGGACCGACACCACGCGCCTCCCGCCGTCCGCCGGGGCCGGGACGCCGGGATGCGTCAGCCCATCGACGTGGATCATCGCAAAAGAGGCGTCCCGGGTCCAACTGACCCGCCGTCACCTGAACGGCGGGCCAGCCGGGTTGGAACGGTCAGACCGATTTCTGGTACGAGCGGAAGGTCCGCAGGGACAGCCAGACCGCGAAGGCCGCGAGCAGCAGCGTCCAACTGCCGTGGCTGAACACCGACCACCAGTCGGGCTCGGCCGCCATTGCCGCGCGCCCGGCCTCCAGCGCCCAGTTCACCGGGTTGAACCGGGCCACCACCTGCATCCAGTGCGGCATCAGCGCCGGGGCCATGAACGCCGACGACAGGAAGGTCAGCGGCAGCAGCAGGAGGGTGTTGATGCCGATGATCGACTCGCGTTCGCGGACCAGCATCCCCAGGGCGTTGGAGAACGCGCCGAAGATGGTGCCCAGTGCCGAGGAGGCGACCACCAGCACCAGCACGCCCGGCAGCCCGCCGGGGTAGTGCGCCCCGCCGGCCCAGCCGAGCCCGACGATGATCAGCGACTGGAGCGCGGTGGTCACCGACTGCGCGATCACGTTGGCGTTCATCAGCGCGCTGCGGCGGACCGGGGTGATCAGGAAGCGGTTCAGCGTGCCCCGCTCGATCTCCTCCAGGGTGCCCATCCCGGCCCACATGTTGGCGGAGACCGCGCTCATCACGATCACCCCGGGGACCAGGTAGTCGAGGTAGCTCCCGGCGCCGAAGCCGGGCAGTTCGACCACCTTGTGGAAGAGCGCGCCGAAGAGGAACAGCCAGATCACCGGTTGGATCAAAGTGATGATCAGATAGGCGGGCTGCCGGGCGAAGGCCATGAACTGGCGCTGCGTCATGTACCAGGTCTGGGCCAGGCCCTCGGTGGCCCGGGGGCGGGTCGCGGCCGGGGGCCGCCGGGTGAGAGTGGCGCTGCTCATCGGGAGACTCCTTCGGCGTCGGCGAAGCTGCGCCCGGCGTGGCGCAGGTAGACGTCGTCCAGCGAGGGCCGGGCGACGGTGACGGACGCGGCCGTGCGGCCGGCCTGGTCCAGCGCGGCCAGCACCGCCGGGACGGCGGCGGCGCCGTCGTCCGCGCGGGCGCTGACCCGCCGCCCGTCCACGGTGATCTCACGGATCCCGGGGATCCGGCCGAGGAGTTCGTACAGCGGCAGCCCGTCGGCGGCGGTCTCGCGCAGTTCGACGTGGACGGCGTCGCCGTGGAGCTCGCCCTTGAGCGAGTCCGGGGTGCCCTCGACGACGACCCGGCCCCGGTCGACGATGGCCAGCCGAGCGGCCAGCCGGTCGGCCTCCTCCAGGTAGTGGGTGGTGAGCAGGATGGTCAGCCCCTCGTCCCCGGCGAGCCGGGTGATCTCCTCCCACATGGCGGTGCGGGCCTCCGGGTCCAGGCCGGTGGTCGGCTCGTCCAGGAACAGCACCTGCGGCCGGTGGACCAGCCCGAGGGCGACGTCCAGCCGCCGCTGCATACCCCCGGAGTACGTCTTGACCTGGCGCCGCCCGGCCCCGGACAGCTCGAAGCGGTCCAGCAGCTCGTCGGCGCGGCGGTCGAGTTCGGTGCCGCGCAGGCCGTAGAGGCGGCCCTGGAGCAGCAGGTTCTCGCGGCCGGTGGCGACCGGGTCGGCGCCGGAGCGCTGGGCGACCACACCGATGGCGCGGCGGACCGCGGCCGGGTCGCGGGCGACGTCCAGACCGGCCACGGTGGCGCTGCCGCTGTCGGCGGCGGCGAGGGTGGTGAGGATCTTGACGGTGGTGGACTTGCCCGCGCCGTTCGGGCCGAGCAGTCCGAAGACGATGCCGGGCTCGACCGTGATGCTGAGCCCGTCGAGCGCGCGTACCGCCTCCGAACGGCCCTTGACCTGGTAGGTCTTGACGAGGTCGCGGGCCAGGACGGCGGGTTGCGGCGCGGACGGGGCGGTCGGTCGCGCGGACGGGCGGGTGCGGCTCGCGGGTGAGGCGGTCGCGGCCGTCCCCGGCGCGGCGCCGTTGCTGTGGCTGGTCATGGTGGTGCGGTCCCTTCGGTCGTTGATCGTTCGGGTACCGATCCACGCCTGGGGACACGGGCTACGATGAGGGTGCATGTCCTTGCGAGTGCATGCCCTCGTAGGCCCCGGACCCTGTTCGCGCAGGCCGGTGCTGAGGTTCCGGCCCCGCCGGGTGTTGGCGCACCTGGCGGGCCCTGCTGTGGCCGACTGCGACTCGGCCTTCGGTGTCTCTGCTTCGGTGTCTCCGCTTTAGGCGGTCAGTCCTCCTGTGCCGCTCGGGCCCGGGCCTCCAGCTCGGTCCACTCCGGCGGGGCCTGGCCGGTGGCGTGGAACTGCCGCCAGCCGTCCATCCCGGTCAGCGAGCCGTCCGCCATCCGCCGCAGCAACCCCTTGGTCCACTCGGCCTCGGCGGTCGCCATGGCGAGCGCGTACTCCCCCTCGACCAGGAAGATCCCGGGCAGTACGGAGCCCCACTCGGCCAGCAGCGCCCGCTCGGCGGCGGTGTCGGCCTCCAGCCGGGCGACCCGCTGCTCCAGCAGCGTCCGCGCCTCCTCCGGGGGCAGCACCCCCATCAGCGAGAGCGCGGACTCGAAGCGCGGGTACTCCTTCGCCGGGGTGCCCAGCAACTCCGAGAGCCAGTCCCGCAGTTCGGCGCGGCCCGACTCGGTGACGGCGTAGACCGTGCGCTCGGGCCGACGGCCGTCGCGTTCGGTCCCGGCGGCCTCGATGAAGCCGTGGCGCTCCAGCGTCTGGACCACGCTGTACAGCGACCCGTAGTTGATCTTTATGCTCCGGTCCTTGCCGCGCGAGCGCAGCGACTGGGCGATCTCGTACGGGTGGCTGGGCCTCTCCGCGACGAAGGCGAGGACCGCCAGCGCCAGCGGATTGCTCATCGTCCGTCGTGCCATCGGGCCCGCCTCCTCTCCCCTGGGTCGGTCCGGATCGGGATATCCGAACCCGACTATCCGATCCCGAGTATATCGCCAGGGGTATTGCGCGTGTCAACACGCTATATCGCGTCATCGGACAGCACAAGGCCCGTCCCCGGAGCATTCCGGGAACGGGCCGGGGACCGGTGACCGACGAGGTCAGTTGACCGACGAGTAGGCGATGATGCCGCGCCGCAGACCGTCGATCGCCTTGCGCGCCGCCCCCCGGACGCCGCCGTCCTCCGGGGCGGCGTTGGCGATCTGCCCGAGCACGTCGATCAGCTGCCGGACCCAGCGGACGAAGTCGCCCGCGGGCATGTCCGCCTCCCGCAGCACCGCGTCCAGCGGGTGGCCGGAGGCCCAGCGGAAGGCGGTCCAGGCGAAGCCCAGGTCCGGCTCGCGCTGACCCCAGTTGTCCATGGTGGACAGCTTGTGCTGCTCTTCCAGGGCGTTCAGGTGGCCCCACAGCCGGATCATCTCGCCCAGCGCCTCGCGGGCGCCGCCCTCGGGCAGCTTGGGCGCGCCGCTCTCGTCGTCGCCGCGCCGGGCCTCGAACACCAGGGCGGAGGCGCAGGCCGCCAGCTCGGCCGGGGTCAGCCCCTCCCAGATCTCCTCGCGCAGGCACTCCGAGGCCAGCAGGTCCAGCTCGCCGTAGAGCCGGGCCAGTCGGCGGCCGTCATCGGTGACGCTGTCACCGGCCAGGTAGCCGAGGTCGGTGAGCAGCGCGCAGACCCGGTCGAAGGTCCGGGCGATGGTGTGCGTCCGGGACTTCATCCGCTGTTCCAGCTGTCTGGTGTCGCGGCTCAGCCGCTCGTACCGCTCGGCCCAGCGGGCGTGCTGCTCGCGCTCGTCGCAGCCGTGGCAGGGGTGCTGCCGCAGTGCCGCGCGCAGCCGGGCGATCTCCGGGTCGTCGGCCGCCGCCGCGCGGGACTTGCGGGCCCGACCCGGCTCCAGGTGGCCGGCCTTGGACCGGAGCGCGGAGGCCAGGTCCCGGCGGGACTGGGGGCTGCGCGGGTTGAAGCTGCGCGGGATCCGCAGCCGTTCCACGGCCTCGACCGGGACCGGGAAGTCGATCATCGCCAGCCGCTTCACCTGCCGTTCGGCGGTGAGCACCACCGGACGCGGTCCGTCGCCGTGGTCCTGCCGGTGGCCGTGCCGACTGACCGGCGGGATGCCCGGGTCGAGCACCAGCGCCAGGCCCGCGAAGCGGCCGGTGGGGACGTGGATGACGTCGCCCGGCTTCAGCTTCTCCAGCGAGTCGGCGGCGCTGGCCCGGCGCTGGTTGGCGCCCTCGCGGGCGAGCTGGTTCTCCCGGTCCTTGAGCTCCCGGCGCAGCCCGGCGTACTCCTGGAAATTGCCCAGGTGGCAGGTCTCCGCCTCGCGGTAGCCGGCCAGGCCCTCCTCGTTGCGGCGCACCTGGCGGGCGATGCCGACCACCGAGCGGTCCGCCTGGAACTGTGCGAACGAGGTCTCCAGCAGCTCCCGGGACTTGTGCCGGCCGAACTGCGAGACCAGGTTGACCGCCATGTTGTAGGAGGGCTTGAAGGAGGAGCGCAGCGGATAGGTGCGGGTGCCCGCGAGCCCGGCCAGGGCGGCCGGGTCCAGGCCCGGCTGCCAGAGCACCACGGCGTGGCCCTCGACGTCGATGCCGCGCCGCCCGGCCCGGCCGGTGAGCTGGGTGTACTCGCCGGGAGTGACGTCGGCGTGGGTCTCGCCGTTCCACTTGACCAGCTTCTCCATGACCACCGAGCGGGCCGGCATGTTGATGCCCAGGGCCAGTGTCTCGGTCGCGAACACGGCCTTGACCAGGCCGCGCACGAACAGCTCCTCGACGATCTCCTTGAAGGTCGGCAGCATCCCGGCGTGGTGGGCGGCGACCCCGCGCTCCAGCGCGTCGACCCACTCGTAGTACCCCAGGACGTGCAGGTCCTCGTCCGGGATGGCGGCGGTGCGGGTCTCGACCAGGGTGCGCACCTCGGCCCGCTCGGCCTCGCTGTTCAGCCGCAGGCCGGAGTTCAGGCACTGCTGCACGGCGGCCTCGCAGCCCGCCCGGCTGAAGATGAAGGTGATCGCGGGCAGCAGGCCCTCGTCGCTCAGTCGGGCGACGACCTCCGGGCGGCTCGGCGTCCAGGCCCGGCCGGGACGGCCGCTGGGCATGCTCCGGCCCCGGCCGCGCTTCTCGAAGCGGTCCCCGCGCGCGTACCGGCGGTCCTGCTCGGCCCGGGCCAGCCGGACCAGCTCCGGGTTGACGTCGGCCTCGCCGCCGCGCTGCTGGCCGCCGTCGCGCCGCCGCCCGTGGGCGCGCTCCTCGGCGACCCGGACGTCGCCCCGGGTCTCCACGAAGAGGTCGTACATCCGGTTGCCCGCGAGCACGTGCTGCCACAGCGGGACCGGGCGGTGCTCGGAGACGATGACCTTGGTGCCGCCGCGGACGGTGTCCAGCCAGTCGCCGAACTCCTCGGCGTTGGAGACCGTGGCCGACAGCGAGACCAGGGTCACCGACTCGGGGAGGTGGATGATGACCTCCTCCCACACCGCGCCGCGGAAGCGGTCGGCCAGGTAGTGCACCTCGTCCATGACCACGTAGCCCAGGCCGGACAGGGTGTGCGAGCCCGCGTAGAGCATGTTGCGCAGTACCTCGGTGGTCATCACCACCACCGGGGCCTCGCTGTTGACCGTGTTGTCGCCGGTCAGCAGGCCGACCTTGTCCGGGCCGTAGCGCTTGACCAGGTCCGCGTACTTCTGGTTGGACAGCGCCTTGATCGGCGTGGTGTAGAAGCACTTGCGCCCCTCGGCGAGGGCGAGGTGCACGGCGAACTCGCCGACGATGGTCTTGCCGGAGCCGGTGGGGGCGGCCACCAGCACGCCCTGCCCGGCCTCCAGCGCGGCGCAGGCCTCGATCTGGAACTCGTCCAGCGGGAAGTCGTAGAGCCGGCGGAACGCGTACAGCGCGGTGGCCTGCTCCTGGGCGCGGCGCCGGAAGGCGGCGTAGCGCTCGGCGGGACTCAGTTCCTCCTCGGCGTCGTACAGAGCGGGCTCGTGCTCGTTCTCGGCCGATTCGTTCTGGGGGTATCGCGGTTCTGGGAGGTATCGCGGTTCTGGGGGGTACTGCGGTTCTGGGGGGTGTTGCGGGGGGCGGCGGAGGTCATCGCGGCACCATCCTCCCGGTTCGGGCGCACGGGAGCGCGGTGGGCGGTGCCTTCGGTGCTTCCGTCGGCGGCGCGCGGGTCGTTGTCGTCTTGGATGTGCATCTCAACCAGAGGCTACCCGCCGGGACTGACACTCGACCCAGGATTTTCCGCCCGGTTCCGGGCGGTCCCGCGAACTCAGGTGACGTCGTCCGAGTGGTAGTCCATCGGCTCGTCCGAGGCCAGGTCGGAGGGGCTGACCCGCTCCACCGGACCGGGTCCCTGCGAGGGCAGTTCGGAGGGCGTCAGGTCGAGCGAGGAGGCGGTGTCGTCGTCCAGCAGGCTGTCCGGGTCCTCGATCGCCCGGCGCTTGGCCTTGGCCCGGTCGTGGATCGTGGCCACCCCGAGCGCGATGAAGAACAGCACGCAGATCGGCACGGCCAGCACGGTCATCGTCAGCGGGTCACCGGTCGGCGTGGCCACGGCGGCGAACACGAAGATGATGAACACGATCGGCCGCCACCAGCCGCGCAGCTTGGCGGCGCTGAGCACCCCGATGAAGTTCAGCGCGACCAGCAGCAGCGGGATCTCGAAGGAGAGCCCGAAGACCAGCACCATCCGGATGAAGAAGCTGAGGAAGTCGGTGCCCTGGATCATCTGCGCCATGCCCGACGGCACGAAGCTCAGCAGGATGCGGATCGCCTTGGGGAACACCCAGTAGGCGATGGCCGCGCCGCCGATGAACAGCGGTACCGCGGCGCCGACGAAGCTCAGCCCGTACTTGCGCTCCTTCTTGTACAGCCCGGGCGCCAGGAAGGCCCAGAGCTGGTACGACCACACCGGGCTGGAGAAGATCGCGCCGAGCATCATCGACACGTCGAAGCTCAGCGAGAGGCCCCCGAGCGGCCCGTCCACCACCAGCACCCCGTTGGGGCAGCCGGAGGTCCGCGCGCCCACCCCGTGCAGGCTGGAGATGTTGCAGATCGGGCCGGTCATCTGGTGAAGGACCCAGTTGTGCATGACGAAGCCGAGGATCGTACCCACCAGCAGCGCGAGGATCGAGATGGCCAGTCGGTCCCGCAACTCGCGGAGATGGTCCGCCAGCGGCATCCGGCCTTCAGCGTTCTTCTGCTTCTTCTTCTGCCTGCCGGCAGTACGGCCCGCAGTGCTCTGGGTATCGCTGCTCACCGTGCGGCTTTCAGTCCCTGCGTGATGGTGGATGGAAGGCGCGGACCGGTCACCCCGGATCAGCCCGCGTTACAGCGACTGCGGTCAGCCCTGCACGTGCGGCTGGGCGTCGGCGACCGGGCGGGCCGTGGCGGACTCGCCGGGCGCTGCCTGAATGGTCTTCGGAGCGGCGACGGGCTCGGCTTGGGTGCTCTGCGCCGTCTGCGCCTCCGGCTTGTCGTCGGTCTTCATCGCGCCGACCTCCGACTTGAGGATGCGCAGCGACTTGCCGAGCGCACGCGCCGTGTCAGGCAGCCGCTTCGCTCCGAAGAGCAGCAGCACGATGACCGCCAGGATGATGATTTCAAGTCCGCGGTTCTCGAGCATGGGATTCCCTCTTCGTCTCTGGTCTCTGCGCTGATGATACGCACTACCGCCGCCGGAGAGTCCAGATGCGGTCGCACTTCTCGTGATATCGACGCAAGTTCGATCCTACGTCGGCCCGGGTTCACCCAAGGCAAGCTCCCCCGCCCGACGCGCGACCGCCTCGGCGGCGCGTTCCACCGCGCCCGCCGCGTGGCCCACCCGGCGCCCCGCGGCGTCGAGTTCCCGGGCCAGCCGCCCCACCTCGGCGTACACCCGGACCGCGAGCAGACCGAGGACCAGCAGTCCGACCGCGGACAGGCCGACAACGCAGACGATCACCCAAGGCATGGTCGCCAGCCTACGGCACGGCCGGGGGCTGCTCGCCTAGATGCAGCCGCATGGTGCGCACCCCCGCGCCGGTCAGCGCCTCGACGATGCGCTCCCCCGCCATCCGCCGGACGTTGCTGCCGCAGCCCGGACAGGTGAAGGTGTAGAAGGTGCGCTCCCGGCTGCGGCCGACGGTCAGTCGGAACGCCTCCACATCCAGCTCCGTGGTGGCCCGGCACTCGGTGCAGGACGCCCGGAAACGGATCGGGACCTCGGTCACGCCCCGTCCCCCGCCCGCTCGCCGCCGTACCGCCACCCGGTGTCGTCCGGCGTGTCGGCGGGCTCGTCGTCCGCGTACAGGGCCAGCGCCGCCGCCGCGGTGGACCGGGCCTGCTCGGCCAGCGCCGCCGGGGCGGTGATCCGGCCGTCCGCGCCCAGCCGCAGCGCGAGCCGGAGCAGCCCGGCCGGGTCGGGCGTGCGCAGGGTGATCCGCAGGCCGCCGTCGGGCAGTTCCAGCGACTCCTCGTGGCTGTAGTACTCGGTGACCCAGCGACCGGCCGGGCCCACCTCCAGTACCACCTGCGGGTCGTCGGCGGCCGGGCGCACCAGCCCGTCCGACAGGTCCCGCAGCTCCAGCGGCGGCGGATCGGAGGGCACGTCCAGCACCCGGATGTCGGCCACCCGGTCCAGCCGGAACATCCGCCGGTCCTCCGAGAGCCGGCACCAGCCCTCCAGGTAGGTGTGCCCCTCGGAGACCAGCCGGATCGGGTCGACCTCCCGCTCGGTCATCTCGCCCCGGCCGGAGGAGTAGTACTGGATCCACAGCCGCCGCCGCTCGGTCAGCGCCCGGTCGACGTCGGCGAAGACGCTGCCCTCCGCCTCGAAGGTGGCGCCGACCCGGGCGCTGCCCTCGGCCGCGTCCCCGGCCGCCGCCTCCAGCTTGGCGACCGCGCGGGTGAGCGCCGTCCGGTCGCGCTCCCGCAGCCCCGGCAGCCCGGCCACCGCGCGGGCCGCCACCAGCAGCGAGATGGCCTCGTCCGAGGACAGCCGCAGCGGTTGGGCGACATCGTCCGGGTTGTGCCACCAGATCCGCTCGCCGTCGGTGTCGATGTCCAGCAGGTCGCCGCCGCGGAAGCTGGTGCCGCACATCGGCAGCACGTTCAGGTCCGCCACCAGCTCGCGCTCGCTGATCCCGAAGGCCCGGGCCACGTCGCCGACCCGGGCGCCGGGGCGCTCGCGGAGATAGGTGACCAGCGAGAGCATCCGGCGGGTCTGGTCGATGGCGTTGCTCACAGCGCTGCTCCCTCGATGTCGGCGGACTCGTCGGTCGCGGACCCGGCGTTCGCGGACCCGGCGTTCGCGGACCCATCGTTCGCGGACCCCGCGGCGGAGGCACCGGCCGCCCCGGCGACGGCGCGCAGCCGGGCGATCACGTCGGAGCGCAGCTCCGCCGGGGCGACCACCCGCACCGCCGTGCCGAACTCGGACAGGTCGGCGGCGAGCCCGTGCCCGTACGGGACCTCCAGCTCGTCCCAGTCCGCGTCCACCGCGTCCACCCGCAGCGCCTTGGTGCGCAGCGGGAAGGCCGCGCCGCGCCGCAGCCGGATCCGGGCGGTCGCGGTCGCGCCCTCCCCGGCGAACCTGGCCACGTGCTGGCGCACGTCCACATGGTCCGGGACGTCGGCGGTGAACACCCCGGCGCGGATCTTCACCCGGTCGGTGATCCGGCTCAGCCGGAACACCCGGACGTCCTTGCGGTCGCGGTCCCAGCCGGCCAGGTACCAGTGCCCGTGCCAGCACTCCAGTGCCCACGGTTCGACCGCGCGCGGCTCCGCCGCCGAGGCCCCGGACTTGCGGTAGCCGAAGGTCACCGGCCGCCTGTCCCTGGCCGCCGCCAGCAGCGGCTCGAACGCGGCCTCCCGGGCCGGGATCCGCGGCTCCAGCGCCGTCGGCGCCTCCGCCGTGCCCTCCACCAGTACCCCGGCCGCGCGCAGCTTGTGCAGCGCGCCGCTGGCCGCGCCCGCCAGCCGGGCCTGCCGCCAGACCCCGGCCGCCAGGCTCAGCGCGGCGGCCTCCTCGGCGTCCAGCGAGATCTCCGGCAGCCGGTTGCGGTCGCGCCGGGCCAGGTAGCCGGACTCGCCGTCCAGCGGGTTCTCCTCGACGTCGATCACCAGGCCGAGCTCGCGCAGGTCGTCCTTGTCCCGTTCGAACATGCGGTTGAAGGAGTCCTCGGTGCCGCTCTCGGCGGCCTCCTGGTAGGCCTCGATGGAGTCCCGCAGCTCCCGCTTGCTCAGCGGACGCCTGGTGTTCATCAGGCACAGCGCGAGGTTCATCAACCGCTCGGACTTGGCGATGGGCACCGCTCACCCCTCCCTGCACGCGAACACTCCGTGTGCCCGGCGCACCCGACCGTACCGGTCCGGCGGCGTGTCGCCAAAGCGCGGCCCCGCCCTGCCACTTCCGTGGTAGGACGGGGCCGTTGGCGGCTCGGCGATCAGACCGCGAGCAGGTCCACCACGAAGATCAGCGTCTCGCCCGGCTTGATCGCGCGACCGGCGCCGCGGTCGCCGTAGCCGAGGTGCGGCGGGATGATCAGCTCGCGCCGGCCCCCGACCTTCATCCCGACGACGCCCTGGTCCCAGCCGCCGATGACGTGGCCGGCACCGAGCGGGAAGGTGAACGCCGAGCCGCGGTTCCAGCTCGCGTCGAACTCCTCACCGGTGCTGAAGGCGACACCCACGTAGTGCACGCTGACGTTCTGGCCGGACTTGGCCTCCTCGCCGTCGCCCACCCAGATGTCACGGATCTGCAGCTCCACCGGCGGCTCGCCGCCCGGGAAGTCGATCTCCGGCTTCTCGATGCTCAAGATCTTGATCTCCTCGTCAGTGCGGCCACCGGTCAGCGGCCGTCCGACCATACGTTACGCGTTACGCGGCACCCAGGATGTCCACGACGAACACCAGCGTCGAGTTCGCCGGGATGCTGCTCTGGGCGGTGCTGCCGTAGCCCAGCGACGGCGGGATGACCACCTCGATCCGGCTGCCCACGGTCTGGCCGACCAGCGACTGGTCCCAGCCCTTGATGACCTGGCCCACGCCGATCGGGAACGAGACCGCGCCGTTGTCGTTCCAGGAGGAGTCGAAGACCTTGCCGTCGGCCCAGGTCACGCCGGTGTACTGGGTGATGATCGTCTGGCCGCTGGTGACCTTCGGGCCGTTGCCCTTGATCAGCACCGCCGACTGCAGCGCGGTCGGGGCCGTCGCGCCCTTGGGGATGGTGATCGTCGCGGCCTTCTTGTCGCAGGCGTTGACCACCGGCAGGCTGGCCGGAATCGACTTGGCCGCGGTGCCCGAGGCGGTGCCGTTGGTCGGCACCGCGCCGGTGATGTCGATCACCAAGGCCAGGGTGTCCTTGGCGCCCACCCCCATGCTGGTGCCGCCCTGCTGCGCCTGCTGCGCCTCGTTGGCCGCCAGCTGCGTGGCCGCGTCCGCGGGCGGGGCGACCACCAGGACCCGGCTGCCGATGGTGCGGCCCTGGATCCCGGCCTTCAGCCCCGGGATCATCCCGCTGAGCCCGGCGACCAGCGGAGCCTTGCTGGCGTAGGAGTCGCTCACGGTCTTGCCGGTGGTCCAGTCCTTCACCACGACGTTGGCGACCGCGGTGTCACCGCTGCCCACCACCGCGCCGGTGCCCTGGGTCAGCGTGTTCACCACCAGCTTGTCGGTCGGCTTGCCCGAGGTGGTGATGGTGGCGCTCTTACCGTAGGCACCGCTGACGACCGGCATCGGGTCGGCGGAGTCCACGGTGCCGGACACCACCGACGTGGCGGTCGGCGTGCTGGAAGGCGTGGCGGCGCAGGCCACGGGTGCGACCGAGGTCGCGTCCGAAGAGCTGGCCTTGGTGCTGCTACCGCACCCGGTCAGCAACAACGTGGGCACGAGGAGCAGCGCGGCAGCGGCGGTGGTTCGGCGCACGGTCGTCCTTAGAGAGGTGGGAGGGAACCTTGGGTCGGTCCGCGCCACTCTACGACGTTGACCCCTTTACCCAACACATAACTCGACCCCCGTGCCGTCACAATCAGGACACAGGGGTCGAGAGATGGACAAATATCCCGAACTCCGGTAGGGAAATCTGCCCGGGCAGCTCGACGGCTACATGCCAGCGATCAGCTTCTCCACGCGTTCGTCCACCGAACGGAACGGGTCCTTGCACAGCACCGTGCGCTGCGCCTGGTCGTTCAGCTTGAGGTGCACCCAGTCCACGGTGAAGTCGCGGCGCTGCTCCTGCGCCCGACGGATGAAGTCGCCGCGCAGTCGGGCCCGGGTGGTCTGCGGCGGCACCGACTTGGCCTCGAAGATCTTCAGGTCGGTGGTCACCCGCTCCGCCTGGCCCCGGCTCTGCAGCAGGTAGAACAGCCCCCGGCGGCGGTGGATGTCGTGGTAGGCGAGGTCGATCTGGGCCACCCTGGGGTGCGACATGCTCATGCCGTGCTTGGCCCGGTAACGGTCGATCAGCTGGTACTTCATCACCCAGTCGATCTCCCGGTCGACCCGGGAGAAGTCCTGCTCCCGGATCGCCTCCAGGGTGCGGCCCCACAGGTCGAGCACCTTGGCGATGGTGCCGTTGCGCAGGCCCCTGGCGTCGACGAACTCGGCGGCCTTGGTGAAGTACTCCTCCTGGATCTCCAGCGCGCTGGCCTCGCGGCCGTTGGCCAGCCGTACCTGGCGGGAGCCGGTGAGGTCGTGGCTGACCTCGCGGATCGCCCGGATCGGGTTCTCCAGGGTCAGGTCGCGCAGCACCACTCCGGCCTCGATCATGCGCAGCACCAGGTCGGTCGCGCCGACCTTGAGCAGCATGGTGGTCTCGGACATGTTGGAGTCGCCGACGATGACGTGCAGCCGCCGGTAGCGCTCGGCGTCGGCGTGCGGCTCGTCCCGGGTGTTGATGATCGGGCGGGAGCGGGTGGTCGCCGAGCTGACGCCCTCCCAGATGTGCTCCGCGCGCTGGCTCACGCAGAACACCGCGCCGCGCGGGGTCTGCAGCACCTTGCCCGCCCCGCAGATCAGCTGCCGGGTGACCAGGAACGGGATCAGGATGTCGGCCAGCCGGGAGAACTCCCCGTGCCGGGCCACCAGATAGTTCTCATGGCAGCCGTAGGAGTTTCCGGCGGAGTCGGTGTTGTTCTTGAACAGGTAGACGTCACCGGCGATGCCCTCCTCGTGCAGCCGCCTTTCGGCGTCCACCAGGAGGCCTTCGAGGATGCGCTCCCCGGCCTTGTCGTGGGTGACGAGTTCGGTGACGTCGTCGCACTCCGGAGTGGCGTACTCCGGGTGCGAACCCACGTCGAGATAGAGACGGGCCCCGTTGCGCAGAAAGACGTTGCTGCTTCGGCCCCATGACACGACACGGCGGAAGAGGTACCTGGCCACCTCGTCCGGGGAGAGTCGCCGCTGCCCCCGGAACGTACAGGTGACGCCGTACTCGTTCTCCAGCCCGAAGATTCGGCGGTCCATGATTGGACTTTACGCTTCTGGCCGCTTTCTGAAACCGGTTCGACGCGAGGTTTCCGATCATTCGCGGAGGAATCCCCATTGACCGCGAAAAGCCGTGGGGGCGTGCCGAAGCACGCCCCCACGGCAATTCCTCGACGGCCGTGTCAGTCCTGGTCAGAGGCCTGCGGCTCGTCGTCCTCCACATCACCGGTGGCAGTTTCGTCGCCGGCCAGCAGTCGGCCCAGCTGGGCGCCGACGATGCGCTTGAACTTGCGTTGCTGCCAGCGGCTGCGGTCGAGTACCGCGACCTCCAGCTGGTCCTGGGTGAGCGTGCGCGGACTGCCGCCGTTCGGGTCCCGGGCGAGGGCGTCCACGGCCAGCTTGAGGGCCTCGGGAAGGCTCAGCCCGGCCACGTGGTGCTGCGTCAGGTAGTGCCCGATGGACTCGGAGTTGCCACCGACGGCGACCGTGCCGCGCTCGTCCGCGACCGAGCCGTCGTGGGTGAGCCGGTAGATCTGGTCGTCGTCCGCGGACTTGCCCACCTCGGCCACGATCAGCTCGACCTCGTAGGGCTTCTCGCCCGCCGAGGAGAAGATCGTGCCCAGGGTCTGGGCGTAGACGTTGGTCAGGCCCCGGGCGTTCACGTCGGCCCGGTCGTAGGAGTAGCCCCGCAGGTCGGCGTAGCGCACGCCGCCGATCCTGAGGTTCTCGAACTCGTTGTAGCGGCCCACCGCGGCGAAGGCGATGCGGTCGTAGATCTCGGAGACCTTGTGCAGCGCCCGCGAGGTGTTCTCGGCCACGAAGACGATGCCGTCGGTGTAGGTGAGCACGACCACGCTGCGACCGCGCGCGATGCCCTTGCGGGCGTACTCCGCGCGGTCGGCCATGGCCTGCTGGGGTGAGACGTAGAACGGCGTCGACACCGGCGGTCGCCCCTTCTGGTCAATCGGTTGGATAGTCGATCGGTTGGACAGTCGATCGGTTGGATCGGAGAGTAGTCGGACGGGGATCGGCCGAACGGCCCGGAGCCCCGGCCGGACCGCTAGAGCAGACCGGCCTGCGGGCCGTTGGGGAACTCCAGCCGACGCTCCAGGATGCTCCGGGCCAGCGCCCCGACCTCGTCGTCCGGGAGGCGGCGGAAGCCGTCCTCGGTGATGACCCCGACGATCGGGAAGATGCCCCGGGTGAGGTCCGGGCCGCCGGTCGCCGAGTCGTCGTCGGCGGCGTCGTAGAGCGCCTGGACGACGGCGGTGGCGGCCTCCTCGGCGGTCAGGTCCGCCCGGTAGAGCTTCTTCAGCGAGCCCTTGGCGAACAGCGAGCCCGAGCCGGTGGCCGCGAAGCCGAGCTCCTCGGAACGGCCGCCGGTGACGTCGTAGCTGAAGATCCGGCCCCGGCCGAGGTCGAGGTCGTAGCCCGCGAACAGCGGGACCACGGCCAGGCCCTGCATCGCCATGCCCAGGTTGCCGCGGATCATGGTGGTGAGCCGGTTGGCCTTGCCCTCGAACGAGAGCTGGGTGCCCTCGATCTTCTCGTAGTGCTCCAGTTCCAGCTGGAACAGGCGCACCATCTCGACCGCGAGCCCGGCGGTGCCGGCGATGCCGACCGCCGAGTACTCGTCGGCCGGGAAGACCTTCTCGATGTCGCGCTGCGCGATCAGGTTGCCCATGGTGGCGCGCCGGTCACCGGCGAGGATCACCCCGCCGTCGAAGGTGACGGAGACGATGGTGGTGCCGTGCGGGGACTCCAACGGCTGCATCCCGGCAGGCAGGGTGCGGCGGCCGGGGAGCAGCTCCGGCTGGTGCTCGGCCAGGAATTCGACGAAGGACGACGAACCCGGCGTCAAGAAGGCAGCCGGTAGACGCCCGGTGCCACGAGTGTTGGCTTCCACACGTTCCCTTCCAGATGGTCGGCCCCACGCCGGAGCAGCTCGGGCCGGTCCTTGAACTGCCCCAGTCCGCCCTTGCAGTTGAAGCAGAGGATGGCTCGGACCCTACCCGTTTTGTGGTCGTGATCCACATGTTCCGGCGCGGGAACCAGGCGTCACTCGCCGCCCTTTTGCACGTACGAGCGCACGAACGACTCGGCGTCCGACTCCAGGATCTCGTCGATGTCGTCGAGTACCGCGTCCACGTCGTCGTCGAGCTTCGCCTTGCGCTCCTTGAGGTCGGAGGCCTCGTTCGCCTCGACCTCGGTCTCCTCGACCTCCTCGGAGGAGCGGTTCGCCCGCTGCTGGCCGCCGCCGGTGTCCTTGGTCGCCATGTCCCTCACCCCGCTCGGTTGACGGCGCATCGCTGCGCTCGGTTGTCCCGGTGTAGACCGGTACTCCTGGTCAGACCCTATACACGAGGTGTGACAACCGCCTCGTGTTTTACCGCAACGATTCAACGTCCGATGCTGTTCGGATGATGCCCAGCCGGGCCGCATTCACCCATCGTGAGCTGTTGTCACCCTGCGGTTACGCCGGAAGCGGACAGATGTTCAGCCGCCGGAGAGCACCCGGACCAGGTCCTCGGCCGTGCGGCAGCGGTCCAGCAGCGCCTTGACGTGCTTCCTGGTCCCCCGCAGCGGCTCCAGCGTGGGCACCCGCTGGAGCGAGTCCCGCCCGGGCAGGTCGAAGATCACCGAGTCCCAGGAGGCCGCGGCGACGTGGTCGGCGTACTGCTCCAGACAGCGGCCCCGGAAGTACGCCCGGGTGTCCTCGGGCGGCTTGTGGGCCGCCCGCAGCACGTCCGCCTCGTCCAGGAGGCGCTCCATCCGCCCGCGCTCCACCAACCGGTTGTAGAGGCCCTTCTCGGCCCGTACGTCGGCGTACTGCAGGTCGACCAGTTGCAGCCGGGGGCTGTCCCAGTCCAGGCCGTCCCGGTTGCGGTAGCCCTCCAGCAGCTCGCGCTTGGCGATCCAGTCGAGCTGCCGGGACAGGCTCATCGGGTCGCGCTCCAGCCGCCCGAGGACGTCCTCCCAGCGGTCCAGGACGTCCTTGGTCTGCTCGTCGGCGTCCGCGCCGAAGCGGTCCTCGACGTACTTGCGGGCCAGCTCGAAGTACTCCAGCTGGAGCTGGACCGCCGTCAGCTTCCGCCCGCTGCGCAGCGTCATCAGGTAGCCGAGGTCCGGGTCGTGGGAGACCCGGTGCAGGGTGCGGACCGGCTGGTCGACCGCGAGGTCGACGCCGATGAAGCCGTCCTCGATCATCGACAGCACCAGCGCGGTGGTGCCCAGCTTCAGATAGGTCGAGATCTCGGACAGGTTGGCGTCCCCGATGATGACGTGCAGCCTGCGGTACTTCTCGGCGTCGGCGTGCGGTTCGTCGCGGGTGTTGATGATCGGGCGCTTGAGCGTGGTCTCCAGGCCGACCTCGACCTCGAAGTAGTCCGCGCGCTGGCTGATCTGGAAGCCGTGGGCCGAGCCGTCCTGGTGCAGGCCGACCCGGCCCGCCCCGGTGACGACCTGCCGGGAGACGAAGAACGGGGTGAGGTGGCGGACGATCTCGGCGAACGGGGTCGCCCGCTTCATCAGGTAGTTCTCGTGGGTGCCGTAGGAGGCGCCCTTGTTGTCGGTGTTGTTCTTGTACAGGTGGATCGGCTGCGCGCCCGGCAGCTGCAGGGCGCGGATGGCCGCCTCCTCCATGATCCGCTCGCCCGCCTTGTCCCAGAGCACCGCGTCGCGGGGGTTGGTGATCTCCGGCGAGCTGTACTCCGGGTGGGCGTGGTCCACGTAGAACCGGGCGCCGTTGGTGAGGATGATGTTCGCCAGGCCGATGTCCTCGTCCGTCAGCTGGCTTGCGTCCGCCGTGTCCCTGGCCAGGTCGAAGCCCCGCGCGTCGCGCAGCGGGTTCTCCTCCTCGAAGTCCCAGCGGGCCCTCCGCGCCCGGTGCATCGCCGCCGCGTAGGCGTTGACCACCTGCGACGAGGTGAGCATGGCATTGGCGTTGGGATGCCCCGGGACGGAGATCCCGTACTCCGTCTCGATTCCCATCACGCGCCGTACAGACATGCGGCCCTCCTTCAAAGCTGCCGCTGACGAGCCGTCCGTCGACGGTCGGCCCGGTGCGGTAACCCGAGCCTAGAACTGCGCACTGACAACCGGGAGATCGCTGCCCGGGAGATTTCTTCGGGGCGTTTCTTCAGGACGTTTTCTTCGGGCACGTTCCTCGGGCACGTTCCTCGGGACACAGGACGACGGCCTGGGTCCGGACGCGAACCGTCCGACTACGGGCAAGCACCCGTAGCCGGACGGCGGCGGCGCGGCGACCTGCAGGTACGGAGACCTACAGGTACTGCCCCGTGTTGGCGACAGTGTCGATGGAGCGGCCGGACTCGGCGCCCTGCTTCCCGGTGACCAGCGTGCGGATGAACACGATCCGCTCGCCCTTCTTGCCGGAGATGCGGGCCCAGTCGTCCGGGTTGGTGGTGTTGGGCAGGTCCTCGTTCTCCTTGAACTCGTCCACACACGCGGCGAGCAGGTGGGTCACCCGCAGTCCGCGCTGGCCGTGGTCGAGGAAGTCCTTGATGGCCATCTTCTTCGCCCGGTCCACGATGTTCTGGATCATCGCTCCGGAGTTGAAGTCCTTGAAGTACAGGACCTCCTTGTCACCGTTGGCGTAGGTGACCTCCAGGAAGCGGTTCTCCTCGGTCTCGGTGTACATCCGCTCCACCACGGCCTGGATCATGGCGTCGACGGTGCCCTCCACCGACGAGCCGTGCTCCTTGACGTCGTCCGGGTGCAGCGGCAGCGAGCTCTTGAGGTACTTGGAGAAGATGTCCTTGGCCGCCTCGGCGTCCGGGCGCTCGATCTTGATCTTGACGTCGAGCCGTCCCGGGCGCAGGATCGCCGGGTCGATCATGTCCTCGCGGTTGGATGCCCCGATGACGATGACGTTCTCCAGTCCCTCCACGCCGTCGATCTCGGCGAGCAGCTGCGGGACGATGGTGTTCTCCACGTCCGAGCTGACGCCGGAACCGCGGGTGCGGAACAGCGACTCCATCTCGTCGAAGAAGACGATGACCGGCGTGCCCTCGCTGGCCTTCTCCCGGGCCCGCTGGAAGACCAGGCGGATCTGCCGCTCGGTCTCGCCGACGTACTTGTTGAGCAGCTCCGGGCCCTTGATGTTGAGGAAGTAGCTCTTCCCCTGGGGCTGCCCGGTGACCTCCGCCACCTTCTTGGCCAGCGAGTTCGCGACCGCCTTGGCGATCAGGGTCTTTCCGCAGCCGGGCGGGCCGTAGAGCAGGACGCCCTTGGGCGGGCGCAGCTCGTACTCCTTGAACAGCTCGGCGTGCAGGTACGGCAGCTCCACCGCGTCGCGGATCTGCTCGATCTGCTGGCCGAGGCCGCCGATGCGGTCGTAGTCGATGTCCGGGACCTCTTCGAGGACCAGCTCCTCGACCTCGCTCTTCGGGACCACCTCGTAGACGTAGCCCGAACGGGGTTCCAGCAGCAGGGCGTCGCCGGAGCGCAGGGTGAGGTCGCGGAGCGGTTCGGCGAGCCGGACCACCCGCTCCTCGTCCGTGTGCCCGGTGACCAGGGCGCGCTCGCCGTCCTCAAGGACTTCCTTGAGGGTGACGATGTCGCCGATGCTCTCGAACTCCATCGCGTCGACGATGTTCAGGGCCTCGTTGAGCATCACCTCCTGGCCGCGCTGGAGGTCGTCCAGCGGGACGCTGGGGCTGACGTTCACCCGCAGCTTGCGGCCGCCGGTGAAGATGTCGGCGGTGCCGTCCTCGTTGGCGGACAGGAAGGTGCCGAAGCCGGCCGGCGGTTGGGCGAGCCGGTCCACCTCCTCCTTGAGGGCCACGATCTGGTCGCGGGCCTCCCTCAGGGTGGAGGCGAGCCGCTCGTTCTGGGCGGTGACTCCGGACAGGTTGGCCTGCAGCTCGGCGATGCGCTCTTCGAGGATCCTCGTGTGGCGCGGCGAGTCTGCGAGTTTGCGGCGCAGGACAGCGATCTCCTGCTCAAGAAAGGAAACCTGGCTGAGGGCTTCCTCAGAACCCCGTGCGGGCCTGCCGCCTCGGGTGTAATCGTCATCGTGGGCTGCCACGGTCCTCACCTCCTCCGGGGGAGCTGAACGCTTTCAGACCCTACCTGTGCCTGGCCGCGTTGAAACCCCTAGATCGATAAGTCGGAAGGGGGTGTGTCCGATCTTCACCCTTGCGCACGTCCCCTCGTCACTGGGATACCCACTCGAAGACGCTCGAAAGCGACCACTTGTTAGAGTCGGACCCGTCAGCGGCCATCGGGTTGACCCGGCACTGTTCAATCCGTGTACCGATGGCCGGAACGGCGGGCCGCTTCCCCGGCCCGGTGACCCAGAACGGCGGGCGGATGGCCAGCGTGGACGGCAGTGCGGGCGAGCCCCTTGAGGTATGGATCGACCAGGACCTGTGCACCGGTGACGGCATCTGCGTGCAGTACGCGCCGGAGGTGTTCGAGTTGGACATCGACGGCCTCGCCTACGTGAAGGGCGAGGACGAGGAGCTGCGGCAGGCACCGGGGGCGGTGGTGCCGGTGCCTTTGACGGTGCTTCAGGACGTGGTGGATTCGGCCAAGGAATGCCCCGGCGACTGCATCCACGTCCGGCGGGCCCGGGACCTGGTCGAGGTGTTCGGGCCGGACGCGGAGTAGCCCGACGGATCAGCCCCGCTCTGTGACCAAGATCACAGGGCGGGGCTGACCTGTTGTCAGCTCGGCGGCGGCCGGGTCAGGCCTCGTCGCCGGTGAGCACCACCGTGCGGTGGTAGCCCCGCCCCCGCGGCGTCCAGACCAGCGACTCGTGCAGGTCGGGGCAGCAGCGCGGGACGTCGGACGAGGAGTAGCCGTCGACGGCCGCGGTGATCGTGCCGTCACCGCGGAAGTCCACGCTGCGCACGGTCAGGTCCTCGGTGGAGCTGATCAGCACGTCGGCGATGCGCGGGCGTCCGCCGGGCCCGGGCTCCAGCAGGTACAGGCCGTCCGGCGGGGTGCCGGTGGCCGAGAGGCAGTGCGCGGCGGCGATGGTGGCGTCGGCGCCGTCGCCGGTGAGGTCGGCGCCGAAGCTCTGGTCGATCTTGACCGGCAGCCCGTCGCAGCCGAGCGGGTAGACCGCGCGGGCCGGATCCGGGGCGGCGGCGGCCGGGACGGCGTGCGGGCCGTTCGGAGCCGGCGCGGAGGCGTCGGCGGGGGCGACCGCGAGCACGGTGCCGACGGCGGCGGCGAGTACCGCGGCGGTGCCGATCCAGTGCCAGGCCAGGGTCCGGGTGTGGGCCGGGGGCCGCGGCGGGGCGGCCGCCGGTTCGGGCCGCCGCGGCGCTGCCGGTCCTGGCGACTGCGCTGCCGGTCCTGGCGACTGCTGGGCCACGGGTGCACTCCCCTTCCGGGCGGCGCTCCGCGGGGCGCGGCCAGGGTGCGAGGGGGCTGCCGCGCGCGGGCTGTGCGGGGAGCGTGCCGTGCTGCGGGGCCCCGGATCGGGACCCGGCCGGGACGAGCGGCCGGTTCGGTGGGCAGCATCGTCCCATACCGGGGGCGTCCGCGCGGCGGCGGGTGGCCGCCGCGCGGCGGCCGCGGCTCCGGGGTGCCCCCGGGTACGGCTCGGCCCCGCGCGGCTGGTGCCGGGCGGGGCCGGGTGCGGGCTGCGGGCGGTCAGTCCTCGTCGGACTGGCGACCGGCCTCGGCCAGTTTCAGGAAGCGGCCGGGCTGCGGCGGGACCGGGCTCTCGACGTCCCCGTAGGCGCCCTTGGCCGGGCGGCGGCGGCGCAGCGGCGGTTCCACGCCGTCCGCGAGCCGACGGGAGGTGAGCAGGAAGCCGGTGTGGCCGATCATGCGGTGGTCCGGGCGCACGGCCAGGCCTTCGACGTGCCAGTTGCGCACCATCGACTCCCAGGCCTGCGGCTCGGTGAAGCAGCCGTGGTCGCGCAGCGCCTCGACGGTGCGCGAGAGCTGGGTGGTGGTGGCCACGTAGCAGCAGATCACGCCGCCGGGGACGAGGGCCTTGGCGGCGACGTCCAGGCACTCCCAGGGGGCGAGCATGTCCAGCACCATCCGGTCGACCTCGGTCTCGACCAGGTTGTCCTGGAGGTCGCCGAGGGTGAGCCGCCAGGCCGGGTGCGGGCCGCCGAAGTAGCGCTCCACGTTGTTGCGGGCGATCTCGGCGAAGTCCTCGCGGCGCTCGTACGACGAGAGCGAGCCGTGGTCGCCGACCGCGCGCAGCAGCGAGCAGCTGAGCGCTCCGGAGCCGACCCCGGCCTCGACCACGCGGGCGCCGGGGAAGATGTCGGCCATGGTGACGATCTGCCCCGCGTCCTTGGGGTAGACCACGGCGGCACCGCGCGGCATGGAGAGGACGTAGTCGGAGAGCAGGGGGCGCAGCGCGAGGTACTGGATGTTCCCGGTGGTGCGCACCACGGAGCCCTCGGGGGCTCCGATCAGCTCGTCGTGCGAGAAGGCGCCCTTGTGGGTGTGGAACGCCTTGCCGGGTTCGAGCGTGATGGTGTGGTGGCGACCCTTGGGGTCGGTGAGCTGGACCTGGTCTCCGACCTGGAAGGGCCCACGGCGGCGGGCAGCGCCGGTCGGTTCTGACATGGATCACAGTCTAGTGCCCCGGCGGGGCGCCCTCTGCCGCCCTCCGTCGCCGGTTCGACCCCGTGGGCCGGGTCGGGCGTCCGGTGGCGGCGGTCAGGCGGCGGTCAGGCGGCGGAGCCGGTGGGGACCGGCGGGATCGGCGCCTGTCCGGCCATGGCCCGGGCGAAGGCCAGCTCGACGTCCTGGGCCGCGAGCACGCCGAGCGGGCTGCCGTCGGGTTCCACCACCAGGTACTCGCTGGCGGGGTTGGCCCGCAGCGTGTCCAGCAGGTCCTCGCCGACCAGGTCGGCCCGGATCCGCAGGCCCGGCTCCAGTTCGCGGGCGACCGCGCCGACGGCGGTCCACGGCCGCCGGTGCTCCGGGATGGCCCGCACGGCCTGCTCGCGGACCAGGGCCACCGGCTCGCCCTGGCCGTCGGCGATCACCAGTCCGCGCGCGCCCGCCGCCTCGACCCGGCGCAGCGCCTCGGCCAGCGGGGTGTCGTAGGCCACGCTGACGGCGGGCCTGGCCAGGGTGCGGGCGCCCAGTTCCGGCAGCCGCTCGCGCAGCCGGGCGACCCGGACGCTGCCGGTCGCGCCGTTCCAGATGATGGCGGCGAGCACCGCGCCGAGCACCGCGTCCACCAGCATGGTGGTGGTTCCGGCGGCGGGGGCCTGGTAGGCGGCCAGGGTGGGCATGCCGATCAGCACGCACAGGGCCAGCAGCCGTCCGGCCCAGGCGGCGGTGACGGTGCCGGTCATCGGGTTGCCGGTGACCTTCCAGACCACGGCGCGGAGCATCCGGCCGCCGTCCAGCGGGAGTCCGGGCAGCAGGTTGAAGGCGGCCACCACGACGTTGCTGAGCATCAGCGCGGCCAGCAGCACCCCGGGCACGGTGCCCGCCTCGACCAGTTGCATACCGCCGAGGAAGAGCACGCCGAGGACCAGCGACAGCAGCGGTCCGGAGAAGGCCAGCCAGAACTCGCGCCCGGCGCTCTGGGCCTCCTTCTCGATCTCCGAGACGCCGCCGAAGAACTGCAGCTGGATCCGCTTGACCGGGAGCCGGTAGCGCAGCGCCACCACCGTGTGGGCGAGTTCGTGCACCAGCACCGAGCCGTAGAAGGCCAGCGCGAAGAAGAGCGCGACCAGGTAGCGGGCGGCGCCGAGGCCGGGCAGCACCGTGTCGATCTGGCCGCCGAAGATCCAGGTGATCAGTCCGGTGATCAGGAACCAGGTGGGAGTGACGTAGACCGGCACGCCGAAGGGGCGCCCCATCAGCAGGGCGCCTGAGGGGCGGTCGTCCTCGGTGTCGCTCATTGCGGCCCCCTCCGTACCGTCGGGTCGGCGTGCGGGTGCGCGCCCCCGGGCCCAAAGCTACGCGATCACCACGCCGCGCTGCCGCCGGGCCCGGCCGTGCACCTGATACCTACCCAACCCGGCGGGGGTGTACCGGCGGGCCGTTCGGTACCTGGCTGTCAGTGCCGGGCCATAGGCTCACCGCATGCACCAGTCCGCCGCCGACACCCTGCCGGTCGACGCCCCGCCCGTCGACACTCCGCCCGCGCCCGCCGCGCGGCCCGCCGCCGCGCCGGTCGCGCTCTCGCCCTCGCGGGCGGGGGACTTCATGACCTGCCCGCTGCTGTACCGGCTGCGGGTGATCGACAAGCTGCCCGAACCGCCGAGTGCCGCCGCGACCAGGGGCACCGTGGTGCACGCCGTGCTGGAGCGGCTGTTCGACGCCCCGGCCGGGCAGCGCACCCCGGAGGCGGCGCGGGCGCTGCTGCGCCCGGAGTGGGCGCGGCTGCTGGGGAAGCGGCCGGAGCTGGCCGGGCTCTTCCCGCAGGACGCCGACGGCGCGGAGCTCGCCCGCTGGCTGGCCGAGGCGGAGCAGCTGCTGGACGGCTGGTTCCGGCTGGAGGACCCGAACCGGCTGGAGCCCGCCGAGCGGGAGCTGTACGTGGAGACCGAGCTGGACTCCGGGCTGCGGCTGCGCGGCTACGTCGACCGGGTGGACGTGGCCCCCACCGGCGAGGTCCGGATCGTGGACTACAAGACCGGCAAGGCGCCCTCGCGCGACTACGAGGGCAAGGCCATGTTCCAGATGAAGTTCTACGCGCTGGTGCTGTGGCGGCTGCGCGGGGTGGTGCCGCGCCGGTTGCAGCTGGTCTACCTGGGCGGCGGGGGCGCGGTGGTCAGCTACGACCCGGATCTGGCGGACCTGCGGGCGGTGGAGCGCAAGCTGCTGGCGCTGTGGGCGGCGATCCAGCGGGCGCTGGAGACCGGCGACTGGCCGGCCACGCCGAACCGGCTCTGCGACTGGTGCGCGCACCAGGCCCTGTGCCCGGCTTACGGCGGCACTCCCCCGCCGTACCCTTTGGAGGTACCGACCGCCTCTGGTGCGGGGGACCGATGAGTGGAGCGAGTTGTGGCGATCCGAGTGCTGCTGGTCGATGACCAGCCGCTGTTGCGTACCGGCTTCCGGATGATCCTGGAGGCCGAGGCGGACATCGCCGTGGTCGGTGAGGCCGGGGACGGCCAGCAGGCCCTGGACCAGGTCCGGGTGCTCCAGCCGGACGTCGTGCTGATGGACATCCGGATGCCCCGGATGGACGGTGTGGAGGCCACCCGCCGGATCGCCGGGCCGGGCCGCGACGGCCCGGCGAAGGTGCTCGTGCTGACCACCTTCGACCTGGACGAGTACGTGGTGGAGGCGCTGCGCGCGGGGGCCAGCGGCTTCCTGCTGAAGGACGTCCCGGCCGAGGAGCTGGTGCAGGCGATCCGGGTGGTCGCCGACGGCGCGGCGATGCTGGCGCCGAGCGTCACCCGGCGGCTGCTGGACATGTACGCGGGGCGGCTGCCCTCGGGCGACGAGGCCCCGCCGGCGGCGCTGGCGACGCTGACCGAGCGCGAGGTGGAGGTGCTGAAGCTGGTGGCCCGGGGGATGTCCAACTCCGAGGTCGCCGGTGAGCTCTTCGTCAGCGAGACCACGGTGAAGACCCATGTCGGCCATGTGCTGACCAAGCTGGGGCTGCGGGACCGGGTGCAGGCGGCGGTGTTCGCCTACGAGAGCGGCCTGGTGCGCCCCGGCGCGAGCTGAGGCCGGCGGCCGGGGCCGCGGGCCCCGCGGCGGGGAGCGGCCCGGGCGCGGGACCAGCGGTGTGGTCCCGCGCCCGGGCCGCTCCGGTCGCGCGGTCGGCTCCTGGCTCCCGGCCTTTCGGCCCTCAGCTCTTGCCGACCATCCAGAAGCGCATGATCTCGGCGGTGTCCAGGGTCAGCGGGACCCCGGTGATGTTGCCCTGGGTGACGATGAACTGCTTGTCCTGCCACAGCGGGATGTACGCGGCGTCCTTGGCCAGGTCCGTCTGGATCTTGGCGAAGGTGCTCTGGGCCAGGGCGCTGCCCCGGTCGTCCAGCTTCAGCGTCTCCGGCGTCAGCGTGTTGCTGATCTCGGAGTCGGTGTAGTAGCTGCCGAAGGTGCCGGGCGAGCCCAGGAACGGGGAGACGTAGTCGTCCGGGTCCGGGTAGTCCGCGGACCAGCCGGACACCGAGGCCTCGATCTTCCCGGTGCTCCACTGGGTGATCAGGTCGTTCAGGGTGGGCACCGGCTTGAGGGAGACCTGGAAGATCCCGTCGACCTCAAGCTGCTGCTTGATCAGCGCCGCCTCGGCGTCGCTGCCCGGCGTGGACCGGGCGTAGTAGTAAGGGAAGCTGATCGGCAGCTTCACCCCGGCCCGGTTCAGCTGGCTCTTGACCTCGGCTGCGGTCGAGGAGCTCGGACCGGTCTGGTAGAGGTCCTCGAACGGCGTGGTCGCGTCGCCGATGCCCTGCGGGATCAGCGAGTACAGCGGGACGACGGTGCGCTGGTAGACGTTGTCGGCGATGGCGTCCCGGTCGACCAGCTCGGCCACGGCCCGGCGCGCCGCCGGGTCGGTGAACGGGCCGTTCTTGACGTTCAGGATGATCATCCGGGTCTCGGTCCCGGCGCCGGTGTCGACCTGCAGCCCCTTGCCGAGCACCTGCTGGGCCTGTAGCCGGACCAGGTCGGCGGCGGCCAGGTCACTGCTGGCGTTGAGGTCGATGTCGCCGTTGCTCAGCGCCTTCATCACGCTGCCGGAGTCGGCGTAGTACTTCATGGTGACGCTGGAGTTCATCGCCTTGCTGGTGGAGCTGATCGCCTGGCCCTTGTAGTTCGGGTTCAGCGACATGCTGACCGACTGCGGGTTGGCCTTGCCGTCGACCGGGCTGCCGAGCTGCACCGAGTCGACCTTGTAGACGCCGGAGGCCACCGGGTCGTTGCCGGTGAGCAGCGAGGTGCCGGAGAAGGTCCTGGGGTCGACGATCGACCCGACGCCGGAGGCCAGGCGGTCGGGGAAGGTCGCGTCCGGGGTGTTCAGGTGGAAGGTGACCCCGAGGTCGCCGCTGGTGGAGACCGACTGCAGGGTGCTCAGCAGGATGCTGACGCCGGAGCCGTTGTCCCGCTTCAGCTTGCCTATCTCGACCACCCGGTCGAGCGAGAACTTCACCGCGGCGGCGTTCAGCGGGTCGCCGTTGGAGAAGGTCAGGCCGGGGCGCAGGGTGCAGGTGTAGGTGGTGTCGGCGGAGCCGACGAAGGCGCAGCTGCTGGCGGCGTCCGGGGTGGGGATGGTGGCGCCGGGCGCGTAGCTCAGCAGCCGCTGGTAGATGTTGTAGAACAGCATCCAGGAGCCGTTGTCGTAGGCCCCGGCCGGGTCGAGCGAGGAGTACGCCTCGATGGTGCCCATGGTGATGCTGGTCTTCGACTCACCGCTCACGCCGCTCGACGAGGAGCCGGAGGACGCGCAGGCAGAGGTGGTGGCGAGCAGGCCGACGCAGCCGAGCGTCGCCAGCCGTTTGGCTGCTGACATGACTTCCTTACTTTCCAGGCCGGCGCTGTGGACGCCGTACCGGGGTCGTACGACCGCACCACGGCTCCGGGCGGGGTAGGCACCGGGCGCGGCGGCGCGGCCTGAGGGGGCCGGGCAGCATGCGCCACCACGCACTGGGGTGACGCCTGTTGCGCGCAAGTGTTCCGATCGCGTGTAGCGTCCCATACGTTGCCATGAACCCCGAGAGCGGTTGACCCAGGGTGGGTCCAGGGCAGGGCGAATTGCCACCCAACGGCCCCAGATGACCGATTTGGCGTTAGCAGGTAGTTACCTTGACGGCCCGTCAGATCAGGGCACGAGCCCCCGCAGCAGCGCCACGCTGACCCCCTCCAGCGACGCCCGCACGGTGCGTCCCGGAGCCGGTTCGATGGCCGCGACCGAGGGCACCGCGAGCACCCGGCAGCCCGCCGCCTCGCCCGAGCGGACGCCGGTCGGGGCGTCCTCGATCACCACGCAGCGGCCGGGCTCCGCGCCCAGCCGGGCCGCCGCCAGCAGGTACGGGTCGGGGTGCGGCTTGGTGCGCTCCACCTCGTCCCCGGCCACGGTGAAGGCGAAGTGGTGGCTGCCCAGGGTCTCCAGCACCAGGTCGATGATCCGCCGGTGCGAGGCCGAGACCAGGGCGGCCGGGATCCCCTCGGCCGCGAGTTCGGCCAGCAGCTCGGCCGCGCCGGGCCGCAGCGGCACGCCGTGGGCGATCCGCTCCGCGAAGCGGTCGTTGATCATGGTGCCGAGCCGCTCGGCGGTCAGCGCGAGCCCGCTGACCGCGAGCAGGTGGTCCACCACCCGGCTCATCGGACCGCCGACGACGGCCTCCCGGTCGGCGTGGTCCAGCCGGTGGCCGAGCTCGGCGAGCAGCGACAGCTCGGCCTCCCACCACAGGTCCTCGGTGTCAACCAGGGTGCCGTCCATGTCCAGCAGCACGGCCTGCAGCCCGGTGGACTCCCGGTCGAGCGGCACGGCGGAAGCGTATGTGGTCACGGGCGGCCTTCCTGGTCGGGGAATGACCACGATAGGCCGCCCGGCCGCCGCGACCGCGCCGCGCGCGCGGTGTTCACCTCGCGTTGAAGTACTTGGCCTCGGGGTGATGGATCACGATGGCGTCGGTGGACTGCTCCGGGTGGAGCTGGAACTCCTCGGACAGGTGGACGCCGATCCGCTCCGGCTGTAGCAGCTCGGCGATCTTGGCGCGGTCCTCCAGCTCCGGGCAGGCGCCGTAGCCCAGCGAGAAGCGCGCGCCCCGGTACTTCAGCGCGAACATCTCCTTCATCTCCTTCGGGTCCTCGCTGGAGAAGCCCAGCTCGGCCCGGACCCGGGCGTGCCAGTACTCGGCCAGCGCCTCGGCCAGCTGCACCGACAGGCCGTGCAGCTCCAGGTAGTCCCGGTAGGAGTCGGAGGCGAACAGCTCGGCGGCGGCCTCGGAGATCCGGTTGCCCATGGTGACCACCTGGAAGGCGACCACGTCCTTCTCGCCGGAGGACTCGGGACGGAAGAAGTCGGCCAGGCAGAGCCGGCGTCCCCGGCGCTGCCGCGGGAAGCTGAAGCGGGTGCGCTCCTTGCCGTCCTCGTCGAGCACCACCAGGTCGTTGTCCTGGGAGACCGCCGGGTAGTAGCCGTAGACCACGGCGGCCTCCAGCAGACCCTCGGTCTGCAGCCGGTCCAGCCACATCCGCAGCCGGGGCCGCCCCTCGGTCTCCACCAGCTCCTCGTACGACGGGCCGCCGCTGCGCGCCGCCTTCAGCCCCCACTGGCCCTTGAACAGCGCGTCCTCGTCCAGCCAGGAGGCGTACTCGGCGAAGCCGATGCCCTTGACGATCCGGTCGCCCCAGAACGGCGGCACCGGCAGCGGGTTGTCCACGGCCACGTCGGAGCGCTCGGTGCTCTCCTCCGGCTCCTCGACCTCGACCCGGGCGTGGCGGCGCTGCTTGAGCTCGGGCAGCACCGCGCCGGGCACCCCGCGCTTGACCCCGATCAGGGCGTCCATCAGCCGCAGGCCCTCGAAGGCGTCCCGGGCGTAGCGGACCTCGCCCTGGTAGACCTCGTGCAGGTCCTGCTCGACGTAGGCGCGGGTGAGCGCGGCCCCGCCGAGGATCACCGGGAAGTCGGCGGCCATGCCGCGCTGGTTCAGCTCCTCCAGGTTCTCCTTCATGATCACCGTGGACTTCACCAGCAGCCCGGACATCCCGATGACGTCCGCGCGGTGCTCCCGCGCGGCCTCCAGGATCGCCGACACCGGCTGCTTGATGCCGAGGTTGACCACGGTGTAGCCGTTGTTGGACAGGATGATGTCGACCAGGTTCTTGCCGATGTCGTGGACGTCGCCCTTGACCGTGGCCAGCACGATGGTGCCCTTGCCCTCGTCGTCGGACTTCTCCATGTGCGGTTCCAGGTAGGCCACCGCGTTCTTCATCACCTCGGCCGACTGGAGCACGAACGGCAGCTGCATCTGGCCGGAGCCGAACAGCTCGCCGACCGTCTTCATGCCCTCCAGCAGCACCGTGTTGACGATGTCCAGCGCGGGCATGCCGCCGGTCAGCGCCTGGTCCAGGTCCGCCTCCAGGCCCTTGCGCTCACCGTCCACGATCCGCCGCTGCAGCCGCTCCTCCAGCGGCAGCGCCGCCAGCTCCTCGGCCTTCCCGGCGCGCACCGAGGCGGCGCTGACCCCCTCGAACAGCTCCAGGAAGCGCTGGAGCGGGTCGTAGCCCTCCCGGCGGCGGTCGTAGACCAGGTCGAGGGCGACCTCGCGCTGCTCCTCGGGGATCCGCGCGATCGGCAGGATCTTCGCGGCGTGCACGATCGCCGAGTCCAGTCCGGCCTCGCTGCACTCGTGCAGGAAGACCGAGTTCAGCACCATCCGGGCGGCCGGGTTCAGGCCGAAGGAGATGTTGGACAGGCCGAGGGTGGTCTGCACGTCCGGGTGGCGGCGCTTGAGCTCGCGGATCGCCTCGATGGTCTCCAGGCCGTCGCGGCGGGACTCCTCCTGGCCGGTGCCCAGGGTGAACGCCAGGCAGTCGACCAGGATGGAGGACTCGGGGATGCCGAAGCGGGTGCCCAGGTCGGTGATCAGCCGCTCGGCGATGGCGACCTTGGTCTCGGCGGTTCGGGCCTGGCCCTGCTCGTCGATGGTCAGCGCGATCAGCGCGGCGCCGTACTGCCGGGCCAGCGCCGCGATCCGGCCGTAGCGGGAGTCGTCGGCGTCGCCGTCCTCGAAGTTCACCGAGTTCAGCACGGCCCGGCCACCGAGCATCTGCAGCCCGGCCTCCAGCACCGGCGGCTCGGTCGAGTCCAGCACGATCGGCAGGGTGGAGGCGGTGGCGAGCAGGCCCGCCACCTTCCTCATGTCCTCGACGCCGTCGCGGCCGACGTAGTCCACGCACAGGTCGAGCAGGTGCGCGCCCTCGCGGATCTGCTCGCGGGCGATCTCCACACAGGCCTGCCAGTCGGCGGCGAGCATGGCCTCACGGAACTTCTTCGAGCCGTTCGCGTTGGTCCGCTCGCCGATGGCGAGGTAGGAGGTGTCCTGCCGGAACGGCACCGCCTGGTACAGCGAGGACGCCGCCGCCTCGGGCTTCGGGTGGCGCGGCGCCAGCTCCTGGCCGCGCACCCGCTCCACCACCTGCCGCAGGTGCTCGGGGGTGGTCCCGCAGCAGCCGCCGACCAGGCTCAGGCCGTACTCGCGGGTGAACAGCTCGTGCGCGTCGGCCAGCTCGGCCGGGGTCAGCGGGTAGTGCGCGCCGTCCTTGCCGAGCACCGGCAGGCCCGCGTTCGGCATGCAGGACAGGCCGATCCTGGCGTTCTTCGCCAGGTAGCGCATGTGCTCGCCCATCTCCGCCGGGCCGGTCGCGCAGTTCAGCCCGATCAGGTCGATGCCGAGCGGCTCCAGGGCGGTCAGTGCCGCGCCGATCTCCGAGCCCAGCAGCATGGTGCCGGTGGTCTCCACGGTCACCTGGACGATCACCGGCAGGTCCAGACCGGCCTCGCGCAGCGCCTCCTTGCAGCCGAGCGCCGCCGCCTTGGTCTGCAGCAGGTCCTGACTGGTCTCCACCAGCAGCGCGTCGGCGCCGCCCGCGATCAGCCCGGCCGCGTTCTGCCGGAAGCCCTCCTTGAGCACCCCGAACGGCAGGTGCCCCAGCGTCGGCAGCTTCGTCCCCGGGCCGATCGAGCCCAGCACCCAGCGCGGGTGGTCCTCGGTGGCGTACGCGTCGGCGGTCTCGCGGGCGATCCGGGCGCCCGCCTCGGACAGCTCGAAGATCCGCTCCGGGATGTCGTACTCGCCCAGCGCGGCGTGGTTCGCGCCGAAGGTGTTGGTCTCCACGCAGTCGACGCCCACCGCCAGGTACGCCTCGTGCACGCCGCGGACGATGTCGGGGCGGGTCACGCAGAGGATCTCGTTGCACCCCTCCAGCCCCTGGAAGTCGTCCAGCGAGGGGTCCTGGGCCTGCAGCATGGTGCCGGTCGCGCCATCGGCGACCACCACCCGGGTGGCGAGCGCGTGGCGGAGCGCGTCCGCCCGCTCCTGCTGGGACTGAAGGGCGGTCGAGATCATGCTGCTGCTCCCTGGGTGCGACGGCTGTCGACTGCACGCGTCGCGACGCGCGCCCAGCCAGCCTAGTCGCTGCCCCGGCCCGGCGGTGGAGGTGACTACCAGGTGGACAGCGGGGGCCGCGGCCGGACCGCTGCCCACCACGTGCGGTTACTCCCGGACCTGGCGGCATTCTTCGCCGTACGCTGGGCACTTAACCATCCGTGGAACAGCTGGTTCCACGGCAAGCGGAAGGAGGCCCGGGTGGTCGAGCTCGATGACGTGCCCGAGCTCATCGACCCGGTCATGGTGGCCGCGTTCGAGGGCTGGAACGACGCCGGCGACGCCGCGTCGGCGGCGGTGGAGCACCTGGACGAGATCTGGGGCGGAAAGGTCTTCGCCGCGCTCGACGCGGAGGACTACTACGACTTCCAGGTCAACCGTCCGACCGTGTGGATGGAGGGCGGCGTTCGCCGGATCACCTGGCCGACGACCCGGCTGTCGGTGGTCAGGGTGACCGAGCCGCGTACCCGTGACCTGGTGCTGATCCGGGGGATCGAGCCGAGCATGCGGTGGCGGACCTTCTGCCAGGAACTGCTGGGCCTCGCCCACGAGCTGGGCGTGGAGATGGTGGTGATCCTGGGGGCGCTGCTGGGCGACACCCCGCACACCCGCCCGGTGCCGGTCAGCGGGGTCACCTCGGACGGGGACCTGGCCCGCAGCCTGGACCTGGAGGAGAGCCGCTACGAGGGGCCCACCGGCATCGTCGGGGTACTCCAGGAGGCCTGCGCGCACGCGGGCATCCCCACGGTCACCTTCTGGGCGGCGGTGCCGCACTACGTCGCGCAGCCGCCGAACCCGAAGGCGACGCTGGCGCTGCTGAACAAGGTCGAGGACCTGCTGGACGTACGGGTGCCGCTGGGCGAGCTGCCCGACGACTCCCGGGCCTGGCAGCTGGGTGTGGACCAGCTGGCGGCCGAGGACAGCGAGGTCGCCGAGTACGTGCAGCAACTGGAGGAGGCCAAGGACACGGCGGAACTGCCGGAGGCCTCGGGCGAGGCGATCGCCCGCGAGTTCGAGCGCTACCTCAAGCGGCGGGACAACCAGCCGCCGGGGAAGGCCTCCGACGGCGGCGACGCGGCGGAGTGAGCGCGGAGTGAGCGCGGAGTGAGTCAGGTGGGCGCGGACCGGTCGGTCCGCGCCCACTGGTTCGTGTGCGGTGCCCACCGGTTCGGATGAAACGGGTGCGGGCCGGACGGCCGCCCGCCCACCCGGGGCCGACAGGCCGACCGGGTGGTTAACGTTCTGTGAAGATGCCGGGTGGGAAGGGGTCCCACCATGGCGAGATCTGACCTTTTTTCACACTTTCGCCCGGCTGGGCGGCGGCCGGTCGCTGAGAACACGCCAACTCCCTGCTGTGACACTCTCCTCAGCAGGCACATTGTGGGCTTACCGTATGCGTCATGACCTCCCCTCGCCGCTACGACGGGGTCGGCTACTACGCGCCGTCCTTCGCCTCGGAAACCCCGATCTACGACAGCCTCGTCGCTGAGCGGGGAGTTCCGCAGATCGCCCCCATCAACGTGCCGGCGGCACTGCCGCCCGCGTACGACAACGGCTACCGCCCCAGCAGCTTCGGCGGCTACGGCGGCAACCTCCCCGCGCTGCCCGCGCCCCGGCTCGCGCTCGGGCCCGGCCCGAGCAGCCCCGGCTACAGCGCCCCCGGCCAGCCGCAGCCACAGCCCCAGTACGCGGCGCCGCAGTACGGCAATCCGCAGTACCCGGCGCCGCAGTTCGGCGCCCAGCCGTTCACCGCGCCGCAGTACGGCGGCCCGCAGCCGCAGGCGCCGCAGCAGCAGGGCCCGGGGCAGCAGTTCCCGCAGCAGTCCGGACCCGCCCCGGCGTACCAGCGGCCGGTCGCGCCGCTGCGGCCGGTGCAGTACCAGGAGCAGTACCCGCAGCAGTACCCGCAGCAGCAGCGAGGCGGGTACCAGCAGGGACGCTGAACGTCCGGGGGGACGGACAAGGTCATCGAGGGCCGACCGGCGACACGCCGGTCGGCCCTCACGCATATCCGCGACGGTGAACACCGAAGCCGTTCGAACGAACGATCGGCTGCTGGCATCATGGGCGTATGCCCACCGTCACCGGCCTCCGGATCCATCCCGTCAAGTCCCTGGCCGCGCTGCCGGTACCGCAGGCCCTGGTGGAGCCCTGGGGGCTGGCCGGGGACCGGCGCTGGATGCTGGTGGACGACCAGGGCGAGCTGGTGTCCCAGCGGCAGCTGCCGCGCCTGGGGCAGCTGCGGGCCGTCCCGGCCGACGCCGGGCGTCCGGGCTCGCTGCTGGTGCACGCCCCGGACGGGCGGTCGCTGCTGGTCGAGCCGCCGGACGGGCCGCACCGGAAGGTCACCCTGTTCGGGGATCCGCTGGAGACGCTGGACGCGACGGCGGAGGCCTCCGCCTGGTTCAGCGCCCGGCTCGGCGCCGAACTGCGGCTGGTCCACCTGGACGACGCCTCCCGCCGCCCGAGCCCGCACCTGGTCAGCCTGGCCGACGGCTACCCGGTGAACCTGGCCGCCACCGCCTCGCTGGCCGCGCTGAACGAACTGGTCGCCGCCGGGCACCCGGGCGACCCGGTGAAGGGCGCGGCCGTGCCGATGACCCGGTTCCGGCCCAACATCGTGGTCGACGGTACCGAGCCCTGGGCGGAGACCGGCTGGCAGCGGGTGCGGATCGGCGAGGTCGAGTTCCGGGTGGCCGAGCAGTGCGGGCGCTGCGTGATGACCACCCTGGACCAGGACACCGGCGAGCGGCGCGGCCCGGAGCCGCTGCGGGCGCTGGGGCGGCACCGCAAGTTCGGCCGGACCCTCGGCTTCGCGATGCAGTTGCTGCCCGTGGGCCCGTTGGGCACGCTCCGGGTGGGTGATCCGGTGACCGTGCTGGAGCAGGGACCGCCGCCGCAGCCGGAGAAACGGTACGGCTGACCATTTTCCACGCAACTTTTCCACTTTCCAGCACGGTTGACGGTGTGTCAGGAAGTCTTGGGAACGGGCGGCGACCGAATCGGCGTCCCGCTCGTTGTAACCGGTGAGGGCAGGGGTGCGGTGCGGAACCCAGTACCGTTGGGCGGGGCGAGGAAGTCGGCGGCCGCGGTGTCCCGGGGGTCCGGGGGTCGTCCTCCGGGAAATGGGAGCACCATGGGAGCAGGCGTAGTGCGGGTGACCCTGGACGGGGCCTCCCGGTGGCGGCGGCGGTCCGGGGAGTACCCGACCATGGCCGAGGCCATGGCCGCCGCCGAGGTCGGTGACACGGTGACCATAGGACCCGGGGTCTACCGCGAGAACGTGGTCGTCGACAAGGCGGTGACGGTGCGGGCCGCCGAGGGCCCCGGGACGGTCCGGATCGAGCCGGCGTTCGGCGTCGCGCTGACCCTGCTGGCCACCGCCGCCGTGCACGACCTGGTGGTCGAGTGCCATGACGGCTCGGCCCCGGCGGTACTGGTGGCCGGGGGCGAGCCGGAGCTGTCGGACTGCCGGATCACCACCCGCTCCTCGGTCGGCATCGAGGTGCGCGGCGACACCCGTCCGGTGGTCCGGCGCTGCTCCGTCGACAACGCGGGCGGCCTGGGCGTGCGGGTGGCCGAGGCGGCGGCGGCCCACTTCGACGAATGCGAGGTCCTGGCCGCCGGGCAGGCGGGTCTGGTGGTACGCGCCGGCGCCACCGCCCGCTTCGACCGCTGCCGGGTGCACCACACCTCCGGGGCGGCGCTGGTGCTGACCGGCCCGGGCACCGAGGTGGACGCGCTGGACTGCGAGTTCTACGAGGTCAACGGCAACGGCGTGCAGGCCGAGGACCGGGCCGTGGGCCGCCTGACCGGCTGCACCGTGCACCGGGTCAGCGACAACGGCCTGGCCCTGGACACCGAGGCGGTGCTGGAGCTGACCGGCTGCCGGATCCACGACATCCCGGAGAACGGCGCGGACCTGCGCGGACGCTCGGTGCTCCGGCTCCGGGACAGCGGCCTGCGCTCCTTCGCCCGCAACGGCCTGTCGGTCTGGGACCCGCAGACCCGGGTCGAGGCGGTCGGCTGCGAGATCCGCGACAGCACCGGCGACTACCCCGCGGTGTGGATCAGCGACGGCGCCTCGGCGCAGCTCACCGGCTGCCGGGTGCACGACGTCCCGGACGCGCTGTTCGTGCTCGACCAGGGCTCCTCGGCGGAGGCCGTGGACTGCTCGTTCAGCCAGGTCAGGAACACCGCGGTCTCGGTCAGCGACGGCGCGACGGTGCGGCTGGACCAGGTGCGGGTGCAGGACGCCAACACCGGCCTGTGGTTCCGCGACCACGGCAGCGGCGGCCTGCTGACCGGCCTTGAGGTGGCCGACGTGGCGACCGGGGTGATCGTGACCAAGGGCGCCGACCCGGTGCTGCGCCGGTGCGTGGTGCGGGGCAGCGGCGAGGCCGCGGTCTACGTGTCGGCCGGGGGCCGGGGCAGCTTCGAGGAGTGCGTGGCCACCCACGGCAAGGGCTTCGGCTTCCATGTGATCGACGGCTGCCGGACGGTGCTGACCCGCTGCCGCGCCGAGCAGAACGCCCGTGGCGGCTTCGAGTTCGCCGAGCCGGGACCGGTCGTCGACGGCTGCGTCTCGGACGACGCCAAGCCCGCCGCCGCCCCCGAACCGGTCCGGGCGACCACCGCCGCGGCCTGGCGGGACGCCGCGCCGCCCGCCCCGCCCTCGGTGCCGCAGGCCCGGCGGGAGTCCCTGGTAGAGGCCGGGGCCCCGGCCGCGCGGCCGCAGATCGCGCCGCTGCCGGAATGCCGTCCGGCCGAGGAGTCGCTGGCCGAACTGGACTCGCTGATCGGCCTGGAGACGGTCAAGCAGGAGGTGCGCACGCTGATCGACCTGATCTCGGTCGGCCGCCGCCGCCAGCAGGCCGGTCTCAAGGCCCCCTCGCTCCGCCGCCACCTGGTCTTCACCGGCTCCCCCGGCACCGGCAAGACCACGGTCGCCCGGCTCTACGGCGAGATCCTGGCCGCGCTCGGCGTGCTCCAGCGCGGCCACCTGGTCGAGGTGGCCCGGCTCGACCTGGTCGGCGAGCACATCGGTGCGACCGCGCAGCGCACCTGGGAGGTGTTCCAGCGCTCGCTCGGCGGGGTGCTGTTCATCGACGAGGCGTACGCGCTGGCCCCGGAGGACGGCGGCCGGGACTTCGGCCGGGAGGCCATCGACACGCTGGTGAAGCTGATGGAGGACCACCGGGACGACGTGGTGGTCATCGTGGCCGGTTACACCACCGAGATGGAGCGCTTCCTGGCGTCCAACCCCGGTGTGGCGTCCCGTTTCTCACGGACCGTCACCTTCTCCGACTACTCCGCCGCGGAGCTGGTCGAGATCACCCGGAGGCAGGCCGCCGAGCAGGAGTACGCGCTGTCGCCGGAGACCGTGGCCGCGCTGCTCGGGTACTTCGCGGTGCTGCCCAAGGGGCCCTCCTTCGGCAACGGGCGCACCGCCCGCCAGGTCTTCGAGACCATGGTCGAGCGGCACGCCGTCCGGCTGGCGCAGCTCCAGGAGGTGACCACCGAGCAGCTGCAACTGCTGCTGCCGGAGGACCTGCCGACCGCCACCGGCGCTACAACTGCCGCAGCAGCAGCTCGCGTTCCGACCTGAAGCGCGGGTCGTCGCGGTAGTTGAAGTGCCCCTGGACCGGGATCGGCAGCGGGTGCGACCGGTCCCGGTCGTAGGCCAGCGGGTCCACCAGCGGCGGCGCGTCCACGGCCAGTGCCCCGGCCGGGACCGGCACCCGGACCGGGCCGCCGATCGGGTCGGTGACCCGGAACAGGTTCCGCCAGCAGGGCGCGTCCTGGTGCAGCTGCCACAGGTCGGCGTCGCCCATGTACGCCGGGAAGAACCGCCCGTACAGGCGGCGCAGCGGGCAGCCGTAGGTCAGCAGCGCGACCCGGGCGCGGGTCGGCGGGTCGAGCTGCCAGACCGCGGCGGCGGCCAGCACCGTGCCCTGGGAGTGCGCGGAGAGCACCAGCTTGCGGTCCTGGTCCCCGGCCAGCCAGGTGCGGATCCGCCAGTCCAGGTCGGGGACGGCGCGCTCGGCGTAGCAGGGGGGCGCGAAGGGGTGGGCCGCGCGCGGCCAGAAGGTGCCGATGTCCCAGAGCACGCCGACGCTGCGGCGGGTCGCGGCGTTCTTGTAGACCCGCTTGCCCAACGCGATCAGCGCCAGCAGGAAACCGCAGACCAGCCAGCCGCCGACGGACTGCAGGGCGGTGACGGCGTAGGCGATCACCGTGGGGGCGTGCGCGGCGGCGAGCGCCGGGGTGCGCCCGTCGGCGAGCGCTCCCGCCAGTGCCGCCGAGGCCAGCAGGAAGGCCAGCGCGGCGAGCGAGCCGACCAGCAGCGGGGCGCTGTCCAGCATCCGGGCCTTGGCCAGGGCCCCGGCTATCTGCCCGGTACGGCTGCCGCGGTGCCCGGGGGCCACCGCGTAGGCGGCGTCGACCTGCGGTTCCAGGGTCCGCTTGTGCCGCCGCATCCGGGTCAGCAGCACCCCGAGCGGGGCCAGCAGCAGCAGCGCCAGCACCGGCAGCCCGGTGCTGTGCCAGGTCAGCAGCTGGGGTGGTCCGGCCAGGGTCAGGCCGAGGGTGCCCTTGCCCATCAGCCACTCGGCCGTCCAGACCACGGTTCCGGCGGTGAACAGGTTGCCCAGGCCGATGCCGAGCATCGCGGTGACCGGTCCGCCGAGGCCGCCCAGGGCCGGTCCGCTGGGTCCGCCGAAGGCCTCGTCACCGCCGGGTACCGGCCGGCCGGGGCCGGGAACGGCCAGCGGCTCCGCGGTCGGCAGGGCCGCGGCGGGCGCCGCCGCGGCCCGGGGCGGTGCCGCCGCGGCCCGGCGCAGCGTCAGCGCGAGCGCGCCGAGCAGCAGCACCAGCAGCAGTTGCAGCAGGCAGAGCACGTCGAACACGCCGCCGCTCCCGGGCAGCCGCCCGGCCGAACGCCAGCCGTCGCGGGCCCAGGCGGCGTCCAGCAGCACCAGGCCGAGCAGGGCCAGCGCCGCCCAGTGCAGGCAGCGCATCGGCAGCGAGTCGGGGCGGTCGTCCTGCTCGGTCTCCCGGCGGCTGCTGCCCGCGAGCGCGGTGAGCACCCCGGCGGCCAGCGCCAGCAGCAGCGCCAGCAGCGTCCAGTCGACCACCCGGGCCGGGCCGCCGGTGCCCCGGTCCCGGCTCAGCACCGGCAGCAGCACCGCCAGCGAGACGGTCAGCAGTCCGGCCGCGACATGGATCACCCGCAACCTGCGGACCAGCCGCATCCCGTACCAGAAGCCCGGCATCTGCATCGGCGGTACGTCGGTGCGGCGGCCGGTGGCGGCCGGGCGCTGCGCCTCGTAGCTGGTCCAGGTGCGCTGCGAGATCCGCCACAGCGCGGCGACCAGGGCCAGCGGCAGCAGCGCGGCCAGGGCCAGCCGACGTCCCGGCCGGCCCCACCAACCACCGTGCGCGGCCGAGGCGAAGCCGAGCCAGGAGTGCTGCGCGGCGCAGCCCGCCGTCCCGGCGCACTGCCAGGCCAGCAGGTCCAGCGCGGCCTCGCAGACGCAGCCGGTGAGCAGCACGGTCAGGCTGACCGCGATCAGCCGCACCACCAGGTCGTAGCCGCGCTGGGCGGCGGCGGTGCGGGGTGCGGCGGGACGCATCCAGTGGGCGAGGTTGGTCAGCATGAACGGGAGCAGCAGCAGCCACAGCGCCCGACCGCCCGATCCGGAGGTCAGCCCGCCCCAGGAGTACGCCTCCTCGACCGTGCCCGGCTGCTGCTCGGTGCCGCCCTGGCCGCCGTTGACCCGCTCGGCGTCGCGGTCGGGCCAGCGGCGGTAGGTCCCGGCGACGGCGTCGCCGGTGAGTTGGACGATGTGCGGATCCTCCAGCATGACCTGCGGTGTGGTCCCGCCGACGCCGTGGACCAGGAGTTCCAACGCCAGCGCGGTGGTCGCCGCCGCCCCCTCCGGCCGTGCGGTACTGCCCGGCCCCCTCCCGCCGTCACTGCTCTCCGGCATCGCCGCCCCCTCCGTGCCCCGTGTCCGTGCCTGTTCTGGCCGCATGCGATTTTGCGCCAGACGCATGTTCTCGCGTTCTCTGGGTAACCGCACCGGACTCGGCATGGTCTGTGTCCGGGCGGCATGCGAGGATGACGGCAAGCGGTGGTCAGCGGTGGGAAGGCAGGCAGCGGGCGCGTGGCCGAGAACAGCAATCTTCTGGCCGAGCAGCGGCGTGCCGTGATCCTCGACGAGGTGCGGCGGCGCGGGGGCGTGCGGGTCAACGAGTTGACCCGGCGGTTGAACGTCTCCGACATGACGGTGCGTCGGGACCTGGACGCGCTGGCGCGGCAGGGCATGGTGGAGAAGGTCCACGGCGGTGCGGTCCCGGTGCTGGAGGCCAGCACCCACGAGCCGGGGTTCGAGGCCAAGTCGGCGCTCGAACTGACCGCCAAGGAGGACATCGCCCGGGAGGCGGCGCGGCTGGTCGCTCCCGGCAGCGCGGTGGCCCTCTCCGGCGGGACCACGACCTACGCGCTGGCGCACCACCTGGTGCAGGTCGAGGGCCTGACCGTGGTGACCAACTCGGTGCGCGTGGCCGATGTGTTCGAGCACGCGCTGCGGCACGGCGGCACCGGCGCGCAGGCGGCGACGGTGGTGCTCACCGGCGGTGTCCGGACGCCCTCGGACTCGCTGGTCGGCCCGATCGCGGACCGGGCGATCCGCTCGCTCCACTTCGACCTGCTGTTCCTCGGCTCGCACGGGATCTCGCTGGAGGCCGGCCTGTCCACGCCGAACCTGGCCGAGGCGGAGACCAACCGCAGCTTCGTGGCCTCGGCCCGGCGGGTGGTGGCGGTCGCCGACCACACCAAGTGGGGCACCGTGGGCCTGTCCACCTTCGCCTCGCTGAGCGAGGTGGACACCCTGGTGACCGACGCGGGGCTGCCGCTGGAGATCCGCACGGCGGTGGCGGAGCAGGTCCGCTCGGTGATCGTGGCCGGGGTCGGGGAAGGGGCCCAGGGCGGCCTCCAGAGCGGCGCCGAGGACTGACCGCAGCACGGCTGACAGCTCGTCAACTACACTGTGCGGCATGGCGAATCACCTGCGTCCAGCGGGCGTTGAGCTGCTGCGGCTGGCACCGACCCGGCTGGTGTTCACCGCTCGGCTGCGCAGCCCGTGCGAGGCCGTGTTCCACGAGCTGACCGACGACGCGGCGACCACCCCGCTGTGGTTCCGCGAGGTCCGCACCGCCGGGTACACCGGCCCACCGCCGTACGGGGTGGGGGCGGGCCGGGCGGTGACCCTGCGCGGGGGCGTGCGCTTCGTCGAGCAGGTGCTGGTCTGGCGGGAGCCCGAGCGCTTCGTCTACCGGGTCGAGTCGGCCACGCTGCCGGGGGTGCGGGCGTGGATGGAGGAGTGGCTGCTCGCGCCGTCGGCCGACGGCGGCACGGTGCTGCGGTTCACCATCGCGCTGGAGGCGGCCCCGGCGCTGCGCGCGGCGGTGCGGCTGTCCCGGCCGGGCATCGCCCGGGCCGTGCGCCGCGCCACCGCCCTGCTCGACACCCGCAGCGCCCCGCCCGGCTGACCCGGGCGGGGCGCCGTCCGGGTCCCGTGCCGCCGGATCCCGTGCCGCCGGGTCCCGTGCCGCCGGGTCCCGTCCGGTGCGGGTCAGTCGGGCGGGGCGGGCATCCGGCCGGAGCTCACCACGCTCCGCCGGCCAGGAACTTCCCGATCGCGGCGGCGTGCGGTGCGATGTCGATGCCCTGCTCCGCCAGCCAGGCGTCGGAGTAGTACTTGTCCAGGTAGCGGTCGCCCGGGTCGCAGATCAGGGTGACCACGCTGCCGCGCTCCCCCGCCGCGCGCATCTCGGAGACGATCTTGAACGCGCTCCACAGCCCGGTCCCGGTGGAGCCGCCGGGCTTGCGGCCGATCGCCCCCTCCAGGGCCCGGGCGGCGGCGATCGAGGCGGCGTCCGGGACCTTCATCATCCGGTCGATCGCGCCGGGGATGAAGCTCGGCTCCATCCGGGGGCGGCCGATGCCCTCGATCCGCGAGCCCCGCTCGCAGGTCACCGAGGGGTCGGCGGCGACCCAGCCGTCGAAGAACACCGAGTTCTCCGGGTCGGCGACGCAGATCCGGGTGTCCGCCTGGATGTAGTGGACGTAGCGGGCGAGGGTGGCCGAGGTGCCGCCGGTACCGGCGGTCGCCACGATCCAGGCCGGGACCGGGTGCCGTTCCAGCCGCAGCTGCGCGTAGATCGACTCGGCGATGTTGTTGTTGCCGCGCCAGTCCGTCGCCCGTTCGGCGTAGGTGAACTGATCCATGTAGTGGCCGCCGGATTCCTCGGCCAGCCGGGCGGACACCTCGTACAGCGTCCTGGTGTCGTCGACCAGGTGGCAGGTGCCGCCCTGGGCCTCGATCAGGGCGATCTTCTCGCAGCTGGTGGTGCGCGGCATGACCGCGATGAACGGCACCCCGACCAGCTTGGCGAAGTAGGCCTCGGAGACCGCCGTGGAGCCGCTGGAGGCCTCGACCACCGGGCGTCCGGGGCGGATCCAGCCGTTGCACAGGGCGTACAGGAACAGCGACCGGGCGAGCCGGTGCTTGAGGCTGCCGGTGGGGTGGGTGGACTCGTCCTTGAGGTAGAGGTCGACCCCCCAGTCCTCGGGCAGCGGGAAGCGCAGCAGATGGGTGTCCGCGGACCGGTTGGCGTCGGCCTGGACCTTCCGGACCGCCTCTTTCAGCCAGGCCCGGTATTTGGCGTCGCTGCGGTCCACATCCATGGTCGTCATCTGTGCGTTCTTCTCTTTCTATGGTTCTGGACGCCTCGCCCCCTGCGCATCGTAGCCGTAGCCCCGCGGCACCAGGGTCGCGCCAAAACCTTGGAATATGCCATACGGGACCTCCTGTTCCACAACTCCTCGTGTTCGAGCGGTTACGCTGGCAGAGTCCGGAGTGCAGCATGGTTCCGGACCACCCGAACGTCGCAAACCCCTGTCCCCCGACATGGGAGGAGCCGACTGGTGCTGTCAGATCCTGGAAAGCACTACGAACTGCGCATAGTCGCGGAACCCAAGCGGTTCGCCGCCGTCCGCAAGATCATCCAGGCGCATCTGCGCCACTGGGAGTTGTCCGAGCTGGTGGCGTCCGCCCAGCTCGGGGTGACCGAACTGCTCGGCAACGTGCATCGCCACGTCGGCCCCGGCCAGGAGTGCCGGGTCCGGATGGAGGCGTACCCGGACGGGCTGCGGCTCGGCGTGTACGACCCGAGCCCGGTGCTCCCCGAGCTGCACCAGCCCGACGTCGAGGACCTGAGCGGGCGCGGTCTGGCCCTGGTCGCGGCGCTGAGCAAGGAGTGGGGCGCGGAGCCGGAGGGCGACGGCAAGATCGTCTGGTTCGCCCTGCAGACCGCGCTGGTGCTCGATCCGGAACCGGCCGGGGCGGAGCCCGAACAGACGCCGCCGCCGACCCCGGTCCCGATCGCGGTCACGCTACCGGAACCGGAACCGGCACTGGAGCCGCAGCCCCTGGCGGGTGTCGGCGCGAGTCAGGACTTCGGCGCGGCCGCCTCGGTGGCGGCGGACTCGTCACTGCTCGCGGTGAGCAGGTCGTAGCGCTGGCGGTACTCGAACTCGTCGATCTCGCCGTCGGCGTACTTGCGGTTCAGTGTCTCGACCGGGGTCGGCGCACCGGCCATGCCGTACCAGCCGGGCCTGCGGCCCGGCCCGGCGGCGGGTCGGCGGCCGCCGCCGCGACCGAAGCCGAAGCGGCGCCGCAGCACGTTGCGGACGATGATGCCGATGGTGATCCAGAACACCGGCACCAGCAGGATCCACGGGCCGGGGCCGCCGTTCCACGGTGACGCCAGAAGGGTTGCGTGCATCTCGGGCTCCTAGGTCGCTCGCCGCGTCCCTCGCGGCTTGGACCGTCCGGTGCGTGTCGGTCGGTCCCAGTACCGAGAATCGCTCGCCGAGGGGTGCCCGGTCGTCGTGCCGGGGCCGACACCGGGACTGCTCCCCAGGGAGTACCCGGCGGCCGCCCCGGCTACTTCGCCGGGGTCCCCGGGCTGCCCAGCCCCTCCAACGGGTCGGCCAGCACCGGCGCCCAGGCGAGCTCGGCCGCGCCCGCGAGCTCGGGCCGCTCCAGCGCGGCCGGGAGGATCTCGATCTCACCGCAGCGCCCCCAGTGCGAGCGGTGCGCGACCACGCTCGGCAGCCGGGCGGGCGCGGCCGCCAGCAGGGCGCTGTGGAACGCCCCGAGCACCACCCGGTCCGGGTTGAGGATGTTGATGACGCCCGCGATGCCCAGGCCGAGCCGGTACACCACGTGGTCGATGGCGTCGCGGGCGCGCGCGTCCCCGGCCGCCGCGTCGGCGAAGACCGCGCGGGTCTGGTCGAGCGTGGGACGCCCGTCGGGCTCGCGCCCGGCGGCGGCCAGCAGCGCGGGCGGGTCGGCCTCGACGTCCAGGCAGCCCCGATTGCCGCAGGGGCAGCGGCGGCCGTTCGGATCGACCGTCAGCTGTCCGACCTCCAGCGCCAGCCCGGCGCTGCCGGTGTGCAGGCGGCCGTCCACCACCAGCGCGCCACCGACGCCCCGGTGGCCGGAGGTGACGTAGAGCAGGTGCCGGGCACCGCGCCCGGCCCCGTGCCGGTGCTCGGCCAGCGCGGCCAGGTTGGCGTCGTTGGCGACGTCGACCGGCAGCGGCAACCCGCCCTCGGCCGCCGTCTGTTCGAGCAACTCGCCGACCGGGGTGCCGAGCGGCCAGTCCAGGTACATGGCGGCCACGGCGGTGCGGTCGGGCAGCGCCACCGGCGTGGGCACGGCCAGGCCGAGGCCGACACAGCGGCGCGGGTCGGCGGCGACCTGCCGGGCGGCCTCGGCGACCACCGCCCGCAGCACCCGGACCGGGGTCGGGCTGTGCGGCAGCGGCAGGTCCACCGGCTCGCCGAGCCGCCCGCCGAGCCCGGCCAGGGCGACGGTGAAGCCGTCCGCGTGGATCTGGGCGGCGGCCACGACCGGGCCTGACGGGTCGACAGCGAGCCGGTGCGAGGGTCTGCCCCGGGTCCCCCCGGCGGGCCGGGCGTCGACGGTGATCAGCCCCAGCGCCTCCAGCTCGCCGGTGATCGCCCCGGCGGTGGCCCGGGTGACGCCGAGGGCGCCGGTGAGCACGGAACGCGTGGGGGCCGCCCCACTGTGGATGAGGGCGAGCGCGGGCCCGAGGGCCGCGCGTCCCCGGTCGGGACTTGTCTGGGTACGCTGCACACTCCTATTCTGACTTTGTGCCGCAAATAAACAAAGCAGCCATCGCCGTCAGCCCCGCCTCCGCCTCCCCGCAGTCGTCCGAATGGCCCATCGCCCGGATGATCATCACCGCCTTCTTCGCCCTCGACGGCTTCGTCTTCGCCGGCTGGGTCGTGCGCATCCCCGCCGTCAAGGCCGACGTCCACGCCTCCGCCGGAGTGCTGGGGCTCGCGCTGCTCTGCGTCTCGGCCGGGGCCGTCCTGACCATGGGCCCGGTCGGCCGGCTCTGCATCCGCTACGGCAACCACCGGGTCACCGTGGCCGCCGCGGTCGTGCTCTGCGGCAGCGTGGCGCTGCCCGCGCAGGTGCACTCGGCGGCCGGGCTGAGCGCGGTGCTGCTGATCTTCGGCACCGGCTTCGGCGGCCTGAACGTCGCCCTCAACAGCGCGGCGGTGGACCTGATCGCGGTGATCCGACGGCCGGTCATGGCCTCCTTCCACGCCGCGTACAGCCTCGGCGGACTGCTCGGCGCGACCCTGGGCGGACTGCTGGCCACCCAGCTCTCGGCGGCGGCGCACCTGGGGCTGATGGCGGGCCTCGGGCTGGCCGCCACCGCGGCGCTGGCGGTACCGCTGCTGCGGCACCACGTGCCGCCCGCGCCCCGCCCGACCGAGGACGGCGCCGGGGCCGACCCGACGGCCGGGACCGCCGGAGCCGCGGCGCGTGGGCCGATGCTGCTGGTGCTGCTGTTCGGCCTGGTCGCGCTCTGCGACGCCTACGGCGAGGGGGCGCTGGCCGACTGGGGCACCCTGCACCTGACCGCGGACGTGCACGCCTCCGCCTCGGTCGCCGCCGCGGGCTTCGCCGCCTACTCGCTGGCGATGACGGCGGGACGGCTGAGCGGCACCCGGCTGATCGAACGCTTTGGCCCGACCCGGATCATGGTCAGCGGCTCGGCCGTGGCCACCGTCGGGATGCTGGTCGCCGCGCTCAGCCCCTGGCTGCCCGCCGTCCTGGCCGGGTTCCTGCTGGTGGGCCTCGGGCTGGCGAACATCTTCCCGCTGGCGATCAACGGCGCGGGCACGCTGAACGGGCCGAAGGGCGTGGCCACCGCGTCCATCCTGGGCTACGGCGGGATGGTCCTCGGGCCGCCGCTGATCGGCTTCCTGGCCCAACTGATCGGGCTGCCCCAGGCGCTGCTGTCGGTGGCGCTGCTGGCCGCGCTCTCCGGCGTCGCCGCCCTGGCCGTCCGCCGCGCGGCGGCCTGACCCAGGCTGCCCGCGCCCGCCCGGCGTCCGGGCCGAGTGACCCGGTGTTCCGGCCCGGTTCAGCCGACCGGGTCGGGGCGGGTGCCGTCCGAGTCCTCCTCCTTGGGCGGGCGCAGGTCCCACCCGATCAGTGCCACCAGTTCCTCATGGGTGATCCCCGGCGGGATGGGCTTGGGCGCGATCGTCCGCATCGGCGGCTGCCAGCCCTGCTCCGGGGTGTACCGGCGGACGATCCGCGCGGGCGCGCCCGCGACCACGCTGTGGTCCGGGACCACGCCCCGGACCACGGCGTTCGCCGCCACCACCACGTTGCGGCCGATGGTGGCGCCGGGCAGGATCACCGCGCCGGTGCCGATCCAGCTGCCGGAGCCGATGGAGACCGCCTCGTTGCGCGGCCACTGCTTGCCGATCGGCAGATCCGGATCGTCGTAGGAGTGGTTCTCGTCGGTGACATAGACGCCGGGGCCGGTCCACACGTCGTCGCCGAAGGTGATCGAGTGGTGGCCGACGATGTGGCTGTCACGGCCGATCACGCAGCCGCCGCCGATCCGGATCACCGGCTCGGGGCCGAGGTCGAGACCGGGCAGGAACCCGGCGGACATGGAGACGCCCTCGCCGATGATGCAGTAGGGCCCGAGGTGGATCCACTGCTCGTTGAAGACCGAGCCGAGCGGGAAGGTCAACCGGGTGCACTCGCCGATCGCGCCGAAGCGCAGCCGTCCGGGCCGCTCGGCGCTGACCGAGCCCGCCTCCTGCACCCACTGCCAGCCCCGGTGGACCAGCGTCGTGGCTGCGCGGCGGGCCCGCTGCCGGGCGGCGGCACGGATCTTCTCGGCGAACGGCATCGGCATGCGGACACGTTAACGCGCCCGAGCGGGACCGGCGCCGCCGGGTTACCGACCGGTACCGCGCTTGCTCGCCCCACCGATCCCACGACCTCCCACGAGTCCCGCGCGTCCTAGCCGCCCGGTGTGCCCGCTATCGGCTCCAGCGCGGCGAGCAGCGGCAGCCACTCCGCCCGCGGGCAGCGCAGCGGCACCTCGGCCCGGTCGACCCACTCGGCCGCGCCGCACTCGGTGCCCGGCGGCGGGCTGGTCGGAGCCCCCGGGCGGTCCAGCCGGACCGTGTAGAAGGCCATGTAGGCCCGCTCCGGATAGGCGTAGTCGGCGGGCCGACCCTCCAGCAGGGTGATCCGCTGCCCGCCGAACAGCGCCAGCCGCTCGGCGGGCACCACCAGACCGGTCTCCTCGGTGAGTTCGCGGGCCGCCGCCGCGACCACGCCCTCCCCCGGATCCACGTGCCCGCCGGGCACCCCCCACCCGCGCCCCGGCAGGTCCACCCTGGTCAGCAGCATCCGGTCGGCGCTGTCCAGCGCGATCACGAAAGCCGTGGTGACCTCGTAGCCCGGCGGCAGTTCGGAGCCGAGCAGCAGGTCCATCCGGTGCGGCGGACGGACCCAGGGCACGGTCAGGGTGTGGAGCACGGTGGAGGCCATGGCTCGGATCCTTCCAGGCAGGGCGGGCCGCCCAAGGGCGGGCGCCGACGGCGGAGTTGCGGCAGCACGGCAGGGCGGACCGACACGTCCGCGGCCGGTCCGGGTGCGCACTGGACACGCTAGACGAGGGCACTGACAATCCGACCCAAGAGCCCCTGGTGAAACCGGGGCCTGCGCCCCGGACCTGCCCGAACAGCCATATTGGCATGCCCAGGAGACCGGTTCGCCTGTATGTTCTTCCCGTACTGGGCAACTGCTGTTGACCACTCAGACCGCCGACGGGGCAAGCCCCCTGAGGCGGCATCGCAGTGGCCGCCGGGGGGACGGCACGGCAGTGGCCCGGTGCGGTCCCTGGCCTCGGCGGACGCCAGGGGCAAGCGGCGGGGGCCGCTGCCGTATCCACGGCAGCGGCCCCCGTTCTGCTGCTCACCCACCGGTACCACCGGGTGACCGGCCGGCGGTCAGTACCGCCCGCCCTGCCACGGTACGGCCTCGTCGGCCGCCTCGGGCACCACCTCGGCGACGACCTGGGCGATGATCCCGGCGACGATCTCGGCCCGCACCCTCGTGGCCACGACCCCCGGATCCACCCCCGCGCCGCACAGGATCGTGACCGCCCGACAGGACGGATCGGCGGCCAGCTGCGCCAGCAGGTCCAGCGCGTCCGCCTCCTGGCCGGTCCTGGCCAGCGCCACCCGGGACGCCTGCTCCAGCGCGTCTCCGGCGGAGCGGCTCCAGCGCAGCCGGTTGCGCTCCTGCGCCCGGTGCGTCCCGGCGCCCTCGCCGGATCTCCACTCGCGGCCGAACCCGATGCTGCGCTGGGCCAGATAGGCCATCAGCCGGGTGGACTGCGCCTGCTGCGGCGCGGTCAGCCCCAGGGCGCGGTCGTCCGATTCCAGCAGGGCGTGCAGCAGGTGGCCGGTGTCCACTTCGGCGTCACCGGCCCGCAGCGCCCGTCGGCGGGCGCCTGCGGCGATTCGGCTGAGGCTGCCGGAAGCGGCGGCCTGCCTGCGGTCGGGTTCACGCAGGTCCGGTTGGTACAGGTCTGAGTACACGTGATCCACCACATCGTCAGGGACGGGGAGGGATGCGGATGCAGAAAAACGATGAGATCCAAAGGAACTGACGGCCTGTCGGTCCGCCGTTCCCGGTAGTCTGCTGCGCTCGGTGAGCGGCAGTCAACCCACAGATACGATCTTCCCACCGTGCACTTCGGCCAACCTGCCCCCGCCACCCCCGCTCGACCGACCCCCATACCGTCAACCAGGCGGAATGCGGTCCCGATCGGCCCCTGCGCCATGATTCGCCACCCCGCGCACAGGCGCGCCGCGCAGCGTGCGGCGGGCCTGTGCGCCCCTGGCTGGCGGCCGGTTCCCGACCACCTGGCTCAGCTCTCCTCGGCGAGGATGAGGTAGAGCCGCTTGCGGGCGTCCGCGAGCACCGCGAGCGCCTTGGCCCGCTGCTCGGGGGTGCCGGTCACGACCACCTGCCGCAGTGCGTCGCGCACCGCGCCCTCGGCCACGCCGAACTCGCGCACGATACCCCACTGCTCGCCCTGGCCGGCCTCCTCCCAGGGGGCCTCCGGGCCGCTCTCGGCCTCGGCGCGGCCGGTCTCGGTGAGGCTGAACAGCCGCTTGCCGCCGGTCTCCTCACTGCTGATCAATCCCTCCTCCTCCAGCATCTGGAGGGTGGGGTAGACCGAACCGGGGCTGGGCCGCCAGCTGCCGCCGGAGCGCTCCGCGATCTCGCGGATCATCTCGTAGCCGTGCATCGGCCGGTCCTTGAGCAGGGCCAGCAGCGAGGCGCGCACGTCGCCGCGCCGCGCCCGGCCGCCGTGTCGGCCACCACGGCCGCGCATGCCGCCGCCGTGACCGAAGGGCCCGAAGCCGGGCCCGAACGGGCCGGGGCCGAAGCCCCCACGGTCCGGCGGCCCGAAGCCGCCGAACGCCTCCCGGTACTCAGGGCGGGGGCCATGGCCCCGATGCCCACGTTCTCCGCGCCGCCCACGACCGGAGGGGTCGGGCTGCGCTGCGTCAAAGGGGATTCCCGATCGCATGATGTTCGTCCTTTCAAGACGGTTTCCACGGGACAACGACTGTCCCGATGGCTCAACGATATATCGGAACAGCTCGTTCGACAACCCCTTCCGACTGTCGGGCGATCCCGCCCCCCTTTCGGGCGAGTTTTTTGTTGCGTGCATGTCAGGCAAGGGACCGACCGCCCCCGCCCGCAGGCCGGGACCGCAGTCGGACGGTGGCGCGCAGGTCAGGTCAAGGCAGGGCAGGTCAGGTCAGGTCGGGAGCCAGCTGACGTGGCCGGCCAGGAGCACGTAGCCGACGAAGGCCACCGAGTCGATCAGGGTGTGCGCCGTCGCCAGCGGCGCCACCCGGCGCCAGCGCCGGTACAGCCAGCAGAAGATGAGCCCCATCACGACGTTGCCGACGAAGCCGCCCACGCCCTGGTACAGGTGGTACGAGCCGCGCAGCAGGGCGCTGGCGATCACCGTCGCCCGCCAGGACCAGCCGAGCTGCTGGAGCCTTCGGGTCAGGTAGCCGACCACGATGACCTCCTCGACCACCGCGTTCTGCGCGGCCGAGAGGATCAGCACCGGGATCCGCCACCACACGTCGGGCAGCGAGCTGGGGACCACGGTCAGGTTGGCCCCCAGGGCGTGCGCGCCCAGGTAGAGGGCCAGGCCGGAGCCGCCGATCCCGGCGGCGACCAGCAGCCCCCGGGAGAAGTCGAATCCGGGGCGGGTCAGGTCGAAGCCGAGCTGCCGTATCGAGGAGCCCTCGCGCAGCAGCAGATAGCCGACCAGGGCCACCGGGACCAGCGCGGTGCCGATGTTGAACAGCTGGAACGCCAGGTCGAACCAGGGGCGGCCGGGCGCGAGCGAGCCGTTGAGGTTGGCCGTCTGCGACTTCAGCGAGGTGGGCGCGGTCACCGACCTGGCGAAGTCGATATAGGCGTACAGCGCGCTTGCCCCCAGGGACAGCCCGAGGACGATCAGCGTCTCCTGTCCGAGCAGGCGGCGGCTGAGCCCGGCCGCGGCCGGAACGGTTTCGGTGGTGGTCACGACGGTGTCTCCCACGCGGGCGCTATGTTCGGACGATCATCGCACAGCACCCTGTGAGCCCGGCCTCAGCGCACCGGCCAGCTGTGCACCGGCTCGCCCTCCCGCATCAGCTCCATGTAGCGGCGGGTCATGTCGGCCAGCGCCGACGCCCGGTCCAGGCCCAGCCGCTCGCGCCGGTCGTGGAACGCGGCGCTCTGCCAGGCCGCCCCGTTCATGTTGCGCACGCAGCGCTGCTCGATGATGCCCAGGTAGCGGTCCCGGTCGTGCGGCTCCACACCCCAGGCGTCCAGGCCCCGGTAGGCCAGCGGCAGCAGCTCGTCCAGCACCAGCTCGCGGACCGGGACCCGGGCCACCCCGCCGCCGCCGCGCACGGCGGGGCCGCGGGCGCCCAGCCGCCCGGGCCGCGGCCACCACAGCTCCGCGTCCAGACCGTGCCGGGCGGCCAGGTGGAAGTTCTCGGCGGCGAGCGCGAACGGCAGCCGGGTCCACACCGGGCGGCTCTGCTCCGCGAGCGCCCGGACCAGGCCGTAGTAGAAGGCGGCGTTGGCGAGGGTGTCCACCACCGTCGGTCCGGCGGGCAGCGAGCGGTTCTCCACCCGCAGGTGCGGCACGCCCCCGGCGATGTCGTAGATCGGCCGGTTCCACCGGTAGATGGTCCCGTTGTGCAGCCGCAGTTCGCGCAGCCGCGGGACGCCCCCGGCCGCGAGCACCAGCAGCGGGTCCTCGTCGTCGCAGATCGGCAGCAGCGAGGGGAAGTAGCGGACGTTCTCCTCGAAGAGGTCGGTCACCGAGTCGATCCAGCGTTCGCCGAACCAGGTGATCGGCCGCACGCCCTGCGCCTTCAGCTCGTCCGGCCGGGTGTCGCAGGCCTGCTCGAACAGGATGCACCGGGTCTCCCGCCACAGTTCCCGCCCGAACAGGAAGGGTGAGTTGGCGCCGAGCGCCAGCTGCGGGCCGGTCAGTGCCTGGGCGGCGTTCCAGACCCCGGCGAAGCGGTCCGGGGTCACCTGCAGGTGCAGTTGCAGCGAGGTGCACGCGGCCTCGGGAACGACCGACGCGGAGTCCATCCGCAGCCGTTCGACGCCGTCGATGTCGAGCGTGATGTTCTCGCCGCGCGCCGCCAGGATCCGGTCGTTGAGCAGCTGGTAGCGGTCCCCCGGGGAGAGGTTGTCCAGGACCGCGTCACCCGGGGCGAGCGTCGGCAGGATGCCGACGGTGACCAGGCGCGCGCCCACCTCGGCGGCCTTGCGGTCGGCGTAGCGCAGCCCGGTGTCGATCTCCTCGCGCAGTTCCTCGAAGACCCGCCCGTCCAGCGGGTGCGGGGCGATGTTGACCTCGACGTTGAAGCGGCCCAGCTCGGTCTGGAAGTCACCGCTGGCGATGGACTCCAGCACCGGTTCGTTGAGCATGACCGGGCGGCCGGAGTCGTCCGCGAGGTTGAGTTCGATCTCCAGGCCCATGACGGCGCGCGGTCGGTCGAACCGCTGCTCCGCGAGCATCCGCCCGAGCGCCTCCAGGCACTGGCGTAGTTTGCGGCGGTACTGCTGCCGATCGGCGAGCTCGGCACTGCTCGCAACGACCTTCTCCCCCATGGGCGCCTGCCTCCCTCGGTCAGCACGGCCCGCCCGGGCCGGCCCCGCCAGTGCAGCATGCCCAGCCCCGGAGATCGATATCCCGGCGCCTGGCATGTGCCAACTCACCCCTGCGCCTACGAACAGTCCGAAATATCCCTTGCGGCCGCATACCGACAGTAGTAGAAGAGTCACGCATCGCATTTGTTCGGTTACACTCGCAAGCAGGTACGAGAGGCACCGCCCGCGGGCCCCCACGCCCGCGTGGCTGGGTCCGGCTGTCCGCAGCGGCTGGCCCGGGCGCCCCCGAACCCCCTCCGCTCTCACCGCGTCATCCCAGGCCAGTGGCGTCCGCCCCCAGCGCCGCCGGTGCCTGAGCACGTTCCCGCACCGCCTGTCTCTGCCATGAGAGGCGAACACATGACCCTGTCGCTCCCCCAGCCCCCCGCTGCCGCCCTGCGCGCCGTCCTCACCGCCCTGGACTCCCCGTCCGCCGTCTGCGCCGGACGGGGCTCGGCCACGCGGCAGCGAAGCGGGCAGCTCGTGCCCGCGCTCCCGCTCCCGGTCCACCTGCTCGACGCGGAGGCGACCGCGTCCGCGCGCGGCACCGCCACGGGGATGCTCAACGGCGCCAGGCGAACCGGCTGGCGTTTCCTGATCCTGGACGGCGACGAGGTCGTCGCCGCCGCCGAGACCCGGGAGACGGCCGAGGGGGAGCACGTCTTCGCGCACTTCGCGGAGGGGCCCTACCCGTTGTCCACCAAGCGGGCGCTGCACCAGGCCCGGGCGCACACCACCAGCTCGCCCACGCCGTTCCTGCCGCGCCTGCTGTCGGTGCCGGGCCGCTACATGACGGCGCTGTGGCTGCACCCGGTGCTGGACCCGGCCCACGGTCGCGACCTGCTGATCCCGCTGGCCCCGGCCCCGCTCGGCGTGACCGCGCACGTCCCGTACGACGCCGGGCACCTGCTGGCGCCGCTGTCGAACGGCAACGGGAGCCTGCTGACCGCCGCGAGCTGACGCCAGGGGGCCACGGCGGCGAAAGGGATCCAGCAGCGAGAAGGACCAGTTGGGCGCGCCCGAACCGACCATGCACCAGGTGGTCACTTCGGGTGCGCCCGCGTCACGCCCGACGCCAAACGGGTGATCCCTGCCGTGAACTCGTGATGCATGTCACCAAATGGCTGCGCAAGCGTCGCCGGACACCGACACTGGAAGAGTGCGGGGGGCCTCAGCCTCTACCCGATACGGGGGCGGTTCACACCTCCGTCAGCGGACCGCGCGGTGATCGCAACTCCGAATCGAGGGTACGCGCATGTGCCAGCACCGTCCCGTCTGCCCGTCTGCCGACTCGCCGGACCGTGAGGCCGCCGTCGTGGTGGCCGGCCACCCCGAGCAGGGCTGGAGCCTGCTGTGCAACGGGGTCCTGATGTTCGAGGACAGCGGCGAGATCCTGCCCGACGGCCGGGTGATCGCCCCGCACCGGCCGCTGGCCACGGCAGCCTGACCAGACCCGCAACCGAGCCCGACCCTCCCCAGCGGAAAGCAGGCACCACCGCCGACCACACCACCGCGCGGAGCACCACTGCGGGAAAACGGCGAGGGGCCGCCACCGGTCATCCGGTGGCGGCCCCTCGCCGTCAGCCGGACTCACTCGCCGTAGGAGTCCAGCGGCGGGCAGGAGCAGACCAGGTTGCGGTCACCGAAGGCGCCGTCGATCCGGCGCACCGGCGGCCAGTACTTCGCCGCCGGGTTCACCCCGGCCGGGAAGACCGCCTCCTGGCGGCTGTACGGGTGCTGCCAGTCGCCCGCGAGCAGCGCCGCCGTGTGCGGGGCGTTGCCGAGCGGGTTGTCCTCGGCCGGCCACTCGCCCGCGCCGAGCCGGTCGATCTCGCCCCGGATCGCGATCATGGCCTCGCAGAACCGGTCGATCTCGCCCAGGTCCTCGCTCTCGGTGGGCTCGATCATCAGCGTCCCGGCGACCGGGAAGGACATGGTCGGGGCGTGGAAGCCGTAGTCGATCAGCCGCTTGGCGACGTCGTCCACGCTCACCCCGGCGGTCTTGGCCAGCGGGCGCAGGTCGATGATGCACTCGTGCGCGACCAGCCCGGCCGGGCCGGTGTAGAGCACCGGGTAGTACGGCGCGAGCCGCTTGGCGATGTAGTTGGCGCTGAGCACCGCCACCTGGGTGGCCCGCTTCAGCCCCTCGCCGCCCATCAGCCGCACGTACGACCAGGAGATCGGCAGGATCGCCGCCGAGCCCCAGGGCGCGGCCGAGACCGGGCCGACCCCGGTCGCCGGACCGGCGGAGGGCTGGAGCGGGTGGTTCGGCAGGTACGGCGCCAGGTGCGCGCGCACCGCGACCGGGCCGACGCCGGGGCCGCCGCCGCCGTGCGGGATGCAGAAGGTCTTGTGCAGGTTGAGGTGCGAGACGTCGCCGCCGAAGTGGCCCGGCTTGGCCAGGCCGACCATGGCGTTGAGATTGGCGCCGTCCACGTAGACCTGGCCGCCCGCCTCGTGCACGGCCGCGCAGATGTCGCCGATGTTCTCCTCGAACACGCCGTGCGTGGACGGGTAGGTGACCATCAGCACCGACAGCTGCTCGCGGTGCTGCTCGATCTTGGCGTGCAGGTCCGCGACGTCCACGTCGCCGTCGGTCAGGGTCTTCACCACGACCACCCGCATCCCGGCCATGACCGCGCTGGCGGCGTTGGTGCCGTGCGCCGAGGAGGGGATCAGGCAGACGTCACGGCCGGTGTCGCCGTTGGCCAGGTGGTACGCGCGGACCGCGAGCAGCCCGGCCAGCTCGCCCTGGGAACCGGCGTTGGGCTGGATGCTGACCTGGTCGTAGCCGGTGACCTCGGCCAGCCGCTGCTCCAGCTCGCGGATCAGGGTCAGGTAGCCGGCCGCCTGCTGCTCCGGGGCGAACGGGTGCACCTCGGCGAACTCGGGCCAGGTGATCGGCTCCATCTCGGTGGTCGCGTTGAGCTTCATGGTGCAGGAGCCCAGCGGGATCATGCCCCGGTCGAGCGCGTAGTCCTTGTCGGACAGCCGCCGCAGGTAGCGCAGCATCGCGGTCTCGGAGCGGTGCGCGTGGAAGACCGGGTGGGTCAGGAACTCGTCGTGGCGCAGCAGCGACTCCGGCAGCCGCGGGTCCGCCGCCGCGTCCAGCGCGTCGACGTCGGCGGCGGGGACGCCGAAGGCCGCCCAGACCGCGGCCAGGTCGGCCCGGGTGGTGGTCTCGTCGCAGGCGGCGGAGACCAGGTCGGCGTCCACCTGGCGGAGGTTCACCCCGGCCTGGCGCGCGGCCTCGGCCACCGCGGCGGCCCGGCCCGGCACCCGCGCGGTGACGGTGTCGAAGAACGCGCCGTGGACGATCTCGACGCCGCCCGCGCGCAGGCCCTCGGCGAGCACCGAGGCGTAGCGGTGGGTGCGGGCCGCGATCGCGGTCAGCCCGTCCGGGCCGTGGTAGACGGCGTACATCGAGGCCATGACCGCGAGCAGGACCTGCGCGGTGCAGATGTTGCTGGTGGCCTTCTCGCGGCGGATGTGCTGCTCGCGGGTCTGCAGCGCGAGCCGGTAGGCGCGGTTGCCGTCGGCGTCGACGGAGACGCCGACCAGGCGCCCGGGCAGGCTGCGGGCGTACTCGGTGCGCACCGCCATGAATCCGGCGTGCGGTCCGCCGAAGCCCATCGGGACGCCGAAGCGCTGGGTGGTGCCGATGGCGATGTCCGCGCCGAGCGAGCCGGGCGAGGTGAGCAGGGTCAGCGCGAGCAGGTCGGCGGCGACGGTGACCACCGCGCCCAGGGCGTGGGCCTGCTCGATGACCGGCTTCAGGTCGCGGACCGCGCCGGAGGCGCCGGGGTACTGCACCAGCACGCCGAAGACGCCGCGCTCGGCGAGGTCGGCCGGGATCCCGGCGGAGAGGTCGGCGACCACGGTCTCGATGCCCTGCGGCTCGGCCCGGGTGGCGATCACGGCGGCGGTCTGCGGCAGCGCGTCGGCGTCGATCAGGTAGACGCCGCCCTTGACCTTGCCCATCCGCCGGGACAGCGCCACGGCCTCGGCGGCGGCGGTGCCCTCGTCCAGCAGCGAGGCCCCGGCGGTGGGCAGGCCGGTGAGGTCGGAGACCACGGTCTGGAAGTTGATCAGGGCCTCCAGTCGGCCCTGGGAGATCTCCGGCTGGTACGGCGTGTAGGCGGTGTACCAGGAGGGGTTCTCCAGCACGTTGCGCAGGATCACCGGCGGGGTGAAGGTGCCGTAGTAGCCGAGGCCGATCATGGGGCGCAGCACCTGGTTGCGGGCGGCCAGCGAGCGCAGTTCGGCCAGTACCTCGGCCTCGCTGCGGGCGGCGGGCAGGTCCAGCGCTTCCAGGCTGCGGATCGCGCCGGGGACGGCGGCGGCGGTGAGCTCGTCCAGGGTGGAGTAGCCGACCTGGGCCAGCATCTTCGCCTGCGCGTCGGTGTCCGGGCCGATGTGGCGGTTCTCGAACGGGCTGGACTGCTCCAGACCGGTGAGCGATGTCGTCAGCGGGGATGTCATGGCGGGGTGGCCTCCTGGTCGGACCCGGGTGGCACATGTGGGTGTGCCGGGACGACCTCCCCCTCTGTCATCTGTTACCTGAGAGCTTCACCGGTGGCGCTGGGCCCGCTCGCGCGGGTGTCCGGCGACACCGGTTTTCACCGTCGGTGAGGACCGGCCCGGTCGCCCGTGCCCGCCCTGCTTTCCAGAGTGACCCAGCACGCGCGGTACGGGTGCCTGAGAGATTCCGGGGAGGAGTTGCTCCTTCGGCGCCACAACGGCGTGCGGACTCTCCCGCGCGCGCTCGTCGGTCACTGCCAGGCTACCAGCGTCCCCTCGGGTCGCACGCGCCTGCGACTGCCCCCGGTTGGCCTAGCGACACACCCGCTCGGGCGTCCAGAACTCGACAACGTGATCATTGTGGACTTTTGTATGACATGACCATATTTTCCCTGCGCGCCTGCGCGAGCGGGGATGCATCCCCGCCGTAAGGAGTGGACGAGCCGTGCAGACCGAGATCGACCCCAGGGACCTGATCGGCCACAAGGCTGTGGACCGCAACGGCGACAAGATCGGCACCATCGACGAGGTGTACCTCGACGACGCGACCGGCGAGCCGGAGTGGGCGGCCGTGCGCACCGGCCTCTTCGGCCGGGACGCCTTCGTCCCGCTCACCACCAGCGAGTTCGTCAGCGACGAGCTGCGGGTGCCGTACGACAAGTCGCAGGTCAAGGACTCTCCCGACTTCGGTGTCGGGCAGCACCTCTCGCCCGCGCAGGAGTTGCAGCTCTACCGCTACTACGGCCTGGAGCTCCCGGCCGGGGCCGGTCAGGACGGCTCCGGTTCCGGCTCGGCCAACGGCAACGGCTCCGGCACCGCGGCCGGGACGACGGCCGGGACGACGGCGGGCGGCGAGGCCAGGACCGCCGGGACGGCTGCCGCCGCTGCCGGTGCCGCCGCCGCCGTGGCCGCGCCCGAGCCGTCCAAGACCGCCACCGCGCCGCAGCAGCCCGCGGCGGCGGCGCCCGGCCCGGAGTCGACGCAGTCCATGCCAACGGTCGCCGCGCCCACCGAATCCCCCAGCAGCAGGACGGCCGCCTTCATGTCGACGCCCCAGCCCCAGTCGGCCCAGTCCCAGTCGCCGCAGCCCCAGTCGGCCCAGCCCCAGTCGGCCCAGTCCACGCCGCAGTCCGCCGCGCCGCAGCCCGCCGCCGCCCCAGCCGCCGCGCCGCAGCAGCCCGCACCGGTCTCGGTCACCCGGCCCACGCCGGACCCGCTGACCGACCCGCTGGTCGGCCGGCCCGCCGGGGGCAACGCGGCCAGCAGTGCGGTGCCGGAGCCGATCGAGTTCGTCTGCCGCGAGGAGCGCCTGGACATCTCCACCGAGTGGAGCGTCCTCGGCCACGCCCGGCTGCGCCGCTACGTCACCTCGGAGCAGGTGGAGCGCCGGGTGCCGGTGGTCCGCGAGCGGATCCGGGTGGAGCGGGTACCGGTGGGCGCGGACGAGCGGGCGCAGCTGACCGACCAGGAGATCACCGAGAGCACCGAGGAGGTGACCCTGCACGAGGAGCGGGTGATCGTCCGCAAGGCAGTGGTCCCGGTGGAGCGGATCCGGCTGGTCACCGAGCGGTTCACCGAGGAGCAGATCGTCCGCGACGAGCTGCACCGCGAGCACATCCAGGTGCAGGACAGCACCCGGGCCTCCGGTCCGACCGCCGTGCCCGGGGCCAACCCCGGGTCGGGACCGGCCACCGGTGCCCGCCCTGAGCCCTTCCCGCGTACCGGGGACACGGGCTCCTACCCGCGCTCCTCGGGTGACCCCGGGCACGCCATCGGCGCCTGACCGGCGCCGCGCGCTCCTCGCGCCCCGGTGGCGACCGCGCTACCGGGGCGCCGCGCTGTCCGCGGCGGGCGACTGGGCGCCGCCGGACAGCGGCAGCGGGGACGCCGGGGTGAGCTCGGGGTCGTCGACCGCGAAGGTGCGGACCCGGCCGGGGACCGCACCGGGGACCTCGAACCGCACGGTGACCCGGCCCACCCCGCTGCCCTGGACCCATCCGGGGCCGTACTCGGTGTGCGTCACGTCCTGGCCCGGCATCCAGCGGCGGGCGGGGGCCGCGCCCGGGTGGAAGGCACGCGGCGCGTCCGGACCGCCGTAGGCGGCGTCGGACTCCGGTTCACCCTCGCCCGGCTCGTCCGCCGCCGCCTCCGCCGCCTCGGCCGCCTCGGCCTCGCGCTGGGCCTGGGCGAACAGGTCCTCCTGGGTGAAGTCGGCGAGGCCGGACACGCCGACGCCGAGCAGCCGGACGCCGCCGACGAGCTCCACCTGCGCCAGCAGCCGACGGGCCATGGCCGAGATCACCAACGGGTCGTCGGTCGGCGACGGCAGCGTCTCGGACCGGGTCAGCGTGGTGAAGTCGAACCGCCGCACCTTGATCACCACCGTCCGCCCGGACCGCCCGGCGTCGCGCAGCCGACGCACGCAGCGGGCGGCCAGCCGGTCCAGCTCGAACCGGATCCGGTCGACGTCGGCCAGGTCGACCTCGAAGGTGTCCTCCACCGAGACCGACTTGGCGTCGCGCTCGGCGACCACCGGACGCTCGTCCCGGCCCAGCGCCAGCGCGTGCACCCCAGCGCCGTGCGCCCGGCCGAGCAGCCGCACCAGCTCGTCCTCGGGGGTCCGCGCCACCTCGGAGATCCGGGTGAGCCCGACCCGGCGCAGCGTCTCGGCGGTCGCCGGGCCGACCCCCGGCAGCGCCCGGACCGGCAGCTCGGCGAGTATCTCCCGCTCCCGGCCCGGCTCGATCAGCACCAGGCCGTCCGGCTTGGCCTGCTCGGAGGCGATCTTGGAGAGGAACTTGGTGCCGGACAGGCCGACCGAGGCGGTCAGCCCGACGCCGGTCAGGATGTCGGCGCGCAGGTCCTCGCCGACCGCCCGGACCAGCTCCACCCCCTCGGCCGGCGCTCCCGCGCGGAGCAGCTCGCCGTAGGGACCGGCCTCCAGGTCGACGAAGGCCTCGTCCACGCTGAGCGGTTCGACCAGCGGTGAGAGCTCCCGCAGCAGCCCCATCACGAAGTCGCTGACCTGCCGGTACAGCTCGAAGCGCGGCACCAGGAAGGCGGCGTTCGGACAGAGCCGCCGGGCCTGCGCCATCGGCATGGCGGAGTGCACGCCGAACCGCCGCGCCTCGTAGGAGGCGGTGGCCACCACGCCCCGGCCGCTGAGGCCGCCCACCACCACGGGTTTTCCGCGCAGGCTCGGCTTGGACGCCTGCTCCACCGACGCGAAGAAGGCGTCCATGTCGAGGTGCAGGATCGACGGCAGGGACCGCATACGCCGATCATCGCGCACGGGTACGACAGTCGAGCCCAGCCGCGCCTACCGCCACCGCGCCAGTGAGCCCACCTGCGGGCCGAGGTAGGTCGGATCGGGCTGGAACAGTACGTCCAGCAGGGCCTCACCGGCCGCCGGGATCTCCCGCGCCGCGCCGTAGTACCAGGTGACGTCGTGCGGCTGAGTGGTGCTGACCCCGTAGGCGTCGATCCCGGCCGAGCGGCACAGCGCCACCGCCCGGCGGATGTGGAACCCCTGGCTGACCAGCAGGGCGCTGCGGACGCCGAAGATCCGCCGCGCGCGGGAGCAGGAGTCCCAGGTGTGGAACCCGGCGTAGTCGCGGACGACCCGGTCCGAGGGGACGCCGTGCCGCAGCAGGTAGTCGCGCATGGCGTCGGGCTCGTCGTAGCTGGCCCGGTCGTTGTCGCCGGTGACCAGGAAGGCCTTGACCTTGCCCAGGTGGTAGAGGTCGAGCGCGGTGTCCAGCCGCTCGGCCAGGTAGTCGCTGGGGGTGCCGTCGGGGTTGAGCCCGGCGCCGAAGACCACCGCCACCGGCTCCGACGGCGCGTCGGCCACGGTCCGCAGTCGGCTGCCGGTGCTCACGAACAGCCAGGCCGGGGGCAGCAGCGCCAGCACCGCGAGCGCGGCCACCAGTTGCACCGCCCGCCGCTGCCCGCGCCGGGTGCGCAGCGAGCGGCCGAGCCGCCGGACCCGCTCCTCCAGCCGTCCCGGTATTCGCCCCGCCCACTGCCCCAGCCCCGCCCGTGCCCGCATCCCGGCCCTCCCCGCGCGCTGTCCCCTGACACCGAGCGGACGCCGGGATCAGCCCGCGCGGTTGCGCCGCCGGGCCAGTTCGTCGCCGGGGTCGTACCCGGCCAGGTTCTCGCCGGTGTCGGTCCGCTCGGCGTGCAGGGTCCGCAACGAGGCGTCGAGTTCGCGCCAGGCCGCGCCGAGGGCGATGCCGAACACGCCCTGACCGGCTTCCAGCAGTTCCATCACCTGGTGCGGCGAGGTGCACTGGTACACCGTGGCGCCGTCGCTCATCAGCGTGATCCCGGACAGGTCGCCGGGCTCGCAGGAGGCCAGATGGGTGACCGCGGCGCGGATGCTCTGCAGCGACACCCCGGCGTCCAACAGCCGCTTGACCACCTTCAGCACCAGTACGTCGCGGAAGGAGTAGAGGCGCTGGGTGCCGGAGCCCTGCGCGGCCCGCACGCTCGGCTCGACCAGGCCGGTCCGGGCCCAGTAGTCCAGCTGCCGGTAGGTGATCCCGGCCGCCGAGCAGGCGGTCGGGCCGCGGTAGCCGACCAGCGCCGAGGTCGGCTCGGGCGCCGCGGCCGCGGGCAGCTGCTCCAGGCCGACCCGGGGTTGCGGGATCGGCTGCGACCTGACCGCGACCGCCTCCCAGCCACCGCGCGGCGAGCGCGGCGCGACCGTCGCCTGGGCCGCCGGGGAATGGAGGGGGCAGGACCCACCCGCAGCTGTGCTCTCGCCGGTGCTGCTCACGCGGCCCTCCGTCCACTCGTCACAACTGGACCGCCGCGGTGGGGTGCGCGGCAGCGCTCCCCTGACGTCCACACCCGACGGTAGGCAGTTGGCCCACGCGCGTCAACGATCGCCACGCTGGGCACGGCGAGTGATGTCAGCCCCAGGAGTGGTTTAGCGTGACCGAAACGGGGGTAGACGAGGCGGATGGCCCGAGCCGGGCCGGTCGGGCAGCGGGTCAGTGACCGGTCACTGGTTGCTGCTGCCGAAGTCCTCGGGCGAGATCTGGTCCAGGAACTCCCGGAACCGCTCGACCTCGTCCTCCTGCTCGTCCGGGATGGCGATCCCGGCCTCGTCCAGCACCCCGTCGCTGCCGTAGATCGGCGTCCCGGTGCGCAGCGCCAGAGCTATGGCGTCGGAGGGGCGGGCACTGACCTCCACCCCGCTGGCGAAGACCAGCTCGGCGTAGAAGATGCCCTCGCGCAGGTCGGTGATCCGCACCGCCGTCAGCTGCTGCCCGACGGCTTCCAGCACATTGCGGAAGAGGTCGTGCGTGAGCGGCCGGACAGGCGTCATCCCCTGCTGGGCGAAGGCGATCGCGGTGGCCTCCCCCGGGCCGATCCAGATCGGCAGGTAGCGGTCACCGCCGACCTCGCGCAGGAGGACGATCGGTTGGTTGGAGGGCATCTCCACCCGGACACCCACAACGTCTAGCTCGTTCACATCTGCAACCCTAGGGTGCTACGGCCCGATACTCCAGTTCTCAAGGCAGTGGGTGTGCGTCCGAGGCACCGGACGGCACCGGCTCAGCTGCCGATCCGGGTCCGCAGCCCGGCCTGGACCAGCGCCGCGTGCAACCGCACCGACAGGGTCGCCAGTTCCCGGGCCATCGCCGCCGCGTGGGCGCGGGTCTGCGGGTTGCGGTGCCGCCGCAGCGGCGCCACCACCTGTTCCACCAGGCCGACCTCGCGGTCGGCGGCGGCCTTCACCGCCCGCAGGTGCCGGGGTTCCAGGCCGAACCGGCCCAGCTCCGAGACCAGCCGGGCGACCTGGAGCATCTCCGGGTCGAAGCCGCCGTCGCCGCCGGGGGCCAGCAGGCCGTAGGACTCCCAGTCGGCCAGCTGCTGCTCGGCGATCCCGGCCGCCGCCAGCAGCTCCGCCCGGCCGAGCCGGGGACCGGGCACCGCCGGACCGCCGATCGCGGCCTCCAGGGCCGGAACCGGGCCCGGGCCGTCGGCGGCCTCCGGCGCGGGCGCCTCGGTCCCGGGCAGCGCCGGCGGCGCCTCGCCCGAGTCCATCGCGTCCAGGTGCTCCCGGATCACCCGGAGCGGCAGGTAGTGGTCCCGTTGCAGCCGCAGCACCTGGGCCAGCCGGTCGACGTCGCCGACGGTGAACTTGCGGTAGCCCGAGGGCGTCCGCTGCGGCTCGACCAGCCGTTCCGCCTCCAGGAAACGGATCTTGGAGATGGTCACCTCGGGGAACTCCGCCCGCAGCACGTCGAGCACCGCCCCGATGCTGAGCAACTGCTGTCTACCTGCCGCCTGCGTCCGCACCTCGGTTCACACGCTCCTCACAGCTGTTCAGAAGCCGCGGCGGCTCTCGAAGAACACCACGCGGTACTTGCCGATCTGGACCTCGTCGCCGGTGCTCAGCGGCACCTCGTCGATGCGCTCACGGTTGACGTAGGTGCCGTTCAGGCTGCCGACGTCGGCCACCGAGAAGCCCTGCGGGCCGCGCCGGAACTCGACGTGCCGCCGCGAGACGGTGATGTCGTCCAGGAAGATGTCACTCTGCGGGTGCCGCCCCGCCGTGGTGACCTCGGTGTCCAGCAGGAAGCGGCTACCGGAGTTCGGACCGCGCCGCACGATCAGCAGCGCCGAGCCCGGCGGCAGCGCGTCCACCGCGGCCTGCGCCTCGGGGGAGATGGTCGGCTGGACGTTCTGGGAGACCTCGGGGTCGTAGGCCTCAAGACCCGAGATGGAGATGGTGGACGTCTGCTCCGAGGGCCGCTCGGCCGCGCCGCGGGCACCCAGCGGAGCACCGCAGTACGAGCAGAACCGCGCCGCCTCCGGGTTGCTGCTTCCGCACCGGCCGCACACCGCCATGCCTGTGGCCTCCTGTTGCGAATCACCCGACCCGGCAGGCCCCGTGGGCCCGCCCGGAAACCCTCCACCAGAGGTTGAGGCTACCGCCTCGGGCGCTATCCGGGCCCCACCCGCACCCTCAGCGTGTCGGACCCCCTCGCGGTACAGCGGACGCTCGGCGGCGGGCGCGAAGGACTCCCCTTCGCCCGGGCCGCGCATCTCGGGTACAGCGGTGCCGTAACCCTCCTCGCCGGCCCTGCGGTGCCGGGCCGTCGGCGCCTCGACGGCTCCCTGACGGGACTTCCGGCCGAACAGCTTCGAGAAGAGACTCACGGACGATTCCCCTTGCGTGACACGAACCCGCCCCAGGGGCAGGGTGAAGCCATCATGGACGTTGGACGAGAAGACTTGTCGACTGGGCCGTCGCCGACCCGGGTGGCCGTCATGGCTGCGCCGAGTGAGCGTAGTCAGGATCGGCACGTTGGATCAAGGCGGACACCCGCGCCGCCCCTGGTCCGGCACCCGCCGGACGGACGAACTCGGACGGTCGCCCGTTCCCCACGCGTACCTCGTCGATCCGAACCGCCTCCGCCCCCGGCGTCCACAGTTCCGCCAACGTGCTGCGCAGCATATCCGTCCGAACACCCGCACCGGGCACGCTCGGGTCCACGGCGGCCTCGCCGCGGGCGGTCGCGCGGGGGTGTCCGGGTGCTCCGGCAGCGACTGCGCGCATCACTCCCCCACCCCTTTCCACCTGCGCGGATCATCCTGCCATCGGTCGTACCCAGTCGAACCGCCGGGTTCACCTCAGCACTCTTCCGGGGGTGTCGGAACACCCCCGGAAGAGTTGACCGCCAGGATCAGTGCTCGGTGGTGGACTCGACCACCCGGCTCCATTCGTCCAGCAGTGCCTCGGTGGAGGCGTCGTCCGGGCCCTCCGCCCACAGGTGGGTGACCGCTTCGGCCGGGTCCGGCACCACCATCGTCCAGCGGCCGTCGGACTCGACCACCCGTACGCCGTCCGTGGTGTCGACGTGCCGGTCCCCGGCGGCCTCCACCACCGAGCGCATGACCAGGCCCTTCGCCGACCAGGGGGTCGCCAGGTCGCGCCGGTTGACGTGCGCCCGGGGGATCCGCGCATCGATCTGACTGAGCGTCAGCTGGGTCCTGGCCACCAGGCCGACCAGTCGGACGAAGGCCGCCGCACCGTCGAAGACCCCGCTGAACTCCGGGATCACGAAGCGGCCGCGCCCGTCGCCACCGAAGATCGTGCCCTCGGCGGCGGAGGCCCGGGTCAGGTCGTCCGGCGAGGTCGTGGTCCAGGTCACCTGGGTACCGTGGTACGCCGCGACCTGCTCCGCGATCCTGGTCGTGGTCACCGGCAGCGCCACCCGCCCGCTGCGGCCCTCGGCCGCCACCAGGTCCAGCAGCACCAGCAGTGCCCGGTCGTCCTCGATGATGTGACCGCGCTCGTCGACCAGGGACACCCGCTCCCCGACCGGGTCGAAACGCACCCCGAAGGCCGCCCTGGACGACGCCACCAGCGAGCCCAGCCGGATCAGTCCGGCCCGGCGCTCCTCGGCCGTCTCGGTCGGCCTGGCCTCGTCCATGCCCTGGTTGACCGTGAGCGACTCGACGCCCAGCCGCCCGAGGATGCTCGGCAGCAGCAGCCCGGCGCTGCCGTGGGCGGCGTCGATGACCACCTTCAGCTGCGCCTCGGCCACCCCGCTGGTGTCCACGGCCCGGTACAGGGTGCCCGCGTACGAGTCGAAGACGCTGGACGGGAAGGTCAGGTCGCCGATCTCACCGGGGAAGGCCCGGCGGTACTCCTGCCGGGCGTAGACCCGGTCGAGCTTGCGCTGCCCGGCCTGGGACAGGTCGGCGCCGCGCTCGTCGAAGAAGAGGATGTCCAGCGAGTCCGGGATCCCGGGCGTGGTCCGCAGCATGATCCCACCCGCGCTACCGCCTCGCGCGGTCTGCTGGCGGGCCACCGGCATCGGCACGTTCTCAAGGTCGCGGACGTCGATGGCGCTGGCCTGGAGGGCCGAGATCATCGCCCGCTTGAGCGCTCGGGCGCCTCGCGAGTGGTCACGCGCGATGGTGACGGTCGCGCCCTTCTTGAGCGTGGTCGCGTACGCCCCGGCGAGGCGCACCGCCAGCTCGGGCGTGATCTCGACGTTGATGATGCCGGAGACGCCGCGCACCCCGAACAGGTGCTCCTGGCCCCGGGACTCCCAGATGACCGAGGTGTTGATGTAGGCCCCGGCCTCGATGGTCTTGAAGGGGTACACGCGGACGTTGCCCGCGATGATCGACTCCTCCTCCACCAGGCACTCGTCGCCGATCACCGCCCCGTCCTCGATCCGGGCGGCCCGCATCACGTCGGTGTTCTTGCCGATCACGCAGCCGCGCAGGTTGCACTGCGGTCCGACGTAGACGTTGCTGTGGACGATCGCGCGGTGCAGGAACGCCCCGCGCTTGACCACCACGTTGCTGCCGAGCACGGTGTGCTCACGCAGCTCCACGCCGGCCTCGACCTTGGCGTAGTCGCCGATGTACAGCGGACCGCGCAGCACCGCCTCCGGGTCCACCTCGGCGCCCTCGGCCACCCAGACGCCCGGCGAGATCTCGAAGCCGTCGATGTCGACGTCGACCTTGCCCTCCAGGACGTCCGCCTGGGCCTTCACATAGCTGTCGTGGGTGCCGACGTCCTCCCAGTAGCCCTCGGCGACATAGCCGTAGATCGGCTTGCCCTCCTTGAGCAGCTGCGGGAACACGTCGCCGGACCAGTCGACGCTGGTGTCGGCGGCGACGTAGTCGAAGACCTCGGGCTCCATCACGTAGATGCCGGTGTTGACGGTGTCCGAGAAGACCTGTCCCCAGGTCGGCTTCTCCAGGAACCGCTCCACCCGTCCCTCGTCGTCGAGGATGGTGATGCCGAACTCCAGCGGGTTCGGCACCCGGGTCAGGCAGACGGTGACCAGCGCGCCCTTCGAGCGGTGGAACTCCATCAGCTCGGTCAGGTCGAAGTCGGTGAGCGCGTCACCGGAGATCACCAGGAAGGAGTCGTCCTTGAGCGCGTCCTCCGCGTTCTTGACGCTGCCCGCAGTGCCGAGTGGGGTCTCCTCGTTCGCGTAGGTGAGGTTCATGCCGAGCTCTTCGCCGTCGCCGAAGTAGTTCCGCACCAGCGAGGCCAGGAACTGCACGGTCACCACGGTGTCGATCAGTCCGTGCCGCTTGAGCAGCCGGAGCACGTGCTCCATGATCGGTCTGTTGACAACCGGCAGTAGGGGCTTGGGCATACTCGATGTCATGGGGCGAAGGCGCGTGCCCTCACCGCCGGCCATCACAACGGCCTTCATGTCGGGTGAACCCTCCTTGAGGCGATAGCGGGATTCAGTCTCTCAGTCGGCCACGGCCCCCGCTCGTACGAGCTGGCGGGTCTGGACCGCGTACAGGATCCCTGCCCACCAGTAGAGCGCCGTACCCCACCAGACGAACGCCCATCCGATGATGTATGCCACAGTCCCGAGCCATCCATGCGCGGTTGTGAGCAGCAGCAGCGGAAAGGCGTACATCAAATTGAACGTAGCCGCCTTGCCCAGGAAGTTCACTTGGGGCGGTCCGTAGCCGTGGCTGCGCAGGATCGGCAGCAGCGCGGCGATGAAGACCTCCCGGGCCAGCAGGATCGCCGTCAGCCACCACGGCATGATGCCCCGCCAGGTCAGCCCGACGATGGTGGACAGCACGAACAGGCGGTCCGCGAGCGGGTCCAACAATTGACCCAAACGGCTGATCTGCCCCCAGCGGCGGGCCAGCTTGCCGTCGAGGTAGTCGCTGACCCCGCTGGCCATCAGGATGACGATGGCCCACCCGTCGTTCTTGGGCCCGTGGAACACCGGCCACAACACCAGCCAGAGGAACACGGGCACGCCGACGAGGCGTGCCATGCTCAGCACGTTGGGGATGGTGAGGACACGGTCGGTCTGAACGCGTGTCTCCTGTACCTCCACCCGGGGGCCTCCTGATCGCGACGAACGGTGTACGGCGACCCTACCGTCCTGGTCAGCGTGGTGGAGCAAGCGCCGCTGCCCGACTGAACGGAAGGCGCGACCCCTGGCCCTCCCTTTTCCGGTCCGGAAATGCCTGTAGGCCCCCTGACGTGATGTCAGGGGGCCTACAGTAAAGGTTGTTCGGCGGCGTCCTACTCTCCCACAGGGTCCCCCCTGCAGTACCATCGGCGCTATGAGGCTTAGCTTCCGGGTTCGGGATGTAACCGGGCGTTTCCCTCACGCTATGACCACCGAAACACTATGAAGTTGACCGCACACCACTCCTCACGGAGTAGGGGTCGTTCCTTCAGAACAACACAGTGGACGCGTAGCAACTATGGACAAGCCCTCGGCCTATTAGTACCGGTCAGCTCCACCCCTCACAGGGCTTCCACATCCGGCCTATCAACCCAGTCGTCTACTGGGAGCCTTAACCACTCAAGGTGGTGGGAGCCCTCATCTCGAAGCAGGCTTCCCGCTTAGATGCTTTCAGCGGTTATCCCTCCCGAACGTAGCCAACCAGCCATGCCCTTGGCAGGACAACTGGCACACCAGAGGTTCGTCCGTCCCGGTCCTCTCGTACTAGGGACAGCCCTTCTCAAGACTCCTACGCGCGCAGCGGATAGGGACCGAACTGTCTCACGACGTTCTAAACCCAGCTCGCGTACCGCTTTAATGGGCGAACAGCCCAACCCTTGGGACCTACTCCAGCCCCAGGATGCGACGAGCCGACATCGAGGTGCCAAACCATCCCGTCGATATGGACTCTTGGGGAAGATCAGCCTGTTATCCCCGGGGTACCTTTTATCCGTTGAGCGACGGCGCTTCCACAAGCCACCGCCGGATCACTAGTCCCTGCTTTCGCACCTGCTCGACCCGTCGGTCTCACAGTCAAGCTCCCTTGTGCACTTACACTCAACACCTGATTGCCAACCAGGCTGAGGGAACCTTTGGGCGCCTCCGTTACATTTTAGGAGGCAACCGCCCCAGTTAAACTACCCACCAGACACTGTCCCTGATCCGGATCACGGACCCAGGTTAGACATCCAGCACGACCAGAGTGGTATTTCAACGACGACTCCACAACCACTGGCGTGGCCGCTTCAAAGTCTCCCACCTATCCTACACAAGCCGAACCGAACACCAATATCAAGCTATAGTAAAGGTCCCGGGGTCTTTCCGTCCTGCTGCGCGAAACGAGCATCTTTACTCGTAATGCAATTTCACCGGGCCTATGGTTGAGACAGTCGAGAAGTCGTTACGCCATTCGTGCAGGTCGGAACTTACCCGACAAGGAATTTCGCTACCTTAGGATGGTTATAGTTACCACCGCCGTTTACTGGCGCTTAAGTTCTCAGCTTCGCCAGGTCGAAACCAAGCTAACCGGTCCCCTTAACGTTCCAGCACCGGGCAGGCGTCAGTCCGTATACATCGCCTTACGGCTTCGCACGGACCTGTGTTTTTAGTAAACAGTCGCTTCTCGCTGGTCTCTGCGGCCGGCCACAGCTCAAGGAGCAAGTCCCATCACCACAACCGGCCCCCCTTCTCCCGAAGTTACGGGGGCATTTTGCCGAGTTCCTTAACCATAGTTCACCCGAACGCCTCGGTATTCTCTACCTGACCACCTGAGTCGGTTTGGGGTACGGGCCGCCATGAAACTCGCTAGAGGCTTTTCTCGACAGCATAGGATCATCCACTTCACCACAATCGGCTCGGCATCAGGTCTCAGGCTCGTGCTGCGCGGATTTGCCTACGCAACGCCCTACACCCTTACCCCGGGACAACCACCGCCCGGGCTGGACTACCTTCCTGCGTCACCCCATCGCTCACCTACTACCCTGTTGGATCAGCGGCTCCACCACTCCTCTTCACCCGAAGGATCCGAGACGGCTTCACGGCCTTAGCATCCAGAGGTTCGACGTTGGCGCTTCAAAGCGGGTACGGGAATATCAACCCGTTGTCCATCGACTACGCCTGTCGGCCTCGCCTTAGGTCCCGACTTACCCTGGGCAGATCAGCTTGACCCAGGAACCCTTGGTCAATCGGCGCAAGAGTTTCCCACTCTTGTATCGCTACTCATGCCTGCATTCTCACTCGTATACCGTCCACGACTGGCTTCCGCCGCCGCTTCACCCGGCACACGACGCTCCCCTACCCATCACAGCCCCCGTTAGGAGTTAAGCTGCAATGACACGGCTTCGGCGGTGTACTTGAGCCCCGCTACATTGTCGGCGCGGAATCACTTGACCAGTGAGCTATTACGCACTCTTTAAAGGGTGGCTGCTTCTAAGCCAACCTCCTGGTTGTCTCTGCGACTCCACATCCTTTCCCACTTAGCACACGCTTAGGGGCCTTAGCCGGTGTTCTGGGCTGTTTCCCTCTCGACCATGGAGCTTATCCCCCACAGTCTCACTGCCGCGCTCTCACTTACCGGCATTCGGAGTTTGGCTAAGGTCAGTAACCCGGTGGGGCCCATCGCCTATCCAGTGCTCTACCTCCGGCAAGAAACACGCGACGCTGCACCTAAATGCATTTCGGGGAGAACCAGCTATCACGGAGTTTGATTGGCCTTTCACCCCTAACCACAGGTCATCCCCCAGGTTTTCAACCCTGGTGGGTTCGGTCCTCCACACGGTCTTACCCGCGCTTCAACCTGCCCATGGCTAGATCACTCCGCTTCGGGTCTTGGGCGCGCTACTCAATCGCCCTATTCGGACTCGCTTTCGCTACGGCTACCCCACACGGGTTAACCTCGCAACACACCGCAAACTCGCAGGCTCATTCTTCAAAAGGCACGCAGTCACGACAACATGTGCAAGCACACGCTGCGACGCTCCCACGGCTTGTAGGCACACGGTTTCAGGTACTATTTCACTCCGCTCCCGCGGTACTTTTCACCATTCCCTCACGGTACTGTCCGCTATCGGTCACTAGGGAATATTTAGGCTTAGCGGGTGGTCCCGCCAGATTCACACGGAATTTCTCGGGCTCCGTGCTACTTGGGAGTTGTACAAGCAAGCCGTACAGATTTCGTCTACGGGGGTCTTACCCTCTACGCCGGACCTTTCGCATGTCCTTCGACTACCCATACGGTTTCTGACTCGCCCAGCCGCCGGCAGACGACTGAAGTACAATCCCACGACCCCGAAGTGGCAACCCCTGCCGGGTATCACACCACAACGGTTTAGCCTCATCCGATTTCGCTCGCCACTACTCTCGGAATCACGGTTGTTTTCTCTTCCTGCGGGTACTGAGATGTTTCACTTCCCCGCGTTCCCTCCACACTGCCTATGTGTTCAGCAGCGGGTGACAGCCCATGACGACTGCCGGGTTTCCCCATTCGGACACCCCCGGATCAAAGCTCGGTTGACAGCTCCCCGGGGCCTATCGCGGCCTCCCACGTCCTTCATCGGTTCCTAGTGCCAAGGCATCCACCGTGCGCCCTTAAAAACTTGGCCACAGATGCTCGCGTCCACTGTGCAGTTCTCAAGCAACGACCAACCACCCATCACCCCCACACACGAAGCGTGAAGTACACTGGGGTCGGCGTCTGAAGACCAGCCATACGGCCGCGCCCTCAGGACCCAACAACGTGCCCGACACAACCAACCAACCACCGCGTTCCACGCGCCGAAGCGCAGTACTAACCATGACCAACTGATCGTGCCGAATAGTCAACGTTCCACCCATGAGCTACCAGCACCGGACATTCGCCGATGAACTGGCCTCTGCCCGACCGAAGCCAGGAGAAGTGCTCCTTAGAAAGGAGGTGATCCAGCCGCACCTTCCGGTACGGCTACCTTGTTACGACTTCGTCCCAATCGCTGGTCCCACCTTCGACAGCTCCTTCCCTTACGGGTTAGGCCACCGGCTTCGGGTGTTACCGACTTTCGTGACGTGACGGGCGGTGTGTACAAGGCCCGGGAACGTATTCACCGCAGCAATGCTGATCTGCGATTACTAGCAACTCCGACTTCATGGGGTCGAGTTGCAGACCCCAATCCGAACTGAGACCGGCTTTTTGAGATTCGCTCCACCTCGCGGTATCGCAGCTCATTGTACCGGCCATTGTAGCACGTGTGCAGCCCAAGACATAAGGGGCATGATGATTTGACGTCGTCCCCACCTTCCTCCGAGTTGACCCCGGCAGTCTCCTGTGAGTCCCCGGCATAACCCGCTGGCAACACAGAACGAGGGTTGCGCTCGTTGCGGGACTTAACCCAACATCTCACGACACGAGCTGACGACAACCATGCACCACCTGTATACCGACCACAAGGGGGCGACCATCTCTGGCCGTTTCCGGTATATGTCAAGCCTTGGTAAGGTTCTTCGCGTTGCGTCGAATTAAGCCACATGCTCCGCTGCTTGTGCGGGCCCCCGTCAATTCCTTTGAGTTTTAGCCTTGCGGCCGTACTCCCCAGGCGGGGAACTTAATGCGTTAGCTGCGGCGCGGACCACGTGGAATGTGACCCACACCTAGTTCCCAACGTTTACGGCGTGGACTACCAGGGTATCTAATCCTGTTCGCTCCCCACGCTTTCGCTCCTCAGCGTCAGTAATGGCCCAGAGATCCGCCTTCGCCACCGGTGTTCCTCCTGATATCTGCGCATTTCACCGCTACACCAGGAATTCCGATCTCCCCTACCACACTCTAGCCTGCCCGTATCGAATGCAGACCCGGAGTTAAGCCCCGGGCTTTCACATCCGACGCGACAAGCCGCCTACGAGCTCTTTACGCCCAATAATTCCGGACAACGCTCGCACCCTACGTATTACCGCGGCTGCTGGCACGTAGTTAGCCGGTGCTTCTTCTGCAGGTACCGTCACTTGCGCTTCTTCCCTGCTGAAAGAGGTTTACAACCCGAAGGCCGTCATCCCTCACGCGGCGTCGCTGCATCAGGCTTTCGCCCATTGTGCAATATTCCCCACTGCTGCCTCCCGTAGGAGTCTGGGCCGTGTCTCAGTCCCAGTGTGGCCGGTCGCCCTCTCAGGCCGGCTACCCGTCGTCGCCTTGGTAGGCCATTACCCCACCAACAAGCTGATAGGCCGCGGGCTCATCCCAGATCGCCGGAGCTTTCCACGCACACCCCATGCGGAGATGCGTCGTATCCGGTATTAGCACCGGTTTCCCGGTGTTGTCCCAGAATCTGGGGCAGATTGCCCACGTGTTACTCACCCGTTCGCCACTGATCCACCCCGAAGGGCTTCACCGTTCGACTTGCATGTGTTAAGCACGCCGCCAGCGTTCGTCCTGAGCCAGGATCAAACTCTCCGTGAATGATTACCCGTAATCGGGTCACCACACGCGTTGAGCGGCACAGCAACCGGCGGAATAGCCGATCCCGTGCACTGCGTCCTCGCTAGTGTTTTGTGCATCAAAGGAACCTCGTCCGATCAACGGACGGGGTATCAACATATCTGGCGTTGACTTTTGGCACGCTGTTGAGTTCTCAAGGAACGGACACTTCCTTCGAGACCCTTTCACCGGTCTCTCCGGGCGCTTCGTTCTTCGTTTTCTAGCTTACCAGACCGTTTCCGGCCCGATTTCCCGCCGTCCCGCGCCGTTTCCGGCCCGTTCCGACGAGTGAAACCTTAGCGGAACCGCACCACCGATGCGAAATCCACCGGTTTTCGTTCGCCCGCGCCAATTCCCGAACCAATTTGCGCATGCCAAAGGAGGCTGTGCGTTCACCGGAGGGATTGGGTCGCCACCGCCGTAAGCAGGGCAACTCAGGAGACGCTACGCACCCGCACCAGCGATGTCAAACCAGGGTCCGACACAGGGGTCAGCGGCCCGCGAGGGTGTCCAGACGGGGGCGGTCCAGGCCGGTGGCCCGCCCCACCTCGGAGATGTCGACCGCACCGCAGTCCAGGCCGCGCAGCAGGTAGCCGCTCAGGGCCTTGGCCGTGGCGGGCTCGTCCATGACGTCGCCGCCGATCCGGGAGACATAGGCGCTCAACCGGGCTGCGGCCTGGTCCAGGCCCTCGCGGTAGAAGGAGTAGACGGCGGCGTAGCGGGTGGGCAGGTGGCCGGGATGCATGTCCCAGCCCTGGTAGTAGGCGCGTTCCAGCGACCGCCGGACCAGGCGGTGGTGCAGTCGCCAGGCGTCGTGGACCTGGGTGGCCGGGCCGATCGGTATGACATTGGTGGAGCCGTCGGACAGCCGGACGCCGGTCCCGGCCGCGGCGACCTGCATGACCGCCTTGGCGTGGTCGGCGACCGGGTGCTCCATGCTCTGGTAGGCCGCGCTGACGCCGCAGGAGGCGCTGTAGTCGAAGGTGCCGTAGTGCAGTCCGGTGGCCCGGCCCTCGGCTGCCTCGATCATGCGGGCGACGGTGGCCCGGCCGTCGGCTCCGAGGATGGACTGGGTGGTCTCGATCTGGATCTCGAAGCCGATGCGGCCGGCCGGGAGCCCGGCGGCCCGCTCGAAGTCCTCGACCAGGCGCACCATCGCGCTGACCTGCTGCGGATAGGTGACCTTGGGCAGCGTCAGCACCAGGCCCTCGGGCAGCTGCCCGGAGCCCGCGCGCAGCAGTTCGGTGAGGAAGAGGTCGAGGGTGCGGATGCCGCGCGCACGGACGGCGGACTCCATGCACTTCATCCGGATGCCCAGGTACGGCGGCGCCGCGCCCTCAGCGACCGCTGCGGCGATGAGGCGGGCGGCCCGCACCGCGTCGGCGTCCTCCTCGGCGTCGGGTCGGACGCCGTAGCCGTCCTCGAAGTCGATGCGCAGGTCCTCGACGGGTTCCCGGTCGAGCTTGGCGCGGACCCGGCCGTAGACCTCGGCGGCGAGCGCGTCCGCCGGGCGGCCGAGGACCGCCGCCAGCGCGGCGGCGTCCGGCGCGTGCTGGTCGAGCAGGGCGGACGCCTGGCTGCCCCAGTCGCGGACCAGGTCCGTGACGCTGGTTCCGGTGAGGGCGTCGGCAGGGACGTAGACGGTGTGGACCGGCTGGCGGGTGCCGGGCTCGCCCGGGTAGCGGCGCAGTAGCTCGCTGTCGACCTCGGCGAGGGCGGTGTCCACCTGGTCGCGTACGGTTCGCGAGAGAGTGGTGCCCGCGTGCGTGCTGCCCGTGTCCTGCTGGCGCGCCATCGCGAGCCCCTTCCTCGGCTTCAACAATTTGTTGATGCGAAGGTATCGGCAGGTCCCGGCCGCGTCAACGGCCGTCCGGATGCGTGCCATGAGCAATAAGGCGTTGACCGTCGGCGCGCGCTCGGGCGAGAGTCCGGCTATGCCCTCCCCCACGCCGTCGCCCCCGCCACCCTCCGCAGCTCGTGGGCAGGAGTCGCGTTCGGCGCTGGCACCGCTGCGGTATCCGGCCTTCCGGGCGCTGATGGCCGGGCGCGGGATCAGCCTGCTGGGCAACGGCGTGGCCCCGATGGCGCTCGCCTTCGCGGTGCTCGACCTCACCCACTCGGTCAGCGACCTGGGCCTGGTGGTCGGCGCGCGGTCGCTCTTCAACGTGCTGTTCCTGCTGTTCGGCGGGGTGTTGGCGGACCGGCTGCCGCGCCATCTGGTGCTGGTCGGCTCCGGGCTGCTGAGCGCGGCCACCCAGGCGGCGGTGGCGACACTGGTGCTGACGCACAGTGCGACCATGCCGGTGCTGATCACGCTCTCCGCCGCGAACGGGCTGTTCGCGGCGCTGGCGCTGCCCGCCTCCGCCGCGCTGACGCCGCAGACGGTACCGGCCGAACTGCGGCAACCGGCGAACGCGTTGAACCGGATGGCGGCCAACTCGGCGCAGATCCTGGGCGCGTCGCTGGGCGGGATCCTGGTCGCGGCGCTGGGTCCGGGCTGGGGCCTGGTGGTGGACGCGAGCAGCTTCGCGCTCTCGGCGCTCTGCTTCGCGCGGCTGCGGCTGCCCGCCACCGAGGACGTCCCCGATCCGGAGAGTGCGGAGCAGGCCGGGTTGTTCGCCCAACTGCGGGAGGGTTGGGCCGAGTTCATCTCGCGTACCTGGGTCTGGGTGATCGTCCTGGCCTTCGGCTTCCTCAACGCGGCCGATGCCGGTGCGGTGCAGATCCTGGGGCCGAGCATCGCGGTGCACAGTTTCGGCAGCGCGGGCTGGGGCCTGGTCCTGGCTCTGCAGACCGCCGGGATGGTGGCCGGTGGACTGCTGGCGCTGCGGATCCGGGTGCGGCGGCTGCTGCTGGTCGGCGTCGCCTGTATGGCCAGCGAGGTGCTGCTGCCGCTGGGGCTGGCCCTGCGGTTCCCGGTGTACGCGCTGGCCGTGGTCGGTTTCGTCTGCGGGGTGGGCCTGGAGCAGTTCGGTATCGCCTGGGAGACCTCGCTCCAGCAGGAGATCCCGGCGGCGAAGCTGGCCCGGGTCTACTCCTACGACATGCTCGGCTCCTTCGTCGCGATTCCGGTCGCCGAGGTGGCGACCGGTCCGCTGGCCCAGGCCCTGGGGACCAGGACGGCGCTGCTGGGCGCAGCGGGGGTGATCGCCGTCGCCACGGCGGCCATGCTGTCCGTGCGCGACGTGCGCGGGCTGCGGGTGCGGCGGCGCGTCCCGGAGCCCGGGGTTGCGCCGGTGCCCAGCCCGGTCGGCGCGCCCTGACCCCAGCGTCGTGACCCCAGCGCCCTGACCCCAGCGTCGTGACCCCAGCGCCCTGACTCCAGCGTCGTGACCCCAGCGCCCTGACCCCAGCGCCCTGACTCCAGCGTCGTGATGCCAGCCCCCTGACCTAGGCGGGCGCCTCCTCGTCGAGGAAGTCGAGGACGAGTGCGGTGAAGCGTTCCGGCTCCTCCAGCCAGAGCCGGTGCCCGCTCTGCTCGAAGACCTCCAACCGGCTGCCCGGGTGGAGCTGGGCCACCAGTCGGGCCGGGGCGGTGCCGATCAGGCCGTCCGCTCCCCCGGCGACGACCAGTGGCCGGGCCCCGGAGGCGGCGATCCTGGCGAGCCGGGCCGGGGCCTCGGCCGGGTCGGGCGCGCCGGAGTAGAAGGCCTGCCGCAGCCAGCCGGGGGCGTTGGTCAGCGGCCGCCGGTACTCGGCCTGTGCCTCGGGGGTCCAGCGGCCCCAGGCGAAGGGGGCGGTGCGCAGCAGCAGGGCGGCCTGGGCTTCGGGGTCGTGGCCGCCGAGTTCCAGCTCGGCGGCTGCCTCGGCGGCGTCGGCGTACCAGGGCTCGGTGGAGCGGCCCGCGCGGATGGCCGCGAGTTCGTCCGGGTCGGCCTCGCGGGCGGCCCGACCGACCGGGGTGACCAGGACCAGCTTGCCGATCCGGTGCGGATGGGCCGCCGCGTACTCCTGGGCGGTGAGGGTCGCGGCTGAGTGCGCCAGCAGGTCGATCCGCTCCAGGCCGAGGTGGAGCCGCAGCGCCTCCAGGTCGCGGGCCTGCTCGGTGAAGGCGCAGCGGCCGTGGTCAGTCGGCGTCTCGGAGCGTCCGGCGGCGCGCTGGTCGGCCAGGACCAGGGTGCGCCGCCGGTCGAGCCCGCCCAGGTCGCCCAGGTACTGGACTTCCATGCCGGGGCCGCCGGGCAGGCAGATCAGCGGCGCCCCCTCGCCCATGGTGTGGAACCAGAGGGACGACTGGTCGTACGAGGTGTAGATCGCCATGGGTTCCATGATCTCAGTGCGCCGGGCGCGGTGCGGGTTCAGTCCGGGCGCGGTGCGGGTTTCAGTCCGGGTTCCGTCCGTGCTCGGCGGCGAGGCGGCGGAGCAGCGCGGGCAGCGCCGTGCCGATGGGTTCGCGGACGGTTGCGGCGGCCCGGTCGTCGTAGGGGGTGGGTTCGGCGTTGACGATGGTGACCGCCGCGCCCTTGGCGAGGGCCAGGTCCACCAGTCCGGCGGCCGGGTGCACCCGGAGCGAGGTGCCGACGGCGATGAGCACGTCGCAGCCGGACGCGATGGCCCGGGCCTGGGCCAGTACCTCCGGGTCGAGGTTCTCGCCGAACATGACGGTGGCGGGCTTGAGGATGCCGCCGCAGGCGGCGCACGGCGGGTCGGGCTCGCCCTGCCGGACGCGGGTGAGGGCGTCCGCCATGTCGCTGCGGACGCGGCAGCCGAGGCACTGCACCCGGCGGGCGGTGCCGTGCAGTTCCAGCACCTTGCGGGCGCTGACGCCGCCGAGCTGGTGCAGTCCGTCGACGTTCTGGGTGAGCACCCGCAGCGGGATGCCGGTGCGTTCGAACGAGGCGAGGGCGAGGTGGGCGGCGTTGGGCCGGGCGTCGAGGACGCCGACGTCGATGCGCATCTGCCAGGCCTTGCGGCGGACGGCGGGGTCGGCCCGGTAGTGCGCGATGGTGACCAGCTTCTCGGCCTCCGGGTCGCGCCGCCACAGGCCGTTGGGGCCGCGGTAGTCGGGGATGCCCGAGTCGGTGGACAGGCCGGCCCCGCTGAGGACGGCGACGAGCGGGAGGCGGGGCTGGTCTTCGGGGATGGTCGACGACATGGTCGAACGGTAGAGCGGCGGCGGGGGGACGGCGACCCGATTTCGGGGCGGGCCGGGGAGGCGCCGGAACATATGAAGGATTCTTCATGTATTCGGGTACAGTGGCAACGTCCCTGAATTCCGTGCGGCCCGACCGCGCGCCCCCGCGATCGAGGAGGTTCCCGGTGAGCCAGGTCCACGAGCACGAGCACGAGGGTGCCGACCACGACCACGGCAGCCGTGCCCGTCATGACCGTCATGACGACCACGACGGCCACGACGGCCACGGCCACGGCGCCGCGGGCGGGCACGCGGGTCACGGCCACGGCGTGAGCGCCGACGCGGACCGCCGCTACCTGCTCGGCGCGCTCGCGCTGATCTCCGGCTACATGGTCGGCGAGGTGATCCTCGGCCTGCTGGCCCACTCGCTGGCGCTGATCTCGGACGCCGGCCACATGCTCACCGACGCCGCCTCGCTGGTGCTGGCGCTGGTCGCGATGCGCCTGTCGGCCCGGCCCGCGCGCGGGTCGCTGACCTTCGGGCTGAAGCGGGCCGAGATCCTGTCCGCGCAGGCCAACGGGATCACGCTGCTCGCGCTGGGCGCGGTCTTCAGCTACGAGGCGATCCGGCGGCTGTTCGCGCCGCCCTCGGTCGGGGGCGGGATCGTGCTGGCGACGGCGCTGGTCGGGATCGTGGTGAACGTGCTGGCGGCCTGGCTGATCTCCCGGGCGAACCGCAGCAGCCTCAACGTCGAGGGTGCCTACCAGCACATCCTCAACGACGCCTGGGCGTTCATCGCCACCGCGGTGGCCGGTCTGGTGGTGTTGCTGACCGGCTTCGGCCGGGCCGACGCGATCGCCACGCTGGTCGTCGCGGCGCTGATGTTCCACGCCGGGTACGGGCTGGTCCGCGAGTCCGGGCGAATCTTCCTGGAGGCCGCTCCGGCCGGTCTGGACCCGGACGAGATCGGCGCCCAGCTGGCGGCGGAGCCGGGCGTGGTGGAGGTGCACGACCTGCACGTGTGGACGATCACCTCCGGCTATCCGGCGCTGTCCGCCCATGTGCTGGTGCGCGACGAGCTGGACTGCCACGCGGTGCGGCAGCGGCTGGAGACCGCGCTCAGGTCGGACCACCGGATCCAGCACACCACCCTGCAGGTCGACCACGCGACGCCGGAGCTGCTCCAGCTCGGCACCGAGGCGGACGCCCACTGCGTGGATCCGCACGGGAGCGCCCACCGCGCGCAGCGCGGCTAGCCGTTACGTCAGGGCGGGCTCACAGGAAACTCTGCCGGCCTCACCGTTATCAATCTGTGATCATCTTATTTTGGACATATCAGGGCAAAATAGAAGATCGCCTCTCCCCAACCCCGGCACACTTGCAGGACGCTTAGGGTGCCCACCTACTAACGTGACCGGCGCAGGATGCACGCTTTCCAGGCTGGCCGGAGCTACTGAGGACCGATGACACAGAAGAAGCCGTCAAACAGTGATCGGCGCCGAATAGCCCAGGAGAAGATCGCCGCGCAGCGGCAGGCCGAGGCCCGCCGACAGCGCAATATGACGATCGCCTGGGTCGTCGGCGGCGTGATCCTCATAGCCGGTGCGGGAACCGCCGCGTGGGCGGGCATCACGGACATGAACAAGCAGCACGTCAAGGCGGCGGCCAGTGCCCAGGCCACCGACCCCTCCATCGACAAGAGCACCAGCCTGCTCGCCTCGACCGCGCACCAGTCCGACGGCAGCACCGTCGACGGCGTGGTCGGCAGCAACGAGATGGAGAACCTGAAGTACCACATCCACGCCCACCTGGCGATCTACGTCAACGGCGTGCAGAAGCTGCTCCCGTACGGCGTCGGCATCATCCCGCCGTACAGCCTGGACACCTCCAGCGGCAGCCCGTTCGTCAGCGGTGGTAGTGCGTACTACTACCTGCACACGCACGACGAGACCGGCATCATCCACATCGAGTCGCCGAACAGCCACATCTACACCCTCGGCAACTTCTTCGACGTGTGGAAGGAGCCGCTGAGCAGCACCCAGGTCGGCCCGGACAAGGGCCAGGTCACGGTCTACGTCAACGGCAAGGTCTTCACCGGCGACCCGACCACGATCCAGCTCAGCGAGTACAAGAACATCCAGCTGGACGTCGGCAGCAACGTGCCGTTCAAGAACTTCAGCTGGCCCTCGGGTTACTAGGGCTGACGGGCGGGGAGCGCGATGAGGGACGATCGGGACTCGGTGCCGGAACCGGACGAGGCCGCACGGGAGGCGCTGGAACTCGCGGCGCTGGAGCAGGAGGCCGCCGAACTGGAGGCACGCTCGGCCCGGCGCGGCGGTCTGCTCGGCGCGCGGCGGCTGCTGGTGCTACAGGCTCCGGTCCTGATCGCCCTGGCGGTGGTACTGCTGCTGTGGAGCCGGGGCACCCCGGTCTCCGCGGCGGCCACCGCCGCCACCTCCTCGGCCGCCGCCCCGGCGAAGGTGGGCATGGTCAACGCCTACCTGGCCCCGGCCAGCGGCGGCGAGGTCCGCGGCTACATGGTCATCAAGAACAACGGCGACTCCGCGGACCGGCTGGTGAGCATCACCAGCCCCTGGGCCTCGACCATCACCCTGAACGAGGGGACGTCCAGCACCGCGCTGCCCTGGATCACCGTCCCGGCGCACGGCACGGTGACCCTGAAGCCGGGCGGCTACAGCTTCGTCATGTCCGACCTGGCCCGGACGCCGAAGCTGGGTGACACCATCGCGCTGACGGTCAGCTTCGCGGACTCCGGAACGGTGTACGTCTTCGCACCTGAGGGTCCGGCGAGCAGCCTGACCGTGCAGAAGGTGATGAACAACATGCAGTACATGCACAAGCTGCCGCCGCAGTAGCCGAGGCGCCGGGCGGGGCCGAACGGGTCATACAGAGGCAAGCTCACTATTAGCCGGAATAAAAGTGAGCTACAGTCTGGTTGTGCGGGTCAGTCATGCCCCCACATCCCCTCTGTTTCCTGCCCCCTCGGAGCCGCCCATGAGAAGCCAAGGACCCGACTGGACTCCCCCGCCCCGCGTCAAGGGCGAACCCGCGCCACCGGCCCAGCTGCGCCGGATCATGCGGCTGTTCCGCCCCTACCGGGCCAGGCTGGCCGCTGTCGGCCTGTTCGTCGCCCTGTCCTCGCTGGTGTCGGTCGCCTCGCCGTTCCTGCTGCGGGCGATCCTGGACACCGCCATCCCGCAGGGCCGCACCGGCCTGCTCAGCCTGCTCGCGCTCGGCATGGTCGCGGTCGCGGTCGCCAACTCGGTCTTCAACGTGCTGCAGACCTACATCAGCACCAGCGTCGGCCAGCGGGTCATGCACGACCTGCGCACCGGGGTCTACGCGCACCTCCAGCGGATGCCGCTGTCGTTCTTCACCCGCACCCGCACCGGTGAGGTGCAGTCGCGGATCGCCAACGACATCGGCGGCATGCAGTCCACCGTCACCAGCACCGCCACCTCCCTGGTCTCCAACCTGACCACGGTGGTCGCCACCATCGTGGCCATGGTCGCGCTGGACTGGAAGCTGACCGTGGTCTCGCTGCTGCTGCTCCCGGTGTTCGTCTGGATCAGCCGCCGGGTCGGCAGCGAGCGCCGCAAGATCGCCACCGAGCGGCAGAAGCAGCTCGCCGCGATCTCCACGATCATGCAGGAGTCGCTGTCGGTCAGCGGCATCCTGCTCGGCCGCACCATGGGCCGCTCGCGGACGCTCACCGCCGACTTCACCCGCGAGTCGGACGGCCTGGCCGACCTGGAGGTCCGTGCCGACATGGCCGGGCGCTGGCGGCAGTCCACCATCCAGATCGTCATGTCGGCCATGCCCGCGGTCATCTACTGGACCGCCGGGATCAGCGGACACCCCGGCGCCGAGGTGTCCATCGGCACCCTGGTCGCCTTCACCACGCTCCAGCAGAGCCTGTTCCGCCCGGCGGTGCAGCTGCTGCAGACAGGGGTGTCGGTGCAGGTGTCGCTGGCGCTCTTCCAGCGGATCTTCGAGTACCTGGACCTGGTCCCGGACATCACCGAGCGCCCGGATCCGCTGACCCCGGAGCGGGTGCGCGGCGAGGTGCGGTTCGAGGGCGTCGGCTTCCGCTACGACCCGGCGCAGGCGCGACCCACGCTGGCGGACATCGACCTGCACGTGCCGGCCGGGAGCAGCCTGGCGATCGTCGGCGAGACCGGCTCCGGCAAGACCACCCTCAGCTACCTGGTGCCGCGGCTGTACGACGTGACCGGCGGCCGGGTCACCATCGACGGCCTGGACGTCCGCGACCTGGGCTTCGAGGCGCTGGCCGACGCGGTGGGCGTGGTCTCCCAGGAGACCTACCTGTTCCACGCCTCGGTGGCGGAGAACCTGCGCTTCGCCAAGCCGGACGCCACCGACGAGGAGTTGCACGCCGCCGCCCGGGCGGCGCAGATCCACGACCACATCGCCGGGCTGCCCGACGGCTACGACACCGTCGTCGGCGAGCGCGGCTACCGCTTCTCCGGCGGCGAGAAGCAGCGGCTGGCCATCGCCAGGACCATCCTGCGCGACCCGCCGGTGCTCGTCCTGGACGAGGCCACCAGCGCGCTGGACACGCAGACCGAGCTCGCGGTGCAGACCGCGATCGACACCCTGTCCCAGGGCCGGACCACGCTGACCATCGCGCACCGGCTGTCCACCGTGCGCGGCGCCGACCAGATCGCGGTGCTGGACGCGGGCCGGGTGGTCGAGCTCGGCACCCACGAGCAGTTGCTGGCGCTGAACGGGTCCTACGCGGCGCTGGTCTCCCGGGACGGCGCCATGGCGGACGTGTGATTATCGCCCGCCGAGGGTGCGTCCGGCGGTGCCACCGGGGACGGATGTCCCGGTGACGGGCGATCAGGTCCCGTCCCGCGAGCCGGTCCCGATCCCGAAGGACGCTAGCTGATGGCACCACCCCGATCCCCCAGGGCGCGTCGCGCCATGGGGGGACTGCTCGGCAGTTCCACCCTGGCCGTGCTGCTGCCGCTGGTCCTGGCCGGTCCGGCCACGGCCGCCGCCGCACCGGCTCCGGCCGCGCGTCCCGCGCCCGAGCAGCTGTGCGCTTCGGCCACCCACCCCGTGCTCGCCGCCCGGCTCTCCGCCGACCTCGGCGCCGCGCTGCGCGGCCGTACCGACACCGTGGCGATCACCGTCCGCGACCGGGTCAGCGGCGTGACCTGCGCGTTGCACGCCTCCCGGCACTTCGACTCGGCCAGTGTGGTCAAGGCCACGGTGATGGCGGCCGTGCTGCGGCGGGCCCAGGAGCAGCGGCGGGAGCTGACCGCGTGGGAGGCCTCGCAACTGCGGGCGATGATCACCTACTCCGACAACGACGCGGCCACCGCGCTGTGGGGGGATCTGGGCCGCGCCCGCTTCGCCGCCTTCCTGGAGCTGGCCGGGATGACCGACACCGTCCCCGGCTATGCCGACTACTGGGGGCTGACCCAGATCACCGCGACCGACGAGATGCGGCTGCTGGACGTGTTGACGGACCGTCAGGACGTGCTGTCCGCCCACTGGCGCGCGTACGCGCTGGGGTTGATGGCCGAGGTGGTGGCCGAGCAGCGCTGGGGGGCGCCGTACGGTGCGCCGGCCGGGGTGACCGCGCACAACAAGAACGGCTGGCTGCCGCGCGCCACCCGCGGCTGGCGGGTGCACAGCCTCGGGATCTTCACCGGGGCCGGGCGGGACTACCGGATGGCGGTGCTCACCGACGACAACCCGACCATGGACTACGGCGTGGACACCATCCAGCGGGTGGCCCTGGCCGTGAACCGGGACGTCGGTGGGGCCCGGAGTCACTGAGGTGACTCCGGGCCCCACCGATCGGATGCTCAACCCAGCTTGTTGAGCGCGATGTTGAGGTTGAGCACGTCCACCCGGGGCTCGCCCAGGAAGCCGAGGTTCCGGTCCTGGGTGTACTTCTTCACCAGCGCCTGGACCTCGCTCGCCGGCAGGTCGCGGGCCTTGGCGACCCGGTCGATCTGGATGTCGGCGTACTGCGGGCTGATGTCCGGGTCCAGGCCGGAGCCGGAGGAGGTGATCGCGTCCGGCGGGACCTGGCTCTGGGAGACCCCGTCGAAGGCGGCGATCGCCTTCTTCAGCGCGGTGTAGTCGCTGACCAGCACCGAGCTGTTGGTGCCGAGGTTGGTCCCGGCCGAGGCGGTCGGGTCGTATCCGTTGGCGCCGGCGGCGGAGGGCCGGGACTGGAAGTACTTCGGGTCCGGGCTGACCGTCTTGCCGTCCTTGCTGGTGACCGTGAAGTTCTGGCCGATCAGGCTGGAGCCGACGACCTTGCCGTTCACCTTCACCAGCGAGCCGTTGGCCTGCGAGGAGAACGCGACCTGGGAGATCCCGGTGACCAGCAGCGGGTACGCGAGGCCCAGGAGCACGGTGAAGAGCAGCAGGATCCGCAGGCCCGTCAGGTGGTTCCGGACCGGGGTCGGAAGGGGTTTAGCCATGATGTGTCACACCACTTCTCTCTCTGCGCCGCTCAGTGCAGACCGGGGATGTACATGATGATCAGGTCGATGACCTTGATCCCGACGAAGGGCAGGATCAGGCCGCCGATTCCGTAGATCCCCAGGTTGCGCCGGAGCAGCGACTGCGCCGAGGAGGGCTTGTAGCGGACCCCGCGCAGTGCCAGCGGGATCAGCCCGATGATGATCAGCGCGTTGAAGATGATCGCCGAGGTGATCGCCGACTTCGGGCTGTGCAGCTGCATGATGTTGAGCGAGTTGAGGCCCGGGTAGACGCTGGCGAACATGGCCGGGATGATCGCGAAGTACTTGGCCACGTCGTTGGCGATCGAGAAGGTCGTCAACGCGCCCCGGGTGATCAGCAGTTGCTTGCCGATCTCGACGATCTCGATCAGCTTGGTGGGGTTGGAGTCCAGGTCCACCATGTTCCCGGCCTCCTTGGCGGCCGAGGTGCCGGTGTTCATCGCCACGCCCACGTCGGCCTGCGCCAGCGCCGGAGCGTCGTTGGTGCCGTCGCCGGTCATCGCGACCAGCTTGCCGCCCTCCTGCTCCTTCTTGATGAGGGCCATCTTGTCCTCGGGGGTGGCCTCGGCGAGGAAGTCGTCGACGCCCGCCTCCTCGGCGATGGCGGCGGCCGTCAGCGGGTTGTCACCCGTGATCATGACGGTCTTGATGCCCATCGCCCGCAGGTCCTCGAAGCGCTGCTTGATGCCGGGCTTGACCACGTCCTTGAGGTAGATCACGCCCAGCGCCTGGGCGTTGGCGTTGCCGCGCTTCTCGGCGACGACCAGCGGGGTGCCGCCGAGGTTGGAGATCCGCTCAACCACCGCGTCCAGCGCGGCCCCTGTGTCACCGCCGTGCTCGCGCACCCAGGCCGCGACCGAACCGGCCGCCCCCTTGCGGATGCTGTGCACGCCTGACGGCTCGTCAATGTCCACACCCGACATCCGGGTCTGCGCGGTGAACTCGATCCAGGTCGCGTTCGCCAACTCGCCCTGCGCACGCTCCCGCAGACCGTACTTCTCCTTCGCCAGCACCACGATCGAACGCCCCTCGGGCGTCTCGTCCGCCAACGAGGACAACTGCGCCGCGTCCGCCAGCGCCCCCTGGTCGACCTGATCCACCGTCATGAACTCGGCGGCCTGCCGGTTCCCGAAGGTGATCGTGCCGGTCTTGTCCAGCAGCAGCGTCGACACGTCACCGGCCGCCTCCACCGCACGACCCGACATCGCCAGCACGTTGCGCTGCACCAGCCGGTCCATGCCCGCGATCCCGATCGCCGAGAGCAACGCCCCGATCGTCGTCGGGATCAGCGCCACCAGCAGCGCCACCAGCACCACGATCGTCTGCTCGGCCCCGGCGTACTTCGCCATCGGCTGTAGCGTCACCACGGCCAGCAGGAACACGATCGTCAGCGAGGCCAGCAGGATGTTCAGTGCGATCTCGTTCGGCGTCTTCTGCCGCGAGGCACCCTCGACCAGCGCGATCATCCGGTCGATGAACGTCTTGCCGGGCTCCGACGTGATCTTGATGACCACCCGGTCCGACAGCACCTTGGTCCCACCGGTCACCGCCGAGCGGTCACCGCCGGACTCCCGGATCACCGGAGCGGACTCACCGGTGATCGCCGACTCGTCGACACTGGCCACACCCTCGACCACGTCGCCGTCACCGGGGATGACCTGACCGGCCTCGACGATCACGAAGTCGCCCAGCCGCAGCTCGGTCGCCGCGACCTCCTCCTCGGCGACGTTCCGCGCACCGGGGGCCCAACTGCCCACCACCCGGCGGGCCATGGTGTCGGTCTTGGTCCGGCGCAGGGTGTCCGCCTGTGCCTTGCCCCGGCCCTCGGCCACCGCCTCGGCCAGGTTCGCGAAGACCACCGTGAGCCAGAGCCAGACGGTGATCACCCAGGCGAAGACGCTGGGCTTCTCGATCGCGGAGAGGGTGGTGAGCAGCGAGCCGATCTCGACCACGAACATCACCGGGCTCTTGAACTGGACCCGGGGGTCCAGCTTCCTGAGCGCGTCCGGGAAGGAGGTCAGCAGCTGCTTGGGGTCGAGCAGGCCCGCGGAGAGGCGGTGTTCGGGTTCACCTGCTGGCTGTTGCGTGTCCGGCCCGGCTGCCGGGCTCTGGAGGGTGGGGGTGGTCATCAGTGGAGACCTTCCGCGAGCGGCCCGAGTGCCAGGGCCGGGAAGTAGGTGAGCCCGACAACGATGAGGATGACGCCGGAGAGCATCCCCACGAAGAGGGGTGTGTGGGTCTTGAGCGTGCCCGAGGTCTCGGGCACCGGCTTCTGCTTGGCCAGCGATCCGGCCAGGGCCAGTACGAAGATCATCGGCAGGAACCGGCCGAAGAGCATGGCCAGGCCGATCGCGGTCTGCCAGTGGTCGCTGGTGACGGTGATCCCGCCGAAGGCGGAGCCGTTGTTGTTGGCCGCCGAGGTGAAGGTGTACAGCACCTCGGAGAAGCCGTGCGGCCCGCTGTTCAGCATGCCGCCGCCGTGGCCCGCCTTCAGCGACATCGCCAGGCCGGTGCCGCAGAGCACGATCGCCGGGGTGGTCAGGATGTAGAGCGAGGCGAACTTCATCTCCCGGGCGCCGAGCTTCTTGCCCAGGTACTCCGGGGTGCGGCCGACCATCAGACCGGCGACGAACACCGTCACCACGGCCAGGATCAGGATGCCGTACAGGCCGGAGCCGGTACCGCCGGGCGCGATCTCGCCGAACATCATGTTGAGGATCGCGGTGCCGCCGCCGAGCGGGGTGAACGAGTCGTGCATGGAGTTCACCGCGCCGGTGGAGGTCAGCGTGGTCGAGGCGGCGAACAGCGAGGAGCCGGGGATGCCGAACCGGACCTCCTTGCCCTCCATCGCCGCACCGGCGATCTTCGCGGCGACCCCCGAGTGCTGCCACTCGAAGAAGGTGATCAGCGCGGCGGAGGCGACCCAGTACAGGCCCATCACCGAGAGGATGGTGTAGCCCTGCTTGTTGCTGCCGACCATCTTGCCGAAGGTGCGGCAGAGCGCGAACGAGATCACCAGCAGCAGGTAGATCTCCAGCAGGTTGGTGAACGGGTTCGGGTTCTCGAACGGGTGGGCCGAGTTGGCGTTGTAGAAGCCGCCGCCGTTGGTGCCCAGTTCCTTGATGACCTCCTGCGAGGCCACCGGGCCGCCCGGGATCGACTGGGTGCCGCCGGACAGGGTCGAGTAGATGTGCGCGACGTGCAGGTTCTCCACGACGCCGCCGGCCACCAGGACCAGTGCGAAGACCATCGAGATCGGCAGCAGCACCCGCAGGGTGATCCGGGTGAGGTCCACCCAGAAGTTGCCCAGCTTGTCGGTCTGGCTGCGGGTGAAGCCCCGGATCAGCGCGGCGACCACGGCGATGCCGACCGCGGCGGACAGGAAGTTCTGGACCGCCAGGCCGCCCATCTGGACCAGGTGGCCCATGGTGGACTCGCCGCCGTAGGACTGCCAGTTGGTGTTGGTGACGAAGGACGCGGCGGTGTTCCACGCCATCGCCGGGGTCACCGCCGGGAAGCCCAGCGACAGCCAGAGGTGCTCCTGGAGCCGCTGGAAGCCGTACAGGAAGAGCACCGAGATCGCCGAGAAGGCGAACACGCTGCGCAGGTAGGCGGCCCAGCTCTGCTCCGCGTCGCCGTCGACGCCGATCAGCTTGTAGATGCCCCGTTCGACCCGCAGGTGTTTTCTGCTGGTGAGCGTGTGCGCCATGAAGTCGCCCAGCGGGCGGTAGGACAGCGCCAGAGCCGCAACCAGCGCCAAGGCCTGCAGGAAGCCGGCAAGAGTTGGGTTCACTAGAACTTCTCCGGGAGGATCAGGGCGGCGATCAGGTAGCCGACGAGAGCGACGGAGACGATCAGGCCCACGATGTTGTCGGCGCTCATCGCACTACCTCCGAGGCAGCGGTGGGGGCGAAGCGGGTGATGGGGAGGCCGTTCACAGCTTCTCCACCCCCTTGACGATCAGAGCGAGGACGGCGAACACAAGGATCGTCACCCCGACGAAGAGCACGTCGAGCATGAGGGTCACACCCCGGCTATCAAGTGGATTCAGGCCGCGGCGGAGGTCTCCGGGCGGCGCCGGTCCGACCGGCACGCTCAGGAAAGCGCACGTCACCCGGGTGCAGCAGCGGCGTTAACGCCCCTCTTGCGCGGCACGGGCAGGCATTGACACGGCCTTTACGCCGCCGCGACCGCGCCGTTGCCGGAGGGCGGACCCGGCCCGGATCCCCGCTGGACAGGTGTTCCCGTCGCCGCAGTCGGCCTGTATGCTCGATTCTGCTCGAAGCATGGTGCTAATGAGCAGTTTCAATCACATCGCCTTAGGAGTGTGCCGGTGTCCTGGACCGCGCAAGAGATCGCCTCCCAGCCCGACTGCTGGCAGCAGGCGCTGGACCGGCTGCCCGGCTTCGCGCCGCTGCTCCCCCGCCCCGGCGAGCGGGTGGCCGTCGTCGGCTGCGGGACCTCGTGGTTCATGGCGCAGTCCTACGCGGCCCTGCGCGAGCGGGCCGGGCAGGGCGAGACCGACGCCTACGCGGCCTCGGAGGTTCCGGAGCTGGGGGCCCCCAACGGCCGCCGCTACGACCGGGTGCTGGCGCTGACCCGCTCCGGCACCACCACCGAGGTACTGGAGCTGCTGGACCGGGTGCGCGGCCGGATCGCCACCACCGCGATCACCGCCGACCCGGCCACCCCGATCGCCGACCTGGCCGACGACCTGGTGGTGCTGGACTTCGCCGACGAGCAGTCGGTGGTGCAGACCCGGTTCCCCACCACCCAGCTGCTGCTGCTGCGGGCGCACCTCGGCGAGGACGTCTCCGCGGTGCTCGCGGACGGCGCGGCGGCGGTCGCCGCGCCGGTCGCCGAGGTCCTGCTGGACGCCGAGCAGATCAGCTTCCTCGGCCGCGGCTGGACCTACGGCCTGGCCCGCGAAGCCGCGCTCAAGGTCCGCGAGACCGCCGCCTGGTGGACCGAGTCCTACCCGGCGATGGAGTACCGGCACGGCCCGATCAGCGTCGCCCGCCCGGGCCGGGTGGTCTGGAGCCTCGGCGAGCTGCCGGACGGGCTGGCCGAGCAGGTCGCCGAGACCGGCGCGCACCTGGAGCGGCGCACCCTGGACCCGGTGGCCGAACTGGTCCGGGTGCAGCGCCTGGGCGTGGCCCTGGCCGCCAAGCTGGGCCGGGACGTGGACAACCCGCAGCACCTGACCCGTTCCGTGGTGCTGCCCTCCGCCGTCGCCCAGCCGTGATCGTCACCGTCACCCTCAACGCCGCGCTGGACGTCACCTACCGGCTGGACCGGCTGCGGCTGGGCGAGGCCAACCGGGTCGCCTCGGTCCGTGAACGGGCCGGCGGCAAGGGCGTGAACACCGCCCGGGTGCTGGCGGCGCTCGGGCAGCACACGCTGGTGACCGGGCTGGTCGGCGGGGCCACCGGCAACCAGTTCCGCAACGACCTCCAGGTCAGCGGACTGCCCTACCTGCTGACGCCGATCCAGCAGAACAGCCGGCGCACGGTGGCGGTGGTCGGCGACGACGGCAACGAGCCGGTCACCGGCCTGTGGGAGCCGGGCCCCGAGGTCTCCCCCAGCGAGTGGACCCGCTTCACCGAGCGCGACTTCCCGGCCGCGCTCAGTGGCGCGGCGGCGGTGGTGCTCTCCGGCAGCCTGCCGCCCGGCGTCCCGGCGGACGCGTACGCGACGCTGCTGCGCCGGGCCGCGGCGCTCGGCGTGCCCGGGGTGCTGGACGCCGACGGCGAGGCCCTGCGCGCCGGGCTCGACGGCCGTCCGGCGCTGGTCAAACCGAACGCGGAGGAGGCCGCCCGGGCCACCGGCGCGGTCAACCCGGCCGAGGCGGCGGCCCGGCTCTGCGCCCTGGGCGCGGCGGCGGCCGTGGTCACCGCCGGTCCCGGCGGCCTGTTCGGCCGCACCGCCGAGGGCCTGGCCTGGCACACCCCGGCGCCGCGCCGGGTGCTCGGCAACCCGACCGGCGCGGGCGACGCCGCCACCGCCGCGCTGGCCCGGGCGCTCGCCGAGGGCAGCCCCTGGCCGCAGGCCACCGCCGACGCCGCCGCGCTCGCCGCGGCGGCCGTCGCCGCGCCCCTGGCCGGCGACTACGACCCGGACCTGTACCGCGAACTGACGCAACATCACCATCAAGACCGCAAGGAGAACTGACCCGTGCCGCTGACCCCGACCGCGCGCATACTCCAGTCCGCCGAGGAGCACGGCTTCGCCGCGGGCTCCTTCAACGTGATCCAACTGGAGCACGCCCAGGCGATCCTGGCCGGGGCGGAGCGGGCACAGGCCCCGGTCATCCTGCAGATCAGCGAGAACGCCGTGCGCTACCACGGCGCGCTGGCCCCGATCGCCGCCGCCGCCCGCACCGCCGCCGAGCAGGCCGGGATCCCGGCCGCGCTGCACCTGGACCACGCCACCCGCTTCGACCTGATCCGCGAGGCCGCCGACTGCGGCTTCGGCTCGGTGATGTACGACGGCTCGAAGCTGCCGTGGGCGGAGAACGTCGGCAGCACCGCCGAGATCGCCGCCTGGTGCCGCGAACGCTGCCTGCTGGTGGAGGCCGAGCTGGGCGAGGTGGGCGGCAAGGACGGCGCGCACACCCCGGGGGTGCGCACCGACCCGGCCCAGGCGGCGGCGTTCGTCGCCGAGACCGGTGTGGACGCGCTGGCGGTGGCGGTGGGCTCCAGCCACACGATGACCGTCCGCGAGGCGGAGCTGGACCTGCCGCTGATCGCCGAGCTGCGCGCGGCCGTCAACGTCCCGCTGGTGCTGCACGGCTCCTCCGGGGTGCCGGACGAGACGCTGCGCAAGGCGGTGGCGGCGGGGATGCGCAAGGTCAACATCTCCACCCACCTGAACCGGCTGTACACCGAGGCGGTGCGCGAGGCACTGGCCGCCGACCCGGCGGTGGTGGACCCGCGCCGCTGGCTCGGCCCGGCCCGGGACACGGTCGCGGTGGAGGTGGCCCGGCTGCTGGAGGTCCTGGGCGCGCACGGTCGGGCCTGACGGCACACCGCGTCCGTTTCCTTCAAGACCGGAGCGCCGCGGCGGACCTAGGGTCGGGGGCATGAAACGACTCACCGACTCCGTGCTCACCCGCGCCCGGGACTTCGTCTGGCTGACCGGCCGGGTGCTGGAGCAGCGGCGCTACGCCCACCTCTTCGGCGACGGACCGGCCGCCGGGGTGCTGGCGGCGCTGGAGGCCTACCGGACGCCGGACGGCGGCTACGCCTTCGGGTTGGAGCCGGACGTCCGGGGCCCGGCCGCGCAACCGCTGGCGCTCCCGGCCGCGCTCCGGATCCTGGACCGGCTGGGCGCGCTGGACCAGCGGTCGGCGGCCGGGCTGTGCGACTGGCTGGTCTCGGTCGGCACGCCCGACGGCGGGGTACCGGCGGTGCTGCCCTCGCTGCGGGACTACCCGCGCCCGCCGTGGCTGCCGGTGCCGGACACCCCCGCCGGGGAGCTGCTGGCGACCGGGCCGATCGCGGGCCTGCTGTGGAAGAACAAGATCACGCACCCGTGGCTGGACCGGGCGACCGCCTTCTGCGTGGCGGCGGTGCGGGGCATCGAGGAGACCCACCCGTACCAGGTGGAGGCGGCACTGGCGTTCCTGGAGCACGCGCCGGACCGGGAGTTCGCCGACGCGCAGACCGCCCGGCTGGGCGGCCTGGTGCGCGAACAGCGGCTGGTGCTGCTCGACCCCGACCACCCGGAGCGGACGCCGCCCGCCCCCGGCTACGCGCCGGGCGAGCACCACCTCGTCCACGACTACGCGCCGACCCCGGACAGCCCGGCCCGGTCCTGGTTCACCGAGGCGGAGTTGGCCCGGGGCCTGGACGAGCTGGCGGCGCGGCAGCGGCCGGACGGCGGCTGGCCGATCAACTGGGCCCAGTGGGCGCCGACCACCGCCGTCGAGTCGCGGCCCGGGGTCACCCTGACCGCGCTGCTGACGCTACGCGCCTGGGACCGGGCCGCCGACTGACCGAACCGGGCTCCGCCCCTCCCCGCTCGGAGCGAATCCCGTTCGTCAGCAGGCGATATGACGCAGGATCAGTTGTGCTGCGGACCAGGGTCGCTGATGCTCGCCTCGCCGCCCTCCAGGTGCCCGGCGTAGCACCGGACGAACGAAGGCCTTCCAGCGCGGTCACGCTGACGTCGCACCAGTTCCCCTGGCCCTCGGTGCGCCAGGTCTGCTCGACGGTGTCGTGGCCGCGCAGTACCCGGGTGCCCTGCCCCCGGCCGCCACGCTGGTGGGCGCTGCCGGACCGCACCGTGCGCCGACCCTTGCCGAGGCTCCCTCCCCGCACCCGGACGAGCCCCGCGCGCGGCAGGCATACGCGCTTCCTGCGGTACGCGCAGATCACGTCGTCCTGTCGGCCCCGCGCGTCTCACTCGTTGGGGGCTCCCTTGAAAGTCAGGCGATGGTCAGAGCGGTGCTCGGCTGGTCCAGCCACACCGAGTGCCCGAGCGCCGTGGCCGTGATGCCGAATCGTTCCCGTGCGGGCCTGCCGTGATCGGCGTACAGCGCCTGTGCCCTCTCGACTTCGTCCCACAGACGTCGGGGACCCCCCTGGAGAGCCTGTCCATCCTCGGCGCGAGCCCAGGACCCGTCCGCCGCCCACAGTTGCGCCGCCGCAATCACGCCTTCGGAGTCTCGTTCACTGGCCATACCCACGTGCGGAACCATCAGTGCCAGGGCGAAGGCGAGCCCCCCATCCGCAAAGGGAGTTGACGGGTCCATGATGGCCGGTCGGGAGGTGAGCACCTCGGGCTGTCCGGGATAGGGCGGTGCTCCCGTGCCACCGCTCTCCCGCACCGGCATGAAGAATGAACCGCCAGGCAGGAACCGGCCCTCAGCCCCACCGTCGTCGGCTACCACCAACCGCACGTTCCCCCAGCCGAGCGGGCTGACGATGACTCCACCGGGGCGAACCTGAGTGAGCCAGGCGGGAGGGATGTGGTCCATGCCCACGGTGGCAATCAGCCGGTCGTAGGGCGCGGCCTCGGCGTACCCCTCGCGCCCGTCACCCGTGATGAGCGTGGGCGTGTACCCACAGGCGGACAGTCGGGACTCGGCAAGCCTTGTCAGTCCCGGGTCCACCTCTACCGTCACCACGTGATCGCTGCCCAGCCGCTCGCTCAGCAATGCGGCGTTGTAGCCACTGCCCGTAGCCACCTCAAGCACCCGCATGCCGTCGGCAACCTCCAGCGCCTCCAGCATCGTCAGCATGAGATCCGGCTGACTCGACGAAGACGTCGGCACTCCGGCCGTGAGCTGCGTCGTCAGCGACCCGTCAGCGTAGACGGCCTCCAAGTAGCCCGGCATCCGGTCGTGGACCGTCTCCCACGCACCGTCGGGTCGCTGCCGGAAGAACTCCGGGACGAACGTGTGCCGGGGCACGGTACTGACAACTCGCGCCCACGCGGGGTCAGTGATGGTCCCTGCTCCGACCAACTGAGTCGACAGGACGGCGCGCAGGACGGCTGCGGTGTCATCGAGCGTCAAGACATTGCTCCTTGCAGGAGTCGGGCGTGGGCCTCGGCGATGGGAAGACCCGTGGCCTGTGCGATGAACTGCCATTGCCCGGCCGGATTGCATTCAAAGAACACCCAGTCACCGGTAGGGGTCACCGCGAAGTCGAACGCCCCGTAGTTCAGTTGGTAGTGCGACATGAACAACCGCACGCCATCGGCGACAGCGTCCGGGACCGAAACCACCTCGTATGTCAGCGCGTCATAGTCCGACCGCCAATCGACCGATGCCGCCTCACTGCCGGCGTGGATGGCCGCTGCGAACATGCGGGACCCCACCACCGTCAACCGCACCTCGAATGCCTTGGGTACCCACTCCTGCAACAGGTGGGCGGTCAGTTGATACTCGCCGCCGTCACCGGCTTTACAATCAGCGGGCCACCGATGGTCTTTGCCCAGCGTCGAGCATGCTCCGCGCTGTTGGTCACCATGGTGCGCGGAACCCGCAGACCGGATGCTGAAGCTGTGACCAGCTGCCCGGGCTTGTGGGCGCTGGCCCGATACACGTCCGGGTGGTGCATCCACACCACCGGCAGGGACGACAACACCTGCACCATTCCAACCAGGGCTTGGCTGACGGCCCACTGGCGGTAGTCGGCTGCGATGTCAGGCGAGGGGACGGGGAGGCCCGGCCGCCGGTAGTAGACGGCCCGGACCTCCTCCAACCTCACCGTGCGAGCGGTCGTCTCCAGTAGACCCGACCAACCCGGGATCGTGCCGTCATGCTCGGCGACCAGGGTCAAGCGCTGCGGGAAGTGGGCGAGGTCGAACCGCACCACCGGAACCTGCCGGTCAGCCAACTCGGCAACGACCAGGTCGGCTGACGGGTCGAGATCCTCCGCGACCACCAGGACGCTCCCGCTCGGTGGGGCCACGGGCTACAGCCTCTCGGGCTCGTCGCCGGGGAAGGCGTACGGGTCCGCGCCCTCGTCCGGGGGCTTCCCGTTCGAGTCGGCGTTCGTGGCGGTGCTGGACGCAGCCATGGGCGTCGCCGCCCAAAGCTCGCCGGTCGGCGTGACGTTCAACTGGCGGGCGCTGTCGAACGTGAACTCGCTCGGGTCGATCCGCACCCGAAAGGCGTCCTTGAGCCCCCGGGCACCAAAGGGCACCCGTTCCAGGGTCTGATCAGTGGTCACTGCGCATTCCTTTCGCAGATGTCGCGGGAAGTCGGTCCCCGCAGCCGTCGTGCGGCCCGCCCCCACAAGGGGCAGGGGTCTTGGGTACCCAGCGCGATGGCGCTCGTGGGTGCGCGCCGCAGGCACCGCCGGTGAGCCCGGCCCGCTGGTGGTGGCCCGCTTTCGCGACAGTTGGCTCAGGTGCTGACGTTCAGCCTGCCCGATTCGATCGCTCGGGCCGGGCGGCAGGCGGGGCAGGAGCACGCCGGGAGATCCTGCGCTCGGAGAAGGCACCGAAGGCGAGCGGGTTGCCGTCGCCGTCCATGATCAATAAGCCGTCCACTTCCCCCCGCGTCTCGCCCATCGTCACCGCTCCCCTGCGTTGGGGGCATTCGAAAAACTGAATGCCCTTCACCGTCCAAGAACGGTAAGGGCATTCAGGGCAAGCGAGGGGTACAAACTGTATCCCTAGGATGTTGATCTCAGGCGGCGACGCCCAGGGACTCGGCCAGGGCGGACGCCGAAGCCTTGAGGGTTCCCTTCGCTTCCCTCTCGATGGCCGCAGCAAGTGCCCGAGCACCAGGGACGTACCGGACTCCTTCGGGGGTCACCTCGCACGCCTGCGACAGGTAGTGCACTGCCGCCGCGCCCTCCTTACGCTGGTGGTGGGCTGACGCGATGTCCATGAGGAGGCGCGACCGGCGTTCGAGAGACACCACGGTCAGGGGATCGATCGTCTCCGCTCGAAGCAGGGTTTCGCCAGGTTTGAACTGACCGGTCCCGAGGCTGATCGAGTGAACGTGGACGTTCGACATCGCGAACGCGCTTTGCGCGTGCCAGTATCCGTCGGGCAGTTTGGCCGCCGATCGGGCCGCCTCCTCAAGGTAACGGTCCGCCGGGCCGGATCGGCCATCAAGGGCTTCGCAGGTCGCAGCCTGGAGGTTGAGCTGGCCATACGCAGCAAGCGCATCAAGCGAGCCGCCTTCCAGCTTCGGGCGGATCACCGACATGCCCAGTTCCGCCGACCTGACGGCATCCTCGACGTACCCGGCAGCCCGCTGACCAATGCTGACCGTCCACGCGCCCAGGGCGAGAGATACAGCGTCGTCAGCCTGCTCGCTGTACGACCGAGATCGGTCGAGAGCGAGCCAGTACAGCTCAGCTTCGGAGATATGGGCCAGGTGACGCTGCACCAACCGGTACAGGTCTCCAGCGGCGGCCTGCGCCTCGCGCTGTGCGTCACCCTTGTTCGCCTTCATGCAGGCGTGAGCGTCGATGATCAGTGAGGGCAGTAGCGCCCCGACCTCGGTGCGCTGGAATCGGCTTGTGTGCCAGAGGCGCCATGCCTGCTCGACTCGCCCGCGCAAGACTGCCGGAGCCGCTACCCCGGGGGGCGAGGCAGGAATGCAACGGTATGCATGGCCTCACGGATGAGCGGGACAGATTCATGTGAAAGCTTGCCGCTGGTCACGGGGACGCTGGTTCCGCCGGTCAGCGCCGAAACATCATCGAGGTGCAGTGCGCTCGCGAGCTTCACCAGCATGGTGATGCTGTGCAGTTCGCGTTCACCGCTCTCGATCTTCTTCAGCCAGACGGCTCCCCGCCCAACCAAACCGGCCAGGACCGGACGGGTCATGCCGCGCCGCTCCCGGACTGCCCGAATTCGCTCACCGGTCGTCAGGCCGGTTGGAAGGTCAGTCATGTCGCTCTCCCATGAGGCTCGCTGTACTTGCAGAGTACGCCCGGACCGAGCCGCGCGAGGCTTCGCGGCATCAGGGGTCAAAGCGACTCGGGCGGACCGTCGAAGGAGCGGTTCTCCTGCATCAGGATCACCACGTGCTGGACGTCCTTGATGGACTTGGTGCGGGAGATCGTCGGCAGCACCATCGCCTGGGCGATGGCGGGCGGAGGCGGCGTCGGCCCGGCGGCGGCAGCCGCGGCACCGCCGCCGGGTCGGGGAAACCTGCGACGACCGAGCCGGGGGGAGCGTGTCAGCCTTTGTTGGCGCCGAGGGTGAGACCGGAGACGAACTGTTTCTGGAGCAGGAAGAAGACCACGAGTGTGGGGACGGCGACGATCAGGGCTGCCGCCGAGATCAGGTTGTTGTTGACGAAGAACTCTCCGGAGAGGTTGTTCAGGGCGGCGGTGATCGGTCGTTTGTCGCCGGTCTGCATGAGCACGGTGGCCCAGAAGAAGTCGTTGTAGATCCAGGTGAACTCCAGGGTCGCCAGGGCGGCGAGTACCGGTCGGCACAGCGGCATGATGATCTGCCAGTACTGCCGCCAGGCCGAGGCGCCGTCGACCATGGCGGCCTCGCTGAGCTCGGTCGGGATGGTGCGCATGTAGTTGGCCAGCACGAAGGCGCAGAAGCCGGTCTGGAAGGCGACGTGGATGAGGATGAGTCCGAGGTAGGAGTCGTCCATCTTGCCGGAGTCGGACAGCCACATCGGCAGGGGGATCAGCTGGTACATCTTGTACAGCGGGGTGATGATCGCCTGTTGCGGCAGCAGGTTGCCGGCGGTGAAGACCATCAGCAGGGCGATGTTGATGCGGAAGCGGTAGCGGGAGACCACGAAGGCGACCATGCTCGCCAGCAGCAGGGTCAGGATCAGCGCCGGTACGGTGATGATGACCGAGTTCCAGAAGTACAGCGGCAGGTCGGCCTGGGTCCAGGCGGTGGTGAAGTTGCCGAAGCCGAAGTGGCCGCCGAGGGAGACGTAGCCGTACTTCTCGGTGTCGGCGTAGGGGCGTAGCGCGGTGAACAGGGCGTAGGCCAGGGGGGCGAGCCAGATGACCGAGGTGCCGATCAGGAAGGCGTGCAGGCCCAGGCGGCCGATGCGTGGTGGGCGGTGGTCGGGTCGGTGGGTCGGGTTGTCGGTGGTCGGGCGTACGGTGCTGATGGTGGTCATTCCTGCCCGTCCTTCCGAAAGGTGCTGATCAGGTAGGGCACGATGAAGGCCATCGAGATGAGGAGCAGGATGGTGGCCAGGGCGGAGCCGAAGCCGATGCGGCTGGCCTCGCCGACGATGTTGTCGGTGACCAGGACGGAGAGGAGTTCCAGGCCGTTGGTGCCTTGGTTGATGACGTAGACGATGTCGAAGGCGCGTAGTGATTCGATGACGGTGATGACCAGGACGACGACGTTGATGGGGCGCAGGGCGGGCCATACGACGTGGCGGAAGGTCTGCCATTGTCCGGCGCCGTCGAGGGCGGCGGCCTCCTTGAGGGAGGGATCGACGCTTTTGAGTCCGGCCAGGTACATGATCATGACGTAGCCGGTCTGCCGCCAGCAGGCCATCAGCAGGACGGCCCAGATGTTGAGGTGCGGGTTGCCGAGCCAGTCGATCATGTCGTTCTGTCCGGCGTGGCCGGTGAGGTTGTTGAGCAGGCCCTGGGTGGGCGAGAAGATCAGCTCGGTCATGAAGCCGATCAGTGCCAGTGAGAGCACCACCGGTAGGAACAGCACGCTCTGGTAGATCCGGGAGAAGCGGATCTGCTTGTCCAGTTGGACGGCGAGGAAGAGTCCGGCGGGTGCGGGCAGGGCGAAGAAGACCGCCAGCCAGATCAGGTTGTGTTCCAGGGCCGGGTAGAACTGCGGGTAGATGGTGAAGATGGTGTGGTAGTTCTGCAGGCCGACCCATTTGATCGAGGAGACCCCGCCGATCCCGGGCCAGCTGGAGAAGGACAGGACGATCGACAGCAGTGCCGGGACCCAGACGAAGGACAGGGTCAGTAGCAGCGGTACTCCGGCCATCAGTGTGAGGACCACCCGGTCCCCGCGTGACAGGTGCCGCCGCCGGGCGCGCCGCCGCCGGGGGGCGGCTTCCCATACGGTCATACGATCCTCATTACCCAGACGATTGAGAGGTGCCTGACAGGGCCGGTGGCGTGCGGCGCCGCACGCCACCGGCGGCGGACCCGGGGGGTCAGCCGTTGCTCGCCCAGATCAGCTTGGCCTGCTTGTCGATGCCCGACAGGATGCTGGAGACGCTTCCGGGGCTGTTGAGGAACTGCTGGATCGCCGGGAGCATGACCGGGTCGGCGAAGTCCGGACGGGTGTCGCGGTCCATGAACTGCGAGATGTGGGACGCCTTTTGAATCAGCGTCACCGAATCGGTCTGCGGCTGGGTGTACTTGGAGGTGTCGACGCCGTTGGCGGTGGCGATGTCGGCCGGGTCGGCCGCCAGCCACAACTGCTGCGCGGGGGCGGTGCCCAGGTACTCCAGCAGCGCGACCGCGCCCGCGCGGTTCTTCGGCGACTTCGACAGCATCATGCCGTCGATCGGGGCCTCCACCGAGTCCTGCCCGTAGCTCGGGTTGATCTCCGGGAACGCGAAGAAGCCCAGGTCGTCGGCCTTGGCACCGGTGAAGATGGTGCCGATCTGGTCCAGCCCCAGAACCATCATCCCGGCCTGCTTGTTCAGCAGTTGGGCCGCGCCCTCCTGCCAGGTCAGCCCGAGGAAACCCGGCGAGTAGTACGGAATCAGCTGCTTCCACTGCTCGAAGACCGCACTGACCTGCGGGGTGTTCCAGTTGGTGCCGTTGCGCATCAGGTCGATGTGGAAGTCGTACCCGTTCATGCGCATGTTCAGGTAGTCGAAGGTGCCCATCGCGGGCCAGCCGTCCTTGTCGGTGAACGCGATCGGGATCAGCCCGTCGCCCTTCATCTTCTTGGCCAGCGCGATGTACTCGTCCCAGGTGGTCGGCTCGCTGTAGCCCTTGGCCGCCCACAGGCTCTTGCTGTAGTAGACCGCCCAGGGGTAGTAGTCGAACGGCACGAAGTAGTAGTGCCCGTCGGTGCCCTTGCTCTGGGCCTTCATGGCGTCGGTGTAGTTCCCGCCGATCTTCGCCCAGACGTCGTCGATCTGGTCGCACAGGCCCTGCGCCGCGAAGAACTGCATCCGCTCACCGGCGAACCAGTCGAACGCGTCCTGCGGGTTGCCCTGCAGATAGGTCGTGATGTTCTGCTGGAACGTGTTGTGGTCCACCCAGTTCACGTCCACGGTGTAGCCGGTGGCCTTCTGCGCCTGCGCGAACAGGGTCTCGTAGGCGCCCTTCGGCTGCGGCACGGCCGCGTTGGATCCGTAGGTCACCACCTTGCTGCCACTGCTGCTGCCACCCGACGAGCCACTGCCGCCACAGGCGGACAGCAACGGCGGCAGGGCGAGCGCACCCGCGCCCATCAAGGCGCCGCGGAGCATCGAACGTCGGCTGAAGGTCTGGTTTCCGGTGCTGAAGCGCTGCATGCTGACCCCTCCCCAGGGGTGCGAATGAAAACACAAACGAACGCGAGCGTTCAGATATCACCAACCTTGGGAAGGGCTGTCAAGGCTTCTCACACGCTCCGATCGCCCTAATCACGCACGGCAGTTGGGGTGCACCGGGCGAACGGCCGACCGCCGGGGCGGACATGGCCGCTGAGCGGGGCATTGCGTGAATGTTGGAGAGTGTTGATTCACGATCGCTGGCGTAACAATTGGGAAACAGCGGCGGGCGCCAGGCGGCGGTCTCAGCCGGCGTCCGGCCCCGCCAGCCGTCCGTACTGCGCCGCCAGGCCCTCGACCAGCGCGGCCAGGCCGGTCTCGAAGGCGCCCTCGTCGATCTGCCGCCGCCGCTCGGCCAGCAGGTGCGCCTCACCCAGGTGCGGGTAGTCCTCGGAGTAGACCTGCCGGTCGTCGACGAAGCCGGCCGCGAAGGAGCCGAGCGCCGAGCCGAAGACGAAGTAGCGCATCAGCGCGCCGATCCGGGTGGCGTCGGCCTTGGGCCAGCCCGCGTCGACCAGGCCGCCGAAGACCGCGTCGGCCAGCCGCAGCGCGTTGGCGCGGCGGCCGGGGCCCTGCGCCAGCACCGGCACCAGGTGGGGGTGGGCCACCAGTGCGGCCCGGTAGGAGCGGGCCCAGGAGAGCAGCGCCAGCGCCCAGTCCACGGGCGCCGCCGGGGACCGGGACGGCTCCCACATGGACAGGTCCACCTCGCCGACGACGTGGTCGACCACCGCGTCCAGCAGCGCGTCCTTGGTGGCGAAGTGGTTGTACAGCGAGGGGCCGCTCACCCCGAGCTCGGCGGCGAGCCTGCGGGTGGACAGCGCGGCCAGGCCCTCGGCGTCCGCCAGGGCGAGTGCCGCGCCGACGATGCGGTCGCGGCTCAGCAGGGGATTGCGCGGTCTGGCCACGACACCTCCTCGATCGACAGTCCGGCACGGCTTCCCTTGGGGCCCGGGAAGGAGTTAGAGTCCAAAAACTTGCAGCGCTAGTTTATTGGGTGGCGGCGCTCACCACCACCCGCTCACCACCACCCGCTCACCACCTGGCCGCCCGACACCGCCGAGGATCACCGTGAACCTGGAGCTGAACGAGGAGCAGGCCGCCGTCCGACGGCTGGCCGCCGACTTCACCGACCGCGAGATCGTACCCAACGCCGCCGCCTGGGACCGGGCCGAGCAGGTGGACCGGGGCATCGTCAAGAAGCTCGGCGCGCTGGGCTTCCTCGGGCTGACCATCCCCGAGGAGTACGGCGGCTCCGGCGGCGACCACCTCTCGTACGTCCTGGTCACCGAGGAGCTGGGACGCGGTGACTCCTCGGTGCGCGGGCTGCTGTCGGTCTCGCTCGGGCTGGTCGCCAAGTCGGTCGCGCACTACGGCACCGAGGAGCAGAAGCGGCACTGGCTGCCCCGGCTCACCTCCGGCGACGCCCTCGGCTGCTTCGCCCTGACCGAGCCCGGTACCGGCTCCGACGCCGGGAACCTGAGCACCAGGGCGGTCCGCGACGGCGACTCCTGGGTGATCGACGGCGCCAAGATGTTCATCACCAACGGCACCTGGGCCGAGCTGGCCCTGGTCTTCGCCCGCACCGGCGGCGACGGCCCGGAGCAGGCCGGGCACAAGGGCGTCAGCGCCTTCCTGGTCCCCACCGACACCCCCGGACTGACCCGCACCACCGTCCACGGCAAGCTCGGGCTGCGCGGCCAGCCCACCGCCGAGTTGGTGTTCGAAGGGGTCAGGGTGCCGCACGGCGCGCTGCTCGGCACCGAGGGCAAGGGCTTCAGCGTGGCCATGTCGGCGCTGGCCAAGGGCCGGATGTCGGTCGCGGCCGGGTGCGTCGGCATCATCCAGGCCTCGCTGGACGCGGCCGTGGCCTACGCCACCCAGCGCGAGCAGTTCGGCAGGCCGATCGCCGGACACCAGCTGGTGCAGGAGATGCTGGCCGACATCAAGGTGGAACTGGACGCCGCCCGGCTGCTGGTCTGGCGGGTCGCCGACCTGATCGAACGCGGGCTGCCGTTCGCCACCGAGTCCTCGGTGGCGAAGCTCTACGCCTCCGAGGCCGCCGTCAAGGCCGCCAACACCGCCCTCCAGGTCTTCGGCGGCTACGGCTTCATCGACGAGTACCCGGTCGGCAAGTACGTCCGCGACGCCCGGGTGATGACCCTGTACGAGGGCACCAGCCAGATCCAGAAGCTGCTCATCGGCCGGGCCCTGACCGGCGTCAACGCCTTCTGACGGCCTCCCCGGTTCCTCCACCTCCTCCCCCTCAAGGAGTACCGACCCATGCGCCCCGTCTACTTCGCCGCCGCCCGCCGTACCCCCGTCGGGCGGCTGCGCGGCGCCCTGTCCACCGTCCGCCCCGACGACCTGGCCGCCACCGCGCTGCGGGCCGTGCTCGACAGCGCGCCCGGCCTCGACCCGGCCCGGATCGACGACGTCTACTGGGGCGCCGCCAACCAGTCCGGCGAGGACAACCGCAACGTCGCGCGGATGGCGGTGCTGCTCGCCGGGATCCCGGACTCCGTCCCCGGCGCCACCCTGAACCGGCTCTGCGCCTCCGGTCTGGAGGCGGTCACCGCCGCCGCCCGGGCCATCGGCTCCGGTGAGGCCGACATCGTGCTGGCGGGCGGCTCGGAGTCGATGAGCCGCGCCCCCTTCGTGCTGCCCCGCGCCGAGCAGGCGCTGCCGCTGGGCGCCGAGATCTTCGACACCAAGCTCGGCTGGCGGATGACCAATCCGAGGATGCGCGAGCTGCACGGGGTGCTGTCGATGGGCGAGACCGCCGAGGAGGTGGCCAGCCGGTTCAAGGTCAGCCGCGAGGACCAGGACGCCTTCGCCCTGCGCAGCCAGCGGCTGGCCGCCCGGGCCCGGGCCGAGGGCCTGTTCGACGCCGAGCTCGCGCCGGTGGCGCTGGCCGACGGCACCGTCGTCGGCGCCGACGAGACCATCCGCGCCGACACCACGCTGGAGAAGCTGGCCTCGCTGAAGCCGGTGTTCCGCCAGGGCGGCACGGTCACCGCCGGGAACTCCTCGCCGATGAACGACGGCGCCGCCGCGCTGCTGCTGGTCAGCGCGGAGACCCTGGCCGAGCTCGGCCTGGAGCCGCTGGGCCGGTACGTGGCCGGCGCCAGCGCCGGGGTCGACCCTGACGTCATGGGCATCGGGCCGGTCCCGGCCGTACGCAGGGTCATGGCCCGCACCGGACGCTCCGTCGACGACCTGGACACCGCCGAGTTCAACGAGGCCTTCGCGGCCCAGGCCCTGGCCTGCGTCCGGGAGTTGCACGTCGATCCGGAGCTGGTCAACCCGCAGGGCGGGGCGATCGCGCTGGGCCACCCGCTGGGCGGCTCGGGCGCGCGCATCCTCACCACGCTGCTGCACCGGATGAACCGCGACGGCGCCGGGCGCGGCCTGGCGACCATGTGCGTCGGCGTCGGCCAGGGCACCGCGGTGCTGGTCGACCGCGACTGACCTCACCCCGGCACCATCCGTACCGGGAACGACAGGGACCAACGAAGATCCAGGAGCAGCAGTCATGACCCGTTTCACCGGCAAGGTCGCCGTGGTCACCGGAGCAGCCCAGGGCATCGGCGCGGCCACCGCCCGCCGACTCGCCGCCGAGGGCGCCGTCGTCGCCGTGGTCGACCTGACCGCCGAGCGCGCCCGGGGCACCGTGGACGAGATCACCGCCACCGGCGGCACCGCCCGCGGCTACGGCTGCGACGTCTCCGACCACGACGCCGTGGAGGCCGTCTTCGCCCAGGTCGCGGCCGAGCTCGGCGGCATCCACATCCTGGTCAACAACGCCGGGATCACCCGCGACAACCTGTTCTTCAAGATGCCCAAGCAGGACTGGGACGACGTGATCACGGTCAACCTGACCAGCGCCTACAATTGCGCGCACGTCGCCCAGCGGTACATGTGCGAGCAGCGCTACGGCAAGATCGTCTCGCTGAGCTCGCGCTCCGCGCTGGGCAACCGGGGGCAGGCCAACTACGCCGCCGCCAAGGCCGGGATCCAGGGCCTGACCGCGACCCTGGCCATCGAACTGGGCCCGTTCAACATCAACGTCAACGCGGTCGCGCCCGGCTACATCGCCACCGGCATGACCGCGGCGACCGCCGAGCGGGTCGGCGCGACCGCCGAGCAGCACCAGGAGCTGGCGGCCGAGCGCACCCCGCTGCGCCGGGTCGGCCGGCCCGAGGACATCGCCTCGGTGGTGGCCTTCCTCGCCTCCGAGGACTCCTCCTACGTCAGCGGCCAGACCCTGTACGTCAACGGCGGCGCCCGCTAGGGCGGCCCGGGGGCGGGGTCAGTTGTGCTGCGCCTGGGCGCGCCAGGCCTCGACCCCGGCCCGGGAGGCGTGCTTGGCCTGCCGCAGCGTGCGGTTCGCCAGCTCGGTCGGCGGGACCTCCAGCTGCCGGACCCAGCCGCGCCCGGCCGTGGCCAGCGCCGTGCCCGCGATCACCGTGCCGACCAGCGCCAGCAGCGCCCCGGTCCCGGTGAGTACCGCTCCCGCCGCCAGCAGCCTGCGGTCCACGTCGAAGGACGGGCCGCGGTTCGCATTCTGTTCGTTCGCCATGTCCACCACTGTGTCCGCTCCGGGCCAGGCCCGCGCGCGGGGACGGCCGACCGGGTGCCGTCGGCCGGGCCCGGCCGACGGCACCATTTGGGCCCGGGGCCCCCGGCTGCGTAAGGTGTCGCAGTTGGCACCGCGCCGCGCCCCGGTACTCCGGTCATGGCGTCCCCGGTCGCGGCCCCGCCACCGCCCCATCCACCAGCGACCCACGAACGGCAGCGGCATGAGCGCAGGACCTGACGGCGGCACGACCCTCCTCGCCGAGGACGGCCCCCGGCCGGAGGACGTCCCCGGCATCGACCCGGCACGCCTGGCCCTCGCCCTGGAGGTCCTGGCCGAGCTCGACGGGCTGCCGATCGACCACCCGGACGCCATCGCCGTCCGCCGTGCCACCGCCGGTCTGTACCGGACGGTCAAGCATCGCCGCCGCCAGGAGCGCCGGGCCGCCAAGACCGCCAACGACCGGGCCGTCACCGAGTCCACCGCCACCGGCGCGGCCGACCGGATCGACGACGAGACCCAGGGCCTACAGCTCACCAGCGGTACCGCCGGGCCGATCGCGGGCGTGCTGGAGCGGCCCCGCTCCTGCTACATCTGCAAGACCCGCTACGTCGAGGTCGACGCCTTCTACCACCAGCTCTGCCAGCCCTGCGCCCACGAGAACCGGGCCCGCCGGGACGCCCGCACCGACCTGAGCGGACGCCGGGCGCTGCTCACCGGCGGCCGGGCCAAGATCGGCATGTACATCGCGCTGCGGCTGCTGCGCGACGGCGCGCACACCACCATCACCACCCGCTTCCCCAACGACGCCATCCGCCGCTTCACCGCGATGCCGGACAGCGCCGACTGGCTGCACCGGCTGCGCGTCGTCGGCATCGACCTGCGCGACCCCTCGCAGGTGATCGCGCTGGCCGACTCGGTGGCCGCGCAGGGCCCGCTGGACATCCTGATCAACAACGCCGCGCAGACCGTCCGCCGCAGCGCCCAGGCCTACGCCGAGCTGATCAACGCCGAGGACGCCCCGCTGCCCGCCGGTGAGCTGCCCGAGTCCGTCGTCCTCGGCGGCTTCGACCTCAGCCGCCAGCCCGCGCTGCCCAGCCAGACCCGGGGCCGCCAGAGCGAGCTCAGCGCCCAGGCGCTCACCGCGCTCGCGCTGACCAGCGGCTCGGCCGCGCCCGCGCTGATCGAGGCCGGGACCGCGATCGACGCGGGCGGCCTGGTCCCCGACCTGGACCCGGTGAACAGCTGGAGCCAGAAGATCGACGAGGTCGACCCGATCGAGCTGCTGGAAGTCCAGCTGTGCAACGTCACCGCACCGTTCATCCTGGTCAGCAGGCTGCGCCCGGCGATGGCGGCGTCCACCGCGAACCGCAAGTACGTGGTGAACGTCTCCGCGATGGAGGGCCAGTTCAGCCGGGGCTACAAGGGCCCGGGCCACCCGCACACCAACATGGCCAAGGCCGCGCTGAACATGCTCACCCGCACCAGCGCGCAGGAGATGCTGGACCAGGACGGCATCCTGATGACCGCCGTGGACACCGGCTGGATCACCGACGAGCGCCCGCACCCGGACAAGATGCGGCTGGCGGAGGAGGGCTTCCACGCCCCGCTGGACCTGGTGGACGGCGCGGCCCGGGTCTACGACCCGATCGTCCGCGGCGAGCACGGCGAGGACCTGTACGGGGTCTTCCTCAAGGACTACGCGCCCTCCCCGTGGTGACCGCCGACACGCTGATGTGGGAGGTCAGGGCCGCGCCGGGAGCGCTGCCCGACCTGCTCGCCTGGGTCGAGCGGCAGCTCGCGAACGATCCCGGCCCAGGCCCCGACAACGACGGCGGCCGCGCGGACGTCTATGTCGCCGCCGACGACCGGATCGTGGTGATCCTGCGCTCCCCCGCCGGGGCGCCCCGCCCGGCGCGGCTGCCCGAGCCGCCCGCCGAGCTGCTGGCCCGGCCGCCGCACCAGTGGCCGTTCGCCTTCCACGGCCACTGGGGTCCGCCGTCACCGGCCACCCGCCCGGAGGACAAGTGACCCGCCAGTAGCGATAGCCTCCCCCAGAGGCGCCCGCACCGGGCGCGGCACCCGCAGCTCCGGGAAGAGGCAGCAGCATGACGACCTTCGCATCCCTCGCCGAGTTCACCGCCGCCGTCGGCACCGAACTGGGCACCAGCGGCTGGCACACCGTCGACCAGCACCGGATCGACCTGTTCGCCGAGGCCACCGGCGACCACCAGTGGATCCACGTGGACCCGGAGCGCGCCAAGGAGGGCCCCTTCGGCACCACCATCGCGCACGGCTACCTCACGCTGTCGATGATCCCGGCGCTGTCCAAGGAGTGCTTCGGCGTCGAGGGCATCCGGATGGCCGTGAACTACGGCTCCGCCAAGGTCCGCTTCCCCTCGCCGGTGCCGGTCGGCTCCACCATCCGGGCGACCGCCGAACTGGTGTCCGCTGACGAGGTCGCGGGCGGCGTCCAGGCCGTGGTGCGCTTCACCATCAGCGGGCGCGACGGCGGCAAGCCGCACTGCGTGGCCGAGACGATCACCCGCTTCTACGCCTGAGCCCGGTCGCGGGCCCGGCCGGACGCCAGGCCGCCGGGACCAGCGGTGGATAGGCTGCGGTGGTCCCCAGTTCCTTCAGGAGGAGGGCTCCGTGCCCGGTTCCCGCCCGTGGTACTCCCGCATCGCCGACCGGCGTCCCGACGCCTTCGGCGCCCGGCCGACCGGCGCGCGGCTCGCCCGGATCGAGGCCTCACCGAACTTCGTGGACGGGTCCTTCCGCAACCCCGTCCCCACCCGGCGGCTGCTCCCCGGCTCGCTGGGCCCGGGGCTGCGCGCGGGGCTGACCAAGAGGGGCAGCAAACCGGCCGGACGGGTCCCGGTGCACCCGCTGACCACCGCCGAACTGGCGGTCCCGCCGGTCAGCGGGCTGCGGCTGACCTGGATGGGCCATGCCACCGTGCTCGCCGAGATCCACGGCCGCCGGGTGCTGTTCGACCCGGTCTGGGGCGACCGCTGCTCCCCCGTCCCCGGGTTCGGCCCGCGTCGGCTGCACCCGAACCCGCTGCCGCTGGCCGACCTGGGTCCGGTGGACGTGGTCGTGGTCTCCCACGACCACTACGACCACCTGGACATGGACGCGATCCGGACCCTGATCGGCTCCGGCGCGGACTTCGCCGTCCCGCTCGGCGTCGGCGCGCACCTGGAGCGCTGGGGCGTCCCGCCGGAGCGGATCACCGAGCTGGACTGGCAGGAGTCGGCGCAGCTCGCCGGGCTCACCCTGACCGCGACCCCGGCCCGGCACTACTGCGCCCGCGGCCCGCGCACCGGCACCCACCAGCTGTGGGCCTCCTGGGTGGTCGCGGGCGGCGGGCACCGGCTGTTCCACAGCGGCGACACCGGCTACTTCCCCGGCTTCGCCGCGATCGGCGCCGAGCACGGTCCGTTCGACGTCACCATGATGCAGGTCGGCGCGTACAGCGACTTCTGGCCCGAGGTGCACATGACGCCGGAGGAGGGCGTCCGCGCCCACGGCGACCTGGGCGGCGGCGCGGTGCTGCTGCCGATCCACTGGGCGACCTTCGACCTGGCCCCGCACCGCTGGGAGGAGCCGATCGAGCGCACCCTCGCGGCGGCGGCGGAGGTCGGCGTGCTGGTGGCCACCCCGCGCCCGGGCGAGCCCTTCGAACCGGCCGAGGTGGCCGAGCCGCGCCCGTGGTGGCGCGCGATCACCGCCGCCCCGCCCGTCCCCGACCGCGCCGTCCAGCCGGAGCCCGACCCGAGCCCGGCGCAGGTCCGGGTGTAGCCGGGCCCGACCCGGGCCGCCCCCGACCGGCTGTGACCGGCCGGGGGCGGCTTGCTTGCCGATAGGTCTGGACCATTTCCGGGTGCTGCCCCTATTGTTCCGGTTGACCCGACAGCGGCACCGATCGGAGCACCCCAACCATGAGCGCCTGGCCGGAACTTCGGGAATCCCACACGGTCCGCACCGGCAACCCGCCAGGGACGGTGATCCGTTGCGGCCTGGTGGACACCATGCTCGCGGACCTGTCGGTCTCGGTCGTCTACTTCTTCGAACAGACCCTGGACGAAGAGCGGTTGGCGAGCGGACTGGCCCGCGCCCTGGAGCTGCTGCCGACCTTCGCCGGGCGGCTGCGGACCCGCGCGGACCTGCTGGAGATCGTCTGCGACGACTCCGGCGTACCGCTGGCGGTCTACGACATGGACGAGACCCTGGCGCAGGCCATGGCCCGGGTGACGCTGCCCGGATCCGGCCTGGTGGACCAGGTGGACGCCCAGGCCGCGCGGGACGGCGAACTGCCGCTGCTGACCGTCCGGGTCAGCCGACTCGCGGGCGGCGGAACGGCGTTGGGCTGCTCCTGGCACCACGCCCTGGGCGACGTGCAGACCTTCATGCTGCTGATGCGGGCCTGGTCAGCGGCGGTTGAACAACTCCCGCTGCCGGAGGCGCTGCTGTTGCCGGATCAGGACGCCTACCTGGAGCAGGTGTTGCCGCAGCAGGACAGCGGTCGGCCCGGCTTCCGACTGCCGGATCCGGAACAGGCGGTCGAGCTGCGGCGCGAGTTCGAAGCCGCCACCCGAGCCAACCGGACCGTGCAGGTCTACTTCGGCGACGCCGAACTCCGGCGCATGCGCGACCGGTTGAGTGAGGCGGCGGGCCAGAAGCTCTCCATCGGCGACGCCCTGTGCGGCCATGTGGTGAGCTCGGTGCGGGAGTTGGACGACGATCCGGAGGCCCGCTGGCTCACCGTGCCGGTCAACGTCCGTCGGCCGCTGGACCTTCCGGCCGACGCCGTGGGCAACCTGCTCAGCGAGATCCACCTGGAGTGCCCGCCGCGCGCCTCGGCCGAGGTGATCGCGGTGGGGCTGCGCACCGCGATCGAGGACTTCCCCCGTTCGCACCTCAACCTGCGGGCCAACCTGGTGTTCCTGGAGTCGATCGGCCGCTCCCGGTTCCGCGACTGCGTCCCGCTCGGCTTCGACCCGGCCAACAAGCGCTTCACCTTCTCCAGTTGGAGCCGCTTCGGCGCCTACGACGCGGTCTTCGGCGGCCGCCGCCCGGTGTTCTTCAGCCCGACCGGCAACCTCCCGCTGCCCTGGGTGTCCTGGGTGGTCGAGGGCTTCGAGGGCACCGGCGCGCTGTTCACCGTGGTGCTCCCGGCCCGCCTCGCGGCCCGGCTGCGCACCCCCGGCGGCCGGGCCGCCCTGCACCGCTTCCGCGACCCCGAGGACCTCCTCCCGGGGCTCGCCGGGGCGACCCCCAAGGTGCTGTGAGCCGCGGCGGCGGGACCCCTGGGCTCAGCGGATCGGCAGGCCGGACAGGGTGCGGGCGATGACCAGCCGCTGGATCTCGCTGGTGCCCTCGAAGATGGTGTAGATGGCGGCGTCGCGGTGCATCCGCTCCACCGGGTACTCCCGGGTGAAGCCGTTGCCGCCGAGGATCTGGATCGCCTGGGCGGTGACCCACTTGGCGGTCTCGCCCGCGTACAGCTTGGACATCGAGCCCTCGGCCGCGGTGAACGGCTTGCCGTTGTTGGCCATCCAGGAGGCCCGCCAGACCAGCAGCCGGGAGGCGTCGATCCGGGTGCGCATGTCGGCCAGGGTGAAGGCGATGCCCTGGTTGTCGATGATCGGGCGGCCGAACTGCTCGCGGGTCTTGGCGTAGTCCAGCGCCACCTCGTACGCGGCCCTGGCCACGCCCACGGCCTGGGCGCCGACGGCGGGGCGGGAGGCCTCGAAGGTGGCCATGGCGGCGTTCCTGACCTTCTCGGTGCGCTCGCCGCGCGCCTCGGCGGCGGCTCGCTCGCGGGCCCGGGCCAGCCGCTCGTCCAGCTTGTCCTTGCCGCCGAGCAGGCAGTGCCCGGGCACCCGCACGCCGTCGAGCACCACCTCGGCGGTGTGCGAGGCGCGGATGCCGTGCTTCTTGAACTTCTGGCCCTGGCTCAGCCCCGGCGTCCCCGGCGGCACGATGAAGGAGGCCTGGCCGCGCGCGCCGAGCGCCGGGTCCACCGAGGCGACGACCACGTGGACGTGGGCGATGCCGCCGTTGGTGGCCCAGGTCTTGGTGCCGTTCAGCACCCACTCGTCGGCGGCCTGGTCGTAGACCGCGCGGGTGCGCATCGCCGCGACGTCGGAACCGGCGTCCGGCTCGGAGGAGCAGAAGGCGGCGAGCTTGACGTCCTCCGGGGTGCCGAACATCTGCGGGGCCCAGGTGCCGACCTGCTCGGGGGTGCCGTTGGCGACCACGCCGACGGCGGCCAGCGCGCTGCCGACGATGGCCAGGCCGATCCCGGCGTCGCCCCAGAACAGCTCCTCCATGGTGATCGGGATGCCCAGGCCGGTCGGGTCGAACTGCTGCTGGGCGAAGAAGTCGAGCGAGTAGATGCCGAGCTTGGCCGCCTCCTGGATCACCGGCCAGGGGGTCTCCTCGCGCTCGTCCCACTCGGCGGCGGCGGGCCGGATGACGTCGGCGGCGAAGCCGTGCAGCCAGTCGCGGACCGCGATCTGGTCCTCGTTCAGCTCAAGACTGAAACCGGTCGTGGCGGGCGTCTCGGACATGTCGTATCCCCAGCAGGCATAGGCTTGGTGTTACCTTCGGTAACTGCGCACCCATCTTGTTACCACGTAGTAAGGAAAGTCAATGGCCGATCGCCGCAGCGAACTGCTGGACGCCGCCGACCGGGTTGTGCACCGCGACGGTCCGCGCGCCAGCATGAACACCATCGCCGCCGAGGCCGGGATCACCAAGCCGATCCTCTACCGGCACTTCGGCGACAAGACCGGCCTCTACCGGGCACTGGCCGAGCGCCACACCGCCGGGCTGCTGGCCTCCGTCCGGGCGGCGCTGGCGCTGCCGCTGGAGCGCCGGGACCGGGTCGAGGCGGTGATCGACACCTACCTGGCCGCGATCGAGGCCAGACCGCAGGTCTACCGCTTCCTGGCGCACCCCGACCCGGCCGCCGACGGCCTCACCCCGGCCGGACCGCTGGCCCCGGCGCTGCGGCAGATCGCGGACGAGCTCAGCCGCTCGATGCGGGAGCAGGTCGATCTCGGACCGGACAGCGCGGTGGTCGCCGAGGCCTGGGGCCAGGCGGTGACCGGCATGGTGCTGGCGGCCGGGGACTGGTGGCTGGAGACCCACCCGTTCTCCCGCGAGCGGATGGTGCAGACCCTCGCCGACCTGCTCTGGGGACGCCTGGCGGCAGCCGGGCAGCGCCCGGTCCCGGCGGGCCCGGCGCCCGAACCCACGGAGACCGACGCGGCGGCGGCGACGGAGGCGGCGGCGGAGCCGGAGCGGGGCGCGGCGGACGGGCGGCAGCGCCCGGACCGCCCCTGACCGCCCGCGCCCCGTCAGTCGGCCCGCGGCGCCCGGTACCAGTCCGCGCGGCGCATCGTCCGCAGCGCCCGGGCCCGGCGCAGCCCGCCGAGCCGGTCCAGGAACACCCCGCCGTCCAGGTGCGCGCTCTCGTGCTGGAGGCAGCGGGCGAAGAAGCCGGTGCCCTCGACCTCGACCGGCGCTCCGGTCAGGTCCTGACCGCGTACCAGCGCCCGGTCGTAGCGGGGGGTCCGGGCCCGCAGCCCGGGCAGCGACAGGCAGCCCTCCTCGCCGGAGACCACCACCCCGTCCGCCTCCACCAGGACCGGGTTGACCAGGTGCCCCAGATGGCGGACGTCCTCGTCGTCGGGGCAGTCGTAGACGAACACCCGCAGCCCGACCCCGATCTGATTCGCCGCCAGGCCCACGCCGTCCCGCGCGTACATCGTCGCGTACAGGTCCTCGACCAGTCGGGCGAGCTCCGCGTCGAAGGCGGTGACGGTGGCGCAGGGGGTGCTGAGTACGGGCTCGGCCCAGGCGGTCACGGGATGGACGGTGCCGGTACTACCGGGGATGCGGGACATATTGGAAGATCGTACGGCGGGTACAGGGCACGGCGGAATTCCCGGTGCCGGTAGGCTGGGCCCGTCTGTACCGAGGAGGAGAGCGACCCTGATGCCAGCGAACCCCGAGCCGGGCGGCCCGTCGGCCACGCTGCCCCCGCGCGCCAAGCTCGCCGTGACAGCCGGCAAGGTGGCCGCCGCGGTCTCGCGCACAGCCGGTCGCGGCAGCGGTTCAGTGATCGGCGGCAAGGTCGCGCTGCGGTTCGAGCCCGACCTGCTGCGGGCGCTCGCGGAGCACCTGGACGTGGTCCTGGTGTCCGCCACCAACGGCAAGACCACCACCACCCGGCTGATCGCCGAGGCGCTGAAGGCCGCCGGTCCGGTGGTCTCCAACGCCCTGGGCGCGAACATGCCGGCCGGGATCACCTCGGCGCTGGCCGAGGGCAGCGAGGCCCGCTTCGGCGTGATCGAGGTGGACGAGAAGTACCTCGCGGGCGTGGCCAGGGACACCTCGCCGAAGGCGATCGCGCTGCTCAACCTCTCCCGGGACCAGCTGGACCGCTCCTCGGAGACCCGGATGCTGGCCGAGAAGTGGCGCGAGGGCCTGGCCGGGTCCGAGGCCGTGATCATCGCCAACGCCGACGACCCGCTGGTCACCTGGGCGGCCTCCTCCTGCCGCCGGGTGGTCTGGGTGGCCGCCGGGCAGGCCTACCGCGAGGACGCCTGGTCCTGCCCGAGCTGCGGCGGCGTGATGCAGCGCCCCGGCGAGGACTGGTACTGCGCCGCCTGCGGCTTCCGCAGGCCGCAGCCGCACTGGGCGCTGAACGGCGACCATGTGATCGACCCTCAGGGCTCCGCCTGGCCGATCCGGCTGCAACTGCCCGGCCGGGCCAACCTCTCCAACGCCACCAGCTCGGCCGCCGTCGCCGCCGTCTTCGGGGTGCACCCGCAGGTCGCGCTGCAACGGATGGAGAGCGTGCAGGCCGTGGCCGGACGCTACGAGTCGGTCACCGTCGCCGGCCGTGAGGTGCGGCTGCTGCTGGCGAAGAACCCGGCGGGCTGGCTGGAGACCTTCTCCCTGATCGACCCGCCGCCCTCGCCGGTGGTGCTCTCGGTGAACGCGCTGGGCGCGGACGGCACCGACACCTCCTGGCTGTGGGACGTCGACTACGAGCGGCTGGCGGGCCACCCGGTCTTCGTCATGGGCCAGCGCAAACTGGACCTGGCGGTCCGGCTGGAGGTCGCCGGGGTGCACTTCCAGGTCGTCGACACGCTCGCGCAGGCGGTGGCGGCGGCCCCGCCCGGCCGGATCGAGGCCATCGCCAACTACACCGCGTTCCAGCAGCTGCGCCGCGACGTGCGCGGCTGACCGGCTGCTGACGAAGAGGATCACTGAACTCATGAGCGAGAGCGCACTGCGCCTGGTCTGGGTCTACCCGGACCTGCTGAGCACCTACGGCGACCGCGGCAACGCCCTGGTCGTGGAGCGTCGGGCCCGCCAGCGGCGGCTGGACGTGGCCCGGATCGACGTGCGGTCCGACCAGCCGGTGCCGACCAGTGGCGACATCTACCTGATCGGCGGCGGCGAGGACCGCCCGCAGCGGCTCGCGGGCGAGCGGCTGCGGGCCGACCCGGGGCTGCACCGCGCGGTGGAGAACGGCGCGATCGTCTTCGGTGTCTGCGCCGGCTACCAGATCATGGGCCACGAGTTCATCGACGACCGGGGCCAGCGCGCGCCCGGCCTGGGGCTGCTGGACGTCTGGAGCACCCGGGGCGAGTCGGCGCGGCACGTCGGCGACATACTGGCCGAGCCGGACCCGCGGCTCGGGCTGCCCACCCTGACCGGCTTCGAGAACCACCAGGGGGTCACCCACCTGGGCCAGGGCGTCTCGCCGCTGGCCCGGCTCACCGTCGGTGGCGGCAACGGAACCGGCGACGGAACCGAGGGGGCCTGGCGGGACACCGTCTTCGGCACCTACCTGCACGGCCCGATCATGGCCCGCAACCCGGCCGTGGCGGACCTGCTGATCAAGCTGGCGCTGGATGTCAGCGCGCTGCCGCCGGTGGACAACACCTGGTACGACGCGCTGCGGGCGGAGCGCATCGCCGCCGTCCAGCAGCCGGCCTGACGGCCGACCCGACCGTCGGCCCGACCACCGCCGCGCCGGGGCCCGGGAGCAGGGACGCTCCCGCTTGGGCCCGTCGGCGCGGGGTTCCGGCGGACGCCGGGTGTCCAGCCCTCGGACAGTGGGTGTCCGACCGGGCAGATGTGCTGTATCGAATAGAGGGTTCCTCCCCGCGCGGAGGCGGCGACGATGCCGCGACCGCGTCCGCCCCGACCTGACCGGAGTTCAGCGGGCGGTATCATCACGATGGGGTAAATGTCCGATTTGCCGTACCTTCATCCGGGCGCAACCTCCACGCCAACCACCAGTGGAAGCCGCCCGGTACGGTGGGCGGGTTGTCGGGCAAAGAAGTCCGGTCGTCCGGTTCTGCTCGGGAGTTGCAAAGCGATGCGTATTGGTGTGCTGACCAGCGGCGGGGACTGCCCGGGTCTGAACGCCGTGATCCGCTCCGTCGTCCATCGCGGCGTGGTGGACCACGGCGACGAGATCATCGGGTTCCAGGACGGATGGCGCGGGCTCCTGGAGGGCGACTACCGGGAGCTGACGCTGGACTCCGTCAGCGGCATCCTGGCCCAGGGCGGGACCATTCTCGGCTCGACCCGGGTCCAGCCGAGTCATCTGCGGAACGGCGTGGCCCGCGCCAAGGAGTACTGCGAGGAGCTCGGCCTCGACGGGATCATCCCGATCGGCGGCGAGGGCACCCTGAAGGCCGCCCGGCTGCTGTCCGACGGCGGGCTGCCGATCGTGGGCGTGCCCAAGACCATCGACAACGACATCGCCTGCACCGACGTCACCTTCGGCTTCGACACCGCGGTGTCGGTGGCCACCGAGGCGCTGGACCGGCTGAAGACCACCGCCGAGTCGCACCAGCGGGTGATGGTGGTCGAGCTCATGGGCCGCCACACCGGCTGGATCGCGCTGCACGCGGGCATGGCCGCCGGCGCGCACGCGATCATCGTCCCGGAGCGTCCGTTCGACATCGACCGGGTCACCGCCGTGGTCCGCGAGCGCTTCGAGCGCGGCAAGAAGTTCGCCATCGTGGTCTGCGCCGAGGGCGCCAAGCCCGAGCCCGGCACCATGCACTGGGAGGAGGGCACCGTGGACATCTACGGCCACGAGCGCTTCACCGGTGTCGCCAACCAGCTCTCCATGGAGCTGGAGCACCGCCTGGGCAAGGAGGCCCGCCCGGTCATCCTCGGGCACGTGCAGCGCGGCGGCACGCCGACGGCGTACGACAGGGTGCTCGCCACCCGCTTCGGCTGGCACGCCGTCGAGGCCGTGCACAAGGGCGCCTTTGGGCACCTGACCGCGCTCCAGGGCACCCAGATCAACCTGGTGCCGCTGGCCGACGCGGTGGCCGACCTGAAGACCGTCCCGGCCGAGCGCTACGCCGAGGCCGAGACCGTCATCTGACGCGGCGTCGTCCGGCGCCGACCGGCTGACGTACCAGGAGCCCCGAGCACCGCCCATCCGGATTGTTCGGATTGTCGGCTCGGGGCTCCTCCCTTAGCGTGACTTCCATGGAGATCCTCGCCTACGGCGTGCAGGCCGATGAGAAACCGCTGATCGAACAGGCCTTCGACGGACGCCACCAGGTGCACTGCCTGGACGTCTTCCTCAACGCGGACACCGCGCCGCTGGCCGCCGGGCACGAGATCGTCAGCACCAGCGTCAACGCCCGGCTGGACGCGACCACGCTGCGGCTGCTGGCGGGCGGCGGCACCCGGATGATCGCCCAGCGGTCCACCGGCTTCAACAACATCGACCTCGGCGTGGCCGCCGAGCTCGGCCTCACCGTGGCCCGGGTCTCCTACTACTCCCCCCACGCGGTGGCCGAGTTCGCCTGGACGCTGGCCCTGGCGGTGAACCGCCGGATCGCCCGGGCCGCCAACCGCACCCGCGAGTTCGACTTCCGGCTGGACGGGCTGATGGGCCAGGACATCCACGGGATGACCGTCGGCGTGATCGGCACCGGCAAGATCGGCGAGTGCTTCGCCCGGATCGGCAACGGCTTCGGCACCACCCTGCTGGGCTGGGACGTCGCCGAGAACCCGGCCTGCCTGGACCTCGGCATGAAGTACACCTCGCTCGACCACCTGCTCTCCGAGTCCGACCTGATCACCCTGCACGTCCCGCTGCTGCCGGACACCCACCACCTGATCGACGGCTCGGCGCTGAACCGGATGAAGCCGGAGGCGATCCTGATCAACTCCAGCCGGGGCGGCCTGGTGGACACCGCCGCCCTGGTGGAGGCGCTGCGCGCGGGCCGCCTCGGCGGCGTCGGCCTGGACGTCTACGAGGAGGAGACCGGCCTGTTCTTCTTCGACAAGTCGCTGGAAGTGGTCACCGACGACACCCTGGCCCGGCTGATGACCTTCCCGCAGGTGCTGGTCACCTCGCACCAGGCGTACTTCACCCGGACGGCGGTCACCCAGATCATCGAGGCCACCGCCCGCAACGTGGACGACTTCCTGAACGGCCGGACGAGCGAGAACACGCTGATCCCGCGCGCCTAGCGACGCGGCGCGACGTCGGCCGGGGGGCGGCGTGCGGGGCGCAAACCGGACAGTTCTACTCTGGTGCGAGCACCGCCGCCACCAGGAAGCAGGAACCGCCGATGAGCACCATGCCGGGGATGCCGGGCATGACGCAGGAGCTGCCGCCGTGGACCGTGGGCCGGGTCCTGGCCTTCCACCCCACGGTGAACCTGCCGTTCCTGATCGGCTGCCTGCTGCTGCTCGGCCTCTACCTGACCGGCGTGGTCCGGCTGCGGCGGCGCGGCGACCAGTGGCCGATGGGGCGCACCGTCGCCTGGGTCCTGGGCGTGCTCACCATCGCGCTGGTCACCTGCACCGGCCTCGACCAGTACGGCATGCAGATGCTCAGCGCGCACATGCTCCAGCACATGGTGCTGTCGATGTTCTCGCCGATCATCATGCTGATGGGCGCACCGATCACGCTGGCGCTGCGGGCGCTCCCGGCCAGCGGCCGGGGCCGCCGCGGCCCGCGCGACCTGCTGGTCTCGCTGCTGCACTCGCGCTACGTGAAGGTGGTCTCGCACCCGGCGTTCACCCTGCCGCTGTTCATCGCCAGCCTGTACGGGCTCTACTTCACCCCGCTGTTCGACTTCCTGATGCGCACCACCCTCGGCCACGAGCTGATGATGGTGCACTTCCTCGGGGTGGGCCTGCTCTTCTTCTGGCCGATCATGGGCGTCGACCCGGGCCCGCACCGGCCCGGGCACCTGATGCGGATGCTGGAGCTGTTCATCGGGATGCCGTTCCACGCCTTCTTCGGCATCGCGATCATGATGTCGTCCGGCCTGATGGTGACCACTTTCGCCCATCCGGCCGCCTCGCTCGGGGTGGACCCGCTCTCCGACCAGCACATGGCGGGCGGGCTGGCCTGGGCGTTCAGCGAGATCCCGACCTTCATCGTGCTGATCGCGCTGACCTTCCAGTGGGCCAAGTCGGAGGAGCGGCTGTCCCGGCGCAAGGACCGCACCGCGGACCGCGACGGCGACAAGGAGCTCAACGACTACAACGCCTACCTGGCGAACCTGCAACGCCGCTCGGGCGTCCAGCAGCAGAGCTAGCTAAGGCGTGTCGCCCGCCCGGTCGACCCGGCCCAGCGCCGGGGGCGCGGACGACTGGGCGGCCGACTGCGCCTGGGCCACCAGCCCGGCCAGGATCACGTCCAGGCCGAAGTCGAAGCGCTCGTCCCCCTCGTTCCGGGTCATCGGATCGATCATCGAGACCAGCACCGGGTAGCGGTCGGCCGGGAGTGACCCGAAGTAGGCGCGGACGCCGTCCAGGTACGCCTGGTCCTGCTCCGGACTGGCGACGGCCCCGCTGTGCCGCTGGCTCAGCTCGTGCGCCGAGGCCACCAGGTAGAGCCCGATCAGGTCCACCCCGTAGGCCGCGACCTGGTCCGGCAGCCCGCCCGCGCGCAGCAGCGACAGTACCGTCTCGGCGGCGTCCAGCTGGTGCGGCAGGGTCGGGATGTTCGAGGCCAGGGCCGCCCGGGCGAGGTCGTGGTGCGCGACCAGGTGGTCCCGGGCCTGCCGCAGGAAGTCCTTCACCTGGGCGCGCCAGATCGCCGGGTCGGGGTCCGGGTGCACCAGGTCCCGGTAGGCCAGGTCCAGCACCAGCTCGACCAGTTCCTCCTTGCCGCTGACGTGCGCGTACAGCGAGGCGGCCCCGGTGTTCAGCTCCTGGGCGACCCGGCGCATGCTCAGCGCGTCCAGGCCCTCGGCGTCGATGATGCCGAGGGCCGTCTCGACGATGGCGTCCCGGCCGAGCGCGCGCCGCCGGGGCGGGCGTGCCTCGGCCGCGGCCCACGTGGTGGGCCGTACGGGCTTGGCGGCTGGGGCCACGGGTCACTCCTCACACGGGCCGGACGGGTCCGGGCTGATCGGTCCGGGCCGATCACGCGGATCCCACTGTAGTTGACACGAACAGCGTTCGTTAGTAGAACGGTGTTCGCTATAACGAACACTGTTCGTCCTCATTGCCTCGAACCCCCGGGGGACCCCATGAACGACACCACCACTCCGGCCGTCGAACCGGCCGTCGAACCGGTGACCGAGCCCGAGGCGAAGCCGCCCGGCTACCGCTGGCGCTGGCAGATCCTCGCCGTCGTCCTGATCGCCGAGGTCATGGACCTCCTCGACTCCACTGTGGTCAACGTCGCCGCGCCCGCGATCCATGCCGCCCTCGGCGGCGGGAGCAGCGAGATCCAGTGGATCACCGCCGGGTACACGCTGCCCTTCGCGGTCCTGCTGATCACCGGGGCCCGACTGGGCGACCTGGTCGGCCGCAGGCGGATGTTCCTGATCGGCGCGACCGGCTTCACGATCTGCTCGGCGCTGTGCGCACTGGCCGCCGACCCGCCGATGCTGATCACCTCCCGGGCGCTCCAGGGCGGCTTCGCGGCGATGCTGATCCCGCAGGGCCTCGGCATCCTGCGCTCGGTCTTCCCGGCGGCCGAGGCGGGCGCGGCCTTCGCCGCGTTCGGACCGGTGATGGGGCTCTCCTCGGTGCTCGGCCCGACCCTGGGCGGCCTGCTGGTCACCGCGAACCTGTTCGGCACCGGCTGGCGCATGATCTTCCTGATCAACCTCCCGCTCGGCCTGGCCACGGTGCCGCTGGCGGCGCGGCTGATCCCCCGGGACGTCCGCTCCGGCTCCGCCACCCGGCTCGACCTGCCCGGGGTGGCGCTGGTCAGCGCCGCCGTCCTGCTGCTGGTGTTCCCGCTGGTCCAGGGCCGCGAGCTGGGCTGGCCCGGCTGGACGTACGCCGCCATGGCCGCCTCGCTGCCGCTGCTGGCGATCTTCGCCGGACAGCAGCGGCGGATCTCCCGCGCGGGCGGCTCACCGCTGGTCGAGCCGAGCCTGTTCGCCAACCGCGCCTACGTCGCGGCGCTCGCCACCGGGCTGGTCTTCTTCGCCGCGATGTCGGGGCTGATGCTGACACTGACCCTGATGATGCAGCTCGGCTGCGGCTGGACCGCCCTGCACGCGGGCGCCACCATGATCCCGTTCTCGCTGGGGATCGTCCCCGGCGCCATCCTCGGCGCCTCGGTGCTCGGGCCGAAGTTCGGCCGCCGGGTGCTGCACGGCGGGATGCTGATCGCCGCCGTCGGCAGCTGCGGCCTGTGGGCGACCTTCGCCCACGGGGGGCTGCGCACCGACAGCTGGCAGCTGGTCCCGGCGCTGCTGGTGACCGGCTTCGGGATGGGCCTGCTGATGGCGCCGTTCTTCGACATCGCGCTGGCCGGGGTCACCGACGAGCAGAACGGATCGGCCTCCGGCGTCCTCAACGCGGTCCAGCAGCTCGGCGGCTCGGTCGGGGTGGCCGCCCTCGGCACCGGCTTCCTCAGCTGGGCGGCGAGCAGCGGCTACGTCCACGCGACCGGCTGGACGCTCGGCTGCGCGGCGGCGGCGCTGCTCGGCTCCGCCCTGATCGCCTTCGCCCTGCCGAAGGCCGCCCGCCCGCACACCGGCTGACCGGCTGACCGACCTGACCGGCTGACCGGCGCCACGGACCGACCGCGCGGGCCGCTCAGCGGGGGTCGTTGGGGACGTACCCGAGATCGACCGGCTGCTCCGGCGGCCCGCTGCGGCGCAGCTCCGCCAGCAGCTCGACCAGCCGCGGCGGCCACAGCACCTCCTGGCACCCGGCCAGCTCCTCGGGTGTCCACCAGCGGCAGGTCATGATCCCGTCCTCGGTGAACGAGGCGGCCAGGTCCCCCACCGGGTCCCGGCGCGGTCCCTCCCCCAGGAAGATCACCTCCCGCTGCCGGGTGGGCACCCCCTTCCGGGTGTAGTCGTGCTCCCACACCCACAGCGCGGGTCCGGTCCGGACGTCGGTCCAGCCGGTCTCCTCCACCACCTCCCGGACCGCACCGGCCAGTTCGTCCTCCCCCTGCTCCAGGCCGCCGCCGGGCAGCACCCAGTGCAGCCCGACCTCAGCGTCGTCGTGCAGTTGCAGGAACACCGCCCCGTCCGGATCCAGCACCAGCACCCGCGCCGCCCGCCGCCCAACCCGCTCCACGCTCATGCCCCGACCCTACGTCGCCCGGCGCTGTTTCGCGGCCGTGACAATTGCCGGACACGGCACGGATCTTGGACTGGGAGGCTACTCATGTCAGGCGGGCAGCGGCCCGCCGCCGGCACTCCGGGGAGACCTCCCCACCACTCAACGGGAGACACCATGTCCGTCCGCGCCCGCCTGGTCGCCACCACCGCCACCGTCGCCCTGGCCGCCGGCACCGCCACCGCGCTGCTCCCGGCGGTCGCGAACGCGGCCGCCCCGGCCCCGGCGAAGCCCGCGGTCACCGTGAGCTACGGCGCGGTCAGCGCCAGGGGCCCGCTGCTGCCGGGCGGCCGGACCGAGTCCTTCACGGTCACCGCCACCAACACGACCGGGAAGTCCGCCCCGTTCCTGGGCACCTTCAGCGCCACCCCGCAGGGCGTCTTCGCCCTGGCCTCCGCCGACCTGTCGCTGTCGGTGGTCCCGGTGCACGCCCCGGCCACCGGGTTCGGGACGATCGCCGAGGAGCCCGGGCTGATCGGTCAGATCCACCCGAAGGCAAGCAAGCTCTGGGGCAGCGCGGACTTCGTCCTCCCGGCGCACGCCAGCTACACCTGGAAGGTCACCGTCGGCGCCACCAAGGCCTGGAAGGCCAGTGACAACGCCGTCCTGGTCAATGTCAGCAACTCCGCCGCCCCCGACGACAGCGCGCCGTTCAGCACGGTGGACCTCAAGGTCGGCGCCGCCAGGACCGGTGGCCGTGTGGTCGAGACGCTGACCGGCGGCGGCAGTGTCGCCCCCGGCCGGGACGCGCTGGAGACCCTGACCGTCGCCAACCGCACCGGCGCGGCCGTCCCCGGCCCGGTCGGCGGCGAGGTGAGCACCTCCGGTCTGGTCCAGGACGGCGACCAGTACGGCCCGGGCAGGGTCACCGTGGACCTGCTCGAAGGCGGGCACTGGGTCGCCCTGAAGGGCGGTCAGCTGCCGGTGCTCGGGAACGGCCTGGCGAAGGACGCCGTCGTCAGCTACCGGCTGCGGCTGGTGTCGGGCCCGTACCAGGCCCCGTTCGCCAGCGGCACCACCCCGCTGTACGCCTTCTTCAGCGCCGCCCAGTACGCCCTCGACGGCCCGACCACCAGCCGGACGATCACCGTCTACCAGCACTGAGCCCGTCCGTGAGCGGGCCCGGCCGCCCGGCGGTCGGGCCCGCTCCGCGTTCGCGGCGTCCTCGTCAGCGGGCGGACAGGTTCCGGTCCGCGGGGTGGACCGGGGCGGGGAGGTTGCTGGCACCGGTGAGGTAGCGGTCGACCGCGGCGGCGACGGCCCGGCCCTCGGCGATGGCCCAGACGATGATCGACTGGCCGCGGCCGGCGTCACCGGCGACGAAGACCCCCGGCATCCCGGCCGCGAAGTCCTGGTCGCGGGCGAAGGCGCCGCCACCGGTCAGGCCCAGGCCGAGCTGGGACATCAGCCCGGCGTGCCGCTCCGGGCCGGAGAAGCCGAGGGCGAGCAGGACCAGGTCGGTCGGGATCAGCCGCTCGCTGCCGGGCACCGGGAGGCGGCTGTCGGGCGCCGCGTCGGCCACCCGCAGCGCCCGGACCCGGCCCTCCCGGTCGCCGGTGAACTCGACGGTGGCGGCGGCGAAGGTCCGGGCGTCGTGGTCGGACTCACCGGCCGGGTGCGCCAGGGTCCGGGCCTCCTCGTGGGCCGGGGTGACCCGGTAGACCAGCGGGTAGGTGGGCCAGGGGTCCTCCGGCGGGCGGTCCGCTCCCGGCTGCGGCCTGATGTCGAGCTGCCGGACCGAGGCCGCGCCCTGCCGCAGCACCGTGCCCAGGCAGTCGGCGCCGGTGTCGCCGCCGCCGACGATCACCACCCGGCGTCCCTCGGCGCTCAGCGGTGAGCGGGGCAGGTCGCCCTGCTGCACCCGGTTGGCCAGCGGCAGGAACTCCATCGCCTGCTCGATGCCGGACAACTCGCGCCCGGGCACCGGCAGTTCGCGCGGGACGGTGGCGCCGACGGCGACCACCACCGCGTCGTGGCGGGCCCGCAGCTCGGCGGCGTCGACGTCGGAGCCGACCGCGACGCCCGGACGGAAGACCGTCCCCTCCGCCCGCATCTGCTCGATCCGGCGGTCCACCTGGTGCTTCTCCAGCTTGAACGACGGGATGCCGTACCTGAGCAGCCCGCCGAGGCGGTCGTCGCGCTCGTACACCGCGACGGTGTGCCCGGCCCGGGTGAGCTGCTGCGCGCAGGCCAGCCCGGCCGGTCCGGAGCCGATCACCGCGACCGTCCGGTCCGACTGCCGCTCCGGCGGCAGCGGGCGCACCCAGCCCTCGTTCCAGGCGTACTCGGCGATGGCCGCTTCCACGTTCTTGATGGTCACCGGCTCCGCGTCGATCGCCAGCACGCAGCCGCTCTCGCAGGGCGCGGGACAGGTCAGGCCGGTGAACTCGGGGAAGTTGTTGGTGGCGTGCAGCCGCTCGCTGGCCGCCGCCCAGTCCTCCTCCTCGACCAGCCGGTTCCACTCCGGGATCAGGTTGCCCAGGGGGCAGGCCTGGTGGCAGAAGGGGATGCCGCAGTCCATGCAGCGCCCGGCCTGCGCGCTGACGATCGGCAGCAGCGCGTGCGGCCGGTGCACGTCCCGCCAGTCCCGGACCCGCTCCGGGACCGGGCGCAGCGGCCAGCTCTGGGCGGGGGTTCGCAGGAAGCCCCAGGGATCGGCCATCGCGGCCTCCGAACACTGCTGGACAGGTCCTGTCCCCACCACGATACGGCGGCCCGACCGGGGCCCGCCCGGCGGCGGACGCGGCGGCGGCGGGCACGAGTGGCGGGATCGGTGAGCCGGGCGGGAGCCGTCGCGGGGTCGGACGGCGGGCGCGGCGGTGGTCGGAGCGCCCTTCGGAGGCGCCGCGGGGCGGTGGACCGGCGACACCGGAGTGACGTTTCGGCGCTTTCCCACCCGCTTCGCCCAGTCGGGTGGCAGGAATCAACACGGTTCGGGTGAGCCAATCCAAAAGATCACTCGAACGGGCGATATTCGATCCTGGAAAATCATGCCTCCGGCCGTCAATTACCCAGCATATTCGCAGGTCAGCGCATATTCCCAAATCCCCAGAGATTCTATTCAGGGTTCTCGAAAATTCACTCGGAGCGAGCAGCCCGACGGTGCGGGAAATGCCTTCCATTAGGCCGGAAACCCTAAAGTGACAAGAATCACAGAATCGCGTCCCGGCATGAAGAGCACCCAGAAACGTGCCAATACTGTCGCCCGAGCAGAGAAAGTCCTCGCCGCCGTGGCGGGGCGGTCCGACCGGACGCCGAATCCCGTCACCGGTCGGGCGCCGGGTGCGCATACACCTGACAGACGGGAGCGGGAGACCCAGGCAGGCCGGTGCGTTCCGCCAGAGCGCATCTTGGGGTGAAGCCACAGCCGTGGCAGGGCAGCTTTCGGAGCCCAAACCCGACAGGGAGAACTTCCGCAGGCGGTTCCGGAAGGACCCGCATGACCGCGTCCGCGCACACATCTGCCCCGACCCAGTCCCACCCCCGGGCCGACGCCTCGGCCGCGCCCCGGCCGGTCGGCCGGGGCCGACAACCGCAGCACCAGGAAGCCCGGGTCCAGAGCCATAGACAGGGCGGTGAGCCGCCCCGTCGCAGCGGCCGCTGGCGATCCGCCGCCACCGCCGTGCTCACCGTCGCCGCGCTGGCCGGGAGCACCCTGCTGACGGCCGCCCCGGCGAGCGCCGCCACCATCGAGGACCGGGCGCTGACCATCGCCGAGTCCAAGCACGGCGACCCGTACCTCTGGGGCGCGGCCGGTCCGGACGCCTTCGACTGCTCCGGGCTGACGTACTACTCGTTCCGGCACGCGGGTCGGCAGCTGCCGCGGACCGCCCAGGCCCAGTACGACAGCGTGGAGCACATCTCCCGCGGCCAGCTGGTCCCGGGCGACCTGGTCTTCTTCCACACCGCCGGCGGCTACGTCTACCACGTGGGGATCTACGCCGGGCAGAACGAGATCTGGCACTCGCCGCACCCGGGCGCCCGGGTGCGGCGGGAGCGGATCTGGACCGACGAGGTCTGGTTCGGCCGGATCCGCTAGCCCGGCGCGCCCGGGTCAGCCGTCCTGGCGCTCGCCCGGGTAGCGGACCCCGGTCTGCGCCCGGACGGCGTCCAGGATGTCCATCACCTCCAGGGTGCTGCTCCAGGGCACCAGCGGGCTCTCCAACCGGCCCTCGCGCAGGCAGCGCATGGCCTCCTCGGCCTCGTGCGCGTAGCCGAGCCCGGTGTACGGCGCCGGGATCACCTCGGGCTGCCGCTCGTCCTCGCCCCGGTAGAGCAGCAGCTCGCCCGGGCGGAAGAAGGGCGCGGGCAGCTCGATCCGGCCCTCGGTCCCGGAGACGGCGGCCCGCACCGGCGTCCCGGCGACGATGCCGCAGCTGAGGGTGGCGACCGCGCCCGAGTCGTAGCCGAGCAGCAGCGCGGTGGCGGCGTCCACCCCCTCCGGGGTGAGGCTGGCCCAGGCCTGGACGCTGTCCGGCACCCCGAGCAGCAGGTGCGCCAGCGCCACCGGGTAGACGCCGAGGTCCAGCAGCGCCCCGCCGCCGAGCTCGGGGTTCCGCAGCCGGTGGGTCGGGTCGAACGGCCCGGCGAGGCCGAAGTCCGCTTGCAGCAGCCCGACGGTGCCGATCGCGCCGTCCGCGATCAGCTCCGCCGCCCGGAGCACGGCCGGGTTGCAGCGCATCCACATGGCCTCCATCAGGAAGCGTCCGTGCTTCGACGCCAGCGCGGTGAGCTCGCGGGACTCGGCGGCGTTCAGCGTGAACGGCTTCTCGCACAGGACCGCCCGCCCGGCCTCCAGGCAGAGCCGGGCGGCCTGGTAGTGGGCGTGGTGCGGGGTGGCCACGTAGACGATGTCCACCTGCTCGTCCGCAGCCAGCGCGGCCCAACTGCCGTGGGCGCGGGGGATGCCGAACCGGTCGGCGAAGGCCCGGGCGGACTCCTCGCTGCGGGAGCCGACGGCGACCACCTCGGCATCGGGCAGCAGCAGGAGGTCGCGGGTGAACTGCTCGGCGATGTTCCCGGTGGCCAGGATGCCCCAGCGGATGGTTTTGTTCATGGGCTCATCAAACTCCCCGGCCACACCCGGTGTCGACCCAGCGACCAGCCGTCCCGGCGGTCGGACGTCAGCGGCCGGGGGCGGTCCGGGTGATCACCTCGACCGCGAAGTCGATCTGCTCCTCGGTCAGGTCCGCCCGGGCGGTCAGCCGCAGCCGGGACCAGCGGTCCGGTACCGACGGCGGCCGGAAGCAGCCGACCGCCAGGCCCTTGTCCCGGCAGGCGGCGGCCCAGGCCAGGGCGTCCTCGGGGGCGTCCACCCGGACCGAGACCACGGCGGCCTGCGGGCTGCTCACCGGCAGCCCGGCGGCGGCCAGCCGGGCCGACAGCGTCCGGGCGACCCGCCCGGCCCGCTCGGCGCGCTGCGGCTCGGCGCGCAGCAGCCGCAGCGCGCCGAGCGCGGCCCCGACCGACGCCGGGGCCAGCCCGGTGTCGAAGATGAAGGTGCGCGCGGCCTGCACCAGGTGCTCGATCACCCGGCGCGGGCCGACCACCGCGCCGCCCTGGGAGCCAAGCGACTTGGACAGGGTGACCGTGGCCAGCACGTCGGGGCGCCCGGCGAGCCCGGCGGCGGCCAGCGCGCCCGTGCCGCCGGGGCCGAGCACGCCCAGTCCGTGCGCGTCGTCGGTGAGCAGTGCCGCGCCGTACTCGCGGCAGGCGGCGGCGAGTTCGGCGAGCGGGGCGGCGTCGCCGTCCACCGAGAACACCGAGTCGCTGACGACCAGCGCCCGGCGCTCGGTCCGGGCGGCGAGCGCCGCCCGGACCGACTCCGGGTCGCGGTGCCGGGCGCGGACCACCCGGGCCCGGGACAGCCGACAGCCGTCGATCAGCGAGGCGTGGTTGAGCGCGTCGGAGACGATCAGCGTGTCCGCGTCGGTGAGCGCGGTCAGCGCGGCCAGGTTGGCGGTGTAGCCGCTGGAGAAGACCAGCGCCGCCTCGGCGCCGCAGAAGTCGGCGAGTTCGGCTTCGAGTTCGGCGTGCAGCTCGGTGCTGCCGGTGACCAGTCGGGAGCCGGTGGAGCCGCCGCCCCAGCGCAGCGCGGCGTCGGCGGCGGCGCGGGTCACCCTCGGGTGGCGGACCAGCCCGAGGTAGTCGTTGCCGGCGAGGTCCAGCAGGTCCTGGTCCGGGGCCCGGTGCCGCAGGGTGCGGACCAGGCCCGCCCGGCGGCGGTCGGCGGCGGCCTGCTCCAGCCAGTCGAACGGATCGGTCACCGGGGCGGACGAGGTCACCGGGGTCACCGGGGTGGACGGGGTCACCGGGGCGGTTCCGGCCACGGTGCTCATCCGGAGCACGCCCCGCGCTGCGCCTGCTGCCACGCGCAGCGCGGGCAGAGCGGCGCGCCGGGGGCGGCTGCCGGGTGCTCGGTCGGTTCGGCGCACAGGACGCAGTCGGCGAACGGGCCGTCGGCCGGGGCGGAACCCGGCAGCGGCGGCACGGCGGTCTCGCGGTAGGTGTCGGGCTCCACGGGCCGATCCTAGCCGCTGGTCCGGCCGCCCCCGCCGGGCCGGCTGCCGGACCGGCTCACTGCCAGGCCAGCCTGGCGCCCACGGTGTAGGCCAGGAACCAGGTGGGGGTGGCCAGTTGGTCGGGCATCGGCTCGCCGTCGGCGGCGGCCGACTGGACCACGTCCACCGCGCTGCCGACCGCCTCGATCCGCGGCTGGGCGTCCTCGGTCGCCTCGGCGGTGACCGCGTTCTGCGCCCCGCCGCCGGTGGCCCCGACGGAGGTGGTCGGCGACGGCGGCGCGCTGGCGTCCGGCAGCCCGGACGCGGGCTGCTGGAAGGTCACCGCGCCGGCGGCGGCGGGCGCGCTGAGCGCCTTCGCCGCCTGCTCCGCCGCCGCCGGGGTGGCGTAGAGGAAGACCGTGACGCAGGTGTAGACGCTGTGGTCCTGCTCGACGTAGTCGGCGGTCAGGTAGCCGCCGCAGGCCGTGGTCGCGGCGACGGGGGCGGTGACGGTGAACGCCTCGTCGCAGTCGGCGCTGCTGCTGCCGCCATAGCGGGTGGCGGTGTAGGAGTCGGTACTGGTCGGTGTCGGCGGCTCGGTGACGGTGGTCGGCATCACGTCGTTCAGCCGCAGCGCGGCGACGTCGGCGACCGTGCCGCCGCTGCCGTCGTTGCTCACCCGTACGGTGTCCTGCGAGACCGCGCCGCTGCCGCCGCCACCCCGGTTGACCTGCCCGTCGCGGGCGTAGTGCACCTCGCCCCAGGTCGCGCCGGTGGCCGCGACGGCGAGCGCCAGGAGCAGGACGGCGGTCCGGGGCTTGCGGCTGCGGACTCCCGGTTCGGCGCGATGCTCCCCCCTGGTGTTCATTCCCCTGATTCTAGGGGCCGATCTTGTGCGTTCGGCAGGGGGTACCTGACCGTTTCCCGGGTGGAGGGTCGTTTGGGGACTTCTTTCACATCCCGGCCAAGCCAGCGGGTGATCTTCTGGCAGGTTCGGCACTGGCGTCGGGTCGCCGCCGGACGGCAGGATGCACGGCATGGACCTGCTCGATTCCCTCACCGCCAAGGGCCTGCGCCGCGAACTCCCGACCCGGGAGGAGGCCCTGGCCGTCCTGGCGACCACCGACGACGAGGTGCTGGACGTCGTCGCCGCCGCCGGGCGGGTGCGCCGCCAGTGGTTCGGCCGCCGGGTGAAGCTCAACTACCTGGTGAACCTGAAGAGCGGGCTCTGCCCGGAGGACTGCTCGTACTGCTCGCAGCGCCTCGGCTCGAAGGCGGAGATCCTCAAGTACACCTGGCTGAAGCCGGACGAGGCCGCCGCCGCCGCGAAGGCCGGGGTGGCCGGTGGCGCGAAGCGGGTGTGCCTGGTGGCGAGCGGGCGCGGCCCGACCGACCGGGACGTGGAGCGGGTCGCCGAGACGGTGGACGCGATCCGGGCCGAGAGCGAGGACGTGGAGGTCTGCGCCTGCCTGGGGCTGCTGTCCGACGGCCAGGCCGCGCGGCTGCGCGAGGCCGGGGTGCACGCCTACAACCACAACCTGAACACCTCCGAGGCCACCTACGGCGACATCTGCTCCACCCATGACTTCGAGGACCGGGTGGGCACCGTCAAGCAGGCGCAGGCGGCCGGGCTCTCGGCCTGCTCCGGGCTGATCGCCGGGATGGGCGAGAGCGACGCCGACCTGGTGGACGTGGTGTTCGCGCTGCGGGAGCTGAACCCGGACTCGGTGCCGGTCAACTTCCTGATCCCGTTCGAGGGGACGCCGCTGGCGAAGGAGTGGAACCTGACCCCGCAGCGCTGCCTGCGGATCCTGGCCATGGTCCGCTTCGTCTGCCCGGACGTGGAGGTGCGGCTGGCCGGGGGGCGCGAGGTGCATCTGCGCACGCTCCAGCCGCTGGCGCTGCACCTGGTCAACTCGATCTTCCTGGGCGACTACCTGACCAGCGAGGGCCAGGCCGGGCAGGCCGACCTGGACATGATCGCCGACGCGGGCTTCACCGTGGAGGGCGCGGACGAGGCGACGCTGCCCGCCGAGCGCGAGGCCGCGGTCACCGTGCGCCGCCGGGGCGCGGGCACCGACCTGCCGCCGAACGCGTGAGCGTGGTCCCGGACACGCTCACCCCGGACCGGCTGCTGGAGCTGGACCGGGCGCACGTGTGGCACCCGTACGGCGCGATGCCGGCCGCGCTCGCGCCGCTCCCGGTGGAGTCGGCCGAGGGCGTCCGGCTGCGGCTGGCCCGGCCGGTGCAGGGGCGGTCCGAGCTGATCGACGGCATGTCCTCCTGGTGGTCCGCGATCCACGGCTACCGGCACCCGGTGCTGGACGAGGCGGTGCGCGACCAGCTGGGGCGGATGAGCCACGTGATGTTCGGCGGGCTGACCCACGAGCCCGCCGTCCGGCTGGCGGCCCGGCTGGTGGAGCTCACCCCGGAGCCGCTGGAGCACGTCTTCCTGGCCGACTCCGGCTCGGTGTCGGTCGAGGTCGCGGCCAAGATGTGCCTGCAGTACTGGCGTTCGCTGGGCCGCCCGGAGAAGCGGCGGCTGCTGACCTGGCGCGGCGGCTACCACGGGGACACGTTCCACCCGATGTCGGTGTGCGACCCCGAGGGCGGGATGCACCAGCTGTGGTCGGGCGTGCTGCCCGTCCAGCTGTTCGCGGACGCGCCGACGGACGGCTTCGACACCCCGCTGGACCCGGCGTACGTGGCGCACCTGGACGGGCTGATCGGCCGCCACGCCGCCGAGACCGCGGCGGTGGTCGTGGAGCCGGTGGTGCAGGGCGCGGGCGGGATGCGCTTCCACTCCCCCGCGCTGCTGCGGGTGCTGCGCGAGCTGTGCGACACGCACGGGGTGCTGCTGGTCTTCGACGAGATCGCCACCGGCTTCGGCCGCACCGGCGAGCTGTTCGCGGCCGGGCACGCCGGGGTCTCGCCGGACGTGATGTGCGTCGGCAAGGCGCTGACCGGCGGCTATCTGACGCTGGCGGCGGCGCTGTGCACGGCCGAGGTGGCCCGGGGGATCAGCCGGGGCGCGGTCCCGGTGCTGGCCCACGGGCCGACGTTCATGGGCAACCCGCTGGCCTGCGCGGTCGCCAACGCCTCGATCGGGCTGCTGCTCGGACAGGACTGGCGCGGCGCGGTCCGCCGGATCGAGTCCGGGCTGCGCGCGGGCCTGGCCCCGGCGGCCGGGCTGCCCGGTGTCCGCGAGGTCCGGGTGCTGGGCGCGATCGGGGTGGTCCAGCTGGACCACGAGGTGGACGTCGCCGCGGCGACCGCCGCCGCCGCGCGGGCCGGGGTGTGGCTGCGGCCGTTCCGCGACCTGATCTACACCATGCCGCCGTACGTCACCGGCGAGGCGGACCTGGCGGCGCTCTGCGCCGGGGTGGTCGCCGCCGCGGCGCAGAGCTGACCGTCCGCCAGGGCTGACCGCGCGCCGGTCCGCTGACTCCGGAACAGTTTCAAGTACCACACCGCACAGCGAGGATGAACACCGTGAGCACGCCCCCCACCGGCCGGATCCTGCTGGTCACCGGCACCGGAACCGAGATCGGCAAGACCGTGGTGACCGCCGCGGTGACCGCGCTGGCGCTGGCCGAGGGACTGAGGGTGGCGGTGGTCAAGCCGGCGCAGACCGGCGTCACCGCGGACGAGCCGGGCGACGCCGAGGAGGTCCGGCGGCTGGCCGGGGACGAGCCGACCTTCGTCGAACTGGCCCGCTACCCCGAGCCGCTGGCCCCGGCCACCGCCGCCGCCCGCAGCGGGCTGCCGCCGGTGACCCCCGGGCAGGCCGCCGCGGCGGCGGCCGAGCTGGCGCGGACCCACGACCTGGTGCTGGTCGAGGGCGCCGGCGGACTGCTGGTCCGGTTCGACGCGGACGGCGGCACGCTCGCCGACGTACCGGCCGCGCTGCGGGAGTTCGACCAGGAGGCGGCGGCGCTGCTGGTCACCGAGGCCGGTCTGGGCACGCTCAACAGCACCGCCCTCAGCGCCGAGGCGCTGCGCGCCCGGGGGGTGCGGCTGCTGGGGCTGGTGATCGGATCCTGGCCGCAGGCGCCCGGCCTGGCCGCCCGCTGCAACCTGGCCGACCTGCCGCTGGTCGCCGGCGCCCCGCTGCTGGGCGCGATCCCGGCGGGTGCCGCGCCCGGCGGCGGGAGCCCCGAGGCGGACCGGGCCGCGTTCCTGTCGACGGCCCGGTCGGCGCTGGGTCAGATCTTGGTGAAGATCTTCGAGTAGGCGTAGCCGTCGCCCTTGTCGTAGCCGTCGACCTCCCAGAAGGACAGCTCCTGGACGCCGTTGCTCTTGGCGAAGGACTCCAGGGTGCTGGCGTCGGACTGGGTGAAGTCCTCGTCGTCGTCGTTCTCCCCGGCGATCGGGGTCAGCCCCAGCCGGGCCCAGTTCTGCGCGGAGCTGCCGCCGAAGATGCTCGCCAGCTGCTTCTCGGTGGCGGTGGCGCCGGACTCGGCGTCCTTGAGCGGGTTCTGGCCGTCGCCGAAGTCCATGGTCATGATGTTGACCAGGTTGACGTTGACGCCCTTGCTCTTGGCGTCCTTGAGCAGCGCGGTGGCGTCGGACTCCAGGCCGGTGGGGTCGACCGGGAGGGTGTAGTCGATCTGGACCGCCGGGTCGGCCTTCTGCAGCGCCGCCAGTGCCTGGTCGCGGCGGGAGTTGGCGGCGGTGTTGTCGAGGTAGCTGCCCTCGATGTCGAAGTCCAGCCGGGTGACGCCGTAGGTGTTGACCACGTTCTCGTAGGCGGCGGTCAGGCTGCTGACCGAGGTGCAGGTCTGCGCTATCTCGCCGCCGGACTCGCCGCCGAAGGAGATGATGACGTTGCCACCGGCCGACTTGAACGAGTTGACCTGCGAGGTAAACGCGCCCAGCGAGTCGTTGCCGTCCTCCCACATCGGGGTACAGCCGGACTTCGGGATGAGGAACGCCAGCGTGTAGTACTTGTCGCCGCTGGCCTTCAGGTCGGCCGACAGGTCGCCGGTGTCGCCACTGGCTATCTGCAGGTACGGCGCCGAGTACTGGCTGGGGAAGGCGCTGGCGGCGGCCTGGGCCTGGGAGACCCCGGCGGCGAGCACCAGGGCGGGGACGGCGGCGGTGGCGAACGCGGTCGCCAGCAGGGTGGTGGTGCGGCGGGCTGAGGCGTGGGGGGTCCTGGCCATGATGACCTCTCAGTTCCGTTGCTGCTCAAGTTAGGAAGGTTTCCTAACGCGTTGGCGAGGATCGTTCCGCGTTGCCGGGACGCTGTCAAGGGAGTCGGACGGAACCGAGCGACCCCCTTGCCCGGGCCCCGCTCGGTACCATGAGCGGCGGGAGGTGCCAGGTGGTCGACCCGCCGCTGCTCAGCGACCTGATGCCGTGGTCCGTCCCCGGGCTGCGGCTGGGCCGGGGGTGGGTGCGCTCCGCTCATCCCGAAGTGCTCGCGGCCCGCTGGCAGCGCCTCGCCGACGCCCCCGCCGCGGCCCGCGCGGACCTCTTCGGCCCCAGCCGGGCGCGCGGCGTGGACCGCGCCGCCGCGCAGCTGCCGGGCCAGTCGGCCCGCACCGCCCGGCTCGCCGACGACCCGGGCCCCTGCCCGCCGCCGGTCCGGATCCGGCACGGCGCCTTCGACCGGCTCTGGCTGCTGCCGGACCAGCGGGTACTGGACGCCGCCCGGCCCGAGCTGTGGCGGGTCGCCGACGAGCGGCAGCTGTTCGCCTGCGTGCAGCCGCGGGCGCCGGGACCGGCCGTGGCCTTCTCCGCCGAACTGCCGGACGGCCACCGGGCCAAGGGCCTCGGCCGGATCCACCCGCTCTACCGGCGCCCCGGCGGCCGGGAGCCCAACCTCGCGCCCGGGCTGACCGGGCGGCTGGGCGAACTGCTGGGCGTCCCGGTCACCCCGGACGACCTGCTGGCCTGGGTCGCCGCCAGCACCGGTCCCGGCGCCGCGCGCACCGGCGAGGCGGTCCCGGTGCCGCTCACCGGCTCGGCCGAGGTCTGGGCGGAGGGGGTCGCCCTCGGCCGCCGGGTGCTCTGGCTGCACACCTTCGGCCTGCGCTGCGGCAGCGACCGGCCGCGGCTGCCCGGCGGGCGGCGGCCCTTCGTCCGCGAGCGGGTCAGCGGCCTGCCGGACGCCATCGGCCACGACCCGGACACCGAGTCGCTGCTGCTCGGCGCGGGCCGGGTGGCGCCGGTGCCGCGCTCGGCCTGGGAGTTCCAGGCGGGCGGGCTGCCGGTCCTGGCCGAGTGGTTCGCCCGGCGCGGCCCGGAGCCGGGCGCCAGGACCGGCAGCCTGGAGGCCCTGGGCCTGTCCGCCTGGCCCCAGCAGACCACCGCCGACCTGGTCGAGCTGGTGAGCGTGCTGGCGCTGCTCGCCGACCTGGTCCCGCGGCAGCGGGAGCTGCTGCGGCCGGAGCGCGGCCCCTGGATCGGCGCGGACCGGCTGGCCGCCGCCGGGGTGCTGCCGCCGCCGCCCTGGACCCGCCGCCCGGCCTCGGTGCTCACCCACCAGGAGGAGGGCCCCGGCGGCCAGTACGCCCTGTGGTGACCCGGCGCCGCCGGTGGCCGGGCCGTGACCGGCTCATGGACGGCTCGTGGCCGCCCCGCGAACCAGGGGTCCGCTCGCACAGTGTTGCCGTTTGATACCGAAGCGCAGGTTGAGCTGCGCGAACACTCGCGGCGCCGGACCGCGCCCCGATACGATCCGCATACCTCCCGGTAGCGTGGCCGGGGGCCCGATCGACAGCCGTGGACACCCGAGGACCGGCGAAAGGGAAGGCGGGAGAGTTGGCACAGCTCACCGGTGGGGACTCCTCACTGCTGCGGCGGATCAACTCCGCGGTGACCCTCCACGCCCTGCGCGGCGGCGACGCGCTGACGCTCACCCAACTGGTCGGCGACACCGGCCTGTCGCGCCCCACCGTCGAGGGCGTGATCGAGGGCCTGATGGAGTCCGGCCTGGTGGTCGAGGTACTGCCGGAGACCGACCCGCTGCGCGGTGACAGCACCCGCCAACGCGGGCGCCCGGCACGGCACTTCCGGTTCCGGGCGGAGGCCGGGCACCTGCTCGGGATCGAGATCGGCACCCACGGCGCGCGCGCCGCGCTGTCCGACCTCACCGGCCGGATCCTCGGCTCGTACACCCGCGCCATCGACGAGGCCACCGGCGCCACCGAGCGGCTGGCCCTGGTCCGGGCGACCGTGGCCGAGCTGCTGCGCCGCTCCGGCGTCTCCCGGGACACCCTGTGGGCGGTGGGCGTGGGGACCCCCGGCGTGGTCGACGCGGAGGGCGTGGTGCGGCTGGGCACGGCACTGCCCGGCTGGACCGGACTTGAGCTGGGCGCGCGGCTGCGCCGCTCGTTCCGATGTCCGGTGCTGGTGGAGAACGACGCCAACCTGGCCGCGATCGGCGAGCACTGGAAGGGCGCGGCGGTCGGCATGGGCGACGTCGTGTTCGTCCTGGCCGGGCTCAGCCCGGGCGCCGGATCGCTGATCAACGGGCGGCTGCACCGGGGCTTCGGCGGCGCGGCCGGGGAGATCGGTTCCCTGCACCTGCTCGGCCGGGAGTCCAACCCGGCGCAACTGCTGTCCGCCCCGAGCAAGCCGATCGACCCGCTGGACGAGGCGGCGGTGGCCCGGGTGCTGCGACTGGCGGAGGAGGGCGACCAGGTGGCCCTCGACGTCCGCGACCGCTTCCTGACCCGACTGGTCCGGGACGTGGCGGCGCTGGTGCTCGCGATCGACCCGCAGATCGTCGTGGTCGGCGGCTGGGCGGCCGGGCTCGACGGGATGCTGGAGCCGCTGCGGGCGCAGCTGGTCCGGTTCTGCCTGCGCCCGCCGGAGGTACGGCTGTCGGCGCTCGGTGACGACGTGATCGCCACCGGCGCCCTGCGACTGGCCCTCGAATACGCGGAGGAGCAGCTCTTCTCGGTGGATCAGGAAGCGGCGCGGACCTCGGCCGGCGCGGGGGTGGCCACCGGGGTGACGTCGACCATGCCGGACTCGCCGAAGGTCAGCCGGCAGGTGTCCGCCCGGTAGGTGGAGACGCCGATGGCGGCGACCCGGCCCTGGGCGCGGTAGCTGGCGGTGACCACCAGCACCGGGATGCCCGGGGGGCGCTCCAGCAGGCGGGCGGCCTCGTCCTCGGCCACGCCGAGCTCCACCGCGCGGGACTCACCGTCCAGTTCGAGCCGCTGGAGCTGCCGCAGCACCGAACGCGCCCGGCTGGACTCGGCCAGGCTGTGCTTGATGAAGGCGCCGGGCACGTGCGGCACGACGGCGTCCGGCACGTACAGGGTCTCGGCGCCGATGGCCTGACCGCGCATCATCCGCAGTCGGCGGACCAGGTGCACACAGGTGCCGGCGGGGACGCCGAGCGCGGTGGCGACCGCGGCGGGCGCGGGCGCGTAGTCGGCGTCGATGATCCGCCAGCTGTCCCGTCCGGCACCGAAGTGGTTGCCGGTGGCCTCGGCCATGGGCACGCCCATGCGCGGGGCGGCGACCAGGGTGCCGATGCCCCGACGGCGGACCAGCCGTCCTTCGAGCTCCAGCTGGTCGAGCGCCTGCCGCAGGGTGGCCCGGGCGACACCGAAGCGGGCGGAGAGGTCCCGCTCGTTCGGAAGCACCTCACCCGCGTGGAACTCCGCGTCCAGCGCGCGCACCAGGACGGTGCGCAGCTGCCAGTACTTGGGCTCCGGGGTCGTCTCGACTGCCGTGCCGTTCGCGACCTTTGTGCTCCCCACCCTGTCCTCCGCCTGTGAACCTCGGGTGCAGTATTTATGCGCCCTTATTTCTTAAAGGACCCTGCACTAAAGGCGACCATAGGGGTACCCCGTTCATTGGTCAAGACCAATGCCGTGGGTGCTCAGGTAGTGGGCGAGCCCCACCCGCCCGCTGCGCATCATCAGCGCGTGGTTGGCGCGGAACAGCGGACGCGCCGGAAGGGCCAGCAGCCGCATCAGCGGCTTGCGGACGATCACGTCCTCGTCGAAGACGGCGACGGTCAGGCCGGGGCTCCGGGCGGTGACCGTCCAGCGGGTGACGCCCTCCAGATCACCGTCGAGCCAGGCTTCGAGCACCCCGTGCAGCGGGTCCTGCCGGGCCTCCGCCGCGACCACGGCCAGCTCATACGGCAGTACCGAGCGGAATCTCATCACCCCGCTGCGGTCGTCGAGTTGACGCACCTCGCGGATCTCGGGCCACCACACCGGATAGCTGCGCGGGTCGGCCAGCACCCGGTAGACGCGCTCGCGCGGCGCCGACAGCTCCCAGGCGCTGCGGAACCGGTAGCGGTGCAGGCCGGACCATAAGGATGGAGCGGGATTATCCGTCATATCAGTGCACAGAATACGGCATGGACATGTCCCGGGTCAGCCGCCCGTACGGTCGCGAGGCGATTCGGGCGACCCCCGCGAAAACCCCTGACGACCCGTCGGACATGGGGATTCCGCCGCCTCGGCGCCACCCCGGACACCTGCATTTTTAATTAACTCTTAATCGACAAAGAGTTCGATCCCCTCCTGCGTCGGCGATCGGGCGAGGACGGTAACGTGCTGCCTGTACCGACACCGACTCCGGGGACCCGCGATGACCGACCGGCCGGCCTGATCCAGGTCGGCGTTACCTCAGTGTTAGGTGTCGGCCGGGACCCTGTAGCGGTCGCGGTCCCGGCAAGACCGAGGCGGAGCCACGACCAGCCACAGCTGGGCGCGGTCGGCCGCCGACCAACCTGTCCCGGTGCCGCGCGCGGGGGCAGCAGGAGCAACGAAAGGGACTGTGCGTGTCCTGGGAGGTATGCCAGTTCCGGCTCCGAGGGCGGTGGAACCGATGGCCCTGACCTCGCTCCGACCCACCCCCATACCCGTGCTCAGCGATGTCGTCCGCCCGGTCGGCACCCGCCGGACGCGGCTGCGCCCGGTGTACGCGGCCACCGCGCTGGCGGGCCTGCTGCAACTGTTCTGGGCACTGTTCCTGGCCACCGACAGCGGCGACATGGCCGCCCAGTACGCCTGGGCCCAGTTCGCCTCGGCGCACCCCGGCTCCGCGTACGACCTCGCCTGGTACGGCGGCATGCACCCGGTCTCCTACAGCGTGCTGGCGCCGTACCTGATGGCGCTGTTCGGGGTGCGGGCCACGGCCGTGATCGCCGGGACGCTCTGCGCCGGGCTGCTCGCCCGGCTGGTGATCCGCAGCGGGATCCGGCGGCCGATGGTGCCCGCGCTCTGCGGCGCGCTCGCACTGTCCTGCAACACCTTCTCCGGGCGGACCACCTTCGGGCTCGGCCTGTGCTTCGCGGTGGCGGCGCTGCTGGTGGTCCACGAGACCCGGGGCACCCCGCAGGCCCGGGCGCTGGCGGCCGGGGTGCTCGGCGTGATCGCCACCGCCGCCAGTCCGGTGGACGGGCTCTTCCTGCTGGTCGTCGTCCCCGGGCTGTTCCTGTACGGGCGGCGGCTGGCGGCGCTGGCACTGACCGTCGGACCGCCGCTGGTGGTCGGCGCGACCACGCTGCTGTTCCCCTTCTACGGTGTCCAGCCGTTCCCGCTGGCCCAGGCGGCGCTGGTGGTCGCGGTGACCCTGCCGCTGGCCCTGCTCTCGCCGCGGAGCTGGCGCGCGGTCCGGCTCGGTGCCTGGGTGTACCTGCTGGGCAGCCTGCTGACGCTGGTGATCCCGTCGCCGATCGGCAGCAACGTGGAGCGGCTGGCGCTGCTGTTCGCGGCCATGGTGCTGCTGGCCGCGGCGATGGCCAACCGGGGTCGCCGGGCCACCGCGCTGTGGCTGGCCTTCGCGGTCGCCCTGGGCTGGCAGTGCGTCGAACCGCTGACGGACCTCCAGGTGACCGTCCCGGCGGCCGGGTGGACCCAGTACGCGCAGCCGCTGGTGGCCGAGCTGGGTCGGCTCGGGGCCGGGCGCGCCCGGGTCGAGGTGGTGGGCGCCGCCTCGCACGTCGAGGCCGCCACGCTGACCCCCTACGTGGAGCTGGCCAGGGGCTGGAACCGGCAGCTCGACGTCTCCCGCAATCCGCTGTTCTACGGCGCCACGCTGACCGCCGGGGCCTACTACGCCTGGTTGCGGAACTGGGCGGTGGGCTACGTGGTGCTCCCCCGGGACGTCTCCTACGACGAGGGCTCGCTGACCGAGGCGCAGCTGGTGATCAGCGGCCAGTCGTGGCTGCGGCCGGTGTGGAGCGACGCGCACTGGCAGGTGTTCCGGGTGGCCGACGCGCAGCCGATGGTGTCCGCCCCGGCCACCGTGCTGCAAGCCGGGGAGGCGCAGCTGACGGTCCGGATACCGGCGGCGGGGACCTCGCTGGTCCGCATCGCCTGGTCGCCCTGGCTGGACCTGCCCGCGGGCTCGCACGGCTGCCTGGCCCCGGACGGCGACTGGACCCGGCTCACGGTGAGCGCCCCGGGCACCTACCGGATCGGCGCCCGCTACAGCCTGCCGCGCGGCAGCGACTGCAAGGACGCCACCACCGCGTCCGGCTGACCCGCGGGCCGATCGGACCCGGTGGTGCGGGCCGGGCTCAGGCCCGGCCGGTCCGGGCGGGGCGGACGTCCCGCAGGTAGAGCGCCGCCGCGCAGATCGCGATCCAGGCCACCAGCACCGCGATCCCGCTCACCAGCCCGTCCTGCCGGAAGTACGCCAGCCCCTGGATCGCCCGCACCCCGACGCCGACCGGCAGCACCGCGTGCAGCGGGTGCAGCCACCCCGGCAGGTACGCGGCCGGGAGGATCCCGCCGCTGCTGGCGTTGCCGAGGATCAGCAGCAGTACCGAGCTGACGCTCACCCCGGCCGCGCCGAGCAGCCGGGCCAGCGCCATGGTCGCCCCGCCGGAGGCGGTCGCCATCAGCGCGACCACCCCGGCCGTGCCGAGGAACGGCCCGGGCAGCGCGTGGAAGGCCTGACCGGCCACCAGCGCCACCATCACCCCGCCGAGTGCGCCGAAGACCAGCAGGCTGAGCATCCGCCAGCGGTACTCCAGCCGGGGCGCCAACTGGTAGGTGGTCGAGCCGAACATGAATCCGGCCAGCACCACGCCGAAGGCCGCGTAGAACACCGAGAGCCCCCGGGTGTCCCCGGTGGATCCGGGCACCACGTCCCGGGCGTCCAGGGTCGCCCCGCCCGCCTTGGCCACCCCGCCGAAGGCGCCGGTCACGGTCGCGGTGACGCCGGTGCCGTTGGCGCCGCCGTAGAGCAGTTCGGCGCTGCCGCCGACGGTGCCCGGGGGCAGGTACGCGGCGTACACCGTCCGGTGCTCGACCGCCGCCCGGGCCGCCGCCGGATCGGGGTAGTCGCGGACCTCGAAGCCGCCGGGCTGGGCCGACGCCAGTGCCGCGCCCACCCGGTCGGCGGTCTGCGCCGAGCCGACGACGGCGACCGGCAGCCGGTGCGGCCGCGGCGCGTGGAAGGCGGCGAGGTAGACGCTGACGAAGACGGTGCCGATGGCCAGCACGATCAGTACCGGCAGCAGTATCCCCTTCAGTCCGGTGGCGCCCGGGCCCGGTGGGGCGGCGTCCACGGTGTGCGCCCGGTGCGCGTGCGGATGCGCGGGCCGGTCCGCCGAGGGTTCGAGGTCCGACGGCGCGGGTGACAGCGAGGACACAGCAGCCCTCCTTAATATAAGGTACCTGATAAGATAGCACCACATTATCAGGCGCCTTACATTCCCCGGAAGGGGGTTCCGCAGGTGATCAACGACCCGTCCACCCGCACCGGCTACCTGGCCTGGCAGTTCGGGCAGGCCACCGCGCAGCGGCTGGAGAAGGCGCTGCGCCCGCTCGACCTGAACCTGGCCCAGCTGCGCTCCCTGGTGCAGGTCTCGCTGACCCCCGGGATCTCCAGCGCGGAGATCGCCCGCCGCTCCGGGCTCACCGCGCAGTCCATGGGCGCGGCGGTGACCAGCCTGGTCGGCCGCGGCCTGATCGAGCGGGAGCCGCATCCGGCGAACCGGCGGGTGCTGGAGCTGCGGGCCACCGACGCCGGGCGCGACCTGGCCCACGTCGCCCAGCGGCGGGTGGACGAGGTGCAGGAGGAGATGCTCGCGGTGCTCACCACCGAGGAGCAGCACGGCCTGCACGCGCTGCTGCGGCGGCTGGTCGAGCACGCGGCGCCCGAGTCGCTGTACCTGACCAGCCCGGAGCGGCCGGAGCACGGGGTCCTATGATCGTCGCACCATGAACGAGACCCCCCTCTTCCGCAGCATGGTCGCGATCGGCGACTCCTTCACCGAGGGCATGTGCGACCAGCTCCTCCCCGACGGCCACTACCGGGGCTGGGCCGACCGCGTCGCCGAGCGGCTGGCCGCCGAACTGGCGGACGCGGGGGCCGGGTCCGAGTTCCGGTACGCGAACCTGGCCGTGCGCGGCAAGCTGATCGGCCAGATCGCCGACGAGCAGGGCGACGCCGCGGTCGCCCTGGACGGCGAGCTGGTCACCCTGGCCGGGGGGCTCAACGACGTGATGCGCCCCGGCTGCGACCTCGCCCACGTCGAGCGGACCCTGGGCGCGCTCGCCGAACGCCTCGGCGCGCGGGCGCGCCGACTGGTGCTGTTCTCCAGCGTCGACCCGAGCCGGCGGATGCGCGGCAGCGCCCGGATCATGCCGCAGATCCTGCGGCTGCGGCGGTTCGTCGGCGAACTCGGTGAGCGTGACAACGTCACCGTGGTCGACCTGTTCCACGTCCCGGCTTTCGACGATCCGCGGATGTGGGCCGAGGACCGGTTGCACTTCTCCGCCGAGGGCCACCGCCGGGTCGCCGAGGCGGTGCTCCAGGCGCTCGGTCTTCCGGCCGCCTTCGACTGGCGCGAGCCGCTGCCGCCCGCCCCGGGCGTCAGCCGCGCGGTCCGGCTGCGGGCCGACCTGCGCTGGCTGCGGATCCACGTCTGGCCGTGGGTGCTGCGGCGGCTCACCGGCCGCTCCTCCGGCGACGGACGCCCCGCCAAACGTCCGGCGCTGGACCGTTTCCCGGCCTGACCCCTGGTCAGCGGGGTTCTCCACCGGGCTCGTATCCTGGAATCATTCGCATACCCAGGATTCGAAAACGGAATCGGACAAATTACTATTAAGCAGTCTTTACGTCCTGGTCATGATCCGTTCGTGGTCGCGAAACAACGCTTCGGCAGTATTCGGACCATGGACCACATGACTGACCCGACCTCCCCCGCCACCGCCCGGTCCGCCGCCCGGGCGGCCGAGGCCCGCAGACGGCACTGGCGCCGCGACACCGTCGAGCTCTCGGCGGTCTTCGTCGCCGCCGCGCTGGCCGACCTGATCGGCAACGTGGTGGTGCACGGCCACGACGGTCCGGAACTCCTGATCGTCTCGGCGCTGGCCCTGCTCGCCACCGCGGCCTGGCACGGCTGGTGGACGCACCGCCACCCGCACGCCCCACCCGGGCCCGCCCCCGGCGACATCCTGTCCGCCGCCGCCACCGAGCCGCTGTCCGCGCTGCCGCCGCAGGAGCAGGCGCTCTGGCGGATCCGGGCCACCGTCCCGGACGCGCCGGGCAGCCTGGCCGCGCTGTGCCGGGGGCTGGCCGACATACCGGTCAACATCGTCTCGATGCAGGCGCATCCGCTGGCCGAGGTGACCGTGGACGAGTTCGTGGTCCAGGCCCGGGTCGGCACCCCCGCGCAGGAGATCAGCCGGGCCGTGGTCGCGGCCGGGGGTACCGAGGTGTGGCTGGAGCGCGCCGACGCCCACGACCTGGTGGACGTGCCCACCAGGATCCTCAACCTGGCCACCCGCACCGCCCTGGACGCCGCCGAACTGCCGCTGGCACTGCGGCAGTTGTTCGGCCGCTGCACGATCAGGTCGCTGCCCGGCGAGATCGCCGAGGACGCCCTGGACGGCAGCGCCATGCGGCTGCGCGACCCCTCCGGCGGCACCCTGCTGGTCAGCCGCGACGAACCCCCGTTCACCCCGACCGAGTTCGCCCGGGCCCGGGCGCTGATCGAACTGGACGCCCAGCTCGGCCCGCGGGTCCCGGACACCCGGGACCTGCTGACGCTGGCGGCCGGGAACGAACTGACGGTCCGCCGGGCCGACCCGTCCGACAAGCGGGCGGCGCTGGCGCTGCACGAGCGGTGCAGCACCCGGACCCTGCGGCTGCGCTACCACGGCCCGGTCGGTGACGCCGACCGCTACCTCGGCCACCTGCTGGAGCCCCGCTACGGCCAGACCCTGACCGTGGAGGGCCCCGACGGCGAACTCGTCGCGCTGGCCCACCTGATGTGGGACGACGGGAGCGCCGAGATCGCGGTGCTGGTCGAGGACCACTGGCAGCGCCGGGGCCTGGGCGCGGAGCTGGTCCGCAGGCTGGCCGCGCTGGCCGGGGAGGCCGGGATCACCGAGGTGTACGCGGTCACCACCGCCTCCAACACCGGGATGGTGGCCGCCCTGCGCCGACTGGGCGTGCCGCTGGACTACCAGGTGGAGAACGGCACGCTGGTGGTCACCGCGCACCTGGCGCCGGAGCCCGCCGCCAGCAGGCACTGACCGCGAAAGGCGTGGGGCCCGCCCGGCGGGCCCCACGCCTTCGGCTGTGCGTTCGACCGGCTACTCGACGGTGACGCTCTTCGCCAGGTTGCGCGGCTTGTCGACGTCCCGCTCCAGCGCCACCGCCGCGTAGTAGGCGAACAGCTGTAGCGGGATGCCGAGCAGGATCGGGTCCAGCTCGATCTCGTTCTTCGGCACCAGGATCGCGTCCTCGGCCAGCTTCGGGTCGGGCGCGGTGTGGCCGACCATCAGCACCGGGCCGCTGCGGGCGCGGATCTCGCCGAGGGCGGTGAGGTTCTTGTCCCGCAGCTCGTCGTCCGGGACGATCGCCACGGTCGGCAGCTCGGGGCCGATCAGCGCCAGCGGCCCGTGCTTGAGCTCACTCGCCGGATAGGCCTCCGCGTGGACGTACGAGACCTCCTTGAGCTTCTGCGCGCCCTCGCGCGCCACCGGATAGCCGCGCACCCGGCCGATGAACATCATCCCGGCGTGGTCCGCGTACTTCGCGGCCAGGTCGGCGATCGTCTTCTCCTGGTCCAGGATCTCCCGGATCTGGTCCGGCAGCGCCTTCAGCCCGGCGCAGATCCGGGCGCCGTCGGCCGGTGACAGGTCGTGCACCCGGCCCAGGTGCAGCGCGATCAGCGCGAAGGCGACGGCGGTGGAGGTGAACGCCTTGGTGGAGGCCACCGAGATCTCCGGCCCCGCGTGCAGGTACATGCCGCCGTCGCACTCACGGGCGATGGCGCTGCCCACGGTGTTGACGACGCCGAGCACCCGGCCGCCCTTGCGCTTGATCTCCTGCACCGCGGCCAGGGTGTCGTAGGTCTCGCCGGACTGGCTGACCGCGATGTACAGGGTGTCCGCCTCGATCACCGGGTTGCGGTAGCGGAACTCCGAGGCGGGCTCGGCGTGGGCGGGGATCCGGGCCAGCTCCTCGATCAGCTGCGCGCCGAGCTCGCCGGAGTAGTAGGCCGAGCCGCAGCCGAGGATCTTCACCCGGCGGAAGGCCCGTGCCTCGCGGGCGTCCATGTTCAGACCGCCCAGGTGCGCGGTGGAGAAGCGCTCGTCGATCCGGCCGCTGAGGGTGCGCTCGACCGAGGCGGGCTGCTCGTGGATCTCCTTGACCAGGAAGTGCGCGTGCCCGGCGGTGTCGTAGGTCGCCTCCTCCCAGTCCACGGTCAGCGGCTGCTTGGCGGTGATCCGGGCGTCCTGGGTGAAGGTGCTGAAGCCGTCGGCGCGCACCGTGGCCAGCTCTCCGTCGTCCAGGTGCACGACCTGGCGGGTGTAGCGGACCAGGGCGGCGACGTCGGAGGCGGCGAACATCTCCTTCTCGCCGATGCCGAGCACGATCGGGCTGCCGTTGCGGGCGACCACGATCCGGTCGGGCTGCTGGGCGTCCAGCACCGCGATGCCGTAGGTGCCGACGATCCGCTTGAGCGCGGCCCGGACCGCGTCCTCCAGCTCCACGCCCTCGGCGGCCAGGCTGGCGATCAGGTGGCCCAGTACCTCGGTGTCGGTCTCCGAGGTGAAGACCACGCCGTCGGCCTGGAGCTTGGCGCGCAGCTCGTCGGCGTTCTCGATGATGCCGTTGTGGACCACCGCGATCCGCCCGGTCTGGTCCAGGTGCGGGTGCGAGTTGACGTCGCTGGGGACGCCGTGGGTCGCCCAGCGGGTGTGGCCGATGCCGGTCTTCCCGGAGAAGCGGGCCGGGACCAGCGCGGCGAGCTCGGCGACCCGGCCCTTGCTCTTGCGGACCTTCAGCGCCGTCTGGGCCCCCGCCCCCTGGCCGCCGCTCTGGCTCCCGCCCTGGCTCTTGGCGGCCACGGCGATCCCGGCGGAGTCGTAGCCGCGGTACTCAAGCCGGGCCAGCCCCTCCAGCAGGATGGGCGCTGCGTCCCTGGACCCTACATAGGCGACGATGCCACACATGGGCGATGCTCCTTTGCTCAGGCGGTGGTCTCGGTGGTGCGCGGAACAGCGGTCGGCGCGGGCGCGGCGCGGGGCCCGGCTCCGGACGGCCTAGCCGTAGACGATGCGGCGCAGCTGCCGGGCCGAGAGCTCGGCCGGGCGGACCCGCCGCTGGGGCAGTTCCAGCGCGATCCGTTCGAAAATCCGTTCGTTGGTCAACCCTCTGGCCTGCAACTCGCCATGGCGGCGCCGCACGTACTCCTCGACGCTCTCGGAGAAGTACGCGAGCACGTCGGCGACGACCCGGGCAGCCTCACTGGGACCGAGGGAGGTGGTCCGCGCAAGGTGCTCCAGCAGGTCCTCGTGTGCGGGTGCGGGGCGCGGCGCGCCCGGGCGGGCCGGGGGCGCACTGGACACGGAGGGTGTGGACACGAGGTGAGACCTTACGCATGCTCGTCATACGAATCCAATAATCCTGCCCGAAATCGGGCAGGATTACGCCCGACTGGAGGCCTTGCGCCGATTGGCCCACACCGTGGCCCCCCACCCGGCCGCGCTCACCAGTACCAGCAGGCAGCACGCGGTGGGCACCCAGTTGCCCCAGTCGTCGTAGAGGGTGTTGCCGGTGGCCAGCGGCATCCGGTAGACCGCCGTCCCCCGGTCGGCGGTGGTCAGCGGTCGGCCGACCATCCGGCCGAAGGCGTCGTAGGCGACGCTGACGCCGGTCAGCGTGGCCTGCACCACCGGCCGCCCGGTCTCCGCCGCGCGCAGCGCCGCCAGCGAGGCGTGCTGCTGCGGGGCGGCGGTGTCCTGGAAGGTCGCGGTGGAGGACTGGATCACGATCAGCTGCGCGCCGCGGCCCGCCAGCACCCGGCTCATGTCCGGGAAGGCCGACTCGAAGCAGATCAGCGGGCCGATCCGGAGCGTGCCGCCGCCCGGCTCGGGCACCGTCATCACCACGTTCCGGGTGCCCCGGCGGCGGTCGACGGCGGCGGCCTTGGAGAGGTGCGAGATCCAGCCCAGCGCCGGGCGCAGCGGGATGTACTCGCCGAACGGCACCAGCCGGATCTTGTCGTAGCGCTGCCCGGTCAGCCCCTGCGGGCCGACCAGCACCGAGGTCTTGTAGATGCCGCCGCTGTCGCCCTGCACCGCGTCCACGTTGACCAGCAGGTCCGCCCCGACCTGCCGGGACAGCGCGGTCAGCCGCGCGGTCAGCCGCGGGTCGGTGGTCAGGTCGTCGGTCAGGCTGCTCTCGCCCCAGACCACCAGGTCCGGGTGGTCGCCGACGAGGGTGCGGGTCAGCGCCTCGCCGTGGGCGGTGCGCTCCGCGTCGTTGGCGCTGCCGCCCGGCTGCACCACGCCGATGGTGGTACTGGCCCCGGTCAGCCGCGGCTGCGGGGCCCAGGCCAGCACCCCGAGCACCCCGGCGACGATCGCGGCCAGCGCCCCGTAGGCGACCACGCAGCGCCCCCAGTCGGCGATCAGCACCACCAGTACGGTGTTCACCGCGACGATGAGCAGGCTGTCCAGCCACACCCCGCCGAAGGAGGCCAGCACCAGCGCGGCGTGCTGCTGGTACTGGCTGGCGCCGAGCAGCCCCCAGGGCCCGCCGAGGTACTGCCAGGAGCGGACGGTCTCGATCACCATCCAGCCGCAGGGCACGAGCACGATCGCGGCCACCGCCCGCACCGCGTCCGGACGGCCGCGCAGCAGCCGCCACACCAGCCAGCCCCAGGGCGCCCAGAACAGCCCGAGCAGCGCGGCCAGCAGCAGGATCGCGACGCTGAGGCTGGGGATGAGCCAGCTCATCACCCCGACCAGGAAGCCGATGCCGCCGTACCAGCCGAGCCGCAGCGCCCGGCGCTGGTCCGGCGCGGTCCGCAGCACCAGCATCAGCGGCACCAGGCACACGTAGGCGAACCACCACCAGCCGATGGTGGGGAAGATCAGCACCGGCAGCGCCCCGGTCGCGGCGGCGAGCAGCGGCATCCGCGACCGGCGGCCCCAGCGGCGCAGCCGGCCGCCCTCACCGGCGTCCCCGGAGCGCCCGGTGTCCGCGCCGCCGGTGTCGCTGCCGGCGGCGCCGTGCTCGGCGGCCGCACCCGCGCCGGAGCCCCCTGACCGCGGACCCCTCCCGGCGACAAAGCTCACGTTCCCGCCTCTCCTCGGACGAACGCTCCCAGTTTCGTTTCCCCTTCCCCGTTCGGCACCTCGAACACCGCTTTCCCCGAACCCACGGGCTCCGCAGGTCGGAGCCGTTTCCGCAGCCCGTAGCATCAGCGTATGAACGACTTCCGGGTGGCGGGTCACGCCACTGTCGACCTGCTGGCGGACTACCTCGGCGGGCTGGCCGAGCAGCCGGTGTGGCAGCCCATGGACCCGGCCGCGCGGGAGCGGCTGCTGGGCCTGCCGCTGCCGCGCCAGGGCCGGGGGTTGGCGCAGCTGGTGTCCGAGATCGGCAGCGAGGTGCTGCCCTACCCGATGGGCAACGGGCACCCGCGCTTCTTCGGCTGGGTCAACGCCGCGCCCGCGCCCGCCGGGGTGCTGGCGACGCTGGCCGCCGCCGCGATGAACCCGAGCTCGGCCGGTGGCGACCACGCCGACGTCCACCTGGAGCGCACGGTGGTGCGCTGGATCGCCGAGCTCGCGGGCTTCCCGCACCCGCCCGGCGCCGGGCTGCTCACCTCGGGCGCGTCGATGGCCACGATCGTGGCCCTGGGCACGGCCCGCGACCGGGCCGCCCGGCGGCTCGGGGTGGACGTCCGCGAGCAGGGCCTGGCCGCGCTGCCGCCGCTGGTCGGCTACGTCAGCGCGGAGACCCACTCCTGTGTCCGCAAGGCCGCCGAGCTGCTGGGGCTCGGCAGCCGGCAGCTGAAGGCGGTCGCCACCGACGCCGCCGGGCACCTCGACCCGGTCGCGCTGCGCGAGCGGATCGCGGCCGACCGCGCGGCCGGTCTGGTCCCGTTCCTGGTGGTGGCCTCGGCCGGAACGGTGAACACCGGCGCGGTGGACGACCTGGACGCGATCGCCGACGTCTGCGCCGAGGAGCGGTTGTGGCTGCACGTGGACGGCGCGTACGGCGCCTTCGGGGTGCTCGACCCGGTGGTGGCGCACCGCTACGCGGGCCTGGACCGCGCCGACTCGCTGGCGCTGGACCCGCACAAGTGGCTCGGGGTACCGGTGGACTGCGGCTGCGTGCTGGTCCGCGACCCGGCCGAGCTGCGGGCGGCCTTCAGCCTGGTGCCGTCGTACCTGCGGGACGACAACGCGGGCGGCCTCGGCTGGTTCTCCGAGTACGGCATCGAGCAGACCCGGCCGTTCCGCTCGCTGAAGGTGTGGGCGACCATCGCCGCCTCCGGCCGCGAGGGGATCGCCCGGGACGTGGCGCACTGCACCGCGATGGCCCGGCGGCTGGGCGAGCTGGTGGTGGCCGAGCCGGAGCTGGAGCTGATGGCGGCGGTGGAGAGCTCGATCACCGCCTTCCGCTACGCCCCGGCCGGGGTGGCCGCCGAACTGCTGGAGCGGGTGAACCAGGCGCTGCCGGTGGCCGTCCAGGAGCGCGGGCGGACCTTCGTCACCGGGACCGTGCTCGCCGGACGGGAGGCGGTCCGGGCCTGCCTGATCAACCCGGCGGTGACCGAGCCCGACCTGGCAGTGCTGGTCGACGAGGTCCGCGCGACCGGGGCGAAGCTACTGGCATCGCTCGGCTGACACCACCGGCCCCGCTGGCGGGCCCCGGCGACGGCCCTCACTCGGTGCGGAAGTCCGCCATCATCGCCATGTCCTCGTGCTCCAGGTTGTGGCAGTGCAGCAGGTAGCGCCCCGGGTAGTCGGTGAACCGCACCGCGACCTCGACCGCCTCGGCCGGGCGCAGATCCACCGTGTCCTTCCAGCCCGCGTCGTAGCGGCCCGGGGCCCCGCCGTTGCGGCTGACCACCTGGAAGTGGTTCAGGTGCAGGTGCACCGGGTGGTGGAAGTCGCTGACGAAGCGCCACACCTCGGTACTGCCCAGCCGGGGCCGGGCCAGGTAGCGTCCGGGCCGGTAGGCGTCGCCGTTGATGGTCCAACCGTCGGCGGACCTCTGGAACACGAAGTCGCGGGTGGCCGCCGCCCGGCGCGGGTCCAGCGCGGCGACGGCGGACAGCTCCGCCGGGACCCGCGCGTCGTCGGTCCCGCCCGCGCCCTCCAGGTCGAACCGCATGACCTGGGCCGTGCCGCCGCTGCCGAGCGTGTTCACCAGCCGGACCCGGCTGCCCGGCGGGTAGCGGGAGAAGTCGACGACCAGGTCGAACCGCTCGGCCGGGGCGACGTCGATGCTGTCGTGCGCCAGCGGCCGCTCCAGCAGCCCGCCGTCGCCGCCGATCTGCAGCAGCGCGCCGCCGCCCGGCGGCTGCGGGTCCAGCGCCAGGGTGTAGCGGCGGGCGTTCGAGCCGTTCAGCACCCGTAGCCGGTAGCGGGCCCGGTCGGCCCGGAGCACCGGCCAGGGCGCGCCGTTGACCAGGATCACGTCGCCGAGCACCCCGTTCAGGTAGGGGCCGGTGACCCCGGGCGTCTGCTGGGCGGCGTCCAGCGCCGGGTAGGCGAAGCTGCCGTCGGCCGCGAAGGAGCGGTCGCTGATCATCAGCGGCAGGTCCCGCTCGCCGCGCGGCAGCGGCAGCGCGGCCTCCTCCGGATCGGTGACCAGGTGGAACCCGGCCAGGCCGTGCCAGACGTTGGGCGCGGTGAAGCCCATCCGGTGGTCGTGGTACCAGAGGGTGGTGGCGCGCTGGTCCAGCGGATAGGTGTACGTCCGCCGGCTCCGCCCGTCGCCGGTGTCCGTCCCGGCCATGCCGGTCATCCCGGCTGGGCCGCCGGTGCCGCCACCGGCCGGCTGGACCAGGTCGGTCGGGTAGCCGTCGCTGGCGGTCGGGGTGTGCCCGCCGTGCAGGTGCACCACGGTCGGATGCGGCAGCTGGTTGCTGTGGGTGACCACGGTCCGGCGTCCGGAGCTGGACCGCAGCGTCGGCCCGGGGTAACTGCCCTGGTAGGTCCACGCCTCGGTGGTGAGCCCGGGCAGGATCTGCAGCAGCGCCGGTCGCTGGGTGATCTCGTAGTAGTCGGTGGTCGCGTCGCTGCGGACCGGCGCCAGCACCGGCGGCACCGGCAGCTCCGCCCGGAACGCCCGTGGCAGCGGGGCCCGGCTGGGCAGCAGCAGTCCGGGCTGCCCGGGTTCCAGCAGCTGTCCCAGGTACGGCGTACCGGCGGCCAGTCCGCCGACCCCGGCCAGCGCCGCCGCGCCCACCCCGAGGAAGCCCCGTCGGCTCAGTCCCGCGCTCACGCGTCGACCTCCGCCGCGCGTGCCGCCCCGGCGGATGCCGCCCGGTCCGCGACCGGTGTCCGCCGGGGCAGCGGCAGCCGCCAACCGAGCAGGGCGGTCCGCAGCACCAGCGCCACGATGGCCACCCCGAGCGGCACATGGATGACCAGCTCCCGGGCGAAGCCGAGCCCGATCTGCCCGCCGCAGAGCAGCAGGGCCGCCGCGCTGAGCACCGGCAACCGCCCCGGGGCGCCGCCGGTACGCCAGTTCAGCACCGCCGCCGACAGCGCCAGCAGCAGCGCCCCGGCCAGGACCATCGCCGCGTCCCGGTGCGCCGCCAGCATCGAGTAGTGGCCCTGCAGGAAGCCGCCGGCCAGCACCGGCTGCCCGCAGGCCAGCATCGCCGCGGCCGTGGCGAAGAGCCGGTACGCCAGCGCCGACCAGCGGCGCGGCGCGGAGTAGTGGTCGTCCATGGACGCTCCTCACCTGGCAAATTTGTCCCTAATGAGATAGTCCCAGAAGAAACTATCTCAGGCGAAGCCTATACTGACACGCCATGGAGTCCCATCCGCTTTCGCCCCCCGGCTCGATCGGCCTGCTGCTGCGGCTCGCCCACCGCCGCGCCGCCCGGGCCTTCGCCGCGCAGCTCCAGCCGCTCGGCATCGACAACCGACAGGCCGGGGTGCTGCTCCAGCTCGGCCAGGCGGGCCCGGTGACGCAGCGCCGGCTGATCGACCTGATGGGCAGCGACAAATCGACAATGGTACGCACCGTCGACGAGCTGGAGGCGCACGGCCTCGCCCGGCGCATGCCGCATCCGCGCGACCGGCGGGCGCACGCGGTGGAGCTCACCCCGGCCGGGCGGGAGCTGCTGGCCCGGGTAAGGGCCGGGGCCGACCGGGCCGGGAGCGACCTGCTCGACTGCCTGGAACCGGAGCAGCAGCGGCAACTCCACGCCCTGCTCACCCGGTTCGCCCAGGCCCCGGACCCGGCCGACAGCCGCGAGCTGCCGGACCAGCCGTCCAGCTAGGGCAGCGCGGCCCCGGCGCGGCTCAGCGCTGGGGCAGTCGGGGCCGCTCCGGGGCGGGCGCGGCGTACCAGCGCCAGTCGGTCAGGCGCGGGTGTCCGGGCAGGGCCGTCCGCCCGGTGGCCCAGAGCAGCGCGGGCCAGGGCGCGGCGGCGTCCCCGGGGACGTCCGGGAACAGCCGCCGCAGCACCCGGGCGCAGATCCCGGCGGGCGGATCCCAGTCCAGGCCGAGCCCCTGGGCCAGGTCATGGGTGTGCACCAGGGTCTCCACGATCCCCATCGCGGCGAACCCCTCGGGATCCGCCGCGCCGAAGACGTGGTGCGCGCGGACCTGCGGCGGGGTGGTCCGGACCATGGCGACCAGCAGCGCGCCGCAGGCCTCCAGCACCTGGAGCAGCCCGGCGGTCCCGGCCGCGCGGTCCGCGTGCACGGCGTTGGCCGGACCGCCGGGGCGCAGGCTGCGCCAGACGAAGGGCACCTCGCCGTCCATCGGCGGCCGCGCCGGGCCCAGCTGCACCGCGTAGGCGAAGAGGTCGTCGCTCAGGTGCTCGACCGTCTCCCAGCAGTCCCACTCCAGCGAACCGGCCCGGGCCGCCCAGGCGCTCACCGGCGCCCGCACCAGCGCGGCCACGGCGAGCCGGACCGCCAGGCCGAGGTCGTCCGCCGTGACCGGACCGGGGCGGTCGGGGTCGGCTTCACCGGGCACGGCTGCGGGCTGCTGGGGCATGCCAGGACGGTACCGCGTCGCTCCCGGGGCCCGCACCGGCTACCGCAGGCGCCACGGCGGTCGCGCGCCGGAGGCGAACGCCGCCTGCCCCCGCGCCAGCTCCGCCGGGTCGTTGCCGAGCTGGACCAGCGTCTTCGCCACGTCCAGCGCCTGCCGGTAGCCGAGTTCCTGGGCGTACCACACCGCCCGGACCGTGGCCTGCACCGCCAGCGCCGGCTGCGCGGCGATCGCCGCGGCCACCCGTCCGGCCGCGGCCCGCAGCTCGGCGGCCGGGACGACCTCCTGCACCAGGCCGATCTCGTAGGCCCGCCGCGCCGACAGCCGCTCGTACGCCCCGGTGAGCTGCATCCGCATCACCTCGCCCAGCGGCATCCGCTGGAGCATCGCCATGGATTCGAAGACCGAGGCCATGCCGTAGCTGGTGTGCGGGTCGAAGAAGGTGGCGTGCTCGGCGGCGATGATGAACTCGACCTGGCCGAGCAGGTAGAAGGCGCCGCCGCAGGCCATCCCGTTGACCGCGGCGACCACCGGCTTCCACAGGTCGCCGGCGGTCTTGGGGCTGATCCAGTCGCCCGGGTCGTCGAAGTGCAGCGGGCTACCGCCCCTGGTGCCGATCGGCAGCTCCGGATCGGCCAGGGCGCGCCGGTCCACCCCGGTGCAGAAGGCCTGGTCGCCCGCGCCGGTGAGGACCACCGCCCGGACCTCGTCGTCCTCGCGCAACTCGCGCCAGAGCGTCCGGAGTTCCCGCATCATCAGGGAGTCGAAGGCGTTGTGGACCTCGGGGCGGTCCAGTACCACCCAGGCCACGTGCTCCTTCAACTCGCAGCGGAGCGTGGCGAAATCCTGGCGCACGGCGGTCCTCCCGGCGGTCGCGGCTCTGGCTTTTCGAACAGGGCGGCTCTGGCTTTCGGAACAAGAACGCGTTCTACTCTTACCCGGGGCCATCCTCCCCTCCCGCCCGCCCCGCAGGAAGAGGCCCGGCATGACCGAGCAGCGCCACGGCCGAAGGATCATGATGACTCCGGAGGAACGGGACGCCTTCCTCACCGGACAGCGGACCTGCCGGGTCGCCACCGTCTCCGCCGACGGCCGCCCGCACGCCACCCCGCTCTGGTTCGCCTGGGACGGCGCCGCCCTGTGGCTCTACTCGGTCACCCGCAGCCGCCGCTGGGCCGAACTGGCGGCGGACCCGCGGATCGCGGCGGTGGTCGACTCCGGCGAGGAGTACGGCGAGCTGCGCGGGGTGGAGCTGACCGGCGAGGTCGAGCGGGTCGGCGAGGTCCCCAGGACCGGGCTGCCGAACCCCGCCCTGGAGCTCCCGGAGCGGCTCTTCGCCGCCAAGTACGGCTTCGGCCCGGCCATGGTCCACGACCGGCGGCACGCCTGGCTGCGGCTCGCCCCGCGCACGCTCACCAGTTGGGACTTCAGCCGGCTGGGCGGCCGGTTCGAACGCTGAGAAACGCAAGGTAACGCAGCTCACAGCGGGTGGCGGCGGTCCTCCCCGGTCGGTCTGGGACGATGGCCGGATGGTGGACGAGACCCGTGTGACCGATCAGCCCAAGGCCATCTCCGGCTTCGTCGACCTACTCCGGCTCGACGACATCGACCTGAACCTGTTCCGGGGCTGGTGCCACGCGGGCGCCCCACTGCGCGCGTTCGGCGGCCAGGTGGCGGCGCAGGCCCTGGTCGCGGCCGGACGCACGGTCTCCCCCGAACGGCTGGTGCACTCGCTGCACGGCTACTTCATGCGCCCGGGCGACCCGCGCCGCCCGCTGGTGTACGAGGTGGAGCGGCTGCGCGACGGCCGGTCGTACGCCACCCGCCGGGTCACCGCGATCCAGCGCGGCGAGGCGATGTTCACCCTCTCCGCCTCGTTCAAGGTCCCGGAGCGGAGCCAGGAGCGGCAGCGCGCGGTGCCGCTGCTGCCCGATCCGGAGCTGCTGCCCGACCCCTACGCGGACTGGGCCGACGCCGGTTCGGACGGGGGCGACCCGGGGAACGGCTCCGGCGACTACTGGACCACCACCGGCCGGCTCACCCTGGACATGCGGGTGGTCCCGCGCGGCTCGGCGACGCTGCCGGACCGGCAGGCCGGGGTCGAGGAGCAGTTCGTCTGGCTGAAGTCCGCCTCGCCGCTGCCCGGCGACGACCCGCTGCTGCACGTCTGCGCGCTGGCGTACCTGTCCGACCTGACCCTGGCCTCCACCGCCGCCATGCACCTGCAACTGCCCCGGGCCGAGCGCAAGGGCCCGACCACCATCAGCCTGGCCTCGCTGGACCACGCGATGTGGTTCCACCGGCCGTTCCGGGCGGACGAGTGGCTGCTGTTCGCGCAGCGCAGCCCGAGCGCCTCGGACGGCCGCGGGCTGGCCCAGGGCGAGTTCTACACCCGCGACGGCCGCCTGGTCGCCTCGGTGGTGCAGGAGGCACTGGTCCGCGAGCGACGCCACTGACCGCGCCGGGCGCGGCCCGACGAGAACAGCGTTGCAGCCCGGCCGCGCCCCCGCGGGCGCACCTCGCGGTCAGATGACCTGATGAGGTGTCATACACCTGCAACACCGTTCCCGGTACCATGGGCGTTGTGTCCAAGGTTGACCTGTCCCCTCGGCCGGTCGAGGCAATGTCTCCCCGCCAGTTGGAACGTCGGAAGTACCTGATCAGGGCAGCGCTCGAACTCGTCTCCGAGATCGGGGTGGAACGCGTCCAGATGAAGCAGGTGAGCGAGCGCTCGGGGGTCGCCCTGGGCACGACCTACCGCTATTTCTCCTCCAAGGACCATCTGCTGGCGTCCGCCGTCTCCGACTGGCGCGGAAAGCTGATGGCCGATCTGGCGAACGAGCTGCGGGCGTCCGCCCCGCTGCCGACCGCCGTCGACCGGGGGACGGCCGACCGGGTCGTCCGCTTCGTGCACCGGGGGATGCGCGCCTTCCAGCGGCAGCCGAACATGGCGCACCTGCTGGTCTCGGTGACGGTCTCCACCGACCCCTTCGCCAGCGAGGCCGTGGACGCCATGGCCTGCGCCGGGCGCGCCTCGCTGCTGGCGGTGATGCCGGAGGTCCCGCCGTCGGCGAGCACGGTGCTGCCGCTGCTGATCGACTCCGCCTGGCACAGCGAGCTGGTCGCCTGGGTCACCGGCCGGAACACCCTGGCCGACGCCTTCGTGCACCTGGACGAGATCATCCGGCTGCTGCTCGCCCCCTACGCCTCGGCGGCCCGACCACCGGGGTTCAGCGGCTGACCGGGCGGCGGTCCAGCGGGGTGGTCGGCGTGACCACGGCCTCGGCGGTACGCCGCGGTCCGGACCAGGGCGCCGGGACGGCCTCGATGTCGTAGGCCAACTGGTACGCCAGCGTCTCGTAGTTGACCCGCCAACCGCGGAAGTGCGGCCAGGCCTGCTCCGGGGTGCGCTCCATCGGGAAGCCCTGCTCGCGCATCCGGGCCACCCCGAGCAGGAACTCCTCGTAGGTCAGCGCCAGCGGGTCGTCCGGCAGCGGATCCGGGTTGTACGGGATGCCGCGCACGTCGGCGAGGTCGCGCATGCAGACGAACCCGGCCCGCAGCGCCAGCCGGACCTGCGTGGTCGGCCGCGAGGGGTTGAAGGCCAGGTGCAGCGCGGCCGCGTCCAGCACCGCGATCAGCGCGACCAGCCAGTTCCGGGTGGCCCGGGCCGAGCGGAACTGGATCAGCACCGGGTAGGTGGTGTGGCTCTCGGCCACCTCGGCGCTCCACCGCTCCCAGTTGACGAACAGGCTCACCAGCGAGTCGGTCAGCTCCACCTGGGCGTAGCGGGCCAGGATCTCCGGCCCCCACGGCGGGCTGCCCGCCCGCGACTGGAGCAGGGTGACCTCGGACTCGCGCTTGGCGTAGGCGCCGTAGAGCGAGGGCAGGTAGCCGACCTGCAGCGCGATCACGATCGGTCCGGTGGCCGCGGCGCAGAAGTCCACGGCGGTGAGCGCGCTGCGGTTGCTGCTGGCGAAGCCGAGGGTGAACAGCGAGGACCCGGCCTCGCTGAGCGCGGACTTCACCCCGAGGTGGCTGACCGCCCCCTCCAGCAGCGCGTAGCCGACCATGAACGACGCCAGCCAGAGGACCAGGGTGACCAGGATCGACAGCGGGGCGACCGGCGCCAGCACCCGGTCCTTCCGCTCCACGCTGCCGCAGCGGTCCGCGAACGCCTGGAACGGCACGAACAGCGCCCGCCGGACCAGGCTGGTGAAGCTGGAGCGGGACGGCCGGGGCAGCACCAGGGTGCGCACCACCGAGGAGAAGGAACCGGCGACCACCAGCGCCCCCAGCAGACCGAGCACGATTCTCAACGGTGTCTCCACTTCCTGATGCGGCGGCCCGACGCGGCGGCCGGTCGGTGGCCGGTCCCCGGGATCAGAATATGAGCCGATCACCGCCGTCGCGGCCGCCGCCACCCGCCCCCGCGCCCGGCCCGCCGACCGGCCTGACGTGCGACGCCCCGGTTCGAGGGCGTCCGATCGTGCCCCGCCGACCCCTGCGCTTGCCGGTCGGATGTGTCAACTGACTGGTGATGCAGGTGTTTTGAACAGATAAGGTATGGTCGCGCGGTCATCCGATCCTTTCGTTCATGGCCTAGCTGTCAGCTCAACTCCCCCTGGCATCCGCGTGTCGGCCCCGCTGTGGCCGCGCGCTACGAGGAACCGATTGATGTCTGTTCAAAGGCTCGCCCACGTGCCGGGCTCGCACCGGGTGCGCTCCCTCCTCCTGCCACTGGCCGCGCTGGCCGCCGTCGGCGCCCTGTCCGTCTGGGCCACCGCCGACGCCGTCCCGGCCGACCGGTGGCCGATGGCCTGCTTCGGAGCGGCGGCGGGCGTACTGCTCGCCTGCCTGCCGGCGCTGCTGGGCTCGCGCTCGCGCGCCACCCGGCTGCTGCGCAGCCGCACCGAGGCGCTGCGGGCCGAGTCCGCGCAGGCCGTGGCCGCGCAGGCGGACACCGCCCATCGGGCCCAGGCGGAGGCGGAGAGCGTCCGGCGGGCCGCCGCCCTGGCCGAGTCCTCGCTGCGCCGCGAGGTGCAGACGCAACGCGCCGCGGGCGCGGCGCTGGAGCTGGAGCTGCGGGAACTCGCGTCCAGCAGCGGGCAGTCGGCGGCGGGGACGGAGCGGCTGGCGGAGCAGGTGATCCCGCAGGCGGTGAAACGGCTGCGGGCGGGCGCGTCGGCCGACACCACGCTGGCGCAGGCCCCGGACGACCTCGACCCGACCCAGCTGCTGATCCTGGAGACGCTGGTGCGCGAGGTCGCCGCCAGCGAGCGGCTGCGCGCCTCCTCCATGGCCGCCTGCGCCAACGCCGCCGGGCGGGTGCAGGCGCTGGCCACCAGCATGCTCGCCGACCTGCGCGAGATGGAGAACCGGCACAGCGAGGAGGTCCTCGGCGACCTGCTCCAGCTCGACCACGGCACCGCCCAGGCCGGGCGGCTGGCGGACAGCATCGCGGTGCTGACCGGTGCCCGCTCCGGCCGCCGGTGGACCAAGCCGATCGTGCTGGAGAGCGTGCTGCGCGGGGCGATGGGCCGGATCAGCGCCTACCAGCGGGTCCGGCTGCACTTCTCCAGCGGCGCCGCTGTGGCCGGGTACGCGGCCGAGGGTGTGATGCACCTGCTGGCCGAGCTGATGGACAACGCTGCCAGTTTCTCGCCGCCCACCGAGGAGGTCCACGTCTACGCCCAGGAGACGCAGACCGGCGTGGTGGTCACCATCGAGGACGGCGGCCTGGTGATGGCCGCGGCGACGCTGGCCCGGGCCGAGCGGCTGGTGTCCGCCGAGCCGCTGGACCTGACCACCCTGTCCGGCACCAGGCTGGGGCTCGCGGTGGTCGGCTGCCTGGCCCGCAAGCACGGGCTCACCGTCTCCTTCCGCCCCTCCTCCCGCGGCGGCACCGGCGTGGTGGTGCTCATCCCGCAACACGTGCTCGCCCGCCCCCAGGATCCCGCCACGACGGCGCCGTCCGCCGCCTCCGCCGCGCCCCCACCGCTTCCGGCCGCCACCGCTCCGCCGCTGCCGACCGCGTCGGCCCCCGACCCCGCCCCGGCTGCCGCCCCGGCTCCGGCCCCGGCACCGGCCCCCGCCGGCGGCGGCCTGCTGCCCAAGCGTCCGCGCGGGCAGACCCTGGCGGCGTCCCTCCGCTCGACCGAGCCGACCACGGAGCGGGCTCCGTCCCGCCCCGGCGACGCGTCCCGCCTCGGCGCGTTCCAGGCCGCGATCCGCCCAGCTCCAGCCTCCCCGTCAGCGCAGAACGGACAGGACACCGACCAATGAGCACCACAGACCGCAGTCTCGACTGGCTGCTGGAGAACCTGCTGGAGAAGACCCCGGGGGCCCGCCACGCCCTGGTCCTGTCCCGGGACGGGCTCAAGCTCTGCCTGTCCCCCGGGCTCACCCTGGACCAGGCGGACCAGCTCGCGGCCATCGCCTCCGGGATCCAGAGCCTGTCCCACGGCGCCTCGGTGGAGTTCGGCGACGGCTCCGGCGGCGTCCGGCAGTCGATGACCGAGTTCCACGGCGGGATCCTGTTCATCGTCGAGGCCGGTGTGGGAGCCCACCTCGCGGTGATCGCCGCCGAGGACGCCGACGCGGGCGCGGTCGGGCACAACATGAACGAGTTGATCGAACAGATCGGCGAGCACCTGCGGGCCGAGCCGAGGCCGCTGGCATGATCCGCCGCCCGGTCGACAGCGGCGACCCGGACCGGCTCTACACCGTCACCGGGGGTCGCACCCGTTCCCACGAGCAGTCCTTCGACCTGGTCACGCTGATCGTCAAGGAGAGCGAACCCAGCGTCGGGATGCAGTCCGAGCACGTCCGGATCCTGGGGCTGTGCGCGCGTCCGGTCGCCGTGGTGGAGCTGGCCTCGCTGCTGAACCTGCCGGTCGGCGTGGTGAAGATCCTGCTGTGCGACCTGCTCGACTCGGGCCGGATCACCGCCCGCCATCCGCAGTCGTCCGGGCGCGGCAGCCAACTCCCGCCGCCCGAAACCTTGAAGAGAGTGCTCGTTGGCCTCCAGAACCTCTGACCCGACAGCGCCCGGGCCGAGCCCGGCCGCGCGGCCGCTGCGCGACACCGCCAGCGACGGGCTCAAGATCGTCATCGTCGGCGGCTTCGGCGCCGGCAAGACCACCATGGTCGGCTCGGTCAGCGAGATCCGCCCGCTGAGCACGGAGGAGGTGATGACCCAGGCGAGCGTCGGCATCGACGACCCCAGCGGGGTCAGCACCAAGTCCACCACCACCGTCGCCTTCGACTTCGGCCGGATCAGCCTGGACGACGAGATGGTGCTCTACCTGTTCGGCGCGCCCGGCCAGGAGCGGTTCTGGTTCCTCTGGGACCGGCTGTTCTCCGGCACCCTCGGCGCGGTGGTCCTGGTCGACACCCGGCGGCTGGCCGACTCCTGGTACGCCATCGACCGGTTGGAGCACCACGGCCTGCCGTTCGTGGTGGCCCGCAACAACTTCGACCCGCCCGAGCACTCACTGGACCAGATCCGTGAGGCGCTGTCGCTCAACCCGGACGTGCCGCTGCTGGACTGCGACGCGCGGCAGCGGGAGTCGAGCCGGGACGTGCTGATCGCCCTCGTCCGCCACCTGCACTCCCTTTCCTCCGAGGAGACCCCTTCGTGACGACCCATCAGGAGCCCTCGGCCGAAACGGCTCCGGCGCCGGTCGCGACCGGCTGCCCGGTGCACCTGGGCCCGGAGTCGCTCGGCCTGGGCGGGGCGGCCCGGATGCACTCACCGGTCTTCCAGAGCGACCCGGCCGACCTGTACCGGACGCTGCGGCGCGAACACGGCCCGGTCGCGCCGATCCTGCTGGACGGCGACATCCCGGCCTGGCTGGTCCTCGGCTACCGCGAGGTCCACTACGTGACCAGCAACCCGGAGCTGTTCGCCCGCGACTCCCGCCGCTGGCACGCCTGGGACCGGATCCCCGCGGACTGGCCGCTGCTGCCGTACGTCGTCTACACCCCCTCGGTGCTCTTCAAGGAGGGCGCCGAGCACCAGCGGCGGGCCGGGGCGATCACCGACGTGCTCTCCGAGGTGGACCTGTTCGAGCTGCGGGCGGACAGCGAGCGGGTCGCCGACGCGCTGATCGACGGCTTCGCCGGAGCGGGCTCGGCCGAGCTGATGGCCGACTACGCCGCCCAGGTCCCGCTGCGGGTGGTGGCCGGTCTGTTCGGACTGGACCAGTCGCAGATCTTCGACCTGGAACGCGACATGGCCGCCTCGCTGGACGACGGCCCGGGCGCGGTGGACGCGTACCAGCGGATCCACGACGCCATGGCCCGGCTGCTGGAGCGCGGCCGGTCCAGGCCCGGCCCCGACGTCCCGTCGCGGATGCTCTGGCATCCGGCGGGTCTGGCCGACGAGGAGATCATCCAGGACATGATCTCGATCATCGCGGCCGGGCAGCAGCCGACCTCCAACTGGATCGGCAACACCCTGCGGCTGATGCTCACCGACGACCGCTTCGCGGTCACCCTGTCCGGTGGGCGCCGCAGCGTCAGCCAGGCGCTGAACGAGGTGCTGTGGCTGGACACCCCGACACAGAACTTCGTCGGCCGCTGGGCCGCCCGGGACACCCTGCTCGCCGGGCAGCGGATCCGCAAGGGCGACTGCCTGGTGCTCGGCCTGGCGGCGGCCAACACCGACCCGGCGGTGCAGCCCGACTTCAGCGCGGGCTCGGTGGGCAACCAGGCGCACTTCTCGTTCAGCCACGGCGAGCACCGCTGCCCGGTGCCCGCGCCGGAGCTGGCGGAGGTGATCGCCCGGGCGGCGGTCGAGGTCCTGCTCGACCGCCTCCCGGACGTGATGCTGACGGTGCCGGCCGAGGCGATCCAGTGGCGTCCGTCGATCTGGATGCGCGGCCCGGCCGCGCTGCCGGTCGAGTTCACCTCGATCTGACCGGTCCACGGGGCCGGGCCCCGGCGCGGTTCAGGCCGCGCCGGGGGTGAACCGGACCCGCAGCGAGCCCGGGCCCCGGGTGAACAGGCCCTGCTCGTCCGGGATCACCCCGTCCGCCGGGGCCAGCTCGGGCAGCGCGTCCAGCAGCTGGTTGACGCCCACCTCGATCTCGGACTTGGCCAGCAGCGCGCCCACGCAGAAGTGCCGACCGAGCGCGAAGGCCAGGTGGTCGGCGGCGGCGGAGAAGGCGTTGTCCGTATTCAGGTCCTCGCGGAAGATGTTGAAGCGGTCCGGCTCCGCGTACCGCTCCCCGTCGCGGTTGGCCGACGCGATCAGGCAGGTCACCGTCTTGCCCGCGGCCACCGTGCCGCCGCTGAGCACCACGTCCTCCGAGGGCTGGCGCATGATCATGTGGACCGGCGGGGTGAACCGCAGCGTCTCCGCGAACGCGGCCGGAATCAGCCCCCGGTCCGCGCGCACGGCGGCCTGCTGCTCCGGATGGGCGAGCAGGTTGCGGAACACCCCGGCGATGGCCTTGTCCGTGGTCTCGCCACCGGCCGCGAGCAGCAGGCTGACAAAGGACTTGATGTCCTCGTCGCTCATGCTGGTGTCGTCGATCTCCGCGGTGCACAGGGTGGACAGCAGGTCGTCACCGGGGTTGGCGCGCCGTTCCTGGATGACCGGAATCATGTAGGCGGCCAGCTCCTGCCTGGTCCGCAGCCCGGCGGCGGTCACCTCCGGATCCTGGCTGAGGTTGCCCAGGAAGCCGATCACCGAGGTGTACCAGGTGTGGAAGCGGGCGTGGTCCTCGCGCGGCAGGCCGAGCATGTCGACGATCACGTTGATCGGGAACCAGGTGGCGAACTGGCTGACCAGGTCCGCCTCCCCGGCGTCGCGGAACCGGTCGATGAGCTCGGCCGCGTTGCGCTCGATCACCGGCAGGAACTTCTCCTGGAGCTCCTTGCCCCGGAAGGCGGGGGCGACCAGCGCCCGCCGCACCGAGTGCTCGCGCCCGCTCATCTGCAGGATGGTGCGGCCGTGCACCGGCTCGATCTGCCAGTCGTAGTTGTCACTGGTGAAGACCGGGTCCTTGAACGCCTTCTCGACGTCCTCGTACCGGGAGATGACGTAGCTCTGCATCCCCTCGTGCCAGATCAGTGGGAACTGCTCACGCATGGTCCGGTAGGACGCGTAGGGGTCCGCGGCGAACTCCGCCGACAGAATGTCCGGGGCCTGCTGGGCAGTTGTCACTGGGTGCTCCTTGCTGAGAGGCCTGCGCGGGGGGCGACGTACTGGGCGCGTTCTGGGCGACGTGCGGGGTCGAGGTGCGCCGAACACCCTACTGAGCCCTGTCGATCATTAGAATGATTGGCATGTATTTTTTGCCAGCATGATCCTGCGGTTCCGTGGGCACATCCGGGAGCATCAGGGGGATCATGGAGAAGAATCGTTTCCCTTCGCTCGGCCGGGAGCCCCTCGTGACACTCACAGACGACCTGCTCGACCTGCTGAAAGGGGCGAGCACCTGCTACGTCGCCACCTCCATGGCCGACGGCTCGCCGCAGGTGACGCAGACCTGGGTGGACACCGACGGTGAGCGGGTGCTCGTCAACAGTGTGCAGACCCACCTGAAGGTCAGGAACCTGCGCCGGGATCCGCGCGTGGCCCTCGCGGTCTCCGACCCGGCGAACCCCTCCCGCTACTTCCAGATCCGGGGTCGGGTCCTGGAGATCACCACCGAGGGCGCGGTCGACCACATCGAGCAGCTGGCCCAGCGCTACACCGGCGGCCCGTACGCCTGGTACGGCGGCCGGGACCAGGTCCGGGTGATCCTGGTGATCGAGCCCGAGCGGATCAGCGGCACCGGCTGACCCGCGCCCGACCCCGGAACGCGCCCGACCCGAGACAGAGAAGAGGCACCGGCCATGACCGACAAGCCCGTACTGGTCCCCGGCCCCGACCATCCGATCACCGTCGAGCCCAACCCGGGCCACGTCGTGGTCACCGTGGCGGGCCGGGTGGTCGCCGACACCCGCCGCGCGCTGACCCTGCGCGAGGCGAACTACCCGGCGGTGCAGTACATCCCGCTCACCGACGTGGACCGCTCCCTGCTGGAGCGCACCAGCACCACCAGCTACTGCCCGTACAAGGGCGAGGCGAGCTACTACAGCGTCCCCGCCGGGGGCGAGCGCTCGGCGGACTCGGTCTGGGCGTACGAGACCCCCTACCCGGCCGTGGCCGAAATCAGCGGACACGTGGCCTTCTACCCCGACCGCGTCGACGGGATCGCCGAGCAGAGCCCTCAGTGAAACAGCGGGACGATCCCGCTCCCGTAGGCGTCGATGACCTCCTCGATGGCGTCGTGCATGGCATAGACCGCGAACTGGTCGACCCCCAGCTCCCGGAGCCGCTCCAGCCGCTCGCGGTGCGCCGACAGCGGGCCCACCAGGCAGAAGCGGTCCACGATCTCGTCCGGGACGAAGGCCGTGTCGGGGTTGTCGGCGCGTCCGTGGTGGCTGTAGTCGTAGCCCTCCCGGGCCTTGATGTAGTCGGTGAGCGCGTCGGGCACCAGGCCGGAGTGCTCGCCGTAGCGGCTGACCAGGTCGGCGACGTGGTTGCCGACCATGCCGCCGAACCAGCGGCACTGGTCCCGGGCGTGCGCCAGCTGCTCCGGGCTGCCGTCGGTGACATAGGCGGGCGCGGCCACACAGATGGTCAGCGCGTCCGGGTCCCGCCCGGCCGACTCGGCCGCCGAACGGACCGCCTTGACCATCCACTCGGTGAGGAACGGGTCGGCCAACTGGAGGATGAAGCCGTCGGCCTGGCGCCCGGTCAGCTCCAGCGCCTTGGGGCCGTAGGCGCCCATCCACACCGGGAGCGCGCCGTCGCGGACCCAGGGCAGCCGCACGGCGGTGCCGTCGATCTCCACCTCGCGTCCTTCGGCGAGTTCCTTGACGGCGTGCATCGCCTCGCCGAGCCGGGCCAGGGTGGCGGGCCTGCGCCCGGCGACCCGCACCGCCGAGTCCCCACGCCCTATGCCGCAGACCGTGCGGTTGCCGTACATGTCGTTGAGGGTGGCGAAGAGCGAGGCGGTGACCTCCCAGGCGCGGGTGGAGGGGTTGGTCACCATCGGACCGACCTTCAGCCGCTCGGTCTCGGCCAGGATCCGGCTGTGGATGACGAAGGGCTCCTGCCAGAGCACCACCGAGTCGAAGGTCCAGCCGTGGCTGAATCCGGCCGCCTCGGCCCGCTTCATCCGGTCGATGAGCAGTCGCGCGGGCGGATCGGTCTGCAGGACGAGGCCGAAGTCCATCAGTGGCTCCTTTCCGTGGTGCCGGTGCGGGCGCGGCGCGGACGCCGCCGCCCCGGCGGGTCAGATCAGGTACTGGCTGGTGCCGCGCGGCAGGTAGGCACCGTGGCCGGGCCGCCCCCGGTACTCGCCCTGTTCGATGACCGCGCTGCCGCGCGACAGCACCGTCCGGGCCCGTCCGGTGACCTGTCGGCCCTCGTAGGCCGAGTAGTCGACGTTCATGTGGTGGGTGGCCGCCGACATCGTGTACCGCTCGTGCGGGTCGAAGATGACGATGTCCGCGTCCGCCCCCGGGGCGATGGTGCCCTTGCGCGGATAGAGGCCGAACATCCGCGCGGGCGTGGCGCAGGCGAGTTCGATCCAGCGGCGGCGGGAGATGTGCCCGTCGAGCACCGCCTGGTGCAGCAGGTCCATCCGGTTCTCCACGCCGGGCAGCCCGTTCGGGATCTTCGAGAAGTCCCCCCGGCCGAGCTCCTTCTGCCCGGCGAAGCAGAAGGGGCAGTGGTCGGTGGAGACCACCGACAGGTCGTTGGTACGCAGCGCGCGCCAGAGCGCGGTCTGGTGCTCACGCGGTCGCAGCGGGGTGCTGCACACGTACTTGGCACCCTCGAAGCCGTCGGCCCCGGCCTCGGCGAGGTTGTCGGTGGACAGGAATAGGTACTGCGGACAGGTCTCGCCGAAGACGTTCAGGCCGAGGTCGCGGGCGGTGGCGATCTCGGCGACCGCCTGCTCCGCGGAGACATGGACCACGTACAGCGGGGCCCCGGCCACCCGGGCCAGCTGGATCGCCCGATGGGTGGCCTCGGCCTCCAGTAGTTCACGCCGGACCTCACCGTGGTGGCGCGGCGAGGTCCGCCCCTCGGCCAGGGCCTGCTGGACCAGGACGTCGATGGCGATGCCGTTCTCGGCGTGGATCATGATCAGACCGCCGTTGACCGCGGAGCGCTGCATCGCGCGCAGGATCCGCCCGTCGTCGCTGTAGAAGACCCCCGGGTAGGCCATGAACAGCTTGAAGGAGGTGACCCCCTCCTCCACCAGCAGGTCCATCTCCTTGAGGCTGTCCTCGGTGACATCCGACATGATCATGTGGAAGGCGTAGTCGATGGCGCAGTTGCCCTCGGCCTTGGCATGCCAGCGGTCCAGGCCGTCCCGAAGCGAGCGGCCGACCGACTGCACCGCGAAGTCGACGATCGTGGTGGTGCCGCCCCAGGCGGCGGCGCGGGTGCCGGTCTCGAAGGTGTCCGAGGCGGCGGTGCCGCCGAACGGCAACTCCATGTGGGTGTGCGCGTCGACCCCGCCGGGGATGACGTAGTGCCCGGCCGCGTCGTACTCGGTGTCGGCGGTCCAGGCCCGCGCGGCCCCGCTGCCGGTGGCGGCCAGCGCGGCGACCCGCTCGCCCTCGATCAGGACGTCGGCGTGCACCTCTTCGGCGGCGGTGACGACCAGCCCGTTGCGGATGACGGTGCGCTGGTGGGACCGGACGGCGGTCACGATGCCCCCTTCTGGGCGGAGAGTTGGGACTGGGCCCGACGCAGCGCCTCGATCAGCAGTTCGGCGCCCTCGGCCGCCTCGGCGGCGGTGAGCGTCATCGGCGGCGCGATCCGCAGCACGTTCCCGGCCGGGCCGCCCTTGCCGATCAGCAGCCCCAGCTCGCGGGCGTGTTCGAGGGTGTACCCGGCGGCAGCGGAGGAGGGTTCACCCGCCTCGTCGACCAGTTCCACCCCGATCATCAGCCCGCGCCCGCGCACCTCGCGGACGATCGGCAGCTCCGCCGCGCGCAGCCGTTCCAGCAGCAGCCCGCCGGTGCGGCGGGCGTTGCCCTGGAGGTCGTGGTCGAGCAGGTAGCGGAGGTTGGCCAGGGCGCCGACCGTGGTGATCGGACTGCCGCCGAAGGTGGAGATGGAGTTGGCGCCGAGGCTGTCCATGATCTCGGCCCGGGCGACCACCCCGCCCATGGACAGGCCGTTGCCGATGCCCTTGGCGAAGGTGAGCAGGTCGGGCGGCCCGGCCTCGGCATGGGCCTGCCAGCCCCAGAAGTGGTCCCCGGTGCGTCCCCAGCCGGTCTGCACCTCGTCGCTGATCCAGGGGATGCCGTACCGGTCGAGCACCCGCTTGAAGGCGGCGAACAGCCCGTCCGGACCGGAGGTGAACCCGCCGACGCCCTGGATCGGCTCGGCGATCAGCGCCGCGACCGAGCCGCCGACCTGCCCCAGCAGGTCCTCCAGGTCGGCGGTGCAGGCGGCGATGAACTCGGCGTCGGACAGCCCCGCGAACGGGCCCCGGGTACGCACCCCGCCGTGGACGTACAGGGTCTGCAGCGGCGAGAGGCTGGTCGGCGACCAGGCGCGGTTGCCGGTGATACCGACGGTGGTGAACGACCGTCCGTGGTAGCTGTTGCGCATCGCCAGCACCTGGTTGGAGCCGCGGTGGGCGGTGGCCAGCAGCAGCGCCGCGTCGTTGGCCTCGGTGCCGGAGGTGGTGAAGAACACCCTGGCGTCCGGGATACCGGACAACTCGGCGATCTGCTCTGCGAGTTCGACCATGGGCGTGGACAGGTAGAGGGTGGAGGTGTGCAGGATCCGGCCGGCCTGTTCGGCGACGGCCTTGGTGACCTCGGGCAGCGCGTGCGCGGTCATGGTGGTCAGGATGCCGCCGAAGAAGTCCAGGTAGCGCCGCCCCTGGGCGTCCCAGACGTGGCGGCCCTCGCCGTGGGTCAGCTCGATCGGCTCGTCGTAGTACAGCGCCAGCCAGGCCGGGGTGACCGCGCGGTGGCGACGGATGAGCTCGGACATACGACTCGTCTCCTCTTCCGGGCTTCGGGAGCGGGCTTCGGGAGCGGGCTTCGAGGACGGGCCTCGGGAGCGGGCCTCAGGGACGGCTGAGCGGCCCGTAGGCGTCCGGACGCCGGTCCCGGTAGAACGCCCACTGGTGGCGGACCTGCTCGATCAGGCCGAAGTCGAGGTCGCGGACGACCAGCTCCTCCTCCTTGTCGGAGGCCGGCTCCCCGACGAACTGGCCGCGCGGGTCCACGAAGTAGCTGCTGCCGTAGAAGTCGTTGTCGCCGTACTCCTCGGTGCCGACACGGTTGATGGCGGCGATGAAGTACTCGTTGGCGACGGCCGCGGCGGGCTGCTCCAGCTGCCACAGGTAGCCGGACAGCCCACGACTGGTGGCGGAGGGGTTGTAGACCAGCTGCGCCCCGGCGAGACCGAGCGCCCGCCAGCCCTCGGGGAAGTGCCGGTCGTAGCAGATGTAGACCCCGATCCGGCCGACGGCGGTGTCGAACACCGGCCAGCCGAGATTGCCCGGCTTGAAGTAGAACTTCTCCCAGAACCCCTTGACCTGCGGGATGTGGTGCTTCCGGTACTTGCCGAGATAACTGCCGTCGGCGTCGATCACGGCGGCGGTGTTGTAGTAGACGCCGGGCTGTTCGACCTCGTACACCGGCACCACCATGACCATGCCCAACTCCCGTGCCAGTGACCGCATCCGGGTCACCGTCGGGCCGTCGGGGACGGCCTCCGCCCACTGGTAGTGCCGCTCGTCCTGCACCTGGCAGAAGTAGGGCGCGTTGAAGACCTCCTGGAAGCCGATGACCGCGGCCCCCTGTGCGGCGGCCTCGCGCGCGTAGCGCTCGTGCAGCGCCACCATGGACTCGGTGTCGCCGGTCCACCTGGTCTGGACGAGGGCGGCACGCACGATCTGCGACGGTCCGGCGGGCTCCGGCGCGGCGCTGCTGCTTGCGGATTCCGACATGGCACACCCTCACCCTCGGCCGGGGACACGCCCGGCAGATCCGGACGGCGCCCCGGAGAAGCAAGTATCTACGTGCGTAGAACGTAGATCGGGACGACCTGCGTGGCAATACATCCGGCGTAACGCGGCCGAGACGTTCTGGTTTCGCGACCGCCGCCTAGTTCACTCGTTCGAGTGAGGGGTGGGCCACAGCGAGCCGACCAGCGCCCGCACCGAGGCGGCGAACAGCCGGTCCGGGTCCGGTGGTACGGCCAGCGCACCGGCCAGCGGCCGGTCGTGCTCCGAGGCCTCGGCGTCCCACAGCTCCGGCTCGCCGGGGTGCTGCGAGGGCGACCGTTCACGGTTGCGCTCCACCAGGACGAACCCCACCACCAGGAACTGCAGCGCCCGCACCGCCTCCGCCGCCCGCGCCCCGCGCAGCCCGGCCGCGTGCGCCTCGTGCACCAGGGCCCGCTGCGCCGGGAGCATCATCAGCTCGGTCCGGCCCCGTTCGTGCACCAGCGCGATCAGATGCGGGCGCTGCCGCAGCATCCGGCGCAGTTCCAGCGCCACCGACTCGGCCCGCAGCGCCGGGGTCGCGCCCCGGGCCTCGATCCGGCCCATCTCGCTGACGGTACGGGCCACCACCTCGTCCAGCAGCGCCTCGCGGTTGCCCACGTGCCAGTAGATCGCGGTGACCGCGGTGCCCAACTCGGCGGCGAGCCCGCGCATGGTGAGCGCCCCGGGCCCGTGCCGCCGGACGAACTCGGCGGCGGTCGACACCACCAGCTCCCGGCTGATCCGGTTGTCCGTCATCCCCGGCCGTCCCCGGGCGAAACGATCTGCCGCATATGTCTTCATCCTTCGCGCCGAGCGGAGTAACAGTGTTACAGAGCCAGCCGACAGGAAGGCGGAACACCCATGGCACGCGTACGTTACGGCCCGCGCCCGGAGCCGGAGATCACGGCGGCGAGGAACAACCGCGGTTCCCTGCCCGACATCTGGTCCACCGGTGTGGTCGCGGTCTGGGAGAGCGACCCGGACGCGGTGGCGCAGGTGCTGCCGCCGCCGCTGAAGCCCGCCGAGCGGGCCCTGGTGCGGGTGAGCATCAGTCAGGTCGACCTGTTCGGGACCCCTCTGGGTGCGGGCTCGTTCGCGGTCAGCGCCGAGCACGGGCCGCACCGCGGCTGGTACCCGCTGGTGATGCCGATGACCACGGAACGGGCGCTGATCGGCGGGCGGGAGGTCTTCGGCGAGCCGAAGAAGCTGGGCGAGGTGGTCGTCGAGCGCACCGCCGACCCGGTCGGCGACCTGGTCGCTGCCCGGCTGACCCGGCACGGCGTCAGCTTCGTGGAGGTGCGCGGGCGGGTCGGCGGCGAACTGCCGCTGCCCGCCCCGGCGGAGAAGCTGGACTTCTACTTCAAGTTCCTGCCCGGCGTGGACGGCACCGGCTTCGACCTCGACCCGGTGCTGGTGCACTGCCTACGGCGGGAGCGGGTGCGGCGGCTGGAACGGGTGGACGGCGAGGTGCTGCTGCGCGAGTCCCCCTTCGACCCGGTCGCCGACCTGCCGGTGCGTCGGCTGCTGGAGATCAGCATCAGCGAGAAGACCTCCGACCAGCGCGGCCGGGTGGTGGAGCGGGTCAGCCCGCAGGCACTGCTGCCGTACCTGCACCAGCGCTACGACGACGCCCAGCAGCTGCTGGACGCCCCGGAACCGCCCGCCACCGACCGGGAGGCGTGATGGAACTCCTCCCCGGGCAGGTCGCCGTGGTCACCGGGGCGGCCGGCGGCATCGGACTGGCGATGGCCGAGCGCTTCGCCGCCGAGGGGCTGCGGGTGGTCCTGGCCGACGTCGAGGAGCCGGCACTGGACAAGGCCGTGGCGAGTCTGCGCGAGCGCGGGGCGGAGGCCGTCGGACGGGTCACCGACGTCTCCGAGCCCGACAGCGTGCGGGCGCTGGCCGACGCCGCCTACGGCGTCTTCGGCGCGGTGCACGTGCTGTGCAACAACGCCGGGGTCGGCTCCGGCGCCGAGGGCCGGATGTGGGAGCACGAACCCAACGACTGGAAGTGGGCCTTCGCGGTGAACGTGTGGGGTGTCTTCCACGGGATCCAGGCGTTCCTGCCCCGGATGCTGGAGGCGGGCGGCCCGGGCCACGTGGTCAACACCTCCTCCTCCGACGGCGGCATCGCACCGCTGCCGACGGCCTCGGTGTACGCGGTGACCAAGTCCGCCGTGGTCACCATGACCGAGTCGCTCTACGCGCACCTGCGCGCGGAGCGGGCCCCGATCGGCGCGTCGGTGCTGTTCCCGGGGCCGCACATGCTGCGCACCGGGCTGTGGGAGTCGCACCGCAACCGCCCGCAGCGCTTCGCCAAGGAGCGCCCACGCCGCACCCCTTACCGCAGCCTCGCGCAGTGGGAGGCGGCGATGGCGGCCGCCGGGCAGCCGATCGAGTTCACCCCGGTCGAGCAGGTCGCCGCCGCCGTGGTGGACGGGATCCGCGCCGACCGCTTCTGGATGCTGCCGCCGAGCGACCACAGCGACCGCCAGATCCAGGCCAGGGCCCGGTCGATGCTGGACCGCAGCAACCCCGCCTACCTGGAACGCTTCATCCTGGAGGAGGAGACGTGAGCGCCGGATCCCAGCGCCGGGACGACCCGTACCTGGTCATCTCGTCCGACTGCCACGCCGGACTGCCGACCGAGCAGTACCGGCCCTATCTGGAGGCCGCGCACCACCGCGCCTTCGACGAGTTCCTGGCCCAGGCGGAGCACCGCCGGGCCGAGGCCACCCGGCTCGGCGTCCGCAACGAGGCCTTCGCCCGGAAGTGGTTCGCCGAGCACGAGGAGGGGCTGCGCGGCGGGTGGGACCCGGCGCGCCGGGAGAAGGAGCTCGACGGTGACGGCGTCGCGGGCGAGGTCGTGTTCCCGGACGCGGACGCGGTCGACAGCGGCACCGCCGCCCCCTTCGGCGTGGGCCTGGGGCTCAGCGGCGACCAGGATCCGGTGCTCGGGATGGCCGGGGCGCGGGCGCACAACCGCTGGCTGGCGGAGTTCGTCGCGAGCAGCGCCGCCCCGGAGCGGCACTGCGGGGTGGCCCTGCTTCCGGTCACCGGGGACGTGCCGACCGTGGTGGCCGAGGTCAGGCGTGCGCACGCGTCCGGCCTGGGCGCGGTCATGATCCCGTCGATGTGGGTGGACCGGCCGCCGTACCACGACCGCCGCTACGACCCGGTGTGGGCGGTGTGCGCGGAGCTGCGGATGCCGGTGCTGACCCACTCGGGCGCGGCTCCACGCCACGAGTACGGCGACCACCTGGGCATCTACGTCACCGAGGTGACCTTCTGGCCGTCACGCCCGCTGTGGTTCCTGCTGTGGTCCGGGGTGTTCGAGCGCTTCCCCGACCTGCGCTTCGGCGTGGCCGAGTCCGGCTGCTGGTGGCTGCCCAATCTGCTGTGGTTCATGGACCGGCTGTACCTGGGCGCGCACGGCGGCAAGAAGCTGTCCCCGTTCGCCGAACTGACCATGGCTCCCAGCGCGTACGTGGACCGCAACTGCTTCATCGCGGCGACCAACACCAAGCGGCGGGAGCTGGCCCAGCGCTACGAGATAGGGGTGGGCAATATCTGCTGGGGCAGTGACTTCCCGCACCCGGAGGGGACCTGGCCGAACACCCGCGAGTGGATGCGCACCTCCTTCCACGACATCCCGGTCGACGAGACCCGGCAGCTGCTGGGACTCTCCTGCGCCGAGGTCTTCGGCTTCGACCTGGACAGGCTCGCGCCGATCGCGCAGCGGATCGGGCCGGCCCCCGCCGAGCTGGGCCAGCCGGAGGACCAGCGGCCGGTACTGGCCGCCTGGGCCCCGGCCCGGGAGGTCGGACGGCACTGGCTGACCGGACGGGACTTCCCCTTCGTCGGCACCGCCGTACCGACAGAAGGGAACACGCTGTGACCGGGCAACCTCCACACGCCGAACAGCCGGAGCGAACCGAACCGCCGGAGCGGCCCGAGCGTTACACGGTCATCTCCGCCGACTGCCATGCCGGGGCCGACCTGCTGGACTACCGCCTCTATCTGGCGGCGCGGCACCAGGACGCGTTCGACGCCTGGGCAGCCGCCTATGTCAATCCCTATGCCGACCTGCAGGCCCCCGAGGCCGAGCGGAACTGGGACTCCCCGCGACGGCTCGCGGAGCTGGAGGCGGACGGGATCGTCGCCGAGGTGGTGTTCCCGAACACCGTCCCGCCCTTCTACCCGAGCGCCTCGCTGACGGCCGGTCACCCCGTCGGCGGCGAGGAGTTCCGGCTGCGCTGGGCCGGGCTCCGGGCGCACAGCCGGTGGATGGCCGACTTCTGCGCGCAGGCCCCGGGCCGCCGGGCCGGGACCTTCCAACTGCTGCTGGGTGACGTGGACGAGGCCGTGGCCGAGGTCCGGCGCTGCCACGCGGCGGGCCTGACCGGCGGAGTGGTGCTCCCTGGTGTCCCGCCCGGCGCGCCGGTGCCGGAGCTGCACTCGCGGGTGTACGACCCGCTCTGGGCGGTGTGCGCGGAACTCGGCGTACCGGTGAACCACCACGGCGGCTCGGCCGGCCCGGAGCTGGGCAGCGAACCGGCGGCGCGGGCGGTGTTCATGGTGGAGACCACCTGGTTCTCGCACCGGGCGCTGTGGCACCTGGTCTTCGGCGGGGCGTTCCGGCGCCACCCCGGGCTGCGGCTGGTGCTGACCGAGCAGGGCTCGGGCTGGATCCCGGGGGTGCTCGACATGCTGGACTACTACCACCAGCGCCTGGTCGGTTCGGACACCCGGGCGGCCACCGCCGAGTCCCGGTTCGGCTCGGGCCTGGCCGAGACCATGGGCGAGCGCCCGAGCGCCGTCTGGCAGCGCAACTGCTTCGTCGGCGCGAGCTTCATGCGGGCGCACGAGGTGCCGCTGCGCGACCGGATCGGCCTCGACAAGATCATGTGGGGCAGCGACTACCCGCACGACGAGGGCACCTGGCCGCACAGCACCGAGGCGCTGCGCACCGCCTACGCGGGGCTCCCCCGGTCCGAGGTGGCGGCCATGGTCGGCGGCAACGCGGCCCGGGTCTACGGATTCGACCTGCCCGCGCTGGACGCGCTGGCGGCAAAGGTCGGCCCGCTGGTCACCGAAGTCGCCGTGCCGCTCGCGGCGCCCCCGCCCGGCGCGACCAGCCCGGCCTTCGCCCGCGGCGCCGGGGTCCGGGTCTGGTGAGCCGGACCAGGCGCCAGGAGTCGAGGACCCGAGGTAATACCAGTCGGTAACAACCCCTAGCCAGCTCCGATCCCACGGCCTTACGCTTCCGGCCATGCCTAACCTGCCCAACGCCGTGCTCTGGTCGATACCCGCGTTCGTGCTGCTGACGGTCATGGAGATCGTCTCCTTCCTGGTCCACCCCGACGAGGACGAGCAGGGCTACGCCGCCCGGGACACCGCGACCAGCCTCACCATGGGGTTGGGCAGCCTGGTCACCAACCTGGGCTGGAAGATCCCCGCCTTCGCCATCTACAACCTGCTCTACGCGGCGACCCCGCTGCGGCTCCCGGTGCACTGGTGGACCACCGTGCCGCTGATGCTGCTCGGTCAGGACTTCTGCTACTACTGGTCGCACCGCAGCACCCACCGGGTGCGACTGCTCTGGGCGCAGCACGTGGTGCACCACTCCAGCCAGAACTACAACCTGTCCACCGCGCTGCGCCAGCCCTGGACCGACCTGACCTTCGGTCTCTTCTACGCCCCGCTGGTGGTCCTGGGGATCTCCCCGGCCGCGGTGGCCTTCTGCTCCTCGGTGAACCTGGTGTACCAGTTCTGGATCCACACCGAGCGGATCGACCGGCTGCCCCGCCCGTTCGAGTTCCTCCTCAACACCCCCTCCCACCACCGGGTCCACCACGCCTCGCAGGGCGGCTACCTGGACCGCAACTTCGGCGGCATCCTCATCGTCTGGGACCGGCTGTTCCACTCCTACACTCCCGAGACCAAGCGGCCGGTGTACGGCCTGACCAAGAACATCTCCACCTTCAACCCGCTGCGGGTGGCCACCCACGAGTACGCCTCCCTGGGACGCGACCTGGCCTCGGCCCGGAGCTGGCGGGACCGCGCCGGCTTCCTGTTCCGCGGGCCCGGCTGGCGGCCCGACGCCACGCCCGCCGCCGAGACGGCGGACGTCCGGATCGCCGCGTGACCCGGGCGAACCGGCCGCTCACCGCCTATGCGGCAGTATCGGTCGGATACCTCGGCTGCGCCCTGGCCGGCCTGACGACCGCGCAGGACATCGCCAAGCCGCTGCTGATGCCGCTGCTCGCGTTGGCGGTGGGCCTGCGCGCGCTTCCGCCCGGGACCTCGCGGCTGCTCCTGGGCGCGCTGCTCGCCTCCTGCGCCGGGGACACGCTGCTCATCTTCGGCGGCGCCTGGTTCCTCGTCGGCATGGGCGGTTTCGCCGTCGCGCACGTCTGCTACATCTCCCTCTTAGTGTGCGGCGGAGCCCTGCGCGATCGGGCCCGCCTGCTGCGCACCGCGACGGGGTACGGCCTGCTCTGGATCATCCTGATCTCCTCCCTGTGGCCGGACCTGACCCCGGCGCTGCGGCTGCCCCTCGCCGGATACAGCCTGCTGTTGGCCGGTACGGCGGTGACCTCCGCCGGGCTGAGCCGCCGCACCGGCCTGGGCGGCGCGCTGTTCCTGCTCTCGGACAGCCTGATCGCGACCGGCCTGGCCCACTGGCCGCAGCCGCCGGTACCGGACTTCTGGGTGATGGCGACCTATCTGGCCGGGCAGTACCTGCTGGCGTCAGGTACGACCCGGCACGTCTTGTGCAACCAAAGGGTTGCACATACTCTGGTCGATGTGCAACCATCGGGTAGCACATCACCACGAGGGGGCTCATCATGGACCGTACGTTCGTGAACCACGATGACCAGAACCACCACGATGACCAGAACCAAAACAACGGCCAGAACCACAACAACGGCCAGGGCGACCGTGCCCAGCGGGGCGGCAGCGGCCACCGGGAGAGCCCGGACAGCATCGAGCGTGAGGTTCTCATCAACGCGCCCGCCGAGCGGGTGTGGCGGGTGCTCACCGAGGCGGCGTTCCTCGGCAGCTGGTTCGGTTCGGGCGAACCGGCCGAGATCGAGCTGCGCCCGGGCGGCAAGCTGCTCTTCGACCACGGCGCGCACGGCGCGCTGCTGGCCCGGATCGAACAGGTGGAGCCGCCCCACCTGCTGTCCTTCCGCTGGTCGCAGGGCCGCCCCGGCGAAGAGCCGGTCGCGAACCGGGCCACGCTGGTGGAGCTGCGGCTGACCCCGGTGGCCACGGGAACCAGGCTGCGGGTCCTGGAGAGCGGCTTCGCGGGGCTTGCCATAGCGCGGCCCGCGGTCCAAAGGCACCGTCAGCCGAACGACCGGGGTTGGGCCGGGAAGCTGAACGAGCTGCGTGAGCACCTGGAGCGGCAGGCGGCATGACACTCGATCCGGGTGCCGTCGACACCGTGCTCGCGGCGCTGGCCGACCCCACGCGCCGCGCGGTGCTCGACGCTCTCGCGGCGCACGGCGGGGCCACGGCCACGACGCTCTCGGCCGAGCTGCCGGTGAGCCGTCAGGCGGTGGTCAAGCATCTCGCGGTGCTGGAGCGGGGCGGCCTGGTCACGTCCACCCGGAGCGGCCGGGAGGTCACCTACACCGTCCGGCCCGACCGGCTGGACGCGACCGCCCGCTGGATGACCCAGCTCGCCGCCCAGTGGGACACCCGGCTGCAGGCGATCAAGCACTTGGCCGAGGGTCCCGACTGATCCCTGGTCAGGGCTTGCGCGCCACGCCGACCGCCGCCAGCCGCAGTACGGGGTTGTCGGTCAGCGAGGGGGTGTCCTCGTCCGGACGCCACTCGCTGACCGTGACCACACCCGGTTCGACCAGTTCCAGCCCGTCCAGGAAGGCCGCGACCTGCGACAGGGTGCGGAACTGCCCCCGGCCGACGCCCTGCCGCAGTGCCGCCTCGGCGGCGACCGTACCCTCGTCCGCCGATTCGTCGGGAGTGATCAGGTGATGGATGAACACATAGCTGCCCGACGGTAGGCCGTCGACCAACTGCCTGACGACCCGCGCCGGCTCCTCCTCGTCCAGCACATAGTGGAGGATGCCGCAGAGCAGCAGCCCCAGCGGCTGCTCGAAGTCGATGTGCTGGCTCACCAGGGGGTCCGCCAGGATCGCCGCCGGGTCCCGCAGGTCCCCTGCGGCGACGACCGTCTCCTTGCTGTCGGCCAGCAGCGCACGGGCGTGGGCCAGCACCACCGGGTCGTTGTCGACGTACACCACCTGCGTGTCGGGCTCCAGCCGCTGGGCGATCTGGTGGACGTTGTCCGCCGTGGGCAGCCCCGAACCGATGTCGACCAGCTGCCGCAGCCCGACCTCGCCCACGAGGTAGCGCACCACGCGGCCCAACATCGCCCGCTGCTGGCGGACGCCCAGGTGGACGGCGGGGAGCGCCTGCTCGATCCGGGCCGCGACCTCCCGGTCGGAGGCGTAGTTGTCCTTACCCCCGAGAAGAAAGTCGTAGACCCGCGCGATGTTCGGCTGCGGCGTATCGAAATCGGTCACTGCGGCCCTCCCCGGACGTTCAGCCAACCCCCATGATGATCATAGGGCAGCAGCAGAAGTCCGGCGGCAGATCCCATACCACCGGTTATCAGAACGCCACAGCAGGGCTCAGACCGTCAGGTCGACCACCACCGGGGCATGGTCGGAGGTGCCCTTGCCCTTGCGGGCCTCGCGGTCCACATAGGCGTCGGAGACGGCCTCCATAAAGGGCTTGTTGCCGTAGGCGAGGTCGATCCGCATGCCCTTGTTCTTCGGGAAGGCCAACGCGCGGTAGTCCCAGAAGGTGTAGGGACGGTCGTACTTGAGGGCGCGCGGGTACACGTCGGCCAGGCCGACCTCCCGCAGGGAGGCCAACGCCTCGCGTTCGGCGGGGGTGACATGCGTGCTGTCGACGAAGAGCGAAGGGTCCCAGACGTCCTCGTCGGTCGGGGCGACGTTGAAGTCACCGAGGACGGCGAAGGGGCGGGCCGCCGCCGTGTCGTCGACCACGGCGGCACGCAGTGCCTCGAACCAGCGCAGCTTGTACGCGTAGTGGGGGTGGCCCAGCTCGCGCCCGTTGGGCACGTAGACCGACCACAGCCGGACCGGGCCGCAGGTCGCGGCGATGGCCCGGGCTTCCTGCTCGGGCTCGGCGGCGATCAGGGCGGCGTTGGCGCCGTCCTCCTCCGCGAGGTAGCCGGGCTGGTCGGGCAGCCCCCGGACGACCTCGTCCAGGCCGATCCGGGAGAGGATCGCGACACCGTTCCAGCGGCCGGTGCCGTGCGCCGCGGTCTCGTAGCCGAGTTCGCGGACCGCCTCGAACGGGAAGGCGTCCGTGGCGCACTTCAGCTCCTGCAGGCAGAGGACGTCCGGCGAGGCGGTTCCCAGCCACTCCAGCAGCTTGGGCAGCCGGGCGTTGACCGAGTTGATGTTCCAGGTGGCGACACGAACAGTCATCAGGGGCGCTCTTCCGTGCGGTGACGCGAGAGGGTCGGATCCAACCTACCGCCCGCCACCGACAGCGGCCGGACCAAGCCTTCGGCACACCCCTTACGGGGGGTCGGCTGAAGATCGCGGCAGCACCGGGGGCAGAATCGGAACCCGGGTGCGCCGGGACACGGCACCCTGTTCGGCTTCGACAAGAACGGCGTGGTGAGCGTGCAACTGGCAGCGGCGACAGCAGCAACGGTGTACGCGGGCCCCCCGGCCTGGACCTTCGGGCGGGTCTTCAGCGAGTGGCAGGCCGAGCCGGTGGTGCTGGCGATCGCGATCCTCGGCTCGGCCGGGTACCTGCTCGGCCTGGTTCGGCTGCGCCGCTTCGGCGTCGCCTGGACCTTCGGCCGGACGGCGGCCTTCCTGCTCGGCATGGCGCTGTGGGTGTTCACCGTCTGCTCCGGCCTGGGCGTCTACGAGAAGTACCTGTTCACCGATCGGGCAGTGCAGTCGGTGGTGCTGCTGATGGTGGTCCCGCTGCTGCTGGCGATGGGCGCCCCGATCTCGGTGCTGGTGGAGGCCGCCCCGGAGCGGTTCCGGGAGGGCATACGGGCGCTGCTGCGCGGCCGGGCCGCCCAGGTGCTCATGTTCCCGCTGGTGTCGACCGTGGTGCTGATCGTTCCGCCGTGGCTGCTCTACTTCACCCCCTGGTACCGGCTGTCGCTGACCACCGACCTGTGGAACGTCGTCTTCCACGTCGCCTTCGTGCTGTTCGGCCTGGCGTACTTCTGGCCCCGGCTGCAGATCGACCCGGTCGGCCGCCACTACCACCCGCTGCTCGGGGTGGTGATCACGGTGGCCGAGGTGATCTTCGACGCGGCCCTCGGCTTCATCCTGGTGTTCGGCTCACACATGCTGGTGCCGGACTACTGGGCCTCGCTGCACCGCCCCTGGGGCATGTCCCCGCGCACCGACCAGTCCTGGGGCGGGGCGGTGCTCTGGGGCCTCGGTGACATCGCGGGCGTTCCGTTCCTGGTCGCCCTGATCATCCGGGTGGTCCGGGAGGACCGGATCGAGACGGCCAAGGTGGACCGCCGCCTCGACGAGGAGGCGGTGGCGCGGGTCGCCGCGCAGTCCGCCCCGGCCGAGGTGGGCCGGGCGAAGGCCGCCGCCCCGGCCGCGCCGGAGGAGGAGAGCATGCGCCCCTGGTGGCTGGACGACCCGAACCTGGCGCACCGCTTCGGTACCGGCGAGAGCTGACCCCGGGTCCGGGCGGACCGGCTCAGCCCCGGCCGTACTCCTCCTCGGCCCGCCAGAAGAACACGTACCCGGCCAGCCCCACCAGCACCGACCAGCCGATCGCCACCGGCCAGACGTGGCTCGGCAGCAGCGAGGCGGGCACCGACATCATCAGCGCGTACCGCATCAGGTCGTTGAAGATCAGCGCCGGGTTGAGGTTCAGCACCGCCGAGACCCAGCCCGGGGCGTCCGAGGTGAAGCTGCTGACGCTCCAGAAGACGCCGGACAGGTACATCCAGGTGCGCAGCACGAACGGCATGAGCTGCGCCATGTCGGTGGTCTTGGCACCGATCCGGGCCATGAACAGCGCGAGCCCGGCATTGAAGACCGACTGGAGCAGCAGCACCGGGAAGATCAGCAGCCAGCGCCAGCTGACGGGTTCCCCGGTGGCCAGCACGATCACCGCGAGCACGCCCATGGAGAAGATCAGCTGCTGGAGCTGGATCACCGTGAAGGCGATCGGCAGGCAGGCCCGCGGGAAGTGCAGTGCCCGGATCAGCCCCAGGTTGTCGGCGATCGAACGGGTGCCCGCGAGGACCGCCGACTGGGTGAACTGGAAGACGAAGACGCCGGTGCAGAGGTAGGCGATGAAGTTGGGGATTCCCCGGTTGGTGCCCAGCAGCAGGCCGAAGATCAGGTAGTAGACGGCGGCGTTCAGCAGCGGCGTCATCACCTGCCAGATCTGCCCCAGCCGCGCCGCCGTGTACATCGCGGTGAGCCTGGCGGTGGCGAAGGCCATGATGAAGTGCCGCCGCGACCAGAGCTGCCGGGTGTAGCTGGGCAGCGGTGGCCGTCTGCCGGTGATGGACAGGCCGTGCGCCGCCGCGAGTTCGGCGCCGCTGAGGTTCGGGCGGGTGTCGACGCTGCCGCTGTACTCGCTCACTCTCCGACCGTCTCATGAGAGCGGCGCCCGCGGCAGTGCCGACACCCGCGCCGGGGTGTCGGCTCTCAGATCACCGGTGGGCGGCCCAGCCTGGTCATCCGCCAGACGGTGCTCCAGCGCATCGGGCGGCGCGGGCCGCAGGGCGTGCGCCACCCCTCGGCGAAGCCGCCGAACCAGGCCCGCAGCGCCTCGCCGGAGGGCCGCCGGGCCAGGGTCAGCAGCACCCAGGTACCCAGGTACACCGGGACCAGTGGCGCGGGCAGGTTGCGGCGGGCGAGCCAGACCCGGTTGCGGGCGATGTTGCGGTTGTAGACCGCGTGCCTGCTGGGCGCGGTCTTGGGGTGGTGCAGCAGGATGTCCGCGCGGTACTCGATCTCCCACCCGGCGTCGAGTGCCCGCCAGGCCAGGTCGGTCTCCTCGTGGCCGTAGAAGAACTCCCCCGGGAGCTGCCCCGCCTGGGCGAAGACCGCGCTGCGGACGGCGCTGGCGCCGCCGAGGAAGGTGGTCACCCGGGAGGAGCGCAGCGGGTCGGCGGCGCGCAGCCGCGGGACGTGGCGGCGCTGCGTCTCTCCGCTGTCCGGGTCGGCGATGCGGAAGCTGACGATGCCCAGGCGCGGGTCGGCGGCGAAGGCCGCCCGCAGCTTCTCGGCGTCGTCGGGCTGCGGCAGCAGGCCGTCGTCGTCGAGGAAGAGCACCACGTCCACCTCGGAGCCGTCGGCGCCGAAGGCCTCGATGCCGACGTTGCGCCCGCCGGGGATGCCGAGGTTCTGCTCGGTCCTGATGCCGCGCACGCCCTCGGGCAGCGGCGGCACGTCGACGCCGTTGGCGACCACGACCACCTCGATCGCCGGTCCGTGCTGCGCGGCCACCGAGTCGAGCAGCGCCGTGAGCTCCGCCGGGCGGTTGCCCATGGTGAGCACGACCGCGCCGAGCCTGAGTTCGTCGGACACCGCCGTCACCTGAGCCGGCTGGAGAGGACGATGCTGAGCAGGTGCAGCCCGGTCTGCAGGACAGCGATGGCGGCGAGCACCGCGACCGCGATCCTGGTGAACAGCAGGTCCCCGTGGACGCTGTCGGCGATTCCGGCCGCGAGCAGCACCAGCGAGGCCTCGACCCCGCCGATCAGCCGGTGGAACTTGAGCGCGGCGGCGAGCTTGCGGGCCCTGGCCACACCGGCCGCGCGCGGCACCGAGGCGGTGTCCTCGACCGCCGCCAGGCCCCGCCGGATCCGGGCGACGTCGACCAGGTCGGTCTCGGCCTTGATCAGGATCGCGCCGAGCGCGGCCACGGTGCCGAGGAAGGCCCACATCCAGGCGGGGCCGCCGTGCTGCTTGAACAGGTCGGCGGCGCGCAGCCCGGCGCCGGTGAGCAGCGCGGCCTCGGACAGGTAGTGGCCGACCCGGTCCAGGTAGACCCCGGTGGTGGAGGTCTGCTTGCGCCAACGGGCGAGCTCACCGTCGACGCAGTCCAGGCCCAGGTACGCCTGGATGAGCAGGGCCGCCAGGATCGCCCCGGTGAGCCCGGGGACCAGCAGGGCGGCGCCACCGAGGATCCCGGTGAACATCATCAGCCAGGTCAGCTGGTTGGGGCTGACCGGGGCGTCGATCAGGTGCCGGGTGATGCGGGAGGAGATCCGGCGCATGTAGATGCGGCCCGCCCAGTGCTCGCCGGAGCGGCGGTCGAGCAGGCCCTCGGGGTGGGCGACGGCGCGGAACTCGGCGAGAGTGGGCTTGCCGCCACCGGAACGGCCGGGCCGCTCGGGTTGGCCGGATCGTTCAGGAGCAGGAGCTGACGTGTTTGACATAGTCGTTGTACGCGTCCCGGATGGCAGGGGTGTCGAGGTCGAGGTGCTCCAGGACGGTGAAGCGTCCTGGGCGGGTCTGTGGAGCGTAGTGCACGGCGGCGACGAACTCCTCGTCGCTGAAGCCGATCTGGCCCGCCGTCACCGGTAGCCCGTGGCGCTGGAGTACCTCGATCATCTGCCCGGTGAGGCCGAGGTCGCCGCGCAGGTAGGTGGCGAAGGCCGCGCCGAGGCCGCACTGCTCGCCGTGCTGGGCCGAGCGGGTGGGGTAGAGGATGTCGATGGCGTGGTTGATCTCGTGGCAGGCGCCGCTGGAGGGCCGGGTGCTGCCGGCGATGTTCATCGCGATCCCGGAGAGCACCAGCGACTCGGCGAGGGCGACCAGCAGCGAGTCGTCGGCGATCGTGCCCGGGTGGCGCAGCAGCAGTTCTCCGGCGCTGCGGGCCATGGCGACGGCCAGACCGTCCACCTGTTCACCGGTCTCCCGCTTGGAGAGCTCCCAGTCGGCGCAGGCGGAGATGTTGGAGACGACGTCGCCGATCCCGGCCGCGACGAAGCGGTGCGGGGCCTGCCGGATCACGTCGAGGTCGACGATCAGGCCGATCGGGCTGGGTACGCCGTAGGAGCCGCGGCCGGCGTCGTTGTCCAGGGTGGAGACCGGGGAGCAGAGGCCGTCGTGGGCGAGGTTGGTGGCGACCGCGACCATGGGCAGGCCGACCCGGGCGGCGGCGTACTTGGCGGCGTCGATGATCTTTCCGCCGCCGAGGCCGACCACCGCGTCGTAGTGGCCCGAGCGCATCTGCTCGGCCAGCAGGACGGCGGAGTCCAGGGTGCCGCCCGCGACCGAGTACCACTCGGCGCCGGGGAGCTGCGGGGCCAGCCGCTGGCGCAGCGCGGCCCCGGAGCCGCCGCTGACGGCGACGGCGATCCGGCCGGACGCGGAGATCCGCTGGTCGGCGAGGATCAGCCCGAGGTCGTTCAGGGCCCCGGCCCGGATGTCGACCACCAGCGGCGAGGGGACCAGTCGGGTCAGTACTGGCACGCGATCTCCCGTCCCTTGGCAAGGTCGTCATGGTTGTCGATCTCGACCCAGGAGACCTCGCCGATGGGCTGCACGTCGACGCGCTGCCCCCGGTTCACCATCTCCTGGTAGCCGTCCTCGTAGTACAGCTGCGGGTCGCGCTCGAAGGTGGCCTGGAGCGCGGAGGCGAGGTCCTCGGCGGCGGAGGGGTTGATCACGGTGAGGCCGATGTACTCGCCGGTGGCCTCGGCGGGATCCATCAGCTTGGTGATCCGGCGCATGCCGAGCTCGGGGTCGACGACGACCTTCATCTCCTCGTCGGCGAGCTGCTTCACCGTGTCCAGGGCGAGCAGCACGCCCGGGGCACTGCCCTCGGCGGTGAGCCTGGCGTTGGCGTCGAGCATGGTGCGCTGCACCGAGGCCGGGTGCACGGTGTCGCCGTTGGCGAGCAGCAGGCCCTCGCTGAACAGCTCCCGGGCGCACCACAGGGAGTAGGCGTTGTTCCACTCCTCGGCCTTGTCGTTGTCCACCAGGCGGAGGGTGAGCCCGTACTGCGCCTCCAGCGCGGCCTTGCGCTGGTAGACGGCCTCGGCCCGGTATCCGACCACGATGGCGACCTCCTTGATGCCGACCTCGGCGAAGTTGCCGAGGGTCAGGTCGAGGATGGTCCGGTCGCCGTCCACCGGCACCAGCGCCTTGGGGAGGGTGTCGGTGTACGGGCGGAGCCGGCGTCCGGCGCCGGCGGCCAGAACGAGGCCGATCATGGGGTGTCTCACTCTCTGTACTTCATGCGTCAGTGCTGCGGGCAAGGGTGCAAGCTACCCGCGATCGTAGGCGAATGTGAAGGTCACGCGGGACGCGGGACCCTCTTGGGGGCGTCTCGCTGAAGCGGAGGGCGTACGTACGGCAGACTGTCGGCATCGATATGACCGGACAGCTGCGAGCCCGGCAGTCACGAGCCGAAAGGTCCTCATCCATGCCGACCAGCGAACCAACGACTCTGAGCGCGACCGAGATCCTGCTGGAGCTCGTCGACACCGAGGGCCGCACCATCGGTACGGCCGAAAAGTTGTCCGCGCATCGGAGTCCTGGTCGACTGCACCGGGCTTTCTCGGTATTCCTGTTCGACACCGAAGGACGGATGCTGTTGCAGCGGCGGGCGCTGGGGAAGTACCACTCCCCCGGCGTCTGGTCGAACACGTGCTGTGGTCACCCCTATCCCGGCGAGCCGCCGTTCGTGGCCGCCGCCCGGCGCACCGCGGAGGAGTTGGGCGCGGGCCCGGTCCGACTGCAACAGGCGGGGACGGTCACCTACAACCACCCGGACGAGGCGACCGGGCTGGTCGAACAGGAGTACAACCACCTGTTCGTCGGGATCGCCGAGGCCACCCAGCGGCCGAACCCGGAGGAGGTCGCGGACACCCGCTTCGTGACCCCGGCGGAACTGGCGGAACTGCGGGCGGCCAAGCCGTTCTCGGTCTGGTTCGGCACGGTGCTGGACGCGGCGCTGCCGACGGTCCGCGAACTGTTCCCGAACGCCGGCTGGTAGCACCGACGGCGGTGGTCCGGGGGGACCAGGCGGGTGTTCTTACCCGGCTCCGACGGGTTTTCGCTTCCCGTTCGGGCCGAGAACGCCCAACTGGTCCTATTTTTCTTCTCCAGGACACTTGTGACGTGGGATAACGACAGGGCACCATGGCGAACATCTGCTGGCGCGCGCAGCGCGGCCCGTACCCGGGTCGGCCCCTGGCCGCCGGTTGCTTTCCTTGCCTTGCCCGCACCTCTTGCCTCGCTTGCTCATTTCGCTTACCGCCGTGCCTGCCCACGTGCCGTCCCCGGACGCCGCTCCCGCTGGAGGACCCCTTGGCCCCCGCCTCCCTCGGGAAATTCAAGGTCTTCTCACATGTCTCACAGCCGGATCCCACGGGCTACGGCGATGGTCTGAGCGTGAGGGTTCTGCAACTGCCCACCCCGTGGGCGACACCGGCTCGCTGGGTGCTGGCCGTCCTGGCCTGGCTGGTGGTGATGGCGGTCGGCAGCGCCACCGCCGTGGCGCTCAACCCGGTGGGCCTGGGCCGGTCGTGGACCGTGTCCGCGACGGCGGCCACGGCGCGCATCGGCGCGCTGTTCACCGGGAGCATCCACGGCGGCCACTTCTGCACCGCGAGCGTGGTGAACAGCCCCGGCGGCGACGTGATCATCACTGCCGCGCACTGCCTGTCCGCCACCCCCGGGAACACCGTCTTCATCCCCGGCTACCGCAACGGCCAGCAGCCGTACGGCACGTGGCCGGTGCTGCACACGATCGAGGACCCGAACTGGACCGCCAACACCGACCCGGACTACGACGTGGCCTTCGCCGTGCTCGGGTCGCTGCACGGCAAGGAGATCCAGCAGGTCGTCGGCGGGAACACACTGGCGGTGAACCAGTCGCCCGCGCAGCTGATCACCCTCACCGGGTATCCGGGGACCGCCAACGCCCCGATCACCTGCAGTAACTACAGTGCTTCGTTCAGCCCGACCCAGATGCGCATCACCTGCGCCAACTACACCGACGGGACCAGCGGCAGCCCGTGGGTGGTCCCCGGCAAGGGCAGTTCGGGGACGGTGATCGGCGTGATCGGCGGCTTCCAGCAGGGCGGCTACACCCCGGACGTCTCCTACAGCGTGTACTTCGACGGCGATGTGCAGGGGCTGTACCAGCAGGCCATCACCATGGTCCGCTGACCTCCTCGGAGACCCCCGGGGCGCCCGGAGCCGCCGGAGGGTTCGGGGGGTTCGGGGGCGGGGGTTCCGCCGAGTGGGCCTCCCCGGGCTGGGGTTCCGGGGGCGGCGTGCCCGGGTCGCCCGCGGTCCCGCCGGCGCGGCGGACGGCGTCGAGCCGGGACAGCCCGACGGCGCCGAGCAGCACCAGGCCCGCACCGAATATCTGCGGAACCAGCCACCAGCCGGTCCGCACCGACTCGTTGTAGAGGGTGACCCCCAGCGAGAGGCTGATCAGCGCGTCACCGAGGGTCAGCGCGGGCTGCGAGGCCACCAGCGGTCCGGCCTGCATGGCGTTCTCCAGCAGGAACAGCGCGCAGACGCCGACCACCGCGAAGCCGTAGGTCTGCCAGGACTCGAAGAAGGCGGCGACACCCTGGTGGTCGAGCGTGTCCGTGGCGGACTTCATCAGCGCGGCGGTCAGCGCGTAGCCGATGGCCGCGGCGGTGCCCAGGCAGACCGCCCGGGCCGAGCCCACCGGGCGGCGTCGCGCCGCCGCGGAGAGCACCACCATCGCGCCGCAGCAGCTGGCGACCGCGAGCACCCACAGCGCCATCGAGGGCTGCAGGTCGCCGCCGCGCGGGGAGGCCGCGAACAGCGCGGTACCGAGCCCGACCACGATCGCGGCGACCGACAACCAGCCCCAGCGGGGCATCCGCTTGCCGAACACCACCCCGGAGATGAGCAGCGCGAACGGCAGCTCCAGGACGAAGATCGGCTGCACCACCGCGAGCGGACCGGTGGCCAGGGCCAGTGCCTGGAACACCGCCGCGAAGATCACACCGAGGATGCCGCCGAACCACACCGGGGTACGCAGCAGGTCCAGCATCAGCCGCAGCCGGAAGCTGTCGGACTGCGGGACGATCAGCGCGGCCCGCCGCTGGAGCACCGTGCCCATCGCGTTGCTCACCGCCGCGAGCACCGCGAACAGCACGGACAGTACGGCCGTCGTGGACATCTGCCGTGTCACCCCTCCCCTCGGCCCCTCCCAGCCCTGCACCCGTCACCGCGATGCTACCGGCCGCCTCCGGCAGTCGGCGGGAGTGTGATCGTTCCGGCCGGGCGCGCCGCGGTCAGGCCGGGGGCGGCGGGACCGAGACGACCATGGTGAGCCGGGCGTCGACCGTCCCCGGATTGCGGTAGCCGTGCGGCCGACCGGCGTCGTAGGCGGCGGTGGTGCCCTCGGGCACCGGGTGTTCGACCCCGTCCAGCACCACCAGGAGCTCGCCCGCGTCCACCCGGACGATCTCCGTCGTGCCCACCGGGTGCGCGTCGGAGTCGTGCCCCTCGCCGGGGCGCAGCGTCCAGTGCCACAGCTCCAGCGGCCCCGGCGACTCGACCCCGGCCAGCAGCACGGCCGCGCTGCCCCGCGGGGTGGACCACAGGGTCACCGCCTCCTCCTGCGGGACCAGCCGGACCAGTGGCCCCTGGTCGTAGTCGAGCAGTCGGGCGATGCTGACGCCCAGGGCGTCGGCCACCCGGACCACCGTGCCGACGCTGGGATTGGTACGCGCCTGTTCGATCTGGATGAGCATCCCCCGGCTCACCCCGGCTCTGGCGGCCAGCGCCTCCAGGGTCAGCGCACGGTCCGCGCGGAAGCGTCGCACGTTGCGCGCGAGGGCCTGGGCGACCAGGTCGAGGTCGGGCATGGGCGGTCCTGGAAGTAGAGGGCCAACATAATGCACTCAGCAGTTCATCAGAATGAACTACAGTGAAGTGCACCCACGGTCCACCGCACTGTACTGCGAGGTCTCCCCCATGACTGCCGTCTACGCCCTGATCTGCAGTGTGCTCTGGGGTGTCTCCGACTTCGGCGGCGGACTGCTCACCCGGCGGCTGCCGGCCCTGGTCGTGGTGGTCGCCTCGCAGGCCGCGGCCACGCTCGTGCTGCTGGTCAGCGTGACGGCGACGGGTGGCTTCGACACCGGTTCGCCCCGACTGCTGTACGCCGCCGGGGCGGGACTGATCGGGCCGATCGCGATGATCGCCTTCTACCGGGCGCTCGCCCTCGGCCCGATGGGGGTCGTCTCCCCACTGGCCACCGTGGGCGTGGCGGTGCCGGTCGGCGTCGGCCTGCTGCTGGGCGAGCGGCCCGGGGCCATGCAGGCGGCCGGGATCGCCGTGGCCGCGGTCGGGGTGGTGCTCGCGGGCGGACCACAGCTGCGCGGGGCCCCGGTACAGCGGACGGCGGTGCTGCTCACCCTGGTCGCGGCCTTCGGCTTCGGCGGGGTGATGGCGCTGATGGCGCAGGCCACGACCGGAGCGGCCGGACTGCTGCTCGCGCTGCTGGTGCAGCGGAGCTGCAACCTGGTCGTCGGCGGCGGCGCACTGCTGCGAGCCGCCCGCCGCCGCCCGGAGGACTACCGGCTGGCCGACCTCACCGGCCTGGGCGCCCGCGCCCTCACCGGACTGGTCGCGGTGGGCCTCGGCGATGTGGCCGCGAACGGCATGTTCGTGCTGTCCAGCCAGACCGGCTCGGTGGCGGTGGCGGCGGTGCTGGCCTCGCTCTACCCGGTGGTCACCGCGCTCTGCGCCCGGATCCTGGTCGGCGAGCGGCTCCGACCGGTGCAGGCCGCCGGATCCGGGCTCGCCCTCGCCGGGGCGATCCTGCTGGCGGCGCACTGACCGAGCGGCCCGGCGGACGACAGCCGAACCGGGCGGGCGGCGTCAGGCCTTGAGCTCGGCGTCCCGCTGGTCGCCCCGGCCCTCGTCGTCCCCGGCGGCGACCGGCGCGAGTTCCGCCTCGGGATCGGTGATCCGGGAGCGGCCGATCGGATTCTCCGGGGCCGGCTTGTCCCGGGTGGCGATCAGGTAGGCCACCGCGCACAGGAACACGATCAGCGAGGTCCAGTCGTTGAGGCGCAGCCCCAGGAAGCGGTTGGCGTGGTCGTCCCGCAGCGCCTCGATCCAGCCGCGACCGGCCGTGTAGGCGGCGGCGTAGAGCGCGAACAGCCGGGCCGAGTGCAGGCTCCACCTGCGGTCGGCCCACAGCAGCAGGAGCACGCAGCCGAGGTCCCACAGCGACTCATAGAGGAAGGTCGGCTGGTAGGTGGCCAGGTTGGGGGTGGCCGGGGGGCGGTGCGCCGGGTCGATCAGCAGCCCCCAGGGCAGCTTCGTCGGGTCGCCGTACAGCTCCTGGTTGAAGTAGTTGCCCCAGCGTCCGATCGCCTGGGCCAGGATCAGGCCGGGGGCGAGCGCGTCCGCGAAGCCCGCCAGCGGGACGCCCTTCCTGCGGCAGCCGATCCAGGCGCCGACCGCGCCCAGGGCCACCGCACCCCAGATACCGAGCCCGCCGTCCCAGATGTAGAGGGCGCGGATGGGCTGCTCACCGGCCTTGAAGTAGAGCTCGGGGTCGGTGATGACGTGGTACAGACGGCCGCCGACGATGCCGAAGGGCACCGCCCACAGGGTGATGTCCAGGACGTCGTCGGCGTTGCCGCCGAGCTTGACCCACCGGCGGCGGGTGAGCCACAGGGCGGCGGCGATGCCCGCGAGGATGCACAGCGCGTAGGCGCGGATCGGGATCGGGCCGATGTGCCAGACCCCCTGCGAGGGGCTGGGGATGTACGCGAGTTCCATCAGGCGGGCCGTTTCCCTTGCGAACGGGCGGGGCTGGACGACCCGCTGGGCGCGGCCAGACTACAACGACGGCCGCCCCGGACAGCCATCCGCGCGACCGTCCGACTACCGCTTGACACCGGCGGCGGCCGGACTATAGTGAACCAAGAGGTTAATTAACTAGGTGGTTGAATACCGTGGCAACCGAACCGGACCCGCTCAGTACCGTCTTCGCCGCCCTCGCCGATCCGACTCGGAGGGCGATCCTCGCCCGGCTGGCGTCCGGTGAGGCGACGGTCACCGAGCTGGCCGAACCGTTCGCGATGAGCCTGCCCGCCGTGTCGAAGCACCTGAAGGTGCTGGAACGCGCCGGGCTGATCACCCGGGGGCGGTCCGCGCAGTGGCGCCCCTGCCGCCTGGAGGCAGAGCCGCTGGGCGAGGCGTCCGCTTGGCTGGAGCGGTACCGACGGCTGTGGGAGCGCAGCTTCGACCGCCTCGCCGACCACCTCGCGGAGCGGATGGCGGAGCTCCAGGATGAAGCCGGGACAGCAGCCGGACAGCAGCCGGATCAGCAGCCGGATCAGCAGCCGAGAAAACACCGAGAGAAGGAGAGAGACCATGACTGACAGCTTCAGCATCACCCGCGTCTTCGACGCGCCCCGGGAGCTGGTCTTCGCCGCCTGGACGGAGCCCGCCCAGTTCGCGCGCTGGTTCGGCGCCGAGAGCGAGGTCCCACTGGAGACGGTCTCGATGGACGTCCGCCCCGGCGGCGCGTGGAGCGCGATCATGCATGTCGATCCCGCGCCGACCACGCTGCACTTCCACGGCGACTACCGGGAGGTGGTCCCGCCCGAGCGGCTGGTGCTCACCCTGAGGAACCCGTTCGACCCGAACGACCCGCTGGTCGAGCTGGTGACCGTGGTGTTCAAGGACCTCGGCGGCAAGACGGAGATGGCCTTCGTGCAGGAGGGGCACCTCGGCGCGGAGGAGTACATAAAGACCAAGGAGGGCTGGTCCCTGTTCTTCGACCGCCTGGCCGAGGGGCTGCCCCAGGCCTGAGCAGTCCCCCGTGAGCCGGCCGTCGTGAACCAGCCGCCGTGACCTGCGGGCCGGGGCTACTCCGCCACGGCGTCGCGGATCTGCGCCAGGAGCTCCCGCAGCCGGGCGCGCTCGGCCGAACCGAGTCGACCCGTGGCGGCGGCCAGGGCCTGCCGGTCGACCTCCTCCGCCTCGGCGTGCCGGATCCGGCCCGGCGGGGTGAGGCTCACCAGGAAGGCCCTGCGGTCCACCGGATGCCGGACCCGCTCAACCAGGCCGTCCCGCTCCAGCGAGTCGACCAGCGCGGTGGTCGTCCTGGCGGCGACTCCCAGCATGTCGCTGAGGTCCCGCATCCGCAGCGGCTCGGGCGAGGAGGCGAGCATGCGCAGCGCCCGCAGCCGGGCGACGGAGGCGCCGTGCACGCGCAGCCGGGCGTTCACGAAGGACTGCAGTCGCTGGGTGGTGGCGAAGAGCTCGTCCACCAGGATGTCGCTGCTGCCTGGTACTCCCATATGCGCCGATCCTCGTTCCAATATTGTGAGGCCGTTCATAGTGAGTATGCTCAGTATATGTCGGCCGGGTCCAGCGCGCCCGTTCTGACGCGCCCTCATGATGCCCTGACTCACACAGGACCCTGCCGTGCCCCACCGCCTCAGCCAACGCACCGTCGTACCCGTCATGGTGGCCTCGACCATCTTTCTGTCCATCGTCGACGGGGCGATCACCACCGTCGCCCTGCCGTCCATCGGCCGCCAGTTCCACCTCGCCGCCACCAGCCTCGACAGCGTGGTGGTCGTCTATCCGGTCTGTGTAGGGATGTTCCTTCCCGCCTCCGCCTGGCTGGGCGACCGCTTCGGGGGCAAGCGGGTGCTGCTGCTGTCCCTCGCTCTGTTCACCCTCGCCTCCGCGCTCTGCGGATCGGCCGACAGCCTCGGCCAACTGGTCGTCTACCGGGCGCTCCAGGGCTGTGCGGGCGGGCTGCTGATGCCCGTCGGCGGGGCGATGCTGTTCCGTACCTTCTCCGCCCAGGAACGTGTCCGCGCGTCCCGGCTGATGATCTTCCCGCAGCAGGTCGCCCCGGCCGTGGCGCCCATCCTCGGCGGGATCCTGGTCGACGGGTTCTCCTGGCGCTGGGTGTTCTACGTCAACCTGCCCGTCGGCCTCGCCGCCACCGTGTTCGGCCTGCTGTTCCTGACACCGCACCGCGACCACACCCCCGGACGCCTGGACATACCCGGGCTGCTGCTGTCGGGCGGTGGCCTGGCCTGGCTCATGTACGGGGTGTGCGAGGGCGCCCAGCAGGGCTGGTCCGCGACGCCGGTGGTGGCCGCACTGGCCGGGGGCGTGACGCTGCTGGCCGCCGCGACGTTCGTCCAACTGCGCACCGAGGAACCGGTGCTGCGGCTGCGGCTGTTCGCCGACCGGTTGTTCCGCGACACCAACCTGATCTGCCTGGTCGGCATGGTCGCGATCATGGGCGCGATGTTCCTCGGGCCGCTGTTCATCCAGGAGGCCCAGGGGCGGAGCGCACTGGCGTCCGGGACCAGCACCTTCACCGAGGCATTCGGGGTGCTGCTGACCGTCCAGGTGGCGGGTGCCCTCTACGCCAGGGTCGGGCCGCGCCTGATCATCGCGATCGGGCTGGGCATGGTGGCCTGCGTCCTGCTGCTGCTCTCCACCTGCGACCTGCACAGCAGCCTGTGGACCTTCCGGCTGTACATGTTCCTGCTCGGGGTCGGCATGGGCGGGGTGTTCATGCCGACCACGGTGGCCTCGCTGAGCAACGTGCGGCGGGCCGACGTGGCGCATGCCTCGACCCTGAACACGATGGTCCGGCAGACCGCCGGGGCGCTCGCCCCGGCGGTGGTGGCCACCCTGCTGGTCCTGAACGCCGGGCCGCACGCCGCCGCCGACCCGCCGGTGGCGGCCTACCAGGACGCCTACCGAATACTGGCGGTGATCGCCGTGGTGGCCGCGCTGTTCAGCCTGACCATGCCGGACGGCGTCGCCCGCCGGGCGGCCCTGGGTCAGCCGGAACCCGGGCAGGCGGCGGGGGGCGTGCCCGAGCAGCAGCGGGAGATGGCCACGGAGCGGCCGACCGCACCCCCACGGGTGAGCGACTGAGCCGGACGCCCGGACCGGGCCGCCACCGGGTCGCTCCCGGACCGCCCCCGGGCGGCTACCCGACGGCCTCGCGGACCCGCCGGAACTCCTCCGCGATGCCGTCGACCGTGTAGTGGGCGTTCAGGCCGCTGGGTATTCCAGTAACTACATATTCTTAATAAAATGATCTTGTGAGTGACAATAAAACCTCCACCATTACCGCACTACGCGTGAGCCCTTATGGCCGCATTTCAGATACGGACAAAAAGCGCGCCCCTGGCATCAATCACCAGTTCCGGACAGTGCACCCGCTTATTGCGTCACGGGGTGGTGTCGCCACATGCGACTATTTCGACAACGGCAAGTCAGCATATAAACCCGAGGTCATCCGTGATGATGGCTTTGAGCCATGGTTGCAAGACTTCATCGACAACCAGACGGACGTCATTGCCGGTTGGGATCTGGACCGTATATTCCGCCAGCCCATCGATCTAGAACGGGTCATCAAGGCATACTGCCACGCCTACTTTAAAGAGGGTCGCCCCAAGTCTATCCTGTGGCTCCCCTCAATGACGCTCGACCTAACGGACGCGGATGCCAGACCATCGCGCGCATGTTGGTCGCAGTCGCCAACCAGTCAAGTGCAAAGACCGTAAAACGAGTCACGGACTTCTACCGAGACAAAGCGCTGAAGGGCAACATCCACAGCAACTACCCAGCCTTCTACCGCAACCGAAATGGCTCCATTAATCCCCTCAGCAAGGTGATTCGGGGCTACTCAATGCGGCCATCATGAATCCCGATGACCAGTACCTACCGCTGGACTACTCGGCTCCTTGGCCGACGGTTCCATTGCAAGTCTTCGCACGTGATATCAAGACGGGTGTCACCAAACAACTGACGCACCTCGCTGACGGCACGGGCGGCATGGTCATAGCCAATAATTGGACGCTGTACTACGTGCCTGGAAATGCGGCGCATAAAACCGCCACTGCGAATATCTACCAGTATTCCTTTGGGTCTCAGTCAAGCGAGTCGGTTGTATCCTCGGATGTAGACATGCAGAACGACATATTTTCGATAGCTACAAGTGGACCTACCGGTAAACGCCCAGCTCTGTTCAACTGGTAGTCCAGCGACCAAAAGCACCCCCGGCGCAAGGTTCGCGCCGGGGGTGCTGGTGCCGTCCAATCAAGTAACCCCTCCGTGCCACTTAGGGGCACGGAGGAGTTCTAGGACGTGCGACAGGCTCAGTGAGCCGCCTGGAACTTCACGATCACGTCCGCAGGGACACGGCCCCGGGATGCCACCTCGATGCCCTGGGACGCGGCCCAGGATCGCACTGCTCCCGGGTCCGGGCGGTTGGCGTCCTTGGCCACTGGTACGCGCTTGGCTCCCCGTCGAGCACCACCTTGCTTACGTCCAGCGGACGTGTAAGGGGCAAGGATCTCGCGCAGTGCAGCCGCATTCTTGCTATTCAGGTCGATCTCGTAGGACCCGCCGTCCAAGGCAAAGGTAACGGTCTCGTCGGCCTCTGACCCATCCAGGTCGTCAGAGAGTTCAACTACTACCTTCTGCGCCATGACTGCACCTCTCCACGCTCCCGTGCTGGTAGGTGCACGATGACAGATTGAGCCGTCCAGCGCAAAGGAAGCCGACGATGCAGGGTCGAGGCTCGTTCTTCTGCTAAATACCGGAACGTAAGGCACCCCCGACGCCCGTGCTCACGTCGGGGGTGCCATGCCGTCCGTACGGGGGAAGTGAATCTACGGACGGCCGCTGCGGGGTTGGAACGCGTCATATGGCCTGAAGTCCAGCCAGCACCCTACGGAGTAGATCAGGGTCGGGTTTGGGTAGTTAGATCGTCGCCGTCTTCGACGACCGCCGCGGGAGGGTTGGAACTGGCGACTCAAGCGCCAGCTCCGCCCACACCACCTTGCCGCCACCCCTGGGGTAGAAGTGTCCGACTTGCCGTGCCATGGCACCGACGATGAACAACCCTCGTCCGCTCTCGGCCTCGTCGTCGGCGCCGGCTGCGGGTTGAACCGGGAGTTCCACCGACGCATCCCACACCTGGATGGAGAAGGCATCCCCACGCGCCAGGATGCGAACACTAATTAGGTTCAGACCGTCCAGCTCCGCCCACGTCGGTTGGAGGGTAGTGACGCCGGTTGCCTTCACGGCGTTGGTCACCAACTCTGAGACCACCAGCTCGGCGGTGTCGATCCGCTCGGGGAGGGTCCAGCGGTGCAACGTGTGCCGGACGAACATCCGTGAACAACTCACTGCGGTGGGCAGAGCCGCCAGGTTGAGCGACGCCGCAAGCGGAGGAAGTTTCTTCATTGGTCGCCATTCCTGATGAAATGTCGCGCCGGTAGTGGTCTCCCCCATGAGTTCCGCCGTCATCGCCGCTCTCTTTCCTGGCGTTTTCGCGTGCGGATAGCTCGTTCTTGAAGCAACTCAGCCAGCAGTACGAGACGCTTGGCGAAGTGCTCTTGCTCCTGCTGCGTCAGCTCGTCAGCCACCAGGGGTTAGCCGTCTGGTGTAGGACTGCGCCCCCGACGACGGTGATCTCTCGAAGGAAGCTGCTTTGAAGCAACGGATGGTCACTGAGTTGTTCAAGCGAGGCAACAACGACGTGCTTGGCCTCCGAGCGCTGAAGCTCGCACAACAGCTCATCGAGAGCGGCCATCGCACCACCCTGCTCGTGGAAGATGATCGCCAGACAGTAACCCTCAGCGTCGGCGAAGGTAATCAACTGCTTTTCGATCAGCCGGACTTCTTTGTCGGCCATGTCATCGGTAACCCGCATGTAGCCGTAGATCAGGGGCTTCACGGTCACTCCCGCACCGTGGGTGACGGGGCTGGCGGCGGGTTGTCCTGCACCGCGACCAGCCCCGTCGGCTTATGACTCGCTGGGTCCTGCGAAGAAGCTCATCAACCGATCACGGATGAGCCCTGCAACCTGCTCGGGTGGACGCTGATTGCAGTCCACTCGAAGCACGTCAAACCCGGCCTGGACCAACCGTTCCGTGGCCTGGCGGTAGAAGTGGACTTCTGCGTGCGAGCTGCCCGGCGAGAGCTGGAACCGGTTGTGCGCACCTCGTTCGTTCAACCGCTCCGAGATCACCTCGGGGTCAGCCTCAAGGATCACCGCGAGGTCGGGACGTTCTACCTCGGCGTTGAGCTGCCACAGGAACGCTGGATCGATGCCGTCAAACCGCTGCATCACCAGACCCGAGGGGATGAACCGGTCGCTGATGACGGTTCGTCCTTCCTCTATGTGTGGCCGAACCTCGGTCTCAACATGGTGGTACCTGTCTGCCGCGTACAAGCACGCCAGGGCATGACCGGTGACCGTTTCGGTCAACTCCCGGCAGAGTCCACCGATAGGTCCTTGCGACGGCTCAGCAGTCACGTGGACGTCTTCACCACCGGCAACGAGCATCTGCGCCAGGTGGCTCACGATCGTGGACTTACCGGCACCGCTGGGACCGTCGATGCTGACGAACACACCCCGGGGGTGATCAGAAAAGGGCCGGAGCTTCATGCTTGCCCCCTCGCGGCGGTTGATCCCGCAGAGCTTCCAGCGACAGGGGTCCGTCAGCAGACTGCGACGCAATGTGGATGAACAGACGTGCTGCCATCAAGGCGTCGTAGGTGGCCCGGTGAGGCTTGAGGTCTGACGGAACACCATCCGCCAGGTTGAACTCCTCGACCAGTGAGCCGAGCCGGTAACTCGGCTGGCCGGGCATCAAGCGACGGCTCAGCTTGAGCGTGTCGAAGACCTCAACGGGTGCCCAGTTGTCGAGCTTGCGTTGAAGCACACTGACATCCACGTGGGCGTTGTGTGCGACCAGGGCGTCAGCTTCCAAGGCACGTCGTACGTCACCCTTGATGCTCTCGAACAACGGCAGGCCAGCAACCTGTTCGTTGGTGATGCCGTGAATGCTCTCGGCCATCGGCTTGATCCGGGTGAGCGGCCGAACCAACCAACTCGACAGCTCTCCGATGACGCCGCCGACGATCCGGACCACGGCCAGCTCCACCAGGTCCGGCGGTTGGTAGCCGTTGCCCTCAACATCGACCACCACGTAGTTGAGGCTCGTCCAGTCAGTCACGTCGTCTCTGCCTTCCATCCGATTTCGGCTCGACCGTGTCGCCGGTCGTGGTGGGGGTGCCGAACATCGTGGACCTGGAACCCGAGCGCGTGTTGCAGGTAGTAGCGCGGCTGTTCCTCGCTGAGTCCGGAGACCACGGCGGCACCCTCAGTGATGTCAACGACCACCAGGCCGCTTGCGTCAGACAAGGTGCTGGCAACCTCGTGAATCCGGTCCGGGGTCGGGATGCGGTGTGCCGCCAGGCAGAGATCCAACTGACTCAACGGGCAGATGTCGCAGAGTTCACGGACGCCGTAGTGCCCGTTGTAGTCCGGCTCACCATGTGCGTACGACACTGCGCAGGAGGTCTTGCGGAACAACGAGTCGCTGCCGGCGAAGGTTGAAAGGACGCGCCTTTCCAATGTCTCCGGAACGATCTTGCGGCGCGCGGTCTCGTCGTACGGCTCAGGCAGGTTGTTCGCCCGGTAGTAGTCCGCGATCTCGTTCCGGTAGAACAGGCCGGTGAACACCGTCGCGTCGGCACGCTGACTCAACTCGTATGCTCGATCGAGGTGTTCTGGTGAGTCGTTGAGACCAGGCACCAACGGCCGCCAGTACAGAACCGTGCGGTAACGACGACCCACAGCTGCACTCATGATCTTGAGGGACTGCGCTGCCACCTCGGACGGGTAGGGCTCGATCTTTTTGTTGTCGATGCCCGAATAGGTGAACAGCAGCGTGACCTTGAGGTTGCGCAGGCCGTTGAGGCGCACCGCGTCTTCGGTCTTCATCTGGTGGCGGGTGATCACCAGCACGTGGTTGTGGAGGCCCCGTGCGTCCAGGTCCTCCAGCACCGCGAAGGTGTGGGGACGGACGGCGGGCAGGAACGGACCGGTGGCCCGGTTGAACAACTGCACCGGGGTCACGTCCGGCTGGAAGTAGCGGTGATTCACCAGCTCAGCCACGACCTGAGCGTCGGTCATGAGGGCACGCGGTTGGCGCTGGTCCCACAAACCGTAGGTGTGTCGGATGCAGTACGCGCAGTCCAGGGGGCACCCCTGGATGTGGTTCAGGCTGAGTCCGCTCTTGCGGTACTCGACCACTTCACGGGCACGTGCGGGTAAGCGGGCGATCTGCTCACTGGTGAGCAGCGGTACGAACGTGGCCACCTAGTTCTCCCAAGATCCCAGGGGGAAGCGGACGCGGTTCGCGTCCTGAAAAGGAGAGTAGGGCTAACGGACGTATTCGAATAGAAAGTTTCTCGGTATTTCTAGCGACTCCACGATCGATACCAGGCCGCCGAAATCAGGAGCCATCCTCCGGCGCGAGATCATCGATCACCCGGGTAATGATCGTTCGAGCCGCCCGGCCATAGCTGGCGACGGCGGCGAGCTGGTCAAAGACGCTGCCGTACAGCTCGACCTCTTGCGGCTGGGCAAGGTTCAGCTCAGCAGAGAAGGTCTCCACCATCACGAGGTCGTTGTCCAGAAGCCAGAAGCCATGAGCGGGCGCAACCACGTATGCCGTCTCGAACCCGATGATGCCCAGCTTCACGTTCGGCAGCGCGGCGAATGAGATCAGCCGATCAAGCTGACCGAGCATCACGTCTGGGGCACAGAGCCTATAGCGCAGCGCAGCTTCCGTAAGAATGAAATGGAATCGTCTGTCGCTGCGGTACAAGACTTCCTGACGGCGAACGCGCTCTGCAACTGCCTCGTTGATGTCGTTGCGCACCTTGAACACGGTGATGCTCTGGGCAAAGCGTGCTCGGGCGTAGTCTGCGGTCTGAAGAAGGCCAGGGATAAAGGTGGCCTCGAAAGCACGGTAGTAACGGGTCTTCGCGTCAAGCCCAATGAGGTCTTGCTGATGCTTCTTGAGACCGGTCTTGATCTGCCGTTGCCACTCGGAGTGTTGGCTTTCAAGCGTGTGCAGCGACGCCAGGAGTGCATCAGCCTGCGCCTCACTGCCAGTCTCCCGGGTCCAACCTCGGATGTCGTCGTCGGTTGGTGTTTGGTGGCCGTTCTCCAACTTGGAGATCTTGGAGGCTGGCCATGCCAACGACTCCGCCAGCTGCCGTCCAGTCAGGTTCGCCTGCTGGCGTAGCTCACGGAGTCGTTGGCCGAGTGCGACACGTGCCTCACGCACGCTCGCGACGTCGGTGGATCTAATCGGTGGCAAAGTCATCCCGTCGTACAGCGTAGTGCCAAGCGGCATCACGCCAGTAGTTGTGCTGCACGATCACGGCGGGGTCCTCGATGATTTCACCGCCCAAGAAGTTCTCGTCGTCATCGAAGTGCATCCGCACCAGCTTGCGCGAGTCGAACAACCAGTAGTCGTAATCTGGAAGCTCGGCCACTTCACCACGGGGCAGGTAACGGATGTCTTCGCCCGCCGCGTTGGTGTGCTGGGAACAGTACACACCGAAGCGGCTGTAGTCGGTGAGCGGCAGACTCACCACACGCACGCGGGAAAAACGACGTCCCTTGTCCGACGCATCACGGATCATGCCCAGCCAGTTCTGAAACCAGCCCAGTTCAACGGGCTCGCCCGCAACGAACTGACGAAGGGCTTCGGACTCGTTGGCGGACTTGTATTGGTCCCGCGTTTCCAGCCGAAATGCCGTGTGCTCGAAGGTGCGAAAGAGCTGACCGAACTCAGCTCCGACGATGAGGCTCAGTGTTCTCCCTCCTGCTCCAAGTAGCGGAGGGCGTACATCTTGAGGACTTCCTCCGGGATCTCGATCAGCGTCTCGTGGTCCGGCACCTCGCCGACGTCCGCCAGCGCCTCGGGGTCAACCACCTTCCACCCCTGAGCGAGGTAGGTCTTGCGGTCGGTGCGGTCGGTGGCGAACAGGGTAGGCGAGTTGCCTTCCTGGGACTCCGGGTCCTTGCCAAGGAATCGTGCGCGCATGGGCACTCCCTTTTTGAAGGTTCGAGAAAGATTCTCGCTCCGCATCGTGCATGCGGTTGTTCCCACGGGTCAAGGGCACGTCCCCCCGGACCACCCAGAAGCGATCCGAACCGGCCATGATCATCTTCGGTCCGACGAACCGACTCGGGACACCCCAGGACCAGCCCCGGCAGACTGCCTAGCAAGATCAATTCGCAACCACGGGCGTCGGCGCGACCACGTCGCTCGCCATGACCCCGAAGGGGGTGACCCGGTGCCCGGCTATCCCCCTGAGCTGTGGGAACGGCCCTCTAGCAAGATCAAATTTGGCTCGTGGCCTCCCGCAGCTGGCGGAACACCTCCGCCAAACGTGATGTAGTCCACTGGGCGTTCAGGCCGCTGGGGTTGGGCAGGACCCAGACCTGGGTGTCGCCCAGGTCGTCCGGCTGCCGACCGACGGCGGCGTGCCGGTGGCCGAAGGCGGTGCGGTAGGCACCGATGCCCAGCACGGCCAGGGCCCGGGGCCGCAGCCTGGTGACCCGTTCGGCCAGCTCCAGGCCGCCGGTGCGGTATTCGTCGGCGGTAAGTTCATCGGCCTTGGCCGTCGCCCGGGCGACGACATTGGTGATCCCCAGTCCGAGGGCCAGCAGTTCGCCCTGTTCGTCGGGGCGGAACTGGCGGGGAGTGAAGCCCGCGCGGTACAGCGCGGGCCAGAAGCGGTTGCCGGGGCGGGCGAAGTGGTGGCCGGTGGCCCCTGACCACAGGCCGGGGTTGATCCCGCAGAAGAGCACCCGGAGCCCGGGGCCGGTCACGTCCGGAATGGTCGTGCCGTGGGCTCGGGCCAGTTGCTCGGCGTTCGGCCGGAAGGGAGTGGGCTGAGTCTGCACCGGCACAGTCTGCCAGCGCCGGGGCGGGTCGCGGCGGCGCCCCGGGCGCTCGGTCGGGCCCGGGAGGGCGGGAACGAGAACCCGGCCGCGCGGCTAGCCCGAACGGGTCTGCTGACCGCTCGGCCCGACGTGACCGCTCGGCCCGACATGACCGCTCAGCCCATCGTGACCGCTCAGCCCCTCGTGACCGCTCAGGCGCTCTTGACCAGGGAGAGGTCGAACTCAAGGACGACCTTGTCGCCGACCAGTACGCCGCCGGTCTCCAGCGGGGCGTTCCAGGTGATGCCGTAGTCCTGGCGGCTGATGGTGTGCGTGCCCTCGAAGCCCAGCCGCTTGTTGCCGAACGGGTCGGTGGCCGCGCCCTGGTAGTCGAACTCCAGGGTGACCGACTTGGTGACGCCCTTGATGGTCAGGTCGCCGGCCAGGGTGACGTTGTCGGCGCCGTTCAGCTTGGCCGAGGTGGACACGAAGGTGATCTCCGGGTGCTGCTCCACGGCCAGGAAGTCGTTGGTGCGCAGGTGGCCGTCGCGGTCGGCGTTGCCGGTGTCGATGCTGACCACCTGGATGGTGACGTTCGCCGAGGACTTCGAGGGGTCGTCCGCGTCGATGGTGACGGTGCCGGACACGTCGTTGAAGGAGCCGCGGACCTTGGTCACCATCGCGTGGCGGGCGACGAAGCCGAGGCGGCTGTGGGCCGGGTCGATGGTGTAGCTGCCGGACAGGTCGGGGGTGATGGCGGTGGTCATACCGAGCTCCTCTGGCGAGTGGTTGTTGAAGTTTCATCTACATCGTAGCGGTGTTCGGTGACACGTCAACCAATGTGGCTAGACTGACGTCATGAACAGTTCCGACACCACCACCTGGCTCGATGACACGCAAGGGCACGCCTGGCGGAGCTTCCTGCGGATGCACACCCAGCTCATGGCCCGGCTCGGCCGCCAGCTCCAGACCGACTCGGACCTCTCGCTGGCCGACTTCGACGTGCTGGTGCAGCTGACGGACATAGCCGACGGCAGGTTGCGGGTGCTGGAACTGGCGAAGGCGCTGCGCTGGGAGAAGAGCCGGCTGTCGCACCACCTCGGCCGGATGGTCGGCCGCGGCCTGATCGACCGCGAGGACTGCCCCAACGACCGGCGCGGGTCCTTCGTGGTGATCACCCCGCAGGGCCGGGAGGCGATCGAGGCGGCGGCGCCCACGCATGTGGCCACGGTGCGCCGACTGGTCTTCGACGCGCTCACCCCGGAGCAGGTGGCGGCGCTGGCGTCGGTGTCCGAGGAGGTGCTGCGGCAGTTGGAGGAGCCGCCCGCCGCCTGAACCGGCCCCTGAACCGGCCCCTCGACCGCCGGGCCGGTCACCCGGCCGGTACCGGCGGGGTCGCGCGCTGCGCCGAAGCGGTGAATGCTGGAGCAGTCCCGACAGGCGCGCCCTGCCGACCATCGACGCCCGGACACCGAGGAGCAGCTGATGACGAAGGACAAGCACCCCGACTACCGCCCGGTGGTCTTCCGGGACCGTTCGGCCGGCTACGCCTTCCTGACCCGGTCCACCGCCGCCAGCGACCGGACCATCGAGTGGGACGACGGGCAGGTCTACCCGGTGGTCGACGTGGAGATCTCGGCGGAGAGCCACCCGTTCCACACCGGCAAGGCCAGGGCGGTGGACCCGGAGGGCGAGATCGCGAAGTTCCAGCGCCGGTACGGCGGCGCGGAGACCGACGCGGTGCGCCTGCCCACGCCGGACGAGGTCACCCCGGACCGGAAGCTGCACACCGGCGCCGAGGGTGAGGTCTCGGCCGAGGACCTGGTGCAGGCCAGCGGACGGGACCTGACCCCGGCGAACCTGGAGTGGGCGCGCCGGAAGCTGGCCGAGGAGGGCCGTCTGGCCGTGGAGAAGCAGCTGCCCTGACCGCCCGTGCCGCCCGCCCCGCCCCGCGCGCCGGATGACCGGCTGTCCGCAGGACCGGGCGAGCGACGGGGCGAGCGACCGGGCGAGCGAGGGGCGGCGGCGGGCCCCACCGAGGAGCGGGTCAGTGGCCGCGGGCGATCCAGTCCGCCAGGTCCGGGGCCTCCGCGCCGATGGTGGTGGTGTCGCCGTGACCGGTGTGGACGACGGTCCCGGCCGGGAGGGTGAGCAGTCGGTCGCGGATCGAGTCGATGATCGTCGGGAAGTGCGAGTAGGACCGGCCGGTGGCCCCCGGTCCGCCGTGGAACAGGGTGTCGCCGGAGAACAGCGCGTTCAGCTCCGGCGCGTACAGGCAGACCGCGCCCGGGCTGTGTCCCGGGGTGTGCAGCACGGTGAGCGAGATGCCCGCGACGTCGATCCGCTGGCCGTCGGCGAGGGGCGCGTCCGGGGCCCGGTCCGGGTGGGTCTGCTGCCACAGCGGCAGGTCGTCGGGGTGCAGCAGCACCGGGGCGCCGGTGCGCTCGGCGAGCGCCGGGGCCGCGTCGACGTGGTCGTTGTGGGCATGGGTGGAGACGATGGCGAGCAGCCGCCGGGTGCCGACGGCTGCGGCGATGGCCTCGGCGTCGTGGGCGGCGTCGATGACCACGGCCTCGGTGTCGTCGCCGACGATCCAGACGTTGTTGTCGACCTCCCAGCTGCCGCCGTCGAGGTCGAAGGTACCGGAGGTGGTCAGCTGTTCGATGCGGGCGTCGGCGGCGGCCATCAGAGCAGCACCACCGAACGCAGGACCTCGCCCCGGCTCATCCGGGCGAAGGCGGCCTCGACCCCGTCAAGCGGGATGGTCTCCGAGACGAAGGCGTCCAGGTCGAGTCGGCCCTGGAGGTAGAGGTCGATCAGGGTGGGGAAGTCCCGCGAGGGCAGGCAGTCGCCGTACCAGGAGGACTTGAGCGCGCCGCCGCGGCCGAAGACGTCGAGCAGCGGCAGTTCCAGGGTCATCTCCGGGGTGGGCACGCCGACCAGGACGACGGTACCGGCCAGGTCGCGGGCGTAGAACGCCTGCTTGTAGGTCTCCGGGCGGCCGACGGCCTCGATCACCACGTCCGCGCCGTTGCCGCCGGTGAGCGCGCGGACCGCCTCGACCGGGTCATCGGTGCGGGAGTTGACCGTGTGGGTGGCGCCCAGGCGGAGCGCGGTGGTGAGCTTCCGGTCGTCGACGTCGACGGCGATGATCCGGGACGCGCCCGCGAGCCGGGAGCCCATGATGGCGGCGTTGCCGACGCCGCCGCAGCCGATGACGGCCACGGTGTCGCCGCGGCCGACGTTGCCGGTGTTGACGGCGGCGCCGAGCCCGGCCATCACCCCGCAGCCGAGCAGTCCGGCGGCGGCCGGGGAGGCGGTGGGATCGACCTTGGTGCACTGTCCGGCGGCGACCAGGGTCTTGTCGGCGAAGGCACCGATGCCCAGGGCGGGCGACAGTTCGGTGCCGTCCTCCAGGGTCATCCGCTGCTTGGCGTTGTGGGTGGCGAAGCAGTACTGCGGCCGTCCGCGCCGACAGGCCCGGCACTGGCCGCAGACGGCACGCCAGTTCAGGATGACGAAGTCGCCGGGCGCGACCTCGGTGACGCCCTCGCCCACGGACTCGACGATCCCGGCGGCCTCGTGGCCGAGCAGGAACGGGAACTCGTCGTTGATGCCGCCCTCGCGGTAGTGCAGGTCGGTGTGGCAGACGCCGCAGGCCTGGACCTTGACCACGGCTTCACCGGGACCGGGGTCGGGCACCAGGATCGTCTCGATCCGAACCGGCTCGCCCTTGCCGGGCGCGATCACACCGCGTACTCGCTGGGCCATGTCTGCTGTTCTCCCTCGACGTGTCCGGCTCGGCGCGGGGCGCCGAGTTGTGTCGTCGGCGCCCCGGGTGGCGTGGCGCCGACGGGCGTCCGGCACGGGTGGCCGGACGGCGGTGCGGGTGCGCGGACGGTCGGGCCGCCAGGATGGCCCGGCCGTCCGCTGCCCCCACTCTGCCCGATCCGGCAGTGGATCACGACGTGCCGACCCCGCCCGCCGGGCCGAGCCGCCCTCGGCGGGCGGCGGCCGGCCCCGCACGCCACTTCCGGTCCGATGCCGAGCGTGGTACCCCTGACGGAATATGACGACCCGTCAGTTTTGGAGGTGGACACCCGTGACCGTGACCACACTGCGCTTCAACCAGGTGGTCCCCGGCTTGGACCGGAGCGAGGTGGCCGCCCGCTACCGGGCCACCGTGGAGATGGCCGGGTACGCGGACGCCAGGGGGTTCGATCTGGTCAGCCTGGAGGAGCACCACGGCGCCGACGACGGCTGGAGCCCGTCGCCGCTGGTCACCGCCGGGGCGGTGTTCGGCGCCACCCGGCGGGTGCGGGTGATGCTGTGCGCGATCATCACCCCGCTCTACGACCCGCTGCGGCTGGCCGAGGATCTGGCGGTGCTGGACCATCTGGGCGGCGGGCGGCTCACCGTGGTCGCCGGGATCGGCTACCGGCCCGAGGAGTACGCCCTGCTCGGCCGGGACTGGGCGGCGCGCGGCGCGGCCCAGGACGAGGCGCTGGCCACGCTGCTGGCGGCGTGGCGCGGGGAGCCCTTCGCGTACCGGGGCCGGACGGTGCGGATCACCCCGCCGCCGCTCACCCGGCCGCATCCGGGGCTGCTGGTCGGCGGTTCCTCGCGGGTGGCCGCGCGGCGCGCGGTACGGCTGGGCCTGCCGCTGTTCCTGGCCGCGCACCTGCCGGAGGTCGCCGCCTACTACGACCGGCTGGCCGCCGAGGCGGGGCTGCGGCACGGCTTCGCGCTGCTGCCGCCGGAGCGGACCCGGGTGGTGCACTGCACCGAGGACCCGGACCGGGCCTGGGCCGAGTACGGCAGGCACTTCCTGCACGAGGCCAGGACCTATGCGGGCTGGCAGGCGGCGGGCGTCTCCTCGGTGGTGAGGTCGTCCGCGCGGACCCCGGCCGAGCTGCGGGCGGAGGGGATCTACAGCTGCCTCACCCCCGAGGAGTGCCTGGAGATCGCCCGCGCCGAGGGTCCGTCGGGCGCGCTGGTGCTGCATCCGCTGTGCGGAGGGCTGCCGGTGGCGGCGGGCTGGGAGAGCCTGCGGCTGTTCGGCGAGGCGGTGCTCCCCCGGCTCGCCGAGCGCTGAGCGGCCGACGGGCCGCTGTCATTACTTGGCGAGGCGGCCGAGCAGTGAGGAGGCCGCCAGGATGCCCAGCAGCGCGGCGACGACCAGCACCGTGAAGTCCGTCAGCAGGTGCGAGGGGACACCGAGCAGCAGTCCGCGCAGCGCGTCCACCTGGTAGCTGAGCGGGTTGCACTTGCTGATCGCCTGCAGCCAGCCGGGCATCACGCTGACCGGGTAGAGCGCGCTGGAGCTGAAGAACAACGGCATCGTGATCGCCTGGCCGATGCCCATGAGCCGGTCGCGGGTGAGCACGATCCCGGCGATGGTCATCGACAGGCAGGAGAAGAAGGCGCCGCCGAGGATCACCACCAGCGCCACCGCGATCAGCTTCAGCGGGTTCCAGGTCAGGCCGACGCCGAGCAGCGCGGCGATGACGACCACCACCACCGCCTGGATGGTCGCCTTCACCCCGGCGGCGAAGGCCTTGCCGGTGACCAGCGCGGCCCGCGGGGTCGGCGTGACCAGCAGCTTGGTGAGGACCCCGGCGTCCCGCTCCCAGATGATCATGATGCCGTAGAAGATGGCGATGAACATCGCCGACTGCGCGATGATGCCCGGCGCGAGGAAGTCCAGGTAGGGGATGCCGCCGGTGGGTATCGCGTGCAGCCGGGTGAAGGTCTCGCCGTAGATCAGCAGCCACAGGGCGGGCTGGATGGCGCGGGTGTAGAGCTCGGTCCGGTCGTGGCGCAGCTTCTGGAGCTCCACGATGCACATCGCGCCGACCCGGGCCGGGACCACCCGCCAGCCGGTCCTGGGCCGGGGTGCGGTCAGCAGCAGGCTGAGCGCGGGACCGGCGGTGGCTCCGACAGCAGTCTCAGCGGACGCGGTTCGCGGTGTTGCGGGTACGGCGGACATCGCGGAAATCCTCTCCATCGGACTGGTTGTCGGCGCCCTGGAGGCCGCTGCCCGCGTGGTAGCGGAAGACGTCCTCCAGGGTGGGCGCGGTGAACTCGCCCGGCAGGTCGGCCTTGAGCTGGTCGGGGGTGCCGAGCGCGCGGATCCGGCCCTTGTGCATCAGGGCGACGCGGTCGCAGTACTGCTCGGCCTCGTCCATGTAGTGGGTGGTGACCAGGACGGTCATCCCGGTGGCGTTCTTGATCTCGGTGATCCGGTCCCAGACGCTGGTGCGGGCGATCGGGTCGAGGCCGATCGTGGGCTCGTCCAGGATCAGCAGCCGGGGTGCGCTGACCAGGGCCTGGGCCAGTTCCAGGCGGCGGACCATGCCGCCGGAGAAGGTCCCGGCGAGCCGGTGCGCGTCGCCGCTGAGGGCGACCGCCGCCAGCGCCTCGTCGACTCGGGCCTCCCGCTCGCGGCGGGGGACGTCGTACACCCGGGCGAACAGCGAGACGTTCTCCCGGCCGGTGAGTCCGGCGTCGGCCGAGAGCTGCTGCGGCACGTAGCCGAGCAGCCGCCGGACGGCCATCCGGTCCTTGGTCACGTCGGTGCCGAAGACCTGGATCATGCCGGAGGGGACCGGCAGCAGCGTGGTGATCGCCCGGATCGCGGTGGTCTTGCCCGCGCCGTTCGGGCCGAGCAGCCCGAAGGTCTCCCCGGTGCGGACGGTCAGGTCGAGGTCGTCGACGGCCCTGGTGTCGCCGAAGGCGTACCGCAGGCCGGTACAGCGCACGGCCGCGGCCTGCGCCTCGGCGGACCGGTCGGGATCTGTGCTCATTCCCCCTCCAACTCCTCGTGCAGGCTCGCGGCGAGCCTGCGCAGCGCGGGGACGGCCTCGGCGAGCGCCGTCCGGTCGTGCTCGGTCAGTCCGGCGACCTGCCGCCGCACCAGTGCGCTGCGGCGGGCGTCCCAGTCGACCAGGCGGTCGGCCGCCTCGGCGGTGATGGTGAGCCGGACCGCCCGGCGGTCCCCGGGGTCGGTCCGGCGTTCCAGCAGCCCGGCCGCCACCAGCTGGTTGACCAGCGTGGAGACGGAGTTCCCGGCGAGGTGGAGTTCCCTGGCGGCGGCGGAGACGCCGATGCCGGGCCGCGCGCCGACCAGCCGCAGCAGCTCCACCTGCGCGCCGCGCAGTCTGGGCCCGGCCAGGTCCTGCCGCAGCCTGCGGCGGACCACCCGGTGGATGCCGACCAGCAGTTCACCGAAATCCTCGGGCACCTCAGCCTCGGACATACAGTAATTTTAGCTCCTGATAAGAGCTAACTTCCAGAGGGCGAGGGGGAATCGCTGTGAAGCGAGCGGCAACGGGGGCACTTCTGGGACTGGCGTTCGGGGATGCCATGGGCTTTCCCACCGAGTTCAACAGCGTGCCGGAGATCATCGCGAAGTGCGGCCCCTGGCAGCGGATGCCGCTGCCGCTGGCGTCCGGGACGGCGTACGTCACCGACGACACCCAGATGACGCTGGCCCTCGGCGAGGGCCTGGTCGCGGCGCTGGCCACGGGACCGCTGACGGCCCAGCGGATGGAACCGCCGGTGCGCGCGGCGTACCTGGAGTGGTGGCGCTCGCCGGAGAACAACCGGGCGCCCGGGATGACCTGCCTGCGGGCCTGCGAGGCGCTCAGCCGGGGCGGCGTCTGGCAGGACGCCAGCGTGATCCATTCCAAGGGCTGCGGGGCGAACATGCGGGTCGCGCCGCTCGGGCTGGTCCCCGGGCTGACCCAGGAGCAGCGCTCCGGCGCCGCCCAGTTGCAGTCCGCGCTGACCCACGGCCACCCCACCGCACTGGCCGCCAGCGAGCTGACGGCGCAGGCGGTGTGGCTGCTCGCCGGGGGCGCCGCGCCCGGCGAGCTGCTGCCGCTGCTGCGGGCGCACGCCCGGGAGAACCGGGAGCGCTACCTCGGGGACTGGCTGGGCGACCTGGCGCTGCGCGCGCAGGATCCGACGCCCGGGCTGTTCATCAGCCGGGGCTGGGACGAGTGCCTGGCCGTACTGGACCGGCTGGAGGCGGCGCTGGCCTCCCCCGATCCGGAGGCCGACCCCTGCCTGGCCACCGGAGAGGGCTGGATCGCCGAGGAGGCGCTGGCCACCGGGCTGCTGTGCTTCCTGCTGTTCCCGGACGACCCGCGGGCCGTGGTCCGCCGGGGCGCCTGCTCCTCCGGTGACTCGGACTCGATCGCCGCCCTGGCCGGGGCCTTCGCCGGGGCGCATCTGGGCGCGGACGCCTGGCCGCGGGAGTGGACCGAGGTCGTCGAGTACCGCGAGCGGCTGCTGGCGCTCGGCGCGGCCTGGGACGTCCGCGACTGACCGTCGGCCCCCTCGGACCGGGGGTCCCGGTCAGCGCTCGGCGGCGCTGACCGGGACGTCCGGGTCGCGGAACCAGGAGCCCTGGACCGCCCACTGGATGAGCATCAGCACCACGCCCAGCAGCAGCGAGCCGATGCCGATCACGGTGACGCCGCCGGTGTCGCCGACGATCGGCAGGTTGATCGAGGTGAAGCCGTAGCTGGGGTCGGCGTAGACGTCGAAGGCCGCGTAGCAGAAGAAGTAGAGCAGCATCAGGCCGCCCACCAGCGGCATGAAGCCCTTCACCCAGAAGTCCCGGGCGCTGCGGGTCAGCACCTTGCGGAAGTACCAGAAGCAGGAGAAGCCGGTCAGGCCGTAGTAGAAGGCGATGCCGAGGCCGACCGAGGAGATGGAGTCCGAGAGCACGTTGGTGCTGATCTTCACCAGCATCACGTAGAAGGCGATCGAGACCAGGCCCATGCCCACGGTGGACCAGGTCGGGGTGAGGAAGCGGCGGTGCACCTCGCCGAACTTGGCCGGGATGGCCTTGTGCATGGCCATCGAGAAGCTGGTGCGGGCGGTGGGCAGGATGGTGGTCTGGGTGGACGCCGCCGAGGAGGTCAGCACCATGAAGATCAGCAGCTTGGCCAGGAACCAGCCCAGGCCGTGGCTGCCGAAGACGGCGTTGCCCAGGCCGGAGAGCACGTCGCCGGAGTTGGCGGGGTTGGCCAGGCCGATGCCCTTGGCGCCGACCCCGGCGAAGGCCTGCGCCGAGGTGGACACCAGTGCGTAGATGATCAGCAGCAGCACGGTGGAGATCACGGCGGCGCGCCCCGGGGTGCGCTCCTTGTCCTCGGTCTCCTCGTTCACCGAGACGGCGGTGTCCCAGCCCCAGTAGATGAACACGGCGGCCAGGATGCCCGAGGTGAAGGCGCCGGAGGAGTGCACGTCGAAGGGGTTGAACCAGGATCCGGCGATGTGCAGCGAGCCGGCCGGGGCGTGCCGGGAGTACACCTTGACCAGCGCGACCACCGAGAAGACCGCGAGCATGAACACCTCGACGCAGAGCAGCCAGCGTTGCAGCGCCGCCGAGACCTCGATGCCGACGTAGCAGATGGCGGTCATCACGATGATCCAGATGACCCCGGCGACGGTGGTCCACAGGGTGCTGGAGGACAGGTTCGGGAAGCCGAACAGCTGGAAGCCGTAGGCTCCGGCGATCTGCGCCAGGTTCGCCATCACGATCACGTCGGCGACGATGATGCCCCAGCCGCCCATCCAGCCGGTACGCGGACCGAAGGCGCGGGCGGCCCAGGTGAAGGTGGTGCCGCAGTCCGGGTCGACCTCGTTGAGCTCCTTGTAGGCGTAGGCGATCAGCAGCATCGGGATGAACGCCAGGATGGTGATGATCGGCGCCTGGAGGCCGACCCCGGCCACGATCAGGCCGAGGGTCGCGGCCAGGCTGTAGGCGGGGGCGGTGGAGGCCAGACCGATGGCGATGGAGGAGAAGAGCCCGAGCGCGTTGCCCTTCAGCCCTTTCTCCCCGGCGCCCGAGCCGGTGGTGGTGACGACGGGGGGTGTGTCGAGCGGTGAGCTCATCGGGGACCAGTGCCTTTCGCGGTCGGGCCGGGGGCGCGGACGGCGGAGCGCAGCGCTGAGCGGGCCGGTTTCTGACGCCGACTCAGTCAACGGATGGTAGACCCGGCGGCCCGGCGGACAGCAGAGGCAGGGCGCTGCGCACTCCCCGGGAACGGGTCGGAGGACCAGCGCTGCGCCAGACGGCCCACACCGGTCCGTCAGCCGGGCGATCCGCCGGTGCGCCGACCGTGGGCCCGGGCGGTGGCGGCCAGGAAGACGGCGGAGGGCTCGCAGCCGTAGCGGAAGACCGCGCCGAGGCCCCGGACCACCGGGCGGTCCAGCAGGATCCGCAGCGGGGCCGGGCGCCGTACGTCCAGCATCCGGGCCGCCCAGTCCGGCAGCAGGTCGGTGGCGCCGTTGGTCAGCGCCCGCATCACCGCGCGCTCGGCACCGTCGCCGACCGCGCCGCTGAAGCCCCGCAGGAAGTCCACCGCCTGCGCGGCGGCCTCGGAGCGGACCAGTTCCGGGCGGACCAGCCGCAGGTACGCGCGCACCTCGGCGGTCGAGGCGGGTATCCCGGTGGCGCCCAGCCGTTCGGCGACGACGGCCACCCGGCGGAAGTACTCGTCGCACTCCCCCGGGGTCAGCGGGGTGCGGCTGTAGCGCTGGTGTCCGGTGAGGAAGCAGGCGGTCTCGGCGACGTGGACCCAGCGCAGCAGCGCCGGATCACCGGCGGCGTAGCCGCGGCCGTCCGGGGCGGTGCCCCGGACGTACTCGTGGATGTGCCGGACCCGGGCCAGTGCCGCCTCCGCCGCCTCGGTCGAGCCGAAGCTGGTCACCGAGACGAACCCGGCGGTCCGGTTGAGCCGCCCGACCGGGTCGCGGCGGAAGTCGGAGTGCTGGTCGACCCCGGCGATGGCCAGCGGGTGCAGCGACTGGAGCAGCAGCGCGGCGATGCCGCCGGTGAACATCCCGGGGAAGTCGCCGTGCACCCGCCAGACGACGCTGCCGGGGCCGAACAGGCCCGGGTCGCCGGCCGGGTGGTCGTAGCGGCCGAGGTCGAGGGCGCCGCCGTGCACGGTGGCGTTGACCCGCCTGCGGATGCGTTCCGCCCCTGGCCGTGCCATCACCGTCGCCCCCTTCTCCGCCGTGCCCGCCCGCTCCGGGGCGCCGCCGTCGACCCTACGCCGGTCGGCGGCGCTCCCGGGAGCGGGTGCGGGTACTGCTGCTGCTACTGGTCGGCCGGGTCGGCGTCGAGGACGGCCGACTCGGCCTCGGTCAGCAGCCGGGAGCGGATCAGGAAGCGCACGCCCTCCGGCGCCTCCAGCGAGAAGCCGCTGCCGCGCCCCGGCACCACGTCCACGGTCAGGTGGGTGTGCCGCCAGAGCGCGAACTGGGCCCGGGACATCCAGAACGTCACCGGCTCGGGCACCCCGGCGACGGACAGGGCGGCCAGCCGTACGTCGGCGGCTCCGGTGCGGAACTCCCCGGCCAGGTAGCACATGGGCGAACTGCCGTCACAGCAGCCGCCGGACTGGTGGAACATCAGCGGGCCGTTGGCCGCGTAGAGGGTGCGCAGCACCTCGGCTGCGGCCTCGGTGACGGCGACCCGGGAGACCTCGTCAGTGTCCGGCATGGCGGTCTAGAAGAAGCCGAGCTTCTTGGGCGAGTAGCTGACCAGGAGGTTCTTGGTCTGCTGGTAGTGGTCGAGCATCATCTTGTGGTTCTCCCGGCCGATGCCGGAGCCCTTGTAGCCGCCGAAGGCCGCGTGCGCCGGGTAGGCGTGGTAGCAGTTGGTCCACACCCGTCCGGCCTGGATCGCCCGGCCCGCGCGATAGGCGGTGCCGGCGTCGCGGGTCCACACTCCGGCGCCGAGGCCGTACAGCGTGTCGTTGGCGATCCGGATGGCGTCGTCGTAACCGGCGAAGGGGGCGACCGAGACGACCGGGCCGAAGATCTCCTCCTGGAAGATCCGCATCGCGTTGTTGCCCTCGAAGATCGTCGGCTGGACGTAGTAGCCGCCCGCGAGCGCGCCGGGCAGTTCCGCGCGCTCCCCGCCGGTGAGGATCTTCGCGCCCTCCTGCTGGCCGATGTCCAGGTAGGAGAGGATCTTCTCCAGCTGGTCGTTGGACGCCTGGGCGCCGATCATGGTGGTGGTGTCCAGCGGGTCGCCCTGGACGATCAGCCGGGTGCGCTCGACCGCCGCCTCCAGGAACTCGCGGTAGTGCCCCTCCTGGATCAGCGCCCGGGACGGGCAGGTGCAGACCTCGCCCTGGTTCAGCGCGAACATGGTGAAGCCCTCAAGGGCCTTGTCGAGGAAGTCGTCGCGGGCCGCGCTGACGTCGTCGAAGAAGATGTTGGGGCTCTTGCCGCCGAGCTCCAGGGTGACCGGCTTGATGTTCTCACTGGCGTACTGCATGATCAGCCGCCCGGTGGTGGTCTCGCCGGTGAAGGCGACCTTGGCGACCCGGGCGCTGGACGCCAGCGGCTTGCCCGCCTCGACGCCGAAGCCGTTGACGATGTTGAGCACGCCCGGCGGCAGCAGGTCGGCGACCAGGCTCAGCCAGTAGTGCACCGAGGCCGGGGTCTGCTCGGCGGGCTTCAGCACCACCGCGTTCCCGGCGGCCAGGGCGGGCGCGAGCTTCCAGGTGGCCATCAGGATCGGGAAGTTCCACGGGATGATCTGCGCGACCACGCCCAGCGGTTCGTGGAAGTGGTAGGCGACGGTGTCCTCGTCGATCTCCGCGAGCGAGCCCTCCTGGGCCCGGATCGCACCGGCGAAGTAGCGGAAGTGGTCGATCGCCAGCGGGATGTCGGCGGCCAGGGTCTCCCGGACCGGCTTGCCGTTCTCCCAGCTCTCGGCGACCGCCAGGGCCTCCAGGTTGGCCTCCATCCGGTCGGCGATCCGGTTCAGGATGTTGGCGCGGTCGGCGGCGGCGGTGCGTCCCCACGCCGGGGCGACGGCGTGGGCGGCGTCCAGCGCGCGCTCGACGTCCTCGGCGGTGCCCCGGGCGACCTCGCAGAAGATCTGGCCGGTGGACGGCGCCGGGTTCTCGAAGTAGCGGCCCTGGGCGGGCGCCACGTACTCGCCACCGATCCAGTGGTCGTAGCGCGCCTGGTAGGCCATCTTCGCGCCGGGCTCGCCCGGTGCTGCGTATCGGGCCATGGTGGGGACCTCCGTGGGACTCGACTGCCGCCCTCCGTTGGACGGTCAGGAGATACCCCGCAGGCTAGTTCGGGTGACGTTGCAGGTACGTTGCGTCAGCGAACCCCGGCTGGTCCGGCAGGCCGTAGTCGGCGCGCAGCTGGCGTACCCGCGCGGCGGCGACGGCCCGGTCCGGCGACTGCCGGGGGGCGATCAGCGCCAGCCGCTCCCACACCTGGAGGTCGCCGAAACCGCCGCGCTCGGCCCAGGCCCGGACCGGGGCCGGATCGGCGCAGCCGAGCGCCGCCGCCCGGAGCCTGGTGTCCAGCCAGCGGCGCTGCGCGCTCACCCCTGGCCCCTCCGAACTCGGCAGCAGCGGACCGGGGTAGGCGTCCACGGCGGCGCGCAGGTCCCCTCGTCGCAGCGCGTCGGCGACGTCCAGGAAGTCGGCGCGCACCGGCCGGGTCAGCCGGTAGGGGCGGGAGGCGATCAGGTCGCCGAGGATCCGGCGCAGCCGGGAGAGCTCGGCCCGGAGCGTGGTCGGGCAGGCCGGGCTCTCGTACAGCTGCTCCGACAACTGCTCGCCGGTGAGCCCGTCCTGATGCAGTATCAGCATCACCAGGATTTCGGTGTGGCGTCGACTGAGACGCAACTCCCTTTCCTGGAGCACTCCCTGATCCGACGTCTGAATCCGGAGCAGGCCCTCGTGCCGTCCGAGCGCGCGCAGGACGGCCGGGCCGCGCGGCTGCGGCAGCCACAGTTCGCCCTCGGCGGTCCTGGCCGCCGCCCGGACCAGGGCCAGACTGTGCGGGTTGGCGACGATGTCGCCGCCGGTGACGTCGACGACGCCGAGGATGCCGCCGGTGGCCGGGTCGTGGATGGGCGCGGCGGCGCAGGTCCACGGCTGCACCTGGTGCCGGAAGTGCTCGGTGGCGAAGATCTGCACCTCGTGGTCGAGGGCCAGCGCGGTACCGGGGGCGTTGGTCCCGGCGTGGGACTCGTCCCACTGCGCGCCCTCGACGAAGTTGATCCTGGCGGCCCGGGCGCGGGCGTCGCGGTCGCCCTCGACCCAGAGCAGGCGGCCCTCGGCGTCGGCGACCGCCATCAGGTGCTCGCCGTCCGCGGCGGCGGTGCCGACCACCTGCCGCAGCACCTCGATGACCCGGGCCAGCGGGTGCGCCGCACGGTACTCGGCCAACGCCCCGCCGCTGAGGGTGACCGGCGGTTCGGCGTCCTGGCCGACCGCGGCCTCGACCGAGCGCTCCCAGGAGCGGGCCACCACCTCACGCAGCCCCGGTACCGCACAGGGAAGTTGACGATCAATCAGGAATGCGGAATGGACGTGGCCGATCTCCCGCGCACGCGCCCGCGGATCCGCGCCGACCTCCGCCAGCCAGTTGCTGCCCATCTGCTCCCACCGCCGGACCACCGGCTTCGATACTGTCGCCGCCCGACCCCGGACGCAACGCCCCACGCGGCATTGACCGGGATCCGACAAGGATTCCGGCTGATGGGAGCAGATCGGACACGAATCTGAATGACTCCATGCAGCCTCTTGCGTGGCGACTACATGTATGCGAGATTCCCTCGGACAGGCGCATGACGCACAGAACGAGGTGGCCCCATGCAGAGTCCGGCATCCCTGTCCGTGGAGCACCGCTCCATCGACCAGATACCCGAGGACGAACGGCATGGCCGCCCGTCGAGCCTGTTCTCGGTCTGGTTCGCGGCGAACATGCAGGTCACCACGGTGGTCACCGGCGCGCTCGGGGTGATCCTGGGGCTGTCGCTGCCCTGGGCGCTGCTGGCGATCGTCGTCGGCAACCTGATCGGCGCGGTCTTCATGGCCCTGCACTCGGCCCAGGGCCCCAAGCTGGGCATCCCGCAGATGATCCAGAGCCGGGCCCAGTTCGGCTTCTTCGGCGCAATCATCCCGCTCATTCTTATCGTGGTTATGTATGTGGGCTTCTTTGCGACCAGCGCGGTGCTCGGCGGATCCGCGCTCGCCGCCTGGTGGGGCATCGGCACCACTCCGGCCACGGTCCTGGTCTCGGCGGTCTGCGCGGGGCTGGCGATCTTCGGGTACCAGCTGATCCACCAGGTGGAGCGGGTGATCAGCTGGCTCAGCGGGGCCGGGTTCCTGTTCCTCACCGTCCGGCTGTTCACCCAGCACAGCATCGGCTCGTCCTGGCACGCGGGGCACCCGCACGCCGGTACCTTCCTGCTGGTCGCCGCGATCGGCGCGACCTGGCAGATCACCTACGCGCCGTACGTCGCCGACTACTCGCGCTACCTGCCCGCCGACACCAGCACCCGGGCCACCTTCTGGTGGACCTACGCCGGGTCGGCCGTCAGCAGCATCTGGATGATGGCCTTCGGTTGCGTCGCGGTCTCCGTCGCCGCCACGCCCTTCGGCAACGGCTCGGTGTCCTTCGTGGTCGGCCTCGGCCCGTCCGGTACGCACTGGCTGTTCTCGCTGATCATCGTGCTCGGCATCATCGCGGTGAACGTGCTGAACCTCTACGGCATGTTCATGTGCGTGACCACGACGCTGACCGCGTTGTTCCCGATGAAGGTGCGCGGCGGGGTCCGGATCGCCTTCGTGCTCGGCTCTGCCGCCGTCGGCACGGTCATCGCGCTGGCCGGGAGTGCGAACTTCCTCAGCAACTTCGAGAACTTCATCCTCTTCCTGGCGTACTTCCTGATCCCGTGGACGGCGATCAACCTCGCCGACTTCTACCTGGTACGCAAGGAGCACTACGACATCGCGGCCATCTTCGACGCCGACGGCCGCTACGGCAGGTTCAACCCGCGCGCGGCGGCGGCCTACGGCATCGCCGTGCTGGCCGAGATCCCGTTCATGAACACCACCTTCTACACCGGGCCGCTGGTCGGGCACCTCGGCGGCGCCGACATCTCCTGGCTGATCGGACTGGTGCTGGCGGCCGTGCTCTACACCGTCACGATGCGCCCGGTGGTCCGCCGGGAACTCGCTGAGGCGGCGTCATCACCGCTGCCTGACAGCGGTGTTGCCGGTCAGAAATGACCGTCCTGGACCGTCGGCGGCGCCGTGGCCAGGCCGGTGGCCAGCGGCAGGGTGTGCGCGAAGGCAAGGTGGTGCTCGCGGTCGGTCCACTCCAGTTGCAGCGGCGACTCGGCGGGCAGCAGCCGCCTCAGGTCCACCCGGAACTGTTGCAGCTCGACCGGGGTCCGCGCGCTGACGGACAGGTACCCGGCCGCCGTCGGCACCTCGTCCGGCGCGAGCGCCAGCACCAGGGCCGAGGTCCGCGGCAGCGGCAGCCGGGGCAGCCGCAGCGGCGCGCTGAGGTCGAGGCCGTCGGCGGTCGACGGCCACGCCTTCACCCAGGCCGTGGCGTGGTACCAGCTGACCGCCCGGCCACCGGCACCGGCGGCGCTGGTGGTGCGCAGCCGCCGGTGGTGGGTCGCGTCCACCTCGGTCGGCCAGGGCGGGACCCCGGCATCCGCCCACTGGCCGTGGCCGGGGTCGTAGCGGGAGCGGATCAGCCCGGTCAGGGCGGCGTTGTCGAGGAAGCCCCGGATCGACAGGCCGCAGTCCGCGAGCTGGCGGCCCAGGTCCAGGGTGGCCCGCCCGGCGATCAGCGCCAGCCCGTCGCCGGACCGGTCGCGGGTCCCGCGCTCCCCCGCCGCCCGTCCGGCGGCGACCACCGCACGGGTCAGCGGCAGGGCGGCGACCAGGTGGACCCGGCTGGTGCGGCCCGGCGGGCGGCTGCTGATCAGGATCTGCAACCGGGTGAACGGCGAACCCGCGCCGGAGAGCCGGTCCAGCAGCAGCCGCAGCGTCGCGGCGGCGGCCGGCCCCGCGGCGTCCCGCGGGCCCTGGCGCGGGACGTCCGCCAGCAGCTCGCCGGACTCCGGGGTCAGCTCGACCACGGTGGTGGCGGTGCCGCGCTCGGGATGGACCAGCACCGCGAGCGGCTGGCCCAGCACCCGGGTCTCGTACCGCAGCAGGTGGCCGACGCCCGGCGGCGGCCCCTCCCGGACCAGCTCCGCCTCGGGTCGGCGGCCCCCGCGCGTGCCCGCCGCGTCGCTCGCCGCCCCGGGAACAGCCGTCCCCGGAACACCCCCATCCGGACCGGGCGGCTCACCCGGACCGGGCGCGGGCGGTTCGGTACGGGAGCGCCTGCTGTTCATCGGCGTGCCGCGCTCCTTCCCCCACCCGCATTCCGTCCCTGGGCCAGCACCTTCCCCGGTCGGGTGCGGGATACACCGTACCGATGCCACGTCAGTTGCCGCTGGTCCGGCCGACGAGCCGGGTGGAACTCGGGATGCGGCCCGCGCGGCCTCACCCGATGCTGGACCCATGGACAGTGCATACGAGGGCCACACCATCCGGGTCCGCCCCGCGGTGGACGCCGCCGCCCGCGAGCTGACGGCCCAGGTCTACGACCGGGACGGCCGCGCGGTGGGCGCCCACGTGCCGGTGGCGACCTGGACCCAGGTGGAGCTGCTGGAGGAGAAGTACCACGTACGGACGGAGACCACCCAGGTGGAGGCCGACGCCCGGCGGATCCTGGACGAGAACTCCGGCACCACGACGGCCTGACCCGGGGGCGGTCCGAGCGGTCCGGGTCAGGCCAGGGCCACGCCCTGGGACTTCAGCCAGCCGACCGGGTCGATGTCGGAGCCGTACTGCTCGGTCGTGTCCACCTCGAAGTGCAGGTGCGGGCCGGTGACGTTGCCGGTCGCCCCGGACCACCCGACGGTGGTCCCGGCGCCGACGGTCTGGCCGACCCTGACGTCGAACCGGGACAGGTGGGCGTAGAGGGTGTAGTCGCCGTCGGCATGGCGGATCTTGACCAGGTTGCCGTAGTCACCGCCCCAGCTCGCGAAGACCACCGTCCCGGCCGCGACCGCGTGCACCGGGGTACCGACGGCGACAGCCAGGTCCACACCGGTGTGGTGGCCGGCCAGCCACGGGCCGGGGGTGCCGTAGGCCTCGGAGACCGTCACCCGCCCACCGACCGGCGCGACCACGGCGCCGGTCCGGTGGTGGATGATGCTGCGGCCGAACTTCGGCAGGCCGGGCGCGGGCGCGGGGGCGGACGCGGTCCAGCTCAGCTGTTCGCCCGGGTGGATCAGGTTCGGGTCGGCGCCGATGACGGATCGGTTCTGCGCGTACAGCGGCTGCCAGCCACCGGGGACTCCCAGCTCCTGGGCGACGCCGGACAGCGTCTCCCCCGCGCGCACGGTGTGGCGGGCGGCCTTGGCCGGGGCGTGGACCGTCGCCTTCCGCTTCTGCGCGGCGGCGGGCTTGGCGGGGGCCTTCTTGGCCGTGGCCTTCTTCGCGGAGGTCTTCGGGGCGGAGGTCTTCGGGGCGGACGCGGGGCGGGCCGGGGTCGTCCCGGCGCCGTCGGCGCGGGTGAGGCCCGCGCGGACCGAGCAGACCGGCCAGGCGCCCGGCCCCTGGGCCTGTAGCACCCGCTGCGCGATCGCGATCTGCTCGGTCTCGCTGGCGAGGTTCGCGCTGGGCGCGTACCGGTCGCCACCGTAGGCGCTCCAGGTGGAGGCGGAGAACTGGAGACCGCCGGAGTAGCCGTTCCCGGTGGCCGTTGACCAGTCGCCGCTGGACTCGCAGGCGGCGACCTTCTCCCAGACGCTGGGCGCGGCGGCGTGCGCGGTGCCCGCGGTCAGCACGGGTATCGCCGCGCCGACGGCGGTCACCCCGGCGGCCTTGGCCAGGGCCCCGCCGTTGGTCGGCGCGGGTGGTCTGCGGTGACGCCCTTGTCCGGTTGCCATGGGGCGGTCTCCTTCAGGGTGAGGTGAGGTTCGCGGCACTCGTCCAGTTGAGTGAGACCTGTTGGTCGTGGGCCAGTCCGACGACGTAGGAGGCATGGCCGAACAATCCGAACGGACCTTGCGAGTACACGCCGACCACCGGCTGGTACGTCTCGCCGGACGGCGCGAGCTGCCAGCTGACGCCGTATCCGTCCTTGCCGCCGCCCGCCGGGATGGTGGCCACCCGGAGCGGGCCGGTCGGATCGGGCGGGGTGGAGACGTAGTAGAAGACGCGCTGCGGGTTGGCCGCGCTGGGCAGGACGGTGGTGGACTGGCGGGTGCCGTCGGGGGCGGTGTACCAGATCGCGGCGGCGGCGCTCGGGGGTGTGGGCGCGGCGGGTGCCGGAGGCGTCGTCGGCTGCGGGGTGGCGACGGGCCCGGGCGCGGAGGTCGGCGCGGGCGCGGGGGGCGCGGGGGCGGCGTAGGTCGGCGCGGGGGCGGCGGTGGTCGGCGCGGGGGCGGGGGTGGTCGGCGCGGGGGCGGGGGTGGTGGGAGCGGGGGCGGCGGGCGCGGGGGCAGCGTAGGTGGGTGCGGGGGCGTGGGTGGGGGCGGATGCCTGCGTGGGGGTGCGGGTGGGGGTCGGCGCGGGGGCGGACGTCCGGGGTGGGGCGGGCGCGGCGAGCGGGGTGGCGGTGGCGGTCGTCCGCGCGGGCGCGCTGGTCGGGGCGGAGGTGCGGGTGGGCGCGGAGGCGGCGACCGCGACCGGGGCAGCGGGGGTGGTCGGAGTCGGCGCGGGCCGGGTGGTGGTGGCGCGGGTCATCGGGATGCGCAGCCGCTCGCCCGGCCGGATCAGGTTCGGGTCGGGGCCGATCACCGCGCGGTTCTGCTGGTAGATCGACGGCCAGCCGCCGCCCACACTGAGGGCCCCGGCGATCTCGGTCAGGTTCTCGCCGGTCCGGACCACGTGGACGGCCCCGGCGGCGGGGTCACCGGCCGGGTGCGCGGCGGCCGGGTGCGCCGGGGCGGCGTGGGCCGCGTGGGCGGGCGCGGCCGCCGCGGCCGGGGTGGCCGCGGCGGCCAGCGGCAGCGCCGCGCCCGCGCCGGTCGCCGCCAGGGCTCCGAGCGCGGCCCGCTGCGGGGTCAGCACCGGGGTCGGCGGACGCCGGTGTCTGGCTGTGGACATCTGGCTCTCCTCTCGCTCGTGGTGCGGTGGCGGTCAGCGGGTCGGGTGGGCGGTCAGATCGCCGATCAGGGCCAGCGTCTCCGGGGAGAAGTCGCAGCCGAGGGCGGCGTTGACCTGCGCGAGCTGGTTGATGGTGGCGGCCAGGTGGTCCCGTTGGCCGGTGGTGGCGTACAGCACCATCAGCCCCCGGTGCAGGATCTCCGCCTCCGGGACGGCGGTGAGCCCGCTGTGCAGGGCGGCCTCGCAACCGGAGTAGTCGCCGCCCGCCAGGCGGCGCTTGGCGAGTTCGTGCGAGGCGTCGATGATCGCCGAGATCATGTCCTGCCGGTACGGCTCCGCCCACGGGTAGAGCCCGTACGCGGCGTCGAACGGTCGGCCGCGGACCAGGTCCAGGGCGCGGCGCAGGGCCGCGTCGGCGGCCGGGGTGCGCTGGTTCATGCCCTGCCGGTAGAGCTGCTGGAAGTCCGCCCAGTCGCTGGTGACGGCCGGGTGCAGGCGCCAACCGGCGGGCGGCAGGCAGAGGGTCCCGTCGGGCGCCTGGCCGAGCCAGTCCCGCAGCTTGCTGAACGCGGAGGCCCGGCTGCGCAGCGATCCCTGGCCCGCGCTGCTGCCAGGAAGCGCGACGTAGAAGGGACTTGGGGCCAGCACCGCGTCGACGTCCTGCGCGTTCGGATCCGGACGCAGCGTCAGCAGAGCTGCCAGTGCCGTCAGTTGGCTGACCCGGGAGGGGTCGGCGGTGCCGTTGACGGCGATCACCCGGACCTGACCGAGCAGCAGTACCCGGGGGCCCGCCGCCGACGGGGCGCCGCCGCGTTGTGCGGGGCTCGGGGCGCTGATGTCATAGCCCTGGGTGAGGGCGGTCAGCGGCATGACCCGTGGGTCGACCCGGCGGACCGGCGCGGGCGGTGTGGCCGGGGTGGTCGGCACCGCCGGCGGCGGGGAGTACAGCGGGCTGGGCGCACCGGGGGCGTCCGGGCCGATCAGCGGGACGGCGGTGACCGAGGTCGGGTCCGCGCCCACCGCTGCCTGGGCGTTGGCGGCCAGGACCGGGATGTAGAAGGGGTCGTTCTCGTGCAGGTCGGCCTCCAGCAGGCCGGGGCCCTCAGCGTCCCGCTGGTCGAGCTGGTAGCGCTCCGGGGCCTCGACCGACTCCGCGGCCGGTGTCTCCGCCGCGGTCTCGGCGGTCGCGGCGGGTTCGGTGAGTTCGGTGAGTTCCGCGGGCTCGGTCGGCGCGGTCGGGGTGGAGTCGGGGAAGTGTCCGGTCCACTCGGGCGGCAGGTCGGACGGCGGCAGTTGGCTGGTCTCCAGGACGCCCAGGGCGGAGGCGAAGTCCGCCTCGCTCATCCGCTGGAGTTCCACCGCGAACGGGAGGTTGCCCGCGATGCGGTAGTGGCCGGGGCGGGCGTCCAGGCGCCAGCCCGCACCCGGCGCGGCCGGGGTGACCGCGGCGATGCAGCGGTGTTCGCGCCCGGCGAGCACCCAGCCGAGTTCGTCCAACTGGTCCTGGTTCAGGGCCTGGTCGGTGCAGAGCAGCACCGACACCCAGGTGTCGGTGGCCACCCCCTGGGACCGCGCGTCCCTGGGATGCGACACCTGACATTCCGCCAGTGCCTGTTCCAGTGAGCTGCGGTGGGCGACCAGGTCGGCCAGGGCTTCCTCCGGCTGGTCCCGGGTGCGGACCCGGTCGATGCCGAGTCGGCCGACCAGCGGGGCGGCGCTGCCGAGGACGATCAGCCGCAGGTGGTCCGCTATCGGACTGGCCGCGAGTTCCGCGACCAGGGCGCGGGTGACCGAGGCCACCTCTTCCTGCGTCCCGTCCAGGTGGAGGTGGCGGACCGTCTCCAGATCCGCCAGCACCTGCACGTTGTCGGGGGTGCGGCCGAGGGTGACCAGGGCCGGGTAGGGCGCGGGGATCTCGGCGGCCTCGGCGGCGGAGAGCAGTTCCGCCTCGGCGGTGCGGCAGCGCCACATGCGTCCGTTGGGCGAGGCGGTGAACGGCGCCGGGGCCGGGGTGGACGAGGGCTCGATCAGGTAGAGGTCGATGGTGCCGCCCGGGCGCAGCGCCACCGCCGCCAGCGCGGGCAGTTGGCCGCCATGGGTCAGGCAGGTCAGCGCCAGGGTCCGCATGGTGCGGTCGAGCAGGTCGAGCCCGGAGGGGTCGGCCATGGCCCGCAGGTACGTCTCGTACTGCTGCTCCTCCATGGTGGGCATGGGGATCCGGCGGCGCGGCGGGCGGCGGCGCTGCTGGAGGATCCGGTTGCGGCGCAGCACGCCGAGCAGACCGGCGGCGAGCAGACCGCCGACGCCGATGGCGGGCAGCAGGATCAGGTCGTCGTCGCCGCTGTCCTGGTGCGTGGCCGAACCCGACGGCTGGGCCTGGACGGTGGTGGTGTCGGTGGGGTGCGTCACCGGCGCTCCGGCGGCTTCGGTGGCCGGGGCGGTGGCGTGGGCGGTCGGCGTGCTGTCGCCGGACCGCGGGGCGGCGGTGGGCTTGGTCTTGGGCGGCGTCTCGGACTTCGGCGGGGCGGTCCGGTGCGGGGTGGTCTGCGCCGGGGGCGACCCGGGGTGCGTCGGGGCGGTGGCGACCGGCGCGCCGCCGACGCCCGGGGGCAGCGCCAGCTGCTCGCCGGGGTGGATCAGGTCCGGGTCGGGGCCGATCTCGGTGCGGTTGGCCGCGTAGAGGGCGGGCCAGCCGCCGGGGACGTGGTGCTCCTCGGCGAGCGCACTGAGCGAGTCCCCGGACTGGACGGTGACCACGTCGGTGCTGTGGGCCGCCACCGCGCCGGGGGCGGCGCCGGGCGCGGCGGCGGGCGCGGCGGAGACGTCGGCCACGTCGTCGATGTCGGCTGCGGGCAGGACGGTGACCTGGGGCGCGGCGGTGATCGCGGCGTGCGCGACGGTCGGCTGAGGGGCGATGGCCGGTTGCGGCGCGGAGGCCGGTTGCGGCGCGGCGGCCTGTTGCGGCGCGGCGGCCTGTTGCGGCGCGGCGGTGATCGCGGCGCTGGTCACGGCGGCCGGGTGCGGCGCGGCGGCCGGGGCCTGAGCAGGGGCGTGATCGGAGGGCATGATGAGCTTCCAGCCGGGTTGGATCGTCCCCTCGGCGTGGAAGACCCGGCCCTGGGCGTCCATGACCCGGCCCTCGTTGAGCCGGGCGATGTCCTTCCAGCGTTCACCGCCGCCGAGTTGCGACTCGGCGATCGACCACAGCGACTCCGCCGGGCGGGTCGCCCGCACCGTGTAGGTGGTGTCGGCAACCCCGCTGACCGTAGCGCTGTCCGACTGGTGGTCGACCGAGGCCGTGGCGACCTGGGCCGGCGCGCTGGCCACCGTGGGCGCGACCGCGGGAGCGGTGGTGGCGGCGAACGCGCCGGTGGTCGGCAGCAGCGCGAAGATCGCGCCGATCAACCCGGCGGCGGTGCGCTGCGACCAGCCCAGCGCGGGCAGGCGACGGGGGATCCGGCCGCGCAGTTGCGCCGGGATCTCCACCAGCACGCTGACCGCGAAGCAACCCCAGGCGACCCAGCCGACCGCCACCAGCACCCAGGCGAACAGGCCCCCCTGGTCCGGACTGGTGAGCAGGGTGGAGACGCTCTCGTGCGCGGGCAACGGGTTGTTCCCGGCGAGCACCATCGTGCCGTAGAGCAGCCCGGCGGGCAGGGCGAGCAACAGCAGGGCGAGCAACAGCAGGCTGAGGGTGGCCCGCAGCAGGGTCGTCAACAGACCCGATCTGGGGCGCGGGAGCGGGAGTGGGCTCGCGGCGGCCCGGTTTCTGGTCATGGCTGCTGCTCCAGGTCGGGCGTCTGCTGGCCGGTGACGAGAGTGGCTTCCCCGTGGCCGCCGATCGCAAGGGTGTCGATACCGATGATCGAGAGCATCTTGGTCGAGTAGCTGGCGGTGACGGAGACTTCCAGAGTCCTCGGCCCGAGGCACGAGATGACCGGCTTCCCGGTCAAGGTCATCGAGGAGATCTTCAGCGTTGCCAGGTAGTTCCTGGCGGCCCCCTGGGCCGCTTTGCAGTTGATCTGAATCGACTTGCCGTTGACGGCGTCCGCCGCGTTGATCTGCTGGATCCCGGCACGGGCAGCCTCGTTGGCGTACTCGTCCACCTCGACCCCGGCGTTCAGACGCCCGCTGGCGTCGACCAGGAGGGCGATCGCCAGGACCATGCCGGTGACGGTGATCGCCACGAACAACGACAGCGCGCCGCGCTGCCCGTCGTGGCCGGTGACGCGACGACGGAGCGCAGCCATGGCGCGGTGCTGAAGCCGCCTCATCGCCCTGCTCCCTCCGGTAGCGAACACGTGGTGCCTGTTCTGGTCATTGCTGTGAGCGGTAGCTGTCGACAACGGCCGTGAAGCTGCTGCTGATCTCCACGCTGCCGGGAACTCCCGCCCACAGGATGGTGGTCAGCCCTACCGTGCAGTTGATCGTCGCAGTGACGGTGCCCGCTCGGCCCACTCCTGAACCGAAGTTCGTCTGAAGCGTCGGGTCCGGGCAGTTCAGCCCCGCGCCGCTGAGCGTGGCCCGTGCGGCCTGCACTCCTGCGGTTTCGGCGCCGGCCGGTGGGGCCATCGACGCCGCCCGGGCGGCGTCCCTGGTGGCCTCGGTCACCGTGCCCTGCACGGTCTGGATCCGACCGAAGGCGATGACCAGCGCCACGATCGCGATGAAGGCGGGTACGAGAATGGCCGCCTCGATCGCGACCGAACCGCGCTCGGTCTCAACTCGCCCTCGCTTCACGGCAGCCATGCCTCCTTCGGGCTGGTGACGGCAATGGTGATCTCCGGTCCGTCGAGCAACGGCAACACCGACTGCGCCCGGACGAAGACAGTGACCCGAACCTCGTTGGGTGCCACCGCCACCTCCTTGGACGGCCTGACCGTCAGGCCGTCCCCGTACGCACTCAGGATCTGGTCGGCGCGGTGCGCCCCGTCGTGGTAGCCCGACTGGTACGAGCGGGCCACACTCGCGCCGTCCCGCGCGGCCGTCAGTGCCACGGTCCGCGCCCACCACCACAGCGCGCCCTGCACCACCAGCACGACCAGCACCAGGATGACCGGGAAGACCAGGGCGAAACTGATGGACGTGGTGCCGCCGTCGTCCCCCCGCAGCCGGTCGAGGGCCGCGAGGGGACGCGACAGATGACGATGCGTCACTTGACGGTGACGACCGGGTCCGGGTTGTTCTTGATCTGCCCCGACAGGTTGTGGACCACAGTGGCGATCCCAGCCATGATGAGCAGCGCGAAGGCGATGACCGCGACGGTGATGATCGCCTGCTCGATCGAGACCGCCCCCTTCTCCCCTTCCTCGCGGGCCGCACGAGCCCGCGCGGTCACCTTGTAGTACGCGCTCGCTGCGATGACCACCTCTGGATGTGCCAACGACCTGTCCGCCAGCGTGTCCAGCTGGTTCTTCACGGTCTTCATTCCTCTGCTCCTCCATCGTGTGCGGGGTTGGTTCCATTCGTCAGATGCCGCCGCCACCGAACATCTCGGTCACGGCGGGGTAGGCGATGAGTACGGTCATCAGGAGCACCAGGACAGTGCCCGGGATGACCATGCGCTCGGACTCGACGGTGGCCCTGGCCTGGTCCGCCGAGAGCAGTTCCGAGCGCAGATTGTGGGCGCGGGCGCGCAGCGCGGTGTAGATGGAAGCGCCGTCGGTGCCGGACACCTGCATGATGTCCGCCAGGTCGGTCAGTGCGGTCAGGCCGAGCCGTTCACCGAGGGCGGTCAGGCCGACCCAGGGCGGCTGCCGGTCCAGCGCGGCGCTCTCCATCGCCGCCGCGAACTGCCGGAACACCGGCGAGCGGCCGACGGTGGCGGCGCGGCGCAGCGACTCGGCCGGGCCGTGGTCGGCGGCCCGCTCCATCGCCACCAGCTCCAGGTAGGCCGAGATGGCGTGCAGGTACTCGGTCCGTGCCTCCTCGGCCTGGCCCTTCAGGGTCCAGTCGGGCAGGAACCACAGCAGCGCGGCCAGCGCCAGCGCGCCGCCGACCGAAAGCAGCAGCGGCGGATGCAGGCCGAACAGCACCACGAACAGCTGGACGTACGGCGGGAAGGCGAGGCCGATCAGGGTGCACAGCGCCTTGGTCGCCATGAACCTGTTGGCGGTGCGTCCGGTCAGCGCGAGTTGCTGGTGCGGGATGCGTACCCCGGGCAGGCCCACCAGCGGCATGCCCAGGCGGTCCAGGAAGCCACCGTCGGCGACCGGTCGGGCGACACCGGAGGGGGCTTGCATCCGCTCCAGCACCGTGCCCAGGTCCGGTGGTGCGGGCCGGAGTTGGGAGATCATCAGGGCCAAGCCGAGGCCGACCACGGCTCCGGCGACGATCAGCCAGGTCAGTTCGGTCATCACTCACCGTCCGTTTCGCGGACCGGCGTGGTGCTCGGCTCCGGAAGCTTGACCGTGCTGCGCCGGTCGGGTTCGAGGAAGCGCGGCACCGGGCGGGAGACAGCCATGGACTGCATCCAGGCCACCACCGCGACCATCCCCGCGCCGATCACGACCAGCACCAACTCCCCGGTCGGGGTCTTGTAGGGGCGGATGTAGGAGGTGTCGAACGCGCCGCCGACGACCACCGCCAGGATCATCATGGTCAGCCAGCGGACGGTGACCCGGTGTTTGGCACGGTCCGCCTCGATGGCGCGGCGCTGGCGGACCTCCTCACGGACCGAGGCGGCGAGGTCGGCCAAGGCCTGGGCCAGGCCGGGGCCGTGGTCGTTGGCGCGGAGCACCAGCGCGGCGATGACCTTGTCCGCGGTGGCGTCGGCGAGTTCGTTGCCGAACACCCGCAGCGCGTCCTCCAGCCGCCAGCGGGCCAGCAGTCGGCCGGACAGGTCGGTGATCTCGTGTTCCAGCGCGGCGGGCGCGGTGTTGCGGCTGGTGCCGATCACCTGCTCCAGGCCGCCGCCGGCGACCAGCCGGTCCGAGAGCCGCTGGGTCCACTCGGCCAGGGCTTCGAGCCGGACGATCGGCCCGTCCTGGGCGCTGGTGGACGCCAGGAACCAGGGGATGACGAAGACCAGCGCGGGTACGATCAGCACCGCCAGCGGGATGCCGGTGGCCAGCCACCCCAGCGGGCCGCCGACGGCGGCGAGCACCAGTTGGATCCGGCGCTTGCGGACCATCTCCGGTGCCGGGACCCCGATCGTGCCGAACCAGAACCGGCGGGCGCGCAGCGCCGTCGCGCTGGGCGCCCCGGGCGCGGTGTCGGGCGAGCCGACGAAGAAGAGCACCAGGCAGACCAGGCCGAGGGCCAGGGCCACACCGGACAGCAGGTAGTCGATCATCGCCGGGCCCCGTTTCCGGTGACCCGCAGATCCAGCGGACGGCCCCAGGTGCCGTACGGGTTGTCCAGCAGCGCCGGGTCGAAGCCGACCCGGCGCAGGTCGTCCAGGCAGGCCGGGGGCGTGTTGGGGACGGCGCGCGGTTCGACGCCGCTCTGGTGCGGACCGAAGACGGTGTTCACCGACGGGCGGCCGTTCTCGCCGATGCCGGTGAGCTCCAGCACGTGCGAGACGAAGCGGTGCACCCGGCCGCCGATCGGGGTCTCGTCGACCAGCGACACGTGCACGATCAGGTGCACGCCGTTGGCCAGCAGCCGGTAGGCCAGGCCGTCGTTGATGTTGGCCCCGTACTCGGCGCACAGCTGGGCGACGCGGTCGGGCACCATGTACGGGGTCTGCGCGTGCATGGTGGCCATGCCGCCGACACCGTTGGTCATCGCCTGGAGCATCGGCATGACCTCGCGGGAGCGGACCTCGCCGACGATGATCCGCGACAGCGACATCCGCAGCGCGGCGGGCATCAGTTCGGTCAGCGTCAGCTCCCCCGACGGACGGCCGTCGATCCGCTCGCCGTTGCCCTGGCGCTCCTCGATCGGCACCACCTGCCGCAGGTGGCCGAGGGTGTGCAGCCAGAGCTCGTACTCGGACTCCATGGTCGCCACCCGCTCGTCCGCCGGGATCTCGGCGGCCAGCGCCCGCAGCAGCGAGGTCTTCCCGGCCCGCTGCACCCCCGTGACCAGGATGTGCTTGCGGGCCCTGACCGAGGCCGAGAGGAACGCGGCGAGGGTGGAGTCGACGCTGCCGAGCCGGACCAGGTCGCCCAGGGTGGCCGAGGCCACCCGGTGGCGGCGGATGGTCACGAACGGCCTCGGGGTGACGCCGGTCATCACCTGGACGCGCATCCCGCCGTCCAGTCGCATGGCCAGGTTCGGGCTGGAGGTGGAGAGCGAGCGCTCGCCGCCGCCGTGCCGCCGTGCCAGGTCCTGGAGCAGTTCCACCAGTTCCTCGTCGCTGTCGGCGATCGGCGGGACCTGCCGCAGCGGTTCGTTGACCCGGAGCACGGAGACGTTGTCGCAGCCGTTGATGTAGATGTCCTCGACGAGTTCGTCGTCCAGGTAGGGCTGGAGCCGTCCGGCCCGGAACATCAGGTCGAACACCGCGTCGGCGAGGGCCCGGTCCATCTCCCGGGTAGGTGACAGGCCGTGGGTCTGGGCGTAGACGTCGGACCAGCGGGCGACCACGCTCTCGATCACGGCCCGGCCGCGCTGGCGGCGGCTCTCCTGGTCGCCCGGGGTGTCCCCGGCCGACTGCTCGTGCAGCTCGTCCTGGACCAGTTTGCGGACCTGGCGGACGGCGGCGTAGTCCACCGGCGACTGCGGCTGCGGCGGCCGGGACTGCGGCTGGGTCCGGGCCAACGGCGCGGCCAGCAGCCGGGACGACGGCGGGGTGCCGTAGCCGGGGGGCGGGGTGCCGTAGCCCGGCGGCGGCGCGGCGGTCCCGGCGTGGCGCCCCCCGGGCTGCGGCTGCTGCTGTTGCGGCTGCGGCTGTTGCGGTACGGACTGCTCGGGCTGCTGCACCGGCGGCAGGGTGATCGGTGCCAGCGGCAGGTGGTTAGCGCGCATGGCTCACCGCCTGCGGGCGCAGCTCACCGGTCGGTCCGGCGGAGGGGACCGGCGCGGTCGGCATCGGCCTGGGGGCCGCCGGGGAGGGCGGCACCGGCCCGGGGTAGGGGCCGCTCATCGGTCCGGGCTGCGGCCCCTGGCCCCGGCCCGGCAGCGGCGCCGACGCGGGAACCGGACCGGTGGCCGGAACCGTTGCCGGAGCCGTGTTCTGATCATCCGTCAGCAAGGGAACCCCTGACTGATGTTGGGTCAGCTTCGCTCGGCGACGCGTGACTTGGGAACGCACCTCGTCAATGACGGTGCGCGAGGCGCGCAGCAGTGGCGAGCGGACGAAGCGCCGGTCGTGGCTGTTGCCGCCGTCGGAGAGCACCTCGGCGACGGCCGGTGCGTACGGCAGCAACCCGACCACCGGCGCGCCCAGTTGGGCGCTGACGTCGGACGCCTTGTACGGGCCCTGCTCGACCAGGACCAGGCCGAGGGTCTCCGCGCCGCGGCCGTGCGTGTCCAGGTCGGCGCGCAGGGCCGTGATCCGGGGGTGGGCGGCGGTCAGCGAACGCAGCGTGGAGCGGGCGACCACCAGCACCGCGTCGGCGCGCCGGGCGAGCACCGCGCTGGGCCCGGTGGCGCCGGAGCGTCCGAGGTCCACCAGCACGTCCACGCCCTGGCCCTCAAGGGCGACCAGCAGGTTCGCCAGCGGCTCCCAGACGTAGGCCAGGCCCGAGTACTGGGCCGGGTCGCTCACTCCGGGCAGCAGCAACCGGTCCGCGGTACCGCCCGGGGAGACGTCGGTGAGCTGGGTCATCAGGGTCTGCGCGAGCTGGCCCTGCCGGTCCGCGACCCCGAGCTGGCCCAGGCCCCGGCTGGCGTCCAGGCGGCCCTCCAGCGCACCGGAGAGGATCACCCCGCCGTCCGGGTCGCACTCGGCGAGCAGCACCCGCCGGCCTTCCTGCAACGGCCAGGCGTGCAGCAATGCCAGGGCGGTGACGGTCGCGCCCGGAGCACCGTGGCCGCCGACGACTGCGAACAGGGCCATCTCAGCCGCCCCCCTGCGGAGCGAACACCACGGTGAACCCGCCCGAGGCGGCGAGCACCGCCAACAGCGAGGCCTGGGACTGCGGCAGCGCCACATCCACCACGGTCGTCCCGTCGCTGTCCTGGTCGCCGATGCTGATCACCGTCGCCGCGGTCTGCGTGCCGACCGCCGGGAGGGTCGTGCCACCGCTGTCCGAGCTACCGCTGCCGCTGCCCGTGGCGACGACCATGATCTTGTCGCCCGGTTGCAGTGCGACTGCCGGGAGCTGGGTGTCCTTGGTGGGCAGACCCACCACCTGCTCACCGGCCTGCACCAGCGAGGAGTGGGTGACGTCGGTGGCGGTCAGGAACTGACCGCGCATCAGGTCGGCGGTGGCCCGCATGCCGACCACGTTCTCCAGGCTGGCCGCGCCCACCGGTTGCAGCGACGGGTCCAGCGAGATGTGCGCCACGACCAGGTCACCGGCCGAAATCGTCTGCCCGGCCGGTACGTTCTGGGCGAGCGCGAGCACCGCGCTGCGCTGACCGGTCGCGTTGTAGAGGACCGCGCCGCCCAGCCCGCCGGTCGCGACCAGGGCGACCGCGAGCGCGAGTACGGCGGGGCTGCGCCGCCGGGCCCGGGGGGCACGCGGGGGCGCGGGAGCGGAGGCGGTGGCCGCGCCGGGAAGCGGTGGGAGTGTCGTCGTCACGGTGTCTCCTGGGGCGTTACGTTCAGGGCCTGCGCCTGGTCGATGGTGAGGGTGATCTGCGTCGCCGCCGTCATCGGTATCGGTACCGGCTGGCTGATCCCGATGTTGCTCTGCCAGGTGACGCCCCAGTGGGCGGTCGCGGTCACGGTGTGCCGGCCGCTGGTGGCGAAGCCGGAGGCGAAGCCGCAGACCGGCGCCTCCAGGCCGTCCCTCGCCTGGTACGCGGTGGTCACGTTGTTGCAGCTGAAGTCGCCGCCGCCGGTGTTCCAGGTGATGTGCCCGAGGCTGACCTTCATCGTCACCTTGACGTTGCCCGCACGGCCGTAGAGGTCGGGCATGGACAGCTTGCTGGTGGCCCACAGCCACACCGGCAGCCCCACCAGGCCCCTGCCCTGGGCGCTGGGTGCCGAGTCGATGGTGAGCGCGGGGATCTTGAGTGTCTTGAGCATGTCCGCCGCGATCTGACCGGGGCTCTCCTGCGCGGGCTGCCCGGGCGGCGGGGTGGGCAGGTAGGCGAGGTAGTACTCCTGCCCGGCCGCCCCGCCGGTGTAGGGGCAGTACTCCCAGTAGATGGCCCCGCCGTCGGCCGGGTTGTGGCCGTACCAGACCGTCGCGCTGGCCGGGGGCTGCGGATCGTCCAGCGAGTCGTAGCAGGCGACGCCGTCCCAGTCGCCGTAGCCGGGCAGCATGCAGGACACCGGGTTGCCCTGGTACGAACAGACGGGCTTGCCGCCCTTGTTACCACCGCCACCGCCACCGCCGCTGCCGGAGGACGGCGGGGTGGAGGCGCTGATGGTGCAGACCCCGGTAACCGGGTCGCAGCTGCCGCCGCCACCGCCGCCACCCGAGGCACTGGCGCTGGGCGCGGCCAGCACCCCGAACAGCAGCGCGCACGCCGCTGTCACCGTCGCTGCCCCGGCCCGACCGGAGATGAGCTGTCGAGTCAGCACGGCTTGCTCCTGTTCACTTCGGTTTCGGTGATCCGCCAGCCGTCCTGCCCCAGTTGCGCCTGGGAGACGGAGAGGAAGCTGCTCCGGGTGGAGGGGGCGGTGATGTCCTTGCCGGTGAACTGGTCGACCATGTGCCAGCCGCTGACGTTCATGCAGTCGGTGATCGTGGCGGTGGGCGGTCGGCTGTTCAGGTCGAGGGCGGTCACCTTCGGGTCCAGCTGCGGCAGTCCGACCATCCGCCAGCCGTTGGCGGCGTCCTGGCCGACACCGGAGGTGATCGAGATCAGCGCCGTCCCGGCGGCGTAGTCGCCGAGGGAGACGTTCTGCATGGTGCCGCTGTCCTCGGCGGTGACCTGCGCCTGGCGCATGCCGGTGTAGATGGCGAGGATCTCCGTGGTCGCGGCCTGCGCCGGATCCGGTGTCGGGCTCGCGGTCGGCGAGTCGGCCGCGGGCGGGGCCGAGCCGACCTGCGCGACCTGGCCGGACTGGGCGCAGCCGGTGAGCGCGAACAGCGCGCAGATCACCGGCGGCAGCCCACGCCGCAATTGACGGGTCATCATTTTTGGTCCTCCTCGCCCCTGTTACGGCGCAGCGCGTCCCGGAGCGCGGCGGGGAGGGCGTCCACGGGGAGAACTCCGCGGCCCGCGGCCCGGTTTCGCAGGTGCACCGACCCCGTCCCCGGGGCGAACCGGGCCAGGGTGAGCACCGTGCCCTCCGGCTGGTACGTGGAGGAGTGGTGCAGCGCCTCCGGTGTGAGCACCGCGGGCGCTCCCGGCAGCCCGTCCCGCAGTTGCGCGGTGACCGCCTCCGCCCAGCAGTGCTCGCCCGGTCCGCCTCGGCCGCGCCAGCCGGCGATCGGCCGGATCTGGCCCCACAGTGACGCACCGTCGGCCAGCAGCCGGTCGGTGCCGGTGCCGACCTGTTCCGGAGCGGCCTCGGTGAGCAGTTCCCAGGCCCGCGCCTCGGCCTCGACGTCGACCATGAGCAGCCTGGCCGGAGCCGCCGCGCGGCCGATCGCGTGGGTGATCCACTCCCAGCGCACGCCGAGCAGGTGCGCCAGCCGCAACGGCAGCCCGGGCGCGGTGAGGTACAGCTGTTCGTCGCCACCGAGCGCCAACTGCCCAGTGGCGTAGACGATCAGGCTGCGCGCGGCGGCGTCGGCGGCGGTCTTCAGACCGGCCAGCAGACTGTCGGCGTCACGGCCGTCCGGGGTGGCCACCCGGCACTGGGTGGGGCCGTCGAACAGGCCGGTGGGCAGGGCGATGCTCATCGCCGCCAGCCGGGAGACGTACCGCTCCGGGCTGAGCCGGGTGCGGGCGGCACTGGTGGGGAGCAGCAGCACGATCCGGTGCGGCGGGGCGACCTGTCGGCTCGGCGCGGCCGTCCGGTCGTCGGCGTCGGGGGCGCGCCAGCCGAAGCTCGCGGTACCGGTACTGTCCATCGGCTGCTCCTCCCTTCCTGCCTCGGCCGGGTCGGTCTCGGTCGGGTCCTGCGTGATCGGGGGCGGGTGGGTCGTGTGTGGTCGGACGCGGGTCCGGGCGGCGGCGCGCTAGTCGAGTGCGTGGGTCTGGCGGCGGAGTAACATCCCGGCCAGCAAGGCGACCTGGCACTGCATCTCGTAGGTGACCTTGCCCATGTCGACCTCGCGGGTGGTGTACAGGGTGAGCACCGAGTGGTGGCCCGCGGGCAGGGCGAACACGAAGCCGTCGCCGGTCTCCACCACGATCTGCCGGACCAGCGCCGCCGGGTCGCCACTGAGCGCGGAGGAGAGCGCGCGGGCGGCGCCCTGGAGCGCCGACATCATCGCCGAGGCGCCCTCGGCGGCCTCGCGCCGCAGGCTGGCGGACGCGCCCCAGACCATCCCGTCGGAGGTCACCACCAGGCCGTGCACCACACCCTCCAGGCCGAGCAGGGGGTCAAGCACCCATGACGCGTCCTCGTGCACATCGGCTCTGCTCGGCGCGTAGGCCATCAGAGACTCCCCTCGTGGTGGCTCTCGAAGTGGTGGGCGTCCCTGGCACGGTCGGCGAAGTGGTGCTCGACGGCGGCGCGGCCGGACTCGGTGCCGCTCTGGAAGGCGCTCCAGACGGCGCTGCTGCCGTGCAGGCCGGAGGCGGGCGGCGCGGGTTCCGGCGCCGCTTCCGGCATCGGCTCGGGCATCCGCTCGGACACCGGCTCGGACATCCGCTCCGAGAACGAGTGCGGCTGCGGATGCGGCCGCGGCTCGGCCCCCGGGGCCGACGGCGGGTCGGGACGGCGGCGGACCCATCCGGACTCCGGTTGCGACGGCTGCGACGTCGCGTGCCGCGGCGACGGCGGCGACTGCGGTGTCGGCGGCTGCGGCGCCAGGTACGGGGCGCTGCGGGCCGCGCCCGGGGCCCGGTGCCGGGGCTCGAACCAGTCGGCGGCGGTGGACTGTTCGACCGGGCGCGGCTGCGCCTGCGCCGCCACCGAGGCCACCTGTTCGAGTAGGGCGTGGTGGTCGGCGTCCAGCGCGCTGCCGGTGAACTGCGGGTGCAGCAGGCCGGGCACCGGCAGGTGCGGGAAGGTGAGGCGGGCGAGCATGGCCGGAATCCGCACCTCGATCAGGTGCCGGGTCTCGGCCGCCCGCGCCTGGTTCTCGGCCGCGTTCGCCGCCAGCTCGCGGCCGAGTGCCGCCGCGTGGTGCCGGGAGCGGAGCCAGAGCGGTGTGGTGACCAGACTGGACAGGGTGCCTGCGGCCAGTACCACGGCTGCCGCGTCGGCCAGCGGCGTCAACGGGGTTCCCCGGCGCCGAGGTCCTGCCGGTCGGCGCGGTCCGCGGCCGCGCCGGAGGGCCGGGACGAAGGCCGACACCGGGGTCGACCGATTGCTCCGGAATCAACTACTCCACTTGTGGAGAGCATGACAAGCCCGGCTCGTAGCCGGGTGACCTGACGCATGGCTCCCCTCCCCTCGCCTTGCCGGCTCCTTCGGCACTGCTGATAGCACGCGCCTCTACAGCACCCCCAGGCGTCGTGCGAATGAAGGGAATCAGACATTGGACACCGCCCAACAGCGCTCACAAGGACGCGTACTTGTCACAAGCCCGCGCAGAACACGCGCATTTCCCGGGTTCCAGAATGCCCATTCGCCCGACACGTGCGATCCCGGACCATTACATTTCCGTACATGAGCCGTAACGCGGATCCACGGCCCGATCACGAGCCGACCCCGAATATCCAGCTCAGCGGCCTACTGGACGAGGCCAAACTCTCCAACATGGCCTTTGCCCGCGAAGTCCGGGCGATCGCCGCCCACCATGGACACACCCTCGCCTGCGATCACAACCACGTCCGCCGCTGGCGCGAGGGGCACGCCAGCCGCGCGGTGCCGCCGCAGTTCATCGCCGAGGCGCTGTCGCGCAGGCTCGGCCGGGGGCTCTCACTGTCGGACGTCGGCATGGACTCCCAGGGTCGGATCCCCTCCGCCCAGGGGATGCTGGAGTTCGCCTCCTCCCCCGCCGAGATCCTGGCCGCCGGCCACGCCCTGTGCGGCCAGTCCGAGTCACTGGACCGCGCCCAGCCGACCGCTCCGCTGACCGTGCTCGCCCCGGCGGTACTGCGCTGGCTGGTGGTACCCCCGCCGAACGCCCCGGCCCGGCACCAGCCCGGACGCCCGGTCACCTCCGGCGACATCGACCGGGTGCGCAGCACCATGGGCGCGTTCGACCAGATCGACCGGCGCAGCGGCGGCGTGGTCGCCCGGCTGCCCGCCGTGGAGTTCCTGCGGGTGGGTGTGATCCCGCTGCTGGGCGCGCACTACACCGGGCCGACCGGGCGGGAGCTGTTCAGTGCGGCGGCGCAGTGCGCCTACGGCATCGCCCGCTACACCTTCGACGCCGACCTGCCCGGACTGGCCAGCCGGTACGCCGTGCTGGCGCTGAGCATGGCGCACCAGGCCGACGACCAGTTGCTGGGGGCCTACGTGGTGGGGCTGCTGGCGGAGCAGGCACTGCTGGCCGACGCGCCGCAGATCGCACTGACGTACGTCAGTGCCGCGCTGACGGCCACCGGCGACCACGGGCCGCGGGCCCGCGCCGGGCTGCACGCGGTGGAGGCGCGGGTGCACGCCCAGTTGGACAACCCGGTACCGGCGCGGGCGGCGACGGCCAAGGCCGAGCGCGGAGTCGGCAAGCCCTCCGGCCCGCCCGACCCGGCCTGGCTGGAGCACTACGACCACGGGCTGGTCGCCCAGAGCGCGGCGCAGTGCGCGCTCGCGCTCGGCAACGCGGCCGGTGCCCGGCGCCGCGCCGAGCAGGCACTGGCCGCGATCCCGGCCGACCGGGTCCGCGACTCGGTGGTGATCCGACTACAGCTGGCCGCCGCCCTGGCCCTACAGGGCAACCCGGAGGAGGCCTGTGAGCAGGCCGAAGCCGCCCTGCTCCAGGCCGACGGCATCCAGTCGAGCGCGGTCACCGCCGCCCTGCGGCGGGTGGTCGGCGACTTGCAGCACCATGCCGGGTCGCCGCGGATGGCGGCCGTGATCAGCCGGGTCGCCAAGGCGACAAGTCGGCAGCAGACCACGATGATGTGAAGAAATTGTCGATATTTTGACTGATCGACTGCGGTGAACTGGTCATTCCCGGAAGCGCATATGCCACGGGCCTACCGTCGTCCCAATGACTGCGATTCCCGGTACATACTGGGCCGCCACCACCCAGAGCACCGCACAGCCCAGGGGGCAGCCATGCATCAGCAGCCAAGGCAGCAGGACGAGTTGGCCGCACGACTGAACCATCTCTTCTCGGTAGCACACCCCCCGCACCGCCCCGCGTACGGCACCCAGGAGGTCGCCGAAGCGATCAGCGCGACCGGACGCACGGTGATCTCCGCCAAGTACCTGGGCGAGTTGCGCAGCGGGCAGCGGCGCCACCTGCCGGACAGCCGCGCCGCCGCCATCTGCGAGTTCTTCGGGGTCCCGGCGCGCTATCTGACCGATCCGGAAACGGCCGAGGAGACCGACCAGGAGCTGGCCCTGCTGGCCGCGCTGCGCAGTGAGCACGTCCGGCATCTCGCGCTGCGCGCCGCCCGGCTGCCGCCGGAGGAGCTGGCGGACGTGATAGCGGGCGTGGAGCGCTGCCTGATCGCGGCCGGGGACGTTCCGGCGTAGCGCCCGTTCGGCGTGGGGCGGCCGGGGCCCGGGGGGCCTGCCAGACTGGTGCGGTGACCAGTACCAGCAGCCCCTTCGCCGACCGCGCGGACGACCGCGCCCAGGACAGCGCGGACGAACGCGACAGTGCCCCCCAGTCGGTGCTGCCGCTGGTGGTCCGGATCGAGCGGACCGATCCGCCCGCGCACACCGACGCGCTGGAGACCGCCGCCCGGGCGGTGCTCGCGCTGCTGTCCGACCCGCGGACGACGGCGGCGGACGGCGAGTGGGCCGAGCGCGTCCACGCCTGGCAGGACGCCCGGATCCGCAAAGTGGTCCGCCGCGCCCGGGGCTCGGAGTGGCGGCGGGCGGCGGAGCTGCCGGGGATCACGGTCACCGGCACCTCCACCGAGGTACGGGTGTTCCCGCCGGTGCCGTTGGACGGCTGGCCGAAGGAGCTGCTGAAGCTCCAGGTCTCCGGCACCGAGCTGGACGACCCGGAGCCGCCCGCCCGGCCCGACCCGCTGTTGCCGGTGCTCTGGTTCAACCCGCAGGTCCCGATGTCCACCGGCAAGTCCATGGCCCAGGCCGGGCACGGGGCGCAACTGGCCTGGTGGGCGCTGGCGGACGCGGACCGCGAGGCCTGGCGGGAGACCGGCTTCGCGCTCGCGGTGCGCACCGCGAGCCCGGAGCGGTGGTCCGCGCTGACCGCCGCGGGCCTGCCCACGGTCCGCGACGCCGGCTTCACCGAGATCGCCCCGGGCTCCTGCACGGTCGTCGCCGACCATCCGGCGCTGCGGCCCCGGTCAGGGACCGTAGAAGGTCAGGGACCGTAGAAGGTCAGGGACTGTAGACGGTCAGGAACTGTAGACCTGGAACTCCGACACCTGGCCGGCCGGCCAGCCGGAGTTGCCGGTGAAGTCCAGCCGCAGGTACCGCACCTGGGTGCTGCCGAAGGTGATGGTCACCGTGTTGCCGGTGGCCGGGTTGAAGGTGTACCCGGCCGAGCCGACCACGGTGGCGAAGGTCGAGCCGTCGGTGCCGCCGAGGACCGAGAGCGTCTGGGTGCGGGTGGCCCAGGCGGTCTGCGGCGGCAGGTCGAGCACGATCCTGGAGACGCCCACGGCGGAACCGAGATCCACCTGGAGCCACTGCGGAAACGCGTTGTCGGTGCTCTCCCAGTAACTGCTGCTGTTTCCGTCCACCGCGTTAGCCGGGACATAGTTCTGGGTATAGCCACTGGCCGACGTCGGCTGGTTGAGTGCCAGGTTTGCATTGGCGGCGCCGGTGGTAGAAACGTTTACTGTGGCGGAGGCCGCCGAGGCATTTCCGGCGGCGTCATAGGCGCTCACGCTGAAGGTGTACGAAGTGGACGCGGCAAGTCCGGTCGCGGTGTACGCGGTCGCCGCGGTACTGCCGAGCAGTGTGCTGCCGGAGCCGGTGACCTGGTAGACGTGGTACCCGGCGACCGCGACGTTGTCGGTGGAGGCCGTCCAGGACAGCGCGACGCTGCCGGCGGTCTCGGCGGTGGCCCGCAGTCCGGTGGGTACGCTCGGCGGCTGGGTGTCGCCGCCGGACAGCACCGGCGCGGTGGGCCGGGTCGCGGTCAGCGCCAACTGCCCCTTGAGCATCCGCCCGCCGTCCGCGGTGAGTCGCAGGTAGTAGTCCGAGGAGCAGGCCGTGCCGTCCTCGTCCAGCGCCAGCAGGCCGGAGTTGGCCGGGACGGTGGCGGTGGTCGGGGTGGTCTTGGCGATCTGGTTGCCCTCGCCGAACTCGTCGAACATCGATATGTAGATGCCCTGCGCGCCCACCCGGACCATGTTGTAGAACTGGTGCCACATGAAGTCGCCGTGCACCCGCTGGTTGGCGGAGACGTCGCCGGGCAGCACGCAGGGCTGGTAGTCGATCCCGTGGGCGTTGCAGTCGGCCTGGTCCGGGACGTTGAACTGCTGGTACACCGCGTCGGAGTCGGCGATGTCGCCGATCGCGCCGACCATCCACGGCGAGATCATGTTGAAGGCGTGGTAGACGTCCAGGTAGCCCGCGCGGGAGCCGCCGACGCCGGTGAGCCACTCCCGGGGCACCCCGCCCATCACGTAGCAGCCCTGGCTCTGGAACCAGGTGACCACGTCGAGGCAGTCGGCGGCGCTCCAGGGGTGGTTGGCGTCGTTGAAGCCGAACCCCCAGATACCGACCACCGGCTTGCCGTTCTGCACGGCGTAGGCGGAGGAGGCGGTCAGGGCGGACATCTTGGCGGTCCAGTCGGCCTTGATCTCCGTCTGCATGTTCGTCCAGCCGGTGACGTCGTACATGATGTAGAACTTGCGGTCGTTGCCCTCGGCGGCGGTACGCACCTTGGCCGCCATCGCGTCCCGGGTCGGACCCTCGCTGCTGTTCGGGTTGAAGCGCTGCAACGCGGCGGTGTCGCAGCCGTTCTGCTGCATCCACAGGAAGTGCGTGTTCACCGTCTGCTGGTCGTACGAGGAGAACAGCGTGGCGGGCCCGCCGCTGTTGAGCGCGGCGTAGCCGGTCTGGTAGCCGGTGCTGAACTCGGTCATGTCCGGCCAGGCCTTGATCGCGTTGTTGCTCGGCGAGGGCGCCTGCGACCAGTCCTGACTCCAGTGCCACCAGCCGTCGATGGGCGCGCCGTCGCCGATACAGGCGAACCAGCCCTGGTAGCCGACGGTGATCTTGCCGACCACGTCGCCCGGGGCGCTGGCCGCCGGGTTGAGCGCGGCGGCGGCGGTCGGCGCCGCCGCCCGGGCGTGGGCGGTGGCGGGGATGGCGCTGAGCGCCGATCCGGCCAGCACGGTGGTGATGAAGCTGCGACGCGAGACTCCCATAAGGACTACTCCTCCTGAACGGCGGGCGGATTCCGGGCAGCCGGAACCAGACCCGCCTGGTCACTGTGCGCATCGAGAGCGGACGCCTGCCGCGCGCGGTGACACGTTCAACGGAAGCCGCCACAGGGGCAGTTGAGGACGGTCTGGGCCCGCCGCAGGGGGTTTCACTGCGACGGATCGTAGCGAGCATGACATTTGAACGCAATGCTTCTGTGATACACCGAAATTCTTGCAGCTTTTGCCGCAAAAAACCGTCCATCCTCCCCGAGACGCGGTGACCCACCGTAGTCGCGACTACCGGATGGATGCGTGCTGTTGCGGAGCGTCAACCAGCGGGTGACGGTGATCCACGTATCACCCGATTCACTGTTGGAACGAAGGTAGAAGCATGTCGTTGCACCACACCCGGGTCCTGGTCACCAGCCTCGCCATGGCAGCGGCCGTGACCGCGGGAACTCTCGGCACCACCGCTCAGGCCGCCGCTCCGGCCGCCCCGTTGGCCAGTGGCAAGCCGGCCCTGCCGGTGCCCGCGGCCAGTCCGGCCTCGACCTTGCAGACCCTCGGCGCCCTCGGCGGCGTCACCCAGCTGGTGGGCGCCCTCGCGGCGGCGGCCACCGCGACCAGCCCGGCCCCGTCCGCCACCGACCTGCAGGCCAAGCTCACCTCGCTGGCGGCGGCGGAGCAGACCCTGTCCAGCGCGGCCCCGGCGGCGCCCGCACTGCCGGTGGGCTCGCCCGCCGAGCGGCCCGGCGCGCAGACCGCCGAGCGGCCCGGCGCGCAGCGGGTGCCGGGCCTCGGCAAGGGGCTGCCACTGCCGGTACCGGCGCCGGATCCGTCGAACGCGACCAGCGTGCTGCAGAACGCGCTGGCCAAGCTGCAGACCGACGCCACGGCGCTGGTCGCGGCGGTCTCCACGAAGGACCCGGCGCAGGTCCAGACCGCGCTGACCTCGGTGGCCACCGACACCGTGGCCGTGGTCACCGGCACCGTCACCTCGCTCGGGGTGGCCGCGCCGGTCTGACCGGGCACGGAAGAACGGCGTGAGCCGCAGCCGACGGGCTGCGGCTCACGCCGTTCCGGTCGTCCGGCGGTCAGCCGGCCTTGGCCGCCCGCTCGGCGTCGCGCTTGGCGACCTCCTCGCGGACCAGCGGGATGACGTACCGGCCGAAGTCGATGGCGTCGCCGAGCAGGTCGTAGCCCCGGGCCGAGAGGATGTCGACACCGAGGTCGTAGTAGTCGAGCAGCGCCTGGGCGACCGTCTCCGGCGTGCCGACCAGGGCGTTGGAGTTGCCCGCGCCACCGGTCGCGGCGGCGGTCGGGGTCCACAGCGCGCGGTCGTAGCGCTCGCCCTGACCGGCGATCGCCACCAGCCGCTGCGAACCGGCGTTCTCCGGCGCGCCGTTGCCGCGGCGGGCCCAGGCGCCGCTCTCCTTGCGGGCGTTGATGGCGGCGACGGTGCGGTGCGCCTTCTCCCAGGCCAACTCCTCGGTGGGGGCGATGATCGGGCGGAAGGCCACCTGGATCCGGGGCGGGGTGGTCCGCCCGGCCGCCGCGGCGGCCGCCCGGACCGCCTCGATCTGCTTGGCCGTCTCCGCGAGCGGCTCGCCCCACAGCGCGTAGATGTCGGCAACCGCGCCCCCGGCCGCGTAGGCCGCCGCCGAGGAACCGCCGAAGGAGACGTCCGGACGGGGCTGCTGCACCGGCGCCACGTCGCTGACGAAGTCGTTGAAGCGGTAGTACTCGCCCTCGTGGTCGAAGGGCTCGCGGGAGGTCCAGGCCCGCTGCACGATCTCGATGTACTCCCGGGTCCGCGCGTACCGCTGGTCCTTGGTCAGGAAGTCGCCCTCGCGCTGCTGCTCGTGGTCGTTGCCACCGGTGATGAAGTGCACCGTGAGCCGACCGTCGCTGATCTGGTCGAGGGTGGCGAACTCCTTGGCCGCGAAGGTCGGATAGGAGACGTTGGGCCGGTGCGCCAGCAGGATCTGCAACCGGGTGGTGTGGGCCGCGATGTACGCGGCGGCGCTGCCCGGTTCGGGCGATCCGGAACCGTACGCGAACAGGACCCGGTCCCAGCCGTGGTCCTCGTGGGCCCGGGCGAGTCGAAGCGTGTACTCCTTGTCGAAGGCGCCTCCGCTGCGGGGGTTGGTCTCCGAACCGTCGTTGGTGGCGGCGATGCCAAGGAACTCCACGGGCATGGTGCGGCCTTTCTGGTGCTGCGGGAGGGCGTGCGGGCATGGCTGACCTAAGGTCCGGCGCCGCGGAGCGGCAGGCCCCGGTACCCCTGGGAGCGGATGACGCTATGTCAGATAAATGGTGACGATTGGTCAGCTAGCGGCTGCGAGAACGTGGCTGTAGTGGCCGGTGAGGGCCTCCGAGAACTGGTCGACGATCTGCCCCAGCGACTCCCCGGTGCCCGGCTCCAGGGTGACCTCGCCGTCCGGGTTGACGGTGATGTGGCGGTCGAGCACGAACCAGCCCTGGACGATGTGCTTGGGGCCCATCGAGGAGAGCACCGGCCGCAGCGCGTAGTCGATCGCCAGCACGTGCGCCGTGGAACCGCCGGTGGCCAGCGGCAGCACGGTCTTGCCGGACAACGCGTACTGCGGCAGCAGGTCCAGCAGGGACTTCAGCAGTCCCGAGTAGGCGGCCTTGTAGACGGGGGTGCCGATGACCACGCCGTCGGCCTGGGCGAACAGCTCGGTGGCGCGGACGATGGCCGGGTGTCCGAAGTCGGCCCCGAGCAGGGCCTCGGCGGGCAGCGTCCGGACGTCCAGCGGAATGACGGTGTGACCCTGGGCTATCAGCCTGGCGTCCAGGTGGCGCAGCAGCCGAGCGGTTCGGGAGGTGGCGGAGGGGCTTCCGGAGACGGAAAGGACGGTGGCCATGGGGCCCTCATTTCGGGTCTGTTGCTGCGGTCGGCGGGGGCAGGACGGCCTGCGGCCGCGCGACGGTGTGGAGACGGGTACGGCGGATACAGAGCAGGCCCGTGCGCGTCATCAGACAGGGGGGCTCTGCGGGAAACTCGGAGGAGGGGGGAAGACGCCCTCAGGCTCCGCAGCAACAGAACGCGCTGGAGACGCGGGCGAGGTCGACATGTCGCCGCCGCGTGAGGTGCTGTCGCGCATTCATAGAAACCGATTGAAGCAGCACCCAAAACCGCTCGTCAAGGAAACCCTTGCGCATCTCATGCACTGGATGTCATGCACCGGAGGTCGTGGACCACGCCGTCACCGGCCGTCACCCGGCGTCGACCGGGCCGCCCAGGTGCTCGGCGAAGAACGCCTCGATGCGCCGCCAGGCGTCGGCGGCGGCCTCCGGCTCGGGTCCGACCCCGGCCACCCGCAGCAGCGGGCGCAGCACCCGGGGGCCGACCTCTCCGTCGTTGAGGAAGCTGTGCCCGGCGCTGGGGTACTCCTTGCTGTCGTGGACGACCCCGGCCCGTTCCAGGGCGGACTCCAGCTTCGCGGTGGCGCCGCGCAGGCCGAGGTCCCGGCCGCCGTAGGAGAGGACCACCGGGCAGGAGTCGGCGAGCGCCCGGTCCAGGTCCTTGGGGAGCATGCCGTAGTTGGACGAGGCGGCGTCGAACCCGGTGCCGACGGTCATCAGCGCGAACCCGCCGCCCATGCAGAAGCCGAGCACGCCCACCCGGCCGGTGCAGTCCGGCTGGTCGAGCAGCCACTGCCGGGAGGCCTCGATGTCGGCGTAGGCGCGGCCCCGGCCGGAGCCCATCGCCCGCAGTGTGGAGACCAGGCAGCGCCGGGCCCCGCCGTCGCTGTAGAGGTCGGGCATCAGCGTCAGGTAACCCGCGCGCGCCAGCCGCTCCACCTGACGGTTCATCACCTCGTCGATGCCGAAGGCCTCGTGCAGCATCACCACGCCCGGCCAGGGGCCTTCACCGGCCGGACGGGCGAGGCGGCCGGCCAACCGCTGGGAACCGCCCCGCGCCCGCGCGAGCGCGGAGAGATCGACCTCGGCCATCAGCGGCCTTCCTGGATATCGCGCCGGACGCGCGCCGGATCTGGCACTGGACGCGTACCGGATGTCGCGATCGGGACGCAGCGACATGCTACCGACCAGTATCGGCACCCGCAGCCGGATCCGGGAATTCCCGCACCGGTCGGCACGGCGTCGCCCCAGGTCAGCTGACGGACCGTCGACTCGGCCGCAGTGTCCCTGATTGTGCCCGTTTCTGTTGGGATCCTTTGAGCCCTTGCCGCGCCCGATACGGCTTCGCTATGTTCGTCTCTCCGGACACCACCAACCGTGGTGACAGTCTGCGTACCCGACTGTCATGTCCATGTATGGCGATATCGGGCCATCCGCGCTCCACGGCCCGGCACCGTCTCCCGGCAAGGCGCAGCCAGAGCTCCAACGCACGCGCACGCGTTCCCTCGATTCCGGTTCGGCGCAGCCCTGGCACCCGCCACGGTTACCCTCGCGCCGTCCCTCACCCCCTCATGGGAGGGCCGTTCGTTGCATACCCCCAACCCGTCCGGGCTCAGATACGGACTCCGCAGGATCGTGGCCGCCGCCGCGTCGGCGGCCACCCTGGCCATGTTCGGCCTGGCCGCGTCCGCCGTCCCGGCGACAGCCGCCACCAGCCACACCACGGACTACCGCCAGGCGTGTCCTGCCGCGCCGGTCGGCTACTCCTCCTGCAACGCGCTGATCCGCACGGACGTCACGCCGCAACTGGCGCACAAGGCCTCCGACGGGGCGGTCCAGCCCTCGGCGACGGTGTCCGGCTACGGCCCGACCCAGCTTCAGTCCGCGTACAACCTGGCCTCGGCCGCCGCCGCCGACGGCACCGGCCAGACCGTGGCCGTCGTTGACGCCTTCGACGACCCGAACGCGGCCAGCGACCTCGCGGTCTACCGCAGCCAGTACGGGCTGCCGGCCTGCACCACCGCCAACGGCTGCTTCAGCAAGGTCAACGAGGAGGGCGCGACCAGCCCGCTGCCCTCGCCCGCGCCGTCGGACGACGACTGGACCGGCGAGGAATCGCTGGACGTCGACATGATCTCGGCGATCTGCCCGAACTGCCACATCATCCTGGTCGAGGCCAGCTCGGAGAGCAACGACGACCTGGGCGCCGGCGTGAACGCGGCCGTCTCCCTGGGCGCCAAGTTCGTCTCCAACAGCTACGGCGGCTCCGAGGCGTCGAACGACAGCACCTACGACTCCGAGTACTACGACCACCCGGGTGTCGCGGTGACCGCCTCCTCCGGTGACAGCGGCTACGGCGTCGAGTACCCGGCGGCCTCGCAGTACGTCACCGCCGTCGGCGGGACCTCGCTGTCCACCGCCTCCAACACGCGCGGCTGGACCGAGTCGGTCTGGTCCACCTCGTCCAGTGAGGGCGCCGGCTCCGGCTGCTCCGCCGACGACGCGAAGCCGACCTGGCAGAAGGACACCGGCTGCTCCAAGCGCACCGTCGCGGACGTCTCGGCGGTCGCCGACCCGGCCACCGGCGTCGCGGTCTACGACACCTACAACGGCAACGGCGGCTGGAACGTCTACGGCGGGACCTCGGTCGCCTCGCCGCTGATCGCCTCGGTCTACGCGCTGGCCGGCACCCCGGCCGCGAACACCGTCCCGGCGTCCTACCTGTACGCCCACACCTCGTCGCTGTACGACGTGACCAGCGGCTCGACCGCCAGCTGCTCCCCGGCCTACCTGTGCACGGCCGAGGTCGGCTACGACGGCCCGACCGGTCTGGGCACCCCGGACGGCACCACCGCCTTCTCCAGCGGCTCCAGCACCGGCAACACGGTGACGGTGTCCAACCCGGGTAGCCAGACCGGCACCGTCGGCACCGCCGCCTCGCTGCAGATCAGCGCCAGCGACTCGGCCTCCGGCCAGACCCTGACCTACAGCGCCACCGGCCTCCCGGCCGGGCTGTCGATCAACGCCTCCACCGGCCTGATCTCCGGCACCCCGACCGCCAGCGGCAGCTCCTCGGTCACCGTGACCGCCAAGGACACCACCGGCGCCACCGGCAGCACCAGCTTCAGCTGGACGGTCAACTCCGCCACCGGCAACACGGTGACGGTGTCCAACCCCGGCAGCCAGACCGGCACCGTCGGCACCGCCGCCTCGCTGCAGATCAGCGCCAGCGACTCGGCCTCCGGCCAGACCCTGACCTACAGCGCCACCGGCCTCCCGGCCGGGCTGTCGATCAACGCCTCCACCGGCCTGATCTCCGGCACCCCGACCGCCGCCGCCACCTCCTCGGTCACCGTGACCGCCAAGGACACCACCGGCGCCACCGGCAGCACCAGCTTCAGCTGGACCGTCAGCTCCGCCACCGGCGGCTGCACCGCCGCCCAGCTGATCGGCAACCCCGGCTTCGAGACCGGCACCGCCGCCCCCTGGACCGCGAGCTCCGGCGTCATCAACAACGACACCACCGACGAGCCCGCCCACTCAGGCAGCTGGGACGCCTGGCTCGACGGCTACGGCACCACCCACACGGACACCCTGTCCCAGCCCGTGACCATCCCCTCCACCTGCGTCAACGCGGCCTACTCGTTCTGGCTGCACATCGACACGGCGGAGACCTCGAAGACCACCGCCTACGACACCCTCAAGGTCGAGGTGGTCAGCGGCTCCACCACCACGGTGCTCACCACCTACTCCAACCTGAACGCGGCGAGCGGCTACACCCAGCACTCCTTCAGCCTCGCCCCGTACATCGGCAAGACCGTGACGCTGAAGTTCATCGGCGCCGAGGACTCCACCCTGCAGACCAGCTTCGTGCTGGACGACACCGCGCTGAACGTCTCCTGACGCCCACCCGGTAGCAACGGTCCCGGTCGCCTCCAGCGGCCGGGGCCGTTCGGCTGCGCGGGTCCGGCTGGCAGGATGGGCGGCATGGATCTGCGCATCTTCACCGAGCCCCAGCAGGGTGCCTCCTACGACACGCTGCTGCGCGTGGCCAGGGCCGCCGAGGACCTGGACTACAGCGCCTTCTTCCGCTCCGACCACTACCTGAGCATGGGCGACGCGGACGGCCTGCCCGGCCCCACCGACGCCTGGATCACCCTCGCCGGGATCGCCCGGGAGACCTCCCGGATCCGCCTCGGCACGCTGATGAGCGCGGCCACCTTCCGGCTGCCCGGCGTGCTCGCCATCCAGGTCGCCCAGGTGGACCAGATGTCCGGCGGCCGGATCGAGCTGGGCCTCGGCGCCGGCTGGTACGAGGCCGAGCACACTGCCTACGGCATTCCCTTCCCGCAGGCGAAGATCGGCCGCCTGGAGGAGCAGCTGGCCATCGTCACCGGCCTGTGGAACACGCCGCTCGGCGAGACCTTCGACTTCGACGGCCGGTACTACACGCTGCGGGACTCCCCCGCCCTGCCCAAGCCCGCGCAGGCGCACGTGCCGATCCTGATCGGCGGCGGCGGCCCGAGCCGCACCCCGGCGCTGGCGGCGCGCTTCGCCGACGAGTTCAACCTGCCGTTCCTGTCGGTCGAGGACAGCGCGGCGCAGATCGCCCGGGTCCGGGCGGCGGTCGCCGAGGCCGGACGCAAGCCGTCCGAGCTGGTGTACTCCAGCGCCCTGGTGGTCTGCGTCGGCAAGGACGACGCGGAGGTGGCCCGCCGGGCCGAGGCGATCGGCCGCTCGGTCGAGGACCTGAAGGCCAACGGCGTCGCCGGGACCCCGGACGAGGCCGCCGAGAAGCTGGCGCGCTACGCCGAGATCGGCTCGGAGCGGATCTACCTGCAGGTTCTGGACCTGGACGACCTGGACCACCTGGCCCTGATCGCCGAACGGGTACGCCCGCAGCTGGGCTGACGCCGGGTCGGCCGCGGACGGGTCGAGCCACCGGCGGGCGTGGAATATATGGAATACCTTCCCCCATATGTCAGTGTTGGGCCATGTCCGACACCCCTCGCCCCTGGTGGCAGTCCTGGACCGTGCTCGCACCGCCGATCGCCCTGGTGGTGCTGCTGCTGACCTTCGGACACCACATCGCCGTCTGGCTGGCGGTCCTGCTGGCGGTGGTGCTGGGGTTCGCGGTGCTGGCGGCCGTGCACCACGCCGAGGTGGTCGCGGAACGGGTCGGCGAGCCCTTCGGCTCGCTGGTCCTGGCGATCGCGGTCACCGTGATCGAGGTGGCGCTGATCGTCACGTTGATGATCAGCGGCGAGTCGGGGGCCGCCTCGCTCGCCCGGGACACCGTCTTCGCCGCCGTCATGATCACCACCAACGGGATCGTCGGCCTCTCGCTGCTCACCGGGGCGCAGCGGTTCGGCGTCGCGGTCTTCAACCCGGAGGGCACCGGCGCGGCGCTGGCCACCGTGGCCACCCTGAGCGCGCTGAGCCTGGTGCTGCCGACCTTCACCAGCACCCCGGGGCCCGAGTTCTCGCCCGCCCAGCTGAGCTTCGCCGCGTTGGCCTCGATCGCGCTCTACGCGATGTTCGTGTCCACCCAGACCGGTCGCCACCGCGGCAACTTCCTCCCGGTGCCCACCGGCGGGACCGGCGTGCCCACCACCGCCACCGTCCCGCCCGCCGAGAGCGGCTCCACGCCCACCCGGCGGGAGGAGGGCCACTCCTCCTCGCCGAGCGCGCGGGCCGCGCTGTTCAGCCTCGGACTGCTGCTGGTGGCGCTGGTGGACGTGGTCGGCCTGGCGAAGGTCGAGTCGCACTCGATCGAGTCGGCGGTCAAGGCGGCCGGCGCTCCCCCGTCCTTCGTGGGCGTGGTGATCGCGCTGCTGGTGCTCGCCCCGGAGACGCTGGCGGCGGTCCGGGCCGCCCGCCGCGAGCAGGTCCAGATCAGCCTCAACCTCGGCTACGGCTCGGCGATGGCCAGTATCGGGTTGACCATTCCGTCGATCGCGGTCGCCACCATCTGGCTGAAGGGTCCGCTGGAACTCGGCCTGGGCTCGACCCAACTGGTGCTGCTGACGCTGACGGTGGCGGTGAGCATCCTGACCGTGGTCCCCGGCCGGGCGACCCGGCTCCAGGGCGGCATCCACCTGGTGCTGTTGGCGGCCTTCGTGTTCCTGGCGATCAAGCCGTAGCCGGGTGGGCCGGTGCCGCACAAGGAAGTTGACGCTACGTCAGTTCTGTGACCAGCGTCAGCGGGATCGCCCCGCAGTCGTGCAGGCTGACCTCGCCCCGCACTGACGCCGCGTCAAGTCCCTTCACCAGGGAGCCCGCCAGCCGTGAGGCATGGTTGGAGGCGGCCACCCGGCCGCGCGGATTGACCAGGTACGCCGGGCCGTCGACCCGCCGCAGCGCCGGGCCGACCGCGTCCTCGAAGTGCCGCAGGTAGACGTCGGCGGCGGCCACCCCGGCGAAGCCGCCGTCCAGCAGCACCGGCGCGGACAGGGTGATCGTGTACTCGTCGGTGCAGAGGTAGTCGACGTAGGGGCCGGAGACGGCGCGCCGCCCGGTCGCCCGGGGCAGCGCGTACCACTCCCAGTGGGTGTAGTCGGCGTAGGCGGACGTCGCCGGGTCCAGGTCCAGCAGCATCGGCTGGGCCCGGCCGTCACTGCCGGCCTGCCACCACTCCAGCCCCGCGGGGACGTCGGCCAGCAGGCCGGGGGCGGCGACGAAGCCGGTGCCGGAGACCAGTCCGGCGTGCCGGGACAGCCGCTCGCACAGTGCCGGGCGCAGCCGGGCCAGGTCGGCGGTGACCGGTCGCCGCCCCAGTGGGCGGAGTTCGGCGAGCAGCGCGGCGGACTGCGCGGCGGTGGCGGCGACGGTGGCGAAGACGCCCTCCAGCGTCTCGCCGACCCGGCTCACCGCGACGGCTGCGGCGTCTGCGACGGCTGCGGCCGGTCGACCTGCGGTGCCTGCGGATCCGTCTGCCATGTGCCGTCCAGTCGCCGTTCGATGAGGTGCCGCAGCCCGTCCCGGACGTGCTGCTCGGCCAGGGCGCGGGCACGCTCGCCGTCGCCGTCGGCGATGGCGTCGAGCAGGGCCCGGTGCTGCGTGTCGGCGGTGCGGTGGGCCTGCTCCGCCGCGAACGGGAGACACAGTAGTGGTCCGAGCTCGGTCTGGAAACGGATCTCCTCGCGGGTGAGCCGGGCGGACTGGGCGGCGGCGGCGATCTCGACGTGGAAGCGGCCGTCCACCCGGGCCCGGGCGGCGGCGTCCCCGGCGGCAGCGAACTCCCGCAGCGAGCGGCGCGGGGCGTCCAGGTCGCAGGAGTCGGCGCGTTCGGCGGCGAGCCTGGCGGTGCCCCCGGCGACGGTCGCGTAGTGGTCGGCCAGGTCCCGCAGCTCCTCCAGGGTGTACGCGAGCAGCCGCTGCCGCAGGCGCTCCTGCCGGGTGTCGGCGGGGGCCTGGACGAACGTTCCGCCGCCCCGGCCGCGCCTGGTGGCGACCAGCCCCTGCTGCCGCAGGGCCATCAGCGCCTCGCGCAGGGTCACCGTGGACACGCTGAGGCGTCCGGCCAGGTCGCTCTCGCCGGGCAGTTGCTCGCCGTCGGCGAGCAGCCCGAGGGCGATGGCGTCGCCGAGGCGGCGGACCACGGCCTCGACCCTGGCCTCGGTGTCGAGCGGCGCGAAGATCGCCCGACGGGCGGCGCTGGAGAGCTGGTGCACCGGTGCCCGCCCTCCCGTCGGCCTTCGGCTGTCGGCGTCCGAGGGGCTACTGCCCGCGGTGGACGCGCTGCTGACGACCCCATCCCATCACAGATCGATCTCACAGAGAGTCAACCATTGCCATATGACCTATGGATTCATATGTTTCCTTCACGCTCCCCCGGCTCCGCGAAAGGCTCACCGATGTCACTCGCACCCCCCGACGACGCCCCCGGTGTCGAGGACGCCCAGGACGCGGCGGACACGGCCCAGTTGGCCGCACTCGGCTACAGCCAGCGGCTCACCCGGGCACTCGGCCTGTGGTCCAACTTCGCCGTCGGCTTCACCTACCTCTCGCCCCTGGTCGGCGTGTACTCCGTGTTCGACTACGGTCTCTCCACCGGCGGGCCCTCCTTCTTCTGGACCATCCCGCTGGTCCTGGTCGGCCAGGGACTGGTGCTGCTGGCCTTCGCCGAGGTGTCCTCGCAGTACCCGCTGGCGGGCGGCATCTACCAGTGGGCGAAGCGCCTGGTCGGCCCGAAGTACGCTTGGATGTCGGGCTGGATGTACACCTGGGCGCTGCTGGTCACCATCGCCTCGGTGGCGTACCCGATCTCCACCTACGCGGGCCCGCTGTTCGGCTACCCGGTGGACCACGCCAGCACCGTGGCCACCACCGTGGTGGTGATCCTGCTGTGCGCGGGGGTGAACCTGCTCGGCGTGCGGCGGTTGGCCTTCGTCGCCAACATCGGGGTCGCCGCCGAGGTCCTGGGCACCCTTGGGCTGGGCCTCTACCTGCTGTTCTTCCACCGGCACCACGGCCTGGGCGTGGTGCTGCACACCTCCGGCGCGGGCGCGTCCGGCGGCTACCTGGGCGCCTTCCTGGCCTCCTGCCTGTTCGCGGTGTGGATCTTCTACGGCTTCGAGGCCTGCGGAGACATCGCCGAGGAGGTCAAGGACCCGTCCCGGAAGGTCCCCCGGGCGATGGGGATGACCCTCGCCGTCGGCGCGGTGGCCACGGTGGTGCTGACCCTGGGTCTGGTACTGGCGGTGCCGGACTTCGGCGCGGTGATCAGCGGCAAGGTCGCCGACCCGCTGGGCGCGGTGCTCGCGGCCTCGCTGGGCAGCGTCGGCAGCAAGTTCGCGCTGGCGCTGATCGTGATCGGCTTCGTCTCCTGCACCCTGGCGATCCAGGCGGCGGCGACCCGGCTGGTGTACTCGTACGCCCGCGACGGCGTCATCGTCGGCCACCGGACGCTGTCCAAGCTGCACCCGACCTTCCACATGCCCCCGGCCGCGATCGCGGTGACCGCGATCATCCCGGCCGGTCTGGCGTTCCTGCCCTCGGCCACGGTGACCCGCATCATCACCTTCTCCGTGGTCGGCATCTACGTCGGCTTCCAGTCGGTGGTGCTGGCCTCCATCATCGGCCGGACGAAGGGCTGGAAGCCGGCCGGCGCGTTCCGGCTCGGACGCTGGGGCTGGCCGGTGAACATCGCCGGGCTGGTCTACGGGGTGACCGCGATCGTCGTCCTCTCGGTGAAGACCCCGCCCAACGGGAGCAGCTTCTTCGACCGCTGGCTGGTCCCGCTGTCGGTCGGCATCGTCGCCGCCGTCGGCCTGGTCTACCTGGCGGTCTTCCGCCCCAAGGAGCAGGTGGCCGAGATCGACCAGGCCGCCTGAGACCCCCGAACCGGCCCGTCGACCGCACCCCCGAGCGGTCGGCGGGCCCGTGTCCGCCGCCGCCCGCCACTACCTGATCGCCGCCGCCCCGGTCCCGGCCACTCAACTCCGGTAGGGCTCGCGATACAGGTCCGCGTGCACCTCGGCATGGACCTCCCCCCGGGCCTGCCGCAGCGCAGGCCCCCCGAGGTAGCGCTGGGTGCGCGCGTGTCCGGTCGGCTCGATCAGTCCCAGGCCGCGCAGAGCGCGCAGGTCGCCCAGGGCCTGGTCCCGGGTGAGCCCTTCCTCTGCCTGGTATCCGGTGCGGCGCAGATGGCCGTGGGCCGCCGCGTACAGCGCGGAGACCGTGCGCGGGTCGAGCCGGTGCCGCTCGGCGATGGCCTCCAGCCGCTGCCACAGCCGGGAGGCGGCCACGAAGCGGCGCTGGACCTCCTGCGCCTGCAAGTGGTGTGCCGTGAGCGCGAACCGAACCCAGGCGTGGGCGTCCCGGTCCGGCTGCCAGGCCCCGCCCTGGACGGTACGCAGCGCCGCGTAGTACTCGCGGGTGTTGAAGTCGTCGGCGCCCAACCACTCCTCGATGCTGGAGAACTCAGGGGCGAGCACGCCGTCACGGGCCAGAACCAGGGTGTGGACAGCGCGGGACATACGGCCGTTCCCGTCACGCCAGGGGTGGATGGAGACCAGGTTCAGGTGGGCCATGGAGGCCCGGACCACGGCAGGGGTGTCGGGATCCCCGCCGGTGAGCCGGTCCAGGAACTCCGCCATCAGGTCGGGGACCTGGTCAGGGTCGGGGGCGGTGTAGACGGGGGGGCGGTTGGGGCCGCCCGAGACCCAGACGCCGGTGCTGCGGTAGGCGCCCGCCCCCACGTCGTCGTGAGTGCGGGTCATCATGAAGTGCAGCGCCGACAGCAGTGTGTGGTCCCAGGTGAAGAGTGTGAAGCCGGAGGCACGCTGGATATAGCTCAGGGCGTCGCGGTAGCCGGTGACCGCGTCCCGTGTGGCGTCCCCGGTCTCCGGCGAGATCTCACCCCCGGCGATCAGAGTCTCGGCGTCCTCGCTGCTGATCGTGTAGCCCTCGATATGGGTCGACCCGCGTACGGCCGCAGCGGTGAGCGAGCGCCGCAACTGGCCCTCCCAGCGGCGCGGCTCGGCCAGCCGATGCCGGAACTCCGCCCGGAACACCTCGATCTCGGCGATCACGCGCAGGTCCTCGGACGTCAGCGATGGCGTGGCGAACAGCATCCACCAATACTACGACACACGTAGGGTCGGCGGGCGGATGCCGCCGTGGCCGGGCGCGGCCCGGAGCCGAGGCCGACCACCAGCGGGCCCGGCAGCAGGGCGAGGCAGCCGCCGGGTGGTCGGCGGCGGGCGCTCCAGGGGGCGGCCGGCGACGGCGTGCCCGTACTGGAGCGCCTGGACCCGGGGCCGCGGCGCGAGCTCGACGCCCAGGTCAGGACCGCCGACACCTCCTCAGCATCATTACTCCGAACAAGAGTTGACGCTGCGTCAACTCACTTTGGCAGCACGGACCAAGGGTAGGCCGGAGACGCCGCCGGGCGCGGTGCGGACGGCCAGCACCTGGTTGACACCGATCGCGTTCTGCTCGAACGCCAGCGCGGAGGCCGCCATGTAGAGCCGCCACACCCGGGCGCGGCCCGGCGTGACCAGTTTCAGCGCCTCGGTCCAGTTCCGCTCCAGGTTGGCCACCCAGGCACGCAGCGTCAGCGCGTAGTGCTCGCGGATCGACTCCAGGTCGCGGACCTCGAAGCCCGCCTGCTCCAGCAGCGTCACGGTACTGCCGACCGGTTGCAGCTCGCCGTCGGGGAAGACGTAGCGGTCGATGAACTCGTCTATGTGGTACGTGGACTCGTCATCGCGCGGACGGCGGGCGATCTGGTGGTTGAGCAGCCTTCCGCCCGGGCGCAGCAGGGTGAACAGCTGCTCCGCGTAGGTGCGGTAGGCCACCGAGCCGACGTGCTCGGCCATGCCGATCGAGGAGATCGCGTCGTACGGGCCGTCGGCGACCTGCCGGTAGTCCTGGACCCTGATCTCCACCCGGTCCGTCAACCCGGCCTCCACCACCCGCTTGCGGGCGAGGTCGGCCTGCTCGACCGAGATGGTGACGCCGACCGCGCTCACCCCGTAGTGCTCGGCCGCGTGCAGCACCATCGAGCCCCAGCCGCAGCCGACGTCGAGCAGCCGCTGCCCGGGGCGCAGCGCGAGCTTCCGGCAGACCAGGTCGAGCTTGTCGAACTGCGCCTGCTCCAGGGTGCTTTCGGGGTCCGGCCAGTAGCCGCAGGAGTAGACGAAGGAGGGGCCGAGCACCCGGGCGTAGAAGTCGTTGCCCACGTCGTAGTGGTGGCTGATCGCCTGCCGGTCGGTGCGCACGGTGTGCGCCGGGCCCCGGTGCGGCGCGACCTCCTCCGGTGGGGGCGACGGCGGCAGGGCCGGTCCGGCGAGGGCCAGCACCCGGCCCGCCAGGCCCAGTATTCGCCGGTCGCGCAGGCCGATCCGGTCCTGCTGCTCCCCGTCGTCCCGCCGCCAGACCACCGGTGCCATCCGGTTCAGCGCCTCGTACAGGTCGCCCTCGACGTCGATGTCACCGGCGACCCAGGCGCGGGCCAGGCCGAGCTCGCCGGGCTTCCAGAGCAGCCGGTGCAGCGCCCGGCGGTTGCGGACGACCAGGATCGGGGTGCCCGCCGGTCCGGTCTCACTGCCGTCCCAGGCGCGCAGCCGTAGTGGCAGCGGGCCCCCCAGCACCTCGCCCAACAGAGCGGCGAGCCGACCAGCTGCATGAGCCATTGGTACCAGCCTCCGAATCATCACGAGCCTTTTCACGAGCCATCACGAGTCATCACGAGCGTCGGAGCCGCCCCACGGCGGGGCGTCCCCAGAGTCGAGACGTCAGCCGACCCTGTGGATATTCCCTGCGGAGGCCGTGCGGCACGCGCGGACACCCGTGCGGTCGAAGCCGCTAGCACCATACACACAAGTTGCTATATGCATCTAGTTGCTTTCCGGCCCGTCCGGGGTCCGGTCGGCGGGGTGGATCCGCTGGTAGCCCCGGCGGTCGTAGAGGTGGGTGATACCGAGACCCAGGACCAGGGCGATCACCAGACCCAGTGCCAGCATCGCCCAGGCACGCGCCAGCCCGGCGTCGGCGCGGGCGTCGAAGTAGAGGATCGCCCGCACCCCGCCGCCGATCTGCCGCATCGGCTCGAACTGGCCCAGGAACCGGTAGAAGCCGGGCACCGACTCCAGCGGGATGGTGGCTCCGGCCGAGGGGATGGCCAGCGCCACGAAGAAGAACATGCTGACCACCTGCCCCAGCCCGCCGAAGACGGCGATCACCGCCTGCACGCCGATGCCGACCACCGCGCTGGCGCAGAACAGGAACAGCCACAGCAGGAACAGGTGCGGCATCGCCAGCCGCAGCACCACCGCCGTGGCCAGCACCACGGCGGTGGCCGTCACCAGCGACAGCACGGCGGACATCACCGCCTTCACGATCAGCGTCTGCAGTCGGCTGATCGGCACGGCGGTGCGGACCTGGCGGCGCGGACCCAGCTCACTCGGCGTGTAGCCGAGCGCGGAGTCCACCCCGCCGCTGATGATGTTGGCGCCGAGGAACCCCGACATCACCGCCAGCAGCGCCACGTAGAAGGCCGTCAGGCCCAGGCCGGTGCGGGTGGCCAGGGCGTGCCCGGGGAGGGTGACACTGGTGATCGGGTCGGCCAGCAGCATCGCCTGGGTGGCCGTGGGGGTCGCCCCGGTGGCCCGCAGCTGCCGCTCCAGATCCGCGCCGACCGCCTTGGACGCGGCGGCCAGGGCGGTCTGCTCGATGGTGGTGGCCAGCGAGGAGGCGAGGCTGCCCGCCCCGGGATTGGTCAGCAGGGCCACCTGCGGCTGCCGGGTGGAGGTGACCGCCGACGCGGGGGCGATGATGCTGGTCAGCGAGGCGGTGAAGTTCGCCGGTACCGAGATCGCGCCGTAGATGTGGCCGGAGTCGAAGCTGTCCTGCGCCTGCGCGGGGGTCAGGATCCGCCAGCTCGCCCGCTGCTGCGGGTCCGGCGCGTCGGCGATGGCATGCACCAGCTGCCCGCCCAGCGGTCCGCTGTCGCGGTCGACCAGGCCGATCGGCAGGTGGTGGGTGGAGCCCACCGGATTGCCGATGCCGCCCGCGTACACCAGCGCCAGCCCGAAGGAGACCAGGGTGACCAGCACCGAGGGGAAGACCCACACCGGCCACTTGCCCAGGATCTGCCGCGCGGTGATCCTCGGCGGACGGGCCTGCGGGTTCACGGGGGTCGACATGCGGGACTTCCCATCTGTGCGGTCAGACCAGCGGCTCAGCGGGCGGACGCGCCCGGACTCCTGTCATTTTGTGGCCCTGTGCCCGCTTCGCCCCGGTGACACGCGGCCCCGGCCGACCGCCGACCCGACGTCGGCACAGCCGCAACGCCACAGGGCCGGTCAGCGCGACTTCTCGTCGCTCTGACCGGCCCTGTGAGGTCGGTTGACCACTGTGTGCGCGAGGGGGGACTTGAACCCCCACGCCCCGAAGGGCACTAGCACCTCAAGCTAGCGCGTCTGCCATTCCGCCACCCGCGCATCGGGTGTGCCAGCGTGGTGTTGCTGTCGCGCTGACAGGGAAAAGAATACCAAGGAAACAGAGTGCCGCTGACCGCCCCCGGCCGGGAGCCGCGGGGCAGGACGGTCGGGTGCGAGCATTCGCCTTCCGAGGTGCCGCCGAGTACGACCGAAAGCCGCCCCACTCCGGTCGGAGCCGATCAACACAGGCCAAGAAACGGGCACTTTGGGTATCCGCCCGGATGCACAGCGTTGCTCCCGGTCTGATGGCAGATGAGCCGACCGGGACGGAGTCCGAGGACCGTCCGGGCTCGTACGCACAGAGGATGGCGGCACCAGAATGCACGTCCGAGGAGACGCCCCGCCCGACCCCGAACCGGCGCCGGTCCCCGCCCGACCGCCGGTCCCCGCCTCCGGGCCGCCGGGGGTGGAGGGCGTGTGGCGGTTCGCCGCGCCCGCCGTGGACCTGTCGGTGCCGCAGGCCCGGCACGCGGTCCGGGACCTGCTGGTCGCCCAGGGGCTGACCGGCCCGCGGTACGCCGAGCTGGTCGAGGGCCTGCTGCTGATCGTCTCCGAGCTGGTCACCAACGCCGTCCGGCACGCGGCGGTGCTGTCGCCGCAGATCGTGGTCGAGGTGGTGATCGGCGCGGGGTGGGTGCGGCTGTCGGTGGAGGACAGCCACCCGTACCGGCCGCAGCCGCTGGAGAACGACTTCGCCCGCACCGGCGGTCGTGGACTGCTGCTGGTGCGGGCGATCACGCTGGAGGCGGGCGGCGTCTGCGACGTCGAGCGGACGCCGGGCGGCGGCAAGATCGTCTGGTCCTCGCTGCCGCTGCCGGACGGCCGGGGCGACCTGGCGGACGCCCGTCCGCCCGCGCCCCGGCCATCCGCCCCCAGGTGGGGATGAGCCCTGTCCTTGGGCGCTCGTCGGGCGTTGGGCCCGGGCTCGATGGGCCTGGGCTCAGACGACCGCGCGCCACCAGTGGTCCAGCTTCGGCGGACGGGTGACCTCGATCCGCTCCCCCGGGCGCGGCACCGCCACCCGTACGCCCCGCGCGTCCGCGTCCGCGCACAGCCGCTCCACCGGCTCGGACCAGTCGTGCAGCCCGAGTACGAAGGTGCCCCAGTGCACCGGCACCAGCAGTCCGCCGTCGACGTCGAGGTGGGTGCTCACCCCCTCCTCCGGGGTCATGTGGATGTCCTGCCAGTGGTCGCTGTACGCGCCGATCTGCACCAGCGACAGGTCGAACGGGCCCAGCGCCTCGCCGGTCTCGGCGAAGCCGTCGAAGTAACCGGAGTCACCGCTGTAGAAGACCCGGTGCTCGGCGCCGATGACCGCCCAGGAGCTCCACAGCGTGCCGTTGTTGGCCAGGCCCCGGCCGGAGAAGTGGTTCGCCGGGGTGCAGACCAGGCGCAGGCCGCCGATCTTGGCCTGCTCGTCCCAGTCGAGCTCGTCCACCCGGGCGAGGTCCACGCCCCAGCGCTCCAGGTGCGCGCCCACGCCCAGCGGGACCACGAACCGGGCGTCCGGCTGGGTCAGCGCCAGCGTCCGGACGCTGTGCATGTCCAGGTGGTCGTAGTGGTCGTGGGAGATCACCACCGCGTCGATCCGGGGCAGCTCCTCGATGGCCAGCGGCGGCTGGTGCAGCCGCCGCGGGCCGACCGCCTGAGACGGCGAGCAGCGCTCGCTCCACACCGGGTCGAGCAGCAGCCGACGTCCCTCGATCTCCAGCAGCGCAGTCGAGTGGCCGAACCAGGTGACGGCCAGGCCCTGGTCCGCCGCGAGGTCGCCGATCATCCCGCGGACCACCGGGATCGGCCGCGACGGGTGCCGCAGCTGCTTGCCGAACAGCAGTTCCCGGACCACGCCCGGGCCGACCCCGGGCAGCTGCGGGCGCTGCGGGGACGGCGGGTTGTGGAACACGCCGTCCCGGTAGCGCGGCGAATGGCGCAGCCGCTCCCCGCGCTCGCCCTTGGTGGGGTCGCCGCCCATCGCCGCCGGAACCTCGCGCCCGGCCCAGGCCGCCACGGCGCCCGCCGTGACCGCGCCCAGGACCGCCGCGATGGCGCCCGCTCGTGCCCGCCGCATCATCCGCAACCTCTCAGTTTCAGTGCATCGCACCCCCTCAACGGCCCGGTGCCGGTCACCGTTCCCCCGGCCCGTGGCCGAGCCCCGGCCGACCGGACGCCGGCCGTCCGGTCGGCGTCCGGTCGGCGTCCGGTCTTCGGCCGTGCGGGGCTTCAGCCGACCGAGCTGAGGAAGTCGTCCAGCACCGCCGCGCCGAACCGCAGCGCGTCCGTCGGGACCCGCTCGTCCACCCCGTGGAACAGGCCCTGGAAGTCGTAGCCGGGCGGCAGCCGCAGCGGCGAGAAGCCGTAGCCGCTGATGCCGAGCCGGGAGAACTGCTTGGCGTCGGTGCCGCCGGACATGCAGAACGGCACCACCGCCGCGCCCGGGTCGTGCGCCAGCAGCGCGGCGCGCATCGCCGCGAAGAGCGGCGTGTCCACCGGCGCGGTCAGCGCCGTCTCCCGGTGCAGGTAGGACCAGTCCACGTCGGGTCCGGTGAGCTGGTCCATCGCGGCCTCGAACTCGGCCGCGAGCCCCGGCCCGGGCAGGGTCCGCCCGTCGACCTCGCCGACGGCCAGCCCGGGGATCACGTTGGTCTTGTAACCGGCTTGCAGGACCGTCGGGTTGGCGCTGTTGCGGAGGCTCGCGACGACCAGGTGGGCCGCCGCCGGGTCCAGCTTCGCCAGGTAGGCGTCGGCGTCGAAGGCCGGGTCGTCGACCTCGGCCGGGGCCAGCGGCACCCCGGTCGCCTCGCCCAGGGCGAGCAGCGCGGCCCGTACCGTCGGGGTGATCCGGACCGGCCACTCGTGCCCGCCGATGCGGGTCATCGCGGCGGACAGCCTGGTCACCGCGTTGGCCGGGTTCGGCTTGGAGCCGTGCCCGGCGGTGCCGCGCGCGGTCAGCCGCATCCAGCCGGTGCCGCGCTCCCCCGCCGCCACCGGGTAGAGCCGCTGCCCGGCGGCGGTGTGCACGGTGTAGCCGCCGGACTCGCCGACCGCCTCGGTGCAGCCCTCGAACAGCCCGGCGTGGTTGCGCACCAGCCAGTCCGCCCCGGCCGCCGCGCTGTCCTCCTCGTCGGCGGTGAAGCAGAGCACCACGTCGCGGCGCGGCCCGCGCCCCTCCCGGCTCCAGGCCCGGACGACGGCGAGCATCATCGCGTCCATGCCCTTCATGTCGACGGCGCCGCGCCCCCACACCACGCCGTCGCGGATCTCACCGCTGAACGGCGGCACGGTCCAGTCCTCGGCCTGCGCCGGGACCACGTCGAGGTGGCCGTGCACCAGCAGCGCGGGCAGCCGCGGCTCGCTGCCGCTGATCCGGACCACCACGTTCGCCCGGCCCGGCGCGGACTCCAGCACCAGCGGCGAGAGCCCGGCCTCGGCCAGCCGCTCGGCCGCGTACTCGGCGGCCGGACGCTCCCGGCAGTCGCCGCCGCCCCGGTTGCTGGTGTCGATCCGGATCAGCTCGGAGGTGAAGCGCACCGCCTCGTCACCGCGCGTCCCGTCCCCGCTCCCACCACCCGTCTCCGCGCCCGCGCCCGTTCCTGTCTCCGTGCCTGTGACCATCGTCCCGACCTCTCCTCGGCCCTCGGCCCGCGTCCCGCGTTCCCGGTTGCGCCCGATCATGCCCCAGCGGCGGCCGCTCAAGGAGTTGATCGCAGCCGATAGGATCGGTGCCCTGATGACTGCCACTCTCGTCGCCAAAGACCTCACCGCCGGGCACGGCGACCGTGTCCTGTTCTCCGACCTCGACCTGGTCGTCGCCCCCGGCGACGTGGTCGGGCTGGTCGGCGTGAACGGCGCGGGCAAGTCCACGCTGCTGCGGCTGCTGGCCGGGCTGGACACCCCGGAGTCCGGCACGGTGCGGCTGAGCCCGCCGACCGCGACCATCGGGCACCTGCCGCAGGAGCCCGAGCGTCGCCCCGGCGAGTCGGTGCGGGACTTCCTCGGCCGCCGGACCGGCGTCACCGCCGCCCAGGCCGAGCTGGACGCCGCCACCCAGGGCCTGGTGGACGGCGCCCCGGGCGCGGACGACGCCTACTCCACCGCGCTCGACCGCTGGCTGGACCTCGGCGGCGCGGACCTGGACGAGCGGGCCGAGGAGGTCGCCGCCGACCTGGGCCTGACCGTCGGCCTGGACCTGCCGATGACCGCCCTGTCCGGTGGCCAGGCCGCCCGGGCCGGGCTGGCCTCGCTGCTGCTCAGCCGGTACGACGTGTTCCTGCTGGACGAGCCCACCAACGACCTGGACCTGGACGGCCTGGACCGGCTGGAGGCCTTCGTCACCGGGCTGCGCGCGGGTACCGTGCTGATCAGCCACGACCGCGAGTTCCTGACCCGGACGGTGACCCGGGTGCTGGAGCTCGACCTGGCCCAGCAGCAGGTCAACCACTACGGCGGCGGCTACGCGGCGTACCTGGCGGAGCGCGAGACCGCACGCCGCCACGCGCGCGCCGAGTACGAGGAGTACGCGGACACGGTCTCCTCGCTGGAGGCCCGTGCCCGGACCCAGCGGTCCTGGATGGAGAAGGGCGTGAAGAACGCCCGCCGCAAGTCCCCCGACAACGACAAGATCGGCAAGGCGTTCCGCACCGAGTCGACCGAGAAGCAGGCGGCGAAGGCCCGGCAGACGCAGCGGCTGATCGAGCGGCTCGACGTGGTCGACGAGCCCCGCAAGGAGTGGGAGCTGCGGATGGAGATCGCCGCCGCTCCCCGCTCCGGCGCGGTGGTGGCGACCCTGCGCGGCGCCCGGGTCCAGCGCGGCGACTTCGGCTTCGGGCCGGTCGACCTGCAGGTCGACTGGGCCGACCGGATCGCCATCACCGGCGCCAACGGCTCCGGCAAGTCCACGCTGCTGGCCGCGCTGCTCGGACGGCTGCCGCTGGACGCCGGGCAGGCCTCGCTCGGCCCGGGCGTGGTGGTCGGCGAGGTCGACCAGGCGCGCGGCCTGTTCTTCGGCGAGCAGCCGCTGATCGACGCCTTCGGGGCGGCCGTCCCCGAGCTGCCACTGGCCGAAGTCCGCACGCTGCTGGCGAAGTTCGGCCTGCGCGCGGCGCACGTGCTGCGCCCGGCGGCGACCCTGTCGCCCGGCGAGCGCACCCGCGCCGCGCTGGCGCTGCTCCAGGGACGCGGGGTGAACCTGCTGGTGCTCGACGAGCCGACGAACCATCTGGACCTGGTCGCCATCGAGCAGTTGGAGTCGGCGCTGGCCTCCTACTCGGGCACGCTGCTGCTGGTCACCCACGACCGGCGGATGCTCGAAGCGGTGCACACCACCCGGCGGATCACCGTCGCCGACGGCCAGGTCAGCGAGAGCTGACCTGGCGTCAGATCTGATCGGCAGTCACCGGGCGCTGGCGGGAACGTACTTGTAGCCCACCCGGCGGACGGTGACGATGCCCTCCCGGTGGCGTCCCAACTTCCGCCGCAGCCGCGCGACATGGACGTCCACGGTACGGCCGTCGCCGACGTGGCCGTAGCCCCACACCGCCGAGACCAGGTGGTCGCGGGTGTGCACCCGGTGCGGGTTGCGGGTCAGATGGGCCAGGAGCTCGAACTCCAGGTAGGTGAGTTCCAGCGGCTCGCCGTCGATCCGGACCGTGCGCCGCTCCAGGTCGAGCGAGACCCCGGGCGCCGCCTCGACCACGGCGGCGGCCTCCGGCGCCTCCGGCGCCGCGGTCGCCTCGGGCGCGGACACGGCCGCGGCGGGCACCACCGGCGCCGCGGGCGGCGCCACCCGGGCCGGGACCGCGGTGACGTCCAGCTCGGTGCCGACCGGGACCAGCACCAGGTACCCGACCAGCGAGGCGTCCGGCGCGGCGTCCGGCAGGCGGTAGATGCCCGCCGCGCCGGGCGAGGTCAGCGACAGCGGCGCGACCAGCGACGCCAGGGAGGCAGCGGGCAGCGGCGACGGCACCGCGCGCAGGCGCGGCGCGGTCAGATCACCGGTCAGTGGATCGACCAGGGCAAGCGGGGAGACGTTCGGCATGACGGGACTCGCTTTCGCACAAGGAGAGGACGCGGGAGGTCGTCTGCGCGCGAGCGGTCTTCCAGGGAGCGAGCGAGCCGGTCGGGGCTGAGTGGTTCAGTCCGGGGACTGGGGTTCAGCGGCCGGGTCGGTGCGGCTGGGGACGGTCCTGCGCGCCGGTCGAGCGACAACAGGTCTCGTCGAAGTGGAACGGCTGCCGGGACGGCCAGAACGGTTCGAGGTCGAGGTGCCTCGCTCCCCCGTTCGGGGTTCCGTCGACTGCCAGCAGGTCCATGGGTCCATTGAAGCAGATCCCCTCCGTGCAAGGACAGTCGGGCGGCCCTGCCGCACCGCTTCCGTTCTTATCTGACGGACTGTTAGATACTTCCCTGCGGATGACCGCCCTGGGCCCTCCGCACCCGTCCCGAGGAGCCGCACCGTGTCCTCCGCCCAGGCCCCAGAACCGCCGTCGTCCGACACCGCCCGCAGACCCCCGACCCCGACCGCGCGCCTCGAAGGCGCCTCCAGGCTGCGGATATTCGCCGTCATCGCGGTCGTCGTCCTCTTCGCCGAGATCGCCTCGCTGCAGTACACCATGGTCGCCTCGGCGGCCCGGGACATCTCGCCGTCCTTCCCCGGGGTCGGCGCCAACATCAGCTGGATGGTCATCATCTTCGGCCTGGTCGGCGGGGCGACCACCCCGCTCTTCGGCAAGATGTCCGACCTGTGGGGCAAGCGGCTGATGATGCTGGTCTCCGGAGCGTCCTTCGCCGTCGGCACCCTCATCTGCGCGCTCACCGCCTCCTGGGCGCTGTTCCTGGTCGGCCGCGCGCTGGAGGCGGTCGCCATCACCGCGCCCACCGTGGCGTACGGGCTGTTCCGGGACATCCTGCCGCGCCGCTACATCCCCGCCTCGATCGGCGTGATCGCCACCGGCCTGGGCATGTCCGCGCTGTTCGCGCCGCTGCTCGGCGGCTGGCTGCTGGACCACTACTCCTGGCGCTCGCTGTTCTGGTTCATGCTGATCTTCGTGCTGGTGATGCTGCCGCTGCTGGTGCTGGTCGTCCCCGAGTCGCCGCTGCGGAGCGACCAGCGGCTGGACGTCGCGGGCGCGCTGCTGCTGGCGGTCGGCGTCGGCCTGGTCCTGCTGTACCTGTCGAACGGCGCCGGCTGGGGCTGGGGACGCCCCACCGCCTGGGGCTGGCTGGTCGGCGGCCTGCTGCTGCTGGCGGCCTTCGTCCTGGTGGAACGCCGCAGCAGCCAGCCGATCATGGACCTGGAGCTGCTGTTCTCGCCGAAGGTGCTGCTGGTGCTGGCCGCCGCCCTGTTCGCCAGCATGGTCATCGGGATCCAGGGCTACTCCATCCCGTACATGCTGCAGACCCCCACCCACGCCCAGCTCACCCACCTGGTGCTCGGCGAGGTGGTCTCCGGTTCCGGCGGGCGGGTCACCAGCGCGATGGCCCCGATCCTGCACATCGGCTTCAACGCGCCGCTGGCCTTCGGCCTCGGCGCCAGCCTGCTCGGCTACGGCCTGCACTCGGCGGTGTTCTCCGGCGGCACCGGCATGCTCTCCGGCGGCGGCGCCGGGGAGTGGTCCCGCAAGGTCGGCCCCCGGCTGCCGCTGATCGGCGCCATGGCCACGTTCACCCTGTCCACCGTGCTGTACGCCTACTTCTCGCACTCCGCCTGGCAGTACGCGCTGTTCGCGGTGGTCTTCGGGATCGGCTTCGGCGCGTTCTACGCCTCCGCCCCGAACCTGATCGTGGAGGCGGTGCCCGCCCGCCAACAGGGCATCAGCGCGGGCATGCTGGGCGTCGTGAACAGCCTGGCGACCTCCGTCGGAACGGCGGTACTGACCGCCTGCCTGGCCGCGAACACGCTGAAGTTCAAGGTCACCGTGCCCGGGGTGTCCGCCAAGGTGACCGGCGGCTACTACACCGTGCCCGACCTCTACACCGACGCCGGATACCGCGACGGCCTGCTGATCGCCGCCGGGGCCGGGGTGCTCGGCCTACTGGTCGCGATCGCGATGCGGCACGGCCGCGCCCCCGCCACCGGCGGCGAGGCCAGCGGCTGAGCCCCGCCACCGCGCCACCTACGGAAGGTGCCGGTGGGCGTCGCGGGACGCCGGGACCCGCCGGTCCCGGCGTCGGCGAGAATGGACCGGTCCGACGCCACCGACACCCAGCAGGTACAGATGAGCACCGCCGACACCCTCACCATCAGCACCGCCAACGTGAACGGCCTGCGGGCCGCGACCGGCAAGGGCTACGTCGAATGGCTCGCCGCCAGCCGGTCCGACGTCGTCTGCCTGCAGGAGGTGCGGGCCGAACCCGCGCAGCTCGCCGCACACGTCCGCGAGCCCGACGGCTGGCACCCGCTGTGGGCGCCGTCCGCCGCCAAGGGCCGCGCCGGGGTCGCCCTGCTCAGCCGCACCGAGCCGGAGGCGCAGCGGATCGGCTTCGGCTCGGCGGAGTTCGACTCGACCGGCCGCTACGCCGAGATCGACCTGCCGGGCGTGACCATCGCCAGCCTCTACCTGCCCTCGGGCGAGGTGGGCACCCCCCGCCAGGACGAGAAGGAGCGCTTCCTGGTGGAGTTCCTGGACCACCTCAAGGAGCTGCGGCAGCGCGCCGGCGCCGACGGCCGCGAGGTCGTGGTCTGCGGCGACTGGAACATCGCGCACCAGGAGGTGGACCTGAAGAACTGGAAGACCAACCAGAAGAACGCGGGCTTCCTCCCGGAGGAACGCGCCTGGTTCAGCCGGGTCCTGGACGAGGCGGGCTACATCGACGTGGTCCGCCAACTCAACCCGGAGGGCCCCGGCCCGTACTCCTGGTGGTCCTACCGCGGCCGCGCCTTCGACAACGACGCGGGCTGGCGGATCGACTACCTCCTGGCCACCCCGGGCCTCGCGGCACGGACCGTCTCCGCCGTGGTGGAACGCGCCGCCACCCACCCCGAACGCTGGTCCGACCACGCCCCGGTCACCGTCACCTTCGAGCGGTGACGACTCCGTGCCCCGGCGGCGGCAACGATCGGAGACCGGCCTTGGTCGACCCTCGATCGCTGCCGACCAGGGCGAGCGGCCAAGAACAACTCCCGCATGATTTGACGCTCGGTCAGCGGCCACCGCCGCCCGCACTGTCGGCCCGGATTCCGGGCAGTAGCCCAGGGACGGAACCCAACCCGGAGCCCCGGAGGCGCACATGGACCAGCCCGCATGGCGGCCGACCGCTGACGACCCCTACGGTCCGGTCCGGCCGCCGAAACGCAGCCGGTCGCGGGGCTGCCTCGGGATCGGGTGCGCGACCATCCTCCTCGCCCTGGCCGTCGTCGCGATCCTCGCGGCCATCGGCGGCACCAGGACCACGGTCAAGACCGGCGGCGAGGGCGTGCTCGTCGTCGTGACCACCAGGGCTCAGTACTCGCCCTTGATCACGAAATAGGAGCCGCGGATGACACCGGCCAGTTTCGACTTCTGCCGCGCGAACTTGAAGTGCGGGGCCAGTTCCTCGGGAACGTCCATTCCGTCGGAGAGCTTGAAGCCGACGGCGCGCTTCCCTCCTTCCTCGATGGCGTACATCACGTTGACCGACAGGCCGGACTCGTAGAACACGTAGGCCATCCGCAGACCGTCCACCTCGAAGGAGGTCACTTCGAGTGGGCGGGCGGAGAAGACGATGGCGCGCTCGTCGGCGAGGATGCGGTTCACCCAGTCGAGCGTCTCGGGCTCCTCGGCCGCCGGGCTGACGGTGAGGACGTGACCGTACTTGTTCTTGTAGTAGCGCGCCTCATTGGCGCGCAGCCCCGCGAGGGACTCCGCGACCGGGGAGGATTCCAAGCCGACGGTGGACACGTTCTCGAAGTCGACGACGTACGGCATGGACCCTCCTGATGACGATCTGTCAGGGCGATCGTAGTGGAGGGCTCCTTCCGTCGGGCGCACCCGACGCACCGGCCGGTGCGGTGCGGCCGTTCGCGGCGGCGCGTCAGCCGGTGCCGAGTTCCGCGTTGGCGCGCTCGGTGACCAGGGCCAGCACCCGGCCGGCGGCGGCCAGATCCTCGGCCGGGATGCCGGCGTAGAGCAGGGCGCCGATCTCGGCGCTCTCGGCGGAGGTGCGGTCCCACAGCTCCCGACCGGCGTCGGTGAGCCGCAGCCGGGTCGCCGCCGGGTCCGGCTCCAGCAGCTTCGCGGCGACCAGCTCCTCGATCACGCCGCGCACGGCCGAATCGCCGGTCTTGAGCGAGCTGTCGACGTCGGCGACCAGCTCCTCGCGGTCGACGGACCCGCCCGCTACGGCGACCACCCGCAGTGCCACGCTCTGCTGGAACGTGGCACCGTGGCGCTCCAGCACGCCCTCCAGCAGGGCCCGCGCGGAATAGTGCGCCAGGGCGACGACTCGGCCGTTGACCGTGGGTGCGGTGGTGGTCATGACTGCTCCTTCTCGTTCTCGGGGTACGCATCGGGTGGATCAAGGGGCGCGTCGAGCAGGGTCGTCAGCTCGTGGACGAACTGCTCGGTACGCGGGCCGTCCTGTCCGCCGAGGGGCGCGAGCAGCTGCTCCAGCAGGCCCTGGACCACGGTGATCGCGCGGCCGGTGACGTCGCGCCCCTGCTCGGTGAGCGACAGCTGCATCGCCCGCGGGTCGCCCGGGTCCCGGGTGCGGTCGACGAGTCCGGCCGCCTCCAGCGCGCGGACCAGCTTGGAGACGTACAGCGGCTCCACGCCGGTGGCGTCCGCGAGTCGGCGCTGGCTGGGCCGCTGCCCGGAGCGCGAGAGCCCGTACAGCGCCGCCATCAGCGCGTACTGCGCATGGGTCAGCCCCAGCGGCGCGACCGCCCGGTCGACGGCCACCCGCCACTTCATCGACAGCCGCCAGACCAGGAATCCCGCCGTGGCGCGCTCAGGTGTTGGACTCACAGCCGATACCGTACATGGATATTATGTACATGGCTACTATCAGCTCGAACGGCACCGGCATCTCCGTTCCGCCGCGACGGAGATGCCGGTGGTCCCAGGGCCGCGGGCCCGGCCGGGAGGTCACTGCCAGCGCAGCCAACTCCAGGTGCACGGGCCCACGTTGCCGTTCACGCCGCCGCAGATGCCGTAGGTGGACTGGAGCCACTCCACCGCGGCGAGCGTGGCGGGGCCGAAGCTGCCGTCCACGGCGAGCTGCGCGTGGCCGTTCTCCCAGTACAGGGTCTCCTGGTTGATCAGGTCCTGGATCTCCTTCACCGCCGCCGAGTCGGTGCTCCACTCGTCGGTCTCGGCGGAGCCGTTGTAGTAGCCGCAGTGCCAGCCGATGGTGCTGTTGTAGCCGCACGCGTTCACGGCGTTCACGGCGTTCGCGCCGACCGCGCTGCCGCCCGCCGCCTGGGCCGCCGCCGGCGCGCCGAGGGCCAGGCCGGTGGCCATGAGCGTGGCCGCCAAGGTGGAGACAAGACGCTTGCGCATGTGGACTCCTGGTGTGTGAGCGGTGCGCGAGGCTTTCCCGCACCCCGTGGGCAGTGACGCTGCCCGACCCGGCCCGCGCTGCCCAGGAAGCTCGCCGATCCGCCGGAATCCTGGGACGGCGCCATCCTGACCTGCGGGGACGTCGGCGCACATGACGACGGCGCGGGACGCGCCGACGGTGGGCGAGCGCACCGCGGGGGCAGGTCGGCGGTAAGGAGAGGGTAAGGGGAGAGTAGGGGACTCCGCCCAGCCCCCCGGACTTACAACAAGCTGTTGACGTGGGCGTTCACCGCTCCTATCTTTTCCTCCAAGCGAAAATGTTTTTTCGCATAGCGGAAACTATCCCACTGATGCACGAGGGGCTCGCGACGCTTGGGAGTTGCCCTGCCGCTCCTGGCCACCGGCTTGCTCCCCGTCCCGGCCACGGCCGGGGGCGCACGAGGAGGTCTCGATGAATCTCTCTCCCCGGGAGATCGACAAGCTGTACGTCTACGTGGTGGCCGACCTGGCCAGGAAGCGCCGCGACCGTGGCGTCAAGCTCAACTACAGCGAGGCCGTCGCGCTGATCAGCGAGGCGATCCTGGAGTCGGCCCGGGACGGCCGCACCGTCGCCGAGTGCATGGAGCTCGGCCGCGGGGTGGTGAGCGCGCGGGACGTGATGCCCGGCGTCCGCGCGATGCTCCCGCTGCTGCAGATCGAGGCGGCGTTCGTGGACGGCACCAAGCTCGTCTCCTGCCACGACCCCGTGGGCGCCTGAGTGACCCCGCCCGCGACCGACCCGGCCGGTGGCGTGACCACCGTCCTGGTCGGCGGACACGAGAGCGCGGGCGGACGGCGGCTGCTGCCCTGGGTGGTCGGCGGACACGCCTTCCGCGCCGTCGGCACCGGCCGGGAGCTGGCGGACGCGGTCGAGGAGGCACTGGCCAGGTCCGGCGGTCCGGTCTGCGTGGTGCCCGCGACCCTCGGCCGCGACCCCCGGCTCATCGCCGACACCGCCCGCGCCCTCGGCTGGCTGGCCTGCTCCACCGCCCCCGGAAGGATCGCCCTCACCGAGCCCTTCGGCACCGCCGCGCACCTGGTGGGCTGGCTGCGCGCCGCCGCCGCGCGCGACCAGCGGGTCGGGGCGGGCAGCGCGATGCTGGTCACCGCCCCGGCGGCGGGCCCCTTCGACGACGCCGAGCTGTTCCGGATCGCCCGCCTGGTCCGCCAGTACGGGCGGCACCGGTGGGTGGAGGTGGCCTTCGACGGCGGCGACCCCGGTCCCGGCGCGGGCGTCGACCGCTGCCGCAGGCTCGGCGCCGACCGGGTGCTGCTGGTCCCCGCCGCCTTCGGCCCGCCGACCCCCGAGACCTGGGCGGGGGCGGAGTCGAGCGGATCACTGCTCACCCCGCAGGCGGCGGCCGGTGTGCTGCGGGCCCGGGTGAACGCCGCGCTGCACCGCCTCGGGCACGGGGACGACGGCATCGCCGCCGGGCTCGACGCCGAACACGGCCACGGCCTCGCCCACAGCCACAGCCACCCGCACCGACACATCCACGAATGAGAGCGAGACACCCATGTCAGGCGGAGTCGCCTATCTCTACGGGGAGGACCCGGTCGAGATCAACGCCGGTCGGGCGAAGGCCCGGGTGGTGGTGAGCAACACCGGCGACCGGGCCGTCCAGGTCGGTTCGCACTACCACTTCTTCGAGGCCAACCGCGCCCTGGTGTTCGACCGGGAGCAGGCCTACGGGATGCACCTGGACCTGCCCGCCGGGACGGCCGCGCGCTTCGAGCCCGGCGACACCCGCGAGGTGGAGCTGACCGCGTTCGCCGGACACCGGCGGCTGGTCGGCTTCAGCGGCCTGGTCGACGGCGGCCTCGGCTCGGCCGACACCCGCGCCCGGGCGCTGCGCCGGGCCGCCGAGCGCGGCTTCGGCAGCGTCCGCCCCGCGACCCCGGAGGGCGAGCACTGATGGCGATCATCCCCCGCAAGCAGTACACCGACCTGTTCGGTCCCACCGTCGGCGACCGCTTCCACCTCGCCGACACCAACCTGGTGGTCGAGGTGGAACGGGACCACAACCAGGGCCACTACGGCGACGAGGCGGTCTACGGCGGCGGCAAGGCGATCCGCGACGGCATGGCGCAGGACCCGGCCGCCACCTCGCTCCAGGGCGCGCTCGACCTGGTGATCACCAACGTGGTGCTGCTGGACCCGGTGCTCGGCGTGGTCAAGGGCGACATCGGCGTCAAGGACGGCTTCATCGCCGCCGTCGGCAAGGCCGGGAACCCACGGCTGCAGAGCGGGGTCCATCCGAAGCTGGTGATCGGCCCCGGCACCGAGGTCATCTCCGGCGAGCACCTGCTCGCCACCCCCGGCGGCATCGACACCCACATCCACTTCATCGCCCCGCAGCAGGTGCAGGAGGCGCTGAGCAACGGGATCACCACGTTGATCGGCGGCGGCACCGGACCCGCCGACGGCACCAACGGCACCACCTGCACCCCGGGGCCCTGGAACATCGGCCGGATGTACCAGGCGGTGGAGGAACTACCGGTCAACGTGGGCCTGTTGGGCAAGGGCAACGGCTCGCTGCCGGAGGCCCTGCGGGAGCAGGTCGAGGCCGGCGTCTGCGGCCTGAAGATCCACGAGGACTGGGGCACCACCCCGGCCGTGATCGACACCGCGCTCCGGGTCGCCGACGAGTACGACGTCCAGGTGGCGATCCACACCGACACCCTGAACGAGGGCGGCTTCTACGAGGACACCCTGTCCGCGATCGACGGCCGCACCATCCACACCTTCCACACCGAGGGCGCGGGCGGCGGCCACGCCCCCGACATCATGCGGATCGCGGGCGAGCCCAACGTGCTTCCCTCGTCCACCAATCCGACGCTGCCCTACACCGTCAACTCGGTGGACGAGCTGCTGGACATGGTGATGGTCTGCCACCACCTGAGCCACGACATCCCGGAGGACGTCTCCTTCGCCGACAGCCGGGTCCGGGTGGAGACCATCGCCGCCGAGACGGTGCTCCACGACGAGGGGGTGATCAGCATCTTCTCCTCGGACTCGCAGGCGATGGGCCGGATCGGCGAGTCCTTCGCCCGGGCCTTCCAGACCGCGCACCACTGCAAGGACCAGCGCGGCAAGCTGGACGGCGACAGCGAACGCAACGACAACCAGCGGGTGCTGCGCTACCTGGCCAAGCTGACCATCAACCCGGCCATCGCCTCCGGCACCGCCGACTACATCGGCTCGCTGGAGCCGGGCAAGCTCGCCGACATCGTGCTGTGGCCGGTCCACTCGTTCGGGGCCAAGCCCAAGCTGGTGATCAAGGGCGGACTGATCAACTGGGCGCTGATGGGCGACCCCAACGCCTCGCTGCCGACCACCCAGCCGATCTACTACCGGCCGATGTACGGGTCGATGGGCCGGGCCCGGACCGCGACCCGGGTGTCGTTCATGTCGCAGGCCGCCGTGGACCGCGGCGTCCCGGCCGAACTGGGGCTGGACAGCCGGGTGCTGCCGGTCCGGCACTGCCGCACCGTGGGCAAGCAGCACATGGTCCGCAACGACGCCACCCCGCTGATCGAGGTCGATCCGGAGACCTACCGGGTCACCCTCGACGGGGTCCCGGCCACCATCGAACCGGCCCGCACCCTCCCCCTCAACCAGCTCTTCTACCTCGCGTGAACAGCGACCCCGACGGCGACCCCGACGGCGGACTGGACGCCCTGCTGGTCGGCCTGCAACTGACCGACTCGGCGTTCCCCAGCGGCATGTACACCCTGTCCCACGGTCTGGAGGGGTTCGCCCAGGCCAGGGCCGTGGACCAGGACAGCATGCCGCTGCTGCTGGCCGACCTGCTGCGGCACTCGGTCGGCCCGGCCGACGCCACCGCGCTGGCGCTGGCCCACCGGGCGGCCACCGCGGCCGACTGGGACGCCCTGGTGGAGGTCGACCAGCGGCTGTACGCCACCAAGCTCAACCGCGAGCTGCGCCAGGCCTCGACCCGCACCGGACGGCAGCTGCTGGACACCGCCGTACTGGCGCTCGACCCCGCGCCCGGTACCGGTCCGCTGGGCCGGTACGCCGGGCTGGTCACCGACCGGCGGACGCCCGGCTGCCAGCCGGTCGCCGTCGCGGTGGTGCACGCCGCCAACGGCGTGCCCGTCGCGCGGGCGGTGGCCGCCGACCTGTTCGCCTTCTGCTCCAGCTTCGTCGGGGCCGCGCTGCGACTGCGGCTGACCGACCACCGCCGGGCGCAGGTCACCCTGCGCGCCACCGCGCCGGTGATCCGGGAGGTGACCGCCGCCGCACTGGCCCGGGAGCTGCCGGACCTCGGCGGCTGCGTCCCGCTGGCGGACGTGATGTCGGCCCGCCACGAGCGCGCGGAGGCACGGATGTTCGCGACCTGAGCCCGCACCGACCCAGCCGTACCACCCCCACAGGAACGAAGAAGGAAGCAGAAGATGGCGGACAACGTGCTGCGCGTCGGCATCGGCGGCCCGGTGGGCTCCGGGAAGACCGCGCTGATCGAGGCCCTGGTACCGGTCCTGCTGGCCCGGGGCCGCCGACCGGCGGTGATCACCAACGACATCTACACGCAGGAGGACGCCGAGCACGTCCGGCGCAGCCTCGCCGGGCTGCTGGCCCCCGAGCGGGTGGTCGGCGTGGAGACCGGCGCCTGCCCGCACACGGCGGTCCGGGACGACCCGACGATGAACCTGGCCGCCGGGGCGGAGCTGCTGGAGCGGTTCCCCGATGTCGACACCCTGGTCTACGAGTCGGGCGGCGACAACCTGACGCTGACCTTCAGCCCGATCCTGGTCGACATGTTCTGCTTCGTGCTGGACACCGCCGAGGGCGAGAAGATGCCGCGCAAGCGCGGTCCCGGCATCACCGACTCCGACGTGCTGGTGATCAACAAGATCGACATCGCCCAGTACGTCCGCACCGACATCACGGTGATGGAGTCGGACGCGCACCGGGTCCGCGAGGGTCGGCCGGTGGTGCTCACCAACAGCCTCACCGGCGAGGGGATCGAGCGGGTGGTGGACCTGCTGGAGTCCTACCGGCGGATCCCGGCGTGACGGTGCACCCGGGCCCGCAGCGGCTGACGCCCGCCCACTACCAGCCGGTCCGGGTACCGCCCGAGGTGCTGCGGCACTCCGGCCGTCCGGACACCCTGGACGTGGGCAGCCCCGGCAAGGTCGGCCTGCTGGAGCTGGGATTCGAGCAACTTGGCGGCAGGACCGAGCTGGTGACGCACTATCAGAAGTCACCGCTGCAGATCATGCGGCCGCTGTACGTCGATCCGGCCCGGCCGGATCTGGCTGTCACCTATCTGATGTCCACCGGGGGCGGCATCGTCCAGGCCGACCGACTGCGCACCGATCTGCGCTTCGGCGCCGGGACAGCCGCCCATGTCACCACCCAGGCCGCCACCAAGGTCCACCGGATGCGCGCCGACTACGCCACCCAGCAGGTCCTGATCACGGCGGAGCCGGGCAGTTACGTCGAGTACCTGCCCGACGCCACCGTCCTCTACGCCGGATCCCGGTTCTACCAGCGGACGGTGATCACGCCGGCGGAGTCGGCCACGGTACTGGCCGGGGAGACCGTCGCGGGCGGGCGGCTGGCGCGCGGCGAGCGCAACGCCTACCAGGTGTTCGCGTCCGACCTGGAGTGGCGGCGTCCGGACGGGCGGCTGCTGGCCGTGGACACCGTACGGCTGGAGCCGGGTGCCCAGGGGGTCGACGGACCGGCGGTGCTGGCCGGGCACGACCTGATGTCCACCTTCTACGCGGTCACCCCGCTGGCACCGGCCGCTGCGGTCGCCGACACGCTGCACGCGGCCCTGGCCGACAGCGGACTGGCGTTCGGCGTGAGCGTGCTGCCGGACGACGCCGGGGCCTGGCTGCGGGTCCTCGGCAGCGACTCCCCCGCCGTCACCGCCGCCGTCCGCCGGGCCTGGGACGCCGTCCGCCGGCTGCTGCTCGGCGTGCCCGCCCCGGACCTGCGCAAGTGCTGACCCGCGAGCCCGACCACCCCGCTCATCCCTTCCGATCCGACGAGGAGAGACCCGCGCATGCCCCACGCTCTTGATACGGGCAACACCGCCTGGCTCATGGCGAGCACCGCGATGGTGCTGCTGATGACGCCCGGCCTTGCCTTCTTCTACGGCGGCATGGTCAAGACCAAACACGTCCTGGTCATGCTCAAGATGAGCTTCGTCTGCCTGGCCATCGTCACCGTGCTGTGGGTGGCGATCGGCTACAGCCTCGCCTTCGGCCCGGACGTCGGCGGCTGGGGCCTGATCGGGAGCCCGGCGGACGTCTTCATGCACGACGTCGGCATGACCAGCCTGCACGGCAGCATCCCGACCGTCATCTTCTCCACCTTCCAGATGGCCTTCGCCATCATCACCGTCGCCCTGATCAGCGGCTCCATCGCCGGTCGCGCCACCATGCGCGGCTGGCTGTGGTTCGTGCTGGCCTGGACGCTGTTCGTCTACGTGCCCATGGCGCACTGGGTGTTCGACCCGAACGGCTGGGTCACCGCGCACCTGGGCGCGCTGGACTTCGCGGGCGGGCTCCCGGTCGAGCTCAACTCCGGCGCGGCCGGGCTCGCGGTCGCGATCGTGGTCCGCAAGCGCCGCGACTTCGAGCGGGAGACCATCCGGCCGCACAACCTGCCGCTGGTCGTGGTCGGCCTGGCGCTGCTGTGGTTCGGCTGGTTCGGCTTCAACGCCGGTTCCGCGCTGCAGGACGGCGGCACCGCGCCGATGGCCTTCCTCAACACCCAGCTCGCCGCCTGCGGCGCGATGGTCGGCTGGCCGCTGATCGAGAAGTGGCGGCTCGGGCACGTGGAGATGCTGGGCGTGGCCTCGGCCGCGGTGGCCGGGATGGTCGCGATCACCCCGGCCTGCGGCGAGGTCTCCCCGATCGGCGCGCTCACCATCGGCTTCGTCGCCGGGGTGGTCTGCGCCTTCGCGATCAACCTCAAGTACCGGATGCGCTACGACGACACCCTGGACGTGGTCGGCGTGCACGGCTGGGGCGGCATCGTCGGCGTGCTGGCCATCGGCCTGTTCGCGACCACCCGGATGAGCGGCAGGAAGGGCTTGTTCTACGGCGGCGGGGTGGACCTGCTGTGGCGCCAGGCGGTGGCGGTCCTCGCCTGCGGCGCCTTCTCCTTCGGGATGACCTGGCTGATCGCCAAGGCGGTCGAGCGCACCGTGGGCTTCCGCGCCGCCGAGGACTACGAGGACGTCCCCGGCGAGCAGGAGGAGCAGGCGTACGACGACGAGACCATCGCCGAGATCCGCAGGCGGCTGGTCGAGGCCCGGGTGCCGGTCGCGGCCGGGTCGGTCGGCGCGCCGTCGGCGGCCACCGGCTCCGACTCCGAGCTGCTGGCCGAGATCCGCCTGGTGCTGGAGCGACGGGAGCAGGAGAAGTGACCCCGTTCGACACCGGCGACTCCGCCTGGCTGATGATGGCCTCGGCCATGGTGCTGCTGATGGCGCCGGGGCTGGCCTTCTTCTACGGCGGCATGGTGAAGACCAGCCAGGTCATCGCCATGCTGAAGATGTGCTTCGTGTGCGTGGTGCTGGTCAGCATCATCTGGTTCGCGGTCGGCTACACCCTCGCCTTCGGCGGGGACGTCGGCGGGCTCGGGCTGATCGGCAACCTCGACCACGCCTTCATGTCCGGCGTCGGCCTGGACAGCCGCACCGGCGACACCCCGACCGTCAGCTTCTCGGTCTTCCACATGTCCTTCGCCATCGTGACGGTCGCCCTGATCAGCGGCTCGGTCGCGGGCCGGGCCCGGATGAACGGCTGGATCGCCTTCGTCTGCGCCTGGACGCTGCTGGTCTACGTGCCGATGGCGCACTGGGTGTTCTCACCCGGCGGCTGGGTGTTCAAGCAGGTCGGCGCGGTGGACTTCTCCGGCGGCACGGTGGTCGAGCTCAGCTCCGGCGCGGCCGGTCTGGCCCTGGCCCTGGTCGCGGGCAGGCGCGAGGACTTCGAGCGGCGGCCGATCCGGCCGCACAACCTGCCGCTGGTGGTGATCGGCCTGTCGCTGCTCTGGTTCGGCTGGTTCGGCTTCAACACCGGTTCCTCGCTGGGGGTTCCCGGAGCGGCGGCGATGGGTGTCTTCAACACCCAGATCGCGGCCGGTGCGGCGATGGCGGGCTGGGCGGCCACGGTCTACTGGCGGACGAGGCAGGTCGGTCTGCTGGACATGTGCATGGGCGCGGTCACCGGCATGGTCGCGATGACCCCGCTGGCCGGTGGCGTCTCGCCGATGTGGGCCGCGATCATCGGCTTCCTGGCCGGTCTCAGCTGTGCCTTCGCGATCAGCTGGAAGTACCGTTTCGGCGTCGACGACACCCTGGACGTGGTCGGCATCCACGGCTGGGGCGGGCTGTTCGGCATGGTGATGGTCGGCCTCGCCGCGACCGGCGCGATGACCGGTAGGAAGGGCGTGTTCTACGGCGGCGGCTGGGACCTGCTGGGCAAGCAGCTGGTCGCGGTGCTGGTGCTCGGGCTGTTCTCGTTCGCGATGACCGCCGTGATCGGCAAGGTGGTCGACCTGACGATCGGGCTGCGGCAGCCCGGCAACGCGGGCGAGGAGCACGAGCAGGTCTACCAGAACGACTGGGACGCGCAGTTCAAGGAGATCGCGGACGCCCTGCGCGGCGTCGGCGCGGGCGCCGACAGGCCGGAGGAGGACGCCGGCGCCCTGCTCGACCAGATCCGCCGGGTGATGGCGCAGCAGCCCGGCCGGAACCGGGAGCGCGGCGGCCCGGCCGACTGACCGCCGCGGTGGGCTGCCGGGGGTCGGTCGGCAGCCCACCGCGTCCCCGACGGTCAGGGCCGCGGCGCGTAGGTGTGCCGCAGCCGCCGCAGGAAGAAGCCGGCGAACCGGGCGAGCGCCGCCGCCCCGGCCGGTCCGGTGGTCCGCAGCGTGGTCAGCTGCCGCAGGAAGTCCGAGAAGCGCAGCCGCAGCACGCCGGTGGCCAGCGGCGTCCGGTCCGCGTCGGCGGTGTGCCCGGACAGCAGTCGGACGCTGAGGGTGGTGGTCTCCTTCCACAGCCGCAGCGGCGCCGCCTCGGTCAGCTGCTTGGCGCCGGACAGGGTCAGCGGACGGCCGCCGCTGTCGTGGAAGTGCAGCAGGTAGCGCAGCGTGCTGGCGCGGCCCGGACCGTACGGCGCGAACAGCCGGACCTGGCCGCTGCTCACCGGACGCCGCCCGCCCAGCTCCGGCGCGTCGATCCAGCCGTCGGCGCGGGCCTCGTGGTCCGGGTCGTCGAGGAAGGCGTGCAGGTCGTCGACGGTGACGGTGACCCGGAACGCGAGTGGCGCGAGCGCGCTCACCGGCGTCCGCCGGTAGCTGCCGCGCATCTCCTCGGTGAACTGCAGCGAGGTCCGCGGGGCCGGGGGCGGCAGCACGGCGGGCGCGGGGGTCGGGGTGTCGGAGTCGATCAGGTGGTCGCACATCCGGTCGGCCAGCGCGGCGATGGTGAACGAGGGGTTCGCGCCCACCGGTCCGGGCAGCGCGGCGCCGTCGGCGATGTACAGGCCGGGGTGGCCGTGCACCTCGCCGTACCGGTCGCAGACGCTGCGCTGCGGGTCGGTGCCCATCGCGGCCCCGCCGCAGGGGTGCACGGTGACGGCCCGGTTGGTGGCCTGCCACAGTGCGTCGTCCACATAGCGTCCGCCCATCTGCTCGGCCAGCTGCCGCATCGCGGTGCGCATCCGCTCGAAGTAGGCGCTGCTGCCGGCGGTGCTCCAGGTGGCGTCCAGCTGGCCGTCGCGCAGCCGCAGAGTGCCGTCGGGCTGGTCCCGGCCCATGCCCAGCAGCATCATGGTGGCGCTGTGCGGCAGCCCCTCGCCGAACAGCCCGGCGACGTCGGCCGAGATCCGCCCGGGGGCCGCGCCCCCGGCCCGGCCCAGCAGCTGCCGGAGGGTGAACTGCCCGGCGCGGCCGATGAACTGGGCGCCGCGCGCGGACTCGACCATCCACTGGACGAACTGCGGGTAGCCGCCGTCCTCGATGTAGCCGCCGCGGGAGTCGGCGCCGTGGCCCGTGCCGTCGAGGGCGTCCGGGAGCCGTACCGCGCCGGTGATCACCGGTCCGCGTTCCGGCCGCAGCGGGTGCTCGCGGCTCTCCCGGCGCGGGCGGACGCAGAAGCCGAAGTGGTCGCCGTTGCCGCTGAACCGCCGCCCCAGGGCGGGGCCGAGGCCGGGCAGGTGCCGTCGCGAGGCCAGCAGCAGCTGGGTGGTGCCCAGGGTTCCGGCGGCCAGGACCAGCCGGGCGCCGACGATGCTGCCCCGCTGCGGCGGGGCCCCCGGGTCATCCGGCCGGTGCACCACGTAGTCGACCCGGTAGCCGCCGCCGGGGTGCGGGCGGACGGTCCTGACCTCGTGGTGGGTCCGCAGGTCGGCGCCCAGGGCGGCGGCGGCGGACAGGTAGGTGTGGTCGAGGCTGTTCTTGGCGCCGTCGTTGCAGCCGAAGTTGCACTCGCCGCAGAGGCGGCAGGTGCGTCGGGCGACGCCGTGCAGGTTGCCGTACTCGGCCTCGGCCAGGGTCACCCCGAGGGCCGGTTCGGCCCCCGGCTTGGGCGCGAAGGAGACGGCGAGCGGCGGCAGTTGGAACTCCAGGCCGAGGGCCCGGGCGGCGTCGCGCAGCGCGTGGGTCTTCGGGGTGTCGGCGTACGACGGGTGGTCCAGCGGGTAGGGGGTGGCCCCGATCATCCGCTCCACCGCGTCGTAGTGCGGCTCCAGGTCCGCGCGGGAGACCGGCCAGTGCTCGTAGCCGCCGCCGGGGACCGGCTGGTGGTCGACGAACCAGTGCTCGTCCTTGCGCAGCAGCACGTTGGCGAAGAGCAGCGAGCCGCCGCCGAGGCCGCTGGCCACCAGCGCGTCCAGGCCCCGGAAGCTCCACATCTCGAACACGCCGTGCCGTCCGGCCGGGGGGTCCCAGAAGACGTCGGCGGCCTGGTCCGGGGTGCGGCCGAAGCTGCCGGGCGGGTAGGCCCGGCCCCGTTCCAGCACCACCACCGACTGTCCGGCCTCGGTCAGCCGGTAGGCGGCGACGGATCCGCCGAAGCCGGAGCCGACGACCACGGTGTCCACGTACTCGGGTGCGTTCGCACTCATGTCAGCCCGCCTGCCGCTTGAAGAAGTCCACGACCGTCGGGAACACGTCCAGGTGGGCGTTGCGCCCGATGATCGGGTCGAGGTGGCCGTAGCCGGGGGCGATGGCCAGCTCGTGGCGGCCCGGCGCGCGCCGGGCGAACTCGCGGTGGCAGCGCACGTTGGAGTCGAGGAACACGTTGTTGCGGTCTCCGGTGAGGTACAGGTGCGGGGTCTCCACCGGCAGCGCCTCGCGCAGGTAGTCGCCGGGCAGGCCGCGGTGGCGCGGGTCGGCCGGGTCGCTGCGGACGGCGTGCCCGGCGTCGATGATCCGGCGGACGTGCCGGTGGTAGCCGAGGCCGACCGGGCCGAGCAGGTCGGCGATCCGGTCGTGGGTGACCGGGTCCAGCTGCTCGTGGCTGTACAGGGCGGGCCAGCCGGTCCCCCAGCTGAAGCTGATCAGGTGGCAGGCGCGGTTGTCGCACTCCGGGTGGACGGCGCTGACCAGCCGGGACAGCGCCCGGGTGGGGGTGCACCGGGTGCCGCGCCAGCAGCGCGGGTCGAGCGAGGGGATGCCCAGGTGTTCGGCCAGGGCCGGGCCGAAGCGAATCTTCCAGCGCGACCAGGAGGGCACCCGGACCACCAGGCTGACGCTGTTGGCGACCACGCTGGTGATCCCGTCGAAGGCGCCGCCGAACAGTCCCATGGCGAAGGACATCGAGCCGAGGCAGTGCGCGAAGACGTGCAGCCGCCGGTCGCCGATGTGTCGGCGCAGCTCCGCCAGCGCGGCCGGGTAGTCGAAGCGGGCGAGGTCGTCCAGGCTCTGCGGACCCGGCTCGGTGTTGTAGGGGAAACGATTACTCATGCGCGAGTCAAGGGTCCACACCTCGCCGAAGCCGTGGTCGAGCAGGTATCCGGCGAGGTTGCGCTGCTCGGGCATGAGGTAGATGTCGCTGGACGAGGTGAGCCCGTGCACCAGCAGGACGACGTCCTCGCGTTCGGCCCGGCTCCGGCGGCGGAACCGGGTCAGCAGCAGGCTGAGGCCGTCCTCGGTGGCGAACGGGTGCAGGCTCACCTCGGCGTCGGGCACGCCGGAGGTGGTGCCGCGCGGGATCGGTGATGGCTTTCTGGTCATCAGGGCACTCCACAGGGGTACGGGGGGACGCGGGGGGCGGTGCCGCCGCGCGGCGGCACCTGGGGCGGCGGGCGGCCGGGGGCCTCAGCGGGTCGCCCGGTGGGCCTCGGCCAGTTGCTGGAAGGACTGGGCGGCGCCGGTGCGGCGCTGGACCCGCTCGGCGAAGCCGGGGAACTGCCCGGCCACGGCGAGCAGCAGCCGCAGCTCGATCGGGGCGACGGTCAGTTCGGCCCGGTCCCGTTCGACGGCTCGGACGACGGCGGCGGCGACCCGCGCCGGGGAGACGGTACGGAGCAGGGCGGGCGCGGTGGCGCCGGAGGCGGCGAACATGCCCGCGTCGGCGACCGCCGCGGGCTGCACCACCGAGACGCCGACGCCGCTGCCGTGCAGGTCCTGGCGCAGGCCCAGGGCGAAGCCCCGGAGCCCGAACTTGGCCGCGTTGTAGAGCGAGGCGCCCGGGTGGGCTGCCTTTCCGGAGATGGAGCCGACGAAGACGAGGTGTCCGCGCCCGGCCGCCAGCATCGCCGGGGCGAGCAGCCGGGCCAGCAGCGCCGGGGCGCGCAGGTTGACCGCCAGCGACCGGTCCAGCTGCTCGGGCGTGTACTCCAGCAGGTCACCGAAGGCGGGCAGTCCGGAGCAGGTCACCAGTACGTCCACCCCCGCCGCGGCCTGGGCCAGTCGGCCCACCTGAGCCGGGTCGGCCAGGTCGGCGGCGTGGATCCGGGCGGTGAAGTCGCCCGCCAGTACCGCGAGCTCCGCCTCGTCCGGGCCGGAGAGCAGCAACGATGCGCCACAGGACGCGAGTTCGGCGGCGACGGCCCGACCGATGCCGCCGGTGGCGCCGGTGAGCAGGACAGTGGATCCAGCGAGCAGCAACGTTTCTCCTTCTGTCGCCGAGACATCCGCCAGGCCCCTGGGAACGTCCGTGGCATTCATTCGTACGAGGGAAATCCCGGATGGGTGGATTCAGGACCGGGCGGGCAGCCGCAGGTAGCCCTCGCGGGCCAGCTTGGGCAGGACGCCCCCGGCGGCGAGGATGCCGAGCACCATCGGCGGCAGCGCGCCCGCGTCCAGCCGGACCCCGGTGGCGGGGTTCTCGATCCAGCCCTCGGCCAGGTCGAGGGTGGCGGTGTCGCCGTCCGCGAACGCGGCCCGGACCCCGGGGGCGGTCAGCGCGGGCAGGCCGTGGTTGATGGCGTTGCGCAGGAACAGCGAGTTGAACTCCTCGGCGGCCAGCGCCGCCACGCCCAGCTGCCGGAACAGTTCGGCGACCGGACGCGAGGAGCCGAGGCCGAAGTTGCGTCCGGCGACCACGATGTCCCCCGGCCGCACCTGCTCCGTCCAGCCGGGGCGCAGCTCGTAGAAGACGTGCCGGGCGGCCTCGGGCAGCGGCAGTTTCATGGCGAAGGCCGGGTACATCGCATCGGTGCTGACCGCGTCGCCCACGGTCCAGACCCGGCCCGTGATCTGAGTCTGCATCAGTTCCACTCCGTTCGCGGGTCGGTGACGTGTCCGGTGAGCGCGGAGGCGGCGACGGTGGCCGGGGAGGCCATGTAGATCTCGGCTTCGGGGCTGCCCATCCGCCCGGTGAAGTTGCGGGTGGACGAGGTCAGGCAGACCTCCCCGGGGCCGAGCAGGCCCATGTGGTAGCCGAAGCAGGCGCCGCAGGTGGAGTTGGTGATCACCGCTCCGGCGTCGGCCAGGTCCTGCAGGTAGCCCGCGCGCATGGCCTCCCGGTAGACCGCCTGCGAGGCGGGGGTGACCAGCAGCCGCACGCCGTCGGCGACCCGGCGGCCGCGCAGCAGCGACGCGGCCACGGCGAGGTCCTCCAGCTGCCCGTTGGCACAGGAGCCGATGAAGCACTGGTCCACCCGCCGCCGCTCGACGGCGGACACCGGAAGGGAGTTGCGGCTGACCGCGCCCGGGCGGGCGACGTACGGTTCCAGCGCGGACAGGTCCACGGTGCGCACCTCGGCGTAGCGGGCGTCCGGGTCGGGTTCCGCGGCCGTCCAGTCGGCGCCGCCGGGGGTGTGCCGGTCGATGAACGCCCGGCAGACCTCGTCCGCCGGGAAGGTGGAGAAGTCGGCGGAGACCTCGGCGCCCTGGGTGGCGATGGTCCGCCGGTCGTGCATCGGCAGCGAGGCCAGGCCGGGGCCGCCGTACTCCAGGTTGTGGTTGGTCGCGTCGCCGTAGGTCCCGGCGAGGTGCAGGAAGACGTCCTTGCCGGAGACCACCGCGGGCTTGGCGCCGGTGAACTCGTAGCGGATGGTCGGCGCGATCTGGAACCAGGTCTCGCCGGTGCACAGGATCGAGTACACCTCGGCCGGGCCGAGGCCGCGCGCGGCGGTGTTGTACGCCCCGGCCGCGCAGGTGTGCGAGTCGGTGCAGGCCAGCAGCTCGCCCGGGCGGGCCAGGCCGTTCTCGGCGATGACCTGGTGGCAGATGCCGTGCCGCCCGACGTCGTAGAAGCGGGTCACGCCGAAGTCGCGGGCGAACGCCCGGGCCCTCACCCCGCCCTCGGCGTCGCTCACCGAGGGCGCGGGCACCGCGTGGTCCATCACCACGGCGACCTTGTCCGGGTCGCTGATCCGCAGCGGCGGGGTCCACAGGGTGGCGAACTGGAGGTCGATCATCACCGTCATGTCCACCTGGCAGACCACGGTCTGACCCACCGTCACCTGGTCCAGTCCGGCGCGGCGGGCCAGGATCCTCTCGATCATGGTCATGCCGCCAAGCCCGGACCGCAGCTCAGCGCTCATCGCTGAACACCCGCCAGCCCTGGGCCGAGGCGTACCTGCGCAGTCGGCGGTCCGGGCAGACCGGGCGCGGATGGCCGACCACGTGCAGCAACGGGATGTCGTTGACCGAGTCGGAGTAGGCGGCGCTGGCGCTCAGGTCGAGGCCCTCGGCCGCCGCGAGCGCGAGCACGGCCTCCGCCTTGACCCTGCCGTGCAGCAGCGGTCCGTCCTGCTCGCCGGTGTAGAAGCCGTCGACCACGACCGCCCGGGAGCCCATCGCCCCGGTCAGCCGCAGCTGCCGGGCGAGGGTCTCCGCCAGCGGCTGCACCGAGGCGGTGACCAGCCACACCTGCTGGCCCCGGGCCTGGTGCTCGCGCGCGGCGGCGAGCACCGCCGGACGCACCCGGGGCACGATCCGCTCCCGGACGATCTCCTCCACCTCGGCGTGCAGCAGCGCCGCGTGCAGTCCGCGCGCGAGCGCGCCGACCCCGGCCTGGGCGGCGGCGATGTGTCGTTTCTTCTCAGTCATACCAAGGGCGTAGCCGACGTGGTGGCGGCCCAGCCTGACGATGTCCAGGGTCGACACGACACCCCGGGCGTGCAGCCCGAGGCCGAGCTGGTAGAGCGAGGAGCCACGGATGAGCGTGTTGTCGACATCGAAGAAGGCGGCACCGCCTGCGGGCACCGCTCGCTGAGCTTCGCCGGTGCCAGGCGAAGGAAGGCCGTCAGACATGGGTCCTCTTTCGAGTGCTGGAGGGCGGTGACGGCAGACTATGACCCGCAGGTATGCCGCTCCATCCATGATCACTCGCTTGGCCCAGCCGTGCCCCCGAAGGAGTCCGTAGGTTAGGGACAACGGGTGAACGGTGACCACGAACGGGTGCGCGACCGCCGTGGCGGCGTCCGAACCGGTCGTCCGTGGCCGGGGGCACCGGCCGCAGTCCCGCCCCTTCCGATCACCACCTGAGCTGACCTTGCATCACTTTCTGACTATCAGTCAGTCAGTGATCCCGGTAACCCGCATGGTGAGGTTGAGCCGTCCGCCCAGCAGACCGGTGGCCGGGTCGCCGCTGCCCGGGTAGACCTTCGGGACGCCGTGGTAGGCGAAACGGGAGGGGCCACCGAAGACGAAGGCGTCGCCCGAGGCCAGCTCGATGTCCGTGTAGGGCTTGTTGCGGCCGACCGTGTTGCCGAAGCGGAACAGGCAGCTGTCGCCGATGCTCAGCGAGACCACCGGCGCGTCGGACCGCTCGTCCTTGTCCTGGTGCATGCCCATGGTCGCCCGGTCGTCGTAGAAGTTGATCAGCGCGGCGTCGGGGCGGTAGTCACCGGCCCGGTAGCCGTCGGTCCCGTAGGCGTCGGCCCCGTAGCCGTCCCTCCCGTAGGCGTCGGCCAGGACCCGGCGGCCGAGTTCGGCCAGCCACTCGGGGAAGTCGGAGACCCGGCGGCCGTTCACGTCACCGGCCGTACGGGTGTACCGGTACGGCTGCCAGTGCCAGCCCAGGCAGACCGTCCGCACCGACATCACCCCGCCGCGCGGCAGCCGGGTGTGCCGGATCGGTACCGGGCCCACCGCCCAGGCCCGGCAGGCCGCGACCAGCTCCCGCTGCTCGTCGAGGGTGAGCCAGTCCGGCAGGTGCACCGCGCCGGGCGCGGGCTCGCTGCGGTCCCGGGGGAACAGCGCCGCCATCTCACCCTCCCGTTCCGGTGGTCAGGACGCCCGCGGGTCAGGACGCCCGCGGGTCAGGACGCGTCGTGGAAGACCAGGCCGAGCGTATGCCTGGTCCCGGAGCGGACCGTGCTCACCCCGTGCCGGACGGGTGCGGCGGACCAGCCCCGGGTGGAGCGCACCGGGCGGTCCCGGGTGGTGAACACCAGGCCGTGGCCCTGCTCCAGCACCGTCGAGTACCCCCGCGACTGGGCCCGGGCCCGCTGCTCGACCAGCATGAACTCACCGCCGGTGTAGTCACGGCCGGAGACGTCGAGCCCGATCACCACCTGGAGCGGGAAGACCAGCTCCCCGTACAGGTCGCGGTGCAGCGCGTTCCAGTCGCCCGCGCCGTAGCGCAGCAGGATCGGGGTGGAGCGGACCTGCCCGGCAGCGTGACACCGTTCCAGCCACTCGCCCAGGGTGTCCGGCCAGGGCGCGGGGCGGCCCAGCCGGGCCGCCCAGTCGCGGGCGATCGGCAGCAGCCTCGGGTACAGCGCCTCGCGCAGGACGCTGACCGGCTCCGGCAGCGGCTGCCCGAAGTAGCGGTACTGGCCGGCGCCGAAGCGGTACCGGGCCATGTCCACGGTGGAGCGGAAGTGCCGGGCCTGGTCGTACAGTTCGGCGATCGACCGGCACTGCTCCGGGGTGAGCAGGCGCGGGGTCGGCGCGCTGCCGTGCTCGTCCAGCTCCCCGGCCACCGCGGTCCAGTCCGCCTCGGCCACCCGTTCCCGCAGCACTTCGCCCTGCGGCCCGGCGATCGTGGTGTGCACGGCCATGGTCCGTTCCCTTCCTCGGCTGCCCGTCCAACGCTGACGCGTTCCAGCCTCGGCCATCCCGGTCGCCCGGTCCGGCGGTTATCGGACATCGCATCAGGACGGCGAGCTCAGCGACGGCCGCGCACCGGGCGGGACCGAGCTCGGCGGCGCGGTGCCGGAGCCGGAGCCGGACGGGGACAGCGACGGGGAGAACGACGGCCGGTGCGAGTTCGACGGCCCGGGCGAGGGGGACGGGGAGTGCGAGGGCGACGGGGAGTGCGAGGGCGACGGGGAGTGCGAGTGCGCGGGCGAGGAGGACGCCGGGTGCGAGGGCGGGCGCGAGGGCGAGGGCGGGCGCGAGTGCGAGGGCGACGGCGAGGACGGCGCGGCCGACGGCGACGCCCACGAACCGGACGGCGACCCGGACGGAGAACCGCTCGGCGAACCGCTCGGCGACCCGCTCGGCGACCCGCTCAGCGAACCGCTCGGCGAACCGCTCGGCGCGGCGCTCCAGGACGTGCTCGGCAGCTCGCCGGGCCGCCACGCGCCGGGCGGCGGCGGGACCCGGTGGTCGTCGTGCCCCTGGCCGCCGGTCGGCCGCGCGAACCAGATCCGCGTCTGCTGGTCGAACAGCACCAGCACGTTCACCTGGGTCACCGACTCGTTCACCACCACCACGTTCTCCGGCCGGAACGACCCCCACGCCGTGCCGGTGAACGTCCGCGGGGTGTTCGCGCCGCCGGTGGCGGTCGGCGGGCGCAGCGGGTTGCCGCAGGCGCAGCGGGCCCGGGGCAGTCCCCGGCCGTCGATCAGCACCGCCGTGCCCGCCTGCAACACCGCCGGGAACGCCGTCGCGCCGCCGTTGCTGAAGCCGTAGTTGGTGACGCTGGTGTCCATCCGCAGGACCACCGCGGTGAGCGAGCTCAGGTATCCGCTCAGCGAGCCCACCGGGACGCCCTCCACCCCGGCCCACGCCTGGGCCCGGTCCGGGTGCTGGGCCAGGTAGGCGGCGAGCTGCGCCACGTCGCAGCTGGACAGTTGCTCGGTCCCGCCGTACAGCCCGGCGGCCGAGCCCTGGACGGTCCGGCTGCCGGGGGGTCCCCCGGCCTGGACGGTGGACGGCCCGCCGCCGGTGACGGCGGCCGAGGCGACCGGCACCTCCGAAGCGGCCCAGGTCGCCGCGCCCGTGGTGGTACCGGCTGCCGCCCCCGTGGCGGGACCGGTGGTCGCGGCGTTCGCCGGACCGGATGCGGCCGTCCGGGCGACCGAGGGCGTGAACGGCGCCGGTCCGGGCGCGCTCGCGGACTGCAACGCGACGGTGTCGCCGCCACCGGCCGACGGCTGCTTCGACCGGCTCGGCGGCTGCTGGGTCAGCACCACGGCCAGCGCCGTCGCCAGCGCCGCCACGCCCGCGGCCGGGGCGAGCACCGCGGACCGCCGCCACCAGGGGCGTCGGCGGCCGGACGACGCGGCGGAGGAGCCGCCGGGCCCGGACCGCCGCGCGGACGGCCCCTCCGGCGGCACCGGCCCGCCGGATACGGGGTCACTGGGCTGTTGGGGGCTCACAGGCTGCCGCCTTCCGATCCTCGACGGTGCTGGGACAGGCGCTGGGACCGGCGCTGGGACCGGTGCTGGGACCGGGTGCCGGGCACGCGCGGGCCGGACGCGTCAGCCGCGATCCGGGCCGTTCCCGTCACCCGCTCCCCGATTGTGTTCCCGCGCCCCTCCCTCCCCGCAACCGCAGCGGTACCGTCACGTCTCCACCACGAGCAACCCACCGCATACGTGGGAAGATGACAGTGCGGATCTACGAGCTCCGGGCGGTTTCCTGACCATGCGCGCCAACGACATGCGCAGCAACGAACACGGCACGGGCACGGGCTCCGACCGCGTGGCGGGCCCGGAGCCGCGCGAGCACGGCCTGCTCATGATCCCGGTGGCCACCGCCCTGATCGCCGCCAACGGACGCATCCTGCACTGGAGCGCGGACGCGGAGCTGCTGCTCGGCCACCGCGCCGAGGACGTCCTCGGCGCCTACGCGGCGGACCTGCTCGCGACCGAGCCCGCGCGGCCCGAGGTGCTGGAGCTGTTCAGCCGGATCCTGGCCGGTGAGCCCTGGTCCGGGGTGTACCCGGTAAGGCACCGCGACGGGCACCTGGTCAATCTGGAGTTCCGCACCCATCCGATAACCGGCCCGGACGGTCGACCGCTGGTGCTCGCGGTGGCCTCGGACGTCCGGGAACTGCGGCGGGTCGAGGCCGACCTCGCCGTCCTCGACAGCTTCTTCACCCAGTCGCCGGTCGGCATGGCCGTCTACGACTCCGACCTGCGGTTCGTCCGGCTGAACGACGCGCTGGCCCGGATCAACGGCATCCCGGTGGAGCAGCACCTGGGGCGGCGGACCTCGGACGTGCTGCCCGGGCCCGAGGGCGAGCGGATCGAGGCGCTGGTCCGGCGCGTCCTGGAGAGCGGCGAGCCGGTGGTGGACGCCCGCTCGCACGGCCCCAGCCACGACGGCAGCGGCCGGGAGCGGGCCTGGTCCGCGTCCTACTTCCGGCTGGAGGAGCCCGGCGGGCGGACCGTCGGGGTGAGCTCCACCATCGTCGAGGTCACCGCGAGCTTCCTGGCCGAGTCCCGGGCCGAGCGGTCCCGGGAGCGGCTGGAGCTGCTGGTGGACGCCGGCTCCCGGATAGGCACCACGCTGGACCTGGAGCGGACCGCCCACGAGCTGGCGAACACCATGGTCCCCCGGGTGGCCGACCTGGCGGGCGTGTTCGTCCTGGAGCGGCTGCTCACCGCCGGCGACCAGGAGCCGCCCGGGCCCGGCGGCGACGAGTGGGTGCGCCGGTTGGCCCTGGCCGGTGCCGAGCCCGGCTACCCGGCCGCGGCGCTGCCGACCGACCAGGCGTACCACGTCCCGCCGGACTCCCCCTACGCCGAGGCGCTGGCGACCGGCGAGACGGTGGTGGTGCCCGGTCAGGACCTGCCGCCGCTGATCCCGGTCGAGGCGCTGCGGGACGCGCGCCAGTACCTGGGCGACAACGCGCACGCGGTGCGGGTGACCCCGCTGGTGGCGCGGGAATCGGTGCTGGGGCTGGTGGTCTACGCCCGCCGCGCCGACCGGGACGCCTTCGACTGGGAGGACAACGCCCTCGGCGACGAGCTGACCGCCCGCGCGGCGACGGCCATCGAGAACGCCCAGCTGTACCTGCGCGAACACCGGACGCTGGTGACGCGGCAGCAGGCGCTGCACGAGGCCAACGCCGCCCAGGAGCGGCTGGCGCTGGTCAACGACGCGTCCACCCGGATCGGCAGCACCCTGGACCTGGCGCAGACCGCGCTGGAGCTGGCCGAGGTGGCCACCCCGCGGCTCGCGGACACGGTCGTGGTGGAGGTGCTGGAGTCGCTGATCCGCGGTGCCGAGGCGTCGCCGGTGGCGGACCGCTCGGCGGTGCTGCGGCGGCTCGCCTTCCACAGCGATCCGGCCTCCGGCATGACCCCGGTCGCCCCGGTCGGCGACGTCCACCGCTTCCAGCCGACCAGCCCCTACGCCTGGAGTCTGGCGAACCGCCGCCCGGTGCTCGTCCCCCGGATGGAGGACGGCGGGACGAAGTGGTACGCCGACGACCCGCTCCGGCGGGCGTCGATCATGAAGGAGCGGGTGCACAGCCTGATGGTGGTCCCGCTGATCGCCCGGGGCTCCGTGGTCGGCGTGGCCAGCTTCTACCGCAACGTGAACCAGCGCCCGTACGACGAGACCGCGCTGTCGCTGGCCACCGAGCTGGCCGCGCGGGCCGCCATCTCCATCGACAACGCCCTGCTCTACACCCGCGAGCGGGACGCCTCCCGGGCCCGGCTCCAGGCGCTGGACGAGGCGCACGCGGCGCAGGAGCGGGTGGCGCTGCTGAACGACGCCAGCATCAGGATCGGCACCACGCTGGACCTCCAGCGCACCGCCGAGGAGCTGATCGAGGTGGTGATCCCGCGCTTCGCCGACTTCGTCACCGTGGACCTGCTGGATTCGGTGATGCAGGGCGGGGAGCAGGACCGGGAGCTGCCGCCGATCCCGGACAGCGGCACGGTGCTGCTGCGCGCCGTCGCCGTCGGCGAGATCGGCGAGACCGGCCTGGGCAGCGCGGTCGACCAGCTCGGACAGACCAGCTGGTCGGCCAAGGTGTACGCGGAGTCGCTGCGCAGCGGCCGGTCGATCCTGGTACCGGAGGTGGACGAGGCGGCCCTGCGGCGGATCGTCAACGACCCGGCGCGGGTCCAGCCGGGGCTGGAGGCGGGCGTCCACTCGTACCTGATGGTCCCGCTGCTGGCGCGCGGCACGGTGCTGGGCGGCGCGGAGTTCATCCGGCTGGCCAATCCGGAGCCGTTCAGCCAGGACGACCAGGCGCTGGGCGAGGAGCTGGCCGCCCGCGCGGCGGTGTGCATCGACAACGCGCGGCTGTACCGGCGCGAGCGGGACACCGCGCTGACCCTGCAGCGCAGCCTGCTGCCGCAGGAGGTGCACCGCACCCCGGGCCTGGAGATCGCCTACCGCTACCTGCCGAGCAGCGTGGTCAGCGAGGTCGGCGGCGACTGGTTCGACGTGGTCCCGCTGACCAGCGGGCGGGTGGCGCTGGTGGTCGGCGACGTGATGGGCCACGGCATCCGCGCCGCCGCCACCATGGGCCAGTTGCGGACCGCCGCGCGCACCCTGATCACCATGGACCTCACCCCGGACCAGTTGCTGCGGCGGCTGGACGAGACCGCGTCGGCGATCGGCGAGGGACAGTTCGCGACCTGCGTCTGCGCGGTGTTCGACCCGGCCGACCGCAGCTGTACGGTCGCCTGCGCCGGGCATCCGCCGCCGGTGGTGAGCGAGGCGGACGGCTCGACCCGGCTGCTGGGGGTCTCCGCGGGGGCGCCGCTGGGCGTGGGCGGCGTGCCGTTCGAGTCCACCGAGTTCACCCTGCCGGAGCAGAGCGTGCTGGTGCTCTACACCGACGGCCTGGTGGAGCGCCGGGGCCAGGACCTGGACGAGGGCCTGGCGCTGCTGTCGCGCGCCGCCGCCCACCGCAACGGTTCGCTGGAGCAGGACTGCGACGCGGTGCTGCACGCCATGAAGGCGGAGGACAGCGACGACGACATCGCCATGATCATGGCCCGGGTGCTGCCCGCGCACGGCGACTGGATCGCCACCCTGCCGCTGTCGGACGACCTCTCGGTGGTCGGTGAGGCGCGCCGGTTCGCCCGGGCGACGCTGACCGCCTGGGGCCTGAGCTCGCTCTCCGAGTTCACCGAACTGCTGGTCAGCGAGCTGGTCAGCAACGCGTTGCGGCACGCGGGACGGCCGACGCAGCTGCGGCTGTTCCGCGACCGGGTGCTCACGGTGGAGGTCGCCGACGTGGACGAGCACGCGCCCCGGGTGCACCGCGCCTCCGCCGAGGACGAGGGCGGGCGCGGGATGCACCTGGTCAACGAGCTCGCCCACCGCTGGGGCAGCCGCACCACCCGCAGCGGCAAGGTGGTCTGGGTGGAACTGGAACTCCCCCTCGGCTTCACCCGCTGACCCGCCCGCCCCGCGCGTCACGGGAAGCGGGAGGCGGGAGGCGGAAGCGGGAGGCGGAAGCGGGAGGCGGAAGCGGGGGCGGGAAGCCGGAGTAGCGAACGGCCCGGCAGCCCGGGGCGCGTGGTCAGCGGCGGCCGTGGTTCACGCCGCCGCCCGGCGGCGACGGGCGCCCAGGCCGCCGCGCAGCAGCGCGCCGCCGACCACCAGTCCGCCGCCGACCAGGCCGATCGCGGGCAGTGCCGGGTCCGCGCCGGTGTCCGGCAGCGTGTGCCGGACCCGGATCCGGACCCTGGTGGTCACCTGCTGCCCGCGCTCGTTGGTGTACCGGTAGCTGAACACGTCCGTTCCGGTGAAGCCCGGGTCCGGGGTGTAGACCAGCGTGTTGGGACCGGTCCGGCGGACCGTGCCGTGCGCGGGCGGGTCGGTCACCGTCGGGTCGCTGTGGCCGCTGGGGCCCGGTCCGGGCGGGGTGACGATGGTGACCGGTTCGTCCGGCGGGGTGTTCAGCGGCGGCGCGGCCGGGGCGGTGAACGGGACGCAGCCGAGCCGGAGGTCTACCCCGGTGGCGTCCGCGCCGTCGGCGGTGTCGGCGTCGCGTTCGGCGCGGTCGGGGCGGTAGCCCTCACCGGCCCGCAGCGACACCCGGTAGTCGCCGGGGGCGACGTCGGGGAAGGCGTAGCCGCCGTCCGCGCCGGTGGTGGCGGTCAGCGGGGTGCCGTCCGGGTGGTCGACGGTGCTGCCGTCGGCCCGCAGCAGGGTGAGCCGGAGCCCGCTGGGGACGCCGCAGTCGGCGCTGACCCGGCCGCTGACGTCGGTGGCCAGTGCGGAGGTCCACAGCTGGTAGATCGGGATCCCGGTCTGCACGCTGAAGGTCAGCGTGAGGCTGCTGACCGGTACCGTCGGTTGGAACCAGCCGGAGGCGCCGCTGCTGTCCGCGCCGTTGCCGGCCAGGGTGCTGCTGCCCGACAGCCAGACCGGCATGTCGTCGAACGGTCCGGGGCCGATGCAGGTGGACGGCCTGGGGGTGCCCTGGCAGTAGTTGAAGGCCCCCTGCCAGCCGAGTTGCGCGGCGCTGAGCGGGGTCCCGTCGGCGCCCCGGGCCTGCACGTGCACCCGGTCGGCGTCCACGTCGCCCAGGGTGAACGCCCAACTCCCGGCCGGGGTCGGCCGGTCGAAGCGGAGTGTGGTCTCCGAGGGGGTGCCGCCACGGGTGGTCCGCAGGTTCAGGTACGGTCGGCCGCGCGAGCTGCCGTACCGGGCGCCCACCGGCGTGTCCGCGTTCAGGAAGGCCGAGTTCCCGGAGCCGACGACCACGGTGGAGCTGGTGCTGCGGAAGTCGGCGGTGGGGAATCCGGTGACCGGGATCCGCATGGTCCCGGCGCCGCCGAGCACGGACCAGGTGCCGTAGGCCGCTCCGGACGCGGCCAGGGCCGGGCTCGCCGTCCAGGGGACGAGCGCGGCGGCGCAGGCGAGGGCGAGGGCACGCGAGCAGCGGACGGCGGCACGGTTCGCGGTCCGGGGTTTCGGGGGTTCCAGTTCGGTTGACACTTCGTCATCTTTCGCGACGACCATGTCGCATCCGCACCAGACACGCCGATTCGTCAGATATTCAACCGAATCGCCCGGCCGACATGGATACCAAACAATTTCGAGAGTCGTTTCACTCACACTGCAACATTTATTGACTTCTTCGCCTGCGGGGAGTTGAGTGCCTTACCACCCACGCACACCGGACGGAGACCCCATGCGCTCACCCATCCGCACCCGCTTACGCCTCCGGTCGCGCACCGGAACCACCGCTCCCGCGCGACGGCTGCTGGCCGGGCTGACCGCGCTCGCCGCCGCACTCGGCGGCGGCCTGCTCGCGGCGCCCGCCGCGCACGCCGAGGGCAACGGCGTCGGGCTCACCCCGGCGCTCGGCTGGAGCAGTTGGAGCTATGTCCGGCACGACCCGACAGCCGCCGTGATCGACGCCCAGGCGGACGCGATGAAGAGCAGCGGCCTGGCGGCGGCGGGCTACCAGTACGTCAACATCGACGACTTCTGGTACCAGTGCCCGGGCAGCCAGGGTCCGGCCGTGGACCAGTACGGCCGCTGGGCCACCGACGCCACCGCGTTCCCAGCGTCCGGTTCCACCAACGGAATCGCCGTGGTCGCCTCCCATGTCCACGCCGACGGGCTGAAGTTCGGGATCTACGTCACCCCCGGCATCTCCAAGCAGGCCGTCGCCGAGAACACCCCGATCCAGGGCACCAGTTACACCGCCGACGAGATCGCCACCAGCAGCGGCGAGAACAACTACAACTGCGGCGGCATGGTCGGCATCGACTACAGCAAGCCGGGCGCGCAGGCGTTCATCAACTCCTGGGCGAACGAGTTCGCCTCCTGGGGCGTGGACTACGTCAAGATCGACGGCGTCGGCACCGGCGACGTCGGCGACGTCGAGGCCTGGTCGGCCGCGCTACAGCAGACCGGCCGCCCGATCCACCTGGAGCTGTCCAACAGCCTCGCCCAGGGCAGCGCGAGCACCTGGGCGCAGTACTCCAACGGCTGGCGTACCGGTGGCGACATCGAGTGCTACTGCGGCAGCAACGGCAGCAGCTACCCGCTGACCGACTGGGGCAACGTCCAGTCCCGGTTCGGCCAGGTCGCCGCCTGGCAGGCGGACGGCGGCCCCGGCGGGTTCAACGACTACGACTCGATCGAGGTCGGCAACGGCGCCAACGACGGGCTGACCGCGCCGGAACGGCAGTCGCAGCTGAGCCTGTGGGCGATGGCGGCCTCGCCGCTGATCCTCGGCACCGACCTGACCGACCTCGACCCGACCGACCTCGGCTACCTCAAGAACAGCGCGGTGCTGGCGGTGGACCAGGACGCCGTCGACGCGTCCCGCATCGTCGACAACGGCAACCAGCAGGTCTTCACCAAGACCGAGCCGGACGGCAGCGTGGTCATCGGCCTGTTCAACTACTCGGGCAGCGCCAGCCAGACCGTCAGCGTCAACCTGGCCGACGCCGGGATCACCGGCTCGACCACCGCCACCGACCTGTGGAGCGGCTCCTCGATCGGCACGATCAGCGGCAACTACAGCGTCAACCTCGGCCCGGGAGCGGTCCAACTGCTGCGCACCCCGCCCGGCACCAGCACCGCCACCGAGTACGTCAGCGCCGCCTCCGGCCGCTGCCTGGACGACCCCGACTCGACCACCACCCCCGGCACCCCGCAGGAGGTCTGGGACTGCCACCACGGCCCGAACCAGGAGTGGACCTACACCAACGGCACGCTCCAGTCCCTCGGCATGTGCCTGGACGCCTTCAACCAGGGCACCAGCGCCGGGACCAAGGTCGACCTCTACACCTGCAACGGCCAGGCCAACCAGCAGTGGACCCGCAACAGCAACGGCACCATCACCGGCGTGCAGTCGGGCCTGTGCCTGGACGTCACCGGCGGCGGCGACAGCGGCAACGGCACGTCCGTGGAGATCTGGGGCTGCAACGGCGGCTCCAACCAGCAGTGGTCCCAGGGGTAGCGATCACCCCATCGGCCCCCAGGTGAAGCCGTTGTGGTGCGCGGCGGCCAGCACCGCCAGGACCACCAGGTCCGCCGCGCCCAGGGCGATCCCCAGCAGCGCGCGCCCGCGCCGCCCGGTCCCCCCGACCAGCGAGACGCCGCCGAGGGCCAGCGCCAGCGGGCCGAAGACGATGTTGAAGAAGAGCAGCCCCAGCAGGCCCAGGACGAACGACGCGATCGCGGTCTCGTCGCCGTCCCGCCTGCTGCGGGCGGCTCGACGCAGTGCGGTGTCCACGGCTCAGCCCTCCCGCGCGGCGCGGCGGCCGTTCCGGGCCGCCCACTCGCGGACGGCGAAGCCGAGCAGCCAGCACCCGGTCAGGGCGCAGCCCACGGCCAGGACCCCGGGGCTGACGAAGGAGGCGGCGCCCCAGAGCGTGGCGCTCAGGGCGAGGAGTGCGAACAGGATCACGGTACTTCCCTTCGCGAGAGTGCGATGTCCGAACATTCAGCGCACAATCGTTCACTGAATAATCCGAGCTTACCCCGCTCCCCCACTCGCCAAGGCCGGAGAACAGTTGTTTACTGCATGAGATGAACCACACTCTCGGGCCGCGACAGACCCAGAAGCAGCAGACCCGGCAGTCCCTCCTGGACGCCGGGCTGCGCCTGCTCGACCACCAGAGCCTCAGCAGCCTGGGTCTGCGCGAGGTCACCCGGGAGGCGGGGCTCACCCCCAGCGGCTTCTACCGCCACTTCCACGACCTGCCGGAGTTCGGCATGGCCCTGGTCGAGGAGTCCTTCGGCAGCCTGCGCACGCTGATCCGGGCGATCCGCACCGAGCAGGCCGACAGCGACGAGGTGATCGACCGCAGCCTGGAGGTGCTCGCCGCGTACGTCCACGAGCACCGCGCCCGGCTCAACTTCCTGGTCCGCGAGCGGCACGGCGGGGTCCGCCCGGTCCGCGACGCCATCGCCGCCCGGATCCGCCAGTTCGCCGAGGACCTCGCCGACGACCTCGCCGCCCAGCCGCTCTCGGCGGGCTGGGCGGCGCAGGACATCCAGATGCTGGCCGACCTCTACGCCGACCACACGGTCAGCACGGTCGCCGCGCTGCTGGAGGCCGAGGCCGACCCGGACGCCGAGCAGCGGATCACCGCCACCGCCCGCCGCCAGCTCCGGCTGATCAGCGTGGCCCGCGAGCACTGGCTGCGCTGACGCCCTCTAGGGTTCTCCGCAGCCGCAACGGTGCGGCGGCAGCCACGAGGAGGGCACATGCGGGTCATCGATTTCGACCATCTGGTGCTGAACGTCTCGGATGTCGAGCGTTCGCTGGAGTTCTACAGCGGTCCACTCGGCCTGGAGCCGGTCCGGCTGGAGGAGTGGCGGGCGGGCGAGGTCCCGTTCCCCTCGGTGCGGGTGAGCCCGACCTGTCTCATCGACCTGGTCGAGCGGCCCGGCACCGGCTCCAACGTGGACCACATCTGCCTGGTGGTCGAACCGCTGGACTGGCAGCAGGTGGTGGACTCCGGCGTGTTCACCGTGGTCGACGGCCCCGGCCGCCGCTTCGGCGCGCGCGGCCACGCGCAGTCGCTGTACGTGCTCGACCCCGACCGCAACACCGTCGAGCTGCGCTGGTACCCGCAGGGCGGCTGACACCGCCCGCCGGATCGCCGGTCCCGCCGCAGCGGGCGGGACCGGGCGCGGGCGGGAACCGAATTGACGGACCGTCAGTCGAAGGACAGGCCGCCGGTCCTGGTCCGCTTCAGTTCGAAGAAGTCCGGGTACCCGGCCAGCAGTCGGGCACCGTCGAAGACCCGCGCCGCCGCCTCGCCCCGGGGGATGGAGCTCAGCACCGGACCGAAGAAGGCCACCCCGTCGATGTGGATCGTCGGCGTGCCGACGTCCTCGCCGACCGGGTCCATGCCCTCGTGGTGGCTCTTGCGCAGCGCCGCGTCGTACTCCTCGCTGTCGGCCGCCGCCGCGAGTTCCGCCGGCAGGCCGACCTCGGCCAGCGCCTGCTCGGCGACGGCGGCGAAGTCCTTGTTGTCGCCGCTGTGGATGCGCGTCCCCATCGCGGTGTAGAGGTCGCGCAGCACCCCCTCGCCGTGCTGCTCGGCGGCGGCGGTGCAGATCCGGGTCAGCGCGAGCGCGTTGTCCACCAACGTCCGGTACCAGTCCGGCAGTTCACGGCCCTCGTTGAGCACGGTCAGGCTCATCACCCGGAACCGGACCTCGATCTCCCGGAGCTGCTCCACCTCCAGGATCCAGCGCGAGGTGATCCAGGCGAACGGACAGGCGGGATCGAAGTAGAGATCGACCCGGGTCCTCCGGTCACCGGAAACCGATTCTGACGATTCGTCAATGACAGACACAGCACTCCCCTTCGGACGCGGCCGCACTTCACTGTGCGCAGCGCAGTCTCTCCGCCGCGCCCGTCCGCTGTCGAGCGGGATCCCCCGCGCCGGGAGGCTCGCTCAGGCGAAGTAGTGTCCGCTCGTCAGGTCGGTGATCAGTCCGGGGCGGGTCGGCTGCCATCCGAGCAGGTCACGGGTGAGCTGTGCGGTGGCGGGGCCGTCGAGCCCCCAGAAGCCGCCGAGCCAGCCCAGGTACGCCCCGGCCCGGTCGGGGGTGACCGAGACCGCGGGGACGTCGAGGTGCTTGGCGAAGACCTCGGCGACCTCGCGGATCGGCACGCCCTCGTCCGCGACCGCGTGCAGCACCGACCCGGCCGGCGCGGACTCCAGCGCGAGGCGGAACAGCCGTGCGGCGTCGTCGCGGTGGACCGACGGCCAGCGGTTGGCACCGTCGCCGACGTAGGCCGCGGCGCCCTTCTCCCGGGCGAGGCCGATCGCGATCGGCAGGAACCCGTTGTCGCCTTCGCCGTGCGTGGCCGGGGGGAGCCGCACGACGCTGGAGCGGACGCCGTGTCCGGCGAGCGCGAGCGTGTGGTGGGCGTTGCCCATCCGCCCGCTCGCACCGCTGATCGGGCCCCTGCGGTCGCCCGTGTCCGCCCGCCCGTCCCGTTCGGTGGCGACCACCCCGGGCGCGAGGCCGAGGACGCCGAGGATGCCGGAGGCGATGACGAAGGGCTTACCGGTGCCGGTGAGGGCCTCACCGAAGGCCTCGATCGCCACCCGGTCGGCCTCGGCGGCGCCGGCGTAGTCGCCGGTGAAGGCGATGTCGTGCTTGAACGCGAGGTGGATGACGCCGTCGGACGCGGCGGCGGCGTCGCGCAGGGTGTCGAGGTCGTCGAGTGACCCCGGCCGCACCTCGGCCCCCGCCGCCCGGAGGGATCGGGCCGCGGCGTCGGAGCGGGCGAGCCCGACGACGGTGTGACCGGCGGTGACCAACTCGGGGACGAGTCCCCGGCCGACCCAGCCCGACGCTCCGGTGACGAATACGCGCATGGGGAACCTCCAGGACGTGGGCGCCTGCCCGGCGGATCCGCGGCGGGCGGCCCTTGAAGTCAGTCACCATTCTTTGTACAGTCGTACTAGAAAAGTCAAGCGGAGACCGGCAGTCGGAGGCTGTGATGGCGGGACGGCCCGTGGACCAGCGGCGGCGGGCCGCACTGCTCGACGCGGTGGTCGACTACACGGTCGCGTACGGGTTCTCCGAGCTGTCCTGGCGCCCCGTCGCCGCCGCCCTCGGGGTTTCGCCCACCACGCTGGTGCACCGCTTCGGCACCAAGGAGCAGATGCTCCAGGCCGTCCTCGGGCGGCTGCGGGAGCGGATCTTCCAGGCCACCAGCGAGACCGTCGGCGAACAGCCCGACCTCGCGACGGCCGCGCGCGCGGTCTGGACACGCACCTCGGACCCCCGACGGGGCGCGGAGTTCCGGCTGTTCTTCGCGGTCTACGGGCGCGCGCTCCAGGCGCCGCAGGAGTTCTCGGACTTCCTGGAGCACGTGGTCAGCGACTGGATGAACGCCCTGCGCGACGCGCAGGGACCGGACACCGACCCGGCGACCGCGACCCGCACGGCCACCCTGGTCATCGCCACGATCCGGGGACTGCTGCTCGACCTGCTCGCCACCGGCGACCAGGACCGCGTCCAGGACGCGGCCGAGGGCTTCCTCAGCGGTCTGGCCGGTCGAACAGGGTGAGTTCGGCCGCGGTCGGCGGTTCGAACTGGGCGGTCCAGTCGGCGAGCAGGGCGATCGGGAGCGACACCGCGCCGGGTTCGGCGTTGCGCCGGACGAGGCGGCGGCGCAGTTCGGCGAGCGGCACGTCGAGGTAGCGCAGTTCGACGGCGGCGCCCAGTTCGCGGACCCGGAGGCGCTTCTGGTCCCGCTCCGCGCGCTGCCAGAAGCCGTTCTCCAGGACCACGGTGCCGCCGAGGGCCAGCAACTCCTCGGCGTGGTCCCAGAGGCGGCGTTCGACCCGGTCCCGGGCCCGGTCGTCGAAGAGGTCGAAGGCCAGCGCGGAGAGCCATTCGTCGGGGCACAGCCGGACCGCCGCGAGCTCCGCCGCGAGCCGCTTGGCCAGCGTGGTCTTTCCGGCGCCGGGCAGGCCGCAGAGCAGGATCATCCTCGGTCGCGCGGCGTTCACGGTGCTGCTCCTCACAGGTGTTCCCGGGGGCGTGCCCACCGGCGGTTGGTCACGCGGTGGGCTGGTGCAGCCGGTCCTCACCGGCCAGGACGGCGGCGGCGAGCGCGCGGACCGCGCCCCTGGGGGTCCCCCGGCCGGTGGTGAGCGCGAACTCGGTGTCGCCCAGCTCCGGCAGGCCGCTCGGCTCCGGCAGCGGCCGCAGCCCGGTCGGGACCAGGCGCCGGCTGTGCACCATCACCCCGAGACCGGCCAGCGCGGCGGCGGTCATCCCGCTCAGGCTGCCGCTGGTGCAGGCGATCCGCCAGGGGCGGCCGACGCGCTCCAGCGACGCCAGCGCGCGGGCCCGGGTGAGGCTCGGCGGCGGGAAGACCAGCAGCGGCAGCGGCTGGGACGGGTCGGGGTCGGGGCGGTAGTCGGGGGCGCCGATCCAGACCAGCCGGTCGCGCCGGACCAGCCGTCCGCCGGAGCTCCAGCCGCCGGTGCTGCCGTCCGGGCGCTTCGCGAGCACCAGGTCCAGCCTGCCGTCGGCCAGTTGCTCGTGCAGGATGCCGCTGAGCCCGACCGTGAGCTCCAGGTCCACCTGCGGGTTGCTGCGCCGGAAGGCGCGCAGGATCTGCGGCAGTTCGGTGAGCACGAAGTCCTCGGACGCGCCGAAGCGCACCCGCCCGCGCACCCGCGTCCGGGCGAAGTGGTCGGCGGCCTGCTCGTGGGCGTCCAGGATCGACCGGGCGAAGCCGACCATGGCCTCCCCCTCCCCGGTCAGTTCCACCGAGTGGGTGTCGCGGACGAACAGCTGCCGCCCGGCGGCCCGCTCCAGCCGCCGCACCCGCTGGCTGACGGTCGACTGCTGGACGCCGAGCCGCTGCGCGGCGCTGGTGAAGCCGCCGGTCTGGGCGACCGCCAGAAAGGACCTGAGCTGCACCGGGTCGAACATGCGGCCCAGTCTAGTCCGATCATCATTCTTCATGATGACAGTGAGTCGCTTCAGCGGGATTCCGCATGACCGGCCGATCCCCCAGACTGGCAGCACACCCCCTCACCACCTGCGGAGATACCGTGCGTCGCCTGCCCGTGGACCCCTACATAGCCTCGCTGCTCGGCACCGTCGGGCTGGCCTGCCTGCTGCCCGCGCGGGGCCTCGCCGCGACCGGGGTGTCCCACGCCTCCACCGCCGCCGTGGCGCTGCTGTTCTTCCTCTACGGCGCGCGGCTGTCGACCCGGGAGGCGGTGGACGGGCTGAGGCAGTGGCGGCTGCACGGGACCGTGTTCGCGTCCACCTTCGTGCTGTTCCCGCTGCTGGGCGTGGCCGCCCGGCTGCTGGTACCGGACGTGCTGACGCCGCAGCTGTACCAGGGGGTGCTGTTCCTCTGCATGCTGCCGTCGACCGTGCAGTCCTCGATCGCCTTCACCACCATCGCCCGCGGCAACACCGCGGCGGCCGTGTGCAGCGCCACCTTCTCCAGCCTGTTCGGGATCGTGCTGACGCCGCTGCTGGCCGCGCTGCTGCTGAGCACCCGGGGAGGGGTGTCCACGGGCGCGGTGCTCGGCATCGTCGGCCAGCTGCTGCTGCCGTTCGTCGCCGGGCAGCTGACCCGGCGCTGGACCGCCGGGTGGATGGGCCGCCACCGGAAGGCGCTCGGACTGGTCGACCGGGGGTCGATCCTGCTGGTGGTCTACGGCGCCTTCAGCGAGGGCGTGGTCGCCGGGATCTGGGGGCGGCTGTCGCCGCTGGGCCTGCTGGTGCTGCTGCTGGTGGACGCGGCCCTGCTGGCGCTGGTACTGGCGGCGACCATGCTCGGCAGCCGACGGCTGGGCTTCGGCCGGGCGGACCGGATCGTGGTGGTCTTCTGCGGCTCCAAGAAGAGCCTGGCCAGCGGCGTACCGATGGCCTCGGTCCTGTTCGGCCCGGCGGCCGGGCTGATGGTGCTGCCCCTGATGCTGTTCCACCAGATCCAGCTGATGGTCTGCGCGGTCCTGGCCCGGCGCTGGGCCGCCGAAGCCCCACCCGACCCCCTCCCCACCAGCCTGCCCCACCCAACCCGCACCGCCGAAGCGGTCCGCTGACGGGGAAGACAGGCCAGGCGGGGCGTCGCCAGTACACCGCTCGGACGCGGTCGGGTCGTCCGACTCAGTGACCCCGAGAAGGCCTGTCGCCGGGCAACTCAACTCCCGCTGATGCACGGCCCGTTGCCCACCAGGACAGATCGGCGCACCGCCGGCGGCCCGCCCGTTGCCAGGAACCTGCCCTGGCGGTCCGTCCGCCCGTCGATGCCGTCCCCGAAGGGGTGGTCCCTCGCCAACTACGCGGACAACACGCGGGCGTATGAATCGGTCTGGAGCAGGTCCGGGATAGAAGGAGACCCGGATGGTCGGGCCGGTTGGGCGGTAGCTTCGAAGAAGGCCCAAATACCGCTTGGTTCCACACCCGAGGAACAGGGCGGATGTAAGCAGAGCATGAGGGGTGACCGAAGAGATGGTGTGGCCCGCTGCCGTACGCAGCGCGATCAAGACCGGCCCCGACCGTGAGATCGTCGCTGTCTACCCGTACCGCTCCATGTGTCCGTCCGCCGTGTGGACGCAACTCGTTGCCGACAGCGAGTCGGACATCTTCCTGGCTGGCTTCACCAACTACTTCGTCTGGCTGGAGCAGCCCAACTTCCTTGGCACGCTCCGAAAGAAGGCTGAAGAGGGTTGCCGGGTCCGATTCCTGCTCGGCGACCCCGAGGGAGAGACGACCCGACGGCGAGAGGCGATCGAGGACACCGCCCTTTCGGTGTCCACGCGGATCAGGATCACCCTGGAGAACCTGACGAAGCTCAGGGGCTCCGATGGGGTCGAAGCGCGCTACAGCGCGCCGGAAGACGGCCCGAACCACGTCAGCCTGTCCGTGTTCCGGTTCGACGCTCAGGCACTCGTCACTCCGCACCTGGCCCGACTGGTCGGGCACGACTCCCCGCTGATGCACCTGCGCCGACGCGACGACGGCGGTATGTTCGACCGCTTCGCTGAACACGCGGAGGAACTGTGGACGCGCGGCCAACCCGTGGCATAGCGCCGGGCCTCAGCGCCGGGCGGCTCGGTGGGTGAGGCCGGTGGTGAGTAGGGCGGTGTCGAGCCGGTGGCCGCCGTGCTCCAGGCCGACGAAGCCGACCAGCGTCGCCCGCAGCGCCCGAACCGCGTGCACCAGGTCGTCCTCGGCGAGCCCGAAGCCGCGGACGGTGGCGTAGGCGATCCGCACCAGCCGCTCGGCCGTCCAGCGCCTGGACCGGCATCAGCACCCGCAGCTCGTCCAGGCTGCGCACGTGCTTGTGGAGCGACGGCGGGGCGACCGCGGCGCGTTCGGCGACCGCCTTGAGGGTCAGCCCACCGTCCGGTCAGACGACCGAGCCCTCGTCGCCGGTGTCGGGTCCGGCGTCCGCGACGATGTCCGCCGGGTCCGGGTCGTCGGAGTCGGCCGAGGACGCGGCGGCGGAGGGGTCGAGCGGCGCCGGGGGCTCGGGGGTGACCCGGCGGCTGACCACGGCGGTCGCGGCGGCGGCGCTGGCCGCGAAGGCCAGCAGCACGTAGGCGGCGCGGTTCAGCCGGTGGCCGGACAGCCGGTCCAGCGAGTAGCGGCCGGGACCGGCGAGCCCCAGCCCGGCGGCGGACAGGCCGAGGAAGGCCGGGTACTCGTAGCCGCCGCCCTGGGCGAAGAAGCCGTTCGGGGAGTGCACCGAGATCGCACCGGCCATGGTGCCCGCCGCCGCGGCCCCGGCGATCGGGGTGGCCAGGCCCAGCGCCAGCAGCGCGCCGCCGCCGGCCTCGCCGAGACCGGCGGCGACGGCGCTGGGGCGGGCGGGCAGGAACCCCATGTGCTCCATGCCCTTGGCCGTGCCCTCGATCCCGCCGCCGCCGAACCAGCCGAAGAGCTTCTGCGTGCCGTGGGCGAACAGCACGCCGCCGGTGCCCAGGCGCAGCACGAGCAGGCCGAGATCCTTGCGGTCGAGACAGGACATGGCGGGGGGCCTTCCTCCGGGGGACGCTGTGCGCCCAGTCTCCGGCGCGGGGCCCCGCGCGACCGCTCCGGCTAGCCCATCCGGGCCCCGTCGGCGGGCGCCGCGGGCAGCGGGAGGGTCTTGGCCAGGCAGACGCACTCCTCGGCGTCGCGGTAGACGCCGAACTTCTCCATCGGCAGGTAGCCCTCGGCGGCGTACAGCGCCAGCGCCTCGGGCTGCTCGGTCCCGGTCTCCAGGACCATCCGCCGCCGCCCGGCGCGCTGCGCCTCCCGTTCCAGGAAGCGCAGCATCCGCCGGGCCAGGCCCCGGCCCCGGGCGGCCGGGACGGTGTACATCCGCTTGATCTCGGCGTCGCCGTCGGCCAGCCCGGCCTCGTTCCCCTCCCGGGCGCGCCAGGCGCCGGTCCCGACCGCCCTGCCGTCCTGGTCGTAGGCCACCGCGAACAGGCCGTGCGGGGCGTCGAACTCGTCCGGGTCGACCGGGGTGACGTCGATGCCGCCGTAGCGCACCACGTACTCCTGCTGCACCTCGGCGATCAGCCGCTGGGCGTCGGGGTGGGTGTAGCCCACCACGCGTATGTCCATGACCTGGTTCACTACCGAGCCCATGGCCTGGTCCGTTGCCGCATCCATGGCCGCATGCTAATCGGACGGTCAGCGCGCCCCGAAACGGGCCACCAGTTCGGTGCGGCCGAAGATCTGCGCGGCGTCGGCGGCCGAGGGGCTGCCCGCGTACGGGTCCGCGCCGCCGTCGAGCAGCGCGTCGATGACCTCCGGCTCGCCCTTGAAGACGGCCCCGGCGAGGGGGGTCTGGCCGCGGTCGTTGGCCCGGTCCGCGTCCGCGCCGCGGGCGAGCAGCACCCGCACGGCCTCGGCGTGGCCGTGGTAGGCGGCGAGCATGACCAGGCTGTCGCCCCGGTCGTTGCACAGGTTGGCCGGGATCCCGGCGTCGACGAAACCGGCGAGCGCCGCCGCGTCGCCGGTGCGGGCGGCCTCGAAGACCCGCCCGGCGAGTTCCACCACGGCGGGGTCGATCGGCTCGGACTGCGCTGCCTCGGTCATCACGTCCACATCCTTCGGTCTGCTGCGACAGGGGCCCGGCCCGCTGCACCGGTCGGGCCCGGCCATTGTGCCGGATCGCCCGCGCGGCCGAGCGGAGCGGCCATTCCCCGGGACCGCGCGGGCCCGACCGGCACGGACACCCGTACGGGCGAACGCGCCGCGCGCCGTCCGGCGGCGGCGGTGGGGCAGGGACACGATCGGCTACGGGTCGGCAGCGGGGCCGTCCCCCAGGGAGCCCAACCCAGAACCACCCATTCGCGCACTATGCCATGATCTTACTTTTCGTCACTATTTAGATACATTCTGTGAGAATGTTCGGAACGGCCCGGCCAGTCCCCACGGGCCGGTCCGTCGCCGACCGCACTGAGGAGTTCGCCGTGATCCTCTCCATCTCCGGAGTCGTCCTGCTCGGCATCATCGCCTTCCTGTTCTTCCGCAAGGACGGGCTGAAGATCTCACATGCCCTGGTGTGCGCACTGTTCGGCTTCTACCTGGCCGGCACCGCGATCGCGCCGAGCATCAAGGCGGGCGGCGCGAGCATCGCCAGCATCCTCGGCGGCCTCAAGTTCTGACCGGCCCGACCGCGTACCCGTGGCGCGCCGTACCCGTGGCGCGCCGTACCCGTAGAGCACCGCGTTCCCCTGCCCGCACCGCCGTCCCAGCACTGCCGCCGGAGATCCCGATGACCTTCACCGAACACCTCGCCCGTGGTCGCGACATCGCGCGCACCGCCGGCGACCACGCCGCCGACATGTTCGGCCCGCTGATCACGATCGGCCGGGGCCTGCGCTCGCACGGCCGGTGGACCGTGAAGAGGTGGAACGACACGCCCAAGGACAAGCGCGGCCCGGCCGTGCTGGCGGTGGTGGCCATCGCGGCGGCGGTCGCCCTGCTGCCGTACGGGCCGCTGCTGGCGCTGCTGACGCTGATGGGCAGCGCCGCCTGGGTGGGCCGGGACAAGGCGCCCGCCGCCGAGCCGGCGCCGGACACCACGCTGCTCAAGCTGGGGGCGATCTACACCGCGCTCACCCCCTACCTGGTGCACGAGTCGGACCCGAGCCCGCTCTACAGCCACGGCGGCGACTTCAAGGACGCGTTCAGCACCTGGGAGTTCGACCCCGAGGGCCGACTGATCGCGCTGGACCTGCGCTACCCGGCGTACTTCACCGACACCGAGCCGCACGCCCGGGCCCGGATCGAGCACGTGATCCACAGCAAGGCCGGGCGCAGCCGCGAGTACCGCTTCTCCTGGGACGAGGAGACCAACCACCTGCTGGTGACCGCGCTGGCCCCGCTGCCCACCGACATCGTCGCCCAGCGCTTCGTGACCACCCAGGGCGAACTGGTGCTCGGCTTCACCGACACCACCAGTACCAGCCGGATGATCCCGGTGCACCAGGGCAGCGGCACCAGCCACCAGCCGCCGGTGCTGTGGCGCACCGGTCCGCGCTCCACCGAGCCGCACCTGCTGGCGCTGGGGACCCACGGCCACGGCACCTCCAGCCTGCTGCGCTCGCTGGCGCTCCAGGTGCTGCCCTACGCCGACATCGTGGTGCTGGACGGCGCGGGCAGCGGCGAGCACGCCTGCCTGGTCGGCCGCCCCGGTGTGCACACCGTGGAGACCAGCCTGCACGGCGCGCTGGCCGCGCTGGAGTGGGCCGCCAACGAGACCCAGCGGCGGCTGGACGTGCACAACCTGGCGAAGCGCACCGGCACCGCTCCCCCGGCCGACTCGGTCCGGCCGCTGTGGCTGCTGCTGGACCACCCGGCCGAGCTGAGCGAGCTGGCCCAGGCGGAGGACCGGCCCGACCCGCAGGACCTGCTGGAGGCCCCGCTGCGGCACGGCCGCACCGCCCATGTCACGGTCGTCGTCGCCGAGTACCTGGACGCCCTCGGGCGGCTCAAGCCCACGCTGCGCTCGGCCACCCGGGCCCGCCTGGTGCTCGGCCCGCTGGACCCGGACCTCGCCCCGGAGGCGCTCGGCACCCCGCTGGACATCACCCCGTCCAGCCACACGCCCCCCGGGCGCGGCTACGTCCGGCTGGGCAACCAGCCGCCGGTACGGATCCAGGTCCCGGCCACCCCGGACCCGCTGGACGAGGAGACCCCGGACGACCAGCGCGACGCGGTGATCGCGCTGCTCCCGCACGCCGACACCCGCACCGAGGCCCCCGCCCAGGCGCCGGACCGGCTGTCGCTGACGAAGAACCTGGCCGAGGTGCCGAAGAACCTGGCCGAGGTGCCGACGGTGCAGGAGCTGGTGCAGGGGCAGCTGCTGGCCGAGGGGTCGGCGGAGCGCACCGGCGAGACCGAGCAGCCGAACGCCCCGGTCCTGCGCTTCCGCTGACCCCGGCGGCGTTCGGGACCGGGGCGGGCGCGGGACCGGGGCGTGGCTCAGGGCCAGAGCAGGGTCCGGGTCCAGCTGGCGGGGGCGGAGACCGGGCTGTTGCGGACGTAGAGCAGCCGGACGTGCCTGCGGTCCGGGGAGCCCTGCCAGAACTCCACCTCGCGGGCCAGCAGCCAGTAGACGGTGTGCCCGGGGGCCACCGCGTCCGGGGCGTCCTCCAGCAGTGCCTCGGCCTCCCGCACGGCCACGTCGTAGGCCGCGAGCGAGCCCATCGGCTCGCTCTGGCGGCCGACCAGGGCCGCGCTCCTGGACACCGCCGAGCGGGACAGGAACTCCGACGCCGACACCTCCCGAGCGTCCTGCCGGACATGCCCCCGGATCCGGATCTGGCGGCCCTGGCGCGGCCAGTACAGGGTCATCGCCGCCTCCGGTCGCACCGCCAGCTGCCGCCCCTTGGGACTGTCCGCGTCGGCCGCGAACATCCACCCGCCGTTGTGCACGTCGACGTCGCGCAGCACCACCACCCGGGCGTCCGGCGCCCCGTCGGCGTCGACCGTGGACAGGGTCACCACCTGCGGATCGGCGACGCCGACGGCGACCGCCTCGGTGAGCCACTCGACGAACAGCTGCCCGGCCCCGGTCGAGGTCCGGTCGGGTTCGAACGTCGGCAGAGCGCGGTCCATGGGCGGGCGGCCCAGGAGCAGTTCGGCCACGGGTCGGTCAGGCATGAGCAGGTGTCCCTTCGAAGCGCCGATCTGTGATCGCTACCGAGCCTGATCACTATCTGTGAGGTTACTCACTCAAAGCGCACATGCGGGCGGCATACCTGCATATCGCGATCATCGTTCGGCCCCGCCGCCGTGGGCCCGCAGGGCCCGGGCGGGGGCCGGGCCGGGGCCGGGCAGGCGGCATCGTCAGCAGTTCGGGTGGTGTGGCGACGGCCGGGCCGGGTTCCCCTGCCGGGGTGACCGCCGAGGCCGGTGACGTCGCGCGGATTTTCGGCCACCTAGGGTGACATTCGCCTCCAGATGTGACAAATCGGGCAAGGCTGGGTACAAACAGGGGCGGCACGACGGAAGACGCACCTCCCGGGGATTGCGACCCACGGGAATCTTCGACGGCTGCCGCACGTTGCACAGACCGATGAAGACAGCGACATCCAGTCCTGTGGGCCATAAGCCCGGGAGGCACGATTCATGAGTGAGCGAGCTCTCCGCGGCACGCGACTCGGGGCCACCAGCTACGAGACCGACCGCGGCATCGACCTGGCACCGCGCCAGACCGTCGAGTACGCATGCCAGAACGGACACCGGTTCGAGGTGCCGTTCTCCGTAGAGGCCGAGATCCCGACCGCGTGGGAGTGCCGTTTCTGCGGCAGCGAGGCACTACTCCTCGACGGTGACGAACCAGAGGCAAAGAAGGCGAAGCCCGCCCGCACCCATTGGGACATGCTGATGGAACGGCGGACCCGCGAGGAGTTGGAGGAGGTGCTCGCCGAGCGGCTCGCGGTCCTGCGGTCCGGCGGCATGAACATCGCCGTCCACCCGCGCGACAACCGCAAGACCGCCTGAGCATCCGCACAGAGCGTCCGCAGGACCTGGGAGGCGGCACCCACGAGGTGCCGCGTCCCAGGTCCTGCGGTCGTTCCGGGCCCGTTCCGGGCCGGTGCTCAGCGGCCGTAGTCGTAGGGCGGGGCCGGGGGCTTCGCGCCGCCGGTGGGGTGCTCGTCCACCACCTCGCCGACGATGACCTCGCCCGGGACGACCTTGCCGTCCGGCCGGTGCATCCGCAGCTGCTCCTGCATCCGGTAGGCGTCCGCCAGCGGACCGCCGCCGCGCCGCAGCAGTCGGCCCGGGAGCTGCCGCAGCAGCTTGGCCGTGGGCGGGAACAGGCAGGCGAGCCCGAGTACGTCGGACAGCAGCCCGGGCAGGATCAGCAGCAGGCCGCCGGCGATGCTGACCGCCGTCCCGGCCTCGGCCGAACCGGCGGCGGTGGCGCGCAGCGCGCGCATCCCGGCGCGCTTGACCACCCAGCCGCCGAGCGCCGCCGAGGCGATCAGCAGCAGGAGCAGCGTTCCCCAGCCGATCAGCTGGGCGACCTGGATCAGCAGCCAGATCTCCAGTACCACCCAGGCGACCAGCAGCAGCGGCAGGTACCGCAGCAATCCCCGGCGCCTGCGCGGCTGGGCCTGGCCTGCCGCGCTGCTCGCTTGTGTCCGGCTCACGGTGCTGCCCACTTCCCTGGTCTCGCGCCCCGCTCACGCGGGCTCATCCGGGCACGTCAGGTGCCCTGCGAGGATCAACGCGCGGGGGCGTGGGAGTGTTCCGGCGAGCCGGTCGGCGCGCGCTCGGCGCGCACCGACCGGCCTCCCGGTTGCCCTGGTGGAGCCGGGTTACGCCTCGCGGTCCGGCACCGGCGCCGGGATCTTGCCGAGGCGGCTCTGGATGCCCCAGGTGGTGACCAGCTTCAGCGCCTCGCCGACGATGTTGCCGCTCATCTTGCTGGCGCCGAACTCACGCTCGACGAAGGTGATCGGCACCTCGGCGACCCGGAAGCCCGCGCGCACCGCGCGCCAGGCCAGGTCGACCTGGAAGCAGTAGCCCTGCGAGGCGACCTCGCTCATGCCCAGGCCGAGCAGGGTCTGCTTGCGGAACGCCCGGTAGCCGCCGGTGACGTCGCGGATCGGCACCCGCAGCATCATCCGCGAGTAGGTGCTGCCGCCGCGCGACAGGAACTCCCGGCTCTTCGGCCAGTTGACCACCGAGCCGCCCGGGACCCAGCGCGAGCCGAGCACCAGGTCCGCCCCGCGCAGGGCGGTCAGCAGCCGCGGCAGCTGCTCGGGCTGGTGCGAGCCGTCCGCGTCCATCTCCACGAGCACGTCGTAGCCATGGTCGATGCCCCAGCGGAAGCCCGCGAGGTAGGCGGCGCCCAGGCCTTCCTTGCCCTTGCGGTGCAGCACCTGGACGTTGGGGTCCTCCGCCGCGAGGTCGTCAGCGGCCTGGCCGGTGCCGTCGGGGCTGTTGTCGTCGGCCACCAGGATGTGCGCCTCGGGGACCGCGGCGCGGACCCGGCCGGTGATCCGGGCGATGTTCTCGATCTCGTTGTACGTCGGGATGATCACCAGGATCTTGCCCAGGTCACCGAAGGTCTCGGTGTCCTCAGTGGTGCTGTCCGTCACGGACCGGCCCCTTCTTCCGCATCATCGTTCGCTCTGGCTGCCTTACGATTGCGCCGCCCCGCGCTCATGGCAAACGCACAGGCCAGCAGACCGGCGATGGCCAGAACCCACTCCGGAGCCGCACCGACCCGATCAGCGACGGTGAGCCCGTCCCGGAGCGGCACCCGGGCCTCCAACTCGGCCGCGGTGGCGAGCTGGGTCCGTTGCTCGACCCGACCGTCGGGCGCGATGATCGCGCTGATTCCGCTGGTCGACGCGATGGTCACGGCCCGGCCGGTTTCCACCGCCCGGAGCCGGGACATCGCGAACTGCTGGTCGGGCTGGTCGGTGTGCTCGTACGTGGCGTTGTTGGTCTGTACGACCAGGACCCTGCCGCCCTTGGCGACGGCGTCGTGCACGATGCCGTCGTACGCGACCTCGAAGCAGATCACGTCCCCGATCCTGGCCGGACCCACCTGGAGGATACCGGTCGTCTTTCCGGCGTAGAAATCGACCGGGACCCGCTTCAGCTCGGTGAAGTACTTGGTGAGGAACGAGCGGTAGGGCACGTACTCGCCGAAGGGCACCGGGTGCTGCTTGGTGTAGTGCGCGCCGGGTCCGGTGGTCGGCGACCAGACGATGCCCTCGTTCTGGACGTGGTTCGCGTCGGGGCCGTTGATCAGGGCGCCGACCAGGATCGGCACGCCCATCAGATCCACCGTCTGCTGGATCAGGTTCATCGCGGTCGGATCCAGGAACGGGTCGACGTCGGAGGAGTTCTCCGGCCAGATCACCAGGTCGGGCTTGGCCGCACGACCGGCCTTGACCTCGGCGGCGAGCTTCTCGGTCTCCGCGACGTGGTATTCGAGCACCTGCATCGGGCGGCCGAGGAAGTCCATCCCGGCGTGCGGCACGTTGCCCTGGATCACCGCGATCTCGGCCGAGGCCGGGCCGTCCTTGGTGTCCCCGGCGGTCGGTAGCGGCACGGTGTAGCCGATCAGAGCGCACACGAGCGCGACGGCGGCGCAGGAGGCCGCACGCACGCCCCAGCGTCCGCTCTCCCGCCGCCTGGCGGTGAGCAGCGCCGCCGCCAGCAGCGCGCCGCTGAGGGCGACCGCGAAGGTCACCAGCGGGGCGCCGCCGAGCGCCGCCAGCGGGGTGTACGGCGAGGAGGTGTTGGCGAAGGCCAGCCGCCCCCAGGGGAAGCCGCCGAACGGCACCCGGTCCCTGGCCCACTCCTGGGCGACCCACAGGCAGGCGGTCCACAGCGGCCAGCCCGGCAGCCGGGAGGTCAGCGCCTGGCCGGCCGCCATCAGCGCGATGAACAGCGCCTCGAACAGGGCGAGCAGCAGCCAGGCGTCCTGGCCGATGACGTTCAGCCAGAACAGCAGCCAGAGCATGAACGGCGCGCCGAAGGCGAACCCGGTCCAGGCCGCCTGCCGGGCGGTGCGGCGGTGGGTGAGCAGGCTCAGGCCGGTCACTGCGACCACGGACAGCGGCCACAGCCCGTACGGCGGGAAGGAGAGCGCCAGCAGCAGGCCGCAGAGGACCGCCAGGCCGGTTCTCGGCAGTCCGGCCCGGACGCGTGCCCAGCGGTTCCGCGCCCGGTGCCGGAACCCGCGCGGCTCAGCGGCGACCGGTTCCGGGCGGAGCGCCGCCACGGGGCGGACGGGGTCGGTAGGCAAGGCCACGTTCGCCACTTTCACTCGCACACAGATCTGAATCGTCGTCGACCGGTGGGGACCGCACGACGTGCGACGACGGTACAGCGTAGGCGGGCGAAAGCAGCAGTCCGGAGGGCCCGGAAAGGGGAATCCTCACCGGAAACGGCAGCTTTCTGCCGGGATTCATGCCGGGGCCGGGCCGGTGCGCGGCGGCCGGTGACCGGACGCCTACAGCGCGTCCTGGTTCGGCCGCCGGGATCACCGGGCGAGCCAGCTGAGGTGGCGGGCGCCGTCGGCGTGGGTGACCCGGTTGTCGAAGTCCAGGCCGAGCGCCTGCCGCAGCTCGTCGTTGAGGTAGAGCGGACCGCGCAGGCCGAGCGCGCGCCAGGTGGGGCGGCCGAGCCGGCCCAGGTCCAGGCTCTCGGCCAGGGTGAGCCTGGTGCAGAAGAACCGGACGTGCCGCCCGCCGCCCTGGAAGTCGAAGACGGTCCCGGACAGGTGCGGTCCGACGGCCGGGATGCGCGGCTCCGCCTCGTCCAGGTAGTGGTAGCCGTTGGCCTCGAAGACGTTCACCTGAAGTGCCACGTGTAGTGCCATAGGACCGGTTGTCCCACAGCGGGTGCGCGGAACAAAGGAACCGGAGGTCCGCAGTCAGCCGCGTTCGCCCTTCCGGCGCAGCACAGCGAGCACGGCCCGAACGTTCTTCGGTCCGACCTGGGATCCGCTGGCTGCGGATCGACCGAGAGCCGTTGTCTACTGAACGTCCGGGCCGTGCTCGGGTCCCACCTGCCGACCGGCCCCGGTTGGCCTGCCGGCGCCCGCGCTCCCCGGGCCTGCAGGACTGGACCTGGCTGCCTGTCGGTGTCCGGGGACGCCGCTCGTTGGCCCAGTTGTGGTCTCGGGTTTTGCGTGGAGGTGTTCCGGTCGGTCGGTCCCGCAGAGGATTCCGGAAGGTGGACGCGGCCGAACCTACCCGTCGTCGGCCACTGCCTGTCAACTGCCCCCCGACCTGCCACGATGAACCGTCACAGCAGGTCAGAGCGGTGTTTGGGGCCCCGGCCGGGCGCCGTGGACGCCCATCGTTCGGCGGTATCCGGACGCTGATCGCCACTCATACGGAGCAGAATCGTATCTTTTCTTCCAAGAAGCTATGAAACCGGAACCTCCCCCCGGACGGCCCTACCCGGCCAGGTGCACCGTGCGCCCCCGGACGACGGTGGCCAGGCAGCGCGGGACGGCCCCGCCGGGTGTCAGGTCGGGCAGCCCCGGCACCCCGGAGCGCGGGTCGGTGGACCAGTTGGCCACCCGCTCGTCCGGCGCCTGGACCACCAGCTCGGCCGGGGACCAGACGGCGTACGAGGCGGGCGCGCCCGGCACCAGCGTGCCCGCGTCGTCCCGGCCCAGCGCCCGCCAGCCGCCCCTGGTGTGCGCGGTGAACGCGGCCCGGACCGAGATCCGGTGCTCCGGCGTGCGGTGGAAGGCGGCGGCGCGCACCGTGCCCCACGGGTCCAGCGCGGTGACCGGGGCGTCCGAGCCGAAGGCCAGCGGCACCCCGGCCCGCAGCAGCGCCGCGAAGGGGTTCATCGTCCGGGCCCGGTCGGCCCCCAGCCGGTCCGCGTACATGCCGTCAGGACCGCCCCAGGCGGCGTCGAAGGCGGGCTGGACGGAGGCGGTGAGGCCCAGCTCGGCGAAGGCGGCGATGCCGTCCTGGTCCAGCATCTCGGCGTGCTCGACCCGGTGCCGCAGCGCGCGGACCCGGGCCAGGCCGAGCCGGTCGGCGACGGCGCGGACGCCCCGCAGCAGGTCCGTCAGCGCGGCGTCGCCGATGGCGTGGAACCCGGCCTGCATCCCGGCCTCGGTGCAGGCGGCGACGTGGTCGGCGACCTGCTCGGCGGTCAGGTAGCCGGCCCCCTCCTCGGCCGGGGCGTCGGTGTAGGGGGCGTGCAGGCAGGCGGTGTGCGACCCGATCGCGCCGTCGACGAACAGGTCCCCGCCCGCGCCGACCGCCCCCAGCCTGCGGGCGGTGTCCACCGCGCCCAGCTCGCCCCAGTAGCCGAAGACCTCGGGCCCGTCGCCCTGCTCGGCCAGCGCCAGCAGCCCGGTCAGGTCCTCGGCCGAGGAGATCCCGGGACCGGCGCACTCGTGCACCGCGCCGATGCCGACCTCGGCGGCCCGGCGCAGCGCCGCCCGCTGCGCGCCCTCCCGCTGGGCCGGGCCGAGGTGCGCCAGCGCGGCGGCGCGCACCAGGTGGTGCGCGGCGCGGGTCAGCGGCTGCTCCGGGTGGTGCCCGGGCAGGGCGGCCAGGCCGCCGTCGGCGGCGGCCTCCCGGTCGGCCAGGGCCCGCAGCGCGCTGGACGCCAGTGCGGAGTGGACATCGGTGCGCGAGAGGTAGACGGCCGCCCCGGCGCAGGCGTCGTCCAGCTCGGCCAGGGTCGGCGCCCGGCGCTCGGACCAGCGGGTCTCGTCCCAGCCGTGGCCGACCACGACGCCCCCGGCGGGCCGCGCGCGGACGAACGCGGCGATCCGGGCCAGCGCCTCGGCCAGGCTCGGGCAGCCGGTCAGGTCCAGGCCGGTCAGCGCCAGGCCGGTGGCGGTGGCGTGCACGTGGGCGTCCACGAAGGCGGGGGTGACCAGCGCCCCGGCGAGGTCGGTGACCGCGTCGGCGTCGCGGGCGTAGCTGTCGGCCGCGCTCTCCGAGCCGACCCAGGCGACCGTCCCGTCCTGCACCAGGACGGCGGTGGCGAAGGGGTCCGCCGGGCTGTAGACGTGGCCACCGCGCAGCAGCAGGGTGCGCGGGGCGGGCTCGCCGGGGGCGGGGAGGGCACGGACGGGGGTCGGGCGCGAGGTCATGCCCGACAGTCTGCCCCGTCCGGGCACCGCACCCGCCCGCACGGGTCGCGGCGCCGCGTTCCCGGGCCTTTCGGGGCGCCGCCTTTCGGGACGCCGCCTTTCGGGACGCCGCCTTTCGGGGTGCCGGTCAGGGCAGGCGCGGCGGGCGGGACTCGTAGGGGGTGCTCAGCACCACCGTGGTGCGGGTGGAGACCCCGGCGGCGCTGCGGATCCGGGCCAGCAGGTGCTCCAGGTCGTTCGGCCCGGCCACCCGGACCTTGAGGATGTAGCTCTCGTCACCGGCGACGCTGTGGCAGGCCTCGATCTCCTCCAGGTCGGCCAGACGCTCCGGGGCGTCGTCCGGCGCGCTCGGGTCGAACGGCTTGACCGAGATGAACGCGGTCAGCGGCAGCGCCACGGCCTCCGGGTCGACGATCGCCGCGTACCCCCGGATCACCCCGCGCTGCTCCAGCCTGCGGACGCGCTGGTGCACCGCCGAGGTCGACAGGCCGGTGGCCTTGCCCAGGTCGGTGTAGCTCATCCGCCCGTCACCGACGAGCAGCTGCACAATCTGACGATCCAAGTCCTCCACGACAGCCGAGGCTATCCGAAGCCGCCCTGTTCGCGCCGGGTGTGCGGGATACCGGGTACCGGGCCGGGCACCCCGACGCGCGCCCTTCCGTGCGCCGTGCAGTGCGCCGTGCTGTGCGCCGTCGGGACCGGACGGGAGTCCGTGCGACCTGTGACGAAGGCCACATCTGTCATATGTCGAGATATCGAGTCCCAGGATTATTCGTTCGTGGGGGCGGGAAGTCCTGGCAGTGACTCCTCCGCCTCCTGGGGGCTCTTCCGTGCGGAGGGAGTCATCCACACCCACCGCCGAGGGGGACACATGTCCATCACCCATGAGCTGCCGCCTGCCGATACCGCTCTGCCGGGGGTCGACCCCGGTCTCGACCCGGGCGACGGCGAGACCTGGGACATCGTCCGGCTCCGCTGCCCCGAGTGCGACCGTCCGATCGCCCTGCTGGGCGACGAGGAGCGCTTCCCCAAGCACGCGTTGCTGCCGACCGCCTGGCACCCCTTCTCCCCGGCCCTGTGCGCGGGCTCGGGACGGCCGGTGGACGAGGCCGACGAGCTGGAGGACGAGCCCGACTTCGACGCCGAGCCGTCGCTGGAGGCGCTGCTGACCCTCCCGCCCGAGCTCGACTGGCGCCGCCAGCCGTTCTCCCACGTCGGCGGCCCCGGCTCGCGCCCGCTGCGGACCCCGGCGCAGCGCCGCTGACGGACCATCAGCACAGGTTCCACTTCACCCGGTTCGCTCGCGGGTCCACTCGCGGGTTCGCTCGCGGGTTCGCTCGCGGGTCCACTCGCCGCCGCTGCGGTGTGCCCGCCACCGCGCCGGTGACCTGCCGCTTCCGGCACGGGGCGATTACCCTGGGGTGAACATGCAGCCCAGCAGCCCCGCGCCCAGCAGCGCGCTCCCCGCCCTCGCCACCCGTCTGCGCTCGCTGCCGCCCTCCTGCGGCCCGGTCCGGCTGGTGGCGGTCGACGGGCACGCGGGCTCGGGCAAGACCACGTTCGCGGCCGCCCTGGCCGGGGAGCTGGACGGCGCACCGGTGGTCCACCTGGACGACCTGGCGACCCACGAGCAGTTCTTCGACTGGACCGGGCGGCTGGAGGCCGAGGTGCTGGCCCCGCTGTCGCGCGGCGAGGCGGCCCGGCACCGGGTCTACGACTGGACCACCCGGCGCTTCGACGCGTCCCGGGAGATCCCGCCGGCGCCGGTGGTCCTGGTCGAGGGCGTCGGTTCCGGCCGTCGCGCGCTGCGCCCGCACCTGGCCCACCTGGTGTGGATGGACCTCCCGGCCGCCGTCGCCCGGGCCCGTGGCGAGGCGCGCGACGGTCCCGGGCTGGCCGCCTTCTGGCGCGGCTGGGCGCGCGCCGAGGCGGCGCACTTCGCCGCCGACCCGAGCCGTCCCAGCGCCGATGTCCTGATCCACGGGGCAAGTTGGGAAATGAACACTTTTGCGGATCATCCACTCGATCACGCTCAGTAATCGGAACAGCCCGGGCCCCCTAGGCTGTCCCACAGCCAACGAAAACCGGACGAATTCCCACCCCGCGCCGCCCCGCACCGGCAGCCGACCTGCATGGATCCCCTTGACCGGCATCACGGGCAGCAACTACGTTCTCTTCAGCGGGGATCGGTGGCAACACCACACTTCCGGCCGCTGTCGTCGGCCGTTCCCCGGCGACAGTCGCACGTCGGCCCTGCTGGACTGCTCGAATGTCGTTCCCCCGTGACATTCGAGCAGTTCAGCAGGGCCGACGTGATCCGCCCCTGACAAGGTCACCGAGAGCCACCACCGGCTGACGCCGGGGCTTCGAACACCGCCCCCATCGTCGGCCGGGCGTGTCGGTAACCAGCCTGCGGTGAGCACTGATTCGGCCGCGCCGACGCGGCCGACCCTGGCGGCACGCGTGGTCGAAGCCCTGGACCTGCCCGGATCGCTCGCGGGCGAGCACCCCCGGCTGGACAAGTACCGACTGTCCGCCGATCCCGCCCTGCTGCGCGACCTCGCCGCCCTGCTCTCGGCCCAACTGCCGCCCGGTACTCAGTTGCTGGCGGGTGTCGAACTGGGCGGCGCGCCGCTCGCCACCGCGATGGCGCTGCACACGGGACTGCCCTGGACGCTGATCCGCCGGACCCGGGGAACCGGGGCCCCGCGGCTCTCCGGAACCCCGGTGCACGGGCGGGCGACGGTGTTGGTCAAGGACATGGCGCAGTCCGGCGCGGCGATCTCCGCGGCCGCCGCCGATACCCCAGGGGGTACGATGAGGCCCAGAACCCGAGGAGGAACCGCCGTGACCGTCGACGAGGAAGCCAGCACCGCCGTGCTGAACCGCCTGCGCCGGGCCCAGGGACAGCTCGCCGGGGTCATCGCCATGATCGAGGCCGGGCGCGAGTGCAAGGACGTGGTCACCCAGCTCGCCGCCGTCTCCCGCGCCCTGGACCGGGCCGGGTTCAAGATCGTCGCCAGCGGGATGCGGCAGTGCCTGAGCACCGCCGAGGGCGACGCGCCGCCGATGACCGAGGCCGAGCTGGAGAAGCTGTTCCTCACCCTGGCCTGACCGCTGCCGGTCCGACCGCCCGGCCGCCACAGCCGCTAGCGGCGGCCGAACAGTCCGAGGAAGCGGCGCTGCCCACGGTTCCCGCCGGGGGCGGCGGCCTCAGCGGGGGCCGCCGCCCGGCGCGCCGCACAGGCGCACCGCTGCGCGGCCGGGACACCGGCGAGCACCTGCTCGACGTGCTGGCCGCAGCCGCGGAACCCGGCCTTGCCACAGGTACGACAGGTGGTGCGCTGGCACATGGTTCAGCTTCCTCTCAGGCCCGCGAAGCGCGTCGCCACGATGACGGGGTTTCCCCCGGATACCCCCGGGGTGTGTGACCATCACGCTAACATACCCCCCGGGGTACGCTGGGAGCCGAGAGCGGAGGGGTGCGCCCCGCGCACGGGCGCCGGAAGTGTGCGTGATGTCCCCTTGCGGCGGGCCGCGCCGGTACCGGAGACTGCGGACGGTGCGCCGGATCGAGCCGGGCACCGCCGCCGCGCAGGCCGAGACCGGCGGGTTCCCGCTGGTGGGAGCCGCTGCGGCGGGCCGCGACGGCGAAGGTGGCGAGGCAAGTCGGACAGTTCGGGCATACGTCATCGGCAGCCCCACGGAACACAGCAGCCACACGAGCCCCAATCTGGCATATACGTCCGGCTAACCCGCTTCCCGACCGGATGCCGCAGGCCCGCCCGCATCCTCAACTACCAGCCACACTGCGCCCATCCCCGCGCGGCACCCTTACGGATCAGCAGCGCCCCGGTACGATGCCCTCAAGGCGCACGGGCGTTGCGCGTGCGCCGATGGGCCGTCATGGTGTTTTGCCAGCGGGGTCCCGGTACTCACCATCCCGGTGTGTGGGCCCCGGTGCTTGGGTCGGGGGCGACCGATACGGCAACGCGCGGCAGGGGGACTGACAGTGGGGACTGACGACGACACCAGGGGTTCCCGCAGCCTGGCCGACCGCGCCTGGTTGCGAGCGATGGACGCCTACGCCGCAGGCGCGTACACCCGCGCCGAGGAGGAGTTCCGCGCCGCCGTGCGGATCGACCCGGGGATGGCCGACGCCTGGCTCGGCCTGCACGCACTGCGCTCGGAGACCTCCGCCGCGCTGCTGGCGATGCAGCGCCACCGGGACCGCTTCGGTGAGCAGCGCCGCCGCCACCGCCGCCCGCTGAGCTCCTGGTACTGGCTGGGCTGGTGGGTGCAGCCGATCCTGGAGGACGCCAGGGACCTCGCCCTCGCCCATGCCTCGCACTGGCTGGACGGACGCCATCTGCCGGAGCTGGAGCGGGCGTTGGCCGACTGTCGGCCGGCCGACGAGGACCGCTCGGTGCGCTTCCTGCACGCCTGCCGCTCGTACCTGCTGAAGGACTGGGAGCAACTGATCCGGGACACCGACGGCCTGCTGGACGATCCGCTGCTGGGCATCGAGGCGGGGCTGTTCGGCGGGATGGCCCGGGTCCGGCTGGACATGTGCGGGCAGGCGGAGCTGCCGCTGGCGACCTCGCTGGCGCGCTGCCGCTCGGAGCAGCCGCAGCGCAAGGAGCTGCGGTACTGGCTGGCGCGCGCGTACGAGGGCGGTGGGCGCAGCGCGGCGGCGGTGTCGCTGTACCGGGCGGTGCAGCGGGTGGATCCGGGCTTCATGGACACCTCGGCCCGGCTGGCGGCGATCGCGGCGGAGGACGGGGTGGATCCGGCGCTGCTGGAGGCCCCGGCACCGCCGTTGCAGCGGCCTCGGCACGCGGGGGCGCCGGGGGCGTCCGGTCCGCGTCCCGCGCCGGGCGCGGATCCGGGACCGGGACTGGGTGAACAGCCCTTCGAGGCAGGCTACTTCGACGCGCTGTCGGAGACCGCGCTGTCCGACAGCGGGCTCTCCGACGGCGGGTTGCCGGAGGGCGGCCTGCCGGAGGCCGACGGTGGCGTTCCGGACGGCGGGGTCACCGACGGCGGGCTGCCGGAGACCGGCGCCGAGGGCTCGCTGCTGCCCGGGCTGCTGGAGTCGGATCCGGTGCCGCCCGCGCCGCGCGGCAGCGCCCCGACCGATCCGGCCCCGGGCAACGGCCGTCCGCCGCTGGCGTCCGCGCTGACCGCCGGGACCGGCGGCCTCGGCGGGTTCAGCGGGATGAACGCGCTGAGCGGGCTGCGGCCGGACCGGCCGGGGCTGGAGGCGGCGCTGGCGGAGCTGGAGCGGATGGTCGGCATGGAGCCGGTCAAGCGGCAGGTGCTGGCGCTGTCGGCGCAGCTGCGGATGGCCCAACTGCGCTCGGACCAGGGCCTGCCGGTGCAGCCGCCGAAGCGGCACTTCGTCTTCTCCGGCCCCTCGGGGACCGGCAAGACCACCGTGGCCCGGATACTCGGCCGGGTGTTCTACGCCCTCGGGCTGCTCTCCGGCGACCATCTGGTGGAGGCCCAACGCGCGGATCTGGTGGGCGAGTTCCTGGGCCAGACGGCGGTCAAGGCGAACGAGCTGATCGACTCGGCGCTGGACGGGGTGCTGTTCGTGGACGAGGCCTACAGCCTCGCCAACTCCGGCTACAGCAAGGGCGACGCCTACGGCGACGAGGCGCTCCAGGTGCTGCTGAAGCGCGCCGAGGACAACCGGGACCGGCTGGTGGTGATCCTCGCGGGCTACCCGGAGGGGATGAACCGGCTGCTGGCCGCCAATCCCGGGCTGAACTCGCGCTTCACCAGCCGGGTGGACTTCCCCAGTTACCGCCCGGCCGAGCTGACCTCGATCGGCCGGGCGCTGGCCGCCGGGGACGGCGACTTCTGGGACGAGGAGGCCACCGAGGAGCTGCGCAGCATCTGCGCGCACGTGGTCCGCGAGGGCTGGATCGACGAGTTGGGCAACGGACGCTTCATCCGGACCCTGTACGAGAAGTCCTGTGCCTACCGCGACCTGCGGCTGTCGGTGCTGACCGAGCCACCGACCCGGCAGGACCTGGCCACGCTGCGGCTGCCGGACGTGCTCCAGGCGTACGGGGAGTTGATCGACGGGCGGGGGTGACTCCGGTGAACCGCCCCCGCCGGACGCCTGATTGACGGACCGTCAGGCTGCCTTCAGGGCTTCCCGCAGCGGCACCCGGGAGCCGCTGCGCAGCACCGAGTTGCGGTAGATCCGGGCCGCGAAGCGCAGCAGCAGGAAGGCGAAGGCCAGCGCGAGCACCAGTGCCAGCAGGATCTGCCACACCGGGGCGACCCCCATGGCGATCCGCATCGGCATCAGCACCGGTGCGAACGGCGGCAGCAGCGACAGCCAGGTGACCAGCGAGCTGCCGGGGTTGCTGGGCACCACCGAGATGCCGATCACCCAGGCCGCGATCAGCGGCGCGATCGCCGGGAAGGTCAGCCCCTGGACGTCCTCCTGCCGGGAGACGGTGGCGCCGAGCGCGGCGAACACCATGGCGTAGATGGCGAAGCCCACCACGTACCAGAGCAGCGCCCAGGCGACCGCGCCGACCGAGTCGCTCAGCGAGATGTTGAGCGCGCCGGTGGCGATGCCGACGCCGACGCCGAGCAGCGCCGGTACCGCCATCTGCAACAGCCCCAGCAGCCCGGTCCCGAGGACCTTGCCGAACAGCAGCTGCCACGGCCGGATGGTGGCCAGCAGCAGTTCCACCACCCGGCTGGACTTCTCCTCGACCACGCCCTGGGCGACGATCTGGCCGACCAGCATCAGCGACATGTACATCAGCAGCCCGGCCGCGATGGCGATGGAGATGTGCTGGCCCTGCTGCGGGTCGGTGTTCTTCACCTTCAGCGTGGTGACCTGGACCTGCGCGCCGGAGGCGGCGGCCAGGGCATGCTCGGCCTGCGCCGGGGTCGCCCCGAGCTGGGTGAACTGCTGCCCGAGCGCCTGCTGCTGGCCCACCACCTGGAACAGCTGCCGGGTGGAGTCACCGAGGCTCTTGTTGACGGTGGCCTGCACCTGGCCGTCGGCGCCCGGCTCGGCCAGCACGTCGACCTTGCCGGAGCCGACCTGGGACACCCCGGTCCCGTGGTCGGGCACGGTGCTGATGGTGATCTTCTGGCCGAGCTCGGTGGCGGTGCCCTGGAGCGCGGCGGACAGCGAGCTGTCGGAGACCGGCACCGCGATCCTCACCGGCCCGCTCTTGCTGTCGATCAGGTGCGGGATCAGCGGCAGCGCGATCGCGGCCAGCGCCGTGATGAACAGCGTGACCAGGAACGCCTTGGAGCGGATCCGCACCTGGATCTCGCGGGTCGCGACCAGGCCGACCGCCTCCCGCGAGCCCACCGTGAGCCTCCCGGCCGACGGCCGCTCCGCCGCCGGACGCTGGTTGGATCCGCTCATGCCGCTTCCCCCGTCTGCTTCTTCTCTTCGCTGCTGACCACGTGCCGGAACAGGTCGGTCAGCGTCGGCAGCCGCCGGGCGAACTCCCGTACCGGTCCGGTGGCCAGGGCCGCGCTCAGCACCGCCTGGTCGTCGGCCTCCTCGCCGAGGGCGAGCACGGTACGGCTGCCCTCGCGTCCGACGACGGTGACCCCGGGCAGTCCCTCGGCCCAGCCGTCGGCCGCCTCCGGGGCGTCCACCACCAGTTCCTCGGCGCCGCCGCGACGCAGCTCGGGCACGGTGCCGCAGGCGACCATGCTGCCCGCGCGGACGATGCCGACCCGGTCGCACAGCCGCTCGACCAGCTCCAGCTGGTGGCTGGAGAAGATCACCGGCACCCCCTCGGCGCACTTCTCCTGGAGCACCGCGCTCATCACGTCCACCGCGACCGGGTCCAGGCCGGAGAAGGGCTCGTCCAGGACGAGTATCTCCGGGTCGTGCACCAGCGCCGCGGCCAGCTGCACCCGCTGCTGGTTGCCCAGGCTGAGCTTCTGCACCTCGTCGCCGACACGGTGGGCGACGCCGAGCCGCTCGGTCCACTCCCTGGTGGCCCGCGCCGCCTCGGCCCGGCCCAGGCCGTGCAGCCGGGCCAGGTACTCCAGCTGCTCCCCGACCCGCATCCGCGGGTACAGGCCGCGCTCCTCGGGCATGTAGCCGATCCGGCTGCGGGTCTCCAGGGTCACCGGGACCCCGTCCCAGCGGACCTCCCCGGCGTCGGCCGCGAGCACGCCCAGCATGATCCGCATGGTCGTGGTCTTGCCGGCGCCGTTGCTGCCGACGAAGCCGAAGATCTCCCCGGCCTGCACGTCGAACGTCATGTCGCGCAGTGCGATCGTGTCCCCGTAACGCTTGGAGACCCCGTCGACCGCCAGTTCTCGTTGACTCACGTACGTGTTCCTCGTCCCCCACGGGCGGATTTCACCCTGTTGCGGAAAGCTTCCCTCGCCCGGCGCACTGGTGTACGACATTTGAGGATCTACTGAGCCGGCGGGGAGACCTGGTGGTCCGGGTCGTGCACCTCGCCGACCAGCTCTTCGAGTACATCCTCCAGGGTGACCAGCCCCAGCGTCACCCCCCGGGCGTCCACCACCGAGGCCAGGTGCGACGCGGCCCGGCGCATCGCGCCGAGGGCGTCGTCCAGCGGGGTGAGCTCGGGCAGCGCGATGATCGGCCGCCACAGCCGCCGGGGCACCGGGGCCTCCCGCTCGTCCGCCTCCAGCACGTCCTTGACGTGCAGGTAGCCCAGGAAACCGGCCGCCGGGGCGGGCCCGGTCAGCGGGAACCGGGAGAAGCCGGTGCTCGCCGCCAGCCGCTCGATCTGCCGGGGAGTGGCCGAGGCGTCCACGGTGACCAGCTGCTCCGGCGGCAGCAGCACCTCGCGCACCGGGCGCACCCCCAGCTCCAGCGCGTCCTCCAGCCGCTCCTGGACCAGGCCGCCGAGGAGGCCCGCGTCGCGCGAGTCCAGCAGCAGGTGAGCCAGCTGCGCGCTGGTGTAGACGGACTCCACCTCGTCCTTGGACTCCACCCCGAGCAGCCGCAGCAGCAGGTTCGCCAGCGCGTTCAGGAAGCGGATCACCGGCCGCAGCGGCCTGGCCAGCCCGGCCAGCGGCGGTCCCAGCAGCAGCGCCGAGCGCTCCGGACCGGCCAGCGCGATGTTCTTCGGCACCATCTCGCCGACGACCATGTGCAGCGAGACGACCAGGGCCAGCGCCACCACGAAGCTCAGCGGGTGGGTCAGCCCGCTGGGCACGCCCAGCGCGTGGAACGGGCCCTCCAGCAGGTGGGCGACGGCCGGTTCGGCGAGCGCGCCGATCAGCAGCGAGCAGACGGTGATCCCAAGCTGCGCCGCCGCCATCATCGCCGAGACGTGCTCCAGCGCGTACAGCACGGTCCGGGCGCGGCGGTCGCCGGACTCCGCCAGCGGCTCGATCTGGCTGCGGCGCACCGACACCAGGGCGAACTCGGCGCCGACGAAGAAGGCGTTGCCGAACAGCAGCAGCAGCGCGGCGAAGATCTTCAGCGCGGTCACCGGTCCCGACCCTCCCCGGCCGCCTCGTCGGCGCGCACCAGCCGCACGCGCTCGGTGCGGTGCCGGTCCACGGCCAGCACGGTGAGCCGCCAGCCGGGCAGCTCGCAGTACTCCCCGGCCTCGGGCAGCCGCCCGAGCAGGTCCGCGACCAGTCCGGCGACGGTCTCGTACGGGCCCGGCGGCGCGTGCAGGCCGATGGAGGCCAGCTGGTCCACCCGGCAGCGGCCCTCGGCCTCCCAGGCCTGGAGGCCGTCGACGGCGGCGACCTGGCGCAGCTCGGCCCGCTCGTCGGGGTCGTGCTCGTCCATGACCTCGCCGACCATCTCCTCGATGATGTCCTCCAGGGTGGCCACCCCGGCGGTACCGCCGTACTCGTCGACCACCACGGCCATCGGCTGGATGTGCCGCAGCTGCTCCAGCAGCCGCTCGGCCGGAAGCGTCTCCGGGACCAGCAGCGGCGGCGCGGCCAGGCTGTCCACCAGCACGGTGTGCCGCCGGTCCTCGGGGACGGCCAGCGCGTCCTTGAGCGTGACCACGCCGATGACCTCGTCGATGCCGTCCCGGTAGACCGGGAAGCGGGACAGGCCGGTGGCCCGGGTGAGGTTGAGCACGTCGGCGGCGGTGGCGGACTCGTGCAGCGCGGAGACGTCCACCCGGGGGTCATCACGCTCTCGGCGGTGAGCTCGCCCAGGCCCAGCGCGCGGACGAACAGGTCGGCGGTGTCCGGCTCCAGCGCGCCCTCGCTGGCGGAGTGCCGGGCGAGCGCGATCAGCTCCTCGGCGCTGCGGGCGGACGCCAGCTCGTGCGCGGGCTCCATCCCCAGGGCCCGGACGGCGTGGTTCGCGGCGCCGTTCAGCACCGCGATCAGCGGGCGGCAGACGGTGGAGAAGACCCGCTGCGGCGCGGCCACGGCGCGGGCGACCTGGAGCGGGCGGGAGATCGCCCAGTTCTTGGGCACCAGCTCGCCGACGACCATCTGCAGCACCGTGGCGATCAGCAGCCCGACCACCACCGCCACCGGGTGGACCGCGCCGGACGGCACCCCGAGGCCGGTGAGCGGCGGTTTGAGCAGCACCGCCATGGCCGGGTCGGCGAGCATGCCGACCAGCAGCGAGGTGACGGTGATCCCGAGCTGGGCGCCGGAGAGCTCGAAGGAGAGCGCGCGCAGCGAGGCGAGCACCCCCTGGGCCCGGCGGTCTCCGGTCGCCGCCGCCCGTTCGACGGTCCCCCGGTCCACGGTGACCAGCGAGAACTCGGCGGCGACGAACATTCCGTTGGCGAGGATCAGCAGCACGGCCACAGCGAGCAGCAACCAGGCGTCGGTCACCCGGGTCGTCCCATGGATAGTTCCTGGTTTATAGGTTTTATCGTCACATAAGACAATTCTTACCCTGCAATATGTCGTACCCCTGCGGCAACGTCAAGCTCATCACATCGTTACATCCCGCTCGTTGACCCCCCGTCAGGACGGCCGTTACCTTCGCCCTAGATAGTTAATTAACCTTACTAACACGGGAGGCTCCGTGTTCGTCCGCAAGGCGCACCTCCGACCAGCCGTCCCGCTCCTGGCCGCGCTCGCGCTGATCGCCACGGCGGGCAGCTCCGGCTCCGCCGCCGGTGCTACCGCCCCCGCCGTCCGCACCGCGACCGCCGCCACCGCTACCGCCGCCGTCCCGGCCTCGCAGGCCCCGCAGGCGACCTCCTCGGCCACCGTCCTCGGCTCCGCCGGCTGGCAGGTGCTGAGCAGCGCGACCGCCACCCAGGGCGGCGCGACCATCTCCAATCCCGGTTTCTCCACCAGTGGCTGGCTGCCCGTCAGCAATGACGACGGTGGCGCTCCCGGTACCGAGATCGAGGCACTGCTGCAGAACGGCAGCTGCCCGAACGTCTACTACTCGACCAACATGAAGACCTGCTTCGGCTCGATGAGCAAGATCGGGGCCGACACCGTCCCGCAGTTCGACGTGCCGTGGTGGTACCGCACCACCTTCAACGCCTCGCTGACGACGGGTCAGACTGCGAGCCTAATCGTGAACGGCGTGGTCGGGCAGGCCGACGTCTGGCTCAACGGGACCGAGGTGGCCACCCAGGCCACGGTCGAGGGCGCCTACACCCGCTACACCTTCGGCGTCACCGGGCTGCTCAAGTCCGGCGCCAACAGCGTGGCGCTGGAGCTCTACCCGAACAACCCGAACACCATGCTCACCCTGGACGACGTGGACTGGAGCCAGATCCCGCCGGACAACAACACCGGCATCCAGTTCCCGGTGCAACTGCTGGTCTCCGACGGCCTGAGCGACGCCGACTCGCACGTGGTGCAGGCCAACGCGACCGACCTCAGCTCCTCGGCGCTGACGGTGAGGACCAACGTCACCAACAGCACCTCGGCCGCGCTGACCGGGACGGTCAGCGCCACCGTCACCGCACCGGCGGGCGGCGCCGCGCCGATCACCGTCTCGCAGTCGGTGACCGTGCCCGCGAACACCACCCAGACGGTCTCGTTCACGCCGTCCGCGTACCCGTCGCTCACCATCGCCCACCCGCAGGTGTGGTGGCCGTACCAGATGGGCGCGCAGCCGCTCTACACGCTGAGCACCTCGGTCACCCAGGGCAGCACCGTCTCCACCGCGACCAGCGGCACCTTCGGCATCCGCAACGTCAGCTCCTCGCTGGTCGGCGCGGGCCCGGTGGACTCGCTCGGGGTGCGCCAGTACAGCGTCAACGGCGTGCCGTTCGTGGTCCGCGGCGGCGGCTTCACCGAGGACCTGTTCCTGCACTACTCGGCGGCCGGCATCGCCCAGCAGATCGCGATCCTGAAGAACCTCGGGATCAACATGATCCGGCTTGAGGGCCACGAGTTCCCGGACGACTTCTACGAGCAGATGGACCAGGCCGGGATCATGATCGACTCCGGCTACCAGTGCTGCGACGCCTGGGGCAACAACCTCAGCGGCAACCTGCTGACGGTGGCCACGAACTCCGCGCTCACCATCGGCGAGAACCAGGTGGACCACCCGAGCGTGGTCACCTTCAGCTGGAGCGACAACGCGCCCGGCACCGCCGACGAGTCGGACACCCTGGCGGCCTTCAAGACCGCCGACTTCGACGTGCCGGTGGTCTCCTCCGCCGAGGAGAACAGCAGCCCGATCCTGGGCGACTCCGGCGAGAAGGAGGGGCCGTACGACTGGGTCCCGCCGGACTACTGGTACGACACCACGCACACCCAGCCCGACGACAACCAGACCAACGCGGGCGGCTCCTGGGGCTTCGACAGCGAGGAGAGCGCCGGGGACACCATCCCCACGCTGGACTCGATCAACCGCTTCCTCTCCCCCACCGAGCAGTCGGACCTGTGGCAGTCCGACACCTACAACCAGTACCACCTCAACTACGAGTCCGGGCACGGCCAGTACCAGTTCGGCACGCTCTACAACTTCGACCAGGCACTGGACGCCCGCTACGGCACCCCGACCAGCCTCGACAACTACGTCGAGGAGGCCCAGGTCGCCAACTACGAGAACACCCGGGCCCAGTTCGAGGCGTTCATCGACCACTCCACCAACACCTCCACCCCGTCCACCGGAACCATGTACTGGCAGGTCAACAAGGGCTGGCCGACGCTGCTCTGGGACCTCTACAACGAGGACGGCGACCAGGCCGGCAGCTACTTCGGCGCCAAGAAGGGCAACGAGACGCTGCACGCCCTCTACGCCCAGGACACCGGCACGGTCACCCTGGACAACCTCGGCGGCGGCACCCAGAGCGGGCTGTCGGTCGAGTCCAAGGTCTACAGCGCGGCCGGGGCGGTACTGGACGACCAGACCGCCAGTGGGATCAGCCTGGCCTCGCAGAAGGTGCTCAACTCGGTGCTGAAGCCGAAGGTTCCGGCGACCACCACCAGCAAGTCCGCGGCCCAGACCTACTTCGTCGAACTGACGATTCGTCAGAACGGGTCCGTGGTCGACCGGAACACCTACTGGCAGTCGACCTACCCGGACGTCGTCAACTGGTCCTCCACCAACGGCAACGACAACGCCACGATGACCCAGTACGCCGACCTCCAGGGGCTGAACTCGCTTCCGGCCGGGGCCGTCAGCGCCACCGCCACCTCGCAGGGCCAGCCCGGCCCGAACGGCTCGGACACGGTCACCGAGGTCACCCTGACCGACACCTCCAGTTCGGCGGTGGGCTTCTTCCTCCGCACCGACCTGCGCCGGGGCTCGGCCTCGGGAACCCCGCAGTCCGGGGACAACGAGGTGCCGTCGGCGCTGTGGAGCGACAACGACATCACCCTGTTCCCGGGTGAGTCGCAGACCGTCAGCGTCAGCTACAAGGCCTCCGACCTGAACGGCGCCACCCCCGTGGTCAGCCTCTCCGGCTACAACGTGGGGACGTCCGACATCGCCGCGCCCATCGGTGGTGGCGGCGGCCAGCCCGGCAACGACTTCTCGGTGGCGGTCTCGCCCGCCTCGGGTTCGGTCGCCGCCGGGGGCTCGGCCACCGCGACCGTCAGCACCGCGGTCGCCTCCGGCAGCGCCGAGCCGGTCGCGCTGACCGCCTCCGGCCTGCCGTCCGGGGTCACCGCCTCCTTCGCCCCGGCCTCGGTCAGCTCCGGCACCGGCTCGACCCTCACCCTGGCCACCACCTCGGCCACCGCCGCGGGCAGCTACCCGGTCACCGTCACCGGCACCGCCGCCTCCGGCAGCCACACCACCAGCTACACCCTCACCGTCACCGGCAGCGGCGGCAGCCCCGGCGGCAGGACCTACGAGGCCGACCAGGCCACCCTCGGCGGCAGCGCCGACGCCAACAACTGCTCGGCCTGCCTGGACGGCCAGAAGGTCAGCGACATCGGCGGCGGCTCCAACGGCACCGTCACCTTCACCGGCATCACCGAACCCAGCACCGGCAGCTACACCCTGACCATCTCCTACCTCAGCGTCGGCAAGGCCCGACCCGCCACCATCACCGTCAACGGCACCACCCAGACCGTCACCTTCACCGAAACCTCAGCCAGCAGCTACAACGTCATCGGCACCACCACCGTCACCGTCACCCTCAACGCCGGAAGCGGCAACACCGTCGAATTCTCCGGCAGCGGCACCAGCGGCGCCCCCGACCTCGACCACATCGTCGTCTGAGTGGTTTGACGCAGCCCGACCCAGCCGGGTTCAGCGCCGGGCGGTGCCGTAGGCGTCCACGCAGGCCCGCAGTTCGCGGGCGGCGCGGATGGCCTGCCGCCGCCCGGAGCCCGGCTGGATCGCCACCACCGCGATCGTCCCGCCGTCGGCGAGGTCGAGCACCACCCACGGGTCGCCCTGGCGCAGGTTCACCCCCAGGATCTCCGCCCACTCCAGGCGGCGGCTGCGGACGAAGTTGACCACGGTCACCCCGTCCCGGTCCGCCCGGGCCACCGGGCGCGCCAGCAGCACCAGCACCAGCGCGCACAGCAGCCCGCACAGGCCGATGCCGACCCGGTCGTGCAGTTGCCAGTCACCCGGCCCCAGCGCCGCCATCCCACTGAAGAAGACGACGCTGACCAGCGCGAATCCCAGGAACACCACGCGCGTCAGCACGGGCTTCCAGATCGTGGGCAGGGTCGGCGGTCCGATGACGGTCCGGCGGTGCTCGACGCTCATGGGGCCTCCTGGCTACAGGCGGCAGGCGTGGATGTTGGTGACCAGGATCGCCCGGGCACCGATGGCCCAGAGGTCGTCCATGATGCGCTGCGCCTCCCTGCGGAGCACCATGGACCGCACGGCGACCCAGCCCTCGCTGTGCAGCGGCGAGACCGTGGGCGACTCCAGGCCGGGGGTGAGCGCCACCGCCTCGGCGACGCGCTCGGCGCGGATGTCGTAGTCCATCATCACGTACCGACGGGCCACCAGAACACCCTGGAGACGTCGCAGGAACTGGTCGACCCGGGGATCGGCCTCCGCGTCGACCGGACGCACCACCACCGCGTCGGAGACCAGGATCGGCTCCCCGAAGACCTCCATCCCGGCGTTGCGCAGGCTGGTACCGGTCTCCACCACGTCCGCGATCACGTCCGCCACACCCAGCTGCACCGCCGTCTCCACCGCGCCGTCGAGCTTGACCACGGCACCGGCGGTGACGCCGTGCTCGGTCAGGTGCTTGGCGACCAGACCGGTGTACGAGGTGGCGATCCGGCGGCCCTCCAGGTCCTTGACGCTGGAGGCGGCCCCGGCCGGGGCGGCGAAGCGGAAGGTGGACCCGGCGAAGCCCAGGGCCAGCACCTCCTCCGCGTCCGCGCCGGAGTCGAGCAGCAGGTCACGACCGGTGATCCCGACGTCCAACCGACCGGAGCCGACGTAGATCGCGATGTCGCGCGGGCGCAGGAAGAAGAACTCGACGTTGTTCTCCGGGTCGACCAGGACCAGTTCCTTGGAGTCCTTGCGCTGACGGTAACCGGCCTCATGGAGCATCGCGGACGCCGGCTCGGAGAGGGACCCCTTGTTGGGAACGGCGATGCGCAGCATGAGTGTGATGCCTTTCGTGGGTGTTTTCGTGTCCGAACATGCGAAGAGCGGGGCACCGGATGTGCTCGGTGCCCCGCTCCCGTGAAAACTCAAGGGCGGGGTCTACAGATGGGTGTAGACGTCCTCCAGGGTGAGGCCGCGGGCGACCATCATCACCTGGACGTGGTAGAGCAGCTGGGAGATCTCCTCCGCGGTCCGCTCGTCCGACTCGTACTCCGCGGCCATCCACACCTCGGCGGCCTCCTCGACCACCTTCTTGCCGATGGCGTGCACGCCCTGCCCGACCAGCTCGGCGGTACGCGAACCCGGCCCGCCGCCGGCGGCCTTCTGCTGGAGCTCGGTGAAGAGCTCCTCAAATGTCTTCTGAGCCATGATGCGTCACACCCTACGCGGTCGGTTCCCCGGGACGCGTCGGCGTCCCAGGGAACGGACGGTGAACGCTCGTCCGAACGCTCACCCGGCGGAGCCGCCGACCGGGGCGGACAGGCCGCGCAGCAGCGCGGCGGTGGCCAGCGCGGCGGTGGTCGCCTCGAAGCCCTTGTCCTCACGCGAGCCCTCAAGCCCGGCCCGGTCCAGCCCCTGCTGCTCGTCGTCGCAGGTCAGCAGGCCGAAGCCGACCGGCACACCGGTGTTGGCGGAGACCTGGACCAGGCCCATGGTGGCGGCCTCGCACACATAGTCGAAGTGGGGGGTTCCGCCGCGGATGACCACACCCAGGGCCACCACCGCGTCGTAGCCGCGCTCGGCCAGGGCCTTGGCGACCACCGGGAGCTCGAAGCTGCCGGGCACCCGGAGCACCACCGAGTCCTCGACGCCGTACTCCTTCAGCGCCCGCTGGGCGCCGTCCAGCAGACCACCCATGATCCGCTCGTGCCACTGGGAGGCGATCACCGCCACCCGCAGGCCCTCGCAGTCACTCAGCTCCAGCTTGGGTGCTCCCTCGCCGCTCACGGCGTCTCCTTCGTCTCGTTCGTCTCGTTGGTGCGGTTGCAGGTCGGGGGTACTACGCGAGCCAGGGCAGGTCGTGGCCCATCCGGTCGCGCTTGGTGCGCAGGTAGCGCAGGTTGTGCTCGCCCGCCGGGGTGCGCACCGGCTCGCGGCCGGTGACCTTGAGGCCCTCCTCCTCCAGCGCCGCGCCCTTGGCCGGGTTGTTGGTCAGCAGCCGCACCGAGCGCACGCCGAGGTCGTCCAGCATCCGCGCGGCGGCGGCGTAGTCGCGGGCGTCCGCCGGGAGCCCCAGCTCCAGGTTGGCGTCCACGGTGTCGTGCCCGGCCTCCTGCAGCTGGTACGCGCGCAGCTTGTGCAGCAGGCCGATGCCGCGCCCCTCGTGACCGCGCAGGTAGAGCACCACGCCCCGGCCCTCGGTGGAGATCCGCTCCAGCGAGGCCTCCAGCTGCGGGCCGCAGTCGCAGCGCAGCGAGCCGAAGACGTCCCCGGTCAGGCATTCGGAGTGGACCCGGACCAGCACGTCCTCGCCGTCGGGCAGCCGCCCTTCGGCGTCCAGGCCGCCGGCGACCAGGGCGATGTGCTCGACGCCGTCGGGCTCGCTGCGGTAGCCGAGGGCGGTGAACTCGCCGTGGGCGGTGGGCAGCCCGGTGACGGCGGCGCGGGTGACCGTGCGCTCGGTGCGCTGCCGGTAGGCGATCAGGTCCTCGATGGAGATGATGGCCAGGCCGTGGCGGCGGGCGAAGGGCACCAGCTCCGGCAGCCGGGCCATGGTGCCGTCGGCGTTGGCGATCTCGCAGATCGCCGCGACCGGGCGCAGCCCGGCCAGTCGGCACAGGTCGGGACCGGCCTCGGTGTGGCCGTTGCGGGTGAACACGCCGCCGTCCTTGGCCCGCAGCGGGAAGATGTGGCCGGGGCGGGCGAAGTCCTCCGCGACGCTGTCGGGGTCGGCCAGCAGCCGCATGGTGTGCGCCCGGTCGGCGGCGGAGATGCCGGTGGTGACGCCGTGCTTCGCGTCCACCGAGACGGTGAAGGCGGTGCCGTGGCTCTCGGTGTTGCGCTCCACCATCTGCGGCAGCAGCAGCCGGTCCAGGTCGGCCCCGGTCATCGGGACGCAGACCAGGCCGCGGCACTCGTTCATGGCGAAGGCGACCAGTTCCGGGGTGGCCAGTTCGGCGGCGAAGACGAGGTCGCCCTCGTTCTCCCGGTTCTCGTCGTCGACGACGACCACCGGGCGCCCGGCGGCGAGCTCGGCGACGGCCAGCTCGACCGGGTCCAGCGAGAGATCGTCGAAGACCACGGCCTCGGCTCCGGTCTCGGGCAGCTCAGTGCGTGCTTCGGGCAGTTCGGCGACGGTACTCATACCGTGACTCCTTTCGGGGCGGCGACACGCGGCTGCTGCGGGCGGCTGGTGCTCAGCCACCAGGAGCGCATCCCGGCGACCACCAGCACGAAGTAGACGATGTAGACCAGGCCGGAGAAGGCCAGGCCGTTGTTGAAGGCCAGGGGCACGCCGACCACGTCCACGGCGAGCCAGGCGAACCAGAACTCGACCCAGCCGCGGCCCTGGGCGACCATCGCGGCGAGCGTTCCGACGAAGATGTAGGCGTCCGGCCAGGGCGCCCAGGAGAGGTTGAACCACTGGAACAGCAGGGCCGTGGCGACGGTGCCGACGGCGGTACCGGCGACCAGCCAGCCGCGCTCGCGCCAGCTGGCGAAGCGGATGGCCAGCTCGCCCGCGGTCCCGGCGGTGCCGCCGCGCCACTGCCGCCAGCCCCAGAGCGAGACCACGATCACGATCAGCTGCTTGCCGACGCCGCCGGGCAGGTGCTGCGAGGCGTACGCGGCGACCAGCACCGCGCCGGACAGCAGCTGCACCGGCCAGGTGACGACGGAGCGCCGCCAGCCGAGGGCGAGCGCGGCCAGGCCGAGCAGGTTGCCGATCATGTCGGACCACTTGATGTGTTCGCCGAATATGACGAACGCCTGGCTGTTCAGGTCGTTGAAGAAGCCCATCGCCGCTCAGTCCCCTGCCCCGGTGCTCGCCGCGCGGTCGCCGAGCAGCCGCTCGACGTACTTGGCGAGGACGTCGACCTCCAGGTTGACCAGCTCACCGACCTGCTTGCGGCCCAGTGTGGTGTGGGTCAGCGTGGCCGGGATCAGGCTCACCGTGAAGGAGTCGGCGGGGGCGTCCACCACGGTCAGGCTGACGCCGTCGACCGTGATCGATCCCTTCTCCACCAGGTAGCGGGAGAGCCCGGCGGGCAGGCTGAAGCGCAGTACCTCCCACTGGGGGCTGCCGTCGGCGCCGGGCTCGCCGGGGCTGCGGGAGAGCAGTTCGGCGGTGCCGTCGACATGGCCCTGGACCAGGTGGCCGCCGAGGCGGGCGCCCAGCGCCATGGCACGTTCCAGGTTGACCTGCGAACCGGGGCGCAGCGCGCCGAGACTGGAGCGGTGCAGCGTCTCGGCCATCACGTCGGCGCTGAACTCGCCCGGTGCGGCGGCCAGTCGCTCATTGGTGTCGAGGACGGTCAGGCAGACGCCGTTGACGGCGATGGACTGCCCTTCGCGGGCGTCCTGGGTGGTCAGCGGTCCGCGCAGGCGGATGCGCGAGGAGTCCCCCAGGTCCTGTACCGACAGGACCTCGCCCAGCTCTTCGATGATTCCCGTGAACATGCAGCTCTCCTCCGCAAGGCCCGGACCACGGACTCCGGGGCTCTGGGAAGAGAGAAAGCGGACGGCACACCGTGCCACGGGAGGAGCCGCACGGGAACGGCGCAGCTCCGGCCGCCCCGGCGAGGGGGTGGCGGACGCGCGCACACTCATGCGACACAGCCCTGTCCGCCGCGCACTGCCTCCCATCCGGACTTTCACCGTCGGTCCAGGAATCTCACCTGGTCAACCGGCCGCTGGCAGCGGGCGGGTCGCGGACTATAACCGCCGGTTCGGAATTACACCGACCCCGGAGTGCGCAAACGTCTTACTACGTCAGTCAGTCTGCCATGATCGGACGCGGTTTTGACAAGACGGGGACCAGCTTCAGCCTGTGTGGTATGTCACGCGGACGCGAGGAATACGCCCAGGTGACAGGGTCAGGTCAGCGTTCGCCGGGGCGGACCAGCCCGGTCTCGTAGGCGAGGACCACCAGCTGTGCCCGGTCCCGGGCACCGAGCTTCAGCAGCGCCCGGCTCACGTGGGTCTTCACGGTGAGCGGGCTCACCGCCAGGTCCTCGGCGATGTCGTCGTTCGAGGCACCGGTGGCGACCAGGGCGACTATCTCGCGCTCGCGCTCGGTCAGCACCGACAGCCGCTCCGGCGCCGGGGTCGGCCGCCGGTCGGGCTGCTCCAGGAAGCGCGCGATCAGGCTCTGGGTGGCGACCGGCGAGAGCAGCGACTCGCCGCGGGCGACCACCCGGATCGCGTCCAGCAGGTCGCCCGGCTCCGCGCCCTTGCCGAGGAAGCCGCTGGCCCCGGCCCGCAGCGCCTGGAACACGTACTCGTCGATCTCGAAGGTGGTCAGCACCAGGACCCGGACCCCGGCCAGGTCCTCGTCGGCCATGATCTCGCGGGTCGCGGCGAGGCCGTCGAGCTCCGGCATCCGGATGTCCATCAGCACCACGTCCGCCCGGGCGGTGCGGGCCAGCTGCACCGCCTCCCGCCCGGTCGCCGCCTCGCCGACGACGGCCAGGTCGGGGGCCGAGTCCACCAGCACCTTCAGACCGGCCCTGACCAGGATCTGGTCGTCGGCCAGCAGCACCTTGATCGTCATACGCTCCCGTTCACCAAGCTCGTCCGGCTGAACTGCGCCGCCATCGCCAGCGGCAGTTCCACCCGCACCCGGAAACCGCCGTCCGGGCCCGGGCCCGCGCGGAAGCTGCCGCCGACCGAGGCCGCCCGCTCCCGCATCCCGATCAGACCGTACCCGGCGCGCCCGGCCGGTTCCGACGCGCCGGGGCCGTCGTCCTCGACCTCGATGCTGAGCGCGTCCCGGCGGTAGGCCAGCCGCAGCGTCGCGGCCGAGGTCCCGGCGTGCTTGCGGACGTTGGTCAGCGACTCCTGGACGATCCGGTAGGCGGTGAGGTCGACCGCGGCGGGCACCCGGCGCGGCTCGCCCTCGTCCAGCCGGGAGACCCGCAGCCCGGCGCGGTCGAAGGACTCCAGCAGGCTGGGCAGCTGTTCGAGCCCGGGCGCGGGCTCGATCGGGGTGTCCGTCTCGTCGCCCTGGCGCAGCACGCTCACGGTGGCGTTCAGCTCCGACAGCGCCGACCGCCCGGCCTCGCGGACGTGCGCCAGCGCGGCCCTGGCCAGCTCCGGCTGGCTGTCCAGGACGTGCGAGGCGACCCCGGCCTGGACGTTGATCAGGGCGATGTGGTGGCCGACGATGTCGTGCAGCTCGCGGGCGATCCGCATCCGCTCCTCGGCGACCCGGCGCCGGGCCTCCTCCTCGCGGGTGTGCTCGGCGCGCCGGGCGCGCTCCTCTATCGCCGCGACGAAGGCCCGGCGGCTGCGGACCGCCTCGCCGACGGCGACGGCGAGCGCCACCCAGGCGAAGGCGACCGCGTTCACCGACTTGTTCCAGGCGTCGGGCGAGCGGTCCCAGCTGGTGATGCCGAGCGCCAGCGCCGAGCACCAGCCGACGGCCAGCGCCAGCCGCCGTTCCACGGTCGAGCAGACGGTGTAGACGGCGACCGCCGAGCCGAGCAGGATCGGGCCGCGCACCGGGCCGATCACCATGTAGCCGATGGTCCCGGCGACGACGATGCCGAGCACCGCCACCGGGTACCGGCGGCGCCAGGCCAGCGGCGCGAACACCGGCACCCCGGCGACGGCCAGCACCAGCAGCGGGTTGAGGTCGGACCAGTCGCGCAGGGTCTGGTGGGCGGGCAGCGCGACCAGCGTCACCACGTAGAACACCACCGCCAGCAGCCCGTCCGCCCGGTACGGGTGCGCGCGCGCCAGGGCTCGGCAGCTGTGGAAGAGGTGCATGCCTTCTACGGTAGCCATACCGGGCAAGCGCGCCCTCCGCCGGAACGGCGAGCCGGGTGTACTCCGGTTGGCGTACGCCCGCCTCCGGGCACGGCGCCGGGGCTCAGCACGGACGGCCGATGCGGGCGGTGCGGGCGGCGGTGAGGGCGACCAGGTCGGCCGGGGGCAGCTCCACCTCCAGGCCGCGCCGACCCGCCGAGACGAACACCGTCGGGTGGTCCAGCGCGGTGGCGTCCAGCACCGTGGCCAGTCGGCGGCCGCGGCGCGCGGCCAGCTCGGCGGGGCTGCCCGGGTCCAGCGCGCAGAGCCGCCCGGCCGGGTGGCCCAGCGGCGAGATGCCGCCGAGCACGTAGCCGGTGGCCCGCTCGGCCGCGGCCGGGTCGGCCATCGCGGCGTGCTTGCCGCCGACGGCGGCGGCCAGGGCCTTGAGGTCGAGCTGCCCGGCGACCGGGACCACGCCGACCACCAGCGCGCCGTCGACGTCGGCCAGCAGCGTCTTGAACACCCGCTCGGCCGGGACTCCGAGCGCCTGCGAGGCCTCCTCGCCGTAGGAGGCCGCGGCCGGGTCGTGCTCGTACGCGTGGACGCTGAACCGCACCCCGGCGGCCTCCAGGGCCACGGTCGCGGGGGTGCCCTGACCGCCGCGCTTCGCCTTCTTCGCCATGCCGGTACGGTACGGCCTCGCGCCCCCGGTGCCCCGGTCGGGCCGCTACGGGACGGTCACCCCCTGGAGTACGACCGGCCCGCGGCTGCTGTCCAGCTCGGTGGCCTGGGAGACCCCGGGCGGGGTGATGGTGTCCATCACCTTGGCGACCGTGCCCGGGTCGGCCGAGCAGATCCGCGCGGTGCCGCCGACCGGGCAGACGCCGAAGGAGTAGGGCTGCGGGGTGGCGGCGAAGGCGCGGGCCAGGTCCGGGCTGTAGCCGTCCTGCCCGGCCAGGGCGAGGGTGAAGGTCCAGCCCGAGGTGGGCGTCCCGAACGCGGACTCCGGCAGGGCGACGGTGATGCTGTCGGAGGCGGTGGAGGCGACCACCGCGGTCGGCGTGCCGACCTGGCCGCCGACCGCGTTCACCCACACCGGCGCGGCGAAGCCCTGCACCTCCAGCCGTTCGTTCCAGGCGTCGGCCGGGGCGATGCTGTAGTCGCGGGTCGGGTAGGGCGCGGCCGTGGAGGTGGCTTCGGCCGCGGGGTCGTGCACGTAGATGTCGAGCAGTTGCGCGCCCATGGTGTTGCCGAAGGTCGGGGTGAGCGACTTCAGCGTGGTGCGCAGGTAGACCGTGCCGCCCTGGGTGATCACCTGGAAGCGGGTGAGGTCGAACGAGCCCGGGGTGAACGCCGAGTCGGTCGGGTACTGGTAGCTGCCGGGCCCGTTGTCGTCCCCGCTCGGGTCGGTCACGTCGAGCACCGAGGTGCCCCCGGTGATGTCGCCGGTGACGGAGGTCCGCGCGTAGCCGGTGGCGCCGGTCGCCGTGGTCGCGGCGACGGTGATCTGGTCGCTGCCGAAGCCGACGGCCACCGGTACCGAGAACGCGCCGGTGGCGTCGGCCCTGGTGCTGACGGTGTTCGCGGCGGCCCCGGTGTCGGTGTCGTCGGCCTGGACCACCACCGCGGCGCCCGGCGTGGTGCTGCCGGTGACGGTGGCCGTGGCGGCCTCCACGGTCGCTCCGGAGCTCGGCGAGGTCAGCGTGACCGCGGCCGTGCCGGGGGCGCCGTGGGTGACGTAGCGGGCGGTGGTGAGCGCCGGCCGGTCGACGGCGCGGCCCTGGCCGAGGTCGGTGATCAGCCGCAGCTCCTGGGCCTGTGCCCAGGTCAGCGGCGAGGCCGAACCGGCGGCCTGGCCGTCGGTGAAGCCGATCGAGGCGGTGGTGGGGTCGCTGCCGTAGGGCGAGGCGGGCAGGTCCGGGTCCTCCCACACCTGCTCGGGCACCAGGCCCACCCCGGAGGCCGACTTGATCATGAAGGACAGCAGCGAGGCGGCGGTGGCCCGGTCGCCGGTGGCGATGGCCGACTCGGCCCGCTCCCCCGACAGGACCGGCCACACGTGCCCGGTACCGGTGTCGGTGGTCGGCCAGGGCTGGCCCGGCGTGGTGCAGGAGGTCTGGCTGTTCGTGGTGGAGCAGTCGCCGTAGCCGTCGGCGCTGCCGGTGGCGGCCGAGTCGCCGTAGCGGTAGTAGCCGGTCCCGGACGGGGTGCTCACCGACAACTGCTTGTCCAGCACGCTCAGCGAGTTGGTGAAGTCGGGGTCGTTGGGCGGGAGTTCGCCGAGCCGCACCAGTTCCTGGAACCCGCCGTCGATGACCGCGTCCTGACTGGGCGCCGGGCCGCCGTTGCCCAGGCTGTAGCTGGTCGTCGCGTTGGGGTCGCCGGTCTTCGACAGCCGGATGAAGTACGGCGAGCCGCTGTCCGGACCGGTGCTGGTGACCGTCCAGTCCTTGATCTGGCGTTGGAAGTCGTCGGCGGTCGCCTGGTACAGCTGCGCGTCGGCGCGGTCGCCGTGCCGGGCCGCGATCGCGGACGCGGCGGTCAGGCCCGCGATCTCGGCGGCGATCGTCGACGGCGAGTAGCCGGACTGCTCCTCCCAGCGCTCCACGCCGTAGGCGGGGCCGTGCGACACCAGGAAGTCGGCGGCGGGCTTGAGGTGGCGGCTCCACAGCGCATCGTCGCCGGAGAGCCCGGACAGGTACGCCATCAGGATCGGGTAGGCGGTCTCGTCCAGTTGGTCGCCGCCGGTGTCCGGCGCGGCCCGGCCGTTGACCAGCGAGTTGCGTGGGATCTCGCCGGTCGGCAACTGCTGCTCGTCCAGCAGGAACAGCGTGGTGGCGCGGGCGGTGGCGACGTCGCCGTCGGCCATCAGGCCGGTGAACGCCTCGTACAGGTCGCGGCCGAAGACCTCGCGGTAGGAGCCGTAGTAGACGGGCTCGCCGCCGACCAGCGTCCCGGCGTTGACGGCCTGGCCCCAGGGCGAGGCCAGCGAGGCGACGATCGCCCCGGGGAAGGTCTTGTCCTCGCTGGCCTTCAGCACGTCGGCGTCGAGGTAGTAGGTCCTGCGCACGGTCGCCGCCGGGATCCCGGGCAGCGAGGACGGCGGCCGCAGCAGCGAGTCGTCGTAGCCGCGCCAGCCGTCGGTGTAGGCCCGCTCGATCTGGTCGAACGGGGTGCGCAGCGAGGCGGCGGCGGTGGCCACCGACTGCGCCTGGGTCCGACCGAAGCCCAACGCCAAGGTGATGGAGCCGCCCTGACGGGGCGTCACATCCTCGGTGGCGACGATGTGGCCGTCCGGTGCGGAGGTGCTGACGGGGGTGAGCGTGTGGGTGGCGTCGAGTTCGGTGAGGCCGTCGCCGGCGGTGCCCGCGTAGCCGACGGAGGCGGTTCCGGCGGTGTCGGCGGCCAGGTCCATGTAGGTGGGCACGGCGTACGTGCGGTTGGCCGCCTGGGTCACGGTGTTGTCGCTGTAGACCACCGCTGTCCTCGAACCGGCGTCCACCACACCGGTGTTGGCGCCGCCGTTCTGACTGCCCCCGCCGCCGTCGCCGTTCACGTGGGCGTCCAGCCGCGCGTAGACGCGCAGCGCCCGGACGTCGACGTGGCTGCCGGGCAGGGCGCTGAGCGAGGTGTGCATCAGCACCGTGTCCCGTAGCGGATCGGTGACGTAGACCGTGCGCAGCCGGTAGCCGTGCTCGGCGTCGGTCGAGGTGACCGTGCAGGCCATGCCGGACTCGTCCGACTGGACGGTGTAGGTCATGTCGCGGGTCTGCAGGTCGGTGAAGGTCGAGCCGTCGGTGACCAGGTACTGGAGGGTGCTGACGTCGGTGTTGTCGACGGTGGGCTCGTAGACGTCGGAGAGCACGCCGTCCGCGACGGTGTACCAGACCTTCGAGGTGGTGTTCCGGGCCGTGCCCAGGCAGTCCTTGCGGGCGAGGTCGAAGGAGGAGGCGGCGCCGGGCGCGCCGGTGGCGACCGCGCCGGGCGCGATCGACGCGGCGGCCCGCCGGGCCGCCGGGGCGGCGTGGGCCGCACCGGCGCCCGCCGCGAGCAGTGAGAGCGCGGCGGCGGCCGCGGTCGCGGCTGCCCGGCGTGAGTGTCGGGTCATGGTTCCCCTCGGAGTCGGGGCCGGGTGAACCGCTCAGCGGCGAGGGAGGCCGCGATCCTTGCGAAACACGCTGCAAGAACCGTCATGAAGGTACTCGCGAGTCACCTGCGCGTAAAGACACCGCGCGGCAGTTCCCGTCCGGACCTCAGTTCCAGTACCAGGGGTGCCCGGGCGGCGGGGCCACCGGCTCGAAGGGCTCCAGTGACGCCCGCGCGAGACGGCCGGTGGTCGCCGTCCGCAGTCCGGCGAGCACGGAGCGGACGCCCGGCGCGAGCGCGCCGAGCAGGCCACCCAGCAGACCGGCCCCGACCAGGACGCCGAGCCGCAGCGCGTCCCGGGCGCCGTCCCAGCCGAGGGTGCCGGAGTGGTGGACCACGAAGCCGTCGAAGAACAGCCAGAACAGCAGCCCGATGACGAGGCTGGCCGCCGGTCGCGCGAACCAGCCGACCGCCAGGGCCGCCGCGCCGAACGCCACCAGCGCCGCCGCCGGGTCACGGCCGGTGCCGAGGGCCGCCAGCAGCTCGGCCAGCGGGGCCGCCACCGCGAAGCAGAGGACCACGAGCAGGGGCGCGGCCAGTGCGGTCCGCCGCCGCCCGACCGGGGGGTGCGCGGTGCGGCCGTGACCGGGGGTACCGAGCAGAAGGTCCGGCACGGGATGCCTCCTTCCAGGCTCACGCTTCCAGGCTCACGGCTTCCGGGCTCCCGGCCGGGCTCGTGGCGGACAGCCGGGTCTCCACCCCCGTCCCCCCATTCGAAGCCGTGGCGGGGCCGCCGCGGCCTGCCTTGACGGCTTCCATACGGACGCCACCGGGTTCGATACGGCTTCTTGGCGCACGGGGCCCCGGGCGGGGCAGACTGGGAGCATGTGCCGCAGCATCAAGACCCTCCGCCCGCCGGTGACGCCCGAGGTCGGGGACGAGGACATCCGCGCCGCCGCGCTCCAGTACGTCCGCAAGGTCTCCGGCTTCCGCGCCCCGGCCGCCCACAACCGGGCGGCCTTCGACGAGGCCGTGGACGCCGTGGCCGCCGCCACCCAGCAGCTGCTGGACAGCCTGGTGGTCCGCGGCGCCCCCGCCGCCGGGCACCCGGAGCACGCGGGCACGACCGCATGACCGACTTCCTGGTGATCGGCGAGAGTGTCGCCGACATCGTCCGCTCGCCGGGCCGCGAGGACGTGACCCACCCCGGCGGCAGCCCCGCCAACGTCGCCTACGGCCTGGCCCGGCTCGGTCACGCCACCACGCTGCTCACCCAGCTCGGCGCGGACCCGGCGGGCGGCCTGATCGCCGACCACCTCCGCTCGGCGGGCGTGGCGCTGCTGGCCGACGACCGGCAGCGGACCCCGACCGCCGTGGTCACCCTGGACGAGCACGGCAGCGCCCGCTACGCCTTCGACATCGACTGGACCCTCCAGCGGCCGGAACTGCCGCGGGCACCGGGGCACCTGCACTTCGGCTCGATCGCGGCGGTCCGCGAACCGGGCGCGACCGCGACCCTGGCCGCCGTGGCCCGGCTGCGGCAGCGGGCGACCGTCAGCTACGACCCCAACGTCCGGGTCCAGCTCATGGGCGAGCGGGCGGCGGCCGTCGCCCAGGTCGAACGCTGCGTGGCGCTGAGCGACCTGGTCAAGGCCAGCGACGAGGACCTGGACTGGCTCTATCCCGGCGAGAAGGCCAGGTCGGTGGCCGCCCGCTGGCTGGCCCTGGGCCCGGCGGCGGTGCTGGTCACCCGGGGCGGCGACGGCTCCACCGGCTTCACCCGCACCGGTTCCGCCGACGCCGCGGTGCCGCCGACCACGGTCGCGGACACGGTCGGCGCGGGCGACTCCTTCATGGCCGCGACGCTGGACGCGCTCGCCGCCCGCGGCCTGCTCGGCGCCCCGGCCCGGCCGGGCCTGGCCGCGCTCCCCGCCGACCTCCTCGGCGCGGTGCTGCGCCACGCCGCCGACGCCGCCGCGATCACCGTCTCCCGCCCGGGAGCCAACCCGCCGACCGCCGAGGAACTCGGCCGGTTCGCCGCCCCCGAGGAAGCCGAAGGAGCCGCCCACGCGGCCGGGTGACCGACGTGATTGTCCATCAGAAGTGCTCCAGCAGCTCGGAGAAGGAGCGCAGCTGGATGACCCGGTCGTCCTGCGGGTCGAGTTCGGTGTGCTCCAGCACCCACGTGTGCCGGTTCGGTACGAACACCGCGTTCATCCCCGCCTGCCGCGCGGGCAGGATGTCCGACTTCGGGGAGTTGCCGATCATCCAGCTGCGCGCCGGGTCCAGCGCGTGCGTCTCGACCAACCGGTGGTACGTCTCGACGTCCTTCTCCGCGACGATGTCCACCGCCCGGAAGTGGTGCGCCAGTCGCGAGGCGTCGACCTTGCGCCGCTGCTCCCGCGGATCGCCCTTGGTGAGCAACAGCAGGTCGTGGCGGCGGCCGAGGACGTCCAGCGTCTCGGCGACCCCGGCGATGAGCTCCACCCGGGTGTGCGACAGCACCGAGGCCATCGCCTCGATCTCCGCGCGCTGCTGGGCGGTCGCGGGCCCGCCGCGCAGTTCCGCGACGCAGTCGGCGAGGCTCCGCAGCAGCATCCCGCTGCCGTAGCCGTGTGCCACCGCGTTGGCTGCCTGGATCCGGTCGAGGACCGCACGCGCCTGGACCCGGTCCAGCGTCGGATGGTCCAGCCAGGTCAGGAAGTCCTCGATCACCCGCTCGAACAGGATGTTGTTCTCCCACAGCGTGTCGTCCGCGTCGAAGACCAGCACCTGACCATTGCGCCGCACGTCCCCACCTTCCGCCGTCCCCGGGCCCACCGCCTCGGACTCTAACGGCGGCCACCCCCGGGCTCCCAACGGTTTTCGCGTGGCGACTGAGCTAGGGCAGGGGCTCCGGCGCCGGACCCGCCTCGGTCGCGGTGAGCGCGCGGTGCGAGGCGACGACGATGGCCAGCAGCAGCAGCCCGGTGCAGCCGAACGCGGCGCGGGCGCCCGCCGCGTCCGCCAGGGCGCCGACGGCGAGGCCGGTGACCGGGCTCGCACCCGGGAGCGCCATGGTCCACGCGCCCATCACCCGGCCGCGCAGTTCCGGCGCGGCCCGCAACTGCACGAAGGTGTTGGCTCGGGCGACCATCCAGATGGAGGTGAACCCGACGGCGGCCATGCCGAGGCAGAGCAGCGCCGGATCCGGGGCGCAGGCCGTGGCCGCGGTGCACAGGCCGGTGGCCCCGGCGAGGACCGCGACCTGACGCCCGGTCGGTTCGCCGCCGCGCGCCGCGAGCAGCGCTCCGGGCAGCGCGCCGAGGCCGAAGACGCTCAGCAGCGCCGCGTATCCGCCGCCGCCGAGGTGGAACACCCGGTCCGCCAGCAGCGGGAACAGCAGGCCGGAGTTGAACAGGATGCCGCAGGCGGCGGCGATCAGCAGGCAGCAGCGGATCGGCGGCACCGACCACGCGTAGCGCAGTCCGGCGCGGGCGGCGCCGCGTCGGCCGGGCGGCGCGGCGGGCCGCGCGCGGTCGGCGTCGAAGGCGGGGCGGTACCGCAGCAGGACCGCCAGCGGCGCCAGGAAGGACAGCGCGTTGACCAGGACGCAGGCGGCCGCGCCGAACAGCACCAGCACCACGCCGCCGAGCGCGGGGCCGAGCACCCGTGAGGTGTTCAGGATGACCTCGTACAGGCTGACCGCGCTCGCCAGCCGTCGGCGTCCGACCAGGTCGAGCACGTAGAGCTGCCGGGCGGTCCCGTCGAGCGCGTTGACCGGTCCGCCGGCGGCGGAGAGCAGCACGATCGACCAGTAGGCCGCGGCGTGCGTCGCGATCAGCGCGTACAGCGCGAGGCCGAGCACGGTCAGCGCGCTCTGCGTGGCGATGAGCACCAGGCGCCGGTCGAGCCGGTCCACCAGCGCGCCGCACCACGCCCCGAGCAGCAGGCTCGGCAGCAGGGTCATCGCCGAGAGCACGCCCAGGTCGAGCGCGCTGCCGGTCATCCGCAGCACCAGCCAGGAGGTGGCCACCGCCTGCGTCATCACCCCCGAGGCGGAGGCGATCTGGCTCAGGAACCACCACCGGAACGGCTCGAAGGACAGCGCGGCGAACGGTGAGCCCGCACTGGTCCCGGCTGCCGGACCGTCGGCGGTTGCGGTGCTCGGGCCGGACATCTATTCTCCTGAAATCATGGGAATATGCGCCGTAAGTCCGGCTGCTGGGGCAGCATATACACAGCGATTCAGCGGCGCAGCAAGGATTTCCGGTCCGCGTATTTATCGCTGAATCAAGAGAATTAGGGGCGGCTGATGGACGCGACCCAGCGAGTGCGCCGCGCGGTCGAGACCAGCGACGGGACCACCCGGGCCGAGCTCGCCGCCGAACTCGGCCTGCCGCTGGGCACGGTGACCACGGCGGCGACCGCGCTGCTGCGGTCCGGGGTGCTGGCCGAGCGTCCCGCGGCCCCGGCCGGGACCCGCTCCGGCCGACCCGCGATGCTGCTGGTCCCGGCCGGTCCGCCGCGCACCGTCGGCGCGGTCGTCTGGGCGCACGGCCGACTGCGGGCCGCGATCGCGACGTACGGTGGCACCGTCCTCGCCCGCGACGACCTGGCGGTCGGCACCGACGGGTCCGGCCCCGAGGTGCTGGAACCGGCCTGGCGCTTCCTCGGCGAGGCCGGGCAGGGCCCGCTGGACCGGGTCGTGCTCGGTGTGCCCGCGCCGTTCCAGCGCGGCGTCGGCCTGCCGCCGGGGCGGCTGCCGGTACCGGGCGGGGAGGACGCCTCCGGCCGCCGCCCCGACTTCGCACCCTGGCTGCGCCCCGACCCCGCCGCCGTGCTGGCCCGGCGGCTCGGCGTGCCCGTGGTCATCGAGAACGACGCGAACCTCGGCGCACTCGGCGAGGCGCAGGCGGGCGCGGGACGCGGGTACAGCTGCCAGATTTTCCTGAAACTGGGTGAACGCAGCTTCGGCGCGGGACTGCTGCTCGACGGCACGCTCTACCGGGGCGCCTCCGGCTTCGCCGGGGAGATCGCGCACATCCACGCGGACGACGACGGACCGCTGTGCGCCTGCGGCGCTCGCGGCTGCCTGTCGGCCCGGGCCCGCCGCCCGCTGGTGGAGCTCATGGAGGAGGCCTACGACCGGACGCTGACCTTCGCCGAGGTGCTGCGCCTCGCGGACGCCGACGAGCCGGCCCCGGCCCGGGTGCTGCGCGAGGTCGGCCGCGCCCTCGGCCGCCCGCTGGCCGACCTGTGCACCTTCCTCAACCCCGAACTGCTGATCATCGACGGCGCGTTGGGCGGCGCCGGCCGTCATGTGCTGGGCGGCGTGACCGAGCAGATCGAACGCTGGTGTGCCCCGGCCGTCGCCGCCTCACTCGCGGTGGTGCCGGGGGCGCTCGGCGCCGACGCGGAGATCGTCGGCGCCATCCGCCTCGCCCGCACCGAGGCCCGCGCCGAGGCCCGCACCGGGACGGCAGGTTCAGGCTGAGCCGTCGGTCAGCAGCAGTACCAGCTTGCCGCGTACGTGGCCGGTCTCGATCTCGCGGTGCGCGGCCGCGACGGCGTCCAGCGGGAAGGTCCTCGCGATCGGCAGGACCAGGCCGCCGGTGCCGTGCAGCCGGGCGAGTTCGGCCAGGGTGGCGGCGGAGCGGTCGTAGCGGACGCGCTGGACGCCGTACCGCTCGGCGGCCGTCTCGTCGGCGACGGTGCCGATGCGTCGGCGGTCCGCCACCAGGTCGAGGGAGACCCGGACCGCGTCCCCGCCGACGCAGTCGAGCGCCGCGTCCACCCCGCCGGGGGCGAGGCCGCGCACCCGCTCGGTCAGCCCCGGTCCGTAGGCGACCGGGATCGCGCCCAGCGAGCGCAGGTAGTCGTGGTTGCCCTCGCTCGCGGTGCCGATCACGGTGACCCCCAGGGCGCGGGCCAGTTGCACGGCGACGGTGCCGACGCCACCGGCGGCGGCGTGCACCAGCAGCGTCTCGCCCCGGACCGGCGCCAGGATCCGCAGCGCGTGGTACGCGGTCTGGCCCACCGCCGACAGCGCCGCCGCCGTCGCCCAGGGCAGGTCGGCGGGCCTGGCCGTCACCTGGTCGACGCCGACCACCACGTGGTCCGCCTGGGCGGCCATCGAGGTGAAGCCGAAGACCTCGGCGCCCAAGGGGAGTTCGGTCACGCCCGGGCCCAACTGGTCCACCACGCCCGCGAACTCGTTGCCGAGGGTCTGCGGGAAGGCCACCGGGAACCGGCCGGCCAGCCGTCCGCCGCGCACCTTGGCGTCGATCGGGTTCACCCCGGCCGCCCGCACCCGGACCCGGATCCGCCCGGGCCCCGGCACCGGCTCCGGGACCTCGGCCACCCGCAGTACCTCCGGGCCGCCGTAGGCGTCGAAGACCACCGCCCGGCTCATCGCGCCGCCGCCGTCCAGCCGGTCTCCCGCAGCCAGGAGCGCAGGGTGGTCAGTCCCGGGTGCCGCTCCCGCAGCGCGGGGAGGTCGGCCCGGTACCCCTCGCGGTTGAACCAGTCGAACATGAGGGCCATCTCCTCGCTCATCGCGCGCAGGCGCTCGATCGGCAGTTCCTGGAACCGCACCGGTGCGGCCGCGGCCTCGGCGAACGCCTCGGCCATCTGCGGACCGGTGAGCTCGTCCCCGGCGATCTCCAGCTGGCGGCCGGTCCAGGCCCCCGGGTCGTCGAAGGCATCGGCGGCGAACACGGCGATGTCCCGGGTCGCGATCAGTTGCAGCACGGTCCCCGGGGCGAGCGCCAGCGACAGCACCAGCTCGCCGTCGACCGGGGAAGGACCGATCGCGGCGAAGTTGTCGATGAACATCACCGGGCGCAGCACGGTCGCGGGCAGGCCGAGCCCTTCGAGGTGCCGCTCGATCGCGGCCTTGCTCTCGAAGTGGGGTACGCCGCTGGCGCGTTCGGCCCCGCCGACCGAGCTGTAGACGAAGTGGGCGACCCGCTCCCGCGCGGCGGCGTCGGCCAGCGCCCGGCCCTGGCGCTCCTCCCCGGCCACGCCCGCGGGCGTGGCGAAGGTCTGCACGCTGAACACCCCGTACGCGCCGCGGGTCGCGGCCCGCAGCGATTCCTGGTCGTCCAGGTCGCCACGGACCAGCTCCGCGCCCCGCTCCGCCAGCGCCAGCGCCGCCGGTGCCCGCGGATCGCGCACCAGCGCCCGCACCGCCCAGCCGCGTTCCAGCAACTCCCTTGCCACTGAACCGCCCTGACGCCCCGTCGCTCCGGTCACCAGGATCTGCCCCGGTCGCACACTCATGGTCGAGCCCCCTTGTTCCGACACGCGTCCCGATAAGTAGTTGGCCCGCCAAACATATTCGTTGGCTGGCCAACTGTCTACTGGGCATGGGTCGTTCCCGCTGCTCGGGCTGCCGTAGTATGTGGCTGGCCAAGGAACCGGGACCGGAGGGACGCTCATGGAGCAGTACGGCGAGATCAGCCACATGACGATCCGGCTCGCCCGGGCGCACCGGGTGGCGGCCACCCGGCTGTTGCAGCGGGTCGGCCTGTTCCCCGGGCAGGAACTGCTGCTGATGCGGCTGTGGGAGCAGGATCACCAGCCGCAACGAGACCTGGCCGCCGCACTGAAGCTCGACGCCTCCACCGTCACCCGGACCCTGCAACGCCTGGAGCAGCAGGGGCTGCTCAGCCGCTCGCCCTCACCCGCCGACGGCCGCTCGACGATCGTGTCGCTGACCCCGAAGGGTGCCGAACTGCGGTGTCAGGTGGAACAGTTGTGGGGGGAGCTGGAGGCGATCACCACCGCCGGGCTCTCCGAGCGGCAGCGGAACGACGCGCTGCGGCTGCTCCGCCGCCTCGAACGCAACCTCATCGACGACGACGCTACCGACCGAGCGGCGACGACGACGACGACCCGGACTCGTCCAGCTCCGCACGCAGCCCCCTGACGATCAGCGACAGCCCGGCCGCGAACGCCGCGTCCTTCGAGGCGGGCTCGCCCGCCTGCCACTCCCAGAGGTTCCGGCAGCGCTCGGGCCCGAGTTCCGGCAGCGACTCGGCCGCCACCGGTGGCAGGGCCTGCTCCTGGAGCACGAACCCGGTACAGCGCGCCCGGCCGCACGCCCAGCCGGGTGGTCGGCGCCCGGGTGGTGAGCCGGTCGAGCCCCACCGCGTCCAGCAGCTCGACACCAGCCACACCTGCCCGCTGGAGAAGCCCGCCCTGGTCAACCAGCTCCTGCTGGACTTCCTCGCCGAGGAGCAGCCACCGAAGCACTTCCCGCTCGGCGCCCTCACCGCCTGATCCGCGTGCCGGGACCGGCGCGGATCAGTCCGAGTGCGGCGGGCCGGAGGGGGCGGCGGGGAGGGTGAGCGCGGCGCGGATGTCGGCGACCAGGTCGGTGGCCGCCTGCACCGTCACTGACAGTTCGTCAGGATTGGTTCCCGGAGCGCCCAGCAGCGCCCGGGCGCGGGGGCCGAAGCTGGGCGGGGTGCCGGGCAGGTTCTCGGCGACGGCCAGCGAGCCCTTCTCGTTCAGGCACCAGCGGCGGTGCCACGCGTACAACGCCTGGACCAGGATGCCGATCGCGCGCGACAGCGCGAGCGAGACCAGCAGCACGTCGCCGCGCAGGGCCGGTTTGGCCGCGTTGGCGACGATGAACTCCGCCTCCCACGCGGACGCCACCAGCGAGCGCCGCAGCGGTTCCGGGTATCCGGCCACCTCGCGCTGAAACAGCGTCAGTTCCTTGGTGGGGTCCGCCAGTACCCGGCCCAGGGCCAACTCGCCCACGTAGCTGGGCGACCAGAAGCCGAGCGGGTGCCCGGCCTGGATGCCGACCTCGAACTCCCCCTCGCGGCACTGGGTCCAGACCCGGCGGACCCGGTCGACGTCCCGCAGCAACCAGTCGACGTGGCTGTCGCCCACGGTCAGCCAGGCGCCGCCGTCGACCCAGGGCCCCCACTCCCCCGGCCCGGCGACGTCGGTCGGACTGTCGGAGAGGCCGCGCGCCATCGAGCGCAGCGTCGGCAGGTGCGGGGCGCCCCGGTAGTAGACGCCGAGGTCCCAGTCCGAGTCGGGGCGTTCCTCGCCCCGGGCCCGACTGCCACCGAGCAGCACACCGATCACGCCGTCGACCGTCGCCAGCCGCGCGGCCATCTCCCCCACGATGTCCTCAAGCACAGCAGGACTCTCGCACGAGCGGGTACCCGAACGCCATAGAGTTCCGCGGCGGTCGGCCGACCGGTGCCCTAGCCGACGGCGGCCCGCGGGTCGGGGTCCGGGCTGCGCAGGTCCTGCAGGCCCACCACGCGCAGCAGTTCCAGCCGTTCCTGGGCGACGCTGCCCGGCCGCGCGGTGTGGACGATCAGCCGCTGCCGGTGCCGCGTGCCCAGCATCGCCTCGCAGTCCAGCTCGATCGCGCCGACCACCGGGTGCAGCACGGTCTTGGTGTCCCCGCGCCGCAGGGCCACGTCGTGGTCGGCCCACAGCTCCGCGAACTGCGCCGAGACCGACAGCAGTTGCCGCACCAGCGCGGCCGCCCGACCGTCGTCGGGGTAGGTGGCCACCACCGCCCGCAACTGGGCGACATGGAGCTGCCCCAGCCGGTCGTGGATCTCCGGGAGGAACAGCGCGCGGGACTCCGGTCGGGCGAACCAGCGCCAGACGATGTTGCGCTCCATCGGCGACTGGCCGCTGACGTCGCCGAACAGCGCCGCCGCCAGCGCGTTCTGCGCCAGGATGTCGCCGAGGTCGGAGATCACCTGCGCCGGGGTGTCGTAGAGCCGGTCCAGGATCAGCAGCAGCCCCGGCCGGACATGCTCGTCGGCGCAGCCCACGGCGAGCGGCGGGACCTGCCCGGCCAGGTGGTACAGGTGGTCGCGCTCGTCGTCGGTCAGCCGCAGCGCCCGGGCCAGCGCGGCCAGCAGCTGCCCCGAGGGGTGCGGACCGCGCCGCTGCTCCAGGCGGGTGTAGTAGTCCGCCGACATGCCCGCGAGCTGGGCGACCTCCTCCCGGCGCAGCCCCGGGGTGCGCCGCCGGGCACCGGCGGGCAGGCCCACGTCGGTCGGCGTCAGGCGGCTGCGTGAGCGGCGCAGGAAGTCGGCGAGTTGGGCGCGGTCCATCCCCCCATCATGGTCGACCCGCCGGGCGCTATCCAGGGATCGCCGATCCCCCGATCACCGGGTCTCTCCCGCCCGCGCCCGCGCTGCCCCAGCCTGAGGGAACGACGGGCGCGGCGAGGCGGCGCCCCGAGTACCGACAGATCGACTTCACGACCAGGCACCGAACAGCGGGTGCGAACCAGAGAGAAGGACCTCATGACGACGACCCTGGTGACCGGAGCGACCGGGCAGGTCGGCCGCCGTTTCGTGCCCCGGCTGTTGCAGTGGACCGAGCCCGGCGACACCGTGCGCGTCCTGGTCAGGGACGCCGAGCGCGGCGCGCGCCTGGCCGCGCTCGGGGCGGAGGTCGTGCTCGGCGACCTGCGCGAGGAGAGCGACCGCGCCAAGGCGCTCGCCGGGGCGGACCGGGTGATCAACGTCGCCGCCGCGTTCCGGGACGTCCCGGACGAGGAGGCCTGGGCGGTGAACCGCGACGCCGCGCTGGCGCTGGGCGAGCAGGCGCTGGACGCCGGGGTCGGCCGCTTCGTGCAGACCAGCACCAACCTGGTCTACCAGGGCGGCCGGAACCGCCCCTCGCGTGAGGGCGACGCGCTGCTGACCGAGGGCACCTGGGTCTACGCGGTCTCGAAGGCCCAGGCCGACACCGGGCTGCTGGCACTGCACGCCGAGCGGGGCCTGCCGCTGGTGCTCGTCCGGCTGGCGTACGTCTACGGCGAGGGCGACCCGCACCTGCGCGAGGCGCTGCCCCGGGTGGCCGGGTGGGCGGCCCACCGGCGACTGCCGATGGTGCACCACGCGGACGTCGCCCAGGCACTGCACCGGGCGCTGCTGGCGCCGGGGGTGGAGGGCAGGGCCTTCGACGCCGCCGACGACGCGCCGGTCAGCGCGTTCGACGTGTACCGGCTCAACGGGCTGCCCTGGGACGAGACCGCCGCCCGCGAGGACGCCACGGACCCGTGGTTCGGCGTCACCGACAACCAGTCGCTCCGCGACGAGCTGGGCTGGCGCCCGCAGTACCCGACGATCTGGACCGCCCGCGCCGCCGGGGCGCTGTGACCTCGGGCGGTCGGCGGTAGGGGCCGGACGGGGCGGGTCGCTCGGACGGGGGATCGTCGCGGGGCGCGCCGGTGCCGAGGCTTGGTGCATGGCAACCAGCACGCCCCTCGGCGTCACCCCCGCACCCCGAACCGAGCCCGCCGCCGGATCGGCTCCCGGCAGCACCCGGCAGCACCCCGCCGATCCCAGCGACGTCGGTGGGGTGGTCGCGCGGCTGCGCCAACTGGTGGCCGGGCTGCCGCCCCAGGACGGGGTCGCCGTGTTCGGCGGGGTCTATCTGACCGTCACCGAGGCGCTGCGGGCCCGGCTCACGGCCGGGGACGTGTTCCGGACCCCGGCCGACACCGCCCGGCTGGACGTGGTCTTCGCCGGGCGCTTCCTGGACGCGCTGCGCCCGGGCCCGGCGCCCGCCCCCGCCTGCTGGCGTCCGCTGCTCCAGCTGCGGGCGCACCCGGGGATCCGGCCGGTGCAGTTCGCGCTGTCCGGGATGAACGCCCACATCGAGCACGACCTGCCGCTGGCGGTGGTGGAGACCTGCCGCCAGCTGGGCTGCCCGCCGGCCGAGCTCTCCGGCGACTTCCACCGCGTCAACGACGTGCTGGCGCAGGTGGAGCAGCGGGTACGGGAGCGGCTGCTGCCCTCGCTGGCCGGGCTTGAGCGGGAGCTGGACCTCGGTGACCCGCTGCTGCACCTGCTCAGCTCCTGGAGCGTCGACCGCGCCCGGGACGCCGCCTGGGCGGGCGCGCTGACGCTGTGGGAGCTGCGGGACAACCCGTCGGTCTTCGCGACCGCCGCGCGGGCGCTGGACGACGCCTGCGGCCTGGTGTCCCGCTGCCTGCTCACCCCGCTGGGCGGCGCGCCCCGCCGCGGGTGAGCTACCAGCTGGCGTGCAGCGGCTTGCCCTCGGCGTACCCGGCCGCGCTCTGCACGCCGACCACGGCCTTCTCGTGGAAGTCCGCCAGCGAGTGCGCGCCCGCGTAGGTGCAGGAGCTGCGGACCCCGGCGACGATCGAGTCGATCAGGTCCTCCACGCCCGGGCGGGCCGGGTCGAGGAACATCCGCGAGGTGGAGATGCCCTCCTCGAACAGCGCCTTGCGGGCCCGGTCGTAGGCGGACTCCTCCGAGGTGCGGTTGCGCACCGCGCGGGCGGAGGCCATGCCGAAGCTCTCCTTGTACTGGCGGCCGTCGGCGGCGGTCTGCAGGTCGCCGGGCGACTCGTAGGTCCCGGCGAACCAGGAGCCGATCATCACGTTGGAGGCGCCGGCGGCCAGCGCCATGGCCACGTCGCGGGGGTGGCGCACGCCGCCGTCGGCCCAGACGTGCTTGCCGAGGCGGCGGGCCTCGGCGGCGCACTCCAGCACGGCGGAGAACTGCGGGCGGCCCACGCCGGTCATCATCCGGGTGGTGCACATGGCGCCGGGGCCGACGCCGACCTTGAGGATGTCCGCCCCGGCCTCGACCAGGTCGCGCACGCCCGCCGCGGCGACCACGTTGCCCGCCACGATCGGGACCCGCGGGTCCAGCGTCCGCACCGCCTTGAGCGCGTTGATCATGGATTCCTGGTGCCCGTGCGCGGTGTCCACGACCAGCACGTCCACCCCGGACGACAGCAGCTCCTCGGCCCGGCCCGCGACGTCGCCGTTGATGCCCACGGTGGCGGCGATCCGCAGCCGACCGTTGGCGTCCACGGCGGGGGTGTACAGGGTGGCCCGGAGCGCGTTCCTGCGGGTCAGCAGGCCGACCAGATCGCCGTTGCCGTCCACCACCGGGGCCAGCTTGCGGTGGTTCTCGCTCAGCTGCTCGAAGGCCTCGCGCGGCTCGATGCCCTCCTTCAGCAGCAGCAGGTCCTTGGACATGACCTGGGCCAGGCTGGTGAAGCGGTCCACGCCCTGGCAGTCGGACTCGGCGACGACGCCGACCGGCTTGCCGTCCTCGACCACGACCAGCGCGCCGTGGGCGCGCTTGGGCAGCAGCGACAGCGCGTCGGCGACGGTCGCGCCCGGGTCCAGCGTGATCGCGGTGTCGACCACCAGGTGGCGCTGCTTGACCCAGGTGACGACCTCGGCGACGACGTCCAGCGGGATGTCCTGCGGGATGGCCACCAGACCGCCCCGGCGGGCCACGGTCTCGGCCATCCGGCGGCCCGCGATCGCGGTCATGTTGGCGACGACCAGCGGGATGGTGGTGCCGGTGCCGTCGTGGGAGCTGAGGTCCACGGCCTGGCGGGAGCCCACGGAGGAGCGGCTGGGCACCATGAACACGTCGTCGTAGGTCAGGTCGTACGGCACCGAGGGGCGCTCGTCGTAGCTGCCGGTCTGGGGGTTCAAGAAGCGCATGGGTGCGGGGCTCTCTGGGAGTGGGGGGAGCTCAGGTGCGGTCGGCTCGCGGTCGGGGCGTCGGCGGGCACGATCGAACCACCCGACCCCAACGTTCGATTGTCGTACACCCGGCCGGAAGAGGCCAGCTCAGCGACGATTCCTGCAGGTCCCTACAAACGCCCGGGCCCAGCCGACGGCGGGTCCTGTAGGTTCCTCCAGGATCCGCCGTCGTTCGGCGCGTGACCGCAGGTCAGTGCTGGTGCACCCAGGGGGAGGCGTCGGTCGCCCGGGCCGCCAGCTCGCGCAGTCCGCGCACCGCCTCGGCCGGGTCCTCCGCGCCGTAGACCGCCGAGCCCGCGACGAAGACGTCCGCCCCGGCGTCCGCGCAGCGCTCGATGGTTTCGGCGGAGACGCCGCCGTCGATCTGCAGCCACAGCCCCAGGCCGTGCCGGTCGATCAGCTGCCGGGTGCGGCGGATCTTCGGCAGCACCAGGTCCAGGAACGCCTGCCCGCCGAAGCCCGGCTCGACCGTCATCAGCAGCACCATGTCGAGTTCCGGCAGCAGGTCCTCGTACGGCTCGATCGGGGTGGCGGGCTTCAGCGCCATCGACGCCCGGGCGCCCAGCGACCGCAGCTCGCGGGCCAGCCGCACCGGCGCGGCGGCGGCCTCCACGTGGAAGGTCACCGAACCGGCCCCGGCCTCGGCGTACTGCGGGGCCCAGCGGTCCGGGTCCTCGATCATCAGGTGGCAGTCCAGCGGGATGTCCGTGGCCTTGCGCAGCGCCTCGACGACCGGCAGGCCCAGGGTGAGGTTGGGCACGAAGTGGTTGTCCATGACGTCCACGTGCAGCCAGTCGGCGCCGCGTACGGCCTCGGCCTCCTCGGCGAGGCGGGCGAAGTCCGCGGACAGGATGCTGGGGCTGATCTGAGGGCTCATGCGGCCAGTATCCCGCGTCTTCGCGGCGGGCCCGGTGCGGGCCCCGGCCGGTCAGCCGCGCTTGCGCAGCAGCGCCAGGTACATCGCGTCGGTGGCGTGCAGGTGCGGCCACAGCTGGACGTCCGGCCCCTCACCGAGGTCCGGGACGCCGGGCAGCAGCGGCCGGGCGTCGATCCACTCCAGGTCGTCGCGCTCGCGCAGCACGTCCTGGACCACCACCCGGGTCTCGGCCAGGTGCGGCGAGCAGGTCGCGTAGCCGACCACGCCGCCGGGCCGGGCGGCGTCGGCCGCCGAGCGCAGCAGCCCGCGCTGGAGCGGCCCGAAGCCCGCCACGTCCTCCGGACGGCGGCGCCAGCGCGACTCCGGGCGGCGGCGCAGCGCGCCCAGGCCGGAGCACGGGACGTCGACCAGCACCCGGTCGAAGCTCTCCGGCCGCCAGGCCGGGCGCAGCCCGTCGGCGGTGATCACCGTGTACGGGCCGGGGTTGCCGTCCAGAGCGCGGGCCACCAGCGCCGCCCGGTGCGGCTGCGACTCGGAGGCCACCAGCGCCGCCCCGCGCCGCGCGGCCAGGGCGGCGAGCAGCGCGGCCTTGCCGCCGGGTCCGGCGCAGGCGTCCAGCCAGCGGCGGTCCGGGCCGGTCAGCGGCGCGGCCGCGAGCGCGGCGGCGACCAGCTGGCTGCCCTCGTCCTGGACCCCGGCGCGGTTCTCCCGCACCGCCTCGACCAGCCCCGGCTCGCCGCCCTCGACCAGCCGCACCGCGTACGGGGACCACAGCCCGGGCTCGGTCTCCTCGGCCGGCAGCGACTCCCGCACCTCCTGCGCGGTGGCCCGGCCGGGCCGGGCCACCAGGGTCACCGCCGGACGCTCGTTGTCGGCGGCCAGCAGCTCGGACACGGCGGTCCGGCCGCAGTGCTGCGGCTGCCAGACGCCGAGCGAGTCCCACAGCGCGGAGACCACCCAGCGCGGGTGCGAGTAGCGGACCCCGAGGTGGTCCTCGGCGTCCTCCTCGTAGGGCGGGGCGACCTGCTCCAGCCAGGCGTCCAGGTCCTGGGTGCTGATCTTGCGCATCACCGCGTTGACGAACTTGGCCCGGCCGTCGCCGAGCACCACCCGGGCCAGCTCCACGGTCGCCGAGACGGCGGCGTGCGCCGGGATCCGGGTACCCAGCAGCTGGTGCGCGCCCAGCGACAGCACGTCCAGCACCGGCGGGTCGAGCTTGCTCAGCGGGCGGTCGACGCAGGCCGCGATGATCGCGTCGTAGCTGCCGCGCAGCCGCAGCGTGCCGTACACCAGCTCGGTGGCGAAGGCGGCGTCCCGGCGTTCGAAGCCCTCCTGCCGCTCGGCCTTGCGCAGCAGCGACGGCAGGATCAGGTTGGCGTAGGCGTCGCGCTCGTCGACGGCGCGCAGGGCCTGGAAGGCGACCATCCGGGCCGGGTCCTTCTTCGGCCTGCGGTGCGGGCGCGGGGCGCTCTTGCCGGTCCGACCGGCGGCGGGGGTGGCGGGGGTGGCGGGGGTGCTCATGCTGGGCCTCTGGGGGAAAGGTGCTGGCGTTGGCTAGGCGAGACCGGGGCCGGGGCCCGGGCCGAGGGTCCGATCCTCCCCCCTTCCCCCGTGCCGCGACAAACCGAACCCGCGACCGGCCCGGCCCCGGCCACCGGGGCCGGGGCCGGAGCCGGGGCCGGGGGTTCGGCGGCGGCTAGTCGCCGAGGCGTTCGCCGGGCTCCAGCCGGGAGCCGCGGGCCCAGTCGCCCGCCGCCATCCGCTTCTTGCCCTGCGGCTGGACCTCGCCCAGCTCCACCTCGTGGCTGCCGGTGCCCACCCGCACCGTGTTCTTCGCGACCGCGATCTCGCCGGGGCCCAGCTCGGAGCGCCCCACCGCCAGCCGCACCGGTCCGAGCTTCAGCCGCTCGCCCCGGAACACCGTCCAGGCACCGGGGGCCGGGGTGCAGCCGCGGACCAGCCGGTCCACCCGCAGCGCCGGGGCGGTCCAGTCCACCCGGGCGTCCTCGACGCCGATCTTGGGCGCCAGGCTGATCCCGTCGACCGGCTGCGGACGCGGCTCCAGCTGCCCGCTCTCGATGCCGTCCATGGTCGCCGCCAGCAGCCGCGCGCCGGAGCGCGACAGCCGGTCCAGCAGGTCGCCGCTGGTGTCGTCGAAGCGGACGACCTCGGTGACCGTGCCGTAGACCGGTCCCGAGTCCAGGCCCTCCTCGATCTGGAACGTCGACGCGCCGGTGACCTCGTCGCCCGCGAGCACCGCGTGCTGCACCGGGGCCGCGCCGCGCCACGCCGGGAGCAGCGAGAAGTGCAGGTTCACCCAGCCCAGCCGGGGCACGTCCAGGGCCGACTTCGGCAGCAGCGCGCCGTAGGCGACCACCGGGCAGCAGTCCGGGGCGATCTCGGCGAGCCGGGCCAGGAACTCGGGCTCGCGCGGGCGTCCGGGCTTCAGCACCTCGATCCCGGCCTGCTCGGCGAGGAGCGCCACCGGGCTGGCGACCAGCTTGCGCCCGCGCCCGGCGGGGGCGTCCGGGCGGGTGACCACGGCGGCGACCTCGTGCCGCGACTCGATCAGCGCCTCCAGCGCGGGCAGGGCGACCTCGGGGGTTCCGGCAAACACAAGCTTCATACGGCGGGTGGCCTCTCGCTGGGAACGGATCAGGACGGGCTGGATCAGGACGGGCAGACTAGCGCGCGCCGCCGAAGGTGCTGTGCGGGGAGACCTTGACCTGCGGCGCGGTCTCGCCCGACCACTCGCTCTCGCGGATCGCCCGCAGCGCGGCCTTGCGCTGCTCCCGGTCCAGCCGGTCGATGAAGATCACGCCGTCCAGGTGGTCGGTCTCGTGCTGGATGCAGCGGGCGAGCTTCTGCGTGCCCTCCACCTGGATCGGGTCGCCGTACTCGTTGAAGCCCTTGGCCACGACGCCGTGGGCGCGGACGCAGTCGAAGGTGAGGCCCGGCAGCGACAGGCAGCCCTCGGGGCCGTCCTGCTCCTCCTCGGTGAGGTCGAGCACCGGGTTGATCAGATGCCCGATGACGCCCTCGACGTGGTAGGTGAACACCCGCAGCGAGACCCCGATCTGCGGGGCGGCCAGGCCCGCGCCGGGCGCGTCCTTCATGGTCTCGGTGAGGTCCTTGACCAGGGTCCGCAACTCCTTGTCGAAGACGGTCACCGGCTGCGCGGTCAGCCGCAGCACGGGATCCCCGAAGATACGGATCGGCTGGATCGTCATGTGCGGGCTCCTGTCGGTTCCGGCCCAGGGTCTGGCTCCGGCGTCCGGCCCCCGGTTGTGCACCAGCCGAACAGTCTACCGAGCACGGCCGCCGGTCCCGGCCGCGCGCCGGGGGGCGCCCGGGAGCGGTCCGCCGCCCCCGCGGCGGCGGCGCGGTGAGCTGCGGCGCGACCGTTCGCGCACGCACGCCCCGTGAGCCGATGGTGTGCCCCCGCACGCCCCTGCCGTGACCCGACGGGTACCTGCGCCGTTGGTCAAGGCAGATTGACCGCCGGTTTCGAAAGGCTGAACATCATCATGGCCGAACACGCCACTCACGACGCCCGCGCCAGGGCCAGCCTGCACCTGCTGGTGCGGGACATCGAGCGGGTGCGCCGCCAGGTGGACGCCCTGCGCACGCTCACCGCCCAGCTCGGCAACGTCTACCGGCCGCGCCGTCCGACCACCGCCGCCGGTTTCGTCGTCTACGGCCGCGCGCCCGCCCCCACCGTCCGGCTCGCCCAGGAGCTCCGCGACAGCGTGGAGGGCCTGGTCGCGGCGGCGGTGGAGTTCGACCGCTCGCTGGGCTTCTCCTGGGACTCCGTGGGTTCGGCCCTGGGGGTCACCAAACAGGCCGTGCACCGGCGCTACGGCGTCCGCCGCGGCGGCCCGGAGAGCGAGCAGCTGACCGGGCAGCGCAGCCCGGGCGACGCCCTGGCGGAGGTACTGGCGGGGGCCGCGACGGGGGTCCCGGCGGTCACCGGAGCCACCGCACCGGGCGCGGGCGGGCCGCCGCAGGCCCAGGACGCGCTGTCCGGCGGTCTCTCCCACACCGTGCCCGCCGCCCGGCGCGAACCGGCCGCGCTGCCGGGAGCCGCCGTGCCCGCCCAGGAGCCCCGTTAGCCCTACTCAGCCGGTCCTGCGACGGGGCCGGTCCCAGGACCGGCTCAGCCGATGTCGGGCGGGTCGATCCGGATGCGCACCGGATCGGTCTGCTTGCGTGCCATCCGCGCCGCGTACGCGGACTTGACGGCCGTCGCCAGCGCCGCGCCCTGTCCCGGGGCGACCCGCAGCAGTACCCGCTCCGACGGCTCCGACCGCTCCGGGCCACCCGGGCCACGGGTGGCCGGCAGCTCGACCGGGCCGAGGACGTCCGCGCCCGGCGGCAGCCGGATCAGCGCCAGCAGGTCCGCGACCGCGTCCGGGCTGCCGGTCAGCGACGCCATCCGGGAGACCGGCGGAAAACCCAGCTCGGCCCGCTCACCGAGCTCGGTCGCGGCGAACCCGGCCGGGTCCCAGCGGACCAGGGCCTGTACCGGGCGCAGTGTCGCCTCGGCGACGACCACCACCCTGCCCCCCTGCTCCTGCGGCCGGACCAGCGCCGCCGCGCCCAGCCAGCGCCGCAGCGCCTCCTCCCCGGCCCGCAGGTCGGGCCGGTTCAGCAGCGCCCAGGCGTCCAGCAGCAGCGCCGCCGCGTAGCCGCCCTCGGCCACCGGCTCGGCCCCGGGCGTGGCGACCACCAGCGCCGGGGTCCCCGGCACCGCCGCGAGCACGTCGTCCCGGCCCGAGGTGCGCACCGGCACCGCCGGGAAGGCCCGGCCCAGCTCCTCCGCCGTCCGCCGGGCGCCCACCACCTGCGCCCGCAGCCGGGTGAAGCCGCACTCCCGGCAGCGCCAGTCGCCGTCCGGACGCCCGCACCAGCCGCAGTGCAGCGGCCCATCGGCGTCCCTGGCCTCCAGCGGGCCAGCGCACTGCCCGCAGCGGGCCGCCGTCCGGCAGCGCGCGCAGGCCAGCCGGGGCACGTAGCCGCGCCGGGGCACCTGCACCAGTACCGGCCCCTGGGCCAGCGCCTCGCGGGCGGTGCGCCAGGCCAGCGTCGGCAGCCGGGCGGCGTGCGCCGCGCCGTCGGCGGCGAGCTCCTGGTCGCCGACCGTGCGGATCAGCGGCGCGGTCCGGCGCACCTGCTCCCGGTCGGCCGCCAGCGGGGCGGCCCAACCGGCGCGCAGCAGCTGCGCGGACTCCACGCTCACCGCGAAGCCGCCGATCAGCGCCGCCGCCCCGGCCTCGGCGGCGCGCAGCAGCAGCACGTCCCTGGCGTGCGGGAACGGGACGTGCTGGTCGCTGTAGCCGCTGTCGCCGTCGTCCCAGACGGCGACCAGGCCGAGGTCGGCCAGCGGCGCGAACATCGCCGCGCGGGTGCCCGCCACCGCCCGTACCGAGCCCCGGCTGACCGCCAGCCAGCGCCGGTAGCGCTCCTCCGGGCCGAGCCCGGCGGTGAGCGCGACATGCTGCCCGGAGCCCAGCAGCTCCAGTAGCGCGGCGTCGAGCCTGGCCACCGCCCGGCCGTCGGGCAGCAGCACCAACGCGCCCCGCCCGGACGCCAGCGTCGCGGCGACCGCCCGGGCCAGCTCCACCGGCCAGCCCTCGGCCGCCCCGGGCGGGACGGACTCGGTGCCGGGGCCCGGCAGCGCGGTCCACACCGCGCGCGGCGAGCGGCCCGCGGCCAGCGCCGCCAGGAACTCGGGCCCCTGCGGGTAGCGCGCCCAGCCGCCGGGCGCGGGCGGCGCGGGCGGCGGCAGCGGCGCGGGCGAGGGCTCGGCCTCGGCCCGGTTGTGCTTGGGCGGGATGGCCAGCTGCAGGACGTCCGCCAGCGGCCCGGCGTAGCGGTCGGCCACCGCCCGGCACAGCCGCAGCAGCTCCGGCGTGAGCACCGGCTCCGGCGAGAGCACCTGCGACAGTGGCGACAGCGGTCCGGAGAAGTCGCTGTCGGCGCGGCGCTCCACGATGTAGCCGTCGATCAGGGTGCCGCCCTCGCGCCGCCCCTGGCCCTTGACCACGTGCCCGCCGAAGCGCACCCGGACCCGCACACCGGGCTGCGCGGTCTCGTCCAGCCTCGCCGGAACGGAGTAGTCGAAGTACCGGTCGAGGTGGGACAGCCCCTTGTCCACCACGACCCGGGCGACCGGCAGCCGGACCGCGCTCGGCGCCTGCTTCGGCCTGGACCTGGCCTTCCGCAGCTCGGCGCGGACCAGCTCCAGCTGCACGGCGGGGCCTTCCCCTGGTGGAGCCGGTGGCGGTGCGGGTACGGGGTCGGTGGCGGCCATCGCACCAGTCCTATCAGAGCGGGCCGACAATCCCCCGCCGGCAGGTGCCAAAGGCCCGGGGCGGGGGCAGAATGCGAGCCATGGCGAACATTGACGATTACGGCGGCGGACAGCACTCCCCGGACGTGCTGGTGGTGACCACCAACGACGTTCCCGGGCACCGGGTGGAACAGGTGATCGGGGAGGTGTTCGGGCTGACCGTGCGCTCCCGGCACATCGGCACCCAGATCGGCGCCGGGCTGAAGTCGCTGGCCGGCGGTGAACTGCGGGGACTCACCAAGACCCTGGTGGAGAGCCGCAACCAGGCGATGGACCGGCTGATCGAGCAGGCCAAGGCGCGCGGCGCCAACGCGGTGCTGGCGATGCGCTTCGACGTGACCGAGGCGGGCGGCAACGGCACCGAGATCTGCGCCTACGGTACGGCCGCGGTGATCCGCCCGGTCACCGGCTGACGGCGGGCACGTGGCAGGGGCCCCGCCCGGGGTTGCACGCCCCGGGCGGGGCCCCTGCCGTACTGCGGTGAGCCGCGGTGCTGTCAGGCGGCCTCGACGGCGCGCTTCAGCTCCTCGGCGCGGTCGGTGCGCTCCCAGGTGAAGTCCGGCAGCTCGCGGCCGAAGTGGCCGTAGGCGGCGGTCTGGGCGTAGATCGGGCGCAGCAGGTCCAGGTCGCGGATGATCGCGGCCGGGCGCAGGTCGAAGACCTGGGTGACGGCTGCCTGGATCTTCAGCACCGGGGCGGTCTCGGTGCCGAAGGTCTCGACGAACAGGCCGACCGGCTCGGCCTTGCCGATGGCGTAGGCGACCTGGACCTCGGCCCGGCGGGCCAGCCCGGCGGCGACGATGTTCTTGGCGACCCAGCGCATGGCGTACGCGGCGGAGCGGTCGACCTTGGACGGGTCCTTGCCGGAGAAGGCGCCGCCGCCGTGGCGGGCCATGCCGCCGTAGGTGTCGATGATGATCTTGCGGCCGGTGAGCCCGGCGTCGCCCATCGGGCCGCCGATCTCGAACCGCCCGGTCGGGTTGACCAGCAGCCGGTAGCCGTCGGTCAGCAGCTCGATGCCCTCGTCGGCCAGCGCCTTGAGCTCCGGCTCCACCACGAACTCGCGGATGTCCGGGGTCAGCAGCGAGTCCAGGTCGATGTCCGAGGCGTGCTGCGAGGAGACCACGACGGTGTCCAGGCGGACCGCCTTGTCGCCGTCGTACTCGATGGTGACCTGGGTCTTGCCGTCGGGGCGCAGGTACGGGATGGTGCCGTTCTTGCGGACCTCGGACAGTCGCTTGGCCAGCCGGTGCGCGAGGGTGATCGGCAGCGGCATCAGCTCCGGCGTGTCGTCGCAGGCGTAGCCGAACATCAGGCCCTGGTCGCCCGCGCCCTGCTTGTCGAGCTCGTCCGTGGCATCACCGGCGCCCCCGGCCAGACGGGCCTCGAAGGCGTCGTCGACGCCCTGGGCGATGTCCGGCGACTGGGCGCCGATGGACACCGACACGCCGCAGGAGGCGCCGTCGAAGCCCTTCTTGGACGAGTCGTAGCCGATGTCCAGGATCTTCTCCCGGACCAGTGCGGCGATCGGCGCGTAGGCCTTGGTGGTGACCTCACCGGCGATGTGCACCTGGCCGGTGGTGATCAGCGTTTCGACGGCGACCCGCGAGCTGGGGTCGTCCTTGAGCAGGGCGTCGAGGATGGTGTCGCTGATCTGGTCAGCGATCTTGTCCGGGTGACCTTCGGTCACGGACTCCGACGTGAAGAGGCGGCGAGACACAGCGCTCCCTGGGTTGCAGCGGCTGCTGACTAGACAGCCCGGCCTGACTGCCGGGCTGCCCGGAAAGACTTGGGTAGACGTTTACTGACCGGAGTGTAGCCAACCCGGCAGCACAGGCGTCTACCGGTTTCACGTTTTGGCTCACATTCTGGACCGAAACGTTCAACCAAGACGACCGGCCACCAGATCCCAGACAGCGCCCGCGAGCTGCGCTTTCGGCCCGAACGGCACCGGTACCTCGGTCCCGTCGGCGGCCAGGATCACCGCTTCGTTGTTGGCGCTGCCGAATGCGCGGTCCGGCCCCACTTCGTTCACGACCAGCAGGTCACAGCCCTTTCGGGTGATCTTCTCGCGGCCGTTCCGGAGCGCGTGGTCGGTCTCCGCGGCGAAGCCCACCACCACCTGCCCGGGTGCGCGCCGGTGCGCGGACAGCTCGGCGAGCACGTCCGGATTGCGGACCAGGGCCACCGGCGCCGGGTCCCTGCCGTCCACCTTCTTGATCTTGACCGGCGCGAACTCGGCCGGCCGGAAGTCGGCGACCGCCGCCGCCATCACCACCGCGTCGGCCCCCTCCGCCGCCGCCAGGACCGCCTCCCGCAGCTCCAGCGCGGTGCCGACGCGGACCACGTCCACCCCGGCCGGGTCGGGCAGCTCCGCGTTCGCGGCGACCAGGGTCACCCGGGCCCCGCGCGCGGCGGCGACCGAGGCCAGCGCGAAGCCCTGGCGCCCGGAGGAGATGTTGCCGAGGAAGCGCACCGGGTCCAGCGGCTCGCGGGTGCCACCGGCGGAGACCACCACCCGGCGCCCGGCCAGGTCCGCCGTCCCGGCGTCGGCGCCGCGCGCCAGCACCCGGGAGCACAGCTCGAAGATCGCCCGCGGGTCCGGGAACCGGCCCTTGCCGGTGTCCGCGCCGGTCAGCCGCCCCACCGCGGGCTCGATCACCAGCGCGCCCCGGCGCCGCAACGTGGCCACGTTCTCGCGGGTGGCCGGGTGCTCCCACATCTCGGTGTGCATCGCGGGCGCGAACACCACCGGACAGCGGGCGGTCAGCAGCGTGTTGGTCAGCAGGTCGTCGGCCAGGCCGTGGGCGGCCTTCGCCAGCATGTCGGCCGTCGTCGGGGCGACCACCAGCAGGTCGGCCCGCTGGCCGATCCGCACGTGCGGCACCTCGTGGACGCTCTCCCAGACCTCGGTGGAGACCGGGTGGCCGGACAGGGCCGACCAGGTGGCCGCGCCCACGAAGTTCAGCGCCGAGGCGGTCGGCACCACCCGCACGTCGTGGCCGGACTCGGTGAACAGCCGCAGCAGCTCGCACGCCTTGTAGGCGGCGATACCGCCGGTCACACCAAGCACGACGTTCATGCCGACACCACTCCCCTGGGTCCGTCCCGAGTCCGTACAGCCGAACGCCGCGATCGGCGGACCGCCCGCGGCGGTCCGCTGATCGCGGCGTTCGTCCAACTGCTACCGGGCTGCTACTGCGCGTCGATCGCCTCGGCCGTGAGCATACCGGCGTTGATCTCGCGCAGGGCGATCGACAGCGGCTTCTCGTGCACATGGGTGTCGACCAGCGGGCCGACGTACTCCAGCAGGCCCTCGCCCAGCTGCGAGTAGTAGGCGTTGATCTGACGGGCGCGCTTGGCCGCGTAGATCACCAGGCTGTACTTGGAGTCGGTGGCCTCAAGCAGCTCATCGATCGGCGGGTTGATGATGCCTTCGGGCGCTGTCATCGAAGAGGACACGCGGGAACCTTCCGGAAGAAGAAGTCTGAAACCGTGGGGCCGAAAAAAGATCAGACCACGTTGAGCAAGGCTAGCAGCTCGACCACTACACCCTCGACGGAGGTGTTGACCAGAGTGACGTCGAATTCACTCTCCGCCGCGAGCTCGACCCGGGCCGCGCCCAGGCGCTCGTCGATGACCTCCTGCGGCTCGGTGCCGCGCCCGGTCAGCCGCCGGACCAGCTCGTCCCAGGAGGGCGGGGCGAGGAACACCAGCTGCGCCTCGGCCATCGACTCGCGGACCTGCCGGGCGCCCTGGAGGTCGATCTCCAGCAGCACCGGGACCCCCGCCGCCAGCTTGTCCAGGACCGCCTGCCGCGGCGTGCCGTAGTGGTTCCCGGCGAAGACCGCCCACTCCAACAGGTCGCCGTTGGCGACCATCTTGGCGAACTCGTCCTCGTCTACGAAGTGGTAGTGGACCCCGTTCTGCTCGCCCGGCCGCGGCTTGCGCGTGGTGGCGGAGACGGAGAGCCATACCTCGGGGTGCTGGGCTCGCAAAAAGCTGACGACCGTGCTCTTGCCGACACCCGAGGGGCCGGAGAGCACGGTCAGCCGTGGACGTTCACTCATGTACCGATTATCCAGGAACCACGGGGGTTTCCGAACCACCGGCAGAGATCAGGCGGAAGCTCCGCCGAACTCGCGCTCCAGGGAGGCGATCTGGTTCGTGCCGAGGCCGCGCACGCGACGCGACTCGGAGATCCCCAGGCGCTCCATGATCTGCCGGGCCCGGACCTTGCCGACGCCGGGAAGCGACTCCAGCAAGGCACTGACCTTCATTTTGCCGATGACGTCGTTCTCCTGGCCGGCCTTGATGACCTCGTGCAGGGAGGCGCCGCTGTGCTTGAGCCGGTTCTTGATCTCGGCGCGCTCCCGGCGAGCCTCAGCTGCCTTGGCGAGCGCAGCGGTGCGCTGCTCAGGGGTAAGGGGCGGAAGTGCCACGCCGTTCACCTCAGTGATTTCGAACGAATGGGACAGGACTGTTCTGGACCGCCGAGGAACCTAGCGGCTCTGACCTGCGAGAGCAACACGGAAAACACCCCTCGGTGGACCTAACGCCGGACACTACCCCTCTGGGTCGTCCGCGTCAGGAAAAACAGCAGAAAAGTCCTGGTCAGACTCTGCTGACCAGGACTTTTCCGGACATACCCCCCGCCAGGAACGGGGGTAGCCCGGGCTGTTCGGCGGGAACGACACAGTCAGCGGACCAACCATCGGCCGCCGGGGCCGAGCGCCGACCGTATCCGCTGGTCAGACCATCACCACGTGTTCACAAATCCCACACACTCGCGAGCTGCAAAGTCGAACTTTCAACCGATTGCCGTGCGCACCTCGTCCACGAACCGTGCGGCCGCCTCACGCAGCGCCGGAACCGATGGACCATGCCGCAGAACATCGCGGGAAACGCTCGGCACGACGTTGCCGGAAGCCGCTCCGAACAACCCCGGAATATCGGCCGGGGTGGCCCCCTGGGCGCCGATCCCGGGGGCTAGCAGCGGGCCGTTGACGGCCAGGTCCACCCCCGCGTCCTTGAGCGTCGCGCCGACCACCGCGCCGAAGGAGCCGAGCGGGCTCGCCCCGGCGTTCTCCGCCGCCAACCGGCTCAGCACGGACTGGGCGACGGTCAGGCCGTCCTCCCCCACCGCCCGCTGCACCTCGTGCCCCTCCGGGTTGGAGGTCAGCGCCAGCACGAACACCCCGCCGCCACTGGCCCGGGCGGCGTCCAGGGCCGGGCGCAGCGAGCCGAAGCCCAGGTACGGCGAGAGGGTGACCGCGTCCGAGAACAGCGGGCTGGTCGGCGCCAGGAAGGCGTCCGCGTAGGCGGCCATGGTGGAGCCGATGTCGCCGCGCTTGGCGTCCATCAGCACCAGCGCCCCGGCCGCGCGGGCGTCGGCGACGGCGCGCTCCAGCACCGCGATGCCCTTGCTGCCGAAGCGCTCGAAGAAGGCGGCCTGCGGCTTGAGCACGGCCACCCGGTCGGCCAGCGCCTCCACCACCGTCCGGCTGAACCGCTCCAGACCGGCCACGTCGTCACCGAGCCCCCAGGCCTCCAGCAGCGCCGCGTGCGGGTCGATGCCGACGCAGAGGGGGCCGCGAGCGTCCATCGCCTCGCGCAGGCGGGTGCCGAAGGGCACGGTCATTCGGGGTCTCCTCGGTTCTCGGGTTCCAGCGCCGGGGTTCCAGCGCTGGGGTTCTACCGCTGGGCGGTTCTCGGCCTCAGCGGGGCCGGTGGGCGAAGCCGACGGCGTCGGTGAAGCGGGTGAAGCCGCGTTCGGCCAGGGCCTGGCCCAGCTCGTCCAGCACCCGCAGCGGGGCGGTGGGGTCGTTGAAGACGGCGCTGCCCACCGCGATCCCGGAGGCCCCGGCGAGCACGAACTCCAGCGCGTCCAGGCCGTTCCTGATCCCACCCATGCCCATGATCGGCACCTCCGGGATGACCCCGGAGCGCATCGCCGCGTGCACCTGGTAGACGCAGCGGACGGCCACCGGGCGGATCGCCGGGCCGGACAGCCCGCCGGTCTCCCCGGACAGGGCCGGGCGCATGGTGGCGGTGTCGATGGACATTCCCAGCAGAGTGTTGATCATGGACAGGCCGTCGGCCCCGGCCTTGACGCAGGCCGCCGCGATCTCGGTGATCGAGGTGACGTCGGGCGTCAGCTTGGCGTACACCGGCAGCCCGGCGTCGGCCACCTCGCGCACCGCCGCGATCACATCGTACGAGGTCGCCGGGTTGCAGCCGAAGACCAGGCCCCGGTTGTCGGCGTTGGGGCAGCAGATGTTGGCCTCGATGCCGACCACCCCCGGCTGCCCGTTCAGCCGCTGCGCGGTCTCGGCGAACTCCTCCACCCGCTCCCCGGCGATGGAGACCAGCACCCGGGCGCCGCGCTCGGCCAGCCAGGGCAGCTCCTGCTCGACGAAGTGCTCGATGCCGGAGCCCTGCAGGCCGACGGAGTTCAGCAGGCCGCTCGGGGTCTCCGCCATCCGCGGCGTGGGCCGCCCGGACCGCGGGTAGGGCATGATCGTCCTGGTGGTCACCGAACCCAGCTCCGCCAGCGGCTGGAACCGGGCGATCTCCCGGCCGTACCCGGCGCAGCCGGAGGCCGTGGTGACCGGGTTGGGCAGGGTCCCACCGCCGAAGGGCGCGGTCAGGTCCACCGGCGTGAGTGCGATCCCGGCCACCGTGGGGTCCACCGGACGTGTGCCGTCCATCTAGAGCGCCCCCATCGCTGCCGCGCCGTGCAGATCCGCCGGGACGGTCCCGATGTCGGACCAGCGGACCCGGCCGCCGTCGAAGCAGGGGCCCTCGACACAGGAGCGCACGAAGCGGCTTATCCCGTCCTCGCCCACCACCGGCAGCACGCAGGCCATACAGATGCCCACGCCGCAGGCCATGGCCTCCTCGACCGCGCAGAAGCTGCGCACCCCCTCGGCCTCGGCGATCCCGGTCACCGCCGCGAGCAGCCCGGTCGGTCCGCAGGAGTAGGCGGCCTCCGCCCCGATCGCCTTCAGTGCCTCCGCCAGCGGCAGCGTGACCTGGCCCTTTATCCCGCTGGAGCCGTCGTCGGTGGTGACCAGGACGTCCGGGGTGAGCGCCTGCGCCTGCTCCACGCCGTAGAGCCGGTCGGCGGTGGCCGCGCCGAGGATGAAGCCGACCGAGCCGCCCGCCTCCTTGATCCGGTCGGCGAGCGCGAACAGCGGCGCGCTGCTGTAGCCCTCGGCCACCAGCAGCGCCGTCAGCGGCCCGGCGGGCAGCGGGAAGGCGGTGCCCAGCGGCGCGATCAGGTCCAGCAGGTCCCCCGGGCGGTGCCGCAGCAGTTCCCGGGTGCCGCGCCCGCCGGCGGCGACGATCAGCGACACGGTCTCCGCCGCCGGGTCGGCCCGGTGGATGGTGAAGGCACGGCGCAGCAGCATCGCCGAGTCCGGGCCCCCCACGGCCAGCGCCGCGAAGTGCCCGGGCCGGACCCGCTCGGCCACCCCGGGGGCCCGCAGCACCACCCGGTGGTAGGCCCCCACCGGCGTCAGTTCCAGGAGCTCCGCCCGGATCTGGACGGGATGCGCCATGCGATCACCCTCTCGTGGACGCGCCGACTGCTTCGCCCAGGGTGCCATGACCGCTCGCCCGCAGCCGGGCCGCCAGCCCCTTGTGCAGTCGGCGGCACCAGAACGGTCCCTCGTAGATGAACGCGCTGTAGCCCTGGACCAGGGTCGCCCCGGCCAGGATCCGCTGCCAGACGTCGTCCGCGGTCTCGATGCCGCCGACCGAGACCAGGGTGAGCCGGTCGCCGGTACGGCTGTGGATCCGCCCCAGCACCTCCAGCGCGCGGGCCTTCAGCGGCGCCCCGGAGAGGCCGCCCGCCCCGGCCGCGGCGACCTTCGCCGGGTCGGTGCGCAGGCCGTCGCGGCCGATGGTGGTGTTGGTGGCGATGATGCCGTCCAGGCTCAGCTCCAGCGCCAGGTCGGCGACCTGGTCGATGTCCGCGTCCGCCAGGTCCGGCGCGATCTTCACCAGCAGCGGCACGTGCCGCTGCGGGCTGGCCTGGTCCAGGGTCCGGCGGACGGCGCTGAGCAGCGGCCGGAGCTGGTCCACGGCCTGCAGGTTGCGCAGCCCGGGGGTGTTCGGCGAGCTGACGTTGACCACGAAGTAGTCGGCGTGCCGGGCCAGCCGCTCGGTACTGGCGATGTAGTCGGCGACCGCCTCGGCCTCGGGGACGACCTTGGTCTTGCCGATGTTGACGCCGACCACGGTCCGCCGGTCCCGGCGGGCGGCCAGCCGGGCGGCGACGGCGGCCGAGCCCTCGTTGTTGAAGCCCATCCGGTTGATCAGCGCCCGGTCCTCGATCAGCCGGAACAGCCGGGGGGCCGGGTTGCCGGGCTGCGGCTCGGCGGTGACGGTGCCGATCTCGACGTAGTCGAAGCCGAGCATGGCCAGGCCGTCGATGCCGACGGCGTTCTTGTCGAAGCCGGCCGCGAGCCCGAAGGGTCCGGGCAGGTCCAGGCCCAGGGCCCGGGTCCGCAGCGCCGGGTCCCTCGGGGCCAGCACCGCCGCCACCAGGGTGCGCAGCCCGGGCACGGCGGCGGCCAGCCGGATCCAGAAGAAGGCCAGGTGGTGCGCCTTCTCCGGGTCCATCCGCCGGAAGACGAGGTTGAACAGCATGCGGTACAAGGGTGGTTCGCCTTCCAGCGTGACGGTGGTGTTCCCGCGCGGGCCGGTCCGGGGGCCGCGGCCCCCGGACCGGTGCTCAGCGCGAGGCGTTGAGCAGCGCCGCGTGCTCCTGCAGCGAGCGCACGCCGACGTCGCCGCGGATCAGCGCGTCGATGCCCTGCACCGCCGCGCCCATGGCCTGGACGGTGGTCAGGCACGGCACCGAGCGGGCCACCGCGGCGGTGCGGATCTCGTACCCGTCCAGTCGGCTGCCGGTGCCGTAGGGGGTGTTGATGATCAGGTCCACCTCTCCGTCGTGGATCAGCTGGACCACGGTCCGCTCGCCGTCGGCGCCGGGGCCGTCGCTGTGCTTGCGCACCACCGTGGCGTCGATGCCGTTGCGGCGCAGCACCTCGGCGGTGCCGGAGGTGGCCAGCACCTCGAAGCCGAGGCTGACCAGGGCGCGGGTCGGGAAGACCAGGTTGCGCTTGTCGCGGTTGGCCACCGAGACGAACACCCGGCCCTTGACCGGGAGCGCGCCGTAGGCCCCGGCCTGGGACTTGGCGTAGGCGGTGCCGAAGTTGACGTCGAAGCCCATGACCTCGCCGGTGGAGCGCATCTCCGGGCCGAGCACGGTGTCGACGCCGCGGCCGTGGATGTCGCGGAAGCGGCTCCAGGGCATCACCGCCTCCTTGACCGCGATCGGCGAGCCGATCGGCAGCGTGCCGCCGTCGCCCTCGGCCGGGAGCATGCCCTCGGCCCGCAGCTCGGCGATGCTGGTGCCGAGCGAGATCCGGGCCGCCGCCTTGGCCAGCGGCACGGCGGTGGCCTTGGAGGTGAACGGGACGGTCCGCGAGGCGCGCGGGTTGGCCTCCAGCACGTAGAGGATGTCCCCGGCCATGGCGAACTGGATGTTGATCAGTCCGCGCACCCCGACGCCCTTGGCGATGGCCTCGGTGGAGGCCCGCAGCCGCTTGATGTCGTAGCCGCCGAGGGTGATCGGCGGCAGCGCGCAGGCGGAGTCGCCGGAGTGGATCCCGGCCTCCTCGATGTGCTCCATGACGCCGCCGAGGTAGAGCTCGGTGCCGTCGTAGAGGGCGTCCACGTCGATCTCGATGGCGTCGTCGAGGAACCGGTCGATCAGCACCGGGTGCTCGGAGATCAGCCCGGCGTGGCGCTTCAGGTAGTCGGCCAGCGAGGGCTCGTCGTAGACGATCTCCATGCCGCGTCCGCCCAGCACGTACGACGGGCGGGCGAGCACCGGGTAGCCGATCTCGTCGGCGATGGCCTTGGCCTCCTCGAAGGAGAAGGCGGTGCCGTGCTTGGGCGCGGGCAGCCCGGCCTCGTGCAGCACCCGGCCGAAGGCGCCGCGCTCCTCGGCCAGGTCGATGGCCTCGGGCTGGGTGCCGACGATCGGCACACCGTTGTCCTTGAGCGCCTGCGCCAGGCCCAGCGGGGTCTGCCCGCCGAGCTGCACCACGACGCCCGCGACCGGACCGGCCAGGGTCTCCGCGTGGACGACCTCCAGCACGTCCTCCAGCGTCAGCGGCTCGAAGTAGAGCCGGTCGGAGGTGTCGTAGTCGGTGGAGACGGTCTCCGGGTTGCAGTTGACCATCACCGTCTCGTACCCGGCGTCGTGCAGCGCGAAGGAGGCGTGCACACAGGAGTAGTCGAACTCGATGCCCTGGCCGATGCGGTTCGGCCCGGAGCCCAGGATCAGCACGGCGGGCTTGGTGCGCGACGCGACCTCGCTCTCCTCGTCGTAGGACGAGTAGAAGTACGGGGTCTTCGCGGCGAACTCGGCGGCGCAGGTGTCGACCGTCTTGAACACCGGGCGGATGCCCAGCGCGTGCCGGACCTCGCGGACCACGTCGGCCGACAGGCCGCGGATCTCGCCGATCTGCTGGTCCGAGAAGCCGTGCCGCTTGGCGTGCCGCAGCAGCTCCGGGTCGAGCAGCTCGGCCTCGGCCAGCTCCTCGGCGATCTCGTGGATCAGGAACAGCTGGTCCACGAACCAGGGGTCGATCCGGGTGGCCTCGAAGACCTCCTCGGCGGTGGCCCCGGCGCGGATCGCGTCCATCACCGTGTTGATCCGGCCGTCGGTCGGGATCGCGGCCTTGGCCAGCAGCTCCGCCTTCTCGCCGAGCTCGCCGGTGCCCTGCTTGCCGAAGAAGAACTGCGAGCCCTTCTTCTCCAGCGAGCGCAGTGCCTTGTTCAGCGCCTCGGGGAAGTTCCGGCCCAGGGCCATGGCCTCGCCCACCGACTTCATGGTGGTGGTGAGGGTGGCGTCGGCGGAGGGGAACTTCTCGAAGGCGAAGCGCGGGACCTTGACCACGACGTAGTCGAGGGTCGGCTCGAACGACGCCGGGGTCTTCTCGGTGATGTCGTTGGGGATCTCGTCCAGGGTGTAGCCGACGGCGAGCTTGGCCGCGATCTTCGCGATCGGGAAGCCGGTGGCCTTGGACGCCAGCGCCGAGGAGCGGGAGACCCGGGGGTTCATCTCGATGACGATGATCCGGCCGTCCTCGGGGTTCACCGCGAACTGGATGTTGCAGCCGCCGGTGTCCACGCCGACCTCGCGGATGATCGCGATGCCGATGTCACGCAGCCGCTGGTACTCGCGGTCGGTCAGCGTCATCGACGGGGCGACGGTGATCGAGTCGCCGGTGTGCACGCCCATCGGGTCGAAGTTCTCGATGGAGCAGACGACCACGACGTTGTCGTTGCGGTCGCGCATCAGCTCCAGCTCGTACTCCTTCCAGCCGAGGATGGACTCCTCCAGGAGGACCTCGGTGGTCGGCGACAGGGTCAGCCCCTGACCGGCGATCCGGCGCAGGTCCTCCTCACCGTGGGCGAAGCCGGAACCGGCGCCGCCCATGGTGAAGGAGGGGCGGACCACGACCGGGTAGCCGCCGAGGGTGTCCACCCCGGCGATGACCTCGTCCATGGTGTGGCAGATCACCGAGCGGGCGGACTCGCCGTAGCCGATCTTGGCCTTGACCGCCTCGACCACGCCCTTGAACAGCTGCCGGTCCTCGCCCTTGTTGATGGCATCGACGTTGGCGCCGATCAGCTCGACGTCGTACTTCGCCAGGGTGCCGTCGGCGTGCAGCGAGATCGCGGTGTTCAGCGCGGTCTGCCCGCCCAGGGTGGGCAGCAGGACGTCGGGGCGCTCCTTGGCGATGATCTTCTCGACGAACTCCGGGGTGATCGGCTCGACGTAGGTGGCGTCGGCGATCTCCGGGTCGGTCATGATCGTGGCCGGGTTCGAGTTGACCAGGATCACCCGCAAGCCCTCGGCCTTGAGCACCCGGCAGGCCTGGGTGCCCGAGTAGTCGAACTCGGCCGCCTGGCCGATGACGATCGGACCGGAACCGATGACGAGAACGGACTGGATGTCAGTGCGCTTAGGCACGCTGGCCCTCCATCAGGGTTACGAAGCGATCGAAGAGGTAGGCGGCGTCGTGCGGACCGGCCGCCGCCTCCGGGTGGTACTGGACGCTGAAGGCGGGCTGGTCGAGGCACTGGAGGCCCTCGACCACGTCGTCGTTCAGGCAGACGTGGGAGACCGTGACCCGGCCGTAGGGGGTCTGCGACTCGCCGTCGAGGGGCGCGTCCACGGCGAAGCCGTGGTTGTGCGCGGTGACCTCGACCTTGCCGGTGGTGCGGTCCTGCACCGGCTGGTTGATGCCGCGGTGGCCGTACTTGAGCTTGTAGGTGCCGAAGCCCAGGGCGCGGCCGAGCAACTGGTTGCCGAAGCAGATCCCGAAGAACGGGGTCTTCCGGGCCAGCACCTCGCGCAGCACCGCGACCTGTCCCTCGGCGGTGGCCGGGTCGCCGGGGCCGTTCGAGAAGAACACGCCGTCCGGGTCGACCGCGTAGACGTCCTCGGCGGTGGAGTTCGCCGGCAGGACGTGCACCTCGATGCCGCGCTCGGCCATCCGGTGCGGGGTCATCCCCTTGATCCCGAGGTCCAGCGCGGCCACGGTGAACCGCTTGGTACCGATCGCCGGGACGACGTAGGCCTCGTCGGTGGCGACCTCGCCGCACAGGTCGGCGCCGGCCATCTCCGGGGCCCGGCGGACCCGCTCCAGCAGCGTCGCGTCGTCCGCGACCGCCGGGCCGGAGAAGATCCCGCAGCGCATCGCGCCGCGTTCGCGCAGGTGCCGGGTCAGCGCCCGGGTGTCCACGCCGCTGATGCCGACGATGCCCTGCTGCTCCAGCTCCTCGTCGAGCGAGCGCTGCGAGCGCCAGTTGGAGGCGACCCGGGAGGGGTCGCGCACCACGTACCCGGCGACCCAGATCCGGGCCGACTCGCGGTCCTCGTCGTTGACGCCGGTGTTGCCGATCTGCGGCGCGGTCATCGCCACCACCTGGCGGTGGTACGAGGGGTCGGTCAGGGTCTCCTGGTAGCCGGTCATGCCGGTGTTGAAGACGGCCTCGCCGAAGGTCTCACCGATCGCGCCGTACGCCTGGCCGCGGAAGACCCGGCCGTCTTCCAGGACGTAGACCGCCGGGACTCGCTCCCGGCGCTTGGCCGTCGGGGTGGTTGCCGGTGCGGTCATCATGCGCCTTCCTTGTTGCTCTGGCCCTCGACGCCGCTTATCGCCGCGGCGCCGCTGGTCTCATAGGTGTCGTTCACGTCTTCTTCAACAGTGCCGCGCTCGGCGGCGTCCCGCGCGGCCACCTTGGCGTGGGCCCGCATCAGGACCTCGACCGCGGTGACCCAGTTCTCGTGGTCGGCCGGGTGGTCGGCCCGGAACCCGCTGTCCAGCAGGGTGCCGCTGTGTTCCCAGGTGACCACCAGCAGGCCGCCCGCGGGGACGACCTTCCCGGCGAGGCGCTGGTCGGTGCGCGCGCCCCGGAGCGCGGCGACGGGGACGAAGAAGTCCGCCGAGGCCGGGCGGACCACGGTCAGGCCCTCCGCGCTGAGCGTCAGCTCGACCAGGCTGCGGTCGCCGAGGTGGTGCGCCACGATCCGGTCCAGCCAGTTCCCGGCGGTGGTGCTGCCGAGGTAGCGGCCCTCCAGTTCGAGGATGCTCTCGGTCCGGTTCCCCGGCGCGACCGGCAGCTCCGGCAGGCCGGACTGCATCGTCCGGCGCCACTGCCAGCCCTGCCGCATCAGCCAGTACACCAGCCCGACGACGATGACCAGGCCGACCGTCCAGCCGAGGTAGCCGCTGACGTCGTGGACCGGCGCCGAGTGCGGCGCCTGCGCCAGCGGGCTGCCGGACACGGTGCTCGCGGCGCTCATACGAGCTCACCGTCCAGCACCGTGGGCCGACCGCGCAGGAACGTGGCGACCACGCGTCCGGGCAGCTCAAGGCCGAGGTAGGGGGTGTTGCGGCTACGGGTGGCGAAGGCGTCGGGATTCACCGTTCCACGGTACGCGGGGTCGACCAGGACGAGGTTGGCGGGCTCGTCCACCGAGACGGGGCGGCCGTGCCCGGCCAGGCCGCCGATCGCGGCCGGGCGGTACGACATCCGCTCGGCGACGTCCGCCCAGGTCATCAGGCCGGTGTCGACCATGGTCCGCTGGACCACGGACAGCGCGGTCTCCAGGCCGACCATGCCCATGGCGGCGGCGGTCCACTCGCAGTCCTTGTCCTCGGACGGGTGCGGCGCGTGGTCGGTGGCGACCGCGTCGATGGTGCCGTCGGCCAGCGCCTCGCGCAGGGCCAGCACGTCAGCCTCGGTGCGCAGCGGCGGGTTCACCTTGTAGACCGGGTCGTAGGAGCGGACCAGCTCGTCGGTGAGCAGCAGGTGGTGCGGGGTGACCTCGGCGGTGACGTCCCAGCCCTTGGACTTGGCCCAGCGGATGATCTCCACCGAACCGGCCGTGGACAGGTGGCAGACGTGCAGCCGGGAGCCGACGTGGGCGGCCAGCAGCACGTCCCGGGCGATGATCGACTCCTCGGCCACCGCGGGCCAGCCGGCCAGGCCGAGCTCGCCGGAGACCGTGCCCTCGTTCATCTGCGCGCCCTCGGTCAGCCGGGGCTCCTGCGCGTGCTGGGCGATGACGCCGCCGAAGGCCTTCACGTACTCCAGCGCCCGGCGCATGATCACGGCGTCGTCCACGCACTTGCCGTCGTCGGAGAAGACCCGGACGGAGGCGGCGGAGTCGGCCATCGCGCCGAGCTCGGCCAGCTGCTTGCCGCCGAGGCCGACGGTGACCGCGCCGACCGGCTGCACGTCGCAGTAGCCGGACTCGCGGCCGAGCCGCCAGACCTGCTCGACCACCCCGGCGGTGTCGGCGACCGGGAAGGTGTTGGCCATGGCGTGGACCGCAGTGAAGCCGCCCTTGGCCGCCGCGCGGGTGCCGGTGAGCACGGTCTCGGCGTCCTCGCGGCCGGGCTCACGCAGGTGGGTGTGCAGGTCGACCAGGCCGGGCAGGGCGATCAGGCCCTCGGCGTCGATCACGGTCTCGCCCTGCGCGGTCGGCAGCCCGGTGCCGATCTCGGCGATCAGGCCGTCCTTCAGCCGCAGGTCCTGCGGCTCCCCGCCGAGGACGCGCGCGTTCTTGATCAGGTAGCTGGTCACTTGGCGTGCTCCTCGGTGGTGCCTGCGGGCGTGGTGGTCGTGGTGGTGGAGGCCACCGGGCTGAGCGCCGGCTCGGATCCGCCCAGCAGCAGGTACAGGACGGCCATCCGGACGCTCACCCCGTTGGCGACCTGCTCGACGATGGTGGAGCGGGCCGAGTCGGCGATCTCCGAGGAGATCTCCATGCCGCGCACCATCGGGCCCGGGTGCATCACGATGGCGTGCTCGGGCAGTATCGCGGCCCGGGCGGCGTCCAGCCCGTAGCGGCGGGAGTACTCGCGCTGGGTGGGGAAGAAGGCGGCGTTCATCCGCTCGCGCTGCACCCGCAGCATCATCACCGCGTCGCTCTTGGGCAGCGCGGCGTCCAGGTCGTAGGAGGTCTCGCAGGGCCAGCTGTCGACGCCGAAGGGCATCAGCGTCGGCGGGGCCACCAGCGTGACCTGCGCGCCGAGGGTGTGCAGCAGCCGGACGTTGGAGCGGGCGACCCGGCTGTGCAGCACGTCGCCGACGATGGTGATCCGGCGCCCCTCCAGGTCCCGGCCCCGGCTGCCGCCGGGGCTGAAGTGGCGGCGCATGGTGAAGGCGTCCAGCAGCGCCTGGGTGGGGTGCTCGTGGGTGCCGTCCCCGGCGTTGACCACGCTGCCGTGCAGCCAGTCGGACTGGGCCAGCCGCGCGGGCGCGCCGGAGGCGCCGTGCCGGATCACGACCGCGTCGGCGCCCATGGCCTGCAGCGTCAGCGCGGTGTCCTTCAGCGACTCGCCCTTGGAGACCGAGGAGCCCTTGGCGGAGAAGTTGATGACGTCCGCCGACAGCCGCTTCTCGGCCACCTCGAAGGAGGTGCGGGTGCGGGTCGAGTCCTCGAAGAAGAGGTTGACCACGGTCCGGCCGCGCAGCGTCGGCAGCTTCTTCACCGCCCGGGTGGAGACCTGGGCCATCTCCTCGGCGGTGTCCAGGATCAGCAGCGCGTCGTCCCGGGTGAGGTCGGCGGTGCTGGTGAGGTGTCGCTTCACTTGGCGCTCCCGGGGTTCTTGTCACTGTCACCGGTCTGCCGCTGGGGCTCCCGGCCGTTGTCGTCCTCGCGGTCGCCCAGCAGGACCGCGTCCAGCCCGTCCGTCTCGACCAGCTTCACCTTGACCGCCTCGCGCAGCGAGGTGGGGAGGTTCTTGCCGACGTAGTCGGCGCGGATCGGCAGCTCCCGGTGGCCACGGTCGACCAGCACCGCGAGCTGCACGGCGCGCGGGCGGCCGAGGTCGCCGAGGGCGTCCAGGGCGGCGCGGATGGTGCGGCCGGAGAACAGCACGTCGTCGACCAGCACGACCAGCTTGCCGTCCAGGCCGCCCGGCGGGATCTCGGTGTGCTCCAGCGCCCGGGCGGGCTTCAGCCGCAGGTCGTCCCGGTACATGGTGATGTCGAGCGTTCCGCAGGGGATGCTCTGGCCGGTGATCTCGGCGAGCCTGGCGTGCAGCCGGCGGGCGAGCAGGATGCCCCGGGTGGGGATGCCGAGCAGGACGACGTCCTCGGCTCCCTTGGCGCGCTCCACGATCTCGTGGGCGATGCGGGTCAACGAGCGGGCGATGTCACCCTCGTCGAGCACCTGGCGCTGCTTCTGCGGGCCGTTGCCCGCGGCACCGCTGTTACGTACGTTGTGTGTGGTCATGCCGAAGCCGACCTCCTTCCCCGCCTCACGGGACGGGCCTTAAAGGATGCCTGGTGGATGGCCGCGCCGAGGTCGGCGCAGGCCGTCGTCCAGCTTACCAGGGCGATCTTGGGGTGGTCGTTCGCACGACTGCCCCATTCGGCTTGACGAACTCATATCACTCTGCGTAACCTCACAGTGAGTTACGGCCAGGCGACGGAGCCTTGTACACCTCTGCCAGTGGTGTCATCGGGACACACCGTCGCGGGCATATCACCGCGCCATCCGATTTACGTCCGGGGAGACCATTTGTCCAGCGACTACGCGAAGCAGCTTGGTGGCAAGCTGCGTGCGATCCGCACCCAGCAGGGGCTCTCCCTGCACGGCGTCGAGGAGAAATCCCAGGGCCGCTGGAAGGCTGTCGTGGTCGGCTCCTACGAGCGCGGCGACCGCGCCGTGACCGTGCAGCGTCTGGCCGAACTGGCCGACTTCTACGGCGTCCCCGTGCAGGAACTGCTGCCCGGCAGCACCCCGGGCGGGGCGGCCGAGCCGCCGCCGCGACTGGTGCTCGACCTGGAGCGGCTCTCGCAGGTGCCCTCCGAGAAGGCCGGTCCGCTACAGCGCTACGCGGCGACCATCCAGAGCCAGCGCGGCGACTACAACGGCAAGGTGCTGTCGATCCGCCAGGACGACCTGCGCACCCTGGCCGTGATCTACGACCAGCCCGCCTCCCTGCTGATCGACCAGCTGATCAACTGGGGCGTCCTGGACGCGGACGCGCGCCGCGCGGTGCGCGACGACGACGCGGTCTGAGTCATCGGTTCGCCGTAGTTCGACTACGCAGAAACGTCACATCACGTGGGTGCCCCATCGGATCTCCGGTGGGGCACCCACTGTTTTCGTCTCCTGCCGGTACGCGCCGGGGCGGGCCCTGGCTCAGCGGCCCGGCCCCTGCTCCGGACAGTCCTCCGGGGGGCAGTCCTCGGGCGAGCGGGCCGCCCAGGCCGAACGGATGTGGCCGAGGTGCGACCGCAGCAGGCGGCAGGTGCCTTCCAGATCCCGGGCCAGCATCAGTTCCAGCAGTTGCTCGTGCTCCTGCGCCGAGGCCAGCAGCAGCCCGCGCTCGGACAGCGCCGACAGCCCGAACAGCCGCGAGCGCTTGCGCAGTTCGCCGACGGTGTCCACCAGCCTCGGGTTGCCGGTGAGCGCCAGCAAGCCGAGGTGGAAGCGGCGGTCGGCCTCGGCGAACTCGCTCAGGTCACCGTCCCGGGCCGCGTCGACCACCTCGCGCGCCAGCTCCCGCAGCGCCTCCAACTCCTCGGCCCCGGCACGGCGGGCGACCTCGACCGTCGCCGGGATCTCGATCAGCGCCCGGACCTCGGTGACGTCGTCCAGATCCTGTTCGGTGATCCCGAGGATCCGAAATCCCTTGTTACGCACCGTCTCGACCAGGCCCTCCTTGACCAGGTCGAGCATCGCCTCGCGCACCGGCGTCGCGGACACCCCGAACTCCGCGGCCAGCAGCGGCGCGGAGTACACCACGCCGGGGCTGAGCTCGCCGGTGACCAGGGCGGCTCGCAGGGCCTGGGTAACCTGCTCCCGCAGGCTCGGGGGGTGCTCCAGACCGGGCCGGTCCAGACCGTCAGGGGGCTCGGGAGCCACAAGGTCCTCCTCTGTGCGTCCTCCTCTGGGCGGCCGGGCGGCCGGTGGATGATCACATCCTGCACCATCCCACTGACACGCCCCGACGGACCGTCCGGTCGGTTCCGCGGCAGGGGAGTTCGTCCAGCTGCGTGACTCAGCCCTCGAAGCCGTTCTGGCTGAGGATGCCGTCAACCTTGGCCCGGTGCGCCCGCTCCCAGTCGTCCAGGGACTCCTCGGCCTCCTTGGCCAGCCGCGTCCGGGCGTCGAGCAGCACCTGCTCCCGCCGAGCCGCCGGGGTGACCACGATGCCCTCCTCGTCGGCCACCACGATGTCCCCGGCGCTCACGTTCACCCCGCCGCAGCGCACCAGGCCGTTGAGCGGCCGCACCGCGGCCTTGACCCCCGGGATCGGGATGACACCCCGGGCGAACACCGGGAAGCCCATCGCGCGCACCTCGGCGAGGTCGCGGATCACGCCGTCCACCACGAACGCCGCGATCCCGCGCCGCTGGGCCACAGCGCAGACGTTCCCGCCGGCGACGGCGTAGTCCACGTCCCCCGCCTGCACCACGATGACCGAGCCGGGCTCGGCCCGGTAGATGGCGGCGTGCAGCATGAGGTTGTCACCCGGCGGGCAGCGCACGGTGAACGCCGGACCGGCGACCCGCTCGGCCGACGGCCACAGCGGGCGGATACCGATGTCCATGACCTGCTCGCGCCCGAGGACATCGGCGAGAGTGGTCGGCGGGATGTCCTGGAAGCCGCTGGCGTTGTTCATGCTCTTCCTTTCGAATGTCGTCCACATATGACTGTAGGCCCCCTGACGTGATGTCAGGGGGCCTACAGTAAAGGTTGTTCGGCGGCGTCCTACTCTCCCACAGGGTCCCCCCTGCAGTACCATCGGCGCTATGAGGCTTAGCTTCCGGGTTCGGGATGTAACCGGGCGTTTCCCTCACGCTATGACCACCGAAACACTATGAAGTTGACCGCACACCACTCCTCACGGAGTAGGGGTCGTTCCTTCAGAACAACACAGTGGACGCGTAGCAACTATGGACAAGCCCTCGGCCTATTAGTACCGGTCAGCTCCACCCCTCACAGGGCTTCCACATCCGGCCTATCAACCCAGTCGTCTACTGGGAGCCTTAACCACTCAAGGTGGTGGGAGCCCTCATCTCGAAGCAGGCTTCCCGCTTAGATGCTTTCAGCGGTTATCCCTCCCGAACGTAGCCAACCAGCCATGCCCTTGGCAGGACAACTGGCACACCAGAGGTTCGTCCGTCCCGGTCCTCTCGTACTAGGGACAGCCCTTCTCAAGACTCCTACGCGCGCAGCGGATAGGGACCGAACTGTCTCACGACGTTCTAAACCCAGCTCGCGTACCGCTTTAATGGGCGAACAGCCCAACCCTTGGGACCTACTCCAGCCCCAGGATGCGACGAGCCGACATCGAGGTGCCAAACCATCCCGTCGATATGGACTCTTGGGGAAGATCAGCCTGTTATCCCCGGGGTACCTTTTATCCGTTGAGCGACGGCGCTTCCACAAGCCACCGCCGGATCACTAGTCCCTGCTTTCGCACCTGCTCGACCCGTCGGTCTCACAGTCAAGCTCCCTTGTGCACTTACACTCAACACCTGATTGCCAACCAGGCTGAGGGAACCTTTGGGCGCCTCCGTTACATTTTAGGAGGCAACCGCCCCAGTTAAACTACCCACCAGACACTGTCCCTGATCCGGATCACGGACCCAGGTTAGACATCCAGCACGACCAGAGTGGTATTTCAACGACGACTCCACAACCACTGGCGTGGCCGCTTCAAAGTCTCCCACCTATCCTACACAAGCCGAACCGAACACCAATATCAAGCTATAGTAAAGGTCCCGGGGTCTTTCCGTCCTGCTGCGCGAAACGAGCATCTTTACTCGTAATGCAATTTCACCGGGCCTATGGTTGAGACAGTCGAGAAGTCGTTACGCCATTCGTGCAGGTCGGAACTTACCCGACAAGGAATTTCGCTACCTTAGGATGGTTATAGTTACCACCGCCGTTTACTGGCGCTTAAGTTCTCAGCTTCGCCTGGTCGAAACCAAGCTAACCGGTCCCCTTAACGTTCCAGCACCGGGCAGGCGTCAGTCCGTATACATCGCCTTACGGCTTCGCACGGACCTGTGTTTTTAGTAAACAGTCGCTTCTCGCTGGTCTCTGCGGCCGGCCACAGCTCAAGGAGCAAGTCCCATCACCACAACCGGCCCCCCTTCTCCCGAAGTTACGGGGGCATTTTGCCGAGTTCCTTAACCATAGTTCACCCGAACGCCTCGGTATTCTCTACCTGACCACCTGAGTCGGTTTGGGGTACGGGCCGCCATGAAACTCGCTAGAGGCTTTTCTCGACAGCATAGGATCATCCACTTCACCACAATCGGCTCGGCATCAGGTCTCAGACTATATGTGAGGCGGATTTGCCTACCTCACGTCCTACACCCTTACCCCGGGACAACCACCGCCCGGGCTGGACTACCTTCCTGCGTCACCCCATCGCTCACCTACTACCCTGTTGGATCAGCGGCTCCACCACTCCTCTTCACCCGAAGGATCCGAGACGGCTTCACGGCCTTAGCATCCAGAGGTTCGACGTTGGCGCTTCAAAGCGGGTACGGGAATATCAACCCGTTGTCCATCGACTACGCCTGTCGGCCTCGCCTTAGGTCCCGACTTACCCTGGGCAGATCAGCTTGACCCAGGAACCCTTGGTCAATCGGCGCAAGAGTTTCCCACTCTTGTATCGCTACTCATGCCTGCATTCTCACTCGTATACCGTCCACGACTGGCTTCCGCCGCCGCTTCACCCGGCACACGACGCTCCCCTACCCATCACAGCCCCCGTTAGGAGTTAAGCTGCAATGACACGGCTTCGGCGGTGTACTTGAGCCCCGCTACATTGTCGGCGCGGAATCACTTGACCAGTGAGCTATTACGCACTCTTTAAAGGGTGGCTGCTTCTAAGCCAACCTCCTGGTTGTCTCTGCGACTCCACATCCTTTCCCACTTAGCACACGCTTAGGGGCCTTAGCCGGTGTTCTGGGCTGTTTCCCTCTCGACCATGGAGCTTATCCCCCACAGTCTCACTGCCGCGCTCTCACTTACCGGCATTCGGAGTTTGGCTAAGGTCAGTAACCCGGTGGGGCCCATCGCCTATCCAGTGCTCTACCTCCGGCAAGAAACACGCGACGCTGCACCTAAATGCATTTCGGGGAGAACCAGCTATCACGGAGTTTGATTGGCCTTTCACCCCTAACCACAGGTCATCCCCCAGGTTTTCAACCCTGGTGGGTTCGGTCCTCCACACGGTCTTACCCGCGCTTCAACCTGCCCATGGCTAGATCACTCCGCTTCGGGTCTTGGGCGCGCTACTCAACCGCCCTATTCGGACTCGCTTTCGCTACGGCTACCCCACACGGGTTAACCTCGCAACACACCGCAAACTCGCAGGCTCATTCTTCAAAAGGCACGCAGTCACGACAACATGTGCAAGCACACGCTGCGACGCTCCCACGGCTTGTAGGCACACGGTTTCAGGTACTATTTCACTCCGCTCCCGCGGTACTTTTCACCATTCCCTCACGGTACTGTCCGCTATCGGTCACTAGGGAATATTTAGGCTTAGCGGGTGGTCCCGCCAGATTCACACGGAATTTCTCGGGCTCCGTGCTACTTGGGAAAGACTCAAGAGAGCCGTACAGGTTTCGTCTACGGGGGTCTTACCCTCTACGCCGGACCTTTCGCATGTCCTTCGACTACCCATACGGTTTCTGACTCCCCGACCAACCGGCAGATTGATCAAGAATCTTCCCACGACCCCGAAGTGGCAACCCCTGCCGGGTATCACACCACAACGGTTTAGCCTCATCCGATTTCGCTCGCCACTACTCTCGGAATCACGGTTGTTTTCTCTTCCTGCGGGTACTGAGATGTTTCACTTCCCCGCGTTCCCTCCACACTGCCTATGTGTTCAGCAGCGGGTGACAGCCCATGACGACTGCCGGGTTTCCCCATTCGGACACCCCCGGATCAAAGCTCGGTTGACAGCTCCCCGGGGCCTATCGCGGCCTCCCACGTCCTTCATCGGTTCCTAGTGCCAAGGCATCCACCGTGCGCCCTTAAAAACTTGGCCACAGATGCTCGCGTCCACTGTGCAGTTCTCAAGCAACGACCAACCACCCATCACCCCCACACCAGACGGCATGAAGTTCACTGGGGTCGGCGTCTGAAGACCAGCCATACGGCCGCGCCCTCAGGACCCAACAACGTGCCCGACACAACCAACCAACCACCGCGTTCCACGCGCCGAAGCGCAGTACTAACCATGACCAACTGATCGTGCCGAATAGTCAACGTTCCACCCATGAGCGAACCACCGTCAGACATTCGCTGACGTCATGGCCCTCTGGCCGCCGAAGCGGCAGAAGTGCTCCTTAGAAAGGAGGTGATCCAGCCGCACCTTCCGGTACGGCTACCTTGTTACGACTTCGTCCCAATCGCTGGTCCCACCTTCGACAGCTCCTTCCCTTACGGGTTAGGCCACCGGCTTCGGGTGTTACCGACTTTCGTGACGTGACGGGCGGTGTGTACAAGGCCCGGGAACGTATTCACCGCAGCAATGCTGATCTGCGATTACTAGCAACTCCGACTTCATGGGGTCGAGTTGCAGACCCCAATCCGAACTGAGACCGGCTTTTTGAGATTCGCTCCACCTCGCGGTATCGCAGCTCATTGTACCGGCCATTGTAGCACGTGTGCAGCCCAAGACATAAGGGGCATGATGATTTGACGTCGTCCCCACCTTCCTCCGAGTTGACCCCGGCAGTCTCCTGTGAGTCCCCGGCCCAGAAACAATGTCCTGGCCGCTGGCAACACAGAACGAGGGTTGCGCTCGTTGCGGGACTTAACCCAACATCTCACGACACGAGCTGACGACAACCATGCACCACCTGTATACCGACCACAAGGGGGCGACCATCTCTGGCCGTTTCCGGTATATGTCAAGCCTTGGTAAGGTTCTTCGCGTTGCGTCGAATTAAGCCACATGCTCCGCTGCTTGTGCGGGCCCCCGTCAATTCCTTTGAGTTTTAGCCTTGCGGCCGTACTCCCCAGGCGGGGAACTTAATGCGTTAGCTGCGGCGCGGACCACGTGGAATGTGACCCACACCTAGTTCCCAACGTTTACGGCGTGGACTACCAGGGTATCTAATCCTGTTCGCTCCCCACGCTTTCGCTCCTCAGCGTCAGTAATGGCCCAGAGATCCGCCTTCGCCACCGGTGTTCCTCCTGATATCTGCGCATTTCACCGCTACACCAGGAATTCCGATCTCCCCTACCACACTCTAGCCTGCCCGTATCGAATGCAGACCCGGAGTTAAGCCCCGGGCTTTCACATCCGACGCGACAAGCCGCCTACGAGCTCTTTACGCCCAATAATTCCGGACAACGCTCGCACCCTACGTATTACCGCGGCTGCTGGCACGTAGTTAGCCGGTGCTTCTTCTGCAGGTACCGTCACTTGCGCTTCTTCCCTGCTGAAAGAGGTTTACAACCCGAAGGCCGTCATCCCTCACGCGGCGTCGCTGCATCAGGCTTTCGCCCATTGTGCAATATTCCCCACTGCTGCCTCCCGTAGGAGTCTGGGCCGTGTCTCAGTCCCAGTGTGGCCGGTCGCCCTCTCAGGCCGGCTACCCGTCGTCGCCTTGGTAGGCCATTACCCCACCAACAAGCTGATAGGCCGCGGGCTCATCCCAGATCGCCGGAGCTTTCCACGCACACCCCATGCGGAGATGCGTCGTATCCGGTATTAGCACCGGTTTCCCGGTGTTGTCCCAGAATCTGGGGCAGATTGCCCACGTGTTACTCACCCGTTCGCCACTGATCCACCCCGAAGGGCTTCACCGTTCGACTTGCATGTGTTAAGCACGCCGCCAGCGTTCGTCCTGAGCCAGGATCAAACTCTCCGTGAATGTTCTCGGGATATCCCGATCACACTCGCGTTGAGCGGCACAGCAACCGGCGGAATAGCCGATCCCGTGCACTGCGTCCTCGCTAGTGTTTTGTGCATCAAAGGAACCTCGTCCGATCAACGGACGGGGTATCAACATATCTGGCGTTGACTTTTGGCACGCTGTTGAGTTCTCAAGGAACGGACGCTTCCTTCAAGACCCTTTCACCGGTCTCTCCAGGCGCTTCGTTCTTCGTAATTCAGCTTATCAGACCGTTTGACCGGTTCTGCCCCGCTGCCGGGTGGTAACTGCTCTGTCTTCGCAGGTCATTGCCCGTTCCGACCTGTGAAACCTTAGCGGGTCATCAGCCGAAGTACGAAATCGGGTCGCCCGCCCGGACCGACACGGTCGAGTCGGTCCGGGCTGCGCGGCCCTCAGTGCTTGTGCATCTCCTCGGCGATCGCCGCCGCGAAGGCGTCGATGTCGCTCTCGGAGGTGTCGAAGGAGACCATCCAGCGGACCTCCCCGGTGAGCTCGTTCCAGAAGTAGAACCGGTAGTTCTTCTGCAGGCGCTCGCTCACCTCGCGCGGGAGCAGCGCGAAGACCGCGTTGGCCTGGACCGGGCGGACCACCTCGACGCCGTCGATGTCGCGGACGGCGGACTCCAGCCGACGCGCCATGGCGTTGGCGTGGCCGGCGTTGCGCAGCCACAGGTCCCCGGTGAGCAGTGCCTCGAACTGCACGGAGATGAACCGCATCTTGGAGGCCAGCTGCGCAGACATCTTCCGCAGGAAGAGGATGTTGTGGACCGCGTCGGGGTTGAGCACGACCACGGCCTCGCCGAGCAGCATGCCGTTCTTGGTCCCGCCGAAGGAGAGGATGTCCACCCCGGCGTCCGTGGTGAAGGCGCGCAGCGGCAGGCCGAGGGTAGCGGCGGCGTTGGCGATGCGGGAGCCGTCCATGTGCACGAGCATGCCGCGTTCGTGGGCGTGCTCGCAGATCTCGGCGACCTCCTCGGCGGTGTAGCAGGTGCCGAGTTCGGTGCTCTGGGTGATCGAGACGGCGAGCGGCTGGGCCCGGTGCTCGTCGCCCCAGCCCCGGGCCTGGAGGTCGATCAGCTCAGCGGTGAGTTTGCCGTCGGGCGTGGGCACGGTGAGGATCTTGATGCCCGCCATCTTCTCCGGCGCGCCGCACTCGTCCACGTTGATGTGGGCGGTCTCGGCGGCGACGACCGCGCCCCAGCGCGGCAGCAGCGCCTGCAGCGAGACGACGTTGGCTCCCGTGCCGTTGAAGACCGGGAAGGCCTCGGCCCGGTCGCCGAAGTGGGCGCGGAAGACGTCCTGGAGGTGGAGGGTGTAGTCGTCCGCGCCGTAGGCGACCTGGTGGCCGCCGTTGGCGAGGGCGATCGCGGCGAGGACCTCCGGGTGGACCCCCGCGTAGTTGTCGCTGGCGAAGCCACGGACGGTGGTGTCGTGGCGGCGGCGGGCGTCGGTGCCGGTGGGGGTGTCGGCGGCGGCGGTCATCGGGGCGTCAGCCACAGGTGCTGTCCGTTCAGTTCGGTTGCGGGGCGGTTCCACAGGTCGGCGACGGTCTCGGCGAGGTCCGCGACGTCCGTGTATCCGGCGAATTTGGCGTTCGGCTTGGCCGCACGCATCTCGGGGGTGACGAGGGCCTTGATAACCAGGATGGCAGCCGCCGCGTGCTGCTGGGACAGCTCGGGGTCGGTGTCGGCCCGGGCGGCGGCGAGGCCGCGGAAGGAGTCGGCGAGCGCGAGCGTCCAGGCCTCGGCGGCGGCCTTGGCGGCGGCGTAGGCGGCGTTGCCCGCGGTGGGCCTGGCCGCCGCGGTGGCGGAGACGATCGCGAAGCGCCCGGCCGGGCTGCGCAGCAGCGCGTCATGGAAGGCGAGGCTGGTGTGCTGGAGGGTGCGGACCAGCTGGTCGTGCAGGAAGTCCCAGTCGGACAGGTCGGTGTCGGTGAACTTCTTGCTGCCGCGCCAGCCGCCGACCAGGTGGATCAGGCCGTCGACGCTGCCGTGCTCGGCCTCGATGTGGTCGGCCCAGTCCCCGGCGGCCTGCGGGTCGAGCAGGTCCAGGACCTGGCCGACCACGGTGGCGCCGGGAACCGCGCGGCGGGTGGCGTCCAGCAGCAGGTCGAGTCGGCGGGCGTCGGTGCCGGCGCAGGCGACGGTGGCGCCGGCGGTGGCGAGTCGGCGGACGGTGGCGTGTCCGGCGGTGCCGGTGGCGCCCGCGACGGCGACGACGCGGCCCGCCAGCGGGCGGGCGGTCTGCGCGCTGGGGGTCATGCGGCCTCCTCGATCACGGTGGCGCCGGTCATCCCCGAGGTGGAGGCGATGACTCCGGAGAGCTTCTTCGCCAGGGCCTCGAAGAACATGCTGAGCGGGAACTCGTCCGGGAGCACCGCGTCGCACAGTGCCTTGTTCAGCGGCTTGCTCTCGGTGTGCTCGGCGAACGGCAGGGCGTCCGCGCCCTTGGCCCAGCGCGAGGCGGGGTGCGGGGTGAGGTAGCGGGAGACCAGCTGGTACGCGGCGAGCCAGTGGGCTGTCTTGGGGCGGTCGATGCCGTCGCGGTAGAGGGCCTCGATCTCGGTGCACAGGTCGGTGGTGACGGCGGCGACGCGGTCCCAGTCGATCCGCAGCCGGTTGTCGGTCCAGCGCAGCGCGTCGTGCTTGTGCAGGTAGGCGAAGAGCAGCTGGCCGCCGAGGCCGTCGTAGTTGCGGACGCGTCCGCCGCTGACCGGGAACCGGAACATGCGGTCGAACAGGATCGCGTACTGGACGTTGCGGCCCTGCTCGTGGCCCTCGGCCTCCAGCTGGACGGCGGCCTTGAAGGCGGTGAGGTCGCAGCGGAGCTCTTCCAGGCCGTACATCCAGAACGGGCTGCGCTGCTTGATCATGAACGGGTCGAACGGGAGGTCGCCGTGGCTGTGGGTGCGGTCGTGGACCAGGTCCCACAGCACGAAGGTCTGCTGGGCGAGCTCCTGGTCCTCCAGCAGCCGGGCGGCGTCGGCGGGGATCTCCAGGCCGAGGGTGCGCACGGCGGCGGAGCTGACCGCGCGGAAGCGCACCGCCTCGCGGTCGCAGAAGATGCCGCCCCAGGTGAAGCGCTCGGGGGCCTGCCGGACGGCGACGGTCTCCGGGAACAGCACGGCGGAGTTGGTGTCGTAGCCGGAGGTGAAGTCGGTGAAGGTGATCGGCACGAACATCGGGTTGTCGAAGCGGGTGCGCTCCAGCTCCGCGAGCCACTCCGGCCAGACGACGTTGAGCAGGACCGCCTCCAGGTTGCGGTCCGGGTTGCCGTTCTGGGTGTACATCGGGAAGACCACGAGGTGGCCGAGGCCGTCCTGGCGCTGCCCGGCGGGCTGGAAGGCCAGCAGCGAGTCCAGGAAGTCCGGTACCGCGTAGCCGGAGTCGGCCCAGCGGGCGAGGTCGGCGACGACGGCGTCCAGGTAGGTCGCGTCGTGCGGGAAGGACGGGGCCAGCTCGCGGACCGCGTCGGTGACCGTGGCCAGCAGCGCGTCGACGCGCGCGCGGGCGTCGGCGCCCTGGGCGTCGAAGTCGATCGAGCCGTCCTTGGACTGGAACGGGCGCAGTTCCTCAACGGCGGTCTTCAGTCGGAGCCAGGCCGGACCGGCGGCGATCTCAGCAGCTGGATCGCCCGTCAGCACAGGAGAGGACGAGAGATTTTGCATAGCAACCCTGCTTAGGCCGAAGGAACTGTCGTTAAGGCACCGTATATACAGAAGGTTATCCCGTTCAAGGGCGCGTTGGCGAACATGCGTTCTTTGCGGCTATTGTCCGACTTTCTGACCCCGAGGCGACCCCAGGGCGTGCATCCGGCGGACGATAGTTGTATAGTGCAACTTGAGCAATAAGTTGTAAACACCAACTAACTGGAGGTCCGCCGATGTCCGCCGGGCAACGAGCCGTGACGACCGAGCCGGGACTGCGCGGTCCGGAGCTGCGCCACGTGCTCACGCACCTGCTCACCCCGCTGCTCATGTGCCTCGGCATGGGGCTCGCCTACCTGGGCGCCTTCGCCGCGCCCGCGCCGCACCATCTGCCGGTGGCGGTCGTCGGCTCGGGCCCCTCGGCCACCGCCTTCGCGGACACCCTCAGGGCGGACGCCGGGCAGGCGCTCGACGTCCGGACCGTGCCGGACCGGCAGGCGGCCGTGGACGCGCTGTTGTCCCGCGACATCGCCGGGGCCTACCTGCCGGGTGGGGCGCCGCAGCTGATCGTCGCCTCGGCCGGTTCCGACACCGACGCGACCGTGGTCGAGAAGGTGTTCACCCCGGTGGCCGCCGCCCAGGGACAGCCGCTGACCGTCACCGACGTGGCGCCGACCGCCCCCGGCGACCCGACCGGACAGGGCCTGTTCTTCCTGCTGGTGGCGGTGAGCATCGGCTCCTACGCCTCGGTCGCGGTACTCGGCGGGGTGGGCGGGGCGCTGCCGATGCGACTGCGGGCGCTGCTGGTGGTCGGCGTGTCCTTCGTGGTGAGCCTTCTCGGCGCGCTGTTCGCCGGGCCGCTGTTCCACCTGGTGGACCACGGGCTGTGGGGTATCTGGGGCATGGCCTGGCTGTACTCGGCCGGGATCCTCTACGTCGGCGTCGGCCTGCACACCTTCCTCAAGCGGTGGACCACGCTCGGGGTGATGGCGCTGTTCGTGATGCTGAACTTCACCAGTTCCGGCGGGATCTACCGGCCGGAGATGCAGAACGGCTTCTTCGGCGGGCTGCACGCCTTCTGGAACGGCGCCGGGTTCGTCGAGGGCTCCCGCGACCTGGTCTACTTCGGCGACCACGGGCTCAGCCGCAACCTGCTGACGCTGGCGCTCTGGCTGGTCCTCGGCCTGCTGGTGACCGGCGTGGCGGGGATCGCCGAGCGGCGGCGCGGGCACGCGGCCGACGCGGCGGCGGCCGTGGCGGAGGACGAGGAGGAAGCGGAGTCGGTGGCGGTCTGAGCCGACCGGAACACGGAACGGCGGTGGCGCGGCCCGGTCGGACCGCGCCACCGCCGTTCCGGTGCGCCGAGCGTTCGGAACGTGGCGCGGTCAGACCGTGGCGAGGCCGTGCTCCGCGAGCGGGCCGACCTTCCAGCCCTCGGTCTCGCAGCGGTCCAGGATCCGCGGCAGGGCGCTCAGCGTCGCCGTCCAGGAGGCCGGGGCCGAGGTGCAGTCGGAGTCGTGCAGCAGGATGGTGCCGCCGCCGGCCAGGTTGCCGGTGACGGTGTCGTAGACCGAGGTGCCGGTGGCGCCCGAGCGCCAGTCCGCGCCCCAGCTGGTCCACAGCACCGGGGTCATCCCCAGCGAGCGCGCGGTGGTCAGCGCCGAGGTGGTGGCCACGCCGTACGGGGGCCGGTAGAAGCGCGGGCGCTCCCCGGTCGCGGAGGCGATCAGGTCGTGCGCGCGGTGCAGGTCGTCCCGGGTCTGCCGGGGCGTGCGCACCAGCATCGGGCGGTGCAGGTAGCCGTGCACCGCGATCTCGTGCCCGGCGGCGGCGATCTCCCGGCCGAGGCCGGGGTCCCGCTCCAGCATGAAGCCGAGCAGGAAGAACGTCGCCTTCAGGCCGCGGTTCTCCAGCAGCTTCAGGAAGCGCGGGGTGGACAGCGGGTCCGGGCCGTCGTCGAAGGTGAGCGCCACATGGCCCGGGTCGCCCTTGCCGCCGTAGCCGGGGAAGAGCCTGGTGCGCAGCGGCTCCAGCGGCTGGATCGAGGTGAGCGCCGGAGCGGCGTGCGCGAGCGCGAGCCCTCCGGCGAGAGCGGCTGCGGTCTTCAGTGCTCGACTCAACGGACGTACTCCATGGGGGCTGTGGCCTGCTCTGCGAGGTGCTCGACGACCGCCGTGTGCTCGGCGTGGGCCCGGGCGGCACGTGTGGTCAGGTGGCCCAGGTCGGCGCTGTCCAGCAGCAGGTCGACGACGTCCACCCCGGGCAGCGCCACCACCTGCGCGTCGTCCGCGGCGCCGCCGGAGCGGACCGCCTGGTCCAGCGCCTCGGCCAGTTCGCCCTGGTTGCGTACCCAGCGGGCGACCCCGGCCTCGTCCAGCGCCGCCGCGTTGGTCAGGCCGTGACCGGGTATCGAGCGGTAGGTCAGCACCGGCAGCCCGGCGGCCACGGCCTCCAGCACGGTCATCCCGCCCGCGTTCTGCACCAGCACGTCGGAGGCGTGCATCAGGCTCGGCATGTCGTCCACCCAGCCGTAGGCGTGCCGGACGCCGGCGGCGAGCAGGCGCTCGCGCAGCGTCTCGTTGCGGCCGCAGACGACGACGCAGGTGATCCCCGGGTCGGCCGCCTCGATGTCGCCGACGGTGCGCTCGATCTCGCCCGCGCCCCAGGAGCCGCCGACCAGCAGCGCCAGCCTGGCGTCCTGGGGCAGGCCGAGCCGGGCGCGCGCGGCACGGCGCAGGCGCGGGGTGACCGGCGTGAAGCGGCGGTCCACCACCGGGGCGATGACCTGCACCCCCGCGCAGCCCGCGGCCCGCGCCTGGGCGGCCGGGACCTGGTGGATGGCGAGGTGGGCGTCGATCTCGCTGGAGGTCCACAGCGCGTGCACGGAGAAGTCGGTGAGGTACGTGTGCACCCGCTGCTCGACCTTGCCGCTGCGGCGCAGCCGCCCCAGCACCTGGCTGGCCAGCGGGTAGGTGGAGACCACGATCGCGGTGTCGTCCGGCAGCAGGGCCTTCATCCGGCGTCCGGCCAGGAAGGTGAACAGGCTGGCCTGCATGCTCATGCCGCGGCGGTTGTCGAGGCTGCCGTAGAGCAGCTTCCAGCTCCACGGGGCCCGCTCCAGCATGCGGTGGTAGGAGCCGACCAGGATCCGTCCGGCCGGGCCCGGCAGCACGTCGAGGAAGTCGTGACGGTCGACGACGACTCCGGCCTCTTCCAGGCGCTCCGCGAGTTCCTGCGCGACGGCGTCGTGCCCGGCGCCGACGCTCGCGGAGACGATCACTGCACGCGGCGGGGTGGGGAGCTGTGCTCCGGCGCGGCGCTGCATCGGGAGGCGAAGGAGTCGTCCCATGAATGTTTCGTCCCTGCTTCGGTTGCTTTGTCGCTGACGCAGGGCCTGCCTGTCATTCGCCGGACGACTCGGGCCGGTCCAACCTAACCAGCGCTTCGGCCAGGGAAGACAGACCGGGGGATGATTAACGTCCTGTCGGTTCGTAGTCCGGAGGGGGCAGACGAGGGGCCACGTACTCCATTCGAAGTACATGGGGCCTCGGGGTTACCCCCGCTTCCTCCTCAAGGATGAGGGCCGCGGGGAGCGCGCTGCCGGTGTGCGCCCCCCGCTGCGCCCTGTAGTTCTGCGGCCCGGACCGCCATCGTGGGGAGAGCGCTCGGGGCGCGGCCTGGAGGGGGGCCCGGATGCACGGCTCAGCGATGGTGGACTGGTTACTCGCCGGACTGACGGGCGTGACCGGGCTCTACTGCCTGGCCCGGTTGCTGCGGCCCGGGGCGGCCCGGGCGGAGCGGCGGCTGGACGCCTCGGAGGCGGTCAAGGGACTGGGGATGGCGGCGATGGCGCTCCCCTACGGGTTGTCCGGCGGTGTCCCGGTGTGGCTCTGGGCGGCGCTGTTCGGCACCGCGGCGGTCTGGTCGCTGGGCGAGGGGCTGCGGCCCGGTCACCGCGGGCACCACCTGTACCACGCGGTCGGACACCTGGCGATGGTCTACATGGCGGTGGCCGCCGCCTCCGGCGGGCACGGCATGGCGGGGATGTCCGACGGCGCGGACGCGGCCGGGATCCCGCTGCTGACCGGCGCGCTGCTGCTGTTCTTCGGCGGGTACGCGCTGGTCGGCGGGGTCCGGCTGATCGGCGGCGCGAACCCGGCGGCAGGTGCGGGGGCAGGGGCGGCGGGGGCGGCGATCGGTACGGCGGCGCCCGGCTCGGTCGTCCGGCGGCTGCTCGGCGCCCCGGAGCTGCCGAACGCCTGCCGGACGGTGCTCGGGATCGGGATGTTCACCATGCTGCTGATCATGTGACCTTGTGCCGGGGACCCGTGGCGTGCGTCACGGATCCGGGGAACGGCTGACAGCCGGCGCACCCGCGCATAGGTTGGGCCGGTACGCAGTGTCGCGTGCGGTCGGATCTGCCGACGGAGGCGCCCGTGAACGTCCTGCCGGCCCTGCTGGTGCTCGGCCTGCTGCTGGCCACGGCCGGGCCGCGGCTGCTGACGCGGGCCCGCTGGGTGGAACGCGAGCCGGTACTGGCGCTGTGGGCCTGGCAGTGCCTGGTCGCCGCGGTCCTGCTCTGTTGCGGCCTGGCGATGCTGCTCACCGGAACCGTCGCCTGGCCCGAGGCCGGGCGACTGCTGTTCCTGGGCGCTCCGCACGGCGTGGAGTCCGCCTACCGGCTGCCGTTCACCCGGCCCTGGGCGGTCGCCGGGACGCTGCTGCTGGCCTGCGGCGGGGTCCGCACCGCCGGGGCGCTGACCGCCGAGGTGCGCTTCGCCCGGGCGCTGCGCCGCCGCCGACAGCGGGAGCTGACCGCGCGGGCGCCGGAGCTGCCGCCGGGGCTGGGGCTGCGGCCGGTCTCCGGGGAGCGGCTGGTGGTCCTGGAGAACGCGCAGCCCCGGGCCTGGTCGCTGCCCGGTCCGGATGCCCGGCTGGTGGTGACCACCGGCGCGCTCACCCGGTTGAGCGATCGGGAGCTGGCCGCCGCCCTGGCCCATGAGCGCGGCCACGTCCGGGCGCGGCACCACTGGCTGATGCAGTGCGCCGAGGCGCTGAACTCCGGCTTCCCCGGCGCACGGGTGTTCGGGCTGTTCCGCTCGCAGGTAGGCCGTCTGGTCGAGTTGGCCGCCGACGATTCCGCGGCCCGCAGGCACGGTCGGCTGGCCACCGCGATCGCGCTGGTCGAGCTGAACGCCGCCCACTCCCCCAGCTGCCCGGCCCCGCTCGCCGAGGTCCCGCGCCGGGTGGACCGGCTGCTCATTGGCGAGCCCCGGCTGCCCGTGGGGCACCGGCTGCGGCTGACCGCTACCGCCCTGGTCGCGCTCGGCGCGCCGCTGCTGCTGGCCTTCGCCCCGGGGCTGCGCGCCCTGCTGTGAGCCGCCCGGCCGGCTCTCCGCCGGATGCTTCCGGAGCCGGGTAAGAGCTGGGGCAGGGCTCCGTTCGGAGCCGCTGGGGGTGCGTCCGTGCTCAGGCTCTTCTCATCGGTCCGCGCTACGCTGCCGAGGAAGGAGCGGATCCCGGACGCGTCCGGGCTGCACTGGACGTTGGGTGGCTCATGGTGACGGTCTTCCTGCTCGGACTGGGCGCGGCCTGTCTTCTCGGCCTCGGTTTCGTGCTCCAGCAGCACGCGGCCCAGCAGGCCCCGACCTCGGACATGCTCTCGTACCGGCTGCTGCTGCGGCTGATGCGGTCGCGCAAGTGGCTGCTCGGGATCGCGTTCATGATCGGCGGCCAGGTGCTGAGCGCGATCGCCCTGTCCGTGGGCCGGATCTCCCTGGTGGAACCCCTGCTGGCGACCAACCTGCTGTTCGCCATGGGGCTGGCCCGGGCGATCACCCATCAGTCGCTGGGCCGCTCCGGCTGGGGCGGGGTGCTGCTGCTCGCGGCCGGGGTGACCACCTTCATCGTCAGCGGGCAGCCGACCGGCGGCGGGACCGCGGCCGGGTCGCTGCGGCACTGGCTGGTGTTCGGAGTGGTCGCCGGGGTGGCCCTGCTGCTGGTGTCGATCGCCCGGCGGCTGCCGATGCTGGAGGAGGCCACCCTGCTGGCCCTGGCCGCCGGGCTGCTCTACGGCCTGCAGGACGCGCTGACCCGGACCGCCGGGCAGCGCTTCAGCCATGGCGGCGTCGAGCTGCTGCTGCGCAGTTGGCAGACCTACGCCGTGGTGGTGATCGGGGTGCTCGGCCTGATCCTGGTGCAGAGCGCGTTCGAGGCCGCGCCGCTGCGGATGTCCCTGCCCGCGCTGACGGCCGCGCAGCCGCTGACCGGGATCGCCTGCGGGGTGGCCTTCCTCGGCGACCGGCTGCGGTTCACCACCGGCGCGCTGGCCTGGGAGGGCGTGGGGCTGCTCTGCATCGTGCTCGGCGTGGTGGTCATCGGACGCCATCCGGCGCTGCCGGACGCCTGTCCCGCGGCCTGCGTCGAGGCCGCCGTCCGCACCGCCCAGCGGGAGAGCGCGCGACGGGCACCGCTGCCCCGGTAGCCGTGCTTCGGAGGGACGCGGCGCGCGAACCCTCGGACGAAAGCGGTGCACGAACGAGGCGGACGCCACGGGCCCGGGCGGTTCGCCGATCCCCCGCGTCGGCGAACCCATCCGGTCCGGGGCGTCCGACGCTCCCCGGTCGTATATTGGCCGGAGGCCAATGAACGCAGGAGCACCATGTCACCCCGAGCGGCAGCAGTCAACGAGGCGATGCGGGCCCGGTCCCGGGCCCGCATCATGCAGGCGACCGTCGAGCTGGTGGACGAGCGGGGGTTCGAGCAGACGACCCTGGGCGACATCGCCGAGCGGGCCGGACTGGCCCGGGGACTGGTCTCGTACTACTTCTCCGGGAAGCGGGTGCTGCTGCAGACGTCGATGCACCGGCTGATGCACCAGACGCTGGAGGCGGCGCTGGCCCCGCTCACCGACGACGACCCGGCCGACCTGTGGCTGGCCACCGCGATCGACTCGGTCCTGGGACTGGCGGCGGCCCGGCCGACGCTGATGCGCACCCACCTGTCGCTGATCCTGGCACCGAGCGCGGCCGGATTCATCCAGGACGCCGAGCAGAAGCGTTTCGGCGGGTTGCTGCGGCAGGTGCTCGCCCGGCGCGGCGCCGAGGACCCGATCGCTGAGCACGCGGTACTGCGCAGCGCGCTGATGGGGGCCTGCATGGGGCTGCTGCTGCCGGGGGCGGAGGCCGAGCCCCTGATGATCAGGGACGACCTGTTCACGCGCTACGGGCTCGACCCGGGAGTGCGGCCGAGCCCGTTCAGGACTCCTTGAGCAGTTCGCTGAGCAGTTCGACGCTGTGGCCGGGGGTCTGGCTGTCGACGCTGAGCCGCTCCATGACCTGGAGGTACTGGTCGACGTCGTCGCGCTTGTCCAGATAGAGCGCGCTGGTGAGCTGCTCCAGGTAGACGACGTCGGGCAGGTCCTGCTCGGGGAAGCGCAGGATGGTGAACGCGCCGCTCTCGGCCGCGTGGCCGCCGAACCGGAACGGCATCACCTGGAGGATCACGTTGGGCATGTCGGCGGCTTCGATCAGCCGCTGGATCTGCGCCCGCATGACGGTCGGCCCGCCGACGGGACGGCGCAGCGCGGCCTCGTCCACGATCGCCCACAGCCGCGGGCCCTCGGCGTCCTCGACCAGCTTCTGACGGTGCATCCGGACGTTGATCCGGCGGTCGACCTCACTGCGGTCGAGGTTGGGGCGGTTGAGCGTCATCAGTGAGCGCATGTAGTCCTCGGTCTGGAGCAGACCAGGGACGAACTGCACTTCGTAGAGCCGGATGAGGGCGGATGCCTCCTCCAACCCCACATAGGTCTGGAACCAGTTGGGCATGGCGTCGCTGAAACTGTGCCACCAGCCGGCCTGGTTGGCCTCGCGCACCAGTGTCAGCAGTGCGCCCCGTTCGGTCTCGTCCTCCACTCCGTAGAGGCTGAGCAGGTCCGTCACGTCACGCTCCTTGAAGCTGACGCGCCCGAGTTCCATGCGGCTGATCTTGGACTCGGAGGCACGGATCGTGTAGCCCGCGTCCTCGCGTGTGATGCCCTTGGCCTCACGGAGCCGGCGCAACTGGGAGCCGAGGAGGATCCGGCGCACCATCGAGCCGCTCCCCGGCTGAACTGTGGTCATACCGTTGGACCTCCACCCTGGAATTCAGCGCACAGTCTGCCACTTACCGGCCGCAAAGGGTGCCCTAACGGGTATGACTCTCCCCTTGGCTCCACGACTACTGCGGCGTGCTACCGGAAGACTACTCCGTGCATACGCAGATGCACGTGCATCTGCTGTGCTCGCACATGCACGTGAATCCACTCTTGCATCTGACGTATGCGAAGAGGACCATGGTGCACGTGCACCTGCACGCCCACTGGCAGTCCTGCGGGGACCCCGCTCCCCCCTCGTGCCACGCCGACGTTCCGCCTCTCGCCTACGGCGACCAGGCGGTGACAGGCGTAGCAGCGCCTTTATGGGAGGAGCTCTTCATGAGCCCGAGCTCGACGGTGGCAGCCGACCCCGACGTGGTCAGCTGCGCTCTCGCGCCACGTCACGAATCGGTCCGCACCGCGCGCGAGTTCACCAAGCTCACGCTCAACCGCTGGCAGCTGACCGACCTGTTCGACGACATCGCGCTGGTGGCGAGCGAGCTGGTGACGAACGCCCTGCGGCACGCGCTGGCGCCCGCGCCGGTATCCGCGTACGCACCGGCGCAGCGCGCCAGCGGCTGGGGGCGCAGGGGGGCGGCCGATCCGATCAGCCGGCAGCTGGACGGGCCGCACACGCCCGCCCAGGCCGGTTCCTCGCCGCTGATCCGGCTCAGCCTGGTCCGCCGGGCGCCGCAGGTGGTCTGCGCGGTGAGTGACCCGAGCACCAACGGGCCGGTCGCCCGGGAGGCGGACTTCATCGCGGAGTCCGGCCGGGGACTGCACCTGGTGGACTCGTTCAGCCAGTCCTGGGGCTGGCACCCGGTGGCCGCGGGCAAGGTGGTCTGGGCCCTGTTCGACCTCTCCGGCGGGGAAGGCTAGCGGGACGGCCGGGCGCGAACCGCCCGCCGTGCCGTCCCTCGGCATGCCTCCGCCGCCCGCGCGGATCCCCGCTCCGGTCCGGACCACCCCCCTCCGGACCGTGCCGAGCCGGACCGTCCCCGGTCGGACCGCACCGAGCCGAGGCGTTGTGGGCCGGACCGGGTGCGACCGCCCCGCCCGCTACCGGGGCCGCGCACACGAGCGCCCCCCGGGGGCACCGGAGGGCGTCGACTTCTCGGATCCCACTGCCCGCTCACTCGGCCAGGTGGTCGAACTCGCCTTTCTTGACCCCGTCGAACAGGGCCGCGATCTCGGCCCGGGTGTAGATGAGGGCCGGTCCGGACGGGAAGCGGGAGTTGCGAACCGCGACGTCCCCGTCTGCGAGCCTGGCCAACTCGACGCACTGACCCTGCGAATTGCTCAAACGACTCTTCTGCCAGACCACGCCGTCGATCTCCGTGGCAGCCATGCCGTTGTACGTGGGACGCATAGGTGTCTCCCGAAAGTGCGAGTGGTGCTCCGCGAGGCAGCGGGTAGCCTCACTGCACGTGATGATAACGCCAGTGCAGGTGCACGTGCATCCGCCTATGCGCGTGCACGTGCGTTCACCACATGTGACAACTGACCTTCCGGACAGCTCAATTGACACCGCGAAAGGGACATAAAGGCACACATTCGCCACAGTCGGCGACGAGGGCGGTGCAGTGTGCAGCAAGATCAACCAGTTGGAACGCGGCAGTGACGCACAGTCAGTAACCACTTGTACGACTCACCTATGTGACGCTGCTCACCACGGAAAGGTTCCCGCCCGGTAAGCGCATGGTAGGCGGTTGGTAGGGGCCCCGCCGGACGAGGTTTAGCGCACAGGTTTTCACGGCAACGGGTGTCCATTACGGGTGATTCCTGACAAAAACCGCCCAAGGACCCGGAGTTCGCCTGCCAAAGCCGGAGCCCGGCTCCCAGTCCGCGCACGCATGACCTACGATCGTCCGACATGAGCTCTGCCGCCACCCCCAGCACCCCGCTGCCCGTCCGCACACCCGGCTCGCGGGCGCGTGGCCGCCACCGTCGTCCCGAGCGTCCCGAGATACCCGCAGGCGCGCCCGCGCTGCTGCTGGCCGTGCCCGCCGAGGCCGGTCAGGACGTCCAGCGGATCGCCGACGAGCTCGTCTCGCTGGTCCGCGCCGAGCAGCCGGGGATCGACGCCACCGCCGTCTACCTGCACGGGAACAGCGCCGTGAGCGGCGACGCCGAAGGCGAGGAGGCCTCGGCCGGGGACGGCTTCCGGGAACGCGGGAGCGCGCCCACCCTCGCCGACGTGCTCGCCCGGGACGCCGCGAAGCGGGCCGCCGGGAGCGAGGTGGCCGCGCCGGTGGTGGTCCCGCTGCTGCCCGGCAGCAGCGCCGCGCTGCGGGCCGCGCTGGACGCCGTCGGGGGCGAGTTCACCGCCACCGACGCCCTCGGCCCGCATCCGCTGCTGGCGGAGGCGCTGCACGTGCGGCTGTCCGAGGCCGGACTGGCCCGGGCCGACCGGGCCCGGCTGTTCGCGGTGAACACCTCCGCCGACGGCGTGGTGCTGGCCACCGTGGGCGGCGACGAGGCGGTGCAGCAGGCCGGGATCACCGGCGTGCTGCTGGCCGCGCGGCTGGCCGTGCCGGTGGTCGCCGCGTCCCTGGACGAGCCCGGCTCGGTCGCCGCGGCCGCCGCCCAGCTGCGCGGCACCGGCTGCGCCCAGCCCGCGCTCGCCCCCTACCTGATCGGCCCCGAGTTCGACGCCGACCAGCTGAAGTCGGTCGCGGCCGAGGTCGACTGCCCGGCGTCGGAGCCGCTCGGCGCCTACCCGACCATCGCCCGGCTGGTGCTCGGACGGTACCTGAACGCCCTCGGCATCGAGCAGGACGCCTCGCTGAACTGAGCCCGGACCGGGGCCCGAACCGAGCCACCGGCACGGAGCGGCGGAGGGGGCGGGGCAACGGCCCCGTCCCCGCCGCCGGGCCCGGGCTCAGTGCCGGGCCGGGGCCGCCGCCGTCGAGCCGCGGACCACGAGCTCCGGCTGGAAGACGAACTCCCCGCGCTGCGCCGGGTTTCCGCTGATCTCCTCCAGCAGCACGTTGACCGCCGCCGCGCCCATGGCCTCCACTGGCTGCCGGATCGTGGTCAGCGGCGGGTCCGCGAACGCGATCAGCGGCGAGTCGTCGAAACCGACCACCGAGACGTCCCCGGGCACCGACAGGCCCCGGGCGCGCACCCCCCGGATCGCGCCGAAGGCCATCAGGTCGCTGCCGCAGACGATCGCGGTGCAGCCCCGGTCCAGCAGCACGCTCGCCGCCGCCTGGCCGCCCTCCACGGTGAACAGCGAGTGCTGGACCAGCTCGGCCACCTGCGCCTGGTCCAGGCCGAAGCGCTCGCCCATGGCGTCCGCGAAGCCCTCCAGCTTGCGCTCCACCGGGACGAACCGGGCCGGGCCGACGGCCAGGCCGATCCGCTCGTGGCCGAGCCCGGCCAGGTGCTGCACCGCCATCCGCATCGCGGCGCGGTCGTCCGGGGAGATGAACGGGGCGGTGATCCTGGGGCTGTAGCCGTTGATCATGACGAAGGGGACGCCCTTGCCGATGAGCCGCGCGTAGCGCTCGGTGTCGGCGGTGGTGTCGGCGTGCAGCCCGGAGATGAAGACGATGCCGGTCACCCCGCGCTCCACCAGCAGTTCCACCAGTTCGTCCTCGGTGGAGCCGCCGGGGGTCTGCGTGCACAGCACCGGGGTGTAGCCGTAGCGGGTCAGCACCTGCTCGATGACCTGGGTGAACGCCGGGAAGATGGGGTTGCTCAGCTCGGGCGTGATCAGCCCGATCAGCCCGGCGCTGCGCTGCCGCAGCCGGGTCGGACGCTCGTAGCCGAGCACGTCCAGGGCCGCCAACACCATCTGCCGGGTGGTCGCGGACACCCCTGCTTTCCCGTTCAGTACACGGGAGACGGTGGCCTCGCTCACCCCCGCCTGTGCCGCGATGTCCGCCAGCCGTGCTGTGTTCAAGGAGTCTTCCCGTGTGTCGGCCGGATGGTGTTGTCCTGAAGCCTATTGCACACAGGCAACCCACCCGGGCCTTACGCCCGGTTCCGGGACCCCCGGAAGGCTCCACGGCGAGGGCAGACGCGGCCGACGCGGGGCGGAAGCTGCGGACGGCGCGGGTACGAGCCCGGCTTCGTTCCGGTGGGCGTGGTGTGACATTTCGGTGGGCCCGGGGTAATCCTGACGTGCGGCGGCGGCTGCCTTCCCCTGGTTTGGTCGGGGGAAGACAGCCGCCGTCGCGTCGATCAGAGCTCTCCGGTCAGGACTCCCTGCCGGAAGGCGGCCCACTCCGCGGCGTCGAACCGCAGGGGGTGGTGGGCGGGGTTCTTCGAGTCACGGACGGCGACGCCGCCGCCGGGGAGGTCGGTGATCTCGACGCAGTTGTTCTCCGCCCCGCTGGCCGAGGACTTGCGCCAGGTAGCGGCAGAGAGGTCGTAGGAGTACAACTCCGCCTTGGTTCCGTTCACTTGCGTGTTCCCTCTTCCAGTTCGGTGATTCGTGCCAGTGAGTCCTCCACCGACAGTGCCGCCGCGCGGATGCGCTCGACCGCGCCGACGAAGGGTGACGCGTCGTCGCCCTCAATGTAGGTCGCTCCGTTCACGTTCTCCAACAGGACGACGTCCGGAGTGGGGCCGGGGAAACACACGAGGCTGAAGCCGCCTTGCAGCCCGGGATGGGCGGTGGAGCGCAGCGGCATGACCTGAATGGTGATGTTGGGCATCTCTGCCGCATCCAGGAGTTTGCGCAACTGGTCGCGCATGGTGGTCGGCCGGACCGCGAACCGCTGATGGAGGGCGGCTTCGTGGATGATCGCCCAGAACTCCAGTGGCTTGCCGGGCCGGGTCAGCACCGCCTGGCGGGCCATCCGCACCTCGGCGAGGGCCGCGATCTCCTCCGGGGTGCGGGACAGAGTGATGCCGGAGATGGTCTCGCGTGCGTAGGCGGCAGTCTGCAACAGGCCGGGGACCACGTAGGACCACTCGCAGATCTGCTCGGCGTCCGACTCCAGCGAGATGTAGTCGGCGTAGGCAAGGGCGACGACACCGCTGTAGGTCTGCCACCAGCCCTTCTTCCCAGCGTCCTTGGCCAGGTTCTCCAACGCTGTGAACACCTCCGGATCGGCCACCCCGTAAGCCTTGAGCAGGGTGGTGACCTCCACGGTCCGGATCTGCTGGGTCGCGTTCTCGATCTTCGACAGCTTCGGAGCCTTCCAGCCCATCGTCTCAGCGGCGCTGTCGAGAGTCATCCCGGCATCGTTCCGCAGCTTCCTGAGCGTGGAGCCCAGGCGGCGGCGCCGGACCGTGGGAACCAAGGGTGAGTTCGGCATACGCGCAGTCTGGCACCGCCCAGGACCGAAGGAGGAGGCCCTGCAAGAACACTCATCACCAGATCGGGTAGAAAACTTGCGATTCCATGGAGAAAAGGTCCATGCTCGGTAGCAAGATGCAACGGGCCGTTAGCTCTTGATGGCTCAGCGTTACTTGATCCGATGCTGCGCGGTCGGCGACCGCGAGGTTGGAGGGGCCGATGTTCGTGCTGTCGGAGGAAAGGGCCGCGACCGGACCAGGCTTCTTCTTAGCCTCCAGGTCAGACGGGTTCACCGTCCACCTGGTCGCCTCCGAGCTGATCGGGAACGCAGTGCGCGCCTGCGGGGACTTCGTGCCCCTGGTCGTCGACATCGGCACCTGCCCCGATGGGGTGACGGTCAAGGTGCACGACCCTGACGGGGATCGGCTCCCATGCCGCCCGCAGACCGCCTTGGACGACGGCCAAGCCGAGTCCGGCCGCGGCCTGGAGCTGGTCGACCTGCTCACGGCCGGCTTGTTGGTCACCCGCACCCCGGTCGGCAAGCAGCTGTCCTGCCGCGTCGACTTCCCCTTCGACCGCTCCTGACAAACCCCGGCCCTGACGGGCCTACTCGCAGCGGAGGAATGCCATGACCGAACCAACCACTGCCCGAAGGCGGTTACTGCCCCTGGCACCCACCCGGGCTCCCGGCGCCGCCGACAGGGACCGACTGCTGTCCGGCCTGCGGTACGTGGAGGTCGAGACCTCCCGCTACTGCAATCGCACCTGCCTGTGGTGCCCCAACGGACACACCGACGCGCGACGCACCCAGCAGCTGATGAACTGGGCCGTCTTCGTCAAGATCACCGCCGAACTCGGGGCCGCCGCCTTCGAGGGGTTCCTTGCCTTCCACAACTACAACGAGCCGCTGGCCAATCCCCGCCTGCGCCGCGAGCTCGCACACGTCCGCCAGACGGTCCCCGCGGCCAAGCCTGCCATCTACACCAACGGCGACCTGCTCAACCACGCTGTGCTGGAACAACTGCGGCAGGACGGCGTGAAGTACCTGCGCGTCACCCGATACCCCCACCGTGCGAACGTGTCGCCCACTTTCGACGCCCTGCGTAGTTGGCTCGTCAAGGCCCGTATCCGGGACAGCTTCGACTGGCAGTTCGCCGAGGTTCGCCAGGGCCTGGCCGCGACGGCGACCGACCCTCGGACCGAGATGCTGATCGAGGTCATCCGCCCGTCGATCGACACCTACAACGACCGAGGCGGCACAGCCCTGGTCCCGCAGCCGGGATTGCGTACCGCTGTGTGCCGGATGACCGCGACCTCGCTGAGCGTGGACTGGCGCGGGCAGATGAAGATGTGCTGCAACGTGGTTCCCGAAGGCCCCCAGCACGGCGAGTACGTGGTCGGCAACGTCGCCGACCACACCTTGGCCGAGTTGTGGAACCACCCGACGATGACCGATTGGCGGGCCCGTCACGGCCGTGCGGACTGGTCCCGCTCACCGGCCTGCACCACCTGCGTGCAGGCTCTACCGGAGACCCGCCGATGACGGCCCGATCCACCGCGCGCGCGGTGACCGTCTCCGTCCCGGGCCGACTGTGCCTGGCTGGGGAATCCCTGGACTGGATGGTTGGCGGTTCCTCCGTGGTGACCGCGGTGCCGCTGCGAACGAAAGTCACCGCCTGGCGGGCGGTCGGCTCGACCGCGCTGGCCCTGACCTCCGGGCCGCCGCTCTACAGCACCCGCCTGGTCCCCGCCGCCCAAGCGGCTGGACACCACTACGACGGCCACGTCCTGGACCACATGCAGGCCGCCGCCCGGGTCAGCCTCCAGCAGGCCGAACTGATCGCCGGAACCGTACTGACCGCCTCCACTGAACTGCCGGTGGCGGCCGGCCTGTCCTCCAGCGCCGCCGTCACCTTGGCGGTGGTCGCAGCCCTCGTCGGCCTGGCCGGGGACCCGATCGAGCTCGCCCGCGTGTGCGCTCTGGCCCGCCAGGCCGAGACCGGAGAACTGGGCTCCGGGGCGGGCTGGATGGACTTCCTGGCCTGCGCGCACGGCGGAGTCAACCGCGTGAACGCCAGCGAGGTTCCCACAGTCGAGCGGATCACTTCGACCCTGGGCATCCCGGTCGTGGTCATCGACACCCTCAAGCGTCGCACCACCGCGAAGGTGCTGGCGTCCAAGCGTGCCCGCTTCCAGGCGCGCGAGACCGGGATCGTCGACTACTCCCGCCAGGCCGGTGCACTGGTCGACGCGGTCACCGAGGCGTTGACTGCGACCACCGTCGACTACCGCCAACTCGGTCGGCTGCTGGACGCCGGGCAGGACCTGCTGCGGGACAAGGTCCGCTGCTCGACCGACCTGATCGACACCTGCGCGAGCCGGGTGCGAGCGGCGGGCGCCTTCGGGGCCAAGCTCACCGGTTCCGGACACGGCGGCTGCCTGTTCGCGCTGGTTCCCGACGACGCCCTGACCGCCGTCCTGGAATCGGTCGCCGACCTCCCGGTCCACGCGATCGCCCTGCCCGCTTCCGAACCGCAAGGGCTGATCACCAGCCTCCCTGAAGCAACCGCTGTCAGCACCCCCGCATGACTCCGACGGTGACCGCACGTCCAGCGTGGTCGGACGGCCACCATCGGTAACCTCAGCCCCAGCAAGCCCGACTCACCGAAAGGCAGGCCATGCCCGACTACTCGCGTCTGGTCAAGGCGTACGACATCCGCGGTGAAGTACCCGCCCAGCTGAACACCGACATCGCCGACAAGGCAGGGGCCCTGTTCATCCGGCTCACCGGTGCCGAGAAGATCGTCATCGCCCGCGACATGCGCTCGACTTCCCCCGATCTGGCCGCCGCGTTCGCGGCCGGGGCCAATCGGGCCGGAGCCGATGTGATCGATGTCGGCCTCGGCTCGACCGACTACCTGTACTTCGCCTCCGGCTGGTTGGACCTGCCCGGGGTGATGGTCACCGCCAGCCACAACCCGGCCAAGGACAACGGCATCAAGCTGTGCCGGGCCGGAGCAGCCCCCGTCGGCGAGGAAACCGGCCTCGGGCAGATCCGCACCTGGCTGGAGACCGGAGACATCCCTGCCAGCGCCGCCCGGCCCGGCACCGTCACCAGCCGCCAGATGCTGGCCGAGTACGCTGCCTACCTGAACAGCCTGGTCGACCTCTCGGGTATCCGTCGACTGAAGGTCGTCGCGGACGCAGGCAACGGCATGGCTGGTCACACCGTCCCTGCGGTCTTCAGCAGCCTGCCGATCGACCTGGTGTCCTTGTACTTCGAGCTGGACGGCACCTTCCCCAACCACGAGGCCAACCCCCTGGAGCCGAAGAACCTCGTTGACCTGCGAGCCGAGGTCGTCGAGACCGGCGCGGACATCGGACTTGCCTTCGACGGGGACGCGGACCGGTGCTTCTTCATCGACGAGAAGGGCCAAGCCGTTCCCCCGTCCGCCATCGTCGGCCTGGTCGCCGCCCGCGAACTGGCCAAGCACCCTGGCTCCGCCGTCGTCCACAACGTGATCACCTCCGCCGCCGCACAGGAGATCGTCCTCGAACACGGTGGCAAGCCGATCCGCAGCCGCGTGGGCCACTCGTTCATGAAGGCACTGATGGCCGAACACGACGCCGTCTTCGGCGGCGAGCACTCCGGGCACTACTACTTCCGCGACTTCTGGCGGGCCGACACCGGCATGCTCACCGCACTCCACGTCTTGGCGGCCCTCGGCGAGCAGGACCGGCCCCTGTCCGAACTGGTCGCCGACTACTCGCGCTACGCCGCCTCCGGGGAGATCAACTCCCAAGTCGCTGACGTGCCTGCCAAGCTGGACGAAGTCCAGGCCGCCTACGAGCAGTTCGACGGGGTCACCACCGACCGCCTCGACGGGCTGACGGTCGACCTCGGCCACGGCCGCTGGTTCAACCTCCGCCCCTCCAACACCGAACCGCTGCTGCGGCTCAACGTCGAGGCCCCCACCCAAGGCGCAGTCGACGCTCTGCGCGACGAAGTGCTGGCCCTGGTCCGCTGCTGACCCACCAGCCTGCCCGCCGGGGGCGGACGCGCGACCGCCGCCCGGCGGCTGGTGCGGCGGGCGGCGGCGGGTGGGGCGACGGCTGGGTGGGGCGACGGGTCAGGGGCGGGTGCGGGCGGCGCCGGTGGAGCCTCTGACCACCAGTTCCGGCTGGAACATGAACTCGGCGCGGTGCAGGGCGTTGCCGTTGATCTCCTCCAGCAGCGCGTCCACCGCCGCCGCGCCCATGGCCTCCACCGGCTGCCGGATCGTGGTCAGCGGCGGGTCCGCGAACGCGATCAGCGGCGAGTCGTCGAAACCGACCACCGAGACGTCCCCCGGTACCGAGAGTCCGCGCTGGCGCACCGCGCGGATCACCCCGAAGGCCATCAGGTCGCTGCCGCAGACCACCGCCGTGCAGCCCTGGTTGAGCAGGGCCGCGGCGGCGGCGTGGCCGCCCTCGACGCTGAACAGCGTGTGCTGGATCCGGGACCCGCTCTCCGCCGGGCTCTGCCCGAGCAGCTCGGTACAGGCGGCGGCGAAACCCTCCAGCTTGCGCAGCACCGGGACGAACCGGGCCTGGCCGAGGGCCAGGCCGATCCGCTCGTGACCCAGCTCGGCCAGGTGCTGCACCGCCATCCGCATCGCCAACCGGTCGTCCGGCGAGATGAACGGCGCGGCGATCAGCTCGCTGTAGCCGTTGATCAGCACGAACGGCACGCCCCGGCCGGCCAGCCGGGCGTAGCGCTCCATGTCGGCGGTGGTGTCCGCGTGCAGCCCGGAGACGAAGACGATGCCGGTGACCCCCCGGTCCACCAGCATGTCCACCAGCTCGTCCTCGGTCGATCCGCCCGGTGTCTGGGTGCACAGCAGCGGGGTGTACCCGTGCCGGGTCAGCACCTGCTCGATGACCTGTGCCAGCGCCGGGAAGATCGGGTTGTTGAGCTCCGGGGTGATCAGTCCGATCAGCCCGGCGCTGCGCTGCCGCAGCCGGGTCGGGCGCTCGTAGCCGAGCACGTCCAGCGCGGCCAGCACCGACTGCCGGGTGGCGGCGGAGACCCCCGGTCGGCCGTTGAACACCCGGGAGACGGTGGCCTCGCTCACCCCCGCCTGTGCCGCGATGTCGGACAGCCGTGCCGTGGCCACCGGCGCCGGAGGAACTGACGCCATGTCAGCACGACCACCAGACGGTCGAGTCGGCCAGGAGCACGGCCTGCGCGCCGTCCGCGGCCGGGGCTTCGCCGGTGGAGGACAGCAGCGGCACGCCGGGCACCGGCAGTGTGACCGGGGCCCCGGTGGTGTTCACCGTGCAGACCAGCGAGTCGCCGACGGCCGTGCGGCGGAAGGCGATGACCCCCTCCGGGGCGTCCAGCCACTCGACCGCGTCGCCGGCGCCGAGCGCCGGGTGCGCGCGGCGGACGGCGAGCGCCCGGCGGTACAGCTCCAGCGTCGAGGAGGCGTCGCCGGTCTGCGCCTCGACGCTGAGCTTGGCCCACTCGGCGGGCTGCGGCAGCCAGCTCGGACCGTCCGCGGCCGGGCCGAAGCCGTACGGCGCGGTGGCGCCCGACCACGGCAGCGGGACCCGGCAGCCGTCGCGCATGCCCTCCTGCCCCTCGGCGGCGGTGCCCCGGGCCCGGGTGAACGCCGGGTCCTGGCGGACCTCGTCGGGCAGGTCGGTGACCTCGGGCAGGCCCAGCTCCTCGCCCTGGTAGAGGTAGGCGGAGCCGGGCAGCGCCAGCATCAGCAGGGTCGCCGCCCGGGCGCGGTGCAGGTCCTGCTCGCGGTCCCCCTTGCCGAAGCGGGTGAGGTGGCGGACCACGTCGTGGTTGGACAGCACCCAGGTGGCCGGGGCGCCGACCGGGCGCATCGAGTCCAGCGAGACGTCGATCACCTCGCGCAGCGGCCCGGCCGCCCACTCGGTGCCCAGGTACTGGAAGTTGAAGGCCTGGTGCAGCTCGTCCGGACGCAGGTAGAGGGCGGTGCGCTCGACCGTGGGGGTCCACGCCTCGGCGACCGCGATCCGGCGGGTCTGCGGGTCGGTGCCGTACTCGTCCAGGATCCGCCGCCAGTCGCGGTAGATCTCGTGCACGCCGTCCTGGTCGAAGAAGGGCAGCACGTCGTTGCCGAGCAGCCGGAGCTGGTCGTGCATGCCGATGTCGGGCAGTCCGGCGGCCTTGACCAGGCCGTGCGCGACGTCGATCCGGAAGCCGTCGGCGCCCAGGTCCAGCCAGAAGCGCAGCAGGCTGCGGAACTCGTCGGCGACGGCCGGGCTGTCCCAGTTGAGGTCCGGCTGCTGCGGGGCGAACAGGTGCAGGTACCACTCGCCCGGGGTGCCGTCGGGGTTCTCGGTGCGGGTCCAGGCCGGGCCACCGAAGATGGACTCCCAGTCGTTGGGCGGCAGTTCGCCGTCCGCGCCCTGGCCGGGACGGAAGTGGAAGCGTCCGCGCAGCGGCGATCCCGGGCCCTCGCGCAGCGCCTGCCGGAACCACGGGTGCTGGTCGGAGACGTGGTTGGGGACGATGTCGACGATGATCCGCAGGCCGAGCCCGTGGGCGTCGGCGATCAGGCCCTCGGCGTCGGCCAGGTCGCCGAACATCGGGTCCACCACGCGGTAGTCGGCGACGTCGTAGCCCGCGTCGGCCTGCGGCGAGCTGTAGAAGGGGGAGAGCCACACCGCGTCCACGCCCAGGTCGCGCAGGTACGGCAGTCGGCTGCGGATACCGGCGAGGTCGCCCATGCCGTCACCGTTGGCGTCGGCGAAGCTGCGCGGGTAGACCTGGTAGATCACCGCGTCGCGCCACCAGCCGGATCTGCGCGCGGCACCGGCGACGGCGGCCGGGGCGGCGGCCTCCGTTTCGGCGGACGGCAGGTTCAGGGCGGCAAGGTGCTGGGTCATGGAATCCCTTGAGGATAGGGCGGTCGAGGAGGGGAGCGGATAACGGACAGGTGGTCGGTGTGGTCATCGGCCGCAGTCGATCAACGGGGTCGGGGGTGTCCAGGGCACGCGCTCAGCCCTTGGTCCCGCCCGAGGTGAGGCCGGTGACCAGGTGCTTCTGCACCAGGTAGAAGACCAGCGCGGCGGGGATGGCGACCAGGACGGCCATCGCCGCCATCAGGTTCCACTGCTGGTTGTACTGGCTGACGAAGGTCTGGATACCCACCGACAGCGTGTACTTGTCAGATGAGAGCATGAACACCGAGGCGTAGGCGACCTCGCCCCAGGCGGTCAGGAAGCTGTAGAAGGCGGCCACCGCCAGGCCCGGGCGGGCCAGCGGCACGATCAGCCGCCAGAACACGCCGAAGGGGCTCAGCCCGTCGATCCGGCCGGCCTCGTCGATCTCCACCGGGATGGTGTCGAAGTACCCCTTCATCATGAAGGCGCAGAACGGAACGGCGGTGGAGCAGTAGATGATGATCAGGCCCTGGTAGCTGTCCAGCAGGTCCAGCTGGGACATGATGTTGTAGAGCGGCACCAGCAGCACCGACACCGGGAACATCTGGGTGACCAGGAAGGTCCACATCAGCTGCCGGTGGCCGGGGAAGCGCATCCGGGAGACGGCGTACCCGGCGGTGGCGGCCAGCAGCACCCCGAAGAACATGGTGCCCGCGCCGACGATCATGGAGTTGGCGAACCAGGTGAAGAAGTCCGTGTGGAACAGCACGTAGCTGTAGTTGGACAGCGAGGCCTTGTGGGCGATGCCGCCCGGGTGCAGGAAGTCGTCGACGCCGGGGCCGAGCGAGATGTAGGCGATCCACAGGATCGGGAAGACCGCGACGATCGCGGTCAGCGCCAGGCCGCCGTGCAGCCCCAGCGAGGCGAGCGGGCCGCGCTGGCCCCGGCCCCTGGTGCGGGCCGCCTTCGCGGTGGGCCGACCGCCCGGTCCGGCGGCTCCGGGGCCCGCGGTGACCCGGTCGGCGACACTGCTCATGGCTCCTCCTGGTACGTCCGGCTGGGATGGGGTCAGCTCCTGGGCGGCGCTCATATGCCGACCTGCTGTTCGTTGCGCTTGAGCCAGCGGCGGTAGACGCTGGCGAAGACGATCAGCATCGACAGGATGATCACGCCGTAGGCGGCCGAGTTGGCGTAGTCCTGCGGCTGCTGGTTGAAGAACAGCTGGTACGCGTAGGTCACCAGGATCTGCACGCTGTCACTGCTGCCGTAGCCGAACATCAGGTCGATCACGTTGAACTGGTTGAAGGTCCAGATGACGCTGAGCAGGATCACCGTGTTGCTGACCGGGCGCAGCCCCGGCAGGGTGACGTAGCGGAACCGCTGCCACGGCGTCGCGCCGTCCATCTCGGCGGCCTCGTACAGCTCGGACGGGATCGCCTGCATGCCGCCGAGCAGCGAGACCATCATGAACGGGAAGCCGACCCAGGTGTTGACCCCGATCGCGGCGACCCGCTGCCAGGTCGGGTCGCTCAGCCAGCCCGGGGCGCCCAGGCCGAGCCCGCTCAGCGCGCTGTTGACCAGGCCGTTGTCGGCGAGCAGCAGCCGCCAGGAGAACATGGTGACGAAGGTCGGCACGGCCCACGGCAGCACCAGCAGCACCCGGTAGAAGGTGCGTCCGCGCAGCTGCCGGTTGATCAGCAGTGCCAGGCCCAGGCCGAGCGAGTAGGTGAGCGCGACGCAGGCGACCGTCCAGACCAGGGTCCACCAGACGTGCGGCCAGAACTCGTGGTCGGCGCCGGAGAGGATCTGCTCGTAGTTGTGCAGCCCGACCCAGGAGTAGCTGTTCGGGATGTGGTTCACACCGATGGTGCGGCCGACGTTCAGGCTGGTGGCGTTGGTCAGCGACAGGTAGATGCCGCGCCCGAGCGGGTACAGCACCACCAGACCGAGGACGAGCACCACCGGCGCGGCCATGGCCCAGGCGTACCAGTACCGGTCGTAGGACTGCTTCATCCTGGCGACCGGTCCGCGCCGGGGGGCGCGGGGCAGGCGCTTCTCGACGGCTCCGCCCTCGACGGCGACGGTCATCTGCGACACCTCATTCATCACGGGGGTTCGGGACAGCGGCACGTCGGCCGGGCCGCCTGGGGAGAGGCGGCCCGGCCGACGGCGGATCACTGGGCGGCGTAGCTCGGGAGCAGCTTGGCGATGGCCGAGGAGGTGTTGCCCAGGCCGGTCTGGATGCTCTCCTGGCCCGCGAGGATCTTGGTGTAGTCCGTGGCGAAGGAGGCGTAGAACGAGCTGTACTCGGGCAGCGCCGGGCGCGGCACGGAGTACTTGAGGATCGCCTGGTAGCCCTCGATGCCGAGGTTGGCGTTGACCGCGGCGGTGTAGGCGTCGGTGCGGGTGGGCAGCGTGCCGTTCTTCAACGCGGTCTCGGTCTCGCTGGCGGCCGAGGTCATGAAGCCGACGAACTTCTCCGAGGCGGCCAGGTGAGCGGCGTCGGCTCCGGCGTAGACGACCAGGTTCTGGCCGCCGGTCGGGGCTCCGGCGGTGCCGGTGGAGCCCTCCGGGACCGGGGCGATGCCGAGGTTGCTCTTCGAGGTGAAGGCCGAGCCCGCGTAGACGTTGGTGATGTCCCAGGGGCCCTGGATGACCATGGCGACCTTGCCGGTCTGGAAGGAGTCCATGATGTCGGTGTCGGCGTCGGCGGTGACGTCCAGCTTGGAGATGCCGGGGGCGCCGACGAAGCTCTTGGCGGTGGTCATCGCCTTGACCGCGGCGGCCGAGTTGATGGTGATCTTGTTGTTGGCGGTGTCGACGAAGTCGGTGCCCTCACCGAACAGGAACGGCATCGCGTAGTAGGAGGCGGCCTCCAGGGCGAAGCCGTCGACCCCGTCCTTCTGCTTGATCAGCGCGGCGTCGGCCTTGAGCTGGTCCCAGGTGGTGGGCGCGGCGGTGATCCCGGCCTTGGCGAACAGCTGCTTGTTGTACATCAGCCCGAGGGTGTCGGTGACCTGGGGCGCACCGTAGACGTGGCCGTTGTAGCTGGCCTGCTTGATCAGCGTGGACTCGAAGGCGGACTCGTCGGCCATGGCCGGGGTGCCGTCGAGCGGGGCCAGGTAACCGGCCTTGGCGAAGGCCGGGGTCCAGCCGACGTCGGAGCGCAGCACGTCGGGGGCGCCGGAACTGCCCGCGGCGGTCTGGAACTTGGTCTGGGCGGTACCGAAGGGCACGTTGACGTAGTTGACCTTGATGCTGGGGTTGGCCGTCTCGAACTCGGAGACCAGCAGCTTGTAGGTAGGAGCCTCGTTGGTGGCGTCCGAGGTGTCCCACCAGGTGATGGTGACGGGGCCGGATGCCTTGTTGGAGGACGAGGCAGTGGAACCGCTACCGCCGCAAGCACTTGCAGAAACCGCTATCGCCGTTGCCAGAACCGCAGCCGCAATGCCACGACGCATTGTGCACTCCTTGGAGGGTGGGGTTGCCCAAGTTTGGGGTGGGTCAGCCCTGACGCACCGGGCCTTCCCCAGTCGGCGCGGCGTTACCGCGTCGGCTTGGGGAGGAACGTAACAGCCGCGTGACCCCGGCGGAAAGTCCTTGCAGCAACTTTCTGAAAGGCCGGATGATCGTTACATTCGCGTGTCCGGGACGTTGTCGTCGTGCGACGTGGCGGTGCGGCCCGGCCGCTGCCGGACCGGCTGCGGCTCAGCGGGACTGCGACAGCCGGTCCCGGCGGTCCAGGTCGGGCCAGCGGCCCTGACCGCCGAAAAGCGAGTGGAAGGCCCGGTCGGCGGTGCAGGGCATGAGCTTCGGGGCCTCCCAGGCCCGTACCCGGCGCTGGTGGAGGTCGGCGAAGACGCAGTCGCCGACCACGCCGATGGCGATCACCGCGTACCCGGGCCGGAACTGGACATCCACCGCCGTGCTGACCGGCAGGCCCACCCCGGCCAGCAGCGCGGCCACCCCGGCGTCGGTGGGCGGGACCGCCTGCACGGCGGGCGGCAGCGCGTCCAGCCGCTGGGCCAGGCCGGGTGCCGGTCCCGGGGCCGGGGGGTCGGTGCCCGGCCGGTGCCGGACCAGCGTCCCGGCCAGCTGGCCGACCACGACCAGGGCCGCCACGCTGAGCACGGTGGCGGCGCAGCCCAGGCCGGAGCGCCAGGAGGCCCGCCGGGGCAGTGGCGGACCGGGCTCGGACCCCGCCGCCGTATCCGCCACCGTTCCGCCCCTGCCCCGTGTGCCGATTCCGTGAAGGCCCATTCTGCTGCCTGCCGCCCCGGTACCTGGCGGGAACCGGCGGATTGGACCGGCCGGTGCCTGGGGGCGGCTCGGTCTCAGCGCGAACGGCCCGCCATCGCCAGTTCGACGACGTCCACCAGGACCTCCTTGACCGAGTCCCGGACCCGGGCGTCGCAGAACAGCACCGGCACCGCCGGGTCCAGGTCGAGCGCGATCCGGACCTGCTCGGCGGGGTAGTCGCGGGCGCCGTCGAAGCGGTTGACCGCGACCACGAAGGGGATGCCCCGGCGCTCGAAGAAGTCGACCGAGGGGAAGCAGTCCTCCAGCCGCCGGGTGTCGGCCAGCACCACCGCGCCGAGCGCGCCGAGCGCCAACTCGTCCCAGAGGAACCAGAACCGGTCCTGGCCCGGGGTGCCGAACAGGTACACCGCCAGGCCCTCGCGGATGTCGATCCGGCCGAAGTCCATGGCCACGGTGGTGGTCCGCTTGTCCTCGACCCCGGCCAGCGAGTCCACCGGGCGGCCGGCCTCGCTCAGCCGCTCCTCGGTCCGCAGCGGGCGGATCTCGCTGACCGCGCCGACCAGGGTGGTCTTGCCCGCGCCGAAACCGCCCGCGACCAGGATCTTCAGCGCCACTATGGAGTCCACGGGCGTGATCCTAGTGCGCCGCCGCGCCCAGCTGTCAGCCCCCTGACAGCTGGGCGAACCGGGTCAGGCTCTGGGTGTAGGCGACCGGGGTGACATGGACCGGGCCGGTGTACGGATGGTTCATGTGCAGCACCATGAACACCGCGAACCCGACCACCGCGCCGACCAGCCCCAGGGCGACCGACTCGCGCAGGCTGAAGGTGAGTCCGGCGATCGGCGCGTACAGCAGCACCAGCAGTCCGGTGGCGACCAGCGCCGGGTACAGCGGCGCGGGCAGCGTGTCGGAGGTGTCGGCCAGCCGGATCTGCCGGGCCGTGTAGACGTCGTCCAGGTCGCTCAGCTCCTGGGTGCTGGCGGTGGTCACCGGTTCCTTGTCGACGTGCTCGCGGACCAGGTCCAGGTCGTGCCAGGTGGTGTTGTCGGCCTGGCCGTGGGCCATGGTGGCGAACTCGCCGTGGATCACCGAGGTGACGTAGTCGCGCAGCAGCGGGCGGGTGGTGGCGTCGGCGTCGGTGTAGGCGGCGTTGAGGGCGCGCGCCTCGTCGAAGGTGTGCCCCTTCGCGGTATTGATGTTCGACCAGGAGCCCGCGATCAGGAACGCCGCGACCAGGACGAACGAGGACAGCGAGGCGGAGCCGAGGAAGCCCAGCGCGCCCCCGGAGAAGGTGCCCTCGCGGGACCGCGGGGTGCGTCCGAAGGCGACCAGGACCAGCACCGCGACCACGGCGCCGAGCAGCGCGAAGGTGATGAAGCCGACGATCAACGGTGCCTCCCGAAGGCGTGACTGACGAAACCCGCACCGGCCGCGACCAGCGCGGGCAGTGTGACGGCGACGAAGAGGAAGGCCGCCTGCGGGGCGGCGGGCGGCACGGGCACGGCGGCGGCGGTGACCGCCGGGACCACCGGGACGGCGGTGGTGGCGTGGATCTGGCTGGGGGTGGGCTTCGGCGGCAGCGTCGCCTGCGGATGCCGGACCACCGGCGCCGGGGCCGGAGCCGGGGCCCGGACCGGGGCGGGGGCCGGCGCCGGGGCGACCGGGCGGACCACCACCGGCCGCGGCGGCGCGACGCAGTGCGGCGGGTGCGGCGGGCGCGGGAGGCGCGGCAGCACCGGCGCGACGGGCTCCGGGAAGCCCCGCCCGGCCCCGCCGGGGGGCGGTACCGGCGGCGGTACCGGCGGCGGGGGCGCGGGCGGCGGCACCGGCAGCGCCGCGCAGGGCCAGTCGTGGTGGGGGAGAAGGGAGTCGCTGTCCATGGGCAGGGGCTGCCCGGTGACGGCACCGGTTAGCTCCGGGTGGACGCCAAACGACACGTCCGGGTGCTGCTGATGGGAACGCCGGTGCTATCGGCGTACCTTCGGTTGAGCGTTCCGACGGGTTGTCTGCCCGGGCTGGGTTGTCCGCCCGGGTCGGGGGTCACAGCGCCCGCAGGCCCTGGATGACCTCGCGCAGGATCCGGACGTCGGGCAGCTGCGCCGCCGGGACCGGGCGGCTGACGGTGATCAGCCCGGCGTCCAGCAGGTCCCCCAGCAGGATCCGGACCACGCCCAGCGGCAGGTCGGTCTCGGCGGCGATCTCAGCCACCGAGAGCGGACGCGCCAGCACCAGCTCCAGGATCGCCTGGTGCTCCGGCTCCTCGGCGAGGTCGGTGTCCCCGGTCTGCTCGTGCTCCTCGGCGGCGGCGATCTGGGCGATCACGTCGAACGCGTCGCTCTCGGCGTGCCAGGTACGGCCGCCCGTCAGCGTGTACGGGCGGACCAGCCGTGCCTGCTCCGCCTCCTCCTCGGCCCAGCCCTCGGGCTCCCCCGCTCCCCCCGGCACCGCGGTCACCGCTCGGCGGGCAGGCCGGTCCGCACGTCGGTGCCCAGGTGCTCACCGACCCGCCGCACCAGCAGCGCCATCTCGTAGGCGACCAGGCCGACATCGGCCTCCGCCTCGCTGAACACGGCCATGCAGGAGCCGTCCCCGGCGGCGGTGACGAACAGGAACGCCTGCTCCAGCTCGATCATGGTCTGCCGCACCTCCCCCGCCTTGAAGTGCCGGCTGGCGCCCTTGGCCAGGCTGTGGAAGCCGGAGGCCACCGCGGCCAGGTGCTCGGAGTCCTCGCGGGTGAGGCCCGCCGAGGCGCCGGTGGCCAGGCCGTCGCTGGACAGGACCACCGCGTGCCGGATCTCCGGCACCCGGCGGACCAGGTCGTCCAGCAGCCAGTTGAGATCGCTGGAGGGCTTCGTCGGTGCGGTCATCGGACCGGTCCTTCCGCTGGTGCTGTGCTTGCCTGGGGTTCCGCGCCGGAATCGGCGTCGGCGTGGGAGTCGGGTCGGGCTTCGCTGTCGGGTCGGGCTTCGCTGTCGGGCCGGGCTTCGCTGTCCGGCCGGGCTTCGCTGTCCGGCCGGGGCGGGCGGGACTCGGTGCGGCCCCGGCTCAGGCCGCGCTGGTAGGAGGAGAAGGTCGCCCGGACCTCCTCGGGCGAGCGCTCCCGGGCCGGCTGCTCCCGGGGCTCCGGCTCACCGGCCCGCCTGCGCTCGGCGGAGTCCCGCAACTGCGGCGCCAGGCTGGCCTGCCGGATCCGGCGCGGCAGCAGCTCCGACACCGGCGCCGGGGCGGCCGACGGCTGCGGAACGGACTCCCGGGCGGCCACGTAGGCGTCCACCCGGGACGGCAGCGCCCGTCGGCGCGGCAGGCCCCCGGCGCTGTCCTGACTGGCCGGTACCGGTGCCGGGCGCGGCCCGGTGGACCCGACCGACCCGGTGGGACCGCCCAACTGGGCGGCGCCCTGCGGGAGTTCCCGGCCCAGCCGCATCCGCGCGGCGGGCAGCACGAACTCCGAGGTCTCCTCGACCCGGCTCTCGCTGCTGCGCGCCACCGCCGCCGTCAGCAGCTCCGGCGGAAGCAGCACCACGGCCGCCGTCCCGCCGTACGGGGAGCGGCGCAGCGAGACCTGGATGCCGTGCCGACCGCTGAGCCGGCTGATCACGAACAGGCCCAGCCGGTCGGTGTCGCTCAGGTCGAACTCGCCGCTGCTGGACAGCCGTTCGTTGGCGGCGGCCAGGGCCTCCTCGCCCATGCCGAGGCCCCGGTCGTCGATCTCCAGCACGAAGCCGTGGGCGACCTCCTCGCCCTGGATCCGGACCTGGGTGCGCGGCGGGGAGAAGGTGGTGGCGTTCTCGACCAGTTCGGCGAGCAGGTGCACCACGTCCGAGACCGCGCCGCCGACCACGGCCACCGGCGGCATCCGGTGCACCCGGACCCGGGCGTAGTCCTCGACCTCGCCGACGGCCGCGCGCACCACGTCCAGCACCCGCACCGGGCGGCGCCAGGAGCGTCCGGGGGCGGCGCCGGAGAGGATGATCAGGCCCTCGGCGTGGCGGCGCATCCGGGTGGTCAGGTGGTCCAGCCGGAACAGGTCGGCGAGTTCGTCGGGCTGCTCGGCGCGCCGCTCCATCTCGTCCAGCAGCGTCAACTGGCGGCTGAGCAGGGCCTGGCTGCGCCGGGCGAGGTTGACGAAGACGGCGGCCACGCCGCGCCGCAGCTCGGCCTGCTCAACCGCGGCCTCCACCGCCGCCCGCTGCACCGCGTTGAAGGCCCGGGCGACCTGGGCGAGTTCGTCGCGTCCGCGCGAGTCCCCGGCGGCCACCTGCGGGATCTCGGTGGCCAGGTCCACCCGGTCGCCCGCGCGCAGCCGCCGCATCACCTCCGGCAGCTGCTCCCCGGCCAGCTCGAACGCCGAGTCGCGCAGGCCGACCAGCTGCCGCACCAGGCCGCGGCCGATCCGGATCGACACCAGCAGCGACAGCAGCACCGCGAACAGGCCGACCGCGCCGACGACGCCCTGGCGGGAGATCACGCCCAGGGCGTACGAGCGGGCCTGGGCCTGGGACTGCGCGGCGGCCTGGGCGTCGATGGTGCTGAGGTCCCGCAGCGTGGTGTTGAGGGTGGTCGCCCAGGTGACGGCGGAGATGTCGCGGGCAGCCGCGGCCTCGCCGAGGCTCGCCACCCGGTCCTCCAGGTTGGTCAGCGCGATGTACTCGGTGCCGCCGGTGAACTGCTCGAACAGCCGGGCCTCGGCGACCGGCAGTTGCGCCTGGTGCACCTGGTAGAGCAGCTGCTCACCGCTCGCGGCGGTGAGGAACTCCTGGAACTCGGCCTGGCTGAAGGAGCCGAAGGTGCGGGCCCCGGCCATCAGGGCGTCCTCCTCGGAGATGTACTCCCGGGCCCGGTCCAGCTCGTTCAGGTCGCCCGCCTCGCGGGTGAGGCTGCCGACCGGGAGGTCGGTGAGCGCCAGCCGCAGCGTGAAGAAGGGGTCCTGCGCGCCGGTGTAGCTGAGGTACACCTGGGACCAGTCGAGGGTGTGCTGCTCGACCTCGGCCCGTCCGGACTGGACGTACTCGATCTCCTGCAGCACCCCGCTCACCGCCTGCCGCTGGGTGCTGTTCAGCCCCTCCATCCGGTGCCGGTCGCCCGCGTGCGCGGTGAACACGGCGGCGGCCTGGTCGGTGGCCTGCTCGGCGCGGCGCAGGGTGGCCAGGTCGCCCTGGCCGTAGGGGGCGGCGGCGAAGGCCACGGCCGCCCGGCGCTCGTCCTGGATCGCCAGCGAGACGTCGTCGGCGGGGGTGCCGAACCAGCCGTACTCGCCGCCGATCCGGGTCAGCGACCAGACCTGGCCGACCGAGGTGACGGTGGAGTAGGTCCACAGCGCGCAGAGGGAGAACAGCGGAACCACGAGCAGCGCGACCAGTTTCGCGCGGATGGATCTGCTGCGAAAGCGCATGGACTCCCCCGGACTGACCGGCTCAGGACCGACCGACCGCTCTGGTAGCAACCGCACTGGTACCAGTGGACACGGACGAGACACGACGACAGGTGTGGGCGCACAAGCTACCAGTGATTCGGCGTGAGCCTACCCCCTGCCCAGGTGTCAGTTCGAGCCCTGGACAGCGATTCGGCAGAGCTTCCGGAGTCGGCTGCTGACCACCTCAGGGCGCTCCAGGAGCAGCATGTGACCGCAGTCCGGCTCGATGTGCAGGGCGGCCCGCGGGAGTTCGGCCAGCAGTCGGCGGCTGTGGGCGACCGGGGTCAGCCGGTCGCCGGAGCCGACCACCACCTCCACCGGCAGTTCCCGCAGCGCTTCCAGCGCGCCCGCCTTGTCGTGCAGCATCAGCGCCGGGTACCAGCCGGCCACGGCGGCCATCGGGCAGTCGTGGATCATGCGGGCTCCGGCCAGCACCGCCGGGCGCGGGGCCTGCGGGCCGTAGAGGTAGCGCTTGACCAGGAACGGGTTGACCCCGCGCTCCGGCCCCGGCAGGTGGGCGCGGATCCGCTCGGAGCGCTCGGCGGTGCGCGCGCAGTAGCCGAAGAAGGCGGACTGCGCGTGTCCCTGGATCCGCAGCCGCAGCGGTGCCTCGGGCCGTCCGCGCGGGTCGAGTTGGCCGGCGGAGGTACTGGTGAGCAGGACCCCGGCGACCCGGTCGGCGATCAGGTCGGGGCGGGCGGCGGCCAGCGCCATGACGGTCATCCCGCCCATGGAGTGGCCGCCGAGCACCACCGGGCCGTTGGGGGCGGTCTGTTCGATGACGGCGGCCAGGTCCTGGCCGAGCAGGTCGATGCTCCAGCGGCTGCCACCGCCCTCGGAGCGGCCGTGCCCGCGCTGGTCGTAGCGGACCACCCGGACGGCGCCGGTCGGCTCGGCGCCGTCGGCGGCGGCCCGGGACCGGGTCAGGTCCTCGGCCTGGTGCTGCCAGGCGGTGGCGTCCAGGGTCCAGCCGTGGGCCAGGACCAGGGTGACCGGCGCGTCGTCGGGGCCGTCGGCGTAGACGGCCAGCGCGGCGCCGTCGTGACCGGTCACGGTGAACGTGGAACGGGAGGTGGCGACGGGCATGGGTCACATCCTTGCCGGAGCGGGGCCGGGCCATAACTTACCGCTCAGTAAGTTATGGCCCGGCCCGCGCCGCGTCAATGCCCCCGACCGCGACGGCCGCACCGCGCGCACCTCACCGCCGGTCATGCGGAGATCACGTGGAGGGATCGTCCGCGCTCTGCCCATGCTGGTTAATGTCCAGTAACTTACGAGGCCCCGACGCGACGGAGCGCCGGGGCTGGACGAAGGGAGCGCGGCCCGTGCGGGAGTCCTCGGTACCGGCACTGGCGGAGACCCCGATGACCGGAGGGCTGGCCGACTCCGTCTTCGCCGCCGCCACCGCCACCCCCGACCTGGCCGTCCTCTCCCGCCGCGACCCGGACGGCGACTGGCGGACGGTCAGCGCCGCCGCCTTCCGCGACGAGGTGGTGGCCACCGCCAAGGGCCTGCTGCACCAGGGGGTGCGCTTCGGCGACCGGGTCGCGCTGATGTCCCGCACCCGCTACGAGTGGACGGTGCTGGACTACGCGCTGTGGTCCATCGGCGCGCAGAGCGTCCCGCTCTACCCCAGCGCCTCGGCCGAGCAGGTCCGCTGGATCCTGGCCGACTCGCGAGCCGTGGCCTGCGTGGTGGAGCACGAGGACCACGCCATGACCATCGGCTCCATCTGCGACGCGCTGCCCGGGCTGCGCCGGATCTGGCAGTTGGACGCGGGCGCCATGAAGGAGCTCCGACAGGCCGGGCGAGGCGTGGACGACGAACTGATTGATCGTCACCGGTGCTCGGTGGCACCGCAGTCGGTGGCGACCGTGGTCTACACCTCGGGCACCACCGGCCGCCCCAAGGGCTGCCCGCTGACCCACGCCAACTTCGCCGCCGAGACCGACAACCTGATCGGCCGCTACCACGGGCTGTTCCGGCAGCGCGGCCCGGAGCGGCCGTCCACCCTGCTGTTCCTGCCGCTGGCCCACGTCTTCGGCCGGATGGTGCAGGTGGCGGCGCTGCGCGCGGGGGTGCTGCTGGCGCACGAGCCCAGCCTGGCGCCCGCCGACCTGATGCCGGCGCTGGCCTCGTTCCAGCCGACCTTCCTGCCCGCTGTCCCCTATATCTTCGAGAAGTTGCTGCAACGGGCCCGGCAGGCCGCCGAGGAGGCCGGGCGGACCGGCGCGTTCGAGCGCGCGGTGGACCTGGCGGTGCGCTACGCCGCCGCCGTCGAGCGCCAGTCCTTCGGCACCGGCCCGGGCCCCTCGACCGCGCTGCGGCTCCAGCACCAGGTGTACGAGCGGCTGGTCTACAGCCGGATCCGGGACGCCCTCGGCGGCCGGGCCAGGTACGCCATCTCCGGCGGCTCGGCGATGAACCGGGAGCTGGGCCTGTTCTTCGCGGGCGCCGGGATCTCCGTCTACGAGGGCTACGGCCTGACCGAGACCACCGCCGCCGCCACCTCCAATCCACCGGACCGGCCCCGCTTCGGTACCGTCGGCCTGCCGGTCCCGGGTACCACCGTGCGGATCGCCGAGGACGGCGAGGTGTGGGTGCACGGCCCGCAGGTCTTCCAGGGCTACCTGGGACAGCCCGAACTGACACCGTCCCAGAACTGGTTCGCCACCGGCGACCTGGGACATCTGGACGCCGACGGCTACCTCAGCATCACCGGCCGCAAGAAGGAGATCATTGTCACCAGCAGCGGCAAGAGCGTCGCCCCCGCCGTCCTGGAGGACCGGGTGCGGGTGCATCCGCTGGTCTCGCAGTGCGTCGTGGTCGGCGACAACCGGCCTTATGTGGCCGCCCTGTTGACGCTGGACCGGGACGCCCTCGGGCACTGGCAGCGGCAGCGGGGCAAGCCGCGGCTGCCGCCCGCCGAGGCCGCCCGCGATCCGGAGCTCCAGGCCGAGTTGCAGCGGGCGGTGACCGCCGCCAACACCGCCGTTTCCCGGGCCGAGTCGATCCGCTCGTTCCGGGTACTGGCCGGGGACTTCACCGAGCAGGAGGGGCTGCTCACCCCGTCGTTGAAGCTCCGCCGCCGGGCCGTGGCCCAGGCCTGCGCCCAGGACATCGCGGCGCTCTACGGCGCCGCCGAACCGGCCGTGCCGCGGCTGCCGACCGGCCTGCGCAGCTGACCGCGCCACTGCTGACGCGAGGTCAGCAGTGGCGCCCTGGTGCGTACTTGTCAGCCGACCGCGCTGCTGAAGACCGGAAGGAAGCCGTCGGCCTGGCCGGTGGAGGTCGGGTGGTACGACTCGTCGATCGGCAGCGTGGTGCTGTGCAGCCACTCGTCGTCGGAGCAGATCTCGTGCCCGTCGAAGGCCGAACGGACGTCCGCGAAGGTGAATCCGGCGTCGGCGGCCTCGGTGCTGATCACCCCGTCCAGGTCGTCCGCCGCGCCGTTGATGGCGTTGCGGGAGGTGTTGCTGATGCCGAACAGGCAGTCCCCGGGCACCTGGTAGAGGTGCGGGTAGTCCAGGACCACCACGTGGGCGTTCGGCGCGTCCTTGCGGATGGCCGCGTAGACGGCGCTCAGTTTGGCCCCGAGCTGGGTGTTGACGAAGCTCTCGGCCGTGGCCACCGCGCTCAGGCAGGAGCTGGTGCCGTCCAGCACGCAGGTCTCCATGGTGTTGGAGAAGCCCGCGTCGTTGCCGCCGATGCTGATGCTGACCAGTCCGGTCGAGGCGCTGAGCCCGGACAGCTGACTGCTGAGCACATCGGCGGTGGTCGCCCCGGAACAGGCGGCGAAGTCGAAGGAGCCGGGATGGTTGGCCTGCTGCCACAGGTACGGGTAGGCGAGGGTGCTGTCCTCGCAGTCGCCGCTGGAGCTGATGTAGCTGCCGGAGCCGACTCCGGAGGAGTAGGAGTCCCCCAGCGCGACATAGCCGGTGGCGGCGGCGTTGGCGGGGGCGATCGCGAGACCGGTGAAGCCGAGGGCGAGCACGGAGAGGGCGGCGATGCCGGTGGTCCGGAGAGAGCGTGCGCGGGGTGGGCGCATGGGAGCCTCCACGACTCTTTGGGTGGCACCGGATCAGGTACCACCCAAAGACATACCAGCCGGTAATGAGATCGCACAGTGTCCATGCCAAACAATTTCTCCGGCAGGCCGCTGTCTCCAGGTCGGATCAGCCCAGGAAGGACAGCCTGACGGTGCGCCGCGGATTGTCGCCGTTCGTGTCCACCAGCACCACCGACTGCCAGGTGCCCAGTGCCAGCTCGCCACCGACCACCGGCAGCGTCGCGTGCGGGGCGACCAGCCCCGGCAGCACGTGGTCCCGGCCGTGACCGGGAGTGCCGTGCCGGTGCCGCCAGCGGTCGTCCGCCGGGAGCAGCTCGCGCAGCGTGGCCAGCAGGTCGCTGTCGCTGCCCGCGCCGGTCTCGATCACCGCGATCCCGGCGGTGGCGTGCGGGACGAACACGTTGAGCAGGCCGTTGCGGCCGGGCGCGACCTCGCGCAGGAACTCCGCGCAGCGACTGGTGATGTCCACCGTCGTCTCGCGGTCGCCGGTGGTGAGTTCCAGAGTCAGCGTCTCGAAAGCCATGCGCCCATCTTCACCCGGCGGACGCCCGGATCGGCGCCGAATCCGGATCCGGCACGGCAGCCGTCACCCGGCGTCACCAGCGTCCCGGACCTCCCGGACATCGGATCCGCGCTCGGGCCCGGACCCGGCCTCGGACTCGGACCCGGCCTCGGACTCGGCCAGCAGGGCGCGCAGCAGGTCCTCGTCGCCGGGGGTGAGCCCGGAGACGAAGCGGGCCAGCACGGTCTCCCGGTCGTCGGCCCGCTCCAGTTCCGAGCGCATCCGACGGGCCGCCAGACCCGGGGCGTCCTGCGCCTCGCGGGCCGGGGCGTAGGCGAAAGCCCGGCCGACACGCGTGCGGGTGACCACGCCTTTGTCGTGCAGCCGGGAGAGGATGGTGTTGACGGTGGTGCGGGCCAGGCCGCCGCCGAGGGCACGTTGGATGTCACCCGGCGTGAGCGGTCCGCCGCCGGACCACAGCACGGCGAGGACTCCGGCCTCCAGCTCGCCCGGATGGCGACGCTGCGGTCCGATCATCATCAAGGGACTCCCCCTCCCGGCTCCCGGACCACCCGTGGTCGAGGGGCAGCCGTTTCCATCCACTAGAGTGACACAGACCGACTACATGTATGTAGACGATAAAGCCGGGCCATGGCTCGGACTCGAACCAGTGTCCACCACCGCAGGAGTGTGACATCCATGGCCCCGGACCTGACGCAGCTGGCGCTGAACCCACTGAGCGCCGACTCGATGCTGGCCGCCTTCGGCGCGCTCGGCATCCTCGTCATCCTCTTCGCCGAGACCGGACTGCTGGTCGGCTTCTTCCTGCCGGGCGACTCGCTGCTGTTCACCGCCGGTCTGCTGTGCACCACCGACAAGGACCACCTGAACCTGTGGTCGGTGCTGCTCTGCGCCGTGGCCGGGGCGCTGCTGGGCGCCCAGGTCGGCTACCTGATCGGCCGCAAGGGCGGCAAGGCGCTGCTGGCCCGCAGCCGGAACAAGCACATCGTGGCCGGCGCCGCCCGCGCCGAGGAGATCCTGGCCGAGTACGGCCACGCCAAGGCGATCGTGCTGGGCCGGTTCATCCCGGTGGTGCGCACCGTGCTGAACCCGATGGCGGGCGCGCTCAACGTGCCGCTGCGGACCTTCACCCTCTGGCAGGTCGTCGGCGGCCTGGTCTGGTCGGTCGGCGTCACCCTCGCCGGGTACGGCCTCGGCAACAGCATCCCCAACATCGACACCTACCTGCTGCCGATCATCGGCCTGATCGTGCTGGTGTCGGTGATCCCCATCGCGCTGGAGATCCTGCGCAGCCGCAGGCCCGCGAAGGCCCCCCGGCCCGCGAAGAACCCGGAGTAGAGGCACGTGACCCATCTGGCCCTGAACGGCTCCTCGATCGACGGGGGCCTGTACCACTGGTTCATCACCCGGGCGGCGGACGCCCCGCACTGGTTCGACGACCTGATCTCGTTCTACGCGACCTTCGGCCTCGGCCTGTTCGCGCTGCTGATGATCGCCGGCTGGTGGCGGGCCCGTGACGGCCGCAGCCCCGCCGCGATGGCGGCGGCGCTGTCGGTACCGGTGGCGGTGGTGGCCGCCTACGTCGCCAACGACATCGTCAAGAGCGTCTTCGACGAGGTCAGGCCCTGCCAGGTGATCACCGCCCCGGCGACCATCCAGCCCTGCCCGGGCGTCGGCGACTGGTCCTTCCCGAGCAACCACTCGGCGATCGCCGCCGCCTTGGCCGCCGCGCTGTGGCTGCTGGACCGCAGGCTCGGCGCGATCGCCACGCTGGCCGCGCTGGTGATGGGCTTCGCCCGGATCTGGGTCGGCGCGCACTACCCGCACGACGTCCTGGTCGGCTTCGTGCTCGGCGCGGCGGTCGCGGTACCGGTGGTGCTCGCGGCGCGGCGCTGGGGCCCGCCGCTGGTGGTCCGGCTGGAGTCGGGCTTCCTGCGCCCGTTCCTGACCGCCGCCCCGGCCGGGGCTCAGCCCAGCTCGACCGACTCGCCCGAGGTCAGCCGCCGGTAGTCGACGTCCTCGGCGAGCATCCCGACGAAGCGCTGGACACCCTCCAGGCCGATGTCGCTGAGCATCACGTCGTGCAGGGCCAGCGCCCGTGCCGCGCCCACGGCGCGGGCGTAGTCGACCACCTCGGCCAGCTTGGACCAGGGCGCGTGGACCGGCAGCAGCAGCGTGCCGACCTCGCGCTCCGGGACGGTCAGCGCGTCGCCCGGGTGGAACACCTCGCCGTCCACCAGGAACCCGACGTTGCCGACCAGCGGGATCTCCGGGTGGATCCGCGCGTGCCACTCGCCGTGGACCTCGACCTCGAAGCCCTCGACGGTGAAGGCGTCGCCGTGGCCGACCCGGTGCACCCGGCCCTCGCCGAGGCCGGTGAGCTGGTCCGCCACCGCGCCGTTGGTCCAGATCCGCAGCGCCGGGTCGGCCTCGGCGGCGCGGCGCAGCCGGTCCTCCACGAAGTGGTCGAAGTGCTCGTGGGTGATCAGTACGGCGTCGGCGCCGTCCAGGGCCTCGGGCTCGGTGAACGCGCCCGGGTCGAGGACCAGGGTCCGGCCGTCCTTCTCCAGCCTGACGCAGGCGTGTCCGAGTTTGGTGAGCCGCATGGTGCGTTGTCCTTCCACAGAGGCCTTGCCGTTTGCTCCATCCTGCACCAGCCGCCGACCGCTTTCGCGCGCCCAGCCTGGTGCGTCCGGTACCAGGCTGACCGGCGAGGATGCCCGGGCCGACGAGCGGTCGGGCGCGGCCCGGCGGGACGTCATCCGTGCCGGCCGCGCTCCACCCGGCTGCGCTTGACGGTGCGGAACCGGCGGGCCACGGTGCGGGCCAGGTCGGCTGCGCCGACCAGGCCGGCCTCGTTGCCGAGCCGGGCCGGGACGATCTCCGCCTCGGGCCGGAAGCCGCGCCCGGTCAGGTTCCGCCGGTAGGCCTCCCGGGCCGGGCCCAGCAGCAGCTCCCCCGCCGCCGAGACGCCGCCGCCGATGATGAACCGCTCCGGGTCCAGCGCGGCGGCCAGGTTGGCGATGCCCAGGCCCAGCCACTGGCCGATCTCCTGGAGCAGCTCGACCGCGACCGGGTCGCCCTGCCGCGCCGCCTCGGTCACCAGCGGCCCGGTGATCGCCGAGGCCTCCCCGCCCGCCCGCTCCAGCAGCGGCTGGGCCACCGGCGACTCGGCGGCGGCCAGCTCCCGCGCCTCGCGGACCAGCGCGTTCCCGGAGGAGTACTGCTCCCAGCAGCCCCGGTTGCCGCAGGGGCAGCGGTGGCCGCCGGGCACCACCGTCATGTGGCCGAACTCCCCGGCCATGCCGTAGCGCCCGCGCTCCACCCGGCCGTCGCGGATCACCGCGCCGCCGATACCGGTGCCCAGGTTCACCATCACCAGCTGCGAGACCCCGGCTCCCGCGCCGAAGCGCCACTCGGCCCAGGCGGCGGCGTTGGCGTCGTTCTCGACCACCACCGGCAGCCGCAGCCGGGCGCTGAGCGCGTCCCGCAGCGGCTCGTTGCGCCAGGACAGGTGCGGGGCGAACAGCACCCGGGCCCGGTCGGCGTCGACGAACCCGGCCGCGCCGATGCCGACCGCGTGCACGTCGTGCCGGTCGGCCAGGTCCAGCACCAGCTCGGTGATGGTGTCCTCGACCACCCTGGGGCTCTTGCTGCGGTCCGGGGTCTCCGCGCGCAGCTGCTCCCGGATCCGGCCCTCGCCGTCGACCACCCCGGCGGCGATCTTCGTGCCGCCGATGTCGATGCCCACCGTGGGCAGCCGCAGCAGGCCCGGCCGCGGAGCGTCGTCGCCCCGGGGATAGGTGCCCGCGCCGCGCCTGTTGCCTGTCCGGATGTACGCGCCGCTCACGTGCGTCCGTCCTCCGCTCTGGTCCGAGTGGTCCGGGGACCGCGGTTACCGAGGTTACCGGGGTTGCCGGGGCGACCGGGGTCGCCCGGCGCGTCCCGGGACGTCAGGAGAGCTCCAGCGCCAGGTAGAAGTCCACCCGGTCCTCCAGCCGGGAGAGGTCGCGCCCGGTCAGCTCCTCGATCCGGCCGATCCGGTACCGCAGCGTGTTGACGTGCACGTGCAGCGCGGCGGCGCAGCGGGTCCAGGAGCCGTCGTAGCGCAGGAACGCCTCCAGCGTGCGGACCAGGTCGGCCTGGTGCTCCAGGTCGTAGCCGACCACCTGGTCCAGCAGTCGGCTGCGGTACGCCCGGCGGACCTCGTCCGGGACGGCTGCCAGCAGCAGCACGTGCGAGGCCAGTTCCTCCGGTCCGGAGACGCAGATCCGGCCGACCCGGGAGGCGGCGATCCGGCGGGCGTGCCGGGCCTCCTCCAGCGCGCCGCGCAGGCCCCCGGCCGAGGCGGCCGGGGCGCTGGCGCCGAGGGTCAGCCGCCCCTCCGGGCCGAGCCCGGCCTCCAGCGGGCCGAGCAGGTCGCGCAGCCGCTCGGCGACGGTGGCGCCGTCGGCGGGCTGCGGCAGCAGCAGCATCGCGCCGGAGCCTCCGCCGCCGATCAGGGTGCGGTCGTCCTCTCCGGTCAGCGCCTCGACCAGGGCGGCCCGCAACGCGCCGTCGGGCAGGCCGAGGCTGTCCGCCGAGGCCACCACCCAGGCCTCCGGGAAGCCCCCGCCGCCGCGGGCCATGGCCAGCGAGGCGTCCAGCGCGCGGCGCAGCTCCTCCGGCGGGGCGTCGCGCTGGAGCAGCGCGAAGACCTCGTCGGCGAGGCGGCTGCGGAGCCTGCGGCTCTCGTCCCGGCGGCCGCGTTCGGCCCCGGCCAGCCGGGCCAGGTTCTCGGCGAGTTGCTGGCGCTTGGGGGTCCACTCGGTGACGTCGCCCTCGACCGCGAGCAGCCACTCGGAGAGCGGGCTGGTGCCCGGGGTGGCCTCGGCGACGACCGGCAGCAGCGAGAACGGCCGCCCGCCGATCCGGGTCCGGCCCGAGGGGCCGCGCCGACGGCGGGCGTCCAGGTGGGCGCGGGCCAGCTGGTCGCGTTCCGCGTCGTTGAGCCGATCAGGTGGTCCGGCGATGACCCGGCCGCTGGGGGTGAGCACCCAGCAGTCCAGGTCGAGGTCGCCGCCGAGGAGTTCCAGGACGGCGTCCAGGCCCGCGCCGCCGGAGGTGGACATCAGCACCCGGTGCCGGTCCACCAGCGCGGACAGGTCGGCCGCGCGGTCGGCCGAGACCTGGCGCACCACGAACTCGGTGACCTGGCCGAAGGCGACGTCGTCGGGGACCGCGAACAGCGGCATCCGGTGCCGCTCGCAGGCCGCGACCAGGTCCTCCGGGACCGGGCCGACCTCGGCCTCGCCCGCGGCCAGGCCGACCGCCCCGGCGGCGGCCAGCACCCGGACGAAGCGCTCGGAGTCGTCCGGGCCGGTGCGCCAGAGCATCCCGGTGAGCACCAGCTCGCCGCCGTGCAGGTAGCGGCCGGGGTCGCTCAGGTCGGTGGTCATCACTCCGGAGACCACCCGGTCCAGCTCCTCGCGCCCCGCGAGCAGGCGCAGCCGGGGCGCCGGTGGGGCGAGCAGCGCGCCGATCCGCAAGGTGCTACCTCCGTCTGGCAAGGGTGGGGTGTACGGCGCCGGGAGCGTCACGTGGGCTCCACGGCACGGGCCCCGCGTCACCGGACGCTGTCAGGGGGCGTTGCCGCACGTTACCCGACTGCGCCCGCCGGGAAGCAACCCGGCGGGCGCGGTCGCCTTCGGTCAGCCGGTCAGGCCGCGCCGCGCGAGCAGGGGGGCGATCTCCGGGGCCCGGCCGCGGAAGCCCGCGAACGCGCCCATCGAGTCGACGCTACCGCCCCGGGCGAGCAGTTGGCGCCGGAAGACCTCACCGCTCTCGCGGATCGGCCGCCCGTTCTCCTTGAACCACTCGACGGTGTCGGCGTCCAGCACCTCGGACCAGATGTAGCCGTAGTACCCGGCCGCGTAGCCGCCCGCGAAGACGTGCGCGAAGTAGCCGGTGCGGTAGCGCGGCGGAACCGCGTCCAGGTCGAGGCCGTACCGCCGCAGCGCCGCCGCCTCGAAGGCCGACGGGTCGCCGGGGTCGGCCCCGGCGGGCAGGGTGTGCCAGGCCCAGTCGAGCAGCGCGGCGGCCAGGTACTCGACGGTGCGGAAGCCCTCGCCGAAGTTCGCGGCGTCCTTCATCCGGGTGACCAGTTCGGTCGGCATCGGCTCGCCGGTGACGTGGTGCCGGGCGAAGTTGTCCCGCACCTCGGGCCACTCCGACCACATCTCGTTGACCTGCGAGGGGTACTCGACGAAGTCGCGCGGCACCCCGGTCCCGGCCACCAGCGGGTAGCGGACGTCGGAGAGCAGGCCGTGCAGCGCGTGGCCGAACTCGTGGAACAGGGTGGTGACCTCGTCCCAGGTGAGCAGCGCGGGCTCACCGGCCGGAGGCTTGGCGATGTTGAGGTTGTTGACCACCACCGGGCGCTGGTCCAGCAGGTGGGACTGGCCGACCAGTTCGTTCATCCAGGCCCCGCCGCGCTTGGAGGAGCGGGCGTGGAAGTCGCCGAGGTACAGGCCGAGCGGGCTGCCGTCGCTGTCGGTGACCTCGAACACCCGGGCGTCGGGGTGGTAGCCGACCAGGTCGGGGCGCTCGGTGAAGGTCAGCCCGTAGACCAGTCCGGCGGCGTGGAAGACGCCGTCCCGGAGCACCGACTCCAGCTCCAGGTAGGGGCGCATGGCGGCGGCGTCGACGTCGAACCGGGCCTTGCGGACCTTCTCCGAGTAGTACTGCCAGTCGGCGGCCTCGATCCGGTCCACCCCGGCGCTCTCGGCCAGGGCCCGGGCCTCCTGCCGGGCGTTGGCGACGGCGGGCGCGACCAGGCCGCCGAGCATCGCCTCCACCGCCTCGGTGGTGCCCGCCGTCTGGTCGGCGACCTCGTAGGCGGCGTGGCTGGCGAAGCCGAGCAGCGCGGCGCGCTCGGCGCGCAGCACCGCCATCCGCGCGGCCAGCGGGCCGTTGGACTCGATGCCGCGGGCCAGCGAGGCGTCGAGCAGCCGACGGCGGACCTCGGGGTCGTCCAGGGCGGCCAGCTCGGTCTGGTTGGAGAAGTTCTTCAGGCTGATCAGGTACGCGCCGTCGTGGCCGCGGGCGCGGCCGTTCTCGGCGGCGGCGGCGAGGGCGTCCGCGGAGAGTCCGGACAGCTCCTCGGCGGACTCCACGACCAGCGCGGCGGCCCGGGTGTCGGCGAAGAGGTTCTGCTCGAAGGTGGTGCTCGCGGCGGCCAGCTCGGCGTTGAGCTCCCGCAGCCGGGTCTGCTCGGCCGCGTCCAGCCGGGCCCCGGCCCGGACGAACTGGGCGTGGTAGCGCTCCAGCACCCGCAGCGACTCGGCGTCCAGGCCGAGCTCGGCGCGCCGGGTGTGCAGCGCGTCGAGCCGGGCGAACAGCGCCGGGTCGAGGTGGATCGCGTCGTCGTGCGCGGCCAGCCGGGGGCTGATCGCCGCGTCGATCTCCTGGACGCCGTCGGTGGTGTCCGAGGAGGACTGGTTGAAGAAGACCAGCGAGACCCGGCGCAGCAGGGCGCCGGAGCGCTCCAGCGCCGCCACGGTGTTCTCGAAGGTGGCGGGCTCCGGATCGGCGGCGATCGCGGCGACCTCGGCCAGCTGCTCGCTCATGCCGAGCGTGAACGCGGGCAGGTAGTGCTCCTCGCGGATCTCCGCGAACGGCGGCAGCTGGAAGGGCAGGCCGCTGGGGAGCAGGAAGGGGTTGTCCCCCGTCGTCTCGGTTGTCATCCGGAAGACACTACGCCCAGTGGTGGCAGTGGCGCTGCCAGGCTTTTCCCGCCGGTCCACGGTACCGCCGACGGGCCCCCGGTCGGCCGTTGGGGCTTGGAGAAACGTACAGCGTGGGCGCGGCGGGCCGGGGCTGGTCTTCATGGCATCAGTGACTGCCCCGCCGTGCCCCCGCGCTTGTCTACTGGCTCACACACCGGGCACCGCGCCGACGCGAACGGCGCCCCGAGTGCAGGTTCCCGGCGGGCACGGCCCATGAGCCTGACAGTGGACAAGCACCACCAAGACATCACACAGAGGAGTCACCGCATGGAGTTCCTGCGGCCCGCCACCTGGGACGAGGCACTCGCGGCGAAGGCCGAGAACCCGTCCGCACTGCCGATCTCCGGCGGCACCGACGTGATGGTCGAGCTCAACTTCGACCGCCACCGGCCCGCCGCGCTGCTCGACCTGAACCGGATCACCGAGCTGACCACCTGGGAGACCGGCACCTTCGAGGGACAGCGGGGCGAGGTGGTCCGGCTCGGCGCGGCAGTGCCGTACGCCAGGATCACCCGGGAGCTCTCGGTGCAACTGCCCGGTCTGGCGCTCGCGGGCAACACCGTGGGCTCGCCGCAGATCCGCAACCGGGGCAGCGTGGGCGGCAACCTCGGCGGGGCCTCCCCCGCCGGTGACGCCCACCCCGCGCTGCTGGCGGCCGGGCGGGACGTGTTCGTCGAGGCCGCCTCCGTGCGCGGCACCCGGCTGATCGCCATCGACGACTTCTACGTCGGGGTCAAGCGCAACTCGCTGGAGCCGGACGAGCTGATCCGCGCGGTCCGGATCCCGGTCGCGGACGGACCGCAGCAGTTCTCGAAGATCGGCACCCGCAACGCCATGGTCATCGCGGTCTGCGCGTTCGGCTTCGCGCTGCACCCCCGCACCGGCACCGTCGGCACCGGCATCGGTTCCGCCGCGCCGACCCCGCGCCGCGCCGTCCCCGCCGAGGACTTCCTCGCCGGTGAGCTGGCCGAGCGCGACCTGTGGCGTACCGGCGGGCTGATCGGCCCGGCGGCCGTCCAGCGCTTCGGCGAGCTGGTCGCGGCCTCCGCGTCGCCCATCGACGACGTCCGCGGCACCGCCTCGTACCGGCGCCACGCGCTCGCGGTGATGGCCCGCCGCACCCTGACCTGGACCTGGACCGATTACACGCAGTCGCTGAGGAGCGCAGCATGAGGGTGACCTTCAACGCCAACGGCCGTGAGGTCGAAGCGGACGACGTGTGGGAGGGCGAGAGCCTGCTGTTCATGCTGCGCGAACGCCTCGGCCTGCCCGGCTCCAAGAACGCCTGCGAGCAGGGCGAGTGCGGCTCCTGCACGGTCTACCTGGACGGCTCGCCGGTCTGCGGCTGCCTGGTGGCGGCGGGCCAGGTGCAGGGCCGCGAGGTCCGCACGGTCGAGGGCCTGGCGGACGCCGAGACCGGGCTCGACCCGGTGCAGCAGGCGTTCATCGACGCCGGGGCGGTCCAGTGCGGCTTCTGCACCCCGGGGCTGCTGGTGCAGACCCACGACCTGCTCGCCCGCGAGCCGCAGCCCAGCGACAACGACATCCGCGAGGCCCTGTCCGGCAACCTGTGCCGCTGCACCGGCTACGAGAAGATCATGGACGCGGTCCGGCTGGCCTCCGCCCGCACCTGTCACCAGTCGGAGGTGTCCCAGTGACGCGCAGCAGGACCACGGCCGCCGGAACGTCCGGGACCCGGACCATCCGGGGCGAGAAGAACCTCCAGGACATCACCACCGCGCACCCGGACGGCATCGGCGGCTCGCCGCTGCGCCCGGACGGCACGCTCAAGGTCAGGGGCGAGTTCGCCTACTCCTCCGACCTGTGGCACGAGGACATGCTCTGGGGCATGGCGCTGCGCGCGCCGCACGCCCGGGCCCGGATCCTGTCCGTGGACATCTCCGAGGCGCTGACGCTGCCCGGCGTGTACGCGCTGCTCACCCACGAGGACATCCCCGGCAGCAAGCTCTACGGCCTGGAGATCCAGGACCAGCCGGCGCTGGCCATCGACCAGATCCGGTACCACGGCGAGGCGGTGGCGATCGTCGCCGCCGACCACCCGGAGACCGCGCGGCGCGCCCTGGCGAAGGTCAAGGTCGAGTACGAGGTGCTCACCCCGATCACCACCGAGGAGCAGTGCCTCGACCCGCAGACCCACGGCTACGTGCACGAGCCGCACGAGTACCGGGGCCACGCCTCCGGCAACATCGTGCACCAGCAGAAGGTGGTCTCCGGCCTCGGCGTCAGCGACGAGGTCCGGGCCCTGGCGGACGTCGTGGTCAGCGGTGACTACGAGGTCGGCATGCAGGACCAGGCCTTCCTCGGTCCGGAGTCCGGGCTGGCGGTGCCCGCCGAGGACGGCGGCATCGACCTGTACATCGCCACCCAGTGGCTGCACGTCGACCGGCAGCAGATCGCGCCGGTGCTGGGCCTGCCGGAGAACAAGGTGCGGCTGACCCTGGCCGGGGTCGGCGGCGCGTTCGGCGGGCGCGAGGACCTGTCGATGCAGATCCACGCCTGCCTGCTGGCGCAGCGCACCGGCAAGCCGGTGAAGATCGTGTACTCCCGCGAGGAGTCCTTCTTCGGGCACGTCCACCGCCACCCGGCGAGGATGCACTACGAGCACGGGGCGACCCGCGACGGCAAGCTGGTCTACATGCAGGCCCGGATCGTGCTGGACGGCGGCGCGTACGCCTCCGCCTCCCCGGCCGTGGTCGGCAACGCCTCCTCGCTGTCGGTCGGCCCGTACGAGATCCCGAACGTGGACGTGCTGGCGGTCGCGCTGTACAGCAACAACCCGTCCTGCGGCGCGATGCGCGGCTTCGGCGCGGTGCAGGCGTGCTTCGCCTACGAGACCCAGCTGGACCGGCTGGCCGCCGAGCTGGGCATGGACCCGGTCGAGCTGCGGCAGCTGAACGCCGTCTCGCAGGGCTCGTACCTGCCCACCGGACAGCAGATCGACGCCCCGGCGCCGGTCGCGGAGCTGCTGCGGAGGGTCAAGGACCTGCCGCTGCCGCCCCCGCTGGGCACCGCCCACCCGTCGCCCGCCGCCGCCCTTGACGGAGGCTCTGCGAGCCGCACCCCCGTCCTGGACGTCCGGGAGCTGCCCGGGGCGCTGTCGAACACCTCGCACGGCGAGGGCATCGTGCGCGGCGTGGGCTACGCGGTCGGCCTGAAGAACGTCGGCTTCTCCGAGGGCTTCGACGACTACTCCACCGCGCGGGTCCGGCTGGAGGTGATCGGCGGCGAGCCGGTGGCGATGGTGCACACCGCGATGGCCGAGGTCGGCCAGGGCGGGGTGACCGTGCACGGGCAGATCGCCCGGACCGAGCTGGGTGTGGAGCGGGTGACCATCCACCCGGCCAACACCGAGGTCGGCTCGGCCGGTTCCACCTCCGCCTCGCGGCAGACGTACATGACCGGCGGCGCGGTGAAGCTGGCCGCCGAGGCGGTCCGCAACGAGCTGTTCAACCTGGGCCGCAGCCGCTACGGCTGGACCAGCAACGACCTGTCGCTGGTCGGCGGCAAGGTGGTCTCCGCCTCCAGCGGGGTGCTGGTCTCCATCGTCGACCTGCTCGGCGACCAGGCCATCGACCTGACCCGGGAGCACCACCACCGGCCCACCGTCCCCTTCGACAAGGAGACCGGCCAGGGCTTCGGCCACGTGCAGTACACCTTCTGCGCGCACCGCGCGGTGGTGGACGTGGACGTGGAGCTGGGCCTGGTCAAGGTGGTCGAGCTGGCCGCCTGCCAGGACGTCGGCAAGGCGCTCAACCCGCTGTCGGTGATCGGCCAGATCCAGGGCGGCTCCACCCAGGGCCTCGGGCTCGCGGTGATGGAGGAGATCATCACCCGGGACGGGAAGGTGCGTAACCCCTCCTTCACCGACTACCTGATCCCCACCATCCTGGACACCCCGCCGCAGCCGGTCGAGATCCTGGAGCTCCCCGACCCGCACTCGCCCTACGGGCTGCGCGGCGTGGGTGAGGCCCCCACCCTCTCCTCCACCCCGGCCATCGTCTCGGCGATCCGGGCCGCGACCGGCCTGGCGCTGAACCGGGTACCGGTCCGGCCGGAGCACATCACCGGCACCTGACCGGCCACACACGTCCCCGGGGCGGCGTCCCGTCTTCCCCACCGCCCCGGGGCACCGGCACCACCACGCAGCACCGCAGCACGCAGTACCGCACCACGCAGCACCGCAGCACCGCAGTACCCAGGCACACCGGATCAGTACACCGCCGCACGCCGCCCTCGCCGGGGCGCGTGCACCCAGGCACCCCCACCAAGCGAGCCGCACCGTCCCCTGCACGCCCTACCTGACGGGTCACCAGGTCGGCCGCGAGCCCCACCCCAACCCCCTATGAACCTTGGGAGTGGAACCCGTGACCCAGATCCCCACGGAATCCAGAATCACCAGCGACCCCGCGTCGCTGCCGCCGCAAGCGCCGAAGGGCGTCCTCGACGCCTACTTCAAGATCAGCGCGCGTGGCTCGACCGTCGGCGCGGAGATCCGCGGTGGTCTCACCACCTTTATGGCCATGGCCTACATCATCGTCCTCAACCCGATCCTGCTGTCGGGTGCGGACATCACCGGCCACCACCTCGACTCCGGTCAGATCACCACCGCCACCGCGCTCGCCGCGGCGGTCACCACCATCTGCATGGGCCTGATCGGCAACGTGCCGCTGGCCGCCGCCGCCGGGCTCGGCGTCTCCGCCGCGCTGTCCACCATCATCGTTCCGCACTGCTCCTGGTCCGAGGCCTTCGGCTTCTGTGTGATCTACGGTGCGCTGATCGTGCTGATGGTCGTCTCCGGGCTGCGCGAGAGGGTCATGAACGGCATACCCCTGCCGCTCAAGCACGCCATCACCATGGGCATCGGGCTGTTCATCGCCTTCATCGGCCTGGTCAACGCCGGGTTCGTGGGCCGCAACCCGGCCAACCCGGTCCAGCTCGGCACCAACCCGGAGGGCCACCTGCAGGGCTGGCCGGTGGCGCTGTTCGGCTTCACGCTGCTGCTGATCTTCGTGCTCCAGGCCCGCAGGACGCCCGGCGCGATCCTGATCGGCATCGTCTCCGGGACCGTGCTAGCGGTGATCGTCAACGCCTGCGGCCTGGTCCCGGTGGCGACCTGGGGCGGCGCCACCTCCGTCCCGACGCTGCACGGCAGCCCGTTCTCGGCGCCGGACTTCGGCCTCTTCGGCCATATCGACGTCTTCGGCGCGTTCAGCGGCGGCAAGAACGGCATGGGCTTCATCAGCGCCTCGGTCGCGGTCTTCACCCTGGTCCTGGCCGGCTTCTTCGACGCGATGGCCACCATCATCGGCGTCGGCACCGAGGCCGGACTGGCCGACGAGCAGGGCCGGATGCCGGGCCTGACCAAGGCCCTGCTGGTGGACGGCGCGGGCGGGATCATGGGCGGTCTGGCCGGAGCCTCCGGCAACACCGTCTTCGTGGAGTCCGCCACCGGCGTCGGCGAGGGCGCGCGTACCGGTCTGGCCAGCGTGGTCACCGGCGGGGTGTTCGCGCTGATGCTGTTCTTCTCCCCGCTCGCCCAGGTCGTGCCCGGGCAGGTCGCGGCGGCGGCACTGGTGGTCGTCGGCTCGATGATGATGGCCCAGGCCCGGCACATCCCGTGGGCCGACCGGGAGATCGCCATCCCGGCGTTCCTGATGTGCGCGGTCATGCCGATGACGTACTCGATCACCGCCGGTGTCGGCGCGGGCGTCCTGTCCTACGTCGCGATCAAGGCCGGGACCGGGAAGTGGCGCGAGCCGGGCGGCCTGATGTGGGGGCTGACCGTGGTGTTCCTCGTCTACTTCTTCATCGGCCCGATCCAGTCACTCCTCGGCGTGCACTGACCCCTCCGCGACGACCCGGTAGTCACCGCCCCCTCCTCCCCCATTCCGACCGTCGAAGGAGCGCCGCAGCATGCAGGACATCGCCGACCGACTCGACGCCTGGCACCGTGCCGGACGCTCCTTCGCCGTGGCCACGGTGGTGTCCGTCTCCGGGAGCGCCCCGCGCGACCCGGGGGCGGCCCTGGCCGTGGACGCCGACGGCGAGGCCGTCGGCAGCGTGTCGGGCGGCTGTGTGGAGGGGGCGGTCTACGAGCTGTGCCAGCAGGCCCTGGCCGACGGCGACCCGGTGCTGCACCGCTTCGGCTTCAGCGACGAGGACGCCTTCGCGGTCGGCCTGACCTGCGGCGGCATCATCGACGTCTTCGTCCAGCGGGTCGTCCCCGGGGCCGACCCGGGGTTGGACGCCGGGCTGGCCTACCTGGCCTCGGGCAGCCCGGTGGCGCTGGTCCGGGTGATCGACGGACCGGCGGCGCTGACCGGCGCCACCCTCGCGGTGACCGCCGACACCCACCACGGCTCGCTGGCCGCGAGGGTCCCGGACAGCGCGGCGCTGGAGAGCGCCGCCGCGGTCCAGGCCCGGGCGATGCTGGAGGCGGGCCGCACCGGGCAGTTCACGCTGGCCCTGGACGGCCGCCCGTGCGACCCCGCGGCGGCGCACACCGCCGTCTTCTTCGTCGAGTCGCACGTCCCCGCGCCGCGCATGATCGTCTTCGGTGCCATCGACTTCGCCGGGGCGGTGGCCCGGATCGGCGGCTTCCTCGGCTACCACGTCACCGTCTGCGACGCCCGGCCGGTGTTCGCCACCGAGCGCCGCTTCCCCGGCGCCGACCAGGTGGTGGTGGACTGGCCGCACCGCTACCTGGACGCCGAGGCCGCCGCCGGACGGCTGGACGGCCGGACCGCGCTGTGCGTGCTGACCCACGACGCGAAGTTCGACATCCCGCTGCTGGAGCGGGCGCTGCGGATGCCACTGGGCTTCGTCGGCGCGATGGGCTCCCGGCGCACCCACCGGGACCGGCTCGACCGGCTGCGCGAGTCCGGGCTGACCGACCTGGAACTGAACCGGCTGCGCTCCCCGATCGGCCTCGACCTCGGCGCCCGCACCCCGGAGGAGACCGCGGTGGCGGTCGCCGCCGAGATCGTCGCCCACCGGCGCGGCGGCAGCTGCCTGCCGCTCAGCGCGCACGGCGGCCCGATCCACCACGACCACCCGGCCCAGGACCGGCCCCGCCGCATCGCCTGAGCCCCCCGGTCCGGCGGGCGGGGCTACTCCCTGGGGGCCTGGGCGATCCGGACCAGGTTGCCCGACGGGTCGCGGACCGCGCCGTCGCGCGGACCCCAGGGCTGGTCGGTGGGCTCCTGCAGGACATCGGCGCCGGAGGCCCGCACCCGCTCGAAGGTGGCCTCCAGGTCGTCGGTGCGGAACACCACGCTCGGCAGCACGCCCTTGGTGAGCAGTTCCTGGAGCACGTCGCCGTCGGCCTGGGAGCGCCCGGCGTGCGGCTCCGAGAGGACGATCTCCAGTCCGGGCTGGTCCGGGCTGCCCAGGGTCACCCAGCGGAACCCGCCGGAGGCGACGTCGTTGCGCACCTCCAGGCCCAGCGCGTCCCGGTAGAAGCCGAGCGACTGGTCCACGTCGTTGACGGTGATGTGGCAGTACTGGAGCGCGATGGTCATGCCGCCAACCCTAGGCGGCGGCTCCGACAACCGCTCGCGGTCCCGCCGAACCGGGGCCGGTCAGCGCTGGTCGCGGCTCGGGCGGGTGCGCACCATCGCCACGCAGGCGGGCATCGCGGCCACCGCGGCGTGCTCGCGCAGCCGGTACTCGCTCGGTGTGACCCCGACGACCTCGGTGAACCGCGAGCTGAACGAGCCGAGCGAGGTGCAGCCGACCTCCATGCAGGCGTCGGTCACGCTCATGCCGCCGCGGAGCAGCGCCATCGCCCGCTCGATCCGGCGGGTCATCAGGTAGCTGTACGGGGTCTCGCCGTAGGCCGCCCGGAACCGCCGGGAGAAGTGCGCGGGTGACATCAGCGCGTGCCGGGCCAGCGTCGGTACGTCCAGCGGGCTGGCGTAGTCGCGGTCCATCAGATCCCGCGCCCGGCGCAGCCGCGCGAGGCCGGCGAGATCGTGCGGGTTCATGGGCACGAGGTTACCCGGCGACGATGCCTGAAGAAACGGTGGCGGCGGGCGGTTGTCCAGAGTTCAAGAATTGATGGGGATGATAGGTATCATCTGCTCGACACCTGCCTCCTGAGCAAAGGCCCAACAGCCCATGTCTGACGCCCAAGCCGAAACCCCCCTCTGGCTCCAGGGGCGCGAGGCGGTCATCGCCGCCGCCGCGCCCGGCGACTGGCGCGAGGAGACCCCCGACTACCACCTGTCCCACACGGTGATGCCGGGCCAGCGCAGCACGCAGCACGCGGCTGGGTCGCTGGAAGCGATCGCCGAGAGCATCGTCCAGGTCTTCGAGATGGAGGTCTCGCACAAGAAGGACCCGGCCACCTGGGTCTCGATGGTGACCGAGCAGTTCCGTACCCGGGTCAACGGTGGCCAGTGGGCCAGCGCCCAGGACATCGCCGACATCGGCAGCTACAACATCCTGATCGGCGACAGCGTCTTCTACCCCGCGGGCGCCGAGGACTTCGAGTCCTCGCACCACGTCTTCCACCAGGCCTTCCCCGAGGGCTTCTACTGGGAGGTGCTGGACGTCCTGTCGCCGCCCCCCACCATCACCTTCCGCTGGCGCCACTGGGGCACCTTCTCCGGCGAGTACAAGGGCTTCCAGCCCAGCGGCGAGCAGGTGGAGATGTACGGCGTGAGCATCGCCAAGGTCAGCGACGACCTGCGACTGCTGGAGGTCGAGCACTTCTACGACCCCAACGCCTTCCTCGGCACGCTGACCGGCGGCTGCCCGGTCGCCCACGACAAGTAGGCCGGGACCAGTACTGACGGCGCGGGCCCCGTTCGGGGGGCCCGCGCCGTCGCTGTCGGTCAGCCCTGCGCGCTCGGGGTGATCACCGAGAAGGTCGCGCCCCAGGGGTCACGCAGGGTGGCGATCCGGCCGACCGGGCTGTCGGTCGGCGGCACCAGCACGTCGGCCCGGCGCTTGACCGCCGCGTCCACCGTGCTGTCGGTGTCGTCCACCGCGAAGTACACGCCCCAGTACGAGGGCGTCTCCGGGGTGAAGTAGGGCGGCTTCATCTGTTGCAGGCCGCCGACGACCCGGCCGTCGACCCGGATCTCCCGGTAGCCGCCCATGCCCTCGGCCTCGGTGAAGGTCACCCCGAAGGCGGCGGCGTAGAACACCGAGGCGGCGTCGGCCCCGCGGGAGTTGCACTCGTTCCAGACCAGCGCGCCGGGCTCGTTGACCAGGCCCGCGCCGAAGAAGTCCTTGTGGCCCCAGACCCCGAAGACCGCCCCGGCCGGGTCCGCCGCCAGGAACATCTGGCCGAGCGTGAGCACGTCCATGACCTCGGTCAACGGCGTGCCGCCGGCGGCGGTGACCGCCGAGAGGGTGGCCGGGGCGTCGTCGCTGGCGATGTAGGTGGTCCACACGGTGGGCGCGTCCGGCGCCTGCACCGGGCCGATCCCGGCCACCGGCCGCCCGTTCCTGGTGCACACGGAGTACCCGCCGGTCTCCGGCGGACCGATCTCGCCCTGCCAGCCGAACAGGTCGCGGTAGAAGTCGAGGGCAGCCTGCTGATCGGGGACCATCAGGTCGACCCAACAGGGGGTGCCGGGCGCGTAGGGTGCGGTGACCTCGGGCATGGACGCCTCCGGGGGACGGGGAGCGGCGGGGGGACTGCGCGGGGCGCTCGGGTCGGCCCCGGGTTCACTCTTCACCGTCCGCGGTCGTCCCGCTACCGGAACGCACGGCGGGGCGGGCCCGGCGCGACGCTGCGCCGGACCCGCCCCCTCCCCCGTGTCCTCCGCTACGCCTGTTCGGCGTTGCGGACGGCCTCGACCGCCGCCTGCAGGCGCTTGCCGTAGTCGGCGTCCGCCGCGTGGAAGAACGGCAGCACCCGGTCGACGACGTCGTCGCGGGTGACCGCGCCGAGGGCACCGGCCAGGTTCGCGATCAGCCGGCCCCGCTCGTCCGCCGACATCAGCCGGTAGAGCTCACCGGCCTGGAAGAAGTCGTCGTCCTTGGCGTGCTCGGGCGCGCTGTGGGTGCCGGTCCAGCCGAGCACCGCCGTCGGCGCCGCCAGCGCCTGGTCGGTCTGGCGCGGGCCCTGGTACGAGTTGGGCTCGTAGTTCTTGGCCCGGCCCGCCGCGTTCACCGCGCCGAGGCCGTCCCGGCCGTAGTTGTGCGCCTCGGTCGCCTTCGGGGCGTTGACCGCGAGCTGGGTGTGGTTGACGCCCAGGCGGTAGCGGTGCGCGTCGGCGTAGGCGAACAGCCGCCCCTGGAGCATCTTGTCGGGCGAGGGGCCGATGCCGGGGACGAAGTTGTTCGGCGAGAACGCGGCCTGCTCGACCTCGGCGAAGACGTTCTCCGGGTTGCGGTTCAGCACCAGGCGGCCGACCTTCCGCAGCGGGTAGTCGCTGTGCGGCCACACCTTGGTCAGGTCGAACGGGTTGAACCGGTAGTCGGCGGCGTCGGCCACCGGCATCAGCTGCACGTGCACCGTCCAGGACGGGAAGACCCCGCGCTCGATCGAGCGGTGCAGGTCGCGCTGGTGGCTGTCGGGGTCGTTGCCCGCGAGCTCGGCCGCCTGGGCGCCGTCCAGGCTGCGGACGCCCTGGTTGGTCTTGAAGTGGTACTTGACCCAGTAGGCGGCGCCGTCGGCGGCGACCCACTGGTAGGTGTGCGAGCCGTAGCCGTTCATGTGGCGGTAGCTGGCCGGGATCCCCCGGTCGCCGAACAGCCAGGTGATCTGGTGCAGCGACTCCGGCGAGTAGGACCAGTAGTCCCAGACGTTGTCCGCCTCCTGGATCCCGGTGAACGGGTCGCGCTTCTGGGAGTGGATGAAGTCGGGGAACTTGATCGGGTCCTTGATGAAGAACACCGGGGTGTTGTTGCCGACGAGGTCGTAGTTGCCCTCCTCGGTGTAGAACTTCAGCGCGAAGCCGCGCGGGTCGCGCACCGCGTCGCCCGCGCCCAGGTTGCCCGCGACGGTGGAGAAGCGCAGGAAGACCTCGGTGCGCTTGCCCACGGTGTCCAGGAAGTCGGCCCGGGTGAACGGGGTGACGTCGTCGGTGACCTCGAAGTAGCCGTACGCGCCGGAGCCACGGGCGTGGACCACGCGCTCCGGGATGCGCTCGCGGTTGAAGCGGGCGAGCTTCTCGATCAGCTGCTGGTCCTGGATCAGGACCGGGCCGCCGACACCGGCCTGCGCGGAGTTCTGGTTGTCGGCGACTGGCGCGCCCGACTCGGTGGTGAGGGTGAGAGACATAGCGGTACCTCGGTAGGGGCTCGGGTGGTCGCGACCCGGTCGGTGACACGGGCGCGTGACGTGGTCGCGGTGGTGCGGAGCTGGTACGTGGTGCTGTTGGTGCGGCGGCTGCTGGGCGGGCCGTCGTCGTCAGACGCCCAGCAGCCGCCAGAACGCGGCCCGGCGGCGCGTGGTCTCCGCGCCGTCGGGGCGGTCGGCGGGGGTGAGTGCGGCCTCCAGCACGCTCACTGACGCCGCGTCAGCGAACGGGCGGGCGGCGGTCAGCTCGGCCGCCTCGGCCTCGGTCAGCCCGGCGCCGGTGAGTGCCTGCCGCGCCTCGGCCGCCGGGATCAGGTTCAGCCAGCGCAGCGCGAGGGCGCAGCGGCCCTCCTCGGTGAGCCGGCCGGTGAGCCGCAGCCGGGCGATGCCGCCGTCCGGGAAGACCTCCAGCCGGGCGGCGGTGACCGGGCGGCCGGGCTCGACCCGCAGCCGGTGCCGGGTGTCCGGCTGTAGCCGGGTGCGCGGCAGCAGGTCGAACCACTGGCCGGACTCGTCCCGGCCCTTGACCGCGGCCCAGCCGGGGCAGTTGGCGATGAAGTGGGTGGTGTCGATCTCGATCGCGGCGACCTCGCCGGTCCCGGCGAGCTGGAGCTCCACCCAGTCGTTGCCCCGGTCGCGGCGGCGGCGGGTCTCCCAGCCCTCGCCCATGACCGCGGCCCGGCCCAGCGAGTTGAGGTTGTGCGGGGAGGAGAAGTAGCGGTCGGAGGCCCCGGTGGCGACCCCGCCGTGCTCCTGCGCGGCCAGGTCGAAGGTCAGCCCGTCCAGGTCGCGCGGGTCGGCCACCACCTCGCCGTACACCCGCAGCCGGGCCACGCCGCCGTCCGGCCAGATGTTCAACCGGACGTGGGTGAACCGCTGTTCGGCGGTGACCGGGAACTCGTGCGCGGTGTCGCCCTTGAGCGCGGTGCGCGGGACGATCTCCACCCACTCGGCAGCGGCGACCTCGGCCGGCGACGGGTTCCCGGGGACCGACGCGGCCTCGACCGAGCCGCTCTCCGGGTAGTTGCCGGTGAAGTGCGCGGTGTCCACCACCACGCCGCGGACCACCCCGGCCACGCCGAGCCGGACCACGGCCCAGTCGTGGTCGTCGGCGGTCGGGTGCGGCTGCTCGGCGCCGACGCCCCGGCGGCGGCGGGTCTCCCAGCCGTCCATGATCTGGCCCTTGTGGCCGAAGGTGTGCGGCCGGAACTGGGCGGCGGCCGCGACGATCAGGTTCTCCTTCTCGGCGAACAGCTCGTCGTTGGCGTCGATCACGCCCGCACCCAGCGAACGTGCGGCGAGGTTGACCAAGTCCGTGAAGGGATGGGCCTGCTGACTGTCAGTCATGATTCTCCTCGGGCTATCAGTCGGCCGGTCGGCTCGGCATCGGCGTCCACGGACACGGCCCGGCCGCGAAGCCAGGTGGTGCGGACGGCGCCGGTCAGCGTGCGGCCGGAGTACGGGGTCACGGGGTTGCGGTGGTGCAGGCCCTCGGGGTGGACGGTGAAGTCGGCGTCGGGGTCGAAGGCGACCAGGTCGGCGTCGTGGCCGGGGACGATCGCGCCCTTCCGGGCCAGTCCGGCGAGGGCGGCCGGGCCGCTGCTCATCCAGCGCACCACGTCCGCGAGCGGGAAGCCCCGGCGGCGGGCCTCGGTCCAGATCGCGGGCAACCCGAGCTGGAGCGAGGCGATACCGCCCCAGGCGGCGGCGAAGTCACCACTGCCGCCGTAGCGCGGGAGGTGCTTCAGGTCCGGCGTGGACGGCGAGTGGTCGGACACCACGGCCGCGAACTCGCCGTCGGCCAGGGCCTGCCAGAGCTGTTCGCGGTTGGACTCGTCGCGGATCGGCGGACAGCACTTGAAGGCGGTGTCACCCTCGGGGACCTGCTCCGCGGCCAGCGTCAGGTAGTGCGGACAGGTCTCGGCGGTGACCCTGACGCCCTCGGCCCGGGCCCGGCGCAGCAGCGGCAGCACCGCGGCGGAGGAGACGTGCAGGATGTGGATCCGCGCCCCGGTCCGCCCGGCGATCTCCAACAGCGTTGCCACCGCCGTGGTTTCGGCGTCGTCGGGGCGGGAGGCGAGGAAGTCGGCGTAGTGCGGACCGGTCCGCCGCGGCGCCGCGTCGAGCACCGCCGGGTCCTCGGCGTGGATGATCGCCAGCGCGTCGATCCGGGCCAGTTCGGTCAGCGCCGCTTCGAGTTGACTGGTCGTCAGGTGCGGGAACTCGTCCACGCCGGAGGGGGCCAGGAAGCTCTTGAAGCCGAACACCCCGGCCGCGTGCAGCGGGGCCAGGTCACCGGTGTTGCCGGGTATCGCGCCGCCCCACAGGCCGGTGTCCACGAACAGCTGCCCGTCGGTGGCCTTGCGCTTGGCCTCCAGCCCGTCGACCGTGGTGGTCGGCGGGATCGAGTTCAGCGGCATGTCGACGATGGTGGTGACCCCGCCGGCGGCGGCGGCCCGGGTGGCACTGGCGAAGCCCTCCCAGTCGGTCCGGCCCGGCTCGTTCACGTGCACGTGGGTGTCGACCAGGCCCGGCAGCAGCGCCAGCCCGGCGAGGTCGGTGACCTCGCCCTCGACCGCCGTGCCGTACGGCAGGACACCGGTGATCCGGCCGTCGCGGACGACGACGTCGGCCGGGCGCTCACCCTCGGGGAGGACGGCGCGGCGGGAGCGGAACACCGTGTACGGGGAACCGGTCAACAGAACCTCCGGGCTGGATCGGCGTGCGGTCCGCGCGACGCGGGCACGGTACGGCTGGGAAGCCCGCACACGGGTGCGGCCGGAACAGCCGGGCGGTTTCGGTAGGGCGAGCCTAGGACGGCCTTCAACAAAACGTCAACGTTCGACTATCGGACAGCCGTGCGACAGCTGCCGCAGGTCGGTGCTCAACCCAGCAGGTCAGTGGCCAGCCGCCGGCCCGCGAGCTCGGCCAGTTCGGCCGCGCGGGTGATGCTGTCCCCGGCCGGGGCGTCCGGTCCGGCCAGGTCGGCCAGGGCGTAGGCGGCGACGAAGCCCGCCCCGCGCCACTGGGCCTCGGTCAGCTCCAGCAGACCGGCCACGGCGGCCACCGGAACCCCCGCCCCGGTGGCCGCCGCGGCGACCCCGGCGGGGGCCTTTCCGTGCAGGGTCTGCACGTCCAGGCAGCCCTCGCCGGTCACGACCAGACGGGCTCCCCGCACCGCCTGGTCGAAGCCCAGGAGGTCGAGCAGCAGCCCGATCCCGGGCCGCATCCGGGCCCCGAGCAGGGCCATGGCGCCGAAGCCGAGGCCCCCGGCCGCCCCCGCGCCCGGGGTGGCCCGCAGGTCGGTGCCGGTGGCCGCGCCCACGGCGTCCGCCCAGTGCGCGAGCGCCGCGTCCAGCTCGGCGACCTGCGCCGGGCTCGCGCCCTTCTGCGGGCCGTACACGGCGGGGGCGCCGCGCTCGCCCAGCAGCGGGTTGTCCACGTCACCGGCGATCACCACCTCGGCCCCGGCCAGCGTCTTCGGCAGCACGCCGAGGTCGAGCGCCGCGAGACCGTGCAGCGCCGCCCCGCCGGGGCGCAGCTCGGCGCCGTCGCGGTCCCGCAGCGAGGCCCCGAGCGCCTGGGCCATGCCCGCGCCGCCGTCGGTACAGGCGACGCCGCCGAGGCCGAGCACGATCCGGTCGCAGCCGAGCTCCAGCGCCCGGGCGATCAGCTGCCCGGTGCCGTAGCTGCCGGCGGTGAGCGGCGCGGGTACCCCGCCGGGCAGCAGCGTCAGGCCGCTGGCCTGCGCCGCCTCGACCACGGCGGTCCGGTCGCGGACCGCCAGCAGGGCCCGCACCGGCTCGCCGGTGGGCCCGCTGACCGTCGCCTCGATCCGGCGGTAGCCCGCCGCGAGCGCGGCCAGCACGGTGCCCTCGCCGCCGTCGGCGACCGGGAGCGTGCGGACCTCGGTGCCGGGCGCCGCGCGGCGGATGCCCGCGGCGATCCGCTCGGCGGCCTCGGCGGCGCTCAGGCTGCCCTTGAACTTGTCGGGCGCGACGACCACATGCCCGGTGCTGATCGGCTGCTGGGCCATCGTCGTCCTCACGTTCGTCGTCGGTACTTCTCGGTCGTCGGTACTTGTTGGTCGTCAGTACTTGTCGTACGTGGTGTTCCTCCCGGCGATGCGGGCACGACCGGATATTCCCATCAAGGGATGGGTCACACCGCCGGGAGGAAGTCTGGGGGCCGCCCCCGGGCCGGTGAGGGCCCAGGGGGCGGCGGGGTGCTACAGGGTGTTGCGGATGGCGCTGGGGGCGTCCGCGGCCGCGGTGGCGACCGGCTCCCACTCGTTCACCGCGTCGATACCGGCGCCCGACATCGACACGTTGGTGACCCGCTCCAGGATGACCTCGACCACGACCGGCACCCGGAACTCCGCCGCGAGCTTCTTGGCCTGCTCGAAGGCGGCGCCGAGCTCGTTCGGGTCGAACACCCGGATGGCCTTGCAGCCCAGGCCCTCGGCGACCTTGACGTGGTCCACGCCGTAGCCGTTGAGCTCGGGAGCGTTGACGTTCTCGAAGGACAGCTGGACGTGGTAGTCCATGTCGAAGGCGCGCTGCGCCTGGCGGATCAGGCCCAGGTACGCGTTGTTCACCACCACGTGGATGTACGGGATGTTGAACTGCGCGCCGACCGCCAGTTCCTCGATCATGAACTGGAAGTCGTAGTCGCCGGACAGCGCGACCACCTGGTCCTCCGGGGACGCCGTGGCGACGCCCAGCGCGGCCGGCAGGGTCCAGCCCAGCGGCCCGGCCTGACCGGCGTTGATCCAGTTGCGCGGCCCGTAGACGTGCAGCATCTGCGCGGCCTGGATCTGCGACAGGCCGATGGTGGTGACGTACCGGGTGTCCCGGCCGAAGGCCTGGTTCATCTCCTGGTAGACCCGCTGCGGCTTGACCGGGATGTTGTCGAAGTCGGTCTTGCGCAGCAGCTCGCCCTTGCGGACCTGGCAGCTGTTCGCCCAGGCGGAGCGGTCCGCCAGGGCTCCGGCGGCCCGGCGCTCGCGGGCGACCTCGACGAACAGCTCCAGCGCGGCCCTCGCGTCGGAGACGATCCCGTAGTCCGGCGCGAACACCCGGCCGATCTGGGTCGGCTCGATGTCGACGTGGACGAAGGTGCGCCCCTCGGTGTAGACCCCGAGCTCGCCGGTGTGGCGGTTGGCCCAGCGGTTGCCGATGCCGAGCACGAAGTCCGACTCCAGCAGCGTCGCGTTGCCGTAGCGGTGCGAGGTCTGCAGGCCGACCATCCCGGCGGTGAGCGGGTGGTCGTCCGGGATGCTGCCCCAGCCCATCAGCGTGGGCACCACCGGCACGCCGGTCAGCTCGGCGAACTCGACCAGCAGGTCGGCGGCGTCGGCGTTGATGACACCGCCGCCCGCGATGATCAGCGGCCGCTGCGAGGCGGCCAGCAGGTCCAGTGCCTTCTCGATCTGCGCCCGGGAGGCGGACGGCTTGTAGACCGGCAGCGACTGGTACGTGTCGACGTCGAACTCGATCTCGGACAACTGCACGTCGATCGGCAGGTCGATCAGGACCGGTCCGGGACGGCCCGAGCGCATCAGGTGGAACGCCTGCTGGAACGCCCCGGGGACCTGGGCGGGTTCCAGCACGGTCATCGCCATCTTGGTCAGCGGCTTGGCGATCGAGGTGATGTCGACCGCCTGGAAGTCCTCCTTGTGCAGCTTGGAGACCGGCGCCTGGCCGGTGATGCACAGGATCGGGATCGAGTCCGCGCTGGCCGAGTAGAGGCCGGTGATCATGTCGGTCCCGGCCGGTCCGCTGGTGCCGATGCAGACGCCGATGTTCCCGGCCTTGGCCCGGGTGTAGCCCTCCGCCATGTGCGACGCGCCCTCGACGTGGCGCGCCAGGACGTGGGTCAGTCCGCCGTTCGTCCGCATCGCGGAGTAGAACGGGTTGATCGCCGCGCCGGGGAGGCCGAAGAGGTGGGTGATCCCCTCCTTCTTCAGGATCTCGACGGCGGCCTGGGCCGCGGTCATCCGTGCCATCTCAGTTGACCTCTCGTCCGGCGAGGCGCTCGACGCCCCGGAGCAGTGCGGAGTGGTCCAGCGAACCGTCGCCGTTGGCCCGGGCCGAGGCGACCAGCTGGGCGACCAGCGAGCCGACCGGCAGCGGGGCCTCGACCGCGCGGGCGGCGGCGGTGACGATGCCCATGTCCTTGTGGTGCAGGTCGATCCGGAAGCCGGGGGCGAACTCGCGGCCGATCATGTTGGCCTTCTTGCGGTTCAGCACGGTGGAACCGGCCAGCCCGCCCGCCAGCACGTCCAGCGCGGCCGGGAGGTCCACCCCGGCGTTCTCCAGGAAGACCACGGCCTCGGCCACGACCTGGATGTTGACCGCGACGATCAGCTGGTTGGCGGCCTTGACGGTCTGCCCGGCACCGGCCGGACCGACGTGGATCACGGTGGTGCCGAGCGCGTCGAACAGCGGCTTGGCCTCGGCGAAGTCCTCCACCTCGCCGCCGACCATGATCGACAGCACCGCCTCGACGGCACCGGCCTCGCCACCGGAGACCGGGGCGTCCAGGGTGCGGATGCCCTTCTCCCTGGCGGCGGCGGCGACCTTGATCGAGGTCTGCGGGGTGATGCTGCTCATGTCGATGACCAGGGTGCCCGGCGCGGCGTGGGCCAGCACGCCGTCCTCGCCGAGGATGGCCTCCTCGACCTGCGGGTCGGCCGGGACCATGGTGATCACGATCTCGGCACCGGCGACCGCCTCGGCGATGCCGGCCGCGCCCTTGCCGCCGGCGGCTATGAGCTTGTCGACCGGGGGCTGGGTGAGGTTGGCGCCGGTGACGGTGTGTCCGGCGCGGACGAGGTTGGCGGCCATGGGGCTGCCCATGATGCCGAGGCCGATGAAGGCTATGGTGCGGGGCTTGGCGGCGGTCATGCCGGATCTCCTGCGGATCGGGTGCGGGGGGATGGTCAGTGGGCGCGGGCGCTGCCGCGCAGCTCGCGGGGCAGCCAGCCGAGGGTGTCGGCACTGGCGGTGCCCGCCGCGGGCTTGTACTCCAGGCCGATCAGGCCCTGGTACCCGGCGGTGTCGAGGCGGCCGAACAGGTCGCCGAAGTCGAGCGTCCCGGTGCCGGGCTGGTTGCGGCCCGGCGCGTCGGCGATCTGTACGTGACCGATGCGGTCGGCGTACCGGTCGATGACCTTCGGCAGGTCCTCGCCGTTGCGGGCCAGGTGGTAGAGGTCGCAGAGGAAGGCGGCGTTGCCGAGGCCGGTGGCGGCGTTCACGGTGTCCACCACGGCCACCGCGGACTGACTGGACAGCAGCGCGTACTGCGGGGCCTCGGGCTCGTTCAGCGCCTCGACCAGCAGCGTGGCGCCGATGCTGTGCGCGGCCCGGGCCGCGAGCACCAGGTTCTCCAGCGCCAGGTCGTCCTGGACCTTGAGCTCCAGGCCCTCGACCCGGTTGCCATAGAGGGCGTTCAGCGCCCGGCAGCCGAGCGAGTCGGCGAGGCTCACGGCGACCGCGATGTTGTCGCGGAACCGCTGCGAGTCGGCCGGGCGGGAGAGCAGGCCCTTGGACCCGGCGGCCATGTCACCGGCGTCGAAGTTCAGCCCGGTGAGCCGCACCCCGGCGTCGGTGAAGGCGGCGCGCAGCTCGTCCAGCACCGTCCGCGGCGGGGTGGGGCCGTCCAGCGTCCACCAGATCTCGGCGGAGTCGAAACCGGCGGCTGCCGCCGCAGCGGGGCGTTCCACCAGCGGCAACTCGGTGAAGAGCGTCGAGAGGTTCACGGTCCAGCGCTGGTCGAGCCAGGCGTATGCGGCGGCGGTCGTCATGCGGTCACCCATCCAATTCCACAATGCGGAAGCAAGTTTCTGCTTGATGGAACTATGGCATGACGGTCCGCCGGGCTGTCAAGGACGTCAGCAACATTTTGTTGAAGTTGCCGACCGGATAGGCTGCTGGCGTGCGATTGAAGGTGGAGTTCACGACAGAGCCGTTCGAGCTGGACGGCTTCCCCGAACATGCGAGGACTGCCCGGCGCGTGGTCGACGAGGCCGGCCTGCGGGTCGACGTCGGCCCGTTCGGCACCAGCGCCGAGGGCGAGCAGGCGCAGACCCTGGCCGCCATCGGGCGACTGCTGGAGGAGACCCTCGCCCACGGCGCGACCCGGATCTCGCTCCAGGTCAGCGTCCTGGACCCGGACAGCGCCCCGGTCGCCGAGGCCGAGGAGTCCCGATGAGCGCGACCGAGCACCCGCTGGCCGAGGCGATAAAGCCACTGCTGGACGCCGTGGGCGCACGGGCCCTGCCACCGGAGCAGGCCCGCCCGGACGACGTCCTGCTGGACTGGGAGGGCAGCCCCGCCGTGGCGGTGCGGCTGCCCGGCCTGGAGAGCGCGCTGGACCGGCTGCTCGCCGACGTCCGGCGGCAGTTCGGCGGCGGCGAGCTGACCGCGCTGGACCGGGCCGGCAAGCAGCGCGTGGTCGCCCTGCTGGAGGAGCGCGGCGCGTTCACCGTGCGACACGGGGTGGAGACGGTGGCGGCGGCGCTCGGCGTCAGCCGGTTCACCGTGTACAACTACCTGAACCGGCAGCAGGGCGACGCCAGGAAGTCCTAACCCGGGACGACGGGGGCGCAAGGCTTCTTCAACAAACTGTTGACGAAGTCGGGCGGCGGATCTAGCTTGTGGGATGCCCCCCTACCTGGAGGTCATCCGTGACCCGGTCCGCCACCCCCGCCACGCCCGCCACGCCCGCCCTGTCCGGGCTGAACCACGCCTCCGACGCGGAGGCGGACGCGCTGCTCACCGAGGTCTGCGCGAGCAGTACCTGGGCGCGGCTGGTCCGCGGCGCCCGGCCCTGGGCCGACGCCGAGGCGCTGCGCGCCGCCAACCACGCGGCGATGTCGCAGCTCACCCCCGCCGACCTGGACGAGGCGATGGCCGGGCACGCCCGCATCGGCACCCCGAAGGACGGCGACGCCACCTCGCAGCGTGAGCAGGCCGGGGTCCACGGCGCCGACCGCGCACTGCTGGACGAACTGCGGTCCGCCAACGCCTCCTACGAGGAGAAGTTCGGCCACGTCTTCCTGATCTGCGCCACCGGCCGCACCGCGCGGTCCATGCTGGCCGCGCTGCGGGAGCGCCACCCCAACGATCCGGACACCGAACGCGAGGTCGTCCGAAGCGAGTTGGGGAAGATCAACGACATCCGCCTGGACCGGCTGCTGTCCACGCCCTGACCTCTCTCACTGATGAGCCTGATTAGCCGAGCTGATTCACCGACATCTGACGGGGCATCATGACCACTGTCTCCACCCATGTGTTGAACACCAGCACCGGCCGACCCGCCGAGGGCGTCCCGGTCCAGCTGGCCCAGCACACCGAGGACGGCTGGACCGTCCTCGGCGCGTCGAAGACCGACGCCGACGGCCGTTGCAAGGACCTTCCGGTGCCCGACACCGCCGCTGGCACCGTGCTGCGGCTCACCTTCACCACCGAGGGCCCGTTCTTCCCCGAGGTGTCCATCGTCATCGAAGTGGACCCGGCCCAGGCCCACTACCACGTACCCCTGCTGCTCAACCCGTTCGGGTACTCCGTCTACCGAGGAAGCTAGAGATCCCATGGCTCACGTGCTTGGCCAGAACCAGTACGGCAAGGCGGAGACCCGCGTGGTCCGCGTCTACCGGGACACCACCCGCCACGAAATCAAGGACCTGAACGTCTCGGTCGCGCTCTCCGGGGACCTCGACGACGTCCACCTCACCGGCTCCAACGCCAACTGCCTGCCGACCGACACCACCAAGAACACCGTGTACGCCTTCGCCAAGGAGCACGGCATAGAGTCGGCCGAGGCGTTCGGCATCCACCTCGCCCGCCACTTCGTCGACAACAACGAGCCGATCAGGCGGGCCCGGATCCGGATCGAGGAGTACACCTGGGACCGGATCCGGACGCCGGACAGCTCCCGCCCGTACATAGGCAACAGCGAGGAGGGCCGGGAGCCCGGGCACTCCTTCGTGCGCAACGGCGGTGAGGTCCGCACCGCCCAGATCACCTACGACGGCGAGAACTTCGAGGTGATCACCGGGCTCCGGGAGCTCACCGTGCTGAACACCACCAACTCGGAGTTCTGGGGCTACATCAAGGACAAGTACACCACCCTCAAGGAGGCGTACGACCGGATCCTGGCCACCCAGGTCACCGCCCGCTGGAAGCACTCCTGGAGCGGCGAGGAGACCCAGCCCAACTGGGAGCGCTCGTACACCCACGTACGCCGCCACCTGCTGGAGGCCTTCGCCGAGACCTACTCCTACTCGCTCCAGCAGACCCTGTACGCCATGGGCACCCGGGTCCTGAACAACCGCACCGAGATCGACGAGGTACGGCTGGAGCTGCCGAACAAGCACCACTTCCTGGTGGACCTGGAGCCCTTCGGCCTCAAGAACGACAACGAGGTCTACTACGCAGCGGACCGTCCCTATGGTTTGATCGAGGGGTCGGTACACCGCGAGGGCGTCACCCCGGTCATCCCGGTCGCCTGACGCCGCGCCCGCCACCGACGTACTGTGGCAGTCCCCAGGGATTCTCCCGCCGTCCCGCCCTGGGCAGCACCATCCGACGGCGGTACCTCGCAGGTGCGGCAGTCCCTCGCCGCATCACCCGACACCGCCTTGGAGCACGTGATGAGCACCCTCCCCCCGCCCTCGGACGAGCGCATCGTCATCGAGAACGCGGCGATCGCCACCGTCGACGCCGAGGGCAACGAGTACACCCGCGGCCATGTCGTCGTCGCCGGCAACCGGATCGAGTCGGTCGGCGAGGGCCCGGCCCCGCAGTGGCTCCAGGGGGTCACCCGGCGGATCAACGCAGAGGGCCACCTGGTCACCCCGGGCCTGGTCAACACCCACCACCACTTCTACCAGTGGATCACCCGCGGGCTGGCGCAGGACAACATCCTGTTCGACTGGCTGGTGGCGCTGTACCCGACCTGGGCCCGGATCGACGACCGGCTGGTCCACGCCGCCGCCCAGGGCTCCGCCGCCGCGCTGCTGAAGTCCGGCTGCACCACGGCGATGGACCACCACTACGTGTTCCCGCAGGGCGGGGGCGACATCCTCGGGGCCGAGATCGAGGCGGTGGCCGAACTCGGCATGCGCTTCACCGCCACCCGGGGCTCGATGTCGCGCGGGAAGAGCGACGGCGGCCTGCCGCCGGACTTCGCGGTGGAGAGGACCGAGGACATCCTGATCGCGTCCGAGGCCGCGGTGGACCGCTACCACGACGCGGCCTTCGGCTCGATGCTGCACATCGCCATCGCCCCCTGCTCGCCGTTCTCGGTGACCAGTGAGCTGATGCGGGAGGCCGCCGTACTGGCCCGGCGCAAGGGCGTGCGGCTGCACACCCACGGTTCGGAGACGGCGGAGGAGGAGCAGTTCTGCAAGGAGCTGTTCGGGATGGGCCCGACCGACTACTTCGAGAGCGTGGGCTGGCTCGGCGAGGACGTGTGGATGGCGCACTGCGTCCACATGAACGACTCCGACATCGCCAAGTTCGCGCAGACCGGGACCGGCGTGGCGCACTGCCCGTCCTCCAACGCCCGGCTCGCGGCCGGGATCGCCCGGGTCCCGGACATGATGGCGGCCGGGGTACCGGTCGGCCTGGGCGTGGACGGCACCGCCTCCAACGAGTCCGGCGAACTGGGCACCGAGCTGCGCAACGCGCTGCTGATCAACCGGTTGCGCGGCCGCCCGGACGCGATGACGGGCCGTCAGGTGCTGCGCCTGGGCACGATGGGCGGCGCCCGGGTGCTCGGCCGCCAGCACGAGATCGGTTCGATCGAGGTCGGCAAGCTGGCCGACCTGGCGCTGTGGAAGGTGGACGGCGTGATGCACTCGTCGATCGCCGACCCGGTCGCCGCGCTCACCCTGGGCGCGCTGCCGCCGCTGACGCTGCTGCTGGTCAACGGCCGCCCGGTGGTCGAGCAGGGCCACCTGACCACGGTCAACGAGGAGCGCATCGCCAAGGCCGCCGCCGACGCCGCCCGCGACCTGGCCACCCGCGGCTGAGCCTCTTCATGTAGTCCCCCCATACTCCGGGCGCCACTGGACGGTGTGCCGCCCGGACTCCCCGGCGCGTTCGCGCTCTGGGGACCGCTGCCCCGGACCCACGGCGAGGGTCCGGGGCAGCGGCGCGGCATGACGGGGAAATTGCGCTGTCAGATCCGGTAGTCCTCGTGGGGTGTGGCCCTGTCCCACACGGCCCCGAAAGCGTCGGCACAGCGCTTCACGACCTGTGGGTCGTCATTCAACTGGTGCTCCAGGAAAGCACCGTCGCCGGAGAACAGGCCGAACCGTGCCACCTGGTCATCAAAGATCCACAGGTCATTTCCCGATAGCAGCAGATCTGACGCCCGGTGTCTCGGCAGCCATCGGACCGACTCACCCGCCGCGACGTTCTGGAAGGTGCACGAGTGCTCGTATCGGATGTAGTCCGTCAGTGGCTCGGAGACGACACGCGCCCGCCGGAACTCAACCCCCCTGGCAACAGCGTCAGATACCAGCGTGAGGAACGGTGACCACCAGGATTCCCGGTCGGCGTGGTCGTGGCGACGTCCGGCCTTCCACGCTGCGAAGTCAGCATCCTCTTCGGCCACGCCGTACACGTCGCGCATCTCCAGATGCACTGCGGAGCGTCGGCAGTCGGCCAGCATCTCAGCGAACTACGGCACCTTCTGGGACATCACAAGCCTCCCTGACCGCAGCCACCCTACGGAACGGAAGCCGGATGGCCGCTTCGCCTTCCGAATACCCTGCTTCCAACTCAGGACCAGACCTCTTCGCGAGCATGATCCGCCCAGACCGTCGGGCAGTTCTCCCCATTGGTGTTCGGGTCCCTGGAGCTCGTAACACGATCATGGTGCGGCTTTCTTGAGGCGTCGCCAGCAGATGATGGTACGGCCCAGGGAGACCAGGGCTTCGTGGAAGTTGAGGCGGCGTTCCCAGCGGTTGGCGAGGCGTTGGACTGGTGCAGGAGGCCGAAGGTCTGCTTAAGACGCAGCAGAGCTTGCCCAGGCCGTGGATGTCGGGGTGTCCACGGCGGGAGATGACGGGCAGGATCCCGCGGTGCCGCAGAGCCCGACGGGCGGCCTGACTGTCGTAGCCCTTGTCGCCCGGGAGGGCGTCGGGGCCCTTGTGGGGGTGGCCGAGGTGGCCGGCGACGGGGGCGGCGTCGACTAGGGCCAGGGTCTGGGTGATGCCGTTGACGTTGGCCGCGGTGGTGATGACCATGAGCGGGGTGCCGTTGCCGTCGCAGATACAGGTGGTGTTTGCTACCGCTCTTGCGGTGGTCGACAGGCGACGGACCCGTCGCGGGCCCCCTTTTTCGCGCGCACGAGGGAGGTGTCCACGCACGCGCGGCTCCAGTCCAGTTCACCGGTCGCGTTCAGCTGTGACAGGAGTATGCGGTGCAGCTGGTCTAAGACGCTGGCGTCCTGTCAGCGCCCCAGCCTACGCCAGCAGGTCTGCCCGGAGCCGAAGCCAAGCTCCAACGGCAGCTGCTGCCAGGTGATCCCAATGTAGAGCACCAACAGCACGCCCCGCAGACAGAGCCGGTCTGGCACCGGCCGGGGCCGGGCGAGCACTCCGGCCAGGGCGGCAGCACCGGCTCGATCAGTGCCCACAACTCGTCGTCCACGACCCACTGCTTGACGCTCACACCCTCACGAACGACGCAGCGTCATAGCGGTTACAGCTGGACAGCGTCGCACCTCAAGATCTCGTTACGAACTTTGCGGCGTCCCGCCGGTTGTCGGCCACGTCGGCCACCCCCGCAAGCGCCCCGACGCCCTCCCGGCTGACAAGGGCTACGACAGTCAGGCCGTGCACCGGGCGGCCCCGCCGCATCGCGGCACCATGCCCGTCATCTCACACCGCAGCCACCCCGACATCCACGGCCTGGGCAAGCTCCGCTACGTGGTAGAGCAGACCTCCGTCCTGCTCTACCAGTTCAAGCGCCTCGCTGTGCTGGAAACGCTGATGACGAGCGGTGGTGGGACCCCGCTGCACTCGCAGCCCACGTCAGCCTGACAGAGGTAGCCACCGACAGTGCCCTGGCTCAGTTCGGCAGCTCTCGCCAAATATGATAATTCAGAACATTTGGAATAATGTATCAGAATTAACCGTGCAGGGATTTTGGCATTCGCCCACCAATCCTTACGTTCGGCCATACACCGACTCCGCCAGTTTCACTCGACTTGGAGGTGCAATAGATAAATACATCACAATATACGCGAGAAATTTAATTGTGCTCGAATTTATTCCTCGTTGATGATGGCAGTCCTGCTCATTATCGGGTTGGCTCCCGGCACAGCATCGGCAAGTGTCGTCCAAGCGAAGCACGTGTCTCTCTACAGTGGACCACTAGGAAGTGCGGCGGTGCTCAATTCGCATCTTACCGAGATGCGCGCCGGAGCCGACAGCGGATTGCTTGGCCTGCAGAAGGCCCAGGGGTGCCGAAGAAGAATAAGGCAAAGGGGGCGGCTGAGCAGCAATGGGTTAATTCGATCAAGAGCCAGGGTAGCTATTCACATGGGGTGGCGAGCGGGTTCGTCTCGCCCGGGCTCCGGCTCATGGGCTTGGTAACGGTCGAGGTTCCGGATCGTTGAGGATGTTGTGGATATCGGGCTGGAGGCGCTGGATCGCGGCGAGTTGGTCGCCGCGCTGGCCACTGCCCTTGCCCGGATCGAGGAGCTAACTGCTCGCGTCGCCGAACTCCAGGACCGGTTGAACCGGGACTCCTCGAACTCCTCCCAGCCTCCGTCCGCGGACGGCCCGTATCGCAAGCCGCCACCGAAGGCGTCGGCGATGCGAAGGAAGTCCGGGCGCAAGCCGGGCAAGCAGCACGGCGACCCCGGGGCCACCCGCTGCCAGGTCGCTGATCCGGACGAGGTGATCGAGTGCCCGCCACCGGAGTGCGGCAACTGCGGGACCGAACTGGCCGACGCCACAGTGTTCAGGGTATCCAAGCGGCAGGTGTTCGAGGTGGCCGCGCCTCCGCCGCCCCTGGTCACCGAGTACTGGGTGATCTCCAAGACCTGCCCGTGCTGCGGGACGGTGACCGTCGGGTCGGCACCTTCGGGCGCGGGTGACCGAGTGCAGTGGGGTCCGGGAGTGAAGGCCCGGGCGGTGCTCACCGTGATGGCCCATCACCTGCCTTTCGGTCGCGCGAAGCGGCTGCTGCGTGACCTGGCCGGCATCGACTGCTCGACCGGCTGGCTCGTCAACGTTCGCCGCCAGGCCGCCGCCGCTCTGGAGCCGTTCATGGCCCACATCCAGAAGATCCTGCACCGGGCCCGGCTCCTGCACGTGGACGAGACCACCGCGCGCGCCGCCGCGAAGCTCGCATACCTGCACGTGGCCCGCGACGACAAGTTCACCGCCATGCACACCGGGGGACGCGGCGTCGCCGACATCGACGCCGGGAAGATCCTCGACGGCTTCGCCGGGATCCTGGTCCGCGACGGCTACGGCGGCTACACCCACCTCGTCGACGCCGTCCACGTCTGGTGCGGTGCCCACACGCTTCGGGACCTCAAGGCCGTCCACGATGCCGACCCCGGCCACCAGCAGGGTGCCGAGGCGATGGCCAACACCCTGGTCCTCGCCCTGAAGGCAACCCACGAAGCCCGCCGGGCCGGCCTCGAGGCGCTCTCGGAAGTGGAACTCACCGAGATCCGCTGCCGCTACGCGGGCGCGATCGCGGCAATGCGCTCGGACAACACCCCTGGCAGTACGCCGCTCCAGCAAAGGGGCCTGACCCTGGCAGCCCGCTTCGACAAGCACCGCGACATGATCCTGGCCTTCATCCACGACCTGACGATCCCCTTCACCAACAACGCAGCCGAGTTGGAAGTAAGAGGGGCGAAGATCCGCCAGCGAGTCTCCGGGTACTGGCGAACCCTGGCCGGAATCGCCGACTTCGCCGTCATCTGGTCATACCTGTCCACCGCCGCGAAACACAACATCGACCACCTCGACGCCCTCGTCCAACTGTTCGCCGGTGGACCCTGGCTGCCGCCGAATCCCGAAAATCTGACGACAACCACGAGAGGAGCCGCCGATCCGATCTGACCGAGGTCTGTCATCCGTAGCTGCGGCTGACCACATCAGGGAGGATCCCAGTCCGGTCCCACTCTTGAAAGATTGCGGCTGCCACCACAACAAACCTTCCTCGAATTGCGGGATCTGGGTTCTCTACGTTTCCAACGCTCCTGTTAATCGACATATCGCCAATTGGTTTCCCGTCGGCGTCACAGGGGCGGATCGCTTCTGTATCTACATTGACGATGACGTGCCCGCTTGAGCCATCGTCTCTTTCCCATGAATATATGATACTACTGCCCGCCAAGGGCCTCTTGGCAATCCTGACCGAAGATCCCACGACATCACCTCCTTGAAATCCCTACCCTCGGAAGGGTATACCGTCCGCCTCGGGTCCGAACTCATCCCAGGTGAAACCAGCATCAAGAGTGGCCTGATGAGCCATCACATAGTTCTGGTTTCCATTGTCAGACATCCAGGTGTCCGCGTACTGATCTGAGTGCTCCAGTGCGTACGGAGTTGTGTGCGCCACCGACCCGTGTCAGCGAAGTCGCTTTCATGGCCCGTTCCGCTCACCGTAGTCTCGTGCCGTGGTCGACGAACATGGGGCACCCGACGCCTTCAAGAACCGATGCACGAATGCGGCGTGCACGTTGGAGTCCTGCATCAGCTACTTCATCGAGCGCATCTCGTTGGACGAGTCCAACGAGGACCGCAAGGAGAACACGCTGGACGTGTGGCTGCGCAAGGGGCCGTGGAAGCCCGATGTGGTGGTCTCGCTGTCCAATCTCTACTCGGTTCACCCGTGGGGAACCCGAACTGGCCCCCATCTTTATTGACGGGATCTCCCTGATCCACCTACCGAAGTTGCCGTTGCCCTGGCCCACCGAGGCGCTCGGCCGACTCGATCGCTCCGAGGGCCTGCCCGAACTGGTCTGGTTGAGGATCACCGGACCGATCGAAGTCGACGCTGTGGCCACGACTGTGACCGTCTACCAGGCTCAGAGCGACGACGCGGCCTCTGCGCTCCAGTGACAGCCCGCAGCTGTTCGACGGCTCCGGCAGCAACCGAAATTTGAAGACTGATCAACCGCTCAGGCGACATCGGCCTCCCGCTCGATAGCTTGGAGGCGGTTCTTGAGGCGGTAGCTGTTGCCGTTGATCGCGATGACTTCGCAGTGGTGCAGGAGCCGGTCGAGGATGGCCGTGGCCAGAACCTCGTCACCGAACACCTGTCCCCACTCACTGAAGGTCTTGTTCGAGGTCAGGATGATCGAGCCCTTTTCGTAGCGCTTGGAGATCACCTGGAAGACCAGGTTCGCCTCGGCTCGTTCCAGGGGCTGGTAGCCCACTTCATCGACCACGAGGACGCTGGGCCGCAGGTAGGTGCGGAGCTTGCTGGTCAGCTGGCCGGTGGCCTCGGCGGTCTTGAGGTGGCGGACCATGTCGTCGAGGCTGGTGAAGTAGATCGAGTAGCCGGCCCGGCAGGCGGCGACCGCGAGGGCAACGGCAATGTGGGTCTTGCCGACCCCGGGCGGGCCCAGCAGAGCGGCGTTGGCCTTGGCCTCGACGAAGGAGAGGGTCGCCAGGTCCTTGACCTTGCGCGGGTCGAGCTCGGGCTGGAACGAGAAGTCGTAGTCGTCCATCGTCTTGTGGTGCGGCAGCTTCGACAGCCGCAGTCCCTGGCGGAACCGCCGGTCGTCGCGGACCGCGAGTTCCTCGGACAGGACCAGGTCGAGGAAGTCGACGTAGCCCATCTTCGCCTCGTCCGCCCGCTTGGCGTACTCGTTCAGGCTCTCCACGAGGTGGGGCAGGCCGAGCTTGCCGGCCATGGTGCGGATGCGGTTGCTGACCAGTTCGCTCAACAGGGTTCCTCTGCGCTCGGGTGGGTGGTGAACGGGCGGGTGCCGGTCAGCTCGTCGTAGACGGACAGCGGTCGCCGGCCCACCTCGACGCGGGCAGCGGCGGCCCGACTGAGCAGTGCCCGCAGCGGACCGTCCTCCTCGCGCAGGGCGAGGCCGCGGCGGGGCCGGGGGTCGTCACCGGTCGTGGTGCGGCGGCCCTCCCCGGTGGGCAGGCCGTCCCAGTGGCGCTCGTCGACGATGCGGGCACCACGTCCCACCGCCCTGGAGTGCACGGCCAGCAGGGTGCCGCCAGTGGTGTCGGGGACAGTGGAATGGAGTATGACCTGGAACTTCGTGACCCGGACCTCGACCAGTTGGCGCGGGCGGACCTTGCGGGCGGGCACCGAGTAGAGGTTGGCGTCGAAGGCGACCAGGCAATCCTTGCCGACATGCCGCAGGTGCCGCTGCGCGACCACATAGGGTGCGCGGGGCAGCGGCCGCAAGGCCACGTGGTCGCGGATCGCGCGCAGGCCGATGACCTCGCCGTGGGTACCGTGCACCCGCGCGCGCCGGACCGGCACCCACGCGGTGAACGCGGCGTCGAGTTCCTCGGTCGAGGAGAACGCCCGGCCGGCCAGGACGTGGTCGCGCACGATGGCCACCTGCCGCTCGACCCGGCCCTTGCCCTGGGGGTGGTAGGCGGCGAGCACGTCGATGTCGAAGTCGTAGTGCCCGGCGAACGCCACCGCCTCCGGGTGGAGCGGGACAGCTTCGCCCGGGGCGACGTGTCGGCGGACCACGGTCTTGGTGCGGTCGTAGACGATGCTCATCGGCACTCCGCCGAAGTGCGCGAACGCCTGGCGGTGGCAGTCGAAGAACGTCGCCAGGTCCTGGCTGGTGGTGAAGCAGCAGAAGGGGTCCCGTGAGTACGACAGCGTCATGTGGAATGAGTAGACCTTCGGGATGCCGACGTGGGCCAGGATCCGTCCCTCGTCGCCCCAGTCGACCTGGGCCTGGGCGCCCGGCACGACCTCGAACCGGCGGTGCAGGCCCGCCAGCTCGCCGGGGTTGATACCGAGCTCCCCGGCGATCCGGGGCCGGGCCTCCTGCAAGTAGATCTTGACCCGTTGGTAGTTGATGGCGAACCCGTACTCCTGGGCCAGTCGCTCGTGGATCACCGCTCCCTTGAGCAGGATCTCGGACCGCAGCATCGCGTCGATCAGCGGAGCGACCTCATCCACCGCCCGTTGCCTGGGCAAGGCGCCGGACTCCCGTTGCGGTGGCGCGGCCGGGACCTCACCCGACAAGTACTTGGCGACCGTGCGGCGATTGAGCCCGGTCTCCTTCGCGATCTGCCGCTGGCTCATCGCGCCCGACTCGTACAGGGCGCGAAATCGCCTCAACTCCAACCAGCGATGTGGGTCCAAGACCACGGCCAGCCGCCCCTCTGCCACCCGAACGGACAACAGCAGACTCGCGGACACCACCCCGCCACCGCATCACTTCTGGAGCACAATCACCCGTACGAGGTGGCGCATGTTCGCTCGTACGCCGACACCAGGATGACTCATAGAGCTCATGACTTAGAAGCTCAAAGTCGGTGGAGTGCGGAATGCCATCCTGGAGCCTTTCCCAGGCGCGCGCGATTCTGGGGTTTGCATCGAATCGCATGGTTCCCACATCAAGCTCATGCTCTTCGGTGAACACGTGATTGTAGATCTGTTCGATATCGCCTGATGAGAATCCTTGAGGAGCGGCAGTGGCCGCAACCGATTCCAGTTGTGGATCAGAGCGGATTCTTCCATACGCGTGATCCGCCCAATCTGTCTCAAAGTCGATCTCACTTCGCGGCGTGCGGAACGAAGATCCGCCCGTCTGAGCTACGTCTCCATCTGAAGAGCTACGCCGGCACCTATACGTTCGTCATCGACCTCGGAAGCAACAAGACCATCAACGAGATCGACAGCGATTGGTTCCAGGCGCTGAGCGACGATGTGTTCCTTCCGGCGAGCGTGACGTATTCAGTGTCCAGTGATGACAGCAGCTTCACGCAGGTTGCCAGCATCACTGAGCCCTACGTTAGTGCTGACATGCAGGCCAAGACTTACAGGGCCATCGCTCTCAATACGGCAGGACGCTACGTTAAGGTGACTGTCGATGGGGGAACCGCCTGGAGCATGGTCGATGAAGTTGCTGTGATGGGCCAGTAGAACTCGTGCGGGACGGGTGGGGTGCGAGTTCCCCGCCCGTCCCCTTTGCCGGAGCGTTGAATAGGATAGGGGAAGGCCATGAATAACTCTCAGAAGATCGGATCAGTGCGTGGCGTCACTACCATCACCTATGGATTTCTCTATTTTCAGGAGGCTTACGGAAATCTCGTTGATTGGTCTGACGATCCATTGATGGAGGGGAAGAAAGTAATTACTTCCGGGTACCTCTCCGAAGGCGACGGATATTTGAGAGTCGAAAGCGCTGGCCATACCCTGCTTGCAGAGGTAGAAATCCAAGCATGGGATAGGGAGCCGCCTCTCGAATTGACTGAATGGGAAATCAGTGCCGACGCGTTCCTGAAACTCCGCAGTGGATTTATTATCGCCTATGGGATGGACGGGGAGGCGATTGGTGAAGATCTCGTCATAGGACCCGCAGGTGCGATTTCAAATGTGAGAGTCTACTGCCGAGGGCGGCAACGGCTCAGGGAAATCCATGATGACTTCGACTTCGATGAGATTCAGGAAGAATACTTGGCTCAGTTCTGGCCCGCTCCCTGAGACCGTGTTTGAGATCTTGCGTGCCCTGCGATCAGGGTGATCGTTGAGCCTCATGTGGCTGGTAGGGGCTATCCGTCGGATCTGACGGATGAACAGTGGGATTTGGTTGAACCGTTGCTGCCTCCGGCACGGGTGGGGCCGAAAGGCGGGCGGCGGGAGAAGCACCCACGACTCCGGATCGTGGACGCGATCTTCTACGTAGTGCGGACAGGCTGCTCCTGGCGGCAGTTGCCGAAGGACTTCGCGCCGTGGCCCACGGTGTACTGGTACTTCTCCTGGTGGCACGACGACGGCACGGTCCGGCGGATCCATGACGCCCTCCGGGACCAGGCCCGTGAGGCCGACGGCCGCGACGCCGAGCCCAGCGCCGCGCTGATCGACTCGCAGTCGATCCGGACCGCTGACACCGTCCCGGTCGCCACCAGGGGATTCGACGCCGGCAAGAAGGTGAAGGGCCGTAAGCGCTTCATCATCACGGACACCCTCGGTCTGCTGCTGGCGGTCCACGTTGTGGCGGCCAACATCCAGGACCGCGACGGTGCCAAGCACCCGCTGCTGTGGACTCGCCACGACCACCCCGGAGTCCGGATGATCTGGGCCGACCAGGGCTTCGCCGGCCGCTTGGCCGACTGGACCGCGCAGACCCTCGGCCGCGAACTGGAGATCGTCCGAAAGGACCCGGGCCAGCGCGGCTTCCAGATTCAGTCGAAGCGGTGGGCGGTGGAGCGCACGTTCTCGTGGCTTACCGCCCACCGGCGACTGGCCCGGGACTATGAAGCCAGCCCAGCCCGAGCGGAGACCATGATCAGATGGGCGATGATCGGCGTTATGGTCCGCCGACTCACCCGCGGCCGCCCCGCCACACGGCCGGGCCGCAGGCCGCTGACCCGAACTTCGGCGTGACGCAGAGGACCACCTCAGTCCAGTTCGCCCTCATCCTCAAGGAGCAACGTCAGCATCGCTTCCAGTTCCTCGTCGCCGAGCTGCGGAACGGCCCAGTGGTTGCCGCGCGCGTGGGCGACGAACACCGGTTCAAGCTAGACATGGTAGCGCCGCACGCAGTGAGCCAGATCGGACCACCACACCCGCTTGCCATCGGTGAGCAAATGCAGCCCACCGATGGCTGTTGCCCCTCTCGCGGGGATCCGTCAGCTGCCGCGCGAAGCTCTGGGCACGTGGGAGCGGTCGTGGGACCATCGCCTGTGGGCTTTGACAAAAAGCAGACCCGGGGTCTCGCGCTGATCTTCTTCGGGCCGTGGGTCGGGATGCTGCTTTCCTGGTGTGGCATCATCGCGCTGGCCGTTCTGATCGGCGTGTGGCCGAACAACCGCATCCCGCAGGTCCTCCTCGCCGCCTGGGCGCTGGCCGCAGCGGTGACGGGGGCACGCATGTGGCGGCGGAACGAGCCGGACGACAGGTGGATCCAGATCGCGCTGGCCCCCCTCGGGGCGCTGTTGTGGGCAGGCGCCCGCTGCTGGCACGCCTGGAAAGCCCTGCGGCACTGACCCGACCCCCGAAAGCGCCCCGTTCCCGCCCAGGGCGAACGCTGTCTGATGCGGCACTAGATCTCAAACGCGTTCTGAGGGACGTCCGAGCAACCACTGAAACGGGCGGCGGCAGCCCACTGGCCAGCGAGTTGGATGCACGCACCCGAACTCCCCGACGCCTCCGTGCGCCGGGGACCGCTGCCCCGGACCCACGGCGAGGGTCCGGGGCAGCGGCGTGCCATGACGCTACCCGACGTCCGAGGGATCGCGCCCTCGTCGGCAACCCGTGCCACGGCGTCGCCTTCGGCGGCGTGGTCAGGCGGCGGAGCGGACCATCAATCGAAGGAACTCCAGCGGAAGGGTGATCCCCTCACCTTCCAACCGGGCCAGGAACGTGCGGACCGCTTCCGCGTCGTAGGCATCGTGGCCGACATCCATCGGCCCGATCCGGGCGTCCAGCGCCAAGGCTCCCGCGAGCGCCTTGGCGTCCGCGCCGGTGATGTCGCACAGCTGCGTCAGTGCGTCCAGGAACGTGGCCTTCGTGGCCAGGAAAGCCGCACGCCCTGCCTCGTTCAGTTCGTCTTGGGTGATGGTCACCCGGCCAGTCTCGCACGCCTTTCCCGGACCTTCCGGACGGCCCGGGAAGGGCAGCATCACACGGTGACTACACGGCCGGCTGCGAGCCCACGTCGATGCCCGGGCACGGAGCCGCCGGTTTGCAGTCCGAGCTGTTGCAGCTGGCTCCCTCGGCCATGAACCACACCGAGCGGTCCGAGCATCACCCGTAAGGAAAGCTGCTGACTGTTCCCGAGCCGCTGCCCCGGACTCTCGGGCGAGGGGGCGGGGCGGCGGCGTGAGCGTTGGCGGTCAGCGGGACACCCGCTATCGGCGGGCGATCCAGGCCTGTGCGGCGGAGCGGGCGAGTTGGTAGCAGGTGCGTTCGCAGGCGGCGTCGTTGCCGAAGACGCGGAGGTGGTGCGTGTGCAGCAGGGACGCGAGGGCGGCGTCCAGGCCGGTCTCACCTTGCGCGTCGAGGCGCTGGCGGTAGGCGTGGACGGCGAAGAAGCGTGGTAGCCACGTCTGCTCCACGGCCGGGCCTGCGGCGGTAGCCCGCAGGGCGCTGAAGTAGTGCTCCGGCGAGGCGAGTTGGAGGGCCTGGTCATGGATGTCACGGCCGACCGGCGCCGCGTCGGTCCGGTCGAGGTGATCGTTCACCCAGTGCACCGCCGTATCGGCGTCCCCCATGAAGTCGATGACCAGGTTCAGCAGACTGGCCGCGGTGACCACCTGCTGATGCAGGCCGCTCCTCAACTCGGCGACGGCGGCACGGGAGTCGGCGGCGAACACCTCCTCGGCCGCAGCCAGCTCGGCCTCCGGGGAGCAGGTACCCCACTGCACATGTTCGACCAGACCCAGACGATGCAGGTCCTCGGCCCTGCCAGTGACGCGTTCGACCAGGCCGGTGAGCCGGCCGAGCCGGGGCACCCGGACGCGCAGTCGCAGGTGGTCATCGGGATCGCAGCAGCGGTCGAACCACCACTGTGCCCAGCGGCCGGTCCGGCTTTCCCACAGGCCCGACAGGTGACCGGTCAGGATCTCGGTCTGCCGCTCAGGAGGCCCGTACAGCTTCACCCACAGCCACTGATCCAGGGGCGGTGCAGGAGCGAGGGGCGCCACCGCCAAGCCGGACGGCTTCGGGGCCCTGAGTTGCCGACTCATCGGGACAAGGCTCATCGAACTCCTTCAGTCGGATCGACGCAGGGAGCACGCACCGCCGTCCGGACCAGCTGGGAGAGAGTCCTGGTCAGCGCGTTCCTGCTCGCTCAACGGTGAGGCATCGACAGCAAGCTGAGCAACGGAATCGCCGCAGAATACTCAGCGCAGGCACATTGGTATATGCCGAGATTGGCACAAATACCTGCGCGGGCCGCACACCTCATGTAACACTGCGCACACAGCGTAGCGAGTTGTGCACGGAGAGCCAAAGGAGGGGCGCTGTGGCTGCGAAGCTCGGAACAACCGGAAGGCGACTGGAACTCGGTCTCCAGCTACGAGGCCTGCGGGAGAAGACCGGCCTGACCCGCAAGCAGGCGATCGTGGGGCTGAAGATCTCCGAGGCCACGCTCGCGCGGATCGAGGCCGGGAGCCTCAGCTTCCGCAATGTCGGCGACCTGCGAAAACTGCTGGAGAAGTACGAAGTCACCGACGAGGAGACGATCGACGCCATCATCGAGCGGAACCGCGAGGTCCCCGCGCAGGACTGGCTGACGCAGTACCGCGGGGTCATGCCGCCCGGGATGCCGAACTTCGTCGGCCTGGAGACCGAGGCCCGGCAGATCAGAGCCTTCGAGCCGAGTGTGGTCCACGGACTGCTCCAGACCGAGGGCTACGCGCGGACGCTGTTCGAAATGGCGCGGGCCGTTGAGGACACGACGATGGACTTCGTCAACCGCAGCGTCGACCTGCGCATGGAGCGCAAGGACGTGCTCACCAGAGATCCGGACCCGCTGAATCTCCGGGTGATCCTCGGCGAGGCTGCCCTACGCTATGCCGTGGGAGGTCCGGACGTGATGCTCGGTCAGTACGCGGAGATCGCCAGGCTTTCCGCGCTGCCCAACCTCACGATCCAGGTGCTCCCGACAGCCAGCAGGGGCTACCGCTCCCGCAGTGACTTCAGCATTCTTGACCTGGGTGAGAAGCTGCCGCGAATCATCCAGGTGGACACCGCCTGGGGCGCCGTGTCGACATCGGACAAGCGTCATGAAGTCGACCGGTTCAACCGGCGGTTCGACGCCATGACGGCCTCGGCGCTCCCGCCCGAGGACACCCCAGAGTTCATGCACCGACTAGAACGAGAGCTGACGGACCATTAACACTCACATCACGGCACCCGAACTGGCCCCCGAGAGCGACTGGTACAAGTCCTCCTACAGCGGGGACACCGGCAACAACTGCATCGAACTCGCCCGGCAGACGACCCGGCCCGGAGCCGTCGCGGTCCGCGACTCCAAGGACAAGGGCGGCCCCGCGCTGGTCCTGACCCCGACCGCCTGGACCACCTTCGTCACCGCCGTCCGCGACGGCGAATTCGGCACCACCCCGACCGCCTAGCACCAGCAGCACCACACGTGGTCCCCGGCCCGTCCGTCGGGGACCACACCAAAGCGACCACCGTCAACCGGGGGGAAGGACACGGCTCATGAGCACTGCCCCCGACCGCAAGGACAAGCCAGGAACACCAGGACTGCGTGGAACTCACCGATCTGCCCGGCGGTGGCGTCGCCGTCCGCGACTCGAAGAACCCCGACCGGGGCGACCTGCGGTACACCGCCGCCGAGTGGGCCGCCTTCCGGAGCGCCGTCGTTCAGGGAATGCTTTGAGCAACATCCAAGCCGCCGACGAGAGGTGACGGAACATGAGCACTCACATCACGGCACCCGAACTGGCACCCGAGAGCGACTGGTACAAGTCCTCCTACAGCGGGGACACCGGCAACAGCTGCGTGGAACTCGCCCGGCGGACGACCCGGCCCGGAGCCGTCGCGGTCCGCGACTCCAAGGACAAGGGCGGCCCCGCGCTGGTCCTGACCCCGGCCGCCTGGACCTCCTTCGTCACCGCCGTCCGCGACGGCGAATTCGGCACCACCCCGACCGCCTAGCACCAGCAGCACCACACGTGGTCCCCGGCCCGTCCGTCGGGGACCACACCAAAGCGACCACCGTCAACCGGGGGGAAGGACACGGCTCATGAGCACTGCCCCCGACCGCAAGGACAAGCCAGGAGCAGCAGGACTGCGTGGAGATCACCGATCTGCCCGGCGGTGGCGTCGCCGTCCGCGACTCGAAGAACCCCGACCGGGGCGACCTGCGCTACACCGCAACCGAACGGGCCGCGTTCCGCAGCGCCCTCGTTCAGGGCATCCTCTGAGCAACAGCCCGTGCACTGACGAGAGATGACGGAACATGAGCGCGCTTGGTCGTCGTCGTGCGCTTCTGCTCCCCCGACAGGTTCACCATGGACGGCAGTGTGAGTGAAGTGGCCGACCTCACGCCCAAACGTCAGCACGTCGTTCACTCGCCCAGGTGACGTGCCTCAGAACCACCAACACGGCGAACTGCGGTGCGGTAAGCGCAACCTTGGGTCCGGCCGAGCTGATCGGGGTGACCCGGTAGCGGCACAGCTCGCCGCCGACCTACCCTCGCGCTATGACGACAACCGAAGCGAAGAAGCCGCCCCCGCGTCCGCCCTCCAAGCCGCCACCGGGGCGTCCCCCCAGCGGGCCTGCACCGGACAAGAACCCGCCCTTCCCCCCGAATCCTCCGCAACCGAAGACCTGAACCGTGCACGTCGAACACATCGACTGGAACCAGCTCCCCGACCAGGCCCGCATGGCGGTACAGGACCGGATCGGAGCAACGTACGAGAAAACGGAGATGGCCACGGGCGAAAGCTCCGGAATCGCCACTCTGCTCTTCCTCCCGGACGGCGCGAAGGTCTTCGTCAAGGGCCTGCCTGTCGAACACGAGCGGGCCGGGGAACTGGACAGAGAGGTTAGGGTCAACCCCTGTCTGCCCGACTATGCCCCCAAACTGCTGTGGCACCTGGAGGCGGGCGGCTGGCGGCTCCTGGGCTTCGAGGGCGTCACCGCCACCCCGTGGGCGGACTTCACAGCCGACGGCGGCCACCTGGAGCCGGTGGCGGCGGTACTGCGCAGGTTGAGTACTCACCCGGCACCGGACGTCGGGCTGATGACGGCCTGGGAGAGGTGGGGGCCCTACTGCGACCCCGGGGCCGAGCCGCTGCTGACCGGCGAGTGCCTCCTGCACACCGACCCAGCGGCGACGAACTTCCTCATCAGCGACCGGGCGTGGCTGGTCGACTGGGCATGGGCGGCACGGGGGCCGGGATGGATCGACGCGGCCCTGTGGGGATTCCGGCTCGTCCTGGACGGCAGGCAGACCCCGCAGCGCGCGGCACGGTGGGCCTCGACCATTCCCGCTTTCGCCGACGCGCCCCGTGAGGGGGTCCGCGTGCTCGCCGAGGCAGAGGCACGGTCGTGGGAGGACTGGAAGGCGTACGGCGTGGCGGGAATCGAAGCGATCGTCGACGCCGCCCGCCGATGGGCCGACTTCTGGGCCTGACGGCCCCGTCGCCTCTGCCCAGTCTGCTCCTGGACATCGACCGCGCAGAGCCACGGGAATGCCCGAGGAGGCCGTCCCCGTCGGGGTCGGCCTCCGGGCGGTCAGGGCGGGGCGGGTCAGAAGATCTTCATGGCGTCGAGTTCCACGCCGCCCGGGTGGTTCGGGAAGGTGAAGTAGGTGTACTTGCCGACCGGGGTGCTGGGCTGCCAGTTGTTGTCCGACTCGTACTGCACGACGTTGTTGCCCGTGGAGAACGCGTCGAGCCAGCAGGGGCCGCCGGTGCACTGCCCCGCCGCCGGGAACGAGTAGGTTCCGGCGTTGGCGAAGCAGATCTCCTCGGCGCGCGGGCTTTGGTTTTCCTGGTGGAACCAGACCTGCAGGTAGTCACTGCTGTTGCAGAGGACGGCGTCGATGGCCGGTTTGGCGGTCGCCGCCGACGCGAGTCCGGCGGGCGTGACGGCCAGGCCGACGGTCGCCAGGACGGCGACGAGAGCGGCCATGATCTTGTTCTTCAGATGCGACACAGGGTCTCCCTCAAGTCCGGTACGAACGCGATGCCGTTGCCTCAGAAGATCTTCATGGCGTCGAGATCCACGCCGCCCGGGTGGTTCGGGAAGCCGAAGTAGGTGTACTTCCCGACCGGGGTGCTGGGCTGCCAGTTGTTGTCCGACTCGTACTGCACGACGTTGTTGCCCGTGGAGAACGCGTCGAGCCAACAGGGGCCGCCGCTGCACTGCGGATACTGGAACGTGTAGGTTCCGGCGTTGGCGAAGCAGATCTCCTCGGCGCGCGGGTTCTCGTACTCCTGGTGGAACCAGACCTGTAGGTAGTCACTGCTGTTGCAGGGGACGGTACTGATGGCCGGTTTGGCGGTCGCCGCCGACGCGGATCCGGCGGGGATGACGGTCAGCCCGACGGTCGCCAAGCCGGCGACGAGAGCGGACGCGATCTTGTTCTTCAGGTGTGCCACGGGGTCTCCCTCTGGTCCGGCACGACGCGATGCCGTCCTCGGACGTACGCGGCCGGACAAGCACCGGCCACCGGTCGCGCGAGGATCGGTCTGCCGAGGGGTCCGCGTAGCGCCCTACCGACGATCACACTGTGCGTCTACGGAGTATCCCGTGTCCATTCGACCGCGCCGCATGGGCTAATGCCCGAGGCTCTGTCACCTCGGGCGCTCGGCCCCGCGACCGCGAGGGGGGGTTCCTCAGGCCGTGGGCTCGGCTCCGGGTGGGAGCAGGGCGCGGACCTGGAGGGGGTTGATGTCGCGGGCGGTGAGGACCTCGCGGACGACGCCGTCCCGGATCAGCAGGCCGAGCAGCAGGTGCTCGGTGCCGACCCGCTTGCAGCCGAGGTCCAGCGCCTGCCGCAGGGCGGTCTCCAGGACGCGCTTGGACTCCGGACGCCAGGGCAGGCGCGGCGCGGTGGGGGTGGCGGAGCCGCCGCGCTTCCAGCGGCTGCGGATGGCGGGCGGGGCGGCGACCGGCTCCTGGAGCGCGCCCTCGCCCCAGATCTGCTCGACCCGGTCGACGATCTCGTCCACCTCGATGCCCAGGCCGCGCAGCGCCTCCGCCTCGGCCCGGCCGATGCCGCCGCGGCGGCGGAACTCCCGGCACTCGTCCAGTACCGCGCGGTGCTGGTCCCGGCCGAGGCCGCAGCCGGTCAGCAGGGCGACGCCGGTGCAGTCGCGCTGGGCCAGTATCGCGGCCAGGATGTGCTCCTCGCCGACGGCGGGGGCGCCCTCCGTCCGGGCGATGCCGTGGGCGGACCTGGTGGCCCTCCGGGCCGCGTCGGTGAATCGTTCCATCATGGTCATCGCCCCCCGTGCTTCTTGTGTACGGCCTGTCGGCTGACGCCCAGTTCGGCGCCGATCTCCTGCCAGGACCAGCCCTGCGCGCGGGCGCTGCGGACCTGGAGCGCTTCCAGTTGTTCGAGCAGGCGGCGCAGGGCCGCCACCGCGCGCAGGCCGGTCCGGGGGTCGCGTCCGCCGGCGGCCGCGGCGAGTGTGGTCGCTTCGGTCATAACGTCAACCTACGTTGACGAACGCCGGTCGTCAACCGCCGTTGACGGGAGGCGGCCCCGTCCGGACCGGCATACCAGCCGGTATGTTGGGCGGCACGAGCATCGACGGCGAGGCGAGGAGCGGCAATGCGGGCGGTACAGATCACCGAGTTCGGCGGGCCCGAGGTACTGCGGCTGGTGGAGCTGCCCGATCCGGTGGCCAAGCCGGGCCAGCTGCTGATCGAGGTGGACGCGGTCGGCGTCAACTACGCGGACACCCACTCGGTGGAGGACTCCTACCTGTCCCGCTCCACGCTGCCGCTGGTACCCGGCGGCGAGGTGGCCGGGCGGACCGCCGACGGGCGGCGGGTGGTGGCGCTGACCGCCTCCGGCGGCTACGCGGAACGCGCGGTGGCCTGGGCGAACATGGCGCACGAGCTGCCGGACGAGGTCTCCGACGGCGCGGCGCTGGCGCTGGTCGTGCAGGGGCTGACCGCCTGGAACCTGCTGCGGACCTCGGCCCGGCTGGCGCCCGGCGAGACCGTGGTGGTGCACGCGGCGGCCGGGGGTACCGGCTCGCTGGCGGTGCAGCTGGCGAAGCGGTTCGGCGCCGGGCGGGTGATCGCCACCGCCTCGACCGAGGAGAAGCGCCGACTGGCCCTGGAACTGGGTGCGGACGCGGCCGTGGCGGCGGACGGCGAGGGCCTGAAGGAGCGGCTGCTGGAGGCCAACGGCGGGCACCGGGTCGACGTGGTGCTGGAGATGACCGGCGGTCCGGTGTTCGACGCCTCGCTGGCCGCGCTGGCCCCGTTCGGGCGGCTGGTGGCGTACGGCATGGCCTCGCGGACCGCCCCCGAGCCGGTCGCGGCGGCGAGCCTGATGGCGCACTCGCGGGCGGTGGTCGGCTTCTGGCTGATGCACGTGGTGGGCCGCCCCGAGCTGCACGCGAAGCCGATGGCCGAGCTGCTGGAACTGGTGGCGCGCGGCGAGCTGCGGACGCTGACCGGCGAGGCCTACCCGATGTCGGAGGCGGCGCGGGCGCACCAGGACCTGCGGGCCCGGCGGACCACCGGCAAGCTGGTGCTCGACCCGCGCCGCTGACGGTCGCGCGGGTGAGGTCCGGTAGGCGGTGGTGACCGGGGTGGACCTCCCCAGGTAACCCCGGTCACCGCCACCGGCTCAGTGCGGTCACGCGTTGCTGGACAGTCGGTCAGTCCAGCAACGGGTAACCGGGCAGGGTCAGGAAGTCGATGAACTCCTCGGCCAGGGCGACCTGTTCGAAGAGTTCCGCGGCCGCCTCCCAGCGTCCGGCCGCGTACGCCGCCTCGCCCAGTTCGGCGCGCAGCTCGGCGAGTTCGGTGGCGACCAGTCGGCGGACCAGGTCCGGGGTGACCTTGGCGCCGTCGTCCAGCACGACGTCGTTGTGGATCCACTGCCAGATCTGCGAGCGGGAGATCTCGGCGGTGGCCGCGTCCTCCATCATGTTGAAGATGCCGACCGCGCCCAGGCCGCGCAGCCAGGCCTCGATGTAGCGGACGCCGACCTGGACCGCGTTGTGCAGCCCGGCTGCGGTGCAGCTGCCGCCCGCGCCCGCGACGTCCAGCAGGTCGGCGGCGGTGGTCGCGGCGGCGGCCGGGTCGACCGGGCGGTCCTTCTGGTGCGGACGGTCGCCGAGCACCGCGTCGAAGGAGGCCCCGCAGACCGGGACCAGGTCCGGGTGGGCCACCCAGGAGCCGTCGAAGCCGCTGCCCGCCTCGCGCTCCTTGTCGGCGGTGACCTTCTCCAGCGCGGCGGCGTTGACCGCCGGGTCGCGGCGGGAGGGGATGAACGCGGCCATGCCGCCGATGGCGTGGGCTCCGCGCCGATGGCAGGTGGCGACCAGCAGTTCGGCGTACGCGCGCATGAACGGCGAGGTCATGCCCACGGAGTTGCGGTCCGGCAGCACGTAACGCGGGCCGGCGTCACGGAAGTTCTTGATGACCGAGAACAGGTAGTCCCAGCGCCCGGCGTTCAACCCGGCGGCGTGGTCGCGCAGTTCGTAGAGGATCTCGTCCATCTCGAAGGCGGCGGTGACCGTCTCGATCAGCACCGTGGCGCGGATGGTGCCGTGCGGGATGCCGAGGGCCTGCTGGGCGTGGGTGAAGACCTCGTTCCAGAGCCGGGCCTCCAGGTGGCTCTCGGTCTTCGGGAGGTAGAAGTACGGGCCCGAGTTGGGGTCCTCGGCGCCGCGGGCCAGCAGCCGGGCGGCGTTGTGGAAGAAGTACAGGCCGAAGTCGAAGAAGGCCCCGGCCAGCGGCTCGCCGTCGACCAGCAGGTGCGCCTCGTCCAGGTGCCAGCCGCGCGGGCGGACCACGACGGTGGCCAGTTCGGCGTCGGGGCGCAGCGCGTAGGACTTGCCCTCGGGGGTGCTGAAGTCGATCCGCCGCTCGAAGGCGTCGATCAGGTTGACCTGTCCCTCGGCCAGGTTGCGCCAGGTGGGGGAGGTGGCGTCCTCGAAGTCGGCGAGCCACACCTTGGCGCCGGAGTTGAGGGCGTTGACGACCATCTTGCGGTCGGTCGGGCCGGTGATCTCCACCCGGCGGTCCTGGAGCGCGCGCGGGGCGGGGGCGACGGTCCAGTCACCGGCGCGGACGGCGGCGGTGTCCGGGTTGAAGTCCAGGGTGCCGGTCTCGGCGATACGCCGGCGGCGCTGGTGGCGCAGGGCGAGCAGTTCACGGCGGCGGGGTTCGAAGCGGCGGTGCAGACCGGCGAGGAAGTCCAGCGCCTCGCGGGTCAGGACCTCCTCGCCCCGGTCGACCGGGATTCCGGTGACGGTGACGGTGGACAGGGCTGAGTCCTGTGGTCCGGCCATGGTCCTAAGCTCCTTCAAGCGGTGGACGACGGTAGAGCGGCGGATGATCGAAACAGTCGTCGCAACCGCCGTGCTTCTGTAAGGTGGAGGCTAGTTTCCGCGATGCAGAAATTCAACACTTTGTTGATGTTGTTCGCGGCACACCGTACACCTCCGCAGAGGAAGGCAAATCCCGTGGTCGCACCCCCCGCCTCGCTGGACGCCACGGCGGCCGACCGCTCCGGCGGCGTGCAGTCCGTCGAGCGCGCCTTCCACCTGCTGGAGGCGCTGGCCGACTCCGGTGGCGTGAGCACGCTGAGCGACCTGGCCACGGCCTCCGGACTGCCGATGCCGACCATCCACCGGCTGATCCGCACCCTGGTCCAGCAGGGGTACGTCCGGCAGGACACCGCCCGCCGCTACACGCTGGGGCCCCGGCTGATCCGGCTCGGCGAGACCGCCGGGCGACTGCTGGGCAGTTGGGCCCGCCCGTATCTGGCCGAGCTGATGGAGGCCACCGGCGAGACCGCGAACCTCGCGGTGCTGGAGGCAGGCGAGGTGGTGTACGTCGGACAGGTCCCATCGCGGCACTCCATGCGGATGTTCACCGAGGTCGGGCGGCGGGTGCAGCCGCACTGCACCGCTGTCGGCAAGGTACTGCTCGCGCAACTCCCGCGCCAGGAGGCAGCGGCGGTACTCGGCCCGGGCCCGCTGGCCGCGCACACCGTGCACACGCTGACCGCGCCCTCGCACCTGCTGGCGCAGTTCGACGGGGTCAAGGAGGCCGGGTACGCGGTCGACGACCAGGAGCAGGAGATCGGCGTCCGCTGCATCGCGGTGGTGGTCCCCGGCGCGCCCACACCGACCGCCCTGTCGGTCTCCGGTCCCGAGGCCCGGGTGCGGGCACTGGAGGCGCGGACCACCCGCGGCGGGCTGATCCCGGAGATGCAGGAGATCGCCACCCGGCTCGGCCAGGCGCTGGCCAGCAGCGGCTGACGATCAGTCAACTGTCGTACCGCCCAAGGCCCGGCCTCCAGAGCCCAAGGAACTGACGGGACGTCAATCGGCGCGCGGACGGCCGCGGGTCTGCCAGTCGGCCCAGGCCTCGGCGGTGTCGATGTCGTCCGGGACGCCGACGTCGCCGCACTCGACCAGGTCCAGTTCGGCGGCGTGCGCGCGCAGCAGCGCCCGGGCGCCGCTGTCGCCGACCGCGCCCGCCGCGGCCTCCGCCCAGTGCCCGGCGCCGATCAGCACCGGGTGCGCCCGCCGCCCCCGGTAGGCCGCCGCCGCCAGCGCCGATCCGCGCCGGTGCGCGTCCAGCAGCCGGGCGACCGCACCGGCGGTGACCCCCGGGGTGTCCACCAGCGCCACCAGCGCCGCCGAGGCGGCCGGGGGCAGCGCGGCCAGGCCCGCGCGCAGCGAGGAGCCCATCCCCGACCGCCAGTCCGGATTGCGTACCAGCAGGCAGCCGTCCAGGTCGGCCCGGGCGGCGACCTCGTCCGCCGCCGCACCCAGGACCACCAGCACCCGGGCGCAGCCGCCGGTGCGCAGCACCGACACCGCGTGCTCCACCAGCGGCCGACCCCGGTACGGCAGCAGCGCCTTGGGGCCGAGGCCCAGGCGGCGGCCCTCGCCCGCGGCGAGGAGCAGGGCGACGGGCGCGGTTTCCGGTGGCTGCATCCGTCCAGTGTGGCCGGGCGCGCCGCCGGAGGGACCTGGAGGAAGCCACAGCATGGCCGCCGCTTGGAGGAACGCACAGTCGGGCCGTCCGGTCGACCGGGGTTCACCGGGGGTTCGCCCGCTGGACCCCGACCCGCGGCGACGGTTCTACTGGGCGGCATGCACCCCTCCCCGCTCCAGGACCGCTTCGGCCGCATCCACACCGACCTGCGGGTTTCCCTCACGGACCGGTGCAATCTGCGCTGCACGTACTGCATGCCGGAGCAGGGCCTGGCCTGGCTGCCCAAGCCGCAGCTGCTGACCGACGACGAAGTGCTGCGGCTGGTCCGGATCGGCACCGAGCGGCTGGGCATCCGCTCGGTCCGGCTGACCGGCGGTGAGCCGCTGCTGCGGCGCGGGCTGCCCGGTCTGCTGGCCCGGATGGCCGCGCTGCCGTCCGCGCCGGAGCTGTCGCTGACCACCAACGGCGTCGGCCTGGCCCGCGTTGCCCCGGCGCTGGCCGGGGCCGGACTGCACCGGGTCAACGTCAGCCTGGACACCCTGCGCCGCGACCGCTACCAGGAGCTCACCCGCCGCGACCGGCTGCCGGACGTGCTGCTCGGACTCGCCGCCGCGCAGGCCGCCGGGCTCGCCCCGGTGAAGGTCAACGCGGTCCCGGTGCGCGGGGTGAACGAGGACGAGATCCCGGAGCTGGCCGCCTTCGCGGTGGCCCACGGCTACCGGATGCGGTTCATCGAGTCGATGCCGCTGGACGCCCAAGGGGCCTGGGAGCGGGAGCGGATGGTGCCCGCCGAGGAGATCCTGGAGCGGCTGCGCGAGCGCTTCGCGCTGGAGCCGGTCCCGCGCCGGGGCAGCGCCCCGGCCGAGGAGTGGCGGGTGGTCGGCACCGGGGCGGTGATCGGCGTGATCGCCAGCGTCACCCGTCCGTTCTGCGGCGGCTGCGACCGGGTCCGGCTGACCGCCGACGGGCAGTTGCGCAACTGCCTGTTCGCGACCGAGGAGTCGGACCTGCGGGCGCTGCTGCGGGCCGGCGCGGACGACCCGGCGGTCGAGGCCGCCTGGCGGGCGAGCGTGGCGGGCAAGGGCCCGGGGCACGACATCGGCGGCGCCGGGTTCCGGCGTCCGGACCGGCCGATGTCCGCGATCGGCGGCTGACGCCGCCACCCGGAGCGGGGCGCGGCACGGACGGGCGCCGCGCGGAGCGCGTGAGTCGGTCCGGGAAAGCCCCTCCCCGAACCGGCGGGAATCGGCGACGATGGGGGTGCACGTTTCCCCTGTCGAACGGACGGTCCACGATGCCCGCCACGCCGCAGCCCGAGAACCCCGACCAGTCCCCTGCGGCAAGGCCCGTGCGCTGCCCCTCCTGCCGCCGGGAGCACAGCTACGAGCCACCGGAGCTGCCGTGCCCCTGCGGCGCCAAGCTGAAGGTGCCGCTGCTGCGCGGCGGCACCCCGGTCCAGGTGCGCTACCGGTCCTGGTCGGACTCCTGGCTGAACATGCGCTGCCCCGCCTGCGGGCGCTCCGAGGAGTGGCCGCAGCCGGAGTTCACCTGCGGCTGCGGCGCGACCGTGCGGATGCCGGTGGACACCGCCCGCCGCGCGGTAGCGGTCCCGCCGACCCGCCCGGCGCCCGCCCGGCCGGTCCAGGCCGCGTACCCGGTGCGCCCGGTGCAGCCGGTACAGCCGCCGGTGGCCAAGCCGCAGCAGCCGGTCGGCCGCCCGCCGTTCGTGCCGCGGCCGGTGCGGACCGCGGACGACGCGGTGCTGGCCGCCAGCCGCTTCCTGGAGTGGCTGGGGCACGACTCGCTGGAGGTCTCCGACTCGCAGGACCGCGAGGGCGTCTGCCTGCTCGGCCCGAGGATCGTGGCGCAGGTCGACACCTGGACCGAGCCGGCCGACCTGCGCGCGGTCGAGTGCCTGTGGCTGAACACCCTGCACGCGGACGAGCTACAGCCGGTGATGTTCACCCTCGCCGGATACAACCAGGAGTCCCGCAACCGCGCCGACCAGTTGCTGGTCGCCCTGTTCGAGCTCGACCTGGCCGGGATCCCGCAGCCGGTGAACTCCGCCGCCCGCGACTTCCTCCGCGCCAGCGGGGGGAATTGACCCAACGGGTCTGGTCCGCGATCTGGCGCGGTTCCCCGGGCGCGTGTTGGAATTCCGTCACCACCGGCCAGCAGCACGGAGGGGAGCAGTCCTTGTCGGACCAGCGGAGGGCGCGGATCGAGGACTCGCACGAGGACCCCTACCAGGAACCTGAGCATCCGGAACCCGACGCGGACACCGTCTGGCTGCTCCGCTCGCGCGGCTGCTGGGCGGCGGCGGCGGCGCTGCTGGAACCGGAGGCCGCGCACTCCCCCGGTGCGGCGCTGGCCCGCGCCGAACTCCTGATCGAACAGGCCCGGTTCACCGGGCACGGCTGGAGCGCCGCCGAGAGCGCGCTGCGGCTGGCCGAGGCCGGGGCCCGGACCGGCGAGGAGCGCTCGGCGGCGGCCTGCGCCCGCGGCTACCTCGCCTACGCCGCCACCCTGCTCGGCGTCCACGACCGGCTGGACGAGGCCCAGGCCGCCCTCGGCCGGGCCTCGGCGCTGCTGCCCCCGAACGCGTCCGGTCGCCCGCTGCTGGACTTCCGGCGCGGCCTGGTCGCCGAGAACCTGCTCAAGGACCCGGCCGCGGCCCGGTCCGCCTACCGCCGCGCCCACGCCGGGGCCGAGCAGCAGCGGGACGACCTGCTGCTCTCCGACACCTGGCGGCACCTCGCCTCCATCGCCCGGCAGGACGGCAACCTGGCCGGGGCCAAGCACGGCTTCGCCGAGTCGCTGCGGCTGCGCGAGCTGACCGGCTTCGCGGTCGGCCTGGCCCCGGCACTGGCCTCGCTGGCGGACGTCTCCCCCGGCGCCGAGGCGGCGCTGCTGCGGGCTCAGGCGTCGCGGCTGCTGCGGGCGTTCGGCGGGGTCCCGGTGGAGTCCGCCGGGCAGTCGCCGGGACGCGCGTAGGAGGTCACCACCAGGCCCCGGACCGGAACCCGGGCACAGACCCGGAAGTCGGCGGCGAGCACCCGCAGCATCGCCGCGTCCTGCCGGGTGCCCTCAGGCACCCCGCTCCCGGCGGTGCGCACGGTGACGATCCGGGTCAGCCGGTCCATCCGGGCGGTGATCGTCGCCGGAGGCAGCTCGACCCCGCCCAGCGTGCCGGAGGAGGCCACCGGAGCGGACAGCGCCAGGTCCCACAGTCCCGCGTAGTCCGCCGGGTACACCAGCGCGGACTCCCGCCGGGCCGAGGGCAGGAACAGCACGCCGTCGCCCGGGGCGCCCAGCTGCCGTACCGCCCGGGCCGCCGCCGCCAGGTCGTCCGGACGGGCCTGCGGGGTGCGCAGGTGCAGCTCCGTCGGCAGCAGGAGCAGCAGCGCCGCCGGGACCGCCAGCAGCACCGGCCAGCCGCCGATCCGGCCGCCGAGCCGGGCCGGCGCCGCGCCGACCAGCAGCGCCAGACCGGCGTACTCGAACACCACGTAGCGGTCCAGGTAGACCGGGTCGACCAGGGAGACCAGCAGCAGCGCCGCCTGCGGCAGCACCAGCAGCGGCAGCGCGAACCCGGGCAGCGAGACCCCGCCGGGGCCCGGCGGGGTGCCCGGCGCGCGGCGGCAGGCAACCGCGCAGAGCCCGCCGACCAGCGCCGTCCCGGCCGCGAACAGCACCGTGCCGGTCCCCGGGAAGGTGATCCAGGCGACCTGCTTGGACTGGCCGGAGCTCAGCCACAGCAGCGGCGCCAGACCGGCCAGCACCGCGCCGAGGGCGACCGCCCAGCAGGCCGCCACCCGCCGCGGCGGGCGGGCCGCCAGCACGGTCACCCCCTGCGCCAGCACCGCCAGCACCGCGAACTCGTGCAGCCAGCAGGTCAGCAGCGACACCGCCGCGTACCCCGCCCAGCGGCCGGTCCCGGGCCGGTCCAGCGCCCGCAGCAGCAGCAGTCCGGACGCCACCACGCCCGCGCAGACCAGCCCGTACGAACGGCCCTCCTGCGCGTACTGCTGCACCGCCGGGAACACCGGGAAGGCCAGGCCCGCCAGCAGCCCGGCGCGCGGCCCGGCCAGCCGCCGCCCGAGCAGCGCCACCCCGGCCGCCGCCAGCGCCACCCCGAGCACCGACGGCAGCCGCAGCGCCACCAGCCCCGACGGGAGCAGCCCGAAGACCGCGTGCATCAGCAGGTAGTACAGCCCGTGCACCGCGTCCACGTGCTGGACCAGCTGCCACAGCTGTCCCGGCGAGCGGTGGGCGACCTGGTAGGTGACCGCCTCGTCGCCCCACAGGCTGTCGTCCCGGCGGATCCCCCACAGCCCGAGCCCGAGCGCCAGCGCCGCCGGGGGCAGCGCCACCGCCGCCCACCGGCCCCGGGCGGGCGCGCCGACCGGCGCGGACCTGGCCTGCTGCCCCTGGACGTCGATCATGCTCCGCTGCTCCCCCGCGCTCTGCCGCCTTCCCTCGACCGTATCCCGGGTCATTCGTGCCGCAGCGCGCCGGGGCGCATCAGCCGCAGCAGCGGCGGCAGGCTGAGCGCGGTCACCAGCAGCACCGACAGCGCCCCGAGACCGGCCATCAGGCCGACCCCGCCCCAGTCGAAGGAGACCGGCAGCGCCGCCAGGTGCAGCAGCACCCCGCCCAGTGCCAGTCCGCCGGAGACCGCCAGCAGCAGCCCCAGCGCCATCGGCAGCAGGCTCTGCCACAGCACCGACAGGGCCAGCACCCGCCGGGCCGCGCCGAAGGCGTACAGCACCGCCAGTACCCGGCGGCGTTCCCGCAGCTGCTCCAGCATGCCGACCAGCAGACTGGCCGCGATCAGCAGCAGGGTGACCGCCGCGCCGATGGCCAGCGCCCGGGAGACGATGCTGAAGTTGTGGTTCACCTGCTGCTCCTGGCCCGGGAAGGAGACCACCGCCAGCGGCGAGACCAGCGCGGCGTCGGTGCGCAGCTGGTCCAGCGCGTCCGGTCGGCCCTGGTCGTAGTCGATGTAGACGGTGGACCCCTGGGCGCCCAGCAGCGCGGTCGGCACGGCGCCCGGGGTGGCCAGGAACTCGCCGACGGCGCCGCCGTCGGCGTAGTCGGAGCGCAGCGGGTCGGGCCCGGCGGTGACCGCGGCGGTCGGTGCCGGGAGCCGCCAGGCCGGTCCGGGGTCGCCGCCCGCGGAGAGGCCGAAGCCGACCCGGCTGCCGGTGCGGAACGACCCGGTCGGGTCGGACCGCCCGGCGTGGGCGACGAAGAAGTCCCCGTCGGCGCAGTGCGGCAGCGCGGCGAAGGCCCGCAGCGTCTCGCAGTCGGCGACCACCAGCTGGGCCATCGCGTCGCCGCCGCCGACCAGTTGCACCCGGGTGAAGCCGAGGGCCGCCTTCACGTCCGGGCTGTCGCGGAAGCGCGCGGTCTGCTCCGCGACGGTAGCGGCGGCCTGCGGGAAGGTGACCTGCGCCTGGTAGCCGGTGGTCTGGGCGGGGGGCAGCGGCGGCGGGGCGTACTCGGTGGCGACCCCGGCGAACAGCGCCTGGAGCGCGATCGCCCCGGCGACGGCGACCACGATCCCGCCGACCGCGTTCGCCGCCGACCCGCTGTGGTGCTGCAACCGGCGCACCGCCAGCTGCCAGGACAGCGCGCCGCCGCCGATCCGCCGGGTGACCGCCGCCAGCAGCCACGGCAGCAGCGCGGCCACCCCGGCCAGCAGCAGCACCAGGCCCCCGGAGGCCAGCGCCACCCCCTGGTTCTGCTGCAAGGTCGACGGGTCGCGGACCGCCCAGAGCAGCACCGCCAGTCCGCTCCACGGCAGCAGCAGCCGCCACCACAGCCGCCGCCCGCGCTCGCCGCCGCGCCGGACCACGCCCAGCGGGTCGACGCTGACCGCGCGCATCGCCAGCAGCGTCGCGGCCACCGCCAGCACCGGCACCGAGACCACCACCAGCGCGGCCGGCAGCGGCTGCGGGCTGATGTCCCGGGCGAAGAAGCTGACCCCCTGGACGCTGAGGGACTGCGCCCACTGGCGTCCCAGCAGGAACAGCAGCACCCCGGCGGCCAGCCCGAGCAGCGCCCCGGCCAGCGACTCCCCGGCGGCCACCCGCGCGGTCATCCGCCGGTCCGCGCCGCACAGCCGCAGCGCCGCGAGCCGCCGGTCCCGCTGCTCCCCGCCGAAGCGCGCCGCCGCGCCGAGGAACACCCCGACCGGCGCCAGCATCACCACGAAGCCGACCAGGCAGAGCAGCAGCAGCACCGGGCTCATCGGCTTGCCCGGGTAGTAGTGGCCGTACTGGTCGATCCGCACCGCGCCGGTCCCGAGCGACAGGTGGTCACTGCCGAGGACGAAGGACAGCTGGCCGGGGCCGAGCAGCCCGGCCTGCCCGATGCCGCCGGTGACCGGGTACGGCAGCCGCGCGCGCAGCAGCGCGCTCCCGGGGGCGCTCAGCAGTGCCTTGAGCGCCGGGGAGACCACCATCCGCCCGGGCGCCGGATACGCGGCCACGCCCGGCGGCAGCGGCGCGTCCGGGCCGTCCGGGTGCACCACCCGGCCGCGGATGCTCTGCCCCTGGAACACCGTGTCGGCGTCGCCGATCAGCACACTGCGGCTGGTCGCCGGGGCGGTGTCGGAGCCGTAGAAGGTGTCGTACTGGCTGTACAGGCGTTCGTTGCGGTGCTGCGCCATGCCCGGGATCGCGGCCACCGCGAGCAGCAGCGCCACCCCGAGGCCCACCGCGAGCGCGGACAGCAGCAGCCGGATCCTGGCGCCGCGCCCGCCGGTGCACGCGAGCCGCATCCCGAGCAGGTAGTGGCTGAATTGACTGACCGTCACTTTGCTTCCCCTGGCGCTCATACCGCCGCCGCCAGGTCGCGGGTCCGGCCGTCGCGGACGATGATCTCGCGGTCGGCGTAGGCAGCGACCCGGGCGTCATGGGTGACCAGGACGACAGCGGCGGAGGTCTCCCGGGCGGTCCGGGCGAACAGCGCCATCACCCGCTCGCTGTTCAACGAGTCCAGCGCGCCGGTGGGTTCGTCCGCGAAGACCACCTTCGGCCCGGTGACCAGGGCGCGGGCCACGCCGACCCGCTGCGCCTGGCCGCCGGAGATCTCCCCGGGCCGCTGCCGGGCGAGGTCGGCGACCTCCAACCGGTCCAGCCACTCGGCGGCGACCGCCTCCGCCGCCCGCCGCCGCTGCCCGTTCAGCCGCAGCGGCAGCGCCACGTTCTCCAGGCAGCTGAGTTCCGGAACGAGTTGGGCGAACTGGAACAGGAAGCCGAAGTCGCTGCGCCGCAGCGCGCTCAACCGGGTGTCGCCGCAGCGGGTCAACTCCTCGCCGCGGTAGTCGATGCCGCCCTGATCGGGGCGGACGATCCCGGCCAGGCAGTGCAGCAGGGTGGACTTGCCCGAGCCCGACGGGCCCATCACCGCCAGGAGTTCACCGGCCGCCACCTGGACCGAGGCCCCGGCCAGCGCCGGGGTGGGGCCGTAGGCCTTGTGCAGGTCCTCGGCCCGCAGCAGTACCTGACCGGTCATCGGCGGGTCCGCCCTGCCGGTCATCGGCGGACCCGCCCGGCCGGTCATCGGCGGACCTCCGTGGCGAGTTCGTCCAGTCGGGCGGCGGTGAGTTCGAGCCAGCGCAGGTCGGCTTCGAGGTGGAACAGGGCGTGGTCGCAGACCAGCTGGTCGGCCAGGTCGCCGTCGAGCTTGCGCCGGGTCAGTTCCCGCATCAGGCGCAGGTGCTCGCCGCGCTGGGTGTCCAGGATGTCGGCCGCCGGGCGGCCGGTCAGCAGCGCCAGCACGACCTTGGTGTAGAGGGTGCTCTGCAGGTAGGGCTCGGCGGGTTCGGGCCTGCTGAACCACTGTTGGACGTCGGTGACCCCGGCTTCGGTGATCGTGTACCGCTTGCGTTCGGGCCCTTCGCCCGGTTCGACCGATTCGACCTCGATCAGGCCGTTTTTCAGCAACCGGGAGAGCGTGGCGTACACCTGTCCGTAGTGCAGCGCACGATCGTGACCAAATCGTTGATCATAGGCGCGTTTGATGTCGTAGCCGTGGCTCGGCTGACGTTCCAGCAGGCCAAGGATGGTGTGACCGAGTGACATGGGGCGACTATACACAACGCGTATACGCTCAGCGCATACACCCGTCCTAGTGGATGCGACCTCAAAAGCCCCACCTGTAGCCTGGAGTTGGGCCAGTATGGTTTCCGCCTCGGCGTCTGCCGAGGGGAGCACTCACCGGCGGTACACAGGCGGGGCGGTTTCATGAGACTTTCCGACATAACGCTGGGCTGGGGGATCACCGCCGTCGCGGCGGTGCTCGCCGTCGCCGGCGTGGCGACCCTGCTGCGGTCACGCGGCTCGGCGGTGCGGGACAACGCCGACTCCTGGGAGCGCGGCGAGGAGCGCCGCCGCAAGAAGGAGGCGCTGTACGGCAGCGCGTCCTACGTCCTGCTGTTCGCCTGTGCGTCGGTCGCCGCCGCGCTGTCCTTCCACGGGCTGGTCGGCTTCGGCGTCGAGAACCTGAACCTGACCGGCGGCTGGCAGTACCTGGTGCCGTTCGGCCTGGACGGCGCGGCCATGTTCTGCTCGGTGCTGGCGGTCCGCGAGGCCAGCCACGGCGACGCGGCGCTCGGTTCGCGGCTGCTGGTGTGGCTGTTCGCCGCCGCGTCCGCCTGGTTCAACTGGGTGCACGCGCCGCGCGGCATCGACCACAACGGCGCCCCGCAGTTCTTCGCGGGCATGTCGCTGTCGGCCGCGGTGCTGTTCGACCGGGCGCTGAAGCAGACCCGTCGGGCCGCGCTGCGCGAGCAGGGCCTGGTGCCCCGCCCGCTGCCGCAGATCCGCATCGTCCGCTGGCTGCGCGCGCCCCGGGAGACCTTCGCCGCCTGGTCGCTGATGCTGCTGGAGAACGTCCGGACGCTGGACGACGCGGTCGAGGAGGTGCGCGAGGAGAAGCGGCAGCGGCTGCTGGACCGGGAGACGCAGCGCCGGGCCTCCCGCCACGAGCGGGCCCAGCTGCGGGCGCTCGGCTCGGGCCGCGCCTGGTCGCGCGGCGGCGACGACGGGCGGCAGATGGAACTGCCGGCCGTACCGCACCCGTCCACCGGCACACCCGCGCCGGTACCGGCGCCGACGGCCGCCGAGCGCGACCCCGTCCCGGCGCCGGTCGCCGCGGAGCCCGTCATAGCCCGGACCTTCGACCTGACGGCCGAGGACGACACGCTCACGCTGCCCCGGCTCGACTCGCTCGAACAGAAGCTCAAGGACTTGGAGCGGCTCTACGGCTGACGCCGCGTCAGTCCGTGGTGCCCCATGGGCCCCGCCCCGCCTGGACGTTCAGGCCGGGGCCGGGGCCCATGCCAGTTCGAACCACATCCGTTTGCCGCTGCCGCGCGGGTCCACGCCCCAGGCGTCGGACAGCGCCTCCACCAGCATCAACCCGCGTCCCGAGGAAGCCTGTTCGCCGGGGGTGCGGCGCTTCGGCCACAGGTCCGAGTCGTCGTCCACCTCGACCCGCAGCCGGGCCGGGCCCACCTCGTCCTCCTGGCACTCCTGGAACAGCCGGGCGGTGAGCAGCGCGTCCCGGTCGGTGTGCACCAGCGCGTTGGTGATCAGCTCGGAGGTCAGCAGCTCCACCGTGTCGGCCAGTTCGCCGACACCCCAGCGCCGTACCGCGTCCCGCAGCTCCCGGCGCACCTCGGAGATCCGAGCCAGGTCCGCCTGCGGGATCCGGCGGCGCAGCGTGCGCGGCCGGTGCCCGTCCGGGCCGTCCCAGCGGAGCAGCAGCAGCGCGATGTCGTCGTCCCGCTCGTGGCTGTCGGCGGCGGTCGCCTCGATCCGCTCGGCCAGGGCCTCCAGCGCGCCCGGGCCCTGCGGCTGCGGTCCGGCGATGGCCTGCCGGATCCGCTCCATGCCCTGGTCCAGGTCGACCGAGCGGGTCTCCACCAGTCCGTCGGTGCACAGCAGCAGCAGTTCGCCGGGGTCCAGCGTGAACCGGGTGACCGGGTAGGTGCTCTCCGGGTCGATGCCCAGCGGCAGCCCGCCGGTGACCGCCTGGACGGCGCAGCTGCCGTCGGCCCGGCGTACCAGCGGGTCCAGGTGCCCGGCGCGGACCGCGTAGACCGCGCCGTAGTCGACGTTGACCTCCGCGTACAGGCAGGTGGCGAAGTGGCCGGTGTCGAGGTCGGCGAGGAAGCGGGAGGCCCGGGCCATCACCGCGTCCGGCGGGTGCCCCTCGGCGGCGTAGGCCCGCAGCGCGATCCGCAGCTGCCCCATCACCCCGGCGGCGTGCACGTCGTGGCCCTGGACGTCGCCGATGACCACGCCGATGTGGCCGCCGGGCAGCGGCACCACGTCGTACCAGTCGCCGCCGATCTGCAGGCCGGTCCCGGCCGGGAGGTAGCGGACGGCGGTGGTGAAGCCCGGCAGCGGCGGGATCCGGCGCGGCAGCAGCACCCGCTGTAGCCCGGCGGCGAGCTCGTGCTCGGCGTCGTGCAGCCGGGCCCGGGCCAGCGACTGGGCGACCATGCCGCCGAGGGTGCCCAGCAGCGTCCGGTCCTCGGCGTCGAGCTCGCGGTCCTCGTCGAAGGAGATCACGCAGACGCCGAGCGGCCGACCACTGGCGACCAGCGGCAGGAACACCCAGGAGCAGCGGGCGGTCTTCTCGGCCAGCGGCCAGGCCCCCGGGTAGCGCTCGCGGTACTCCCTCGGGCTGCCGAGGAAGACCGGGGTGCGGGTGCGCAGCGCTTCGGTGGCGGGGTGGTCGGAGTCCATCGGGATGTGGTCGGGGGCCCTGGCGTCGTCCCGGTAGCCGATCGACCGCTGGATCTGGATCCGGCCGTTCTCCAGCACCGCCAGCACCAGCCCGTCCGGCGGGATGCCGGGCAGCGGCAGCTCGGTGAACACCCGGGCGACGTCGTGCACGCTGACGGCGTCGGACAGGGCGCGGGCGGTCTCCTTGATGAAGCGGGTGCGCTCCTCGCGCAGTACGGCCAGATGGTCGGCCCGCAGCCGCTTGTTCAGTTCGGCGGTGGCGTCCCAGACGAAGCCGACCATGTGCGCGGCCAGTCCGTCCGCGTCGGCCAGTACCCGGGCGCGGAAGCGCACCGCGTGCATGTCGCCGTTGGGGAAGACGGTGCGGTAGTAGGCGCCGCACTGGCCCAGCTCGGAGACGGCGCGGCGGACCCGGCGGCGGACCACCGGCCGGTCATCGGGGTGCAGCAGTTCCAGGAACGACTCGCCGTCGAACTCGCCGCCGGGCATCCCCGGGGCGCTCTCGGCCTCCTCCGGGCCGATCCCGATGATCCGGCGGGCCAGCTCGTCGGCCACGATGACGTCGGTGCGGATGTCCCAGTCGAAGGTGCCGATGCCGTTGGCCGCCATCGCCGGTTCCAGCCAGGTGGCCGGGCTCGCACCGATATCGGGATACCCGGACGGGCCACCGCCCAGCGTGGACGCGCCCGGCACAGGCCAGGGCGGCTGGGGTACCGACACCATACTGCTCCCACCGCTCTCGGCCGCTCGGGCCCGTCCGGTGCTGCCGGAGACAGCGTCCGGGTCTACGTGTGTTTATCCGTACTTCCGCACTTCATCCTGTCGGATGAAGTGCGGGACGGCAATGGCGGCGTGCGGAAGCAGGGCTTCCACTGACGGGATCCGGTCGATCACGCACGGGTGACAGCGCGGCCCCGCACGGCGTGGATCATCACTGTACGGATAACACCAGATCACGGAACCATCTCGATGAGGGTATCGTCCCTACCTCTGAGCGGCGCGGAGCCGACGCCAGTCGTCCGAAGGGGTGGGATTGAAGATGAAGGTACTGATCACCGGCGGGGCCGGGTTCATCGGCAGCACGATCGCATCCGCCTGCCTGGACCAAGGGATCACCCCAGTCATTCTGGACAACCTGGTGACCGGCCGCCGTGAGTTCACCGAGGGCCGGGACTTCTACGAGGGCGACATCGCCGACGGGCCACTGGTTGACCGGATCTTCGCGGACCACCCGGAGATAGCCGCCACCATCCACTGCGCGGCGCTGATCGTCGTCCCGGAGTCGGTCTCCGAACCGCTGCGCTACTACCGCGAGAACGTGGCCAAGACCGTCGCGCTGGTGGAGCACCTCCAGCGCAACGGCTGCGACCGGCTGCTGTTCAGCTCCTCCGCCTCGATCTACACCCCGGGGCCGGACTTCGCCGTGGACGAGTCCTCGGAACTGGACCCGCTCAGCCCCTACGCCCGCACCAAGATGCTGATCGAGCTGGTCTTCAAGGACACCGCCGAGGCCACCCGGCTGCGGGTGCTGTCACTGCGCTACTTCAACCCGATCGGCGCGGACCCGCTGCTGCGCACCGGGCTGCAGACGCCGCTGCCCTCGCACGCCCTGGGCAAGCTGATCGAGGCCCGGCGCTCGGGCGAGCCGTTCCGGATCACCGGCACCGACTGGCCGACCCGCGACGGCAGCGGCATCCGCGACTACGTCCACGTCTGGGACCTGGCCCGGGCGCATGTCGCCGCGCTGACGCGCTTCGACCAGGCCCTGCCGCCCGGCGGCAACGGCTGCTACAACGTGATCAACCTCGGCACCGGGGAGGGCACCACCGTCCGCGAGCTGATCGCCGCGTTCGAGGCGGTCACCGGCGCGCCGCAGCCGGTGGTGGAGGCCGGACCGCGTCCGGGCGACACCGCCGGGGCGTTCACCCGCAGCGAGAAGGCAGCCGAGCTGCTCGACTGGCGGCCCGAGCTCAGCCTGGAGCAGGGCATCGCCGACACCCTCGCCTGGTTCGCCCACCGCGAGTCCGTGCTCGCCCCGAGCTGACCACCCGGGCCACCGCACCCCGGCCACCGCACCCCGGCTACCGCACCCCGAACCGCCCGGACGCCCGCGCGTCCGGGCGGTTCGGCGCTCCCGGCACCCAGCGGCGACACCGCCGCCGGCGCGACTCGGCGGCGCGACGCTGGACATCGCCCGTGCGGCGGGGTCTAATGCTGGCAGAAGTTTGAACAGCGTTCTAAACCCTTCCGACTCCTTTCACACCCTTTCGACCCCTTCCGACCCCAAGGGCGAGGCACCGTGCGACTGACACCGACCGAACGGGACCGGTTGCTGATCTTCACAGCGGCCGAACTGGCGCGAGCCCGGCGCGCGCGGGGCGTGCGCCTCAACGTCCCCGAGGCCACCGCACTGATCGCGGACACCGTCTGCGAGGCGGCCCGCGACGGCCGCCGCCTCGCCGAGGCGATCGAGGCCGGGCGCGGCGTGCTCACCGCGGACGACGTGCTGCCCGGCGTCCCGGACGTGGTGACCACCATCCAGGTGGAGGCGGTGTTCGACGACGGCACCCGGCTGTGCGTGATCGACGACCCGTTCCGGGGCGCGGGCTCGCTCGGCCCGGACGCCCCGGGGGCGGCGCTGCCCGGCGAGGGCGCGGGCTACCAGCCGTCCACTCCCCCGGTACGGCTGCCGGTGTGCAACACCTCGTCCGTGCCGATCACGGTGACCTCGCACTTCCACTTCTTCGAGGCCAACCCCCGACTGGCCTTCGACCGCGCGGCCGGCTACGGCCTGCGGCTGGCGATCCCGGCCGGCTCCTCGGTGCGTTTCGATCCGGGCGCGACCGTGGAGGTGGCGCTGCGGCCGATCGCCGGGGACCGGGTCGCCATCGGCTTCGCCGGGCTGGTCGACGGCCCGCTCGACGCCCCCGGCGCCCGCGAGGCGGCGCTCGAAAAGGCTCGCGCCACAGGCTATCTGACGCAGTATCAGGAGGCGGGACAGTGACCGCGAGCCGCTTCGACGCGCAGGGCTGCCACGGCCGCCCCGGCTTCTCCCCCGCCGAGGGCATCGAGCCGCAGGACTACATCGCGGTACACGGCCTGCGGGCCGGGGACCGGGTGCGGCTGGGCGACTCCGGGCTGATCGTCCGGGTCGAGTCCGACTCCCAGCAGCCCGGTGAGGAGTTCCTGGCCGGGTTCGGCAAGACCGCCCGCGACGGCCTGCACCTCAAGGCCGCCGCCGTCCGCGACACCTGCGACCTGGTCATCTCCAACGTGCTGGTGATCGACGCGATCCTGGGCATCCGCAAGACCAGCATCGGCGTCCGCGACGGACGCATCGTCTCCATCGGCCGCGCCGGGAACCCGGACACCCTCGACGGGGTGGACGTGGTGGTCGGCACCGGCACCACCATCGTCTCCGGCGAGGGCATGATCGCCACCGCCGGAGCCATCGACACCCACGTCCACCTGCTCTCACCACGGATCATGGAGGCCTCGCTGGCCTCCGGCGTCACCACCATCATCGGCCAGGAGTTCGGCCCGGTCTGGGGCGTCGGCGTCAACTCGCCCTGGGCGCTGCGCCACGCGTTCAACGCCTTCGACGCCTGGCCGGTCAACATCGGCTTCCTGGCCCGCGGCTCCTCCTCCGACGAGGCGCCGCTGATCGAGGCCCTGGCCGAGGGCGGCGCCTGCGGCTTCAAGGTGCACGAGGACATGGGCGCGCACACCCGCGCCCTGGACACCGCCCTGCGCGTCGCCGAGGACCACGACGTGCAGGTCGCCCTGCACACCGACGGCCTCAACGAGTGCCTCTCGGTCGAGGACACCCTGGCCGTCCTCGGCGGACGCACCATCCACGCCTTCCACATCGAGGGCTGCGGCGGCGGACACGTCCCCAACGTGATGAAGATGGCCGGCGTCCCCAACGTCATCGGCTCCTCCACCAACCCCACCCTGCCGTTCGGCCGCGACGCCCTCGGCGAGCACTTCGGCATGATCGTCTCCGCCCACGACCTCAAGGTCGACCTGCCCGGCGACGCCGCCATGGCCCGCGACCGCATCCGCGCCGGAACCATGGGCGCCGAGGACATCCTGCACGACCTCGGCGTCATCGGCATCACCTCCTCCGACGCCCAGGGCATGGGCCGCGCCGGGGAGACCGTCCGCCGCACCTTCGCCGTCGCCGCCAAGATGAAGTACGAACTCGGCCCGCTGGACGGCGGGTTCGGCGAGACGGCGTCCGGCGACGACAACGAGCGCGTGCTGCGCTACATCGCCAAACTCACCATCAACCCGGCCATCGCCCACGGCCTCGCCCACGAGATCGGCTCGATCGAGGTGGGCAAACTCGCCGACCTGGTCCTGTGGCGCGCCGACCACTTCGGCGCCAAACCACAACTGGTGCTGAAGTCCGGCTTCCCCGCCTACGGCGTCACCGGCGACCCCAACGCCTCCACCGACCGCTGCGAACCCCTGGTCCTGGGACCGCAGTTCGGCGCCCACGGGGCCACCGCCGCCGACATCTCGGTCGCCTTCGTCGCCGCTGCCGCCGTCCACAACGACGATCAGCTCCCCACCCGCCGCCGCCGGGTGGCGGTCCGCGGCACCCGCGGCATCGGCCCCCGCGACCTGGTCCGCAACGCCCGCCTCGGCCAGGTCGACGTGGACACCCGCACCGGCCTGGTCTCCCTCGACGGCGCACCACTGCGCTCCGAGCCCGCCGACTCCGTCCCGCTCAGCCGCCTCTACTTCCTCTGAACCTGAAACACCCACAAGGACAACCCCCATGACGCATCATCAGCAGACCCCGGCGGAGCTCGGCTTCACCATGCCCGCCGAATGGCAGCCGCACGACCGCACCTGGATGGCCTTCCCCACCCGCAACGAGACCTTCGACGAGGGCGAGTTGCACGCCGCCCGGCAGGCCTGGGCCGCCGTCGCCAACACCGTCGTCCGGTTCGAGCCGGTGACCATGGTGGTGAACAGCGGCGAGGAGTACGACGCCCAGCGCTACCTGTCCACCGAGGTCCTGATCGTCGAACGCCCGCTGGACGACGCCTGGATGCGCGACATCGGCCCGACCTTCCTGACCAACGGCAAGGGCGGACTCGCGGCGGCCGACTGGGTGTTCAACGGCTGGGGCGCCCAGGAGTGGGCCAGCTGGGAGTACGACCAGGACATCGCCGAGGAGGTGGCCAACCTCACCGGGGCGCAGCGGTTCGCCTCCCGCCTGATCAACGAGGGCGGCGGCATCCACGTCGACGGCGAGGGCACCGTGCTGCTCACCGAGACCGTGCAGCTGGGCGAGGGCCGCAACTCCGACTGGACCAAGGAGCAGGTCGAAGCGGAGATCCACGCCCACCTCGGCACCACCAAGGCGATCTGGGTCCCGCGCGGCCTCACCCGCGACTACCAGCGCTTCGGCACCCGCGGCCACATCGACATCGTCGCCGCCTTCCTGCGCCCGGGCGTGGTCGCCGTCCACATCCAGCCCGACCCGGCCCACCCCGACCACGAGCCCACCCGGCAGATCGCCGACCTGCTCCGCGCCTCGACCGACGCCCGGGGCAGGCAGCTCGACGTGGTCGAACTGCACGCCCCGACCGTCCTCTTCGAGGAGGACGGCTCCCCGGTCGACTACTCCTACATCAACCACTACCTGTGCAACGGCGCGGTCGTCCTCTGCGCCTTCGACGACGAGCGCGACCAGCGGGCGGCGGCGGTCTTCGCCGAGTACTTCCCCGACCGCGAGGTCGTCCTGGTCGACGCCCGCGAGATCTTCGCCAACGGGGGCGGCATCCATTGCATCACCCAGCAACAGCCCAGGCCCTGACCCCACCACCCCGGCGAACCGCCGTCGGTGAACCCCCGTCGCCCCCGCGCCGACGGGGGTTCACCGGCGTCGGCATCCACCTGCGGACACGCCCCCCGCAGTTCCCACAGCCGCCGAATCCGGCGCGGCCGCAGCACCCCGCAACTCGCGTGCCCGAGCAGCCCCGATCACGGCCGCCCCTCCAACGCGAGCACGGGGTCGCGACGCCCCAGGTACGACTCGATCCGGATCACGGCCCCGTCCTCCAGCCGGAACACCATGTCGCAGACATCCCGGATGATCAGCTCCTCCACCACCCGCCGATGCCGCTCAAGATCGAACTCCGGCCCCTCCAACTGCACCACCTCCAACGTCAACGTCCACGGCCGACCCACAACCGACGTCCCCGCATCGATGTCCATCAGTTGACCTCCATCGGATCTCCAAGGGACTGCTCGCTTACAGTCACAGAGTGATCGCATGACAACGAGGTAACTATCACTGCCTAGTGATAGTCCGCGACAACGCCCCGACCTGGCCGAACGGGCCTACATGCCAACCCAGGCGGCGAAGTTCGACAGCGTGTCAGGCGAGGCTCGCTTAGCCGAGAGTAGCGCCGACACCGTGTCCCGTACGGTAGGGCTGTACCGCGTCTGCTGGGGAGCCAACTGCCGGGCCTCCAGCAGGCTGCGAAACGCGGCCTCGGTGCGCCCGGTCCACAGTTGGGCCCGAGCAATCTCGGCTCGGTGATGAGCCGTGCGCGATGCCGGCCAGTCCGCAGGAATCTTGATCGTCTTCGCGACCATCAGTGCTTCTGCGTACAAGTCCTGATCCACCAGGATGCTTGCATGATGGGCCGCCACATTCGTTGGCCCGAAGGTCAACCAGTGGATCCGTGTGGCCTCTCCTGTCGATTCGGCGATCCGATAGGCCTCATCGACATGTCCCAGGGCCGCGTCCCCATCCCGGTCGCGCGCCGCCAGGACGGCGGCCCCCAGGCACAGTTGTCCTGTCACGGCATCTCGGGCACGCCCCGACTCGCCCAGGGCCACCATCTGGCGGCCGATCTCAGCCAACCTGCGGCCCGTGCGATATTGACCAGCACGCAGGTAGCCGAGAGAACGCAGATACTGGCGCACCCCCGCCATCACCGGATCCGAGGCATGGTGCGCTGCCCAGGCCATCCGATCCAGAGCGATCGACGCCAGATCGTGGTATCCAAGCTTCGTCGCCACGTCGAAGGCCGACCGGTGCACGCTGGCCAGGGCCGACCACGTGGCATCGCTGCTATGCAGGTGCGCTGCGGTCGTCGTTTCCTGCAGCAGCCCCGGCAGTTCGCTCGCCGCTCCGCGCAGATCCGTCGCCCGCACCAGGACACACACGCGATCCGCGTCCGCGACAAGCTCTGCCAGGGGGCGGGGGGGTGATGTCCGGATCGGCACCCAAGTCGTAGACGTCCAGGGCCTCACGGATCGGATTGATCAACCCGTCGAGCTGGTCCTGCTGGAGCTCGGCGAGGAAGGGCTGCCCAGCGAGGTCCGCCACCGAGACCGACAAGATCCGTGCGAAGGCCGCGAGAAGTGCCGGACTGGGCTGCTTCCTCCCCTGCTCGACCTGGAAGACCATGCTGTAGGAGACGCAGGCGGCGGTAGCCAGTCCACGCTGGGTGAGGTGCCGTAGCTTTCGGTAACGGGCGATACGCATACCGGTGTGCTCGTCATCCACAGGAAGCATCTGAACTCCGTTCATGACTCGTCACCTGCAACCGTACCGTTACTCCCCGTCAACACAATGGCGTTCCGCTCACGCTGGCAATCGGTTGCGCGTTGCGCTGGGCCTCGGCCATCGTGGCGACATGTCTTCGACGCGCGTGCTGTACCTCCTGGGTTCCGCCGCCCCTCCCGTGCTCGACGTCGGCGCGGTCGTGGAGCGGGCCCAGGGGCAAGGGTGGGATGTGTGTCTGGGGTTGACGCCAACCGCCGCGCGCTGGCTGGAGTCTGCACTCCCCACTCTGGCTGCGCTGACGGGCCATCCCGTGCGCAGTGCCTACCGGTTGCCGCATGAGCCGGACCCCTGGCCGCCCGCGACGGTCGCGTTGTTGGCCCCGGCGACGTTCAACACACTGAACTCCTGGGCGCTGGGGCTGACAGGCGGGTCGTTTATCGTCGGGTTCGCGGCCGAGGCCATCGGCAAGGGCATCCCGCTCGTCACGATGCCCTGCGTCAACAGCGCGTTCCTGGCGCACCCGCAGTTCGACCGCAGCATCCGAACCCTGCGCGGGGCCGGGGTACGCGTCCTACTCGGCGAGGGCGGCTTCGTGCCTAACCGTCCCGGAGAAGGAAATCCGACAGCGTACCCGTGGGAAGCTGCGCTCAACGCCGTCAGTGAGATGGTCAGTTGACCCCTTCTCCCGCGTCTGAAGTGCCAGCACGCTCCGTCGTGTGCGATCCGCCCGATGCCGAAGCCCGAGAAACCTTGCACGAAGCCCGGAGGGGTGAGCCCCCGGGCTCGGCGCGGGTAGGCTCCTGTTGATCGGAGGCACCCATGTCTGAGTGGATCAACCCCAAGTACGCGGAACTCGTCAGCACCTACAAGCAGGCGCAGGCCGAGAGCAACGCAAACGCGTGGCCGGAACGTGAGGATGTACCGGCGTACCGAATTCGGTCCTTCGTCACGACTGTGGACCGCGAGCAGGGCTGACCGGAACAGCCGTGCGCCCGTCACCTCGCGGTGCGGGCGCTTCCGCTCGTGGCGTCCGCCCGTGGGCCCGGCCCGGTGGTCGAAAACGCAGTCCCGGACTGGCGAACCAGCCTGGACGCCCTCCTTGCGCTGCCCGAAATCGGCGGCCCGGTCGGGTACTCCGACTGGACCGCCCTCGGCATGCAGCTGGCGATGACCGAGCCGCCCATCGCGGCCGCCGATTTCTCTCACGTTCGGCTGTCCCGAGGCTACTCGCCGAGCCCGTCCTGGCCGGTGGCACGCGCGGTGTGACACTGCTGAGACGCGGCGGTGCCCATGCGGCCTGGCTGTCCGAGGCCGCTGCTCCGGTGCGGGAGAATGCGTCGCCGACGTCGAACTCCCCGACGGGCGCCATCTGGACCACTACCTGATGCGCGTGCGGCCGGTCGCCGTGGCCACTGTCGTCAACGAGGCCGACGAGGCACTGTTGCTGTGGCGGCACCGGTTCATCACCGACACCTGGGGCTGGGAGCTGCCCGCTGGGGGCGTCGAGGCCGGTGAGTCACCGGAGGAGGCAGCGGCACGCGAGCTGCTGGAGGAGACCGGCTGGCGTCCCGGCCCGCTCCAGCACCTGCTGACGGTCGAGCCGTCGAACGGGCTCACCGACGGGCGGCACCACGTCTACTGGTCGCGGACGGCGCAGTACGTGGGGCCTCCGCAGGACGACTTCGAGTCCGAGCGGCGCGAATGGATGCCGCTGGCGCGGGTGCCCGAACTGATCGCCAACGGCGAGGTACCCAGCGCCAGCAGCGTGGCCGCGCTGCTGCTGTTGCGCCAACTGCGCCTGGGGTAGCCGCCCCTGCCCCGCGATCCAGCCGACCTCCGGGAGGGTTCGGCGGGGCCGCGATGGCATCCGGATGAATCCGTGACCGTCCTTGCCGTGACCGGGCACATGGGTCTGTCCGAAGGGTCCGTTCCGCTCACCACCTCTGCCCGCCGTCGCCCAGGTGCCACTCGGTGGGGGACCCGGGTCCGGCGGTGCCGCCTCGCCGCGGGCGGATGCGGCTGAGGCCGAGGGCCAGGACCAGCCCGGCGGCGAGGGCGACGGCCGGGACGGTGACGTAGTCGGCCACGAGCGGGGCGGGGTCCTGCTGGAGGTGGTTGTCGACCAGGACGGTGATGACGACGGCGGGCAGCGAGCAGGTCACCCACCAGCGGAACCCGCCGGGCGCGAGGGCGCGGTTGTAGCGGCGGCGCAGCAGCGCTGCTGACCAGGCCCCCATGAGCAGGGCTACGGAGCCGAAGGCCACCGCGTCGGCGATGGCGGTGTTCTGGAGGTACGCGGGTGATTCGGTGTCGTGCAGCATGACGTTGCCCGAGCCCACGTCGGTGATCTGGCCGTTGGCCACATAGTCGGCGTAGATCGGGTCATCGGGTTGCAGGGAACGAAGCCAGGGGGTCGCGGTACCGAAGTCGACCTCGTAGGTGGTGCCGTTGTCGGGCACGGCGGACAGGTACAGGCGGGACTCCGCGAGTGGGTTGGAGCCGATGACCGTGCTGTCCACGGTCATCGGCTCGTGGTTGACGCAGTCGGCCGGTGAGGGGTCGGCGGTGAGCGCCCGCAGTTGGGCGAGGGTGAGCGTGGACGGATCGGGTGCCGTGGGGCAGACGGTCCGGTGCCGGTAGGCCGCGGCGGTGCTGCGGTCGCCCGGTACGGCGCTGAGCGCGTGCACCGCCAGTCCCGCGAAGAGCAGCGCCAACGCGGCCTGGCACCAACCGGTGCGGACGAGTCGCCGAGACGCGCCGAGCGGGCTGCGGTTGAACCGGATGAGGGCGTCATACCGGGCGTCGCCGCGGGACGGTTCCGGCTCGATCCGGGAGGACCTGTCGGTGTGGGCCTTCCAGCAGGCGGTGATCTGCTCGACCTTGTGGTCGAAGTCGGGGTCGGGGCAGGGGAGGGAGTCGGTGACGCAGGGCAGCAGGAACCGCTTGCCGGTGGTGGTGGTCACCCGCACCGAGCGGACCACTCCCCGGTTGGACGCGACGGTGCGGACGCCGATCCAGCTGATCTCGGACCAGGGCAGGGTGCGCGGACGGCGGTGTCCCGGGGCGCGGGTGATCCCCTCCGGCCCGATCCCGGTCCAGCTGGAGCGGTACACCAGCCAGAGCACGCCGAAGAGCAGGACCATGCCCCCTGCCAGGTAGGCGGCGGCCACCAGGTGCCCGGTAAGCATCAGCCGGGAGCAGGGCACGACCAGCGCCGACGCGGGCGCGAGGAGCGCGACCCGGCGGCCCTTGGGTCGGGTGGTCCGATTGAAAACGAGGCTTGCCACGGGAGGAGGCTACGCCGACCCGATCACGTGTTCGCAGGCCAGGGCCGATGTCCAGGACGGCGGCACCCGCATTGTCAGACCCGTCTGTGATGCTGCGTGTACAGGCGATGGCAGAGCCGTCGCAAGAGGTGTGGGAGGGGCATCATGGCAGGTGACGCCGGCGGCTGGGCGGGTCTGGGTTGGAAGGGCTGGGCGGGCTACGACCGGGTCCTGGAGTGCTTGGAGCTGGGGGCCGACGTGGAGAACGGGTGGGGTGCGGGGCGACCGCTGCACCTGGCGGCTGTCTCCGGCTCCCCCGAGGTGGTGATCGAGCTGGCCCGACGCGTCACGGACGTGGACGCGCTGGAGCGGGGGACGACCGCCCTCTGGGAGGCCGTGACGCACGACCGGTTGGACAACGCCTGGGCCCTCGCCAAGCAGGGGGCGGATCCCTGGCGGCCACTGATCGGCGGTTGGTCACCGGGCCGGCTCAGCCTGGCCGGGCTGACACCGGACCTGTTCGTGCTGCCCGAGGGCAGCCCCGGACTGAGCGAGGCGGAGCAGGCGGCGGTGGCGGAGGGTCGACGGCTCGTCGCCGCGTTGGGGGACCTCCACTACGAGGGCACCAGTCTGGCGTGCGTGGCCGGGATCGACGCCGAGGAGGCGATACGCCGCCTGGGGGCGGCTCCGGCGGCGGGCGAGGAGCTGGATGACCTGCTTGAGCAACCCTGGGCGTCCGACCGGGGCCTGCGGATCGTCGGCGTGACCACGGTGCCGGGTGGTTGCGTCGTCACCCAGCCCTGGGGCTATGCGGCGGACGACCGCGGGGTACTGACCCGGCTTTCCGTCGGCACCGTCTGCTACGGCCTGTACGCCAACCCCAAGAGCGGCAACCAGGGCAGCATCGCTCGCGACGGCGTCGTCGAGAGGTGGGACCTGCACCCGGGCGGGCCGGTGGATCTCGATGCCACCGCGGAGGAAGTCCTGGCCGGGTACCTGTACCAGCACAACGCGGTGGCGTACTCGTGTGCGTTCGCCGGGCTGCGGCTGACCAATGCCCGCGCGATCGAGGGGCCGCCGGACGTGTGGGTCGAACTCCCGGAGCGGGACTGACCGGGGGCGGGCTGATCCTGTCCGCGGTTTCCGGGTCGGGAGGAGGTCAGGGGCGGTTCGCGAGGATGGCGCTGGTCACCTGTCCGCGCACGAAGTCCGCAGCGTCGTGCCTGGAGGCGGCCCCGCGCTCCGAGCGGAAGGTGCTCGGTGTGCGGCCGGTCATCGCCTTGAACACGCGGTCGAAGTGCGGCTGATCGTAGTACCCGGCTTGGGCCGAGGCATCGGCCCAGTTGGCACCGGCCTCGTTCAGCCGCAGGGCCGCCTGCAACCGCATCACCTGCGTCGCCCCCTTCGGGGTCAGCCCGGTCTGGCAGCGGAAGCGCCGTTCGAGGTGGCGGCGGTGCCAGCCGGTCTGTGCCGCGAGCTCCTCGATCCGGACCCGCCCGCAGCTGCCCTGGATCCGCTGCCAGGCCCAGGTCACCTCGGGGCTGACCGCCGGGCCTGTGTCGAATGCCATGCCGAGCACGTGGTCCAGGAGGGCGAAGCGTCCGTCCCAGTCCGGGATCTGCGCCAGCCGGTCGGGCAGGTCGCTCCAGGGTGAGCGGCAGAGGTCCTCCGGCGGCACGGACAGCTCGGCCCATTCGGACATCGGCACCCCGAACAGCCGGTAGGCGGCGAGCGGGGTGAGCAGGATGGTCACCCCGTGGATCAGCCCGGTGTGCTCGCCGATCGCGCCCGTCGTCCGGATGCCACTGGCCAGACAGGATCCGCTCCAGGAGCGGGTCGGGTCGCAGGAGTCGAGTACCCGCAGCGGGTCACCGAAGCCCAGCATCACCTTCACCACCCCGTCGGGGACGAGGAGTCTGCGCCGCACTCCGATCGCGTTGAAGTGGAATCCGCGATAGCCCAGGACTTGATCGCGCAGCTCATCGGCAGCGGCCCGCGCGACTAGTTCGTTCCCGTGCATGGGCCCATCCCCCATTGGCCGACGTGAACACAGTAAGGAGCCTAACCGTGCGGGCGTCAGGCGTCGCAGACGTCGAAGACTTTGGCCTGAATCAGGCGCTTCGGGGCGGTAGGTCGCATTCGTACAAGCTCCGGCCGCATGCTCCCGGAAAGGCTTGGGTCTGCGCGAATGGCCGGTGACGGCGGTCGCGTGAAATCCCCTGCACAATCCGACAGTCCGACAATCCGGAAGGAAAGAGGAAACCATGCGATCTTCCTTGACCAGGGCGCTCGTGAGCACGGCCGCCGTCATCGGGATTGCCGCCGGGAGCCTGGCGGGGGCGAGTGCGGGCTTCGCGGCCGCCCAGCCGACGGCCAGGCCCGCGGTCAGCAGCGCGCACGTCTCCCCCCTCGCCGTGGACAACCTCGGCCTGAACACGGCCCGGGCCAAGAACTGGCAGAGCTGCCTCAACGCCTGGGGCTACAACGCCGGCACCGTCGACGGGCAACTCGGCCCCAGCAGCTGGAAGGCGGCGCAGACGATGTTCAACGACGACGGCTACGACGCCGGCACCGTCGACGGCACCGTCGGACCCAACACGATCAAGGCACTCCAGCGCTTCCTGAACGGCGTCGGCTACAACCTCACCGTCGACGGGATCGCCGGCTCGGCGACCGAGGGCGCCTTCTGGGATTACAACGCCACCGGCTGCTGAGCTCCCGATGGTCGAGGTGCCGAATCCGGTCCGCTGGAGGGGGTGCCGGGCCGCCGCCCGGCACCTCCCCCGGGTCGAGGATGTCAGGACGCCGCCCCGCCGCGTTGGCGCTGCGTCGCCAGTTCCTTGGCATCGCGTCCACCCGTCCGCCGACGTCCCCAGCGGGGGCGGCGCGGTCGGCCCGTTCGCCTCGCCGTCCGGCGCACCGGCCCAGGTCGTACGCAGGAACTCCCCAGCGACGATCTCCCTCGTACGCCCCGGGCCGACCGCTCAACGACCAGCCAGAGCACCACCGTTGACGTGCAGTGTCTGCCCGGTGAGGTGGCTCGCGGCCGACGACGCCAGGAACAGCACGGTCTCCGCGATGTCCGTCGGGGTCCCGGCCCGGCCGTTGGCGGTCTGGGCGAGCAGGGCGGCACGGCGCTGCGGGGTCATCGCGTCCTGGAAGAACTCGGTGGACTCGACATAGCCCGGCGCGACGACGTTGGCGGTGATCCGGTCCTTGCCCAACTCCTGGGCGAGGGTGAGGTTCCACGCCTCGACGGCGGCCTTGGCGGAACCGTAGGAGCCGGATCCGCCACGGTGCGCCGCGATGGAGCTGACGCTGACCACCGCGCCCCCGGCAGCCAGCCGTGGTCGCAGCGCGGTGGTGACCAGGACCGCCGACAGCACGTTGGCGTCCAGGTTGGCCCGCCAGGCCGCGGCGACCCCGGCCAGACCGGACGGCGGCGCGGCGCCGATGTCGGTGTTGCCCCCGGCATTGTTGACCAGCACGTCCACCTGCGGCGGCAGCGCGGCGAGCGCCGCCTCGACCTGCTCGGGGTCGCTCGCGTCGAAGGCCACGGCCCTTACTCTGTCGCCGAGTTCGGCAGCGGTCCGGTCCAGCACCGACCGACGGCGTCCGGTGATCACCACCTGGTCCCCGCGCGCGGCGAACGCCTCGGCGACCGCCCGGCCGATGCCGGTGCCCCCGCCGGTGACCACGATCTGACGCATCCCGCCTCCTCGTTTAGCTCTAAACGTGTGTGGCACACTACCACCGTGACCACGCCGCAGCAGCCCCCCGCCGACCGCGCCGAGGAGATCGCCCGGGCCTGGCAGCGTGAGCAGCCGGGCCTCCCGGTCGACTCGATCGGCATCCTCACCCGCATCCACCACGCCGCGAAGCTGCTGGCCGACGAGCGCCGCCGGGTGCTGGCCCGGGTCGGCATGGACGCCGCCACACTCGACCTGCTGAGCACCCTGCGCCGCTCCGGGGCGCCCTACCGGCTGTCCACCCGTGAGCTCGCCGCCCGCTGCCTGATCACGCCGGGGGCGGTGACCCAGCGGGTGGACCGGGCACGGCAGGACGGCCTGGTCCGCCGGCTCGCGGCGGACCCCGGCACCCGCACCGTGCAGGTGGAACTGACCGCCGAGGGCCACCACGCGGTGGAGCACGCCGTCGACGGCCTGCTGACCTACGAGCACGGCCTGATCGAGGCCCTGGCGCCGGAGGAGCAGCAGGAGCTCGCCCGGCTGCTGGCGGTGCTGGTGCAGGACCTCAACTCCCGCGTCCAGTAGGAGCGTTAGCGCCGCAATCGGCCGTGGCGCGGCAGCACTACAACTCGCGGACGATCCGGGCCGGGTTGCCGACCGCGAGCACGCCCGGCGGCAGGTCCCGGGTGACCACCGAGCCCGCGCCGACCACGGTGTTCTCGCCGATGGTCACCCCGGGGCAGACGATCACGCCACCGCCGAGCCAGACGTTGTCGCCGATGGTCACCGGGAGCGCCCGCTCCCAGCCCTCCCGGCGCCGCTCGGCGTCCAACTCGTGCGTGGGTGTCAGCAGTTGCACGCCGGGGCCGATCCGCACGTCCGCGCCGACGGTGATGGTGGCCGCGTCCAGCATGACCGCGTTGAAGTTGACGAACGTGCGCGGGCCGATGGTGATGTTGTAGCCGTAGTCGCACTGGAACGGCGCCCGGATCCACGCCCCCTCGCCGAGCCGCCCGAGCAACTGCCCGAGGACCGCCCGCCGTTCCTCGGGGCCGCCTGCGGCGCCGGTGTTGTAGGCGGCACAGAGGGCGATCCGGCGCCCGGTGTCCGCCCGCAACTCGTCGTCGACCGGGAGGTACCACTCGCCGGCCCGCATCCCGCCGGACGGTGGAGGCGGTGACGGGTTCGCCGTTGCCGACCGGTGCCGTCCTGGCGCAGGCTGGGGGCATGTGCGAAGCAGATCCACTCCTCCAGGAACTCGCCGACGCGGCGGCCCGTGCGGGCGAGCAGCAGACCATGGAGTACGGCTTCGACGTCGTCGGGCGGATCTGGAAGGGCCGCCCGATCGGCTCGGGGATCTGGGCCGGGGCGATCGCCCGCTCCCCCGCCGAGGAGGACCGGCTGCGCGAGGCGACGGCGGATTCACGCGGCTGGCTACACCTGGTGGACGCGGCCTTCCTGCACGGCAACCGCTGGGAGCCGATCGGCGCGGTGCGGTTCCGGATCGCCAGGATCAGCACCTGGTGGCCGATCACCGAGCCACGTCGGTAACTGTCAGTAGCCGTTCGAGATGCGCGCGTGAACCATGCCTGTAAGTGTGAGTGGTGCGAGCCCCGGACCCGGCGATTCCACGGGTACCGCGCCGCGACCACTCAAGAACCCGCAGGAGGCACGATCATGTCGAAGGCCAAGAACCGCGACCGCGCCAAGCCGAAGAGCGCACTCAACCTCGCCGAGCACCGCGCCGGGGTCGCCCCCGGCAACACGCTGACGGCGCCGGGTGAGCACGAGCAGCTCCAGGTGCAGGCCGAGCCGTCGCACCTGGCGGCCAGGCCGGTGGCGCGCGAGAAGGAGAAGCGGCTCGGCCACAACTGATCGGCCGATGCGGGCTGTTGACGCCTGTTAGCAGCAACGTCCGGTCGACATCGTGAGCCTGGCGAGGCAGTGCACCAATTCGGGTGCGCTGCCTCGTCGCGCGTTCTCCGCGCGTCCACCACGCACGACTGCAACCCGGCTGACATTACGTCACCCTGGCGTGGGGTGGGATACGACGGATCGTACGTGTCCCGCTGTGGCGCTTCGGTGCATGCTGGAGATGTGGCGGAACCGTACCCGCCTAGGCGTCGGCCCGGCCGCATCCCCCGTCAGCTGGGCCGACGCACGGTTCCACCACTCTCGTCACGCCCGCACCCGCGCCGTTCCAGGCTGCCCGCCGCGCGGGCGCCGCAGGCGACGTCCCCGGGGCGGACGGTCCGTGCTGCTGCTTAACTGGTCTTGAACGGCATTCCATCGACGCGCCGTTCCACCGACGCGCCGTTCCACCGACGAGGGACACGATGAGCGATCAGCCCGGCCGCCGCCCGGCGCGGCCCCGCGAGGAGGTGTTCGCGGCGGCCATGACGGCCATCGCCGAACACGGGCTCGCCGCGCTGACGATGGCCGGGCTCGGCCGCCAGGTCAGGATGAGCGCCGGGCACCTGCTCTACTACTTCGGCAGCAAGGACCAGTTGCTGCTGGAGACACTGCGCTGGAGCGAGACCCAGCTCGGCGAGCGCCGCCGCGCCGCGCTGGACGCTCCCGCCCCGGCCGGTCGGCGGCTCGCCGACTACATCGACCTCTACCTGCCGACCGGCGCGGGCGACCCGCGCTGGACGCTGTGGATCGAGGTGTGGGGCCGCTCCCTCGCCGACGAGCGGATGCGGGTCGGCCAGGCCGAGATCGAGGCCGTCTGGCGGGCGGACCTGATGGAGCTGCTGCGGCAGGGCATCGCGGCCGGGGAGTTCCGCGCGGTGCTCCCGGAGCGGTTCGCCGTGCGGCTGAGCGCGCTCCTGGACGGCTTCGGCACACCGATCGTGGTGGGGCTGCCCGGAACCGACCGGGCCTTCGCGCTGGACCACATCGAGGAGTTCCTGGACGACTCCCTTCGCCTGCCCTGACCACCGGACGGACAGGCCGCCCGGCGGTGGTCGCGGGGCCACCGGGAATACGTGGACGAATGTCCGAGCGGTCGCATAGCATCAGCGGCCTCCCGCCGCAAAGAGGAGCGGGCTGATCTGCTGGAGCATCCGGTGCTGTGTCCGTCCTGCTCGACTTCCTATCTCGACCCTTACGGACGCTGCCCCACCTGCGGCTTCGTGGGCGTACCGCCCACCGCCGCCGGGCCGATGATGATAATGGGCCAGCCGCCGAAGGCCCCCACCGGCCTCGCCATCGCGACGCAGGTCCTGCTCGGTGTCCAGGCGTTCACCGGCGTCGGCGCACTCGTCTCCGACGGCATACAGTTCGCCTCCCTGGAGCAGAACGGGGACGTCAGCACACCGGCGAGCGTGATCGGCGGGTTCTCGGCGCTGCTGACCGTGCCGACCGGGGTGGCCACCATCGTCCTGTTCATCATCTGGTGCCACACAGCCCGCTCCAACGCCGACGTGATACTCCCCCGCAGCCGCACCTACGCGCGCGGCTGGGCGATCGGTGGCTGGTTCGTCCCGATCGGCTGGTTCTGGATCCCCCGGTACGTCCTCGGCGACACCTGGGAGGCCAGCCGGCCGCTGGGCGCGGACCCGCGCCGCACCAGCACCCGTTCGGCACTGCTGAACGGCTGGTGGCTCTGCTGGTGCGGGATGTGGGTGGTGTCGCTCGTCTCAGGCATCGTCGACGGCGCGGCATCGGTGAACGCGGGCGGGACCGCGAACCTGGCGACCTCGACGCTTGAGGCCGTCTCGATCATCAGCCTGGTGGCGAGCGTGCTGCGGGTGGCCGCCGCGCTGCTCGCGCTCTTCGTCGTGCGCAAGGTCACCACGTTCCAGCAGGTGCGGATCCTCCAGGGCCCGGGCGAGGGGCACCCGTACGCCGCCGTGGCCCAGCAGCAGTACCTGCCGTACGCGCCCGCGCAGGCGGCGGGGTACCCGTACCCCGCCGGGTACCCGTACCAGGCGGCCCAGCCCTACCAGCCGGTCCAGCCCTACCAGCAGTTCCCGCAGCAGGCCCCGGCACCGAGCCCGGCACCGGTGGCCACCGCCCCCGTGCCGACCGCGCCCGCAGCCAGCACGCCCGTGGACGCGCTGCCCGTGGACGCGGTGCCCGGGCCCGTGCCGGTGGAGGCGCCCGCACCGGAGCCAGCTCCGGCTCCGGCGGCCGCGCCCGCTCCGGCCGAGGCACCCGCCGTGGATCTCGCCAAGGGCGCCGAACAGGGCTCCTGACGGGTCGTCAGTCCTCCCAGAGGGCAACCGCCGTCCGGTCCGCCGCGTATCCCTTCGCGCGGACCTGGACGTGGCGCAGGTAGTCGACCATGCCCGGCGGGTGCGGATGCGCCCAGTGGTCGGCGAGGAAGTCGGACACCGCCGGTTCCTCGCACAGCGGTTGGGCCAACCCGTCGCTGCACAGCAGCAGCACGTCCCCCGGCTCCGGCACGACCACCCGGAACCGGAACCGCCCGGGGTCCGACTCCGGCTCGGCGCTCGGCTGTTGCTGCACCAGGCGGCGCCCGGCGTACGCGTCGTACCAGGCCTCGTCCCCGAGCAGCAGCAGCGCGCCGGGGCCGACACCGAACCCGGCGCGCAGCCGGGTGGTCGGGTCGAGCGGGGCGATCAACGCGTGCAGCGCACCGGAGTTGCCCGCCTCGGAGTCGGCGCCGCGCAGCCGCACGGTCGCCCGCGCGGTCAGCCGTTGCAGGCCGTAGCGGAGGTTCTCCTGCGCTCCGGTCCGCAGGTCGCCGAGGAGTTGGGCCCGGCTGCGGCCGATCGCTGCGGCCAACTGACGGCAGGCGTCGTCGGCGACTGACGGTTCGTCAGCGGAGGAGGTGGCGATGACCACCGCCAACAGCGCGTCCGCGCCCTCGCCGAACCGTGCGGTGAGCAGCCGATCGCCCCGGTTGTCCCCCCGGTAGCGCGCGGAGTCGCCACGCACCGAGGCCGCCCGCAAGGTCATCGTGCCGTAGCGCGCACCGTCGATCACGGTGTCCGGCACCAGCGTGCCGAGGAGGTCGGGATCGGCGGACGGCAGCGCGGTGGGCTCGGGGTCGTAGGTCGGCGGACGCTCACCGACGTGCGGCAGCGCCACCGTGGCCTCCGCAGGAGGCCCGGACACGGCAGGCCTCTCGGGCCGGGCCGGGTCGGGCTCGGCCGTGGTGGCGTCGGCGTCGCCCGGCTCACCGGGCCGCTCGGGCTCCGGCGGCTCGACCGGGGCAGGCGGAGCCGACGGCGGCTCCAACTCCGGTTCCAGCTGCGGCTCCAGCTCCGCTGCACTGGACGTCGCCGAAGGCACCACCGGCGGCGGCCCCAGCCGTGGATCGGGCCGCAACGACGGGATGCGCGGCGGACGCACCGGCAACGGCGGCAACGGATCCTCGTCCTGCTCCGGCGGACGCGCATCACCACCCGACGTCCGCAGCACCCGCGTCGGCGAACTGTCGTCCCCCACCAGCGGCGGCTCCCCCGACGAGGGCGCCTCGTCCTCCGGCGGACGCGCATCACCACCGAGCGTCCGCAGCACCCGCGTCGGCGAACTGTCGTCGGCCACCGGCGGCGCGCTGTCACTGAGCGGCCGCCCGGACGCAGCCGCCTCGGCATCCGGCGGAGACGCCTCACCGCCGGACGACGGCGCCTCACTCGCGGGCGGTCGGACGCCACCCGCAGCCGGGGGCGCCTCACGGGTGTACGGGGGAAGGTTGCGGCTCGCCGGGCGGCGGGTCGTGGCCTGGCGAGGGAAGGTCGGCGTCGCAGCCCAGGGATCCGGCAGCGGCTCAACCCCGGCGGGACTCGGAGCAGCGGAACCCCCCGCCGGAGGCGCGGCGTCGGCCACCACCGTCGGCGTCGCAGCCCAGGGGTCCGGCAACGGCTCAACCCCGGCCGAATCGGCCGAATAACCGGCCGGAGGCGCCGGAGGTACCGGAGGCATCGGCGGAACCGGGGGCGCGGGGGGCGCAGGTGGCGCCGGGGGTGGGGCGCCTGCTGGGGCGTTGTCGTCCAGTAGGCCGCTCGCCGCGTCGAACCAGTCGTCGACCGTCCCCCGGCGGGAGTCCGCGCGTGGTGTGTCCGGGAGGTCGTCCCCGGGACCGGCGTAGACCTCGTCCCACCACGAGTCGCCCGCACCGCCCTGGCTGCCCATCGCTCTCCCCCTCAGTGATCGAGTCCGCTGCCTACTCACGGACGCGCTCATTCTCCATCGGCCCCGCCCGATCTCCGGGCCGAACCGGCGAATCCGGCGGCGCGCAGGGGGGATCCCCGCCGCCACCCGTCCCCGATGACTACCCCTTGGCCGTCCGACCAGGCATGATGTCGTTCGGTAGTTTCACGCCATGGCAGGATTCGGCCACCCCCGAGCAGCGGTCGGAGGGACGTCCCAGTACCAGTAGGAGATCACGTGCTCGGCTTCTTCGGATTGGACGACGAGGTCGGGTCGGTCTACCGCGTGCTGGTCGGTCAGGGTGCGGCGTCCGTCGCCCAGCTCGCCGAGCGGCTGGGGCTCGACGTCGGGCCGGTCGCGGCGACCGTGGCCGAGCTGGAGCGGCGGGGACTGGCCGCGCCCTCGCCCGAACTGCCCGGACGCTACCGGGCCGCGCCGCCCGCGATCGCCCTGGGCGCGCTGCTCTCCGAGCGGCGGCACGAGCTGAAGCAGGCCGAGCTGGCGGTGGAGTCGCTCACCCAGGAGTACCGGCGCAACGCGACCGGCGCGGCGCTGCGCGACCTGGTGGAGGTGGTGACCGGGGTGGACGCCGTCCGGCACCGCTTCGACCAGCTCCAACTCGGCGCGGAGAAGGAGATGCTGGCGCTGGTCACGCAGGTACCGGTGGCCGTCCACGGGCTGGACAACGAAGCCGAGCCGGTGGCGGTGGCGCGCGGGGTGAGCTACCGGGTGGTGCTGGAGCGGTCCGCGCTGGAGGCGCCGGGCGGGAGCCTGATCCTGTCGGAGGCGCTGGGCCGGGGCGAGCAGGTCCGGATCGTGGACAAGGTGCCGACGAAGCTGATGCTGGCCGACCGCTCGGTCGCGATGCTGCCGCTGGCGCCGCTCGATGCCCCCGGGGAGCCTGCCGCGATGGTGATCCGGGCGGGCGGGGTGCTGGAGGCCATGGTGGGCCTGTTCGAGTCGGTCTGGGCGCAGGGCCTGCCGATCCGGCTGACCGACTCCGGCGAGTTGCGGACCGACGAGGCGCAGCAGCCGGACGCCGTGGACCTCCAGGTGCTGTCGCTGCTGCTGGTCGGCATGACCGACGTGAGCGTCGCCAAGCAGCTCGACCTGGGCCTGCGCACGGTGCAGCGCCGGGTCAAGCGGCTGATGGACCTCGCCGGGCTGACCACCCGGATGCAGCTCGGCTGGCACGCCTACGAGCGCGGCTGGGTGGTCCGGCACTGACGATCGGGCCGGGCCCGGGTGAGGACCCGGGTGAGGACCCGGGCCGGGCCCGGATGAGAGGCCGGGGATCTCGGCGCCAGCCCCCGATCGGCGGAGCCTCTAAGCTTTGCCGCATGCCTGAGTCAGCCACCACACCCCGCGAGCCCGTCCCGGAGGCCGCTGCCGGCCCCGCCGTCGACCCGGCGCAGGTACAACGTCTCACCGACGTGGTGACCCGCCTGCGCCGCGCACTGCGCAGCAGCATCCGCACCGAGTACCCCTGGGAGTCCCTGCCCATGGCGCAGGTCGAGCTGCTCCAGACGCTCGCCATCGAGCCGCTGCGGGTCGGCGAACTGGCCGCCCGGCAGCGGCTGGCGCCGAACACCGTGAGCGGACTCATCGGCAAGCTGCTGGACGCCGGTTTCGTGGACCGGCAGGCCGACCCGGGCGACCGCAGGACCGCGCGGATCGCGCTGACCGAGGCCGGGCACCGGCAGCTCGCGGACTGGCAGCGGGCGCACGAGCGGCGGATGGCCACCGCGCTGGCGGCGATCTCGCCGCAGGACAGCGCGGCGATCATCAGCGCCCTCGGCGGCCTGGAGCAACTGGCCCTGGCCCTGGGCAGCGAAGCCGCCGGGGACTAGCCGGGAACCAGGGAACCAGGGCTCAGGCACCGGTCGGCGGCCGGGCCCGTGGGCCGGGGCCCTCAGCCGAACAGCGTCTGGTCAGCCGCCTCCAGCCGCAGCAGCAGCCGTTTCGCGTCGAGCCCGGCGGCGAAGCCGGTGAGCGAGCCGTTCGCGCCGATGACCCGGTGGCAGGGGCGGATGATCAGCAGCGGGTTCGCGCCGACCGCCCCGGCCACCGCGCGTACCGACGACGGGCGCTGCCCGGCCGCCGCCGTGAGCTCCCCGTAGGTGACGGTCTCGCCGTAGGGGACGTCGTCGAGCGCGTCCCAGACCCGGCGGCGGAACTCGCTGCCGCGCGGGGCCAGCGGCAGGTCGAACTCCTGGAGGCTGCCGTCGAAGTAGGCGGTCAACTGCTCGGTGACGGCGGCGAAGGGGGCCGGGTCGGCCCGCCAGTCGGGGTCGGGGGCGCTGCGCTGGCCCCGGGTGTTGGGGGCGAGCAGCGCGGTGAGCGCGCCGTCCTGGTCCGCGACCAGCAGCAGCGGGCCGAGCGGGGAGTCCACGGTGGTGTGCAGCAGTGACTCTTCGGTGAGTTGACTGGTCATCAGTTGATCCTCGCGGCAAGGTGGTCAGCGGAATCCCGGGCGTCGCCGAGGGCGGCCCAGAGGTGGTGTACGGCGTAGGAGCGCCAGGGGCGCCAGGTGTTGGCGTCGACGTCCTCCGGGGCCAGCGCGGCGCGCAGCCCGTGGCGGACGCCGATGTCGGTCGGCAGGTACGCGTCCGGGTCGCCGAGCGCGCGCATCCGCACGTAGGAGACGGTCCACGGACCGATGCCGGGCAGCGCCAGCAGGTCGGCGGCGGCCTGTTCGCGGTCCACGCCGGGACTGAGGTCGACCGCGCCCGAGGCCAGCGCCGCGCACAGGCCGCGTACCGCCCGCTGCCGGGCCCTGGGCATGGCCAGGTCCGCGTCGGCGGCCTCGGCGAGGGCCGCGCTGCTCGGGAACAGCCTGGTCAGGCCGCCACTGGGGGCGGGCAGCGGCTCGCCGTAGCGCTCGGCGAGGCGTCCGGCGAGGGTGCGCGCGGCGGCCACCGAGATCTGCTGGCCGAGCACCGCCCGGACCGCGAGCTCCTGCGGGTCGACGTGCCCGGGCGAGCGCAGTCCGGGACGGGCGGCGGCCAGCGGGGCGAGCCAGGGGTCGGCGCCGAGCGCCCGGTCCACCGCGTCCGGGTCGGCGTCGAGGTCGAACAGCGCGCGCAGCCGCTGCACGGCGGTGGTGAGGTCGCGCAGCGCGGTGAGCCGAAGTCGGCAGTCGAGCCAGCCCTGCGGGCGGCGCGGCTGGTCGACCTCGACCACGCCGGGACCGCCGGGCAGCCCGAGCGTGCGCCGGTACGTCCGGGCGCCGCCCGGACCGATGGTGATCTCCTCGACGCCGGGCACCGCGCGCAGCGCCAGGAAGTCGAACAGGTGCGCGGCGTCCAGGGGTTCGCGGTGCGCGAGCCGCAGCGGGATGGTCCCGGGGAGCGCCCCCCGGCGTCCCGGCCGGTGCCGCAGCTCGGTCGGGGTCAGCCCGTAGACGGCCTGCATGGTCTCGTTGAACTGCCGGACGCTGGCGAACCCGGCCGCGAACGCGGCGTCGGTCGCGCTGAGGTCGGTGGTCTGCAGCAGCAGCCGCGCGGTGTGCGCGCGCTGTGAGCGGGCCAGCGCCTGCGGTCCGGCACCGAGTTCGGCGACGAGTTCGCGGGTCAGGTGGCGCTCGCTGTAGCCGAGCCGGGCGGCGAGTCCGGCGACGCCCTCGCGGTCCACCACCCCGTCGCCGATCATCCGCATCGCCCGCCCGACCAGGTCGGCCCGGACGTTCCAGGCCGGGGAGCCGGGCACGGCGTCCGGACGGCAGCGGCGGCAGGCCCGGTAGCCGGCCCCCTGGGCGGCGGCGGCGGTCGGGTAGAAGTGGACGTTCTGCCGCTTCGGGGTGGTCGCCGGGCAGCTGGGACGGCAGTAGATGCCGGTGGTCCGGACCGCCGTGAAGAAGACGCCGTCGAAGCGTGCGTCGCGGCTGCTCACGGCTCGGTAGCTGGTGTCTTCGTCTATCACGCTGTCCAGTGTGCGGCATCGCCGAGGCTCCGACTGGCGGCGATCGGACACGGCAGTCGGGCCGGGCCGGGCCCCCGTCGGCAGCCGTGAACCGCCATGAACCGCTGTGAACCGCCGCTAACCGCCACCAACCGCCGCCAACCGCCGCTCGCGGCCACGGCCGGGTGGCGGGATCTTCACGACCAGCGGCGTTCACGCCACTCGCGGCGGACCGCCGCGCCGCCCGATGATCAGTGCATCCGCACCGCGACCAGCACACCCGCACCGCGCCGACCGGACAGGACCCCGCGATGACCTCCAGCACCACCCCCACCAGCGCCGTCCTCGGCGTCCCGGCCGCCGGGCCCGCCACGGCCGCCGCCCACTTCGCCACCCGGCTCGCGTTCGAGGCCGACGTCTCCGACGTCCACGCGGACCTGGCGGCGGGCGTCCCCGGCATCGTCGTGGTCGACTCCCGCAGCGATGCCTCCTGGGCGCAGGGGCACATCCCCGGCGCGCTGCACATCCCCACGGCGCGCGTCGCCGAGCTCGCGCCGGTCCTGGTCGACCCCGCGCTCACCGTGGTCGCCTACTGCTGGGGCCCCGGCTGCAACGGCGCCACCCGGGCCGCCCTCGCCTTCGCCCGGCTCGGCTACCAGGTCAAGGAGATGCTGGGCGGCTTCGAGTACTGGGTCCGCGAGGGCTTCGGCTACGAGAGCGCCACCGGCGCCGGGCAGCGGCCGATCGACGACCTCACCGCGCCCCGCTCCGGCATCTCCTGCGCCTGCTGAACTCCCGTCAGGGTCGGCTCACTTGAAGCACTTGAAGGTGATGCTCACTTGAAGGTGATGGTGACGCTGGTGAAGCCGAGCGAGCGGAGCAGCCCGGTGAGCATCTGCCGGGTGTTCGTCTCCGCCCGCCCGGTCAGGCCGCTGGAGTCCGCCGCGGTCTGGATCTTCTGCGCGGCCAGGATGGTGAGCTTCTGCTGGTCGCCCGGGTTGCCGGAGAAGAAGTCGCCGATCCGGTTGAACAGGCCCCGGTTCTGCGCGAAGACGTACGACTGCGCGGGGTTGAGCGCGGTCTGGCCGAGTTGGGCGGCCGGGAGCGCGATGGTCGCCGTACGGCGGTCGGCGGAGACCGTCACCGCGGCCTTGCCCAGGTCCACGAAGGACTGCACGGTGCCGCCCGCGACGTACAGGGTGTCGCTGCCGAGCAGCGCCGACGGCAGGTAGTCGGCCTCCTGCTGAAGGTTCACCACGATCTGGAAGTTGCCGGTGGCCGCGTCGTAGTCGCTCATGTTCTGGATGGACTGGAGCACCGCCGGTTGGCTGCGGTCCACGGTGGTGGTGCCGAAGGGGTTGGGCAGGCCCGGCAGCCAGTCGAACTTCGCGGCGGCCAGGAACAGGGCGACGATCACCGCGAAGGTGATCGGGATGCTCAGGTACCAGGGCAGGCCCCGCCGCGAGGAGCGGCGGCGGTCGGAGTCGGGTCCGGGCTCGGCGGCGGACCCGGTCCGGCCGGTGGTACCACGCAGGGACGGCATCGGCTTCTCCCTCACAGTCGGCGTTCCGTAGCCATACGCCTACCCGCCGACGCGGAAACCAGCACTGCCGAAACCGCCGCCGAACCGCCGCCGAAACCACTGGCCGAACCGTTCCGAACCGGTCCGAAGCGGCCGAAAGCACCGCCGACCGCGCGCCCGGCCCGCTACGCCCCGGGCTCGTCGTCCCGCCGGTCCCGGCGACCGCGCCGCTTGCGGGGCTCGCGCTGCTCGTCGTCCTCCGGCGGCGGGTAGGGCCGCCGCCGGTGCTCCACGCCCCCGGCCTGGATCCGGCGGCGCAGGTCGGTCGGCGGCAGGAAGTCCGCCCAGCGCTCCGGGTACTCGGCCGGGGCCTCCCCCTCCATCTCCTCGCCCGACGGCGGCGGGTTGGCGGCCTTGTTGCGCACCGCGGCGCGCCGCGCCTCGGCCCGGCGGACCAGCTCCGCCGCCGCCTCCTCGCGGGCCCGCTCGTTCTCGGCGCGGGCCTGCTCGGTGGCGCGGCTGGGCCACATCCGGTCGACCGAGGCGTTCATCGCCGCGCCGATCAGCACCGCCAGCGCGGTCACCCCGATCCACAGCAGCACCGCGACCGGCGCCGCCAGCGAGGCGTACACGGTGACGCCCTCGACCGAGTGCACCAGGTACAGCCGCAGCAGGGCGCTGCCGATGGCGAGCACCAGCAGCGCCGCCAGCGCGCCCGGCAGGTCCTCCTTCCACGGCGTCCGGACCGGCACCGACACGTGGTAGAGCGTGGTCAGGAAGACGATGGAGAGCACCAGCGCGGACGGCCAGTACAGCGCGTGGACCAGTCCGGCCGCCGCCGGGAGCGCCCGGACCACCAGTCCGGGCCCGGCGACCAGCAGCGGCAGCACGATGGTGCTGACGACCAGCGCCACTATGTACAGGCCCAGCGACAGGACCCGGGTGTGGATGATGCCGCGGTTGCCCTCCAGCCCGTACATGATGGTGACGGTCTCGACGAAGACGTACAGCGCCCGCGAGCCCGACCACAGCGCCAGCATGAAGCCGATGGAGATCAGGTCCGGGCGGCCGGTGGCGAAGACGCTGTGCAGCAGCGGTTTGACCACCTGGTCGATGGACGACTGGGAGAGCACCACCCCGGCCGCGTTCAGGATGTCGGTCTCGACCACCTGGATGGTGGCGGAGCTCAGGTAGCCGAGGGTGCCCGCGACGCACAGCAGCAGCGGCGGCACGGACATCAGCGTGAAGAACGCGACCTCGGCGGCGAGCCCGGTGACCCGGTACTCCATGCAGGTGTTGGTGGTGTCCTTGATCAGCGTCCAGCCGATGCTCAGGTACGCGGAGCCGCGCCCGCGCCTGGCCGAGCGACGGGAACGCCGCGCCCGGTGACGGGACGTTCGTGAAGGTTCACCTGCTGACTGCACACCCGTGAGCGTATCCAACCCGGTGGCCGGACCTCGGCACTGGCCGTCGGCGGCGGTCGTGCACCGGACGGACCAGTCCGGCTCGCGGGGCGGCCCGCGGCCGCCCACGGTGGTGGCAGGAGGCCCGGGCGGACCGGGGCCGTGGACGTGAGGGCGGACCTGGTGAGAAGGATTGAGGGGCGGGCTGCCGCTCCGGCCGGTCGCGGTCGGCTGGCGATGGCGGCGGCAGTAGTGCTGGCCGCGGGCGGACTGACGGCCCTGTCGGCGTGCGGGAGTTCGGGCAACGGGTCGAGCGGCGCCTCGGCCGAGGCCTCGTCGCTGGCCTCGGCGCTGTCGTCGGCGACCGCCGGGTTCTCCGGCGAGCCGCCGTCGGCGCTGGCGTCCAAGGCCGCGTCCGCCGTCGCCTCGGCCTCGGACCGGGCGTCCTCGGCGGCGGCCGCCGCGTCCTCGTTCGAGGCCTCGGTCTCGGCGGCGGGGGCGAAGGCCAGCCAGGCGGCGGTGGCGGCGCTGGGCTCGGTCTCCGGGGCGGGCAACGCCACCGGTGACGTGAAGCTCACCGGGGTACCGACGGCGAGTTCCGGCGGGCTGCACGCGGTGGTCGTGAACATCACCAACCACAGCGGGGCGACCGCCTCCTACGCCGTGAAGATCGACTTCGACGACAGCTCCGGCAGGACCGTGGACACCGCGGTCGTCGGGGCGCAGGACCTGGCGGCGGGCCGGACCGCGACCCCGGTGGCCTTCAGCCGAGAACCCGCGGCGACGGCGCTGGTCCCCAAGGTCGCCCAGGCCCAGCGGTACTGACTCGTCGGCAGCGGAGGAGCGCAGAGGAGGACGGGTTGTCGAGTGAGCCGCACGGGTCGACGCCCTGGCGCGACGGCCGGACTCCCGAGGGCGGCGGCGCGCCGCGCGGCCGACGGCGGCGGCCGGCGGCGCGGCTGCGGGTGGTGCGCCGCGCGCCGTCCTGGGGCGCCGTCGCCGGGGCACTGCTGTGCTACTCGGTCTCGCTGACCCCGTCGCTGCTGCCCCGGGCCTGGTGGCTCCAGGGGCTGTGCGCCGGGGTGACGGCGGTGATCGGCTACGCGGCCGGGGCCCTCCTCGGCTACCTGGTCGGCCGACTGTGGCGGCTGTGGCGGGACCGGCCGGACGATCCCCGGCTGCGGCGGACGGCCTGGTGGCTGCTGGCCGCCGTCGGACTGGCCGGGGTGGTCGTGGTGACCGCGTTCAGCGCCCGCTGGCAGGAGGACGTGCGCCGGGCGGTGTCGCTGTCGGCGCACGTGCCGTGGCTCGGCTGGACGGCGGTACCGCTGGTGGCGCTGCTGGTGGGCGGCCTGCTGGTGCTGCTCGCCCGGCTGCTGCGGCTGGCCACCGGGCTGATCGCCCGCCTCCTGTCGCCGTACCTGCCCAGGGCGGTGGGCTACGGGGTGGGTGTGGTGGTGCTGGCGTTCGTCACCGTCGGCGTGGTGCAGGGCTTCCTGCTGTCCGCCGCGCTGGACGTGGCCGAGAACGCCGCCTCGCTGGCCGACAGCGGCACCCGTCCGGGCATCGTCCAGCCGCGGCTGCCGACCCTGTCCGGCAGTCCCGCCTCCGCCGAGTCCTGGGACAGCCTCGGCTTCCAGGGCCGGAACTTCGTCGGCGAGGCGCCGACCCGGGCGGAGCTGGCGGACTTCAGCGGGCGCCCGGCGATGGACCCGGTCCGGGTGTACGTCGGGCTGCGGGCCGCCGACACGCTGGCCGGACGGGCCGCGCTGGCGGTGTCGGAGCTGGAGCGCACCGGCGGCTTCGGCCGCAAGGTGCTGGCGGTGATGGCCACCACCGGCAGCGGCTGGGTCAACCCGCAGACCACCGCCCCGCTGGAGTTCATGTACGGCGGCGACAGCGCGCTGGTCGCGGTGCAGTACTCGTACCTGCCGAGCTGGGTGTCGGTGCTGACCGAGGACGAGGCGGCGGACGCGGGCAGGGCGCTGTTCGACGCGGTGTACGCCAAGTGGTCCACACTGCCCCCGGCCGACCGGCCCAAGCTGGTGGTCTTCGGCGAGAGCCTCGGCTCCTACGCCACCGAGCAGGCCTTCCACGGCAGCCTGGCGGAGCTCAGCGCCCGCACCGACGGCGCGCTGCTGGTCGGCCCGACCTACGACAACCCGATGTGGAAGCGGCTCACCGCCGAGCGCACGCCGGGCAGCCCGGCCTGGCGTCCGGTCGTCGGCGGCGGCGCGACCGTCCGCTTCGCCCAGTTCCCGGCCGACCTGGACCTCCCGGCCGGTCCCTGGGACCCGCCGCGCACGCTGTACCTGCAGAACGGCTCGGACCCGATCGTCTGGTGGTCGCCCGGCCTGGCCGTGCACCGTCCGGACTGGCTGGACCGGCCCCGGGCGGCGGACGTCTCCTCGGCGATGCGCTGGTACCCGCTGATCACCTTCTGGCAGGTGGCCTGCGACCTGGTGGACGCGAACGGGGTGCCGGACAACCACGGCCACCGCTACGGCACCATGCCCGCCACCGGCTGGGCGGCGGTGGTCCCGCCGCCGGGCTGGACGGTGGGCGACACCGCCCGGCTGGAGCGGCTGATGGCGTCCCGGGTGCAGCGGTGAGCAGGCCGCTGGACGGCGCCGGACCGCACGGGCGCTTCAGCCTCCGCGACCGGACCGACCTGGCCACGGTCGCGGCGGTGCTGGTGCTGGTCGTCACCAACCTGTCGAACAACCGCTGGTTCAACTCCTGGGGCCTGCTGACCGGCGCGCTCACCGTCGTGGTGCTGTACGGCCTGGTCCGCTGGGCCGGGGGCGGCCGGACCGAGTTGGGCCTGGCCCGGGGCACGCTGGCCCGGGGCGCGGCCTGGGCGCTGTCGATCATCGGCGTGGTGGGCGCGGTGTACCTGGCCGGGGCGCTGCTGCCGGTCACCCGCGACCTGTTCGCGGACCAGCGGAACAACGCCCTGAGCGGCGGCGAGCTGGCCGCCAAGGTGCTGTTCTACGTCCCCTTCGGGACGGTGCTGCTGGAGGAGTTCGCGTTCCGGGGCACCCTGTACGGGCTGGTCCGGCGGCGCCACGGGACGCTCTGGGCGACCGGGGTGTCCTCGTTCCTGTTCGGCCTGTGGCACATCCTGCCCTCGCTGCACCTGGCCACCGAGAAGCCCGCGCTGACCCCGGTGTTCGGCAGCTCCCCGGTGGGCGCGATCGTCGCCGACGCCGCCGCGGTGGTCTTCACCGGCCTCGGCGGCGCGGTCTTCTGCGAGCTGCGGCGGCGCAGCTCCAGCCTGCTGGCGCCGATGGGGATGCACTGGGCGACGAACGCCCTCGGCTACATCGCCGCCTACGCCACCGCGCACCCGCACTGACGGACTCGGCCCCGGTCTGCCCGATGGTGTGGAACTCGCGGCCCCACCCGCCTACGGTGGGGGCATGGCGACCACCCACAGCGTCAGCAACCAGGTCCCGCCGCTCGTCGGCTACGACGTCTTCGGCGCCGACCGCGCCCTGTCCGAGGGCGTGGCCCGGTATGCCGCGCCGCGGCGGCTCGCGGAGATCACCGCCGAGTTGGGCGGGCTGGGCCGGACCGCCGGGTCCGCCGAGGCGCGGCTGTGGGGCGAGCAGGCCAACGCCAACGAACCGGTGCTGCGCACCCACGACCGCTACGGCAACCGGATCGACGAGGTCGAGTTCCACCCCGCCTGGCACTCGCTGCTGACCACCGCCGCCGCGGCCGGGCTCACCGGCGACGCCTGGACCAGGCCGGACGGCCACCTGCGCCGGGCGGCGGGCTTCCTGGTCTGGTCGCAGGCGGAGTCCGGGCACGGCTGTCCGGTGTCGATGACCCACGCCGCGGTGCCCGCGCTGCGCACCGACCCGGCGCTGGCCGCGCAGTGGGTGCCCCGGCTGACCTCCCGCCGGTACCAGCCGGGGCTGCTGCCGCCGCAGGACAAGGCCGGGTGCCTGGCCGGGATGGGCATGACCGAGAAGCAGGGCGGCTCCGACGTCCGCGCCAACACCACCCGGGCGGAGCCGCTGGCGGCGGCCGGGGAGTACCTGCTGACCGGGCACAAGTGGTTCTGCTCCGCGCCCATGTCGGACGTCTTCCTGGTGCTGGCGCAGGCCCCCGGCGGGCTGAGCTGCTTCGTGCTGCCCCGGGTGCTGCCGGACGGCAGCCGCAACACCTTCCTGGTCCAGCGGCTCAAGGACAAGCTGGGCAACCGCTCCAACGCCTCCTCCGAGGTGGAGTTCGACGGCACCTGGGCGCAGCTGCTGGGTGAGGAGGGGCGCGGGGTGGCCACCATCATCGAGATGGTGGCGGCGACCCGGATGGACTGCGTGCTCGGCTCGGCCTCGCTGATGCGGCAGGCGGTGGCGCAGGCCACCCACCACGCGGCGTACCGGGCCGCCTTCGGCGGGCCGCTGATCGACAAGCCGCTGATGCGGAACGTGCTGGCGGACCTGGCGCTGGAGTCGGAGGCGGCGACCGCCACCGCGCTGCGGCTGGCCGCGTCCTTCGACCTGGACACCCCGCAGGAGCGCGACTTCCGCCGGATGGCGGTCGCGGTGTCCAAATACTGGATAACGAAGCGCTGCCCGGTGGTCGCCGCCGAGGCGCTGGAGTGCCTGGGCGGGAACGGCTACGTGGAGGAGTCGGGGATGCCCCGGCTGTTCCGCGAGTCGCCGCTGAACTCGGTCTGGGAGGGCTCGGGCAACGTCAACGCGCTCGACGTGCTGCGGGTGCTGACCCGCGAGCCGCGCGCGGTGGCGGCGTTCACCGCCGAGCTGCGACTGGCCGAGGGGGTGGACCGCTCCTTCGACGCCGCGCTCAAGGAACTGCTGGCCGAGCTCGCCGACCCGGCCCTGGCGGACGGCCTGGAACTGCGGGCCCGCCGGGTGGTGGAGCGGCTGGCGCTGCTGCTCCAGGGTTCGCTGCTGCTGCGGCACGCGCCCGCTCCGGTAGCGGACGCCTTCTGCGCCTCGCGTCTGGGCGGCGACTGGGGCTCGACCTTCGGCACGCTACCGGCCTCGGCCGCCGCCTCGTTGGCCGGGATAGTCGACCGCGCCCGGCCCCGGACCGGCGCAACCACCGCCTGATCTCATCATCTGAAACACTTTTGTTCGCATTCTGGACGCTTGTGGACGACAGAAAGCTCTACGTGCGACGCTTCTGCCATGTCTGGTGCCGGAACTTCCCTGGTCGGTCGACTCCACGTCGACCTCGGCCGCATGTCCAGCGCCATCTGTCCGGCGTCCTGAAGCCCCTGCCGTTCACCGCCTGCAATCGCTCCGCCGACCAGGTCTGACCAGGCCGCCACCCGCCGGCACCGCGGCTCCGAGCTGCTCGCTGCCGTCGCGCGGACCAGGCTCCGACGAATACCACCAGGCCCCCTGCCTCTTGCCGAAGGACTGCGCCCATGGCCACCGACCCGACCCAAGACGACGCCTCCGCGCGCCGCCCGGCGGCGACCCGCAAGGTCACCCGCCACCGCGGTGAGGGCCAGTGGGGCATGGGGCACTTCACCCCGTTGAACGGCAACGAGCAGTTCAAGCGGGACGACGACGGTCTCAACGTGCGGACACGCATTGAGACGATCTACTCCAAGCTCGGCTTCGACTCGATCGACCCGAACGACCTGCGCGGGCGGATGCGCTGGTGGGGGCTGTACACCCAGCGCAAGGCGGGGATCGACGGCGGCAAGACCGCGATCCTGGAGCCGCACGAGCTGGAGGACGAGTACTTCATGCTCCGGGTCCGGATCGACGGCGGCCGGCTGACCACCGCTCAGCTGCGCGCCATCGGCGAGGTCTCCGAGACCTACGCCCGGGGCACCGCCGACATCACCGACCGGCAGAACATCCAGCTGCACTGGATCCGGATCGAGGACGTCCCGGCGATCTGGCAGAAGCTGGAGGCCGTCGGCCTGTCCACCACCGAGGCCTGCGGCGACTGCCCCCGGGTGATCATCGGTTCGCCGGTGGCCGGCATCGCCCAGGACGAGATCATCGACGGCACCCCGGCCGTGGACGAGATCCACCGCCGCTACATCGGCAACCAGGAGTTCTCGAACCTGCCGCGGAAGTTCAAGACCGCGGTCTCCGGCTCGCCGGTGCAGGACGTCGTGCACGAGATCAACGACATCGCCTTCGTCGGCGTGGTCCACCCGGAGCACGGCCCCGGCTTCGACCTGTGGGTCGGCGGCGGCCTGTCCACCAACCCCCGGCTGGCCGAGCGCCTCGGCGCCTGGGTGCCGCTGGACGAGGTGGCGGACGTCTGGGCGGGCGTGGTCGGCATCTTCCGCGACTACGGCTACCGGCGGCTGCGCACCCGCGCCCGGCTCAAGTTCCTGATGGCCGACTGGGGGCCCGAGAAGTTCCGCCAGGTGCTGGAGGACGAGTACCTGAAGTACAAGCTGGTCGACGGCCCGGCCCCGGCCGAGCCCAGCACCCGGTGGCGCGACCACGTCGGCGTCCACCCGCAGAACGACGGCCGCTTCTACGTCGGCTTCGCGCCCAAGGTCGGCCGGGTCGACGGCGCGCAGCTGGCGAAGATCGCCGACGTCGCCGCCGCCCACGGCTCCGACCGGCTGCGCACCACGGTCGAGCAGAAGATGATCGTGCTGGACGTCGAGGCCGACCAGGTCGACGCGCTGGTCGCCGCGCTGGAGGCGCTGGACTTCCAGGTAAAGCCCTCCCCGTTCCGGCGCGGCACCATCGCCTGCACCGGCATCGAGTTCTGCAAGCTCGCCATCGTCGAGACCAAGGGCCGCGCGCAGCACCTGATCGCCGAACTGGAGCAGCGGCTGCCCGAGTTCGACCAGCCGATCAGCATCAACCTGAACGGCTGCCCCAACGCCTGCGCCCGGATCCAGACCGGCGACATCGGCCTCAAGGGCCAGCTGGTGCTGAACAGCCAGGGCCAGCAGGTCGAGGGCTACCAGGTGCACCTCGGCGGCAGCCTCGGCTTCACCGCGGGCTTCGGCCGCAAGGTGCGCGGCCTCAAGGTCACCGCCGACGAACTGCCCGACTACGTCGAGCGGGTACTGCGCCGCTTCGACGAGCAGCGCGCCGAGGGCGAGCGCTTCGCCGAGTGGGCACTGCGCGCGGACGAGGGAGCACTGGCATGAGCGAACGCGCCGCCCCGTTCCACTGCCCCTACTGCGGCGACCAGGATCTGCGCCCCAGCGAGGCCGGTGGGCACGGCAGTTGGGAGTGCGGCAGCTGCCTCCGCGCGTTCTCGGTGAAATTCCTGGGCCTGCTCTCGGCACCCGCATCCGTTTCTGGGGGACAGACAGATGACCGCACCGACTGACATACCGCAGCGCTCGGCCGCGGAGCTGGAAGCCCTGGCCGTCGAGGCCGGGCGCGCCCTGGAGGAGGCCTCCGCGCCGGAGGTCATGCGCTGGGCGGCCGAGACCTTCGGCCGCCGCTTCGCGGTCACCTCCTCGATGGAGGACGCCGTGGTCGCCCACCTGGCCTCGACCGCCCTGCCCGGAGTGGACGTGATCTTCCTGGACACCGGCTACCACTTCGCCGAGACCATCGGCACCCGCGACGCCGTGGCCGCCGTGTACCCGGTGAACGTGATCACGCTCACGCCGCGGCAGACGGTGGCCGAGCAGGACGCCGAGTACGGGCCCCGGCTGCACGACCGGGACCCGGACCTGTGCTGCTCGCTGCGCAAGGTCGAGCCGCTGAACCGGGGCCTGGCCGGGTACGACGCCTGGGCGACCGGGCTGCGCCGGGACGAGTCGCCGACCCGGGCGAACACGCCGGTGGTCTCCTTCGACCCGAAGCGGCAGAAGGTCAAGATCGCCCCGATCGCCCGCTGGACCCAGGCGGACGTGGACGCCTACGTCGCCGAGCACGGGATCCTGCTGAACACGCTGCTGATGGACGGCTACGCGTCCATCGGGTGCGCCCCCGAGTCCTGCACCCGCCGGGTACTGGCCGGCGAGGACGCCCGCTCCGGGCGCTGGTCCGGCGCCGGCAAGACCGAGTGCGGCATCCACCTGTAACCGCCCGCCACCCCACCGTCCCCACCCTGGAGCAGAACCGATGACCACGAATGTCGACGCACCGCCCGCCACGGCGGCGGCCGTGCAGGAGTGCGGCGCCACCGTGTGGCTGACCGGCCTGCCCAGCGCCGGGAAGACCACCATCGCCCTGGCGCTGGCCGAGCGGCTGCGCGCCGAGGGCCACCGGGTGGAGGTGCTGGACGGCGACGAGGTGCGCACCTTCCTCTCGGCCGGGCTCGGCTTCACCGCCGCGGACCGCGACACCAACATCCAGCGGATCGGCTTCGTCGCCGAACTGCTGGCCTCCAACGGGGTCAAGGTGCTCGCCCCGGTGATCGCCCCCTACGCCGCCTCCCGCGCCGCCGTCGCCGCCCGGCACGCGGCCCAGGGCACCGCGTACCTGGAGGTGCACGTGGCCACCCCGGTCGAGGTGTGCTCGGTCCGCGACGTCAAGGGCCTGTACGCCAAGCAGGCCGCGGGCGAGATCAGCGGCCTGACCGGTGTGGACGACCCCTACGAGGCCCCGGACGCCCCGGACCTGCGGATCCAGGCGCACACCCAGCCCGTGGCCGACTCGGCCGACGCCCTGCACGCACTGCTGACCGAGAGGGGACTGGCGTGACCGCCACCACCGCTGCCGAGTTCGTGACCCCCGGCGAGTACAGCCACCCCTTCGCGCTGTCGCACCTGGACGCCCTGGAGGCCGAGGCCGTCCACATCTTCCGGGAGGTGGCGGGGGAGTTCGAGCGTCCGGTGATCCTGTTCTCCGGCGGCAAGGACTCCATCGTGATGCTGCACCTGGCGCTGAAGGCCTTCTGGCCCGCGCCGGTGCCGTTCGCGCTGCTGCACGTCGACACCGGGCACAACTTCCCGGAGGTGCTGGCGTACCGCGACCGCACGGTGGCCGAGCACGGGCTGCGGCTGCACGTCGCCTCGGTGCAGGAGTTCATCGACAGCGGCCGGCTGCGCGAGCGCCCGGACGGACTGCGCAACCCGCTGCAGACGGTACCGCTGCTGGCGGGCATCGAGTCGGGCAGGTTCGACGCGGTCTTCGGCGGCGGACGCCGCGACGAGGAGAAGGCCCGCGCCAAGGAGCGGGTGTTCAGCCTCCGCGACGAGTTCGGCGCCTGGGACCCGCGCCGCCAGCGCCCGGAACTGTGGTCGCTGTACAACGGCCGCCACTCCCCCGGCGAGCACGTCCGGGTGTTCCCGCTGTCCAACTGGACCGAGCTGGACGTCTGGCAGTACATCGAGCGCGAGGAGATCGACCTCCCGGCGATCTACTACGCGCACGAGCGCGAGGTCTTCACCCGCAACGGCATGTGGCTGACCGCGGGCGAGTGGGGCGGCCCCAAGCCGGGCGAGACGGTCGAGCGCCGCCTGGTCCGCTACCGCACCGTCGGCGACATGTCCTGCACCGGCGCCGTCGACTCCGACGCGGCCACCGTGGCGGACGTCATCACCGAGGTCGCCGCCAGCCGACTCACCGAACGCGGGGCCACCCGGGCCGACGACAAGATGTCCGAGGCCGCCATGGAAGACCGCAAGCGCGAGGGGTACTTCTAAACATGAGCACCGAACTGCACCACAACCCCGCTGTGGTCGGCGCCGGTTCGGCGACCGCGCTGCTGCGCTTCGCGACCGCCGGTTCCGTCGATGACGGCAAGTCAACTCTGGTCGGGCGTCTACTCCATGACTCCAAGTCAGTACTGACGGACCAACTGGAGGCGGTGACCCACGCCTCGCTCAAGCGCGGCCAGGACGCCCCCGACCTGGCGCTGCTCACCGACGGCCTGCGGGCCGAGCGGGAGCAGGGCATCACCATCGACGTGGCCTACCGCTACTTCGCCACCGCGCGGCGCCGCTTCATCCTCGCGGACACCCCCGGCCACGTGCAGTACACCCGCAACATGGTCACCGGCGCCTCCACCGCCGAACTGGCCGTGGTCCTGGTCGACGCCCGCAACGGCGTGGTCGAGCAGACCCGTCGGCACGCGGCCGTGGCCGCGCTGCTGCGGGTCCCGCACCTGGTGCTCGCGGTCAACAAGATGGACCTGGTCGACTACGCCGAGCCGGTCTTCGCGGCCATCGCCGCCGAGTTCTCCGGCTACGCCGCCTCGCTCGGGGTGCCCGACGTCGCCGCCATCCCGATCTCGGCGCTGGCCGGGGACAACGTGGTCGAACCCTCCGCCCACATGGACTGGTACGGCGGCCCGACGCTGCTGGAGCACCTGGAGACGGTCCCGGTCGGCACCGACCCCTCGGCCGAACCGGTCCGCTTCCCGGTCCAGTACGTGATCCGGCCGCAGAGCGGCGAGCACCGCGACTACCGGGGCTACGCGGGCCAGTTGGCCTCGGGCGTGCTGCGCGCCGGCGACCCGGTGACGGTGCTGCCCTCGGGCCTGACCACCACCGTGGCCGGGATCGACGTGCTCGGCAAGGACACCGGCATCGCGTACGCCCCGCAGTCGGTCACCGTCCGGCTCACCGACGACATCGACGTCTCGCGCGGGGACCTGATCTCCGGCGGCACCCCGGTCGAGCCCACCCAGGACGTCACCGCGACCGTCTCCCACCTCAACGAGCGCCCGCTGGCGGTCGGCGACCGGGTACTGCTGAAGCACACCACCCGCACGGTACGGGCAATCGTCAAAGCCATCCCGTACGCCATCGACATCGATACCCTGGAACACATCGACAACCCCGGCACGCTCCGGGTCAACGACATCGGCCGAGTCGTGCTGCGCACTGCCGAACCACTGGCGCTGGACCCGTACGCGACGAACCGCCGCACCGGCTCCTTCCTGCTGATCGACCCGGCCGACGGCACCACCCTGACCGCCGGCATGGCCGGCGAGTCCTTCTGAGCCCGGAACGACCGGGATCATGGCGAAGGGAACCACGACGATGGGCGGCGAGGCCTTCTCCCGCATGGCGAAGGAAGGCGGGCGTGTCGGCAGCGGCGCGCTCGGCGCGGGCCAGGGCGGCATCGGCCGCTGTCGCCCGGTGGACTGCTGACGGTTCTGACCAACTGTCACCGGGCTTGTACCGCGGCCCGGTTCGAGGCTCCACAACTCTACCTTCCGACACTCTCATCGACGTGAGGACTTTCCTGCCATGACTGCGTCCACGACCAACTCCCCCCTGCGCGTGCGGGCCAGACGTACCGTCAGCATCGCGGCCGCTGGACTGGCCGCCGTCGGCCTGCTCAGCGCCTGCGGCGGATACGGCTCCAAGGCCACTAGCAGCGCCACCACCGCCGCTCCGGCGGCGAGCGGGGGGTCGTCGGCCGCGTCCGCGCTGTCGGCGAGCACCGTGCGGATCGGGTACTACGCGAACCTCACCCACGCGACCCCGCTGATCGGCATCGAGAACGGCCAGTTCCAGAAGGAGCTGGGCGGCACCGCGATCAAGACGCAGATCTTCAACGCCGGACCGGCCGAGATCGAGGCGCTGAACGCGGGCGCCATCGACATCGCCTGGATCGGCCCCTCGGCCGCGATCACCGGCTACACCCAGTCCCACGGCGCCTCGCTGAAGATCATCGCCGGGGCCACCACCGGCGGCGCCGAACTGGTGGTCAACCCGAAGAAGGTCACCTCGGTCGCGGACCTCAAGGGCAAGAAGATAGCCACCCCGCAGCTGGGCAACACCCAGGACGTGGCGCTGCTGTACTACCTCCAGACGCACGGCTTCAAGGAGAACGCGGAGAGCGGCGCGGGCGACGTCTCGGTGCTGCGGATCGACAACGCGACCACCCCCACCGCCTTCGCCTCCGGCCAGATCGACGGCGCCTGGGTGCCCGAGCCCACCGCGTCCAAGCTCGTCGCCGAGGGCGGCAAGATCCTCATCGACGAGCGCACCCTGTGGCCCCAGGGGCAGTTCGCCACCACCAACGTGATCGTCTCGCAGTCGTTCCTGACCGCGCACCCGGACGTGGTCAAGGCCGTGCTGAAGGCCTCGGTCGACACCAACGCCTGGATCGTCGCCAACCCGGCCCAGGCCAAGACCGACGCCAACGCCGCACTCAAGCAGCTCAGCGGCAAGGCCCTGTCCACGAAGGTGCTGAACTCCGCCTGGAGTGAGCTCGCGGTCACCAACGACCCGCTGGCCTCCACGCTGCAGACCGAGGCCCAGCACGCGGTCACCGCGGGGCTGCTGAAGGCCCCCGACCTGAGCGGGATCTACGACCTCACCCCGCTCAACCAGATCCTCACCGCCGACGGCCAGACGACCGTCTCCGCCGACGGGCTCGGCCAGCAGTAGCAGCCCGTCCGCCCAGTACTCCGGTGCCCGCCCCGGTCCACGTCGATGCCCAGTCACACGGACCGGGGCGGGCCCCGGAACAACGCCAAGGAGGTGTCCGGATGTCTCCGGCAGTCACCCAGCAACCGGCCGAGGACACCCTCGGCAGCGTCCAGCCCGCGGTCACCCTCGACCACGTCTCCAAGTCCTTCGGCCGGAGCGGCAACCCGGTCCTGGACGACATCAGCCTCAGCGTCGCCCCGGGCGAGTTCGTCTGCCTGCTCGGCGCCTCCGGCTGCGGCAAGTCGACCCTGCTGAACCTGGTCGCCGACCTGGACCAGCCCACCAGCGGCAGCATCACCGTCCCCGGCGGCCGGGCCGCGCTGATGTTCCAGGAGCACGCGCTCTTCCCCTGGCTCACCGCCGGCCGCAACATCGAACTGGCGCTCCAGCTGCGCGGCCTGGGGCGCGCCGAGCGCCGGGCCGAGGCCGAGCGGCTGCTCGAACTGGTCCGCCTCGGCGGCGCGCACAACAAGCGGGTGCACGAGCTCTCCGGCGGCATGCGCCAGCGCGTGGCCCTGGCCCGGGCGCTGGCCCAGGACGCCAACGTGCTGCTGATGGACGAGCCCTTCGCCGCGCTGGACGCGATCACCCGCGACGTCCTGCACGAGGAGCTGACCCGCATCTGGGCCGACGCCAACCAGTCCTCCGGCTCCGCCGGGCAGGGCCTGTCGGTCCTGTTCGTCACGCACAACGTCCGCGAGGCCGTGCGGCTCGCCCAGCGCGTGGTGCTGCTCTCGTCCCGCCCCGGGCGGATCGCCCGCGAATGGCGGATCGACCTGCCGCAGCCGCGCCGCATCGAGTCCGCGGGTGTCGCGGACCTCTCCGTCGAGATCACCGAGCAGCTCCGTGGGGAGATCCGCCGCCATGTCCAGCACTGAGACTTCCGCCGTCCCGACCACCGCCGAGACGCAGAGCTCCGACGTCGCCGAGCTCGGCGCGGGCCTGGACGCGCTGGAGACGCAGGACGTCGAACGCGCCTCCATCGGCCGGGTCCTGCTCACCAAGGCCGTCCCGCCGCTGGTGGCCGTGATCATCGTGCTGCTGCTGTGGGAGGGCGCCTGCCTGGCCCACCTCAAGCCCTCGTACCTGCTGCCGAGCCCGCTGGCGGTCTGGGACAGCCTGTACGACCAGTGGCTCCAGGGCACCATCCTGAACACCATCTGGACCTCGCTCTCGCGCGGGATCCTCGGCTTCCTGGCGTCCGTGGTCATCGGCACGCCGATCGGGCTGCTGGTCTCCCGGGTCAAGGTCGTCCGCGCCGCGATCGGCCCGATCCTGTCCGGGCTGCAGTCCATCCCGTCGGTCGCCTGGGTGCCCGCCGCGGTCATCTGGTTCGGCCTCAGCAACGCCACCATCTACGCCGTGGTGCTGCTCGGCGCCGTGCCCTCGATCGCCAACGGACTGGTCGCCGGTGTCGACCAGGTGCAGCCGCTGTACCTGCGCGCCGGGCGTACGCTGGGAGCGACCGGGTTGCGCGGCATCTGGTTCGTCCTGCTGCCCGCCGCCATGCCCGGCTACGTCGCCGGTCTCAAGCAGGGCTGGGCCTTCGCCTGGCGCTCGCTGATGGCCGCCGAACTGATCGCCAGCTCCCCGGCCCTGGGCATCGGCCTGGGGCAGGCCCTGGAGAACGCCCGGGAGATGCAGGACATGCCGACCGTGCTCGCCACCATCTTCCTGATCCTGCTCGTCGGCATCGGCATCGAACTGCTCTGCTTCGCGCCGATCGAGCGCCGGGTGCTGCGCTCGCGCGGCCTGCTGGTGGCCCGTCGATGACCCGCCGCCCGCGGTCGGCCCCGAGCCCCGGAACGCTGCTGCTGGTCGCCCACGGCAGTCGTGACCCGCGCCACGCGGCGACGGTCACCGACCTCGCCGCGCGGGTGCGCGCGCTGCGTCCCGGGCTCCCGGTCACCGTGGGCTACCTGGACCACTGCGCGCCTCGGATCGACCAGGCGGTGGACCGGCTGGAGGGCCCGGTCACCGCGCTGCCGCTGCTGCTGGGGCGGGCCTTCCACGCCAAGAGCGACATCCCCGGGGCGCTCGCGGCGGCCGCCGCGCGCAACCCCCGGGCGACGGTCCGCCAGGGCGCGGTACTGGGCCCCTCCCCGCTGCTGCTGGACGCCCTGGGCCGCCGCCTGGCCGAGGCGGGCGTCCGCCCGGAGCCGGGCACCGGGGTGGTGCTGGCCGCCGCCGGGTCCTCCGACGCGGCGGCCAACACCGTCACCCGGCAGGTCGCCGCCGACCTGGAGCGCGCCCACGGCTGGGACGCGGTGGAGGTCGCGCACGCCTCGGCCGCCCCGCCCCGGGTGGCCGACGCCGTCGCGGCGCTGCGGGCGCGCGGCGCGCGCCGGATCGCGGTCGCGCCCTACCTGCTCGCCCCCGGCCTGCTGCCGGACCGGATCGCGGCCGAGGCCGCGGCCGCCGGGGCGGACGCCCTGGCCGCCCCGCTCGGCGCCGCCCCGGAACTCGCCCGGCTGCTGCTGCACCGGTACGACCGGGCGCGCGCGGACCAGGCCCGGGCCGACCGCCGCGCCGACCGCCTCGACGCGCCGATCAGCGCACTCGGCCTCAGCGCCTGACCCGGGAGCCGCCCGCGGCGGGAGGCCGGAGCGGCTGCTGGAGCTGCGGGCCGAGCTGCGGCGGCGGGCGCGGTGGGTGGACCGGACGCTGACCCGACTGGAATCCCGCCGACCGGCACCGTCCGGGTTCAGCCGCCCGGCGGGCCGCTCCCGGCGGGTCCCGCGTCCGGTCCCGCTGGAGGTGTCGCTGGCGGTGTCGCGCTCAGCGACGACGACGACGGCGGCGGGGAGGGCAGCGACGGGACGGACGGCGAGGGCGACGGCGAGGGTCCGGCCGAGGCCGGGGAGCCGCTGGACACGGTCAGGGTGACCGCGCTGCCCGGGGCCACCGGCGTCCCGGCCGCCGGGGCCTGGGCGAGCACCGTGCCCGGCGCCGCCGTGGCCGAGGGCGCGGCGGTGACCGCCACCGCCAGACCGCAGCGACCGCCGTCGTCCGCCCTGAGCCGGAGCAGCGCCGCGATCGCGGCGGCCTGCCGGTCCCCGGTCAGCGTCGGCAGCGCGCAGCTCGGAGCGCCCAGCGACACCGTCAGCAGCACCGCCGCGCGCAGCCCGACCCGGGTCCCGGGCAGCGGCTGCTCGCTGATCACGTCCCCGGCCGGAACGGTGGCCGAGCGGGCCCCGAACCGGGCCACCGACAGCGCGCAGCCGGTCCGGTGGTCGTCCGCGACCAGCGCGCGCAGCCGTCCGAGCAGGGCGCTGGCGCTGCCGTCGGCGGGCGGCAGGGTGCACAGCGGCGGGCTCAGCGCCCGGGTACCCGGCGCCGGGACAGCCGCCGGGCCGGACGCCGGGACCGGGCCGCTGGAGTAGACCAGGGTGACCTCGGTGCCGCAGGGCCGGACCGTGCCCGCCGCCGGGCTCTGCGAGAGGGTGCCGCCGAGCGGGACCCCGCCGGAGTGCTCCGCGACGTCCACCCCCGGGAACCCGGCGGCCAGCAGCGCCCGGGAGGAGGCCGGGTAGCGCAGCCGGGAGACGTCCGGGACGGCGGCGGCGCCGGTGCAGCCGGTGGGCGTCGGCGCCGCCCCGGGGGTGCTGCGCACCGCCCCGACCAGCGGCAGGACCGCGACCGCCACCACCCCGCCGGGGCCCGTGGCCGGGGCTCCGGCGGTGACCCCCGGGCTGCCCGCGCCGTCGCCGTAGGGCACCAGCGGCGACCGGACCGGCACCGTCCTCCCGCCCGCCGCCACGGTCAGCGCGCCGAACGCCAACCCGGCGACCAGCAGCGCGCCGAGCGCGGTGGCCAGCGGTCGCCGCGGCGGCAGCGGCTCAGCTGCCCGCCGACCGTGTCCCCGGCATCGTCCCCACCGTCCCCGCCACCCCACGCGGCGCGGCGGCCTCCCGTCGTCAGGTGCCCCGCACAGCTGGCATTCGCTCATGGCGGCTTCCCCCCGCGCCCCACGCCCGGCCCTTCCCCCGATGCCTGAGGAGGCTACCCCGTTCCTCTCAACGCACTCTCAGATCAACAGCTTTCGTGAATATCGACCCGTGCATGACAGCACTCGTGAACGAACACCCCGTGGACGAACAGCTCGCGGACGACGAAAGGGCGGGGCCCGGGTACGCGTGCGCGTACCCGGGCCCCGCCCGCCGACCCGGTCGGCTAGTTGCGCGTCGGGTCCAGCTCGGAGATCTTGCCGTCCTCGGGGAAGTGCCCCGCGACGACCCGGCTCTCACCGTGGCCGCTGTCCCCCTGGTTCCGGTCGGCGTGACCGGGCCACCAGGCCGCGTGCCCTATCAGCGCGGTCAGCGCCGGGGTGAAGAACATCGCCATCACGAACGCGGCCATCACGATGCCGAAGCTGATCGAGAAGCCCAGCTCGCTGAAGAGGCTGTTCCCGGCCAGCATCATGCTGGCGAAGGTCCCGGCCAGGATCGCCCCGGCCGAGGCGACGGTCGGCCCGGCGTGCCGGATGGCCTGCCCGGCGGCCTCACGCGGGCTGCGTCCGGCCCTGGCCTCCTCCCGGAGCCGGGAGATCATCAGGATGTTGTAGTCCGTACCGATCGCCACCACGAACAGGTAGACGAACACCGGTAGCAGGAACATCAGCCCGGCCTGGTTCTGCAGATGCTGGAATATCAGCACGGTGGCACCGATGGTCGCGGCGAAGCCGAGTCCGACCGAGGCCATCAGGTACCAGGGCGCGACCACACTGCGCAGCATCAGCGCCAGGATCAGCATGATCAGGATCCCGGCGACCGGGAACACCACCGAGTAGTCGTGGTTGATCGCCTTGTTGATGTCCACGTAGACGGCGGTCTCACCGCCGACCAGTGCCTTGGTGCCGTCCGGCGCGTTCGCGTGCGCCACGTCACGGAGCTGCTTGACCGTGTTCATGGCCTGCTCGCTCTCGGGGTTCGCACTCAGCGTCACCGAGATGTCAGCAGTGTCGGCCTTCTTGTCGTACACCGCCGGCGTGACCGCGGCCACCCCGGGGACGGTCTGCAGCTTCTGCTCCAGCGTGGCGACCGCCCCGTGGTCGACCGGGGATCCGTTGACCGTGCTGAGGAAGACCCCGGCGGGCGCGCCGGAACCGGCGCTGAACGCGCTGGCCAGCGTGTTCTGGACGACCATCGACTCCTCGGTCTTCGGCATGGAGGCCGAGGCGAAGTCGAAGCTGGCCTTGTAGCCGGTGGCGACCGTGGCGAGCGCGATCATCAGCAGACCGGCGACCGCGGCCACCGCGGCCGGACGGCGCTGCACGACCCGGCCCACAGCGGTGAACTTCGAGCCAGTGGGCTCGACGGACCAGCGCTTGGACGGGGCGAACAGCCACCGCGGCGGGATCAGCGAGAAGACGGCCGGCATCAGGGTGAGTCCGGCGATCAGGGTGACGGCGACCGAGATCGCCAGCGCCGGGCCCATCTGCTTGAGGAAGGAGACCGAGGACAGGGTGAGCGCCAGGAAGGCGATGATGACGGCACCGGCGGCGGAGGCGATGGCCTCGCCGACCCGGCCGACCGCCGTGATCATGGCTTCCTTGTGGTCGTCACCCGCCCGCAGCCGTTCCCGGTAGCGGAACATCAGGAAGAGGATGTAGTCGGTGCCGACGCCGAACAGCACGATGATCAACAGACTGGAGACCGTGCTGTTGGACTGCAGGCTCAGCAGTTTGGTGATGTCGTTGATGAGGCCGTTGGCGGCGAGCATCACGATCGCGATCAGCAGCAGTGGCAGCAGGGCCATCAGTGGCGCCCGGAAGATGATGAGCATCGCCACGATGATCACCAGGAAGGTGCCGAGGAAGATTATCTCCCCCCCGGTCTTGGAGGAGTTCTGCTGGTCCAGCGCCGACGCGGCGTTGCCGCCGAGCTTGGCCTCCAGGTCGGTGCCCTGCACCAGTTGCTTCACGTCGGCGCGCAGCGTCTGCGCGGCGGTGTTCTGCGAGGGCTGACCGGTGTCCGCGGAGTTCATCTTGACCAGGGCCAGGTCGTACTTGCCGTCCTTGGAGTACATCCCCGGGATGACGGCCTGCACCTGGTCGATCTTCTTCTGGCCCAGCTCCGTGGTGACCTGGCTGATCAGGGCCTTGTCCGCAGCGGTGAACGGCTGGCCGTCGGCGCGCTGGAACAGCACCTCCGCGGCCGGGGTGAAGGCCGCCGGGAAGGCGTCCTGCTGGAGGTTCATCGCCTGGATGGACTCGTAGCTGGTGGGCAGGAAGCTGCTCTCGTTGCTGTTGGACGCCAGCGCCGGAGCGGTCAGGAAGATCACGACGGCCGCGACGATCCACGTCACGATCGTCCAGATCGGGTGTCGGACGACGGTGCGCCCTATCCGATGGAACATACGGGTGAGCCTCCAGGGCAGAGATCACCCCACCCCCGCGTCAGTGCATGGGCAGCGCGATCGGACCGACGATCTAGCCGGTCGGCAAGTAAGTTTAGTGTCAGCATCTTAGGAAATTCACTAGCCGGTCGGCAAGTCAATACCTCGGCCCGTAGTACTCCCCTGGCCGCGTGGATCTGACGGTCACCATCTTCGCCCAGCCGCGAAGCCCGGCACCTCGTCCCCGGGGTGGAGCTGTCTCCCCCTCAGGACGGAGACGACCCCGGAGCAGGACTAAGGGAAACCCCTGAGCAGGCCGCCCCGCCCGGGCGGGCGCCCGCCGACGGCCCCGGCACCGGCCCGGCCGCCGACCGGTTCCGCCCGCCGCGCCGACCCGTGTGTGCTTCGCCACACCCCCTGGCGCGCGGGTCGGCCGCCGTCCTAGCGCGCGGGCCAGCCGCCGTCCACCACCGCGGCCGGGTCCTTGCTCCGGCGCAGCCAGCGCTGCAGGTCGGCCGCCCAGTCGCGGTACCAGTCGACCTGGCGGTCGTGCAGCGCGGCCGGGTCGAGCTCGCCGACCTGCGCCGGGTAGGACCGGCCCAGCGCGATGGCCACCCGCAGCGCCGCCAGCGCGTCGTTCCCGGCCCGGTGCGCCCCGGCCAGCTCCACCCCGTATATACCGCAGGCGCTCTGCAGCGTGCGCGAGCCCTTGCGGTACTTGTCCACGGCGCGGTCTATCACCAGCGGGTCCAGCACCGGGCCCGGCGCGGCCCCGCCCAGCCGGTCCGCCAGCGAGGCCAGGCCGTACCGGGCCAGCTCGGCGTCGAGCAGGCTCAGGTCGAAGGGCGCGTTGAAGACCACCACCGGGACGCCGTCCCGCCAGTGGGTGCACAGCGCGGCGGCGACCTCGTCGGCGACCTCGGCCACCGGGCGTCCCTCGGCCACCGCGCGTTCGGTGCTGACGCCGTGGATGGCGGCGGCCTCGGCCGGGATCGGCACGCCCGGGTTCGCGAGCCAGCCGCGCTCGCGGACCACCTCCCCGCCCTTGGCCTCCACCAGCGCGGCGGTGACGATGCGGGACTCGGCCGGGACCGTCCCCGTGGTCTCCAGGTCGAATCCGACCAGGGTGTCGTTCAGCCAGCTCATGTCGTACGGTCCTCTCGTCCTGTGGCGTGCCCCATCATCCCGTGCACCACTGACAACAGGGCCGGGGGCTGCGCGGGGACGGTTCAGGACACCGGACGCGAGTCGGCCCAGACCCCCTCGAACTCCTCCTGGTAGACCTGGAACAGCCCGGGCTCCGGCGCGCGGCCGGAGACGATCGGCCCCGGTGCGCCCCCGCGCACCACCAGCGCCGGCGACTCCATCCCGCGCGCCCGGCGCAGGTACGGCTGGACCACGCCGAGCCCGTCCGGGCCGTCGCCGTCCACCAGGTAGGCGGTGCAGCGCGGGAGTTCGTCGTAGACCCGGATCTCGAACGCCCCGGCGTCGCGCAGCCGCGCGCGGACCCGGCGGACGTGCATGATGTTGGTCTCCACCGCCTTGGCCAGCTCGCCGCGGCCGATCCCCAGCTCCCGCTCGCGGCGGCGGACCGCGCTGCTGGCCGGGTTGAGGAAGAGCAGCCGGATCCGGCAGCCGGAGTCGGCCAGGCCGACCAGCCGCCGCCCGGTGAAGTTCTGGCAGAGCAGGCTGAGGCTGATCCCGAGCGCGTCCAGTCGGCGCGCGCCCGCCAGCAGGTCCTCCACCGGCAGGTCCCGCTGTAGTCGGACCCGGTCCGCGTGCACCCCGATCACGTCCGCGTAGCGGTCGCCGACCAGCTCCTCGACCACGTCCACCGGCGCGCGCAGCCCGGGCAGGTCCGAGCCGCCGTCGAGCAGCCGCAGCAGCCGGGCGGACGCCCGCTCGGCCTGGGCCAGCACGTTCTCGGACAGCGCCCGGTTCCGGGAGACCACGTGCCGGGCGACCTCCAGCTCGTCCAGCGCCAGCTCGACGTCGCGCCGGTCGCTCAGGAAGGGCTCGAAGCAGGGCCAGTGCTGCACCATCAGCTCGCGCAGCTGCGGCAGCGTCAGGAAGACCACCAGGCTGTCGTCGTCCGGGTCGAGCAGGTAGCCCTTGCGGCGGCTGACCTCGCGGACCGCCCCGGCCCGCTGCACCCACTCCTCCCCGGCCGGACCGGCGGCGGCGATCACCCAGTCCTCGCCGTGCACCGGCTCGTAGACCGGGCGCAGCACCTCGGCGACGACCGAGCGCAGCCGCTGCTCGACCAGGTTCAGCCAGACGTAGGCGCGTCCGGCCCGGCGGACCCGTACCCGGGCCTCGTCCCAGGCGGCGGCGGGCCAGGCGAGGGTCGGTTCCAACGGCCCCGGCTGGTGCGGCGCGGTCCGGCCGGAGCCGGTCCGGGCGACGAGCGTCGGGGCCTCGCCCCGCGCTGTGCCTCCTGCGGCACCCCCGTCGGGGACGACCATCCCGGACCTCACCATCCTCGCGCTGCTCGGCCTGCCCCTCCCGCTGGCTGAACGGGGGCGCGTCCACAACGTACCCTGTCGGGGCGTCGACAGTAGGCCATCCGGGTGACTCCGGACGATCAAGCGTACTTCGCCCGCCCGTCGCGCGCAGCAGATCGGCACGCGGTTGCCGGTGCGTCACGGACCGTCTACGGGAGTGCCGTTCGGGCGACTCGCCGAGGGAATCCCGTCCGGCGCACCCCCGCGGTGCGAGACGATGCAGGGGCGTGCGGTGCCGTCCGTGGACGGAGGGCGCACATGGGCCACTGCGGGCCCGGGCATGCATACGGGACGCCGACGCTGGTTGGAAGTGGTGGAGGACGATGCAGGTCTGGCCGGGACATCCCTATCCCCTGGGCGCGACGTACGACGGCGCCGGGACCAACTTCGCGGTCTTCTCGGAGGTGGCGGAGCGGATAGAGCTGTGCCTCCTCGGCGACGACGGCTCGGAGACGTCGGTGGAGCTGCGGGAGAAGGACGCCTTCGTGCGCCACGTCTACCTGCCCGGGATCCAGCCCGGGCAGCGCTACGGCTTCCGGGTGCACGGCCCGTACAAGCCGCAGAACGGCGACCGCTGCAACGCGGCGAAGCTGCTGCTCGACCCCTACGCCAAGGCGATAAGCGGTTCGGTCGACTGGGACGAGTCGGTGTACGGCTACCACTTCGACGAGCCCGGGCGGCGCAACGACCTGGACTCCGCCCCGCACACCATGGCCTCGGTGGTGATCAACCCCTTCTTCGACTGGGGCAACGACCGCCCGCCGCGCACCGAGTACCACCACACGGTCCTGTACGAGGCCCAGGTCAAGGGTCTGACGTATCTTCACCCGGGCATTCCCGAGGAGATCCGGGGCACCTACGCGGGCATCGCGCACCCGGCGGTGATCGAGCACCTGGCCCGGCTCGGGGTGACCGCGCTGGAGCTGATGCCCGTACACCAGTTCGTCCATGACCACCGGTTGGTGGACCTGGGGCTGCGCAACTACTGGGGCTACAACACCATCGGCTTCTTCGCCCCGCACGGCGCCTACTCCGCCACCGGGGACCGGGGCCAGCAGGTGCAGGAGTTCAAGTCCATGGTGAAGGCGCTGCACGCGGCCGGGATCGAGGTGATCCTGGACGTGGTCTACAACCACACCGCCGAGGGCAACCACCTGGGCCCGACGCTGGCCTTCCGCGGGCTGGACAACTCCGCCTACTACCGGCTGGCCGACGACCGCCGCTACTACGAGGACACCACCGGCACCGGCAACAGCCTGCTGATGCGCAGCCCGCACGTGCTCCAGCTGATCATGGACTCGCTGCGCTACTGGGTCACCGAGATGCACGTCGACGGCTTCCGCTTCGACCTCGCGGCCACCCTGGCCCGGCAGTTCCACGAGGTGGACCGGCTCTCCTCGTTCTTCGACCTGGTCCAGCAGGACCCGGTGGTCTCCCAGACCAAGCTGATCGCCGAGCCCTGGGACGTCGGCGAGGGCGGCTACCAGGTCGGGAACTTCCCGCCGCTGTGGACCGAGTGGAACGGCCAGTACCGGGACACCGTGCGCGACCTGTGGCGCGGCGAGAACGCGGCGCTGGCCGAGTTCGGCTCCCGGCTGACCGGCTCCTCCGACCTGTACCAGGACGACGGCCGCCGCCCGATCGCCTCCATCAACTTCGTCACCTGCCACGACGGCTTCACCCTGCGCGACCTGGTCTCCTACAACGACAAGCACAACGACGCCAACCACGAGCAGAACCGCGACGGCGAGAGCCACAACCGCTCCTGGAACTGCGGGGTGGAGGGCGAGACCGACGACCCGGGGGTGCTCGCGCTGCGCGCCCGCCAGCAGCGCAACTTCATCGCCACGCTGATGCTCTCCCAGGGCGTGCCGATGCTCTCCCACGGCGACGAGTTCGGCCGCACCCAGCACGGCAACAACAACGCCTACTGCCAGGACAGCGAGCTCTCCTGGGTGCACTGGCCCGCGTTCGCCTCGCACGCCGCCGCCTCGCACGCCTCGGCGCACTCCTCCGCGCACGGGTCGGCCCAGGGCCCGACCCCGGTCGGCGCGCCGCCGCCGCTGGACGACGACGACCCGGTGGCGCAGCTGCTGGAGTTCACCCGGCACATGGTCTGGCTGCGCCGGGACCACCCGGTGTTCCGCCGCCGCCGGTTCTTCCACGGCCGCCCGGTCTCCGGCACCCACGACGACCTCACCGACATCGCCTGGTTCACCGCCGGCGGTGAGGAGATGACCGACCAGGACTGGCGGGCCTCCTTCGCCAAGTCGCTGATCGTGTTCCTCAACGGCTACGCCATCTCCGAACCCGACACCCGGGGCGAGCGGATCACCGACGACTCCTTCCTGCTGCTGTTCAACGCCGGCTGGGAACCGCTGGACTTCAACGTCCCGCTGAACCACGGCAAGGAGTGGCAGGTGATCGTGGACACCGCCCAGCCCTGGCCGCTGCTCCCCGGCGCCGGGGCCAAGGTCAGGGCCGGCGACGTGCTGCACCTGACGGACCGCTCGATGATGGTTCTGCAGCGTCCGGCGTGACGCGGGGGGTGCCACGGGGTAGGCGTAAGCCATGACCGCCGCACCCGTGAACGTCCCGACGGCCAGCTACCGGCTCCAGCTGCAACCCGGCTTCGGCTTCGCCGAGGCCGGGTCGGCCGTGCCCTACCTGGCCCGCCTCGGCGTCTCCCACCTGCACCTGTCCCCGGTGCTCCAGGCCGTGCCGGGGTCGACCCACGGCTACGACGTGGTCGACCACGGCCGGATCAGCGAGGAGCTGGGCGGCGAGGCCGGGCTGCGCGCGCTCAGCGCCACCGCCCGGGCGCACGGGCTCGGGCTGATCGTCGACACCGTGCCGAACCACATGGCCGCCCCCGGCCGGGCGAGCCTGAACCACGCCTGGTGGGAGCTGCTGCGCGAGGGACCGCGGTCGCCCTACGCGCACTGGTTCGACGTGGACTGGTCGGCGCAGGACGGGCGGGTGCTGCTGCCGGTGCTCGGCGACCGGCTGGAGGCCGAGCTGCCCCGGCTGCGGGTGGAGCCCGGCGAGCCGCCGGTGCTGCGCTACTACGACCAGGTGCTGCCGCTGCGCCCGGGCACCGAGACGCTGCCGCTGCCGGAGCTGCTGGAGCGGCAGTGGTACCGGCTGGCCTGGTGGCGGCTGGCCCGCAGCGAACTGAACTACCGTCGCTTCTTCACCGTCTCCGGCCTGGTCGGGCTGCGGGTCGAGGACGAGCGGGTGTTCGCCGCCACCCACGGGCTGCTGCTGCGGCTGTACCGCGAGGGCGTGCTCCAGGGCTTCCGGATCGACCACCCGGACGGCCTGGCCGACCCGCGCGGCTACCTGCGGCGGCTGGCCGAGGCGACCGGCGGCGCCTATGTCGCGGTGGAGAAGATCCTCACCGGCGCCGAGTGGCTGCCCGCCGACTGGGCCTGCGCCGGGACCACCGGCTACGACGCGCTGCGCCGGATCGACGGGGTGCTCACCGACCGCGCGGGCACGCGGGCGGTGGCCGCCGTCTACGCCGACCACCTGGGCGCCGCCCCGGTGCCGGACGCCGACGCCTGCGCCCGGGAGGGCCGCACCGAGATGGTCGCTCCGCAGGGCGAGCTGGCCGCCGAGGTGAACCGGCTGGCCCGGGTCGCCGCCGGGACCGACGCGGAGGTCCCGCGCGCCGACATCGCCGCCACCCTGGCCGCCTACCCGGTGTACCGCCCCTACCCGGTGCCCGGCGAGCCCGCCGACCCGGCCGACGCCGAGCGGCTGGCCGCCGCCGCGGCCTCCGCCGAGCTGCTGGATCTCGCCCTGGGACGGCGCGGGCGCGGCCCGGCCGAGGACGAGTTCCGGGTCCGGCTGGCGCAGACCGCCTCCGCCGTCGCCGCCAAGGGCGTCGAGGACACCGCCTTCTACCGCCGCTACCCGTTGCTGTCGCTGAACGAGGTCGGCGGCGACCCGGCCCGCCCCGGCCTGGAGCCCGCCGAGTTCCACGACTACTGCGAGCGGATGCAGCGGGACTGGCCGTCCGCGATGACCGTGCTGTCCACCCACGACACCAAGCGCAGCGCCGACGCCCGGGCCCGGTTGGCGGTCCTGGCCGAGCTGCCCGAGCTGTGGCGGAGCGAACTGGCCGACTGGACCGCGCTGTCGGAGCACCCGCTCGACCCGCACACCGGCTACCTGCTGTGGCAGACCGCGCTCGCCGCCTGGCCGGTCGACGGCGACCGGCTGGCCGCCGCGGTGCTGAAGTCGGTCCGCGAGGCCAAGCTGCGCACCACCTGGACCGAGCCCGACGAGGAGTACGAGCAGGCGGTGGAGCGGGCGGCCCGGGCCGTCCCGGAGACCCCGGCGCTGGCCGGGCGGATCGCCGCGCTGGTGCGGCGGCTGGCGCCGTACGAGCGGGTCAACACGCTCTCCGGCACGCTGCTGCACCTGACCATGCCCGGCGTCCCCGACCTCTACCAGGGCAGCGAGTTCCCGCTGCACACCCTGGTCGATCCGGACAACCGGCGGATCGTGGAGTTCGGCGCGACCCCGGCCCCGGGCACCCTGGCCGCCGAGAAGCTGCACGTCACCACGGTCGCGCTGGGGCTGCGCCGGGAGCGCCCGCTCGGCGGCTACACGGCCCTGCCCGGGGACGCCCACCTGCTCGGCTACCGGCGCGGCGAGGACGTGCTGGCGCTGGCCACCCGGCTGCCGCACGGCCTGGAGCGGCGCGGCGGCTGGCAGGACCGCGCGCTCGACCTGCCCGAGGGCAGCTGGACCGACCTGCTGACCGGGCGCGACCGCCTCAGCGGCCGGGTGCCCGTGGCCGAGCTGCTGTCCGCCCTCCCGGTCGCCCTGCTGACCCGCACCAGCCGCTGACCCGACCCGCCCCCGAAGCCCGACCGACCCCGACCGACCCCCGCAGCCCCGACCGACCCCGACCGACCCCGACCCCGACCGTACGGCAGGGAGCCCGATGCCGCCCCGTGACCCCGTCCGCCGCTTCGAACTGTGGGCTCCGGCCGCCCGCGACACCGTCGAACTGGAGGTGGACGGCACCGGCCACCGCATGCGCCGCGACCCCGACCGCCCCGGCTGGTGGCTGGCGGACGTCCCGGCCGATCCGGGCCGCAGCCGCTACGGCTTCCGGCTCGACACCGACCCGGCACTGCTGCCCGACCCGCGCTCGGCCCGCCAGCCGGACGGCCCCGACGGCCGCTCGCAGCTGGTCGACCACGACGCCTTCGACTGGACCGCCGCGCCGACCGGCCGCCGGGTGCCCGGCGGCGTGCTGTACGAGCTGCACGTCGGCACCTTCACCGCCGAGGGCACCTTCGACGCCGCCGCCGACCGGCTCGACCACCTGGTCGCGCTGGGCGTGGACACCGTCGAGCTGATGCCGGTCTGCCCCTTCCCGGGCGAACGCGGCTGGGGCTACGACGGCGTGTCACTGTGGGCGGTGCACGAGCCCTACGGCGGCCCGGACGGGCTCAAGCGCTTCGTCGACGCGGCCCACCGGGCGGGCCTGAACGTGGTACTGGACGTGGTGCACAACCACCTCGGCCCGTCCGGCAACTACCTGCCGCGGTTCGGCCCGTACTTCACCGACCGGCACCAGACCCCCTGGGGCTCGGCGGTGAACCTGGACGCCCCCGGCTCCGACGAGGTCCGCGACTACCTGGTCGGCAGCGCCCTGGCCTGGCTCCGCGACTACCGTCTCGACGGGCTGCGGCTGGACGCGGTGCACGCGCTGGTCGACACCCGGGCGCTGCACTTCCTGGAGCAGCTGGCCGCCGCCGTCGACGAACTGGCCGCCGCGAGCGGCCGCCCGCTGGCGCTGATCGGCGAGTCCGACCTGAACGACCCCCGGCTGACCACCCCGCGCCCGGCGGGCGGCCTCGGCCTGGCCGCCCAGTGGAGCGACGACCTCCACCACTGCCTGCACGCCGCCCTGACCGGCGAGTCCCAGGGCTACTACGGGGACTTCGCGGTCAGCCCGCTGGCGGGCCTGGCGAAGACCCTCGGCGGGGGCTGGTTCCACGACGGCAGCTGGTCCTCGTTCCGGGAGCGGAGCCACGGCCGCCCGCTGGACCCGGCACGCACCCCCGGGCACCGGCTGCTCGGCTACCTGCAGACGCACGACCAGATCGGCAACCGGGCGGTCGGGGACCGGATCTCGGCCGGGCTGGACCCCGGCCTGCTCGCCGCCGGGGCGGCGCTGGTGCTGACCGCGCCGTTCACCCCGATGCTCTTCATGGGCGAGGAGTGGGGCGCGCGCACCCCCTGGCAGTTCTTCACCGACCACCAGGACCCGGGCCTGGCCCAGGCCGTCCGCGAGGGGCGGCGCGGCGAGTTCGCCGCGCACGGCTGGGCCCCGCTGGACGTCCCCGACCCGCAGGACCGGGCGACCTTCCTGGCCTCGAAGCTGGACTGGACCGAGCCCGGACGCGAACCGCACGCCGCCCTGCTGGACTGGTACCGGACGCTGCTGGCGGTGCGCCGCGCGCACCCCGGGCTGTACGGCGACGACCTGACCCTGGTCCGGGTCGAGTACGACGAGCGGCAACGCTGGCTGGTGCTGCACCGGGGCCGCTACCGCACCGCCGTCAACCTCGCCGACGAGCCGCGCACCGTGCCGCTCGGCGCGGCCCCGGAGCGGCCCCTGGCCGCCTGGGGCGACCCGGTCCCGACCGGGTCGGCGGTGCTGCTGCCGCCCCGGTCGACGGCGGTGCTGCGCACCACCGGGGACTGACATCCGGTCGACCGGGTCAACCGGCGGGTTCCAGCACCGGTTCGGGCCGCGGCGCGGGCTCCTCCGCGGCACCGCGGCCGAGGTGGTTGAACATCAGGTTCAGCAGGATGGCCACCAGGCAGCCGGCGCTGATGCCGGAGTCCATCACCGTCTGCACCGCCTGCGGGAAGGCGCTGTAGAAGTTCGGCGCGCAGATCGGCAGCACCCCGAAGCCGATGGCCACGGCCACGATCAGCAGGTTGCCGTTCTGGTCGAGCCGGGCCCGGGTCAGCGTCCGGATGCCGCTGGCCGCGACCGTCCCGAACAGCGCCAGCCCGGCGCCGCCGAGCACCGGCTGGGGCACCACGTTCACCACCGCCCCGGCCACCGGGAACAGCCCGAGCAGCACCAGCACCAGGCCGCTGGTGGCGACCACGAACCGGCTGCGGATCCCGGTCAGCGCCACCAGGCCGATGTTCTGGGCGAAGGCGGTCGCGGTGAAGCCGTTCAGCAGCGCGGCGACGGCGGTGGCCGCGCCGTCCGCGCGCAGCCCGGCGGTGATCACCGCCTGGTCGGCGGGCCGGTCGACGATCTCCCCGAGCGCCAGCATGTCGGCGGTGCTCTCGGTCATCGACACCAGCATCACGATCAGCATCGAGATGATCGCGGCGACCTGGAACTGCGGCGCGCCGAAGTGGAACGGCGAGGGCACCGCGAACACCGGGACGTGCGAGAACTGGCCGAAGTCGGTCCTGCCGAGCGGGATCGCGGCCAGGGTGCCGACCAGCAGCCCGAGCAGGATCGAGATGCTGCGCAGGAAGCCACTGAGGAAACGATTCAGCAGGAGCACCACGGCCAGGGTGATCCCGGCCAGGCCGATGTCGGACACCGAGCCGAAGTCCCGGGCGCCCGGGTCGCCGCCCTCGGCCCAGTTGGCGGCGACCGGGAACAGCGACAGGCCGATCAGGGTGATCACGGTGCCGCTGACCACCGGCGGGAAGAAGCGGTTGAGCCGGCCGAAGTACGGCGCGGCGAAGAACGCGGCGACCCCGGCGACCAGGATGCCGCCGTAGATCACCGGCAGCGCCTGCCCCGGGTGCGCGGTCTTGGCCACGGCCACCATCGGGGCGACCCCGGCGAAGGAGATGCCGTTGACGAACGGCAGCCGGGAGCCGACCTTCCAGATCCCGAGGGTCTGCAGCAGCGTCGCCAGCCCCGAGGTCAGCAGCGCCGCGCCGATCAGCACGGTCAGGTCGGCGGTGCTGAGGCCGCAGGCGGCGCCGACGATCAGCGGCGGTGCCACCACCCCGGCGTACATGGCGGCTATGTGCTGCAAACCGTAGGCCAACAGCCCTGGGGCGGAAAGGAGTTCGTCCACTGGATGGACAGCGGCGGCGGCCTCGGGAACGGGCGCGGCTGGGCGTGCGGTATCCACGTTGATACCTCCGGGAGGTGCGGTGCGATCACCGACGTGCGGGAAGGTGCTGCGGAACCGGCGGGCAGGGGACGGCCTGCGGGCAGGGCGGAGCGGTGCCGGACGGCGACCGGCGGGCTCGCGGAGTATGGGTGGTTCCGCGATCCGGGAATTATTTTTCGCTTGCAGGAAACGTAGGACCGTCCAACATCAACGTCAACAGATTGTTGACCAGTTTGTCGGTTCCTACATACGCTTCCGACACCTTCCCCTGCGGCGCTAGCCCGCCGCCCTCACCAGCAGCCGCTCCCACAGCGACCGCACCTGCGGCTCCAGCCGCTCCAGCGGCCCCTCGTTGTCCAGCACCACGTCGGCCACCGCCAGCCGGTCCGCCCGGGTGGCCTGCGCCGCCAACCGGGCCCGGGCCTCCCGCTCCTCCATGCCGCGCAGCCGCACCAGCCGCTCGACCCGGGTCTCGTCGGCCGCGTCGACGACCACCACCAGCTCGTACAGCTCGGCCAGGCCGTTCTCGGCCAGTAGCGGGACGTCGTGCACCACCACGTCACCGGGCCCGGCCTGTGCCTCCAGCTCGGCCGAGCGGTCCCGTACCAGCGGGTGCACGATGGCGTTCAGCCGGGCCAGCCGGGCCGGGTCGGCGAAGACGATCCCGCCGAGCCTGGGCCGGTCCAGCGAGCCGTCGGCCCGCAGCACCTCCGGGCCGAACTCGGCCGCCACCGCCGCCAGCCCGGGCGTCCCGGGGGCGACCACCTCGCGGGCGATCAGGTCCGAGTCCACCACCACCGCGCCGTAGGAGGCGAGCAGTCGCGACACCTCGCTCTTGCCCGCGCCGATGCCACCCGTGAGTCCGACCTTCAGCATGGCGGCAGCATAGCCGCCGCACCTCCGCCGTGGTTCGACCGCCCGGCGGGCCCCGGTCAGGCCCCCGGTCAGGCCGCCGTCAGGCCGCCGGGCGGGCCTTGGCGAGCACCGGCAGCGGCACCGGCGCGCGCGGGGCCGGGAGCGCGGCACCGACGGTCGGCGGTGGCAGCGTCTGGTTGTCGTGCAGGCCGACCCGGGCGTGCAGCCGCTTCAGCCAGCGCGGGGCCCACCAGTTCCGGTCGCCGAACAGGGTCATCGTGGCGGGCACCAGCAGCATCCGCACCAGCGTCGCGTCGACCAGCACGGCCACCGCCAGGGCCAGGCCGATCTCCTTGATGTCCAGCATGTCGCCGGTGGAGAAACCGGCGAAGACGATCACCATCAGCAGCCCGGCCGAGGTGATGATCCGACCGCTGCGCTGCACCCCGCGCTCCACCGCCCGGCGGCACGGGTGCCCGTGCTCGTGCAGTTCCTTGATCCGGGAGAGCAGGAACACCTCGTAGTCCATCGACAGGCCGAAGGCGAAGGCGAACACCAGGACCGGGATCCACGCCTCCAGGCCGCCGGTGGGCGAGAAGCCGAGCAGCCCGCTCAGCCAGCCGTCCTGGAAGACCAGGGTGAGCACCCCCAGCGACGCGCCCAGCGACAGCATGTTCATCAGCAGCGCCTTCAGCGGCACCACCACCGAGCCGGTCATCAGGAACAGCAGCGCGAAGGTCGTCGCCGCGACCAGCGCCAGCGCCCACGGGCCCCGGGTGGCCACCTCGTGCTTGAAGTCCAGCACCGTGGCCGCGTCCCCGGTGACCCAGGTGGTCAGCCCGCCCCGGTCGGCGCGCAGCTCGGAGACCACCCGCTGCGCGGTCGCCCCCTCGGCGCTGCCGGTGACGTCCACCCCGACGCTCACCAGCCGCCCGGTGGGGCTGCCCACCGACACCCCGCCGACCCCGGGCAGGTCGCGGATGTGCGCCGCGTACGCCTCGGCCCGCGCCTGGTCGCCCTGCACCGCCACGGTCACCGCCGAGGGCTCCAGCGCCGGGAACCGGCTCGCCAGCGCGTCGGAGACGGCCCGGCTGCTGAAGGACTTCGGCAGCACGTCCGCGTCGGCGTTCTGCGGGTGCGCGAAGGCGAACGGCGCGGCCATCGCCAGCAGCACCCCGGCGACGCCCAGCGCCACCGGCAGCGGATGCCGCTGCACCCGGCGCACCGTCCGGGCGAAGACCCCGTCGTCGGCCACCGGGCGCAGCGGCGCCTTGATCCGGCCGCCGACGAAGCCCAGCAGCGCCGGGACCAGCGTCAGCCCGGACAGCACGGTGATCACCACCACGCTGACCCCGGCCGCGCCCACCGCCCGGAAGATCGGGCTGACGAAGACGAAGAGCCCGGACAGCGCGGCGGCGACGGTCAGCGCCGAGAAGGCGATGGTCCGCCCGGCGGTGGCGCTGGTGCGCTCCACCGCCTCGGCCACCCCGACACCGTGGCCGCGCTCCTCCCGGAAGCGGTTCACCATCAGCAGCGCGTAGTCGATGGACAGGCCGAGCCCGAGCACGGTGGCGATGGGCAGCACGCTGGGGTCGATCGGCATCAGCCTGGTGAAGCCCAGCAGCGCCAGGAACGCCCCGCCGATGGAGGCGACCGCGCCGATCAGCGGCAGCCCGGCGGCCACGAAGCCGCCGAAGATCAGCACCATCACCAGCAGCGTCACCGGCAGCGTGATGAACTCGCCGAGCTCGGTGTCGGTCTCCGTCTGCTGCTGCACCTGCTGGGTGAGCACCTGCTCGCCGCCGAGCTCGACGGCCGTCCCCGGGACCGCGTCGGCGATCTCCCGCAGCCGCTGCGAGGCGGCGTCCAGGGCCGCCCCGCCGCCGCTCCCCAGGTCGACCTGGATCACGCTCTCCCGCCCGTCGGCGGAGCGCATCGCGGCGCCGCCGGTCCCGCTGTAGGCGTCGGTGACCTGGCCGACGCCGGGGATCCGGGACAGGTCGACGGCGGCCGCGGTGACCGCGGCCCGAACCGCCGGATCGGCCACCGGCCTGCCCTGCACCAGCGCGGTGATCCCGCCGGAGGTCGGGTCGGCCGCCGCCAGCAGCGCCGAACCGGTGGCGGACTCCGAACCCGCCGCCTTGGCGGCCGGGGCCGCGGTGTTGAACACCTGGGTACCGAACAGCAGTCCGGCCGCCAGCACCACCACCCACACCGCGAGCACCCAGCGGCGGTGGCGGTAGCTGAAACGCCCCACGGCGGCGAACGGACCGCCGACGCGGGTGGTGGGTGCGGTCATGGGGCGTTTCACCTTGCAGCCGGAAACGGGACTGCACCCCACTCTGCCCGAATAAGGCCGAATAGGAAGTTTAGCGATCTATGGTCTATCTCATAGGGGTTCGCCTGAACAAAAGGACCCCCGCCCGGTCACCCCGGGCGGGGGTCCTTCACGGTCGGCCGCCCTCGCGGGCGGTCAGCTCAGCGGCAGGCGCTCAGCTCTGGCCGCCCGCGAGCTTCTCCCGCAGCGCGGCGAGGGCCTCGTCGGTCGCCAGGGCGCCCGAGGTCTCGTCGCTGCTGGAGGAGTACGAGCCACCGGAGATGGCACCCGCGCCACCAGCCGCGGCACCGGCCTCGGGAGCAGCGCCCTCACCCGCGGCGGCAGCCTCGGCGTCGGCCTCGCGGCTCTTGATGACCTGGGCCTGGTGCTGCTCGAAGCGGGCCTGCGCCTCGGCGTACTGGCGCTCCCACTCCTCACGCTGCTTCTCGAAGCCGGGCAGCCAGTCGTTCGCCTCGGGGTCGAAGCCCTCCGGGTAGATGTAGTTGCCGGCGTCGTCGTACGAGGCAGCCATGCCGTAGAGGGTCGGGTCGAACTCGACCGAGGCCGGGTCGGCACCGAGGGACTCGTTGGCCTGCTTGAGCGACAGGCTGATCCGGCGACGCTCCAGGTCGATGTCGATGACCTTGACGAAGATCTCGTCGCCGACCTGGACGACCTGCTCCGGGATCTCCACGTGGCGCTCGGCCAGCTCGGAGATGTGGACCAGGCCCTCGATGCCCTCGTCCACGCGGACGAACGCACCGAACGGAACCAGCTTGGTGACCTTGCCGGGGACGACCTGGCCGATCTGGTGGGTCCGGGCGAACTGCTGCCACGGGTCCTCCTGGGTCGCCTTCAGCGACAGGGAGACGCGCTCGCGGTCCATGTCCACGTCGAGAACCTCGACGGTGACCTCCTGGCCGACCTCGACAACCTCGGACGGGTGGTCGATGTGCTTCCAGGACAGCTCGGAGACGTGCACCAGGCCGTCGACGCCACCCAGGTCCACGAAGGCACCGAAGTTGACGATGGAGGAGACGACGCCGGAGCGCACCTGGCCCTTCTGCAGGGTGGTGAGGAAGGTCTGGCGGACCTCGCTCTGGGTCTGCTCCAGCCAGGCACGGCGGGACAGGACCACGTTGTTGCGGTTCTTGTCCAGCTCGATGATCTTGGCTTCGAGCTCCTTGCCCACGTAGGGCTGGAGGTCGCGGACCCGGCGCATCTCGACCAGCGACGCGGGGAGGAAGCCGCGCAGGCCGATGTCGAGGATGAGACCGCCCTTGACGACCTCGATGACGGTACCGGTGACGATGCCGTCCTCTTCCTTGATCTTCTCGATCGTGCCCCAGGCGCGCTCGTACTGCGCACGCTTCTTGGACAGGATGAGACGACCCTCCTTGTCCTCCTTCTGGAGAACAAGGGCCTCGATGCTGTCGCCGACCTTGACGACGTCGTGCGGGTCGACGTCGTGCTTGATGGACAGCTCGCGGGACGGAATGACGCCCTCGGTCTTGTAACCGATGTCGAGGAGGACCTCGTCACGGTCGACCTTGACGATGATGCCGTCGACGATGTCGCCATCGTTGAAGTACTTGATGGTCTCGTCGATCGCCGCGAGGAAGGCCTCTGCGTCGCCGATGTCGTTGACCGCCACCTGCGGGGTGGTACGGGCCTCGATGCTGCTGGTCGTCATTAGGAAAAGGGCTCCGGTACGGACATGAAGTCGTAGGTACTACTACGCCGGGAACCCGCTATCGCTCCACCAAGGACCAGACAGGCCGGAGCCGGTGTATCCACTGTCCGGAACATCCCTGGACAGTCGATACCCCTGGCAATGACTGTGGGGTCTTCAACAGATGCGAGCGCGACCTGCTCCGTCCGAGGCGCGCAGGCCCGCAGCGCAACTTGTAGCATACGGGTACAGCCGTGCACGGTCAATGCGGGATGCCGCAGGGCGGAAGGGCCCGCACGGACCGGCGGGGCCGGTCGAGCGGGACGGGTCCGACACCCGTCGACAGCCGAACACCCTCGTCCCCGACGATGCCCGACGCTACTGCGCCAAGGTTACGCTACTGCGGGATGAGCGAGTACACCGCAGCCCCCCGCGCTGCCGAAGACGACGAAACCGACGACGACACCGAGGCCGTCCGCCGCGAGGCGGACACCGGAGAGAGCAGCCGCGCCAACCGCCACTGGTGGGACCGCAACGCCGACGACTACCAGGACGAGCACGGCGCCTTCCTCGGCGACGCGCGCTTCGTCTGGTGCCCCGAGGGCCTGGACGAGGCCGAGGCCCGACTGCTCGGCGACCCGGCCGCGCTGCGCGGCCGGCGGGTGCTGGAGATCGGCGCCGGCGCCGCCCAGTGCTCCCGCTGGCTGGCGGACCGGGGCGCGCACCCGGTCGCGCTGGACCTGTCGCACCGCCAGCTACAGCACTCGCTGCGGATCGACCTGGGCCTGGGCCGGACCCCGGTCCCGCTGGTCCAGGCCGACGCGACGGTGCTGCCCTTCGCCGACGCGGCCTTCGACCTGGCCTGCTCCGCCTACGGCGCGGTGCCCTTCGCCGCCGACACCGGGCGGATCATGCGCGAGGTGCACCGGGTGCTGAAGCCGGGCGGGCGCTGGGTCTTCTCGGTCACCCACCCGGTCCGCTGGGCCTTCCCGGACGAGCCGGGGCCCGAGGGACTGACCGCGACCGCCTCCTACTTCGACCGCACCCCGTACGTGGAGCAGGACGAGCAGGGCCGGGCCGTGTACGTGGAGCACCACCGCACCCTGGGCGACCGGGTGCGGGAGCTGAACGCGGCCGGGTTCCGGCTGCTGGACCTGGTCGAGCCGGAGTGGCCGCCCGGGCTCACCCAGGAGTGGGGCGGCTGGAGCCCGCTGCGCGGCAGGCACCTGCCCGGCACCGCGGTCTTCGTCTGCCGACGCGACTGAGCCGACCGCTGCGGGGCCGCGCCGGTCCCCCGGCGCGGCCCTCCGCTGTCGGCGGGGCGCGGTCAGTGCGCGGCGGTCTCCCAGTCCGTGCCGACGCCCACCGAGACGTCCAGCGGGGCGCGCAGCGGATAGGCGTCCGCCATCTCCCGCCGGACCAGCGCCTCCACCGGCTCGCGCTCGCCCGGGGCGAGTTCCAGCACGATCTCGTCGTGCACCTGGAGCAGCATCCGCGAGGCCAGGCCCTCGGCGGCCAGGGCCGCGTCCACCTTCAGCATGGCGATCTTGACGATGTCCGCCGCCGAGCCCTGGATCGGCGCGTTCAGCGCCATCCGCTCGGCCATCTCCCGGCGCTGCCGGTTGTCGCTGGTGAGGTCCGGCAGGTAGCGGCGGCGGCCGAGGACGGTCTCGGTGTAGCCGGTGCCCCGGGCCTCGTCCACCACCCGGCGCAGGTAGTCGCGCACCCCGCCGAAGCGCTCGAAGTACGTGTCCATCAGCCGCCGCGCCTCACCGGCGTCGATGCCGAGCTGCTGGGACAGCCCGAACGCCGACAGGCCGTACGCCAGGCCGTACGACATGGCCTTGATCTTGCGCCGCATCTCGGCGTCCACCTGCGGCCGCTCCACCCCGAAGACCTGGGCGCCGACCGTGGTGTGCAGGTCCTCGCCGCTGGCGAAGGCGGCCAGCAGCGCCTCGTCCCCGGAGAGGTGGGCCATGATCCGCAGCTCGATCTGGCTGTAGTCGGCGGTCAGCAGCGACTCGAAGCCCGCGCCGACCACGAAGGCCCGGCGGATCATCCGGCCCTCCTCGGTGCGCACCGGGATGTTCTGCAGGTTCGGGTCGGTCGAGGACAGCCGCCCGGTGGCGGCCACCATCTGGTTGAAGGTGGTGTGGATCCGGCCGTCCGCCGCGACCGTCTTGATCAGGCCCTCGACCGTGCTCCGCAGCCGGGTCTGGTCCCGGTGGCGGAGCAGGATCACCGGCAGCTCGTGCGTGGTCTGCGCGGCCAGCCAGGTGAGCGCGTCGGCGTCGGTGGTGTAGCCGGTCTTGATCTTCTTGGTCTTGGGCAGTTCCAGCTCGCCGAACAGGATCTCCTGGAGCTGCTTCGGCGAGCCGAGGTTGAAGTCGTGGCCGACCGCCTCGTGCGCCTCCTTGACCGCCTGCTGCACGGCCGCGCCGAACTGGAGCTCCAGCTGGGTCAGCCAGTCGGCGTCGGCGGCGATGCCGGAGCGCTCCATCCGGGCCAGCAGCGCCGAGATCGGCAGCTCCAGCTCCCGCATCAGCCGCAGCCCACCGTCCTTGCCGAGCCGCTCCTCGAACACCTCGGCCAGGTCGAGCACGGTGCGGGCGGCGACCATCAGCGCCTGGGCGGCGGCCGCGGCCTCGTCCGCGGCGTCCTCGCCGAAGGCGAGCTGGCCGCTGTCGGCCGGGCCCGAGGCCTCCAGCTGGCGGCCCAGGTACTCCTCGGCGAGGACGTCCAGGCCGAAGGTGCGCCGCCCCGGCTTCTCCAGGTAGGCGGCCAGGGCGCTGTCCGAGACCACGCCCTCGATCCGCCAGCCGTGCTCGGCGAAGGCCCGCTGCACCTGCTTGGCGATGTGCAGCGCCTTCGGCCGCTCCGGATCGGCGAGCCAGCCGGCGAAGGCCCGCTCGTCCTCCTCCGCGAGCGCCGAGGGGTCGGCCCAGGCGGCCGGGCCGCCCTCGGCGGCCAGCCCGAACGCGGTCACCTGGCCCTCGCCGCGGGCCCAGCTGTAGTCCGCCATCAGCCCGGTGCGGCCGGCGCCGGAGGCGTGCTCGGCGAGCCAGGCCGCCAGCGCGCCGGGCTCGGTCAGCGGCTCGCCGTCGATCTCCACGCCCGGTCCGGCCGCCGGGGCGGCGTCGGTGTCGGCGGCGCCCGCGCCCGGGTCCACCGCGAACAGCCGGTCCCGCAGCGCCTGGTTGCGGAACTCCAGCGCGTCCAGCAGCACCACGGTGGCGTCCCGGTCGTAGGCCCGGCGGTCCAGCTCGGCCACGCCGAGCGGCAGTTCGACGTCCCGGACCAGCTCGGTCAGCTCCCGGTTGAGCTTGACCGCGTCCAGCCCGGCCCGCAGCTTCTCGCCGATCTTGCCCTTGACCTCGTCGGCGTGCGCCACCAGCTCCTGGAACGAGCCGTACTGGCCGATCCACTTGGCGGCGGTCTTCTCGCCCACCCCGGGGATGCCCGGCAGGTTGTCCGACGGGTCGCCGCGCAGCGCCGCCAGGTCCGGGTACTGCGCCGGGGTCACGCCGTACTTCTCGAAGACCTTCTCCGGCGTGTAGCGGGTCATCTCGGAGACGCCCTTGGTCGGGTAGAGCACCGTGACGTCCTCGGTGACCAGTTGCAGCGCGTCCCGGTCGCCGGTGAGGATCAGCACCTCGAAGCCCTCGGCCGCGGCCCGGGTGGCGAGGGTGGCGATGATGTCGTCCGCCTCGAACTCGGCCAGCCGCAGGTGCGGCACCCGCATCGCGTCCAGCAGCTCGCCGACCAGCTCGACCTGGCCGCGGAACTCGTCCGGCGAGGCCGAGCGGGTGGCCTTGTACTCCGGGTAGATCCCGGCCCGGAAGGTCTTCCGGGAGACGTCGAAGGCGACCGCGAAGTGGGTCGGGGTCTCGTCCCGCAGGATGTTGGCCAGCATCGAGGCGAAGCCGTAGACGGCGTTGGTCGGCTGACCGGTGGAGGTCGCGAAGTTCTCGGCCGGGAAGGCGTAGAACGCCCGGTACGCCATGGAGTGGCCGTCGAGCAGCAGCAGCCTCGGCCGCCCCTGCTCGCCCTTGCCCGAACCCTTGCCTGCCATAACCGCCACCGCTTCCTGCGCCCGACACCGCACCCTGCGCTGATTCCGGACGAAATCCTATGGCCCCGCACTGACAGCCGGGCTCCCTGACACCGGCCCGCCGGACGCCGGGTCGTACGATCGTTCAGGATCGGCCCTCCCGGATGGGACGCAGACGTACAGGAGCAGCATGTCCGAGCAGCAGCCCGCACCCGCCCCCGCCCTCAACGTCCCGCAGGAGGTGCTGGACCAGTACACCAAGCTGGGCGTCGCCCCGAGCACCTTCTCCGGCGGCAAGCTCGGCGACCAGCTCGGGATCAAGATCGTCGAGGCCTCCCCGGAACGGGTGGTCGGCACCATGCCGGTCGAGGGCAACCAGCAGCCGTACGGGCTGCTGCACGGCGGGGCGTCGGCGGCGCTGGCCGAGACCCTGGGGTCGATCGGCGCGATGCTGCACGCCGGTCCCGGCCGCTACGCGGTCGGCGTGGACCTCAACGCGACGCACCACCGCTCGGCGACCTCCGGGCTGGTCACCGGGGTCGCCACGGCTGTCTTCCGGGGCCGCACCGCGGCCACCTACGAGGTCGCGATCACCGACGACCAGGGCCGCCGGATCACCAGCTGCCGACTGACCTGCATGCTCCGCGACGCCTGAGCGGCGCAGGCCCTCTGGAGCCGGGGCCGGTCCTCCGGTATGACTGGGTGCGGTGATCCGAGCGGGGGAGGCTGCGATGAGCGTCGGGCGAGAACCCCCCGAACGCGTCGGCGAGGTGGGTCCGGTCGAGTTGACGGCGGACCACCCCTCCGCCGACCCATCCGCCGACGGCGACCTCGCCGACGGCCTCGCCCCGCCGGACATCTCGACCGGCGGCACCGACCCGGGCCCGGCCGAGCTGCGGCTCGGCGCCTGGTGGCGGTCGCTCGGCCGGGGCCGCCGCCGGACCGCGGTGGCGCTGCTGGCCCTGGCCGTGGCCGCCGCGTTCGGCCTGCCGGCCCTGGACCGGCACCCGCCGGTCCCGCCGCCACCGCCCCCGGGCGAGCTGACCGACGTCCACTTCCTCGGCATGGGCGCGGGCAGCGGGCAGAGCGGCAGCGAGTTCAGCATCCGGATCACCGTCGGCGACCGCGGCACCGCCCCGCTGACGATCGAACAGATCAGCCAGGGCTACCTGGGGATGTCCCTGGCGCCGCCGCCCGGCCTGCCGCTGACCGTCCGGCCCGAGCGCCCGGTCACGCTCAGCCTGCGGGCCACCGTGAGCGACTGCGCGGTGATCCCGCCGGACGACGCCTACCCGGTGCTGCTGCTGACCGTGGCCAGCGGCCGGGCCACGCAGACCCAGGCCGAGGTCCTGGGCGACCCGTACATCCTGGCCATGCACAGCGCGCTGGCCCGGGCCTGCCAGGGCACGCCGGGCTTCGGCGGGCCCTTCCCGCCGACGGCGTCGAACAGCGGCGTCTTCCCGCCCTGAGCGTTCCCGCCCCGAGCGACCGCCGCCGAACCGCCGCGGAACCACCGCGGCTCAGTCCGTGGCGGCCTGCTCCTGGGCGGCCTTCTTCTTGGCGTCCTGGGCCGCGCCCTCCTCGATGACCGCCTCGGCGACGGCCTTCATGGTCATCCGGCGGTCCATCGAGGTCTTCTGGATCCAGCGGAAGGCGGCCGGCTCGGTCAGCCCGAACTTGGTCTGCAGCACGCTCTTGGCGCGGTCGACCAGCTTGCGGGTGTCCAGTCGCAGGCTCAGGTCGGCGATCTCCGACTCCAGTGCCCGGATCTCGCTGTAGCGGGAGACCGCCATCTCGATCGCCGGGACCAGGTCGCTCTTGTTGAACGGCTTGACGATGTAGGCCATCGCCCCGGCGTCGCGGGCCCGGTCGACCAGCTCGCGCTGGGAGAAGGCGGTGAGCATCAGCGTCGGCGCGATGTGCGCCTCGTGGATCTGCTCGGCGGCGGAGAGACCGTCCAGGATCGGCATCTTCACGTCCAGGATGACCAGGTCGGGCCGGAGCTCGGTGGCGAGCCGCACGGCCTCGGCGCCGTCACCGGCCTCGCCGACGACGGTGTAGCCCTCCTCTTCCAGCATCTCCTTGAGGTCCAGGCGGATCAGCGCCTCGTCCTCGGCGATGACGACCCGGGTCGTCGTCGGCGGGACGTGCTGCTCGGGCTGCTCGGGCTGCTCGTCGGTGGCGGCGGTCACGATGCTCCTCGTGTGGGCGCGGGGGTTGCTTGAATGAGCCTACCCAGCTGCACGAATCGACCCCGACACGGTACTCTGACCTGGCACCCCGCCGGGTTGATGGAATCGGCAGACATGATCGCCTCAAAAGCGATTGCCTGAAAGGGCGTGCGGGTTCAAGTCCCGCACCCGGCACCCAGCTTGCCCTCCTCGTGAGCGCGTCCGCCCGAGCGCGGCGCTCCGCGCACGGCCCCCCTCCCTCCCCGCCCGAGGCACCGCGCTGCCCCGCGCCGGGCAGGCGCGCCGCCCGGCGAACCCCGGCGAACATCCGAGCAGTTCCCTGCCGCGCGCCAGTTCGAGCATATTGTCATTCAATATAAATGAGTAGATCCAGTATTTTCGGCACGCGCTCCCGCCGGACTCTCCCGATCGCCCGCGCATTCCCCGCCGCCCGCCCCGCACCATCCCCGGACCAGCGGTGATACCCGATCGCACGCGTGTCCGGCGCACCCATTCGAACGCATCTATTCATCGTCAGAATCAACGCGCGAGGGTAATCTGCAAGTCATCTCCCAGGCAACTCTCAGGCCTGCCCCGGATTCGAGAGGCGCTCACCCATGGCATCCGCTGACCAGTTGTCCCCGCCCGCAGTGCCCGGCCACAATCTCCGCCGGGAAATCGGCCTCATCGGACTGATGTGGGCGTCCGTCGGATCCATCATCGGATCCGGCTGGCTGTTCGGCGCGCAGAAGGCGGTGGTGGTCGCCGGACCCTCGGCGGTCATCTCCTGGGCCATCGGCGCGGTCGCGGTCGTGCTGCTGGCCCTGGTGCACGCCGAACTCGGCGGCATGTTCCCGGTCGCCGGCGGCACCGCGCGCTATCCGCACTACACCTTCGGCGGACTGGCCGGGATGTCCTTCGGCTGGTTCTCCTGGCTCCAGGCGGTGACCGTGGCGCCGATCGAGGTCCAGGCCATGATCGGCTACGCCCGGCACTGGTCCTGGGCGGACGGCTTCCAGAAGGCCGACTCCACGCTGACCCACTCCGGACTGGCGGTGGCGGTGGGGCTGATGGCGGTCTTCGTCGCGGTGAACTTCCTCGGCGTCCGGCTGCTGGCGCGCACCAACAGCGCGGCCACCTGGTGGAAGATCGCGATCCCGCTGTTCACCATCTTCGTGCTGGCGATCACCCACTTCCACGGCAGCAACTTCACCTCGAAGGGCTTCGCCCCGTTCGGCGCCAAGGGCGTGCTGACCGCGATCAGCACCAGCGGCATCATCTTCGCGCTGCTCGGCTTCGAGCAGGCGATCCAGCTGTCCGGCGAGAGCCGCAACCCCAAGCGCGACATCCCGCGCGCGGTGCTCGGCTCGGTGACCATCGGCGCGGTCATCTACACCGCGCTCCAGGTGGTCTACATCGCCGCGCTGCCGCGCTCGGCCTTCGCCCACGGCTGGGGCGCGCTCGACTACCCGGGCATCAGCGGCCCGTTCGCCGGGCTGGCCACCGTCATCGGCCTCGGCTGGCTGGCCTGGATCCTCTACCTGGACGCCATCGTCTCCCCCGCCGGGACCGCGCTCATCTACACCACCTCCACCTCGCGCATCTCCTACGGCCTGAGCCGCAACGGGTACACCCCGCAGCTGTTCGAGCGGACCGACCGGCGCGGGGTGCCCTGGTTCGGACTGGTCATCTCCTTCGTCGCCGGGGTGGTCTGCTTCCTGCCGTTCCCCAGCTGGCAGCAGCTGGTCAGCTTCATCACCTCGGCCAGCGTGCTCATGTACGCGGGCGCGCCGCTGGCGTACGGGGTGCTGCGGCGGCAGCTGCCGGACCGGGAGCGCCCGTACCGGCTGCCCGCCGGGCAGATCATCTCCCCGCTGTCGTTCGTAATCGCCAGCCTGATCATCTACTGGGCGGGCTGGGACACGCTGTGGCGGCTCGGCGCCGCCATCGTCATCGGCTACCTGCTGCTCGGCTCCTACGCCTGGTACGCCCGGTCCAGGGGCCAGTCCAACGCCCCGGACCTGGACTGGCGTCCGGCCCAGTGGCTGCCGGTCTACCTGACCGGCATGGGCGTCATCTCCTGGCAGGGCAGCTTCTGCAACAAGACGGGCTGCGGCGCCCAGGGCAACCTGCCGCTGTGGTGGGACATCGTCGTCATCGCGGTGTTCGCGCTCGTCATCTACTACTGGGCGCTGGCCGTCGGACTGCGGACCGAGGCCATCGAGCGGAACATCGCCGACGTCGAGGTGGTCGACGAGGGCGGCCACTGACAGCACCGCACCCCAGCGGTTCGGAGCCCGGCCGGCGGCAGGACCGCGGGCCGGGCTCCGTGCTGTGCGCGTGGTGCCACCCCGGTACGTGCGGACATGCCCGAAAACGCCCGCCCCGGCGCTCCGCACGCATTAGCCCCGGGAATGTCCGCACGTCAATAGCCTTTCCCTGGGAATCGAAAGCTCAAGAATTCCTCAAGTCACGGAATGGGCACGATCAGGACACCGGTAGTGTGCGTCAACCGCCCTCGGAGCAGGAGAGATGATCCCGGCCCCAGCTCCGGTCGCCGAGCCCGGATTTGGCCGTGTTACGGGAGTGAAAAACCCCGCCGAGTACGCATCCATTCAGCATCTACATCTATGCATGAGGACTAACTGCCCCTAACCTGGGGCAACTCTCAACCTCCTGTTGTCCCCACATTCGAGAGGTCCACTTCCCCATGGCTACCGCAGACCAGTTGTCCCCACCAACCGCGCCCAACCGCGCTCTTCGACGCCAGGTCGGAATCATCGGTCTGACCTGGGCTTCCGTAGGTTCGATCATCGGCTCCGGCTGGCTCCTGGGCGCGAAGAGCGCGGTGATGGCCGCCGGTCCGGCGGCGATCATCTCCTGGGTGATCGGCGCGATCGCGATCATCCTGCTGGCTCTGGTGCACGCCGAACTCGGCGGCATGTTCCCGGTGGCCGGTGGCACCACCCGGTACCCGCATTACGCCTTCGGCGGTCTGGCCGGGATGTCCTTCGGCTGGTTCTCCTGGCTGCAGGCGGCCTCGGTGGCGCCCATCGAAGTCGAGGCGATGATCAACTACGGCCAGCACTACAGCTGGGCCCATGTTCTCGAACACCCCAGCAACGGCACGCTGACGGCCGCCGGTGTCGGCGTCGCGACCCTGCTGATGGCGGTCTTCGTCGCGATCAACTTCCTTGGTATACGCGTGCTGGCGCACACCAACAGCGCGGCGACCTGGTGGAAGATCGCCATTCCGCTGTTCACGATCTTCGTGCTGGCGATCACCCACTTCCACGGCGGCAACTTCACCTCGCAGGGCTTCGCGCCGTTCGGTGCCAAGGGCGTCCTGGCGGCGATCAGCACCAGCGGCATCATCTTCGCGCTGCTCGGCTTCGAGCAGGCCATCCAGATCGCCGGTGAGAGCTCCAACCCGAAGCGCGACATCCCGCGCGCCGTCCTCGGCTCGGTCGCCATCGGCGCGGTCATCTACATCGCGCTCCAGGTCGTGTTCATCGGCGCGCTGCCGGGCACGACCTTCGGCCACGGCTGGGCGAAGCTCGCCTACGCCAACATCTCCGGCCCGTTCGCGGGTCTGGCCACCCTGGTCGGCCTCGGCTGGCTGGCCGCGATCCTCTACATCGACGCGGTCATCTCCCCCGGTGGCACCGGCCTGATCTACGTCACCTCGACCTCACGCATCTCCTACGGCCTGAGCCGCAACGGCTACGCCCCCGAGGTGTTCGAGCGGACCGACAAGCGCAGCGTGCCGTGGTTCGGCCTGATCATCTCCTTCATCACCGGCGTGATCTGCTTCCTGCCGTTCCCCAGCTGGCAGTCGCTGGTCAGCTTCATCACCGACGCCAGCGTGCTGATGTACGCCGGCGCTCCGCTCTCCTACGGCGTGCTGCGCAAGCAACTGCCCAACCGTGAGCGCCCGTACCGGCTGCCCGGCGGCCAGGTCATCGCCCCGCTGTCCTTCGTCATCGCCAGCCTGATCATCTACTGGGCCGGCTGGGACACCGTGTGGCGGCTCGGCGCCTCGATCATCCTGGGCTACCTGCTGCTCGGCTCCTACTCCTGGTACGCCAACGCCAAGGGCAAGCCGAACGCGCCCACGATGAACTGGCGGGCCGCCCAGTGGCTGCCGGTCTACCTGATCGGCATGGGCGTCATCTCCTGGCAGGGCGGCTTCTGCGAGAACGCGGGCTGCTCCATCGCCAACAACATCCCGCTCTGGTGGGACATCGTGATCATCGCGGCGTTCTCGCTCGCCATCTACTACTGGGCCGTGTACACCGGCCTGAGCAGCGCCGAGATCGAGGAGAACATCGCCAAGGTCGAGGTCGTGGACGAGGCCGCCGCGCACTGACCCGCACCGCCGCTGACAGCACTGGGCCCGACCGGCGTGCCTGCCGGTCGGGCCCAGTGCTGTGGTGCGGCTCCGTGCGGTGGTCAACCGGCCGCGGGGGCGTGTGAGTCGTCCTCGCCCACGTGGTGCACCCGGACCAGGTTGGTCGAGCCGTCGCGCCCGGGCGGGGAACCGGCCGTGATCACGACCCGGTCCCCGGGCTCGCAGCGGCCCAGGTCCAGCAGCGCGGCGTCGACCTGGGCGATCATCTCGTCGGTGGTGGCGACCAGCGGTCCCATGAACGTCTCCACGCCCCAGCTCAGCGACAACTGGCTGCGCACGGCCGGTTCGTAGGTGAAGGCCAGCACCGGGATCGGCGAGCGGTAGCGGGACAGCCGCCGGGCGGTGTCACCGGACTGGGTGAAGGCCACCAGGTACTTGGCGTCCAGGAAGTCGCCGATCTCGGCGGCGGCCCGGGCCACCGCGCCGCCCTGGGTACGCGGCTTGTTGCTCTCGGTCAGCGGCGGCAGGCCCGCCTCGATGATGTCCTCCTCGGCCGCGCAGACGATGCGGGCCATGGTCTTCACCGTCTCCACCGGGTACTTGCCGACGCTGGTCTCGCCGGAGAGCATCACCGCGTCCGCGCCGTCCAGCACGGCGTTGGCGACGTCGGAGGCCTCGGCCCGGGTCGGCCGGGAGGCGCTGATCATGGAGTCCAGCATCTGGGTGGCCACGATCACCGGCTTGGCGTTGCGGCGGCAGAGCTTGATGGCGCGCTTCTGCACCAGCGGCACCTGCTCCAGCGGCACCTCGACGCCGAGGTCGCCGCGGGCGACCATGACCCCGTCGAAGGCGTCCACGATCCCGACCAGGTTCGCCACCGCCTGCGGCTTCTCGACCTTGGCGATGACCGGGACGAAACGTCCCTCCCGGCTCATGATCCGGTGGACGTCCTTGATGTCGTCGGCACTGCGGACGAACGAGAGCGCGATCATGTCGGCTCCGATGCGAAGCCCCCACAGCAGGTCGGCGACGTCCTTGTCGCTGAGCGCGGGGACACTGACGGCCACGCCGGGGAGGTTGAGGCCCTTGTGGTCGGAGACCATTCCGCCCTCGACCACGGTGCAGTTGACCCGGTCGCCCTCGACCGAGACGACCTGGAGCGCGACCTTCCCGTCGTCGACCAGGATCCGCTCACCGGGGGTGACGTCGCCGCACAGCCCCTTGTAGGTGGTGCCGCAGACGTGGCGGTCGCCGGGGACGTCGGCGGTGGTGATGGCGAACTCGTCGCCGCGCTCCAGGAGTACCGGTCCCTCGGCGAAGGTCTCCAGGCGGATCTTGGGGCCCTGCAGGTCGACGAGGATGCCGACGCTGCGGCCGGTCTCGTCGGCGGCCTTGCGGACCCGGCGATAGCGTTCCTCGTGCTCGGCGTGGGAGCCGTGGCTGAGGTTCAGGCGGGCCACGTCCATACCGGCGTCGACCAGTGCTTTGATCTGGTCGTACGAATCGGTGGCGGGGCCTAGCGTACAGACGATTTTTGCTCGGCGCATGACTCCGAGCGTAGGTCTTACCGGTGGGTAGTGACGAGGCACTCCAGGGACCGCAGATGTACGGGAGGCGAAGGCTTGTTGAACTTCCGCGGCTCGTTCACCAAGCAGCGAACAGATGAACTCCCTTGGAACACGGGGAGTTGACCCGGCCCTCGGGTTCCTGCGCAGGTGAGGGTTGCCTAACATCGGTCCCGGACCGGACCGACAGCGAGTGGGGTGGGGCGTGAGCGAGACCGAGGAGCCCGGAGAGCGACGGCGCGGACGGCGGCCGTGGGTGCTCGCCGGGGCCGCCATGGCGGTGGCCGCCCTCAGCGCCGGTGCGGTGGCGTACGCCCAGGGGGCGCATCCGGCGAAGCCGGCCGCCGCCCCGCTGGACGACTACACCGGGCTGCCGCACACCACGGTCCGGATCGGCACCGGTGCCTGCGGCGCCGGTTGGACCGCGCCGCACACCGGCCTCCAGGTGTTCGACCTGACCGGCACCGGTCCGGCGGCCGCCGACGCCTACCTGGAGACGGCGGCCGGTGCGGTGGTCGGCGAGGTGGAGAGCCTCGCCCCGGGCACCACCCGGCCGATGGTGGTCCGGTTGGCGGCCGGGAGCTACGACTTCCAGTGCCTGCCGCAGGACGACAGCGCGGTGAAGGGCCCGGTGGTGCGGGTCACCGGCAGCGGCGCCGGATCCCCGGCCGTGGCGCCGGTGACCCAGCAGGACCTGATCCCGCCGACGCTGCTGTACCAGAAGTGGGTGGCCGCCCAACTCCCGGGCCTGGTACGGGACACGGCGACGCTGCAAGCGGCCGTCGACCGGGGCGACCTGGCCGCGGCCCGCACCGCCTGGCTGCCCGCGCACCTGGACTACGAGCGCCTGGGCGCGGCCTACGGGACCTTCGGGGACCTCGACGACAGCATCAACGGCACCACCAAGGGCCTGCCCGACGGCCTGACCGACCCCGGCTTCACCGGCTTCCACCGGCTGGAGTACGGCCTGTGGCACGGCCAGTCGGCGGCCGGGCTGAAGCCGGTCGCGGACACCCTCAGCCAGGACGTGCGGAGCCTGCAGACCCAGTGGAAGACCGCCCAGATGGACCCGCTGCTGCTGGGTCTGCGGGCGCACGAGATCGTGGAGAACACCATCCAGTTCGAACTGACCGGGCGGACCGACTACGGCAGCGGTTCCAACCTGGCGACCGCGCGGGCGAACCTGCAGGGCACGGCGGAGGCACTGACCCTGCTGCGCCCGCTGCTGGCCACCCGGATGACCACGCTGCCGCAGATCGACGCGGACATGGCGGCGGCCCAGGCCGAGCTGGCGAAGCTCGGCGACGTGCCGCCGGCCTCGCTGACGCTCACCGAGCGGGAGCAGCTGAACGCGGACTTCGGCCAACTGGTGGACGACCTGGCGCCGATCGCGGCGGTGTGCGACGTGCGGAGGACCTCGTGAGCGGCGTGGAGCGGGCGGGCGGCCCGGAGCAGCGGGCGGAGCAGCGGACCGGCGGTCGGGTGGACCGGCGGTCGGTGCTGCGCGGCGCGCTGGCGGCGGGCGCGGTCGGCGCGACCGCGGCCGCCGTGGCCGGCTCGGCCGCCCCGGCCACGGCGACCGACGGCACCGCCGCCGACCCGGGCAGTTACCCGTTCGAGGGGGCGCACCAGTCGGGGGTGCTCACGCCCAAGCAGCGCTGCGCGGCCTTCGTCGCCTTCGACGTGACCGCCGCCGACCGGGCCGGGCTGACGCAGCTGCTGCGGACGGTCACCGCCCGGCTCAGGTTCCTGACCGCGGGCGGGGTGCCGGAGCCGCTGGGCATCAGCGCGCCGCCGTCCGACTCGGGGGTGCTCGGCCCGGTGGTCCCGGCCGACGGCCTGACCGCGACGCTGGCGGTCGGCTCCTCGCTGTTCGACGAGCGCTTCGGCCTGGCCGCGCGCAGGCCGCTGCGGCTGCGGACGATGACCTCGTTCCCGGACGACGACCTGGACCCGGCCTGGTGCCAGGGCGACCTGATGCTGCAGATCGGCGCGAACAACGCGGACACGGTCGCGCACGCGCTGCGGGACCTGGCGATGCACACCCGGGGCGCGATGCAGGTGCGCTGGCGGATCGACGGCTTCGCCTCGCCGCCGCGCCCGACCGGCACCCCGCGCAACCTGCTGGGCTTCCGGGACGGCACGGCCAACCCGGACACCGGCGACACCCGCACCATGGACCAGGTGGTCTGGGTGGTGCCGGGCCTGGGCGAACCGGCCTGGGCGGTGGACGGCTCGTACCTGGCGGTGCGGGTGATCCGGATGCTGGTGGAGTTCTGGGACCGGGTGTCGCTCAACGAGCAGGAGCGGATGTTCGGTCGGCAGAAGGCCTCGGGGGCGCCGCTGGACGGCCAGTCGGAGCTGGATCCGCCGAAGTACTCGGCCGACCCGACCGGCGACATGATCCCGCTGGACAGCCACATGCGGCTGGCCAACCCGCGTACCCCGGGCACGGACGGGCTGCGGATGCTGCGCCGGGGCTACAACTACGACCTGGGCACCGACAGCAACGGCAACCTGAACATGGGCCTGGTGTTCTGCGCCTTCCAGCAGGACCTGGACCGCCAGTTCATCGCGGTGCAGCAGCGGTTGGCGGGCGAGCCGCTGGTGGACTACATCTCGCCGTACGGCGGCGGCTACTTCTTCGTGCTGCCCGGTGTGCGGGGGGCGCAGGACTGGCTGGGCCGCTCGCTGCTGGCCTGAACGGCCGCAGACGAAGCAGCACCTGCCTCTCACCTTGGTCGGGGACGAGAGGCAGGTGCCTGTTGTTCTCCGCGTGCGATCCGGCGGCGCTGGCGGGGACGCGGTTCATGCAGCCCTTCGGGCCACGGGCTCTACTGTGCCACAGCTGGTGTCACACGGTGAGCGGGCGGTCCGTCGGGCGGATCGGGGCGGGCAGCGTCGACGCGCGACCGGAGAGGTAGCTGTCGACCGCCTTCGCGGCGGAACGGCCCTCGGCGATGGCCCAGACGATCAGCGACTGGCCGCGGCCGGCGTCACCGGCCACGAAGACGCCGTCGACGTTGGTGGTGAACCGGTCGTCGCGGGCGACGTTGCCCCGGGCGTCGAGGTCCACGCCCAGCTGCTCGACCAGGCCGTTCCTGGTGTCGGTGCCGGTGAAGCCCATGGCCAGGGTGACCAGCTGGGCCGGGATGGCGCGCTCGGTGCCGGGCTGCGGCACGAACCGTCCGTCCTTGAACTCGACCTCGACCAGGTGCAGTTCCTGGACGTTGCCGTCCTCGTCGCCGGTGAAGTGGGTGGTGTTGACCGCGTAGACGCGTCCCTCCTTGCCCGCCTCCGGCGAGGAGGGTCCCTCTGCCACCTGGCGACCGTTCTTCGTCTCCAGGAGGTAGGTGGCCTCCTCGTGAGCCGAGGTGACCTTGTAGGTCATCGGCATGCTCGGCCAGGGCTGGTGCGCCGGGCGCTCCTCGCTCGGCCGGGGCATGATCTCCAGCTGGGTGACCGAGGCCGCGCCCTGCCGCAGCGCGGTGCCCAGGCAGTCCGCGCCGGTGTCGCCGCCGCCGATGACGATGACGTGCTTCCCGGCGGCGCTGATCGGCGACTCGACGTAGTCGCCCTCCTGCACCTTGTTGGACAGCGGCAGGTACTCCATCGCCTGGTGGATGCCCTTGAGCTCGCGCCCGGGCACCGGCAGGTCACGGGCGGTGGTGGCGCCGGCGGCGATCACCACCGCGTCGAAGCGGTCCCGCAGCTGGCGGCCGGAGATGTCGACGCCCGCCTCGACCCCGGTACGGAACCGGGTGCCCTCGGCGCGCATCTGCTCGACCCGCCGGTTGACGTGCCGCTTCTCCATCTTGAACTCGGGGATGCCGTAGCGCAGCAGGCCGCCGATGCGGTCGGCGCGCTCGTACACCACCACCGTGTGCCCGGCCCGGGTGAGCTGCTGGGCGGCGGCCAGGCCGGCCGGTCCGGAGCCGACCACGGCCACGGTCTTGCCGGAGAGCCGCTCCGGCGGCTGCGGGGCGACGCCGCCGTTGTCCCAGGCCTTGTCGATGACGGTGACCTCGACGTTCTTGATGGTCACCGGGTCCTGGTTGATGCCCAGGACGCAGGCGGACTCACACGGCGCGGGGCACAGCCGCCCGGTGAACTCCGGGAAGTTGTTGGTCGCGTGCAGCCGCTCGATGGCGCCGCTCCAGTCCTCCCGGTAGGCGAGGTCGTTCCACTCGGGGATGAGGTTCCCGAGCGGACAGCCGTTGTGGCAGAACGGGATGCCGCAGTCCATGCAGCGTCCGGCCTGCTTGGTGATGATGGGCAGGAGGCTGCGTTCGACGTAGACCTCGTTCCAGTCCTTGATCCGGACATCGACGGGTCGGCGCTCGGCGAGCTGCTTGGGCGTCGTCAGGAAGCCCTTGGGGTCAGCCATGGTTGGCGGCCTCCATCATCTTCGCGGTGGTGGCGGACTCGGAGAGTCCGTCTCGCTCGGCGGCGTCCTTGGCGGCGAGCACGGCCTTGTAGTCACGCGGCATGATCTTGGAGAAGCGGGAGAGCCCGCTGCCCCAGTCGGCGAGGAGTTCGGCGGCCACGGTGGAGCCGGTCTCCTCGTAGTGCTGCTGGACGGTCTCCCGCAGCCACTCGCGGTCCGACGCGTCGGGGGCCTCGATGCCCACCATGCCGGTGTTGACGTTGTTCGGGCGCAGGTCGAGCACGTAGGCGATACCGCCCGACATACCGGCCGCCAGGTTGCGTCCGGTGGCGCCGAGGATGACCACCCGGCCGCCGGTCATGTACTCCAGGCCGTGGTCGCCCACGCCCTCGACGACCAGGGTGGCCCCGGAGTTGCGGACGGCGAACCGTTCACCGGCCTTGCCCCGCAGGTGGATCCGGCCCGAGGTGGCGCCGTAGCCGATGGTGTTGCCGGCGATCACGTGGCTCTGCGCGTCGGCGCCGATGGCGGCGGCGTCCCGGGAGGGACGGACCACCAGCACGCCGCCGGACAGGCCCTTGCCGACGTAGTCGTTGGCGTCGCCCTCCAGCCGCAGGGTGACACCGCTCGGCACGAAGGCACCGAAGGACTGCCCGGCGGAGCCGGTGAAGGTCACGTCGATGGTGCCCTCGGGCAGACCCGCTCCCTTGTAGCGCTTGGTGACCTCGTGGCCCAGCATGGTGCCGACGGTCCGGTTGACGTTGCGGATCGGCAGCTGGATCCGCACCGCCTCGCCGTGCTCCAGGGCCTCCTGGCTGAGCCCGATCAGCTGGTTGTCCAGGGCCTTGTCGAGGCCGTGGTCCTGGCTGACCGTCCGGTGCAGCGAGGCGCCCTCGGGCAGCTCCGGGACGTACAGCAGCGGGGAGATGTCCAGGCCGTCGGCCTTCCAGTGCTGCACCGCCTTGGTGGCGTCGATCAGCTCGGCGTGGCCGACGGCCTCCTCGATGGTGCGGAAGCCGAGCTCGGCCAGGATCTCGCGGACCTCCTCGGCGATGAACTCGAAGAAGTTGACCACGAACTCCGGCTTGCCGTTGAAGCGTTCGCGCAGCACCGGGTTCTGCGTGGCCACGCCGACCGGGCAGGTGTCCAGGTGGCAGACCCGCATCATCACGCAGCCGGAGACCACCAGCGGCGCGGTGGCGAAGCCGAACTCCTCGGCGCCGAGCAGCGCCGCGATGACGACGTCCCGGCCGGTCTTCAGCTGGCCGTCGGTCTGCACCACGATCCGGTCCCGCAGGCCGTTGAGCAGCAGCGTCTGCTGGGTCTCGGCCAGGCCGAGCTCCCAGGGGCCACCGGCGTGCTTGAGGCTGGTCAGCGGCGAGGCGCCGGTGCCGCCGTCGTGGCCGGAGACCAGCACCACGTCGGCGTGGGCCTTGCTGACGCCCGCCGCGACCGTGCCCACGCCGACCTCGGAGACCAGCTTCACGTGGATGCGGGCGGCCGGGTTGGCGTTCTTCAGGTCGTGGATGAGCTGGGCGAGGTCCTCGATGGAGTAGATGTCGTGGTGCGGCGGCGGCGAGATCAGGCCGACGCCGGGGGTGCTGTGCCGGGTCCGGGCGACCCAGGGGTACACCTTGTGGCCGGGCAGCTGGCCGCCCTCGCCGGGCTTGGCGCCCTGCGCCATCTTGATCTGGATGTCGTCCGCGTTGACCAGGTACTCGCTGGTGACGCCGAAGCGGCCGGAGGCGACCTGCTTGATCGCGGAGCGGCGCTCCGGGTCGTGCAGCCGCTCCGGGTCCTCGCCGCCCTCACCGGTGTTCGACTTGCCGCCGAGCCGGTTCATCGCGATGGCCAGCGTCTCGTGGGCCTCCATCGAGATGGAGCCGTAGGACATGGCGCCGGTGGAGAAGCGCTTGACGATCTCGCTGACCGGCTCGACCTCGTCGATCGGGATCGGGGTCCGGCCCTCGGCGAACTGGAACAGCCCGCGCAGCGTCATCAGCCGCTCGGACTGCTCGTTCACCCGCGCAGTGTACTGCTTGAAGATGTCGTAGCGGCGGGTCCGGGTGGAGTGCTGGAGCCGGAACACCGTGTCCGGGTCGAACAGGTGCGGCTCGCCCTCGCGGCGCCACTGGTACTCGCCGCCGATCTCCAGCCGCCGGTGCGCCGGGGAGATCCCGGAGACCGGGTAGGCCTGGGCGTGGCGGGCGGCGGTCTCCTGGGCGATCTGGTCCAGGCTGACCCCGCCGAGCTTGGTGGCGGTGCCGGTGAAGTAGCTGTCCACCAGCTCCTGCGAGAGCCCGATGGCCTCGAAGACCTGCGCGCCCCGGTAGGAGGCGACGGTGGAGATGCCCATCTTGGACATCACCTTGAGCACGCCCTTGCCGAGCGCGTAGATCAGGTTGCGGATCGCCTTCTCCGGCTCGACGCCCTGGATGAAGGTGTCCTGCGCGACCAGGTCCTCGACCGACTCCATGGCCAGGTACGGGTTGACCGCGCCCGCGCCGAAGCCGACCAGCAGCGCCACGTGGTGCACCTCGCGGACGTCCCCGGCCTCGACGATCAGGCCGACGTGGGTGCGCTGCTTGGTGCGGATCAGGTGGTGGTGCACGGCGGCGGTGAGCAGCAGCGAGGGGATCGGCGCGTGCTCGGCGTCGGAGTGCCGGTCGGACAGCACGATGATCCGGGCGCCGTCGGCGATCGCGGCGTCGGCCTCGTCGGCGATCTCCGTCAGCCGGGCGGCCAGCGCCGCGCCGCCGTTGGAGACCTTGTACAGGCCGGAGAGGGTGACCGCCTTCAGCCCGGGCAGGTCGCCGTCCTGGTTGATGTGGACCAGCTTGGCCAGCTCGTCGTTGTCTATCACCGGGAACGGGACGGTGACCGAGCGACAGGAGGCCGCCTCGGCGTGCAGCAGGTTGCCCTCGGGGCCGAGGTTGCTGGACAGCGAGGTGATCAGCTCCTCGCGGATGGCGTCCAGCGGGGGTTGGTGACCTGCGCGAAGAGCTGGGTGAAGTAGTCGAACAGCAGCCGGGGCTTGTCCGAGAGCGCGGCGATGGGCGAGTCGGTGCCCATCGAGCCCAGCGGCTCGCCACCGGTCCTGGCCATCGGCGCGAGGATCAGCCGCAGCTCCTCCTCGGTGTAGCCGAAGGTCTGCTGACGGCGGGTCACCGAGGCGTGGGTGTGCGCGATGTGCTCGCGGCCGGGCAGCGCGTCCAGGGTGATCGAACCGGCGTGCAGCCACTCCTGGTACGGGTGCTCGGCGGCGAGGGCGGACTTGATCTCCTCGTCCTCGACGATCCGGCCCTCGGCGGTGTCCACCAGGAACATCCGTCCGGGCTGGAGCCGGCCCTTGCGCAGCACCTGGTCCTGCGGGATGTCGAGCACGCCGACCTCGGAGGCGAGCACGACCAGGCCGTCCTGGGTGATCCAGTAGCGGGCCGGGCGCAGGCCGTTGCGGTCGAGCACGGCGCCGATCTGGGTGCCGTCGGAGAAGGTGACGCAGGCCGGGCCGTCCCAGGGCTCCATCAGGTTCGCGTGGAACTGGTAGAAGGCGCGGCGGGCCGGGTCCATGGTGGTGTGGTTCTCCCACGCCTCCGGGATCATCATCAGCACCGCGTGCGGCAGGCTGCGGCCGCCGAGGTGCAGCAGTTCGAGCACCTCGTCGAAGGACGCGGTGTCGGAGTGCTCCGGGGTGCAGATCGGGAAGATCCGGTCCAGGCCCTCGCCCTTGCTGTTGGCCGGGATCGCGTCGGTGGCCAGCTGCGACTCGCGCGCGGTCATCCAGTTGCGGTTGCCCTTGACCGTGTTGATCTCACCGTTGTGCGCGATGAAGCGGTACGGGTGTGCCAGCGGCCAGCTGGGGAACGTGTTGGTGGAGAAGCGGGAGTGCACCAGGCCGATCGCGGTGGTGTAGCTGCGGTCGGACAGGTCCGGGAAGAAGGGCTCCAGCTGCCCGGTGGTGAGCATGCCCTTGTAGACCAGGGTGCGCGCGGAGAGCGAGGGGAAGTACACGCCGCCCTCGCGCTCGGAGCGCTTGCGCAGCACGAAGGTGATCCGGTCCAGCTCCAGGCCGGTGCGCTGCCCGGCGGCGTCGCTGACGAAGAGCTGACGGAAGCGCGGCATCACCGAGCGGGCGGTGTCGCCGAGCAGTTCCGGGGCGACCGGCACGTCGCGCCAGCCGAGGACGGTGAGGCCCTCCTCGGCGGCGATGGCGCTGATCGCGGCGACCGCGGCGGCGTCGGCCGCGTCGTCGTCCGGGAGGAAGGCGATGCCGACGGCGTAGGCGCCCACGGCGGGCAGCTCGAAGTCGACCTTGGTCCGCAGGAAGGCGTCCGGGATCTGGGTGAGGATGCCCGCGCCGTCGCCGGAGTCGGGCTCCGCGCCGGTCGCGCCGCGGTGCTCCAGGTTGCGCAGGACGGTGAGTGCCTGCTCGACGATGCGGTGCTCGGCCTTGCCGGTGAGCGTCGCGACGAAGCCGACACCGCAGGCGTCGTGTTCGTTGCCGGAGTCGTACAGGCCCTGCGGCGCGGGACGCCCGTCAGCAAGGGCCTGGTAGGGGCGGGGGGCCCTGTCGTTCTGATGAGCAGAGCGCGGGGACGCAGACAGCATCGGCTCTCCCGTCGTGTCGTCGTGTTCGGCATGGTCACAATTCACATGCGCATCCGGGACGACGCTGGCCCTCTGCGGTGTCGTGCAGGTTACATGATGCCCGGCATTCCACAAAGTGGATTCCGGAGTCCATCATGTGGACTTAGCCAGCAGGTCAGGCCCGGTTTACGGCCATGCTCGGCAGTCTCGAAACGTGGGGACCCGAGTGTGTCGAGCGCCCGTGGTGTTGTCGCAAGTGTGCCCGAACGACCCGCCGCCGAAACAGTGGGTTTACGCATTCGCACGGTGTGAGTAACACCACGCAACGCAACCGGCGGCGGGCGGGGGGCGTCGCGGCTCAGCCGACGTGGGCGCCGATCAGCTGTCCCAGCAGGAAGGTCACTCCGGCCGCCGCGCTGCCCAGCAGCAACTGCCGCAGCCCGCTGAACCACCAGCTGCGCGCCGTCACCCGGCTGACCACCGCGCCGCAGCCGAACAGTCCGACCAGCGCCAGGCCCAGCGCGGGCAGCAGGCTGGTCGCGCCCAGCAGGTACGGCAGCAGCGGCAGCAGCGCGCCCAGGGCGAAGGCCGCGAACGAGGCACCGGCGGCGACCAGCGGCGAGGGCAGGTCCTCCGGGTCGATGCCGAGTTCCTCGCGGGCGTGGACCTCCAGCGCGCGGTCCGGGTCGGCGGTCAGCTGCTGCGCCACCTCGAACGCCAGCTTGGGCTCCACGCCGCGCTCGACGTACAGCTGCGCCAGCTCGGCCAGTTCCTCGTTGGGGTGGCGCCGCAGCTCCAGCCGCTCGATCTCCAGCTCGGCCTGCACCACCTCGCGCTGCGAGGCGACCGAGGTGTACTCCCCCGCCGCCATCGAGCAGGCCCCGGCGAACAGCCCGGCCAGCCCCGTCAGCACCACCGCGCTGTGCCCCGCGTTCCCGCCGACGACCCCGGCCATCAGGGCGAAGTTGGACACCAGCCCGTCCATCGCGCCGAACACCGCCGGACGCAGCCAGCCGCCGCTGACGTCGCGGTGGGTGTGCGCGTACGCCTCGGCGGTGGCGGCTATCGAGTCGGCGGTCGGGGCGGGAGCGGGCGTAGTCGTGGTCACAGATCCGAAGTTAACGGCTTCGCTCGGGCCGCGCCAGCAAGGCAGTACTGCCTAACCAGCGCTCTGACCTGCAAGGTCAGGCTTCCCTTCCTACCCCGTGACCGCCCTGGACGCGCGTCGCGCCGCCCGCGCCTCGGACCGCCGCAGCAGCCCGCGGCCGAGCCGCTGCCCGGGCAGCTCGACCAGCCGGTGCAGCGCCTCCGCCAGCAGCAGCGCCACCGCCAGGAACGCGGCCTCGCACAGCAGCTCCTGCACCGGATGGCGGGCCGGGCTGTAGTGGGTGTCGTTCAGGATCCAGATGGCGACGCTGAGCAGCGGGACGTGCAGCAGGTACAGGGCGTAGCTGAGGGTGCCGAGCCGGCACAGCGCGCGCGGCACCCGGCGTCCGCGCAGCAGCAGCATCCCCAGTCCGAAGACCAGCCAGGCCGCCACGAAGGCGGTGCACCAGCTGTCCGCGGAGGTGGTCCACACCCGGTTCAGTGACTGCCCGGCGAAACGCAGGCCGCTGGCCAGCCCGGCCAGGAAGACGAAGGCGCAGCAGGCCGCCGCGTACCAGCGGTTGATCTGCCCGCTCTCGGCCCGCTGGATCACCGTCCCGGTGAACATGGTGGCCAGGATCATCATGCTCTCGAACACCGCCGAGCGGCTGTTGAACACCAGCAGCAGCAGCCCGAGCAGCCCCAGCACCGCCACCCCGACCCGCAACGCCACCGTCCGGCCGCCCAGGATCGCCCCCGTGGCCGCGACCACGACCACCAGCACCGTCCCCACCAGCCAGGCCTGCTCGCCCGGACCGCGCACCAGGTACGCGGTCGGCAGCACCCCGCCGAGCAGCAGCGCGGTCGCCGCGAAGACGACCGCGATCGGCACGCTGCGCCGGTGCAGCCGCAGCAGGAACAGCGCCGAGACCAGGTAGTAGAAGACCATCTCGTAGCAGAGGGTCCAGGAGACGGCGAGCCCGTTCTGCACCCCGAGCAGGTCCTGCAGCAGCACGCCGTCGGCGGCGGCGGACAGCCACGGGTGCTGGAACACCCCGGCGCCGACCCCCGCGTACGCGCGCGGCAGCGACAGCAGCGCCAGCAGGAAGACCACCAGGTACAGCGGGTAGATCCGGAACACCCGGCCGGTCCAGAACGCCCGCAGGTCGCCCCGGCGCTCCAGCGAGGCGGGCACGATGTAGCCGCTGATCAGGAAGAACAGGAAGACACCGAAGATCCCGGCGTCCAGCTGCTGGTGGCTGGGCCGGTAGACACCGGGCAGCAGGTACGGGCCGGTGTGCTGGAACACCACCGCCAGGGCGGCGAACCCGCGCAGCGCGTCCAGCCAGCCCAACCGCGCCGCGGCCCCGGGCGCGGCCCCGGGAACCGGGCCGGGGCCCTTACCAGCGGCCTTACCCGGACTCTGACCCGGGCTCTCAGCCGAGGCCCGCGGAGCGGCGGAGGACGGCGCCCCGGGCGGGGCCACGGCGCTGTGACCGACTCTTACCTTGTTCACCTGGATGAGAGTACGGCCCTTACCTGAAAGCGGACGCAGAGGGTCCTGAGGATCAGCGGAGCCGTCCGTCCGCCATCTCCAGCACCCGGTCGGCCCGGTCCAGCAGCCCCCGGTCGTGGGTGACCGCGACGGTGGCCGTGCCGTGCTCCCGGGTGACCTCCGCGAGCAGCGCCATCACCCGCGCCCCGCGCTCGTGGTCCAGCGCCGAGGTCGGCTCGTCCACCAGCAGGACCGACGGCCGGGGGTAGAGCGCCCTGGCGATGTTGACGCGCTGCCGCTCGCCACCGGAGAGCTGGTGCGGACGCCGCCGCTGCTTGGCGCCGGACAGCCCGACCGAGTCCAGCAGTCCGACCGCCCGGTCCCGCGCCGCCGCCGGGGCGGTACCGGCCAGGTGGGCGACCACCAGCAGCTGTTCCAGCGCGGTGAGCGAGGCCAGCAGGTTGGGCTGCTGGAAGACGATCCCGATCCGGCCGCGCCGCAGCGCGGTGCGCCGCTTCGCGGACAGCGCCCCGGTGTCCTGGCCGCCGACCAGGACCTGGCCGGAGTCCGGCCGCAGCAGCGTCGCCGCCACCGCCAGCAGGCTGGACTTGCCGGAGCCGGAGGGCCCGAGCACGGCGGCGAACTCGCCGGGGGCGACCGTCAGCGAGACCCGGTCCAGCACGGTGAGCCTGCGGTCGCCGTCGGGGAAGGTCAGCAGCACCTCGCGCAGGGCCAGGGCGGGGGCGGGGGCGGTGTTCATCGGTTGGCTCCCAGCGCGGTCAGCGGGTCGACGGAGGTGATCCGGCGGACGGCGAGCGCCGCCCCGGCCAGGCCCAGCAGGACCATCGCCAGCACCGGCACCGCCACGGTGGCGGCGCTGAGCGCGAACGGCGGCCCGCTGCCGCCGTCCCCGGCCAGCGCCCCGCCGCCGACCCCGAGCGCGGCCCCGGCCAGCGTCCCGAGCAGCAACAGCAGCAGCGCCTGCCCGAGGGCGTCCCTGACCAGGTAGCCGCTGGACGCGCCGAGCGCCTTGAGCACGGCGATGTCGCCGCGCCGCTGGACCGTCCAGACGGTGAAGAAGGCACCGACGACCAGGGCGCTGACCGCGAACAGGAAGGCCTGGATCAGCCGCAGGCTGCCCTGCTCCGCCGAGTAGCCGTCGATCCCGGCGAGGGCGGCGGAGCGCGGCACGGTCCGGGTGCCCGCCGCCCGGTCCAGGGCCGCGACCGCCGCGCTGCCCGGGTCGACCGCCAGCGCGCTGGGCTGCCGCGCGCCGGTGACCTGCTCCCAGGTGCTCTCGGTGGTCCAGACGCTGGCCGCGTGCGCGTAGGAGCGGTCGGCGGTGATGCCGGAGACCAGCAGCGTCCGGGCGCCGACGGTGACCGTGCTGCCGGGGGTGATCCGGTCGGCGGCGGCGGTGCTCCGGCCGACCGCGACCTGGCCGTCCGCCGGGGCGGTACCGGCGACCAGGGGCGGCAGCAGCGCGGCGGCGGTGCCCAGCACGCTCACCGCGCCCGCCCCGGTGGCCGAGGTCAGCCGGGACACGGCGATGCCCAGCGGGTCGACCGGGCCCACGCCCGGCGCCGCCCGCCAGGCCGCCAGCTGGGCGGCACTGACGGAGCCGTCGCTGAAGGAGACCTCCGGGGCCGCCCCCGGTGGTCCGCCGAAGACGACGCTGTCCACCGGCAGCCCGGAGACCGCCGAGGAGGCGTCCGCGGCCAGCCCCCCGGTCAGGCCGTAGAGGAAGACGACCAGGGTGGTGATCAGCGTGACCACGACGCCCATCAGGGCGAACCGCCCACGGGCGAAGCGGATGTCACGCAGGGCGACGTACACGGGTGTCTCCTCGAACAGGGGGGCGGGGCCGCGCTCCACCCTGTCGGCCCGCGGACCCGCCGCCATCGGGGAGAGGGCTTGCCTCGAATCAATCGAACGGTTGATGCCGCAGTGCACGTGTTTCCGGCACACCCCGCCGTAGGCTCGGCGGTTGTGACCAGCACCGCCTACACCGCCGTCGGCCCCGGGCCGTCGCCCGACCATCCGCCGACGCTGCGGATGCTCCGGTTCACCCTGCACGCCATGTTCTACGCGCTGCTGGCAGCCGGGCTCAGCGGTGGCGCCCAGCCGGCGGACCTGGTGGTCGGGGTGCTGCTCGGGCTGGCCTACGCGGCCGGAGGACTGGCCGCGGTCCGCTCCTCCCGGACCCGGCTGTGGCTGTGGCTGGCGCTGGTGACCGGGCTCTGGGTGGCCCTGGCCGCGCTCAACCCGGCCGCCGGCTACGTGGCCTTCCCGCTGTTCCTGCTCCACCTGCACCTGCTGCCGCCGCACTGGTCGCTGCCCGCGGTCGCGGCGCTGACCGCGGTGGTGGTGGCCGCCCAGTCGACCACCACCGGCGGGCTGACCTCGGCGAAGGTGGTCGGCCCGTGCGTGGGCGCGGTGGTCGCGGTGCTCACCGCCTACGGCTACGCGGCGCTGTACCGGGAGAGCACCGTCCGGCAGCGGCTGATCGACGACCTGGTGCGGACCAGGGACCGGCTCGCGGACAGCCAGCGCGAGGCCGGACGCCTGGCCGAACGGCAGCGGCTGGCCCGGGAGATCCACGACACCCTCGCCCAGGGCCTGTCCAGCATCGTGCTGCTGGCCCGCTCCGCCGAGAGCGCGCTGCCGCCGGGGACCGGTTCCGGCGCGGCCCGCGAGCGGATCCGGGAGATGGGCGCGACCGCCGCCGACAACCTGGCCGAGGCCCGCCGCTTCGTGGCCGCGCTCACTCCCCCGCCACTGGAGGACGCGACCCTGCCGGAGGCGCTGCGCCGGGTCGCCGCCGCGCTGGGCCCGGTGCCACGCGCGGAGTTCCGGCTGGACGGCGAGGCGTACCCGCTGCCGGTGGAGGCCGAGGTGGCGCTGCTCCGGCTGACCCAGGAGGCCCTGGCCAACGTCCAGCGGCACGCCGGGGCCCGGCGGGCCACGGTCACCCTGTGCTACCTGGACGACCAGGTGACCCTGGACGTCTACGACGATGGCCGGGGCTTCGACCCGGACGCGGCGAGCACCGCCGGGCGGGCCCGCTTCGGGCTGCACGGGATGCGGGAGCGGATCGCCGAGCTGGGCGGGGCGCTGACGATCGAGTCCGCGCCGGGCGAGGGCACCGCCGTCGCCGCCGCGCTGCCGCTGGCCGCGCTCACCTCCGCCGCCGGAACGGGGGGCGGCCGGTGATCCGGGTGCTGCTGGTGGACGACCACCCGGTGGTGCGCCGGGGGCTGCGCGCGCTGCTGGAGGAACTGCCCGAGCTGGAGCCGGTCGGCGAGGCCGCCGACGGCGCCGCCGCGATCCGGCTGCTGGACCAGTTCCAGCAGGCCGGGCAGCCCCGGCCGGACGTGGTGCTGATGGACCTGCGGATGGAGCCGGGGATGGGCGGGGTGGAGGCCACCCGGCTGATCACCGCCCGCACCGACCCGCCGTCGGTGCTGGTGCTCACCGTCTACCGCACCGACGCCGACATCCTGGCGGCGGTGGAGGCCGGGGCCACCGGCTACCTGCTGAAGGACGCCCCGCCGGAGGAGCTGGCGGCGGCGGTCCGGGCCACCGCGCGCGGCGAGACGGTGCTGGCGCCGCCGGTCGCGGCCCGGCTGCTGGGCCGGGTCAGGGCCGGGCGTCCGGCGCTGTCGCCGCGCGAGAGCGAGATCCTGCCGCTGCTGGCCGAGGGCCTGGCGAACCGGCAGATCTCCCGGCGGCTGTTCATCAGCGAGGCCACGGTGAAGACCCACCTGGTGCACATCTACGACAAGCTGGGCGTGGACAGCCGCACCGCAGCCGTCGCCGCCGCCCGGACCGACGGACTGCTGGGCGACCGCTAGTCGGCGCGACGGACCGGGAGGCCGTACCCCGGGCCGGGGGTACGGCCTCCCGGTCGCGCTCGGGAACGACGCGCGGTCAGCTGGCGCCGGGCCTCGGCGTGGCCAGCGCGGAGGCGTCGGCCGCCGACAGCGTGCCCAGCGGCTTGCCCTTGTTCGCCGTGTCCACCAGGGTCACCAGGCTCTGCGGGGTGAGGCTGGTGCCCTTGTAGGAGGGGTAGGCCACGGTCCCGTTCAGCAGGATCGTGGGCGTGGAGTTGTAGCCGGACTTGTCGAAGTCGGTCTCCACCGCGGTCACCCAGGCGCCGAAGCCGTTGTTGTTGACGCAGGACTCGAAGGTGGGCGTGTCCAGCCCCTTGACCTGCTTCGCCAGCGTGATCAGCACCGACCTGTCGGACCAGACGTCCACCGTCTCGTCCGGCTGGTTGGCGTAGAGCACGTCGTGGTACGGGTGGAACAGGCCGGCGTTCTGCGCGCAACCGAGGGCGTTGGCGGCGTTCTTGGAGCCGCTGCCCTGGTCGTGCCGGTCGATGAAGGACACCACGTGGTAGTGGATCTGCACCTTCCCGGCCCCCAGCAGCTGGTTGACCGTGGTGTGGAAGGACTTCTCGAAGTCACCGCAGGCGGGGCAGCGCGGGTCCTCGTAGATGGTGAGCGTCGACGGGGCGTTGGTGGCCCCGACCGGGACCACCAGGTTGTTGGCGCCGATGGTCCCGGCCGGGGCCTGCGAGGCGTTGTAGGAGGTCGACTTGCTGTTCATCACCAGGATGCCCACGACCACGGCGACCACCAGCACCGCCAGCACCGCGCCGGAGATCCCGAGCTTTCTCAGCCGCTTGGCCTTGGCCTCCTCGGCCGCCCGTTCCTCCTGCATTCGGGTCCGCGCGCTGCGCTTGCCTTCGCCGTTCTTCTGACTCATTGTGCTCATATCTACCAACTGCGAGGGGACGGGGTCTGCCGACGGGACCGCCGGCGACGCTCAGTCGGCGGCGAGCCACCTGTCGAGCGACAACTTGCTGGCCGGGCGCCACAGCAGCCAGGCCGTGAGCAGGAGGAATCCGGTGTCCCGCAGGATCTCCTGGAGGTATTCGGTCTTGGACGCGGAGACCGCGCCGCCGCCGCCGAAGCAGCCGCAGTCGATGGCGATCCCCCGGGCCCAGACCGAGGCGATGCTGGCGATGTAGACCAGCAGCAGCACGCCGGAGACGAAGGCCGCGATCCGCGTGCCGAGGCCCACCACCAGCAGCAGCGCCACCGCGATCTCCAGGAAGGGCAGCCCGTAGCCGAACGGCCGCACCAGTGACTCCGGCAGGATCCGGTAGGCGCGGACCGCCTGGGCGGCGGTCTCCGGGTCGGTGACCTTGGCGAGCCCGGCCCAGGCCCAGACCACGGCCAGGCCGAGCCTGACCGCCGTCCCGATCCAGTCGCACACCCCCGGTGACAGCCGACCGAGCGAGCGGCCCCCCGCGTCGCCGGGCACGGTGTCCGCCTCCTGGCCGTTCCGCTGACTGGTGATCATCTGAACATCCCCTCCCTGTGACGTGGGATCAGCCCCGCTCCGCGGCATCGCGGACGAACGACTGTAGCGCCGACGGCGCCGTGAGCAGCTGGGGGTGCGTACCCAGGTCCACCTCGTTGCCGTTGAGCAGCATCGAGGGGGTGCCGAAGTGCACGCCCGCGTCGTTGTAGGCCTGCTGCGCCTGCCCGACCCACTGCCGGTACGCCACCGAGCGCACCTCGTCGTCGAACGCCGCACCGCGCAACCCCGGTACGGCGGAGGCGAGTTCGAGCAGGCGCTGCTGGGTGAAGCCATCGGTGTCCTCGGGCGGCTGGTTGGCGAACAGCAGCGCGTGGTACAGCGGGAAGCCGCCGTGGGCGAGGGCGGCGCGGGCGGCGTTGGTCGCCAGCAGCGCGCCGGGCCCGGGCAGCCGCTCGTCCAGCGAGGACTCCAGCACGTAGCGGATCAGCACCTGGTGGGACGCGGCCATGGCGGCCAGGGCCGGGCCCTGGGCGCCCTCGAAGGCCCGGGTGGTGCTGCACCGGAAGTCCTCGAACAGGGTCAGCACGTCGGGGGCGTCGGGGTAGCCGACCTCGACGGCGCTGCCGTCGGCCCCGAGCGCGGCGGGCAGCCCGAGCAGCAGCTGCCGCTGCGGCACGTCGACCACCTCGCCGCGGTGCGCGGTGACCCGGCCGGTGGTCCGGGCGAGCAGGGGGCGGACGGGGTGGCGGTGGGCGACGACGGGCACGCTGAACGCGGCGCGCTGGACGCCGCCCTCGGCCAGCGCCCGGTCGACCCGGGCCTCCGCGCCGACGGCGGCGGCGAGGGCGGCGACAGCGACGGCGATGCGGACCACCTGGGCACGGTGCAATGCGACCACAGCAGGACCTCCTCAGCTCGCGGTCGTGCGCAGGCGACGGGTGCGTGCGCGCACGAGTGGCGTCAGGAACGCCACCTGCCGGATCATCAACGAGGAGGGACGCGCGGCGGACACGCGCCACGCGGCGACTCACCTGATCGAGTTACTCGAACACGGTTGCGCACGGCCGGGCGCGGGAACGCCGCGGCCGCGCCCGGTCCGCTGGAATCGGACCAGCCGCGGCCGCGGCTGGTTCAGGCGACTGCGTCGTGGTTCAGGGCTGGTCAGCGGCTGCGGACGCCCTTGGCCAGTTCGGCGGCCAGCTCGCGGACGGCGGCGTAACCGGCCTCCTCGGTGGGCGCGTCCAGCAGTCGCTGGACGAAGGCCGAGCCGACGATCACACCGTCGGCGAAGGCCGCGACCTCCGCCGCCTGGGCGGCGGTGGAGACGCCGAGGCCGACGCAGACCGGGGTGTCGGTGGTCGCCCGGGTCCGCTTGACCAGGTCCTCGGCGAGCTCGCCGACCTGGCTGCGGGTGCCGGTCACGCCCATCACCGCGGCGGCGTAGACGAAGCCGGTGCCGTGCGCGGTGATGGTGGCCAGCCGCTCGTCCCGGCTGGACGGCGCGACCACGAACACCGTGGCCAGGCCGTGCTGTTCGGCGGCGGCCAGCCACGGACCGGCCTCCTCGACCGGCAGGTCGGGCAGGATGCACCCGGCCCCGCCCGCCGCCGCCAGGTCGGCCGCGAACCGCGCCGCGCCGTAGCGGTCCACCGGGTTCCAGTAGGTCATCACCAGCACCGGCACCGTCGGGTGCGCGGCGGTGACCGCGCGGACGGTGGCCAGCACGTCACTGGTGCGGATGCCGTTGCGCAGCGCGATGTCGTCGGCGGTCTGGATGGTCGGGCCGTCCAGCACCGGGTCGCTGTGCGGCAGCCCGATCTCGACGATGTCGCAGCCGCCGTCGATCAGCGCCCGGACCGTGTGCTCCGCGCCCGCGATGGTGGGGAACCCGGCCGGGAGGTAGCCGATCAGCGCGGCCCGGTCTTCCGCCTTGGCGGCGGCGAGGGTGGCGTCCAGCAGCGCGTTCATCAGTTCCCCGCCTCGTCGAGCAGGCCGAAGTACTCGGCGGCCGTGTGCATGTCCTTGTCCCCGCGCCCGGAGAGGCTGACCAGGATGACGCCCTCGGGGCCGAGCTCGCGGCCCAGCTCCAGCGCCCCGGCGAGGGCGTGCGAGCTCTCGATCGCCGGGATGATGCCCTCGGTGCGGGAGAGCAGCCGCAGCGCCGACATGGCGTCGGCGTCGGTGCAGGGGCGGTACTCGGCGCGGCCGGTGTCCTTCAGGTACGCGTGCTCCGGGCCGACGCCGGGGTAGTCCAGACCGGCCGAGATGGAGTGGCTCTCGATGGTCTGACCGTCCTCGTCCTGGAGGACGTAGGTGCGCGAGCCGTGCAGCACCCCCGGGTCGCCCTTGGTCAGGGTCGCGGCGTGGCGCGGGGTGTCCACGCCCTCGCCCGCGGCCTCGATGCCGACCAGGCGCACGCCCGCGTCGGGGATGAAGTCGTAGAAGATCCCCATCGCGTTGGAACCGCCGCCGACGCAGGCCACCACCGCGTCCGGCAGCCGCCCGATCCGCTCCTGGACCTGCGCCCGGGCCTCGATGCCGATGACCCGGTGGAAGTCGCGGACCATCATCGGGAACGGGTGCGGTCCGGCGACCGTGCCGAACAGGTAGTGGGTGGAGTCGACGTTGGCGACCCAGTCCCGGAACGCCTCGTTGATGGCGTCCTTGAGGGTGCGGCTGCCGGAGGTCACCGGGACGACCTCGGCCCCGAGCATCCGCATCCGGGCGACGTTGAGCGCCTGCCGGACGGTGTCGACCTCGCCCATGTAGATGGTGCAGTCGAGGCCGAACAGCGCGGCGGCGGTGGCCGTGGCCACGCCGTGCTGCCCGGCGCCGGTCTCGGCGATCAGCCGGGTCTTGCCCATCCGGCGGGTCAGCAGGGCCTGCCCGAGGACATTGTTGATCTTGTGCGAGCCGGTGTGGTTCAGGTCCTCGCGCTTCAGCAGGATCCGGGCGCCCCCGGCCTCCTCGGAGAACCGGTGCACGTCGGTGAGCGGGCTCGGCCGCCCGGTGTAGTCCTTCAGCAGGGCCGCGAGCTCGGCCGCGAAGGCCGGGTCGGCCTTGGCCTTCTCGTACTCGTCGGCGACCTGCTCGACGGCGGCGACCAGCGCCTCCGGGATGAACCGGCCGCCGTAGGCGCCGAAGTACCCGCGCGGGTCAGGAGTGATCTGATCTGGGGTGATGTCGTTGGACGACATGTGATGGTCCCTCAGTTGTGTGGTCCGATGGGGTCAGTGTCCACGGCTTCAGCAGCCGCCGACGCACCGCCATCGGCGTCCCGGCACCTGGCCGGGCTCCGCGCCGATCACATACCGGACCCGACGCCCGAGAACTCTGCGCGCGGGCGCGCGGCAGCCCCGTTGGAGGACGTAGCCGATGCGCACCGGAGGGTGGGGGGCGGGTGCGAGGAACGAGTGCCCGCCACCCGCCCGCAGGGAAGCGGCGGCCAGGGCCGACCCTTGGAGCAGCCGCTTGCAGCCGGGCTGGAGTCGGGGGGAGAGGGCCATCGCCGGGGTCAGTCCCGTCCGTGCCGGATCGCCGGGTGGGCCCCGGCCGCGACCAGGTCGGCGACCGCGGCACGCGGGTCGCGGCCGGTCACCAGGGACTCGCCGACCAGCACCGCGTCGGCGCCCTCGTTGGCGTAGGCGATCAGGTCGTGCGGGCCGCGCACACCGGACTCGGCGACCTTGACGATGTGCGCCGGGATCGCGGGCGCGACCGCGGCGAAGGTGTTCCGGTCGACCTTGAGCGTCTTCAGGTTGCGGGCGTTCACGCCGATGATCCGGGCCCCCGCGTCCACCGCGCGCTCGACCTCCTCCTCGTCGTGCACCTCGACCAGCGGGGTCAGCCCGATCGACTCGGCGCGCTCGATCAGCGACACCAGCGCGGGCTGGTCCAGCGCGGCGACGATCAGCAGCGCCAGGTCCGCGCCGTACGCCCGGGCCTCCCACAGCTGGTAGGCGGTGACGATGAAGTCCTTGCGCAGCACCGGGGTGTCCACGGCCGCGCGGACCGCGCGCAGGTCGGCCAGCGAGCCGCCGAAGCGCCGCTGCTCGGTCAGCACCGAGATGGCGGCGGCGCCGCCCGCCGCGTAGTCGGCGGCCAGTGAGGCCGGGTCGGCGATCGCGGCCAGCGCGCCCTTGGACGGGCTGGAGCGCTTCACCTCGCAGATCACCCGGACCCCGTCGCCGCGCAGCGCGGCGACCCCGTCCTTGGCCTGCGGAGCCCGTTGCGCGAGTTCCTTGAGCTCGTCCAGCGACACCCGGCTCTGGCGCTCCGCCAGGTCCTCACGGACCCCGGCGATGATCTCGTCGAGCACGCTCACGGGGCGCCCCCTTCTCGGGTGTACCGACCGGCCGACGGTTGACGGCCAGCTTCGATGCTATCCGCAGCCGGGTCCGCGACCTACATCCCGCGGTTCCCGGTCTCGTCTGCCGGACAGCGCCCGGTCCGCCCGGAAACGTTTCCGCAGGCGGCCGGGGCGGTGCTCAGGGCGCCAGGAAGGCCCCCGCGGGGGTGTTCCGCAGCACCGTGAAGGCGAGCACCGCGGCGACCAGCGCGGCCGTCGTGCCCCGGCCCGGCGCCCGCAGCCGGGTCCGCCGCCCGCGCGCCGAGCGGTACGTCCAGTGCGCCCAGACCAGCACCGCCGCCGCGCACCCGGCGAGCACCAGCGCGTTGTCGTGCAGCGCGGTCCGCGGGTCCCCCCGGGTCAGCGCGTGCACACAGCGCAGCCCCCCGCAGCCCGGGCACCACCAGCCGGTGATCCGCAGGAACGGGCAGACCGGGTAGTGGCCGGGGTGGTTCGGATCGACCAGCCCGACGTACGCCGTGGCCGAGGCGACGGCCGCGAAGGCCGCCGCCGGTCCGGCGAGTCCGCGCGCCACCCCGGTCCGGGACGGCGCGGGAGCGGGGATCAGACGCCCGAGCCGATCGGGGCCTTCTTCGTGGCGACGACGTGGTGGTCGTCGGGCTTCTTGCCGAACCCGGCCATCGACATCACCTTGCCGACGACGGCGCCGAGGGCGGCGATCACCAGGCCGACCCCGACCAGCACCGGGCTGGGCATGACCATGGCCACAGCGGCCAGGATGAAGCCGATGAACGAGACCCCGACACCCGTCCAGGCGGCGGTGGTGTGTCCGTGGGCGCTACCCGACATTACTGCTCCTTGGTTCTGTGGATGGCTCTCGGTGCCATTGTTCCGTACGCCGGTCGGCGCTGCCGTGCGGGGTGGCCGGTTCGCGCGGTCCGCTACTCGGTCGGGTCCTCGCCCCGGTCCAGCGCCTGCCAGACGTCGGCCGGGGTCTGCTCCCGGGCGGGCCGCCTTCCGGCGGGACCGGCGGTCGCGACGGCTCCCGGCCCGACGACCCTACGGCGCGCGGGCGCGTCGTAGCGCGAGGACATGCCGGGCCAGTCACGCCCCCGGGTGATCACCAGCACTCCGGCGAGGAGCAGCAGCACCCCGCCGACCGCCCCGGCCCAGGGCCAGGCGGTGTGCACCACGTGGTCGGCGGTGGCCGAGCTGAGGCCCACCGCCGCCGAGGCCCGCCGGTTCAGCGCGGCGCCGCTGGTCGCGGCGGTCAGGCAGACCGCCACCGCGCCCGCGCCCGCCAGCGCCAGCAGCGCGCCCAGCAGCCGTCGGCCGAAGCCCCGGACCGCGAACACCGCCACCGCCGAGGCCAGCCCGACCAGCGCCAGCGCGCTGGGCAGGCCGGTGGTCTGCGACCCGCTGGCGCTGACGTGCAGCACCGCCTGCTGGAAGCCGACCTGGCCGCGGGACCAGGTCCGGCCGGCCGCCAGCAGCGCCAGGCTCGCCCCGAGCACGGCGAACAGCAGCATCAGCGCCAGGCTGCGCCGGTCCGGCTTCGGCCGGTCCGGCTCGGCCTGCGGCGCTTCGCTGAGGGGGGCTTCGGTCCTGGGCTGCGGCAGTGCGGTCACCCGTCCAGTCTGCCCTGTGCCCCCACCGTCGCCGGACGCAGGGTGCTCGCCGTGGCGACCGCGCGCAGCACCGCCGCCGCCTTGTTGCGGCATTCCTGGTCCTCGCTCTCCGGCACCGAGTCGGCCACCACGCCCGCGCCCGCCTGGACGTACGCCACGCCGTCGCGGATCAGCGCGGTGCGGATGGCGATCGCGGTGTCGGCGTCCCCGGCGAAGTCCAGGTAGCCGACACAGCCGCCGTACAGGCCCCGGCGGGTGGGTTCCAGCTCCTCGATGATCTGCATCGCGCGCGGCTTGGGCGCGCCGGAGAGCGTCCCCGCCGGGAAGCAGGCGGTGAGCACGTCGAAGGCGGTGCGGTCGTCGGCGACCCGGCCGGTGACCGTGGAGACGATGTGCATCACGTGGCTGTAGCGCTCGACCGTCATGAACTCCACCACCTCGACGCTGCCGGGGGCGCAGACCCGGCCCAGGTCGTTGCGGCCCAGGTCGACCAGCATCAGGTGCTCGGCCCGCTCCTTGGGGTCGGCCAGCAGCTCGGCGGCCAGGTCGGCGTCCTGCTCCGGGGTGCCGCCGCGCGGCCTGGTCCCGGCGATCGGGTGCACCATCGCCCGGCCGCCCTCGACCTTGACCAGGGCCTCCGGGCTGGAGCCGACGACGTCGAAGTCCTCGAACCGGAGCAGGTACATGTACGGGCTGGGGTTGGTCGCCCGCAGCACCCGGTAGACGTCCAGCGGGCTGGCCGGGCAGGGCACCTGGAACCGCTGCGAGGGCACCACCTGGAACGCCTCGCCGGCCCGGATCCGCTCCTTGACCTGCTCCACCGCGGCCCGGTACGGCGCCCCGCCGAACGGCGAGTGGGCGTCGACGGCGGCGACCGGGGTGAGCGCGGCGGCGCCGGTGTCCACCGGGCGGGCCAGGTCGGCGGTCATCGCGTCGAGCCGGGCCACGGCGTCGGCGTAGGCGGCGTCCACGCCGGTCGGCCGGTCGTCGTGGTTGACCGCGTTGGCGATCAGGATGACGCTGCACGAGGCGTGGTCGAGCACCGCGAGGTCGGTGGCGAACAGCATGGTCAGCTCGGGCAGGCCCAGGTCGTCCGGGGCGATCACCGGCAGCCGCTCCAGCCGCCGCACCACGTCGTAGCCGAGGTAGCCGACCATGCCGCCGGTGAACGGCGGCAGCCCGGCGCCGTCGTGCGGGTCGCGCGGGGTGTGCAGGGCCTCGATGGTGGCCCGCAGCACGTCCAGCGGGTCGCCCTCGGTCGGCACGCCGACGGGGGGCGTGCCCACCCAGCGGGCGTCGCCCTCGTCGTCCACGGTGAGCACGGCGGCGCTGCGCACCCCGACGAAGGAGTAGCGCGACCAGGAGCGCCCCTGCTCGGCGGACTCCAGCAGGAAGGTGTTCGGGCGCTCCCCCGCCAGCTTGCGGTACAGCGCGACGGGCGTGTCGCCGTCCGCCAGCAGCCGCCGGGTGACCGGGATGACCCGGCGGTCCACGGCGAGCTTGCGGAAGGTCTCCAGATCGGGGGTGATCGTGCCGGTGGTCATGGTGCTGAAGCCTAGTCGGAGCTACCGCTCGCCGGGGCCGAGATCCAGGGAGCCCGCGTCGAAGCAGGTGCGGTCGCCGGTGTGGCAGGCCGCGCCGACCTGGTCGACCTTCACCAGCACGGTGTCCGCGTCGCAGTCCAGGGCCACCGACTTCACCAGCTGGAGGTGCCCCGAGGTGTCGCCCTTGACCCAGTACTCGCTGCGGCTGCGGGACCAGTAGGTGCACCGGCCGGTGGTCAGCGTGCGGTGCAGGGCCTCGTCGTCCATCCAGCCCAGCATCAGCACCTCCCCGGTGTCGTACTGCTGCGCGATGGCGGGGACCAGGCCCTGGGCGTCGCGCTTGAGGCGGGCGGCGACCGCCGGGTCGAGCGCGGTGCTGCCGGGGACGGCGGGAAGGGCGGGGGCTGCGGACATGCGTCCATTGTGCCGCAGGCCGCGCGCCGCGCGGGGACGGTCGCGGGCCGGGTAGCCGTACGCTGACGGTATGTCGAACTACGCGCGACGCGAACGCCTGCTGCTCGTCGATCTGTTGGAGGCCGTCGGCCCCGACGCGCCCACCCTCTGCGAGGGCTGGAAGACCCAGGACCTGGCCGCGCACCTGGTGCTGCGGGAGCGTCGGCCCGACGCCGCCGGGGGCATGTTCATCAAGCCCCTGGCCGCCCGGCTGGCCAAGGTCCAGGGGGAGTACACCGCCAAGCCGTACCCGGAGCTGCTGGGGCTGTTCCGCGGCGGCCCGCCGCCGCTGTCGCTGTTCGGGATCCCCGGCGCGGACGAGGCCGCCAACACCGTGGAGTACTACGTCCACGGCGAGGACGTGCGCCGGGCCCAGACGGACTGGAAGCCCCGGGTGCTGGACGCCGAGTTCGCCGAGGTGCTGTGGAAGCGGCTGGCCCGGATGGCCACGCTGTCCGGCCGCAAGGCCCCGGTCGGCCTGGTGCTGCGCCGCCCGGACGGGCAGACGGCGGTGGCCCGCAAGGGCGCGCCGGTGGTGACCGTCACCGGTGAGCCCGCCGAGCTGCTGCTGTTCGCCATGGGTCGGCAGGCCCACGCGCAGGTGGAGCTGGAGGGCGAAGCGGACGCCATCGCCCGGGTGCGCACCGCGCAGCTCGGCGTCTGAGAGCGGTCCGCGCCGGAGGGAACCGGCCCGGACCGGTCGGCCCCGGTCCGCCTCAGCGGACCGGGTGACCGGCCTCCCGAAGCGCCTGCTTGACCTCGCCGATCCGCAGGTCGCCGAAGTGGAAGACGCTCGCGGCGAGCACCGCGTCCGCCCCGGCCGCGACCGCCGGGGCGAAGTCGGCGAGCCGGCCCGCGCCGCCGCTGGCGATCACCGGCACCCCGACCCGGGCCCGGACCGCGCGCAGCAGCTCCAGGTCGTAGCCGTCCTTGGTGCCGTCGGCGTCCATGGAGTTCAGCAGGATCTCCCCGGCGCCCAGTTCGGCCGCGCGCTCGGCCCACTCCACCGCGTCGATGCCGGTACCGCGGCGGCCGCCGTGGGTGGTGACCTCGAAGCCGGACGCGGTCACCGTGCCCTCGCCGACCCGCCGGGCGTCGATGGAGAGCACCAGCACCTGCCGCCCGAACCGCTCGGCGATCTCCCGCAGCAGCTCGGGGCGGGCGATCGCGGCGGTGTTGACGCCGACCTTGTCCGCCCCGGCCCGCAGCAGCCGGTTGACGTCCTCCGCCTCGCGCACCCCGCCGCCGACGGTGAGCGGGATGAACACCTGCTCGGCGGTGCGGCGCACCACGTCGTAGGTGGTCTCCCGGTCACCGGAGGAGGCGGTGATGTCGAGGAAGGTCAACTCGTCGGCGCCCTCGGCGTCGTAGAGCCTGGCCATTTCGACCGGGTCCCCGGCGTCGCGCAGGTTCTCGAAGTTGACGCCCTTGACGACGCGCCCGGCGTCGACGTCCAGGCAGGGGATCACGCGAACGGCGAGCGTCATCTCAGCGGTGCTCCAAGTCAGTGGCTCTTCTGGTCTTCGGGGCTGTTCGGCGACCGGCCGCCGCGGTACGCGTCGATCTCGACCTCCACGGCCATCCGGGAGTCGAGCAGGGCGCTGACCACGACCATGGTGGCGGCCGGGCGCACCGCGTCGAACAGCTCCTTGTGGGCCCGGCCGACGTCGTCGACGTCGCGGGCGTGGGTGACGTACATCCGGGTGCGGACGACGTCGGCGGCGCCCAGGCCGAAGCCGGTGAGGGCGTCCAGCGCCACCGTGAAGGCCGTGCGGGCCTGGTCGTACGGGGAGCCCTCGAACAGGACCCGCCCGTCGTCCCAGGCGGTGCAGCCGGACACCAGCACGAAGTCGCCGACGGCGACGGCCCTGGAGAAGCCGAACTGCTCCTCCCAACTCGGACGCTCGGTCATGCCGGGGTCAACTCCTTCGGCCGTGGTTCAGGACGTGGCTGCGAGCGCCTCTTCGAGCGTGAAAGCCTGCGCGTAGAGGGCCTTGCCCACAATGGCACCTTCGACACCGTCCCGGACGAGTCCGGCGATGTCGCGCAGGTCCTGGAGCGAGGAAACGCCGCCGCTGGCGACCACCGGGCGGTCGGTGGCGGCGCAGACGTCGCGCAGCAGCTGCAGGTTGGGACCGGTGAGGGTGCCGTCCTTGTCCACGTCGGTCACCACGTAGCGGGCGCAGCCCTCGGCGTCGAGCCGGGCCAGCGCCTCGTAGAGGTCGCCGCCCTCGCTGGTCCAGCCGCGTCCGCGCAGGGTGGTGCCGACGACGTCGAGGCCGACCGCGATCCGGTCGCCGTACTCGGCGATGGCCTTGGCCACCCACTCGGGGGACTCCAGCGCGGCGGTGCCGAGGTTCACCCGGGCGCAGCCGGTGGCCAGCGCGGCCCGCAGCGAGTCGTCGTCGCGGATGCCGCCGGACAGCTCGACCCTGACGTCGAGCCGACCGGTGACCTCGGCCAGCAGCGCCCGGTTGTCGCCGGTGCCGAAGGCGGCGTCGAGGTCGACCAGGTGGATCCACTCGGCCCCGGCCGCCTGCCAGGCGAGGGCGGCGGCCAGCGGCTCGCCGTACGAGGTCTCGGAGCCGGAGGCGCCCTTGACCAGGCGGACCGCCTGGCCGTCGCGGACGTCGACGGCGGGCAGCAGCACGAGGTGGTCGTTACTCACAGCGTGGAGATCCAGTTCTTCAGCAGGGTCGCACCGGCGTCGCCGGACTTCTCGGGGTGGAACTGCGTCGCCGCCAGCGGGCCGTTCTCCACGGCGGCGACGAACGGCTCGCCGTGCTCGGCCCAGGTGACCCGCGGCGCGCGCAGCTGCTCGATCGGGGGCAGCTCCCAGGTCCGGACGGCGTAGGAGTGCACGAAGTAGTAGCGGGCGTCCTCGGGCAGGCCCGCGAACAGGGTGCTCCCGGCGGCGGCCTCGACCGTGTTCCAGCCCATGTGCGGGACGATCGGCGCGCGCAGCGGCTCGACCGTGCCGGGCCACTCGTCGCAGCCCTCGGTCTCCACGCCGTGCTCGACGCCGCGCGCGAACAGGATCTGCATCCCGACGCAGATGCCCAGCACCGGGCGTCCGCCGGCCAGCCGGCGGCCGATGACCCGGTCGCCGCGGACCGCGCGCAGCCCCTCCATGCAGGCGGCGAACGCGCCCACGCCGGGTACCAGCAGGCCGTCGGCGTCCAGCGCGGCCTGGAAGTCGGAGGTCACCTCGACCTCGGCGCCGACCCGTTCCAGGGCCCGCTGCGCGGAGCGGAGGTTGCCGGAGCCGTAGTCGAGGACGACCACGTGCTTCGTCATGGCAGGTCCTTAGGTGAGGAGGGGGTGGGGGTCACATCAGCTTCATGACGCCGGTCGCGAAGCACATCAGCCCGGCCAGCGCGAGCAGCACGACCACGCCCTTGGAGAGCTTCTGCTTCCAGAACGAGTAGGCCCCGCCTATCAGGAAGAGTCCGGCGAAGATCAGGATGTAGACGAAGCCGTTCATGTGGCTCATGGCTTACAGGGCGCCCTTGGTCGACGGGAGGATCCCGGCCGCTCGCGGGTCCAGCTCGCTGGCGTACCGCAGCGCCCGGGCGAGCGCCTTGAACTGGCACTCGACAATGTGGTGGGCATTGCGTCCATACGGTACGTGGACGTGCAGGGCGATCTGCGCCTGGGCTACGAATGACTCCAGGATGTGCCGGGTCATGGTGGTGTCGTAGGCGCCGATCATCGGCGCCATGCCCTCGGGCTCGGTGTGCACCAGGTAGGGGCGGCCGGACAGGTCGACGGTCACCTGGGCGAGCGACTCGTCCAGCGGGACGGTGCAGTTGCCGAAGCGGTAGATGCCCACCTTGTCGCCGAGGGCCTGCTTGAAGGCCGCGCCCAGGGCGAGCGCGGTGTCCTCGATCGTGTGGTGGGTGTCGATGTGCAGGTCGCCGTCGGTCTTGACGGTGAGGTCGAACAGGCCGTGGCGGCCGAGCTGGTCCAGCATGTGGTCGTAGAAGCCGACACCGGTGCTGATGTCCGTCCGGCCGTGCCCGTCGAGGTCGATCTCGACCTTGACGGAGGTCTCCTTGGTGGTGCGCTCCACGCGCCCTATGCGGGTCATTCGGTCTCGGACTCCAGACTGATTCTCGGTGACGCTAGTTCTTGGTGACGCCGGAGTTCTTGGTGACGACGCGGACCGCGTCGAGGAAGGCGTCGTTCTCCGCGGGCGTCCCCGCGGTGACCCGGAGCCAGCCGGGGACGCCGTTGTCGCGGACCAGCACGCCGTGGTCGAGGATCGCCTGCCAGACCCCGTGGCTGTCCTGGAACTCGCCGAACTGCACGAAGTTGGCGTCCGAGTCGGTGACCGCGAGACCCATCGCGCGCAGCTCGGTGACGATCCGGTCGCGCTCCCGCTTGAGCCGGTCCACGTAGCCGAGCAGGGTGTCGGTGAACTCCAGCGCGGCCAGCGCGGTCGCCTGGGTGACCGAGGACAGGTGGTAGGGCAGCCGGACCAGTTGCACCGCGTCCACCACCGCCGGGTCGGCGGCGAGGTAGCCGAGCCGCAGCCCGGCCGCGCCGAAGGCCTTGGACATGGTGCGGGTGACCACCAGCAGCGGGCGGCCCTCGATCAGCGGCAGCAGCGAGGGCTGGTGCGAGAACTCGGTGTACGCCTCGTCGACGATCACCAGCGTCGGCTTGACCGCCTGCGCGGCCTGGTACAGCGCCAGCACGGTCTCCCGGGCGACGGCGGTGCCGGTGGGATTGTTCGGCGAGCAGACGAAGAGCACGTCCGGGCGCCGCTCGGCGATGGCCGCGAGCGCGGCGTCCAGGTCGACGGTGAAGTCGGCGTTGCGCGGGCCCTGGCTCCAGCCGGTGCCGGTGCCGCGCGAGATCAGGTCGTGCATCTGGTACGTCGGGGAGAAGCCCAGCGCGCTGCGGCCGGGGCCGCCGAAGGTCTGCAGCAGCTGCTGCAGGATCTCGTTGGAGCCGTTGGCGGCCCAGACCTGCTCCCGGCGGACCGGGTGCCCGGTGCTCCGGGTCAGGTAGTCGGCCAGGCCCTGGCGCAGCTCGACGGCGTCCCGGTCGGGGTAGCGGTTGAGGCCGCGGGCGGCCTCGGCGACCCGCTCGGCGATCCGCGCGACCAGCGCCTCGGGCAGCGGGTACGGGTTCTCGTTGGTGTTCAGCAGGACCGGGACGTCCAGTTGCGGGGCGCCGTACGGCGACTTGCCCTTGAGCTCGTCGCGGATGGGAAGGTCGTCGATCCTCATGCGTCCGGCTCCGATGCCTCAGGGACTGTCCAGTCGAAGCGGGCGCGCACGGCGGCGCCGTGCCCGGGCAGGTCCTCGGCGTCGGCGAGGGTGACCACGTGCCCGGCGACCTCGGCCAGGGCCTCGCGGCTGTACTCGACCACGTGGATCCCGCGCAGGAAGGACTGCACGCTCAGGCCGGAGGAGTGGCAGGCGCAGCCGCCGGTCGGCAGCACGTGGTTGGACCCGGCCGCGTAGTCGCCGAGCGAGACCGGCGCGTAGGCGCCGACGAAGACCGCGCCCGCGTTGCGGACCCGGGCGGCGACGGCGGCGGCGTCGGCGGTCTGGATCTCCAGGTGCTCGGCGGCGTAGGCGTTGACCACCTCCAGGCCCTGCTCCAGCGAGTCGACCAGGACGATGCCGGACTGGCGTCCGCCCAGCGACTCGGTGATCCGCTCGCTGTGCTTGGTGGCGGCGACCTGGCCCGGCAGTTCGGCGGCGACCGCGTCGGCCAGCTCGACCGAGTCGGTGACCAGCACCGAGGCGGCCATCGGGTCGTGCTCGGCCTGGCTGATCAGGTCGGCGGCGACGTGCACCGGGTCGGCGGTGGCGTCGGCGAGGATCGCGATCTCGGTCGGCCCGGCCTCGGCGTCGATCCCGATGACGCCCTTGAGCAGCCGCTTGGCGGCGGCGACCCAGATGTTGCCGGGGCCGGTGACCAGGTTGACCGGGTGGCAGGAGCCCGCGCCGTAGGCGAACATCGCCACCGCCTGGGCGCCGCCGACCGCATACACCTCGTCCACGCCGAGCAGCGCGCAGGCGGCCAGGATGGTCGGGTGCGGCAGGCCGCCGAACTCCTTCTGCGGCGGCGAGGACAGCGCCAGCGAGGTGACCCCGGCCTCCTGCGCCGGGACCACGTTCATCACAACGGATGACGGGTAGACGGCGAGTCCGCCGGGCACGTACAGGCCGACCCGGTCGACCGGGACCCAGCGCTCGCTGACCGTGCCACCGGGCACGACCTGGGTGGTGTGGTCGGTCCGGCGCTGCGCGCGGTGGACCAGCCTGGCCCGCCGGATGGACTCCTCCAGCGCGGCCCTGACCTTGGGGTCGAGCTGGGCGAGGGCGTCGTCGATGGCCGCCCGCGGCACCCGGATGTCGTCCAGCCGTACCCCGTCGAAGCGCTCGGTGATCTCGATCAGCGCCGCGACGCCGCGATGGCGGACGTCCTCGCAGATCGGCCGCACCTTGTCCAGGGCGGCCTCGACGTCGAACTCGGCTCGCGGCAGCTTGCCGCGCAGGTCTTCGGTGGAGCCTCGGAGGTCGATTCGCGAAATCACAGCTTCAGTGTACGGAGCCACCGCAGGCCACGTTGGTGCTGACCATTCTCTGGGACACCGCGTGGACACCCCCGGTGACCGGTTCGGGCCTGCGGCCGGACGGAGGCCTTCTTGGCCGTACTCTTACGCCCGTGACGGAACGGCTCCCCCTCTTTCCCCTCGGCACGGTGCTCTACCCGGGCCTGGTGCTGCCCCTGTCGGCCTTCGAGGAGCGCTACCGCCGTCTGGTCGCGGACCTGCTCGCGGGCCCCGAGCCGTACCGCTTCGGCGTGGTGGCGATCCGCGACGGCCAGGAGGTGGCCCCCACCGGCGTCGAGGGCGGCAACCCGGCGCTGGCCGGGCTCGGCGCGGACCCGGCGCGGTCGCTGTTCGACGTGGGCTGCACCGCCGAGGTCGCCTCCGCCGAGTCCCGCCCGGACGGCGGCTACGACCTGCTGGTGACCGGGACCACCCGGTTCCGCACGCTGTCGTACGACACCTCGGGCCCCTACCTGACCGCCGAGGTGGAGCGGGTGGTGGAGGAGGCCGGGCCGGAGGCCGGGGCGCTGGCGCAGGGCGTGGAGCGGACCTTCCGGGCGTACCAGCGGCGACTGGCGGGGGCCCGCGAGGCCAGCGTCGCCGGGGTGCAGGAGCTGCCGGACGATCCGATGGTGCTGTCGTACCTGGTGGCCGCCGCGTCCGTGCTGACCCTGCGGGACAAGCAGCGGCTGCTCGCCGCGGACACCGCCAGCACCCGGCTGACCGCCGAGCTGGAGCTGCTGCGGCGGGAGACGGCGGTACTGGCCAAACTGCCCTCGCTGCCGGCGGTGGAGCTGGCCCGGCAGACCTTCCACCCGAACTGAGTGGGCCGGGCCTAGGGGTTCACCTCGACCTGCACCTGTTGCGAGGCGGCCGCGGCGGACCAGAAGGTGGCCGGGGAGACCCACAGGTAGGTGCCGGTCCGGGCGGCCCGGACGGTCACCGACACGTTCCCGGCGCTGTTGGCCTTGGTGGTGGCCACCACCTTGGTCCTGGCGCAGCTCGGCACCGTGCAGAACTCCAGCAGCGCCTTCGCGCCGGGGTTGGCGACCATCTGCTGGGTCTTCCAGTCCGGCTTCAGCAGCTGCCCGCTGACCGAGAACGGCTGCCCCTTGGCCACCGGCGTGGTCGCTCCGTAGAGGGTGGCCGTCACCTGCTTGAGGATCTTGAACCGCCCGGCCTTCTCCGCGGTGCGCTTGTCGCCGTCGTTGGCGTTGGCGGTGGCCTGGACGAACCAGGACCCGGCCATGTCGTCGTAGATCTGCCGCTTGGGGACGCTCACCGAGGAGGTCCCGGTGCACACCGAGACGGTCTTCGAGGTGGCCCGGCAGCTCGCCTTCGAGGGCACCAGGATGCCGTAGTTGGCGCTCCAGATGCCGATGCTGTCGACCGACTTGATCCCGGACTTGTCCTCGGCGGTGACCGTGAAGCCGAAGTCCGCGCTGCCGGAGGCGCCGAGCACGATCGGTTTCCCGCCGTTGACGACCACGCTCAGGATTCTCGTGTCACCGTGCGAGGCCTGCTGCTGGATCGACGGCAGCAGGATCCCGCCCACAGCGAGGACTCCCGACACCAGCAGCACGGCTGAACGTCTGCGCATGGTCTGCAAGCACCTGTTTCTACTGCCGGCTGGTCCCCCGGACGGACGCCATTGTCCCCCGTACGGGTCGGATACCTGGCCATCGGGCTGGGTATGGGCATCGGAACAGCTCGGCGGAGGGATCACCCGGTCCGCCCGGCCGCGTCGCGACAGCTGACTGATTGCCGAACGGAACGAGGTGCTGCACGTGGACCGCTGCGTCGTCCTGGTGGATGCCGGCTACCTGCTCGGCGCTGCCGCGAGCCTGCTGGCCGGGGAGAGCTCGCGTTCACGGATCGCGGTGGAGCACGCCGAGCTGATCCGGCTGCTGCGGGAGCGGGCCGAGGCGGAGACCGGGCTGCCGCTGCTGCGCATCTACTGGTTCGACGCCGCCCCCGACCGAAGACCGATGCCCGACCACCGGCGACTGCGGGTGATGCCCAGGGTCACCGTCCGCCTGGGGGCGCTCACCCGGGCCGACGGCCGGATGGTGCAGAAGGGCGTGGACGCCGCGATGCACGCGGAGCTGTCGGAGCTGGCCCGCAACCGGGCCTGCGCCGACGTGGTGCTGGTCACCGGCGACGGCGACCTGCTGCCGGGGATGACCGCCGCCAAGGACTACGGCGTGGCGGTGCACCTGTGGGCGGTCCAGGCCGCCGACGGCGACTTCAACCAGTCCGAGGACCTGGTCGCCGAGGCGGACGAGCGCCGGGTGCTGGACCGGGAGTGGATCACCTGCTCGATCCGGGCCAAGGAGCCGGTGGCGACCTGCGCCCCGGCCGATCCGCGCCCCGACATCGCCAAGATCCTGTCCGCGCCGCGCCCGGTGGAACCGGCCCCGGACGCCACGGCCGAGCTGGCCGAGCTCTCCGGGCCCGGCCGCCCGGAGCTGGCCGAGCCGCACGAGCGCGCCCCGGAGGACAAGCCCGCGCCGCACAAGGTGCCGACGCCCAAGGAGATCGCCGCCGGGATCGGCGCCGGGCGGCCCGCGCCCGCGCCGCCCCCGGCCACCCCGTCCACCCTGCGCTGGTCCTCCGACCGGGGCTGGGTCGACCGGCTCGGCGACAGCGGCCCCGGCGACTCGCTGCCGACGCTCGCCCAGCTCACCACCGCCGAACAGAAGTGGGCGGACCGGGAGGAGGACATCACCACCGTCGGCGGCGACCCGACCGAGGTCGGCCAGGTCTTCGCCCGGCGCTGGACCGAGCGCCTCGGCGACCCGGCCCGGCTGTCCGGGCTGTGGAGCGACTACCCGCGGGTGCCGCACCGGGTCGACGGCGAGCTGCTGCGCTACGCCGCCCGGTTCGGACTGCTGGCGCACAAGGACGACCAGATCGACGAGCACGACCGTTACGCCATCCGCGCGGGTTTCTGGCGGGAGATCGCCACCCGCGTCCCCGGGGGTGAGGGCGCGGGAGTGGAGGGCTAGCCTCCGCTGTATCGTCGTCGCCTGTGATGCGCAGCGAGAACGCCGGTACCGACGACGACTGCTGCCGCGTCCGCGACCTCGTCAAGGACTACCGCACCGGGCGCGGCGCCAAGGCGCGGACCGTGCACGCCAACGCCGGGATCTCGCTGGACGTGCGGCGCGGCGAGGTGTTCGGACTGCTCGGGCCGAACGGCGCCGGGAAGTCCACGCTGGTGCGCCAGCTGACCGGGCTGCTGCGGCCCGACAGCGGCAGCATCGACGTCCTCGGGCACGACATCGTGCGCCACCCGGAGCTGGCCTCGCGGCTGCTGGCGTACCTCGGCCAGGAGTCCACCGCGCTGGACGAGCTGACCGTGTCGCTGGCGGTGGAGAGCACCGCCCGGCTGCGTGGCCTGGGCCTCGCCCAGGCCCGGGCCGCCCGCGACGCGGTGCTGGCCGAGCTGGGGCTCGAACCGCTGGCGGCGCGCCCGCTGGCCAAGCTCTCCGGCGGGCAGCGGCGGCTGGCCTGCTTCGCCACCGCGCTGGTCGGCGAGCGCCCGCTGCTGGTCCTGGACGAGCCCACCACCGGCATGGACCCGGTCGCCCGGCGGTCGGTCTGGGCGGCCGTCGAGCGCCGCCGCGCCGCCAGCGGCACCACCGTGATCCTGGTCACCCACAACGTGATCGAGGCGGAGACGGTGCTGGACCGGGTCGCGGTGGTGGACGAGGGCCGGATCATCGCCTGCGACACGCCCGGCGGCCTGAAGACCCTGGTCGACGGCGACGTCCGGCTGGACCTGGTGTGGCGCGAGGAGCCGCCGCTGGGCCTGCCGCTGGTGGCCGCACTGGCCGGACGCGCCGTACGCTCGGGACGGCGCTGGACGGTCCGGGCCGACCCGGACGAGGCGCGGGAGCTGGTCGCGCAGGTCACCTCCGGCCCGGCCTTCGCCGCCCTGGACGACTTCTCGCTGAGCACGCCCAGTCTGGAGGACGTCTACCTGCTGCTCGGCGGACGCCACGAAGGACTCGCGAAATGACCGAAGAAGCCGACCCCATCGAAGGCCCCGACCCCACCGAAGACCTCGAAGCCCCGGGAAGACACGCGACATGACTACGGCCACCACCGCCGTCGCACCGGCCGGGCTCGCCCCCCGCGCCGAGCTGCTGTCCTCGCTGGACGCGGTCTACCGGGCGCAGCTCTCCCGGGCCCGGGTCTCCCGGATCCCGCTGCTGTTCGTGGCGGTCTTCCAGTCGCTCGGGATCATGGTGATGATGCGCGGCGTGGTCGGCACCGGACCCGCCGACACCGGGGCGGCACGGGACGTCGTCGCCGGGTCGAGCGTGCTGGTGGTGGCCTTCGTCGCGCTGAACCTGCTGGCGCAGTACTTCGGTCGGCTGCGCGCCTCCGGCGGGCTCGACCACTACGCGACGCTGCCGGTCCCGGCGGCCTCGGTGGTGCTCGGCACGGCGGCGGCGTACGCCTCGTTCACCGTCCCGGGGACGCTGCTGACGGCGGCGGCGGGCTGCGCGCTGTTCCAGCTGTCCTGGGTGCACCTGTGGGTGCTGCTGCTGGTGGTGCCGCTGTCCGGGGCGGCGCTGTCGGGGGTCGGCGCGGCCTGCGGGCTGCTGGCGAACCGGCAGGAGATCGCCACCCTGCTGGGCCAGCTGGGGATGTCGGCGGCGCTGCTGCTGGGCGTGCTGCCGCCGGGCCACCTGCCGGAGGCGGTCCGCTGGATCCGCGACCTGCTGCCCTCCACCTACGGCGTGGACGCGCTGGCGCGGAGCTTCGCCGGGCGCCCGGACTGGGCCGCGGTCGGCGCCGATCTGGGGGTCTGCGCGGCCGTCGGAGTGATCTCACTGGCACTGTCGACCTGGGCCTACCGACGTGCGGCGACCCGGAGCTGAGGTCCGTGGGACGATGACGCGGTGACCGCACCCGACATCCACCCCGAGACCGCGCCCGAGGCCCACCAGCGGTCCCGGTCGTACGCCCTGCGGACCGAGCTGCTGATCGGCGCCGCGCTGCTGGCGGGCTCCGCCCTGCTGGGGCTGCTGATGGGCCTGATCTGGCACTGGGTGGCTCCCACGGTGCCGCTGTACGCGGACAGCCAGGCCATCTACCTGCTGAATCCCGAGGGTGAGCAGTCCATCGCCGCCGACATGTACTTCGGCGTCATCGGCCTGGTCTGCGGCCTGGTCACCGGCGGTCTGGCCTACTGGCGCAGCCGCGCCCGCGAGGGCGGCCTGGGGGTGGTCCTCGGCCTGGCGCTGGGCGGCCTGCTCGGCGGCTACCTCGCCTGGAAGCTGGGCGTGGCCCTCGGCCCGAGCTCCAACATCTTCGCCACCGCCAAGTCGGTGCCGCTCGGCCGCACCTTCCACGGCCCGCTGGCGCTGACCGCCAAGGCGGTGCTGCTGGCCTGGCCGGCCGCCGCGCTGCTCGCGCTGGTCGCGCTGACCGGCCTGTTCACCCCGAAGCCGGTCACCGAGGTCACCCTCTGGGGCCCGCCCACGGCCGACGCGCCCGCCGGGACGCCCGCCGGGACGCCCGGGGCGGGACCCGACGCCGGGCCGGACGCCGTACCCCCCGTGGCACCCGCCGAGGCGCCCGACGTCACCCGCGTCCAGAGCCGCGGCGACGGCCACGACCCGCTGCGCAAGCCCGACAGCGGCAGCGGTGACAGCGGCGGCAGCGGCGACACGCCGTAGCCCGGCCCGGGGCGCGCGGGGTCACCGCGCGCCCCCAGCAGCGCTCAGGAGAACGCGAGCTCGGTGACCCTGGAGGCCTCCTCGACCCAACCGGCGCTGAGGCCGCCCTCCTTGACCCAGGCCACGCCGTCGTCCTTCACCACGCCGATCCGGTTGCCGGACAGCGCGATCTGGATGACGTTCCCGGCCTGGTCGACCCAGCCGGCGCTGAGCCCGCCCTCCTTGACGTACGCCTGGCCCTGGTCCTTGAGCACCCCGATCCGGTTGCCGGAGAGCTCCAGCTGGACGACACCGGCGGCCTCGTCGACCCAGGCCGCGCTCAGCCCGCCCTCCTTCACGAACGCGCCGCCGTCGCCCTTGAGCACGCCGATCCGGTTGCCGGAGAGCCGGATCCGCTTGACGTCGCCCGCCTCGTTGACCCAGCCGGCGCCCAGCCCGCCCTCCTTGACGTACGCCTCGCCGTTGCCCTGGACCACGCCGATCCGGTTGCCGGAGAGCTCCAGGTCGGTGACGTTCCCGGTCTGCTGGACCCAGCCCGCGCTCAGCCCGCCCTCCTTCACCCAGGCGACGCCGTTGCCCTGGACCACGCCGATCCGGTTGCCGGACAGCGCCAGCTGCTTGACGTTCGCGGACTCACGGACCCAGCCCGCGCTCAGCCCGCCCTCCTTGACCCAGGCGACGCCGTTGTCCTCCAGCACGCCGATCCGGTCGCCGGCGAGCACGACCTGCTTGACGTTCCCGGACTCCAGGACCCAGGGCGCGCTCAGCCCGCCCTCCTTGACGTTCGCGTCGCCGTTGCCCTGGACGATGCCGATCCGGTTGCCGCCGTCGCCCGACACGCTCCGCAGTCGGCCGGTGGCGGCGGTCGCGACCGCCGAACTCGCCACCGTCGCCCCGGCGACCAGCGCCGCCACCGCCATCAGCCCTGCCGACTTCCTCATGGGATCCTCCTGACGAAGAGGCCCGCCACGCGGAGCGCGTGCCACGGGCAGGCCGGGGCACCGGCGACGCGGCGCCGGACACCCGACCACGGACACCCTAGGCCACCACTCGGACACATTCGGTAGCCATCCGCGCCGCCGCCGCGTCTCCCACCCGAACGATGACTCCGCCTCCGCGCCGCCCGATCGGGGCGCGCTCGCCGACGCCCGGCGAGTCGTGGGGCGGGCGGGACTAAAGTGGGTGCCTCCCCCAGTCCGCGAACCAGGAGACCCCGTGGCCGACAGCTTCGTTCACCTGCATGTACACACCGAGTACTCGATGCTGGACGGAGCTGCCAAGAACGGCAAGCTGATCGCCGAGGTCGAGCGCCAGGGCATGCCCGCGGTGGCCATGTCGGACCACGGGAACATGTTCGGCGCCTACGAGTTCTTCCAGACCGCCAAGAAGACCGGCGGGGTCAAGCCGATCATCGGCATCGAGGCGTACGTGGCGCCCGAGTCCCGGTTCCACAAGAAGCAGGTGTTCTGGGCCCCCGGCGGGCAGCGGGTGGCCAGCGCCGACGGCGAGGGCGGCAAGGACGTCTCCGGCGGCGGCCGCTACACCCACATGACCATGTGGGCGCAGAACGCCGAGGGCCTGCGGAACCTGTTCAAGCTCTCCTCGCTGGCGTCGATGGAGGGCTACTACATGAAGCCCCGGATGGACCGCGAGCTGATCGCCGCCAACGCCAAGGGAATCATCGCCACCACCGGCTGCCCCTCCGGCGAGGTGCAGACCCGGCTGCGCCTCGGCCAGTACGACGAGGCGGTCAAGGCCGCCGACGCCTACCAGCAGATCTTCGGCAAGGAGAACTACTTCCTGGAGCTGATGGACCACGGCCTCGACATCGAGCGCGGCGTCCGCGAGGACCTGCTGCGGCTGGCGAAGGCGCTGGACATCCCGCTGCTGGCGACCAACGACTCGCACTACGTCACCGAGGACCAGGCCGACGCCCACGACAACCTGCTGTGCGTGGGCGTGGGCAAGAACAAGGACGACCCGAACCGGTTCAAGTTCAACGGCTCCGGCTACTACATCAAGACCTCCGAGGAGATGCGCGAGCTGTTCCGGGAGCTGCCGGAGGCCTGCGACAACACCCTGGCGATCGCCGAGCGGATCGAGCCCTACGACGAGGTGTTCACCTACGTCGACCGGATGCCGCAGTTCGACGTGCCGGAGGGGGAGACCCAGGCGTCCTGGCTCCGGCACAAGATCGCCGAGGGGCTCCCCCGGCGCTACGGCGACGCCCCGAGCCAGGAGGTGCTGGACCGGATCGAGCTGGAGATGGGCGTCATCTCCCCGATGGGGTTCGACGCCTACTTCCTCGTGGTCGCCGACATCTGCCAGTACGCCCGCGACAACGGCATCCCGGTCGGCCCCGGTCGTGGCTCCGCGGCCGGTTCGATCGTGGCGTACCTGACCCGGATCACCGAACTCGACCCGCTCGAACACGATCTGCTGTTCGAGCGGTTCCTCAACCCGGAGCGGATCAACCCGCCCGACGTCGACATCGACTTCGACGACCGCCAGCGCGACCAGATGGTCCGCTACGTCACCGAGAAGTACGGCGAGGCCTACACCGCGCAGGTCAACACCTTCGGCACGATCAAGGCCAAGGCCGCGGTCAAGGACGCCAACCGGATCCTCGGTTACCCCTTCTCCATGGGCGACCGGATCACCAAGGCGATGCCGCCGGACGTGATGGGCAAGGGCGTCCCGCTGTACGCGCTGTTCGACGAGTCGCACCCGCGGTACTCCGAGGGCGGCGAGATCCGGGCGATGTACGAGAACGAGCCCGACGTCAAGAAGATCATCGACACCGGCAAGGGCATCGAGGGCCTGACCCGGGGCACCGGCGTGCACGCCGCCGCGGTGATCCTCTCCTCCGTCCCGCTGCTCGACCTGATCCCGCTGCACAAGCGGGACAAGGACGGGGTGATCATCACCGGCTTCTCGTACCCGCAGTGCGAGGACATGGGCCTGATCAAGATGGACTTCCTGGGTCTGCGGAACCTGGGCATCATCGACCACGCCATCAAGATCATCAAGGCCAACCGGGGCGTCGCGGTCGACACCGAGAAGATCCCGCTCGACGACCCGGTCACCTACGACCTGCTGGCGCGCGGCGACACCCTGGGCGTGTTCCAGCTGGACGGCGGGCCCATGCGGGCGCTGCTGAAGCTGATGAAGCCGACCGAGTTCGCCGACATCTCCGCCGTCTCGGCGCTGTACCGGCCGGGCCCGATGGGCATGAACTCGCACACCAACTACGCGCTCCGCAAGAACGCCATGCAGGAGATCACCCCGATCCACCCGGAGTTGGAGGAGCCGCTCAAGGACGTCCTCGGCCCCACCTACGGCCTGATCGTCTACCAGGAGCAGGTGCAGCGCGCGGCGCAGGTGCTGGCCGGCTACAGCCTGGGACAGGCCGACCTGCTCCGCCGGGCCATGGGCAAGAAGAAGAAGGAGGTCCTGGAGCAGGAGTTCGTGCCCTTCCACGCGGGCTGCAAGGAGCGCGGCTACTCGGACGAGGCGATCCAGGCGGTGTGGGACGTGCTGGTCCCGTTCGCCGGGTACGCCTTCAACAAGTCGCACTCCGCCGCGTACGGGCTGGTCTCCTACTGGACCGCCTACCTCAAGGCCAACTACCCGGCCGAGTACATGGCCGGGCTGCTCACGTCGGTGTCCGACGACAAGGACAAGATGGCGATCTACCTCGCCGAGTGCCGCCGACTGGGCATCAAGATCCTCTCCCCGGACGTCAACGAGTCGGTGGTCGACTTCACCGCCGTCGGCGACTCGGTCCGCTTCGGCCTGAAGGCGGTCCGCAACGTCGGCGTGCCGGTGATCGAATCCCTGGTCAAGTCCCGGGCCGAGAAGGGGAAGTACTCCTCCTTCGCGGACTTCCTGGACAAGGTCGAGCTGGTGGTCTGCAACAAGCGCACGGTGGACTCGCTGATCAAGGCCGGGGCCTTCGACTCGCTCGGGCACACCCGGCAGAGCCTGGTGGCGGTCTGCGAGACCGCCATCGACTCGGTCACCAGCCTGAAGAAGCAGCAGGCCATCGGGCAGGACGACCTGTTCGGCTCGATGGACTCCAGCACCGACGACTCCCCCTCGATCGGCCTGGACTTCACCCTCGACGACCGCGAGTGGCCGCGCAAGCACCTGCTCAGCCTGGAGCGGGAGATGCTGGGCCTGTACGTCTCCAGCCACCCGCTGGACGGCGCCGAGCACATCCTGTCCCGCAACCGCGACACCTCCATCGCGGAACTGCTCGGCTCCGGCCGGACCGAGGGCTTCGTCAAGCTCTGCGGGCTGATCACCTCGGTGGACCGGCGGATCAACAAGGCCGGGAACCCCTGGGCGATCATCACCATCGCCGACCGCGACGGCTCGGTGGAGGTGCTGTACTTCCCCAAGGCGTACCAGCTGGTGGCGCACGAGCTGATCGAGGACAACGTGATCTCGGTCCGCGGGCGGCTGAACGAGCGGGACGGCGCGATCAGCATCTTTGGTGAGGAGATGCAGCCGGTCGACATCTCCTCGGCCGAGCACGGCGGCAAGCCTCCGATCCAGCTGAACATCCCGGAGCGCAAGATCAACCCCAAGCTGGTGGCCGAGCTCAAGCGCACCATGCGGGCGCACCCGGGCGACGTGCCGGTGCGGCTGCTGATGTCCGGGCACGAGCGGAACGTGCTGTTCGAACTGGGCTTCCTGGTCGATCCGGAGAGCGGCTTCGCCAGTGACATCAAGGGCCTGCTCGGCCCCGGGGTCTGGGCCGCGACGGCCTGATCCCGACCGGCCCGGCCACGGCCCGGCTCCCGCCCCGAACCACGGGAGCGGAGCCGGGCCGTCCGTTTTGATCACAATTCGAACACGATGGCCGGTTCGGGTGTCAGTCGGCTCCGCCGGGGTACTGCCTCAGTCAGATGACGGAATGTCCCCTTACAGGGAGGAAGCGACCACTATGTCCGACATCTCCAACCGGCCAACCCATGACATCAGTCGCCACCCGGACGTGCCCGAGATGCAGGAGCGGTTCGAGCGCCTGCTGCACGTCAGGGAGGACAGCGCGCTGGACAGCGCGGTGCTGCTGACCGGCGTGTACGCGGCGATCTCGCCTTGGGTCGTGCACTTCAGCAGCTCCAACCCGGACCTGCGGACGAACAACCTGATCGTCGGACTGATGATCGCCGTCTACGGTCTGGGGCTCACCCTCGCGCCGGAGCGGATGACCAGGCTCGGCTGGGCCTGCGCCGCGATGGGCGTCTGGATGATCATCTCGCCCTGGGTCGTCACCATCGGCCACAGCCCGACCCACGGAATGATCTGGAACAACGTGGCGATCGGTGCGGTGGCGCTGGTCCTCGGCGCGGGCAGTTCGGCCATCCGGATGGCCACCGGCCGGGCCGCGAAGAGAACCCACACCATGAGCAGTGCCCACACCAGCACCTGACGGGCTCCGCTCCCCCACCCCCGTCCCCCGCGCGCCCCCGGACCGCGCGGGGGACCGCCCGTGCCCGGCCCGGATCCTCACGAAGTCCTCATCCGCTCCTCAGCGACCTTCCGGCCCCCCGCTCGTCATACCGTGCGAGGATTGTCCGGTTCCCCAGCCGAGGAGTGCCCTCCGTGACCACCCGTGCGACACCGCTGCTCGCGGTTCTGCGCGCGCTGGTGTTCACCGTGCTCGCGGTGACCGTGTCCAGCGGTACGCACGTGCTGATGACCACGGTGCCGCTGCCCTGGCCGACCGTCCTCGGCGCCGGGGCGGCCAGCTTCGTGCTGGCGCTGCTGCTCGGGCGGCGCGAGCGCTCGTACGCCGCCATCGCCGCGCTGCTGGTCCCGTTGGAGCTGGGGCTGGACACGCTGTTCACCGACGGCCAGGCGAACTGCTACCGGATCACCGGGCAGGGGCCGCTGCTCGGCCCCTGGCACTCGGTCAACACCCTCTTCTGCGGCAGCACCGCCCCGACCGAGCTGCCGCACGCTCCCGGCGGCGGCCTCGCGCCCTGGCTGGTCCTGGCCGCGCACCTGCTGCTGGGACTGGTCGCCGCCTGGTGGCTGCGCCGGGGCGAGGCCGCGGCCTTCCGGTTGCTCCGGGCGACCGGCGCGCGGGCCCTGCTGCTCGCCGCCCCGCTGCGGCGGGCGCTGCGGCTGGTGCTGGCGGCGCTGACGAGCGACTGGCGGCCACCGCCTCCGTCCCGCCGCCCACCGCTGCGGATCGACGCCCCGGGACGCCCCCGGTTGCGGCACACCCTGGCCCGTCGCGGGCCGCCGTCGGCGCCGCGCACGGTCTGCTGCTGACCCGGTAGTCCTCTCCCGGCAGTGGTCAGCCGTGCGTTCGCGCCCCTTTTCCGGCACCGCGACGTGACAGGACATCCCCATGAGCATCAAGCACCCCCAGCCCAAGACCGAGCAGCCCACGACCGAGCAGCCCACGAGCGACCGGCCCGGGGGCGACGCCCGCGCCCGGGTGGCCGAGGCCCGGGCCGCCGAGGCGCTGCGGCGCCGCCGCCGCAAGGGCCTGATCGTCGGCGCCGCGGCCGTCGCCGTGATCGTCGCCGGGACCGGTATCGGCATCGCCGTGCAGGACTCCCGGACCACCTCCAACGCGCCCTACGTGGCCCCCGCCAACGCCGACGGCACGGTGATCGTCTACGGCAACCCGAACGCCAAGAACACGCTCCAGGTCTACGAGGACTTCCGCTGCCCGATCTGCGACGAGCTGGAGAAGTCGGCGGGCCCGGCGATCCAGGCGCTGGCGGACAAGGGCACGTACAAGATCGAGTACCACATGGCCACGTTCCTGGACGGCAACCTCGGCGGCAACGGCTCGGCCGTGGCGCTGAACGCCGCGGCGGCGGCGCTGAACGAGGGCACCGCCACGTTCAAGGCCTTCCACGACGAGCTCTACGCCAACCAGCCGCCGGAGACCAGCGACGGCTTCAACAGCACCGCCGAGATGCTGAAACTGGCCGCGAAGGTCCCCGGTCTGGTCACCCCGGCCTTCACCAAGGCGGTCCAGGACAACACCTACGGGCCGTGGGTGACCAAGGTGTCCGACGCCTTCAACACCAGCGGGGTGACCGGCACGCCCACGCTCAAGCTCAACGGCACGCAGCTCAACGTGTTCTCCGCGAGCGGCACCCCGGTCACCCAGGCCCAGTTCACAGCGGTGGTGGACGCCGCGCTGGCCGGCAAGTAGCGGGCGCCGGGCCGGTGGTGGCCGCGCTCAGGGGTGCTGCCCCCAGCGCGGCCACCGCCGCCGCTCCGGCGCGGCGACCGGTACCGGCGCGGCCACCAGCTCGACCACAGCCTCGGGCCCGGTCCGGATCTCCGGCTGCGGCTGCGGCTGCGGCTCCGGCTCCGGCTCCGGCTCCGGCTCCGGCTCGACCGGGGGCTCGGGTGCGGCCGCCGGTTCCGGCAGCGGCGGCAGCTCGGGCCGGTACAGCCAGGCGTTGAAGAAGGCGTGCAGCGGCTCGGCGGTGTGGCTCTGGGCGCGGGCGGTGAAGTCCGCCGTGGTGACCACCCCGCCCCGGTGCTCGCCCGTCCACTCGCGCAGCAGCGCGAAGAAGGCCGGGTCGCCGAGGACCGTCCGCAGGGCGTGCACGGCCACCCCGCCGCGCCGGTAGAGCCGGTCGTCGAACATCAGCTTGCGGCCCGGGTCGGCGAGCACCAGGTCCTGCGGCAGCCCGGCCAGCCGGGCGTGCGAGTCGGCCGCGAGCTCGGCCGCGCCGGGCCCGCCGCAGTGCTCGGACCAGAGCCACTCGGCGTACTTGGCCAGTCCCTCGTTCAGCCAGATGTGCCGCCAGTCGGCGACGGTGACGCTGTTGCCGAACCACTGGTGCGCCAGCTCGTGCGCCACCAGCCGCTCCGAACCGCGGCGCCCGTCCACGTGGTTGGCGCCGAAGGTGGACAGGCCCTGGGCCTCGACCGGGACGTCCAGTTCCTCGTCGGTCACCACCACCGCGTACTCGCCGAAGGGGTAGGGCCCGAACAGCTCGGTGAACAGGGTCATCATCTGCGGCTGCCGACCCAGGTCGGTCAGGCAGTCGGCGACCAGCCGGGCCGGGGCGTAGACGGTCTGCGGCACCGGCCCGGCCGCCAGCGGGAGCTCCTGGTAGCGGCCGATCTGGACGGTGGCCAGGTAGCTGGCGCCGGGCGCGGGCTGCTCGTACACCCAGGTCGTGGTTCCGGCCCGGGTGGTGCGGGTGAGCAGCCGCCCGTTGGCGACCACGGTGTAGACGCTGGGCGCGGTCACCGAGACCTGGTACGCGGCCTTGTCCGCGGGCCGGTCGTTGCACGGGTACCAGGAGGGCGCGCCGATCGGCTGGCTGGCGACCAGCGAGCCGTCCTCCAGCTCCTCCCAGCCGAGCCCGCCCCACTCGCTGCGGACCGGGCGCGGGTTGCCGCTGTAGTGCACCTCGACGGTGAACGCCGCGCCCGCCCGCAGCGCCCGGGCCGGGCGCAGCCGCAGCTTGCCCGCGCGGTGGTTCCAGCGCGCGGGCCGTCCGTCGACCAGGACCCGGGTGATCCGGAAGTCGGCGAAGTCCAGCGCCGCCTCGGCCAGCGGCTCGGCCCCGGCGACGCAGGTCAGCCGGGCGCTCCCGGCCAGCCGGTTGGGGCCGGGCCGGTAGTCCAGGGCGAGTTCGTAGCGGTGGACGTGGAAACGGGGGTCGCCGTGGGTGGGGAAGTACGGGTCGGCGGACAGCCGGGCCGACTGCTTGGGGCTGTTCAACGCTGATCTGCTCCGACGTGGTCCGGGGTTGCCGCGACTGGGGACTGACCGCACCGGGTCAGGTGCGTGGCCAGGCGGCGATCGGGTTGCCGAGCCAGCGGCTGTCCGCGGGCACGGTCTCGCCGCGCATCACCAGGGATGCCGGGCCGAGGGTGGTCCGGGCCCCGATCGTGGTCCCCGGCAGGACGATACCGTGCGGGCCGAGCGTCGCACCCTCCTGGAGCACCACCGAATCCATCCGCATGATCCGGTCGTGGAACAGGTGGGTCTGCACCACGCAGCCGCGGTTGATGCTGACCCCGTCACCGAGGGTGACCAGGTCGGCCTCGGGCAGCCAGTAGCTCTCGCACCACACGCCGCGGCCGATCCGGGCGCCGAGGCCGCGCAGCCACAGGTTCATCAGCGGGGTGCCGGGGACGGCGTTCAGCAGCCAGGGCGCGGCCAGCACCTCGGTGAAGGTGTCGGCGAGCTCGTCGCGCCAGACGTGGCCGCTCCACAGCGGGTGCTCGACGGCGGTGAACCGGCCGATCAGCAGCCACTTGGCGGTGAGCGAGACCAGGCAGGCGAGCAGCCCGGCGGCGAGCAGCACCGCGCCGGAGAGCAGCCCGGCCACGGCGTAGCCCTGGCTCCGGGCCAGCTCCCGCAGCACCGCCAGCACGCCGAGGGCGAGCCCGACCGACAGCATCACCGGGACCAGCCGCAGCGACTCGACCAGGCCGCGCTGCCAGCGGAGCCCGACCGAGGGGGCATAGGTCAGGCCCTGGTCGGCGGAGTCGGCGCGGCGGGGCAGCTTCATCGGCGGCATGCCGAGGTAGGAGCTGCCCTTCTTGGCCTTCTTGGGGGTGGCCGAGAGCACCCCGACCAGGCCCCGGTCGGGGACGCTGCGGCCGGGCGCGGTCATCCCGGAGTTGCCGAGGAAGGCGCGCTCGCCGATCTCGGCGGCGTCGATCCGCAGCCAGCCGCCGCCGAGTTCGTAGGGGGCGATCAGGGTGTCGTCGGCGAGGAAGGCACCGTCGCCGACGGTGGTCATGGACGGCAGCGCGAGCACGGTGGAGGCCTCGACGCCGTGGCCGACCTTCATCCCGAGCGCCCGCAGCCAGACCGGGGTGAGGCTGCTGGCGTAGAGCGGGAAGAGGCTGCCCCGGGCGAGGTCCATCAGCTGGATCACGGTCCAGGCCTGCCAGGCGGTGCGGCTGTGCAGGGCGTGGTGGCCGGTGCGCAGGCCGAGGCTGAGCAGCCGGACCGCGACCAGGATCAGCAGCGCGTAGGTGAGCGCGCCGGTGAGGGTGGCCAGCGGGACCGCGAGCAGCATGCCGGGCCACGGCGAGGCGGGCCACAGCGCGGCCAGCACGCCGATCCCGGCGGCGGCGGCGACCAGCGGCAGCAGGGTCAGGCCGATCCCGCCGGCGCCGTACATCAGCGCCCAGCGGGCCTTGCGGGGCGGGCGCTGCTCGGGCCAGTTGTGGTTGGCCCGGCCGGTCTTGGCGGCGGGCGCGCCGGCCCAGCGCTGGCCGGTGGGGACCTGGCCGGTGACCGCGGATCCGGCGACGATCTCGGCGCGCTTGCCGACCCGGGCGCCGGGGAACAGGATGCTGCGGGTGCCGACGGTGGCGCCCGCGCCGACCCGGACCGGGCCGAGGTGCAGCACGTCGCCGTCCAGCCACCAGCCGGAGAGGTCGGTCTCGGCCTCGACCGCGCAGCCCTTGCCGAGCCGCAGCCAGCCGGTGACCGGCGGCAGGGTGTGCAGGTCCACGTCGTCGCCGACCTTGCCGCCGAGCGCCCGGGCGTAGCGGACCAGCCAGGAGCCGGACAGCGCGGTGGCGCCGCTGAGCTCGGCCAGCCGTTCGGCGGCCCACAGCCGCAGGTGCGCGCTGCCGCCGCGCGGGTGGTCGCCGGGCTGGACGCCGCGCAGCAGCAGCCGGGCGCCCCCGGCGGCGATGGCGATCCGTCCGGGCGGGGTCCACAGCACGGCCGCGGCGGCGGCGATCCCCCACCAGGAGGTGGTCGGCTGCCAGCCGAGGACGTCGCAGAGCGCGGCCAGCACCACGGTCCAGCGCAGGCCGACGACGGTCAGCAGCGGGAGGGTGAGCAGCAGCTGCACGGCTCCGGCGCGGCGCGGGGTGGGCACCACCTCGCGGACCGCGGCGTCGTCCTGGCTGCCGGCCGCGAGCCGGGCGGCGAGGGCGCTCAGCACCGGGTACTGGTAGATGTCGCTGACGGCGGCGTGCGGGTAGCGCCGCCGGATCAGGGTGACCAGCTGGGCGGCGCCGAGGCTGCTGCCGCCGCTGGCGAAGAAGTCGGCCCGGGCGCTGCCGACGGGCACGCCGAGCACCTCGCTCCACTGCTCGGCGAGCCAGGCCTCGGTGCCGTAGAGCTGTTCGGCGGCGCCGACCTGGTCGAGCGCGGGCAGCGGCCAGGGCAGGGCGTTCCGGTCGACCTTGCCGGAGGTGCGCACCGGCAGCTCGTCGACCTGGGTGAGCAGCGGGACCATGGCGGACGGCAGCTCGGCGCGGAGCCGGGCGACGGCGGCCTCGTGGTCGAAGTCGGGGGTGGTGGCCAGGTAGCCGACCAGCAGCTGGTTGCCGCCGCGGGCGGTGCGGACGGCGGCGGCGGCGCCGGTGACGCCGGTGAGCGACTGGAGCACTGCGTCGACCTCGCCGAGCTCGATCCGGCGTCCGCCGAGTTTGACCTGCTCGTCGGCGCGGCCGAGGAAGACCAGGCCCTCGGGCTGGGCCAGTACCAGGTCGCCGCTGCGGTAGGCGCGCTCCCAGCCGGTGGACTCCAGCGGGGCGTACTTCTCCGCGTCCTTGACCGGGTCGAGGTAGCGGGCGAGGCCGACGCCGCCGATGACCAGCTGGCCGCTCTCGCCCATCGGGACGACCTGTCCCGCGGCGTCGACGACGGCGAGCTCCCAGCCGTCCAGCGGCAGGCCGATCCGGACCGGGGCGCGGCCGGTGAGCGGGGCGGCGCAGGCGACCACGGTGGCCTCGGTCGGGCCGTAGGTGTTCCACACCTCGCGGCCCTCGGTGGCGAGGCGTTCGGCCAGCTCCGGCGGGCAGGCCTCACCGCCGAAGATCAGCAGCCGGACGTCGCCGAGGGCGTCGGCGGGCCAGAGCGCGGCCAGGGTGGGCACCGTGGAGACCGCGGTGATCTCCTGCTCGACCAGCCAGGGGCCGAGGTCGGCGCCGCTGCGGACCCGCGCCCTGGGGACGGTGACCAGGCAGGCGCCGTAGCGCCAGGCCAGCCACATCTCCTCGCAGGAGGCGTCGAAGGCGACCGACAGCCCGGCCATCACCCGGTCGCCCGGGCCCAGCGGCTCCTCCTGCTGGAACAGCGCGGCCTCGGCGTCGACGAAGGCGGCGGCGTTGCGGTGGGTGACCGCGACGCCCTTGGGCTTGCCGGTGGAGCCGGAGGTGAAGATGATCCAGGCGTCGTCGCCGGTGCCGGGGCGGCCGGGGCGGCCGTGCGGCTCGGCGACCGGGGTGACCAGCCGCTCGGCGCCGACGACCGCGCAGACGGCGGCCTCGCCGAAGACCAGCGCGGCCCGCTCGTCCGGGTCCTCGGCGTCGACCGGCACGTAGGCGGCACCCGCGGCGAGGACGGCGAGGATCGCCACGTAGAGGTCGGCGGTGCCGGAGGGCACCCGGATCCCGACCCGGTCGCCGACCCCGACCCCGGCCGCGGCGAGGGCGGCGCGCAGGGTGTCGACCTCGGCGGCGAGGGCGCGGTAGCTCAGCACGGTGCTGCCGTCGTCCAGCGCGGGCTCGTTCGGGTGGTCCCGGGTGGTGGCGTCGAGGATGTCCAGCAGGGTGCGCGGCTCCGGAGCCGGGGCTCCGGAGAACAGGGCGAGCCCGCTGGGTGCGGCGTCGAGCTCCACCGTGGAGTCCTGCCCCACCGTGGAGTGGCGTACGGCCGTGGTCATGGGTCCTCATCTCGTCAACGACCCGGTCGATGCTACTTCGCTTGCGGCGTCGGCGACATCGGACTGGGGCTCACAACGGCGGCCTGGCAGAGTATTTCTGACGCACCATCAAGACATAGGGGCGTTGCCGCCGCTCATCCTTGACGGCTCGTCAGCTGTTTCTGACCGACCGTCACCAGAATTTCGAAGTGAGACCCACGACACACCGCGAGCACCCCTCATCGTGGACGTTATATCGACATAAGCTATAAATATAACAAATATTTACAACCCTGGCAAACCCGGACAAGAAGCCGCACCCAGCCACACCCGCTGCTCACCCCCAGCTGTGACCGAGAGCCCGAAGCACGTGAGTTCCGGCCTGCCCTGCCCCTCCCACCAGCTGCGTGCCTGGACCAGGTACCGGACACTGGCCCACGACCCTTCCGAGTCGTGCAGGATCATGCGGAATGGCAGCGCACCTGCCTCCGCTGAGCGCACCGGCCGCGAGGCGGCTCAGCGGCGGGTGCTGCGGAGGTCGAGTTTGCGGATCACCCGGTCGACCAGCTCCGGATCGGAGCCCGGTTCCATCCGGGCCTCCTGCATCTCCTGGCGCCCGGCGGCCAGCATCTGCTGCTCCACTTCGGTGAACCGGCGGACCCGGCGGCGGCGCTCGCGCAGCTCGCGCATCTGCTCCTCGTCGTAGAGGTCGGGACGGTGCCGGGCGAGCAGGTCGGTCTGCCGCTGGCGGAGCCGGTCCACCAGGTCGTCCGGCAGGTCCTCGGCCGCCGCCAGCTCCTTCAGCCGTCGCAGCCCGGCCTTGGAGGCCCGGTACCAGAGCTGGCGCTCCGCCGCGTCCTCCGCGTCCTGATCCCGGCTCAGGCCCAGCGCGCGGACCACCAGCGGCAGCGTCAACCCCTGGACCAGCAGCGTGAACAGCACCACCGAGAAGGCCACGAAGATGATCTCCGGGCGCTGCGGGAACGGCGCGCCGCCGTCGACCGTGAACGGGACGGCCAGCGCCAGCGCCACCGAGGCCACCCCGCGCATCCCCGACCACCACAGCACCGTCGACTCGCGCCAGCCGATCGGCGCCGCCTCCTCGCGCCGACCGCGCGCCCGGTCCCAGCTGTCGGTGACCCACGCCCCGGGCAGCAGCCAGACCAACCGGACGCCGACCACCACCACGATCACCAGTACCGCGTCGCCCAGCATCGCGGTCCAGTGCTTGCCGACGGTGCTGAGCACACTGCTCAGCTCCAGGCCGATCAGACCGAAGGCCATCCCGGAGATCAGCAGCTCCACCACGTCCCAGAAGGCCTCGCCGACCAGCCGGTAGCCGACGTCGTCGGCGCCCACCGCCTGGTCGTTGATCCACAGCGAGCAGGCCAGCACCGCCAGCACCCCGGAGCCGTGCAGCTCGTCCGCCAGCAGGTACGCCGCGTAGGGCACCAGCAGGCTCAGCGCCACCTGTAGCGTCGGGTCGTGCAGCAGCGCCATCACCTTCCCGCTGAGCCAGCCCAGGCCCACCCCGATGACCACCGCCAGCACCGCCGACAGCACCAGCCGCTCGGCCGCCCCCAGCGTCGAGAACTCGCCCTTGACCGCGGCGTCCACCGCCAGCCCGTACACCACCAGCGCGGTGACGTCGTTGAACAGGCCCTCGGTCTCCAGGATGCCCATCAGCCGCCGCGGCAGCCCGACGCTGCCGGCCACCGCCGCCGCCGCGATCGGGTCCGGCGGCGAGACCAGCGCGCCCAGCGCCACCGCCGCGCTGACCGGCAGCGCCGGGATGATCCAGTGGCAGGCCAGTGCCACCGCCGCCGTGGTCACCAGCACCAGCAGCACCGCCAGCAGCAGGATCACCCGCAGGTTGGACCGGAAGTAGCTGACGGTGGACCGCTGCGCGGCGGCGTAGATCAGCGGCGGCAGCACCAGCGGCAGGATCAGCTCCGGCGGGACGGTGATGCTGGGCACGAACCACAGCACCGCCATCACGATGCCGATCAGCGTCATCAGCACCGGCTGCGGCACTCCCACCCGCTCCGCGACGGGGGTGCTGATGATGGCGAACAGCAGGACCACGAAGAGGAGGATCAGCTGCGCCATCGCCGCCGGACGCCCCTTCCCTCGGGGCTCCGGTCCGGAGCCCTGTCGGGATCAGCCTGCCAGCGCTCGGCGCGGCGTGCGGTGCGCTGTACCGCCGTCCAGGTAGCGGGCGGTCCCGGGGCCCGTCCTAGCTCTCGGAGCTGATGATCTCCAGCGCGCGGGTCAGGTCCTCCGGGTACTCGGTGCGGAACACCACCCACTCCCCGGTGGCCGGGTGCTCGAAGCCGAGCTCCACCGCGTGCAGCCACTGCCGGGTCAGGCCGAGCCGCTTGGCCAGGGTCGGGTCCGCGCCGTAGGTCAGGTCGCCGACGCAGGGGTGGCGCAGCGCCGACATGTGCACCCGGATCTGATGGGTGCGGCCGGTCTCCAGCTTGATGTCCAGCAGCGAGGCCGCCCGGTACGCCTCGATCAGGTCGTAGTGGGTGACCGAGGGCTTGCCGTTGGCGACCACGGCCCACTTCCAGTCGCTGCTGGGGTGGCGGTCGATGGGCGCGTCCACCGTCCCGGACATCGGGTCGGGGTGGCCCTGGACCAGGGCGTTGTACTTCTTCTCCACCACCCGGTCACGGAACTGCTGCTTGAGCGAGGTGTAGGCGGCCTCGGACTTGGCCACCGCCATCAGCCCGGAGGTGCCGACGTCCAGCCGGTGCACCACGCCCTGCCGCTCGGAGGCGCCGGAGGTGGAGATCCGGTACCCGGCACCGGCGAGGCCGCCGATGACGGTCGGCCCGGTCCAGCCGGGGCTGGGATGGGCGGCCACCCCCACCGGCTTGTTGACCACCACGATGTGTTCATCGTCATAGACGATCGACATGTTGTCGATGCGCTCGGCGACGATCTGGACCGGCGCGGGCGGGGCCGGGAGCTCGACCTCCATCCAGGACCCGGCGATGACCCGGTCGGACTTGCCGACGGCCGAACCGTCCACGGTGACCTTGCCCTCGGCCGCCAGTTCGGCCGCCTTGGTACGGGAGAACCCGAACATGCGGGCGATGGCGGCGTCGACACGCTCGCCTTCGAGGCCGTCGGGTACGGGCAGGCTGCGGAGCTGGGGATCGGTGGTCACCGTCCGAGTATGCCGGATCGCGGCGGCCCCGACCGACCGGCATCAGTCCTGCTGGTCGCCCCGCGGCCGCGGCTCGGACTGCTCCGGCTTCGGCTCGCCCTGCACCGAGCCGTCCGGGTTGGTGCCCAGGAAGGAGAGGATGACCACCAGGATGCCGCCGCAGACGATCGCCGAGTCGGCCAGGTTGAACACCGCGAAGTGCTTCACCGAGATGAAGTCCACCACCGCGCCGCGGAACACGGCGGGCGCGCGGAAGATCCGGTCGGTGAGGTTGCCGAAGGCCCCGCCCAGCAGCAGCCCGAGCGCGATCGCCCAGGGCAGGCTGTAGAGCTTGCGGGCGAGCCGGCAGATGACCACGACCACGGTGGTCGCGATGATCGTGAACACGATCGTCATCGCCGCGCCCATACCGAAGGCCGCGCCCGGGTTCCGGGTGGCCTGGAGCATCACCCAGTCACCCAGGATGTGGATCGGGTTGTGGTACTCCAGGCGGGCGACCACCAGCAGCTTGCTGCCGAGGTCGAGCAGGTACGCGGCCAGTGCCACGGTCAGCAGGACGCCGACACGGCGCCCGCGGCGCCCGGGAGCCACGGCCGGCTCCGCGCCGTCGGCGGCCGGGGTGGACCCACCCACCGGGGCCTTCTGGAAACCTGGGGTACTGATGATGCGCTCCGCTGCGGCGAGTCGAGTCGAGTGGACCTTCGTCCTTGAGCCTACGGTACGACGCCTCCCCCCGGAGGAGGGGCCGGAACCCGGACCGACTCTCGACGACCTGCGCCCGCCGTCCGCGGCCGACGGCCGCGGGCTGTGCCGGACCGCGCTATCTGCGTTCCTGCTTCTGCTTGCACTGCACGCACAGCGTCGCCCGCGGGAACGCCTGCACCCGGGCCTTGCCGATCGGCTGACCGCAGGACTCGCACAGGCCGAAGCCGGTACCGGCCAGCCGCAGCAGCGCCCGCTCGGTCTGCTCCAGCATCTCGCGGGCGTTGGCCGCCAGCGACAGCTCGTGCTCGCGGGAGATGTTCTTCGTCCCGGCGTCCACCTGGTCGTCGCCCGCGCCGTCGCCGGAGTCCCGCATCAGGCCGCTGACGGTCTCCTCCGAGGTCTGGATCTCGGCGCGCAGCGTGGCGGCCTCGCCGCGCAGCTGCTCCTGGAGCTCGGTGACCTCGTCCTGGGTCCACGGGTCCTCGCCGGGGCGCACCGGCAGCGCGCCGGGCCCGGTGTCCGGGACCGCCGCCACCGGCGCCACGGCCACCGGGTCCATCCGGGCGTGGCCCGCCGCCGGTTTGGCGGTGGCCGCGCCGGTCTTGCGCCGGACCACCGCCCGCTCCCCCGGTTCGGCCGCGGTCACCGGGTGGCAACCGCTCCAGCGCGCGCGAGCCGCCCCGCTTCTTGCCTTGTCCGCCATGCCTCAGACCCCTTCACGCCGCAACGGTTCAGTGCCGGAAAGATAATGCGTGACAAACGCCATCACAATGAGACATACCGCAGCACACCCCATGGCTCACTCCCCGGATGTGTGCCCAGAACGTCACCCGATAATCGCCTTCTGTCATCGTTACCGGCGCGTCGCCCGGCGCACGGGTGTCGCAGCGGAGCGAAAATCGGCTTGCCGGGCGCTATAGACTGGCCGCGCAAGGCGTGGATGGGGACGAGTACCGCGGTACGCAGCCGAGAGCGATCCAGGGACGGTGGAAGCCTGGGGGTGTGCGCGGCGGGAAGATCACCCCGGAGCCGCCGGAGGAAAGGCCCCGCGCCGGGGCCGAGTAGAGCCGGCAGCGACCCCTAATGAGGGGGCCGTGCGAGTCCGCACGGCCAAGGAGGGTGGTACCGCGGGGCCGGTGGCCTCGTCCCTCCGTCGGAAGCCGAATGCTGAACGCCGCACTCTCGCGCCGCCGGAGGACCCGTATGACCCAGTACCGCCCCGTACCCGCCCAGGTGGACCTGCCCGCGCTGGAGCACGGCATCCTGTCCTTCTGGCAGGACGGCAAGATCTTCCAGCGCAGCCTGGAGCAGTCCGAGGGCCGTCCCGAGTGGGTGTTCTACGAGGGCCCGCCGACCGCCAACGGCATGCCCGGCGCGCACCACATCGAGGCCCGCGTCTTCAAGGACGTCTTCCCCCGCTACAAGACCATGAAGGGCCACCACGTGGCCCGCAAGGCCGGCTGGGACTGCCACGGGCTGCCGGTCGAGCTGGCGGTGGAGAAGGAGCTGGGCTTCTCCGGCAAGCAGGACATCGAGGCGTACGGCGTCGCCGAGTTCAACGCCAAGTGCCGGGAGTCGGTGACCCGGCACACCGACGCCTTCGCCACCCTCACCAACCGCATGGGCTACTGGGTCGACCTGGACGACGCCTACCGCACCATGGACCCGGACTACATCCAGTCGGTGTGGTGGTCGCTCAAGCAGATCTTCGACAAGGGACTGCTGGTCCAGGACTTCCGGGTGGCGCCGTGGTGCCCGCGCTGCGGCACCGGCCTGTCCGACCACGAGCTGGCCCAGGGCTACGAGACCGTGGTGGACCCGTCGGTCTTCGTCCGCTTCCCGCTCACCTCCGGACCGCTGGCGGGCACCGCCTCGCTGCTGGTGTGGACGACCACCCCGTGGACGCTGGTCTCCAACGTCGCGGTGGCCGCCCACCCCGAGGTGGACTACGTGGTCGCCACCGACGGCACCGAGCGGCTGGTGGTCGCCGAACCGCTGCTGGCCAAGGCGCTGGGCGAGGGCTGGGAGGCCACCGGCGAGCGCTTCACCGGCGCCGAGATGGAGCGCTGGACCTACGACCGCCCGTTCGAGCTGGTCCCGGTGGACGGCGCGCACTACGTGGTCAACGCCGAGTACGTGACCACCGAGGACGGCTCGGGCCTGGTCCACCAGGCCCCCGCCTTCGGCGCGGACGACCTCGCGACCTGCCGCGCCTACGGGCTGCCGATGGTCAACCCGGTGCTCGCCGACGGCACCTTCGAGCCCGACCTGCCGCTGGTCGGCGGGCAGTTCTTCAAGAAGGCCGACGAGGCGCTGGTCGCCGACCTGGCCGCGCGCGGCCGACTGTTCCGGCACGTGCCCTACGAGCACAGCTACCCGCACTGCTGGCGCTGCCACACCGCGCTGCTGTACTACGCGCAGCCGTCCTGGTACGTGCGCACCACCGTCGTCAAGGACGCGCTGCTGCGGGAGAACGAGCGGACCAACTGGTTCCCGGAGACCGTCAAGTACGGCCGCTTCGGCGACTGGCTGAACAACAACATCGACTGGGCGCTGTCGCGGAACCGCTACTGGGGCACCCCGCTGCCGATCTGGCGCTGCGAGCAGGACCACCTGACCTGCGTCGGCTCACTGGCCGAGCTGTCCGAGCTGACCGGCCGCGACCTGTCCGACCTGGACCCGCACCGCCCGTACATCGACGAGGTCACCTTCCCCTGCACCAGCTGCGCGGCCCCGGCGACCCGGGTGCCCGAGGTGATCGACGCCTGGTACGACTCGGGCTCGATGCCGTTCGCGCAGTACGGCTACCCGCTGAAGAACGCCGACCTGTTCGAGCGGCGCTACCCGGCGCAGTTCATCTCCGAGGCGATCGACCAGACCCGCGGCTGGTTCTACACGCTGATGGCGGTCGGCACGCTGGTCTTCGACAGGTCCGCGTACGAGAACGTGGTCTGCCTGGGCCACATCCTGGCCGAGGACGGCCGGAAGATGTCCAAGCACCTCGGCAACATCCTGGAGCCCATCTCGCTGATGGACCAGCACGGCGCGGACGCGGTGCGCTGGTTCATGGCGGCGGGCGGCTCGCCCTGGTCGGCGCGCCGGGTCGGCCACAACACCATCCAGGAGGTGGTCCGCAAGACCCTGCTGACCTACTGGAACACCGTCGCCTTCCAGGCCCTCTACGCCCGCACCGCGAACTGGGCCCCGTCCGCCTCGGACCCGGCCCCGGCGGACCGGCCGCTGCTGGACAAGTGGCTGCTGTCCGAGCTGAACCTGCTGGTCCGGAACGTGGACGAGGCGCTGGACGGCTTCGACACCCAGCGCGCCGGCAAGCTGCTCTCGGCCTTCGTCGACGACCTGTCCAACTGGTACGTCCGGCGCGGCCGGCGGCGGTTCTGGCAGGGTGAGCCCGCCGCGCTGCGGACGCTGCACGAGGCGCTGGAGACGGTGACCCGGCTGATGGCCCCGCTCACCCCGTTCATCACCGAGCGGGTGTGGCAGGACCTGGTGGTCCCGGTGGACCCGGCGGCGCCGGTCTCGGTGCACCTGTCCGACTTCCCGGTGGTCGACGAGGCACTGGTGGACCCGGCGCTGTCGCGGCACATGACGCTGGTCCGGCGGCTGGTGGAACTCGGCCGGGCGACCCGCGCCGACTCCGGGGTGAAGACCCGGCAGCCGCTGTCCCGGGCGCTGATCGCCGCCCAGGGGTACGAGGAACTGCCCGCCGAACTGCTGGCGCAGATCGCCGAGGAGCTGAACGTCACCGCGCTGGAGTCGCTGTCGGCGGTGGGGGGCTCGCTGGTGGACACCACCGCCAAGGCCAACTTCCGGGTCCTCGGCAGGCGTTTCGGCAAGGGCGTGCAGGAGGTCGCGAAGGCGGTCGCCGCCGCCGACGCCGCCGCGCTGGCCGCCGCGCTGCGGACCGACGGCCGCGCGGTGGTCGAGCTGGACGGCGCGCCGGTCGAGCTCGGACCGGACGAGGTGATCATCACCGAGACCCCGCGCGAGGGCTGGGCGGTCGCCAACGAGTCCGGCGCGACGGTCGCGCTCGACCTGCACATCACCCCGGAGCTGCGGCTCGCCGGGCTCGCCCGGGACGCCATCCGGCAGGTGCAGGAGGCCCGCAAGAACAGCGGCCTGGACGTCGCGGACCGGATCGCGCTGCGCTACCTGGCCGCCGAGGCCGACACCGCCGAGGCGCTGGGCGTGCACGCGGCCCTGATCGCCGACGAGGTGCTGGCCACCGACTTCGCCTCCGGCGAGGCCGACTGGGCCGAGGCCGCGCCGTTCACCGACGAGGCGCTGGGGCTGACCTTCTGGCTGCGGAAGGCCTGACCGCGCGGACGGCGGCCACACACGGCGGCGGGGTCGGCGGAGCAGGTCTCCGCCGACCCCGCCGCCGTTTCCGTTCCCGCTCCCGATACCGCCTCCGGCGGGCCGCCCGCTTCCGGCAGGCCGCCCGGGAACGCCGTCGCCCCCTGCCGGAACGTTCCGGCAGGGGGCGAGCAGGTGGTTCCTACGTCAGGGCCTGGGCGACGGGCCGGCCGTCTGGGAAGCGGTCAGCCCGGTGCCCGGTGTCGAAGCGGCCTCGGCGGTGGCGGGTCAGCCCTCGTCGTCCTGGTCGATCAGGAAGCCGCGCATCGGCTGCGGAGCCTGCTGTAGCGGCGGCTGCGGACGGACCGCGGCCATCGGCTGCGTCATCGCCGGAGCCATCTGCTGCTGGCCACCGGCACTCTGGTGCTGCTGGCCGTTGCCCGCGTTGAAGCTGTTGCCGCCGAAGCTGGGCTGGCCGCCGAAGGTCTGGCCGCTGCCGCCGCCGAAGCTGGGCTGACCACCGAAGGTCTGACCACTGCTCATCGGGGAGGCACCGACCGGGGTCATCGCGGGCTGCGGGATCGCGGCCGGGGGGAGCGAGGCCGTGGCGGGCTGGCGCGAGGGGGCGAGCGAGTCGTCCGCCTGCGACTCCAGCTGGCGCAGCTGGGTCTCCAGGTAGGACTTCAGGCGCGTCCGGTACTCACGCTCGAACGCGCGCAGGTCCTCGACCTTGCGCTCCAGCGTGGCGCGGGCGGACTCCAGCGAGCCCATCGCGACCCGGTGCTTCTCCTGGGCGTCCCGCTCCAGCGCGTCGGCCTTGGCACGGGCGTCCCGCTCCAGGCCCTCGGCGCGGCTGCGGGCCTCGCCGACGATCTTGTTGGCCTCGGACCGGGCCTCGGCGATCGCCTGGTCGGCGGTCTGCTGGGCCAGACCCAGAACGCGGGCCGCGCTGTCGCCACCGGGGCTCTGCTGCTGCTGCGGGAACGGCTGCTGCATCTGCTGCATCTGCTGCGGCTGCATCTGCTGCTGCATCGGCTGGAGCTGGCCGCCCATCTGCTGCGGCTGGCCCATCTGCTGCGGCTGACCCATCTGGCCGACGAAGCCCTGCTGGCCGCCCATGGTCCCGCCCTGGAGCTGCGGCGGGCCCTGGAGCTGCGGGGCGCCGGGAAGCTGCGGCGCGCTCGGCAGCTGCGGCGGGCCGGGGTGGCCCATCTGCTGCTGCTGGCCCATCTGCTGCTGGGCGGGCTGCATCTGCGTCTGCTGCATCTGCTGCTGCGACTGCATCTGCGGCGGCATGCCCTGCTGCGGGACCGGCGGGCCGGATATGGCCGCCGGGACGGGCGGGCCGGAACGCTGGTGCTGGTCCTGCTCCTTGCGCAGGTTCTGCTGGTTCTGCGCGGCGGCACGGGTGGCCGCGGCGAGCTTGGCCCGCAGGTCCTCGTTCTCGCGGAGCAGTCGAGTCAGCTCTCCCTCGACCTCGTCGAGGAAGGCATCGACCTCGTCCTCGTCATAGCCTTCGCGGAGGCGGACGGTCGTGAACTGCTTGTTCCGCACGTCCTCGGGGGTCAATGGCATCTCTTCACCTCAACGTGATCGTTCGGACTGCCGGACGTCTGCGTGGTTCACAGAACCTCCACGACGGAGATCAGGATCAATACAGTGATCATCAGTACGAGGAAGGACAGATCGAGCGCCACGCTTCCAAGACGCAGCGGCGGAATGTGCCGCCGCAGGAACTTGAGTGGGGGGTCGGTGACGGTGTAAATGCACTCCAACACCACGATCATGGCGCGGCCGGGCTGCCAGTCGCGCGCCAGCTGGCGCACCCAGTCCATGACCAACCGGGCGAGCAGGATCCCGAAGTAGCAGTACAGCACGATGTACAGCACCTGCCATACGACGTTCACTGCCCCTCCCCTCCTGTCGCTCGGTCCATCAGGTCCTACGTTCGCCCGCCGGGAGCGATTCGATCACTACCCGGCGTCACGTGATCCACACGTAATCGTCCTGCCCTGGTCAGCTCTGGTTGAAGAACCCACCCTCGGCAATCCTGGCCTTGTCCTCCGCCGTGACATCGACGTTAGCAGGAGAGAGCAGGAACACTTTCTGCGTCACCCGCTCGATGCTTCCATGGAGGCCGAAGACCAGTCCAGCCGCGAAGTCTACGAGGCGTTTGGCGTCCGTGTCGTCCATCTCCGTGAGATTCATGATCACCGGAGTGCTCTCACGGAAGTGTTCCCCGATGGTACGGGCCTCGTTGTAGGTCCGCGGGTGCAGCGTTGTGATGCGGTAGGGCTCGCGCTCGGAGGCGGCCTTGGACATGATCACCGGGGCGCTCTTCTCGACATGTCGACGTTCTGGTGTGATGGACGACACTGGAGCCATCCTGGGTTCGGAGCGCATCGGCGCCACGAAGGGAGCCGGCGCGGTGGGCGCGGGGACGGGTCGGGGCACCTCCTCGGTGCGTCCGGTCCGCAGCGGCTCGGGCTCGGGGCCGTAGTCCTCGTCGTCCGGGTCGTAGCTCTGGACGTCGTAGCCATCGTCCTCCAAGAGGCCGAGGTAGATCGCCATCTTGCGCACAGCGCCGGCCATACTCCTGTCCTCCGCTCTGTGGTGGATCGACTTCGTCACCGGTACGCGCCCCGTCGGATTCAGCTCAGTGCGGCGGAGTGGTTCCACGATCCACGGTCTTCCCCTTGAATGAAGGGGAGATTCCAACTTGTCCTGATTTGTTCTGCGATCTGATCTTCTACCCGGTGACGTTACCCGAGGGGTGGCCGCGCACCCAGTACCGCCGTTCCGACGCGCACATGTGTCGCTCCGGCTGCGATGGCCTGTTCCAGGTCGCCACTCATCCCTGCGGAGACCATCGTCGCAGCAGGATGCGCCTCCCGTACACGGGATGCGATTTCCGCGAGCCGGTCGAAAGCGGCGCGGGGGTTTCCGGCGAAGCGGCCGAGCAGCGGCGCCACCGCCATCACACCGTCAAGTCTCAAGCCAGGGGCGGCCTCCAGCGCATCGGCCAGTTCCGGCACGGCGCCCGGGAGCGCTCCACCACGGCCGCCGGCGAATTCACCCGCGTCGGAATCACCCCCGAGATCGACCTGGATCAGGCAGCCCAAAGCGGCGCGCCCGGTTTTCAGGACTCCAGCGGAGAGTGCCTCCACCAGTCGCAACCGGTCAACCGAATGCACTCGGTCGGCGTACCCGAGAACGGAACGGACCTTATTTGTCTGCAATTGACCGACAAAATGCCAACTGAGGGGAAGATCACGGCATTCCACCGCCTTCGGCGCCGCGTCCTGGTCGCGGTTCTCGGCGACGTCGGTGACCCCGAGCCCGCTCAGCAGCCTGACGTCGGAGGCCGGGTAGGTCTTGGTGACCACCACCAGGGTGACCTCGTCGCGCGGGCGCCCGGCGGCGGCGCACGCCGTGGCGATGCGCTGCTCCACCGCGGCGAGCCCGGCGGCCAGTTCGCCGTGCCGCGCCCGCTGCCCGGGGGTGGGGTCCGCGGGCAGCCCCGGGGGTGGATTCTCGGTCATCGGTGCGCGCCTTCCAGCCAGACGTAGCCCGCGAGGCGGCCGGTCCGCTGCTCGCGGCGGTAGGAGAAGTGGTCCGCCGACTCCATGGTGCAGCTGTGCGGCTCGGGGCGTACGGCCACGCCGAGGCGGGTGAGTTGGGCGCGGACCCCGGCCGGGAGGTCCAGCGCCGGGGTGCCCCAGCTGGTCTGCGAGCGGGTGTCCGGTTCGAGAGCGGTGATCTCGTCTTGGAGCGCTGTCGGCACTTCGTAGCAGCGCCCGCAGACGGAAGCACCGATCACCGCGGTGATCCGCTCGGCCACCGCGCCGAGGTCGAGCATCGCCGCCACCGCCGCCGGGACCACCCCCGCCGCCAGCCCCGGCCGTCCGGCGTGCGCCGCCGCGACCACCCCCGCGACCGGGTCCGCCAGCAGCACCGGCACGCAGTCGGCGGTGAGCACCGCCAGCGCCAACCCCCGGCGGTCGGTGACCAGCGCGTCCACGCTCGGCGCCGACCCCTCCGGCTGACGCCCGGTCACCACCGCCACCTCCCGACCGTGCACCTGGTTCATCCAGACCACGTCCGCCGGGTCGAGTCCCAGCGCGGCGGCGGCGAGGCTCCGGTTCTCGCGCACGGTGGCCGGGTCGTCCCCCACCGCCCCGCCGAGGTTGAGCTCCTGGAACGGCGAAGTGCTCACCCCGCCCCACCGGTCGGTGAAGGCGAAGTGAGCACCCTGGTCGTTGCTGAGCCGCTGGCCGATCATGCAGATCAGCCTACTGGCTGGAACTACTTGAGGAAGTCCGGGACGTCCAGCTCCTCGGCCGGGGACTCCACGTACGGCGGACGGGTCTGCGGCACGTGCGGCACCTGCGGCGGGGCCGGGGGCTCGACGTGGCGCGGCGCGGGCTCCTCGGCGCGCGGGACGCTGCCGATGGTGTGGATGCTGCGCCCGGCCGCCGTCGATCCGGAGCGGTTGAACTCGCTCGGGCGCTCCGTCGGCGCGTTCTGCGCCTGGCCGGAACGGACCACCGGGTCGCGGACGATGGTCGGCGGCTGGCCGCCGTCGAACCCGGCCGCGATCACGGTCACCCGGACCTCGTCGCCGAGCGCGTCGTCGATCACCGCGCCGAAGATGATGTTCGCCTCCGGGTGCGCCGCCTCGGCCACCAGCTGCGCCGACTCGTTGATCTCGAACAGGCCGAGGTCGGAGCCGCCGGAGATGGAGAGCAGCACGCCGCGCGCGCCGTCGATGGAGGCCTCCAGCAGCGGCGAGGAGATCGCCATGATCGCCGCCGCCTTGGCCCGGTCCTCGCCCCTGGCCGAGCCGATCCCCATCAGCGCCGAACCGGCGTCCGACATGACCGACTTGACGTCGGCGAAGTCCAGGTTGATCAGACCCGGGGTGGTGATCAGGTCGGTGATGCCCTGGACACCGGACAGCAGCACCTGGTCGGCCGAGCGGAACGCGTCCAGCACCGAGACCTGTCGGTCGGAGATGGACAGCAGCCGGTCGTTGGGGATCACGATCAGCGTGTCGACCTCTTCGCGCAGCTGCGCGATGCCGTCCTCGGCCTGGTTGGCGCGGCGGCGGCCCTCGAAGGTGAACGGCCGGGTGACCACGCCGATGGTGAGCGCGCCCAGCGAGCGGGCGATGTTGGCGACCACGGGCGCGCCGCCGGTGCCGGTGCCGCCGCCCTCGCCCGCCGTGACGAAGACCATGTCGGCCCCCTTGAGGACCTCCTCGATCTCCTCGCGGTGGTCCTCGGCGGCCTTGGCGCCGACGTCGGGGTTGGCTCCGGCGCCGAGGCCGCGGGTGAGCTCGCGGCCGACGTCGAGCTTGACGTCGGCGTCGCTCATCAGCAGGGCCTGCGCATCGGTGTTGATCGCGATGAACTCGACGCCCTTGAGCCCGACCTCGATCATCCGGTTGATGGCGTTGACGCCACCGCCGCCGATGCCGACGACCTTGATGACTGCGAGGTAGTTCTGGGGTGCTGCCACGTCGAAGGCCTCTCGCCTCGGATGTACGGTGCCGAAGGGGCGGGACTCCCCACCCGAACCCTGACCGTGAGGTTTAGGGTTAATGCTGTGTCACTCTTCCATCATCTACTGTCACAGGACACTAGGTCTCCACGCGAATCCATTCAACGGACACGCCGAGCCTGTCGATTTTTCTTGTGAGCCTATGTGATCAATCGTCCGGAGTTGCCACCGGGGTCGCCTTCGCATTCGTCGCCGGGTTCACCCCCGGGGGTGGTCCGGTCCGAGGCGGCGTCAACTCCGCAGCGCCGGGTCGTCCGGGGCGGTGACGTCGTAGGTCGTCGCCTTCTGCTTCAGCAGTGCGGCGAGCACCACCGCCTTGCGCGCGTCCCTTTCCGGACTTCCCCACAGAACCGTTGCGCCACCGACGAGTTGCAATTCCATGTCGTCGTACGAATGCACGACCACCGCCCTGGTGTCCTTGGCCACCGAAGGCGGCAGCGCCTTGGTGACCAGTACCGCGCCGTCGACCAGGGCGGCCTCCGGAAAGTCCGCGAGCGCGGCCTTTCCCGGTGCCGAGAGCGCGAGTTCGACCACCGGCACCCCGGCCGGGGCGGCCGGTCCGGTGGCGAACCGCACCCCGGTCGCGTCGACCAGGGTGTACTGGCCGTCGTCGTCCCTGACCGCGGCCACCGCCACCCGCTCGGTGATCCGCAGCCGCACCGTGTGCGGCAGGTCGGTGCTGACCCGCACCTGGGCCACCCGGGGCAGCGCGTTCAGCACCCGGGCCCGGATCGCCCCGGTGTCCAGTCGCTCCAGCGGCCCGCCCAGCGGAACCCGTGCCGCCGCCAGCACCTGAGCCGGGGTCAGCACCGAGGTACCGCTGACCGCGACCGTCCGCACACCCAGCACCGAGGAGAAGTACACCAGCCAGCAGGCGGTCCCGAGCAGCGCCGCCAGCAGCGCGCCGAGGACCGCGAAGCCGCGCCGGGACAGCCGCAGCCGGGCCGCCCCCGGGCCGGCCCAGGGCCGGTCGGCGGGCGGCGCGGCCGGTGCCGCGGCGGCGGCGCGGTCAGGCACGGCGGCGGCCGGCGATCGCCTCGTACACCATGCCGACCAGCAGGTCGTCGGCGTCGCGGCGGCCGAACTCGGCGGCGGCCCGGCTCATGTCCCACAGCCGCTGCGGGTCGGTCAGCACCGGCAGCAGCTGGCCCAGTACCCACTCGGGCGTCAGTTCCGCGTCCTCGACCAGCAGTCCGCCCCCGGCCCGGACCACCGGCTGCGCGTTCAGCCGCTGTTCGCCGTTGCCGATCGGCAGCGGCACGTAGGCACCGGGCAGGCCGACCGCGCTGAGCTCGGCGACGGTCATCGCCCCGGCCCGGCAGAGCATCATGTCGGCGGCGGCGTAGGCCAGATCCATCCGGTCCAGGTACGGCAGCACCCGGTACGGGGGCATCCCGGGGATCTCGTCGACGTGCGGGAGCTCGTTCTTGGGCCCGACCGCGTGCAGGATCTGCACGCCGTACTGCTGGAGCCGCGGGGCGACCGCCTGGACGGTCTCGTTGAGCCGCCGGGCGCCCTGGGAGCCGCCGGAGACCAGCAGCGTCGGCAGCCGCTGGTCCAGGCCGAAGTGGGCCCGGGCCTCGGGCCTGGCCGCGTTCCGGTCCAGGGTGGCGATGGCCCGGCGCAGCGGGATGCCGATGTAGCGGGCGTGCTGGAGCTTGCTGTCGGGGGTGCTCACCGCGACGAAGTCGGTGCACCGGACGCCGTAGCGGTTGGCCACGCCGGGGCGGGCGTTGGCCTCGTGCACCACGATCGGCACGCCGGAGCGCTTGGCGGCGTAGTAGGCGGACATGGCGACGTAGCCGCCGAAGCCGACCACGGCGTCGGCCCGGGTGCGCTCCAGCACGTCCTGGACCGCCTTGACCGCGCCGCGCAGCCGTCCGGGCAGGGTGATCAGCTCCGGGGTGGCCTTGCGCGGCAGCGCGACCTTGGGGATCAGCGCGAGTTCGTAGCCGCGTTCCGGGACCAGCTTGGTCTCCAGTCCGCTCTGGGTGCCGAGGGCAGTGATCCCGACCGAGGGATCGGCTCTGCGCAGTGCGTCCGCAAGGGCGAGCGCGGGCTCGATGTGTCCGGCGGTCCCTCCGCCGGCGAGTACGACATGCACCGAAATTCACCGCTCCCTGCGCTGCCGGGCCTTCCCGAGCCGCGCGATGGTCCGTTGGGGCAGACCGAGGAGCCTGCCCCGAGCTCTGTTGTTCCGCGCCGCCAGGGCAGCGCGCGCGGCCGGCTCGCTGCGCGCGAAGCAGAGCAGCATGCCGACCGCGAACATGGCCGGGAGCAGCGCCGAACCCCCGTAGGAGAACATCGGGAGCGGGACTCCCGCAATGGGCAGGAGTCCGAGCACCGCACCGATGTTGATCACGGCCTGAGCCATGATCCAGGTGGTGGCGGCTCCCGCCGCGTACCTGGTGAAGGGGTCCTTCGTGCGTTCGGCCACGCGGATACCCGCATACCCTAGTGCCGCGAAGAGGGCGAGCACCGACAGTGTGCCCGCGAGACCGAGCTCCTCGCCGGTGACGGCGAAGATGAAGTCGGTGTGCGGCTCCGGGAGTTGCCCCCACTTCTCGATGCTGGCGCCGAGCCCGGTGCCGAACGTCCCGCCGCCGGCCAGGGCGTAGACCCCGTGCACCGCCTGCCAGCAGGAGCCGTCGGCGGGCATGTGGGTGGCACCGATGCAGTCGAGCCGGCCGAGCCGGTGCGGCACCAGTACGATCAGCGCCGCGCTGAAGCCCATGGCCACCGCGGCGGCGGCGCCGAACAGCCGCATCGGGGCGCCGGAGATCCACAGCAGCCCGAACAGCAGCGCGCAGATGATCATCGCGGTGCCCATGTCGCCCCCGGCCAGGACCAGGGTGAGCAGCAGGACCGCCATCGGTACCAGCGGGACCAGCAGGTGCTTCCACTGGTCCAGCATCCTCAGCTGCTGCTTGCGGGCGAGCAGGTCCGCGCCCCAGAGCACCAGGGCGAGTTTGGCGAATTCGGACGGCTGGATCTGCACCGGCCCGCCCAGCCTGATCCAGTTGCGGTTGCCGTTGACCGAGGTGCCCACGCCGGGGACGGCGACCAGCACCAGCAGTCCGATCACCACCAGCAGCAGCGGGTAGGCCAGCGCCCGGTGCAGCCGGACCGGCATCCGGACGGCGGCGTACATCAGGCCGCCGCCGATGACGACCGAGGTGAGCTGCTTCTCGAAGAAGTACGCGAACGGCAGGCCGTCGTTGCGGGCCTCGATCTGGGAGGCGGAGAACACCATCACCAGGCCGAGCCCGAGGATCATCGCGGCCGAGCCCAGGATCAGGTAGTACGGCGTCAGCGGGCGGGCCAGGCCGCGCTGGAAGCGGGCCCAGGCGGCGCCGGGGCGGCCGAGTCCGCTGCGCGAGCGGAACACCGCGACGTGGGTCTGCGCCGCCTGGGGCGGGACCGCGGGGCGCCGGGCCGGGCGCTTCGGGCGGTCGGCCGGGCGTACCCGGGCCGAGCCGTCGCCTGTCGCTGGCACGGCGTCCCCTCTCCCCTGGTCTGTGCGGTCCCTCCCGGCCTACCCGGCCAGCGCTCGGGCGGCGGCGGCGAACAGGTCGCCGCGTTCACCGTAGTTGGTGAACATGTCCATCGAGGCGCAGGCCGGGGCGAGCAGCACGGTGTCGCCGGGCCGGGCGAGTCCGGCCGCGGCGCGGACGGCCGCGTCCATCGCCGGGGCACCAGTCTGTCCGTCGGGCAGCTCGATGACCGGGACCTCGGGGGCGTGTCGCGCCAGTGCCGCCCGGATCAGTGCCCGGTCGGCGCCCATCAGCACGCTGCCGCGCAGCCGCGGGGCGGCCCCGGCGACCAGGGCGTCCATGTCGGCGCCCTTGGCCAGGCCGCCCGCGATCCAGACCACCGGCTGGTAGGCGGCCAGGGAGGCGGCGGCGGCGTGCGGGTTGGTCGCCTTGGAGTCGTCGATCCAGGTGACCCCGTCGATCTCGGCGACGTGGGCGATCCGGTGCGCGTCCGGGCGGAAGGCGCGCAGGCCGTCGCGGACGGCGCGCGGCTCCACGCCGTACGCCCGGGCGAGCGCGGCGGCGGCGAGCGCGTCGGCGATGTTGTGCGGCGCGGCCGGGCGGACGTCGTCCACCGAGGCCAGCTCGGCGGCGGCGGTGGCCCGTTCGGCGACGAACGCGCGGTCGACCAGCAGGCCGTCGACGACGCCGAGTTGGGAGATGCTCGGGGCGCCGAGGGTGAAGCCGACGGCGCGGCAGCCCTCCTCCACGTCGGCGGCGCGGACCAGGTCCTCGGTGGCCGGGTCGGCGGTGTTGTAGACGCAGGCGATCCGGTTGCCCTGGTAGATCCGGCCCTTGTCGGCGGCGTAGGCCTGCATCGAGCCGTGCCAGTCGAGGTGGTCGGCCGCCAGGTTGAGCACCACCGCCGAGTGCGGGCGCAGCGACGGCGCCCAGTGCAGCTGGTAGCTGGAGAGCTCCACCGCGAGGACGTCGTAGGGCGGTTCGGCGAGCACCGCGTCCAGCACCGAGACGCCGACGTTGCCGACGGCGGCGGTGTGCTTCCCGGCGGCGGTCAGGATCGAGGCGAGCATCTGCACGGTGGTGGTCTTGCCGTTGGTGCCGGTGACGCCCAGCCAGGGGGCGGGTTCGCCGGTGGCGGCCAGCGGGCGGCGCAGCTGCCAGGCGAGTTCGACGTCGCCGAGGACCGGCACCCCGGCCGCCTCGGCGGCCAGGAACAGCGGGCTGTGCGGCGGCCAGCCGGGGGTGGTGACCACCGCCCGGGTGCCCTCGGGCAGGCCGGCGCCGTCGCCGAGCCGTACCGCGACGCCGAGTTCGCGCAGTTCGGCGGCCTGGGCCCGCTGCCGTGGCCCGTCGCCGCCGTCGACCACGGTGACCTCGGCGCCGAGTCCGCGCAGCACCTTGGCGGCGGGGACGCCGGAGATGCCGAGCCCGGCGACGACGACCGGCAGGCCCTGCCAGTCGTCGGCCGAGGCGGGCGCCGACTGCTGCCGGACCGTCATGAGGCCACCCATCCGGCGTAGAAGAGGCCGAGGCCGACCGCCACGCACAGGCCCTGGATGATCCAGAAGCGGACCACGATCAGGACTTCGGACCAGCCCTTGAGTTCGAAGTGGTGCTGTAGCGGCGCCATCTTGAAGACCCGCCTGCCGGTCGTCCGGAAGGAGGTCACCTGGATCACCACGGAGAGCGTGATCAGCACGAACAGGCCGCCGAGGATCGCCAGCAGCATCTCGGTGTGCGAGCAGATGGCGAGCCCCGCCAGGGCGCCGCCGAGGGCCAGCGAGCCGGTGTCGCCCATGAAGATCTTCGCGGGCGAGGTGTTCCACCACAGGAACCCGAAGCAGGCGCCCATCAGCGCGGCCGCGACCACGGCCAGGTCCAGCGGGCTGCTGACCTGGTAGCAGTTGGGCCCGGCGGTGTTGGCCGAGCCGCAGGTCTGGCCGTACTCCCAGATGCCGATGAAGGTGTAGGCGCCGAAGACCATCACCGACGCGCCGGTCGCCAGGCCGTCCAGACCGTCCGTCAGGTTCACGCCGTTGGACATCGCCAGGATCATGAACAGCGCCCAGAGCACGAACAGCACCGGGCCGAGCGACCAGGAGAAGTCCCGGACGAAGGACAGGTTGGTCGAGGCCGGGGTGGTGCCGGAGGAGTCGGCGAAGTTCAGCGAGCCGACCGCGAAGACGATGCCGACGATCAGCTGTCCGGCCATCTTGGCCTTGGCCCGCAGCCCGAGCGAGCGCTGCTTGACGATCTTGATGTAGTCGTCCAGGAAGCCGACCAGGCCCATCCCGGTGAACAGGAAGAGCACCAGCAGCGCCGAGGCCGAGGGCATCGACCCGACGATGGCCTTGGTCATCCCGTACGCGATCAGGGTGGCCAGGATGAAGGCGATACCGCCCATGGTGGGGGTGCCGCGCTTGCTGTGGTGGGCCTTCGGCCCGTCGTCGCGGATCATCTGGCCGTAGCCGTGCTTGGCCAGGATCCGGATCAGCACCGGGGTGCCGACCAGGGACAGGACCAGCGCGAAGGCCGCCGCGAACAGGATCTGACGCATCGGCGAACTGCTGGTGGAGGCCAGTTCGACCAGCGCCGGGCCGCGCCCGACGAGGGCGGTGCCGGCTAGGACTTGACTCACGAGGACGCTCCGTCCACCGTGCCGGCGGCGTCGGCCAGCAAGGCCTCGGCGACTCGTTCGAGCCCGACCGAACGCGATGCCTTCACCAGCACCACGTCCCCCGGGCCGACCTGCTCACGCAACAATCCGATCGCCGCATCCGCATCGGACACCAGCACCGACTCCTCACCCCACGAACCTTCGTTCCTCGCGCCCAGCTCCATGCAGGCCGCTTCCCTGCCGCCCACCGCCACCAGAGTGGAGATGTTCAGCCGCACCGCCAGCCGGCCCACCGCGTCGTGCTCGTCGAGGGAGTCCTCGCCGAGTTCCCGCATCTCCCCCAGCACCGCCCAGGTACGGCGGGCCTCGGGCCCCCTGCCGCCGATCGCGGCGAGCGCGCGCAGGGCGGCCCGCATCGAGTCGGGATTCGCATTGTAGGCGTCGTTGATCACAGTGACGCCGTCCGGACGTTCCGTCAGTTCCATCCGCCACCGGGACAGGTTCCCGGCCTCGCTCAGCGCGGCGGCCGCCCCGGCGACGTCCAGGCCGCACTCGATCGCCACCGCCGCCGCCGCGAGGGCGTTGGACACCTGGTGCTCACCGTAGAGCCGGAGCGCCACCGGTGCGGAACCGGCGGGCGTCAGCAGGGTGAAGGCGGGGCGACCGGCGGGGTCCAGCCGGATGTCGGTGGCGCGTACGTCGGCCCGTTCGGACTCGCCGAAGTAGACCACCCGGGCCTTGGTCCGCGAGGCCATCGCGGACACCAGCGGGTCGTCCGCGTTCAGCACCGCCACACCCTCGGCGGAAAGTGCCTCGACGAGTTCGCCCTTGGCCTCGGCGGTGCCCTCGCGGCTGCCGAACTCGCCCAGGTGGGCGGCGCCGACGTTGAGCACAAGACCGATCCGGGGCGGGGTGATCCGGGTCAGCTCGGCGATGTGGCCCTTGCCCCTGGCGCCCATCTCCAGCACCAGGAAACGGGTGTCGGCGGCCACCCGCAGGGCGGTCAGCGGCAGTCCGATCTCGTTGTTGAAGGAGCCCTCCGTGTACACGGTGCTGCCGATCCGGCCGAGCAGCTGGGCGATCAGGTCCTTGGTGCTGGTCTTCCCGGCGGAGCCGGTGAGGCCGATCACGGTGGTGTCGACGGCGCGGGCGGTGACCTCGTGGGCGAGCCGTCCGAGCGCTCCCACCACGTCGTCGACGATCACGGCCGGGACGCCGACCGGGCGCGAGGCCAGGACCGCGACCGCGCCCCGGGCCACCGCCCCGGCCGCGTAGTCGTGGCCGTCCACGCGCTCGCCGACGACGGCGGCGAACAGCGCGCCGGGGACCACCTGCCGGGAGTCGTGCACGACCGGCCCGGCGACCGGCAGGCTCGGATCGGGGGTGTCGGACAGGGTCCCTCCGGTGGCCTGGGCCACCTCGGCGAGGGTCAGGGGGATCACGTTGGCTCTACTCCTTGGCGTCGCCGGGCCGGTGGCGCTCGGCGTCAGTGGTCGGGCCCGACCGGATGATCGCCTCGCGCAGCACCGCGCGGTCGTCGAAGGGTCGGATCTCGTCGCGCACGTACTGTCCGAGCTCGTGGCCCTTGCCCGCGACCAGGACGCAGTCGCCGGGGTGGGCCAGTGCCACGGCGGTGGCCACGGCCCGGGCCCGGTCGGGCTCGACCACGACCGATCCGCGTTCCGTCTCGGGCACCTCGACCACGCCGCCGAACATCGCGGCGAGGATCGCGAGCGGGTCCTCGCTGCGGGGGTTGTCGCTGGTCAGCACGGCGGTGTCGGCGTAGCGGGCGGCGATGGCGCCCATCGGGCCGCGTTTGAAGGGGTCGCGGTCGCCGCCGCAGCCGACGACCACGTGGACCTGGCCCTTGGTGACCTCGCGCAGTGAGCGCAGCGCGGCCTCCAGGGCGTCCGGCTTGTGCGCGTAGTCGACCACGGCGACGAACGCCTGTCCGACGTCCACCCGCTCCATCCGGCCGGGCACGCCGACCACCGCGGCGACCCCGGCGGCGGCGTCCTCCAGCGGCAGTCCGGCCTGGACCAGGGCGGTGATCGCGCCGAGGGCGTTGGCCACGTTGAAGGGGCCGGGCAGCGCGACCGAGGCCTCGGCCCGGGCGCCGTCGGGGCCGACCGCCCGGAACACCGAACCGGCCGGGCCCAGTTGGACGTCCTCGGCGCGCCAGTCGGCGGCCGGGTCGCCCTGCGCCGAGTAGGTCACCACCGGGATCGGCGCCTCGGCGGCCAGTCGGCGGCCGTAGGGGTCGTCCAGGTTGACCACGCCGCGGCGGGCCCGGGTGGGCTCGAACAGCGCGGCCTTGGCCCGGTAGTACTCCTCCATGTCGGGGTGGAAGTCCAGGTGCTCCGGCGTCAGGTTGTTGAACATGGCGACGTCGTAGACCACGCCGTCGACCCGGCCGAACACCAGCGCGTGGCTGGAGACCTCCATCACCAGGGCGTCCGCGCCGCGTTCGCGCATCACCGCGAGCACCGCGTGCAGGTCGGTGGCCTCCGGGGTGGTCCGCTCGCTCTTGATCCGCTCCTCGCCGACCCGCATCTCCACCGTGCCGACCAGGCCGGTGACCCGGCCGGCGGCCCGCAGGCCGCCCTCGACCAGGTAGGCCGTGGTGGTCTTGCCGTTGGTGCCGGTGACCCCGATGGTCAGCAGCGACTCGGCGGGACTGCCGTAGAGGACGGCGGCGAGCGCGCCCATCCGGGTCCGCGGCCGGTCGACGACCAGCAGCGGCAGCCCGCACCCGGCCGCGCGGCGGGCGCCCTCGGCGTCGGTCAGCAGCGCGACCGCGCCGAGTCCGGCGGCCTGGGCGGCGAAGTCGGCGCCGTGCGCGTGGGCGCCCGGGAGCGCCGCGTACAGGTCGCCGGGGCGGACCGCGCGCGAGTCGTGGGTGATCCCGGTCACGGCCGGTGAGGAGGACCGCTCGGGCACCGCCGGGAGCCCGAGCAGCGCCGCCACCTCCGCGAGCGGGACCGGGCGGGGTTCTGCGGGGCGGGGCGGGGCACTGGCGTGGCGCGCCGCCACCGCCGTGCTGTCGTGGGGCTCCTGATCACGTGAGGGCACGGCCGTGAGGTTACCCGTACCGACCTGCCCGGGGCCAAGCGAGGGGTCCCCGGGGGCGGCAGCTGACGTCCCGTCGCCGGACGATGTGACGGAACTCATAGTTGATCTCCTCGACTCACCAGTTGACCGGCAGGTTCGCCGGGGCGCCGCCGGTCGGCGGCACCTGGAGGCTCTTCAGGGCGAACTCCATGACCTGTTTGAACACCGGCCCGCACAGTTCGCCGCCGAAGTGCCCGTTGACCGGGTCCTGCACCACGCAGGAGACGGTGATCCGGGGCCGGTCGGCCGGGGCGAAGCCGATGAACGACGAGGTGTACCCGCTGTACCGGCCGGTGGCCGGATCGACCCGGTTGGCAGTGCCGGTCTTGCCCGCGACCAGGTAGCCGGGGATCTGCGCCATGATGCCGGTGCCCTCCTGGCTGGCCACCACCGACTGAAGCATTCCGGCCAGGGTCCGCGCGGTCTGCGCGCTGACCACCCGGGTCTGCGCGGGGGCGGCCGCGGGCACGAACCGCCCGTCCGGCCCGGTCACCCCGGCGACCAGGCTCGGCGCCACCCGGACCCCGCCGTTGGCGATGGTCGAGTAGACCGAGGTGGTCTGCAGCGCGTTCACCGCCAGCCCCTGCCCGAACGGGATGGTGTACTGCTGCGATCCGGACCACTGGCCCGGCGGCGCCAGGATGCCCTGGGTCTCCCCGGGGAACCCGAGCCCGGACGGTTGGCCGATACCGAACTTGGTCAGGTAGCCGTAGAGCACCCGGTCGGCCTGCTGCTCGGTCGGGCCCAGCTGCTCGGCGGCCAGTATCGTGCCGATGTTGGAGGACTGCGCGAGCACCCCGGCCAGGGTCAGGTGCTCGGTGCCGTGCGCCACGTCGTCGTGGAAGACCGTGCCCGCCCGGGGCAGCGTGCCGGGGACGGTCACCCGGGTCAGCGGGGTGGCCACGTTCTGCTGGAGCACCGCCGCCATGGTCATCAGCTTGCTGACGCTGCCCGGCTCGTAGGCGTCCTGCAGCGCGGCGTTGCCGAGGTCCGTGGGATCGGCCCGGGCCAGGTTGTTCGGGTCGAAGCCGGGGGCGGTGGCCATCGCCAGGACCTTGCCGTTGCCGACGTCCTGGACGATCACGTAGCCCTTCTCCGCCCCGGCCGCCCTGACCTCGGCGGTGATCGCCTGCTGCGCCTCCCACTGGATGTCCCGGTCGATGGTCAGCCGGATGTCCGATCCCGGCACCGGCGCGGTCTCCCGGTCGCCGGAGGCGGGCACCTGCTGCCCGCCGGACTGGGCGTAGGTGGTCTTCCCGTTCTTCCCGGACAGCAGCGTGTTGTACTGCTCCTCCAGGCCGCCCGCGCCCTGCCCGTCGGCGTTGACGAAGCCGATGACGTTGGCGGCCAGGCCGGCGTCGGGGTAGACCCGCTTGGTGTCCTGCTGGTGGAACACGCCGTTCAGCACGTTGGCGCAGCCCTCGTCGATCCGGCCGCTGTCGCCCGCCTTCAGTGCCAGGTTGTTCTCGGCCAGGCAGCCGCCGCTCCAGGCCTGGGCGACCAGCTTGTCCTCCAGCGCGGTGACCTGGTTCCAGGTCTGCGGCGACTGCTGCTTGGCCAGCAGCGTGTAGCGGTCGCCGGGGCCGGTGTAGGTCAGGTCCTTGGTCAGCGTGGCCACGTCCGTGCCCAGCATCGGCGCGAGCAGGTCGGCGGCCCGGGCCGGGGCGTCCGGGATGTGCGCCTGGCCGGGGGTGAACATGTACGGGTCGGCGGTGATGTCGTAGGCGTTGACGGTGGTGGCCAGGACCACCCCGGCGTCGTCGGTGATGGTGCCGCGCTGGGCCGGAAGCGTCACCGTCTGGTAGAGGTTCACGTTGGCCTCGGCGGCCAGCGCCGGGGCGTCCACCAACTGCAACTGGACCAGGCGGCCGACGAAGAGCGCGAAGGTGAGGCCGAGGGCGATGGTGGCCAGCCGCAGCCGCCGCCGGGGCGCGGCCAGCTTCAGCGCCGCCGGGGCGGGCGGGGCCGGGCGGCGCGGCCCGGCGGGGCGGGCGGCGGCGGGCTTGGCGGCGGCGGGCCGGGCGGCGGCCTTGGCGGCGGCGGCCTTGGCGGCGGGGCGGGCGGGCTTGGCGGCGGGCCGGGCCGGGGCCCGGCCGGTGGCCTTTCCGGCCGACGGGCGCGGCGCCGGGGGGCGGCGGGGCGGCTGGGGGCGGCGCGGCTCGGTCATCCGTTGCCGCCCGGGGGCAGTGGCCGCGGGCTGCCGAGCACGGTCCCGTCGTCCTTGAGGAAGGCCGGGACCCCGCCGGGGACCATGCCCAGCTTCCGGGCCCGGGCCGCCAGCTGGTCCGGCGCGGACCAGCCGGCGATCTGCTGTTGCAGGCCCTGCTGCTCGTCCGTCAGCCGGGTGGTCCGCTGCTGGAGCTGGGTCAGCTCGAAGGTCCCCTGGTTCAGCGCGGTGTTCAGCAGCAGCAGCGCCACCAGTCCGGCCGACAGCAGCAGCGCCACCAGCGCGGCGAACGGGCCGCGCCCGCTGGACCTGGCGCCGGAGCGGCCGCGCGGACCGGCGCCCGACCTGCCGCCGGTCCGGCCGCGCCCGGGGCGGCGGCCCGGCTTGTCCGCCGCCGGAGGGCGCTGCCGCGCCGGGGCGGCCTCACCGCCGACTCTTCCCACAGCCACGCCGTCCCCTCCTGCCGCCCGGACTACTTGCCCGACAGCCTGATTCTCTCCGCCGCACGCAGCCGAGCCGGGGTGGCGCGACGGTTGTCGGCGATCTCTTGCTCGGTCGGCAGCTCCGCGCCCCGGGTCAGCAGCTTGAACCGGGGCTGGTGCTCCTCCGGTACGACCGGTAGTCCGGGCGGCGCGGTGACCGCCGCTCCGGCCGCGAAGAACTGCTTCACCAGCCGGTCCTCCAGGGACTGGTAGGACAGCACGGCGATCCGGCCGCCCAGCGCCAGCGCGTCCATCGCGCCGGGGATCGCCCGCTCCAGCACCGACAGTTCACCGTTGACCTCGATCCGCAGCGCCTGGAAGGTGCGCTTGGCCGGGTTGCCACCGGTACGGCGGGTGGCGGCGGGAATGGCATTGCGCACCAGTTCCACCAGACGCGCGCTGTTGCTGAACGGTTCCCGCTCCCGCTCCCGCAGGATCACCGAGGCGATCTTCCCCGCGAACCGCTCCTCGCCGTAGACCTTGAGGATCCGGGCCAGGTCGCCGTGCGAGTAGGTGTTCAGCACCTCGGCCGCGCTGATCCCGGTGGTCTGGTCCATCCGCATGTCCAGCGGGGCGTCCTGGGCGTAGGCGAAGCCGCGCTCGGCCTCGTCCAGCTGCATCGAGGAGACCCCGAGGTCGAACAGCGCCCCGTGGATCTTCTCGATGCCGAGCTCGCCGAGCACCCGGGGGATCTCGTCGTAGACCGCGTGCACCAGGGTCGCCCGCTCCCCGAACGGGGCCAGCCGCTCACCGGCCAGCCGCAGCGCCTGCGGGTCCCGGTCCACCGCGACCAGCCTGGCCTCGGGGAAGGCGCGCAGCAGCGCCTCGCTGTGGCCGCCGAGGCCGAGTGTGGCGTCCACCACGACCGCGCCGGGGCGGTCGGTCAGGGCCGGGGCCAGGACGTCCAGGCAGCGCTGGAGCATCACCGGCACATGCTTGGCCTGGGGGGCCTGGGGGCCGGTGCTCATGGAATTGCCTTCCTTGACTTCCGCTCCGGCCTGCGGGCCGGAGGGTTCCCCGCGGGCGCGGAACTCTCCCGCCCGGCGGCTACGGCACTGTACAGCAGCCCGGACGCCGCCCCGGGCGGGCCGGTTCGGGGCACGCACCGCCTGGTCCCCGCCCGCTCGCCTTGGGGAAGGAGCCCTCTGGCGCCGGGGAAGGGGCGTCAGCGGGCAAGGAGCGGGTGGAGGCCGGGACAGTGCGTACCTGCCGCGCCCAGCGGGCCGCACCCGGTCGCGGGACGCGGGACGCGGTCACCCCGCGTGACCACGGGACGGCACTCGCTCGACGTGGCGTCACTTTACTCCACGGCTCCCCCGGGTCAACCGGATGCGACGGCGCACGCCCTTGCTCCGTTTTGGCGAAACCGCAGGTCAGAGCGGTATCGCTGGGCCGCGAGGGGCGCGTACCGGTGTCCGGCGCGCCGCCGGTACCACCCCTGGGCCGAGAAGACCACGCGAACGGAGTACCCGGCGCGGGCCCGCGGCCGCCCGCCCGGGGCGCTCGGCGCGGGATATGCCGTGCGTCACAGCGCCCGGGCACACCTCCCGGCCGCCCCACCGGGGACCGCCGTTCCCACTACCGTCAGCGGTATGACCGCGACTCCTGATCTGTCCCCCGCCCAGACCAACGGTTCCCGCGCCGACGAGCCCGCGTCCATCATCGACAGCTTCGTCACCCGCAACCGCGGCTACGCCGCCCAGTTCCGCGACGGCGGCATGGACGCCCGTCCGGTCCAGCACGTCGCCGTGGTGACCTGCATGGACGCCAGGCTCGACGTCCACGCCGCGCTCGGCCTCGCGCTCGGCGACTGCCACGTCATCCGCAACGCCGGGGGCGTCGTCACCGACGACACCATCCGCTCGCTGACGGTCAGCCAGCGCGGCCTCGGCACCCGTTCGATAGCCCTGATCCACCACACCGGCTGCGGGCTGCTCAGCCTCACCGAGGACTTCCGGAACGAGCTGGAGCAGGAGGTCGGCATCCGCCCGTCCTGGGCGCTGGAATCGTTCACCGACCTGGACCAGGACGTCCGCCAGTCCATGGCCCGGGTGCGCACCTCGCCGTTCCTGCCGCACCGCGACGACATCCGGGGCTTCGTCTTCGACGTGCGCACCGGCCTGCTGCGCGAGGTCGCACCGGCGGCCTGACCGACCCGCTGCCACTGCGGACATACAGCCCTACAAGCTGCCCAATCGGGCACCGCTCGGAGCTCCGCGCGCATACGAATCGCCCGGTCGAGTGACGGGAAGCCCCGGTTCAAGGAACAATGCGCACACGGGAGGGCCTGAACCGGGGAAAGAGGTGACGGCCCCGCAACAGGGCCGAGGAGCATCCGGGTGACAACCTTCAACGAGCAGGCCAGTCTCGACCAGCCCCGCGCAGCGGGGCTGGCGGAGCTCGGAGCCGTGGTGGAGCGGATCCGCTCCTCGGTGGAGAGCGTCATCGAGGGCAAGCCCGCCGTGGTCAGACTGGCGCTCACGGTCCTGCTCGCCGAGGGCCACCTGCTCATCGAGGACGTCCCCGGCGTGGGCAAGACCATGCTCGCCAAGGCGCTGGCCCGCTCCGTCGACTGCACCGTGCGCCGGATCCAGTTCACCCCCGACCTGCTGCCGTCGGACATCACCGGCACCAGCGTCTTCGACCAGAACCGGCGCGACTTCGAGTTCAAGCCGGGCGCGATCTTCGCCCAGATCGTCGTCGGCGACGAGATCAACCGGGCCTCGCCGAAGACCCAGTCCGCGCTGCTGGAGTCGATGGAGGAGGGCCAGGTCACCGTCGACGGCACCAGCTACCCGCTGCCGACGCCGTTCATGGTGATCGCCACCCAGAACCCGGTGGAGATGGAGGGCACCTACCCGCTGCCCGAGGCCCAGCGCGACCGGTTCATGGTCCGGATCTCCATCGGCTACCCGAGCCCCGAGGCCGAGTTGCAGATGCTGGACGTCCACGGCGGGCTCTCCCCGCTGGACGACCTGCGGCCGGTGGCGCACGCCGACGACGTCTCCAAGCTGATCGAGGTGGTGCGCGGCATCCACGTCGCGGACGAGCTGCGCCGCTACGCGGTCGCCATCGTCGCCGCCACCCGCACCAGCCCGGAACTGCGGCTGGGCGCCTCCCCCCGGGCCACCCTGCACCTGCTCCGGGCGGCCCGCGCCGCCGCCGCGCTGGACGGCCGCCAGTACGTGATCCCGGACGACCTGCAGGCCCTCGCGGTACCGGTGCTGGCCCACCGGCTGCTGCCCACCGCCGAGACCCAGCTGGGCCGACGCAGCACCGAGCAGGTCGTCCGCGACCTGGTGCTACAGCTGCCGATCCCCCGCCTGGGCCGCTGAGGTGGCGGCCACCCCCGCCTGGCGCTCCGCCCTGAGCGGACTCACCACCCGCGGCCGGTCCTTCCTCGCCGCCGGTCTGACCGCGGTGCTGTGCGCGGTCCTGCTCGGCCAGTCGGCGCTGCTCAGCGTCGGCCTGCTGCTGGCGGTGCTGCCGCTGGCCGCCGCCGCGATGCTGACCCGGACCCGCTACCGGGTCGCCAGCGGGCGGCGGCTCAGCCCCAGCCGCGCCCCGGCGGGCCAGGAGGCCCGGGTGCACCTGCGGGTCGACAACATCTCCCGGGTGCCCACCGGCCTGCTGATGCTGGAGGACAAGGTCCCGTACGTGCTGGGCCCGCGTCCGCGCTTCGTCCTGGACCGGGTGGAGCCGCACGGCCACCGCGAGGTCTCCTACCGGGTCCGCTCCGACCTGCGCGGACGCTATCCGCTGGGGCCGCTGCAACTGCGCCTGGGCGACCCCTTCGGGCTGTGCGAGCTCACCCGCGCGTTCACCGCCGCCGACACCCTGACCGTCGTCCCGCAGGTCCAGGCGCTGCCGCCGGTCCGGCTCAGCGGCGAGTGGACCGGCTACGGCGAGAGCCACTCCCGCGCGGTGGCGCTCGCCGGGGAGGACGACGCGGTGCCGCGCGAGTACCGGCACGGCGACGACCTGCGCCGGGTGCACTGGCGCTCCACCGCGAAGTACGGCGAGCTGATGGTCCGCCGGGAGGAGGCGCCGCTGCGCAGCCGCGCCACCGTGCTGCTGGACACCCGGGCCGCCGGGCACCAGGGCAGCGGCCCCGCCTCCTCCTTCGAGTGGGCGGTCAGCGCCGCCGCCTCGGTCTCGCTGCACCTGCTGGAACGCGGCTACACGGTCCGGCTGCTCACCGACACCGGCGACGCGGTCAGCGGCACCGCCGCCGGCAGCGGCGGCTTCGGCGGGGCCTCGGCCGAGGCCGCCGGGGTGCTGCTGGACGCCCTGGCCATGGTCCGCTACTCCACCGGCAACGGCCTCGACCCGGCCGAGGAGGTACTGCGGCTCGGCGGCGAGGGCCTGGTGGTGGCGCTGCTCGGGGACCTGGAGGACGAGCAGCTGGCCGGGCTGGCCCGGCTGCGGCGACGCACCTCGTCCGCGCTGGCGATCCTGCTGGACGGCGACAGCTGGACCCTGCTGCGCGGCGCGGGCACGCTCCGCACCACCTCGGGGGAGACCGGCGAACAACGCTCCGAACGGCAGACCCGGCTGCTCCGCGAGGGCGGCTGGACCGTGCTGCACGCCCGCTCCGGCGACTCGCTGCCGGACCTGTGGCGGCAGGCCGACCGGGCTTCGGCCACGAACCAGGGCTCCTACACCGGGCCCGGGTCGTACTGGATGGGGAGGGACCAGGCGTGAACGGCCGCACCCGAATCGCACTGCACGCGGCGAGCGCGACCCTGCTCACCGCGATCTGCCTGTGGCCACTGGTCACCCCGGCGGACTGGCTGGTCCAGGCCGCGCTGCTGGTCGCGGCGGTCACCGGCGCCGGTCTCGCGCTGCGGCGGCTGGGCGTGCCCCAGCTGCTGGTACCGCTGTTCCAGCTGCTGGTCCTGCTGCTGCTGCTCACCCTGGGCTTCGCCCAGAGCAAGGCGTTCCTGGGCGTACTGCCCGGGCCGGCGGTCTTCACCCAGCTCGCGGACCTGGTCAACAGCGGCATCCACGACATGGGCCAGTACGCCACCCCGGCGCCCGCGCATCCGGGGCTGAGCCTGATCCTGGTCGGCTCGGTGACGCTGATCGGGCTGCTGGTGGACACCCTGGCGGTGACCTTCCAGCGGGTGGCGCTGACCGGCCTGCCGCTGCTGGCGCTGTACTGCGTCGGTACCGGGCTGCACAGCTCCGGGCCGGGCTGGCTGTGGTTCCCGCTGGCGGCCTGCGGCTACCTGTCGCTGCTGCTGGCGGAGGGCCGGGACCGGCTGTCCCGCTGGGGGCGGGTGTTCCACGGCAGTCCGGGGACCGTGGTCGGCACCCCGGGCGGCCACCCGCTGAACGCCACCGGCTACCGGATCGCGAGCATCGGCGTGGTGATCGGCCTGCTGCTGCCGGTGGCCCTGCCCTCGCTGGGCAACGGGCTGCTGGGCAAGCTCGACGGCAGCGGTTCGGGGCTGGGCGGCAACAGCATCGCCACCCCGGTCGACCCGCTCGCCTCGATCGCGCAGACCCTGAACCAGGGCACCAACCAGACCGTGCTGACCTACACCACCACCTCCACCTCGCGGGTCGACCAGTACCTGCGGATCGTGGACCTGGACCAGTTCAACGGCGTCGCCTGGACCACCGGCAAGTCGACGGTGGAGGACCTGCCCAAGGCGCTGCCCGCCCCCGACGGGCTGGGCCCGGGGATCCCGCAGGGCAGCATGAGCACCACCGTCACCACCTCGTCCAGCTACACCCAGCAGTGGCTGCCGATGCCCTACCCGGCCATCTCGGTCCAGGTGTCCGGCGACTGGAAGTACGAGCCCGAGGGGCGCACCCTGATCGGCGGCACCGGCGCCACCACCGCCGCCGGGCTGAAGTACACGGTGAGCAGCCTGGTGCTGGACCCGACCAACCAGCAGCTGACGGACGCCCCGGCGCCGTCGGCCGCGATGCTGAAGACCTACACCGCGCTCCCGGCCGACCTGCCGCAGCTGGTCCGCACCGACGCGGCGTCCGTCACCGCGGGCGCGGGCAGCGCCTACGCCAAGGCGGTGGCGCTGCAGAACTGGTTCACCAACACCGGCGGCTTCAGCTACAACACCTCGGTCTCCGGCGACACCGGCTCCAACGCCATGGCCGAGTTCCTGAAGAACAAGCAGGGTTTCTGCGTGCACTTCGCGGCCACCATGGCCGCGATGGCCCGGGTCCTGGGGATCCCGGCGCGGGTGGTGATCGGCTTCACCCCGGGCGTCGAGCAGCCCGACGGCACCTGGGTCGTCGGCACCAAGGACGCCCACGCCTGGCCGGAGCTGTACTTCGCCGGGATCGGCTGGCTGCGCTTCGAGCCCACGCCGACCATCGGCGTCGCCCCGGGCTACTCGGTGGAGAGCAGCACCGGCACCACCGCCCCGCTGCCGACCGGCACCGCCACCGCCCCGGCGGCCACGGCCACCGGGAAGCCCACGACCAACCCGGGCTGCCCCCGGGCCGAGGGCCGGGCCGGCAACTGCGGCAGCGGCCGGACCGACACCGCGCAGGGCGGCACCCAGGCCGCCGGCGGGACCAGTCCGCTGGCGCTGGCGCTGATCGCGCTGGCGGCGCTGCTGCTGGTCCTGCTGCTGGTCCCGATGCTGTGGCGGCTGAACACCCGCCGGGCGCGGCTGCGGCCGCACCCGCCCGCGCAGGCGGCGCCGTTCGAACTCAGCGAGGAGCAGGTGCTCGCCGCCTGGCGGGAGATGATCGACTCGGCCTGGGACCTGGGCATCCCGCCGGACACCGGGGAGACGCCCCGGCGCACCGCCGCCCGGCTGGCGGAGCTGGGCGACTTCGGCGAGGAGCAGCGGGCGGCGCTGGGGCGGGTGGCGCTGGCCACCGAGCAGGTGCTGTACGCGCCGACGGCGTCCGCGCCGCTCTCGCTCCAGCAGGACGTGCGCACGGTGCGGTCCGGCCTGGCGGCCTCCGCCGACCGGCGGACCCGGATCCGGGCGGTGCTGCTGCCGCCGTCCGGGGTCCGGGTGAACCGGCGGGTGCGGGCGGCGGTGCGGGGGTTCGGCCAGCGGCTGCTGGGAGCGGTGCGCACGGCCGTGCGGCGCGCGGTGGGCGACCCGCTGCGGGCGGTGGGCCGGGGTACCGCCGCCGGTCTGCGGCGGCTGCCGCTGCCCGGCCGCGGGAACCGGAACGACACCGACTGAGCGGGCGGGGCCGCGCGGCGGCCCCGCCCCGGCGGGTCAGCGCTGGGTGCGGGGCCGGTCGCGGTTCGCTTCGGCGGGCGGGGCTACTGGCCGTCCTGGCGGCGCTGCCAGCGCTGCTCCATCCGGTCGACCACGGTGGCCCGGTTGGTCCGGCGGCGGCGCTGCGGGGCGCCGGTACGGGGGTCGGCCACGCCGAGTCGGGGGGCACGCCGCCAGCTCACGGCGGCCAGGGCGGCGCAGCCGACCATCACGACCAACCCGACCACGCTCAACCAGTCGTGCTTGGTGACCGCTCCGCCCGCGAGCAGGGCGACACCGACGACGAAGCCGGCAGCGGCACCGTAGACCGTCCGGCGGGTACGGGCCCGCAGGCCGGTACCTTCGAGCGCTGTCGCGAACTTGGGGTCCTCGGCGTACAGCGCTCGCTCCATCTGCTCGAGCAGACGCTGCTCGTGCTCCGAGAGCGGCACGTCGTCCTCCTCCTCTGGTCGCCGCAGCGACCACCGCCGTCCCCGTCAGGACGGACAGTCTCATCAGGATAGGCGCGGAGTCACCTCCGGGGTACCCACCCCACTGCACACCGCCGCCGCCATGACCAGGCACATACTCACGAGTAGCGGACTGCTTGATCCTGCGGATCCCGCTGTGTTCCGTATGCCCCGGCCACTGGGCCGTCATGCCTTACCTGCTTCACCCGAATCATACGTTCTGACCGGGGGTTTCGGGGGGGCGCCCGGTGACCGACCGCAGGGTGGACGGCCCTGTGGACGATCTTGTGCCCGGCCCCCCGAAAGCCGTGGTCAGAGCAGTTCGGCGAGCAGGTGGATCTGGGTCGCGACGGCGTGGAAGGCGGGCTGTTCGGCGGCGGCCTGCTCCAGCGCGAGCAGCGCCTCCAGCGCGCCCGGCTCGGTGTCCACCAGGACGCCGGGGACCAGGTCCGCGAAGATCCGCACCCCGTGCACCGAGGCGGTGCGCAGCCCGGCCGCGTCGGCGAGGCCGCGGAGCTCCTCCACGGTGAAGCGGCGCGGCATCGGGTCGCTGTCGCCCCAGCGCCCGGCCGGGTCGGTCAGGGCGTTCCGGGCCTCGCCGAAGTGCCCGGCGATGGCCCGGGCGAGCACCACCCCGTTGCGGTTGGCCGCGAGCAGGCTGACCAGCCCGCCCTTGCGCAGGGCGGCGGTCAGCTGGCCCAGGGCCTCGGCCGGGTCGTCCACCACCTCCAGTACGCCGTGGCAGAGCACCGCGTCCACGCTGCCGGGCTCGACCAGGTCGGGCAGGGTCTGGGTGTCGCCCTGGAGCGCCTGGACCAGGTCGGTGACCCCGGCCTCGGCGGCCCGGCGCTCCAGCGCGAACAGGGCGTCCGGGCTGGGGTCGACCACGGTGACCCGGTGGCCGAGCCGGGCCACCGGCACGGCGAAGTTACCGGTGCCGCCACCGGTGTCCAGGACGTCGAGCACGGGACGGCCGAGCTCGTCGGCGCGCCGGGTCAGGGCCTCGCGCAGCACCTCCCAGACGACGGCGGTCCTGAGGGAGCTGCGGGGACGCGTCGGGTACACGGGGTCTGCTCCTCGGCTGTGGCTGCGCGGTCGGCCCCCACTGTACGGCGTGCGGGTGGCCGTTCAGCCGGTACGGGGCATGCGGTTCGCCGGGGTGTCCGCGGCCGTCCCCGGATCGGGCTCGGCGGGGGCCGGGCGGCCCCCCGGATCGAGCGCCAGCAGGCGCTGGACCAGGCGGAGGAAGAGCGCGGTGTTGCGGATCAGGTCGTCGGCCTCGCGGGCGGTCGCCGCCGAGGCGATCCCGGCCTCGGCGGCGGCCCGTTTCGCCGCCCCGGCCGCGTAGTAGACCGCCCACTCGGCGAGCTCCGGCGCGACCTCGGGCAGGACCTCCCAGGCGCTGCGGATACGCTTGCGCCTGCGCGGGTTCTGCTCCGGACGGCCGCGCACCGCCAGTACCGCGGCGGAGGCGCGCAGCGCCGCCAGGTGGGCGGTGGCGTAGCGCTCCAGCGGGCCTTCGAGCTCGCGGGCCTCGCGCAGCCCGCGGTGGGCCTGCGCGAGCAGGTCGAGCGCGGCCGGCGGGGCGCCCGCCCGCCGCAGTACCGGGTGGATGTCGGACGGCCGCCGGTACGGCACGGCCGCCCCGCCCGCGGCGGAACCGGGGCCCGCGGCGGTACCGGCCGCCCCTCCTGTGCTTCCCGTGCCCGTGGTGGTCTGCAACGGCAGCAGCAGCACCTGCGCCGTGGAGTTCGCCTTCTCGCCCATGGTCGTTCAGCCCTCCCGTACGGTGACGTCAGCCAGCGGTCGACGGAGCCCTCCGGCCCCTCACCGACATGCTGCACCCCGCCACTGACAATCCCGTCCGGGAGGACGAACCACCAGGTCAGCGGCCTACATCTAGAGCGGGACGGCGCGTACCCAGGTGTGGTCGGGCGTGAGGTAGACGTCCACGGCGAGGTCCGCCTCGGCCAGGGCGGCCTCGAAGGCCTCGGCGGTCAGCTGCCGGGAGAGGAAGGTCTGGCTCCACTCGGCGTCCGGGTAGACGTACTCGACCCGGATCTCGCGCACGCCCGGGGAGACCTCGGGCGCCGAGACCAGCCGGTGGACGCCGCCGTCCACGACGGCCTGCACCGGCAGGCTGTCGTACCGGTTCGGGTCCTCGGTCTGCCGCTGGATCAGCACGCAGCCGCCGTCGGCGACGTAGCGGCGGCAGGTCCGCAGCAGCCCCCGGCGGACCTCCAGGTCCCCGGCGTGGACCAGGAAGGACCCGAGCAGCACCACGTCGAAGCGCTCGTCCAGCTCCAGCGTCTCGATCGAGCCGCGCACGGTGCGCACGCCGCGCACCCGTTCCAGCATCTCGGCCGACTCGTCCACCGCCGTGACCGTGAACCCGCGCGCGGCCAGCGGATGGGTGACCCGGCCGACGCCGCAGCCGAGTTCCAGGATGGTGGCGCCGGCCGGGACCGCCGCCGCGATGACCTCCGGCTCGTCGCCGACCGGAATCCGTTCGTAGAGTTCGACGGAGCAGCCGTCGGGGGTGATCGCCCCCGGGCCGGTTCCGCGGTAGCCCGCTCGCACTCGTTCGCTCATGGCCCCATGCCATCACGCGGGTCGCGACCGCGGAGCGGTATCGGCGAGGTGGACGCGGCGGTTCCGGTGGCGGGTGCCACCGCCGGAGAACGTGGGCGGCGGTCGGGCACCGGCGGGGGTGTCCCCCGCCGGGCCCGACCGCCGCCCCTCCCCCCGTACCCGGTTTCCCCCCGGTCCCCGGGTCCCCCTGTTGGTCGTGCCCGGCCGGGCAACTGCTCCGCCGCCCCGTGTCGGCGGTGCAGTGCCGGGCCGGCCGTGCGGACCCGCGGTCGGACCTGCCCCCGTCGGACGTCCGGTGCTCCTTCCGGAACCCCGCAGCGTCCGCTGCCGTCGACCGCCTACCCCACCCGGATGGTGAACGCTGCGGGCCTCGCGGCCCCGTGTCCTTCCCGGTGACCACCACTGTGCCCGCCACGGGGTCGGCGGGGTATCCGTACGACTACTCATCCGTTCGCGTGGGTAGCCCCGGGTACGCGTACTCAGGCGCGGGTCAGCGGCGGACGGCCGCTCCGCGCGGCGGCCGGATCAGGGTGAGGATCAGCGTCAGCGCGGTCGCGATCAGCACCGAGCCGACCCCCATCGCACTGGACACGCCGTGCGCGAACAGCGCGTGCGCGGTCTCGCCGGGCGCGGGGTGGCGGGTGGCCGAGCTGAACACGGTGAGCAGGATCGCGGTGCCCAGCGCGCCGCCGACCTGCTGCATGGTCTGCAGCGTCCCGGAGGCCGCGCCGGACTCGGCCGGGCGCACGCCCGCCAGGATGGTCAGGCTGAGCGGGACCATGGTGAACCCGGCGCCGATCCCGAACAGCACCATCGGCGCCAGCACGCCGGGGGCGTAGGGCGTGGCCGCGCCGATCCGGGTGAGCAGCAGCAGTCCGGCGAGGATGCACAGCGGTCCGCCGATGAGGAAGTACCTGGTGCCGAAGCGGGGCACCAGCCGGGGCGCGATCCGGGCCCCGGCGAAGATCAGCACCGCCAGCGGCAGGAAGGCGAAGCCGGTCCGCAGCGGGCTGTAGCCGAGGACGAGTTGCAGGTACTGGGTGACGAAGAAGAACATCCCGAACATGGAGGCGGCGGTGAGCAGCATGGCCAGGTAGCCACCGCCCCTGACCCGCTGGCTGACCAGGTGCAGCGGCAGCAGCGGCTGCGGGCTGCGGGTCTCGACCAGCAGGAACAGCGCGACCAGCAGCGCCGCCGCGACGAAGCAGCCGATGGTGACCGGGGCGCCCCAGCCGGAGGTGGCGGCCCGGATGAAGGCGTAGACCAGGGTGCCGGTGCCCAGGGTGGCGAGGACCGCCCCGGCGATGTCCAGCCGGTTGCGGTGCCGCTCCGGCTCGCGGATCAGCCGGGGCGCGAGCAGCACCACGGCCAGTCCGAACGGGACGTTGATGAACATCACCGAGCGCCAGGAGAAGTACGAGGTGAGCACCCCGCCGAGGATCATCCCGACGGCCGCGCCGCCGGCCGACATGCTGGAGAACAGCCCGATGGCGCGGGCCCGGGCACCGGCCTCCTGGTAGGTGCTGACGATCAGGGACAGGGTGCTCGGGGCGGCCACGGCCGCGCCCACGCCCTGTACCGCCCGGGCGGTGAGCAGTTCCCAGGGGGTGGCGGCCAGGCCGCCGAGCAGCGAGGCGAGGGTGAACAGCGCGATCCCGGCGGTGAGCAGCCTGCGGCGGCCGAGGATGTCGCCCATCCGGCCGCCGAGCAGCAGCAGGCCGCCGAAGGCCAGCAGGTAGATGTTCTGCACCCAGGACAGGTTCGCGGTGGAGAAGTGCAGGGTCCGCTGGATGCCGGGCAGGGCGATGGAGACCACGGTGGCGTCGACCACCACCATCAGCTGACAGGCCAGGATCACCGCCAGGGCGAGCCCGGGCCGGTGCCGCCGCTGGTCCGGTATCCGGGACGGTGGTGGGGCTGGTGCGCCGCGTGGTGGCCCAGACTGGGCTGATTCGAACTCGCGACCCAATTCACCCGGTTCGCCGTCTTCGGATCGGATACCACTCGGGGTGATGATGTTCTCGGACATGGCTCTCCCGTACGAGGTCATGACGAAGGAGGGGAACGTAAGCGGAGACAATCTCCGGTTCCACCGACTACGATACGGAGATAGTCTCCGGTTATCAACCCTGGGATGAGGCATGAACGAAGCCGACGCGCGCCGCACAGCCCCGAAGGCCGCGCGCCCCCCGCGCCCCATGCGCGCCGACGCCCGCCGCAACTACGAGCGGCTGCTGGCGGTGGCCACCGAGGCCTTCAGCGAGTCCGGCGCCAACGCCTCGCTGGACGACATCGCCAAGCGCGCCGAGGTCGGCCCGGGAACCCTCTACCGGCACTTCCCCACCCGGCAGGACCTGCTGGAAGCCGTGATGGAGCAGTGGATGCAGTCGGTCCTGGCCGAGGCCGAGCCGCTGCTCGACTCCGCCGACCCGGCCGAGGCGCTGGCGGTCTGGCTACAGCGGCTGATCTCCCACGTCGCCGTCTTCCGCGGCCTCGCCGCCGCCACCCTGCTGCCCTCAGGCGCCAAGGACCAGAGCCCCGGACGGGTGCTGCACACCACCGCCGAGGAACTGCTCACCCGGGCCCAGCGGAGCGGCCAGATCCGCACCGACGTGACCGTGATCGAGGTGCTGACCCTGGTCAGCGGCATCACCTGGGCCTGCGACAGCGGCAAGCCGGTCAACCCGGTGCGCCTGGTGGAGCTGGTCATGGACGGCCTGCGGACGCACCCGGCCCTCCCGGTCGGACCGGCCCCCGCCGCCACATAGGATCGCTTCCCATGGCACAGATCGTCGTCATCGGCGCAGGAATGGGCGGGCTCGCGACGGCGGCGCGGCTGGCCACCATCGGCCACCGGGTCACCGTGTGCGAGGCCGGGCCCACCCATGGCGGCATGGTCGGGCAGTACCAGCGGGACGGCTTCCGCTTCGACACCGGGCCCACCCTGCTCACCCTCCCCGCCGTCTACCGCGACCTGATGCTGAAGACCGGCCGCACCCGGCTGGAGGACGAGGTGGAGCTGCGCCCGGTCGACCCGGGCAGCCTGCACCTGCTGCCCGACGGAACGCGGTTCGAGCTGGCCAACGCGTCCCGGGCGAAGGTGGTCCAGGCGCTGGACGACGCGCTCGGCGCGGGCGCGGGCACCCGTTGGGGCGAGCTGCTGGAGCGCGGCCGGGGCGTGTGGGAGGCCACCCGGCGCCCGCTGCTGGAGGAGCCGCTGCCGGACGACCCGACCCCGCTGCACCGCGACCCGTACCTCCCGGCGAAGCGCCGGCGGCTGCTGGGACGGCCGGTGTCCACCCTGGCCGAGGTGGCCGCGCGCGAGCTGCGCGACCCCCGGCTGACCGCGCTGCTGGACGAGTACGCGCTGCGCTCGGGCATCGACCCGCGCCGGGCCCCCGCCTCGCTGACCGCGCTGCCGTACATGGAGCAGAGCTTCGGCGTCTGGTACGTCACCGGCGGCATCCGCGCCCTCGCCGACGCCGTGCGGCGGCGCTGCGAGCAGCGGCGGGTGGAGCTGCGCTTCGACGCCCGGGTGGAGCGGGTGCTCGGCCGGGAGCGGGTCGAGGGCGTGCTGCTGGCCGACGGCACCCGGCTGGACGCCGAGGTGGTGATCGCCGGGGCCGATCCGCGCGGCTTCACGGCCGGGGCGGCCGCGCCCGCCGCGCCGGACGACACCCCCGGCCGGCTCACCGTGCTGCTGGCGCTGCGCGGCGACCGCCCCGACGGCGTCCCGCACCGGACGGTGGTGCACGCCGCCGAGCGCGAGGACGAACTGGACGCGCTGTTCGGGCCGGACGCCCGGCTGTCCGCCCGGCCGACCGTGCAGCTGCTGCGCCCGGACGACCCGACGCTCGCCCCCGCCGGGCACGAGGCGGCGCTGCTCACCGTCACCGTCCCCGGCCAGGCCAGGTACGACTGGACCGTGCCCGGGCGGGCCGACGCCCACGCCGACGCGGTGCTCGCCCACGCCGCGCCGGAGCTGCGCGCGCGGCTGCTGTGGCGGGAGGTCCGCACCCCGGCCGACACCGAGCGGGAGACCGGCGCCCCCGGCGGCGGCGTCCCGGGCCCGGCGCTGGCCGGGGCGGACGGCGCCTTCCTGCGGACCGCCAACCGCACCGCGCTCCCCGGCCTGTACCTGGTCGGCGGCGGCGCCCACCCCGGCGGCGGGCTGGCCCGGGTCGGCATGTCGGCCACGGTGACCGCGGAGCTCGTCGGGACCCCGTAGCGGCGGGGCCGGGCCGCCGTCAGCCGTAGTTCCAGGGCTCCGGCTCGGCCGGGTACGGCTGCGGCGGGACCTGCTGCCGCGGGACCTGGTAGTCGTACTGGTAGGTCCCCAGCGGGTCGTAGCCGACCGCGTCGTACTGCTCCGGGGACGGCGGCTGCTGCTGGTAGTACCCCTGCTGGGCCTGGGCCGCCGGGTCGTAGCCGTACCCGGGGACGGCGGCCGGGTCGGCGTAGTAGCCGTCGGGCTGCCCCGGGAACGGCGGTTGGCCCTGCTGCTCGGCGTACTGCCGGGCGTACTCCGCCGCGTACTCCTGGGCGTACTCCGGCGCGTACTCCGGCGCGTAGGGCTGCGGGTAGGCCTCCGCCGGATACCCCTCCGGCTGCGGAAACGGCTGCGGGTACGGCTCCGCGTACTGCTGGGCGTACGCCTGCGGGTACTCGGCCGGATAGGGCCGGCCGTAGGGGCCCCCGGCCTGCTCCGCCCCCTGCGGCCGCCCGTCGTGGGCCTGCGCGGCGTACGGCTGCTGCCCCTCGTGGGGCTGCGACTCGACGAGTTCCAGCTCCGGCTCCGCGCCCGGTCCGGCCAGGACCGGCTCCGGGGCGTCCTCGACCGACCCGATCGCGCCGACCCGCTCCGCCGGGGCCGAGCCGTCCGGCTCCGGCCGCTCGGCCGCCGGGAAGACCCGGTCCAGCAGCGGTACCCGGCCCAGCGGCCCCGGCAGCGCGCCGTCCCGGCCGCGCAGCGACCAGTGCGGTCCTTCGCCGCGCTTGACCGAGCGGGTGACCAGGCCCTGCCCCGCGCCGAAGGCCAGCACCCCGCCGCCGACGATCACCGCCGAGCCCTGGTGCACCCCGGCCACCAGGGCGAGGAAGCCCAGCAGCGCCAGCCCCCGCCAGTGCGCCGGGGCCCGGTGCTGGAGCAGCAGCTCGCCCAGCAGCCACAGCGCCACCACCGCGAACGCCGCGTAGAGCAGCGCGAGTCCGATGTTCATGGCGGTACCTACCTCAGGGGCTCAGCGGGGCGCGTGACGTACACCCTACCGAGGGAGCCGTTCACTCCCGGCTGTGCAGCCCGAGGTTCTGGTAGATCTCCGAGGTGGCCAGGGAGAAGTTCATGGTCATGAAGTGCAGGCCCGGGGCGTCCTCGTCGATCAGCCGACGGCACATCGCGGTGGCGTGCTCGATGCCGATCGCCCGCACCGCCTTCGGGTCGTCCTCGGCCGCGAGCATCCGGTCGACCAGCTGCGACGGCAGGACCGCGGTGCTGAGCGTGGGGATCCGCCGCAGCGAGCGGACCGTGGTGATCGGCATGATCTCCGGGATGATCGGCGTCTCGCAGCCGGCCGCCGCCACCCGGTCGCGGAACCGCAGGTAGTCGTCGACGTCGAAGAACATCTGGGTGATCGCGTAGTCCGCCCCGGCCCGGCACTTCTCCACGAAGTACCGGATGTCGCTGTCCCAGTCGGGCGAGCGCGGGTGCATCTCCGGGAAGGCCGCCACCCCGACGCAGAAGTCGCCCGACTCCTTGATCAGCCGGACCAGCTCGGAGGCGTAGCCGACCCCCTGCGGGTGCTTCACCCACTCCCCCAGCGGGTCCCCCGGCGGGTCGCCGCGCAGCGCCAGCACGTTGCGCACGCCCTGGTCCGCGTAGTGGCCGAGGATGTTCCGCAGCTCGGCGACGCTGTGGTCGACGGCGGTCAGGTGGGCGACCGGGGTGAGCGTGGTCTCCTGGGTGATCCGGCCGGTGATGTTGACGGTACGGCCGCGGGTGGACCCGCCCGCGCCGTAGGTCACCGAGACGAAGGTCGGCGACAGCGACTCCAGCCTGCGGATCGCGGTCCACAGCCCGACCTCGGCCTCCGCGCTGCGCGGCGGCATGAACTCGAAGGAGTAGGAACGGGTGCCCGACGCCAGGAGATCCCGGATCGAGACCGCGCGGTCGGTCCTGGTGCTGGGGATGCCGAGAGCCATAGATGCAGGTTATCGGTCGCGGCGAGGGAATCTGAAACAAACGTCCAACTACTGATACGGCGCTGCTCGGGGGCTACCGGGGAGGGGTCCGCCGCGGCGCGGGAGTCGGGGGTTACGCTGGTTTTCCTCGTACCGCTCGGAGACTCCCCGTGCCCCTCACCCGCACCGTCCACGGCCCGGACACGCTCGCCCCACCGCTGCCCGGCCCGACCGCCGCCGTCCCCGCCACCGCCAACCCGATGGACGAGGAGCGGCTGCGGCAGCGGGTCGACGGCGCGCTGGCCGGTTTCCTGGACCGGCAGCAGGCGACGCTGGAGGCGATCTCGCCCCGGCTGCTGCCGGTCGCGGCGACGCTGCGGGACTTCCTGCTCGACGGCGGCAAGCGGCTGCGTCCCGCCTTCTGCTACTGGGGCTGGCGCGGCGCGGGCGGCTCGCCGGACGCCGAGAGCGCGGTCTCGGCCGCCGCCGCGCTGGAGCTGCTCCAGGCCGGGGCGCTGATCCACGACGACCTGATCGACCGCAGCGACACCCGGCGCGGGCTGCCCTCGGTGCACCGGCGCTTCGCGGCGCTGCACGCCGCCGAGGGCCGCCGCGGCGACGCCGCCCGCTACGGCGAGGCCGGGGCGGTGCTGATCGGCGACATGCTGCTGATGTGGAGCGACGAACTGCTCTCGGACTGCGGCCTGGAGCGGGAGGCGGTGCGCCGCGCCAAGCCGCTGTTCGACCTGATGCGGACCGAGGTGACCGCCGGGCAGTACCTCGACGTGCTGGAACCCACCGCCCGCCGGGACGAGCCGGACGGCGGCGACCCGATCGAGCGCGCCCGTACGGTGATCCACTACAAGTCGGCCAAGTACACCGTCGAACGCCCGTTGCAGATCGGCGGGCTGCTGGCCGGGGCCGATCCGGCGCTGGTCGCCGCCTACGGCGCGTTCGGGCTGCCGCTCGGTGAGGCGTTCCAGCTGCGGGACGACCTGCTCGGGGTCTACGGCGACCCCGCCGTCACCGGCAAACCGGCCGGGGACGACCTGCGCGAGGGCAAGCGCACGCTGCTGGTCGCCGAGGCCCTGGCCACCTGCTCGGCCGCCGACGCCCGGCTGCTGGAGGAGCTGCTCGGCGCGCCCGGCCTGGGCCGTCCGCAGGTGGAGGCGCTGCGCTCGGCGATCACCCGCAGCGGCGCGCCGGAGCGGGTCGAGGCCCGGATCACCGCGCTCCTGCACGAGGCGCTGACCGCGCTGGACGACGCCCCGATCCTGGCCCCGGAGGCCCGCCGGGTGCTGCACCGGCTGGCCGCCGCGGCAACCGCCCGCCGCTACTGACCGGCGGTCGGCGCCCCCGGTCCGGGGGCGCCGACCGGATCAGCCGCGTTCGCGCAGGCGGCGGGAGAGGTCGGCGGCGGCCGCGTGCGGGTCGGCGGCCGCGGTCAGCGCGCGGACCACGACGATCCGGCGCGCGCCCGCGTCCAGCACCCGCTCCAGGTTGTCCTGGTCGATGCCGCCGATGGCGAACCAGGGCCGGGCGGTGGCCTGTTCCTGCTCGGCGGTCCGCTTGGCCGCGTACGCGACCAGGCCGAGGCCCGGGGCGTGGCGTCCCGGCTTGGTCGGGGTCGGCCAGACCGGGCCGGTGCAGAAGTAGTCCACGCCGGGCTCCAGCAGCGCCGCGTCCACCTCGGACTCGGCGTGGCAGGAGCGGCCGATCAGCACGTCCGGGCCGAGGATCGCCCGGGCGGCCGGGACCGGCAGGTCGTCCTGGCCGAGGTGCAGCACCTCGGGCCGGGGGCCGAGCGCCGCCCGGGCCGCGTGGGCGACGTCGGCCCGGTCGTTGACCGCCAGCAGCCGCCCGTGGCGGCGGCAGGCGTCGGCGAAGACCTCCAGGTACTCCAGCTCCTGCCGGGCCTCCAGGCCCTTGTCCCGCAGCTGGACGATGTCCACGCCGCCGGACAGCACCGCGTCCAGGAACGGGGCGAGGTCGCCCTGCTCCCGGCGGGCGTCGGTGCACAGGTACAGCAGGGCGTCGCTCAGGGCGCCGACGGTCACAGCGCCATCGCCTGCGCGCGGCGCTTCACCTCGGTGCCCCGGTTCTCGTTCAGGGCCTGCGCGGGCGTGCCCGGCAGCGAGGGGTCGTCGGTGAACAGCCACTCCAGGGCTTCCTCGTCGCTGAAGCCGCTGTCGCGCAGCAGCGTCAGCAGGCCGCAGATGCCCTTGACGGTGCCGTTGGGGCCGATGAAGGCGGCGGGGACCTGGAGCGCGTTGTTCTCGCCCCGGCGGACGCCGATCAGGGTGCCGTCGTCGACGAGACGGCGCACCTTGGTAACCACCACCCCCCACTGCTCGGCGATGTCGGGGATGTACATCCAGGCGGGAATCAGGGCGTCAATCTTGGGATCAATCTGGCTCACACCCCACAGCCTGCCATCCCCGGGGGCCCGCGCGCACCACGAAGGCCGGGCGGGGCGTCCCGGTCAGCCGCCGACGGCCTCCTTCAGCGGGACCGCCGGGTCGGCCGCGCGGACCCGGTCGACCGGCGTCGCCCGCTCGACCAGCCGCCGCCCCTGGGCCAGGTCGCGCGGCCGGTCCACGGCCAGCAGCGCCACCGGCACGTCCCCGCGCAGCCACAGCGCGCTCCACCCGGGCCCGCCGGGGTCGCCGCGCCACAGCAGCTCGTCGCCGGGCCGGTGCTGCCCGGCGTACTGGACCATCCGGCCGAACTGCTCGGACCAGAAGTACGGCACCGGGTCGTAGCGCTCGTCCCCGCCGAGGGCGTTGGCCGCCGCCACCTCGGGGCCGCGCATGGCGTTGTCCCAGTGGTGCACGGTGAGCCGGGTCCGGTAGCGGTCGGACGGGAAGGAGGCGCAGTCGCCGACCGCGAACACCCCGTCCGCGCTGGTCCGCAGCCGGTCGTCGGCGGCGACCGCGCCCCGCTCGTCCAGGGCGATGCCGGAACCGGCGAGCCAGCCGGTCTCGGGCCGGGCGCCGATCCCGACCAGCACCACGTCGGCCGCCAGCTCGCTGCCGTCGGCCAGCAGCACCGCGCCCGCCGCGAAGCCGCTGACGCCGGAGCCGGTGCGCAGCTCGACGCCCGCCCCGGCGTACCAGGCCCGCATCGGCTCGCCGACCTCCGGCGGCAGCGCGCCCGGCAGCGGGGTCGCCGCGGCCTCGACCACGGTGACCGCGCAGCCCAGCTGCCGGGCCACGGTGGCGGCCTCGGCGCCGATCCAGCCCGCGCCGACGATCACCACCCGGGCCCCGGGGCGCAGCGCCGCCCGCAGCGCGACGGCGTCGTCGTGGGTGCGCAGCAGGTGCGCGGAGGCGGGCTGGCCGGGCAGGCTGACCGGCCGGGCGCCGGTGGCCAGCACCAGCCGGTCGTACTCCAGCTCCAGCTCCGGCCCGGTCCCGTCGCCGGGCGCGGTGCGCACGGTGCGGCGGGCCGGGTCGACGGCCAGCGCCCGGCGGCCGAGCAGCAGTTCCACGTCGAGCTCGGCGTAGTCCACCTCGAAGCGCGAGTGCTCGGCCTTGCCGAGCAGCACGTCCTTGGACAGCGGCGGCCGGTCGTAGGGCTCCCGCGGCTCCGCGCCGACCAGCCGCAACTCCCCCTGGTAGCCACCTCCGCGCAGCGCCAGCACTGTCTGCATTCCGGCCGTTCCGGCCCCGACCACGACGATTCGTCGCACCATCGATCTGCCTCCCCCACTGCTCGGACTACCCCGTCACTGTACGTGGGACAGCCGGACTACAGTGGAAAGGCAATCACGGGAGCCCGGCGAACCGGGCTGAGAGGCGGGCAACCGGGCCGACAGGCCCCGGCCCGCGACCGTCCGAACCTGATCCGGATCATGCCGGCGAAGGGAGCGCGAGAATCGTGGCACGCGTCCGTACCGGCCCCACCGACGTGCTGGTCGTCGGCGGCGGCATCATCGGCCTGGCGGTGGCCTGGCGCAGCGCCCAGCGGGGTCTCTCGGTGACCGTGCTCGACCCCGATCCCGGACGCGGCGCCAACCGGGTGGCCGCGGGCATGCTCGCCCCGGTCACCGAACTCCAGTACGGCGAGGAGGAGTTGCTGCGGCTGGGGATCGCCTCCAACGAGCGGTACGCCGCCTTCGCGGCCGAGCTCGGCCAGGCCACCGGGCTCGACCTGGGCTACCGCGCCTGCGGCACGCTGGCTGTGGCGCTGGACGCCGACGACCGCGCCGAACTGCGGGAACTGCACGCCTTCCAGCAGCGGCTCGGCCTGGAGGCGCAGTGGCTGACCGGCCGCGAGTGCCGTCGGCTGGAACCGATGCTGGCCCCCTCGGTCCGGGGCGGGCTGCTGGTGACCGGTGACCACCAGGTCGACGGCCGCCGCCTGGGCACGGCGCTGCTGGCGGCCTGCGCCGGGGCCGGGGTCGCGCTGCACCCGTCCCGGGCGGCCGAGCTGACCGTCGAGCGCGGCCGGGCCACCGGCGTCCGGGCCGAGGACGGCACCCTGCTGACCGCCGGGCAGACGGTGCTGGCGGCCGGTAGCTGGTCCGGCGAGCTGCCCGGGATCCCGGCCGAGGCCCGGCTGCCGGTGCGGCCGGTGAAGGGGCAGATCCTGCGGCTGCGGATGGAGACCCGCTTCGACCGGCCGTTCCTGTCCCGCAACGTCCGGGCCGTGGTCCGCGGCGGGCACCTGTACCTGGTGCCGCGCGCCGACGGCGAGCTGGTGGTCGGCGCGACCACGGAGGAGCAGGGCTTCGACACCACGGTCACCGCGGGCGGGGTGTACGAGCTGCTGCGCGACGCGCACGAGCTGGTCCCCGGGATCACCGAGCTGCCGCTGCTGGAGACCGGCGCGGGGCTGCGCCCGGGCACCCCGGACAACGCGCCGCTGCTCGGCCCGACCGCGTTGCCGGGCCTGGCCGCCGCGACCGGGCACCACCGCAACGGGGTGCTGCTCACCCCGGTCACCGCCGACGCCCTGGCCGAGTACCTGGGCACCGGCGTCCTGCCCGCGGTGGCCGCGCCGTTCAGCCCCGGCCGGTTCGCCGAGCCGGTCCCCACCGCCCGCACGCTCACGGAGGCCGTCCGATGACGCAGCTGTCCACGTCCCTGTCCATCCGCGTCAACGGCGAGGTCCGCGCGGTGCCCGCGGGCACCACCCTGGACCAGGTCGTGGCCGGGCTCAGCGCCGCGCCGACCGGGGTGGCCGCCGCCGTCAACGAGACGGTGGTCCCGCGCGGCGCCTGGGCCGCGACCGAGCTCGCGGCCGACGACCGGGTGGAGATCCTCACCGCCGTCCAGGGAGGCTGACATGGCTGACGACACGCTCACCATCGCGGACCGGGTCTTCACCTCCCGGCTGATCATGGGTACCGGCGGCGCCCCCAGCCTGGACGTGCTGGAGCAGGCGCTGCGGCTGTCCGGCACCGAGCTCACCACCGTGGCCCTGCGCCGGATCAACCCGGCGGCGCGCGGCTCGGTGCTCGACGTGCTGCGGCGCAACGACATCCAGGTGCTGCCGAACACCGCCGGGTGCTTCACCGCGGGCGAGGCGGTGCTGACCGCCCGGCTGGCCCGGGAGGCGCTGGAGACGAACTGGGTGAAGCTGGAGGTGGTCGCCGACGAGCGCACCCTGCTGCCCGATCCGATCGAACTGCTGGACGCCGCCGAGACCCTGGTCGACGACGGCTTCGTGGTGCTGCCCTACACCAACGACGACCCGGTGCTGGCCCGCAAGCTGGAGGAGGTGGGCTGCGCGGCGGTGATGCCGCTGGGCTCGCCGATCGGCTCCGGCCTGGGCATCCGCAACCCGCACAACTTCCAGCTGATCGTGGAGCGGGCGCGGGTCCCGGTGATCCTGGACGCCGGGGCGGGCACCGCCTCCGACGCCGCGCTGGCGATGGAGCTGGGCTGCGCGGCGGTGATGCTGGCCACGGCGGTGACCCGGGCGCGGGAGCCCGCGCTGATGGCGGACGCGATGCGGCGCGCGGTCGAGGCCGGACGGCTGGCCTACCGCGCGGGCCGGATCCCGCGCCGCTTCCACGCCGAGGCCTCCTCGCCGACGGCCGGGATGGCGTCGTTCGACCCGGAGGCGCCGGACTTCTGACGCGTCGCCGGGTCCCGGGCCGCGGCCACCGTCACCATCCGGTGGTGAGCGGGTGACAACCGGGCGACAACGCGCCCCCGCGGCGGCTCGGGCGCTGCCTGCGGCGACGCGGCAGGCACTAAACTCCCTGGGATGGACACGACCGTGCACGACCCCCTCCTCGGGCGGATGCTCGACGGCCGCTACCGGGTCGAGCACCGGATCGCCGCCGGTGGCATGGCCACCGTCTACCGGGCCATGGACACCCGGCTCGACCGCGTGGTCGCGCTGAAGGTGATGCACGCGGGGCTGGCCGCCGACCCGGACTTCACCGCCCGGTTCATCCGCGAGGCCAAGGCCGTCGCCCGGCTGTCGCACCCCAACGTGGTCAACGTCTTCGACCAGGGCAGCGACCAGGGCGTGGTCTTCCTGTCGATGGAGTACGTGCCCGGCTGGACGCTGCGCGACCTGCTGCGGGACCGGGGCGCGCTGAGTCCGCGCACCGCCCTGGACATCCTGGAGCCGGTGCTGGCCGCGCTCGGCGCGGCGCACCGCGCGGGCCTGGTGCACCGGGACGTGAAGCCGGAGAACGTGCTGCTGACCGAGGACGGCCGGGTGAAGGTCGCCGACTTCGGCCTGGCCCGGGCGATGACCGGGGAGAGCTCGGTGACCACCGGTCAGGTGATGGGCACCGTGGCCTACCTGTCGCCGGAGCAGATCCAGCAGGGCGACACCGACCCGCGCACCGACGTGTACGCCTGCGGGGTGATGCTGTTCGAGATGCTGACCGGCAGCAAGCCGCACACCGGCGACTCCCCGATGCAGGTCATCTACCAGCACCTGAGCACCGACGTGCCGCCGCCGTCCACGCTGGCCCCGGGGGTGCCCCCGGAGCTGGACGCCATAGCGGTCGCCGCGACCTCCCGCGAGGCGGCCCGCCGGCCGCCGGACGCGGTGGCGCTGCTGGCGGTGCTCCAGCAGGTCCGGCGGGTACTGGCCCCGGCCCAGCTGGACGCGGAACCGCCGTCCACCGCGGACGCCACGCTGCACCTGCGGCTGGCCGCCCCGGCGGCGGAGCGCACCAGCGTCCTGCCGCCGGTCGCGGCGGCCGGGCAGATGAACCACGCCCAGCTCAACCACACCAGCGTGATGCCGGGGCTGCACGAGCTGCCGCCGGACCTGATCATGCCCAGGCGCGAGGAGCCGGAGCGGTTCGACCCGCCCGCCTCCCGCCGGGCCGCGCCGGGCGGGCGGTCCCGGCGGCGTCCGCGCTGGATGCTGCCGCTGGGCGTGGTGGTGCTGCTCGGCCTGGTCGCCGGGGCGGCGACCTGGGTGCTGAACGGCGCGCTGTACCTGACCCTGCCGAGCCTGGCCGGGCAGGCCCAGAGCGCGGCGGCGCAGACGCTGCGCGCGGACGGGCTGACCGTCTCGGTGAGCCAGCAGTTCAGCCCGAACGTCCCGGTCGGCCAGGTGATCGCCAGCGAGCCGGTCTCCGGCACCCGGGTCCGCAAGGACTCCTCGGTGGTGCTGGACGTCTCCAAGGGCCCGAACCGGCCCGCCGTCCCGAACGTGGCCGGCAAGTCGCTGGCGGCGGCCAAGCAGGCGATCACCGGCGCCGGACTGGTCGTCGGCCAGGTCACCCAGCAGCCGAGCGGCGTCCCGGCGGGCGACGTGATCAGCACCGATCCGGCGGCCGGGACCAAGGAGCAGCCGAACACCGTGGTCGACCTGGTGGTCAGCAACGGGGTCCCGCCCGCCTCGCTGCCGAACGTGGTCGGCGAGCCGGTCGCCCAGGCCATGGCGGACCTGCGCGCGGCCGGGTTCGCCGCCCAGGTGAACCCGGTCTACGTGAACTCCGGTGTGGCGGCCGGTTCGGTGGTCAGCCAGAGCCCGTCCGGCACCTCGGCCCCGGCCGGTTCGCCGGTCTCGCTCACGGTGTCGGACGGCCCGGTGCAGGTGACCGTGCCGGACGTCACCGGGGACGACGAGGCGCAGGCCCGGGCGGCCCTGACGGCGGCCGGGTTCGCGGTGAAGGTGCACAAGTTCATGCCCTTCGGCGACCCGACGGTGGCCACCGAGGACCCGAGCGGGGGCGCCCAGGCGGCCCAGGGCAGCACGGTGACCATCACCCTGTTCTGACCGGCGGCGGTCGCCGGGGGGCTGAACGGCGGCTCCCCGGCCGCGTCGGCGGCCCCCGCCCTCAGCCGGGCGGGGGCTGATCGGTAGGCTTCATGGGCATGAGCTCACCTGCCCCGGCTGACCTTTTCGAGAGCATGGCCACCATGCCGGCCATGCGCCGTCTGAGCACCGAACCGGTGTCGGACGAGATGCTGGAAAGACTCGTCCAGGCCGCGGTGTACGGGCCGAGCGGGTCCAACGCCCAGGACTACCAGTACGTCCTGGTGACGGACCGCCAGGTGATGGCCGGGCTGGCCCCGCTGTGGACGCGCTGCGTCGACGCCTACATCGCCTCGGTCGGCCGCACCCTCGCGGCGACCATGGACGACGAGTCCTACGAACTGATGCGGGCCGAGATCGAGTACCAGCGCGACCACTTCGCGGACACCCCGGCCCTGGTCATCCCGTGCTACCACCTGCCGAAGGTGAACGCCGACCTGGACGGGCTGCGCGGGGTGGTCACCCAGCTCGGCACCGCCGGGCTGGGGCGGCTGGCCGCGCACGGCGGCCGGATCAGCCTGCTGGCGGAGGCCTCCAGCGTCTACCCGGGCACGCAGAACCTGCTGCTGGCGGCGCGCACGCTGGGCCTGGGCGCGAGCCTGACCATCTGGCACCTGATGCTGGAGCGGGAGTGGAAGGCCGCCCTGGGCATCCCCTCCGAGGTGCACACCTTCGCGGTGATCCCGATCGGCTGGCCGCTGGACCCGTTCGGTCCGGTGGACCGCCGACCGGTGGCCGAGGTGCTGCACCGCGACCGCTGGTGACCACCGGCCGCGGCTGACCGGCTCACACCGGCAGCGCCGCCGCGCCGGCGCGGTCGATCCGCTGGACGACGTCGATCCCGGTCTCGGCCGGGGCCGCCGACCGCTCCGGGTCGGTGGTCCGGGCGACCACGGTGAAGCCGAGCCGCCGCGGCACCGCACCGCTGGCCAGGTTGGCCTCGTCGTGGTGCACCTCCACATGGGTGGTGCCGGGCAGGTCGAAGGCCGCGCGGGTGAGCGCGGCGGCGGTCATGGTGACCAGGCCCCGGCCGGTCCAGCCGGGGTGGAGCCAGTAGCCGACCTCCAGGCCGCCCGGGCCGATCCGCCGCATCAGACTGGAGCTGCCGACCAGCACCCCGCCGGTGGTGATCGCGTAGTTGTACGCCGCGCCGGACTCCCAGTCCCGCTCCGCCCGCTCCAGGTAGTCCCGGACCGCCTCGCGGCAGTGCCCGGACGCCCAGGGCATCCACGGCAGCAGGTGCTCCAGCGACTCGGTGATCACCCGGTCGAGCGGGTCGAGGTCGTCCCGCCGGTAGCGGCGCAGCAGGACCAGGTCACGGCTCAGGGTCTCGGGTGGGTGCTCCATCCCGTGATCCTGCCGAACCCGCCGCCCGCCGGGCAACCGGTTTGCCGGGCGGTCGGCCTGCCGGACCCGGTCAGAACTCCGGTCCTTCGCCCGGCTCCTCCTGGTAGGAGAAGCGCTGCTCGGCCCAGGGGTCGCCGAGGTTGTGGTAGCCGCGCTCCTCCCAGAAGCCGCGCCGGTCGGCGGTCATGTACTCGACCGCGCGGACCCACTTGGGGCCCTTCCAGGCGTACAGCCCGGGGACGACCAGCCGGACCGGGAAGCCGTGCTCGACGGTCAGCGCCTCGCCGTTGCGGTGGGTCGCGAAGACCGTCTCCGGAGCGGCGAAGTCGGCCATCCGGAGGTTGGCGCTGTAGCCGTACTCCGCCCAGACCATGACGTGGGTGGTGCCGGGGGCGGGCGGGACCAGGTCGAGCACGGTCCGCGCGGCCACGCCGCCCCAGCGGCTGCCCAGCATCGAGAAGCGGGTCACGCAGTGGAAGTCGGCGGTGACCGCCACCCGCGGCAGGGCCATGAAGCGCTCATGGTCCCAGCTGGTCTTGGCGCCGTCCCCGGTCGCCCCGAACACCTGGAAGTCCCAGGTCCGCGGCTTGAACCGAGGCACCGGACCGTAGTGCAGCACCGGCCAGCCGCGCTGCTCCCGCTGCCCCGGCGGGAGCCCGGCCGAGCCGTCGGCGTGGGCCCTGGCCTGCTCGTTCTCGGACTGACCCATGTCCCCATGGTGACAGATCCGGTGAAAAGCCCGCGCGGAGGGGCAGTCGGGGTGTAGAGGGCCCGAGGTGGCTCAGGAGGTCTCGGGCTGCTCGATCAGCTGGGCGATGTAGAGCGCGTCGCCGAGCTTCTCGACCAGCTGGAGCTGGGTCTCCAGGTAGTCGATGTGGTGCTCCTCGTCCTTGAGGATGTCCTCGAAGATCTTGGCCGAGGTGATGTCGCCCTTGGCCCGCATCACCACGATCCCGCGCCGCAGCCGGTCGATGGCCTCGATCTCGACCTGGGTGTCGGCCTCGAACATCTCCTTGACCGTCTCGCCGATCCGGATGTGGAACAGCCGCTGGTAGTTCGGCAGCCCCTCCAGGAAGAGGATCCGGTCGGTCAGCACCTCCGCGTGCTTCATCTCGTCGAACGACTCGTGCCGGGTGTACTCGGCGAGTTTCGTCCACCCGTTGTTCTCCTGCATCCGCGAATGCAGGAAGTACTGGTTGATGGCGGTGAGCTCCGCCGTCAACTGCTCGTTGAGGAATTCGATTACTTCAGGGTCACCCTGCACGGCAGCGCGATTCCTTTCCGGGTAGCCGATGCTTGGCGCATCCTCGCACCACAGATCGACTACGTCCAGTAAGTGCACACTTACCCAGTGCTACCAATCAGCCGTCAGGTCCGGTCAGGTGGGCGAAGACCACCACGTTGCCCAGGTACCCGGTGGCCCTGGTGTAGCCCCCGCCGCAGGTGATCAGCCGCAGCTCCGGGTTGTCGGTCCGGCCGTAGACCAGCCGGTCGGGGAAGTCGGACCGGGGGTAGACCTCGACCGCGTCCACGGTGAACTCCGCCGTCCGGTGGTCGCGCCGCTCGACGTCCACCGTGTCGCCGGTGTGCACCGCGCCGAGGCCGTAGAAGACGGCGGGGCCGTGGGCGTTGTCGACGTGCCCGGCGATGATCGCCGGTCCGGTCGTGCCCGGGGTCGGCCCGCCGCTGTACCACCCGGCCGTGCCCGGACGGTCGGTCGGCGGCGTGGCGAGGTGCCCGGCGGCGTCCAGGCCGAGCCCGGTCAGCGGGGCGTCCACACCGATGGCCGGGATCCGGATCCGGACCGGGGGCGAGGCGGGCAGCGGCGGCGCGCCGGGGACGTCCGCCATCGCCGACCCCGGACCGGCGTCGGCCGCGGAGGGCTGCGGCGGTTGCCCCGCAGCCATTCCGCGACCGAGCAGGACCAGTCCGAGGACCAGCAGGACCGAGGCGCCGAGGCGACGGGGGCTGCCGGGCTCAGCTCCCATCGCGGCTGCGCCGGTGCCGGTAGGTCAGCACCGCGGCGGCGAGCAGCAGCGCCCCGCCGCCGGCCTCCTGGACCAGGTCGCCGCCGGTGACGCTGCCGCCGACGCCGGTGTGGGCCGGGCCCTGCGGCATCTGGCCGCCGTCCTGGGAGCTGATGGTCAGGTCGGCCTGGAACGACGAGGTGCTGTCACCCGCCGCGCAGGCACCGGAGATGGTGTAGCTGCCCGCCGAGATCGAGGCGCTGACGGTGGCCGAGGCCGAGTAGAAGCCGGGCTGTCCGGACAGCGGCTGCAGGCTCACCGGCCCGGCGAACGCCGACGAGGAGCCCCATACCGGCTTGGGGCTCGAATAGGCCGAGCAGTCCAGCTGGATCTGCACCGTGTCACCGGGATGCACCGCCGAGGGCGAGAGGGTGACGCTGGCGGCGCTGCCGCCGCTGGACGCGAAAGCCGCCGGAGCGGCGGTGGACACGGACGCTAGGACGAGCCCAGCGACGGCGACTATGGACAGTGTCTGGCGCACCTGGCACCTCCGTCGCCCGGTGCGGACCTCGGGCAGGGAGCCCGGGTGCGGGGGACACACCAGGACGATCACTGCAAGGATCACCGTCCGTGCGCGGAGGATAACCCGATGGTCGTACAGGCAACCCTTTCGGCCGATGGATTGCTCGGCCTCGGCCGGACTCAGGCGGCCTCGGGGACCTCGGGCACGGCGAGGCCCAGCCGGGCGGCGAGGCGGGCGGTCGGGCAGGGACGGGCGCCCTCGTGCCCGAGGATGGCCTGGATCCGACGGACGCAGGAACCGCAGTCGGTACCGGCCTTGCAGCCCCCGGCGACCTGCCGCGGCGTGGTCGCCCCGGCCGCTATCTCCTCACGGACCCGCTGCTCAGTGACGGCATGGCACATGCACACGTACATACGTTCCGCTCCCGCTCCTCCGAGTCAGCTAAGGCTAACCTTACCGAAGCGGTTCGGGTGCGAAAAGACCCCCTCGGTTCCGGTTGGCCGGATCCGAAGGGGTCTTCGTCACACTCCGCTCGTCACGGAGCTCGTCACGGGGCTCGCCCCGGGGGCTCAGGCGCCCCGGTACATCTCCGCCACCAGGAACGCCAGGTCCAGCGACTGGCTGCGGTTCAGCCGCGGGTCGCAGGCGGTCTCGTAGCGCTGGTGCAGGTCGTCCACGAAGACCTCGTCGCCGCCGCCGACGCACTCGGTGACGTCGTCGCCGGTCAGCTCCACGTGGATGCCGCCCGGGTGGGTCCCGAGCGCGCGGTGGACCTCGAAGAAGCCCTTGACCTCGTCCAGCACGTCGTCGAAGCGACGGGTCTTGTGACCGGTCGCGGCCTCGAAGGTGTTGCCGTGCATCGGGTCGCAGATCCAGACCACCTGGGCGCCGCTCGCGGTCACCTTCTCCACCAGCTCCGGCAGCCGGTCGCGGACCTTGTCCTTGCCCATCCGGGTGATGAAGGTCAGCCGGCCGGGCTCGCGCTCCGGGTCCAGCCGGTCGATCAGGGTCAGTGCCTCGTCCACCGTCGTGGTGGGGCCGAGCTTCACCCCGATCGGGTTGCTGATCTTCGACGCGAACTCGATGTGCGCGTGGTCGAGCTGCCTGGTCCGCTCGCCGATCCAGACCATGTGCCCGGAGACGTCGTAGAGGTTCCCGGTCCGCGAGTCGGTCCGGGTCAGTGCGGTCTCGTAGTCCAGCACCAGCGCCTCGTGCGAGGCGTAGAACTCGACCGTGCGGAACTCCTCCGGGTTGACCCCGCAGGCGTTCATGAACGACAGCGCGCTGTCGATCTCCTTGGCCAACCGCTCGTAGCGCTGTCCGGAGGGGGAGTTGCGGACGAAGTCCTGGTTCCAGGCGTGGACCTGGCGCAGGTCGGCGTAACCGCCGGTGGTGAAGGCACGGACCAGGTTCAGCGTCGAGGCGGAGGCGTTGTACATCCGCTTCAGCCGCTCCGGGTCCGGGCGACGGGATTCGGGGGTGAAGGCGAAACCGTTCACCGAGTCGCCACGGTAGACCGGGAGGGTCACCCCGTCGCGGGTCTCGGTCGACTTGGAGCGCGGCTTGGAGTACTGCCCGGCGATCCGGCCGATCTTGACGACCGGCACCGACGCGGCGTACGTCAGCACCACGGCCATCTGGAGCAGCGTCTTCAGCTTGTTGCGGATCTGGTCCGCGGACACGCCGTCGAACGCCTCGGCGCAGTCGCCGCCCTGGAGCAGGAAGGCCTCGCCCCTGGCGACGGCGCCGAGCCGACTGCGCAGCTGGTCGCACTCACCGGCGAAGACGAGGGGAGGATAGGAGGCGAGGTCCGCAAGGGACTTGCGCAGAGCCTCGTGGTCCGGCCATTCAGGCTGCTGCGCCGCGGGCAGGGACTGCCAGGAGTATTCCTGGTGCTGGGATTCAGCGGTCACGGTCACGCCGCCAAGGCTACGGGGTCAGCCGGGTGATGTGTTCCCACGCCCGTCAGGTGAGACACCGGGTGGACACCGCTGCGCGCGGGACAGCGGTCCGCTATGGTCCTGGTGTGACTGAGAACCCGATCGCCGCGCGGCACTCCCGCAGCTGGTGGTGGACCGTCCCCGAGGCGGCCCACTGATCGCGCGTTCCCACGCATGACTCAACGGCCGCCCCTCGGGGCGGCCGTTTCGCGTTCCCCGCGGAGGCCGCCCCGGGACGGCCGGTTCCACCCACCGCCCGCAGCTCCGCTCCCGGAAGGCCCGTCGCCGTGAACCGTGTGCCCCCCGCCCCGCCCGTGACCGACAGCACCGCGACCGGCAGCACCGCCGCCCTGGTCGCCCGGCTGGCGGAGGGCGCCGAGCCCTTCGCGCTGCTGCACCGGCGCACCCCCCGGCTGGCCCCGGACACCGTCGAGGTGCTGTTCGGCGAGGTCGGCGGCTACGACCGGCTGGCCGAGCTGCCGGTCGCCGAGGGCGCGCCCGGCCGCCCGGTGCACGACCTGCTGGCGCTGGTCCCCTACCGGCAGCTGCGCGAGCGCGGCTTCGAGGTCAGGGACGACGGCACCCCGCTGCAAGCGCTGCGGGTGCGCGAGTCCTACCAGCTGCCGCTGGCGGAGCTGCGGGCGGCGCTGCCGCGGCTGCCGGTCACCCTCACCGACGGCGGCTTCGACCTGGACGACGAGCGCTACGCGGAGATCGTCCGGCGGGTGGTGGCGGACGAGATCGGCCGGGGCGAGGGGGCGAACTTCGTCATCCGCCGCGACTTCACCGGCACCCTGGACGGCTTCCGCCCGGCGCTGGCGCTGACCCTGTTCCGCCGACTGCTGGAGCGGGAGCGCGGCGCGTACTGGACGTTCCTGGTGCACACCGGGGAAAGGGTGCTGGTGGGCGCCAGCCCCGAGGTGCACGTCCGGCAGACCGCCGGGACGGTGGTGATGAACCCGATCTCCGGCACCTACCGCTACCCGGCCTCCGGCCCCGCGCTGGACTCGCTGCTCGCGTTCCTGGGCGACCGCAAGGAGCTGGAGGAGCTGACCATGGTGGTCGACGAGGAGCTGAAGATGATGTGCTCCGTGGGTGACCCGGAAGGGGCCGGGAGCGAAGCGGTCTCCCTCGGGGGCGGTGGCCTGGCCACCGGTGGCCAGGTGCTCGGGCCCCGGCTGAAGGAGATGGCGCATCTCGCCCACACCGAGTACGAGTTGCGCGGCCGGACCACCCTGGACGTGCGCGAGGTGCTGCGGCGGACCATGTTCGCGGCCACGGTCACCGGGAGCCCGCTGCAGAACGCGACCCGGGTGATCTCCCGGCACGAGACCACCGGGCGCGGCTACTACGCCGGGGCGCTGGCGCTGATCGGCCGCACCGCGGGCGGCGCGCAGACACTGGACTCCCCCATCCTGATCCGCACCGCCGACATCGACCCGGCGACCGGGCGGCTGTCGGTGCGGGTCGGCGCGACCCTGGTCCGGCACTCCGACCCGTACGCCGAGGTGGCCGAGACCCACGCCAAGGCGGCCGGGGTGCTCAGTGCGATCGGCGCGGTCCCGCCGCGCCCGGCCGGGGAGCGGGAGGCCCGGCGGCCCAGGCTGGCGGAGCACCACCGGGTGCAGGCCGCGCTGGACGCGCGCCGGGCCGACCTGGCCCCGTTCTGGCTGCGGATGCGGACCGAGGCGGCGCCCGCCGACGGGCAGTCGGTGCTGGTGATCGACTGCGAGGACACCTTCACCTCGATGCTGGCGCACCTGCTGCGCTCGCTCGGCCACCGGGTCACCCTGCGCCGCTACGACCTGCCCGGGCTGGCCGAGGCGATCGCCGCGCACCAGGGGCCGCTGGTGCTGGGCCCGGGCCCGGGCGACCCGGCGGACCTGGCCGACCCGAAGATGCGGCTGCTCCAGGGGGTCGTCGGCGAGCTGATGGCCACCGGCCGCCCCGGCGGCCTGCTCGCGGTCTGCCTCAGCCACCAACTGCTGTGCGCCGCACTGGGGTTGCCGCTGCGGCGGAAGGCCGTGCCGTACCAGGGGACGCAGGCCCGGATCGACCTGTTCGGCGAGCGGCGGACGGTGGGCTTCTACAACACCTTCACCGCCGTCTGCGATGCGGCCGACGAGCTGCGGCTGGCCGAGCGCGACATCGAGGTCAGCCGGGACCCGCTGACCGGCGACGTCTTCGCGGTGCGCGGCCCCGGCTTCGCCGGGTTGCAGTTCCACCCGGAGTCGGTGCTGACCATGGAGGGGGTCACCATCGTCGACGGGCTGCTGCGGACGCTGGCGCCGCAGCCCGCGTGAGCCGCGCGCCCGCTACTTGGCGGCGTCCAGCGCGCTCTGTAGCGAGCCGATGTAGCCGTCGCTGGTGAAGGTCGCCCCGGAGACCCCGTCGATGTTCGCGTTCTGCGCGGTCAGGGCCTCCTGGGTGAGCACCGGGACCGCCTGGGCGTTGATCTGCTCGTCCCGGGGGGTGCTGTCGGGCTCCTCCAGCACGGTGACCCCGGTGATCCTGGTCCCGTCGAAGGCCACCTTCAGCTGGACCGGGCCGAGCGGGGTGTTCACCGCGCCCCCGGTCACCGTGTGCACCCCGGTGGCCGGGCCGGACACGGCGGCCTGCGGCGCGGCCACCGCCGAGGCCGTGGCCGGGCCGGTCTGGTGCGGCTTGGCGGCGAGCAGCAGCAGCACGCCGAAGGCGGTGCCCCCGGCGGTGAGGACGATTCGGCGCATCACATGCCGACCTCTCGGACAGTCGCGGACAGAAGGAGGATCAGAGCTCGAAGGCTTCGTCGTGGATCCGGCGCGGCGGCACCCCGGCCGTGTCCAGTGCCTCGCGCGCGGTGGCGACCATGCCCTGCGGGCCGCACAGGTAGACGTCGTGCTCGCGCAGGTCGGGCAGCAGCGCGAGCAGCGCCCTGGTCTGCAGCGGCTCGCCGATCTCGGTCCGCGCGCCGACCAGGAAGTGCAGCCTGGCACCGCGCGCCCGGGCGATCGACTCCAGCTCGGAGCGGAACAGCACCCGCTGCTCGCTCCCGGCCCGGTAGACCAGGGTCAGCTCGCCGGGCGCGGCCGGAAGCGTCTCGAACAGCGCCCGCAGCGGGGTGATCCCGACACCGCCCGCCAGCAGCAGCACCTTGGGGCTGCTCCGCCGGTCGGCGGTGAACGCCCCGTAGGGGCCCTCGGCCAGGACCCGGGTGCCCGGGCGCAGCGCCGCCAGCGCGCCGCTGTGGCCGCCGCGCTCCTGGACGGTGATCCGCAGGTAGCCGCCGCCGGGCGGGGCGGACAGCGAGTACGGGTTCGCCGACCAGGCCAGCCCGGGGGCGAGGAAGCGCCAGCGGAAGAACTGCCCGGCCCGGGTGCGGGCGGCCAGCTCGTCCAGCCTGCGGCCGGTGACGTAGACCGAGACCACGCCCGGGGCCTCGGTCCGCACCTCGGCCACCCGCAGCCGGTGCCGCGCGGCGGCCAGGCCCGGGAGCACGAAGCGGAAGCAGAGGATCACCGCGCCCGCGCCCAGGTAGAGGCAGTACCAGCAGACCCGGGCGGCCGGGTCGTGCAGGAACTCGTCGCCGTTGCTGAGCTGGTGGAAGAAGACCAGCACGATCGCCGCGTAGGTGGCCAGGTGCAGGTGGTACCAGGTCTCGTAGCGCAGTCGGCGGCGCGCGGCCCGGGCGGAGACCGCGCCGACGCCGAAGAGCAGCAGCGTGCCCAGGGTCGCCTTGACCATGTCCGGGTAGTGGAAGACGATCTCGGTGGTCTGGTGCACCACGTTGCTGTTGTCGGTGAGCGAGTAGCCCCAGATGATCAGCATGACGTGGGACACCACCAGGCCGACCATGTAGCGTCCGCCCATGGCGTGCCAGCGGGCCAGCCGGTCGGTGCCGAGGGTGCGGTCCAACAGCGGTATTCGCGACATCAGCAGCACCAGCACCGGCGCGGTGTACCCGGCCAGCAGCCCGCACAGCCGGGCGCCGTTGGTGATCCACTGCGCGGCGCCGATGATCGCGCCGGTGTCGCTCCACCACAGGTAGACCACCAGGGCCGCGCCGATGCCGATCGCGGTCAGCAGCGCCTGCGCGGCGGCGTCGCGCCGACCGGGGCCGGAGCCCGGTCCCGGATCTGCGGCCGTGCGCGTCGCGACGGTGCTGGTCATGCGGTCCTCCCGGATTGCTGCTGGGACGACACTCTGCCAGCGGTTCCTGTGTGGAGCCTCTGCGGCTCTCGGCCGGAGGCGAGCGAACCGGACAATGGTATGCGCGTCACCGGGGCGCCCCGTGGCCGCCCCCCCGGGGCAGCGGACGGATCGCCCCGAATCAGCCGAAGAAGACGTCGAACTCGGCGTACAGGGCCGGGTCGACGGTCTTGATCCGGGCGGTGGCCTCGGTCAGCGGCACCCGGACCACGTCGGTGCCGCGCAGCGCGACCATGGTGCCGTAGGCGCCGTCGTGCACCGCGTCCACCGCGTGCAGGCCGAAGCGGGTGGCCAGCCAGCGGTCGAAGGCGCTCGGGGTACCGCCGCGCTGGATGTGGCCGAGGACGGTGGTGCGGGCCTCCTTGCCGGTGCGCACCTGGATCTCGTGGGCCAGCCAGTCGCCGATGCCGGACAGCCGGACGTGGCCGTAGGCGTCCCGGGTGGCGTCCTTCAGCACCAGCTGCCCGGCCAGCGGCATCGCCCCCTCGGCGACCACCACGATCGGGGCGTAGTTGATCCGGAACCGGTGCTCGACCCAGGCGCAGACCTGGTCCAGGTCGAAGCGCTGCTCCGGGATGAGGATGACGTTGGCGCCCCCGGCGATGCCGGAGTGCAGCGCGATCCACCCCGCGTGGCGGCCCATGACCTCGACCACCAGCACCCGCTTGTGCGACTCGGCGGTGGTGTGCAGCCGGTCGATGGCCTCGGTGGCGATGTTGACGGCGGTGTCGAAGCCGAAGGTGTAGTCGGTGGCGTTGAGGTCGTTGTCGATGGTCTTGGGGACGCCGACGATCGGCACGCCCTGCTCGCTGAGCACCGCCGCGACGCCCAGGGTGTCCTCGCCGCCGATCGCGATCAGCGCGTCCACCCGGTGCGCGGCCAGGTTCGCCCGGACCCGGCCGATGCCGTCCGGGACCTTGAGCGGGTTGGTCCGCGAGGAGCCGAGGAGGGTGCCGCCGCGCGGCAGCACCCCGCGCACCTCGGGCACGCCGAGCGGGGTGACCGCGCCCTCCAGCGGCCCGCGCCAGCCGTCCCGGAAGCCGGTGAACCGGTAGCCGTGGACCTCCACCCCCTTGCGCACGATCCCTCGGATGACCGCGTTCAGACCGGGGCAGTCGCCGCCGCCGGTGAGCACTCCGATGTGCATATCCGCCCCCTCCGCCGAGTGTGACGAATCGTCATCCCACGGTAGCGGTGCGTGCGTTCGGCGGACCCCGGCGTGCGGCGGCGGAACCGGACCGGGTCAGCGGCCGTCGTCCAGGCCGCGCTCGATGGCGTAGCGGACCAGTTCCACCCGGTTGTGCAGCTGGAGCTTGCCCAGGGTGTTCTGCACGTGGTTCTGCACGGTGCGGTGCGACAGCACCAGCCGGTCGGCGATCTGCTTGTACGACAGGCCCTTGGCGACCAGCCGCAGCACCTCCGTCTCCCGGTCGGTGAGCTGCGGGGCGGCCGGGGTACGGGCGTCGGCGGGGGCCGGTTCGGCGGCCAGCCGGCGGTACTCGCCGAGCACCAGGCCGGCCAGGCCCGGGGTGAACACCGGGTCGCCCTCGGCGGTGCGGCGCACCGCGTCCAGCAGCTCCGCCCGGCTGGCGGACTTCACCAGGTAGCCGGTCGCGCCGGACTTCACCGCCTCCAGCACGTCCGCGTGCTCGCCGCTGGCGGACAGCACCAGTACCCGGGGCGGCGTGGCGTGGCCCATCAGCCGGCGGCAGACCTCGACGCCGGGCAGGTCCGGCAGGTTCAGGTCGAGCACCACCACGTGGGCGGCGGCGGCCGGGGCGCGGCGGACCGCCTCCTGCCCGTCCCCGGCGGTGGCGACCACCTGGTAGCCCGCGTCGGCGAGGTCGCGGGCGACCGCCTCGCGCCACATCGGGTGGTCGTCGACCACCATCACCCTGATGGCCTGCTCGTCGGTGCTCATCCGGCACTCGCCTCCTTGCTGCGCTCGGTCGTGGTGGCGTGCGCGGCCCCGTCCCCGCGCGGTACCCGGAGCTCGATCTCGGTGCCCTGGCCGAGGGTGGAGAACAGGTCGGCGCTGCCGCCGAGGTCGCGCAACCGGCCCCGGATCGACTGGGAGACCCCCAGCCGCCCCTCCCGCTCGGCCTCGCCGAGCCGGGCGGCGGCGTCGAAGCCGGGACCGTCGTCGCGGATGCTGACCACCACCTCGTCCGGCTCCTCCTCGACCAGGATCCAGGCCCGGGCCTGCTCCCCGGCGTGCCTGCGGACATTGTCCAGCGCGGCGCCGACGGCCGCGCCCAGTTCGCGGACCGCGTGCCCGGGCAGCAGCACCGGCGTACCGGGCGCGGAGACGGTCACCCGCGCGCCCGCCAGCGGGGCGATCAGCGACCGCAGGTCCTGCTCCGCCCCGGCATCCGGGTCGGCGTCCGGGTCGCGGTCGGCGTCGGAACGGGTGCGGCGCGGGAGCACCGGGGCGACGTAGGAGGGGTTGGGCGCCAGGCCCTCGGCGATCAGGGCGCGCAGCGCGCGCTCCTGCTCCCCGGCCATCCGGCCCAGTTCCGCCGCCTCGCCCCCGGCCTCGGTCCCCCGCCGCTGGACCATCGCCAGCACCTGCAGCACGCCGTCGTGGATGTCCCGGGCCAGCCGTTCCCGCTCCCGGGTGGCCGCCTGGATCTCCAGCGCCCGGGCCAGGGTCAGCTCACTGGCCCGGGCCACCTCGATCACGTAGCCGATGGCCACACCGGCGAGCATCAGCACAACGATGTTGTGGAGGTCGCTGGCGGTCACCCCGCCCGCCTCGACGATGTCGGCCAGGCCGACCGCCAGTCCGGCCACGGCGGCGGGCAGCCAGCCGCCCATCACCGCGAAGCCGAGCACCGCTCCGGCGGCCCGGATGGTCGGCAGCGTCGGGTCCCCGGCCGCCACCCAGACGTGCGCGTCGAAGACCCGGGTGAGCAGGATCCCGGCGACCGACATCGCCAGGTCCGTGTACAGCCAGCCCCAGCCGCAGCGCTGCTTGGCGGAGAACGGGCGCACCGTGGCGCAGGTCCAGACGCCGAGCACGCCCAGGTAGATCCAGCCGCCCAGGCGGTCGGTGTAGTGCGCGGACAGGTGCGGATAGGCGCCGATCGCGTACAGCAGGGTCAGCAGCCGGAAGGCCGAGACCGCGCGCCACAGCGGCTGCTCCACCGAGAAGCCGCCCCCGGCCCTCCCCTTGCCGTCCACGACGCTCCCCCTCGCCCCGCGCTACTGGTCGTCGGTCTGCTTGCGAGCCTGCTTGCGGGCGTCCTGGAGCTGCCGCTTGGCGGCCGTCGCGTAGATGTCGACGTACTCCTGGCCGGACAGCCGCATGATCTCGTACATCACCTCGTCCGTCACCGAACGCAGGATGAAGCGGTCGTTCTCCATGCCGTGGTAGCGGGAGAAGTCCAGCGGCGCGCCGATCCGGATGCCGGGGCGGACGCCGAAGTTGGGCTTGACCTGGCCGGGCGGCTGGAGCTTCTCGGTGTCGATCATCGCCACCGGGATCACCGGCGCGCCGGTGGCCAGGGCGATCCGGGCGAGGCCGCCGACCTTGCCCCGGTACAGCTTGCCGTCGGGCGAACGGGTGCCCTCCGGGTAGACCCCGAACAGCTCACCGCGCTCGATCACCTCGATGCCGCTGCGGATCGCCGCCTCGCCCGCGCCGCGCACCCCGGACCGGTCCACCGGCAGCTGGCCGACGCCCTTGAAGAACGCCGCCGTCAACTTTCCCTTGACACCGGTCCCGGTGAAGTACTCGGACTTGGCGATGAAGGTCACCCGCCGCCGCATCAGCGCGGGCAGGAAGAAGGAGTCGGAGAAGGAGAGGTGGTTGCTCGCCAGGATGGCCGGGCCGTCGGCCGGGATGTTGTCCATGCCCTCGACCCACGGACGGAAGAAGATCTTCAGCAGTGGGGCGACGATCATCTTCATCACTCGGTAGAACAACCCTGGCCTCCAGATTAGCGAACCACCCATGCACCTTAGTGCCTCCGGGCAAGCTGAGCTGTACGGCTGCCTCGGCGGCATGGGACGATGCGCTGATCCCCCGCGCGGAAGACTTGTGGAAGGAAGCGCAGATGCCGCTCTTGCCCGGTGCCGAGCCGTACCGCCACCAAGGCGGCCCGATCGGCGTGCTGGTCTGCCACGGGTTCACCGGCTCGCCCCAGTCGATGCGGCCGTGGGCGCAGGCCCTGGCCGGAGCCGGGCTCAGTGTCTCGCTGCCGCTGCTGCCGGGGCACGGCACCCACTGGCGCGACCTCAACGTCACCCGCTGGCCGGACTGGTACGCCACCGTGGAGCGCGAGTTCGACCTGCTGGCCAAGGAGTGCGACCAGGTCTTCCTGTGCGCGCTGTCGATGGGCGGCCTGCTCTCGCTGCACCTGGCGGCCGAGCGCGGACCGGCGGTGTCGGGGCTGGTGCTGGTGAACCCGCTGGTGCGGATGCCCGGCCAGGCGCACCGGGCGCTGCCGCTGGTCCGGCACCTGGTGCCGAGCCTGCCGGGGATCTCCGACGACGTGGCGACACCGGGGGTCACCGAGGGCGGGTACACCCGGACCCCGCTGCACGCGGCGCACTCGATGGCGCAGCTGACCCGGACCGTGCAGGCCGAGCTGCCGCAGGTGACCCAGCCGCTGCTGCTGTTCCGCAGCCGCAGGGACAAGGTGGTGCCGCCGCCCAGCGCGGAACTGCTGCTCTCCCGGATCTCCTCGACCGACGTGGAGGAGCGGATCTGCGAGCGGAGCTTCCATGTGGCGACGCTGGACTACGACGCCGAGCTGATCTTCGAGGGCAGCCTGGACTTCATCCGCAGGCTCTCCGCCCCGGCGGAGGGGTGAGCACCGTGCCCGAACTGCCCGAGCTGCCCGACCCGGCCGAGGGGGCCGAGGGCTCCGCGCCCGCCGGTCCCGCCGACGCCGCCGGTCCCGGCGGCGCCCCGGCGCCGCAGCCGCCCCCGGCCACCGACGACGAGTTGTTCGCCCAGCTGATCGCGGGTTTCGACGACCCGGTGCAGGCCGAGGACCGGACCTGGCCGGAGGCCGAGGACGTGGCCGACCTCGCCCCCGCGCCCCGGCCGCGCCCGACCATCGTGCGGCTGCCCCGGGTGCAGGCGCTGCCGCCGGTGGACCCGCGCGCCTGGGTCGCGGCGGAGGACCCGGACGAGGGCCACTTCGTGCCCCCGCCGCCGGAGCCGCTGCCCCGGCCCGAGGCGCCGACCCGGCTGGCCGTGGCCGCGCTGGTGCTCGGCCTGGTGCTGATCGGCCTGTACCTGACCGGACAGCTGCCGGGTCTGGGGGCGGTACTGGGCGGCGGCCTGTTCCTGGGCGGGACGGCGACGCTGGTCTCCCGGATGCGGGTGGACGACGACGATGACGACCCGGACCCGGACAACGGCGCGGTGGTCTGACCCCACCGCCGCCCGGCGCGGTCCGGGGCCCGGTCGACTCGCGGCTCAGTCGACCGGGACGCGCAGCACCGCCAGGACCGGCAGGTGGTCGGTGGCGGCGGTGAGGTCGGCCGGGCGCAGCCCCGCCAGCCGGTCCGGCACCCCGCAGGCCAGCACCTCCACCCCGGGCGAGGCGAAGACCGCGTCCAGCCGCTGGTACGGGCGCTCGGGTACCGAGGTGTACTCGGAGCCCCAGGGCGCGACTGCCCAGCCGTCCCGCAGCCGCCCCGCCAGCAGGTCCCAACCGGGGTCGCCCGGATGCTCGTTGAAGTCGCCGCCGACCACGCTGTGGCGCGCCCCGGCCGCCCGTACCCGCTCCAGGTGCTCCAGCAGCAGCTCGCACTGCCGGTACCGCTCGGTCGCGTCGAGCGAGAGGTGGCAGCTGGTCAGCGAGAACGGCGCGGCCCGGCCGAGCCGCAGCACCGTGGTCGCGAAGCCCCGCTGGTGCAGCCCCGGCGTCCGTGGCAGCAGTACGTCGTGCACCGACAGCGGCAGCGCCCGCAGCCGCCCCAGCAGCAGCGGCCCGGAGGCGCTGAGGCCGCCGGAGAGCAGGTAGCGGCCGGTGGCGCGGGCCAGCCAGCCCGCCTGCTGCCGGGGGAACCAGAAGCGCGGGGACTCCTGCACGCAGACCAGGTCCGGATCGCAGGCGCGGATCACCCGCGCCAGCGCCGTCCGGTCGTCGCGCAGTGAGCGGATGTTGTAGCTGAGCACCCGGACGGTCTCGCTGCCGTCGGGCTGCGGTCCAGAGGCGGGCAGGTCTTCGGCGGGCATACGCCGATCCTCGCAGCCCGCAACGCCGTTGGGGCGCAACGACAGCGCGCTGTTCGAACCGTCCGACCCGGTCGGCCGCCCCGGGTCGGACCGCTCGGTCAGACCTGGCGGGCCAGGTCGCCCGCGCCGACGATCCCGGCGGCCGAGCCCAGGGTGGCCAGCACCACGTCGGCGCGCGGCCGGTGCACCCCGCCGATCAGGTGCTTCTCGAAGGCCTTGGCGACCGGGTCGAGCAGCAGCGAGCCGGAGTCGGAGACCCCGCCGCCGAGCACGAACACCCCGGGGTCGAACAGCGAGGCCAGGTCGGCCATGCCGCGGCCGAGCCAGTCGGCCAGTTCGGCGTAGACCTCAAGCGCGAGCGGGTCGCCCTCCTCGGCGGCCTGGGTGATCTGGCTGCCGGTGATGGTGTCGGCGACGCCCTCGTTGAGCTCCAGCAGCCGCTTGCCCAGGACGGGTTCGGCGGCGGCGCGCTCCCGGCCGTAGCGGCGCAGCGCCCGGCCCGAGGCGTACTGCTCCCAGCAGCCGCGGCTGCCGCAGCCGCAGGGCAGGCCGTCGGGGATCATGTTCAGGTGGCCGACCTCACCGGCGACGCCGAAGCAGCCGCGGTGCATCCGGCCCTCGATCACGATGCCGCCGCCGATGCCGGTGCCCACCGTGATCATGATCATGTCGTCATGGGTGGCCGCGGCGCCGAAGCGGAACTCGCCCCAGGCCGCCGCGTTGGCGTCGTTCTCGATCACGGTCGGGAGCTGGACCAGGTCCTCTATCCGGACCTTCAGCGGCTCGTTCTCCCAGTTGATGTTGGGAGCCATGAGCACGGTGGAACGGCCCCGGTCGATGTAACCGGGCGCCCCCACGCCCACCGACTCGATCTGGTGACCGGCCCGCAGCTCGGTGATCGCGTCCGCGATCGCGCCGACGGCCCACTGCGGGTCGGCCGGCGTGGGCACCCGGGTACGGGCCAGGATCTCGCCGGTTTCGTCCACGACCCCAGCCGCGATCTTGGTGCCGCCGACGTCCACGCCGATGCTCAGTCCCATGTGTCCCTCAGTCTCCGCTGGCTTTCCCGCTGGGCCGTACCGTACCCGCCCGCGAGGGGTCGGGTACACACCTGTGCGTACATTAGCCGAAGACACACGGATTCAGTTAGCCTGGACAGCCTTCAAAAGTCGTAAGCAACCGCTCTCTCGGGACGTACTGGTCGGTACCCGCGGCGAATGGGGCGACATGTCCCGTTCGCCCTTCAGGCTTCGGAGTTCGGGATTCGGCGTACCGGCCGGGGCCCGAGCCGCTGGTCCGGCCGTCAGTCGAGGTCGATCTGCTCGCTGCCGGACGGCTTGGCGGCGGACCAGCGCCGCTCGGAGGCGGTGACCGCCGCCCGGTACGCGGCCAACAGCTCGCCCCCGGCCGCGATCAGGTGGCCGTAGACCTCCGGGTGCTTGCCGCGCAGCGGAGCCGCCAGCTGCTGCAGCCCGCGCATCCCGTCACCGGCGCCCAGCGCCGAGGCCGCCTCGTCCACCCGGCCGCCGACGGCGGCGGCGAACTTGCGCACCTCCTCGACCAGCGGCCCGAGTTCGGGACCGAAGAGGTCGCCGGTCGCGGACTTCGGCTCGGCGCCCGCCGCCTCGCCGTCCTCACCCTGCGGCCGGGCCCGGTTCGCCTGCTCCTGGTGCTGCTGCTTGGCGTCCTCGGCCACGGCCTGTGCCCACACATCCTCGTCGTGGCGGTCGTCGGCAGTCGTCATGGTCCTGCTCCTTCTACGAGGTGGGTCTCCTGCGACGCTACCCGAACCAGCCCACCGGATGGGCGTTCCGGCGGTACTCGAACCATCCGGCTCCGGCTCCGGCTCAGCGAGGCCACAGCTGCGGGTCGGGCGCGAAACGCACCGCGAGCACACCGTCACGGAGCGCGGCACCGGCCACCGTGCAGCGGCGCAGCGCCGAGGGCAGCGGCACGGTCCGCCGGTAGGGGCCGACGCCGAGCGCCAACTCGTCGCCCCGGCGCACCAGGTCGAGGTCGGCCCGGTCGGCGCCGGGCAGCGGGATCCGCCACACCAGGACGCCCTCGGGGGTGCCCAGCAGGTCCCGCACCGGCCAGTCGGCGGCGGCGGCGACGGCGGGTTCCGGCGGCAGGAACGGCGCCAGCTCGGCCGGGCCCTCCGGTTCCCGGCCCAGGTGCGGCAGTTCGGTGACCGGGAGGTCCCATTCCAGCCGCAGCGCGGTGAGTTGCCGCTGCTGCTGCTTGTGCAGCGTGGCCAGGAACGGGTCGGCGCCGTCCGGCAGCAGCCGGTTGACGATCAGCGACTCCACCCGGCGGCCGTGCAGCGCGAGCCCGGCGCGGGCGGTCCGCAGCGCGGCGGCGGCCCGTGGTCCGGCGGCGGCGTCGACGACCAGCCGGACGCCGGTGCCGGGCGCGTCGGTGACCGCGCGGATCGCGGCGAGTTCGGTCGCCGCCCAGGCCCGCGCCTCGAACAGCCAGTCGGCGGGCATCGGCACCCCGGCGAAGGCGGCCAGCACCGGGCGCAGCGCCCGGGCGGCCTGCCGCTGCTCGGGGAGCAGCCGGGCCAGGTAGCGGTCGAGTTGCTCGGGCAGCGCGAGCGCGGCGAGCAGGGCCGGGACGGGGGGCGCGTCGACGACCACGGTGTCCCAGCCGGGGTCGGTGCCGTGGGTGCGCAGGGCGTCCAGCAGGGCCAGGTGCTCGGCGCCGGGGAGAGCGGTGATCTCGTCGCGGTCCAGTGCTTCCACACCGAGCAGGTCGAACAGCGTCCGGGCCCGGGTCAGCAGGCGTTCGGCCGCGTCGCGGAAGGCGGTCTGCGGGTCGAGCCGGGCGGCGAAGAGGTCGGCGTTCGGGTCGGCGTGCGGGTCGGTGTGCGGGTCGGCGGGCAGTCGTGCGGGCTCGTCGCCGAGCCTGGCGCCGAGCAGCCGGTCGAGGGTGCGGTGCGGGTCGTCGGCGGCCAGCAGCAGCGTCCGCTGCCCGCTCCCGGCCGCCCGGCGCGCGATGGCGGCGGCGACCGTGCTGCGCCCGCTGCCGCCGTCCCCGCTGATCAGGACGACCCTGGGCCCGGCGGCGGCCATCAGCTCTCGGCGCCGGTGCCGGCCGGGTCGACCGCCTCAGCGGCGTCGGCGGCGGCGGAGGTCGCGGAGGTCGCGGAGGTCGCGGCGGCGGCAGATGCGGCGGGCACGGACTCAACGCGCTTCTTCAGCCCGGCCAGCGCCCGGTCGATGATGACCTTCTCCGCCTTGCGCTTGATCATGCCCAGCATCGGGATCTTGACGTCCACGGCCAGCTGGTAGGTGACCTCGGTGCCGCCGCTGCGGGCGGCGGCCAGCGAGTAGGAGCCGTCCAGCGACCGCAGCATCTGGCTCTTCACCAGCGTCCAGCTGACCTGCCGTTCGCCGTCCCAGGTGTAGGCGAGCACGTGCTCGTCCTTGATCGCCCCGGCGTCGAGCAGCAGTCGGACCTGCTGGGCGCGGCCGTCCGCGCCGGTCCCCAGCACCTCGACCTCCTTGACCTCCCCGGTCCACTCCGGGTAGGCGGCGAAGTCCGCGATGACCGCCATGATCCGGGCCGGTGTGGCGTCGATCGTGGTGCTCGACCTGGTGTGCTCCGCCATCGGATGGCCTCCGCGTCTCGTCATGGCTTTCTCGTCATGGCTCGCTTGACCCTGGAAGGTTATCGCGTCACCACTCCAGCACCCATGGCCGTCCGGTCGAGCGGAAGTGTCCTACGTTGACGCACTCGCTGCGGCCGATCCGCATCCGCCGGGCGAGCGGCTGGTGCACGTGTCCGAACAGCACCAGGCCCGGCCGGTTGCGGTGGATGGAGTCGAGCACCGCCTCGCTGCCGCGCTCGAACCGGCGGGCCACGGTGTCGTAGGTGAGGTCGGGCACGGCGGGCGGGATGTGGCAGCAGAGCACGTCCACCGCGCCCACGGCGGCGATCTTGGCGGCGTAGGCCTCCTCGTCCACCTCGTAGGGGGTGCGCATGGGCGAGGGCAGCCCGCCGCCGACGAAGCCGAAGCTGCGTCCGCCGATCTCCACCACCTGGCCGTCCAGCACGGTCACCCCCTCGCGGGCGAACTCCGGCCACAGCCGGGGCAGGTCCACGTTGCCGTAGGTGGCGTAGGTGGGGGTGGGGAAGGCCGCGAACATCTCGGCGTACTGGCGGCGCACGGCGCCCTCGATCGCCTCCTCCCGGCTGACCGGGAGGCCGTCCCAGAGCGCGCCGCCGAACTCCCGCGCCTCGCGGAACCGGCGGGCGGTGCGCAGCGCCACGATCCGGTCGGCGTTCGCCTCCCCGAACAGGTCGGGGAAGATCCCGCGGGAGTGGTCCGCGTAGTCCAGGAAGAGCACCAGGTCGCCCAGGCACAGCAGGGCGTCGGCCCCGTCCCCGGCCCGCGCCAGCGCCTCGGTGTTGCCGTGTACGTCGCTGACCACATGCACCCTCATGGGGACCACCCTAGAACCCGGGCCGACCACGCCGTCAGCCCGCCCACGCGCTGCCGTAGGGTTCCGGCGTCAGGGTTCCGACGTGGCACCCCGACCCGGTGCGGGACGCGAAAGGTATCCGGTCTTTGTCGTCGGAACTCGGCGGAAACCGGAATCCGACCGCTCACGTGGATGTGACACTGGGAACACATTCGCCTGGGCCTCTTTCCGCGGATCCCTACCCGGCAGTAACGTCCTGGCGTCCGCAGCGTCGCAGATCGAGGAGCAGCCGTGCGCGAGTTCAGCCTTCCGGCCCTGTACGAGGTGCCGAGCGGAGCCGACCTCACCGATCTGATCCACCGCAACGCCGAGCGGCACCCCGACCTGCCGCTGGTCAGCGGCAAGATCGACGGTAGCTGGAAGGACTTCACCGCCGCCGAGTTCCTGGCCTCGGTCCGGTCCGCCGCCAAGGGCCTGATCGCGGCCGGGGTCGGCCCCGGCGACCGGGTCGCGCTGATGTCCCGCACCCGCTACGAGTGGACGCTGCTGGACTTCGCCATCTGGTGCGCGGGCGCGATCACCGTCCCGGTGTACGAGACCTCCTCCGCCGAGCAGGTGGAGTGGATCCTGGGCAACTCCGGCGCGGTGGTCTGCGTGACCGAGCTGCCCCGGCACGAGGCGCTGGTCGCCTCGGTCCGCGACCGGCTGCCCGCGCTGCGCGAGGTGTGGCAGATCGACGGCGGGGCGCTGGCCGAGCTCGACCGGCTGGGCGCGCAGGTGGAGGACGCCGAGATCGAGCGCCGCCGGGCCGCCCTGGGCCCGGACACCATCGCCACCATCGTCTACACCTCGGGCACCACCGGCCGCCCCAAGGGCTGTCAGCTGACCCACTCCAACTTCATGTCCGAGCTGGGCAACATCACCGCCCGGATGCGCCCGCTGTTCCGCAGCGGGGACGCCTCGGTGCTGCTGTTCCTGCCGCAGGCGCACGTGCTGGGCCGGATCGCGGAGATCGCGGCGGTGATGGCGCCGGTCCGGATCGGGCACCTGCCCGACATCAAGGACGTGGTCGCGGAGCTGGCGAACTTCCAGCCGACGCTGATCCTGGGCGTGCCCCGGGTCTTCGAGAAGGTCTACAACTCGGCCCGGGCCAAGGCCCAGGCGGAGGGCAAGGGCAAGATCTTCGACCGGGCCGCCGAGGTGGCCATCGGCTACAGCCGGGCCCAGGACACCGGGCGGATCCCGCTCGGCCTGAAGCTCCAGCACAAGCTGTTCGACGTGCTGGTCTACAGCAAGCTGCGGGCGGCGCTGGGCGGCCGGGCCACCCACGCCATCTCCGGCGGCGCGCCGCTGGGCGAGCGGCTCGGGCACTTCTTCCGCGGTGTCGGCTTCACCGTGCTGGAGGGCTACGGCCTGACCGAGACCTGCGCGGCCACCGCCTTCAACCCGTACGACGCGCCGCGCATCGGCAGCGTCGGCCAGCCGCTGCCGTCCTCGGCGGTCCGCATCGCCGAGGACGGCGAGGTGCTGCTGAAGGGCCCGCAGGTGTTCACCGGCTACTGGGACAACCCGGCGGCCACCGCCGAGGCGCTGCTGGACGGCTGGTTCGCCACCGGCGACGTCGGCTCCCTGGACGACTCGGGCTACCTGACCATCACCGGCCGGAAGAAGGAGATCATCGTCACCGCGGGCGGCAAGAACGTCGCCCCGGCCGTGATCGAGGACCGGATCCGGGCGTACCCGCTGATCGGCGAGTGCATGGTGGTCGGCGACCGCAGGCCGTTCATCGCCTGCCTGGTCACCATCGACCCGGAGTTCTTCCCGACCTGGAAGAAGCTCAACGGCAAGCCCGCCGGGGCGACCGTGGCCGACCTGATGGCCGACCCGGAGCTGCTCGCGGCCGTCCAGTCGGCGATCGACGACGGCAACGCGGCGGTGTCGCACGCGGAGGCGGTGAAGAAGTTCCGGATCCTGGACACCGTGCTGTCCGAGGACTCCGGACACCTCACCCCCTCGCTGAAGCTCAAGCGGTCACTGGTGCTGAAGGACTACGACGCCGACGTCGAGGCGCTGTACGCGCGCTGACGTCCGGCCGCCGGGGTCTGTCCGGCAGGCCCTAGAGCAGCTCGGCCAGTCGCTGGGCCAGCAGGTCCCAGCGCCAGTTCCGCTCCACCCAGTCCCGGCCGCGCGCGCCCAGGCGGGCGCGCAGCGCCGGGTCCAGCAGCAGTTCCACCAGCCGGTCGGTCAGGGCCCGCAGGTCCCGTCCGGGGACCACGTAGCCGGTCTCCCCCTCCAGTACCGCGTCCGGCGCGCCGCCGGAGTCCCCGGCGACCACCGGCAGGCCGGTCGCCGACGCCTCCAGGTAGACGATGCCCAGGCCCTCCACGTCCAGGCCGCCGCGCCGGGTACGGCAGGGCATGGCGTAGACGTCGCCCGCGCCGTAGTGCGCGGGCAGCTCGGACCAGGGCACCGCGCCGGTGAAGCGGACCGAGCCGGCCACCCCGGTCTCCGCCGCCAGCCGCTCCAGGTCGGCCCGGTAGGGGCCGTCGCCGACGATCAGCAGCACCGCGTCCGGGACCGCCGCGAGCACCCCGGGCAGCGCCCGGATCAGCGTGTCCTGCCCCTTGCGCGGCACCAGCCGGGACACGCAGACCACCACCGGACGGTCGGCCAGGCCCAGCCCGGCCCGCAGCTCGGCGCCGCCGGAGTCCGGGTGGAAGGTCTTCTCGTCCACCCCCGGCGGGACCTGCCGCATCCGGGCGGCGGCCCGCGGGCCGACCGCCGCGGCGATCCGGGAGCGGGTGTACTCGCCCAGGTAGGTGAGGGTGTCGGTGCCCGCGCCGATCCGGCGCAGCAGCTGCCGGGAGCCCGGGAGCTGCGCCCAGGCGGCCTCGTGACCGTGCGTCATCCCCAGCAGCCGCCCGGCCCCGGCCCGGCGCAGCGCCGGGGCCATCAGCCCCAGCGGGGCCGCCGCGCCGAACCACACCGAGCCGCAGCCCTCGGCGCGCAGGATCTCCGCGGCGCGCCGGGTCACCCGGGGGGTGGGCAGCAGCATCGTGCCGCGGTCGCGGATCACCTGGAACGGCTGCTCCGCGTCGAAGCGGGCCGCCTCCGCGCCGTCCCGCCAGGTGGACGCGTACACCGTGATCAGCCCGCCGGGCATCCGCACCGCCATGTTGTGCACGAAGGTCTGGATGCCGCCGGGGCGGGGCGGGAAGTCGTTGGTGACGATGAGCGTCTTGTCCATGTGCTGGCGGCTTGCCCTTCGAGGTCCACGGTGCGGCGGTTCGTGGTCCGTACGATAGGGCAGCACGGCCGCGGTGCGGCGAAGCCCGTCTCCCTGACATCCGGCGAGGACCCTCATCGGCACCGAGATCAGTTCCGAGTTCCGCCCCCCGTCCGGGGGCGCGCGGCGGCTGTGGGCGCCGTCGCTGGTCTGGGCCGGGACCCGGTGCCTGCTGCTGCTGACGGTGCTGGACCTGGTGCCGCTGGGCGGGCTCGCGCTGACCACCGACGTCAAGGTGATCTACCAGGGCTGGTCCCAGGTGCTGGCCACCGGGACCTTCCCGCTGGACGACATGACCTGGCAGTACCCGCCGCTGGCGGCGCTGGTGATGCTGCTGCCCGGCTGGCTGCCCTGGTCGTACTTCACCGGCTTCCTGGTCATGGTGGCGGCCTGCGACGCGCTGGCGACGGCGCTGCTGCTGCGGGCCTGGCGGCGCGGCGGCAGCCGGGCCGGGGTGTGGCTGTGGGTCCTGGCGGTGCCGCTGCTGGGGCCGACCGTGTTCTGCCGGTTCGACCTGGTGGTGACCGTGGTGGCGGTGGCCGGGCTGCTGGCGGCGGCGCGGCGTCCGGTGCTGGGCGGGGTGCTGGCGGGGGTCGGCGCGATGCTGAAGGTGTGGCCGGCGCTGACCGTGCTGGGCGCCCCCGGGGCCGCCGGACCAGGGACGCGGTACTGGCGGTGGCCGGGTCGGCGCTGGCCCTGGGCTTCGTCTTCGCGGTCACCATGAACGGCGCGTTCTCCTTCCTCGGCTTCCAGGAGAGCCGTGGGGTCGAGGTGGAGTCGGTCGGCGCGCTGCCGTTCGAGGCGGCCCGGCTGCTCGGCTGGCACGGGCACGCGGCGATGAACTACGGCTCGGTGGAGCTGCTCGGCGGCGGGGTGGCGCTGGTCGGCGGGCTGATGGTGGGGCTGTCCGCGGGCGCGTTCGGCTGGCTGCTGCTGTGGCGGGCCCGGGCCCGCCGGTGGACCGAGGCCACCCCGCTGGACGCGGCGCTGACCGCGCTGCTGCTGTTCGTGGTGACCAGCCGGGTGATCAGCCCGCAGTACCTGGTGTGGCTGGTCGGCCTGGCGGCGGTCTGCCTGACGTCGGGGCGGACCACCCAGCGGCCGGTGGCCTGGCTGCTGCTGGCCGCCTGTCCGTTCACCTTCCTGGAGTTCCCGCTGCTGTTCGCGGACGTGATGGCGTTCCGGCCGCTGGGCAGCGTCGCGCTGGTGGTCCGCAACCTGCTGCTACTGGCGGCGGCGCTGCTGTCCTGCCGCAGGCTGTGGCGGGAGACCGCCGGACCGGTGCGGACGCCGGTCAGCGCAGCGCCGCGAGCAGATCGGCTCGCCACTGCGCGGTGAAGGCGGTCAGCCCGGTGCCGGTGGTGCGGCGCAGCGCGGTGTCCACCGCGGCCCGCTGCCCGCCCGCGCCGCCGGTCGCGGCGACGGCCCGGTAGAACGCGACCAGCGCGGCCTGGCCGTGCCGGAGCACGATGCTGCGGCAGCCGAACCAGGCCTGCTCGTAGGTCTGTGCCAGGTCCGGCGCGGAGCCGTCGAAGGCGCTGTCGGCGGGCAGCCGGTCGGGGATCCGCCCGGCGGCGACGTCCGCCGCCAGCTCCGGGCAGATCTGCGCGGGGGTGCGTCCGCTGTTCAGGTAGCCGGTCCAGTTGGCGGCGCCCTCGGCGAGCCAGCGCGGGGTCCAGCTGTCGGTGACGGCCCGGGTGGCCACGTGCGTGGTCTCGTGGGTGGTCACCACCTGCCGTCCGAAGCCGCTGAGCTCGGCCCAGACCGGCGGGTTGACGGTGATCCGCTCGGTCCGCCGGGCCTCGGCCGCGCCCAGTTCGCCGGAGGTGACGGCGGCGATCGAGCCGAACCCCGCCGGGTCCGTTCCCAGCAGCGCGGCGAACTGGTCGGTGGTCGAGGGCACCAGCAGTACCGTCCGCTGCCCCCAGCCGTCGCCCCAGACCGCGCTGACCGCCGGGACGGCGCGGTCCGCCAGCTGCCCGAAGGGCTCCAGCGCGGCCCGCGTGCCCAGGCCCAGGACCAGCGAGTAGCGGCCGGTCACGGCGGTGACCGGGCCCAGGTCCCACAGTTCGGTGTCGCCGCCGGGACGGTCGGTGTCGGACGCCAGGTACCAGTCGCCGCCGCTGTCGGCGAAGGTCAGGTACTCGGTCGCGGTGACCGGTTCGCTGTCGAACCCGGCCAGCCGGTAGGCCAGTTGGACGCTGGTGGCGAGTCGCCGCGCGCCGCCTCCGGTCAGCTCCGCCGGGAGCGGGTAGGCGTTGGTCGACAGCAGCCGGTACTCCCAGGAGGCCAGCGGCAGCCGCGCCAGGTTGCCCAGCCAGGCGGCCTGGCGGGCGCTCAGCCCGGTCTCGCCCGGCAGCACGGTGGCTCGCAGCGCGGCCCGGTCCCGGTGCAGCACCGCCGCCGCCCGCCGGTCCAGCACCGCCTGCACGGCGGCGGTGTCGGCGGCGGTGTCGGCCCCGTGGCCGGAGCCGCCGACGGCGCACCCGGCGGCGCCGAGCAGCAGGCCCGCGCCCGCCGCCAGCAGGCGCCGCCTGGCTATCGGCATCAGACCCGGACCACTTCGACGACCGGCATGTCGGTGGCGCGTTCGTAGCGCACCCGCGCGCCCGGGTAGGGGGCGTGGATGACCATCCCGTTGCCTGCGTACATGCCGACGTGGTGCATATCGCCGTAGTAGATCACAAGATCCCCGGGCCGGGCCTCGCTCAGCGGGATCCGCTGCCCGGCGAACGCCTGCCCCTGCGAGGTGCGCGGCAGCACCACCCCGGCGTGCCGCCAGGACCAGTACATCAGCCCGGAGCAGTCGAAGGCGGAGGGTCCGGCGGCGCCGTAGACGTAGGGGCGGCCGAGCATGCTCCGGGCGGCGTCGAGCGCGGCGGCGGCGCGGCTGTCGGCGGGCCCCTGGTCGGGCGGCAGCACGGCGGCGGCGGCCTGCGCCGCCAGCGAGGCGGCGCTGTCCGCGGCCTGCGCCAGCTGGTCGCGCTGCGTGCCGGAGAGGCCGGCCAGCAGCGCCTGGGCGCGGCCGATCCGGTGCTGGACCTCGGCCTTGCTGCCCGCGACCACCTGCCGGACCGCGTCCAGCCGGGCGAGTTGGGCGACCGTCCGGGCCTTGTCCCGGGCCAGCTGCCGCTGGTCGGCCTCGATCGAGCCGAGCACGGTGGCGAGCGCGCCGTCGGCCTCGGCCATGGTGGTCGCCTGCTCCAGGTAGCGCTGCGGGTCGGCGCTGAAGACCAGCTGCACCAGCGGGTCCATCCCGCCGCCCTGCCGGTACTGGGCCTCCGCCAGCGCGCCCATGCCCTGGTCCAGGTTGTTCACGCGCTGCTGCTCGGCGGCGATGCGCTGCTGGAGCAGCGAGATGTCCCGTTGCAGCGAGTGCTGCTGCTCGACCGCTCCGTCGTAGCGCTGCCCGGCGGCCTCGGCCTGCCCGTACAGGGCGTCGACCCGCTGCTGGACCTCGCCGGGGGTGGCCGGGGTGGCCGGGTCGGCGAGCGCGCTGCCGCCGCCGGACAGGACGGCGGCGGTGACCGTCACCAGCGAGGCGGCGGTTCGGGTGAGCACGGTCACGGCCGAACCCTGGCCCAGCGGTCGGGCACGTCGGTGGGACGCCACGTGGGCGGACTCCATTCGTCCGATGCCGGATCCGGTGGGCGTGACGCCGGCTGCGTCCGCGCGGACCTGGCGGCCTCCGGTGCCGCCCGGGGAGGGCGGTCGACGGCGCGGAGGACCGGAGCCAGACGTTAGCGATTCCGGAGCGGCGAGTCCAAACCACCACAAGCACGAAAATATTCACCCATTCCGCACAGGAGGGCGAACAGACGCCGGGTCAGCCGCCCCCAGCTCGGGTCGAGGCGCCGGGGCCGACCCGGAAACGACGACGGGCCCGACCCCCGCGGGGGTCGGGCCCGTACCGCCGTTCGGGTGGCGTCGGCTAGAGGTGGCGCATCGCGTAGATGGTGCCGACGGTGTCGATCGACTCGAAGCGCACCTCCGCGCCGCTGTGCGGGGCGTGCAGGATCATGCCGTTGCCCGCCCACATGCCGACGTGCGTGTTGCCGTTGAAGAAGACCAGGTCACCGACCTGGAGGTCGGACACGCTGCTGACCGGGGTACCCACGTTGATCTGGTCGTAGGTGGTCCGGCCGATGTTCATGCCCGCCTGCGCGTAGGCCCACATCATCAGGCCGGAGCAGTCGAAGGTGCTGGGACCGGTGTCGCCCCAGACGTAGGCGTCGCCGATCCTGCTCTCCGCCGCGGCGAAGGCCGCCGCCTCGATCGAGTCCCCGGAGGTGGCGTGGCCCGGGTTCGTCGCGCCGCTGGAACCGGAGCCGGAGCCGCCGTTGGAGCTGGAACCGGAGCCGGAGCTGGAGCCGGAACCGGCCTGGGGGGCGGTGTTGTCGCCGGTGTGGCCGCTGGTGCTGGGGCCGTTCAGCGCCGCCTGGACCGCGGCCCGCTGGGCGGCGGTGAACGAGTTCAGCCGGGCCTGCGCGGCGGCCAGCTTCTGCTGGGCGGCGGCCTTGGCGGCGGCCAACTCCTTGCTGGTCGCGTCCAGCGCCTTCAACTTGGACTCGGCCAGGCCCTTCTCGTTGGACAGCGTGGTCTGCTCGCTCTGCAGCGCCCCGAGCGACTGCGCCTGGTTGTTGTCGACCTGGGCGGTGGCGGACGCCTGGTCCAGGAAGTTCGAGGGGTTGGACGAGAGCATCAGCGCCACCGCCGGGTCGATCGAGCCGTCGCGGTACTGCGCGGCGGCGGTGGCCCCGAGGGCCGCCTCCCGCGCGTTCACCGCGGCCTGCTGCCGGGCGATCTCGTTCTGCAGCGTGGTGATCTGCTGCTGCTCCTGCTGCTGCTGTTCCTGCTGCTGGTCGTAGCGCTGCACGGCGGCGTCGGCGGCCGTGTTCAGCGTCCGCACCTGTGCGGTCAGCGAGGCGGTGGTGGGCTGCGGGGCGGCCTGCGCGGCCTGCGCGTTGGCGGTGACGGCCACGGCGGTGGCGGCGGCGGCGGTCAGCACGGTGGCCCGGGCTCGGCTGGGTGATTTGGGACGGCGATGGGACGCCACGAAGGCGAGCTCCTTCTTCCTACGGCCGCCTACCGGGTGAGCTGACGGGTTCGGGCTGGAAGATCGCCCTACGGCGCCTCACCGGTCCGGGACCGGCCTGACGTCGATTCACCCCGAGGAACAAGTGGTTCCCCGGCTCCGAGTTGTCGGCTTCCCCTGTGGGCGGCCAGCGCCCTGCCACGCCTCGGACTCGGCGGAAACCGCCGCTGCCACCCAGGCTGGGTGATCGACTTCGCGGTGGTTCGGTGATCGACCCTAGTGACCTAACCGTGATCCATTCAAATCATTGTCGGCAAAACATTCCTGACGGTTGGACTGCCTGTCGCCCGGGCGACGCCTTGGAGTCACCGGATCACCCTGTGCCGACGACATCGCAGTCAAATCGGTCGGATCGCCCGGAATGCCGGACCGGCTGTGGCAACAGTCACACAGCCGGACCACAGCGCTCCGGTCAGACCCGGCGGACGGCGACGACCCCGCCGAAGTCCGAGATCGGCATGATGGAGACGGTGTAGCCGTACTCCGGGGCGTTCAGCAGCATGCCGTGGCCCGCGTAGAGGCCGACGTGGTTGCCGCCCTCCAGCACCACGATGTCGCCGACCTGGATGTCCGACTCGGGAACGTAGCTGCCCACGCTCTCGTCCGCCTGCGAGGAGTGCGGCAGGCTGATCCCGGCGTGCGCGTAGGCCCACATCACCAGGCCCGAGCAGTCGAACCCGGCGGGCGAGGCGCCGCCCCACGCGTACGGCGCGATGCCGACCTGGCCGAGCGCCGCCTCCATCGCGGTCCGTGCCTCCGGCGAGATGCCGCCGAGCTCCGCCTGCACCTGGGCCACGCTCATCGAGCTGGCGTTGGTGTCCCCGACCGAGCCGTACCCGCCGCCGGTGGCGCTGTTGGCGCCGCCGCCCGCGGCGGTGTTCACCTGGGTCTGCTGGACCGGGGTCAGCGACTCCATGATCGACTGGGCCTGCTTGAGCTTCGCCAGCGCGCTCGCCTTGGTCTGCTGCATCTGCTTCAACAGCGTCTGCTCGGACGCGAGTTCGCTGGTGGCCTCGGCCTTCTGCCGGTCCAGCAGCTGCTGCTGGGACTGGATGTCGGCGAAGACCGCCTCCTGGGTGGCGTCCAGCTCGCCCTGGAGCGACGCCTGGTTCAGGTAGGACGTGGGGTCCGCCGAGAGCATCATCTGCACGGACGGGTCCACCGAGCCGCTGCGGTACTGGGCCGCCGCCTCGGCCCCCAGGGTGGCCTCCTCCTGGTTGACCGTGCCCTGCTCGCGCGCGATCTCGTTCTGCAGCAGCGACACCTGCGCCTGGAGCGTCTGCTCCTGGGTCTGCGCGGTGTCGTACTGCTGACCCGCCGTGTCGGCCGCCTGCCGGTCCGCCGCCACCTCCTTGGTGGCCTGGCTGAGGGTCATCCCGGGCGCCGCCTGCGCACCCGCCTGCGCGGAGAGTGCGACGGCCGTGGCAGCCGCCGCGGTCAGCACCGACACGCGGGCGCGGTTGGGTTGCTTGGGGCGGCGGTGTGAGGCCACGAGAGTCTCAGTTCCCTTCCGGCGACCGCCACGCGACCCGTGCCGTCGACCCCCGAGGACGGCGCCCGGTACTGGGCGGGAACCCCCGCATCGCCCGTCGGGCGATCGTCAGGACAGAGGTTCGAGAGGAGAGACTAGTGAGACCGATATCGGTCTGTCGCCCCCGGGGTGAAAACCGTCAGCTAATGCGGTGAAATGTCCGTGTTAGTAATCGGGTGAACCGGGGGATGCGGTAACGGCGTCAGGTGCGGACCAGCCGCCGCAGCAGCATCGCCGAGGGCACCGGACGGGCGCCCGCCTTGCGCACCCCGTCGGCCACCTCCCGGTCGGTGGAGACCACCACCACCGGACGCCCCTCCGGCTCCGCCCGCACCAGACGGCGGATCAGTTCGTCGGCGGTCTCGCCGGAGCGGCTGAACAGCACCCGCACCCCGCGCGGCGGCGCCATCGGCACCGGGGCGTCCAGGTCCTTGCCGTCGAAGACGCAGGTCACCTCGGCCCCGCTGTGCCTGGCCAGCAGCGAGAGGCCGGTGAGCAGCCGCGCCCGCTGCTTCTCCAGCGGCAGCGTCGGATAGCCGCTCTTGGTCACGTTGTAGCCGTCCACCACCAGGTGCGCCATCGGCAGTTGCAGCAGTTGGTCCAGCAGCGCCGGATCGTCCGCGTCCAGCGCCCGGCGGGCCACGTCGTGCGGCGAGGCCGTGGTCGGGCTGACCGCCTCCACCGAGTCCGCCGGACGGCTGGAGACCGGCGCCAGGCCCAGCTCCCGCTGCAACCCCTGCGCGCCCTGCAGGACCACGTCCAGCAGCAGCCGCAGCCGCATGTCCTCGGTACCGCGGCCCTCGCGGGTGGCCCGCTTGGCCGTCTCCAGGGCCGACTCGGCCTCGGCCAGCCGGTGCTTGAGCCGACGCAACTCGCTGTCGGCGGTGCCGCGTTCGGTCACCCCGGCGGCCTTCAGCGCCTCCAGCTCGACGGTCACCTTGCGGGTGGCCGCCTCCGCCCGCCGGGTGTCCGCCTCCAGGCTGCGCAGCTTGCGGCGCAGCGCGTCGGCCTCCTTGCGGACGGCCTCCAGCTCCATCCGGCCGCGCTCGCCGTCGGACCGGGTGGTCTCCCGCAGCGCCGCGAGCTCCACCTGGAGCTTCTCCACCAGCCGCGCGGACTCGGCGGCGGCCCCCTCCGACTCGGCCCGCTCCGCCTCCTCCCCGGCCTCGCCGACCAGCTTGCTCCAGCCGGACGGGCGCAGCAGGTACGCCACGGCGGCGACGTCCAGCGGGTCCACCGCGGCCGGGAGCACCCCGGACTCCAGCACGCTGACCAGGTCCGGCTGCCCCTGCCGGACCCGGTCCGCTATCCGCAGCCGGAACTGCGGGTCCGCCTCCAGCGCGGCGGCGATGGCGGTGGCCCCGCGCCGGGCCCGCTGGACCGGGGTGAACTTGGCGTACGGGCGCAGCCGCGCCGGCAGCTCGGCGGCCGGAACGGTCGCCAGCGCGTCAGCGGCGATCCCCACCACCCGCCGCCGCACCCCCTCCGGCAACGGCCGGTCCAACTGCTCCGCGGCGGCGTCCGCATCGGCCTCCGCGTCGGCGTCGGCGTCGGCCTCCGCTTCCGCGTCGGCTTCAGCGTCGGGGCCGGGCCGGGCGTCGGCGGGCATGGCAGGGTGCGGGACCGCGTCGCCGGGCCCGCCAGGGCCCACCGCGGTATCCGCCCCGTCTCTCTCCACCACGTCCAGTACTCCGATCCGGTCCCCGGGCAGCGTCCGCCCGGTAACCATTCTCGCCCGTCCAGCCCCCCACTCGTCACTCCGCCACAGCTCGAAGCCCAGGGTTACCCCGCGGACCCGCCCGCCTCCGCGGCCCGCGCGGCCTGCGCCGCCGCCTCCGCCTCCGCGCCGGGCCGGTCCACCAGCTCCACCTGGTCCACCGCGCCGCACCAGCGGCAGGAGACCGACTCGACGCTCTCGCTCAGCACCTGGCGCTCCTCGACCCGGGGCTCCCCCGCCAGGTCCAGGTGGACGAACTCGACCACCCGCGAGGAGCGGGTCACGTCGAAGCGGGTCAGGTTGCCGCACAGGGTGCAGCGCCAGCGGGTCCCCTCGGTGGGCAGGGGGACGGTCATGGGGTGTCCTCTCGGTACGCGGAGCAACCGGGCATCCCGGATGCGGCTACCCGAGAACCCTATGGCCTACCCGTCGTACCAGGGCACTGTCCCCCACACGTCCCAGCCCAGCGATGTCGTTTTTGTCCGGTCAAGGAATGCTTGGTACATGGTGACCCCGGTACGTGCCGCGAGCCCGCTCCGCTTCCTGCCGGTGCTGACCTGCCTGCCGGTGGTGACCTACCTGCTGATCGGACTGAACACGGTGGTGTTCCTGGTCGGCCCCGCCTCCGGGCTCGACCCGCTGTACGCGGGCGGCGCGCACCACGCGGCGGTGGAGCAGGCGTACTTCCTGCGCTGGGGCGTCGTCCCCCGGGAGCTGCTGGACAACCGGGCCGGGCCGGGCGAGTTCCCCGGGGTCCCGGCGCTGTCGGTGCTCAGCGCCATGTTCGTGCACGCGAGCTGGGTGCACCTGCTGGGCAACATGGTGTTCCTGTACGTCTTCGGCGCGATGGTCGAGCAGCGCCTGGGACGGCTGCCCTACCTCCTCTTCTATGTGGCCGTCGGCTACCTGGCGACGTACGGCTACGCGCTGACCGAGTGGCGCGGCGCGGGCGGCGGGCAGGCGCTGGTGGGGGCGTCCGGGGCGATCGCCGGGGTGCTCGGGGCGTACCTGCGGCTGTACCCCCGGGCCCGGGTGACCAGCGTGGTCCCGATGCTGCTGTTCCTGCCGCTGCGCTTCCCGGCCTGGATCGTGCTCGGCCTGTGGTTCGTGATCCAGGCGGTGTCGGTCCGGGACAGCTCCGCCGCCGCACCCGACGTGGCCTACGCGGCCCACCTGATCGGCTTCACCGGCGGCTTCCTCTTCGCCTGGCTGCTCTACTGCCGGGGACGCGGGCCCGGCTACGCTGGCCCGAGCGTCCGACCACCCTCCCAGGAGACAACCCAGTGATCACCGCGATCGTGCTCATCAAGGCCAGTGTCAACCGGATCCCCGAGATCGCCGAGACGATCGCCGCGCTGAACGGCGTCAGCGAGGTGTACTCGGTCACCGGCACCTACGACCTGGTGGCGCTGGTCCGGGTGAAGGAGCACGAGGAGCTGGCCGACGTCATCCCCGGCCAGGTCAACAAGGTGCCCGGGGTGGAGGCGACGGAGACCCACATCGCCTTCCGCACGTACTCCCGGCACGACCTGGACGCGGCCTTCGCCATCGGCCTGGACTAGCCCCCCGACCGACCCGCCGGGCGGCGGCGCGTCAGCGCCGGGTGTCCGGCACGCAGCGGCCGCCCTCGGTGCGGTAGGCCCACTGCGCGCCCTGGGTGACCAGCTCGCGCACGGCCGCGACGAAGCGGTCCACGTGCTCGTCCGGGGTGCCCGCGCCGAAGCTCACCCGGATCGCGTTCAGGCTGCGCTCCCCCGGCAGCGAGGCCTCGGGCGCGCCGCACTCGGAGGGCTCGCTCTGCTCGCCGCCGAGCAGCGTCCGCACCAGCGGGTGCGCGCAGAACAGGCCGTCGCGGACACCGATGCCGTACTCGGCGGAGAGCGCGGCGGAGAAGTGCGAGCTGTTCCAGCCGCGCACCACGAAGGAGAGCACGCCCACCCGCGGGTGGTCCTCGCCGAACAGGGTCAGCACCCGGACCTCGGGGATCGCGGCCAGGCCGGCCCGCAGCCGGGCGATCAGCTGCCGCTCGCGGGCCACCAGCGAGTCGAAGCCCGCCTCCCGCAGCGCCCGGCAGGCCGAGGCGATGGCGTAGGCGCCGATCACGTTCGGCGATCCGGCCTCGTGCCGGGCCGGGCCCCGGTGCCACTCGACGGCGACCGAGCCGTCCGCCTCCCTGGCCACGGTGCGGCTGGCGCCGCCGCCCGCCAGGTAGGGCTCGGCGGCGTCCAGCCAGTCGCCGCGCCCGGCGAGCACGCCCGCGCCGAAGGGGGCGTAGAGCTTGTGGCCGGAGAAGGCGACCCAGTCGACGTCCAGCTCCCGCACCGAGACCGGGTGGTGCGGCGCGAGCTGGGCGGCGTCCAGCACGATCCGCGCGCCGTGCCGGTGCGCGGTCTCGGCCAGCTCCCGGACCGGCCAGATCTCCCCGGTGACGTTGGAGGCGCCGGTGACGCAGACCAGCTTGGGGCCCTGCCCGCTCTCGGCCAGCGCGGCCTCCAGCGCGGCCACCGCCTGCTCCGGGGAGCGCGGCGCGCGCAGGTAGTGGACGTCCAGGCCGCGTCCGCGCCAGGGCAGCAGCGAGGCGTGGTGCTCGGTCTCGAAGGCGTACACCCGGGTGTCCGCGGGCACCGCTCCGGCCAGCAGGTTCAGCGAGTCGGTGGTGGCCCGGGTGAACACCACCTGGTCGTCCTCGCGCAGGTCGAGGAAGTCGGCGACGGTGGCCCGGCTCTGCTCGAACAGGTCGGTGGACAGCTGCGAGAGGTAGCCGGCGCCCCGGTGCACGCTGCCGTAGTAGGGGGCGTAGGCGGCGACGTCGTCCCAGACCCGCTGCAACGCGGGGGCGCTGGCGGCGTAGTCGAGCGCGGCGTAGACCACCTTCTCGCCGCTGACCAGCGGGACCTCGACCTCGCGCCCGAGCACGGCCAACGGCTGGCAGGGGGCGTCGTCGAGGGTCTGCGCGGCGGCGTCGGCGGTGTTCGGGTACGAGGACATGACTACCCCTCCAGGGCATCCAGTGGATCCCTGGCATACGCCGAACATGAGGGGATCCGCGCTTGCCCTGCGGCGGGTCACCCCAGGGCCCGGTCGTCACCTGGAAGCACCCCGCCACGGACGGAGGGTTGCCGGACAGCTAGCCAGGGCCGATGCGGTGGTCACCACCGCGTGCTGTCACTCGTGACCTGTCCCTGAGTATGCCAGAGGGCCCGTCCGCCGGGCGAACCCCGTCCGCCATCCGAGACGCCAACGCCCGGCTCAACCCGCCTGGGTGGCCGCCGACCAGCGCGCCAGCACCCGCTCCGCCGCGCCCGAGTCGATCGACTCGGCGGTCTGCTTCATCGCCGCCCGCAGCTGCTCGACCAGCGGCGCGTCGGTCTGGTCCAGCGCGACCAGCGCCGAGGCGGAGTTGAGCAGCACCGCGTCCCGGACCGGCCCGTGCTCGCCCGCCAGCACCCGGCGGGCCACCCCCGCGTTGTGGTCGGCGTCGCCGCCGCGCAGCGCCTCGATCCCGACGTAGTCGATGCCGACGTCGTGCGGGTCGAAGGTGACCCGCTCGACCGCGCCGTCCCGCACCTGCCAGACCGTGGAGGTACCGGTCACCGTCAACTCGTCGAGGCCGTCATCCCCCCGGAACACCAGTGCGGAGGAACCCCGCTCGGCGAGCACCCCGGCCAGCAGTCCGGCCATCCGGGTGTCGAAGCAGCCGACCGCGTTGGCGCCGACCCGGGCCGGGTTGGTGAGCGGGCCCAGCAGGTTGAAGAAGGTGGGCACGCCCAGCTCCGCCCGGGCCGAGCCGACGTGCCGCATCGCCGGGTGGAACACCGGCGCCGGGCAGTAGCTGATGCCCACCTCGGCGGCGACCTCGGCGACCCGCTGCGGTGTCAGCTTCAGGTTGATCCCCAGCTGCTCCAGCACGTCGGTGGCCCCGCTCGCGGAGGAGGCGGCCCGGTTGCCGTGCTTGACCACCCGGGCGCCCGCACCGGCCGCGACGATCGCCGACATGGTGGAGATGTTCACGGTCTTCGCCCGGTCGCCGCCGGTGCCGACGATGTCGACCGCGCGCCCCGGCACCTCGATCACCGTGGCGTGCGCGTACATGGCGTCGACCAGGCCGACCATCTCCGCCACGGTCTCGCCCTTGGCCCGCATCGCCACGGCGAACCCGGCCATCTGCGCCGCGGTGGCCTCGCCGCTCATCATCCGGTCCATCGCCCAGGCGGTGTCCGCCGAGCTGAGGTCGGAACCGGCGATCAGCGGCCCGAGGACGTCCGGCCAGGAACGGGCCCGCACACGGTCGACTCCGCCGTCCGCAGGATGCGCGTTCACCATGGCCGTGGCCTCTCACTCGTCTCGCATATATGGGGAGAGGCCAAGCCTAGCGACTGGGGTGCCCGGTGATACCGGGATCTCAGCCGACGAGATGCCGGTGATCGGTACGCAGCAGCGCGCTCGCGGTCTCGGCCAGCGCGGCCGGGTCGACCGGGGCGGCGATGGCGGCGTCCGCGCGGCTCCAGACCGCGAGCCAGGAGTCCTGCGGGCGGCCGATCAGCACCAGCACCGGCGGGCAGCCGTAGATCTCGTCCTTGAGCTGGCGGCACAGGCCCATCCCGCCGACCGGGGTGGCCTCGCCGTCCAGCACCAGCAGGTCGAGCCGGCGGGTGCCCTTGGCGTGCGCGTCCAGGGCCTTGACCACCGCGGGCGACGTGGCGCACTCCAGGTACCGCAGTTCGTCCAGGTCGGCGGCGGGGCGGCGGCCGAGCGCGAGCCTGACCTGCTCGCGGGTGTTGCGGTCGTCGCTGTAGACAAGAACGTTCAGTGCCATCGTCCGCATCCCCCTGGGGTGTGATCGGGACCACTTCGGCGTCTGGCCGGATGCTACTCCGCTATCTGACGCCCCAACAGCACGCCGGACCGCTCAGCCCCGGTCCTCAGCCGTCCGGCTGCCCGGGGTTCACCATTTCGGGCGACCCACCGGCCTGTCGCGGCAAGGCCCGAAGCGGCCCGCACCCCCCGCCGTTCGGGCTACCTGCCTGGTCGCCGGTCCACCGGAGGGTACGTCACAAGGCGGACACACCGAGGTACACCCCCCGAGGTGAGGGCGGAATAAGGGACCGACATAATGTCGGTCGTGGCGACAGCAACTGCAGTAGAAACCGGGCACGCACACGGATCGGTCAGCCGGCCGAACCTCACCAGCGTCGGAACCATCGTCTGGCTGGCATCCGAGCTGATGTTCTTCGCGGCCCTCTTCGCGATGTACTTCACTCTCCGTTCCGTTACCGGGACGGCCTACTGGCACTCCCAGAACCATGTTCTGGACGTGCCCTTCGCTTCGGTGAACACCACGGTCCTGGTGCTCTCCTCGTTCACCTGCCAGATGGGTGTCTTCGCTGCCGAGCGCGGCGACGTGAAGAAGCTCCGGGCCTGGTTCATCACGACCTTCATCATGGGCGCGGTGTTCATCGGCGGTCAGATCTACGAGTACACAGACCTGGTCAAATCGCACGGGATCTCCCTGTCCTCCTCCCCCTTCGGCTCGGTGTTCTACCTGACCACCGGCTTCCACGGCATGCACGTGACGGGCGGTCTGATCGCCTTCCTGCTGGTCCTCGCGCGTACGTACGCCGCCAAGCGGTTCACGCACGAGCAGGCCACTGCGGCGATCGTCGTGTCCTACTACTGGCACTTCGTCGACGTGGTCTGGATCGGCCTCTTCGCGACCATCTATCTGATCAAGTAGACAGGGTCGGACCGTCCCCTCGGCCAACCGCCGGGCGGTCCCCACAGACCGACCTGACGGTCAACCAGACTCCAGACGCTCCTGATCCTCACACCGGGGTTAATCCGTGAAAAAGCTCTCCGCACGACGGCGCCACCCGCTGGCAGCGCTCGTCGTCCTACTCTTTGCGCTGGCGACCACCGGGGGGCTGTACGCCGCGTTCGCGCCGACCAGCAGTGCGCAGGCCGACACCAGCCAGTCCCTGGCCATCGAACAGGGCAAGAAGCTGTTCCAGGTCGGCTGCTCCAGCTGCCACGGTCTCAGCGGCCAAGGCACCAAGGACGGCCCGACCCTGGTGGGCGTCGGTAGTGCCGCCGTCGACTTCCAGGTCGGCACCGGCCGGATGCCGGCCCAGCAGCCCGGCCCGCAGATCCCCTCCAAGAAGGTGATCTACAGCCAGGCGGAGATCGACCAGCTCGCGGCCTACGTGGCCACCCTCGGCCCCGGTCCCTCCGTCCCCACGTCGAGCCAGTACGCCCCGGGGAACGTCGCCTCGGGCGGGGAGCTGTTCCGCACCAACTGCGCGCAGTGCCACAACTTCGCGGGCTCCGGCGGCGCGCTCTCCGAGGGCAAGTACGCGCCCCCGCTGCAGGGCGTGAGCGCCAAGCACATCTACGAGGCCATGCTGACCGGGCCGCAGAACATGCCGTCCTTCCCGGACAGCACCATGCCCCAGCAGCAGAAGCAGGACATCATCGCCTTCGTCCAACACACGACGGACCAGGCGAAGAACCCCAACTACGGGGGTCTCACCCTGGGCTCCCTCGGTCCGGTGACCGAGGGCCTCTTCGGCTGGATCTTCGCGCTGGGCGCCCTGATCGGCATCGCCATCTGGATCGCCGCCCGCACCCCCAAGGCCAAGAAGTCATGACGAGCCAGGACAACATGTCTGAAGAACACCTGCCGGAGGCCACTGGGCCCCACGGCGGAGCAGTCGCCGTGCACGACGACCCCTTCGCCGACCCGGGGCTGCCGCCCCACGAGCACCGCCGCACCGACATCGACGAGCGCGCCGCCCGTCGGGCCGAGCGCCAGGTCGCTACCTGGTTCGTGCTGTCGATGCTGGCGACGATCGGCTTCATCGCCTCGTACGTCGGCATCAAGCCGTCGAACGGCGACGGCACCACGGGCGTCATCTTCATCTTCCCGATCGGTCACGTCAGCGCGCTGAACTTCGCGCTCGGCACCACCCTCGGCGTCTCCCTGTTCGCCATCGGCGCGGGCGCGGTCCACTGGGCCCGCACGCTGATGTCGGACGAGGAGCACATCGCCGAGCGGCACCCGATCGAGTCGACCCCCGAGGTCCGCGCGCAGGTCTTCGCCGACTTCCGCCAGGGTGCGGCCGAGAGCGGCTTCGGCCGCCGCAAGCTGATCCGCAACACGATGATCGGCGCCATGGCGATGGTCCCGTTGTCGGCGATCATCCTGTTCCGCGACCTCGGGCCGCTGCCGCAGAAGGATCTCGACACCACCGACTGGGCGGCCGGCAAGCTGCTCATGAACATGAACACGAACACCCCGCTGAAGCCCTCGGACATCCAGGTCGGCTCGCTGACCTTCGCGATGCCGCCCGGCCTCAACCCGGACAACCCGGACGTCGACCCGACGTTCCAGGAGGTCATCGCCAAGGCCGCGCTGATGATCGTCCGGATGCAGCCCTCCGACATCAAGGACGCGAAGTCGGCGTCCTGGGGCTACGAGGGCGTGCTGGCCTTCTCGAAGATCTGCACCCACGTCGGCTGCCCGATCAGCCTCTACGAGCAGCAGACGCACCACGTCCTCTGCCCGTGCCACCAGTCGACCTTCGACCTCTCCGACGGCGGTCGTGTGATCTTCGGCCCGGCCGGGCACCCCCTGCCGCAGCTTCGGATCTCGGTCAACGCCGACGGCTACCTCGAAGCCCTGGGCGACTTCAGCAAGCCCGTCGGACCCGGCTTCTGGGAGCGCAGCGCATGAGCATCCACACACCGGCCGCCGACGGCCACGAGGATCTGACCGGCCACAGCGAGTCCGGGGTCGAACAGGCCCACCTCGGCGAGAAGGCAGCGGACTGGGCCGACGGCCGACTGGGCATCTACGGCCTGGCCAAGTCCAACCTGCGCAAGATCTTCCCGGACCACTGGTCCTTCATGCTCGGTGAGATCTGCCTCTACAGCTTCATCATCATCATCCTGACCGGCGTCTACCTGACGCTGTTCTTCCAGCCCAGCATGGCCGACGTCGTCTACCACGGCCCGTACACGCCGCTGGACGGCATCTCGATGTCGCAGGCGTACGAGTCGACGCTGAACATCAGCTTCCAGGTGCGCGGCGGCCTGCTGATCCGGCAGATCCACCACTGGGCGGCCATCGTCTTCGTGGCGGCCATGCTGGTCCACATGATGCGCGTGTTCTTCACCGGCGCGTTCCGCAAGCCCCGTGAGATCAACTGGCTCTTCGGGTTCCTGCTGCTGTTCCTCGGCATGTTCGACGGCTTCATGGGCTACTCCCTCCCGGACGACCTGCTGTCCGGTACGGGTATCCGCTTCATGGAGGGCGCGATCCTGTCGATGCCGATCGTGGGCACCTACCTGTCGTTCTTCCTGTACGGCGGCGAGTTCCCGGGCAACGACATCATCCCGCGCTTCTTCACCATCCACGTGCTGCTGATCCCGGGCATCATGCTGGGCCTGCTGGTGGCCCACCTGATCCTGGTCTTCTACCACAAGCACACCCAGTTCGCGGGCCCCGGCCGGACCGAGAAGAACGTCGTCGGCATGCCGCTGATGCCGGTCTACATGGCCAAGGCCGGTGGCTTCTTCTTCCTGGTGTTCGGCGTCATCGCCTTCGTCTCGGCGATCGTCTCGGTCAACCCGATCTGGGCGTACGGTCCGTACCGCCCCGACCAGGTGTCCACCGACGCCCAGCCGGACTGGTACATGGGCTTCTCCGAGGGCCTGATCCGGATCATGCCGGGCTGGGAGATCCACCTCTGGGGCCACACCCTGGAGTTGGGCGTCTTCATCCCGCTGATGGTCTTCGGCGGCGTGATGATGGTCATCGCGGCCTACCCCTTCCTGGAGGGCTGGGTCACCGGCGACAAGCGCGAGCACCACATCCTGGACCGCCCGCGCAACGCCCCGATCCGCACCGCCTTCGGTGTGGCCTGGATCGCCGAGTACCTGATCCTGCTGGTCGCGGGTGGCAACGACCTGTTCGCCACGCACTTCCACCTGTCGATCGACACGATCACCTGGACCTGCCGGATCCTCTTCTTCGTCGGCCCGGTCATCGCCTTCACGGTGACCAAGCGCTGGTGCCTCGGCCTTCAGCGCGCGGACCGCGACAAGCTGCTGCACGGTCGCGAGACCGGCACCATCAAGCGCCTGCCGCACGGTGAGTTCATCGAGGTGCACGAGCAGCTGCCGCCGGAGGAGCGCTTCCGGCTCACCGCGCACGAGCAGTACCTCCCGGTCGAGCTCCCGGCCGAGGTGGACGAGAACGGCGTCAAGCGCAAGGTGAAGGCCCTCTCCAAGGTCCGGGCGAAGCTGTCCCAGGGCTACTTCGGCGAGGCCGCCCAGATCCCCAAGCCGACCGTCGAAGAGCACCAGGAGGTCACGGCGGGCCACGGCCACCACTGACCCCCACGCCACACGCCACACGCCGCAGGGCCCGTCCGATCCGGACGGGCCCTGCGGCCTTTCCGCCGCCGTCGCGCAGCCCTCGGCGAACAATTGCCACCCCTGCCAGTGGTGTTGCTAGGTTTCCGCCATGGACGACGAGAGCACGGGCACGGCGGCGGTGGACAGCGGCGGGACAGCCGGGCTGGGCGGACGCTTCGCCCGACTGTGGGCGGCGAGCACCACCTCGGCCCTGGGCAGCGGGCTGGCCACGATCGCCACCCCGCTGCTGATCGCCTCCCGCACCAGCGACCCGCTGCTGGTCTCCGGCGCCGCCGCGGTGGCCTGGCTGCCCTGGCTGCTGTTCGCACTGCCCGGCGGGGTGCTGGTGGACCGGGTGGACCGGCGGCGGCTGATGCTCACCGTGGACTGGGTCCGGGTGGTCGCCATGGGCGTACTGGCGGTGGCCGTGCTGACCGGCCGGGCCACCACCACGCTGCTCTACCTGGTGCTCTTCGCGATCAACACCGGTGAGATCGTCTTCCGTTCGGCCAGCCAGGCGATGGTCCCGGCGGTAGTGCCCCGGGCCCGGCTGGAACGCGCCAACGGCTGGCTGATCGGCGGCACCACGCTGATGCAGCAGATGGTCGCCGGGCCGCTCGGCGGCTTCCTGTTCGTGGTGGCGGCGAGCATCCCGTACTTCGTCAACGCGGGCACCTACGCGGTCAGCGCGATCCTGATCGGCCTGGTCACTGGCGTCTACCGGGCCGCCCCGCGGCCGGGCTCAGCGGCGGCCGTCCGGGAGCGGCGCTCGGTGCGCGCGGAGATATCCGAGGGCTTCCGCTGGCTGGTCCGGCAGCGGCTGCTGCGCACCATGGCGGTGCTGATCGGGCTGCTGAACGTGACGCTGACGGCGGCCACCGCCGTCCTGGTGCTGGTCGCCAGGGAGCGGCTGCACCTCGGCTCGGTGGGCTACGGCCTGCTGTTCACCAGCATGGCGGTCGGCGGGGTGCTCGGCTCGGTGGTGGGCGACCGGCTGATCAGCAGGGTCACCGCGACCTGGACGATCCGGGTCGGGCTGCTGGTCGAGGCGGGGCTGCACCTGGCCCTGGCGGCCTCCCACAGCGCGTACCTGATCGGGTTCGCGCTGTTCGCCTTCGGCGTGCACGGCTCGCTGTGGAGCATCGTCGCCGGTTCGCTGCGGCAGCGGCTGACGCCACCGCACCTGTTGGGCCGGGTGGGCAGCACCAACCTGTTCATCGCGGCCGGCGGCAACTGCGTGGGCGCGCTGCTGGGCGGGGTGGTGGCGGCCCGGTTCGGGCTGACCGCGCCGTACTGGGTGGGCTTCGTGGTCGCGCTCCTGGTCTCCGCCGCGACCTGGCGGGTGTTCGACCGGGCCACCGTCGCCCAGGCCTACCGGCAGCAGCCCGATCCGGCCGCCCACGCCGAACCCGCCGCCGCGTCCGGCGGCGGAACAGCCGGAGCCACGACCAGCTGAGGGTCCGGGGGCCGCTGGTTGCCCGCCACCGGGCTCCGGGTCAGCTGTGCGGGCGGATCAGCCCGGCCTGGGTGGCGCCGCCGCTGGTGGGCACCGGGGCGGTCCGCACCACCCGGTGCAGCGCGCTCCCCTGCTGCCAGGCGCTCCAGGAGAGGTTCCAGTCGCCGAAGCCGTTGCCGAAGGGCTCCATGTCGTGGCCGCGGCTGTTGACCACCCGGACCAGGTCGCCCCGGCGGAAGGTGTCGTAGAACCACTCGGCGTTGGCGGTGCTCATCCCGGTGCAGCCGTGGCTGACGTTGGCCACCCCCTGCGAGCCCACCGACCAGGGCGCGGCGTGCACGTACTCGCCGCTCCAGGTCACCCGGGTGTCCCAGCGGACGTGCAGGTGGAACGAGTTGGAGCTGCCCGGGGCGATCCCGATGGTGCTGGAGTCCATCAGCACCTCGGGCTCCTGCTCCAGCACCACCTTGATGCCGTTGCGGGTGTCGAAGCCGGGTTTGCCGGTGGTCACCGGGATGCTGTTGATCTCCTGCCCGTTGCGGTAGACCGTCATGTAGTCGCTGTCCGCGTCGGTCAGCGCCAGCAGCTTGTCGCCGGTGCTGAAGGCGATCCGGCCGGCCGCGCCGCCGTAGAGGTCCCCCTGGATGTGGCGCCCGCTGAGGTCGTAGGCGACGGTGACCGAGGCGTGGGTGGGCCAGTAGTCCTCGGGCCGGAAGTGCAGGGTCTTGTCGTCCACCCAGTACCAGGCCCCGCGCACGCTGGGGGTGGAGTCCACGGTCAGCCCGGCCTCCACCAGCCGCCGGGCGGCGGGGTCGTGCACCGGCTGGCTCAGGGCCACCGCGACCGGCTCGCCGACGCCGTAGACGGCGTGGTCGCCGGGGGTCAGCTCGGCGGTGAGCAGCCGTCCCGCGGCGGCGGTGGCGAACTGGCGCTCGGTGGTGCCGCGCCCGCCGTCGCCGTTGTCGGCGCTCACCCGGACGGTGTAGTGCTGGCCCGGGGCGAGCTCGCCGGTGGAGTGCCAGCTGCGGTCGTCGGCGGAGATGCTGCCCGGGAGCAGCCGTCCGTCGGCGGTGCTGACGGTGACGTCGGTGAGCTTGCCGTGCACCGCGCTGACCACGACCGGGGCCTGCGGATCCACCGTGCCCTTGGTGCCCACCTGCGGGCTGACACTGACCAGTTTGGCGGTGTCCAGGCTGGTCAGCCGGGTCGAGCCCGCGCCACAGCCGCACAGAGCCAGTGGGGCGAGCAGCACCGCGACCGCGACGCCAGTACGTGCCCTCATGCTGTGGTCCCTTCCAGATGCCGCGCCGGTTCTCGATGCACTGTCACATTCTAGAATTTATCGGACATAGCACACAGCCTGTGCCACCCGAACGAGCGAACGAGCGGGGCAGTCGGACCTGGGAACGCCACAGGGGCCGGGCACCGTGTGGAACGGTGCCCGGCCCCTGCCGGTCGTGCTCAGTACCGCGTCACTGCGTCTGGTTCTCGCCCCGGTAGTACTCGAAGACCCATCCGAAGAGGGCGATCAGCACGATCGGGACGGAGAAGTAGAGCAGCCACCAGCCGAAGATGACGCCCATGAAGGCCATGGCGCCACCGATGCCGAGGGACAGCGGCTGCCAGCTGTGCGGGCTGAAGAAGCCCATCACACCGGCGTCGTCGGAGACCTCGGCCTTGGGGTTGTCACCGGCTCCGGTGTCCACCCGCTTGGCGGTGAACAGCAGGTAGAAGGCGATGAACGAACCCAGGCCGAAGGCCAGGAACAAGCAGGTGGTGCCGGTCGGGTCGTGCGACCACAGGCCGTACCAGATGGCGATGCCCAGGACGAAGACGGCGAAGCCGGCGAAGATCTTGCCTTGTTCCCTCATCGGTCACCCGCCTCCGTCTCCTCAGCAGCCGACTTGGCTTCGAGCGCGGCGAGCAGGTGCGGGGGCACCTCGCCGTGGTTCTCCAGGTAGTCCTGCGCCGCGATCTCCGGGTGGTGCAGGTCGAACGCCGGGGACTCGGAGCGGATGCGCGGGAGGGTGAGGAAGTTGTGCCGCGGCGGCGGGCAGGAGGTCGCCCACTCCAGCGAACGGCCGTAGCCCCACGGGTCGTCCACCTCGACCTTCTTGCCGTACTTGGCGGTCTTCCAGACGTTGTAGAGGAACGGCAGGATTGACAGGCCGAGCAGGAAGGAGCCGATGGTGGAGATGGTGTTCAGGGTGGTGAAGCCGTCGCTGGGCAGGTAGGTCGCGTAACGACGCGGCATGCCCTCGGCGCCCAGCCAGTGCTGCACCAGGAAGGTGGTGTGGAAGCCGATGAACAGCGTCCAGAAGGTGACCTTGCCGAGACGCTCGTCGAGCATCTTGCCGGTCATCTTCGGCCACCAGAAGTGGAAGCCGGCGAACATCGCGAACACGACGGTGCCGAACACCACGTAGTGGAAGTGCGCCACCACGAAGTAGGAGTCCGAGACGTGGAAGTCGATCGGCGGGGAGGCCAGCAGCACGCCGGTCAGACCACCGAAGACGAAGGTCACCAGGAAGCCGACGGTCCACAGCATCGGGGTCTCGAAGCTCAGCGAGCCCCGCCACATGGTGCCGATCCAGTTGAAGAACTTGACGCCGGTCGGAACCGCGATCAGGAACGTCATGAAGGAGAAGAACGGCAGCAGGACCGCGCCGGTGACGTACATGTGGTGGGCCCACACGGTCACGGACAGACCGGCGATGGCGATGGTCGCCGCGATCAGGCTCTGGTAGCCGAACATCGGCTTGCGCGAGAAGACCGGCACGACTTCGGAGATGATGCCGAAGAACGGCAGGGCGATGATGTACACCTCTGGGTGTCCGAAGAACCAGAAGAGGTGTTGCCAGAGGATGGCGCCACCGTTCGCCGGGTCGAAGACGTGCGCCCCGAACTTTCTGTCCGCTTCCAGTGCCAGCAGCGCGGCCGCGAGCACCGGGAAGGCGAGGAGCACCAGAACGGCGGTCAGCAGCACGTTCCAGACGAAGATCGGCATCCGGAACATGGTCATGCCGGGGGCGCGCATGCACAGGATGGTGGTGATGAAGTTCACCGAGCCGAGGATCGTACCGAAGCCGGACAGCGCCAGACCCATGATCCACATGTCGGCACCGACGCCCGGCGAGCGGACCGCGTCCGACAGCGGGGAGTAGGCGAACCAGCCGAAGTCGGCCGCACCCTGCGGGGTGAGGAAGCCGCCCACAGCGATCAGCGAACCGAACAGGTACAGCCAGTACGCGAACATGTTCAGCCGGGGGAACGCCACGTCGGGCGCGCCGATCTGCAGCGGCATGATCCAGTTCGTGAACCCGGCGAAGAGCGGGGTGGCGAACATCAGCAGCATGATCGTGCCGTGCATCGTGAACGCCTGGTTGAACTGCTCGTTCGTCAGGACCTGGCCGTTGGGCTGCGCGAGCTGGGCGCGCATGGTGAGCGCGAGCACACCACCGATCAGGAAGAACGCGAACGACGTCACCAGATAGAGGGTGCCGATCGTCTTGTGGTCAGTGGTGGTCATCCACTTGATGATCTGGGTGCCGGACCTGCGCTCTAGCGCGGGCTTCCGGCCCACCGCAGCGGTACCACCGCTGAGGCCCTGGGGTTCGTTGAGGATCGTCATTTCGCGTTGTTCACTCCCGTGGTCGTGATACCCGAGGGCACCGCGCCGCTCTGGCCCAACGCACGCAGGGCTGCGATGTGGGCTTCGTACTGCGCCGGGGTGACGACCTTGACGTTGAAGAGCATCTGCGAGTGGTCGACACCGCAGAGCTCGGTGCACTTGCCGGCGAAGGTGCCCAGCTGGGTGGGTGTCACCTCGAACTTGTTCACGACACCGGGGATGACGTCCATCTTCATGAGGAAGTCGACCGGCCAGAAGCCGTGGATAACGTCGCGCGAGGTCAGCTCGAACTCGACCGACTGACCCTGCGGCAGCCAGAGCGTCGGCAGCTGCCCCGGGGAGCCGATGTCGTAGGCGCCGGGGCCGTTGTCGGTGGCCGTGCTCGACTGCTCCTGCGGATTGACCGAGTGCTCGTAGTTGAACGCCCAGCTCCACTGGAAGCCGACCACGTTGATCACATGCTGCGGCTTGTCGATCTTCAGCAGGTTCGACTCGTCGCGCGCGGTGTAGAAGAAGAACACCGACACCATGATCAGCGGGACGATGGTGAACAGCGCTTCAAGCGGCATGTTGTAGCGGAACTGCGGCGGTACCTCGACCTTGGTGCGGCTGCGCCGGTGGAAGATCACGCTCCACAGGATCAGACCCCAGACAAGGGCACCGACGGCCAGCGCCGCGATCCACGAGCTCTGCCAGAGGAAGAGGACGGTCTTGCCCTGCTGGTCGCGCGGAGTGGGCAGGCCGAGCCGAGGCAGTTGCGAGGATGAGCAGCCGGTGGCGGTGGCAAGGACGAGGCCCAGCGTCAGCGCTGAAAGCAGCTTCCGCCGCATCGAGCGCCGCGGCGAGCGGTCGGAGCCGTTGGGACTCACGTAGCGCCTTCCCGAAGTCTCGCCCGCTCACGCGCCAGCGGGACTGTGGGGCCCGATGGCCCGGTCTGCGGGCAGGGTTTGGATGTTTATGCGGGCCAAACCCTACTCCAGGCGTATCGGAGCTTCGCGGGCAGGTCCGGCTAACGCGCCGAAGCCGCCCCCGGATGGCCCCCGGACGGGTGGAATCGCTGGTCAGATGGGTTACTGAACGACGGCTACCGGTCAGTTGGGCAGCCTGTGGAAGCGGTTCGACTGACACACCATAAGTCACCCAAACGATCACTGGCCGAGGTGCCCCCTGACGCGCCGCCAGACCCCCGGTGGGTAACGTGGGAAGGTGCCGTACTTCGACGCCGCCTCGACCGCGCCGCTCCATCCGCTCGCCCGGCAGGCGCTGCTGTCCGCGCTCGACGAGGGCTGGGCCGACCCGGCCCGGCTGTACCGGGACGCGCGCCGGGCCCGGATGCTGCTGGACGCGGCCCGGGAGACCGTGGCCGCCGAACTCGGCGCCCGGCCGGACGAGGTGGTGTTCACCGCCTCCGGCACCCAGGCCAACCAGCTCGCGGTGCTGGGCGCACTCGCCGGGAATCACCGGAAAGGACGCCGCTTCGTACATTCGGCCGTAGAACACTCGTCCGTCCTCCATGCGGCGGAGCAGCACGAGGCGGCCGGCGGCAGTGCCCACGGCGTCCCGGTGGACGCCCTCGGCCGGGTCGACCCGGAGCGCTTCGCCGCCGAGCTGCTGCCGGGCACCGCGCTGGCCGCGTTGCAGTCGGCCAACCACGAGGTGGGGACGGTCCAGCCGGTGGCCGAGGTGGCCGAGCGGTGCGCGGCGGCGGGGGTGCCGCTGCTGGTGGACGCCGCGCAGTCGGCCGGGCGGCTGCCGCCGCCGGAGGGCTGGTCGCTGCTGACCGCCTCGGCGCACAAGTGGGGCGGACCGGCCGGGGTGGGCGTACTGGCGGTGCGCAAGGGCGTCCGCTACCGCTCGCCGCTGCCCGCCGACGACCGGGAGTCCGGGCGGGTGCCGGGCTTCGTCAACGTCCCGGGGGCGATCGCGGCGGCGGTGTCCCTGCGGGCGGTCCGGCAGCAGGCGGCGCGGCTGAACCCGGTGCAGCACGCCAGGATCGACCGGCTGCGCGCCGAACTCCCGGCGCTGGTGCCGGATCTGGCGGTGCTCGGGGATCCGCTGCGGCGGCTGCCGCACCTGCTGACCTTCTCCTGCCTGTACGTGGACGGCGAGGCGCTGCTGGGCGAGCTGGACCGGGCGGGCTTCGCGGTCTCCTCCGGCTCCTCCTGCACCTCCAGCACGCTGACGCCGAGCCACGTGCTGGCCGCGATGGGCGCGCTGACCGAGGGCAACGTCCGGGTCTCGCTGCCGGACGACTGCGCCGACGCCGACCTGGAGCGGTTCCTGGAGGTGCTGCCGGGGGCGGTGGCGGCGGTCCGGGCGCAGCTGGAACCGGCCGCCCCGGCCGCCCCGGCGGCGGACCGGGGCCCACTGGTGCTGGACACGCTGGGGCGGCGCTGCCCGATCCCGGTGATCGAGCTGGCGAAGCACTTCGCCGAGGTGCCGGTGGGCGGCCTGGTCGCGGTGCTCTCCGACGACGAGGCCGCCCGGCTGGACATCCCGGCCTGGTGCGAGATGCGCGGCCAGCGGTACCAGGGCGAGCAGCCGTCGGAGCGCTACGGCTCCGACGGCGGGACGGCGTACCTGGTCCGCCGGTTGAGCTAGGGCCTGGTGGGCGGGGCGGCTCAGGCGGCGACGTCGGCCAGGTGCGGCTCGATCTCGGCGGCGGCCTCGGCCCCGAAGGCCTCGGCGAAGCGCTCCAGGAAGTGGCCGCCGCGCAGCTCGTACTCCTGGGTGCCCAGGGTCTCGATGACCAGGGTCGCCAGCATCGAGCCGAGCTGCGCGGCCCGCTCCAGCTCCAGGCCCCAGGTGAGGCCCGCCAGGAAGCCCGCGCGGAAGGCGTCGCCGACCCCGGTCGGGTCGACCTTGGCGGTCTCGGCGGCGCAGCCGACGAACACCGGCTGCTCGCCCTTGCGGTCGATCCGGGCGCCCTTGGCGCCGAGGGTGGTGATCCGGACGCCGACCCGGTTCAGCACCTCCTCGTCGGACCAGCCGGTCTTGGTCTCGATCAGCGCCCGCTCGTACTCGTTGGAGAACAGGTAGGCGGCGCCGTCGACCAGCGTGCGGATGTCCTCGCCCTCCAGCCGGGCCAGCTGCTGCGATGGGTCGGCGGCGAAGGGGTAGCCGCGCTCACGGCACTCCTCGGTGTGCCGGAGCATCGCCTCCGGGTCGTCCGCGCTGATCAGCACCAGGTCCAGGCCGCCGACCCGCTCGGCGACCGGACGCAGCTCGATGTTGCGGGCCTCGCTCATCGCCCCGGTGTAGAAGGAGGCGATCTGGTTGTGCTCGGCGTCGGTGGTGCAGACGAAGCGGGCGGTGTGCCGGGTCTCCGAGATCAGCACCGACTCGGTGTCCACCCGGTGCCGGTCCAGCCACGAGCGGTACTCGGCGAAGTCCGTCCCGGCCGCGCCGACCAGCACCGGCGAGAGACCGAGCACGCCCATGCCGAAGCAGATGTTGGGACCGACCCCGCCACGCCGGACGTCCAGCGTGTCGACCAGGAAGGACAGCGACACGGTGTGCAACTGCTCGGCGACCAGCTGCTCGGTGAAACGGCCGGGAAAAGTCATGAGGTGGTCGGTGGCGATCGAACCTGTGACAGCGATGCGCACGAAAGTGCTCCCAGACGATGGGCAGACAGCGGACCGACCCACGGTACCGGCTGTCCGAGGCCGGTCACCACAGTGCCCCCGGCCAGTTACCCAGAGGTAGGACTGGAACAGTCGGACGTCCGGATCTAGGGTCGGAAGCAGGGTGCACCACCCTGCCACCCCAGCATCGGAGCACACGCATGATGCCCAGGAACACCCCCCGGCACATCCCGTCCCACCTGCGCGGCGACGCCGGTCCGGACACGCTCGCGGCACTGGTCGCGGACGGGCGGCGGATGGGCCGCTTCTGGCCGAGCGCGGTCGCCCAGCCCGCCGCCGCGCCGCAGGCCGGGGCCGGGGCCCGCGAGCCCCGACGGGAGCCCGGCTTCCGGGTGACCGCCGACTCGGCCGCGCTGCTCGGGGCGTGGCTGGACCGCGAGGGCTGACCGCCTCCGGCGGCCGGGCGGAACCGAATCCGCAACCTCCACGTCCCATCCTCGTTCAACCAGGGACAGCACCAGGAGGCGAAACTGTGGAGATCGACTTCGACGCGCCGAAGCAGCAGCCGAAGCACCTGCCGAAGCGGCACCGGACGACCACCGGGCGCCTGGTCACGCTGGCCGCCGTGGCGGCGCTGACCGTGGGCGGGGCGGCGGCCTGCGCCTCGACCACGGCGTCGGCCAAACCGTCCAGCACCTCCGCCGGCGCGAACACGACGCCGAGCAGCAGCGGCAGCCCCAGCATCCAACCGGGCGGGCCGATCATCCGGGTGCCCTCGCCGTCGGCCACCGGCTCGCCCTCGGGGGCGTCCGGCGGCTCCGCCACGGCGACCCCGACGCCGGGCGGGCAGGCCGTCAAGGGCACCGGCTACAGCAGCGACGGCGACGAGCTGACGGTGTACTTCTACGCGGGCATCTGCGACAAGTACGGCCTGCGGGCGGACCAGTCCACCCCCGGGGAGGTGCTGGTCTCCGTCGTGGTCACCCAGCCCGAGAAGTCGGGCACGGCCTGCCCGATGCTGGTGCGCCAGCAGCAGCTGAGCACCGACCTGGGCGCACCGCTGGACGGCCGCCGGGTGGTCGACAGCGGCACCGGCCAGAACCTGCCGCAGCTGGACGCGCCCACCGGCACCAAGTACTACTCCCCCGGCCCGACCAAGATCGGCGGCTGAGACCCGGTCGGCGGCCCGACCGGCGGCCCGCTCGGTGGCCGGGAACGCCTCGGGCCCCCGCCCGGCCTGGGATCAGGCGGTGGCGGGGGCCCGGAAGGGCGGGGCTCAGCTGAACGAGTCGCCGCAGGCGCAGGAGCCGGTGGCGTTCGGGTTGTCGATGGTGAAGCCCTGCTTCTCGATGGTGTCGACGAAGTCGATGGTGGCGCCGCCGAGGTAGGGGGCGCTCATCCGGTCGGTGACGACGCTCACGCCACCGAAGTCCTTGCGCACGTCGCCGTCGAGCGAACGCTCGTCGAAGAACAGCTGGTAGCGCAGGCCGGAGCAGCCACCGGGCTGCACCGCGACCCGCAGCGCCAGGTCGTCCCGGCCCTCCTGCTCCAGCAGGCTGCGGACCTTGTCGGCGGCGGCACCGCTGAGGAGGATCCCGCTCTCGACGTTGGTCTCGTCCTGGACGGTCATCTGTGTACTCCCGGGTTGTGACGACTTACTGCTACCAGCGGCAAACCCGCCGCGCCCCCGGAGTATTCCGGGGAAGGTCCCTTCGCCTCCATGCTCGCACACGCCGTCCGCGACGACCACGGGCTCTCGCCCCGGGCACTGGGCGAAACCTGTGGCAACGCCCCCGCCGGGCGGCCAGACTTGGGGCCATGCTGCTTCGACCGGTCCGCGACTCGGCGTCCGACGCCCGCGCCGTGCGGGAGATCTCGGCCGCCGCCTTCGCGGCCATGGAGGAGTCCCTGGGGGGCGTGGCGGCGCCGTGGACCCCGGCCCGGATCGCCGCCGCCGAGGCCAAGAACAGGTACCTGGCGGCGACCGATCCCGGCGGCTGCTGGATCGCCGAGGACGGCGGCGAACCGGTCGGCACGGCGCTGGCGCTGCGGCGGGAGGGGCTGTGGGGGCTGTCGCTGTTCGCCGTGCTGCCCGCCGCCCAGGGCAGGGGCATCGGCAGGCTGCTGCTGGACCACGCCGTCGCCTACGGCCGGGGCTGCCTGCGCGGCATCATCGTCGCCTCACCCGACCCGCGCGCGGCCCGGCGCTACCACGCGGCCGGTTTCCAGCTGCATCCGACGATGGTGTTCGCCGGCCAGGTGGACCGGGCCGCGCTGCCCGCCGCCGACGGCATCCCGGTGCACCTCGGCGCCGCCTCGCACCAGCCGCTGCTGGACTCGGTGGACCGGCGGGTACGCGGCGGCGCCCACGGCAGCGACCACGAGCAGCTGCTGCGCGGCGGCGACGAGCTGCTGGTTGTGGACACCCTGGCGGGCAGCGGCTACTGCTACCGGCGCGAGGGCCGGATCGTGCTGCTGGCCGCCACCTCCCGGCGGCTGGCCGCCCGGCTGCTGACCGAGGCGCTGCTGCGGATCCCGGTGGGCACCGCGGCCACCGTCTCCAACGCCACCGCCGAGCAGGACTGGGCGGTGGAGGTCTGCCTGGCGGCGGGTCTGGCCGTGCGCACCCGCGGCTACCTCGCGCTGCGCGGCATGCGCCCCCCGGCGCCGTACCTGCCCTCCGGCGGGTACCTGTAGCGCCGCCGCCGACCGGGCGCCGGTCAGCGCGTGGTGTCCAGGATCTCGCGGACCATGTCCATGGTGGTGCCCGGGTGCAGGAAGGCGAAGCGGGCGACGACCTCGCCCTCCCAGCCGGTGGGGGTGACGAAACCGGTCTGCTCGGCGAGCAGCCGCTGGGACCAGGCGTAGTACTCCTCGGCGGTCCAGCCCCGGCGGCGGAAGACCACGGCGGACAGCACCGGGTCGAGCACCAGCTCCAGCTCCGGGTACTCGGCGCGGATCAGCGCGGCGGTCTCCCGGGCCAGGGTGAGGCCCGCCTCGACGGCCTCGGTGTAGGCGTCGGTGCCGTGGACCGCCAGCGAGAACCACAGCGGCAGGCCCCGGGCGCGGCGGGTGAGGTGGTAGGCGTAGTCGGTGGGGTTCCACTCCTCGTCGTCGCCGGTGTGCAGCACGTCGAGGTAGGAGGCGTCCTGGGTGTGCACGCCCTTGGCCAGCCAGGGCTTGCGGTAGATCAGCGCGGCGCAGTCGAAGGGCGCGAACAGCCACTTGTGCGGGTCCACCACGAAGCTGTCGGCGTGCTCGATCCCGGCGTAGCGGTCGCGGACGGAGGGGGCGAACAGGCCCGCGCCGCCGTAGGCGCCGTCCACGTGGAACCACAGCTCGCGCTCGCGGGCGACCTCGGCGATCCCGGCCAGGTCGTCGATGATCCCGGCGTTGGTGGTACCGGCGGTGCCGACCACGCCGATGACCGGGACCTCGCTGTCGTCGGCCGCCAGCGCGGCCCGCAGCGCCTCGCCGGTCAGCCGGTGGTTCGCGGTCGGGACGACCAGCTTCTCCACGCCGATGATGTTGAGGGTGTTGGTCACCGAGGAGTGGGTCTGGTCGCTGACCGCGATCCGCATCCGCGCGCCGGGGGCCAGGCCGAGCCGGTGCCGGGCGGTGTCGCGGGCGACCACCAGCGCGGACAGGTTCCCCGCCGAGCCGCCGGAGACGAAGCAGCCGCCGGCCGTCTCCGGCAGTCCGGCGCGGTCGGCGAGCAGCCGCAGCACCTGGTTCTCGGCGGCGATGGCCCCGGCCGCCTCCAGCCAGGAGATGCCCTGGAGCGAGGCGCAGGAGACCACCATGTCGAACAGCAGTGCGGCCTTGGTGGGCGCACAGGGAATGAATGACAGATAACGGGGACTGTCAGCTGAAATCACGGCGCGCGACAGCTCGTGGTCGTACAGCTTGAGCACGTCCGCAGGATCGTTTCCTCGGGCGTTCAGCAGCCCCTCCAGCGCCCGGCCGAGCCGGTCGCCGTCGCCGGGGTGGTCCAGCGGCACCGGGTCGTACTGGAGCCGCTCCCGCATGTAGTCGAAGACCAGGTCGACCATCTCGGCGTCGTACCGGTGCATGCGCTGGGTCACGGGAGGGTCCTCGCTCGGGTGGGGCGGCGGTGATGTGATCAACCCTAGGCAGCGGGCCGTGCTCCCGGCATGTCGGAACGTTGCCCCGGACGCAGCTTTCCTGCGCGATCCCGGGCGCCCGCGCAGCATTCGCCCGGACGGCCGCGGCACCCCCCGGCGGCCGGGCCGGTCAGCCGCCGATGAGCTGGCTGAGCACCACCGAGCTACGGCTGCGCTGCACCCCGCGCTCCTTGCGGATCCGCTCGATCACGCTCTCCAGGTGCCGGGTGTCGGCCGCCCGCAGGTGCACCAGCGCGTCCGGGTCGCCGGTGACCGTCCAGGCGGCGACCACCTCGGGGAACTGCCGCAGCGAGGACAGGATCTCCTCCGGCGAGGTCCGCTCGCGGCAGTAGATCTCGACGAAGGCCTCGGTGCCCCAGCCCAGCAGCTCCGGGTCGAGCACCACGGTGAAGCCGCGGACCACCCCGCGCTCGCGCAGCCGGTCCACCCGGCGCTTGACGGCGGTCGCCGAGAGGTTCACCAGCAGCCCGATCTCCGCGTAGGAGGCCCGGCCGTCGCGTCCGAGCAGTTCGAGCACCCGGCGGTCGGTCTCGTCCAGGCGGACGCCGGGGGTGTGCGGCGGCCTGGACGGCTGGTTCGGAGGGGTTCGTGGTGCGGGCACGGGTACAGAAGTAGCACACCGGCGCGGTCAGCCCGCCGGATCGGGGGCGTGCCCGCGGCCGCCGTACTGGAGCAGCAGCCCCAGGCCGACGGTGCCCGTGCAGACCAGTCCGGCCGCCAGCACCGCCGCCGCGCCGCCGATCAGGGTGCAGAGCAGCACCGCCGCCGCGGCCGCCGGGAGCAGCAGCTGGCCGAGGCCGCGCTTGCCGTGCCGGGCGTGCAGCGCCCAGACCGTGAACAGGTAGACCGCCGTCGGCACGGTCACCACCGCCGCCGCGGCCCGGCCGGAGATGTGGGCCTGGCCCACCGCGTGCTCGACCGCGACCTCCAGGCCCGCGCCCACCGCCGCCGCCGAGGCCAGCACCAGGTAGTGCCCGTAGCCCCAGGCGAAGGCCTGCCGGTTGGACTCCAGGTAGCCGTGCACCGGCCGGGCGAAGTAGATCCACCAGGCGGAGAAGCAGATCAGCAGCCCGCCGACGGCGATCGGCAGCAGTTCGACGAAGGCGTCGTGCTCGTCCAGCGCCGACTGCACCGCGATGGTCGCCGCCGAGACCGACTCGCCCAGCACGATCAGGGTGAACAGGCCGTAGCGCTCGGCGATGTGCTCGGGGTGCCAGGAGGTCTGCTGGTCCCGCTCGGCGAGCAACGGGACCAGCAGTTCGGCCAGCCACAGCAGCAGGAACAGCGGAACGCGCAGCACGTGCGGCAGGAACAGCAGCACCACCCAGCAGGCCTGGACCAGGGCGATGCCCCGGGCGTAGCGCAGCGCCACCGTGCGCTGCGGGCCGGTGGCGCTGCCCGCGGCCCGCAGCCACTGGGCGACCATGGCGAGGCGCATCACCAGGTAGCCGACCACGCCGACCACCAGCTGTCCGTCGAACAGCCGGGGCACCCCGGCCGCCAGGATCAGCGCGCCGGTGATCTGTACCAGGGTGGCCAGCCGGTAGGCGACGTCGTCGGTGTCGTAGGCGGAGGCGAACCAGGAGAAGTTCATCCAGGCCCACCACACCGCGAAGAAGACGACGGCGTAGCCGGTCAGGCCCTTGGCCAGGTGCCCGGCGGCGAGGGCGTGCGCCAGCTGGCTCCCGCCCTGGGCGACGGCGACCACGAAGCACAGGTCGAAGAACAGCTCCAGCGGGGTGGAGGCGCGGTGCGACTCCGCCCGGCTGCGCGGCAGCATCCGCCGCAGCGCGCGGTCGTGACCTGCCCGCGCGTTCGCCCCGTCGCTCATCTGGCGCGTACCCTTCCGTCGAACCCGGCCCCTCCGCGCGCGGCGTCCGTCCGGGCGCGGCGTGCGGCCCGCCGACCGGTCGCCGCCTTGAGCCTGTCCGGCAGGGGCGGGCCGCGCCACTTGTATACCGCCAGTCCGGCGATAGCGGCGTGGATCACATTGCCACCTCGGTCGGTCCGCTGGAGGTGGTCGCGGGTTATGATTGATAACGTCAGATAGACGAAAAGGGTGCGGTCCCTCAGCCGCTCCCACACAGGAGGGCAGCCGCCCGTGAGCACCATCACCTACGAAGAGCCTGCGCCCACCCCGCTCGCCCTGCTGCTGCTCGGCCAGCAGGCCGACCCGGCCAGTGAGCGCGGCGTCGACTGTCCCGGCGACCTCCCCGCCGCCTCCGACCCGGACCTGGTCGCGCGCGCCCGCGCCGCCAAGGCCGCGCTCGGCGACCGGGTCTTCGTGCTCGGGCACCACTACCAGCGCGACGAGGTGATCGAGTTCGCCGACGTCACCGGCGACTCCTTCAAGCTGGCCCGGGACGCGGCGAACCGGCCCGAGGCGGAGTTCATCGTCTTCTGCGGCGTGCACTTCATGGCCGAGAGCGCGGACATCCTCACCGGCCCGGACCAGCGGGTGATCCTGCCGGACCTGGCGGCCGGCTGCTCGATGGCCGACATGGCCACCGCCGAGCAGGTCGCCGAGTGCTGGGACGCGCTCACCGACGCGGGCATCGCCGACACCGTGGTCCCGGTCGCGTACATGAACTCCTCGGCCGACATCAAGGCCTTCACCGGCAGCCACGGCGGCACCATCTGCACCTCCTCCAACGCCCAGCGAGCCCTGGAGTGGGCGTTCGAGCAGGGGCAGAAGGTGCTCTTCCTGCCGGACCAGCACCTCGGCCGGAACACCGCCGTCCGGGATCTGGGCATCGGGCTGGACGAGTGCGTGGTCTACAACCCGCACAAGCCGAACGGCGGCCTGACCGTGGAGCAGCTGCGGGCGGCGAAGATGATCCTGTGGCGCGGCCACTGCTCGGTGCACGGCCGCTTCTCGCTGGACTCGGTCAACGAGGTCCGCGAGCGGATCCCCGGCGTCACCGTGCTGGTGCACCCGGAGTGCAGGCACGAGGTGGTCCAGGCGGCCGACCTGGTGGGTTCGACCGAGTACATCATCAAGGCGCTGGACGCGGCCGAGCCCGGCAGCAAGTGGGCCATCGGCACCGAGCTCAACCTGGTCCGGCGGCTGGCCAAGGCGCACCCGGACAAGGAGATCGCCTTCCTGGACCGGACGGTCTGCTTCTGCTCCACCATGAACCGGATCGACCTGCCGCACCTGGTCTGGGCGCTGGAGTCGCTGGTGGCGGGCCGGGTGCCGAACGTGATCACGGTGGACCCGACCACCTCGGCGCACGCCCGGGCGGCACTGGACCAGATGCTGGCACTGCCGTAGCAGGAACGTTTCACCTCAGCCTGACCGGGCCCCGGCCCGATCAGACGCAACGAGGGTCGGCCGCCCCGATGGGGGCGGCCGACCCTCGTTCCGTACGTGTCCGGGCTTCAGCCGGGAATGAGCCCGTCGTGCCGGAGCAGGTCCCTGACCTCGTCGACGGTGGCCTCCTGGTACGGGAGGGTCGCCTCCGAGGAGACCAGCGCGTCGTGCGACACCGGAGTGCCACCGGCGCGGACTGCGGCGAGGAGCGCGGTGAGGCTGACCCGGAACTCCGCGTCGTCACCCGAGTCGACCGCCGCCAGGACGGCGTTGTCCAACTCGTTGAGGTGCTCGACCAGAGTGTCCGGCACCTCGTACTGCCCCTCCCCCATGATCCTGACGATCATGTGGATCTCCCTTTACTTGTCGAGGCGAGGAGTGTCCTGCGGGTCCTGCTGGCCCGGCTCGATCGCCGGGGTGGGGGTCGAGCCGCCAGACAGCTCGGCCTTCATCCTGGCGAGCTCCAGCTCGACGTCCGAGCCGCTGGACATGCGCTCCAGCTCCGCCGTGATGTCGTCCTTGCGCATGCCGGTCGGGTCGTCGAGCGCCCCGGACGCCAGCAGCTCGTCGATCGCCCCGGCCCGCGCCTGCATCTGCGCGGTCTTGTCCTCGGCCCGCTGGATCGCCAGGCCGACGTCGCCCATCTCCTCCGAGATGCCGGAGAAGGACTCGGCGATCCGGGTCTGCGCCTGGGCGGCGGTGTAGGTGGCCTTGATGGTCTCCTTCTTCGTGCGGAAGGCGTCGACCTTGGCCTGGAGCCGCTGGGAGGCGAGCGTGAGCTTCTCCTCCTCGCCCTGGAGCGCCTGGTACTGCGTCTCCAGGTCGGCGACCTGCTGCTGGATGCCGGAACGGCGGGTGAGCGCCTCCCGGGCGAGGTCCTCCCGGCCGAGCGACAGCGCCTTGCGGCCCTGCTCCTCCAGCGTGGACGACTGCTTCTGCAGCTGCTGGAGCTGGAGCTCCAGCCGCTTGCGGGACGTCGCCACGTCCGCCACTCCGCGGCGCACCTTCTGCAGCAGTTCCAGCTGCTTCGTGTACGAGTAGTCAAGCGTCTCGCGCGGGTCCTCCGCACGATCCAAAGCCTTGTTGGCTTTGGCGCGGAAGATCATTGACATCCGCTTCATGATTCCGTCGCTCATGGGCCTCGTGCGCCCCCTTCTCCGGCCTGCCGGTTCTCGAACCCAACACTACGGGGCGCGGGGCGTTCAGCGCAGCGCACCGGACTGCAACAAGAGTGCTACAGCGGCTGGGCACCGGCGTCATCCGTGCGGCCGATTGGGGCAGGTGTCGTCTCGACCTCAGGGCGGAGCCCGCCCCGGACGGCCTTGTTCCCCCGGGGGCTAGGGGTTACACCCGCTGACCACGTACTCTTGCCAATGTGTTCCGACGAAGCTCCCAGGATGCCCCCACCGACTCCAACCAGCTCACCGAGCTGGAGGACTCCGTGCGCCCAGATGCCGAGGCCAAGAAGGGCAGGCCCACGCCCAAGCGCAGCGAGGCCGAGGCCAACCGCCGCGGTCGCGCCTACGTGCCCCAGGACCGCAAGGAGGCCGCCCGTGCCGCCCGCGACGCCCGGCGGGCCGACCAGGCGCGGACCAGGAGCGCGCTGATCAACAACGACGAGCGGGCCATGCCCAACCGCGACCGGGGCCCGGTCCGGCGCTTCGTCCGTGACTACATCGACTCCCGCTTCACCGCCGCCGAGTGGTTCCTGCCGCTGGCGGTGATCGTGCTGGTGATGAACGCGCTGCCGAGCGCCTCGGTCAAGAACATCGGCCTGATGGTGTGGGTGCTGATGATCGTGCTGATCGTGCTGCACTCGGTGTGGCTGGCGATGAGCCTGCGCAAGCAGCTGGCCATCCGCTTCGCCGGGCAGAGCACGAAGGGCGCCGTCGGCTACGCGATGCTGCGCTCGCTCCAGATGCGTCGGCTGCGCCTGCCCAAGCCGCTGGTGAAGCGAGGGCAGAAGCCCTGATCGAGACGTACCGCCCCACGGGACACCTACCGCAGCAGCGGTACGGCGGATCGCATCCTGCCTCCGGAGGCTGGCCGTGCGGTCCCGGCGCACTGCGCGACGTGGTCCGGCAGGAACTGGTCTCGCGACAGCTCGCCGAGCAGATCACCGAGCACTTCGCCGACCAGCTGGCCGACGGGCAGCCGCTGCGGGTCCTGGACGCCGGCTGCGGCCCGGGGACGCAGGCGCTGCGGCTGGCCCGGGCGGGACACCTGGTCACCGGAATGGACCCGGACCCGGCCATGCTGGGCGCCGCGCAGCACACCCTGTCCGGCGAGCCCTCGCTGGTCCAGGACAAGGTCACGCTGCTCACCGGCCAGGGCGGCGACTGCGGCCGCTGGTTCGGCCCCGGCAGCTTCGACATCGTGCTCTGCCACGGCATGCTGATGTACCTGCCCGAGCCCGGACCACTGCTGGCCTCGCTGGCGCGGGTGCTGGCCCCCGGCGGGATGCTCTCGGTGCTGGCCGTCAACGGGGACGCGCTGGCGATGCGCGCCGGGCGGGCGGGCGACTGGTCCGCCGCGGTGTCCGCGTTCGGCGACGCGTACTTCGTCAGCCCGCAGGGCACCTACTGCCGGGGCGACCGGCGGGAGCCGCTGATCCGGACCCTGGCCGAGCTGTCGGTGCCGCTGCGCGGCTGGTACGGGGTACGGGTGTTCACCGACCAGGTGCCCGAGGGCACCCCGGCCCCGAGCGACCCGCGCGAGCTCGCCGCGCTGCTGGAGGCCGAGGAGCGGGCCGGACGCACCGACCCGTACCGCTCGGTGGCCTCGCTGCTGCACCTGGTCGGCACCCGCGCGGGCTGACCGCGCCCGGCCCGACCGACCGGCGGCGGTGATCGCCGCCGGACCGGCGGCGTAGGGTGCAGGACCATGGAGTTTCGTCATCTTGGCCGCAGCGGCCTGATCATCAGCGAGATCGCGTACGGCAACTGGCTGACCCACGGTTCCCAGGTGGAGGAGGACGCCGCCACGGCCTGCGTCCGCGCCGCCCTGGACGCCGGGATCACCACCTTCGACACGGCGGACGTCTACGCCGAGACCCGCGCCGAGGCCGTCATGGGCCGAGCCCTGAAGGGCGAGCGGCGCGAGGGCCTGGAGATCTTCACCAAGGTCTACTGGCCGACCGGCCCCGGCCGCAACGACCGCGGCCTGAGCCGCAAGCACATCATGGAGTCGATCAACGGCTCCCTGCGCCGCCTGCAGACCGACTACGTCGACCTGTACCAGGCCCACCGCTACGACGTGACCACGCCGCTGGAGGAGACCATGACGGCCTTCGCCGACGTGGTGCGCTCCGGCAAGGCGCTCTACATCGGCGTCTCCGAGTGGACCGCCGAGCAGATCCGCGCCGCGCACGGGCTGGCCCAGGAGCTCGACATCCAGCTCATCTCCAACCAGCCGCAGTACTCGGCGCTGTGGCGGGTGATCGAGGGCGAGGTGATCCCGACCTCGCGGGAGCTGGGCCTCGGGCAGATCGTCTGGTCGCCGATCGCCCAGGGCGTGCTCACCGGCAAGTACCTGCCGGGTGCGCCGCTCCCGGCCGGATCGCGGGCCACCGACGAGAAGGGCGGCTCGCAGATGGTCAGCCGCCTGCTGCGGGACGAGGTGCTGGAGCGGGTGCAGCTGCTCAAGCCGCTGGCGGAGCAGGCCGGGCTGACCCTGGCCCAGCTCGCGGTGGCCTGGGTGCTGCAGAACGACAACGTCTCGGCCGCGATCATCGGCGCCTCCCGCCCGGAGCAGGTGGCCGAGAACGCCAAGGCGGCCGGGGTGGTGCTGGAGGCCGAACTGCTGAAGCAGATCGACAAGATCCTGGCGCCGGTCGCCGAGACCGACCCGGCACGGACGGCGGCGAACTCGCCCAAGGGCCGTCCGTAGCACGCGCGGCACCCTTAGCGCCCGTAGCGCTCGTAGCGCTCGTAGCGCCTCGGACGCAGCCGAGCGGCCACTCCCCCGGTCCGGGGGGTGGCCGCTCGGTCGGCTAGGCCTCGGCCTGGGCCTCGGCGGCGGCGTCCACGCCCTCCACCGCGCCCTCCACCGCGGCGTCGCCGCTGCCGCTGTCGTCACCGCTGTCGTCGCTGTCGTCGCTGTGCAGGCTCATCGGCCCGTAGATCTTCTCGCCGTCCTCCAGCAGCACGACCTGGTCGATGCCGCCGTCCCGGAGCTCCTTCCAGGTCTCGCCGACCCAGGACTCGGCGTCGCCCTGGGTGGGGAACTCCTCCGCCCCGCTCGGCGCGGCCACCGTCGAACCGTCGGCCTTCTCGAACTGCCACGTCCACACCATGCTGGGACTCCTTCGCGCGCGCTGCCGTGTCCCGGCGAGACTACCCAGGACGCTAGGCGGCGTACGCCAGTACGGCGCGGCCGGACGCCGGTTCGGCCTGCGGGGCGACCGAGACGGTGACCGTCACCCGGAACACCCGGCCGCAGGCGTCGACCAGCCGGTAGCCGAAGACATCGGTGCCGGTGTAGCCGGGGGCGGAGGTGTAGACGGCGGTCGAGTCGTCGCCGAGGACCACCCGGCCGTGCGCCGGCGGCCCGGCGAGGGCGACCACGGCCCGGCTCCCGGCGCTGGGGGCGAGCAGGTCGATCGCCACCGGGCTGCCGGAGACCGCGTCGGCCCGGTCCTGGGCGGTGACCGCGAGCGGACGCGGCGCCGAGCGGTCGGGAAGCGGCTCGACGACGGCCGCCTCGGGCGCGGCACCGACCTCGGCCTCGGCGATCCTGCGGGCGTTGATCAGGCGCTGGCGGGCGACGGCGTTCATCTGGCTTCCCCAATCCCGAGTCACTGCTGTGAACCCATAAGATCCCAAGAGCATAACAAATCGAAAAATCTGACCTTTATATTTCCTTGACGTGGTAAGTGCAACCATGCGGATCTTCACAGAGCGGTCCCGGCCCGGCGGTTGGCGCGTCGGCCTGGAGTTCGGCCCGCGCGAGTCCGGCCCGCGCGCGCGGCCGACCGCGCCCGGGCGCACCCTGGTCCTCGGCGGAGCGCGCTCCGGGAAGTCGGTCACCGCCGAGCGGATGCTGGCCGGGCAGCGCGACGTCCTGTACGTGGCCACCGGCGGCAGCCGTGACGGCGACGCCGAGTGGGCACGGCGGGTGGAGCTGCACCGCGAGCGGCGCCCGGCCGCCTGGGGCACCGCCGAGACCTGCGAGCTGGAGCCGCTGCTGGCCGCCCGCGGCGGCCCGCTGCTGGTCGACTGCCTGGCGCTGTGGCTGACCGACGCCATGGACCGGGTCGACGCCTGGGACGACCTGGCCTGGGCCGCCACCGGCGAGGCCCGGCTGCGGGCCCGCACCGCCGCGCTGGTCGACGCCTGGCGGTCCGCCCCGCGCCGGGTGGTCGCGGTCAGCAACGAGGTGGGCAGCGGGATCGTCCCGGCCACCGCCTCCGGGCGGCGCTTCCGGGACGAGCTGGGCCGGTTGAACGCCGCCGTGGCCGGCGCCTCGGACGAGGTGCTGCTAGTGGTCGCCGGGCAGCCGCTGCGCGTCAAAGGCCCGGGACGGTAATCTTCCGCGGTGAGCACCTTCGACAGCGCCTTCGACCTCGACGAGTTCTCCGCGCTGGTCGCGCGGCCCGACGACGAGTACCGGCAGGCCGCCGAGGAGCGCTGGCGCGCACTCGGCCACCCGCGCGACGCGCTCGGCCAGTTGCAGGTCCTCGGCGGCTGGCTGGCCGCCGTCCAGGCCCAGTGCCCGACCGCGCCGGTCGAGCGGGCCAAGGTGGTGCTGTTCGCCGCCGACCACGGCATCGCCTCGCTCGGCGTCTCCGCGCTGCCCGCCGGGAGCACCGCCCGGCAGGTGCGCCAGGTACTGGACGGGACCGCCGCCGTGAGCGTGCTGGCGCGGCGCTTCGGCGCGGCCGTGCGGGTGGTCGACATGGCCGTGGACGCCGAACCCGACGCCTTCCCGCCCGGCGTCAGCGACCACCGGGTGCGGCGCGGCTCGGGCCGGATCGACATCGAGGACGCGCTCACCCGCGAGCAGGCCGAGGCGGCCTTCCGGGCGGGCATGGCGGTCGCCGACGAGGAGGCCGACTCCGGTACCGACCTGGTGCTGCTCGGCGACCTCGGGGTCGGCTCCACCACCGTCGCCGCGGTCCTGGTCGGCGCGCTGTGCGGGAGCGACGCAGCCGCCGTCACCGGACGCGGCTCCGGCATCGACGACCGGGTGTGGATGGTGAAGTGCGCGGCGATCCGCGACTCGCTGCGCCGCGCCCGCCCGGTCCTGGCCGACCAGTTGGACCTGCTGGCGGCCACCGGCGGCGCCGACTTCGCGGCGATGACCGGCTTCCTGCTGCAATGCGCGCTGCGGCGCACGCCGGTGCTGCTGGACGGCGTGGTCTCGGCCGCCTGCGCCCTGGTCGCCCAGCGGATCGCCTTCCGCGCCCCGGAGTGGTGGCGGGCCGGACAGGTCACCGGCGAGCCGGCGCAGACCAAGGCGTACGAGCGGATGAGCATCGAGCCGCTGCTGGACCAGCGGGTGAGCCTGGGCGCGGGCACCGGTGCGCTGATGGCCCTGCCGCTGCTCCAGGCCGCCTCGACGCTGCTGGCGGAACTGCCGCTGGCCCCGGCCGCCGACAAGCCCGAACCCGAGGCCGAACCCGAGACCGCCCCCGCCGCCGAGGTCGAACCCGAGGCCGGGGCCGCTGCCGAGCCTTCGGCCGACGAGGCGTAGCCGAGGTGTTCGCGGGGCTCCGCTTCGCCTTCGGCACGCTGTCGGTGCTGCGGGTGCGGGTGCACCGCTGGGACCGGCCGACGGCCGGTCGGGCGATGCTCTGCGCGCCGCTGGTCGGGCTGGCACTGGGGGCGCTGGCGGCGGTGCCCGGCGTGCTGCTGCGGGTGCTCGACGGCGGTCCGCTGCTGGCCGCCACCGGCTGCGTCGCGGCGCTGGCCGCGCTCACCCGCGGGCTGCACCTGGACGGCCTGGCCGACGTCGCGGACGGCCTGGGCAGCAACAAGCCCCCGGCCGAGGCGCTGCGGATCATGAAGGCCTCGGACATCGGGCCGTTCGGCGTGCTGACGCTGCTGCTGGCGCTGCTCGCCCAGATCGCCGCGCTGGCGCAGGCGTTCACCGCCGGAACCTGGGTCGGGGCGTTCGGCGCGGTGCTGGCGGCGGTGGCCGGACGGTCCGCGCTGCTGCGCGGCTGCCTGGCGGGCACGCCCTCGGCCCGCCCGGACGGTCTGGGCGCGATGGTCGCCGGTACCGTGCGCGGCCGCTACGCCGTCCCGGTGGGGCTGGCCGTGCTCGCGGTGCTCGGCGCGGGCGGCTGGCTGGTCGGCGGCCACGGTGGCTCCGGGCCCCGGCACGCGCTCGGCGCGCTGCTCGCCCTGCTCTGCGGAATCGCCTGCGCCGCACTGCTGTTGACCCGTTGTGTGCTGCGCTTCGGCGGGATCACCGGCGATGTGCTCGGCGCGATGGTGGAGACCTCGGCCACCGCCGCGCTGGTGGTCTGGGCCCTGTTCGCCGGTTCCTGACAGACCGCGCACCGAATCCTGAGAAGATGCCACCACAAGCCGTGGTGTCGGATTGCACCCGCAAGGGCGCGGCATCCCATCATGCGGACTACCATGCAGGACAGGTGCCGGTACACAGTCAAGGCACCGCGAACCCTCGCCTTCCTCAGCACCCGGCCGAGGACCGCATACAGAACAGGACGCATTACGTGACATCAGTGTCTCTGAGCACCTCCGCGGCCAACGCGCTGCGCGCGGACGCCGTCGTTGTGGCCGTGGCAAAGGGTCCCAAGGGCCTCGTCCTCGCCCCGGGCGCCGAGACGGTCGACGAGGCGTTCGACGGCAAGCTGGCCGCCGTCCTCACCACCCTGGGAGCCACCGGGGCCGAGGGTGAGGCCGTGAAGCTTCCCGCCCCCGCCGGCGTCAAGTCCGCCCTGGTCCTGGCCGTTGGACTGGGCGACGCCGCCGAGGCCGACGGCTGGTCGGCCGAGTCCCTGCGCTACGCCGCCGGTACCGCCGCCCGCACACTGCACGGCAGCAAGAAGGCCGTGTTCGCGCTGCCGCTGGCCGACGCCGCCGCCGTGGAGGCGGTCACCCTGGGCGCGCTGCTCGGCGCCTACGAGTTCACCGCCTGGCGCAGCGAGGCCGCGCTGGCCACCGCGAAGTCCCCGCTGGCCGAGGCCGTCCTGGTCGGCGGCAAGCGCGCGGACAAGTCGGCCAAGGCCGCCGTCGAGCGCGGCACCGTGCTCGCCGAGGAGATGAACCGCACCCGCGACCTCATCAACATGCCGCCGAACGACCTCTTCCCGAAGTCCTTCGCCGACATCGTCACCACCGTCGGCAAGGAGCACGCGCTCAAGGTCGAGGTGCTGGACGAGAAGGCGCTGGCCAAGGGCGGCTTCGGCGGCATCCTCGGCGTCGGCGTCGGCTCCGCCCGGCCGCCGCGCCTGGTCAAGGTCGCCTACACGCACCCCAAGGCCAAGCAGTCGCTGGCGTTCGTGGGCAAGGGCATCACCTACGACTCGGGCGGCATCTCGCTCAAGCCGGCCGGGCACAACGAGACCATGAAGTGCGACATGTCGGGCGCCGCCGCGGTGTTCGCCGCCGTGGTCGCCGCGTCCCGGCTGGGCCTCCAGGTCAACGTCACCGGCTGGCTGGCGCTGGCCGAGAACATGCCGTCCGGCTCCGCCACCCGCCCCGGCGACGTGCTGCGGATGTACGGCGGCAAGACCGTCGAGGTGCTCAACACCGACGCCGAGGGCCGCCTGGTACTGGCCGACGCGATCGTCCGCGCGGGCGAGGAGAAGCCCGACGCGATCGTCGACGTGGCCACCCTGACCGGCGCGATGATGATGGCGCTCGGTGCCCGCACCTTCGGCATCATGGCCAACCAGGACGCGTTCCGGGACAACGTCTTCGCCGCGGCCACCGCCGCCGGTGAGCAGTCCTGGCCGATGCCGCTCCCCGCCGAGCTGCGCAAGGGCATGGACTCGCCGACCGCCGACATCGCCAACATGGGCGAGCGGATGGGCGGCGGCCTGGTGGCCGGCCTGTTCCTGAAGGAGTTCGTGGCCGAGGGCATCGACTGGGCGCACCTGGACATCGCCGGACCGGCGTTCCACGAGGGCGCCCCGTTCGGCTACACGCCCAAGGGCGGCACCGGATCCGCCGTGCGGACCCTGGTGCAGCTGGCCGAGCAGGCTGCCGCCGGTTCGCTGTAGCCGCGTCGGACAAACCCGCGCGCGGGCACGCGCGGCGGGTCGCAGGAGCACTGCCACAGGGGCGGTCCGCCGGGAATCGGTGGACCGCCCCCGGCGTTCGCCCTCAGCGGAACCACGGTCCAGGGCGTGTCCTTGAGGGCCGCAGGCCACGGCGGAGCGCTCCCTGGGTGTCCACAGGGCGGCCCGGCGCATCAAGCACTCGCAACAAGTGCGAGGATGTATTTCCGGCACGACTGGTCTCCCCACAAGGGAGCACCCAAACCCGGCCGGTGATCGACCGGGACGATCCGCACCCATTTGCATGGAGGACGTGACGTGGCGAACGACGCCAGCACCGTTTTCGACGTAGTCATTCTCGGAGGCGGAAGCGGCGGATACGCCGCGGCGCTGCGGGCGGCCCAGCTCGGGCTCCAGGTCGCCCTGATCGAGAAGGGCAAGCTCGGCGGCACCTGCCTCCACAACGGCTGCATCCCCACCAAGGCTCTGCTGCACGCCGGCGAGGTCGCCGACCAGACCCGCGAGAGCGCGGGCTTCGGTGTGAAGGCCACCTTCGAGGGCATCGACATCCAGGGCGTCCACGCCTACAAGGACGGTGTCGTCTCCGGCCTGTACAAGGGCCTCCAGGGCCTGGTGGCCAGCCGCAAGATCACCTACGTGGTCGGCGAGGGCCGCCTGTCGTCCCCGACCACGGTGGACGTCAACGGCGAGCGCTACACCGGCAAGCACATCCTGCTGGCGACCGGCTCCGTGCCGAAGTCGCTGCCCGGCCTGGCGATCGACGGCAACCGGGTCATCTCCTCGGACCACGCGCTGACCCTGGACCGGGTCCCGCAGTCGGTGATCGTGCTCGGCGGCGGCGTCATCGGCGTCGAGTTCGCGTCGGTCTGGAAGTCCTTCGGGGCCGAGGTCACCATCATCGAGGCGCTGCCGCACCTGGCCCCGCTGGAGGACGAGAACTCCTCCAAGCTGCTGGAGCGGGCCTTCCGCAAGCGCGGCATCAAGTTCGAGCTGGGCGCCCGCTTCGCCGGGGTCGAGTACACCGAGACCGGTGTCCGTGCCTCGCTGGAGAACGGCAAGCAGATCGAGGCCGAGCTGATGCTCGTCGCCGTCGGCCGCGGACCGGTCTCGCAGGGCCTCGGCTACGAGGAGGCCGGGGTCGCCATCGACCGCGGCTACGTCCTGGTCGACGAGTACATGCGGACCAACGTCCCCACCATCTCCGCCGTGGGCGACCTGGTGCCGACCCTGCAGCTGGCGCACGTCGGCTTCGCCGAGGGCATCCTCGTCGCGGAGCGGCTGGCCGGGCTCAAGGTCGTGCCGATCGACTACGACGGTGTCCCCCGGGTCACCTACTGCAACCCCGAGGTCGCCTCCGTCGGCATCACCGAGGCCAAGGCCAAGGAGCTGTACGGGGCGGACAAGGTCGTCACCGCGAAGTTCAACCTCGCGGGCAACGGCAAGTCCAAGATCCTCAAGACCGCCGGTGAGATCAAGCTCGTCCAGGTCAAGGACGGCGCCGTGGTCGGCGTCCACATGGTCGGCGAGCGCATGGGCGAGCAGGTGGGCGAAGCCCAGCTGATCTACAACTGGGAGGCGCTGCCCTCCGAGGTCGCCCAGCTGATCCACGCGCACCCCACCCAGAACGAGGCTCTCGGCGAGGCGCACCTGGCGCTCGCGGGCAAGCCCCTGCACAATCACGACTGACCTCCCCTCGCACTCCGCTTTCCCGCTCACGGGGAGACCCGGCCACGCGCGCGGCAACCGCCGCGTGGCCGCTCCCCCGACGGGTCAACCATCCGCACGCACCACAAGGAGTAACTGAAGCCATGGCGGTCTCAGTAACACTGCCCGCGCTCGGCGAGAGCGTGACCGAGGGCACCGTCACCCGCTGGCTCAAGGCCGAGGGTGAGCGCGTCGAGGTAGACGAGCCCCTGCTGGAGGTCTCCACCGACAAGGTCGACACCGAGATTCCGGCGCCCGTTTCCGGCATCCTGGCTTCGATCAAGGTCGCTGAGGACGAGACGGTGGAGGTCGGCGCCGAGCTGGCCATCATCGACGACGGCACCGGCGCTCCGGCGCCCGCCGCTGCCGCCGCCCCGGCCGCCGCTCCGGCGCCGGTCGCCGCCCCGGCCCCGGTGGCCGAGGCCCCCGCCGCCCCTGCTCCCGCGCCCGAGGCCGCTCCGGCGGCCGCCCCGGCCGCGCCGGCGGCCGGTACCCCGGTGCTGCTCCCCGCGCTGGGTGAGAGCGTCACCGAGGGCACCGTCACCCGCTGGCTCAAGGCCGAGGGCGACACCGTCGAGGCCGACGAGCCGCTGCTGGAGGTCTCCACCGACAAGGTCGACACCGAGATCCCCGCTCCGGTCAGCGGCGTCCTGGTGAAGATCTCGGTCGCCGAGGACGAGACGGTGGAGGTCGGCGCCGAGCTGGCCGTCATCGGCGCGGCGGGTGCCGCTCCGGCCGCCGCCGCCCCGGCTCCGGCCGCCCCGGTCGCGGCTCCGGCCCCGGCCGCGCCGGCTCCGGCCGCGCCCGCCCCGGTCGCGGCCCCGGCCGCCCCGGCTCCGGTCGCCGCCCCGGCTCCGGTCGCCGCCCCGGCTCCGGTCGCCGCCGCGCCCGCTCCGGTCGCCGCCCCGGCGCCCGTGGCTCCGGCCCCGGTGGCCGCCGCTCCGGCTCCGGCCCCGGTGGCCGCCGCTCCGGTCGCGCCCGCTCCGGTCGCGGCCCCGGCCGCCGACAGCGCCGACGCGTACGTCACCCCGCTGGTCCGCAAGCTGGCCACGGAGAACGGCGTCGACCTGGGCTCGGTCCAGGGCACCGGCGTCGGCGGGCGGATCCGCAAGCAGGACGTCGTGGCCGCGGCCGAGGCCGCCCGCGCCGCCGCTGCCGCCTCGGCCGCGCCCGCCGCCGCCAAGGCTCCGGCCACCGTCGCCGCGGCCTCCCCGCTGCGCGGGCAGACCGTCAAGATGACCCGGATGCGCAAGGTCATCGCCGAGAACATGCTCAAGGCGATGCAGACCACGGCGCAGCTGACCACCGTGATCGAGGTGGACGTCACCACGATCATGCGGCTGCGGGAGAAGGCCAAGGCGGGCTTCCAGGCCCGTGAGGGCGTCAAGCTCTCGCCGATGCCGTTCTTCGTGAAGGCCGCGACCGAGGCGCTGAAGGCGCACCCGGTGATCAACTCGACCATCAACGAGGACGAGGGCACGATCACCTACCACGGCACCGAGAACATCGGTATCGCGGTGGACACCGAGCGCGGCCTGATGGTCCCGGTCATCCACGACGCGGGCGACCTGAACATCGCCGGCATCGCCAAGAAGACCGCCGACCTCGCGGCCCGCACCCGGGACAACAAGGTCAAGCCGGACGAGGTGTCCGGTGGCACCTTCACCATCACCAACACCGGTTCCCGCGGCGCGCTGTTCGACACCGCGATCTTCACCCCGCCGCAGGTGGCGATCCTCGTCATCGGCGCGACGGTGAAGCGTCCCGTGGTGATCGAGGACCCGGCGCTGGGCAGCGTCATCGGTGTCCGCGACATGGTCTACCTGGCCCTGTCGTACGACCACCGGGTGGTCGACGGCGCCGACGCGGTGCGCTTCCTGGGCAGCGTCAAGGCCCGACTGGAAGAGGGCGCCTTCGAGGGCGAGCTCGGCCTGTAGCACTCGCGCCCCCAGGGCTCGCGTACCGCTGCCCCCGTTCCGCCTCGGCGGGGCGGGGGCAGCGGCGTGTCCGGGGCGGGCGCCCCGGCGCCCGCCCGGCGCATTTCCCGTGCGCGCGGGGCGCCGGGGGACGATGCTGGTGGGGTGACCGACGAGACTGAGTTCTGGCAACTGATCGACGAGACGCGCGAGGCCGCCCAGGGGGACCCGGTCGATCAGGCCGAACTGCTGGTGGAGCGGTTGCTGGGGCTCACCCCGGACGACGTGATCGACTTCGCCCGGCTGTTCGAGGCACGGCTGGCCCGGGCCTGGCGGCTGGACCTGTGGGGCGCGGCCGACCTGCTGCTCGGCGGCGCGGGCGACGAGAGCTTCGACTACTTCTGCTGTTGGCTGATCGGCCAGGGCCGGGACGTGTTCGAGGGCGCGCTGGCCGATCCGGACACGCTGGCCGACCTGGTGCCCGACTTCGACGAGGAGGTGGACGGCGACGCCGAGGAACTGGGCGACGCCGCGGACCGCGCGCACGAGCAGCTGACCGGGATGCCGCTGCCGGAGCTGGGACTGCCGGTCCGGCCCGCCGAGCCGGTGGAGCCGTCCGGGGGCGGCTTCGACTTCGACGACGCCCGGGTGATGGAGGAACGTTTCCCCAGGCTCTGGCAGCGCTACGGCGGCTGAGCGGGGGTTGGCGGTCAGGCAGGGGCTGGCGGTCAGGCAGGGGCGGCGGTGGGGCGCTGTGGCGGGTCGTTGGCGGGTCGTTGGCGGGCGCTGTCGCGCGGGGCGGGCTGGCGCGCGGGCTAGAGCGTCAGGCCCATCACCACGTCGTCCACGTAGCGTCCGTCCAGGTAGAACTCCTCCGGGCTGACCCCCTCCACCGTGAACCCGGCCGCCTCGTAGAGCTTGCGGGCGGGCGTGTTGTAGCCCAGTACCCGCAGCGTCACCCGGCGCGCGCCCACCCGGCGGGCGCGCGCCACCGCCGCCGCCACCAGTACCGCGCCGACGCCCCGGCGGCGGGCCGAGCGGTCCACGGCCAGTCCGGAGATCTGCCGGATGTGGGCGTTGCTGGGCAGCGGCGTCGGCGGCACCAGCCGGACGTAGCCGACCACCTGCCCGTCCAGCTCCGCCACCAGGTAGTCCTGCGGGCGGTGCCGCTCGTCGAACAGCGTGCTGTCGGCGGTGGGCGGGGCCGAGCGCTCGGCGACCTCGCCGAGGGTGGACCAGCCGTCGTGGTCGAGCCGGTACAGCAGCGGGCCGTCGGCGGCGTCGGCGGGACGGGTGCGCAGCGTGTCGGACATGGTCCCAGCGTACGAGGATCCCGCCGACTGAGATGATTCGCCCATGCGTATCGCAGTCACCGGCTCGTCCGGCCTCATCGGTTCAGCCCTGGTCCGCTCGCTGCTGGAGGACGGCCACCAGGTGGTGCGCCTGGTCCGGCGCGCCCCGGTGGTGCGCCCCGACGGCAGCACCGAGGTCCGTTGGAACCCCCGACTGAGCCAGATCGACCGCGGCGGGCTGGACGGCCTGGACGCCGCGGTCAACCTGGCCGGGGCCGGGATCGCCGACCGGCGCTGGACGGCGGCGCACAAGCGCGACATCCACGACAGCCGGGTGCTCGGCACCACGACCCTGGCCGGGGCGCTGGCGGGCCTGGCGCGGCCGCCCAAGGTACTGGTCTCCGGCTCGGCCGTGGGCTACTACGGGCAGACCGGCAGCGCGGTCATCGACGAGTCCGCACCGGCCGGGGGCGACTTCCTGGCCCGGGTCTGCGTGGAGTGGGAGCAGGCCGCCGAGCCCGCCGCCGCGGCCGGGATCCGGGTCGCGTACGCCCGTACCGGGCTGGTGGTGGCGGCCGAGGGCGGCGCCTGGCAGAAGCTGTTCCCGCTGTTCAAGCTGGGCCTGGGCGGGCGCCTCGGGAACGGGCGGCAGTACTGGTCCTACATCTCGCTGCGGGACGAGGTGGCGGCGCTGCGGCACATCATCGACACCGCCGAGCTGAGCGGTCCGGTGAACCTGACCGCGCCGGTCCCGGTCACCAACGCCGAGGTGACCGCCGCGATGGGCGAGGTGCTGCACCGGCCGACGCTGTTCAGCGTGCCGGAGGTGGCGCTGAAGGCGGCGCTGGGCGAGATGGCGGTGGAGGTCGTCGGCAGCCACCGGGTGGTCCCGGGGCGGCTGTTGGACTCGGGCTTCCGCTTCAGTCACAGCACCATCGAGCAGGCGGTCCGCGCGGCGCAGTGAGCCGGTCCGGAGCGGCCGCCGGGCGGATCACGGTTGCGGAGGGTCACCGGCAACCGGAGGTAACCGGCGCGCAGACCTGCTGAGGCGGGCGCAGAGGCGCATCCAGGGGGCGCATGGAAGCTTTCGGTGACCGGCGCCCCGTCCTGCGCTCCCCCCGTTCACCCTCCGTGGCCAGCCTGGCATATGCCCCATCATGGCGCTGATTGCCCTGTCTGACTTAAGGACTGACGGGGCATCACCCCTGGAAGCCGGTCAGCGACCCGCGCCGACGGCCAGTACCAGTGCCTGGCCAGTGGAGAGCGCTGCGGGTCGCGGCCACGGAGGGAGCCACCTCGTGTCTGCACCCACCCAGCTCCAGAAGTCGCAGCACCAGCCGACACAGCACCAGCAACCGCAGTACCAGCCGTCGTCGCCGCAGGTCCATCCGGCCTCGCCGCAGCAGTCCCGGCAGCACCGGTCCGACGTGGTCATCGTCGGCGCCGGGGTCGCCGGTCTGGCGACCGCGCGGCACCTGGTCGCCGCCGGATTGAGCGTCACCGTGCTGGAGGCCGCCGACCGCGTCGGCGGGCGGATGGCGACGTACCAGCACCAGGGCTTCCGGCTCGACCACGGCGCCCATCTGCTCAACACCTCCTTCCCCGACCTGGGCGACAGCCTCGACCTGCCCCGGCTCGACCTGCGCCCGCTCGCCTCCGACGTGCTGGTGCACCGGCGCGGGCGGCGGTACCAGGTCGGCTCGCCCGGGCGGGCGGGACTGGCGCTCAGCACCACCCGCGCGCCCCTCGGCGCGCCCTGGGACCGGGCCCGGCTGGACGCCGCGCTGGCCCGGCTGGCCGCCACCCCGACCGCCAAGCTGCTGGCCCGTCCGGAGCACACCTCGGCCTGGGCACTGGCCCAGCGCGGCATCCCCGCGCGCACCCTGGACGGCTTCGTCCGCCCGCTGCTGGTGGCCCTGCTCGGCGACCCGGCGCTGGAGACCAGCAGCAGGGTCGCCGATCTGGCGCTGCGCGGCTACGCCCGGGGACGGCTGTGCCTGCCCGCGAGCGGCGTCTCCGCCGTGCCGCTGCAACTCGCCGAGGGGCTGCCCGCCGGGACGGTCCGGCTGGGCGTGTCCGTCCGCGCAGTGTCCGCGGACGGGGTGGACACCGAGCGCCACGGCCGCTTCAACTGCCGGGCGATGGTGGTCGCCACCGACGCCCGCCGGGCCGGGGAGCTGCTGCCGGGACTGCACCAGCCGGACTACCACCCGGTCACCACCTACTACCACGCCGCCAGCGAATCCCCTTGTCCCGAACCCCGGTTGCTGCTGGACGCGGACGGACCGAAGCTGCTGTCGCACGCCCTGGTGCTCAGCGAGGTGGACCCCTCGTACGCGCCCCGCGGCGCGTCGCTGATCGCCTCGACGGTGCTCGGTCGGCGCCGCTTCGGACCGGACGGGCCGCAGGCGCTGGAACCGCTGGTCCGCCGCCGCCTGGGGCGGCTGTACGGGGTGGACAGCGGCGGCTGGGAGTTCCTGGCGGTGCGGCACCTGCCGGACGCGCTGCCCGCGATGCCGCCGCCGCACCACTTCCGGCGGCCGGTACGGCTGCTGCACGGCCTGTACGTCTGCGGCGACCACCGGGAGACCAGCAGCGCCCAGGGGGCGCTGGCGTCCGGCCTGCGGGCGGCCACGGCGGTGCTGCAGGACCTGGGCGTGGTCCGCGCGGCCTCCGCCCCCGGACTGGCCGCCTGACCGGCCCGGCCCCGCACCCGACCGGCCCGGCGACCCGGCGCCCGCCCGGCGCAGGCGCCGGAGGGGCGGAGGCGCCGGGCCGGGCGGGTGCCGGGCCCGGGGTCAGATCACCCCGGCGCCGTGGGCCGCCTCCTCGAATGCGCGGACGGAGGCGTTGCCCCGGTAGGGGGCCAGCTTCCGACTGAACTCGCGCAGGTACTCCACCGCCCGCAGCGACCGCATCTCGGAGGCCCCGCGCAGCGCCTCGGTGGCGGCCGCGCAGGCGTCGTCCACCTCGCCCATGCCCAGCCGGGCGGTGGCCAGCACCGTCCGGCAGAACACCCGGCTGCGGGCGTAGGAGCCGCTGCGCAGCCGCAGCGACCGCTCCGCGTGCTGCGCGCAGGGCCGCCACTGCTGCAGGTCGCGGTAGCAGTGGCCGAACTCGTCGGCGAGCTGCGCCTCGTCGAAGAACCGGGCCCAGCCGGGCAGTTCGTCGCCCGGACGGGCGGCCTGGAGCGCCCGCTCGGCCCGCACCAGGGAGGTGGTGCAGGCACGGGCGTCGCCGATCAGGCCGTGGCCGCGGGCTTCGGCCGCGTGCATCAGCGCCTGCACGGTGGTGGGCGCGACCGCGCCCACGCCCTGCTGCGCCACCCGGGCCAGCTGCACCGCCTCCCGCCCGTGGCCCAGGTAGACCGCCTGGCGGCTCATGGTGACCAGCACGTAGCCGCCGTAGAGCCGGTCGTTGGCGGCCTGGGCCAGCCGCAGCGACTGGACGAAGTACCGCTGCGCCAGGCCGTGCGCGCCGATGTCGTACGAGGTCCAGCCCGCCAGCCGGGTGAGGTCGGCCACCGCCCCGAACAGCGACCGGCCGATGGCCTCGTTGTACCGGCCGCGCAGCATCGGCTCGGCCTCGCTCTCCAGGTAGCGGATCAGCGCCTGCCGGGCGTGGCCGCCGCCGTAGGCGTTGTCCAGCGAGCGGAACAGGTCGCCGACGGCGCGGACGGCGGCCACGTCGCCCCGGCCGACCCGTTGCAGCCCGCGCGGCGGCGGCGGGGGCGGCAGCTGCCCGGTGACCGGGCCCGGGTCGCCGGGCACCAGCGGCCGGCGGGTCTGCGGCGGGACGGCCCCGGCCGGGTGGGCTCCGGCAGGGTGGGCTCCAGCAGGGTGGGCTCCGGCCGTATGGGCTCCGGCCGGGGCACCCGGGCGCAGCGGGAGGCGCGCGGGCGCGGTCACCCCGAGGTCGTGCGAGGTCTCCCGGGCGACCCGGTCGTCACTGCGGCCGATCAGCCAGTCGCGGCTGGGGACGACCAGACCGGCCGGGGTGAACGCGATCCGGCGCAGCTCGGAGTGGGCGCCGGTGTCCTTGCGCCACATGCTGCTGACGATGTCGACCGCCTCGGTGGGCGACTCGGCGAACTCCAGCCCGGCGTAGACCGGGGCGCAGGCGTCCAGGCCGAGGTCCTGGGCCGAGAGCCGACGGCCGAGGCGACGGGTGAAGACCTCGGCGATCAGCGCGGGGGTGGCTCCCCTGGGCTGCTGACCGCGCAGCCAGCGGGTCACCGAGGTCTTGTCGTAGCGCAGGTCGAGGCCGTGCTCGATGCCCAGCTGGTCGACCCGTCGGGCGAGACCGGCGTGGGAGAAGCCGGCCTCCTCGATCAGGGCCGAGAGCCGCTGGTTCTGCGACCGCTGGTCGTGCGGGCGCGGATCGGCCGACCGCTGGTCGTGCGGGCGCTGGTCGTGCGGGCGGCCGGGGGCGGACCGGGGTGAACCGGGGCTCGCCGGGCCGACCTGGCTCGCGGGTGACTCCAGAGCCCGGGGCGGGCTGATCCGTTGGTCGACGGGTCGGGAGCGGTCCGGCACCGCGGATCGGTCCGGACGGGGCTCGGTCGTCGGCCGGTCGGTTACTGGCCGTTGGGGCATATGCCACACACCTTCCGGGCGCCCGCCGCGCCCCGGGGGATGCTCCCCGGAGTACGCCGCGAGCTCCCTACGGGAACGGCGTGAATGTAGCGAGCATTTGCCCCGAATGGCCGAGTACGGCCGGGCGTTCGTCCGATCGAGTGACAACACTCGCCCGTTCTGGGGACAACGCGGGCCCCTTGGCGAGCGCCGGAGCGTGCGCCCTCAGCGGCGGGCGAGACCCCGCAGCAGCAGGTCGATCAGCGCGGTCAGATCCGCGGTGACGGTCGGCCCGGTCCAGCTGGACGCATATTCCGGGTCGTGGAAGTGCGAGGTGGCCTGGAACACGGCGTGGGCCAGGCTCCGCGGGTCGCCGGGGGCGAACAGGCCGTCGTCCTGGCCCTCGGCGATGATCGCCGCGAGCTGTGCTTCCAGGACGGCCAGGTGCTCACCGGCGAGAGCGCTGCTCTCGACCGTGAGCACCTGATACGTCGCGAACAGTTCCGGGTCGTCCAGGGCCTTGTGCCGCTTCGCCTCGAACAGGGTCTCCAGCCAGCTCCGCAGCCTCCGGTCGGGCGGCTGCGGGCCGGTGGCCACCGCCGGGAGCGCCGCGTGCGCCCGGTCCAGCCAGCGCTCGGTGACCGCCTCGCGCAGCGCGGCCTTGCTCGGGAAGTGCCGGTAGACCGTGCCGTGGCTGACTCCCAGGGCCCGGGCCACGTCGACCACCGTGGCCTTGGCGGGCCCGAAGCGGCGCAGCACGTCCTCCGCCGTCTCCAGGATCTGCTCCCTGGTGAGCGCTGCTTCCGCCATGACCGCTACGGCCCCGCCTCTCCCTGTCCCGCCCAGCACCTGCGGCGGGCTACTTCTCGCTGTCCAGGTGTGCCATCTGGGCAGCAATGTACCGGTCGCCCGCCGCCGAGCCCGCCGGAACGGCCGCCTCGATGGCCGCCAGGTCCTCCGCGCCGAGCTTGACGTCCAGCGCGCCCAGCGCCTCGGTCAGGCGCTCCCGGCGACGCGCGCCGACCAGCGGGACGATGTCCTCGCCCTGGGCCAGCACCCAGGCGATGGCGACCTGGGCGACGCTGGCGCCCCGGGCCTCGGCGACCGCCCGCAGCGCCTCCACCAGGGCCAGGTTGACGTCCAGGTTGTCGCCGCTGAAGCGGGGGCTGACGCCCCGGAAGTCCCCGGCGGCCAGCGGCCGGTCGGCGCTCCAGTGGCCGCTGATCAGCCCGCGCGAGAGCACGCCGTAGGCGGTGACGCCGATGCCCAGCTCGCGGGCGACCGGCAGGATCTCGGCCTCGATGCCCCGGGAGATCAGCGAGTACTCGATCTGCAGGTCGGCGATCGGGTGCACGGCGTGCGCCCGGCGCAGGGTCTGCGCGCCGACCTCGGACAGGCCGATGTGCCGGACGTGCCCGGCCTGGACCTGCTCGGCGATGGCGCCGATGGTCTCCTCGATCGGGACGTTCGGGTCGAGCCGGGCCGGGCGGTAGACGTCGACGTAGTCGGTGCCGAGTCGGCGCAGCGAGTAGGCGAGGAAGTTCTTGACGGCGGCGGGGCGGGCGTCGTTGCCGAGCCAGCCGCCGTCGGCGTCGCGCAGGGCGCCGAACTTGACGCTGATGCCCACCTCGCCGCGATCCCGGCCGCTGCTGCGCAGGGCGTCGCGGATGAGCAGTTCGTTGTGGCCCATGCCGTAGAAGTCGCCGGTGTCGATCAGGGTGATCCCGGCGTCGAGGGCGGCGTGGACGGTGGCGATGGACTCGGCCTCGTCGGCGGGACCGTACATCCCGGACATGCCCATCGCCCCGAGGCCGAGGGCGGAGACGCGGGGACCGGCGGTACCGAGCCGGCGCTGGTTCATGTTCATGGGAGTCGTCCTTTCCGTGGCTGAACAGCTGGCTGACTGACAACTATGGACTATTGAATGACAGATTTCAATATCTGTCATTCAAACATCGTCCGCTCATGGTTGGCCGATTGGTCGGCTGATGGCTGCAGGCGTCCTCGTTCACCCGACCGGCCGTACAGTTGCCTGGCAGGAGATCGGCGGCGAGCGGGCGAGAAGGAGCGGCACGTGGACAGCGGCGAGCTGCGGTTTGTGCACCTGGGCAGCGGCGAGCGGGCCGTCCCGTACGAGGAGGCCCTGGCGGAGCAGCAGCGGCTGCACGCGCTGCGCGTCGCCGACGAGATCCCGGACACCGTCCTCCTGCTCGAACATCCGCCGGTCTACACCGCCGGTCGGCGCACCCGCCCCGAGGACCGCCCGCTGGACGGCACTCCGGTGGTGGAGGTCACCCGGGGCGGCGAGATCACCTGGCACGGTCCGGGCCAGCTCATCGGATACCCGATCATCAAGCTCGCCGAACCGCTGGACGTGGTCGCGTACGTCCGCCGCCTGGAGGAGGCGCTGATCCGAGCCTGCGCCGACTTCGGCGTGGGCACCACCCGGATCGAGGGCCGCAGCGGGGTGTGGGTGCTCGGCGAGGACCTCCCCGGCGCCGTGGTGGACCAGGACCGGGTGGTGAACATCGGCGCGCTGACCCTGCGGATGGGCGCCAAGCTCGGCCTGGACCCCCGGCTCGCCGGGCCGGAGTACGCGGCGTCCAACGCCGGGCAGCGCGGCGACGACCGCAAGCTCACCGCGATCGGGGTGCGGGTGGCCCGGGGGGTGACCATGCACGGCTTCGCGTTGAACTGCGATCCGGACATGACCTGGTTCGACCGGATCATCCCCTGCGGCATCCGGGACGCGGGCGTGGGCTCGCTGAGCACCGAGCTGGGCCGGGACGTCACCGTCACCGAGGCGCTGCCGGTGGTCGAACGCCGGCTGCGCGAGGTGCTGGCGGACGGCCGCCGCGGCGCCGCCCCGGCCGCCGTCCCGAGCCCCGCCGCCGCCCGCTGAGCCGCGCCGGGAATCAGCCGGACCCGGCCGCTGTTGCCGTTGCCGGGTCCACGGCACCCGCGCCCCTTCGATAGCGGGCGCAATCCGCCGCCGGACCCGGGAAAGCACAGGCGTACCCTGGGAACACCGCCTGGCAGCCAGACCACTGGACTGCACCAACATTGAGGGAGCCGCTACGTGTCCGCTGTCGCACCCGACGGCCGGAAGATGCTGCGTCTGGAGGTCCGCAACAGCGAGACCCCCATCGAGCGCAAGCCGGAGTGGATCAAAACCCGGGCGAAGATGGGCCCCGAGTACACCGAGCTCCAGTCGCTGGTGAAGCGCGAGGGCCTGCACACGGTGTGCCAGGAGGCAGGCTGCCCCAACATCTTCGAGTGCTGGGAGGACCGCGAGGCGACCTTCCTCATCGGCGGCGACCAGTGCACCCGGCGCTGTGACTTCTGCCAGATCGACACCGGCAAGCCCGCCGAGTTCGACCGCGACGAGCCGCGCCGGGTCGCCGAGTCCGTGCTCACCATGGACCTGAACTACGCCACCATCACCGGCGTCGCCCGCGACGACCTGGAGGACGGCGGTGCCTGGCTGTACGCGGAGACGGTCCGCCAGATCCACGCGGTGACCGCCGACCGGGAGAGCGGCCGGACCGGCGTGGAGCTGCTGATCCCGGACTTCAACGCGGTGCCCGAGCAGCTGGCCGAGGTCTTCTCGTCCCGCCCGCAGGTGCTGGCGCACAACGTGGAGACGGTGCCCCGGATCTTCAAGCGGATCCGTCCCGGCTTCCGGTACGAGCGCTCGCTGTCGGTGGTCACCGAGGCCCGGGCGGTGGGCCTGGTCACCAAGTCCAACCTGATCCTGGGCATGGGCGAGACCCGGGAGGAGGTCAGCGAGGCGCTGCGGGACCTGCACCAGGCCGGGTGCGAGCTGATCACCATCACCCAGTACCTGCGTCCCTCCCCCCGGCACCACCCGGTGGAGCGCTGGGTGAAGCCGCAGGAGTTCGTCGAGCTACAGCAGGAGGCCGAGGAGATCGGCTTCGCGGGCGTCATGTCCGGTCCGCTCGTCCGTTCGTCGTACCGGGCCGGACGGCTCTACCGGCAGGCGCTGGAACGGCGCGGCGCGGCGGTGTGACGCCACCCGGTGGCGAAAGTGTGCTCGACGACACGGACGGATGTTTCATCTGCGTTTGACCCATGGGTCACTACGCGGTAACACAATGTGGTGACGATGGAGTGGCGGCCGCGCGGGAGGTGTCCCCTCCGGGGAGCGCGGCGCCACCGCCCGCAGCACGACCACAAGGGGAGTGGTTCACCATGCAGCCGCAGTTCTCGGACATCATCAACCGTTCGCTGCTCACCGGCGCCCTGCGCCGGGCCGAGTCGGTGCTGCTCAGCGGCGGCCAGCGGACGGCGCGCCGGAACGCCTGGGACGCTGTCTGCGAGAACCGCCGGCACGCGCTGGACCGGCAGGAGAGCGAACGGATCCTGGTCCGCACCGCCCCCTGAGATCAAGACGAGACCGACCCGAGACAGATGCGGGTACCCGGGCTTGAGCAAGCGGGGTGGCGGCCACGTACCATGAGGTTCATGGCGAGGCAGGCAACCACCGACGAAAACCCCGGACGGCTCAAGCAGATCCGTCTGGCGTACACCATGACCAAGCGGGTCGACCCGAAGATCGGTCTCATCACCGCCGGTATCGGGATCGGCACCTTCGCGGTGCTCCTCGTGATCGGCTTCGTGCTCGGGCATCCGATCTACCTGGGCATCCTGGGCTTCGTGCTCGGCGTGCTGGGGGCGGTCATCATTTTCGGCCGCAGGGCCGAGCGGGCCGCTTTCGGCCAGATGGAGGGGCAGCCCGGGGCCGCCGCCGCCGTCCTCAACAACATCAAGCGCGGCTGGGTGATCACCCCCGTGGTCGCGGCGACCCGCCAGCAGGACGCGATCCACCGCGCCGTCGGCCGTCCCGGCATCGTGCTGGTCGCCGAGGGCAACGTGAACCGGCTGCGCCCGATGCTGGCCGAGGAGAAGCGCAAGATGAACCGGATGATCGGCAACGTCCCGGTCATCGACATCATCGTCGGGGACGGCGAGGGCCAGGTGCCGCTGAAGAAGCTGCACATGCACCTCACCAAGATGCCCCGGACCATCCCGGCCGCCCAGGTCACCCAGATCAACGACCGGCTGCGGGCCATGGGCGACATGATGAGCAACGCGCCGATCCCGAAGGGGCCGCTGCCCAAGGGCGCGCGGATGCCCAAGGGGCGCTGACCTCGGGGTCGTCCTCCCCCATCGACTCAACGGCCCCGGCCGCGCCGCCTCCCCCGAGGCCCGCGACCGGGGCCGCCCAACATCCGCCCCACCCGCGCCTGCGGCTCAGGTCCCTGCGGCTCAGGTCCCTGCGGCTCAGGTGCGGATCTCGACCGTGGCCACGGCCTTGTCGTGCAGTCCGCGTCCGTCCCGGTCCCAGACCAGCGCCGGGATCGCGAGCAGCAGCAGCAGGCTGCGCAGGGCGACCTGGGCCACGCTCGGGCGACCGCCGTCCAGCCGGACCACCCGCAGGCCCACCAGGCGCTTGCCCGGGGTCCGGCCGACCGTGCCGAGGGTGCACACGCTCAGCACGAAGAAGATGAACATGGCCCAGTAGCTGGCCAGCGCCGAGTCGTGGCGCGCGATCAGCTCGTACGCGATCAGCGCGCACAGCCACCAGTCGATGAGGACCGCCGCCAGCCGACGGCCGGTCGAGGCGATCGCCCCCGGCCCCTCCTCGGGCAGGCCCAGTCGGCGGCCCCGGTAGCCGAACTCGCCGCCGTACTGCTCAGTACCGGTCCCGGGACCCTCGATCCACGACCCGATGATTTTTCTGCTGTCGTCCACGGACTCACACTAGCTCTCCGGGCCGCCCCGATCCGCCCCCGGGGTGTCCCCCGCCACCGCCCTCGGCGTGGTCGGCGGCGACCCGGCGGGGCCGCCGGGGACACCGGGACCCGAGCGACGGGTGTAGGCCCGACCGAAGCGGGAAAGAGGTATAGACCACCCTCCGGGGAGTGAACCCCGCCCTGAATCGCCACACCCCCGGAGGCCAGGAACCGCAAGGGTTTCCTACCCGTTGACCTGCTGCGCTTAACAAGCGCGAAACATTAGAGTCACGGGAGGGAAACGGCTGGTTCCTATGGTGGCCAGCACGGTGCCGTTGGCGGGACTGACGGCTCCGCACCCGCAATCCTGGCGTTTGCCGGGTCGAGGAGGATGGATGTTCAACAACGCCGACGAAGTGTCCGGCTACATTCGGGACAACGACGTCAAGTTCGTCGATGTCAGGTTCTGTGACCTGCCGGGCGTCATGCAGCACTTCACCGTTCCGGCGGAGAGCTTCGACCCCACCGAGACCCTGATGTTCGACGGTTCCTCGATCCGGGGCTTCCAGGCCATCCACGAGTCCGACATGGCCCTCGTCCCGGACCTGAGCACCGCACGCGTCGACGGCTTCCGCAAGGACTCCACCCTCAACATCAACTTCTTCATCCACGACCCGATCACCGGCGAGCAGTACAGCCGCGACCCGCGCAACGTGGCCAAGAAGGCCGAGGCCTACCTCGCCTCCTCCGGCATCGCCGACACCGCCTACTTCGGCCCCGAGGCGGAGTTCTACGTCTTCGACGACGTGCGCTTCGAGACCAAGCAGAACAAGTCCTTCTACGAGATCGACTCCGAGGCGGGCGCCTGGAACACCGGTCGCGTCGAGGAGGGCGGCAACCGCGGCTACAAGGTCCGCTACAAGGGCGGCTACTTCCCGGCCCCGCCGGTGGACCACTTCGCCGACCTGCGCGCCGAGATGTCGCTGGAGCTCGCCAAGAACGGCCTTCAGGTCGAGCGGCAGCACCACGAGGTCGGCACCGCCGGACAGGCCGAGATCAACTACAAGTTCAACACGCTGCTCGCGGCGGCCGACGACCTGATGCTGTTCAAGTACATCATCAAGAACGTCGCCTGGCGCAACGGCAAGACCGCGACCTTCATGCCCAAGCCGATCTTCGGCGACAACGGCTCCGGCATGCACTGCCACCAGTCGCTGTGGCGCGAGGGCACCCCGCTCTTCTACGACGAGCAGGGCTACGCCGGACTGTCGGACATGGCCCGCTACTACATCGGCGGCCTGCTGAAGCACGCCCCCTCGCTGCTGGCCTTCACCAACCCGACGGTGAACTCCTACCACCGCCTGGTCCCCGGCTTCGAGGCCCCGGTCAACCTGGTGTACTCGCAGCGCAACCGCTCCGCCGCGATCCGCATCCCGATCACCGGCGCGAACCCCAAGGCCAAGCGCATCGAGTTCCGCGCGCCCGACCCCTCCTCCAACCCGTACCTCGCCTTCTCGGCGATGCTGCTGGCCGGGCTCGACGGCGTCAAGAACAAGATCGAGCCGCTGGAGCCGGTCGACAAGGACCTCTACGAGCTGGCCCCCGATGAGCACTCGGCGGTCCCCCAGGTCCCGGCCACCCTCCCGGCCGTCCTGGAGGCCCTCGAAGCCGACCACGACTACCTCCTGGCCGGCGGCGTCTTCACCCCGGACCTGATCGAGACCTGGATCGACTACAAGCGCACCGCCGAGGTCGCCCCCATCGCCCTCCGCCCCCACCCGCACGAGTTCGAGCTGTACTTCGACATCTAAAGGGCCTCTGAGCTGGGCTCATTCATAGCTAGCACAACGGCGTCGCCGCAGGCCACGGAGTTTTCGTGCTGCGGCGACGCCGTCTTTGGCATCCCGACAGCAGTCAGACGCCCGCCGTGTGCATCCGGCGTGACCCGAGATCGAACTCGGGCGCGGACGCCCCACCCAGGCGATCGCGCAGCGGGCGCTCACTGTGCGTACTGGCCCAGGACACCCCCATGGGCCTACTTGTGCGCCAAAGGGTCACACCAGCGGCACCCCACACAGCCCACGCCTCACGGCGCAGGCTCCCCCGCCGCGCCGCCTCCGCGAACGCTTCTCCCCCATGGCCACCGTTCGACCGGAGTCGGGGAACTGTACGCTGGGCCCGACGGAGCCAGGCCCATCGAGCAGGCTCAAGGAGGTACGCCGATGACCGCCGAGATGGTCGCTCCCGCGTGGATGCACAACCAGATCACCGCGGACGAGTACGGCTCCTGGTCCGCGGAGCAGTGCGCGGGTATCGAGATCGTGGACGGGATGGTGGTCGTGAGTCCCAGCGCGTACAAGCGGCACAACCGTCTGGCCCGGATCCTGGCGAACGCCCTGGACGCGGCTGCCGGCCCGGACTGGAACGCCGATACGGACTTCGACGTCCGGTTGCAGGACGTACCGCTCACCAACCGGAGGCCCGATGTCGTGGTCTACCGAGCCGAGACCATCGACCTCACGCCCACCCGTCCGGAACACGTTCTCCTTGTCGTCGAGGTCGTGTCACCAGGTTCGGAGACCACCGACCGCATCGTGAAGGTGGATCAGTATGCCGGCGCCGGCATCGCCTTCTACTGGAGAGTCGAGCAGGCCGCTACCGGCATTCCGATCATCTACACCTACGTCCTCGACCCCGCGAGCCGGTCCTACCGCGATGCAGAGGTGTTCACCGGCATGGTCAGGACCATCGCTCCGTTCACCGTAGAGATCGACCTCGGCAAAGTTTGACCTGGAGATAGGCTCCTTCGTCTTGGGACGACTGACCGACCTCGACTTCGAGACGGTCTGCCAGGATCCGTTCAGCGATCTCCTCGGGTGCCGGTTGGAAATCCTCCCCCGTGGCAGGGACCAAGGAATCGACCTGCGACACGCGGCCGCAGACGGGACCACAACCGTCGGCGAGTGCAAGGACTGGCCCCGCGCCATCTCCGCCGATGTCCTCAACCATCTGATCAAGGTCGAGCTCGCGAAGGTCCAACAGCCCTGCCCAGCCCGCTACTTCATCGCCACCAGCGCGCCGCTGACCGTCGACGACCGGTAGAAACCCCTGAAGGCTCCCACGGCACAGATGCTCCCATCTCTTCGACCAGCCGCGCTTATTTCGGCGCAGTGGGCAAGACCAATTCCGCCGCTCCGGCTGGGTTGGTCCGGTACGTTGTGCGCTCGGCCGTCCGGCCCAGGAGCGAGCAAGGCAAGGCAGGGGTGGACTTGGCTGGGATCCAGGTGACGGTTTGTCTTCCGGCGGGGGCACGAGGCGATCTCCCCGCGGCTCTCGGGGAGGCTCTGGCACCGTTCCAGCTGCTCGGTGGCTACGGTTGGCGGGGCATGTGGGACGGGTGGGCGATCAGGGGTGGCAGTGACGGTGTTGGCTTCTCGGTCCTACCCGGATGCGAAGATGATCCGCGCCTGGTCCACGACCAAAGCCACCGTGACGGCACAGCGCTCCCCAGCCTGCCGGGGACCTGTGTCGGCGGGCCTCGGGAACTGTTGGACGTCTCCGGCCTGCGTGCGCAGTCCGCGCAGGTGACGTCCGCCAGAGCCCGGCTCGATGAGGCGTGGGAGGTGTGGCACGCCCTTGCCGCCGAGCATCCACCGATGGTGCCATGGTCGGCGCTCCGGGCTCGCCGCAAGGCCGATCCACAGAACTACTCGGTCGCATCGATGGACGCCGATTTCCGATCGCAGCCACTACTGCGGGCGTTCCTCGCTCATCCCATCAGTTCGTCTCCGGCCCACGGGCCACTGGTGTGCCTGGACCGTCAGCCCTTCCTGTTCGACGCGTTCGCCCAGGGAGCCATGGGGCTGGCGCAGTTGTCGCAGCAGGTCGCCCGGCAGGGCGACGTGCTGACGCTGGACGGCTGGTGGATCGAGGACGGCTGGCGGCCGTTGCACGCGACCTGCGAGTCCGAAGACACCTGCCCCCACCTGGTGGACGGCCTGAGGTACCAGCGTGACATCGCCGACTACCTGCTGTCGCTTCCGGACGACACCCTGCTGATCAAGCTCAAGTGCCATGGCTGACGGCGAGATCACCCAGTGCCCGAGCCAACGCGTTGTGCGCGCCCAGGCCGAACGCCTCCTCGGCTACCGTCGGGCGGGCAGGCGTGCTGTCATCTTCCGATCCGCTCGCAGGTAGAGCGAAAGGGCCTCGCTGTCGAGGACCCAGGTCCCGCTCACGCGACCTCGCCGCGCGGCGCCGCGCCGTAGATCTCCTCGCGGGCGGCCTGAATCTCCTCCGGCGTGAGCGCACCGTGGATCTCCTCGTTGGCCCGGATCATCGCCTGAAGGTTGTCACGCTCGATCTGGCGCCGCACCGCCGCCTCGACGTATGGCGACACGCCACGCTTGCCCACCCGGTCGCGCACCGAGTCGATCGGTCCCGCGGATGAGGCGTCCGAGTCCACCGTGCGAGGCAGTACCGGGGGCTGATCGGTGTGGCGGGCGGGATCACGCCGGGTGCGCGGGGTGGTTGTCGGCGCGGAAGACGGGCCAGCCGATCTCGGTTTCCCAGCGGGTCTCGTCCGGTGTGTCGTGGGCGTCGCGCAGGTAGGTCTCGCGCAGCGGGCCGGAGACGCTGATTTCGTGGGTGGTGGCGTAGGAGCCGAGTTCGGCGTAGGCGAGGTCCACATCGGCCAGGGGGCCGTGGTGGGTGATGACCGCGAGTTCCGCGCCGGGCACCAGGAAGGGCTCCACCCGGCCGATCGCGCGCACACCGCCGTCGACGGGGATGAACACGACGGCCTCCCCTCGGTCGTGCTGGAACAGCTCGCTGTCGTACAGGCCGCCGCTCGGCCCGGCCCGGTGCAACTGCTGGGCGTGGACGGTGGCGTGCAGTTCGCCCAGGGCGCCGTGCCACCAGGCGAGGATGTCGTCGCGGTCCACGATCTGCCGGATGCCGACGGCTGGGGTCGCGGGCACGGTGCGGTGCTCGATGGACCTGGCCGCCGCCGGGCGTTGCAGCAGGTTGCGCAGGGAGTCGACGGCGGCGCGGGTCTGGGCGAGTTCGGTCTCAAGCCGGTTCAAGTGGGTGGTGATCAGGGCGTTGCGCGCGGCGGTGTCGGGGGCGTTCAGGACGGCCTTGACCTCGGCGACCGGCATCTCCAGGTCCCGTAGCCGACGGATGACCTGGGCGGAGGGGATCTGGTCGGGCGCGTAGTAGCGGTAGCCGTTGCCCGGGTCCACCGTGGCGGGCTCCAGCAGGCCCACCTGGTGGTAGTGCCGCAGCGTCTTGACGCTCAGGTGCGTGACCCGGGAGAAGTCCCCGACAGTAAGACCTTCTTTCATGGTCCCAGTGTCAACCCTCCCCGTGCGGGAGGGTCAACGCGCCACGGTGGTGTTGACCCTCCCCTGGCCGGAGCGCCGAGCTTTGACATGAGGCCGCCGGATCGGTGGTCCGGGAAGCTCGATGAGGAGAAGTGCCATGACCGATACCAGTACCGCGCTCAGTCCGGTGCTCGCGGAGCACATCCGTGCCGTCAACGCCTTCGACGTGGACGCGATCGTCGCCACCTTCGCCGAGGACGCCCTGGTCAACGACGCGCGACGGGAGTTCTGGGGCGCTGCGGCGATCCGCCGCTGGGTCACCAAGGAGATGGTCGGGGACAAGGTGACCCTGGAGGTGACCGAGGTCGTCGACCACTACGGCGACACGATCGTGCGTGCGCGCTACGACGGCCAGTACGACAAGACGAACCTGCCCGACGAGCTGATCATGACGAACTACTTCACCGTCCGTGACGGCCGGATCGTCGGCCTCATCGTCATCCGGAACCAGGCGGCGTACTGACGCGGCAGTGCCCGCGCACCTCGGGCGGTCCATCTGCCCCCCGAACGCACCTGCCCCACGTGGACCCTCCGCCACGTCATCGGGTTCCGGGCCTCGCCGAAGGCCGCCTACCGGCAGTGGCGGCGGTAGTGGCGGCGGCAGTGGCCGCCGCTGCGGTCGACCGCTGGTCAGCCCTCGCCGGGCGCGTGGTCCGGCAGTGGCGCGGTGGCCGGAGGGCTGCTCCAGGCGGCCAGCAGCCGTAGCGCGTCCTCCGATGGTGACCCTGGTTCGGCGGTGTGCAGACCGAGGGTCTGCTCGGGGTCACCGGTGGGGTTGAGGGCCTCGTAGTCGAGGGTGAGCTCGCCGACCAGCGGATGGCGGTACCGCTTGCTGCCGTGGCTGCGCCGCAGCACGTCGTGGTCGGCCCACCAGCGCCGGAAGTCGCCGTCGCGCAGCGACAGTTCGCCCACCAATTCGGCAAGCCGGGGGTCGTCCGGGTGCGCCCCCGCGTAGAGGTGCAACGAGGCGACGGTGCCGCGCGCGGACCGCTCCCAGTCGACGTACAGCTCACGGGCGGCCGGGTCGAGGAACACGAAGCGGGCCATATTGCGCTCGCGCTGCGGCAGCGCCTCGAAGTCGGTGTACAGGGCCCGGGCCAGCCGGTTGCTCGCCAGCACGTCCGAGCGGTGCCCCAGGACCAGGGCCGGATTGCCGGTCAGGGTGTCCAAGATGCGGTACAGGCCGGGCCTGACCCGCTGCGCGGGCATCGGCCGACGGCGGGTACGGGTGGGCCTGGCCAGGGCGAACAGGTGGCCGCGCTCGGTGTCGTTGAGGCACAGGGCCCGGGCGACCGCGTCCAGCACGCCCTCGGAGACGTTCGTGCCGCGGCCGCGCTCCAGACGCACGTAGTAGTCCACGCTGACCCCGGCCAGCTGGGCGACCTCCTCACGGCGCAGCCCGGGCACCCGCCGGGTGCCCGACCGCGGGGGCAGTCCGGCGTCCTCGGGGGTGATCCGGGCCCGGCGCGAGCGCAGGAACTCCCGCAGCTCGGCGTTGCCGCCCGGATCGGTGGAAGGCTCACTCATGCTCCCCAGGTTAGGACCGCTCCGGGCCCTGGGCACGGCGTGTGGGAGGTACTGCCGGACCCCCGGTCGAAGCAGCACCCTCTACCCCGCCGCAGGGCCGGCTGACAGTGGTTCGCTGGTAGTGGGCCGTCCGCCGGGCGGCCCCGCGTGCCCCACCCGGGGCCTGACCGAAGGGCAGTCCGATGAGTGAACCCAGTGCACCCATGCGCGTCACCACACCGTTCGACGAGCGGTCGACCGCCGCCGAGGTGGTGGCCGGCGTCGATCTGACCGGTCGGCGGGCCGTCGTCACCGGTGGCTCGTCGGGCATCGGCATCGAGACCGCCCGGGCACTGGCCGCGGCCGGCGCCGAGGTGACCTTGGCGGTGCGGGATCCGGAGGCCGGTCGGCGGAGCGCCGAGGACCTCCGGTCGAGCACCGGCAGCGAGCGGGTCCTGGTCGCGCCGCTCGACCTGGCCGACCAGCGGTCGGTCCGCGCCTTCGTCGCCGCGTGGGAGGGGCCGCTGCACCTCCTGGTCAACAACGCCGGGGTGATGCGGACACCCGAACAGCGCACGCCCGAGGGCTGGGAGCTACAGTTCGCGACCAACCACCTGGGCCACTTCGCGCTCGCCACCGGGCTGCACCCGGCGCTGGCGGCGGCAGGTCGCGCTCGCGTGGTGTCGCTCAGCTCCGTCGCCCACCTGCAGGCCCCGGTGGACTTCGACGACATCCACTTCCGGCGGCGGGCCTACGATCCCGGTACCGCCTACGCCCAGTCCAAGACGGCCACCGCGCTCTTCGCGGTCGGGGCCCAGCGTCGCTGGGCCGACCACGGCATCACCGTCAACGCGGTTCACCCGGGGGCGATCCTGTCGAATCTGACGCGGCACATGGACCAGGAGGCCCTCAACGCCACGATCGCCACCGGCGGCTACGTGTTCAAGACCCCCGAGCAGGGCGCCGCCACCTCCGTGCTCGCGGCGACCTGGCCGCGGCTCGACGGCATGGGCGGCCGGTACTTCGAGGACTGCAACCAGGCCCACGCCCACGTGGACGGCACGCCCGGCGGAGTGGCGGCCCACGCGTTGGACCCGGCCGCCGCCGACCGGCTCTGGCAGACGTCCCTGGAATCACTGGCCGGGGCCGTATAACGCGCAGGGCCGTCAGCGGGCGCCGGTGGTGGCGACCGGGAGACCGTGAGGCGGATCAGTACCGTGCCGCACGGCTCACATGGAGGGCGCCGCTCTCGATGTCGTCGACGTGGACGACGGCGTCCGGAATGTCCTTGAACAGCATGAGGGCCCTGACGGAGACCTTGTAGCTCCGTCCCGCCCTCGCCACGGGGAACGGGAACTCCCCCGCCCTGACCAGGCGGTGCGCGGCGGTCTCGGAGATTCCCATCACGCCGGCGGCGTCCCGCAGCCCGATGAACGAGGGATAGAGGTCCGAGGCGTAGTAGTAGAGCCCCGGGCTGGAGATCAGCGACCGGGCCCCGGACATCGCCACCGTCCGGCTGACCGTTCCCGCGCGGCGGCCGGTGCGGAGGTCGTCGTGGAAGCCGCGGACGAATTCGATGATGCCCAGCCTCTGGAACAGCGCCCCGAGCCGCTCGCCCCGGATCTGTTCGGCGACGTGCGCATCACGGATGCTGTTGATGTCGATGATCGACGACGCCCTCAGCCCGGAGCCGCGGGCGGTGGTCTCCGGCTCGGAGAACACCTCGATGTCATCCGTCGAGTACTCCGGGATCCGGCTCCTCCCCCGCTGGAAGGCGACCTCGAACGCCGCCTTCACCATCCGGTCCCTGACGTGCCGCGGTGGAACCCCCTGAGCGGTGGCCGCCCAGACCTCCAGTGCGGTCGCCACCATGTCCGACCGGATTTCCTCCCGCTCGACCCGGAAGTCACGGGCGATCCTGGTCGACACCCCGCGGAAGGCGGGGACGATGCAGTCGAGGACGGCCATCCGCCAGGTGTCGTCACCGTCCAGGTCGGACAGCCTGCCCATCGCGATCAGGGACTCCCAGAGCCGTGAACTCGGAGCCGAGCGGACCCCCGCGCGGATCGCCTCGGCCCGGAGTCGTGGATAGACGGGATGGCGTTTGATCTCACACTCCATGACGTTCCCCACATGCACGCAGACCGGATCGGCACCGAACGCCTTTCGCACGCCCCGCTCGATCTCGTCGAAGATGTCCGACATGGCAAGCACTCCAATCTCCGCCGTGACCCACGCGAGGCCACGGCGACTCCCCGGGCTCCACTGCACAGAAACGGATCAGTCGGGCAACAACTGCCACCCGGGGTGCCTGGCGTCCGCGGCGAAGCGGACGCCAGGCACCCCGGATCACGCGACGCCGGGCTAGCCGAGGTCGACGAACAGTCGCGGCTCGAAGGCCCGGTGGGCCGAGGGGAAGCCCGGCTGTCGGAGCCGGGCCGGTCGCGCCGCGTCCGACGGCTTCGGGCACGGCGGCGGCACCGGGCCGGGCCGTCGCCGGCGGCGGGGCGGCACGGTCGACTTGGACGACCGGCGGTCCACCGACCGGTAGTCGCCGTCCGGCCGGACGAACTCCGGCCGCGTCGGAACCAGGACATCCTTCTTGATCATTTTTCTGCCTCCAGGTCACCTGACCCCCGGATATCTCGGTCTGTCCGAGGATGGTGAGAGCAGCGTGGCAGAACGTCAGGGAGCTGCCAACGCACTGCTGTTAACCGAACGTTAATCGCCCCCGCACGGACCGTGCCATGCTTTCCCAGGGCGGCCGAATCGGCCGGTCGCGAGGGGTCGCGAAAGGGGGCGACGTGATGGAGATCCGTATCCTGGGGCGGGTGGAGGTCCGTCAGGGTGAGGACATGGTGGAGATTCAGCCGAGAACCCTGCAGTTCCTGGCCGTCCTACTACTGGCACCCGATTTAACCGCGGCGCACGCGGAGATCAACGCGTGCGTCTGGCCGGACCGTGAATCGAACACCATTCGAATCAGGCAGTATTCACGCAAGCTGCGGCTCGAAGTCCCGGATATCACGCTGGTGAACCGTACCGGATTCTGCCGGCTCAAGATCGACCCCGCTCGGGTCGACTACCTACGATTTCTCACGTACTGGCGCACCGCCGCCGACGCGAAGGACCCGGCTGCCGGGCTGTCCGCGATCCGGGCGGCGCTCGCGGAGCAGCGGGGGGAACCGCTGCACGGGCTGCCCGGCGCTGAGTTCGCCAGACGGCGGGAACGCCTCCTGGCCCAGCTCCGGGAGGCGACCGTGGACTGTGTCCGCGCCGAGCTGGAGTGCGGACGGCTCGACGCCGCGTACCGTCGGGTGGAGGACGCGCAGGCGCAGTGGCCGGACAGTGAGCCGCTGCTCGAACTCAGGGTCCGGATACTGACGGCCCTGGGGCGCCCGGACGAGATCGAGCCGCTCCTGCGGGACTGGGAGCAGCGGTTCCGCCGATCCACGGTGCACCTGCTGCTCGCGCGGGCGACGACGCCCGCGACGCCCGGGCTGCCGCCCTCGCCGCCCCGTTCGGTGCCTCGCCAACTGCCTCCCCATCCACCCGTCCTGGTCGGCCGGAGCGACGAGATCGAGCGCCTCGGCAGCACCCTGCTCGGCAGGACCGCGGCCCGGGCCAAGATCGCCTCGATCTCCGGCATGCCCGGTGTCGGCAAGACGATGTTCGCGGTCAGCGCGGGCCACACGGTGGAGCAGTACTTTCCCGACGGCACGCTGTACGCCGACCTGCGCGGCTACAACGCGCAGGAGCCGGAGCGGTACGAGCACCTGCTCGTCAGGTTCCTGAACGACCTCGGGGTGGCACCGGACACCCCGACCCGGGACGGCATGCTCGCCGCCTACCGGACCGCGCTCGCGGACCGGGCCGTGCTGCTGGTTCTCGACAACGCCCGCAATGAGCAGCACGTCCGGAACCTGCTCCCGGGCCTGGGGCGCAGCGCCGCGATCATCACCAGCCGCCGCCGGCTGCACGGTCTGGCGATCAAGGAGGGCGCCGACATGATCGACCTGGCGCCGCTGCACCGGACCGCCTCGCTGGAGCTGCTGCGGGCGGAGCTCGGCGAGCAGCGGACCGGCCTGGCCTCGCCCTTCCTCGACGAGCTGGTCGAGCACTGCGCGGGAGTCCCGTTGGCACTGCGCATCATCGCCGCGCGGGTCATCGCGCACGGCCCCGGGTCGGTCGGGGACATCAGCCGCGGCCTGCGCGCCGCGAGCACCCGACTGCGTCAGCTCGACCTGGGCTCCGACGACCAGAGTGTGCGGCTGTCGTTCGAGGTGTCGCACAATCTCCTTCCCGCGTCGGCGAAGCGGTTGTTCTGGCAGCTGGCGGTCCACCCGGGCCCCTCGATCAGCTGGTCCGCTCTTCGCGCCCTCTGGCCGGACGACCCGAACGAGGTCTCGCTCGCCAACGACGAACTCCAGCGCACCCACCTGCTGGAGGAGACCGCCGACGCCCGTTTCGAACTGCACGACCTGCTCCGGGTGTACGCCGGGGAGTTGGCGGCGCGGCAGGGCGAGGCCGAACGGGTCGGGGTGGCCGAACGGATCCTGGAGTTCCTGCTGCAGAACGCGTCGGCCTGCGACCGTCTGCTCGATCCGGACCGCAACCTGCCGATAGTGTCGATGGGGATCCGTATCGACATACCTCGGACCGTGGCCGATGCCACGGCCTGGTTCGAGGCGGAGTACTCGACGCTGACGGCCGTGATCGGTACCGCCGAGGCACACGGGCTCGACCGCCACACCTGGCTCCTGCCCATGGTGCTGGTCGCCTTCCAGTGGCGCTCCGGCCGTTACCTCGACGCGCTCCGCCATCTGCCCACCGCGCTCGAAGCGGCCCGGCGGGTGGCGGCGCCGGCGGACGTCGCCATGGTGCACCGGATGATCGGCGGCACCCATCGCGGCCTCGGGGAGCTCGCCCCGGCGACCCGTGAGATGCGCAGCGCGGTCCGGCTGAGCGAGGAGAGCGGGGACGTGCGCGGGGCCGCGCTCGGCAACAGCGCGCTCGGGGTCATGCTCCGCGAGACCGGCGCGCCGGGCGAGGCGCTCACGCACCACACCGCCGCGCTGGCCGCGTTCCAGGAACTGGGCGACGTCCTCGGTCAGGGAGGGGCGCTGAACGGCATCGGTGTCGCCCACTACGACCTGCGCCGGTTCGACCTCGCCCAGGAGTACTGCCGACGGGCGCTGGGCCTGCTGACGGACACCGACGACCTCAACGGTCAGGCGTGCGCGTGGTTCGGCCTCGGCCGGACCGAGTTGGCCCTTGGCGACACCAGGCGCGCCATCGCCTCGCTCGCCCGCGCCCTGCGGCTGTACCGGTCGTTCGGCTATCCGAGCCGGCAGGCCAGGACGCTGCTCTGGCTGGCCGACGCGCTGCTGCTCGCCGACCGGCCGCTGATGGCGGCCGAGGCGCTCGGTCAGGCCCGGTCGTTGCTGGCCGGGCTCGGCGAGGCCGATCCCGACGCCGCCGTGCGGCGGCTGCGGAGCCAGCTGTGAGGGGCAGCGGGCCGGCCCCCGGCGGACGGCTCAGGATCGCCACAGTCCGCGACGGTAGTAGGCGGCCGGATCGGGTCGCGTCGCGTTCGGGGGCGTGGCCGACCGGAATGGGGGCAGCATCGGCCGCAGGTATCCAAGCAGCTCGTCCGCCCTCGGGCGTTGCCGCGGGGCGAGCGAGACCATCGACAGTCCCAGGCTCAGCAGGTCCTCGCGGATCACCGCCCGCAGGCCGCCCGGGAACGGCTGCTCGGTTCCGTCGAACGGGTACTCCACACCGGCGTAGGGCAGTTGACCCGCCAGCATCTGGAACAGCAGCGCGCCGAGCGCGAAGACGTCGACCTGGGGGGTGAGCCGCGAGCCCCGGTGCTGTTCCGGCGGGGCGTAGCCCGGGCTTCCGCACGGCCACTCGTGCTGCTCGCCGACCGGCACGGAGATCCCCACGTCCAGCAGCCGCACACGGCCGTCGGACTGGATCATCACGTTCTTCGGCGTGACATCGCAGTGGACGTAATGCCTTTCGTGCAGCTGACCGAGAATCTCACAGAGCTGACCGACAACGGATACCGCCGCCTCCCGCGGGACCGGCATGTGGTCCTCGATCCAGCGCGCGGCGGTGACGCCGTCGACCAGCTCCATGACCAGGAATCGGCGACCGCTCCGCCCGTTTTCCCCCTCGTCGATCACCTGGGGGATCCCGCGGACATCCAGGATTTCCCGCATGAGATGGAACTCCCGGGAAATGCCTTCGCCATACTCGCCGTACTCGGTGGAGGACTCAAATGTCCGAGCGGTCTGCAGCTTGATTGCCACCTCTTTCCCGAGGTTCAGGTCGCGGCCGAAGTAGATCTCGCCCATTCCCCCTTTGTCGAGCTCCCGGACCATCCGGTACGTGCCCTTACGACCGACGAGCAAGGTGCCAGGAAGCAATATGACCGCCCCACGGAGAGAAATGGTGGATCATGGAAAGTGAGAACAGTATGGCAGGGAGTTGGCCGCCGGACGGGCTGGTCGGCGATTCCTCCGGCGTCCGGATGACCCTCGGCATGTTCGGCCCGGAGCAGTACCACTGCCCGGTGTCCGACCTGCTCAAGGCCAGCGGGCTCCGTCCGCGTCGGCAGCCGGGCCGGAAGCCCGAGGCGCTGGAGACGTTCCTGAACGGGCCGTTCATGGATCAGGCCGATGTGCTTGAGCGGCGCCGGGGCGCGTTGCGCGGCGGGCGGCGGCGTCCGGTCCACGACGGCGTGCGGCAGTGGACCTCGCACGCGCTGCGCATGTACGCCGAAGCCTTCCCGGACCACTCCGGGCTCCACCCCGCCCCCGCGCCCTGGGTCTACCAGTACCGCGGACCGGCACCCGACGGCTCGGGCACGCTGGACTACCGGATCAGTGCCTGGGGCCGTTGCTTCGAATCCGCCGACGGGCGTCGCCGCGAGCTGCGGCTGCCGGTCAAGCGGCTCCGGGCCCGGACCCCGGTGGAGCGCGCCATCGCCGCCCTGGTTGCCGCCGAGGGATCGTCGGACCCACGGGTCGAGCGGGTCAGGGTGGTCCAGTTCGCGCTCGCCGACGCTCAGGTCGACACCCTCTTCGAGGGCACCCGGTCGGAGGCCGTCGCCGCCCACCGCGCCGACGGCGCCCCGGCTGTGCGGGCGTTGCTGGGCTCCCGGGAGTACCGGCCCGGCGCGGCCTGCGCCGGCTGCGCCATCGCCCCGGTGTGCCCGGGCCTGGAGCGGACCGACGGCCTGCTCGGCGTCGCCGACCGGAGCCGCCCGCGCCGTACCTGGTCCTCGACCACGGCCCGGGCGCACCGTAGTTGCCCCGCCCGCGGCTACCTGCGCGGTCTGCGGCTCCCGGTCGACGACAGCCTGGAGCGGGGAGCCGCCGCCGAGCGGGGACGGGCGATCCACGCGTTCCTGGCGGCTCGGCACGGTCGTCGGCCGTGCGCCCCGTGCCAGGTCGAGATCCCGGACGACTGGGTACCCGAGGGCTTCCGGCTCCCGGTCGAGGAGCGCCGGCTCGGTGCGCTGCTGCTGCGCCACCATGCCGAGGTCTGCCCGTTGCGCGTCGTCGGAGCGGATCCAGGGCTGCGGATCGAGCCGAAACTCGCGTTCGACGACACCGCCGCCGACCTGGTCGTGCTGGCCGAGCCCGACCTGCTCTACCAGGACCGCGACGGGATCACGGTCTGGCGGGAGACGAAGACGTCCGGCAGTGACCGAAGCTGTCGTGACCTCTTCGGCTGGTACCCGCAACTCGCCCTGGCGGTGCGGATCATCGGCGCCGGCATCCTCCGCGGCGGGTCGGCCGGCGGCCGGGTCGAACTGGAGGTACTACAGCCCGGCGGCGTCGACCTGCACATCCTCGACCCGTTCCAGCCCGACACCCGTGCCGCCGCCGAGGCGGCCCTGCGGGAACAGGTGGCGACCTGGCACTCCGAGGACGCCTTCGAGGCGGTTCCGGGCCCGGAATGCGCGGGTTGCGAGGTCGCCCGCTGGTGCTCGGCCCGGCAGCCCGAGGCGGAGGCCGCACCGTGACCGCGAGCCCGCCGCCGGACACCGGCCCGCTCACCGCGGTCGCCCGGGGAGTGGTCGGCCTGGCAGACGCCGCCCAGTCGTCCGGCTTCCGCCTGCCGTACCCGCCGAGTCTCCAACTCGCCCTGGACCGAGTGGTCCTGGACGGGCTCAGCCGCCGGGTCGCGGTGCCCCGCGGGGTACCGGAGCTGCTGGTCTGGTGTCGCGAACGGGAGCCGCGGGAGTGGCTGCCGGTCCCCCCGGGCTTCCTCACGGACGGCTCCCGGCTGATCAGTCGGACCGCGATCGAGCCGACCCGGACCTGCGCCGAGCTGGCCTCGCTCGGTCCGGACGGCGTCCTGGAGCAGGAGGCGGAATCCCTCATGGCGAAGCTCGCCGACAGCTGCGGCAGCATCCCCAGGTTCGCCCAGTGCCGCGACTTCCTGATCCACCGTCCGGTCGTGCTCCGATTCGACCCGACGGAGATGCTGCAACCGTCCCGGGCCCAGGCCTGGCGACTGGTCAAGGACCTCTACAAGCCGGTGCCGGATCACTTCCCGGCCGAGGGACTCGTGCACAGCTGCTCCGGCTGCGGGCTCCTCGCCAAGGCCGACACGGCGGACGGCCCCTGGTGCGAGGGCGGCTGTGCCTCGGAGGACCGCAAGCTCGACGTCTCGCACCAGCCCGGCCAGGCGCTGGCGCTGACGCGAGCGCTGCGGCTGTTCGTAGCCCTCCCCGGCCGTACCGAGCTTGAGGTCCGGTCCCGTCTCGGGCCACGGTCCGGCCCCTTCTCGGTGGACCTCGGTGTGCACCAGATCCCGGGCCCCGGCCGGTCACCGCGCGCCTACCTGGTGTACGACCGGGCGCAGCCGGTGCCGGCCGCGCTGCGGGCGGCCGAGGTGGCCGAGCGGTTCGGCGGGCACCTCGACGTGGTCGTTCCGGACCGCGGGGCGGCGGACCGGACGTACCGGCGCGCCTTCGACCGGGCGCTGCCGGGCGGCGCCCAGGTGCGGCTGTGGTCCGTCAGCGAGTTCGTCACCCATGAGTCGGCCGACAAAACCAGGAGCGAGCATGCGTAGCAGTACCGAGTCCCTGGCCCCACTGATCGATCAACTATCGATGGCCGCACCGGAGTTGCGCAGGCCACGGCTACAGTTCCTGTGCGAGGTCGAACTCGGGCTGCACCTCCAGGAGCGCTTCGCGCGCGGCGAGGCGGCCGCCGAGGCGTGGCCCCTCTTCAGCGGATATCCGTTCGCCCGTGCCTGGGGCGCGGTCAGCCGGGCGGAGGAGCGGACGCTCCGCACTGCCCGGTACACCATGTGGATCTGGGGGCGGCGGCTTGCCTGGCGCGAGGCGTTGGACGACTACCAGCGGCTGGACCGCCAGTTACGGGCCTACGACGTCACGGATCCCGAGCGCCCCGCCGTCCGCCGCCCCGCGCTGTCCGTCGCGCCGAACCGCTGGGAGGCCTACGACCGGCTGCTCCAGTTCGCCCCGGTCTTCGCCGGGCAGCCCCTGGAGGTCGCGGGCGCCGGGCGGCACGCCTTCCCGACCGGTCGGCAGCTGACCAGTGTCACCCTCCCGAAGTTCGCGCTGCCACCCCCGGAACGCCACGACCTGGACGTGCTCCCGACGAACAACGGCGCGCCGCTCGCCTTCGAGCGGGCCGAACTGCTCGACACGGTGGCCTTCATGGACTCGCGGAACTTCGAGAACTGGGTCGGCCGGTTGGCGGCCATCCACCTGTTCACCGACCGCGACGGCCGGTTCCAGCCCTCCGACCGGCTCGAAGTGGCCCGGATCCAGCACCTCCTGGGCATCGTCGGGGTCGGCAAGAGCACGCTGCGGGACATCCTGGCGGTCCATGCGGCCCGCCAGGGCCTGCGGGTCACCGTGGTCGTCGGGGACGTGGCCGAGCAGCTCAAGCTGGTCCAGCGGTACAACACCTACGTACCCGGCTCGGCTGCTCCGGTGATCGGCGCCTCCAATCGGCAGCAGCACGCCGAACGGCTCCATCGGCGGCTCACCGGCCGGGGGCGACGCAACCTGCTCGCCCACGACGATTCCGGGTTCGACTACCTCAGCACCTCGTGCGCGGTGAACGCGCTGCTCCACGACGAGGGCCAACTCGACGACATCCCACTCGACTTCAGCGAGGCCCCGTGCTCCCGGCTGCGCGCTCCGCAGCGCCGCCGCGACCCACTGGACGAGGCGTGGCGGCAGGAGAAACTGGCCTGTCCCCTCTGGTCGGGCTGCCACGCCACCACGGCGCCAGGGCCCTCGTCGGGGCGACCGTATGGGTCGCCACCATCGCCAGCCTGATCGACTCGACGGTGCCGCACCCGCAGAACCACGAGCGGCTCCGCTATCTCGAACTCGCCTGCCGGAGAAGCGATCTGGTCATCGTCGACGAGGCGGACCGGGTCCAGATGCAGCTCGACCGGATGTTCGCCCCAGCTGTGCCACTGATCGCGGACCAGTCCGACAGCCGTTCCTTCCTCTACGACGTCAACCAGCACCGGCTCCGGGAGCTGGCCGGGGCCGGACAGATCCAGCTGTCCAACCGGGACGTGGAGAACTGGTCCGCCGCCGTGAACACGACGCAGACGGCCGCCGACCGGCTGGTCGCCATGCTGGTGCGCGACGTCGACCTGCGTACCTGGGTCCGCACCGGGTACTTCAGTGCCTGGACCCTCCAGCTCCGGTTGCTGGAGGAGCGCTACCCGCTCCCCGGGGAGCCCGACGCTGACGCCGCGGAGCCTGCCGAGGACCCGTACCGGGAGCGGCGGCAGCGGCTCATCGAGATCCTGGACGCCTTCCGTGACAACGCCTTCGGCGACCGGCGCCCGCCCGGCCCCGAGGGCGCGCGGCTCACCAGCCTGCTCGGCGAACTCCTGCACACCACCTACCGCGAGAACACCCGCGGCCGACTGAAGGCGACCCTGTGCGACCTGTTCGACCTCCATTCCCTGCTGGAGCCCACGGAGGCCGGACGCGAGCGCTACCAACGGCTGCGCGGACAGGCGAACGGCGGACCGGAGAAGCCCGCGAGGAGCACCCGCGGCGGTGGCGGCGCGGCCAGGCGCAGGCGCCGGGAGCGGCTGCCGCAGGAGCCGGAGGACTGGCTGGAACTGCTGCTGAACCGCTTCGAGTTCACCCTCCTGCTGAGCGCGCTGGAACCTCGGCTCGCGCTGGTCAACGCCATGTGGCCGCGCGTCGCGGCGGCGCTCAAGCTGGGTTTCAACGAGATGTACCGCCGCCCGCTGGACTACGGACCGATGGTGCCCGAGGCCCCCATGGGCAACGTCATCGGTTTCCAGTTCCTGATGGACGGCCCGGACCCGGGCGGGGTCCGCAGCGGAGAGCTGCGCTTCTTCCGGTGCAGCGGGGTCGGCCGGGAGCTGCTCCGGGCGATGCCGGACCTGCCGACGGTGGACGGCCGCCCCGGCACCAACGTGCTGCTGATGTCGGGCAGCAGCTGGGCCGGCCGTTCCAGCCGCTACCACCTGCGGGTTCCGGTCGGTGCCATCATCGAGCCGGACCGCCAGGGACTGGACCGGATCGCCGAACTGAGCGAGTTCCGGCTGGAGTTCACCCGCGAGGCCTGCGACTGCCGGACCTTCTGCCGGTGCGAGTCCGTCAATGAGGCGCTACGGCTCTCCGGCGAACCCCTCGACCAGCGGCCCGACGTGCTGCGCCGGATGGTCACCGTCCTCGGACGCAACGACCACGGGACGAGCCGGCTCCAGGAGGAGCTGATGCTCCTGCCGGAGACCCGTCGGCACATCCTGCTGCTCGTCGGGAGCTACGAGGAGGCCGCGCTGGTGGCGGACGCCCTGCACACCCTCAACAGCCGGTGGCGGGGCCGGGTCCGGCGCCTGGTTCCGGACGACGATCCCGACGCCGGTGCCTGGGCGGAGCAGGACGAGAACCACGCACCGGTGCTGCGCCGGGGCGATGTCGAGACGCTCTCCTCGACCGGGGCCGAGCTCCTGGTGGCCCCGCTGCTGGCCGTCGAGCGGGGACACAACATCCTCGACATCGACCGGCAGTACGCGGCCATCGGGTCCGTCTACTTCCTCGCCCGGCCCAACCCCCGCCCCGACGACCTCGGTCTCGCCGTGCACGCGATCAACGACTGGATCGTCCGGGCCATGGACAGCGGGGAGTTCGCGGGCTGGGTCCGCCAGGGAACCACGCTCGGCCAGGGCGCCCGCACGGTACGCGACCTCGCCCGCTCCGAATGGTTCGCGGTCCTCGCCCGGAGCCTGGCCTGGAGCCGGCTGAGTGACAAGGACCGGTCGCAGGTCACCTGGGACCTCCTGGTGCTCATCTGGCAGGTGATCGGCCGTTCCGTCCGGGGCGCCGTCCCCACCCGGGTCGCCTTCGTCGACGCCGCCTTCGCGCCCCGGCTCGCCACCGGTGGTCCGTCCGACGAACCGGACACCGCGCAGACCAGCCTGCTCCACAGCATCCACGCCACGCTCAGGCCCTACTTCACCGCGGGCACCGCCCTCCCGGCGGTCGACCGCCACATCGTCCAGGCGCTGTACCGACCCATGTGGTCGGCACTCGACCGGTGCCTGAGCGCCATCGAAACCGAGAGGAACACCGCATGTACCACGTGATCAGCACCACCACCTACGAGCCGGACCCGAACGCCGGGCCCTGGATCGAGCCCTACCGGGTGATGGACTTCCCCGAGGAGTGGCTCGCGGAGTTCACCGACCTCTACCGGCGGCGCTGGCGCCGCCGCGAGCAGCCGGTCGGCCTGCCGGTCCGGAAGCTGAACGAGCTGCTCCGGGCGACGGCCCCGGGCCTGGTGGCCACCGGCCCGGGCGTCGGCGGCGGCGGACTGCCCTGGTTCTACGCCTCGCAGGAGATGCCCGCCGAGTTGGTCGGCCCGCTGCTGGCCTCCTGGGTGATGACCCTGCCGCCCGTCGACGACGGCGACGCCGAACGCCTGGCCGACCACCGCGCCGCGTTGGACCGGGCGCTGGCCCTGATCGACAAGCACAGCCCGCGGTGGCGGTCCGAGTCCGTCGATCTCACCACCACCCAGCTGTCCCGCGGCGGTACCGCCCAGCCCGACCGCAGGCTCTACCACCTGCTGCCCGAGCAGATCGGAGCCAGGCTCACCGCGCGTCCGCTGCGGCTGGGCGGCGTCGACCTGTCCTTCCGGCTCGTCACCCGTGACCAGGGCGTCGAGCTGGTGAGCTGGCCGCCGCGCCAGTACACCCGCGGGAAGCTCACCTGGCACTACTCGGCGCTGGTGACCGTCACCCTGCAGACGGTGCCGTTCGCCTCCGGCCCCCGCGTGCACGTCGAGTACGGGATCCGCCGGTGGGCGGCGGGCTCCTCGGTCTGGCTGCCACCGGGGCGCGGTGCCACCGTGCTGCTCGACACGCCCCTGCCGTGGCCCGGCGACCACGGCCCGCGACGGCGCCTCAGCGTGAACACGCTTGCCTTCAGCCGGAGCCTCGGCAGGGCCGCCTGGCGTCGGCACAGCCTGGTCGAGCTGCTGCCGGAGCTCGACGTGCTGCGTGCCTACCCGGAGCCGACCGAGCTGATCACCGACCCGGCCGCCTGGCTCGACGGCCGGAACGGCGTGGCGGCCGGTGTGGTCCACAGCACCGCCATGGGCAGGCACGGGGTCGGCGCCGGGCTGATGCCGCTGGAACGGTCGCTGATCGACGGCTGGGTGGAGGCGTGCCTGGCACCGGTGTTCCGCCGGGTGCCCGACCTGGAGCGGGCGCACCGGCGCTCCACCCCCGTGCTGCTGCCCACTGCCCGGGCGAAGGACCCGCAGCTGAGGGACGCCCGCGCGCAGCAGCGCGTCGAGGCGCGCCGGGCCGCGGTACGCGCCGCCCTGGACGGCGAGCCGCTGCTGGTGGACGTGCTCTGGCAGACCGAGGAGACCAGGGACGAGCTGGTCGCCGCACTGCGTGAGTGGCTCGGACTGCCGGGCGTCGGTGAGGCCCGGGACGCGTACGAGTGGAAGGTCGGCGGTCTGCGCGTGGTCGTGCGGTCGCGCCCGCTCGGCGGTCTGGGCGCGGCGCTGGTGATCGACGCGGAACCCGGCCGGTCCCGGTCCCAGGCGTCGTCCACGGCGATCCGCGACCGGGCCGACCAGGTGGCCGGCCACCTCGGCTCCGGCCGGGACCGGCTGGGGCTGGCCCTCGTGGAGACCCTGGGATCGTGCCGCTTCGAGGCGGCCCCCGAGACCGACCCCAAGCCGGCGCTCCGCCACGGCTGCGCCGGAGCCCGTCGGGTCAGCCAGTTCATCGTCGTCCCGGAGGACTCGGAAGCCCCCGCCTCGCTCCGGGCCCGTTCCGCGGTGGCCGACGGGATGCGCCACCTCGGTGCCGTGGTCCCGCCGGAGCAGCGGCTGGACCAGCGGCTGGCGGACGACCTCCAGTACGTCGCGCTCTGGCAGGTCCGGCGGCACGCCACCGGGCCGACCCACCCGGCCGGTCGGCACCTGGTCGCCCTGCGGATCCGCCCCCAGGACCCGGTGCACCCGGTACGCGGCTGGGACGACGAGCTGAAGCAGTGGGTGCCGTACGGCGACTTCCTGCTCGGGCTCGCGGCGGCCGGTGCCGACGCGGGCACCCGTCGCACCGCCCCGACCAGCGCGGAGCGGCGGGAGGACACCGAGCGCCGGATCAGGTCCCTGCTGTTCCAGGTGCGGGAGCGGCCGACCCTGCTGCTGGTGAACAGCGGCAACCTGCGCGACGCCTGGCCGGGACTGGGCAACGGCCAGCTGGAGAAGGACAGGGTGGCCTTCCACGGCCGGTCACCGGTCCAGGTGGCCCTGCACGGACCGAACCTCCGGGTGGTGCTGCTGCGTGACGCGAACAACCGGGGCGAGACGCCCCAGTGGTACGCGCCCAGCCCGACCGAGGAGGAACCCCCGGGCTTCTCCGCCGGGCTGTGGGCGCCCCAGGGCGCGGGCGCGGACCAGCGGGTGTTCCTCAGCACCGTCGGCAAGCCGCCGACCGCCGGATCGGTCCGACGCGACCTGCGCAAGCTGGTTCCGGACCAGGCCTGGCCGCACGGGCCGGCAGCCACCGCCTGGAACCCGCAGGCGCTGGAGCTGACGGTGCTGGGCTGCCTCTCGCCCTCCGTCCTGGAGGCGAGCGGGCGCACCGGTGTCGAGCCGGACCTGCCGGCGGTGATCGCCGCCGCCGCCCACCAGCTGCGGTTCCACGACGAGTACCACCCGCTCTCCCGGCCGCTCCCGCTCCACCTGGCCAAGCTGGCGGAGGAGTACATCCTGCCGCTCTGAGCACGGCACCCATCCGGACCAGTCTGACTTATCCACCGTTCCACCACCTGGACCGGTCTCTGTGACTAGGATGCTGGCTACTCGAAACGTCCTACACGGCAAGCAAGTTCGGCGGGCTGACACCGTACCGGGCGGGCACGGCAGCAGGGGATCACATTCCCTGGGGGAGCACACGATTGGGTGACGATTCGCGGGTTTCCGCCGCAGTCCGACAGATCGCGGTGCTGGCCGGGGAGTTCCCGGACGGAGTGGTGCCCGACGCGTTGGCGGCCCTCGCGACCGACCGCCATCCGGGCCTTCCGCGGGTCCGGGCGCTCAAGCTCGTGGAGCAGGCCGTCGCCGCCGGACTCCTCGCCCCGCGCGACGGGCGGCTGGTCACCGCCGGTACGCCGGAGCAGAGCCACCACGGGGCAGGCGATGTGGATCCCCCGTCCGCCGCACGGCGGGCGGGGCTCCGCGTCGTCTCGATCGACCTGGAGAGCGTGGTCACCGCCATCCACGCGGAGCCGTACCTGCGACGCCACGTCTACCAGGCGGCGGCGGTGCGGTTCGGAACGGACCAGGACTGGACCGACGCCGCCGAGAGGTGGCAGCGCTACCTGCGACTCGACTGCGACATATCGGAGGTCAGAGACCCGTCGGTCCGCGAGCGGATACGGACCGGCGGTGTCCCGGCCGCTCTGGCGTGGCAGGAGCTGCGCGCGTTCCTCGCCGGAGCGGACATCGTGGTGGCCTACAACGGGACCGGCCTGGACTTCCCCCTCGTCCAGGAGTCCGCCCGGCGCGCGGAGTGCGACGATCCGCTGGCCGGCCTCCGGACCGCGGACGCGCTCTACCTGGCGCACGCGATCTGGCCCACCGCCCCCTCCCACCGGCTGCACGCCCTGGCCGCCGCGACGGGCGCGGCCACCACCGGGCTGCGCCCGCACACGGCGCCGGACGACGCCGAACTCCTCGTCGGTCTGCTGGCCCGCGCGGCCGTGGAGGTCCGGGGCTGGAACGAGGAGCTGCGCGGCCTGGTCCGGGCCGTCTGCGGCGACTCCCCCGCGTGGCGCGTGCTCTTCGAGCTCGCGGCGGCCGGGCCCGACACCGACACCGTCGCCTGGGACCAGAACCGGGTGGCGCGGCTGATCAGCGCCGGACTCGCCCACCACATCCCCCGCAGGGACGCCCAGGAGCAGCAGCGGGGCCGCGGCGCGGTCCGGCTCCAGGAGGCGCTGCTCGGCCCCGACGGCCGAGTCGATCCGGCCGAGCTCGCCGCCGCCGTCCACGGGAGCAGGGCGGAACCGCGGGACGCCCAGGGGCTCATGGCGGCCACGCTGCACGACTGGACCCGCTCCGGGGTCTCCGGTCTGCTTGAGGCTCCCACCGGGACGGGTAAGAGCTACGCGGTCCTGGCCGCCGCACTCGACTGGCTCGCGGGCGATCCCGGGCGCACCGCGGTCATCGCCACGTTCACCAAGCAGTTGCAGAGTCAGCTGGCACAGGACCTCAAGGACCTCGAAGCCGCCCTCCCCGGGCTCCTCCAGCTCAGCGACCTGGTGAAGGGCCGCTCCAACCGGCTCTCGCTGGCGGCGCTGACCGCCGCGCTGGCGCAGGCCGCGCAGGGCCGGTCCGAGTCGCGCGGTCGGCCCCGCCCGGTGGACCGGCGCGGGTTCCGGGAACTCGCCGTGTACCTGCTGCTGCGCCTGGGCGCCGCCACCGAGCCGCCGCTCTCCTGGACGGCCAGGTCAGTGGACCCGGTGGACCTTCCGGCGTTCTTCTCCGAGTACACCAACCGCGCCCTCGGGCCGTGGCTGGAGTCGCTGTCCCAGCGCGACGGCGACTACGGCCCCAGCGAGCGCAGCCTGATCGCCGCGCACACCGACACCGTGCGCGAGGCGATGACCGGTCATCGGCTGCTCCTGGCGAACCACGCGCTGGCGCTGTCCCATCTCGACGACCTCCAGGCGCTCGGCCGGGACACCCTGCTGATCGTCGACGAGGCCCACGAGTTGGAGAACGCCGCCACCTCGGCGCTGACCGCGGCCGTCGACTACCAGGCCCTGGAGGAACTGTTCTCCGAGTGCACCGCCTGGCTTTCCGACGCCCGGGCCGGGGCGGCCAGGGACCGGGCCGCCGACGCCGTCGCCGCCCTGGAGACCCTGCTCGACGGGGAACAGCTGCCGAGGCTCGCAGCCCGGGCCTTCGACGCCCGGGCGCGCGGGGTCGGGGTCCTGATCGGCAGCCGCAGCGCGGTGCTGGCGAGCCCCTACGCGGGCACGTCCGGCAGCGCGGAGGCCCGCGCCTGCCAGCGCCTGTGCACCGAGTTCGCCCGGGCGGTCGGCTCGGTGTCCGCCCTGCTCGTCCGCTACACCGTCGAGCAGGGCGAGGTGCTCGACGGCTTACTGAAGGAGCGGGTGCTCGCGCTCGCGCGCCGTGCCGAGGACACCGCGACCACCCTGGTCCGCCTCACCGAGGACCTCGGCGCGCTGCTGTCCGGGGCCGTGACCCTGGACGAGACCACCGGCGGGCCGCCCTCCCGGGTGGTCTTCCTGGAGGAGCTCGCCGAACCCCGGCCCGGTCTGCGCTCGTACCGGTTCCGGATCGCGGCCAGCCCGATCGACCTGCCCGAGGACCCGGAGTGGCTCCGCTTCCTGCAGTTGCTGCCACGGGTGCACTACGTCTCGGCGACCCTGCGGGTCTCCGGGACCTGGGACTTCATCCGCACCCGGCTCGGACTGCCCGCGACCATGCCGGTGCTCGCCCTTGACTCGCCGTTCGACCTGGCCGCCCAGGCCGAACTGGTCTGCTTCTCCGACTTCCCCTCCTGGGCGGAACAGGAGGAGGGCGCGATGCGGACGGTCGCCCACCAACTGGCCGGCTACGCCGCGGAGACGGTCCGCCCGCGCGCGGACGGCAACGGACACGACGGCGGCGCCATGGTGCTCACCACGGCGCGGCGGACCGCCGCGGGAGTCGGCGAGTTCCTGGAGCAGGAGCTCCGTGGCCGCGGCCTCACGGCTCCGACGGTCAACGCCCTGGTCCTGGGCAACGGCAGGGCCCTCACCGAATTCACCGGCCTCGACGAGGGCGGCGGCTTCCTGGTGGGCACCAAGGGGTTGTGGCAGGGCGTCGACGTGAAGGACGAGCGGCGGCTGCGGCTGGTCTGGATCAACAAGCTCCCGTTCGCGCCCTTCGCCGCACCGGTGGTCGAGGCCCGCCGCGCGGCAGTCCGGCAACGCGCGGCAGCGGCCGGGGATCCGGACCCGGAGGGCGTCGCCACCGAGGCCTACTACCTGCCGCTGGCAGCGATCCAGTTACGCCAGGCCGTCGGTCGGCTCATCCGGTCCGACCGCCATCGCGGGGTCGTCGTGATCAGCGACCGCAAACTCGGCGGGAGCACCGCGCTGCGCCGCGCCTACCGGAAGGCCTTCCTCGGCAGTCTGGACGAGGGCCTGCTGCGTCCCGACCCGGTCACGGGTGAACCGGGAGGCGGCAATGTGACCACCATGGCCGAAGGCTGGCGGCGGATCTGGCAGTCGCTGTCCGCGGCCGGGCTGCTCGCACCGGACCGGGCGGCAGAGCTCTGCGCGCCGAAGGAACTGGAGCGCCACACCCTGCTGCCGTTCACCCGCCGGATCCGCGAACTCGCCCTCACCGCCGAGGAGGCCGCCCGGTTGCGGGAGGACGGCCGACTCGTGCCGACCGTCCTGGACCGGGCGGCCGAGGTCGGTCGCCTGCTCCGGTTCGACGACCGGCCCGCACCGCTCAAACCCGCGCAGCAGCGGGTGATCACCGCCGCCGCCGAGGGGCGGAACGTCCTCGGGCTGCTGCCCACCGGCTTCGGCAAGAGCTTCACCTTCCAACTGCCCGCACTGGTACTGCCCGGCATCACCATCGTGGTCAGCCCGCTCGTCGCGCTCATCCACGACCAGGCCCTGGAGCTCAACCGCTCGATCGGCGGCGCCGTGCGGGCGCTCATCTCGCCGCTGCGGGAGTCGAGCAGCCGGGCCGGCAAGACCGAGGTGGCCGACCAGCTGCTGGGTCGCGCCGACCACGGCATCAAGCTGGTCTACGTCAGCCCGGAACGCCTGTGCCAGCGGCGGTTCCGGGAACTCGTCCGCCAGGCCGTGGCGGCGGGCCGGGTCACCCGTATCGCCGTCGACGAGGCCCACACCGTGGCGCAGTGGGAGGACTTCCGCCCCAGCATGCGGCGGCTGGGCCGGTTCCTGGCCGAGCTGCGCCGGGACCACGCCCTGCCGGTCACCGCGGTGACCGCCACCGCCAACCGCGCGGTGCACACCACCCTGCGGGAGGTGCTGTTCGGCACCGCGCCCGAGCCACCGGCCGTCGGCTCGGCCGAGGAGCAGGCCGAGCCGCGGCGACCGGTCGACCGCGGCGGACTGGTGACGGTCAGGGAGAACCCGATCCGCCCGGAGCTGGCGATCTTCCGACGCACGTTCCGGCGGGGTGGTACCGCCGAGGTCGCCGGCCTGGCCGAACGGGTGGTGGACGCGGCTGACGGCCACGCGATCCTCTACTGCCTCACCGTCAAGGAGGTCAACGCCCTCCACGCCCACCTGCGTGAGTACGTCGGCGATTCCGGCAGACGCGTCCTGCGGTTCCACGGGCGGCTCTCCGAAGCCGAGAAGGCCGCCGTGATGACCGAGTTCCGCGAGGCCCCCCGTCACGGCGAGGAGGGCTTCGCCCCGGTCGTCATCGTGGCCACCTCCGCCTTCGGGCTCGGCGTGAACCGGCCCGACATCCGTACGGTCTTCTGCGTGTCCCCGCCCACCGACCTGGCCGCCCTGTACCAGCAGATCGGCCGGGCCGGGCGCGACGCCGCCAACCCCGGCTCCGGGGCCGGGGACGAGGTGGCGAACACCGCCCTGGCGCTGGCCACCGGCAGGGGCCTGCGCACCGTCCGGTTCATGACCGCCCAGGACCTCTCGCCGTCGCTGCTCCGGCGCATGGGCCGGACCGTCCTGCGCCAACGGGGCAGCCTCGATCCGGTCGCGCTGGCGGAGGAGCTGGTGGCGGAGGACCTCGCCGCCGGGCTGCTCGACGAGGAGGAGGTCCGCAAGGGCCACGTCACCGACCGGTACTCCGGCGGCGTGATGCGGGCGTTCAGCGCGCTGGCCGATCTGGGAGCCGTCGTCGACCTCGGCGACTTCCCGCCGGTCTGCGCGGTCAAGGCAGGCGAGGGACCCCCCACCGGCGAAGGCCCCGAACCGGCGGACCGCGACGACGCCGTGGAGCACGCGATCATCAAGAACACCCTGTCCCTGCCGGATCGTTCGCGGCTGCGCGTGGACACCCTGCACACCCACCTGCTGCGGAGCGTCCAGGGCTACCAGGAGGTCGCCGACAGCCCCGCCGCCGGCTGGGAGATCCTCGCCGACCTGCACGACCGGGGGCTGCTCGACGTGTCCGCCGCGCCCAGCCGACGGCTGGTCACCGGCATCCGGGTCGTCGACGAGCGGCTGCCCGAGGGCTTCCTCCCGCTGGTCTCCCGCCGCGCCCAGCTGGCCCGCGAGGAACTCGCGCTGCTCAAGGCGTTCTTCGACGAACCCGCGGTGTGCGCCCAACGGAAGTTCGCCGACTACTTCGGCGTCGCCGATCTGCCACCGGGATGTTGCGGCACCGCGCGGTGCCGCTGCTCGGCCTGCTGGGCCGTCCCCGACTGGCCGAAGGAGCAGCGCCGCCCGACCGTCGCGCAGGCCTTCGAGAGCCCGGATCCACGCGCCGGTGGCGGCACCGACGACGCCCTGCGCGAGCAGCGGATCGACCACCGGGCCTACCGTCTGGCCCGCCGGATGAGCCACGGGGTGCACGCCCGCTCACTGTGGCGGGCCCTGCGCGGCGAGGAGGCGTCGTACGACCCGGTCAACCGGCGCCAGGTGCCGCTGCCCCGGGCACTGCGCGACAGCCCGCACTTCGGCGGGCACGCCGGCCTCCCCTACTCCGAGCTGGAACGGAGCGTGCGGCGGCTGGTCGCGGCGGGCGCGCTGGTCGCCACCGTGAACGGCCGGTGGCGGGCGACCCGGGTGCCCCTGGCCGTCCTGGACACGGACCGAGACAGCCGACACGAGGAGCGCGCGTGACCTTGGCACCAACCGAACCGTCCGGAGTCTGGCGCCCGTACCTCGACGACCCGCTGCTCACCCCAGCCGTCGCGGTCGGCCCCGACGCACTGACGGCGTCGGAGTACGACCGACTCCGCCGGTACCTCTCGGCGCTCGTCGGCGCCCGGCGGGGACCGGTGCACACGGCGGTGGCGTTCAACGCCGTCTACTTCGGCTACGACCTCGACGGCCAGGGGTACGGCGGCAGCCCGCTGGACCCGGACGCCTTCCCGGTCGTCGCCTTCGGCGAGTGCGTCCCCGCGGTACCGGTCGGGGCGATGGTCCGGATCGCCACCGGTTCGCAGCCGCTCTACGCCGAGGTCGTCTACAAGGAAGGCCGCCACTGCGCCACCGGCGAGCTGGGCGAGGTCCCGGGGTGGGTTTCCGGAGCACCGGCCGGCGCCGGTCCCGCCGGTACCGTACCGGGCCCCGACGCCTCCCCGGTGCGGCGGGAACTCCTGGTGCCGGACGTCCACGCCTTCGGCGACGCGCTCAGGCTCACCGACGCCCAACTCGGCCGCCTGCGATTCCAACAGCGCTGGATCGACCGGAACGGCCACGTGGTCATGGACGCGCGCTACGCGTCGCCCGGGGCAGCCGAACAGGATGCCCTGTCCGCCTACGCGCGCTACCTGCTGCGCGAGGCCCGTGCGCTGCTGCTGAGCCCGGCGGTGCCGGTCTCGGTCCTCGATCTCGCGGGCACCGACGACGACGAGCTCCTCCACGGCGCCCTGGTGCAGCTCCTCCGGACCATCGGGTCTGTACTGAACTCCTGCGAGGAGCTGCGGTGCTGGGGGGCCTACGCGGTGGACCGGCGATCCCTGGCGGCGACCTGGCAGGAGGACGGTCCGCTCGGCCGCGGCGACATGAGCAGACTGGCCACCTCGCTGCAACTCGTCGGCCAGGACACCGGTCGGCGCCGCCACGGCATGCCGACCACCACCACCGTCTACACCGCGATCGGCCCCTGGCTGAGCACCGTCACCGGGGCCGCGCCGCTGCTCACCGGGGTCGACTACGCGGCGGCCGTCTGCCGGGCCAACCTCGCCGTCGCCGACGTCGTCCGCGGGGAGAGCAAGGAGGGGCTGTTCGACAACGGCACCCGGGTCAGCCTCGACGACCTGATCGAGGGCGGTGGCATCTGGCGGTCGCACCGGCCGGGTGCGGAGGAGGCCGAGGGCGACCCGCTCACCCCGTCCGGACTGGGCTGGCGCGCCGTGTCCCGGGCACCCGCTCCGCCGGTCCGGCCGCTGCCTGACCCGCGGCCCGTCGACGCACCGCTCGGCGCCGTCAGCCAGGCGGCGGACCTGCTTCAGGTGTCGGACAGCGAGATCGCCTGGCGACTGCCGCTGCGGCTGGTCCACCTCATGAACGGGTCCCTGCCGCTGCCCCCGCTCCTCACCGACGAGCTCCGGACCGCCCTGCGGCGCGGCGGCGGCCACCCCCGCCTCGAACTCAACCACCAGGGCGGGGAGCTCGACGAGGACCAGCGGGTCCAGGACGTGCTGCCCGAACTCGACGGCTCCCCCGCCCGCCTGTCGGGCATCGACTGGCCGCTGACCTTCTTCCCCGGCATCGAGCTGCTGCTCCAGTGGCCACGCGGCGGGCGGGTGGTCCGGGCCACCAGCAGACTGCTGGAGGCACCCGTCGTCGTTGACGGCGTCGAGATCCGCCACCGCTACTCCAAGGAGATCCTCACCCGGGACAACGCCCCGGGAAGCTCCCGGAGCACCGACTCGCCCGTCGGCCTCGACGAGCGGGACCTGGTCATGCGCGTCGTCCGCCGCTGCGGGCTGCTCACCGTGGACGGGCACGCGCTGCTCGACCGGTCCGTCCTGCCCGGAACGGTGTACGGACCGCCACCCGCCCCCACCGGACGGCGGCGCTCGAAAAGGCCGTGACCGAGCTCATCGCCACCGGGCGCCTCCATCCGGCCGTCGGCAGCCGGGCCCCCGACGGCCGCCCGCGCTTCCCGGCCCGACCCGGCGAACCGCCGATCCCGCTGATCGGATACGTCCCAGCCGTCCGCGCCGCCCACCCGGCGCATCGCAGCGCGGGCAGCCGCCCGCTCACCGACCACGACCGGTCCCCGGAGCCGCAGACCTACCAGGTGCACGGGTTCCTCCGGCGGCTCGGCCCCGAAGCGGTGCCGAGCGAGGTCCAACGGGCCGCCTACCGCGGGCACTGCCGAAGGCTAGGCAAGGCCGACGGCTGGGAACTGCCCGCGGGCTACACCTTCGTCACCGAGCACACCCGGACGCGATGAGCCGCGTTCCCCTCGCCTTCCCTCACCACCCTCTCCCCCGAGCCGGAGCATGCATGGACGACAGATATGTGGCGCTGCCGAAACTCCCGCTGTCCCCACCAGGCATCGCGTTAGCGACGCTGCGCCCACTGGCGGACGCCCTGAACGCCCTCGGGTTCCCCGTCGCCGACGTGCTCGACGACGTGACCACCGGCATGGTCGAACTGGCCTTCAACTCGCTCACCCCGACCGAGCGACAGCGGCTGCTGGGCACCCTCGGCATCAAACTGGCCGCTCCCCGCCGAGCCGGCACGGCACTCTGCCGCGACCTGCTCTCCCGGCTACAGCGGGACGCCCGCCAACGGCGCTGCCACTGCTCCGCCAGGGCACTGACGCACCGGGTGATCCTCGACATCGGCGCCGCGGCGAACTTCTCCGCGGTCACCGAGGGGGTCGACCCGGTGGCCCGTTGGGGCGAGACGCTCGGCCGGCTCGCCATCCTGGCCTGGTGCAACGCCTCCGCCGCCGACGCGCGCGTCCTGGTGTGGGCCGCCGAGCGTGACTGGCTGGGGTACGCGGCGGAGCCACAGCTGCTGGACGCCGTACGGGAGGCCGCCGACCAGGTCATCGAGGCAAGCCCCGGTTTCACTCCGTACAACCCGCCGGACCAGCCGCTCCCGGACCCGCACGAGTTCACCGAGTCCGCCGCGCCCGGCTCCGCCAAGGAGGCAGACGTGGAAGCGGTCGCCGCCGCTGACGCTCCCCCTCAGCACGACGCACTGGACCTGGAGCACGCGCACCAGGCGCTGGAAGCAGCCTTTCAGGCAGCCCGGGAGGCCGCCCGCCGGATCGGGACGGCGCTGGAGGGCGGATACCCGCCCGCCGAGCGGGACACCCGGGCGCTCACCTCGCTGACCGGCGTCGTCCACCAGGTCCGGGACTGCCTGGCCGCGGCCGGCGTGCCGGACGCACCCGAGCAGCTGGCCGCCCTGGCCGAGAGCGTACGGTCGCATCTCGACGGGCGCCGCCGCGACCGCACGGTCCGGGCCGCCCTGCGGGAACTGCTGACCGTCACCTGCGCCGAGGGAAGCCCCGCGACCGCTGGGCTCGCAGCCGCCCAGGAGCTGGCCCGTGCCTGGTCCGACACGCCGCACTGGGATGACACCGGCTGGGCCGAGGCGACCGCCCTGGGCGCCCTGGTCGAGCTCGTCCGGCTCCGCGAGCAGCCGGACCCGCCGATGGCCCTCGCCGAGATCATGTCCCGTCAGCAGCAGGTCGGCATCACCCTGCCGACCTGCTCCGCCGCCGCCCTGCTGTACAAGGAGCTGTCGCTTCCCGGCCCGGACGCCACCACCGCTCCGCCACCGGCACCCGCACCGCCACCGCCACCCGCACCCGCACCGGCACCGGCACCGGCAGTGCAGCCGAAGGCCGAAGCCGAGCCGGTCCCCCCGCCCGGGGCCGGTACCCCGTCCGAGGCCACGCCGACCACCGCCGACCACGGCGACGAGGGGCCGGTGACGGAGCGTGCGGCCGAAGCCGACCCCCGGCCGGTCTCCGTACCCGCGGTCGAGCCCGCGGCCCCGGCCGCCGTTCCGGCCGCCGACAGCGCCCAGGTGGTGTCGACCATGGCCCGCCTGATCGCTGAACGCCGGTTCGGCCTCGCGTTCCACCTGGCCCGGGCCGCGGAGCGGCCCGAGTCGGAGCAGGCCGCGCTCCGCCTCGCCGCCGCCGGCGCGGTACTCGCCTCAGGAGCCGCCGGCAGCCCGCAGGCCTTCGTCAAGGCGCTCCAGTACTGCGAGGCCGTGGGCACGGAGGCGCTGGAGAACCACGAGCTGCTCGCTCTCCCCGCGCTGCTCCGCGCCTCACTGGCCACCGGCGAGTACGCGGCCGGGGCCCAGCTGAAGGCCCTGGCCGGGCGGCTGCCCAACGGCCTGGCGACGCTCGCCATCGCGGTCGCGGACCCCACGCTCAGCAGCGCCCTGGCGTTCACCAAGCCGCTGAGCGGTACCGCGGACGTGTCCGAGTCCGAGAACCGGCTCCGTGAGCTCGTCCAGCACGCTCGCGACCTGCTGAAGCCGCCGCGGCTCCGCTTCAACCGGGCCACCACCATCGCCAAGCGCTGGCTCGCCCCGGACGGCCTGCTCGGCTCGGTGCTGCACGCGCTGGTCGAGGACGTGCCGGAGGCCAAGACGAGGGCCCAGGAGGCCGTCGACCGGCTGTCCCGACTCACCGACATCCATTCGGAGATCGACCGGATGGACCGCGAACTCCGCGGTTCGAGCAGCCGGACGCTCCAGGGCTCGGGGCGCCAGGACCTGGTCCACCTGGTCGAGCGCACCACCGACTGCACCAAGTCCTGGATCGACGTCACCGAGGCCATCAAGCGCGGTCGGACCGCCGAGACCGACTGGGCCCGTCAGGAGACCGGAGACATGCGGCAGGCGCTCCTCTCCGGGCGGGAGCAGGCCCTGGCCGACCTCGACGCGGTCCAGGGCCGCTCACCCGATCCGCTGACCTCGGCCGCGGCGTGGGCGGCCCACGAGTCGCTGAGCAGCCTGCTGGGCGAGATCGAACAGGGACCGACCCGCCGACGCGACGTCCCCGGTCCGGACGCCCAGCGGCGGATCGACGCCGAGCTGCTCAAGATCCCCCTGGCCACCGGCGAGCAGCCGACGGTGGACGCCCTGCTCACCGCCCAGGACCGGACCTGGGAACAGGCCGTGGCGCTCCAGCAGGACCAGGACGTCTTCGGTGCGGCGCACCGCATCCTCGACCTCGCCGAGCAGGGCTCGCTGCCCGGCGAGCCGGTCTCCTTCCCCCCGTCGCGCCGCGCCGGGCTCCTGGAGACCGAGGACCGGCGGCGCCGGGAGCTGCTGGCGCGACACACCGACCTGGTCGCCGAACTCCGGCGGGCCCAGGCCGACGGCGCCCTCACCGACGACCAGGACCTCAGCCTCCAGGAGCTGCTGGCCGATGCGCAGCCGCACACCGAGGAGGGCGGCAGCCGCGAGCTGATCCTCGTCCGGCGCACCCTGGAACGGGTCGCGGAACTCCTCCCCCGGTACCGCAACGAGGCCGCCCAGCGACTCCGCTCCCGGCTGGACGCGCTCCCCGAGATCGGCGACGAGGACCGCGCGCAGGTACTGCGCCATCTGGAGGCCGACGGACTGGCCACCGCCGCCGACCTCGTCTACTTCCTCGAACTCGGTGAGCCCGTACCGGAGATCGTGTCCGGCGAGTCGCACCTCGCGAGCTTCTTCCCGGCCGTCCCGGACGGGCTCGGCCAGGGGATCACGGCCGAGCTGGTGCGATCGGTCCGCACCCGCGGCAGGCATCCGGAGCTCCCCGCGCTCGACTACACGCGGTTGTCCGCGGACGAGGCCGAACGCGCGGCCAAGGCACTGGAGACCTGGCGGGCGATCGGCACCACGCCCCCGGCCGGGCGCCGCAACGCCGAGCGGGAGATGCTGCTGCCGCTCAACCTGCTCGGCTACGAGGCCAAGCAGGCCATCGCGCTCGACAAGCTGCCGCGGACCGTCGAGTACCGCTTCGCGGACGTCCTCGACACCGAGATCAACGGCCGGGCCTGGGCGCCCGCGTTCGGCTCGAAGATCCTCGAACAGGCGGGACGGCTCCGGATCCTGATGATCTGGGGTCGGCCCTCGGCGCAACTGCTGCTCAGCCGGGTGGCCCAGGAGCCCAGCAAGGAGAGCCTGCTGGTCGCCTACTTCGGCACCCTCGACAGCAAGGCGCGCGCCGAACTCGCCGCCGCCTCAGTGGACATCGCACCGCTGATCGTCGTCGACGACGCCGCGCTGGCCTACCTCGCCGCCCAGGGCAACCGGCAGGTCAGCGTGGCGACCGCGACACTCCTGCCGTTCTCGGGAGTGAACCCCTACCTCAGGGAGAAGCGCGGACGCATCGACCGGGAGATGTTCTACGGCCGCGACGCCGAACGCAAGCGGATCCTCGACCCGGACGGCACCCAGATCATCTTCGGTGGACGCGGTCTGGGTAAGTCCGCCCTGCTCAACGACGCCGGTGACCGGTTCGCGGAGCAGCAGCCGGAGCACCACCAGAAGCTCTACCTCAATCTGGACCAGCACAACATCGGCAAGGGCACCGCGCTGAGCGCCGAAACGATCTGGAGCGTGCTGGAACGCGAGTTGACGGACCAGCAGGTTCTGGAGAAGGGCCGCCGCAAGGAGCTGGCCGAGGCCGAGACCGACCGCTACGAGCGCGTCCGCTCCGGCATCAAGAAGTGGCTCGACGCGGAACCCCGCCGACGGCTGCTGATCCTGATGGACGAGTGCGACCGGTTCTTCGAGGCCGACGTTCCGCACTGCACCGAGACCCGGCGGCTGCGCGGCCTGTGCACGGAGACGCCCGGCCGGATGAAGGTGGTCTTCGCGGGCCTGCACTCCGTGCAGCGGTTCACCCGGCTCGCCCGCAACGGGCCGTTCAGCCACCTGGCGCAGACGCCCACCGTCGTCGGCCCGCTGGCACCGCAGTTCGCGGCCGACCTGCTGGTCGACCCGATGCGGGCGCTCGGCTTCGACTTCGTCGACGTGGACGTGGTCAACCGGGTGCTGGGCTACTGCTCGTACCAGCCCTTCCTGCTCCAGATGTTCGGCAGCAGGCTGGTGGAGGTCATGCAGCAGCGTCGGCGGAACCGCGGCGACGCCGCGGGCCCGCCCTATGCCATCACCGTCACCGAGGTCGAGGCGGTCGAGTCGGACCCCTCGCTGCGGGCCGACATCACCGCGGCGTTCAAGGACACCCTCACCCTCGACGACCGGTACGACGTGATCGCCAACGTCCTCGCCTTCCACGCCCGGGACAACGGGCTGGAGACCCGGCTCAGCGACGCCGAGCTCCGGGACGAGTGCGCGAGCTGGTGGCGCGCGGGCTTCTCCGGCCTCGACAGCGAGGGTTTCCGTGCCTACCTGCAGGAAATGGTCGGCCTCGGCATCCTCGCCCCCAACCACGACGGACGAGGGTGGCACCTGCGCGGGCCGAACGCCCTGCGCATGATCGGCACCGCCCAGGAGGTGGAGCACCGGCTGCTCACCGCCGCGTCGGAGTGCGAGCTGGAGGAGACCATCGTCCTTGAGGGCCGCCCCGAGCTGCCCGACCGGCGGACCGCTCCGCTGACCGTCACCCAGGTCGACGACCTCCTGGCCGCGCGCGTCAACCAGACCAGGGTGGTCTTCGGCACCCCCGCCACCGGAATCGGCGATGTCGAGGGGACGCTCCGGTCCGTCACCGACCGGGTCGGCTACTGGGAGCTGCCGCTGATCGGGGGGCCGTCCGCGTTCAGGCAGGCCCTCACCGACGGTCGGCCCGGGGCCCGGCGGGTGATCGTGAGCGACCTGGCGAAGAAGCTGACCAGAGTCGACACCTGCCGGGAGTCCCTGGCACTCGCCCGGAAGCTGCTTCCGGAGCGGGCCGACGTCACCCGCGCCGTGGTATTGGTCCTCGGTCTCTATCAACTCCCGCTCTGGCGTGAACTGTTGACTGATCCGGAGGGCAGCGACTCGATCGCGGTCTTCCTCCAGCGGCACGACCAGCGCAGCCTGCGGGCCTGGGCGCAGCACACCGACCTCTTCACCGCGGAGCGGGTGACCCGGCTGCTGGAGCTCACCGGCGGCTGGCCCCTGCTGCTGGACCGGGCGATCAGCCTGCAGAGCAGCTCGGGGAACGAGGACGAAGCCCTGAACCTGCTCCGCGACGAGCTGCGGCAGAAGGCCTTCGCCGCGGAGTTCGTCGACAACTCCGGGCTCACCGCCGATCCGCTGGTCAGCAGGGGCTACCACGCCCTGTCCGAGGAATTCGGCACCGAGTGGACCGACGAGGGCTACGCGCTCACCGCGGTCGAGCTCGCGGGCCTGGACGCGCCCGACGCCGAGTGGGTGCTGACCTGCCTGGAAGCGCTCCAGGCCGTCGACCGGGACGGCGACCGGCTACGGCTGGAGCCGGTGCTGGAGACCTGCTGGTCACGCCGCTGACCGCGCCCCGCACCGGCGCGAGCGGGTTTCAGGTCGGGGGTCGCAGCGGTGGGGCCGCTCTGTTCGGGGTGAGGTCGAGCAGGGCGGCCAGGCGTTGGTAGGAGTCGAGGAGGGCGGTGCGGTCGTGGCCGCTGGTGGTGAGCAGGTACTCGTCCGCGCCGCTGCGGGACAGCAGGGCGGCCAGGGCGGGGGCCACCTGGTCCGCGGTGCCGTGCAGCTGGCCGCGCTGGGCCTCCTCGAAGAGGGAGCGTTCACGCGCGGTCATGGTCGCGGCGTCGGCCAGGACCGAGTCCAGCGGGGCGAGCGGCGGGAAGACGCCGTGGGTGCGGGCGTGGGCCGTGGCCCGGGCCTCGGGTAGCAGCAGGTCGCGGGCCCGCCCCGGGTCGGCCGCGACCGCCACCGCGCCGGACAGGACGACGTAGGGGCGCTCACCCCAGGCGGACGGGCGGAAGTCGGCGCGGTACCCCTCGACCGCCCGCAGCATCGCGTCCTCGCCCCGGACGGGGGCGATCACCAGCGGCAGCCCGGCCTCGGCGGCGACCCGGGCGCCGCTCCCGGTGGCCAGGACGAACACCGGCACCCGCAGGCCCTCGGCCGGATGGGCGTGGACCTGGGGGTGCGCGGTCTGGGTGCCGGTGAAGTAGCCGAGCAGTTCGGCGAGCTGACCGGGGAAGTCGTCGGCATCGCTCTTGTCGCGGCCGAGCGCCCGGCGGATCCCGTCGGTGAAGCCCACCGACCGGCCGAGCCCCATGTCGATCCGGCCGGGGAAGAGCGACTCCAGCACCCCGAACTGCTCAGCGACGACCAGCGGCCGGTGGTTGGGCAGCATCACCCCGCCGGTGCCGACCCGGATGGTCGAGGTCGCGGCGGCGACGGCGGCCGCGAGCACGGTCGGCGCGGACCCGGCGATACCGGGCACGCTGTGGTGCTCGGACACCCAGAAGCGGTGGTAGCCGAGCTCCTCGATCTGCTGGGCGAAGCGCACGGTGTCGCGCAGCGCCTGCGCGGCGGGCTGCCCCTGGCGGGTGCGGGAGCGGTCGAGTACGGAGAACCGGGTGGTCGCGGTGATCGGGCTCACCCCTGGTGCAACGCCCGCGCGGTGCCAAGATTCCCGGACGCCGCCCGGTGGGTGTGTCTGCCCCGGTGGGTGTGTCTGCCCCGGTGGGGGTGTCTAGGGTGGCCGGTGTGACCCGGACGACGAGTAGCGACAGCCGCCCCCTGGCCGTGTTCGACCTGGATGGCACCCTGGCCGAGACCGGCCACCGCCAGCGCTTCCTGGAGCGGCAGCCCCGGGACTGGAACGGCTTCTTCGCCGCGGCGGACCAGGACCAGCCGCTGGCGGAGGGGGTGCGGCTGGTCCTGGAGGCCGCCGTGACCTGCGAGGTGGTGTACCTGACCGGCCGTCCCGAGCGCTGCCGCCGGGCCACCCTGGCCTGGCTGGCCCGGCACGGCCTGCCCGAGGGACGCCTGCTGATGCGCGGCGACCACGACCGGCGCCCGGCCCGCGCCACCAAGCTGGAGGCCCTGCGCGGCCTCGGCCGGGGCCGGGAGGTCCGGATGCTGGTGGACGACGACGAACTGGTCTGCGACGCGGCCGAGCGGGCGGGGTTCCGCGTGGTCCGGGCGCGCTGGGCCAGCACCTCCCGGTCCGGGTCGACGGCCCTGCGGGACGCGCAGGAGCGCGAGGGCAGGACCTGAGCACAGCCCCGGGCCGACCGCTCCCACCGGCTCGCCCTCGCTCAGGGCCGCTCCCGGTGGACCGCCAGTACCGCGGCGTCGTCGTTCATGCCGCCCGGGACGTAGGCCCTGACGTCCGCGAGCAGCTCGTCCAGCAGCGGGGCCGGGTCCAGGCCGCCGATCCGCCGCAGCCGGTCCGCCAGCGGGTAGAACACCCCGGCCGCGTCCCTGGCCTCGGAGACGCCGTCGGTGTACAGCAGCAGGGTGTCGCCCGCGGCGAAGTCGAAGCGGCGCTCCTGGTAGGCCGTGCCGACGATGGCGTTCATGGCCAGCGGCGGCAGCCGCAGCGCCGGTTCGAGCGGGTACACCCCGGCGTCGCGGCACAGCAGCGGGTCGGGGTGGCCGCAGTTGACCATCCGCGCCGGTCCCTCCCGCTCCGGCAGGCCGAACAGGACGGCCGTGACGAACTCCTCGCTCTCCGGGCGACGGGCGAGCGCGGCGTCGATGCGTCCGGCGACCGCGGCCAGCTCCGGTTCGGAGCGGGCGGCGTCCCGGAACACGCCCAGCACGTCGGCCGCGGTCTCCACCGCGGGCAGTCCCTTGCCGCGCACGTCGCCGAGGATCAGCCGGGTGCCGTACGGCGTGGGGAGCACCTCGTACAGGTCCCCGCCGATCCGGGCCTCGGCCTCGGCGGCCAGGTAGCGCACCGCGATCCGCAGCGACCCGATCCGCTCCGGGACCGGCCGCAGCAGCGCCCGCTGCGCCGCCTCGGAGACGCTGCGCACCTGCGCCAGCTCCTGCTCGCGGGAGGCCACCAGCACCACGGCGGCGGCGCTGGTGCAGGTGATGGCGAGCACCGTGACCGCCGAGGTGATGTGCACCGCCAGCGGCACTCCCCCGTTCCTCAGGGCCAGCACGATCACGCCGACGAGCGCCAGCACCCCGGCGAACAGCGGTACCCGCGCCCGGCGGGTGCCGATGCTGGCCAGCACCGGCACCGCGGCCAGTACCGGGGAGAAGGTCGAGCGCGGGCCGGTGGACAGGTCGGCGGCGACGGCGGCGCCGAGCAGCAGGTAGGCACCGGCGAGGAACCCGCGCACCCGTCGGGACAGCAGGATCGGCGGCAGCCCCGTGAGTGGATCGGACGCGCCTGCCACGGTCGCTCCTCGGTTGCCGAACGGACCTAGGTCCAGTCTCGGCACTGGCCGGGGGCTTCGCCACCGCTCGGTGGACGGGCGCCCGACGGCGCCGTGCCGACCCGGCGCCTACTCTTCGGACATGGCGTTCTTCGAGATCACCCGGTCGGTGCCGGTCGGCCCGCAGGAGTGCTGGCTGCGGGTGACCGACTGGCCACGGCACTCCGCCTTCGTGCCGCTGACCAGGGTCGCGGCGGTCGGCGGCGGCACGACCGGGATCGGCAGCGTGGTGCTGGCCCGGACCGCGGTCGGCCCGCTGGGCTTCGACGACCCGATGGAGGTCGTCGCCTGGCAGCCGCCCACCGCGCGGGCCCCCGGACGGGTGCGGCTGGAGAAGCGCGGGTCGCTGGTGCTCGGCTGGGCCGAGGTCGAGGTGCGCGCCGACGGTGCCGGGAGCCTGGTCAGGTGGCGCGAGGAGATCCGCCTGCGCGGGCTCCCCTCCCCGCTGGACGCCGCCCTGGCGACCGGCGGCCGCCGGGTCTTCACCCGGGTGGTGGACGGCCTGCTGCGCGGCTGATCCCCACCGCCGCCACTCCGGGGGCCCGGCCCCGGCGGGTCGGGTCCACCGGCGGGTCGGGTCCACCGGCGGTCGGGTCTACTGGCGGTCGGGGAGCATGGCCAGCGCTCGGGAGCGCTGGGCGACCAGCTCCGGGTAGCTGCCGTCGCGTTCGGCCCAGCGGTGCATCAGCACGCCCCGCACCAGGATCTCGGGCGGCGTCGGGTCGGTCCGCAGCAGGTCCATGACCTCGGCGGCGAACGCGTCCAGCCGCAGGGCGCGCGGGTTGGCCCGCAGGTGCTCCGGTTCGGTGGCGACGGCCGGCGGGACGAGTTCGCTGACCTCGACGCCGGTTCCGTGCAGCTGCGCGCGCAGCGCCTCGGAGTAGGCGTGCACGCCCGCCTTGGAGGCGGCGTAGCTGGGCATGAGCGGGAACGGCAGGAACGCGATGCCCGAGGTGACCGTGACGATGGTCCCGGCGCCGCGCGCGATCAGGTGCGGGGTGAACGCGTCGATGACCCGGATGGTGCCGAGGAGGTTGGTGTCGATCGTCCGCTCGGCGGTGCCGAAGTGCGCCGGATCGCGCAGGTCCTCGGGGATCATGACGCCGGACATGGTGACGACCGTGTCCAGGCCCGGGTGGGTGGCCAGGACCGTGTCGCGGGCCCGCCCGACGCTGTCCAGGTCGGTCACGTCGACCTGGACGGTGGCCAGCCCCTCGGCGGCGATCCGGTCGAGCCGGTCGGCCCGACGGCCGCCGACCACGACGGTGCTGCCCGCGGCGGCGAAGCGGCGGGCGAGCTCCAGGCCGATGCCCGAGGTGGCGCCGACGACGAGGACGGTACGGCTGGTGATGTCCATGGCTGCTCCTGGCTCTGGGGGGACCGCTCCAGTCTCGGCCGGTTCCCCGGCCCGAGGCAGTGCTCCGGTCTTCCCAGGTCCTCGCAGGGCCCCCCTTCGACGGGCGCGCCGGAGCTAGCATTCTCACTATGAGTGACGATGACCGCGGCAACCGGCTCGGCGACTACCTCCGGGCCCGGCGGGCGCTGGTCACTCCGGAGCGGGCCGGGATTCCCGGGGGCGCGAACCGACGCGTGCCCGGGCTGCGCCGCGAGGAGGTGGCCCTGCTCGCCGGGATCAGCGCCGACTACTACCTGCGGCTGGAGCGGGGCCGCGACACCAACCCCTCGCTCCAGGTCCTCGAATCGATCGCCCGGGTGCTGCGGCTGGACGAGGTCGAGCAGGAGTACCTGCTCGGCCTGGCCGCCGCGCGCCCCCGGCGGCAGCGGCAGCGGCGGCAAAGGCCCGAGCGGGTGCCCGCCCGGCTGCACCACCTGCTCGCGAGCGTGCAGGTGCCCGCGTTCGTGGAGGGTCGGGTGTTCGACGTGCTCGCGTCCAACCAGCTGGCGGTCGCGCTCTCCCCGCGTCTCCAGCCCGGGTACAACCGGCTGCGGTCGCTGCTCCTGGATCCGGAGGAGCAGGCGTTCCAGCAGGACTGGGCGCGTTCCACCGAGGGGTTCATCGCCGCCTTCCGGAAGTCCGTCAGCGAGGACGTCGACGACCCGCGCTTCGTGGAGCTGGTGGGCGAACTCGCCCTGTCGAGCGAGCGGTTCCGCGCCCTGTGGGCACGCCATGACATCCGCGACCTGGCCGGCGGCAGCACCACGGTGAACCACCCGGTCGTCGGCGAGCTGCGCCTGCACCGGGACAAGCTGCCGGTCGACGGCCTGCTCCTGGTGCTCTACTACCCCGACCAGGGCAGCGAGAGCGACGAGAAGCTCCAGGTGCTCGCCTCGCTGGCACGGACGGCCGAGCCGAGCGCCCGCCCCGGGCGCTGAGCGGAGCGGCCGCCCGGCCGCCGCGGTTCCTGCCACTCCCTCGCTGACAGGAACCACGGGTCGGCGTCAGCAGGTCGCGGCGTCGCGCACCGGCCCGTCGCTGGTGGGGCCGGTGGGCTCGCGCCCGCGGCCGTCCTCGGGACGGCGGGGGCGGCAGTCGAGGAGTTCGCTACGCAGACGTCCATGGGACCCGGCCTTCCCTGGGGTACCGGGGAACGGGCAGCTCGGGTCGGCGGAGCGGATCGCGCCGCACCGGCCGGTCCCTGCTGTCAGCCGCGATCATTCACGACGTTGCTATCCGAGCACTAACATTTGCCTATCTATGCCGCATGGGCGAACCATCCGTCCGCGGTGTCGACCGGGACTGCGAGGTGCTTGTGCGATTCGGCTTGCTCGGCCCTGTGGCCGTCACCCAGGACGGCGTGCTGCTCCCGATCTCGGCGCCCAAGCCGCGCGCGATGCTGGCCCTGCTGCTGCTGCACGCCAACCAGGTGGTGTCGGCCGCCGCGCTGGAGGAGGCGCTGTGGGAGGGGAAGCCCCCGGCCCGGGCGACCGCGGCGCTGCACAACCACGTCCGCCGACTGCGGCGGGCCCTGGGCGAGGGGGCCGTCGACCGGATCCGGCAGCAGTCCGGCGGCTATCTCATCGACGTGCTCCCAGGGGAGTTGGACACCGAGCAGTTCGCCGCGCTGGGCGCCGACGGCCGGGCGGCGGCGCGCGCGCAGGAGTGGGCCAGGGCCTCCGAGAACCTGACCGCCGCGCTGGCCCTGTGGCGCGGCGAGCCGTTCGCCGACCTCCCCGGGATCGGCCAGGACGTCCGCGACCACCTGCTGGAGAGCAGACTGCAGTTCCTTGAGGGGCGAATAGAGGCGGACCTCGCGCTGGGCCGACATCGCGAGGTCGTCAGCGAACTGCGGGCGCTGGTCCGCGAGCAGCCGCTGCGGGAGGTCCTCCACGGGCAGCTGATGCTCGCCCTCTACCGGGCCGACCGGCAGGCCGAGGCCCTGGACGCGTTCCGGTTCCTGCGCGGGACGCTCGTCGACGAACTCGGGGTGGAGCCCTCCCCGCCGGTCCAGGAGCTGCACCGGCGCATCCTGAACGGCGATCCGGACCTCGCCCCGGCCCCGGCGGCCGCCGCACCGGCCCCCGCCCCGGCCCCCGCCCCGGCCGCCGCGACGGCCCCCAGGGCCCCGTCGACCCTCGCTCAACTCCCGGCCGACATCGGTGACTTCGCCGGTCGGCAGACGATCGTGGACAGCCTCGGCAAGCTGCTCGGCGCGGGCGCCGCGGACGGACCGGTGCAGCCGGTGGTGATCTCGGCGGTCACCGGGATCGGCGGCATCGGCAAGACCGCGCTCGCGGTCCACGTCGGGCACCACGTGGTGGGCGACTTCCCCGACGGCCAGCTGTACGTCAACCTGCGCGGCACCGGTGACTCGCCGCAGGCCCCGGCGGAGGTACTGGCCGGGCTGCTGCGCGACCTCGGCGAGCCGGACGCGGCCGTCCCACCGGACGAGGAGGGCCGCGCCGCCCGGTTCCGGTCGCTGACCTCGGGCCGCCGCCTGCTGCTGGTCCTGGACGACGCCCGGGACGCCGCGCAGGTCCGGCCGCTGCTGCCGGGCAGCGGCACCTGCGCGGTGGTGGTGACCAGCCGACGGCGGCTGCCCGGCCTGGCCGGGGCGGTGCCGCTGCACCTGGACGTACTCACCCCGCCCGAGGCGCTACAGCTGTTCACCTCGGTGGTCGGCGCCGAGCGGGTCGACGCCGAGGCCGCGGCCGTGCGGGAGGTGCTCGGGTACTGCGGCGGACTGCCGCTGGCCGTCCGGATCGCGGCCTCCCGCCTGGCCTCCCGCCCCGCCTGGACCGTCGCCGCGCTCGCCGCCCGGCTCGCCGACGAACGCCGCCGCCTCGACGAGCTCCAGGTGGAGGACGTCGCGGTGCGGGTCAGCTTCCGGATGAGCTACCGGAGCCTGGAGCACCTGGAGGACCCGGGCGCGCTCAGCCCCGCGCAGGCGTTCCGGCTGCTCGGCCTGGTACCCGGTCCCGACTTCACCGCGCCCGCCGCCGCCGCGCTCTTCGGGCAGTCCCTGTACCGCACCGAGGACCTGCTGGAGATCCTGGTCGACGCCAACCTGCTGGAGGACCCCGCCCTCGGCCGCTACCGCTTCCACGACCTGCTGCGCGCCTTCGCCGGGGAGCTGGCGGCCGACTGCGACCGCGAGCAGGACCGCGAGCGGGCCGTCAGCCGCCTGGTCAACTGGTACACGCACGCGGCGGCGGCGGTCGGCGAGCAGCTGGTGCCCGGTCGGCCGCGCTGGGGTCTGGACGCCATCCCGGCGGTGGCCCCGGCGCTGACCTTCCCGGGCAGGGCGCAGGCGGTGGAGTGGTGCCGCCGCGAGCAGCGCAACCTGGCGGCCCTGGTGCGCCTGGCCGGGGCCCGCGGCCGGGATCCCGCGGCCTGGGTCCTGCCCGCCCAACTGTGGGAGTTCTGCACCCAGTTCGGCTACTGGGAGGAGCACAGGGCGACCCACCGGATCGGCCTGACGACCGCCCGCAACCTGGAGGACCCGCTGGCGCAGTCGCGGATGCTCACCGGGATGGTGCACTACTGCTCCCACGCGGAGCGCTTCCCCGAGGCGGTCGATCTGGCCCGCGAGGCGATGGACCTGGCCGGGCAGTACGGCGATCCGCGGCTGGTGGCCGGGGCGCTGAGCAACTACGGCGTGGCCCTCCACTTCGCCGGGCGACCGGAGGAGTCGGTGGTGTGGAACGAGCGCGCGCTGGCCGCGATCCGGGCGGCCGACGGCGCGCCGTTCGCGGTGGCCAGCGGGCTGCTCAACATCGGGGTCGAGTACCAGAACCTGCACCGCTACGCGGAGGCCTTCGAGCGGTTCGACACCGCCCTCAAGGTCACCCGGGAGAGCGACCTGCCGTACCTGGAGGCCTTCGTCCTCAACGCCATGGGCGAGGCCGGCCGTACCGTCGGCGACCTGCCCCGGGCGATCGAGCTGTTCCAGGAGGCCGCCGCGCTGCGCGCCCGGATCAGCGACCGGGACGGCCAGGCCACCAGCCTCACCGCCCTCGGCGACACCCTCCACAGCGCCGGTCAGCCGGACCGGGCCTGGGCCGCCTGGCGGGCGGCGCAGACCATCCTGGACGAGCTGAAGTCCCCCCGGGCGGAGAAGCTCCGGGCCAAACTGGAGGCGTCGCCCGCCCCGGGCGACTGACCCCGGGCGACTGACCCCGGGCGGCCGCGGGTGCGGTCACCGCGGCGGGTCAGCGCGGGCCGAGGCGGCGGGCGCGGGCGTCCAGGTAGCGCTGTTCGGCGAGGCCGGCGGTGGCCCTCGCGGCGCGGCGGTAGTGGTCGCGGGCCCCGACCGGGTCGCCGAGCCGCTCCAGCAGGTGGGCCCGGACGGACAGCAGCCGGTGGTGCCCGGCCAGCCGGGGGTCGCCGTCCAGGGTGGCCAGCAGGGCCAGCCCGGACGCCGGGCCCTCGGTCTCGGCGAGGGCGACGGCGCGGTTGAGGGTGACCATCGGGTTCGGCGCGATGCGTTCCAGCACCAGGTAGAGGGCGTGCACCTGGGCCCAGTCGGTCTGCTCGGCGGTGGCCGCGTCGGCGTGGGTGGCGGCGATGGCGGCCTGGAGCTGGTACGGACCCAGCGCCGGGCCCGCCAGCGCGGCCGCGGCCAGCGCGGTGCCCTCGTCGATCAGGGCCCGGTCCCAGCCGGTGCGGTCCTGCTGGTCCAGCGGCACCAGGTCGCCGGTCGCGGTGGTGCGGGCCTCCCGGCGGGCGTGGGTCAGCAGCATCAGTGCCAGCAGGCCGGTCACCTCGCTGTCCTCGGGCAGCTGCGCGTGCACCGCCCGGGTCAGCCGGACCGCCTCGCGGGCGAGGTCGGAGCGGAGCAGTTCGCTGCCCGAGGAGGCGGTGTAGCCCTCGTTGAAGATCAGGTAGAGCACGTGCAGCACCACCCCGAGCCGCTCCGCGCGCGCCGCGCCCCCGGGCAGGTCGAACGAGCTGCCCGAGGCCCTGATCCGCTGCTTGGCCCGGCTGATCCGGGCCGCCATGGTGGCCTCCGGCACCAGGAACGCGCGGGCGATCTCGGCGGTGGTCAGGCCGCCGACCGCGCGCAGGGTCAGCGCCGTCTGGGAGGCCGCGGTCAGCGTCGGATGGCAGCACAGGAACAGCAGCAGCAGCGTGTCGTCGGTGTCCGGCACCTCCTGCGGCGGGGCCTCGGCCGCCAGCGCCGCCTCCCGCGCGCGGCGCGCGTGGTCGCTGCGCAGCCGGTCGATCAGCCGCCGGGAGGCGACGGTCGTCAGCCAGCCGCGCGGGTTGTCCGGCACCCCCTCGGCGGGCCACTGCACGGCGGCGGCGAGGGCGGCCTCCTGGACCGCGTCCTCGCACCCCTCGAACTGCCGGTACCGGCGTACCAGCACCCCGAGGACCTGCGGCGTGAGCTCACGCAGCAGGTCCTCGACGGCTGGTCCGGTCATGCGTCCAATGGTCCCGCGGAGAACATCACCTGGCGCACCTCGACACCCAGGCCCTCGATCGCGGCGTCCGGGATCCGTCCGGCCAGCTCGACCGCACGGTCCCGGTCCTCGCAGTCGACCAGGTAGAAGCCGCCCAGGTACTCCTTGGCCTCCAGGAACGGCCCGTCGGTCACCGCCGTCCGGCCGTCGCGCACCGTCACCACCGCCGCCTGGGACGGATCGACCAGCGCCTGGGTGACGATCAGCTCGCCGGACTTCGTCAGCTCCTCGATGAACGCGCCGTGGCCGACCCCGAGGGCCGTCTTCTCCTCGTCGGTCAGCGCGTCCATCACGGCCGGGTTGATATGCATGCTGATCAGGAACTTCATCTCGGACTCCCGGTGGTTCGCGGGCCCCGGCGGGGCCCTGGCACCCTTTGGTCGGAGCCGCCGCCGCGGTCTTGACACCCCCCACCGGCAGATTCTCACGAGTTCCCGCGCGGCGCCCCCCGGGCGCCGCGCGACGCGCCCGGCGACGCGGACCGGCCGCCGAGCTGACCCATCGTCACATTGCGTCGCTGGTCACGTGAGTGGCGAATCGGTGGCCCCGACCGCGGTGCCTCGCCTAGCGTTCACGGTATGCATGATGAAGCCGCGCGCGCGGAGCGACTGTTGGACGCCCAGGCGAAGGCCGCCGAGTTGTTCGCTGAGGTGGAGCGGCGCGGCCTGATCGCCGCCGGCCAGGGCGAGCAGGCGGTGAGCGACCGGATCCGCGACCTGGCGGGCGAGCTGTTCGGGGTGAGGCGCTTCTGGCACAAGCGGATCGTCCGCTCCGGACCGCACACGCTCCACCCCTACCAGGAGAACCCGCCGGACCGGGTCATCGAGGCCGAGGACATCGTCTTCGCCGACTTCGGCCCGCTGTTCGAGGAGTGGGAGGCGGACTTCGGGCGGACCTACGTGCTGGGCGGGGACCCGGTCAAGCACCGGCTGCGGGCCGACCTGCCGCGGGTCTTCGCCGCCGGACGCCAGTACTTCGAGTCGCATCCGCAGGTCACCGGCGCGGAGCTGTTCGCGGAGGTGCGGCGGCTGACGGCCGAGGCCGGATGGGAGTTCGGCGGCCCGCACTCCGGGCACCTGGTCGGCGAGTTCCCGCACGAGAAGGTCGACGGCGACCGGATCGAGTACTACCTCACCCCCGGCAGCGACCAGCCGCTGCGGCGCACCGACCGGGCCGGTCGGCGCTGCCACTGGATCCTGGAGATCCACCTGGTGGACCGGGAGCGCGGCTTCGGCGGCTTCCACGAGGAACTACTCGACCTCTGACCCGAACCGGACCCCGCCGCCCCGGTGACGGCGGCGGCTGATCCGGGCCCGCCGGGCGGGCAGCCGCAGCAACTGGTCCACCGTCACCTCCAGCGGCTTGTGCAGGTATCCGAGCAGGCGGACGGCGGCGGGCGAGGCCGCCGGATCAGCGGTCGCCGTCGGCACGGTGTCGGTGGTGAGGGCGGTGTCGGTGGTCATGTGTCCATGGTTCGGTGATCTTCCGGGGCCTGGAGAGAGTGTGCATATCCTGTTGACAGGACCGCGGGTTCCTGATGCTGCGCCGGGCAGAGCGCCCCGCCCGGCTTCGGTAGCCGGACAGGGCGCTTGCGTGTTGTCCGCCCTGGTCACGGGCGAACGGGGCCGAGCAGTTAGCCATCAAGTCAGTCGCCGATGACAGCAGCCACCGCAGACGGTCCCGGGAAGTCGTCCGGCAGCGCGTCCATGATGATCTCGTCCACCGGCTTACCGAGCCAGAACCCCGACTGCCGAAGTCGTCCGGACTCCCGGAATCCGGCCTTCGCGTACGCGGCGATCCCTGCCCGGTTCGGCTCCAGGACCTTGAGCCAGACCATGCGCAGCGCCCCCAGGTTGAACGCCCAGTCCAGCGTCAGACGCGTCGCCTCGGCTGCGTAGCCCTTTCCTCGCGCCTCGGGAGCGAGCACGATCACGAACTCAGCCGTCCGGACAAAGGTGTTGATCTGCAACACGGTGATGCCGACAGCCTCTTGGCCGTCGAGCTGCACAATCTCGAACTGCTGGTACCGGTCGTTGCCACGCTGCCGCTCGTACCCTGCGGCGCGCACTTCCCACGCCTGGGCCCACTGGTTCCCGTAGCCCATGATCGTTCGGGCATCGTTCTCCCACCTGTGGTACTCGGGAAGCAGATCCTGTCGAGGCATCCCGAGGGCGAGCCTGTCTCCGGACAGGAGGATGTGTGGATCACTCATGCTTGCAACTCCCTGCCGGTCCCGACCGATGCGGGTCCGTCTGGTGTGTAGGTGGCGGTGTAGAGGCTGGTGTCGGCGGGCTCCTCAACAGGGTTACCGTCCGAGTCGTTGATCCAGGCATGCAGCCGTGCGGGGTCAACGGCAACCCCGTGCTGCCACTCCGCCCGGCGTCGGGCGAGGACGAGCAGGACCGCCGCAGAAGTCGATTCCTCCATGCACGCCCACCGAGTCGGCATCAGGCGGGCCGCCCACCGGACCGCGCACACAGCGTAGCGAGCCTGACACGCTGTCGCGGGTCGTAGCTTCCGCCCCGAGCACGCGAGCCAGGCCAGCCGCCGGAAGCGATGTCGGCGACGCCCGAGCATCAATGCCCCAGCCGTGACGAGCACCGCCGCAACGGCCCCCACCCGCCAGCGGAGGGGACTGCTCGGTACGGCAGCCAGAGCGGCCCGTTGCTCCACCGTGCCCCATGTCAATGACGGTTCGGGGAGGACGATGACGTGCCCCGCCAGCGCTGCGGCTTCCTCGGAGGCTGGGCGCAACTCGGTGCGTCCGGTGTCGTAGTCAACGAGTAAGCAGACGTAGGAGGTGATCGCGGCGACGGTGTTTGCCCTGCTCATAGTGCCCCCGATCCAGTCGGCGCAGCCCATTCGGTTCGCGCTGTGGTCTCAACTGCCTCCAGCCAGGACTCCGCCGCGACGGCAGACAGCAGTGGCGGCCAAATCGTCGGAGCCCCCAGGGCCGCTGCATGCATGGCAGCGCGTAGCGGGGTCGGGTCGATCAGGCCCAGGGCCGATAGGCGTCCGTCGGCGAGGGCGAGCAGACGTGGCAAGTTGACTCGCGCGCCCTGGTGGTAGTCGCCCACGAACAGCCCTTTGGACGCACGCTCCCGGTGTGTCGGCGGGAGCACATCGGCGAAGCTGTCGGCGAGCAGCGGCTTGTATCGGTGCGCGGAGAAGCGGCGCTCAGGTGGAGCGGACACAACCGCGTCGAGCACAGCCCCGTCAAAGTAGGGGTTGTGCAGCGCCACTCCCAGCGCATCGGCCAACTGGACTTCCGAATGGGCCGACCGTGCGATGTCGCGAATCGACGCGACGAGGACCGCGTCCGCATCGCCCCCCGCCACGCCGCCATACACCGGGTCCGGGACATCGACCGTGAGCCAGGCCGGACGAGGCCGCTCGGCCCTGTTGATACGTCCCGCGTCCCTCCGGAGGGCAGCCGCTATCAGCGGTCGGGGGTTCTGCTTGCGGAGTCTCGCCCAGTCCAGCGCGTCAGTCACCACCCGCAGTAGCCGTCCACGGCGGGCAAGGTCGGCAAGGTGAGCAGGTGGAGCCATGAACAGGTTGTCGCCCCCGTCCCCGGTCAGGTGGCAGCCTGAACCGGCATCAGCTATCGCCTTCAACTGTTCGGCGAACATGGCCCACACCGGGGTTGAGGGGGCCGGTTCGTCGGTCGCCGGAAGTACAGTCCGGCCCCTGGTAAAGGGGAGATGGCGGACGCCGAGCGGGAAGGTGGTGCGCCACAGGTTCGGCACGTTCAGTGCCCGCGCGTACTGCATGTCCCCGCCGTCCTCGGTCCCTGCGGGGTGCAGAGTCATGCCAGCAACCTGACCGTGCCGGGCAGCCAGCAACGCGACCGTGGTTGAGTCCATGCCCGCCAGATCCGATGTGGTGGTGACTCCCTCCACTCGGACGCGGACTCCCTCGCTGAGTGCCCACCTGATAGCGGGCACGACCTCACCGGGCGGTCGGCGCACGGCGGACCACCAGTCGGCCACTGAGCTACGGCCCCCTGTACCCAAGGTCATCACGGACCCGGCGGGAACCGGGCAGACACCCGCCCATGCGCTCCGCCCGGCAGCCGGTGCGTTCCTCTCCCTCAGGTACGCAGCCAGCCAATCCATGTCAATGCTGCCGGTGGACAGCGAAGACAAAGCGCGAGCGCTCGACCCCCAGACCACACCACCGGGGGCACTCACCCTGTAGATGGGGGCGGCTCCCGAGGCGTCGGTAAGGATCTCCACCGAACCCGGCCCCTGGATCCGGACGACCGTGAACGCACCCGCCCAAAGCCGAACGGCTGCAGCGAGATCATCGCTCGCCAAAGCCCGGAACATGTCGTGGTCGGAGGCGTTGCACGGCCCAAGCACCGCAAGGCGCGCTCCGTGCTGCTCAACCGTCCGCAGATGTCCGGCGTCGCCCCCCACCGTCCACAGCAGGAAATCCGTCCAGACAAGGACCGCACCCACTGGGACGACAGCCTGTCCCCCGGGTGCGCATCCCCCGAACCATTTCGGAGACTCGTTCAACTCGGCACCTCCTTGTCGCAGTCACGAAGGCGGCGACCCCCCGTAGTGAGGAGCCGCCGCCGGTTCAGCCCGTCGATTAGTCGTACGGGGTCTGCTTCGACTCGGTGCTGTTCTGGTTACTGCCCCGAGTCAGCGTGGCGGCGTCGCCCAAGACGATGACCGCCGGCGGAATCAAGGCGTCGGCACCCTGGTCCATCGGTGCCATGTTCTGATCCTCCATGCTGCGTTCCTCCTTTCCGGTTACTAGGTGGGATGGGACATCCCTTGCGTCCGGACACAATCCGGCTTGTCACAAGGGCGCTGGACCCGCTCCGGTCCACGGTTGGGGAACACGCGTCCGGTGTGGGGGTTCAGGGGCGACGAAAGAACCGCGTTTCCGTCATCGGTTGCAGCGGGGGCTATTCGGTCACCGCGTGCCCGCTCAGCGAGTCGGTGCCCAATCAAGATCCTGGCGTCAGCCGTCAGACACGCTCATCCTGCGTCGCCTGCCGGAGCATGTCCGGGGTGGTCTCACTCTCGATGCCACCCCAGTTGCAGCGTCCCCGACGGCTGTGCCGGGTGCCGGTCGGTACGCTGGGGATGGCGTTGTCTTTCGGGGCGTCATGCGATCACCCGCCGCCGGTACTCGGAGTACTTGTGACGTGCCGTCATTATTCGTTTGCATCTGTATCCCCAGGATTGCCAAACAGGGGGCCCGGGAACAGCCTTTGCAGCGTGGGAGTCGCACACTCCAACATCGCGGTAGCAAGATCAGGCAAGGCATCAGAACATTTGTATGGGTGGTGGGTTGTGAGTCAGCGCAACGGCTCCAGGGGTCAGGCGGAGACACCGAGAGCCCTGTGGGGCCGACTACTCAAGCGGGCACGGGAGGCCTGTGGGTTCACCCAGGTCACACTCGCGAGTCACCTCGGATTCGACCGCTCCACACTTGCGGGGTACGAGACCGGCAAGAACGTCCCGTCCCGGGAAGTGGCCGAGAAGGGCGACGCGCTGCTACAGACGGGTACCCAGCTAACGGACATGTGGGATGACATCGATTGGTACCCACCTGAGTATCCGGACTGGTTCCAGGACCGAGCCGAGATGGACAAGAAGGCTGTACGCCTCGATGTGTACCAAACCGGTTAGGTACCAGGATTGTTGCAGACCTGGGACTATGCACACGTCCTGTTGTCCCGAGAGCCAGACCCTAACGGGAAGCCAGTCAATGAACGCGTCGCAGCCCGCATTGATCGGCAAAAGCGGTTCCTGCGCGGTGATAATGACGATGACACGCCGCTCCTGGTCGTCGTCCTGGACGAGGTGTGCATCCGGCGAAGAGTTGGCAGCCGGGCCGTCATGCTCGACCAGCTCGACCAGCTCGACCAGTTGCTCGTAGTCGGCAAGTTACCGAACGTCCGCATTCAACTTGCGCCGGACGGCGAGGAACACATTCAGCCCCCAAACACGTCCCTGACGCTCATCACGATGCCGGACCGGGCGGAGTGGGTCTATTCAGAGTCGCTGGACCGAGGCCACCTGAGTAACGATCCGACGGTCCTCACGCGCCACAGGCGCACCTATGATCTGCTCCGGGCGGATGCGTTGTCCCCCCGCGAGTCCGCCGCATGGATCAGCAAAGCAAGGGAGAGCTTGGAACATGACGACCACTCACGACCTGACCCTAGCCCCGTGGCGCAAGAGCAGCTACAGCGGCACCAACAGCGGCGACTGCATCGAAGCAGCCCCCGGATTCATCCCCGGAGCCGTCCCGGTGCGTGACAGCAAGGACCCGAACGGCCCCGCGCTGGTCTTCGGAATCGATGCATTCTCAGCCTTCATCGATGCTGTCAAGGCAAGCCAGTTCCCGACCGCCTGAACCCGGTCAATACGCGCAGAGCCCCCCAAAGCCGTTCGCTGGCTCCTGGGGGGCTCTGACATATTGGCGGGATCGGAGTCATTGGACAGCGTAGTTCCGTCGGTGCGGAGTTGGGCGATCAGAGCGGGAGCCGTCTGCGCGAGGAAGGTGCCGGGGCTCGTCTGGCCGAGGCGGGAAGGCCTGCGGCGCGCACCACCGGAGGCGGGGTCAGGCGGTGGGGTGCTTGCGGGGGCGCAGCCCCACGGCCACGGTCAGGGCGAGCAGGACCACCAGGGCGGCGTCGGCGCCGAGGCCGAGCCGGACGCCGCCGAGGGTGGCGGTGGCCAGCGAGTGTCCGGCCGAGCGGAGCGCGTCGCTGCGGGCCGAGGCGACGGCGCTGAGCAGCGGGATGCCGACGGTCATTCCGATCTGCTGGGTGGTGGTGACCAGGCCGGTCGCCACGCCCTGCTCCTCGTCGGGCAGGCCCGAGGTCGCGGTGACGCCGTAGGAGACGATCGCCCACAGGTGGAAGAACGCCGCCGCCGAGCCGGCCAGCATGAACACCCAGGTACCGGTGCTGCCCCGGCCCACCAGGAGCAGCAGGGTGGTCAGCAGTCCCTGCACCAGCAGTCCGACGACCATGGTGCGGGCGGAGCCGATCCGGGCCACCACCCGGGGGGCGATGTTGCCGCTCACCGCGCAGACCACGCCCATGACGCCGAAGACCAGGCCGGTGACCATCGGGGACAGGCCGTTGACCTGCTGGAGGTAGAGGGTCCCCAGGAAGATCACGGCGGTCATCATGGCGAAGGTGGTCAGCCCGCCCAGGTTGCCGAAGGCCACGCTCGGGCGGCGCAGGATGCGCAGCGACACCAGCGGCTCCGCCGTCCGCGACTCGATCACCACGAAGGACGCCAGCAGCAGCGCCGCCGCGACCAGCGCGCCGATGACGGTGCCCTTGCCGAAGCCCGACTGGGCGGCGGTGGACAGGCCGTAGATCAGCGCCAGCAGGCCGCCGGTGACCGCGATCGCACCCGGGACGTCGAAACCGACGCGGCGTTCGTTGCGGCTCTCGGTGAGCAGCAGCGGGGCGCCGACCAGCACCAGCGCGCCCATGACCACGTTCAGGCCCATGGTGGAGCGCCAGGTCAGGGTCTGCGTGAGCACGCCGCCGAGGACCATGCCGAAGGTGAAGCCGAGCGCCATCAGGCTGCCCATGACGCCCATCGCCCGGTCCCGCTGCGGGCCCTCGTGGAAGGTGGTGGTCAGCAGCGCCATCCCGGACGGGACGATCGCCGCCGCGCCCAGCCCCTGCAGCGCCCGGGCGGCCAGGAACGACTCCGGTGACCAGGCGAGGGTGGCCAGTACCGAGGCCGCGGTGAACAGCGCCAGTCCGACGACGAACACCCGCCGCCGTCCGATCTGGTCGGCGATCCGGCCGAAGAGCAGCAGGAAGCCGCCGGACGGGAGGGCGAAGGCGGTCATCCCCCACTGCAGGTTCGCCTGCGCCAGGTGCAGGTCGTGGCCGAGGGTGGGCAGCGCGATGTTGAGGATGGAGAAGTCCAGCGCCACCGCGAACTGGGCGGCGCAGAGCAGGAAGAGGACCAGGCGGGCCCGGACGGAGAGGCGCGCCGATGGATCGGGGACGGCCGCGGGCGCGGTCGCCGGGTCGGCGGTGGCCCTCGGCTCGGTGGCGGTGGTCAGGCCGGTGTCTGTGGTCATGCGTCCATGCTTCGGCGATCTGCCGGGCTCTGGAGAGAGTGTGCTTATCCTGTTGGCACAACCACCAGGTAAGGGGAGCCCTGTGGAGTGGACACCGAAGACCGCCGACGCTCGCCGTCGGGCGGATCTGCGTGAGTTCCTGATGATCCGCCGGGCGCGGGTCAGCCCCGCCGACGCCGGGCTGCCGGACGGCGGCGCCCGCCGCCGCACCCCCGGGCTGCGCCGGGAGGAGGTCGCGGTGCTGGCCGGGGTGGGCGTGTCCTGGTACCAGTGGCTGGAGCAGGGGCGGGACATCACCGTCTCCGGGCAGGTGCTGGACTCGGTGTCGCGGGTGCTGCGGCTGGGCGACGCCGAGCGGCGCCACCTGTACGTCCTGGCCGGGCTGAACCCGCCGCTGGCGCGGGCCTCCGCCGAGCAGATCCCGGTGTCGGCCGGGCTCACCCGGATCATCGACTCCTGGATGCCGTTCCCGGCCAACATCATCGACCGCTACTGGAACAACATCGTCTTCAACGACGCCAGTGCGGCGATCTTCGACTTCAACGACCAGTGCCGCAACTGCCTGTTCAGCTACTTCACCAACCCGGTCTACCGGGGTCGGCACCGGGGCTGGGAGGAGGACGCGGCGATCGTCGTGGCCGAGTACCGGGCCTGCGCCGCCGAGTACCCGCAGGACGAGGGCTTCCGGGCGATCGTGGCCGACCTGGCCGAGGTCAGCCCGCTGTTCGCGGAGCTGTGGGCGCGGGGGGACGTGCGCTCGCCGGGGCAGCGGACCAAGACCGTCATCCATCCGGTGGTCGGTGAACTGCACTTCGAGAGCACGCAGTTGAAGATGCCGGAGCGTCCGGACCTGACCATCGTGCTGCACAACCCGGCACCGGGCACGGACACCGCGGCGAAGGTGGAGTGCCTGGCCACGCCGGAGGCGCGGCGCGGGTCGCTGCGGCAGGTCGCGGGCTGAGCGGCCGGTCCGGTCCGCCGTGCGGCGGACCGGACCGGCGGGGCGCCCGGGGAACGGTGGCCGGGAGGAGGAGAGTTCGACCGGACGCCGGAGTTCCGGACGCCCGAACTCCGATCACCCGAGGTGGACACCCCATGAGCCTGAGCATCCGCAACCAGTTCCCCGGTACCGTCACCTCGGTCACCACCGGCGAGGTGATGGCCACGGTGCGGACCCGGTTGGCGGGCGGTCAGGACATCACCTCGGCGGTGACCCTGGAGGCCGTCCAGGAGCTGCGGCTGGCCGAGGGCAGCGCGGTGCGGGCCATGGTCAAGTCCACCGACGTGTCGCTGGCCACCGGCGCGGTCGACAAGCTGAGCATCAGGAACCGGATCGCGGGCACGGTCGAGACGGTGGCCACCGGCGGCGCGATGGCGACGGTGAAGGTCGCCATCGCGGGCGGCGAGCTGACCGCCGCGATCACCAGGGACGCCGTCACCGACCTGGGACTGACCGCCGGGACGCCGGTGGTGGCGCTGATCAAGGCCACCGAGGTCTCGCTCGCCGTCGGGTGACCCCGGCAACCGGCTCCGGCAGCGCTCCGACCGCGCTCAGGCCGCGCCGCCGCGTGGCGCGCACAGCAGGGCGGTGCGCAGGTCGGCCTGGTCGGCCAGGCGGACCAGGCTGCGGCCGGTCAGCTCCTCGATCCGGCGGACCCGGTAGTGGACCGTGTTCACGTGGACGTGCAGCGCCTTCGCGGTGCGGGCCCAGGAGCCGTCGTGCGCCAGGAAGGCGGCCAGGGTGTCCACCAGCGACACGCCGTTCTCCCGGTCGTTGGAGACCAGCCGTCCGAGCAGCCGCTCGTGGAACGCGGCGGTGACCTCCGCCGGGATGCCCGCGAGCAGCGAGGCGAGCGAGTCCAGCCGGGCCGCGTCGGCGTACGGGGCGGCCGAGGCCAGCGCGTAGCGGGCGCCGACCAGCGAGCCGCGCAGCCCGGCGGCGGTCGCGGCGGCGGCCGGGCCGACGCCGATCCGCAGCTGCCGGCCGGGGCCGAGCAGGGCCTGGAGTGCGGGCAGCAGCGGGCGCAGGTCGCCGACCTGGCCCGCGACCACGGCGGCGGCCTCGCCGCGTTCGTCGCTGCCGACCGCGAAGCGGGCCCCGGCCAGCCGCAGCAGCTCGGTCAGCGCCTCCACCGCCCACCCGGCCGGGGCCCGCTCGATCCTGGCGGACAGCGTGGTCAGCGGCGCCTCGGCGGGCAGCGAGCAGCCGCCGAGAGCGTGCACGACGTCGCCGTGGTCGGCGGTGCCGGGCGCGGCGAGCAGGTCGAACAGGTCGGCGGCGGCGCGGCGGCGGGCGCTGTCCTCGGAGCGGGCGGCGAGGGCGCGGGGCGCGAGCAGGTCCGCGAGCGCCCGGGCGGCGGCGGTCGTCGCCCCGGTCAGCCGCCACCCGGCGAACGGCGAGGCCTCCGGCGGCCCGACCGGCACCCCGCCCTCGGCGGCGGGTGGCCGCGCCCCGCCGTCCCCGGCCGCCGCCGAGCCGGCGACCGGGCGGCCGGTGGCGGAGACGATCGCGCAGGGGGGCAGGCCGAGCCGGGCGACGGCCAGCGCGAGTACCCGGTCCAGCGGCGCGCCGGTGTCCAGCAGCGCCGCCAGTTCCTGCCGGACGGCCTCCGGCAGCGCCCCGGCGCGCGCCGAGCCGGTGCTGAGCTCGCCCCACAGCCGCAGGTAGATCCGGTCGGTGACGGCGCGGAAACTGGTCCCGGCCGGGATCGAGATCAGCGGGATGCCGTGCGTCCGGCAGGCGTCCACCAGGCTCGGCGGCACCCGCCCGTGGGTGCCCTCCCCCGCCAGCAGCGCGGCGACCCGCGCGCTGCGCAGCGAGGTGGCGAAGCGCAGCGCGGCGTCCGGCTCGCGTTCCGCCCCGGACTCCGGCTTCCACCAGACCAGGCCGCTGAGCACCAGCTCGCCGGGCTGGAGGTAACGGGCCGGGTCCTGCAGGTCGGTCGAGGTCACCCCGCTCACCGGACGCTCCAGCAGGTCGGCCGTGCCCCAGGCCAGGCCGAGATGCAGGTCCTCCAGTCGCAGCAGGTCTCCGACGATCATGTCTCGCTCCTTGCACTCCGTACCACGACATCCGACCGCATAAGCGAGGGCAAGGTACGTCCCCGCATCGTAGATGCGAGCTCAGACGGCGTAAACGCCTCTTGTTTGATCAGCCAGTCAATCGGGCCGGAGAGAGGAGGGGGGCGGTTCGCTTTGGACGTTCACACAGGGTTCGGGCCGGGACGGGTCCGCGCGCGGTGCTCGCTGATCGCCTGCCAGACCTGGTCGCGGAGGAAGGGGGCCTCGGTGAAGCGGACTCCGGTGGCGTCGCGCAGGGCGTTGGCGAAGGCGGGCGGGACCGGGTTGAACGGGCTCTCGCTCATCGACTTGGCGCCGAGCGGCCCGATGGAGTCCGAGGTCTCGGTGAAGTGGACCTCGGTGCGCGGCACGTCGGCGTAGGCCGGCAGCCGGTAGCGCCGGAAGGCGGCGGTGGTGACCGCGCCGCGTTCGTCCACCAGGACCTGTTCGAAGAGGGTCGCGCCGAGGGCCTGGGCGACGCCGCCCTCGACCTGGCCGCGGCACTGCATGGGGTTCATCACCTTTCCGGCGTCGGCCCCGTGGACGCTGCGCAGGATCCTGATCTCGCCGCTGTCGGGGTCGACCGCCAGCCGGAACCACTGCGAGTTGAAGGCCACCGAACGCGGGGAGCCGCCCCAGTGGCCGTCGGCGGTGAGGTCGACCGCCCGGTCCCGCGCGGCCTCGAAGACCTCCTTGAGGGACACCGGCCGCCCGTCGCACTCGACCGCGTCGGCGGTGAGCCGCAGCAGGCCGCGCGGGGTGCGGGCGTACTCGGCGGTGAACGAGAGGATCTGCTCGGCGAGCGCGTTGGCGGCCTTCATCACCGCCTTGCCGGCGACCACCGTCCCGGCCGAGCCGAAGGCGCCGGTGTCGTGCCGGACCACATCGGTGTCGGACTGCCGGATCGCGATCCGGTCCACGGTGGTGCCGAGCGCCCCGGCGGTGATCTGCTTGTGCACGGTGGTGGTGCCGTTGCCGAACTCCGCCGTGCCGACGGCGATGTCGTACGTGCCGTCCTCCAGCAGCTTCACCGTCGCGTCGGCGAAGTGGCCGCCGGGCGGTCCGGTGGCGATCGCGGACATGGCGAAGCCCTGGCCGACCAGCCAGCCCGCGGGCGCCTGTTCGGCACTGCGGTCGTCGGCGAGGGCGTCGCGCACCACCTGGAGGCACTGGTCGAGGCCGTAGCTGGCGATGTGCAGGTCCTCCTCCTCGCCGCAGGGGCCCTCCATCCGCTCGCCCGGGCCGATCACGTTCTTCTCGCGCAGGACCAGCGGATCGATGCCGAGGCGCCGGGCCAGCTCGTCCATCGCCGACTCCAGGGCGAAGGTCACCTGGCCCAGCCCGTAGCCGCGGAACGCCCCGGCGGGAACGCAGTTGGTGTAGACGGAGTAGGCGTCGACCTTCTTGTTCGGCGCCCGGTACACGCCCATCGACTCGCCCACGCTGTGGAACATCACCGCCGGGCCGTGGTTGCCGTAGGCGCCGGTGTTGGCGACCACCCGGAACCGCAGCGCGGTCAGGGTGCCGTCGCTCCGCGCGCCGACCTTCACCGTGACCTTGAACGGGTGGCGGGTGGTCGCGCCGTAGAACTGCTCGGCGCGGGTGAACTCCAGCTTCACCGGGCGGCGCAGCTTCAACGCGGCCAGCACCACGATGTCCTCGGTCAGCATCTCCTGCTTGCCGCCGAACCCGCCGCCGACCCGGCCCGCGACCACCCTGACCTGGTCCTCCGGCAGGTCGTACAGCGCGCACAGGGCCCGCCGGGTCAGGAACGGCACCTGCGTGGACGAGCGGACCGCGATCCGTTCCGCGCCGGTCTCCTCGTTCACCTCGAACCAGGCGACGCAGCCGTGCGTCTCCAGGCTCGCGTGCTGCACCCGCTGGGTCCGGAAGGTCTCCTCGTAGACGACGTCGGCCTCGGCGAAGCCCCGTTCGACGCTGCCCAGTTCGCCGTGCACCTCGCCGCAGACGTTGTCCTCGGCCCGGAAGATGCGCGACTGGGGCCCCTTCGGGTGAATCACCGGCGCGCCGGGCAGCATGGCCAGTTCCGGGTCCACGACGTGCGGGAGCTCCTGGTACTCGACGACGATCCGGCGGCAGCCCTCCTCGGCGGCGCCCTCGCTGTCGGCCACCACGGCCGCCACCCGCTGCCCGACGAAGCGGACCACGTCGTCCAGCACCCGGGTGTCGTCCGGGTCCTCGGTGGGGTGCTCGTGCCGGGCGGAGGAGTACAGCTTGTCCGGCGCGTCGTGGTGGGTGAACACCGCGTGCACCCCGGGCACCCGCAGCGCGGCCGAGGTGTCGATCGAGACGATCCGGGCGTGCGGGTGCGGCGAGCGCAGCAGCTTCATCTGCAGCAGCCCCTCGACCTCGACGTCGAAGGTGTAGCGGGCGGTGCCGGTGACCACCTGCGGCCCGGCCGGGGCGCCCAGGTTGCGGCCGACGGCCCGCCCGGCGCCGGGCTGTTCGGTGTGCCTGACCCCGCGGATGGCGTCCTCGATCGCCCGGTAGCCGGTGCAGCGGCACAGGTTTCCCTTCAACGACCGCGGCAGGTCCGTGAGTTGCTCCTGGTCGAGGGCCGAGGTGGTCATCAGGAACCCGGCGGTGCAGAAGCCGCACTGGAAGCCCTGGGCGTCCAGGAACCGCTGCTGCATCGGGTGCAGCTCGCCGTCCTTGGCCAGCCCCTCGACCGTGGTCACCGAGCGGCCCTCGGCGCGCCGGGCCGGGTAGACGCAGCTGTGCACCGGCTTCCCGTCGACCTGGACCGTGCAGGCGCCGCAGTCGCCCGCGTCGCAGCCCTTCTTCACCCCGAACCAGCCCCGGTCGCGCAGGTAGGTGCGCAGGCACTGCCCGGGTCGGGGCTCGGTGTCGAAGTCCTGGTCGTTGACGCGGATCTCGAAGGTCATCGTCCGCTCCCCTCGGTCAGTTCCCGGCGGATCTCCTCGGCGAAGCGGAAGGTCATGTGCCTTCGCCAGGCCGGGAGTCCGTGGATGTCGTCGTAGTACTCCTCCGGTGCGATCGCGTACTCCACCGCCTCCCGCAGGGCCTCCGCGTTCGGCGGCAGCGGGAAGCGCAGCCGGATCGGCCGCACGGTCGAGGCGGTGACGGTGATCGCCAGGGCCCCGTCGGCCGGGTCGAGCGTGCCGATCACCAGGGCCCCGGATCGGCCGAGTCCGTAGAGCGAGGCCTGCCGGAACGCGGTACGCCTGCCGAGCGCGCGGGCCGGCAGGGTGACCGAGCGGAGCAGCTCACCGGGTTCGAGTACCTTGACCCCGGCGCCGACGACGAAGTCCGCGACCGGGACCCGGCGCAGCGCGCCGCTCTGGGAGCGCAGCAGGCAGACCCCGTCCAGCGCCGCGGTCAGCGAGATCATCGGCCCCGCGGGCAGCCCGTTGCACAGGTTGCCGCCGACGGTGGCCATGTTCCAGATCTTCCAGGACGCGAGGAAGGCCCGGCAGCACTGCGTGAACAGCGGCCCGGCGACCCAGTGCGCCGGTTTCGGGAAGCCGGAGAGCTCGGCGATGGTGCAGGTCGCGGCGATCTCCAGGCTTCCGTCGGCCGTCACCGTCAGCGGCTGCCAGCCCGTCCGGCTGAGGTCGATCAGCCTGCGCAGGTGCGGCTGCGGCTCCGAGAACAGGTAGGTGCCGCCGCCCAGCCAGGCGTCACCCGGCCGCCAGGTATCGCGACGGCGAGCGTCGCACATCTCCACCACCGTGTTCAGATCCACGTCGCTCCATCGCCCTCGAAAAGTCGTCCAGGGCGATTGAAGCAACGCGGGTCGGTCCGAACGAGTGGTGCCGCACACCAGCGGCTCCCCCGCGGACTGGTTGATCCACCAGCGGGGGCGTCAGCGGTCCGGGGTCGGCAGCGGGGGCGCGCCCCGCTGCGCGGCCGCCACCGTGGCGTCCGCCAGCAGCCTGGCGTACTGCTTCCGGACCAGCGCGGCGACGGCCGCCCGGTCGGCCTTGGCCGGTGTCCAGAAGCTGAGGTCGATGGCGATGTCGCCGACCACGGCGTAGCCCTCGGTGAAGATGTCTCCGTTGCTGTCGAGCGCGCTGTGCTGGAACGCCATGGCGTCACCGCCGCCGGGGACGGTGTAGCTGTCCGCGGCGCCGACGTCGTTCCCGGATCCGCCCTGGTATTCGAGGACGAAGCTCTGCGCCCCGGTCGCGGAGGCGAACTGGACCAGGTAGACGTCGGCCGCGGTGCCGTCGGACGCGTTCCAGTTCTCCCGGACCGCGTACTGGAAGCCCCGGTCGGTCTCCTCCGTGCTGGCCTGCTTCGCGTACGAGGCGTCGACCAGGGAGTTCACGAACTGGGGCAGCGTCTGGATCCCGGTCGGGCCGTCCTGGCTGGTGACCGGCCACGGCTGGGCGCCGCCGGGCAGCGGGACCAGGTCGCCCAGGAGCCGGTGCTGGTCGGCCGCGGTGGCCCGGGCCGGGCCACTGGCCGCCGGTGCGGGTGCGCTGCCGGTGGGGGCGGGCAGCGGCGAGGGTGTGTCGACGCCCCCGGTGACCCGCGCCGTCTGGGCGCGGACGAGCTGGTCGAACTCGGCGTCGTCGGCCCGGCCGGGGCTGTAGAGGTGCGTCTCGACCACGACGTTGCCGACGGCGGTCCAGGAGATCTGGCTGATGTTGCCGTAGGTGTCGATGGCCCCGGCGGTCCAGGCCTCGCTCCCGGACACCCCCGGGACCGTGGTCAGCGGTTCGATCGGGGTCCGGTCCTGGGAGGTGGACTCGGAGACGTCGCTGACGTAGCCCTGCGCGCCGTCGGAGTCGCCGAACTGAAGCAGGAAGACATCGGCCTGGGTGCCGTTCGCCGCTTCCCAGTTGGCCTCCGCCGCGTACTTGAAGTCCTCCCCGGCGAGGTCGTCGGTGACGTCGGACCGGTCCGCCCTGACGAAGTTCCCGTCGACGAACTGGCTCGCGTTGAGGATGCCGTTCGGGGACAGGGTGCCCCCGGGGGCCGGTTTGGAGCCGACCGGGGCGGTCAGCAGCTCGCTCTTCAACTGGGCGGCGGTGAGTGTCTTCTGCGGGGTCAGCCCGCAGCCGCTGAGGGCGGTGAGGCAGAGACCGAGGGAAAGGGAGCCCGCGAGCGATATGCCCGCCGTACGTCGTTTGCGCATGAACTGCTGGAACACCGTGGACCGTTCGTGCTAGCAGAGATAATCGGACATCTTTGCGCACCAAGATCACGCACAGGTCGCGCCCAGGTGAAGCGACGGCCGCCGGGCACCCGTCCGGCGCAGCGGACCGGGTGGTCCCCGGGCCGGACCGGGCCCGGCGGGGCAGACTGGGGGTATGCCCGAACTGCCGGAGGTCGAGTCGCTGTGCCGGTTCCTGGCCGAGCGGCTGACCGGCCGGACCGTCGACCGGGTGTACCCGCTCGCGGTGGCCGCGCTGAAGACCTACGACCCGCCGATCACCGCGCTGGAGGGGCTGGCCTTCGACGGCGTGGCCCGGCACGGCAAGTTCCTCGACCTGCGGGCCGGGGAGCTGCATCTGCTGGTCCACCTGGCCCGGGCGGGCTGGATCCGCTGGCAGGACGAGCTGCCCGAGGCGCCGCCGCGCCCCGGCAAGGGGCCGCTGGCGCTCCGGGTACGGCTCGCCGGTCCCGGCCGGGCGGGCTTCGACGTGACCGAGGCGGGCACCCAGAAGCACCTCGCGGTGTACCTGGTGCGCGACCCGGAGCAGGTACCGGGGGTGGCCCGGCTGGGTCCCGACCCGCTGGCCGCGGACTTCACCCCGGCGGCGCTGGCCGCGCTGCTGGCCGGGGAGCGGCGCCGGATCAAGGGCGTGCTGCGGGACCAGGCGGTGCTGGCCGGGATCGGCAACGCCTACTCCGACGAGATCCTGCACGTGGCCCGGATGTCCCCGTTCAAACCGGCCGCCTCGCTCTCGGCGGCGGAGACGGACCGGCTGTACGCGGCGATCGGCGAGACGCTGACGGCGGCGGTCGAGCGGTCCCGGGGGCTGCCGCTGCGGGAGCTCAAGGCGGAGAAGAAGAGCGGGCTGCGGGTGCACGGGCGGACCGGCGAGCCCTGCCCGGTCTGCGGGGACACCATCCGCGAGGTGTCCTTCAGCGACTCCTCGATGCAGTACTGCCCCACCTGCCAGACCGGCGGCCGGGTGCTGGCGGACCGGCGCATGTCCCGGCTGCTGAAGTAGCGGGACAGCGGGGCGGGCGGTCACGCCTTCGGGCATGGTCCGGCGGCCACTTTCGGCTATCGAATCCGGCCACGGGACCAGCCGGAACGCCCCGCGGCGGCCCGGGCCGGGGGTAGGCGCACTGTCTGCGGCCAGGGGTTCGGGGCGATAATCCGAGCAGCGGTCCGCAGCACACGCCATGGCGGGAATGTCCCGCTCCGGCCGGATCCGCCGGACCCGCTGTCCGCGGGCGGGCGGCCGGGAACGTACACTGGCGGCTCGCCGCGGACCGGGCAGCGAGACATCGAGCAGGGGAGTGACCACCGTGGCACAGGGACGAAGCGGCATTCGCGGAAGCAGGATCGGCGCGGGCCCCATGGGCGAGACCGAGCGGGGCGAGCTCGCGGCGCGCACCGTGGTGTCGTTCTGGTGCGGCAACGGGCACCACATCAGGCCCAGCTTCTCCAGCGAGGCGGCCATCCCGGAGACCTGGGACTGCCCCAAGTGCGGCCTGCCCGCCGGTCCGGACCAGGAGAACCCCCCGGCCGCCGCGAGCACCGCCCCCTACAAGACGCACCTGGCGTACGTGCGCGAGCGGCGCAGCGACGAGGACGGCGAGATCCTGCTGAACGAGGCGCTGGCGAAGCTGCGCGGCGAGTTCTGAGGACGTTCTGACGACGGCCGCCGAGCACGGCCGCCGAGCACGGCGTGACCGCTGGGCCCGGGCGGACTCCTGGATGCGAGGGAGTCGGCCCGGGCCCAGCGGTCCGTGCGGCGACCGTCAGCCGACGGGCACGGTGAGCGTGCCGCCGCCGAAGGCGTCGGTGGAGCCGGTCTGGTCGGCGTCCGCGTAGAGCAGGTCCTTGGTGCCGACGACCAGCGCCAGGTGGTCCCCGGCGGGGACGTTGTAGTCGATGGCGTTGAGGTCCAGCGAGACCTGCAGCGGGACGCCGGGGGTGGCGTTCAGGTAGGTGTAGGGCACGTGGGTGACGAAGCTCGCGCTGCCGAGCCAGTTGACGTCGTAGAGGTAGGCGACCAGGGTGCCGCTGCCGGCGCTGGGGGTGACCGTGAACCGCGCCTGCGGGATGCCCCGGACGGCTGCCCCGGAGGCCAGCGTCGGACCCTGCCAGACGGCCGCGTCCGAGCGGTCCACCAGCGGCAGCCAGATCGACGCGGGTGAACCGCTGAGCTGGGTGAGGCCGTTGGTGAGGAACGGGACTCCGGCGTTGGCGACCGTGTAGTAACCCGAACTGATGGTGGTGGCGGACAGGTTGACGGTGTCGCTGCCGGTGGCGGTGGCCGCCCAGTCGGCGTAGTGCTGCTGGGTGCTGGAGCCGACGGCGGTGAGGTCGACGCCGGTACTGGCGGTGCCGGCGCCGTTCAGGTAGGTGTCGAACCAGTCGCCGACGTTGCTCCAGACCGTGTTCGGCAGCCCGGCCAGGCCGGTGAGCTCGACGGTGGCGTGGTCGCCGGGGGCGAGGTCGAGCCGCTTCGGGCCGGTGTACTGGTTGAAGAAGGAGACGACCTGGTCCGGCGCGAAGAAGCTGTCCCCGAAGGCGTTGGCGATGTAGACGGCCGGGTGGTTGGCGTCCAACTGGCTGAGGTAGGTGGCGGGTGAGCGGGCGGCGGCCCAGGACTCGACCCAGGGGATGTCCGTGTTGCCGCTGAGGTCGTTCAGCGCCTGCGTCAGCTGGGCGTCGGGGCGGCCGGTGAGCTGCCCGAGGAAGCCGAGCAGGTCGGCGGCGAGCAGGTGCCGGGTCTGGTTGCCGTAGAGCGAGTAGGTGAGGTCGGTCCAGGCGCTCATCGCGGCGACGGCCCTGATCCGGGGGTCGTGCGCGGCGGCGAGCAGTGACAGGCCCGCGCCGTAGGAGACCCCGGCGAAGCCGATGCGCGCCGGATCGGCGCTGGTGTCGGCCAGCGTCCAGTCGATGACGGCGGAGGCGTCGGCGACGTCCTGCGGGCTCGCGACGTGGATCTGGCCGCCGGAGTCGAGGAAGCCCTCGGGGGTGTAGGACACCACCACGTAGCCGCGCGCGGCGAGCGCCGTCTCCTGCGCGATGTACTCGACGTCGTTCAAAGACCAACTGGAGATGAACACAATCACCGGGTGCAGTCCCGGCGTCGTCGGCTGGTCGACGTTGGCACTGAGCGGCGTCCCGTCGGCTCCGGGGATGTCCAGGAAGGTCGGACCGGTGGTGCCCACCGTCGCCGCGAAGGCGCCACCGACGGCGGGCCCGAAGCCGATCAGTGCACAGATCAACGCTGTGACCAGCGAGAGGAGGGTAATGCGTCTGGGCATGGGGCAGCCTCCAGCGAGATGTTACTGGGCGGGAACATCGTGGTTACTGGAAGGTAAGGTCTTTGTCACCCAAGCACAATGAGGATGACCGGATTTGTTGCGGCAGAGCCCAGGAACCCGCCTCGGCGAACCGTTCCGTCGGCCATGGTTCATGTTCCGGACAACAAAGATGTCCAGACAAGTGGCTGACTTCTGGAGCACCTTTCTCCATAGTTCCGACCCATGGGCGCCGCGCGTCCCCTGGACCCCCGCCATCCGGGCGCGGGCCCGCGCGGCACTGCAGAAAGGTCTCCCCGATGTCCCCGATCTCCCGCAGGACACTGCTCGGCTCGGCCGCCGCGATCGGCGCGGGCACCGCACTGGGCGGGCTGCCCTTCAACGTGCGCAGGGCCATGGCGGCCAGCACCGGCAGCGGATCGCTCTCCTCCGTCAAGCACGTGGTGATCCTGATGCAGGAGAACCGTTCGTTCGACCACTACTACGGCACCCTCCAGGGCGTGCGCGGCTACGGCGACACCTCGCTGCTGCGCTTCCCCAAGGGCTCCAACGTGTGGAACCAGAACACCAAGGGCTCGGCCGGCGGCGGCACCACCCTGCTGCCCTGGCACCTCAACACCGCGCTCACCGACGCCCAGCAGGTCGAGGACCTCGACCACTCCTGGTCCGGCACCCACGGCGCCTGGAACGGCGGTCTGAACAACAACTGGATCCCGGAGAAGACCGGGTACACCATGGGCTACTACAACCGCGCCGACCTGCCGTTCCACTACGCCCTGGCCGACGCGTTCACCATCTGCGACCAGTACTTCTGCTCGGTCCAGGGGCCGACCAACCCGAACCGGCTGTACCAGTGGACCGGCATGATCGACCCGAACGGCACCGGCGGCGGCCCGGTCACCGACAACAGCGAGAGCGGCTACTCCTGGACCACCTACCCGGAGATGCTCCAGGACGCGGGCGTCAGCTGGCGGGTCTACCAGGAGGCGGACAACTTCGACGACAACCCGCTGGCCTGGTTCACCCAGTTCAAGGACGCGTCGACCTCCTCCCCGCTGTACACCAACGGCATGGCCCGGGTGAGCAGCATCAACGCGGCGATCACCGCCGACATCGCGGCCGGGACCTTCCCCACCGTCTCCTGGATCGTCGCCCCGACCGCCCAGTGCGAGCACCCGGCGAACCGCCCGGCCGACGGCGCCAACTTCGTCAGCGGCGTGCTCTCGGCCATCGCCGGCGACCAGGCCACCTGGGACTCCACCGTCGTCTTCTACAACTTCGACGAGAACGACGGCTTCTTCGACCACGTCGCCCCGCCCACCGCGCCCTCCGGCACCGCCGCCGAGTACGTCTCCGGCCTGCCGATCGGCATGGGCCCGCGGGTCCCGATGACCGTCATCTCGCCCTGGTCCACCGGCGGCCGGGTCTGCTCGCAGACCTTCGACCACACCTCCCCGCTGCAGTTCGCCGAGCTGGTCACCGGCGTCCAGTGCGGCAACATCTCCGCCTGGCGCCGCGAGGTCAGCGGCAACCTCACCAACGCCTTCAACTTCGGCAACAGCCCGGTCGCCTTCCCGACCAACCTGCCGAACACCGCCGCGCTGGTCACCGCCGCCAACAACGAGGAGTCGCTGCCCGCGCCGAAGATCCCCTCGGCCGGGGCGCTGCCCGCGCAGGAGTCCGGCGACCGCCCGGCCCAGCCGGTCGGCTACGTCTTCAACACCACCTCCTGGACGGTCACCTCGACCGGCCGGATCTGGTTCCAGACCGTCTCCGCCGGTTCGCAGGGCGGCGCGTTCACCGCGTACACCGTCAACGACCGCACCTACGACGCCTGGCCCTACACCTGTGCCGCGGGCGGCACCATCTCGGACTACTTCTCCGCCAAGACCTACGGCGGCGGCCCCTACGACATCGACCTGCACGGCCCGGACGGCTACCTGCGCGGCTTCCAGGGCAACGTGCTCACCTGGTCCAACACCAGCCTGGCCCACCCCGAGGCCTACGTGGTCGACAACCAGGACGGCGCCACCCTGGCGCTGACCGTCACCAACGCGGGCACCGTGCCCGCCGTGTTCACCATCAACGCCAACGCCGCCTACCTCGCCGGCGGCGGCTCGGCCGGCACGGTCACGGTCGCCGCCGGGGGCAGCTACAGCACCACCCTGAACGCCACCTCGGCGGGCCGGTACGACTACACGGTCACCGCCAACACCGGCGACGGCTTCGCCCGCCGCTTCGCCGGTCGCCTGTACCCGCAGGGCTGACCGGCTGGTCGCGGGGGCGGACCGGGCCCGGTCCGCCCCCGCGCACCGCTCAGCCGCGGCCGGTGAGCCCCCGCAGCTCCGCCAGCTCGTCCTCGTCCGCGCCCAACTGCTCGGCCTGGCCCACCAGTTCGGCGATGTCCCGCTGCCGTCCCCACTGCCGCAGGAACTCCGCGTAGGCGAGCAGCGCCTGTAGGTCGCCCGCCTCGACACCGCTGCGGTAGCACTCCTCGGCGGACCGGCGGTCCTTGCGGTCCTCGTGGATCAGCGCCAGGTTCAGCCAGGCGTTGGACTCGCCGTCGGCGGCGGCGGCCTGGTACTCGGCCACCGCCTCGTCGAAGCGGTCCCGGTCGGCCAGGTACAGCGCGAAGTCGAAGTGGGCGCCCGGCTCCTGCTCCGCCAGCGCCCGGCGGAACTCGGCCTCGGCGGTGGCCTGCTCCTGCGGGGTGCCGTGCTCGGCGCAGAAGTTGGCCCAGGCCAGCCGCGCCCCCTCGACCCCGTCGGCGAGCGCGTCGCCGAGGTGCTCGCGGGCGTCGTCCACCCGGCCCAGCAGCTGCTCGCACTCGGCCATCGGCACCAGCACCGAGCGCACGCCCGCGTCCAGCCCGCGCACCAGCCACGGCAGCGCGCGCTCGGGCCGGTCGGACTCCAGGTGCATCCGGCCCAGGTTGCCCAGCGCCATCAGGTCGCCGCGCTCCACCGCCAGCAGCAGCACCTCCTCCGCCTCGGCCAGCCGGCTCGGGTCCTCGCTGAGGAACACGCCGAAGTCGTTCAGCGCCTCGGTGTCGCCGGTGGCGATGGCCCGGCGGTACCACTCCTCACCGCGCTCGCGGTCGCCCATCTCGTCGGCCAGCACCGCCGCCGTCCACAGGGCGACGTCGCGTCCGCCGCGACCGGCCGCGTCCAGCGCCTCCAGCGCCTCCTCCGGCTCGTCGAGTTCCAGCAGCAGCACGGCCAGCGCCTCGTAGGCCGCCACCGCGCCGCCGTCCGCCGTCTTCTGCAGGATCTCCAACGCGGCCTCGACGTCCTCCCACTCCTCGACCAGGTCGAGCAGCTTGTCGGCGACCTCGTCGTGCCTGCTGTCCCACGCCCGCGCGTACAACTCCAGGGCGGCCGCGTGGTTGCCCTCCGCGGCCTCGTGGTCCGCGCGCTGTACGAGAACCTGGTCGAGCATGGTGTGTCCCTTCGGCGGTAGTGTCACCCCAAGTATGGAGACTCCCCGCCGCCCCCGGCACCGCCGACCAGCGCCGGGGCGGGCCGACAGGGGTGGCGGGATGCCGGACAGGGCCGCGGACGGCTGGCGCGAGATCGCCGACGGGGTGTTCCAGCGGCGCTACCAACCGGTGGACGTGACCGTGTGCGCGATCGTCGGGGCGGACGGCACCGCCGTGGTGGACACCCGCTGCAGCCTCGCCGAGGGGCGCGAACTACGGGAGCACCTGCGGCAGTTGTCGGCCGCGCCGGTGCGCTGGGTGGTGAACACGCACGCCCACTTCGACCACGTCTGGGGCAACGCCGAGTTCGCCGCGCCCCGGCAGCTCCCGCCCGCGCAGTTCTGGGCGCACGCCGCCGCCGCGCGGGCGATGGCGGCCTCCCGCGACGGCGCGCCGGACGACCTCGCGTTCAAGGCCGAGCTGGCCGCGGAGAGCCCGGAATGGGCCGCGCGGATGGCCGAACTGGTGGAGGTCGTCCCGGAGCACACCGTCCGCACCGCGCACACCCTGGACCTGGGCGACCGCGAGGTCCGACTGCTGCATCCGGGGCGCGGGCACACCGACGGCGACCTGGTGCTGCACCTGCCGGAGTCCGACACGCTGCTGGTAGGCGACCTGGTGGAGGAGTCCGGCGAGCCCGCCTTCGGCCCGGACTCCTTCCCGCTGGACTGGGCGCCGACGCTGGACGCGCTGCTCGCCGTCACCGGCCCCGGCACGGTGCTCGTCCCCGGCCACGGCGACCCGGTGGACGCCGCCTTCGTCCGCGCCCAGCGGGACGCGATCCGCGCGGTGGCGGACCGCTGCGCCGCGCTGCGGGCGGCCGGGGTGCCGGTCGGCGAGGCGCTGGCGGCGACGGACGACTGGGCGTTCGACCCGTCGGCTCTGGGCCGCGCCGTCGAACGCGCCTACGCGCAACTGGACGGCACCCTCGCCTGAGGGCAGGCGACCTCTCTCGACACTCTGTTCCCATTCCGCACATGCGTCCGAACATTGACGGCAGTAGGGGTGCCCGAGTGACGGCTGGGACGAGCGGGGGCCATGCGCACGCCAAGTTCACTCGATTGCCTTGGCCGAATCGGTGCTGGATCTGTCATACAGTCACATACTTGATGGGTCAGCTTTTTGTGCCTGCCTCGGGTCTGCTCGTCCGGCGGAGCGCACCACCCCCGGCGAGCGCTCCCCCGTGCGCGGGCGCTCATCGGAGATGAGGCGTTCCATGCCAGAGACGCACACACCCGCACCCACCGCACCGGCGATCGCCGACCCGGCCCCCCTGGGTCTGGCCGCGTTCGCCATGACCACGCTCGTGCTCAGCTCGTTCAACGCCGGGTTCCTCGACAAGTCAGCCTCAGCCGTGGTCCTGCCACTGGCGCTGTTCTACGGTGGACTGGCCCAACTCCTGGCCGGCATGTGGGAGTTCCGTAGAGGCAACACCTTCGGAGCGACCGCCTTCAGCTCCTTCGGCGCGTTCTGGCTGGCCTACTACGGACTGGTCAAGGACACCCTGCCCGGCCTGACCGGCTCCAGCGCGGCCAACACCGGCAACGCCGTGGGCCTGTTCCTGCTGCTGTGGGGGGTCTTCACGCTCTACATGACGATCGCCGCGCTGCGGGTGAACAAGGCGGTGCTCGGCGTGTTCGTCGCGCTGACCGTCACCTTCGTGGTGCTGGCCGTCGGCTCCTTCGCGGCGAACGACACCATCACCAAGGTCGGCGGCTGGCTCGGCCTGCTGACCGGCCTGATCGCCTGGTACGCCTCCTTCGCCGGGGTGGCCGCGTCCACCTTCGGCCGACCGGTGGTGCCGACCGGTCCCGCCGCGTAGCGGCGAGCGCACCACGGCGGCCCCGGGGCGGTGCTCCGGGGCCGCCGCCATGCCCGGGGCCGCTGCCGTGCCCGGGGCCGCTGCTCACCGGGGGCGTACTCGTCGGTGCGTACACGGAACCCCTGCACGTGTCTAGGCCGTACCGACTGGTCGGTACTACCCTCCCCTCACGCCCTCGCCGCCGGGAGGCCCCCTGCTCCGGCCCGACCGCGCCGTCCATCCGAAACCGGTGCCCAGAGGAGCAGCATGACCAGTACCCCGCTCACCGCCGACGACCCGTCCGGCAGATCCGCGCCCCGCCCCGGTGCCGTCGTCGGCCGCCTGTGGCGGCGCGACCTCGACGCCTACCCCGAGCGCGGGCGCCGCTACGCGTACCTGGCGATCGTGGTGCTGACCACGGTCGTGCTGTACTACGCGCTGTACATCCAGTACGCGGTGGCGACCTCGATCATCACCCACTACGGGATGACCTACCGCTACTTCGTGGCCGTCTCCGTGGTCGGCAACGCCGTCGGTGCCTTCGCCTCGCTGGTGGCCGGTCTCGCGGACCGCTGGGGCCGGGCCAACCTGGTGGTCTACGGGCTGCTGGTGACCGGCCTGCTGGTGCTGTTCGGGCTGCCGAACGCGCCGAACCAGGGCAGCTACCTGGCGCTGTTCGCGGTGGTCGGCTTCATCGAGGGCATGGTGCTGGTGGCCACCCCGGCGCTGATCCGGGACTTCTCGCCGCAGCTGGGCCGGGCCACCGCCATGGGCTCCTGGACCATGGGCCCGGTGCTGGGCAGCCTGGTGGTCACCACCGTCACCAGCCACACCCTCGCCACGTCGAGCTGGCAGGACGAACTGCGCTACGCCGGTCTCTCGGCGCTGCTGGTCTTCCTGCTCGCGCTGGTCGCGCTGCGCGAGCTGGCGCCCCGGCTGCGGGACCAGATCATGGTCAGCCTGCGCGACCGGGCGCTGGTCGAGGCCCGCGCCAAGGGCATCGACGGGTCGGGTCACGCACGCGGCGGCTGGCGGCAGATGCTGCGGCCGGACGTGCTCGGCTCGGCCTTCGCGATCAGCGTCTACCTGCTGCTGTACTTCGCCGCGGTCGGCAACTTCGTGGTCTACTTCGCGACCGCCTTCGGCTACACCGAGCAGCGGGCGAACGCGCTGGCCAACTGGTACTGGGCAGCCAACGCGGTGGCACTGGTGGTCGCCGGACTGGCCTCGGACCGGCTGCGGGTGCGCAAGCCGTTCATGGTGGCCGGCGCGGTCGGCAGCGCCGTCTGCACCCTGTTCTTCACCCTGGACGCCACCCGCCCGGCCACCGGGTACTACACCTTCGCCTGGCTGTTCGTCGGGATCGGGGTGTTCAGCGGCTTCGCCTACGCGCCGTGGATGGCGAGCTTCACCGAGACCGTGGAGCGGCACAACCCGGCCGCGACCGCGACCGGTCTCGCGGTGTGGGGCTGGATCGTCCGGATCGTGGTGGCGGTCTCCGCCGCGTTCGTCCCGATCGTGGTGACCTCGGTGACGCCGCTGGTGGATCACGGTACGCAGGTGGCGGCGGCGGAGCGGACGGCCGGGCCCGCGCTGGCGGTCGTCGCCGCCCACCCGGCGCTGTTCGCCGAGCTGGCGGCGTACCCGCCGACGGCGGTCCCGCCGGCGCTGCTGGCGCAGGCGGCGCAACAGGTCGGACTGCCCGGGCTGCGGACGGTGCGGCAGGCGCAGCCGCAGCTGGCGGTGCTGCGGCAGTACGGGACCCAGGTGCAGCGGGCGGCCAAGGACAATCCGGGCGACTGGCAGACCTGGTGGTGGGTGTGCCTGGCCGGGCAGGTGCTGTTCCTGCCGTTCGTGTTCCTGATGAGCGGCCGCTGGAGCCCGAAGCGGGCCCGGGCCGACGCCGAGGAGCACCGGCGCTCGGTCGAGCGGGAGCTGGCGGCGCTGGGCGCCGCGGGCTGAACCGGCCCGGCCGGTCGGCAACGCGCTTTACCCGTTGATCGAACCTTTGATGGCGGTACGACCGGGAATCGCCCTGATCGGCGTAGCGGCGCGCGGATCCCGGGGACGGCGGCCGGGTCCGCGCGCTCCCCCGATTGGAGTACACCGGGGCGACGGCGGCCCCGGCGGCCGCCGACCCGGCCGCATCCCAGCTGTCCCACCCGTACCGCCGTGACCTGGGCAGGCGCCCCGGCCCCGGGCGCACCCCCGGTACCGGTGGCCCCGACGTCACCGCCGACACCTGGCAGTAAGATCGACAGAGTGCTGGGAGTCGTCGCCCGACCGGGCCGCCGCTCCGACCCGTTCGGTCCTGCGGCGGCATACGGCCGTAGGACTTCAGAGGGATATCAGGCGGCGAATCCCCAACCAGAGGGTGATCAGGTCGCGGGAGGCCGCATGGCAGACTACTGCTCCATGGGGGAACCTGAGCGGGACCATGACGGCGGCAGGACCGCCGTAGCGGTACGTCCTGGTTCCGTCGCCCCCGACGGAGCCACACGTGCCGCTGTCAGCCCTTCCCTCCGGGTGCGTTTCCTGCGTGGGGTGGCGCGCCCGTTGTTCGGGCACTTCCGCGACCCGGGCCGTCCCCGGGTGTGGTTCGAACTGGCGTTGATCGGGATCAGCTACTGGATCTACTCGCTGGTCCGCAACGCCGTGCCGGAGATGGAGACGCGGGCCCAGCGCAACGCGCACTCCATCTGGAGCTTCGAACAGCACCTCGGCATCGCCTACGAGCAGCGGATCAACCACGCCTTCGACTCGGTGACCTGGTTGATCACCGGCATGGACTACTACTACGCCACGCTGCACTTCATCATGACCATCGGCGTGCTGGTGTGGCTGTTCCGCAGCCATCCGGGCCGCTACGCGGCGGCCAGGCTGGCGCTGTTCGTGACCACGGCGGTGGCGCTGCTCGGGTACTACTTCTACCCGCTGGCCCCACCCCGGCTGATGACCGGCGCCGACTTCATCGACACCGTCGCCAAGCACCACACCTGGGGCTCGATGGCCTCCGGCGACATGTCGCAGGTGTCCAACCAGTTCGCGGCGATGCCGTCGATGCACATCGGCTGGTCGCTGTGGTGCGGGCTGACCATCGCCTTCCTGGCGCGCAGGCGCTGGGTGAAGGTGGTCGGGCTGCTCTATCCGCTGAGCACGCTGCTGGTGATCATCGCCACCGCCAACCACTTCTTCATGGACGCCCTGGTCGGGGCGGTGTGCACGATGTTCGGCCTGGTCGTCTCCCGGCTCGTCTACGGACGCTGGGCCTACGCCTTCCCGCGTCGCCGGGAGACCCCGGCCGACCAGGACGGCGACCAGGGGCCGGACGCCGGGCCGCGGCCCGGCGCCGACGCCGAGGAGGGACCGGCCGGTCACGAGCCCGGCGCGGACGAGTCGGCCGAGGCCGCCGCCCCCGCCCCCGGGGTCCCGGACGGGGAGCAGGCCGCGCCGGACCGGGCGACGGCCGAGCACGCCGAGCAGACCGAGCACGGCGAGGGCCCACCACGGCCGGGCGCCGACTCGGAGCGTCCGAAGGTTCCGGTCCACCCGTAGCCGGGGCGGCGGCGGCCGGTCAGCCGTAGAACAGCTCCTCCACCACCGCCCGGGCGCGGCGCGCGCAGCGCCGGTAGTCGTCCACCATCTCCCCGGCGTGCCTGCTGCCGTAGCCGAGGTAGCGGGCGACCCCGGCCAGCTCCCTCGGGTCCCCGGGGAAGCTGTCCCCGGGACGGCCCCGGACCAGCATCACCGCGTTGCGCACCCGCCCGGCCCGCACCCAGGCGGTGTCCAGCTCGGCGGCGGCGTCCGGATCGACCAGGCCCGCCGCGACGGCCGCCGCCAGCGCCGCCCTGGTCCTGGTGGTGCGCAGCCCCTCGACCCGGTGGCCGTACTGGAGCTGGAGCAGCTGGACGGTCCACTCGACGTCGGCGAGCCCGCCCGGGCCGAGCTTGGTGTGGGTGGTCGGGTCCGCGCCGCGCGGCATCCGCTCGGTCTCGACCCGGGCCTTGAGCCGCCGGATCTCCCGCAGCCGGGCCTCGTCCAGGCCGTCGGCCGGGTAGCGCAGCGGGTCGACCAGGGCGGTGAAGGCGCCGCCGAGCCGCTCGTCACCGGCGACCGGGCGGGCCCGCAGCAGCGCCTGGCTCTCCCACGGCCGGGACCAGCGGCGGTAGTACGCGGCGTACGAGGCCAGGGAGCGCACCAGCGGGCCCTGGCGGCCCTCGGGCCGCAGGTCGGCGTCGATCAGCAGCGGCGGCTCGGTGGAGGGCAGCTGGAGCAGTCGGCGGACCTCCTCGAAGACCGCCCGGGCCGCCCCGGCCGCCCGGACCTCGTCCGCCCCGGGCAGCGGGTCGTGCACGAACATGACGTCGGCGTCGCTGCCGTAGCCCAGCTCCGCGCCGCCGAAGCGGCCCATGCCGATGATCGCCAGCCGAGTCGGCAGGGGTTCGCCCGCGGCCCGCTCGGCGGCGTCGGCGCACGCGCGCAGCGCCCCGGCCAGGGTCGCGGTGTTCAGTTCGGTCAGCGCGTCGGCACTGTCCCCGAGCCGCCCCAGGACGTCGGCGGCGGCGGTGCGGAACAGCTCCCGGCGGCGGACCGAGCGGGCGGCGGCGACCGCCGCCGGGGCGCCGTCCGCGCGGCCGACGGCGGACCGTATCTCCCGGTCGAGCACGGCGTGGCCGCGCGGTTGCAGACCGTCGCTGTCGCCGAGCAGCGCCACCGCCTCCGGCGCGCGCAGCAGCAGATCGGGGGCGAGCCGACCGGAGGACAGGATCCGGGACAGGTTCTCGGCGGTGGCGCCCTCGTCCCGCAGCAGCCGCAGGTACCAGGGGGTGGAGCCGAGGCTGTCGGAGACCTTGCGGAAGTTCAGCAGCCCGGCGTCCGGGTCGGCCGACTCGGCGAACCAGCCGAGCATCACCGGCAGCAGCGTGCGCTGCAACGCCGCGCGGCGGCTGACGCCGGAGGCCAGCGCCTGGAGGTGCCGCATCGCGTCGGCCGGGTCGCGGTAGCCGAGGGCGGCCAGCCGGGTGCGGGCGGCCTCGGCGCTCAGGCCGCCGTGCCGGGGGGCGCCCCCCTCCGGCCCGCCGAGGTCGTCCGCGAGCACCGACTCGTCCGCGCCGAGCCGGGCGACGGCGTCCAGCAGCGGCCGGTAGAACAGCTTCTCGTGCAGGCGGCGCACCTCGCGGGCGTGCCGCCGCCACTCCTTGGTCAGCTCGGCGACCGGGTCGGCGCGCAGGCCCAGCGAGCGGCCGAGGCGGCGCAGGTCCTCCGCGCCGGTGGGCACCAGGTGGGTCCGGCGCAGCTGGAACAGCTGGATCCGGTGCTCCATCGAGCGCAGGAACCGGTACGCCTGGTCCAGCGAGGCGGCGTCGGCGCGGCCCACGTAGCCCCCGGCGGAGAGGTCGGCGAGGGCGGTGAGCGTGTTCGGGCTGCGCAGCGTCTCGTCCGCGCGGCCGTGCACCAGCTGCAGCAGCTGCACCGAGAACTCGACGTCGCGCAGGCCGCCGGGGCCGAGCTTCAGCTCCCGGTCGATCTCGGCCGCGGGGATCGCGTCGATCACCCGCTCGCGCATCTGCTGGACGTCCTGGACGAAGTTCTCCCGCTCCGCCGCGTGCCAGACCAGCGGGGTGACCGCGTCCAGGTAGGCCCGGCCGAGTTCGGCGTCGCCGGCGACCGGGCGGGCCTTCAGCAGCGCCTGGAACTCCCAGGTCTTGGCCCACCGCTGGTAGTAGGCGAGGTGGCTGCCGAGGGTGCGCACCAGCGGCCCGTTCTTGCCCTCCGGGCGCAGGTTGGCGTCCACCGGCCAGATGGTGCCCTCGCGGGTGGTGTCGGAGCACAGCCGCATCAGCCGGGCCGCGAGCCGGGTCGCGGCCCGGACCGCCGACCCGTCGGCGTCGGGTTCACCGGAGTCGGCCTGGCCGCGCGGCTCGGCGACGAAGACGACGTCCACGTCGGAGACGTAGTTCAGTTCGTGTCCGCCGCACTTGCCCATGGCGATGACCGCCAGTCGGCAGGCCTTGGCGGCGGCCGGGTCCTCCTCCAGCGCGATGTCCAGTGCCGCCTGAAGCGTGGCCCCGGCCAGGTCGGCCAGTTCGGCGGCGGTCTGGCCGATGCCGGTGGTGCCGGTCAGGTCGCGGGCCGCGATGCCGAGCAGGCAGCGGCGGTAGCCGGTGCGCAGCGCGTCGGCGCGGTCACCGGCGGCCGGGTCCTCCCAGATGTGCGCGTACAGCGCGCGCAGGAACTCCTCGGGGCCGGGGTGGATGTCGCGGATCTCGAAGGTGACCAGGGCGTGCCAGTCGTGCGGGTGCCGGGCCAGGTGGTCGCCGAGGGCGGCGCTGGCGCCGAGCACGCCGAGCAGCCGGTCCCGCAGCGGCTTGCTGGTGGTCAGCGTGTCCAGCAGGGTCCGCCGGTCCGCGTCGGAGCAGGCCTCGGCGACCCGGGCGAGGCCGAGCAGCGCCAGGTCCGGATCGGCGGTCGCGGCGAGGGCATCGATCAGCACCGAGTCGCCGGAGTGCTGGGCCAGCGCGGGCTCGGCCAGTCGGCGGACGGCCGCCTCCGGGTCGGTGAAGCCGCGCCGGGCCAGCCGCCCGGCCGGGTTGCTGCGCCTGGTCCCGCTGCCGGGCGCGGCGGCGCCGGGGCCGCTGTCGCCGGTCACGCGGTCACCCTGTGCTCTGTCCAAGTCGATGCCCTCCGACTCCGATGCGACGGCCCCCGATGCGACGGCCCCTGGTTCGATGTTCGAACGAGTGGTGAGATTACGTGCCCCTGACCGGTTCTTCCCGCGCGCGCTGCCGTGACTCCTCCCGGCGCCCGGCCGTTGTGCCGGTTCCAGCCCCACCTCGCCGAGTCCGCCGGGAGGCCCGCGTGGATGCCGCCGCCGCGGTGACCCGCCGTGCCGCGCTGCCCGGGCTGACCGGGCTGCGGTTCTGGGCGGCCCTCCTGGTGGTGTTCTACCACCTGAGCCGCGAATACCACCCACTGCCGCTGCTCAGTCCGCTGGTCTGGTACGGGCGGGACGGCGTCACCTTCTTCTTCGTGCTGTCCGGCTTCGTGCTGGCCTGGTCCGGCGGCGACCGGGTTCCGGCGCGGGTCCTCTACTGGCGGCGGTTCGCCCGGATCTGGCCGCTGCACCTGCTGGCCACCGGGCTGGCGCTGGCGGTGACCGCGCTGCTGGGCGCGGCGCTGCCGGTCACCGCCGCGCTGTGGTCGCTGCCGCTGCTCCAGGCCTGGTCCCCGGCCGAGGTGTACGGCGGCAATCCGGCCGCCTGGTCGCTCAGCGCCGAGGCCTGGTTCTACCTGCTGACCCCCGCGCTGCTGCGGTTCCTGCGGCGGCGCGGCGGGCGGACCCTGGCGCTGCTGGCGGCCGGGGCCTGCGTGGTCGGGGTCGGCTGCTGGCTGGGCGGCGCGCCGGTCGGCTCACCGACCGAGCGCGAGTGGCTGCTGGACTACCTGCCCTTGGCCCGCACCCCGCAGTTCCTGCTCGGGGCGGTGACCGCGGTGGCGGTCCGGCGCGGCTGGCGGCCACCGGTCGGCCCGGGCGCGGCGGTGGGCGCGGCGCTGCTCTGGCACGCGGCGCTGATCCCCTGGTCCGCGGCGGTGCCCGACGGCCGCTGGGACAGCCCGTACAGCGGTTCCCAGGCGCTGGTCGCGCCGCTGTTCGCGGTGCTGGTCGCGGCGGTGGCGGTGCGCGACCTGGCCCCCGGGGGCGGATCCGGCCTCCTCGGCGGGGCGGTGGCACGGCGGCTGGGGCACTGGTCCTTCGCCTGGTACCTGGTGCACCAGAGCTGCCTGCGGCTGGCGCTGCTGCTGGGCGGGCCGCCGCGCGGGGTGCGGGCGGCGGCGGTGGGGTGGCTGCTGGTGACCGCCACCAGCCTGGGGCTGGCCGCGGCGCTGTACCAGTGGGTGGAGCGGCCGCTGGAGCGGTGGCTGCGCGCCCTCGGCCCGCAGCCGCCGCAACGGCACGGCGTGCCGGGCCCGGTGGTTCCCCGGGCCCGGCACGCCGGGAGCGTGGTTCCGGCGGAGCCGGGTCAGCTGCTCTGGTCCAGGTCGACGGCCGAGTAGACCACCCCGACCTGGTAGCCGTCCGACTTGGTGTCGAAGGTGAAGGAGATGCTGGTGTCACCGTTGCGCAGCACGTGCGACACGTCGACGATGTTGGAGTCGTACCCCAGCTGGTTCTCGTACGAGGGCGCGCGCACCACCGGGTTGTTCCGGGACTCGTTCTCGATGGTCGAGTTCAGGAAGTCGTCGGCCGGCTTGTCCCAGGTGTGCAGCACCGTCAGCGGCCCGTTGGTCGACTGCACGCTGACGCTGTCGTGGCCGTAGGTGCGGTCGCCGTCGTAGGCGACGAAGCCCAACTCGCCGTGGATCGGGCCCTGCTGCGGGGTCTGCAGCCCGTCCACGGTGAACTTCAGCGGCGGGGACTCCGGCAGCTCGATCTGGAAGCCGTCCGAGACCTCGACGTGGCGCAGCGGCATGTCGCAGTTCTCGTACGCCACCACCAGCGACCAGCCGCCCCAGCTGTGCGGCTTCACCACCGAGTCCATGTCGGCCACGGTGTAGTTGCCCGCGCCCGCGTTCCGGACCAGGTCGGTGACGTCGGCCGACGCCTGGTAGCCGTGCTCCCGGGCGTTGCCCTCGCCGACCCCGGTCATCCAGCCCAGGTCCTTGTACGAGGGGTCGGTGTTGACCTCGTGGTAGTCGTGCCCGCCCGGGGTCTTGAACAGCACCCCGTCGACCTGGCTGAGCGGCAGGATGGTGTCGCCGATGCCCCTGGTCCCGCCCCAGTACAGCCGGGCGAACTTGATCGTGGAGTTGGCCGGGACCTTCAGCTCGGAGCTGCTGGAGGAGTACAGCTTCTCGTAGCCGCCGCCCTCGGCGGGCGGGAGCTTGAAGGAGCCCGGGTACTGGTTGACGTACCGCATGTCGTAGTTGTTGTTGAAGATGCCGCGGCCGATGCCCTGCTGGGCCTCCCGGCAGGGCGCGGCGTCCTTGGCGACCGGCGGCTTGTTCTCCTCGCAGGTCATCAGTGTGTTCCCGGCGCGGGTGACCGACCCGTGCAGGTCCTCCTTGAAACGGACCTTGATCGGCAACGGGTGCTCGGTCCAGTCGGTCCCGTCCCGGAGATGGTGCCCGGGACCGGTGCGCTCCACGGTCGCGGCGCCCGAGGCGGGCGCGAAGGCGAACTGGGAGACGGCGGCCACACCCGCCACCCCCAGCGCGACCATGGCCCGGGCCGCTCGGGGTGCGCGGACCGTCTTCCCTGCGGTGCTCAGCTGCATCGGAACCTCTCGGTCGTACCAGTTCGATACGCCCATCGGAACACGACGCTCCGTCACCCGCCGCTCACACTCCGCCATCGGAGTGCCGTCTTCTCCCGCCGCGGGCGCACCGGCCACCGTGCCGTCACAGCACCGGCAGGTTCTTCCGCAGCTCGAACGCGGTGACCTCGGAGCGGTACTCCTCCCACTCCTGGCGCTTGTTGCGCAGGAAGAAGTCGAAGACGTGCTCGCCGAGGGTCTCCTGGACGAGTTCGCTGTGCTGCATCAGGTCGATGGCCTCGCCGAGGTTCTGCGGCAGCGGCTGGATGCCCATCGCGCGGCGCTCCATGCTGCTGAGCGCCCAGACGTCGTCGTCGGCGCCGGGGGGCAGCTCGTAGCCCTCCTGGATGCCCTTGAGGCCCGCGGCGAGGATCACCGAGTAGGCCAGGTAGGGGTTGCAGCCGGTGTCCAGGGAGCGGATCTCGACCCGGGTCGAGCCCTGCTTGCTGGGCTTGTACATGGGCACCCGGACCAGCGCCGAGCGGTTGTTATGCCCCCAGCAGATGTACGAGGGGGCCTCGCCGCCGGCGCCCGCCGAGCGCTGCGAGCCGCCCCAGATCCGCTTGTAGGAGTTGACCCACTGGTTGGTGATGGCGGCGGTCTCGGCGGCGTGCCGCAGCAGTCCGGCGATGAACGAGCGGCCGACCTTGGACAGCTGGTACTCGGCGCCCGCCTCGTGGAAGGCGTTGCGGTCGCCCTCGAACAGCGACAGGTGGGTGTGCATGCCGGAGCCGGGGTGGTTCGAGAAGGGCTTCGGCATGAAGCTGGCGTGCACGCCCTGCTCCAGCGCGACCTCCTTCATGACCGTGCGGAAGGTCATGATGTTGTCGGCGGTGGACAGCGCGTCGGCGTAGCGCAGGTCGATCTCCTGCTGGCCGGGGGCGCCCTCGTGGTGGCTGAACTCCACCGAGATGCCCATCGACTCCAGCATGGTGATCGCCTGGCGGCGGAAGTCGTGGCCGACGCCGCGCGGGGTGTGGTCGAAGTAGCCGGAGTGGTCGGCCGGGGTCGGCGTGGTGCCGTCCGTGGGCAGGTCGTTGAGCAGGAAGAACTCGATCTCGGGGTGGGTGTAGAAGGTGAACCCGAGGTTGGAGCACTTCTCCAGGGTGCGCTTGAGGACGTAGCGCGGGTCCGCGTACGAGGGCGAGCCGTCCGGCATCAGGATGTCGCAGAACATGCGCGCGGTGCCCGGGGCCTCGGAGCGCCAGGGCAGTATCTGGAAGGTGGACGGGTCCGGCTGCGCCAGCATGTCCGACTCGTAGACCCGCGCGAAGCCCTCGATCGCCGAGCCGTCGAATCCGATGCCCTCCTCGAAGGCCTGGTCGAGCTCCGCGGGGGCGACGGCCACGGACTTCAGGAACCCGAGGACGTCCGTGAACCACAGCCGGACGAAACGGATGTCGCGCTCTTCGAGTGTGCGGAGAACAAACTCCTGCTGCTTGCCCATGGCGACAGTCTCACCTCTGCTCTTTACGTCCGCGTTAACAGGGCGCGGCCTGTGGTGTCGGCGTGCCCCGCGCCGTACTTGTCCGCTGGTCGCATCATCGCAGATCCGAACGGCGATGCGGCAGGTCGGCAGGACCAGCCGGGGCGGACCCCGGCGCGGCGGGGGGCGGGCGCGGCGGCGACGGCACGGCTACCCATAGCGTCGCTCCGACGATTAGGGTGGCCCCGTGCCCTCCCTACGCGTCGCACTGAACCAGACCGACACCACGGTCGGCGACATCAGCGGCAACACCGAGCTCGTGCTGCGGTGGACCCGACACGCCGCCGAGCGCGGCGCCCAGCTGGTCGCCTTCCCCGAGATGGCGCTGACCGGCTACCCCGTGGAGGACCTGGCGCTGCGGCCCTCCTTCGTGGACGCCTCACGCGCGGCGCTGGTCGAGCTGGCCGAGCGGCTGACGGCCGAGGGGCTGGGCTCGGTGGCCGTGGTCGTCGGCTACCTGGGCCGGTCGACCACCAGCTCGGACCGGCTCGGGCTGCCGGTGGGCTCGCCGCAGAACTGCGCGGCGGTGCTGTTCGGCGGCAAGGTGGTCACCCGGCTGGCGAAGCACCACCTGCCGAACTACGGCGTCTTCGACGAGTTCCGCTACTTCGTCCCCGGCGACACGCTGCCGGTGGTCCGGTTGCACGGGGTGGACGTGGCGCTGGCGGTCTGCGAGGACATCTGGCAGGACGGCGGCCGGGTGCAGGCCGCCCGGCAGGCCGGGGCCGGGCTGCTGCTGGTGGTCAACGCCTCGCCGTACGAGGCGGACAAGGACGACGCGCGGCTGGAGCTGGTGCGCCGCCGCGCGGTCGAGGCGGGCTGCACCCTGGCCTATGTGAACCTGGTCGGCGGCCAGGACGAGCTGGTCTTCGACGGCGGCTCGCTGGTGGTCGACGCCGAGGGCGAGGTGCTGGCCCGGGCGCCGCAGTTCGAGGAGGGCTGCCTGCTGCTCGACCTGGAACTGCCGCAGGCCACCGACGAGGCCCGGGAGGGCGGCAGCCGCTTCGTCGCGGACGGCCTGGAGGTCGTGCACACCCTCCTGTCGGAGGAGCCGCTGCCCGCGCCCGCCGAACCGGTGAAGGCCGGTCTGGCCCCGCCGCTGGACGCGGCGGAGGAGGTGTACGGGGCGCTGGTCACCGGCCTGCGCGGGTACGTCCGCAAGAACGGCTTCACGTCGGTGCTGATCGGGCTGTCCGGCGGCATCGACTCGGCGCTGGTCGCGGCACTGGCGGTGGACGCCGTCGGCGCGGAGAACGTGCACTGCGTGTCGATGCCGAGCGACTACTCCTCGCAGCACTCCCGGGACGACGCGGCCGAGCTGGCCCGGCGCACCGGGCTGCACTTCCGCACGGTGTCGATCGCGCCGATGTTCGACTCGTACATGGGCGCGCTCGGGCTGACCGGGCTGGCCGAGGAGAACCTGCAGTCGCGGCTGCGCGGGACACTGCTGATGGCGATCTCCAACCAGGAGAACCACCTGGTGCTCGCCCCGGGCAACAAGAGCGAGCTGGCGGTGGGCTACTCCACGCTGTACGGCGACTCGGTGGGGGCGTTCGGGCCGATCAAGGACGTCTACAAGTCGCTGGTCCTCCGGCTGGCGGTCTGGCGCAACCAGGCGGCCGAGGCGCGCGGCGAGACGCCGCCGATCCCGGAGAACACCATCTCCAAGCCGCCGAGCGCGGAACTGCGGCCGGGGCAGGTGGACACCGACTCGCTGCCGGACTACGACCTGCTGGACGCGGTGCTCACGGCCTACATCGAGCAGGACAAGGGGCGGGCGGAGATCCTGGCCGAGGGGTTCGACCCGGCGGTGGTGGACCGGGTGATCCGGCTGGTGGACACGGCCGAGTACAAGCGGCGGCAGTACCCTCCGGGCACCAAGATCTCGTCGAAGAACTTCGGCCGGGACCGGCGGCAGCCGATCACCAACCGGTGGCGCGAGAGCTGAGCGCTCACAGTTCGATGTGGGCGGCGATCGGCAGGTGGTCGCTGCCGGTCCTGGGCAGCGTCCAGGCGTCGGTCGGGGTGACCCCGCGGGTCATGATCTGGTCGATCCGCGCCATCGGGAACTGCGCCGGATAGCTGAAGCCGAAGCCGGAACCGGCCGAGCCCTGGGCCGAGCGCATCTGCGAGGTGACCGGGGCCAGGCTGCGGTCGTTCATCGTCCCGTTGAGGTCGCCCATCAGGATCACCTTGGACAGCTTCTCCTGCGCCAGTGCCAGCCCCAGCGCGTTGGCGCTGGCGTCCCGCTGGTTGGCGGTGAACCCGTTGTCGAACTGCACCCGCACCGACGGCAGGTGGGCGACGTAGACGGCGACGTCCCCCTCGGGCGTCACCACCGTGGTCCGCAGCGCCCGCACCCAGCCGATCTTGATGTCCACCGGTTCGGTGCCGGTCAGCGGGTCCTTGGACCAGAGCCCGACGGTGCCCTCGACCGCCCGGTACGGGTACTGCGCCGCCAGGTCGCGCTCGAAGACCGGCAGCTCCGTCGCCGACACCTCGACCAGCGAGATCACGTCGGCGTGCGCCGCCTCCAGCACCCGCACGGTCTGCGGGATGTCCTTGTTGTAGGCCCAGACGTTGTGCTGCACCACCGTGAAGTCGTAGGGACCACCGCTCTTGTCGGTGAGCAGTGCTCCGAACAGGTTGACCCAGAGCAGCGTCGGCACCAGCAGCGCCACCAGCGCCGTCGCCGAGCGCCGCAGCAGCGCGGGCACCAGCAGTACCGGCACCGCCACGCCCACCCACGGCAGGAAGGTCTCCAGCAGGCTGCCGAAGTTGCCGAAGGTGTTGGGCACCGACGCGTGGAAGGCCAGCAGGCAGGCGACGCCGAGCGCCAGTACCGCCACGATCCAGCCGCGCCGCCAGGTGTTGCGGCCCTTGGCGTCCCGTCCCCAGCGCCGGGTGCCGGGCAGCCGTCGCCAGCGACTGCCCGGCCGGTCCGCTCCGGTCTCCGTGCCTGCCATCGTGAAACCCATATGCCGTACTCGTCCCTGTTGTCTGCGTACGGATTGCAGGACGCCGGGAAAGGGCGCTCAGGTTCCGGATGCTACCGGGGCGAGACCCTGGAGCAGTGTGTCCACGATGGTCGCGGACAGGTCGGGGTCGTCGAGTTCGGCTTCCGGGTGCAGCAGTGCCCGCGACAGCATCGGCCCGACGAGCAGTTCGCCGAGCAGGTCCGGATCCACGTCGCCGCGGATCTCGCCTCGGGCCACACCCTTCTCGATCAGGCGGCGGAGCCGGGCCCGGCGCGGCGCGACCACCTCGTCCAGGTAGCGCTGGTGCAGCTCGGGCATGGCCCGGAACTGGGTGGCGAACAGCACCAGCGAGGAGCGTTCGCGCCGGGCCACCGCGGCCATCCGGATCGACTCCATGATCTGCACCAGCAGGTCCCGCACCGTTCCGTCGACGTACTCCGGCTCGGCGCGGTCGGTGCGCACCAGCACGTCCAGCAGCAGGGCCTCCTTGTTGGGCCAGCGCCGGTAGATGGTGGCCTTGCCGACGCCCGCCCCGACGGCGATGCCCTCGACCGACATGCCGTCGAGGGTGCCGCCCTGGTCCAGCAGCCGCAGCACCGCCTCGATGATGGCCTGCTCGGCGGCCTCGCTCCGGGGGCGGCCCCGGCGCGGTCCGCACGGCCCGGGGAGCGCCGTTTCGGCCGCGTCCACCGTTTCCGCTGTCTCCGTGCTGTCCACAGTCCTATTCTGCCGTCTCGGGCGCGGGCTCCGGCACCAGCGCCTCCAGCCGGGTGACCGGCTGCTCGGCCGGTGCCGAGGCGTGGCCCGGGGCCTGGACGGGAGCCTGACCCGGGGCCCGGGTCCGGGCGGGTTCCTCGGCCCGCGGGGCGCGCCGGGGCAGCAGCGCCAGCGCGATGACCGCGCCGGCCAGCGCGACCACGCCCGCGCTCAGCGCGGTGACGTGCATCGAGTGGACGAAGGCGTCCTTGGCCGGGCCGACCAGCCCGGCGGCGCCGCCGCCGACCCGCTCGACGACGCCGAGGGTGCCCTCGATGGACTGCCCGGCGGTGGAGCGCAGCGGCGCGGGCAGGGTGCCGAGCCGGTCCTGGATGCCGTTGCGGTACACGGTCGACAGCAGCGCGCCGAGGATGGCCACCCCGAGCGACCCGCCGACCTGGCGGAAGGTGTTGCTGACGGCGGAACCGGATCCGGCCTTCTCCCGGGGCAGGCTGGACATGATGGTCACCGTGGCCGGGGGCATCACCAGCGCCATGCCGGAGCCCTGGACGAAGCCCAGCACCTCCAGCACCCAGATCGAGGTGGTGCGGCCGAGCAGCAGGTAGCCGGCGAAGGTGACCGCGATCAGCAGCAGCCCGACGCCGACGGTGACGTTGGCGCCGAAGCGGGTGACCGCGTGCCGGGCGCGCGGCGAGACCAGCAGCTGGGCCCCCGCCAGCGGCAGCAGCAGCAGACCGGCGTGCAGCGCGCTGTAGCCGCGCACGCTCTGGAGGTAGAACACCGAGAAGAAGGTGACGCCCATCAGCGCGAAGAAGGTCAGGCCGATGGAGACCACCGCCGCCGAGAAGTGCCGGTCGCGGAACCAGCCGACGGTGAGCACGGGGTGGGCGGTCCGCTGCTGGTGCCAGACGAACACCACGAGCAGCAGCAGGCCGCCGGCTATCGGCGCCCAGGCGCTGGTGACGGTGAAGTCGGCGTCCTGTCCGCCCTGGATGATGCCGTAGACCAGCAGCACCAGGCCGAGGATGGAGAGCAGCACGCCCACCGGGTCGAGCCGCCCGGGCTTGGGGTCCCGCGAGTCCGGGACCAGCCAGACCATGCCGATCAGCGCGACCACCACGATCGGGACGTTGACCAGGAACACCGAGCCCCACCAGAAGTGCGACAGCAGCAGCCCGCCGACGACCGGGCCGATGGCGATGGCCAGGCCGACCGCGCCGGAGTAGATGCCGATGGCCCGGGGCTGCTCCTCGCGCTCGAAGACGTTCATGATGATGGCGAGCGTCGCGGGCATCACGAACGCGCCGCCGAGGCCCATGGCCGCGCGGTAGGCGATCAGCTCGCCCGGCGAGGTGGCGAAGGAGCAGAGCAGCGAGCCCAGGCCGAAGATCACCATGCCCGCGAGCAGCGTCTTCTTGCGTCCGATGCGGTCGCCGAGCAGCCCGGCGGTGAACAGCAGCCCGGCGAAGACCAGCGTGTAGGAGTTGACCGCCCATTCCAGCTGGCTCTGGCTGGCGCCGATGCCGACGGGGGCGGGGGTGGCGATGGTCTTCATCGCGACGTTCAGGATCGAGCTGTCGAGTACCACGACCAGCAGGCTGAACAGCAGGACGGTGAGGATGGCCCAGCGGCGCCGGTGGATCGGCTCGGGGACCCGGCGCGCGGCGGGCGCCGAAGGCATAGCGGTCGTCATGGGGATCAGCCTAACCTCATTTACGATACGAGTACGTCTCGTATCGTAAATCTTCGGCAACGATCGGCGCTGCCGTCCGGTCGATAGGGGCGCCCCCGCCCCTTTGCGCACGGGGTGCGGCGTGACAGCATGGAAGGGAATCCGGGGACGCCCCTGCGGCGCCACGAGACGACCCAGTACAGGAGACCTGTCATGCAGAACGGTTCGCTTCAGCCTGCCGTCGCACCATCCGCTCCCACCACCCCCGCCACGCCTGGCGCGCCCGCGTCCGCCGCGAAGGTGCCGACGAGCCTGTACGGCGGGGTCAGCCACCGCCGGGTGACCGTCCGCGACCTGGCCGCCGCCAAGCGGCGCGGGGAGCGCTGGCCGATGCTCACCGCGTACGACGCGCTCACCGCGTCGGTCTTCGACGAGGCCGGGATCCCGGTGCTGCTGGTCGGGGACTCGGCGGGCAACTGTCACCTCGGCTACGAGAACACCGTGCCGGTGACCATGGACCAGATGGTGATGCTGTCCGCCGCCGTCGTCCGCGGCACCAAGCGCGCGCTGATCGTCGCCGACCTGCCGTTCGGCTCCTACCAGGAGTCCCCGACGCAGGCCCTGCACAGCGGGACCCGGCTGCTGAAGGAGGCGGGCGTCGGCGCGATCAAGCTGGAGGGCGGCGAGCGCTCCGCGCCCGCCATCGAGCAGATGGTGCAGGCCGGTATCCCGGTGATGGCGCACCTGGGCCTGACCCCGCAGTCGGTGAACGCCTTCGGCGGCTACCCGGTCCAGGGCCGGGGCGACGAGGCGGCGCACCAACTGCTGCGCGACGCCAAGACGGTCGCCTCGGCGGGCGCCTTCGCGGTGGTCCTGGAGGCCGTCCCGGCCGAGCTGGCCGCGCAGGTCACCGCCTCGCTGCAGATCCCGACCGTCGGCATCGGCGCGGGCCCGGACTGCGACGCCCAGGTCCTGGTGTGGACCGACATGGCGGGCATGACCAAGGGCTCGGTGCCGTCCTTCGTCAAGCAGTACGCCGACCTGCGGGCCACCCTCGGCGACGCCGCCCGCGCCTACGCGGCGGACGTCATCGGCGGCAGCTTCCCCGCCGCGGAGCACAGCTTCCACTGACGCCGGCTCACCCCCGGCAGGGGGCGCGGACGCCGACCCACACCCCGACGTCCGCGCCCCTCCCCCAGCGCGGTTCCCCGGCGATTCCCAGCGCGGTTCCCGCGACCGGGACTTTGTCGCAAGCTTGTGACACGACAGGGTGGGCCGACTGCTGCCGACGATGCGGCGGCCAACTATCTTGTGCTCATGGCAGCTAAGAGGTCTGTTCCGGTCGGTCACAAGATCGGCTTCGGCATACGTCTGCTCGGTGGCAGCGTCCTCGCCGGCGTCCTGGTCGCCGGTCTCGGAATACCCGCGGTCGGCGCGATCGGCCTCAGCGCCAAGGCCGCCGCCAACGACTTCAACAACATCCCCAATGACCTCGCCATCCCCGATCTCGGGCAGTCGTCGACCATCTACGACGCCGACGGCGGGATCATGGCCAAGGTCTACGCGCAGGGCCAGAACCGGACGACGGTGCCGCTGAGCAAGATCGCGCCGGTGATGCAGAACGCGCTGATCGACATCGAGGACCACCGCTACTACCAGCACGGCGCGATAGACCTTGAGGGAACGCTGCGCGCCCTCACCAAGAACGCGAGCGCCGGGGCGACCACCCAGGGCGGCTCGACACTGACGCAGCAGTACGTCAAGAACGTCTTCATCTACGAGGCGGGTGACAGCCCCTCCAAGCTGGCCGAGGCGACCCGGCAGACCACCGGCCGGAAGATCCAGGAGCTGCGCTACGCCATCAAGTTGGAGGAGGACCTGTCCAAGCAGCAGATCCTCGACGACTACCTCAACATCACCTACTTCGGTGAGGGCGCGTACGGCATCGAGGCCGCGTCCGAGCTCTACTTCAGCGTCCACGCCAGTCAGTTGACGCTCACTCAGGCCGCCCTGCTGGCCGGTCTCGAACAGTCCCCGTCGGAGTACGACCCGACGGTGAACCCGGTCGAGGCGCTCCAGCGCCGCAACGAGGTGCTGGCCGCGATGGCCAACTACGACACGATCACCCAGTTGCAGGCGACCGAGGCGGAGGCCACCCCGCTGAACCTGAAGGTGACCTGGCCGCGCACCGGCTGCATCACCGCGCAGCAGGACGAGGGCTTCTTCTGCAACTACGTCGAGGACGTGGTGTTGCAGGACCCGGCCTTCGGCAGGACCGCGTCGGCCCGCCAAGCCCTGTGGGACCACGGCGGGTTGCAGATCCACACGACGCTCGACCCGGTGGACCAGGCGGCCGAGAACCAGGCCGTCGCCGACAACGTCCTGGCCGGCAACCGGGCCGCCGCCTCGACCACCATGGTCCAGCCGGGCACCGGCAGGATCCTGGCGATGGCGCAGAGCCGCCCGTACGGTGACAACGGCAACGAGACCGAGATCAACTACAACGCCAACGCCGACTACAACGGCGGCGAGGGGTTCCCGACCGGCTCGGTGTTCAAGGCGGTCACCGCCGCGACCGCCCTGGAGCAGGGAATCCCGCTCAGCTACAGCTACGACACGCCCGCCACCGCCGACTACCCGGAGATGACCGACTGCTCCGGCGTGGTGCACCCGGCGGTCAGCGGCGACATGAACGACACCTCGAAGGCCCCGGGCAACATCAACATGGTGCAGGCCATGGCCGCCTCGGTGAACACCTACTTCGTACCGCTGGAGGCCAAGGTCGGGCTCTGCAACGTGGTCCACATGGCGCAGAGCCTGGGGCTGAGCTACGCGGGCAGCCCGAACGGGCTGGTGCCGCTGGCCCAGGTGCAGTCGCTGACCCTGGGCGTCAACGCGCTGACCCCGCTCCAGATCGCCGACGCGTACGCCACCTTCGCCAACAACGGCGTGTACTGCAACGCGATCGCGATCACCAGCGTCACCGACTCCGGCGGCAAGAGCCTGCCGGTGCCGTCCGCCGACTGCCACCGGGTGATGCGGCGGAGCACGGCGGCGGGTGTGAACACCCTGCTCGCCTCGGTGGTCTCGGACGAGGGCACCGGCGCGACCGTCGGCATCGACTGGTCCGACGCGGGCAAGACCGGTACCACCAACAACGACAACCAGGCCTGGTTCGCCGGGTACACCAAGCAGATCTCCGACGCCACGGTGGTGTCCAACCCGGACAACCCGAACGACTCGCTCGACCCGTGGTACACCATCAGCGGCGTCGAGTACCAGAACGCCTACGGCTACCTCACCTCCGGGCCGATCTGGAAGCAGGCGATGACGGCCTCGATGAACGGGAAGCCGGACATCGAGCTCTCCTTCGCCCCACGCCCGGACGACGCGGTCCCCACCCCGGACCCGAGCTCCAGCTACACCGGCACCGACGGCGGCAACGGCAACGGTGGCACGTACGGTGACAACGGCGGCACGTACGGCAACGGCGGTACGTACGGCAACGGCGGTACGTACGGCAACGGCGGGACGGGCTGGACCGGCTGGGTCGGCACCGGCGGGACCACCGGCAACGGCGGGACGACCGGCAACGGCGGGACGACCGGCAACGGCGGGATCGGGGGCGGGACCAACGGCTGACGGAGCCCTGACGGGAGGCTGACAGGGCGCTGACAGCGAGCCGGGGGAGGCGGCCGGGCGGGTGACGGTGGGGTGACGGGAGCGGCGGCGAAGCTTGGTGCATGACATCGAGTTCTACGAACGCCCCGGCCGTCGAGGTACGGGGACTGGCTAAGTACTACGGGGAGACCAAGGCACTGGACGGCGTGGACCTGAGTGTCCGCGAGGGCAGTGTCCGGGGGGTGCTGGGGCCGAACGGGGCGGGCAAGACCACCCTCATCCGGATCCTGTCGACGCTGGTCAAGGCCGACGCGGGCAGCGCCACCGTCGCGGGCTGGGACGTCGCCAGGCAGCCGCGGCAGCTGCGCCGGGCGATCGGGCTGACCGGGCAGTACGCCTCGGTCGACGAGTTCCTGTCCGGCTACGAGAACCTGTACCTGATCGGGCGGCTGCTCGACCTGTCCGCGAAGGGGTCCAAGCAGCGCGCCACCGAGCTGCTGGAGCGCTTCTCGCTGACCGAGGCCGCCAAGCGTCCGGCGAAGACGTACTCCGGCGGCATGCGGCGGCGGCTGGACCTGGCCGCGTCGATGATCGGGCAGCCGCGGGTGCTGTTCCTGGACGAGCCGACCACCGGCCTGGACCCGCGCACCCGTACCGAGGTGTGGGACGAGGTCCAGCGGATGGTCCGCGAGGGTTCGACGGTGCTGCTGACCACCCAGTACATGGAGGAGGCCGAGCAGTTGGCGGACGACCTGACGGTGATCGACCGGGGCCGGGTGATCGCCGACGGCAGCGTCGACGCGCTCAAGCGCCAGGTCGGCGGGCAGACGCTGACGGTGCGCCCGGCCCGGGCCGAGGAGTTGCAGTCGATGGCGCGCTGCCTGGCCGCGCACGGCGCGACCGCCGATCCGGCGGCCGGGGTGGTCCAGCTCACCATCGCGGACGATGACCAACTGACGGCCGTGGTGGCCGAGCTGGGACTCGGCGGGTTCGGCATAGCCGCGATCGAGACCCGGATGCCCAGCCTGGACGAGGTGTTCCTGTCGATCACCGGCGCCGGATCGGCCCCGGACCGGAAGCGTTTGGAGAGTGTGGCATGAGTGTGCTGACAGCCCCCGCCCCGACGGCGGAGACGGCGGCCGCGTACGGGGACCAGCGGATCAGCCTGCGGGCCTCGCTGCACCACATCAGCGCGCTGACCCGGCGCAACCTGATGCGGATCAAGGCGGACCCGGAGTCGATGATCGACGCCCTGCTGATGCCGATCCTGTTCACCCTGATCTTCGTGTACGTCTTCGGCGGCGCGGTGTCGGGCAACCAGTCCAACTACATCCAGTACATGGTCCCCGGGATGCTCGGCCAGATCGGGCTGAACCTGGCGATGGCCGTGGGCACCGGCCTGAACACGGACTTCACCACCGGCGTGATGGACCGGTTCCGCACGCTGCCGATCGGGCGCAGCTCGGTGCTGATCGCCAAACTGCTGTCGGAGACGCTGCGTTGCCTGGTGTCGCTGATGGTGCTGCTGGGCTTCGCGATGACGCTGGGGCTGCGGATCCACACCGGACCGCTGCAGTTGCTGGCGGCGCTGGGCCTGGCGCTGGCGTTCGGCTCGTCCGTGGTGTGGATCTCGATGCTGCTCGGCATGTCGATGAAGAGCGCCCAGGCGGTGCAGGGCGTCGGAATGCTGGTGATCATGCCCCTGCAGTTCGGCAGTTCGGTGTTCGCGCCGACCGGCACCATGCCGGGCTGGCTGCAGGCGTTCACCAAGGTCAACCCGCTGTCGGCGCTGGCGGACGCGAGCCGGGCGCTGATCGACGGCGGTCCGGCGCTGCACCCGGCGCTCCAGGTGCTGGCCTGGTCGGCGGGGCTGACGGTGGTCTTCGCGCCGCTGGCGGTGGCGAAGTTCAAGAAGAAGACCTGAGTCCAGGAAGGACCTGTTCAGTCGGAGCGCCCGGGCTCGCGCTGTTCCTGGTCGGGGCCGTCGCCGCGCATCAGGGCGACGGCCCCGACCAGGTCCAGTTGCCGGCCTCGGGCGTGGGCCCGGTCGAAGGCCTGGTCGCCGAGCAGCTGCCGCAGCGCCTCGGTGGTCGCCTGGACCTCCAGGTGCTCCAGGTAGTGGTTGACCGGGCGGATCCGCAGCGCCTCGTAGGCGCCGAGCAGCGCGGCGGCGTCCCACGCGTAGTCGGCGGGCGCGGCGCCGGGGGCGGGCTGGTGGCGGGCGTTCTCCAGCAGCACGGAGGCGACCGAGGGGGCCAGCACCAGCGCGAGCTGTCCCACCGACCAGGGCGAGGGTATCTCCTGCCGCTCCAGCTGGGCCACCCCGGCCCGCAGCCGCAGCAGTCCCTCCCGGGGGTGCCCCTGCCTGGCGTCCAGCCAGCCGAGCATGCCTTCGACCAGCCCGGCGAGCTGCTCGCCGAAGCTGAGCTCGGGGCCCCGCAGCAGCGCCTCGACCAGCGTCCTGGCCTCGTCGAGACGCCCCTGGTGGGCGCGGAGCAGGGCTAGCATGCAGCTGCCGAAGAAGCCCGCGCCCTGCCCCCGGGGGCCGTGTGTCCTGGCGTCGGCGATGCCCGCGAGCAGGTACCGCTCCCCCTCGTCCAGTCGGCCGAGGCAGACCAGCGCGTCGCCGTGCCGGACTTCGAGCATGGCCAGGTCCGGCTCGGCGCCGATGCCCCGGGCGAGTTCGATGGCCCGGCCGGAGGCGTGCACGGCGAGTTCGAAGTCGCCGGTGAAGCTCGCGTTCTCGGCCTGACCGGCCAGCGCCTCGGCCATGCCCCAGCTGTCGCCGAGGCGGGTGAACAGGTCCAGGCTCTCCTGGGCGTCCGCGCGGGCGGCGGGCAGGGCGTCGGGCTGGTCGTTGGAGATCTTGCCGCGCAGTTGCAGCGCGAAGGCCAGCTCCCACTCCAGCCCCTGCGCCCGGCAGCCCCGGACGATGTCCTCGACGGTGTCGACGATGTACTCGAACTGGCCGGTGAACATCAGCGCGTAGACCCGGAACAGCGCCGGGAGCGTGGCGGACTGCGGCAGCTCCGGCGGGTAGGCCAGACGCACCCGGTCGCCGGCCAGGACCAGTTCCGGGTCGGGGTTGCGACTGAAGACGGTCTGGGCGCTGACGAACCCGCACAGCGCCACGGCCCGGCGGGCCTCCGCCAGCACCTCCGGCGACCAGGGCGGGGGCAGGTCCATCGGGCCCTGGACGAGCGGCACCGGCGGCACCGCGAACGGGTCGCCCGGATGCAGCGCGGTGGCGGCGGCGAACCAGGTGTGGCTCTCGGACTCGTAGTTGCGCAGCTGCCAGAACCAGGACAGGGACAGCGCCAGGGAGAGCGCGTCGTGCTCGGCACCGGTGGCGACGGCGCGGCGCAGGGCGGTCCGGAGGTTGTCGTGCTCGACCTCCAGCAGGTCGAGGGCGGCGCGCTGGTCCCGGCCGCGCAGCAGCGGATCGGTGACCCGGGCCAGCTCACGGTAGTGACAGATATGGCGATCTGTCATCTGTTGACTGTCCGGCAGTTCCTGTCGTCGCTCAGTCGCGTACTCGTGGATGGTCTCCAGCATCCGGTAGCGCGGGGCGGACGACTCCAGCGACGCCTGGACCAGCGACTTGTCGACCAGTGAGGCCAGCAGCGGGGCGATCTCGGCCGACGGCAGCCATTCGTCCACGCAGACCTGCTCGGCGGCGTCCAGGGTCCAGCCGCCCGCGAACACCGACAGCCGGGCCAGCAGCAGCCGCTCCGGCTTGTCCAGCAGATCCCAGCTCCAGTCCACCACCGCCCGCAGCGTCTGCTGCCGGGGCAGGTGGGTGCGGCTGCCGCCGGTGAGCAACTGGAAGCGGCGGTCGAGCCGGTCGGCGAGCTGACGTGGCGTCAGTGCCCGTAGCCGGGCCGCCGCCAGCTCGATCGCCAGCGGCAGCCCGTCCAGCCGTCGGCAGATCTCCGCGCAGGCCTCCGGATCGCGCTCGGGATCGACCGCGCCGCGCTCGGCCAGCAGCCGCAGCGCGGCCCGGTCCGGCAGCGGCTCGACCGGCAGTACCGCCTCGCCCGGCACTCCCAGCGGTTCGCGGCTGGTCGCCAGCACGGTCACCCCGGGACAGTTCGCCACGATCTGCTCGGCGAGTTCGGCCGCCGCCTGGACCAGGTGCTCGCAGTTGTCCAGCACGATCAGCAGCCGCCGCCCGGCGCAGTGGTCGAGCAGCCGTTCCATCGGCGAGTCCGGCTCGGCGGGTGTGCCCAGCACCTCCGCCGTCTTGCTGCCGACGTGCAGCAGGGTCGCCCGCAGGCCCAGCGCGCTGAGGACCGCGCCGGGCACGGACTGCGGATCGTCCAGCGGCGCCAGCTCGACCAGCCACACGCCGTCCGGGAAGGCCTCGGCCGGCTCGCTGCGGGCGGCCTCCTGCGCCAGCCGGGTCTTGCCGCTGCCGCCCGGGCCGGTCAGCGTCAGCAGCCGCCGCCCCGCCAGCGCGGACCGCAGGCCGACCAGGTCGGCGTCCCGCCCGACGAAGCTGGTCAACCGGGGCCGGAAGTTCGCCGCAGCGGAGGCGGGCACGGGCACGGGTACGGGCACGGCTATGGCCTCGGGTGGTGCCACCGGCACCGGGTCCACCGGGCCGGGGTGGGTCAGCAGGGTGGCGTGCAGGGCGCGGAGCGCCGGGCCCGGGTCGGTGCCCAGGGCGTCGGCCAGGCGGAGCCGGAACTCCTCGTACCCGAGCAGCGCCTCCGGGGCGCGCCCGGCCGCGCTCAGCGCGCGCAGCCGCAGGAGCTGCAACGACTCGTCCAGTGGCTGCCGCTCGACCATCCCGGCCAGCTCCCGGAGCACCTCCTCGGCCCGGCCCAGCGCCAGCTCCGCCTCCAGCAGCCGCCGCCGCGCCGCCTCGCGCTGCGCCTCGCAGCGGGCGGCGGCGTCGGTGCGGTCCGGCAGGTCCACGAGCGCGGGCCCGCGCCACAGGGCCAGCGCGGCGCGCAGCGACTCGGCGCTGTCCTCGGCGGCCAGCGCCTCGAACCGCGACAGATCCGTGTCGGCCGAGGTCAGCCGGTACCCGTCGGGGACGGAGGCCAGCTCCTGCGGTCCGAGCGCCCGGCGCAGCCGGGCCACCAGCGTCTGCAGCGCGTCCTGCGGGTCGGCCGGCGGGTCCTGCCCCCAGACCTCCTCGATCAGCACCCAGGATGGGACCGGTTTCCCGGCCCGCAGCGCCAGCGCGGCCAGCAGCGCGCGCAGCCGCGGCCCCCCGACCGCGACCGGGGTGCCGTCGTTCCGAAGCGCCTGTGTGGTCCCGAGGATGCCGTACTGCACCTGGCCATTGTCGTCCATGCCCGACCGCACCGGCGACACCGGCCGATTCCGGCCCCGGTTCGGGAATCGATCGGCGGCGGAGCGGGTTGTGCTGGCGACTCGACACCGAACCAACGGGGAGCAACGCAACCGATGGACCAGCACACCACGCACGGCACCGTCGCCACCGGCTTCGAAGCGGTCCGCGAGGAGTTCCACGCGGTCGCCGCGGCGGAGGGCGGCGACTACGCGGCACAACTGACGATATATCACCAGGGGAAGCAGGTCGTGGACTTGTGGACCGGACCGGAGATCTCCGGCGACTCGCTGACCGGCGTGTACTCCTGCACCAAGGGCGCCGCCTACCTGGTGGCCGCGCTGCTGGTGCAGCAGGGCGCACTTGAGCTCGATCAGCAAGTGAGCTACTACTGGCCCGAGTTCGGCGCGGCTGGCAAGCAACACCTCACCGTGCGCGAGCTGTTGGCGCACCGCGCGGGTGTGGTCGGCGCGGTCGCGGGCTTCACCCTGGACGAGCTCGCCGACGACCGGGTGCTGGCCGCCCGGATGGCGGCGCAGACCCCCTACTGGCGGCCGGGGACCGCCTTCGGCTACCACGCGCTGGTGGCCGGGGCGCTGATCGGCGAGGTGGTGTTCCGGGCCACCGGCCGCAGCATCCAGCAGCACTTCGAGGAGCACATCCGCGCGCCCTACGGCATCGACTTCTACCTGGGGCTCCCGCCGGAGCAGGAGCCGCGCTTCCTCACCACCCAGCCGATGCGGCCCACCCCGGAGCAGCTGGCGCAGGTGGCCGCGAACCCGGTGACGCCACCGGCCCTGCTCGGCATCGCCTTCAACCAGAAGCGGCCGGACGCGCCCGCCCTGGACACCCTGCCCAACCACCCGGTGATCCGGGCCAAGGCCCCGGCCTCGGTCGGCGGCGTCGCCTCCGCGCGCGGACTGGCGCGGATGTACGCGGCGGCGACCACCGGCACCGACGGCCTCCCGCCGCTGCTGACGCCGGACACGGTGGCCGCCTTCGGGCAGATCCAGTCCGTCGGCCTGAACCTGGTCACCGGCGGCCACAGCGCCTACGGCGTCGGCTTCACCGCCGTCGCGGACCTCTACCCGGTGCTCAACCCCGGCTCCTTCGGCCACCCCGGCGCGGACGGCTCCCAGTCCTTCGCCGACCCGCACAGCGGTCTCGCCTACGGCTACACCCGCCGCCGCTACGCCTTCCCCGGCGGCGCGGCAGCCGAGAACACCCGCCTGGTCCGCGCCGCCGCCGACGCGGCCAACGCCACCGTTCCGGCTTCGGCCGCGACCTGACCGAAGCGGGTCGCCGCACCCGGCGGGCCGGGTGAGGGCGGGGGTGAGGCCCCGGGCGGCGCGGGCCTCACCTCGGCCGGGCCGTCATAACCCGCCCACCCCGATGACCCGGGCCGGGGGTCAGGAGCTGGGGCGGATGGCCAGGACGCCGGTCTCGGTGCCCTGGTAGAGGGTGCCGTCGGGGCCGGTGGTGCCGGTCATCTGCAACGGGTTGTCCAGCAGGCCGATGCCGAGCAGGCTGCTGGACTCCAGCGCTCCGGTGGCCGGGTCCACCACCGCGTAGTGGTAGGCGGCGAAGGTGTCGCTGCCGGCCAGGCCCATCGGCCCGCTGGCGGTCACCGTGTAGATCCTGTCGTCGCCCAGCGACAGCCTGGGCAGCGCGGCCGAGGCGACGTCGCTGTTCCACACCACCGAGCAGCCGTTCCCGGCCGGGTTCAGGTCGACCCTGGTCATCCCGCCGTCGAAGGAGGCGGAGGAGGGCACGCTGGCGGGGGCGCCGGAGGGCAGCGCCGGGTACGGGTAGCCGTAGGTGTCGGTGACGAAGACGCTGTCGCCGGAGGCGATCATCGCGTCCTCGGTGCCGCTCTCCGGGTACTGGGTCAGCACCGGCGTCGCGCAGACCTGCGCCGGAGCGGACGGCGTGGCCGATCCGGCCGGGGCCGGGACCCCGGCGGTCGTGTAGACCAGCAGGTTCTCGTGCGGCGCGGCGTTGTCGGTGATGGTGACGTACTCGGTGCCGTTGCCCGGGCCGAAGAAGCTCGGGGTGGCCCCGGTGCCCCAGCTGAGCTGGCCGGGCTTGCGGCCCGGGCCCCGGTCGTAGGCCGCCCGCCAGTCGATCTGCGGGGTGCCGTCCGGGCCCTCGGTGAGCAGGTAGAGGGCGTGGTCGGTGGCGACCGCCGTGTAACCGGGCACGGTGGAGATGCTGTTGTCGACCTGCTCGCCCGCGGGCAGGTCCAGCGCCCGGACCACGCCGGTGGCGGTGTCGGCGGTGCCGACCACGCCGTCCTGGGTGGCGAACCACACCTTGCCGTCCCACCCCGGGGACAGCCCCACGACACTGTCGCCGGAGGGGATGACCGAGGCCAGCGAGAGCGACTGATCCACCGTCAACTCCCAGTTCCCATTGGACTGGAGGTGATGGCCGACGCGCAGCAGGTCATCGTCCCCGTCGACCAGCACCAGGTCGTTGTCGTTGTCGAGGTAGCTGTAGACGCCGCCGAACAGGTTCCCCTTGGCCACGGACAGCGAGGCCAGGTCGTCGCCGCTGTGCGGGTCCAGCAGGTGGACGGTCGGGGTCTCGCCGAAGATCGTGGTGCACAGGGTGACCGGGTAGCCGTCGGAGCCGATGACCACCGTCGGGCAGGCCGAGGCCAGCGCGGTACGGCTGGAGCTGACCGCGCCGGTGCCGGGACCGGCGTAGGGAGTGGTGTCGGAGGAGGCGCTGTCGCCGTGCATGGTCGCCACGCCGTTGGCGGCGGTGGCCGGGTTCTGCGGGGGCAGCGGCCCGAAGCCGCCGGTGTCGGCGGAGGCGCTGCCGACCGCGCCGAAGGCGGCCGCGGCGGTGAGCAGCGCGGTCAGCCGCAGCCGCGGGGAACGTGCGGACCGCGACAACCGCGAGGGCACGGGTACGCGTGAGGACATGGGTGTATGCGGCACGAGGGCCCTTTCCGAGCATGGGTGGGAACGCCGCCGTGCGTCAGCAACGCCGGTGATACGCGGGAACAGCACGCGCGGGCCCCCGGGCGCGGGTGTCAGCGAAGACGCGCGGGCATGGCGGGGGCGCGGAACAGCCAAGCGGCCGGGCTAACCGGCCCGCTGGTCAACTGACCGGACAACAGCCGGTGTTGGTGACACGCCCATGGTCCACATGGCGTCGGCTCACCAGAACAGTCATACCGGTCACGCTAGCGGATCGGCCGATCAAGCACCAGACATGGACATGATCTGATGCCGACACATCGCCCCGCGAGCCGGTTCGCTCAGGCCGTGGTCCCTGCGGAACTCCGCTGCGGCAGCGCGCGGACCGCCGGGTCGGTGACGGTGGCGATCAGGGCGTCGGTGAAGCGGAAGCTGTCCAGCACCTGGAACGGGCGGTCGTGGAAGCGGCGCACCTTCGGGTCCAACGGAGCCGTCAGGCACAGGCGGTTGTGCAGGCCCGCGACGAACTCGTACGCCGGGGACAGGAACTGCTCGCGTTCACGCTCGGTGTGGAACAGCCGGGCCAGCTCCAGCCCGGGCACGAAGGCACGCGTCATGGTCGACACCCTCGCAGCGCGGGCCCGCGCCGGGCGACCGAATTACCCGGTCAGCCTCCTGCCGGACGCCACATGGTGGTCACCGGATGTCCGTCCGCCAGGGTGATCGTCCGCAGCGGGGTGAAGCCGGCCCCGGCGTACCGCTTGTTGTTGGCCGGGTTGCACGACTCCAGGTAGGCCGGCGCGCCGAGCGCGTCGGTACGGGCCAGGCTCTCCCGGAGCAGCCCCATGCCGAGGCCGTGGCCACGGTGGTCGCTGTGCGTGGCGAGCAGGCTCAGGTAGAAGTGCGGCTCGCTCGGCCGTGCCTCGTCCAGCTTGCCGAGCAGGTCGAGGATGCCGTCGGCGACCTTCCGGCCGGTGGTGTCGACCAGGAAGCCCTCGAAGCCGTCCTCCTCCTCGGGCGTCAACTCCCTTTCGCCCGGCGGGATCCACAGCGCCGCAGACTCGACGTTCGGGGTCACCAGCAGCCACGGGTACCGCAGCGAGGAGGTCACCAGCAGCCGCCACAGGGCGGACGCCTGCTCGGCGCGGCGGTCGACGTCCGGGAACGCCGGACCCCACATCGGGTCGTCGAAGAACGCCGTGGTCATGGCGGCGACGACCGCGTCGACGTCCGCAGGTGTCGCCACCCGCGCGAGTCGGTCGTGAGCGCTCTCGGAACGGTCCGCGTGCATCAGGCAAACCCCATCGGTCGACGATATCGCCACTCTGCCGGAGCAGCCCCCGACAGTCAAGCGTTTCGGTTGCGTTATCGGTGTTCTGCCGCTGATTTCGTCGTATTCATCTGGCTTGAATGTCGATCCTGTCGGCATCGGGAGTCGGCGATCGGGTTGGTCATACCGTTGTTCCCATGACAAACGAAGACGAGGACGTGACCGCGCGGCTCGGCGCACGCGGTGCCTTCCCGATGGTGCCGGACCATTGGCTGCCGCATCTCGACCGGCTGGACCGGGCGTTGGCCGCCATCGACCCCGACTACACGGTGAGTCAGGTCAAGGGGAAGTACGACGGCCTGCGGTTCTACCTGCCGCCGACCCTGTACGAGGCCCCGTGCTGCGAACTCTGGCTCTCGGCGAACCCCTCCCCGGGCAGGCAGGACGTCCCGGCGTGGAAGGCGTGGTTCGCACGGCAGAACGAGCACGAACAGACCATCGCCCACGAGCGGCAGGCGGCCGACTGGCGCGCCCGGCGCGCGGCGATGCACGACCTGATCTCGATCGCCGAGCGGGAGTCGTACACCTGGTGAGACCGGCGGCCGACCACGGTCCTCCGGTGATGCTCCCTCATAAGGCGCAGGGCTGTTATCGGTTCTCCCCTGTCGAGCCTACGCATATCGCGCTTCTCTTGGAGTACAAACAGGAACACGGAACGTCACGAACGACAGGACGGGACCTTGGCCAAGAGATCAGAGATCGCGTACCCGACCACCAACCGGTTCAGCGGAGCCATGGAGGCGATCCGCCGGACGGGGGTGGACGGCTCGTGAGTGCGCGGACGAACAGGGTCGGCTCGCTGATGCGGGACACCCGGAAGGACCGGGTGGGCGTGGTGATGGGTGAGCTCGCCGGATCGGTGTACCTGCGTCCGGTCGGCGGCGGGCGGGAATGGGACTCCCGCTGGGCGGATCTGGAACCGGTCAGCGAGGGCACGCACGCACAGTTGCGGGCGCGGGTGGCGGAGCTGAACGCGGCGAGCAGCGGAGGATTGCTGTGAACGAGCCCGACTTCAGCTTCGGCCTGCCGTCGCGGATCCCGGACCCGGTCCCCGACTGCCCGGAGTGCGCCCGGTACGTGGCCCAGCACCGGGCCGCCCGCACCGATCCGAGCGCGGCGGCGGACGCCCGCGTCCTGATGCGGCGCCACCTGGAGCAGCAGCACGACTGACCCACCGGTAAACCCGCACCGGCGCGCCCCCGCGCCGGTGCGCCGCACCGAGACGCCCGGGGCACGGGCCCCGGGGCAGGGGGCGGCTTGTTCGGCGGCAGCGCAGGCGGGATGATCGGGTCTCACCCGAATGACCGGAGTCCTCCCGCCATGAGCGTCCACGACAGTCGTCCCCACTCCGACCGGAGGATCAGCCCGATCTTCCTGGCCCTGCTCGCCGTCCTCGGCGCGTCCGGGGGCGCCCTGTGGACGGGCTGGGGGAACCCCAGGATCGGGGTGTTCCTGTTCGTCGTGGCCGGGTGGCTGGTGTCGCTGTGCCTGCACGAGTACGCGCACGCCCGGGCGGCGCTGCACAGCGGGGACATCTCCATCGGCACCAAGGGCTACCTGACGCTGAACCCGCTGAAGTACACGCACCCGGTGTACAGCTTCATCATGCCGCTGGTGTTCATCATCCTCGGCGGTATCGCGCTGCCCGGCGGCGCGGTGTTCATCGAGCGGGGCCGGATCCACGGCAAGTGGAAGCACAGCCTGATCTCGGCGGCGGGCCCGGCGATCAACGCGCTCTGCGCGCTGCTGCTGCTCGGCCTGCTGACGCCGGTGTCGGCGCCGACCGGGCCGACGCTGACCGGCCCGGAGTACTTCTACAGCGCGGTCGGGTACCTGGCGCTGCTCCAGCTGATGGCGGCCATCCTGAACCTGCTGCCGGTCCCGGGGCTGGACGGCTACGGCATCATCGAGCCCTGGCTGTCGTACAACAACCGCCGGGCGTTCGCGAACCTCGCGCCCTACGGCATGATCATCGTCTTCCTGCTGCTGTGGAACACCACGATCAACAACTGGTTCTTCAACGACATCATCTTCAACATCATGCGGTGGTTCGGGCAGGCCTGGGGCTACTCAAACGAGGGGAACTACCTGTTCCACTTCTTCAACCTGAACCTCGGCAGCGTCTTCGGGCACTGAGCCCCGCACGTCAGGCCCGGCTGCCGCGGCGGTACTGGACCCAGCCCATGTTGCTGGTGATGCCCGCGAGCAGCAGCCAGGCGAGCCCGATCCAGAAGCCCGCGAGCACCGACACCACGGCGGCGACCACCGCGAGCGCGGACAGGATGAACAGCAGGACATAGAGGCGGGGCATCTGCGGACTCCACTGACGGGACGGGCCGGACATGGACCATTGTGTCCGACGTCCGGCCCGGGCCGCGTCCAGGGGGGCATCCGAGCGGCATTCAGGGTGAATGTCCCGCTTTCGGCCTCGCTCGGAGTGCTCAGATGTCGGTGATCCGCAGACCGGCGTGCGCCTTGTAGCGGCGGTTGACCGAGATCAGGTTCGCCACCAGCGACTCCACCTGGTGGGCGTTGCGCAGCCGTCCGGCGAAGACCCCGCGCATCCCCGGGACCCGGTTCGCCAGCGCCTGGACGGTGTCGGTGGCCGCCCGCTCCTCCCCCAGCACCAGCACGTCGATCTCCACCTCGTCCACGCTCGGGTCGAGCAGCAGCACCGCCGAGAGGTGGTGGAAGGCGGCGGTGACCCGCGAGTCCGGCAGCAGCACGGCGGCCTGCTGCGCGGCGCTGCCCTCCTCCGGTACCAGCGCGAAGGCGCCCTGCTTGTCGAAGCCCAGCGGGTTGACGCAGTCCACCACGATCTTCCCGGCGAGCTCGGTCCGCAGCGACGCCAGCAGCTCGCCGTGCCCCTCCCACGGGACGGCCACGATCACGATGTCGCTCTGCTCCGCCGTGGCCGCGTTGTCCGCGCCGCGTACGCCGAAGCCCAGCTCGGCGGCCTTCTCCTGGGCGCGCTCGGCGCTGCGCGAGCCGATCACCACCTGCTGCCCGGCCCGCGCCAGCCGGTACGCGAGCCCCCGCCCCTGCGGGCCCGTCCCGCCGAGGACGCCGACCACCAGGCCGGAGACGTCCGGCAGGTCGTGCGGGCTGCGGGCGGGGGCGGCTGTGTCCTTGGGTGTACTCATGGCCGCATCCTCGCACCAGGCCGCCCGCCGCCACGACCACCACGGCGCCGATGCGTCGGGTGTCACAGCGGAGGTCCGCGGGATGATTCGGGTAAGAACCCTCCCCCCTTCTGTTACCGCCTGGTCAGCGTTGTCCCCTTGGTGGGGAATTGGCGATACCTACGCTGGCTCGTGCGGTGCCGCATCTCGTGCGGCTCCGCACGAGGAGGAGATGTTCATAGGGGTATCCATCTTCGGCAGCCGCGCGGCCGGGCTCGGCCTGGCCGCCGTCACCGCCGCCGGTGCCGCGCTGACCGGCGCCGCCGCGGCACACGCGGCCCCGGCGCCGACGCCGACGCTGACGGAGACGCGGCTGACGCCGCTGGCGCTCGTGCCGGGCAGTTTCGACCTCGGCAACGACGGCCTGTTCTTCACGTCCAACACGGCCAGGACGGTCGACGCCGCCGCCACCATCACCATCGACCTGCGCGGGCTGGCCAAGGTCGCGACGCCGGTGATCCAGGGGGACTGCGCGGTCAAGAACCTGGTCGCGGTCTGCACCAGCAAGATGATCAGCGTCAGCCTGCCCTCGGCGCACCTGGCCTCGGACACCGTCGGACTCGGCTTCACCCCGCTCAAGGGCGCACCGGTCGGCGCCCAGGGCAGCTACACCGTCAGCGGCACGGTCGCGGGCTACAAGCTGGTCGGCGGCACCAGCACGGTGACCATCGGCGGCCCGACGCTGAAGGTGACCTCGCTGCCCGGCCAGTCGGGGCTGCGGGTCGGCTCCACCGTGAACGAGCCGATCAGCTTCACCAACACCGGGGACCGCCCCTCGGCCGGCTCCGAGGTGCTGTTCGAGCTCACCCCGGGCCTGGCCTTCGGCCAGAGCTACCGCAACTGCGAGTACACGGCCCTCGGCGAGGGCTACACCGCGGCGGTGTGCCGCTTCGGCGGGACGGTGGCGCTGGGCGAGAAGCTCCAGCTGAACGCCCCGCTGGCGGTCAAGGTCACGCCGCAGGCGCTGTACACGTCGGTGAGCGCCTACGCCCTGGCCGAGAACGACCCCGCCCTGAGCGGCTACATCGGCTCCACGCCGGTGGTCTGGCACGCGGGCGGCGGCTCGGCGCTGGGGCTGCGGGTGCTCTCCGCCGGGCACCGCTCCAGCGTCCCGGCCGGGACCGTGGCGACCTTCGGGAACGCGGACCAGAACGGGCTCGTCGTCGGGCTCCAGGCCAAGAACACGGCCGACTTCGGGGTGACCGGGGCGAAGGTCGCGGGCAGGGCCGGGAGCGACGTCACGGTGAACCTGGGTCTGGCCAACCACGGTCCGGCCACGCTGGTGACCGACTCGCCCCCGAACCTGCAGTTCACCCTGCCGCCGGGCGTCTCGGCGGTACGGGTTCCGCCCACCTGCGGTCTCGCGGACGCCGACGTGCCGGGGGTCTACGACTGCGGCTACGGCTGGGGAGTGGTGTTCACGCTTCCCGCCGGTTACCAGCTGGACTTCCCCTTCGTGCTGCGGATCGACAAGGTGGTCAAGGGAGCCGCCGGCAAGGTCGGGCTCAGCGGCCCGCCGCTGCCGTACGACCCGAACCCGCGCAACAACACGGCCGTGGTCAGCGTCAACTGACGCCCGGCTCAGTCGGTCCGCCCCGTCCCCTCGGCTCCGGGGGCGGGGCGGACCGCGTCTGGCGGGAAGTCGGGGGTGATTGGCAGCGAGGGGCATGGCCGGGGCGGGCGGGCGGCGGGCAGACTGGGTGGATCATGACTGACTCCCCTGCCTTCGAACCTTTCTTCGAATCCGTCTTCGAACTCGCCCAGGTCAACATCGGCAGACTGCTCGCCCCGCTGGACAGCGAGCGACTGGCCGGCTTCGTCTCAGCGTTGGACTCGGTCAACGCGGCGGCCGAGGCCGCCGACGGGTACCGCTGGCGGTTGCAGGACGACGAGGGGAACGCCACCGAGATCAAGGTCTTCGACGACGACTGGCTGATCATCAACATGTCGGTCTGGCGGGACCCGGAGTCGCTGTCGGCGTACATCTACGGCCCGATGCACCGCGCGGTGCTGAGCCGCCGCCGCGAGTGGTTCGCCAGGCCGGTCGAGGCGATGACCGCGCTCTGGTGGGTACCGGCCGGGGTCCGGCCGAGCGTGGCCGACGCCGAACAGCGGCTGCGGTCGCTGCGCGCGCACGGGCCCACCGCCGACGCCTTCACCCTGCGCGAGACCTTCCCCGCACCGGTCCGGACGCCCGTTCCGGCCCCGGCGGCGTCCTAGCGGCCGCCGGTCGGCCGGGGGCCCCGGTGGCGCAGCCGTAGGGCGGCCAGGACCCCGGCGCCCGAGCCGGCGATGGCCAGGGCCGCGATCAGCCGGGCCCAGGCGCCGGTCGCGTCGACCGGGAGCAGCGCCGCCGCCAGCACCACGCCGCTGCCCGCGTACAGCGACAGCAGCGCCAGCGGACGCCGGAGCAGCGCGGCGGCGGGCGGCCCGCCGACGAAGGCGTCCAGCAGCAGCAGGTAGCTGAGCAGCAGCACCGTGTCACAGACGGCGAGCCAGCCGGGCGGTGGGAACAGCGCCGCGAACAGCACGCAGCCCGCGGTGAACAGGCTGTTGCGGTACCGGACGATCCGCCGCCGCCAGCGGCCGTCGCCGAGGACCGGGCGGGCCGCCACCGGACCGGCCCCGGCCAGCGCGCCGAGGACGGCGACCAGCGGGAGCAGCAGCCGGGCCGGAGGGCCGGAGAACCATCCGGCCGGGTCGGTCACCGCCAGTGCGAGCGGCACGCCGAGCAGCCGCAGCCCCCACTCCCGCGGGTCGGTCTCGGGTACCGCCCAGACCGCGGCGTCCGGCGCGGCGGGCCCGTCGGGCGCGGGCGGCGGCGGGGGGACGGCCGGGACGTCCTGGACGTCGGGCGCGGGCGGCGGCGGGGGCAGGGTGGTCATCCGACCCTTCCTTGGATGCGGGTGCGGAGCAGCGGGGCGAGGCTGAGGTCGAGCGTCCCGCCCTCCCACGGGACCACCGGGATGCCCTTCTCGACCAGGCTGTAGCGCAGCGCCTCGCGGTCCAACCGCCAAAGCCGCAGGGCCAGTTGCTCGACATCGTCGTCGCGGTCCACGCGCGGGTCGCCGATCGGGATCTCGACCACGACCACCGGGTTGCCGCGCTCGGCGAGGCCGCTGAGGACGTCCATCATCCGCGGGTCCGCCAGCGGCGTGACCGCGTACACCAGGGCGCTGTTGGGGATCGCCGGCGGGGGCAGCCGGTTCAGGTCGGGGGTGTGGAAGGCCAGGTCGCGGCGGACGTCCAGGACGGTCTGCACCAGCCGGTAGAAGTAGGCGTCGCTGGTTCCCGGTTGCAGCCAGTTGAGTTTGCCGCCGACGGAGACCACGCCGACCCGGTCGTGGCTGCGCAGGTAGGTGCGGATCAGTCCGGTGGCGACCCGCAGCGACTCGTCCAGGCTGGAGAGCCGGGTGACCGGGTCGGCGACGTCCGCGAAGGCGTCGAGCACGACCACGGCGTCGGCGGTGCGCTCGGCGGCGAACTGGTTGAGCTGGATGCTGCCGCGCCGGGTGGTCGCCGCCCAGTGGATGCGGCGCTGCCGCTCGCCCCAGACGTGCGGGCGCACGCCGACCACCTCGATGCCCTCGCCGGTCTGCCGGGCGGTGTGCTCGCCGAGGCGGTCCGGCAGCCGGACCGGGATCGGGGTGAACGTGCCGTCGGCGGGCTGCGGGAACACCTCGATCTCGCCGAGCTCGGCCCGGACGGTACGCCGGACCAGGCCGCCGGTATCGTACAGGTCGAGGTCGACGGTGCCGAGCGACCAGCGGCCCCAGCGGCGGGCCAGGAAACCGAGGGTGACCACGGGCCCGGCCACGGACACCGACACCAGCTCGGTGCCCGGTCCCGGGGTGACCCCGGGGTCGATCCAGCCGACCACGCCGTCGAAGGCGGCGGTGACGGTGGCGGTCACCGGCTCGCCCTCGAAGCAGCGGCGGGCCGGGACGTCGGCGACGGCCTCGGCCAGCTCCGGCTTGGCCTCGCCGGACGCCGACAGCACCAGCAGGCCCAGCGGACCGGCGGCGAGCGCCAGCAGCCAGGGCCGTCCGGTGACCACCGCCAGGAACGCGGCCAGCGCGACCAGCGTCGACAGCCGCAGCATCCGCGGTCCCGGCCGCCAGCCCTCCGGGCGCCGTTCCGGGGCCTCGGTGTCGCTGTGGGCGCCGGCGGCGGCGCCCAGCGCGCGGCGTACCTCGGGCGGCAGCGGCGGCTCCGCCGGGGCGGCGCGGCGGGCCGCGCCGACGGTCCGGCTCATGCGGTGCGCGGGGTGGTGCGGGGCGTCGGGACGGTGTCGACCAGGGTGGCCACCACGTCGTCCGCGCTGATCCGGCGCACCCACAACTCGGGCCGCAGGCTTATCCGGTGGGCAAGCGCGGGGACCGCGACGGCCTTGACGTCCTCCGGGGTGACGTAGTCGCGTCCGGCCATCACCGCGCGGGCGCGGGCCAGTTGGACCAGCGCGAGACCGCCGCGCGGGGAGGCCCCCACCTGGATCTGGGCGTGCTTCCTGGTCGCGTCGACCAGCGCGACGATGTAGTCGACCAGGTCGTCGTCCATCTCCACCCGCTCCAGGGCGGCCCGCATCGCCAGCACCTCGGCCGGGTCGGTGTGGGCCTTGAGCACCACCTCCGGCACCGACCGGTCCAGCCGTCGGCGCAGCATCGCGGCCTCGTCGGCGACCGGCAGGTAGCCCATCCGCACCCGCAGCAGGAAGCGGTCCAGCTGCGCCTCGGGGAGGGTGTAGGTGCCCTCGTACTCGATCGGGTTGTCGGTGGCGATGACCACGAACGGCGACGGCAGGGCCCGGGTCACCCCGTCGACGCTGACCTGTGCCTCGGCCATCGCCTCCAGCAGCGCCGCCTGCGTCTTCGGCGGGGTGCGGTTGATCTCGTCGGCGAGCAGCAGGTTGGTGAAGACCGGACCGGGCCGGAACACCATCTCGCCGCTGCGCTGGTCGTAGATGGGCGCGCCGGAGACGTCCGAGGGCAGCAGGTCCGGGGTGAACTGGATGCGGCTGAAGTCCAGTCCGAGCACGGTCGCGAAGGAGCGCGCCAGCAGGGTCTTGCCGAGCCCGGGCAGGTCCTCGATCAGGACGTGGCCGCCCGCGAGGATGCCGAGCATGACCAGTTCCAGGGCGGCGCGCTTGCCGACGACCGCGTGCTCGACCTCGTCGAGGACGGCGTGGGCGCGCTCGCCCGCCTGCTGGGGCGTCAGGACGGTGGCGTCCTGCTGGCTCACGGTGGACACGGTGCTCCTTGGCGGCTGCGGGGGTGCTTCTTCGGGGGCGGGTTCGGGCGGGGGCGGTTCGGCGGGGGCTTCAGAGCTGTTCCAGGCGGTCGACCAGGGCGGTGATCACGCCCTCGGGGACCGCCTGGCGCAGGGCGGGGTCGGGCTCGCGGGAGAACTCCGGGGTGAGTCGGCGGCGGGCGGGGTCGATCCAGGGCCAGAGCTCCGGCCCGACGATCGCGGCGGCGCGGGCGGGCTCGGCGTGCAGCGAGACACCGTGCCGCTCGGCCAGGCGTACCGCGTACAGCCGCTGGAGCAGCGGGCGCAGGTGCAACTCGTAGCCGGAGAGCGACTCCTGGGCGTCCTGGATCGCCGCGTCCCAGTAGCGCAGCGTCGGTTCGCGGCTGCCGACCAGCCGGATCCGGCGCCGGTAGTCGCCGTCCACCGCGTCGGCGCCGTCGACGTAGCGGGCGGCGAGCAGCGCGGCGACCGCGAGCACGGCCGCGCCGGTGGCGACCGCGGGCAGGCCGCCGACGAGCGCGAGCAGCACCTCGGCGCCGATGGCGGCGAGGGCGAGCACGGCCAGGGCCTCCGGCACGACCGGCAGGCGCGGGGCGCGGCGGGCGCTCACCGGGTCACCGTCTGCCGCTCGGCCGGGTGCCGGGGCTTCCGGTCCGGCGCGGCGGGGTCGTCCTCGCCCAGCGCCCAGGCGTCGGCCTCGGCCTCGGCGCGGGCCCGGTGCGCCAGCAGCGTCGCGCTGATCTCGTCCAGCGCGGCGCGGGCCCGGTGCAGGTGCTCCGGGCCCATCGGGTGGCTGGAGTAGCGGGCCTCACGGAACAGGTCGGCGAGGGCGTCCGGGGCCGGGCCGTCGAGCAGTCCGGCGGCGGCGGCCCGGCCGAGCAGGTCCGCCGGGCTGTCGGACAGGTGGCGGCCGAGGCCGTTGGCCGCGAGCGAGGCCTCCATCGCGGCGTAGCAGGCGATGACGGCGGCGCGGCTGTCGTCCCCCCGCAGGGCCAGGCGTCCGGCGTTGACCGCCTCGGCCAGCCGCACCTCGTCCGCCTCGGCGGCGGGCGGCGCGGCGACGATGCCGGGGGTGCGGCGCCAGGTGGGGAGGTAGCGCACGAGGTAGTAGATGATCAGGCCCAGGACCGCCAGGATGATCAGGACCACCAGCAGGATCAGGTAGGGCCGCAGGTCGAACGGGTGGCCGGAGTTCTTCGCGGCCACCGGGTGCGGCTGGGCCGGTGTGCTCGGCTGGGACGTCGGCGGCGTGGTGTCGGGCGGCCGGGGCGGGGCCTGGGTATGGACCGGCTGGCCGCTGCCGATCACGATCAGCCAGACCGTGGTGGCGGCGGCGATGGCGAACACGCCGAACACGGTGAGTCTGGTGAAGCGCTCCTCGCGCGCCGATATGCCTGGGCGCTCCTCCTGCCGGACCCGGTACTTGACCGCGAGCATGCTGCCGCCGACGGCGGTGCCGAGCGCGAGCAGCAGCCAGTACCCGGTCAGCGGGCCGGTACCGGCCTGCGGGACGCCGCCGGTGGCGTGCAGGCAGAGCGCGGCGAGCGCGAGTCCGACCGCCGAGGCGAGTCCGAGCAGAGGGCCCAGCGGCCGGGGCGGGGCGGGCGTCCTGGGGCTGCGCGAGACCGCCGGGTCGGCCCGCCGGTCGCCTGCCTGGTCCGCCACGCCCTGCGCCCCCGTGCCTGTCCCCATGACTGCTCGGGCACGATCTGTGCACGAGTCAATCCGCAGAACCACCCTTGCACGGGTGGCGGCCCGCCGCCAAGGGGATGCCCGCATTGTCCGCCTGCGTCCGTTTCGGCGACGGCGGGGGGCGCTGCGGGGGGCGGGCTACTTCCAGCGCGGGTCGTTGTCCCAGGCCTCGTTGCGCTCGCGGGAGATCTCCAGCGCGCGGGCGGCTTCGGCCTCCGTCGGGTAGGGGCCGAGGCGGTTGCGGGCCGGACAGACCATGCCCTGCTCGACCTTCTTGTGCTTGAGGCAGTAGAACCAGCCCTCGCTGTCGCCGCCGGCGTCCTTGCCACTGTCGGTCATCGGGTACTCCCACCTGTCTGCTGTCACGTGTCCGCTGTCACTACGGTCGCGGCTGTCGCTGCACTCAGGATGCTGCCCCGCGCGAGCCGTCGCACGCCTGGGCGGAGATCGGGGGCGGGTCCTGCGGATCTTGCCGGGTCCACGGCGCCGGGGCACGCCCTAGACTGGCCGCCATGGCTCCCTTGGTCCCCGGCACCCTGTCGCCCACCCGCAGCGTCCCCGCCCGCATCGCGCGCCCCGAGTACGTCGGCCGCAAGGCGCCGCAGCCGTACACCGGGCCCGAGGTGCAGACCCCGGAGACCATCGAGAAGATGCGGATCGCCGGGCGGATCGCCGCCCGGACGATGGACGCCGCCGCCGCCGCGATCGTCCCCGGGGTGACCACGGACGAGCTGGACCGGATCGCCCACGAGTACATGTGCGACCACGGCGCCTACCCCTCGGACCTGGGCTACCGGGGCTTCCCCAAGTCCATCTGCACCTCGGTCAACGAGGTGATCTGCCACGGCATCCCGGACTCGACGGTGCTCGCCGACGGCGACATCGTGAACCTGGACGTGACCGCGTTCATCCACGGCGTGCACGGCGACCTGAACGCCACCTACCTCGTCGGCGAGGTGGACGAGGAGTCCGAGCTGCTGGTGGAGCGCACCCGCGAGGCCACCCGGCGCGGGATCGCGGCGGTGCGGCCGGGACGGCAGATCAACGTCATCGGCCGGGTGATCGAGTCCTACGCGAAGCGGTTCGGCTACGGCGTGGTCCGGGACTTCACCGGCCACGGCATCAACACGTCGTTCCACTCGGGCCTGATCGTGCCCCACTACGACAGCCCGCACGCCACCACGGTGATCCGCACCGGCATGACCTTCACCATCGAGCCGATGCTGACCCTCGGCACCTACCAGCACGACACCTGGCCGGACGGCTGGACGATCGTCACCAAGGACCGCAAGCGCACCGCCCAGTTCGAACACACCCTCGTCGTCACCGACACCGGCGCCGAGATCCTCACCCTCCCCTGACCCGGGCCACGGGAACCGCGAAGGCCTACTTCAGGTGCGGTTCCAGCTGCTCGACGCTCCATTCGACCTGTCGCGGGACAGATCGCAGCGTGCCCGGCGCGAGGGCGCGGTGCATGGGGACGATAACGGTACGCCCCTCCGGGTGGCGGTACTTGGCGTGGCTGCCGCGCATGGAGACCTGCCCGAATCCGGCGCGTAGCACCGCCTTGGCGATCTCTGCCCCGGACACGCCGTGACCTCGACCTGGAGGCAGCGGGCGACATGCCACGACAGGGCGCCGCGACATTCATCCTTGCGAGTGGCGTTCGCCGTACCCGCTGGACAGAGTGCTGGTCAGCCGATGAACCAGTGTTCGGGGGCGGCGACGGCGCCGACCGCGGTGCAGGCGTCGGCGAGGAGGTCGAGCACGCGGAGGGGGTCGGGGAGGGGGTGGTCCGGCGGGCGGACCCAGGTGACCTGGGAACCGTCGGTGAGGCGGGACGGGGGCACCAGCACGTAGCTGCCGCGGGTGTGCCAGCGGATGCCGGGGTGCTCGGCCAGGTCCTCCGGGTGGGTGTCCAGCTCGGAGGTCCACCATTCGTCCTCGTCCAGGGTGGACCGGGTGGTGGTGAAGAAGAGGAAACGATCCTCCCCCACGGCGGCGACCGGCCCGGGCGCGACGCCGAGCTCGGCCATCCGCTCCAGCGCGAACCGCCCGGCCTCGGCCGGGACGTCCAGCACGTCGTGCGCGCGGCCGGTCGCGGTGACGGCGTTGGCCTGCGGGTCCACCGCGAGCCAGCGGGCGACCTGCTCGGCGTCGACGGTGGCCATCGACTGCCAGGCGAAGGAGAGCGGATGCTGGGCCGGGGCCGGACAGCCGACCCGGTCGCAGGAACACCGGTACTCGACCGCGTGCGCGGCGGGCACCACCGGGAACCCGGCCCGGGTCACCGCCAGCAGCTCGGCCAGCCGCGAGGCGTGCTGATCCGCGTCGGCAGCGGCGTCCGCCCCGGTATCGGCGCCGGACCATCTGCGCCACCAGTTGCTCAGCCTGCCCGCGGATTCCATCGAGCCCCTCTCGCCTCTGTACGCACCCCAGGGTTACCGGAGTGTGTACTGAGCAGGATACGGGTGTGCGGGGGGTGCGGTGAGCACGGGTCGCGGAAGTGCGAAACTGACCGCATGCGACAGGCCAGGATCGAGTTCGTCGGAGGACCGCTCGACGGGCGGTCACTGCCGGTGGCGGTGAACCTCGCCGAGCGGGTCCCGGCGGAGTACCTGGCGGAACTGCCCGCGCGGGCGGGCGCGCCGCGCCGGGTCGCGGTCTACCGGTCCGAGTCGCTGCACGGCCCGGACGGGCGGCGGCGCTGGCGCTACGTGTTCGTCGACGGCTGACGCGGCGCTCAGCTGCTCACCATCTGGGTGAGCTGCCCGGCCGAGGGCACCTGGTCGGTGACGTTGAGCCCGTTGCTCGCCCCGGCCGACTTGATGCCGTTCACCGTGTTCTGGACCTGGTTGAAGTCCGCGTCGGTGGCGGTGCCGCCCTTGATCTTGCTGGGCAGGCCCTTGATGCCGGCCACGGCGGACCCCAGCGCGTCGGTGGCCTTGGACAGCGTCGGGTCGCCCTTGGCGTCGGTCAGCGCGGCCGACAGCCGGTTGTAGGTGAAGGCCCCGGCCAGGCCGCCCTTGATCAGCGCGGCGGTCCTGCCCTTGGCGCCGCTCTTGAACGTCCCCGCCTTGAACGGCTTGTACAGCCACTGGTAGGCGGCGCCCGCCGCGAGGCTGGCGTTCAGCACGAACTTGGTCTTGGCGAGCTTGACCCGCTCCGCGCTGGTCGTCGGCGCGGCGCCGGTCGCGGCGGCGCCCACGGCGTTGGTGGCGCTGCTGGACTTGCTGGAGCTGGAGCAGGCGGGCAGTACCAGCATGGAGACGGCGAGCGTCCCGGCGGCGACTGAGTTGCGGAGCGTCGTGGTCGACACGTGGGTCCTCCGGATTTCTACGGACAGTGACCTCACGCTCACACGGCCACCGGGGCACGGCGAGTCGCTGTCCTCCGAACGAGTGGCACGAGTGGCAGCTCACCGCGACGCGACGCCCGCGCCCGGCGCACCCCGGCGGGGCCGCGCTAGGACGCTGCGGGCCCGGCGGGGTCGGCGGCGTAGCGGGCGCCGTGGAGGCGGGGTTCGAGGCCTATCCAGATCACGGACATCAGCCGCCTGGCGGTCTCCTCCGGGGGTTCCGGGCCGGTGTCCAGCACCCACCCGGCGAGCGCGTCCGCCGCGCCGACGATGGCCTGGGCGACGGCGGCGGCCTCGCCCCGGTCCGGGCGCGGCGGCCGGTCCGCCGGTTCGCCCTCGCGCGGGGCCGGGACGGAGGCCCGCGCCGCGCGGCGGACCAGCGCGGTGACCGCGTTCACCACCTGGCGGCGGCAGGCCGCGACCTCCTCCACGATCGGCTCGCCCTGGGCCCGGGCCTGCTGGTAGAGCACGATCCAGCTCTCCCGGTGCTCGGCGACGAACGCGAAGAACGCGGTGAGCCCGCGCCGCAGTTGCTCCCCGGTCTCCAGCCCCGGCTCGGCGGCCTGGGCGACGGCGGCGATCAGCCGCTCGGCCTCGCGCCGGATGCAGGCGGCGAACAGCGCCTCCTTGGAGCCCAGGTAGAGGTACAGCATGGGCTTGGAGACGTCCGACTCCTCGGCGATCTCGTCCATGGACGCCGCGTGGTAGCCGCGGCGGGAGAAGACCCGCACCGCGGCGTCCAGCATCTGCTGCTCGCGCTGGGCCCGGGGCATCCGCTTGACCTTGGGGCCCTGGCCCTGGCCGGGGCCCTGACCTTGGCCGGGGCCGGGGCCGGGGCCGGGGCTTGGCGCGGCGCCGTCGTCGGGGGCGGCGGGGCGTACGTCCGATCGCATTGGCTGAGTCTATGGCGTCGTGGGCACCGGCCATCGCGTTGTGCGGGCGCGGATCCGCGCCACCGGGCAGGCTGTGAGACGGGGAACTGCCCGGCGCACTTGCGGTGGGCGGACCCGGCGACATTAACTAGCATCGCTAGTTAATCCCGGCCGACCGGTGACCCGGCAGCGCGGCCGCGACGGAAGGACCACCTGGTGCAGCAGCACGGAGATCAGTACATCGGCGGCGCGTGGCGCGACTCCCTCGGCAGCGAGTCCATCGCGGTGCTGAACCCGGCGACCGAGGAGGTCCTGGCGTCCGTCCCGGCCGGTACCGCCGAGGACGTCGACACCGCCGTGGCCGCCGCCCGCGCCGCCGCCCGGGCCTGGGGCGCGACCGCGCCCGAGGAGCGGCTGGCGTACCTGACCCGGCTGCGGGACGGCCTGGCCGCCCGGCAGTCGGAGATCGCCGGGACCGTGGTCGCCGAGCTGGGCGCGCCGATCGGCTTCGCCACCGCCGTACAGGCCGGGCTGCCGCTCGCGGTCGCCCAGTCCTACCTGGACATCCTGGCCGGGTACGCGTTCACCGAGCAGGTCGGCAACTCGATCGTCTACGCCGAGCCGGCCGGGGTGGTCGCGGCGATCACCCCGTGGAACTACCCGCTGCACCAGATCGTCGCGAAGGTCGTGCCCGCGCTGGCGGCCGGGTGCACGGTGGTGCTCAAGCCCGCCGAGGACACCCCGCTGGTGGCCCGGCTGTTCGCCGCGATCGTGCACGAGGCGGGCCTCCCGGCGGGGGTGTTCAACCTGGTCACCGGCGTCGGCGCGGTGGCCGGCGCGGCACTGGCCGGGCACCCGGGGGTGGATCTGGTGTCCTTCACCGGCTCGACCGCCGTCGGCCGGCTGATCGCCGAGACGGCGGGCGGCGGCGTCAAGCGGGTCGCGCTGGAGCTCGGCGGCAAGTCCGCCAACGTCGTGCTGCCGGGCGCGGACCTGACCCGGGCGGTCAGCGTCAACGTCGGCAACGTGATGTCCAACTCCGGTCAGACGTGCAGTGCCTGGACCCGGCTGCTGGTCCCGGCCGACCAGTACCAGGAGGCCGTGGCGATCGCCGTCAAGGCCGCCGCCAAGTACGTCCCGGGCGACCCGGCCGCCGCCGAGACCCGGCTCGGTCCGGTCGTCAGCGCCAAGCAGCGGGCGCGGGTGCGCGGCTACATCGAGACCGCCGTCCGCGAGGGCGCGCGGGTCGCGACCGGCGGCGCGGAGCCCCCCGAGGGCCTGGACCGGGGCTTCTACGTGCGGCCGACGATCCTGGCCGACGTCACCCCGGAGATGACCGTCGCCCAGGAGGAGATCTTCGGCCCGGTGCTGTCGATCCTCGCCTACCGGGACGAGGAGCACGCCCTGGAGATCGCCAACGGCACCGACTACGGCCTGGCGGGCGGGGTCTGGGCGGCCGACAACGAGACGGCGGTGGCCTTCGCCCGGCGGATGGACACCGGCCAGGTCGACATCAACGGCGGACGCTTCAACCCGATCGCGCCCTTCGGCGGCTACAAGGGCTCCGGCGTCGGCCGCGAGCTCGGACGGCACGGCCTGGAGGAGTTCCTCCAGCCCAAGTCGCTCCAGTTCTGACCAAGTCGCTCCAGTTCTGATCCCGCAGTCCCACTCACCCTCCCAACTCCAGACGCAGATGAGGTACGCGATGGTCCGCGCCGCCCTGCTCCCCGCCGTGGGCGCAGCACTTGAGATCACCGAGATCGTCCTGCCCGAGCCGGGGCCCGGCAAGGTGCGGGTGAAGCTGGCCGCCGCGGGCGTCTGCCACTCCGACCTGTCGCTGTCCACCGGCGTGCTGCGGCCGACCACCCCGACCGTGCTCGGGCACGAGGGCGCGGGCACCGTGCTCGCGGTCGGCGAGGGCGTCGACACGGTCCGTCCGGGCGACCGGGTGGTGCTCAACTGGGCTCCCGCCTGCGGGCACTGCCACCTGTGTGCGATCGGTGAGCCGTGGCTGTGCGAGAACCAGTACGCCGCCTCGGTGCAGACCTACGCCGCGCTCCCGGACGGCACCGGGCTGTACCCGGGGCTGGGCGCCGCCGCCTTCGCCGAGGAGACGGTGGTCAACGCGAACGCGGTGGTGCCGCTGCCGGACGGGGTGCCGCTGACCTCGGCGGCGCTGCTCGGCTGCGCCGTGCTCACCGGCTACGGCGCGGTGCACAACGCGGCCCGGGTGCGCGCGGGCGAGTCGGTGGTGGTCTTCGGGGTCGGCGGGATCGGGCTCGCGGTGCTCCAGGCCGCCCGGATCGCCGGGGCGTCGCCGATCGTCGCGGTGGACGTCACCCCGGAGAAGGAGGAGCTGGCCCGGCGGCACGGCGCGACCGAGTTCCTGGTCGCCGACGAGCAGACGCCGAAGGCGGTGCGCAAGCTGACCGGCGGCAACGGCGCGGACCACGCCTTCGAGTGCGTGGGGCGGAGCAGCACGATCCGGGCGGCCTGGTCCTCGACCCGGCGCGGGGGCCGGACCACGGTGGTCGGCATCGGCGCCAAGGACGACCTGGTGTCGTTCTCGGCGCTGGAGGTGTTCCACTACGCCCGGACGCTCAGCGGCTGCTGCTACGGCAACAGCGACCCGGCCCGGGACGTCCCGGTGCTGGCCGAGCACGTCCGCGCCGGGCGGCTGGACCTGGAGGCGCTGATCACCGACCGGATCACGCTGGACGAGATCCCGGCGGCGTTCGAGCGGATGGCCGCCGGGAAGGGCGGACGCTCGCTGGTGGTCTTCTAGCGGTCTTCCAGCCACGGCTGGGCGTTGGGTTTCTGTTAAGGTGATTTGTTCGCCCGCATCAGCCCAGGACCGAGGATTCACGTGAGCTCCGACCACCCTGCCACCGCGACCCAGGTACTGCAGGAAGCGGACCGGCGTCGCACCTTCGCCGTGATCAGCCACCCCGACGCCGGTAAGTCCACGCTGACCGAGGCGTTGGCGCTGCACGCGCAGGCCATCACCTCGGCCGGCGCGGTGCACGGCAAGGGTGGTCGGCGCGGCGTCACCTCCGACTGGATGGAGCTGGAGAAGGAACGCGGCATCTCGGTGACCTCCGCCGCGCTCCAGTTCGGCCACCGCGACCATGTGATGAACCTGGTGGACACCCCCGGTCACGCCGACTTCTCCGAGGACACCTACCGGGTCCTGGCCGCCGTCGACTGCGCGATCATGCTGGTGGACGCGGCCAAGGGCCTGGAGGAGCAGACCCGCAAGCTGTTCTCGGTCTGCCGCCACCGGGGCGTCCCAGTGATCACCTTCATCAACAAGTGGGACCGGCGCGGACGCGAGTCGCTGGACCTGCTGGAGGACATCGAGAACATCCTCGGCATCACTCCGGTGCCGATGGTGTGGCCGGTCGGCGCCGCCGGGAACCTGCGCGGGCTGGTCCGGGCGGGCGACACCGAGCAGATGCTGCGCTTCACCCGCGTCCCCGGCGGCACCCACAAGGCGGTCGAGGAGCGGCTGACCGCCGAGCAGGCGGCGGCCGAGGAGGGCCCGCTCTGGGAGACCGCGCTGGAGGAGCTGGAGCTGGTGCTCTCCTCCGGTCCCGGCTGGGACCCGGAGGCGTTCCGGGCCGGGAAGATCAGCCCGGTGTTCTTCGGCGCCGCGCTCACCAACATCGGTGTCGGCCTGCTGCTGGACGCGGTGGTGGACCTCGCGCCCGAGCCGGGCCCGCGTCCGCTGGCGGCCGGGGGCGCGCGTCCGGTGGACTCGGACTTCACCGGCCTGGTGTTCAAGATCCAGGCCAACATGGACCCGGCGCACCGGGACCGGATCGCCTTCGTCCGGGTCTGCTCCGGGGTGTTCGAGCGCGGCATGAACGTCACCCGCGCGGCCAGCGGGCGCTCCTTCGCGACCAAGTACGCGCACACCGTCTTCGGCGCCGAGCGCACCGTGGTCGACACGTCCTACCCGGGCGACGTGGTCGGCCTGATCAACGCGACCGCGCTGCGCGTCGGCGACACCCTGTACGCGGGCAAGAAGGCCGAGTTCCCGGCGCTGCCCGCGTTCGCGCCGGAGCACTTCGCGGTGGCCCGGCCGAAGGACATCAGCCGCTCCAAGCAGTTCCGCAAGGGCATCTCGCAGCTGGACGAGGAGGGCGTGGTGCAGGTGCTGGTCTCCGACCGGCGCGGCGACCAGGCGCCGGTGCTGGCGGCGGTCGGCCCGATGCAGTTCGACGTGGTGCTGCACCGGATGGAGCACGAGTTCTCGTCCGCGATCACGCTGGACTACCTGCCGTACAACATCGCCCGGGTCACCGACCCGGAGGGCGCGGCCACGCTCAACCGCCAGCGGCTGGTCAACGGCGAGGTGCTGACCCGGCGTTCGGACGAGGTGCTGCTGGCGCTGTTCGCCGACAAGTGGCAGATGAACGGCTTCGTCCGGAGCCACCCGGAGGTCAAGCTGGAGACGCTGATCGCCACCGCGGACTGAGTCCGGGCGGCCCGTCACCGCGGCCGGGGCCCGGGGCAGCGTGGACGCTGCCCCGGGCCCCGGCCGGTCCGCGAGCGGGTCAGCGGTTCTCGTACATGCCGAAGGCGTCGACCAGCAGGTCGGTGGAGCCGGTGCCGGTGTTCCAGAAGTCCACGAGGCCGTAGGGGCCCGGCCGCGCCTGGACGAGGTTGGCGACGGTCTCGCCCCTGGTCCAGTTCAACGAGGAGTACAGCGGCGTCGCCGGTCGGCCGGCGCTGCCGAAGAGGTACATCTCCTGCGTGTTCGGGTCCCAGCCGACCGCCAGCGAGCCGCCGGTCGCGGTGTCGGTCACGGTGGTGTTGAGCACCCAGCTGGTGACGTTCGCCCAGGCCACGTTGAGCGCCAGGTGCAGGTAGTCGCCGCCGGGCAGGGCGGAGACCGCCGGTGCCGCGGTGTCCAGCAGCCGGGTCGGCGGGAGCGGCACGTACGCGCCCCTGCTCGCGGCGCTGTAGTAGCCGACCACGTCCACCACGATGTCGGTGGGCAGGGCGCTGCCGTTGTAGACGCGGATCCTGCCGTCGGCGCCGACCGGCGCGATCGCCGCGTTGGCGATCGTCTGGTTCGCACCGAAGTTGACGTTCGAGGTGGTGATCGAGGTGACGCCGTCCGGGACGACGCTCAGGAACCCGGCGCCCTTGGCACCGCTGGCGGTGATGTTCAGCGCCACGGCGGTGACCCCGGTGGCGGGCAGCACCCCCTTGTGGGCTCCGGCGATCAGGGCCGTGATCGAGCTGTGGCCGGGGACCTGCGCCTGGGCGACCCGGATGCCCTTGCGGGTGTCGAGCAGCCGGTGGGGCGTGATCGGGGTGTAGCCGCTGGCGGCCGTCGTCGAGAAGTACCCGGCGATGTCGGTGATCAGGTTCACCGTCCCGCCGGACGCGTTGTACAGGTCGACGTAGCCGTCGGCACCGACCGTCACGACCACCTGGTTCGGAACGGTCTGCCCCGCGACGAAGTTGATGTTCGAAGTGGCCGGAAGGGCCGTACCGTCCGCGTAGGCGCTGAGGTGGCCGCTGCTGGTGGGGTCGGCCACGGTGACGTTGAGGACTGCGGCGGTGACCCCGGTCGGGATCCCGTGGTTGCCGCCGATCCTCAGCCTCAGCACCGAGTCCGGTCCCACCTTGGCCTTGGGCGCGCCCAGGCCGGTCCCGGTGTCGAGCAGGCGCGTCGGGCCGAAGGGGGTGAGGTCCGAACCGGCCGTGACGCCCGACAGCGAGTTGGTCACCGTGTCGCCCCGGCCGTCGGTGACGGTGACGGTGGCCTTGAACGCACCCACCTGCGGGTACGTGTGATCACTGGTCACATTGCCGGATCCGGTGAGGGTGGCGGTGCTGGTGCTGCCGTCGCCCCAGGCGACGGTGACGGTGAGCGGCACCCCGGCGGCACCGGTGACCGAGGTGACCAGGTTGAGCCCGTAGGCCGAGTCGGTGGTGCCGGTGAGGCCGACCCGCAGGGTCGGGTCGGGCGTGGCGGCGACGCCCTGGCTGCTCGTGGCGCCGACCGGGACGCCCTGCCCGCGCTCCGAGTCGCTCGCGGGGCTGGTGAACGTCCGGAAGCCCGCGGAGAGGGCCTTCGGCAGCGCGGAGGCGCCGGCGGCGACGGGACGAGCCGCGGCGCCGACCGGTGACGGGGCGGCCGCGGCGGCCGTACTCGGCACCGCGACGACGCCGGCTGCCAGCATCGCGGCGGTCGCTATGAGGCGGCGGTGATGGGACACCTGTCCCCCAGTTCTGTCGGTGATGATCACTTGGAGAGCCCGCCAAGAGTACAGAGCACCGGCCCGGCGTTCACCGGTCAGGCCGACTCCCGGACCATCAGCGTGGGGTGGAACACGGCCGACTGGAGCGCCTCGGCCGGTTCGCCGATCTGCTGGAGCAGCAGCTGCGCCATCCGCGAGGCCATCTCCTCCAGCGGCTGCCGGACGGTGGTCAGCGGCGGGTCGCAGGCCAGCGCGGCGCTGCTGTCGTCGAAGCCGACGAGCGCGACGTCCTGCGGGACCCGCCGACCCTCGCGTCCGAGCACCGGCAGCGCGCCCAGCGCCATCAGGTCGGAGGCGACGAAGACCGCGTCGAAGTCCGGTGACTCGGAGAGCAGTCGGCGCATCGCCGCCGCTCCCCCGGCCTGGGTGAAGTCGCCCTCGACCAGGCCCGCCTCGGTCAGTCCGTGCGCGGCCAGCGCCTCGCGGAAGCCGGTCAGCCGCTCCTGGCTGGCGGGCATGTCCATCGGCCCGGTGACGGTGGCGATGCGCCGCCGTCCGACCGAGACCAGGTGCTCGACGGCGAGCGCCGCCCCGGCGCGCTGGTCCGCCTCGACGAAGCTGATCGGGGTGGGGCGGCCGGGACGCCCGGAGAGCACCGCCGGGACCCTGGCCTCGGCCAGCATCCGCGGCAGCGGGTCGGCCACGTGGCCGCAGATCAGCACCACCCCGTCGACGTGGCCCTGGCGCAGGTAGCTGACCAGGTTGGCGCGCGAGGGGGCGTCGTCGACCAGCATCAGCACCAGCTGCACGCCGCGCGGGCGGATGACCTCCATCACGCCGGTGACGACCCGTCCGAAGAACGGGTCGGTGAACATCCGGCCGAGGAAGGGGTCGGCGACGGCGCGCTGCTCGGCCTCGGAGACCACCAGCGCGATCGAGTCGGTACGGCGGGTCACCAGCGAGCGGGCGGCGCGGTTGGGCACGTAGTCGGTCTCGGCGACCGCGCGCTCGACCAGCTCGCGCATGGCCGGGTCCACCGTGGTGTTCCCGTTGATGACCCGGGAGACCGTGGCCCGGGACACGCCCGCGACCCGGGCGACGTCCTCCAGCGTGACCGACCCGGTGGACGGCGGCTTTCTGTTCATATCGCAGTTATACCTGCCCCGGCTGTCCCCGGTCCGGCCGGTTGACCAGCTACGGGGGAGGGACGGGCGGCGACGGCCCCGATTTTTCCGGTACCGGCCGCCGATCCGGCTGGGCACGCTCCCAATTCGGCCGCGGCGCCCGGCTTCGGTTCCTGAACTGGTGCCCTGACCTCCGCTTCCTCCCGCCGGACCGGTCAACGGCCGCTCGCCGCAGGCCAGTCAGGGCAAACCGCTGGCAACCGAGCGGGACTCATCATCCTTACCTGAAATTGGTCCAGACCCTTGACGCGGCCATGGCTCGCTAGTTCAATCACACCTTGAACAAAGGGCCATACAAAGCCCCCCAGCTGTTCAACCTCTTGAACGCGGGCCGTGGACGCCCCACCACGTCGCGGTCCGCGCCCAGCCCGGCAGTTACGGCACAGCACTGGCAACCAGCACCGCCGCGACCACCGGCGCGTACCCCCACCGTCCCGCCCCCGCTCCGGACCACCGGCGCGGGGGCGGGGCACCCGACCGTCCCCGCAGGAGGACACCCATGCTCTGGCCACGTGCCAAGAGATCCATCACCGCCGCCGCGCTCCCCCTCGCCGCGATGGGCATGCTGCTCGGCAGCACCACCAGCGCCCAGGCCGCGTCCAGCGCCTACCCGGCCCACTACGCCGCCCCCTACCTGCAGATCTCCGGCAGCGACGCGGGCGACATGGCCGCGGACCTGAGCGCGACGGGTCTGAAGTACTACACCCTGGCGTTCCTGATCCCGCAGTCCGGCTGCACCCCGGAGTGGGAGGACGACGGCTCCGGCATCGGCGCCTTCACCTCGCAGATCAACTCGCTGAAGGCGTCCGGCGGCAACGTCATCATCTCCTTCGGCGGCGCCGACGGCGGGGAGCTGGCGCAGACCTGTACCTCGGTCTCCGCGCTGACCGCCGCGTACGCGAACGTGGTGAACACCTACGGGGTCACCCGGCTCGACTTCGACATCGAGGGCGGTGTGCTGGACGACTCCGCCGCGAACACCCTGCGCAACCAGGCGCTGGCGGCGCTCCAGGCCGAGAACCCGGCCGTGCAGGTCGACTACACCCTCGCGGTGGCCCCGAACGGGCTGCCCTCCGAGGAGTTGGGCGTGCTGCAGAACGCCAAGAGCGAGGGCGTCAACGTCAGCGTGGTCAACCTGATGACCATGGACTTCGGCGACGGGCAGAACGCGCTCGCGGACGCCGAGTCCGCCTCGACCGACACCGCCTCGCAGTTGGCGAGCCTGTACGGGATCTCCACCTCCGCCGCGTACGCGAAGGAGGGGCTGACCCCGATCGCCGGGCAGAACGACGACAACGAGAACTTCACCCAGGCCAACGCCTCCACCCTGGAGAGCTTCGCCGCCGCCAACGGCGTTCAGGAGCTGTCCTTCTGGGAGGTCGACGGCTACGACAAGCCGCTCGGCTACGCCTACTCAAGGATCTTCAACCAGATCACCGGCGGCACCACCGGCGGTGGCGGCGGCACCACCACGACCGGCCAGATCACCGGCTACGGCGGCCTGTGCGTGGACGACCGCTCGGCCTCGACCGCCGACCTGAACCCGGTCCAGGTCTACACCTGCAACGGCACCGCCGCCCAGCAGTGGACCGTGGCAGCCGGCAACACCCTGCAGACGCTGGGCAAGTGCCTGGACGTGGACGCCGCCGGTACCGCCAACGGCACCACGGTCGACCTCTACGACTGCAACGGCACCGGCTCGCAGGTCTGGGTGCCGCAGTCCGACGGCGCGCTGCTCAACCCGCAGTCCGGCAAGTGCCTTGACGACACCGGCTGGTCCACCACCCCGGGCACCCAGCTGCAGATCTGGTCCTGCACCGGCGCCGCCAACCAGCAGTGGAACCTGCCGTAGTTGACGACTGATCAGAACACTTCGGAATCAGCCCCCTTGAAGGAGGCAGCACCCATGCAGCACCCGCAACCGAGAGCGCACCGCCTGCGGCCGAGAACCACCGGCGGTATCGCCCTGGCCGTGATCGCGCTCACCATCGCCGCCCCCGGCACGGTGACCGCGCAGGCCGCCAGCTCCCCCACCGTCGTGAAGGCGCAGACCACGGCGGCGGTGACCGCCGCCGCCACCGGCGCCACCGGTCCGATCACCGGCTACGGCGGCCTGTGCGTGGACGACCGCTCGGCCTCGACCGCCAACCTGAACCCGGTCCAGGTCTACACCTGCAACGGCACCGCCGCCCAGCAGTGGACCGTGGCAGCCGGCAACACCCTGCAGACGCTGGGCTCGTGCCTGGACGTGGACGCCGCCGGTACCGCCAACGGCACCACGGTCGACCTCTACGCCTGCAACGGCACCGGCGCCCAGGTCTGGGTGCCGCAGTCCGACGGCGCCCTGCTCAACCCCGAGTCGGGGCGGTGCCTGGACGACACCGGCTGGTCCACCACTCCCGGCACCCAGCTGCAGATCTGGGACTGCACCGGCGCCGCCAACCAGCAGTGGACGCTTCCCGCCGGTACCACCGGCGGTGGCGGTGGCACCGGCACCGCGCCGAACTTCGGCCCGAACGTGCTGACGTTCAACCCGTCGATGTCCAGCACGACCATCCAGAACGAGATCAACAGCGTCTACAACACGCAGCAGTCGAACCAGTTCGGCACCCAGCGCTACGCGCTGCTGTTCGCGCCGGGCAGCTACAACGTCAGCGTGCCGGTGGGCTTCTACACCCAGGTGGCGGGTCTCGGCCTGTCGCCGACGCAGACCACCATCGGCGGCGGCGGGGTCTACTCCGACGCCAGCTGGAACAGCGGCAACGCGACCGAGAACTTCTGGCGCTCCGCCGAGAACCTGACCCTGGCCCCGTCCTCCGGCAGCACCGAGTGGGCCGTCTCGCAGGCGTCCCCGCTGCGGCGGGTCAACGTCGAGGGCAACCTCGTGCTGGACGACAACGGCGGCTGGTCCAGCGGCGGCTTCCTCGGTGACTCCGAGGTCAGCGGGCAGGTCAACTCCGGCAGCCAGCAGCAGTGGCTGTCGCGCAACGACCAGGTCGGCAGCTGGACCGGCTCCAACTGGAACATGGTCTTCGTCGGCGACACCGGCACCCCGTCGACCAGCTTCCCGAACCCGCCCGACACCTCGGTCGCGCAGACCCCGACCAGCGCCGAGGCGCCGTACCTCTACGTCGACAGCTCCGGCAACTACAACGTGTTCGTGCCGGCCGACCGGACGAACTCGACCGGCACCGACTGGGCGAACGGCAACCCGGCCGGCAACTCGCTGCCGATCAGCGACTTCTACATCGCCACCCCCTCCGACACCGCGGCCACCATCAACGCGGCGCTGGCGGCGGGCAAGGACCTGGTCTTCACCCCCGGTGTCTACCAGCTCAACGGCACCATCAACATCACCAACCCGGACACGGTGGTGCTCGGCCTCGGCCTGGCGACCCTGGTGGCGAACAACGGGGTCACCGCGATCTCGGTGGCGGACGTCAACGGCGTCCGGATCACCGGCCTGATCGTGGACGCCGGATCCACCAACTCCTCGGTGCTGGTGCAGGTCGGCCCCAGCGGCTCCAGCGCCAACCACGCGAGCGACCCGACCGTGCTGTCCGACGTCTACTTCCGCATCGGCGGCGCGACGGTCGGCAAGGCGTCCCAGACGCTGCAGATCAACAGCAACAACGTCATCGGCGACAACATGTGGCTCTGGAGAGCGGACCACGGCAACAGCGGTACCGTCGGCTGGACCACCAACACGGCAGCCAACGGCCTGGTCGTCAACGGCGCCAACGTCACCCTGTACGGGCTGGCGGTGGAGCACTACCAGCAGTACCAGGTGCAGTGGAACGGCAACGGCGGGAGTACCTACTTCTACCAGAGCGAGATGCCGTACGACCCGCCGAACCAGGCGGCCTGGATGAACGGCGGCAGTGACGGCTACGCGTCCTACAAGGTCGCCAGCAACGTCACCAGCCACCAGGCCTACGGCCTCGGCGTGTACTGCTACTTCAGCACCAACCCGGCGGTCGTCGCCGACCATGCCTTCGAGGTACCCGCCACGTCAGGGGTCGGGCTGCACGACATGGTCACCGTCGCACTCGGCGGCACCGGGACGATCAGCCACGTGGTCAACGAGACCGGACCGGCGGTCAACTCCGGCAGCACGGTGGCGGACCTGGTCAGCTTCCCGTGACGCAGCCATGACCCGCGACTGACCGGACACCGGGTCCGGCGACCGGACACCGGGTCCGGCGGCAGGGCACACGACCGGGCGGGGCCTCACGGCCCCGCCCGGTTCCTTCTTGCTCCTCCGCTGCTCCTGGGGTGTGCCCCGGGGCGGGCTCTCAGCCGCGGACGAAGCGGAGCGACACGGTTACCCGGGTCAGGCCCTTCAGCATGCCGCCCTTGTTCCAGCTCATGCCGAACGTGTCGCGGTCGACGTCCACCTCGGCGTTCAGGGTCACCTCGTCCGGCCCGGCGACCGACGTACGGGCGGTGAAGCCGAGCGGACGGGTGCGGCCGAGCACCGTCAGCCGCCCGGTGACCTCGGCCGTGCCGGTGCCCTTCGGGGCGACCCGCTCGGCCTCGAAGGTGAACTCGGGGAACTGCTCCACGTCGAAGAAGTCGGCGGTGCGGAGGTGGACGTCGAGCTTGGGCTTGCCGGACGCCACCGAGGCGGCGTCGATGCTGAGCGTGCCGCGGGCGCTGCCGTCCGGCAGGGTCTCGCCGGTGCCGCTGAGGCGGGTGAAGGCCGCCTTGATGGTGACCATCCCCCACATCGACTTGTGCTGGATGCCGACCGTGGACGCGCCCGCGTCCAGGGTCCAGTGGCCGACGCTGAGGTCGGCCGACGCGGCGGGACGGGCGGCACCCGTGCGGTTCTCGGCCATGGCGGAAGGTTCCTTCGCTACTCGCTTTTTCGTTGTAACTAGTAGTACCACACTAGCTTACTTTTTAGCAGCTGCTGTCGGTCTCCGCGTAAACTGTCCCCATGACCACGGAACAGGCACTGCCGGGAGCCGAGCACGGTGAAGCGATCTGCACCGGAGCCGGAAGCTCCGTGGAGCGCGTCTTCAAGCTGCTCGGCAAGCGCTGGACCGGCCTGATCGTCGCCGCGCTGATGGGCGGCCCGGTCCACTTCGCGGAGTTCCGCGGCGCGGTCCCGGGCATCAGCGAGCGGGTCCTGTCGGACCGGCTCACCGAGCTGACCGCCGCGGGCCTGGTGCTGCGCGAGGTCGACCCGGGCCCGCCGCTGCGGGTCAGCTACCGGCTGACCGCGATCGGCGCGGGGCTGCGACCGGCCCTGGTCGAGCTCGGCCGCTGGGCCGAGGAGTGCCTGCCGCTGGACGAGTCGGCCGGCTGCCCGGGCCGCCCCCCGCTGTAGCCGCCCCCCGGCTACGCCTACGCCTGGCCGCCGCCGTCAGCGCCGCCGTCCGGTTCGGGGTCGGGTTCCGGTTCGGGTTCCGGTTCGGGTTCCCGTGCCGCGGGGAGCATTCCGCTGGCGCGGGCGATGGCCTCCACCTCGGCGGTGTCCGCCCGCCGCTGACCGGCTGCCGTGTCGAGCTGCTCGCGCATCCGCAGCAGCTCCTCCGGATTCTCCGCCTTCGCGACCGGGACCAGCGACATCGCCCCCTTGACGTGCTCCCCGTCGCCGAGTTCGGCCACCACCAGGTCCCCCCGGTCCTCGTGCCCGGGCTCCAGCGCGCCGAGCAGCCCGAGCAGGGTCAGCAGTTCCTTCTGCACCTCCCGGGTGAACAGCTCGCGCTCCTCGCCGTCCATCGTGATCTCGACCCGGCCGCCACCGGCCTCCACGTACATCCGGATCAGCTCCATCAGCAGCGCGTACTGCGGCCGGGGCATGGTCACCCGCAAGGTCTCGATGTACAGCGCCAGTTGCGACCGGGCCAGCTCGCGCCGGTCCTCCGCGCCGCCACCGTCGTCCGCTCCCGCCGACCCGTCCGCCGACATTAGTCCGCCTCTCTCCGTCGCGCGCGCCGTGCCGTCCTGCGGTAGTGCTACCCGCTGCCGCGCGCCGGTTCACCCGACCGCCGCCACCGCTGCGGGACCGGGAGTTGTCAGTGCCGCCCGCTACAGTCCGAAGCCGGACGACACGTCCGCTGAAGCGGGCAGGACGAAGGGGGCAGGCATGAGCAGTACCACCGGCACGCGGGTCCGGACGAAACCCGACCGGCGCGCGGCATGAACGCCCCGGCGCGGGCGGACCGCTCGGCGGGCGCGATCGTCGGCTGGGCGGTGGGCGACGCCCTGGGCGCCCCGTTCGAGTTCGGACTGGGCGGCATGTTCTCCAAGCGCTTCCCGCGGTCGGGCGGCGCGGACGGCAACGAGCTGTGCGGCGGCGGCGGTTGGGATCCCGGCGAGGCCACCGACGACACCCAGATGGGGCTGCTGATCGGCGAGTCACTGCTGGAGTCCGACGGCCTGGACCTGCCCGACATCTTCGCCCGCTTCCAACGCTGGGCCGCCGCCGACCCCAAGGACATAGGGATCCTCACCGAGACCGTGCTCTGCAGCCGCCTGCCCTGGAACCGGGCGGCCAGGGAGTACTTCGCCCACAACATGCACGCCGCGGGCAACGGCTCGCTGATGCGCGCCGTGCCCGCCGCGCTGCGCTACGCCCGCCGGGACCAGGCCACCCGGGTCGAGGCCGCCCGCTGCATCTCCGCACTCACCCACGCGGACCCGGCCACCGGCTGGGGCTGCGCGATCTACCAGGAACTCCTCATAACCGCGCTCGACGGCCGGGACGTCCAGGCCGCGCTGCCCGCCGTCATCGCCCTCGTCGACGAACCGGAACGCGCCCGCTGGGAGAGGGTGCTGCGGTCCGACTGGCATCCACGGCTGGCGACCGAGTCCAACGGCGCGGTCTGGCCGACCCTCGGCACCGCGCTCTGGGCGCTGCGCACCACCAGCACCTTCGAGGAGGCACTGCGCGCCGCCGTCGACCTCGGCGGCGACACCGACACGGTCGGCGCCGTCACCGGCGGCCTGGCCGGGGCCGTCCACGGCCTGCCCGCGATACCCACCCGCTGGACCGAGCTGGTCCACACCCCGCTCCCCGGCTTCAGTCCGCACCCGCGCCGAGCCGCCGACCTGATCGCCCTCGCCCGCGCCCTGGAAAGCCGCTGACGATCCGTCGGACACCCCGGACGGCACGCGTCGGACGCGCCGCGCAACGCGCCCGACCGGGAAACCTACTGGCTCCAGGACCAGCGCGTTGGCAGGATGCGGGGTGATGACCACCGACCACTCCGCGACCACCGCTGCCCCCTACCCCTTCAACCACCGCGCCGCCGCCCGTGACTCGCTGCGCGGCCTCGCCGTCGGCGACGCCTTCGGCGCGCAGTTCTTCGTCCCCGAGAACCTGCCCGCCCTGCGCGGGCGCCGACTGCCGCCCGCGCCCTGGCCGTGGACCGACGACACCGAGATGGCCTGCTCGGTCTTCGCCGTGCTCCGCCGCCACGGCAGCGTGGACGCGGAGGAGCTGCTCCGCTCCTTCGCCCGGCGGCACGACTTCGACCGGGGCTACGGCCCGGCGATGAACCGGCTGCTGCGGCTGACCCGCGAGCAGCAGCACCCGGGCGGACTGGCTCGCGAGCTGTTCGACGGGCAGGGGTCCTGGGGCAACGGCGCGGCGATGCGCGTCGCCCCGCTCGGCGCCTGGTTCGCGGTGGACCTGGAGGAGGCGGCCTGGCAGGCCGCGCGCTCGGCCGAGGTGACGCACACCCACCCGGAGGCGGTGGCCGGCGCGGTCGCGGTCGCCCTCGCCGCCGCCTGCGCCGCCCGCAGCCGTGGCCGGCAGCTGACCCGGCACGAACTGCTGCGCCCAGTAGTGGAACTGACCCCGCCGGGGCGGGTCCGCGACGGGGTGGCCCTGGCGCTGGAGCTGCTCGACCAGCCGCAGGTGGAGCTGGCCGCACACCGGCTGGGCAACGGCAGCCAGGTCAGCGCCATGGACACGGTGCCCTTCACCCTGTGGTGCGCGGCCACGTACCTGGACGACTATCAGGGCGCGCTCTGGGCCACCGCCTCGGCGGGCGGGGACGTCGACACCACCTGCGCGATCGTCGGCGGCATCGTCGGCGCCAGGGTCGGCGTCGACGGCATCCCCGCGCCGTGGACGGCAGCCGCCGAGGCCCTCCCGCCGTGGGTCGAGGCCGACCGGCTCGGCTCCGACCTGCGCCGCCAGGACTTTCCCTCGCCCCGGCCGCTCCAGCGTCCGGAGCCGATCCCGGCCCCCTCGACGGTATGGACACCCGGGCAGTGGCAGCAGATGCGGCAGGGGCACTCCGGCATCGGCCAGGACTCCCGGTGGTACGCCTACATGGAGGGCAACCGGCTCTGTCTGCACCGTAGTTGGACCGGCAACTGCATCTTCGAGGCGATCGTCGAAGGCGACCCGGAGGGCGTCCGCCTGGTCCGAGCCTGGGTGGAGGCCGACCCCCAGCGGTACCGGCGCGGCAGCGACGAGCACGAGCGGACCCAGTTGGAGCACTTGGTACGGTTCCTGTTCGCCGACCGCGACCAGCCGCCGGTCGACTGACGCGGGCCTGGCGGGAGTTGCCCCGAGCCCGGGTCAGACCAGGCCGGTGGCGACCAGCGCGCCGACGCCGACCAGCATCAGGGCGGTCAGCAGGTTCGCGCTCCGGTCGATCCAGGCGCCCTGGAGCCGGTAGCCGCCCAGCGCGGCCAGCAGTGTCAGGCCCACGATGGTGCCGAGGGTGACCAGCGAGAACACCAGCAGGGTGCCCAGTGCGGCGGCCAGGCCGGTGGCGGAGGCGGCCAGGAACACCGGCAGCACGGTCAGGTCGGGCGAGGCGGCAGCCCCGAACGGCACCGCGAACGCCGCCAGCCGCGAGACCCGCGAGCGCGCAGCCGTCCGCGCGTCGGGCGTCCGCGCGTCGGGCGTCCGCGCGTCGGGGACAGCCGCCCCCGAACGGCTCGCGACCGCCAGGCCGCCGTGCACGTGCTCCGACTCGCCGTGGCCGTGCTCATGGCTGGGGCCGTGCTCGTGGCTGTGCCCGTGACCGTGACCGTGCCCGTGACCGTGGCCGTGGCCGTCGCCACCGTGCGCCGAGTGCCCGTGATCCCCGCGCCCGTGATCCCCGCGCTCGTGGCCGCCATGGAGGTGGTTGCCCTGGGCGTCGTGGGCGTGGCCGTGCCCCTTGCCGAGGAGTTCCAGGGCGAGGAAGACCGCCCCGGTCGCCAGCAGCACGCCACCGACGACGACGTCCTCGTGGCGCTCCACGCTGGAGCGGAACTGTAGCCCGACGCCGATCACCACCGCTCCGAGGAGCAGCGACAGGGCGACGTGGGTGGTCCCGGCCAGCGTGGCCAGCCGGGCGGTACGCCGGATCGGGTAGCGCTGGGTGCGGGAGACGATGCCGAGCGGGACCCAGTGGTCGGGCAGTACCGCGTGCCCGAAGCCGACCCCGGCCGCAGCCGCCAGCAAAGCGGGAATGGTTGCCATGCTTCAGTCATACCATGTTGTATGCGCATCAGTGAAGATGAGAAGGTTAATGCGTGACACTGCTTGTTGCGCCATATACGCAGGTGAAAGACTGAGGTAATGACGCAGGACCGAACCGACACCCCGGCCCAGGCCGCCCCCCACGGCGGTCAACTGAGCGACGCCCAGGTCACCGTGGCGGTGGCCGCCCTGTCGATGCTGGCCGAGCCCACCCGGCTGCGGCTGCTGTGGGCGCTGCGCGACGGCGAGTTGGGCGTCAGCGCGCTGGCCCGGGCGGCGGACTGCTCGCCGACGGCCGCCAGCCAGCACCTGGCCAAGATGCGGATGACCGGCCTGGTCGACCAGCGCGCGGAGGGCCGGGCCCGGATCTACCGGCTGACCGGCGGCCATGTGCAGCGGCTGCTCAGCGAGGCGCTGGCGCACGCCGACCACACCGTCTCCGGCCTGCCGCACCACTCCTGAACCACTGCGGAGGGCAGCCGGTCAGGCCACGGCCTCGGCCTCGCCCTCCCCCGGGCCGCCGGTCAGGTGCCAGTGCAGGTCGCGGATGCCGGGCTCCAGGGACAGCCGGGCGATCAGCTGCTCCAGGGCGTGGGCCGGGTCGCCGCTGACGGCGACGGCGGCCCGGAGGCTGGTGGTGTCGTCGGGCTCGCGGCGGGCCCGCAGCCCGGTCGGGGTGAGCCCGGTCCCACCGAGGGACTGCAACAGCAGCGCGCGGACGTGGGTCTCCGAACGACGCTCGCAGACCAGGTGGATGCTGGCGTGGATGCCCTCGGTGTCGGGGTCGTCCTGCGGGACCCGGTCGATCAGCCGTCCGGCCGGGCGCAGCACCAGGTGGATGGCGAGCACCGCGCCGGTGCCGATCAGTGCGAAGGCCAGGTGCCCGGAGGCGGCCATCACCCCCGCCGCCGCCGAACACCACAGGGTGGCGGCGGTGTTGAGGCCACGGACCGAGGCGCCGTCGCGCAGGATGACGCCGCCGCCGAGGAAGCCGATCCCGGAGACCACGTAGGACGCGACCCGGGTGGGACTGCTGACGTCCCCGACCGCCTCGCTGTAGAGGACGAAGAGCGTGGCTCCGGCGGCGACCAGGGCGTTGGTCCGCAGTCCGGCCATCCGGGCGCGCCACTGGCGCTCGATGCCGATCAGCGCCCCGCAGCCGACGCCGGTGACCAGGCGGAGCAGGAAGTCGATGGTGCTCAGGGTGTGCACGGCGGCACCTTCTCACGGGAAAGTCGCGCACCGGTACGGGCGACACGCCGCTGGGGAGTGTCGCCCGTACCGGTGCTGGGCGGGCTGCGTGGCCACCCGGCCACTGGACCGCTCGGCTGCTCGGTTACTCGGTTACTCGGTTACTCGGTTACTCGGTTACTCAGCTACTGGCCGAGGGCGACCTGGACGAGCTTGATGATGACCAGGACCATGGCGACGAAGAGGTACCCGCGCAGGGCGCTCATGCCGATCCGGCGGCCGGTGGCCATCACCGGGCGGGTGAGGGTCTCCAGCGGCGGCATCCGCCACTCGTCGCGGCCGGTACGGTCGATGGGGTCTTCCTTGGTGGCGGTGCGGCGGCGGGTGAAGGCGTACCCGGCGGCGAGCACCCCGGCGACACCGCAGCCGGACATGATGTCCAGGATCGCGCCGGCGGTGATGTCCGGGAACAGCACCGAGGCGGTCAGGATGATCGACAGGCTGACCAGCACCCCGACCACGGCGGCGGTGAAGGCGTTGGTCCTGGGGCCGTTCACCCACGGGCCGAGGACCTGCTTGTCGTTGCAGAGCAGCAGCAGGAAGACCGTGGCGGACGGCAACAGCACCCCGGCCAGGGTCTGTACGCCCTCGGTGAGCAGGCCCAGCGGCGAGCCGGGGACCAGCACGATCGCGGCGGCGGCGCCGACCAGTCCGGCATAGACGGCGTAGAAGCCCTTGGCGCCGCCGACGCCCCGGTGCAGCGAGTGCTTGATGCCGAAGACGTCGCCGATGGCGTACGCGGTGGAGAGCGAGACGGCGAAGGCGCCGATGATCGAGGCGTCCAGCAGCGCGATCGCGAACAGCACCCCGGCGAGCTTGCCCGAGTGGGCGGCGATGCCGTGGGCGAGCCCGGCGGCGTCGGTGAAGTGGCCGAAGTCCCTGGTCCCGCTGAAGGCGGCGGTGGAGATGCCCATGACCGCCGCCGCACCGATGACCACGATCACGATGCCGAGCCACAGGTCGGCCTTCTCGTACTTCATGAAGCGCGGGGTGATCCGCTTGTCGATCACGTACGACTGCTGGAAGAACAGCTGCCAGGGCGCCACGGTGGTGCCCACGATGCCGATGATCAGCAGCATCACGGTGGAGAGCTGGCTGCTGCCGCCGGGGATCGCCGGGACCACGAAGTCGTGGGCCATCTGCGAGGCCTTCGGGTGGACCAGGAAGTAGATCGGCACCAGCAGCAGCGAGCCCGCGCAGAGCGCGATCGCGATCCGCTCGAAGCGGCGGAAGGAGCCGGTGAAGCCGGAGGCGATGATGATCACGGCGGCCAGCACCACGGCGGCGACCTTCGGCAGCCCGAGGTAACCCGAGGCCAGGGTGATCCCGATGAACTCGGTGACCAGGGTCAGCGCGTTCAACAGGAACAGGTCGATCACCGAGAACGCGCCCCAGAACCTCCCGAAGCGCTCCAGGATCAGCCGGGCGTGCCCGACGCCGGTGACCGCGCCGAGGCGCAGCACCATCTCCTGGTTGAGGTAGAGGACCGGGACGAGCAGCAGCAGCGTCCACAGCAGGTGGGTCCCGTAGTCCTGTCCGGCCTGGCCGTAGGTGGCGAAGGCCCCGGCGTCGTTGTCGCCGACCATGACGATCAGGCCCGGGCCGAGGATCGCCAGCAGGGTCTTGAGCTTGGCGGACATCCCCCGGCGCTCGCCGTGGTCGCCCAGCTTGATGGTGCCAAGCGCGCCCTTGATGTCGCCGATGTGCGCGTCGTCCAGGACCGCGTTGCGGGTCTCGATGGTGGTGGTCACGATGTTCCCTCCCCGCCCCCACCTAGGGGGGCTTGGTAAGAGGGCATGCGGCAGCCATCCGCGTCGCGACCGGAACGGCGCAGCGCGGAGACGCCCGGCAGGGGGCGTGTGAAAGGCGAGTGAGTGTTACCGCATGCCGAAGTAAGGCGAGGACAGGCTGAAACGGGGCCGTTTGTGGCCCGGACTACTGCAGTCCATGTCTCGCCTCCCTACGTCCGGGGCGCGCGGATGCGCCCATACGGCAGGGGGAACGCCGGGTCTCTCCCCGGCACACCCCAACTCGTCAGAGCTTTGGCACTCCACGGCGTAGCGCGGGCCCCGGAGGGTTCGCATGCGCAGCCACTTGGCCTCAACCCTTAGGTCGGGAAGAGGTGTCCTGATCCGGAGCGTCTCTCGACGGTTGGGATCAGTGGCCTGTGTCCGTGAAGACGCCTCACCGAACGAGGTGTCTGTTCAAACCTCCGCCACCCTATCCCATCCCGAGCCCAACACTTGCACTCTTTACGAAGTATTGACCTTCCACCACGCCCACCCCACCCTCCACACAACTCGCCGCCGCCGTCCTCACCCAGGCCAACACCTGGCCGGGACGGGGCTTGAGCGGTGAGCTCGACCGTCAACTGGCGCCGGCGACAGCCGAGTAGAGCTCAATGTCGGCCGGGATCGGGGTGCGCACCTGCCAAACCACAGCCATCGGCTTGCTGCCCTTGTGCGACTGGAAGTCCACCGGTCCCAGCAAGGTCCAGGGCTGGGGGCCACCAGAGTCGGTGTTCTTGAAGCGGCGGACGAACAGCAGCACGTGGCTGCCCTGCTCTTGATGCTGGCGGTAACGCAGCCCTACCCCAGACGTCGGTGAGGTGCTGTTCTGGGACTCCCAGTGGAAGAGGGTCGGGCTGAGTGCGTAGTCGTGGTAACGAGTCGTGGGACTGAAATCCTTCTCGTCCTTGGTCAGAGTGACCAGAAGGGCGTCGGTGTTAACAGCCGCACACCACTTAACCCCCTCGCGGAAGTTACTGGGCACAAACCCGCCAAGCTCGGCAACCCGGAGCGCAGGCAGGATCTCCTCGCGCGAATATTCGGCATGCAGCGCGAGCGGCACCCCACTGTGCGCCCCCAACAGCGGACTGGTGGGGCGGCGGGTGTGGTCCAGGTTCCAGGCCAGCAACTGGCGCACCTCGCTGCGGAATGCGGTCTGCTCGCGCAAACTGTCAAACCCTGCCTGATAGTCAGTGAAACCGCCGCCAGCGGGCCAGAGCGTAAAGAACAGCATCTGGGCGAAGCCCCGCTGCTGCTCTGTCAGTTCGGCATAGTGGAAGGCATCGTCCGACAGCAGTTCGGTGTACGCCGCCACCCGCAGCGGGTCGGCTGCGTGCAGGAAGGCGGGCACCCGCTTGAGCAGCGCTTCCTCACCCGCCGGAGGCTCGCCCTCTAGCAGACCGGCGCGCCGCAGCAATGCCGTCCAACTGCTGCTGCCTCGGTAGAGGTCAGCCGGCTCGCGGCGACTCTCACGTAGATACTCGGCCAACTCGGGGCGAGCGTACTCGCGAACCTCGTTGGCCAAGCCCTTGATGCCGAGCTTGAGTTGGGCCTTGATGTTGTCGAGTACCGCCTTCTTGGACTTACGGTCCAGGATGATCTGGCACCCCGAGGGCAATTGCGGGAAATCCTGCTCGACGTGGTCGACCAAGCGTCGCCGAGTGAGGTTAGTCAGCGCCCGGAACTGCTCTTCAATGCGGAACTCGGCCCGGTGCTGGCCAACGAAGTCAATAACCGTCAACACCGGCTTATCCTCGGTGCGCCGCAGGCCCCGCCCAAGTTGCTGCAAGAAGACCGTCGCACTCTGGGTGGGTCGAAGGAGCAGCAGCGTGTCCACATCCGGGATATCCAGACCCTCGTTAAACAGGTCGACGGAGAAGATGACCTGCAACTCACCCCGACGCAGCAGCTCAAGTGCGGCGTCGCGCTCGGACTGCGGTGTGCTGCCATCCACGGCACGCGCCGCGAGTCCGGCCCTACGGAAATACTCCGCCATGAAGTAGGCATGGCTAACCGAGACACAGAAGCCAAGTGCGCGAATCCGATGCGGTTCAGCCACTTTGTCTTCCAGTGCCTTGACGACAAGTCGAGCACGAGCCTCGTTGCCGGTGAATAGCCTGTCCAACTCATCCGGGTCATATGCTCCCCGACGCCAGCCGACCGTGGAAAGGTCGGTGTTGTCGGCGATGCCGAAGTAGTGGAAGGGACTGAGCAGGTCGTTCTCTAGCGCCTCCCACAGCCGCATCTCGGCAGCGATGCGGCCATCGAAGTACTCAACGTGGACATGGCGACCATCACCGCGCTCAGGAGTTGCCGTGAGCCCGAGCAGCTCCATCGGCTGGAAGTGATCGATAATCCGGCGATAGGTGGGCGCAGTGCTGTGGTGGAACTCATCAATAACGATGACATCAAAGTGATCGGGTGCCAGCTCTTCGAGCCGGTCGCGGCTGAGCGACTGGACGCTCGCGAAGACATGCCGCCAGGTGTCCGGCACCTCACCGCCGACGAGCAACTCGCCAAAGTTGGCGTCGGTCAGCACATCCTGGTACGTGCGCAGAGACTGCTTGAGGATCTCCTGCCGATGCGCCACAAAGAGCAGTGAGAGCTGCTCCGGCTTACGCCCGAGCTTTCGCAGCAGGGCACGGTAGTCCAGGGCCGCCATCACGGTCTTGCCCGTGCCGGTGGCGGCGACGAGCAGATTCCGGTGCAGCCCGTGTACCTCCCGCTCGGCATTCAACTGGTCAAGCATGTCGCGCTGGTGGGGGTACGGGCGAACCTCAAGACCGGACAGGCTGATGCGGGTGGTCTCCTGGTCCCCCTTGGTCCCACCGCGTCCCGAGGCCAAGCGCAGCGCCTCGTCGAGCCTTGCCGCGTCCTGACCCGGGTCGTAGACCTCAAAGGACGAATCGCTCCAGTACGATTCGAAAGTCGCCTCGAACTTCTTCAGCACCGCAGGCGTGCTGACCGACGAGAGTCGTACGTTCCATTCCACCCCGTCCAACAGTGCGGCCCGAGAGAGGTTGGAGCTGCCGACATACGCCGTATCGAACCCACTGCGGCGGCGGAACAGCCACGCCTTGGCATGCAGTCGGGTTGAGCGCAACTCATAGTTGACCTTCACCTCCGCACCGAACTCGCGCACCAGGCGGTCCAACGCATGCCGGTCAGTAGCCCCCATGTAGGTGGTGGTCACCACTCGAATGGGGACATTGCGGGCTGCGGCGGCGCGCAGCGATTCCTCCAGCACGCGCAGTCCGTACCACTTGACGAAGGCGCAGATCAGATCGACGCGGTCAGCGGTGGCCAACTCGGCCCGCAACTCGGTGCCCAGACTCGGATCCTCTGGGGCATTGGTAAGCAGGGCAGACTCGGACAGCGGGGTGGCTGGCCGGATCGCATACACCCCCGGAGCCTCTTGCTCAGCGAGAGACAGGAGTTGCCGTGGGCCCTCGGCGATGCGATCGGCAGCGCCACCGTTGCCCCGCTCCTCCAGGGCACGCAAGAACTCGTTCGCGGCAGGGACCCGTTGGTCCTCGGGGAGTGCGGCAAGAACCTGCACAGCGCGACTTCCCAGATACCGGGCAAGGACGTGCGGCGCCGATTCCGTCCCGACCGGTGCCTCCACGATCTGCCAACCCGCGCCTCGCAGAGCGTCTACCTGTTCCTCGACGCCCTGTGTCACCAACTGCTCGTACAGACCAGCGGCCGGCTCATCGCCACTCATGAGGTTGCCCACAACGGCTCCTGACCATCACTTGATTTCTTTGCAAACGAACAGAGAACTACCACACTGCACTGAGGGAGCTCAGAAGGTCACGTACTCGCGCATCCGCCCCTGCACGGCCGGATGGGCATCACCGAGCGCCATGGGCAAACCTGGCAACCGCTCTGCCAACCGCTCCGGCGTCAAGGGGCCACTCACGTTCAGGGCCAGCTTGCCCGTGTCCCCCGCAGCGGTGCTCTCCTCGTCCACTCCGTACACCTCTCGTATTCGGTGCACCCGCCCGTCGTTGACCACGACCAGCGCCTTGAGGTTCGGGATACGCCATCGCGCGATGGGCCACCACATCCGGTCTGCCTCCCGTTGCACCTGCTCGTCACGCCCCGTCTCCCCGTACCAGCGACCAGTCGGGTCAGCCAGCAGGGAGACGCCCTTGCGCCATACCACCAGGGCGTAACGCTCGCCCGCCCCAAGCCCGGTCAGCGCAACGGTCGCCACCGCGGTATCGGGCAACTCCACTGCTCTGAGCGCGCGGTTGCGCGCCAGCGGGAAGCGGTCGGCGGTGTCGGTGGTGCGCTGATTCGGCTCAGGGAGTCCGTGCTCCGTCAACCGGTTCCGGAGCAGCGGATAGATCTCCTTGAGGGTGAGCAGGTCCGGACCGTGGGGCCGACCAGCCGTGACGATGTCCACCAAGTGGTGGGTGAAGGAGGTACAGGCCTCTGCTTGCTCGGCGGCAGGCACCACGTGGGCGGCCTGATCGTGATCGGCAGCAGTGATGACGGTGGTGCCCTTGGCAGCCATGCTGTCGATGACTTCACCGCTCAGCGACTCAATGGCCTGCCCGGAGAAGCAACAGTCAAGAACTACGGCCTTGAGCCTCGCTGGGCTGCGCCCGAGAACTTCCTTGACCTTGCGATATTCCAGTCCGGTCATGTCGGCATGCCGCCTGTCGGTATCGCTCAGCGTCAGGCACAGCTCCGACTTGACGCTCAACGTGCCGTGCCCCACGAAGTAGAAGAACAGCGCGTCCTCAGCGGAGGTTGCCAGGTCTGCAAGCAGTGCTGCGAACGCACCTGTGGCACGGGGGTTCAGATGGACCGAGACACGATCCGCTGGCCATCCACCCAACATTGGGTCGGTAAGCATGGCATGCATGGCGGTCAGACTGTTCGCCGCTGCCGGGACCGACCGGAATCCCTCATCGTCGTACTGGGCCACGCCGATGAGAATGGCGCGAGACCGTCCGTAGTCGATGCCCTCAGGTCCCTCAGGCACGAGAGTCCTCACCCTTGACCGCGTGGAGGTAGCGCGCCACAACCTCCGGCGCTGTCCCGGCCGGGAATTCCACGCTCGTCCCATCGATCGTGATCTTGATCGTCTGCTGCCGACTACCAAGCCAGGAGCTCAGGGCGCTGCTCAGCACCGAGACCACACCTCCCGAGCCGAGCGCTACCGAGAGGAGTTCGACGGCTCCGCCGCTCAACTCCTGCTCGCCGGGCTCTCCCTGCACCTGCTTGACCCTGCCGACGAGGCCTCGTTGAGCCGCCAACCAACGCCCCAACTCGGCCAGTTCCACCCCGCCGGCTACCCCCACGACCCGGATCTCCGCGTTCATGCTCTCCCCCGCCTGATCATCGACCTTTTCGGTACTGGTCGACCACGGAGGAATCTTGTCAAAGAGTGGCCAGAGAAGGTGGCCACTTAGCCACTTTCGCTCAACCAGTTCGCCCAGGACGGCCTCGGGCTCACGACCCAGCACGCGGCAGCTACCGATCTGGTCCAACCAAGCAGCTCCAACCAAGCGGCTGCGCCCCCGCCGCGGGTGGCGGGTCGGGGTGGCTGCCACTATTGTCTGGCGCGCCCCTGGTCGGGGGGGTGCGGGCCTGGTGTGGGCCCGACGGCGGCGGTTGCTGCCCCAGGCGGGGGGATCCAGGTCATGAGCAGCCCCATCCTTGTCGTCGGTGCCGGGCCCGTCGGCCTCGCGGTGGCGGGCGAGTTGGCGCGACGTCAGGTTCCGGTGCGGATCGTCGACGTCCTGGCGGCGCCGACCAGTGAGTCGCGCGCGATCGTGGTCCACGCCCGCAGCCTCGAAATGCTGGAACGGGTCGGCGTGCTGGACGACATCGTCGCGTCCGGGATCAAGGCCACCGGCGTCGAGCTGCACGCGTCGGGGCGCACCATCACCCGCGTCGAGCTCGACATCGTCGACAGCCCCCACCCCTACTCGGTCCTCACCGCGCAGACGGAGACCGAGCGGGTCCTGGCCGAGAACCTGGCCAGGCACGGGGTGGAGGTGGAGCGGGGGGTCTCGCTGGTCGGTCTGGAGCAGAGCGGCACCGGGGTCCGGGCGACGCTGCGCGGGTCCGACGGGGGCGAGGAGAGGGTCGAGGCCTCCTGGCTGGTCGGCGCCGACGGCGCGCACAGCGAGGTGCGACGGCAGGTCGGCTCCGCGCTGGAGGGCTCGTTCCACGGCGAACGCTTCCTGATGGGTGACGTGCACGCCGAGCACGACTTCGATCCGCGCTCGATGTACACCTTCTTCTCCACTCACGACGGCCCGTTGATGGTCTTCCCGATGAAGGGGGACCGGATGAGGCTGATCGCGCAGATTCCCACCGCCTCCACCGACCAGGCGAGCCAGGAGTGGCTCCAGCGCATCGCCGACGAACGGGCCGCCGGACGGCTCCGGATCCACGACTCGCTGTGGCTGACCTGCTTCGAGATCCGCCACGCCCAGGTGCCGCAATACCGGTACGGGCGGGTCTTCCTGGCCGGGGACGCGGCGCACATCCACAGCCCGGCCGGCGGGCAGGGCATGAACACCGGCCTCCAGGACGCCTTCAACCTCGGCTGAAAGCTCGCCGCCGCCCACCGGGGGACGGCCTCCGAGGCGCTGATCGACAGCTACCACGCCGAGAGGCACCCGGTCGCGGCGCGGGTCATCGAGTTCACCACCAGGCTCACCCACCTCAGCACGCTCGCGAACCCGGTCGCCCAGAAGCTGCGCAACGCCGCGCTGCACACGGCCACCGGTATCGGCCCGGCCCGCCGCGCCCTGGCCGACGCGACGGAGGAGACGACGCTGTCGTACCACGGCAGCCCGGCCGTGGTGGGCGCGGCGGCGAACGCGAAGGTCCGCGGCGGGGACCATCTGCCCGACGTGCCCGGCACGGCGCTGCGCGCGGTGCTGTCCGCGGAGGCCGGACATGTACTGGTGACCATCGGTCCGCTCCCGGCGGCGGCGGAGCTGCCCGGCGTCCGACAGGTGCTGCTGGCGGACACCGACGCCGCGGTCGCCGGGTTCGAGACCGTGGTCGCCGACCCGGACCGGCGTGCGGCCGCCCGCTTCGGCCTGGCCTCGGGCCGCGTCATGGTCCGCCCGGACGGCTACGTCGGCGCGCTCGCCTCCGGCGAGGACGACTCCCCGATCAGGGCGTACTGGGAGCTGACCACCGCCGTCGGCTAGGGCCGGTCTTTCGGGTCACGTCGGATAGCGGGCGGCGTTGGGGTGCGTGCCCCGGCGGTGCGGAGGAGGGAGTCCATGCGGAGCATCGGCGACCGACGACAAGCCGGCGAGGTGCGTGCCTCGGCGTCGACCGCCCGACGTGATCCGAAAGACCGGCCCTAGGATCCCGGCTCCGGTGAGGCCGTACCGGTGGCCAGCCAGGCGTCGACGGCCGTTTCCAGTTCGTCGAGTCCGGCGAAGACGTGTCCGGTCATGCCGACGGCTCGCGCGGAGCGCACGTTCTCTTCGCGGTCGTCGACGAAGAGGAAGTCCGCCGGTGCCGCGCGCATGGCGGTCACGCAGTGCCGGAACGCGGCCGGGTCGGGCTTGGCAACCTTGATCTTTCCGGAGAGGGCGACGTAGTCGAGGTCCCGCAGCCAGGGCTGGACCGCGCCGAAGACGTCCGCGTGGTCTGCCGGGATGTTGGACAGCAGGGCGACTTCGGCGCGGCCGCGCAGCGAGCGCACGTAGCCGACCATGCGGTCGTCGACGCGCGACCAGCTGTCGATGTCGGCAAGCCGCAGCCTCTCGGTCGTGCCGGGACCGACCGGGCGCGACAGCCGACGAAGCACCGCCCCCCAGTACCTCGCGGCGGACTGCCGCCCGGCGTCGTAGGGCGGCCGCAGGGCCCAGTACGCCTCGGTGAAGGCGTCCAGCGGCGCGTGGCACTCGGCGGCCATGTCCACGAGCGCGCCCGGGCGCTGGTGGCGGGCGATGACTCCGAAAAGGTCGAACATGGCGATCCGTCGGCCGGTGGTCATGGGTACCCCTTCCAGGGCGGAGCCGCCTCAGGGACGGTCGAGGGGGCGGTCAGGGGCGGTCAGGGACGGTCAGGGACGCTGCGCGGGCGCCGGCCGGGGCCCGGGTTCGGGCTCCGGTTCGGACGCAGGTTCAGATCCTGGTTCCGACGCTGGTTCGGACGCCGACTCGAATCCGGTGCGGAGGATCCCGGCGGTCACCGCGGCGACCACCAGGAGCAGGGCCGGGAACAGGAGCGCGTAGTTGAGGGCCACCAGCCTGGTCATCCAGCCGATCACCGCCGGACCGGCCAGCATCCCGAGGTAGCCGAGGCCGGCGACCCGGGAGACGTTGGTGCCGGCCGCGGCGGGGTCGGTGTGTCCGGCGGCGCTGAACAGTTGGGGGACGCAGCCCGACAGGCCCAGGCCGAACAGCGCCCATCCCAGCAGCGCCACCCAGATCGACGGTGCGAGGGCGACCACGGTGATCCCGACGGCGCCCGCGGCCGCGCCGTAGCGAAGGACGGCCGCCGACCCGAAGCGCCCGGAGACGCGGTCGGCGAGGAGCCGACCGATGGTCATGGTCGCCGCGAAGGTGCCGTAGGCGAAGGCCGCGGTCGCCGCGGGGGCCCCGAGTACGGTCTTCGCCTCCAGCGTGGACCAGTCGTTGGCGGCCCCCTCGCACAGCATGCACATCAGTGCCAGGGCGGCGAGGATCCAGATCCGCGCCGACCGGGTGCGTCGCTTCGCCCCCTGGTCCGTGGGATGTCCCTCGGTGGTACCGGCGGCTCCGGCCGGGTCGGCGAGGTCGTCGGACGTGGTCGCCAGCAGGCCCCGCGCCGACAGCAGGGCGACCACGACGCCCACGGCTCCGGCGGCGCCGAGCGTCACGGCCGGACTGATCCCGGCGCCGATCGCCCTCCCGCCGACGAGCGCGGCGATGACTCCGCCGACCGAGAACGCGGCGTGGAAGGCCGACATGACGGGCCGCCGGTAGGCCTTCTCCACGTGCACCGCGTGGGCGTTCATGCTCACGTCCAGGCAGCCGTTGCCGAAGCCGAACACCAGCAGCGCGCCGGCCAGTACCCAGGGATCGCGGGCGAAGCCCGGCAGCACGAGGCTCGCGCCGAGGAGCACCCCGGACGCGCGGACCACGACCCGCGTGCCGAGGCGGTCCGCCAGTCGGCCCGCGACCTGCATACCGAGGAAGGCGCCGAGGCCCAGCAGCACCAGCAGGCTCCCCAGGGTCGCGTTGCTGATGCCCACGCGCTTCTCGATGGCGGGGATCTGCACCAGCCACATGCCCATCAAGGTGCCGTCGAGGACGAAGTAGCTGAAGGTGGCCACGCGCGCGGCGCGGAGTGAACGTTCCATGCAACCACCATAACGAACATATCTTATGTTTGAAAGATGAGACTTCGAACATTCTGTGTGTTTGCATCGAGGTGGTGTTCAATCTCGGTATGAGCAACTCAAACCGTCACCGGCTCATCGCGCGAGTCGTCATGGAGTCGGGGAGTGCCACCGTCCCGGAACTCGCCGAACTGACCGGCGCCTCGGAGATGACCATCCGGCGCGACCTGGACACGCTGGCCGCGCAAGGCGCCCTCGAACGCGTCCGCGGCGGGGCCCGCACCCTCCTGCTGCGGGGCGAGGAGCCGCCGTTCGCCCTGCGCGCGCACGAGGCGACCGACGCCAAGCGCCGGATCGCCGCGGAGGTCGCCCGGCTCATCACCGACGGCGAGACCGTCCTGCTCGACAGCGGCACCACCTGCCTGGAGGTCGCCCGGCTGCTGCGCGGCCGGCAGATCACCGTGATGCCGCTGTCCCTCCAGGCCATCCACGTGCTCAGCGACGCCCCCGCCCCGACCGCGCTGATGGTTCCGGGCGGACGGCCCCGCTCCGGCGAGGGCGCCCTGACCGGCCCGCTCACCCTCGCCTCGCTGGCGGCACTGCGCTTCGACACCGCCGTCATCGGCTGCTGCGGCCTGAGCGCCGCCGAAGGGCTGACCGCCTACGACCTCGACGACGCGGCGGTGAAGAAGGCGACCATCGCCTCCGCGCGCCGGGTCATCGCCGCCGCCGACGGCAGCAAGCTCGGCCACACGGCCCACGCCCACGTCGGCGCCTCCACCGTCGTGCACACCCTGGTCACCGACACCACCGCGCCCGCCGACGAGGTAGCGGCGCTTGAGGAGGCCGGTACGGTCGTCACCGGCGTGTGATGCCGGGCGGGCGTCGTCGGTTCTTCCAGGTGGGCCTACTGCTGCGAGAGTTCGGCCAGGGCGTCCAGCCGTGTGGGTGTCCAGCCGAGCTCGCGCCGGGCCCGGGCGCCGGTGAACTGCTGGTCGAGGGCGAAGGCCTCAGCGATCGGCCCCATCCGCCGCACCGCCTGGTCCAGCGAGAGCGAGTCGATCCTGCCCGGGCAGCCGGCCGCGTGGCTGAGGGCCAGGGTGATCTCCGCCAGCGGGAGGTTCTGTCCGCTGACCCCGGCGTAGACGGAACCCGCCCGGGCGTTCAACGCCAGCACGTACAACTCGGCGATGTCGTCGACGTGGACCAGCGCCCAGTGGGCGGCGCCGTCCCCGATGCAGGGCACGGCACCGGCGGCGCGGCCGGGCTCGACGAAGAACGACTGCGTGAGCCCGCCGGATCGGCCGTAGACCAGCCCCGGCATGACCACGACCGGGTGCTCCCCGGTCGCGGCCCGGGCGAGCACGCGCTTCTCGTTGTCCAGCCGCCAGGCAGTGATCCGCGGCGGGCTCAGCGGGGCGTCCTCGGCCACGACCCCGTCGGTGTCGCCGTACACCCACACGCCGCCCGTGTGCACGTACGGGCGGCTCCCGGCACCGTCCTGCATCGCCTCGGCGGCGGCCCGGTCCACCGCCGCCGTGCCCTCGGAGTAGTCCGCTCCGAGGTGGATCACCCCGTCGGCCCGACCGGCGGCCCCCCGCAGCACGTCGGTGTCGGCGAGCGCGCCCGTCAGGGGCGTGGCGCCCAGGTCCGCCACGGTGCGCGCGGACCGCTCGCTGCGCGCCAGCGCCGTCACCTCGATGCCGTGGCGAAGCAGCGCCCGGATGGTGGAGCGGCCGATGTAGCCGGAGCCGCCGGTAAGGAAGACCTTCATCGTCCTCAGGGTCCTTTCGGGTGTCGGTCGCGGCGGGGGCTTCGCCGCCCCTCCACCCTGCGGCCGCACGGCGTCCAATACTTCTTCGGTCAGCGCCGATGCCCTGCGGACATCACCCCTGCCCAGCGGTGGTGTCGTCGGCGCCAGCGGTCCACAGCCTCGTGCGGTCCCACCGGCGCCGCGTCGGCCCCGTCCCGCCGCCACACCACCGGGGCCGGGACCGGGGGCGAAGGCCGGGACCGGGGCCCGTGCGGGCGGGGGTCGGCGGCAGCGGCGTCAGTTCACGGCGTGCCGCGAGCGGCTCATGACGGCGATACCGACCGTCGCCACCAGGCCGTACAGGGCCGGTGCGAGGAACACGTGCGGCAGCCCCAGCAGGCCCACGCCGAGGCTCCCGGTCAGGCCGCCCAGCGCGCTGGCGATCGCGGTCGAGCTCATGAACACGGCCGAGGCGGTCGCGACGGCCTCGGGCAGCAGCCGCTGCGCGACGATGATGCCCAGACCGGCGAACACCCCCCACACCCCGCCCATGAGGACCTGCCCGGCGAACATCCCGACCGTGCCGCCGGTCAGGGCGAAGCACAGGTTCGCGGCAACGCCGAAGGCGGCTCCGAGGACCATCAGGCGCATCATCCCGACCCGGCGTGCGACCACGACCGCCAGCGGCATCAGCGCCAGCTCGATCAGCGGCTGGATGCCGATGACCGCGCCGCTGACCGCCGTCGGCAGCCGCAGGTCCTCGTGCATGTAGATCGTCAGATAGCCGTACTTGATCGGCTCCCCCGCGTAGACCAGGACGTACAGGCCGGTGAAGGCGAGCAGCGGCAGCATGCCCCGTACCCCCACCCGCTGCCCGGCCGACGTCGCGGGCACGCTTGCGGCGGGCGCCTCGCCCGGGGCAGGGCGGGCGCGCACCAGGCCCATCGGGACGATCTGCGCGAGCGTACAGACCCCGGTGGCCACGAGCATCGCGCGCGGACCGGCGGCGGTGGCCAGCAGCGAGCCCGCGACCGGACCCACGATCCATCCGGCCGTCAGCGCCATCCGCACCACGGAGACGACCCCGTCGCCGACCGGGCTCGCGGTGGCCCGCAGGTCGTCGTGGACCGCGGCGAACAGCTGCGACCCGGCACCACCGGCGAAGGCCAGCACCACGGCGCTGATGACGAACGGCATCCACACCTGGTCCGCCATCGCCATGGCGCACCAGCCGACGAACCCGGCCAGCGCGCACAGGCGGAACAGCCCGAGCCGTCTGCCGGTACGGTCCGAGCGGGCACCGATGAGGTAGCCGGTGACCGGGGCGGTGAGGCTGGTGAGGTAGTACAGGCCGGCCGTGGTCAGCGAGACGTGCAGGTCCTGGATGAGGAACAGGGTGATCTGCGGGGCGGCGGCCGAGGCGCCCAGCCCCGACAGGAAGAGCGCGACGGTCGCGCCACGGTACAGCGGCGACGCCCACACCGAGCGCACCGCGGACGGGGCGGGAGCGACGGCGGCGGCGGTGAGTACAGGTGACAAGACAGGCCCCCGGAAGATCAGACGCAGGTGATCACACACCGTAGCCTCGAACAAAAAGAACATCAACACTGTTCTTTGTGTCGCCATTGAATCAGACTTGATGTTCAATTCGCGCATGGCCCAGCCGGGACAGAGTGACAGTCGGCCCTTACGCACCGTTGACAGCACGAACGCTGCGTAGGCACGCTGGTCGGGTTCGGAGGGAGACCCGTCGGCCTGCCGCTCACCGAGGCGTGGTCAGCAACTCACTACCAAAGGTGCGTGATTGGCTCATGGACCCGATGACGATCGTCCTACCCGGAGCACAGTCCCTGGTGGCCGCGATCCTCACCGATGGCTGGACACACGTTCGCACTGCCCTGGCCCGCCGCTGGAGCCGACAGACCCACGAGCCGCAGACCGACATCGAGCACCGCCTCGACACCGCCCACAGCCAGGCCTCCGACATGACCGTCGGCCACGGGGACGGCGAGCAGGCCCTCCTACAGGCGTACTGGGCCGGCTACCTCGCCGCCGTCCTGGCCGAACGTCCCGCCCTGGTGGACCTCGTCCGCGACCTGCCGGGCACCCTGACGGCACCGGACAGCGCCACGTCCGTACAGAACACCAACAGCGGTACCGTCACCACACTCGTCCAGGGCCGCGACATCAGCGGCGGCATCACCTTCGGCGCCCCGTAGCCTCCGGCGCCCCTCAGCCTTCGGCGCTCGTAGCCGTCGGCGCCCCGTAGCGAGGCGCGGCGGCCCGCGGACGCTACCGCAGTTGGTCGCGGCGGCGGGTCAGGTAGGCGGTCTCGGCGGTGTTGCCCGCCAGTTCGATGGCTCTGTCGTACGCCGCGCGCGACTGCTGCCCGCGGCCCAGTCGGCGCAGCAGGTCCGCGCGGGTGGCGTGGTACGCGTGGTAGTCGGCCAACCTGTGCTCAAGGCCGTCGACGGCCGCCAGCGCCACCTCCGGGCCGTCCAGCTCGGCGACCGCGACGGCCCGGTTGAGGGCGACGATCGGCGAGGGGTCGAGGCGGACCAACTGGTCGTAGAGGGCGAGGACCTGCGACCAGTCGGTGTCGCGCATGTCGCGGGCGGAGGTGTGCACGGCGTTGATCGCCGCGAGGATCTGGTAGCGGCCCGGAGCCACCCCGGCGGCGGCAGCGGCGAGGCGCTCACGCACCAGCCGGTGACCCTCGGCGATCAGCGCCACGTCCCAGGCCCCACGGTCCTGTTCGCCGAGGGCGACCAGTTCGCCGCCGGCCGATACCCGGGAGCCGCGGCGGGCCTCGGTGAGCAGCATCAGCGCCAGCAGTCCGGCCACCTCACCGTCCTCCGGCAGGAGGGCACGGATCAGGCGGGTGAGCCGGATCGCCTCGGCGGTCAGGTCGGGACGAAGCGGATCGGTGTCGGGACCGGTCGCCAGGTAGCCCTCGTTGAACACCAGGAACAGGACGGCCAGCACGCCGGACACGCGTGCCGGGAGATCCTCCACGGACGGCACCCGGTACGGGATGCGGGCCGCCTTGATCTTCGCCTTGGCGCGGGTGATCCGCCGCTCCACGGCGGTCTCGGCCACCAGGTGGGCACGGGCGATCTCGGGCACGGTCAGACCGCCGACCATGCGCAGCGTCAGCGCCACCCGGGTCCGCGGCGCCAGCGCCGGGTGACAGCAGGTGAAGATCAACCGGAGCCGATCGTCGTCGATGGCGCCGACAGGCTCGGGCGGGTCGTCGTCGTACACCAACCGGGCCTCCCTGTGCTTGTCGTCGCGCTTGTTCTCGCGGCGGATCCGGTCGATGGCCTTGCGGTTGGCGGTGGTGGTCAGCCAGCCGCCGGGGTTGGCGGGTACACCGTCGGTCGGCCACCGCTGGACGGCGGTCGCGAACGCCTCGGCGGCCGCCTCCTCGGCGATGTCGAGGTCGCCGAAGCGCCTGGTCAGCGAGGCGACCACGCGCGCCCACTCGTCGTGGTGGGCCCGGGTGACCGCCTCCTCGACGTCGCTCACTGGAACGGCCGCACCTCGATCTTCCGGTCGCAGACCTTCGACGCCTCGGCGGCGAGCTTGAGCGCCACATCCAGATCGGGGGCCTCCCACACCCAGACGCCGGCGAGGTACTCCTTCGACTCCACGAAGGGCCCGTCGCTGAACACCGCCTGCTCGCCCCGGTTGTCGACGACCGTGGCGGTGTCGGTGTCCGCGAGTCCGCCGGCGAAGACCCAGTAGCCCTCGGCGATCAGTCGTTCGTTGAACGTGCTGATGGCAGGCCGCCTGTCCGTGCTGCCAGGATTGCCCTTGTCGTCGATCACGGAAACCAGGTACTGCATCTGAAGGTCATCTCCTGTGGTGTGATGAGGACACCGTGGTTCGGTGGTCGGGGACTTCAGGCCGTCGCGTACCGCGGGCGCCCGTCCGGCCGGTAGACCTGGACCGACACGCCGTTCGAGTCGACCCGCGACTCGACCAGGTCGAGCGCGAGGTCGGGACCGGTCTCCGGGAACAGCCTGGCACCCTGGCCGAGGATCACCGGGACCACGATCAGAGTCAGCTCGTCGACCAGATCGTTCCCCAGCAGCCACCGGGTCAGCGCGCCACTGCCGTGCACCTGCAGTTCGCCCCCGGGCCTGGCCTTCAGCTCGCCGACGGCCGCCACCAGGTCACCACGGAGAACGGTCGTGTCCCCCCAACGCGGCGCGGTGAGCGTGGTCGAGGCAACGTACTTGGGAGCCTCGTCCAAGGCTACGCCGATGGGATGCGCGCGCATCCGGTCGACCGATCCCCAGGAGTCGGCGAACAACTCGTAGGTGCGCCGCCCGAACAGGAACGCCTCGGCGCGCTGGTAGGTCCGCGTGATGAACGCCCTGGTCCCGTCGTCGCCCTTCCCCCGGGCCCATCCGCCGCGCTCGAATCCGTTCCGGCGGTCGTCCGACGCGCCGCCGTTTCCCTGCATCACTCCGTCGAGGGTGACCTGGGTCATGGTCGTCAGCTTCATGCTCCCGGCTCCTTTGCCCCGGCGCCGCCCGTTGTGGACGGCCTCACCCCTGCTACGAACAGCACCGCCGCGATCCGACACCGTCCCGGGGATTTCTTTCAAGATCTTTCCTCCGGGGCGCCGACCCGGTCGTCAGCGGTCCAAGCCTGCCCACCCCACCGCCCACGCACGCCACACCAGGCCGCGCTGCGCCGCACCGCACTGCGACAGAGCGCCACCCTCGCCTGTCCCCCTGGGGACGAGCGGATCGGCCCTTCGCGACGCTGAGCTGAGGTTGGTCCGTTTTGACGGACATCCGAGATCAGGGGTCACGGCCCCGGAGGGATGCCCATCATGGAAGGCATGGGGAAGAAGAAGCCTCGACCGAGGCGGTCGTTCACGCCGCAGTTCAAGGCCGACATCGTCGAGCGCTGTCGGCGCGGGGACCGCACCGTCGGTCAGGTCGCCAAGGACTTCGACCTGACCGAGACCGCGGTGCGGGACTGGGTCAAGCGGGCCCAGGTCGACGCCGGTGAACGCGAGGGCCTGACCAGTGACGAGCAGGAGGAGCTGGCGGTCCTGCGGCGGGAGAACCGCCGCCTGCGCGAGGACGTGGAGATCCTGCGGCGCGCGACAGCTTTCTTCGCAGCGGGGACCCGGTGAACGCGCACCCGTTCATCGAGGCGGAGAAGCAGCAGGGCCACAACGTCAAACGCGCGTGTGAGCTCCTGAAGGTCTCCCGGACCGCCTTCTATGCCCGCCGCAACCCCCTCGCCGGACCGCGCCGGGCCCGCGACCTTGAGCTGGCTCAGGAGATCAGCGCCGTCCACGCCCGGTCGCACGGCACCTACGGCGCCCCGCGCGTCCACATGGTCCTGCAGCGCCAGGGCCAGCGCTGCGGCCGTCGGCGCGTCGCCCGCCTGATGCGCCAGACCGGACTGCAGGGCGTCCACCGCCGGCGCCGCCCGGTCACCACCGTCCCCGACGCAGGAGCCTCCACGCGCCCGGACCTGGTCAACCGCCAGTTCACCCCCGATGCGACCGCGCTGAACCAGCGCTGGTGCGGCGACATCACGTACATTCCCACCGACGAGGGCTGGCTCTACCTGGCCACCGTCATCGACATCGCCTCCCGCAGGGTCATCGGTTGGGCCACTGCCGACCACCTGCGCACCGAACTGGTCGCCGACGCTCTTCAGGCCGCGCATCTGCAACGACGACCGGCCCACGGTGTGATCTTCCACGCGGATCGTGGCTGTCAGTACACGAGCCGGGCCCTGGCCCAGCTGGCCGAGCAGCTCGGCGTGCGCCTGTCGGTCGGGCGCACCGGCCAGTGCTGGGACAACGCCCTGGCCGAGTCGTTCTTCTCCATCCTCAAGCTTCTCCATCCTCAAGCGCGAACTGATCAGCACCCGCACCTGGCCCACCAGGGCCGCTGCCCACAATGCGATCTTCGACTTCATCGAAGGCTGGTTCAACCTACACCGACTCCACAGCAGCCTGGGCTACCTCAGCCCCAACGACTACGAAGCACTCCACGCAGCCTAAACAACACAACGAACCTGTCCGTCAAAACGGAGCAAGCTCACCGCACGGATATGCCAACGTGTTGACACCATCGAGGACTTCCTCCACCTGTTCCCCGACGGCCGCGACCTGGAGGTCAGCGCAGCCGACCGCGAGCTGCCCGCCGGCGTCGCCATCGCCGCGATCGGCACGATGCGCACCCCGGTCCGGATGCGGTCGGTCTACCTGCCCACCGAAGCCTGCTGGCGCATCAGCGAAGCCCCGTGCCAGGCAGGCCACCAGGTCCGCGACCTGCCCACCAGCGTGGGTCTGGACAAGGCCGCCTGATGCCTGACGGCCCACCACCCGGGGAGCGAAGAACCCGGCCGCCAGCCCGCCCGCAGCAGCGCACCCTCGGCAGGGGCACCACCGCCCACCGGCCCTGCCCCTGCCGGGGTCCCCCACCCACCTCCCCGACGGCACCCCGCGCGCCGTCCCGCCGAGAGGCCATGCCCTCATGCCCGCAGAACCCCAGCACCAGCCCAACGTCTTCACCCCCGGCCTGCGCCCTGGCGACCTGGAAAAGCTCGCCTCCCCCGGCCAACTGCCCTGGTTCGTGCGCCAGTTGACGACACTTGGCGGTTGCGTGCGGCCGGTCCGCCTCGACGGGCACCGCACCGAGGTGGACGCCGCCACCGGACTAATCCTGCGCCACCTCGACTCCGCCCAGATACCCGCCGACTGCCTCCTGGTCCGCTGCGGCAACCGCCGCACCACCCGCTGCTGCTCCTGCGCCGAGGTCTACCACCACGACACCTACCAGCTCATCGCCGCCGGACTGCGCGGCGGCAAGACCGTTCCCGACACCGTCACCCACCACCCAGCTCCGCATCACTTGCCAGTGCTGCGCATGCGGCCACGACACCGCCCGTGACCAGCCCCAGTGCTGCGCGATCGGCAAGTGCTGCCGCAAGCGGCTCTCCCCGCTGACGCTGGCCTATGTGCACTCCGTGCTCAAGTCCGCCCTGGAGCACGCCGTCCATGAAGAGGAGATCCCGCGCAACGTGGCCCGCAACGTCCGCATGGGCACACCCCGACCCCGCCGCTTCGAACCCCTCACCGCCGAGGAAGCCCACGCGTTCCTGACCGCCACGCACGGGCACCGGCTGAGAGCGCTGTTCGAACTCGCCCTGCGCAGCGGGCTCCGCTAGGGCGAACTCCTCGGCCTGCGCTGGGAAGACCTCGACCTCACCGGCGGAACCGCTAGCATCCGCCGCACCCTCCAACGCACCAACTCCGGCGGCTAGACCGCCCTGCCCACCAAGACGCGGAGCTCGGAACGGCGCATCGCCCTGCCCACCGAGTGCCTGCACTCCCTCGCACAGCACCGCGACCGGCAGTGCCAGGAACGCGAAGTCGCGGGGACGGGCTGGAAGGCGAGCGGCTACGTCTTCACCCGGCCCGACGGGTCCCCGATCGAGGGAGCCACCCTCACCCGGCACTTCAACGCCCTGCTCCGCCGTATCCGGTTCCACGATCTCCGGCACTCGGCGGCGACGCTCCTCCTGGAGCAGGGCGTCGAACTCGTCTTTATCAAAGAGCTGTTGGGCCATGCCCACATCGGCGTGACCGCGACGGTGTACGCCCACGTCCGGCTCCGCCTCCAACGCGACGCCATCGACCTCCTCGGCAACGCCCTCCGCAACCCCGCCCAGCCCGCCACCCGAACCGACGACGGCGACGACCCACCACTTCGTGCAGCACCCGTCCACTGACGTTGCCGTCAACTATTGCCGTCAGACGCCCCAGCAGCCCCACCGGAACTTAATCTGGTGGGGCTGCTTCGAATATGCCCTATTGAGAAAATGCGCGTTCCTAGGCCACGCCTTTCGCCAACCCGCGATAACTCAATTCCATAGGCCCCAGGGCATTTCGGAGGCCAAGAACCCCTCCCTCCCTCAGGAGAGAGACTGATTCCCGCTGGCAGGAAAGCTCGAATTCTTGCAAGCTTCCATGACCATCAATACGAACCGCTTCAGACCAAGCCGAAGCCACCTCGAGTGCCTTCTCAAAAATGGCCATATGACCCTCTGCTGGTTCGCTGATATCAGCGTCCAACAAGGCAAGAACATCAGCCAAGAGACTGAATCCAGCAAGAGTAAACTGGCGCGTTTGTTCGTCGCCAGAAAATGTAGAAGTCAGCCGCTGACATGCCTTCTTGGCGATACGAACCACATCGGCGTTCAGGCGCCGACCTTCGCAGGACCTGAGTCCAGCGCGCACACCAGCATCCACCTGATAGTAGAGGTCCCCTCTCCCATCAGCGTCAGCAAGGATGTACAACCCGCCACCGATTCTCAGCGCTGTAACGCAGCTCAGCGCCCTAGAGTCCGCACCATCCAGCGCAGTGCCGAGTGACGACTCAGACATCGGAGCCTCCTTCCCTGTGGATCACGGCTGGCGCACTACCACTGCGCCGTGGTAGCAGAAGTCAAGGTAGCACCTCTCTGAGTGAGGAAGTTCTCACATTCAGGACAGATTGGTCGGCTGACCACCATGAATCTTGGCTGCAATTGCAGCCCTCCCGCCACCTCATTGAATAGCTTCACTTCGGCATGCCAGAGATTATCTCGCGTCACCAACCTAGCTGGCTGCGGAACACGGAAGCCAAACTCCGTGTTTCCAAGGTCAGATAGTTCTCCAAATTGCGTCGGCGTCATGTCAGCTCGCGCACCTACGGCGTAGAAGTCGAGCCCGCCATTCGCTCCAGGGACATCGGCATGAAGTCCACCCATTGTCCTAAACCCTGCACCCGCTCCAGCCGCGTCCGTCAAGTCATCTACCCGAGACTGAACATGGTCATGGCCAGGAACGGTGCACAAATTAGGACCGCTCGTATTGTGCACCAAGATCGGCGTCGTACCGGCCAGTACATAGTACGTGTGGAGCTGCTGGACGGTCAGGTTCCAGCGGTTGGCCGCGCCGGGGGTCGTCTTCGTGTTGACGACAGTGGGGTGCTGGCCGTGGGTACTGGCAAGCCTGTCACCGGGTTTGAGGTGGTCCGCTCGGACCCAGGTGTGGGTGGTGTCGTCCCAGAACGGGTGGTTGGCGGTCGTGTGCACGACCGCCGTGTGGCTGTGGCCGTCGCTGACGGTGACATCCAGAAGGTCGGTGTCGTGGTTGATCCACACGTCCTGGACTGTGCGGCCTCCCTCTTCCTTCCCGGTGTCGGGGTTGGCGGACTCGACCTTGTCGCCGACCTTCAGTTTGCCTATGGCCTCCGTTGTGCCGTTGGCCATGAGAACAGGAGTGTCCGGCGAGAAGCTGCACTTGCTCTTGCCAGACGGGCTGCTGGCAGTGTCGGATTCGCCGGCTGTCTGGGTATGCGCTGGATCTGTTGATTCCTTTGGCGGTGCGCTCTTCGCCGGCTCCTGGCTGTCCGAGGTCGCATGGTCAGCTGCAGTAGCACCGGATCCGTCCGCTTCGACATTCGCCTTCTCCAGAGCCGCTGTCTCGCTTTGAAGAGCCCGCTCGACGTCGGCCTCCCCCTCTGCGAACAGGACTTCCGGGTCATCCTCCGGCGCCAGGAACAGCGATGCGACATCCGCCTCACGCTGGCCGGACGAGTAACCGATATTGCTCTTGTTGACGCCGGCTGCCGATTCGAGTTTATCCAGCGCGTAGTGCTGAATCGGCCGAACAGCCCAGCCCATCGGTGCCACGTAGCTGGCGATGTTGAGTGCCTGGTCTGCGAACCCGGCGAGAACATCCTTCGTGCTCCCGTCAGTTACCGTGATGGGTCCGCTGCACATACTCATGTCGAGGCCCGGTGTGCAGCCGGTCGGGGCACCGTCGGATCCGTCGAACATCAGGCCGGACGGGTCGCTGCCGGTGGAGGGGTTGTCGGCGGCGTAGGTGTAGCCGCCCATCTGGTTCGGGTCGCCGGCTTCGAAGACAGGGTCAGGGCTGGTGAAGCGGCCCTGGGTGGGGTCGTAGGTCCGAGCACCGAGGAGGTCCAGGCCGCTGGTGGCGTCGGTGGGCTTGCCCAGATAGCCCTCAAGGTCCGGCCAGGTGGAGGGGGTGGTTCCACGTGGGTTGCCGTAGGGGTCGTAGTAGCGGCGGGTGATGGTGGGAGTGGAGGTGGTGGAGCTGATGGTGGTGGTCGCGGTGCCCTGGGCGTTGGACAGCTGGTAGACGACCGTGCCGCCCGGCGTGGATCCGCCGGTGCTTCGGGTGATGACAGTTCCGTCGGGGCCGGTGTAAGAGCGCTGGCCGGTGACTCCAGTGCCGATCTTGGTGAGCTGTTCAGTACTGCCGAAGAGGTAGAGGATGGTGGTGGCGCCGCTGGTCTCCTCCAGCAGGTTGCCTTCGGCGTCGTAGAGGTAGCTGCTGATCTGGCTGGTAGTACCGCTGGGGGTGGTGACGGTGGCCGGGCGGCCTTCGGCGTCGTAGGTGAGGGTCTGGGTCTGTCCCGGCAGAACCGCGTTGCCGGTGGAGTTCGGTGTGTAGGTCTGGCCGCCGCTGCCACAGGTCCAGATGATCTGCTTGGCGCCGCCGGGGGTGTTGTTGCCGCTGGGGTCTGCAAGGCACTTGCCGGTGCTGACGTTGACCAGAGTGCCGCCGGTGGTCGTCTTCCAGTTCTGGCTGGCCGCACCGGAGCAAGGGTTGAGGACGACATTGGTACCGCTCAGATCGAGGCACACGCCGTTGACGCGCACAGTGCCGTCGGTACCGATGGCGAAGGTCTGACCACCCGATCCGCAGCCCCAGAGGATCATCTGGGTTCCGGCGGTGGTGGCGTTGGCGGGATCTGCCAGGCACAGCGCGCCGCCGGCGCTGGTCTTGACGCCGGATGTCAGCGGCCCGGTGGTGGTGCTGGCCCGAGTCATGGTGTTCCCGGCGTCGACCCCGCCGCTGATCAGGCTGTTGTCGGTGTAGCCGATGGTCTGAGTGGCGCTGCCCAGGCTTGGGTTGCTGGTGGTGACGCTGCTCGCCTGGTCCGGGTCGGTAGCGGTTGCGGTGCCGTCAGCGCCAGTGTAGGCGTCGGTCTGAGTCGTGTTATCGGCAGCGTTACCGGTGGTGTCGTGGTTGACCATGCCGGTGCGGTCACCGAGCAGGTCGTAGGTGTAGGTCTGCCAATAGGGGGCGGGGCCGCCGACGGTGTCAGCCTTGGGCGAGCTGGGGGTGGCGTTGGCGGTGGGGCTCACGTCGTCACAGGAGCCGGTACCGCCGACGCCGGCCGCCCTGATGCCTCCGGTGTCGCTCCAGGCACTGGTGAGCCGCTGGAACGAGTCGTAGTTGAAGCACTGGGTGTCGGTGCCGGTGACCGCGCCGCCGTTGGACTCGGTGTCGGAGGTGGCGGTGATGTCACCGGCCTGGTCGTAACGGTAGTCGGTGCTGTCGATCTGGCTGGCGGTACTGGTCTGCCAGTCCGAGGTTTCGTTGGTCAGACGCCCGGTCGCCGCGTCGTAGGCCGAGGTCGTGGAGAGCTGCAGACCATAGACGCCGTAGGTGGTCCGGGTTAGTTGTCCGAGCGGGCTGTAGTTGGTGTTGTCGACGTAGGCGCCGCCGATCTGCGTACCGCCGGACTGGGTGAGAGTTCCACCATCGGACATCAGCAGGCCTTGCAGGTCGTACTGGTAACCGATGGTCTCGGGCAGCAACCCGCCGTCCGCGCCGAAGCTGGTGGAATTGAGCAGACCGGTATTGGGGGTGTAGGTGGCGTCGGACTCGAAGCTGACGGTGCCGGAGGCGCCCTGTGTGGTGCCGGCGGGTGCGGGGAAGCCGTCCGCGGAGGGAATGGTGGTGCGGGTACCCATCGGCTGGTAAGCACTGTTGTACCCGGTGACCTGCTGCGTGTAGCTGCTGGTGGTGGTACCGCTGTGGACGTAGCGGGTCGAGGAGGTCGGGTAGCCGAGGGTGTTGGCGTTCGGGGCGGGAGAGTCAGCGGTGCTGGGGGTCTGGTCGTACGCCCAGGCGGCGAGCATGTTGCTGCTGGACTCGGACGCGGACTGGCTGAGGTTGTACTCGGCGACCGGACGGTTGTCCCAGTCGTACGTGTAGCCGAGCTTCTGGCCGCGCGCGTCGGTCGTCTGCAGCAGATTGCCGTCGACGTCGTAGCTGTTGAATGAGGTGGTTCCGGTGTTGGGGTCGGACTGGCTGGTCGGCTGTCCCAGCAGGTTGTACTGGTAGGACCACTGGTTGCCGGCAGAGTCCTTGATCGTGTTGACCTGTCCGGCCGGGGTGTAGGTGTAACTGGTGGTGGCGTTCGCCTGGCCGGCCTGGCCAGCGGTACTGGTCGACCAGGCAGAGGTGCCCGCGCTGTTGTAGATGACCAGGTTGGCGTCGTTCTGGAGCTTCAGGACACTGCCGGTCGTGGCCGTGAGGTTGCTGGACCACAGCTGGGTACCGCTGCTGCTGAACACCCCGAGGTTTCCGTCGGTGCCGAAGTCCGCATAGGCGCCAGCGGAGGAGGTACCGGTATGCCATAGCTGCTTGCCGCTGGCCAGAGACGTCAGACTGAGGTCACCGCTGGCCAGCATGGTCAGTCGGACCGCATCGGACATCAGCGAGGTCCCGGACGGGATCACCGTGCCGCCGGAGAGCTGGACCTGGCTGTTGGTGTTCTGCACCGTGCTGCTAGTGGTCTGCCCCAGGGCGTTCACGATCGTGCTCGTGGTCGGCCCGCCGGCGGGCGGCGTGGTGTCGGTCTCGTCGGCACCGGGGTAGCTGGTGGCAGTGTTCCATTGGGCGACGCCCATGGTGTAGAGGGTGTTCTGCAGAGCACGCCCCTGGCCGTCGTAGGTGGTGACGTTCTCCGAGGGGATCTGACTCTCCGCCAGCACCTGCGCCATGGTCGTCGACGGCGACGTCGTCGTGTCGATGTAGGGCGCGTAGGTGCGCAGCGGCCAGCCGTGGGAGTCGTAGAAGGTGTCGCTGATCAGACGCCCGGCGGAGTTGTCGGCGGTTGTGGTCTGGGTCTGCCGTGGCTGGAGCATCCCGTCGTACAGGGTGATGCTCTGGGAGTAGCTGTTGTCCTCGCGCAGTGTGTCGGTGGTGACGGCGCTGGGGGCGCCGGTGATGGTGGTGGCCACCTTGGGTCCGACGGTGACGGTGGCACCGGGGTCGATCGAGTAGCTGAAGGTCATGTCCGCGGACTGCGAGGCCTGGAGACGGCCGGGCAGCCAGACCGCGGTGCGGCGGCCGAGGGCGTCGTAGGTGACGTCAGTCGCCCGCTTGTTGGCGTCGATGTTCGTCATGGTCTGCCCGCGGAGCGGGTCCAGAGTGGAGGTGGTGGTCCAGCCCTGCGAGTTGGTCGAGGTCATGGTGGTCGGATTGGTGTTCCCGCCAGACGCGCTCCACGCGGGCGTGAACGACGTAGTGGTCGCCAGACCCGAGGCCTTCACTCCGGTGGGATCGGGGGTCAGCGTCTGGGTGGTCCGCCCGGCACCGTCGTACATCATCGCGGTCGTGGTCTGCCACGCGGTCGCGGTCCCGGCGCTGAAGGCCGTGGCGATCTGCGTGCCGGTGACCAGACCGGTACCGCTGAGTTGGCCGAAGGTCCCCAGGTTGCCCAGGGTGCCGTCGCCGACGTAGTACAGCTTCTTGTCGGACAGCAGCGTCTGGCTGCTGCTTCCGCATGCGGCGCTCTCCCGGACTGTCTCGTCGGGATAGCTGAGCATCATCGCGTCGCTCGATGGCGGGGCCGCGTAGTCGGTGGTGGCACACTGCTCCTGCGGGGCGGCACCGCCCACGTCGGCCGTGGTGTCGACGGTGGACTCCCGGCCCTGGGAGTCATAGTCGGTGACGCTCTGGTTCTCGCGCCACGAGCCGCTCTTCAGCAGGGAGTACGAGCGGGTGGTCGCGTCGCTGATCCGGCGGGCAGTCAGCGGCGGCAGGGTGGACAGGGTCGGCGCGGAACCGCTGTAGTCCGTGCTGTTCCAGTCGCTCCACGCGGTCTGGGCAACCGACGCCGTCTGGGTGATGTCCGTGGTGGGAACAACAGATTTGGCGTCGATGGTGCCGTTGGCTGCGGTGTAGGTGTCCGTTTCCAGCGGGGTGCCGGCCAGCCAGTTGGAATCGACCACGTTGTCGCCGACGGTGTCGGAAACCTTGACCGAGCGCTGGGTGCCGTCGGCGAGGTAGTCGCCGTCCATCCCCTGCAGGTAGGTGGTCGTGGTCTGGGTGATGGGGTCAGGGCTGGTGCCAGTGGTGACGGTGACAGTGCGGTAGCCGCGGAACTGGTCCCAGGTCCGGTACAGGTCGTCGGTCTGCGCCGAGTCGTCGCGATGCCATGCCGCGCCCCCGTAGCTGTAGTTGGTGACCTGGTCAGGTGACCCGTAGGGGCCCAGTCCCTGGCTGTTCTTGGGACCGGCGGTATCCCCCGCGCCCCCCGTCGCGTCCGAGACGACGACCGTCTGCACCCGGGACTTGTTGAACCAGTCCGCTATGGGGAAGCCAGCACCTGGCTGGGTCCAGTACGCCTGGTAGCAGGACATGGTGTCGCCGTCCGGGGAGACGGGCATGGTGTTGTTGACCCGCGAGCAGTCCGGCGCGTAGTAGTCGACGGAGATGACCTCGCCGGTCTCGGTGACGATCGCGGAGATCCGTGGCCGAAAAAGTTCCGGTGCGTCGCCACCGTCGACACGGTTGTCGAACTCCGTGCCTATGAAGGTCACCGGATTCATGGTGACAGCTGTGCTACCGCCGTCGTAGGGGTCGGCTTCACCGGTGTGCTGGATGCTCTGCAGCCACATCACAGCCTGGAGTTCCCCGGCATCGGCCGGGTCATTCGTGGTGCCGGTGACCGGGTCGATCGTTCCGCCGTAAGCCGAGTACACCTGCCCGAGCTGGTACTTGTCCACCGGGACCAGGCCCTTGTCGGCCTTCGACGTCGGGTCGATGACGTGCACCTCGGTGGTCACCGAGTCCAGGTGGGCAGTGCTCCAGAACGTAGGCGAGACAGTGACGCACACCCCGGCTGGAACTGACGTGGAGCCAGGCGGCAAGGTAGTGGAGTTCCCCTGGTTGCAGTTCAGGTCGTAGGGGACGTCGGGGAAGTTGGTGGCGTTCGAGGTGGAGATCGCCTGTGAGCAGGCGAAGCTAGGGCTGGTCTGGCAGCGCTGTTTGGAGGCGAACACCACTGCGGCAGCCGGTGTGCGCCCGGCCAGTTCGTCCGCGAGCTGGTATCCGTAGGAGATCTGGGTGAGGGTGCCACCTCGGGTGTACTGGGCAAGCGTCCCCGAGCCGTTGGAGGCTGCGACCTGGCCACCACCCAGGTCGTACCAGTTGTTCTCGGTGCTGTAGTCGTAGCGCTGGACAAAACCGTTCGGGGAGACCGTGAAGTCCAGGTTCCAGCGCCAGCCCTCGTTCGCGGAGCACTTGGAGGCAGTACCGGTCGTGGAGCTGTAGCAAGGGTCGCCGGAGACCGGGTGAAGCACCGGAAGGCCCCAGGCCGAGTTCGTCGAGGAGTCCGTCGGGGTCCCCGACTGCGGGGAGGAATTGATGGCGGTGCTGGCCGGGGCATGGTCGGAGCCGAAGTACGCCGCGCTCCCGTCCGGGGTCAGCACGCGATAGTAGATGCCCTGATACAAGCCGTTCTGGGCGCCGGAGAGCTCCTGGACCACAGTGCCGTCGTCGCTCGACAGCTTCCACTGCGCGACCAGGCCGGGGACGCCACTGGCCATGGTGGTGGGGATCAGCGTCCCGGAGTGGGCCCCGAAGGAGACGGTGGCGTTGTCTCCGCCCCAGCACTCGTCGCCGGAACCCTTCAGCAGCCGCTGGCCGCTGGAGTTCAGCAGGCTGCCGCATGACCGGTAGGAGCGCTCGATGAAGCCCGGCTGGTAGTCCCATCCGTCCCCGATCCAGGAGGCCTGGGAGTTACGCGCCGAGGTCTCCCCGTCGACGGACTGCGAGTTGTAGTCGAAGGACACGCTCGGTGCGCTGCCACCGACCGCGCTGGGCACGTCGATGGGGTAGGAGTAGGTGAACGCCCCAGTGCCGGAGGCCTGCCAGGTCCCGGACGGGTTCAGCGAGGTCGCCGAATAGTCGCCCTGGGATCCCAGTGTGCCCGAACTGACCCCCACCAGCGTCATGGAACCGCTGGTGTCCATTGGGGCAGCCCCGGCGCGCCCCGTGCTGTGCGGCGCGACCGTACTGCCGGAGACCAGGGAAAGGTTGGCGACCAACTGGTCCGCGTCCGCACGGTTGGAGAAGTCCAACGGGGTTCGAGTACGACAGGCCTGGATCTGGGGCGTCGTCAACGCGCAACTGGGCATTGCGAACATGACCAGACGTGAGCCGTAGCCGCCGCCGAACGCGCGAGCCAGGTCGGCGTAGTCGATGACGACCTGGACCTGGCCGGCCGCCGAGCCGTCCGCGCGGGCGAAGCCGAGCAGCATGGCATTGGCACCGGCCGCCACCGCCTGGCTGTGCGAGGCAACCTGGACCCGCACCTGGGTCGGCAGTGGTTCCGCGGCCGCGACCGACGCATGTGCACCGTGAGCGGGAGACGCGGCCGGGCCCAGCCATACCGGCAGTGCGCCGACTTTGACCGGGCCGGTCACTGGCACCACTCGCATGGTGGTCGCGCTCCCCGCGGAGGCCGACGGGTGGGCCGAGGCAGACGCGGCGGCCGATGCTCCGTGCTGGTCTCTGGTGGCCGAGCCGGCGATCGAGGCCGATCCTTTGGGCGCGGGAGCCGCTGAGGCACTGGCAGCGACCGCGCGGGTCAGCGAAACCGTGGCGCTGCCCGCGGACGGCCACGCCGGAGCCGCGGCCGCGTAGGTCTTCAGGGGCTTGTCCCCCTTGCCGAGCGCCAGGCTCGTCCGACCGTCCCCCAGGTTGTGCACCGGCACGCTCTTGGTGACCGGGAGCGGGAACGGCGACCACAACTTGCCGCTGTAGTGGTACTGCGGGATCTCCTGGGCCACCGCTGCCGGCGCCACCATCGCGCTCACGGCGACCATGGCAGTCCCAAGAGTCAGGCTCCGACGCCATACTCGGTGTCTCACGCCCGCAAACCAGCGTGTACGGACACTCATGCGTCAAACCCCCTGCGAGTGGTGCGCCGTGAACATGTGTCTGTGCACAGCGGTAGCCATGTATAGGCCGTTGGGATCATATGGATCCGATATGAGCTGGGCTATAGCCTGTCCGCGCCCATCTCAGGACTGGGCTGTCCACCCATTGAAGCGTTTCGTCCGATCTATGCCGGGTGAATGGGACATGCCATCACATGTTGCCCCTCGCGCAAAGGGACGCCCACCCAACCCGGCCGCGAATATGTGATGAACGCCATACAATCTTCATCACTTGACCACAAAGGCAGCACATGAAAGCCACACCACATGTCCAGCTTCGTCGCCGGACCCGGGCCAGACGCATCCTGACCGCGCCGCTGCTGGCGGCGCTGATCGTCTCGGGAGCCGCTTACCCTTCCTTCGCCGACGACGGGCCGGCCAACCCCGGCGCGATCGCGCCGCCCGCCGACCCCGGCCCCGTCCAGTCCGCCCAACTCCAGGCCGCAGCCACCGGGCAGCCCGTAGCCATCCCCTCGCTCACCACCGCCACGACCTCGATCGAGGCGAACCCCGACGGCTCACTCACACAGACCACCGACACCCTCCCGGTCCGCGTGCAGCAGAACGGCACCTGGGTCCCGGTCGACGCCACGCTGTCCCTCAACTCGGACGGCACCCTCAGCCCCAAGGCCACTCCGACCGGCGTGGTGCTCTCCGGAGGAGGCGGCGGACCGCTGGTCACCCTCACCGACCCGGCTGGCCACAGTCTCAGCCTGACCATGCCGTTCACGCTGCCCACGCCGGCTCTCAGCGGTGACACCGCGTTGTATCCGTCCGTACTGCCCGGTGTGGACCTCCAGGTACAGATCGACCAACAGGGCGACTTCCGAGACGTACTGATCGTCCACAGCGCAGCCGCCGCCGCGAACCCAGCACTGGCGACTTTGCAACTGGCCGCCTCCGCTCCGGGCCTCAACCTGGCCGCCGACCCCCACGGTGGCATGCTCGCCACTGCGGCGGACGGCAGCCTGGCCTTCAGTAGCCCCGCTCCGATCATGTGGGACTCAAGCACCGGCGTAGCCTCGACCAGTGCGAGCGCCTCGGTACAGAAAACCGCCGCCGTCCGGGCCCTGACCGAAGGCGACGCGGACCCGGATACCTCATCGGCCGCAGGACCGGGCCCGGGAGCCCAGGTCGACCCAATCGCCTTGACGGCCACCGACAGCACCCTGACACTCACTCCCGACCAGAGCCTGCTCACCGGAACCACCACCGAATACCCGGTGTTCATCGACCCGCAAGAGGTCACGGACACGACCAAGTACTACACCCAGGTGTGGCAAGGCTGCCCCAGCGCGGACACCGGCTGGAACACCGAAGAGGGCAACGGCACCAGTGCCGGGGAAGGCATCGGCTACATCCAGCCAAGCTGGGCTGGCAACTGCGGTTCCGGCGCCGAAGAGTCCTACTACGTGATGGACTTGAGCAGGATCCCGAGCGGATCCAAGGTCACCCAAGCCGACCTCACGCTCTCCGAGACATACGGATCCGACGGCGGCTGCACGAAGTGGCCGGTCACCGTCACGGTCACCAACGGCATCAACGCACCGGGCAGCAGCAACCCCACGACGTGGAACAACCGGCCCGGGTCGGCAGGCGGCGCCATGGCTTTCAGCGCCACCGACCAGATGTACAGCATCGACGCGACGCAGTCGTGCGGCGGTACCAACACCGCCGAGTTCACCCTGACGAACCAGGTGAACGCGGCCCAGGGCGGCACCCTGACCTTCCAGATCGCAGGCGACGAGTCCTCCTCGTCCACCGACTACGGGCACATGCGCTTCGCCCCGAACCCATACATCCAAACAACCTACGACCTGGCACCCTCCATCTCCCCGAGCTCCGTCAACACCAGTCCACCAGCCGTCACCGTCGACGCCAACGGCAACCTCACATCTGCCTCCCCCGCCTGCGGCAGCGGGACCCCCGGGTGGATCGGACTGATCAGCACCAACTACGGAGCCTCCAGTCTCTGGATGCAGTCCACCGCCACCTCGCCAATCAGCGGCACCACAATCGCGATCTGGTACGGCATGGTCGACAACATGCTCACGGACGGCTCAGGCAACCCCAAGCAGGTCGCCTACGGCAATGTCGCCTACGCTTCCTCCCCCAGAGTCGGCAGCTTCCAGGACACTAGCACACTCCAGGACGGCCACCAGTACAGCTGGAACACCCAGGCCTCCGACGGGACCCTGACGTCCAACACCGTGGCCGACTGCCGCTTCGACGTCGACCTCACCCCTCCCAACCAGGCCACCATCGCCAGCACCGATTACCCAGCGTCGGGCAGCGGCCAGACACCGCCGAAATACGCCGGGCAGGCCGGGCAGTTCACCGTCACCGCGACTGACCCCGCGCCCGACCCGTCCACCTGCACCCTCGCCAAGTGCCTCCCCGCCAGCGGCATAGCCGGATTCCGCTGGTCCCTCGACCAACCGATCCCCACCGCCGGGTTCAACTACCAGGCTGCCAGCGGCGGCCAGGCCACCATCAAAAACGTCACCCCCACCATGTGGGGCAGCCACATCCTCTACGTCCAGGCTGTCGACAACGCCGGCAACATCCAGACCATCCCCTCCACCTATAGTTTCTATGCCCCATGGAACCCCAACACCAAGGTCACCGCGGGAGACCTGACCGGTGACGGCATCCCCGACATGCTCGCCACCGACAGCACCGGCGACCTCATCCTGATCCCCGGCAACGCGGACCCCTCCACGCTCACCGCCACCATCGCCAGCACTCCCAGCACCAGCCCGGACAAGCAGACCGACTGGAACGACTACGACATCGCCCACCGCGGCTCGCTGCAGAACGGCGGCGTCGACGATCTGCTGGCCTACGACACGGCCAACCAGCAGATGTACCGCTACACCAACGACGGGGAGAACGGTGGCACCTACGGGCACTTCTCACTAACCAGCGGGGTCTCCACGGTCGCCCATCCCGCGTGCACCTCCGGCCGCTGCACCGGATACAACGCCGACTGGAGCGGCGTGAAGGGCCTGATCACCCCCGGGGACCTGGCTGGCAACACCACCTACACCCAAGCCAACCTGATCACCAAGGAGCTCGACGGCAGCGGGAAGCAGGAACTCTGGCTCTACCAGACGACCAACAGCGCCCCGTTGACCAACCCGGTCCTGCTGGGCACCGGAGACTGGTCCCACTTCGATCTCCTCGCACCCGGCGTCGTCGGCGGCAACCTGTCAAGCGGCACCGCGGGCGCTCCGATGCTGTGGGCACGTGACAAGGACTCCGGCATCGTCTACTCCTTCCCTCTCAAGGACGCGAGCGGCAACATCGCCCAACTCGCAGCTCCCACCGCCGCGCCGCTCACTCTCGGAATCAAAACCACCGCTGGAGCCGACCTGTGCGCCGCCGACCCCGGTGACAACGCCGCCAGCGGGACCGCAGCCATCATCTGGACCTGCGACAACGCCCCGGAACAGTCCATGACGTTCCTGACCGACCACACCGTCCGGGTCCACTCCGGTCTCTGCCTGGAAGCCACCGGCGTCACCCAGGGCAACGAAGTCGACCTCGCCACCTGCAACAGCAAGGCCACCACCCAGCAGTGGACCGCAGGCGCCAACGGCTGGCTCGTCAACAGCGCCTCCGGAATGTGCCTGGCAGACCCCGCCGGCAACCAGAGCCCTGACACCCAGCTCATCATCTGGGGCTGCGAGAACGTATCCGCACAGGACTGGGGCGCCCTCACCGGCGGCAGCTTGCCCACACCGCTGCCCACTGCCCCCACAGAGCTCTCCCCCATCCTCACTACCGCCGCCTATCCGACCGTCGCATCCCCTGGCGACTCCACCGGACTCGGCCAGCCCAACCTTTACGCAACCACGCCCAACGGCGACATCATCAACTACACCGGGATCGCCCCCACCGGCGCCAAGGCCAACTTCGGTACCCCCTTCACCCAGGGCAACTACAGCACCGCGACCAACTGGTGGAAGCTCAACGACGGCAACAGCTCGACGGCCGCCGCTGACACCAACGGCGGCACCAACTACACCGCTACCCTCAACGGCAATGCCAACTGGACCAACGACGCCACCCGAGGCACCGTCCTCAGCCTCGACGGAACCACCGGCTACGCCTCGACCGGCGCCAACGCCCCCGCTGTCAACACCACCGGCAGCTACAGCGTCTCGGCTTGGGTCAACCTCAGCACCAGCTACGACCCCACGAAGTACTACACAGCACTGTGCCAACGCGACACCACCGGCGCCCGCTGCGGCTTCTACCTGCAGTACTCAGCCGCCTTCAAGGGCTGGGCATTCGTCGCCCCCAACACCGACAGCACCAACGCATCCGCATACGCACACGCGGGCACCAACGTCACCCCCAAAACGGGAACCTGGACACACCTCGTCACCGTCTATGACGCCTCCTCGGAAACCATGAGCCTGTACGTCAACGGTCAACTCGCGGGCACCGGAAGCAACACCAGCGTCTGGAGCGCCGACGGCCCGTTCCTCATCGGCGGCGCCGACAACACTGGCACCGGCGGCAACGGCAGCCAAGCGGCCTTCCCCGGCCAGGTCAGCGACGTACACGTCTACAACACAGCCCTCAGCCCTACCGCCGCCACCACTCTCAACGACAACCCCCCGTCCATCAGCAACCTCAACTGACCACAATGCAAGGCGCAACCGGAGGACGTCCCAAGGGCTAGCCCCCGGCCGAAGCACCACCGAACATCGCGACTGACAACCGTGGGGCCTGCCCAGGGCAGGCCCGACTGACAACCGTGGGGCCTGCCCAGGGCAGGCCCCACACGGTGTCTCCCGCCGGCCAACAGTCGGCCCCCTCTGGCGCGGCAGGCTCGCGCTACCTTCTCTGCGGCCCTGCAACAGGGCTCCCGGCTCCCGGGCCAGGCATGGCTGAGGTCACCATTCGGCAATGGTCGAAAGGGGGTGATGTCACCGGATACCGGAGGCATCGGCACTGCTGATCAGGGGCACGAACGCCGATCCCTCCCAGAGTGTGTCGGCAACGGGTGAAATGGGGACCACGGACGGCGTATCAAAAGCGGGCCACTGGGTGATCTCTTGATCATTCTGACTTCATTGGGCTGGAGTCAGGAGGAAGAGAGGGTGATCCACGTGGAGGACTGGGCTGAGATTCGCCGGTTGCACCGGGCTGAGGGGTTGTCGGCCCGGGCGGTGGCCCGGCAGCTGGGGATTTCCAGGGGCACCGTGCTGCGGGCACTGGCCTCGGACCGGCCCCCGCAGTACCAGCGTCCGCTGAAGGGCTCGGCGGTGGACGCGGTCGAGCCCGCAGTCCGCGAGCTGCTCAGGCAGACCCCGACGATACCGGTGACCGTGATTGCGGAGCGGATCGGCTGGGAGCGCGGGCTGACGATCCTGCGTGAGCGGGTGCGTGAGCTGCGGCCGGCCTTCCTGCCGGTGGACCCGGTCTCGCGCACGGTCTACGAGCCCGGTGAGCTCGCGCAGTGCGACTTGTGGTTCCCCGCCGTCGACATCCCGCTGGGCTACGGCCAGTCGGGCCGCCCGCCGGTGCTGGTCATCGTGTCGGGCTACTCGCGGGTGATCACCGCCCGGATGCTGCCGTCGCGGCAGACCGGTGACCTGATCGACGGCCACTGGCGTCTGCTCGCCGACGGCTGGGCAGCGGTGCCCAAGATGCTGGTCTGGGACAACGAGGCCGGTGTCGGCAAGGGCAAGCTGACCAGCGAGTTCGCTGCGTTCGCGGGCCTGCTCGCGGTCAAGGTCCACCTCTGCCGGCCCCGGGACCCGGAAGCGAAAGGCCTGGTGGAGCGCGCGAACGGCTACCTGGAGACGAGCTTCGTGCCCGGCCGCACCTTCACCGGCCCCGACGACTTCAACACCCAGCTGAGCGCGTGGCTGCAGATCGCCAACCGGCGCCGGCACCGCTCCATCGACGCCCGCCCGGTGGACCGCTGGGAGGCCGACCGGGCCGCGATGCTGACCATCCCGCCGGTCACCCCACCGCACTGGTGGCGCTTCCACACCCGCATCGGCCGCGACCACTACATCCGCGTGGACACCAACGACTACTCCGTCCATCCCCGCGCGATCGGCAGGACGGTGATGGTCCGCACCGACAACGAGGAGATCACCGCCATCGCCGGCAACGACGTGGTGGCCCGCCATGCCCGCTGCTGGGCCAGGCACCAGTCGATCACCGACCCCGACCACGCCGCCGCGGCCCACGTCCTGCGCGGCGAGGTCATCCACCAAAAGGCCGCCCGAGCAGCCACCGCCCGCGCCGCGGCCCTGACCCCCGACAGCTGTCGGCGTACGAGCGAACATGCGCCACCTCGTACGGGTGATTGTGCTCCAGAAGTGATGCGGTGGCGGGGTGGTGTCCGCGAGTCTGCTGTTGTCCGTTCGGGTGGCAGAGGGGCGGCTGGCCGTGGTCTTGGACCCACATCGCTGGTTGGAGTTGAGGCGATTTCGCGCCCTGTACGAGTCGGGCGCGATGAGCCAGCGGCAGATCGCGAAGGAGACCGGGCTCAATCGCCGCACGGTCGCCAAGTACTTGTCGGGTGAGGTCCCGGCCGCGCCACCGCAACGGGAGTCCGGCGCCTTGCCCAGGCAACGGGCGGTGGATGAGGTCGCTCCGCTGATCGACGCGATGCTGCGGTCCGAGATCCTGCTCAAGGGAGCGGTGATCCACGAGCGACTGGCCCAGGAGTACGGGTTCGCCATCAACTACCAACGGGTCAAGATCTACTTGCAGGAGGCCCGGCCCCGGATCGCCGGGGAGCTCGGTATCAACCCCGGCGAGCTGGCGGGCCTGCACCGCCGGTTCGAGGTCGTGCCGGGCGCCCAGGCCCAGGTCGACTGGGGCGACGAGGGACGGATCCTGGCCCACGTCGGCATCCCGAAGGTCTACTCATTCCACATGACGCTGTCGTACTCACGGGACCCCTTCTGCTGCTTCACCACCAGCCAGGACCTGGCGACGTTCTTCGACTGCCACCGCCAGGCGTTCGCGCACTTCGGCGGAGTGCCGATGAGCATCGTCTACGACCGCACCAAGACCGTGGTCCGCCGACACGTCGCCCCGGGCGAAGCTGTCCCGCTCCACCCGGAGGCGGTGGCGTTCGCCGGGCACTACGACTTCGACATCGACGTGCTCGCCGCCTACCGCCCCCAGGGCAAGGGCCGGGTCGAGCGGCAGGTGGCCATCGTGCGCGACCACGTCCTGGCCGGCCGGGCGTTCTCCTCGACCGAGGAACTCGACGCCGCGTTCACCGCGTGGGTGCCGGTCCGGCGCGCGCGGGTGCACGGTACCCACGGCGAGGTCATCGGCCTGCGCGCGATCCGCGACCACGTGGCCTTGCGGCCGCTGCCCCGCGCACCCTATGTGGTCGCGCAGCGGCACCTGCGGCATGTCGGCAAGGATTGCCTGGTCGCCTTCGACGCCAACCTCTACTCGGTGCCCGCCCGCAAGGTCCGCCCGCGCCAACTGGTCGAGGTCCGGGTCACGAAGTTCCAGGTCATACTCCATTCCACTGTCCCCGACACCACTGGCGGCACCCTGCTGGCCGTGCACTCCAGGGCGGTGGGACGTGGTGCCCGCATCGTCGACGAGCGCCACTGGGACGGCCTGCCCACCGGGGAGGGCCGCCGCACCACGACCGGTGACGACCCCCGGCCCCGCCGCGGCCTCGCCCTGCGCGAGGAGGACGGTCCGCTGCGGGCACTGCTCAGTCGGGCCGCCGCTGCCCGCGTCGAGGTGGGCCGGCGACCGCTGTCCGTCTACGACGAGCTGACCGGCACCCGCCCGTTCACCACCCACCCGAGCGCAGAGGAACCCTGTTGAGCGAACTGGTCAGCAACCGCATCCGCACCATGGCCGGCAAGCTCGGCCTGCCCCACCTCGTGGAGAGCCTGAACGAGTACGCCAAGCGGGCGGACGAGGCGAAGATGGGCTACGTCGACTTCCTCGACCTGGTCCTGTCCGAGGAACTCGCGGTCCGCGACGACCGGCGGTTCCGCCAGGGACTGCGGCTGTCGAAGCTGCCGCACCACAAGACGATGGACGACTACGACTTCTCGTTCCAGCCCGAGCTCGACCCGCGCAAGGTCAAGGACCTGGCGACCCTCTCCTTCGTCGAGGCCAAGGCCAACGCCGCTCTGCTGGGCCCGCCCGGGGTCGGCAAGACCCACATTGCCGTTGCCCTCGCGGTCGCCGCCTGCCGGGCCGGCTACTCGATCTACTTCACCAGCCTCGACGACATGGTCCGCCACCTCAAGACCGCCGAGGCCACCGGCCAGCTGACCAGCAAGCTCCGCACCTACCTGCGGCCCAGCGTCCTCGTGGTCGATGAAGTGGGCTACCAGCCCCTGGAACGAGCCGAGGCGAACCTGGTCTTCCAGGTGATCTCCAAGCGCTACGAAAAGGGCTCGATCATCCTGACCTCGAACAAGACCTTCAGTGAGTGGGGACAGGTGTTCGGTGACGAGGTTCTGGCCACGGCCATCCTCGACCGGCTCCTGCACCACTGCGAAGTCATCGCGATCAACGGCAACAGCTACCGCCTCAAGAACCGCCTCCAAGCTATCGAGCGGGAGGCCGATGTCGCCTGAGCGGTTGATCAGTCTTCAAATTTCGGTTGCTGCCGGAGCCGTCGAACAGCTGCGGGCTGTCACTGGAGCGCAGAGGCCGCGTCGTCGCTCTGAGCCTGGTAGACGGTCACAGTCGTGGCCACAGCGTCGACTTCGATCGGTCCGGTGATCCTCAACCAGACCAGTTCGGGCAGGCCCTCGGAGCGATCGAGTCGGCCGAGCGCCTCGGTGGGCCAGGGCAACGGCAACTTCGGTAGGTGGATCAGGGAGATCCCGTCAATAAAGATGGGGGCCAGTTCGGGTTCCCCACGGGTGAACCGAGTAGAGATTGGACAGCGAGACCACCACATCGGGCTTCCACGGCCCCTTGCGCAGCCACACGTCCAGCGTGTTCTCCTTGCGGTCCTCGTTGGACTCGTCCAACGAGATGCGCTCGATGAAGTAGCTGATGCAGGACTCCAACGTGCACGCCGCATTCGTGCATCGGTTCTTGAAGGCGTCGGGTGCCCCATGTTCGTCGACCACGGCACGAGACTACGGTGAGCGGAACGGGCCATGAAAGCGACTTCGCTGACACGGGTCGGTGGCGCACACAACTCCGTACGCACTGGAGCACTCAGATCAGTACGCGGACAACAGCCTCGGCATCGACGTTGAACAACGCGAACTGGGCACCTACGACCGCATGTTCACCCTCATCGAGGGCGGCGCGGGCAAGGAGGACACCTGATGGCCCACACCACCACGACTACCGCAAACAACACCGGCGACAGGGCGAAAACGAACAGCCAGACCACCCGCACTGGTCGGCAGACCGCCGCCGACCTGGCCTTCCTCTCTCGCGCCATGAAAGCACCCGCCCTGCTGGACGCCGCTGAGCGGCTGGCCGAACGCGCCCAGACAGAGTCCTGGACCCACACCGAGTACCTGGTCGCATGCCTGCAACGCGAGGTCTCCGCCCGCGACTCCCACGGCGGCGAGGGCCGTATCCGCGCCGCCCGTTTCCCCGCCATCAAGACCATCGAGGAGCTCGACGTCACCCATCTGCGCGGCCTGACCCGCCAACAACTCTCCCACCTGGGAACATTGGACTTCATAGCGGCCAAGGAGAACGCCGTATTTCTGGGGCCGCCCGGGACCGGGAAGACACACCTGGCCACCGGCCTCGCGGTCAGGGCCTGCCAGGCGGGCCACCGGGTCGCGTTCGCCACCGCCGCCCAGTGGGTCGACCGCCTCGCCGCCGCCCACCAGGCCGGCCGCCTCCAGGACGAGCTGGTCCGGCTCGGCCGCTACCCGCTGATCGTGATCGACGAGGTCGGCTACATCCCCTTCGAGTCCGAGGCCGCGAACCTGTTCTTCCAGCTCATATCGAACAGATACGAAAGGGCCAGCGTGATCGTCACCAGCAACAAGCCCTTCGGACGCTGGGGAGAGACCTTCGGCGACGAGACCGTCGCCGCCGCCATGATCGACCGACTCGTCCACCACGCCGAGGTCCACTCCCTCAAAGGCGAGTCCTACCGCATGCGAGGCCGCGAACTCGGCCGCACCCCCACCACCGGCAACGACTGAACCCAACGAACGAGACCACACGATGGCCCACGATTGAACCGTTCAGACCGGCCCATTTTCAGCCGTTGCCGACAGAGTGAGGCAGGCTCTCCGCAACGTGGGTACCGTTACGCTGATCCCCCAGGTGAGGCGGGGAGCGAGAGCGCCACGTCCTTGACCTCTACGTCACCCAGCCGTCGCGGCGGGTCCAACAGGAACTCGAACACTGCCAGCCCCCGCGCCGACCCCTGCCAAAAAGGCCTGGCACGCAGCAGGGATCCGCAGGCCGCCAGATGATCGCCGGACGACGAGCCGGGAACCGCTGAACTGGGCTCTCGCCCAGATCGCGGTAACAGGCGGCGGACGAGTCGGCCTGTACGCCGGGTTTTTCCGAGCCACCTTCCTGACCTGCGCTTATGTGGTTCGGACCCTCTGTGACCAGCACGAAGCGGGTTGCAGAGGCAGTCAGAGGCAATCAGAGGCCGTCAGAGGCAATCACTCTGATCTGCACCCGATCTGCACCGGTCGATCAAGAGGCAGTCAGAGGCAATCACTCTGATGCATGAAGCCTCTAGCCCCGCCGCGACGGTGAGTCTGCCTCCGAGCATGCCAGCTCATACGAAAGCCCCCAGGACTGGAATCCTGGAGGCTTCGCTGGCACCGATTGGAGGTCGGTCCCGGACATCACCTGTGCTTAGCTGGCGAAGGTGGTGTCCACGTCCTTACGGGACATCACCAGAATGCCATACGGCGCCCCACAATCGCCCGACTCGCCCAGGGCCTCTCTGCCAACTTCGAGGCAGTCAGAGGCAATCAGAGGCAGTCACGCCACCCCTCTCGGCTTCGACCGGCTGCCGCCTGCAGCGGTTGATCTGATCCTGCTGGGTGACCTCACCGGCCGCTACGCGACCGGCAGCTACACCCGGCGGAACTCCAGCGGGGCCCTGGTCCTGCGCGAGGACCGCCAGGGCGTCGCGGACCACGGTCACCGGATCACCGCGGCCATCGCCTGCCACGTGGCCCGCGCCGGCGGAACCGCCGACCAGCTGACCCGGCTGCTGCTGCACCCTGACCACGAGGGCGGCCGGCACGCCCAGATCATCGAGCTTCGCTCCGGACAGGCCCGCACCCGCGCCTACGTCGAGCGGGTCTGGGCCAGCGCCAGCACCGAGGTCGCGGCGACCGTGGCCGTCGGGTCGCGCCACGGCGCGCACGAAGACCTGGTCGTCCTGCGCGAGCGGATCGAGACGACCTCCTGGCGGGGCGAGCGCGGGCGGACCGCGCTTCGCGTGCTGCGGGCCCACCTGAACTTCGCCGAGACCGCCGGCGGCCGCCTGCACGCCGCCAGCGAGCGGCAGGCCGCCGAGGAGGCCGGGATCTCCCGGCAGACCCTGCGCAACGCCTACGAAGCTGTCCTCAAGCCCGGTGGCTGGCTGCGCCGCCTGCGAGTCGGCCACGGCACCGAGGGCTCCACCTGGTACCTGGGCAACGGCCCCACTGCACCTTTGCCATCTCGTGTCGGTACCAGTCAGTACCCCCCGACGAGGCCCTTGGGGAGTGGTCCACCCCTGAGACCGAAGTGACTCCCGAGACCGAAGGTGAATCGCAGGCCGGTAACAGCCCAGCAGGGACCGTCGCCCAGGGGCCCGCCCGCCTTGCTCCGGGGCAGTGGTCCACTCCTGAGACAGGGGGTTCCCCGGACGTCGACTCCAGGGTCATCGGCCGGCTGATGGCAAACGACGCCTTCGCTCACCAGGGCCTGGGCAGCTCCGCCCTGATGGTCATCGGCGCCCTGCACGCCAACCCCGGACAGAGCGCCGCCGAGCTGGTCGCCTCCTCCTCGGTGTCCCGGGCAACGGTGTACCGGACGCTCGAACGGCTGCACGGCCACGGCCTGGTCCAACGGGACGGCTCCGTGTGGACGCTGACGCCCCGCGCCCTGGAGAGCATCAGAGTGCCCGCTGAGCAGGCTGTTACCGAGCCAGGACTCGGGTGGGACGGCCTTGCCGCGGCCTACGGAACCACCGGCGCCGCGGAAGCCCGCAAAGTCTTCCACGCAGCCGAACGCGCCGCATACCGGGCCGCACTCGAAGCCCGCACCGAGCACCGCACCCCCGCGCTGACGATCATCCGCGACGGCGACACCGTCCTGGTGCCCGCTCAGCGCGCCGACGAGGTACCCGACCACTGGCAGACCCCGGACGGAAGCGTCCTGGACCCGGTCACCCGCCGCCCCGTGCCCGGCTGGCGCGTCGCGACCGACGGCCGACTAATCCTGCACAGCCCCGGCGACCAGCTCACCTACGAGGAACTCGTCGCCGCCAACACCGTCGCCCTCGAATCCTGGGAGACCGCCGCATGACCCCCACACGGTCCACGACCTGGTCCGCAGCCCGCCAGCGGCAGGCACTGGACCTGTCCGCCCGCTACCTCAACGGCGCCAGCGTTCCCGAACTCGCCCGCGCCAGCGGCCTGTCGAAAGGAACGGTCCTCAACCGGCTGCACGCGGTCGACACCCCGATGCGGACCCCGCAGCAGACCCGACTTCTGCAAGCCGACCCCAAGGAGGCCGCCGCCCGCCAGCAGCTCGCCGACGCGATGGGCCGCTGGTACGAGTCGGGTACCTCCGTTCCCGCCTTGGCAGCGGTCTTCGAGTGCTCCCAGCGCACGGTTCGGCGGCGGCTTGTCCAGGCCGGAACCGCCCTGCGTGCCCCTGGCCAGACTCGGGTGCTTGGCACCGACGGGCAGGCCCGCCGGAAGCTGATGCGCTCGCTTCGGGATCGCTACGAGGCAGGAACGTCGGTACCCCTGCTGGCGGCTGGCTGCGGCTACTCGACCAGCACGGTCTACCGCCTGCTGCACCAGGCCGGGACCACGATGCGGCCTCGAAGCCAGCCGAACCCCGGCACCGCAGGAGACCGGTCCCCATGAGTCCAGATGACCGAATCCCGCTGCCCTACGGCCCGCAGACGGTTCCGACCGCGCACACCGGCCGCAGTGCTTAGACCCCACCGAACACGATCGGACCTACACCATGATCATCGCTCACATCAGCCCTCGTACCGGCGGCAAGACGACCTCCGCCGGATGGCAGGCCCACGCGCTGCACGAGCGCGGCTACGACGTCCAGGCGTTCGAGGCCGACTACAGCGGGCAGTTCGCCGAGTGGGACGCCCGCGCTGGCGGGTTCCCCTTCCCCGTGCAGCAGCAAGCCTCCCCGATGTTCCACAAGAACGTCCCGCCCACGCTGCTCATCGGGCAGATCGGCGTCGTGGACTGCGGACACGCCGAGGACCACCGCGCCATCGTCCAGTCCGTCCTGCGCGTCGCGGACCTCGCCATCCTGAACGCCGCCCCGACTACCGCTGACATCGACCGCATAGAGCGCCTGCCCATGCGCGCCCTGATCGACGGCATCGCCACCTTGCGCCCCGACGACACCCCGCCGCCCACCTGGGTCCTGCTCAACCGCACCGGCAACGGCGTCAAGGCCACCAAGCAGTACAAGGACTACCTGCGGGACAACGGCTGGAACGTCTTCACCACCACCATCCCTCAGACCCAGCTCTACGCCCAGTCTGTGCTCCTTCCGGTCACCGCGCGCGGGTCGGCCTACGACGAGCTCACCACCGAGATGCTCAGCCGCGGCCTCCTGCCCCAGATCGAGGTGACCCTGTGAGCGCCGACCGCACTGCCGCCCTGCGCGCCCGCAGCCAGGAACAGCAGAATCTGCCCGCCGACGGACAAGCCGCAGTGCGCCTGACCGCGCGTCCCGCCGACCTGGTGGTCACCTCCGACATGATCCCCGCCCCCGTCGAGGTCGAGGCCACCGGCCAGCTCACCACGGACGAATTCGACTCCCTGGGCACGTGCGAGCGAGCCGTGGAGAACCTGGGCACCGCGACCTGGCTTGCGGGCAAGGCCCTGCAAACCATCCGCGACTGCAAGCTCTACCGCCATAGTCACCGCACATTCGAGGACTACATCACGGAGCGCTGGGAGATCGGTGAGCGCACCGCCTACCAGATGATCCAGGAGTGGCCGCTGGCCGAGCGCCTGAACCAGGCCCTGGGCAAACCCGCGACCGCCTCCCACACCCGCGCCCTGCTGCCCGTCGTCGCACGGTTCGGGCAGGACGGCCTGGACGCGGCCACCGGCCTGTACGAAGAACTGCGCGACCGCGCGCAGACCGAAGGCGTCAGCGTGACCGCAACCCTCACCGGCCAGGTCGTCAAAGCCGTCCTCAAGAACGCGTCCAAGCAGACCGAGGCCACCGAATTCCGCGCCGCCGCGCGACAGCTGATGGCAGCAGACTCCCTGCCACCAGCAATCGCCAAGGGGCCTGCCCCGACCCCGGCGAACGCTGCGCGTCCCGACGACGAAACACACCGGGCCCTGGGGCAGCCGGATCCGAACCTGCGAAATTTCGCAGGAAACCAGGAGGCGGTAACAGCTCCAGTGACCATCCCCGCCGCACTTCCGGACCCCTCGTTCACCCGCGTCATGAGTGCGGACCATCCGGTGATGGCCGCCCCGCCGCAGCCGAGCAACGTGGTTGTGCCTGTGCAGAACCTGCGAAATTTCGCAGAAGATCACGGAATGGCAACAGTCTCGGTCTGCACCGCCCCGGAAGTGACCGCCGCCGCACCGCCGCCGGCCGCCGATGTGCCACCCCGGGCCGTAGACGTCCTGGGGGATGTCCTGCAACGCGTGCAGAAGATCCGACGGATCCTCAGCACGGAGGTGAGCGCTCCCTCGACACCGGAGGAAGCCGATCAGTTCTGCCGACTGGTGGACGAGATTGTGCGCCGGCTCCACCTCGCAGCCGACGGCGCCCCGCCCTGCCATGCGGCCGACCACCCCGACCGCCGCAGCTGCTCTTGACCCCTCCGGTGCCTGCCTGTCTCACCACGAGACAGCCAGGCACCGGCCTCCTGAGCGCTAAGCAGACCTGCACAGTTATCCGGCCCTCTTCGACCGGAGCGCTCGTCCGCATCCCCTCACTGCTCTGCAGGAGTCGGCTGAACGACCCGGCCGTCGTCACGCGCTTCGAGACGACGCGCTACACCAGGGGCGACCAACAGTGTTGGCCATGGCTCAACGCCGTCAGCTCCACCGGACACGGGTCCCTCCGGGCCGCGAGGCTACCTGGGGCATCCCGACGTGGCACGGTCCCAGCTCACCTGTTCGCCTCCCTCGTCAACGGAGTCGTACCTCGGCTCGGCTGGTCTGGCACCGAGGACCAGCCCTTTGCCACCGAGTGGGCACAGCGGCATCGCGCCCCCCGGGGCCCACTCGCCGACATACGAGGTGCTGCCGGCCGTACCCGCGCAATCGCCGCCGCCGAACCGGGATAGCCCTTGGAGAAGCATCCGAGCTCATCGACGAACGGATCCGGCTTCGGCTGGCGGACCAAGGTCACGCTTCGCTCCGAGACCCTGCGCGAGTGGGTGGAGCACTTCGTGACCTGGGCCTCGCAGTTGGCCCACAACCTGGACCGCCCGCGAGGCCATCCCACCGGACCCACACGGCGCGATCGGCACAGGCCGCTTCCGCCGGACCCTGTCCTGGCACATCGCCCGTCGGCCCGGAGGGCTGATCGCCCTCGCGATTCAGTACGGCCATATGCGCGCCGCCGTCAGCGCCGGCTATGCCACCCGCAGCCGCGACGGCATCCACGACCTGCTTGACATCGAGATCGCCAGATCAACCGCTGACACTTTCGCGACCCTCGCCGCCGACTAGGCCGCCGACGGCGGGATCTCCGGACCGGCCGCCCGGCGCGCCATTCTCGCCGCCAGCCAGGTCCCCACCTTCGATGGCGTCCTGTTCACCGCCCGACAGGCCCGCAACCTCCTGACCAACCCCACCCTGGCCGTTCACGACAACCCGAATACTTTCCTGACATGCGTCTATAACCCCGACAAGGCACTCTGCCGACTCCGGGCAAGCCAGGGCACCCCCAGTCTTGAGCGCCGCGCGTCGACCTGCGCGAACATCGCCCGGACCGACCAACACACGCGGCCGAACTCACCCTCAATGCCGACGAACTCGTCCCCGGCCCCTTGGCCGAGCGGCTTCGGGACCACGCGGCGGGCCTGCGCGACCTCACGAACAAGCACTACCGCGAACGAATCACCCTCACGAAGGACCCCGCGTGAGTCCCGCAGCCGATGAACGAGACCGCATCCGCGCGGCCATGGACCGTATCCTCGGCGGACCCCCGCAGCGGTCGAACGGAGCCCTGACCATCGTCGCCCTCGCCATGGATGCCGACGGCCTCCCAACGCCCTCACCCAGCGGCACCTGGACCTCAAGAACGAGTTCTACGAGAAGATCCGGCCTGCGGCGAGATGTCCGACAGCGAAAAGCAACTCCGCAGGCAGCTGGTCAAGGCCAAGGAACCCCGAGCCGAGGCGCTGCGGGAGATCGACCGACTCAAGGCCGACAGCGAAGCACTCGTCGGCGCACTGCACCAAGTCGTGGTGGAGAAACCAACAGCTCAGGCACCGGCTGGCGGACAGGCCGAGCAACCTTCCGTGCTGCCCACACAGCCTCGACCAGCGGGCCGGTGATGGGCGGCCGGGGACAGTATTGCGTGGGCTTGTCGGTGGGGGCAGCTACCCTCTGAAGTAGCTCAAAAGAGGACCCCGGTGGCGTCGAGGTCGACGGGCACCGGGGTCTCCTGATTGGCATCTGGACCATACCTCGAACACAGCGCCGAAGGCACCCAGTGCCACTTCGTTGTGATCATTGCCTCTCGATCTGGCACGCCGGGCCGCCTCGCAGACAACGAGGAAGGACTCCAGGCAAAGTGCAACTGATCAAAGCCCGCATCACCGACTACAGGTCCGTCGAGGACTCCGGCATATTCGACGTCGAGAAGGACGTCACCTGCCTCGTCGGGAAGAACGAGTCGGGCAAGACGACCCTTCTCCAAGCGCTCTTCCGGGTCAACCCTGTGGAGCGGGCCGCCTTCGACGAGGTGGTGGACTTCCCCGCCCGCAAGACCCGGGAGCGCAAGCAGCTCCCGGTCGGCAAGAAGATCCCGGTGGTTCGCGCGACGTTCCGCCTCGACGACTCCCAGATGAATGCCATCGAGGATGAATTCGGCCCGCAGGCCATGACGAGCCGCGAGTTCGATGTCGTCATCGGCTACCGGGACGACTCCAAGACTTTCAGCCTCCCCTACGACGAGGCAGCGATCGTCGATCACTTGCGCTCCGCCCTTGACCTCCCGGCCGCGGTCACCAAGGCCATTCAGGGTGAGACCACGATCGCTGACCTCCTCGACGCCCTCGACGAGCTGGAAGAGCCGCCGTCCAACGCGACCGCACTGGCGGCCCGCATCCGGAGCTGGCGCAACAGCAGCCTTGGGTTTCACATGATCGACCAGTATGCGCTCCCGTCCATGCCGAAGTTCGTCTACTTCTCGGACTACGACACGATGCCGGGCAAGGTTGCACTGCCCGACCTGATCCGGCGGCGCGACTCGGGGGAACTCAAGCGCGGCGAGCTGGCTCTGCTGAGCCTGCTGGACATCGCGGGGGTCTCACCGGAGGAGTTCAAGGACTCCGACCAGCACGAACGGCTTCTCCGCGAGCTGGAGAACTCCGGCAACGTCATTTCGGACGAGGTGTTCGAGTACTGGTCGCAGAACACCGAACTCGAAGTCCAGCTGAAGGTCCTGCCCCCCGAGGCCGGGGCCCTGCCGCCCTTCGATGTTGGTCCGATCCTCCAGATCCGCGTCTTCAACCGTCGGCACCGCGCCTCGGTGCCCTTCGATGACCGGTCCCGCGGGTTCGTCTGGTTCTTCTCCTTCCTCGCCTACTTCAACGAGCTGGAAGCGGCCGGCACCACGGACCTGATCCTCCTCCTGGACGAGCCGGGCCTGTCCCTCCACGGCCGCGCCCAGAAGGACCTGCTCCGGCTGATTGACGAGCGGCTGGCCCCGAAGCACCAAGTCCTCTACACGACCCACTCGCCCTTCATGGTCGACCCCGAGAACCTCCAGCGGGTCCGGACGGTCATTGATATGGAGCGCGGGGGCGCGAAGATCTCTTCGGAGATCTTCAAGGCCGACGAGGACACCGCCTTCCCCTTGCTGGCCGCGATGGGCATTGAGATGACCCAGACGCTGTTCGTCGGTGAGCACGCGCTCCTCCTCGAAGGCCCGAGCGATCTGATCTACCTGGACGTCCTCACGGATGTCACTGAGGCGAACAACTCCACCGGCCTCGATCCCCGTTGGGTGAAGACCCCTATCGGAGGCTCCGGAAAGCTGTCCACCTTCGTGACCCTCCTCGGCGCTAACAAGCTGAATGTCGCGGTCCTTGTCGACTCCAGCAGCAAGGACGTCGGGGCCGTCCAGCGCCTCCGGGACAACAACCAGCTCGCCAGGAACGGACTCGTCGAGATCAGCGAGTTCACCACCACAGCCGACGCGGACATCGAGGACCTGTTCGAGCGGGACTTCTACCTCGACCTCGTCAACCGCGCTTACGCCTCCGAGCTCACCACTCCGATCAGCATCACTGACCTCAACGCCAAGGACCCCCGCGTCGTTCGGCAGATCGAGGCGGTGTTCAAGCAGCGGAAGATCGCCACACGGTTCAACCACTACAAGCCGGCCGCGGTCCTCCTCCGTGAGCAGGCATCCCTTGCGCCGCTCATCAACGCGGTCACCATCACGCGAGCCGACCAGCTGTTCACTCGGCTCAACTCCCTTCTTCCCAAGCGTTAAGCCGAGGCTGCCCAGTGTCGCCCTGGCCAGCGTTCTCCCCTCTCATTCCAGCTGGTACCGGTTACGGCAGACCAGCACCGCACCACAAGATCTTGTTACAAGCTCGAAGAACTTCTTGGACGGTGCTTCACCAGTGACACCTGGGTAGAACCCAGGCCGCCAACTCCCATGTGGAGTTGGCGGCCTGGGTCGCGTTAGGGGTGAAGTCGAGGAGCCGAGAGCCTACCGGTTGGGTGATGTCCCATCGATTGCTGTTGAGATCTATGCTGCCGTCATGACGCGGCGACAGACCTCCAGGTATCCTCAGCAGCCCCCGCGGGACCCAAGCGATCTCGGGCCAGTTTGGAGGGGCCTGCTCGCTCTTGTCGGAATCGCCACGCTGGCGTTCGGGACGCTCGCAGTCTTTCGCACCAAAGCGGAGGCAGGGCCAACAGCCCTTATTGCCATCGGCGCTGTGATGCTGGTGATTGCGGCTGGCGGCAGGGCGGTCACCCACTTCGAAGTCGGCAACGCCAAGGTGGACATGGAGACGAGAGAGAAGGCGCAAGACAGCATCTTGGCTTCGGCGGGCAGCGACTCGCATGAGACTGCCTTGGCAAGAATCGAAACGGCATCGATCTTCGACCCTGGGGTCCTGAGCGAGCCCAAGGTTGCCGCGTACGCGTTCGAGATCTATGAGGGCGAGGCCAAGGATGCGCTTGAGGCCGCCCTACCTGAAGGATTCAGTCTGATCGATCCGGCGAATCTAGATTTGGCCGGCCCCTTCCCTTATGAGTTGCTCATTGTCGGTCCGGGTGTGTCCGGGCTCGTTGTGGAGATCGACCTCGCGCCGAATGGTTCAGCCCATCCCCGCAAGGGCTCCCACGTCGACGAGATGCTGATCGTATGTCCCGAGATGCCGCCTCGGACGCGCCGGACTTCAGATGCGCGGATTTCGTGGGCTGTGTGGAACGGACCGGCCGACGACGAGCGACTCAAGGCTTCAGTGCACAAGGCGCTTGGACTTCCTACGCCCAGGTCGTGACTGGCTGTCAGCTGTCTTGTTTCCCTTGAGTGCCCGGCCGGCCTCTAAGCTCGTTCGCGAGCTGCGATCATGGCTGACTCATCACAACTAGGAGCGGCATGGTTGGCAGCGGGCACACCTTCATCGAACTCACCGCGCTGCCCTCCAAGCCACGGGGCAAAGCGATCAACCCCGCATGGCGCTACCTAGTCGGCGCCCACGCCACTGTTCAGGGCGTTTTCGACGGCCTTACCGTCGTCCGGGCAAGCAAGGCGAAAGAAGACGCTCGCGGCCGACTCGGGCGAGACGAGGCGGACCTGTTGCGGGCCGCGATCGTCTTCACCTCCAGCGGCATCGACGCCTGTTGCAAGCGTCTGCTCCGGGACTCCGTCCCGTTGCTGATCAACGGCAACACCAGTGCCGCACGTAAGTTCGATGACTATGTGAAGCAGGAGCTTGCCGAGGGGCCGTCAGCTGCCATGTCTGCCGCGATTCGCAGCCTGAAGCCGCGCGAGGAGATGGTCCGGCTGTACGTTGCTGCGCGCACCAAGGCCAGCTTTCAGGGGAGCGACGATCTGAAGTCCCGCCTGCGGGACACTCTCGGGATCAGCAATACCCAACTGCCAACAGCCAAGCTCAAAACCCTGGACGACTTCTTTGTCGCGCGCAACGCCATCGTGCATGACCTTGACTACGTCAACCCGAGTGGGACTGGGTCCGACCGGCATGTGCGGAGCCTCGACGGGGTGCAGACACAATGCGACTCGGCCCTTGTCCTGGTCGCGGAGTTCATCGCCGAGGCGGCGGTGAACATTCGGGCTCTACCGAAGAGCTAAGCCCGGTCGCCGGAGGTATGCCACAGCTTCGGTATCACCGAAACCGGGCGACGAGCTCCGGCTCTGGCACCGACCTTGTACTGCGGGTGCCGGTAGATCCCCCTCGCTCGATCGGCCCGGTCCCGTAGTCTTTCGGCTCCAACAAGCCGCAAGACCAAGAGAGTCAGGGAGCGCCATCGATGGACAGCTTTCGTGAAGGCCCTCTGACGATGCAGGCTGCGGTGCTCCCCTCCCGCGCGGTCTACCTGATCGCCAAGGGAAGCCGGAGCGGTTTCATCCGCGCGGTCCAGGAGGCCACCGGCCGCTGGGGCGGCATGACCGAGCCAATCGTGCCGGTCGCCACCGACGGATCCGTCAACCACCGCTTGATCAGGATGTTGGCGTTCGCTGACGCGCAGGCCGCAGTCAACATCGACATTGACCCTGTGGTAGCACAGAAGGCCGCCGAAGCGCTCGGCCTGCCCCTACTCTCACTCGACCAGGCCGCGAGTATGGCCACCTGCCCGCCCTCCGCGGTCAGGACGCCACGGCAACTCCCCATGCAGATGGGCAGGGGACTGCGACTGGCTGACCTCCAGCCTCAATACGTTCACGCTGCGGCAGACCAACCGCTTTGGCACATCGCGGCGCTGGGCTGCCCCGCAGAAGCCTCCCTTCTCGTCTCACGCCCCGCCATCGGCGGAGACGACGTGTGGCGGACACAGCTGGGCCGCAGCGCCCTGCTGTGTCTCACGACCGAACAACTCGGGGAGTACCACCGGCTCCAGCCGGCTGAGGCGTGCGCGGTCGCGTGGATCACCGACCCCGAGAGTCTCGACGACTCCCTGGCCTTCTGGAACGTGCGTGCCTTGAGCCCGCTCGACAGCCTGGCCTTCCCGCTGGTCCTGTTCACCAGCGACGTACTGTACTGGCAGCAGGCGGCCGGGCAACTCGGCAGCTTCATCTCTCGCTCAGGACACAGCAACGTCGCCATCGTGAGCCGCAGCCTGATGCCCGAGCAGTTGGACGAGCTCGCCGGCGCCATGGATCTCGTCCCCGCAGGTACAGTCCCCAGCGGCGACGCCCCCGAGGGACCTGGGCACGCCCTCACCTACCGAACCGACCTTGATCCGGCGGAGTGGGTACGGCACGAACGCTCCTACGGGATGCTGGCCGACTTCGACGTGCACGTGCTCTCCGGCCGGCCCACCTTGATGCGAGTCCCCTCTCCCGTGGTCTTCCAGGAGCACGGAGGCACCCTGCTGCGCATCTTCGGGGAACCGCTGGACGGGTTGCCGCAACGCAAGGAGGTGGCCGAACTCGTCGGCCTCCAGGCTGAGTGGCGCAGCCGCGGCCTCCAGGTCGCCGTCTCGGCCGGGCCGTACTGGAGCTTCGAGCTGAATTTTCCCACACTCCTGGACGCCACACGTGCCCTGCTGAAAGCGACCGCGTCCAGCTACGCCCTTTCACAGCCCGGCCGACTCGCCACTGCCTTGCAAGGGCAGGCGGACATGCGCCTCCTACTGGACCCGGGCGTCTACGAGTGCGCCGACACCCTGACGACACCCCGGTCCCAGAAGCTGCGCCGCGAGCTGGAGGACGCGGTCGCGGAGCAGGACGCCCAACGCGCCGAGCTCGTGGAGATCGCAAGCCGGTGGGGCGGCAGAGCCGAACGCCGCTTTCTGCCGGCCCGCCAGGTTCCGCTGCCGCAGAGCATGGCGCTGGAAGCCTTGGAGAAGCTGTGCGTGATGGGCTGGGCCGAGCGGGGCCTGCAATCCACCTGCCCCGACGGCTGCCGCACAACCGCGTTCCACCCTATGCCGCAGGCCAGCCACCAGCCTGTCTGCCCGGCCTGCCAGTCCCCGGTTACCTATACCGGCGAGTCCGGCAACCTGTCCGTGGTCTACCGCCTCAACGGGCTGGTCGACCGAGCGGCCGACCACGGCGTCCTCCCGCATCTGCTGGTCATAGAGGCTCTCACTCGGGACAAGCCCCAGTCGTACTTCCTACCGGGAACCGATTTGGTCCTTGACGGCGAGGCAACCACCCCGGAAGTGGACATCTTCGGCGTGTGGGGAGGCAAGGTCCTCGCCGGTGAGGTGAAGACGTCGGCGAGCGACTTCGATTCCGAGCAGTTGGAGCGAGACGTCAAGCTGAGCAAGCGCCTCGGCGCGGACATCCACCTGCTCGCCTCCCTCGACGTCGTCCCCACGCACACCGTCGGGCAGGCCCGAACCTTGTGCTGGCGGGAAGGTCTGAAGCTGGTCGTCTACGACAGAGGACAGCTTCGCCCAGAAGCGCCGGAGGACGGCCGCGCGGACACTGCGGCGGAGGCTTTCCAACACTTGAACGCTGCCGTCTCGGCGCTGAGCGCCGACTTGCAGAAGAACCCGTCCCGCACGGCCCGAAAGTCCGGGCTCTTCCTCAAGACGGCGCTGGATCCGCGCAGCCCCAGCGGCGGACAGGTAGCTGCCCTGGAGGCTCTGATCACCAAATATGGAGCCGACCTCATCGCTCCGCTCTCTGGCGTACAGCTGGCGCTTGGCGGCCTGCTGCGCGACGGTGAGGACAGCGAGGCGTAGCGAAGAACCGAGATTCCCAGAGAAGTCGGCCCACCGGCGGTAGCCTGGGGCGATGACGGTGGTGTGGTCTGGGGCGATCCCGTCGAAGTACCTACTCAATTGGGGTGGGATAGCCACAGGGTCACCTGGGTCGGCGATGTTGACCCACCTCGTCAGACCAGGCAGGCGCGCCCCTTGCGGCCCGGGGCCGGTTGGGACGCGGCGCGGGGATGAGACGTTCGAAGACCGCACGGGGCAGCGCGAGCGGCGAGCCGAGGGTCAGGAACAGGTCGGGCTGCAGTTCCGAGTGGGCATGCAGGGCTTCGTAGCTGTTCGAGGTCGGATGCCAGCCGCTGGGCGGCCAGATTGGGTGGCGGCCCAGGAGACAGGGCATCCTCATGGACTACCAGTTGGCCTTTCGCCTGCCTGGAGCGCGGATGCGCTCTATCCTCATACCTATCCGTGCGAGGGGGACAGATGGAGCATTTGGCGTCGTACGAGCTCGATGACGGAACCGTGGTCCAGTTTGAGGTTGATCCAACGGACGAGTGGCACCAGGTGAGTTCGGACCAGATCGCCGGGCAGGTCGGCGCCGCCGCTGAGCCGTCGATTCAGGCCGCCCATACCGTGCTGCAGCGCGTCGCTCAGCTCGGTCCGCAGGAGGTCGAGGTGACGTTCGGGCTGAAGGTGAGCGGCTCGGCCAACTGGTTCGTGGCCAAGGCGGCCACGGAGGCGAACTTCGAGGTCAAGCTGACCTGGAGACCGGGTGGAAGCGACGCTGAATGAGCGGGGCGCCGATATCCGGTCTTCGTCCCAGCCTTGATAGTTGGGTGGCGGCGATCCACCCAAGCGGAACCGACAGCACGCCCACAGGGTCGGGAGTGCTGATCGATGAGCGGCGTGTATTGACCTGCGCGCACGTCGCGTTTCCACGCTGGGAGCAGACAGGTGAACTGTGGGTCGCGCTCCCGAAAGCGATGGAGTTCAATCGACGGCGCTTTCGTGTCGCTGAGGTCATCGCCCCCGAGCCACAGGTGCTAGGCATGCAGCAGGACGTCGCGGTTCTGGTGCTGGAGGACTTAGTGCCTCACGAGCTTGCGGCCCGTCTGCGGCAGCCAGCGCCAACGGACCTCGTCGATACCGAGTGGTGGTCTTTTGGCTACCCGGAGCGGGACATGCTCGGGGATGCCTCAGCCGGCCGAGTCGGGGAGTCCTTGAGCTACGGATGGGTACGACTGGACACCGATTCAAAGTCCCCGGTCAAGCCCGGCTACAGCGGAGCCGGACTGTGGTCACCCGCCTACCAAGCGGTGGTCGGACTGGTGGGACAGGCGCGCGCCTCCGGTGACGCAAGAGCGCTGACAATGCTCGCGGTCAGCCAGGCCCTTCCTGACCAAAAGCTCCATCTGCTCACCGATTGGTCCGTGGAGGCCGCCGGCGAGGGGGCTCTGGCGGCATGGGGCTGGTCGCTTGAGATTGATCCCGAAGCCGGGCGGCACTGGAAGCCACGCGGTCGCGGCGTGGGAACGGATGCCGAACGCGGATTCCGCTTTCGTGGCCGCTCGGAAGCACTCACAGACATCGTTGCGTGGATCAGCTCCGCGGCCAATCCGCGACGAGCACTGGCAGTAACGGGTTCCCCAGGGGTGGGCAAGTCAGCAGTACTCGGCCGCATCGTCACATCTGCAGACCGGGACATCGCCGCGACCTTGCCGACGGACGATGCGGTGCGCGCCCCGGTGGGTTCCGTGGCCTGTGCGGTCCACGCCAAGAGCAAGACCGCCCTCGAAGTCGCCCAAGAGATCGCGCGGGCAGCGTCCGCACAACTGCCTGCCGACCTGCGTGACTTCGCCCCCAAGCTTCGGTCAGTCCTCGAACAACGACCCTCGGGAAACCTGTTCGCCGTGGTCATCGATGCCCTGGACGAAGCCACAACCCCCGGACAAGCCCGCGCGATCGTCAGCCACATCGTGCGACCGCTGGTGGAGCATTGCGGCGATATCGGGCTACGACTGGTCGTCGGTAGCCGACGGCAGGACGATGCCGGGGACCTCCTGGGGACCCTTGAGCCCGGAGTGCACACCATCGACCTGGATGCTTCTGCGTACTTCCAAGAATCCGACCTGGCCGCATATGCGATGGCCACCCTTCAGCTCGTCGGGGACGAGCGCCTCGACAACCCGTACGCCGACGATGAGATCGCGCGCCCGGTGGCAGAGCGGATTGCTTCGCTCGCAACCGGAAACTTTTTGATCGCCGGATTGGTCGCACGTTCCCACGGCATGCACGATCACTCCGCGCAGCATCCCCGGAACATCGCGTTCGTGCCCAGTGTGGGTTCTGCCCTGCACGACTACGTAGCGATGCTCCCGCCTGTCGGCACCGTCCCAGCGGCCCACGCGCTGGCCGCGCTCGCCTACGCTGAAGCGCCCGGGTTCTCCCTGGCCCTGTGGTGTGCGGCGATCGGTGCAATGTTCGACAACGCTCCCAGCGAGGCGAAGCTATGGGCATTCGCCAAGTCTTCCGCCGCCAACTTCCTGGTCGAGACCACCGGCGGAGATGAACCCCATGCAGTCTTCCGCCTATTCCACCAGGCCCTAAACGATGCTCTCGCCAAGGAGCGATGCGACCGCGCCACCTCCGACGAGAATGCCGTGGCAAAAGCCTTCCTCAATCTGGGGCAGCATCTCGGCTGGGCCAATGCCCCGACGTACCTGCTGCGATCCCTGCCCCGGCACGCGGACCGGGGACAGCTGATCGACCTGCTGCTGCAGGACGACGACTTCCTTCTCCACGCTGACCTTGCACGACTCATCCCGGTGGCCAGCACAGCGACCACATCCCTCGGCCGCAGCAGGGCACGTTTGCTGCGAAAGACCACACGGGCCATCGGAGCTGGCCCGGCTGACCGGATTGCCTTCTTCAGCGTCACGGAGACCTTGGAAGGAATGGAAGGAATCTACCGGCAGCGGTCCGCACAGGCTCCGTTTCGCGGCGAGTGGGCAGTGGTGCGCCCCCATGCCGAAGCTGAAGAAGCGATCCTCGAAGGCCACACCGGCACCGTCACCGCCATCTGCACCGTGGATAGCGGTGGGCGCAGCCTCCTGGCCTCAGGCGGAAGCGATAAGACGGTGCGCCTGTGGGATCCGGCAACGGGCCAGCAGATGAAAGCATTTGAGGGGCACTGGAACGAGATAGAGGCTATCTGTCCGATCACCCTGGATGGACAGGTCTACGTCGCGTCCGCAGCGAAAGACCACACCGTCCAACTGTGGGACCTATTCAGTCACAACGCCTCCGCGAGAGTCAGCAACTACGAGCCCGTGCAGGGAATGTGCGCCATCGGCGCCAATGACCAGCAGCAACTGCTGGCGGTTGCCAAGTACAAGAGCATTGATCTGTGGCACCTCGGCATCGGCGAAGTAATGAAAACCCTCGATCTGGGCGCCGACATCACAGCAGTAGCTCCGATCGCGAAAGGAGGGATCACACTTCTGGCGGTGGCGACAGCCGATAGCGAGGTCTCCTTCTGGACGTCCAACGGTCAAGAGGAGATGCCCCGGCTGAACGTCCCGGCCATTCGCATCAAAAGCATCCACGAGTTCAAGATCGGCGAGGAAAGCCATCTGGCGATCTGTGCGGACAGCACCCTGCGCATCTACAATGACCGCGAGGTCATCTGCAGCTTCGAGAACCTTATGGGCATGCGGCGTTCAAGGTTCCTGCCAGGACCGGACGGCGAACACCTCATCGCCACCGTGGGTGACGACCTCTCCATCCAAGTGTGGAACCTGCGCACAGGTGTGCACATGCACGCCCTCGAAGGCCACACGGGCACCGTCCAAGCCCTCTCCAGTGTCCAACTGGGGGACCGCCACCTTCTCGCGACGGGCGGGGAAGACCGGACTGTCCGACTGTGGGATCCAGCCCTCGGCGACAGCAGCCAACGGACGGAGAACCACTCGCAGCCAGTAAGATCCATCTGCGTGGTGCAGAGTTCCGCTGGACGCTACCTGGCCACCAGTAGCAACGACCCGCTCATTCGCGTATGGGATCCCCACAGCGGCTCCCTGCTCGGCACTCATCAAGAGCACCAGGGGTGGGTCTACGAACTGGCTTCGGTCACGCTCCCGGACCGGCCCTTTCCGCTTTTGGCCAGCGCGAGCAATGACGGCACGGTGTGCCTGTGGGACACCGAGTCATGGCAACTGCACCAGCGACTACGCGGACATCGGGCTCCAGCCAACGCCCTGTGCGAACTACATGGGGCCGGGCTGGAGGGATTCCTTGCCAGCGCCGACGAAAGTGGGTACATCGCAATCTGGGATGCGAGAACGGGCGAACGCACACAAGAACTATCGGGCGGCCCTGACGCAATTCGGTCCATTTGTTCAATCAGCAACAACCCCCTCGCGCAACTCGCAAGTGCAGATGCCAACGGTGAAATCCGGCTGTGGGACCTGCACACCGGAGAAGCCAAAGAGCTGGCCAGCGTGACACGACTCGCCGCAACGTCACCGCGGCTGGTCCTCGCATTCGAGATAGGCTCCAAGAGCCTCCTGGCAATCTCCGCTGAACATACAGTGGAACTACGGGACCTTGCCACCGGACGTTACGAGGAGACACTTTTCGGGCATACCGGGCGAATTATCTCGCTCTGCACTTTCAAGAACGAGGGACTAACCCTCCTGGCTACCGCAAGCACGGACTGCACAGTCCGCATCTGGGAGACCTCCTCATGGCGCAATATCGCCCAGGTGCCGGTTCGATACCCAGCATGGGCACTTGCCGATGTCCAGGGCATCCTGGCAATCGGACTCAAAGACGGCCTCCTAGCCATCAAGATGCAGTCACAGCCACCTCTACCGCAACGTGCACCCATTCAGCAGACCCAGCGCGCGACCAGTCGCCGCTTCCCCTGGATTCCCCCGAGCCGGTAGCGCGTGGACGGGCGTTGCAAAGTCTCTGATCTTGTGAGTACGCCGGTCGAGCGATGCCCAGGAGGTCGAGTGGGCAAGTGAAGGGTTCGCTGGAAGCATGGTGGAGGCCGGCGCCAATGCGGGGGACACACGCTGTGCTGACCCTTTACCTACGCGGGACTTGGCGCGTAAGCACGGACCATGAGGGTGGCCACGTCTTGGGGATCGGGGGCGGACAGGACGTGGGCGTCGATATCGGTGAAACCCTCACGTTTCAGTAGGTCACTCCACTGTTCGGGCGAGTAGGACCAGCGAACGACAGTGAGCCGAGGGCCGTTGAAGCCGTTACCGTACATGCCCTCGGGGCCGTAGAAGCCTTCGAGAGGTTCAGCGTGGGAGAAGGCGAACACACCGCCGGGGTTCAATCGTGCTCGGACGAGGGGAAAGAGGCGCTCGGGGTCGGTGAACCATACGGCGCCCCATACGGAGTACACGGCGTCGTACTTAATGTCGGTCGCTTCGAGGAAGTCGCACGCCTCTGCGTGGACGATGTTCAGGCCCGGAGTGTTCTGCCACCAGGCGCGGGCTCTCTCGACCTGAGCGGCGGAGAAGTCCAGGGCCGTCACCCGTACGCCCTGGCCGACGAGGTGGACAGCTTCTTTGCACTCGGCCGCGCCCAGCTCCAGAGCGGTCTGCGGGGAGCCCAGCCAGTCCGCGCCTGGTCCATGTCCTGGCCCGTGCTGCGTCCATTCGAAGCCAGTGACCAGCGGTGCCGCCGCGAGGGTTTCCCCGCGGCTGGGCTTGTAGGTGTCCCAGTACTGGGCGACGGTCTGTGACGCGCGGGGCATCAGGATCCTCCCGAGGGCGCAAAGGCAGGCGGTCCAGAAGGGCCACCGTATCCATCATGCGCCGTCTGGGATGGAGACTTGGGGAAGCTTCACCCGCACGAGTCCTTGGACGACACAGTGGCCCTGCAGCCCCGTGGGGGGCTGCAGAGCCACACTGATCGAGGTTCGTTCAGTGGCAGTTCTCACCGGGCCGGCACGGGGAGCACTTGGTGTAGTCGTGTTCCCACAGCGGCCAGTCGATGGCGAAGCCGTTGCCCTCGATGATCTCGGCGGTGCGCGCGACGGTGCCGTCGGCCTTGCGGTCGATCTCCGGGATGTGGTGGAGGAACCGGCCGTGGTGCTGGTCGCAGAAGGCGGCGTAGTTGCCGGTGTCCAGGATGAAGGCGTGCACGGCGGTGTCGACGAGTTCGCCGCACCCGAGGCCCAGGTTCTGGCCGTGCTTCTCAATGGCGGTGATCAGGTAGGCCACGGCCTGCCCGAACAGGCGCTCGGCCATGACGGTGTCGAAGGGGTTGTCGCGGGTCAGCAGGGCGATCTGCCGGTCCCACACCTGGGGGTCGAGGAACTCCCGGGGGTCTCGCACCTGGACTGCTGTTGCCATGATGTACCTCCCACGCTCGGCTGTGTGCGTTGTGGTTCCACCATGCGCGACAGCGGTGATATGGGTCATTGCCCCTACTCTGCTGGCAAATTGACCGCGAACGTCAATGTACGGACTCTGCCGATCACTGACTCCGGCGGCTACCGTCAAACCATGGGCGTCGGCACGGCGGGGGTGCGCGATGGCAGCGGTCACCAGGGCTCGCAGGGCGCAGATCCAGCGTGAAGCGCACCAGGTTCGGGCGCGTTGCCAACGCGATGGATATCCCGTGGAGCGCACCGTCACCGCGATACGTTCCGTTCTGCCCGAGGTGACGGCACTGGAAGCCTGGCGGCTGGCCCTTGGCTGGTCGCGAGCACAGGCGATTCGCCAGGTCGCCGCCGAGTACCGCGCTGATGGACTACAGCCGACTGGTCTCTCGGAAGCGATGCTGTGCCGCTATGAACACGGACAGGAGGACCCAGGCCCGGAGTACAAGATGATGATTGCCCGCGCTTACGGAGCCCGGGTGGATCAGCTTGGCCTGGCGACACGCTGTTTCTGGTGCACTGCCTCCTGCACCACCCCTCTTGTCCACTACGGTCAGACCCACGGTGATGGGGCGACAGGTACGGGAGTCGGGATGACGACAGCCAGCGGAATGCCCGCTGTCCGCGAATCACTACAGCTCGCGCTCCTCGATGCGCCCGGCGGCTCACCCGCGGTCACAGCCCTGGCACAGGCAGCCGTCGAGCACTATGCCCTGAACTACTCGAAGCATCCCCCAGCCGTACTCCTGGACGAGGTACGCGGCTCGCGGCAACTGCTCGCAGCAGCCCTCGGCGCCAGCACCGAGGAGCAGATCGGCGTAGAACTGCGCCGCCAGATCGGATGGCTGTCGGCGCTGCTCGGCAACCTCTCGCACCACCTCGCCGACGACACCGGCGCCCGGACCCATCTGACCCTCGCCGTCGACCTGGGTGAGCGCACCGGTGACGCGGCCCTGGCTGGATGGGCGTCAGGCGCACTGGCAATGGTCGCCACCGCCCGCCAGGACTGGCACCATGCCCTCGACCACGCACAGTACGGACTCGGGCACGCACCAGGCGGCCTGCGGCGGGCCCAACTGCTCGGCTGGGCACAACTACCCGCTCTCGCCGGACTGGGCGATGCCGAACAGGTTGACGCCGTCCTCGCCGAGGCGGACCTGATCCTGCAAACCGCAGGCGAAACGCCAGGCCGCTTCGGCTACGACCTGGCCGAGCACCGCCTGCACGCCGCCGAGGCCCATCTAACCCTCGAACGCTATGACCGCGCCGCCGAAGTGGCCCGCGAGTCGGTCGCCGCCGCGCCCTTGCATACCCCTGGCTGGGCAGCCGCCACCCTCGTTCTCGCCCTCGCCGAAGCCCCCTCCATGCCGGGCGAGGCCGCGTCGCGCGCCCTCGACGTCCTGGACCGCATCCCGCCGGCCCGCCTGCGCGCCACCGCCCGCGCACGACTGGCCCGGCTAAACCGTCAATTGGCCACCACAGACCACGCGGCGGCCCGGGACCTGATCGAGCGACTCCGTCTACTGCCAGCGCCGATCGGCACGGACGGATCGGCAACTGCCTGACGCGTTCACCCGACTGACCTTTGGCACCGATTGGCTACAGGGCGCATTGACGCCATGAGCGCGAGGGCGTTACTGGGGCAGCTGGCCAGACAATCCGTCAAACAATCTGCTGGGCAGCACATCGAGCCCCGACGCGATCTGCAAGAGGGTGAGCACGCTCGCGTTGCGCTGCCCGTGCTCGATGTAGATCAGCCCGCGGAAGCTCAGGCCACTACGCTCGGCAAGTTGCTCCAGGCTATAGCCGCGTTCTTCACGTAGTCGGCGGATCTGCATACCGATGGCCAGCAGCTGGGGATCGGGCAGGTCAGGGCTGGCAGATGACACATGGCGACTCGACCGTTTTCCGGCTCATAGAACCATGAACAGCTGTGCATAATCACGCTACGTTATGGAAAAGCTCCGGTCGTGCAAGCCACAACACAGTCGCGTGAGCCACAGGTCCGGACAGCAGTCTCCGCGATCGACCAGCCCGGAGAAGTAGGCACAGGTGCCAACGAGAAGAGACGCTCAGCACCATTCGACCGGTGGCATCGTAAACATCCAAAGCCGGGAGGCGACAAAGCCCTTTGCGGATGCAGCATTGATGCTCAACCTCTTTCGCCATCGGCGGAGCACGGGCGGGGCCGGCGTTGGCAGGCCCGGTACACGGACCCGACCGGCCGACTGCACCGCCCCGGCTTCGACACCTATCAGGAGGCGCAGGAGTACCTCGACCGCGCGAACGAAGCCATTCGCAACAACACCTGGAGCCACCTGGACGCCGGCGACCGCAATGTCGAGTTCTTCGCCACTCAGATCATCGAGCGCAAGCGACGGCGCAACAAGAACGCCAATACCGTCGACACCTACGACAGCCATCTCCGCAACCACGTCGTAGCGTTCGTGGGCAAGCGCGCCGCACGGACTCTGCGGCGCAAGGACTCCACCGCGTTCGTGGACTACCTGCTCGACAAGCCCGGCATCGATTCCCATCGCACGGTTGTCCAGATCTTCAAGACCTGGCGCATCCTGATGGGCTACATGATCGACGAAGACGTCCCACTGCCCTCAAATATCGTTTCGCGCATCGATCTGCCTGGCGTCGAACCTCGGGTCAACATCGCGCTCACCCAAGGCCAGGTTGCCGCGCTCGCCGCCGCCATGCGGCAAGTCGAGCCGCGCTACGAAATCCTCGTCTGGCTTGGCGCGTGTGCAGGCCTACGCTCGGGCGAAGCGCTCGGTTTCAAGACGGCGCGAATCGACTGGTCCGCCAACCTGCTACAAATCAGCGAACAGCGCCAGCATGGCCGCCCGGCACCACTGAAGACGAAGGCCAGCTATGCGACGCTGCCGGTGGACAGCTTTCTGATCGAGCGCCTTACCGATCACACGGCCCACTTCCCTCGCCCCGCCACGTACCGCTCCACTGAAGCTCCTGGCGATTCGGCCAGCGGCCCTCCCGCAGCCCCCGGTGAGGAGTTGCTGACCACCAACAGGTTCGGCCGACCGGTACAGCGCAGCGATCTCAACAGAAAATGGCGCGCTGCCGTCCAACTCGCCGGCCTACCTTCGGATACGCGCTTCCACGACCTCAAGCACTTCTACACCACGCGGCTCGGGGCCTGCGGCCAACATGACCCGAAGACCGTGCAAGCCCTCTCCCGGCACGCCGAGTTCTCCCAAACCTGGAACACCTACGCGCACCCACCCATTGCCGTCGAAGGTGTCACAGTGACGGCATTCACCAGCGCGTTTCGTTCCATGACTCCGCTGATCCCGGCATGATCACTCCCGCGCCGTGATCATTCTCCGGGCCCGCAAACCCGGGCGAAGGGGAGCCTACGCCTCAGCCTCAATGAGCGGACGAAGGAGACTGAACTACTGACATCGCCTTTCGCGTACGCTGGCTAGCCCCCCGGGCGTCACAGCGAGGAAGCGGACCCGCCAAAACAATCGCGGCCTGCTGCTCACTCAGGTGCCCTGAGCAGGCCCTATGCGCCGAGATCACTGATCAACGCAGTCGCGGAGGCGTCCGACGAGACAGCTGGCTTCGCCGGGCCTTCCAGGCTTTCCAGAGAGGCAAACCAGGACAATCCGCATCAGCAAGCCCACCATGCGGCAGTGACTTTTGCCCCGGATCTGCACCGGGTATTGGACAGTACACAGAACATAGCCTCTGACCTGCGGCTATACAGGCGGCGGACGAGTCGGCCTGTACGCCGGGTTCTGTCTCCCGGGGGCCTTGCGGCGCCCGGGGAGGCGGTCATCCATCTACGGCTGCCGTTGCCGACAGCCTCCAGCGGTCTACCCGCTGACTCGGGCGGGCAGCCCTCGAACGTCAGCGCAGAGTGCCTTGCGGCGCTCCCTCTTGACCTTGCTCCGGGTGGGGTTTACCTAGCTGCCCAGGTCACCCTGGGCACTGGTGGTCTCTTACACCACCGTTTCACCCTTACCGAGGACGTGAGTCCCCGGCGGTCTGTTTTCTGTGGCACTTTCCCGCGGGTCACCCCGGGTGGGCGTTACCCACCACCCTGCCGTGTGGAGCCCGGACGTTCCTCGGCGGACCCGTGAAGGGTCCGACGCGACCGCCCGGCCGGCTCGTCCGCCGTGTGGACCATGGTAGCCGCTGTGGCAGGTGGCGTTTCCCTCCGGGGCGGGGGGCTCCGTAGGATCGCCGGGTCCGTACGCAGAGCGAGGGAGATCCACCGTGCTGGTGCTGTTGCCGCCGTCCGAGGGAAAGGCCGCGCCGGCGGCGGGGGCGCCGTTGGCGCTCGACGCGCTGTCGCTGCCGGGTCTGACCGAGGCGCGGGAGCGGGTGCTGGCGACGCTGGTGGAGCTGAGCGCGGGCGACCCCGACACCGCCGCCGCCGTACTCGGGCTGTCGCCGGGCCTGCGCGGGGAGCTGGCCCGCAACGCCGCGCTGCGGACCGCCCCGGCGCTGCCCGCCGGGCAGCTGTACACCGGCGTGCTCTACGACGCGCTGGGCCTGGCCGACCTGACCGCCGACGCCCGGGCCCGGGCCGAGGCGTCGCTGCTGGTCTTCTCCGGCCTGTGGGGGGCGGTGCGGATCAGCGACCGGATCCCCGCGTACCGGTGCTCGGGCGGGGTCAAGCTGCCGGGCCTGGGCGCGCTGGGCGGCTACTGGCGCGGGCCGCTGGGGCGGGCGCTGCCGGAGGCCGCCTCCGGTCTGGTGCTGGACCTGCGGTCCTCCGCCTACGCGGCGCTGTGGAAGCCGGTCGGCGAGGTCGCCGGGCGGACGGTGACCGTCCGGGTGCTGCACGAGCGGCTGGTCGGCGGGGTGGTCAAGCGGTCGGTGGTCAGCCACTTCAACAAGGCCACCAAGGGCCGCCTGCTGCGGGACCTGCTGGAAGCCGGTGCCGAGCCGCAGTCGCCCGCCGAACTGGTCGAGGCGTTGCGGGAGTTGAAGTACACGGTGGAGGCAGCGGCCCCGGCGGCGGGCAAGCCGTGGGCGCTGGATGTGGTGGTCGCCGAGCTCTGACCCGCGGCCCCGCCGGGTCAGCGCAGGTGCGAGGTGTCGTTGAACAGCCGCAGCGAGGCGTTGCCGTCCGCGTAGTACTGGACAACGGACAGCGCGGCCGGTGACAGCTCCATCCGGAACAGCGACTCGGACGGCGCCCCGAGCGCCAGCCGGACCAGCGTCTTCACCGGGGTCACGTGCGAGACCACGAGCACGGTCTTCCCGGCGTAGCGGGCCAGCAGCTGGTCGCGGGCCACCGCGACCCGGCGGGTGACGGCGGCGAAGCTCTCGCCGCCGGGGGGCCCGACCTCGGCGGAGGCCAGCCAGGCGTCCAGTTCGGCCGGGAAGCGCTGCTTGGCCTCGGCGAAGGTCAGCCCCTCGAACGCGCCGAAGTCGGTCTCCCGCAGGCCCTCCGCGATCCGGACCTCCAGGCCGAGGCGGTCGGCGGCGGCCTGGGCGGTCTGTCGGCAGCGGAGCAGCGGGGAGCTGACCACCGCCTGGACGGCGCCGTGCGCGGCGATCCCGGCGGCGGCGCGGTCGGCCTGGACCCTGCCGTACTCGGACAGCTCGGGGTCGCTGCCGCCGCTGCCGGAGAAGCGCTTCTCCGGGGTGAGCGCGGTCTCGCCGTGGCGCAGTAGCAGCAAGGTGGTCGGCGCGCCGAGGTCGGGCCGGGCCCAGCCGACGGCGGGTGCCGCCTCGGTGGCGGCGGGCTGCGACCCGGGCTGGGATCCGGGCTGGGACTCGGACTGGGGTTCGGATCGGGCGGCGTCGGCTGCGGGCGCGGTGGGCGCGGGCTGGGTCCTGGGGGTCCACTGGCGGCCGGCCTGGCCCGCGTCCATCGCCTCATTGGCCAGCCGGTCCGCGTCCTTGTTCTGGTCGCGCGGGATCCAGGTGTAGCCGACCTGCCCGCTCGGGAAGATCTGCTTCGCCTCGGCGGCCAGCGGCTGCATGTCCGGGTGCTTGATCTTCCAGCGCCCCGACATCTGCTCGACGACCAGCTTGGAGTCCATCCGGACGTCCACCCGCGCCGTCGGGTCGAGCTCCCGGGCGGCCCGGAGCCCGGCGATCAGGCCCCGGTACTCGGCGACGTTGTTGGTCGCGCGGCCGAGGTACTCGGCCGTCTCGGCCAGCAGCTCGCCGGTGTCGCCGTCGCGCACGGTGGCGCCGTAACCGGCGGGCCCCGGGTTGCCCCGGGAGCCGCCGTCGGCCTCGATGATGAAGCGTCGGCTGGTCATGGCGTCCGTTCTGTCGTCCGTTCCGCTGGGCGGCGTACCTGCTGGTCGGCTAGCCGAGGGGGCGGCGAGCCGAGGGGCCGGCGAGTCGGGGGCCGGGCCCGCGGGCTACAGGCCGGAGTCCGCGGTGCGGATCAGGATCCGGCTGCAGTTCTCGCAGCGGACGACGGTGTCCGGCGCGGCGGCGCGGACCTCGCGCAGGTCGGTGATGGCGAGCTCGACCCGGCAGCCCTCGCAGCGGCGCTGGAAGAGCCGGGCCGCACCGACGCCGTTCTGCGTCTGCCGGAGCTTGCTGTAGAGCTTCATCAGGTCCTCCGGGATCACCGCCGCGACGGTCTCGCGCTCGCGGGTGACCTTGACCACCTCGGCGTCGATCTCGGCGACCGCCGCGTCCCGGCGGCTCTCGGCCTCGGCGGTGCTGTGGGCGGCGTCGTCCCGGCGGGCGGTCATCTCGACCACCCGGGTCTGGGCGGACTCCAGCCGCTCCATGATCTCCAGGACGATGTCCTCCAGGTCGCTCTGCCGCTTGGCCAGCGCGCCGATCTCGTGCTGGAGGTTGGCGAGGTCCTTGGCGGAGTTGACCGCGCCGGAGTCCATCCGCTGCTTGTTGCGGGCGGCGCGGGTACTGACCTGGTCGACGTCCTGCTCCGCCTTGACCAGCTCCCGCTTGGTGTCACTGAGCTGGGTCTCGGCGGCGACGGTGAGCGAGCGCAGCTCGGTCAGGTCGGTGCCGCGCTGCTGGATCTCGGCGTGCTCGGGGAGGGTGGCCTTGCGGTGCGCGAGCTGGTCGATGCGGGAGTCGAGAGCCTGCAGGTCGAGCAGGCGGATCTGGTCTGCGGGCGCGGCGTTCAGGGGGTGCTCCTTGGTTCTGCGTCGGGCGTTCAGCGGTTGGCGGTCATGGGGGCGTGCAGCGTCCAGGGGTCGGTGACCAGCTCGGACACGCGGGTCTCGAAGGCCCAGCCGCGCTTCTCGGCGGCGGCGTGCAGGGCGCTCTCGGCGCTGCGCAGCCAGGGCCACTCGGTGGCCCAGTGGGCGGCGTCCACCAGCGCCAGCGGGCCCGCCTCGCGGGCCTCGGAGGCGGGGTGGTGGCGCAGGTCGGCGGTGACGTAGGCGTCGACCCCGGCGGCCCGGACCGCGTCGAAGAAGGAGTCGCCGGAACCTCCGGCCACCGCGACCCGGCGGATCGGCTGGTCCGGGTCCCCGGCCGCGCGGACGCCCTGGGCGGTCGCGGGCAGCGCGGCGGCGACCCGGGCGGCGAAGGCGGACAGCGGCTCGGGCTCGGCCAGTTCGCCGATCCGGCCGTGGCCCCGGCGTCCGGCCGGGTCGGTCGGGTCGGGCACGATCGGGCCGGTGATCCGCAGGCCGACGGCCCCGGCCAGGGCGTCGGAGACGCCGGGGTCGGCGGAGTCGGCGTTGGTGTGGGCGACCAGCAGCCCGATGTCGTGCTTGATCAGGGTGTGCACGACGCGGCCCTTGAAGCCGTCGGCGGCGACCGTGGTGGTCCCGCGCAGGTAGAGCGGATGGTGGGTGACCAGCAGGTCCGCGCCCCAGGCCAGGGCCTCGTCGACGACCGCCCGGACCGGGTCGACCGCGAACAGCACCCGGCGGATCTCGGCGCCGGGATCGCCGCAGACCAGGCCGACCGCGTCCCAGGACTCGGCCCGGGCGGGCGGGTAGAGCTCGTCGAACAGGCTGCGGACGTCGGAAAGGATCGGCACCCGTCGACTTTACCGAAGTTTCCCGCGCTGATCCGCCCGGCGGTCGGCGCTGAGCACCTCACCCGTATGAGTGAAGGGCGATCGAACCGTTCGGGTGGTGCGCGGGAGGTAAGTAGCGTCTGTTGTTACGGCGGGGGGCGTCGGTGTCGTCGCCTTCCGGTGCCGTACCCCGGCTGAGTACCTGTGCGGCCCCGGCCTCTCTCTTCCTTCCCCGGTGGAGCCTCCCCATGACTGTGACCCCTCTCCCACTGACACCGGAACCCTCAGTTCCGCTGACGCTGGTGGACGCCCTGCCGCCAAGCCGTGGCGCGTACGCGCCGGTGCTGCGGCGGCTCGGCTTCACCTTCTCCGCCGACGGCGCCCACGCCGCCTGCCTGGCGACGACCGGGGACAGCGGCTGGTACCCGGAGAGCTGGTGGCTGGGCAGCGGCAGCGAACACTCGGCGGCCGGAGCGGCGGCGGGCGGGACGGCAGCGGGCGGGACGGCGGCGGGCGGGGCGGCGGGCGGCATAGCGGGGACGGCGGCGGCGGGCGGCGCGGGCGCGCACCCGGCGGCGGGGCAGGGTGGAGCCGGGTCCGATCCGGAGAGCGGGCTCGGCGAGGCGGTCCCGGTGCCGTTGGTGCTCGGCGCCGGGTCGGGGCCGGAGAGCCTGCACTCGCAGCTGGTGTCCCTGCGGGACGGGCGGGTACTGATCTGCCGCCACCAGCAGGACCGGCAGGAGCTGGTGGTGCGGGCCGGTCACAGCCGACCGGCCGAGGCCCCCGGCGCACTCGCTGGCGGCCCGGGGGTGTCCGAGCGCAGTGCGGGCACCCTGCGGATGCCCGGCGTGCGGCTGCTGGCGCTGCCCGGCACCCACCCGGGCGGACCGGTGGCGGTGGCGCTCGGCAGCGACGCGCGCCCGGTCACCTCGGTCTGGCTGGTCAGCGCGGACGGCGCGGCGCCGCAGCAGGTCGCGGAGTTCCCCGGGCTGGCCGGGGGCGGGGTCTGGCTGGACCGGGTCGGCCGGATGCTGGCGCTGGACCACGTACGCCAGGGCGGGCAGGGGGGCCCGATCGTGAAGACCGTCGCGCTGGACCTGGCCACCGGGACGATGAGCCCACTGCTGGAACTCGCCCCCGACAGCAACGACCGGCTGGTCCTGGCCGACCCCGACAGCGGGCTGATCATCGTCCGCAGCGACGCGGCCGGGGCGGACCGGCTCGGCTGGGGGGTGCTCGGCGGTGACCAGCCGCTGCGCTTCCCGGACTGCCTGCACCAGCCGCAGCGCTTCCTGCGGCCGGTCGCGGTCGAGCCGCCGACCGATCCGGCGACCCCGGCGGCCCAGCTGCGGGTGGCGCTCCAGGGCGACTGGGGGGCCGGCTCCTCCCTGGCGGTGTGGCGACCCGCCGAGGGGCGCTGCGAGCCGCTGCCGATACCGGCCGGGCGGTTCGGCGGCGTGGCGCACTGGTCGGCCGCGGGGCTGCGGCTGCCGTACTCCGCGCCGGACCATCCGGCCGGGTTGGCCACCGTCGACGTGGACCGGCTGCGGGACAACCCGCCGGACGCCCGACCCGCGCCCACCATGCCGCTGCGGCTGGCCCCGCTCCAGGGCGGCTCGGCCGGGATGAACAGCCTGCTGCGCCGGATCCCCAAGGGCGGCACGGTCAGGGAGCTGCGCCCGGTCCGTCCGGGATGGCGGCTGGACGGCAGTGCCGCGCCCAGCGAGGGCGGTCGCTGGCACCCCGCGCGGACCGTCGAACTGCTGGGGGCCGCCGGGCGGTTGGAGGCCGTGGTGTACGGCGGCGACAGCTGGCTGTCGGCGCAGCACCTGGTGATCGCGCTGCACGGCGGCCCGGCCGACGCCTGGCGGATGGAGTTCGACCCGCCGCTGCAACGGATGGCCGCCGAGGGCCTGTCGGTGGTCGCACCCAACCAACGCGGCAGCTCCGGCTACGGCGTGGAGCACGCGCAGGCGCTCCAGGACGCCTGGGGCGGGCCGGATCTGGACGACGTGCTGACACTGCTGTCGAGCGTCAGCGGCCAACGCGTCGCCCTGGGGCTCGAACCGGCTTCACTCTTTGGGGTGAGTTACGGGGCGTTCCTCGCCCTGCTCGCGACCTGTACCGCACCGGCGCTCGTGGCCCGCTGCGCGGTGGTCGCGCCCTTCCTGTCGGGTGCGCGGCTGCTCCAGGAGGCAACCGAGGAGGTCCGCTCGCTGACCGAGCGGATGGGTGGTGCTCGGGAGCCCGCCGACGGGCGCGGCCCCCGGGACGTCCTGCTGGTGTGCCACCAGCTGGCCACCCCGCTGCTGGTCGTCCACGGTGACCGGGACGAGGTGGTCCCGGTCAGTCAATCCCGCACGCTGCGGCAGGAGTTGCTGCGGATAGGCCGGGTCGAGGGCGCGGACTTCCGCTATGTGGAGGCGACCGGGGCCGGGCACGAGGTGCTGTCCGAGGAGTGCGGTCCGGTGCTGCACGAGCTGCTGGCGACCTTCCTGCGTACCGGGAGGGCCACCTGATTCAGCCTCACCTTGGAGCGGGTGTCCGCGCTCCGACGCGGATCTGACGGACAGTCACCGGGGGCGGCCCCGGGCGGTGCCGATCGTGCGTTCTTCGTTATCCGGCCGCTACACGTTGTCCACCTGCCGTTGCGTAGGGTGGCGTGGGTGGTCGGCGGATGTGCCCTGTCCGCACGCCTGTGCGCGCGCACGCCCCGACCGAACCCGCACTGACTGACACCCGTACCGACTGACACCCGTACCGACTGAACCACGCACCGAACCGAACACGTACAGAACCAACGGAGAATGACGACTCTCATGTCCGATGCCCTCACCGACATCACTGAGAACCGCCTGGACACCGCGCCGGGGAACGAGCGGTCCGGATCCCTGGCCGGCAAGCACCGGGGCACGGTGGCCGACGACGATATCGAGGGCCGCCGCGAACCGGCGGGCCAGGGCCGCCACCGGCGCACGCTCACCGCGGACTGAGCTCCGGCGGGCGGACTCGGCCGGTCCGTTTGAGCGAGCTGAGGATCCGGGTCACCTCCAGACCGCGAATGCCGTCGATCGCGCCGACCGTCCCGGTCAGGAAGCCGTAGAGCCCGCCCAGATCCTCGGCGGCGACCGCCACCAGCAGGTTCGCCGGTCCGGTCGTCGCGGCGGCGAACCGTACCCGCGGCTGTCGGCTGAGTTCCTGCCCGATCGTCTCCAGCCTGCCGGGGACGGTGGCGATCCACAGCAGCGCCTCGGTGTCGACACCCAGCAGCGACGGGTCGACCTCGCCCGCCAGCCGCACCACGTGTCCGGACACCAGCAGGCCGAGGCGGCGGCGCACGGTCGAGGCCGAGACGCCCAGTCGGGCGGCCGGCTCCTCGAAGGCGGCGCGCGAGTCCACGGCGAGCAGGTCGATGAGCGCGTCGTCGAGCGGATGCGGCTCCGGGGTCCGCCGGGGCTCGGTCAGGCTCGGCGTGAGCCCGTTGAACTGGTCCGTGGTCAGCAGCCCCGCGCTCCAGACGAAACCGGCCGGGAACACCTTCATCAGGTCGTAGGCGTCCCAGGACCGCACACCGGGGGTGGCCGGGAGGTCGCGCAGCAGCAGCGAGGTCCGGGCCTGCGGGCTGTCGAGGAACAGCACGGCGCTGATCTCGTCGCCACCGCCGAGCACGTCGACCCAGACGGTGTCGGGTCGTCGGGCGAGCCCGGCGGCGATGGCCGTGATCCGGTCGGGGCGGCACCGGATCCGTAGTGCCATCGGGATCATTCCCGGGACCCGGCTGGGGTTGCGGACCGCCGTGGGCCGCAGCGTGCCATCGTGCAGCAGCGGCGTCGCCCGGCGTACCACCGTGCGCTCGGACAGGCCGAGGGTGCCGGCAAGCTTCTCCCGCGCGGTCGCGGGCTTCGTCGCCACCGGTCGGCCCACCGGTCGGCCCACGGCCGAGCCGTGGCACCCGTACCGACCCGGCGCTCCGGCGACCGTCCGCCACCTCGGTTGACGCCGGGGTGGGGCCCGCCCACCCCGCGTCACTCCTGGCCACAGCCCCGGCTTAGGATGCGGTTCCGCGATCCAGCACGACTGGATCCAGCACGACTGAGGGGCACCCTTGAGCGCACGTATCCGCCGGACGGCTTTCCTGGCCGCGGCCGCGGTCCTGGCCGCCGTTCCCGGCAGCCTCGGCACCGCCCGGGCGGCCCAGGCCGCCCACCCGGTGACCGCCGTGACCGCCGGGGCCGCGTGCTACGACGGCAGCCTCCAGGTGGCCGACCGCGCGGTCGGCACCGTCCAGAACGCCACCCGGGTCGGCCAGAAGCTGGACGTGGTGATCCCCGTCCGCAACCTGGACGGGGCCACCCGCACCGGCACCTTCGTGGACGTCGCCGTGGACGCGGCGGGCAAGAACAAGTCCGCCCCGCCGACCATCTGGTGGCGCCTCGACAACGATCCGTGGCACCTCGTCCACTTCACCTGGGTCGCCCCCACGATGAAGGGCACCGACCCGCAGTGGCAGTCCCCCGACCTCGGCCTGGGGACGTTCGCCGCGCACCAGACCCGGTCGCTGGTGCTCTCCACCAGCTTCGGCAACGGATCCACCCGGGGGCTGTACACGGGCTGGGAGAGCTTCGGGACCAGTTCCTGCAACGGCATGGAGCAGGGCTTCGGCGCTTTCGCGGTGTCCTACAGGATCGCCCAGGCCTGAGCCCGCCGGGCGGACCGGGCGGACGCCTCGCTAGTCCCCGTGCTTCAGGCCCAGCACCGCCAGGTTGGCGTAGCCGTCGCCGGGGGTCCGCTCCGCGTAGAAGGGGCTGAGCAGCCCGTCCAGTTCGTCCGGGGTGAACAGGTCCTTCGCGGCGTCGAACTTCGCCAGCACCGGTGGCTGTCCGAGCACCGCGACCATCCCGCCGTGGACCACGAACAGCTGCCCGTTCACCCGGCCCGCGGCCGGGGAGGCCAGGTAGCCGACGAGCGGCGAGACGTGCTCGGGGGCCAGCGGGTCGAGCCCCTGCTCGGGCGCGCCGAGCGCGCCGGTGAACACGTCCTCGGTCATCCGGGTGCGGGCGCGCGGGCAGATGACGTTGCTGGTGACCCCGTACCTGGCCAGCGCGGACGCGCAGCTCAGCGTCAGGCCGACGATTCCGCCCTTCGCCGCCGCGTAGTTGGGCTGCCCGGCCGAGCCCGCGACGAACGCCTCGGAGGAGGTGTTGACGATCCGGCCGTACACCGGTGCGCCGGACTCCTTGGCCCGGTCGCGCCAGTGCGCGGCGGCGAAGCGGGTGGTGGCGAAGTGCCCGCGCAGGTGGACCCGGATCACCGAGTCCCATTCCTGCGGGGACATGGAGAAGACCATCCGGTCCCGCAGGATGCCCGCGTTGTTGACCAGGATGTCGAGCTGTCCGTAGCGGTCCACGGCCAGTTCGACCAGCTCGCGGGCGGCGTCCGGGTCGGAGACGTCGCCGTGGTGGGCGACCGCCCGGCCGCCCTCGGCCAGGATCGCCGCCACGGTCCCGTCCGCCGGTGCGGCGCTGGCCGCGCCGCTGCCGTCGCGGCCGGGCGCGCCGAGGTCGTTGACCACGACGTTCGCGCCCAGCCGGGCCAACTCCAGGGCCTCGGCCCGGCCGAGGCCGCGCCCGGCGCCGGTGACCACGGCGGTCCTGCCCTGCAGTGAGGTGTTCATCGCGGCGGTCTCCTCGCTCGGGTCCGGTCCTTCAGAGGTCGATCACGGTGCGCAGTGCCTCGCCGGTGCGCATCTGCTCGATGGCGTCGTTGACCGCTTCGAGCGGGACGTGGTGGGTGATCATCCCGGCCAGGTCGAGCCGTCCGGCGCGCCACAGGTCGATGATCGTCCGGTAGCCGCGCAGCACGTCCGTGCCGCCGTACAGGGAGGGCAGGATCCGCTTCTCGTTGAAGAACAGCTCGAACATGTTGAACTGCGCCTGGTCGTCCATCGCCCCCGCGCCGACCACCACCAGCGCGCCGCCGCGCCGGGTCGCGTCGTACGCCGCGCGCACCGTCGTCGAGCGGCCGACCACCTCGAAGGCGTAGTCGAAGCCCTCACCGCCGGTCAGCCGCTGCTGTACCGCGGCCAGCCCGTCCGGCGCGACCGCCTCGGTCGCGCCGAAGCGCAGCGCCCAGGCGCGCCGGGAGGCGACCGGGTCGACCGCGACGATCTGGGCCGCGCCGGCGACCCGCGCGCCCTGGATCGCGGCGATGCCGACGCCGCCGCAGCCGATCACCACCACCGAGGAACCCGGTTCGACCTGGGCGGTGTGGATGGCCGCGCCGACGCCGGTGGTGACCCCGCAGCCGATCAGCGCGCCGATCTCGAACGGCACGTCGTCCGGCAGCTTCACCGCGCAACCGGCCGCGACCACGCTCTCCTCGGCGAAGGTGCCGGTGCCGGAGAAGCCGAAGACGTCGGTGCCGTCGAAGCGGTAGTTGGGCGTGCCCATGTTGGCGAACCCGGCCAGGCAGAGGTTGCCCGCGCCGCGCGCGCAGCTCGGGCAGACCCCGCAGGGCGGCATCCAGCAGATCACCACGTGGTCGCCCACGGCGAGGCCGCGCACGCCCTCGCCGACCTCGGTGACCTCGCCCGCGCCCTCGTGTCCGGGCACGAACGGGGCGGGTTGCGGCAGCACGCCGCTCATCGCGGACAGGTCCGAGTGGCACAGGCTGGCGGCCCGCATCCGTACCCTGACCTGCCCGGGACCGGTGTCCGGGAGCTCCACCCCGGTGTGGACCTCTAGCTTCTCCTGCCCTGTCCGGTGCAGAACTGCTGCGCGCATGTCGGCTCCCTGTACGGGTGGATGGGATCTCCGGTCGGTTCGGGGTGCTGGTGTGGCTACTCGTGGGTGACCACGGTGTCGGCGAGCACGGGCGCGTCGGCCCGCTCCACCGAGCCCGCGGTGACCACCAGTCGGCCGCCCTCGTCCCAGATCCGCACCCGCAGCGTCTCCCCCGGGAAGAACACCCCGGCGAAGCGGGCGCGGTAGCCGCGGACGCGGCTGGTGTCGCCGCCGAGGACGGTGTCCACCACGGCCTTGAGGGTGGTCCCGTAGGTGCACAGGCCGTGCAGGATCGGCCGGTCGAAGCCGCCGAGCTCGGCGAAGTCCGGGTCCGCGTGCAGCGGGTTCCAGTCGCCGGACAGCCGGTAGAGCAGCGCCTGGTCGTGCCGGACCGGGATCTCCTGCTCCCAGTCCGGCGCCCGCTCCGGCGTCGCGACCCGGCTGCTGACGCCGCGCTCGCCGCCGAAGCCGCCCTCGCCGCGGGCGAAGACCTCGGTGTCGCAGGTCCACAGCGGGCCGTCGGCGTCGGCCGCCTCGCTGCGCAGCACCAGTACCGCCGCCTTGCCCTTGTCGTACAGCGCGGCCAGGCTGCTGGTCAGCGTGCCCCGGCCGGAGACCGGGACCGGCCGGTGCAGTTCGATGTGCTGCCCGCCGTGCAGCACCCGGGCCAGGTTGACGTCGAGCCCGGGCAGGGTGAACACCCCCGCCCTGGCGAGGCCGCCGCCCGCGACGGTGACGAAGCTGGGGAGGACCTGGAGGTCCTTCTCGTAGGTGTAGCGCAGCTCGTCGGGATCGGTGGCCGGGCGGTGCGCGCCCGCACCGACGCCGAGGTGGTAGAGCAGGACGTCCTTCTGCTCCCACGCGATGTCGGTGACGCGGGGCGGGGCCGCGAGGGCGGCCGCGGGGTCGATGGGCATCGCTGGTCTCTCCTTGTCGTGCGTCCGGCCCGCCCCCATGAGCGCACCGGGACGGACCCATCCTGGTGGACCCCGGCGCGACCGTCCGCACAGTCGGCCGCGCCGGGGCCGCTCGTCGCGGGCCCGGCTCAGCGGCACGGCCGGTCCCGCGAAAGATTTATAGAACTTGTTCTAAGTTTCCGCTCGACAGGTATAGCGCATCGGGTCCGCATTGGCCATGCCCCTGACCGTCGCCGCCGCGGCCCCCGGCATCGAAGGCGGCCGGGAGCCACCGGGAGCGGCTAGAGCCGTCGCAGCATGGTCACCACCGCCGCGCCGCCCAGCCCGATGTTGTGCGCCAGCCCCACCCGCGCGCCCGCGACCTGCCGCCGGTCCGCCTCGCCGCGCAGCTGCCAGACCAGTTCGGCGCACTGCGCCAGCCCGGTCGCGCCCAGCGGATGCCCCTTGGAGATGAGCCCGCCGGACGGGTTCACCACCCACCGCCCGCCGTAGCCGGTCGCGCCCTCGGCGACCAGCTTGCCGCTCTCGCCGTCCGCGCACATGCCCAGCGCCTCGTAGCTGAGCAGTTCGTTGATCGAGAAGCAGTCGTGCAGCTCGATCACGTCCACATCCTCGATACCGAGGCCGGACTGCTGGTACACGGCCCGGGCGGCGGCCCGGCTGACGGGCCTGCCGACCACGTCGATGGACGAGCCCGACGCGAAGCTCTCCTCGGTGTCGGTCGCCATCGCCTGGCCGATGACCTCCACCGCCCGCCGCTCCAGCCGGTGCTCGCGGACGAAGCGCTCACTGGCGACCAGTACCGCCGCCGCACCGTCGGAGGTCGGCGAGCACTGGAGTCTGGTGAGCGGCGCGTGGATGGTCCGCGCCGCCAGCACCTGCTCCAACGTGTAGGCCTCGCGGAACTGGGCGCGCGGGTTGGCGGTCGAGTGGCGGTGGTTCTTCACGCCGACCAGCGCCAGCTGCTCGGCGGTGGTGCCGTAGCGGTCCATGTGCTCGCGGGCGGCGTTGCCGAAGATCTGCGCGGTGGGCGGCGTCGCCGCGAAACCGTGCCGGGCGGCCATCACGCCGTAGTGCCGGGCCACCGGGCTGGCGGCGAAGTCGCCCGCGCCCCGGCCCGCGCCGAGCGCGCCCCGGCTCATCCGCTCGAAGCCCAGCGCCAGTACGCAGTCGCTCTGTCCCCCGGCCACGAACTGACGGGCCATCAGCAGCGTGGTCGCCCCGGTGGCGCAGTTGTTGTTCACGTTGTAGACCGGGATCCCGGTCAACCCCAGCTCGTAGACCGCCCGTTGCCCGGCCGTGGACTGCTGCTGACAGAAGCCGACGGCGGCCTGTTCGACCTGCCCGTAGCCGATCCCGGCGTCGGCCAGCGCCGCCTCACCCGCCTCCCGCGCCATGTCCCAGTACTGCCAGTCGCGGCTCTCCGGCTTCTCGAAGTTCGTCATGCCGACGCCGATCACACAGACTTTGCGGTCCATCGCCAACTCCCCTGCCGAGACGAATGCGTGTCGAATCTGACGTACCATCAGATTAGCCGCTCCGCGCCGATCCGGGACCGGCGGACCGCGCGGCGCGCTCGCCGCCACGCACGGCGTCCGAAAGCCGCCACCGAATATTCACACGTCGGCACCGGGCGGACTTGTTCCGTTCACGCCATGCATACGCCACAGTTTCCGGCATGGCACACCGTGCTTCTCGCCCGTAACCACCTGGTTGCCACGGGCCGCTCAAGCCTGCCCGCCCCACACCTGGAGACCGCGTGTCACCCCTCTCACGCCGTACCTTCCTCGGTTCCGCTGCCGCCCTGAGCGCGGCCATCGGTCTTGAGGTCCTGCCCGGAAGCGAGCCCCGCGCCGCCGCGGCGGCGAACACCACCGGCAGGATCACCGACGTCAAGCACGTGGTGGTGCTGATGCAGGAGAACCGGAGCTTCGACCACTACTTCGGCAGTCTGCAGGGCGTACGCGGCTTCTCCGACCGCTCGGCCATCGCCATCGCGGGCGGCTACTCGGTCTTCAACCAGCCCAACGGCTCCGGACGGCAGTACCCCTGGCAGCTGAGCGACACCGCGAGCGCCGACAGCCAGGCTCCGGAGACCCTCGCCCAGTGCGACGGCTCCCTGGACCACGGCTGGTCCACCCAGCACGAGGCCTGGGACAGCGGCAAGATGGACGACTGGGTCTCCGCCAAGGGCTCGGTGCGCACCATGGGCTACCTCAGCCGCTCCGACATCCCGTTCCACTACGCCCTGGCCGATGCCTACACCGTCTGCGACGCGTACCACTGCTCGATCCTGTCCGCGACCGGCCCGAACCGCACCTACCTGTGGTCCGGCGAGATCGACCCGGCGGGCGCCGCGGGCGGCCCGGCCTACGACGGCGGCTCCGAGTCCGGCCTGAGCTGGCAGACCTACGCCGAGACCTTGCAGAACGCCGGGGTCAGTTGGAAGGTCTACCAGAACGCCTCCGACAACTTCGGCGACAACGCACTGGCCTACTTCAATCAGTTCGCCAACGCGTCCACCAGCAGCACGTTGTACCAGCGGGGCATGGCGTCGGTCCCGTCCACCGGCAACACCCCCGTCGACATCGCCAACGCCATCGCCGCCGACGCCAAGGCGGGCACGTTGCCGCAGGTCTCCTGGGTGGTGGCCAACCAGAACACCAGCGAGCACCCGGACGCCCCTCCCGGCAACGGCGCCTACTTCATCGACCTGGTGCTCCAGGCCCTGGCGTCCGACAGCGCCGTGCTCGACTCCACCGTGCTGTTCCTCAACTACGACGAGAACGACGGCTTCTTCGACCACGTGCCGCCGCCCGCCGCGCCCTCGGGCACCACCGGCGAGTTCTACTCCGGCGAGAACATCGGCCTCGGCTTCCGCGTGCCCATGCTGGTCGTCTCGCCCTGGTCGCGCGGCGGTTGGGTGGACTCCCAGGTCTACGACCACACCTCGGTGATCCGCTTCCTGGAGAGCTGGACCAGCGCCCTGGGCACCCCCGCCAACTGCCCCAACATCAGCGCCTGGCGGCGCCAGGTCTGCGGCGACCTCACCGGCGCCTTCGACTTCGCCGCCCCGGTCTACGGCCTGCCGACGCTGCCGAGCACCGGCATCGTGCTGGCCCAGACCTCCTGCGACCCGCTGCCCAACCCGGCCCCGGAGACCAACGCGCTGCCCGCGCAGGAGAGCGGCACCCGCTCCGCCCGCGCCCTGCCGTACCAGCCCAACGGCTCGGTGGACCACTTCGAGTTCGACGCGAACAACAAGATCCTGCTGTGGCTGAAGATGTCCAACGAGGGCGCGGTCGCCACCAGCGCCGCCCACTTCGCCGTCTACGCCAACGCCAACCGCAGCGGCGGCCCCTGGCAGTACACCGTCCCCGCGTACAACGCCGCCACCCAGACCAACGGCACCGCCGGGGACTACTACAACATCGGCTCCGGGTACGGGAACGGCGCCTACGACTTCACCATGATCGGCCCCAACCGCTTCCTGCGGCACTTCGCCGGCAACGCCACCACCATCGGCAAGAACCTGGAGACCACCAGCTCCTACGCGGTCAGCTCCAGCACCGGCGACCTCGCGGTCTGGTTCACCATGACCAACGCCGCCGCCTCCGGCAAGACCGCGGTCTTCACCATCACCTCCACCAACTACCGCGGCGACGGCCCCTGGACCTACACCGTCCCGGCCGGGGGCAGCACCAGCGACTACTTCAACGCCGTCGCCTATGACAACGGCTGGTACGACTTCACCGTCACCAACAACCTCGACCCCGCCTGGTCCCGCCGCTTCACCGGCCACCTGGAGACCGGCGCGACCAGCGTCACCGGCTGACGCCCGGCGGGCCCGGACCACCCCTGGTCCGGGCCCGCGCGGGTCAGCTGGTGAGGGAGGAGCCGACGCCGCTGGTGGTGTCGCCGGTGTTGGCGGCCATGCTCTGGGCCAGGCTCTGGATCAGGGCGGCCGGGATCGGGACCGCGCCGGTGGGGGCGGTCGGCGCGGCGGCCTGGTCGTTGAAGCCCAGCGACAGCGGCAGGTGCTCACCGGCCTTGCCGTGCGGGTTGAGCTGCCAGAAGTCGAAGGAGACCTTGGACAGCGAGCCGTCCTTGCCGACGTAGAGGTCGGCCGAGACGTTCTTGTCCGGCACCCCGGTGGGCGCGGCCGTCGGGTAGGCACTGGCCAGGCCCGGGATCGCCTTGGCGACCGGCTCGAAGGCCTGCTGGACGCCCGCCGCCAGCTTCGCCTCGGAGCCCTGGACCACGATGTGGTCCTGGCCGTCGACGGTGCCCTGGTCCGACAGCGTCAGGTCCTGCTCGAACAGCCCGGTGAGCGCCGAGACCAGGTTGTTCCTGGTGCCCGTGCTGATGCTGGGAATCGAGGTCGGCAGCCCGGAGGCACCGGCGGCGGCCGAGTCGCCACCCAGGCCCTTGGCGACCTGGGCGAGCTGCTTGGGGTCGAGCGACACCCACTTGCCCTCGAACAGGTCCTTGAGCGGGGCGTACTGCGGCGGCATCTGACCGAGCCCGGCCTGCATCCCGGCGATGTCCTGGTTGGTACTGGCGTCGTCGCTGAGCGCCATCAGGTTGTCCAGGTCGACCCGCAGGTATTCGAGGCCGCCGACCATGCGCACCTCGAACAGCGACTTCTGGCCCCCGGCGTGGACTTCGAGGTCGACGCCGAGCGAGGGGTCCGTGGTCGGGTCGATCTCGCCGCCGGTGGTCCTGACGGACTTGAGCGCCTGGCTCAGCGGCTTGTCGGCGCTCAGGGTGAGCGTCGCGCCGAGTCCGGCGACGTTCTTGGCGTCCACCATCTTCATCGCGTCGGAGGTGCCCTGGTCCAACGAGACCAGTTGGGCGGCGGTGGCGTCCAGGGAGAAGGAGACGGAGAGGGAGTCGCTGTCGCCGAGCTTGTCGAAGGCCGTGCTGACCTTCTCCGCCGTGGTGAGCTGCTTCACCGCGCCACAGGCGGCGACACCGCCGACCATGGCGACGCTGCAGGCGAGAACGAGAGTGGCCGTGCGTATACGGGTAATCGTGGGCTCCTTGTTTTGCCACCGACCGATCAGATCGGGCGATGTCTCCTGTTCAGGAGCCTAGCGACGAAGAGTCACATTACCGTTGGCGGATTGTCACGCGCTCGTCTCAGGATTACCGCGGACCATCGCGGACCACCGCGGACTTCGAATGGAATTCAGCCGATATAAACGGACTCATTGTCATATACACCCGCGCATGCGCGAACGGGCGCTGCTGGTGCCACCACCCGTACCGTCGAGTAGGGTCCAGACCGACAGACGCGGGGACCGGCGCGGAGCCGTCGGCGAGCAGGGAGAGCAGCGGATGACGGAGACGGAGCGGACGGCGGCTGCCCCGGCGGCCGAGGTACTGGCGGCGTTCGAGGCCGCGACCGGCTTCATGCCCGTCGACGAGGGGCTGGCCCTGTACGCGGCGGCGGTCGGGGCGGCGCGGGACACCAACCTGCCGCTGCTGGAGGTCGGCAGCTACTGCGGACGCTCGACCATCCTGCTCGCGGACGCGGCCCGGCAGGCCGGGACGCTGGCGCTGACGGTCGATCACCACCGCGGCTCGGAGGAGCAGCAGCCCGGCTGGGAGTACCACGACGCCTCGCTGGTCGACCCGGAGGTCGGCCGGATGGACACCCTGCCCCGGTTCCGGCGGACCCTGTACGCGGCCGGACTTGAGCCGTACGTGGTCGCCCTGGTCGGCCGGTCGCCGCAGGTCGCGGCGGTGTGGGGGGCGCCGCTCGGACTGGTGTTCGTGGACGGCGGGCACACCGACGAGCACGCCACCGCGGACTACGAGAGCTGGGTGCCGCATCTGGCCGCCGACGGGCTGCTGGTCATCCACGACGTCTTCCCGGATCCGGCGGACGGCGGCCAGGCGCCGTACCGGATCTACCTGCGGGCGCTGGCGGAGGGGTTCGCCGAGGTGTCGGCGCACGGGTCGCTGCGGGTACTGCGCCGGGGCTGAACGCGGCCGCGGGTCAGCGGCCCGGATCGACGTGCGGCCCCGGGCGGGCCCGGTTCGGTACGGTGGCCGAAACAGCCAGGTGATGGGCGGGGAGGGCCAGCCGTGTCCGACACGGACGACAGCACACCGGCGGTGTGGGATCCCACCGCGCGCGGCGGCGCGGGCGGCTGGGTCCGCCGCGGTACGACCGCGCGGGCCGACGTCCCGGATCCGGCGCGGGGGCCGTCCGGGCCCGCCGGGCGCGGGGCGGCGACGGCGCCGCTGCCCCGGGTGCCGGGGCAGGCGGAGGAACCCGAGCCGACACTGGCGCGCCCCCACCCCACGGCGGCCCCCGGGGACGGCGCGCCGTCCCCGGAGCAGACCTACCGGCCGACGTCCGGGCAGACGCGGCCACCCGGCTACGTCCGGCCCCGCCACCCGCGCCCCGCGCCCGGGCAGCCGGGCGACGCCGAGCCGCGGCCGCCGGTCGCGGCGGAGCCCCCGGCGGCGGACGACCGGCGGCGGCTGCGCCCGGCGCTGCTGCTGCTGGCCGGGGTGGTGGTCGTGGCGCTGGTCGGCGGGTTCGCGGTACGCGGCCTCGGGGGCGGTCCGGCGAAGCAGCCCGGCGCCCTCGCCCCGGCGCCCTCGGTGACCGCCCCGGGCGCCGGAGCGACCGCCCCGCCCGCGACCGCCGGGGCCACCTCGACCGCGTCCACCGGCCCCGGTACCCCGCCGAGCGGCAACCCGAGCGCCAGCGCGCCCGGCGGCGGCGGTGACGGCGGTGACGGCCGGGCCGAGGCCACCGCCGTGGACCAGCTGCTCGGGTTGAGCTCGTCCGCCGGTCAGCAGATGACGGACGCGGTGGCGCAGGTGTCCCAGTGCCAGAACTCGGCCTCGGTGACCGCCGCCCAGGCCGCGCTGACCCAGGCCGCCGCCGCCCGCCGGGCGATGGTGACCCGGCTGGCCGCGCTCGACGTGAGCCAGGTGGCGGGCGGCGCGCCGGCGGTGCAGGTGCTCGGCAGGGCCTGGTCGGAGTCGGCCACCGCCGACACCGACTACGCCCGCTGGGCCGGGGCGATGGCCAAGGGCGGCTGCACCGCCGACAGCGCGCCGCAGGACTCGGACTACGCCGATGCCGAAACCCAGAGCGGGCTCGCGACCACGGACAAGAACGCGTTCATAGACGTGTGGACGCCCATCGCCATGCAGTACGGCCTGCCCACGAGGACCGCGGATGCCATCTGACCACCCCCTGGACCGGTACGACCCGCCCGGCGGCTCCCCCGCCCGGGGCGCCCGGGCGCTGACGCTGGTGATCGTCCTGGCCGCGCTGGTCCCGCTCTGCTTCGCCGGTTGGCTGGGCTGGCACGCGCTCGCCGCCGACGGGCGGAGCCACCCGGTCACGGCCGCCGCCCCGGACGGACGCACCGCGTCGCCCCGGCCCACCGCGAGCAGCGCCGCGAGCAGCGCCGCCAGTACCGCCGCGAGCCCCGCCGCCGGTACTGCCGCCGGTACCTCCGCCAGTGCCGCCGCGCCCGGCGGCAGCGCGCCCGCCGCCGCGCCGAAGGCCGCCGCGCTGCCGCTGACCGGGAAGGTCGTGGTGATCGACCCCGGCCACAACCCGGACAACTACCTCCACCCGGACCAGGTCAACGCGCTGGTGCAGGTCGGCAACGGCAGCAAGGCCTGCGACACCACCGGGACCGAGACCGACGCGGGCTACCCGGAGGCCGACTTCACCCTGGACGTGGCCCGCCGGGTGCGGACCGTGCTCCAGGCCGAGGGCGCCACAGTGGTGTTCACCCAGGACGGCAACCTGCCGTGGGGGCCGTGCGTCACCCAGCGCGCGGAGATCGGCAACGCGGCCCACGCGGACGCGGCGCTGTCCATCCACGGCGACGGCGCGGGGGCGGACGACCACGGCTTCCATGTGATCCTGCCCGCCGTGGTGGTCGGGGGCGGCGCCGACACCCGGCCGATCGTCGGGCCCTCCCGGACCCTCGGCCTGGACCTGCGGTCGGCCTTCCACACGGCCACCGGCGAACCCTTCGCCAGCTACGTCAACCAGGGCACCGGCCTGGACGTCCGCAGTGACCTGGGCGGACTCAACCTGTCGACGGTACCGAAGGTGTTCATCGAGTGCGGGAACATGCGCAACGCCACCGACGCGGGCCGGATGACCTCGGCCGCGTGGCGGCAACTGGCCGCCCAGGGAATCGCCTCAGGTCTCCGCGCCTTCCTGCTGCACCAGAATTGACACGCTTCCCCAGCTGACCACATCCGCAGCGCTCACCCCGTACGCTATGGCCGGTCCGACCATCATCACTCAGAGAGGGCTCGACTCGGTGAACCTCCGAACCGTCACCAGGGGGGACGCCGCGCTCGCGTTCGCGGCTCTCCTCCTGCTGATCTCCTCGTTCCTGCCGTTCTTCACGCTGAACTCGGCGATCTGCGCGCAGGCCGGGATCAGTTGCTCGACCAGCGCCTGGGACACCGGCAGCTTCCCGCTGCTGCCCTCGGTGTTCCTGCTCGGGATCATAGGTGCGCTGCTGGTCGTCCTCGCGCACCTGCGGCCGACCAACGCCCCCGGCCCGGCCGGGATCTCGCTCGGCAACTGGGGTGCGGTGCTCACCGTCGCCGCGTTCTGGTCCGCCCTGTGGTCGCTGTTCGGCGGCGGCAGCGACGTGAGCATCGGCGCGGGTGCCTATCTGGGCTTCCTGGGGACGCTGATCGCGGCCGGTGCGGCGCTGGCGGGCCCGATGGTGCCGGCGCTGGCCGCGCCGCTGCTGCCGGCCGCGGCGCCGGTGCAGGGCGGCTACCCGCAGGGGCAGCCCGGCGGGCTCTACCACGGCCAGCCGGTGCAGCAGGGCCACCCCGGCCAGCCGTTCAGCGGACCGCAGCAGGGCGGCTACGGCTACCCGCAGCAGCCGGCGCAGACCGGGCAGCCGGAGGGGCAGCAGCAGCCGCACGGGTACGGCTACCCGCAGCAGGGGCTACAGCAGCCGGACCAGCCCAGCCAGGGCTACGGCGCCCCGCTCGCCGCGCCCGCGCCGACCCCGACCCCGACCCCGGCGCCCACGCCCGCTCCCGCTCCCGCTCCCGCTCCCGCTCCCGCTCCCGCTCCGGAGGACGCCGCTCCGCCGCAGCGTGACCGGGCCACGGCCATACTGAAGGCGGTCCAGCCCGAGGCCGCGTCAGCCCCCGAGCCCGAGCCCGCGCCCGAGCCCGCCGCCGAGGCGGTCGAGCCGGCCGCGGAGCCCGCGCCGGTCGCCACGCCGGAGCCCGCGCCCTCGTTCGCGCCGTTCTGGTTCGCGGTCCCGGCCGTCCGCACGCTCGCCCCCGAGCACGGCGCCGGAGCCCCGGTCGGCGAACTGGTCCCGGGCACCTGGTACCTGGCGATCGCGCAGTCCGGCGACGCGCTGCTCACGCAGACCCAGGAGGGCAAGCGCGGGCTGCTGCACGACACCACGGGCATCCAGCGCGGCTGACCGGGTCGGCGACCCGGCGGCACGCACAACCTCGGCCGCGGGCCGGGACGGTGAGCAACCGTCCCGGCCCGCGGTCCGTTGCGGAGCCACGGCGGACGGCCTACTCTCACCCCCAGGGATCTGACGGAGCATCAGATACAGGGGGTTCCCGGCATGCGGCTCGGTCTGGCACTCGGCTACTGGGGCGCGGCCCCCGCCACCGGATTCGTGGAACTCGCGCAGGAGGCCGAACGCCTCGGCTACGACTCGGTGTGGACCGCCGAGGCCTGGGGCTCCGACGCGTTCACCCCGCTCACCTGGATCGCCGCGCACACCAGCCGGATCCGGCTGGGCACCGCCGTCGCCCAGATGGCGGCCAGGACGCCGACCGCGACCGCGATGCACGCGATGACCCTGGACCACCTGTCCGGCGGCAGGTTCATGCTCGGCCTCGGCCTGTCCGGGCCGCAGGTCGTCGAGGGCTGGTACGGCAGGCCCTTCCCGCGCTCCCCGCTCACCTCCGTCCGCGAGTACGTCGACATCGTCCGCCAGGTGCTGCGCCGGGAGAAACCGGTGGCCCTGGACGGGAGTTACCATCCGCTGCCGTACCACGGCCCGGACGCCACCGGGCTCGGCCGACCGCTGAAGCCGATCCTGCACCCGCTGCGGGCGGACGTGCCGATCCTGCTCGGGGCCGAGGGCCCCAGGAACGTCGCGCAGACCGCGCGCATCGCCGACGGCTGGCTACCGCTCTACTACTCCCCCTTCGCCCCCTTCACCGGGGCGACGGCCGGGGCCCGCCCCGGCTTCGTGGTGGCCCCGCTGGTCCAGGCCCGGGTCTGCGCGGACGTCACCGCCGGACTGGCGCCGATCCAGGCCATGCTGGGCTTCTACATCGGCGGCATGGGCAGCCGGGGACGCAACTTCCACGCGGACCTGATGGCCCGGATGGGCTACCAGGCCGAGGCCAGCCGGATCCAGGAGCTGTTCCTGGCCGGACGCCGGGCGGAGGCGGTCGCCGCCGTCCCGCTCGCCTTCGCCGACGAGATCTCACTGGTCGGCCCGCGCGAGCGGATCGCCGAACGGTTGACGGCGTGGCGGGCCGGGCCGGTGACCGACCTGCTGGTCACCGCCCGCGACCCGCTGACCCTGCGGACCCTGGCCGAACTGGTGCTCTGAGCGTCCGCACCGGCGCCCGCCGCCACCGCACCGGCCAGTTTCCAGGGGCCGGAACCGGGCAGGCGTGCCGCATGAGTGGAATAACCCGCTTGATCGCCATCGTGGCCAACCTGGCAGCACTGATCCTGATCGTCTGGATCGTGCTGTACCTCTTCGACACGAGTACCGGCAACTCCTTCGTCCACTGGATCCAGCAGGCGTCGGACTGGCTCGCGACCTGGTCGAAGAACCTCTTCAACGGTGTTCACAACGACAAGGTGCGCACCCTGCTGGCCTTCGGCCTGCCGGCCGTGGTCTACGCACTGGTCGGCAACGCGCTCCACCAGGGAGCCCGTCGAGTCAGCTGACCAGGCGTCACCATCGCTGCTGAACCTGGGAGTTGACTAGGAGCAGCAGTCGACGGTCAGTCCCGGCGGGAGGCTGTCACCACCGAAGACGGTGGTGGTGGCCTCGTCCCCGCCGAGCGCGGCCACCGCGAGCAGCAGCGCGCCCGCCGTCCAGGTGGTGCGTTCCTCGGGCCAGACCGCGTCGTCCTCGAACACGTACCCGGTCCAGTAGCCGCCGTCCGCGTGGCGCAGGTGCTGGATGGCGCGCAGGATCTCCACCGCGCGGTCGGACTCGCCCACCGCCCACAGGGCCAGGGCGAGTTCGGCGCTCTCGCCACCGGTGACCCAGGGCCGGTCGGCGACGCAGCGCACGCCCAGGCCGGGCACCACGAAGCGGTCCCAGTCGCGGTCGATCCGCTCCTTGGCGGCGGCGCCGCGCAGCGCGGTGCCGAGGACCGGGTAGTACCAGTCCATCGAGTAGCGGTCCTTGTCGAGGAACAGCTCGGGGTGCCCGCTGATCGCGTGGGCGAGCCGACCGGCCGCCAACTCCCAGTCCGGCTGCGGCTCTTCGAGGTAGTCGGCGATGGCGAGGGCGCACCGCAGCGCGTGGTGGACGCTGGAGCTGCCGGTGAGCAGCGCCTCGTCCGGCGCGTTGCCGTCCTCGTCGCGCCGCCAAGAGACGCTGCCGTCGGCGCGTTGCAGGCCGACCACGAAGCCGATGGCCCGGGCGACGGTGGGCCACAGCTCTTCCAGGAAGGCGTCGTCGCCGGTGGTGAGGTGGTGGTGCCAGGCCCCGACCGCGATGTAGGCGCAGAAGTTGGATTCCCGGTTGCGGTCGGTCACCGCGCCGTCGGTGTAGGCGGAGTACCAGGAGCCGTCCGGGTTCTGATGCCGCATCAGCCAACGGTAGGCGGCCTCGGCGGCGGCGTGCTCACCGGCCACGTCCAGCGCCATGGCGGCCTCGGTGTGGTCCCAGGGGTCGAGGTGGCCGCCCTGGAACCAGGGGATGGCCCCGTCCGGGCGCTGGTCCGCGAGGATGCTGCGGACGGTCGCGGCGGCCTGCCCGGCGTCGAGCACGCCGGGCAGGACCAGGACCTCCGGGACGGCTACCGGGCCCGTGCCCGCCGTCACCCGAGCCCCTGCGCGACGCCGACGGAGGGGTGCTGCGGCTTGGTGGCGTAGGCCACGAAGCTCTTGCCGATGACCGGGTTGAGCGCGGCCTCGGCGGCGCGGGTGATCCGGCTGATCACCGGGGTCCCGACGATGTCCCAGACCAGCAGCTGGTGGTAGGCCTTGACCGGCAGCGCCTGGTCGTTGTCGACGCCCAGGGCGCACTTGATCCACCAGTACGGGGCGTGCAGCGCGTGCGCGTGGTGCTGCCCGTAGGGGGTGAGCCCGGCGCCGCGCATCTTCTCGACCAGTTCGTCGCCCTTGTAGATGCGGATGTGACCGCCCTCGACCTCGTGGTACGCGTCGGACAGCGCCCAGCAGATCTTCTCCGGCAGCCAGCGGGGGACGGTGACCGCGATCGAGCCGCCGGGCTTGAGCACCCGGACCATCTCCGCCAGCACGCCCTTGTCGTCCGGGATGTGCTCCATCACCTCGGAGATGATCACCTTGTCGAAGGTGTCGTCGGGGAAGGGCAGCGCCAGCGCGTCGCCCTCCATGGCGATCGCGGACGCCCCGGCCGGGGCCTCGCCCTCCTGCTCCATGGCCGCGAACCAGCGCCGGACCTCGCGGATCTCCTCGGCGTTGCGGTCCAGGGCGACGACCCGGCCGCCACGCCGGTACACCTCGAAGGCGTGTCGGCCGCCGCCGCAGCCCAGGTCCAGCACCCGGTCGCCGGGGGCGATCGGGAATCGTGAGAAGTCGACGGTCAGCACGGTCGGGGGGCTCCATTCACTGTGTCCGGGGAGGCAGCGGTGAGGGTCGGACAATGACCAGAAGGACGGGGACCAGAAGGACGGGGACCAGAAGGACGGGGACCAGAGGGGCGGGACCAGAGGGGCGGGACCGGCGGCGGACCGGCGCGGCGCCGGTTACACGTAGCGCCAGCCGTCGCCCGCGCGGGCGCGCTGCCCGATGCCGGTGGCGATGGCCTCGCGGTAGCGCTCCACGGTGAGCTCGGCGGCCCGCTCCCAGGTGAACCGGGCCAGTACCCGCTCGCGTCCGGCGGCGCCGATACGGCGGCGCAGGCCCTCGTCGTCGAGCAGTCGGCCGAGCGCGGCGGCGAGCGCGCCCGGGTCGGCCGGGGGTACCGCCAGGCAGGTCTCACCGTCGGGTCCGGCGACCTCGGGGATGGCGCCGCCGGTGGTGGCCACCAGCGGGGTGCCGGTGGCCATGGCCTCCGCCGCGGGCAGCGAGAAGCCCTCGTAGAGGGAGGGGACGCAGGCGACCTGGGCGCTGCGGACCAGGTCCACGAAGGCCGCGTCGTCGATGCCGCCGCGGAACTCGACCGCGTCCTCCAGGCCCAGCCGCCGGATCGTTTCCGCGACCGGCCCGTCGTCACGCCGTCCGCCGACCACGACCAGGTGCGCGTCGCGCTCGGTGCGCACCTTGGCCAGCGCCTCGACCAGGTGCACCAGGCCCTTCAGCGGGACGTCCGCGCTGGAGGTGGTGACGATCCGCCCGGGGACCTCGGCGACCGAGGGGTCCGGCGACCAGAGCCGGACGTCCGCGCCGATCGGCACCACGTGCACCCGCTCCGGGTGCACGCCGAGGTGCAGGCTGATCTCGCGGCTGGAGCTCTGCGAGACGGTGAGCACCGAGTCGAGCCGCCGGGCGACCCGCCGCTGCATCCGGGTGAAGCCGTACCAGCGGCGGACCGACAGCTGCCGCAGCAGGCTTCCGGCGGCGGCCAGGTCCAGCTCGCGGTCGACGGTGACCGGGTGGTGCACGGTGGTGACCAGCGGGAAGCCGATCCGGTCCAGGCCGAGCAGGCCGTAGCCGAGGGTCTGGTTGTCGTGGACGACGTCGTACCGGCCCCGGTGCAGGGCCAGGTGGCGGCGGGCGCGGAGGCTGAAGGTCAGCGGCTCGGGGAAGCCGCCGGTGCGCATGACCGCGTACTCCAGCAGGTCGACCGGGCCCCGGTACTCCGACAGTCCCGGGTTCCGGAACGGGTCCGGCTCGCGGTAGAGGTCCAGGCTGGCGATCTCGGTGAAGCCGAGGCGTCCGGTGGAGCCGGGCTCGGCGGCGTCCAGCACCGGGTAGGGCTGCCCGCCGAGCACGTCGACGTCGTGCCCCAGTCTGGCCAGCTCACGCGACAGGTGGCGGACGTAGACGCCCTGGCCACCGCAGAACGGGTTGCCCTTGTAGGAGAGCAGGGCGATCCGCAGCGGCCGGTCAGCCGACACACGGTCGCGCGCAACAGTGGTCACCTGGGGTCGTCTCCTCCGCGAGAACCTGCAAAAACCGCTGATCAGTCAGTACCGTCGTGTTGTCCGCGCCACCAGCTCCGGGTACTCCCGACAGCCGTCCTCGTCAGGGTAATCTAGAACACGTTCCAATGATGGAGCAGTTGAAGACCTTGAGGTTACCGGCCCGTAGTGGTGCTCTCGGGGGCAGGGCGGGTGATTCGCGCCACCCTGCCGCTCTGCGCCATCATGGGCGACGCCGGACGGCCGAGGACTCCGGCCGCCCGTGCATTCCGGGGCGCCGACCGACCCGGGGTGCCGGCAGCCCCGGGGCGCCAGCAGACGGGGGGACCGCACGTGACCACCAACCCCAGGCCCTCCACACCGCCGCTGACGGAGCGGCAGGAGGCCCGCCGCCGCCGGATCCTGCACGCGGCGGCCCAGCTCGCCTCGCGCGGCGGCTTCGACGCGGTGCAGATGCGCGAGGTCGCCGAGAGCTCCGGGGTGGCCCTGGGCACGTTGTACCGCTACTTTCCGTCAAAGGTGCACCTGCTGGTGGCGACCATGCAGGACCAGCTCCAGCTGACCCAGGACGCGGTGCGCAAGCATCCGCCGGTCGGCGACACACCCGGGGCCCGGGTGACCGAGACGCTGATGCGCACCTTCCGCGGCCTGCAGCGCGAGCCGCAGCTGGCGGAGGCCATGGTCAGGGCGCTGACCTTCGCCGACCGCTCGGTCAGCGCCGAGGTGGACCAGGTCACCCGGCTGACCACGGCGCTGATCGTGGACGCCATGGGCGCCGACCTGCCGCCGAGTCGCGACCAGCTGGCGGCCGTTCGGGTGATCGAGCACACCTGGCACTCGGCGCTGGTCAGCTGGCTCTCCGGGCGGGCGTCGATCGCCCAGGTCCGGATCGACCTGGAGACCGCCTGCCGCCTGCTCGGCGAGTAGGCCCGACCGGTGCCGACCGCGGGGCTCACTCCTCGGGCGGGAAGACCGGTTCGCCGGTGCCGGACAGCAGCAGCGTGATCGCCTCGACCGGGCAGCCCTCGGCCGCGGCCAGCAGCGCCTCGGAGGCGTCCGCCTCCGCCCGGGCCGGGTGCGACTGCCGGGCCGCGTCCAGCAGGAAGCCGTCCGGCGCGGCGGCGGCGCACAGCCCCGAGCCGATGCACAGCGACCGGTCCACCTCCACCCGCCACCGGTCGCCCATCAGGCCTCGCCGCCCGCCGTCGGCGGCTGGTAGCCCTGCGGGAGGCAGACGGTCTGGTACTCCAGGAAGCCCGCGAACGCCTCCGGGCCGAACTCGCGGCCGATGCCGGAGTTCTTGAAGCCGCCGAAGGGCCCGTTGAAGTCCAGCCCGAAGGTGTTCACCGAGTAGGTGCCGGTGCGCACCCGGCGGGCGACCTCGATGCCGTGCCCGACGTCGCCGCACCAGACGCTGCCGGACAGGCCGTAGTCGGAGTCGTTGGCCATCCGCACCGCGTCCGCCTCGTCCTCGTAGCCGATCAGGCAGATCACCGGACCGAAGATCTCCTCGCGGGCGACCCGCATCCGGTTGTCGACCTCGCCCAGCAGCGTCGGCTCGACGTACCAGCCGGTGGGCTGGTCGGCGGGGGCGCCGCCACCGGCGAGGACCTTGGCGCCCTCCTCCTGGCCGATCCGGATGTAGTCGAGGCTGCGCTGCCGCTGGCGGCGGGCCACCAGCGGGCCGACGGTGGTGGCCGGGTCCAGCGGGTCGCCGGTGACCAGCCCGCCGATCGCGGCGACCAGCCGCTCGGCGGTCTCCTGGTAGCGGCCGCGGGCGGTGAGGATCCGGGTCTGCGCCACGCAGGCCTGGCCGTTGTTCATGAAGGCGGAGCCGATCAGGCCGGGCACGGCGGCGTCCAGGTCGGCGTCGGGCAGCACGATCGCGGCGGACTTGCCGCCGAGTTCCAGGGTGACCCGGGTGAGGTTGCGCGAGGCGACCTCCATCACCCGCCTTCCGGCGGGGACGGAGCCGGTGAACGAGACCTTGTCGATGCCGGGATGGCCCACCAGGTACTCGCTGACCTCGCGGTCGGCGGGCAGGACGCTGAGCACGCCCTCGGGCAGCCCGGCGTCACGGCAGATCTCGGCCAGCAGGTAGGCGTCCAGCGGGGTCTCCGGCGAGGGCTTGAGCACCACCGCGCAGCCGGAGATCAGCGCCGGGGCGAGCTTGGCCGCCGCGACGAACTGCGGAACGTTCCACGGGACCACGGCGGCCACCACGCCGACCGGGGTGCGGCGCACCAGCAGCGGGTTGAGCACCCCGGCCCGGTGCTCCTCGAAGACCAGGCCGCGGGCGGTGGCGATGGCCGCGTCCCAGATCATCATCGGACCGTAGGCCTGGGCCAGGATGCTCCAGGAGTACGGGGAGCCGTTCTCCGAGCTGATGCAGCGGGCGATCTCCTCGGCGCGGGCGGCGATGCCGTCCTTGATCCGGGCGCAGACGGCCAGCCGCTCCTCCAGCGGCAGCCGGGGCCAGGGGCCCTCGTCGAAGGCCCGGCGGGCGACCGCGACCGCGCGGTCGACGTCCGCCCGGGCGGCGTGCGGCACCCGGCCGATGACCTGCTCGGTGTGCGGCGAGACCACCTCGATGACCTCGGTCCCGGCCGGAGCGACCAGTTCCCCGCCGATGACGAGCTCGCTGTACTCCACTACCCCGGTCATGTCCGGACTCCCTACTGACGGGTTGTCATCATTGACCCTCCATAGAACTGATACCAGTTCTAGTTATCGGGGGCAACGGCCATGCAGTAGGCTCCCCGACTAGTTCCGATTCGTTGCATCATGAACAGAACGCGTTCTAGTCCTGGTACTGGCGGGCGTTCGCTCGTGCTCGCCGACCCGGCGGGAGAGGACGGCAGCATGCCCGCCGAGGAGCCCGGCCCCGAGCAGTCCGATCCCCAGCTGTCCGGCCCCGAGCAGTCCGCGCCCGACCGGCTGGCCTGGCGCGGCCGGACGCTGCCGCCGGTGCAGCGGCTCGGCGGCGGGGTGTGGAGCATCCCGGTGCCGATCCCGGACAACCCGCTGCGCTACACGCTGGTGTACGCGCTGGAGACGGAGCGCGGCCCGGTACTGGTGGACACCGGCTGGGACGACCCCACCGGGCGCGCCGCGCTGGCGGACGGGCTCGGGGCGGCCGGTTTCGGCCTGGCCGAGGTCCACGGCATCCTGGTCACCCACCACCACCCGGACCACCACGGCCTGTCCGCGCACGTCCGCGAGCAGTCCGGCGCCTGGATCGCCATGCACGGCGCGGAGGCGGCCGTGGTCCGGGCGATCGCCGGGGCTCCCGCGTCACGCTGGATCGACCGGATGGCCCGGTCGATGCGGCACGCGGGCGTGCCGGAGGAGCACCTGGCGGCCCTGCGCGGCCTCGGCGGCTCCCCCACGGACGACCGCGACGGCGCCGGCGGCACCGACCGCGACGGCGGCACCGGCGGCGGCACGGACAGGGCCGCCGACGACGACGCCCACGCGCGCCGGAGCGGCGTCGCCCTGGCCGACGCGCTGCCCGACCGCGAGCTGGCGCACGGCGAATCGGCCGGGGTCCCCGGGCGCGACGTGCGGGTGCTGTGGACTCCGGGGCACACCCCCGGGCATGTCTGCCTGTATCTCGACGAACCGGGCCGCCCCAGTCGACTGCTCTCCGGTGACCACCTCCTTCCCACGATCAGCCCTGTGGTCAGCCTCTACCCGGAGAACCCGGGCGATGAGCCGACCGATCCGCTCGGCGACTACCTCGACTCGCTGGAACGCATCGCCGCCCTCGCGCCGCAGGAGATCCTGCCCGCGCACCAGTACCGCTTCACCGACGCGCCCGCGCGCGTCCGGGCGCTGCTCGACCACCACGCGGACCGGTTGGCCGAGCTGCACGTAGCACTCAAGCACGGACCACTGACACTCTGGCAGGCCGCGCAGGGCATGCACTGGAACCGGCCGTGGTCCGAGCTCGGCTTCCTGGCCCGCCACCTGGCGCTCTCCGAGGCCGCCGCGCACCTGCGGCGGCTGGTCAGGACCGGTCTCGCCGAGGAGGTCCCGGGCACCGACCCGGCGCTGCACCGGGCGCTGTGAGCGGCCGCGGCGGGCGGGCCCGGGCCGCGGAGCCGGACCCCGGGGCTGGCCGACGGCCGCTCAGGGCCGACGGCTACAGTGTCCCGACAACTTGATCGCGTCCTGGCAGGGAAACCGGTGCGAGCGGCCCCGTCGAGGTCCACGGATCGCCCACCACTCCCGAAAGGCACTGCCCACCATGCTCAGCGCCGCCCGCATCAGCGCCATCGCCCTGACCGCCGCCGTGTTCACCGCCACCGCCGCGCCGGCCTTCGCCGCCGGAAGCGCCGCACCGACGCCGGGCATCATGGGCCTCGACCTCCCGAGCGCGACGCTGAGCGGCGCGGCACCGACGGCCGGCGCCAGTGCCGCCCCCAGCGCCAGTGCCAGTGGCGCCGCCAGCGCCAGTGCCAGTGCCAGTGCCAGTGCCAGTGCCAGTGCCAGTGCCAGTGCCCCGACGAGTGCGGCCGCGAGCGCCGCCCCGCTGCCCGCCGGGCTGTACGGCGCCACCTCCCCCACCTACGACGCGGTCTTCCGGCAGGGCCTGAGCCTGATGGCGCTGCGCGCCGAAGGGGTGACCCCGGCCGTCTCCGCCGTCTCCTGGCTGACCGGGCAGCAGTGCGCGGACGGCGGCTGGGAGTCCTACCGGGCGGACCCGGCCAAGCCCTGCACGCCCTCCCAGGAGGACAGCAACAGCAGCTCGATGGCCGTGCAGGCGCTGGTCGCCGTCGGCGGCCAGGACGCCGCCGTGAGCCGGGCCGTGGCCTGGTACCGGAAGATCCAGAACCGGGACGGCGGCTGGTCCTACAACCCGGGCACCGCCAGCGACGCCAACTCCACCGGGCTGGCCGTCTCCGCGCTGGAGGCCGCCAGGACCGACCCGGGCACCGTGGTCAAGGACGGCCGCAGCGGCATCCAGGGCCTGGACTCGTTCCAGCTCGGCTGCTCCGCCCCGGCCGCCCAGCAGGGCGGGTTCGCCTACCAGCCGAGCGGCAGCGGCAAGCTGGTCGCCAACGACGCCGCCAGCGCGCAGGCCGCGCTGGGCGCGGCGGGCGGGTTCCTGCCCGGCCCGGGGGCGACCGGCCCGGCGGCGACCGGGGCCGCCGCGGCCACCCCCTCGGCCGACTGCTCCGACTCCAAGCAGGCCGCCGCCCAGTACCTGGCGAAGCGGATCGCCGCCGGCGGCGCCCACATCTCGGCGGCGCTCGCGGGCGCCTCGGCCGCCCCCGACTACTCCAGCACCGCCTGGGCCGCGCTCTCGCTCGCCGACGACGGCTGGTCCGCCCCGGCCGCGAGCGCGGTGCAGTGGCTGCGGGAGAACGGCGAGGCGTGGATCCAGGGCCAGAACGGGGTGCCGCTGTCCTCCGCGCTGGCACTGCTGATCCTGGACGCCCGGGCGACCGGCCTGAACCCGCACGAGTTCGGCACCACCGACCTGGTCGCCCAGCTGATCGCGATCGGCCCCGCCCCGGCGGCCACCCCGGCCGCCGTTCCGAGCACCCCGGCCGCCGCCGCGAACGTCGCGGCGAAGTCCAGCGGCAAGGGCCTCTCGCCGTGGTGGATATTCGCCGCGGTCCTGGTCGCCGCCATCGCCGGTGGGACCCTGTTCAGCTACAACCGGGCCAAGGGCAAGCGTTCATGACATTCCGTCAGATTTTTTCGGCAGTGATCCTGGCAGCGGCGGCACTGCTGCTGTCCGCGGTCCCCGCCTCCGCCGCCAGCTACCGCTACTGGGCGTTCTGGGAGGGGACCGGCAACGGCTGGACGTACCAGCAGTCGGACCCGAACACGTTCGTCCCGGCCGACGGCTCGGTGGACGGCTGGCGCTTCGGCGTCAGCAGCGGCAGCGACGACACCGCGAAGCCGCGCACCGCGCCGGACTTCGCCACCGCCTGCGCCCACACGCCCGCCGTCAGCGGCAAGAAGCGGGTCGCGGTGGTGATCGACTACGGGACGGCCGCCGACGCCGGTACCGGCGCCGTCCCGCCCGCCACCGTCGTCCGCTGCGTGACGCTGGCCGCGGACTCCAGCTCCGCGCAGCTGCTGGCGGTGTCCGAGCCGCCGCTGCGCTATGACGCCAGCGGCATGCTCTGCGCCATCTCCGGCTACCCGCAGAGCGGTTGCGGCCAGGTCGTCAGCGGCAGCGGCACCGCCGCCGCCGCGAGCAGCAGCCCCGGGGCCGCCCCGGTGGTCATCCGCGGGAAGGGCCAGAAGACGGTGAGCTGGATCATCGGCGCGATCCTGATCGCCGGTCTCGGCTGGTTGAGCTTCCGGCGGACCCGCCGCAGGCGCGACTGACACCCCGCCCGCCGACCCCGCCGCTCCGTCCGCCCCCGCACCGGGCGGTCGGCAACGATCAGCACCGTCAGGACGTCTCACCATGCGCACGCCGCCGCCCACCAGGCACCTCCATCCGGGTGCCTGGTGGCTGTGGGCCCTCGGGCTGGCGACGGCCGCCTCCCGCACCACCAACCCGCTGCTCCTGCTGCTGATCGCGGCCGTCGCGGGCCACGTGGTGGCGGCCCGCAGGACCGACGCGCCGTGGGCCCACGCCTACGGCGTCTTCCTCAGGCTGGGCCTGCTGGTGCTGCTGATCCGGATGGTGTTCTTCGCCGTCCTCGGCTCGGACATCCCCGGCACCCACGTCCTGGTCACCCTGCCCCGGGTGCCGCTGCCCGACTGGGCGCACGGCGTGCAGATCGGCGGGCCGGTCAGCCTCGAAGGGCTGCTGTTCGCGTTCTACCAGGCGCTGATGCTGGCCGTGCTGCTGGTCTGCGTGGGCGCCGCCAACGCCCTGGCCAACCCGGCCAGGCTGCTCCGCTCGCTGCCCGGCGCGCTGTACGAGGTCGGGGTCGCGGTGGTGGTCGCGCTCACCTTCGCGCGGAACCTGGTGTCCGACGTGCAGCGGCTGCGCGCCGCCCGCCGCCTGCGCGGACGCACCGAGCGCGGCGCGAGAGCACTGCTCACCATCGGGATCCCCGTTCTCGAAAGCGCGCTGGAACGTTCCGTCAGCCTGGCCGCCGCGATGGACACCCGGGGCTTCGGCCGCACCGCCGACGTCCCCGCCGCCGTCCGCCGGACCACCGCCGCGCTGACGCTCACCGGGCTGCTCGGCGTCTGCGTCGCCGCCTACGGGCTGCTCGGCGCGGACGGCACCGCCTGGGCGCTGCCGCTGCTGGCCGCCGGGGTGGTCGCCGCCGTCGCCGGACTGCTGCTCGGCGGGCGGCGGGCGGTGCGCAGCCGCTACCGCCCCGACCCGTGGGCGCTGCGGGAGTGGCTGGTCGCGGGCTCGGGCGTGGCGGTGGCGGCGGTCATGCTGTCGCTGGGCCCCTCGTTCACCGACGCGCTGAACTCGCCGGTGGTACCGCTGGCCGTCCCCTCGCTGCCGCTGCTCCCGGCGGTGGCGGTGCTGGCGGGGCTGCTCCCGGCGGTCGCCGCGCCGCACCCGCCCCGGCGGCCACCGGCCGCTCCCCGGCCGAAGGGAAACCGATGATCACCTTCGAACAGGTCTCCGTCAGCTACCCGGACGCCCCCGCTCCGGCCCTCAGCGGGGTCGACCTCACCGTGCCCGAGGGCGAGCTCTGCCTGCTGGTGGGGCCCTCCGGCGCGGGCAAGTCCACCCTGCTCGGCGCGGTCAGCGGACTGGTGCCGCACTTCACCGGCGGGGTGCTGCACGGCCGGGTCACCGTCGCCGGACGCGACACCCGCAGCCACCGTCCGCGCGACCTGGCCGACGTGGTCGGCACCGTCGGGCAGGACCCGCAGGCGCACTTCGTCACCGACACCGTCGAGGACGAACTCGCCTACGGCATGGAGTCGCTGGGCCTGGCCGCGGACGTGATGCGGCGCCGGGTCGAGGAGACGCTGGACCTGCTCGGCCTCGCCGAACTGCGGGACCGGCCGCTGTCCACGCTCTCCGGCGGGCAGCAGCAGCGGGTCGCCATCGGCTCGGTACTGACCGTGCATCCCAAGGTGCTGGTGCTGGACGAGCCCACCTCCGCGCTGGACCCGGGCGCGGCCGAGGAGGTGCTGGCGGTCCTGCAACGGCTGGTGCACGACCTCGGCACCACCGTGCTGCTGGCGGAGCACCGGCTGGAGCGGGTGGTGCAGTACGCCGACCAGGTCATCCTGCTGCCCGGCGGCGGCCGGGCCCCGGTCTGCGGCGCGCCCGCCGAGGTGATGGCGGCCTCCCCGGTGCATCCGCCGGTGGTGGCGCTGGGCCTGGTGGCGGGCTGGTCCCCGCTGCCGCTGTCGGTCCGCGACGCCCGCCGCCGGGCCGCCCCGCTGCGCACCCGGCTCGCCGAGGCCGCGGCCCGCGCCGAGGCACGGGCCGGAGCCGAAACCGCGACCCCGGCGGCACGGCGGCCCGGGACGCAGCCGGTGGCCACGGTCAGCGGGCTCGGCGTGCGCCGGGACGCCGTCGAGGCGCTGCGCCGGGTGGACCTGCGGTTGCACCCGGGCGAGATCACCGCGCTGATGGGCCGCAACGGCTCCGGCAAGTCCACCCTGCTCGGCTCGCTGGTCGGGCTGCACGCGCCCGGCAGCGGCCGGATCGAGGTAGGTGGGCTGACCCCGCACCGGGTGAAGCCGGTCGCCCTGCTGCCGCACGTCGGCCTGGTCCCGCAGGAGCCGCGCGACCTGCTGTACTGCGACAGCGTCAGCGCCGAGTGCGCGGCGGCCGACCGCGACACCGGCTCGGCGCCGGGCAGTTGCCGGGCGCTGGTGGAGCGGCTGCTGCCGGGCATAGCCGACGGCGTCCACCCGCGCGACCTGTCCGAGGGCCAACGGCTCACCCTGGCGCTGGCGGTGATCCTCACCGCCCGCCCGGCGCTGATCCTGCTGGACGAGCCCACCCGGGGCCTGGACTACGCCGCCAAGGCCCGACTGGTTGACATCCTGCGGGAGTTGGCCGAACAGCGACACGCGATTCTGATGGCTACTCATGACGTGGAACTGGCAGCCGAGTTGGCACACCGAACGGTGATCATCGCCGAGGGCGAGCTGGTCGCCGACGGGCCCACCGCCGAAGTCGTGCTCTCCTCACCGGCGTTCGCCCCGCAGGTGGCCAAGATACTGAGCCCGGAGCCCTGGCTGACGGTCCGCCAGGTCACCGCGGCGCTGCGGGAGGAGCTCCGATGACCGCCAGCGCCCGGATCACCGCCGGGGCCCGGTCGACCACCGGCGCCGACCTGGCCCGGCCGGTCCCGGTGGGCCGCCGCTCCACCGCCCTGCTGCTGCTCACCGCCGTGATCGGGGTGGTCGCCTTCGGCTGGCCGCTGCTGGCCGCGCCCGGCTCCGGCCTGGCCCACTCCGGCGACGCCCCGTGGCTGTTCGCGGGCCTGCTGCCGCTGCTGCTGGCGGTGGTGGTGGCGCAGCTCAGCGAGGGCCGGGTGACCAGCGGCGGCCAGGCCGGTCTGGAGGCGAAGTCGGTCGCGCTGCTCGGGGTGCTGGCCGCCGCCGGGGCGGCGCTGCGACCGCTGGGCGCGGGCACCGCCGGTCTCGAACCGCAGTTCTTCCTGATGGTGCTGTCCGGGCGGGTACTCGGGCCCGGCTTCGGCTTCGTCCTCGGCAACGTCTCGATGTTCGCCTCCGCCCTGCTCACCGGCGGGGTCGGCCCGTGGCTGCCGTTCCAGATGCTGGCCATGGGCTGGGTCTGCCTCGGCGCCGGGCTGCTCCCGGGCCCCGGCACCCTGCGCGGACGCCGCGAGCTGTGGCTGCTGGCGGTCTACGGCGCGCTCTCGGCCGAGCTGTACGCGCTGGTGATGGACCTCCAGGGCTGGCCCTACATCGCGGGCCTGGGCAGCGGCATCTCCTTCGTCCCCGGCGGCTCGCTGCGGACCAACCTGCTCCGCTTCCTCACGTACCACCTGACCACCGGCATGGCCTGGAACATCACCCGGAGCACGCTGACCGCCGTGCTCTGCCTCAGCCTGGGCCGCCCGCTGCTGCACGCGCTGCGCCGGGCCTCCCGCCGGGCCGCCTTCGACGCCCCGATCGCGTTCGTCCCCCCGACTGAACCGGCCGCGCCGGCCGCGCCCCCGGAGCCCGGCGGCTGACCGTTTGATGGCCGCGGGCGCGGCTACCTACGATGATCGGTATGACAAGCACAGCCGCGACGGCGGCGAACCGCCCGCATCCGCTGCTGCGGGTGCTGCTCGACGCGGCGGACGGCCGGTTCCCGCCGGTGGACGGCGCGGTCACGGTGCTGCCCGGGCTCGGCCGGGGGCTGTCCTGCTCGGTCGCGTTCACCGGCCACGCGGTGGTGGCCACCGACCTCCCGGAGGCCGAGGTCCGCGCCCACCGGCCGAACGGCTTCGGCGGCTCGATGGCCCCGGACTTCCTGCTGCTGCTGGCCGGGGCGGACCACGTGATCGGCGAGGTCGACGTCATGCTGATGGCCCGGGGCAGCGGCGGGTCACCGAAATTGACGCGGCGTCAGGATGCGGAGCAGACCCACCGGGTCCGCTACGCGCGCCAAGTCCGGACCCAGGTACAGGTGTTCGGCGACGAGCGGGGCTTCGTGACGCTCGCCGAGGGACTGGCCGGACGCCGCGAGCTCAGTGTCGAGCTGGAGCGCCCCGGCGCCGGTCTTGGCCGGTCACTGCTGGTGGACGCGCTCACCCTGGTCCCCGAGGGGGAGCCGCTGTTCGCGGCCGTCTCGCCGGGCAACGCCCGCTCGCTGCGGGCGTTCCTGGCGGCCGGTTTCGTGCCGCTCGGCAGTGAGTCGCTGATCCGCCCGGTCCAGGCCGACTGAGACCGGCCCCGCGGCCGCCGCGGGCCTCACAGCCGCTGCAGGATGGTCGCCGTCGCCAGCGCTCCCCCGGCGCACATCGTGACCAGCGCGAACTCCTTTCCGGTGCGCTCCAGTTCGTGCAGCGCGGTGGTGATCAGCCGGGCTCCGGTGGAGCCCACCGGGTGGCCCAGCGCGATCGCGCCGCCGTTGACGTTCACCCGGTCCAGGTCCGCGTCCATGACCTGGGCCCAGGACAGCACCACCGAGGCGAAGGCCTCGTTGATCTCGACCAGGTCCATGTCGGACAGCCGCATCCCGGCCTTGCCGAGCACCGCGCGGGTCGCGTCGATCGGCCCGTCGAGGTGGAAGTGCGGATCGGTGCCGACCACCGCCTGGGCGACGATGCGGGCGCGCGGGGTCAGTCCGAGGGCGCGCGCGGCGCGGCGCGAGGCCCACATCACGGCCGCCGCGCCGTCCGAGATCTGCGAGGCGTTCCCGGCGGTGTGGATGGCGGTCGGCATCACCGGCCGCAGCCCGGCCAGCGCCTCGGCCGAGGTGTCGCGCAGCCCCTCGTCCCGGTCGAACAGCCGCCACATGCCCTGCCCGGCCAGCTGCTCGGCCTCGGTGGTGGGCACCTGTACCGCGTAGGTCTCCCGCTTGAAGCGCTCCTCCGCCCAGGCCTGGGCGGCGCGCCGCTGCGACTCCAGGCCCAGCCGGTCCACGTCGGCGCGGGTCAGGCCGCGCCGCCGGGCGATCCGCTCGGCGGCCTCAAACTGGTTCGGCAGGTCCACGTTCCACTCGTCCGGGAAGGGCCGTCCCGGCCCGTGGGCCGAGGCGCTGCCGAGCGGCACCCGGCTCATCGACTCGACCCCGCAGGCGATGCCGACGTCGACCACCCCGGCCTGCACCATGTTGGCGACCATGTGGTTGGCCTGCTGCGAGGAGCCGCACTGGCAGTCGACGGTGGTCGCCGCCACCTCGTACGGCAGGCCCATGGCCAGCCAGGCGGTGCGCGCCGGGTTCATCGCCTGCTCGCCCGCGTGGGTGACCGTCCCGCTGACGATCTGCTCGACCACGTCCGGCTGGACGCCGGTGCGGGCCAGCAGTTCGCGGAAGGTCTCCCCGAGCAGGTAGGCGGGATGGAGGTTGGCGAGGGCCCCTCCGCGCCTGCCGATGGGGGTGCGAACTGCTTCGACGATGACGGGTTCAGCGGCCATGACTCGTCCTCCGGGCGCCCAGTGAACTCAAGAGAACTGATACACGTTCTACTTCTCAGTGCCTTTGTATTCGCTGCGCGCACACCGGCGCAAGGCTCTTGCACCGACTAGAACGTGTTACTACTGTCGGACGGAACATCTGACACAGCGTCAGCCAAACCGGAGGTCACCCCGGAGGCCCCGATGACCTGCCCCGCGCTGCCCGAAGGCTTCGACTTCACCGATCCGGACGTCAACCAGGCCCGGGTCCCGCTCCCCGAGTTCGCCGCGCTGCGCCGGACCGAACCGGTGCGCTGGATACCCCAGCGCCCGGGCACCACCGGCTTCGACGACGGCGGCTACTGGGCGGTGACCCGGCACGCCGACGTGAAGGAGGTGTCGGTCCACCCGGAGACCTTCTCCTCCGCCGCCAACACCGCGATCATCCGCTTCCACCCCGACATCGACCGCGCCGGTATCGACGGGCAGCGGGTGATGATGCTCAACATGGACCCGCCCGAGCACACCCGGCTGCGGCAGATCGTCCAGCGCGGCTTCACCCCGCGCGCCGTCAACGCGCTCAAGGGCGCCCTGCGCGACCGCGCCGAGCACATCGTCGCCGAGGCCCGGGAGCGCGGCAGCGGTGACTTCGTCCGCGACATCGCCTGCGAGCTGCCGCTCCAGGCGATCGCCGAGCTGATCGGGGTACCGCAGCAGGACCGCGCCCGGATCTTCGAGTGGACCAACCGGATGGTCTCCTACGACGACCCCGAGCTCTCGGTCACCCCGCAGGCCGGAACCGAGTCCGCGATGGAACTGATGATGTACGCCATGGGCATCGCCGAGGAGCGCAAGCGCTGTCCGGCGCACGACATCGTCACCCAGCTGGTCGGCGCCGAGGGGCAGGGCAACCTCGGCTCGGACGAGTTCGGCTTCTTCGTGCTGCTGCTCGCCGTCGCCGGGAACGAGACCACCCGCAACGCCACCAGCCACGGCATCCACGCCCTGCTCACCCGCCCCGAGCAGTGGCGGCTCTACCGGGAGCGCCGCCCGGCCACCGCCGCCGACGAGATCGTCCGCTGGGCCACCCCGGTGATGTCCTTCCAGCGCACCGCCACCCGGGACGTCGAACTGGGCGGCGCGAGGATCCGCGAGGGGCAGCGGGTCGGCATCTTCTACAGCTCCGCCAACAACGACCCCACGGTGTTCGACCGGCCCGAGGAGTTCGACATCCTCCGCGACCCCAACCCGCACCTCGGCTTCGGCGGCGGCGGACCGCACTTCTGCCTCGGCGCCAACCTCGCCCGGCTGGAGCTGGACCTGGTCTTCAACGCCATCGCCGACGCCGTCCCCGGCATCCGGCTCGCGGGCGAGCCCCGGCGGCTGCGCTCCGCCTGGCTGAACGGCATCAAGGAGCTGCCGGTCGAGTACGTCTGAGCCCCCGCCCGAGCCGCGTCCGACCGCCGCCCGCTATCCGACGTGATCCGAAAGACCGGCTCTAGCCCGTTCGGACGCTCCGGCGGGCAGTCCGCAACCGCCGCTGAAACGCTGGGGTCCAGTCCACCAGGCACTCGGAGGGGTCGATGGCCCAGCAGCAGGCGGCGGCAACAGCGGACAGGGCACCGATCGAGGAGGACCAGGGCAAGGTCAAGCTGGTCTTCCTCGGCGTGATGCTGGGGATGTTCCTGGCCGCGCTCGACCAGACCATCGTCTCCACCGCGCTGCCGACCATCGTCGGCGACCTCGGCGGCGCCAACCACCTCTCCTGGGTGGTCACCGCCTACCTGCTGGCCGCCACCGCGACCACGCCGCTGTGGGGCAAGCTCGGCGACCTGTTCGGCCGCAAGTACGTGTTCGTGGTCTGCATCCTGATCTTCCTGCTGGGCTCGGCGCTCTGCGGCATCTCGCAGAACATGCTCCAGCTGATCATCTTCCGGGCCCTCCAGGGCCTCGGCGGCGGCGGTCTGATGGTGCTGGCGATGGCCGTGATCGCGGACGTGGTGCCGCCGCGCGACCGGGGCCGCTACCAGGGGGTCATCGGCGCGGTCTTCGGCGTCTCCTCGGTGGTCGGCCCGCTGCTCGGCGGCTTCCTGGTGGACAACCTCAGCTGGCACTGGGTGTTCTACGTCAACCTGCCGATCGGCGCCGTCGCCCTGGCCGTGATCCTGGTCGCGCTGCAGGCCAAGAACCCGGAGACGCGCCCGAAGATCGACTACCTGGGCACCGCCCTGCTGGCCGCCGCCTCCACCTGCCTGGTGCTGATCGCCAGCCTCGGCGGCAGCACCTGGGGCTGGAACTCGGTGGAGATCTGGGGCTGCGGCATCGGCGCGGTCATCCTGATCGCCCTGTTCATCCTGGTCGAGCGGCGGGTGGACGAGCCGGTGCTGCCGCTGCGGCTGTTCCGCAACCAGGTCTTCAGCATCTGCTCGGCGATGGGCTTCGTGGTCGGCCTGTGCATGTTCGGCGCGCTCTCCTACATCCCGCTGTACATGCAGGTGGTCAACGGCAACTCGCCGACCACCTCCGGGCTGCGGCTGCTGCCGCTGATGGCGGGCGTGCTGGTGACCTCCATCGGCACCGGGCAGCTGATCAGCCGGACCGGCAAGTACAAGATCTACCCGATCGTCGGCACCGCGCTGATCGCGGTCTCGCTGGTGCTGCTCGCCCAGGTGGACGAGAAGACCAGCTCCACCGTCATGGGCCTGTACATGCTGGTGCTCGGCCTCGGCCTGGGCCTGGTGATGCAGGTGCTGATCATCGCGGTGCAGAACTCCTCGGACTTCGCCGACCTGGGCACCGCCACCGCCGGGGTCACCTACTTCCGCTCCATCGGCGGCGCGTTCGGCGCCTCCATCTTCGGCACCGTGCTGAACAACCGGCTCAGCGCGAAGATCACCACCGCGCAGGCCAACGGCACCCTCTCGCCCCGGTTCCCGGTGAAGGAGGTGCTGGCCGACCCGACCATCGTGCAGAAGGCCCCGCCCGCGGACCGCCCGCTGATCGAGCCGTTCCTGCACCTGTACGCGGTCTCGCTGCAGACCGTGTACCTGGTGGCCGCCGGGATCGCGGTGATCGCCTTCGTGCTGTCGCTGTTCCTGCGCGAGGTGCCGCTGCGCACCTCCAACCGCCAGGCCGAGCCGGGCGAGGCGGCCGGACTGCCGACCTTCCGCAGCTCGGCGGACGAGATCGAGCGGATGGTCACCAAGCTGTCCAGCCGGGAGAACATCTGGGAGCGCTACGGCCGCTGCATCGACCGGGCCGACATCGACATCAGCGTCCCGCAGGCGTACGGGCTGTTCCGGCTGCACCAGGCGGGGCCGGTCACCGAGGAGGAGATCTGCCGCCGCAACAAGATCAAGCCGGACGAGATCCGCCCCAAGCTGGACGCCATGGTGGCCAGCGGCCGGATCCAGCGCGACGCCGACGGCCTGATCACGCTCACCCCGGCCGGCGAACAGGTGGTGTCCCAGCTGACCGCGGCCCGACTCGCGCTGCTCAACGAGAAGTTGGAGGGCTGGTCGCCGGAGCAGCACGCCGAACTGCTGCGCATGCTGCGGGAACTGGCGGACAACTCGATGGACGCGCCGGGCCGGGTCATGTCCCTGTGAGCCCGTCGCGAGCGGACACCCCTGCACGAACGGACGATCTTCCTGCATAATCGTCCACCGTTCGAACAATGTGGGGGCGACAACCATGACCGGTCAGCTGTGCGGCAGGTGCGGCAACGCACTCGCTCCCGAAGGCTGCCCTTGCGGCTGGTCCGGAAGCAACGAGGAGACCGCCGTCATCCCGGTGGTCGGCGGCCCGGAACTGGTGCGCCCCTACTTCCACCCGGACGGCGACGACCCCGAGCAGGTGTTCGACGCCGAGATCGTCGACGCCGAGCTGCTCGACCCCGTGGACGGGTCCCGCCAGCCCCGGACACAGCAGCCGGTACCGGCGCCGCAGGCCCAGGCGCAGCAGACCGCGGTGCTCCCGGCGTACCTCCCGGCGCAGCGCTCGGCCGAGCCGCTCGGCAGCGTGGTGGTCACCCGTCCGCCGGCGGGCCCGCGGACCGGCCGGGGCCGACGGGCGCCCGGACGCAGCCGCAGCACGCTGCTGATCGCCGCGGGCATCACCGTGATCGCCGCGGTCGGCGTGGCCGCCGCGCTGGTACCGCAGCTGCTGGGCGGCGGACCGGTGAAGGTCGCCCTGCCGCAGCCCGGGGTCACCGCGCCGCTGCCGACCCAGGCCGCCCCCAGCGCCGTTCCGAGCAGCGCCGCCACCGCCACCGCCGCCCCGACCGCCTCGGCCACCCGCCTGGCGCCGGTGGTACGGCACTCGCCGTCGCCGAGCGGCAGCGCACCGGCGGCGCCGGTCCAGGTGAGCACCCGGCCGACGCCCAGCCGCTCCGTCGGCGCCCCGGCCACCAGCGCTCCGCCGTCCCCGTCGCCGTCCGCCTCGCCGTCGGCGACCGGCGGCGGCAGCTCCGGCACGCTCGCGCTGGGCTCCAGCGGACCCGCCGTGGTCACGCTGCAACAGGAGCTGAACAGCATCTGGGGCCTGGACGCCACGCTCAACGTGGACGGCGTCTACGGCGAGCAGACCAAGAAGGTCGTCGCCAAGTTCCAGCGGTGGTTCATCCCCTTCGGCGCAGGAGACCCGACCGGGGTGTACGGGCCGTACACCCAGGCGGCGATGGCCCAGCAGCTGGCCATCCAGAACGGCGGCCAGTAACCGCCGCGCCGGTCAGCCGGTGACCGCGGCGACGATGCTGACACCCGCCAGCACCAGCATCACCACCGCCGCGATCCGGGTGATCAGGGTCAGCGGCACGTACTGCATCAGCTTCTGCCCGCCGACCACGGCCAGCCCGCCGACCGCGCACAGCGCCAGCCAGGCGCCCAGGCCGACGGCCAGCGGATCGGAGTACTTGGCGGCCAGGTTGGCGGTGGCGATCTGGGTCAGGTCACCGAACTCGGCGATCAGCACCATCACGAAGCCGGTCCCGGCGACCCGCCAGAAGCCGTTGGAGGAGGGCTCCCGGACGGCGCCCTCCTCCTCTTCCTCCTCCTTCTGGAGCAGCAGCATCAGCGCGCCCGCCAGGAACAGCGCGCCGACCACCCCCTCCACCCAGCGGTGCGGCAGCAGCGACAGCAGGCTCCCGGCCGCGATGGCCAGGGCGACATGGACGGCGAAGGCGGCGGCGATCCCGGCGAAGACGTAGCTCGCCCGGTACCGGGTGCCGAGCACCAGGCTGGCCAGGGCGGTCTTGTCGGGCAGTTCGGCCACGAAGATGATCCCGAAGGTGATCGCGGCGACGGTGATGCTCACGTCTGTGGTGTCCTCAAAGGTTTCGGTAGCGCCGCCGGGCCTTCGGGCCCGTTTCCGGGGACGCCTCGGCACGTCAGCGCTCGGGCGGCTTGTGGGCAAGCTGGAGCACTGCGGCCGAAGGTCTCACCAGCGCCGCCGTAACGGTGCCCCGGGCGCCGGGCGGCCTCGTCCAGGACGAGGACCAGCCAGTATGTCGACGGTCCGGTGGGGGCTACTCCCCTTCGATCGGCGCAAGTCTAGCGCACCGGGCCGGTCGACCCGCGGCCGAATCGCACCGAATCACCTGGACAAGGGGCGGCGTCTGGGACAAGGGTGGTGGTCATGGAGTACACCTCTCTCGGCCGTACCGGCCTGTCCGTGTCCCGGTTGTGCCTCGGCACGATGAACTTCGGTCCACTGACCACCGAGACCGACGCCCACAGCATCATGGACACCGCCCTGGAGCAGGGCGTCAACTTCTTCGACACCGCCAACGTCTACGGCTGGGGGGAGAACAAGGGCCACACCGAGGAGATCGTCGGCACCTGGTTCGCCCGGGGCGGCGGTCGCCGCGAGCGCACCGTCCTCGCCACCAAGCTCTACGGGCTGATGCCCGGCCCCGGCGGCGAGGACTGGCCGAACAACGGCAAGCTCTCCGCGCTGAACATCCGCCGCGCCTGCGACGCCAGCCTGAAGCGTCTGCAGACGGACTACATCGACGTCTACCAGATGCACCACGTGGACCGGGCCACTCCGTGGGAGGAGATCTGGCAGGCCATGGAGGTGCTGGTGGCCCAGGGCAAGATCCTCTACGTGGGCAGCAGCAACTTCGCCGGTTGGCACATCGCCACCGCGCAGGGCGCCGCCCAGCGCCGGGGCTTCCTCGGCCTGGTCGCCGAGCAGTCCCTGTACAACCTGCTGGCCCGCACGGTGGAGCTGGAGGTGCTGCCCTCGGCGCAGCACCACGGCCTCGGCGTGATCCCCTGGTCGCCGCTCCAGGGCGGCCTGCTCGGCGGCGTCCTGCGCAAGGCCGGTCAGCAGGGCGGCCGGAGCGCCAAGCGGGCGGAGGACCTGTCCGCCACGCAGCGCGAGCAGTTGCAGGCGTACGAGGACTTCTGCGACAAGCTCGGCGAGGAGCCCGGCACGGTGGCGCTGGCCTGGCTGCTGCACCAGCCGGCGGTGACCGCGCCGATCGTCGGCCCGCGCACCCCCGGGCAGCTGGACACCGCGCTGAAGGCGCTGGACGTCAAGCTCGACGCGGACGCGCTCACCCGTCTGGATGAGATCTTCCCGGGCCACCAGACGGCACCGGAGGACTACGCCTGGTGACACCGGCCCGGCCCCGGCGGCCGGGACGTGCGGCCGCGGCGGACCCACTCCGTCGCGGCCTCACCCGCCTCACACCTCATTCCTGTCACCGCCCTGTACCATCCGATCCGCCCGGGCCGATCCGGCCAGGACCGCCGGAATCGTGACCGATCAGTAGGTGGATGTGACCCCCTCGACCGAGCCCTGGACCGGCGTCGCCCCGGCCCCGACCGCTGCTCCCGAGCCCGGGAGGCGCGCGGGCCGGCTCAGCCTGTGGCCCGGTCTGCTGGCCCTCGGGCTGTGCCTCTACCGGATCGGCCGCCCGCAGCTGTGGCGCGACGAGTTCGCCAGCGCCAGCGCCGCCTCGCGCAGTTTCGGCCAACTGTTCGGGCTGCTCGACCACGTCGATGCCTCGACCGGCTGCTACTACCTGCTGCTGCACGTCTGGACCACCCTCTTCGGCAGTTCCCCCGCCGCGCTGCGCACCCCCTCGGCCCTGGCCATGGCCGGAGCGGCGGTGCTGGTCACCCAGATCGGGGCCCGGCTCTACGGCCGCGCCGCCGGACTGGCCGGTGGCCTGGTGTTCGCGGTGATCCCGGCCGTCTCCCGGTACGGGCAGGAGGCGCGCGCCTACGCGCTGGCGCTGTTCGCGGTGGCGCTGGCCACCTTCCTGCTGCTGCGCGTACTGGAGCGCCCGAGCCGGGGCCGCTGGGTCGGCTACGCCGCCGCCGTCGTCCTGGTCTGCGTGCTGCACGTGGTCGCGCTCAGCTGCCTGGTCGGGCACGTGGTCGCGGTCTGGCTGCACTGGCGCAGGCACCACGACCGCCGGGTGCCGCGCTGGTTCGCGGGCTCGGCGCTGGCCGCGCTGGCGCTGGTCTCGCCGCTGCTGCTGCTCGCCCACTCGCAGGTGAACAACCAGCTGACCTGGCTGGCCCGGCCCAACCTGGCCCGGCCGCAGCACGTCGCGCTGGACCTGTGGATCGACCTGTACGCCTCCCGGGTCGGCGCGCTGATCGCCGCCCTGCTGGTACTGCTCGGCGTGCTGCTGCCGCTGCGGCTCCGACGGCGGCGGGCGGCCACCCTGTTCCTGGTCGCCAGCGGGGTGCTGCCGGTGCTCGCGGTGATCCTGGTGTCGGAACTGGGGACCTCCTACTTCCTCGGCCGCTACCTGCTCTTCACCGACATCGCCTGGTCGGTGCTGGCGGGCGCCGGGCTGGTCGGCGCGGTGAGCGCGGTCGCCGCGAAGGTACGGCTGCCGCAGGGCGGGGGTCGGTTCACCGTCCCGGTCGCGGCGGTGGCCGCGGTGGCGCTCGGGCTGCTCGCGGTCTGGCCGAACCAGACCGGCGTCCGCGCCTACGGCTCGCACGAGTGGACGCACTACCCGAGCGGCGCCAACCCGGGCTACTTCGCCTACCAGGGCGCCGCCGACCTGCTGGCGAAGCGGGCGCGCCCGGGCGAGGGCGTGGTCTACCTCGGCTACAACCCGATCATGCTCAACCTGGGCGTGCCGTACTACCTGGGCTCCAGGGTCGCGCTCGACCAGGTCTTCGTCGCCCGGACCCCGGCCCAGGACGAGAGCTACTACCCGGACTTCTGCCCGTCCCAGGCGGCCTGCCTGGCCAAGGCCCCGGACCGGATCTGGGTGGTCGAGCTGGCGGGCGACAGCGGCGAACCGGCGGCCGAGCGGGCGCAGAAGAAGCTGCTGCACAAGCGGTACCGTGTCAGCACCGAGTACCACCTGGCGCTGGTCAACGTGAGCCTGCTGGTACGCAGGGCCTGACCGGGCGACCGGGCGACCGGGCCGGACCGAGGAGGCAGCGGCGTGGACCGGACCTGGATCGCGTTCCTGCGGGCGGTCAACGTCGGCGGGCGCAAGGTCGAGATGGCCCGGCTGCGGGCCCTCCTCGACGGCATGGGGCTGGCCCGCGTCCGCAGCCACATCGCCAGCGGCAACGTGTTCTTCGACGCCGAGCTGGACACCCCGGCCGCGCGGGCGGAACTGGTCGCGGCGGTCGAGACCCGGCTGCGGGCGGAGTTCGGCTTCGACATCCCGGTGCTGCTCCGCAGCACCGACGAGGTGGCGGCGGCGCTCGCGGCGGCACCGTTCGACCAGGTCGAGCTCACCCCGGAGACCCGGCTCAGCATCGCCTTCCTCTCCGGGCCGCTCACCGGCCTGACCCTGCCGCTGCGCTCCGCCAAGGGCTACTGGGAGCTGCTGGCCGCGACCGAGGGCGAGGCGTACCTGGTCTCCTGGCGGCTGAACGGGCAGCTGGGCGACAACCCGGTGGCGGCGCTGGAGAAGGCGTTCGGGGTGAAGGGCACCGCGCGGTTCTTCCACACCACCGAGAAGATCCTGGCGGCGGCCCGCAAGCCCTGACCTGACCTGACCGGCCGGGTCGGGCCGGGTCAGGTCGGGCCGGGTCGGGCCGGGTCGGGCCGGGTCGGGTCGCACCGGGTCGGGTCGGGTCGGGTCGGGTCGGTGACCGCTCAGGCCGGACCGTTCCAGTCGAGGGTCGGCGGCAGCACCCCCTCCAGCGTGAGCAGCCAGCGCTTCACCTCCAGGCCCAGCTCCCCGCCGCCGAAGCCGCCGATGCCGCCCGCCGCCACCACCCGGTGGCAGGGCACCAGCAGGGAGATCGGGTTCGACCCCATGATCGAACCGACGTTGCGGGCCGCCTGCCCCAACTGCCCGGCCGCCAGCTCCGCCTCGAACGCGCCACTGCGGACCGCGAGTTCGCCGTACGCCACGGTCTGCCCGTAGCCGACCGTGCGGGTCAGCATGGACAGTACCGTCCGCTGCGGGCCGGGGGCGGTGCGCCGCCAGTCCAGCGGCAGGTCGAAGTCACGGCGGGCCCCGGCGAAGTACTCGGCGAAGCGCCGCGCCACCAGCGCCGCCTTCGGCTCGTCACCGGGCCTGACCGCGTCCGGCGCCTCGGTGCCCTCGCCGAAGTTCGCGCAGACCACGCCGTCGGCGGTGATCCCGACCCGGACGGGGCCGCTGGGGAGCGGGGTCGGCACAGTGATCCAGGAGACCGGCATGGTCACAGTCCATCACGCCCCCGCCGTGCGGCGCCGGGGGTTTCCACCGACCCACTTTTTGCCTCTGAGGCAAGGTTCTTGCCTGCGGGGCCGCCGAGGTGTGGACTGAACACATGGAGAACGATCGCGGCCTCCCGCTGGAGGACCTGCCCGGCCTCGGTGCCCGCCTGCGCGAGCGCCGCCTGAGCAGCCGACTCACCCTGGAGGCAGCCGCCGCCCGGGTGGGCCTGTCGCCCGCGCACCTCTCCCGGCTGGAGACGGCCAAACGCCAGCCGTCACTGCCGGTCCTGCTCGGTCTCTCCCGAGCATACGGCGTCCCGGTGGAGACGCTGCTGCTCGGGGCCGAGGCTCCGGGCGCGCCCTCACCGGTGGTCCGGGGCTCGGCCGGTCCGTCCGGCCCGGGCACCGCCGACGAGGGCCTGGCGGGCGGCTGGACCTACCGCCCGGCCGGGTCCCCCGGGCGGGCCATGCAGGCCCTGCGGGTGCACATCCCGGCCAGGGTGCAGGACGAGGTGGTCCGGGTCCACCCCGGCGAGGAGTGGCTGTACGTGCTGCACGGCCGGCTGCTGCTCACCCTCGACCGCGAGGAGTACCGGCTCGAACCGGGCGACGCGGCGCACTTCGACTCGATGCGCCCGCACCGACTGGCGTCGATCGACCGGCCGGGAGTGGACCTGCTGTTCCTGCACACCCTGCTGCAGAGCCCCACCGCCGACCTGTTCCCGCACTGATCACGTACTGACCCCCGCGAACCCCGCCTGAATCCGAGGAGCTGGTCATGTCCACTCTCGCCCACCCCACCGAGGACGGCAGCACCCGCACGGAGCGCCGCGTGGGCATCCGCGTCTTCATCTACGTCATCGGGCTGCATGTGTTCGCGGCCTTCGTGATGCTGCTCATCTACTTCGGCCACCGGGGCTGAGCACCCCGTCCCACCTGGGCCCATGCGGACGGTTCGAACACCGGGTCACCTTCCGGCAACTCCCGCACGGATTGTCACTGGGCGATGACATGCTGTGTTCGTCAACCACACCAGGCCGCCACCGTCCAGGGGGGAACAGCGCCATGCCCGCAGACGAGACACCACCAGTACCGCGACCGTCCCGCTGGTCGCCGCGGTTACCGCCGGGCAGGTCGCGCGTCGCCTGGATCGGCGGCGGCGTGGCGCTGCTGCTGGCGCTGCTCGGGATCACCGCGGCGGTGGCCGGGCCCGAGGGCCGCGCGGGCGGTCACCCACCGGCGTCCGGTGGCGCGGCCGCACCCGACGCCGGGTCCGCCTCTCCTTCGGCCTCTCCTTCAGCCTCGGCTTCAACCTCCGATTCCGCTTCCGCTTCCGGCGGGTCGGCGGCCGGGCCCGGCGTCAGGGGCTCCGGCGTCAGGGGCTCCGGCGGCGCGGCCGAGGCTCCCGGATCGGCCGCCGCGCCGAGTCCGGCGCCGCTGGTCCATCCGTCCCTCCGACTCGCCCCGGCCCGGGCCAGGGCCGATGCGGCGGCCGTACTCGAAGCCGACGACAGCCACTACCGACAGGAGCTCACCACCGGCGAACGCCTGCTCGGCACCACCGGCTTCGCCGCCTGGTCCGCGCGGACGCTCGCGGACACCACCGACCGCGCCGACACCGCCCGGGCCGCCGCCGAGTTCACCGCCTCGGACCAGCCCCCGGCCCTCATACCGTGGCGGGCCGACAACGGCGAAGGCGTGGCAGCGGTCCAGCGGTTCGCCCGGGACGCCGCGGGCGGCTCCTCGATCGCTGTCCGCACCGACGCCGACAACGCGCTGACCGCCCTGGCCGACGCGGACCAACTGGCCCAGCAGGTCCGCGCGGGCGACTGACCGCGCGCCCACCCCACCCCGGGCGCGACGGCGAGCCGCCGCGCCCAGCAGACCGCCGCTGTGGGCCCGCCCGTGCCGACGGGCCGAGGCCCACAGCGGCAGCACACCGGCCCGGTCGGAGTCAGCCGGTGCGGCGCTCCAGCGCCACCACCGGGATGACCCGGCTGGTCTTGTCCTGGTACTCGGCGAAGCGGGGGAACTCCCGGACCTGGTCCGCGAACAGCCGGTCCCGCTCCGCACCCTCGGTGACGACCGCCGTCACCTCGACCCTCTCGGTGCCAACCTCGATCACGGCCTCCGGGTGGGCGACCAGGTTGTGGTACCAGGCGGGGTGGTTCGCCGCGCCCGCGGCGGAGGCGAAGACCAGCCAGCGGTCGCCGTCGGCCCGGTAGGTCACCGGCGTGGTGTGCGGCCTGCCCGACCGGGCGCCGGTGCTGGTGATCAGCAGCAGCGGAACGCCGGTGAAACCGCCGCCCACCGTGCCCTCGTGGGACCGGAACTCGGCGATGACCGCGTCGTTGTGCGCACTCATGGAATCCTCCGTCGTTGGATCACACCATCCTTCCGGCGGAACGGCCCGACCGGACGGATTCCACCGAAACCGGCACCCCCACGTGTCGGCCAGGAACCCGCCCGGGGGTCCGCCTGCGGGTCCGCTCAGGGCACCAGCAGGACCCGGCCCAACTGGGCCCGACTGTCCAGGATCCGGTGCGCCTCGGCGGCCTCGGCGAGCGGCAGCCGCGCGTGCACGGCGACCCGCAGCCGACCGTCGAGCGCGTACCCGGCCACCTCGTCCACGTCCGCGCGGGCCTGCTTCGGGTCGGCCGCCCGCCAGGCCATCAGGGCGAACCCGGTCACGGACTTCAGCCCGAAGATGGAGCTGATCGGCAGATCCAGCAGCTGCCCCCCGGCGACGCCGTACACCACCGCCCGCCCGTGCGGGGCCAGCAGCGCGATGCTCCGCCGCAGCACCTCCCCGCCGACCGAGTCGAGCACCACGTCGACGCCCCCGGGCGCCGCCGCACGGACCTGCTCGTCCCAGTCCTCCGCGCTGTAGTCGACCGCGACGTCCGCCCCGCACGAGCGGGCGAAGTCGAGCTTGGCGGCCGAACCGACGGTGGCGATCACCTTGCCCGCGCCGAGGATCCGGGCCAGCTGGACCACCAGGTGCCCGATGTTGCCCGATGCCGCGTGGACGAGCACGGTCTCGCCCGCCGCCAGCTGCCCGATGCGCAGCACCCGCAGCGCCACCGGAGCGGCCACCGGCAGCGTGCTGGCCGCGCCGAGGTCGAGCCCGTCGGGCACGACCGCCAGCCACTCGGGGCCGACGAGGACATAGTCGGCGAAGGCGTCCTCGATCACCGGAACGGCCACCCGCTGCCCCACCAGCGCTCCGTCGACCCCCTCCCCGACCGACTCGACGGTCCCCACCACGTCACCGGTGAGCTTCCCGGGCAGCGGGCGGTGGAAGATCGCCGGACTCGAAGGCCCCCGGCGGATCATGGTGTCGACGAAGTTGGCCCCGATCCCCTCGGTACGGACGAGCACCTGCCCCGGCCCCGGAGTGGGAGTCTCGACGTCCTCCAGCTTCAGGACTTCTGGGCCGCCGTACTCGTAGAAGCGAACGCGTCGCATGGGAGACTCCCTGGTCAGGGTGGAACGCCGGATATGCTGCGACTTCCGGGAGGCTGAACTGGACTCCCGGTCAAGTCCTACCAACCGACCGTACTGGACCCCCGGTCCAGTTGTCCACGCGGAATGAGACGCCGATGGCTGAAGTGCGCCGCGAACGCGCCGACGCGGCACGCAACCGGCGAGCGATCCTGCTGGCCACCGAGGAGTTGCTGACCCAGTTCCGGCCCGAGCAGATCTCCATGGAGCAGGTCGCCGCAGCCGCCGGGGTGGGCAAGGGCACGGTCTTCCACCGCTTCGGCAACCGGATGGGCCTGATGCGCGCGCTGATGGAGGAGCGCGCGCTGGCGCTGCGCGAGGCGGCCACCGACGGTCCGCCGCCGCTCGGCCCGGGCGCCGAGCCGCGCGAGCGGCTGCTGGCCTTCCTCGACGGCCTGGTCGACGTGATCGCCCGCAACAAGGGCCTGCTGGCCGCGCTCGGCCACGCCATCACCACCACCCACCACCCCGATCCCACCCCAAGCGCCACCGGCCCCGCCGAGCCGAAGCCCGCCCACGGCGAACACCCGGTCTACCAGTTCTGGCACGGCCACCTCGCCGGACTGATAGCCGAGCAGCGCCCGGACCTGGACGCCGACCTGATCGCCCATCTGCTGCTGGCCGCGCTGCAGAGCGAGCAGATCCTGCACCTGCTGGAGCAGGGCGGCGGCGAGCGGCTGCGCGACACGCTGCGCACCGTGGCCACGGCCCTGCTGGACAGCCGCGAGGACCGGCCCCACCAGCCCTGACGCCCGGTAAACCCCGAGTTGTTGCGCGCCGACCGGCACGCAACACCTGGACGACGCCACCTCCACCGAACCACCGTGTGCGAACGCTAGCGTTTTCACCAGAGGGCGTCCGCACTGCGGTACTCGTACTCCAGTGTTCGTACTCTGGCGCCCGCACTCCGGGAAGCACGGTGACTCATGGGCAGCTACGGTCAGGACTGGTCCTCGTACCAGTCGACAGCCCCGGACAGCGCCGGCCTGTCCTTCGCGTTCGTCAAGGTCACCCAGGGCCTTGGCTACACCAACCCCAACTGGCAGGCGCAGTACCAGCACGCGGTCTCGGCCGGACTGGTGGCCGGCGTCTACCACTATCCCGACATGGCCAACTCCCCCCAGACCGAGGCGGATCACTTCCTCTCCGTGGCGCAGCCCGCCCCCGGCGCGCTGGTGGCACTCGACTGGGAGGGTTACGACGCCGCCAACCTGAACGTCCCGAAGGCGCAGCAGGCCTCCTACAAGGACGCCTGGATCGCCCATGTCCAGAGCAAGTTGCCGCAGAACCAGGTCGGTCTGTACTGCGACAAGGACTACTGGCTGAACGTGGACACCACGTCCGACTGCGGTGACTTCCTGTGGATCGCCACCGCCGGACTGCCCGCCGGTCAGCCGGGCATCCAACACCCCTGGCTGTTCCACCAGTTCAGCGCGAGCCCGGTGGACAAGGACTTCTGCTCGATGGCGGACGCCCAGGCGCTCAAGCAGTGGGCGCTCGCCAAGACCACCGCGCGCACCACCGCGCCGCCTTCCTCGGAGGATCCCGTGACACCCGCAGACGCAGAACTCTTCGTGCAGACCCTGATGGACCACGTGGTGCCCGACGCCGGCATCAAGAACCCGGACGGCACCCAGGCGACCCGCACCATCGCGGACTTCTTCGAGTACCTGGACGTGCACAACCGCACCCTGCTGAGCCAGATCTCCGCCCTGTCCGCGCAGGTCACCGCGCTCTCGGCGGCGGTGTCCGCGCTGTCGAAGGCAGGTGGCACGACACCGGACCAGGTCCACGCCGCGGTTACCTCCGCGCTCACCGCCGCGGGCCACTCCCCCGCGGCCGCCACCGTCCCCGCCCCGGCGGCCCCGGCCGACAACTGACGCCACCGGCAACCGACGCAACCGACGGCAACGAGCAGATCTGACATCACGTCAGACAATCACGCCGTCGGTACGCCGTGGCAGATCGCGTCGGCCTCGGATCGGGCTCGCCAGGATCACCCACCCGGCGGACACCACCACGGACGCCATGACCCAGGCCGCCGCCCTGCTGCCGAACTCCCCGCCCAGGAAGCCGCCCAGCAGCGCCCCCACCGGCATCGCGCCGTAACCGATGCTCGACGAACAGGAGTTGATGCGGCCGAGCAGCTCCGGCGGGCAGTAGCTCTGGAAGAAGCTGCCGGTGATCACATTGCCCGCGACCACCCCGCCGACGGCGACCGCCCAGGCGGCCACGCACACCGGCAGCGGCAGCCAGCGTCCGGCGAACGGCAGCAGCAGCAGGAACGGCGCCCCGATCAGCTCGCAGAGCAGCAGCCCGCGCGCGGTCCCGAAGCGGGCCGCGATCCGCCCGGCGATCGCGGCGCCCACCAGTCCGCCCACGCTCACCACCGCGAACACCGCGCCGACCCCGCCGGGCCGGAGCCCGACGCTGCGGACCAGCAGCACCGTCTGCACCGCCTGCAAGCCGCTCAGCCCCAGGTTTCCCAGCCCGGCGAAGTAGGAGACGGTGCGCAGGTACGGATCGTGGACGACGAAGCGGACGCCCTCGGCCACCTCCTGTCGGATCCCGCGCCGCTCAGCGCGCGCCGGGCGCTCCTCCCGCGCGTCGATGGCGCTGAGACAGAGGGCGGAGAGCAGGTAGGAGCAGGCGTCGATGAGCAGTCCGGTGACGGCCCCGAAGGCCTCGGCGACGACCCCGGCGACCCCGGGACCGGCCACGTCCATGGCCGCCGCGCTGCTCTGCAGCTTGACGTTGGCCTCCAGCACGTCGGGTTCGGCGACCAGTGCGGGCAGCAGCGTCCGGTAGGCGGTGGTGAAGAACACCTTCACCGCACCGGCCAGGAAGGCCACCGCCACCAGCTGCCAGACGGTGAGCACGCCGGTCCACTCGGCCACCGGCACGCTCGCGAACAGCGCCAGCAGCAGCAGGTCACCGACCAGCATCACGGTCCGGCGGGACCACCGGTCCACCCAGGCACCGGCCGAGAGGCCGAGGAACAGCCAGGGCAGCCAGGCCGAGGCGGTGAGCACCCCCACCATGAACGAGCCGGCCCGGAGCACCCCCACCGCCACCAGGACCAGCGAGACCTCGCCGACCGCGGTACCCAGGCCGCTGGCGGTCTCGCCGATCCACAGCCGTCGGAAGTCCCTCTCCACCCACAGGCCCCACCGGCCCCGTACCGGCCGCTGCTCGACCGGCGTCGCGGTCATGCCCCCCGCCGCCGTCACGGCTGCCCCGCCTCCGCCGCCACCGGCTCGGTGGCCGCCAACTCCCCCGGCTGGGGCAGCAGCTGGGTGAGCAGCGCCACCCGCTCGGCCCCGGCCGGGGCCGCCGCGACCCCCTCCGGGGTGTCCTGCCGGTACCGGCGCAGCAGGGCGGTCAGCTCCCGCCGCAGGTCACCGGCCTCCGCCGGGGTCAGCAGCAGCGGACAGTCACTCAGGTCGAGGACCTCCCGCCAGGGCGTCGGCATCGTCTCGAACTCGTTCAGTGCCTGCTGGGTCAGCGAGGCGTACCCGGTGGCGATGGTCTGCAGGTACCGCGCGGTGGCCTCCGGCTCGCTGCCAATCAGCTCCCGGTCGTTGAGGGACTGCGCCCGGTACACCGAACGCCACCAGCGCTCCCGCGCGTTGCCCCGGGTCGGGTCGTCCTCGATCAGCCCGGCCGAGGCCAGCTGCCGCAGGTGGTAGCTGGTCGCTCCGGAGTTGAGCCCCAGCCGCTCGGCAAGCTGGGTCGCCGTCGCCGGGCCGTGCCTGCGCAGCAGGCCCACCAGTCGGGACCGCACCGGGTGGGCCAGCACCCGCAGGCCGCTGGCGTCCAGGGCCAGCACCGGCTCGACCCGCCCGCTCGGGCGCGGCGCCGCCGCGCGTTCTTCGCCGTCTTCGTCCGTCATGCGTTCCGCTGCCATGGGCCACAGACTAAACCGCAAAGGTTTCTTCGCAAAGAGGTTTTCGCAAAGACTTCTTTGCGGTTCACGGGTTCGCCTCGTTCCCCTCGCCCCCTTCCGCGGCGACCCGCACAGTGGAGGCCATGGACCTCGACTCGCTGCGCCGGGAGACCCCCGGCTGCGCGAACCGCGTCCACCTCGACAACGCGGGTGCCGGACTGCTCTCGCGCCGGACGCTGGCGGCGATGACCGACCACCTGGCGCTGGAGGCGGCCATCGGCGGCTACCAGGCCGCCGACCGGGCCGCCGAGCGGCTGGCCGAGACCTACGTCCGGCTGGCCGCGCTACTGGGCGGCCGGGCCGAGGAGGTGGCGCTGTTCGACAACGGCACCCACGCCTGGAACGCCGCCTTCCACGCGCTCCGCTTCCGGCCCGGCGACCGGATCCTGACCGGCCGCTCCGAGTACGCCAGCAACCTGCTCAGCTACCTCCAGGCCGCCCAGCGCTTCGGGGTCGAGGTGGTCGTCGTGCCCGACGACCCCAGCGGCCGGCTCGACACCGCCGCCCTGGCCGCGCTGATCGACGAGCGCACCCGGCTGGTCGGCGTCAGCCACGTGCCCACCAGCGGCGGCCTGGTCAACCCGGCCGCCGAGATCGGCCGGATCACCCGGGCCGCGGGCGTGCCGTTCCTGCTGGACGCCACCCAGTCGGTGGGGCAGTTCCCGGTGGACGTGGCCGGGATCGGCTGCGACCTGCTCACCGGTACCGGCCGCAAGTTCCTGCGCGGCCCGCGCGGCACCGGGTTCCTCTGGGTCCGCGACGCCGCCCTGGCGTACCTCGACCCGGCCGTCGTCGACCTGCACGCCGCCACCCGCGACGGCGCCCGAGGCTTCACCTGGCAGCCCGGCGCCCGCCGCTTCGAGAGCTGGGAGCGGAGCTGCGGCAACGTCCTGGGCCTGCACGCCGCCGTCTCCCAGGCGCTCGACCTCGGCCTGGACCGGATCGGCGCCCGCGCCACCCACCTCGGCCGGTACCTGCGCGACCGGCTGGCCGCGCTGCCCGGGGTGACCACGCACGACCGGGGCCGGGTCCAGTGCGCCATCGTGACCGCCACCGTCGCCGGTCTGTCCGCCGCGGCGGTCGCCGACGCGCTGACCGGCCAGGGCATCAACGTCCGGGTCACCACCCCGGCGAACCCGGACTTCGACGCGGAGCCGGACTTCGACGCGGAGCCGGGCGCGCTCGGGCCGATGGTCCGGCTCTCCCCCCACTACTACAACACCGAGGCCGAACTCGACCGCGCGGTGGCCGCCGTCGCCCGGCTCACCCGGCGCTGAGGCCGGGTCAGGACCCCCCGACGGCCACCGCGACGCCGACCAGCAGCAGGAGCAGGCCGCAGGTCATGAACGCCCAGCCGCAGTACATGAGGACCCGTCGGCGGGCCGGGGACAGCCCGGTCGGTCGCCGTCAGCCCGTCACACCGACGGGGGCGGCCAGGCCGCCCTCGCGCACCTTGTACTTCGCTCCCACCCAGGCCCGCAACTGCTGCGAGAGGGCGGCGCGTTCCTCGGCGGCGACGGCCGAGGCGGGGATGAACGTGACCCCGCGCGGCCGCTGCTGGATGACCCAGCCCTGCTGCCGCTCGTTCACGGTGGCCACGTCCGCCCAGCCCAACTCCTGCACTCCGGCCCCGGTGCTGATCCGCACGCCCGCCTCCGACAGCTCCAGCGTGGTGGGCCCGGCGAGCCGCGGCGCGATCAGGGCGACGCCCTTGTCCGCCATCCCCCGGACCCAGTTGGCGAACAATCCGGTGCGCGTGTACCGCAGCGCGTCCTGGACCTGATCTGTCGTCAGATCGAAACTGACGGTAACCCCCACGACGAATTCCCTCCACCAAGGCGAGCGTCGGAAACGCCCACGAGCGAGGGGGAGAGTACCAGCCCGGGAGCCACGGCTCACAGGGACTGTTGTCCCTGCTCAACGGGCGGCGGAGCTCCCGCGTGAGCTCCCGCGGGGGTGTCCTCGACCTGCCACCAGGCCTCGTGCGCGAGCAGGTCGGGCAGCGGCACCGGACCGTAGTCGTCCTGGAGGGACGGGTACTCGGTGCGGTACCGCCGGATCGCCTCGCCCTTGCGGTCGGCCGCCGCGCCGTCCAGGCGCACCAGGTGCGGTGTCAGCCGGTGCCCGGCGTGGGCCCGGATGCCCTGGCGGAGCAGCGCGTCGGCGTCCGGGTTCGGCGGGCCGCCCAGTTGGCCGGGCAGTCCGTGGCGCAGGTAGTAGGGGCTGTCGGCCCACAGCCGCACCCGGTGGCCCGAGGCCGCGAGCCGCAGCGCGGCCCCGGCCACCGCGAGGTGGTCCGGATGGCCCCCGACGCCCAGGGGGGCGTAGACCAGGCAGGGCCGGGGGTGGACGCGGACGAGCGCGGAGACCGCCTCGACGACCGCCGCCACCCGGGCCTCGGGGTCGACCAGTTCACGGACGACGGCGAGGAACCGCCCGGGTTCCCGGTCGAGCAGGGCGCGTTGCTCCGGGTCTCCGGCCAGGACGTACTGGATGTCCAGCAGGTCGAGGTGGTGGGGTTCCAGGTCCGCGAGGGCGAGGGCCGCGCGGTCCTCGGTGCGGCGTCGGCGCATCCAGTCGGCCGACTCGACCGCGCCGTGGTCGCGGTCGAGTCCGGTGACGAACCCGGGGTCGGGTATCCCGGCGAACACGGTGGCCACGGTGACCTCCCGGTCCGCCGCGAGCACGTGCCACAGACCGAGTACCGCGTCGTCCAGGTGCGGGGAGAGCACCACGACGGAGGCCGCTCCCCCATCTTCGAAACGGCTGTCCTCGAAACGGCTGTCCTCGAAACGGCCCATCATCGTCCTCGGGGCTGGGCGGCGGGTTGCGGTGCGAGGTTGTCCCCGGGTTCGTCCGGGGCGGCGTCGGCGTCGGCGTCGGGTGACGGCATCCGCAGCGCGCTGAGGCTGACCGCGGCGGACACCAGCGCCAGGCAGGCGATGGCGGTGCGCAGCGTGGTCAGCGCCGCGAGCTGGCCCACGATCGCCGGTCCCAGGACCAGACCGGCGTAGCCGATGGTCGCGGCCAGGCCGACCGTCGCTCCGTGCCGTCCGGGCGGGGCCCGGTGTCCGGCCAGGCCGTAGATCGTGGGCGCGGCCACGGGCCCGGTGGAGGTGCGGCACGCGGGGTCGGCCCTGGCCCTCGGCGGGCGCCGCCAGCGCGCCGTACTGAGCGCGCTGGCGCTGCGGGCCAACGAGGTGGTCAGCATCGACCACTTGAGCGCCTCGGTCTGGATCGACTCACCGGCGTCCCCCGCCTCCAACCTCAGAACCTACGTGGCCGGGCTGCGCCGCCTGCTGCCACCCGGGGAGGAGCGGCGACCCCGCCTGGTCACCCATCCCGGCGCCTACCAACTCATACTGGAGAGATGCGAGTTGGACCTCACCCTGTTCGAGGAGGAGGTGGCCCTGGGCACCCGGGCCCGGGAGCGTTCCGAGGTCGCCGCGGCGGCCCGGCACTTCTCCCTGGCGCTCGGCCTCTGGCGCGGGTACCCGCTGGAGGACGTGACCGGCGGCCCGGCGCTGCAGTCGGCGGTCGCGCACCTGGAGGAGCGGCGGCTGGCGGTCGCCGAACAGCACCTGCAGGTGCTCGCCGCGCTCGGCGAGCACGAACGGGTCATCGACGAGCTCCGCCCCCTGGTCGTCCGGCACCCGCTGCGGGAACGGCTCCAGGCGCGGCTGATGAACTCGCTGCACCGGGCCGGGCGGCAGGCCGAGGCGCTGGACGTCTACGCGGCGGTGCGCCGACTCCTCGTCAGTGAACTCGGCGTGGAGCCGGGGCCCGACCTGCGGCAGGTCCACCGGATGATCCTGGCGAACGCCCAGGACACCTGGGACACCCCGGCCGTTCCCCACCACCCCTCGGCGACCCGGTGGCGCGAGCCCCGCGGCCGCCGGTCGAGCCGCGACCGGCGGCGGTCCCGCACCGGACCCGCGGCGTCTCGTTCCTCCCGTCCTACCAACTGCCCTCGGCCGTCGTCGACTTCATCGGCCGGGAGAAGGAAGTCCGGCAGCTGCGGCAGGCCTTCGAGAGCGCACGCAGCAGGTCGGCCATGCCGATCGTGGTACTCAGCGGTATCCCCGGCGCGGGAAAGACCACCTTGGCCCTTCACCTGGCCCACCAGCTCCGGGCCCGCTACCCGGACGGGCAGCTGTACGTGGAACTGGGCGGCAGTTCCGCCGAGCCGCTCGACCCGCGCCAGGCCCTGGGTGAACTCCTGCTGTCCGTCGGGGTACCGGCGGCCTCGATCCCGCCGTCGACGAACGCCCGCAGCGTCCTGTTCCGCTCGCTGCTGGCCGACCGCAGGGTGCTGCTGGTCGCGGACGACGCGGCCGACGCGGCCCAGCTGCGGCCACTGCTGCCCGGCGGCGAGGGCTGCGCGGTGATCGTGACCGGCGGCCCGCAGCTCGCGGAGCTCACCGGAACCCACCTGTCGGTCGGCACCCTGGCCCACGACGAGGGCCTGGCGATGCTGCGCGGCATCATCGGCGACGACCGCTTCGACGCCGAGCCGGAGGCGGCCGACCGCATCGTCCTGGCGTGCGGACTGCTGCCGCTGGCCCTGCGGATCGCCGGGGCGCGACTCTCCTCCCGCCCCGGCGGCTCGCTGGAGCGCCTGGCCACGCTGCTGGTCGACGAGCGGCACCGGCTGGACGAACTGTCCATCGGCGACCTCGCCGTGCGCGCCGGTGTCGGGCTCAGCTACTCCCAGCTGAGCGCCCTGGACCAGCGCGCCTTCCGCTTCCTCGCGCTGCTGGGCCAGCACGACGTGTCGGACTGGACCGTCGCCGCGCTGCTCGGCGAACCCGAGGCGAGCGAGGTCACCGGCAGGCTGACCGATGCCAGCCTGCTCACCCCGGTCTGCACGGACAGCGGCCTGCAACTGCGCTTCCACATGCACAGCCTGTTGCGCTCCTACGCCCTGGAGCAGCTCCAGCGGGATCCGGAGGACGTGAAGAAGGCAGCCATCGAGCGAGCCGTGGCGGGCTGGATCGAGCTCTCCCGGCTGGCGGACCAGCAGATGGCCCGGCCCGGCGGTCTGCGGCCGCGGCAGCAGGCGGCGGCCCGCTCGCCGATCGAGCCGGAGCTGGCCCTGCGCCTGACCGCGGACCCGCTGGTCTGGTACTCGAACGAGCGCGCCAACCTGCTGGCCGTCACCGAACACGCCTGCCGGATCGGGATGTACCGGCAGGCCGCTCAACTCGCCTCGTACCAGGCCTCGTTCCAGTACCACTACGACCATGCCCGGGACGCCGCGCACCTGTGGGGCATCATCATCCGGTCCGCCGACCGCGCGCAGGACATCGAGACCGCCGAATGGGGGATGCAGCACCTGCTGGTCTTCGCCGAGCGCCGTCCCCCGAGCTCGCTCTGCTGAGCGCGCACCGCCGAGCGCGCGCCGCCGAGCGCGCCCGGGTGTGGCGGTTCAGTCGAAGGCGGCCCGGTTGGCGGCCAGGAAGTCGGCGAAGCTGCGCGGATCGCGACCGGTCAGGTTGCGGACCTCGTCGGTCGTCGCCGCCAGCGAGCCGTCGCCGACCTCGGTCCACAGGGCGGCGACGTCGGCGGCGAACCGGGCGGGCAGGCCCTGCGCGGTGAGTCGGGCCGCCATCTCCTCGCCGCCCAGCCCGACGACCCCGACCGGCCGGTCGACGGCGCGGGAGAGCTGCCCGGCGATCTCCGCCATGGTGAGGGCGGCCGGTCCGGTCAGCACGAACGTCTCGCCCGCGCCCAGGGGCCGGGTCAGCAGGACCGCCGCGCAGGCGGCGATGTCCTGGCAGTCGACGTACGAGACGGGCGAGTCGGTCGCCGGGGAGATGAGACTCCCCTCGGCGGTGAAGGTGCCTGCTCCGGTGGCGAAGTTCTGCATGAAGCCACTGGGCTGGAGCACGGCCCACTCGATACCGGAGGCCTTCAGGTACTGCTCGATCTCCCAGTGCGCGCCCTGCGCGAGCCTGCCGCCCCGGCGGGCCTGCCAGACCGAGACCTTGACGATCCGCCGGACGCCGGCGCGTCCGGCCGCGTCGATGGCGGCCCGCTGCTGGGCGATCATGGGTTGCGGCGCCCCGTCGCTGGTGGGGACCGCTCCCGCGCTGTTGAGCAGCAGGTGATCGACGCCGTCGAGCGCGGCGGCGAGCGAGCCGGGGTCGTCGAAGTCCCCGACGACGTAGCGGCAGCCGAGCGCCCGGCCCTTGTCGGCGTCGCGCACCAGGGCGGTGAACGGTGCCCCCAGGTCCCGCAGTTCGCGGACCAGATGCCTGCCGATGGATCCGGTGGCCCCGGTAACCAAGATCATGTGAATGCCTTCGGCTAAAGTTGAGGAGTCCTCGAAATAATAAGTCGAGGACTCCTCAACTTACAAGGGGCAGGTGGATGGGCAGCACGCCAACGCGCCGACCGCGAGCGGACGCGCAACGCAACCGCGAGTACCTCCTGGCGGCGGCCGACGCCGCGTTCCGGGAGCAGGGCACCGGGGCGTCACTGGAGGGGATCGCCCGCCGGGCCGGAGTCGCGATCGGCACCCTGTACGGCCACTTCCCGAACCGTCGGGCACTGGCGGCGGCCCTGCTGCGCGAGCGGCACGCGGCACTCTTCGAGCACGGCAGCGAACTGGCGGGACCGGCCTCGGGGGCGGACGCCCTGGCCGGCTGGATGGGCGCCGTGGCCGTGCACGCGGCGGCATACCGGGGGCTCGCGACGCTGCTGATGGAGAGCCTGGACGACGAGGCGTCGGAGCTGCACGAAGCCTGCGGACGGATGGACGGGATCACGCAGACCCTGCTCACCGCCGCCCGCGCGTCGGGCGCGGTCCGCGACGACGTCACGGCGGCGGACGTGCACGCGCTGATGAACGCCGCCGCCTGGATGCGCGAGCAGGTCACCGAGGAGCAGGCAGCGCACCTGCTGGACCTCCTGGTCAACGGCCTGCGCCCGACCCAGGCGCAGCCGACCGCCACCCCCGGTCGCTCAAGTCGGAGCTGAACGCGCCCGGGAACCCCACCCGCCGCCGACCGCACACGGACCACCCCCGCGTCGGCGGGGAGCACACTTCGTGACCTGCGGCCCTCAGGGCAGGGCGCGGAGGGCGGCCTCAATCTTCGCGGTGTCGAGTACGGCGTTGCCCAGCCTGGCAGTCGGGCCGATCCTCGTCAGTTCTCCGCTCGCCGAGACGGGCACGTCCGCCAGGTGGGCCCGGACAGCCATCAGGTAATCCGCAGCACGGAGAGTGAGACGCACGTCGAAAGGCGATCGCCCGTCGTCCACGCGAATCGTCACCGTGCCACCGCCATCGGCCCGTTCCAGGGAATGGACGATCCCGGAGACGATTTCCTCGGATGTGGCAGTACGACGAACGTCCAGCGCATCGGGAGGCGACACCCCGGCCACACGACGCAATGCGTAGTCGTCGTCGAAAGCCCGTTCGGCCGCGGCCTGGATCCGCCCAGGTTCGGCGGGAATCTCCGGTAGGTCGTCGAAACGGAAGGAGCACACGCTCAGCCCGGCCGTCGGCTCTGGCAATGCGGAGGCCCAGGTAAAGGAGAGGTCGATCTCTTCGAGTTCGTCGAACGACCGGAACCTGTCGAGCATTTCCACGACCAGTGCCGCGCGGCGGAGCTCTTCCGTTGTCCTGGCCCATCCGATTTCGGGCGACCCGGACCGCAGTTCGCCCGCCGTTTCAATGGCCTGGGCAAGAGCGGCCATCACCTTGCGGGCAAAGGGAGCCGACTCATCACGTTCGTGGCGACGATCGACGTCCTGATGCGTCGGGCTCGGCGACCGCTCCGACTCGTCCAGCAGGGCGGCGAAGGTGATGACGAAGCTTCCGCTCCGGGTGTGTCCGAGTCGGGCATGGTGCCGCATGAAGTCGGCCGCCTGCCTCGGCATCCGGCCGCCAGTGCGGCGAACACGGTGGGTGGCCGTCGCGATGGCGAAGTTCTTCAGCAGATTGTTGAACTCATGAATCACCTTCTCGCCTTCGGCGAGTGGCACCGTGTCACCCGCGGGCGTCCGGACAAGGCGGACGCTGAGGACATCCGTCATGGTGGAGCTGATCCGCCGGGAAAGATCCTCGGCGTCATATCCGTGGACTTGGGAGATGGAAATCAGAGCTTCACTGAAGCGGCGCTCAAAATCCACGTAGTCGATCGCAAAGGGAATCATCACCCGCGCTCGTTCCGCACTACCGGAAGCTGCGCGGCGGCTCCAGATCTCCTTCACCCCACTGGTGCGGCTCTCTGCTGTCCAGCCCTGTGCGGCGAGGAATCGTGTGACAGTCGTCGGCGTGAAAGTGGATGCCATCCTCCGGAAGCTGTCGAATTCTGCACCGTTCATCGCCCACCTCCTCCGTCGCCGATCTCCTTCATGAGTGCCCGAATGAATTCCGGGTCGAAGTGGTCGTCCCGGCTCAACCGCACGGTCACGGACTCCCGCCCGGGAGGCAGTTCGGCGTCCCAGTCGCGCGGGTCGGCCCACAGCATGATCCCCGGTGAGCGTAGCTCCTGACCATGCCGAACGGCCCACTCGGCCGGGCCGGTCCGCGAGGGCAGAATCAGCACGACGAGCAGCGCCCGTTCGTACCGCTTCGGATCGCTGAGCTTCCGGTACGTGGACGCGTCCAGCGTGAACGAGAAGTCGCCGTTCTTGAGCGGGCGCGCGACGCTCTCGCTGCTCGTCGCCTTGAGCTGGATGTCGAACCGCGGGCCGGAGTACCGCAGGAACTCCGCGTGGGAGACGACCGTGACATCCCAGCCGTCGTAGTCGACCCGCGGGTCGCTCAGCGAGCAGCCGGCCGCGCTCGCGACGAGCTCCAGCCGAGCCATGCTCACGCGCTCTTTGACGGCGGAGAGCGGGAGCCCGCAGTAGAACTGCTCCTCGCCGCCACCCGCCTCGCGCATACCCGCCGATTCACGATCGATCCGAGCGTCCCGCCGCCACAGCGGGCGGCGTCCCAGGGTCGGACCGAGGCACTGACGCTATCTCAGTTTAACCGCTTGTCCGACTGGCACCGACCGGCAGCAAGCCCGTACCAAGCCGAAGAACCCCCAAGCGGATCCGCGTCTACGGCACCACGCGGAAGGACGCGCCGGCCCAGCTGACCGAGAAGACCGCCACCAGCAACCGCGGCGTCCCCGCTCCATCCGCGCAGGGCAGCCTCGCGTCGTTCCTCACCCACTGGCTGGAGACCGTCGCCGTCCACCGGCACCGCGAGAACACCCACACCCGCTACACCGCCCTCGTCCGCCTCTACCTGCTCCGCGGGCTGGGCAAGAAGAAGCTCGCCAAACTCACCGCCAAGGACGTCCGCACCTGGCCCGACCACCTCCGCACGACCTGCCAGTGCTGCACACGCGGCCTCGATACCGCCCGCGCCCAGCCCCAGTGCTGCACGGCCGGGAACTGCTGCCGTAAGCGGCTCTCACCGCTCACGCTCGCCTACGTCCACTCCGTCCTCAAGTCCGCCCTAGAACACGCCGTCCGAGAGGTAGAGATCCCGCGCAACGTGGCCCGCAACGTCCGCATAGGCACACCCCGCCCCCGTCGCTTCGAACCCCTCACCGCCGAGGAAGCCCGAGCGTTCCTCGCCGCCACAGACGGGCACCGGCTGAGCGCGCTGTTCGAACTCGCCCTGCGCACCGGGCTCCGCAAGGGCGAACTCCTCGGCCTGCGCTGGGAAGACCTCGACCTGGCCGGCGCAACTGCCAGCATCCGCCGCACCCTCCAACGCACCAACAGCGGCGGCCTGACCGCGCTGCCCACCAAGGCCCAGAGCTCGGAACGACGTATCGCCCTGCCCACCGAGTGCCCGCACTCCCTCGCACAGCACCGCGACCAGCAGCGCCAGGAACGAGAAGCGGCGGGCACCGGCTGGAAGGCGAGGGCTACGTCTTCACCCGGCCCGACGGCTCCCCGATCGAGGGAGCCACCCTCACCCGACACTTCAACACCCTGCTCCATCGTGCCACGCTCCGCCGCATCCGCTTCCACGACCTCCGGCACTCGGCGGCGACCCTCCTCCTGGAGCAGGGCGTCGAACTCGTCGTCATCAAGGAACTGTTGGGCCATGCCCACATCGGGGTGACCGCGACGGTGTATGCCCACGTCCGCCTCCGCCTCCAACGCGACGCCATCGACCTCCTCAGCAACGCCCTCCGCAACCCCGCCCAGCCCGCCACTCGGCCCGACGACGGCGACGAACCACCGCTTTGTGCGGCACCCGTCCGCTGACGTTGCCGTCAACTACTGCCGTCAACCACCACTGAGGCCCCACCGGAAGTATCTTCCGACGGGGCCTCAACGTATCTCTGGGATTCTCAAAAACTCAGTCAGAGATCCCTGATGGCGCCGCCGATTGCAGCTTCCACATCTTTACCGGACAGCATTGAATCAATGGCCACTACCAGCAGGGTTGACGCACCACTGAATGCCCGAGAACTGGAATCGGCCTCACTATATGCTGCCCGGTCTACGGTCAGCCGCCCAGATGGCAGAGATACTCGATCCACGCCGGCACGGAGTCCCCCTAGTACAGCACCCAGAAAATCACTGGGCAGTCCGGTAACCAAAGGGGGCCCAAGTTCACTCGGCACACCAGCTTCCCGACCAGTGCCCAAATGAGCGTCTTCATAGAAGACTTCCATGGAAGACGGACCGGCCTGCCGCGCCTCAAAGCAGCCCCCGACAAGAGCACGCGACCTCATACCTCCAAGCCGACGCAGCACTTCGATCGAAACACAGACTTCCGGCCTGGTCAGCAGGTGGAAAGAGGCCGAATACTCTTCCATCTGGAGCCGCGAACCGCTGCTGCCAGCAGCCCCTCTACCCAGTTCGACAGCAATCCGAACCGCTGCCTTCTCGATGATCACCTTGGCGTCATTCCCCAGGCTCGACGCCAGTTGTTATTGAATTCCTCGGGGAATTGATCAATTACCTCTGGCGTATAGTTTTTGAATAGAGGATGAGTCTGGAGCGACAATTCATGCGCCGCCTCAGAGTCCATCCCTCCATCCATGAGGCCCTTCTCGGTCAATTCGTGGGTCATGAAGTTTGTCTGCCCCTCCGAAAGCTCGGCGCCATTCTCCATGGTGTCCTTGATCCCGGAAATCATTGCATGATTTGGTCCCCAGTCCTCGAATACGCGCTCGCCATTTTCATCAACTCGGTCCAGGTGACTAGCAACGTCTTGCAGGTCTTGCGGGGTGAACCCATTGCAATTATGCACCAAGATCGGCGTCGCACCAGCGAGTACATAGTACGTGTGGAGTTGCTGGATGGTCAGGTTCCAGCGGTTCGCCGCTCCGGGGGTGACCTTGGTGGTGACGACGGTGGGGTGCTGGCCGCTGGTGCTGGCGAGTTTGTCGTGGGGCCTGAGGTGGTCGGCTCGGGTCCAGGTGTGGGTGGTGTCGTCCCAGAAGGGGTGGTTCGCGGTGGTGTGGATGACCGAGGCGGGGCCATGGCCGTTGTTGACGGTGAGGTCGAGTAGATCGGTGTCGTGGTTGATCCAGATGTGCTGGACGGTCCGGCCGCCCTTGTCCTTGCCGGTAGTGGGGTCGGCCGCTTCGACCTTGTCGCCCACCTTCAGCTGGCTGATGGCCTCGGTCGTGCCGTCCGCCATCAGCACCAATGTGGTGGGAGCGAAGCTGCACGTCGTCCCATCACCGCCACCTGCCTCAAAACTGCCTGCTCCGGCGACCTCGGCGATGACACCGGCACCAGCGGCGACACCGGTGAGGCCGGCCCCTGCGGCGACTGTGCTGAGCCCTGCTGCGCTGCCGGCGATACTGGCCATCATGGCCGAACCAGTAACCCCAAGGGACTCAGTTGCGGCCATGCCCGCGGCTATGACGACCTCGGGGGCGAAGATTACGAGAGCGACGACAGCCGCAGCGACCAGGAGAAGCGTCAGCTCTTCCTCAAGTTGGGCGGAATGGACTTCCGCCTGGCAGACGAGGTTGTACCAGGAGCAGTGGCGGTGGGCTGCGGATGCCTCGGCTGCTGCCTTGGCTTCGGCTGCTGCCCTGGCTTTGTCTTCGGCCAGTTGCTGCGCTTCGGCCTGGGCCTCGGCTGCGGCGTATGCCGCATCGGTTGCCTGATTCGCGAGGACCTCAGCCTCGTGCTGCTGGGGTGTTGCGTTGGTGTGAACCTGGGCCACTTCCACGACGGCCTGTTGGCCGCTCTGGATCCATTCCATTTGGCAGGCAGCGTCGCAGCCGTCTGGACCGGGGTTGTAGACGTGCAGGCCGGTGGGGTCGCTGCTGCTGGTGGGATTGCCGGCCGCGTAGGTGTAGCCGTTGAACTGCTGGGGGTCGCTGCCCAGGACCGGATCGAGGCTGATGAAGCGGCCAAGGGTGGTGTCGTACTCGCGGGCACCGATGGTGGTGAGCTGGTCGGCGTTGTCCTGGGGTTTGTTGAGGTAGCCGTTGGGGTCCAGCCAGCTACTGCCGGGGCTGGCGCCGCGTGGGGCGCCGTAGGGGGTGTACTGCTGCCAGGAGGGGTTCTTGGTGGTGCTGTCCAGGCTGAGGGTGGCCGTGCTGTTCTGGTCGGACAGGACGAAGCTGTAGTTCGAGTTGGTCAGGACTGCCTGGCCGCCACCGGGCAGTGCGTAGGAGCGTACGTTGTTGAGGGAGTTCGTGCTGGTGATGTAGGTGACCTGCTGGTCGGGCAGGAACAGGGTGGTGATGTTGGGGTCGGTGCGCTCGATGACATTGCCGTCACCGTCGTAGTAGTAACTACTGGTGCTGGTGCCAGTGGTGGCGGTGTCCAACTGACCCTCGTCGTTCCAGGTGAGGGACTGCGTGCCGCTCGGGGTGGTACGGGTGGTGGTCTGGCCCAGGCCGTTGTAGCAGTAGCTGCTGGTGGAGCTGCTACCACCGGTGGTTACTGCGTTGGCCAGGGTGTGGGCACCGCTGCTCGTGGCGCTGCAGCTGGGGTCGCTGCCGCCGTAGGTGTAGTTGATGGCGGTGTCGGTGCCACCGGTCAGCGAGTGCTGGGTCTGGGTCTTGGGCTGCCCGATGGAGTCGAAGCTCCAGTTGGTCCAGTAGGCGCTTCCGGCGATGCCGTCACCGACGGTGGTAGCGGTGGGCTGGGTCGCGCAGCTGCTGGCGGTGGCAGCGGTGGTCCATGCCTGGGTGAGCCGGTCCAGGGCGTCGTAGTCGTAGCACTGGGTTTCGGTGGCGGAGCCGTTGCGGACGTCGGTCTCGGAGGTGATGTTGCCGGACGGGTCGTAGCCGTAACCGGTGTCGTCCATCGGCGTGCTGGAGACGGCGGTGTTGACGACGTTCTGGTCGGTCAGCGCCCCGGTGTGCGGGTCGTAGGTGTCCGAGACAGTGGCCTTGTTGGTGGCCGATCCGATGATCTCCTGGGCGACCTGTCCCAGTCCGGAGTAGGACGTTCCTTGGGTGTAGCCGTTGGTTCCACCCAGGGTGCAGGGCTCGTCCAGACCGCTGTAGGCGCAGTAGCCGGTGGTCAGCACCTCGGCCGGCATACCACCCGCCGCCGGGACCAAGGTGCTCTTGGGCAGACCCACGACGCTGCTGTAGGTGTGCTGGTAGGCATAGTTTCCGGACAGGCCACCGGTGCCGGGAACGGTGTAGGTCTCCCCGGTGGACTCACCGAAGACGTTGAAGCCCTTTTCCTGCGTGGTGAAGGTTCCGGCGGGTGTGTAGGAGTACTCAGTGGTGACGTGCCCGATCGGGTCGGTCACACCGGTAACGCCGTTGCTGTTGTCGTACACCCACGAGGCGACCTCGTTGGTGCTGGACTGGTTCGCAGTGGTGGCGTCGTACTCGGCCGTCTTCCGACTGAGCGCGTCGTAGGTGTACGAGAGCGTGTGCCCAGCGGAGTCGGTGCCCTGGAGCATGTTGCCCTGGGGGTCGTACTCGGTCGGGGCCGCGCTGGTACCGGCGTCGGGGTCGGTGGTGGTGGTCGCCTGACCCAGGAAGTCGTAGTTCGTGGTCCACGTGTCCCCGTTGGCGTCGGTTGTCTGCCAGGCGCGGCCTTGGGGGTTGAAGGTGTACTTGGTGGCCTGAGTGCTGCCGCCGGTGATGGCCTCGGTGGTGAAGCCGCCGGTGGTGCTGGTGGTGACGGTCGGCGCGACGGAGTACTGGTCGAGTTCGGTGGTGCGGCCCAGCGCGTCGACCTGGGTGGCGCTGGCGGTGCCGCCGCTGGGTGGGACCGTGATGGTGCTGCTGCCGAGGTACTGGGTATAGGCGGTCTGCTTGACGACTGAGTCGTCGAGGGAGGTGACCACGGTCGGGTTGCCGAGACCGTCGAAGGAGGTCAGCGTCTGCTGGGCCGACTTGTTGTCCGGAACGGTGACCAGCGTTCCGTTGGGACTGGAGGTGGTGTCCCAGTAGTCGCTGTTGGTCTTGTAGGTCCAACCGTGGGAGTCGTAGAAGGTGTCACTGATGATTCGGCCCGCAGTCGTGGACACGGCCTCGGCTTGGGTCTGCCGAACCCGCATGAGTGCGTCGTACAGGGTGGTGGAGATCGAGTAGCCGGACTCGTCGTTCAGGGTCTCAGTGGTCACCACCACTGGGGCGTTGGTGGCGGCCGCCGGGTAGCTGTAGCTGTACAGCTCGTTGGCCGGGGACGTGGTGGGACGTGAATCCTCCCAAACCGCGGTGCTGCGGCCCAGGCCGTCGTAGTGGACGGTGCTGACTACCCCGTTGGCGTCGGTCGAGGTCAGTGTCAGGTCCCGCTCGGGGTCCAGGGTGGCGCTGGTGATCTGGCCGAGCGCATTGGTGGCCTGGACCTTGGTGGTGGTCAGGTACGCGGTGTCGGTGAAGACGGTGCTGGTCTTGTTGCCGTCGGCATCGTAGGCGACAACCGGTCGGCCGTAGCTGTCGTAGGTGGTGGCGGTGGCCGTCTGGTAGGTGAACGCGGAGCCGTTGTACCCGTTGGCGTCCTGGACCACAGAGACGTCGCCGAGGCTCGGCGTCGCCTGCGGCCAGGTGGGCGAGGCGGGCTGCGGCCAGGTGGTGGCCATGGTCGGGTTGTCGTAGAACGTCCGCGTGTCGGAGATGACGTCGGTGGACTTGTTCAGCGACGACGGCGTGGTGAGCGCGTTGGTCTGCGCGGCGGTGGGCGCGCTCGCCCCGGCCGGGGAGGTTCCACCGCAGGGCTTGTCGTCCGTCTCGGTCTCCGAGACCAGGTCCACGAGGTTCAGGCTGACGTTGGCGGGCGCATAGCTGGTCTGGGTACAGGTCTCCTGTGTGCTGGAGGGGCCGGCCAGGGACAGGTCGCCGTGGCTGTAGCTGAGCAGTACCAGGCCGAAGGTCGGCGAGGTGGTGGTCGTATCGAAGGCGACGTCGGTCTCGGTGGTGCGCCAGCCGGGTGAGCTGCCGGTGATCGCCTTGCGGCTCCAGGTCTCCACCTGCCCGACCGCGTTCGCGGTCACAGGTGGCAGTCCCGAGCGGGTCCGGGTGGCGGTGGCGGGTGAGACCCAGTAGGAGTTGATGGTGGAGCTGTCGACGGGGCCACCGTTGTAGGTGTAGGCGGCCGTCTCCAGGACGTCTCCGGCAAGTTGGTCACTGTCGGTGTGTGTACCGCCCTGCGAGTCCGTGAGGGTGACTGAGCGGTTCTGGGTGGAGGAGAGCCAGTCCCCGTCCATGCCCCGGTAGAACCACGACTCGGATTCGGTGACCGGGTCTGTGCCTTGCCCGGTCAGGGTCTGCACGTCGCCGTATCCGCGCCACTGGCCGTAGGTCCGGTACTTGGCCTGGACGAGCTCATTGTCGTCGTAGTGCCAGGCGGCCGGCCCTATGTACTTGTACTGGGTGAACAGGCCTGCTGATCCCCCGGAGGGGTCGGACTGGGAGACGGACTTGACGACATACTTGTTGAACCAGTCCAGGTAGGGGGTGCCCTTCGGGCTCCATTCCACCGGGAAGCAGGAGCTGGTGTTGGACGACGGGGTCAGCGAGGCGATGCTGGTGACCGTACAGGGGTCGACCAGCTCGTAGACGATGCTGATCACGCTGTTCGACTCGGTCGTGATGGAGGTGAGTCGGTACCGGTTCAACGGGCCCAGGGCGCTGCCCGCCCCAGCCGTGTAGTTGACGCGGTTCGCCATCATCTCGTAGCCGAACGACTCGCTCTGGGCCGGCGGGGACGTGCCTCCCGCGGCGGTGTCCTCACCGGTGCGGGTGATGGTGTCCAGTTGCAGCGTGGAGGTGTTGTACGTGCCGGTGGTCGGGATGCCCTCGGTGAGCGCGTAGTTGTCGACCGTGGTGTAGCTGGATCCGTTCCACTGCTCGGTGGCGATGCCCGTCAGCCGCACCGTGGAGAAGAATGCCGGGCCGTAGTTGCCACAGGTGGCTCCCTTGGCGCAGACCAGGTCGAGCGGGACATCCGGCCAGTTCGCGGCATCTCCGGAGTTCAGGGGATCGCAGGTCGTCGCTACACAGCGGTCGCCGGAGGTGAAGGCGATCCTGTCGGCGACGTTGCCGTAGGCGTTGGGGTTGGTGAACCCGTAGTCAATGTGGCTGAGTTCGCTGTCGCGGATGTAGGCGTAGCTGCTCGCGCCGTTCTTGGCACCGTCGTCACCGGCGTAGTAGTTGGTGTTCTGCGTGTAGTAGTAGTCCATGGCGTTGTCGTGGAGGTCCTTGACGTAGTCAAGGTGCCACCGGTAGGCCATGGTGCACTCGGACGAGGTGAACCCCGCCGAGCTGTAGCACGGGTCACCGACCTGCGAGGAGTACACCGGCTCGTAGTCGACGGAGTTGGTGGTGGGCTTGCCCGAGGACCAACCGGGCAGTTCGTTGAGTCCGAACTCGTACACCGTCCCCGATCGGTCGGTTACCGTCCAGTAGTCGGTGTTGTACGTGCCCGAGCCGTTGTTCGAGTTGTCGACCTGCGTGATGACGTCGCCGTTGTCATTGTTGGTGTGCCAGTGCCCTTTGGCATCCTGGATCAACGAGACCGAGGATCCGCCCAGCGACATGGTCACGATCGGCCCGTCGTAACACATGTCCCCCGTCTGCTCCGAGCTCGTCAGAGTCACCCCTTCGGGCTCGTCGGCGCACGTGACGAAGGACTGCTCGATGTACGAGTCGGCCATCGACCAACCATCACCGATCCAGGAGGACTGGGCCTGGGCCGAGGCGGTCTGCCCGTCCACGCTGCCCGAGTCGTACGACAGATCCACTGTGGGGACCATGGACGAAATCGCGGGCGGCATCGTGAGCGGATAGTTGTAGTCGAAGGACCCCGAGGAGCCGCCCGAGCTCCAACTGCCCGACGGCTTGAGCGAGGTCGCCCCGTACTGTCCACCCGCGCCGCCACCGTCGGGGGAGGCGGACGACGTCAGCGCGATCACCATCGCACCGCTACCGGAGGCTGAGCTGGTAGCGGATTCCTTGGGCACCGCACCGCCGGACAAGGCGTCCGACCGAGCAGCGGAGGTGGACGCAGCCATGGTCACATCGGCCGACACCGACTGGGTCGCCGCGTCGTTGCTGCTCGCCAGGGGCGACTGAGTCCGACATGCGGCCAGTTGCGGTGAGTTCAGCGCGCACGCGGGCAGTTCCACCAAGCGCAGGCGCTGCGCATAGTCGCCACCGTACGCCTGGGCGAACGTCGCGTAGTCGAAGCCGACACGTACCGGGCCCCGGCCGCCCCCGATCGGGGTCACTTGCGCCAGGATGCCGCTGACGCCGACAGACGTCGCCGCGCTGCGGGTGAGCACCTTCACCCCCAGCGACACCGGTCCGGTGTAGGCGCCGTGGGCATTGGGGAGCCGCTGGCCCCAGACCGGACTCTTCGCGGGACTCGTGGAGGCACGGGCCGTGGTCGTGCTCAGGGACACGCTCGCGGTTGACGCTCCAGGCCACTGTGTTGCTGTCGCCCGGTAGTTGGCTGTCCGCGTCGGCTGTGGGAGGTGACGTACCGGCACCGGGGTCACCGTCACCGGCGTCCCGAGATTGGCCTTGGGCGCCGTGATGGTCGGCTTGGCGAGCAGCGGCAGGGCTTGCGCCGCGTCGGCGACGCCCAACTGCACCAGCAATGCGCCGACGGTGGCCAGTGCCATCCATGCCCAGGCAGAGCCATGCCTGGCCCACCACAGTCTCGCCCGCACGACCTACCCCCTGGATTCCGGACCGCTCCGTGGACCGACAGTCCGGCATTTACAACCGGAATATGGCGATGATCATGGAAATCATAGCCAATGCACAGGCCTTCCACCAATAACAGAAAGATAACAACCAGCAATGACCGAGAACGATCGGGCCGACACCGCATATCGGATCGCATTCGTCCCGTTCACCCCTGTTTGACACGGCAAATGCGCATAATCAACCGAAGGGGAACTCTGGCATTTTTTGCCCCCATGAGTACCGCGCAATACTCCCCTGCGAGGAGCACGACTGGGAGATTTCCAGGGCACGAACGGAACCCTGAAGCTCCCTGGGCCATAATCGCGGCGGGGCGCAGCCGACCCCACCCCGACCAGTGCCCTTGAGGAACCATGCGCATCCAAGCAACCACCACTTTGACGAGCGACGACATAGGCTCACTGACCGGACCGCTTCAGCGCTTCGAACGCATGCGAAGCCTTCCCGCTCTGGTCATCGTCGGCGCCATGGCCCTGCTCGCCCTGCTGGCCATGCCACCCCTCCCCGCGGCAACCGGCATCGCGGCCTTCCTCGCGGTCAGCGCCCTGGCCCTGACCTGGCGGCGCTCCGCCCGGCGGGCAACGGCCGCCGCTGAGGACTTCGCGGGCCCATACACCATCTCCCTCAGCGACAGCGGCATCACGACGAGCGGAGCCTCCGCCAGTGGCGAGTTGTCCTGGGACGAGGTCACCCACGCCACCAAGTCCCAGGGCGGCTGGCTCTTCGTTGCGAACAGGGGCAATGTCGCCATCCCGCTACCCACACGCCTGCTCAGCGATGCCGAAACAGGCCAGGTCCACCAACTCCTGAGCGCCTGGCCGATGCGCCGCTACCGCCGCACCCCCTGGTGAGCGCCAACGCCCTCACCCCAGTAGAGCGGCGAAACCCCATGGTGCGGCGCGACCAATCCAGTCACCGAACCCGCGCCTCTCCTTACCTTTACCATCCCAAGCCTCGCCACCAGCCTGTCATACCCGGCCTGATCAGGAACATCTCCCGCTTCGACTACGCGCAACAGACATCGATAGTAAGAGTAGGGTATGTATTCAAGGTAGGGCGCTTATAGGTGACCGCTCCGAATCGACGTACTTCAGAAACGACCGACAGCACGTAATGCTCAGCAGTGCTCCCACCGGGACACCGGCTGCCCCCGGTCCGAACGAAGGAAATCGGAGACAAAAGGCACCATGAGGAATATAAAACGCACACGCGCGTCGAGCGGAAGGCTGGCGGCGCTGCTCGCCGGGGCACTGACCGCGACCGTTCTGACCGCCGCACCGGCAGCAGTCGCCGCGTCCACACCAGCCGACCACTCGATCAATACCAGCGGGACCGGTAGCGGCGACGTCCCCGGCAGCAGATTCCTGACGTTGAATCAAGCCATGGCGCAGGCCCGGGCGTCCCACCGGCCGGTGGTGGCATCGTCGTTGACGACCACGACCGAGATGACCACCGCCAATGCCAATGGGACCCTGACGCTCACTCAGAACGCCCTCCCGAGCAGGGCTTTCCAGCACGGTGCCTGGAACGACCTGAATCCGACCCTGCGAGCGAACGCCGACGGCACGGTATCGCCGGTGGCAACCACTGACACGGTCGTGTTGTCCGGTGGCGGTCGCGGACCGGTCGCCGAGATGTACACCGGCGGCCAGGGTTTCAGTCTTCGTCTGCCGGTCACCCTGCCACGGCCCACCCTGTCAGGCGCCAGCGCCCGCTACGCCGATGTCCTGCCCGGCGTGGACCTGACCCTAACTGTCCTCGCCGACGGCGCCGTCAGCGACGTCTTCACCGTCCGCACCCGCGTGGCAGCTCACAACCCCCACCTTCCGGGGCTGCTGGACGCCACCGTCACCACCACCCGCGGACTGCGCCTGGCAACCGACCGGACCGGTGACCTGTCTGTCGCCGACGCCCACGGCCACCCCCTCTACACCGCACCCGCGCCGCACGCCTGGGACTCCACGGCTACGGCGTTGCCTGGGGGCGCCACCACCCACACCCGCAACGCCGCCCTTGCTCCGTCGGACTCCAGCGCTGACGCACCCGCCCACGGCGCCCACATCGCCACCCTGGCCGCCACCACTCACGCCACCTCCGCCGAAACTGGCGCGATCGACCTGGCTGCTCCGACAGCGCTGCTCAACGCCCCCGGCACGGTCTACCCCGTTTACGTCGACCCGACGTACTCGCCCACCTACGGCATCAGCGGCTGGTCCAGCCCCGGCTCGGGCGTCCCCTCCGAGAACTACTGGAACAGCACCGTCGACTCCGTCGACACCCCGCTGCTGTCCGAGGTCGGCAACAGCAGCTCCGTCCAGGACGAGGCGATGAGCCTGTTCGACTTCTCAGTCCCCTACTCGGCCCTGCACGGCGCGAAGATCTACGGCGTCTCGTTCGGGATCACCGAAACTTACTCCTGGGCCTGCCCCACGTCCGGTCACGACCAGGCAGTCGACCTCTACGCCCCCGCACAGGTCCTGACGTCCTCCAACGCCAACTGGAACGCCTGGTCCGGCAGTCTGGGCAGCACCGTCGCCTCCGACTCCTTCGCCCTGGGCTACAACTCCAGTTGCCCGGCCGGAGCCACTCCCGCCTTCAGCAGCAGCGCCCTGACCACTGACATCACCAACGACATCGCCAACAGCACCCACACACAGACCCTTGCGCTGCGCGCTGACGACCACAGCGACAATTACGCCTTCAAGAAGTTCGACCCCACCAGCGCAGAACTCGTCATCACCTTCGACAAGCACCCGAACGCTCCCAGCGGTCTGAAGACGATACCTGCCAGCAGCTGCGCCGGCAGCGTCTTGGGCGACACGAGCGTCACCCTCTACGCCACCCAGTCCACTCCCACCAGGAGCTCACTGACGACAACCTTCAACCTCTACAAGTCCTCCGACAGTGCCAAGAACAACCTGCTGACCAGTGCCAACGGCATCTCCTCAGACACTTGGACCGGAGCATCGGGACAGCAGGCCGTGCTCACCCTGTCCGAGTCCTTCTTCTCGAAGCAGGCCGGTGGCGTAGCGACCAGTTTCTCCTTCATCGCCGAAAGCACAGACACCACTCTGACCTCCGGCTGGACCGCAACTGCCTGCACCTTCAAGTGGGATCCGACCCGGCCTGGCGCACCCATCGTCAAGACCAATGCCTCCCCTCCCCCCGGTGCCAAGAGCTGCCTCACCCTTGACGGCACCGTCGGCAGTATCGAGCCAATAGGTAGCACCTGCGGCTTCACCCTCTCCCCCCTCACCACCGGTGGAACCAGCACCCCGATCTCCGGCTACCTGTACCAGACCAACCAGGCGGCTCCTATCCAATTGCCGGCAACTGGTTCAGCCAGTATCACCGTTCCACTGACCAATCTGGTCAACACGCTGACCGTCAGCGCACTGTCCGCCGGAGGCAACATCGGCTCCGCGACCACAGTGTGGTTCGACGGCGCCGGGCTGAACCCACCGGCCAACGACGGTGACCTCAACCTGGACGGCGTGCCCGACCTGATCGTCCCCGGCGGCACTGGTACCGAGTTCGGTCACGGCCTGTGGATGGCCGCCGGTACCGGCAACGGCGGCATCAGCACCCACCCGGTCAATATCGGGGTCACCGGGCTGGGGACCGACTACCAGGGCAAGCCAACCGACTGGGACGGCGCGCAGGCCATCACCGGCGACTTCTGCGGCAACGGGGCACAGGACGTCTTCGCGTACTTCCCCACTGGCGCCAACGCCGGAGGCGGTGATGTCGCCTGCAACGACGGCAGCGCCGGCCCGCTGCACGGAGCCAATCTCAACAGCGACACCGCGCCCAGTGTCATCCTGCCGGGAGCACTGATCGACGACAACAATGACAATGTCACTGACGTCGTCACCGCAGGGAACACCAGCGGCGAGGACACGGGCTTGCCAGACCTCCTCGCCACCGGCCCGGACGGGAACCTCTACCTCTACTACTCCACCACCTCGAACGGCTACAGCAATCCGTTCAGCTGCGTCGGCACCTGTGATGTGCTTACTGGTCTGCGCAGCCCCGACGGAACCAGTTGGAACAACTGGACACTGGCGACGGCGCAACTCTCCAGCGGGACGGCCATGTACCTGTGGAACCGTGGGACCGGAGCCCTGGACCTGTGGACCGGGCTGGCCGTCGACAACACCGGCACCACCCTGACGACCACCGGCCAATACACCATCACCGACGGTGTCAGCACCTTCTGGAACAAGGATGCGGCCGACCCCATCGTGCTGCGGGCAGCGGACATGACCGGCTCCGGTGTCCCCGACCTGTGGGCCACCGACACCATGTCCGGTGTCACCAGCAGCTATATGCCGTCCACCCTGAGTGCCAGCATGCCGGTGCCCACCTCCGGCGGCAGCAAGCCCCCGTCCGCAGACCACGCTTGGAGCTTCGAGGACATCGGTGCCAACATCTCCGGCACTCCGATCACCAGCACTGCCGACAGCTTCGGCACGCTGCCGCTCACTGGGGCCGCCGGCGCTGTCTGGAACAAGGGCGACACGTTCAGCCCGGACGTCCTCCTCAACACCGACAACGACGGCGTCACTCCCACGACTGGTGGCACCGGCGACCTGTCCACGACCGCCAACGCCGTCGACCTCACCAATAGCTTCACCGTCTCCGCCTGGGTCGACCCCGCCGCCTACAGCGCTGCCGTCCTGACCCAGGACGGCAACGCCGACTCGGGGCTCAGTGTGGCCGTCCAGAACGGCACCTGGTCCTTCAGCCTCAACACCGGCGCAGGCACCGCCTGGACTCTCGACACCATCACCGGCGGCACCGCACAGCTCAACACCTGGGCTCACCTGACCGCTACGTACAACCAAGGCTCCGGCGTCATGAACCTCTACGTCGACAATGTCTTCGTCGCCTCCGGCAGGCACGCCGCGCTCTCCAGCGGGGCCACCGGTCCCTTCCGCATCGGTGACGACTTCCGTGCCGGCAAGCACCAGGACTACTTCTCGGGCCGCGTCGCCGATGTCCAGACACTGGCTGGAACAGCGGTGCCACCCACCCAGGTCTCCGGGCTTGCCAGCTACCACCAGGCCGTCACGCCAACTCGCATCCTCGACACTCGCGCCCACGGCACCATGATCGCCTACGCGGGTACCACCGCGTCGTCCGCCGTCGCGGTCGGCGCCAGCACCGTCCAGGGGGGCACCACCACAATCCTGCAGATCGCCGACGATCCCGTCACCCCGGCGACCAGCGGCGCCCCCGACGCTATCCCCTCCAGCATCACCGCAGTGGCCGTCGATCTCACCGCCACCGGTGAGACCGGAGCCGCCTACCTCTCCGCTTATGCCGACGGAACAGAGCAGCCCCAGACGTCGTCCACCGACTTCTCCGCAAATGACACCGTCACCAGCTACCAAATCGTCCCCGTCGGCAGTGACGGCCGGATCGACCTGACCCTGGGCAGCAGCGGATTCACCACTGCCCTGATCGTAGACGTCACCGGCTACTACACCAGCGACAGCACCCTGATCGGCGACCAGACCTACAGTCCCCTGCCCAGCGCGACCCGGCTCCTGGACACCAGGACAAGCACCAACTACACCAACCTGACCAGCAGTCAGTACAACAGCACCAGCGGCGTCGTGGCCGACGGAACCAGCTTCACGCTGGCTGTTGGCGGCAACGACGGCATCCCAGCCAACGCTTCTGCCGTGGCCGTCGACCTCACCGCCGTCAACCAATCCGGCACCGGCTTCCTTGAGGCCTACGCCACCGGTGCGACACCGACCACCGGGTACACCAGCCTGAGCTTCGACACCAGCAGTGCATCCACCTCCATGGCAGCCGATGTTCCGATCGGCGCAAACGGCAGCATAACCATCAGCGTCCACGGTGCCGCCGCCGTCATCGCCGACATCGCCGGCTACTTCACCACCGGAACAAGCAGCCAGAAGTACCACACTGTCAACCCCACGCGCCTGGTCGACACACGCAGCGGCATCGGCGGCACACAAGGCAGCGTGGCCGCCTTCGGCACCTACACCCTGACCGCAGCCGACACCCAACTCATCACCACAGCCACCGTCCCAACCCTCGCCGCAACCCTCACCGTCACCGACGCCTCCGGTGACAGCGGCAACAGCACCGTGTATCCGACCGCAGCGGGCTTGCCCGTCACAGCCAACGTCAACTGGGCCCCCGGTTCCACTCGGGCGAACCTCACCCTCACCCCCACCGACGCCAACGGCAAGATCAGCATCTACAACCACAGCAGCGGCACCGTGGACTTCGTCCTCGACTGCAGCGGCTACTTCGACTGAGATCCAACGCATCACGCCTGCGGGGCTGACGCAATACGAGCCAGCCCCGCAGCACGTCCAGGGGGTCGCCGCCGACCGCAATGCGCGTCGGCTATGTCCACAACAGCCGGCCGTCGGAGCCAGCTGCGCTGGGCGGCCTTGATACCGGCCTCGAAGCGGCTCCCCGCGGTCAGGCGCTCCATGATGGCGGCCATCTACCGGCGGCGGTTCGACTGGAGGTACCCAGACACTGGGCTGCAGTCTCATCGGTCAAGCCGCTGCCCAAAAGGCGCAGGAGTTCGCGTTCGGTGTCGCTCGCACCGGTCGCGGGGTCGCCGGTGCGCTCGGCGGCGGCAGCGGCGTACGTCTCCAAGTCGCCGGCGGAGACAGTAGGGGTGCCCGGCGGGGCGTGGTGACCGAGGCGGCGACCGTGCGCAGCCCGAGCGGCTTGGTCAGCGCGGTTTCGGGGGTGACGGCGGTGGTGCTCAGGCCCAGGAGTGCGGCGTAGCGGGCGGCAGTGGTGGGCTGGTGGCGGTGGGCGGGCGGTCATGATCGCTCTTGGCCTCCGCCCACCCGGCACCGACATTGCCAACGGCCCTTCGCCGCACCGGGGTTTGCTGGCATAGTGCAGACCATGGGGGAATTCGTTGAGTTCAGCTTCGACGACCGGACCAGCGTGCTGATGGAGGTCTTCGCCGCGCCCAGCGGACTGGATGACACCGGCAGCGGCTCCCCCGAGGAGTCGTTCCCGGCAGCGGTGGCCCCGCTGACCCCGGTCGGGCGCACCTCCGAGGTGATCACCCGGGCCGGACGCTCCCTGGAGGACGTGCTGCGACCGCTCGTCCCCACGCTGGAAGCGGTCCACCGCACCGTCCTGCACATCCCGCACGCTCCGGACGAGGTGACCGTCACCCTCGGCGTGAAGCTGGCCAACAACCTCCAACTGGGCATCGTCGGAGGCCAGGGGGAGGCCAGCCTGACCATCGCCGCCACCTGGCGGATCAGCCGACCCCCCGAGGCGACCCCGGCCTCGGCCCCGACCCCGGCCTCGGCCCCCACCCGGCCCCCGGCCCCGTCCCCGGCCCCGGCATCAGCGGAAGTCGCCGTCCCGGCCGCCGCGCCCGGCACGGCCGCACCCCGGCCGACCGAACATCCCGCCGCCGGGGACTGACGGACCACCGGCCATGCTGACGGACGACTCCGAGACGGACGCCCCGGTACGCGACTCCCGGATAGCGGTCTACCGGGCCGGGGTGACAGACGCGATCGGCGGCGGCCTGGCCCTGCCCGGGGGCCTCGTCGTCACCTGCGCCCATGTGGTCAACCAGGCCCTCGGCCTGCCCAGGTTCAGCATCCCGCCGCCGGTGCCGCCCGGCGCGGTGCTGCCGGACCTGTTGCTGCTCCCGGCCACGGCGGGCGGCGCGCGGCGCGGCTGCGGCGCCCGGCTGCTGGAGTGGGTACCGGCCGAACGCCCGGACGGCGGGCCGATGTCGGCCGACCCGCGCGGCGAGTGGGAGGGGGACCTCGCCCTGCTGCGCCTGGAACCCGCCGACCCGCTGCCGGGCAACCCGCCGCCGACCCCGGCTGCCTGGGGGCATGCCCGGCGCGGGGACGCCGTGCTCGCCTGGTACGGACGGGACCACATCCGTCCGGTCGAGGCCCGGGTCCGGGCCGTGGCACCGACCTGGATCTCCATGTCCAGCGCCGGTTCCACGATCGGCTTCGTCCCCGGCATCAGTGGTTCCCCGCTCTGGCACCCGCAGCGGCAGCAGGTCCTCGGGCTGCTCGTCGGGGCGCAGGGCGGCGACGGCTTCGCCATCCCGACCCGGCAGGTCTGGCGGCACCTCGGGCACCTGCTGCCCGTCCTGCCCGAGGACCTGCCGATCGAGCCCGAGCTACGCGAACTGGTGTTACGGAGTTTGGACGACCTGAGCGGACTCGGGCAATGCGCGGCCTGGTTGAGCAAGGAGCTGACCCTGCGGCAGCCGATCCCGACCCCGGTGGCGCCGGAGGCGCTGTTCGCCGCCGCCGCTCAGTGGGACGAGCGCGGGGCGGTCACCCTGCTGGCCGCCGCCGACCGCTACGCGGGTTCGCCGGAACAGCGGCAGCTGGTGCGGGCCGAGACCCGACGGCTCCACCCCCGGCTGGTGCTGACCGTGAGCGAGTACCACGAGCTGCTGTCCCGGCTCGACTCCGCCGGGCCGCGGCTGCCCACGCCGCTGGAGCTGGTCCGGTTGGCCCTCCCCTACGGCCCGGAGCCCGACTTCACGCTCACCGGCCCGGCGGACGCGGTGGGCTACGTCGAGCCGTACTCACGCGGCCCGCACCAGCTCCCGGCGGTGATCGGGCTGGCCGAGCACGCCGCGGCGCGGACCTCCGACCCGCGGCTGCGCACGCTGCTGTGGATGTGGTCGGCCAGAGTGGCCACCAGGCTGGCGGTGGAATCGCAGGTGGAGGCGCTGCGCACGGACGCACAGCAGGCCTGGGACGCGGCGGCCAGTGCGGCCGTGCGGCTGGTCCGGGTACAGGTCGAGCTGCTGCGGGCGAACGAGGGCTACCGCTGCGCGATCGCGGTCCGCGACGGCGACGGGGTGACCCGGGTCGCCCTGCGCGAGCACACCCCGCGCGGCCTGGACGAGATCGCCCGGTCGCTGTCCCGGATCATCGAGGCCGAGTCGGCGCTCCATGACCACGGCCTGGTGGTGGAGTTCCTGGTCGAGCCGACGCAGTTGGACCTTGAGCTGGAGTGGTGGGAGCTCGCCTCCTACCACGGTGTCGCCCGCGAGCTGGGCACGAAGTACCAGGTGCTGCTGCGGAGGCCCCGGCAATGGCGCAGGCATGCGGTGACCCGGCGCTGGCGGCAGCTCGGCCGGACCGAGCCGGTGGTGGTCGACGTCCAGGACGGGCCGGTCGATGGCCGCGCGCTGTACAAGCAGCTGATGCTGGCCGAGGACGTCGGTTGCGTGGCGATCCGGGCGGACCGGAAGACGGCGCTGAATCTGGCCTCCTTGGCGGCCTGCGAGGGCATTCCGGCGGTGCTCTGGCTCCGCCGACCGGACTGCGCCGACGCCGACGGATCGCTGCGGGGCCTGGTCTCCGGCGGTGGTGTCAGGGAGCTGCCGCAGCGGGTCCGACGGCGGCGGATCGAGGCGTCGCCCCGGACCGGCGGCGCCGAACTCGTGGGTCATCACCTGGCCCTGATCTGGGAGGACCCCGACTGGACCTTCCCCGACCCCGACCTGACCCCGCCCCTGTACCCGACCCTGTACCCGACCCAGGAGGACTGACCCGTGACCAGCGGATCCCCGGCCAGTAACCCGCCGACTAACCCGCCGACCCCTGCCCCGCGGACCGGCGGGGCCACGTGGCGGATCTTCCACGGCGACGGCAGCGTCCGGACCGAGCCGGTGGCCTGGCCGCCCGCCCCGCCCTGGCGGCGGTTCGGCGGCCCGGACGGCGGCCCGGAGACGACCGTCGCGGGCGCGGCGGGCGCGGTGCGGGTGGCCGACTACTACGTCGAGGAGCGCGAGGCCGACGTGGTCAACGCGGCGCTGCACCTGCACCGGCCGCTCCTGGTCACCGGCCGTCCCGGCACCGGCAAGTCCACCCTGGCCAGCGCCATCGCCCAGGAGCTGGGCCTCGGCACGGTACTCCGCTGGCCGGTGAACAGCCGCACCACCCACGTCGACGGGCTGTACCGGTACGACGCCATCGCCCGGTTGCGGGACAGCCAGTACCGCAGCACCCCGCCGGACATCGGCGAGTACATCAAGCTCGGCCCGCTGGGCACGGCGCTGGCGGACAGCAGCCCGGGGCATCCCCGGCTGCTGCTGATCGACGAGATGGACAAGAGTGACCCGGACCTCGCCAACGACCTCCTGGTGGTGTTCGAGGAGGGCGGCTTCGAGATTCCGGAGCTGGCCCGGCTGCGGGACCAGGAGACCCCGGTGGACGTCCACCTGTCCGGGACCAGGGCCACCGTCCCGGTACGCGAGGGGCAGGTCCGCTGCTCGCAGTTCCCGGTCGTGGTGATCACCAGCAACGGCGAGACCGACTTCCCCCCGGCCTTCCTGCGCCGCTGCGTGCGGCTGGAACTGAACCCGCCGGACGACACCCGGCTGCTGCGGATCATCGAGGCCCACCTCGGCCCGGAGGCCGCCGAGGACCCGGACACCCGCGAACTGCTCGACCAGTTCCTGCGGCTGCGCGACCAGGAGCAGCAGGAGCTCGCCACCGACCAGCTGCTCAGCGCGGTCCATCTGCGGCTGAACCAGGTCGGTTTGGAGCCCGAGGTGCTGCGGGAGGCGGTCCTGCGACCGCTGGACGACCCGGCCCGGCCGTGACGTCCGGCATCGACCGGGTGCGCGCGGCGCTGCGCCGACAGGACGTCGACCCCTCGCACGAGGAATTGCTGGACATCCTCTGGCTGGCCCGGGCCATGGCCAGGGACGACGGCGGCACGGTCCGGCGTTGGGCCAACGGCGCGGACCCGGCCGCCGACCCGCTCGTCCCGGCCGAGGGACCGGCGGCGGCCGAGCCCGGCAGCCAGCTCCAGGATCCGGCGAAACCGGCGGCGAACCCGCGCGAGCGGCTGCACGCTCCGGCGCGGCTCCCCGGCACGTCCAGTCCCGGGCGTCCGGTCCGGGTTCCCGGGCGGCTGCCGATCAGCGACCCGCTCCAGCTCCGGCGGGCGCTGCGACCGCTGCGCCGCTACCGCCGCCCGAGCTGGACCCCGCACCTGGACGAGACCGCCACCGCCAACCTGATCGCCGAGACCTCGCTGCTCCAGCTGGTCCACCGGTCCGAGGCGCTGCGGTCCAGGGACCTGCTGCTGGTCGTCGACGACGGCACCTCGATGCGGCTGTGGCAGGACATGGCCGCCGAGTTGCAACGGCTGCTGCGGAACCTGGGGGCGTTCCGCCGGGTGATCGCCATCGGCCTGGACAGCGACCGGGCCGAGCGGGCGGTGGTGCACACCCGGCCGTTCGGGACGCGGCGGGGGGCGCTGCCGCGCCGCGGCGGTCCCCGGCACTCCTCCACCGTGCTGATGTTCTCGGACGGGGTCGGCGCGGGCTGGCGGTCGGGGGTGATGCGGGCGTTCCTGGAGCAGCAGTGCGCCCACAGCACGGTGGCGGTCCTCCAGCCACTGCCGCCGACGCTGTGGTCCGGCACCGCGCTCCAGCCGACCCGGCTGGCTCTCACCGCGCCGCTGGGCGGAGCCGCCAACCGGCTTCTGGGCAGCAGCGATCCGCTGCTGCCGGACGTGGTCGCGATGCTCCCCGGACTGCCGGTGCCGCTGATCGAGCTGTCCCCCGGTCAGCTGCGGGACTGGGCGGTGCTGGCCGCCACCGGCGGCACGGTCACCCTGCCGGTCATCGACGCCCGACCGCCTGTCCCGGTCCCGGCCGTCGAGGCCGCCCACGGGGCCGCCGCCACCGGGGGCGCCACCGGACCGCCGTCCGCGCCGGAGCGACTCGCGGCCTTCCGAACCGCCGCCTCCCCGCAGGCCTTCCGGCTCGCCGCGCACCTCTCCACCGTGCGACCGCTCACCCTGCCGGTGATGCGGGTGGTGCAGGAGGCGGTACTGCCCGGGAGCCACCCCGGCTACCTGGCCGAGGTCTTCCTCGGCGGCCTGCTCCGGGCGACCTCCCCGCGCGCCGCCCCGGCCGACGCCGTCTACGCGCTGCACCCGGGCGTCGCCGATCTGCTGATGTCGGCGGTCGACACCGGCGACGCGCTGAACACGGTCCGCGTCGTGTCCGCCTACCTGGAGCGGCCCACAGCCCGGACCGCGTCGCTGAGCGCGATCCTCGCCGACCCGCACGGCAGTGGCCGGATACCCGACGTCGGAAACACCTTGGCCGAGGTCGGCGGCCCGTTCCTGCGCTACCTCGGCATCCTGCCGCCGACCCCGGCGTCGGCCCCGACCCCGAACCCGGCCTCGACCCGGCCCCCGGCGGAACCGGCCGCGCTCGAATCCGCTCGGCCAGAGACCGACCGCACCCGGTCACAGCTCGACCGGTTGACGGAGCGGCTGGCGGTGGAACGGGCCGGGTCGGGTGCGCGGCACCCGGACGTCGCGGCCCTGGAGCTGCGCCTCGCCGCCCTGCTGGTCGACACCGGAGCGCTGACCGAGACCGCGTCCCTGGTCAAGCAGGTGCTCGCGGGCCAGCGGCTGAACCCGGGTTCCGGCGCGCGGCCGACCTCGCAGGAGCAGCGGCTGCTCCAGGAGCTGGTGGAACGGCTCACCGGCCGCGAGCCGCAGGCGGCTCCGGGCAGGTTCGCCGAGGCGATCAGCCTCGCTGCCGAGCTGAACCAGATCCCGGGCCTCTACCCGCTCGACTGGCTGATCGACGCTCTCTGCCCGCCCGCCCCGCGCGCGGACGCCCGGTACCAGCTCACCCGGATCAGGGAGGCCCTGTCCCGGACGGGGGACAGCACCGCCGCCCTGCTCACCGCGCTGCGCGACGCCGCCGACGCGGTGAACGCCGCCGACGCCTCGGCCGCGTACGGCCGCAGCCTGGCCGCCCTGCGGGAGGACCGGGACCGCCACCGGGCCGGAACCACCGTCGAGGAGCGGGAGGCCGCGCGGCCGTACTTCTTCCTGAGCTATGCGCACACTCCCGGGACGGGATCGTCGGGACACGATCCGAACCTCTGGGTGTACCGGCTCTACGACGACCTCTGTGAGGCGATCACGGAGATCGCGCCCCATACCGAGGGCGTCCCGGTGGGTTTCATGGACCGGGGCATGCACCTGGGCGAGGGCTGGGCCGAGCGGGTCTCCGAGGCGCTGGCCAACTGCCGGGTGTTCGTGCCGCTCTACTCGCCGCGTTACTTCCGAAGCGAAACCTGCGGGCAGGAGTGGTCGTGCTTCGCCAGCCGCCCGGTGGTGCGTAGCGGGGCCGACAACGACCCGTCGGGAATCGTCCCGGTGTTGTGGGTGCGGGTTCCCCGAGAGAACCTGCCCGAGGTCGCCGCCCGCATCCAGTTCCTCCACCCCAGCCTCGGCACGGACTACCGCAACGAGGGAACGCTCGCGCTCAGTAAACTCGGCTACTTCCGGGAGTCCTACGAACTCGTGGTGCACCGGCTGGCGCAGCGCATCGTGGACGTGGCCGAGTCGGTGGAGATCGAGACCGGCACCACCGAGAACCTCCTCTCCCGCGTCAGCGCCTTCGCCGCGCCGCCGCCGTCCCGGCAGATGCGGATATCCGTGCTGGCCTGCGATACCCGGCGGTTGCCGCCGGGGCGGGCGGACCTGAGCTACGGCTCGAACGCCTTGGACTGGCAGCCGTACTGGCGCGAGAGCGACCTGTCGCTGGCGCAGCACGCGCAGAGCGTTCTGCGGAAGCTGAACTTCCACACCAGTGTCCATCTCTTCGAGGACGAGGCCGAGTTGCTGCTCGCCCCCTCGGGTTCCGGCCCCGGTGGGGCGGGCCCGGGGCCCAGCGCGCCCGGGGTGCTGCTGCTGGACCGCTGGGCGCTGCTCGACCCGGAGCGACGGGCACTGGTGAAGCGGTTCGACGAGCTCAACCCGGGCTGGGTGAGCGTGCTGGAACCCTGGGCCGAGGACGACCCGGACCGCCGCGACGCCGAGGACGGCCTCGGCGAGCTGGCCGGGCAGATCCTGCGCCGCAAGCGCGGCGAGAATCGGATCCAGGACGGCCTGCCCACGCTGGCGGCCTTCGACCGGGAGCTCCCGCTTGCCGCGCTCCGGGCGCTGCGGGGCTTCGAGGACCGGATCCGGGAGCAGCGGCCCGAGCCCCCGGGCCGCCCCCGGCCCAGCCTGCGGGACGCGCTCACCGGCGGCGCGCCCCGGGGCAGCGGCGCGCCAGGCAGCGGCACCGACCACGGCACCCCCGAGACCGGCAGCGCGAAGCCTGGCAGCACCATGGCGGACCCGGCGGAGGAGAATCGATGACCGACAACCGAACAGCGGCGGCGCGGGCCACGAGGAACGGCGGCCCCTAGGGAACTGCTCGCCCACGAGGCATGTGCTCGCATCGGAGTCATTCTGCCGGGTCTCGTCCTGAGCTGCTGGTTCGCCAAGTGGATCGAGACCACGCTCGGAGGCGACGCTCACCTTGCTCATTTTCGGTCGCACGTTGCCTCCCGACACCTTACGCTCCCGCGAATGACCTCCAGGGCGAACGAGACCGCCATCAAGCAGTGGAACACCTCGACCACGCGCGAAGCGATGGAAACGACGGCGGAGGACGGGGACTTCGCCAAACGGCACCTGGTCAATCCCACCCTGCTGCGGCAGCATGGTCCTGATGGCGATCCCCGACTGGAAGCCCGCGATGCGAGCCTGCGTGGATGCGGTACGCCCGGGCGGCCTGTTCGTCTTCGCTCTGGTTCACCCTGCCTTCGAGCAACTGCTGAGTACCTGGCAGAAGCACAGCGCATACCGCGTACAGCGGTACCTGGAGGAGTACGAGATCGTCGGAGCCATCGCATCTGACTTCCACCGCCCCCTCTCGGCATACCTCAACGAACTCGCCTCCCTCGGCTGCCGCCTGCGTGAGGTCGCAGAGCCAGGGCTCGACCCTGCCGTAGCAGCAGCGGCCCGGTCTGCTACTCCGGCGATTGACAGTTACGTCTGCCTGCCGAACTTCCTGTTCGTCTCAGCCGAGGTGTCCGCCTGAGTGGTTACGGAACAGTCCTTGGCGCTTTATTGAGCAATAGCTCGTCCACCGAGCCGCTGAGGCTGAGAAGCTGTTGTCCTTCCGGGCTTGAGGGCTACGTCTTTGCTGGTCAGGCATAGGGTTGGCGGCCCCGTGGAAGCCCGAAGCCGTCGCCGTACGATCCAGCGACAGGGGTCGGGGACGCCGGCAGGAGAATCGCCTAGGACGCTGGACTTCGACCGCTGGACGGCCGCGTGCGTGAGCGTCTGGCCGCTGGTAGCTGGCGGACAGCCCGGTGAGCTGGACGTGACCACCGGCCAAGCACTCCTTCCGCCTCCGTCAGGCAGCGCGGATGAGCTCGCGGAACTCTGCGACACCCGGCGCAGTGAGGTAGGCGTCCAACTGCCCGCTGACCTGGCGCACCTGCTCCAGGCAGCGGCTCGCGCCAATGCGGCTGGCGATCTGGTGCGACTCGGTGAGCAGCACCACCGCAGCTTCGGGATCACGCTGGGCGAGCAGGCCCCTGGCCTGGTACGTGAGGAAGACAGCGCGCGTCTTGTCCCGGGCTACCGGCAGCAGGTTGATGCCCTCGGTGATGCGGTCGTAGGCGTCGTGCGGGCGGCCCAGTGCGAGGAGGCAGCCCCCCTCGTCAACCGCTAGGTCGGCCGCAGACATCCAGGCGCACCACTCCGGAGCTGGGTCGGCGGCGGAAGCGGCCAATGCCCGGCCGGAGGCGTCCAGGGCTCGGTGTGTCGCCCTGGACTCCCCGAGGGCAGCGTGGGCACGGGCCTTGCGCAGGTGAAGCAGTGATCGGGCGACCGGATGGAGCGGCGCGGAGAGAGCGCTGTCCAGGAGTGTTACGGCGATGCGGGGGTTGTCCTGCCACAGTGCTTGGTAGGCGAAGTCCGCCACGATGCCGGCACCGAGGTCCCGATCGCGGGCGGCGTGTGCGCTGCGCAGCGCCGCGTCCCACCGGCGACCGGCTACCGCGTGCTGCTCCTGGTCGAAGGCGTACCAGCCGTAGGCAACGGCCACGCTGGCGGCTAGGTGGTGCAGGCGCATGCCGACGGTCTGGTTGTAGCGGCCGTGTTCGATCAGGTTGGTGACAGTGTCCAGGTGGGCGTCCAGCAGACCGGCGGTGTGCTGGCGCTGCTCGGTCGGCAGGCTGATCAGGTGCGCCGCTGTGCCTTCCAGCCAGCTGACCAGCTCGACATCCACCCATTTCCCGTCCAGTACCCCGGACAGGCGCCCGGGTTCCAACGCCGCCCACTGGTTGGCCAGGCCGACCAGGGCGAGTCCGGTGAACAGGGTGAACGATCGTCGGTCCATCGTGGCTCCGTGGGACTCGCGCAGTGCTTGCAGGGTGTAGCGGGACTCGAACGGCAGTGGTTCCTCGTAGGCGGGTAGCCAGTACGGCCACTCCACCTCGCGTATCCGACTCTCCGGTATCCCGAGGGCATCTGCGATCAGAATCTGTGAATCCGTCCCCGGCACGGCGACTTTGTGCTCCCACTTCCACACCCGGCGCCGATCGGTGCCCGAGCGCAGCCCCCGCGCAGCGGCGGCCTGGCGGATCAGGCGGGCGAGGTCTTCCTGGGACCAGCCGTACAGCGATCGTGCATACGCCAGTGGATGTGTGGTCAGCTCCACCTGCCGCACCCTCCGGGGCCGATCGTACGCCCGCGGACGACCTGCGGTCAGTGCCCCCGTCGGAGACCGGGACGACAGCGGGACGACACCCAGGACCTGGCCGTAGACCCTCGCCTCACCTGTACTGGATGCAAGCCCAGGACGTGCAAGGTCGAGCAAGGGCTTTGACTCGGGAGGTAGTTGTGGGACTACGGTTCATCGGTAAGGACGAGCAGTCGCCCGGCGGGCGGTCGCCCACGGTCTGGGTGGACGAGGAGTCCAAGACCATCGTGATTCAGGGCTGGCGGCTGGGCGGCGAGGCTATGGCCGACGTCCAGAGCACCGGGCCGGTACCGCCGCACGAGACCGTGCTGCGCCTACCGTGGTGAAGCTTTGCTCGAACGCCTTCGACACGGCCTGGGCGCGGGCGACCCCGCATGAGGAGTACCGGGCCAGCTGAGCCCTGCCGATCAGGATTCACGCCGACCGTGCACCAGTCCTCCAGCGTCCAGGCGGCCGGCTGTGGCGGGATCGTGAGAGTCCAGCACGGCCGGACCGTCGCCTCCTCTGGTGACAGGCTGGCCTTGTCCGCCGGACATCCGGTCGCTGAACGTCTGCACCACCAACCCAGAGGAGACGTGAGATGCAGAACACGCTCGTCCGCCCGTGGGGGCTCCGTCGAATGCGCTCGTACGCCGTGCTCCACGAGGTGCCGTTCACCACGGTCGAGGTGAACACGGTCGATCAGCTCGGCGTCTTCCGCGACGCTGAGGGCACGGTCGTTGAGATGGGGAAGCACGGCACGCTGAAGGGCACCAACAAGCAGACGCCGGGCAGCACCAACCAGGACAGCCGCAGCGACCCGGACTACCAGCAGGACAGTGACCAGGACTGATGGCCGTGACCGTGCAGAGGCCGGTGCTCGTGGCCACCGAGGCGGACGACACGACCGCAGACGCAGTGATAGCCGAACTCAACACCCGCGGTGTGCCCGTCGTCCGCTTCGATCCGGCGGACATCGGCGAGGACCTGACGGTCTCTGCACGGTTCGGGTCCTCGCCGGGCTGTCCGGCGGGACAGATCCGTACCCCGTCGCGGACCGCGGACATCGGCGAGGCCCGGTCGCTGTACTGGCGCCGCCCACGCTGGCCGACCTTCGACCAGCTGACCACGGCTGACGCCCGATTCACTTCGAGCCAGGTCCGGCACGGACTGGGCGGCATCCTCTACAGCCTTCCGGGGTGCCTGTTCGTCAACCACCCGCTGCGCAACCACGCCGCCGAACACAAGCCCACCCAGCTCGCGGTGGCCCAGCGCATGGGCTTCACGGTGCCCCCGACGCTGGTGTCGAACGACCCCGACGCTGTCCGGGCCTTCCTCACCGAACAGGGCGAGGCGGTGTACAAGGTGCTGTGCTGGACCCCTTACCGGCAGGGCGAGGTGGGGATGTCCGTCTGGACCGAGCCGGTGACCGCCGAGGAGATCGACGACTCGGTCCGCGTCGCTCCGCACCTCTTCCAGGCTCGCGTCGACAAGACCGCCGATCTTCGGGTCGTCGTGGTCGGGCAGCGCGTGTTCACCGTCCGGATCGACTCCGACCTGCTGGACTGGCGCCGGGACTACAACGCGCTGTCGTACAAGGTCGTCGACCTGCCCAACCGGATGCAACGGGCTCTGATCGAGTTCCTGGCCCACTTCGGGCTGTGCAGCGGGAGCTTCGACCTGTGCCTGGACCGCCAGCAGAACCTGCACTGGCTGGAGTTGAACAGCAACGGCCAGTGGGGCTGGCTGGAAGCCGAGACCGGTCTGCCGGTGGCCACGGCCTTCGCCGACCTGCTCGAACGAGGAGAGCAATCATGAACCTGGCCGACAGCGCCGGAGCCCGTCGAGACCTCGCCGACCGGCTCGCCGCGGCCGGCGTGCTGAACGACCCCGCCTTGCGCCGGGCCGTGGAGGAAGTACCGCGTGAGGCGTTCCTGCACCCCGGCGTCTTCCTCCCGGGCGACGACAACCAGTGGATCCCGAAGACCGCGGTCGGCACGGATCCCCAGGAGTGGCTGGCCATTGCCTACAGCGACCAGTCGCTGGTCACCCAGCTGGACGGGCATCTGACCGCCGATCAGACCTCCGAGCCCGTGACGGGGTTCCCCACGTCGTCCTCGACGCTTCCCGAGACTGTCCTGGGCATGATCCAGCACCTGGACCTCGACGACGGCAACACCGTGCTGGAGCTCGGCACCGGCACCGGCTACTCGTCCGCGCTGATGTGCCACCGTCTGGGGGCCGACAACGTGGCCACCGTCGAGGTCGATCTCGATGTCGCCCGCCGTGCGGACGCCGCCCTCGAAGCGTGCGGCTACTCCGCGTGGACCGTCCACGGCGACGGCCTCACCGGCTACCCCCGCCTCGCTCCCTACGATCGCGTGATCGCCACCATGGCGGTCCGCCGCATCCCCTACGGCTGGGTCCGCCAGACCCGGCCCGGCGGCACCATCCTGGCCACCGTCGGCACCTGGACCTACGGCACGGGCCTGGCCAAGCTCACCGTCCGCGAAGACGGCACCGCGCACGGACGCATCGTCGCCCGGTCCTCGTTCATGGCCGCCCGCTCCCAGGTCGACCAGTACCCCACCGGCGACCTGGCGGCCAGAGCCGCCTACGCCACCAGCGAGCGCACCACCCGTACGCCCCCGCAGCTCCTCCATGACTGGACGCCCGCGTTCTTCGCCCAGCTTGCCGCCCCGGGCGTCCAGCTGATTCGCTCGCTGGACGACAACGGCTCGTCCCGTACGTACCTGTTCGACGTCGACCGCGAGTCCTTCGCCGAGCTGACCGAGGCCAGTGCTGAGGGAGAGTGGAACGTCCGGCAGGGCGGCCCGCTGGCGCTGTGGGACCGGATCGAGGAGACCTTGACCCTCTGGCAGGCCAACGGCCAACCCGGCGTCGAACACGTTCGGCTCGCGGTCGACGAACGGGGCCATACCTACTGGATCGGCAACGAGAAGCCCGACGGGCCCAACGGCCCGGCCTGGACCCACCGGGTCTGATACACCAGCACCCGAACCGGCCCGACCCTGCCCGCTTCCTCCGCAGGGAGCTGCTGCCCGCACGCCCACCGCTTGGCCCTCGCGCACCAACCGCGGGGGCCGGGCGCCCCGGCGATCCACGCACCCAAACCGGTGGAGAGGACGATGGACGAACGGCTACCGGTCGGCGATCCGCTCCGACTCGAGAATCCCGTAGACCGGGGAGTCCCGCCACGCACCCCTGATGTGGACGTGCTCGCGTATGACGCCCTCACGCTGGAACCCCGCCGCCAGGAGCGTCTTGTCCGACGCCGTGTTGAGCGGCGCCCGCGCCGCCCACACGCGGTGCAGCTCCAGGTCCTCGAACGCCAGGGCCAGGCCGAGGCGCAGCGTCTCGGTGCCCAGGCCCTTGCACGTCAGGATCCCGCCGATCCCGCTCTCCAGCAGCCGGAACGCGAGGTCCTGAACCTCGATCAGGTCACCGAGCACGACGTGCAGCGGACTCCGGGCTTGGAGCCGCCGCTGTGAACCTTGGACACCTACGGCCATCTGTGGCCCGACCGGCTCGATGAGGTGTCCGACCGGTTGGATGCCCAGCGAGCCAGGATCCTTAGCAAGGCGAAGAAGGCCGAGAAGGCCGCAAAGAGGGCGGCGCAGCGACGTCATACGTTGGTATTCCGTGCTGCTGCCGCCAGCAACCTGGCTACCCACTGTAGCCACGCACTCTGACCTGCACGTTCATGGTGGGCACAGACGGTTTCGAACCGCCGACATCTGCTTTGTAAGAGCAGCGCTCTACCACTGAGCTATGCGCCCTGGGCGAGAGCTAAGACTACCTGGTCCGGGAAGTGATCCGTGTCGTGCTGGGTGCGGTGGGGGTGGGGCTGGTGCGAGGATGAGGGGACGGGGGCCGTGGCGGCCCGGTGGTGCGGGTTGTGGAGCGGGAGTCGACGTGGCGGGCGGATCGGCGCGGTGGCGGCGCAGCGAGATGATGCGTGCGGACGCGCAGGCTGCCAAGGACGCCGCCGCTCAGGCGTTCTACGAGCTGGACATGGTCCAGCGGGACGTGAAGATCTCGGTGGAGGCGGTCGCCGCCGCTGACAGTTCGCCCGGCGCGCAGCGGGCGATCGCGGACTTCGCCGCGCTGGGTGCGCGGATCGACGAGATCAGCACCGCCTACATCGGCGCTCTGGACGCCGTCGACCTGGACGCGGAGGAGATCGACGCGGGCGCGGCGGCGCAGGCGCGGCAGCGGTTGGACCACGCGCGGCAGCAACTCCAGGCCGCGAAGGCGGATCTGGAGCGGTTCGCCGGGTACCTGGAGCCGCTGGTCGCCGCCGCCGAGACGCAGCTGGCGCAGGTCGCCCCGGCGGTGGCCCGGGCGAAGCAGTCCTGGCTGGACGCGAGCAACGCGCTGGACGCGGTCCGGGCCGCCCGGCTGACCGCCGACGACCTGGGCCGCCGGCTCGCCTCGCTGTCGCCGCAGCTGGCGCTGCTCGGCGAGGGGGCCGGGCGGCACGGCGTGCAGAAGCTGCTGCAGACCTCGGCGGAGGTGCAGCGGACCGCCGAGGCGGTGCGGGCCGAGGCGGCGCGGCTGCCGGAGCAGGCCCGGGAGATCGACCAGCGGCTGGCCTCGCTGCGGACCCGCGCGCAGGGCGTGCAGACCAAGTCGGGCGGCGTCGAGCCGACGCTGAGCGAGTTGCGCCGCCGCTTCAGCGCCGCCTGCTGGCAGGACCTCCAGCAGGTTCCGCAGCAGACGCTGGAGGCGGTGCGGAACGCCGGGGCGAGGCTCGCCGAGGCGGAGCGGGCCCGGGACGAGCAGCGCTGGCAGGACGCGGTGAGCACGCTGGCGACTGTCCGGACGCTGCTGAACACCGCCGACGAGGCGTTGAACACCGTCAACGACCGGCTGCACTCGCTCAACGAGGCCCAGCGCGCGCCGCAGGCCGAGATCGAGCGCACCCGCTTCGCGCTGCGCGACGCCCAGCGGTTCGCGATGGCCGGGCGCAGCGCGCCCGACCCGCGCCACGCGGCGGCGCTGGACGCCGCGCTGGACCGTCTTGAGCGGGCCGCCGAGGGGCTGACCGGGCGGCACCCGGACTACTGGCAGTTCCTGACCGAGATGGCGGCGGTCCGGGAGGCCTCGGCCCAGGTGGTCCAAGCGATCCGCGAGGAGCGGGGCGGGGGCGGCGGAAGCCGCTGAGCGGCAGGTGGAGACGTGGGGGTGGTGGGGTCGTAAGCTTCGGGCATGCCTCGTTATGACTACCGCTGCCGTTCCTGCGGAGCCACGTTCGAACTCCGTCGTCCGATGTCCCAGGCCAACGCCCCGGCGATGTGCCCGGCCGGGCACGAGGACGCGGTGAAGCTGATGTCCATGGTCGCCGTGACCGGCACGGCGGCCGTCGGCGCCGCCGCGCCCAGCCAGGGCGGCGGCGGTGGCTGCTGCGGGGGCGGCTGCTGCGGCTGAGCCACCCCAGGAAAGCCCACCTGCCGGACAGCCCACCGCCGGACAGCGCACCGCCGGACGGCCCACCCCAGGGACAGGCCGCCGCCGCACAGCCCACCCCGGGGACGGCCCGCCGCCGGACAGCGCACCGCTGGGCGGCCCGCCCCGGGAGGGCCCGCGCCGGAACGAGTCGGCGCGGTCAGCCGACCGGGGCCGGTACCAGGGCCCTGGCCAGCAGGCGGCGGACGATCTCCTCGCCCGCCGCGACGCCGGTCTCGCGCAGGACGGTGACGCCGGGAGCGGTCCAGCCGCTGTCGGCGAGTTCGCCGTGCCCGGGGCGGAAGCCCTGGTCCGCCGCCAGCAGCAGCTCCGCGTCGAGCAGCGAGTCCCCGGCGGTGAGCACCGTCGAGGCGCCGACGCGGCGCTCGACCTCGGCCAGCGCCGCCGACTTCGTCAGCGGTCGCGGCACCAGGTAGACCTTCCGTCCCTGCAACGACACGCCGTAGCCGCGTTCCTCCGCCCAGGCCGCCAGTTCCTCGATCCAGCCCTGCGGCAGCAGCTCCCGCTCGACCACCAGGTAGGCGAACAGGTCCTCGGCGACGCGCCGCTTGAGCGTCCACTCCGGGTCGGCCGCGAGCGCCAGGTGGTGCACCACCTCGTCCAGCGGCGCGCAGGTGTCGGCGAGCACCGCCTGGACCCGGGCGTGCCAGTCCTCGTCGGTGACGCCGTCGACCAGCAGGTGGCCGCCGTTGGCGCAGACCGCGTAGCGCGGGGCCCAGCCGGGGACCGGTCCGGGCAGGTGGACCCGCAGGTACTGGCTCCGGGTCCGGGTGGTCACCGGGACGAACTCGGCCGCCCCGATCAGCTGGACCAGCAGTTCGGCGCAGCGCTCGGTCATGAACGACAGCGGCTTGCCGTGGTGCACCTCGACCGTCAGCAGCCGGGGTGCCAGCTCGTCGGCCATGCCGAGCGCGAGCGCGCGCGGCGAGTAGATCAGCGTCCGGTCCAGATCGCTGCCGACCAGAATGCGGTGGTCGGTGGGTTCAGGGTGGTCAGTCGGTTCACGGTGTTCACTCATACGGCCGTTCCCTCGTCTCCGGTCGCTCCGCGCGTGTACTGGGGGTGGATCAGGCCGACGCAGCTGTACGGCAGGTCGTCCACTGCCTCGACCGGCACGCCCCGCTGCTCGGCGAGCAGCCGGACGTGCCCGAGCTCGGCGTCCGCTCCCCGGCGGACCAGCACCCGCCAGGGGACCCGCCGCAGCAGTACCCGGGTGGTCTCGCCGACGCCGGGCTTGACCAGGTTGACGCTGCCGATGCCGTACTCCTCGCTGATCCGCTCGACGGCCGCCCAGCCGGACCAGTCGGGCTCGCGGTCCGCCCGGTCCTGCGGCTGGGCCCGGACGTCGGGGAAGCAGTCCGTGACCGCGTCCAGGAAGCGCGCCGAGACGTCGGCCCCGGCGAGGTCGCGGTAGAACTTGGCACCGTGGAAGTCGTCCGGGCCGATCAGCCCGGGACGCAGCACGGTGCGCGAGACCAGCCCGGACACGGTCGAGTTGAGGCAGGCCGAGGGGATCAGGAAGTCCTCGCGGGTACCGAAGGTGCGCACGCAGTGGGCGGGGTCGGCGAGGACGGCCATGGCCGGGTCGAAGCCGGTCCCGGCGAGCGCCGCCTCCAGCTCCCGGGTGATCGCGCCCTTGCCGGTCCAGCCGTCGACGAAGACGACGTCGGCGGGGTCGTGCTGCTCCGCCAGGTAGCGCAGCGCGACGGTGTCGATGCCGCGCCCCCGGACGATGGAGACCGCGTAGTGCGGCAGTTCCACGCCGTGCGCGTGCCGCGCCCAGCGGCGCATCAGGATCCCGACGGGCGTCCCGGCGCGGGCGAGCGACGCGAGCACCACGCCCCGGCCCCGGTCGCGCTCGGCCAGGACGGTGTCGGTGACGGTGGCGACGGCCTCGGCGATGCGCCTGGCGGAGTCGCGCAGCGCGGTGTGGAACAGCTCCTGGTACTCGGCGGTGGGCTGGTACTCGATCGGCAGCGACTCGGCGTAGTGGGCGCCGCCCTGCTGGACCGCCTCTTCCCGCTCCTCCACCGGCGCCTCCAGGACCACCTCGGAGAGGTCCTTGAGCAGCCAGGACACCTCGTCCGCACGGTAGGAGGAGAACGCCGGTCCGTGCAGCGGCCGGGCGGGGGCGGCCTCGGGACCGGTCGTGGCGCCGCTCCTCGGGCGGTGCGCGGGGACGGTGGCCAGCAGCACCAGGTCGGTGACGCCGCGCAGCCGGTCGAGCAGGCCCCGCCCGGGGGCGTGCAGGGCGGCGGTGTCGGCGTCGGAGTCCAGCACCAGCACCACGGCGTCGAACCGCCGTGCGAGGTCACGGCCGGGCGCGACGTTGTAGGCGTAGCGGGTGCCCTCCGCCCCGGCGTCGTGCGCGGGGAAGGTGAGCCGCGTCCGGATGGCGTAACCGGGGTCGTCCACGGCGAGCGCGGGCGAGCGGGTGGTGGTCGAGAACCGCACCTCGGCGGAGCCGGGACCGCCGGGCCGGGACGCGCCGTGGTCGAGTGCGTCCTGGAGGGCGGCGGCGAGCCGGAGCGGGGTGTACATCAGCTCCTCGGTACCGAGGACCAGCACCCGGCGCGGTCCGGCCTGCTCCCCCGCGTCCGCCGCGCCACCCGCGCCGCCCGCGCCGCCCGGGTCCAGCGCCGCCGCGACGCGGGCGGCCATGGCGGGCAGCGCGGCGTCCAGGCGGGCCCGGTCGGCGGGGGTGTAGCCGTGGCGGGCGCCGTCGCGCAGGCCGGTCGGCCAGCCGAGGTCCACCCGGCGCAGCGCGGCCCGCGCGGGGCCGCTCGGCGAGCCGCAGGGCTGCCGCGCCTCCTCGGCCGCCGCCAGCGCGGCGCCGCGTGCCGCCGCGTCCGGCGGGAGCTGGACGGCGGCGGTGACGGCGGCGACCACGTCGAGCCGGACGCCCAGGTCCGCCGCCGCCTTGTCGAGCAGCAACCGGGACTCGTCGTCGCGGACGTCCGCCAGGGTGGCGACCACGTACCAGGAGCGCGGGAACCGCTGGTGCAGGGCGGAGATGGTGTTGATGATCGTGTTGCCGGTCGACAGCTCGTCGTCCACCAGCACCAGCGGTCCGCCGCCCGCCAGCAGGGCCGGGTCCTCCGGCAGCAGCAGGTGCGAGGTGGCGTGCGAGTGGGTCTCCTCGAAGCCGCCGACCGGGGCGGCTCCGGCGACCTGGCGCCGGGTCGAGTGCAGGTAGTCGGCCGGGGCGTCGCCGAGGCCGTCCGCGACGCAGTGGCCGAGGCCGGTCGCGGTCTCCGCGTAGCCGAGGACGACGGCGGCGGGGGCCGCCGCCCCGAGCAGGTCGCGGACCGCGCGGCCGAGGTCGTGGCCCGCCCGGTAGACCGTGGCCGGCCGCTGCGGGATGTGCTTGCCGAGTACCCGGGAGACCAGCAGCTGCGCGCGTTGCGGGTTGCGCAGCCGCAGCGCCAGTCCCAGCAGCTCCCGCGCGTCGCCGCCGGGCAGCCGCAGGCCGAGCCGCTGTTCGACCCACTCCCCCGGCCACACCCGGTCGCCGCCCGGCGCTTCGGCGAGGGAAGCACGGGAAGCAGGGGAAGCGGGGAAAACGGGGGAAACGCGGGAAGCGGAAAGGGATGCCATGGACTCAGCCGTGGGCTCAACCGTGGACTCAGCGGTCATGTTGCAGCCTTCGTTCTCTCTCGAACAGGAACAGTCCACCAGCCGCAGATGACGGCGCGATGTCCTCAGGGGCACAGGCAGGCGGCCAGGAGCTCCGCGAAGGTGACGTCCTCACGCGCGACGCCGAAGACCGAGGCCCGCAGCATCACCCGCCGCGCCCAGGCGCGGTGCGGCTTCACCTCGTTCATCTTGTTGGTGTAGGCCGAACGGAGTACCCCGCCGCCGCCCCGGTCCTGGTGCAGGATGTCCACCGCGTCGGACCACTCCTCGTGGGTGGCCACGGCGAGGGCGTGCACGGCCGGGACATGGCTGGGGTGGATGCAGGTCTTGCCGAGCAGTCCGTTGGCCCGGTCCAGCTCGATCTCGCGGATCAGGCCGTCGAGGTCGTGCGCTATCAGCCGCCGCCGGACCTCCTCGGTCGGCGGCTCGGTGTCGGCGAACGGGGAGCTGCGCAGCTGCGGCTTGAACTTCCGCTCCTGGACCGGGAAGTACTCCCAGACCGGGCCGGTGATGGTGAAACCGCTGCCGTCGGAGCGGCCGAGGACGTTGACCACGTCGCCGATCACCGAGGCGACCAGCTGCACGTCGTACGCGGTGAGCTCGGGCGGGCGGCGCAGGCCGTACGCCGAGGAGAGGTCGGTGACGCCGAGCCGTACCGCGAGGATCTGCTCGCGGAACTTCTCCAGCACCCGGGCGACCCCGGACAGGGTCTCGGCCCGGCGCTCCAGGTGGGCGAGCTCCGGGGACTCCAGCACCGGCATCGCGAACAGCCGCAGCCCGCTCCGGGCCCGGACCTCGGCCAGCGCCTCCAGGTAGGGCAGTCCGGTCTCCTCGGTGAACTTCGGCAGCACGAAGCCGGAGAGCACCCGCAGCGCCGGGCCGAGCCGGTCGGCGAGGTCGGTGATCTGCGCGGGGTGGCGCACCCGCAGGAACAGCAGCGGCCAGTCCCCGGAGGCCGGGCCCGGCCGGGCGCCGGTCGCCTGCTCGGCGAGGCCGGTCAGCTGGCTGACGACGTTGGCCTCGGCGGCCGGTACCTCCCGGTCGTCTATGGCGTCCTCCAGGCAGAGCACCATCGAGGTCACCCCCCGCGCGGCCTGCTTGCGGACGTCCTGGAGCAGGTGCGGCCGGGTCCCCGGGGAGTACAGGGTCGCGCCGAGGGCGGCGGAGAGCACGTCGGGGGGGCTGTCCCGGTCGAAATGCCCCGGTTCGTGGAGAAAGAGCCGTTGCCGGGTCTCGGCGTCGAGTTGGCTGAAATGACGCACTGGCCCCCCTGGGTCTGCTGTGCCGTCGAGGCAAGGGATGTGGAACGTCCGGGATCCACCGGGGCCGTTGGCTGATCATCGTACGTAAGAATTTGCCATAATCCAGTCCGGAAACCTGACGTTTTCGGAATCATGCCCACCGGTTAACATCCGCGCATCCGCACGGCCGCCGATCGGCTCGTTCACCCCCTCCGTGCCGCGCCCCGCGTTGTCGCGCGGCACCCCGTGACGGCAGGATGAATCCATGACCCGGGTGATGCCCAAAGGCTCGAACATCCCGCTCGCCGCCGTCGACGCGGTGCGCGCGGTACTGCGCTGGCGCGTCGCCCCCGGCGGGCCGGACGTGGACGTCGTCGCGCTGCTGCTCGGCGCGAACGGCCAGGTGCGCGGCGACGAGGACTTCGTCTTCTACAACCAGCCCCGGCACCCCACCGGACGGGTCCGGCACCGGTCCAAGACCCGGCGCGGCGAGGACCTCAGCGACACCCTGGACATCGACCTGACCCAGCTGCCGCCGGAGATCGAGCGCGTGGTCGTCGGCGGCGCCGCCGAGGGCGGGCACTTCGGCCAGCTCAGCGACCTGTGCGTGCTGCTGTACGACATCGCCCGGGGCCCGGACGCCGAGCCGCTGGCCCGCTTCGACATCACCGACGCCACGCCGGTCGGCGCGCTGCTGTGCGGGGAGATCTACCGCCGGTCCGGCGGCTGGAAGTTCCGCGCGATCGGGCAGGGGTACTCCTCCGGCCTGGGCGGGCTGGCCAAGGACTTCGGCGTCACCGTGGACGACGACGACCCGACCGAGCCGCCACCGGCCGACCCGCAGCAGCCGCCGTCGAAGCAAGCGCCGTCGCTGCCGTCACCGTCGCCGCAGTCGCAGGCGGAACCGCAGCCCCAGCCGCAGCACGCGGCCGGGACGACGGCCGGGACGCCGGTGAGCCTGCCCGGCCAGGCCGCCGAGTACCCCCGGCCGCCCGCGTACGAGCCGCTGCTGCCGGAGCCGCCGGACTTCGCCCTGCCGCCCCAGGGGCCGCAGTTCCTGCCCGTCGACTGAGCCCGCCCAACGGGCCCCCGGGGCTCAGCTCACCGGCTTGTAGCCCCGCTGCCACTGCAGACCCCACCCGTACAGCCGGTCCAGCTCCGCCTGGAAGCCGTACACGTAGCGGGCCTCGCGCCGCACCTTCAGCACGCCGTCGTGGTTCTCGATCAGCGCCACCGCGCAGGACCGCGCCTGCGCGGTGTGCTGGTCGAGCTTGACCTCGATCGGTCGGCCCCCCGGCGGGAACAGGGTCACCAGTGCGTGCGTGCGGTCGAAGGCCGGGGTCTCGTCGTAGATGTAGACGAACACCAGCAGCCGCCGGAAGGAGTCCTTCTTGGACAGGTCGATGTACATCGTCTCGCCGGAGGCCCCGCCGGAGCGGTCGTCCCGGCTGAGCCGGATGTACGGCGAGTGCTGGAGGTCCCCGTAGAGCTCGCCCAGCGGCTGCACCACGCCCTTGCTGCCGTCCGTGAGTTCGTACATGCAGCCGAGGTCGAGGTCCACCGCCAGCGGCTGCCCACCGGCCACCGGCAGCGGCATCGGTTTGAACAGGTTCGGGTGCAGCAGCCCGCGCCAGAACGCCCCGGGCGCGCGCCGCGCGCGCTCCGGCTCGCGCGTCGTCCAGTGCAGGTTGACCTGCATCGTCCCGGCCACCAGGCCCTGTTCGGTGATCGCCACCTCGGGCGAGCCCTTGGTCAGGGTCACCCGGTCCATGCCCGCGTCGAAGCCGGACTCGGCCCTGCGCAGGAAATCCATCAGCCCCGCCATCACTCCCCCTGTCCGCACCGCTTCGGCTCCGGCCCGACCGCCGCAGCCCGCCGGAGCCTGACCGTCAGTCAATACCTCCGGGCTACCCATCCGGAGGCCCGCACTCACCACTCTTCCGTACCGGTACGACAGTCACCGTACCCGGGGCGTCCGCATACCCCGCGCGCTCCGGCCACGTCCACCCGCACCCCCCTTCGCCACCCCAACTGCCCCAGCCGTACGATGTGCAACCCCGCGACGCGATATCGTCTGCACGCACGCGTGTCGCGGCGTCAACTCCGCCGCCTCTGGGGGACCGCAGTCGCAAACCGGCGCCAACTGGCGCCAACCGGTGCCGTACGGCGCCGGACCGGTCACTCCGTCCCCCTGCCGCCGACCCCCCGAAGCCGAGGCCCTACCGCATGAACCTCTCGTCCATACAGCTGGTGTGGCTGGTCATCGCCTGTGCCACCGCGCTTGCCATCGCGGTGATCATGGGCCTGCTGCGTTCCAAGAAGCCCAAGCACGCGGCCGACCCCAAGGATGACTCCTGGGAGCGCAGTGAGCAGCGCCGCCGCCGCAAGGAGGCGCTGTACGGCAGCGCGTCCTACGTCCTGCTGTTCGCCTGTGCGTCCGTCGCCGCCGCGTTGTCCTTCCACGGCCTGGTCGGCTTCGGCGAGGAGAACCTCAACCTGACCGGCGGCTGGCAGTACCTGGTGCCGTTCGGCCTGGACGGCGCGGCCATGTTCTGCTCGGTGCTGGCCGTCCGCGAGGCCAGCCACGGCGACGCCGCCTTCGGCTCCCGCCTGCTGGTCTGGCTGTTCGCCGCGGCCTCCGCCTGGTTCAACTGGGTGCACGCGCCGCGCGGCGGCGACCACAACGGCGCGCCGCAGTTCTTCGCCGGGATGTCGCTGTCGGCCGCGGTGCTGTTCGACCGGGCGCTGAAGCAGACCCGTCGGGCCGCGCTGCGCGAGCAGGGCCTGGTGCCCCGCCCGCTGCCGCAGATCCGCATGGTCCGCTGGCTGCGCGCGCCCGTCGAGACGTACCGCGCCTGGTCGTTGATGCTGCTGGAGAACGTCCGCTCGCTGGACGAGGCGGTCGAGGAGGTCCGCGAGGACAAGCGCGACCGGGAGGCCGCGGCCCAGCGCCAGCGCACCGAGAACCGGCGCGAGCGCGCCGAGTTGAAGGCGCTGTCGCGCTCCGCCCCGCTGCGCGAGCTGACCACGCTGGAGGCCTCGGGCGGCGCCGAGAGCGCGGCCTCGCTGGAGCCCGCCTCGCCGCGCGGGGTGCTCCCGCACCGTCGCCGCCGGGAGGTCTCCTCGGTCACCGCCGAGGCCAAGCCCGAGGAGGACGTCAACGCGAACCCCCGGCTGGACTCGCTGGAGCAGAAGCTGAAGGACCTGGAACAGCAGTTCGGCTGAGTGGCGCACAGTCCAGCCACGTACAGTGTCCTCATGATTGCCAGGCCAGCGACCTCCTCCACGTTGAAGGAGATCAACCTCCGTACCGTCCTCGACGTGATCCGGACCGCGCCGCCGGTCTCCCGTGCGGAGATCGCGCGGCGCACCGGCATCTCCAAGCCCACCGTCTCCGCGCTGCTCCAGGACCTGCTGGAGATGGGCCTGGTCTCCGAGACGGTGCGCGAGGAACTGGGCCCCACCTACGGCGCGCTGTTCTTCGCCCCGCGCCCGGAGGCCGCGCACGTGCTGGGCCTGGACGTCGGCGCGCGCCGGCTGCGCGGGGCCATCGCCGACCTGGAGGGCGCCGTCCACGTCCGCCGCGACGTCGACGTCGAGGGCATGGAGGCCGGTCAGGTGGTGGCCGCGGCGACCGCGCTGGCCGAGGAGCTGTGCGCGGAGGCGGGGATCCCCCGCGACGGACTGCACCACGTCGCGGTCGGCGTGCCGGGCGTGGTGGACCGCCGCGACGGCCGGATCTGGCAGGCCACCAACGTGCCCGCGCTGGACGGCTTCCAGGCCAGGGACGCCTTCGGCGCGGCGCTCGGACTGCCGGTCACCGTGGAGAACGACATCCACCTGGCCGCGCTCGGCGAGCAGCGGCACGGCACCAAGAGCGGCACCGGCACCGACGCCGAGAGCTTCGCCTTCCTCTCGGTGGGCACCGGCGTCGGCGCGGGCCTGATCCTGCACGGCGAGCTGCACCGGGGCTTCGCGGGCGCGGCCGGTGAGCTGGACTGCGCGCTGGACCCGGACACCTTCGACGACAACGACCCCTGCGCGGCGGCGCTGCTCCAGTACGCCGCGTCGCGGCTGAGCGGGCACCCTGAGCTGACCGGGGAGCTGAGCACGGAGCAGGTCTTCGCGCTGGCCCGGACGGGTGACCCGGACGCCTGCGCGGTGGTGGACGAGGAGGTCCGGCGCATCGTCGGCTACCTCTCGACGCTGGCCGCCGTGGTCGACGTGGAACTGGTCGTCCTCGGCGGCGGCATCGGCCTGAACGGGGACCTGCTGCTGTCCCGGGTCAGCGAGCGGCTGGCGGTGCGGGTGCCCTACCCGCCGCGGGTCGAGGTCTCGGCGCTGGGCGACGCGGCGGTGCTGACCGGCGCGGTCGCGGTGGCCACCCGGGCGGCGCTGGAGCAGATCCTCAGCCTCCGCTTCGGCCTCCCGGGCCGCCGCCGCGCCTGAACCGGCGCGGCGGGCGGTGCGGCGCCGGGTCAGCCGGTGCCCTCGGCCGCCAGTCGGCGGTTCCTGGCCATGGAGGAGAGCAGCGCCAGGCCGATGAAGGCGACCCCGATCAGGCCGGTGACGACCTCCGGGATGCTGTACCTGATGGAGACCATCAGGATGATCGCCAGCGCGCCGATCGCGTAGTGCGCCCCGTGCTCCAGGTAGACGTAGTCGTCCAGGGTGCCCTGGCGGACCAGGTAGACCGTCAGCGAGCGGATGTACAGCGCGCCGATGCCCAGGCCGAGGGTGATCTGGAAGATGTCCTGGCTGATGGCGAACGCCCCGACGACGCCGTCGAAGGAGAACGAGGCGTCCAGCACCTCCAGGTAGAGGAACAGGAAGAAGGCGGCCTTCCCGGCCACCAGCAGCGCCGACTTCCCCGAGCCGGAGCCGGAGCCGGAGCCCGACGCCGCGACGACCGCGCCCTCGTCCGAGGTGTCCGAGGCGTCCGCGTCCTCCTCCTCGCCCGCGCTCTCGAACAGCTCGGACAGCCCGCTGACGGCCAGGTACGAGGTGAGTCCGGCGACCCCGGCCAGCAGGACCGTCTCCGCCCGGGTCTCGGCGAAGAACCGCGCCGAGAGCATCAGCACGATCATCGAGACCACCACCGACAGCTGGTTCAGCTTGCCGATCCGCTCCAGCGGGCCCTCGATCCAGCCGAGCCAGCGGACCTCCTTCTCACCGAGGATGAAGTCCAGGAAGATCATCAGCAGGAACATCCCGCCGAACGCGGCGATCGCCGGGTGCGCGGCGTTCAGGTGCTGGGCGTAGGTCAGGCCGCCCGAGGTCTTGCTGGAGTCCAGCGCGAGCGAGATCACGGTCTGCGGGCCGATGTGCGCGGTGAGCGCGACCACCAGCAGCGGGAAGACCAGGCGCATCCCGAAGACCGCGATGAGCACGCCGACGGTGAGGAAGATCCGCTGCCAGAACGGCGTCATCCGTTTCAGGATGGTGGCGTTGATGACCGCGTTGTCGAAGGAGAGCGAGATCTCCAGCACCGAGAGGATCAGGACGACGCCGAAGCCGTCCGCCCCCCAGAAGTACGCCGCCGCCGCCAGGCCGACGACGGTGATCCCCATGGACCACCCGAAGGTACGTAGGAGCATGGGGGTCAATCCTTTTCGGTAGCGAACGGCGGCCGGAAGCGCGGGGAGCGGCGGCCCATGGCCCTGCGGTCGCACTCCCCGCCCTGCACGCATCTTTTCTTACTGAACGTTAACCCCGAAGTCTAGGGCGATTCCCCGAAGCCCAGACGCATAACCCTGCCCGACCGCCCGGAACTTCCACTCGCCGTTGTAGCGGTACAGCTCCCCGAAGATCATCGCGGTCTCGTTGGAGGCGTCCTCGGACAGGTCGTAGCGGGCGAGTTCGCTGCCGTCCGCCTGGTTGACCACCCGGATGTAGGCGCTGCGGACCTGCCCGAAGCTCTGCAGCCGCGCCTCGGCGTCGTAGATCGACACCGGGAAGACGATCTTGTCGACCTCCGCCGGGACCGTGGCCAGGTCGACCTTGACCACCTCGTCGTCGTCCGCGCCGGTACCGCCGACCAGGTCGTCGCCCATGTGCTGGACCGAGCCCTCGGGGCTGGTGAGGTTGTTGTAGAAGACGAAGTACTCGTCCCGGAGCACCCGGCCGTTGGAGCACAGCAGCGCGCTGGCGTCCAGGTCGAAGTCGGCGCCGGTGGTGGACCGGGCCTGCCAGCCGAGGCCGATCTGCACGGCCGTCAGATTGGGTGCGGCCTTGGACAGTGAGACGTTGCCGCCCTTGGCGAGAGTGACACCCATCCGTATCTCCCCTTCCGAACAGCCCGGGCACCGAGCTGGCCCGGGCTCTGCGCCGAAGTCTAGGACGGCCGTCAGCCGACCGCCCATGCCCGGAGCTGCCTGGCGATCTCCGGGACCTCCAGCTCGCCCGTGGCGACCGCGTTCACGAACACCTCCGCGTCGTCGACCGGCGCGTTCAACCGGACCCCGTTGAGCCGAAGCATCATCCGCATGGCGATCCACGCGGTGCGCTTGTTGCCGTCCACCAGAGCGTGGTTGCGCGCCAGGGAATGCAGCAGCGCGGGATAGACCTCGACGCCGACCACATGGGTCCTGGGCCGCTCGACCGAGGAGTGCGGAAGACCGAAATCACGCACACAGTGCCGCGAACCGGTGATCCGCTCGACGCTCATCAGGAGTTCGAGCAGATCGAGGTAGATCACGCAAGGCGTTCCAGCAACTCCGCGTCCTCGGTCATGACCTGGTCGAGGACGTCCGCGAACAGCTCGGTCCGGCGTGTCAGGAAGACATGGATGGCCTCGGTGGCCAGCTCCTGCTTGCTGCGGCCTTCCGCCTTGGCGCGCTCGGTCAGAAGCTGGTCATCGGTCTCGGGGAGCCGCAGCGTCACAGCCATGCAGGCATGCTATCGCCCTGGTGGCAAACCGTCGGAGCGCAGCGCCGAAGCCGGGCCGTCCAGACGCGCTGGCGGGCCCGACCTCACGTGTGCGGTCCGGCAGCTCCGGTCAGACGTTGACGCCGAAGTCCTGGGCGATGCCGCGCAGGCCGGAGGCGTAGCCCTGGCCGATCGCGCGGAACTTCCACTCGGTGCCGTTGCGGTAGAGCTCGCCGAAGACCATGGCGGTCTCGGTCGAGGCGTCCTCGGACAGGTCGTAGCGGGCGATCTCCTGGCCGGTGGCCTGGTTGACGACCCGGATGTAGGCGTTGCGGACCTGGCCGAAACTCTGCAGCCGGGACTCCGCCTCGTAGATCGAGACCGGGAAGACGATCTTGGCGACGGCGGTCGGCACGGCGGCCAGGTTGACCTTGATGACCTCGTCGTCGCCCTCGCCCTCACCGGTGAGGTTGTCGCCGGTGTGCTCGACCGAGCCGTCGACGGACTTGAGGTTGTTGTAGAAGACGAAGTCCTTGTCCGAGGCGACCTTGCCGGTCTCGGCGGTGAGGATCGCGCTGGCGTCCAGGTCGAAGTCGGCGCCGGTGGTGGTCCGGGCTTCCCAGCCCAGGCCCACGAGTACCGCCGTCAGGCCCGGCGCCTCCTTGGTGAGCGAGACATTGCCACCCTTGCTGAGGCTGACACCCACGAGTCCTCCAGTTGCTGGGGGAGCACTGCGGCGTGCCCCCGTCGGTGCGGTTCGGTTGCTGTCAAGCCAACGGACCGATCGTAGTGTCGGGTTCCCCTGGTCCGCAGCCGCACGCACCGACAGCGGTACGGCGCGTCACCGCCCCGGACGCGGCCGGGCGGTGACGCGGGCCCGCCGGGGCCCGCCGCCGACGGCGTCAGAGCGCCGCGAGCGCCGCCAGGTACTGCTGCTGGTCACGGGCGTCCGGCAGGCCGTTGACGACGGTCCAGCGGACGGTACCGGCCTTGTCGATCACGAAGGTGCCGCGGACGGCGCAGCCCTTCTCCTCGTCGAACACGCCGTAGCCGCGGGAGGCCGCGCCGTGCGGCCAGAAGTCGGACAGCAGCGGGTACTCCAGCCCCTCCTTCTCGGCGAAGATCCGGAGCGTGAACGGCGAGTCGTTGGAGATCGCGATGATCTGCACGTCGTCGTTCTGGAACTGCGGCAGCTCCTTCTCCAGGCTGCACAGCTCGCCGGTGCAGGTGGGGGTGAAGGCGAACGGGTAGAACACCAGGACGACGTTCTTCTCGCCCCGGAAGTCCGAGAGCCGAACGGTCTCGCCGTGCTGGTTCTTGAGCGCGAAGTCGGGAGCTTCGGTACCGATCTCGATTGCCATGGTGGGTAACCCCTCAAGAGTGCGGGCCGCCCGCGTGTCCCCGCGGTGCGGCCCTACCGGTCGTCGTGCCCGGGAACATCCTGCCATCCCGCACCGACACCTCCCCGACCGGACCAGCACCGGACCGGCGCCGGACCAGCACCGGAGCGCCGCGCGGTCAGCGGACCCCGGTCAACGGACCCCGGGCAGCCGGCCGAGCAGGCCGACCACCCCGACCGCCCGCCGCAGCAGCGCCCCGCCGGGCAGTCCCGGCACCTGCTCCACCAGCGGTGCCAGCGCCATCAGCCCGCCGATCCGGTGCAGCCGCAGGTCGCCCCGGGCGAGCAGGGCGGGCAGCGCCGCCCGCCCGGAGGGGACCCCGAGGACGGTCGCGGCCGGGCCCTCGATCCCGGGCACGCCCGGCGGCGGGGTCTGCCGGCAGGGGGTGGTGGTCCAGCCGGTCGGGTCGGCCCGGAACTGCCAGCCGCCGGTGCCCCGGCCCCAGACCGCGGCCCGGGTCCGCAGGCCCTGCCGGTGCGCGAGCGCGCCGACGACGTCCACCAGCGCGGCCACCCCGGCCTCGGCCAGCGGAGCGGGCAGCGCGGGCTCGGCGCCGTCGGGCAGCCGCAGCGCGGCCAGGGCCAGCTCGTGGCCCATGGCGTGGACCTGGGTCAGCAGCGGCAGCGGGCCGAGCGTGGAGTCCAGCTCGGCCAGGGCCAGCGCGGGCCGCGCCGCGGCCAGCTCCAGCGCGTCGGCGACCCGGTGCCGGGCCTCGGCCAGCGCCGCCAGGATCGGCTCCCGTCCGGCGCCGCTGTGGTCGGTCCGCGGCGGCGCCGCGTCCAGGTGCTCACCCCGGGCCTGGGCGAGCAGCCGGGCCAGCACCGGGCGCTCGGGCCAAGAGCCGAGCTCGGCCAGCGGGCCGACGTCCTCGCGGTCGGCCGCCAGGACGAGCAGCGCGTCCCAGGAGCCGAGCACCCGCTCGCGCAGCTCCCCCGCCGGACCGGTGGCCACCCCGCGCGGGCCGCCCGGATGAGCCGGATGAGAAGGGCTGCCCTGATCGTCCATACGGGCATTCTGCCCATGCCGACCGCGCTCGGCAGCACCAGCCCGGACCCCGGCCGGGCGCGGCCGGGCACAGCGCGGCCCCCCGCGCGCGCTTCGGGCACGCGCGGAGGGCCGGTTCCGTCACCTGGGGTACTGCTCAGTCAGCCGGTCAGCGCTGGCCTGCCTTGGCGGCCTTGGGGGTGGCCAGGCGCACGGCCTGCCAGTCCTTGCTGATGTTGATGGTGCTGGTCTGGGAGAGGCCGGCGGTCTGCGCCGCCTCGGCGATGTCGCTGGCCTCGACGTGCCCGGTACGCCCGGTCTTGGGGCTGAGCAGCCAGACCAGGCCCCCCTCCTCCAGGTACGTCAGGGCGTCGACGAGGGCGTCGGTGAGATCGCCGTCATCGTCGCGGAACCACATCAGCACGGCGTCCGCGACGTCGTCATAGTCCTCGTCGACGAGCTCTGTGCCGGTGAGGTCCTCCACGGCCTCACGCAGGTCCATGTCGACGTCGTCGTCGTAGCCGAGCTCCTGGACCACCTGTCCGGGCTGGAATCCCAACCGGTTGGCCGGGTTGGACCTGTCCTCCGCGGGGTCCGCGGTCGCGCTCACGGGAATTGCCTCCTATATCCGACCCTGCCTCCTGAAGGCAGGGCTGTGGCGGTAGTCCACACGGGCGGGACGCTCAGCGCAAGTACCCGATGACCGATCCCGCCCGTTCGATGATGTCCCACAACGCGACACGCCGCTGGGGGTGACATACATCACGCCTGTTTGCCCCAGTATCAACCTAAGCAGTGGAATCGCGCAGCGGATTGTCGACTCGACTTCTCCCCGTGGATACCCGTCGATGGCCGTCATCACTCCCCGCAGGCGGCCAACCCCCCTCGGCGACCACATGCCGGACCAGCATCCGGAGCACCCCTCCGGCGGGCGTAGAGTTCCTGCTTGGCCCTCCCCAGCCCACTCACCACAGCGTTGTGGCGACGGTCGGGCCACCTCGTCGTAGCGGGGACTCCCTCATCAGCGGGTCTTCACTGCAGGGCGGGACCGGTTTCACCCGAAAGGGAGTCCGATGTCCGAAAGGCCACCGGATACGAACCGGTTACCGATGGGTAGAGATGACGTATCTCGACCTGCGGTCCACGATGGAGGCGGCGCGACACCACCTCTTAGTGACGACCGACTAGTGAAGGAACAGCGTGGCTTCCGGATCCGATCGCAACCCGATCATCATTGGCGGCCTGCCCAGCCAGGTCCCGGACTTCGATCCCGAGGAGACCAGCGAGTGGCTGGAATCGCTCGACGCGGCCATCGACGAGCGGGGACGCGAGCGCGCCCGCTACCTGATGCTGAGGCTGATCGAGCGCGCCCGTGAGAAGCGCGTCGCCGTGCCCGAGATGCGGAGCACGGACTACATCAACACCATCGCGACCAAGAACGAGCCGTTCTTCCCCGGCAACGAGGAGATCGAGCGCAAGGTCCTGAACGCGACCCGCTGGAACGCGGCCGTGATGGTCTCCCGGGCGCAGCGCCCGGGCATCGGCGTCGGCGGCCACATCGCCACCTTCGCCTCGTCCGCGTCGCTGTACGACGTCGGCTTCAACTACTTCTTCCGGGGCAAGGACGCCGACGGCGAGTCGGGCGACCAGATCTTCTTCCAGGGCCACGCCTCCCCCGGCATCTACGCCCGCGCCTTCCTGCTGGACCGGCTGACCGAGCAGCAGCTCGACGCCTTCCGGCAGGAGAAGTCCAAGGCCCCGTACGGCCTGTCGAGCTACCCGCACCCCCGGCTGATGCCGGACTTCTGGGAGTTCCCGACCGTCTCCATGGGCCTCGGCCCGCTGGGCGCGATCTACCAGGCGCGGATGAACCGCTACCTGACCGACCGCGGCATCAAGGACACCTCCGACTCGCACGTCTACGCCTTCCTCGGCGACGGCGAGATGGACGAGCCGGAGTCGCTGGGCCAGCTGTCCCTCGCCGCGCGCGAGAACCTGGACAACCTGACCTTCGTGGTCAACTGCAACCTGCAGCGGCTCGACGGCCCGGTGCGCGGCAACGGCAAGATCATCCAGGAGCTGGAGTCCCAGTTCCGGGGCGCCGGCTGGAACGTCATCAAGCTGGTCTGGGACCGCAGCTGGGACCCGCTGCTGGCGCAGGACCGCGACGGCGTGCTGGTGAACAAGCTGAACACCACCCCCGACGGCCAGTTCCAGACGTACGCCACCGAGTCCGGCGCGTACATCCGGGAGAACTTCTTCGGCGGCGACGTACGGTTGCGCGCCATGGTCGAGAACATGACCGACCAGCAGATCCAGCACCTGGGTCGCGGCGGCCACGACCACGCCAAGGTCTACGCGGCCTTCAAGGCGGCCCGCGAGCACGTCGGCCAGCCGACGGTGATCCTGGCCCAGACCGTCAAGGGCTGGACCCTCGGTCCGAACTTCGAGGGCCGCAACGCGACCCACCAGATGAAGAAGCTCACCACCGAGGACCTCAAGCGCTTCCGCGACCGGCTGCACCTGCCGATCACCGACAAGCAGCTGGACGCCGGCTACCCGCCCTACTACCACCCGGGCCGGGACTCCGAGGAGATCCAGTACATGCACGACCGCCGCAGCGAGCTCGGCGGTTACGTGCCGACCCGCAAGGTCCGGCCGCGCATGCTGGAGCTCCCGGGCGACGACGCCTACAAGACCCTCAAGAAGGGTTCCGGCCAGCAGGAGATCGCCACCACCATGGCGTTCGTCCGGCTGCTCAAGGACCTGATGCGGGACAAGGGGATCGGCAACCGCTTCGTGCCGATCGCCCCCGACGAGTACCGCACGTTCGGCATGGACTCGCTGTTCCCCTCGGCGAAGATCTACAACCCGCAGGGCCAGCAGTACGAGTCGGTGGACCGCGAGCTGCTGCTCGCCTACAAGGAGTCGCCGACCGGGCAGATGCTGCACGACGGCATCTCCGAGGCCGGCTGCACCGCCTCGCTGATCGCCGCCGGGTCGTCCTACGCGACCCACGGCGAGCCGCTGATCCCGATCTACGTCTTCTACTCGATGTTCGGGTTCCAGCGCACCGGCGACCAGTTCTGGCAGATGGCCGACCAGCTGTCGCGCGGCTTCGTGCTGGGCGCCACCGCCGGCCGGACCACGCTCACCGGCGAGGGCCTGCAGCACGCCGACGGCCACAGCCACCTGCTGGCCTCGACCAACCCGGCGGTCGTCGCGTACGACCCCGCGTACGGCTTCGAGATCGCGCACATCGTGCAGGACGGCATCCGGCGGATGTACGGCAGCAGTGTCGAGCACCCGCACGGCGAGGACGTCTTCTACTACATGACGGTCTACAACGAGCCGATGCGGATGCCCGCCGAGCCGGCCGACGTGGACGTCGACGGGATCCTCAAGGGCCTGCACCGGTACGCCCCGGCGACCGGCGGCCAGGTCCCGGCGCAGATCCTCGCCTCCGGCGTGGCGGTGCCGTGGGCGCTGGAGGCCCAGCGGATCCTGGCCGAGGAGTGGAACGTGGCGGCCGACGTCTGGTCCGCGACCTCCTGGACCGAGCTGCGCCGCGACGCCATCGCGGTGGAGGAGTTCAACCTGCTGCACCCGGACGAGGAGCAGCGGGTCCCGTACGTCACCACCAAGCTGGCCGGTGCGCAGGGCCCGTTCGTGGCCGTGTCGGACTGGATGCGCGCGGTGCCGGACCAGATCTCGCGCTGGGTCCCGGGCCAGTGGCAGTCGCTGGGCGCGGACGGCTTCGGCTTCGCCGACACCCGTGGCGCGGCCCGTCGCTTCTTCCACATCGACGCGCAGTCGGTGGTCCTGGGCGTGCTCACCGAGCTCGCCAAGGAGGGCAAGGTCGACCGGACGGCGCTGAAGGCGGCCATCGACCGCTACCAGCTGCTGGACGTCGCCGCGGCCCACCCGGGCGCGGCCGGCGGCGACGCCTGACCTGCACGAACCGGACCGGGCCCCGGTCGGTGACCTCCGTCACCGGCCGGGGCCCGGCGCGTTTCCCGGCGGGCGGCACGCGGCTCGACCCCTCACACCGGCTGTCTCCGCTGCACACATATGCTGTGGCCCGATTCCGTCGGCACTGGGCAGACGGGGGTGTCGGGAGGATTCACCGCACATGGACAACCAGATCATCCACAAGGCCGCGTTCCTGCTGCACGAGTGCCACGAGCCCGAGCAGACCGTGGTCGAGCGGCTGAAGGACTACTTCCCCGAGCTCACCCTGATCGAGCGCGAGCGGTACGTGTCCGAGGCCTGGGACCAGGTCCACGGCAAGCAGGCCGAGGGCGCCGAGGTCTGAGCGGCCCGGACCGGCACCCGGGCCGGGGCAGCTGCGGCTGCCCCGGCCCACGCCGTTCCCGGCCGCCGCGCCAGGTGAATGAACCGTGAAAACCGTCCCTTCCGAGGCGATATGTGACTGTTGTCGCAGAAAGAGTCACGGAAGAAAGACGTTTGGATCGCGGAAATGCGCATACGCTTGCGCAGAACACACCCCAGCGCATGACCTCCGGGCCCGGCCCGTTCGACGGTCGCCGGACTCCCGAGGAGAGACACGCGTATGAGGTTCAGGCGCTCGCTGATAGCGGCCATGGTCTCCATCACCGTCCTGGCTGGTACCGGGGCCGCAGCAGCGGGGGCCGCCGTCTCCGACGAACAGATCGCGATCACCACTCCGCCCGCCGGTACCGGCGCCTGGCTGCACGACCACTCGCTGGGTCGCGCCATGCCGGACCCGGCCACCGCCTCGGCCGCCGTCGTCGCGCGGTTCTTCGCCTCGCTCTCGGCCGCCGAGCAGCAGCAGCTGGTCCGCGAGTACCCGCTGGTCGTCGGCAACTTCGACGGCGCGCCGGTGGCGCTGCGCTACCAGGCCAACCAGCAGGCGATGCGGCAGGAGCTGGCCCGGCAGTCGGCGCGCGCCGCCGACCCGTCCACCAGCTCCGCCGACCGGGCGACCGCCCAGACCCGGATCGGGACGCTACAGCACCTGCTCAGCCCCGGCCACCAGGTACTGGCGTTCGACCCGCGCGGGCGCGGCCTGGTGGCCGAGGTCTACGGCGACCTGTCCACCGCGCAGCGGGTGTCGGTGCTGGTGCCCGGCTCCGACGTGGACCTGGAGCACTTCTACAGCAGCTCCCAGCCGACCCGGGAACCGGCCGGGATGGCCCAGTCGCTGCGCACCGAGGAGGCCTCGGTCTCCCCCGGCACCAGCACCGCGGTCATAGCGTGGGCCGGCTACGTGACGCCGGTGGGCCTCGGCGCGGACGCCGCCACCGCCCGTCTGGCCGAGGCCGCCGCCCCGCGTCTGGAGAGCCTGATGGCGGGCCTGGCGGTGACCACCGAGCCGGTGACCGCGCCGACCGTGGTGTGCCACTCGTACGGCTCGGTGGTCTGCGGGATCGCCGGTCCGGAGATCCACTCCACCGAGGGGGTCACCGACATGGTGGTCCTCGGCAGCCCGGGGATGGACATCCCGGACGCCGCCGCGCTGGGCCGGGACGTCCGGCTGTGGGCCACCGCCCGCAACCCCGGGGACTGGATCAGCAACGTGCCGTTCGTGGACGTCGAGGGCCTGGGCCACGGCGCCGACCCGACCAGCTCGGACTTCGGCTCCCGGGTGATCGCCTCGACCGGTTCCTACGGCCACACCGGCTACTTCACCCCGGGCACCGCCAGCCTGCGCAACTTCGCCGACGTGGCCCTCGGCCGCTACGGCGACGTGGTCTGCGCCGGGGACACCGCCAGTGGCGACGGCTGCCTGACCGGCCTGCAGTAGCCGGCCGCGGCGAGCGGGCTCGGGATCCCTCCGCGAGCCGCCACCGAACGCCGCCCCGCTGCCGTACGCTGGATCCCGGAGCCCTCGCCGTCTCCCCCGTCGGCGGGGGCTTCGCCATGCCCGAACCGGCCCGCACCGGCCCGCACCGGGCCGGGCCACGCGGGGTCAGCTGGGGCGGACCAGCAGCGCCGAGGAGGTGCCGGGGCCGAGCGCGGTGGTGGCCGGGGTGGTCGCCCGCCAGCGGCTGGCCGCGCGGTGGTCGAGCCGGACCGGGATCGCGAAGTGCCCGGTGTCGTCGGTGCTGGCCGAGGCCACCGGGTGCCACTGGTCGCCGTCCAGCCGTTGCAGCTCCACCGGCTGCCGCCCGCCGCCGGTGACCGTGCCGGAGAAGAGCGCGCTGCGGTCGTCCGGCGCCTGCGGCGGGGCGTCCAGGGTGATCGTCCGGTCCACGGTGACCTCGACCGGCTCCGAGGCGGCCCGGGCCAGGAATCCGCGCACCTCGGCGATGTAGGAGGTGTTGGCGCGGGGCTTGACCGTGATCCGGTAGTCCGCGTCCGGGTCCGCCAGCACCTCGGCGACCTTCTGGTACCCGGCCGGGCCGCCCGCCGTGTGCGCGAGCACGGTCACCGGCAGCGGGCGGCCGCTGCCGTCCGAGGTCACCCGGCCGGTGAGCTCGACGCTGCCGCCGATGGCGACGTGCCCGGCGGAGACCCGCCCGCTGACGGCGATGCCCGGACGCGGCGGGGCGGCCTCGGCGGTCGCCGCCGGGAGCAGCAGGGATCCGCACAGGGTGGCGAAGGCGGTGGCGGTGAAGCGGTGACGGAAGGACATGTCTGGCCCCGAGTCCGGTGGTTCGAAAGTGATCACCTCCACCTTCGCAGCCGCACGTCAGGCCGCTGTCCGCCCACTGTCGCGATTTCGCAACGGCGGGCGGACAGCGGATCGGGGGGACGGTCCCGGGTTACTCGCGCCCGGCCGAGGTGAAGCTCATGTCGGGGTAGCGGTCGCCCGCGACCTGGCCGGCGATCGGCTCCAGCTGGGCCAGCTCCTCCGGGCTCAGCCGCAGCGCGGTGGCGGCGACGTTCTCCTCCAGCCGGGTGCGCTTGCGGGTGCCCGGGATCGACACCACCGCCGCCAGCTGGTGCACCTCGGCGCGCTGCTGCACCCAGGCGAGGGCGACCTGCGCCGGGGTCGCGCCGTGGGTCGCCGCGATCTTCTGGACCGGGGCCAGCAGCGCCGCGTTGCGGGCGGCGTTGTCGCCGGTGAACCGCGGCTGGAACTGGCGGAAGTCGTTGCTGGACAGCTCGCCCGCGTGGGCGAAGGCGCCGGTGAGGAAGCCCCGGCCGAGCGGCGAGTAGGGCACGAAGGCGACCCCGAGCTCGGCGGCGGCGGGCACCGCGCTGTGCTCGACGTCCCGGGAGAAGAGCGACCACTCGGACTGGAGCGCGGCGATCGGGTGCACCGCGTGCGCCTCGCGCAGCTCCGCGCCGGTCACCTCGGACAGGCCCAGGTGCTTGACCTTCCCGGCCCGGACCAGCTCGCCCATGGCGCCGACCGACTCGGCCAGCGGCACCTGCGGGTCGCGCCGGTGCATGTAGTACAGGTCGATCACGTCCACGCCGAGGCGGCGCAGGCTGGCGTCCACGGCCTGGCGGATGTACGCCGGGTCGTTCCGGATGCCCCGGTACTGCGGGTCGTCCTCGCGGCGCTCGATGGCGAACTTGGTGGCCAGCACCACCTTGTCCCGGTTGGCCCGGACGAAGGGGCCGATCAGCTCCTCGTTGCGGCCGCTGCCGTAGATGTCGGCGGTGTCGAACAGGGTGACGCCGAGCTCCAGCGCGCGCTCCAGGGTGGCCAGCGCCTCGGCGGTGTCGGTCTCGCCGTAGAACTCGCTCATGCCCATGCAGCCGAGGCCCTGGACGCCGACGAGGGGTCCGTCCGTGCCGAGGGTGATGGTCGGGATGACGTTGCTGCTCATTGCTGCTGCCTCTCCGCGTACGCGTCGATCTTGTGGTCGATGATCAGAAGGGTGGCCTGGAGGTCGGCGATCCGCTGCCGGACCGCCTCGCGGTGCTCCTCCAGCAGGGCCTGCCGGGCGGCGGCGGTGCTCTCGCCCTCGCGCCGCAGCTCCGCGTACCGGACCATGTCGGCGACCGGCATCGCGGTGAGCCGCAGCTTGCCCAGGAACTCCATCCAGGTCAGGTCGCGGTCACTGAACCGGCGCTGGCCGGAGCGCGACCGTGCCGGGCGCTCCAGCAGGCCGATCCGCTCGTACCAGCGCAGCGTGTCCGCGCTCAGTCCGGTGCGGGCGACGACCTCGCCGATGGTGTAGCGGGGGGTGTCGTCGGGTGCGCCGGGCTCCGGCGGCGGTGCTATCGCGAGTGACATCCGGCCCTCCCTTCGATTGCGTCTGCACTCGAACCTACCGACCTGGAGTGCACTCCAAGCAAGCGCCGCTCGCCGGGTCCGGCCAGGCAGGTTCGATAGGTTGTGCCCATGGACAGCCTGCGGATGATCGAGAACTGGCCGGTGCCGACGGCAGCGGTCGCGGTGGTACGGCGCGACGGCACGCTCGCGGGCACCCGCGGACCGCAGCGGCACCCCTTCCGGCTGGCCTCCGTGACCAAGCCGCTGACCGCGTACGCGGTGCTGGTCGCGGTGCAGGAGGGGGCGCTGGAGCTGGACGACCCGGCCGGTCCGGCCGGTTCGACCGTGCGCCACCTGCTGGCGCACAGCTCCGGCCTGGCCTTCGACGCGCCCAAGGCGATGGCCCCGCCCGGGGAGCGGCGGCTGTACTCCAACGCCGGGTTCGAGGTGCTGGCGCGGACCCTGCGGGAGGCCACCGGCATCGCCTTCGAGGAGTACCTGGCCGAGGCGGTGCTCAGCCCGCTGGGGATGACGGACACCTGGATCGACCCGGCGGCGGCCGCCGGGCCCGGCGCGGGCGGCGTCTCCACCGCCGCCGACCTGTCCCGCTTCGCGGCCGAGCTGCTGGCCCCGAAGGTGCTGGACCCGTCCACCCTGGCCGAGGCGACCAGGACCGCCTTCCCCGGACTGAACGGGGTGCTGCCCGGCTTCGGCCACCAGCGTCCCAACGACTGGGGCCTCGGCTTCGACCTGCGCGACCACAAGTCCCCGCACTGGATGGGCACGGCCAACTCCCCCGAGTCCTTCGGGCACTTCGGCCAGTCCGGCACCTTCCTGTGGGTGGACCCGGTGGCGGGCGCGGCCTGCGTCGCGCTGACCGACCGCGACTTCGGGCCCTGGGCGGCCGAACTGTGGCCGCGGTTCAGCGACGCGGTGCTCACCGAGCTGGACCACCGGCACTGACCGGCCGCCGGGCGCTCAGCCGTAGCGCGGCCCGGAGTGCATCTCCCACAGCAGTGCCTCCACCCCGGCCGGACCGGCCACCGGCTGGTAGGGCTCCGCGTCGCCGCTGATCCGCAGGCTGTCCCCGGGCGCCAGCTCCTGGCCGACCCCGCGCGGCCCGGAGCGGGTACGGAAGCCGAGGCCGCCGCGCAGCACGTGCAGGTACCGGTAGGGCGCGGCCGGGAGCGGCGGCAGCGGCCGGTGCGGCTCGGCCCGCAGCAGGTGCAGCGCCGCGTCGGCGCGGCGCAGCTGCCCGGCGTCGGCGAGCACGGCCGAGCCGTCCGGCACGGTCCGGCTGCCGTAGCGCGGCTCGGTGCCGAACTCGTCCGGCTGGAGCCAGAACTGCAGGAAGCGCACCGGCTCCTGAGCGCCGCCGACGTTGCCCTCGGTGTGCCGTACCCCGCTGCCCGCGCTCAGGTACTGGATCCGCCCGGGCCGCACCACGCTGGCGTGGCCCCGGTCGTCCCGGTGCGCGAGCGCGCCGTCGACCACCCAGGTGATGATCTCGGTGTCGCGGTGCAGGTGCGGGCCGAACCCGGCACCGACCGCCAGGCTCTCCTCGTTGCAGGCGAGCAGCGCGCCGAAGTGGGTGTTGCCCGGGTCGTAGTGGCCGGAGAAGGAGAACGCGTGCCGGGTCTCGATGCCGGGCCCGGGCTGCGAGCGGTAGCGCTCGTCGGCGCGGTGGACCGTCAGGGCGGGTTCGGGCTGCTCGTCCATGCGCAGACGCTACCGCGCGGGGGTGCTGTGACCGTTGCCACGCGGCGGCGACGCGCTGCCCGGCACGCGCACGGCTCCCGGTAGGGCAGGCTTGGGACTGTGCCAGCTGCCTCCCCGAAGAAGCCCGACCTGACGTCCGAACCGAACCCCGCCGCCGCCGAGACCGCCGAGCCGGCGGAGGACGCCGCGAAGCCGGCCGCGAAGTCCGCCGCGAGACCCGCCGGGCGGTCCGCGTCGAAGTCCGCCGCGAGGTCCGTCCCGCGCACCGCGGCCGTCGAGGCGGCCGAGTCGCCGCACCGGGGTTCGCCGCGCGGCACGGCCATAGAGCGGCGCACCGCCGCCGAGCGGGCCGAACGCCACGCGGCCACGCTCAAGCGGCTGGAACGCGCGGCCGGGAAGCTGTCCACCGCGGCCATCGCGCGGATGGACGAGAACCTGTCCTGGTACCGGAACATGCCGCCGGAGCACCGCTCCTGGATCGGCCTGGTCGCGCAGGCCGGTATCGCCGCGTTCACCGAGTGGTTCCGCCACCCGGAGGCCCCGCAGGCGATCAGCACCGACGTCTTCGGCACCGCGCCGCGCGAGCTGACCCGGGCGGTCACCCTGCGGCAGACCGTGGAGATGATCCGGACCACCATCGAGGTGGTCGAGGAGGCCATCGACGAGGTCGCCGCGCCCGGCGGCGAGGACGGCCTGCGGGAGGCGGTGCTGGTCTACGCCCGGGAGATCGCCTTCGCCACCGCACAGGTGTACGCGCAGGCCGCCGAGGCGCGCGGGGCCTGGGACGCCCGGCTGGAGGCCCTGGTGGTGAACTCGCTGCTGTCCGGGGACGCCGACGAGGGCGTGCTGTCCCGGGCCGCGGCGCTGGGCTGGGGCTCGCCCGACCGGGTGATGGTGGTGATGGGCAGCGCGCCGTCCGGCGACAGCGAGCTGGTGGTGGAGGCGATCCGCCGGGCCGCCCGGCACGCCAAGCTGCACGTGCTGACCGGGGTGCTGGGCGCGCGGCTGGTGGTGGTCGTCGGCGACGGCGGGAAGAAGCCGGACCGGGTGTTCGACCCGGTTCCGGCCGCCCGGTCGCTGATCGGCCAGTTCGCGGCGGGCCCGGTGGTGATCGGCCCGACCGTGGCCGACCTGCTCTCGGCGACCCGGTCGGCGCAGGCCGCCGCCGCCGGACTGAAGGCCTGCGCGGCCTGGCCGGACGCCCCGCGCCCGGTCCTCGCGGACGACCTGCTGCCGGAGCGCGCGCTGGCGGGCGACCAGGCGGCCCGGCGACAGCTGGTCGAGGAGATCTACACGCCACTGGACGAGGCGGGCTCGGCGCTGCTGGATACCCTGTCCGTCTATCTGGAGCAGGCGTCCTCGTTGGAGGGCGCGGCGCGGATGTTGTTCGTTCACCCCAATACCGTCCGTTACCGGCTACGACGTGTGACTGACGTCACCGGATACGCGCCTTCGGACGTCCGCTCGGCCTTCACCTTGCGGATCGCGTTGGCCCTGGGTCGGCTGCGAGCGGGGTGAACTGCGCAAACGTGCTGCTGTAGGGAGTCCACAACGGACGGTGCGGTTCTTCGTCGCCGTCCCCACCCGCGCCCGGTACACCCGGCGAGAGAAGGTTGGTTCCGTGCTCGTTATCGTTGCTCCCGGACAGGGTGCCCAGACTCCCGGTTTCCTCGCCCCGTGGCTTGAAGTCGACGGTGTGGCTGAAAAGCTGCACTGGTGGTCGGCTGTGGCCGGGCTCGACCTGGTGCACTACGGCACCGAGGGTGACGAGGAGGCGATCAAGGACACCGCCGTGGCGCAGCCGCTGCTGGTGGCCGCCGGGCTGGCCGCCGCGCAGACCCTGTTCCCGGAGCCGGCCGACCTGCGCCGGATCAGCACCGTGGCCGGGCACAGCGTCGGCGAGACCACCACCGCCGCGATCGCCGGGGTGCTGTCCGCCGAGTCGGCGATTGCCTTCATCCGGCAGCGCGGCCTGGCGATGGCGGAGGCGGCGGCGCGGACCGAGACCGGCATGTGCGCCCTCCTCGGCGGCGACCCGGACGAGGTCGCCGAGAAGCTGGCGGCGCACGGGCTCATCGCCGCGAACAACAACGGCGGCGGTCAGCTGGTCGCCGCCGGGACGCTGGAACAGCTCGCGGCGCTGCGCGCCGAGGGCATCAGCAAGGCCCGGATCATCCCGCTCAAGGTGGCCGGGGCGTTCCACACCCAGTACATGGTGCCGGGCGTGGACCGGCTGCGCCGGATAGCGGCGGGCATCCCGGTGGCGGACCCGGCCATGGTCTACGTGTCCAACGCCGACGGCAAGACGCTGGACTCCGGGTCCGAGGTGCTGGCCCGGCTGGTGTCCCAGGTCGCCAACCCGGTCCGCTGGGACCTGTGCGTGGAGACGCTGGCCGACCTGGGCGCGACCTGCGTCATCGAGATGCCCCCCGCGGGGACACTGACCGGACTGCTGAAGCGCAATCTGAAGGGAGTGGCTACCCTCGCCCTCAAGACTCCGGCTGACCTGGACAAGGCCCGAGCCCTGATCGCCGAACACGCCACACCCGAGGGGGTAGTCGCATGACCGCAGAGCATTCCGACGCACCGCAGTTCACCGGCGCGCCCCAGATCAGACCGAGCACCGGCGCGGCGTACGCCCGGATCATGGGCGTGGGCGGCTACCGTCCGGTCCGGGTGATCCCCAACTCCGAGGTGCTGGAGTGGATCGACTCCTCCGACGAGTGGATCCGCACCCGCAGCGGCATCACCGAGCGCCGCTGGGCCGGGCCGGAGGAGACCGTCGCGGAGATGTCCGTGCAGGCCGCCAGCAAGGCCATCGCCCAGGCCGGGGTCGCCCCCGAGCAGGTGGGCGCGGTGATCGTGGCCACGGTCTCGCACCTGAAGCAGACCCCGGCCATCGCCACCGAGATCGCCCAGCGGCTGGGCTGCGGCACCGCCCCGGCGTTCGACATCTCGGCCGCCTGCGCCGGCTTCGGCTACGGCCTGGGCCTGGCCGACGGCCTGGTGCGCAGCGGCAGCGCCGAGTACGTGGTGGTGATCGGTGTCGAGCGGCTGTCCGACCTGACCGACGTGACCGACCGCTCCACCGCCTTCATTTTCGGCGACGGCGCGGGCGCGGCCGTGGTCGGCCCGTCCGCGACCCCGGGCATCGGCAAGCTGGTGTGGGGTTCGGACGGCTCGCAGAAGGACGTGATCAGCCAGACGCAGGCCTGGGACACCGCCTTCGCCAAGCCGGACGCGATCAACGGCGTCGGCGCCGAGGTCAAGTGGCCGGCGCTGCGGATGGAGGGCCAGGCGGTCTTCCGCTGGGCGGTCTGGGACATGGCCAAGGCCGCCCAGAAGGCCCTGGACGCCGCCGGGATCACCGCCGACCAGCTGGGCGCGTTCATACCGCACCAGGCCAACATGCGCATCATCGACGCCATGATCAAGGCGTTGAAGCTGCCCGAGGACATCCCGGTCGCCCGGGACATCGCCGAGACCGGAAACACCTCGGCCGCCTCGATCCCGCTGGCGATGGAGCGGATGCTGCAGACCGGTGAGGCCAAGAGCGGGGACCTGGCGCTCATCATCGGCTTCGGGGCGGGTCTCGTGTACGCGGCGACAGTCGTTACTCTCCCCTAAGCAGAACCCGCACCACCAGCAGGAACCCCGAAACGACCGTGGTCCGCATTCCGGCGGACACGGACAGTGCACAACACAGAAGGAGTGCCGACATGGCGGCAACCCAGGACGAGGTCCTGAGCGGTCTCGCGGAGATCGTCAACGAGATCGCCGGGATCCCGGCCGAGGACGTCGAGCTGGACAAGTCGTTCACCGACGACCTGGACGTCGACTCGCTGTCCATGGTCGAGGTCGTCGTGGCGGCTGAAGAGCGCTTCGACGTCAAGATCCCGGACGACGACGTCAAGGGCCTGAAGACGGTCGGCGACGCGGTGAACTACATCGTCGCCCACTCCTGAGCCCCGGGGCCCAGGCCTGACGCTCGCTTCGGGGCACCCCGTCCACGGGGTGCCCCGACCCCCTTCGGTTCCAGTCCGAACATTCCAGACCTTCAAGCAAGTTCCGCCTTCCAGGCAGACGCAGACGTGGGAGAGACAGCAGTGACCAACGACAACCGCACCGTGGTCGTCACAGGGATCGGCGCTTTCACGCCGCTCGGCGGCGACGCCGCCACCACCTGGGAGGGCCTGACCAGCGGTCGCTCCGGCGTCCGGCTGCTCACCGAGGAGTGGGCGGCCGACCTGCCGGTCCGCATCGCCGCCCGCACGGCCGTGGAGCCGGGCGAGATCATCCCCAGGCACCAGACCCGTCGGCTGGACCGCTCGGCGCAGTTCGCGCTGATCGCGGCGCGCGAGGCGTGGGCCGACGCGGGCTTCGAGGTCCCGGCGACCGAGACCGGTTCGACGGTCGACCCGGACCGCCTGGGCGCGGTCGTGGCCTCCGGCATCGGCGGCGTGACCACCCTGCTCGACCAGTACGACGTGCTCAAGCAGAAGGGCGTGCGCAGCGTCTCGCCGCACACCGTGCCGATGCTGATGCCGAACAGCCCGGCGGCCAACGTCGGCCTGGAGATCGGCGCGCGGGCCGGTGTGCACACCCCGGTCAGCGCCTGCGCCTCCGGCGCCGAGGCCATCGGCTACGCGATCGAGATGATCCGCACCGGCCGCGCCGACGTGGTGGTGGCCGGCGGCACCGAGGCCGCGATCCACCCGCTGCCGGTGGTGGCCTTCGCCAACATGATGGCGATGTCCAAGAACAACGAGCACCCGCAGCAGGCCTCGCGCCCCTACGACAAGGCCCGGGACGGCTTCGTCCTCGGCGAGGGCGCCGGCGTCGTGGTGCTGGAGTCGGCCGAGCACGCCGCCGCCCGCGGTGCCCGGGTCTACTGCGAGGCCGTCGGCCAGGGCCTGTCCTCGGACGCCCACCACATCGCCCAGCCGGAGCCGACCGGGGCCGGTATCGCCCGCGCCCTCGCGCACCTGTTCGAGTCGACCGGCCTGGACAAGAACGAGGTGGTGCACCTCAACGCGCACGCCACCTCCACCCCGCAGGGCGACGTCGCCGAGATCAAGGCGCTGCGCAAGGAGCTCGGCGACCACGTGGACCACATCGCGATCTCCGCGACCAAGTCGATGACCGGTCACCTGCTGGGCGGGGCGGGCGGCATCGAGACCGTCGCCACCGTGCTGGCGCTGCACCACCGGCTGGCCCCGCCCACCGTCAACGTCGACGACCTGGACCCGGAGGTCGAGGCCGACGTGGTCACCGGCGAGGCCCGGAAGCTGCCGCAGGGCCCGATCGCGGCGCTGAACAACTCGTTCGGCTTCGGCGGCCACAACGTGGTGCTGGCCTTCCGCCGCGACTGAGACAGCATGTGAAAGCGCCGGGGCCCGGCGGGGATCTCTCCCCGCCGGGCCCCGGCGTCTACCGGTGCTGCTTTCCTGACTACTTCTTGAAGGAGTTCAGGTAGGCCTCGTCGGGCGAGCCGACGCCGGTGGCGTTGTCGAAGCCCGGGGTGGCCACCAGACCGTAGTCACGGCCGAAGGCGACCAGCGAGGCGTTCAGGCTGCCGTTCACCAGGCCGTTGTCGAACACGGCGCTCAGCGGCGGCAGGCCGTTCACCGCGGTCTTGTTGACCACGTCGTGGAAGTCCTTGGTCCCGGCCCGGTCGTAGATCTCCGGGTTGGCGAAACCGAAGGCACGGTCGCCGCGCGCCTGGATGGCGTCGGCCTGCAGCGCGGTGAACTCCGGGGAGGAGACGCTGGTGCCGCCGTAGCCGCCCTCGCTGTACGGGTTGCCGTCGGAGAAGCCGACCCAGACCGAGGTGAACAGGTCACCGTTCATCGCGACGTCCGGGGTGACCCGCTGCGCGGTGGTGCTGGTCGCACCGGTCATCAGGGTGTGCGACAGCGCGCTCGGGACGATGCCCTTCTGGTAGTACGGCTGGGCGAAGTAGTCGCTGGTGCCGCCGCCGCCACCGAAGAAGAAGGAACCGGGGAGCGGGTTCCAGCCGTTGCCCTTGGCGTTCAGGTTGGACATGAGGGTGCCCATGTCCGTCTCGAACTTGTAGTCGCCCTTCTTGTCCGACACGGCGAGCGCGGTGCCGCCGACGTCGGTGACCAGCGGGTCCGAGGACGGGTAGCCGGCCTGGGCCTTGGTGGTGGAGGGGTCGCAGTTCACCCCGGTCGCCGCGGCGCCCGGGGAGTTGTCGCCGCAGTCACCGGCGGAGAAGTCGAAGCCGACGCCCTCGACCGCGCCCTGCTCGAAGATCTGCTCGTAGGCCGCGATCGAGGTGGCCGACTCACCGTCCCCGGCCTGGTTGGAGTACATCAGGCCGGACCACGAGTTGGACACGATGTCCGCGAGGTGGTTGTCCACGATGTTGGCCAGCGCGGCCGAGAGGTCGTTGTCGTTGCAGGAGTTCGCACCGACGTAGACGACGTTGGCGCCCGGCGCGAGGCCGTGCGACATCTCGACGTCCAGCGCCTCCTCCGGGGCCCAGCCGGCCGCGCCCTGGCAGGCGGTGAGGCTGTTCCACTGCGAGGGGGTGACGTCCTCGGTGTACTGGCCCTTGGCGAAGGGCTTGTCACCGTGGTTCACCGCGTACTTGTTGGCGTCGGCCAGCATGGTCGAGGAGCCGTAGGCGTCCACGATGGCGATGGTCGCGCCCTTGCCGGTCAGGCCGGACTGGGTGATCCCGTAGGCCTGGCGCAGCTGCGAGGGCTGGAAGGAGCACTCGTCGTAGTACGTGCTGGCGGTGTAGCCGTAGGGCGCGCCGACAGCCTTCTTCTGGTCCCAGGAGGTGGAGCAGGTCGGCGTGGTCGCCAGACCGGTCTTGTCCGCCTTGGTCGTGGCCTTGGTCACGTCGCTGACCGGGACGTAGTCCGGCTTGACGGTCGAGGTGGAGGAGGTCAGGCCGGTCACGCCGAGCACCGTGGAGGCCACGCTCGCCGGGATCACCAGGTTGCCCGCCGGGGCGTGCAGCAGCTGGTTCTTGACCTTGTACTGGTTCAGCTGGGTGCCGAAGGCCGCCTTCATCTGCGCCGCGTTACCGGTGACGTCGACCTGGTGCTGGGTGCTGCTGGTGACCTTCAGACCGGCCTTGGTCAGCCAGGTCACCACGTCGGTGACCTGCTGCTGGGAGGGCAGGTAGAGCTTCTTGGCCAGCGTGTCCGAGTAGAACTGGCCGTAGTACGGGCTGTTCGGGTCCGACACCTCGGCCGCGCGCTTCGCCAGCGCCGCCGCGTTGGGGCTGGTCAGGTAGACGGTCGCGGAGCTCTGGGCAGTGGCCGGGAGGGCGCCCTTGTCGGCGGCGGCGGTAGCCCAAGCCGGGTGGCTGGCTGCCAGCACCTTGGCCTGCGGCGCGACCGTACCGGCTTGCGAGGGGGCCGCGAGGGCCAGCGAACCCGCAGCCAGACCGAGGGTGGCGAACGCGACGGTGGCTATGCGCGCCCGACGCCCGTGGGTGGACTGGTTTTCGGAAATGACGACTCCAGGAGTGAAGGTCCGTCAGGACAGGGCGCTTGATGACCCATGTGAACGCTCGTTCGGAGCGCACCAGTGATGTGTACACGGGGGGTCAATTGGCGCGCAAGAGGCAGGGGGAAACTGACGGTCCATCTGTCACCACTGCGAGTGGATGCAACAATTCGTTCATAGGGCCGTGACGTCCCCCTCATCTACGGCCTGATCTGCGACGCGGGTCCGTCGGCGGCTGTCACTCGCGCCCCGGCCGCCCGCCCGGCACCCCGGAGGACCCGCAGGTCGTGGCGGGTCCTCCGGTGCTCCCTCCGACCGGGCGTCCGGGTACCGCGGGGCACCGGCGGGGGTTGCCGGGCGGCGCGCTCAGACCACCTGGTGCAGCCAGCGGACCGGGGTGCCCTCACCCGCGTGCCGGAAGGGCTCCAACTCGTCGTCCCACGGCTTGCCGAGCAGCCGGGAGATCTCCGCCTCCAGCGGCCCCTCACCCATCCGGGCCCGCAGCAGCGCCGAGCGCAGCCGGTCCTCGGGGATCAGGATGTCGCCGTGCAGGCCGGTGACCGCGTGGAAGATGCCGAGCTCGGGCGTGCTGCTGTAGCGCTCGCCCTCACAGCCCGTGACCGGCTCCGCGGTGACCTCGAAGCGCAGCAGCTGCCAGCCGCGCAGGGCCGAGGCAAGCCTGGAGGCGGTGGCCGGCTCCCCCTGCCAGGAGAGCTCGGCCCGCCAGCTGCCGGGCGCGGCGGGCTGGCGAATCCAGTCGAGGCTGACACGCGTGTCGAGCACGCCGCCGACCGCCCATTCGACATGCGGGCAGAGCGCGCGCGGCGCGGAGTGCAGGTACAGGACTCCACGAGTCGTCACCGGGACCTCCAGTGTGGTGCGAGGGGCGCCTTCCCCAGCGGCCTCGTGCCACGTGTGGTCATCAATGCCCGCAGTGACTTCGTGTAAACACTAATTCACTCAGTAATCACAACAAGTAACGTCGCATCAAGCATGTGGCTGGGGAAACGGTACCGCGACGGGGGCCGCCATGGGGGGCTGTCCAGCGGAACCACCCGAAAGCACGCACATCCCGCCCGTACGGGCGGGATGTGCGTGCATATCAGCCGATTATCCGGGGGCCGATGACCGTCCCTGAGGGCCGCTCAGGCCGCGACGTGGACCAGCATCTTGCCGGTGTTGGCGCCGCGCAGCATCCCCAGGAACGCCGCCACCGCCTGGTCGAAGCCCTCGACCACGGTGTCCTCGAAGACCAGCTTGCCCTCGGCCAGCCAGCCGCCGACCTCGGCGGCGAACTGCGGTCGCAGCGCGTAGTGGTCGCCCACCAGCAGGCCTTCGAGCCGCAGCCGCTTGCCGATGGCCAGCGCCAGGTTGCGCGGCCCGGCCGGCGGCGTGGTGTCGTTGTACTGCGCGATGGCACCGCAGAGCACCGCCCGGCCGCGCAGCCGGAGCGCGCCGATGGCCGCCTCCAGGTGCTCCCCGCCGACGTTGTCGAAGTAGACGTCGATGCCCTCCGGCGCGACCTTGGCCAGCTGCTCCGCGACCGGGCCCTCCCGGTAGTTGAAGGCCGCGTCGAAGCCGAACTCCTCGGTGAGCCGCCGGACCTTCTCGTCCGATCCGGCGCTGCCGACCACCAGCGAGGCCCCGCGCAGCTTGGCGATCTGGCCGACCACGCTGCCGACGGCCCCGGCCGCCCCGGAGACGAAGACCGCCTCGCCCGGCTGGAAGCCGCCGACCTCCAGCAGTCCGGCGTACGCGGTCAGACCGGGCATGCCGAGCACCCCGAGGTAGGCCTGCAGCGGCAGCGCCGGATCGACCCGGACCGCCCCGGCCGCGTCCACGGTGGCGTACTCGCGCCAGCCGAGGCCGTGCAGCACCGCGTCGCCGACCGCGAAGCCCTCCGCCTCCGAGGCGACCACCCGGCCGACCGCGCCGCCGTCCATCACCGCGCCGAGCCGGAACGGCGGCGCGTAGGACTTGACGTCGTTCATCCGGCCGCGCATGTACGGGTCCACCGAGAGGTACTCGTTGCGGACCAGGATCTGCCCCGGGCCCGGAGCCCGCACCGGGACCTCGACCAGGGCGAAGTCCTCGGGCACCGGCCAGCCGTCGGGACGGGCCACCAGATGCCACTCGCGGCCGGTGGTCGGCGCCTGGGTCCGGGCCTGCTGTGCCTGCGTCTGCTCAGCCATCTCGTTTTCCTTAAGCTCATCGTCTATTGACTACATCAAGCAACTCTGCGCCGCAAAGGTTCACCATGTCAAATATTCAGGTACCCTGGAGGCATGTCGCAAGCGCAGGAACAGCCGAATCCCCCGGACGGGCACGACCCGGTCACCCTCGAAGTGGTCGACCTGATGGCCCGGATGGTCGGCCTGTTCCACAAGGAGTACGAGGACGCCGCCTCGGCGCGCTCGCTCACCGGCGCGCAGGCGAAGGTACTCGGCCTGCTCCGGCTCGGTCCGCTGCCGATGCGGCAGATCGCGCAGACGCTGAGCTGCGAGCCGTCCAACATCACCGGCATCGTGGACCGGCTGGAGCTGCGCGGGCTGGTCGAACGCCAGGCCGACCCGGGCGACCGGCGGATCAAGCTGGTCGCGGCCACCGAGGCCGGTGGCGCCGCCTCGGCCGAGCTGCGCGAGTCGCTGCGCTTCGCCAGGGAGCCGCTGGCCTCGCTCGCCCCGGACGAGCGCGACCAGCTGCGGGACCTGCTGCGCCGCATCGTCGACGGCGCCCAGCAGCGGTAGGCCCAGCGGCGGCAACCGGTCCGCCCGGCCGTCCGCTACCAGGCCGGCGGCGTCCGGGCATGGTCCTTCGTGACGATCCGGCCGCCGAGCACCACCCCCCATAGGGGGGCGCACGAAGCGAACGCCGCCCGCTAGGCTCGAAGGCTGGAACGGCGGGCGCACGGGGCGGACGCCGCAAGGGCGCAAGCGGGGGCAAGTGGCGGCAGGCAGCGGTCAGCGCGGTGGACTGGCGACCCGGCAGCCCGGACCGCCGGAGCACACCGCACCGCCGGACCGGTCGCACCCGGTCCGGAACCTGCTCGGGGCGCGCCCGGGGCGGGCGCTGCTGCTGTTGGGCCTGGGCGTGGCCTCACTGCTGGTCTACGAAGCCGTCCGGCAGTCGGAACACTTCCAGATGATCGACATGGTCGTCTACCGGGACGAGGGCGAAACCGTCCGGCACGGCCAGAACCTCTACACGATGATCGTCCCGCGCTGGAACCTGTACGCGACCTACCCGCCCTTCGCCGCGATGCTGTTCACCAGCACCACCCTGGTGCCGGTACCGGTGCTGCGGGTGCTGGTCACCGGCACCAACCTGGTGCTGCTGGGCGCTCTGGCGTGGCTCTCCTTCCGCCTGGTCGGCTGGCCGAGGCAGCGCACCAGGCCGTTCGCGGTGGCGCTGTGCGTCCTGCTCGGCGTCTGGCTGGAGCCGGTCTACACCACGCTCCGCTACGGGCAGATCAACCTGTTCATCGCCTGCCTGGTACTGGCCGACCTGAACCGCCCCGACCACGCGCGCGGCAAGGGGCTGCTGATCGGCATCGCCACCGGCCTCAAGCTGACCCCCGGCGTCTTCGGCGTCTACCTGCTGCTCACCGGCCGCCCCCGGGCCGCGCTGGTGTCGCTCGCCGGGTTCGCGGGCACCGTGCTGTTCGGCTGGGCCGCCCTGCCCCAGGCCTCCTGGGGCTTCTGGAGCCACTACCTGTACGACTCCAACCGGGTCGGCGCCGGATGGATCGTCGACAACCAGTCGCTGCGCGGGGCGCTGGCCCGGCTGCTGCACGAGCAGGACCCGAAGCTCTCCTGGGCGCTGGCGGCCGGGCTGGTCGCCGTGGTCGGCCTCGGCGTCGCCGCCCGGACCGCGCGCCAGGCCCACCGGCTGCCCCGGGCCGAGGCCTGGGGAGCGGTCTGCGCGGCGCTCACCGCGCTGCTGGTCTCGCCGATCAGCTGGACCCACCACTGGGTCTGGTGCGTGCCGATCCTGGTGCTGCTCGCGGCCGAGGCCGCGGCCGAGTCCACCCGCCCGGGCCGCCCGCCGCGCTGGCGGCTGCTGCTCGGCCTGGGGCTGCTGACCTTCTGCGGGTACAGCATGTGGCTGATGCCGCACAGGCAGCCGGGGATGAGCCTGCGTCTGAACTTCTGGCAGCAACTGCCGAGCTCGGCCTACCCGGCGTTCGGCCTGCTGCTGCTCGGCGTCGCCCTGATCCGCTGCACCCGCCGCCGCCGCTCCGGCCCCGTGCCGACGGCGGTACCGGCGGCGGTTCCGGAACCACGCCGGAGATCCAGATGATGGCACCCGCCGCGCGAAGGGCATGCCCCACCAGCTATGCTGCGGCGAGTGGCCCATCCGTGGGCCACTCGTGCTGATGTACGACGGTCAGTCAGGACGACCGTCGTCACGCGAAGCACGGGGCGGTAGCTCAGCCGGTTAGAGCAGGGGACTCATAATCCCTTGGTCGTGGGTTCGAGTCCCACCCGCCCCACATCCGAAAGAAGCAGTGCCTGACCAGGGCACACGCTAGAACAACGGCCTGTCGATCCCCGCATCGACAGGCCGTTGTTCACTCGAATGGGCTCGCCCGGGCGCGGGCGGCGCGGCCGAGCTCCTTGTAGGGACCTCCAAAGCGGCATCGGGGGCAGTCACCCTCTGGACAGCCGGACTAATCAGGACATAGCCTGCACCGCGAAGGCCCGCCGCATCCCCCGTCGGCGGGCCTTCGCCATGCCCGCTCCGCGGGCGCCGCCGATGCGGGGTTTCGGCGGAGCGGGACGATCCGATAGCGTCCGCGCATGAACTGCGGCATATGCGGAACAGGGCGGCTCAGCCCGGTCGGTGAACTCATGAGCACCAACGACGGGCAGGCGTCACCACTGATCAGATTCGCACGCCCGGGGATCTTCAAGGCGCGGCCCAGTTACGAGGCGTACTACGCCCGGGCCTGCCGGGACTGCGGCGCGCTGGTGCCCTTCCTCGGAGCGGTCGAGCTGCGGCTGCTGAACGAGGAGATCGACAGCCTGGAGGACGTCGAGGGCTACCAGGCCCAGTCCAACTGACCGGCAGTCAGCGGTCCGGGCGCGCTACCGGGCGCGGGCCTTGCCGACCCGGGCCCACAGCCGTGCGTCGACCGTCCCCACCCGTCGGCGGAAGTCGGCGAGGGGGACCTCCCGGGACTCCCCGGTCTCCAGCCAGCTGACCCGGTGCTCACGGTCGTCGACGGCGCCCGGGGGGAGCTCCACCACCCCGGGCAGCTCGGCGTGGTGCTTGCTGGTGATCTTCAGCACCGTGGCCGTGCGAGCGCCCCGGCGCAGCACCAGGCAGGGGCGGTCCTTGCCGCCGACGGCGTCCTCGAACGGCACCCGGGCCCACCAGATCTCGCGCGGCTCGGGCAGCCGCCCCGGCGCGGCCGGGCGGGCGGACGAGGGACGCGGAGCCGGGCGGCCCGGCGGACGAGGCCGACCGGACGGGCGGGAGCGGCGGCGCAGCGCGGCCGCCCCGAACGCCAGCAGGGCCACCAGCAGCACGGCTCCGGCCGCCGTCCCGAACAGTTCCATCCCCGCCCCCGCAGTCGTTCCGGTCCCGGAAACGTCGCGGGCCCCGGCTGTTGCCGGGGCCCGCGACGAGGAAAGCTCCTCCAATTGGACTCGAACCAATAACCTGCCGATTAACAGTCGGCTGCTCTGCCAATTGAGCTATGGAGGACCGTGCGTACCGAGGTCTCCCTCGGAGCTCCCCCAATTGGACTCGAACCAATAACCTGCCGATTAACAGTCGGCTGCTCTGCCAATTGAGCTATGGGGGAAGGTGCGGCCTGGCCGACCCGGCTCCGTCGAGCAAGGGCCGGTGTCGGCTGCGGGACATACATTAGCGCACGTAGGGGGGTGCTCCGCCAATCGTTTGGCCAACCCTCGCCGCGCCGGCGCCGCTCCGGCGCTCCCGGCAGGCGGTTCGCCGCCGGACCCGCCGGGTAGGCGTCACCGGATGGCCCTCGGACCGGCCCCGGCCCCCGGCGCGCCAGGTTCGCGCGCCCGGGGGCCCGGCCATAGGCTCCGGGACGGCAAGCGGCACGCACGGCCGTGCGGACAGCCGTGGACAGAGGTGGAGGCGGTATGCGCAAGTTCACTTTCCTCGCGGGGCTGGCAGTCGGCTACGTGCTCGGCACCCGCGCCGGGCGCGAGCGCTACGAGCAGCTGCGCAAGACGGTCCGCGACCTGTCGCAGACCCCGGCGGTGCAGACCGCCACCCGCAACGCCAAGCAGGCCGCCGGTACCGCGGCCGGGCGGGCGGCGGACGCGGTGGCCGGGAAGGTCGGCGACAAGCTGCCGGGGTCGGTCACCGACCGCGTCCCGTACCTGCGGGACCGCTCCGGCGACGCCTCCGCCGACGGTTGGGGCACGGCCGGCCGGTAGGCCTCGGCAAGTGGCTGTGGAAAAACCGCCCCATCAGGCATGATCTCGATATGGCGATAGCTGCTGGACTTGACTGCTCCACCCAGAACACCAGGATCGTCGTCTGCGACAGCGACACCGGCGAAGTGCTGCGGGAGAGCCGCGCGCCGCACCCGGGCCTGGCCGCGGGCAGCGCCCCGGCCGAGATCGATCCGCAGTCCTGGTTGCGCTCGCTCGGCACGGCCGCCGAGGGCGGGATGCTGGAGGGCGTCCGCGCCATCGGCGTCTCCGCCCAGCAGCAGGGGCTGATCGGCCTGGACGCGGGCGGGGTGCTGGTGCGCCCGGCGCTGCTGCGCGGCGACCCGCGCTCCGCCGGTGCCGCCGCGCAGCTGGTGGCCGAGCTGGGCGGCCCGGCCGCCTGGGTGGAGGCGGTCGGCGGGGTGCCGCACGCGGGCTCGACCGTGGCGAAGCTGCGCTGGCTCGCGGAACACGAGCCGCAGCACGCCAAACGGGTGGCCGAGGTGCTGCTGCCGCACGACTGGCTGGTCTGGCAGCTGCTCGGCCAGTCGGCGCGGCGGACCACCGACCGGGGCGACGCCTCCGGTACCGGCTACTGGTCGCCGCAGACCGGGCAGTACCGCGCCGACCTGCTCAGCCTCGCGCTCGGGCACGAGCCCGCGGTACCCGACGTGCTCGGGCCGGCCGAGGCCGCCGGGCACAGCCCGGAGGGGCTGCTGATCTCGGCGGGCACCGGCAGCACCATGGCCACCGCGCTGGGCCTCGGGCTCGGCCCGGGCGACGCCGTGGTCTCGCTGGGCACCAGCGGCACCGTGTACGCGGTCCACGACGAGGCGCTGCTCGACCCGGCGGGCACCGTGGTCCCGCTGGCCGACGCGACCGGGCGGCACCTGCCGCAGGTCGGCACGCTGAACGCGGCCCGGGTGCTGCGGGCCACCGCCGAGCTGCTGGGCACCGACGCGGAGGGGCTGAGCGAGCTGGCGCTGCGGTCCACCCCCGGCTCGTACGGGCTGGTGCTGCTGCCCTACCTGGACGGCGAGCGCACCCCCCACCTGCCGCAGGCGGCGGGCACACTGGCGGGGCTGCGGGTGGACTCGATGCGCCCGGAGCACCTGGCCCGGGCCGCCGTCGAGGGGATGCTCTGCGGTCTCGCGGACGCGCTGGACGTGCTGCGGGAGCGCCAGGTGGCGGTCCGCCGGATCTTCCTGACCGGCTCCGGCAGCAGGCTCCCGGCGGTGCGGAGCATCGCGCCGATGATCTTCGGTGTCCCGGTGGTGGTGCCCGAGCCCGGCGACTACGCCGCCCTCGGCGCCGCCCGGCAGGCCGCCTGGGCGCTGGCGGGCACCGCCGAGCCGCCGCAGTGGGAACTGCGGGACGCGGTGACCGTCGACCCGGGCGAGGACGTCGCCGTCGGCGAGGCCATCCGGCAGCAGTACGCGGCGCTGCGCGAGCAGATGCACCCGCAGGCGGGCGGTCTGTAGCCGGGCCCACCGGGGCCGCCGGGGCCGCCGGGGCCGCCGGGTCAGTCGAGGTAGCCCCGGAGCTGGTCGGCGAAGGCGTGTTCGCGGAGCTTGTTCAGGGTCTTGGACTCGATCTGGCGGATCCGCTCGCGGGTGACCCCGAACATCCGACCGATCTCCTCCAGGGTGCGCGGGCGGCCGTCGGCCAGGCCGTAGCGCAGCTGGACCACCCGGCGCTCGCGCTCGCCGAGGGTGGACAGCACCGCCTCCAGGTGCTCGCGCAGCAGGATGAACGCCGCGGACTCCACCGGCGAGGCGGCGTCGCTGTCCTCGATCAGGTCACCGAGGGCCACGTCGTCCTCCTCGCCGACCGGCGCGTGCAGCGAGACCGGCTCCTGGGCCAGCCGCAGCACCTCGGTGACCCGCTCGGTCGGCAGCTCCAGCGCGAGCGCGACCTCGGCCGGGGTGGGCTCGCAGCCGCGTTCCTGGAGCAGTCCGCGCCGCACCCGCGCCACCCGGTTGATCAGCTCCACCACGTGCACCGGCACCCGGATCGTCCGGGCCTGGTCGGCCAGCGCCCGGCTCATCGCCTGCCGGATCCACCAGGTGGCGTAGGTGGAGAACTTGTAGCCCCGGGCGTAGTCGAACTTCTCCACCGCCCGGATCAGCCCGAGGTTGCCCTCCTGCACCAGGTCGAGCATGGTCAGCCCGCGTCCGACGTAGCGCTTGGCGACCGAGACCACCAGCCGCAGGTTCGCCTCGATCAGCCGCCGCTTGGCGATCCGGCCGAGGACGACCAGCTGGTCCAGCTCGTCGGCGAGCCGCTCGTCGGCGGGCCCGGGACTGGAGTTGAGGCGCTCCTCGGCGAACAGCCCGGCCTCGACCTGGCGGGCCAGCTCCACCTCCTCGACGGCGGTGAGCAGCGGGATCCGGCCGATCTCGCGCAGGTACTGGCGGAACAGGTCGGCGGAGGGCCCGGCGACCTCGTCCACCGCGACCTCGGCGGCGGGCTCGGGCTCGGGATCCGGCTCGGGGTCGGCGGCTTCCGGCTCGGGATCGGCGGCTTCGGGGTCGGGCAGGTCCATCTCCGTCCCTTCCGGCGGTGCGCCCCGCGCCTGGCCCGCGGTGCCGCGGGTGGGGGTGTCCGGGTCCTGGGCACGCGCTGGCGGAACGGGGGCGGGGACCGCTCCGCCGCCGCTCCGGAACGCGGGAGGCGGGGGCCCGTCGGACTCGACGGCCCCCCGCTCTGGGGAGTGGGGCACCATCACCCAGTGTGCTCCCCGGCTGACCGTCAGCGCAGACGCGTGCGCCCACTTTCTCCGCCCGGAGGCGAATCACGGCGCACCCGGCCCTAGAGCGCGGCCACGCCCCGGTCGCGCAGCGCCTGGCGGTACTGCTGGAGCTGCCACAGCTCGTCCCGGACGGCGGACAGCCGCTCCTCCGGGGCGTTCGAGCCGAGCCGCTGCATATGGGCGCGGCAGTCGGCGATCCGCCGGTCCACCGCTTGCAGCCGCAGCTTGACCAGGAAGTCCCCGGCGTAGACCGCGTCGGCGGCGCGCCGGGTGCGCACCGGTTCCACGGTGAGCTCGGTGATCAGGCCGCGCACCGCGTCGTCGGGCGCGGCCTCGCGTACCCGGGGCGACCAGGCGTCCGGCTCGGCGGCCCCGGCGGCCACTCCCCCGGCCGCCGCGATGGCGGTCCGCACCAGCGCGTACGGCGGGGTGGGGAACTCGTCCACGCCGTAGGCGTCCAGGGTCGGCGCGACCAGCGCCGGGCTCTGCAGCGCGAGTTTCAGCAGTTCGCGTTCCACGAACTGCGCCGGGTTGCGCGGGTCCAGCCGGAACGCCGGGCGCCGGGGCGCGGCCGGGGCCTGCGGCGCGGCGCCGGGGCGTCCGCGGTCGCCGCCCGGGCGCTGCTGCGCCGCGCGCTCCCGCTGCTGTTCCCGCTCCCGCTGCCAGCGGGCCAGCTGGGAGACCCGGCGGACGACGAAGGGCTCGTCCAGGATGCCGAGCATCCCGGCGAGCTGGACCGCGTAGTCGTGCTGGATCGAGGTGTCCTTGATCGCGGCGACGATCGGCGCGGCCTGCTCCAGCGCGGCCGAGCGGCCCTCGGCTGTCTCCAGGTCGTGCTGGGCGACAGCGGCCCTGATCGCGAAGGCGAACAGCGGGACCCGCTGCTCGATCAGGCCGCGCACCGCCTCGTCGCCCTGGGCCAGCCGCAGCTCGCAGGGGTCCATCCCGCCGGGGCTGACCGCGATGAAGGTCCGCGCGGCGAACTTCTGGTCGTCGGCGAAGGCACGCAGCGCGGCCTTCTGCCCGGCGGCGTCGCCGTCGAAGGTGAACACCACCTCGCCCCGGTACTGCGAGGTGTCCATCAGCAGCCGCCGCAGGATCTTGATGTGGTCCTCGGCGAAGGCGGTGCCGCAGGTGGCCACGGCGGTGGTGATCCCGGCCAGGTGGCAGGCCATGACGTCGGTGTAGCCCTCGACCACCACCGCCCGGCCGGTCTTGGCGATCTCCTTGCGGGCCAGGTCGATCCCGTAGAGCACGTGGGACTTCTTGTAGAGCGGGGTCTCCGGGGTGTTCAGGTACTTGGGGCCCTTGTCGTCCTCGCGCAGCTTGCGCGCGCCGAAGCCGATGATCTCGCCGGTGGTGTCCTTGATCGGCCAGATCAGCCGGGCCCGGAAGCGGTCCATCGGCCCGCGCTGGCCCTCCGAGCAGATGCCGGAGAGCAGCAGCTCGCGGTCGGTGTAGCCGCGGCCGCGCAGGAAGCGGGTCAGGTTCTCGAAGCCGCCGGGGGCGTAGCCGAGGCCGAAGTGCGCGGCGGCCTCGGCCTCGAAGCCGCGCTCCTTGAGGAAGCGGCGGCCGATCTCGGCCTCGGGGCTGGTGAGCTGCTCGGTGAACCAGCCGGCGGCGATCTTGTTGATCTCCAGCAACCGGATCCGCTCGCCCTGCTGGCGGCCGGGCAGGTAGCTGCCGCCCTCGTAGTGCAGGGTGATCCCGAGCTGCGCGGCCAGCCGTTCCACGGCCTCGACGAAGGTCAGGTGCTCGATCTTCATCACGAAGCCGAGGGTGTCACCGCTCTCCTGGCAGCCGAAGCAGCTGAAGACGCCCTTGCTGGGGCTGACGTAGAAGGACGCCGACTTCTCGTCGTGGAACGGGCACAGGCCCTTCAGCTGCCCGCCGCCACCATTGGTGAGCTGGACGTACTCCCCCACGACGGCGTCGATCCGGGCGGCGTTGCGCACCGCCTCGATGTCGTCGTCCCTGATCCGCCCAGCCACGTCGTGCAGTGTATGCCCGGGGCGGCGACCGGCCCCACCGTACCGTGGGTGGGCGCTACAGGTCGGCCAGCGGGATCGTCGGGTCGGCCAGCCGGTCCGGGTCGACCGGGCGGGCGGAGCGGACCAGCCGCTGGATGCCGTCCGCGACGTCCCAGACGTTGACGTTCATCCCCGCCAGCACCCGGTTGTCGGGCCCCTGCCAGAAGGCGATGAACTCGCGCTTGGCCGCGTCCCCGCGCACCACCACGTGGTCGTAGGAGCCGGGGGCGGCGTGGCCGGAGTACTCCATGCCGAGGTCGTACTGGTCGGAGAAGAAGTACGGCACCCGGTCGTAGACGACCTCCTGGCCGAGCATGGCGCGGGCGGCGGCCGGGCCGCCGTTGAGCGCGTTGGCCCAGTGCTCGACCCGCAGTCGGCGGCCGAACAGCGGGTGCTCGGCGGAGGCGACGTCGCCGGCCGCGAAGACCACCGGGTCGGAGCTGCGCAGCGAGGAGTCCACGGCGATGCCGCCGCCCTCCTCCGGCGCGGCGATGTCGATCCCGGCGGCGGCGGCCAGACCGGTCTGCGGCAGCGCGCCGACGCCGACCAGGATCGCGTGCGCCGGGTGCTCCTCACCGTCGTCGGTCTGCGCGGCCAGGACCATGCCGTCCTCGCCCTCGATGCCGGTGACCGTGGCGCCGAAGTGGAAGCGGACGCCGTGTTCCATGTGCAGCCGGGCGAAGAACTCGCCGAGCTCCGGGCCGAGCGCCCCGTACAGCGGGGTGGGCTGCGGCTCCACCACGGTCACCTCGGCGCCGTAGGCGCGGGCGGCGGCGGCGACCTCCAGGCCGATCCAGCCCGCGCCGACCAGCAGCAGCCGCCCGTTCTCCCGGCCGAGGGTCTGCAACGTGGCCCGCAGCCGCTCGGAGTCGGCGAGCTTGCGCAGGTAGTGCACGCCGCCGAGGTCGATCCCGGGGACGTCCAGCGGGCGCGGCGCGGAGCCGGTGGCCAGCAGCAGCCGGTCGTAGCGCAGCACCGTGCCGTCGGCGAGTTCCACCTCGCGCTCGCCCCGGTCGAGCCGGGTGACCGGGGAGCCGAGCCGCAGCTCCACCTCGTGCGCGGCGTACCAGGCGGAATCGTGCACGAAGAGCTCGGCCCTGGGGGTGCTCCCGGCCAGGAAGCCCTTGGACAGGTTGGGCCGCTCGTACGGCTGTTCGCGTTCCTCGCCGACCAGGATCACCCGCCCGGTGAACCCCTCGGCCCGCAGGGTCTCCGCGGCCTTGGCCCCGGCCAGTCCGGCTCCGACGATGACATGGGTCTCGTGTGCCTTCACCACGTGCGTTCTCCTGCCCGCTCTGCGACTGCCGCTGCTCTGCGACCGTCCCGACTCCGCCGCGGTACCTGCTCCGCCGCGGTAGGTGCTCCTGCCCCGGACCCCGAGGTGTCAGCCTCCCGCAAGGGAACGGGTTCGTGAAGACCATCGGGGTCGTGGCGTCCGGCTCACGCGGTCAGCGCCCGGTGCCGGGCCGCGGCGGAGGCGTCGGTGAGGGTGGCGATCTGGTCCACCACCGCGCGCAGCCGCCCGGCGTCGTCCGGGGCCTCCTCCCACAGCGCCCGGAATACCGGGTCCAGGCCCGTGGGCGCGTTCGCCACCAGCACCTCGGCCAGCTCCCGGATGACGGCGCGCTGCCAGCCGCGCAGCTGCTCCTGGTCGGCGCGCTGCATCACGTAGAGGTTGGCGACGGCCTTGAGCACCGCGCACTCCACCCGCACCGGGTGCGGGACGATCAGGTCGGCCCGGTACCGGGTGAGCCGCCCGGGGCCGTGGGCGGCGCGGGTGGCCTGCTCGGCGGCGGTGCAGAAGCGGCCGATCAGCTGGCTGGTGGCGTCCTTGATCCCGGCCCGGCCCCGGGCCGAACCGTCGTAGCTGCGCGGCCACCACTCCTCGGCCAGCAGCCGGTCAAGCGCCTCGGCGAACTCGCCGGGCTCGGCGGTGGGCGCGTAGCCGGCGGCGACCCGGCACAGCTCGGCGCGCTCCGGCGGGGAGCGCAGCACCGCCGGGTCCAGGTGCCCGGCCTGCAGGCCGTCCTCGACGTCGTGGACCGAGTAGGCGACGTCGTCGGACCAGTCCATCACCTGCGCCTCGAAGCAGCGCCGGTGCTCCGGCGCGCCCTGCCGCAGCCACCGGAAGACCGCCAGGTCGTCCTGGTAGACGCCGTACTTGTGCGGGAGCTCCGGGTGGCTGCCCCTGGTCCACGGGTACTTGGTGGCGGCGTCCAGCGCGGCCCGGGTGAGGTTGAGGCCGACGCTGCGGCCCGGCGCGCCGTCGCCGCCGGCGGTGAAGCGCTTGGGTTCGAGCCGGGTGAGGATGCGCAGGCTCTGGGCGTTGCCCTCGAAGCCGCCGCAGGCCGCGGCGGCGAGGTCCAGCGCCTCCTCCCCGGTGTGGCCGAACGGCGGGTGGCCGATGTCGTGGGACAGGCAGGCGGTCTCCACCAGGTCCGGGTCGCAGCCGAGGGCCGCGCCCAGCTCCCGTCCGACCTGGGCGCACTCCAGCGAATGGGTGAGCCTGGTCCGGGGGAAGTCCGCCGCCAGCGGGGCCACCACCTGGGTGGTGGCGGCCAGGCGGCGCAGCGCGGCGGAGTGCAGCACCCGGGCGCGGTCCCGCTGGAAGGCGGTCCGGCCGGGGCGCTTGTCCGGCTCGACCACCCAGCGGTCCTGCGCGGCGGCGCTGTACGGGGTACTGGCCTGCGAGGTGTCGTCCATATCCCCTCAGCGTATGCGGACGGTACGACAGGGAGTGCCGGACACGCGTCCGGTCAGCTGGAGTTGGGGATCGGGACGGCCGCGGCCTGGCGGTAGAGCGCCTGGACCGAGCCGCCGAAGGCGGCGGCGTAGGAGACCTCCGGGGTCAGCCCGCCCTCCTCGTAGCCCCCTATGACGCCGACCAGGCTGCCGCGCCCGGTGCCCGGGGCGACGCCGAGCAGCAGTGGTCCGCCGCTGCTGCCGTTGGCGAAACCGGCGCAGTCGAACTCCGACTGGGTGGGCTGGAACGGCTTCAGCGTGTTCAGGCAGGCGATCGGCTGCTCGCTGGAGGCGGGGTAGCCGAAGCCGCTGACCACGGCCGGGAGCCTGGTGTCGAAGCTGATGCCCTCGGAGCCGACCATGTCGGCCAACCGCGCCTTGGGGTGACCGACCTCCTGGACCACCGCGAAGGCGATGTCGTAGTCGGGGTTGGAGTTGCTGCTCCAGTGCGGGTCGATCAGCACCTTCACCGGCGTCCACTCCCCGTAGGGGGCCAGGCCGTCGTGGTAGCCGGGGACGAAGAGGAAGGGCGCCGGTGCGGTGCTGCCGTTGCCGGGGTCGTCGACGCAGTGCGCGGCGGTGGCGATCAGGTCGCCGCCGGGGCTGTCCACCACGCTGGCGGTGCAGTAGTGGTCGCCCGGGTGGACGCCCTCGCCGGTGGGGAAGACCGCGCCGATCATGGGCATCCCGACGAAGGCGGAACTGCTGGTACCGGGGGTGGCACCGGCTCCGCCGACCACGGCCGGTACCTGGGCCGGGGCGCCCACCGGGGCGAGCACGGGCACCGGCAGCGAACGGTGGGTGGCCGACAGCGGGGTGGTGCTGAGCTGGTCCGACCGGCTGCCGGTGGTGTAGTCGAGTACCAGCGCGAAGCAGACGCCGAAGGCGAGCACGCCGAGGGTCCGGGCGAGGATCCGGAACTGGGTCTGGCTCACGTGGTCCCTCCGCCTCTCCCGGCTCCGGCGCCCGACCAGGGCTCTTGCGAACCATTTACATCGACGGATGATATGCGCGAGGAGGTGCTCCGTACACCGTTCCGGATCCGCGCGGCGCGGCTCGCCCGGGGCGGTTCCGACCCGCTCCGGGCTCGCGGCCGGGTGACCATTTCCAGAATTATGCCGAAACTTGCCCGCTGACCAGAGCATTCCCAACGCCTCAGCCCGTATTCAGGTCACGTTTGTCACACCTTCACGCCCCTGGCTCATACCGAGCGCCCCGGGCGTGCCGCGCTCCGGCCGCGCCGCACGTCAGCGCCGCCCTCGGGGGTGCGCGCCGCGTGGCCGCCGGGCAAGAACACCTTCACACCCAGGATCACCCAGGACAGATCCCCCCACTCGCTCGGTTAGGGTGATTACTGGTGCATAAGGCCGATCCCCGGCACGGAAGAAGCATGGAGACCGACTCGTGAGCCTGACCGGGAGCGCCTTCTACTACCTGATGATCGCGGCGACGGTGCTGGCCGTCATCGCGACACTGGTGCTGTGGAGCCGCATTCCCGGGCCGGGCCCACTGCGTTGGTTCTCCCGGGTGGTGCTGATCGCGCTCTGCCAGGTCACCGCCATCGCGGTGGTCGCCGTCTGGATCAACAACAGCTACGGCCTCTACTCCTCCTGGAACGACCTGCTGGGCGAGGACAACGGCAGCGTGACCGCCGCCATGCCCGGTCCCCCGGCCAACCGCGCGGTGTTCACCAAGGCCAGCGACGGCCTGCTGGACACCTACTTCCGGGGCAAGTACTCCAAGCTCTCCGGCGAGGTACTGGTGTGGACCCCGCCGCAGTACGACGAGCCGCAGTACAAGAACTACCGGTTCCCGGTGATGATGCTGCTGCACGGGGTCCCCGGCTCGCCCAGCTCCTGGGTGGAGGGCGGCAACCTGCCGAACTCGATCGAGCAGCTGATGGCCGCCGGCTCGGTCAAGCCCGCGATCGTGGTGATCCCGGTGATCGACCCGGGCGACGTCGACACCGACTGCAGCGACACCCCCTCCCGCAAGAACGCCACCTGGCTGGCCAGGGACGTCCCCGAGCTGATCGACAACCAGTTCCGGACCCTGACCGAGGCCAAGGCCTGGGGCATCATCGGGTTCTCCACCGGCGGGCTGTGCTCGGTGAAGCTGTCGATGCAGTACCCCAACACCTTCGCCTCGGCGGTGGCGATGGACCCGGACCCGTTCGCCGGTGACCCGACCGTGCTGACCGACCCGGAGCTGCGCGAGGTCAACAGCCCGCTGTGGCTGGCCAAGGAGAAGCCGCCGGTGTCGCTGTTCGTGGCGACCAGCGCCCAGGACCGGTTCAGTCCGGTCTCCAACGTCACCGCGCTACAGCACGCCGTGCGGTACCCGACCACCATGGCGCCCCCGCTGATCCTGCCCGACGGCGGACACAACTGGGGCACCTGGCAGCGGATGTTCCCGACGGTCTTCCCCTGGCTCAGCAACCACCTGGACGACGCCCGGGTGGTCACCGGCAAGCCGAAGACCACCACCAAGATCGGCCGCTGAACGGCCGAGCCGCGCCGACCCGGCGGCGCGGGGCTCAGTCGTTCGGGCCGTCGCCCTGCTCCGCCAGGAACTCCTCGAAGGCCCGGCCGAGCTCGTCGGCCGAGGGCAGGTCGGTGGGCTCGGCCAGCAGGTTCTCCCGGTCGGCGGCGCCCGCCACCGCGTCGTACTGCTGCTCCAGACCGGCCACCGCGCTGCGCAGCTCCCCGTCACCGTCGGCGATCTGCTGGTCGACGTCGGCCCGTACCTCCTCCTGCCGGGCCCGCATCTCGGCCCCGGGCAGCACCAGTCCGGTGGCCGCCTGCACCGCCTCCAGCACCGCGATCGCGGCCTGCGGGTACGGGGTCCGCGCCAGGTAGTGCGGGACGTGCGCGGCGAAGCCGAGGACGTCGTGCCCGGCCTCGGCCAGCCGGAACTCCACCATCGCCGCGACGCTCGCCGGGACCTGCACCTTCTCGAACCAGCGCGGGTACGCGCCGATCAGGTCCTCCCGGCTGCCGTGCGGGGTCAGCCCCACCGGCCGGGTGTGCGGGACGCCCATCGGGATCCCGTGGAAGTTGACCGTCAGCCGGACCCCGAACTGCTCCACCACCTGGCCCAGGGCCGCCGCGAAGCGCTCCCACTCGACGTCCGGCTCCGGCCCGCTGACCAGCAGGAACGGCGCGCCGACGGCGTCGTGCAGCAGGTACAGGTCGATCGCCGGGGCGTCGTAGCCGGTCCACCGGTCGCGGTCGAAGACCATGGTCGGGCGGCGGGCCCGGTAGTCCACCAGCCGGTCGGCGTCGAAGCGGGCCAGCAGCACCCGCTGCGGGTCCTCCAGCAGGTGCTCGACCACCTGGGCCCCGGCTTCGCCGGCGTCCATGAAGCCCTCGAAGAAGTGCAGCAGCACCGGCCCCGCCGCGCTGCCCCCGCCGGTACTGCCGACCGGGCCGAAGGCTGCCTCCACGGCGGCCAGGGCCTGCGGCTCGTATGCGTAAAGCGCCTTCGGATCCAGCACGGTCAACCCAATCTCCCGTGGTCCGCACCCCCTGTGCGGGCGGACTCCACTCCTTGGCACAAGCATCCCCGACCAGCGGTTCATTCCCGAACTCGGGAGCCCGACAAGGGCTGGGGACACTCCCGGGCGCGGCGCGGGATGACTTAGCCCCGCACTGCGGGTATGGTCCTCTCGCTGCCCGCATCGCTGCCGTCAGCAGACCATGGCACAGTTCTACTCTCGCACGTCCCCACGCTTCGCACCTTGCCTTCACCTGGCCGCCCGCTGTCCTTCGCGCTCTCGTTCCTTCCTCGGCCATCTTCCGGACACACACTGTCCCCTCGCTCCCCGCGCCGTCTCGGCTGACGCGCTCCGTCGCCGTACCCGGAACCGCTGGGCGCACCCTCCTGTCCCGACCGCTGAAGGATCAGGCACATGCCCGAATCCGTCTTCCTCCACGGCCGCACCGTGCGGCTGGAGCCACTCGCGGAGCGCCACATCGAGGCGCTGGCAGCCGCGTCCGCCGAGGACCGCAGCAGCTACGCGTTCACGCCCGTCCCCCACGGCATCGAGGCCACCGCCACGTACGTCGCGGACGCCCTGGCCGCGCAACGGGCGGGGCGCGCACTACCCTTCGCCACGGTCAGAGCCGCCGACGGCCTGGTCGTCGGCTCCACCCGGTTCTGCGATCTCGACTACTGGCAGGGCCCGGTGATCTGGCCACCGGCCCCGCGCGGCCCGGTCGGGGATCCGATGTCGGCGATCCCGGACGCCGTCGAGATCGGCGCGACCTGGTTGTCGCCGTCGGCGCAGGGCACCGGGATCAACACCGAGGCGAAATGGCTGATGCTGGCCCATGCCTTCGACACCTGGGGCGTGCGCCGGGTCTCGATGCGCGCGGACGCCCGCAACACGCGCTCGCGGGCCGCGATCGAACGGCTGGGCGCGGTGCTGGACGGCGTCCACCGGGCGCACACCCGGGGGCTGGACGGGCTGGTCCGGGGCACGGCCTTCTACTCGATCCTGGAGGAGGAGTGGCCGGTGCTCCGGGACCGGCTGGAGCAGCGGGTGTGCGCGCCGCAGCCGCTGCTGGCCGAGCTGCGACCGCTGATCTCCGCCTGATGAACCCGCCGGCCTGAAGCGCTGTGGAGAAAGCCGTGGAGAAAAGGGGCCGGGGCGGTGGACCGGACGCCGTTGTCCGTTCCACCGCCCCGGTTTGGTACACGGCGGCTACTCTGCGCCGAGCGCCGCCGCGACCTGGTGCGGGCAGCTCCCCCGCCGCGCCTCCCGGTCCTGGTCGGGGACGAGGCGCGGAGGGGGTCCCGCGCTGACACCGGGTGAGGTTCGCCCTGAGGGAGGGGCCCCGGTGAGGGTGTGTCAGCGCGAGTCGCTGCCCGCCGTCTCGATGGCGGCACGGCCTGCTTCCAGGCGTGCCACCGGGATTCGGAAGGGCGAGCAGGACACGTAGTCCAGCCCGACCTCGTGGAAGAAGTGGACCGAGTCGGGGTCGCCGCCGTGCTCGCCGCAGACGCCGAGCTTGAGGTCGGGGCGGGTGGCCCGGCCCTCCCGTACCGCGTGCTTGATCAGCGCGCCGACGCCGTCGCGGTCGATGGTCTCGAAGGGGGAGACTCCGAAGATCCCCTTCTCCAGGTAGGCGGTGAAGAAGCTGGCCTCGACGTCGTCGCGGGAGAAGCCCCAGACGGTCTGGGTGAGGTCGTTGGTTCCGAAGGAGAAGAACTCGGCGGCCTCGGCGATCTGCCCGGCGGTGACGGCGGCGCGGGGCAGCTCGATCATCGTGCCCAGCTTGATGTTGAGGCTGACCCCGGTCGACGCGGCGACCTCGGCGAGTACCTGCTCGCACTCGTCGCGCACTATCTCCAGCTCCTGGACGGTGCCCACGAGCGGGATCATCACCTCCGGGCGCGGGTCCGCGCCGCCACGGCGGCGCTCGGCGGCGGCCTCGGCGATGGCCCGGACCTGCATCGCGAACAGGCCGGGGATGACCAGGCCGAGGCGTACCCCGCGCAGACCCAGCATCGGGTTCTGCTCGTGCAGCTTGTGCACGGCCTGGAGCAGCCGCAGGTCGTTCTCGTTCGGGTCCTTGCGGGCCTCGGCCAGGGCGACCCGGACCGAGAGCTCGGTGATGTCCGGCAGGAACTCGTGCAGCGGCGGGTCCAGCAGCCGCACGGTCACCGGCAGCCCGTCCATCGCCTGGAAGAGCTCGACGAAGTCGCTCTTCTGCAACGGCAGCAGCACCGACAGGGCGGCGTCGCGGTCCTTGTCGTTGTCCGCCAGGATCAGCCGCTCGACCTCCTTGCGGCGCTCCTCACCGAGGAACATGTGCTCGGTGCGGCACAGCCCGATGCCCTGGGCGCCGTAGCGGCGGGCGCGGTTGGCGTCGTCGGCGTTGTCGGCGTTGGCGCGGACCACCATCCGGCGGCGGACGTCGGCGTGGGCCATCAGCCGGTGCACCGCCTGGACCAGGCCGCCCTCCTCATCGGCCCCGGCGTGCAGGGTGCCTTCGAAGTACTCGACCACCGGGGAGGGCACGACCGGCACCTCGCCCAGGTAGACCTTGCCGGTGGAGCCGTCGATGGAGATCAGCTCGCCCTCCTCGACCACCCGGCCGTCGGCGGTGGTGAACCGGCGCTTCTTGGTGTCGACGTCCAGGTCCTCGGCGCCGCAGACACAGGTCTTGCCCATGCCCCGGGCGACCACGGCCGCGTGCGAGGTCTTGCCGCCGCGCGAGGTGAGGATGCCCTCGGCGGCGATCATGCCGTCCAGGTCGTCCGGGTTGGTCTCGCGGCGGACCAGGATCACCTGCTCGCCGGAGCGGGACCACTTGACCGCGGTGTAGGAGTCGAACACGGCCTTGCCGACGGCCGCGCCCGGCGAGGCGGCGATGCCGCGGGCCACTCGCTCGGCCTTGGCGGACTCGTCGAAGCGGGGGAACATCAGCTGCGCCAGCTGGCCGCCGGTGACCCGGTGCAGCGCCTCGTCCAGGTCGATCACGCCCTCGTCCACCAGCTGTACGGCGATCCGGAAGGCGGCGGCGGCGGTGCGCTTGCCGACCCGGGTCTGCAGCATCCAGAGCTTGCCGCGCTCGATGGTGAACTCGATGTCGCAGAGGTCCTTGTAGTGGCCCTCCAACGTCTTCATGATCGACATCAGCTGCTCGTAGCTGACCTTGTCGAGCCCTTCGAGGTCGGCCAGCTGCACGGTGTTGCGGATCCCGGCGACGACGTCCTCACCCTGCGCGTTCTGCAGGTAGTCGCCGTAGACGCCGACGTGGCCGCTGGCCGGGTCGCGGGTGAAGGCGACGCCGGTGCCGGAGTCGGCGCCGAGGTTGCCGAACACCATGGAGCAGACGTTGACGGCGGTGGCCAGGTCGCCGGGGATGCGCTCCTGGCGGCGGTAGAGCTTGGCCCGGTCGCTGTTCCAGCTGTCGAAGACGGCGTGGACGGCGAGGTCCATCTGCTCGCGCGGGTCCTGCGGGAAGTCCCGGCCGGTGTGCGCCTTGACGATGCCCTTGAAGGTCTTCACGACCTTCTTCAGGTCGGCGGCGTCCAGGTCCAGGTCGTCGTCGGTGCCCTTGGCGGCCTTGGCCGCCTCCAGCGCCTCCTCGAACAGGTCGCCCTCGACACCCAGCACGGTCTTGCCGAACATCTGGATCAGTCGGCGGTAGGAGTCCCAGGCGAAGCGGTCGTTGCCGCTCTGCGTGGCGAGGCCGGCCACCGAGGCGTCCGAGAGTCCGATGTTGAGGACCGTGTCCATCATCCCGGGCATGGAGAACTTGGCCCCGGAGCGGACCGAGACCAGCAGCGGGTCGGTCCTGTCGCCCAGCTTCTTGCCCATCTGCCGCTCCAGCGCGTCGAGGTGCGCACTCACCTCGTCGCGGAGCGGAGCGGGCTCGGTGCCGGTCTCCAGGTAGACCTTGCAGGCCTCGGTGGTGATGGTGAATCCGGGCGGGACGGGAAGCCCGAGGTTGGTCATCTCAGCGAGGTTCGCGCCCTTGCCGCCGAGCAGATCCTTCAGGTCCCTGTTGCCCTCGGTGAAGTCGTAGACGAATTTCTGCTCTGCCGACACGGTTTCGGTCTCCTGCCGCACGGTTGCCCTGACGCCGGAGAACATACCCAGATCGAAGGCGCTTCAGCTCACCCAATCGGCTGTCGATGCGCTGTACCCGTGGGTAACCCGATAGATCGAAAGCTGCGGATCGGCGTTCGCCTGTGAAAGTAAAATCGTCGGGTTGACGCTAGCCAGCGTTCACTAAGTGAACGCATGGAAACCACAAGATCATAGGATCATGACAATCCGCATCCGTTCCATGGCGAACGGGTTGCCTTGCCTTGATGACCTGCACGGATCCGCCGCCGGATGACGCGTGCACGTTTGGAAGCTGATCCACCCTCCGGGCCACCGGGCGTTTTACGTCCGACTGACGCAAAGTAGCCGCCGGTGTGGTCAGAGTCACGTGCTTTCGGAGGTCCGGATTCGGGCAGACTCGGCCGTCCGGCGTACGGATCCTCAGCCGGGAGGACCCACGGCGTCCATCTTCCGTCCGCCCGCGCGTCCCCCGCGCTTCCCCGGGCCGGGCTCCGATCCGCCCGGCCCGGGGCGGCGGAGGTCTCAGCCGCCGGAGGTGTCGAGCTCGGCGTCGGCGTCGGGGACGGCGCAGTCGTACGGGTCGTCCAGCCAGCCCTCGGGCAGCACCACCCGGTTCGCGCCCGAGGTCCGCCCGCGCGGGCCGTCGGCGCTCAGCGGCCAGGACTGCTCCTGGTCCACCGCCGCCAGCAGCTCGGCCAGCTCGTCCAGCCCGGAGGCCAGGCCGAGGGCCCGGCGCAGCTCGGAGCCGACCGAGAAGCCCTTGGTGTACCAGGCCACGTGCTTGCGGAAGTCGACCACGCCGTGCTTCTCGTCGCCGATCCACTCACCGAGCAGCTGCGCGTGGCGCAGCATCACCCGGGCGACATAGGGGAAGGAGGGGCGCGCGTACTCGGCGTCGCCCTCGAAGACCGAGACCAGCTCCTGGAACAGCCACGGGCGGCCCAGGCAGCCCCGGCCGACCACCACTCCGTCACAGCCGGTCTCGCGGACCATCCGGACCGCGTCGTCCGCCGACCAGATGTCGCCGTTGCCCAGCACCGGGACGTGCGCCGGCACGGCCTCGCGCAGCCGGGCGATGGCGGACCAGTCGGCGGTGCCGCTGTAGTGCTGGATCGCGGTGCGGCCGTGCAGGGCGATGGCGGCGACGCCCTCCTCCGCGCCGATCCGGCCGGCGTCCAGGTAGGTCATGTGGTCGTCGTCGATGCCCTTGCGCATCTTCATGGTGACCGGCAGCCCGCCCGCCCCGGCCACCGCCTCGCGCAGGATCCGCCGGAGCAGGTTCCGCTTGTACGGCAGCGCCGAGCCGCCGCCGCGGCGGGTCACCTTGGGCACCGGGCAGCCGAAGTTCAGGTCGATGTGGTCGGCCAGGCCCTCCTCCGCGATCATGCGGGCGGCGCGGCCGACGATGTCCGGGTCCACCCCGTAGAGCTGGATCGACCGGGGCTGCTCGGAGGCGTCGAAGCGGATCAGCCGCATGGTCTTGCGGTCCCGCTCGACCAGGGCCCGGGTGGTGATCATCTCGGAGACGAACAGGCCCTTGCCGCCGCTCTGCTCGCGGCACAGGCTGCGGAAGGGGGCGTTGGTGATCCCCGCCATCGGCGCCAGCACGACCGGCGGCCACACCTCGATCCGCTCCCCGAGGCGCAGCGGGGCGGCGAGGGTGGCGGGGGCTGCGGCGGTGGTGGTCATGGTGCTGGTTCCCGTTCCCGGTGCGGTGGTGGCGGACCCCTCATTGTCCCACCCGGTGAGCCCGGGCCGGTCCGGGCTCAGGCGCGGACCGGGTGCGGCGGCCCGGCCTGCTCGCGCCGCTCGATCTCGACCGCGATGGCGTGCAGCCGTTCGATCCGCTCGCGGGTCTCGTCGTCGGCGGGGGTGTAGGTGACCAGCCGGGTGCTGATCTTGGGGCCCAGCCACAGGTTGGTGAACTCGAAGTGCAGCAGCCCCACGTGCGGGTTCAGGAAGCGCTTCTCGCCGTGCGAGGTCAGTCCCACCTCGTGCCGCTGCCACTTCTCCTCGAACTCCGGCGAGGCCAGCCGCAGCCGCTTGACCAGGGCCTTCCAGCCGGGCTCGGCGACATGGTCGGCCATCGCGCCGCGGAACTTGGCGACCATGGAGGAGGTGGCCGCCTCGTAGTCGAGCAGCACCTTCTTCCAGCGGGGTTCGGTGAAGGCCAGCCAGAGGAAGTTGCGGTCCTCGCTCGGGACCGCGTCCAGGTCGGAGATCAGGTGCCGGTAGGTCCGGTTGTAGGCGAGCACGTCGCAGCGGCTGTTGGCGGCGACCGCGGGCAGCGGCTCCAGCTGGGCCAGGATCGCCTCCAGCGCCGGGGTGATCGTGGGGCACATGCTGATCGGCGCCGGGTCCTGGGTCTCGGCGAGCGAGAACAGGTGGCTGCGCTCGTTGGGCCCGAGCAGCAGGGCGCGCGCGATGGCGTCCAGCACCTGCGCGGAGACCTGGATGTCGCGCGACTGCTCCAGCCAGGTGTACCAGGTGACCCCGACCGCGGCGAGCTGCGCCACCTCCTCGCGGCGCAGCCCCGGGGTGCGGCGGCGGCCGACGGCGGGCAGCCCGACCTGCTCGGGCGAGATCCGCTCCCGGCGACTGCGCAGGAAGGCGGCGAGTTCGCGGCGGCGGACCTCGTCCGGGTCGACCGCCGAGTGGACCAGTGCGAGCGGGGTGGCTGCGGTGCTCATACCTGTCAGGATGCCTGAACCCGCATCCCCGTGCCAGTTACCGCTGGTACCAGGATCAGCAGCCGCTGGTACCCCCCTGCGGCCGTTTCCGGCGCCGCGAGTTCCATCCGGTCCGCCGAAATAGTGACGCAGACCACTTATGTAGGCCATGCTGGGGATTGCACCTACTGGTGCACTCGCTGACGACGCCGCGACTGCACCCCTTTCCCGGACACTCTTTCGCCGGACTTCTCGAACTTGAGTTCACGATTCGCGAACCATCCTGTCCCGGCGCCCGTCCACGGACCAACCTGAACCTGTTCACCCCACCCGGTGCCGGAACAGAACAGGGGTCAGATGTCCGGAACACTGTGCAAACAGATCGTTATCCTCTCCACCGTATCCTCGGATTCCCACACGTGGAATCTGGTGTTTCTCCAGCTGCTGCTCGAAGAAATGGGCTACGAGGTGGTGAACCTGGGTCCCTGTGTACCGGACCAGGTGCTCATCGAATCGGTCCGCGGGTACGCACCGAGTTCCGTGGTCATCTCCTCGGTCAACGGGCACGGGCACATCGACGGCGCCCGGCTGATCCGCGCCCTGCGCGCCGACGGGGACCCGGTGGTGGCGTCGGTACCCGCTTTGATCGGCGGAAAGCTGGACATCCAGGGGACGGCGAACACGGACCTGGCCGAGGAACTGCTCGCCGCCGGCTTCAACGCGGTCTTCAACGAGGGCACGGATCCGGCCGAATTCGGCCGGGTGCTGGCCCGGTTCTCCTCCATCGACATCACCTCCAGTGAAGGGGTTGCGGCGTGACGGAAAGGCAGGTCGATTTCCAGACCTACGTGGAAAGGGCGGCCGCCGGCGGCGGACTGGTCGTGCAGCCGCGCATGGGAATGTCCGACCCCGAGGAAATGGCGGCGGGTCTGCGCGCCGTCGCGGCGGTCCGCGCCCGGACCGCCGGTACCATCACCATTGATTCGTACACCCGAGTGGAGGACCTGGCGGGCGCCGCCGCGGCGCTGGCCGCCGGAAAGCCGCTGAACGGTTTTCCGATCGCGAACCACGACCTGGAAACGACCGCCCGGGTAATCGCGGCCACCGACCACCGAATACCGGTCCAGGTACGCCACGGATCGGCCCGTCCCGCGCATATCTTCGAGGCAATGGTCGCCGCCGGCCTGTCGGCGTCCGAGGGCGGTCCGGTCTCGTACTGCCTGCCCTACTCCCGGCTGCCGTTGAGCGAGTCCGTGCCCGCCTGGGCGGACGCCGCGCGGCAGTTCGCCGAGACCGCCGCCGCCCGCGGGCTGCGGGCGCACCTGGAGACGTTCGGCGGCTGCATGCTCGGGCAGATGTGTCCGCCCTCGCTGCTGGTCGCGATCAGCGTGCTGGAGGCGATGTTCTTCGCCCGCTGCGGCCTGACCTCGGTGTCGCTCTCGTACGCCCAGCAGACGCACGCGGTGCAGGACATCGAGGCGCTGGCCGCGCTGCACCACCTGGCCGAGGAGTACCTGCCCGCCGGGGTGGCCCGGCACCTGGTGCTCTACAGCTACATGGGCGTCTACCCGGGGACCGAGCAGGGCGCGAAGCTGCTGCTGGAGACCTCGGCGCAGATCGCGGTGCGCGGCGGGGCCTCCCGGCTGATCGTCAAGACCGCCGTGGAGGCCCAGCGGATCCCCACCATCGCCGAGAACGTCGCCGCTCTGGAGCGGGCGGCCACCGCGGGCATGCACGCCCTGACCGACGACTGCACCCTGCCCTGGGCCCGCCAGGTCGACTACGAGACCGTCTACACCGAGGCGTCCACGCTGATCAAAGCGGTGCTGGCGGGTTCACCGGACCTCGGCCTGGCGCTGCGCAAGGCGTTCGCCGACGGGGTCCTGGACGTGCCGTTCTGCCTGCACCGCGACAACGCCGGCGCCGCCCAGGGCGCGATCGGCGACGACGGCAGGCTGGTCTGGGCGAAGACCGGGGCGATGCCGCTGACCGCGTCGCACACCGGCACCGGCACCAGCACCGGCACCGGCACCACGGCGGTCACCTCCGCCCGGCTGCTGGGCATGCTGCGCTACACCGCCGAGTCGCACGACCGGCTCACCTCGATCACCGGCGGGTCCACCCCGCACCGGATCGCCATCGTCGGCTCGGGCCCGCGCGGCCTCGCCGTGGCCGAACGGATCGCGGCCCGGCTGGCCAAGGCCAGGCCCGAGCGGCGGGTGGAGATCAGCGTGATCGACAAGGTCCAGGTGGGCGCGGGACGCATCTGGCGCACCAACCAGGACCAGTCGTTCCTGATGAACACGGCCTGCGGGGAGGTGACCATGTTCTCGGGGCCGCCGGACGCGGGCCCCACCCGGGCCGGGGCCGGACCCTCGCTGGGCGAGTGGTGGGCGGCCACCGACCCCGACTTCCCCGGTCCCGGGTCCTACGCGCCGCGCGGGGTCTACGGGCGCTACCTGAGCTTCTACCTGGACGCGGTGGAGTCCTCGCTCCCGGCCACCGCGACCCTGCGCCGGGTCTCCGGCGAGGTCGTCGCCGTGGAAAGGGACGAGCAGGACTGGCGGCTGCCGCTCGCGGACGGCCAGGTGCTGCACGCGGACCGGGTGGTGCTGGCGACCGGACACGCGGTCACCGAACTCTCCGGCGAGCAGGGCCAACTGTCGGCCTTCGCCGCCGCGCACCTCGGCGCCCGCTACATCCGCGGCGACAGCGCCGCCGACATGCCGCTGGCGAGCATCGCGCCGGGGAGCCGGGTCGCGGTGCTGGGCATGGGGCTCTCCTTCTACGACGTCGTCGCCGCGCTCACCGCCGGTCGCGGCGGCCGGTTCCAGGAGGACGGACGCGGCGGCCTGCGCTACTTACCGTCCGGGCGGGAGCCGAAGCTGGTGGCGGGGTCCCGGTCCGGGGTGCCGATGCCGGCGCGCGGGCTCAACCAGAAGCAGCCCGACTGGCGCTACCAGGCACGGCTGTTCACCCCCGAGCGGATCACCGAGCTGCGTCGGCACGGGCCGCTGGACTTCCGCGCCGAGGTGTGGCCGTGGCTGGCCGCCGAACTGCAACTGGTCTACCACGCCACCGCGGTCCGGGCCCGGTCGGGCGCCGAGGCCGAGGGCGGCTACCTCGACCGGGTCGCCGCGGCGGTCGTCGCCGCGGGTGTCGCGGCGGCCGAGCGGGTCGCCCGGCAGGAGGCCGAGCGGCTGGGCGTGGACGGGCTCGCGCCGCTGGACGTCGACCGGCTGAGCCGTCCGTTCGCCGGGCTGCGCTTCGCCGGTCCCAAGGACTTCGCCGCGGCGCTGGCCGAACTGCTGGAGGCGGACATCGCGCAGGCCCGGCTGGGCAACTACCACGGTCCACTGAAGGCCGCCCTGGACGTGATCCGCGACGTCCGCGGCACCCTGCGGCTCGCGGTGGACTACGGCGGCCTGACCGCCCGCTCCCACCAGCGCGACTTCCTCGGCTGGTTCGCCCCGCTCGGCTCCTTCCTCGCCGCCGGGCCGCCGGTGGAGCGGCTGGCGCAGACGCTGGCGCTGATGAACGCCGGGGTGCTGGAGATCGTCGGCCCCTCGGTCCGCTTCGCCGGCGACGCCGACGCCGGGGCGTACACCGCGTCCTCGCCGCAGGTCGAGGGTGGCCCGCAGGTGTGCCCGACCCTGATCGACGCGCGGATCCCCGGCGTCGACCTGGTCCGCGACCCGGCACCGCTGACCGGCCAGCTGGTCCGCGCCGGGCTGCTGACCAGCTGGACCAACGCCGCGGGCGACGAGCCCCTCGACACCGGCGGCGTGGCGGTCACCGCCGCGCCGTTCCGACCGACCGACCTGTCCGGCGCTCCCGTGGCCGGGCTGTACGTCCTGGGCATCCCCACCGAGGGCCAGCGCTGGTTCATGCAGCTGGGCTCCACCCGCCCGGGCCCGTGGACGGCGTTCACCTCGGACGCGGACGCCGTCGCGGCGGACGCCCTCACCCAGACCGCGGACCAGCTGCCGCAACCCGCACTCGACGGAGGCCACCGATGACCGAACGACCCGACGACTGGGGCAAGTTCCGCCACACCGAGGCCCACCTGGCCTTCGCCGCGGGCCGGGACCTGCTGCTCGAACTGCGCACCGACCTGGACGCGGCCCGGAAGGCGTTCAGCTGGCCCCGGCCGGAGACGTTCAACTGGGCGCTGGAGTGGTTCGACGTGATCGCCGAGGACAACCACCGGCCGGCGCTGGAGATGGTCCGCGCCAACGGCTCGGTCCGCTCCATCTCCTACCTCGAACTGTCGGCCCGCTCCGACCAGTTGGCCAACTGGCTGACCGGCCTGGGGGTCAGCCGCGGCGACCGGGTGATGGTGGTGCTCGACCAGCAGTCCGAGCTCTGGGAGACGATCCTGGCCTGTCTCAAGCTCGGCGCCGTCGTCATCCCCACCTACACCTCGCTGACCCGGGCCGAGGCCGCCGACCGGATCACCCGGGGCCGGGTGCGGCACCTGGTCACCCGCAGCGGCCTCACCGCCCTGTTCGACGACCTCCCGCTGACCAACCGGATCGCGGTCGGCCCGGCGGTCCCCGGCTGGCTCGACCACCGGGCGTCGTACCAGGCGCCGGGCCCGTTCCTGCCCGACTCCCCCACCGGGGCCGCCGATCCGGCCTTCGCCTACTTCACCTCGGGCACCACCTCGGCACCCAAGCTCGTGCTGCACACCCACGTGTCGTACCCGATCGGCCACCTGTCCTCGATGTACTTCAACGGGCTGATGCCCGGCGACCGGCACCTGAACGTCTCCGCGCCCGGCTGGGCGAAGCACTCCTGGTCCAGCTTCTTCGTGCCCTTCTCGGCGGAGGCCACCCTGGTCGTGGCGGAGGAGGACTGCGCCGCCCCGGCGCTGCTGCCGCGGCTACTGGCCGAGCAGCGGGTGACCAGCCTCTGCGCGCCGCCGTCCTACTGGACGCAGCTGGTCGAGCACCTGGGCAGCGCCGCACCCCGGCTGCGCGAGGCCGCCAGCGTCGGGGAGCCGCTCCCGGCGCGGGTCGCCGAGGCGGTCGGCGCCGCCTGGGGGGTCACCCTCCGCGAGGGCTACGGACAGACCGAGACCACGGCGCTGATCGGCACCACGCCGGGGATGCGGAGCGAGCCGGGGTGGCTCGGCCTCCCGCTGCCCGGCTGGGACATGGTCGTGGAGGACTCGGTCATCTGCGTGGACCTGAACAGCCCGGCGCTCGGCATGATGGCCGGCTACGACGGCGACCCGGAGCGCACCAACCGGGCGATCAGCGGCGGCCGTTACCGCACCGGCGACATCGGCGAGATCCGCGCGGACGGCTACATCCGGGTGCTGGGCCGCTCGGACGACGTCTTCAAGTCGGGCGGGCACCGGGTCTCCCCGTACGAGCTGGAGGCGGTGCTGCGCTCCCACGCCGAGGTGCGGGACGCCGCGGTGGTGCCCACCGCGCACCCGACCCTGGGCAAGGCCGCCCACGCCGTGGTCGAGGTCGTCCACGGCGCCACGGTGACCGCCGCCGACCTGCTGCGGTACGTGGACGCCCGGGTCAGCTCGGCGCTCCGGGTGCACACCCTGGAGTTCACCGAGCGGCTGCCGCGCACGGTCTCCGGCAAGGTCCGCCGCGCCTCGCTCACCGGCTGACACCTGATCCCGCTGAAGTCCGCTCCCGCAAGGCCAGTTCACGAATCCCGAACCCGGTTGTCGCCCGTCGTCGGAGCTTGCGCCGCCGACGGGCGATGACCCACCATCGATGTAATGGTTCTAACGCATTACATCTCCGCTCACTTCGCTGTCACGGCTCCGACCCGTGACAGTCAGACAGGAGAACCATGTCCCAGCTCGCCTACATCCCCCAGCAGCGCGCGATCGAGATCATCACCGACGTCTTCGGCGACGGCCTCACCGGCGACCGGATCACCTGGCACCCCTACACCCAGCCCGGCCGCGAGGCCGTGGACGTGCACTGGCTCTACACCGCCCAGGAGACCGGCGCCGACGGCGCGGAGGCGTACCTCGCCTACTTCCGCCCGGGAGCCCACGGCGACCTGCACCGCCACCTCGGCTTCGAGGTGATGGTGGTGCTGGAGGGAGAGCTCGTCAACGACAACGGCGACCACTACCGCCCGGGCACGCTCATCGTCGAGCGTCCGAACAGCGTGCACCAGGTGAGCAGCCCGGAGGGCTGCAAGATGCTCGTGATCCGCGAGAAGCGCACCCTCGCGCTGCGCCCCGGCGAATCCCCCGACGCCGGGCTCGCCCTGACGGCGGCGCCGAACGGCGGCTGACCGCACCCCGCCCCGTCTGCGCCCCGCGCACCGGCCCCACCTCCTTGGAGAAGACCATGTACGAACAAGTCACCGACCCGCCCCGCCCGGTGCCCGCTCCGGCGGCCGCACCGGAGGTCACGCCGCCCGCCGCCACGGCCGCCGCCACCACCGCTGCCGCCACCACCGGTCCGCTCGTCGGGCAGTCCGGCAAGACGCACTCCCCGAAGTACATGTGGGGCATCCTCGGTATCGGGATCGGCTCCCAGGCGGCCTTCAGCTCCGTGTTCCAGGGCATCCCCACCGCCGGTTCGGAACTGCAGAGCGCCTACCACCTCACCGCCTCCCAACTCGGCATCATCCTGGCCGCCGTGACCTGCGGCGTCTTCATCACCGACGTGTTCTGGGGCATCCTGTCCGACCGGATAGGCGAGCGGAAGGTGCTCATCACCGGGATGACCGGGATGATGATCACGCTGGCTGCGATCACCGTGTTCCTCACCCCCAGCCACGGCACCCTGCCCACCTACCAGGTGCTGGCCGCCGTGCTGTTCCTGGTCGGCGCGCTGGGCGGCTGCGTCAACGGGGCCTCCGGCCGCGCGGTGATGGGCTGGTTCCCGTTGCACAAGCGGGGATTCGCGATCAGTCTGCGGGTCGCCGCGGTTCCGGCGGGCGGCGCGATCGGCGCCGCGGTGATCCCGGCGCTCGCCATGTCCGGCGGCTTCCGCTGGGTCTTCGGATTCCTCACCGGCTTCACCCTGCTGGCGACCATCGCGGTGGTCCTCTGGCTGGACGAGCCCCCGCTGGCGAAGACCAAGGGCAAGGGGAAGGGCAAGGACGGCGCCGGGCAGCCGGAGTTCACCCTGCCCAACCCGCTCAAGCGGTGGGACATCTGGCGCATCGGCATCACCGCCTTCCTGCTCGACCTGCCCCAGTTCACCGTGCTGACCTTCGGCTCGGTCTTCCTGCACACCGTCAAGCACATCCCGCTGGCCACCATCGCCGTGCTGCTGGTGATCGTCCAGGTGCTGAGCGCCGTCTCCCGGGTGTGGGGCGGACGTTGGACCGACCGGCACGGCGGGCGCTACCGCCGGACCCTGGTCACCGTCTACAGCTGGGCGATCGCGGCCGGGTTCGGCGGGATCGCACTGTTCGAGTCGGCTCCGGCCTGGGTGATCGCCACCCTGCTCACCGTCTCCGGCATCCTGGCCTGCGGCTGGCACGGCGTGCACTACGCCGAGATCGCCACCATGGCGGGCGCCGAGCGTTCCGGCACCGCGCTCGGCCTGGAGAACACCCTGGTCTTCGGCGGCGCCTTCGTCACCCCGCTGCTGATCCCGCTGGTGCTCTCCGCCTCCTCCTGGCCGATGGTGATGCTGCTGATCGGCGCGGTCCCGGCGGTGGCCTCCGCCCTGCTCATGCCGCGTGAGCCGAAGGTCTCCTGACCCGCTTCGGCAGCCGGCCGAACAGCCCGACCCCGTCCGGTGGCGGGCCCGTGGGAGAGGACATCTCCGACAGGCCCGCCACCGGACGCCGACGGAGTGCGACCATCGGGTTGTCAGCGGTGTCCCGCCTCCTGGAAGGGGAATCCCATGCCCATAAGCACCGATCTGCGGTTCGACGCCGGTCGGGTCTGCCTGGACCTGCTGGCCACCATCGGCGGCAGCCTCTCGACGGACCCGGTGGAACGGCTGGACAGCCCGGAGCGGCTGGTCGTCTGGCTGCGCCGGGCCGGTGTCGTCCCCGGCGACGAGCCGCTGGAGCTCGGCTCGGGCGCGCTGACCGAGTTCCTCGGGCTGCGCGGCTGCCTGAAGCGGGTCGTCCACAGCGAACTCGCCGGGGAGCCGGCCGCCACCCGCGACATCGACCGGCTCAACCACGTCGCCCAGGCCGGTCCGCCGACGTCCCGGCTGGTCCAGGCCGCGGACGGCACCCGGTACCGTCGGCTGTCCGCCCCGCCGCGGCTGGAGGAACTGCTGGCCGCGGTCGCCGAGGACGCCATCCAGCTGCTCAGCTCACCCCAGCGGGAGCTGCTGCGCGAATGCGAGGGGCAGTCCTGCGACCTCGTCTACCTGGACGCCTCCCGGGGGCGCCGCCGCCGCTGGTGCTCGGCCCAGGCCTGCGGCAACCGGCACCACGTCGCGGCGCACCGGGCCCGGAAGGCGGATCTGCCGTGACGGCGCGCTCGGTCGCGGTCCGGACCGGTCGGTTGTCGATCCGGACGGGTCGGCTGTCGATCCGGACGGGTCGGTTGTCGATCCGAACGGGTCAGCTGTCGATCCGGACCGAGATCGAGCGCAGCCGCCGCAGGTGCTCGGCCACACCGGCCGGGCAGGTCTGCTGGTTCCACACCACCTCGGTGACCACCTTGCGTTCGGTCCGCAGCGGCAGCGCCACCAGGTGCCCGCTGGCCAGCCACGGCTTGACCGCCACCAGCGGCAGCAGCCCTATCCCCAGCCCCGCGACCACCGCCGCCTTCACCCCCTCCAGATTGCCCACCTGCATCGGCTCGACGTCCGGCAGCCGCCCCAGGAAGTCGGCGTCGGTGAGCTGCCGGTACACGCAGTCACGGCCGGTCAGCAGGATCCGCTTCGGGTTGGCCGCCGCGTCCGCGGTGCCGACCATCAGCACGTCCTCGTCCCACAGCTCCCGCCGCAGCACCGTCCCGGACTCGGCCGGACCGGTCCCGCCGCTGCGGTCCCGGGTGCCGTTGACCAGGACCACGCTCGGGCGGCCGGACAGCACCAGTTCGGACAGGCGCACCCCAGCGGCCGCCTCCACCTCGATCTTCAGGCCGGGGATGAAGCGGCTCATCATCCGCAGGAAGACCGGCAACCGGTACGCGCAGACCGACTCGGTGGCGCCGAGCTGGAGCGGCACACCGCGCCCCTCCTCCACCTCGACCACGGCGGCGCGGGCCCGCTCCATACTGTCGAGGATCTTCTCGGCGTGCTCCAGCAGGGCGACGCCGGACATAGTGAGCGGGTGGCCGAGGGAACGGCGGTCGAACAGCTGGGCCCCCAGCGACTTCTCCAGGTTCTGCACATGGCCGGTCACGGTGGAGCGCGCATACCCGAGCCGCTCGGCGGCGGCGCTCATGCTGCCCTCCCGAGCGGCCACGGCGAACGTCTCCAACCAGCGAATCTCCATCGTCCCCCACCTAGGCGTGCACTGCCCCGCGACCCGATTCGGCACGCCGGTACCTGCTCCGTTGAACCCTGGTCCAAACACACAACCTGGATAATGCGAGGATAATTCCCCCACCTTCCCCCCAGACCCCCTGCGCGGCTAGCGTGATACCTGTCGGCGCCGGGTCGGATCGGGGTATCCGGGTACTTCCAACACCAGGATAAGCAGACACTGGTACCAGGCTAAGTGGTGGCGGATCGTAGCACCCGTGACCATGACTCGCCCATCCTCAGCAGCCAGTGTCCTGCCGCGCGTCCGCAAGCTCTCCGGGACCACCCCCTCGGACTCAAACGGGCACGGCGGCCCGGACTCCTCCTCGAACCCGCCCAGGCTCAGCACCCTGGGCCTGATCACCGTCCTGCTCGGCGCCTTCCTGCCGATGCTGGACTTCTTCATCGTCAACGTCGCGCTGCCGACCATCGACCGCGACCTCACCGCCGGTCCGGCGACGCTGGAACTCTTCGTCGCCGGCTACGGCATCGCGTACGCCGTGCTGCTGGTGCTCGGCGGACGGCTCGGCGACCTCTTCGGCCGCCGTCGGCTGTTCATCGCCGGATCCATCGCCTTCGGCCTCACCTCGCTGGCCTGCGGCCTGGCCCCGACCGCGTTGGCGCTGGTCGGCGCCCGGGTCGCGCAGGGCGCGGCGGCGGCGCTGATGCTGCCGCAGGCGCTGGCCACCATCCAGTCCGCGACCCAGGGCGAGCGCAAGGCGCGGGCCATGGGCATCTACGGCGCGGTCGGCGGGATCTCCGTCGTCATCGGCCAGGTACTGGGCGGGGTGCTGCTCTCGGCGAACCTGTTCGGCACCGGATGGCGGCTGATCTTCCTGGTCAACGTGCCGGTCTCGGTCGCCGCCGCGCTGCTGGCGCTGCGCTCCGTGCCGGAGACCCGCTCGGCCAACCCGGCCCGGGTGGACCTGCCCGGTACCGCGCTGCTGGCCGCCGCGCTGCTGGCGCTGCTGGTGCCGCTGATGGAGGGCCGCGCGGTCGGCTGGCCGTGGTGGACCTGGACCCTGCTCGCCGCGTTCCCGCTGCTGGTCGCGGCGTTCGTCCGGGTCGAGCGCCGGGCCGAGCGGGCCGGAGCGGTACCGCTGGTCCCGTTCTCGCTGCTGCGCATCCACGGCCTGCGCACCGGGCTGACCATGGCCGTCCCCTTCTTCGCCGGGTTCGGCGGGTTCATGCTGGTGATGGCCGTCGCCCTGCAGCAGGGCCTGAACGAGGGGCCGATCGCCTCCGGACTGGCCATGGTGCCGATGGCGGTGGGCTTCTTCATCGCCTCACTGGCCGGGCCGCGACTGCTGAACCGCTTCGGCAGCAAGGTGATCCGGGCCGGCTCGGTGATCCAGGCCGTGGGCCTGCTGGTGCTCGTGCTGACCGTCTACGGCGACTGGTCCGGCCTCAGCCCGCTGGTGCTGCTGCCCGGCATGGCGATCGCCGGCACCGGGCAGGGCCTGGTGATGCCGCCGCTGATCCGGCTGGTGCTGTCGGAGATCCCGACCGAGCGCGCGGGCGTGGGCGGCGGCATCCTGGCCACCACCCAGCAGTCCAGCCTCGCCCTCGGGGTGGCCACCCTGGGCACCCTGTTCCTCACCCTCGCCCCGACCCACGGGATGCACGACGCGCTCGCCCTGGTGCTGGCGCTCCAGCTCCTGCTCACCCTCGGCGTGATGGCGCTGTCCACCCGGCTCCCCAGCCGCGTCGGGTAGCCCGGCCCCGGGCGGTCAACGGTCGGCGCGAACACGGCGAGCCCCCCGCAGCCTCGGCTGCGGGGGGCTCGCCTTCTCGCGTCAGTTCGGCGGGGTGTCGGCGAGGCCGGGGTGGTGCTTGCGGGCGAGTTCCGGGTGGGCCCGCAGCCAGCCCTTGAGCGAGTTCCAGCCGTACTCGGCGAACAGCGGGTTGTCCGGGTCCTGGGTGACCCCGGTGGCCCGGGCCGCGTGCGGGAAGGGCAGCGGCGCGATCCGGGCGTCCAGCCGCGGGTTGTAGAAGAACGGCGCGGAGTACCGCTCACGGGCTCCGGGCGGGCTGACCACCCGGTGGTTGGTCGCCTTCAGGTAGCCGTCGGTCGCCACCTCCAGCAGTTCGCCCAGGTTGACCACGAACGCCCCGGGGACGTGCGGGACGTCCTGGAACCCGCCGTCCGGCCCCTCGACCTGGAGGCCGCCGACGCCGTCGGTGAGCAGCAGGGTCAGGAAGCCGTAGTCCTTGTGCACGCCGACGCCCTGGTCGTCGCCCTGCGGCGCGCGGCCGGGGTAGCGGATCAGCTTGAGGTTGGTGTGCGGGTGCCCGGCGAAGGCGTCGTCGTAGAAGTCCTCCGGCGCGCCGATCGCGCCCAGCACCTCGTGCAGCAGCCGGTGGGCGATGCCGCTGAGCCGGGCGATCCAGTCCAGCGTCACCGTGCGCAGTTCGGGCTGGGCCTGCGGCCACTGGTTGGGGCCCTCCAGCCACCAGTACGCGGGCTCCCCCGGGCCGGGGACGTGCGGCGGCAGCTCCGCGCCGATGTCCAGCTGGTCCCGCCAGTCCCGGGTGCCCCGGGTCAGCTCGTTGCCGGTGCGGGTGTAGCCGCGGAAGTGCGGGGAGTTCAGGTTGTCGATCGACAGCCGCTCGGCCTCGGGCAGGGCGAAGAAGCCGCGCGCCGCCGCCAGCAGGGCCTCGATCTCCTCGGCGGTCACGCCGTGGCCGGTGAGCTGGAAGAAGCCGACATCGCGTACCGCGTGGTGCAGGGCCTCGCGGTCGATGCGGGAGAGGTCGATCAGGGGGAGTCGCTGCTCGGACATGGCCCGTCCTGGTGAGGGTGTGTGACGCCGATGGGGAGAGGGTTCGGGGGTCAGACGGGAAGGCGACAGGACATGTTCGTCACCCGGTGGAGGTCCACGTGACGGCGCGAAACGAGCATGGGCATGCGGCCAGGGTACCTCGGATGCACGTATGGGAGCAGGGGCGGAGAAGAGAAATCAGAGGGCCAGAACGCTCGCAGCCTGCGATATACCGTCACGCATCGCAGTGGTGACACTCTGCCCCGACCCGCTCCGCGGGCGTCCGGCGGCGGTGATATCCGGAGGCGGGCTGTCAGTGGCGGGTGCGAGGATCGGCGCATGACGACAACCAGGCAGGGGGACCCGACTCGGGCCAGGAGCCGGGAGCAGTTGACCGCGCTGACCCGGTCCGGGGCGCGGCCCAAGTGGCTGATGTTCTGGGGCCACCAGCCGCGGCGGGACGGCGGCGTCGGCGCGGGCGCGCTCAGCCAGTGGTGGCCTTCGGCCTTCACCGTGCGGGGCGTGCGCTACGCCACGGCCGAGCACTGGATGATGGCCGGCAAGGCGCGGCTGTTCGGCGACGAGGCGGCGGTCCCGGCGATACTCGCGGCCCGCACCCCGGCCGAGGCGAAGAACCTCGGCCGCCTGGTGCGCGGCTTCGACGAGGAGCGCTGGAGCGCGGCCCGGTTCGGGTTGGTGGCGGAGGGGAACACCGCCAAGTTCGGCCAGGACCCGGCCCTGCGCGAGTACCTGCTGGGTACCGGCGGGCGGGTGCTGGTGGAGGCCAGCCCGGTGGACCGGGTCTGGGGCATAGGCCTGGCCGCGACCGACGACCGGGCCCGGGATCCGGACCGCTGGCGCGGCCTGAACCTGCTCGGCTTCGCGCTGATGGAGGCCAGGAGCCGGCTAGCCGCCTGACTGGTCGTAGTCGATGGTGACCGGGCCGGAGCCGGTGTCCGCGGTGATCAGGCCGGGGGCGGTGGGGTCGGCCAGGGCCGCGGTGACGTCGCGGGGGCCGGAGCCGGAGCTGCCGGTGACGCGGTAGCGGGTGGCCTGCGGGAGGTCGACCTCGACCGGTCCGGAGTCGGTGCTGACGCTGACCTGGCCGGGCGGGGCGGCGAAGTCCACCGAGACCGGTCCGGAGCTGCTCCGGGCGGTGAACTGGCCGGAGCGCAGGTCGCCGCCGTCGATCGGACCGGAGGAGGTCACCGCCCGCACCGGGCCGCCCACCCCGTCCAACTGGATGCCGCCCGAGGCCGACTGGAGGTCGAGTGGCCCGTCGAGGCGCCGCACGGTGACGGCGCCGGACTCGCTGACGCTGGTCAGCCGGGTCTGCGGCGGGACCAGGATGGTCAGGTCGGCGTGGCAGCCGAGGTCGCCGAGCGGGCCGTCGCACCGCACGTCCACCGTCAGCGTGCCGCCGCTGCGCTCGACCCGGACGGTCGGGCGGACGGTGTTCCAGTCCAGTCGCTGGCCCACCGTCACCTGCCCGGCCCGGCCGGTCCCGACCGTGATGTCACCGTCGTCGTTGTCGACGGACAGCGCGCTGATGTCGTTCCGGTACACCGCCGAGCCGGTGTAGGTCTGCCGCATCAGCCGGTTGACCAGGTCCGCGCCGCTGAGCGCGGCCACCAGCAGGCCGCTGACCAGGGCGACCGCCAGCCAGGCCGTGCGGTGCGAGCGGCGCGCCCCGGCCGCGTCCGCAGGGTGGTCGGCGCCGCTCACGCGTTGTCCAGGAACTGGAGCACGGCCATCACCCGGCGGTGCTCGCCCTCGGTCGGGGAGAGCTGGAGCTTGGTGAAGATGCTGTTGATGTGCTTGGCCACGGCGCTCTCGCTGACCACCAGCGTCCGGGCGATGGCCGTGTTGGACAGGCCCTCCGCCATCCGGCCGAGGACCTCGCGTTCGCGCGGGGTGAGCGAGTCCAGTGGTCCGCTCTGCCTGCGCAGCAGCAGCTGCGAGACGACCTCCGGGTCGAGCGCGGTGCCGCCCCCGGCGACCCGCTCCAGCGCGTCCAGGAAGTCGTCGACATTGGCCACCCGCTCCTTGAGCAGGTAGCCCACGCCCCGGGTGTTGCCCACCAGCAGGTCGGCCGCGTACCGCTCCTCGACGTACTGCGACAGCAGCAGCACCGCCACCTCCGGCCACTGGCGCCGGATCAGCAGCGCCGCGCGGACGCCCTCGTCGGTGTAGCCGGGCGGCATCCGGACGTCGGTCACCACCACGTCCGGGCGGTGCTCGGCCACGGCCGTCAGCAGCTGCTCCGCGTCCCCCACCGCGGCCACCACCTCGTAGCCGACCGCCTCCAGGACCTTGACCAGTCCCACTCGCAGCAGCACCGAGTCCTCGGCGATCACAGCTCGCATGGCAACTCCACGATCAGGGTGGTGGGGCCCCCGTGGGGGCTGGTGAGCCTCAGCACGCCGTCCACGGACGCGGCGCGCTGGCGCAGGCCGGACAGGCCGGTGCCCCGGGTCGGGTCCGCGCCGCCGATCCCGTCGTCGGTCACGGAGACCCGCAGCAGCCGGTCGCCGGTCCGCCCGTGAGTCTCCCGCACCTCCACCTCGGCGCGCGAGGCGCGGGCGTGCTTGGCGATGTTGGCCAGTGCCTCGGAGACGGTGAAGTACGCCACCGCCTCGACCGCCGGGGCGGCCCGCCGGGGCAGGTCCACGGTCAGCCGCACCGGCAGCGGGGCGCGGGCGGCGATGCCGGAGAGCGCGGCGTCCAGACCCCGGTCCTCCAGCACCACCGGGTGCAGCCCGCGGACCAGGTCCCGGAGTTCGGCGATGGCGGCCTGGGCCTCCTGGTGCGCCTCGTCGATGACCCGCATCGCCCGCTGCGCCTGCTCCGGTGGCGGCAGGTCCCGCAGCATCCGCTTGGCCAGGCCCAGGTTCATCGCCAGCGACACCAGCCGCTGCTGGGCGCCGTCGTGCAGGTCCCGCTCGATCCGCCGCCGTTCGGCGTCGGCCGCGTCCACCACCTCGCTGCGGCTCTCCGCCAGCGACTCGACCCGGCGTTGCAGCTCGCGGGCCCGGTTGGGGCCGAGCAGCGCGGCGGCGGCCCGCTTGTCCAACTCGACCACCAGCGCCGCCGCCCAGGGCGTCAGCAGCAGCAGCGCCAGCCCGCCGACGGTCAGCCAGACGTCCCAGGTGTCCTGCCAGAGCCGCACGGCGCTGGTGTCGGGCAGCATCCAGGCCCAGCCGAAGAGGCTGCCCCAGACCAGCCCGGTGGCCCAGCCCACGAGCACGCCGCCCGCGCAGACGGACACCAGCGGCGCCGCCACCAGGTGGTAGCACACCTGCCGCCAAGTCGCCTCGGAGCGCAGCCAGCGGACGGTGCCGAGGCCGAGCCAGCGGCCCTCGCGCTCGGGCGCGGGCGGGATCTCCAGCCCCAGCAGCGCCCGGAACCGGTCGCGTTGCAGCCGGGTCAACTGGTGCACGCAGCACAGCAGCAGCACCACCGCCAGCAGCACGCTCCAGCCGAGGACGTCCATCGGCAGCAGGATCGCCGCCAGCGCGGCCGGGAGCGCCAACGGAATCCCCGCCGCGAGGAAGGCGGTGTCCCGCCAGGCCCGTCGGGACACCGGCGCCCGGAGCGCCCGCAGTGTGATCCGCCCCGCGGACCACAGCCGTCCCCGGCCCGCCCCCCACCACGTTGTCGCCATGCGGCAGAGCCTAAGTCCCATGATCGGCAAGCACCATGGACCCTGATGCCCCCTAGGGGTGCACCTGGCACCACCCCCGATTCGGGGTCGGGCACTACTGATTGCGGCGCGCGGTCGCGGCAGTCTACTTACCGGGGCCCGACAGCCGGGCCGCACCGAGGGGGTAGCTCATGCCGTCGACCATCGACCTGGACCTGCGAGGGGTGCCGCTGCTCAACTCGCCGTGGTCGCTGCGGCTGGGACGGGGCACCCGGGGCCGGACCGCGCTGGAGGTCTACAACAACGGCCTGCTGCTGGACGTGCTGGTGGCCAAGCCGTTGTCGGCGGACGTGCTGCGCGGCGGGCGGCGCGGCGAACGCGACGGACGCCCGTCGGTACTCGCCTGGGGGCACCTCCCGGCGGACGGCCTGCCGCCCGACGTCTGGTTCGGCCAGCGGCACCGGGAGCAGCGGGGGCAACCGACCGCCGTCGCCGGGGACTTCTGGGTGGCGCTGGCCGAGGGCTGCTACGACCACGTCAGCGCGGCCCGCCCGGGCGGCGGCGCCCGGCGGCTGCGGGTCCGCGCGGGGTGGTCCCGGTGACCACGCTCGCCCCGATCCGCACCACCGCGCCGCGGCGGACCGCGCCGCCGCGGGCCCGGGCGGTGGGCCGACCCGCCGGAGCACTGCCCCGGCTGCTGGTGGGGCTCGGGCTGGCGCTGCTGCCGTGGCTGGTGGTGCTGGCCACCACGCTGCCCGGCACCGCGACCGCCGACCACTGGTCGCTGGCCTGGGTCGGTCTGGACTGCCTGGAGGCGGTCGGCCTGATCAGCACCGGCGTGCTGCTGCGCCGGGGCGACCCGCGCCGCTGCCTGACCGCCGTGGCCACGGCGGTGCTGCTGCTCTGCGACGCTTGGTTCGACACCACCACCTCGGCGCCCGGCGCGGACTTCGCCACCGCCGTCGCCATGGCGGTACTGGTGGAACTGCCGCTGGCCTGCCTCTGCGTCCGGCTGGCGCTGCGCGCGCTGCCGCGCTGACCGCTCGCGCACGCCGAGCGCCCTGGACCCCCCGGACACGGCACCGCCGCCCGACGCGCGTTCGCGTCGGGCGGCGGTGCACGTTCCGCGGCGGGGGCCGGTCAGCAGCCCAGCAGCTTGCCCGCGAGGAAGCCCTCGACCTGGTCGAGCGAGATCCGCTGCTGCTCCATGGTGTCGCGCTCGCGCACGGTCACCGCGTTGTCGTCCAGGGTGTCGAAGTCGACGGTGATGCAGAACGGCGTGCCGATCTCGTCCTGGCGGCGGTAGCGGCGGCCGATGGCACCGGCGTCGTCGAACTCGACGTTCCAGTGCTTGCGCAGGTCGGCGGCCAGGCCGCGGGCCTTCGGCGAGAGCGCGGCGTTGCGCGACAGCGGCAGCACCGCGACCTTGACCGGGGCGAGCCGCGGGTCGAGCCGCATCACCACGCGCTTCTCCATCACGCCCTTGGCGTTCGGCGCCTCGTCCTCGCGGTAGGCGTCGAGCATGAAGGCCAGCATGGCGCGGTTGACCCCGGCCGCGGGCTCGATCACGTACGGGAACCAGCGCTCGCCGGACTCCTGGTCGAAGTACTTGAGGTCCTGGCCGGAGTGCTCGGCGTGCTGGGCCAGGTCGTAGTCGGTGCGGTTGGCCACGCCCTCCAGCTCACCGAACTCGTTGCCGCCGAACTGGAAGCGGTACTCGATGTCCACGGTGCGCTTGGAGTAGTGCGACAGCTTCTCCTTGGCGTGCTCGTAGAACCGCATGTTCTCCTCGCGCAGGCCGAGGTCGCGGTACCAGTTCCAGCGCTCCTGCATCCAGTACTCGAACCACTGCTCGTCCTCGCCGGGCTTGACGAAGAACTCCATCTCCATCTGCTCGAACTCGCGGGTGCGGAAGATGAAGTTGCCGGGCGTGATCTCGTTGCGGAAGCTCTTGCCGGTCTGGGCGATGCCGAACGGCGGCTTCTTGCGCGAGGTCTGCTGCACGGCGGCGAAGTTGACGAAGATGCCCTGGGCGGTCTCCGGGCGCAGGTAGGCCCGCCCGGCCGGGTCCCCGGCGTTGAACGCGCCGAGGTGGGTCTCCAGCATGCCGGACATCGGCTTGGGCTCGGTGAAGCCGCCCTTGTTGCCGCAGTTGGGGCAGTTGACGTCGGCCAGGCCGTTGGCGGGGACGTGGCCGTGCTTGGCCTCGTACGCCTCCTCCAGGTGGTCGGCGCGGTAGCGCTTGTGGCAGGAGGTGCACTCGGTCAGCGGGTCGCTGAAGGTCGCGACGTGGCCGCTGGCCTCCCACACCTCGCGGGCCAGGATCACCGAGGAGTCGAGGCCGACGACGTCCTCACGGCCGATGACCATGTTGCGCCACCACTGCCGCTTGATGTTCTCCTTGAGCTCGACACCCAGCGGACCGTAGTCCCAGGCGGCCTTCTGGCCGCCGTAGATCTCGCTGCACGGGTAAACGAAGCCACGGCGCTTGCTCAGGCTGACGATGGTGTCGATCTTGTCGGCGGCCACAGTGCTCTCTTCAGTACGACGAATGCGGTCAGTGATTGGATTTCATTGCACGCGGGACACGCGCCGACGTGGAGCCGGCGGCGCGACCGAATAATTCAGGTTACCGGCCCATGCCGCTGAGGCTTCAATTCGATTCCCCCGGGGAGCCGCTGGGGACGGCGGGAACCAGCCATATTTGACAATGATTTCCATTATCTGTGAAACTGGAGGTTCGGCACTCCGGCCGCACCCACCCCCGGTGACCGCCCCGGGCTGGCACAATGGCGGCCAAGACAGCCATCCGAGCCCATCGAGACCTAGAGGAGATCCGGTGCCGCTGCCCGCGAACCAGTCCTCCCCCGCGCGGTCGACCAGGCAGCGCACCGCTGTCGCCTCGCTGCTCGCCGAGGTCGACGACTTCCGCAGCGCGCAGGAGCTGCACGACCTGCTCAAGCACCGGGGCGACTCGGTCGGCCTGACCACCGTCTACCGCACCCTCCAGTCGCTCGCCGACGCCGGTGAGATCGACGTGCTGCGCACCGACGAGGGCGAGGCGGTGTACCGGCGGTGCAGCAGCGGGCACCACCACCACCTGGTGTGCCGCCGCTGCGGTCGCACGGTCGAGGTGGAGGGCCCGGCCGTGGAGCGCTGGGCCGAGGGCATCGCCCGCGAGCACGGCTTCGTCGACATCGCGCACACCCTGGAGATCTTCGGCACCTGCGCCGACTGCGCGGCCCAGGAGACGACGCCCTAGCGGCCCCGTGGTCCACGGGGCCGCCCGCGTCCGGCGGACCGGCCGCTCAGTGGACCGGCCGCTCAGTGGACCAGCTGCTCCGGCAGCACCGGCTCGTCCGGCACCGCGTTGGGCAGCGCCCCGCCGTAGCGGCGGTCCCGGGAGGCGTACTCCTCGCAGGCCCGCCACAGGTCGCGGCGGTCGAAATCCGGCCACAGCACGTCCTGGAACACCAGCTCCGCGTAGGCCGACTGCCACACCAGGAAGTTGGAGGTGCGCTGCTCGCCGCTGGGCCGGATGAGCAGGTCCACGTCGGGCATGTCGCGGTGGTACATGTACTTGGCGAGGGTCTTCTCGTTGACCTTCCTCGGGTCGAGCCGCCCCGCCGCGACGTCCGCCGCCAGCGCCGCCGCCGCGTCCGCGATCTCGGCCCGGCCGCCGTAGTTGACGCACATGTAGAGCGTCATCGCGTCGTTGTCGCGGGTCATCTCCTCGGCGACCTGGAGCTCCTGGACGACGCTCTTCCACAGCTTGGGCATCCGCCCGGCCCAGCGGACCCGGATCCCCATCTCGTGCATCTCGTCCCGGCGGCGGTGGATCACGTCCCGGTTGAAGTTCATCAGGAAGCGCACCTCGTCCGGCGAGCGCTTCCAGTTCTCGGTGGAGAAGGCGAACAGCGAGAGGTTCTTCACGCCGAGTTCCAGGCAGCCCTTGAGGACGTCCAGCACGACGCTCTCGCCGACCTTGTGGCCCTCCGTGCGCGGCAGGCCGCGCTCCTTGGCCCAGCGGCCGTTGCCGTCCATCACGATCGCCACGTGCTCGGGGACCAGGTCCGCCGGGAGCGCGGGCGGGCGGGCGCCGCTGGGATGGGGCGGCGGCGGCAGGTACTCGCGCTTGCCGCCCCCGAACAGTCCACGTCGTGCAGTTGCCATGAGCCTTCGGTTCTCCACTCGTTCCAGCGTGCCTCGGACCGGCACGCGGGCCTGGCCTGCCCCGGCCCGGACCGCCTCAGCGGTCGACGTACCTCAGTGAGCGCAGGCCCCGCTCCAGATGCCACTGGACGTACGCCGCGACCAGGCCGCTGCCCTCACGGCAGTGACGTGGCTCACAGGCGTCCGCCGACTCCCAGTCGCCGGAGAGCAGTGCCCCCAGCAACTCCATCGTCTCAGGGGAGGGTACGACACTGCCGGGCACGCGGCAGTCGTGGCAGAGTACCCCGCCCGTCTGGACCGAGAAGAAACGGTTGGGGCCGGGCAGCCCGCACTTGGCGCAGTCGTCGAAGCTGGGCGCGTAGCCGTTGACGGAGAGCGAGCGCAGCAGGAAGGCGTCCAGCACCAGCGGCGGCGCGTGCTCCGCCGCCGCGAGCGTCCGCAGCGCGCCGACCAGCAGCAGGTACTGCTGCACGGCGGGCTCGCCCTCGTTCTCGGTGAAGCGCTCGGCGGTCTCCAGCATCGCCGTCCCGGCGGTGTAGCTGGGGTAGTCCGCCACTATCCGGCCACCGTAGGGGGCGATCGTCTCGACCTGGGTGCACAGCGCCAGGTGGCGGCCGACCAGCTCCTCCCCCCGGGAGAAGAACTGCACGTCGACATGGGAGAAGGGCTCCAGCCGGGCGCCGAACTTGGACTTGGTGCGGCGCACGCCGCGCGCGACCGCGCGCACCCGGCCGTGCTGGCGGGTGAGCAGGGTGATGATGCGGTCCGCCTCACCCAGCTTCTGGGTGCGCAGCACCACACCGTCGTCACGGAACAGGGCCATGCCGCCATTGTCGCGCACGGCACCGACAACCCCCGCCGGTCCCGGCCGCGGGCGGCGGCCCGGGGGCGCCTACGGGTGCGGCTGCCGGGTGGCCGCGGTCAGCGTCGCGTCGATCCGCTCGGCGGTCAGGCCCAGGCAGTTGCCGGTGGCCCGCAGCGCCTCGCGTTCGGTGGGGCGGTAGGGGCCGTCGGCGAGGGCGATCCGGGCGCCCTGGAGCAGCAGGTGCTCCAGGCCCGGCGCGGCCAGGTGCGGGGCCAGCGGCTCCAGCGCGGTGTGCAGCTCCACCGCCAGGCCGCTGCCGCAGCCGTACAGCTCGGACAGCTCCTCGTCGCCCTCGCGCAGGGCCGCTAGCGCGGCCAGCACCTGCGGCTCGTCCAGGTCGGCGTACCCGGCCTCGCGGATCACCCCGACGGCGGCCTCGCGGGCGGCCCGGGCACCGGTGCCGCCGGCCGCCAGCAGGGTCAGCGCGATCGTGTACTGGGCGGTGCGCAGCATCGCCAGCAGGTTGCCGGAGGTCGGGCGCTCCAGCGCGTCCAGCGGGTAGCGGCCGGAGCAGGAGGTGCACTGGAGGGTGGATCCGGCGTCGCCGAGCGGCAGCGCGGGCAGCCCGAGCAGCCGCAGCCATCTGCGTCCGTGCTGCCGCCGGTAGTTCCGGTCACCGCCGCATCCAGGGCAGAAGAACTCGCCCAGTACGTCGGTGCGCCATCGGGCGCTGACACCCACGAGCTGCGTCATGGCGCGACTCCCCTGCCTGCCACACCGACTCCGCTGCCGGTTGCGTCGATGCTGCCACGACCTTGACGCCCTGTCAGTACCGCCTACTGCCAGGGGATCGGAAAATTGTGGCAGAAAACACACTGGTCCCCCGCTGAACAGCGGGGGACCAGTGCGGCGAACTGCGGGTGTCAACCGCGCTGCGCCCGGTTGACGGCGCTGACGACCGCCTTGATCGAGGCGCGGACGATGCTGGTGTCGATGCCGACGCCCCAGCGCACCGAGCCGTCCACGGCGCACTCCCAGTAGGAGGCGGCCTGGGCGCCGGAGCCCTGGCTCATGGTGTGCTCGACGTAGTCCAGCAGCCGGGCGTCCACCCCGATCGAGTGCAGCGCGGCGAAGAAGGCGTCGATCGGGCCGTCGCCGGTGCCGGACAGGGCGACCGGCGCGCCGTCGACCACGGCCTCGACCTCGATCGCGTCCTTGCCCTCGGGGGTGGTGGCCAGCCGGTACTCGCCCAGCTGGATCCGGCCCCAGGCGGCGTCGGGGGTGGGCAGGTACTCGTCCTCGAACGCGGCCCAGATCTGCGCCGGGGTGACCTCGCCGCCGTCGGTGTCGGTCTTCTGCTGGATGATCTTCGAGAACTCGATCTGCATCCGGCGCGGCAGGTCCAGCTTGTGGTCGTTCTTCAGCACGTAGGCGATGCCGCCCTTGCCGGACTGGCTGTTGACCCGGATCACGGCCTCGTAGGAGCGGCCGACGTCCTTGGGGTCGATCGGCAGGTAGGGCACGCCCCAGGTGTGCTCGCCGACCGGGTGCCCGGCCGCCGCCGCGTCGGCCTCCAGCGCGTCGAAGCCCTTCTTGATCGCGTCCTGGTGCGAGCCGGAGAAGGAGGTGTACACCAGGTCACCGGCGTAGGGGTGGCGCTCCGGTACGACCATCTGGTTGCAGTACTCGTAGGTGCGGCGGATCTCGTCGATGTCCGAGAAGTCGATCATCGGGTCGACGCCCTGCGAGAACAGGTTCATCCCGACGTTGACCAGGTCCAGGTTGCCGGTCCGCTCGCCCTGGCCGAACAGGCAGCCCTCGACCCGGTCGGCTCCGGCCATGATCGCCAGCTCGGCGGAGGCCACGCCGGTGCCCCGGTCGTTGTGCGGGTGGGTGGACAGCGCGACGAACTCGCGCCGCGACAGGTTCCGCGACATCCACTCCATCTTGTCCGCGTAGACGTTGGGGGTGGACCGCTCGACCGTGGTCGGCAGGTTCAGGATGATCTCGCGGCCCTCGGCGGGCTGCCAGACGTCCATCACCGCCTCGCAGACCTCCAGCGCGAAGTCCAGCTCGGTGTCGATGAAGATCTCCGGCGAGTACTGGTAGCCGAAGACCGTGCCGCCGCCGGGGGTGGATCCGGCCAGCAGCTTCTCGGCGTACTCCATCACCAGCCGGGTGCCGTCGACCGCGATCTGCCTGACGTCGGCCCGCGAGCCCTTGAAGACGACCCGGCGGAACAGCGGCGAGGTGGCGTTGTACAGGTGGACGGTCGCCCGGGGCGCGCCGATCAGCGACTCCACCGTGCGCTCGATCAGCTCCTCGCGGGCCTGCGTCAGGACGCTGATGGTGACGTCCTCCGGGATCGCGCCCTCTTCGATGATGGAGCGCACGAAGTCGAAGTCGGTGGCGCCGGAGGAGGGGAAGCCGACCTCGATCTCCTTGTAGCCCATCCGCACCAGCAGGTCGAACATGGCGCGCTTGCGGGCCGGGGACATCGGGTCGATCAGGGCCTGGTTGCCGTCCCGCAGGTCCGTGGACAGCCAGCGCGGGGCCTTGGTGATGACCTTGGTCGGCCAGGTCCGGTCGGGCAGGTCGACGGTACCGAAGGGTACGTACCGCTGGTACGGCATCTTCGAGGGCTGCTGGCGCACGGTGGCGGCGGTGATCGGGGTGGGCCGCTCGGCGAAGGGCTGCTGGATCTCGGACATGCTTCTCATGCTCCCTGATCGGTGGGCTGGCTGCCCGGTGGGCTCAGCCGGTCGGTGCGGACTGTCGTGAACCGACGACCGACGGACTGCGGCAATGAGAAGCGCACAGCACGAATCCCCGCGGCGAGGGAGTCGGCCTTGTGTGAACTACAGGCCCTCGCCGCGGCAGCTAAGAAGAAGCAGCCCGATACGCATGATGGGACTCACCCTAACCCAGGCCCGCGCACGATCGGCACCCGTATCCGGGATTGTCCGTCTGTCGAGACGGTGTCGGCCACGGACCACCCCTTCCAGTGAAGGTGACCGTTCGGGTACTGACAGACTGGTGTGATCTCTGCCACTTTGGGCGATATGACCACACAGCACCACGGAATCGTGCCGGTTTTCTGCGGCATCGTCCCCCCGCACCTGCTGGAACGACTTGTCCACGATGCGGACGAGGCGGTCCGCGCGGCCGCCCGGCTCTCGCTCGAACTGGACGCGCTGCACCGGCGCCAGCGCGCCGGGCGCACACCGACCGTGCCCGCCCCCGCGCAGCCACCCGCGCCCCCCACGCCGACCGCCCAGCGCACCATCCACGACGGCCGGCACCAGCAGCCGCTGCCCGGCCCGGTGGTCCGCACGGAGGGCTCCGCGCCGGTCGCCGACCAGAGCGTGGACCGCGCCTACGACGGCCTCGGCGACACCTTCACCTTCTACCTCGACGCCTACGGCCGCCGCTCGGTGGACGGCCGGGGCCTGCCGCTGGAGGCCACCGTGCACCACGGGGTCCACTACGACAACGCCTTCTGGAACGGGCGGCAGATGGTCTTCGGCGACGGCGACGGCGTCCTCTTCAACGACTTCACCGTCTCCGTCGACGTCATCGGCCACGAACTCACCCACGGCGTCACCCAGTACACCGCGAACCTCGACTACCAGGACCAGTCCGGCGCGCTCAACGAGTCGGTCTCGGACGTCTTCGGCTCGATGGTGAAGCAGTTCACCCTCGGCCAGACCGCCGCGCAGGCGGACTGGCTGATCGGCGCGGGCCTGCTCGCCCCGGGCGTGCAGGGGGTCGCCCTGCGCTCGATGAAGGCCCCCGGCACCGCCTACGACGACCCGCGCCTGGGCGCCGACCCGCAGCCGGCGACCATGTCCGGCTACATCAGCACCGACAGCGACAACGGCGGCGTGCACCTCAACTCCGGCATCCCCAACCACGCCTTCTACCTGGCCGCCACCGCCATCGGCGGGCACGCCTGGGAGCGCGCCGGGCAGATCTGGTACGACGTGCTCACCGGCGGCCGACTGGCCGCGAACGCGGACTTCGCGGCCTTCGCCACCGCCACCGCGGACGCCGCCCGGGCCCGCTTCGGCGCGGGGACGGAGCTGGACGCGGTACGCGCCGCCTGGTCGGCGGTCGGGGTGCAGGTGGCGGCGGTACCGGCCGCGGCGGACGGTTCGGACGGGACTTCGGCCACAGCGAGAATTAACACTCCACTCAACCCCGCATAGGAATAAAGCCTGTCGCCACGCACACCCAACGGAGCACACTGGACACTATGCGTATCCAGGTCATCCGCGACGGCGGGGTCACCGGTGTCGAGCGGCGCGCCTCGCTCGACACCGAAGGCCGCCCCGACGCCCCGCACATCCACGCCCTGGCCCGCGAGGTGCTGAGTTCCGGCACCCGCACCGCCAGCTTCGGCGTACCGGACGGCTTCCACTACGCCATCACCGTCGACGGCCGGGCCACGGTGCACTGCACCGAACCCCAACTCACGGACGGGCAGCGGGATCTGATCCGACTGGTGCTGTCCCAGGGGCAGTAGCGCGGGGCCCGGCGGCCCGGCCCCGCGCGGGCCGGGTCAGCCGCCGTCCGGCAGCTCCAGCACGGCGGTCGCCCGGGGGTCGGCGACGCTGCGCCCCGCCTCGACCGTGTACCGGCCGGGGCGGGTGGTCCAGCCGTCCGCCCCCCAGGTCTGGAACGCCCGCAGCGGCAGCTCCACCCGGACCTCGGCGACCTCGCCCGGCGCCGCCTCGACCACCGCGAACCCGGCCAACCGCCGGTCCGGGCGGTCCGGGTCCGCGCCACCCGGCGCGAGGTAGACCTGCACCGTCTCGCGGCCGGTCCGCGCGCCGGTGTTGCGGACCAGCACCACCGCCTCGGCCCGGGCCGCGTACGGGTCCTCGCCCGGCCCCGGCCGCCGCAGCCGGACGTCGAGGCCCTGGTACTCCCAGTCGGTGTAGCCGAGGCCGTGGCCGAACCAGTACGCGGGGGCCGCGCCGCCGCGCCGCTGCCAGGCCGGGTAGCCGACGAACAGGCCCTCGCGGTAGTCCAGTCGGCCGTCGACCGGCTCGACCCGCCACACCGGGCAGTCGGCCTCCGCCGCCGGCCAGGTGGTGGGCAGCCGTCCACCGGGCTCGCGGATCCCGAGCAGCACCTCGCCCAGGGCCGCGCCCGCCTCCTGCCCCGGGAACCAGGTGAGCAGCACCGCCGCGACCTGCTCGCGCCAGGGCATCAGCACCGGCGCGCCCGCGTTGACCACCACCACCGTCCGCGGGTTGACCTGGGCGACCCGGCGGACCAACTCGTCCTGGCGTCCGGGCAGGGCCAGTCCGGCCCGGTCGACGCCCTCGCTCTCCACCTCCTCGGTGGTGGCCACGACCACCACCGCGACATCGGCCGACGCCGCCAACGCCACCGCCTCGTCGATCAGTTCGTCCTCGGTGCCGACCGGGGCGCCATGGCCGAGGGCGAACGAGACCATCCCGAACCCGGCGAACTCCGGTGCCTTGGAAAGAGAATGAGTGAGCGTCAGCTCAATCGGCGCAGTGCTGTCCAGGTCGAGTTCGAGCACCTCCTCCGGCGGGTTGAGGAACGCCCCGGCCGGGTCGGTGCCCTGGTAGCGCACCTCCCCGTCGAACAGGGTCCGGCCCCCGGCCTCCAGCAGGAAGCGGCCCTGGCCGCGGATGCCCAACCGGTGCACGCCGGTGGTCTGCGGCTGGAGCACGCCGGTGATCCGGACCGCGCGCAGGTCCGCGAAGCCGACCCCGCCCGGCAGTCGGCCGATCCAGCGGACACCGCCGTCGGGCAGCCCGGCGGTGCCGAGCTCGGCCCCGCCGGAGCCCAGCAGCACCGCCTCGACCGGCGCCGCCAGCGGTGCCAGGTGGACGGCCGGATCCGCGCCGAGCGCGTAGCCGAGCGCGGTGCTCGGCGGCAGTGCGGCCCGCAGCCCCGCCAACGGGCTGACCACCCCGGTCGGGAAGACCTGGGCGGAGCCGCCGCCGCCGATCCTGGGCTGCGCGGCGGCGGCGCCGATCACCGCCACCGAGCCGGGCGCCGGGTCGAGCGGCAGCGCGCCCTGGTTGCGGACCAGGGTGAACGAGCGGGCGGCGACCTCCCGCGCCAGTGCCTCGCCGTCGACGTCCGCCGGGGGCTCGGGCACGGCGGCGGGAGCCCCGGCCAGCAGGCCGACCCGGGCGGCCAGGCGCAGCACCCGGCGGGCCAGCTCGTCCACGGCCGCCTCCGGCACGCGTCCGTCGCGGACGGCGGCGACCAGGTGCTCGCCGTAGACGGTGACCGGGCCCGGCATCGCGATGTCCAGGCCGCCGAGCGCCGCCCGGACGGTGTCCCTGGCCCCGGTCCAGTCCGAGACCAGGACCCCGTCGAAACCCCACTCCGCGCGCAGCACACCGTTGTTGAGCTCGGCGTGCTCGCTCATGCTGTGCCCGCCGACCCGGTTGTAGGCGGCCATCAGGCCCCACGGCCGGGCCTTGCGGACGATCGCCTCGAACGGCGCCAGGTACAGCTCGCGCAGGGTCCGCTCGTCGGCCCGGACGTCCACGGTGTAGCGGTCGGTCTCGGAGTCGTTGGCGACCCAGTGCTTCGGGGTGGTGGCCACCCCGCCCGCCTGGATCCCGGCCACCAGCGCCGCACCGATCTCGCCGGTGAGCAGCGGGTCCTCCGAGTAGGCCTCGAAGTGGCGTCCGCCGCGCGGGCTCCGGTGCAGGTTGACCGTGGGCGCGAGCACCACGTGCACGCCCTTGCGCCGGGCCTCCTGCGCCAGCAGCCCGCCGGTGCGGCGGACCAGGTCGGGATCCCAGGTGGCGGCCAGCGCGGTCGGGGCGGGGATGGCGATCGAGGGGTCGTCCGGCGTCCACTGCTCGCCGCGCACCCCGGCCGGGCCGTCGGACATGACCAGCCGCCCGAGGCCGATCTCCGCGTTGGCGGGCAGCGACCACATGTCGGCCCCGGCGAGCAGGGCGACCTTGGCGGTGAGGTCGAGTCGGCCGAGGGCGGCCTCGACCGCGGCCTCCCGGCCCCGGTCGGCGGCGGTACCCGCGGTGGTGGTGCCCGCCGCGGTGCTGCTGGGTTCGGTGGTGGTGCTGTCCATGAATCAGATCCAGCCTTCCAACGCGGTCATGAATCCGGCGAAGTCGTCCCGATGGATGGTGTGCCCGGCCTCCGGGACGGTACGCACCTCGAAGCCGCGGGCGCGCAGCAGCGCGGCCTCCTCGGCCGGGACCAGCCGGCTCGGGTCGGCGGTCAGCACCAGCGAGGGCGCCACGGCCCGCTCCGGCAGCAGCCGCCGCCCGGCGAGCGGGGTCAGCGCGGCGGCGCAGGCCCGGTCCCACACCGCCAGCGTCTCCATCTCGGTGTCCACGTCGGCCTGCTCCCAGCGCGGGTTCATCGCGGCGACCAGCGCGGGCGTGGCCCGGTCGGCGAACTCGGCGAACAGCGCCGGGTCGAAGCCCGCCCCCAGCGGGTCGAAGCGCCAGGCCGGGTCCAGGTAGACCGCGCGCCGCGGCCGCAGCCGCTCCACCGCGCCGGCCAGCGCCAGGCCGCCGAGCGAGTGGCCGACGGCCAGCTCCACCCCCGGCGGCAGGGTCTCGGCGAGGTCCTCGGCGTACCGGTGCGGCGCGTAGCGGCCGGTCTCCGCGCCGTCGGATCCCGGGTCGGGGTCCGCGTCGCGGGGGTGGGAGCCGCCGTGGCCGCGCAGGTCCACCGCGATCACCCGGTACCCCCGGTCGGCCAGCGCCGGTCCGACCCGCCGCCAGGTGCGGGAGTCGGACATGATCCCGTGGACCAGTACCGCGATCCGCTCGCCGCTGCCCCATTCCCGAGTGTTCAGCCTCACCGTGCCGGTCCTCTCGTCGCGAACGTCCGCGGTCGGCCCCGCCGCCGCGCCACCGACCATGATGGCATGCACCGAGATTACTCGTGTAACCAGGGCGTTCGCCGACCTCCCGCCCCCGCCGGGGCCCGGCTTCTGGAAGGATGTACAGCGGTATGACTCAGCAACCGGCCTCCCCGCGCACCGCACCCACCAGCGCCGACGTCGCCCGCCGCGCCGGGGTGTCCCGTGCCACGGTCTCGTACGTCCTCAACAACAGCGCCAGCGGCCGGGTCAGCGAACAGACCCGGCAGCGGGTCCGCGCCGCCGCCGCCGAACTGGGCTACGTCCCGCACGCCGCCGCGCGTTCGCTGCGCGCCGGGCACACCGGGATCGTCCTGCTCACCATGCCCGAGGTGGTCTTCGGCCCGCTGTTCAACAGCTTCCTGGGCGAACTGCGGGCCGCGCTGCGGACGTTGGGCTACCCGATCGTGATCTACGGCGACTCCGGCGGCTCCGACGCCGACGCCGCCGGGTGGGCCGAGCTGCGCCCCACGGCGGTACTGGCCGGGCTCGGCTCCGGGCTCAGCGCGCGCGGCGTGGAGCTGCTGCGCCAGTCCGGCACCCGGGCGGTGTTCACCCTCGGCGGCCAACAGGTGCCCGGCGCACACTCGCTGACACTCGATCAGCGACAGGTCGGCGCGGTGGCGGCGCGGCATCTGCTGGCCGGGGGGCACCACCGCATCGGCGCGATCGTCCCGACCGAACCCAGCCTCGCCGTCTTCGGCGAGCCGCGACTGGAGGGCCTGCGGGCCGTCTACGCCGAGCACGGCGGCCCGGGCGCGCTGGTGCAGCCGCTGCGGCTCGGCTACAGCGAACAGGATGCCGCCGAACTGGTCTCCCGCTGGCGCGAGTTGGACCTGTCCGCGCTGTTCGCCTACAACGACGAGTACGCCCTGCTGCTGCTCAGCGCCTTCCAGGACGCCGGGCTGGAGGTCCCCGGGGAGGTCGCCCTGGTCGGCGCGGACGACGTGCTGCTGGCCCGGCTCACCCGGCCCCGGCTGACCACGGTGCGGCTCGAACTGCCGGACGGGGCACGGCTGGCGGAGCTGATCGACCGGCTGATCCGGAACCCGGAGGCGCCGACCGAGAGTCACTCCGTCGGCGCCTCGCAGATCGTCGTCCGCGACTCCGGCTGACGACGCTCAGTTCTGACGGATCATCAGAAGCCGAGCTTGCGCAGCTGCTTGGGGTCGCGCTGCCAGTCCTTGGCGACCTTGACGTGCAGGTCCAGGTAGACCGGCGTGCCCAGCAGCGCCTCGATCTGCTTGCGGGCGACCGTGCCCACGTGCTTCAGCCGCGCGCCCCGGGAGCCGATCACGATGGCCTTCTGGCTCTGCCGCTCGATGTAGACGTTGGCGTGGATGTCCAGCAGCGGCCGACCCTCCGGACGCCCCTCGCGCGGCAGCATCTCCTCCACCACGACCGCCAGCGAGTGCGGCAGCTCGTCCCGGACGCCCTCCAGCGCGGCCTCGCGGATCAGCTCCGCGACCATGATCTGCTCGGGCTCGTCGGTGAGGTCGCCCTCCGGGTAGAGCAGCGGGCCCTCCGGCAGCAGCGGGACCAGCAGGTCCGCCAGCAGGTCCACCTGCTTGTCGGCGACCGCGGACACCGGGATGATCTCGGCCCACTCGAAGCCGAGCTCCACGCCCAGCTGGGAGACCGCGATCAGCTGCTCGGCGAGCTGCTTGGAGTCCACCAGGTCGGTCTTGGTCACCACCGCGACCTTGGGGGTCCGCTTGATCCCGGCCAGTTCCTTGGCGATGAACTTGTCCCCCGGACCGAGCTTCTGGTCGGCCGGGACGCAGAAGCCGATGACGTCCACCTCGGCCCAGGTCGAGCGGACCACGTCGTTCAGCCGCTCACCGAGCAGGGTGCGCGGCTTGTGCAGGCCGGGGGTGTCCACCAGGATCAGCTGCGCGTCGGGGCGGTGCACGATGCCGCGGACGGTGTGCCGGGTGGTCTGCGGGCGGTCCGAGGTGATCGCGACCTTGGTCCCGACCAGCGCGTTGGTCAACGTGGACTTGCCCGCGTTGGGCCGCCCGACGAAGCAGGCGAAGCCCGACCGGTGCGGCTGGTCCCCCTGCGGGGCGGCGTCGGCGACGGTGGCGGGCCTGGCGGACTGCTGGGTGGGGCGAGAGCTCATGCTCACCATTCTCCCCCATCCGCGGGGCGGCCCCGCCCCTGGCGGTCACTTGCCGCGCTTGAAGAGCCCGGCCAGGCCGCCGCCGACGGTGAAGACCGCCACGATGATGGAGAGCGTCAGCCAGACCGGACTCCGGTCCTCCTGCCAGTGCCCCATCCCCATGAGCACGAACAGCACCCCCGCGACGAACGCGATGCCCCCCATGCCACCCCTCCCGCCGCCAGGACGACTCGCTCTGCCTCTGCCAGGACGACGAAGGCTACTGCGCCTGGGTGACCAGCCGCAGCGCGCCGTCCGGACCGGCCAGCAGCACCGTCGTGCCCGGGCCGCCCAGGTCCCGTACCGCCGCCAGGTCCTCGTCGGTGAACTGCTCGGCCGCGCCGACCACCGCCGCCGCCTCCAGCCCCCGGGCGCCGCTGGCCACGGCCATGGCCACGGCCGTACGCAGCGCGCTGAGCCGCAGCGACTCCAGCGCGACCGTCCCGGCGACATAGGTACGGCCGGTCTCGTCACGCACGGCCGCGCCCTCGGGCACGCCGTTGCGGGCGCGGGCGGACCGCGCCAGGGTGATGATCTTCCGGTCTTCCGGGTCCAACGTGGTCTCCGGGGTAGCGCCTGCTGCCAGCTCACTCATACCCACGAGGATAAGGCCCGGGCACCGCACCGCCCCCACGAACCGGCCCACCGAACCGGCCCACCTGTAGCGTGGCCCGATGACTCAGCATCGGATCGGCGTGATGTACGACCGCGCCTGGGAGCCCGAGGGGCTGCCGGGCTTCGCGCGGGCGGTGGAGGCCCTCGGCATCGAGGAGCTGTGGGTGGTCGAGGACCTCGGCTGGACCGGCGCGATGTCCTCCGCCGCCGCGGCGCTCGGTGCCACCGACCGGCTCCGGGTGGGCATCGGGATCGCGCCCGCGCCGCTGCGCAACCCCGCGCTGCTGGCCATGGAGCTGGCCGCGCTGGCGCGGATGTTCCCGGGACGGCTGACCGCCGGGGTCGGCCATGGCGTGGGCGAGTGGATGGCCAAGGTCGGCGCCGCCGCGCGGAGTCCGCTGGCGCTGCTGGAGGAGACCCTGACGGTGGTCCGCGGGCTGCTGCGGGGCGAGCGGGTCACCCTGGACGGGCGCGAGGTGCGGGTGGACGGCGTCCAGCTGGTCCACCCGCCGGTGACCGTGCCGCCGCTGGTGGCCGGGGTGGTCCGGCCGCGCTCGCTGGAGCTGTCCGGCCGGGTCGCGGACGGCACCCTGCTGCCCGAGGGCCAGGGCCCGGACGACGTGGCGGCGGCGCTGGCGCACATCGGCAAGGGCCGGACCGGGGAGCGTCCGCACAGCCTGACCACGTTCACCTTCCTCAGCGTCGACTCGCCCGGCGCCGACCCGGCCGCCGGGCAGGCGGTGATCGCGGGCCAGGCGGCGTGGCTGGGCCGCCCGGCCGACCAGATCTTCGCCGCCTCCGGCTCGCCCGAGGCGGCCGCGGCCGCGATCCGCGCGCTGTGGGCGGCCGGGGTCGGGACGGTGGTGCTGCGCCCGCTCGGCCCGCAGCCGCTGCGGCAGCTCGCGGCGGCCCAGGCGGCCCTCCGGCAGCCCGCGGCGTAGCCAGGGCGGCCGGGCCCGGCGCGTTCGGCTCCGGACCCGGCCGCCCCTCCCCCGGGCGCCGGGTCAGCCCCGGTTGCCGTTGGTGTGCAGGCTCGCGCCGAGCGCCGCGGTCAACCGGCCGTCGGAGGTGTCGCCGTCGAGCGACCAGACCATCGTGCCCGCCAGCCCCTGCTGGTCGATGTACTGGCCCTTGAGCCAGACCGAGGCCGGGCTGTCGTAGGTGTAGAAGGTCCCGCTCGCCGCGTCGTACTTGTACGGCGCCTCGGACAGCGGGTCCCAGTAGGTCTTGCCGGGCGCGGTCACCACCTGGTTGTAGTTCGGGGTGCCGCCGCCCGCCGTCGCCGCCTGGAACAGGCCGTCGCCGTTCGGCCCGGGGGCGACGCCGGTCCACTCGTGCGCGTAGTAGGGGATGGACAGCGAGATCTGCCCGGGCCGGACGCCCTGCGACTCGTAGTACCTGACCGACTGGTCGACGCTGAACTGGTTGGCCGGCGGGTTGGGGTCGCGCGGGTCCACGTACAGCGGCGCGGAGAGGTCGGTCGGCCCGGCGGGCTCCCAACTTCCGTGGTAGTCGAAGGTCATGACGTTGAACCAGTCCACCACCTTGGCGACCTGGCGCAGTTGCAGCTGGGCCGCGAAGACCGGGTTGCCCGCCGTGTTCGCGGTCAGCAGGTAGTGCCGGTCACCGAAGCCGCCGGCGCTGAGCGCGCTCAGCTGGCTGCGGAACTCCTGCATCAGCGCGGTGTAGTCGGCGCCGTCCTGCGGGCTGTAGGGGTTGCCGTCACCCGGCTCGCCCGGGTACTCCCAGTCCACCGCGAAGCCGTCGAAGATCCCGGCCGCGGCCCCGGCGGGCAGCCCGGGGAGGTCGCCCTTGAGGTACTGGTCGATGCAGGAGGAGACGAACTTCTGCCGCCCGGCGGCGGTGGACGCCAGCGCCGAGTACTGCCCCGACCAGGCCCAGCCCCCGATCGACATCACGATCTTCAACTTCGGGTACTCCGCCTTGAGTTCGCGGAGCTGGTTGAAGTTGCCCAGGAGTGATTGCCCGGCGGCGTCCGCCTGCCCGTCCACCGCCTCGTCGGCCGCGAACGGACGCTGGTAGTCGGCCCAGCTGTCGCCGCTGTCGCAGGTGCCGTCGCTGCTGATGTCGCTGAACCCGTAGTCGAGCTCGGTGAGGTTCTTGATCTCGCCGGTGGTGACCAGGTTCTTCTCCAGGAACCCGGAGTAGATGCCCCACTGGGTGAAGTAGCCGACCAACTGCTTCGGTGCCCCGGCGGACCCGCCCGCCTGACGGGCCGACGCGGCCGGTCTCGACTGCGCCTGCGCGCTGCCCGGCGAGACCGCCAGTAGGGCCACCGCACTGACGGCGGCGGTCGCCGCGATCAGGGCACGACGCCCAGCGGCTCCGATCGAGAAGGGTGCGGACATGTGCTCTCCTCATCAAGTACCGGACATGGCAAGGGGGGAGGGCGGAACGCCGCATCTGGTCGAACCCCACGCCCCCGTGCGTTGGTATAGACCATCTAGGCGATAGGTATAGTCCAGTAGCTGACATCGGGTCAATGACCGGGAAGCTGAACAAGAAGCCCGATCGGGATGCGCGATCCCTTGACCGCAAGGTAGTAAACCTAATTAACTAGCGCGCATGTCTGACACCACTGGGCACAGCCAGCTCACCGACGGCTCATCGTCCACCGACTCGCTGCCGCCTGCCACCGGCGGAAGTTCCCGGCGGCAGGTGCTGCGGGCCGGGGCCGTCGGCGGCGTCGCGCTGGCCGCCGCCGGGACCCTGGCGACGGGCAGCGCCCAAGCCGCCGTGCTCCGCTCCGGCAGCACCGCCGCGACCGGCACCGCCACCGGGGCCGGGGCGACCGGTTCCGCGCTGCGGCCGTTCGGGCGGCACCTCAGCTTCGGCAGCGACCCCTCGCGGGAGGTGGTCGTCTCCTGGCAGGTGCCGGGCCCGGTGAACGGTCCTTTCGTCCGCATCGGCACCCGCCCCGACCAGCTGGGCTCCCGGGTGGCCGCCGAGGTGCGTCCGCTGGTCAGCCAACTCTCCTGGCAGCAGCCGGTCGAGACGGAGCCGCTGATCAAGCCGACCACGGTGACCCAGTACTACCTGCACGCCCGGCTCGACCAGCTGCTGCCCAACACCACCTACTACTACGTCGTGGGCCACCAGGGCTACGACCCGGCCTCGGCGCACGGGCAGCTCGCCGGGATGGCCAGCTTCCGCACCGCCCCCTCGGCCGAGCGCGGCGGCGCCTTCACCTTCACCGCCTTCGGCGACCAGGGCGTCGGCTACAACGCGGTGGCCAACGGCAACCTGATCGCGGGCCTCAACCCGGCCTTCCACGTGCACATGGGCGACCTGTCGTACGCCAACAGCGACGGCGGCGGGGACACCACCGACTCGTACGACGCCCGGCTATGGGACTCCTTCTTCGTGCAGAACGAGCCGATCGCCTCGCGGATCCCGTGGATGATGGCGATCGGCAACCACGAGATGGAGGCCTGGTACTCGCCGGACGGCTACGGCGGGGTGCGCGCCCGGTTCAGCATGCCGGACAACGCCTGGGACCAGTCCACCGGCATCTACTCCTGGCGCTACCAGAACGTGGGCCTGATCAGCCTGGACGGCAACGACGTCTGCTACAACACCCCGGCCAACCTCGACTACACCAAGGGCAGGCAACTGGCCTGGCTGGAACGCCGGTTGGCGGCCTTCCGGGCCGACCCCAGCATCGACTTCACGGTCGTCTACCTGCACCAGTGCACCTACACCAGCTGCGCCGACAACGGGGCCGAACTGGGCGCGCAGCAGCAGTGGGCGCCGCTGTTCGACACGTACCAGGTGGACCTGGTGCTCAGCGGGCACAACCACATCTACGAGCGGACCGACCCGATCCGCGCCGGGAAGCCCACCCGCCGGGTCGACTCCGGCGGCACCGTCGACCCGGTGCGGGACGGCACCACCTACGTGGTGGCGGGCGGCGGCGGGGACGACATCTACTCGTTCCCGGTCTCGGACAGCTACCTCGGCCACGAGACGCCGAACGACACGCCGGTGCCGATGGTGGTCTGCGAACCCGACGGGAACAACGAGACCGTCCAGGTCGAGTGGTCCAGGGTCCGCTACACCGGCTACTGCCTGCTGGCCGTGGACGTCACCCCGGCCGCGCCCGGACGCCCGGCCACGCTGTCGGTCCGCTCGCTGGTCGAGGACGGCACCGCCGTGGACCGGTTCACCGTACGCCGCAGCTGACGCCGCCGGTGCCGGACCCCGCCGGGACCGACGGCGCGGTCCAGCACCGGACTTGACCAGGCGTCACCTCACCGGGCCAACCGGCGGATCGCCAACTCGGCCAGCAGGGTGGCCCCGTCGGCCAGGACCGAGTCGTCGAAGGCGGCCTGCGGGGCGTGGTTGTCCGGGGCGGTGGCCGGGTCGAGCCCGGGCACGCAGGCGCCGAGGAAGAAGTAGGCGGAGGGGATCCGCTCGGCGACGAAGGAGAAGTCCTCCGCCCCGGCCTCGGGCTGAGGCATGGTCAGCACCCGCTCCGGGCCCAGCAGTTCGCGGGCGACGTCGGCGGCGAACTCGGCCTCGGCGACGTTGTTGACGGTCGGCGGGTAGACGTCGGTGAAGACCGCGTCCGCCTCCAGGCCGTGGGCCTCGGCGATGCCGCGCACCAGCCGCAGCGACTCCGCCCGTACCCGGTCGCGCGCCTGTGGCGAGAAGGAGCGGACCGTCGCCTCGAAGAACGCGTCACCCGGGATCACGTTGTTCACCGTGCCCGCGTGCAGGGTGCCGACGGTGACCACCACCGGGTCGAAGGCGTCGAACCGCCGGGTGACCATGGTCTGCAACGCCAGCACCGCCTCGCAGGCCGCCGGTATCGGGTCGAGCGCGGAGTGCGGGGCCGAGCCGTGGCCGCCGCGACCGCGCAGGGTCACCGTCAGCGTGTCGGCGGCGGCCATGATCGGGCCGGGGCGGCCCGCGACCGCGCCGCGCGGGTAGGTCGCGGCGGTGACGTGCAGCGCGTAGGCGGCCACCGGCGGCGTACCGGCCGCCTCCAGCAGGCCCTCGTCCAGCATCACCCGGGCCCCGGCCAGGCCCTCCTCCCCCGGCTGGAACATGAACACCACGGTGCCGGGCAGTTCGTCGCGGCGCTCGGCCAGCAGCCGGGCGGCGCCGACCAGCCCGGCCACATGCAGGTCGTGACCGCAGGCGTGCATCACCCCGGGGAACCGCGAGGCGTACGGCAGGCCGCTGGTCTCCTGCACCGGCAGCGCGTCCATGTCGCCGCGCAGCAGCACCACCGGGCCCGGACGCCCACCGCGCAGCACCGCCGTCACCGAGCTCAGCTTCTCCCCCAGCGTGAGCTCCAACGGCAGCCCCCGCAACGCCGCCAACACCTTCGCCTGGGTCAACGGCAACTCCAGACCGATCTCCGGCTCCCGGTGCACCGCCCGACGCAACTCCACCAACTCGGACTGGAGCAGGTCGGCGGACTCACGCAGGGTGGGGGTCGTGGTCATGGCGGTCTCCAGCTTCGTCGCGGGGCGCCGGGGCGCGGTGGCCGGGGCGGGATCGGTCGAGCGGACAAGATCTACCAGCAGAGCGCCGCACAGTCACCCCCCGGAGGGGGGTCACCCCGGCAGCGGGCGGTCTACGCTGGTCAGCGATGAGCGCGCACCGCAGGCTTCCGCCGCCGCAGCCGTCCGCCCCCGGGGCCGAGCCGTGATCGACGAGCTGGACCTGGCCCTGGTGGACGCGCTGCGGGTGGATCCGCGCGCGCCGTGGTCCCGGCTGGCCGGACCGCTGGGGGTGGATCCGGCGACGCTGTCCCGCCGCTGGGCGCGGCTGGCGGCGGCCGGTGAGGCCTGGGTGACCTGCTACCCGTCGACCGACCGGCTCGGCTACGGGGTGACCGCCCTGGTCGAGGTGGAATGCCAGGCGAACCGGGTCGCGGAGGTCGCCGCGCGGCTGGCCAGGGACCCGCAGACGGCCTCGATCGAGGTGGTGACCGGCGGCGCGGACCTGCTGCTGACCGTGGGCGCGACCGAACGGTCGCTGCTGACCCGCTATGTGCTGGACCGGGTCGGCACGCTGCCCGGGGTGCTCCGCACCCGCACCTCGCTGGTGGAACGCACCGTCCGGGAGGGCAGCCGCTGGCGCGACGGCGCCCTGGACACCGGGCAGCGCGCGGCCATCGCCGGGGCACCGCAGTCGGCCGCCCCGGGGCCGGGGCGCACCGCCGCCGGAGCGCAGATCGTGGCCGACCGCTCACTGCTGCTGGCGCTGGGCCAGGACGGCCGGATGCCGTACGCGGAGCTGGCCGAGCGCACCGGCCTGCCCGCGTCCACCGTCCGCCGACGGCTGGCGGAACTGCGCGACTCCGGACGGCTGGTGCTGCGCTGCGACGCCTCGCCGAGGCTGACCGGGCACCCGATCCACGTGCTGCTGTGGCTGGACCTCCCGGCCGACCGGCTGGAGGCCGCCGCCGCCTGGTTCGCGGCGCTGCCGCAGACCCGGATGTGCGCGGTCACCCTGGGCGCGGCGAACCTGGTCGCCTACCTGATGGTGCGGCAGACCGAGGACGTCCGCCGCCTGGAGGTCGAGCTGGGCCGGATCGCCCCCGGAGTCCGGGTCCGCGAGCGGCAGTTGACCGTACGCCTGGTGAAGCTGGTCGGCCACCTGGTCGACCGCGACGGGCGGAGCTGCGGCTACGTGCCGCTGGACCCGTGGGCGGCCCGGGCCGACTGAGGTTCCGGGCCGGTGCAACCCGCCGCGGGTGATCGGGAGTACTTAGGGGCGAAGGGGGAAACACCCCGCAGTTCGAGTGCGCGGCCAACCCGGTCGGCGAGCCGATGGCCTGGGGCGGCGCGGGCGACTACCCGCTGGACGGGACCACCCCGGCCGGCTCCCGGGTCCGCACGTACGCGTTCGTCGTCCCGGTCAACCTGAGCGAGCGCTCGGTGAACGAGTACGACGCGCAGCACCACCTGATCGACCATCAGGACCTGTGACCCGGGATCAGTTCTCCCGCGCGAGCCGCCCCAGGGCCAGGGCGGCGAGCAGCGCGGCCCCGGAGGCCAGTACCGCGTCGTCGAAGGCCGCCTCCGGCGAGTGGTTGTAGGCCGCGCTGAACGGGTCGCGGTCGGGCGGGCAGGCGCCCAGCATCAGGTAGGCGGCGGGCACCAGCTCACCGATGACGGCGAAGTCCTCGGATCCGGCGACGGCGTGCGGCATCTCGACGTAACGGTCCGCGCCCAGGAGCTCACGTGCGGTGGCGGCGGCGAAGGCGGCCTCGCCGTGGTCGTTGACGGTGACCGGGTAGCCCTCCTTGACCGCCGCCTCGACGGTGAGCCCGTGGGCCGCGCCGACGCCGCGCACCACCCGCAGCACCTCCTCCAGCACCCGGTCCCGGGCCTCGGGCGAGAAGGAGCGGATGGTCGCGGCGAACTCCGCGGTGTCCGGGATGACGTTGTTGACGCTCCCGGCGTGGAAGCTGCCGACGGTGACCACCACCGGGTCGAAGGCGTCGAACCGCCGGGTGACCATGGTCTGAAGGGCGGTGACCGCCTCGCAGGCGGCCGGGATCGGGTCCAGCGCCGAGTGCGGGCTGGACCCGTGGCCGCCGCGCCCGCGCATGGTGACCCGCAGCGAGTCGGCGGCGGCCATGACCGGACCGGGACGGGTGGCCACCCAGCCGTGCGGGAGCAGCGCGGCGCCGACGTGCAGCGCGTAGGCGGCGACCGGGGCGCTGCCCGCGACGTCCAGCAGGCCCTCCTCCACCATCAGCCGGGCCCCGCCGTCGCCCTCCTCCCCCGGCTGGAACATGAACACCACGGTGCCGGGCAGTTCGTCGCGGCGCTCGGCCAGCAGCCGGGCGGCGCCGACCAGCCCGGCCACATGCAGGTCGTGGCCGCAGGCGTGCATCACCCCGGGGATCCGCGAGGCGTACGGCAGGCCGCTGGTCTCCTGCACCGGCAGCGCGTCCATGTCGGCCCGCAGCAGCACCACCGGGCCCGGACGCCCACCGCGCAGCACCGCCGTCACCGAACTCAGCTTCTCCCCCAGCGTGAGCTCCAACGGCAGCCCCCGCAACGCCGCCAACACCTTCGCCTGGGTCAACGGCAACTCCAGACCGATCTCCGGCTCCCGGTGCACCGCCCGACGCAACTCCACCAACTCGGACTGGAGCAGGTCGGCGGACTGGCGGAGACTCGCGATGTCGGTCATGGGGCTTCTCCTCACGGCTGCGTTTTCGGGCACATCCTCGCCCGGCGGTCGGCCGGGACCGGGGATCTGCACGAATCCGCCGCCCCGGTCGCGAGCGGCGCACGGATCCGCCGCCCGCGACCGGGGCGCCCGCTCAGTCGTCCTCGGGGTGCTGCCCGGCCCGGTCCGCCTGCCGCTCAGCCGCGTGCCGCTCAGCGTGCCGGTCCGAAGCGTGCCGGTCGGAGCCGTGCCGCTCGGAGCCGTGCCGGTCGGAGCCGTTGCCGCCGCTGTCCTCCTCCGGGTCGCGACGGCCGCCGCGCCCCCGGCGCTCGCGCCGGACCGGCTCGGCCAGCAGCGTGCCGATCCGGTTGCGGCGGCCCGCCGTGCTCTCCGCGGTGAGCCGGATCGCGGCGATCGGCAGGTCCTCCTCCGGCACCGGCACCTCCGCGCCCGAACCCGGGATCGGCACCCGGCCCAGGGCCTTGGCGAGCAGCCCGCCGACGGTGTCGACGTCCTCGTCGTCCAGCTCGATGCCGAACAGCTCGCCCAGTTCCTCCACCGGCAGCCGCGCGGTGATCCGGAACGCGCCGTCCGCCAGGATCTCCACCGGCGGGGCCTCCCGGTCGTACTCGTCGGTGATCTCGCCGACGATCTCCTCCAGGATGTCCTCGATGGTGACCAGCCCGGCCGTGCCGCCGTACTCGTCGATGACGACGGCGACGTGGATCCGGTCCCGCTGCATCTCCCGCAGCAGGTCCGCGGCGGGCTTGCTGTCCGGGACGTAGGTGGCCTGCCGCATCACCTCGCCGACCGGGTCGGACTCCGACTCGCGGTTGACGTGGGTGCGCCGCACCAGGTCCTTCAGGTAGACGATGCCGACCACGTCGTCCTCGTTCTCGCCGACCACCGGCATCCGGGAGAAGCCGCTGCGCAGCGCGAGCGTCAGCGCCTGCCGGACGGTCTTGCCGCGCTCGACCATCACCAGGTCGGTGCGGGGCACCATCACCTCGCGGACGATGGTGTCGCCGAGCTCGAAGACCGAGTGCACCATGCGGCGCTCCTCGTCCTCGATCAGCGAGTCCTGCTCGGCGAGGTCCACCAGCGCCCGCAGCTCCGCCTCCGAGGCGAAGGGGCCCTCGCGGAAGCCCTTGCCCGGGGTGAGCGCGTTGCCGAGCAGGATCAGCAGCCGCGGGATCGGGCCGAGGATCCGGTTCAGCGGCAGCAGCACCACGGACGAGGCGGTGGCCACGTTCATCGGGTGCTGGCGGCCGATGGTGCGCGGCGAGACGCCCACGGCCACGTAGGACACCAGCACCATGGCGCCGATGGCGACCAGTACCGCCTGCCAGGTCTGGTGCAGCGAGCGCACGCAGACCACAGTCACCAGGACGGCGGCGGCCATCTCGCAGGTGACCCGGATCAGGGTGGCCAGGTTCAGGAAGCGGATGGGGTCCTGGGCCAGGGCCAGCATCCGCTCGGCGCCCCGGCGGCCGTTCCGGACGGCCTCCTCGGCGCGGAAGCGGGACACCCGGGAGATGCCCGCCTCCGCGCATGCCGCCAGCCATGCGAAAACCACCAGCACGACCGCGATGACGAGGAAGCCGGTACTACTGCCACTCATCTCGGACTACCGCTCTTCGGATCGCCGCTCACCGGATCGCCACTCACCGGACTGCCGCTCACCGGGTGGTGGGGGCCGGGGAGGGGCCGGTCTCGCCGCGCTCCGCGCGCCAGTCGTCCAGGATCCGCTTCTGCAGGCCGAACATCTCCTGCTCCTCCTCCGGGTCCTCGTGGTCGTAGCCGAGGACGTGCAGCACCCCGTGGACGGTGAGCAGCTGTAGCTCGGCGTCCATGGAGTGGCCGTTGGCCGCGCCCTGCGCGGTGGCGACCTCGGGACAGAGCACGATGTCGCCGAGCAGCCCCTGCGGCAGCTCCTCGTCCTCCTTGCCGGGACGCAGTTCGTCCATGGGGAAGGACATCACGTCCGTCGGCCCGGGCAGGTCCATCCACTGGACGTGCAGCGCCTCCATCGCCTCGGCGTCGACGACGATCACGGACAGCTCGGAGAGCGGGTGGATGCGCATCCGGTCCAGGGCGAAGCGGGCGACGTCCAGGATGGCCTGCTCGTCCACCTCCGTGCCGGACTCGTTGTTGATGTCGATCGACATGGGGAAGTGGGATCTCAGCTTTCGGTGTGTCGGGGCTGGCGCGGGGCACGGGTGCCGTGTTCCCGCGCGGTCTGCTTCTGATTGTCCCGGGCCTGCCCCTGGGTGTGCCCCTGGGCCTGGCTCTGGGTGCGGGCGTCGTACTCGCCGTAGGCGTCCACGATCTTCCCGACCAGCTTGTGCCGGACGACGTCCTGGCTGGTCAGGCGGCTGAAGTGGATGTCCTCCACCTCGTGCAGGATGTCCTGGACGACCTTGAGCCCACTGGTGGTACCCCCCGGCAGGTCGATCTGGGTGACGTCGCCGGTGACCACGATCTTGGAGTTGAACCCGAGCCGGGTCAGGAACATCTTCATCTGCTCGGCGCTGGTGTTCTGCGCCTCGTCCAGGATGATGAAGGCGTCATTCAGCGTGTTGTGCGTCAGCAGGTAGTTCTCGGTGACATACAGCGAGTCAGCGGCCGCGACCTGGATGCACACCGCCTCCTCCCGACCGGCGGGCTCGATGCTGTCGATGAAGCGCATCGGACGCCCACCGCCACCCGACGCGTGGTACTTCTCCGCCTTGCGGCTGAGCCGGAAGGGCTGCACGCCTTCCGGGAGGCGGATGTCGACGACATGGGCGTCGTAGCGGTGGTGTACGTCGCGCCCATCCGCCCTGCCCGGCGGACGCCCCAACGCGCTCCTACGACGGCTGTAGGCGACGCCGCCCAGCGACTGCACCAACGCGATGACGTCATCACGGAGCACGATCGACGTCGTCGAGTACTGGATCCGGCACGTGCGGTCGGCCTGGGCCACGGGCCCGCCGTCGGCGTCGAGAAGTCCCTGGAGCAGGGCCAGCCTCACCTCCGCCGAGTTGCGCAGGTAGACCTCCGGCACGAACTTCGAGTGCGACCGGCTGCCGAGCAGGTCCAGGGCGCGCAGTACCCGGGTGACCGGGTTCTCCGTCGTCATGAGGTCACCCGGTTGCTTCGGACGACTCAGCGTGTAGTCCACCCGGCCCTTCCACCGCACCTCGATGCCGGGCAGTGCCGCCCCGAGAGCGGTGGCGAGCTCGGGATCAGCGGTGGCGAACGTTGGTGTACTGGAGCCGGTCAGGCAGCCGTCGCCGAGCAGCAGGCCCAGGGCGTAGGGATCCATCGGAACCTCACGCTCCGGATGGCATACCGGTCCGCTCAGCAGCGGCAGCTCGTAGCGGCGGGCGTGAGCCGCACGAAGACTCCCGATCATCTCCTTGGTCTCCAGCACCCGCCACGGCTTGTCACGTCGGCGGTCCGCCGCGGTCCTGACGGTCCAGAGGTGCTCCCCGCAGCAGAGTGTCCAGGAGCCGTCCTGAGCGGTGACCCGGTAGATGTCCTTCTCGCCCTGCGGGTAGACGCCCAGGACCGGGGTCGGCTTCCCATCGGAGCCGACCACCAGGTCACCCACCTGGAGGTCGCCGATCGGACGGAAGCCGTCCGGTGTAAGCACCTTGGTGAACACCGGTTGGGCCCGACCGCGCATGTAGGCCAGCGGGGCCACCTCGATCGTGCCGGCGGCCATCAGCCGGGGGATCGAGTCCGGGTCGATCATGTCGTGCAGCGCGTCGTACAGCGGGCGCAGGTACGGGTCGATCTTCTCGTAGAGGGTCCCCGGCAGGAAGCCGAGCCGCTCCCCGGCCTCGACCGCCGGACGGGTCAGGATGATCCGGGTGACCTGCTTGGCCTGGAGCGCCTGCACCGCCTTGGCCATCGCCAGGTAGGTCTTGCCGGTACCGGCCGGGCCGATGCCGAAGACGATGGTGTGCCGGTCGATGGCGTCGACGTAGTTCTGCTGGTTGAGCGTCTTCGGCCGGATCGAGCGTCCCCGGTTGGACAGGATGTTGGCGGTGAACACCGTGGACGGGCTGGTCGAGGCCTCGGGGCTGGTCGGGTCCTGCTCCGCCTTGCGGAGCATCGCGATGGACCGCTCCACCGCGTCCTCGGTCAGCGGCTGGCCGGTGCGCAGCACCAGCATCATCTCGTCGAAGAGCCGCTGGACCAGCCGGATCCCGGCCTTGTCGCCGGTGGCGGTGACCTCGTTGCCCCGGGCGTGGATGTCGAGGCCGGGGAAGGCCCGCTCGATCACCTTGAGGAGCGAGTCCCCGGTCCCGAGGACGGTCACCATCGGGTGGTTCGCCGGAATGACGATCTTCGCCTGGACTGTCCCGGCGGCGCCGGAGCGGTGTGCGGGGGCGCCTGCGGCGGCGCTGCGCGCGTCGTGATTCGTGGAAGTCATGGGTCGGCGCTGGGGCCTGCCTCATCCCATCTCGGTAGGGTCCGCCGGGCTCTCGGCCACGGTGAGTCCAGGGTACGACGGACGGTAGGGCCAGTGGCAACGATGGTCCGCCCGGGAACGGGGGTGACGCCAGCGGTTTTCGCCGCTGTTCATCTCGGTTCCGCTCCCGGCCGGACCGCGCGGCGCGGCGGCAGCGGGACCCGGAGCAGGTCCTCGGCGAGTACCAGGTCGCCGTCGAAGTGCCGCCGGGCCTCGGCCAGGTGCCCGGCCAGGTCGGGGTAGCGCTGGGAGAAGTGGGTCAGCACCAGCGTGCCGACCCCGGCCTCGGCCGCCACCCGGGCCGCCTGGGCGGCGGTCAGGTGGCCGTGCTCCTCGGCCAGCGCGGCCTCGGACTCCAGGAAGGTCGCCTCCACCACCAGCAGGTCCACCCCCTCGGCCAGCTCGGCCACGCCCGGGCAGAGCCGGGTGTCCATCACGAACGCCGCGCTCTGCCCCGGGCGCTCGACGCTGACCTCGGCCAGGGTCACCGTGCGGCCGTCCGGGGCGGTGACCGCGCCGCGCCGCTGTAGCTCGCCGACCAGCGGCCCGGCGACGCCGCGCGCGGCCAGCCGCTCGGGCAGCAGCCGTCGGCCGTCCGGCTCGGTCAGCCGGTAGCCGAAGGACTCCACCGGGTGCGACAGCCGGACCGCGCGCAGCCCGAACGGCGCTCCGGCGGCCTCGATCGCGCCGGAGTCCGCGATCGGGTCCGGCAGCAGCTCCACCGTCTCGTGGAAGGCGCTGGCGTGCCGCAGCCGCTCGAAGTAGACCTGCCCGGAGGCCGGGTAGTGGACGGTGAACGGGTGCGGCGGCCGGTCCAGGTTGATCCGCTGGACGATCCCGGGCAGGCCCAGGCAGTGGTCGCCGTGGAAGTGGGTGACGCAGACGTGAGTGATGGCGCCGGCGCTGACCCCGGCGTACAGCAGTTGCCGCTGGGTGCCCTCGCCCGGGTCGAACAGCAGGCCCTCGCCGTCCCACAGCAGCAGGTAGCCGTTGTGGTTGCGGTGCCGGGTGGGGACCTGGCTGGCCGTCCCGAGCACCACCAGTTCGCGCTGCGACACCCGCTACACCAGCTTCTCGCGCAGCCCGTCGCCGCCGCCGAGGACGTGCGCGTGCGCGTGGAAGACCGTCTGCCCGGCACCGGCGCCGGTGTTGAAGATCAGCCGGTAGCCGCTGCCGCCGGTGCTCTCGGCGATCTTCTCGTCCTCGGCGACCCGCCCGGCCTCCGCCAGCACCGCCCCGGCCAGCGCCGGATCGGCGTCGGCGAGCGCCACCGCGTTCGGGTAGTGCGCCTTCGGGATGACCAGCACGTGCGTCGGGGCCTGCGGGTTTATGTCGCGGAAGGCGAGGGTGTGCTCGGTCTCGCGGACGACCGTCGCCGGGATCCCGCCCGCCACGATCCTGCAGAACAGGCAGTCCGCCTGCGGCTCTCCGGACACGTCGTCATCTCCATCCGCTCGGCGGTTCGGTGGTGTACCGCTGGCATCGTACCGGCGGCCGGTGACAACGCGGTGGGGACGGCCCGCCGGGGCGGACCGTCCGCACCGGTACGGCTACCGCTCCGGCACCGGCGGCGGCGTGACCGCCGGGTGCTCCGCCAGCTCGGCCAGGGCGATCCGGATCGCCTCGTCCAGCTGCGGGTCGCGGCCCGCCGCCCAGTCCTGCGGGGTGCAGACCACCTCGACGTCCGGATCGACGCCGTGGTTCTCCACGCCCCAGCCGTAGTTCTCCAGCCAGAAGGCGTAGCGCGGCTGGGTGATCCCGGTGCCGTCGACCAGCGAGTAGCGCATGTCGATGCCGATCACCCCGCCCCAGGTGCGGACGCCGACCACCGGGCCCAGCTTCAGCGCCTGGAACGCGGCGTTGACGATGTCGCCGTCGGAGCCCGCGAACTCGTCGGCGACCGAGACCAGCGGTCCGCGCGGCGCGTAGGCCGGGTAGGACATCGAGCCGAAGTCGCGGAACCGCTCCCAGCCGACGACGCGGCGGCTCAGCTTCTCGATGATCAGCTGCGAGTAGCTGCCGCCGCCGTTGTCCCGGGTGTCCAGGACCAGGCCGTCCTTGGCGATCTCCACCAGCAGGTCGCGGTGCAGCTGCGCCCAGCCGAGCGCCTGCATGTCCGGGACGTGCAGGTAGCCGAGTTTTCCGGCGGACCGCTCGCGGACGTACGCCCGGCGTCCGGCCACCCAGTCGTGGTAGCGCAACGGCTGGTCGGTGGCCAGCGGGACGACCACGACGGTGCGTTCGTCGCCGCCCGCCGCCGGGGCCACGGTCAGCTCGACCGGGTGCCCGGCGGTGCCGACCAGCAGCGGGCCGGGACCGGTCAGCGGGTCCACCGGCCGCCCGTCCACCGCCCGCAGCACGTCGCCCGCGCGGACGTTGACCCCGGGCGCGGCCAGCGGCGAGCGCGCTCGCGGGTCGGAGGACTCGCCGGGCAGCACCCGGGCGATCCGCCACTGGTCGCCCTCGCGGACCAGGTCCGCGCCGAGCAGGCCCTGACGGCGCTTGGCGTCGCCGCCGCCGTCGGCCGGGGAGACGTACGAGTGGGAGGTGCCGGTCTCGCCGTGCAGCTCCCAGAGCAGGTCGACCAGCTCGCCGTGGCTGCCGACCCGCTCCACCAGCGGCCGGTAGCGGCGCTGCACGCCCACCCAGTCCAGGCCGCCCAGGTCGGCCCGCCAGTAGTTGTCCCGCATCAGCCGGGCGGTCTCGTCGAACATCTGCCGCCACTCGGCGGCCGGGTCCACCGTCACCCGGACCCGCGCCAGGTCCACCGCGACCGAGTCCTCCGGGTCCTCCGGCGAGGCCTTGCGGTCCGCCGGGACGATCCGCAGCGCACCGGCGTCGACCACCGCCAGCCGGGTGCCGTCACCGGACACCTCGAACGAGTCCAGGGCGTCCACCAGTGTCTCCAACCGCCGGGCGGTGAAGTCGAACCGCTCCAGCGAGGGGCGCGGCGGCCGGGCGTCCGGGGTGGCCAGGCCGCTGCCGAGGCTCCCGGCCAGCGGGGTGTTCCGCCAGACCACGCCGCCGGCGACCGCGCGCAGCGCGGAGTACCGGCCGGCCGGTACCGGGAAGGGCACGATCCGGTCGGCCAGGCCCTCCAGGTCGATCCGGGTCAGGTTGTCCTGCTCCGGCTGCTCGGTCCCGCCGCCCTGGCTCCCGGTCCCGCCGCCCTTGCCCAGCGGTCGGCCGCCGGGCTGCGGGCCGAACGGCGAGAGCGTGTCCGCCGCAAGGGTCAGCAGGTGCGGACGGCAGGCGAGCGGGAAGGACACGTCGAAGACGTGCTGGTCGGAAACCGGGTCGAAGTCGCGCAGCGACAGGAAGGCCAGGTGCTTGCCGTCGAGGGTGAACACCGGGGAGCGGTCGCTGAAGCGCTGCGGGGTGAGCTCGGTGACGGTGCCGTCGGCGAGCGAGGCCAGCCGCAGCTGCCTCGGGCCGAGCTCCTGCTGCAACGGGTGGGACCAGGCCAGCCACTGCGAGTCCGGTGAGAAGGCCAGCCCCGTGCAGTGGCCGTACGCGCTGCGGTCGAGCTCGCGCACCGCGTCGTCCTCGACCAGCAGCACCATGCCCTCGCGGTTGGCGATCGCGACCTTCGAGCCGTCCGGCGCCGCCGCCAGCTCCTCGACCCGGCTGAACTGCCCCACCGGCACCCGGCGCCCGTCCGAGAACTCCAGCACGTCGTCGCCCTCGGCGTCGGACACCCACACCGACGTCCCGTCAGAAAGTCGCTGCGGCAGCCGGTTGCGCACCCCGGGCACCGCCGACAGGGTCCGCACCGGGCCGTCCCGATGCGTCACCCGGTGGATGCTCCCGCGCACCTCCACCACGCTGGAGCGCCCGTCGGCGTCCACCGAAAGACCGCCCAGCCAGCGGCCCGCCGCCACCGGGTACGGCTGACGTCCGGTCACCGACCCGCCGAGGCGCACCTCCAGGCGTCGCGGCTCGGCGCCCGCCAGGTCCTCCACCAGCCAGAGCTCGCCGCCGCTGTGGTAGACCACCCGCCGACCGTCCGTCGCCGCGTTGCGCGCGTAGAACTCGTGGTCGCTGTGGCGCCGCAGGTCCGAGCCGTCCGGCAGGCTCGACCACAGCTGCCCCACGCCCTCGTGGTCCGACAGGAACGCGATCCGCTCGCCCACCCACATCGGCGAGTCCAGGTTGCCGTCCAGATCCGCGTGCACCCGGGCGAAGCCGCCGACCACCCCCAGCCACAACTTCCCGGCCAGGCCGCCCCGGTAGCGCTTCCAGTAGGCGGGCTCCATGCCGAAGCCGGGCGACGCGAGCAGCACCCGCTCGCCGCCGGGCTCCGCGGCCAGCCCGCCGACCCGCCCGTACGGCAGCTCCCGCGCCGGGCCGCCGTCCACCGGCAGCGCGTGCGCCCACGGGTGCGACCGGGACATCCGCCCGGCGGAGCTGACCGCCAGCACCTCGCCGTCGGCCGTCCAGCCGCGTACCGCCGTCCGCGCGTCGCCCCAGTGGCTGAGCCGCCGGACCGGTCCGCCCTCGGTCGGGGCGAGGTGGACCTCGGGCGCGCCGTCCCTGGTCGAGGTCCAGGCCAGCAGCGAGCCGTCCGGCGAGAACCGCGGGTGGGTCACCGGGGTCTGATCAACCGTCAGCCGCCAGGCCCGGCCACCGGCCACCGGGGCCAGCCAGATGTCGTCTTCCGCCACGAATGTGACCAGGTCAGCATGTATGTGTGGGAATCGCGGATAGCTCTGATCAGCTGTCATCCGGCCACCATAACTGCCACCACTGACAGTGTGACAGGGATACGAACAATCAGCCCCAGCGCCCGCTGCGGCCCAGCAGCAGGGCCGCCGCGGCGACCCCGGCGGTGGAGGTGCGCAGCACCGAGGGGCCGAGTCGGCAGGGGGCGGCGCCCGCCTCGGCGAACCGCTCCAGCTCGTCCGGGGAGACCCCGCCCTCGGGGCCGACCACCAGCACCAGCTCGCCGCCGTCCGGCAGCGGCGCGGACGCCAGCGGGCGCGCGCCCTCCTCGTGCAGTACCGCGGCCAGGGCGGCGCCGCCGAGCAGCCCGGCGACCTCACGGGTGCTCATCGGCTCGGAGACCTCGGGGAAGCGCAGCCGACGCGACTGCTTGCCCGCCTCGCGGGCGGTGGCGCGCCACTTGGCCAGCGCCTTGGCGCCGCGCTCGCCCTTCCACTGGGTGATGCAGCGCGAGGCCGCCCAGGGGACCACCCGGTCCACGCCGACCTCGGTCATCAGCTCCACCGCCAGTTCGCCCCGGTCGCCCTTGGGCAGCGCCTGGACCACGGTCAGCCGCAGCTCCGGCTCCGGCTCGGTGAGCACCCGGGCGACCTCGACCTCCAGCGCGTCCTTGCCGAGCACGCCGACGACGCTGCCGAAGACCCCCGCCCCCGCGCCGTCGGTCAGCACCAGCTGCTCACCGACGGCGAGCCGCCGGACCGCCACGGCGTGGCGGCCCTCGGCGCCGTCCAAGCGGACGACCGCGCCGACGGGGGCCAGCCGAGCGGTCTCCACCACGAAGACGGGGGCGGTCACGGGTACGTACTCCCAGGTTGTGCGGATCCACCGGCGGTACCGGCCGAACGGCCGTGATCGCCGCTAGCGGCCGTTGAAGGCGTCCTTGAGGCGCGAGAACAGGCCCTGCTGCCCGGGCGCGAAGGTGCCCGAGGGACGCTCCTCGCCGCGCAGCTTGGCGAGCCGCCGCAGCAGCTCCTCCTGGTCGGCGTCGAGCTTGCTCGGGGTCTGCACCTCGACGTGCACTATCAGGTCGCCCCGGCCGCCGCCGCGCAGGTGGGTGATGCCCCGCCCGTGCAGCGGGATGGACTGACCGGACTGGGTGCCCGGGCGGACGTCGATCTCGACGGTGCCGTCCAGGGTCTCCAGCGGCACCTTGGTACCCAGCGAGGCGGCGGTCATCGGCAGGGTGACCGTGCAGTGCAGGTCGTCGCCGCGGCGCTGGAAGGTGGAGTGCGCGTTCTCGCTGATCTCCACGTACAGGTCGCCGGCCGGGCCGCCGCCCGGGCCGACCTCGCCCTCGCCCGCGAGCTGGATCCGGGTGCCGTTGTCGACACCGGCCGGGATCTTCACGGTCAGCGTGCGCCGGGCGCGGACCCGGCCGTCGCCCGCGCACTCGGGGCAGGGGGTGGGCACCACGGTGCCGAAGCCCTGGCACTGCGGGCACGGACGGGAGGTCATCACCTGGCCCAGGAAGGACCGGGTGACCTGCGACACCTCGCCCCGGCCGCGGCACATGTCACAGGTCTGGGCGGAGGTGCCGGGGGCCGCGCCCTCGCCGTTGCAGGTGGTGCAGACGACGGCGGTGTCGACCTGGATGTCCTTGGTGGTACCGAACGCGGCCTCTTCGAGGTCGATGTCGATCCGGATCATCGCGTCCTGGCCGCGCCGGGTCCGCGAGCGCGGCCCGCGCTGGCCGCCGGCCGCGCCGCCGAAGAAGGCGTCCATGATGTCGCTGAAGCCGAAGCCCGCGCCCGCGCCGAAGCCGCCCGGCCCCGCGCCGCCGCCGCTCGCGGACAGCGGGTCGCCGCCGAGGTCGTAGATCTGCCGCTTGTTGGGATCGGAGAGGACCTCGTAGGCGGCGTTGATCTCCTTGAACCGCTCCTGGGTCTTCGGGTCGGGGTTGACATCGGGATGGAGTTCGCGCGCCAGTCGGCGGAACGCCTTCTTGATCTCGTCCTGACCCGCGTCACGCCGGACGCCGAGTACCGCGTAGTAGTCCGTGGCCACCAAAATGCTCCGCTTGTTTCCGTTCGCGCCGACGTTCCAGTATCCAGCTCAGCAAGGACCCTAGGACGCCGCCAGAATCTGGCCGACATATCGTGCCACCGCCCGGACGGCGCCCATGGTGCCCGGGTAGTCCATCCGCGTCGGCCCGACCACGCCCAGTTTGGCGACGGTCTCGTCGCCCGAACCGTAGCCCACCGACACGACCGACGTGGAATTCAGCCCCTCGTAGGCGTTCTCCCGGCCGATCCGAACCATCATGCCCGCGTCGCCGGTCTCCCCGAGCAGCTTCAGCAGGATCACCTGCTCCTCCAGGGCCTCCAGCACCGGGGCGATGGTGAGCGGGAAGTCGTGCGGGAAGCGGGTCAGGTTGGCGGTGCCGCCCAGCATGATCCGCTCCTCGGTCTGCTCGGCCAGTGCTTCGAACAGGGTGGAGAGCACCGCCGTGACGGCCCCCCGGTCCTCGCGTTCGAAGGCCTCCGGCAGGTCCTGGAGCAGCGTCGGCACCTCGGCGAAGCGCTGGCCGCCGGCCCGGCTGTTGAGCCGCGCCCGCAGGTCGGCCAGCACGGTCTCGCCGACGGCCACCGGGCAGTCGATCAGCCGCTGCTCGACCCGCCCGGTGTCGGTGATCAGCACCAGCATCACCCTGGTGGGGGTCAGTGAGACCAACTCGACATGGCGAACCGCGGAACGGGACAGGGAGGGGTACTGGACGACGGCGACCTGCCGGGTCAGCTGCGCCAGCAGCCGCACGGTGCGGGCCACCACGTCGTCGAGGTCCAGGGCGTGGTCGAGGAAGCTGGTGATGGCGCGGCGTTCCGCCCCGGACAGCGGCTTGACCTCGGTCAACCGGTCGACGAACAACCGGTAGCCCTTGTCCGTGGGCACCCGGCCGGCGCTGGTGTGCGGCTGGTGGATGTAGCCCTCGTCCTCCAGTGCGGCCATGTCGTTACGCACCGTGGCCGGGGACACGCCGAGATTGTGGCGTTCCACCAAGGCCTTGGAACCAACGGGTTCCTCGGTGCCCACGTAGTCCTGCACGATGGCACGCAGCACCGCGAGCTTGCGGTCGTCGAGCTTGCGCTCCTCATGCACGGGGCACGCACCTCCTGACGTTCGGTCGGTTCTGGCACTCTGGTTCTGGGAGTGCCAGCACCCGTCCGGCCAGTGTAAGGCGGAAGGGTGCGCCACCGGAACGGCCGGGCCGCCCCGGACGTACTTGTGGGTAGACCCGGCAGGGCAGAATTGTCAGTGAAGGCACATATTTGAGGAGGGGCCATGGCCAGGACACGCTTCGCACCCGACCGCGGCTTGACCAACCGCATGCTCGTCACCATGTTTCTGATCGGACTGCTCTACGTGGTCTTCGTGGGCGTGCTGCTGGTACTGCTCAAGGGGGCCTGGCCGATCATCGTCATCGTCGCCGGCGGCCTGTTCATCGCCCAGTTCTGGTTCAGCGACAAGATCGCCGCGTTCAGCATGGGAGCGCACGAGGTCACCCCGCAGGAGTTCCCGGAGCTGCACGGGGCCGTGGACCGGCTGTGCGCGCTGGCCGACATGCAGAAGCCGCGGGTCGCGGTGGCGCAGAGCGACGTGCCGAACGCCTTCGCGACCGGCCGTAACGAGAAGAACGCTGTGGTGTGCGTCACTACCGGCCTGCTGCGCCGACTGGAGCCCGCCGAACTGGAGGGCGTGCTCGCGCACGAGCTCTCGCACGTGGCCCACAAGGACGTGATGGTGATGACCATCGCGGGCTTCCTGGGCGTGCTGGCCGGGGTGATCACCCGGGTCGGCCTCCAGTTCGGGATGTTCGGCGGCTTCGACCGGCGCGACAACCGGGACGACAACAGCGGCATGATCATGCTGGTGGTGATCGCCGTGAGCGCGGTCGCCTACGCCATCAGCTTCCTGCTGACCCGGATGCTCTCCCGCTACCGCGAGCTGTCCGCCGACCGCTCGGCGGCGCTGCTGACCGGTCGGCCGTCGGCCCTGGCCTCGGCGCTGACCAAGGTCACCGGGCAGATGGCGGCCATCCCCACCCAGGACCTGCGCCGCGCGCAGCCCTTCAACGCCTTCTACTTCGCCCCGGCGCTCAAGCCGAGCGAGGCCATGAGCAACGCCTTCTCGACCCACCCCACGCTGGAGAAGCGGCTGGAGCAGCTGGGCCGGATCACCGCCGAGCTCGGCCGCCAGTAGTCCCCGCCCCGCCCCTCGCTTCCCCCCGCTTTCCGTCACTGACTGCCTTCACGCTGTACGAGGAGCTGACCCCATGGGCTTCCTGGACGCCCTGCTCGGCCGCACCAAGCCCGTCAAGCCCAATCTGGACCAGCTGTTCGGCCTGCCCTCGGCCGCGATCACGCTGGAGGCCGCCGCCGGGTTCAAGCCCACCGGCGTCGGCTCGGTCTGCTTCGCCGCCGTCGAGGGCGGCGCCTTCGCCCAGATCCAGCAGGACGTCCAGGCGCTGCTGGACGCCGACACCGGCACCGAGGGGCACATCCCGATCGAGCCGACCCGGGACGACTACGGCTACACCTGGCTGACCTCGCGGCACTCCCCGGACGACATCGTCTCGCTGGTCAACGACGTGCACGCGGTGAACAGCGCGCTGGAGAGCACCGGCTTCGGGCCGCAGCTGCTCTGCTCGCTGGTGAACTTCAGCGACGTCCAGGGGCGGAAGCTGGCCCTGGTCTACCTGTACAAGCGCGGCAGCTTCTACCCGTTCGCGCCGCTGCCGGGCGAGAAGCGGGACAACCCGCTGGAGATCCAGATCAAGGCGATGCTCGGCAACGACCTGCGGGTCGAGCAGGAGCTGACCCGCTGGTTCCCGGTCTGGGGAGCGCCCGGCCTGTGACCGCGACCCCCGCGTCCCGCCGCTACGGCCCGGACCTGACCCCGCCCTGGAAGCGCTCCACACCCCCGCCCGAGGTGCCCGCCGAGCGGGACCTGGTGGTGGAGGAGGTGACCACCGGCTTCTGCGGCGCGGTGCTGCGCTGCGAGAAGACCGCCGAGGGCCTCACCGTCACGCTGGAGGACCGGCACCGCAAGCTGCGGGTGTTCCCGCTGACCCCGGGCGGCTTCCTGATCGACGGCAAGCCGGTCACCCTGGTCCGGCCCGCCGGAGCGGCGGCCGCCGCTCCGGCCCGGCCGACCCGGACCGCCTCCGGCTCGGTGGCGGTCCCCGGGGCGCGGGCGCGGGTGGCGCTGCCCAGCCGGATCTATGTGGAGGGCAAGCACGACGCCGAGCTGGTCGAGCGGGTCTGGGGCGACGACCTGCGGATCGAGGGCGTGGTGGTGGAGTACCTGGAGGGGATCGACGACCTCCCGGCGATCGTCGCCGAGTTCGCCCCGGAGCCGGGGCGGCGGCTCGGCGTGCTGGTGGACCACCTGGTCCCGGGCAGCAAGGAGTCACGGATCGCGGAGCGGGTGAGCGGGGCCGACGTGCTGATCGTCGGCCACCCCTACATCGACGTCTGGGCGGCGGTGCGGCCCGCCTCGGTCGGCATCGCGGCCTGGCCGCAGGTGCCGCGCGGGGAGGAGTGGAAGCTGGGCGTCTGCCGCCGCCTCGGCTGGCCGGCCGACACCAGGGACGCCTGGCGGCGGATCCTGGCCTCGGTGAACTCCTTCCGCGACCTCGACCCGGCGCTGCTGGGCCGGGTCGAGGAGCTGATCGACTTCGTCACCGCACCCGCCCCCTAGGCGTTCGGCGCAGGGCGTTCGGCGCAGGGCGTTCGGCGCAGGGCGTTCGGCGCAGGGCGTTCGGCGCAGGGCGTTCAGCGCAGGGCGTTCAGTCCACCAGGTCCCGCACCACGGCGTCGGCCAGCAGCCGTCCGCGCAGCGTCAGCACCGCCAGCCCCTCGGCGTACGGCCCGGCCGCCAGCAGACCGTCGGCGAGGGCGCGGTCGGCGGCCTCGCGGCCCGCCCGGTGCAGCAGCTCCAGCGGGCAGCCGTCGGCCAGGCGCAGCTCCAGCAGGATCCGCTCGACCCGGCGGTCCTCCGCACTCAGCCGCTCGCGCCCCTGCGCGGGCGTGCGGCCCTCGGCGAGCGCCCGCGCGTACGCCGCCGGGTGCTTGGCGTTCCACCAGCGCACGCCCCCGACGTGGCTGTGCGCGCCGGGGCCCGCGCCCCACCAGTCCGCGCCGGTCCAGTACAGCTCGTTGTGGCGGCAGCGGGCCCGCGGCCCGGTCGCCCAGTTGGACACCTCGTACCAGTGCAGCCCGGCGGCGCTGAGCAGTTCCTCGGCGATCAGGTAGCGGTCGGCGTGGACGTCGTCGTCGGTCATCGGGATCTCGCCGCGGCGGATCCGCGCGGCCAGCCGGGTGCCCTCCTCGACGATCAGCGCGTAGGCCGAGACATGGTCCGGGCCCGCGCCCAGCGCCGCCTCCAGCGAGGCCCGCCAGTCGTCGTCGCTCTCCCCCGGGGTGCCGTAGATCAGGTCCAGGTTGACGTGCTCGAAGCCCTCGGTCCTGGCCTGGGCCACGCAGGCCTCCGGGCGGCCCGGGGTGTGCCGCCGGTCCAGCAGCCGCAGCACGTGCGGCCGGGCGCTCTGCATGCCGAAGCTGAGCCGGTTGAAACCGCCCGCGCGCAGCTCCGCCAGGTAGGCCGGGTCCACCGACTCCGGATTGGCCTCGGTGGTGACCTCGGCGTCCGGCGCCAGGCCGAACTCGTCCCGGATCGCGGCCAGCATCCGGACCAGGTCGCGGGCCGGGAGCAGGGTCGGGGTGCCGCCGCCGAAGAACACCGTGCGTACCGGCGCGTCGGCGTCGCCGAGCACCCGGCGGGCGTGCCGGACCTCGGCCACCAGGTTGTCCGCGTAGGTCTCCTGCGAGGCGACCGCCCCGGACGCGTGCAGCTCGCTCGCGGTGTAGGTGTTGAAGTCGCAGTACCCGCAGCGGGTGGCGCAGTACGGGACGTGGACGTAGAAGCCGAAGGGCCGCTGCCCGAGCTCGCGCAGGGCGGGCTCGGGCAGGGCGCCGTCGACGGGGACGGCTTCGCCGTCAGGGAGCGCGGAGGGCATGCCTCCCATTGTCCGGCATCGGGCCGGGCGCCGGGACCGGCCGCCGGACCGGGGGCTACGCCTCGACGGTGCCGGCGTACATCTTCTCGATCGCGGCGGCGTTCTCCCGCTCCACCACCGGCCGCTTCACCTTGAGGCTGGGCGTCAGCTCGCCGTGCTCGATGTCGAGGTCGCGCGGCAGCACGGTGAACTTCTTGATCGTCTGCCAGCGCTGCAGGTCGCCGTTGAGCCGCTGGACGAAGCCGTCCACCAGCTCGTGCACCTCGGCCGAGGCGCAGACCTCGGCGTAGGACCGGCCGCCCTGGCCGTGACTGGCGGCCCACTGCATGATCGCGGGCTCGTCCAGGGTGATCAGCGCGGTACAGAAGTTCCGGCTGGCACCGATGACCAGGATGTTGCTGACGAACGGGCAGACCGCCTTGAACCGGCCCTCGACCTCGCTGGGGGCGACGTACTTGCCGCCGGAGGTCTTGAACATGTCCTTCTTGCGGTCGGTGATCCGGACGAAGCCGTCCTTGTCGATCTCGCCGATGTCGCCGGTGTGGAACCAGCCGTCGCTCTCCAGCACCTCGGCGGTCTTCTCCGGCTGGTTGTGGTAGCCGCGCATCACCCCCGGGCTGCGCAGCAGGATCTCGCCGTCCTCGGCGATCCGCACCTCGGATCCGGGCAGCGGGGTACCGACGGTGCCGACCCGGTAGTCCTCGCCCGGGTTGACCGTGGACCCGGCGCTGCTCTCGGTCATGCCGTAGCCCTCCAGGATGTGCACCCCTGCCCCGGAGAAGAAGAAGCCGATCTCCGGCGCGAGCGCGGCGCTGCCGGAGACGCAGGCGCGCATCCGGCCGCCGAAGGCCGCGCGGATCTTCGCGTAGACCAGCTTGTCGGCGATCGCGTGCTGCGCCCTGAGGCCGAGCGGGATCTTCCGGACGCCGGTGGCGACCAGCGACTCCTGGCCGGTGCGGGCGTAGTCGCGGGCGACCTTGGCGGCCCACAGGAAGATCTTGTACTTGGCCCCGCCCTCGGCCCGGGCCTTGGCCGCGATGCCGTTGTAGACCTTCTCGAACACCCGCGGCGCGGCGGCCATGTAGGTGGGGTTGACCACCGGCAGGTTGTGGATGATGCGGTCCACCCGGCCGTCGACGGCGGTGACCGAGCCGAGCCGGATCTGCCCGGAGGTCAGCGTCTTGCCGAAGACGTGCGACAGCGGCAGCCACAGGTACTGCACGTCGTCCGGGGTCAGCAGGCCGCCGCTGGCCTGCGCGGTGGCCTGGTAGGACCAGCAGTCGTGCGCCAGCCGGACGCCCTTGGGGCGGCCGGTGGTGCCGGAGGTGTAGATCAGCGTGGCCAGCTGGTCGCGGTCGATCGCGGCGATGGCTCCGGCGACCGCGTCCGGGTGCTCCTTGAGGTAGGCCGCGCCGCGCTCCTCCAGCTCGGTCAGCGAGAGCACCTCGACCCCCGGGTGCGGCTGCTCCGGCTTGCTGCCGTCCACGGTGACCAGGAACGCCAGCTCGGGCAGCTGCCCGCACTCGCCGAGGACCTTCCGCAGCTGCTTGGCGTCCTCGACCACCGCGCCCCGGCTGCCGGAGTCCTCCAGGATGTAGGCGGTCTCGTCGGCGTTGGTGCTGGGGTAGACGGCGGTGACCGCCGCGCCCGCGCACATGATGCCGAGGTCGGCCAGGATCCACTCGATCCGGGTCGAGCAGGAGACGGCGACCCGTTCCTCCGGCCGGACGCCCAGCGCCATCATCCCGGCCGCGATGGCGTAGACCCGCTCCGCGGCCTGGCCCCAGCTCATCGAGCGCCACTGCTCCGCGCCGGGCGCACCGTCGGCGGCGTGCTCGTCCACCGGGACGGGGTAGCGGTAGGCCTCGCGGGCGGGGGTCTCGGCGACCCGGGCGGCGAACATCTGCGCGACCGAGTGCGGACGGTCGACGACCATCGGGGTGGACGGGGTGGCGGTGGCGTTCGCACTGTGCGTGGCCGTGCTGTGGGCAGTGGGACTCACGGGTACCTCCGGAGGCCCAGCTACCGGGCCGAGACGGTTGTTAACTCACGAGTAACTACGGGGCAACGATCAGGGTAGAACGTCTGGCCCCGACACGTAAGAGGCTCGGAGGGCGAGCTGCCGGGCGATACACCGCCGCCGACCGGCGAGGGCTGCCACGAAATAGCTTGCCGGTCGGCAAGTAAGCAACCTACGATGACTCCAGTCGAAACCTACGCCCTCCCGGGCCGCACAGAAACCACGTGCATCGTACGCAGAAGTAACGGCGGGACACGCCGCGACGATGGCCTCCCCTGGCAGGACTCCCTCGCCCGCCGCCGGAACCGGCGCGGACACCCGCCCGGCCGGCGGCGATGACCGGCCGACCATCACCTCGCCCACCTCGACCACCTGAGAGAACCGTGTGCTGATCCGACTCCTGCGGGCCCACCTCGGCCCCTACACCAGGCCGATTACCTACCTGGTGCTGTTGCAGCTGATCCAGACCATAGCCACCCTCTACCTGCCCACGCTCAACGCCGACATCATCGACAGCGGCGTGGTCAAGGGTGACACCAGCTACATCCTGCAGACCGGCGGGATCATGCTCGCGGTCACGGTGGCCCAGGTCGCGTGCGCCATCGGCGCGGTGTTCTTCGGCGCACGCACCGCCATGGCGCTCGGACGCGACGTCCGCGCCTCGGTGTTCAACCGGGTGCAGTCCTTCTCCGCGCGCGAGGTGGGCCACTTCGGCGCGCCCTCGCTGATCACCCGCAGCACCAACGACGTGCAGCAGGTGCAGATGCTGGTGCTGATGACCTTCACGCTGATGGTCTCCGCGCCGATCATGTGCGTCGGCGGCATCATCATGGCGCTCAACCAGGACGTGCCGCTGTCCTCGCTGCTGGTCGCGATCGTGCCGGTGCTGGCCGTAGTGATCGGCCTGATCGTCAGTCGGCTGCGCCCGCTGTTCCGCTCCATGCAGGTGCGGATCGACGGCATCAACCGGATCCTGCGCGAGCAGATCACCGGCCTGCGGGTGATCCGGGCGTTCGTCAAGGACACCCACGAGCGCGAGCGCTTCGCCGAGGCCAACGCGGAGCTCACCGACAACGCGATCCGCGTCGGCAAGCTGCTGGCGCTGATGTTCCCGCTGGTGATGATGATCGTCAACGTCTCCAGCGTGGCCGTGCTGTGGTTCGGCTCGTACCGGATCAACAGCGGCGGTATGCAGATCGGCGCGCTGACCGCGTTCCTCAGCTACCTGATGCAGATCCTGATGTCGGTGATGATGGCCACCTTCATGTTCATGATGGTGCCCCGGGCCGAGGTCTGCGCCGAGCGGATCCAGGAGGTGCTGGACACCGAGAGCACCGTCGTCCCGCCGCTGGCCCCTGTCCGCGAGCTCAAGCGCAGCGGCTACCTGGAACTGCGCGGCGCGGAGTTCCGCTACCCCGGAGCCGAGTCGGCGGTGCTGCGCGACGTCAGCATCGACGCCCGCCCCGGCGAGACCACCGCGATCATCGGCAGCACCGGCTCCGGCAAGACCACGCTGCTGACGCTGATCCCCCGGCTCTCCGACGCCACCGACGGCAGCGTGCTGGTCGACGGCGTGGACGTGCGCGACCTCGACCCGGTGCTGCTCGCCCGCACGGTCGGGCTGGTGCCGCAGAAGCCCTACCTGTTCAGCGGCACCGTCGCCAGCAACCTGCGCTACGGCAACCCGGACGCCACCGACGAGGACCTCTGGGCCGCGCTGGAGACCGCGCAGGCCAAGGACTTCGTGGAGAAGCTGCCGGAGGGCCTGGACGCCCCGATCGCCCAGGGCGGCACCAACGTCTCCGGCGGCCAGCGCCAGCGCCTGGCCATCGCCCGGGTACTGGTCCGCCGACCGGAGATCTACCTGTTCGACGACTCCTTCTCCGCCCTGGACTACGCCACCGACGCCCGGCTGCGCGCGGCCCTCGCCCACGAGACCGCCGAGGCCACCGTCGTCATCGTCGCCCAGCGGGTCAGCACCATTCGCGACGCCGACCGGATCATCGTCCTGGACGAGGGCTCCGTCGTCGGCACCGGAACCCACCACGAGTTGATGGACACCAACGAGACCTACCGCGAGATCGTCCTGTCCCAGCTGACCGAGGCGGAGGCGGCATGAGCTCCGAAGAGGAAGCGGCGGCCAAGCGTCGCGGCCCGCGACCGATGCCGGGCCCCGGCCGGATGATGGCCGGTGGCCCGGTCGAGAAGTCGATGAACTTCAAGGCCTCCGGCAAGCGGGTGCTCGGCCTGCTCCGCCCGGAGCGCGCACTGCTGAGCATCGCCGTGCTGCTGGCGCTGTGCAGCGTCACCCTGTCGGTGGTCGGGCCGAAGATCCTCGGCCACGCCACCGACCTGATCCTGGCCGGGGTCTTCGGCAAGAAGCTGCCGCTGGGCAGCACCCAGGCCGAGGCGGTCGCCCACCTGCGCGCCACCGGCGCGGGCAAGGAGGCCGACCTCCTGGCCGCCATGAAGGACCTCCACCCCGGCCACGGCATCGACTTCAACTCCGTCGGCAGCGTGCTGCTGTGGGTGCTCGGCATCTACCTGCTGGCGGGGCTCTGCGGCATCGTCCAGGCCCGGCTGATGAACCGGTCGCTGCAACGCGCCGTCCAGCGGCTGCGGACCGACGTCGAGAACAAGATAGCCAAGCTGCCGCTGAGCTACTTCGACCAGCAGCCGCGCGGCGAGGTGCTGAGCCGGGTCACCAACGACATCGACAACATCGGGCAGACCCTGCAGCAGACGCTGAGCCAGATCCTGACCTCGCTGCTGACCATCGTCGGCGTGCTCACCATGATGTTCTACATCTCCTGGCTGCTCGCGCTGATCGCCCTGATCAGCGTCCCGGCCTCGGTGATCGTCGCCACCAAGGTCGGCAAGCGCGCGCAGCCGGAGTTCGTCGCCCAGTGGAAGACCACCGGCAAGCTCAACTCGCACATCGAGGAGATGTACAGCGGGCACGCCCTGGTCAAGGTCTTCGGGCGGGCCGAGGAGTCCGCGGAGCTGTTCCGCGAGCAGAACGAGAAGCTGTACGCCTCCAGCTTCAAGGCGCAGTTCGTCTCCGGCCTGATCCAGCCCTGCATGATGTTCATCGGCAACATCAACTACGTGCTGGTGGCGGTCGTCGGCGGGCTGCGGGTGGCCTCCGGCGCGCTGTCGATCGGTGACGTGCAGGCGTTCATCCAGTACTCGCGGCAGTTCAGCCAGCCGCTGACACAGGTCGCCAGCATGTCCAACCTGGTGCAGTCGGGCGTCGCCTCGGCCGAGCGGGTCTTCGAACTCCTGGACGCCCCCGAGCAGGAGCCCGATCCGGCCCTCCCGTCGCGCCCGGAGGCGCTTCGCGGCCGGGTCGCCTTCGAGCACGTGGCCTTCCGCTACGAGCCGGCCAAGCCGCTGATCGAGGACCTGTCGCTGACCGCCGAGCCCGGCCACACCGTGGCCATCGTCGGCCCCACCGGCGCGGGCAAGACCACCCTGGTCAACCTGCTGATGCGGTTCTACGAGGTCACCGGCGGCCGGATCACCCTGGACGGGGTGGACATCGCCGCCATGTCGCGTGAGGAACTGCGCTCCGGCATCGGCATGGTGTTGCAGGACACCTGGCTGTTCGGCGGCTCCATCGCGGACAACATCGCCTACGGCCGCGCGGGCGCGACCCGTGACGAGGTGGTGGCCGCCGCCAGGGCGGCCCACGTCGACCGCTTCGTGCGGACCCTGCCCGAGGGCTACGACACGCTGATAGACGACGAGGGCACCAACGTCAGCGCGGGCGAGAAGCAGCTGATCACCATCGCCCGGGCGTTCCTGGCCGAGCCGTCGATCCTGGTCCTGGACGAGGCCACCAGTTCCGTCGACACCCGGACCGAGGTGCTGATCCAGCGCGCGATGGCCAAACTGCGCACCGGCCGCACCGCGTTCGTCATCGCCCACCGGCTGTCGACGATCCGCGACGCCGACACCATCCTGGTGATGGAGAACGGCGCGATCGTCGAACAGGGCAGCCACAGCGAGCTGTTGGAGGCGGACGGGGCCTACGCCCGGCTGTACTCCGCGCAGTTCTCGCAGGCGGTGGCCGAGGTCGACTGAGCCCGTCCCCACTGATCGTCATCCACCGCCTCCCCGGCGGTGGGTGACGATCAGTCATTTTCGGAGTCAGTGGCCTGCGGTGTAGCGGGTCGGCGGCCGGCCCACCACGGCGGTGAAGTCACGGCTGAGATGGGCCTGGTCGGCGTAGCCGAGTTCGGCGGCGAGCAGCGGCCAGTCCACCGCACCGGCGTCCGCGAGCAGCGCGGCCTGCTGCAACCGGAACCGGCGCAGCACCCACTTCGGGCCGACCCCGACGTACTCGGCGAACAGCCGCTGCAGGGTGCGCACCGAGACCTCGCAGCGCGCGGCGAGCTGCTCGACCCGGACGATGCCGTGGTCGGCGGCGGCCAGGTCGACCATGGCGGTGACCTCGGCCACCCTGGGGTCGGCCGCGGGCCGCCGGGCCAGCAGGAAGGCGTCGGCGAGCGCGGCCATCCCCGGGAGGCTGTCCAGGGCCAGGATCCCGCGGTTCGTCCCGGCGACGGCCTCCCCGAAGACCTCGGCGGCGGGCAGCACCCGGTCCGCCAGCTCCTGTACCGGGCCGCCCCAGAACGGGCGGAAGCCGCCGGGTCGGAACTTGATCCCGAGTACCTGTCCCCGGCCCTCCAGCCGCCGGACGAACAGGCCCCGGTCGACCCCGTACACCCTGGCCTCGGGCTGCTCGAAGACCAGGTGCAGCTGCGGATGCGCGAGCACCTGCTGTTCGCGCGGGGGCAGGCCGCGCAGGTCCCAGCGGACGTTCCAGTAGCACTCCACCAGCGTGTCCAGCTCCGGCGTCGGCCGGACCCGGTCGAGCGTGAAGAGCCCGCCCGTGCCCGACGGGCGCAGCACCCCGCGCGGCGGGCCCAGCCCGCTGCCGTCGTCGTCCGTGGTACCGGTCATCGTCCCGCTGGGTGTCCACTCGTGTCGGGTCGCTGTCGCGTTTCTTCAAGACCATCGGAGCCGGGGCTCCTAGCGTGGCCCTATGACGAACATCCTCCCGCAACTCACCGCCGCTGCCGCACAGGCCGCACGGGTCGCCCGCGCGGTCACCCCGGCCCAGCTGACCGACCCCACCCCAGCCGCTGAATGGAATGTCCAGGCCCTGGCCAATCACCTGGTGCTGTGGACCGGCTACAACTTCGAGCTGCGCGCCCGGGGTGAGACGGTCTCCGAGGAGTTGCAGCGGCGCGACTTCGCCGCCTCCCCCGACTGGGCCGAGGACTACGCCGCGCGGCTCGACCTGGCGCTGGCGGCCTGGGCCGACCCGGCGGCGTGGACCGGGGACCTCAAGGTGGGCGACGCGTCCATGCCGGCCGCGACCGTCGCCGCGCTGAACCTGCTGGAGCTGGTGCTGCACGGCTGGGAGCTGGCGGCGGCCACCGGCCAGGCGTTCGCGCCCGACGACTCGGTGGCGGAGACGGCGCTGGGCCTGGTCGAGGAGTACGCCGGGATGTACCGCTCGTTCCCCGGCGGTTTCGCCGAGGCGCTGCCGGTCGCCGCGGACGCCCCGGCCTTCGAGCGGGCGCTGGCACTGTCCGGCCGCGACCCGCGCTGGACGCGCCGCTGACCGCGGCACCGGGCGACCGGGGCGGGGGCCGACCCCCGCCCCGGTGCGGGCGCTACTTCTTCTTGTCCGCGGGGGCGTCGGCGTCGGTGGACAGCGCGGCGATGAAGGCCTCCTGCGGGACCTCGACCCGGCCGACCATCTTCATCCGCTTCTTGCCCTCCTTCTGCTTCTCCAGCAGCTTCCGCTTACGCGAGATGTCACCGCCGTAGCACTTGGCGAGGACGTCCTTGCGGATGGCGCGCACGGTCTCGCGGGCGATCACCCGCGAGCCGATCGCGGCCTGGATCGGCACCTCGAACTGCTGGCGCGGGATCAGCTTCTGGAGCTTCCCGGCCATCATCACGCCGTAGTTGTAGGCCTTGTCCTTGTGGACCACGGCCGAGAAGGCGTCCACCGCGTCGCCGTGCAGCAGGATGTCGACCTTGACCAGGTCGGCGGACTGCTCGCCGATCGGCTCGTAGTCGAAGGAGCCGTAGCCGCGGGTCTTGGACTTCAGCATGTCGAAGAAGTCGAAGACGATCTCGGCCAGCGGCAGCGTGTAGCGCAGCTCCACCCGGTCCTCGGACAGGTAGTCCATGCCCTGGAGCGCGCCGCGGCGGCCCTGGCAGAGCTCCATGATCGCGCCGACGAACTCGTTGGGCGCCAGGATGGTGCCGCGCACCACCGGCTCGTACACCTCGCTGATCTTGCCGCCGGGGAACTCGCTGGGGTTGGTCACGCTGATCTCGGTGCCGTCCTCCATCACCACCCGGTAGACCACGTTGGGCGCGGTGGAGATCAGGTCCAGGTTGAACTCGCGCTCCAGCCGCTCCCGGATGATCTCCAGGTGCAGCAGCCCGAGGAAGCCGCAGCGGAAGCCGAAGCCCAGGGCGACCGAGGTCTCCGGCTCGTAGACCAGCGCGGCGTCGTTCAGCTGTAGCTTGTCCAGCGCGTCGCGGAGCAGCGGGTAGTCGCTGCCGTCCAGCGGGTACAGGCCGGAGAAGACCATCGGCAGCGGGTCCTTGTAGCCGCCCAGCGCCTCGGTCGCGCCGTGGTGCAGCGAGGTGATGGTGTCACCGACCTTGGACTGCCGGACGTCCTTCACCCCGGTGATGATGTAGCCGACCTCGCCGACCCCGAGGCCGTCGGCGACCTTGGGCTCCGGCGAGATGACACCGATCTCCAGCAGCTCGTGGGCCGCGCCGGTGGACATCATGGTGATCCGCTCGCGCTTGGTCAGCTCGCCGTCGACCACACGGACGTAGGTGACCACGCCGCGGTAGGTGTCGTAGACCGAGTCGAAGATCATCGCGCGGGCCGGGGCGTCCTTGACGCCGACCGGGGCCGGGACCCGCTGGACCACCGCGTCCAGGATCGCCTCCACGCCGAGGCCGCTCTTGGCGCTGGCGAGCAGCACGTCCTCGGGCTCGCAGCCGATGATCCGGGCCAGCTCCTCGGAGTACTTCTCCGGCTGCGCGGCCGGGAGGTCGATCTTGTTGAGCACCGGGATGATGGTGAGGTCGTTCTCCAGCGCCAGGTACAGGTTCGCCAGCGTCTGCGCCTCGATGCCCTGGGCCGCGTCCACCACCAGCAGCGTGCCCTCGCAGGCCGCCAGCGACCGGGACACCTCGTAGGTGAAGTCGACGTGGCCGGGGGTGTCGATCATGTTCAGGATGTGCGTCGTGCCCTGCGCGTCGCCGCTCAGCGGCGCCCACGGCAGTCGCACCGCCTGCGACTTGATGGTGATGCCGCGCTCGCGCTCGATGTCCATCCGGTCGAGGTACTGCGCGCGCATCATCCGGGGGTCGACCACACCGGTGATCTGAAGCATCCGGTCGGCAAGCGTGGACTTGCCGTGGTCGATGTGGGCGATGATGCAGAAGTTGCGGATCAGCGCCGGGTCGGTGCGGCTGGGCTCCGGAACGTTGACGGGGATGGCGGGCACGCAGGATCCAATGGTGTCGAGTGGAGGAGCAGGGCGGAGGTCGTCGCGGGGTGTTCCCCGACTATCGTCCCACGAGCGGGCACCCGGCCGCTCAGAGCCACCGCCAACGCCCCCGGGCGCGGCCCGGACCCCGTTTCGCCGGACGCCGCCCGGATGTCGCCCGGGCCGCTACTCGGCTGCCGGGGCCAGGGCGTCCGAGGCGCCGGCGCCGGCCCGGACGGCCAGCGCCCAGCCGATCAGCGGGGCCTGCAACGGCAGTCGGCCCAGCGCGATCGCCCGCTTCACCCGGGAGGCCTGCCGCCAGTCGTAGGCCATCTGCACGTTCGCCGGGAACACCGCCGTGAACAGTCCGGCGGCGGCCAGCCCGCCCAGCCGCCGGGTCGCGGGCAGCGCGACCGCCGCGGCCACCGCCAGCTCGGCGGCGCCGCTGGCCTTCGTCCAGCCCCGGGGACTGCCCGGGAGCACCTTGGGCACCAGCGCGTCGAACGGCTTCGGCACGGCGAAGTGCAGCGCCCCCATTCCGGCCAGGATCCCGGACAGCACCAGGGCGGAGCGGGGGCCGGAGACGGCAGCGCGGGCGCGACGAACAGCAGCGGTCATGACCGCCACACTGGCACACCGGTCCGCAGTGCGCGAAGAGTCCCGGGAAATCCGCAGCTCGACGGCGTGGGGGAACGGCCTTCCGGCATGATCACTGCCCATGATCCTCGAATCCGCCCGCCTCGACGTCCTGCCCGGCCAGGAGGACGCCTTCCTCGCCGCCTTCGCGCAGGCCCGCCCGCTGATCTCGGTCCAGCCCGGCTTCGTCTCGCTGCGGCTGCTCCGCTGCCTCGACCCGGGCGGCGAGTCGCGGTTCCTGCTCCAGGTCGAGTGGGAGCGGCTGGAGGATCACACCGAGGGCTTCCGGCGGTCCGCCGAGTACCAGCGCTGGCGGGAGCTGCTGCACCACTTCTACTCGCCGTTCCCGCTGGTCGAGCACTTCGGCTCGGACGGTTTGGGCTAGGCGCGGCCCCCCTGCTAGCCTGGACCACCGTGTCTGCGATCCCGCATGCCCACTGACCGCGAGGTCGGCGGCCTGCCCGGGGCAGCGGACGCCAACCCTGTTCCAATACTTCAGACTGAGGCTCATTCGTGGCGAACATCAAGTCCCAGATCAAGCGCATCAAGACCAACGAGAAGGCTCGTCAGCGCAACAAGGCTGTCAAGTCCTCGCTGAAGACCGCCGTCCGCAAGGCCCGTGAGGCCATGGAGGCCGGCGACGTCGAGAAGGCCGTCGCGCTGACCCGCGAGGCCAACAAGAAGCTCGACAAGGCCGCCAGCAAGGGCGTCATCCACAAGAACCAGGCTGCCAACAAGAAGTCGGCGCTCGCCGCGCGGGCTGCCGGGCTCCAGGGCTGATCTGCTTTCCCGGTCGCGCTTGACGACGACCACCGCCGGAACGGGAACGCGGTCCCTCTCAACCGCACCGCTCCGGCCCCGCCCAGCAGGTCCGGCCCTCTACCCGGACAGCTGAGCACGCTTTCTCGCACCGCACGCGGCCTGCGTTCGCCACGCGGGTGCGGTGCCTCTCAGTACGAAGAGAACTCCTGGTCACCGACCAGATCGATACGGCCCGCCCGGTCCCCACTGGGCGGGCCGTTCCCGTACCACGTGCTGGAACGGCCCGGTCAGCGTTGCGAGCGGGCCGCGCGGGAGACCGTGACCACGCACTGCTCCAGGGCGTAGGCGGGGTCGCCGGAGCCGCCCTTGACGGCGGCGTCGGCCTCGGCGATCGCGCGCAGCGCCACGGCCACGCCGTCGCCGCTCCAGCCGCGCAGCTGCTGGCGGACCCGGTCGATCTTCCACGGCGGCATTCCCAGCTCGCGCGCCAGGTCGCCGGGGCGGAGCCCGCGGTCGGCGGTGGCGACCCGGCCGATGGCCCGGACGCCCGACGCCAGCGCGAAGACGATGCCGGTCGGCTTCTCGCCCACCGCCAGCGCCCAGCGCAGCTGGCCCAGCGCCTCGGCGGTGCGGCCGGTCACCGCCAGGTCGGCGACCTGGAAGCCGGAGGACTCGGCCCGGCCGGTGTAGTAGCGGGCGACGACGGTCTCGTCGATGGTGCCCTCGGTGTCGGCGGCCAACTGGCTGCAGGCCGAGGCGAGCTCGCGCAGGTCGCTGCCGACCGCGTCCAGCAGCGCGGTACAGGCGTCCTCGGTCGCGGAGCGGCCGGTGACCCGGAACTCGGCGCGGACGAACGCCAGCTTCTCGGCGGGCTTGCTGAGCTTGGGGCAGACGACCTCGCGGGCACCCGCCTTCTTCGCCGCGTCGAGCAGCCCCTTGCCCTTGGCCCCGCCCGCGTGCACCAGCACCAGCATCACCTCGGGGGCCGGATCGTCCAGGTAGGACTTGATCTCCTTGACGGTGTCGGCGGCGAGGTCCTGCGCGGCCCTGACGATGATCACCTTGCGCTCGGAGAACAGCGAGGGGCTGGTCAGCTCGCTGAGCATGCCCGGCTGAAGCGCCCCGGGCTGGAGGTCGCGGACGTCGGTGTCGGGGTCGGCCTGCCGGGCCGCCGAGGTGGTCTGCGCCACGGCACGGTCGAGCAGGAGCTCCTCCTGGCCGACGACGAGCGTCAGCGGGGAGAGCGGGTCGTCGCTGGGTTTCCTGGCCATCGCCGTCAGCCTAGTGGCTGCCACCGACAAGCCCGCTCCCCCGCCGGTCGCTCAGCCGCGGGTCGGGGTCACTCCAGCCAGCCGTCGTACTCCGCCGCGAGGGTGCTCAGCGCGGGGCGGGTGAGGCTGTCGGGCAGCGGCTGCTGGAGGACGACCAGCCACTGGGCGTCCTCGGCGTCGTCCTCGCCCGCGAGCGCCTCGCGGTGCAGCTCCGGTTCCGGCAGGTCGGGGTACCGCTCCCCGAGTTCTTCGGCGACGGCCTCGGCTGCGTCGCGGTCGGGTAGGACGATCACATAGGAGTCTTCATCATGCACTGCGCCATTATCGGGGGTTGGTCGCCGTGGCCAGACGGCCCCCCTCGTCAGTGACCGCGATCTCCCCGTCGGTGTCGGTCCGCAGCACCGTGGCGCCCACCGAGCGGAGCAGGTCCAGGGTCGAACGGGCGGGGTGGCCATAGGAGTTGCCCAGGCCCACCGAGATCAGCGCGAGCCGGGGCGCGAGCGCCCGGATCAGGTCGGCGTCCTGCTTGGCCGAGCCGTGGTGGGCGACCTTGAGCACGTCCAGGTGGCGCAGCCCGGGGAACGCCGACAGGTGCTCCAGCAGCCGGGACTGGGCGGGCGGCTCCAGGTCGCCGAGGAAGGCCATCCGCAGCCCGGGCGCGGTGACCAGCAGCGACACGCTGGCGTTGTTCGGCCCCGGGGTGTCCGGCCCGAGCGGCCCGTCCGGCCAGAGCACCTGCCAGTGCAGCTGACCCAGGCTGCGGCGCTCCCCCGGGACGGCCCGTACCAGCGGCACCCCGGCCGCGGCGGCCCAGCGCCGGACCCGCGCCGTCTCCCCCTGCGGATCGGCGTCGGTCGTGGTCTCGATCGCCCCGACCGCCCGGCCGTCCAGCACCCCCGGCAGGCCCTCGACGTGGTCCGCGTGCTCGTGGGTCAACAGCAGCAGCGGAATCCGGGTGATCCCCAGCGTCCGCAGGCAGCGGTCGACCGCGTGCGGATCCGGGCCGGTGTCGATCACCAGCGCCGTCCCGGCGTCGGTGCCCGGGGACAGCACCAGCGCGTCGCCCTGCCCCACGTCGCAGACCACCACCCGCCAGTGCGGCGGCGGCCAGCCGGTGACCAGGCGGGTGAGCGGAGCCGGCCGCAGCAGCACCGCGACCAGGACCAGCGCCAGTGCCACCGCCACGAAGCGGTAGCGGAGCACCGGCAGGCAGGCGACCACGGCGCAGGTGACCGCCGCCAGCAGCAGCGCGCCGACCCAGCCGCCGGGCCAGCCGACCTCGGCCCCCGGGATCGCCGCGGCCCAGCGGGCCAGGTCGGCGATCCAGGCCGTGGGCACCGAGCCCAGCCTGGCCAGCGGCGTCGCCGCGGCCAGGGACAGTGGTGCGGCGGCGAGCGCGGCGAAGCCCAGCAGGGTGGCCGGTGCCACCGCCACCTCGGCGAGCAGGTTGCAGGGGATCGCGACCAGGCTGATCTGGGCTGCCTTCAGCACCAGCAGCGGCCCGCAGAGCGCCTGCGCCGCCGCCGCGCAGGCGGCGGCCTCGGCCAGGTGCGGCGGCCAGCCGCGCCGGACCAGGGCCCTCGCCCAGCGCGGTCCCAGGGTCAGCAGCCCGGCGGTGACCAGCGCGGACAGGGCGAAGCCGTAGGACCGGGCCAGCCAGGGGTCGAGCAGCATCAGCAGCAGGGTGGCCCCGGCCAGGGCCGCGAGCGGCGCCGTGCGGCGGCCGGTGGCCAGCGCCAGCAGCATGATCAGGCCGGTCGCGGCGGCCCGCAGCACGCTCGGGTCGGGGCGGCAGAGCAGTACGAACCCGAGCGTGCAGGCCACCCCGAGCAGCGCGGTGACCCGCAGCGGCAGGCCCAGCCGGGCGGCGACCCCGCCGCGCTCCGGGGTCCGCGAGCGGGCGGCGGCGCCGAGCAGCAGCACCATCAGCACCGAGAGGTTGGAGCCGGAGACGGAGGTGATGTGCACCAGGTCGGTGGTCAGGAACGCCTGCTGCAGATCCGGCGGCATCCGGCTGGTGTCCCCGTCGACCAGGCCCGGGAGCAGCCCCCGGGGATCCGGGTCGAGCGGGTCGCAGGCACGGCGGAGCCCCGCCCGCAGCGCCCCGGCGACGCGTTGCCCGAACGAGGGGCCCGCGACGATCCGGGGCGGCCCCCGGGTGAACAGCACGGCGGCGATGTCGCCGCCGCCCTCCGCCGCGCCCAGCCTGGCCTCGACCCGGAGCCTGGTCGACGGCAGCAACCCCAGCCAGGGCTGCCCGCCCCGCACCTGCTCCCGGCCCTGTCCCTGGTCCCGGCCCTGTCCCTGGTCCCGGCCCTGGTCCCGGCCCTGGTCCTGCGCGAGCACGGTGACGGGCGTGCGGGTGGCCACCCAGCCGCGCCCCCGGCCGGTCCCGGCGACCGCCACCTGGTCCACGGTCGCCCGCAGCAGCACGTAGCTCCTGGCGGCCGGTCCGCCCCCGGCCTCGCGCGGATCGGAGGTGACGGTCAACTCGACGTCGGCGGTGGCCCGCCGAGCGGCGAGCCCGGGGATCGGCCCCCGGTGCAGATCGGCGGTGGCCAGCGTGGTGGCCACCGCCGCCGCGGCGGCGCTCAGCAGCAGCCCGGCGAGGGGCCGGGCGAGCCCGCGCGGCGGGGAGGCCCGGAGCCGGGACGCCCGGGGCGCGGAGGCGCGGTGGCGGACCAGGAGCAGGGCGGCGGCGGACAGGACGGCGGCGGCCGCGAAACCGAGCAGCCACGGGCTCGCGACCACCCCCGCGCCGAGGGCGATCGCGGCAGTGCCCCAGGCGGCGACGGCCGGACCGACCAGCCGGAGATCCTGCGGCGGCCGCTGCCCCGGCACGGCCGGGCCCCGGCCGGGCCTGGACGCCCGCGGTGACGGGTCGTCCCGCCCTGGTTGCCTTGCCATCTGCTGCCCCCTCTCAGGGCCGCAGCACGGCCTTGAGGTCCTGGAGTCTTCGCTCCCCGAATCCGCTGACATGGCGGAGTTGCTCCACCGACTGGAAACCGCCGTGCTGTTCGCGGTACCGGATGATCCGCTGGGCCAGCACCGGGCCCACCCCCGGCAGCGCGTCCAGTTGCGGGGCGGTAGCGCTGTTCAGGCTGAGCGGCGCGGCGGGAGGCGCGCCACCGGACCCGGTCGGCGGACCGGCCACACCGCTCACGCCGACCACGACCTCCTCACCGTCGCCCAGCGGACGGGCGAGGTTGAGCCCGGTCAGGTCCGTCCCCGGCAGCGGGCCGCCCGCGGCCTGGAGCGCGTCCTGCACCCTCGCCCCCTGCGGCAGGGTCCGCAGCCCCGGCGTCCGTACCTTCCCGGCGACGTCCACCACCAGGTTGCCGGTCGCGGACGGGCCCGGCGCGGGACCTGGAGCGGGACCTGGAGCGGGAGCAGCGGCGGGGCCCGGAGCGGGGCCCGCGCTGGGCTCCGGGGCGGACGACGGCGTGGCGGCCCCGACCGTCGGCCCCGGATCGAGCGCCGCCGCCACGCCGGACAGCGCCGTACCGTCGGCCACCGGCACGGCGACGGGTTCGGGACGCCCGGCCCAGAAGTGCTGCACCCCGTATCCGAGGGCCAGCACGAGCAGCACCGACAGACCGGCCAGCGCCCGCCGGTCGAGGTCGAGCCGTTCCTGGACCGCCAACGGCAGCCGCGCCAGCAGCCCGCGCCGGCGCGCCGACCGCTCACTCGCGGGCTGCTGCCCGCTCCCAGCGGCCAGTGAGACTGGGGGTGCGGCTGGGAGCGCGGCTGGGGGTGGCGGCCCCAGCTCCACCGGGTCCGGCTCCAGTGAGGCCGGATCAGGCCAGGCCGGGCCCGGCAGGACCGGCGGCAGCTGGGCCTGGCCCGGTGGCGCGGACCCGGGCGGCGCGGGACTGGGCCGCGGCGGGTCGTCGCCACCAGCGTCGGCGGCGGCGACGGGCGGCGGCGTGGCACGGGCCTGGGTGAGGTGGGCCGGGGTGAGGTGGGCCTGGGTGGGGTCGGGGCGAGGCTGCGGGTGGGGCGGGGTGAGCAGGGTGGTCATCCGGCGGCGGACCAGGGTGTCCGGGGTGCGGCGGGAGGGGGTGATCGCGGTTCTCATGCCGCTGACGCTAGACCTCGCCCAGGCCGCCCGAACGGCGTCGACGGCCCGCTGTGGACAACCAGGGGGGTGTGGAAAACCCCGCCACCCGGAAGGGTGACTACCAGGGCGAGACGACGACGGCGAGCAGCCCCGGACCCACGTGCGCGCCGATCACCGCGCCCACCTCGCCCACGTACAGCTGCCGCAGCCCCGGGATGCGCTCCCGCAGCCGCTCCGCGATCGCCTCGGCCCGCTCCGCCGCCACCAGGTGGTGCACGGTGACGTCGACCTCGGCCGTCCCGGCCTGCTGGATCGCGATCTCCTCCAGCCGGGCGATGGCCCGGCTGGACGTGCGGACCTTCTCCAGGGGCTGGATCCGGCCGTCCTCCAGGTGCAGCAGCGGTTTGACCGCCAGCGCGGAGCCGAGCAGCGCCCGGGCCGAGCCGATCCGACCGCCGCGGCGCAGGTACTCCAAGGTGTCCACGTAGAAGAAGCCGGTGGTGGCCGCCGCCCGCTTCTCGGCCGCCGCGGCCACCTCGTCCAGGGTGCCGCCCGCCTGCGCGGTCTCGGCGGCCGTCAGCACGCAGTAGCCGAGCGCCATCGCGACCATGCGGGTGTCCACCACCCGCACCGGCAGCGGGGCCTCCTGGGCGGCCAGCACCGCGGCCTCGTAGGTGCCGGAGAACTCCGCCGAGAGGTGCAGCGAGACCACCGCCTCGGCGCCCCGGGCGGCGGCCTCCCGGTAGGCGGCGGCGAAGGCCTCCGGGTTGGGCCGGGAGGTGGTCACCCGGACCCGGCGCTGGAGCGCCGCGGCGACGTCGGCCGGGGAGACGTCGCCGCCCTCGGACAGCACCTCGTCGCCCACGACCACGCTCAGCGGCACCACGTCGATCCCGAACCGGGCGATCGCCTCACCAGGGAGGTAGGCCGTGGAGTCGGTGACGATGGCGACGCGCATGACCGGGAGATTACCCTCCGCAGCCGGGGAGGGACAGGGGAACGGGACCGCACCGCTCCGCCCCCACCTGCGTCGGCGTCCCCCGGGCCGGGCGCGGTCACCCCCAAGCGGGCCGGGCGCGGTCACCGCAGGCGCCGGGCGCGGCGGTGGGACCCGAGGCGTCCCACCGGCCGGGTCAGCCGGTGGGGGCGTCCCGGCGGGTGCCGCGCAGCCGGGCGCGGACCGGGGCGGGCTGGTCCAGCGGCGGGGTGTACCCCGGCGGCGGGGGCGTCGACGGGGTCCAGTGGCGCAGGGCTCCCGCCTCCGCCTGGCACTCCTCGCTCAGACCGGCCAGGTCCTCGTCGGCGAAGCGGTGCTGCCGGTCCTGCGCGGCCCAGCGCAGGGACGAGGCCGAGTGGACGATCCGGTCGGCGCGTTCGCGGACTCCGGCCAGCTCGCCCTCGACCCGCTTCTGGTCGGGTTCGCGTTCCAGCTGCCGCAGCTTGGCGTCCAGGTCGTCGGCGTGCGCGTCGAGCCGGGCGAGCAGTTTCAGCGCCTCGGCCAGCTGCGGGTCGGTGTCCGCGCCGGGCTCCAGCACCCGGCGGGAGGCGCTGAGTGCGGTGCGCACCTCGCCCCGTATCCCGGCGACCTTGCCGTGCGGGCCGCCCCGGGTCAGCGAGCGGGCCTTGATCGCGACGTCCTCGGCCGCCCGGCGGGCCTGCGGCGCGGCCCGGCGCAGCGCGCGGCGGGTCTTGACCACCGCCAGTGAGATGACCCCGACGACCGCCCCCAGGAAAAGCACGATGATGCCCAACACGGCGGCGAGTGCTTCCACGACCGGTCTCCTCCCCGCTGGCGGTGCCTGACAGTGAACCTGGATGTCCCCCCACGGTAGCCCCGTGGGGGGACATCCACTGTCCCTTCCGGTCACCGGGAGGGACAGTTCAGGGGAAGGTCAGGGTCTCCCCGAGGGGGAGCCCCGAGAGGGAGCCCCGAGAGGGAGCCCCGACCGGCAGCCCCGAGGGGGGTCCCGACCGTCTCCGGGGCGCCCGGCGGACCGGTCAGCCGGTGACGATGTTGACCAGCTTCGGTGCGCGCACGATCACCTTCCGCACCTCCGCGCCGGCGATCGCGGCGACCACGCCCGGCGCGGCCAGCGCCAGCGCCTCCAGCTCGGCGTCGGCGATCGCCGGGGGCACCTCCAGCCGGGCCCTGACCTTGCCCTTGACCTGGACCACGCAGGTCACCGTCTCGTCCACCAGGTACGCCGGGTCGGCGTCCGGCAGCGGCTGGTGCACCAGCGAGGTGTCGTGGCCCAGTCGGGACCACAGCTCCTCGGCGATGTGCGGGGCCAGCGGCGCGACCAGCAGCACCACCTGCTCGGCCACCACCCGCGGCGTGCTGCCCCGCTTGACCAGGTGGTTGTTCAGCTCGGTGGCCTTGGCGACGGCGGTGTTGAAGCGCAGCCCGGCCAGGTCCTTGCGGATGCCGTCGATGGACTTGTTCAGCACCCGCAGCGTGGCCTCGTCCGGCTGCTCGTCGGTGACCACCAGCTCGCCGGTCTCCGCGTCCACGACGTTGCGCCACAGCCGCTGCAGGAAGCGGAAGGAGCCGACCACGGCGCGGGTGTCCCAGGGGCGGGAGACGTCCAGCGGGCCCATCGCCATCTCGTACAGGCGCAGCGTGTCCACGCTGTACTCGCCGGTGACCTCCTCCGGGGCGACCACGTTCTTCAGCGACTTGCCGATCTTGCCCAGCTCGCGGCTGACCGGCTGGTCCTGGTGGTACCAGACGCCGTCGCGCTCCTCGACCTCGGCGGCCGCGACCGGGAAGCCGCGCTCGTCGCGGTAGACGTGGCCCTGGATCATGCCCTGGTTGAACAGCTTGTGGAAGGGCTCGCGGGAGCTGACGTGACCCAGGTCGAACAGCACCTTGTGCCAGAAGCGCGCGTACAGCAGGTGCAGCACCGCGTGCTCGGAGCCGCCGACGTACAGGTCCACCCCGCCCGCGGGCTTGTCCCGGTCCGGGCCCATCCAGTAGCGCTCGTTGGCCGGGTCGACCACGGCCCGGTCGTCGTCCGGGTCGATGTAGCGCAGCTCGTACCAGCAGGAACCGGCCCAGTTGGGCATGGTGTTGGTCTCGCGGCGGTAGCGGCGCACGCCGTCGCCGCGGCCCAGGTCCAGCTCGACGCTGACCCAGTCCTCGCGGCGCGACAGCGGGGTCTCCGGGGAGGTGTCGGCGTCGTCCGGGTCGAAGGTGCGCGGCGAGTAGTCGTCGATCTCGGGCAGTTCGACCGGCAGCATGGACTCCGGCAGCGGGTGCGCGACGCCGTCCTCGTCGTAGACGATCGGGAACGGCTCGCCCCAGTAGCGCTGGCGGCTGAACAGCCAGTCGCGCAGCTTGTAGGTGACGGTGCCCTGGCCGATGCCGCGCGCGGCCAGCCACTCGGCGATGGCCTTCTTGGCGTCGGCGACGCCCAGGCCGTCCAGCGAGACCTCGGCGTTGGCGGAGTTGACGATGGTGGCGTCGTAGGAGACGAAGGCGTCGTCCCAGTCGTCGGGGTCGGTGCCGCGGCCGTCGGTCGGCTGGACCACGCAGCGCAGCGGCAGCCGGAAGGCGCGGGCGAACTCGAAGTCGCGGTGGTCGTGCGCCGGGACGGCCATGATCGCGCCGGTGCCGTAGCCGGCCAGCACGTAGTCGGCGATGAAGACCGGGACCGGCCGGCCGCTGACCGGGTTGGTCGCGTACGCGCCGGTGAACACGCCGGTCTTGGCGCGGCCCTCGCTCTGCCGCTCGACCTCGGACTTGGCGGCGGCCTGCTTGCGGTAGGCGGCGACGGCCTCGCCGGGGGTGGCGTGGCCGCCGGTCCACTCGGCCGGCAGGTCGCTCGGCCAGGCGTCCGGGACGATCGCGTCGACCAGGTCGTGCTCGGGGGCCAGCACCATGTAGGTCGCGCCGAACAGGGTGTCCGGGCGGGTGGTGAAGACGGTGACCACGGCGTCCGGGTGTCCGGCGACCGCGAAGTCGACCTTGGCGCCCTCGGAGCGGCCGATCCAGTTGCGCTGCTGCAACTTGATGGCGTCCGGCCAGTCCAGCAGGTCCAGGTCGTCGATCAGCCGGTCGCTGTAGGCGGTGATCCGCATCATCCACTGGCGCAGGTTGGCCTTGAACACCGGGAAGTTGCCGCGCTCGGAGCGGCCGTCGGCGGTGACCTCCTCGTTGGCCAGCACCGTGCCCAGGCCGGGGCACCAGTTGACCGGGGCCTGCTTGATGTACGCCAGCCGGTAGTCGCTCAGCAGGTCGTCGCGCTCGGCCGGGCTCAGCTCGGACCAGCCGCGGCCGTCGGCGGTGGGCTGCTCACCGCTCTCGAAGCGGGCCACCAGCTCGCTGATCGGCCGGGCCTGCCGGGCCTGCGGGTCGTACCAGGAGTTGAAGATCTGCAGGAAGATCCACTGGGTCCACTTGTAGTACGAGGGGTCGATCGTGGCGATCGAGCGGCGCTGGTCGTGGCCCAGGCCCAGGCTGCGCAGCTGGCGGCGGAACTCGACGATGTTCGCCTCGGTGGTGACCCGGGGGTGGGTTCCGGTCTGCACCGCGTACTGCTCGGCGGGCAGGCCGAAGGCGTCGAAGCCCATGGTGTGCAGCACGTTGTGGCCGGTCATCCGCATGAAGCGGGCGTAGACGTCGGTGGCGATGTAGCCCAGCGGGTGCCCGACGTGCAGGCCGCTGCCCGAGGGGTACGGGAACATGTCCATGATGAAGGCGTGCGGCTGGCTCGTGACGTCCGTGCCGTCGGCCAGCGTCCCGCGCGGGTTGGGGGCGTCGAACACGCCCTCGCGCTCCCAGCGGTCCTGCCAGTCGCGCTCGATCCGCGCGGCCAGCGCGGGGGTGTAGCGGTACGCCTCGGGCGCCTCGGGTGTGGTCTCGCTCATCGTCCTCAAACTCCATCATGGGTTCGGGCGGGCCGTACCGGGCCCGTCCACCAGCAGAACCGACTGCCGAAACAGAAAAACCCCTCACAGGAGGGGTCGCCACGCTGACTCCGACCGCACCCGTGGGGGCCGGTCGGTCCTTGTCAGCGCGGCCGGCTAAGGAGCAGGCGCGCGGTTCGCATGGCCACAGGTTACCGCAGCGCCTGCCCCGGATGAACGTGCGTTTCGGGGCGCGGCGGACCCCGCCGGGCTCAGCCGCTCAGCGGGGTGGCGGTGAAGTCACGGAACCAGAGCTCCGAGTTGTCCACCCGCAGGCCGACCCCGCCGGGCTGGGTCAGCGCCCCCGGCGCGGTGTCCACCACCGTGAGCGCGGTCCGCCCGTTGATCGTCAGCGTCAGCTTGACCGTCCCGCCGGAGCCGTTCACCGCGCTCGCCGCGACCTGCTGCCAACTGCCGTACGGGATCGGGAAGGAGGCCTGCGCCAGGGTGGTGTAGTCGCCGCCGTCCACGGCCGCCTTGTCGTGCGCGGTGACCTTGCGCTTGATCACCACCATGCCGTCGCGGCGGCGGAAGCTCAGCGCGTACAGCTCGGAGGGGCTGTGGTAGCGCAGCCAGAAGTGCGCGCCGTCCCACTCCGAGGCCGGGGTGCGCTTGGTGGTGATCGGCGGATCGACCTTGACCGAGGTGGCGACCGCCACGTCGCCGAAGTCGCGGCGGCGGGTGACCAGGCGGAACACCGCCGAGTCGTTGTACCGCGCGGAGTCGGTCCCGGTCTCGCCGGAGTCGGGGACGCCGGTCCAGCCGTCGCCGTTCTGGGCGAACAGCGAGCCGCTGGTGACGATCCAGTCGGCGGAGTCGTGCGCCTGCGGGCTGTTCGGCTCGCGGTAGGCGTACTCGTTGGTGACCAGGCCGCCGGCCCCGAAGTCGGCGGCGAACGGCTGGACGCCGTCGGCCGAGCCGGAGCCGGCACCGCCGCCGGTACCGCCCTTGCCGCTGCCGCCGCCCAGTTCCACGGCCGCGCCGACGCCGCCCGCCACGACCACCACGCCGCCCAGCACCAGCCCGCCGATCAGCCCGCGCCGGCTCGGCGCCCGGCCGGTCACGAGGACGCCCCGGTCACCTTGAGGCCGGTGACCGTCGGCCAGGTGCGCCTGGTCAGGTCCCGGTACGCGGAGAAGGCGACGCCGCCGGTCTCGTCCTTGGCCAGCAGGGTCATCCGTACAGTTCCGTCCACGGAGACCAGTGTGGCGGTAGGGGTCACCGTGATCGACACCAGGTGGGTGGCCGAGGCGGTCAACGCGCGGGTGCCGACCAGCTGCTGGCTGTCGGCGTCGCCGGAGAAGACCTCCAGCTGGCCCCGGTAGACCTGGACGCTGATCGCCAGCGGACTGCCGACGCGGACCCAGACGGCGCCGCTGACGGCGGTGTTGGTGAGTCGGCCGACGGTCCCGCTGACGGTGTAGTCGGTCCACGCGCCGGTCCGCTCCGGCTGGTACGCGCCGTACGCCGAGAGGCTGCTGTTGCCCTGCGGCTCCAGCTCCTGGTTCGTGATCCGGAACGGCGCGGCGACCCCGGGCGCCGCCTCCCAGCTGGCGTTCGGGTCGAGCAGCACGGCCTGGCCCACGGAGAGCGCGTCGGCGCCGCCGGTGCGCACCGCCGGGGCGGCCTGGGAGACGCCGAGCGCGGTGAACGACGGCCAGGCGACGCCGGGGTGGTTGATGCCGACCCGGATGCCGAACCCGCCGGTGAGCTGGCTGGGCTGGGTGACCTTGGAGGTCCAGCTGAGCACGGCGGTGCCGTCCACCCGGGCGGTGGTGACCGGGCCCTGCACGGTCACCTGCACGGTGTGCGTGGACACGTCGGCGATCTTCTTCTGGGCCAGCTTGACGTTGTCCTGGGACAGCGACAGCGTGCCCCGGCTGACGCCGACCACGATCTCCTCGGCACTGTCGTCGCGGACCCCGATGGACGCCTGGTTGGTGCCGTCGGTGAGGCCGGTGACGGTGGCGTCGACCTGGTAGTCGTTCCAGTCCAGACTGCTCATCTGGCGGAAGTCGGCGGCGGCGTAGTGCCCGCCGGTCGGGTAGGGGCCCTTGCCGGTGAACGGGCCCAGGCCGCTCTGCTTGGAGCCGTCGGTACGGGTCCACTGGGAGGCCTCGGACAGCGGGTCCGGGTCCACCGGGGCGACCTGGGTCCACTGCGCCAGCTCGGCGAGCAGCAGCGACGGGGTGGTGTTCTTGACCACCTCCAGGCGCTGCACGTTCTGCATGGTGGCGGCGCGGCGGCTGGCGGTCAGCGGCCGGGAGGAGACGTCGGTCAGGGTCGCCACGAAGTACTTGGACAGCAGCGTCTGGATGGTCGGGCCCGGCTTGGGCAGGTTGGCCCGGGTGTCCGACTCCGAGTACGGGTAGGCGAAGAACAGCGGCCGGGGCAGGCCGTGGCCCTCCATGGTGGAGATGGACTTGTTGATGTCCGCCTCCACCCGGGCCTGGTACTCGGCGTAGGTCTCCAGCCGGTTCTGCGTGGGCAGCCACAGCCGGTTGGCCAGCGCCGAGCCCTGGTCGCCCTTGGCGTCGATGGCGGCGCGGTAGTGCAGGTCGAAGGTGTGGTCCTGGAAGTCCCAGCGGCCGGACGCCTGCATCCGGCTGATCTCGTTCCAGGTCAGGTAGTACGGGCGGTCGTGGTCCACCCGCTCGGAGATCAGGAACGAGGCGCCGTGCATGTGGTACTTCGCCAGGATCTTGTCGCCGTAGACCCACAGGCCGTTGGTGCCGTCGTCGAAGGTGATGTAGACCGAGCGCGGCGGGGCCGGGCCGCCGCGCAGGTAGTCGGCGAACTCCTGGCTGGTCAGGCTGCGGTAGCCGGCCGCTTGCAGGGCCGCCATCTGGCCCGCGAAGGTGCTCGGGCTGACCACGTACTCGCTGTCGTTGGTCGGGCTGATGTCGTGGTAGGTCAGCACGATCGGCGCGGTGGTCGCCGGGAGTGCCTTGACCGAACCGGACCAGGCGGCGGTCTGGTTCGCGCCCAGCTGCACCACCGTGCCCGGGGCCTGCGGGGTCATGTACTTCTGGTACTCGTAGTAGTAGGCCGCCGCGTAGAACGGCATGGCCAGGATCGCCAGCGCGAGCGCCAGCAGGCCGAGCCGGGCGGGCCAGTGCCCGCGCCGCGCGCCCCGGGCGGTGGCGGCGCGGCGCTCGGCCCGGATCTCGGCGGCGCCGATCGCGGCAGCGCTGGGACCGGCGGTACCGGGGAGCGGCGCGCCGACGGCGCCCGACCCGTCCGGCGCGGTGCCGGGCGTGGGGGTGGTCACGGCAGGATGCTCCCTCTGCTGAGCACGATGGCATAGACGCCGCAGACGACGGCGATGGAGATCAGGGCGGCGATCAGCCGCCCCACGGCACGCAGGGCCTTCATCAGGTGGCGCTCCTCGACCAGACGCCGCGCCGGATGGTCGCGAACGAGTACGGCAGCAGCCAGGCCAGCAGCAGCGAGGAGAGCAGGCTCATCAGCGGCCGGTAGCGCCAACGGGGGTCACCGGGGTTGTCGATCTTGAATGCCAGACCCCAGACACAGCCCTTGAGGACCACGCCGCAGAGGTAGAGCAGGGTGAGGAAGGCGGCGCCGTTGGCGGGCGCCCAGATGATGTGCCGGAAGGCCATGATCGGGGCGGCCACCACCCACAGCGCGTGGCCGTAGTACAGCAGCGCCGGGCCGAGCCCGCGCCGCCACATGAAGGTGCCGGTGAAGAACAGGTTCCGGATGAAGCTCTTCTTCCAGCGGATCTGCTGCTTCATGAACGGCCGGAACCGCGCCGGGACGTTGGTCCACACCTTGGCGGACTGCACGTAGCCGATCCGCCACTTGCGCTCGGGGTAGTCCTGCGCGGTGACGAACGGCGAGTCCGGGTACTTGGCCTTGAGGCCCTTGCCGCGCCACTTCTGGCCCAGCACGTAGCCGGTGAGCTGGCGGTCGGTGGCGAAGCGGAACGGCGCGCCCATGAACCGGTCCCCGGCCCAGGCCGGGAGGTAGTTGTAGATGGCGTCGCGGCGGAACACGGCCAGCGGTCCGGAGACGCAGGTGACCGAGCCGAAGGTGGACTCGGCGGCCTTGGCCACCCGGAACTGCCCCTCGTACCAGACGTCCTGCATCTTGGTGAACATCGTGTCGGCCGCGTTCAGCGCCCGGGCGTGGCCGCTGACCGCGCCCAACTCCGGGTGCGCGACCAGGGCTTCGACGCAGCGGGCGAGGGCGTCCGGGGCCAGGATGCAGTCCGAGTCGGAGAAGGCGATGACCTCGCCGTCGGCGATCTCGCAGGCCTTGACCAGGGCGTGCTTCTTGCCGAGGTTCTTCTCCAGGTAGAGCACGGTGATCCCGAGCTCCGCCTCCAGCTTCCGCAGCACCTCGACCGTGCCGTCGTCGGACTGGTCGTCGACCACGATCACTTCGAGGTTCTGGTAGTCGCAGAGCATCATCGAGCGGACGCAGTCCTCGATGACGTCGACCTCGTCCTTGACCGCGAGCAGGAAGCTCACCTTGGGGGTGGCCGAGGACAGCGGGGGGAAGTCGTCCAGGTCGCGCGGGCGCTTGCGCAGGGTGCGCTCGGACGGGTCGTCGTAGCGGCTGTACGCGATGAACAGCATCGAGATGGTGCCGACCAGCACGGTGAAGCCGTAGCCGAGGACCAGCGGGCTCTGCTCCAGCCGGGGCGCCTCGCGGGCCAGGATCAGCAGCAGCGGCAGCAGGCAGAGCAGCGTCAGGACCCGGCGGGTGGCGTGCCGGACGGACGGGTGCATCCGGTCCAGGGTGCGGCGCAGCCGGCCCGGCGGGCGGAACGCCGCGTCGGCCGAGCGCAGCGGCGGGAGCGGCGGCGGCGCCGGACGGAAGGCGGGGGTGCGCGCCAGGGTCGCCGTGGCGGTGCCCGCGGCGGCGTGCGACTGCTGCCCGGCGGCGCCGTCGCCCCACTCGCCCCAGGCCGGCTGCGCGGCCGCGGCGGCGGGCCGGTAGGCGAACTCGTACGTCCGGTCGTCGGCCGGCGGCCGCGGTTCCGGGTAGGACTCCTGGTACGGCTCCTGGTGCGCTTCCTGGTGCGCTTCCTGGTACGACGGGCTGAAGTTCTGCTGGTAGAGCTCGTCGAACGAGGGGTACTGCTGGTCGGGCTCGTAGGGCTGATCGGTCACAGGATCGCCCTCGCCGGGACCGAGTCGAGGCGGTAGGTGGCGTCGAGCACGTTGCCCAGTTCGGCCAGCCAGGACAGGTCGGCGCCGGGGTGGACGGTGTGCACCAGCACCAGGTCCCAGTTGTCGGCCTCGGGCGCGGCCTCGCTGGCCAGGACCTCGGCCCCGAGCCGGACGACCGGCACCAGCGGGTCGGTGAAGTGCACCTTGGCGCCGTCCTGGTGCAGCTCCTCCATGATCTCCAGCGCCGGGGACTCGCGCAGGTCGGCGACCCCGGGCTTGTAGGCGACGCCGACCAGCAGCACCCGGGCGCCGGACAGGCTGAGCCCCCGGTCCGCGAGCAGTTCCCGGACCCGGCGGACGACCTGGCGCGGGCGGCCCGCGATGGCGGTCATCGCGGCGTCGATCAGCGGGGAGGATATCCGCTTCGCCCGCAGCTGCCAGAGCAGGTAGTGCGGGTCGCAGGGGATGCAGTGGCCGCCGACGCCGGGGCCGGGGTAGAAGGGCATGAAGCCGTAGGGCTTGGTCGCCGCCGCCGCGATGATCGGCGAGGGGTCCAGGCCCAGGCCGCGGCAGTCCTCGGCGAACTCGTTGGCCAGCGCGATGTTGACGGCCCGGAAGGTGTTCTCCCAGAGCTTCGTCATCTCGGCGTCCTCCGGCGAGGGCAGCACGTGCACCGAGGGCGCGGTGCGGTGCAGCACGGCGGCGGCGATCCGGGTGGAGCGCTCGCCGGTGCCGCCGACCACCCGGGGCGTGCTCTCCTGCGTGTGCCGGGAGTTGCCGGGGTCGATCCGCTCCGGCGAGAAGGCGACGAAGATGTCCGTCCCGGCGACCAGGCCGCGCTCGGCCAGCGGCTCGACCAGCAGGTCGCGGGTGGTGCCGACGTAGGTGGTGGAGGTGAGCACCAGCAGCTGCCCGGGGACGGCGTTGGCCACGGCGGTGGCGCAGGCCGCGGCCATGGCGCTGAGGTCGGGCACCTGGTGCCGGTCGACCGGGGTGGGCACGCAGATCAGCACGGTGCGGGCCGCGGCGAGCCGGGCCGGGTCGCTGGTGAGGGTGAACCGGCTGTCGGTGGCGTCCTCGGCGAGGCTGGCGGTCAGCCGCTCGTGGTCGCTGGGCAGCAGGTCGACGTCACGGCGGCGGATCGCGTCCAGCCGGGCCTCGCTCGCGTCCAGGCCGATGACCTCGTTGCCCGCCGCGAGCAGGGCCAGGGCGGTGGGCAGGCCGACATAGCCGAGTCCGACCACGGCGACGGTGCCCGCCGCGTGCTCCTGGGCCTCGCGGTCCGCGGCCTGCTCGGCCTCTTCGTTCGGTTCCGGTGGTGAGCCGGCGGCCACGAGCTCCATGGGCATCGGGAATCGCATATGCACTCCGCAGTCGGGTTCGACGTGGCGTTCTGGCTGGCCGGCCGCATGCGGAGACCCCGCAGCCCTGCCTGTCTCTGACGGAAAATCAGCCGTCAGACGATGCTCAGCGGTGGTAAGGCTCGCGTGAGGGGGTTGTGGAAGTCAAGTGAAGATATGACTGCACCGTCAGGCAGTTCGGGGTATTTAATGTCCTTTTAAGAGTGAGAAATGACAGCTAATGCCCGTCTTTGTCAGGTCTGATATGCGCTCATATTCTGGGCACCCGTGATGTTTACGTCACCTGATCGCAACAAAGTGTTCTGGAACGGGACAGACCACGACCGCCGGGCGGGCGCCGCGGCGGTCGTGGTCGTGGTCGTGGTCGTGGTCGTGATCGTGGTCGAGAGCGGGACGGTCGGGTGGGCGGCGGCTACCGGTGCGGCCGGGCCGTGGTCGGGAAGCCGTGGAAGCCCTTGCCGAAGGAGGCCAGGTAACCCGGGGCGGGCGAGCCGACACCGGTGACGTCGTCATAGCCCTTGACCGCGTGCAGCGAGGAGTCGTGGCCCATGGTCCGCAGGCTGACGTCCTGTCCGTAGGTGTCGTCCACGCCGTCGTGGTAGTCCACCCTGACCTGCGCCAACGTGGTCCGCGCGGCCAGCGGGGCGTCGGTCACGTCGTGGAAGGCGGGGGTGTTGTAGCGCTCGTAGATCTCCGGGTCGGCGAAGCCGAGCGGGCTGCCCTGGGCCTGTTCGGCCAGCGCCTGGACACCGGCGAACACCGGGCAGGCGACGCTGGTCCCGCCGACCCGGTACTCCCCGTAGCGGACGCTGCCGTCGGGCCAGGTCTGGGTCTGGCCGACCAGGAAGCCGGTGCCGCTGTCGGCGACCGCCGCGACGTCCGGCACCACCCGGTTGCGTCCGCCGTTGGCCCCGGTCAGCGCCGAGGGCACCACCGGGTACTGGTAGAACGGCTCCGGCACCCGGGTGCTGGTACCGCCGCCCGCGCCGCCGAGGAAGCTCCCCGGCAGCCCGACCCAGCTCTCGCCGTCCCGGCTGAGCGGGGCGCTGGTGGTGCCCCAGCCGGTCTCGAAGCTGTAGCCGCCCTTGCGGTCCACCGCCAGCGAGGTGCCGCCGACGCCGGTGACCCAGGGCAGCGACACCGGCGAGCCGACGGTCTTGCCGCCGGACGCGGACGCCTCGTCGCCGTCGTCGCCGCTGGAGAAGTAGAAGCCGATGCCCTCCACCGCGCCGCGCATGAACGTCCGGTCGTAGACCGCGTCGATGGAGGAGTCGGTGGCGGTCTCCAGGTCGCTCCAGGAGTCGCTGACGATGGTGGCGAGCCGCTTGTCCACCACCCGGTCCAGGGCGTCGGTCAGGTCGGAGTCCTGGCAGGAGGCCCCGCCCACGTAGACGATGTCGGCGTCGGGGGCGACCCCGTGCACCGCCTCGATGTCCAGGCTCTGCTCGCCGTACCACCCGGCCGCGCCGCAGCCGCCGGGGAAGGCGTCGCTGGGCGCGATCGTGTCCGTCCACCCGGCCGGGTCGACCCGGGTCAACTGGCCCTGGCGGTAAGGGGAGTCGCCGTGGGCGGCGGCGTAGCGGGCGATGTCGGAGCCGAGCGTGGGCGAGTCGTAGGCGTCGACCACCGCCACCGTGACGCCCTTGCCGGTGAGCCCGGTGCCGTCCGCGCCGTAGGCCCGGCGCAGCTGGGTGCCGTCGAAGCCCTTGACCACGTACGCCTGGGTGTGGCCGTACGCCTGGGGCAGGCCGGTGGCCGGGGCGGCGCCGAAGTAGCGGGAGAACGGTCCGGAGTTGACGTAGGCGGCGCTGGGGGCGGGCAGGATGTCCCGGCGGGCGCCCCGCACGGCCCGGCGGCTGCCGTGCACGGCCCGGTGCGGGGCGGTGTCCAGGCCGGTGACCGCGAGCACGGCGGCGGCGACCCCGGCCGGGGCAGTGGCCGCCGCGGCGGGGGCGGTGTAGGTGCGGCCGTCCTTGCGGTAGGTGTGCAGCCGGGTGGCGAAGGCCCGCTGGACGGCCGCGGCGTTGCCCCGGACCGCGAGGTAGTGCTGGTTGGCCTCGGACACGGTGAATCCGGAGGCGGTCAGCCAGGCGCGGACGGCGGCGACCTGCCCGGCGCCGGCCCCGAACCGGCGGGCGGTCTCGGCCGGGCTGAGGAAGCGCCCGTAGCTGGGCGAGGCCGGGTCGGACACCGCCCGCGCCAGCGCGGCCAGGCCCGCCGGGTCCTGCCCGGCCAGGTACACCCGGGCGGTGACCGCCGCGGAGGTGGCCGCCAGCCCCTGGTCGGCGGCCTGCGCCGTCCACCCGGGGACGGTGTCGGGCAGCGGCACCCGGGCGGGCTGCGCCGCGGACCGGCCGTCGGCGCGCGCGGGGCCGGTGCCGAGGCCTCCGGCGAGCAGCAGGGGGATGGTCAGGAGGGCTGCGGTACCGGCTCTGGACCGTGACCAGCTGCGACGCATGGGGGACACCTCTCTGAGAGCAGCGCGTATAGCTGAAGGGTGCGCAGTCCCGGCGGAGGTGTCCCGCCTGGCACGGCCGATCGCCGGTGCTATGGGCTGATTATTCATCAGTTAGGGTGCACGGCCCGGGATTCCGGCGCGTACCGTCGTCGAACGCCCGCCGATGTGCATCCGGGGAGGCGTCCGAGGATGCGTCCCGGGGGTGGAAACGAGAAATCCCGCCCGATCACCAGGATCGGACGGGATTTCCACTGGGTGGAGCTACGGGGAATTGAACCCCGGACCTCTTGCATGCCATGCAAGCGCTCTACCAACTGAGCTACAGCCCCAGTCGCCCTGCTGCGGTCCCCCGCAGCGGCTAGAGCAACTCTACACGGTCGGCGGCGGTGCCCACCAATCCATTGTCGCGCCCGCGACCTGCGGGGATCCGGGCGCGACGAGCGGTCGGACGGTCGGTCTAGCCTCGCGGCAGCACCAGCCGGGTGCGGTGGGCGAAGCCGGAGGCGCACAGGAACAGGAAGCCGCCGAGCAGCATGACCACGGACAGGGCGTGTCCGGAGGCCGCGTGCGAGGCCGGGTAGGAGACCTCGCTGAGGAAGACCGAGCCGACGGTGGCCACGCCGACCACCTGGCTCAGCTGGAGCACGGTGGTGAGCACCCCGCTGGCGTCCGCCGCCTGGGCCGGATCGACCCGGCCCAGGGCGCGGGAGAACAGCGGGCTGTAGGAGCAGCCCCCGGCTAGGCCGACCAGCAGGAACAGGGCCTCCTGCCCGGCGTTCAGCGGGGCCCCGGAGCGCAGCCACAGGCCGAGCCCGGCGAACCCGGCGGCGGCCACGATCAGCGCGGCGGCGGGCAGCGGGCGGTGCAGCCGCTGCGGCAGCCGCCCCCAGTACATCCCGGCCAGGCCGAAGCCGACCATCATCGGGGCGATGGACAGCCCGGCCCGCAGCGGGCCGCTGCCCAGGCCGTTCTGCAGGTGCAGGGTCATCGAGAAGCTGAAGCCGCTGACGGCCATCATCACCAGGAAGATCGCCGCCGCCGACGGCAGCATCCCCGGGGAACGCAGCACCCGGCGGTGGATCAGCGGGTGCCCGCCGCGCTCCGCCAGCCGGTGCTCGACCACCGCGAAGACCGCGAACAGCAGCACGCTCGCACCGAGCATCACCCAGCCCCAGACCGGCCAGTTCTCCTGGTGGCCCAGCACCAGCGGCACCACCAGCAGCCCGATGGCCCCGGCCAGCAGCAGCAGTCCGGTCAGGTCCAGGCTGCGCCCGGGGTTCCCGGGGTAGGCCGGCAGCAGCTTGCGCGCGGCGACCAGCAGCGCCAGCCCGATCGGCACGTTCACCAGGAAGACCGGGCGCCAGGCGGAGCCGAAGAGGTCCGCGCTGACCAGGGCGCCGCCCAGGACCTGCCCGGCCAGGCCGCCGGTGGCCAGCACCGCCGTGTACACGCTGAGCGCGCGGACCCGGGAGGGGCCGGTGAAGGTCCGCTGGATCAGGCTCATCACCTGCGGCACCATCAGCGCCGCGCCGACGCCCTGGGCCACCCGGAACCCGATCAGCGCCCCGGTGTCCGGCGCCAGCCCGCAGGCCAGCGAGAACACCGTGAACAGGGCCAGGCCGCTCTCGAAGACCCTGCCGTAGCCCAGCCGCTCCCCCAGCCGCGCACCGGTGATCAGGAGCACCGCGTAGGCGATGCTGTAACCGGCCACCACCAGCTGCATGGCCGCCCCGGAGGCGCCGAGGTCGTGCTGCATCGAGGGGATGGCGACGTTGACGATGGTCAGGTCGAGCAGCGCCATGAACTGCCCGCCGAGTACCAGTCCCAGGATCAGGCCCGGTCGCCCCGGCGGCGCGGCACCGCTGACTTCTTCACGAACTGGCTTGTCAGTGACGGGAGTTGCGGACGTTTCGACAGTGGTCTCGTTCATGCGTCCAGCTTGGCCGAGCCGGAGTACAGGTAGTTAGAGCCTGCTGATGCTGGTACTGGGAGTACCTGTCAGGGTGCCCCGATCTACGGCACGATGGCTCTATGAGCGTGACGGACCTGCCCCCGACCGTCCCGGTGACCGAGGCGCTGCCCGGCCGCAGCGCCGCCGCGCCCCGGCGGACCGAGCTGGCGGCCTTCCTGCGGACCCGCCGCGCCCGGGTGACCCCGGAGGACGTCGGCATGGCGCCCGGCCTGCGCCGCCGCACCCCGGGCCTGCGCCGGGAGGAGGTGGCGCAGCTCGCCGGGGTCGGCGTCACCTGGTACACCTGGCTGGAGCAGGGGCGCCCGATCAACGCCAGCGAGCAGGTGCTCGGCGCCATCGCCCGCACGCTGCGGCTGGACGGCGCCGAGCAGGCCCACCTGTACCAGCTGGCGGGGCTGCGGGCGGTGGCCACGCCGCCGCCGGACAGCTGCCCGATCGCCCCCGAGGTGCAGCTGATCCTGAACGCGCTGAACCCGTACCCGGCGGCGCTGTCCAACCACCGCTTCGACATCCTGCGCTGGAACTCCGCCTACGAGGCGCTGTTCCCGGGGGCGACGCTGTCGAAGCACGGGCGGCGCAACTCGCTGTGGTGCAGCGCCACCGTCCCGGAGTGCTGCAACGCGTTCGTGAACCGCGCCGAGGAGCTGCCCCGGATGGTCGCCCTGCTGCGCTCCGGGTACGGGCGGCACGTCGGCGAGCCGTACTGGGAGGACTTCATCCGCGACCTGCGCGAGGCCAGCCCGGACTTCGCCCGGCTCTGGGAGCAGCGGGACGTGGCGGCGCACTCGACCCTGCTGAAGGTGTTCCGGCACGCGGCGGTGGGCGAGGTGCGGATGGCCATGACCAACCTCAGCGCGATGGGCATGCCGGAGGCCCGGCTGGTGGTGTACACGCCCAAGGACGAGGAGAGTCGGCAGCGGATGGACTGGCTGCTGGCCCACCCCGGCCTGCCCGCGGTCACCCACACCCACTGACCACGACGGGCTGCTCACCGGGACAGAAAAAGAGATCCCGCCCGATCACCTGGATCGGACGGGATCTCGACGGGGTGGAGCTACGGGGAATTGAACCCCGGACCTCTTGCATGCCATGCAAGCGCTCTACCAACTGAGCTACAGCCCCGTGCTGCCCTGCTTGTTCACTGCGTTACTCAGTCACTGCGTTACTGCGTGGAGCTACGGGGAATTGAACCCCGGACCTCTTGCATGCCATGCAAGCGCTCTACCAACTGAGCTACAGCCCCAATGTCGCGCGCCAACCGGAAAAGCTGTTGTGCGAACGAGGAAGACTTTAGCGGCAGGGGGGCCGAACTGCGAAATCCGGCCCCTTCCCCGCCGTGGTCCCCGCCCCGGTCCCGGCCTCGGCACCGGTCAGGTGTCGTCGCCCATCACCGGCTCGGGCAGCGAGCCCGCGTTGTGCTCCTGGAGCCGCCAGCCGCGGGCGCCCTCGCCCAGGACCGACCAGCAGCAGTTGCTGAGGCCCGCCAGAGCCTCCCAGTGGTACGGGTCGAGGCCGAGCAGCCGGCCGATGGCCATCCGGATCGTGCCGCCGTGGCTGACCACCACCACCGTGCCGCTGGTGGGCAGCGACTTCACCGCGTCCAGGATCACCGGCACGGCGCGGTCGGCGACCTCGGTGTTGAGTTCGCCGCCGCCCCGGCGGACCGGCTCGCCGAGCCGCCACAGCCGGTACTCCTCGCCGTAGCGCTGCTGGATCTCGGCGTTGGTCAGGCCCTGCCAGACGCCCGCGTAGGTCTCCCGCAGCCCGGCGTCATGGGTGACCTCCAGGCCGGTGACCGCCGCCAGCGCGGCGGCGGTGTCGGCCGTCCGCTGGAGGTCGGAGGAGATCACCGCGTCCGGGCGCAGCGCGGCCAGCAGCCGGGCGGCACGCCTGGCCTGCGCGAAGCCGGTCTCGGTGAGCGGTACGTCGGTGCTGCCCTGGAAGCGGCCCTCCAGGTTCCATGCGGTCTGGCCGTGCCGCCAGAAGACGATCCGCCGACCGCGCTGCCCCCCGTTCAGCGTCGGCTCCGATCTGCCTCGGCCGCGAGCACGGCCTCCACATGGTCGAACTCGTTCGGCGCCCGGACGAAGCCCTCGTCGTCGGGGCGGTTGCGGGTGGCGATCGCGTCCTCGGGCAGGGCGATCTCCGGGCAGTCCTTCCACAGCCGCTCCAGGCCGTAGTAGGAGCGCTCCTCGGAGTGCTGCACGTGGACGACGATGTCCAGGAAGTCGAGCAGGATCCAGCGGCCCTCGCGCTCGCCCTCGCGGCGCACCGGCTTGGCGTCGAGCTGCTCGCGCAGCGCCTCCTCGATGCCGTCGGCGATGGCCTTGACCTGGCGGTCGTTGGGGGCCGAGGCGACCAGGAAGGCGTCGGTAATGGCGAGGACATCGCTCACGTCGAAGGCGATGATGTTGTGGGCGAGCTTGTCGGCGGCCGCCTGGGCGGCGGTGTTGACGAGTTCGACGGCACGGTCGGTTGCAGTCACGGGGTGCTCTCGGTTCGGGGACGCGGGTACCCTCCAGGATCTCATGAACGGCAGACGGCCCGCGCTGCCCTTTTCCGGGCGCGGGCCGTCGGCGGCGGGGGCGGGGCCGGGTCAGTCCTGGTGGTAGTCCTTGCCGAGGGTGACCAGCAGGTCCACCGACTGCGGGGTGGTGACCTTCCTCACGGCGCTCGTCGGCAGATTGAGGTCCTCGGCGAGCTGCTGGGCGTCGTTGGCGCGGGCCGGGTCGGTGTAGGTGATGGTCGAGGCGGCCTGGACCGGGGCGGTGGCCTGGCCGGGGACCCAGGTGTAGCCGTTGTTGGTGATGGCGGCGGCGGCCAGGTTGGCGTCGTTGGCCACGCCGGTGGCGTTGACCACGGACACCCGGGCGGCGACGGCGGTGCCGCTGCCGCTGGAGACGTTGCCGCCGAGCAGCTGCTGGACGACGGTCCCGGCGCCCGCGCCGGGTGAGCCGTCGGCCTGCACCGGCAGGGTCACCGTCTGGAAGTGCCCGGCGTTGGCGTCGGTGGAGAGGGTGGCCAGCAGCGCGCCGAGGGTGGCGTCGGGCAGCGAGGGGTCGGCGACCTCGCCCATCGCGGTGATGTCGGCGGCGGCCGAGGTCGGGTCCTGCGGCATGGCCTTGATCAGCGCCTCCAGCACCTGGCCGTAGCGGGCCAGCTGCGCGCCCGCGCCCTCGCCCTTGGCCTGATAGGTGGCGTAGGCGATGGCGGCGGCGCCGTTCAGGGTGGCCGTGCCCGGGCTGACGACCACCTTGCCGCCCTGGCTGATGGTGGTGTTGGAGTCGAGGGTGATCCCGTTCAGCCGGTCCACCAACACCTGCAGGAACGAGGTGTACAGGCCCCAGCTGGCGCTGATGTCGCTGCCCAGCACGGTGTTCAGGCCGGTCCGGATCGCCGAGTTGCCCTGGGTGTCGACGCTGCCGGCGAGCTGCACCATGGCGCCGCCGCCGTCCGGCGGGATCACCAGCGTGCCCGGGACCAGCAGCGTCGAGCCCTTGTGCGTGCCCGCGTCGGAGACCAGCAGGGCGGTGTACACGTGGTCGGCGGAGTCGTGCAGGTGCACCGCGATCTCCTCGCGGCCGGTGGCCGCCGCGACCGCGTGGCCGGAGCCGAAGAGCTTGCCGTCGGCCCACAGGTAGCCGACGCCGCCGACGGCGACCAGCAGCAGCACCACGCCGAGGACCAGTGCCCGGCCGCGCAGCCGGCGGCGGCGCTCGTCGCGGCGCTCGCCCCGGGTCTCGCTGAACTTCATCCAGTCGATGACGTCGGCGGACTCCTCGGCGTCCTCGACGAAGGCGAACTCCTCCTCCCGGTAGCCGTCGTCCCCGGGGGCCACGGGGGCACCGGGGGCACCGGGGGCACCGCCGGGGGCCGCGGCGGGCCGCTGCCGCTGCGGCGGGACCGGCCGGGGCGGCGGCGCGGCGGCGGGCTGGGTGACCGTGTACTGGTCGGCCGTGTACCGGCCGGGGGCCTGCGGCGCGGCCGGGTACTGGCCGGTGTCGTAGCCGCCGGTGCGGTACGGGTCGGCGTAGCCGGGCCGGGCCTGCGGCGGCGGCGCCACCGGCGGCGGCTCGGCCTGCGGCTGGTACGGGTAGTCGCCGTACTCGTAGCCGCCGTACCCGGGCTCGGCGTACTGCTGCTGCTGGTAGCCGTAGCCGCCGGGCGCGGCCGGGGGCTGCTGCGGGTACCCGGGCTGCTGCTGGTAGTCCGGCTGCTGCGGGTAGTCCGGCTGGTCCGGCTGGGCGTAGGGGGTCCGCGGGTACGTCTCGTATCCGGGTTCCTGCGGCGGGTACTGCTGCCAGTACTCGGGCGCCGGCTCCGCCGGCGGGTACTGCTGCCCGTCGTTGTCGGTCACGCCGCCCCTATTCCCTGCTCAGTCGCCGTACATGTGCTGGCCGCGCGGGTCACCCGTCGAGACCTCGGTAGAGCTTGCGCTTGTCGATGTAGCGCACCACCTCGTCCGGTACCAGGTACCAGATCGGCTCGTCCCGGGCGACGCGCTCGCGGCAGTCGGTGGAGGAGATGGCCAGCGCGGGCACCTCGACCAGGGACACGCCGCCGGCGGGCAGACCGGGGTCCGTCAAAGTGTGCCCTGGACGGGTCACTCCGATGAAGTGGGCGAGGTCGAACAGTTCCTCGGCGTTCCGCCAGGAGAAGATCTGCGACAGGGCGTCGGCGCCGGTGATGAAGAAGAGGTCGGCGTCGGCGTGCAGCGCGCGCAGCTCCCGCAGGGTGTCCGTGGTGTAGGTCGGGCCCTCGCGGTCGATGTCGATGCGGCTGACCGAGAACTGCGGGTTGGACATGGTCGCGACGACCGTCATCAGGTAGCGGTCCTCGGCGGCCGACACCGGGCGGCCGTCCTTCTGCCAGGGCGTGCCGGTCGGGACGAAGACGACTTCGTCCAGGTGGAACTGGCTCACCACCTCGCTGGCGGCGACCAGGTGGCCATGGTGGATCGGATCGAACGTTCCACCCATGACGCCGAGGCGCTTCTTCACGGGCACGTCCGCGGATTCAGCCTGCTCTCCCATGACCCGTCACTGTACGTGATCCGCAGGGGAATCGAACGCCCGGCCGTACCGGGTCGCTCGGCACGGCCGGGGCGCCACCCGGGTCAGCGGTCCTTGTTGAAGCGGGTCACCGCGAACAGCAGGATGAGGAAGACGCAGAACGCGCCGCCGCCGGTGACGATCGGGTTCAGGCTGGCGTGGCTGTCGCTGCCGTCCGCGAGCAGGGAAAGGACAGGGGCGACCGCAGGATGGCTCATCGTGGGGGACCTTCTGGCTCGGAGGGCTTCGGAGGCAGGTGGATGCCGGTCTTATCCCGCCCATGCTACGGGCAGCCGTCGCGCAACCGCACGGCGGCTCCACACGTCTGACACGACGTGTGCCCGAAGGCTGGTCCGGGCGGCGCGGTCAGTCCCGGTAGCCGCGCAGCAGGAAGAAGGCCATGAGGACGACACCCACGACCGAGACGATGACGATGGTGCGCAGGAACATGCCCGGGCCCGAGCCGTCGGAGATGGCGGCCAGCTGGTTCAGGGCGGTAGTGGTGCGCATGTGGTGTGGCTCCTTGTGGGGTGCGACCGGTACAGCTCAGGTTAGACCGCCGGGCACGGTGATCTTTCGCCGGGATCGCGGTGGCCTGACAGGGGTCGGGCGTACTGTGAGCGTCCAGGGGACGAGTGGCAGGGAAAAGGTACGGCGGGGGCCGGGCGCACGCACCGGAGGGCCGCCACTGATCGGGAGGACGCAGTCACATGACCCAAGCCAGTGAGAGCAGCGTACCGAGCCGCAACCGCAAGCGGTTCCCCGGCATTTCCACCCGGGCGTGGGAGCACCCCGCCGACCGCTCCGCGCTGGTGGCGCTGCGCAAGCTGAGCGGCTTCGACGAGATCCTGAAGAAGCTCGGCGGCATGGTCTCCGAGCGCGCGGTGCGGCTGATGTTCCTGGCCTCGGCGGTGCGCGCCTCCGAGCGGCAGTTCTCCCACCTGCACGACATGGTCCGGGACGCCGCGTACATCCTGGACCTGGAGAAGGTCCCGCCGCTGTACGTCACCCAGGACCCGGTGCCGAACGCCATGTGTATCGGCATGGACGCGCCGGTGATCGTGGTCACCACCTCGCTGGTCGAACTCCTCGACGAGGAGGAGATGCGCGCGGTCATCGGCCACGAGGTGGCCCACGCCATGTCCGGCCACGCCCTCTACCGGACGATGCTGCTGATCCTCACCAACATCGCCTCCAAGATCGCCTGGGTGCCGCTCGGCAACATCGCCATCATGGCCGTCATCACCGCGCTCAAGGAGTGGTTCCGCAAGGCGGAGATCTCCTGCGACCGGGCCGGGCTGCTGGTCGGCCAGGACCCGCAGGCCTCGATGCGCGGCCTGATGAAGCTGGCGGGCGGCCACCACCTGCACGAGATGAACACCGACGCGATGCTGGAGCAGGCGGAGGAGTACGACCGGGCCGGGGACCTCCGGGACAGCGTGATAAAGCTGCTCCAGGTGCTGCCGCAGACCCACCCGTTCGTGGCAGTGCGGGTGCGCCAGATCAAGCAGTGGTCGGAGGGCGAGGAGTACAGCTCGATCATGGCCGGTGCCTACCCGCGCCGGGACACCGACGCGGACGCCTCGGTCACCGACCAGGTGAAGGCGGCGGCGGACTCCTACGCGCAGTCCTTCAAGGACACCAGGGACCCGCTGATGGGCCTGATCCGGGACGTCGCGGGCGGCGCGGGCGACTTCGGCGGCAAGCTGCGGGACGTCTTCGCGGGCAACCGGTCCGGGTCCGGAGCCGGGTCCGGAGCCGGTTCCGGCAACGGCTCGGAGGAGGGCCCGGCGGGCGAGGGCCCGCAGGACTCCGCGCCGGGCGCCGCGCCCAGCGAGGGCTGACCGTTCGGCGGGGGCTCCGGGCCGGGGCGGCTCAGCCCGTTCCGGCCTGGGGCAGGTCGTGCTGGAGCGTCGGTCCGGACAGCACGCCGCAGACGTCCCAGGCCGGGCGGTTCTGGTCGAAGGGGTCGACGCTGGGGCCGGGCGTGGGCGCGGCCTCCGGCGCGGCGGTGGCCTTCGCGGTGGCGGCGCCGGGGCGCTTGCCCGACACCGGGGCGGCCGGAGTGGCCGACGCGGTCGGGAACAGCGGCTGGAGGTAGGCGCTGTTGTCCGCGTCACAGGAGGTCGGCCCGGCCTGGACCACCGACTCGACCAGCTCGGTCTGGTAGGCGTTCAGGTCGTCGGCGGTGAACCAGTAGGTGATCGCCCGGCGGACGGTGTAGAGCACGATCGGCGGCTGCTCGGTCGCGGCGGCACTCGGGTTCGCCGAGGCGCCGGAGCCCGCGGCGGGGCCGGTGGCGGAGCCCGCGGAGAGGCTCGCGGACGGGCTCGCGGCGGGCGAGACCGTGGGCGACGGCGACGGTGTGGCCGACGAGGCGGCGGGGGCCGGGCTCAGCGCGTAGACGAAGGTGAAGTCACTGGTGATCTCCAGCGTCCCCGAGTTCAGCTGCTCGACGTGGAGCTTGCCGCTCACCCGGATCCCCTCCGGCTCGACCAGCCGGACCTTGGACGGGTCGAACCGGACCAGCCAGCCGGTCGCGTCGTGCTGCTGGTCGTCGCGCGGCTGCGACAGGCTCTGGTCGAACTGCGCGCGCTGGCCGGGCGCGAGCATCTGCCTGATCACCCCGGTGCTGCCCTTGGCACTGCTGAGCACCTGCGGGTCCAGCGAGGACGCGTCCAGGTAGTTGTAGACGATCTTCAGCGCCCGCAGCACCTGGTCGCTGCTGAAGTCGGAGGTGTGATGCGGGAACGGCAGCAGGATCCCGGCGCCGCCGATCGCGTAGTCCTCGACCGCGGTCCCGGCGTAGGGGCCCGGGTCCTGCGCGGCGGCGGAGGCCGAGGCGGAGGCGGAGGCCGACGCGGCGGCCGAGCCCGAGGCGGAGGCGGTCGGGGCGGCGGTGCCGGTGGGGACCCGCGCGCCGGTGGGGATGCCGCCCGCGCCCGGTTGCAGCGGGACGACCATCATGCTGAGCTGCGCCGGGCTGGCGGTGGAGTCGGTGTAGGGGTGCCTGGAGCCCATGTAGACGGCCGCCGCGAAAGCCAGCGACACCAGCAGCATCAGCGCCAGCGCCTGGCGCGGCAGGCCCCCGCCGGTCCCGGACCGCGAGCCGCGCCGCCGGATCGGCGGGCTTCCGGCGGACATCCGCTCCCGGGCGGAGAACTCCTGTATCCGGGCAGCACGAATGAACGACTCGTCGAATACGACAGGTCGGAAATCATCGTCTCCCCCGGAACCGCCCTCGGGCGTACCCGGAGGGGGCTCTTCCCGGCCACCCATGCTCCAAGGGTAAGTCGCCATGGCGAGAGTGCGGAGCCCCAGGGGTCAAGTTCTGCTGTGGATTTGACCTTGGTCACACAGCCGGACCGGAAATCTGCGACCCGACGATGACAGTTAGTCAGCAGATGAGTCGCAAACCGGACAAAACCCTACAAATCACAAACCGTCAGGTGTGGACCGGTGCCGCCGTCGCGGTGGGCGCCTGGGCGGGCTTCTGCGCCGTACCGGTGCCCCGGCTGACCGCGGCCACGGCCACCAGGATCGCCAGCACACCCAGCACCACCAGCATCAACTGCGCCACCGCCCGCTGCCAGCGGCCGGGCAGCGCCTGGTGCCGCCCCCGGGCCGGGGAGACCCACCACCGCGAGCGCACCGACTTGCGCGGGTAGGCGCTGCCGAAACCGCCCCCATGGGGCAGCGCCGCCTGCCGCTCCCGCGCGGAGGGTTCATGGATCAGCGCGGCGCGGACGAAGCGCTCGTCCAGCACCAGTGTCGCGAACTCGTCATCCGCCCCGCCACCGTGATTGGCACTGCCGGCGTCATAGCCTTCGGAATACACGGAGCCCCCGCTTCTCTCGGCAAAGCTGCCTCGGGTATAGAAGCAGCGTAATGCCGCACCGCCGCTTTGTCTGTGGCTCCACGTAGCCGCCCCCGGGATCAGCCCCGCACGTGGCCGTCACCGATGACCACGTACTTGGTCGAGGTCAGCTCCGGCAGGCCCATCGGGCCACGGGCGTGCAGCTTCTGGGTGGAGATGCCGATCTCCGCGCCGAAGCCGAACTGGCCGCCGTCGGTGAACCGGGTGGAGGCGTTGACGGCGACCGCGGCCGAGTCCACCAACTGAGTGAACCGGCGCGCGGCCGACTGCGAACCGGTGACGATCGCCTCGGTGTGGCCGGAGGACCAGCGCCGGATGTGCGCCACGGCGTCGTCCAGCGAGTCCACCACCCCAGCGGCGATGTCGTAGGAGAGGTACTCGGTCTCCCAGTCCTCCGCCGTCACCGGCACCAGCACCGCCTTGGAGCCGTTGGCTTCGGCGCAGCGGAGCACCCGCTCGTCGGCGTGGACGGTCACCCCCGCCTCGGCCAGCGCCGCCAGCGCCGCGGGCAGGAAGGCCTCGGCGATGTCCTGGTGCACCAGCAGCGTCTCCGCCGAGTTGCACACGCTCGGACGGGAGGCCTTGGAGTTGATCAGGATCTCCACCGCCATCGCCACGTCGGCCACCGCGTCGACGTAGACGTGGCAGTTGCCGGTGCCGGTCTCGATCACCGGGACGGTGGACTGCTCGACCACGGTGCGGATCAGCGACGCGCCGCCGCGCGGGATCAGCACGTCCACCAGGCCGCGCGCCCGCATCAGCTCCTGCACCGACTCCCGGCTCTCCCCCGGCACCAGCTGCACGGCGTCGGCGGGCAGCGTCGCCCCCGCCCGTCCGCCACCGCCCTGGTCCGAGCCCCCGCTGATGGCGTCGCGCAGGACCTCGACCAGCTTCCGGTTGGAGGCGTAGGCCGAGGAGGAGCCGCGCAGCAGCACCGCGTTGCCGGACTTCAGGCAGAGCGCGGCGGCGTCCACGGTGACGTTGGGGCGGGCCTCGTAGATGATGCCGACCACGCCCAGCGGCACCCGTACCTGGCGCAGGTCGAGGCCGTTCGGCAGGGTCGAGCCCCGGACCAGCTCGCCGACCGGGTCGGGCAGCCCGGCGACATGCCGCACGTCGGCGGCGATGGCGGCGACCCGCTCCCGGTTCAGCGTCAGCCGGTCCACCACGGACGGGCTGGTGCCCGCGGCCTCCGCCCGGGCGACGTCCTCGGCGTTGGCCGCGACGATCTCCTCGGTACGGGCGACCAGGGCGTCGGCGATGGCGAGCAGCGCAGCGTCCTTCGAGGCGCGCGGCAGCGGCGCGAGCTCGGCGGCGGCGGCCCTGGCCCGGCGCGCGGCCAGCAGCACCGGCGACTGCGGCGGCGCTGGCACGGCCTGCGGAGTGCTGCTCGACAGGGTGGCGGGGTCGGGAGAGCTGCTCATGCGGCAAAGCCTAGTCGGCCGGACCGACACCCTGCCGACCGTCTCAGAACCAAGGGTCAGAAGGGGTGCACGCCGCCGACGAAGGCGGGCGACTCGCCGTAGCCCTCGGCGATCCGCTTGTGGTAGGTCGTCCGGTCCACCACCTCCAGGCCGACGATCTCCCAGGGCGGCAGCTTGGCGCTGGCCTTGTGCTCGCCCCAGAGCCGCAGCGCCATCGCGGCGGCGTCGTGCAGGTCCTCGGCCTGCTCCCAGTAGCGGATCTCACCGTGGTCGGTGGCGTAGCGCGCGGTCAGGAAGGGGGTGTGGTCGTGCGCCAGCTGCTCCAGCCCGCGCTTGAGCTCGGGCAGCGGCACCGGCGCCCCGGCCACGCTGAGCACCACGTGCCACAGCCGGGCCCGGTCGGCCGCGTCGTCCCGGGGCAGCCTGGTCACGCCGCGTTGGCCGGAGGTCCGCCCGTCGGCGGCCTGCCCGCCGGGGGCGGGTTGTGGTGCGCCGACGGCGGACGCGCTGCCCGACGCGCCCCCGTCGATACTGGTGAGTACCGGATCCGCTGCCCCCACGGGTCGCACACCCTGGCGCCTGCGCCCCATCGGCGGCCTCCTGTCGGTGATGTTCTCCGCTGCCCGATCGACCCCCCGCTCCACCGTCGCCGCCGGTCAGGCCGTCCCCGGGGCGGAGGGCAGCACGACGAGGTCGTCTCGGTGCACCACCTCACGCTCATACGCGGGGCCCAACTCCCGTGCCAGGTCCCGCGAAGACCGCCCCAGGAGCAGGGGAAGCTCTCGCACATCAAAGTTGACCAGCCCACGCGCGATGATGTTGCCGTTTTCATCAAGAAGGTCCACCGGATCACCGGCGGCGAACTCCCCTTCGACTCCGGTGACCCCCGCCGCGAGCAGCGAACTGTGCCGCTCCACCACCGCCCGGACCGCGCCCCCGTCCAGGCGGACCGCACCACGTGGCGCGCTGGCGTGCTCCAGCCACAGCAGCCGGTCGGCCGAACGTCGGCCGGTGCGGTGGAACAGGGTTCCGGTCTCCCGTCCGGCGAGCGCGTCGGCGGCGTGGCGGGCGGCGGTGAGCACCACCGGGATGCCCGCGCCGGTGGCGATCCGGGCCGCCTCGACCTTGGTGACCATGCCGCCGGTGCCGACCCCGGCCTTGCCGGCGCTGCCGATGACCACGCCCTCCAGGTCCTGCGGGCCGTGCACCTGGTCGATCCGGCTGGTGCCCGGCTTGCTCGGGTCGCCGTCGTACAGGCCGTCGACGTCCGAGAGCAGGACCAGCAGGTCGGCCCGGACCAGGTGGGCGACCAGCGCGGCGAGCCGGTCGTTGTCACCGAACTTGATCTCGGCGGTGGCGACGGTGTCGTTCTCGTTGACGACCGGGACCGCGCCCATCGCCAGCAGCTGCTCCAGGGTGCGGAAGGCGTTGCGGTAGTGCTCCCGGCGGCTGGCGTCCTCGGCGGTCAGCAGCACCTGGCCGACCCGCAGCCCGTAGCGGGCGAAGGAGGCGGTGTAGCGGGCCATCAGCAGGCCCTGCCCGACGCTGGCCGCCGCTTGCTGCCGGGCCAGGTCCTTCGGCCTGCGGTCCAGGCCGAGCGGGGCCAGGCCGGCGGCGATGGCGCCCGAGGACACCAGCACCACCTCGGTCGCCCGGCCCCGGCGGTCGGCCAGGACGTCCACCAGCGCGTCGACGCGGTCGGCGTCGAGCCCGCCGGAGGCCGTGGTCAGCGAGGAGGACCCCACCTTGACCACGATGCGGCGCGCGCTGAGGACGTCCTCGCGCAGGGTGCCTGTCACCGGATTGCTCCCCACTTCGAGTTGGTCCGTCGATCGAGCGGCAATCTACGCGAAACCGGCCGACCGCTTCACCGGGGTTTCAGCTGGCGGACGCCGTCCGCACGGCTCCGGTGGCCGCGTCCAGCTCGGCGAGCAGCTCGGCCCGGCGGGCGTCGTCGACGAAGGAGGCCAGGAAGGAGTTCCGGGCCAGCAGCGCCAGTTGATCGTCGCTCAGGCCGAGGGAGGCACGCAGGCCCTGGACGTTGTCCTCGACATAGCCGCCGAAGTACGACGGGTCGTCCGAGTTGACGGTGACCAGCAGCCCGGCCTCCAGCATCGCGGGCAGCGGGTGGTCCGCCAGCGTGTCCACGCAGCGCAGCCGGACGTTGGAGAACGGGCAGACCGTGAGCGGCACCTGCTCCGCGACCAGCCGCTCCACCAGTGCCGGGTCCTCCATGCAGCGGATGCCGTGGTCGATCCGCTCCACACCGAGGACGTCCAGCGCCTCGGTGATGTACTCCGGCGGGCCCTCCTCGCCCGCGTGGGCGACCAGCCGCAGTCCGGCGGCCCGCGCCGCCGCGTAGACCTCGGCGAACTTGGCCGGCGGGTGGCCGACCTCGGCCGAGTCCAGGCCGACGGCGGCGATGCTGTCCAGGTAGGGACCGGCGTCGGCGAGGGTCTTCAGCGCGTCCTCGGCGGGCAGGTCGCGCAGGAAGCTGAGGATCAGCCGGGTGGAGACGCCGAAGCGCTCCCGGCTGCTCTCCAGCGACCGGGCGAGGCCCCGGATGACGGTGCCGATGTCGACTCCGCGCCCGGTGTGGGCCTGCGGGTCGAAGAAGATCTCGGCGTGCCGGACGCCCTGCTCGGCGGCCCGCGCCAGGTAGCCGTCGGCCAGGTCGGTGAAGTCCTGCTCGGTCAGCAGCACCGCCGTGAGCTGGTAGTACAGGTCGAGGAAGGACTGCAGGTCGGTGAACGCGTAGGCCGCGCGCAGCTCGTCAGGACCGGCGTAGGGCAGGTCGATCCGGTTGCGCTCGGCCAGCGCGAAGGCCAGCTCGGGTTCGAGGGTGCCCTCGATGTGGAGGTGCAGCTCGGCCTTGGGAAGCGGGTGACGCATGTTCAGAAGTCCTCGTCGGGTTCGATCTCGCGGCGCGGCATCGGGTCGAATCGGGCGTACTCGGTGGCCGCGTCGTCGCGGACCAGCTCGCGCTGGCGGCGGCGGGTGACGGCGTCGCGCGGGCTCTCGAAGCGGTGGTCCTCGCCGCGGCGGCCGAGCATCTCGGCGCCGGCGGCCATGCTCGGCTCCCAGTCGAAGACCACGGCGTTCTCCGTGGCGCCGATGACGACGGTGTCGCCCTCCTTGGCGCCCGCCTTGGCCAGCTCCACCTCGACGCCGAGCCGGGCCAGCCGGTCGGCCAGGTAGCCCACGGCCTCGTCGTTGGAGAAGTCGGTCTGCTTGATCCAGCGCTCGGGCTTGCTGCCGACGATCCGGTACAGGTCCTCGGCCGGGTCGTAGCTGACGCTGAAGCCCGCGTCGTCCACGGCGGTGGGCCGCAGCACCACCCGGGTGGCCTCCTCGACCGGCTTGGCGGCGCGGGCCTCGGCGACGATCCGGGCGAGCGCGAAGCTGAGCTCGCGCAGGCCCTTGCGGGCGGTCGCGGAGACGTCGTAGACCTCGTAGCCGCGTTCCTCCAGCGAGGCGCGGGTGATGTCGGCGAGGTCCTGGCCGTCGGGGATGTCGGTCTTGTTGAGGGCCACCAGTCGCGGCCGGTCCTCCAGGCCGCCGTACAGGGACAGTTCGGTCTCGATCATGTCGAGGTCGGACAACGGGTCGCGGTCGGTCTCCAGCGTGGCGCAGTCCAGCACGTGCACCAGCACCGAGCAGCGCTCGACGTGGCGCAGGAACTCCAGGCCGAGGCCCTTGCCCTGGCTGGCGCCGGGGATCAGCCCGGGGACGTCGGCGATGGTGTAGACGGTGTCCCCGGCGGTGACCACGCCCAGGTTGGGGATCAGGGTGGTGAACGGGTAGTCCGCGATCTTCGGCTTGGCCGCCGAGAGCACTGAGATCAGCGAGGACTTGCCCGCGCTGGGGTAGCCGACCAGCGCGACGTCGGCGACGGACTTGAGCTCCAGCACGATGTCGCGGGCCTCGCCGGGCTCGCCGAGCAGCGCGAAGCCGGGGGCCTTGCGGCGGGCCGAGGACAGCGCGGAGTTGCCGAGGCCGCCCCGGCCGCCGGCGGCGACCACGAAGCTGGTGCCGTTGCCGACCAGGTCGGCCAGCACGCTGCCGTCCTGGGCCAGCACCACGGTGCCGTCCGGGACCGGCAGCACCAGGTCGAAGCCCTCGCCACCGGTGCGGTGATCGCCCGCGCCGGGCTTGCCGTTGCCGGCCCGGCGGTGCGGCGTGTGGTGGTAGTCGAGCAGCGTGGTGACCTGCGGGTCGACGACCAGGGTGACGTCGCCGCCGCTGCCGCCGTTGCCGCCGTCGGGGCCGCCGAGCGGCTTGAACTTCTCCCGGTGCACGGAGGCGCAGCCATGGCCCCCGTTACCCGCGGCGACGTGCAGTTCGACGCGGTCCACGAAGGTGGTCATGGTGTTGGTGCCTCTCGATCGGGAGTGGATTGCCTTGACAGTGTTCTGCCTGCGAAAACACCGAGGGTGGACCGGAATGTTCCGATCCACCCTCGATGTCACGTTGTCACACGCTGAACGGTCCTGCGGTCGGCCTGGATCAGGCCGCGACCGGGACGACGTTCACGACGCGGCGGCCACGGCGAGTACCGAACTCGACCGCACCGGCGTTGAGCGCGAACAGGGTGTCGTCGCTGCCGCGACCGACACCGGCACCCGGGTGGAAGTGGGTGCCGCGCTGGCGGACGATGATCTCGCCGGCGTTGACCTGCTGGCCGCCGAAACGCTTGACGCCGAGGCGCTGTGCGTTGGAGTCACGACCGTTACGGGTAGAGCTTGCGCCCTTCTTGTGAGCCATCTCCCCTTGCCCCTTACTTCGACGAGTCGATGCTGGTCACGCGGAGCGCGGTGTGGCGCTGACGGTGGCCCATGCGCTTGCGGTAACCGGTCTTGTTCTTGTACTTCATGATGTTGATCTTCTCGCCCTTGTGGTGGTCGACCACCTCGGCGCGAACCTTCACACCGGCCAGGACCCACGGGTCGCTGGTGACCGCGTCACCGTCGACGATCAGGATCGTCGCAAGCTCAACCGTCTCGCCAACCTTGGCGTCGACCTTGTCGGCCTCGAAAACATCGCCGACAGCAACCTTGTGCTGCCGACCGCCGCTACGCACGATCGCGTACACCGCGAACCCACTTCCACTCGATCGGAGCCCCTGACGCCAGCCTCCCCGCGCGAAACGGCAAGGGGCCTCCCCCGGGCGCGAGGCTCGGGAGGGATGTGCTCAGGAGCGGGGCGTGACACTGCCGAATGCAAAGCACGCCGAGGGTCAAGGCTACGGACCGCGAGGCCCCGGGTCAAACCAGCACCGAACCGGCCCAGCGGGGACAGCGGTGCAGGCCGGAGGGGGTGCGGACGGCGCTGCCCGCCGGTCCTGGGAGGACCTGCGGGCAGCGTCGGCGCGCGGTACCGCTGTCAGTCGGCCACGGGCGCGTCGGGGGCGTCCCCGGCTGCGGCCTTCTTCGTGGTGCGCTTGGCGGCGGTCTTCTTGGCCGTGGTCTTCTTGGCGGCCGTCTTCTTGGCGGCGGCCTTCTTGGCCGGGGCGCCCTCGGCCGCCGTCTTCTTGGCAGCGGCCTTGCGCGGGGCGCGCTTGCGCGGCGCGACGGGCTCCTCCGCCGCCTCGGCGGCCTCCGTCACCTCGGCGGGCGCGGTGGCCTCGGCCACCGGCTGCTCCGGCTGCTGCGACTGCTCTGCCTGCTCCACCTGCTCCGCGTCGACGGCGACCGGCTCGGCGACCGGCGCCGACTCGGTGATCTCCGCGCCCTCGTCCGCCGGGTCCTCCGGGCGGAACGGGACGACCACGATCGCCGCCTCCGGCTGCGCGGCCGGAGGACCGGCCGGGGAGGTGGCCTTGCGGACCGCGCGACGGCGGGTCCGCGCCGGGCGGGCGGAGGCCTCGATCATGGCCTCGGCCAGTTCCTCGGCCTCGGCCTGCACCGCCGCGTCCAGCGGCGCCGGGGGCTCGACGGTCTCGACCACCGCGGCCGCCACGACCGGCTCGGGCTCGGTGGCCACGATCTCCAGGTCGTCGACGTCCTCGCTGGTCAGCCCGTGCGCCACCAGCTCGTCGGCCAGACCCTCCAGGCCCGCCTCGTGCTCGTGGTCGTGGTCGTGCTCGTGGTCGTGGTCGAACTCCGGCGTCTCGGCAGCGTCCCCGCCGCGTCCGCGCCGACGGCGCTTGCCGCCGTTGCCGACTGCCGCGGCCTCCTCCGGCTTCGGGCCGGAGAAACCCTTCGGCGGCGGCGGGGCCTGCTCCATGTGGACGATGACGCCGCGCCCGTTGCAGTGCACGCAGGTCTCGGAGAAGGACTCCAACAGCCCCTGGCCGACCCGCTTGCGGGTCATCTGCACCAGGCCCAGCGAGGTGACCTCGGCCACCTGGTGCTTGGTCCGGTCCCGGCCCAGGCACTCCAGCAGCCGCCGCAGCACCAGGTCGCGGTTGGACTCCAGCACCATGTCGATGAAGTCGATCACGATGATGCCGCCGAGGTCGCGCAGCCGCAGCTGGCGGACGATCTCCTCGGCCGCCTCGATGTTGTTGCGGGTGACCGTCTCCTCCAGGTTGCCGCCCTGGCCGGTGAACTTGCCGGTGTTGACGTCGACGACGATCATCGCCTCGGTCTTGTCGATCACCAGCGAACCACCGCTGGGCAGCCACACCTTGCGGTCCAGCGCCTTCATCAGCTGCTCGTCGATGCGGTACGTCGCGAAGACGTCCACCTCGGAGGTCCACCGCTGGAGCCGGGGCACCAGGTCCGGGGCGACCCCGGCGACGTACTCGTGGATGGTCTCCCAGGCGGTGTCGCCGGAGACGATGACCTTGGTGAAGTCCTCGTTGAAGATGTCGCGGACGACCCGGACGGTCATGTCCGGCTCGCCGTAGAGCAGGGTCGGCGCGTTGCCGCTGCTGACCTTCTTCTGGATGTCCTCCCACTGCTGCTGTAGCCGCTGGACGTCGCGGGTCAGCTCCTCCTCCGAGGCGCCCTCGGCGGCGGTGCGGACGATGACGCCCGCGTCGTCGGGGACGATCTTCTTGAGGATGTTCTTCAGCCGGGCCCGCTCGGTGTCCGGCAGCTTGCGGCTGATACCGGTCATCGAGCCCTCGGGCACGTACACCAGGTAGCGGCCGGGCAGCGAGATCTGGCTGGTCAGCCGGGCGCCCTTGTGGCCGATCGGGTCCTTGGAGACCTGGACCAGCACCGAGGAGCCGGACTTGAGCACCGACTCGATCCGGCGCGGGCCGCCCTTGACGCCGAGCGCCTGGAAGTTGACCTCACCGGCGTAGAGCACCGCGTTGCGGCCCTTGCCGATGTCGATGAAGGCGGCCTCCATCGACGGCAGCACGTTCTGCACCTTGCCCAGGTACACGTTGCCGACGTAGGAGGTGGCCTGCTCCTTGTTGACGTAGTGCTCGACCAGCACGCCGTCCTCCAGGACGCCGATCTGGGTGCGCTCGCCCGACTGGCGGACCACCATCACCCGCTCGACGGCCTCGCGGCGGGCCAGGAACTCGGCCTCGGTGATGATCGGCACCCGGCGGCGGCCCTGCTCGCGGCCCTCGCGGCGGCGCTGCTTCTTGGCTTCGAGCCGGGTCGAACCCTTGATCGACTGGACCTCGTCCGGGTCGAACGGGATGTCCGCCGAGGCCGCGGCGGAGACGCTGCGCCGACGCGGCTCGCGGACCTTGACCACGGTGCGCTCCGGGTCGTCGGCGGCCAGACCGGTCTCGGCCTCGGCCGCGGAGTCCCCGCTGCGACGGCGACGGCGCCGACGGCGGCGGCTGGACGCCGACAGCGCCTCGCCGAGCTCGTCACTCTCGTCCTCCTCGTCCTCGTGGACGTCCTCGTGCGGCTCACCGGCCGGGTTCTGCTGCTCGTCGGCGGCGGGCTCGAACTCGTCGCCCTCGCCCCGGCGGCGGCGACGGCCACCGCGACGGCGGCGGCGCGAGGAACGGCCGTCCTGGTCGCCGAGGTACTCCGGCCGGTCCTGCGGCTCCTGCGGGTCCTCGGCCTCGTCGCCCTCCTCGGGCTCCTCCTCGTCCAGCTCGGGCTGGGGGGCCGGGGCCTCGAAGGCGGGCACGGCGGAGACCGCGCGGCGGCGGTTCCGGCGGCGGCCGGTGGGCTCCTCCTCGGCGGGCTCCTCGGCCGCGACCGGGGCCGGGGCCTCGACCGGGCGCGGCGGCTCGGCGCCGAGCGGGGTACGGCCGGAGGACAGCTGGAAGACGGCGGGCGCGGTCGGGGCGGCGGGCGCGGAGCTGCGGCGGACCCGGCGCGCGGGCGCCTCCTCGACGGCCTCGGCCTCGGCCTCGACCGGCTCGGCCGGGGCGGTGGGCGCGGCGACCGGCGCGGTGGCGCGGCGACGGGTGCGGCGGCGCTCCTCGAACGGCTCGTCACCCTCGGCGCGGACGTCCGCGCGCTCCTCCGAACGGGTGACGGCGGCGGGCGGCGTGAAGGCGGCGACCGGGGCGGCGGGGCGCGCCGCGACGACGATCTCGGCGGGCTCCTCGAACACCGGGGCCTGGAAGATCGCGGTGGACGGCCGCACGGCACGACGGCGGGTGCGGTGCCCGGAGGGCTCCTCCACCGGCTGCGCGGGCGCGGGCGGCTCAGCGGCGGCCTGTACGGCGGCGGGGGCCTCGGCGGGCTGCTCCTCGGCCTCCGGCTCCTCGACCGGCTCCTCCACCGGGGTGGCCACGGCCTCGGCGGCGGCCGGCTCCGGCAGCTGGATCTCGGTCTGCACCGGCTCGGCGACGGCCTTCTTGCGGGTGCGGCGGGCGCGCTTGACCGGCTCGGCGGCAGCGGGCTGCTCCGCCTCGGGGGCGACGGCGACGGGCTCGGCGACCGGCTCGGCGACGGCCGGGGCCTCGGCGGCGGGCTCAGCGGCGACCGGCTCGGCGACCGGCTCGGCCTTCTTGCGGGTGCGGCGGGCACGCTTCACCGGCTCGGCGGCGGTGGGCTGCTCCGACTGGCCCTCGGCGGGCGCGGCAGCGGCCTCGGCACCGGCGCCCTCGGGCGCGTCGGCCACCGGCGGACCGGCCGGGCGGCTGGCCGCGCGGCGGCGGCGCGGGGCGGCCTTGGGCGCCGCCCCCTCGGCGAGATCGCCCTCGGCGACCTTCGGTTCGTTCGTTTCGTTCTGTTCGTTGATATCAGGCATCCGGGCGGTTCTCCCGTTCATGCCCCCGGGCGCCACGCTCCAGGGCGGGCGCCGCACAGGGGCTCACGTGTGTAGATCAGCGGTCCGCAGCGCGGTTCCGCTGAAAAGTCTTCTGGTCTGGCCAGTCTTCAGATCTTGGTTGCGCCGAGCCGTACCAGTCGGGGTACGGCCGGGTGTCCGGGCCCCGGGTGGCTCCCGGGGCCCCGCACCAGCGCAGTGGGGCTCCGCGACGACGAGCCGCGATGCACCAGCGGTGCAGTGCGCGGGCCAGACCGGCCGACCGCCGCCTACACGGGCTGCGGCTCGGCCGCCTCGGAGGGCAGGGCCTCTGCCGCGCCACGGTCGGGCGCGAACGGGTCGGTCACCGCACCGGACTCCGCGTCTAGCGGCCCCTGCGCCAGCCTGGTCGCCCCAGCGGGGACCGGCAGCGCCAGGTCGGCCGTCACGCGAAGACCGGACAGGACGTCATCGGGTCGGACGGCGGGTGTTGCGTGCCGAACAACCAGCCGCAGTATCGCACAGCCACGGCCTGCGGGGATATCGGTACTACTTTCAGGTAGCCCCGGGATACCGGCGCCGACCTGCGATTCGGCCAGTTCCAGGGACACCACCGCGCCGCGCGCGTCGAACGTGCGAATGCCGTTCTTGGTCTGCCGCTGGACCTCTACGGACTCCTGGGCGAGGAAGGCGGCCACGGCCGCCCGGACCTCGTCCGGGTCCGCGCCGTCCAGCCGGAGCTCCCAGATCGAGGCCTCCAGCCGCTCGGTGAAGTTCGGGGTGCGCACCTCGACCGCGTCGGTGATGTCCAGCCCGATCGGCAGTGACTCGTCCAGCTGCGCCCGCAGCTGCTCCGGGTCGCGGTGGGCGCTGAGCGCCAGCTCCACGTACTCGGCCTCGCTGGCGGCGCCGGTGGGAACGGCGTTGGCGAAGCTGATCCGGGGGTGCGGCGAGAAGCCCGCCGAGTACGCCATCGGCACGGCCGAGCGGCGCAGCGCGCGCTCAAGCGCGCGCTGGAAGTCGCGGTGGCTGGTGAAGCGCAGCCGACCGCGCTTGGTGTAGCGCAAGCGGATGCGCTGCACCACCGGTGCGGGCGGCGGACCGTCGGGCGTGCGGCGTGCCAGTGCGCTCAGTCCTTCGGGAGGAGGGGCATGTGTACTCCTCCAAGGGTACGCGGCCCGGGCATGTCCGCTGTCCGGGCCGGCTCTGTCGGTGCCCGGCGCTAGGGTGCGGGCGATGGGCAGGATCCGACGAGACGGGGAGACCTCGCATGATCGGCAAGCTTCAGGCCTTTGCACTCGACTGTCCCGACCCGGCGGCGCTGGCCGCCTTCTACGCGGAGCTGGTCGGCGGCCGGGTGGTCGACGACGGCTCCGAATGGGTGGAGCTGGAGGGCACCGTGCTGGCCTTCCAGCGGGTCGCCGACTACCGCCCGCCGTCCTGGCCGGGCCAGGAACAGCCGCAGCAGGCCCACCTCGACATCCACGTCGGCGACCTGGACACCGGGCAGGCCCAGGTGCTGGCGCTGGGCGCGACCCTGCTGGAGGACTTCGGGGGCAGCAAGGGCTGGCGGGTCTTCGCCGACCCGGCCGGGCACCCGTTCTGCCTCTGCCGGGCGTGACGGCGGGGCGACCGGGCCGCGGCGTGCCCCCTCCCCACTTCCTTCCGGGGGAAGGACTTCCTATCGGGGAAAGCCGGGGCGGAACCTTACGGTCCGCCTGAATGTGGGCGCTTCTCCTGACGGTCTGCGGGCAACCTCGGCGGCGGCCATGTCCGCGACACGCAGTGTTCGCCCGGCCGCCGCCTGATGGTTGGCTCGGACAACCTCTCGACGGGCCACAGTGCGGTGCGCCGCACCGCGCACCCGCCTCAGAGAGAGCCCACGGCACCATGGATCAGCAATCGCAGCAGTCCCCCGAGCAGGTCTCCGACGGCGACACCGGTCTCAGCCGACGCACCTTCATGGCCGCCTCCGCCGGTGCCGCCGCTGTCGGTGTCCCGGCCGTCGGCGCCATCGCCGGGGCGAGCTCGGCCGCCGCCACCACCCCGGCCGCCGCCAAGGCCCAGGCCGCCGCGCACCACGCGCCCAAGCTGACCCGCACCATCCAGGACGCCAAGCACATCGTGGTGCTGATGCAGGAGAACCGCAGCTTCGACCACTACTACGGCACGCTGCGCGGGGTGCGCGGCTTCGGTGACCAGGCCACCATCGAACTCGCGGGCGGCTACAGCGTGTTCGACCAGCCGAACGGCGGCGGTCGGCAGTACCCGTGGGCGTTCAGCTCCACCAGCCCGGCCGGCGGCGCCGACCCGGAGCGGCTGGCGCAGTGCAACGGCGACCTCGCGCACAGCTGGTCCGACCAGCACAACGCTTGGAACGACGGCAAGTTGGACTCCTGGGTGGCGGCCAAGGGCAACGTCAGGACGCTGGGCCACCTACAGCGCGCGGACATCCCGTTCCACTACGCGCTGGCCGACAACTGGACCATCTGCGACGCCTACCACTGCTCGATCCTCAGTGCGACCGGCCCCAACCGCACCTACCTGTGGAGCGGCATGATCGACCCGGCCGGTACCGCGGGCGGTCCGGCGTACAACGGCGGCGACGAGTCGGGCCTGAAGTGGCAGACCTACGCGGAGGCGCTGCAGAACGCGGGGGTGACCTGGAAGGTCTACCAGAACGCGAACGACAACTTCGGCGACAACGGCTTGGCGTACTTCAGCCAGTTCACCTCGGCCCCGGCCAGCAGCCCGCTGGCCTCGCTGGGCATGGGCAGCGTCCCGCCCGCCACCGGCCGCACCCCGGACGACATCGCCGCCGCGATCCGCGCCGACGTGCTCTCCGGGAACCTGCCGCAGGTCTCCTGGGTGGTCTCGGACCAGCAGAGCTCGGAGCACCCGTACGCGACCCCGCAGGACGGCGCGCACTTCGTGCACCTGGTGATGGACGCCCTGAACGCCGACCCGGACGTCTTCAACTCGACCGTGCTGTTCCTCAACTACGACGAGAACGACGGCTTCTTCGACCACGTGCCGCCGCCCGCCGCCGCGGCCGGGACCGCCGGGGAGTTCTACTCCGGCCAGAACATCGGCCTCGGCTTCCGGGTCCCGATGACCGTCATCTCCCCCTGGAGCCGCGGTGGTTGGGTTAACTCCGAGGTCTTCGACCACACATCGGTGATCCGCTTCCTGGAGGTCTGGACGAAGGCCATCGGCAAGCCCGCGGTCTGCCCGAACATCAGCGACTGGCGCCGCGCCGTCTGCGGCGACCTGACCAGCACGCTCGACTTCACCAAGCCGGTCTTCGGCATGCCGCAGCTCCCGGACACCACGGCCACCATCGGCCTCGCCGCCTGCGGCCCGCTGCCGAACCCGTCGCCGACGGACAACGCGCTGCCGGTGCAGGAGCCGGGCACCCGCCCGGCCCGGGCGCTGCCCTACCAGCCGAACGCCAACCTGAGCTCGTACGCGTTCGGTTCCGGTGGTTCGGCGCAGGTCTGGATCGCCATGGACAACCTCGGCGCGCAGGCCCGCAACGCCGCCCACTTCGCCATCTACGCCAACGCCTTCCGCGGTGGCGGCCCGTGGCAGTACACGGTGCCCGCCGCCGGTACGGTCAGCGACTTCTTCAACGTCGGCACCGGCTACGGCGACGGCTCGTACGACCTGACGGTCACCGGCCCCAACCGCTTCCTGCGGCGCTTCCAGGGCAACGCCACCACGGCGAGCGCGAAGCTCGCGGTGACCGCCGACTACCAGGGCACGGGCCTGCGCTTCACCCTCGCCAACACCGGTACCTCGATCGCGGTGTTCACCGTCACACCCAACAACTACCAGACCGGCAAGGCGGTCCAGTACGTGGTGAAGCCGGGCCGCGACAGCCGTCACAGCATCGAGGTCCACGGCTCGGCCCACGGCTGGTACGACGTCACCCTCACCTGCGACCTGGACCCGACCTGGTCCCAGCGCTACACCGGCCACATCGAGAACGGCCGCACCAGCGTCAGCGGCTGACGTAGCGTCACCTTCCGCACCCGCGGGGCTCCGGGCGTGACCGGATGCTCCCGGGTGGGGATTGACCTGTCGACAGACGGTGCGTAGCGTTGTCGGCGCATCGGTAGTCGATACGTTGAACGGGGGGCGTTCATGGCTGTCGGCGGGTCGGCGTCGTTCCCCGGCCGCCGCCGCGCGGGGCAACTCCGGCGGAAGGCCTGGCTGTTGCCGCTCGGGGAGCTGCTCACCGCCGGTGTCGTACGCGGTGGTGCGGCCGTGCGCGAGGAGAACGAGGCGACCGTCTGATGGCCGAGGAGGCCGAGCCGCACGCGATCAGCGTCCATCTGGACCGGCTGCTCGCCGAGCGCGGGCTGACCCTGGTGGAGCTGTCGGAGCTGGTCGGGGTGACCCCGGTGAACCTCTCCGTCCTGAAGAACGGCCGCGCCCGGGCGATCCGCTTCTCCACCCTGGGCAGGCTCTGCGAAGCCCTGGACTGCACCCCCGGCGACCTGCTGACGCACGCCCCCGCCCCCGAGCCCGCCTCCGCCCTCGAACCCGAGGATCACGCGTGAACTCCTTCCTGCCCTCCCTGTTCGAGATACCGCCCGCGCCCGTCGCGCGGCGGACGCTGCGCCTCTACGGGCGGTACGACGTCGCGTTGCTCGGTCCCGAGGAGTTTCTCGACGCCGTGGCCGACCACTTCTGGCCCCAGGCCGCGCCGGTGGCCACGGTGCCCGGCATGCCGCTGGTCGAGTTGCTGCGGGGCCGGTCGCGGCCGTCCGCGCTCACCGGGCACGAGCAGCAGCCGATCACCCTGCACCACGCGCCCGACGGCGATGCCCCCGACTCCAACGAGGGCATCCACTACCCGACCGCGGCGGGCGTCGACCGGCTGGTCGCCGACCCGCGCACCGGCAGCTTCGTCGCGGTGTCCGGCTCCCGGATCCAGGTCGTGAACGCGGACGCCGAGCTGGGCCTGCGCGACGCCCTGCGAGTGGTCGAACAGCTGGTCAGCACGGGGTTCGAGGCCGAGGGCGTGCACACGCTGCACGCGTCGGCCTTCGCCGTCGGCGGCGGGGCGGTGGCGGTGAGCGGACCGAAGGGGTCGGGCAGGACCACCACCACGCTGGCCGCCGTCGCGGCCGGAGCCCGACTGGTCGGCAACGAGCGGCTGTACGCGCGCACCGACGACGCGTCGACCACGGTCTGGGGCTGGACCGATCCGGTCCGGTTGGTCGACGCCGCCTCGGCGGCCAGGACCGTGCTCCCGCTGTCGCGGTACCTCTCCGGGGACGCGACCCGGCTGGCGCTCGGGCCGCTGCCGCTGGCCGCGGTGGTCGTTCCGCGGGTGGGCGCGGCCACGGTGCCGATCCGCTGCGAGGAGCTCGACCCCGCCGCCGGGCGCGCCGCGATCGGCGCGGAGGTGCTCCCACCGCGCGCCCGCTGGCTCGGGCTGGAGCCCCAGGCGGCACCGTCCGCCGCCACCCCGGTCGCGCCGCGCTACCTGCGGCTGTCGTACGGCCACCGCGACGCGGCAGCGGCGGCGGCGCTGCTGCTGGACGTCCTCGGCGCCCCCGCCCAGCCCGGGGCGCAGCCGCTCGTGGGTGGGCCGTTCGACGGACATGCCGGGGCATTCTAGGCCGCGCCCCGCGACAACCGGTCGAGAACGGCGTAAGCAGATGCTGTCGCGCACCAGCCCCGTACCGTGACGTGGCCAGGACAAATGAGCGCACAACCCTCCGACAGGGAGCACGCGATGACGACCACATCGACCGGAAACGCCGACTGGGCGAGCGCGGGAACCGCCAGCGACCCGTTCACCGTCACCAGCGTCTCGTTCGATCCGCAGCCCCCGGTCAAGGGGCAGTCCCTGACCGTGACGCTGAACGGGACCCTCAACCAGAACCTCACCGGCGGACAGGTCCACATCACGGCCAAGTACGGACTCGTGACCGTCTTCAGGCGGTCCTCGCCGCTCGTCGCCGCTCAGCCCGGCAACTACACCGCACAGGCCGTGCTCGACATCACCAGTGACTCGCCCAGCGGCACGTACAACGTGAACCTGACGCTCACCGACCAGGACAACCAGGAGATCGCCGGGGTCAACGCCCGGTTCTCCCTCACCTGAGAGCGGGCCCGGGCGGCCGTCGGCCTCCCGGGCCCCTGCGACGTCAGGCTCCTGACGCCCGCTCGGCGGTCGTCAGTCGTCGTCGCCATCGCCGACGACCTGGATGACGAGCTCGTACTCCCCGTCCCCCTGGTACGACGGGAAGCCGACGAACTTGGGCCGCAGGCTGCGGTCCTCGATGCCGTTGCGGAACAGGTAGGTGCCCGATGCCGGGTCCTGGAGCGTGTAGTACCCGCTGACCAGTTCGCCCGCATCCTTGATCGGCGTCGCGTCGTCACCCTGCTCGTCGGCGTACCGCACGACGTTCCAGGAGGATATGGGCGCGGTCCCGCTCGGCGTCACGACCGCCTGGGTACCGGGGTCGGTCGACTGCGCGCTGAGCACCAGCCCGCTCGCCTGGTCGGTGAAGACGGTCGAGCCGTCCGGGCCGGAGGAGGCCACCCAGGTCGCCGCGTTGGGCGGGGCGATGAGAGCCGCGTAGACCGTGCCGTTGATGATGGCGACGCCGGCACCGCGGATCTGGATCTGCACAAGTGGGTCGGACATGGGGCACCTCCGGTGGGGGCGGCACGACGGCCGCTGTCACTGCTGAACACTGGCCTGGTGATTCTGCTGACTCCGCACTCTTCGTGGACAGAGCGCGCGGAGTACCATCCGCGTGTCGCACACGCACCAACGCGCCCCCGGGGAGGGGTTTGTTCCGCATATTGCGTGAACTGATCCCCGGGCGGGTCCGGGACATTTTCCACACTGTCCCGCGAGGGTCCACTTCACCTCTTGTCTCCTCGAAACGCTGTACCGGCCGCCGCCGAATCGCAATCCTGGAACCACCGGAAATCCAGTGCGCAAAAGCGTGAGGCAGTGTGTGCGATGGGCGGAGAACAGCGGTGCGGCATGCCCTTTTCGCGGGTCACCCCGAGCAGCGGGCGGACCCGGCGGGCGATCGGGGGACGGCGGTGACCACCAGGGACGCGGCAGCGGTGGGCAGCCTGGCCCGGGACCGGCGGCGGGACCGGGTCGGGGTGGTGATGGCGCGGTACGCCGGGGAGGTCTACCTGCGTCCGCTGGGCGGCGGTGTCGAGTGGACCGCCCGCGCCGAGGACCTGCTGCCCGCCGATCGGCGGGATGAACTCCGGGCGCGCGTGGGCGAGTTGAACGCCAACAGCCGCGACTCGCGGTGCCGGTGAAGAGCCGGGGCGGCAGGCCGCCGCGCGCCCGGCGGTCCGGCTGCTGCCTGAACGACGAGCATCCGGAACTGCACGCGCTCTGCTCCGGGCGGTTCAGCTTCCGGGCCGGGCCGAACTCCAGCCCGGAGGAACACCGATGCAGTTGCCCGTGCCACACCTCCGGCGACGAGTAGCAGCTTTTTCGTTTCCGCACAGACAACAGGAGAGAAGTTGAGCGAGAACCCGCGCACGCGGTACGCGGCGGCGGTCCGCCGGGCCTGCGAGGACAACGACCTTCCGTTGGTCCGCAGCCTGTTCGCGGAGGCGAGCAGAGAGGTCTTCACCCTGCGCGGGCTGCTGCCGCGCGAGGACGAGATCCTGCTCGGCCGACGGCTGACGGCCAGGTACCAGGCCGGGGCCAGCCTGTTGCTGCTGGCCGCCGAGATCGGCCGGTCGACGCAGTACACGGCGAAGGTGCTGCGGCTGGCCGGGGTGACCATCCGGCCCGCGTACCGCCCGGTGATGACCGCCTACCCGGTGGACCTGGCCGAGCTGCGCCGCCGCTACGAGGCCGGGGCGTCGGTCTCCAGCCTGGCGCACCTGATCCACTACTGCCGCGAGAGCACCCGCAAGTACCTGCTGCACGCCGGAGCGGAGCTGCGGCCGAACGGCGTGCGGCCGTCCGCCCGCTACGACCGGTGAGGTACGCCACCAGCCCGGTGGAGCAAGGCACTCCGCAACATGTTCGGACAGGGATACGCTCACTCCGACGAGTTGGAGGCCATCGTGCCGCAGGCAGGCAGTGGGAAGGGGCAGTTGTGAGCAGGAAGCTCGCGGACTCGGTGCCCTCGGGGCACTGCCTGACGTGCAGCGGCAAGGGCCGGATCGGCAAGTCGGAGTGCCAGTCGTGCAGCGGGACCGGGCACGCGCACCAGGTGATCAGCGGCGACCCCTGCATCCTGTGCGAGGGGTCGGGCCGCTACACCCGCTACAGCGTCAGCCCGGACGGCCGGGCCCGGACGGTGATCCGGGTCGAACGCTGCATGGCCTGCAACGGCTCCGGCCGCGTCAACGCCTCCACCGGCGGTCCGCTGCCCACCGGCTGGACCGCCATCCACCTCCCCGGCGTCCGCTGAGCGGGCGGCCCGGGAAGGGGACGGCGGCGGGGACGGGCGTCAGCCGGTGACGGTCACCGCACCGGTCTCGATGTGGCCGGTGGCGCGGCGGCTCCAGCTGGAGTCGCCGCTGACGGTGACCGTGAAGTCGTACCAGCCGTTGGCGACGGTGACCGCGTTGAAGTAGTCGGAGACGGTGGCACCGGCGGCGACGTTGTACGTCCAGGGGCCGTCGGTGCGGTAGTTGTTCGAGGTGATGGTGAAGGTGACGGCACTGCCGCCGGTGTTCCTCAGGGCGAACCAGACCGCCTCCGCGCCGGTGTTCGGGGCGGTCGCGTAGGACGTGACGGCCTCGGCGGTGCTCCCGGCGGTGGTGGCGTTGCCGGCGAAGTGGCGCAGGAAGCGGTTGGGGCCGAGCACGGTCAGGTCGTACGCGCCGTTGCCGTTGTTGGCGCCGATGCTGAAGGAGGCGCTGGCGCTGCCGTCGGTGCCGGTGGCGGCGTTGTGCGGGGCCACCGTGTACTGCCAGGGGCCGCCGGTGTTCCCGGCGTTGGAGTAGACCGAGTAGTGCGCGTAGGCGGTGGCCTGCGGGCCCTGGTTGGCCAGGTCCAGCCAGAGCAGGGTCGCGTTGTCGGCGTCGTACTCGATGTGGTCGACCCAGGCGTTGGGCTGGTAGGGCAGCGCGCGGGCGGGCTTGGTACCGGCCTCCTGGGTGGGCAGGGAGTTGGTGCCCGGGCTCGGGTTGACCATCAGGCTGGCGGTGGTCTGGCTGATGGTGGCGGTGGCGGCCGGCAGGGCCGGCGGCCCGTAGACCGGGTTGGCGAAGTCGAAGGCGCCGGTGAGGTCACCGCACACCTGGCGGCGCCAGGTGCTGATGTTGTTGCAGACGGCGGGGGTGCCCAGGGCCGAGGTCCAGGTCTCCAGGAAGCGGATGACGCTGGTGTGGTCGTAGACCTGGGAGTCGACGAAGCCACCGCGGGTCCACGGCGAGGCGACGATCATCGGGACCCGGAAGCCGAGGCCGATGTTCTCGCCGGAGTAGAACTCCCCGGCGGTCCCGGCCGGGGCGACCGGCGGCGGCACGTGGTCGAAGAAGCCGTCGTTCTCGTCGTAGTTGAGGAACAGCACGGTGGAGTTGAAGACGTCCGGGTCCGACGCCAGGGCCTGGATGACCAGGTTGACGAAGTACGCGCCGTTCTCCGGCGGCCCGTCCGGGTGCTCGGAGTAGAGCTGGTTGGAGACCACCCAGGAGACCTGCGGCAGGGTACCGGCCTTGGCGTCGGCGGCGAGGGCGTTGGCGATGTCGACCGGGGTGTTGCCGGTGCTGGGCACCGAGCCCATGCCGTAGTGGGCCAGCGGGCTGCTGCTCGCGGCGCCGGTGAACTGGCTGAAGTAGGCCAGTGCGTTGTCGCCGAAGTTGTCGGAGGCGTTCTGGTAGACCTTCCAGCTCACCCCGGCGTTCTGCAGCGTCTCGGCGTAGGTCTGCCACTTCAGGCCGGACTCGGAGCCGCCGTCGTAGGCCGGACCGCCCGCGGCGCCCGCCGGGTCGATCTCGCCGGACCACAGGTAGGTGCGGTTCGGGCCGGTCGCGGACAGGATCGAGCAGTGGTACGCGTCGCAGATGGTGTAGGCGTCGGCGAGCGCGTAGTGGAACGGGATGTCCGAGCGGTTCATGAAGCCCAGGGTCCGCACCGAGCCCTTGGCGGAGACCCAGGAGTCCATCTTCCCGTTGTTCCACGCCTCGTGCTGGGTGGACCAGGAGTGGTCCAACGAGCCGTCACACTGCGCCAGTTGCTCCTTGCTGACGCCGAAGTACCAGGTGTCGGTGGCGCTCAGCTGCCAGGGGTACTGGCGGCCGCTGCCGTTGGGCTGGTTGAAGACGCTGTTGCCTCCGGCGATCTCGATGGTGGCCCGGTCACTGAAGCCGCGCACCCCCTTCAGCGTGCCGAAGTAGTGGTCGAAGCTGCGGTTCTCCTGCATCAGTACCACGACGTGCTTGACGTCGGTGATGGTGCCGGTGGTGGCGGCGGACGCGCGGGGCGCGGTGCCGGGCAGGGCATCCAGGCCGATCGCCGCGCCGAGGGCGGCGGCGGAGCCGAGGAAGGTACGACGGGTGACGGGTGCCACGGGGGACCTCCGGGAGGATTGTGTATACAACTCCAGCCGTGCGACTCTGGGGCAGCCAGGTGTCTACCGCCCGGTAACCATATGACGGCAGAGTGAAACACAACAGACCAACGGAAGAGACGTGGTGTCAGCAGTCCCCCGGCAGAAGGGAAAGCGGTACGCCCAGCCGCGCGCCGGACGGCCTGGCCCGTGGGTCAGCGGCGTTCGCCCCGAACGGCACCGCGCGCGGGGGTGTCGCCGATGGCGAGGGCGAGGCGCCACATGCCGGTGGCGGGGTTGACGCGTGCCTCGTGGCCGGGGGCGGCGAGCTGCTTTGCCCGGCGTACCGCGTCGGGCCATCCCTGCTGGTAGTCAGCGAACCTGAGGCCCGTTTTGCTGTATTTCCCCGGCAGGCATCTCGCAATCACCGATTCAAGCTGCTTGTAACTGGCGGCGTGGCTGCGGTGATCGGCGAAATGTAAGATGAGCCAGAGTTCGAAGCAGGGATTGGACAGCGCGATATGGATGTTCTCGGCGTCCGCGTCGGCCTGCGCCTGGTCGATATCGACGAACTGGTCGACATCGAGCACGCACCAGGTCTGGTCGTATTCCTCACCGGTGGTTCGGGCGTACTGCGCGGCATATGCGACGACCTGGGACGGGGATCTGGGGTGCTCGATCACCTTGACCGAGACCGCTGGATTCCGCACGACGGAGCAGAGGCCCTGGATGTAGTCCCGCTCGGTCACCTTCGCGCCACAGACCACGAGCAGTCGCTCGCGGGGCTCGCGGCTGTTGACCGCTCGGCCGAGGGTGGACTCGAACGACGGACCTCTACGGCCGCTCGGCTTCGGCTCCCGCGCCATCCGCTGTCCCCTCCCCCTGGAGCAGCGCCCGGGTGAAACTGCTGTCGATGAAGGGGACGCCGCCGTAGCTGCCGCCGAGGTAGCGTCGCTCCCGGTTCTCGTTCCGGCGCGGCTTGAACTCCGCGAGGGCGAAGATCTCCGATTCGCCGTACTGGTTCTTCTCCACGAACCAGACCTGGTCCCGCTTGAGGATGTCCTCGCCGCTGTCCTTGCCGAGCAGGCTCGCGTCATGGCTGGTGAAGATGAGCTGGGCGCCGTGCTTGTTGGTCTCCGGATCCTGGAACATCCTGATCAACTGGGCGGTGAGCCTCGGATGCAGGCTGGAGTCGATCTCATCCACCACCAGGGTCCCACCGTGGCGCAACACGGCGAGGAATCGGGGAAGCTGCTCCAGTAGAGCCCGGGTCCCGGCGGACTGGTCCTGCAGACTCATGCGCACGACGCCGTCGCGCCCGCGCTGGCCGATCCACGGCCGGGTGACCTTCTCGAACTGGCGACCCTCCTTGTGGATGGGTCCGTGCGGGCGACGAGGCGCCGTGGTCTGGATTTCCTCCACTCCCCATTCCTCGATTCCGAGATCGGCTGCCCTGAGAAGTTCCACCAGCTCCGGGTAGCGCTTCGGCGTCTCGAAGAATCGATTCATTTCAAGGACATCCGTCGGCGACTTCAGGCGCCGAAAATTCAGCCCCTTCTGGAACCACTGATAGACCGGCTGGAAATCCGACTGCTTGGAGCGGGCGGCCAGGGACATGAACAGCACATTGGGCTCGGTGATGCTTTCGACCAGTCTCAGCTCGCGCTTCTCCTGCGAGTCGCCGGGCTCGAAGTCACCGTCGGACCGTTCGAAGATCTTACGTTTCTTCCCCAGCGGATAGCTGTAGAGCCATTCGTTGACAACCCGCTCGTCGTCCACGCTGAAGCCGTAGGTGTAGCGGATGTCGTCGAGCAGCAGGTCCACCACGTACCAGGAAGGATCGGAAAGCGCGGACTCGTCAAGGCGGAAGGGGCGCCGCGGCACACCGCCGTCCGGTTCGGCGTCACGGTGGGAATTCACCACCATGAAGGCCATGTACTCCAGGGCGTCGACGATGTTCGACTTGCCTGCCGCGTTGGCTCCGAAGATGCCGACGACCGGGACCGCCTGCCAGTCGGTGCCCTCGGGGCGGTCCGCTTCGAAGGCCGGGTGCAGCTGAAGCTGTTGCTCGTCCCGGATCGAGCGATGATTCGCCGTTCTGAAGTTCAGCAGCACCTGAGACTTCCTTCTGGGGGATGAAGTGCCCTCTTGTGCAAGTGAATCGCGTCAGCGGATCGCTGACAACCGAAACCCGGGGAGAACACGCCGAAGGGCGGCGCCGACGGTGGGTCGGGCCGCCCTTCGGGGGGGTGCGGGTGGGCTACTTGACGACGCTGAGCGGGAGGAGCTTCTTGCCGGTGGGGCCGATCTGGATGTCCAGGTCGAGCTGGGGGCAGACGCCGCAGTCGAAGCAGGGGTCCCAGCGGCAGTCCTCGACCTCGACCTCCTCCAGGGAGTCCTGCCAGTCCTCCCAGAGCCAGTCCTTGTCCAGGCCGGAGTCGAGGTGGTCCCAGGGCAGGACCTCCTCGTACTGACGCTCGCGGGTGGTGTACCAGGCGACGTCGACGCCGGTGCCGGCCAGGCCCTTCTCGGCGGCGCGCATCCAGCGTTCGAAGGAGAAGTGCTCGCGCCAGCCGTCGAAGCGTCCGCCGTCCTCGTAGACCGCGCGGATGACCTTGCCGATGCGGCGGTCGCCGCGCGACAGCAGGCCCTCGACCAGGCCGGGCTTGCCGTCGTGGTAGCGGTAGCCGATGTTGCGGCCGTACTTGCGGTCGTTGCGGATGGTGTCGCGGAGCTTCAGCAACCGGGCGTCGGTCTCCTCCACGCCGAGCTGCGGGGCCCACTGGAAGGGGGTGTGCGGCTTCGGCACGAACCCGCCGATGGAGACCGTGCAGCGGATGTCGTTCTGGCCGGTGACCTCGCGGCCCTTCTGGATGACGTTCCGTGCCATCTCGGCGATCTGCAGGACGTCCTCGTCGGTCTCGGTCGGCAGGCCGACCATGAAGTAGAGCTTGACCTGGCGCCAGCCGTTGCCGTAGGCGGCGGCGACGGTGCGGATCAGGTCCTCCTCGGAGACCATCTTGTTGATCACCTTGCGGATCCGCTCGCTGCCGCCCTCGGGGGCGAAGGTCAGCCCGGAGCGGCGGCCGTTGCGGGTGAGCTCGTTCGCCAGGTCGATGTTGAAGGCGTCGACCCGGGTGGACGGCAGCGACAGGCCGACCTTGTCCTCCTCGTAGCGGTCGGCCAGGCCCTTGGCGATGTCGGCGATCTCGGTGTGGTCGGCCGAGGACAGCGACAGCAGGCCGACCTCCTCGAAGCCGGTGGCCTTGAGGCCGCGCTCGACCATCTCGCCGATGCCGGTGATGGAGCGCTCGCGGACCGGGCGGGTGATCATGCCCGCCTGGCAGAAGCGGCAGCCCCGGGTGCAGCCGCGGAAGATCTCCACGGACATCCGCTCGTGCACCGTCTCCGCGAGCGGGACCAGCGGCTGCTTCGGGTAGGGCCACTCGTCGAGGTCCATCACGGTGTGCTTGGACACCCGCCACGGTACGCCGGAGATGGTCGGCACGACCCGGCTGATCCGGCCGTCGGCCAGGTACTCGACGTCGTAGAACTTGGGCACGTACACGCCGCCGGTCCGGGCCAGCCGGTACAGCAGCTCGTCGCGGGGGCTGCGGCCGTCGGCGCCGGGGCGGCCCTCGGCCTTCCAGGCGCGGATGACCTCGGTGATGTCGAGCACGGCCTGCTCGCCGTCGCCGACCACGGCGGCGTCGAGGAAGTCCGCGATCGGCTCCGGATTGAACGCCGCGTGGCCGCCGGCCAGCACGATCGGGTCGTCCGGACCACGGTCCGCGGCCTCCAGCGGGATGCCCGCGAGGTCCAGCGCGGTGAGCATGTTGGTGTAGCCCAGCTCGGTGGAGAAGCTGAGGCCGAACACGTCGAAGCCCTTGACCGGGCGGTGCGCGTCCACGGTGAACTGCGGCACCCGGTGCTCGCGCATCAGCGCCTCCAGGTCCGGCCAGACGCTGTAGGTCCGCTCGGCGAGGACGCCCTCGCGCTCGTTGAGCACCTCGTAGAGGATCATGACGCCCTGGTTCGGCAGCCCGACCTCGTAGGCGTCCGGGTACATCAGGGCCCAGCGGACATCGCAGGCGTCCCAGTCCTTGACGGTGGAGTTCAGCTCACCACCGACGTACTGGATCGGCTTCTGGACGTGCGGGAGGAGGGCCTCCAGGCGCGGGAAGACCGACTCGACAGGCATAGAGGAGGACTTTCGTGTGGACGCAGGTCGGATCCCTCAGGATAACGCGAACGGCCGCACCGCCGTCGCGCTCGGTCAGGCGGGCATGATCCGCTGCATCCTCACCGACTGGAGCAGCCCGATGCCGACCCAGATGGCGAACATCGACGAGCCCCCGTAGCTGACGAAGGGCAGCGGGATCCCGGCCACCGGCATGATCCCCAGGGTCATCCCGATGTTCTCGAAGGCCTGGAAGCCGAACCAGGCGACCACCCCGGCGGCGACGACGGTGCTGTAGAGGTCCCCGGCCTGGCGGGCGATCCGGCAGGCCCGCCAGAGCACCACCGCGAGCAGCAGGATGATCAGACCGGCGCCCAGGAAGCCCAGCTCCTCCCCCGCGACCGTGAACACGAAGTCGGTCTGCTGCTCCGGCACGAACTGGCCGGTGGTCTGCGTGCCGTGGAAGAGCCCCTGCCCGGACAGGCCGCCGGAGCCGATGGCGATCCGCGCCTGCGCGGTGTTGTAGCCGACCCCGGACGGGTCGAGCCGGGGATCGGCGAAGGCCGCGAAGCGGGCGATCTGGTACTGCTTGAGCAGGTGCAGCTGCACCACCGCGAAGGCCCCGGTGCCGCCGACCACGATCAGTCCGAGCAGCCAGCGGGTGGGGGCGCCGGAGGCCAGCAGCACCGCCAGGATGATCACCACCATGACCATGGTGGAACCGAGGTCGGGCATCAGCAGGATCACCCCGATCGGCACCGAGGCCAGGGCCAGGGCCTGGACGATGGCCTTCCCCTGCGGGTGCGGGGTCTCTCCCGCGTCCACCCGGGCCGAGAGCAGGGTGGCCATGCCGAGGATGATCGCGATCTTGCAGAACTCGGACGGCTGCACCGAGAAGCCGCCGCCGAGCACGATCCAGGAGTGCGCGCCGTTGACGGTCGAGCCGAGCGGGCTGAGCACCGCCAGCACCGCCAGTACCGCGAAGCCGTACAGGAACGGCACGGCGGTGCGCAGCCGGTGGTGGCCGAGCAGCACGATCCCCACGCACAGGCCGATCCCGATGGCCAGGTTCAGCAGGTGCCGGACCAGGAAGTACTGCGGGTCGCCGTGGTTGATGTCGCTGCGGCTGCGGGTCGCCGACCACACCAGCAGCGAGCCGAGGCCGGAGAGCGCGACGGCGGCGGCGACCAGCACCCAGTCCATCCGGCGCAGCGGGGACTCGCGGGCCAGCAGTCGGCCGACCGCGCCGCGCTGCGGGGTGTAGCGGGGGCTGCGGTAGCTGGTGGTCAGACCGCTCATGCGGCGGCCCTCCGCTCGGCCTCCAGGCCGGGGGTGAGCGGGCCCTGCCGGTCGCCGCCGCCCCGGGGTCCGGCCGGGGCCGGGCCGGTGGAGCCGGGGAGGTCCACCGTGTAGGCGGCGGGCTCGGCCACCGAGCCGTCGGGGGCGAAGCTCGGCAGCGCCGCCTGCGGGGTCGGCAGCAGCGCCTTCTTCGGGTCGATCGAGCCGTTCGGCTGGACCCCGTAGAGGGCGTTGTAGATGCTGCGGACGGCCGGGCCCGCGCCGCCGGAGCCGGTGCCGCCCTGGGCGATGGTCATCACCACGGCGTAGTCCTTGGTGTAGGTGTCGAACCAGGAGGTGGTCTGCTTGCCGACGACCTCGGCGGTACCGGTCTTGGCGTGCAGCTGGATCTTGTCCTGCGGCCAGCCCTGGAACTTCCAGGCGGCGGTGCCCTCGGTGATCACCCCGGCGGTGGCGTCGTCGATGTACTGGATGGTGCGCGGGGTGTCCGGCAGGTGGCCCTGGACGACCGGGGGCAGGTCGGTGACGACCTTGCCGGACGGGGTCACCACCGCCTTGGCGATCTGCGGCCGGTAGAGGGTGCCGCCGTTGGCGAGGGCCGCGTAGACCCGGGCCATCTGGATCGGGGTGACCAGGGTGTCGCCCTGGCCGATGGCGTAGTTGACCTCGTCACCGGCGCGCACGGTGGCGAAGTCGGAGCAGTCCTCGCGGGCGACCTCGGTGCCGTAGTCGTTCTTGCCGCTGGCGGCCTGCTTGCACCAGATGTCCTTCATCTCGGCGTAGTACTGGTCGTGCCAGGCGCGGTCAGGGACGCGTCCGGCGACCTCGCCGGGCAGGTCGATGCCGGTCTTCTGGCCGAGGCCGAACTCGGTCGCGGCCTTGAACAGCCAGTCGGCCGGGTGGGTCGGCCGCATCCCGCCGTCCTTGATCCACTGCTGGTAGGCGATGTTGTAGAAGACCGTGTCGCAGGAGACCTCCAGTGCCTTCGACAGGTCGATGTCGCCGAAGTTCTCGCCCTCGAAGTTCTTGAACACCCGGCCGCCGATGGTCATCGCCGAGGTGCAGGGGAACTTGTCGTCGTAGGTGTACCCGGCGTTGATCGCGCCGGAGGTGGTGACCACCTTGAAGGTCGAGCCGGGGGCGGACTGGCCCTGCATCGCCCGGTTCAGCAGCGGGAAGTCCGAGTTGCCGTTGGTCAGCGAGGCGTAGTCGCGGTCGGAGATGCCGCCGGTCCAGACGTTGGGGTTGTAGGTGGGGGCGCTGGCCATGGCGATGATCCGGCCGGTGTGGACGTCCATCACCACCACCGCGCCCGAGTCGGCCTTGTAGTTCTGGTGGGTGACGGTGTCCCAGGTCTTCCGCAGGGTGATCAGCGCCTGTTGCAGCTGCGCCTCGGCGATGCCCTGGATCCGGGAGTCGATGCTGGTCACCACGTCGTCCCCGGCGATCGCCGGGGTGCCGCCGCCACTGCCGATGACCCGGCCGAGGTTGTCCACCTCCAGGTTGTCGACGCCGGGCTTGCCGCGCAGCTGCCGGTCGTAGACGGACTCCAGGCCGGCCCGGCCGACCTGGTCCGAGGCGGCGTAGAGGGACTTGCCGTCGGAGCCGGTGGCGGCGTCGATCTCGTCCTGGGTGACCGGGGAGAGGTAGCCCAGCAGCTGCGCGGCGTTGGCGCCGTGCGGGCCCGGGTAGTCGCGGACGGCGGTCGGGTCGGCGGCGACGCCGGGGAAGTCCTCGCGGCGCTCGACGATCTGCATCGCCTGCTGGGTGGTGGCCTGGGTGGTCACCGGGATCGGCTGGTAGGGCGAGCCGTTCCAGCAGGGCTGCGGGGTGACCGCGTCGCACAGCCGGACCTTGTCGTGCACCTCGGTCGGGCTCATCCCGAGCACCTGCGCCAGCCGGGCCAGCACCGCCGCGCCGCCGTCGTGCTGCTGGAGCAGCGCGGTGCGGCTGACGGTGACCACCAGCTGGGTGGTGTTGTCGGCCAGCGGCGAGCCGTTGGCGTCCAGGATCTGCCCGCGCACTGCCGGTACCTGGACCGGGCGCAGGTGGTTGGACACGGCCTCCTGCGAGTACTGGCGGCCGTCGCGGATCTGGAGGAACCAGAGTCGGCCACCGAGGGTGGCCAGCAGCGACAGGACGATCACCTGGAGGACCAGCAGGCGGCCGGTCACCCTCGGGCTGCGCCCGGCGGACTCCGGGGTTCTGGGCATGTGCTTCGCTTCCCGCCCGGCGGTTACGGACTTTGCGGTTGCGGACTTTGCGGTTGCGGACTCTGCGGTTGCGGACTGTTGGTGGTCACGAGGGAGGGTTCAGCGCTTGACGTCGCCGAAGCCGGGGACGGTGCCGAGGCCGACCGCGCCGCCGGTGCGGCTGCCACCGCCGCCGAACATCGCGCTCCGGCGGTCGAGCGCGCCGCGCCGGGCGCGGCGCGGGCCGCCGAGGCCGGTGCCGCCGTTGCCGAAGTCCTCCCGGACCGAGCGGCGGGCCAGCGCCGTCACCGCGGGCACCACGAACGGCGCCAGCAGCACGTCGTACAGGACGGCGGTGACCAGCAGGCCGGGCAGCCCGACGTGCCGGGCGGCGGTGTCGCCGACCAGCGCGCCGACCGCCGCGTACGCCAGCGTGGTGCCGAACGCGGCGGCGGCGACCACCAGCAGCGGGGTCACCACCGAGCGGATGTGCCCGCTGGACGAGCGCAGCAGGCCCGCCGCGTAGCCGAGCAGGCAGAGCACCAGCGCGTAGCGGCCCACCGCGTGGTCGGACGGCGGCGCCAGATCGGCCAGCAGTCCGGCGAAGAAGCCCGCCAGGCAGCCGCCGGCCGGTCCGTAGACCAGGGCGAGCCCTATCACCACCAGCAGCAGCAGGTCCGGTGCGGCGCCGGGCAGGCCCAGCCGGGCCAGGACGCTGACCTGGAGTACCAGGGCGGCGACGATCAGCCCCCGGAGAGCAGCAGGCGGTGCAGCCACATGTGGGTCAGCCTCTCTTCGTTGCTTCTTTCGGCGGCGGTGGCGTCGGCGTCGGCGGTGGCGTCGGCGGCGTCAGTGCGCGGCGGGTTTGGGCGGGAGCACCGCGTAGCGGGGGTCGCCGGTGGGCGGCTCGACCACCACGCCGACCAGGTCGAGCGTGGTGAAGTGGACGTAGGGCTGGACCAGTACCGTCCGGGTCAGCTGTCCGGGGGTGTTCTCCACCTTGCTGACCTTTCCGATCGGCACGCCGGGCACGAACGGGCGGTCGCCCTGCGAGCCGAAGGTCACCATCCGGTCCCCCGGCTTCACCTCGGCCTGGCCGTTGAGCAGTTCCACCCGCATCGGGCCGTTGCCCTGGCCGGTGGCGAAGCCGACCTCGCCGTTGTCCTCCAGCCGGGTGCCGACGCTGAACTCCGGGTCGCTGGCCAGCAGCACGGTGGAGGTGTCCGGGCCGACCGTGGTGACCCGCCCCACCAGGCCGTCGCCGTTGATCACGGTCATGTCGCGCTGGATGCCGTCGTCGCTGCCGATGTCGATGGTGACCGTCCAGGAGAAGCCCTGGGCCGCGCCGATGGCGACCACCTCGGCGGACTTGACGGTGTACTGGCCCGCTCCGGCCGCGCCCAGCAGCCGGGTGAGCTGGGTGCTGCGGTTGTCGACCAGGTCGGAGCTGGAGACCTGCTGCTTGAGCGCGACGTTCTGCTGTTCCAGGGCACGGATCCGGTCGCCGCTGGTGCCGGACTCGCGCAGCGAGCGGAGCGCGTCGGCGACCGGCTGGACGGCCCCGGAGACGCCGCTCTCGACCGGTCCGAGGACGGAGGCGGTGGCGTCCCGCGCGCCGTTCAGCGGGGAGTCGTCGCCGCCGCGGATGTCCACGGTGATCAGCGCGAAGGCTACGGCGACCAGCAGGACGAGCAGGAGCCGGCTTTCTCGTGTGTCCTTCACGGTCCTCGGCTGGGCCCTTCAAGCGGTGTGCGGAGCTCCCGGGGCCCGCGCGGGCCGCCCGGAGCGTGGACGGGGGGTCAGCGGCGCGGCTGCGAGTCCAGTACCTGTTGTAGTGCCTCGAACTCCTCGACGCACTTGCCGGAGCCGAGGGCGACCGAGTCCAGCGGGTTCTCCGCGATGTGGACCGGCATGCCGGTCTCACGGCGCAGCCGCTCGTCCAGGCCGCGCAGAAGAGCACCGCCCCCAGTGAGAACGATGCCGCGGTCCATGATGTCACCGGCCAATTCCGGCGGGCACTGGTCCAGGGTGGTCTTCACCGCGTCGACGATGGCGTTGACCGGCTCCTCGATGGCCTGCCTGACCTCGGCGGCGGAGATCACCACGGTCTTCGGCAGGCCGCTGACCAGGTCGCGGCCGCGGATCTCGCTGTGCTCCTCCTTGTCCCCGTCGAGCGGGAAGGCGGAGCCGATGCCCATCTTGATCTGCTCGGCGGAGCGCTCGCCGAGCAGCAGCGAGTACTCCTTCTTGATGTGCTGGATGATCGCGTTGTCGAGCTCGTCCCCGGCGGTGCGGATGGACTGCGCGGTGACGATCCCGCCCAGGGAGATCACCGCGACCTCGGTGGTGCCGCCGCCGATGTCGACGACCATGTTCCCGGTGGGCTCGTGCACCGGCAGCCCGGCGCCGATGGCGGCGGCCATCGGCTCCTCGATGATGTGCACCTGGCGGGCCCCGGCCTGGCGCGAGGCCTCGATCACGGCGCGCCGCTCGACCCCGGTGATGCCGCTGGGCACGCAGACCACGACCCGGGGGCGGGCCATGTAGCGGCGGCGGTGGATCTTCAGGATGAAGTAGCGGAGCATCCGCTCGGTGATCTCGAAGTCGGCGATCACGCCGTCCTTGAGCGGACGGATGGCGACGATGTTGCCGGGTGTGCGCCCGATCATCCGTTTGGCCTCGGCGCCGACCGCCAGGATGCCGCCGGTGTTGGTGTTGACGGCGACCACCGAGGGTTCGTTGAGGACGATCCCGCGGCCCCTGACGTACACGAGCGTGTTGGCGGTGCCGAGGTCGACAGCCATGTCACGACCGATGAACGACATGCTGTTGTTCGCCATGGGCTTGGGGGGCCTTCCCGGGGTTCGAGGGTGGGGCGGCTGCGGGCTCCGGTTGACGCGCCGTCAGCCACCAGGGAGTTTCCGAGTCGCCTCCATGGTAGCCATCGAGGCACAGACAGTGACCGTTCGCTTTGCCCCAGTATCCAGGCGGACGATCCGATTTTCCGCTATTGGGAGGCTTGTGTCGGAACGGCGATTCAGCGGAGTGTTCAATTCCGATTATTTGGCCACCCGGACGGCTACCCGAGCGGACTCGGGACAAACAGAAGACCGCACGTCAGCACCCGGAGGGGGGTAAGGACTGACGTGCGGTCGAAGGCGCGGGCCCGGTTCGGACGGGCGCGCGAGCCGCCCCCGTCCCGGCGTGCGGACGACGCACGACGGGGGCGTACGCGGGTCGGCGCGCGTGGTCGGGCGCGCGCCGCCGGGCACGCGCGGTCGGGTGAGGCAGGACGGTCAGGCAGGACGGTCAGGCGTGGGCGGGGAAGAAGATCTTGATCTCGCGCTCGGCCGAGGAGTCCGAGTCCGAGGCGTGGATCAGGTTCTCCCGGGTGATGGTCGCGAAGTCGCCGCGGATGGTGCCCGGACCGGCCTCCAGCGGGTTGGTCTTCCCGGCCAGCGCGCGCACGCCCTCGATCACGCTCTCACCCTCGACGATCATCGCCACCGACGGGCCCGAGGCCATGAACTCCATCAGCGGCTCGTAGAAGGGCTTGCCGACGTGCTCGGCGTAGTGCTGCTCCAGCGTGGCCTGGTCCAGGGTGCGCAGTTCCAGCGCGACCAGCCGCCAGTTCGCCTTGCGCTCGATCCGGCTGACGATCTCGCCGACGAGGCCGCGGCGGACCGCGTCGGGCTTCAGGATGACGAGGCTGCGCTGCGGCATGGCGTACTCCAGGGTCTACTGCTGCGGGGTGGTCTGGTGGTCACCACGTCCGGTGTTCGGACTACGTGATGATCGCTGACGAGCCTACCCGCCGCCGGCCCCGCCCCAGCCGGTCAGGCCCCGGCCGCAGCCGCAGCCCGGGCAGCCTTGATCACGTCGACCTTGCGGCCGTAGTGGACCGAGGCCCACCACAGCGCCGCGAAGATCACGCCGAGCACGTACATCATCCCGATCACCAGCCCGCTGACGATCAGCGCCGCCTGGAGCGCCCAGCCGACGGCCACCGCGCCGGGGCGGCCGAGCACCCCGCAGAGCAGCACGCACAGTGCCATGGCCGCACCGCAGACCGCCCACAGGGTGCCGTGGGACACGGAGGAGAGATGCATCGCCACGAGGGCGGCAAAACCCACCACCATCGCCTCGGCGATCAGGGTGGACGAGCAGAGGGTACGCACGGCTGGGGCCTCTCGGGGCTGGCTTCGGGACGGGACGGCGGCGCGGGCCTCAGCGCGGGCTGAGCAGGATCCGGGCCTCGCCGACGGTGATGATGGAGCCGGTGATCAGCACGCCGGAGCCGCCGAGCTCGCCGACCTCCTCGGCCAGGGTGACCGCCGCGTCGATGGCGTCGTCGAGCCGCAGCTCCACCTGCACCCGGTCGGCACCGAAGATCTCCACCGCGGTCTCGGCCAGCTCGTCCACCGAGGTGGCCCGCTGGGTCGAGTTCTGGGTGATCACGACCTCGCTCAGGACCGGCTCCAGCGCCTCCAGCAGGCCCGCGGAGTCCTTGTCACCGCTGGTGCCGATCACCCCGACCAGGCGGGTGAAGCCGAAGGACTCGCTGATCGCCTCGGCCGTGGCACGGGCCCCGGCCGGGTTGTGCGCGGCGTCCAGGACGATGGTGGGGCTGCTGCGGACGACTTCGAGCCGACCCGGCGAGCTGACACCGGCGAAGGCGGCGCGGACCTTGTCGACGTCCAGCGGCTGCTCGCGGGCGGCGCCGACGCCGAAGAAGCCCTCCACCGCGGCCAGCGCCAGGGCGGCGTTCTGCGCCTGGTGGGCGCCGTGCAGCGGGATGAAGATGTCGGTGTACTCGTGGCCGGAGATGCCGCGCAGGCTCAGCAGCTGGCCGCCGAGGGCGATGTCGCGGTGCACCACCCCGAACTCCATGCCCTCGCGGGCGACCACCGCGTCGTGCTCCACCGCGTGCCGCAGGATCACCTCGGCGGCGTCCAGCGGCTGCTGGGCGACGATCGCGAGGCCGCCCTTCTTGATGATCCCGGACTTCTCGGTGGCGATCTTGCCGGTGGTGTCGCCGAGCTTGTCGGTGTGGTCCAGCGAGATCGGGGTGATCACCGAGACCGGGGCGTCGATGACGTTGGTGGAGTCCCAGGTGCCGCCCAGGCCGACCTCGACCACGGCCACGTCGACCGGCGCGTCGGCGAAGGCGGCGTAGGCCATTCCGGTGAGGATCTCGAAGAAGGACATCGGGATCGGCTGCGCGGCGTCGACCATGGCCACGTAGGGCTCGATGTCGTGCCAGGTGTCGACGAACAGGTCGGCGTCGATCGGCTCGCCGTCGAGGCTTATCCGCTCGGTCACCAGCTCCACGTGCGGGCTGGTGTAGCGGCCGGTGCGGAGCTCGAAGTGACGCAGCAGCTGCTCGACCATCCGGGCGGTACTGGTCTTGCCGTTGGTCCCGGTGATGTGGATCGCCGGGTAGGACCGCTGGGGCTGGCCCAGGATGTCCATCAGCGCCTCGATCCGGACCAGCGACGGATCGATCCGGGTCTCCGGCCAGCGCGCGGTCAGCTCGGCCGTCACCTCCCGGAGCCGTTCGGCGGGGCTGTCGGGGGCGGCTGACTCTTGGCTGCTGCGGGGGGTGTCGCTCACGCCCTCAGTCTACGGTCGCCACCGGCCGCGCTCAGCAGCGCGGTGGGCGTCGGCCGGAGCGGGCGGGTCAGTGGTGCTGGCGGGTCAGTGGCGCGGGGCGGGTCAGTGGTGCTGGTGGCTGCCGAAGTAGAACAGCAGCATGATGAAGCCCGCGAAGACGTGGAAGCCGATGACGTAGATCCCGGCGCGGATCCACACGCCCTTGTTGGCCCGGCGTCCGCCGCCCTCGCTGCCGTCGTCCTCGGGCGGCTCGGGCCGCCCGGGCGGCGCCACCGGTACCGGCCCGCTCGCGGCCCGCGCGGCGGGTACCGCCGGTACGGCGTCCGTGTCCATCGTCGGTCCGTCCGTCATGCTCCCGCCTTCGTCGTCGGTCCATGGTCCCAGCCCCCAGGATCGCATCCGCGCGCGACCGGGGCGGGACGCACGGGAGCCCCGAGCGCCGCTGGGGCGGTCGGGGCTCCGGTGGACCTCCGGGCTCAGCCCTCCGGGAGGGCGGCGAGCTGGGTGGCGAGCCGGGCGATGTCACCCTCGGCCTTGGCCCGCCGGTCGTGGATCTTCGCCACCGCCGCCGGGGCGGCCTTGGCCAGGAACGCCTCGTTGGCGAGCTTGGCGTCGGACTGCGCCAGCTCCTTCTCCGCCGCCGCCAGCGCCTTGGCCAGCCGCTTGCGCTCGGCGCCGACGTCGATGGTGCCGGACAGGTCCAGCGCGACGGTGGCCCCGGCCACCGTCAGCGTCGCGGTGGCGTGGAAGTCCTCCGCCGCCGGCTGGAGCTTGGCCACCAGGCGCAGCGCGGGCTCGTGCGCGGTCAGCGCGGTACCGGCCAGGTCGAGCCGGGCCGGGACCTTCTGGCCGGGGTTGAGCCCCTGGTCCGCCCCGAACCGGCGGATCTCGGTGATCACCTGCTGTAGCGTGGCGATCTCGGCCTCGGCGGCCGGGTCGCGGCGGGCGGCGTCGGCGGTCGGCCAGTCGGCGGCCACCACCGACTCACGGCCGGTGAGCGTGGTCCACAGGGCGTCGGTGACGAACGGGATCACCGGGTGCAGCAGCCGCAGGGTGACTTCGAGCACCTCGCCGAGGACCCGGCGGGTGGCGTCGGCCTGCGGGCCGCCCGCGATCAGCGTCGCCTTGGACAGCTCGACGTACCAGTCGAAGACCTCGTCCCAGGCGAAGTGGTAGAGGGCGTCGCTGAGCTTGGCGAACTGGTAGTCGTCGTAGAGCGCGTCGGCCTCGGCGACCACCGCGTTCAGCCGGGACAGGATCCACCGGTCGGTCGCCGACAGCTCCTCGGCGGCCGGCAGCGGGCCCTCCAGGGTCGCGCCGTTCATCAGCGCGAAGCGGGTGGCGTTCCAGATCTTGTTGCAGAAGTTCCGGGAGGCCTTGACCCAGTCCTCGCCGATCGGGACGTCCGCGCCCGGGTTGGCGCCGTTGGCCAGGGTGAACCGGACGGCGTCCGCGCCGAACTCGTTCATCCAGTCCAGCGGGTCCACGGCGGTGCCCGAGGACTTGGACATCTTCTTGCCGAACTGGTCGCGGACCAGGCCGGTGAGCGCGATGGTGTGGAACGGCGCCTGGCCGTCCATCGCGTACAGGCCGAACATCATCATCCGGGCGACCCAGAAGAAGATGATGTCGTGGCCGGTCAGCAGCACGTCGGTCGGGTAGAACTTCTCCAGGTCCAGGGTCTGCTCGGGCCAGCCCAGGGTGGAGAACGGCCACAGGCCGCTGGAGAACCAGGTGTCCAGCACGTCCGGGTCCTGGTACCAGCCCTCGCCGGTCGGCGGCTCCTCGTTCGGGCCGACGCAGATCTGCTGGCCCTCGGGGCCGTACCAGACCGGGATCCGGTGACCCCACCAGAGCTGGCGCGAGATGCACCAGTCGTACATGTTGTCGACCCAGTCGAAGTACCGCTTCTCCATCTCCTTGGGGTGGATCTGGACCCGGCCGTCCCGGACCGCGTCGCCGGCGGCCTTGGCCAGCGGCTCGACCTTGACCCACCACTGGAGCGACAGCCGCGGCTCGACGATGGTGTGGCAGCGCGAGCAGTGGCCGACGGCGTGCATGTAGGGGCGCTTCTCGGCGACGATCCGCCCCTGCTCGCGCAGCGCGCCGACGACCGCCGAGCGGGCCTCAAGCCGGTCCAGGCCGAGGAAGGGGCCGTGCACGGTGATCGCGCCGTGCTCGTCCATCACGCTCAGGCTGGGCAGGTTGTGGCGCTGGCCGATGGCGAAGTCGTTCGGGTCGTGCGCCGGGGTGACCTTGACCGCGCCGGTGCCGAACGCCGGGTCGACGTGGGTGTCGGCGACGACCGGGATCCGACGGTCCGTCAGCGGCAGCTCGATGGTGCGGCCGACCAGGTGCGCGTAGCGCTCGTCGTCCGGGTGGACGGCGATGGCGGTGTCACCGAGCAGCGTCTCGGCCCGGGTGGTGGCCACCACGATGGACTCGCCCCCCCGTCGCCCGCCGCCACCCTCATCGGAGTCGCTCCGCTCCGCCCCGTCAATGTCGCCGTAGCGGATGGAGACCAGCTCGCCCGGGCTGTCCTCGTGCTCGACCTCGATGTCGGAGAGCGCGGTGAGGCAGCGCGGGCACCAGTTGATGATGCGTTCGGCGCGGTAGATCAGGCCGTCGTCGAACAGCCGCTTGAAGATGGTCTGGACGGCCTGGGACAGGCCCTCGTCCATGGTGAAGCGCTCCCGGGACCAGTCGACGCCGTCGCCGAGGCGGCGCATCTGGCCGAGGATCCGGCCGCCGTACTGCTCCTTCCACTCCCAGACCTTCTCCACGAAGGCCTCACGGCCCAGGTCGTGCCGGGACAGGCCGGACTCGGCCAGCTGCTGCTCGACCTTGTTCTGGGTGGCGATCCCGGCGTGGTCCATGCCCGGCAGCCACAGCACCTCGTAGCCCTGCATCCGCTTGCGGCGGGTGAGCGCGTCCATCAGGGTGTGCTGGAAGGCGTGGCCCAGGTGCAGGGCGCCGGTGACGTTCGGCGGGGGGATGACGATGGTGTACGGGGGCTTGTCGCTCTTGGCGTCGGCGGTGAAGTAGCCCGCGTCGACCCAGCGCTGGTACAGCGGTCCCTCTACCTCCGCCGGGGCGTACTGAGTCGGAAGACCAGCCTCCCCGGAGGGAGGGGTCTGGGCGCTGTGGTCCCCGTGCTGCTCGGGGCGCTGGTTCGTGTCGGTCACGACGCCCAGTTTACTGAGGTATCGAGAAGCGCTTGACCAATTGACCGGGCGGGCCACCCGTCCGCCTGTGCGTTCGCATAGCGGGCCGAATGCGACGGTTATGGGGAAGTCAATGGACACCTGTCGGCCGGTGCTGGTCTGATGTTTGACTATGTCGACCTATCCGCCCCCACCCCCGGAGAACCCGGGCGGGGCCACCCCCTACGGCGGCGCGCCCGGCCCCGGCCGGCCCGCCCCGCAGTACGACCCGAACGCGCCGCAATACGACCCGAACGCCCCGCAGTACGACCCGAACGCGCCGCAGTACGGGCAGCAGCAGTACGGGCAGCAGCCGCCGTACGACCCGAACGCACCGCAGTACGGGCAGATACCGCCGCAGGGCGCGCCCTACGGCGACCCGAACGCGCCCTGGAGCTTCGCCCCGCCGCCGCCGAGGAGCCGGAAGGGCCTGAAGATCGGGCTGAGCATCGGCGGCGCGGTGATCCTGATCGTCGGCGGTGTGATCGGCTACGCGGTCTTCAACGTCACCAAGTCCACCGGCGAGTACAAGCTGGTCCCGCCGCAGACCTTCCAGGGCATGACCCGGGACGACAGCAGCGCCATGGCCAAGAGCGAGGCCGGCGCCATGGCCGACGCCTCGGGCAAGGCCGGGCTCACCCCCGTGGTCACCATCTACAACAGCTCGTCCGGCTCCCCGGGGCTGCTCTTCGAGGGCGAGTACGGGGACACCCTGGGCGCCTCGCTGGGGGTGAGCCAGTTCTGGACCAAGATCACCGCAGCCGGGCAGGCCACCGTGAGCGACAAGACCGACGAGCCCGCCGGGAGCCTGGGCGGCAGCATGCAGTGTGCGATCGTCACCATCCAGGGCACCACCGTGCCGACCTGCGTGTGGGGCGACAACAGCTCGGTCACCGCGATCATGGACTTCAGCGTCGCCTCCTCCGGCTCCTCCGGCGGCGACTCCAGCAGCGAGATCTCCGCGGTCGACGCCAAGACCCTGGCGCTGCGCAGCGTCGCCGAGGTCAAGAAGTAGCCCGCCGAGCCGGGCGAACAGTCCGTCACCGCACCTTCCGGTCCGGCTGAGGCAGCGCGCCGCAGCCGGGCACGGGTCGCCGGAGCCCGCCGTTTCCCCGCACCGGGGTCGAGAACCGGGTCTCCGCGTCGCGCCTGCCGCCCTCAGCCGGGGCGCTTCTGGTCAACTGACAGCCGACAGCGGCCGTTCCGACCTGAGCGGCCCGGGCTGAACAGCGAGGAAGCACGTGAGCGAGGACAGGAGCGCTGCCGCGCGGCGGGCGCGGATCGAGGCGCTGCGCGCCGCCGAGCACGCCAAGGCGAGACGGCGCAAGGCCGGGGGCATCGGCGCGGTGGTGCTGGCGCTGGCGGTGATCGCGGGCGGCATCACCTGGGCGGTGACCGGCAGCGGGGGCAACAGCAACTCCAGCGGCTTCTGCGAGCACGCCGCGTCCGGCAGCCCCAACGGCAAGCACTTCTCCACCGCCCCGGCGCTGACCATCGACACCTCGGCGGCCTACTCGGCGGTGCTGCGGACCTCCTGCGGCGACATCGGCATCAAGCTGGACGCCAAGGACGCGCCGAAGACCGTCAACAGCTTCGTCTTCCTGGCCCAGCAGGACTACTTCAACCACACCCACTGCCACCGGCTCACCACCCAGGGCATCTACGTGCTCCAGTGCGGCGACCCGACCGGCACCGGTACCGGCGGCCCCGGCTACACCATCCCGGACGAGTACCTGAACGACCCGGCGATCAAGGGCGGGACCTACCCGGCGGGGACCGTGGCGATGGCCAACTCCGGCCCCGACACCAACGGTTCGCAGTTCTTCCTGGTCTACCAGGACAGTCAGCTGCCCGCTTCGTACACGCCCTTCGGCACCATCACCTCCGGCCTGGACACCCTCCAGCACATCGGCAAGGACGGGGTCAGCGGCGGCGGTACCGACGGCAAGCCGAACGACTCGGTGGTCATCAACTCCGTTCCGGTGACCAAGAGCTGACACAGCGACAGACCCCCGCCCCGCCCGGCCTTCGGCACGGGGGGAGCGGGGGCCCGCGGTGGCTCGGGGCCGCAGTCGGTCAGGCCGACTTGTCGCGGCGCTCGCGCTGGCTGCGCAGGTCACGCGGGACCAGCGTCGGGTTCACGTGCTCCAGCACGACGTCCTCGGTGACCACCACCCGGGCCACGTCCTTGCGCGAGGGCACCTCGTACATCACCGACATCAGCACCTCCTCCATGATGGCGCGCAGCCCGCGCGCGCCGGTGGAGCGCTTGATGGCCTGGTCGGCGATGGCGTCCAGGGCGGTGTCGGTGAACTCCAGCTCCACACCGTCCAGCTCGAACAGCCGCCGGTACTGCTTGACCAGGGCGTTCTTCGGCTCGGTGAGGATCTGCAGCAGCGCGTCCCGGTCCAGGTTGTGCACGCTGGTGATCACCGGGAGGCGGCCGATGAACTCCGGGATCATCCCGAACTTCACCAGGTCCTCCGGCATGACCGCGCGGAACTGGTCGCTGGACTCGACCTCGTGCTTGCTGCGGATGGTCGCGCCGAAGCCGATGCCCTTCTTCCCGGCCCGGGACTCGATGATCCGCTCCAGGCCGGAGAACGCGCCGCCGACGATGAACAGCACGTTGGTGGTGTCGATCTGGATGAACTCCTGGTGCGGGTGCTTGCGGCCGCCCTGCGGCGGCACCGAGGCCGTCGTACCCTCCAGGATCTTCAGCAGCGCCTGCTGCACACCCTCGCCGGAGACATCGCGGGTGATCGACGGGTTCTCGCTCTTGCGGGCGACCTTGTCGATCTCGTCGATGTAGATGATCCCGGTCTCGGCCTTCTTGACGTCGTAGTCGGCCGCCTGGATCAGCTTCAGCAGGATGTTCTCGACGTCCTCGCCGACGTACCCGGCCTCGGTCAGCGCCGTGGCGTCCGCGATCGCGAACGGCACGTTCAGCATCCGGGCCAGGGTCTGCGCCAGCAGGGTCTTGCCGGAGCCGGTCGGGCCGAGCAGCAGGATGTTGGACTTCGCCAGCTCGATGCCCTCGTCACGGCCGTGCTTGCCGTTCTCGCCCGCCTGGACCCGCTTGTAGTGGTTGTAGACCGCCACCGAGAGCGACTTCTTGGCCGCCTCCTGGCCCACCACGTAGCCGTCCAGGAACTCGTAGATCTCCCGGGGCTTGGGCAGCTCCTCGAACCTCACCTCCGAGGTCTCCGCGAGTTCCTCTTCGATGATCTCGTTGCACAGGTCGATGCACTCGTCGCAGATGTACACGCCGGGCCCGGCAATGAGCTTCTTCACCTGCTTCTGGCTCTTCCCGCAGAACGAGCACTTGAGCAGGTCGCCACCGTCACCGATGCGTGCCACGAGGTGCTTCCCCTTCGCCAATGGCTCCGTGGGGCAGGAGCCTGGTGCTTGGTTTCCGACGGTACTCCGTCAGGACCCCCGATCCGCCGACTTCGGCGGGCTTGCCTCTTCCGCCCTGGGCGAATTCGTCCGGCGGACGACCGCGGAGGGTTGTCCGGGAAGAGTACAGATCCTGGTGGAGGCACCACCCCGCGGCCTGGCTTCTGGTGGGCCGGGGCAGGAGGGGCGGTGCACAGTCGGTACCACCGATGGTGCCAGGCCGGGGCCCCCGCTCCAAGAGCGGGGGGCCGACAGCCTGGGTGGTGCTTGTCTCAGTACAACCGGGGCCGAGCGCGGTACAGAGCGTCACCGCAGGTCAGGCCGGTAACCGGCGCGGGGCCAGTCCCCCGGTCCGGTCGGCTCAGTCCTCCAGCGAACCCTTGCGGGTCGAGGTGATCTGGTCGATCAGACCGTAGGACAGCGCCTCGGCGGCGGTGAGGATCTTGTCGCGCTCGATGTCCTCGCTGATCTGCTGGCTGGTCTGGTTGGAGTGCTTGGACAGCATCTCCTCCAGCTGCTCGCGCATCCGCTGGATCTCGTTCGCCTGGATCTCCAGGTCCGACACCTGACCGCGACCGGTCTCGGTGTAGGGCTGGTGGATCAGGATCCGGGCGTTGGGCAGCGCCATCCGCTTGCCCGGCGCACCCGCCGCCAGCAGCACCGCGGCGGCCGAGGCCGCCTGGCCCATGCACACCGTCGCCACGTCCGGGCGGACGAACTGCATGGTGTCGTAGATGGCGGTCAGCGCGGTGAACGAGCCGCCGGGCGAGTTGATGTACAGGGAGATGTCGCGGTCCGGGTCCATCGACTCCAGGCACACCAGCTGCGCCATGATGTCGTTCGCGGAGGCGTCGTCCACCTGGGTACCCAGGAAGATGATCCGCTCCTCGAACAGCTTGGAGTACGGGTCGTAGCGCTTGATGCCCTGCGAGGTCCGCTCCTCGAACTGCGGCAGGACGTAGCGGCCCTCGGCACGCATGTCCTGGACGCGCTCACGGGCGCTGGACAGGCTGGGGATGTTCATGTGGTCTGGCCTCCGAAAGCGTACGGACTGTGGTCGTTGACGGTCGTCGACTGCGGGCCGGGTCAGGCGCCCGTGCCGCCGCCGCCGGGCACGTCCGCGGCGCTGTGCATGATGGCGTCGATCAGGCCGTAGTCCACGGCCTCGGCCGCGGTGAACCAGCGGTCGCGGTCGGAGTCCTTGATGATCTGCTCGGTGCTCTGGCCGCTGTGGTGGGCGATCAGCTCGGACATCCGGTGCTTCAGCCGGACCAGCTGCTGCGCCTGGATGCGGATGTCGGTGGCCGAGCCGCCGAGACCGGCCGAGGGCTGGTGCATCAGGATCTCGGAGTTGGGCAGCGAGAAGCGCTTGCCCTTGGCGCCGGCGGTCAGCAGGAACTGACCCATCGAGGCGGCCATGCCCATCGCGATGGTGACCACGTCGTTCTTGATGTACTGCATGGTGTCGTAGATCGCCATGCCGGCCGTGACCGAGCCACCGGGGGAGTTGATGTACAGGAAGATGTCGCGGTCCGGGTCGGCCGCGAGCAGCAGCAGCTGGGCCGTGATCTTGTTGGCGATCTCGTCGTCGACCTGCTGGCCGAGGAAGATGATGCGCTCGTTGAGCAGACGGTTGTAGACCTGGTCGCCCAGCCCGCCGCCACCGATGTCGCCTGCGGCGGTGGGAGCGTACGCCCCTGACATGTGGGGCAGGCCGGGCATCTGGAACTGGGGAGTCGTCACGTATCCACCCGCTCATTGTCATCGGACGGCTGGTCTTCCGCCGTCACTGCGTCTCTTACGAAGGTCGGTCTAAGGCCGGTCGAAGGTCGGTTCCGGCAGCCGCAGCGGCAGCCGGGTTCGGTGGACCGACAGTCACCCTGCCCCTCGTACCAAGGACCCTAACGCGCAGGCGGGGCCTGGCCATCCCTCACACTGAACTGTTCGCTGTGAGCGCAGGGTCACTGTTCGCTGTGAGCGCAGGGGGCCCGGAACCTGGTCATCCGAGGTTTGCGGGGCATGCCGAAGGGCCCGGACGCGTGCTGCGTCCGGGCCCTTCGGCGGTGCGGGTCCGTCCCGACCCTCGGCCGTCGAGCCCCGGGGTCGGGCCCCAGGGCTTGGCGGTCGAGCCCGGGTCGGGCTCCGGGGTCAGGCCTCGATGTCAGGCCTCGGGGTCGGGCTCCGGGGTCGGGCTCCGGGGTCAGGCCTCGGTGGGCGCGGCCTCGTCACCCTCGACGACCTCGGCGACGGTCTCGGCAGCAGCCTCGACCGTCCCCTCCTCGTCCTCGTCGTCCTCGAAGTCGACCGGGTTGCCCTCGGTGTCGGTGACCTTGGCGGCCTCGACCACGACGGCCAGGGCCTTTCCACGGACGACCTCGCCGACCAGCAGCGGCACCTGGCCACCCTCGACAACCTGCTGGGCGAACTGGTCCGGGGTCATCCCGGAACCGGCCGCACGGCGCAGCAGGTGCTCGGTGAGCTCCTCCTGGTTGACCGCGAGCTCTTCCTTGGCGGCGATGGCGTCGAGCACGAACTGGGTCTTGATGCCCTTCTGCGCCTGGGCCAGCAGCTCAGCCTCGAACTCCTCCGCGGACTTCTCCTGGACCTTGAGGTAAGCGTCCAGGTCCATGCCCATCTGCGGCAGCTGGTGGTGCTCCAGGTTGTGCTTGCGGGTGTTGATCTCGTCCGCGAGCAGCTTCTCCGGGTAGGGCATCTCGACGAGCTCCATGAGCTTGTCGAGGACCTTCTCCTGAGCCTGGGTGGCCTGGTCGAACTCCTTCATGCGGACCAGCCGCTTGCGGGAGTCGTCCTTCAGCTCGTCCAGGGTGTCGAACTCGCTGGCGAGCTGGGCGAAGTCATCGTCCAGGGCCGGGAGTTCCTTCTCCTGCACGGTGGTCACGGTGACGGTGACCTCGGACTCCTTGCCCTCGGCGGAACCGCCCTTGAGCTCGGTGGTGAAGGTCGCGGTGGCGCCGGCCTCCAGGCCGATGACGGCCTCGTCGATGCCGTCGAGGAGCTGGCCCGAGCCGATCGCGTAGGTGATGCCGGTGGCGGTGCCGTCGTCCGGCACCTCACCGTCGACCTTGGCCTCCAGGTCGATGACGACGATGTCGCCATCGGCGGCGGCGCGCTCGACGGTGTTCACCGAGGCGAAGCGGTCGCGGAGCTGCGTCAGCGTCTCCTCGACGTCCTCGTCGCTGACGGCGATGGCGTCGACCTCGACCTCGATGGCGGAGAAGTCCGGCAGCGTGATCTCGGGACGGACGTCCACCTCGGCGGTGAACTTCAGGTCACCGCCGTCGGCGATGCGCTCGACGCCTTCGAGGCCGTCGATGTCCGGCTGACCGAGAGCGTCGATCTTGTTCTCATCGACGGCCTGGGTGTAGAAGCGCGGCAGCGCGTCGTTGACGGCCTCCTCCAGCACGGCGCCGCGGCCGAAGCGCTGGTCGATGACGCGAGCCGGGATCTTGCCCTTGCGGAAACCCGGAACCGTGACCTGCTGGTTGATCTTCTTGTACGCCGCGTCGAGGCTGGGCTTGAGCTCCTCGAAGGGCACCTCGACGGTGAGTCGAACCCGGGTCGGGTTCAGAGTCTCCACGGCGCTCTTCACGGTTGGGTCTCCTTGGGGGCTTGCGGTCAGGGTGTCCGCCGCGCGCTGTGGTCCAGTACGCGGCGAGACGGGTGATAAGTCAGAGGCGACTTCGCCCGCCGGGGTGGGGTGGACGGTGAGCTCGCTCCTCGCCCTCGCGGCGGCTGCGTCGTGGACCTGTCCCGCTGGACATGCCACGCATACACCCGCCAGCGGCCCATCCTACCGGTACCACAATCTGCGTTGGTCCCCGCAAGTCGGGACTAGCTCAGCGAGGCCCCGCGCGACCGCTCCACCGGGGTGTCGGCGGGGGCGGCATCCGTCGCCGCCGCGCCGGTCGGCGGCACGTCCGGCTCCTCGGCGGCTGCCCTGGGTTCCGCGGCGTTGGGGGTCGCGGCCTTGGAGGTCCCGGCGTTGGAGGTCACGGCGTTGGAGGTCCCGGCCTTGGAGGTCCCGGCCTTGGGGGTCATGGTCGGCGCGGCGTCGCGGTCGGAGACGAACAGGGCGATGACGGCGGCCAGCAGCGCCAGTCCGGCGGCGGTCAGGAAGGCCGCGTGGTACGCCGCCAGGTTCGCCACCGGCGTACCGCCATGACCTGCGGTGACCATGCCGCTACTGGTCAGCACCGCGCCGAGCAGGGCCACGCCGGCGGCCGGGCCGAGCTGCCGCTGGGCGTTGAAGAGGGTGGAGGCGCGTCCGGTGGCCCGGCCGCTGATGGTGGCGAAGGCGGCGGTCTGGGCCGGGAGGAAGATGTACGCCATGCAGAACCCGGTGCCGAACATCAGCGCGCGGGCCGCCCAGGCGGTGGTCTCCGGAGTGAGCCGGGACATCAGCGCCAGCATCACCGCGACCCCGACCGCGCCGACCGCGATCAGCCGCCGCGGGCCGACCCGCGGGTAGAGGCGTCCGGCCAGCTGCGAGGCGATCATCACCCCGATGGCCTCAGGGAAGGTGTTCAGACCGGTCCGCAGCGCGCTCGCGCCGACGGCGTCCTGGTAGTAGAGCGGGAAGACATAGAGCATGCCGAGGAAGGCCGCGCCGGAGGCCAGGCTCAGCAGGTTGACCGTGCGGAACAGCCGGTCCTTGAACAGCCGCAGGTCCAGCATGGGTTCGGCCAGCCGCAGCTCGACCACGACCAGCGCGACCAGCGCCACCGCCCCCACGACCGCCGGGCCGACGATCCCGGGCGTGCCCCAGCCCTTCCCGGCGCCCTCGGCGAGGGCGTACATCACGCCGCCGAAGCCGACCGCGGCCAGCAGGAACCCGGCCGGGTCGAACCGCCCGGCGCGCTCGGTGCGGAAGTCGGGCAGGTTCAGCAGGCCGAAGGCCATCGCGGCGGCGCCGATCGGCACGTTGACGATGAACACCCAGTGCCAGGAGAGGCTGTCCACCAGCCAGCCGCCGAGCACCGGGCCGAGCGCCGGGGCGACCGCGGTGGGGATCATCAGCACCCGCGACGCCCGCATCCGCTCCTCCTGCGGGAACGCCCGGAACAGCATGGTCATCCCGACCGGCGTGAGCATCCCGCCGCCCGCGCCCTGCGCGACCCGGTACAGGCTGAGCTGGTCCAGGGTCTGCGCGGTGCCGCAGAGCAGCGAGGCGAGGGTGAACACCGCCAGCGCGGACAGGAAGACCCGCCTGGTGCCGTAGCGGTCGCCCAGCCAGCCGGACAGCGGGACGAACACGGCGAGGCTGACCAGGTAGCCGACGTTGACGATGCCGACGGAGGCGGCGCCGACGTGGAACTGGTCCCCGATGGACGGCAGCGCCACGTTGACGATGGTGGTGTCCATGATCGACATGAACAGCGAGGCGACGAAGACGGCGGCGACGGCGGTCTTGGGATCGAGTCGGGTACTTCGGGGCATGTCGGCTTCACGCCTTCCGTATCGGCTGGGGTCGGTATCGGCGGCGGCCGCTGGGGGCAGGGGTGCTGGCTCGCGCGCTCGGGCAACGCCGCCCGGACGACCGGTATTCCAGCCGCCTCGCCGCGCCGCGTCCACGCCAAAGGCCCCGCCGTCCCCGGCAGGGCCTCGCTGGTGCCGCGTCCTACTTACTTGCTACGTCACTTTGCTTACTACGTCACTATTGCGGTCGCTGCTGCTGCCGCGCTACTGGTCGGGGTGACCGGATTCGAACCGACGACCTTCCGCTCCCAAAGCGGACGCGCTACCAAACTGCGCCACACCCCGTCTGGACGAGACGTAGCGTACATGCTCGGCCCCCGGCGCCTGCCAGGTTTTCCACCCGCGCCCCCACCGCACTCCCCCCGCACGCCCCACCGACACCCGCGCCACACCCCGCCACACCCCGCCACCCGATCAACCGGTGTGCATCGCCCCGACCCCGTCCGCTACGCTTGCCCCGAACGCACAGCAATGCGCGCTCTGCGGGCGTAGCTCAATGGTAGAGCCCTAGTCTTCCAAACTAGCTACGCGGGTTCGATTCCCGTCGCCCGCTCCGACCGGTTCGGCCCCAGCTCAGCGACCTGATCGCGGAGCCGGGGCCGATCTTCGTTCCGGGGGTTCACTCCCCCGCGTGCCACACGCGTGCCACACCGGACTAGATCTTGGTTTCGGGAGCTCCTCCTTCGGCCTGCTCGCGACCTGATCCCCGCTTGAGTCCGGCGATGATCTGCGCGTTCAGCCCGTCGGCGATGACGCGCTGCCGTTCCTCGGTTGCGTGCTGGTAAATCAGCGCGGCGCGGGCGGTCCCGTGGCCGAAGCGGGCCATCAGCTCCTTGGTGCTCGCCCCGGTGGCCGCCGCCATCGTGTTCCCCGTGTGGCGGAGATCATGGAAGTGCAGGCCCTTGATCCCGGCATCAGCACACGCCTTGCGCCAGACCCGGTTGAAGTGGTTCCGGCGGGGCGTGGCCCCCTTCGCGCCGACGAACACTCGTCCATCGCGCCCCTGTTCGGCAAACACGGCCATGTGCTGACGCAGAGCCGGGAGGATCACATCCGGGATCACCACCGTTCGCACGCCCGCCCGACTCTTGGGCAGCTTCGTGATCCTGGCCCCGCTCCGCAGCTCGGCGACAGCGGCGCGGACCCGGACACGCCCGGCGTCGAGGTCGACATCCTGCCCGCGCAGAGCGATCAGCTCTCCGAAACGCAGGCCCAGGAAGGCAGCGAGCAGCACCATCAGCCGGTACCGGTTCGGGGTCTTCTCCGCGATGGCGAAGACCTCGGCCACGCTGGCGGTAGGCCGCTCGGGGGTCTCCGTGACACTGCCGCCCTTGATCCGGCACGGGTTCCGGACGATAAGCTGATCTTCCAGCGCGGTATTCATGACGGCCCGCAGCAGGGCGTACGACTTGGCGACGGTGGCCGCTCCAGTGTGCTCCAGGCGGGCTGCCCGCCAGAGCCGGACGGACGCCGGGGTGATCTCAGCGACCGCGATCTTCCCAAAGGTCGGTACGAGATGGAGCCGAAGCAGCGTCTCGTACAGCTCCCCCGTGGTCTCGGCCAACCGGCGCTGCTTGATCCAGGCCGCCGCGTAGACACCGAACGGCACCTTGCCCGCGTCCGGGTCGATCCAGCGACCAGCGCCGATCTCTGTCTCTTTCGCCGACAGCCAGTCGGTAGCGTCCTTCTTGATCCGGAAGGTCTCCGGAGCGGGCCGCATCTGCCCGTCCGGCCCCCGGTATCGGGCCTGCCAGCGACCGGACGGCAGCTTGCGCACGGCCCCGAAATCCCTCTTCTTTCCAGCCATCAGGCAGCCACCCCCAACTGACGGCGCGGGACGACGGGGTGCACCGTGTTCGCGGCGAGGTACCCGTGCACGGCAGATTCGGCGATCCGGACGTGCCGCCCCACGTGGACGTACTCGATCCGGCGTTCCTCGATCAGGCGACGCGGGAAGCGCTCCGAGGTTCCGAGCAGTTCGGCGACCTGAGCGACGGTCAGCAGGCGGTCAGGCATGAGTGGGCTCTCCTTCCGTGCCAGGGGCGGGGGTTGCGGCTTCGGTGAGCCAGCGTTCGCCGGGGGTCAGGCCGACTCCGGCGAAGGTCCAGTGAGCGAGGACGAGAGTGCTGCCCTGGTCGTGGTCGTCCGGGGCCCGGTGCCGGCTGTTGTCGTCGGCGGCCATGGCCTGTTCGCGACGCCAGGCGGCGCGTGCGTCGCGGAGTGCGCCGAGGGTGGTCGAGTAGCGGCGGGTCTTGGTGGAGAAGTGGCCCCGGAAGCCGAGCATGTGGGCCCAGGGGCGGAGTCGTAGTTCTGCCAGTTCGGGACGGGAGCCGAGTTCCCAGCAGGTGCGGATCATGCGGCGGGCGTGGTCGGTGATGTCCAGGTGGGCCAGTTCGGCGAGGAACTTCACCGGGCGGTCGAGGGTGCCCGTGGCTGTCTCGGCACCCTTGGTGGCGTACTTGGCGATGTACGAGGCCACCGCCCGCTCCGTGAGGTCGGTACCGCCCTCGAAGTCGGCCGTGCGGATGGTGCGAATGTCCAGCTGCGTGCCGAAGGCGGGGGTGTGGGCCGTGCCGTCCACCACGGGCCCGGGAACCCGGGCAGTAGCGGCAGCGGCGCGGATGGCGTCCGCCAGGAGATCGGCGGTGGCCCAGGCCGGGGGTGGGGTGGTGCCTCCAGCGGGTCCGTCGATGCGGATCACGGCGTGGAAGTGGACCAGGCCGCGCCTCTGGTACTCGGCGACCTTGGCGAAGGAGACGCGGGCGTACGCCTTGAAGGCCCGTTGGCTGAGGCCGGCCCGCTTGGCGATCTCCCGGCGCAGGTAGATCGAGAAGCGCCGCCAGAGCGCCCCGGCATGGGCGTTCCACAGGACGGCCCCGCGATAGTCGTAGGTGTCGGGGTTGAGGGGAGTGCCCAGTTCGGCGGCGTCCTCGGGGTGGAGTGCCCCGCAGCGGCAGGGCCGGGCTGTTCCGGCTGAGCCGGGCGGGCGGTTGTGGACCGGGCCGAAGGAGGGGGCGGTGAAGGTCGCGAAGACGCGGGGGTGGGTGGCGACCTGGTCGGGTGTTCCCTTGCCACCGTGGAGTCCGGCGGTGATCAGGTGGAAGGTGTCGCGGCGGTAGGTCTCGGCGCAGGCCGCGCAGCGGGTGAGGCGGCGATTGTTGCAGCGGACCAGCAGGTGCCCGGCGGGCAGGTCGGTGGAGTGAAGCTGGTGCAGGATCTCGCCGGTTCGGGTGTCGACGTCGGTGCGGTGGCCGTCCAGGCGGATCGGCCGGGTGCAGCCGCCGAGGCCCTGGAGCTGGCGGAGCAGGGCGGGCATGGTGCCGAGTTGGGCGAGGGCGGCCAGGTCGGCAATCGGGGGCGGGGTACTGGCGGGCATCGGGTGCGGAACTCCTATCTCAGCTAGTCGTCTAGATGTGTTTGCCGTTGACGATCTGGACTCCGGTGCGGGTACCGGACTCCACGGCGGGTGCAAGGAAGGTGTGGGCGAGCCAGAAGCCGAACAGGGCGATGACGAGGGCGGCCCACAGGCGGATGCCGAGGACCTTGATCGCGGCCCAGGCGATGACGCCCAGGACGAAGACCACGGGCAGAGTGATGGTCACGGCGAAGGACTCCTCTTAGCGGACCGGGCAGCGGTGGGTGCGTGCGGCCAACTCGGCGGCGGCGCGTGAGTCGTAGTCGGCGGAGAAGCCGCAGCGCGGAGCCGTGCAGGCGGCGGTGTGCTTCTCATTGCCGCGAGAGTCGTAGGAACTGCCGACCTGGACCGGGCCGATGCGGACGACCTTGCGGAAGCGGCGGCGGGCGTACATGGGATCTCCTCTCAGAGCTGGGCGGCGATGGCTTCGGCGAGCGGTGCAGAGACGCCGAGGCGGGCGCGCAGGGTGGGTGTGTCGATGGCCGCTCCGGTGCGGGTGAGGTGGTCAGCGGCGAGCTTTCGGGCGTGCTCGACCAGGGCGACGGGCACGGCCGGGCCGGGCGGGATGGCCGGCGGGGGTTCGGGGGTCATGGGCGGTTGGTCGGGTTCGACCTCCGGGGCAGCGACATCCCCGGCGAGCTTCGGGGTGGTGTGGGCGAGCAGGGTTCCGCCGAGGAAGGCGACCGCAGGCCATCCGGCGATGAGGATGCGTAGCCAGGCGGGTACGGCGGCCTGGTCGAGGAGTCCGGCGGTGGCGATGTTCGCGCCGAGGGAGGCGGTGAGGGCGATCAGGAACCAGCACCACCCGGCGGTCTTGGGAGATCCGGACCGCAGCCGCCGCCAGGCCGCGACCAACAGCAGGTCGACGGAGACGGGGTAGGCCCAGGCTTTCCAGCCGTGCTGTCCGGCGGCCGAGGCGATGTCGTGGAGGTGGGCGAAGGACAGTGAGGCGGCGATGACCGCTTGGACCACTACCGCGTCGATGCGGGCCAGGGTTGCGCGCATGGTGCGGACTCCTCTCGGACGGTCATCGGTCGGTCGACGTGAGCTGTTCGGCCCGAGCACGGGCGTTGGCGGCGACTTCGGCCGCGTCGACGTCGCTAGGACAGGCGGCGGCAATGCGCTCCAGGAGCTCCGCCTTGCGAGTCATGAGCTGGGCGTACTCGCCCTGGTCGGAGGGGTTGCGGTCGGCCAGGGCGGCGAGGAACGCGGAGATCTCGGAGGCAGTGGGCTGTGACACGGCTGTTCCTTCCTGATTCGGGCATGGCGGGGTAGGGACGTGGCGCGCGGCCGGGTGGGGAGGGGTTGGTCAGTCGGAGACGGGCAGCGGCTTGAGCAGCGGGACCGGTCGGTCGGCGGGCTGCGCGGGCACGGCGGGCCGGAAGGGATCGAGCGCAGCAAGGTGCGGCACGAGGCCCGTGGTCTGGGCACATACGGCGGCGGCGTCGCCGAGGGATAGGTACGGGGTACGGACGCGGGACCAGCCGCCGGAGGTGTCGCCGACGACGGCCAGGCCCGGCCGTTCGGGTGCGATGGCGCATGCTGCCCCGACTGCTTCGGGGGCGATGTCTCCGAGCGCCATCTTGGCGGACGCCTCATCGTTCACGCGGTGGCAGACACGTCCGGTCAGCTGGGCCCGGAGCATGGTCGCCCCTTTCCCCAGTTCAGCGCCGAACCGCTGGCCGCAGACCTCCAGGTAGATGCCCGCAGCCCGACCGAGCTGGGCCAGCCGAATGAGCTGGGTGACCATCTCGTCCCGCCGGTCCTCGTCCTTGCGCGTGGCGACCATGAACAGTTCGGCGACCTCGTCCACGAACAGCACGACCGGGACGGGGCGTTCGGCCTCCGGCAGGCCCCAGATGTCCGAGGTGATCTCTTCGTCCGGGGTGGTGGCGGCGATACCCTGCCGGGCCTTGATCAGGTCGTACCGGTCCTCCATCAGCTGCACGAGCACCGGCAGCAGCTCTGCCGCCTGTTCCGGATCGGTGGCCAGCGCCGACAACCGGGGGGCGAACGGCGCCAGTTCGACGCCGCGCTTGCAGTCGATCCCGACCAGCGCCACCCGCTGAGGGGCGAGCCCCACCACCAGGTGCCGCAGGTACATGGACTTGCCGGACAGCGTCGCGCCGAGCGTGAGTTGATGCGGGATCGCCCGGTAGTCCCGGACGAAGGCCGTGCCGTCCTCACGCAGGGCAACTGGCACCTTGAGGAAGTCGGCCACGGTCCGCCGAGGCATCCGTACCCTGCGAAGGACGTCGAAGCCGACGAGCCGCAGCTCGACCACGCCCGGCTTGATCTCCGAGACGTACACGGCGTGCACACCCCAGGCGTGGCGGAGCCGTTCCGCCGAAGCCGCCACGTCGGCCGGTTCCTGGCCAGGTGCCAAGCGCAGCCGAAGTCGCATGCCGGTCGAGGTGGGGCGGATGATCCCGCGTCGCGGGGGCACCGGGCGTACCTCGCGGCGGGTGGTGGCCCGGACGGCCAGGGCCCGGAGCCTGGAGGGCGCGACAGTCAGTCCGCACGCCTCCATGACCGACCCGTAGGATCCCAGCAGCCGTGCCGTGGAGAGCGGCAGGCCAACCGTGCACCAGTACGCGGCCGGGCGCTGGGCCCGGAGGTAGGCGGCCCCGCCACCGAGCGCGGCGACCGGACCACCCACCTCCATCAGCGTCACCAGGTCTGACATCTCTCAGGCCCCGATCGCCATCGGGAACGCTCCGGCCATGACGGCGGTGGCGCGGAACGCGATGCCGTGCCGCTGCTGCCCGTTGAACGTGCTCTCCCAGGGGCGGGCCACCAGGCCGGGCAGCGAGACCGGGGAGCCCAGGCTCAGGCCCTCCCCCACCCCGCTCTCCGGGATGGTGACCTTGATCAGCGAGGACTCGCCGTCCTCGATGTAGACGACGCCGACCGTCTTCAGCGTCTCGCCGCTGACTGCGTCCTTGGCGATCTCGCCGGTCTGCCGGTCCTTGAGCTTGGTCTCCGGGGCCTCGGTCAGCAGGATCGTGGCCGACGAGGTCTCAACTCGAATGGAACGCAACGCCTTCTCCTCATCAAGACAGCTACTCGTCTATATAAGTAGCAGTGATTGCAACCGCTGAAGCGGGTGCGAGAACCACTGTGCCACAGAGGTGAGCTACTCGTCTAGATGAGTTGGCGTGTTTCCCTCTACGAGTTCCGGGAAATGACACCGACGACCACGCCCGTGCTCCCCATCGGCCCTCAGGTGGCGGGCAGTTGGTAGGCCAGGACGTAGGCGTCCGCCGCCATCAGCGTGTCGCAGACCTCCACCGGACGGCCCTCGGTGTCGTACGCCGTGCGGACCAGGTGGATCACCGGCACACCGGACGCCAGGCGCAGTGTCTTGACCTCGTCCGGGGTGGGCATGCGGGCGCTGACCTCCTCGTCGAAGTGGTCCAGGCGGTGGCCCAGCTCTTCGAGGCGTGCGTAGATGCCACCGGGGCCGGGGTTGGGTTCGGCGATCGGGGTGTTCCGCGCCAGGTCGAGCGGGAGGTAGGACACCGCGAACTCGACCGGCCGCCCGTCGAGCAGGTAGCGGCGTCGGCGCGCGAGGACCTTGCGGGCGCCCCCCAGACGAGTGGCGATGTCCTGGGACGGCTTCTCCTCGCGCACCACCAGGCCATCGACCTCCGCATGTCCCCCGACCGCTTCCGCTTCCACGGTGAAGGCGGACTTGCCCTGCTCGCGGTGCCGGCGGGCGAAGCGGTCGGAGGCCAGACGCCGGACCGGGGGGCGCGGGCGGACGAACACGCCCTTCCCGTGCTCCGACGCAACCAGCCCCTCCCCCTGGAGGACCGAGATCGAGTTGCGGATGGTCATCCGCGAGACGCCGTAGTGCTCGATCAGCTCCGTTTCCGAGGGGAGCTTGTCGCCCTCGGCGAAGCGCCCCTTGTCGATCGCCTCGCGCAGTTGGTCAGCGATCTGGCGGAACACGGCGCGGTCGCTGGTCGAGTCCAGCGCACCGAGCAGGCCGGAGGAGAGAGGCGGCATGTGCACTCCTGAGGATATCTAGACGAGCAGGTGAGTTTTGTTGCTACGGTGGAGAGCCTAGCCATTCGAGGGGACCCAGGAACGTGAACGCTGAACGCCCCCACTCCGTGAGCGTCGCCGGAGTCGTCGTCGACGACCGGGGCCGCGCCCTGCTGGTCCAGCGGCGCGACAACGGCCACTGGGAGCCCCCGGGCGGCGTACTCGAATCCGGCGAGACCGTCCCCGACGCCCTCCAGCGCGAAGTGCTGGAGGAGACCGGCATCAAGATCGCGCACCCGGCAGTCCTCACCGGCGTGTACAAGAACATGACCGGCCTGATCGTGTCCCTGGTCTTCCGCTGCGAGGCCATCGACGGCAATCCGACCACCGGCGACGAGACCCGCGCACTGCGCTGGGCCACCCGCGACGAGGTCAGCGCCCTTGCCGACGAGGCATACGCGATCCGCGTCCTGGACGCACTGGACGCCGCATCGCCGCCCGCAGTCCGGGCGCACGACGGCGTCAAACTCATCTAGCCCGAACCCACTACCCATGGCGGCCCACCAGCATAAAGGAACTTGTATGGACGAGTATATGAGTAGCCCACGGGTCTGGGGGCTGAGTTGCCCAGGTTGCCCCGAAGAAATCGGCCGGGCCCGCCGCTGGGCCCGCGAGATCCTCAGCGGAACGCCGTGCGCCGACGACGCCGCCCTGATCGTCAGCGAACTCAGCACCAATGCCGTCCGCCACACCGCCAGCGCCGAAGGCGGAGGCACCTTCCACGTCACCCTCACCATCAGCCCCGGCACGCTCACGGTCGCCGTCACCGACGAGGGCACCAAACTCCACGCGCCCGAAGTCCAGCAGGCCGGCACCAACGCCACCCACGGTCGCGGCCTCGACATCGTCCACGTCCTCGCCCACCAGGTCGCCATCACCGGCGACCACCTCGGCCGCACCATCACCGCCGAACTCCAGTTCCCCCACCAGGAGATCCCGGCTCAGTGACCGGCGCTCCGCCCAGCCCTCATTCCCCGCACCTGTCGGAAGGCATCCCATGACCATCCCAGCTGTATCCCTGATTCACCGTGGCTACCGCAGCGAGTGCCGCTCCATGAGCCCCACCACCGGCGAAGAGCCCGAACTGGTGGCCCTCCACAACACCACCGACGCAACGCAGGCAATCCGCTGGATCCGCCACTGCCTCAACACCGTCCTCTACACAGTCAACCCCGACCAGCGCGACCACGTCACCCGCTGGATAAACAGCGACCACACCCAAGCCGTCGACGCCCTGACCCACGGCCAACCCGTCACCATCACCGCAACCTACGCAGACGCACACCTCGAACTGACCGCCCGCCCCGTACTCTTCCTGCCCCTCCTCCCGCCACCCGGCAAGCCAGTCATCCGCTACACCCTGCTCTGCGCCTTCACCAACCGCCACACGGAATTCAATGAGTAACAACCTTCTCTACGGGTTCAAGACCCGTCGTCGCTGACGCTCCTCCGGGCGCGCGGCGCGTCCGACGCGCCGCCGCTCCTGTCTCCGCCCCGCTCCAGCGCGCCAGCCGCCCCGCGCGCCCACTAGCCAGAACGGGGTGGCCGCGAGGGCTGACCCAGATTCCAGCTCGTCAGGTCAGGACGATGCCTCCGGCGGGGGCGCTCCGACTCCCGGATGGCCACGGTCCAGTCGGCGGGTAGCGATTTCATCGTGGCTGGGTGGGGGCTGCCATCCCCTCTGCCGTCGTCCCAGGCAAGGCCGCTCCACGTACGTGTGGGACGACGGCAGACGGGATGGCAGCGAGGAGGGGTGTGGTTGATGCGGAGCTGAACCCTGCGGAATTCACAGTCAGCTGAGATCAGAGCAGCTACACAGGCGAGGCAGCAGTGACCAAGATGCATGGAGAAGTCATGGTCCGACCAGCCGCTCCGGTGGCACTGTATGGAACTTGTGTGAAAAACCAGCATAGAGAAATCACTACATGCGAGACAACCGATCCACTCATGTAATAGGTGGAATGAGGCGGAAGTCAGTCAGATGAACTCCGGTGTAGTGTCGTCCACCAGGCCCTCGAATAGCCGAAGAGGACGCATTCAAATCGAGGTTTAGGGCGAGCAATTGAGCGACTAGATCTTCATCTACACTAAAGCCATAGGCTTTCAAGACGGCCGCATCCAGCTGCAAATGGAGATCCCTAGTCCTATTCTTGCCAGGGATTTTCAATCCATCATACTGTTTGGCCAGTGAAATTCCTCTATCTGAGAATTTCTGCCGATTTTTCAAGATCTCAGCCGCAGCTTCAGCAACAGCTACGGCGTCTTCATTGGAGGCCGACTGAGGCCAGGGAAATGAATCCCACACAGTTGTAGAAGTGTACCTAGGGTCACTTTTAATGTGGGAGCACCGGGCCTGCAGCCAGGCGTCATGGACGGATGAACTGACAATCCCGAAGGAAAAGTCATCAGCAAGCGCGAAAACGGTCAAGGCATCACCGGGATGAATTCGCGAGTCAACAAATGAGAAAACGGTGTTCCTGTTCTCGGTCATATGGCGTGACGTCGCGAGATACCGCGGAAGTGCTGAAATTGAGTCAATCATCTCACTTCGACGGCGCCACAATTGCCACCACCTGTTCATGAATAGCCGGTGTTGATTTTCGGGGCGGAATTTTGCGCTCGACAGTGCCCCCAGCCGGTTCTTCTCTTCCTCCTTGTCGAGCAGCTTTTGCCTTTGAATTAGAGCCTTTTCCTTCAGGTACTTTGCCAAGCGAGGATGATATGCATCGAGCTCGCTGAAATCATTCTCAGGAACATCAATAACCCATTTGTCAATCGAGGCACCGTGGAGAAGCTCCCTACCACCCAAGAACGGGTGGATATACTTCAGGCTTTGATCCTCGCCAGCCAAAATCTCACGGCGTTTTCCGCGATCGATCAGGTAGGCCGACACGATCCCCGCAGTTTGCCCCTGGAAGCATGTGGCAGGCGCTTGATTTACATCGAGAGTTGCCGCTTTACGCGCATCAATGCTAGTCGTAAGAGCACTAGTGATGTACTCCGTGGAGAGTCTTAGGTTCCCATTATTTAGCCAGAGAATCTTAGGATTTACATCTACGCCTTTGCTCCAGTTTACGATTGAGACATGGACTACAGCATCCCCAGACCATGGCTTGCTTGATACCGCATCGAAGATATATCCGCCATTATCAACAACATAGTCAAGGCTCGCTACACGAGACTGATTATCGCGGACAGAGTTCGTTGCAACGAAGCCGGCTCGACCCCCTTCCTTCAAGTGGTTGTGGGCAAGGGGGAACCAATACGTGACGAAATCAGATACACCCTTGACGCCCGGATACCGCTCTGCCAAATCTTGACAGTATGCGGGCCCTAGCTCGTCTGACATCATCCGCCGACCCATGTAAGGGGGGTTCCCGATCACTACGTCGGCAGCAGGCCAAGGAGTAAACAGGGCATCAGCGGCGACGATACTTCCATCCAGATTTTCGAGAGGAAGAACCTGTTGCTCGTCATGTAGCTCATCTGATGAGAGCTTCTTTCCAAGCATCATCGTCACTTTAGCAATTTCCACGGCGAACTCGTTTTTGTCAATTCCGTAAAAGTTGCTGGTATGGATGAATGAGATGGATCCTTGGTTAACCGCCCCGGATCGGCGCCGCTCCGCAATCCGCAAATGAATATCACGCTCTAGGCGACGAATTTCTCTGTACGCCACATACAAAAAGTTTCCAGACCCACAGGCTGGATCCAAGATGCGAAATTCAGAAAGCTCGCCTAGTAGATGTTCGAGCTCAAGGATCGTCCCAGCTCGTTCAATTTTCTCTCGCCATGGATCCACTATGGTAGGACCGACAACGAGTGCGATATCAGCTTGGCTAGTAAAATGCGCCCCGTATGCATGCCTTTCGCCGTGATCCATCCCTGTTTCGAATAGCGTCCCAAAGATTTCCGGGCGCACGGCAGACCAATCCGTCTGACAGGCGTCATGGAGGCGAATTAGCTCATCGCGCGTCAGGTCAAATCCCTGAATATCCGCAAAAAGACCGCCGTTGAAATATGGTGTCCCCTTGTAGCGACCAGCAGGAGTGTAACCTGGCCTGTTCATCTCCCGAAATAGGCCAAAGAGTAGGTCGTAGGAACTGCCGCCACTAAGCGACTCTTCAACCGCTTGCGAGAAACTATGACCAGGAAGGAGGCTGATATCCTGGGCGAACATTGTCATTACGCACTGCAAAACAAAACGCTGGGCTTGAATTCGGTCGATATTCCTCTCTCTGAGCATTCCGAAAACGCTAGCAACCTGTGCAGCAGCCTCTCTCGTTACAGCGACTAGGTCGTTTCCGAATGAAGGCCTCTGCTCAATCGGCAGAAGAAAAGAAAGCCCATCCCATCTTTGCGCGAGCTGCTCTATGGGGATTCTATCCATAGGCTCATCTAGTTGCACGCTAAAGTCATAGATGAGAAACTCGTCAAAATTACAGAGGATGACATATCGGGGCCGATCGGGAACCGCGCGAACCCAGTAGTCGAATGCCTGCCGGTAGTGCTGAACGAGCTTCGATCCGGACTTTTTCATCTCAATAAGGCAGCGGCCTGGCCACAGCAGATCGGCGAACGAAGTTCCCTTATCATCGTGCTTTTTGAGGCGATGCTCAAGTGTGGCACCCGCCTCAACTACGCCTTCGTGGCCGAAGGCACGAAACATGCGGTCGAGAAATATTTGCGCTTCGCCTTTTTCGTCACCAGTCAGGAATTCATTCCTGTACTTTACGAAGTCGCTGATTCGCTGCCGGAGGGGCTGAGGGTCTACGGGCGCCATGTTCGGGATTCTAGGGCACGAGTGCCGAGGCGCACCCCGAATCGAATGATCTAGATCCTTGGTACTTGGGGACTGGCTGACCCGTCAGGTGGCCGACAGGTCTGGATCACCCTCGGCAACCGCTGCGGAGTCACTGCGTCTTCGTGCTGGTGGACTGACTTCAACTCCCGCTACCACGGCTCAGAGCGCGATGGCCCTGGCTGGATCAGTGCGGCCATGCCGTCCGCCACGGGGGCGGATCGGGAAGCCCTCTGGCGCTGTAGTCCGAGATCTCGTGCCCCATGCGTGCCCCAACGGGCGCAGCCGAGCGGTAAACCACGGTCAATCCGGTGCCTGTCCGACCAGCAGAGCAACGGCCAGCAACGGGATGAACGAGCAGGTCAGGGCCGGTATCTCAAGGTCAACGGGGCAGTGCTTCCCAAGCTCAGAGCGCGAGTTCGATACTCGTCACCCGCTCCATAACCGACGCCGCACCCGGTGACGGCGGGATCGGCAGCTCAGCCACAGACAGACGCCTCCGGCGGGGGCGCTCCGGCTCCGGGATGGGGAGCACCGCCGGCGAGTACCGCTTGGTTCATGGCTGAGGAGGGGCTGCCATCCCGCCCACCATCGGCCCAGGCAAAGCCGAGCAGCCTTGGCCCCTGGTGTCCAGGTCGTTCGTCCAGTGGGGCGCTCCACCTGGACACCAGGGGCCAAGCCCGCTCCACGTACGTGTGGGCCGATGGCAGACGGGATGGCAGCGGGGAAGGTTGTGGTTTCCGCAGAGCGGATGCCCGGGTCGCATAAGCATCCCGACTTGATCAAATTGTCATAACTCCTCCAGTCAAACTATGGTCTGACCATGACTCAGAATGATGAGATTTCCGGCCAGGGGCGTATGAACGTCCTGGTAAGCAGCGTCGCAGAGCTCGCTAAGGCCGTTGAGGGGATCAGGGCATCGGTCAGCGACCTGACGGAACTCATCGGCGTGGACCCCAAACTCAGGTCTGGCTTCTCGCGCGTGAAGCGCCACCTCCCGTCGAAGCTCGCCCTCGACAGCATCAGCAAAGAGTTGGCCGCCATCTCCGCCGCGAAAGACTGAGTCCGCCCGGACTTCGGTGGGCCCCGTGCCACTCGCGTGCCAGGTCGGACGGGAAGCTGCGGGGAGTCAGGGGCAACGCAGGTGCGGTCGGCACTCCGCCGCAGGTCAATGGATCGCCTGGTCAGCCGGGATCCGGGAGCGGACTCTTCCAAACTAGCTACGCGGGTTCGATTCCCGTCGCCCGCTCCAACAGGATCGGCCCCAGGTCAGCGACTTGATCGCTGGACTGGGGCCGATCTTCGTTCCGGGGCCTCACTCCTCCGTGTGCCAAACCGGACCCATCCCGTCAAGCATCAGCTCGCCAGAAGAAGGGCGAGGCGAGTCCGTAGCGCTCTCTCCATGTCCAGATTGTCACCGCGTCTGATGGTCTGGAGCAGTTGCGTGATCACGACCAGCTCGGAGAAGCGACCCGAGGGCGTGTCGAGCACGCAGGCAAGTTCCGTCCAGACCCTGGTGGCTGTCTCCGGGATGAGCAGGCTGTACGTGTGCAGCATCGCCGCGTCGTAGCCGACCGGTGCGATCCCCCATCCCTCCCAGTCGAGGATGTGCAGTGCGGGGGCAGTGAGGTTGGCCCAGTGCAGGTCTCCATGCGCCGTCGACCAAGCGGGAGGCTCGGTGGCGATGGGGACACCGAGGAATTCCGGCATGGCCCGGTCCAGGTATTCCTGACGGACGGCGATTCGAGCGGTGGGTGTCATGGACACAGCGTCGAGAGCACGGCTCAGCCCGGACCACCACTCGTCGCCCAATCCGACAGCCGTCCGCAGAACCGGGCTGTCAGTGGTGACCGTCATCTCGGTCACGGCGTCGTACAACTCGGCAAGGTACCCATGCTCCGTGTCGGTCCAGGTCTCGTGCCGCCGAAGCCGGGGGCGAGGCACCTCTGCGGGCATGGATGACTCGGCCTCAGCCGGTCCCTCCCACAGCTTGCCGCCCGCCTTCGCGGCGGGCGCTTCGACGAGGCGGAGCCAGCCTGCTCCCTGCTGGGTGGTGACGGGACGGCCGAGGGTCCGGCCGCGCCATCCCCATGCCTCGCGGGTACCGACCAGGGAGGCACCGAACGCCTCGGCGATGGCGGCGTGCGTCTTCCGCATTCGGGCGGCGATGGATAGTTCAGGTTCCGAGTACATCCGTGATCCTCTTGAGTGTCTCCCTGGACAACACCGGGCCGTCGAGCGCGGTCACGGCCTCGGCCCAGTGTTCCTGCTTCATCGTGGACAGCAGTACCCGCCGCACACCCGGGGCAGAGGCGACCACAGAAAGTGCGGCCTGCGCGGGACTCCTGTCCGGGGCGATCAGGTCGAGCAGTTCGCGGGTGACCATGCCGGGCACCTCGCCACCGTGCAGCGGGGCGGAGGCAAAGACCGCGATGCCTGCGGCATGCGCGTCAGCCAGGACACCCTTGCCTTCAAGCGCTTGGGCGATGGGCGCCAGGTGGACGAGTGAGAGCGGGAGCTGCACAGCCCGCAGGTGATGGCCCGGACCGCCTGCGCGGAAAGCCGCGCCGAGGAGCGTAGGGATATCGAAGACACCCCGGCTGAACCCGCTCCACGTGGCGACGCCGTAGGCATGGATCTCACCGTCGGCACACGCCTGTTCCAGAGCGGCGAACGCGGCGTACAGACGCTCGTTGGCCTGCTCGGCGGGGCAGTTGTGCTCAGGGTTGTGCAGGAAGACGAGATCCGGGATCCGCCCGAGCGCGCGTCGGCTCCTGGCCACCTGCCACCGGACATAGTCGGGCGACAGGTTGTGGCCGCTCTCCGCCTCGGACACGGTCAGCGCTCCCTCGCCCAAGATCTCCTGCCGGTCCGGCACCGGGATGAAGCCGACCTTCGTCGAGACCCGGACGTGGGAGTAGCGCGCCAGGACCTGGGAGACTTCCTGCTCGGCCAGCCCGGCCGCGTAGTTGGGTGCGGTGTCGAGCCAGTCCGCCCCGGACTGGGCCGCCATGACGGCGGCCCAGTGGACGTCGGGGCAGCGGTAGAAGGGCGGTGGGCGGAGGCGGGGCCGTGGGGGTGTCTCCGCGTATGAGGGGCGGGGTTCCGGTGCTCCTGGGCGACGGGTGTCGGCGCGGGGGCGCGGGGTTGGGTCGGGGGTCAGGTGGGGGTGGGGGGTGCCAGGGGGCGGTGGGGGTGTCGTAGGGCTGCTGGTAGTCGGGGTTGGCGATCGGGCGGGTGGCGAAGAACTGGTCCGGCAGGTCGAAGGCGTCGATCAGGGTGTCCGGGTGGTCGGCGAGTCGGCTGATGCTCTCCTCGATCAGGTCCGGGAGGGTGTCGAGTTGAGCGGTGGTCAGGTGCAGCGGGCCGCTGTGGGAGGCGATGCGCCGGAGGGTGAAGAGCTGGTGCAGGTCGAGCAGGGCGGTGCGGGTCGGCGCTTCGGTGGCGGTGTCGGCGAGGGCCAGCAGGGCGGTGGCGGCGCGGTGTTCGGCGTGTGCGTGGACCGCGGCGAGGGCGGCCGGTGCGGCGGCGTTCCATCGCCGCAGGCTGTCGCCGGAGGGCGCTTGCCGCAGTCGGGCGCGGGCGCGGGTCAGCAGCAGGTGTTCCGCCGTGTGCAGGAGCCGCTGGCGTACCGCCGGGTCGGTGAGCTCGCCCTCGGGGGCGGTGGTCGGCGGCGTGTCGTGGTCGAGCATCAGTTCGGCTGCTGTTTTGGCCCACAGCGCGAGGTTGTCCCCCTCGGCCGTGATCGTGCCCTCGATGTCGATGGCGGAGGTGACGATCCCGTTGACCGGGAGCAGCCCCTGGGCGCCGCAGCGTTCGCGGCACTCGGTGAGCAGCGCGCGGGCCTGCCAGGTGATCCAGCCCTTGGCGACGGCCGCCTCGCGTTCGGCGAGGGTGACGGCCGTCGGGTCGGTGCGGTCGTGCTCGGCCCACCGGGTCACCGCGGTCCGGTGCAGGGCGGTCATGGCGTAGGCGGTGGCGAGGCCCTCGACCAGTGGGCCGTGGTGGGTGCGGTGGGCCCAGAGCGGTACTTTGCGGTCCGGGCGGGAGCCGGTCACCTGGCGGTGGTGGGCGTAGCGGACGGCGATGGCCAGTGCTGCCCGGGTGACGCCGATGGCGCTGGCGCTCATGCAGAGTTTGCCCAGGGTGACCCGGCCGATACTGGTGAGGAATCGTTTCCTCTTGCTGCCGAGCAGGCTGGAGAAGACGCCGTCGTCGTCGAGTCGGCCGTGGGTACCGGTCAGCAGGGCCTCGCGGGGCAGCAGGACCTGGTCGAAGGAGGTCAGGCAGTGGTCCACCGGGCTGCCGGGGCGTTGCGGCAGGGGGCGTACGGTGACGCCGGGCAGGGTGCCCGCCTGGTCGGTGAGCGCGGTGAGGAAGAGGAAGATCCCGTGGTCGCGGCCCTCGATCAGCAGCCGCGCGGCGACCACCGCCGACTTCGGGCCACCGGCGGTGCTGGTGTTGGGCATGAACTTCTGCGCGCCGGCATGGGGGGTGTGCAGGGTGAAGGTGCGGTCGCTGCGGTCGTAGGTGGCGGTGGTCTCCAGAGCGGTGGCGTCGTTGCCGTGGCCCAGTTCGGTGCAGAGGAACGTGCCGATCCGCTCCATGGCGGTGAACTCGGCCAGCGGCCTCTTCTCGTGCGGGTCGTGGTCGAGCAGGCTGCCGAGGAAGAGGTTGTAGTGGATGCCGGACAGTACGGTGAGCGCGCCGTCCAGCGGTCCCGTCCATTCGTGCAGCGCGGTCAGCCGGTAGGGGTCGGCGGCCAGTTCGGCGGCGTCGGTCAGTTGGTTGACCAGCCGCAGCCGCTGGTAGGACGCGGCGATCTGGTCGGTGGTGCTCGTCTCGTACCGGCGGTGCATCTCCGGATCGGTGCTCAACGCCCGCCAGGTTCCGTGGACCCGCTCTCGGTCGGCACCGAACAGCAGGGCACGTAACTCGGCGGTGGTCGGGTCGATGGCCACGCTCGGAGCTTGGTCGGAGGCACTCCGGGTGCCAGGAGTCGCGATCATGTTCTGAGAATGAGCCAACCCCGGTTCCATGACACGCTGTTGTGACAGGTGTCACTATCCGTAATATTGTTCCATCGGCGGCTAGCGGGCGAGCCAGAAGGTCAGGCCTGCGGTGAGGGCGCCGACCACGGTACCGACCAGGGTCTGTGCGCGGGTGTGTTCCTCGACGGTGACCCGGCCCCAGGCGACGGCGGCCAGCAGCGCGGCGCCGAGCAGCCACCACAGGCTGAGGGCGATGGCGAGGACGGTGACCGCGCCGCCGAGGACGGCGGTGTGCACCGAGACCTTCCACCGGGTGGTGATCGCCATGATCGGGACCAGCGTCGCGAACATCGCGACCACCAGCGCGGTCATCGCGCGCGGCGCGCCCAGCCAGAGCATGGACAGGAAGCAGACGGCCACGCTGGCCATGATGAACGGGATGACCACCAGTCGCCGGTGGCGCTGGGTGACGTGGCGGTCGGTCCTGACCCCGTAGCGGATGAACAGGGTCGGCAGCACCGCCGCGAACAGGGTGGCGAACAGGGCCCAGCCGACGCCGCGCAGGCCGTCCAGGCCCGCGCCGAGGATCACCAGTACCGCCAATATGGTGTTCTTCGGGTCGACCCAGTCCGAGAGCCGCCGCCCCCAGCGCCGGCGGGCGTCGCGCGGGGCGGCCGACTCGACGGGGTCGGCGCTGGTCGTGGTGGTGCTGCTCACGTGGGGTCCTGTCGTCCTGTCGCGGTACGGCCCGGTCCCGTCCGGTCCTCGGGACGGCCTGGATCAGGTTAGCCAAGCGGACGCTGGGACCAGGGGGACTGGAGTAACGTTTCTGCATGTCGATCGAGGGGGAGTACGGGATGGAACTGGTCCAGATCCGGCTGATTGTCGAGGACTTCGGGGCGTGCTTCCGGTTCTACCGGGATGTGCTCGGGCTGAAGCCGCAGGTGGACGACGAGGCGGGGCCGTACGGGAAGCTGTCGCTGCCGGAGGGCGGCGCGGCGATCGCGCTGCAGAGCCGGGAGCACCTGGCGCGGAGCGCCCCGTGGCTGGCCGCGCGCGCCGCCGGGGACGGCTCGCTGATCGTGCTGAGGGTGGACGATCTGGACGCGGTGGCCGCCGAACTGTCCGCGCGCGGCGTGCGGTGGACGTCCGGTCCGGAGACGCAGTGGGAGCGGCTGCGGGTGGCGTACCTGCGCGATCCCGAGGGGAACCTGATCGAGTTCCAGCAGTGGCTGGCGCCCCGGCAGGCGTGACGCCGCTGCCCAGGGGCTTCGAACACCGGTACGCTCACAGCTGCCAAGTGTTGACCATCCACGCACAACCGGAGATGCCCCTTGCGCTCCGCCCGGCGGTTGCAGGTGATCCAGCACAGCATCGTCCGTGAAATGGCCTGCCTCGGGCGCGAGTTCGAAATCGACGGCAGCGTCGTGCGCGGCCCCGGGACGACCGCCGTGGCGATCCGCGAGCACGCCGACGACACCGGCGGCCATGTGGACCTCGGCTATGTGCTGCGGCTGGGCGACGGGACCGGTCCGGTGGTCTGGGACTGCACCGCCGGGCTCGGCCGGACCGAGGAGGAGCGGCTGACCAACGCCGTCCGGATGTGGCGGACCACCACGGCCTCGGCGATGGTGGAGCTGCTGGAGCGGCGCGGGCTGCACGGGGACCACTTCGTGCCCGGGGCCGCCGGCGGGGTGCCCGGGTGGCACGCGGTACAGGGACCGGCCTGCGTCTTCGGCTTCGCGAGCGGGCCGCTGGGCGACTGGCTCGCGGAGCACCAGCTGCTGCCGACGGTGACCGAGGAGATCCTGCCCATGGTGCGGGATCCGCTGGTCAACGGCGTGCGCTTCTTCTTCGGCGGCCGGAGCGGGGACGAGGTCGCGGAGGTACGGGTGAACGGCGAACCGGCGCCCGACGCCTCGGCGGCGCTGCGACGACTGCCCTGGCCCCGGGGCGAGCGGCTGGCCTGGGCCCGCTGCTTCGTCCTGCTGGCCGCCGACCCCGTGGCACTGGACGGGGTCGAGGGAAGGTCGGGGCCCGCCCTGAAGCAGGCGCGGGCCGGAGCGGGCGCGAGGCTGCTCCGGCGGTGGCTCCAGGCCTGACTGCGACGGGCCCGAACTGAAATGACGGGACGTCAGAACTGATCGGAGATCAGCACGCCTATTTGACGATGCCGTTGATGGTGTTGGCCACCTGGTCGATGAAGCTCTGCAGCGGAGCCGCTGCGGAGGTCTTCGCCAGGAAGAAGCCGAACAGGATAGCCAGGATCGAATAACCCAGCCTCATGCTCTTGTTCCTGATGAAGACGACCAGGAGGATGCCCAGTAGGACGACGGCGGAGACGGAGAAGGTTGTCACTCGGGTCCACTTCCTCGTTTGGGGCACGCTGAGGTCTGGGCCACCTGGTAGGCCGGTCCGCTGGGCCGTCGCTGCGGCACAGTGCCCCTCCTCCCCCTCGCCCGTCTCCCAGTGTCTCCGGAGTGAAGCACTCCGTAAAGCACTTCGGGATGACAGCTGCCCGAGGTGATCCAATTCAGCCGAGAATGGCCGAAGTACGCGTGAAGATCTCAAGGTGAATGCTACAAGTCACAGGCACCACAGGGCTATTCGCGCCAGATCAGAAGCAGCGCGCGGTCGTCGTTGAGATCCTTGGCCACGGACTCGATGAGCCGCCAGGCGGTGCCCGCGAAGGTCGAGCCCATGAGCCGGTCCGCCTCCCCCATCAACCGGTCCATGCCCTCGGCCAGATCGCGCCCGGGGACCTCCACCATCCCGTCGGTGCAGAGCATCAGCAGGTCGCCGTGGCGCAGCCGTCCGCGCAGGCCGTCGAACTTGGCGCCGTCGTAGATGCCCAGCAGCGGTCCCTCGGCCTCCTTGGTCTCCCAGTTGCCGTCGCCCATGGAGCGCTGCATGCCTGGTAGATGGCCCGCCGACAGCAGCTCGTACTCGCCGGTGTCCAGGTCCAGGACCAGGTGGACGGCGCTGGCGAAGCCCTCGTCCCACTCCTGCCGGAGCAGGTAGCCGTTGGCGGCCGGGAGGAAGTCGTGCGGCGGCAGCGAGCCGAGCAGGCCGCCGAAGGCGCCGGAGAGCAGCAGCGCGCGGGAGCCCGCGTCCATGCCCTTGCCGGAGACGTCGGCGAGCACCGCCTCCAGGACCCGCTTGTCCTCGCCGGTGCGGGAGGCCACCAGGAAGTCGCCGGAGAAGGACTGGCCGCCGGCCGGGCGCAGCGCCATCTCGGCGTGCCAGCCCTCGGGCAGCGCCGGGATCTGGCTCTGCACCTTGAGCCGTTCCCGCAGGTCGAACAGCATCGAGCCGCCGCCGCGCCAGGGCACGCCGACCCGGCTGCGGAGCTGGGCCAGCAGCAGGCCGCCCGCGCCGACCGCGCCGACGATCAGTACGTCGCCGGGCGTGACCCGACCCGGCCCGAGGCCGTTGTACGGACCGAGGACGGCCGACTCGACCCCGAGGGCGGTCGCGGCGACGGCGTACAGCAGCACCAGGCTGCCGGGGCGCAGCAGCAGGGCGGCGGTGAGGACGGGCAGGACCAGGGCGGTCGGCGGGCACCAGACCGGGACCAGCAGGGTGGTGAACGTGATCAACGGCACAAGGATCAGCAGTCCGACGAAGGGCAGCCAGTCGGAGGCGTCGCCGCGGAAGTAGTCGACGGCGGATCGGCGCAGTCTGCGGCGGGCCCGGTACAGCGCTCTGCGCCCCCGTGCCGCGAGTGGGTCCGGGGGTGGTGACCCGGGCGTTCCGCCTGACATGCTGGCTGACCTTACCGAGCCGACCGGCCACCCGTCGATGTCGTGCTGCCCGGCAGGGCGGTTACCGGCCTGCGCGGCGCCCTGGGCGCGGGCGCGGGTGGCGAGCTGTGCGGCGAGCCGGCCCGGGGCCGGCACCGTTCTCGTCCCCCATGTCAGAACCATCCCTGGTCTCCCCCGAAGCCATAGATCGTGGACCGTGCCGTGTGTGCCGTCCGTGCCGGGGCCGTACTCCCGTGGCAGGACAGTCGTTTCCGTGGCAGGACAGTACCGACTTGAACCGGTCTGCCGGGGTATTCATGGAAAATCACCGACTGCTTCTGGCGGCCGCCCGGTTTCCCGGACCCCCGGACCGGGGATGCAGTCAGGTCGGACCCGTGCCGGTGGGGGTCGGCGCGGGGCGTGGCCGGTGGCGGCGGCCTCGGCGGATGTGGTCGGCGGACGCGGTCCGAGGGGTGCCCGGGAGTGGCCGCGCGCGGGCGCACCGACAGGCGCGTCCGCGCGCGGGGAGCGTGTAAAAGATCTACGCGCCGGGGCGGCGGTGCGGGCGGCACGCGCCACCCGGCCGGGGCGGCACGCCGGGGGTGGTTCAGCGGATCCCGGGTGGTTCAGCGGGTCCCGGGGGGTTCAGCGGGTTCCGGGGGGCGCGGGCGGCTGGCAGCGCGGGCACCAGAACAGGTTGCGGGCGGCGTGCGTCTCGGTGCGGACCGGGGTGCCGCAGACCAGGCAGGCGCGGCCGGCGCGGCGGTAGACGTAGACCTCGCCGCCGTGGGCGTCCTGGCGCGGGGCGCGGCCCATGGCCTGCGGGGTGTGCTCGGGGCGGACGGTGTCGATCCAGCCGTCCCGCACCCCGTCGCGCATCAGGCCGCGCAGGTCGGCCCAGACCGCGTCCCACTCGGCCCGGGTCAGCTCGCGGCCCGGGCGGTGCGGGTCGATGCCCTGCCGGAACAGCACCTCGGCGCGGTAGATGTTGCCGACGCCGGAGAGCACCTTCTGGTCCATCAGCAGGGCGGCGACGGTGGTACCGCTGCGGCTGATCCGCTGCCAGGCCGGTTCTGACGAGTCGTCCGGGCGCAACGGGTCGGGGCCCAGCCGGTGCTGGACGTCCTTCTTCTCGAAGCCGCTGATCAGGGCGCAGGTGGTGGGGCCGCGCAGGTCGGCGTGGTGCTCGTCGGTGGCGATCCGGAGCCGGATCTGGCCGACCGGCGCGGGGGCCGGTCCGTCGCCGAAGCGGACCTTGCCGTACAGGCCGAGGTGGATGTGCACCCAGCCGACGCCCTCGAAGCCGAGGAAGAGGTTCTTGCCGTGCGCCTCGGCCGAGCCGAGTACCCGCCCGTCCAGCCGCAGCGCGGCCGGCGCGAACGGCCCCTGCGGGCTGCTGACGCGCACGGACTCGCCGCCGAACACCCGTTGGTATTCGGCGGCGAGTCGGTGGAGGGTGTGGCCTTCGGGCATCGGAAGGAGGCTCCGGTCAGCCCTGCGGGTGGTGGGCGGGGACCGGGGGCAGTTCGCCGGTGGTCTCGTACTCGCTGATCATGTCGATCCGGCGGATGTGCCGGGGGTCCTGCGAGAACGGGGTGTTGAGGAAGACCTCGACGAACTTGGTGGCCTCGTCCAGGCTGTGCATCCGCGCGCCGACGCTGATGACGTTGGCGTTGTTGTGCTCGCGGCCGAGCTCGGCCGTCTGGGTGCTCCAGGCCAGCGCCGCGCGGACGCCCTTGACCTTGTTGGCGGCGATGGCCTCGCCGTTGCCGGAGCCGCCGATGACGATGCCCAGCGCGTCGGCGTCGGCGGCGGTCCGCTCGGCGGCACGCAGGATGAACGGCGGGTAGTCGTCCACCGCGTCGTAGATGTGCGGGCCGCAGTCGACCGGCTCGTGTCCGGCGCTGGTCAGCCACTGGACCAGGTGCTGCTTCAGTTCGTATCCGGCATGGTCGGATCCCAGGTACACGCGCATGGTCGCCAGTGTGGCACGAGCGGCGCGCGGTCGGCGCGCCAGCCCTCGACCGCTTCGGCCGGGCGGGGCCGACCCGCGCCCGGGGCGGTCAGCCCTTGCGTCCGACGAGCTTCCAGGCGGCCGGGAGCAGCCCCATCGCCAGCGCGATCTTCAGCGCGTCGCCGACCAGGTACGGGTAGAGCCCGAGCGAGGCGGCCTTGGCCAGCGAGACGTGGACGCTGGCGGCGAGGTAGCTGACGCCGAAGGCGTAGATGGTGAGGTTGCCGAGCACCATCGCCCCGGCGGTGCGCAGCGGGCCGCGGTCGGCGCCGCGCCGGGCCAGCGCGCCGACCAGCGCGGCGGCGGCGACGAAGCCGATCACGTAGCCGAAGGTGGCGCCGAGGCCGGAGCTGCCCGCGGCGAACCAGGGCACCCCCGCCATCCCCGCGAGCAGGTACAGCGCCAGCGAGGCGACCCCGCGCCGGGCTCCGAGCGCGGTGCCGACCAGCAGCACGGCCAGGGTCTGGCCGGTCACCGGGACGGGCGAACCGGGGACCGGCAGCGATATCTGGGCGGCCAGGCCGGTGATCGCCGCGCCGCCGACGACCAGCGCCAGGTCGCGGGCCTGGGCTCGGGCCCGGGTGGAGGCCGGGAGCAGGTCGGCGAGGACAGTGCCGGGACGCGACGTGGCGGTGGCGAGGCTCATGGATCATCTCCGCGGGGCAGGGCGGGCCCGGCAGTGGGTGCCGGGAGCGGTGGGCGTGAACGTCTGTGAACCTATCCGCTGGGGCGGGCGGCGCGCGTATGGCATTCCCCACAAAAAGGCAGGCCACCGCCTGGGTAGAGCCCCCAGGCGATGGCCTGTCGGGGGTGGCTACTCGAAGCTGGGGCTCGCCGTGCGGGTGCGCTTGAGCTCGTAGAAGCCGGGGGTGGAGGCGACCAGCAGGGTGCCGTCCCAGAGCCGGGCGGCGGCCTCGCCGCGCGGGATCGGGGTGACCACCGGGCCGAAGAAGGCGACCCGCTCGCCGTCGGCGCCGGGGACGGCGATCACCGGGGTGCCGACGTCCTGGCCGACCAGGGTGATGCCCTCGGCGTGCGAGGCGCGCAGGGCCTCGTCGTACTCCTCCGACTCGGCCGCGTCGGCGAGTTCGACCGGCAGCCCGGCCTCGGTCAGCGCGGCCTCGAAGGTGGCCCGCTCGCGCGGCAGGGCCTCGTTGTGCAGCCGGGTGCCGAGGGCGGTGTAGAGCGCGCCGAGCACCTCGTCGCCGTGCTTCTGCGCGGCGGCGACGCAGATCCGGACCGGGCCCCAGGCCTCGGCCATCAGCTGCTGGTACTTCTCCGGCAGGTCGCGGCCCTCGTTGAGCACGGCCAGGCTCATCACGTGCCAGTGGACCTGGACCGGGCGCTGCTGCTCGACTTCGAGCATCCAGCGGGAGGTCATCCAGGCCCAGGGGCAGAGCGGGTCGAACCAGAAGTCGACCGGGGTCGGGGTGCTTGCGGTCGCGGCGGACATGGGTGCTCCTCGGAGTGCGCTGATGGCGGTGGGGTGGGTGCCTGGTGGTGGACGGGTACTGAGTGGCGGACGGTATTGGCGGTGGACGGGGACTGGCGGTGGACGTGGCGGAGTGGGCGTACGCACGCCGAGGGGTGCTCGGCGGCGCGGGCGGGGCCCGCCGTTAGCGGGAACATGGCCGGACCGCCGTCCATTCCCCGTCGGTCGGGGCGCCCGGGTCGGCCGCGCGCGGGGCTCACGCCGGGCGTGCGCATCCGGTGGGCGGTGTCGGCACCCCGTGAAAGGATGCGCGAGAACCAGTAGGTCAACGGTTCGACGTCCGGGCCCTCGCCGGATGGACGACACCGAGGTTAGGGAGTTGCGCAGTGCCCGGGAGCAATCTGACCCGCGACGAAGCCCGCGAGCGGGCCCGCATCCTCAGCGTGGACAGCTGTGAGGTCCACCTCGACCTCCGTTCCGCCGTTCGGCCGGTCGCGGACGGGGAGGGCGCCGGGCGCTTCGGCTCGCGTACCGTGCTGCGCTTCCGCTGCTCCGAGCCCGGCGCCGACAGCTTCGCCGACCTGCTCGCGCCCGCGGTGACCCGGGTGGTGCTGAACGGCGCCGAGCTCGACCCGGCGGTGGTGTTCGACGGCTCGCGGATCGCCCTGCCCGGGCTGGCCGGGACCAACGAGCTGCTGGTCGAGGCCGAGTGCGCGTACAGCCGTACGGGTGAGGGGCTGCACCGCTTCACCGACCCGGTCGACGGCGAGACCTACCTCTACACCCAGTACGAGCCCGCCGACGCGCGCCGGGTGTTCACCACCTTCGAGCAGCCCGACCTGAAGGCGCCGTACAGCTTCACCGTGACCGCGCCGACCGCCTGGGCGGTGTTCTCCAACTCCCCCGCCGGTGGCGACCCGGTCGCCGAGGGCTCCGCGCTGACCTGGAGCTTCGCCCCGACGCCGCGGATCTCCAGCTACATCACCGCGGTCGTCGCCGGCCCGTACCACGTCGCCCGGGACCACTACAGCCGACCGCTGCCGGACGGCCGCCGGCTGGAGATCCCGCTGGCCGCGATGTGCCGGGCCTCGCTGGCGCAGTACTTCGACTCGGACGAGATCTTCACCGTCACCAAGCAGGGCCTGGACTTCTTCCACGACGAGTTCGACTACCCGTACCCCTTCGGCAAGTACGACCAGGCGTTCGTGCCCGAGTACAACATCGGCGCGATGGAGAACCCGGGCCTGGTCACCTTCCGTGAGGAGTTCGTCTTCCGCTCCAAGGTGACCGACGCCGCCTACGAGTCCCGGGCCAACGTCATCCTGCACGAGATGGCGCACATGTGGTTCGGCGACCTGGTCACCATGCAGTGGTGGGACGACCTGTGGCTGAAGGAGTCGTTCGCGGACTTCATGGGCGCCTACTCGCAGGTCGCCGCGACCAGGTACGACGCCGCCTGGATCACCTTCGCCAACCGCCGCAAGGCCTGGGCCTACCGGCAGGACCAGCTGCCGACGACGCACCCGATCACCGCGGACATCCACGACCTGGAGGACGCCAAGCTCAACTTCGACGGCATCACCTACGCCAAGGGCGCGGCGGTGCTGAAGCAGTTGGTGGCGTACGTGGGCGCAGAGGCGTTCTTCGAGGGCGCGCGGCGGTACTTCAAGCGCCACGCGTTCGGCAACACCACCCTGGCCGACCTGCTGGCGGTACTGGCCGAGACCTCGGGCCGGGGCGCCGACGCCATGGCCGAGTGGTCCCGCGCCTGGCTGGAGACGGCCGGGGTGAACGTGCTGACGCCGCAGCTGGTGACCGACTCCGACGGCCGGATCACCTCGTTCGCGGTGCTCCAGGAGGCCGCCGGGAGCCACCCGGTGCTGCGGCCGCACCGGGTCGCGGTCGGCCTGTACGACCGCGACGACGAGGGCCGACTGGTCCGCACGCACAAGGTCGAGCTGGACGTCGCCGCCGCGCCGCGGACCGAGGCGCCCGAGCTGACCGGGCTGATCCGGCCCGCGCTGGTGCTGGTCAACGACGAGGACCTGACGTACTGCAAGGTCCGCTTCGACGAGTACTCGCTGGCGGCGCTGCGCGAGGGCCTGGGCGACCTGGACGATCCGCTCGCCCGGGCGCTGGCCTGGTCCGCGCTGTGGAACCTGACCCGCGACGGGCTGGTGCCCGCCCACGACTACCTGGCCCTGGTGCTGCGCTTCGCCGGGGGCGAGGGCAACATCGGCGTACTCCAGTCGCTGCACCAGCAGGCCGTGACCACGCTGGACATGTACGTCGCCCCGGAGCACCGCGCCGAGTGGGCGGCCCGGCTCGCCGAGGGCGCGCTGACCGAGCTCCGGGCCGCCGCGCCCGGCGGCGACCACCAGCTGGCCTGGGCCCGGTTCCTGGCCCAGACCGCGACCTCGGAGGCCGACCTGCGGCTGGTCTCGGCGCTGCTCGCGAGCACGGCCAGGATCGACGGCCTGATGGTCGACCAGGAGCTTCGCTGGTCGCTGCTGCACGCCCTGGCGGCGGGCGGCGCGGCCGGTCCGGACGCCCTCCGGGACGAGCTGGAGCGGGACGACACCGCCAGCGGCAAGCGACAGTTGACGGAGTGTCAGGCATCCCTGCCGACGGCCGAGGCCAAGGCCGAGACCTGGCGGCTGGTGGTCGACTCCGACGAGCTGCCGAACGCGCTGGTGGAGGCTCGGATCTCGGGCTTCCAGCAGGCCGGTCAGCGGGAGCTGGTCGCGCCCTACGCGGAGCGCTACTTCGAGGTGCTGGAGAAGGTCTGGGCGGAGCGCAGCATCGAGATCTCCATGCGGATCGTCAGCGGCCTGTTCCCGCGCCTGGTGACCACCTCGCAGACGCTGGAACGCACCGACGACTGGCTGGCCGAGCACCCGGACGCGGCCCCCGCGCTGCGGCGGCTGGTGCTGGAGTGCCGCGACGACCTCAACCGCGCACTGCGGGCGCAGGCGCGGGACGGCGCGGCCCGACCGTAGCCGCACGCCCCCTGACGCCGCGTCACTTCCGGTGACGCGGCGTCACCCCGGCCGTCCCGGTGCCCCCGGCTGCACCTACGATGGGCCCGATCACGGGCTGCCGAGGGATGGGATGTACGGGGGATGGCGGAGCAGATACCGGGACCGGGGGCTGCGGCGGGGCCAGGGCCGGACCAGTGGCCCACGCTCGGCGCGGGCCTCGGCGCGGGCCTGAACGCGGGACCGAGCGCGGGCCTCGGCGCGGGACCGAGCACGGGGTGGGCCGAAGGACCGGAGCCGGACGGCTACCGGCTGGCCGCGCCGCGGGCCGCGGCGGTCGCCGACGGGTACCCGCTGGCCGCGCCGCGAGTCGACGAGTATCCGCTGACGCCGCCACAGGCCGCTGACGGGTACGTGCTGGCGCCGCCGGTGAACCCCCCGGTGCCGCACGGCCCGTACCCCGCTTACCCGGCGTTCCCGCCGCCGATGCCGCCGATGCCCCCGGCACCGCCGACGACGCCGGTGACGGCGGCACCCGTGGTGCCGCCCAAGCGGCCGGGCGCCGGGGCGCGGCGGGCGGTCGGGGTCGGGGCGATCGCGGCGCTGGTGGTGGCCGCCGCCGCAGGGGTGACCGCGCTGGTGGTCAGCGGCGGGGGCGGCAGCGGCAGCCCGTCCGGCGGCGGCACCGCCACACCGGTCGCCTCCGGGCTGCGGCAGCTCAAGCAGGCCTGGGTGGTGCCGAACAGCGCGGGCCAGGCCGACACCCATCTGTACGGCGGCTGGGTCACCGGCTCGTACGCCATCCGGGTGGACCAGAGCGGGGTGACCGCCTACCGCCTCGGCAACGGCGGCCGGGCCTGGCGGGCGGCCATGCCGAAGGGCGACCAGCCCTGCGCCATGTCCCCCACGCTCTCGGCCGGGGGCGTCGCCACGGTGGGGTTCGGCGGCGCCTCCGAGTGCCAGGTGCTGATCGGGCTGGACACCGCGACCGGGCGGACGCTGTGGACCCGCCCGCTCACGAAGCCCGGCGACACCCTCGGGGTCTTCGCCCAGACCTACGTCCAGGGCTCGGTGGCGACGCTGATCAGCCCCGCGCTGATCACCGGACTGGACGTCAGCACCGGCAAGCCGGTGTGGACCTACCACCCCCGGGGCCAGTTCTGCGACGTCTACCCCAACGGGACCACCGGCGCGGTGCTGGTCAGCGACTTCTGCGCGGCCGCGAACCCCGGCTACAGCCTGACCTCGCTCAACCCGCTGACCGGCAGGACCGAGTGGAGCCGCAGCGAGACCGGCGACATCAACTTCGGCAGCGTGCTGTCCGGCCACCCGCTGGCGGCGACGGTGGAGTCCGGCGCCGGGGAGAAGCCCTACCTCTTCGACAGCGGCGGGGGCGCCAAGCCGATCAACACCCCCTCCGGGACGGCGACCACGCCGGACGCCTTCGACGACTCGACGCCCGCCCAGGTCGTCGGCGGGAACCTGGTCGCCCAGAGCGCCGGTGAGATCGGCGGCCAGGACGCGACCGGCGGCATGATCGACGCCTTCGCCACCGCCACCGGCGACCGCGCGTGGTCGTACAGCGGCGAAGGCGGTTACGGCGCGCAGCTGTTGGCGCCCGTCGCCGACGGCAGCCTGAACGCGCTGTCGACCGGCGCCATCCTCGGGACGCCGGAGCTGGTCCGGCTGAACCCGGCGACCGGCAGGTCCACCGTGCTGGCGGCGGTGTCCGTCGGCACGTCCTGGGACGTCAGCACCGACCAGCTGTTCACCGCCCCGGGCGGCGGCCTGGTGGTGTTCGGCACGATGAACGACCCCGCCGTGGGCCTGTTCCGCTGATCCCGGCCCTCGGGTGACCGGCCCTCGGGTGACCGGCCCTCGGGTGACCGGCCCTCGGGTGACCGGCCCTCGGGTGACCGGCCCTCGGGTGACCGGCCGTCGGGTGACCGGCCGTCGCCCGAGGGCCGACCCGTACGATGTCCCGCGAACATGACGGCCGACCGCACGTCGTCCAACTCGACCCGGCCACCGGCAAGTCCACCGTCACCGGCACCCTGACGTCGACCTCTACCGCTGACCGCTCGGCCCGCCGCCGCCCGGCAGCAGCGGCGGCAGGGCCAGCAGCCAGGCGGCGGCCTCGTCGGTGATCCGGGCCAGCTGCTCCTCCGCGGTGAGCGGGGCGGACTTGGGCGCGGCGAACGAGTGGTCGCCCTGCGCGAGGCCGAGCAGCCGGTGGGTCGGCGGCAGCGCCGGGAACTCGGCGGGCCTGCCGAAGGGGTCCTTCGCGCCCTGGACCACCAGCGTCGGCCGGTCCGTCGCCAGCAGCTCCCCGGCCCGGCTGCGCTCCGGACGGCCCGGCGGGTGCAGCGGGAAGGCCAGCGCCAGCACGGCCACCGCGCCGCAGTCGGCGGCGGTGCGGCAGGCCACCCGCGCACCCGCGCTGCGCCCGCCGACCACCAACGGCAGCGGGTGGTCCGTGGTGAGCCGGTCCACCACCGGCAGCCAGCCCGCGTCCAGGGTCTTCGGCGCGGGCGCGACCTTGCGTCCGGCCACCCGCCAGGGCTGCTCCACCAGCGCCACGGTGATCCCCCGCTCCGGCAGCGCGGCGGCCAGCGCCCGCAGGTCGGCGGCCTCGATGCCGCCGCCCGCGCCGTGGCCGAGGGCGAGCAGCGCCCGGGCCGGGCCGAGCGCCGGGGAGACGGTGGCGGCGGCCTCGCCGACCGGGGTGGGGATCAGGATGCGCATGGGGACGACCCTATGCGGCCGGCGGCCTCGGGTGGCAACGGCTCGGCCAACCGTGCGACGTGGGAAGATGCCGGGAAGCTGAGAGAACCTGACGAAGGAGTCACGCAGCGTGCCTGGCACCAATCTGACCCGTGAGGAGGCCCGTACCCGGGCCAGCCTCCTCACTGTGGACGCTTACACGATCGAGCTCGACCTGAGCAACGCAGCCGAGGGTGGGACCTTCCGGTCCACCACCGTGGTCCGTTTCACGGCCACCGCTCCCGGAGCGTCCACGTTCATCGACCTGGTCGCGCCGACCGTGCGCGAGGTCGTCCTGAACGGAACGGCGCTCGACCCGAGCGAGGTCTTCGCCGACAGCCGGATCGCGCTGCCGTCGCTGGCGGCCGAGAACGAGCTGCGCGTGGTCGCCGACTGCGCCTACAGCAACACCGGCGAGGGGCTGCACCGGTTCACCGACCCGGTCGACCAGCAGACCTACCTCTACACCCAGTTCGAGGTCCCGGACGCGCGGCGGGTGTTCGCGTCGTTCGAGCAGCCGGACCTCAAGGCCTCGTTCACCTTCACCGTGACCGCTCCCAGCGGCTGGAAGGTGATCAGCAACGAGGTCTCGCCGGAGCCCGAGGCGGGCCCGGTCGAGGGCACCGAGGTGCACCGGTTCCCGGCGACGCCGCGGATCTCCAGCTACATCACCGCGCTGATCGCCGGTCCCTACACCGGCGTCTTCGACGAGTACACCGACCCGGCCGACGGCCGGAAGGTGCCGCTGGGCATCTACTGCCGCCCCTCGCTGGCGGAACACCTGGACGCGGAGGCCCTGTTCGAGGTCACCAAGCAGGGATTCGACTACTTCCAGGAGAAGTTCGACACCCGCTACCCGTTCAGCAAGTACGACCAGCTGTTCGTGCCCGAGTTCAACGCGGGCGCGATGGAGAACGCGGGCGCGGTCACCATCCGCGACCAGTACGTGTTCCGCTCCAAGGTCACCGACGCCGCGTACGAGGTGCGCGCCGAGACGGTGCTGCACGAGCTGGCGCACATGTGGTTCGGCGACCTGGTCACCATGGAGTGGTGGAACGACCTCTGGCTGAACGAGTCGTTCGCGACCTTCACCAGCATCCTGTGCCAGTCCGAGGCCCCCGGCAGCCGCTGGCCGCACGCCTGGACCACCTTCGCCAACTCCATGAAGACCTGGGCGTACCGGCAGGACCAGCTGCCGTCCACGCACCCGATCATGGCGGAGATCAACGACCTGGAGGACGTCCAGGTCAACTTCGACGGCATCACCTACGCCAAGGGCGCCTCGGTGCTCAAGCAGCTGGTGGCGTACGTCGGCCAGGACGCCTTCTTCGCGGGCGTGCAGACCTACATGAAGCGCCACGCCTGGGGCAACACCCGGCTCGCCGACCTGCTCGGCGCGCTGGAGGAGACCTCGGGCCGCGACCTGAAGGCCTGGTCCACGGCCTGGCTGGAGACCGCCGGGATCAACGTGCTGCGGCCGGAGCTGGAGGTGGACGCCGACGGCGTGCTGACCTCGCTGGCCGTCCGCCAGGAGGCCCCCGCGCTGCCCGCCGGGGCCAAGGGCGAGGCCGTGCTGCGCCCGCACCGGATCGCCATCGGCATGTACGACCTGGACGGCAGCGGCGCGCTGGTGCGCACCGAGCGGATCGAGCTGGACGTCGACGGCGAGCTGACCGAGGTGCCGCTGCCCGCGGGGCGCAAGCGCCCGGCGGTGGTGCTGCTGAACGACGACGACCTGTCGTACGCCAAGGTCCGGCTGGACGCCGAGTCGCTGGCCAACGTCACCGCGCACATCGCCGACTTCACCGAGTCGCTGCCGCGCGCCCTGTGCTGGGCCTCGGCCTGGGACATGACCCGCGACGGCGAGCTGGCCGCGCGCGACTACCTGGCGCTGGTGCTCAGCGGCGTCGGCCGGGAGTCCGACATCGGCGTGGTCCAGTCGCTGCAGCAGCAGGCCCGGCTGGCGGTCAACCTGTACGCGGACCCGGCCTGGCGGCCGGAGGGCCTGACCCGGTTCGCCGACGCCGCGCTGGAGCTGCTGCACGCCGCCGCTCCCGGCAGCGACCACCAGCTGGCCTGGGCCCGGTCGTTCGCCGCGGCCGCCCGCAGCGAGGCGCACCTGGCGGTGCTCAGCGGGCTGCTCGACGGCAGCGTGACCATCCCCGGCCTGGCCGTGGACACGGAGCTGCGCTGGGTCCTGCTGGGACGGCTGTCCGCGACCGGGGTCGCCGACGAGGCGGCGGTCGTGGCCGAGCTGGAGCGGGACAACACCGCCGCCGGGCAGCAGCACGCGGCGACCTGCCGGGCGGCCCGCCCGACGGTGGAGGCCAAGGCGGCCACCTGGGCGGCGGTGGTGGAGGCGGAGACGCTGACCAACACCGTCCAGGAGGCGGCCATCGCCGGTTTCGTCCAGCTGGACCAGCGCGAGCTGCTCGCCCCGTGGACGGCGAAGTACTTCGCCGCGATCAAGGGCATCTTCGAGGAGCGCTCGCACGAGATGGGCCAGCAGATCATCGTCGGCCTGTACCCGTCGTTCCAGGTCTCGCAGGAGACCCTGGACACCACCGACGCCTGGCTGGCGTCCGCCGAACCGGCCCCGGCGCTGCGGCGCATGGTGGTCGAGGCGCGCGCCGGTGTGGAGCGCGCGCTGCGCGCCCAGGAAGCCGACCGCGCGGCGGGCCGGCGCGGCTGACCGGCCCGGGCACACGGCAGCCCCCGTCGCTCCCGGCCGGGAGGGACGGGGGCTGCTCCGTCTCTGGTCGGATCTCCTCGAAGATCCTCTCTGCCTTCTTGAGGATCCTCCTTCTTGAGGATCCTCCGGAAGTCAGATCTTCTTGTCGGGCTTGGTGAGCGCGAAGACCAGGCCCGCGATGATGACGAAGAGCGCCAGCGGGCAGCCGACATAGAGGCCGATGGATTCGGCGACGGTGAGCCCGGCCAGCTGTACGTCAGCCGCCGGGGCGGCGGCGAACGACGGGGCAGTCATGAGGAGCAGCGTGAGCGCGGTGCCAGCGGCTACGGCGCCGGCGCGCAGGGAGTTTCGAGTCATCACTCCCCCACGGTAGAGGCCCGCCCCGGGACGCCGCGCGGCGGGGTGGACCCTTTGGGTGGCCCTTTACCTTCCGGTAGCCGCTCCGGGCGTCCCGCTCGGACCGCCCGACTGGGGGTCGCGCGGCAGTTCGTCCATCAGTGCGGTCAGCTCCGCCGTTCGGGGGGACGCGGTCAGGTGTTCGAGGTCAGTGGGGTGTCCCTCGGCGTCGGCGACCGGCAAGCGCCAGTTCGGGTACTCGCTGGACGTCCCCGGCAGGTTCTGCGGGCGCGGGTCGCCCAGGGTGTCCGGCAGCCAGACGCCGACCAGCCGGGCCGGGGTCCGCAGCAGGTAGCGGTGCAGCGCGGCGACGGCCTCCGGCAGGCTGCCGCCGGGGGCGTCCGGGACCGCCGCCTCCTCCGCCGGGGTCAGGTCGGTGGCCGGGCCCTCGCCGTACGGGGGCAGCGCCAGCAGGCCCTCGCGGGACAGCTCGCCCAGCCACTCCTCGCGGTCGGCGTCCGCCTCGGCCTGCTCCTCCGCCAGCGGGCGGCTGAGCAGCCCCAGCCGGTACCGCAGGTCCACGTGCTCGCCGCTGAGCCGGGCGGCGGTGCTGGGCAGGTCGTGCGTGGTCAGCGTGGCCAGGCAGCCCTCCCGCCAGCGCTCCGGCGGCAGCGGCCCGCCGCCCCCGCCGCCGTAGTCCCGTTCGAACCAGAGCACCGAGGTACCCAGGATCCCGCGTTCGGCCAGCTCCTCGCGGACGCCGGGCTCGACCGTGCCCAGGTCCTCGCCGATGACGGCGGTCCCGGCCCGGTGTGCCTCCAGCGCGAGCACGCCCAGCATCGCCTCGTGGTCGTAGCGGACGTACGCGCCCTCCGTCGGCGGGCGGCCCTCGGGCACCCACCAGAGCCGGAACAGGCCCATCACGTGGTCGATCCGCAGCGCGCCCGCGTGCCGCAGCGCGCCGCGCAGCAGGTCGGCGTACGGGGCGTAGCCGGCGGCGGCCAGGGCGTCCGGGCGCCACGGCGGCAGGCCCCAGTCCTGACCGTGGGCGTTGAAGGCGTCCGGCGGGGCGCCCACCGAGATGCCCCCGGCCAGGAAGCCCTGCCAGGCCCAGGCGTCGGCGCCCTCCGGGTGCACGCCCACGGCCAGGTCGTGGACCAGGCCGACGGCCATGCCCGCGCCGCGCGCCGCCTCCCCGGCGGCGGCCAGCTGGTCGTCCACCAGCCAGGCCAGCCAGCGGTGGAACTCGACCCGCTGCCGCAGCCCGTCGCTCCCGGCGGCGTGGCGGACGGCCGCGCTGCCGGGGTCGCGCAGCCCGGTCGGCCAGGAGCGCCAGGCCGGTCCGTGCGCCTCGGCGAGGGCGCACCAGGTGGCGTAGTCGTCCAGGGTGCGCCCCTCGCGGCGCAGGAACGCCTGGTACGCGGCCTCCCGCCCGGGGCCGCGCGGGACGGCGTGCAGCAGGCCCAGGGCCTCGCGCTTGAGCTCCCAGACCGCGTCCCGGTCGATCAGGCCGTCGTGCAGCAGCACCGCGTCCCGCAGCGCCGCGCCGCTCCTGGCCAGCCGCTGGACCTGCTCGCGGGCGGCGGGGTCGAGGTAGGGGAACTCCGGCACGGCCTCCACCCGCAGGTGCACCGGGTCGGCGAAGCGGCGCGAGGACGGGCGGTAGGGCGAGGGGTCGGCCGGGTAGCCGCCCTCGCCGGGGCGAGCCGCGTGCAGCGGGTTGACCTGGACGAAGTCCGCGCCGTGGGCCTGCCCGGCCCACTGCGCCAGCTCGCTGAGGTCGCCCAGGTCGCCCATGCCCCAGGAGCGCTGCGACAGCACCGAGTACAGCTGCGCCAGGAAGCCCCAGCCGCGCCGCTCCGGGTACGGCACCCGGCTCGGGGCGACGATCAGCGGCGCGGCCGAGGCGCGGTCGCGGGTCCGGGCGCACAGGGTGTGCCGGCCGACCGGCAGGTCCCCCGGCAGTCGGCCGCCGTGGACGCCGCGCACCGGACCGCCGGAGGGAACCCCCTCCAGCTCCACCCAGACCTCGGCGGCGGCCGGCACACCGTGGTCGGCGGCCAGGTCGACCCCCCGCCCGCTGCGGGTGACCAGGCAGTGCGGCAGCAGCCGGGCGGCCTCCGCCTGCCGGTGCCGTTCCAGCGCCGCGCGCGCCGCCTGCTCGGTGGAGGCGTCGGCGCCGAGCGCCGCCAGTACCGCGACCAGCGTGTCCGGCGGCACCGGCACCGGCCCGTCCGGCGTGTCCCGCACGGTGTCGACCCCGTGCGCCCGGGCCAGCTCCGCCCTCGCGTCGGAACCTGGCTGCGACGGGGCGGACGGACGGGCGGCTGTGGCCACGGGACGGCTCCTCGACGCTACGGCGGGCAGGGCAGGACACGGACGGGCGGTGCTCATGCCCGGCTTGGCTCCTACCCGCCGACAGGGGGGTGCGACACCGGCCGTTGGAGTGATCGTCCGGAGTGATCGTCGCCCGCCCCGGCGGCGGGCCGGACCGTGGGCCCGCACCAGCCCGCCGAACGACGCCGCCGAGCACCCCCACGGGAGATCCGTCACGCAAGCGGACATAAGGCCCGGAGCACCCCCGCTCGTTGACAGTGGACATACCTCTCTGGTGGGCTGGCACCGCAGCAGTAGCCTGCCGGCTTGTTCAACGGGCGGGCAACGCAGGGCAATCGGTTGGAATCGGACGGAGGAGGCCGCGTGGAACACCGGTCCTCCCTTCCCGCCAGTGTGGGTAGTGGGCTGCGGCGGCAGGTGGAGCACAGTGCCGCGCTGCAGAGCCTGCTGTACTCCACGCCCGCGCTGACGGCGCGTCGGACCGCCGCCCGGACCGCGCGGCGGCTCGCGCCGCAGACGGCGGACCGGCTGATCTCCGAGTTCAAGGGCACCGAGCCGCTGCTGGCCCGGGTGCGGTCGGCCGCCTCGCGGAGTCGGCGCCGGGGCGCGGCGCTGCGGGCCAGCGCGGCGCTGACGGTCGCGGCCGTGGTGGGCGGGGTGGTGGTCGGGACCACACCCGCGTCCGCCGCCACCCGTCCGGCGGCCGGGGTCCCGGCCGGGGGACGCTCGGCGTCCGGGTTGGAGGCCGCCGCCTCGGCCGTCGCCACCGGTGGCGTGACCATGGCTCAGATCTATCCCCGGGCGCAGTCGCAGAGCGGCTACGGCCAGTCGTTCACGGTGCCGTCCACGGTGACCCTGGTGCTCGCCGCCGACGCCGACGCCGGGGCGGTGGCCTCGGTCAGGTCGCTGCTGCTGGACGCCGGGGTGCGGCGGCTGGTGGCGGGCGACGGCAGTGCCACGCCCGCGCCCGGCACGCTCACCGTCTACGTCGGCGGGATCGCCGAGCACGCGGGCGGCGGCAGCGACCGGGCGCTGCGCGGCCTGGCCGCCGCCGGGGGCAGCGCGCCCGCGCTCAGCCCGGCCGGGCTGCCCGCGGGCGGCTACGTGCTGGCGTCCGGGCTGCTGGCGGTGCCCGGCGGCCGGGCGGCGGCGATCGTGCTGGCCGGGGTCGACGCCGACGGCACCTACAACGCCGCGCAGTCGCTGCGGGAGCTGGTGGCCTCGACCCCGGACGGAGTGGCGGCGGTCCCCGGCGTCCGGGTCAGCGACTGGCCGTCGACGCCGGTGCGCGGCGCCGAGGAGGGGTTCTACGGGACCCCGTGGACCACCCAGCAGACCCTGTCCGAGCTGGACTTCCTCGGCCGCGACAAGCAGGACTTCTTCCTCTACGCGCCCGGCCAGGACCCGTACCGCGGCACCCAGTGGCGTGAGCCCTACCCGGCCGCGCAGCAGGCGGCGCTGCGGTCGATGGCGCAGCGGGCCGCGCTGGACCACGTCACCTTCGGCTACGGGCTCTCGCTCGGCCAGACCGTCTGCTACACCTCGAAGCAGGACCAGGACGCGCTGATCGCCAAGCTGGACCAGCTGTGGGGACTCGGGGTGCGGGCCTTCCAGTTGCAGTTCACCGACGTCAGCTACACCCACTGGAACTGCCAGGGGGACCTGGACACCTACGGCCAGGGCCCGGCCTCGGCCGCCCGGGCGCAGTCCGACCTGGTGGCGGTGGTGCTGAAGCGCTTCCTGGCGGAGCATCCGGGCGCGGCCCCGCTGACGGTGCTGCCCAGCGAGTACTACCAGAGCGGGGCCACGCCCTACCGGACCGCGCTGGCGAAGGACCTCGACCCGGCGGTGCAGGTCGCCTGGACCGGGGTGGGCGTGCAGCCGGCCATCATCACCGCCGCCGACGTCGACAGCGCCCAGCAGGCGTTCGGGCATCCGCTGGTGACCCAGGACAACTACCCGGTCAACGACTCCGAGCCGGACCGGCTCTACCTCGGCCCCTACACCGGACGGGATCCGCAGGTCGCCGCCGGATCGGCGGCGCTGCTGGTCAACGCCATGGAGCAGCCGCTGGCCTCGCGGATCCCGCTGGCCACGGCGGCGGACTTCGGCTGGAACCCGGCCGCCTACGTCCCGCAGAGCTCCTGGCAGCAGGCGGTCGCCGGGCTGGCCTCGGCCACCGGCGAGGGCGTCCCGGCGGCGTCCCGGGCGGCGGCGGAGCGGACCGCGGCGGCGCTGGCCGCGCTGGCCGGGAACAGCGCCTCCTCGCCGCTGGGGCAGCCGGAGTCCGCGTACCTGCGGCCGCTGCTGGCGGCGTTCTGGGCGCACCAGGGCGGTGACGGCTCGGCCGCCGCGCTGCGGGCCGCGTTCAGCACCATGGCGCAGGCCCCGGCCGCGCTGGACGGCCTCGACGGCGGCGCGCTGGGCGCCGAGGACGGCGCCTGGCTGGCGCGGCTGGCGCTGTACGGGCAGGCCGGGCAGACCGCGGTGGACATGCTGACCGCCCAGCGCGCCGGGCGGGGCGCCGCCGCCTGGGCGGCGCAGCAGCGGCTGCGGCAGCTGGTGCAGCAGCTCGGCACGTCCACGGTGACCGTGGGCGCGGGGGTGCTCGACCCCTTCCTGCAGCGGGCGCTGGTGTCCTGGAACAGCTGGGCGGGGCTGGGCGGCGAGTCCGTCACGGCGACCACCACCATGGGCACCGCGCTGGACGACGACCCCTCGCTGATGGTCGACGGCGACCCGGACAGCTACTACTGGAGCGCCGACCCGCCGCAGGTCGGCGACTCGGTCGGGGTGGACCTCGGCAGCGTCCAGCCGGTCGGCGAGGTCCGGGTGACCATGGGCGGGACCGAGGGCAGCGACGCCGCCGGGGACTACCTGCAGGACGCGGTACTGGAGTACTCCACCGGCGACGGGAGCTGGCACACCGTCGGCAGCTACCACGGCCAGCAGACCGTGGACGCGACCCTGCCGGCCGGTACCCGGGCCCGCTACCTGCGGCTGCGGGCGACCGCCACCCAGGAGACCGCGGTGGCCGTGCGGGAGTTCACCGTCACCGCGCCGCAGCCGACGGGCGGGACGACGACGGCGACCGCCGCCGGTCCCCCGGCGCGGCCCGGCTACCCGGTGTCGAACGTGGTCGACGGCTCGCTGCAGACCGCCTACCGCGCGGCCGACGCGCCCACGGCGGGCGAGGCGCTGACGGTGACCCTGGGCCGGTCCCAGCCGCTGGACCAGGTGGTGGTGCTCACCGACGCGTCGGTGCGCGCGGCCGGCTGGGTGGAGGTGCACGAGGCGGGCCGGGGCTGGGTCCGGATCGGCGCGCTGACGGCGGGTTACACCCAGCTGGCGGCCGACCCCCGGGTCGCGGCCGACCAGATCCGGCTGGTCTGGGCGGGCGGGGACGCCGCCCCGGTGGTCTACCAGGTGGTGCCCTGGTACGCGGACACCCCGGCGGCGGCGCTACAGCTGCCGCAGCAGAGCGTGGACCTGGAGGCGGGCGGGACGGCGGTGCTCCCGGCCGAGGTGCGGGCGCTGGGGACGGGCAGCCTGACCGGTACGCTGCGGGCGCGGCTCCCGGCCGCGGCCAAGGGCCTGGCGGTGCGCGGGGCCGGACCGGTGACGCTGGCGCGCGGCGCGCAGGTGGCGGCGGCGCTGGACTTCAGCGCCGGGGCGGACACCGTGCCGGGCGACTACGACGTGCCGGTGAGCTTCGTCGCGGACGGGCGGACGGTCAGCCAGGTGGTGCGGGTGCGGGTGCGTCCGCGCACCGCCGGTCCCGACCTGGCGCTGACCGCCACCCCCTCCGCCTCCGGCGACCTGAGCGCCGACTTCATGTCCGCGAACGTCAACGACGACGACCCGGCGACCCGCTGGGCCTCGCCCGCGATCGACAACTCCTGGGTGGAGCTCCAGCTCCAGCAGCCCGCGACGCTGGGCAAGGTGGTGCTGCACTGGGACGCGGCGTACGCGGCGCAGTACCTGGTCGAGACCTCGACCGACGGGGTGAACTGGACCACGGCCGCCTCGGTGCTGGACGGGCAGGGCGGCACCGAGACGGTGTACCTGGACGCGCCGGACGTCGGCTACGTGCGGATGCAGGGCGTGGAACCGGCCACCGCGAACGGGTACTCGCTGACCGGGATCGAGCTGTACGCGGACGCGGTCCCGGCGGGCGCGGGCCCCTCGTCCGGGCCGGGCGGCGCGGGCGGGCCGAGCCCGGCCGCCTCCGGTACGGCGGCGGCCCCGTCGCCGACGCCGGTGAGCGTGCCGCAGCCGCCCGGCAGCACCATTCCGGCCACCCCGCCCTCGGCTCCGGCCTCCCCGACGGCCACCCCCAGCACCTCGGTCACCCCGCCCGCCCGCAACTCGGAGCAGTGACCAGAAACAAGAGCACCGCTCTCGCGACGGCAGGGCCCACCCGTCCCGCGCAGCGCGGCGCCCCCCGGGCCCGCTGGGGCGGGTCGGAGGGCGTCGGGAACAGGACCGCGCGCGGTGCCCGGGCTCAGGCGCCGGACGGCCTCAGCGGCGCGGCCGCGTCACGCGCTGAGCTCGGCCGGAGCCTCCCACACCGGAGGCGGGACCTCCGGGGCGACGTGGGACATCTCCTCGCGGGAGCCGTAGGGCTCCAGGTAGGGACGCCAGCGGGGGTCGCGGTGCCCGGTCCCGATGATCCGCCAGGCGAGGCCGGACGGCGGGGCGGGCGGTCGCTTCATCCGCCAGCCGAGGTCGGCCAGATGGCGGTCGGCCTTGACATGGTTGCAGCGGCGGCAGGCCGCCACCACGTTGTCCCATCGGTGCTGGCCGCCCCTGCTGCGCGGCACCACGTGGTCGACGCTGGTTGCGACGCCACCGCAGTACACGCACCGGCCCCCGTCGCGTGCGAACAGCGCGCGCCGGGTCAGCGGAACGGGACCACGAAAGGGAACCCGCACGAAGCGGGTCAGTCGGACGACGGACGGCGCCGAGACGGCGCTGGTGGCGCTATGCATGAGTACCCCGGAGTCCTCAAGGCTGACTGCCTTCTTGTCGAGGACCAGAACGAGGGCGCGGCGCATCGAGACGACGCCGAGTGGCTCGTACGACGCGTTGAGGACCAGGACATGCGGCACGATGGCCTCCCTTTCCGCCGACGGCGCGTGGCTCGCGCCGGGACGAGCACTCCGTCCGGGTGGACGGCGTACCGGTCACGCATGATTCTTCGGTTGTCTCCGCCGGGGGCGCCCGCTCGGTTCGCGGTCGCCCCTGACGATCTCCATACCAGTGTCGCCTCAGCTTTCCCCGCCGCGCCACCAATCCGGGAGAACCGGGGCAACGGTGTGTGCTGCCCCACACCGTTCATGCCCAGGAACGCACCGGATTGCACGTCCGCCGCCGGTGGCGGGCCGTCCGGCGGACGTCCGTACGCCACTCGTGCGATCCGTTCGATCCGTCCGGCCTCGGTACGATGCGCTGATGGCAACGCAGAACCCCAACCCGAGTCCGAGCCTGACGAACGCGACCCAGACCGCAGGTCAGGCCGTCAGCTACCTCGATGCCCACTGGCAGGGCTGGGTCACCGGCGGGATCCAGATCGTCTTCATCACCGTGGTCGCGGTGGTGATCCGGGCCACCGTGCGGCAGCTGATCAACCGGATGGTCAACCGGATGGCCCACGGCGGGCGGCGGGACCACCCGGGTCCGCTGATCAGCAACCTGCTGGAGAACTCCGAGCGGCGCAAGCAGCGCTCGGCGGCCATGGGCTCGGTGCTGCGCAGCGTGGCCTCGTTCACGATCATGAGCATCGCCTCGCTGACCGCGCTGTCGGTCATCGGCATCAACCTGGCGCCGCTGCTGGCCAGCGCCGGGGTGGCCGGGGTGGCCATCGGCTTCGGCGCGCGCAACCTGGTCACCGACTTCCTCTCCGGCGTGTTCATGATCCTGGAGGACCAGTACGGCGTCGGCGACCAGATCGACACCGGCGTGGCCGTCGGCACCGTGCTGGAGGTGGGTCTGCGGGTGACCAAGTTGCGCGGTCCCGGCGGGGAGATCTGGTACATCCGCAACGGCGAGGTGAAGCGGATCGCCAACCTGAGCCAGGGCTGGGCGACCGCCTCGGTCGAGGTGCCGGTGGGCTACCACGAGGATCTGCAACTGGTGGAGCGGCTGATCCTGGACGCGGCGGAGTCCATGTCCAAGGAGGAGCCCTGGAGCGAGCAGCTGTGGGAGCCGGTGCAGGTGCTGGGCGTGGACACGCTGTCGGCGGAGTCGGTGGTGGTGCAGGTCTCCGCGAAGACGATGCCTGGGAAGTCCCTGTCAGTCGCCCGGGAGTTGCGGCTGCGGGTGAAGCTGGCGCTGGACGCGGCCGGGATCCAGGTGGGGGCGGTGGCGCTGCCCTCGCCGCGTGCCGGGTCGGCGGACGCCGCCGACATCAACGCGCCCTCGGTGCTTGCCGATCCGCTGTCGGCGCAGTCGCGGGCGACGGCCGCGATACCGGTGCCGCAGGACCCCGAGCTGGCGAAGAAGTAGCCGTGGCGGCGGCCCCGGCCGCCCGCCGTCAGCGCCCACGGCCCGGGCGTTCCCCCGGCCTCGCGCCCAGCGGACGGCGGTTGAATCCAGCCGTTCGCACGATCCTGTCCGTCCGTTCCATTGACAGTGCACCGCCCGGGACGTACGTTCCTTTCCAGAAGTTAGGAAGGTTTCCTAACAGTGGCCATCGGAACGGTGCCCCATCGGGCCGCGACACGCAGTGAGGAGCGAGGCAGATGAGCAGCGGCCCCGGCGGTACGGCGCAGCCAGGCACTCCCAGCCTGCTGCGTGCGATAAACGACCGGGCCGCCCTGGAGCTGCTGCTGGACCGGGGCCCGCTCTCGCGCAGCCAGCTCGGCGCGCTCACCGGCCTGTCCAAGCCGACCGCCTCGCAGCTGCTGTCCCGGCTGGAGAACGCCGGTCTGGTGGTCCCGGTCGGCACCACCGCCGGACGTCCGGGCCCGGGCGCGCAACTGTACGAGATCAACCCGGAGGCCGCCTTCGTCGCCGGTCTCGACGTCAACGCCTCGCGGATCCGGGTCGCCGTCGCGGACATCACCGGGACCGTCGTCGCCGAGCACCGGGTGGCCACCCCCGGCCGCCAGGCGACCGGCGCGGTGGACCGGGTGCGCGACGCGGTGGACGCCACCGTGGCCTCCGCCGGGCTGGCCCGGAACCTGCTGCGGCAGGTGGTCATCGGCACGCCCGGCGCGCTGGACCCGGGCACCGGCAAGCTCCGCTACGCGCCGCACCTGCCCGGTTGGCACTCCCGCCGACTGCTGGAGGAGCTGACCGACAGCCTGGGCGTGCCGGTCGCCGTCGAGAACGACGTCAACCTGGCGGCCATCGCCGAGCAGCGGCTGGGCGCGGCCAAGGGCGTCCAGGACTTCGTCCTGCTCTGGGTCGAGGACGGCGTGGGCGCGGCCGTGGTGCTGTCCGGACGGCTGCACCGGGGCCACACCGGCGGCGCCGGCGAGGTCGGCTACATGCCGCTGCCCGGCGCGCCGCTGGTGCGCAACGTCCGGATGGAGAACGCCGGCGGGTTCCAGCAGTTGTTGGGCGCGCCCGCGGTGCTGGCGCTCGCCCGGGAGCACGGGATCAGCGTCAGGACCGCGCCGGAGGCAGTGACCGCCGCCGTGGCGGCGGCCGGGAACGGCGACGCGACGCTGCTGACCCTGCTGGCGCGGCGGCTGGCCACCGGCCTGGCCGCGATCGTCGCGGTGGTCGACCCGGAACTGGTGCTGCTCAGCGGGGACATCCCGCTGGCCGGTGGCGAGGAGCTGCGGGCGCTGGTGCAGGACGAGTTGACGGGTCTGGCGGTGCCCAGGCCGCGGCTCGCGCTGAGCACGGTGCAAGGGTCGCCGGTGGTCGCCGGGGCCCTGCAGACCGCGCTGGCGACGGCCCGGGAGAGCGTCTTCACGACGTACTAGCCAGCCGCTCCCGGCATCCGCTCGACTCCCCCGAACTCGGCGCCGCGCTCGCCGACGCGGACCACGCCGTCGGCCACTCGCCGGTCGCGTCCGCCACCCAGCCGTCCACCGGGGCGCAGCGCCGCGCCCCGCCCGCAACCGGCGTCCACGCCGAAACCCATCACGCATCCCGGTACTCCGCACGAACAGCCTTCCCTGACCTCCCGGAAGGCGCGACAACTGACAGGGGTCAAGGCCGATGAGCCGCACCACCACCACCGCAGCCGCCAGCACCACGACCAGCACCGCCCCCGCCCGGGCGCTGAAGCTCGTCGTGGTCGGCGGCGGCTCCACCTACACGCCCGAGCTGATCGACGGGTTCGCCCGCCTCCGTGACACCCTGCCGATCAGCGAACTCGTCCTGGTCGACCCCGCCGACGACCGGCTGGCCCTGGTCGGCGGCCTGGCCCGGCGGATCTTCGCCAAGCAGGGCCACCCGGGCACCATCACCACCACCACCGACCTGGAGGCGGCCGTCGACGGCGCCGACGCGGTGCTGCTGCAACTGCGCGTCGGCGGGCAGGCGGCCCGCAACCAGGACGAGACCTGGCCGCTGGAGTGCGGCTGCGTCGGCCAGGAGACCACCGGCGCGGGCGGTCTGGCCAAGGCGCTGCGCACGGTACCGGTGGTGCTGGACATCGCCGAGCGGGTGCGCCGGGCCAACCCGGACGCCTGGATCGTGGACTTCACCAACCCGGTCGGCATCGTCACCCGGGCCCTGCAGACCGCCGGGCACAAGGCCGTCGGCCTGTGCAACGTGGCGATCGGCTTCCAGCGGAAGTTCGCCGGGCTGCTCGGGGTCGTCCCGGAGCGGATCCGGCTGGACCACGTCGGCCTGAACCACCTGACCTGGGAGCGCGGCGTCCACCTGCTGGACGCCCCCGGCTCGGCCACCGGCCGGGACGTGCTGCCGGAGCTGCTGGAGAACTTCGGCCCGTCCATCGCCGAAGACCTGGTGCTGCCGCTGTCGCTGGTCCGCGAGCTGGGCACGGTCCCCTCGTACTACCTGCGCTACTTCTACCAGCACGACCGGGTGGTGGAGGAGCTGCGCTCCAAGGGCTCGCGGGCGTCCGCGGTGGCGGCCATCGAGAAGCAGCTGCTGGAGATGTACGGCGACCCGAACCTGGACGAGAAGCCCGAGCTGCTCTCCAAGCGCGGCGGCGCCTACTACTCGGAGGCGGCGGTGAACCTGGTGGCCTCGCTGCTCGGCACCGGGTCGGCCGCCGGGGACGTCCAGGTGGTCAACGTCCGCAACGACGGCACGCTGCCGTTCCTGCCGGACGACGCGGTGATCGAGGTCCCGGCGAGGATCGGCGCCGACGGCGCGACGCCGCTGCCGGTCCCCACCGTGGAGCCGCTGTACGCCGGGCTGATCGCGCACGTCACCGGCTACGAGCAACTGGCCCTGGACGCGGCCCTGCTGGGCGGCCGGAGCCGGGTGTTCCAGGCGCTGCTGGCGCACCCGCTGGTCGGCCAGATCGACCTCGCGGAGCAGCTGACGGACCGTCTGATCGACCACAACCGCGAGCACCTGGCATGGGCGTGACCGGAACACAGGCCGTGCCGGTGGCCGTCGACCGGACCGGCGGCGCCGCGCCCGCCCGGGAGCGGGTGGCCGGGGTGCTCGCCGTCGACGGCGGCAACAGCAAGACGGACGTGGCACTGCTGTCCGTCGACGGCGAGGTCCTCGGCGCCGCGCGCGGCGGCGGGTTCGTCCCGTACCTGGTCGGCACGGAGGCGGCGGTGGCGGGCCTGGTCCCGCTGGTCGCCGCCGCCGCGGCCGAGGCCGGGATCGATCTCGCGGCCGGGTCCGGGCCGCTGGTCAGCCACGTGTCGGCCTGCCTGGCGGGTGCGGACCTGCCGGTGGAGGAGCGGCTGCTGCAAGCGGCGATCACCGGTCACGGCTGGGGCCGGACGGTGGCGGTCACCAACGACACCTTCGCCCTGCTGCGCGCGGGCACCGCGGCGCCGCGCGGCGTCGCGGTGGTCTGCGGCGCCGGGATCAACTGCGTCGGTCTGCTGCCGGACGGACGCACCGCACGCTTCCCGGCCCTCGGTGCGCTCACCGGGGACTGGGGTGGCGGCGGCGGACTGTCCACCGAGGTCATGTTCGTCGCCAGCCGGGCGGAGGACGGGCGCGGTCCGCACACCGCGCTCGCCTCCGCCACGGCCGAGCACTTCGGGCTGCCCTCGGCGGACGCGGTCGCCCTGGCCGTCCACTTCGGGTCGCTCGCCCGGGAGCGCCTGCACGAGCTGGTGCCGGTGCTGTTCGCGACCGCCGCGGCCGGCGACCCGGTCGCCCTGACGCTGATCGAGCGCCAGGCCGACGAGATCGTCCGGATGGCGGTGGTCGCGCTGCGCCGGCTCGACCTGCTGGACACCCCGGCGGACGTGGTGCTCGGCGGCGGTGTCCTGGCCGCCCGGCAGCCGCTGCTGCTGGACCGGGTCGCCGCGCTGCTCGCGGCCCAGGCCCCGCTGGCGGTGCCGCGGGTGGTCGACACCCCGCCGGTGGTCGGCGCGGCACTGCTGGGACTGGACCATCTGGCGGCGACCGGGCACGGCAGTGTGCCCGGCGCACAGGAACGCCTGCGCGCTTCGTACCCGCGCGGGCGGCGGCCGCGGACTGCTTGAGGGGGCAGCCCGTTCCGTACGGCCCGACCGGACCCGGCGTCCGGTCGGGCCGTCCTGTTTCCGGCGGCCGTCTCCGCGGCCGTCTTCCGGCGGCTGTCCGACGGCTTTCCGGCGCGGTTCAGTTGGCCCACGGCGGGGCGATCACGCTGCCGTCGGCCATGGTCGCGGTCAGGCCGACGGCGGTGGCGGTCCAGATCGCGGCGGGCTCGCCGCTGACATTGTCCAGCCGCAGTTCGGCGCCGGACGGGACGACCACGGCGTCCCCGGCGGCCAGGTCCGCGGCCTCGCCGTCCACGGTGAACCGGAGCGCGCCGGAGAGCAGGTAGAGCACCTCCTCGCGGCTCACCGTGTGCGGCACCCCGGCGGTACCGGCGGGGACCTCGCCGCGCCAGGCGCACAGTTCGCTGCTGCCGGTGGCGGGTGCGGCGTACGAGACGAAGCGGACGCCGTGGATCTCGTGGGTCACGGCGTCGGCGCTGCGGATGAACGGCATGGGGGCCTCCCGAATGGACAAGCTGCTTGACTTCCTGAAAACAGTCAAGCAGCTTGTCCATCCGATAGTCAAGCCGCTTGCCCTTCCGTGCGACACTGGCCGCATGGACTCCACCGCCGACTCCACCGCCGACGCCCGCGCCCTGCCGGCCCTGCTGCTCGCCCTGTCCGGTGAACTCGTCGCCGGGATCCAGGCCGGGGTCGAGGCCCGGGGCTTCGCCGACATCCGCCCGGCCCACGGCTTCGCCTTCGCCCGGCTGGCGCCGGACGGCGCGACCGTCGGCGAGCTGGCCGAGCACCTGGGGGTCACCAAGCAGGCGGCCAGCCAGCTGGTCGAGGAACTGGTCCGCAAGGGCTACGTGGAGCGCCACCCGCACCCCGACGACGCCCGCGCCCGCCTGGTCGTGCTCACCGAGCGCGGCTGGGCCTGCACCCGCGCCGCCGACGCGGCGGCCGCCGACACCATCGCCCCCTGGATCGACACCCTGGGCGCCGCCCGCTTCCACCCCCTGGTCGCCGACCTGGCCCGGCTGTCCCCCCGAGGCCCGGTCCGCCCCACCTGGTGACCCGCCCCGGCGACCTCACGTCACCGCGCCGCGCTGGACGAAACCTCAAGATCGACGCAACTCCGGTGTGGATGTCGGAGGGGACGGCCATACTGCTGCCGAAGGAGTCGGGCCGGGCGGGGGAAAGGGGCGGGCGCGATGGCGAGACCGGGGAACAGCGGCGGTGCGGGCTTCGGCCCGGCGCCGGGGGCCGCACCGGGCGGGGCGGTCGCGCCGCGGCGCGGTGCCGCTCCGGTGCCGGGGGTGCCGCGCGGGCGACGCCCGGCGGCCGCCCGCGCGCCCGCGCGGATGCCGGACCGCGCGCCGGGGCGCATCGGAGCGCGACTGCGGAACGCGGGGAACGCCCCGATCCGGCGGCTGTGGTCGCTCGGTTCGGTACTGGCGCTGCTCGCGCTGCTGTTCGGGGTGCTCTGCTACGTCCAGGTCACGCAGCGGTCCGACGCCGCGGCCGGTGTGGTCGAGCACAGCCAGCCGCTGAGTGACGACGCGGCGCAGATCTTCCGGACCCTCGCCGACGCCGACACCACCGCCGCGACCGGCTTCCTCCAGGCGGGCAACGAGACGGCCGCGGTGCGCGACGAGTACAACGGCGACATCCAGAGCGCCTCGACGCTGCTCGCCCAGGCCGCCGCGAACGCCACCCCGACCGACCCCGGGCAGCACGAGATACAGCAGCTCAGCGCGCAACTGCCGACCTACGCCGACCTGGTGGGCGTGGCCGGGGCGGACGACCGGGTCGGCTACCCGCTCGGCGGGGCCTACCTGCGCTACGCCTCGGGGCAGATGCAGAACACCATGCTGGCCGAGGCGCAGACGCTCTACCAGGTGGAGACCGGGCGGCTGCGCACCGACTACGGCAACGCCCGCTCGCTGCCCTGGGCCGCGCTCGGCCTGGGCCTGGTGGTGCTGGCGGCGCTGGTGCGGGCGCAGGTACGGCTGTACCGGGCCACCAACCGGGTGTTCAACCTCGGCCTGCTGCTGGCCTCGGCGACGGTGGTGCTGGCGCTGGTCTGGCTGACCGCGGCGCAGAGCCTGGCCGGGTCCGACCTGGGGCAGAGCGACGCGCGGGGCTCGGCGCCGCTTCAGGTGCTGAACGAGGCGCAGATCAAGGCGTTGCAGTGCCGGGGCGCGGAGAACCTGGACCTGGTGGCCAGGGGCTCGACCGCGATCTACGAGACGGACTGGGACACCGTCAGCAAGCAGCTGGCGGGCCCGCAGGGCTACCTGCCCACGGCAGCCGCGATGACCTCGGCCGACGCCGTCGCGCAGCGGGCGGTGACCGCGGCCGAGGCGGACTTCGCCACCTGGCAGCAGCGGCACGCCACGGCGCAGCAGGCCAACGACAGCGGCGCCTACGACGTCGCGGTCGGCGACACCATCGGTGCCGGACAGCCGACCACCAATGCCGCGTTCGTGCGGCTGGACTCAAGTCTGAACACGGCGATCGCGCACGAGCGGGCCAATGTCGGCCAGTTCGCCGGGCGCGGGCGCGACGACACCACCGGCCTCGCGGCCGGGGTGCTGGTGCTGGCGGTGCTGGCGGGCTTCGCCGCGCTGTGGGGGATCAACCGCCGTGCGGCGGAGTACCGGTGAGGGGGTGGGCGGCCATGGCCGCACGGAGGTTGAGGAGGGCGGACCGGGACGGGACGACGGGCGAGGCGGGCTTCTCGGCCAGGACCCGGATCGCGGTGCTGGCGGCGGGCGCGCTGCTGCTGGGCACGGTCGCGCTGCCCGCCAGCTCGGCGGACCCGCGCCCGGACGCGCTGGTGTTCACCGCCGCGCCCGCCGACGCCGTCGGCAGCGCACCGAAGTCCGCACCGAAGTCCGCGCCGGAGTCCGCACCGAAGTCCGCGCCGGACAGCGCCGCCTCGTGCACCCCGGCCAGCGCGAACGTGAGCCTGACCCCGAGCACCGACGACTCCGGCGTGGACGTGCAGCGGATCATCAAGCGGAAGAAGCTGATCGCCGGGATCGACACCAACAGCTACCTGTGGGGCTTCCGCAACCCGGCGAACGGGGAGCTCGAAGGCTTCGACATCGACCTGGTGCACGCCCTGGCCAAGTCGATCCTGGGCAACGCCGACGCGGTGGAGTTCCTGTCGGTGCCGACCGCGGACCGGATATCGGCGCTGCAGAGCGGCGAGGTCGACGTGGTCGTCCGGACGATGACCATCGACTGCGACCGCGAGCAGCAGGTGGCCTTCTCCTCGCCGTACTTCGTCGCCGGACAGGCGGTGGTGGCGCCCCTCTCCTCCCCGATCAAGGGCTACGACACCAGCCTGAAGGGGAAGCGGGTCTGTGCCGCGACCGGTTCCACCGGCATCGCGCTGCTCCAGCGGCGGAGCTTCGGGGCGACCGTCGTCCCGGTGGAGAACCAGCTCGACTGCCTGGTGCTGATGCAGTTGGGCACCGTCGACGCGACCGTCACCGACAACGCGCTGGGCGCCGGACAGCAGGCCCAGGATCCGACGATCCACCTGGTCGGCACGCTGATGGACCGAGAGACCTACGGCGTGGCCATGAAGCTGGGTGAGGACGACCTGGTCCGCCGGGTGAACGCGGTGCTGGACCAGTTCCGCGCGGACCAGTGGGACAGCGAGTACCGGACCTGGCTGCAGGCCGCGCTGGGCCCTTCCTCCGGGCCGCCGACGGTGAGCTACGCGGGCTGAGCGGGCGCGTCAAGATCTCAACAGGGCAGCCACCCGGACTGCCCAGCGCGTCAAGGGTCTGACAATCTGGCTACCAGCAGGCTTGACCGCCGCTATGAGCGGCACGACGGGGGCAGGGCGAGCGAATGGCAGTGCGATGGCGTTGACGGGACCGGGCGGCTCGGTGATGACCCGGGAGGAGGTCGACCGCGCCCTGGCACGCCTCGGCGCGGAGCGCGAGGCCGTGCAGACCTCGCTGCTGGCGCTCCAGGACCACCCGGGCTGCCGCCTGCTCGAAGGCGCCACGCTGACCGGACGGACGCTGGAGCGCTGGAGCGCGGCCGAGCCGGGCCTGGGTCGGCTGTGGTCGATGTTCGACACCTATACCGAGGCGCTGGCCGCCGCCCGCGCCGTCCGCTCCCGCCGCAACCGGCCCAACCAGGCCGAGTTGCAGGAGCTGACCGAGCTGCTGCGGGGCACCGGCGTCACCGTCTCGGCGGGCCGGGCCGCCAACGGCGGGCTGAGCCTGACCGGCGGGGCGAGGCTGAGCGAGCAGGTCAGCCTGACCGAGCTGGTGGAGCGGATGAACGGCTGGTACGGCCGGATCATCGAGGTGGCCTCGGCCGCCGACGCGGTCTGGTCGGCGCTGCCCGCGCGGATCGACCTGCTGCTGGCCGAGTTGGGCCGGGTGCGGGCGCTGGCCCGCTCGGTGGGCGTCCACCCCGGGGAGCATCCGGCCGGGGACACGCTGGAGGAGATGGGCCGCGAACTCGCCTCGCTGCGCGCCGAGGTGGTCTCCGACCCGCTGGCCTTCTGGACGCCCCGCCCGGGCGGCGGCACCCACGGCGGGCGCGACCCGGTCGCCGGGACGGTCGAGACCGGCCGCTACGACCGCTCCGCGCGGGCGCTGGACGACCTGCGGCTGGAGTTGCAGGACGTGCTGCGGCTGCGGGACGACGCGGACGAGCGGCTGGAGGGCGTCGGCGACCTGCTGGCCCGCGCCGACGCGACGCTGGCCGAGGCCCGGCGGGCGCGCGGCGAGGTGCTGGCGAAGATAGCCTCGACCGAGGTCCCGGCGGTTCCGGGACCGGCCAGCGCGCTGCGGGAACGCCTGTCGCAGGCCGACCAGTTGCGTCGGCACGGGCAGTGGCACCGGCTCGGCCCGCTGCTGGACACGCTGGAGGGCGCGGCGCAGCGCGAACTGCTGCGCGCCCGGGAGTCGCTGACGGCGGTGACCGCGCCGCTGGCGCTCCGGGCCGAGCTGCGCGGACGCCTGGACGCCTACAAGGCGATGGGCGCGCGGCTGGGCGTCTCGGAGGATCCGGAGCTGATCGAGCGCTACGACCAGGCCCGGCGGATGCTCTGGAGCGCGCCCTGCGACCTGCGGGCCGCCGAGCACGCGGTCCGGCGCTACCAGCAGGCGCTGCGGCCCGGCCAGCAGCCGGGGCAGGCCCAGGAACCGGGCCCGCACCAGGGCCAGTTCGAGCAGAACCGACAGAACGGGCCGGTGGACGGCCGCCCTTACGGGGTTTGAGGGGGATGACAGCGATGACGGGCACACCGTGCACCCGGCCGGAATGTACCGGCCAGGGGGTGATCGACGCCGACGGGTACTGCACCGAGTGCGGCCTCGCTCCGGCGCCGACGGCGACCGGGCGGGCAGCGACCGGGCGGGCAGCGACCGGCCAGGGGTCCGCGACCGGCCAGGCGTCCGCCGCCGGCCCCGGCTCGCCCTGCCGCCGACCGGACTGCACCGGCTCCGGGGTGATCGACCCGGACGGCTACTGCACCGAGTGCGGCCTGGCCCCGCAGCCGGTGGCCACCGGACCGGCGGTCCCCGCCGCCCGCTCCGGCAGCCCCGACCCGAGCAGTTCCCGCAGCGGTTCGAGCAGCACCTCGCGCCCCTCCTCCCGCTCCATGTCCGGCCGTTCCCGGGCCTCCCGCAGCGCCTCGCACGGCACGTCGGTGTCGGTGCGCAGCACCCGCAGCAGCACCAGCCAGTCCAGCCGGGGCCGCCTGGGCGCGGGCCTGGTGAACGTACCGGCGATCCCGCGCCCGGATCCGCTGAGCATGGTGCAGCAGCACCCGGAGGTCCCGGAGCGCAAGCGCTATTGCAGCAAGTGCGAGGCCCCGGTGGGCCGTTCGCGCAACGGCCAGCCCGGGCGGCCGGACGGCTTCTGCAGCAAGTGCGGCACCGAGTACTCGTTCACCCCGAAGCTGTTCGCCGGGGACGTCGTCGGCGGGCAGTACGAGGTGGTGGGCTGCCTGGCGCACGGCGGCCTCGGCTGGATCTACCTCGGCATAGACCGCCGGGTGAACGACAAGTGGGTGGTGCTCAAGGGCCTGCTGGACACCGGCGACGCGGACGCGCTGGAGGTCGCCATCGCCGAGCGCCGCTACCTGTCCGAGGTGGACCACCCCAACATCGTCCGGATCATCAACTTCGTCGAGCACCCCGACCTGCGCAAGGGCACCAGCGACGGCTACATCGTGATGGAGTACGTCGGCGGGAAGTCCCTCAAGGACATCGCCGAGGCCCGGCGCACCCCGGAGGGGCGGCGCGAGCCGCTGGCGGTGGAGCAGGCGATCGCCTACGCGCTGGAGGCGCTGCCCGCGCTGGGCTACCTGCACAGCCGGGGGCTGATCTACTGCGACTTCAAGCTGGACAACGTGATCCAGTCCGAGGACCAGCTGAAGATCATCGACATGGGCGCGGTCCGCAAGCAGGACGACGACGGGCCGATCTACGGCACCGTCGGCTACCAGGCCCCGGAGATCGCCACCGACGGCGTCTCCCCCTCGTCCGACCTCTACACCGTGGCCCGCTCGCTGGCGGTGCTGACCTTCGACTTCCAGGGCTACGCCACCGTCTACCGGGACAGCCTGCCCGGCCCGGAGGACGTCGAGGTCTTCGCCCGGTACGAGTCCTTCTACCGGCTGCTGGTGCGGGCCACCGACCCGGATCCGGACAAGCGCTTCTCCTCCGCCCAGGAGATGGCGGACCAGCTGACCGGCGTGCTGCGGGAGGTGCTGGCGCTCCAGGACGAGCTGCCGCGCCCGGCGCTGTCCACCCTGTTCGGTCCGGAACTGCGGGTGGTGGACACCGAGTTGGTGGGCCCGGCGGCGTTCGACGCGCCGGCCTCGGCCACCGCCGCCCGGCGCCGCAGGCAGGCGGCGACCGCGCCGCTGCCGGTGGCCGGGGGCGCGCCGGCGGTGCTGCCGCTGGCCACCCGGCAGATGGCGCTGGCGCTGCCGGTGCCCCGGATCGACCCGGGCGACCCGAACGCGGGCTTCCTGGCGGCGCTGATGGCCACCGGTCCGGCCGACGTGCTGGCCGCGCTGAGCTCCGCGCCGGTCAACTCGGTGGAGCTGCGGCTGCGCGGGCTCCGGGCGCTGGTCGAGCTCGGCGACCTGGCCCAGGTGGACACGGCGCTGGCCGGCCTGTTCGTGGACTACCCGGACGACTGGCGGGTGGTCTGGTACCGGGGGCTGGCCGCGCTGGTGGCCTCGGGGACCCCCGGCGGCCCGCTGCCGAGCGCGGCGGCGGGCGCGGCGGCCGACGCCTTCGACGCGGTCTACGACGCGTTCCCGGGCGAGGCCGCGCCGAAGCTGGCGCTGGGCATCTGCGCCGAGGCGCTGGGCGAGCGGGAGGACGCGGCCGAGTTCTACCGCCTGGTGTGGACCACCGACCGGGCCTACGTGAGCGCGGCCTTCGGCCTGGCCCGGGTCCGGCTCGCCGCGGGCGACCGGGTCGGCGCGGTGCGCGCGCTGGAGTCGGTCCCGGAGACCTCCAACCACTACGTGGCCGCGCGGGTCGCCGCGGTGCGGGCGCGGCTGCGCGACCGGGCCCCGAGCGAGCCGCTGCGGGCCGACCTGGACGCCTGTTCGACCCAGCTGGCCGGTCTCGGCCTGGACACCCGGCGGCGCGAGGAGCTGTCGGCCGAGGTCCTCGGCAAGGCCCTGGGCTGGGTGGTCTCCGGGCGTCCGGACGGGGCGGCCGGGGCGGGCCCGGTGCTGCTGCTGGGGCATCCCGCGGAGGAACGGGAACTGCGGTTCGCCCTGGAGCAGTCGTACCGGGTACTGGCGCGTCTCGCGGAACAGCCGGAGAAGCGGATCGAGTGGGTGGAGCGGGCGAATCGGACCCGACCCAGGACGTGGGTGTAAGGACGCATGGATCAGTTGACTCTTTCCTGTCCCCGGTGCGCGCTGCCGGTGGCCGAGGGCGACCGCTTCTGCGAGGGCTGCGGCACCCAGCTGACCTCGTCCGGGGCCGCGGCCCTGGCTCCGCCACCCCCGCTGGGCGCGCCCGCCGTTCCGCCGGTTCCCCCCGCCGCGCCGCCGGTCGGGCCCGGGTTCGGGGCTCCCGGCGACGGCGTGGCCGACCCGCGGGCGGGGCTGGCCGCGGACGCGCCGCCGGGGAGCACCGGCGACTTCGTGCTGGCCGCCCCCGCCCGGGTGCTGGTCAGCGATCCGGAGCCGGGGCCGCAGGCCGCCGCGGAGGAGCCGGAGGAGGACCACGACCCGACCGAGGTGGTCCCGGTGATCGACCCCGACGCGGGCCGGGTCTGCGTCGGCTGCGGGGCCCGCACCATCGACGCCGACGGCTACTGCGAGGCCTGCGGGCGCGCGCAGCCCCGCCCCCGCGACCACCAGGAGCGCGCCCTCGCGGGCGTGTGCGGGGTCAGCGACCGGGGCCACCGGCACCACCGCAACGAGGACGCCTTCGCCGTCGCCGCCACCTCGCGTCCCGGCGGGGTGCCCGCCGTGGTCGCGGTGGTCTGCGACGGCGTCTCCTCGGCGACCCGTCCGGACGAGGCCTCGCAGGCCGCCGCCGACACCGCCAGCGAGTACCTGCTGGAGTCGCTGGAGTCCGGCGTCGAGCCGAAGGCCGCGATGCACGAGGCGATCATGGCCGCCGCCGAGCGGGTGGAGCGGCTGGCCGAGGAGGGGCCGCTGGACCCCAGCCGCAACTCCCCCGCCTGCACCATCGTCAGCGCGGTCGCCAGCGAGGGCGAGGTGACCGTGGGCTGGGTCGGCGACAGCCGCGCCTACTGGTTCCCGGACGACCGCTCCGGCTCCGAGCGGCTGACCCTGGACGACTCCTGGGCCGCGCGGATGGTCGAGGCCGGGCTGATGTCCGAGGCCGAGGCCTACGCCGACCCGCGCGCGCACGCCATCACCGGCTGGCTGGGCGCGGACGCGGTCGAGGTCGAGCCGCACGCCGTCGTGTTCACCCCGGTGGTCCCGGGCGTGATCCTGGTCTGCACCGACGGCCTGTGGAACTACGAGGAGTCAGCTGCCGCGCTCGGCGCGGTGGTTCCCGCCGACGCCCGCCTCCGACCGCTGGAGGCCGCGCAGGAGCTGGTCCGGTTCGCCTGCGCGCGCGGCGGGCACGACAACATCACCGTCGCCGTTCTGCCCTGCCTGCCCGCCGCGACCTCGCGGCCCCACGCACCCGCCGCCGCACTCCCTCACGCTCAGGAGAGCTGAATCATGGCCAGGCTGACCAAGTCCAACCTCCCCCAGTTCGCCGTCGACATCTTCCAGAACGCGTACCTGGCCGAGGGCGCGCGCGAGGTCAACGCGATCGTCACGGTCACCGCGACCGGCGGCGGGACCAGCAGTGCCCAGGTCGGCAACTACAGCGACGGCCCGGACGCGGCCGTGGTGATCATGGTCGACTGCTCGGGCTCGATGGACTACCCCTCCGCCAAGATCCACGCGGCGCGCGAGGCCACCGCCGCCGCGATCGACGCCGTCCGCGACGGCGTGGCCTTCGCGGTGATCGCGGGCACGCACGAGGCCAAGGAGGTCTACCCGGGCGGCGGACAGCTGGCGGTGTCGCACGCGGGCAGCCGCGAGGAGGCCAAGCAGTCGCTGCGGCGGCTCACCCCGGGCGGCGGGACCGCCATCGGCACCTGGCTGAGCAAGGCCGACCAGCTGTTCCTCTCCCGCCGGGACATATCGATCCGGCACGGCATCCTGCTGACCGACGGCCGCAACGAGCACGAGAAGCCGGCCGACCTGCAGCGGGTGCTGGACCGGGTGCAGGGCCACTTCACCGCCGACTGCCGGGGCGTCGGCACCGACTGGGAGGTCGACGAGCTGCGCCGGATCTCCTCGGCGCTGCTGGGCACGGTCGACATCGTCGCGGACCCGTCCGGCCTGGCCGCCGACTTCCGCGCGATGATGGAGAACGCCATGGGCAAGGAGGTCGCGGACGTCGCGCTGCGGGTGTGGACCCCGGCCAACGCCAGCGTCCGCTTCGTCAAGCAGGTCGCGCCGAACGTCGAGGACCTGACCGGGCGGCGCAAGGAGAGCGGGCCTACGGAAGGTGCGGCGCGCGGCGCCTCGGACAAGGGCGGCGGGCGACGGGTGGGCGACTATCCGACCGGGTCCTGGGGGGACGAGAGCCGCGACTACCACGTCTGCGTGGAGGTCCCGGCGGCGGCGGTGGGGAACGAGATGCTGGCCGGGCGGATCAGCCTGGTCGTGCCGCAGCCGGACGGCAGCACCGAGGTCCTGTCGCAGGGCCTGGTCAAGGCCGTCTGGACGGACGACATCTCCGCCTCGACCAAGATGAACCCGCAGGTCGCGCACTACACCGGGCAGGCCGACCTGGCGGTGGCGATCCAGGAGGGCATGGACGCCCACCGGCGCGGGGACGTCGACAACGCGACCTCCAAGCTGGGCCGGGCCGTTCAGCTGGCGCACGAATCGGGCAATGAGGACACATTCAAGCTGTTGGCCAAGGTGGTGGACGTCGTCAACGCGAAGGAAGGTACCGTTCGCTTCCGTAAGAACGTGAGCGAGGAGGACTCGAAGACCTTGGAGACGAGGTCGACCAAGACCGTTCGCGTGAAGAAATCGTGAAACAGTAGACACCGTCCCAGCACCGAGCAGCCGCGACCGGGCCCGGGCCATCAGGCCCGGGGCGGTGCGCACCCACGAGCCAGAGGGGGGCTCCCATGCCGATCTGTCCGCAGGGCCATGATTCGCCGACCGCCGACTACTGCGACTACTGCGGCTGGCCCATGTCCGCCCCTGGCCAGCAGGTCCAGCCACCGGCCCAGCAGTACTCGATGGAACCGCATCCGCCGGTCGGGCCGATGCACGTGCCGCCGCAGTACCAGCAGCACCCGCCGAGCACCACCGGGCTGGTGATGTGCCCGATCTGCAGCACACCGCAGACCGAGCGGTACTGCGAGGAGTGCGGGTACGACTACGACCTGCGGGCCCAGCAGCAGCCGCCCGCCTTCACCGGCTACCAGCAGCAGCCGCAGCAGCAGCTCCAGCAGCCTCCGGCCCCGCAGCAGCCCGGCCCGCAGTCGCGCCCCGGCCCCGACTACGGCGGCATGTCCCAGCCGTACCAGCAGCCGCCGCAGCAACAGCAACCGCAGGCGTACCAGCAGCAGCAACCGCCGCAGCAGGCGTACCAGCAGCAGCAGCCGCAGCAGGAGCAGTACGGCGGGGCGCCCGGCACCTACGGCGGGGTCAGCTACTCCACCGGCGACACCAACGGCGGTTTCAGCACCGACTTCATGCTCAAGCCGCCGGTCGGCGAGCAGCCGCAACCGCCGCAGCCGCCGACCGGCCGGGGCACCTGGGTGGCGGTGGTCAACGCCGACCGCGAGTACTTCGACGACATGATGGCGCGCAGCGGCCCCGACGCCGCCGGGCTGTACTTCCCGCCGTACTCCCCCGAGCGCCGGGTGCCGATGACCGGGCGGCAGCAGCTGCGCATCGGCCGCCGCAGCCACCAGCGCGGGACCGTTCCGGAGATCGACCTGTCGATAGCCCCGGAGGACCCGGGCGCCTCGCACCAGCACGCGCTGCTCCAGGAGCAGCCGGACGGCGGCTGGGTGGTGATCGACCAGGACTCCACCAACGGCACCAGCATCAACGGTGCCGCCGAGCCGATCGCCGCGCACCAGCCGGTGCCGCTACAGGACGGCGACCGGATCCACGTCGGCGCCTGGACCACGATCACCGTGCACCGGGCCTGACCTCGGCCCCTGTTCCGCCCGCGCGGTCCCGTGGGCGGAACGGGGTGGCTGCGTCGTACGCCGGTCTGAGACCATGGTCACGTGGACCAGACCGAGCAGGGCACCCCGCCACCGCCGACCTTCTTCGACCAGGTCGGCGGCGAGCCGACGTTCCGGCGGCTGGTGCACGACTTCTACCAGGGTGTCGCCGCCGACCCGCTGCTCCGCCCGATGTACCCGGAGCAGGACCTGGGTCCGGCCGAGGAGCGGCTGGCGCTGTTCCTGATGCAGTACTGGGGCGGTCCGCGCACCTACAGCGACGAGCGCGGCCATCCCCGGCTGCGGATGCGGCACGCGCCCTTCACCGTCGACCAGGCCGCCCATGACGCCTGGCTGCGCCACATGCGGGCGGCCGTGGACAACCTGGACCTGGCCCCGGAGCTGCACCGGCAGCTCTGGGACTACCTGGTCTACGCCGCCATGTCGATGATCAACACCCCGGGCTGACCCCTCGGTCCGGGGCCGCCTCGGTCCGAGCTGCCGAGGTCCGAGCTGCCGAGGTCCGGGGCCGCCTCAGTTCAGGTGCGCGTTGACCTCGCGCGCCTCGGCCGCGAGTTCGGGGCACTCCAGCACCGTCACCCCGGCCTGTTCCAGCAGTTCCACGCCCTGGCAGTCGGCGACGAACCGGGGTGGTTCGCGCCAGGCCAGCACCACCCGGGGGATCCCGGCCGCCAGTACCAGCCGCGCGCACGGTGTCGGACTGGAGGCCCGGGCGCTACAGGGCTCCAGCGTGCTGTAGAGGGTGGCGCCACGGAGCCTGGGGTCGGCCGGGTCGATCTTCGCCAGCGCCGCCTCCTCGGCGTGCACGGTCGGGCCGGTCTCGCGGGAGTAGCCGCGCGCCAGCTCGGTGCCGTCCTCGGCGACGATCAGCGCGCCGACCGAGTAGGCGGTCTCGGACGGCGGGCAGAGCCGGGACAGTTCGACGGCGCGGCCCAGTCGGCGCCGGTCGGCCTCGTTCAGCCGGGACGGGTCGCTCGGCCGGGGCACCAGGTAGCGCAGCAGCGCGATATCGCCGACGGTGCGGGTCTCGGCGAGGATCATCCGGTGCAGCGCGTCCTGCGGGAAGCGTCCGGCGTTGACGAAGCGCGGGGCCGCGTCGACGCCCACGAAGAAGGGGGCGACCGCGAGTTGGATCTCGTCGGCCAGGCCCTGGGTGAGGAACTGGGTGTGCACCGAGCTGCCGCCCTCGACCATCAGCCGCCGCACCCCGCGCCCGCCCAGGTCGTCCAGGACCGCGCCGAGGTCCAGGGTCGGGCCGGTGCCGACGACCTCGGCCAGGCCGTCCAGCGCCGTCAGCCGGGGCAGCGCCTGGTCCGGGGCGTAGACCAGCCGCTCGTCGCCGTGGTGCCAGAAGCGCAGCCCGGGATCGAGCGCGCCGCCGCCGGAGAGCACCACCCGCGTCGGATGCGCGGGCAGTCCGAGCGCGAGCCGTTCGGCCCGCCGCAGCGGGGAGTTCACCAGCAGCCGGGGGTTGTCCCCGCGCAGCGTCCCCGCCCCGACCAGGACCGCGTCGCTCCCGGCCCGCAGCCGGTCGACCCGGTCCAGGTCCTCCGGGCCCGACAGCACCAGCCGCTCCGGGGTGGCGTCGTCGATGTGCCCGTCGATCGACATGGCGACACTGAGCAGGACGTAGGGACGTCGTACGGTCATGCCCCAACGTTGCCACACGCGCGATCACCCATGGTCCCGGACCGGCTGCACCGCCGCGCTCAGGGCGCGGGCCAGTTGTGGAGCAGCGCGTCGAGGGCGTCCAGGGTGCGGGACCAGGTCTGCTGGGTGTCGGGGGCGCTGTGGCTGAACCCGCCGCCCAGCTCCAGGGTCACGTAGCCGTGGAAGACGCTGCCGAGCAGCCGCACGGCGTGGGTCTGGTCGGGCTCGGCCAGGTCGTAGCCGCGCAGGATCGCCCGGGTCATCTGGGCGTGCCGGACTCCGGCGCTCGCGGCGGCGGTCTCCGGGTCGAGCCGGAGCTGGGCGGCGGCGTAGCGGCCGGGGTGTTCGTGGGCGTAGTCGCGGTAGACGTTGGCCAGGGCGGTCAGCGCGTCCTTGCCCGCGCGCCCGGCCACCGCGTCGGCGGCCCGGTCGGCGAGCTCCTCCAGGGCGAGCAGGGCGATCCTGGTCCGCAGGTCCTGCGAGTTCTTCAGGTGCGAGTACAGGCTCGCGACCTTGACGTCGAACTGCCTGGCCAGCGCCGAGACGGTGACCTGGTCGAAGCCGACCTCGTCGGCCAGGTCCGCCCCCGCCCGGGTGAGGCGTTCGGCGGTCAGTCCGGCACGTGCCATACCCATTCTCCTCTTCGACATCAGCAACCATACATTTGCCTAAAACCTATAGGCAAATTAGCATGCCTTTCATGAAGCCGATGACTGAGCAAGAGATCCGGGACGCGTTCGTGAACTGCACCAAGGGGCAGGCGAAGCGGCTGGCCGTACCGCGTGACCTGGCCGAACAGCCATGGGAGGACCTGGACTTCCTCGGTTGGCGAGATCCACAGGCCCCCGACCGCGCCTATCTGGCGATCGAGCTCGACGGCAGGCCGACCGCCATCGCGCTGCGCAGTCCCGCGCAGCGGGGGATGCGCCGCAGCATGTGTGCGATCTGCCTGACCGCGCACACCGGCGGCGTCTCGTTGATGGTCGCGCCGAGGGCGGGCAAGGCCGGGCAGCAGGGCAACTCGGTCGGCACCTACCTCTGCAACGACCTCGCCTGCTCGCTGTACGTGCGGGGGAAGCGGGACGCGGGCGCCGGGGCCCGGCTCCAGGAGTCGCTCACGCTGGAGGAGAAGATCCAGCGGACGGTGGCGAACGTCGCCGCGTTCATCGGCAAGGTGACCGGCTGACCCCGGCGGGGCCGCCGGCCCCGCCGGGACGGCCGGGACGGCCGTGCGCGGTCAGTGGGTGTCGAAGTGGAGGGTGGCGGCGCGCAGCGCGATGGCGGCGGAGAAGCCGGGGGGCGCGGGGGTGTCCGCCAGGGTCCAGCCCTCGGGGCCGGGCTGCCGGTCGCCGACGTAGTCGAGTTTGGTGTCCCGGCCCAGGCCGGAGCCGAGGCCCTTGAGGTAGGCCTCCTTCCGGGTCCACAGCCGGGCGAAGGCCTTCGGGTCGAGTTGCGCGGCGGTCAGCTCGGCCTGCTCGGCCGGGTGCAGCACGCTCACCAGGTTGGCCACGCTGGACGCCTTCGGGTGCGCCTCGACGTCTGCGCCGACCGGGTCGGACGCCACCGCGATCAGCGTCAGCGGTCCGGCGTGCGAGAGCGAGAAGTGCGGGGCGCCGGGGATGCCGCCGAGGGCCGGGCGGCCGTGCGGCTCACTGCAGCAGGGGCACTCCTCGCGGGTGAAGCGCAGCAACTCCGGTGGTACCGCTGCGTACTTGGCGAGCACGCGGCGCAGCAGCAGGTGGGAGGCGGTGTAGCGTTCGCGGTCGGAGTCACGGACGAAGCGCGCGGCGCGCTCCCGCTCCTCCGCGTCGAGCACGTCGGGTTCGGTCGGGACGGCGGCGGTGTCGCGCATCCACAGATGCACCACTCCGGTTTCCGGTATTGCCAGTTCCTGATCCACGGGACGACTCTAACCGCTCGGTCGTACTCCGGTCAGGGCATCCGAACTGCCGGTCCGGGAGCGGTCGGGCAGAATGCCGGACATGGCGAAGGCACGGGCACAGCGGGCACGGCGGGCAGGCGGACAGCGACCGGAGGCGGGTCGGACACCGACGTCGGAGAGCCCCTGCCCGTGCGGGTCGGGGCGCGGCTACGGCGCCTGCTGCGGGGCGTTCCACCAGGGCCGGGCCGCCGCGCCCAGCGCCGAGGCGCTGATGCGGTCCCGCTACAGCGCCTTCGCCGTCGGCGACGAGCCGTACCTGCTGCGCAGTTGGCACTCGTCGACCCGGCCCGGCGGGCTGGGGCTGGATCCGGGGCAGCACTGGCTGCGGCTGGAGATCCTGGACACCGAGGGCGGCAGCGCGTTCCACACCGAGGGCGTGGTGGAGTTCCGCGCGTACTACCGTGACCACGGTGGGCAGGACGTGCTGCACGAGCGCAGCCGGTTCGTCCGCGAGCAGGGCGCCTGGGTCTACCTCGACGGGGAGAGCATCGATGCCGACTGACAGCGGCGCGACCGACAGCGGGTCTACCGACGGTCCGGAGATCATCGCGTTCGAGTCCGCCGAGGACTTCGAGCGGTGGCTCGCCGAGCACCACGACTCCTCCACCGGGATCTGGCTGAAGCTCCGGAAGAAGGCGCCGGGCCTGGTCGCGCTCGACTATCCGCAGGCGCTGGATTCGGCGCTCTGCTTCGGCTGGATCGACGGCCAGAAGCGCAAGCTGGACGACGCCTTCTGGTTGCAGCGGTTCACCCCGCGCAGGGCCAGGAGCAGATGGTCGAAGATCAACTGTGACAAGGTCGCCGCGCTGACCGAGCAGGGCCGGATGCGCCCGCAGGGCCTGGCCGAGGTCGAACGCGCCCGGGCGGACGGCCGCTGGGAGGCCGCGTACGACAGTCCGGGCAACGCGCGGGTCCCGGAGGATCTGGCGCTGGCGCTGGCCGCGAACCCGGCCGCGGCCGAGTTCTTCGCCACCCTGGGCGGCCAGAACCGCTACGCGGTCCTCTACCGGATCCACGAGGCCAAGCGCCCGGAGACCCGGGCCCGACGCATCGAGACCTTCGTGGCGATGCTGGCCGAGGGCCGGACGCTCAACTGACCGCGGCCCGGCCCTCGATAGTCCGGCAGGGCCGCGGCTGCGACAGAAAGCGCCGGTCGCGGCGTTAGACGGGCATGGAGCACAACTTCCAGGAGTTCGCGGTCGGGCGCGGCAGCCAGCTGTACCGGACGGCGTACCTGCTGACGGCCGGAGACTCGCATCTGGCCGAGGACCTGGTGCAGGAGGTACTGGGGCGGATGTTCGCCGCCTGGGGGCGGCTGTCGCGGCTCGACAATCCCGCCGGTTACGCGCAGACGGTGCTGGTCAACGTCTTCATATCGCAGCGCCGCAAACGCAGCAGCGGCGAGCTGCCGACCGAGGTCCTGGCCGAGCGGGCGCAGGACCCGGCGCGGGACGGGGATCCGGCGCTGCGGCTGACACTGCTGGCCTCGCTGCGGCAACTCCCGCCGCAGGACCGGGCGGTGCTGGTGCTGCGCTACTGGGAGGACCGCAGCGTGGAGGAGACGGCGGCGGCCCTCCAGCTGTCGTCCACGGCCGTGCGCTCGCGCAGCAGCCGGGCGCTGGAGCGGCTGCGCGGGGTGCTGGGCAGCAGCAGTGTCGCTGAGCTCGCCGAGCACTGATCGCCGATCGCCGATCGCCGATCGGACCACGAAGATCATCGATGATCGAAGAAGGACAGGTATGCGGCATGCCATCGGACATTGAGTTCGATTTCGTCCGGGCACTCCAGGACGCGGCCGGATCGGCCGTGCAACCGCCCCCGGCGGAGTTGTACGCGGAAGGGGTGGAGCGGGGGCTGCGGATCCGGCGCCGGACCACGTTCCGGCGGACGCTGGCGCTCTCCGTCGCGCTGGTGCTGACCGCCGCCGTCCGGATCGCGCTGCTGGCCGGCACCCCGAACACCACCTCGATGGACGTCACCGCCTCCACCACGGCAACCACCACCGCGACGGCGACCGCGACCGCGACACCCGACGCCTCGGACAGCGCCTCCGGCGGCAGCACGAACACCACGGCGGCCTGGATGCCGGGCTACCTGCTACAGACCTTCAGTTCCCTGGTCCCGGCCGGATCCCGGACCACGATGGAGGGTGACGACGCGGTGGTCGCGCCCGAGCTGTCGCCGAGCGGCAGGTGGAACACCCGGTTGGCGACGGAGCTCACCACCCCCGCCGGTGCCTCCATGGTCAGCCTGAGCGTGCAGGGCTCCCCCCTCACCGCGCGCTGCCCCGGGCACGCCGTCGCGCCCTACGACGACTGCACCAGCACGCCGGTGGCCGGGGGCACCCTCCTCGTGGACCTGGCCCCGACGACCGGGGCCGGGATCACCACCTGGAGCCTGTACTGGAACGGCCCGGAGGGCCAGTCGGTCAGCCTGATCGAGACGACCGGGACCTCGCGGCAGGCGCTGACGCTGCCCCAGGCCACCGCACTGGTCTCCACCCCGGCCTGGGACCGGGTGTGGAAGTCGCTGCCGGAGCCCTGCCCGTGGGGCGCGATGATCAACCCGGGTGCGACAGCGACCCAACTGGCCTCCGGGGCCGGGTTCGTCTGCGCCACCAGCCGGGCCGCCGCGACCACCATCGGCGCGCAGGCGTCGTCACGCGCCGTCAACTGAGCACCGGCAGCAGTTGAACACGGACGTCGCGGCAGCCGTCACGGCGCGGCGTACTCCTCGGCGGTCAGCGCGTAGACGCGGGTCTCGCGGCCGGTGCCGGAGGCGATCAGGTCGCGGTCGCGGCGCATGCCGAGCTTGACCATGATCCGCTCGGAGCCGAGGTTGCCGATCTGGAGGATGCTGACCACCCGCTCCAGGCCCCAGCCACGGAAGGCCTGGTCGAGCGCGGCCCGGGCCGCCTCGGTGGCCAGGCCCTGTCCCCAGAACGGGCGGCCGAGCCGCCAGCCGATCTCGACGGCGGGCATCACCTCCGGCAGGAAGTGCGGCACCGACAGGCCGGTGAACCCGGCCAGCTCGCCGGTCTCCTTGACCTCGACCGCGAACAGCCCGAAGCCCAGCTCGTCCCAGTGCGTTTCGATCCGCTTGAGGGCCTCGCGGGTCCGCGCCTCGTCCCAGGCCGAGCCGTCGCCGATCCAGCGCATCACCTCGGGGTCGGCGTTGATCGCGGCGAAGGGCAGCAGGTCCTCGTCACGCCAGCGGCGGAGCAGCAGTCGGGGGGTCTCGATGGTTGTCATGAACCCATGCTCTCCCCGCTCCGCGAGCACGCGAAAGGGGCCCCCGAAAAGGGGGCCCCCGAGGTGACTACTAGCCGAGCGCCTTGACGGCGGCGTCGTAGTTGGGCTCCTGGGCGATCTCGCTGACCAGCTCCGCGTGGATGACCTGGTCGTTCTCGTCCAGCACGACGACCGCGCGGGCGGCCACGCCGGTGAGCGGACCCTCGGCGATGGCGACGCCGTAGGTGGACAGGAAGTCGCGGCCGCGCATGGTGGACAGCGTCGCCACGTTCTCCAGCCCCTCCGCGCCGCAGAACCGGCCCTGCGCGAACGGCAGGTCGGCCGAGACGCAGAGGACAACGGTGTTGGGCAGGCCGCCGGCCAGCTCGTTGAACTTGCGCACGGAGGCCGCGCAGGTGCCGGTGTCGATGCTGGGGAAGATGTTCAGGACCTTCCGCTGACCCGCATAGTCCTTGAGGGTGACGTCGCCCAGGTCCTTGGACACCAGGGAGAAGGCCGGGGCGGCGGTACCAACGGCGGGGAAGGTGCCCTCGACGGTGATCGGAGTGCCCCTGAACGTGACGGTGCTGGACATGAAGTGACTCCTGAAACGGTAGACGAGTGGTGCGGGGTTCTGCGCTCCCCATTCTGGCCGCTCGCCGTCGTCGGCGGGGCCACGGGCCCCGCAGCGTCCGGATCGAGCCCCCTCACCGTCCGGGTCCGGCCCGCTGCCGCGAGCCCGTGGACGCTGCGGCATCATTCACGCCATGGCCGTGACCAGCACCTATCGACTCACCCGCGCCCAGCAGAAGAACCGGTTCACCATCCTGGGCGTCATGGCGGTGGTGATGGCCGTCGGCTGGACGGCCATCACCGGTGGGCACCGCCCGTCGAACCCCTGGGGGCTGGGGCTCTTCGAAGTGCCGTTCGCCCTGTTCCTGCTGCTCGTGGCCCTGGACGCGCTCAGTCGCAGCGTCGTCGGCGACGCCGGGATCACGCTCCGGCGGCCGTGGTGGCGGTCCCGGTACTCGTGGCAGGAGATAGCCGACATCGAGGTCTTCACCGAGTCCGCGAGGGGAAGCTCCACCACCCGGGTCAGGATCAGGACCGTCCAGGGCAAGCGGCGCAAACTACCCGCCCCGATGACCTCCGGGATGTACCGGTCCAGCGTGGATCCGGAGTTCGCGGCGAAGGTGCAGCAGATCCGCGACCGCTGGCAAGCGGCCGTGGCCGCCTCCCCGGTCAGCGAGGACGCCGACCGCTGAGGGCGGTCGGGTCAGGGGGCGACGGTCAGTGGTTGTCCGGGGTTGATGACCTTGACCGGGACGTCGGGGACGAGACGATTGACCGCCTCGACGAACAGGCTGGGGTCCTTGTCGCTCTTGAGGAAGAGCCTGTCGCCCACAGTGCCGCCGGTAAAGGCGTAGTGCTGCGGGATCGCGAGCTTCGGGCGCAGGGTGGCGGTGAGTTCGGCGGCCTCTTCGGCGTTCATGACGACCTGTTTGTTGCGCGCCATCCGGATGGTCAAGCCGTTGACGGGAAGCAGTGCCACGTCCAGCGGGCCGTAGCGGTCGGTCAGGGTGTGCAACTCCGGGATGAGCAGCGTGTCCCCGGCGAAGTAGACGCTGCGGTCGCCGCCGCTGATGACGTAGGTGACCTCGTAGACGCCGTGCTTGCCGGGGGCGGCGGCGATGGTCAGGTCGCCGACCCGGGCGGACTGCCACGGTTCGAGCGCGCGGACGTTGGTGAAGCCGGCCTTGCGGGCCTTGTCGACGACCGGCCCGGCGACCAGGAGGGGTACGTCCTTGTCGCGGTAGCGGCGGAAGGCGTCGAGGTCGCAGTGGTCGTAGTGCTCGTGGCTGATCACGACGGCGTCCAGGTGCGGCAGCTGTTCCGGCTGGAAGGCGATCGGCTCACCCGGGTGGTACATGGCGCGCTGGGAGAACCAGGGGTCGGTCAGCACGGTCTGGTCGCCTATCTGGATCAGGTGGCAGCTGTGGGTGACCCGGGTGATGACGAGCGATTCGGTCATGGCTGTTCCCTCACTTGGCGGATGGTGGCCGTTGGGCAGGGCGAGCTCACCGGTCGCCCGCGTCGGCGAGGTGGACTCCGCCCAAGGGCGTGCGCTGCGGGGAGATGACCCGGCGGCTGATACGCCAGCCACCGTCGTGACGCCGCAGGGAGTCGTGGTGGTTCACGCTGGCGAGTGTCCCGTCCGCCCTGAGCACGAGGCCCTTGGACAGCGCGGTCACCGTGCCGTCGCTCTCGCCGCTGATGACGACGTTCGTCACGTGATGGGCGATGGGGTTACCCGGGCCGAGGTGCAGGGCGGCGCTCCTGATCGCCTCGATCCCCTCGAAGGTTCCTACTCCCAAGGCACTCATGTCGTAGACGACGTCGGGGGTGAAGATCTCCCCGAGCCGGCCCAGGTGGCCTCCGTCGATGAGGTGCCCCTGCAAGGACAGGACCTCGCCGATCGCCAGGCGGTCTTCCGCGTGCAGCTCGTGCGCCATTGCGTGCTCCGTTCGTTCTGGTACTCGGTACCGTAACATACCGCGTACCCTCTGGAACGGTGAGCCGGGGTTGGTATGCTTGCCGCCATGACCCCGTCCCTCTCGCTCGTGGAGCGCAAGCAACGCCAGGCCCGCCAGCGCATCATCGAGGCCGCCCGGGAGCTGTTCCTCGAACGGGGCTTCGACGGGGTTTCGGTCGGCGACATCGCCGAGCGCGCGGAAGTCGGCCGCACCACCTTCTTCCGCCACTTCGGCGACAAGCAGGAGGTCGTCTTCGCCAGGGAGCAGGAACTGCTCGACATGATCACCACAGCCGGCCACGCCGACGCCGCCCCCGCCCCGCGCGATGCTGCCGGGGCCCTCGAACAACTCCGTCCCGTCCTGCTCGCCCTGTGCACCCGGGCGACCGCCGACCCCGACGCCTACACCCGCCACTTCCAGCTCATCGAGCAGCACCCGGAGCTGCGTGCGCGCGACGCGGTGAAGATGCAGCAGGTCGCCGACAAGCTGTGCGAACTTCTCACCCACCGCGGATCCGACGAAACCACCGCCCGGTTCGCCTCGCAGATCGCCCTCGCCTGCTACCAGACCGCCAAACGCCTCGGCAACAACCCCCACACGCTGGCCGCCGACACCCAAGCCGCCCTCAACCGAGCACTCACGCTCGGGACCGGCACCGCCGAGCCCCAGGCACAACCACCCGGCTCCGGATGACCCGGCTGTCATCCCGTTCGGGCGCTGTTCCTCGCCTAGTCGTGCCCAGAAGTGGACAACCGGTAGGAAGCCCAAGCCTCGACCGCTGGACTGATGGCCCTGTGCCAAGAGCCCTCCGGGAACCTGGCACGCCAACCCGGACGGTCACGTTCCCATCCGCGATGCATGCGCGCCAGCACCCGGGCAAGGGCATCGATCACCCCGGGCTCGGCATCCGCCCACACCTCGCACCCGGACACGGCGTGCTCGGCCTCCGCCGGGCTGTGGCCAGCCGCGATGAGCTGAGTGACCAACTCACCGAGGTTGACCACCGCAGCGCCGAGAAAGGGCGACGACCAGTCCACCAGCCATGCCTGAGTGCCATCCACCAGGAAGTTCTCCGGGTTGATGTCGGAGTGCAGCAGTGCGCCACCGTCCAACAGTCGGGCCTCGTCCGCTGTAGCCACATCGCGCCAGGTGCGGTGTCGCCACGGACCGCTTTCCGGTAGCCGCACACGCCCGACGTGGTCAATCAGGGAGACCACGCGGGCGATGTCCGGAGAGCTGGGGCTCAAGTCGGCGTGACGCCCTTCGATGAACACGTAGACCAGAGCCGTCCAGGATTCCGACCTGGCATGCCCGACCAGCGCCGGTCCAATGCCCGCCACGTAAGGGTTGAGTGCCACCTCGCGAGGCTCGGAGACGGTCCCGGCCTCCTTGAACGCCTTAACGAAGAACCGGCCGCGATCAGCTTCCACAGACGCGGTGACGTCGGCACGGTACCCGGCGTCAATCACGGCAACCCGGCGGACAGTCCCCGTGTACGGGGCGATCAGCTCCTGGATCTCAGGGTTCATGTCACTCGTTCGACGGGTAGCACGGATAGGCGTCGGGTGCGCAAGATGTGTCGTTCGGACTGCACGGGTCGGCCAGCATCGGGATGGTGGCCGTGAGCCCGGCCATCTCCTCCCCGCTCAGGATATCGGCCAACGGCGACATCCGGACGTTACCGGCCTTCAGCCACCCGGACATGGTGCAGGGGGAAACCTCGCCGTCCGGTCCGATGGCGGCGCGGTCGTGCCCGCAGCGGCCACACAGCGCGGTTACATCGCACGCGGGGTGCTCGCCCTGCCCGCGTCCAAACCCTCGAACATGGTCGATACCGACCCTGGTCACGCCGAGGGATTCCAGGTCCGCCCGCGCTGCGGCTCCATCGTCGCCTTCTCCCACGATGATGCCGACCCGCAGCGGCAGGCCCCGGCTCACGGCCCGCTCGATGTTGGCGCGGGTCTTGTGATGGCTCGCGCGGCCGGTCAACGCGTTGTGGACCTCCGCCCGGTCCGAGTAGTACGACGTCGCCAGGGAGACACCGGGGAGCGCGAACAACGCCCAGTCGGCGTCCGTGACCCGAACCAGGTTGCTGAACACCTCCACCTGCATGCCCAGGCTCAGCGCGTTGTCGACCAGGTGGTGCAGGTCGGGGTGCATCGTCGGTTCCCCGCCGATGAACTGGACGGTCGAGACGCCGTACTCGGCGGCCTGGTCCAGCGCCCGGAACCAGTCGTCGCGGGCCATGGTGCCGTGCGTGCCCCCCGGGCCGGACTCGTTGTAGCAGTGGGTGCAGGCCAGCTGGCACTTGCGCGTCAGGTCGAAGGAGACCAGCCGCACGCGGGTCTTCCCGCCCTGCGACGGTTCGATGGTGGTGGTCACTGTCACTGCCCTTCTATCGGGTGGTGCAGTACCGGTGAGCCGGATGGCTGCCGGAGCTGGGAGCCCGCCCCGATTCACGGGATGATCACGTGCTCGGGGCAGGAGTCTTATGGTCAACATGGTCCGGAGCGGGGTCGCCTCATCGCGACGACACAACTGACGTCACTAGGGCGTCAATTCGGTGTCATTGTCCGGGTGGGAGGTCTACCGTGATCGTATGACGACGCCCAACGACACCTTCCGAACGGTCCGCATAGGGCTGCGGTTGAGTCAGGACGACATGGCCCGCGAACTTCGCCGAGTCGGGGTGGAATCCGGGGAACCCAACGACGCCAACAAGCGGTTGGTACAGCGCTGGGAATCCGGGACCGTGGCCTACCCCCGGACGGTCTACGCCCGCGCGCTGGAAACCCTGACGGGGCTTCCCCTTGAGTCCCTGGGTTTCCGCATCCCAGTTCCCTCAGTGCGGGTGTCAGCCGACGGGCAGGGGGGGCACGACCTGCGGATCGAAGATGGGACAGACCCGATCCCCGTAGCAGCTCCGCCGACCCCAGCAGCCAATCATTCAGGGGTATGGCTCAGCCGGTACGAGTACTTTTCCTCAAGCAGGGGCGACACCTTCGCCGCAGCGCACTTCGTCGTGTTGATCCAGCATGGCAACCGGCTCACGGGGCGCTCACTGCCGGGGACGTCCACCAACCCCGACAGTCCGCTGACCTTGGACCTGACGGTTGATCGAAACGTGGTCACAGGAACGTGGACCGAGCAAACAGCAGTAGACGGCTACTACAACGGGGCCCGCTACCACGGGGCGATTCAACTGCTCGTCGAGCCAACGGGGCGGCGAATGGCCGGTAAGTGGGTCGGCTTCGGCAAGGAGTTTGACGTCAACACAGGTCCGTGGACGCTCTCGTTCGTGGATGCCAGCACCAGCAAGGCAACCCTGGAGAAGTACACTGCCCCACCCACCTGATCGGCTTGCGCCACAAGCGCACGAAAGCCCCCTACCAGCCACGGAAAGGCAGCATGCAAGGCTGTCTCGTAACTCGGTTGGCGAGACGCACCCGGGTGACTGAGCCCCGGCGGCGTCCTCGGAAAGCGCGTCCGGCGAGGCGGTTGGGGGGCGGGTCAGGGGCGGGGGAGGTGGAGTTCGGGCAGGGCGGGGTGTCGCAGGATCTGCGCGGCCGGGGTGATGTCGAGGGTGAAGGTCTCGGGGGCCGGGCAGTCGGCGTCGTCGTAGGCGTCGAGCAGGGTCTCGACCTTTTCCCATAGTCGGCGCGGGCCGCCCTCGCGGACCCGCCATCCCTGGTCGTCACGGGTGAGGGCGGCGACGGAGCCGGAGACGACGTCGACCAGGTAGAGCGCGTCGCCCTGGTCGCTGAGCTGGGCGTCGGGGATCGTGCACTGGACCAGGAAGCGGGTGAAGAACGCCTCGCTGGTGGCGGCGGTGATCCGGTCGGGGTGGTGGCGGGCCGGCCGGCCGGTGCTGTCCAGCAGCCGGGCCCAGTGCGCGGGGTTGCCGAACGCGGGTGGCTCCTGGGCGCGGGCGGCCATGAACGAGACGGTGCCTGGCAGCAGCGGCCCGGACGCGGTGCCGTCGCCGTCGACGGTGGCCAGGACCCGGGCATAGCCGTAGAGCCAGCCGCCGAGCGTGGTCAGGATCTTCGCCCCGGGCCGGGTCTGCGCGGTCCAGGCAGCGGGCAGCTGCCGGACCGAGCAGGCGGCGACGATCCGGTCGAAGGGGGCGGTGGGCCGGTAACCGAACAGGCCGTCGGCCACCGCGAGGTCGGGGATGTAGTCCAGGGAGTACAGGGCCTCTGCGGCCTGCCCCAGCCGCCGGTCGTCGACCTCGATGGAGGTGACGTGGTCGGACCCCAGGCGCTGGCAGGCCAGCGCGGTCGAGTAGCCGGCGCCGGTGCCGACCTCCAGCACGTCCTGGCCCGCGTGGATGTCGGCGTCACGGGCTGCCACACCGTCAGCCCGTGCGCGTCCGTCCGGTCGGCGGGCAGGTAGAAGCCGGGGACGAAGCGGTGCCGGGGTACGGTCTCCACTGCGGTCCGCCAGGCCGGATCGGACAGCGGCCCCTCGTCGGCCAGGGTGGCAGCCAGGTGCGCGCGCAGGATCGCCGCGTCGGTGTCGGTGGTGGGCGCGGTCATCGGGCCTGTTCCTCCCGCAGCAGCGGCGGTGATGTGCTCGGCATCGGGGATGCCGACCCCATTGTCCATTGCTGTCGCATCGAGCCGAAGGTGATGGCGGCGGAGCTGCACCGGCGGAAATCGGTTCGCTGGGGTTGGGGGTCCGGTACGGTCGCGGGGTTGTGCTGGTGGTTCTGGTGGAGAGCAGGTTGTGTGATGGCGTGTCGGATCAGTGAGCTCGTGATCGGGTGTCGGGAGCCCGAGGTGCTGGCGCGGTTCTGGTGCGGGGTGCTGGACTTCGTGGTGCTCGGTCGGGAGGACGACGGTTCGATGGAGATCGGACCGCGCGAGGGCTTCGGCGGTGCGCAGGCGACGATCTTCCTCAGTCGCCGGGACGCGCCGGAGCCGGGGAAGTCGCGGCTGCACTTCGACGTCAACCCCACCGACCGCGACCAGGACGCCGAGCTCGAACGGCTGTTGGCGCTCGGTGCGCGCCCGGCCGAGATCGGTCAGACCGGGCAGGAGCAGTGGCACGTCCTGGTGGATCCCGAGGGCAACGAGTTCTGCCTGCTCAAAGCCCGCCTCAAGACCCTGTGATGCCCGGACCGGTGGTGCGCGAGCCGCGTCCGACCGCGCGGGGGTCGCGGAGGGCCGACGTGGTCGGCATCGTGCTGTGCGGCGGGCTGACCGCCGTGCTGGACAGCGCGTTCCTGTCCCGGACGTCCGGCGACGGTCCGGTGCTGCTGGTCTTCGCCGTCGCCGGAGCCGCAGTCGGCGTCGGCGTGACCCGGTGGCGGGGACCGGTGTCACGGCGGTTGCTGTGCGTCGCGGCGGGCGTGTTCCTGGCGCAGGCGGTCGTGGTGCTGAGCGTCGTGATTGTCTCGGCGATCCTGCATGTCCTGTTCGGCCACCTGTCCATCCCGTGGTGACGCTGCTCCCCGGCGGCGAGGGGGCGTCAGTTCCGGCGCGAACAGCGGGCACATCGGCCCCGCTGAGGTCGTGTCCCGCGACGGGACACTTCGGAAACTGTCACATGGGGGGACACCGGCAAGAGTGGCCCGGCCAAAGAAGGGGTGAAACGGCCAGACTGATGCCACATCAGGTCTAAATTCAGGGCGACGTCTGATTCGGGTGGACTTCGGGAGAGAACGATGCCCGAGCACCGCTACTGATGGTAGTTGTATGAATACCGTCCGTGGCTGACTCGACCGCCTGGACGCGGAGACTGACGGGGCATCAGATCACTTCTGGGACATGGGGAGGACAGTCATGGTCAAGCGAGAGAACGAGGGTGCGGAGACGCCCGGGGCGGTGTTCGGCGAGCTGCTGAGGATCAAGCGGTCGGACGCGGGGTTCACCCAGGACGACCTCGCGGAGCTGATCCACGCCGAGCGTTCGCTGATCACGAAGTTCGAGTCCGGGAAACGAGTCCCCAGGAAGGAGATGGTGGAGAAGTTCGACGACTTCCTGTCCGGGCGCGGGGAGTTGGTGCGGCTGCATCAGCGGATCAAGTGGACCACCCGGCTCTCGTTCTTCCCCGACTGGTTCCGGCGGCGGGCGGCGATGGACGCCCGGCTGATCGAGCTGCACCAGTACCAGACGCAGCTCATCCCAGGACTGCTGCAAACCGAGGCCTACGCCCGCGCATTGTTCGAGCGATACTCCGAGGGCGACGAACAGGCCGCCGAGGACAATCTGGAGGGGCGAATGGGGCGCCAGTCGCGGTTCCTGGAGCTCGACGGGCCGCTCTACGTCGTACTGCTGGACGAGAGTTGCCTCATGCATGTGATCGGCAGCAACGAGGTCATGCGCGAGTCGATGGACCACCTGCTGGCTGCGGGCTCGCTGCCGAACGTCCACATCCAGATCGTTCCCTTCACCCTGCACCACGTGCACGAGCCGAACACGCCGATGTCGCTGATCGTCATGCCGAACGGCGACCGCTGGGTGTACTCGGAATCCCTCGACATGGGGCATTTCAGCAACGATCCGAAGGTCCTGACAAAGCACCAGCGGGACTATGATCGGCTGAGGGCCGACGCACTGTCAGCCCGCGATTCGGCCGCCCTGATCAGGGAAGCAAGGGAAAGGTACAGCACACATGACTGACCTCCACTCCGCACCGTGGCGCAAGTCCAGCTACAGCGGTGCCAACGGCGGCGACTGCATCGAGACCGCTCCCGGCTTCATCCCTGGCGCGGTCCCGGTTCGTGACAGCAAGGACCCGCAGGGCCCCGCCCTGGTCTTCGGCGCGGACGCCTTCAGCGCGTTCGTCGAGGCCGTCAAGGCGGGCGAGTTCCCCAGCACCTGACCAAACTCCTCACCCTCAGGGAAAGGCAGAGCGCACATGACTGACCTCAACTCGGCACCATGGCGCAAGTCCAGCTACAGCGGCGGCGACGGCGGCGACTGCATCGAGACCGCCCCGGGCTTCATCCCCGGCGCCGTCCCGGTCCGCGACAGCAAGGACCCGCAGGGCCCCGCGCTGGTCTTCGGCGCGGACGCCTTCAGCGCGTTCGTCGAGGCCGTCAAGGCGGGCGAGTTCCCCAGCACCTGAGAAAGCCGTCACCTCCCCCTGTCGACCGACGGACGGCAGGGGGCTCAGCCGCCGGTGAAGTACGACGGTGTGCGGACCCGCATGCTGACCGCGAGCTCGCGGAGGAAGCTCTCGCTCACTGCGGGGGTGACGCCCTGGATCACGGCGACGGTGTCGCCGACCCGGGCGAAGTACTCGACGTACTGGTAGTCCGCGTGCCGCCACACCCCGGGAGCCACCGGCGCGCAGGCGGGCGAGGGCAGCGGCGTGCCGCTGGTGAGCGCGGTGCAGTGGGAGGGCGGGGTGAACCCCGGTTGCACCGCGCCGACGAACACCTGGACCTGCTGCTGCATCTGGGCCATGGTCACCGCGCCCTTGCCCGGGAAGTCGGGCGAGACCCGGTAGTAGAAGGTGGTGTCCGTCCCCAGGGTCTCCGTGCCGACGCCCTCCAGGTGCCAGTTCGTGGGAAACTGCGGTCCCAGCAGCGGGATGTGAGAAGCCGTCAGGTCACTGTCCTGGCTGCTCTGCGAAGCCCGGGTCTCGGCCGCCGAGTTGAGCGGCACCAGCAGCACGAGCGCGACGGCTGCGGCGGCCCGTGGCAGCAGCGATCCGCGCGGCAGCGTGCCCCACGCCGCGAGCGCGAACGCCCCTGCCCGCAGGATGAGTTCGACCCAGGTCGGGCCGCCGGGGAGCAGTCGGAGCACGGTGACGATGTGCGGCAGGTACCAGTACAGGCCGGTGCCGAGCAGCGCGGTGAGCGAGGCCGGGGCGATCCGCAGGACGCGCAGGGCCGCCCAGGTGAGCAGGAAGTTGAGCACCATCACGACGTAGGACCAGATGAGCGCGACGCCCAGGCAGCCGTAGCCCGAGGCGTCCCGGCAGGAGGGCGACTCCAGCAGCAGTGTGGTCAGGAGCTGTAGCCCCGTCCCGGCGACAACGCCGACCCCGGCGGCCGACAGTACCCGCCGCAGCGGGCCGCCCGCCCGCTCGGCGGCCACCGGCTCTTCGGTCAACACCGTGCTCATCCAGTTCCCCCCCTAGAACTGAACGGAGCGTAGTCGATCAGCGGGCGCCGTGCCGCACCCCATCAGTTCTGTCCGCCCGCCTGCTCCGCCCGCTCCAGCACCGGCGTGCGGGCCCGCACCTGGTCCGGGTGCGCGTCCGCCAGATCCAGCGCGCCGTCGGTCCCACTGTCCTCGCCGCTCATCGCGCCCCCCGTCCCGCCCGCCCGCGCACACGCCGTGCCCGGGGTTCGGTGGGACCCGCCCACGCTGTAGGTTCAGCACCGTCCGCAGGTGGCGGCGTCCGGCGCCCCCTCGTCACGACCCTCCCGGAGACCCGCATGAACCAGCGCACGGGCCTGATACTCGACTTCGGCGGTGTGCTCACCACCAGCGTCCCCGCCTGCGCGGTCGCGTTCGACCGCCGGGCCGGGCTGCCCGAGGGGACGCTGCTGCGGATGATCTCGCGGCACCCGGAGGGCTCCGAGCTGTACCGGGCGCTGGAGCGGGGCGCGGTCAGCCAGACCGAGTGGAACGAGCGCACCGGCGCGCTGCTGGGCGTCGACGGCGAGGGACTGCTCGGGCGGGTACTGGAGGAGCTGCATCCGGAACCGTCGGTGATCGCCGCCGCGCGGGCCGCCCGGGCGGCCGGGATCACCGTCGGCATCTTCTCCAACAGCCTCGGCCTGGAGCCCTGCGACCCGTACCAGGGCTACGACTTGGCGGCGAACTACGACGCCGTGCTGATCTCCGAGCACTACCGCGCCCGCAAGCCCGACCCGGAGCTGTACCTGACCATGCTGGAGCTGATGGGCCTCCCGGCGGCGGCCTGTGTCTTCGTCGACGACACCGCCGCCAACCTGCCCCCGGCCGAGGCCCTCGGCATCGCCACGATCCACGCCCAGGACCCTGCGGAGACGATCCGCCAGATCGAGTCCCAGCTGGGCCTCCCGCTGGCCGTCAGCGCCGCCTGAGCGGGCGCGCCGGGCCCGGCGCACCCCAAAGGGCACCACTCTCCTCCACCCGGCGGTCAGCTGGTGTGCCAACCCGGGACATCTGCCCCATAAGCGGGCTGATTTCGCCGTGGGGATGACAGATTGATAACGTCCTTACTAGTCTCTGCTCTCGAACCTCTGTCCTGACTATCGCTCGACCGGGCGAAGCGGGGGTTCCCACTGTGGATCCGGGGCGCGGTATTCGGGGGATGCGCCCCGCAGGATCCTGGTGGTAGCAGGAAGGGAACAGCCTTCGTGGCCTCACACCGTCGTCCGAAACCGACCAGCCGTGCGCGCGCTTCGGTCTACACCATGGCGGCGGCGACCGTTGTCGTGATGTCCGCGCAGGGTGCGGCCCAGGCCGCGCCACAGCTCACGCTGAGCCAGGCGAAGGCGGAGCTGACCGCCGACCGTCAGGCCTCGGACGCGGCAGCCAACCAGTACGACACGGCCCAGACCAGCGAGCAGGCGCTCCAGCAGAAGGTCAGCTTCATCCAGCAGGAGGTCGCCCGGCAGCAGGGGGTGATCAACCAGGAGATCGGCCAGCTCGGCGCGACTGCGGCGGCGCAGTACCGGAGCGGTTCGATCGACCCGGCGGTCGAGCTGATGCTCTCGTCGAACCCCACGGACTTCCTGAACGACGCCTCCGCGCAGGGCGAGCTGTCCGCGACCGAGCAGGCGGCGCTGACCGAGCTCCAGTCGCAGGAAGCCGTCATGGCGCGGGAGAAGGCCGAGGCCACCGCCGAACTGACGCAGCAGCAGGCGCTGTTGCAGAAGATGCAGGCGGCGAAGGCCACCAGCGTGGCGAAGATCAAGGCCGCCCAGGCGCTGGTGCAGTCGCTGACCCCGGTCATGCGCGCGCAGGTCAACCAGGGCGGCGGCATGGGCGGCAACGGCCCCACCGCGACCGGCAACACCGGCGGCAACACCGGCGGCAACACCACCGGCACCGGCGGCGTCAACTGCGGCAACGACTGCGCCTCGGACCTCGGCTACGACGGCTCGCTGAACAAGGGCCTGATCGACCTCAGCGGCATATCCCCGCAGGCGCAGACGGCCATGCAGGCGGCCATGAGCGTCATGGGCGACCCCTACTACTTCACCGGCGCCGGCCCGACCCGCTTCGACTGCTCGGGCCTGGTGATGTGGTCCTACGCCCACGCCAACATCGCCCTGCCGCACTCGGCGGCGGACGACGCCTCCGAGGGCAGCGCCGTCGACGGTCTCGCGAACGCCAAGGTCGGCGACATCATCGTGCTCGACGGCTACAACCACGTCGGCCTGTACGCGGGCAACGGCATGCTGCTGAACGCCCCGGCCGACGGCTGGGTGGTCGAACTCATGCCGCTCAGCGACTTCGGCCCGATCGACGCCATCCGCCGGATGTGACCCCTGGGCGGACATTCCGCCACAGGTACTGACAACTGCCGCACCACCGAGCGCCCGCCAGGCTTCGCCCTGGCGGGCGCTCCGTGCTTTTCCCCGAATCCTTGCAACCCGGGCCGCGTCGAATCTTGTTTACCGTGTGAAGAGCGCGGCGCTACCGACCCCAAGGACCACCATGGCGAAACCCAGCAGGCACGACCGTGAATTCACCGAGTACGTGCACGCCCGAAGGGTCTGGCTGCGGCAGCTCGCCTACCTGCTCTGCCAGGACTGGCACCGGGCCGACGACCTGGCCCAGGCCACCCTGCTCAAGCTCTACCTGCACTGGGGCCGGGCCAAGAAGGCGGTCCATCTCGACGCCTACGTCCGCACCATCCTGGTCCGGACGTTCCTCAACGAACAGAAGACCACCTGGTGGGCCCGGATATCGCTGAAGGAGGCCGATATCGAGCCGGTCACCTCCCTCGGCTTCGACGAGAGCTCCCTCGACCTGACCGAGGCCCTCGCCCAGGTCCCCGCGCGGCAGCGCGCCGCGCTGGTGCTGCGCTTCTACTGCGACCTCTCCGTGGAGCAGACCGCCGAGGCGCTCAACTGCTCACCCGGCACCGTCAAGAGCCAGACCGCGCGCGGCCTGGACCGCCTGCGCGCGACCGTCGCCAGCCAACCCGCGATCCAGGACTGAGGAACACACCGCCATGCAGATCGAAACCACGCACGTCGCCGACGCCTTCGCGAGCATGCTCACCGAACCGGCACCGGCCGACACCATCGACCTGGGGCGCGTCCTGACCGAGGGACGCCGACGCCGCACCCGCCGCCGCCTCGGCGGCGCGGCCGCCGCCACCGCGACCGCCTGCCTGGCCGGCGCGCTCGTGCCGACCCTGCTCGCGGCCCACGGCCCGACCGCACCGGCGCAGGTCGGACCGGCCGCGACCAGCACCGCCCCGACCACCGACGCCCGACGGGACCCGCTGCTCCCGACCGCGACCTTCGGCTGGCTCCCGGCCGGGATGAACCAGGTCACGTACATGGGCAACACCATCGAGCAGGCCGTGGTCGGGCCGAGCGGCGACACCCCGGGCATCGGCAGCATCATGCTCTCCACCGGCGGATGGGTGCAGACGCAGACGTCCACCACGGGCATGCGGGTCAGCGGACAGATCAACGGCCATCCGGCCTACACCCGGAGCCGGGCCGCCGGCGCCAACGGCCCGGGCTCGGTGAGCGGGAACGAGGTCTACTTCCAGTCCGCGAGCGGCCAGTGGGTCCAGCTCTCGGGGGACGTCCTGCCGCTGGCCGACACCCTGAAGGTCGCGCAGCACCTGGTGTTCGGCTCCGCCAAGGCCATCCCGCTGCCCTTCCGGTGGAGCGGCCAGAGCACGAACCCGGCCACCCCCGAAGGCTCGTACACCACCGTGGACGGGACGTTCAGCTCGGCCGTCATCGGCACCGAGATCAACGGCGAGAACGTCGGCGTCGTCGCCGTGCCCGCCGACTCCCCCGGCGACGGGATCGCCAAGGACTCCATCCCCCGGAAGTCCGTCACCAGGATCCTGGACGGGCTCAAGATCACCGTCACCATCTCCACCAACAGCAACACCACCCCGGTCACCGGCGACCCCGCGTCCTACTTCAAGGAGGTCACCTCCCTCGGCCCCAACCCGGCCGACTGGACCCGTGACGTCCTCACCACCGGCAACCGGTAACCGCCGACCGCGCCGACCGGCGTCCACCCGGAGACCGTAGGCTCTGGGCGCATGACGACGACGCACAGCTACCACCTGACGGTGGAGTGGACCGGGAACCAGGGCTCCGGCACGGACGGGTACCGGACGTACAGCCGGGCGCACGAGGTGCTGGCCGACGGGAAGGCGCCGATCGCGGCGTCCGCGGACCCGGCGTTCCGGGGCGACCCGGCGCGGTGGAACCCGGAGGAACTGCTGCTGGCGTCCGTGTCGCAGTGCCACCTGCTCTGGTACCTGCACCTGTGCGCGGTCAACGGCGTCGTCGTCACCGACTACGCCGACCAGGCGCAGGGGGTGATGGCCATGGACGCGACCGGCGGCGGGGGCCAGTTCGCCTCGGTCACGCTGCGGCCGGAGGTGACCGTCGCCGACGCCTCCATGGTGGACAAGGCCGTCGCCCTGCACGGCGAGGTGCACGCGGTCTGCTTCATCGCCCGCTCGGTGAACTTCCCGATCACCCACCAGCCGGTGGTCACCGTCGGCTAGCCACTCCCCGGGCCGCCGCCGGGTCCGGCGGCGGCCCGGTGGCGGGTCAGCAGTTCGAGGGGGCCTGCTTCCCGGCGAACCGCGCGGCGATCCACGGCACGTACTGCTTCTGCGCGTCGAAGGGGACCGTGTTGTGGGTCGCCCCCTGGTAGGTGGTGTACTCCACCGGCTGGCTGAAGGTGCAGGCCCGCCTGACGTACTGGGCGGTGGAGTGGGGGTTGATCACCGTGTCGGCGGTCCCCTGCATGACCAGCACCGGGGCGACCGTGGTCACGTAGCCGGGGGTGTTCTCGTGCAGGCGCCGGTGCCAGGCCTCCGGGACCTCGCGCAGCGGCTTGAACAGCGTGTCCAGCTTGTGCACGTCGGCGACGTTGCTCTGGATGACGTCGGCGAAGTGCGACAGGCAGGCGACCCCGTCGCCCCTCAGCCCCTCCAGTCCGGCCGGCTTCAGCACGTCGCCGGCCTTGAGCTCGGGGTAGGCGGCCAGGAAGCCCCGGTACACGTTGATCCGCAGCGCGGCGCTGTGCGCGGCCGAGGAGGCGTTGCGCGGGCCGGGCAGGACCCGGCCCTCGAACTGCGGGCCGAGGTCGGCCGCCGGGGCCAGCGCGGCCACCCCGACCAGGTCCAGCCCCGGGGTGTAGGAGCGGACGTTCTGACCGATGAACAGCGCCGCGCCGCCGCCCTGCGACCAGCCCAGGACCGCGAGGCGGTTGCCCGCGTGGACCGGCTGGAGCCGACGCGCCGCCTCCACCGAGTCCAGCACGTTGTGGGTCTCGGTGTCGGCCACCACGTACTGGTGGACGCCCGGCGTCCCCAGGCCCTGGTAGTCGGTGGCCACCACCACGTCACCGGCGGCGAGGAACTTCGTCAGGGCAGGGACTCCGACGTCGATCGGGTAGGGGCTCTTGTAGGTGTAGTAGTCGACGAGGTTCTGGGCCGGATCCGGCGCGGCCGACGGCGCGCACTGGCGCGGACCGCCGACCGTCCCGTGCGCCCAGGCCACCACGTCGCGGCCGCCCTTCGGCGCCTGCCCGGTCGGCCAGACCACCAGGCCCGAGACGGCGACCCGCCGACCGTCGTGCAGCGTCGAGAGGTAGAGGATCCGGCAGGCCTCGGCGTGCTCGGGGGCCGCGACCCGGCGGGCCCAGATCACGTCGCCGTGCGCACCGGCGGGCAGCGGCGACGGCGGGTTGTAGAAGCCCGCCCCGTCCGGTCCGACCCGGACCCCGGCCGCGCACTGCGCCGAGGGGACCCCCTTGTCCGCGTCCGCGACGGCCGGTGTGCCCAGCACCGGCAGAGTGACGAACGCGGCGACCGCAGCCGCAGCGGTCGCCCGTAGCCAAGCCTTCATCAGGTTTCCCATCACTTGAGAGATGACGCGATCACCATAGGGTCATTTTGTCCGTCTTATAGTGATATGGGATCGCGTGTCGTCTCGCCGCCCCTCCCCCGGCCGGGCGCGGCAGCGTCCAGGGCCGGAAAAGGAGCCGCCGCGCGGGGCCGGATGGAGTCCGGTCCCGCGCGGCGGGGTGGTCCGCTAGCTGCGCGGGTCGGTCACTGGACCACGGACCACACGAAGGTGGCCGATCCGGAGACTCCCTTCGTGTCGGTGGCGGTGACGGTGACGGTGTAGGTGCCGAGGGTGGTGCCGGTGCCGGAGAGGGTGCCGTTGGCGGCGATGCTGACGCCGGGCGGCAGTCCGGTGGCGGTGAAGGTCAGGGACTGCGCGGGGTTGGAGTCCACGGCCTGCACCGCGAAGGAGAACGCGGTGCCCTTGGGGCTGCTGTAGCCGAAGGGGTTGACCACGCCGACGGTCTCCGCGCCGGGCACGCCCGAGTTCGGGGTGACGTTGGCGCTGACCGCGGTGTTGGCCAGGGAGACGCCCGCGGCCGAGGCCCCGGCGGCGATCTGCCCGGTCAACTCCTGGGCCAGGCTGGTGGATCCGGTCAGCGGCAGGTTGCTGGACGCGTCCCCGACCCTGATCGAGTACGTTCCCGCCGGGGCCTCCCACTGGTTGTCCGTCGCCGACCAGTTCGCCAGGTCGTGGACGGTCAGCGGGAAGGTGACGGTGCTGCTCTGCCCCGGGTTGAGGTTCACCCGCTGGAAGGCCTTGAGCTGCTCCGGCGGGTCCTGGCTGGCGGCCGGGTCGCCGACGTACAGCTGGGCCACGTCCGCGCCCGCGACCGACCCGGTGTTGGTGATCGTCGCCGTCGCCGTGGCCGTGCCGTTGGCGTTGAACGCGCCGACGTTGAGGTTGGAGAAGGAGAACTTCGTGTAGGACAGCCCGAAGCCGAACGGGAACGCGGGGGTGATGTTCTGCGACTGGTACCACCGGTACCCGATGTTCACGCCCTCGCTGAAGTCGATCCCGGCGGTGGTGCCCGGCCACTGCGCGGTGGTCTGCGCCGGGACCTGGCTCAGGCTGCTCGGGAAGGTCACCGGCAGCTTGCCGGACGGGTTGGCGGTGCCGAAGATCAGCGCGGCCATCGCGGCGCCGGTCTCCTGTCCGCCGTACCAGTTCTCGAACACCCCGGCCACCGAGTTGAGCCACGGCATGACCACCGGCGAACCGCTGTTGACCACCACGACGGTGTTCGGGTTCACCGCCGCCACGTCCGCGATCATCGTCTCGTCGGTGCTGGACAGGTCCAGCGTGGTCAGGTCGGTCTCCTCGCCCTCCGGCGCGTTCACGTAGATGATCGCGTCGGTGGCCGCCTGGGCCGCGGCGACGGCCTGCGGGATGTCGGTGGTCCCGTTGTCGTTGCCCTGGGTGTAGCTGACCTTGACGTTCGGCCCGGCCGCGTTCTGGATGCCGGTGATCGGCCAGATCGTGTTGGAGCTGGTGACCGTGCCGCTGCCGCCGCCGGCGAGCTCCACTCCGGCGCCGCCGTCGGTGCCGATCACCGCGATCGACTCGTTGCCGTTCGGGTTGAGCGGCAGCAGGCCGTTGTTCTTCAGCAGGACCGTGCCCTCCTCACCGAGTTGCAGCGCGGTCTGCTGGTGCGCCGCGGTGGTGACGCTGGTGGTGAGGGAACCGGTCTGGGCGTTGTCGAACATGCCGAAGGCGAACATCTGGGTCAGGATCCGGGCGACGTTCGCGTTCAGCGTCGCCTGGCTCAGGGTGCCCGCGGTCAGCGCGGAGGACAGGGCGCTCGCGTCCGAGAACGGCATCGCCACGTCCATCCCGGCCTCGGTCGACGGGACGCTGGAGTAGTCCGCGCCCCAGTCCGAGGTGATGTAGCCGCCGAAGTTCGCCTGCGCGTCGAGCCCTTCCTGCTGGATGTCGGCGTTCTGGCAGGAGGCGTCGCCGTTGACCACGGCGTAGGAGCACATCATCGCGGCCGGTGCCGACTGCTCGATGGCCGACTGGAACGGAGCCAGGTACAGCTCCTCCAGCGCCTTCTGACTGACCGTCTCATCCTTGTTGTTGTTGGGGTACTCCTCCTGGTCGTAGGCCGCGGTGTGCTTCACCATGGCCATCACGCCCTGGCTCTGCAGGCCTTGGACCTCGGCCGAGGTGATCTGACCGGCGAGGTACGGGTCTTCGCCGTAGGTCTCGTAGGTCCGGCCCCAACGCGGGTCGCGCACCAGGTTGGTGGTCGGGCCGAGGGAGACGTTCACGCCCTTCCCGGCGAACTCGTTGCCGATCGCCGTCCCCTCCTGCTGGATCAGCGACGGGTCCCAGGTGGCGGCCGCGTTCTCGCCGTCCGGGAAGGCGGTCACGCCGCCGGCCCCGTCACCGACCCCGTTCGGCCCGTCCTCCATGTTGGTCGGCGGGATGCACAGGTCGGGGATGGCCGGGATCTGGCCGATGTAGGTCGAGCCGCCGTCACCGGCGACCAGGCTGAGCTCCTCCGACTGGTCCATGGTGTTGAGCACCTGCTGGACCCGCTGCGAGACCGGCGCGGTGGAACCCACCCACGAGCAGGTGCCGTTGCCGCCGGTGCCGTTGCCGCCGGTGACCGGGGCGACGGTGGTCAGCCCGTAGACGTCGAACTCGAAGATCGAGTAGCCGAACTGGGTGCCCCGGGCGGTGCCGTACATCCGCACGTACCGGTCGGTGGCCGAGACCGGGAACGACTGGGTGCCGCCGGTGCCGGTGGTGGTGGAGTAGACCGTGGTCCAGGTCGAGTTGTCGTTGGACACCTGCACCTGGAACGCCGTGGCGTAGGCGTCCTCCCACAGGATGCCGATGTCGCAGATCTGCTGCTGGGAGCCGAGGTCGACCTCCAGCCACTGCGGGTCGCTGGCCGCGCTGGACCAACGGGTGCCCGGGTCGCCGTCGGTGGCGTCGGCCGCCGGGTAGTCGGTGGCGTCCTGGGTCGAGGAGGCCGTGGTCGGCTGGTCGAGCGCGAGGTCCTGCGTGCCGCAGTACTCGGTCGGACCGGTACCGCCGCCGCCGGTGCCGCCGCCCCCGCCGCCGGTGCCCTGGGTGAAGGCGAGGTAGTGGAAGTTCCAGCCGGTGGCGTCCTGGTCGACGGTGAGCGTCTGCTGACCGGCGGGCAGGGTGACGCTGGCGGTGACCGTGGTCCAGGTCTGGTAGCCGCCGGTGTTCGGCACCGCCACCGAGCCGGTCAGGTTGGTCCCGGCGGCGTTGGCGATGTGCAGCGCGTCAGCGATCGCGTACGGCGAGGCCACCCGGAAGCTGACCGTGTAGACCCCGGCGGTGGCGACGTTGACGGTGTAGTCGAACCACTGCCCGGCCCCGGTCCAGCCGATGTCGTCGGCGCCACCGGCCGCGGTGGTGTCCGCGGTGTCCGCGGTCGCCTCCAGGTCGACGCCGTCCGAACGGTAGCTGTTGGCAGTGCCGTTGGCGGCGGTGACGCTGTACCCCACGCCCTGGCCGCCGGTGTCGTAGTTGGCCGCCTGCACGGTGCCCGGCAGCGCGGCCGGAGTCCCCCCGAACGGCTTGCCGCCGCTGGATCCGCCGCCGCCACCACCCGAAGTCCCCTGAGTGAACGTCAGGTAGTGGAAGTTCCAGCCGTTGGAGTCCTGGTCGACGGTGAGCGTCTGCTGGCCCGCGGGCAGGGTGACGCTGGCGGTGACCGTGGTCCAGGTCTCGTAGCCGCCGGTGTTCGGCACCGCCACCGCGCCGCTCAGGTTGGTCCCGGCGGAGTTGGCGACGTGCAGCGCGTCGGTGATCCCGTACGGCGAGGACACCCGGAAGGCGACGCTGTACGTCCCGGCGGTGGCGACGTTGACGGTGTAGTTGAACCACTGTCCGGCCGTGGTCCAGCCCATGTCGTCGGCGCCACCGGCCGCGCTGGTGTCCTGCGTGTCGGCGGTGGCCTCCAGGTCGACGCCGTCCGAACGGTAGCTGTTGGCAGTGCCGTTGGCGGCGGTGACGCTGTACGCCACGCCCTGGCCGCCGGTGTCGTAGTTCGCCGCCTGCACGGTACCCGGCACAGCGGCGGCGGTACCGCCGAAGGGGGCACCGGCCGCGGCGTAGGCCGCGGTGTGCGCACCGGCCAGCGACAGCGTGAACAGCGCCAGCACCGTGAGCACCGCACGGAAGGCGGGTCGGCGGCGGGGTGGTCGCGACCCGCGGCGCGCGGGCGCCGGTGGCCGTGGTCGGGGGAAGGATCTCATCGTGTTCCTCTCGGTTGCCAGGTCTTGCTCCCCGGTGCCCGGCCGCGGGCGCGGTCGATGGGTGGGTCGGTGGGTACGACCGGCCCGGCCGGGGCCGGATGGTGGTGCCTGCGGACGCGCCAGGGCATGCCGGGGCCCGGCGTCGCCGTGCGGCCGCGAAGCGGCAGCCCAGGGCGCCGGAGGTCGGCTCGCCAGGGGTGGGGGGACGTGCCCTCGGTGGGGGCGGGAAAGGGCCGAGAGAGCGCTCTCTCAGAGAGAGGTTTAGGGCAGGACCGAGAACATGTCAAGGTTCTGCACAGGTTCCGGAAATCGATCATCTGCCCTGCGAATGCCGGGACTTCACCCCGGCGCCAGAACCCGCGCGCCCCGACCCCGGCGCCCGCCCGAAGCTAGCCAGTGCCGCATCAGGCAACGCTCGCCTTGTTCACAACGACGCAGAGGCTTCGTCAACCGCGTGCCTCCTTCTGCCAGATGACGCAGCAGCGGACCGTACTTCCCCGCCCGACGCAGGCCGCCCCAAGGGCCTCGTCGCAAGGGGCGGCCTCTTTTGGACAATCTGCGAACCCGCACCCGCACAAGATCAACTACCGACATCACGTGGCCGCTCAGCTTCGACGGCACCGTCAACGTCCTTGCCGTTGGGTACTACGACCCCCATCACAACGGCTCATGTCGCAGTCCGGGTGAGCGCGAGAGCGGACAGGGCGAGCCGTGGACATGGGACGTTCCTTACATCCAGCCCGCAGCAGAATGCGCATACAGCGACTTCGCCTCGGCGACACAGCTGGCCGACGCGACCAGCGACAACGGCGCCGTGCACGATTACCTCGGGCTTGGCCCGGCTGACCCCGAGACCGGTACGGTGCTGCTCGCCAAAGCCCGAACGCTGACAGCTGACGGGGAGCCGGGCGCGGAGGGATAGGTGCGCGTCCAATCGCGTCTCAGCTGCCCCGGCGGCGTCGGCCCGAGAACAGGCCGCCGGGGCAGCTGAGACGGTTATCGGTAGCTGTGGGCAGTTGAGTCCGGCCCTGCGAGGATGGCGGCGGGACTTTCGTGCTTCACGGGCCATATTTGGATCAGGTGTGTCTCTGCGGGGCTAGCCGATGACGTCTCAGGAGGCGTCCCAGACCGGCCCCTGACGTGTACTCGCACTCGAAGTAGTCCCGGGCTGAGCCGCACCGTGTGGATTGGGGGAACGGAGTAGAGGTCACGGATTGCAATCTCGCCAGACTTGGTAGCAAGATCACGCTCTACGACCATTTCCCACTCTTTATCGAGGATGGCTGGCGGGCTCGTGAGGACGCGGACCTCAACGCTCACGTCCCCCCACTCTGTGCCGGTGATGACTGCTAACCAGTTCTCCTCGCCGGTGGTCAGGCCGTCCGACGGATCCGGCCATGCGTTGTTTCGCAGAGGGGACGACTCTAAGACGTACTGTCCGTCCTGGACACCGATCGTGATCACTTCCGGACCGGGGGCGGGAGTTGGATGACTCATGTCACCACGATGGCGTGCCGTTGGGCAGGATGGCAAGTACGTAGAATGGGTCACCGTCGATTACGCGGTTCGCGCTGTAGAAGCCGCCGGTGAGCCCTCCCTGAGAGTCATTTGCCGACTTGGGGACGATTGCGGTGGAGAAGTTCCCCGGGCCGCTGAAGGATGCTCCTTGATAGGTGCTAGCCATGGGGAACTCATCACACGAGTCGCCGGTTGGCACGGTGACGCTGCCGCAGGCGGCGGTGCGATTCGCTGCTATGTCGGAAGCCGAGGTGTCGCGTGTCAGCAAACTGCCGCCGGGCACGCCCCATTGGATGGACAAAGCTCCGGCTTGCTGGGCGTTGTAGATATGCTGCGCAACGGGCGCGACGAGCGGGTTCTTAGTGGAGTCGTAGGTGAGTGTGGGGATGTTGTCCTCGTTTACACAGGCGTCCGTGGTGGTGAGGACGTTGTCACAGCGACCTGGCATCGTGCCGCTTTGCCCGTCGTATGAACCGTTTTCGATTACGCCGAAGCCATAGGTTGGGGACTGAAACCAGACGCCAAGGAATCCGTCCAGACTATCAATGGAATTGGCGACGGTAGTTCCTACGGTTGATGCAGGACCAGCGTCGAATCCCTGCCACACGAAGTCGTTCTCCGTAGTGTCGTTGGCGAAGAATGTCGGAGTTCCGTCATTTGATCCAGCTGGTTCTAGTTCTGCTGCCAGGCAGGTCGACTGGTTGGTGTCGCAGAGGTTCGAGATGGAGAGCTCAGCGCCCTCGCTGAGGTCACCCCAGCCATTGCTGTTGTACATGGCCAGCTCGTGAATCCAACTACCGGTGAGCGAGGGACTGTACAGGATCCACTGGTAATCCGTCACATACACTTCGCCAGTGATCTCCGTGTCGCCGTCGTTGTCGGTCGTCCACGTGTAGATGTCCCATTGGGACGCACTGCAGGTCGTGAACCTGTCAGGGTTGCTGATCCCTAGAGATGGGACGCTGAACAGGCTGTTGCACTGAGAGGGGACAGGATAGTCGACACTTCCCGTAGGGCCTATGGTTACGGTGTCGGCTGCATGGTCGGTTCGATTCCTGATTTGGCGTTGCTTGGACTGCTGTTTGCGCAGTTCGGATATGAGTCCGGGCGAGGGAGTCGCTTGGCGCGCGCCCTCGCAAAGCTCTTTCGGTTCATGGGGGCCGGGTGCTGCGTGGGCGACCACGTGGCATGCCTTGGCGGGAATTTCTGCGATCTTGATCTGTTGCTGAACTGAGACCGTGGATGCGCTGGGCATCGCGGACGCCACTGCCGAGTTCCCCCAGGAAATGCCTAACGTGAGAGCGACGGCAAGTACGACGGCACGTATGTTCCGGAACAAATGATTCCCCATTCTCCGCGTGTTGGCCTTATCAGATTCCATGCCTCTCGGGGGCCTCGCGGCGACTTGGTCATAATTTTGCATGAGACTTGACGTGGGCTGATAATGGCTTGCTTTGAGGAACTTTGGCGAGATACGCCCTGGATTATTTGGGCACTCCCTATATAATCCTGACGCTGATCGCCATTCACTGATCGTCGGCGCGGGGGCGTTGAACGGAGTTGCCACCGTGGCCCGGTCTCTGCCCGGCCCGGACTCGATCATCGGCTACCGCAAGGACGGCCGACCGATCCGCCCATTCTCGGCGCCTCCGAGGACGACATCTCGAACCCCGGCACCGGCGGTGCGCTCGCAGTGGACCAGGAGACACTGGGCAAGCTCCTCGCCCGGAAGAAGGAGCAGGGGCGCCGCGCCGCCTCGAAGTCCCTGCTGGACGAGCTGGGATTCACCTCGAAGGACGAGGCCGCCGCCTGGGTGAAGTCGCAGCGCTACGCCCAGACGGCGCAGTTGTCGGACAGGGAGCGCCGCGAGCGGGCCGCCGCCGAAGCCGATGCCCGCGAAGCCGCAGCATCGGTGTTCTGTGAGGTCCCGCAGGCGGCCATGCAGGCCGCGACGTTCCCCGGGCGAGCCGGGCCAAGGTATGGCCTGGCATCGTCACGCAGAAGGCGACGGTCACATGATCGGCGGGCAAGTCCTAACTAGTCGACCGCGGTGACCGCGGTGAGCAGTACCACCGCGTCCTCCAGGGCGCGCAGGCCGTGGCGTTCCCGGGGCACGGGGTGCAGGGCGCCCAGCGGGACGGGGTGTTCGGCGGTGGCGGTGGTGAGCGTGACGGCGCCGCGCAGGGTCTGGACGCTGGCGGCCAGGGGGGCGTTGTGCTCGTCCAGGACCGATCCGGCGGTGAGCGCGATCACGGTCTGCCGCAGCGGGCCCTGGTGCAGCAGCAGGTGGGCGCTGCGGCCGTGGGGGTCGGCGTGGGCCTTGGCGAGGTGTTCCTCGCAGAGCTTTCCGAGGTCGTCCACGGTCTGCCTCCTGGGGTGCGGCACGGGCCCTGGTTCCACTCTGCCCGCTGCGCGGCGCGGCGCAAGTCAGCGGCGCGGCCCCGGCGGCCGGACCGGGGGTCAGCGGGGTTCGGGCAGGCGGCGGACCAGCATCAGCGCCACGTCGTCCTGGCGCGGGACGACCGCCAGTACCGGGCGCACCAGGCACTCCGCGAGCTGGTCGAGCCGGTCCGCGCCGGTGTCCGTGCCCGGCGGCGGCGTGCCGCGCAGGCAGTCCTGGATCCGCGAGAGCATCGCCCGCACCGACTCCTCGATGTCGTCCTGGCGGGTCTCGACCAGGCCGTCGGTGTAGAGCAGCAGCGCGTCACCGGGGGCGAGCACCGTCCTGGTCCACGGGTAGGTGGCGCTCGGGTCGACGCCCAGCGGCGGGCCGCCGGGGATGGCGAACTCGCTGACCCGGGGCCGAGTGCAGTTGATCATGACCGGGTGCGGGTGCCCGGCGCGCGCGGCCAGCAGCTCGCCGGTGTCCGGGTTCAGCTGGAGGTAGCAGCAGGTGGCGAACAGGTCGGTGTCGAGTCCGGCCAGCAGCCGCCCGGTGCGGGCCAGCACCTCGGACGGGCCGTGGCCCTCCGCGGCGAAGGCCCGGATCGCTATCCGCAGCTGCCCCATCACCGCCGACGCCTCGGCGCTGTGGCCCTGGACGTCGCCGATGACCAGGCCGACGCTGCCGTCGGCGAGCCGCAGCTGGTCGTACCAGTCGCCACCGGCGAGCATCCCGGCGCTGGCGGGCAGGTAGCGGACGACGCTGTCGAAGCCCGCGAGGTCGGGCAGGCGGCGCGGCAGCATCGCCCGTTGCAGCTGGGTGGCCCGCTGGTGCTCGGTGTCGTAGAGCTTGGCCCGGGCCAGGGCCTGGGCCAGGATGCCGGAGAGGGCGGTGAACATGGCCCGCTTCTCGTCGTCGAAGACCCGGCTGCCGGTGAAGGCGAACAGGCAGGCGCCGACCCACACGTCCGAGCTGGACAGCGGCAGCACCGCCCAGGAGCGGGTCTCGATGACCCCGCCGTCGGGGCCGCGCACCTCGATGTCCTCGACGAACAGCGGCCGGGACTCGGTGACGGCGGTGCGCATCGCCTCGGCCGCCTGGTCGCGCAGCCCGGTCAGGCTCTCGCGGACGTGCTCGCCGTAGGCGGCGGCGCCGATCCAGGAGGAGTCGTCCTCGTAGATCACGTCGATCAGCAGGTTGTCGGCGCCCAGGGAGGGGCGGGCGATGTCGGTCATCACCCGCAGCACGTCGGCGACGGTGGTGGCCCGGGACAGCGCCCGGGCGAGGATCAGCACGAAGGAGCTGTCGTCGCTGCGGGCCGTGAGCAGGCCGCTGAGCGCGGTGGAGCCGGACTCCTGGGCGCTGGCCGGATCGGTCGGCCGGGCCAGGTTGACCGGGTCCGGGCCCTCGTCGGTGCGGTCCAGCAGCAGCCCGATGAACCGCTCCGGGCGGCCGTCGGCGCCGAACAGCACCTCGCCGCGCTCCTCGATCCGGCGCACCCGGCCGTCCGGGTGATTCACCTGGTACCAGTTGCGGTACGCGCCGCCGGTCTCGATGACCCGGGCGGTGGACGCGGCCAGCCGGGCGGCGTCCGCCGGGTCCAGCGCCGCGAAGAAGGCCTCGGCGCGGCCGTCGAACTCGTCCGGGGCGACGCCGACCAGGCGGCAGACGACCTCGTCCCAGAAGATGGCGCCGGTCACCATGTCCCACTCGTAGGCCCCGGCCTTGGCCGCCTGCGCCGCCAGTGCCAGCCGGGGCTCCAGCGCCAGCTGCCGCGCCCCGGGCCGATCGGGGTCGGCGGCGTCGACCGGGTCGGCGTCGTCCGGGGGACGAGCATCCATGGCGAGGCCCTCCCGACGGTGACGAGGTGTGATGACGAGGCCTGCTCGGCACGTCATGACATCCGTATCATTTTGTCACTATTGTGGGAAATCGCCCATTTCCCGAAGCGTGGGCGGCAGGCGTCTTGCCGATCGAGACCAGGGGCGTCAGCCGCGATCATGGCCGTGACTGCTGATCCACCCGCCGCACGTCGCTGGCCTGCACGGATACCCTTCCCGCGGATATCGGGGGCGGTCCGGCGCGGGCGTCGGGGATTGCCATCGACTCCCCCGCCCGGATAGCCTCCCCGCAGGTCATGAGTGTCAGCGACAAGCCCTGGCTTGCTGACCGGCAACCCTCCTCACGCGGCGGGGTGCTCCAGGTGACGACCAGGCGGGCCCGACCGGGTACCGCAAGCGCGGGAGCGAACGGCTCGGGCCGATCGAGGCGGAGGTGACGAGAGTGCAGGCACGGCAGACGCACGCGTTCCCCGCGATCGAGCCCCGCGGCGGCCTCCTCGGGTCCTTCTCCCGCCGCCACATCGACCTGCAGCGCGTCGCCGGCGCGCTGTGTACGAGCTGACGACGCCCGTTCCGCACGGCTGACCGGAAACCGGTCCCCCTCAGCGGTCCAGCGGCAGCGTCCCGCACCGCATCCGTAGGCGTCCGCCGCAGGCACACCCCCGACCGACCCAGAACCGGTCCGCCGCCCCGGCCCGCTCCCCAGCGCCAGATCAGCGCCAGCACTGTCAGCCTCACCCACTCCGGGGCTGCGGACGTCGTCAGCACGTGCGCAGCCGAGTAGAGAGCGAATCTGTCATGCCCTCCTCCCCCATATCGCCCGCCGCCGACGACGCCGCCGACGTCGAAGGCTCCCCCGCCGCGCCGCTGCACCTCGCCGTCGCCCTCGACGGCGCCGGCTGGCACCCGGCCGCCTGGCGCGAACCCCGCGCCCGCCCGGCCGAACTGCTCACCGCTCGCTACTGGAGCGACCTGGTCGCCGAGGCCGAGCGCGGACTGCTGGACTTCGTCACCATCGAGGACTCGCTCAGCCTCCAGTCCACGCAGCCCCTCCAGGGCCCGGACGACCGTACCGACCAGGTGCGCGGACGGCTCGACGCGGTGCTGATCGCCGCGCGGATCGCGCCGCTGAGCCGCCGGATCGGCCTGGTGCCGACCGCCATCGCCACCCACACCGAGCCGTTCCACCTGTCGAAGGCCATCGCCACCCTCGACTACGTCAGCGGCGGCCGGGCCGGGATCCGGGTGCAGATCTCCGGCCGCCCGGACGAGACCGCGCACTTCGGCCGCCGCGAGTTCCCGCCGCTGCCGACCGACGCGGCCGGGTTCGCCTCCCCCGAGTTCCAGCAGGCGATCACCGCCCGCTTCGACGAGGCCGCCGACTACGTCGAGGTGCTGCGCCGGCTCTGGGACAGCTGGGAGGACGACGCGGAGATCCGCGACACCGCCACCGGCCGCTTCGTGGACCGCAAGAAGCTGCACTACATCGACTTCCAGGGCGAGTACTTCAGCGTCAAGGGCCCGTCGATCACGCCCCGCCCGCCGCAGGGCCAGCCGCTGGTCACCGCGCTCGGCCACATGACCGTGCCGTACCAGCTGATCGCCCGCGCCACCGACGTCGGCTACGTCACCCCGCGCGACGCCGCCCACGCCCGGGAGATCACCGCCGAGATCCGCGCCGAGCAGGCCGCCGCCGGGCGCGCCGGGGAGACCCTGCACGTCTTCGGCGACCTGGTGGTGTTCCTGGACGACGACGCTGCCGCCGCCGCGGACCGCAAGGACCGGCTGGACCAGCTCGCCGGTGCCGAACTCCAGAGCGACGCCCGGATCTTCACCGGAACCGCCGCCCAACTCGCGGATCTGCTGCTGGAGTTGCAGCAGGCCGGGCTGACCGGATTCCGACTGCGCCCGGGCGCGCTGCCGGACGACCTGGAGCAGATCACCCGGCGGCTGGTGCCGGAGCTGCAACGGCGCGGCGCCTTCCGGCTCGGCTACGAGGCGGACACCCTGCGCGGCCTGCTGGGCCTGCCGCGCCCGGCCAACCGCTACGCCAACTCCCCTGTCGCCGCCGCTATCTGACGCCCGGAAGGACTGTCCGACCATGAGCAAGCCCGTCAAGCAGATCCACCTCGCCGCGCACTTCCCCGGCGTCAACAACACCACCGTCTGGAGTGATCCGCGCTCCGGCAGCCACATCGAGTTCGAGTCCTTCGTTCACCTCGCGCAGACTGCCGAGCGGGCCAAGTTCGACTTCCTGTTCCTCGCCGAGGGCCTGCGCCTGCGCGAACAGGGCGGCGAGATCTACGACCTGGACGTGGTCGGCCGCCCGGACACGTTCACCGTGCTGGCCGCCCTGGCCGCGGTCACCGACCGGCTCGGACTGACCGGCACCATCAACTCGACGTTCAACGAGCCCTACGAGGTCGCCCGGCAGTTCGCCAGCCTGGACCACCTCTCGGCCGGGCGCGCCGCCTGGAACGTGGTCACCTCCTGGGACGCCTTCACCGGCGAGAACTTCCGCCGCGGCGGCTTCCTGGAGCAGCAGCAGCGCTACTCGCGGGCCAAGCAGTTCCTGGACACCGCCTGGGAGCTGTTCGACTCCTGGCGCGGCGACGAGATCGCCGCCGACAAGGACTCCGGGGTCTTCCTGACCGACCCGCTCGCCGGTTCGTTCCGCCACCAGGACGATCACTTCGACATCGGCGGGCAGTTCAACGTCCCGCGGAGCCCGCAGGGGCGACCGGTGATCTTCCAGGCCGGGGACTCGGAGGAGGGCCGCGAGTTCGCCGCCTCCACCGCCGACGCGATCTTCAGCAGGCACAGCACCCTGGACGCCGGGAAGGCCTTCTACACCGACGTCAAGGGCCGACTGGCCCGCTACGGCCGCGGCCACGACCAGCTGCTGATCCTCCCGGCGGCGACCTTCGTCCTCGGCGACACCGAGGCCGAGGCCGCCGAACTGGCGCACGAGGTACGGCTCCAGCAGTTCAGCGGGCAGACCGCGATCAAGCTGCTGGAGCAGGTGTGGAACCGGGACCTTTCGGCCTACGACCCGGACGGGCCGCTGCCGGAGATCGACCCGCTGATCGGCGAGCACACCATCGCCAAGGGCCGGGCCAGCGTCCGCAACGGCCGTGACCCGATCGAGCTGGCCAACGAGTGGCGGGCGCGGGCCGAGGCGGAGAAGCTCTCCATCCGCGAGCTGATCGCCGCCGTCGGCGGACGCCAGTCCTTCATCGGCACCCCGGCCACCGTCGCCGAGACCATCAACCAGTTCGTGCAGGAGGACGCCAGCGACGGCTTCATCCTGGTCCCGCACATCACGCCGTCCGGCCTGGACGAGTTCGCCGACACGGTGGTGCCGCTGCTCCAGGAGCGCGGGGTGTTCCGCACCGAGTACGAGGGCGAGACGCTGCGCGACCACCTCGGGCTCGGCACGCCGACCCCGGCGGCCGCCGCCGAGGCGGTGGCCTCGTGAAGTTCCTGGCGATCACCCTGATCACGCACTTCCCCGACCCGGTCACCGGGGAGTACCAGCCGACCGGCGAGCGCTTCCGCGAGGTGCTGGACAACGCGGTCCTGGCCGAGGAGCTGGGCTTCGACGGCTTCGGCGTCGGCGAGCGGCACGAGCGCCCGTTCATCTCCTCCTCGCCGCCGGTGGTGCTCAGCCACATCGCCGCGCTGACCTCGCGGATCCGGCTGTTCACCGCGGTCACCACGCTCAGCCTGCTGGACCCGGTGCGCGCCTACGAGGACTACGCCACGCTGGACCACCTCTCCGGCGGACGGCTTGAGCTGATCATCGGCAAGGGCAACGGCTCGGCCCAGCGCGAGCTGTTCCAGGTCACCCCCGAGGACCAGTGGGACCGCAACGCCGAGAGCTACGAGCTGTTCCGGCAGATCTGGCGCAACGGCAAGGTCACCGCCGAGGCGAAGTTCCGCCCCTCGCTGCACGACGCCGAGGTGTGGCCGCGTCCGTTGCAACGGCCGGTCCGGGTCTGGCACGGCAGCGCCACCAGCCGGGAGTCGGTGGACCTGGCGGCCCGCTACGGCGACCCGCTGTTCTCCGCCAACGTCACCAACCCGATCGAGCCCTACGCCGAACTCGTCCGCTACTACCGGGAGCGCTGGGAGCACTACGGCCACGACCCGGCGGCGATCGCGGTCGGCGCGGGCAGCGCGGGGTACTACGCGGCGCGCACCTCGCAGGAGGCGGTGAGCGCCTACCGGCCGCTGTTCGAGGCTCAGTTGGGCTTCCTCAAACAGCACGGCCTGGAGCCGGTGTTCACCAGCCTGGAGGACTTCGTGGAGCGCAGCTCGGCGCTGATCGGCAGTCCGCAGCAGGTGATCGAGAAAGTGCACCGCTACCACGAGCAGTTCGGCCACACGGTGCAGCACATCCGGGCCGAGGCAAGCGGCCTGACGGAGAGTCAGCACCGGGATTCGCTGGAGCTGTTCCAGTCGGAGATCGCGCCGGTGCTGCGCCGCGAGATCCCGGACCCGCCGTGGCCGTGGGCCCCGGTCGACCCCGCCGAGCCCGTCCCGACAACTCCCTGAAGCCTCTCCGAGGCAGCTGCCCGAAAGGGGTACCGCTCATGAGCACGACTCCGCTCGCCGTCCTCGACCTGGTGCCGATCTCCTCCGGATCGAACGCCACCGAGGCGCTGCGCAACACCATCGACCTCGCCCAGCAGGCGGAACGCTTCGGCTACGCCCGCTACTGGTTCGCCGAGCACCACCTCAACCCCGGCGTCGCCGGGACCTCCCCGGCGGTGGTGCTGGCGCTGACCGCGTCGGCCACCTCGACCATCCGGATCGGCTCCGGCGCGGTGCAGCTCGGGCACCGCACCGCGCTGTCCACGGTGGAGGAGTTCGGCCTGGTCGACGCCCTGCACCCGGGGCGGCTGGACCTCGGCCTCGGCCGCTCCGGCGGCCGACCGGCCGCGCCGGTGCGCCAGCCCGCCCTGGTCGGCGGGACGCCGGTGGTGGACGGCCGGGCCCCGAACGGGCTGCTGATCCCGCCGAAGTTCAACTTCGAGGGGCTGCTGAAGTCCCCGCGCTTCGCCCTGCACAAGGAGCTGCTGGTGCAGGCAGGCGCGCAGCCGCAGGACTACGCCGAGCAGGTGGGCGACATCCTGGCGCTGCTGCGCGGCGACTACCGCTCGGCGGACGGCGTGGAGGCGCACATCGTGCCCGGCGAGGGCGCGGACCTGCAGGTGTGGATCCTCGGCAGCAGCGGCGGCGAGAGCGCCGAGGTCGCCGGTGCCAACGGGCTGCGGTTCGCCGCGAACTACCACGTCAGCCCGGGGACGGTGCTGGAGGCCGCCGAGGGCTACCGGGCCGCCTTCCGCCCGTCGGCGGTGCTGGAGCAGCCCTATGTCACGGTCTCCGCCGACGTGGTGGTGGCCGAGGACGAGGCGACCGCGCGGGAGCTGGCCACCGGCTACGGCCCGTGGGTGCGCAGCATCCGCACCGCCGAGGGCGCGATCCAGTTCCCGACCCCGGACGAGGCCCGGGCGCTGCCCTGGACCGAGGCCGACCGGGCCCTGGTGGCGGACCGGGTGGACACCCAGTTCGTGGGCACCGCCGCGCAGGTGGCGGACCAGCTGGAGCTGCTGCGGGACGCCACCGGCGCCGACGAGCTGGTGATCACCACGATCACCCACGGCCACGCCGACCGGGTCCGCTCCTACGAGCTGCTGGCGCAGGAGTGGGCGCGCCGCTGAACCGGCACTGAACCAGCGCTGAACCACCACTGAACCACCACTGAAGCGGCGCTGAACTGCCGCCAAAGCCCGAGCAAGCCTCCGGTAAAGGGTCAACTGCCCTTTGCTGGAGGCTTGTTGGCGTTCCGGCCAGAGTGCTGCGGATCACACCGAAAACGATACGGAGTTTAATCTCCGCTTATGTTAGCGTACGCATGCGGAGTCGAATCTCCGGTTAACCTCTTCGGTGGGAACACGCATCCTTATGGCTCGAACCAGTACCCGTCCGCACTACAACGTCACCTTCGCCGTGCTACTCCTCGGAGTCGCGGCGTACTCCCTGCTCCAGTCGATGGTCATCCCGGTGCTGCCGACGCTGATGACGGACCTGCACACCACCCAGGACACCGCGACCTGGCTGATGACCGGCTACCTGCTGTCGGCCTCGGTGGCCACCCCGATCCTCGGCCGCATCGGCGACATGGTCGGCAAGGAGCGGATGCTCATCGTCACGCTGCTCGCGCTGACCGGCGGCTCGGTGCTGGCGGGCCTGTCGAACTCGATCTCGCTGATGATCGTCGCGCGGGTGATCCAGGGCCTCGGCGGCGGCGTGCTGCCGATCTCCTTCGGCATCATCCGTGACGAGTTCCCCGCGGAGCGGGTGCGCGGGGCCGTCGGCATCACCGCCGCGCTCACCGCCTTCGGCGGCGGCATAGGCCTGCTGCTGGCCGGTCCGATCGTCGACAACATGGACTACCACTGGCTGTTCTGGTTCCCCGCGATCATGACCGGTGTCGCCACCGTCGCCACCTTCCTGTGGGTGCCCGAGTCCCCGGTGCGCACCCCCGGCCGGATCAGCTGGGGCGCCGCGCTGCTGCTCTCCGGCTGGCTGGTGGCGCTGCTGCTGGCCGTCAGCGAGGGCCCGACCTGGGGCTGGGGCTCCGCCCGGATCATCGGCCTGTTCGTCGCCACCGTGGTCTTCGCCGCGCTGTGGATCATGGTCGAGCTGCGCTCCGACGCCCCGCTGATCGACATGCGGATGATGCGGATCCCGGCCGTGTGGACCGCGAACCTGGTCGCGCTGCTGTTCGGCGTGGTGATGTACACCACGATGACCTTCCTGCCGCAGCTGGTGCAGACCCCGGAGAAGCTGGCCGGGTACGGCTTCGGCGCGAGCATCACCCAGTCCGGCATCTACATGCTGCCGATGACCATCGGCATGTTCATCTTCGGTGTGCTCAGCGGTCCGCTGTCGGTCCGCTTCGGCTCCAAGATGGTGCTGGTCGCCGGGAGCCTGCTGACCATCGTCCCGTTCGTGCTGCTCGGCACGGCCGACGACCGGGCCTGGGAGATCTACGTCGCGTCCAGCGTCATGGGCATCGGCATGGGCCTGGCCTTCTCCTCGATGTCCTCGATCGTGGTCGAGGCGGTCTCGCCCGCGCAGACCGGTGTGGCCAGCGGCATGAACGCCAACATCCGCACCATCGGCGGCGCGATCGGCAGCGGCATCGCGGCCAGTATCCTTGCCAACGGCGTGACGATCGCGCACCCGCTGCCCAAGGCGTCCGGATACACCACCACCTTCTGGATGATGGCCGGGGCGGCGGTCCTGGCCACGGTCGCGGCGCTGCTCATTCCGGCCGCTCGCAAGAGCGCCGGGAAGACGGTCTCGGAGCACCTCGGCACGCAGGCTCCGGGCACCCAGGACGCGCCCGAGGGTGAGGAAGCGAAAACCGTATGACCGACGACCCGGCCCGGCCCGCGCCCACCGGTAGCACCAAGGCACTGCGACGCGACGCCGAGGAGAACCGCCAACGGCTGCTGCGGGCCGCCTGGGAGGTCTTCGCCGAACTCGGCCCGGAGGCCGGGGTCGAGGAGATCGCCCGCCGTGCCGGGGTCGGCATGGGCACCCTCTATCGGCGCTTCCCCACCAAGGAGGCACTGGTCCTGGCGCTGAACGACGCGCTGATGGAGGAACTGCTCGAACACACCAGGCAGACGCTGGCCCGGGACGAGAGCGGCGCCGGCCTGGAGGAGTGCCTCTGGTTCACCGGCAAGGTGATGTCGGCGCACCAGGGCTGCCTCTCCCGGCTCTGGCAGGGCAACCTGCCGAGTGCCGACCCGCGCCGCCAGGAGCACTGGGCGATCGTCCGCAAGCTGCTGGAGCGGGCGCAGGAGGCGGGCCGGGTCCGCGCGGACCTGACGCTGACCGACGTCTACCTGGCCGTGCTGGCGCTGCGCGGCCTGGTCGAGGAGACCGGCACCATCGCCCCCGAGGCCTGGATGCGGTTCCTGGAGGTCCAACTCGCGGGCTTCCGCCCGGCGATCACCCGGGAGCTGGGGTACACCCCGGCCGACGACGCGCTGGTACGCCGCGGCGTCGGCCGCTGGGTGAGCCCGCCGCACGAGGACTGACCCGGGGCTTCGGCCGACCGGCCCGTCCGGCCCCCTCCGGCCCCCTCCGGCCCCCTCCGGCCCTCGGTCCGGCACCGGGCGGACGGGCGCTCCGTCCGGCTCAGCCGCCCGGGGCCGGTCCGGCCTCCTCGTCCAGGAAGCCGAGCACCGCCAGCGCGAACAGCAGCCCCAGTGCCAGACCGACCACCACCCAGGCCGTCGGGTACGACCAGACCGCCAGCGCCACCGCCGCCGCGGCCACCAAGGCCCAGGTCAGCCAGGTGCGGTAGCGGTGCACCCAGGGGCCGACCGGGCCGGTCCGCAGCCCGGCGCGTCCGGCCGCGGCCCGCACCGCCTCCAGTCCCGAGGTCCACACCGCGCGCGCCTGGGAGGCCCGCGGCCCGGGCCCGCTGAGCCAGGCGCCGAGCGCCACCGCCACCCCCAGCACCACCACCGTCCGCACCGTCGTCCGCAGGAAGCGCACCAGCGTGTTGTAGATGTCGGCCGCCGCCGCCTGGGACACGGTCGCGGGCAGGTCGTCCAGGTAGACCTCGCGGAACACCACCAGCGCGATGCCCAGCACCAGCGTCGCGAAGGCCGCGCCGAGCGCCGTCGCGACCAGCGCCCGGCGGCGGCGTCCGGCCAGCAGCACCCCGGCGGCGGCCAGCAGCACCGCGATCACCGGCAGCCAGTCACCGACCATCCGCAGCAGCCGGAAGCCGGTCTTCGCCTTGCCGATGTTCTCCGCGCTGACCACGGTGATGTCCGTGTGGATCTCCGGGATCCGGGCGGCCACGCCCACCCCGCTCGCCACCAGCCGCTGCTTCACCTGGTCGATCACCGGCGCCAGGTCGATCACCACCGCGTCGTCGGTGAGCTGGACCGCGCCGCCGCCCTGGCCGGTGAGCGCCTTCACCACCGTGGTGTGGATCTGCCGGTTGGCCTGGACCCAGAAGGTCCGGAACCACTGGCTGGAGACCACGTTCTTGGTCTGCGACCGCACCAGGTCGGCGACGGCGCTGTTGATCGGCCCGCTGAGCTTGCCGATGACGCTGCTGATCACCGGCCGGTCGCCCGGTGCCACCTGCTGGAGCAGCTGGTTGACGTCCAGGTGCTGGGTCACCGCGGTCGCGGCCCGGGCGGCGACCGCGTCCTGCACCGGCACCGAGGCGGCCAGCGGCGCCACCGTGGCGACATAGCGGTCGGTGTCCCCGGCGATGGAGGAGAGCCAGACCGAGGCGACGCTGAGCGGCGCCAGCACGCAGGCGATCACGATCAGCACCGCCGAGCAGAACGAGCGGATCCAGTGCCGGGGCCGCCGCGCGGCGGCCCCGGCCCGGAGCCGGGCCAGCTCCTCGCGCTCGTCCGGGGTCAGCGGACCGGGATCGGCGGGATTCGTCGTCACGCGGTACTCCCCTGCTGGTCGGCGGCGGACTGGTCGGCGGCGGACTGGTCGGCGGCGGGCCGCCCGGCGGGCCCGGCCGCGGCGCCCGGCCCGGCGGGCGGGCGCGGGACCGGCGGCAGCCAGCGGTTCAGCGGCGGCCCCTCGGCCAGCACCGCGCCGATGGTGACGGCGAAGGTGAGCGCCGCGCACAGGGCGATCAGCCAGGACAGCAGCGTCAGCACCAGCCCCAGCGAGCCGTACTCGCCCAGGGCCCGGTTCAGCGCGTTCGGGATGTAGATCCGGGCGGTCAGCGCCATCGCGGTCAGCGCCGCCGACGCCAGCACCGAACCCGGCAGCAGCGGCAGCCACGGCACCCGCCCGGCGAGCAGCAGGTGCTGGCTCCACCACCAGACCGCGACGCCGTCCAGGAAGCTCAGCGGCACACCCAGCCACAGCCCCGCGCCGAAGCCGTCCCGCACCGGTCCCTGGAACAGCAGCAGCGCCACCAGCACCAGCACCCACACCAGCCAGCGCCAGGCCCCCACCCGCGCCCCGGACTTGGGCAGCCGCCAGGCCCGCTCGCAGAGCCGGGTCATGGCCCGGCTGAAGCTGGTGGCGGAGATCAGCGCCATCAGCGCCCCGATCACGCCGGTGGTCTCCCGGAACTCCTCGCCCTCGGTGCCGGTACCGCCGTTCACCACCTGCTGGAACTGCTGGCCGGCGGCGCCGGTCAGCCCGAACACCGCGCGGACCGAGCTCATCAGCTGGTCGCGGACCGCCTCCGGGGCGAACGCGGAGAAGGCGAACAGCAACGGGATCGTGGTCAGGAAGGCCTGGGCGGCGAGGCGGCTGGCGGCGTCCAGCAGATTGGCCGACAGCAGCCGCGAGGTCAGCTCGGTCAGCACCGGGAAGCGCCGCTCGGCCTCGGCGCGGGTCCGGTCGAACCACTGCCTGGCCACGACCGCCCGTGCCCGACCGCGGGCCGCCAGGTCCGTCCAGACCGCCGGGGCGTGCATGCTGTGGCTGCCTCCCGTCCGTCAGCGGTCCGGCTCCCAGTCAAAGCGATCCCCGCCCGCCCCGCGATCCGGGAGCCCGGTAACGGCGTCCGTTGGAGCGCATTCGCCCGGAACCAGCGGGTCGCGCGGGGCGCCCGGCCCCCGGACCGCGAGGGTGGGGTCGTGCACCGGATCACCGACTGGCTCGCCGGGCTCTCCGGCCCCAGCGTCTACGCGGTGGTCGGGGCGCTGGTCTTCTGCGAGGACGCGCTGTTCTTCGGCTTCGTCCTGCCCGGCGAGTCGGCCGTGCTGCTGGCCGGGGCACTCGCCGCACAGGGACACGCCTCGGTCTACTGGGTGGCGGTCACCGTCGTGTTCGCGGCGATCGCCGGGGACTCGGTGGGGTACGAGGTCGGCCGCCGCTTCGGCCCGGCGATCCTGACCTCCCGTCCGCTGCGGGCGCACCAGGACCGGATCGCCGCCGCCGAGGACCTGGTCCGGCGCCGGGGCGCGACGGCGGTCTTCCTGGGGCGCTTCATCGCCTTCTTCCGCGCCCTGATGCCCGCCATCGCGGGCATGTCGCGGCTGCGCTACCGGACGTTCCTGCTGTTCAACGCGCTGGGCGGGCTGGTCTGGGGGGTGACCTACACCGCCCTCGGGTACAGCGCGGGCGCGGCCTACCGGAGGGTGGCCGGCGAGGCGGGCCGGGTGGCGCTGATCGTCCTGGCGGTACTGGTCCTGGCCGCGCTGGCGGTCTGGCACCACCGCCGGGGGCGGAAGCAGCGCGAGGCGGCGGCGCGGGCCGGGACCGACGACGGCGCCGGGAACGCCGGGGGCGCCGGGGACGCCGGGGGCGCCGGGGACCGGCCCGATGACGGTGACTCAGGGTGATCCCCGGGTCGGCGTAGCGGGCGTGACGCCCGGGGCCGGATCGGCGTTTGCCTGGTATGACCTCATCCCGGTGGACCGCCGTGACCCTGCTGCCGGCACGCGAGCGGTTACCCGCGCCGCCGCGACCCAGCGGCGACGAACCGGTCTACACCCGGCTCGTCGCCGACTGGCGCAGCGCCGGGCGCACCGTCCCGGGCGAACCGGACCGCGAGTGGGCCCGGCTGGTCTCCGGCCGCGGGTTCAGTGTCGGACGGCAGCGGTGACGTCGGCGCTGGTGGCGCCGTTGATGTCGTGGGTGCTGCGGGCGGTCGACTGGACGGTGGCGTGCCCCGGCACGTTCGAGACGGTCAGCACCACCACGTCGAGCAGCGAACCGTCCTTGTTCTTGAACGAGACGGAGATCGTGTAGGTGTGCTGGTCCGAGGTCGGGTTGCTGACCGTCAACTCGGAGGTGGTGCGCCCGTCGGAGGTGGTGACCGGCGGCGCCGCCTTGACGTCCGCGGTGGCGCTGATGCTGTCCTTGATCGAACCCAGGGCCGAGGACGCGGCCGACGCGGCGGCCGACGCCGCCGAGGAGCCCAGCGCGCCGGCCGCCGAGGTCGCCGAGGACGCCAGGTCGGAGGCCGCGCCGCTGCCGCAGCCCGACACCGGCCCGACGACGACAGCGGTGAGCAGGGCGGCGGCCGCGAGGCGGCACCTCGTCCTGATCCGCCCCGTCCTGATCCGCTTCGTCTTCATCCGCTTCGTCGTCATCCGCTTCGTGTTCATCAGGGTGGCTCCGTGGGGATCGCGGTGCGGACAGCCGGTCACCGCCCAGTCTCGACCGGCGCGGGGCGCGCCACCCGCTGTGCTGCGCCGAGCGGGTGGCCGCGCGGGCGGCGGCCGTATGTCCGCCAGTGCCAGGAAACCGGTCGGAACTATGGAGGCCCGTCACATGTGCTGACCCCGTCCGGCTTCCTAGCGTGTCGACCATGCAGAGAAATCAGAGCCCCGGCCCGGACGCGCCCGCGGCCCGGCCACTCGCGACCGCCGCTACCGCCGGTCGGTTCCTCACCGGTAGAACAGCCCTGGTCACCGGCGCCGCCAGCGGCATCGGACGGGCCTGCGCGGTGGCCCTGGCCGACGCCGGGGCCGCCGTGTACGTGGTGGACATCGCCGCCGAGGGCGCGCGGCGGGTCGCGGCGGAGGTCGGCGGCACGGCGCTGGTGGTCGACCTGTCCGACGCCGCCGCCGTGGACTCGCTGCCCGACGACGCCGACATCGTCGTCAACAACGCCGGGCTGCAACACGTGGCGCCGCTCCAGGACTTCCCGCCGGAGCGGTTCACCCTGATCCAGCGGGTGATGGTGGAGGCCCCGTTCCGGATCCTGCACCGCACCCTGCCGCACATGTACCGGCAGGGGTGGGGACGGGTGGTCAACATCTCCTCGGTGCACGGGCTCCGCGCCAGCCCGTTCAAGAGCGCCTACGTGACCGCGAAGCACGGCCTGGAGGGGCTGAGCAAGGTGGTCGCGCTGGAGGCCGCCGAGCACGGGGTGACCAGCAACTGCATCAACCCCGGCTATGTGCGCACCCCGCTGGTGGAGGAGCAGATCGCCAACCAGGCGCTGGCCCACGGGATCCCGGCGGAGGACGTGATCGAGCGGGTGATGCTGGAGCGCAGCGCGATCAAGCGGCTGATCGAGCCGGAGGAGGTGGCCCGGGCGGCGCTGTGGCTGTGCTCCCCGGACACCGGTTACATCACCGGCTCCTCGGTCACCCTGGACGGCGGCTGGACCGCGCACTGACGTCACCCGCCCCGAGAGCCCAGGCCCTGCCCGGCCGCGGCGCTCCCTGGAACTTCCAGCGCGCGCTGCGGCCGCACCCCCTGGCAGCCGGCGAGTCGGCGTCAGCGGGGCGTCAGACGCCGACGGTGAACACCATCACGGCCTTGCCGTCGCCCGTGTTGACGCCATTGGTCACCGAGGACGGCGTCCCGGGAACGGTGGCGGAGATGTAGCTGGCCCCGCCGCCACCGCTGCCACCCGCGCCCCCGGCGACACCCGTGCCGGACACGTTCCCGGTCCCACCGGCACCGCCCGCGCCGCCGCCGTTGGGGTAGCCGTCGCCGCCGTCACCGCCACTGCCGGCCGGCGCGAGGAAGTGCCAATTCAGCTGGCCGCCGTTGCCCTGCGAGGCGATGGCGGGGTCGCCGTTCGGCCCCGAGGCCGTGCTGCCCACCCCTCCGATTCCGCCCGCACCGGGTACGGTCGGCGTGCCGGCACCGCCCCCGCCGCCACCCGCGGCAACCCCGGGCACGCCACCGCCGGCGGCTCCGGGGCTCCCGCTGTCGCCACCGGGGACGGCCGCGAAGGGAACGGCACCGGTGCCGGCACCGCTCGCGCCGCCCCCGGCGCCGGCGAAGAGCAGGGTGGTGCCGGGGGCGGTCGCGGTCGCGATCGCCACGCCGCCGCCACCGGCTCCGCCGTAGTTGGGACCGGGGCCCGCCACCAGCCCCTTCGAACCGGCGAAGATCGCCAGGTACGTGCCCGCCGTGACCGGGATGGTGGCCACCAGGTGGGCGCCCCGGCCGCCGGGCACACCGCTGGCCGAGGGCCCACCGGCGGCTCCGTCCAGGGTCACCACCGCGCTACTGACCCCGGCCGGGACCAGGATGTCCTCGGCCGAGCCCGAGCAGGTGACCGTCGTCGTCGCACCCGACACGACCGTCGTGCAGCCGGTCGCGGCCCGGGCCGGACCGGCCACCACCAGCAAGCCGCCCGCGGCCAGCGCACCGGACAGGGCCAGCGCCGCGACGCGTCGGCGCGATCGGCCCTGCGGCCGCGGTAACTGGGTGATCGAAAGCATCGGGTAGCCCCCTCGTCCGGTCCGCGCCGCAGCGGCGGGAACCGGGGGCCCCAGGAACCGTCAGCGGTGCGGTCTTACCAGCACAACCCGCACCACCAGGGGTGTCGTCCCACTACCGGCGAGACGGCCAGCGCCTCGCCCTCCGCGGCGCGCCGCAGCAGCGTACTCGGAGGGCGTCCACGGACATCCTCGCACCGCCGCGCCCGGGCCCTGTCGGAAGCAGCACGGCTGTCCAAAACATGCGCAAAGACGACCGGCAGACCGTACTTGACGGACCGTCACCATGTCGGTGCCCTGGTCGCGGACCGCTGCCCTTCAGGAGGACGCCAGGACGTGGCGGTCGCGGCTCGCGCCGAAGGCCGCGACGGTCTGCGCGGCGAGCACCGCGAGCAGTACGGCGACCGGCAGCGACCATCCCCCGCTCGCGGAGCGCAGCAGGCCGAGACCGAGCGGGCCGAGGCAGGCGATGAGGTAGCCGATCCCCTGGGCCATCGTCGAGAGCCGCCCGGTGTGGTGCGCGTCGGGCGAGCGGGCGACGATGTAGCCGAGGGCGAGACTGATGGCGAGGCCCTGGCCCAGTCCGAGGGCGGTCATCCAGAGGTAGGCGCCCGACACGGGGGACGTGAGCAGGCCGACGAAGCCGGTCGCGCACAGCAGGGCGGCCGCCAGGGGCGAGACGAAGGCCGGGCGCAGGCGCTGCTGTAGCCAGGGCGCCGCGAAGGACGCGGCCATGCCGGGGAAGCTGGAGAAGGAGAGCATCCATCCGGCCTGGCTGTCGCTCATGCCGTGGTCCTGCAGGAGCGTCGGCAGCCAGGAGAGGATCGCGTAGTAGCCGAGGGACTGCAGACCCATGTACAGGGTCACCGCCCAGGCGGTTCGGTCGCGCCACAGCGCCCTGGGTGTGGGCGCGGCGGTATCGGCCCCTGCTTGCCTCACCAGCTCCTGCCGTCGGCGGTTCCGGGAACGCCGGTCCGGCACGAGCAGTTCGGGAAGCCAGGCGAGAGCGGCGATGAGGGACGGGATCGCCCCCAGCGCGAGCACCTGCCGCCAGCCCCAGCCGGTGGCCGACTCCAGCGGGACGACCACGCCCGCGGCGAGCGCGGCTCCGGCGGACAGGGCGAGGGAGTAGCAGCCGAGCATCAGTCCGGCGCGGCCGGCGAAGTCGTGCTTGATGAGCTGCGGCATGAGGACGTTGCCGACCGCGATCGCCGCACCGGCGATCAGGGTGCCGCCGAACAGGGCGAGCACTCCCGGGACCGAGCGCAGCACGATGCCGCCGGTCAGCGCGAGCAGCGCGTACCACAGCAGGTGGTGGGGTCCGCAGCGGCGGGTGAGCCGAGGCGCGAGGAACGCGAACGCCCCGAAGCAGACGACCGGCACCGTCGAGAGGGCGCCGCCGCCGAACGATGAGAGGTGTTCGTCGTGCTGGACCTCCGTGAGTACGGGGGACAGGGACGCGACGGCGATGCGCAGGTTCAGCGCGGCCAGGCTGAACGCGAAGGCCGCTCGTACGGTGCGCGCCCCGGCCGGTCCGGGAAGGGACGGCTGCCGGGACGCCGACGGGTGGGCCGCTGGGGCCTGATGGGTCACTGGGTTGCTCATGCCGTCCACTCTCCGGCGGAGCCGGGACGGCGGTCCACCGATAGGATGCCAATCTATGAGGGAAACCCGCCATCTTGATCCCGCGGAACGCGGCCGTATCGTCCTGGCGCACGGGCAGCGGCTGCCCATCCATGCCCACGACCGGGGGCACCTGGTCTATCCGGCCACCGGCGTGCTGTCCGTGACCACCGCCAGGGGTACCTGGATCGCTCCGCCGACCCGGGTGGCGTGGACTCCCGCGGCCTTCGAGCACCACCACACCGCGCACGGCAACGCGGACATGCGGATTCTGTTCCTGGGCGACGCACTCGCCGCCCGGCTGCCCGCGCATCCCGCCGTGCTCACGGTCTCCGGGCTTGCCCGCGAAGCTCTGCTCGCCCTCACGGCCGGGGCGGCGGACACCGGCGGGCGGCCACCGGAGGCGGTCGACCGGCTGCACGCGGTCGTCGTCGACGAGCTCACCGCGGCGCCCGAGCAGCCGCTGCACCTGCCCGAGCCGGCCGACGACCGGCTCCGGGCGCTGACCGGCATCCTCTACGCCGACCCGGCCAACCAGCAGACCCTCGCCGAGCTCGGCGCGCGCGTCGGGGCGAGCGAGCGTACGCTCAGTCGACTCTTCGGGCAGGAACTCCGGATGAGCTTCCATCAGTGGCGCACCCAGCTCCGCGTCCACCACGCGCTCACCCGACTCGCCGCGGGGAAGTCCGTCACCGACACCGCTCTCGCCTGCGGCTGGGCCAATCCGACGACCTTCATCGAGGCTTTCGCCGCTCTCGTCGGCGAGACCCCCGGCCGCTACCGCAACCGTCAACTCCCGATCGAGGGCCGCTAGTCCGCCACCCCGGCCGCCGCGAGCAGCCGCTCGGCGACGGTCGCGGCGCCGACCGCACCGATCAGCACGGTGTAGTGGTTGGTGTCCGGGACCGGCCGCGACACCACCCGCTCCCGGTCCAGCCCGGCGGCGGTGAGCCGCTGCTCGTCGTAGAGGCCCTGCGGTTCGTCCATCAGGCCCCGCGCGGCCCAGAGCAGCTCGGCCGGACAGGGCAGCCGGTGCACCGCCGCCAGCACCTCCGGCTCGAACAGGTCGATGCCGTCGACCCGTACCGCGTCCAGTCGGCAGGAGGAGCGCAGCTCCGGTTCGGTGCCGACCAGGTCGCGCTGGGTGTAGGCGTCCACCCAGGGCGACCAGGCACCGGCGAGGGCCGGATGCCGCTGCCAGAAGGCCCGGTACGCGGCGCGGTCGGGGAAGGTCATCGACAGCCGGGTCATCGCCGGGCCGATCACCGAGCCGATCAGCTCGTCCGGAGGCAGCCCGGTGGGCAGCGGGAAGCCCACCGCGCCGTCGACCAGCAGCAGCCACCGCACCAGCGCCGGATGCCGCACCGCGGCGAGCGCCGCCACGAACGCCCCCATGGAGTGCCCGACCAGCAGCACGTCCGGCAGGTCGAGCGCCGCGGCCAGCGCCGCGACGTCGTCGGCGTGCGCGGCCACCCCGAACGGTCCCTCGATCGCGGCGCTCCCGGCCCGGCCGCGCAGGTCCGGCGCGACCAGGGTGACCCGGCCCGCGAGCCGCTCGGCGACCGGGCCCCAGCACAGGCCGTTGCCGGTGATCCCGTGCAGCGCCAGCACCACCGGCGCGTCCGGCCGGTCGGCGGCCCAGCGCAGCACCGCCAGCTCGCCGCCGACCACCGGCACCCGGAACTCCTCCGGCAGCATCACCATGTCGCCGCTCACGCGGTCGCCTCCCTCTCGCCCCGCCGACCGCCCGGGCCGCGCGTATCTGGTCCGGCAGTCGTACCACCCCGCCCGGCAGCGCGTACACCACCGCACGGACAACGCGCCGAGCAGGACCTGCGGCGGCGACGGCGGCGGACATCTGTTCGCAGGCGAAGGCCCTCTGGTGCGTCCGGCATGGCGGCGGGACGATGGTGCGGTGACGACCACACCGCAGCCCGCTCCCGTGCGCGGACCCAGGGGCTGGCCCCTGGTCGGGAACCTTCCGGACTTCGCCCGCGCCCCGCTCTCCTTCTTCACCCGCTTACGCGACGACTACGGCGACTGGGTCAGCTGGTCCCTGGGACCGCGCCGGAACCTGCTGGTCTCCCGCCCCGAGCACGTCGGCGAACTCCTGGCCGAGGTCGAACACAGCTTCAGTCCAGGCGAGTTGGGCTGGGCGTTCCGGCAAGTCCTGGGCAATGGGGTGGTGGTGGCCACCGGCGACGACTGGCAGCGCAAACGCGCCCTGGTCCAGCCATCGGTGAGGCCGCGTCAGGTCCGCTCCTATGCGGAGACGATGGTGGCCTGCGCCGCCGAGGCGGCCGATCGCTGGTCCGACGGCCAACGGGTGGACGTCCAGCAGGAGATGGCGCGGCTCACACAACGGATCGCGGTACGCACCCTGTTCGGCGTCGAGACCGCCGGACGCGAGGAGTTGATCGCCCAGGCCATGGCCGCCGCGCAGGTGGCCATCGGCGCCGAGTTCCGGGGCGTCACCATGTTCCTGCCGCCGTGGGTGAGCACCCCCGGCCGCCGTCGGCTGCGCGGCGCCGTGGTGCAACTGGACAACGAGATCCACCGCGTCATCGCCGAGCACCGGACGGCGGCGGCCGAGGGCCGGGAACGCGACGACCTGCTCAGCCGACTGCTGCGGGCCCGCGACGAACAGGGACTGCCGCTGGCCGAACGGGAGTTGCGGGACGAGTCGATCACTCTCTACATCGGCGGCCACGAGACCACCTCCACCGCGCTGACCTGGACCTGGTACCTGCTGTCGCAGGCCCCGGAGGTCCGCGCCCGGCTGGACGCGGAGCTCGCCGAGGTACTGGAGGGGCGGACGCCCGGCTACGACGACTACGCGCGGCTGCCGTGGACCCAGGCCGTGGTCAAGGAGGCGCTGCGGCTGTATCCGCCGATCTGGCTGATCAACGTGGTCGCCCGGGAGGGCGCCACCCTCGGCGGCCGACCGGTGCCGACCGGCACCACCGTCTGGTGCAGCCAGTGGTCGGTGCAGCGCGATCCGCGCTGGTTCCCGCAGCCGGAGGCGTTCCGCCCGGAGCGCTGGGACGCCGACCATCCGGATCCGGCGCCGGAGCACGCCTGGTTCCCCTTCGGCGGTGGCCAACGCGCCTGCCTGGGCGCGCGGTTCGCGCTGGTGGAGGCCGGGCTGGTGCTGGCGACGCTGGCCCAGCGGTTCCGCCTGGACGCCGACCCCGGTGACCCCGGGTTGTTCACCGGTCTCACCCTGCAACCGGCCAAGCCGATCACGGCCACGATCCGCGCGGTCGCCCGGGCGACCGGGAACCCGCTCACGGCAGGCTGACCGGCAGCTGGGAACCGACCGGGAGTGGCCCTCACCACAGAAACAGCACAGGATCAAGAAGGATACCGGGCTGTGTCCGAATCTTGGCCTTTGCTTTACTGGTCTGCCGCAACCGCCTGCGTAGAGTCCGTTGTCTCTGGGATTGTCGAAGTATCTAATGATGTGACGTGAGCGGAGCAGGCGCGTGGGGCGGATCAAGGGCGGCATCGGTATCGCACTGCTGGTCAGTGCGGTGCTGGCAAGCGCTAGCGCGTGCGGGGGCAGTGCGTCTGCCTCCGCTGGGAAACTGACGGGGGCAGCCAACTCACCCAGCACGAGCACCAGTAGCAGCAGTGTCACACCCAGCGCGAGCCCGAGTGCCAGCGCCAAGCCCACCCCGAAGCCGTCGCCGACGCACCCGTCGGGTCCGGCGATGCTGCTGAACACCATCGCGCCGGAGACCGGCTCCACGGTGGGCGTGGCCATGCCGATCTCGGTCGTCTTCAGCAACCCGGTGGCCACCTCGGCCCGGGCCGGGATCGAGAGCGCGATGAAGGTGACCACCTCGGTCCCGGTCACCGGCGCGTGGCACTGGTTCAGCAGCACCCGCGTCGACTGGCGTCCGGAGAAGTACTGGCCGTCGGGTACCAAGGTGACGCTGAACGCGAACCTGGACGGGGTCGGCGACGGCAACGGCGACTACGGCATCCACGGCTACACCCACAGCTTCACCATCGGCGCCGACGTGGAGACCCAGGTCTCCGCGCCCGACCACTCGATGAAGGTCTACCGCAACGGCACGCTGGTGCGGACCATGCCGATCGACGCGGGCAGCCCGCAGTTCCCGTCCTGGGACGGCACCATGGCGGTCATGGACAAGGCCCGCTGGGTGCTGATGACCTCGTGCAGCGTCGACATCACCTGTGACCCGAGCAACCCCAACTACTACAACATCAACCTGCCCTGGGATGTCCAGCTGACCACCTCGGGCACCTACGTGCACTTCTCCACCGGCGACCCGGAGCCGGGCCACAGCTACGGCTCGCACGGCTGCGTACACCTGTCGTACGACAACGCCGAGTGGTTCTACAACTACGTGGAGCAGGGCGACCCGATCACCATCACCGGCTCGCCGCGAGGTCTGGCGGCCGGGGACAACGGCTACGCCGACTTCAACCTGTCCTGGAGCCAGTGGCTCTCCGGCAGCGCCACCGGCCAGCAGACCACCACCAGCTCCTGACCGGAGCGGCGGACGCGGGGCACCGCTCACTCCCCGCGACCGCCGCACCGGCCACCGTGCGCCCGCAGGCCCCGCCCGCGGGCGCACCGCTGTTGTCGGCCCCGGGGTCGGCGACCCCGGTCAGTAGCGCGGCGTGAGCGGCTGCTCGGCCCAGATCACCTTGCCGCCGCTGGGCGTGTAGCGGGTACCCCAGCGCTGCGCGAGCTGGGCGACCAGGAACAGCCCGCGCCCGCCCTCGTCGGTGGTGCGCGCCCGGCGCAGCCGGGGCGAGGTACTGCTGGCGTCGGCGACCTCGCAGATCAGCACGCTGTCGCGGAGCAGCCGCAGCTGCACCGGACCCTCGGCGTGCCGGATCGCGTTGGTGACCAGCTCGCTGACGATCAGTTCGGTGGTGAAGGCCGCCTCCGACAGCCCCCAGGCCGCGAGTTGGCGTCCGGCGGCGGCGCGCACCGCGGCCACCGCGGCCGGGTCGATCGGCACGTCCCAGGACGCCACGTGCATCGCGTCGGTGACCCTGGTCCGGGCGACCAGCAACGCCACGTCGTCCGACGGGCGGTCCGGCAGCAGCTCGGCGATCAGCGAGGCGCAGGTCCGCTCGGGCGAGCGGACGGGACCGCTCAGAGCCGCCCGCAACCGGGCCAGACCGGCGTCGATGTCATGCCTGCGGTCCTCCACCAGGCCGTCCGTGTAGAGCACCAGCAGGGTGCCCTCGGGCAGTTCGCAGTCGATCGCCTCGAACGGCGAACGGCCCATCCCCAGCGGCGGTCCCACCGGTACCTCGGGCAGCACCGCCGTCCCGTCCGGACTCACCACCCCCGGCGGCAGATGGCCGGCACTGGCCATGGTGCAGTGCTGGGACACGGGGTCGTAGACGACGTACAGACAGGTCGCGCCGACCACGCCGATGCCGTTTCCGGCGACGGACTCCTCCTGGTCCAGCGAGTCGACCAAGGCGTCCAGGTGGCCCAGGAGTTCGTCGGCGGGCAGGTCGAGCGCGGAGAAGTTGCGCACCGCCGTCCGCAGCAGGCCCATGGTCGCGGCGGCGTGCAGGCCGTGGCCGACCACGTCGCCGACCACCAGCGCCACCCGGCCGCCGGAGAGCGGGATCACGTCGTACCAGTCGCCGCCGACCCCGCCCTGGGCCGGGAGGTAGCGGTGCGCGGCCTCGACCGCGCGCTGCGCGGGCAGCGCCCGGGGCAGCAGGCTTCGCTGGAGCGTGAGCGCCAGTTGGTGCTCCCGGGTGTAACGGCAGGCGTTGTCCAGACAGATGGCCGCGCGGTTCACCAGCTCCCGCGCCAGGGACAGGTCGTCGTCGTCGAACCGGGGCGCGTCCAGGTCCCGGTGGAAGGCGGCGACACCGAGGACGGTGCCCCGGGCGACGATCGGGACGGTGATCGTGGTCGCCGTCGGGTCCAGCCTCGGCACCGGTCGGCCGCCATCCGGACCGGTCGGCGCCAGCTCCGCCTCCGGGTGGTGGACCAGCGAACCCACGGACTGTGCCGGGCCGTTGGCGCGGACTGTGCGCAGCGCCGTCCGGCGCATCCGGCGCGGACCGCCGCCGGTCGGCTCCTCCTGGCCGTCGAGCACCCAGTCCCACAGGTCGACCGTCGCCTCATGGGCGAACCCCGGCACCGACACCTCGGTCAACTCCTCCGCGGTACGCCGGACTTCCAGGGTCGTGCCGATCCTCCCGCCGGAGTCGCAGATCAGCGCCAGCCGCTGCCGCGCCGCCAACGCCAGCCGACCCACGCCGGGTTCGCCGACCAGCAGCAGGTACGGCTGGTCCCCGGCGCCGCCGTCGCCCGGCTGCCGCTCCTCCGGCCGCACCGGAAGCCGCTGCCCGTGCGGGAGTCGGGCCTGCACGCTGACCCCGGAACCGCCCTCCGCTTCACTGACGGTCCGACAGAGCAGGGTCGCGCTGAGGCCGTTGGAGAGCGGGACCTCGACGATCGCACTGCGGGCGGCGCCGACGAGTTCGGCCGCCGCGTCGTCGAGCGCGAGCCGGTCGCTCCGCCCCAACTCCGCAGCCCCCGGCCGGTCGCCGTCCCCGGCCGCCATCGTCCGGTACGGCCGTCCGACCGACGCGAAGAAGGAGCGCAACAGCCGCCGCTCCCGTTCGCTGTACTGCTCGAAGAGCTGCCGCTCGATGTCGGCCACGGCGGCACGGAGCAGCGCGGACATCATCGGATGCGCGTCGGCGTGCCAGCAGGTGAGGTCGAGGATGCCCAGGATGCTGCCGCTCAGCGGATCCCGCACCGGCGCCCCGGCGCAGGCGAAGGACTGAAGCCGGTCGGTGAAGTGCTCGCTGCTGGACACGGTGCAGAGACGCCGCTCGGCGAGCGAGGTACCGATGCCGTTGGTACCGGCGTCCTCCTCGGCATAGCTGAAGCCCGGCGCGACCTGGACCGAGTCCAGGTGCTGCCGCATTCCGGGCGTGCCGGGACGGCAGACCAGGATCCGCGCGGCGGCGTCGGCCAGCAGCACGCTCACCCTGCTCCCGGAGATGTTCTGTTGCAGCCGCTCCAGCACCGGTGCGGACGCCCGCACCAGCTGCTCCTGCGGGTCCAGTTCGGGCTGATAGGGCAGCTCGGTGCGCTGCGGCAGCAGCCCGACCCGCAGGCAGCGCTGCCACGAGTCGAGGATCGACCTTCGCACCGGCGGCAGCCTGCCACCGCCGCCCGGCCAACCGTCGCCGTCGTCCCGGCCGTAGCCACCGGCCAGCCCGGCCGCACCCGCCGCGCCGACCGCACTGGCCAGGAACCGCTCCCTGGCCCGAGCCGAGCCTCCGCCGCTCTCCCAGACGCCCGCCATGCCGCATCCTCCCGCAGTCCGGACGCGGGCCACCGAGGAGTCCACCGCCCGCCACCCCACCCCGCCGGGCTGCCATGTGGACCGGACTCGGATCCCCGACGCCCTGGCGGTACTTCGGTACGGACGGTAGTGCCCTGACTACGCCCGATGCGGCGCTTGTGGCAGGACTGGCCTGGCGCGCCACCCGTCCGAGTGAATCTGGGCCACTGCCACACGGCAGTTCCCGAGGCCGACGATGCCCGGAGTTCATGCTGACGATCCGTCATACATTCTTTCGCCGACCGTCCGCCGACGGCGGCGGGCACACCGGCACGAGGCGACCGACCGATGCTTTTCGGCCACCAGCCGCGCACCGCGCCGCCGGACGCGATCCAGCGCCTCTGGAGGCCCACTGCGATGGCATGTTGGTCTGATTAAATTTCATGTCTATGACAGCTCAGTCACATTGAAGAGTCGCTCATGGACGGTGCGTGCACACCGCAGAGCCGCAGGCCCGCACGGATGGCCGCGCGGCTTCGGCGCAGGAGGAGCAACCGCGCCGTGGGAGCGTGCACCGCACCGCGCCGCACCCGTATCGTGAGCGTTCGCGCCCTACGGAAAGCCGCGTCGAACGGCCTCACCCGAATGGAGTCGTCCGGCGGCAGCCCGCCTGCCGCGCTTCATCCAGCCCGGCGCAGCAGTCCTCCCTGCCACGAATCGGACCACACTATGACCGCGCTCCAACCGTCCACCGATGAGACGACCACGGCCCAAGCGACCGAACCGACCGGCGACATTCAGTCAAGCGTCCGCGAGGACCTGCTCAGCTACGCCGACCTCGGCGGCTTCACGCTGACCGCCAAGACCCACGCCTGGTACGCGGCAGCCGACACCATCACCAACCCCGAGGAGGCCCGGGCGGCCTCGACCGTCCTCGCCGAGCTGCGCGGACGCGACCTGCCCGCCACCCGGGAGACGGCGGCCCGGCTGCTCGCGGAGACGACGCTGGGCGAGCTCAAGACGGCTGCGGCGCTGAACGAGGCGGTCACCCTGCTGCACCGGGTCCGGACGACGCTGGCGACCCTCAGCCCGGCGGTCTACGCCTCGGACACGCTGGAGTCGTTCACCGCGGCCACGGCCGACAGCCGGTGGCGCAAGGAGCACGGGGTGAAGCTGTCCTGGGGACAGCGCCGCGCCCTGCGCCGGGACGTCCGCGCGTTCGCGGTCGTCCCCGGTACCCGGCGGGCCGCCCTGCACGCGGCGCTGAGCGCGGCGGCACTGGACCGGAAGGAGTGGGCGGCGCTCTCCCCCACCGACGCCCGCCCGGCGCTCCCGGCGGACGAGGCACTCCTCGACGGCGCGGTCCAGGCGATCGAGGCCGCCCAGACCGGGCTGCGCGAGCTGGACCGGCTGCTGCCGGAGTACGACCTGGCCACGATGCCCTTCGACGAGCTGTCCGACCTGGTCGACCAGCTGGCCGCGGACGAGGGCACGCTGTACCGGCTGCCCACCCTCCGCGCGCTGCGCGACGGCATCGAGCAGCGCGGCCACGGCAAGCTGATCGCCGAACTGACCGAGCAGCGCGCCGACGCGGAGGCCGTGGCGGCGGCGTGCGACCTGCACTTCCCCGCCCGCACCGACACCCTCCAGTCCCTCCTCCCCAACCCCCGCGAGGACGCGGACACCGCGACCGCCGCCACCACCACCACCGACAAGGCGGAGGCGGACACCGCCCTCGAAGCCGAGCCCGAGCCCGAAACCGAGGCCCTGGCAGAGGCCGAGGTCGAGGCAGCGGCCGTCGTGGAGGCAGCGGCCGTCGTGGAGGCCGAGGCCGTCGTGGAGGCAGCGGCGGAGGCCATCGAGGAGGCGGAGGTAGAGGTCGAGGCAGCAGAGGTCGCACCCGAGGTCGAGGCCCAGGTTGAGGCCGAGGCCGTCGAGGAGGCGGTCGAGGCCGAAGCGGAGGTCGCACCCGAGGTCGAAGCCGAGGCTGCGTCCGAGGCGGAGATTGAGGAAGCAGTCGCGACCGAGGCCGTCGAGGAGGCGGAGGTCGAGGCGGAGACGGCTCCCGAGGCCGAGGCCGAGGCCGCTGTCGACTCCGACCTCGACAACGACCTCGACAACGACGCCGTGGAGGAGGCGGAGGCCATCGTGGAGGCCGCCGCCGAGGCCGCCGCGGTGACCGAGGCCGAGGCGATCGCCGAGGCGGCAGCCGCCCTCGCCGCCGAGGCCGAGCCGGTCGCCGAGCCGGTCGCCGAGCCGGTCGCCGCACCGGAGCCCGCCGCCGAGGCCGAGCCCGCCGCCCGTCCCGGCAAGCCGGACGTCACCCCCGGTCGGCCGGTCAACGCCTACTCCGCCGAGGAACTGCTCGCGGTGGTCCGTTGGATCGACACCGACGGCACCGAGCGCAGCGAGGACGAGCTGCTGCGCGCGGCGATGAAGGAGCTGGGCTTCTCCCGCCTCGGCCCCCGGATCAAGGAAGCCCTCGGCGCAGCCGTCAGCGCGGCCCGCGGCTGAGCGGTACACCCGGTCCGCACCATCCCCGGCCCGGCGCCCGGACATCGTCCGAGCGCCGGGCCGGGCGCATGAGCGCAGGTGGCCCCGGACGGCCACGCCTCGTTCGCAGTCCCGCTCCCCCAGGGGCCCGCTGATGAACAATCAGCGTGCGCCCAGACCACCGACAACGCGCTGGTCAAAAGCGTTTGGTGCCCCCAGCAGGACTCGAACCTGCGGCCAAGCGCTTAGAAGGCGCCTGCTCTATCCACTGAGCTATGGGGGCGGGACAGGGGCCCGGCGGACGCCGGGGGGCTCCTGTCGTGGGACAGGATAAGCGCGGCTGGGCTCTGCACCTGGTGCTCCTGCGGGGGCGCCGTCAGCCGGGTCCCCTGGAGAGCGGTCTGATAATCGCAGGTGGATTACGTGTGCGCAGCGGCCCGGGAGCCCAGAAAGCTGGCTGTTGTTCACTCGTTACGGCGCTGCTGCCTGACCCGTTATGGATGTGCCAAGGCGCGGACACCGCTGCACGCGGGAGCGCCGGACGCTGGGCGGATCACCTGAAAGACGGTGCCGCACCCCGCCAAGTCCACCCGATCGAGTGGCCAGGTTTTCCACAGGGGGTCGGCTGTCCACAGATCGTCCCCGTCCGCCCCGGAATGTCGCCCGCTTCGGGCAGTCTCGTGCCATCGGCCGCCGGTACGGGCGGTGCGGACGCGACACGGGAGCAGAGGCGGAGCAGACCATGAACGGCACGATGGTGACTCTGGTGGGCACGGTTGCCTCCGAGGTGAAGTACTCGACGACGACCGGTGGCGTGGCGGTGGCGAATTTCCGGCTGGCGGCCACCGACCGCCGCTTCGACCGCCAGCGGCAGAGCTGGGTGGACGGCGACACCAGCCTCTACCTGGTGTGGAGCTGGCGCTGGCTCGCGGAGAACGTCCTCGCTTCGGTGGGGCGCGGGGATCCACTGCTGGTGACCGGTCGACTACGGATCCGCGAGTGGGACAGTGGCGAGGGCCGGTCCAGGAGCCTGGTGCCGGAGATCGAGGCCGCCGCGATCGGGCACGACCTGTGCCGGGGCACGTCGGCGTTCCGCAAGGCGGTGCGCGGTCGTCCGGAGCTGGTGGCCCCGGTCGGCGCCCGGCCGGGGCCGTCGGTTCCGCTGGTCCCCGCGCCGCTACCGGCGGTGACCGGAACCGCCGTGCGGTTCGAACCGGGGCTGCCGGAGCCGCGACCGGTCCTGGTCGGCGAGGCGCCGCCGTCCGGCTCGGGCTGACCGCGGGCCGCCCGCTGGTCCGCCGACTGACCGCCCTGCCCGGAGTCCGCTCCCGGTGCGGCACAATGGAAGGCTGTAGCCACCCCCCAACGACGCCGGACGGTTCATCTTGGCTGAGTACATCTACACCATGCGCAAGACCCGGAAGGCGCACGGCGACAAGGTCATTCTTGACGACGTGACGCTGAGTTTCCTGCCTGGGGCGAAGATCGGCGTCGTGGGTCCCAACGGCGCGGGCAAGTCCACTGTGCTGAAGATCATGGCCGGGTTGGAGCACCCCTCCAACGGTGAGGCGTTCCTCAGCCCCGGCTACAGCGTCGGCATGCTCCTGCAGGAGCCCCCGCTCGACGAGACGAAGACGGTCCTGGAGAACGTCGAGGACGGCGTCAAGGACACCAAGGCCAAGCTCGACCGCTTCAACGAGATCGCCGAGCTGATGGCGACCGACTACTCGGACGCCCTGCTCGACGAGATGGGCAAGCTCCAGGACGAACTCGACCACTCCAACGCCTGGGACCTCGACGCCCAGCTGGAGCAGGCCATGGACGCCCTCGGCTGCCCCCCGGGGACTGGCCGGTGACGACCCTCTCCGGTGGCGAGAAGCGCCGCGTGGCGCTCTGCAAGCTGCTGCTGGAGGCCCCTGACCTGCTGCTGCTCGACGAGCCCACCAACCACCTGGACGCCGAGTCGGTCCAGTGGCTGGAGCAGCACCTGGCCAAGTACGCGGGCACCGTGGTCGCCGTCACCCACGACCGGTACTTCCTCGACAACGTCGCCCAGTGGATCCTGGAGCTCGACCGCGGTCGCGCCCTGGCCTACGAGGGCAACTACTCCACCTACCTCGACACCAAGGCGACCCGCCTCAAGGTCGAGGGCCAGAAGGACGCGAAGCGCGCCAAGCGCCTCAAGGAGGAGCTGGAGTGGGTCCGCTCCAACGCCAAGGGCCGTCAGGCGAAGTCCAAGGCGCGACTGGCCCGCTACGAGGAGATGGCGGCCGAGGCCGACAAGATGCGGAAGCTGGACTTCGAGGAGATCCAGATCCCGCCGGGCCCGCGACTGGGCAGCATCGTGGTCGAGGTCAACAACCTCAGCAAGTCCTTCGGTGACAAGCTGCTGGTCGAGGACCTGAGCTTCACCCTGCCGCGCAACGGCATCGTCGGCGTCATCGGCCCCAACGGCGCGGGCAAGACCACGCTGTTCAAGATGCTGCTCGGGCTGGAGGAGCCGGACTCCGGCAAGGTCAGGATCGGTGAGACGGTCAAGGTCTCCTACGTCGACCAGAGCCGTTCCAACATCGACCCCAAGAAGACGCTGTGGGCCGTCGTCTCCGACGAGCTGGACTACATCAACGTCGGCCAGGTCGAGATGCCGTCCCGGGCCTACGTCTCGGCCTTCGGCTTCAAGGGCCCGGACCAGCAGAAGCCCGCCGGGATCCTCTCCGGCGGTGAGCGCAACCGGCTGAACCTGGCGCTGACGCTCAAGGTCGGCGGCAACCTGCTGCTGCTCGACGAGCCCACCAACGACCTGGACGTCGAGACCCTGGGCTCGCTGGAGAACGCGCTGCTGGAGTTCCCCGGCTGCGCCGTGGTCATCTCCCACGACCGGTGGTTCCTGGACCGGGTGGCGACGCACATCCTCGCCTACGAGGGCGACTCCAAGTGGTACTGGTTCGAGGGCAACTTCGAGTCCTACGAGAAGAACAAGGTGGAGCGTCTCGGTGCCGACGCGGCCCGGCCGCACCGGGCCAGCTACAAGAAGCTCACCCGCGGCTGAGCAGCCCGCGACACCTGTCCGCAACACCACCGGGGCAGGCTTGGCCACCCTGCGGCACACCCGTGCCGCAGGCGACCGACCTGCCCCGGCACCCAGCCCCCTCCGGAGAACTCAGTGGCCCGCCACATATACGCCTGTCCCCTGCGCTGGTCCGACATGGACGCCTTCGGGCATGTCAACAACGTGGTCTTCCTGCGCTACCTGGAGGAGGCCCGGATCGACCTGACCTTCACCAACGCCGGTGCCGCCGGTGAGAAGGCGTTCGCCGAGGGGTCGGTGGTGGCCCGCCACGAGATCGACTACCTGCGCCCGCTGGTCTACCGGCCGGCCCCGGTCACCATCGAGACCTGGCTGACCCGGCTGGGCTACGCCTCGTTCACGGTCGCCTACGAGATCAAGGACGAGGAGACCGTCTACGTCCGCGCCTCGACCGTGGTCGTCCCCTACGACCTGGCGGCGGCCCGGCCGCGCCGACTGAGCGACAGCGAGCGCGCGTTCCTGGCCGACTACGTCGAGAAGGCACCGGTCGCGGCGTGACGGCAGTGCACCTGGCCGACCCCCGGGAGGCCGCGGACCTGGGTGCCTTCCTCACCCGGCTGCTCCGGTTCGACAAGGGCGCGGCGGTGCGGCTGCAGACCGCGAACCTCGGCCTGGCGCTGTTCGCCCGGCTGCCGCTCGGCGACAGCGGCCCGCTCGCGGTCCGCACCGCCCGGCTGGCGGCGGAGCCGACCGGCGCCGCCGCCCCGGTGGACGTGACCCTGTCCGCCGGTCAGCTGCTGGAGGCCGTCGGCAGCGGCTCGGAGCTGGAGCTGCCGCCCGCGATCACCGGCCCGTCCTGGGCCGGGCTGCTGCCGCCGCGCGGCGGCTGGGAGCACCTGCGCGACCTGCCCACCGCGCCGCTGCGGGCCGCGGTGAGCGCCGCGGTGACCGAGTTCCGCCGGGAGACCGACGACCAGGACGCCCTCGCCGAGTCGATCTGGTCCCGCCAGGTCGACCCCTCCGGCCTCACCCTGCGCGCCCTGCACGCGGCCCAACTGGTCGGCCTGCTCCAGCAGTCCGACCACGTCGCGGTGCACCGGCACCCGGCCTGGCTCCGGCTGTCCGCGCCGCGCGGCTACGTCATCGTCCGCCGTGCCCCCGCCCCCGGTAACGGCCTGGGCCTCTCCCCCGCCCGCTGACCGGCCCGCTGACCGGCCCGGGGCGCGGGGGCCGATGCCGGTACGGCTGACGGACTGACCTCCGCTCACGGCTCCGCGCCGGACGCCCCCACCGATGTGCCCGCCGCCGCGCCGACCGCGGCGGGCGGCTCGGCGGGGTGCGGCCGCTCACCGGCGGGGGCGCGCGGCGTGGCGGCGGTCCGGCCCCAGGTGGTACCGGCCAGCACCAGCACCGCGCCCAGCGCGCCGAGCAGCCCGAGCCGGTCGCCGCCGATCAGCACGCCGATGACCGCCGCCCACAGCGGCTCCGTCCCGAGCAGCAGGCTGACCCGAGACGGCGAGGTCCGGCGGACCGCCCACATCTGCACGAAGAACGCGAACACCGTGCACATCAGCCCGAGGTAGAGCAGGTCGGTCCACTGTCCCGGGTCGAAGGACCCGGCGAGCCGCCACGGCGCGGTCCCGACGAAGGCGTTGCCCAGCGCGAACACCAGCAGTGACACGGCCAGCTGGACAAAGGTCAGCGCCCCGCCGTCGGTCCGCCGCACCGCGCGCATCCGGTGCATCACCACCACGTGCAGCGCCCGGACGGCGGCGGCGCCGAGCACCAGCAGGTCGCCGCCGCTCGGCCGGTGGAAGCCCGCCCCCTCGGTGAGCAGGGCGACGCCGAGGACGGACAGCGCGGCGGCGGCCATGAAGGCGCGGGAGGGCCGGGTCCGGTTCAGCAGGCCTTCGGTGAGCGGGGTGAAGACCATCGTCAGGCTGATGATCAGACCGGCGTTGGTGGCCGAGGTGTGCACCACCCCGTAGGTCTCCAGCAGCAGGATCACGGCCAGGACCACCCCCAGCACCGCCCCGCCGCCGACCTCCGCCGCGCTCAGCCGCCGCAGCCGCCGGGCGACCAGCAGGCCCATGGGCAGCAGCGCCACGCCGAAGCGCAGCACCAGCAGCGGGACCACGTCGGCCTCGGTGGCGATGTCCTTGGTCGCGAGGTAGCTGGACCCCCAGACCACGGCGACCGCGACCACCGGCAGGTCGGTCCGCCACAGACGCGCCGCCGGATTCGCGGCGGCGGCGCGGGAGGCCGCCGAAGGTGAAGGAGTCATGCCATCCATCCTCGGCCCCGGCCGCGCCCCGCCGTCCGGCTTTCCACCATCCGGACGTGGCCGCCCGCAGCGGCCGCTCCCCGGCGTTGTCAGTGCCCGGTGATACGTTCCGCAGCGGGCGGGACGGCACAGCACCGACCGCACAGCACAGCACCGACAGAACAGCACCGACAGAACAGCACCGACAGAACAGCACCGACGGGGACCACGGAGGCAGCAGGCGTGGCAGGCCAGACAGCGCCGCGGGTCGCGGTCGCGGCGGACCAGGACGGCCACGGCGGTCGGCTCCAGCCGCTCGCCGAGAGCGGCGAGCCGCTGGACCAGCCGCTGCGGGTGCGCGACCTGGCCGCCGCCATGGCCGACTGGGAGGCCGCCGCGGCCCCCCGCTGGGTCTGGGCCGCGACCGAGGAGGTGTACCCGCGGCTGCTGCCCCAGCTGCCGGAGGGCCGCCTCGGCCGCTGCCATGACGTGAAGCTGGTGGAGCCGCTGCTGCTGGGCCTGGAGGACCGCTACGGCCAGCCGCGCTCGCTGGGCGCGGCCTGGGCCCGGCTGCACGGCCGACAGGTCCCGCCGGACCTGCCGGAGGGCCCGGGCGGCGACAGCGACCAGGACTCCCTGTTCGCCCCCGACCGCAGCCGCCTCCCACCCGGCACCGATCCGCTGGCCGCCCTGGTCGCCGTCCACGCCGAGCAGCAGCGCCGGATCGCCTCCGCCGCCGAGCCCGCGCGGACCAGGCTGCTCTGCGCCGCCGAGTCGGCCGGCGGCCTGGTAGCCGCCGAGATGGGGTACGACGGCCTGCCGTGGAGCGCGCAGGCCCATGACCGGCTGCTGGTCGACCTGCTCGGCCCCCGGCCGCGCGGTGGCGCGCAGCCCGTGAAGCTGGCCGCGCTGGCGGCGGAGCTACAGCAGGCCCTCGGCGGACGTCCGCTGAACCCGGACTCCCCGGCGCAAGTGCTGCGGGCCTTCGCCGAGCAGGGCATCAGCCTGAGCTCGACCCGCAACTGGGTGCTGCGCGCGGTGGACCACCCGGCCGCGCCGCTGCTGCTGAGCTACAAGGAGCTGTCGCGGATCCACGCCGCGCACGGCTGGGCCTGGCGCGACGCCTGGGTGCGGGACGGCCGCTTCCGTCCGGAGTACGTGGTCGGCGGCGTGGTGTCCGGACGCTGGGCGAGCCGGGGCGGCGGGGCGCTGCAGATCCCCCGGATCATGCGCGGCGCGGCGCTGGCCGACCCGGGCTGGCTGCTGGTGGTCGCGGACGCGGGCCAGCTGGAGCCCCGGGTGCTGGCGGCGATGTCGGGCGACCCGGGCATGATCCGCGCGGGCGCGCAGGGCGACCTGTACGCCGGGCTGGCGGCGGACGCCTTCGGCGGTGACCGGGCCCGGGCCAAGCTGGGCCTGCTGGGCGCGATGTACGGGCAGACCAGCGGCGAGACCGGGCAGCTGGTGGCCGTGCTGCGGCGGCGGTTCCCGCAGGCCATGGGGTTGGTCGAGGCGGCGGCGCGGACCGGCGAGGCGGGCGGGGTGGTCCACTCGCGGCTGGGGCGGGTGTGCCCGCCGCCGTCCCTCGGGTGGCTGGACCTGACCGAGGGCGCCTCCGGCGGCTCGGCCGAGGACGCGGCCCGCGACACCCGCTCGCGCGGGCGCTTCACCCGCAACTTCGTGATCCAGGCCAGCGCGGCGGACTGGGCGCTGGCGCTGATCGCGGCGCTGCGGCGGCGGCTGGCGCAGCTGCCGACCAGCGTCCCGGGCGACCGGCCGCGCCTGGTCTTCTTCCAGCACGACGAGGTCGTGGTGCACACCCCGGCGCAACTCGCCGACGCGGTACGGGAGGCGGTGGCCGCCGCCGGGGAGGAGGCCCGACGACTGGTCTTCGGCGACACGCCGGTCCGCTTCCCGCTGGACACCCATGTGGCGGCGAGTTACCAGGACGCCAAGGAGGGCACGGAGGAGGACGGCGAGGACACCGAGGAGGACTGACCGCGGAACCGACTTGAAGTGTTCGATGAAATCCATACACTAGGAAGTGTTCGCAGATCATTGAACACATCACTGGGGGTCGGCCATGCGTGCAGTCGTCGTTTCGGAACTCGGCGCACCGGAGGTACTGCGGCTGCTCGACATTCCCGAGCCGCTGCCCGAGGCGGGTGAGGTCACCATCGACGTGGCCTACGCGGGCGTCAACTTCGCCGAGGTCAAGGCCCGCTCCGTCGGTTACCGGGTCACCGGGCTGCCGTTCGTGCCCGGGGTCGAGGTCTCCGGCCGGATCCGCGCCGTGGGCGCGGGGGTGACCGGTTTCCAGGTCGGCCGGCGGGTCGCCGCCTTCCTCGACCGCGGCGGCTACGCGGAGGTGGTCCGGGTGTCGGCCGACCGCGCCTTCGCCCTGCCCGACGAGCTGGAGCTGCGGGCCGCCGCCACCCTGACGGCCGTGCTGCCCACCGCCTACGCGCTGATCCACCCGGTCGGACGGCTGCTGCCGCAGGAGTCCGTACTGGTCCAGGGGGCGGCCGGGGGTGTCGGCACGGTGCTCGGCCAGGTCGCCCGGCTGGCCGGGGCGGCCAAGGTCTACGGCGTGGTCTCGCACCCGGACAAGGCCGCGTACGCCAAGGAGTTCGGCTACGACGAGGTGTTCGTCGGCGACGGCTGGGACCAGCGGCTCGCCGCGGCCACCGGCGGGCGGGGCGTCGACCTGGCGCTCGACTCGGTCGGCGGCGACACCTGGCAGCGCAGCCTGGACTCCCTGGCCCGCTACGGCCGCCTGGTCTCCTTCGGCAACGCCGGTGGCGCCCCGGCCTGGGGCGCGGGGGTGGCCGAACTCCAGGAGCGGGCCCTGTCAGTGGCCTCGTTCAGCATCCTGAGCACCGCCGCGCTGGCCCCGGACCGGCTGCGGGAGCTCACCGCCGCCGCCTTCGAACTGGCCGCCACCTGGGACATCCAGCTGCCGGTGACCGCCGAGTTCCCGCTGGAGCGGGCCGCCGACGCGCACCGGCTGATCGAGAGCCGCAGCAGCACCGGCAAGCTGCTGCTCAGGGTCTCCGGCGACTGACCGGGACCGCCGGGCGGGATACTGCGGTGGTGATTCCCACCCAGCGCCTGCGGCTGCACCCCGCCTCGCCCGCCGACGCGCGCCGACTCGCGCACGGCGGCGACGGCGGCTGGCGCTGGCTCGGGGGCGGTCCCGGCGGCGGGACCAGGGACCTGGCCGGGATCGTCGAGCGGGCCGACGACGTCGGCTGGCACCGGCCGCCCTGGGGCCTGTACGTGATCGTCCGCGAGGCGGACCAGCTGGCCGTCGGCGGCACCGGCTTCCACGCGCCGCCGGACGTCCACGGCTCGGTCGAGGTCGGCTACGAACTGGCCCCGGCGGCCCGGGGGCTCGGCTACGCCACCGAGACCCTGCTGGCGCTCGCCGGGTTCGCCTTCACCCACCCCGCCGTACGCTCGGTCACCGCCAGCACCTACCCGGAGAACACCGCCTCCCAGCGGGTTCTCCAGCGGGCCGGCTTCACCCGCCGGGACGACCTGGACGGGCTGCACCGATATCGGCTCGACAGGTGAGGGGGAAGCTTGCGTAGGCTTGGGGGCGCAATGGGTATCCCGCAGAGCTCCACCGCCGCAGTCCAGCCCGCCGCCGAGTCGTCCGGCCCCAGCCCCACCAGCGCCGACGACGCCGCGCGGCCGCCTCGCGGCACCCGCAACCGCAGCCGCCGCCCGCGCGGCCCGCGCCCGGACGCACGCCCCGGCCCCACCAGCCCGGACGCCGCGCCCGGGCTCGACGCTGCCCCGGACGCGGCATCCGGCGCCGTACCGGGCCCCGACGCCGAGGCCGCACCGGACCCGGGCACCACCGCCCGCGACGAGGCCGCCGCCCGGTCCGGCAACCGCACCGCCCGCGCCCGCCGCACCGACCGGCCCGCCGAGGCCGAGGGCGACGCCCCCCGCACCCGCTCCCCGCGCCGGGCCCGAGCCCGCTCCGGCCCGGACCGCACCACCCCCAGGACGACGGCTGAGACCGGAACCGAGCCCGGAACCCAGCCCGGAACCCAGCCCGGGACCGAGCCCGGGACCGAGCCCGGATCGGAGCTCGGAACCGAGCCGACCAGTCCCGGCGCGGTCGGCGCCGGCCCCGCCCCCGCGCTCGGCGAGCTGGCCGCCCGGCTGCCCGCGCTCACGCTGCGCGACGAGGAGCGCCTCGGGCGCCGCCTGGAGGGCCTGCGCAAGGTCCGCGAACCGGAGAAGCGCGAGCGCCAGCTGGCCGCCGTCACCGGTGAGATCGAGGCGGCCGAGCTGCGCCTGGCCAACCGGCGCGCGTCCATCCCGACCCCGGTCTACCCGGAGTCGCTGCCGGTCAGCGCCCGCCGCGAGGACATCCTGGCCGCGATCCGGGACCACCAGGTGGTGATCATCGCCGGTGAGACCGGCTCCGGGAAGACCACCCAGATCCCGAAGATCTGCCTGGAGCTCGGGCGCGGCGTACGCGGCCTGATCGGCCACACCCAGCCGCGCCGGATCGCCGCCCGCACCGTGGCCGAGCGGGTCGCCGAGGAGCTGGGCACCGAGCTGGGCTCGACCGTCGGCTGGAAGGTCCGCTTCACCGACCAGGTCGGTCCGGACACCGCCGTCAAGGTGATGACCGACGGCATCCTGCTGGCCGAGATCCAGAACGACCGGCTGCTGCGCCAGTACGACACGCTGATCATCGACGAGGCGCACGAGCGCAGCCTCAACATCGACTTCATCCTCGGCTACCTCAAGCAGCTGCTGCCCAAGCGCCCCGACCTGAAGCTGGTGATCACCTCCGCCACCATCGACCCGGAGCGCTTCGCCGGCCACTTCGCCGATCCCCGCAGCGGCGAGGACGCGCCGATCATCGAGGTGTCCGGGCGCACCTTCCCGGTCGAGGTCCGCTACCGCCCGGTGGTGGACGAGGCCGCCGACGACGAGTCCGACGCGCCGGACGACATCGACCGCGACCGCGACCAGGTGCAGGCGATCTGCGACGCGGTGGACGAGCTCAGCGCCGAGGGCCAGGGCGACATCCTGGTCTTCCTCTCCGGCGAGCGCGAGATCCGGGACACCGCCGACGCCCTGGAGAAGCAGAACCTGCGGTTCACCGAGGTCGTCCCGCTCTACGCGCGGCTGTCCTCGGCCGAGCAGCACCGGGTCTTCCAGCAGCACAACGGCCGCCGGATCGTGCTGGCCACCAACGTCGCCGAGACCTCGCTGACCGTCCCCGGCATCCGCTACGTGATCGACCCCGGCACCGCCCGGATCTCCCGCTACAGCCACCGCACGAAGGTGCAGCGGCTGCCGATCGAGGCGGTCTCGCAGGCCAGCGCGAACCAGCGCAAGGGCCGCTGCGGGCGCACCTCGGACGGTATCTGCATCCGGCTGTACTCGGAGGAGGACTTCCTCGCCCGCCCGGAGTTCACCGACCCGGAGATCCTGCGCACCAACCTGGCCTCGGTCATCCTGCAGATGACCGCCGCCGGGCTGGGCGACATCGGCGCCTTCCCGTTCCTGGAGCCGCCGGACCGCCGCAACATCAAGGACGGCGTGGACCTGCTCCAGGAGCTGGGCGCGCTGGACACCTCGGAGCGGACCAACCGGCTCACCCCCGTCGGCCGCCAGCTGTCCGCGCTGCCGGTGGACCCGCGGCTGGCGCGGATGGTGCTGGAGGCGCAGAGCCACGGCGTGGTCCGCGAGGTGATGGTGATCGCCGCCGCGCTGTCCATCCAGGACCCGCGCGAGCGCCCGGTGGAGAAGCGCGCGCACGCCGACCAGCTGCACGCCCGGTTCACCGACCCGACCTCGGACTTCCTCACCTACCTCAACCTCTGGCGGCACCTGAAGGATCGTCAGAAAGAGCTCTCCTCAAGCCAGTTCCGCCGGATGTGCAAGTCGGAGTTCCTCAACTACCTCCGCATACGGGAGTGGCAGGACATCGACGCGCAACTGCGCCAGGTCGCCCGCTCGCTGGACATCGACGCCGGGCACCCCAACGACGAGGTCGACGGCGACGCCGTGCACCGCTCGCTGCTGGCCGGGCTGTTGTCGCACATCGGCCTCAAGGACGCCGAGAAGCAGGAGTACTTCGGCGCCCGCGGCGCCAAGTTCGCGATCTTCCCGGGCTCGGCGCTCGCTTCTGGGGGCCGCGGCAAGAAGACGCCGCGCTGGGTGATCGCCGCCGAACTGGTCGAGACCTCCCGGCTGTGGGCGCGGATCGCCGCCAAGGTCGAGCCGGAGTGGATCGAGGAGCAGGCGCAGCACCTGGTCAAGCGCAGCTACAGCGAACCCCACTGGGAGAAGGACCGGGGCCAGGTCGTCGCGTTCGAGAAGGTCACCCTGTACGGGGTGACCCTGGTCGCGCAGCGGAAGGTCGGCTACGGGAACATCGACCCGGAGCTGTCCCGGGAGCTGTTCATCCGCCGGGCCCTGGTCGAGGGCGAGTGGCGCACGCACCACCGCTTCTTCCACGACAACCGCAAACTCCTGGACGAGGTCGAGGAGTTGGAGAACCGCGCGCGCCGCCGCGACATCCTGGTGGACGAGGAGACGCTGTTCGACTTCTACGACCAGCGGATCGGCGCCGAGGTGGTCTCCGGCGCGCACTTCGACAGCTGGTGGAAGACGACCCACCGCACCCGTCCCGACCTGCTGACGTTCACCCCCGAACTGCTGGTCAACGACAACGCCGAGGCGGTCACCGAGCGGGACTACCCCTCGGTCTGGCAGCAGGGCGAGCTGACGCTGCCGCTGACCTACCAGTTCGAGCCGGGCGCGGAGGCGGACGGGGTCACCGTGCACATCCCGCTGACGCTGCTGAACCAGGTCCGCCCGGCCGGGTTCGACTGGCAGATCCCGGGCCTGCGCGAGGACCTGGTGACCGCGCTGATCCGCTCGCTGCCGAAGCAGCTGCGCCGCAACTTCGTGCCCGCGCCGGACTTCGCCAAGCATGTGATGCGCGGCCTGGAGACCACCCCGCCGGACGACAAGCCGCTGGTGGAGCTGCTGGAGTGGCAGCTGCACCGGCTCCGCGGGATCCCGGTGCCGCGCGACAGCTGGAACTACGAGGCGGTCCCGGACCACCTGCGGATCACCTTCCGGGTGGTAGACGAGAAGGGCCGCAAGCTGGGCGAGTCCAAGGACCTGGACGGGCTCAAGATCGAGCTGCGCAGCCGCACCCAGGCGGCGATCGCCGAGGCCGCGGGCGGCCTGGAGAAGCGCGGGCTGAAGGACTGGACGATCGGCGAGCTGCCGCACGCGTTCATCCAGAAGCGCGGCACGCAGACCGTCAAGGGCTACCCGGCGCTGGTGGACGACGGCGACTCGGTCTCGGTCCGGCTGCTGGACACCCCGCACGCCCAGCAGCGGGCGATGCTCGCGGGCACCCGGCGGCTGCTGCTGCTCGGTGTGCCCTCGCCGGTCAACTCGATCCAGTCGCGGCTGGGCAACGGCGCCAAGCTGGCGCTGGCCGCCAACCCGCACGGCAGCACCGAGGCGCTGTTCGCGGACTGCCTGACCGCCGCCGCCGACAAGCTGATCGCGGACGCGGGCGGCCCGGCCTGGGACGAGGAGTCCTACGGCCGCCTGCGCGACTCGGTCCGGGCGGAGCTGTACGACACCACCGCCGACGCGGTGGTGAAGGTCGCCAACATCCTCGCGGTGAACCACCGGGTGTCCGAGCGGCTGAAGACCATCGGCAACAGCCTGCTGCTGCTCACCGGACTGACCGACATCCGGGCCCAGCTCGCCGAGTTGGTGCATCCCGGCTTCGTCGCCGAGACCACCTGCCGACGGCTGCCGGATCTGCTGCGCTACCTGAAGGCGGTCGAGCGGCGGCTGGTGAAGCTGCCGGAGGACCCGCACCGCGACCGGGACCGCACCAGCGTGATGCTCAGGATGCGCGACGCCTACGACGAGCTGCTGGCGTCGCTGCCGCCGGACCGCCTGCACGACGACGGCGTGACCCAGGTCCGCTGGATGCTGGAGGAGCTGCGGGTGAGCCTGTGGGCGCAGCCGCTGGGGACCCCGTACCCGGTGTCCGAGCAGCGGATCCTGCGGGCGGTCGAGGCGCTGCGGGACTGACGCCGGGGGCCGGTCGGCCGGTCAGCCCTCGGCGGCGGCCTGCTCCAGCACCGGGCGGAGCCGGGTCAGCAGCTCGTACAGCACCGTGCGCTCCTGGTCGTCGAGCAAATCGAGGGCCTGGTGCGTGGTCTGCATGTCGTCGCGGACCGCGCGGATCGCGGACGCCCCGGCCTCGGTCGCCACGACGATCTTGATCCGCCGGTCGACCGCGCTGACCTCGCGCCGGACCAGCCCGCGCAGTTCCAGCCGGTCGACCAGGCCGGTGACGTTGGAGGCGTCGCAGACCAGCGCCTCGGCCAGGCCGCGCATCGGCACCGGCTTGCGGACCAGCACCGCCAGCGCCTTGGCCTGCACCGAGGTCAGCCCGTGCCGCGCGGCCACGGCCGCGAAGTCCTGGTAGTAGGCGGCGCCCAGCGCGGCGAACTCCTCGATCAGGTGCGCCTTGGTGGGAGCGGGCGGGGTGGGGGCGGTGCTGCTCATGGCTGGAATCATACGGCAACAACTTGACATCATCAATTGTTTATGCAGAACCCCGCCCCGCGGTCCCAGCCGATGCCACCCCCACCCTGGCCGCGCCGGGCGTCCAGCGGCATACTCTCCCCCGCACCGCCGCCCGCACCGCCCCGCGCCACCGACCGACTGGACGCCCGTGTACGGCACCTCGACCCTGCTCACCCCGCTGAAACGCCGCTGGCGCCGGTTCGCCCGGCTGCGCGCCCTGCTGCTCCAGGGCGCCGTGGGCCTCACCGGACTGCTGCTGATCACCCTGCCGCCGGCGGCCGAGCGGATCTGGCACGACGTCGGCGCGACCGTGCTGCTGGCGGCGGTCACCCTGCGCGTCTGGCGCGCGCCCGAGGAGGGCCTGCCGGACCCGCTGCGCTTCCGCAGGCTGCACCGCGCGGTCTGCTGGCGGGTCGGCACCGCGCTGCTGCTCGGCGGGACGCTGGCGCTGGTCGCCAACCGCTGGCTGCTGGCGCGGCACGAGGGCGGCGGCGCGCACACCGTGGCCGTCCTCGGCGGCGTCTCGGCGGGTCTGGGCGTCCTGGCGGCGGTGGTGGAGCGCCCGCTCTGGCGGCTGTGGCCGACGCCGGTGCGGCGGGCCGCGGCGACCGCCGAGGCGCTGGAGAAGATCAGCCGGAACCAGCCGATCACCGCCCGGCCGCTGGCCGGGCTCCCGGAGCCGGTGCTGCACCGGCCCGCGGGGACGCCGTCCCCGCACGCCTGCTCCACCTTCGGCCGCAAGCGGGACGCGGTGGGCCGGGTCGTGCTCCGCTGGGACGGGCGCCATCTCATCGTGGTCGACCGCTACGGCACCGCCTACGAGGTACCGATACCCGGGCAGCCACGTGACCTCGCGCTCGCGTACGACGCGCGGCTGCGCCCGCTCGGCGAGCTCGTCTGGTGCTCGTACGTCTGGCGGCCCCCGTACCGGGTGCCCCGCGCGACGCTGCTGCTGCTCGACACCGACGGCAGGTGCTTCGCCGAGCTCACCGGCCCGCGCTTCGGCCGACAGGCCGCGGTGGCGGTCGCCCGCGCCGCCGGGGTGGCCTTCACCGCGCACGACCTGTCCTTCGCCGGTGTCGGCTGGGAGGAGCTGTTGAAGGCGCTGTACCCGCGCCGGGGGCGGGTGTTCCGTCTCCGCGACGACCGCCTGCCACCTGACCGCCGCGCCGCCTACGGTCAGCCCAGCAGGTAGGGCAGCCGCCGGGCCAGGAACCCGCAGCTGAACCCCTCGCGGAGCCGCCACAGCCCGGCGTCCACCACGAAGTGCGCCATGGTCGCGCCCAGGTAGGCGCCGTAGACGGCACGGGCGGGCGCGCCGCCGCCGCCCAGGTGCGAGGCCCCGTCCAGCGCCAGGCCCAGGGTCAGGCCGACGCCGAGCAGCACGGCCAGCGAGACCGGCCGCCCCGGTCGCGGCCCGCCACCGGCGACCAGCGCCAGCATCAGCAGGTACTGGAAGCCGTGGGCGAGGGTGAGCACGGCCACCGCGGCATAGGGCGACTGGAACAGGAAGACCGGCAGGAAGAACAGCAGCGTCATCAGGTACAGCCCGGCGGCGGCGGGCCGCCGGTGCTCCGGGGCGCGCCGCAGCAGCTGCACCACCCCGTTGCCGACGGCCAGCGCGTACCCGGCCGCCGCCAGCGGGAACACCGGGTCCAGGCTCGGTACGTCGGCCAGCCGCAGCAGCGACGGGTGGCTGAGCAGTCCGGCGATGCCCGCGATCCCGGCGCAGACCACCGCGCGGCGCTCGCCCGCGCGCAGCGAACCGCTGCCGTACGCGGTGGAGGCCAGCGCCGCCAGGCTCAGGTTCTGCCGCTGGAAGTGCGAGAACTGCCAGCCGAAGAACGCGAGCAGCAGCAGTTCGAACGGCCGCTGCGGGACGATCGCGGCGAGCACGGCGGTACCGGCGACCAGCGCCAGCGGCGCGGTGACGTAGCGCGCCCGCCGGGTGCCCATGTGCCGCCGCATCTCCGGGACGCAGTAGAACCACCCGGTCCCGGCGACGTGCACGGTCGAGCCGAGGAACAGCAGCCCGCCCAGGGCGGCGCCGGGCGCGGCCCCGCCGGCGGGCGCCAGCGCGACCACCACCGGCAGCGCACCGACCGTCAGCAGCAGCGTCCCGCCCAGCCAGACGGCGCGTGGCAGGGGGCCGTTCGGGGCGCGCGGCGCGCCCCGCGGTCGGCGGGCGGCGGCTGATATCGGTCCCAGGGCTGGCATCGCGCCAGCTTAGACGAGGCGCCGTGGACCGACCGGGGCGGCGGCGCCGCCCGCCCGGGCTACCTGCGCGACTTGACCTGCGGATAGAACGACGCCCCGGCGGCCACCACCACCAGCGCGCCGACGAGTTGCAGCAGGTGCCGGATCCAGTCGATGCCGCTGGTGTGCCTGACGCCGATCGCGGACGCCAGGAAGTTGCCCAGCAGCGCCCCGACCATGCCGCACAGCACGGTCAGCCAGATCGGGATGCTCTGCTTGCCCGGCAGCAGCAGCTTGGCCAGAAAGCCCAGGATCGCACCGACGATGACGATCCAGATGATCTGAAACATGGTCCCTCCCTGAGGGTGCCGACGTCCGTGGCCGGTGGCCCCAGCCTGCGGCGGCGCGGCGCCGACCGCGCGCCGATTGAGCCGAACGGGTGAAGCCGGGGACGGGCGGATGACGCCGGGTCAGAGCTCGGCCGCCGGGAGTCCGCCGTCGCCCGGCTCCGGCTCCCCGCTGTCCCGCGCCAACAGCAGCAGCACCGCGTCGTCCCGCAGTTCGCCGCCGGTGTGCCGCAGCAGGTCCGCGTAGACCCGGGCCACCGCCGCCTCCAGCTCGCCGCCGCAGCCCGCGACCAGCTCCGGCGCGCGCTCCAGCAGCGGGTAGAACAGGCCGTCGGTCAGCCCCCGGGCCTCCACCACCCCGTCGGTGCACAGCAGCAGCACGTCCCCCGGGCCGAAGGGCACGCTCCACGGCTCGGGGGCGCCCGTGGCCATCTCGTCCAGCCCCAGCGGCACCCACGGGTCCGGCGGCTCCAGGACCAGCAGCGTGCCGTCCGGCGAGATCCGCAGCGGCGCGACATGCCCCAGGTGCAACAGCTCGACCCGGCCCGGGGTGCCGAAGCCGACCAGCAGCGCCGTGGTGAACTCCCCCGACGGCACGTGCCGCCGCACGCTGGTCTCCAGTCTCCGGGCCACCCCGACCAGCTCCGGCTCGTCGTAGGCCGCCTCCCGGAAGGCTCCCAGCACCACCGAGGCGGCCCGGACCGCGCCCAGGCCCTTCCCCCGGACGTCCCCGATGATCGCCCGTACTCCGAACGGGGTGTCGAGCACCGCGTAGAGGTCGCCGCCGATCTGCGCCGAGTCGGCGGCCGAGACGTAGCGGGCGGCCAGCCGGATCCCGCCGACATGCGGACCGGGTGGCCGCAGCAGCGCCAGCTGCGCGGCCTCGGCGACGGTGCTGACCGCGACCATGTGCCGGGTCCGGTCCACCCGCAGCTGGGAGATGACCGCACCGGCCACGGTCAGCGCCGCGTAGGCGATCAGCGTGCCGTAGAAGAGCCGCTGGTCCGGCGCCGCGTCCAGGCCGTCGTAGCGGCTGAGCAGGACCAGCAGCGCCATGCCGACGACGCTGACACCGACCAGCTCCAGCGGGTACAGGGTGAGCGCGGCCAGCGGCGGCACCACCGACATCAGCGAGGCCAGGTAGGTGTCCGGGCCGGAGAGCAGGTCGAAGAAGCCGACCAGCAGCATCGCCGCCAGCGGGGTCAGCACCCGCACCCGGAACGGGGCCCGCAGCAGCGCGGCGTCGTCACGCAGCCGCAGCGAGGTGGAGGGGGCGAGCGCGGCGTACCCGGTCTCCTGCTCCTCGGCCGGCCGCTGCTCCACATTCCGAATCTAGCCGAAGAACCATATATGCGACACAGCATCACCTTTCGCCGATAACCCCCATAGTGACCCACGGCCATGCCATAGTGGCGACGATGTCCACCGCAGGCACGCCCGAGCCGCCGCTGCCGCCCGCGCCCGCCCCGGCCACCGCGCGACCGGCGCGCACCCGCTACTGGGCCACCTGGTTCTTCAGCGGGCTGTCCCTGTGGCTGGCCACGGTGCTGGTGACCTACTGGACCGGCAACAGCAACCTGCTGCCCACGATCGTGCTGCTGGGCAGCTTCCTGGTGCCCGCCAGCTTCGTGGTCTGGGCCCACGAGCGCTACGGCGCGGACCTCGGCACCGACCGGATCGTCACCTGCTTCGCGGTGGGCGGGATCATCGGCGTGCTCGGCGCCTCGCTGCTGGAGTACTACCTGCTGTCCAGCTCGGTGTGGATCTACGTCGGGGTCGGGCTGATCGAGGAGGCGGTGAAGGCCGGGGCGCTGATCCTGCTCACCCGGCGGATCCCGGCCTCCGGACTGCGGCACGGCCTGGTGCTGGGCGCGACCGTCGGCTTCGGCTTCGCCGCCTTCGAGTCGGCCGGGTACGCCTTCAACGCGGTCCTCACCGAGCAGGGCCTGTCGCTGCGGGACCTGGTCTCCACCGAGATCCTGCGCGGGGTGCTGGCCCCGGTCGGCCACGGGCTGTGGACGGCGATCCTGGGCGGGGTGCTCTTCCGCGAGCGCCGGAACAACCGCTTCGTGATCAACGGCCCGGTGATCCTCACCTACCTCGGCGTGTCCGCGCTGCACGCGCTGTGGGACAGCACGCACGGCATCGCCGCCTGGATCGTCGCCAAGATCACCGAGCGCAGCGTCCGCCAGTCCTTCTTCGACCTCGGCTACCTGCCGCACCCCAGCGAGCACCAGGTGGAGCTGTTCGCCGTGCTCTCCACCTCCGGACTGGTGATCGTGGCCGCGCTGGGCCTGCTCTGGCTGCGGCTGCTGATCCGCGGCGCCCGCCGGGCGGGCCACCGCACCGGGCCGCAGCCGCCCGTCTGGCGCCCGCCCCGGCCCGCCCCCGGACGCTGACCGGCCCGTCGCGCCCCCGCCGCCGCACCGCTCGGGCACCGCCTGACGTATTCCCCGAGCGCGCGTGGGGCATCTCACCCCGGTCAAGGGCTACCTACGGTGGCGTAGGTCACTTCACATCATGAAGTATTTTTCCCATGCCCGAGCAGCCGCCGCACACCGCCGATCCGACCTCCTACGTCGCCCTCGGGGACAGTTTCACCGAAGGCCTGAACGACCCCGACCCCGGTGGCGGCTTCACCGGCTGGGCCGACCGGCTGGCCCGGCTGCTCGCCGAGCGCCGCCCGCGGACCGAGGGCGGCCGGTACGACTTCCGCTACGCGAACCTCGCGGTGCGCGGCCGACTGCTCGACCAGGTGGTCGCCGAGCAGGTCTCCCGGGTCCAGGAGCTACAGCCGGACCTGGTCAGCTTCTGCGCGGGCGGCAACGACATCCTGCGCCCCGGCAGCGACCCGGACGAGGTCGCCGAGCGGTTCGAGGCGGCGGCGGTACGGCTGCGCGAGTCCGCCGGCACGATCCTGGTCTGCACCGGCTTCGACACCCGGGACACCCCGGTCCTGCGCCACCTGCGCGGCAAGATCGCCACCTACAACTCCCACCTGCGGGCCATCGCCGACCGCAACGACCTGGCCGTGGTCGACATCTGGGCGCTGCGCGCGGTCCGCGACCGCCGGGCCTGGAGCGAGGACCGGCTGCACCTCTCCGCGGAGGGCCACCAGCGGGTGGCGCTGCTGGCCGGGCGGGCGCTGGGGCTGACCGTGGACGACCCGGACGCGCCCTGGCCGCCGCAGCCCGGGCACACCCCGGCCGAGCTGCGCCGGGAGAACCTGCAGTGGGCCCGCGAGTACCTGCTGCCCTGGGTCGGCCGACGGCTGCGCGGGGAGTCCTCGGGCGACCACGTCGAGGCGAAGCGGCCCGACCTGCTGCCGCTCTGAGCGATCCGCGCCACCGCCCGAAAGCCCGCCCGGTCCCGCACCGGGCGGGCTTCGCGCTGTCCGGGCCCGATCGGCGGCCACCGTTCGGGACAACACGCCCGCCGGGGCGCAAACCGGCGAGAGCGGGCAAAGCGCCCACGGCTGGCTACTCTCTGCTTCGGCTCCCGTATCGGCCCAGCCGACCGGAACACCGCCTCCCCCTGCTCGGGAATACCCCCCAGGGGTATGGTGTTCCTGTTACCGAAGCGGCGCGATCCGAGACACCACCGCATCAGCACCGAACACCTGGATCATCTGGAGGAACACATGTCCACTGCCGTATTCACCGTCTCCGGCATGAGCTGCGGCCACTGCGAGAAGTCGGTGAGCGAGGAGCTGGGCGCGCTGCCCGGGGTCACCGGGGTCAGCGCGGACGCCAAGGCGGGCACGGTCACCGTCTCCTCCGAGACGCCGCTGGACGACGCCGCCGTGCGCGCGGCCGTCGACGAGGCCGGATACCAACTGGTCGGCCGGGCCTGAGCGCCGCCGGGCCGCCTGGAGCACGCTGGATGACGAAGGAGGGCGCAGGATCATGAGCACCGCAACCCCGGGTACCGGGACCACGGAGGCCGCCGCCACCGCACCACCGCGCGACCGGGTGGAGCTGGCGATCGGCGGAATGACCTGCGCCTCCTGCGCCGCCCGGATCGAGAAGAAGCTCAACCGGATGGACGGGGTCGAGGCCACCGTCAACTACGCCACCGCGAAGGCGCTGGTCAGCCACGCGCCGGGGGTCGGCGTCGACGAGCTGATCGCCACCGTCGAGCGGACCGGCTACACCGCCGAACCGCCCCGGCCGCGGACCCCCGAGCCGCGGGAGTCCGGCGCCGCCGAACCCGCCGACCCGGAGCTGACCGCGCTGCGCCAGCGGCTGCTGGTCACCGCCGCGCTGGCGGTGCCGGTGATCGTGCTGGCGATGGTGCCCGCGTTCCAGTTCCGCGACTGGCAGTGGCTGTCCTTCGCACTCACCGGCCCGGCCGTCGCCTACGGCGGCTGGCCGTTCCACCGGGCCGCCTGGACCAACCTCAGGCACGGCGCGGCGACCATGGACACGCTGGTGTCCATCGGCACCCTGGCAGCCTTCGGCTGGTCCACCTGGGCGCTGTTCCTCGGCACCGCGGGCATGCCGGGGATGACCCACGGCTTCAGCCTCAGCCTGTCCGGCACCGACGCCTCGGGCACGCTCTACCTGGAGACCGCCGCCGGGGTCACCGCGTTCATCCTGCTCGGGCGCTACCTGGAGGCCCGCGCCAAGCGGCGGGCCGGGGCCGCCCTGCACGCCCTGCTGTCGCTGGGCGCCAAGGACGCCACCGTGCTCCGCGACGGGCGCGAGGTACGGCTGCCGGTGGCCGAGCTGGTCGTCGGCGACCGCTTCGTGGTCCGGCCCGGCGAGAAGATCGCCACCGACGGGATCGTGGTCGAGGGCAGCTCGGCGGTGGACACCTCGCTGCTCACCGGCGAGTCGGTGCCCACCGAGGCCGCCCCCGGCGACAGCGTCACCGGGGCCACCGTCAACTCCGGCGGACGGCTGGTGGTCGAGGCCACCCGGGTCGGCGCCGACACCCAGCTCGCACGGATGGCCAAGCTGGTCGAGGACGCGCAGAACGGCAAGGCGGCGGCGCAGCGGCTGGCCGACCGGATCTCCGCCGTCTTCGTGCCCGCGGTGCTGGTCATCGCCCTGGTCACGCTGGTGGCCTGGCTGGCCGTCAGCGGCAGCGCCACCGAGGCGTTCACCGCGGCCGTGGCGGTGCTGATCATCGCCTGCCCGTGCGCGCTGGGCCTGGCCACGCCGACCGCGCTGATGGTCGGCACCGGGCGCGGCGCCCAGCTGGGCATCCTGATCAAGGGCCCGGAGGTGCTGGAGTCCACCCGCGCGGTGGACACCGTCGTGCTGGACAAGACCGGCACGGTCACCACCGGCCGGATGACCCTGCTGGCGGTGCACCCGGCGGCGGGCACCACCGAGGCCGAGGCGCTGCGGCTGGCCGGGGCGCTGGAACACGCCTCGGAGCACCCGATCGGCCGGGCGGTGGCCGAGGCGGCCGCGCAGGCCGGGGAGCTCCCCGCCGTCAGCGACTTCCAGAACGTGCCCGGACGCGGCGTCCAGGGCGTGGTGGAGGGGCACGCGGTGGTCGCCGGTCGCGAGCAGTTCCTGGCCGACTGGGCGCAGCACCTGCCGGCGCCGCTGGCGGCCGCCAAGGCGGCCGCGGAGGCGGCCGGGCGCACGGCGGTCGCGGTGGGCTGGGACGGCGCCGCCCGGGCGGTGCTGGAGGTCGCCGACGCGGTCAAGCCGAGCAGCGCCGAGGCGATCGCCCGGCTGCGCGGCCTGGGCCTGACCCCGGTGCTGCTGACCGGCGACAACCGCGCGGTCGCGCTGAGCGTCGCGGCCGAGGTCGGCATCGACCCGGAGCAGGTGGTGGCGGAGGTGCTGCCGGAGGACAAGGCCGCGGTGATCCGGCGGCTCCAGGGCGAGGGCCGGACGGTCGCCATGGTCGGCGACGGGGTCAACGACGCCGCCGCGCTGGCCCAGGCCGACCTGGGCCTGGCCATGGGCACCGGCACCGACGCGGCGATGGAGGCGGCCGACCTGACCCTGGTCCGGGGCGACCTGCTGGCGGCGGCGGACGCGATCCGGCTGTCCCGGCGCACCCTGGGCACGATCAAGGGCAACCTGTTCTGGGCCTTCGGCTACAACGTGGCGGCGCTGCCGCTGGCGGCCTTCGGGCTGCTGAACCCGATGATCGCGGGCGCGGCGATGGCCTTCTCCTCGGTGTTCGTGGTCAGCAACAGCCTGCGGCTGCGCGGCTTCCGCGCCCAGGGCTGAGCGGAGGGGCGCTCAGCGCCCCAGCGGTGCCCGGCCGTTGACGTCCCCGGTGTCCCCGCCTTCACCGGTTACGACGACGTTCCTACCGATATCGGCCCGTTCGCTCCGATGCGCTGATTCTTACCATCCCGAACCGGCCGCGAAGGCGGCCGGAACGGCCTCCGCACGCTTCTGACAACGGCATATGGGCTTTCCGGGGTCGAGCACGGGGTGTGTGCGCGGTCGCACGCAGCGGTGTGAGAGGAGAGTCACATGGGCCAGCCGTAACCTTGCGGCCCCGTCGACGTGTTACAACACGTGTGCTGGGTGAATGGGCGGTCAGCCGCCCGACCCCCGGCTGGAGTTCCGGCGGACTCCACAGTCGGCCGCCGTCGCTGGACGGCCGACGACGCACGGCGCACGTGTACGACGGGGTGGGTTGAGCGGCCTCCCCTGGCGTACCGGGCGCCGTGCGTACCGGCTTCAGGAGCACGACGAGGGGCCCGGCCGTGGTTACGGCCGGGCCCCTCGTCGCAGGTCAGCAGGCGGTCAGCAGGCGGTCAGCGACCGGTCAGCGGGCCTCGATGGCGACGAAGTCGCGGATCTCGACGCCGGTGTAGATCTGCCGCGGGCGGCCGATCTTGTTGCTCGGGTCGACGATCATCTCCTGCCAGTGGGCGATCCAGCCGGGCAGCCGGCCGAGCGCGAACAGCACGGTGAACATGCTGGTCGGGAAGCCCATGGCGCGGTAGATCAGGCCGGTGTAGAAGTCCACGTTGGGGTACAGCTTGCGGGAGATGAAGTAGTCGTCGGTGAGCGCGTGCTCCTCCAGCTTGAGCGCGATGTCCAGCAGCTCGTCGGCCTTGCCCAGCTGGGCCAGGACGTCGTGGGCGGCGCCCTTGATGATCTGCGCGCGCGGGTCGAAGCTCTTGTAGACGCGGTGCCCGAAGCCCATCAGCTTCACGCCGTCCTCGCGGTTCTTCACCTTGCGGATGAAGGCGTCCACGTCGCCGCCGTCGTTCTTGATCTTCGTCAGCATCTCCAGCACGGCCTGGTTCGCCCCGCCGTGCAGCGGGCCCCAGAGCGCGTTGATGCCGGCCGAGATCGACGCGAACAGGTTGGCCTGCGAGGAGCCGACCAGCCGCACGGTGGAGGTGGAGCAGTTCTGCTCGTGGTCCGCGTGCAGGATCAGCAGCTTCTCCAGCGCGTTGACCACGACCGGGTTCAGCTCGAACTCCTCCGCCGGGACGGCGAAGGTCATCCGCAGGAAGTTCTCGACGTAGCCGAGGTCGTTGCGCGGGTAGACGAAGGGGTGGCCCTGCGACTTCTTGAAGGCGTAGGCCGCTATGGTCGGCAGCTTGGCCAGCAGCCGGACCGCGGAGAGGTAGCGCTGCTCCGGGTCGAACGGGTTGTGGCTGTCCTGGTAGAACGTGGACAGCGCGCTGACCACCGAGGAGAGCATGGCCATCGGGTGGGCGTCGCGCGGGAAGCCCTGGTAGAAGCGTTTGACGTCCTCGTGCAGCAGGGTGTGCTGCGAGATGTCGTGCTGGAACCCGGACAGCTGGTCGGCGTTCGGGAGTTCCCCGTTGATCAGCAGGTACGCGGTCTCCAGGAAGGTGCCGCGCTCGGCCAGCTGCTCGATGGGGTAGCCGCGGTAGCGCAGGATGCCCTGGTCGCCGTCGATGTAGGTGATGGCGGACTTACAGGCCGCGGTGTTGCCGAAGCCGTTGTCCAGTGTGGTCAGGCCGGTCTGGCTCAGCAGCTTCGAGATGTCGAAGCCCGCGTTGCCGACGGTGGCGTCGACCACCGGGTACTCGTACTCGTTGCCCTGGTAGCCGAGTACTACAGAGTTGTCGCTCACGTCTTCCCTCACCAGCGAAATGAACCTCTTCAAGGGGTGCCCTGACTTAGTACTACCATCGCCCATTCGAGCGACATAGGGGTAGTCAGGGTGACCCAAAAGGGATGGGACCTACAAAACAGGCGGCCCGGACCCTTCACTTCCTGACAACGGGCGAAGGTTGGGAAGATCAACCGATTCGGCCGGAGCGCAGTCGGTGGTCCAGGGCGGTGTGGCGGCGACCTGCGGAAACAGCCCGTACCGCCTGGGCCAGGGCGCGCCGCGAACCAACCAGTACGACGATCTTCTTGGCTCGGGTGACAGCCGTGTACAGCAGGTTCCGCTGGAGCATCATCCAGGCGCTGGTAGTGACAGGGATCACCACACAGGGGTACTCGCTGCCCTGCGAGCGGTGGATGGTCACCGCGTAGGCATGCGCCAACTCGTCCAGCTCGTCGAAGTCGTAGGGGACCTCCTCGTCCTCGTCGGTGAGCACGGTGAGCCGCTGCTCCTCCAGGTTGAGCCCGGTGACCACGCCGACGGTGCCGTTGAAGACGCCGTTCGCCCCCTTGTCGTAGTTGTTGCGGATCTGGGTGACCTTGTCGCCGACCCGGAAGGTCCGGCCGCCGAAGCGCCGCTCCGGCGTGTCCGGCCGCGACGGCGTGACCGCGGCCTGGAGCAGCGTGTTCAGGTTGCCCGCCCCGGCCGGGCCCCGGTGCATCGGCGCCAGCACCTGGACGTCCCGACGCGGGTCGAGGCCGAACCTGGCCGGGATCCGGCGGGCCACGACGTCCACCGTGAGCCCGGCGGCGAGCTCGGCGTCCTCCTGCGGGAAGAGGAAGAAGTCGGCCATGCCGTCGGTGATCGGCGGCACCCCCTCGTTGATCCGGTGGGCGTTGGTGACCACCCCGGACTGGGCCGCCTGCCGGAAGATCCGGGTCAGCCGGACGGCGGGGATCGGGCTGCCGGGGGCGAGCAGGTCGCGCAGCACCTCCCCGGCGCCGACCGAGGGCAGCTGGTCGACGTCCCCGACCAGCAGCAGGTGCGCGCCCGGGGGGACGGCCTTGGCCAGCTTGTTGGCGAGCAGCAGGTCCAGCATCGAGGCCTCGTCGACCACCACCAGGTCGGCGTCCAGCGGCCGGTCCCGGTCGTAGGCCGCGTCGCCGCCGGGCTTGAGCTCCAGCAGCCGGTGCACGGTGGACGCGTCGCAGCCGGTGAGCTCGGCCAGCCGCTTGGCGGCGCGGCCGGTGGGGGCGGCCAGCACGACCTTCGCCTTGCGGGCCTGGGCCAGGGTGACGATGGAGCGGACGGTGAAGGACTTGCCGCAGCCGGGGCCGCCGGTCAGCACCGCGACCCGCTGGGTGAGCGCGAGCCGCACCGACTGCTCCTGCTCGGGCGCGAGGTCGGCCCCGGTCCGGCCGCGCAGCCAGGTCAGCGCCTTGCCCCAGTCGATACCGGCGAAGGATCCGAGCCGGTCCTCCGGGCTGCGCAGCAGCCGCAGCAGCTGCCCGGCCAGCGAGATCTCGGCGCGGTGGAACGGCACCAGGTAGACGGCGGTGACCCGCTCGCCGACGGTGTCGTCACCGGTCGCGCCGTGCTCGGCGGGCAGTTCCTCGCGGACCACGCCCTCCTCCGCGACCAGCTCGGCCAGGCACTCGATGACCAGGCCGATGTCGACCGCCAGCAGCTTCACCGCCTCGGAGATCAGCTTCTCCTCGGGCAGGAAGCAGTGGCCCTGGTCCGCGCTCTGCGAGAGGGCGTACTGGAGCCCGGCCTTCACCCGCTGCGGGCTGTCGTGCGGTATGCCGACCGCCTGGGCGATCCGGTCGGCGGTGAGGAAGCCGATGCCCCAGACGTCGGCGGCCAGCCGGTAGGGCTCGTTCCTGACCACCGAGATCGACGCGTCGCCGTAGTTCTTGTAGATCCGGACCGCGAGCGAGGTGGAGACCCCGACGCTCTGGAGGAAGATCATCACCTCCTTGATCGCCTTCTGCTCCTCCCAGGCGGCGGCGATCAGCTTGGTCCGCTTCGGCCCCAGCTTGGGCACCTCGATCAGCCGCCCCGGCTCCCGCTCGATGACCTCCAGCGTCTCGGTGCCGAAGTGCTCGACGATCCGGTCGGCCAGCCGCGGGCCGATGCCCTTGATCAGCCCCGAGCCCAGGTAGCGGCGGATGCCCTGGACCGTGGCCGGGAGCACGGTGGTGTAGTTCTCGACGGTGAACTGCTTGCCGTACTGGGGGTGGCTGCCCCAGCGCCCCTCCAGCCGCAGGCTCTCGCCGGGCTGCGCGCCGAGCAGCGCGCCGACGACGGTGAGCAGGTCGTTGGCGCCGCGCCCGGTGTCGACCCGGGCGACGGTGTAGCCGGTCTCCTCGTTGGCGTAGGTGATCCGCTCCAGCACGCCTTCCACGACCGCGAGTTGGATCTTCGGAGCGGACGGGTCCGCCGCCCGTGGCCCTGCCGTCATGACTGCCCCCTTCCTGCGGACCGCCGCGGGTGGTCTGTGGCCGCACCGCTTCGTGGCTGCACCGTATCGCCCGGCTCCGACAGGCGACGCGGCGGCGGCCGCGGGTCGTCTCCCGTTCCACGGGAAGAAGCCTTGATGGGGCAGTGTTGTGCGTGGCACTCAACCGCCTGCCAACCGCTGTCCCACCACGGAGGTCCCCTCGATGAGCCTGTACGACATCCCGCTGCGCACCCTCACCGGCGAAGCGACCACGCTGGACGCCTACAAGGGCAAGGCGGTGCTGGTGGTCAACGTCGCCTCCAAGTGCGGCCTGACCCCGCAGTACACCGGGCTGGAGCGGCTCCAGCAGCAGTTCGGCGAGCGCGGCTTCACCGTGCTCGGCGTGCCCAGCAACCAGTTCGCCGGGCAGGAGCCGGGCAGCGCGGAGGAGATCCAGACCTTCTGCTCGACCACCTACGGCGTCAGCTTCCCGCTGCTGGAGAAGACCGACGTGAACGGCGCCGAGCGGCACCCGCTGTACGCCGAGCTGACCCAGGTCGCGGACGCGGCGGGCGAGGCGGGCGACGTGCAGTGGAACTTCGAGAAGTTCCTGATCTCCCCCGAGGGCACGGTCGCGGGCCGCTTCCGCCCGCGCACCGAGCCGGAGGCGGCCGAGATCGTGACCGCGATCGAGGCCCAGCTCCCGGCCTGACCCCGGCCGGGCCCGCGGGCTCCCGGACGGCTGCGGCCCGGTCCTATGCTGGCGATCATGAGTGATCACAGCTTCCGGACCGCGGCCGCCGAGGACCTGCCCGCGATCGTCGCCCTGCTCGCGGACGATCCGCTCGGCGCGCTCCGCGAGTCCCCCGAGGACCTGGCGCCGTACCGGGCGGCCTACGCCCGGATCGCCGCCGATCCCGGCCAGCACCTGCTGGTCGCGGAGCGCGACGGCCAGGTCGTCGGCACGCTCCAGCTGACGCTGATCCCGGGCCTGGCCCGGCAGGGCTCGACCCGGGCGCTGATCGAGGCGGTCCGGGTCGGCTCCGCCGAGCGGGGCAGCGGTCTGGGCACGGCGCTGGTCACGCACGCGGTCGAGGAGGCCCGGCGGCTGGGCGCCGACCTGGTCCAGCTCACCTCGGACGCGAGCCGGACCGACGCCCACCGCTTCTACGAGCGGCTCGGCTTCACCGCCTCCCACCTGGGCTTCAAGCTCAACCTGCGGTGACTCCGCCCTCGGCGTCCTCGGCCTGGTTGCGCTGCACGCTGCCGGGCGTGCCGTTGTCGCGGTGCCACTCGGCCACCAGTTCGTCCTTGGTGCCGAACCGCACCAGGTGACGGCCGACGACGTCCTCCAGGCGGTCGAGGTCCTCGGCCTCGCCCTCGACGGCGAGCAGCAGCGCCCCGGGCTCGGCGGCGAGGGTGGCGCTGCCCGCCTTGAAGGTCAGGGCGCCACGGCCGGTCTCCTCGTCCCAGCTGCTCTCGACCTTGCGGCCGAGGTGGGCGGCGAGCTGCTTGGCGTAGCGGTGCGGGCGCTCGGTGGCGACCCGGGCTTCGGAGCGGGGCATGGTGTCCTCCTGGACGCGGTGCGACGACGATGGCAAGCTGTTGACTTAGGCCAGCCTAACGGAAAATATGAGCCAAGCTCTTTATTTTTTGGGGGCCAACCGGTGCAGAGCCCTCCGGCTCCTGGTCCAGGCCCGATATCCTGGTGTTCCCACCAAGCCAGGAGCCACCCGTGACCGCCGATCCCCCCGACCTCCCCGCCGAGGTGCTGGACGAGGTGGAGTTGGCGGACGCGGTCATGCGCGCCGGCAAGCGGATGCGCCGGGACACCTTCAACCGGCTCTCCCCCTACGGGATCACGCCCTCCCAGGGCCGCGCGCTGGACGTCCTCGCGCGCGGGGCCCGGCACGGCAGCGGCATGATCCGGCTCAACCAGCTCGCCGAGCGGCTGCACATCGCGCCGCGCTCGGTGACCACGGTGGTGGACGCGCTGGAGGCCGCCGGACTGGTCGCCCGCACCCAGGACCCGGAGGACCGCCGGGCGATCCTGCTGCGGCTGACCGAGGCGGGCGACGCCATGCTGGAGCAGATCGGCCGGGTCCGGCAGGAGGTCGCCGGGGAGTACTTCGGCGCGATCAGCCCGCAGCAGCGCACCGAGCTGCTGCGGCTGCTGCGGGCGGTGGACTCCGCCTACGAGCACACCCACCCCGACCACGGCCACGGCCACCACCCGCCGCACCCCACCGCGCAGCCGTCGGTGCGCAGCGCCTGAGCGGCTCCGGGCGGCCCGTCACCCGCATGCCCCGACCGGTGGCGACGCTCCAGAAGCTCGCCAAGGATCCAGTCATATGACGCTCCCTTCGCTGACGCGCCGTCTGCGCCCGGTGGCCGTCGTCGCCTGCCTGCTCGGCGCCGGGGCCGCGGCCACCGCGGCGCCCTCCGACGCCGTACCGCGACTCCCCCGGTCCACCGTGTTCGACGGCACGCCCCGGGTCGGCGCGCTGTTCGACAGCCCCGACGGCTCGCTGAACGGCGAGTTCTGCACCGCCGCCGTGGTCGACAGCCCCGGCCGCGACCTGGTGCTGACCGCCGCCCACTGCACGGTCGCCCCGGGCAGCGGCAAGGCGGACAGCGACCTGATGTTCGTCCCCGGCTACGTCTCCGGCCGGACCCCGTACGGCCGCTGGCGGGTGCGCCGGGCGGTGGTCGACTCCCGCTGGTCGCGCGACGGCGACCCGGACTACGACGTGGCCTTCCTGACCACCGTGCCGCTGGACGGCACGGACCGGGTGCAGGACGCCGTCGGCGCCGAGCACGTCGGCTTCGGCCGGCTGCCGAGCCGGACCCGGGTGGTCTCGGTGGGCTACCCCTGGCACACCCGGCGCCCGGTGTACTGCCGGAACCGGCTGCGCCGCCACGGCGGCAGCCAGCTGGAGTTCGACTGCCCGGGGATGCCGCGGGGCACCAGCGGCAGCCCGCTGCTGACCGGCGTGGACGCCACCGGCTCCGGCCCCGGCACGGCGGTGGGGGTGATCGGCGGCTACCAGGCGGGCGGCGCCACCGACGACATCTCCTACAGCCCGTACTTCGGCCCGGGGATCGCCGCCGTCTACCGGGCCGCGACCGCCCAGGGCTGAGCCGCCGGGCACCGGCCCGGCTCAGCTGGCCAGGCCGATCACCAGCCACATGAAGCCGGTGCCCAGCACCGTGCACAGCAGCGTCGACCGCGAGGGGTGCGGGCTGTGTGCCTCGGGCAGGATGTCCGAGGTGGCCAGGTACATCAGGAAGCCCGCGAAGAACCCCAGGTAGAGGCCGACGATCTGCTCCGGGATGCTGAACAGCAGCGTGATCCCGGCGCCGAGGACCGGGGCGACCGCGTCGCACAGCAGCAGGACCAGCGCGCGTCGGCGGTCGTTCCCGTACAGCCGGGTGATCGTGTAGGTGTTGAAGCCGTCGGCGAAGTCGTGGGCGATCACCGCGACGGCGACGACCGCGCCGAAGCTGTCGGCCACCTGGAAGGCCGCGCCGATGGCGAAGCCGTCCATGACGCTGTGCAGGCACAGTGCGGAGGCCGCCGCCAGGCCCAGGTTCTCGCTGCGGCCGTGCACATGGCTGCCGCCCGGCGGGGCCACCCCGCCGACGGCGGGGACCGCCCGGTGGCCGTGGTGGTGCACGGCGTACTCGGACTCGTGCGCCCGGTGGATCGCCACCGAACGCTCCACCACGTGCAGCACCAGGAAGCCCAGGACGAACATCAGCAGCGCGTGGTCCACCCCGAACAGCTTGCCGGAGGCCGCGTCCAGCGCCTCCGGCAGCAGGTCGAACCCGACCACCCCGAGCATCAGCCCGGCGGCCAGGCCCAGCACCAGGTGCCGCTTGTCGCCGACCCTGCCCGCGACCAGCCCGCCCAGCAGGGTCATCACGAAGGCCCCGGACGCTACAACGATTGACGGGTTCACCTTCAGGTTACCTGCTCTCGTCCCGGCGATCCGGCTCAGGCCCAGCATGGGGCCTGGTCAGAGCGTCGGCACGGCGGGCTACTGCGGGCAGGGGACGCGACGGCTCACCCTCACCCCTCACCCAGGAGACGCCACGGCCCTACTCGCCGGGGTCCGGCCCGGTGTAGACCGGTGAGCGAAAGATCCGCCGGAACGCGCCCCGGCCGTGGCGCTCGTCCAACCACGCCAGCAGCGCCCGGACGTCACCCGCGATCATCGCGGCCACGATCAGCCCGTGCAGCACCTCAGCGTGCTCCCCGCCCGTCTCGGTCAGGAACCGGGCGTACCGGCCGCCTACGCCGCGTTCGTACCCCGCCATGGCCCACTGATACCGGGCCGCTCCCCCGGCGTCGCTGCGGTCCGGCAGGCCGGTGAAGTCGGCAGGCCCCAGCCGTCCCGTGGTGTCCTGGAAGGCAAGCCGGTCCAGCGGGGCCGCAGGCTCCGCCAAGCCGAGCCGCGCGGCCACCTCCCGCGCCACGCTCCGGGCCTCCCGGTCGGTGGCCCCCTCCATGACGATGCCGATGTTCCGGGTGGCCAGGGAGCCCGGCTGATCGGGGGCGGAGTACGTCCGGCCCGCATCGTCCCGCCGGTTGATCCCGTAGCGGCTACGGATCACCGTGCCCTGCTGCAACCGGTACTCACGGAACGATCCGAAGTGCAGGCAGTCATGGGCGTACGACCGCAGCAAGTCCAGCGCTACCAGCTCCGGCGACACCACGGCGGGATCAACGAGCCGCCCGTACCGAGTGATCATCGACGCCAGCTGAAGGTGCCGGTAGCCCTGGTCCGGGTGGTGGAACCCCCCGAACGAGTCGGGGCGGGTCGAGCGTATGCCGACCCACACCCGGTCAATGGGAAGCAACTGGTGAAGCCCGGCCCGCTGGTACCGGCCCGCAAGCAGGGTCGCACCGAGTTGGAACACCTCCCGGGCCGCGTCGTTGGCCCACGTGCCGATGACCCAGTGCAGCAGGGAGAACGTCACCTCCGGGTGGGCGCTGCCCAGGGCGACCGTCGCGCGCCGTACCGCCAGCCGCTCCTCCAACTCCACCCGCTCCGCCGCGGCACCCTCCAGGTGCTCGTTCGGCCCCAGGGAGGAGGGGGTGAGCGACTGCCCTAACGCTCCCGCAAGATCAGGGCGCGGTGCGACTCCTGCACTCCCTCGGGGAGCTGGTCCGGTGAGAACCATGTGGCCTCCAGAATCTCGAACGAGTCCGTTCGGAACTCGCCGCCGATGAACTCCACTTCGTACGCCACCTCAACCCGCAGCTTGTAGCCGCTCTTGAGATGCGCCAGCTCGTTGACCCGCACCTTGAGCCCGGACTCCTCCCGGACCTCCCGAACGATGGTGTCCTCGAAGGACTCCCCCGCGTTCGCGTAACCGGTCGGCAACCCCCACTGCCGCCCCTCGGGCCACAGCCGGTGCTTGAGCAGCAGCACCCGGCCGTCCTGATCCCGGACGATGCCAGTGACACCGACCATGAACTTCGAGTGCCACAGCCACAGGACCCGCCACTGCATCGGCCCTCGGATGATGCGCCAGAGCCCGGCAACGACCTTCTTCATGGCTCTTTTTCTCCTCATTTAGGCGAAGGGCCACCATGGCGCACCCGCCAGCTACGCTCCAACTCGGCTGCCGGACAACGGCATTCGCCACTGTCCAGACAATCTGACCATCAGCGCAGCCCAGCTGTTCAGGCCTCGACCGACCTGTTGCGCGGGCCTAGGCTGCGCGCATCAGGCGCGCGCCCGCCCGGGCCCCGTCCCGTGACGGATGGCCGCCATGGTCGCGGCGGAAGCCGTCCGGCCGCGCTGGCGGGCGCGGTGGTCCGCGAGAGCGGGGGGGGAACGGGGGAAGTCATGCGATCACCTCCGGTTGAGACACGGCGCGGGCAAGCGCGACGCGGGATGCCTCGACCAAAGGACCCTCTCGCCACTCCGCCCACTGCTCACGACCGTAGGGAGCACGCGGAAGCCGTCTCAACTTCGTTGCGCAGACTTGCAGTCACTCACCCCAGCGCGTCTATCGCGGCCGTGACCAGCGCACGGGCCTTGGCCCCGTAGACCGCGAGTCGTTGCAGCTCGGTGAACGCTTGCGAGTACAGGGCAAGCTCATTGGGTGCCGTGACGGTCACCTGTGCCGACACCAGCTCAACCCCGGCTAGCTCGCTGTCGTAGATGCCGAAGGTCTCCACCGGCCACATGTGACGCTCCGCTGTGAGCGGGATGATGCCCAGACTTACGCGCGGAAGCGCCATTACCTCCAGCAAGTAGACGAGTTGGCCACGCATTGCGTCAGCGTCGGCAATACGCGACCGGAGAACCCACTCCTCCACCACAACGGAGAGCCGGTGGTTGCCCTCATGGATGACATGTGATCGCGCCATCCGCGCGGCAACGGCATCAGCCACGTCATTCGGGATGCGTCGGAAATTCGTGATCGCGGTCAGCAGCGCCGACGCGTAAGCCTCCGTCTGGAACAGGCCGGGGATCACATCAGCGGAATAGATCCGGAACTGTCGTGTCCGCTCGAACAGCGGCACCGGTTCCTCTTGCAGGACTCGGAGGCCGGTGCGCTGAAGTCGCTTCCACTCGACGTACATTGACTCAACCGCGCGGGATGCGGCAATCAGGTCCGCCGCCTTCTCCTCCGCGCCGCACGCAGCACACCATGCCCGAATATCGGCATCCGAGGGTGACGTTTTGGCGTCCTGTATGCGGCTCGTCTTGGCGGGGTTCCACCCGCACCGGTCAGACAGCTCACGCCCGTTGATCCCGGCGTCCTTCCGGATCTCGACCAGACGAGCGGCAAGCGCTTGGCGTGCCGCGACGGCACTTGACGACGGAGACGATGACATGAGCTGACTGTCCGGTAATCGCAGATTCAGACCGTGAACTCAGCGTGCGGGATGGCACGTTCCCAGACGGCCGCGAATGCGTCGGCACACAGCTTTGCGATGGCGGGCGCATCGGTGTGCGAGGGCTCCACCCAAGCCCCGTCGCCGGAAAAGTGGTTGAACCTCACCAGCCGGTCATCGAACAGCCAGAAGTCATTTCCCGGCAAGGCAATATCCGAAGCCTGACGCCGTGGCAACCACCGAACCTCTTCCCCTGCCTTGAGATTCACGGGCGTTCCCGCATACTCGTAACGGATGTAATCCGTAACCGGCTCGGAGACGATCCGGGCGCGACGAACAGTCACGCCCCTGGCAACTGCGCCCGCCACAAGGGCGATCCAGCCGTCCCAGTATTCCGGCGGCTCCCTCCGCTCGCCGGTGCGCAGAAAGAGAGCAAAGTTCTCCGCCTCGTCGGTGACGCCATAGCTGTCGCGCATCTCCAGATGCACGGCGGAGCTACGGCAGTCAGCCAGCAGTTCCGAGAACTCCGGCACGCTCGGCACGTTCGCAAGCCTTCCTGATAGTTGACATCATGCGATACGGCAAACGGATCACCGCCTCATAGTCCGGGATGCTCCCGGCCTCAAGGCATTTGGCCAGCAATTCCTCGCCAGCCGTCCATCCTTGAAAGATGAACTCTTGCGCTTCCTCATCGTTCCAGACCCTCAGCGTCGCTTCCGCCGTGACGGAAGCAGTCCCAAAGGCGGCGGCACGGGTGCAAGCCTCCCCGAGGATGGCACACATCCGGTAGGGCATCCTGATCACTGCCTCGACGTCCGGGACGCTCCCGGCATCAAGGCACTTGGCCAGCAGTTCCGCACCAGCCTTCCACCCCTGGAGTACGAACTCCCGCACCTCGTCGTCGTTCCAGACGGTCGGGCACTTGTCCTTCTCCGTGGCGGGGTCGATCCCGACGAACTCTAGCGACACGCTGATCCCCAGACCCTAGGTCGTTGCAGGCACTTGCCTTCACCGTCACCCCCGCGAGTGAACCCCGTCAAGAGTGTGCTGGCTCGGTCAGTTCCAGCCCTGACTCACAGTCACCTGACGGATCATCTGCAAGGTCGCCCGCTGGACTTTGGTCCCGTTCGAGAGGGCCGAAGGTCCCTAACGCAGAGAGGCCCCCGCAGCCTCCCAACCGGGAAGCCGCGAGGGCCTGGTTCAGTAGAGTTCAGGGGCTCCACTTCTCGGCGCGTCAGGTCATCCACCGACAGCCCGCGAAGCTACGGGTTCGCCGGAGGCACCGGCCGGGCGAAAGCTCCGGCACATGGACCGGGCCGCCGTTCCGCCAGACCTCCGCGCAGGCCCTCCGAGATCATGCGGCAGCCATCCTCTGCCGGGCCATGTGCGATCTTGACCGGGATGTCGCCCTCGGTGATCTCGGTGAACTCTGTGCCCTTCTCCTTGTCGAACTCCTTGGCCGCGACCGCGTGCTGCACTCGTACGTGAACTGTCGTACCCACGCCCCCGGTGAAGGCGTTCTGAGCGTCGCGGTAGACACGCCCTGCCAGGACGGTCTTTCGCTCCAGCAGTTCCAGAGAACTGGCAGAGGCGGGCGGGCGGCGGCGCCCTGCCCAGTCGCCGCCGTCCGCCCGCACGGGCCGGATACGCGCCCTCACCGCCATCCTGGCCCGCCCCGCGCCCCGGCGCGCGCCCGACTGGGCCGGACGGGGCAGGCGGCGGCGTGGGCCGGTGGCGGGCTCAGCCGCCGAGTTCCGCGCCCAGGTGCGCCCGGACCAGCGCCCGCAGCTCGCCGCCGTCGATCAGCCGCAGCTGCGGCAGCGAGGCGGCGGCGATCACCGCGTCCGGATGGAAGCTGCCGGTGGTCGCCCAGATCCCGTGCTCGGCGGACTCCTCCTCGACCACCTCGGCGACGTTGCGCACCACCTCCGCGCCGACCACCAGCGGTCGCCGGGCCGCGCAGACCACGTAGGGCGCCTCGGCCAGCTGCCGCCCGTCGCCCTGTCCCAGCGCCAGCAGGCCGTCCCGGCCGTGCAGCCGCAGCTCCCACTCGTCCAGTCCCAGATGCTCGAACAGCTCGGCGATCAGGGCGGCGAACTCGCCGGGCGACAGCTCCTCGGGCGCGGGCGCGGCGGCGCAGGCCACCGCGTACGGGGTGACCGCGACCGGGGCGTACGGGTCCTCGGTGAGCAGGCAGGGCAGGTCCCGCAGCCGGGCCACCGCCTCGCCGTGGCCGTTCGGCAGCAGGGTGCGCGCGTAGAGGTCGCCGCGCCGGGCGTCCACGCTGACCACGCAGGTCTCACCGGCCTCGGCGGTCACCGCCCGGCCGTTGACCACGATGCCGTCCAGCTGGGACTCGGTGTCGGCGGCCAGCAGCGCGTCCAGCGCGCGCAGCACCAGCCGCGCCACCAGTTGCAGGTACCGGGCCTCGGCCTCCGACCGGGGCCGCGGGACCGGCTCGACCCCGCCGTCCGCCACCACCTGGAACTCCAGCGCCGGAGGTACCACCGCCGGGCTCGGCAGCACCAGGTCCACCACCGCCGTCCGGGTCAGCGGCCGGAACGACACCCGCGCCGGAACCTCCAGGCCGGGCAGCCGACCGGCGGCGGCCAGGGCGCGCTCCAGCACCGACTCGACCGCCGCCGGTTCGCCCTCCTCGTACGCCGCACGGTAGCCGCGCAGCCGCTCGTTGTACTCCCGGACGCTGCGGGCCCGTTGCTGCTCCTCCTGCTCGTGGACCAGCCGGGCCTGCTCCGCCAGGCCGCGCAACTCCTTCTCGTGGTCCCGGTATTCGCGCAGGGCGCGCTGGTGCCGCAGCCTGGCCGACGCCAACTCCTGCTGGTACGCGCCGCTGAGCAGCGGCTTCGCGGGCGCACCGGGCGCCGACGGGCCCGGCTCCGGGGCGTAGTCGACCCAGCGCGGCGGCTCGGCGACGGCCTCCGGCGGCAGCGGGCGGGACTCGTACGTCCGCTGTAGCGCGTCGAAGTCGACGGCCGGGGAGGGCTCGGCGGCCAGCGCCAGCAGCTCCTCCAGGCGCTGCTCGGCATCCCGAGCGACCTCCGTGTACTGCTGCGCGAGGTAAGCCCGTCCGCCGCCTGGTGTCATCCCTGGTCCCCCGTGCCGCTGTCCACCAATGCGTCCTAGCATCTCATCAGCCAGGCCGTTCATCTCATCCATCAACGCATCAACACGGGCGAAGTATCGGAGCGCGTCGCTGACGCCCGGGCCGTCCCGGGGTGCGGGGTCCGGCGCGGGGCGGGGCATCTCAGGCCCCGGCGGCGGACGGGTCCCGGTTCTCGGTGTAGCAGCCCAGCAGCACGCTCAGCTCCACCGCGTCCGCCCCGGTGTAGGTCTCGGGCTGCGCCCGGGGGCCCAGGAACTCGTCGATCACCGCCGCCAGCCGGTCCCGGAACTCTCCGGCGCGGGCCGGGGACAGCCGGACGTCGCCGAACATCAGCAGCGGCCTGAGGTAGGAGGCCTCGGGCTCGGCCCCGGCCTGGAGGTCGATCCGGCCGTCCCGCACCGCCGCGAGCAGGTCCCGGCGGTAGGCGTCGATCCCCGCCGCGAAGAGGTCGGCCTTCTCGTCGCGGGTGGTCGAGCCCTGGATGAAGTCCCGCGCGATCTCCAGGCTGCCCTGCGCCGCGACATAGCGCTGCTCGACGATGCCGGAGACCAGCCTGGTCCCGGCCACCCTGATCAGCCCGCTCTCCTCCAGCTGCTTGAGGTGCCGGTAGAGCTTGGTCTGCGGCTCGCCCAGCGCGGCCGCGAGCTCCTTGGCGGACCAGTGCCGCAGTCCCTGGCTGGTCGCCGAGGCCATCATCCGGCGGAGGATGGCCAGCCGGGTCGGGTCGGCCATGGCCTTAAGGGTGGCGGCATCCTCGATCCAGCGCACGTCCGGAACGGCGACTCCGGGTTGCGTCCGCACATCGTCCATGGCTCCCATCTTGCCAGATGCTCACCGCCGCGCAATCATTCACTTATTCGTGAATGCTTTCATGAAGGTGAGCATTCGCCATGTGGAGAGGATTCCCGTGAGCGCAACCATGTCCGTCACCGAGAACGAGGCGATACCGGCGCCGGTGACCCCGCTGCGCCGCAACTGGCGGTTCCAGACCCTGTGGGTCGGCTCCACCACCTCGCTCACCGGAACGACCGCCGCCGACGTGGCCTACCCGCTGGTGATCCTCACCCTCACCGGCTCCCCGGCGCTGGCCGGACTCTTCGGCTTCCTCCAGGCCTCCGCCCTGGTACTCGCCGGTCTGCCGGCCGGACAGGTGGTCGACCGCCACGACCGGCGCCGGGTGCTGATCGCCGCCGAGAGCGTCCGGGCCGCGACCGCCGGCACCGTCGCCCTGCTCTTCGCCGCGCACCAGCTGTCGCTCCCGGTACTGCTGGCCGCCGCCGTACTGCTCGGCGCGGCCCAGCCCTTCGGCGGCGCCGCCCGGATGCTGCTGGTGCGCTCCGTGGTCGCGCCGGAGCAGCTCACCGCCGCGCTCACCCAGGACGAGGTTCGGGGCGGCATCGCCGAACTCGTCGGCCCCTCCCTCGGCGGGCTGCTCTACGGCCTCGGCCGGGCACTGCCGTTCCTCTACAGCGCGGTGTCCTTCACCGTCTCCACCGCGTGCGCGATCGTGGTGCGCCCGGACAACCCCCCGAGCGCCCCCGGCACCGGCGGCGGGAACGGTGAGGACGGCCGGGACAGTGGGGGGATCTTCGCCGGGATCAAGGTGCTGTGGGCCGACCCCGCGCTGCGCGCCGCGATGGTGCTGGTCTCCTTCCTCAACGCCGCGGGCGCGCCGCTCACCCTGTGCTCCGTCTACCTGCTGCACCGCGAGTCGGCGCCGTCCTGGAGCATCGGCCTGGCCCTCAGCGGCGCGGCGGTGGGCGGCCTGGCCGGAGCCGCCCTGGTCGAGCCGCTGCACCGGCGGTTCCGCCCCGGGTGGCTGCTGCTCGGCATCGTGGCCTCCGAGGTGCCGCTGGTGGTCGCCCTCGGCCTGGTGCGCGGACCGTGGGCGGTGGCCGCCGTCCTCTTCTGCACCACCCTGGGCATCCCCGCCCTCAGCGTGCTGCTGGACGTGCTGATCTTCCGTCAGGTCCCGGAGCGGAAGCACGGCCGGACCATCACCTCGGCCATGACCGTGATCGCCCTCGGCATCCCGCTGGGGACCGGCTCGGTCGGGCTGCTGCTCCAGTACCTGGGCGGCACCGGCGCGCTGCTCGCCCTGGCCGGGCTGCTGGCCTGCGGCGCGGGCTGGGCCGCCGCCCAGCCCCGGCTCCGGGCCGCCAGGTGGCCCTCGGCGTAGCGGGGCCCCGCGCTGGGTAGGTCGCAGGGGACATCCATCCAGAGGCAGGCGGGGGTGGCAGGTGATCGGGGACATGTGGGTCCGGGTGACCCTGCTGGACAAGCCCGGCTATCTCAGCTCCGGGCACGCGATCACCGTCGCCGAGCCGCAGCTGTACGCGCTGGCCGAGGAGGACGACGCGGCCGGGGGCGTGCGGATCCCGGTGGACCGGGCCGAGTGGGCGGCCTGGCGGATCGCCGCCACCCGCTACCTGCTGGCGCTGGAGCAGGCCGCCGCCGACCTCCAGACCGCCGAGCGGCGGGCCCGCCGGGCGGCGGCGCGCACCCAGGCCGGTGCCCGCCGACGCGCCACGGTCACGGCCGAGGCCGCCTACGCGGCCGCCGCCGACCGCTACCCGGTGCTGGCCCGCGCCGCCTCGGACGCCTACTGGCCGATCCACTGCGAGATCCAGCGCCGGGTCGAGGCCCAGGCCGGGGCGCAGCGCTGGCTGCTGGTGCTGGAGCGCTTCGACGGCGCGGAACTGGACCAGCTCTGGGGCCTGGCCCTGGTCCGGACCGGCACCGCCACCTGCGAGGTGCACGTCTTCCGCTGGGACGTGCCGACCGAACTGCCCGAGGGGGCGGTCTGCTCGGAGCGGCAGCTGACCGCGATGGAGCTGGACCGGGCCCTGCTCGGGCTGCGCGCCGAATGGCGGGTGCGACGGGTGCACTGGGCCGCCGAGGCACGGGCGGCGGTGGAGCGGGAGGCCGACGGCGTCCCGTTCGAGCTCTGGTGGCGGGCGGTCACCACCCGCACGGACGCCCAGGAGAAGGTGATCCCGCCGCGCTCGGCCGGGCCCCGGGGCGGCCCGCAGGCCCCCCGGCGGCCCCGTCGCCGCCAGGAGGTCCTGCAACTCCCCGACGGCGACGGCGATCCGCTGCTGTGAGCCGCTAGCGCGCGGCGGCCGACTCCTCCTCGCCCACGAACGCCCGCCAGAGCCGGGCGTAGGTGCCGTCCGCCTCCAGCAGTTCGGTGTGCGGGCCGTCCTCGACGATCCGGCCGTGGTCCAGCACCACCACCCGGTCGGCGCGGGCGGCGGTGGTGAGCCGGTGCGCGATCACCACCGTGGTCCGGCGGCCGTCGCCGCGCTGGGCCAGCGCCTCGGCGGCCCGGTTGACGGCCGCCTCGGTGGCCAGGTCCAGCGCCGCGGTGGCCTCGTCCAGCAGCAGGATGTCCGGGTCCACCAGCTCTGCGCGGGCCAGCGCGATCAGCTGCCGCTGACCGGCCGACAGGTTCCGGCCGCGTTCGCTGACCCGGTGCAGGTAGCCGCCGACGAGTCCGGCGACCATGTCGTGCGCCCCGACGGCGCGGGCGGCGGCCTCGACCTCGGCGTCGGAGGCGTCCTCGCGGCCGTAGGCGATGGCGTCCCTGACCGTGCCCGCGAACAGGTACGCCTCCTGCGGCACCACGCCCAGGCGGTGCCGGTAGCCGGTCAGGTCCAGCTCGCGCAGGTCCATGCCGTCGACCCGGACCGCGCCGCCGGTGACGTCGTAGAACCGGGCGATCAGCTTGACCAGGGTGGACTTGCCCGCGCCGGTCTCACCCACCAGCGCCACGGTCTGCCCGGCCGGGATGCGCAGGTTCACCCCGGTGATCACCTCGGGCTTGCGCGGCTTGCCGACGCCGGACTTGCCGACGCCGGACTTGTCAGTGCCGGACTTGTCAGTGCCGCCCGATACGGTCGTACCCGTGGCAGCGACCGCCCCGGCGTCGTCCGTGACGACGCCGGTAGTGGGCACCGCGTTGTAGGCGAAGTGCACGTCGTCGAAGAGGATCTCTCCGCGCAGCCGTCCGACCGGCCTCGGATCGGCTGCCTGCGGGGTCGAGGTCGGCGTGCGCAGCAGCTCGCGGATCCGGCTGAGGCCGACCACCGCCTGCTGGTAGCCGTCGAACACCTGCGAGAGCTGCTGCACCGGGGAGAAGAACAGGTCGATGTAGAGGAGGTAGGCCACGAGCGCGCCGGCGGTCAGCGTGTGCGCGTCGACGCGGTGCGCGCCGACGATCAGCACCAGCGCGGCGGCCACGCTCGACAGGAACTGCACGAAGGGGAAGTAGAGCGATATGTAGAGCTGCGCCCGGATCCGGGTGCGGCGGTAGTCACTGCTGAGCGCCGAGAAACGGCTGCGGTTGCGGTCCTCGCGCAGGAAGGCCTGCACGATCCGCATCCCGGCGACGTTCTCCTGGAGGTCGGCGTTGACCGTGCTGACCTTCTCACGGGCGAGCGTGTAGCTGACGGACGACTTCTTCCGGAACACCAGGGTGGCGATGATCAGCACCGGCAGCACCGCGAAGACGTACAACGCCAGCTGGACGTCGAGCACCAGCAGCACCACGAAGATGCCGAAGAAGGTCAGCAGGCTGACCACGGCGGTGACCACACCGGTCTGCAGGAAGGAGCTGAGCGCGTCCACGTCGGTGGTCATCCGGGTCATGATCCGGCCGCCGAGTTCGCGTTCGTAGTAGTCCAGGCCCAGGCGCTGGAGGTGCGCGAAGATCTTCACCCGCAGCGAGTAGAGCACCCGTTCCCCGGTCCGGCCGCTGATCTGGGTCTCGGCCCACTCGACCGCCCAGTCGGCCAGCACGATGATCAGGGCGACCAGCGCGGCGGCCATCACCGCCGCGCCCGCCTTCTTGGTCACGCCGCTGTCGATGCCGTGGCGGACCAGGATCGGCAGCGCCAGCGAGGCGAGGGCGTCGGCGGCGAGCAGACCCAGGTCGATCGCCAACGGGATCCGGAACGGGGCCAGCATCCGGCGCAGGTTGAACTGCGGGTCCGGGCGCCTGGCCTCGTCCAGGTCGATGTCCGGGGTGCCGTCGGCCGGGGGCAGCGCGGCGACCTTGGCCAGCAGGTCGGGCGTGGCGGGCATGGAGCCCATGGCGCTCATCACGCCACCGCCGCCGCCCCGACCACCGCCACCGCCACCGCGTCCGCCACCGCCGCGTCCGCCGCCCCGGCCGCCGCCCATGCCGATGTTCGCGCCGACCGGCCCGGCACCGGCGGCGCCCAGGGCCTTGCCCGCGCCGACGAGCTCGTCGTCGACCGGGTCGGGGAAGCGCTCGCGGTCCCACAGCGCGGGGGTGGTGCCCAGCGCGGACCGGGCCGAGGGGCCGTGCTCGGCCGCGTCGGCGAGCAGCCGCGCCACCGGGTCGGCCGTGCGGACGTCCCCGGCCAGCGCGTCCGGGTCGGTCAGCAGCGAGCGGTACAGCGCGCAGCGGGCCTCCAGCTCCTCGTGGGTACCGCTGTCCACCAGCTCCCCGTGGTCCAGCACGGCGATCCGGTCGGCCAGCTGGAGGGTGGACCGGCGGTGCGCGATCAGCAGCGTGGTCCGGCCCTGCATGACGGTGCGCAGCGCCTCGTGGATCTCCGCCTCGACCCGGGCGTCCACCGCCGAGGTGGCGTCGTCCAGCAGCAGCACCCGCGGGTCGGTGAGGATGGCCCGCGCCAGCGCGACCCGCTGGCGCTGGCCGCCGGAGAGGGTCAGGCCCTGCTCGCCGACGACGGTGTCGTAGCCGTCGGGGAGCTCCCGGATGAAGCCGTCGGCCTGGGCCGCCCGGGCGGCGGCCTCGACCTCGGCCAGGGTGGCGTCGGGCCGCCCGTAGCTGATGTTGGCGCGCACCGACTCGGAGAACAGGAAGCTGTCCTCGGGGACGATGCCGATGGCGGCCCGCAGCGAGCGCAGCGTCAGGTCGCGTACGTCGTGGCCGTGCACCCGGACGCTGCCGGAGCTGGCCTCGTAGAAGCGCGGGACCAGCATGCCCACGGTCGACTTGCCCGACCCGGAGGCGCCGACCAGGGCCACGGTCTCGCCGTGCGCGAGTTCCAGGCTGAACTTCCGGACCACCGGCTCGGTGGTGTCGGAGTAGGTGAAGTCGACCGCGTCGAAGGCCAGCGCGGGGACGCCGTCGGCCAGTTCGATCTCGCTGGCGTCCAGCTCGGTCGCGTCCGGGCGCTCGGTGATCAGCGGGCGCTCGTCGATCAGCTGGAACACCCGCTCCACGCTCGCCCGGACCTGCTGGCCCACGGTCATCAGCATGGTCAGGGTCCGCACCGGGGCGGTCATCTGGGCGACGTAGGTGGAGAAGGCGACGAAGGTGCCGAGGGTGACCTCGCCGCGGACGGCCAGGTAGCCGCCGAGGGCGAGTACCGCGACCTGCCCGAGGGAGGGGATGGCCTGCATCGCGGGCCCGTAGCGGGCGCTGAGCCTGACCCCGCGCAGCCGCTTGGCGAACAGCCTGCGGCTGGTCTGCTCCAGCCGGTCGAGTTCCTGCTCCTCCTGCCCGAAGCCCTTGACCACGCGGACCCCGGAGACCGCTCCGTCGACCACTCCGGCGACCGCCCCGGCCTCCTGCTGGGCCGCCCAGGTGGCCGGGAACAGCTTCTTCCGGCTGAGCTGGGCGAACCACCACAGCGCCGGGGCCATGGCGATGGCGATCAGGGTGAGCAGCGGGGAGAGGAACAGCATCACCACGATGGAGAGCACGAACAGCAGGAAGTTGCCGATCATCATCGGCAGCATCCCCAGCAGGCCCTGGATCATCTGCAGGTCGGAGGTGGCCCGGCCGACCACCTGTCCGGTCTCCAGGGCGTCCTGGCGGGCGCCGTCCAGCCGGGTGAGCGAGTCGAACAGGTCCTGGCGCAGGTCGTGCTGGACGTCCAGGGCGAGCTTGCCGCCCCAGTACCGGCGGACCATGGTCGCCACGAAGACCACCGCCGCGGCCGCCACCAGGGCTACCGCCCAGGGGGTGAGGTGCCGGGTGTGGGCGGTGATCACATCGTCGATGATCAACCGCGGAATCAGCGGCACCAGGGCGCTGACGGCCATACCGAGCAGCGAGGCACCGAAGGAGAGCAGGACGTTGCGCCGGTAGCGCCAGCAGTACGAGCTGAGACGCCGCAGCCACCCGGGTATCGCGGCGGGTGCGGCGTCAGCGTTGTGGTCCCCATGAGACCGGTGAGCCAGGAACATAATTAGCCATGCTAACTGTCTCGGGACTTGGGCGTCTACAGACCTTCTCCGCCGCCGACGCGGTTCCGGCCACAGCGACCGCTGCGGCCGTGGCCGGAACCCCTGCGGCGGACGTCAGCGGGCGATGCCGTAGACCCGGTCCACGGTGAACCGGATGACCAGGCGGCGGTCGGCCACCATGGCGGCGCGGTACTCGTCCCAGTCGGGGTGCTCCCCCAGGATCAGCCGGTAGACCTCGATCAGTTCCTCCACCACCGCGTCGTGCGGGTCGGCGGCGACCGGGGTGAGCTCCACCGTGCCCTCGGCCACGGCGTAGCTCCACTGGTTCTCGCTGCTCACGTAGTAGCTGGCGCGCGGGTCGCGGCGGAGGTTCGCCACCTTGGCCCGGTCGGCGGTGGTGGAGATCCGCAGCAGCCGGGTTTCCGGCTGGAACACGTGGCTGACATTGGAGATCTGCGGGCGGCCGTCCCGCTTGAGCGCGACCAGCGCGCCCCCGTGCGTCCCGGCGATCAGTTGTTCGAGGCCTTCGGCTGACATGACGCGGTCCTCCTGGTCGTCCTTGCCTGGTCCTGTCCAGACCTCTCAGCGTCCATGCTGTCCCCTCCTGTTCCCGTCCGCACCGGGCAGACGTCCGAACCGGGCCCAACCAGGGACCTGGGACCTGAGGCCTGGGACCTGGGACCTGAGGCCTGGGACCTGGGGCCTGGGCTCGCCGGGGACGGTCAGGCCCGCGTCGCGGGCCGCAGGAAGCGCCAGGCCAGGACCACCGCGACCAGGAAGGCCGCCCCGGTCGCGCCGAAGCCCAGCGCCGCCGCCGTGTACCAGTGGCCGCCCGTGGCCGACAGGAGCACCCCGGTCAGCGCCACCCCCACCAGCGTGCCGACCTGCCGGTTGGCGTTCATGGTCGCCGCGCCCGCGTTGGCGTGCTCCGGGCCGGCCGCGTCCACCAGCGCCGCGACCATCGCCGGAACCGCCACGCCGACCCCCAGGTTCGCCACCACCAGCAGGGCCGCCATCAGCGGGTACGGCATCGCGGCGGACACCGTGGTCAGCACCAGCATCCCGGCGCCGGACAGCAGCAGCCCGCCCATCAGCGGCAGGCGCACCCCCAGCCGCGCCGTCAGCCGGGCGAAGAGCAGGTTCCCGAGCACGAACACCCCGGTGACCGGGAGCATCTCGATACCGGCCCACAGCGGATCGTCACCGCGCGCGGACTGGAAGAACAGTCCGAGCAGGTAGCACTCGCCGTACACCCCGGCGTTGACCAGGAAGCCGATGACGTTGGCGGCCGAGAACCGGCTGCTGGCGAACAGCGCGACCGGCAGCACCGGCCGCCGCGAGGTGCGCAGGTTCCGCACGAACAGCGCCACCAGCAGCACCGTCCCGGACGCCGAGGCCAGGATCGACGCCGAGGACCAGCCCAGCGTCGGCCCCTCGATCAGCGTGAAGCACAGCAGCGCCAGCATGCCCAGTCCCAGCGCGTGCCCGGACCAGGCGAAGCGGGCCGGACGCCCGGGCAGCGACGGCACGACCCGGACCGCGAGCAGCAGGCCGAACGCGCCCACCGGCAGGTTCACCAGGAAGATGCTGCGCCAGCCGAAGCTCTCCACCAGCAGCCCGCCGATCACCGGCCCGAAGGCCATCGAGCCGGAGACGATCGCCGACCACAGCGCCACCATCCGCGCCCGGCGGCTCGGCTCCGGGAACGCGGCCGTGAGCAGCGTCAGCGAACTGGGCATGAACAGCGCCGCCCCGGAACCCTGGAGCAGCCGCGCGGCCACCAGCAGCGTGCCGTTCGGCGACAGCGCGCAGCCGAGCGAGGCCACCACGAAGACGACCATCCCGGCCAGGTACAGCCGCTTGGCGCCGAGCCGGTCCGCCAGCGCACCGGCGAGCAGCAGCAGTGCCGCGAAGGAGAGGGTGTATCCGTCGACCACCCAGGTCAGTTGGGACAGTCCGAGACCGAGCCGCTGCTGCAGGGTGTGCCCGGCGACGTTCACCACCGTCGCGTCGACCGCCGCCATCACGAACCCGGCCGCGAGCGCCACCAGTTGCCACAGCCCACGGCCGCCCGACCTGCTCTGCGCAGATCCTGACGATGGCTCATTTTCCTTCCGTGGAGCGGGTATCCGCTGCCGCTCCGGGCCGGGCGGGGCGACCGGGCGGTCCGGACCGCCGGGTCGGCGGTCCGGCGCGGACGGGACGGGCTCGCGGAGGTCGTCGACGGTCGGGCACTCTCGCTTGTTCGACATGGCGTGCTGCTCCCGGTGCTGTGTGGTCGGAGTATCCGATGCCCCGCACGCCTGATCCTGGTGGAGGTTAACGTGGTCCGTAAGGACGCACTTCGAAGTGCCTACCGCAGTGGGGGGACGCATGGTGGCGCGCACGGCAGCCGAGCGGCGCGAGCAGGCTCGGGTCATGTTCGAGAAGTGGCTGGCGAGCTGCCCGGGACGGCAACTCCTCGACCGGGTCGGCGACAAGTGGAGCTGTCTGCTGCTCCGGGCACTGAGTGACGATCAGAAGCGCTACGGCGAACTGCTTCGGCAGCTGCCCGGGGTGAGCCAGAAGATGCTCACCCAGACGCTGCGGAGCATGGAACGGGACGGGCTGGTGTCCCGGCAGATCACCCCGTCGGTGCCGGTGCGGGTGGACTACCAGCTGACCGAGCTCGGGCGCAGCCTGCTGCCGGTGCTGGACGTCGTGTCGGCCTGGGCCGGAACCCACATGGGCGAGGTGCACCGGTCGCGCGAGGCGTACGACGACGCGCTTCAGCAGGAACTCCGCTCCGCCTGGCCCCGCTGCTCCGCCTAGCCCCGCCGCTCCGACCGGCCGTGCCGCTCCGACCGGACGCTCAGCCGGTTGTTCGGTCGGCCGCCGCGGCGAGGGCGCCGAGGGCGAGGCGGTGCAGCAGCGCGGCCATGGCCGGGTCGGCCTGGTCGCCGCCCGCGACCGCGCTGTGCGGGGTGGAGTTGAGCAGGCCGAAGACGGCGTGGACGCAGGCCCGGGCATCCTCGCCGAGGCCGGGAAAGGCCTCCCCGGCGACGGTGACCCACAGCTCCACGTACTGCCGCTGAAGACTGCGGACCTGGTGCCGTTCCGCCTCCGGCAGGTGCAGCAGCTCCCGGTCGTGCAGGGTGATCAGCGCGCTCTCCTCCAGGGCGAAGTCGATGTGGCCGTCCAGCAGGGCGTCGAGCGCCGCGGGCGCGTCGGGCGCGGCGTCGACGCGGCGGCGGCCCTCGGTCAGCAGCCGCTGGCTGATGCCGATGAGCAGGTCCGCGAGCATGGCGTCCTTGCCCGCGAAATGCCGGTAGAGGCCGGGCCCGGAGATGCCGACGGCCTTGCCGATCTCGTCCACTCCCACGCCGAGGAAGCCCCTGGCCGCGAACAGCCGGGCGGCCTCGCGGCGGATCTGCGCGCGGCGGGGACTCTCGACAGGACTCGGCTGACTCGGCATCCCCCCATCCTAGACAGCAGGGTTATTGGGCGTTAACCTGCGAGCAGGTTAACAGTCATTAACGTACGGCGGGCTCACGAAGGAGCGCACGGCCATGTTGCTCGCTCAGACCTCCGCGCCCCGGCTGGACACAGCCGTGGACCGCGCTTCCGACGCCTTCCGGAGCAATGACGCCGCGCAACGGGCCCTGGTCGCGGAGCTGCGCGCCAAGCTCGCGGCAGCGGCCGAGGGCGGCGGCGCACGGGCCCGGCAGCGGCACACCGAGCGCGGCAAACTGCTGCCGCGCGAGCGGGTGGACACCCTGCTCGACCCCGGCTCGCCGTTCCTGGAGCTCTCGCCACTGGCGGCGGACGGCCTCTACGGCGGGGACGCCCCCGCCGCCGGGCTGATCACCGGCGTCGGCCGGGTGGCCGGGCGCGAGGTGGTCGTGGTCGCCAACGACGCCACGGTCAAGGGCGGCACCTACTACCCGATGACCGTCAAGAAGCACCTCCGGGCGCAGGAGATCGCCCAGGAGAACCGCCTCCCCTGCCTCTACCTGGTGGACTCCGGCGGAGCCTTCCTGCCGATGCAGGACGAGGTCTTCCCGGACCGGGACCACTTCGGCCGGATCTTCTTCAACCAGGCCCGGCTCTCGGCCGCCGGGATCCCGCAGCTCGCGGCCGTCCTCGGCTCCTGCACGGCGGGCGGCGCGTACGTCCCGGCGATGAGCGACCAGGCGGTGATCGTCCGCAACCAGGGGACGATCTTCCTCGGCGGTCCGCCGCTGGTGAAGGCGGCCACCGGCGAGGTGGTCACCGCCGAGGAGCTGGGCGGCGGCGAGCTGCACTCGCGGACCTCGGGCGTGACCGACCAGCTCGCCGAGAACGACGCGCACGCACTGGCGATCCTGCGCACCGTCGTCGCCGGGCTGGGCCCGCGCACGCCGCGCCCCTGGCCGGTGCAGCCCGCCGAGCCCCCGGCCGTCGACCCGGACACGCTGTACGGCGCGGTCCCGGCCGACCCGCGCACCCCGTACGACGTGCGCGAGGTGATCGCGCGGATCACCGACGGCAGCCGCTTCGCCGAGTTCAAGGCGGAGTACGGCCCCACCCTGGTCACCGGCTTCGCCCGGATCCACGGGCACCCGGTCGGCATCGTCGCCAACAACGGCATCCTGTTCGCCGAGTCCGCGCTCAAGGGCGCGCACTTCATCGAGCTGTGCGACCAGCGCGGCATCCCGCTGCTGTTCCTGCAGAACATCTCCGGCTTCATGGTCGGCCGCCAGTACGAGGCGGGTGGCATCGCCAAGCACGGAGCCAAGATGGTCACCGCCGTCGCGGGCACCAGGGTGCCCAAGCTGACGGTGGTCATCGGCGGCTCGTACGGCGCGGGCAACTACTCGATGTGCGGTCGGGCCTACTCACCCCGCTTCCTGTGGATGTGGCCGGGGGCCAAGATCTCGGTGATGGGCGGCGAACAGGCCGCCTCGGTCCTGGCCACCGTCCGCCGCGACCAGTACGACCAGCGCGGCGAGAGCTGGTCCGCCGAGGACGAGGAGGACTTCCGCCGTCCCGTGCGCGAGCAGTACGAGCGGCAGGGCAACGCGTACTACGCCACCGCGCGGCTCTGGGACGACGGAGTGATCGACCCGGCGGACACCCGAACCGTGCTCGGCCTGGCCCTCAGTGCCTGTGCCAACGCCCCACTCCCCGACCCGCGCCCGTACGGCGTCTTCCGAATGTGACGGAGGCTCACCCCCATGTTCGACAGCGTCCTGGTCGCCAACCGCGGCGAGATCGCGGTCCGCGTGACGCGCACCCTGCGACGGCTGGGCGTGCGCTCCGTCGCCGTGCACAGCGGCGCGGACGCCGACGCGCCGCACGTGCGCGCCGCTGACACCGCCGTACTGCTCGGCCCGGCCGACGGCGAGTCCGCCGCCGACAGCTACCTCCACATCGAACGCATCCTGGAGGCCGCCGCCAGGACCGGAGCCCAGGCGGTGCACCCCGGCTACGGCTTCCTCGCCGAGAACGCCGCCTTCGCCCGCGCCTGCGCCGACGCCGGTCTGGTCTTCATCGGTCCACCTCCCTCCAGCATCGAGCTCATGGGTGACAAGATCCACGCCAAGGCGGCCGTCCAGGCCGCCGGGGTGCCGGTCGTGCCCGGCAGCGAGGGCGACGCCCTGACCGACGCGGAACTTCTCGCCGCGGCGGCTGACATCGGTCTGCCCGTGCTGCTGAAGCCGTCCGCGGGCGGCGGCGGCAAGGGCATGCGGCTGGTGCGCGACGCCGCCCGGCTCGGCGACGAGATCGCCGCCGCCCGCCGGGAGGCCCGGGCCTCCTTCGGCGACGACACGCTGCTGCTGGAGCGATGGGTCGACCGGCCGCGCCACATCGAGATCCAGCTGCTGGCCGACACCCACGGCGGCGTGGTCCACCTCGGCGAGCGCGAGTGCAGCCTGCAACGGCGGCACCAGAAGCTCATCGAGGAGGCCCCCTCGCCCCTGCTCACCCCGGAGATCAGGGCAGCCATGGGCCAGGCCGCCGTCAGGGCCGCGGAGTCCTGCGGCTACGCCGGCGCGGGCACCGTCGAGTTCATTGTTCCCAGTGACAACCCCTCCTCCTACTTCTTCATGGAGATGAACACCCGCCTCCAGGTGGAGCACCCGGTCACCGAGCTCACCGCCACCGTCCACGGCTCCCGGCTGGACCTCGTGGAGCAGCAGCTGCGCATCGCCGCGGGCGAACCGCTGGGCTTCGGGCAGCGGGACATCGGCAGCACCGGCCATGCCGTCGAGGCCCGGGTCTGCGCCGAGGATCCGGAGCGCGGCTTCCTCCCGACCGGTGGCCGGGTGCTGCTACTGGAGGAGCCCACCGGCGAGGGCGTCCGGGTCGACTCCGGGCTCGCCCGCGGCGTCACCGTCGGCAGCAGCTACGACCCCATGCTGTCCAAGGTCATCGCCTACGGCCCCGACCGGGCGACGGCCCTGCGAAGGCTGCGCGCCGCCCTCGCCGGGACCTGCTCACTCGGAGTCGCCACCAACGCCGGCTACCTGCGCCGACTGCTCGCCCACCCGGACGTCGTCGCGGGCCGCCTCGACACCGGCCTGGTCGAGCGCAACCTGGAACTGACCGTGGCCGACCCCACGGACCACGCCCCCGGCGACGACCGCGCCCCGCTGGAGGGAGCTGCCCACAGCACCCCCGCGGGCCGCCTCGACCCGGTGTTCACCGCTGCCGCGCTGGCCCGGCAGCTCGACCTGTCGCCGACTCCCGGCGACGACGGATGGACCGATCCCTTCTCCCTCCCTTCCGCCTGGCGCACCGGCGGGGAACCCGCCTGGACGCTCCACCGGCTGCGCCTCCCCGGCGGCGAACCGATCGAGGCCAGGGTTCGCCCCACCTCGCCACGGACCGTACTGGACACCACTGACAACGCGACCGCCGCCGGAGAGCACTTCGAGGTCCGGCTCGGCGCCGACACGCCGTTCACCGTCCGGGTGGCCGTGCGACCGCACCGGATCAGCGTCAGCCGTGACGGCCTCACCCGTACCTTCGCGCACGCCACTGACAACCGGGCCGCCGACAGTCCGGTCCACTGGCTCGGGCGGGACGGCGACAGCTGGCCGGTCCAGGTCCACGAGCCCCTCGACGACCTGGCCCTCGGCCCGGCCGGGGCCCGGGGCGCGGGCCTGAACGCGCCGATGCCGGGCACCGTCACCGTGGTCAAGGCGACCGTCGGCGAGCGGGTGGCCAAGGGCCAGCCGCTGCTGATCCTGGAAGCGATGAAGATGGAACACGTCATCACCGCACCCCACGACGGGATCGTCGAACAGCTGCGGGCCGTTCCCGGCGGCACCGTCGCCATGGACGAGCTGCTCGCCGTGGTCACCCCGCACGAGGAGGTCAGCTGATGTCCGCCGCCGAACCCACCGCCCTGGACCTCGGACTCCCGGTCCGCGCCCCGCTGGACGGCCTGCCGCAGGCGGTGCGCATCCACGAGGTCGGCGCGCGCGACGGACTGCAGAACGAGTCGGTGGCGCTGCCGGTCGAGGTGAAGGCCGAGTTCATCGCCCGGCTGGCCGCCGCCGGGCTGCGGACGATCGAGGCCACCAGCTTCGTCCACCCCAAGTGGGTCCCCCAACTGGCGGACGCCGAGCAGCTGTTCCCCCTGGTCAGCGGGCTCACCGGGGAGTACCCCGGGCTGCGGCTGCCAGTCCTGGTCCCCAACGAGCGGGGGCTGGACCGGGCGCTCGCGCACCGGGTCCAGGACATCGCCGTGTTCGCCAGTGCCACCGAGAGCTTCGCCGAACGGAACCTCGGCCGGGGCGTCGAGGCCTCGCTGGAGATGTTCGCCCCGGTGGTCCACCGGGCGACAGCGGCCGGCGTCCGGGTCCGGGGCTACCTGTCGATGTGCTTCGGCGATCCCTGGGAGGGACCGGTGCCCACCGCCCAGGTGGTGGAGGTCGGTTGCCGGCTGCTGGAGCTGGGCTGCGACGAACTGAGCCTCGGGGACACCATCGGCACCGGCACCCCGGGCCAGGTCACCGAGCTGATCAGCGCGTTCTCCGGGCGCGGGGTCGGCCCGGAGCGGCTGGCCGTGCACTTCCACGACACCTACGGCCAGGCCCTGGCCAACACCCTGGCCGCGCTGCGCTGCGGCGTGGCCACGGTCGACTCCTCGGCCGGGGGCCTGGGCGGCTGCCCCTACGCGAAGAGCGCCACCGGCAACCTCGCCACCGAGGACCTGGTCTGGATGCTGCACGGCCTGGGCATCTCGACCGGGGTCGACCTGCCCGCCCTCGCCGCCACCAGCGGCTGGCTGGCCGACCGGCTCGGCCGCCCCAGCCCCTCCCGCGCGGTACGTGCCCTGACCGGCGGCGACGCCCAGCGGTAGCGGTCAACACCCGGGAAGTAGCGGCAACCCACCGCGAGCGCCCCCTCCCCACCCTCAGGAGACCACACCATGCTCGACCACCGCCTCGACTCCGAGTACGAGGAACTCCGGCGTACCGTCGCCGACTTCGCCCACGACGTGATCGCGCCGAAGATCGGCGAGTACTACGAGCACGACGAGTTCCCGTATGAGATCATCAGCGAGATGGGGCGGATGGGCCTGTTCGGCCTCCCCTTCCCCGAGGAGTACGGCGGTATGGGCGGCGACTACCTCGCGCTCTGCCTGGTGCTGGAGGAACTGGCCCGGGTCGACTCCTCGGTGGCGATCACCCTGGAGGCCGCGGTCTCGCTGGGGGCCATGCCGATCCACCGGTACGGCACGGAGGAGCAGAAGCGCACCTGGCTGCCCCGGCTCTGCTCGGGGGAGATGCTCGGGGCGTTCGGCCTGACCGAGCCCGAGGGCGGCTCGGACGCCGGTGCGACCCGCACCACGGCCCGCTACGACGCCGACACCGACGAGTGGGTGATCAACGGGTCCAAGTGCTTCATCACCAACGCCGGTACCGAGATCACCGGGCTGGTGACCGTGGCCGCCCTCACTCTTTCGGGGGAAGAAGCGGAGAAAAGCTCGCCCACCCGCTCGATCTCCACCATCATCGTGCCCACCGGGACCCCAGGGTTCACGGCCTCGAAGAAGTACTCCAAAGTCGGCTGGAACGCCTCGGACACCCGAGAGCTCTCCTTCGTCGACTGCCGCGTTCCGGCCGCCAACCTCCTCGGCGAGGCAGGCCGTGGTTACGCCCAGTTCCTGCGGATTCTCGATGAGGGTCGTATCGCGATCGCCGCCCTGGCCACCGGCCTGGCCCAGGGATGCGTGGACGAGTCGTTGAGCTACGCCGAGCAGCGGCGAGCCTTCGGCAGGCCCATCGGCGCCAACCAGTCCATCCAGTTCAAGATCGCCGACATGGAGATGCGCGCGCACACCTCCCGGTTGGCCTGGTACCACGCCGCCTCCCGGCTGCTCTCCGGGGAGCGGTTCAAGAAGGAGGCCGCCATTGCCAAGCTCCACTCCTCCGAAGCAGCCGTGACCAACGCCCGCGAGGCGACGCAGATCCACGGCGGATACGGCTTCATGAACGAGTACCCGGTCGCCCGCTTCTGGCGGGACAGCAAGATCCTTGAGATCGGCGAGGGGACGTCCGAGGTGCAGCGGATGCTGATCGCCCGCGAGCTGGGCCTGCCCACCGGCTGAACCCGCACCCCGCGCTCCCCCGCGCTCCGGCTACGGAATCACGACCACCGGTCGGTTGGCCCGTCGTGCCAGCCGACCGGCCACGGAGCCGAAGAGGCGGCCGAGGAGGCCGTGGGTACCACCGACGACGATCGCGTCGGCCGCGTACTCACGGGCGACCTCCTCCAGCTCGTGGCAGATGTCCCCGCCACGCTCCACCAACACCCAGGGGACGTCGCACAGGTACTCGGAACAGGCCAACTCCAGTCCGAGCACCTCAGTGCGGTGGTCCGGCACGTCCACGAAGACAGGGGGTTCACACCCCGCCCAGACCGTGGCGGGGAGCCGGTTGGCCACATGCACGATCACCAGTCCGGCTCGGGAACGGCGGGCCATGCCGACGGCATACGCCAGCGCTCGCTCGCTGGAGACCGACCCGTCGAATCCGACGACGACACCGTGCAGGAATGCCGGATCGCAGGTGCGGACACTCTGCGACTGCAGTTCAAAACCAGCCATGTGGGGAGGGGTTCCCGTCGGGAGCTCGGGCGGGTACGGGTGCTGGGACTTCGGCGGTACATCCCCGTCGCGGCTGGACTGCGAGCTGAGCTGCGGCGGCTTCCACAGCTTCGATCGGGGTTTGGGCGGGCGCGGCTTCGGCCGCTCCGTGGGGCGAGACACGGATCCGCCTTCGCTGGGCTCAGGAAGCTCGTAACCGGCCATGGTCATGGGAGTTTCGGCGAGGTGGGATGCGGACAGTTCTGCATGGTCACGACCCGGGGCCGTAGGACCAGGGGTACCAACACGACGCTCCGCTCCAGTAGCGAAACGGGCCGAGTGGTGGCTTGCGCGACCTCTTCCCTCCAGGGTACGGCGACAATCTGTTCTCGCCCAGACGCAGAGCGCTAGGAGGACACGGTTACCACGAATGGCGGTCGCGTACGCCGGGGCGCGCTGGGCGTGCATGGAGCATGCCGTAGCGGACGCCCATGCGCAACGGTGCCAGGCACGCCTCGTGGCGCCGCCCATGGCCGGGCTGTGCCAGGGCCGTGGGCTGGCGATGCCGGGGCGATGGCAGGGCGATGGCACTCAGATGGCACTCAAGCGCGGCGCGAGCTCCCGGCGCCCCTGGCACGGCCTCCAGGGGCGCCGGGAAGAACCCCGGCGTTCCCGCAGGCCGCGCGGCCGGGTGAGCGGCTCCGGCGGGCAGATACGGGCGCCGCCAAGCGATGCGCGCGCTAGGCGTACGGGGTGCGGGATCACACCTTTCGGTCACTTTCGACCGTATGCCTCGTGCATATGCCAAAGGACTGAAACGATGCCGTCCATGCCTCCCCTCATGCTGCTCGACCTCGACAACACCCTGATCGACCGCAATCTCGCTTTCCGGGGCTGGGCCGCCCAGTTCCTCCAGCGGCGCGCACTGCCGCCGGTCGATCTCGACTGGCTGGTCACCCTCGACTGCGGGGGTCATCTCGACCGGCCGACGCTGATGCGCGCCACCTGCGAGCGCTACGGCCTGGCCGAGGACATCGACGTCCTGCTCAGGGAGTACCGCGAGACGCTCATCCGACTGATCGACTGCCCCGCCACGCATCGGGAGGCGCTGCGCGGCGCCCGGGCGGCGGGATGGACCCTGTGCATCGTCACCAACGGTTCGACCGTGCACCAACTGGCGAAGATCCACCGGACCGGGCTGGCGCCGCTGGTCGACGGCTGGATCGTCTCCGAGGAGGCCGGGTGCGCGAAGCCCGACCCGCGCATCTTCCGGCTCGCGGCCGACCGCTGCGGCCTGGCGGCGGGATCCGGGTGGACCGAGGAGACCTGGATGGTGGGCGACCACGCGCCCGCCGACATCGCCGGGGCCCGGCTGGCCGGGCTGCGCAGCGTCTGGCTCCAGCACGGCCGACCCTGGCCCGAAACCGCCTACGCGCCGACGCTGACGGCCCGGAGCCTGCCGGAAGCGGTCCGTCTGATAGTCGCCTCCGTCAGCGAGCCCGCCAGCGAGCCCGTCGGCGTCTCCGGCTAGCCCGATCAGGCCACAGTCCTGCGCCCCCTTGTGCGCCCCCCGTACGCCCCCAATACTTCCGAAGGCCGCTTTTCGGTCAACTTCGGCGACCTCCACCGCGATTGAATGAGCACTGCTTCAAGACACAGCCACTGACCAGGGTGTTCTCCGGAACCAGCCAACAGGCCCTGCGACAACTGGCCAGCACCGGACACGCCCCCTTCCCCGACAGCCCGTCGAGTGCGACCCTCGGTGATCGAATGCTTCACGCCAAATTGCCTTGTCGACATAGCGTTAGATGGTGAACTTGTCGCACCAGCATCCCTGGACCCAGTAGATTCGATCTTGGCGAGGCGGGGGCCGCGAAGTGCAGCACAGGGCAGTACAACCATGACGTCTCAGACGTGGGCCGCGCGCTCGGCAGTCCCGGAGAACTTCCCGGGGTCCCGACCGTCCGCACTGCCCACGTCGGCGGCACACACGACCGAGGGGGGCCGGAGCGCCTTGAGCAGGGTGAGCAGGAGCGCCGCAACGACGGACGGCGCGATGTCCCCGCACAGCCGATATGGAGCGGTTCCCGCCCCCGGCCCCGGCGAACGTGGTGGCGCCGGCGCACCCGCGCCCACCCCCCTGGACGAGCCGCTGCTGCCCGGCGCGGCGGCCCGAAAGCTCTCCGGCCGCCGCCGCCCCGAGGTCGTCGCCGTCCTCCTGTTCAGTGGCGCCCCGATCTTCGAGAGCTCCATCCCGCTCTCCGTCTTCGGCGTCGACCGGCAGGACGCCGGCGTCCCCCGCTACCGGCTGCTGGTCTGCGCGGGCGAGGAGGGGCCGCTGGCCACCACCGGCGGGCTGACCATGACCGCCCCCTACGGCCTGGAGTCGCTCGGCCGGGCCGGGACCGTGGTCGTGCCCGCCTGGCGCTCGGCCGCCCAACTCCCGCCGCCCGAGGCGCTGGAGGCGCTGCGCAAGGCCCACCGCGAGGGGGCCAGGATCATCGGCCTGTGCACCGGTGCCTTCGTCCTCGCCGCCGCCGGTCTGCTGGACGGGCGCGCCGCCACCACCCACTGGATGTACGCGCCCACGCTGGCCAAGCGCTACCCGCAGATCCAGGTGGACCCGCGCGAGCTGTTCATCGACGACGGCGATGTGCTGACCAGCGCGGGCACCGCCGCCGGGATCGACCTGTGCCTGCACGTCGTGCGCACGGACCACGGCGCGGAGGCGGCGGCGGCCCTGGCCCGGCGCCTGGTGGTACCGGCCCGGCGTACCGGAGGCCAGGCCCAGTACATCGACAGGTCTTTACCAGAAGAGATCGGCAACGACCCCCTGGCGGAGGTCGTGACCTGGGCGCTGGACAACCTCTCGAAGCAGTTCGACGTGGAGACCCTGGCGGCCCGCGCCTACATGAGCCGGCGGACCTTCGACCGGCGTTTCCGCTCGCTCACCGGCAGCGCTCCGCTGCAATGGCTGATCTCGCAGCGGGTGCTGCAAGCGCAGCGCCTGCTGGAGAGCACCGACGTGTCGGTGGACGAGGTGGCCCGCAGGTGCGGCTTCCGCTCGCCGGTGGCTCTGCGCGGCCACTTCCGGCGGCAGCTCGGGGTCTCCCCCGCCGTCTACCGGACGACCTTCCGGTCCCGGCAGTCCTCGACGGCCTCGCTGGAGGCGCTGCCGGTCCCGTCGGCGGCGACCGCCGCGGCCTCGGGGACGCTGGCGGTGCTGTCCACCGGCGGCATCCCGGCGCAGGGATATCCGGCGCAGGGATATCCGGCGCAGGGGCATCCCGGGTCGGGTGGCGGGTCGCCGCAGGGCGGCTCGGAGCCGGTGCGACTGCCGCGGTCGAACGCGCGCACCCGTCCGCAGCCCGCGACCGGCGATCCGGGGGCGGCCGATCACACGGCCGCGGCGGACGGGCGGGGCGAGCGCGCCTTCCTTGATCCGTCCGGCGGATCCGGCACGGCCCGGGCGCATCCGGACGGTGCCGCGGTGGTCTTCCAGCGGGGCGCCCGGGACTGAGTCCGGGCGCCCGGCGCCACCGGCGGGTGCCCGGTTTGACTTGCGCGCCGGACGGCAGATGATCGACTATGCGGGACCGGTCGATCGCCATGGCCGTCCGGCCCCGGGCACAGCCAGGTACCGGCAGACATCCACTCAGGACGGTGAAGCGCGTGAACGATCGCATGGTCTGGATCGACTGCGAGATGACAGGGCTCAACCTGGAACAGGACGCCTTGGTCGAGGTCGCGGCACTGGTCACCGACTCCGAGCTGAACATCCTGGGCGAGGGGGTGGACATCGTGGTGCGTCCGCCGGACGCGTCACTGGAGACGATGCCGGAGATCGTCCGGCAGATGCACACCTCCTCCGGACTGCTCACCGAACTGGAGCAGGGGGTCACCCTGGCCGAGGCCGAGGCCCAGGTGCTCGCGTACGTCCGGGAGCACGTGCCGGAGGCGGGCAAGGCGCCCCTGTGCGGCAACTCGGTCGCCACCGACCGCGGCTTCCTGGCCCGGGACATGCCCGCGCTGGAGTCGCACCTGCACTACCGGATCGTCGACGTCTCCTCGATCAAGGAACTGGCCCGGCGCTGGTACCCGCGCGCCTACTACAACAGCCCCAAGAAGCAGGGGAACCACCGGGCGCTGGCGGACATCCGGGAGAGCATCGCCGAACTGCGGTTCTACCGCGAGGCGGTCTTCGTGCCCGCGCCCGGACCGGACACCGACGCCGCCCGCGCCATCGCCGCACGCCACCAACTGCCACCCGCCTGACCTGCCGCTACACCCGGCGGCGACACGGCCGCCGGTCCGGAAAAGGCGGTCGTGAGCACCCGCCGGGATCCTGTAGAGTTATCCCCGTCAGCGCGACAGAGCGCAGACGGATGGTGGGTGTAGCTCAGCTGGTAGAGCACTGGGTTGTGATCCCAGGTGTCGCGGGTTCGAGCCCCGTCACTCACCCGGAAATCGGGCCCTGACCTTGCAAAAGGTCAGGGCCCGATTCGTTGTCCGACCACCGGTCCGGGGCCGGGAGCCGCCCCGACGTCAGCGGCCTTGGGGCCCAGCGGGATTGGGCTCAGCCCTGCTCCCGCTCCTGCCGCTCCGGCTCCTGTTGTCCCCGCTCCCGCTGTTCCGGCTCCTGCTCCTGCTGTTCCGCGGTCGGCTCCGCCCGGTCCAGCCCCCGCAGCCGCGGCACGTCGTCGATCCCGGGCACGTCGTCGATCCCGGGGACGTCGTCGATCTCCGGGAGCTCGCCGGTGTCCGGCGGCGGGACGATGTCGGGCAGCGCCGCCAGCGCCTCGTCCAGGGAGACCGGTTCCGGCATCGGCCTGCGCGGTACCGAGGTCGGGGACTTGGACCGCTCCGGGGTGGCCCCGTCCAGGAAGCGCAGCAGCTCCACCGGGAACGGCAGGACCAGCGTCGAGTTCTTCTCCGCCGCGACCTCGACCACGGTCTGCAGCAGCCGCAGTTGGAGCGCGGCCGGGGTCTCGCTCATGATCATGGCCGCCTCGGACAGCTTCTGCGAGGCCTGGAACTCACCGTCGGCGGTGATGATCCGGGCCCGGCGCTCACGCTCCGCCTCCGCCTGGCGCGACATCGAGCGCTTCATCGACTCCGGCAGCGCGACGTCCTTGATCTCCACCCGGTCGATCAGGATGCCCCAACCGGTGGACGGGCTCTCCAGCATCAGTTCCAGGCCCTGGTTCAGCGGCTCGCGGTTGGTCAGCAGGTCGTCCAGCTCGCTCTTGCCGATGATGGACCGCAGCGAGGTCTGCGCGACCTGCGACATCGCGAAGGTGTAGTTCTGCACGTTGACCGAGGCCAGCACCGGATCATGGACCCGGAAGTACACCACGGCGTCCACCCGGACGGTGACGTTGTCGCGGGTGATGCCCTCCTGCGCGGGCACCGGCATGGTGATGATCTGAACGTTGACCTTGCGCAGCCGGTCCGCGACCGGGATCAGCAGGGTCAGCCCCGGCCCCCGGATCGAGCTGTGCACCTTGCCGAAGCGGAAGACCACTCCGCGCTCGAACTGCTGCACGACTCTGACTCCGGTGGCGAGCCACAGCGCACCCGCCCCGAGCACCCCCAGCACGACATCGAGCACCAGCATGTCCAGCACCCCGACTCATTGGTCCGGACGGAAATCGAAACGGTCCGTTTCCACGCTACTCGGCAGATCGGGCCACCGGAACAGCTGTGCGGATCAGCCGCTGATCGGGACTACCTGGATCCCGAAGGCCGCGATCAGAGCCGCCGCCTGCCGCTCCGAGACGACCGCGCCGCGCAGCACCGGCAGGTCGGTGATCGCGACCTCGCCGAGGTCCGCGCCGCGCAGATCGGCCCCGGCGAAGCGGGCGGAGCGCAGTTCGGCACCGGCGAACCGGCAGCCGTCGGGGATCGCGTCGCGGAAGTCGCAGCCGGTGAGGTCGGCCTCGGTGAAGTTCAGGCCGTCCAGGGTCTGGCCGCGGAAGTCGAGACCGGCGAGGTCGGCCAGGCCCAGGTGGCAGCGGGCGAAGGTGTGGCCGAGGCCGCGCACACTCGACAGCCGCGCGCCCACCAGTCGGCACTCCTCGAAGTGGGTGCCGGCCAGCAGCGCCGAGTTCCACTGCGAGTTGGCTAGGTCGGTGCCCTTGAACAGGGCATCCGTGAGGTCGGCCCGCCCGGCCTTGAGGAAGGCCGCGCTGCCGCGCTCGATCCGGGCCTGCTCCAGCATGGCGCCGCCGAGATCGGCGCGGTCGAGGCGGCAGTCCGCGAAGACGGACTCCGCCAACTGGGCGCCGCGCAGGTCCGCGCCGTCGAAGGCGCAGTCCTGGAACGTGTAGGGCGCGCCGGGGCGGGCCAGGGCCCGGCGCAGGTCGCGGCCGGAGAAGTCGACTCCGGTGTGCTCCCGGCGGTCGGCCAGCAGGTCCAGGGCGTCGGCGTCGGTCTCAGGGTTCTGGGTGCTCACCCGATCACGCTCCCACACGCCACTGACAACCCGCCCCCGGGCCCGTCCGCGCCCCCGCCCCCGCCGCGTCCGGTCAGCCGGAGGCGCGCAGCACCAGCTCGGTCGCCAGCTCGACCCGGTGGTGGGTCCGGCTCGGCGCGGCGATCTCCTCCAGCAGCAGCCGGGCCATGGTCCGGCCCATCTCCTCGGTCGGCTGGCGGACGGTGGTCAGCGGCGGATCGGTGTGCTTGGCCACCGAGGAGTCGTCGAAGCCGATGACCGCGACCTCGTCCGGCACGCTGCGCCCCGCCTCGCGCAGCGCCCGCAGCGCACCCACCGCGGTCAGGTCGGAGGCGGCGAACAGCCCGTCCAGGTCCGGCCGCTGCTCAAGCAGCTCGACCATCGACCGGTGGCCGCTCTCCTCGGTGAAGTCCCCGTTGACCACCAGCTCCTCGCGGTAGGGCAGGCCGACCTCCTCCAGCGCCTGCCGGTAGCCGAGCAGGCGGCTGCGCCCGGCCTCCATGCCGAGCGGTCCGGTGATGGTGGCGATCCGGGTGCACCCGCGCAGCGCGAGGTGGCGCACCGCGCTGCGGGCGCCGCCCCGATTGTCGCAGTCGACATAGCTGAGCGGTTCGAGCACCGAGCGACGACCGCCCAGGACCGCCGGCAGGCCGATGCGTTCCAGCAGGTCGAGCACCGGGTCGTCGGTGCGGACCGAGACCATGAGCACGCCGTCCACCCGGTGGCCGCTGAGGTAGGTCGCCAGCCGGGCGCGCTCCTGGTCGGTGCGGACCAGGATCAGCAGCAGCTGCATGTCGGTCTCGGAGAGCTCGCTGGCCACCCCCCGGATGATCTGCGCGAAGAAGGGCTCGGACGCCAGCCTGGTCTCGGTCTCCGGGATCACCAGCGCGACCGCGTCGGTGCGGCTGGTGACCAGGGTGCGGGCGGCCCGGTTGGGGACGTAGCCGAGCTCGGCGATGGCCTGCTCGACCACGGCCCGGGCCTGTTCGCTGACCCCGGGAGCGCCGTTCACCACCCGGGACACGGTGCCCCGGCCGACCCCGGCACGACGGGCCACGGCCTCCAGGGTGGGACGGGCGGGCCGCCGCTCCGGCGACCGCTCGTTGGCATGGGTCATCGCGCACCTCCTTCTCATTCGAGTGGCACCTTAGACCACGCGCTGCGGGAGCGCTCCCGCATCGGAACGGGCGGCCGGACCGCCCGCTTGACAGCGGCCCGGGTTGGGACGACGATTTCGAGAGGCCGGTGGGAGCGCTCCCATTCATGCGGGACACTCCCCCCAACGCTTCCACTCCGCCCTCCACCGCAGCGACCGTGCCGCGCACGGCCGTTCCCCGCCCACCACCGACAATTGGGAGCGCTCCCAGATGACCGCAGTCCATCCCGCCGCAGCCACGGCGACCCTGGGGATCCCTGGGGAGCCGACCGGCACCCCGGCCGACCAGACCGCCGACGACAGCCTGTTGCGCTTCCCCAGCGGCTTCCTCTGGGGGGCGGCCACCGCCGCCTACCAGATCGAGGGGGCCGCGGCCGAGGACGGCCGCACCCCGTCCATCTGGGACACCTACAGTCACACGCCCGGTCGGGTGCGCAACGGCGACACCGGCGACACCGCCGCCGACCACTACCACCGCTACCGCGACGACATCGCGCTGATGAAGTCGCTGGGCCTACAGGCGTACCGTTTCTCCATCTCCTGGTCGCGGGTCCAGCCCACCGGGCGCGGGCCCGCCGTGGAGCGCGGCCTGGACTTCTACCGGGGCCTGGTGGACGGCCTGCTGGAGGCCGGGATCACCCCGGTCGCCACCCTGTACCACTGGGACCTGCCGCAGGAGCTGGAGGACGCCGGGGGCTGGCCGGTGCGCGACACGGCCGAGCGCTTCGGCGACTACGCGGCGCTGCTCGCGGACGCCCTCGGCGACCGGGTCCGGCTCTGGACGACCCTGAACGAGCCCTGGTGCTCGGCCTTCCTCGGCTACGGCTCCGGGGTGCACGCCCCCGGGCGCACCGAACCCGCCTCCGCGCTGCGCGCCGCGCACCACCTCAACCTCGGCCACGGGCGGGCGGTGGCGGCCCTGCGCTCGGCCCTCCCTGGCTCCGCCCAGCTCTCGGTCACGCTGAACCTGCACGAGGTCCGGCCGCTCAGCCAGAGCCTGGCCGACGCCGAGGCCGCGCGCCGGATCGACGCCGTCGGCAACCGGATCTTCACCGGGCCGATCCTGGACGGCGCCTACCCGCAGGACCTGCTCGCCGACACCGCGCACCTGCTGAACTGGGACGAACTGGTCCAGCCCGGTGACCTGTCGGCGATCTCGGCGCCGATCGACCTGCTCGGCATCAACTACTACACGCCGACCCTGGTCTCCTCCCGGCTGGGCACCGACGGTCGCGGCGCCGGGAACGGCGCGGCGACCCGGAACGACGGCCACGGCGCCAGCGACCACTCGCCCTGGCCCGGCTCCGAGGACGTGATCTTCCACCTGCCACCCGGTGAGCGGACCGCGATGAACTGGAGCATCGACCCCTCCGGCATGTACGACCTGCTCACCCGGATGCACCGGGACCACCCCGGGCTGCCGCTGCTGGTGACCGAGAACGGGGCCGCCTTCGACGACTACGTGAACCCCGAGGGCGAGGTGCGCGACCCGGAGCGGATCGCCTACCTGCGGACCCACCTCGCGGCCATCCACGCCGCCATCGCGGACGGGGTGGACGTGCGCGGCTACTTCCTCTGGTCGCTGATGGACAACTTCGAGTGGGCGTACGGCTACGGCAAGCGCTTCGGCGCGGTGTACGTGGACTACGCCACCCAGCGGCGCATCCCCAAGGCGAGCGCCCACTGGTACGCCGAGGCGGTCCGGCGCGGAGGCGTGCCCAGCGCCTGATCCGCCCCTCCCCCGCCGCGTCGCGCTCCCGTTACGGGGGCGCGACGCGGATCGTTGTACGGGTGAGAACGCCGACGGCGGGGCACGGCGTCCATCCCGAGAGAGTTCCGACGCCATGCGCCACGCTCCCACGGCTCCGTCGCGTCTGCGGCGCGCCGCCGTCCTCGCCCCACTGCTGCTGGCCGCCTGGTGCGCCGTCCAGCCCCCGGCCGCGGCCCAGCCGCCGACCGGCCCGGGCCGGTCGGCGTCGGCCCCGCCGCGGCCCTCCGCACACGAGGTCCCGGCCGGCGTCCACCCCGCCGAGGCGGAGGACCACAGCTCCGCGCTGGTCCCGATCGCCGTCGGCCTGGCGCTGACCGCCATCGCTTCGTACAAGCACCGGGGACTGCCCCGGGGGCACTGACAGCGCTGCCACTGTAAGCGCTTCCGGACGCATCAGCAGCACGCCCCGATCAGCCCGGCGCGGCCTCGGGCGCACCCTCGGCCGACGCTCGGCCGCGCACCCCCGGCAATGCCCTGGACTTCGGGCAGTGAACACGGCGGGGCCGGGCGGGGCGACTGCTGACGGTCGGACACATACCTCCCCACCAGCTGCTATTCGTATGCGACGGGCAACGGGCAGACCCTGCACCGATAGTCGGACGGCGATCTGTGTGTTCACTTCTCGAACGAGAATCCAGGTTTTCGGCCGCTCGCACCGACGAAAAGTCACATCACCGTAACGGGGCTGACATTCGCCCTTGCGGCGGCTTCGGCACGGACCTACCTTCATCGCAGACAGCGCGGAGTAAGCGCTTACGGAAACCCCCCGACCCCGAGAGGTCCCCCCATGGACGCACGAGCCGCCAACGGTGCGACGCCGACGATCTACGATGTCGCCCGCCGCGCCGGTGTCTCCATCGCGTCCGTCTCACGGGTCCTGAACGGCCGGGACAACCCGCGGCCGGAGACCCGCGACCGGGTGCTGAAGGCGATCAGCGAGCTCGGCTTCGTCCCGGACGGGGCCGCCCGCGCGCTGAGCAACCGGCTCAAGCAGGTGGTCGGCGTGGTCTTCCGGCGCGTCTACGGCACCGACGACGGCATGTTCGAGGACGAGACCGAGAGCCTGCTCTTCGGCGACCAGATCAACCGGGGCATCGAGATCGTGGCCCAGCGCCGCGGCTACGACCTGCTGGTCAGCTCCGTCAACATCGACGAGCACACGCTGCCCAACCGGATCATGACCATCGCCGGGAAGTGCGACGGGCTGATCCTGCACGACCAGGTGCTCTCGCCCGCCGGGATCGCCAACATCGCCCGGACCGTGCCGGTGGTGACCCTGGCCGGCGCCAGCGGCGGCCCGACCGCCAACGTCCGCGGCGACAGCGCCACCAGCATGCGGGAACTGGCCCGGCACCTGGTCCAGGAGCACGGCTACCGGCGGACGGCGTACATCGCCGGTCATGCCGACAGCCCCGACAACATCGTCCGCGGCCGCTCGTTCGTCTCCGAGGTGCAGGCGCTCGGTGGGGAGTGCCTGACCGGTCCCGCCTGGCAGGGCGACTACTCGGCGGGCAGCGGGGTCCAGATCGTCCGCGGCCTGATGGCCCTGGGGGCGACCCTGCCGCGCGCCATCGCCTGCGCCAACGACCAGACCGCGCTGGGCGTGATCTACGCCCTGGCCGAGCACGGCCTGGACGTGCCCGGCGACGTCGCCGTCACCGGATTCGACGACCTGCCGTTCGCCCGGCACCTCCGGCCCCAGTTGACCACCGTGCGCCAGCCCATCCAGGAGATCGGCGCCCGAGCCTTCGAGGTCCTCCACAACATGATCACTGCCGACAGCGGCGGGAGCGCTCCCAATGGGGACGGGGGCGAGCTGCCCGACATCGTGCTCCCCACCCGACTGGTCCGCCGCGAGAGCTGCGGCTGCCCGCCCGACGCCCAGCCGCCCGTGTGGCGCCAGATCCCCTGAAAGGAGCCGACGATGCGTACCATCCTGCGTCGGCTGGGTTTCTACCTCCTAGCCGCCTTCGCCGCACTGACGCTGAACTTCTTCCTGCTCCGGATGCTCCCGGGCAACCCGCTGGCCGCCGCGCTCGCCAAGAGCACCGGCCAGATCACCCCGGCCCAGCTGGAGGGCCTGGAGAAGCTGTACGGCATCGGCACCCACCAGAGCCTGGCCTCCCAGTACCTCACCTACCTGGGGCAGTTGCTGCACGGCAACCTCGGCACCTCCACCGCCAAGAGCGTGCCGGTGACCACCCTCATCGGCACCGACCTGCCGTGGACGCTCGGCCTGGTCAGCGTCGCGACCGCGGTGGCCTTCATCCTCGGGACGCTGATCGGCGTCATGGCCGGCTGGCGGCGCAGCGGCCTGCTGGACGCGCTGCTGCCGGTGAGCACCTTCTTCCAGGCGGTGCCGTACTTCATCCTCTCCTTCCTGCTGCTGCTCTACGTCGGCTACTACGGCGGCCTGTTCCCGATCAGCAACGGCTACGACACCGGCCGCGGCTCGACGGTCACCGAGGGCTGGAACCTCGGCTTCGTCGGCAGCGTCATCGACCACGGCTTCCTGCCCGCCGCCGCGATCGCCCTGGCCTCGATCGCCGGGTGGATCGTCGGGATGCGCAACATGATGATCACCACCATGGACGAGGACTACGTCCTGGTCGCCGCCGCCAAGGGGCTGCCGCAGTGGCGGGTGGCCGCCGTCGCCGCCCGGAACGCGCTGCTGCCCAGCATCTCCAACTTCGCCCTGTCCATCAGCCTGGTGGTCACCGGCTCCATCGTGACCGAGATCGTCTTCTCCTACCCGGGTCTGGGCAGTGAGATCTCCACGGCGATCCAGAACACCGACTACCCGGTGATGCAGGGCATCGTCATCGTCGTCGTGTTCACCGTGCTGGCTGTGAACTTCCTGGCCGACCTGGCCTACGTCGCCCTCGACCCGCGCGCCCGCAAGGAGGCCTGAGCCATGCGGTACCTCCGCTCCACCAAGGTCATCCTCGGCCTCGCCATTCTCGTGCTGTTCGTGCTGATAGCCCTGTTCGGCCCGATGCTCGCGCCGCACTCGGCGCACTGGCAGGCCAGCACCACCGCGGACACCCCGCTGCCGCCGTCCGGCCGGTTCTGGTTCGGCACCGACGTGCAGCAGCACGACCTGTTCTCACAGGTCCTGGCCGGAGGCCGGGACACGCTGCTGATCTCGCTGCTGGCCGGGGTCATCGCCACCGCGCTGTCGGTACTGGTCGGGGTGACCGCCGGGTACCTCGGCGGCATCGTGGACGACCTGCTCTCGGCGCTGACCAACATCTTCCTGGCGCTGCCGGGCCTGCTGATCCTGATGGTGGTGCTCAAGGCCCTGCCGCTGGACCTGACCGGCAACCCGCTCACCATCGGCGCGGTGATCGCGCTCACCGCCTGGGCCTGGGGGGCCAGGGTGCTGCGGGCGCAGACGATGACCCTGCGCAGCCAGGACTACGTCGAGGCGGCCCAGGTGATCGGCGAGCGCAAGCCGCGGATCATCATCTTCGAGATCGTGCCGAACCTGCTGCCGATCCTCGCCTCGTCGTTCATCTTCACGGTGATCTACGGCATCGGCACCTACGCCACCCTGGCCTGGCTGGGCCTGATCGGCGGCAGCACCGTCACCTGGGGCACCATGCTCTACAACGCGCAGGTCGGCGGGGCGCTGATCTCCGGCTGGTGGTGGTGGTTCATCCCGCCCGCGCTGTGCGTGGCCGCCGTCGGCGTCGCCCTGTCGCTGCTCAACTTCGGCATCGACGAGATCATCAACCCCCGGCTCACCTCCGCCCGCGGCACTCGAGGCCACCGGGTCCGGTTCGTCCTGGGCCTCACCCCGGTGGTGCGGACCGCCACCGCCGCCCCCGCCGCTGACCTCTCGCTGGATCTGAAGAAGGAGGTGGCCCAGTGACCGCGACGACCACGGCCATCGGCTCGCCGGTACTGGAGGTCCGCGACCTGTGCGTGGACTACGGGCTCGGGAACAAGGCCGTCCGCGCCATCACCGACGCGAACATCACCCTGCACCGCGGCGAGGTGCTCGGCCTGGCCGGTGAGTCGGGGTCCGGCAAGTCGACCCTGGCCTACGCGCTCACCCGGCTGCTGCGCGCCCCCGGCGTGATCACCGGCGGCGAGGTGCTGTTCCACCCGAACGGCCCGGACGGGACCCCGCAGACCATGGACCTGCTGGCGGCGAGCTCGGCGCAGCTGCGCCGGATCCGCTGGTCGCAGCTGGCGGTGGTGTTCCAGAGCGCCATGCACGCGTTGAACCCGGTCGCCCGGATCGACGCGCAGCTCACCGACTCGCTCAAGGCGCACCGGGCCGAGATGACCCCGGCCCAGCGGCGCGAACGCGCGGTCGAGCTGCTGCGCATGGTCGGCATCAGCGAGGACCGGGTGCGCAGCTACCCGCACGAACTGTCCGGCGGCATGCGGCAGCGGGTGATGATCGCGATGGCACTGGCGTTGGAACCGCAGGTCGTGATCATGGACGAGCCGACCACCGCCCTGGACGTGGTCACCCAGCGGGAGATCATCGAGGAGCTGATGCAGCTCAAGGAGCGCCTCGGCTTCGCGATCATCTTCATCACCCACGACCTGTCGCTGCTGATCGAACTCGCCGACCGGATCGCCATCATGTACGCCGGGCGGATCGTCGAGCAGGCCGACTCGCAGCAGCTGTTCCACGCCCCGCGCCACCCCTACAGCCTGGGACTGCTCAACTCCTTCCCGTCGCTGCACGGTGAGCGGATCCGGATGGAGGGCATCCCCGGGTCGCCGCCGTCGCTGTCGACGCTGCCCACCGGCTGCTCCTTCCACCCCCGCTGCGCCTTCGCGATGGACCGCTGCCGCGAGCGGACTCCGCTGCTGGTCTCCCCGAGCGGGGAGGCCGGGGAGCGCACCGCCGCCTGCTGGTTGCAGGACGGGCAGCAGGACGTCCCCGCGCAGTTGAACCTGACCGCACCGCCGCGCCCCACCGGCGCCCCCCAGTCCGACGGGAGCCTGCTGTGACCACCCTGACCGAAGGCCGCGTGGTGCACGGGCCGAAGCGCGAGGGCGTCCCCGCGCTGGAGGCCCGCAACCTGACCAAGCACTTCCCGGTGCACGGCGGGATCCGCCGGGGCAGCCAGGTCGTCCACGCCGTCGAGGACATCTCGCTGGCGCTGCCCGAGGGCACCGCCACCGCCGTCGTCGGCGAGTCGGGCTCCGGCAAGTCCACCCTGGCCCGGCTGCTGGTCCAGTTGATCACCCCGACCTCGGGCGAACTGCTGCTGGACGGCAAGCCGGTGGGGAGCAGCGGCCGGGAGCGGCGCGCGTACACCAGCCAGGTGCACCTGGTGCTGCAGGACCCGTTCTCCTCGCTCAACTCCGTGCACACGGTGCGCTACCACCTGGAGCGCCCGCTCAAGCTGCACCGCAAGCCGGGCAGCGCCAAGGAGCTGGACGAGCTGGCGAAGTCACTGCTGGAGCGGGTGGCGCTGACCCCGGCCGACCGCTACATCGACAAGTACCCGCACGAGTTGTCCGGCGGCCAGCGGCAGCGGATCGCGATCGCCCGGGGGCTGGCGGTCGAGCCCCGGGTGCTGCTCGCGGACGAGCCGGTGTCCATGCTGGACGTGTCGATCCGGCTGGGTGTGCTCAACCTGCTGGACGAGCTGCGGGAGCGGGAGCGGCTGGCCGTCCTCTACGTCACCCACGACATCGCCTCGGCCCGCTACCTGGCCGACACGGTGGTGGTGATGTACGCCGGGCAGGTGGTCGAGTCGGGACCGGCCATGCAGATCACCGACGCGCCCGCGCACCCCTACACGCAGCTGCTGCTCAGCGCCGCGCCGGACCCGCAGCGTCCGGGCTCGGTGACGCTGCGCGGCCGGGGCGCCCCGCCGAGCCTGGTGAACCCGCCGGCCGGCTGCCGGTTCAACCCCCGCTGCCCCTTCGCCATGGACATCTGCCGGACGACCACTCCCCCGGCCCTGCCGGTCGGCGACGACCAGGTCGCCGCGTGCTGGCTGCACAGCCCGGACCACAAGCCCGAGGCGGCGGTCATTCCCTGAGCACAGCCCGAACACGACGACACCCGAGCACGACGACACCTGAGCACGACGAGCCGAGGAGACCAGATGGGAGACCCCGCCAGAACGGGGCGGCGCCGGGACCCGCCCCCACGACGCAACCCGACCGACGAGCACCGGCCGTCCCCACCCTGACGGGGACGGTCGGGGAGGTCCCGGAGGAGTTGGCGCTCCTCCGGGACACGGGACCGAACCATCAGCAGCACCTAGCGCAGCACCAACGTGACTTTCGGACAACAGGGAGCGTAGAACAATGACTCGCACTACCACCATCAGAGCGATGGCCGTCGTGGCGGCCCTCGGCCTGGGCCTGACCGCGTGCAGCTCCAGCCACAGCTCCAGCAAGGGCGGCTCCAGCAGCGGTTCCAGCGGCAGCTCCGCCACCGGCAAGGCGCTGATCGTCGAGGACAGCGACGCCACCTCGTTCACCGAGGACTTCAACCCGTTCGTGTCCGGCACCGACTTCAGTGGGTCGCAGAACGCCAACTCGCTCGTCTACGAGCCGCTGTTCCAGATCAACAGCCTGAACGCCAACGAGGCGCCGATCCCGTGGCTGGCCAAGAGCCAGACCTGGTCGAACGGCAACCGGACGCTCACCCTGGACCTGCAGTCCGGCGCCAAGTGGAGCGACGGGCAGGCGTTCACCGCGGCGGACGTGGTCTTCACCTTCAACCTGATGAAGCAGTACCCGGCGGCCAACGCCGGCGCTCCGATCGTCACCAGCGCCAGCCAGACCGACGCCACCACCGCGGTGCTGAACTTCGCCACCCCGCAGGCCGCCAACCAGGTCGCCATCGACCAGCAGCTGATCGTTCCGCAGCACATCTGGTCCAGCCTCGGCGACCCGACCAAGGCCGTGATCACCAAGGCCCAGGCCATCGGCACCGGCCCGTTCCTGGTGGACCAGTTCTCCTCGCAGAAGGTCAGCTACAAGGTCAACCCGAACTACTGGGGCACCAAGCCGACCGTCCCGGAGATCCAGTTCCCGGCCATCGCCACCAACGACGCCGCCCAGCTGCAGCTGAGCGAGGGCCAGATCGACCTGACCGGCAACAACATCCCGAACGTGCAGAACGTGTTCGTGGCGAAGGACCCGCAGCACAACCACCTGTTCCAGACCACCGCGCCGTACTACCCGGCGACGAACACGGTCTCGCTCTGGTTCAACCAGAAGAGCGCGTCGGCCCCGGCGCTGACCGACCCCAAGGTCCGCCAGGCGGTCAGCGCCGCGGTCGACCGGACCACCCTCGCCAGCCAGTGCGAGACCAACTACGAGGCGCCCGCGACCAGCTCCGGCGGCCTGATCGCGTCGGTCAGCTCGGCGCTCATCCCCAGCACACTGACCGGCGACCTGAAGTCCACCAGCGACTCGGCCCAGGTCACCACGCTGCTCTCGGGCGACGGCTACAAGCTGACCGGCGGCAAGTGGACCAAGAACGGCCAGACCATCAAGTTCTCCGTGCTGGACCCGCAGGACTACAACGACTACTACTGCGACGCCGGTGACATCGTCTCCGAGCTGAACGGGCTCGGCTTCGACACCACCCAGGTCACCGGGGTGCAGAGCACCGCCTGGGCGCAGGACGTGGCCACCGGCAAGTTCGACGCCACGGTCCACTGGAGCACCGGCGCCACGCCGTTCCAGCAGTTGCAGAACGAGCTGGACTTCAGCCAGACCGCCCCGGTCGGGCAGTCCGCGACGGTGGACTTCGAGCGCTACAGCAGCCCGGCCGCGCAGCAGGCGCTGACCAAGTACGAGGGCGAGGACCCGACCGACTCGGCCGCGCTGCAGGCCGACCTCACCGCGCTGCAGAACATCGTCTCCACCGAGGTCCCGGCCGCCCCGCTGCTGTACGGAGCGGGCTGGTACCAGTACAACGACGCCGACTACACCGGCTGGCCGGACTCGGCCCACCCGTACATGAACCCGAACCCCAACAGCCAGGCCTACGAGTACATCATCCTGCAGCTGAAGCCGACCAGCTGACGCGGCCGGTCACTGGAAAGCTCCCGGCGGGGGCGCGGGTGAGGGTCCCGCGTCCGCGTCGGTGACGGGAACGGCCCCTGCCTGGAAGTCCACCAGGCGGGGGCCGTTCTCCATCCGCCCCGGGAACGGGTCACCGGCGGTCCGCCGGGTCAGCTCGTCCAGCGGCAGCGGCTGCCGCGCGGCCACCAGCACCAGGTTGCCGAAGCGGCGGCCGCGCAGCACGGTCGGGTCGGCGATCAGCGCGACCTCGGCGAAGACCGCCCGCAGCGTCGCCACCTGCCCGCGGGCGAAGGCGAGTTGGCCGCCGTCGGTGATGTTGACGGCGTAGCGGCCGTCCGGGCGCAGGGCGCGGGCGACCAGCTCGGCGAACTCCAGCGAGGTGCAGTGCGCCGGGATCCGCGCCCCGCTGAAGATGTCGGCCACCACCAGGTCCGCCGCGCCCTCCGGGCTGCGGGCCAGGATGTCGCGGGCGTCGCCGCCGCGCACCCGCAGCTGCCAGTTCCGGTCCAGCGGCAGCTCCCGGCGGACGAGTTCGGTGAGCGCGGTGTCGATCTCGGCGACCTGCTGCCGCGAGCGGGGACGGCTCGCGGCCAGGTAGCGGGCCAGCGTCAGCGCGCCGCCGCCCAGGTGCAGCGCGGTGACCGGCTTGCCGGGGGCGGCGGCCAGGTCCACCAGGTGCCCGAGGCGGCGCTGGTACTCGAAGGAGAGGTGGGTGGGGTCCGCCAGGTCGACGTGGGACTGCGGCGCGCCGTCGAGCAGCAGCGTCCAGGCGTCGGCGCGGTCGCGGTCGGGGACGATCTCGGCCAGGCCGGAACCGACCCGCTCGCTGATTCGCCCGTTGCTGCCCTGCTGCTTGCGTGCCACACCCCCGAGTATGCCGGTGCGGAGAACGGAGGGGCTGGTCAGGGCCCGTCCGAGCCGCTGGCGGCCAAGGTGCGGGCGGCCTCGCCGAGGGCCGCGCGGAGCAGCGCGGGGTCGGTGAGCGCGCGCTCGGGTGAGGGCGGCAGCAGCCAGTTCCGGTCGCTGTCCGGCGGCGGCGCCTGGGTACAGGCGTGGCCGGGCAGGTGCCAGGCGTCGGCGGCGCCGACCGGGACCAGGAAGGAGAGCGTGGCGTCGGCGTCCTCGTGCAGGACCGGGCCGCAGCCGCCGCGCAGCCGCAGGATGTCCACCGTCTCCAGGCCCTGCCGCTCGGGCACGGTCACCAGGTCGCAGGACGGTGCGGCCGGGGCACCGCCGCCGAAGGGGCCGCCGCTGGGCGGACCGCTGTGCACACCGTTGTGCATGGAAGCCTCCTCAACCGTGCGTCTCACGTGCGTCCGCCGGTATGCGGATCGACGTTTCTGCTGAGGACAACGTGCCATCGGGGCCGGAGGCCACGGGTGGGACGCCTGGCAGGTCATGGCATTTCATAGCAGATCACCGATGCAATGTCCGCTTTGTCCGGAAACTGAGCGTGTTCGATTTATTACCGAGAGTACTGTCGTGCCCGCACCACAGAGACCCGTCAGACAGGGGGCAGCCCCATGAGCAACACCCTTGACCGCTCTGCCAACCAGTTGATGCGCGCACTGCGCGGGGACCTCTCCCCCGGCGAGTTCGCCGCCTCCGTCCGCCGCGCCGCCCGCGAGATCGGCGAGCACGTCTCCTGCGACGCGCGCTACGTCGGCCGGATCGAATCGGGGGAGATCAGGTGCCCCAACTACGCCTATGAGCGGGTCTTCCGCCACATGTTCCCCGGTTCCTCCTTGCAGGAGCTCGGTTTCGCCCCCCGCCGCGAGGTGCGGCACCCGGAGCGCCGCCGTCCACCGGGCGGGGAGCCCCCGCGCCCCGGCGCCCCGTTCGAGATCCACGAGGAGAACGACGACGTGCACCGACGCACGTTCCTGGCCGGTGGGCCGGTGGCCGTGACCACCGCCCTCGGCCTGGACCACCCGGCCGCCGCCGAGGTCCCGCTGGGCACCAGGGTCGGCGCCGCGGACGCCCACCGGGTCGAGGCCGCCGTCCGGGACATCCGGCTGCTGGACGACGCCCACGGCGCCGACGCGCTGTTCGACCGCGCCGGGCAGGCGCTGCGCCGGGCGTACCAGCTGCTCAACTGCGGCAGCTACAGCGCGCAGGTGGAGCAGCGGCTCCAGGCCGCCGCCGGCGAGCTGGCCATCTCGGTCGGCTGGCTGGCCCACGACTCGGGCCGACTGGTCGAGGCGCGGTCCTTCTACGCGGAGGCGCTGGCCACCGCGCGGATGGCGAACGACGCCCCGCTGGAGGCCCACTCCTTCTGCAACAGCGCCTTCCTGGCCCGCGACGCGGGTCGGCCGCGCGAGGCGGTGCGGGCGGCCCAGGCGGCCCGGCAGGCCGCCGACGGCCTGGGCTCCGCCCGACTGCGCTCGCTGCTGGCCATGCGCGAGGCCGGGGGGTGGGCACTGCTCCAGGACCGGAGCGCCTGCGAGCGGTCGATCGGAACGGCCCGGCAGCACTTCGAGGCCGGCCCCAGCGACGCCGACCCCGAGTGGATGTCCTTCTACGGCGAGGCCGAACTGCTGGGGCTGGAATCCCAGTGCTGGTCGGCGCTGAGCGTCTGGGATCTGGCCACCGACCGCGCCCGCCGGGCCATAGCCCTGCAGCAGCCCCACTTCGTCCGCAACCGCGCCCTGTACACCGCCGAGCTGGCCCACGACCAGCTCGGCCGGGGCGAGCTGGCGGCCGCCGCGGAGAGCGGCTGCCAGGTGGTCTCGCTCTTCGGTGAGGTGCGGTCGACCCGGATCCGCGACATGGTCGCGGGCACCGTCAGTCGGCTGCGCCCGCACCAGTCGGTACCGGAGGTGGCCGAGTTCGTGCAGCGCTACGACGCGGCGCTGGCCGGTTGAGGCGCGGAGTCCGGCGGCCCTGCCCGCTGTCCCGGCGGCGGCGCGGCCGGGGGCGGCCGGGCGGCAGGTGGTGCCGCTGTCGGCCGCCGGGGGCGTCAGCCGAGGTGTGAGCCGTCGTTCCAGAGGGCCACGGCCCGCTCGCCGTACTCCCAGGTGAGCACCGACAGGGTGGCCGGGCCCAGGGTCAGCCGCTGGCCGTACTCGGCCGGGAGTCCGCGCCAGCGGGCGGTGAGGATGCGCAGCAGGTGCCCGTGCGCGAAGACCACGATGGTGTTGTCGGCGGTGTGCATGGTGGTGGTGTCCGGATCGGGCACCCCGCCGAACTCCGCGGTCCAGCCGATGAAGCGGTCGACCCGGGCGGAGACCTCGGCCAGGGCCTCTCCGCCGGGGACTCCGTCGCGCCAGATCAGCCAGCCCGGCTGGTCGGTGGCCCGGATGTCCGGTCCGGTCCGCCCCTCGTACTGCCCGTAGTCCCATTCCAGCAGGTCGTCGCAGGCCACGGCCCGGTCGCCGAAGCCGGCGAGTTCGCAGGTCTCGGCCGCCCGCTGGAGCGGGCTGGTGCGCACCTGGGCATCCGGCAGCCCGCCCCAGGGCTCGCGCTTGAGCCGGTCGCCGAGGCGGCGGGCCATCTCCCGGCCCTCCTCGGAGAGCGGCACGTCGGTCCGGCCGGTGTGTCGGCCGGTGGCGGACCACGCGGTCTCGCCGTGCCGGACCAGCAGAATCCGCGAGGGCATGGACGACTCCTTCGGTACGGGTCAGCGGTCGTGCGGCTCGTTTTGGTGGCCCGACCTGCACCACCATGATCCCCGATCCGTGGCCGGGTCTTCACCCAGCCGCTTCCGCCCCGATTGTCAGTGCCGGATGCAAGACTGGCCAGCACCATGGATCACGTTGAATCCGGGGAGCGCCGCACCCCGATAGAGCAGCGCCTGGCCGCCCTGCGCGGCGACGCGCCGCAGCGCAGTCTCGACGCCCGCGCCCTGGCCGCCCTGGCTGCCAACCCCGGCTGCCGCCGCCGCGCCGTGCTGGACGCCGCCGGGGTGGACAAGACCTCGCTGGCCGCCCGGCTGGGGACCCCGGCCCCCTTCGGCCAGTCCCCGTTCGCGATCGCCCGCGGGCTGCGCTTCGAGAAGCGCGTCAAGTCCGACGGGTACGTCGAGTTGCTGGAGCTGCTGCGGCGCCACCTGGTGCTGGCGCCCCCGTACGGCGCCGACGACGACTGCCCGGTGGAGCTCGCCGAACTGGTCACGGACCCGAGGCTGCCCGCGCAGCGGATCGCCTCCACCCGGGCCGCGCTGGCCCGGGCGGCGGACCGCCCGGGGGTGTGGACGCTGCTCGACCACCCGCTGCTGCGGCTGGAGGTCGCCGGTTCCGCGGTGCTGCTGGAGCCGGACCTGGTCGTGGTGCGGCCGGACGGGCGCTGGACGGTGGTGGAGATCAAGTCCTTCCCGATCCTGGACGGCAGCGCCGATCCGGCGAAGACCGGGGCCGCGGCCCGGCAGGCGGCGGTGTACGTGCTGGCGCTGCGCGCGACCGCCGCCGACCTGGCCGGGGAGAAACCCTCGGATGATCCCTACGACCCGTACGCGCGGCCCGAGGGTCTGGTCGGCGCGCCCGCCGACACCGTGCTGCTGGTCTGCCCGAAGGACTTCTCCAACCGGGCGGCGGCCGCCGCGGTCGACGTCCGCAAGCCGATGGCGGTGACCCGGCGCCAGCTCGACCGGCTGACCCGGATCGAGCAACTGCTCGACGCACTGCCGACCGGCACCAGCTTCGACCTCGACCCGGCTCGCGACGGCGGCGAACTCAGCGGCGCCGTCGACTCGTTGGACGCCGCCTACGCACCGGACTGCCTGGCCGCCTGCGAGCTGGCCTTCCACTGCCGGGACGAGGCCCGCCGGGCCGGGGCGGTGACGGTGCTGGGTCGCGGCGTGCGCGGCGAGCTGGGCGGTCTGTGCACCGTGTCGGCGGCACTGGCGGCGGCCGCCCCCGGCGGCGGCTCGGAGCTCGCCGACCTCTCCGACCCGTCCGACCTGGACCACTCATCCGACCCGTCCGACCCGTCCGACCCGTCCGACCTGGACGAGGCGGCGGCCCGGCTGGCCCGCGCCGCGGCGTTGCGCGCCGAGGCCCTGCTGCTCGGCCGCGCCGCGGTCGGGGCGGGCGGCGCCGGATGAGCCTGCTGACCACCCTGGCCCGGTTGGAGGCCGTGCGCAGCGGCCACGCCGAGCCGCTGGCCACCGTCCGGCACCGGCATCTCGCCGAGCGTCCGATGCTGGTGGTGCCACTGGCCGCGGCCGGTGAGACCGGCGCCCCGCTGGCGGTGCTGCTCGGCCGCGACCGGGAGCGGCCGAGGCTGCTGACCGTCCCGCAGCCGCTGGACCGGGAACGGCGTTTCGCCTTCCTGGCCGACCTCGCCGACGAGCTGCTGCCCTATCTGGAGTCCTTCGGCGACGCGGTCGAGGTGCTGACCAGGGAGACCAAGGACGCCGAGACCGGCGAGAAGACGGAGACCAGCCGGGAGCTCTGCCTGGACGCCCCGCAGCTGATCGTGCCCAACCGGGGCGGAGTGGAACTGCTGGGGCTGCTCGGCCGCTCCACCCGGTTCCGGCGCACGGCGGAGGACCCGGATCCGGGCCCCTACCCGGCGCCCGCGCGGGTCCCGCTGCTCGGACGCTGGCTGACGCACGTCCGGGACCGCTCCCAGGTGCCCGGCTCCTCGCTGCTGCTGGCGATGACCGACCTGCTCGGGCGCCACTGGGCGACCGGGCAGAGCACGCTGGAGGACCAGCACCTCGGCGCACTGCTGGCCTGGATCGACCCGCCCGCCGGGCTGTCCGGCGCCGAGGCCGCGCTGCGCGCCGAGACCGAACGCGACGAGCGGGGCCAGCTGCGCTGCCCACCGGCCGGTCCGACCACCGACCCGCAGTTCGACAGCGGCCTGCTGGCCCCGGCGATCGCCCGCTACGACGCGGCCCGGCAACTGGCCGAACCGGGCCGGGAACAGCTGCCGGCCCGCGAACACGACATCGACGCCCTGCTCGAAGCCGTGCTGACGCCGGTCTGGGAGCAGCTGTGGCACGGCCTGGAGCTGCTGCGGCGACTGCCTCCGGCGGCCCACCTCGCCGAGCGCTGGACCAGTGACCGCTGGTCCTACACCGCGCACCGGGACCGGCTGGCGGCGGGCGAGCCGCCGCAGCCGGTCCGGGACGACGCGGTCACCGCCGCCCGCAAGCTGGCGCAGCGCGAGCGCGAGCAGACCACGGTGGGGGTGCAGGAGGCGCTGGACGACCCGCTCGCCATGGCCGAGCACCGGCTGGCCGGGGAGGCGCTGGCGGGGGTGGTCACCGAGGTCGAACTCGCCTATGACACCAGTGGGAAGACGCCCAGGCCGAGGCCGCTGGTGACGGTCCGCACCGCCGACCGGCCGCATGCCGAACCGGGCACGGAACTGCACCGCGCGGGCGGCCCGGCCAGCCAGCGGGCGGAGCTGGTGGACGTCGGCGCGCACCGGGGCAGGGTCACGGTGCGGCTGCTGAGCGGCATGGGGCGGCGGAAGGAGCCCGCGCCCGGGAGCGTTCCCGAGGTCGGCGAGCAGGTCTGCTTCACGCTGTTCGAGTTGACGGCCCGCCAGTCCGCGCCGCTGCCGGAGCCCGAGGACACGCCCTGGACCCACGGCGGCCCCCCGGAGCCGCGCGCGTCCGCGACGCCCACCCCGGCGGACCCGTCCGCGAACCCGTACGAGGAAGGGACCGATCGTTGACCCCGCTGTCCCCCGTCCCGTCCCCGCCCGGCGGGCCGGGTGCCGAGGCCGATCGGGCCGTCACCGCGATCCTGGAGGCCACCCTGCGCGGCCGTGAGCGCGGCACGGTGGTGGACTCGCCGCCCGGGGCGGGCAAGTCCACGCTGGTGGTCCGCGCCGCCCGGGAGCTGGTCGGCGCCGGTGAGCGGCTGATGATCGTCGCGCAGACCAACAGCCAGGTGGACGACCTGGTGGACCGGCTGGCCACAGCCGATCCCGAGCTCACCGTCGGACGGCTGCACGGCAGCGACGCGGCGCCGGATCCGACCGCGCTGCGGCACCCCAACGTGCTCCCCTCGGCCAAGGTCGCCGACCTGCTCGGGCAGTCGGTGGTGGTGTCCACCGCCGCCAAGTGGCAGTGGGTCAAGGGGGTCGAGCCGTGGCGGCACGCCATCGTGGACGAGGCGTACCAGATGCGCTCGGACGCGCTGCTCGCCGTCGCCCGACTGTTCGAGCGGGCGTTGTTCGTCGGCGATCCCGGGCAGCTCGACCCGTTCAGCATCGTGGGCACCGAGCAGTGGGCGGGGCTCAGCTACGACCCGTCCAGCAGCGCCGTGGTGACGCTGCTCGCGCACAACCCGCGGATCGTGCCGCACCGGCTGCCGGTCTCCTGGCGGCTGCCGGCCTCCGCCGCGCCGCTGATCTCCGCCGCCTTCTACCCGTACGCGCCGTTCCGCGCCGGGACCGGCCCGGGCGACCGGCTGCTGCGGCTGGGCTCCGCCGGGGACGGCACGGCCGTCGACCGGGTGATCGACATCGCCGCCGAGTCCGGCTGGGGACTGCTGGAGCTCCCGGCCAGGCACACCGTGCGCACCGACCCCGAGGCGGTGCGGGCGGTCGCCCAGGTCGTCCGGCGACTGCTGGACCGGCGCGGCAGCTGCACCTCCGAGCGGGGCGAGAGCGCGCTGACCGCCGACCGGATCGCCGTCGGCACGGCGCACCGCGACCAGGCCGCCGCCGTCCGCACCGCGCTGACCGGCCTCGGCGTGCCGGTGGGCGGGGCCGAGGGGGTGACCGTGGACACCGCGAACCGGCTGCAGGGGCGGGAGTACGACGTCACCGTGGTGCTGCACCCGCTCTCCGGACGTCCGGACGCGACCGCGTTCCACCTGGAGACCGGACGCCTGTGCGTGCTCGCCTCCCGGCACCGGCACGCCTGTATCGTGGTCGCCCGGGCCGGGATCACCGAACTGCTGGACGAACATCCGTCGACCGAACCGCTGCAACTCGGAGTGACGGTGAAGTTCCCGGACGGCTGGGAGGCCAACCACGCGGTACTCGCCCACCTCGCCGAACACCGGGCCTCCGCACACCGGGCCTCCGCACGCCGGGCCTCCGCACGCCGGGCGAGCAGCTAGCGGTCGCCCGCGCGAGCGGGGCGCGCACGCGGGCCGCGCGCTCTCATTGCCCGGGCTCGGGAATACCGGCAGCATGCTGCCCTGTTCCGTACCTGGCGGCCTGCCCCGACAATGGAATGTGGCTGGTCCGCCGGGTGCGCCCGGCGCGCGGGCCGCCCGGGCTCCACTCATCGCCCCTGACTCGCGACACGCATGGAGGTGCTCAGATGTCCGACTCCCCCGCCGACCGCTTGCCGCAGCGGAGGCTTCGGCCCGCCCCGCTGCTCTTCGAGCCCGGCCCGACGGAGCCGGAGGAGGAGCACTTCTTCGACCTGGAGTCGATCGACGACCCCCGCGAACTGCTGCGCCGCTCCACCGAACTGGCCGTGGCCTTCCGCGCCGCCGCCGAGCGGGCGGCCGAGTACCAGGCCATCGCCGCCGCGGAGCTCGCCGACACCAGGCACTTCGACAGCCTCACCTTCGAGGAGATCGCGGCCCGCGCGGACTGGACGCCGGACTACGCGGCCAAGATGGTCGAGCACGGCCAGGGCCTGCTGCGGCAGCAGCGGCACGTCTGACCAGCGCAAGGCATTTCTGGCATATGCCTGCGGAGGATACGCCGCCGCTCCGGACGTGTCAGCCGTTCCCTATTTCCCACCCTCGGTCCCCGCTACCGCCGGTAGCTGTAGAGGGGTGGACATGTGGACGCATCAGTCGATCGAGTACGTCACCGTCGCCGGGGAAGCCTGGCTGGCCTCCGCGAGCGAGTATCCGCGCAGCATGCGCGCCCTGTGGGAGTCGCAGCCCTGGGCGCCCACGGTGCTGCCCTGCGGACGCGCCTTCGATGTCGTGAACCTGCCGGGCCTGTTCGGCAAGCAGGTGCTCGACGAGCTGTGGGAGTCGGGCCCCGGCTGCGGTCCGGTCGCCACCCACCGGGGGCGGATCCTGGTCTTCACCGAGACCGGTACCGCCGCCCGGCTGCGCACCCTGCTGGTGTGGGAGGAGTGGGCCCGCGAGGTGCCGCCGCTGCTCTGCCACGGCCGGGGCGACGCGATCACCGTGCCGCCGGTCCGGCGCATGGTGGACGCCCCCGAGGGCCCCAACCGCTGGATCGTGGCCCCGGACTCCCGCCAGCCGTGGCTCCCCGGCGCCTCCGTGCTGCTCTGGGCCTGCGTCCGCGCGGCCCGCGGCCACAGCCCGTCCCCGACCGGCACCGTTCCCCGCCCCACCCAGCGGACAGCCCCGCTCCCGCCGGCCGCGGACCACCTCCGACTGCTGGACGCGGACCTGCCCTGGGCCTAGGTCAACCGATTCGGCATCCGGCCGCTTCGTCATGTAGTGTTCTGCACGTCAGCAAGCGCCGCTAGCTCAGTTGGTTAGAGCAGCTGACTCTTAATCAGCGGGTCCGGGGTTCGAGTCCCTGGCGGCGCACAGCAGATGGTAGTTCGGTCCGGGCCCCCTTCCTTCTGGGAGGGGGCCCGGACTGTTTTCGTCCTGCCGGGCCGACTGGGCGCAGGGCCCTCCGGTGGGGACGGCCAGGGGCGGCCCGGCCGTCCGGCTGGTCAGCCCAGGCGGGTGGCGCGGAGGCGTGGGGTGACCGCGACGATCACGGTGGCGGCGAAGGCCAGGCAGCCGAAGACCGCCATCGTCCCGGGCAGGCCGAGGGCCGCGGCCAGCAGGCCGAAGAGCAGGTTGGCCAGTGGCGCGGAGGCGTAGACGACCAGCGACAGCACGGTCATCACCCGGGCCCGGAACGCACCCGGGGTCAGTCGCTGGGTCAGCGACACCAGGATCACCCCCGACTGCCCGGTGACCAGCCCGAGTACCGCGTACAGCGCCAGCACCGGGCCGAGCGAGTGCAGCAGTCCCGCGCCGAGCAGGCAGCCACCGGCCACCGCGGTGTCGATGATCAGCGCCGGACCGCCGCGCCGCAGCGGTGGCAGCGCCAGGGCCAGACCGGAGCTGGCGACCGCGCCCAGCGTGTACGCGGTGAGCAGCAGCCCCGCGCCGCCCGCGCCGGAGTGCAGTCGGTGCGACAGCAGCACCAGTCCGAGGTTCACCGGCGCCGCGCAGGCCACCTCGGTCAGCGCGATCAGCAGCACCGCCAGCAGCACCCCGCGCTCGAACCGCAGATAGCACAGGCCCTGTGCCAACTGCGCCCCGAATCGCGGGCGTTCGGTCACGGCCACGGACGGGGGCTGCCGCCGGTAGCGGACCCGCCAGGACGCGGCGGCGGAGCAGGCGTAGCCGACGGCGTCCACCAGGGCCACCAGGGCGACTCCGCCGACACCCATCAGCCAGGCGCCGAGGGGTCCGCCCACGGCCTGCCCCCCGCGCAGGCCGAGGATGTACAGCGCGTTGCCGCGCACCTGGTCCTGATCGTCCAGCAGCAGCGGTTTGACCGCGCCGGAGGCCGGGATGAAGAAGGCGCTGAGCAGGGCCACCAGCACGGCCGCGACGAACAGCAGCGGTACCGAGGGCGAGGTCAGCGTGATCATGCCCGCCGCCGCCAGCATCACCAGACAGCGCAGCAGGTCGGAGACCACCATCACCCGGCGCGGCCCCCGCCGGGCGGCCAGCAGGCCGCCACCGAGCAGCGCCACCATCCGCGGCAGCGAGGCCAGCGCGAGCAGGGAACCCTCCACCGCCGGGCTGACGTTGCGGGCGAGGGTCCAGGTGAGCGCGATGTACCAGGAGGCGTCGCCGAGCGCGGCGAGGCCCATCGACCCGGTGAATCCCAGGTAGTTGATCCCGATCCCGGTCTGCCGCAGGCGCGGCTCGGCTACGCGTACGGGTGTCTGAGCTTCGGTCATGACACTGAACTCCGCTGCCTTCCCGGGAGTTGGACGCCGCACGGCAGGCTCCGCGCGGACGCTGTTCGGCGGCCTCTCCCCCCGGCCCGGCCCTGTCCCGCGGACGCTCGGAGCAGGCCACCGGAGCGGGCTGCGACGGCGGACCGGGCGGGGGCGACGGGCATGGCCACGGGTCTCCTCAGTGGCGAGGGGGTGTGGAGAGATGGCGCAACAATACCGCGACGGAGGTATGTTTCAACCCCCTTGTGGCATCTATAGACCATGCGGTACCAGAAGTCGCCGAATCCGCGATCTCGGTGCCATGAAAAAGACTTCCTGGTATGTTCTTGCCGGTGCGTGATCCGAGGGAGCGGCAGCATGAAACAGGAACGGGCACGGCGCACGCGTGAGCAGGTGCTCGACGCGGCGGCGGCGGAGTTCGCCGCGCGCGGCTTCGCGCAGACCCGGTTGGAAGCCGTGGTGGCCCACACCGGAATGTCCAAGGGGGCGCTCTACGGCCACTTCCGCTCCAAGGAGGAGCTGGCCCGCGCCCTGCTCAGCTACGCCGAGCAGGCATGGAACGCGTTACTCGCCAAGGCCGACCGGACCAGCCAGGCCCCCTTGGCCGCCCTGGAACAGCTCACCGTCGGACTGGCCGAGCAGCTGCGGTCGGATGTCCGGATCAGGGCGGCGCTGCGGCTGGCCGCGGAACTGCCGCCGGACGAGCGCTTCGGCGGCGTGCCGCTCGGGCCGATCCCCGGGCGGATGGTCCAACTCGCCGCCCAGGCACAGTCGGCGCGGGTGATCCTGCCGATCTACTCGCCCGCAGCGGTGGTTCAACTGCTGCTCACCACCGTGCTGGGGACGCAGTCGCTGACCACCCTCCGACTGGACTCCGAACTCCCCTGTCAGATAGAGGAGTTGTGGCAGCTGCTGAGTCTGGCCGCGACCGGCGGCCGAGGTCAGCCGGAGTCCGACAGCCCGGTCGACCACGGGGTCGAGGCCGCCTGGGACGCGCCGGGCGACAAGGAGGCCGCGGCGCCGCACACGGCCGTCGGCGTCACAGAGTGGTGAATCCCCCGTCCACCGCCAGCACCGCGCCGGTGACGAACGAGGACTGCTCGCTGCACAGCCAGAGCGCCGACCGGGCGATCTCCACCGGCAGCGCGGTCCGCGGTTGGATGGAGACCGCGTGCAACTGCTGCTCGACCTCCGGATTGGCGGTGAACCAGGCGTCGATCAGCTCGGTCCGGGTGGTGCCGGGGGCGATGGCGTTGACCCGGATCCCCTGGGCCCCGTACTCGGCCGCCGCCGCCTTGGTGAGGCCGATGATCGCGTGCTTGGCGGTCACGTAGGGAGCGGCGACCGGGGTGGCCACCAGGCCGCCGACGCTACTGGTGTTGACGATCGCGCCCGCCCCGGCCGCGAGCATCGCCGGGATCTCCTTGCGCAGGCAGTTCCAGACGCCGCGCACGTTGACGTCCATGATCTCGTCGTAGACGGAGTCGTCCAGCAGATGGAGGGGGGTACGCCCGATGCCGTACCCGGCGTTGTTGAAGGCGACGTCCAGCCGACCGTAGGTCCGCACGGCGGTGTCCACCGCCCGCCCCACCTCGTCGGGCCGGGTCACGTCGGCGGCCACCGCCACGGCCTCGTGTCCGGCCGCCCGGATCTCCTCCGCCAGCTCCTTCAGTTGGCGTTCGCGGCGGGCCAGCAGCACCACCGCCGCGCCCTCGGCCGCGAACAGGCGCGCGGCCGCGGCGCCTATCCCGCTGCTTGCGCCGGTGATCAGCGCGATCTTTCCGTCCAACAAGCCTGGTCTGGATGTCATGGCGGCAAGGAAAGCAGCCATTGGCCCTGTTGGGAAGAGGCGTCCGACAGCACGCCGCCGCCCGCCGCCCGGGACGGAGCCGCTGCTGGGAGCCCACTGGGGGCGGTTGGTCGGCAGTCCGCCGGCCGACCCGCCTAGTCCGCCTCCGGGTCCACCGCCCACACCTTGGGCGAGCCACCGGGGGCGAACCGCGCCAGCCGCGAGGCGGGAACCAGGCCGGGCAGCAGGACCTGCCACATCAGGGTGACCCTGGCCTCCAGATCGGACCGGTTGGCGAAGAGCTGGGAAAGGGTCTGGACTCCGAGGAAGGAGCCGACGACCAGCTCGGAGACCGGCGTCGGGTCCAACTCCGGTCGGAAGTCCCCCGCTTGCTGCGCCTGGGCCATGAGCTCGGCCAACCGCTTGGCCCAGGCGCGATGTGACTCACCGTCAGGTCCGACGTAGGTGTGTTCCAGCACCAGTCGGGTGCTCGCCCGGATCCGCACATCCTGCAGCAGCGCCTTGGCGAAGCCGTGCGACAGGTCGATCACGGCCTGCATCGGCGGTCCGCTGACATCCACCTCGCCGAACCAGGTGGCCTCCTCGGCGACCACAGCCGCGGCCAACTCCTCCTTGGAGGAGAAATGGAAGTACAGCGCACCCTTGGTCAGCCCGGCCCGGTTGTGGATCTCGGTCAGCGTGGCCAGCGCGAAGCCCCGCTCGTCGAAGACTTCAGCCGCCGCCATCAGGAGCTTGCGTCGGCTCTCCTCCGCGCGCTGCTGCCTCGCCACCTGTTTCCTCCGCATATCCATTGAAAAAAAACCGACCCGAAGGTATTCTAATCACCCATGGGTGAGCCAGAGGGTACCCCCTGGCCCGCTCGCCCCACGGCTGTTCACCGTGAATCTGGAGGTATGAGATGTCGGGCGTCACCCCTGGCATACCGGTGCCGCGCACGTCGGACCTGGTCCCGGCCGCTGGTCCCGCCTCCGGCAACCAACCCCGACTCGGTTCCACGCCGCGCGAGTCGGCGATGTTCACGGCAGCCGGACCACATACGGAGAGCATAGTTCCGCGACAGCTGGTGCATCGGGAGGCGGCCTCCCAGGTGCTGCTGACCGGCTGGCAGCGGGAGTCCGCGGACGCCTTCTCGCTGCGGGCCCGACTGCCACGGGCGCACAGCTTCTACGCCGACACCGACGGCAGGCACGACCCGCTGCTGCTGGCCGAGACCGTCCGACAGGCCGGACTGCTGGTCTCCCACGCCGAGTTCGACGTGCCCTTCGGCTACCAGTTCATGATGCACAGCCTCAGCGTGGAGTGCGATCCCGACGGCCTGCGGCCCGACGCCGACCCCACCGACCTGCTGCTCCAGCTGACCTGCCACGACCTGCGGCGGCGGGGCGCCCGGCTGGCCGGGATGGCCTACCACGTGCACCTCTACCGCGACGGTTCGCCGATCGGCATCGGCAAGGCCTCCTTCGACTGCCTCTCCCCCGCCGCGTACGCCCGACTGCGCGACCGCCCGCACCGCCCGGCCCACCCGCTCGCGCCGCCGCTGGCTCCGGCCCTGGTCGGCCGCGACCGGCCGGGGGACGTGGTGCTGTCGCCGACCGCCGACACGCACGTCTGGGAACTGCGGGTGGACCAGAGCCATCCGGTGCTCTTCGACCACGCCGTCGACCACGTCCCCGGCATGCTGCTGGTGGAGGCCATGCGCCAGGCCGCCTGGTACAACGGCCGACCGGGGCGGCTGGAACTGCGCTCGTTCCAGAGCGACTTCCACCGGTACGCGGAGTTCGACCGGCCGTGCCTGGTCCACTGCGCGGACGGCACCGGGCCGGGATCGGTGCGGGTGACCGTGACCCAGGACGGCGCCCTGATCGCCGAGGGCCAGGTGTCCGGCCGCCCCTGAACGCGGCCATCGGTCCACCCGGGGGCGCCGGTTGGCGGAGTGCCGGGCAATGGCGCGTTTCGGGGCGCGCCGAAGCTTCGAGCACATAGCGTTGGGACATGACAACCACCCCGACCGGCAGCATGCCCGGCACCTCTCCCGGCTCCGGCGCGGCACACGAGTTCAGCGGCTACCCGGAGGTACGCGCCGCGCTCGCCGACCCGCGCCTCGTCCCCCCGCCCGCCGAGACCGGTCCGCCCGGGACCACGGACTGGCTGCGTGCGACCGTCTCGCGCTTCGCCAGCGGCGCGGCGCACGCCCGGCGCCGGGCGCTGACCGAGGCCGAGGTGGCCCTGCTCGACCCGGCGGCGCTGCGGGTGGCGGCGGAGCGCGCGGCCGCCGCCGACGACGGCCGGGAGACCCGGCTGGTGGTGGTCGGCACCCTGGCCGAGGCCCTGGGCCTGGCCGATCCCGAGGCCGTGGCGGACGCCGTGGCCACCGTCGCCGGGGCCTACTTCGGCGGCGCCGCCCCGGAGACACTGGCCGCCTCGGACGCGGCCGTGGCCTGGCTGGCGCCGCGGATGCTGCCCGGCGGCGGCTCCGAAGAGGACCCGGAGCAGGCCCGGGGGCAGCGGTGGGAGGAGCGCGTGGCCGGCCGGATCGGGCTGCTGATCCAGGCCTGCGACGCCACCGCCGCCCTGGTCGACCACGCCCGGCAGGCGGGCTGTCCGGCAGCGGGCCCGGACCTGCCCGCCGCGCTCGACCGGCTGGTGACCGAGACCATGCGGGTGAACCCGCCGCTGCGGACCATGCGCCGGGTCGCCGCCCGGGCCACCGAGGTCGCGGGCTGCCCCATCGCCGAGGGCGACCTGGTGCTGCTGGACGTGGTCGGCGCGACCGCGGCGCCGGAGGCCGCAGGCGAACTGCTGACCTTCGGTGCCCCGCCCCGGGCCTGCCCCGGGCAGGCGCAGGCGCTGGCCCTGGCCGCCGGGATCCTCGCCGGCCGCGCCGCGGCGGCCGACGGGCAGGCGTCCGAGTGACCCCCTTCGCCGCGCTGCACCACCAGGACGCGCCGCTGCTGCTGCCCAACGCCTGGGACCACGCCTCGGCGGCGGCGCTGGCGGCGCGGGGGTTCGCCGCCATCGGCACCACCAGCCTCGGGGTGGCCGCCGCCGGGCTGGCGGACGGCGCCGGGACGAGCCGCGCCGAGACGCTGCTCCTGGCCCGGCGGCTCGGCCGCGGCGCGTTCCTGCTGTCGGTGGACGCCGAGGGCGGTTTCAGCGACGACCCGGCGGCGGTGGCCGAGCTGGCCGGGGAACTGGCCGCCGCCGGGGCGGTGGGCGTCAACCTGGAGGACGGGCGCGCCGACGGCACGCTGACCCCGGCCGCCCTGCACGCCGCGAAGATCGCCGCGGTGAAGGCCGCCGTACCTGACCTGTTCGTCAACGCCCGGACGGACACCCACTGGCTGGGTGTCCCGGATCCGGTCGAGGAGACCGCGCAACGACTGACGCTCTATCAGCAGGCCGGTGCGGACGGGGTTTTCGTGCCCGGTCTGACCGAGGAGGAGGGGATCGCGGCACTGGCGGGATCGGTCCGGGTGCCGCTCAACATCCTCTACTCACCGACCGGTCCGACCCTGTCCCGGCTCGGTGAGCTGGGGGTACGCCGGGTCAGCCTGGGCTCATTGCTCTTCCGCAGCGCGCTGGAGGCGGCGGTCAGGACCGCCGTCGACGTCCGGGAGAACCGGACGCCGACCGGTCGGCCCCCGAGCTACGCGGAGGTGCAGCGACTCACCGGGTCGGACTGACGCTCCGTCATTTCTCCTCGCGCTGACGGTTCCCGGGCCAGTCGAGGAGCAGCCGCTGGGCGCGCGGGAGCTTCGCGGCGATGAGGTCGTAGGAGTCCTCGATCAGTTCCAGGACCAGTTCGTCCGGTACCGATCCGTCGAGCCGCACGGTGTTCCAGTGGCGCTTGTTGAGGTGCCAGCCGCCGGTGATCGCCGGGTGCGCGGCACGCAGCCGCAGCGCCAGCTCCGGATCGCACTTCAGGCTGACGCCGAGCTCCTCGGCGTCCAGGGTGGTGAGGGCGAAGATCTTGCCGCCGACCTTGAACACCGAGGTCTCGGCGTTGAAGGGGAAGGTCTCCTCGGCTCCGTTCAGGGCCAGGCAGGCGGCTTTGAGTGCGTCGGGTGTCATGGGGAGAGTCTGCCCGGCGGGTGACCCGCCGGGTGTCGGCGGCGGGCGTCAGCGGGTGTGCCACTTGTCCGGGACGGTGGGACCGGCCGGTGGTGTCGGGTGCGGAGCGTGGGCGGGGAGCGAGGGCCCGGGCGTCGGCGGGGGCGTGGGGGCGGGCCGCAGCGGCGGCTGCGGGCCCGGCCCGGGCGTGGGCGGCGGCGTGGGGGCGGGCGGTCCCGTCGGTGCGGGCTGGGGCGTCGGTGTCGGTGTGGGCGTCGGTGTCTGTGTCGGTGTCGGTGTCGGTGTGGGCGTCGGCGTGGGCGTAGGCGTCGGGGACGGCGTCGGCGTCGGCGTCGGCCGGGGGTGCGGATGCGGTTGCGGGGGCGGCCAGTTCTGCGCCGGGGCGGCCTGACGGTAGTACTCGGCCCAGGCCCGCACCGCCGCGACATAGTTCTCGTCGTCGTTGTAGGACAGCACCGCGCTGTTGTACTGCGCGCGCACGGCCAGGTCGCGGCCGTTCGCGCAGAGGTAGCGGGCGGCGGTGAGCGAGGCGTCGTAGACGTTCTGCGGGTCGGCCCGGCCGTCGCCGTTGCCGTCGGCGCCCCACTCCGCCCAGGTGGCGGGCATGAACTGCATCGGTCCGACCGCGCGGTCCCAGCGCGAGTCGCCGTCCAGCCGTCCGCGGTCGGTGTCGCGGACCGCCATGTAGCCGTTGCGGCCGTTGAGCATGGGTCCGTAGATCGGCGGGTAGGCGGTGCCGTCGGACCGGACGCTGCCCTCGTTCGCCTGCGAGGACTCGATCTCGCCGATCCCGGCGAGCATCGGCCAGTCCAGGTGGCAGTCGGGCCGGGAGCGGCGCTCCCGGGCCTCGGCGGCCAGGTAGGACAGGTAGACGGTGTGCGGCAGCCGGGGGATGCCGCTCAGCGGCGGCATCGGCAGATTGGCGGGCGCGTAGGAGGCCCGGGAGGCGTCCAGCCCTGCCTCGATGTCCACCGCGTCCCCGTCCGGGACCATCCCGGCGCCGTCCGGCGGGACGAAGACCGTGCCGACACCGGTCACCGACAGCGGCTCCGCCCCGAACGCGGGTACCTCCTCCCGGGTCGCGCCGGGCGCCGCCGGAATCGGCTGCTTGGCCTCGAACAGGCCTTTCAGATAGGAGATCTGAGGATGTTTCAGAATCACGGCATCGACGGACACCGGCCCGGGGGCGACGGCGGCGGCGCCCACCGCGGCCGAAGGGCCGACCCCGAGCAGCGCCGCCAGCAGCGCTCCGGCCGCTCCGGCCAGGACGATCCGGCCGGTGGCGACCGGGTGTTGGGGCCCGCTCATCCGCGCGGTAGCGGTCGGCGACGGTGCAGGAAGACGACAGCCAGCGCGGTGCCGAGCGAGAGCGCCGCCGCGCCCAGCAGTCGCCGGGAGGACGGCGGCTTCCCGATCCTGCCGTCGGTGCCGGTGACCGCCGCGCGGGCCCTGGCGTCCATCGAGGAGGCGGCGGAGTTCGCGGAGATGCTGTCCCCGGCCGGTCCGGTGGCCCGCCGGGTCGCGGACGGCAGCAGCGCGGCGCCCTTGGGGGCGATCACCGCGAGATCGGGCTGACCGTCCGTCATGATCCGGATCCTGCCCGGGCTGAGGAGCGCCGGGAGGGCGCGCGGTGCGGGCAGGTTGAGTTGCACCACCTGCTCCACCGGCGCGCCGAGGATGCGGCCGACCAGGGTGAGCACGAGCGGCTTGGCGAAGGTCCCGCCGATCGGGTCCCCGGCGAGCGTGTACGCCTTCAGGCCGACGGCGGCGATCGTCCGCTGCGCGGTGAGGCCCTTGGCGGCGAGCAGCCTGTCCACTCCGTCCGCCGACGCCGTGGTGATCCGGACGTCGGTCGGGCCGCGCAGCGCGTCCGGCGGCACCTCCAGGGTGATCCGCCCGCCCGGGACCCGCGCCGTGACGCTGCCGCCGTCCGCGCCGAGGACGCGGTGGGCGACCGTCAGCGCACTCAGCCCGCCCCCGGCCAGGACCGCGGCCTGCGCCGAGGACGCGCACAGGATCAGCACCGCTGCGACGACTGCGGCGGTTCCACTGGATCTGGACATCTGATGGACAGTCCTTTCGGATCAGAGGACACAGGACACAGGACGGACACGGAACACCGGGCGGAGACGGGGGCGCTAGACCGACGATGCACGCGCGCTCGGCTTTCGGGCCCCTCTGCCGACCGGAACCGCAGCGGAACCGTCCGAATGTCGTATTGATGCACCGCTCGGATCACTCGGACGGCCCACCGGTGGCCCCGCGGCCAACCGGTCGTGCCGGAGGTCTGGCGCCGCACCTGGACGCTCCCTACCATGAGCGCAGCCAAAACATGAGTAGTACTCATTTTATTGGGCCGACACCGCTCACCCCGCCCCGAGGAGCAGCAGTGGCGCACGTCACCGACGACAGCGTTCCCGAGACCGTGCCCCTGGCGGAGCCGACCGCGAGCCCGGTGAGCGCCCGCTGGCTCAGGAGTTTCGTACTCGCCAACTTCGGTATGCAGATCGCCCTGCAGACCCCGAGCACCTTCCTGATCCCGCAGCAGATCGCCGCGATCGACCCGCACGGCAAGGTCACCGCCTACGCCTGGGCCAGCGCTCTGGGAGCGGTCGCCGGACTGGTCGCCGCGCCGCTGGCGGGGGCGCTGTCGGACCGCACCAGCAGCGCCCTCGGCCGGCGGCGGCCGTGGATGCTGGGCGGGGTGGCCGCGTCCCTGGTGGTACTGGTCGGGATGGGGCTGGCGGACAGCGTGTGGGCGGTGGCGCTGGGCGCGCTGGCGCTCTCGGTGGCCATGTGCGCGCTCGGCGCGGGGCTGAACACCGTCGTCCCGGACCAGGTCCCGGTGGCGGACCGGGGCCGGGTGCTGGGCTGGGCGTCGGTGCCGCAGGCGGCGGGGCTGGCGCTCGGTGGCGCGCTGGTCGCGGTGGCCCCGGGGAACCTGGCCGGATACCTGGTACTGGCGGCGACGCTGCTGCTGGTACTGCCCTTCGCCCGGACCACGCCGGACCGGCCGCTGCCGCCGCAGCTGCGGCGGGGCCTGTCCTGGTCGCTGCTGCTGGACGGCTGGCGGATCAGCCCCCGGCGCACCCCCGACTTCGCCTGGGCGCTGGCGACCCGCTTCATCATGTTCCTCGGCTACGGCCTGGGCACGCTGTACATCCCGTACTTCCTCAGCGACGTGGTGCACCGCTCGGGCGACCTGCTGCTGGTGGTGGCGGTCAACGCGGGCGCGGTGGTGGCGGTCGCGGTGGTCAGCGGGCGGATCTCGGACCGGCTGGGCAGGCGGCGCGCGCTGGTGTCGCTGGGGTCGGTGGCGATGGCGGTGCCCGCGCTGATGCTGGCGGCCTGGCCGACCTGGACGATGACGCTGGTGAGTTCGGTGCTGCTGGGCGTGGGCTTCGGGATCTACGTCGGCGTCGACCTGGCCCTGGTCACCCAGGTGCTGCCGACGGAGACGGACTCGGCCCGGGACCTGGCCGTGGCCGGGCAGATGGGCACGCTCCCGTACGTGCTGGTGCCGGTGCTGGCGGCACTGATCATCCACAACCTGGGCGGCTACAGCGGCCTGTACCTCGCCTCGGCGCTCAGCTCGCTGCTGGGCGCGGTACTGGTCTGGCGGATCCGGTCGGTGCGCTGAGGCATCCCGGGAGCCGCCCGGCGGCTACGCCTCGCGCTCCAGCAGCTCGTCGATCCCGCCCGCCGCCATCGCCCGGCCGTAGTGCCAGCCCTGCGCGCTGTCGCAGCCGGTGGCCCGCAGCTGCGCCGCCTGCATCTCGCTCTCCACGCCCTCGGCGGTGACGGTGAGCCCGAGTGTGTGGGCCAACTGCACCAGCGCGGCCACGATCTGCTCGTCCACGGCCTCGCCGCCCGCCAGGGTGTCGTGGAAGCCCTCGACGAACGACCCGGCCAGCTTGAGCACGTGCACCGGCAGCCGGCTGAGGTAGGCGAGGTTGGAGTAGCCGGTGCCGAAGTCGTCGATGGCGATCCGCACGCCCATCGCGGCCAGCGCGTGCAGGCCCTCCAGCGGGCGTCCGGTCGGACCCATGAAGGCGCTCTCGGTGAGCTCCAGTTGCAGCAGCCGGGCCGGGAGCCGGGTGGTGCCCAGCACCTCGGCGACGTCCGCCACCACGTCCGAGTCCCGGAACTGACGGGCAGCCAGATTGACGCTGACATACAACGGACGGTCAGGGAACCTCTCCTGCCAGGACCTTGCCTGTCGGCAGGCGGTCTCCAGCACCCAGCGGCCGAGCGGGACGATGGCGCCGGTGTCCTCGGCGATGCTGATGAAGCGGTCCGGGGCGAGCTTCCCGAACTGCGGGTGCTGCCACCGGACCAGGGCCTCGACACCCAGCAACTCGGCTTCCCCCTGGGCACCCTGGAGTCCCACCAGCGGCTGGTACTCGACCACGAACTCGCCGCGCTCCAGCGCCGGGCGCATCGTGGTGGCCAGCACCTGCCGGGTCATCTGGCCGGCGATCCGCTCCGGGTCGTAGAGCGCCCAGCGCGCCCGGCCGTCGGTCTTCGCCCAGCACAGCGTGGCGTCGGCGTCCTTGACCAGCTCGCTCGGGCTGCCGTCGGGTACGCCGCGCTCCACCACGCCGACGCTGGCGGTGGCCACCACCCGCTGCCCGGCCAGGTCGTAGGGGGCGCTCAGGATCTCGACGATCTCGGCGGCCAGCGCGGCCAGTTCGGCGCCGCCCGCGCTCCGCGGGACCAGCACCGCGAACTCGTCCCCGCCCATCCGCGCCACCAGGTGGCCGCGCGCGGTGAACCGCTGCTCCAGCCGGTGGGCGACGGCGACCAGCAGCTCGTCGCCGACATGGTGGCCGAGGGTGTCGTTGACCGCGGCGAAGCCGTCCAGGTCCAGGTAGCAGAGCCCGACCCGGCGGTCGGTGCCGTCGAAGGCCCCGGCCAGCTGCTCGAAGAAGAGCGAGCGGTTGGGCAGCCGGGTCAGCGGGTCGTGCATGGACTGGTAGTGCAGCCGGTCGCCGAGCCGCCGGGCCTCGGAGACGTCCTCCACCATGGCCAGGGTGTACTGCGGCAGGCCGTCGGCGCCCCGGATCAGCGAGACGGTGATGTTGGTCCACACCTCGTGGCCCTGGCGGTGGGTGAGCCGCTTCTCCACCCGGATCCGGTCCCGGTCGCCGCGCACCAGCTCCCGGTAGATCCGGCGGGGGTCCTCCTCGACGTCCATCAACTCGTGGATGTGCAGCCGCATCAGTTCCGGCACGGTACGGCCGAGCATCTCCGCGAGGGCCGGATTGGCCTCGATGATCCGGTCGTCGGCGTCGACCAGGGCCATGCCGATGCCCGCGTCGGTGAAGGCGGCGCGGAAGCGGGTCTCGCTGGCCCGGAGCGCCTCCTGAAGGCTCGCGGTGCTGGAGTGAGGTTCCTCACATTCGGGGCAGAGCCCCACTGTCAGGCGGCCCCCGGACACACATGCGTGCAGCGCGGCGTCAACCCTGAGGCCCTGATCGGCGCCGATGGACACGCTCTCACCTGCGGCTGCGCTCGTACCGGTATCTGTAGTCATGCTCATGCCAACGCCCGTACCCGTACCCGACCCCGCGCCAACCCCCATGCTGACGCCGCTGCCGTCCTCGCCGCTCGGGGCTCCGCTCGGCCCTGGCACAGCTCTCCTGTCCTGTGCTCCGCTCGACCACTACGCACGGTAGCGATCATAGGTCGCACGCTCGGACGACAGCCACTGTTAGCGGAACGATTCACTCGTGCGAGGGGGGACCCGGGCGCGGATCGACCGGGCGTACGAGGAGCCACCGGCGTCCGGTCACGCCCTGCACGCCCCCGGTCACCGCGCGCGCCGCCCGGACCGCCCCTGGCCGACGCTCCCCATCGGTCCCCGTAGGTCCCCCGTCGGTCCACCGGGTCGTTCCCCGACTGGGGCCGACGGGCCGGTACCAGCCGTCGATCTCGTCCTCTCGCAGCCCGGGTCCCTCGGCCAGCCGCACGATCGCGATGTCCTCGTCCTGGTTCCGCTGCTGGGTCACGCGACAGCCTCCGCGATCGGGGCGCACCGGAGGGCCGGGCGCCGGGCATCCCCACAGCATGCGCGTCCACCCCTGAGCCGGAACAGGTGCCCTCCGGTACGAATCCGCTCACGCGTCCGCTCAGGGACCGGCGGCGTCCCCGGCCCGGGGCTCGGCGGCGCGCGGATCGTGCGGCGGATCGCCCAGCAGGTAGCGGGCGCCCGGGCCGTGCTCGGCGGCCACGTCGTCCGGGTTGTACAGGCCGCAGGTGCTCAGCGACAGGCAGCCGCAGCCGATGCAGCCGCCGAGCTTGCGCCGCAGGACCTGGAGCTCGGCGATCTGGTCGTCGATCCGGTGCTGCCAGGAGCGGGCCACCGGCGCCCACTCCTTGGCCGTCGGCGCGTGGTCCGCGGGCAGCCTGGCGAGGGCCGCGCCGACCTCCTCCAGCGACAGGCCGACCCGCTGGGCGGCGCGGACGAAGGCGACCCGGCGCAGCGCGGCCCGGGCGTAGCGGCGCTGGCCGCCCGCGGTGCGCTCGGAGCGGATCAGCCCCAACTCCTCGTAGTAGCGCAGCGCGGAGGTCGCCAGCCCACTGCGGGACCCTAGTTGACCGATCGTCAGCAGGTCTCCGAGTGCCGTCACCGTGACCACCGCGATTCTCCCCTTGACTTCAAGTGCGCTTGAAGTTGCAGCCTACTCTCATGACACCGACACCGACACCGACCCCGATCGCGGAGCCGACTCCGACGACCACCACCGACCGGGAGCGGCTGCTGCGGCTGATGTCCCGGATGACCGGCGCCGAGAAGCACAGCCCCGCCGCCCACTCCACCCTGGACGCGCTCTGGGTGCTCTACGACCGGGTGCTCCGGGTCGGCCCCGGCACCGCCGCCGACCAGGACCGGGACCGCTTCCTGCTGTCCAAGGGCCACGGACCGATGGCCTACTACGCGGTCCTGGCCGCCAAGGGCTTCCTCGACCCGGGGCTGCTGCCCGGCTTCGGGAGCTACCACTCGCCGCTCGGCCACCACCCGGACCGGCTGCTGCTGCCCGGGGTGGAGATCAGCAGCGGCTCGCTCGGCCACGGCCTGCCGCTGGCCGTCGGCACCGCGCTCGGGCTGCGCGCCCAGGGCCTGACCGACCCGGCCGTGTGGGTGCTGACCGGCGACGCCGAACTGGACGAGGGCAGCAACCACGAGGCGGTGGAGTTCGCCGGGGCGGCCGGGCTGAACCGGTTGCACACCGTCGTCATCGACAACAGCTCCGCCACCCACGGCTGGCGCGGCGGCATCGCCTCACGCTTCGCGGCGGCCGGATGGTCCACCGCCACCGTCGACGGTCGCGACCACGCCGCGCTGTACGCGGCGTTCACCGCGCCGCACCCGGACCGCCCGCACGCCGTCGTCGCCGTGGTGGAGCCGAAGAACTGACCTGCTTTCCAGCAGAACTGACTACTCACCAGCCAATCCCGGAGGCACCCCGTGCGCGACCGCTTCATCACCACCGCCACCGCCCTGCTGGACGAGGACCCGCGGCTCGCGGTCGTCCTCGCCGACATCTCCGCCGCCGGATTCGAGCCCGCGCGGGCGGCGCACCCGGACCGGGTGATCAACGTCGGCATCCGCGAGCAACTGCTGATCAGCGCGGCCGGGGGGCTGGCGCTGACCGGCATCCGGCCGCTGGTGCACACCTTCGCCAGCTTCCTGGTCGAGCGGCCGTTCGAGCAGGTCAAGCTGGACCTGGTGCACCAGGACGTGGGCGCGGTCCTGGTCAGCGCGCTGGGCTCGTACGACTGGCCCGCGGGGGGCCGCACCCACATGTCCCCCGGCGATGTCGCCCTGCTGGACACCCTGCCCGGCTGGACCGTGCACGTCCCCGGCCACCCGGACGAGGCGGAGCTGCTGCTCCGTGACGCGGCGGCCGACGACGGCCTGGTCTACCTGCGGCTGTCCGAGCACCAGAACAGCGAGCCCCAACCCGTGGCCCAGGGACGTTTCCTGACGCTGCGCCAGGGCAGTCGCGGCACCGTGGTCGCGGTCGGTCCGATGCTGGACGCGGTGCTCGCGGCCACCGCCGGGCTGGAGCTGACCGTGCTGTACGCGGCCACGGTCCGCCCGTTCGACGGCGCCGCGCTGCGCGCCGCCGTGGCCGCGGGCGGCGGCCCGGCCGAGGTGGTGCTGGTCGAGCCGTACCTGGCGGGCACCTCCGTCCCGGCCGCGAACGCGGCGCTGGACCAGCTGCCGCACCGGGTGCTCGGGCTCGGCGTGGCCCAGGAGGAGCTGCGCCACTACGGCACCATGGCCGAGCACCTGGCCGCCCACGGCCTGGACGCCGCCTCGCTCCGGGCCCGGATCAGCTCCTGGCTCGGCTGAGGCCGCGGCGCCCCGGACCCATCCCGATCGCGCGCCCTAGGACCGGGGACGACTCGTCAGCATCGGTGCGCGGGCGGCGATCGCGCCGCCGGAGTTGAGGAACCGGGCCACCGGCAGGGTGGCCGCGCCCCGGGCGACGGCATCCGGCCCGAGACTGCCGAGCTCGATCTCGGTCCGCGAGAACGGGTAGTGCAGCGCGTGCTCGCGGGCGACCTCGCGGATCCGCGGCAGCAGCCGGTTCGCCAGCAGCAGCCCCGCCCAGCCACCGATGATCACCCGCTCCGGGTTGAACAGGTTGACCAGGTTGCCGATGCCGACGCCGACGTGCAGGGCGGTGTCGTCCAGCACCGCCCGCGCGGCCCGGGCCTGCGGCGTCGCCTCCCCGCTCGCGGCGACGCCGACGATCCGGCGCAGCTCGGACTCCTCGTCCTCAGCGCCGTCGGCGGGCGGTGCGCCGACGGTCTCGCGGTAGCGGGCGATCACCGACTCGGCGCCGATGTACGCCTCCAGGCAGCCCCGGGCCCCGCAGCGGCAGTGGCGTCCGCCGATCACGGCGGTCACGTGGCCCCACTCGCCCGCGCTGGTGCTGGAGCCCCGGTAGGGGGCGCCGCCGACGAGGACCGAGGCGCCGACGCCGGAGCCGATCAGCAGGAACACGGTGTCCGCCGCCTCCGGCCCGGCGCCGAACCACATCTCCGCCTGACCCATGGTGGTGGCGCCGTTGTCGATGAACACCGGCAGGTCGGTGACCTTCCGCAGCATCGCCTCCAACGGGACGCCGTCCCAGCCGATGGTCTGGCAGTGCACCAGGGACTCGGGCAGTCCCTGCACGATCCCGGGCACGCCGATGCCGACGCCCAGGATCTCGGCCCCGCCCACGCCCCCGGCGGCGCTCTCGGCCCCGATGCCGCCGGTCGCGGCGTCCGGACGGCAGTCGACCGCGGCCAGGCCGGTGGCGATCGCCGCGACCACGACCTCGGGTTCGTAGTGCCCGGCGCTCATCGGGATGTCCGCGCGGGCGAGCTCGTTCAGGGCCAGGTCGAAGCGCTCCACCCGGACATGGGTCTCGCCGACGTCCACCCCGATCACCTGGAAGCGGGAGGCGTCGACCTCAAGCAGGATCCGCGGCCGACCGCCCTCGGACTCGACCGCCCCGGCCTCGACCACGATCCCGGCCTCGATCATCTCGGCGACCACGTTGCTCACCGACGCCGTGCTGAGACCGGTGGCCCGGCTCAGATCCTGGCGGCTGACCTGGTCGTGGAAGTAGAGGTGGCGCAAGAGCAGTGACCGGTTCGACCGCCGTAGGTCCCGGACGTTCCTTCCGGCCTGGTCTGCCATGGGCCTCCCTCTCGTGAGCGGCTCGGGACCGCGCTGAACCCTATCGTCGCGGGCGCGCCGGGCGCACGCGACGACGGGGCCGGTGAACGGCGGCTATAGCCGAACCCCTTGACTAAGCAGTATTCCAGAAGTTAAATCACACCTCGAAATAAGTCGTGAGAAAACTTGGCGGATGTCGGTCCGGACCGCCGGACCACACCCGCCCCACCGCCACCGCTGTCGCCGCCCGAGCGCAGGCGCAGGCGGCGCGCACGCGCCACCCACCCGAGGAGAGCCATGCCCGCGCCCGACACCGCCGCCTTCGGCCCCGGCTTCACCTGGGGCGTGGCCACCTCCGCCTACCAGATCGAGGGAGCGGCGGCCGAGGACGGCAGATCGCCGAGCATCTGGGACACCTTCTGCAAGGTGCCCGGGGCGATCGACAACGGCGACGACGGCACCGCCGCCTGCGACCACTACCACCGCTGGCCCGAGGACGTCGCCCTGATGCGCGGCCTCGGCGTGGACTCCTACCGCTTCTCCGTCGCCTGGCCGCGCGTCGTGCCCGGCGGCACCGGCCCGGTCAACCCGGCCGGACTGGCCTTCTACGACCGGCTGGTGGACGCCCTGCTGGAGGCGGGCATCCGCCCCAACGCCACGCTCTACCACTGGGACCTGCCGCAGGTCCTGCAGGACCGGGGCGGCTGGTCGCAGCGGGCCACGGCCGAGGCCTTCGCCGAGTACTCGGGGGTGGTGGCCGCCGCCCTCGGCGACCGGGTCACCGAGTGGTCCACCCTCAACGAACCGCTGTGCAGTGCCTGGATCGGCCACCTGGAGGGGCTGATGGCGCCCGGCGTCCGGGACCTCGGCACCGCCGTCCGCGCCTCCTTCCACCTGCACCTCGGCCACGGCCTGGCCGCCCAGGCGGTCCGCGCGGCCTCGCCGGGCCCGGTGCGCCTCGGCATCGTCAACAACCTCAGCACCTGCGAGCCCGCCACCGACTCCGCGGCGGACCTGGCCGCCGCCCGGCGGGCCGACGGCCACATCAACCGCTGGTGGCTGGACCCGGTCCTGGGCCGGGGCTACCCGCAGGACATGCTGGACGTCTACGGCGTGGACCTGCCGGACCAGGGCAACGACCTGGCGACCATCGCCCAGCCGCTGGACTGGATGGGCGTCAACTACTACTTCCGGCAGATCATCGCCGACGCCCCGGACGCCGCGGCCCCGCACTTCCGCCAGCTGCCCGGCCCGAACCGGGAGCACACCGCGATGGGCTGGGAGGTCCACGCCGCTGGACTGGAGGAGCTGCTGCTCCGGCTGACCCGCGAGTACGGGGTGCGGGAGCTGCTGGTGACCGAGAACGGCGCGGCCTACCAGGACACCGTCGCCGCCGACGGCACGGTCAGCGACCCCGGCCGGACCGCCTACCTGGAGCAGCACCTGGCCGCCTGCGCCCGTGCCGCCGCCGCGGGCGCACCGCTGACCGGCTACTACGCCTGGTCCCTGCTGGACAACTTCGAGTGGGCGTACGGCTACGACAAGCGCTTCGGGCTGATCCACGTCGACTACCCGACCCAGCGGCGGACGGTGAAGGCCAGCGGCCACCGCTACGCCCAGATCATCGCCGCGCACCGGTCCGGGGCAACTGACGTGGCCTCAACTCACTGACCTGGAAGCGGGTTCCGGCTCGGCCACGACACCGAGCCGGTACCCGCGAACAATCCCGGCGGCCACGCCCGGCCCGCTGCGACCCGCGCTTCGCCCCGCAGGCCGCCGCCGCCCGTGACCTCGGCGCGACGGTGGCGCTGCTGGACCACGACGCGTTGCTCGCGGGCCGGGCGGACGAGGCCGTGCGCCGCGTCCCGGGCGGTCTCGGCGCGGTGTGGTACCGGGGCTGGATGATCCCCGCCGAGGCCTACGCGGACCTGGACACGGCGCTGGCCGGGCGCGGCGCGCGCCTGCCGACCAGCCCGGACCAGTACCGATCGGCGCACGAACTGCCGCGCTGGTAACCCGCCTTCGCCCCGGTCACCCCCGCCAGCGCCTGGCTCCCTGCGCGCCGGCGCACTCAGTCGCGCCGCCGCACTGAGTAGGGTGCCCGGATGATCAGGACACCGGAGGCCTTCACGCAGGCCACCATCACCCGCGAGGGAGCGGCCGGGGCCGCCTGGCTGGCCGAACTGCCCGGGATCGTCGAGGGGTTGCTGGCGCGCTGGGGCTGCGAGCCGGATGGCGAGGTGATGCACGGGGGCGTCGGCGTCATCGTCCCGGTGCGACGGACGGCGGCGGACCCGGGCACCGCCGTGCTGAAGGTGTCCTTTCCGCATCCCGGCAACGTGCACGAGCCGGACGCGTTCGCGGCGTGGGGCGGGCGGGGTGCGGTGCTGCTGCACGAACGCGACGACGAGCGCTTCGCGATGCTGCTGGAGCGGGTCCGGACATCGACGCTGGCCGAGGTGCGCGACAGCGACCAGGTGGCCACGGTGGCGGGACGGCTCAATCACCGACTGGCCGTGCCGGCCCCGCCCGGTCTGCCCCGGCTGCACCGCCAGGCCGATCGCTGGGAGCAGGAACTGCACAGGGACGCGCGGGAGTTGCCGCATTCGCTGGCACCACGGGTGGTGGCCGCCGCGGTGGCGACCGTCCGCGAGCTGGGACGCGTCCAGCCGGACACCCTGGTCCACGGCGACCTACACGCCAGGAACATCCTGCGCGCCGAGCGCGAGCCCTGGCTGGCCGTCGACCCCAAGGGCTGGGTGGGAGACCCCGCCTACGACTGCGGCACCCTGCTCAAGTCCCGCGCCCTGGCCCTGCTCGAAGCGGACGACCTGCGCGCGGCGGTCCAGCGAACGCTGGACGTCTTCGTCGACGCCGCCGAACTCGACCCCCAACGGGCAAGGCGCTGGGCCCAGTTCCACGCCGTCCAGGCCGCCTTCCACGGCCGTCGCCACGGATTCCGGATCGCCCGGAGCGGACCACGGCTGGACTGGCTGACCCAGTTCATGGACCAGCTGGCCACGTTGCTCACCGAGCGCGTCCCGCCCGGCGGCCCGGGGTCAACGCCGTGGTCGGCGCGGCAGCCACCGGCCGGGCGGTCGACTCCTGACGGTTCCTGACCTTGCCGACTCCAGTTTCAGGTCATCGGCGCCGACCACGACACCGAACCCGAACCTCTGTTCGATTCAGAGCGGACCTCTGACCTCAGCCACGGCCGCGCCGTCCGAGGCCGACACCGGGGGCAGGTCACGAACTCGCCGAGGCAGCCGCCGCTGGAACAGCTGCCCGGTCAGCGCCGCAGCTGGCTGGTGACCGTCGGATCCGCTATCGCGGTGTCCTTCGCCAGCATCAGCGCCTTGCTGAGGATGATCGCCAGGGTCCGGTCCCCCTCGAAGGGCAGCGCGACCGGGGTACCGGCGCTGTCGGCGTCGCGCCCGGGGACGATGCACGGGTAGCTGTCGTCCGGCGACGTCAGGATGCTCCCGGAACCCCGATGGATCTTGTAGCTGCGCAGGTCGCCGCGCACGTGGAGGAACTTCCCGGCCGCCTGGCAGCGCTCGCCCAGGGCCAGCCTCGGCAGCAGCCGGGACAGCGTCTCCCCGTGGCCCTTCGCCGTCTCCGACAGTTCACCGAAGCCGTACGAGGCCCAGTAGTCCCGGAACCGCCCCTCCGGCCCGCCGTCACTCCAGGTCGGGTCGTTGCCGACACTGGCCACGCCGACGAAGAGGTCCACGTCGCGCAGCACCTCGCTCAGCACCAGCGCCGGTACCGCGCCGTCAGCGCACGGGCGACGTGCACCGGCGCGTCGACCGGATAGAGGCGCACCTGGTCGGTCTGCAGGTACAGGTAGCTCCCGGAGGCGGTGAGGTCGTCGTAGGAGCCGCCGCCGGTGTAGCCGTCGACCCAGTACTCCGCGCGCAGACCCCATTCGGGCAGCTCGCGGGTGGCGGGCGCCTCGGCGGCGGTCAGCAGGTACACCTCGCGGTGGGCCTGCTTGAACGGCTGGACGATGCCGTGCTGCTCCAGCCGCTCCCGCCAGACCGGCCGCCGCGCCAGGGTGCCGACCAGCGGGTGGTCCAGGAACTGCGCCCGCCAGGTGGCGAGGGACCACCGCCGAACACCTCGGTCCGGCGGCCGAGACCGGTCAGCCCGTAGTCGGGGACAGCCAGTTCCTCGACTGGCAATCCCCGCCCGCGCGGAACCCGCCGGGATCCGCGGAACGAGGCCGAAAAACGAAACGGGCCCCCTCCCCGAAGGGAGAAGGCCCAGATCGCACTACCTGTCCACGGTGCGCCGCCAGGGACTCGAACCCCGGACCCGCTGATTAAGAGTCAGCTGCTCTAACCAACTGAGCTAGCGGCGCCTCTCGTGCCTGGCCTTGCTGCTTCCCGCCTGGGCACGACAGAAATAATACCTGACCTGGGGAGGTGCTGGTGACCACCGCCGGGGCGGCTGGGAATCCGGGGGCTGCGGGAACAGACCCGGGGGCGATCGGGTTGGCACCAGGTGTCCGATCCGTTTGTCCGTACGGGAGCAGACCACCGTGAGCCATGCCGACGCATCCACCCCGCTGTCGATCCTCGACCTGGCCACCGTCGGCGACGGCTATACCCCGACCGAGGCGCTGGCCGCGACCACCGAGCTCGCCCGCAAGGCCGAGGGCTGGGGGTTCCACCGCTTCTGGGTGGCCGAGCACCACGGCATGCCCGGGGTGGCCAGCTCCGCGCCCGCGGTCCTGCTGGCACACCTGGCCGCGGCGACCCGGACCATCCGGCTCGGGTCCGGCGGCGTGATGCTGCCCAACCACGCGCCACTGGTGGTCGCCGAGCAGTTCGGCACGCTGCACGCGCTGCACCCGGGGCGGATCGACCTGGGTCTTGGCCGGGCGCCCGGCACCGACCCGGCGACCGCGCGTGCCCTGCGGCGCGGGCAGCTGGACGAGACCGGCGAGGACTTCCCCCGGCTGCTGGGCGAGCTGATCCACTTCCTGGACGGGGACTTCCCGCCCGGTCACCCGTACGAGCGGCTGCGGGCGGTCCCCGGGCAGGCGAGCGCGCCCGGATCCGGTCGGCCGCCGATCTGGCTGCTCGGCTCGTCCGGCTTCAGCGCCCGGCTGGCCGGGCAGCTGGGGCTGCCGTTCGCCTTCGCGCACCACTTCAGCGCGGCGAACACGGTCCCGGCGCTCGACCTGTACCGGGATTCGTTCCGGCCGTCGGAGGTACTGGACAAGCCGTACGCGCTGATCGGCGTCGGCACGGTGGCCGCCGACACGCCCGCCGAGGCCCGTCGACTGGCCGGTTCCGGCGCGCTGGCCATGCTCCGGCTGCGGCGCGGCCAGCCGGCCCTGGTGCCGTCGCCGGAGCAGGCCGAGAACTACCCGTACACGGACGTCGAGCGGGACTTCGTCGACGCCTGGCTGGCGAACATCGTGATCGGCGACGTGCCGCAGGTCCGGCAGGGCCTGGAGGAGCTGCGGCGGCGCACCGGCGCGGACGAGCTGATGATCACCAGCAACGTCCACGGGCACGAGGCCCGGCAGTACTCGTACCAGCTGGTGGCCGAGGCGTACGGGCTGACTGGATGACCCCGGCGCCACCCGCCGGACCCGACCGGTCCGGCCCACCGGGTGTGCCGGGACTGGCGGCGGCGCTGCCCGAGTCGCTGCCCGAGTCGCCGCTGGAGGAGCTGGCGGACGAGCGGCTGCGCCGGGCCGGGGTGCGGCTGCTGCTGAAGCGGGACGACCTGCTGCACCCGGCCGTCCCCGGCAACAAGTGGCGCAAACTGCTGCCCAACCTGGTCGAGGCGCGGGCGGCCGGCCTCGGCGCGGTACTGACCTTCGGCGGCGCCTACTCCAACCATCTGCGCGCGACCGCCGCCGCCGGGCGGGCCGCCGGGCTGCGTACGGTCGGTGTGGTCCGCGGCGACGAGCTGCGCGGGCGCCCGCTGAACCCCTCCCTGGCCCAAGCCGCGTCCTGGGGCATGGAGTTGGACTTCCTGGGCCGCGCCGACTGGCGGCAGCGCGAGTCGGCGTCGGTGCTGGAGCCGCTGCTGCGACGGCACGGCCCGGCGCTGGTGGTGCCCGAGGGCGGGAGCAATGCCGCCGGGGTACGCGGATGCCTCTCCCTGGGGCAGGAGTTGGCCGAGTCCGAGGCATCGGTGGTCTGCTGCTCGGTGGGGACCGGCGGGACTCTCGCCGGACTGGCAGCAGGTTTGACGAGCCGTCAGTTCGCGCTCGGCTACGGCGCCCTGCGGCACGCACCGCTGGAGGCGGAGACCGCGGCGCTGCAACTGGCGGCCTTCGGCCGACGGACCGGCAACTGGCGTATCGACGACGGCCACCACTTCGGCGGCTACGGCCGGACCACCCCCGCGCTGACCGCGTTCGCGCAGGACTTCCTGACCCGGCACGGGATCGCGCTGGACCTCAGCTACGAGGCGAAGGCCATGTTCGGCCTGTTCACCGGACTCGGCGAGGGGATCCTCCGCCGGGGTACGACGGTGGCCTTCCTGATCGCCGGTTGAACGCCTCCTTAAGGGAGGTTCAACCAAAATTGGTCTAGTCCTAGGTCTAGTCCATTCTATTGACGCCCGGCTGACACCTCCTCCATCGTGGGCCCCGTACGCACCATGCAGCTTTCCTCTCCCCCACGAGGAGTTCCGACGTGTTCCGCTTCAGAGCCCCACGCGTCCTGGCCGCGCTCGCCGCAGCCGGGCTGGTCGCCACCGGTCTGGCGGTGGTGGCCGACGGCAGTGCCCAGGCGTCCACCACCGGGGCGGCGACGTCCACCACCGCCCTGAGTAGCAACTGGTACGCCGCCGCGCCCTATCTGATGCCGCTGCAGAACAACCCGCCCAACCCGACCGCGGTGATGGCCGCGACCGGTATCAAGGCGTTCCAGCTGGCCTTCATCCTGGCCCCCAACAGCGGTGGCTGTACCCCGACCTGGGACGGCACCAACCCGGTGTCCACGGACACCACCGTGGGCCCGATGATCTCGGCCATCCGGGCGGCCGGGGGCGACGTCTCGGTCTCCATCGGCGGCTACAACGGCACCAAGCTCGGCCAGGCCTGCGGCACCCCCGCCGCCACCGCCGCCGCGTACCAGCAGGTCATCACGGCGTACGGGCTGCACGCCATCGACTTCGACCTCGAAGAGCCGGAGTACGAGAACGCCACCGCCGTCGCCAACGAGATCGGCGCCGCGCAGATCCTGCAGCAGACCAACCCGGGCCTGTACGTCTCGGTGACCACCCCGGGCACCACCGCCGGAACCGGCTGGTTCGGGACCCAGATGCTCGACCAGGCGAAGGCCGACGGCTTCACCCCCAACAACTTCTCGATCATGCCCTTCGACGGTGGCTTCAACGGCGCCGCCTCGCAGATCTCCGCGCTCCAGGCGTTCAACACCATCCTGATGAACACCTTCGGCTGGACCTCCGCCCAGGCGTACGCCCACGAGGGCATCTCGATGATGAACGGCCGCTCCGACACCGGTGAGTACTTCTACCAGTCGGACTTCCAGACCGTGCTGAACTTCGCCACCAGCGTCGGCCTGGCCCGCTACACCAACTGGTCGGTCAACCGCGACCAGCCGTGCACCCCGGTCGACAACAACGGCCAGACCTCCGGCACCTGCAGCAGCGTGGCGCAGCAGCCGTGGGACTTCACCAAGTACAGCGTGCTGTTCGCCGGGGCCACCCCGCCGGTGAGCAGCCCCACCTCGACGCCGAGCAGCACCCCCAGCTCGACGCCGACGTCCACCCCGACCTCGACCCCGACGTCCACCCCCACCGGCACGCCGACGTCGACCCCGACGACCACCCCGACGTCGACCCCCACCAGCGGCAGCTGCGCCGCCGCGGCCTGGAGCTCGGCCACGGCGTACACCGGCGGCGCGGTGGTGAGCTACAACGGTGACAAGTGGACCGCCAAGTGGTGGACCCAGAACGACACCCCCGGTGGCGTCGCGGGCGTCTGGACCAACGACGGCCCCTGCTGAGCCTGTTCAGCGCACCGGTTGACCGGTGATCGCCCGGCGACCCCGGGAGACAGCGGCGCGGTGACACCCACCGGGTGTCACCGCGCCGTACCGCGTCTGCCCGCCGCCGCGGTCAGCTGTGCCAGCTCACCGGCGAGCGGTAGTCCGGGCGGCGCTCCGGCCGCTGCCAGCGGGCCTGCGTCCGGCCGGTGCCCAGCTTGGCGCCGTGGCCCGGGGTCCCGGCGGCGCGGGCCAGCAGCACGGCCGTCAGCGCGGCCAGTTCCTCATCGGCGAGCTTGCCCTTGACCACGCGGACCACAGGGTCTGCGGAAATCGGCTTCACGTCGGGTGCGACTGCGGTGGCCACTGCGTACTCCTCGGGTTTGCGGACGGACGGGGGCGGACGGACGGGTCGGTCTCGGTGCCGCTGGTGTTACTGCGGCGGGTTGCCGTGCTTGCGGGCGGGCAGGTCGGCGTGCTTGGTGCGGAGCATGTGCAGCGCGCGGATCAGCACGGTGCGGGTGGCGGCCGGGTCGATGACGTCGTCCACCAGACCGCGCTCGGCGGCGTAGTACGGGTGCATCAGCTCGTCCTTGTACTGCTTGACCATCTGCACCCGCATCGCCTCGGGGTCCTCGGCGGCGTTGATCTGCCGCCGGAAGATCACGTTGGCCGCGCCCTCGGCGCCCATCACCGCGATCTCGTTGGTCGGCCAGGCGTACGCCAGGTCGGTCCCCACGCTGCGCGAGTCCATCACGATGTAGGCGCCGCCGTACGCCTTGCGCAGCACCAGCGAGATCCGCGGCACCGTCGCGTTGCAGTACGCGTACAGCAGCTTCGCGCCGTGGCGGATGATGCCGCCGTGCTCCTGGTCCACACCGGGCAGGAAGCCGGGCACGTCCAGCAGCGTGATCAGCGGGATGTTGAACGCGTCGCACATCTGCACGAAGCGCGCCGCCTTCTCCGAGGCGTGGATGTCGAGCACCCCGGCCAGTGACTGCGGCTGGTTCGCGACGATGCCCACGACCTGCCCGTCCAGCCGGGTCAGCGCCACGATCACGTTGGTCGCCCAGCGCTCGTGGATCTCCATGAACTGGCCGTCGTCGGCGATCTCCTCGATCACCTTGCGCATGTCGTACGGCCGGTTGCCGTCCGCCGGAACCAGGTCCAGCAGCGCCTCGCAGCGGCGCTCCACCGGGTCCTCGGTCGGCTCGATCGGGGCGGTCTCCCGGTTGTTCTGCGGCAGCATCGACAGCAGGAAGCGAACCTCCTCCAGGCAGGTGCGCTCGTCGTCGTACGCGAAGTGGGAGACCCCGGACACCTCGGAGTGCACGTCCGCGCCGCCGAGGCCGTTCTGCGAGATCTTCTCGCCGGTCACCGCCTGCACCACGTCCGGACCGGTGATGAACATCTGCGAGGTCTCACGGACCATGAACACGAAGTCGGTCAGCGCCGGGCTGTAGGCCGCGCCGCCCGCGCACGGGCCGAGCATCACGCTGATCTGCGGGATCACACCGGAGGCGCGGGTGTTGCGCTGGAAGATCCCGCCGTACCCGGCGAGCGCGGTCACACCCTCCTGGATCCGGGCCCCGGCGCCGTCGTTCAACGAGATCAGCGGCGCACCGGCGGAGATCGCCATATCCATGATCTTGTGGATCTTCTGCGCGTGGGCCTCGCCCAGCGCGCCACCGAAGATCCGGAAGTCGTGCGCGTACACGAACACCGTGCGCCCGTGGACCGCGCCCCAGCCGGTGATCACACCGTCCGAGTAGGGCTTCTTCGCCTCCAGGCCGAACCCGGTCGCCCGGTGCCGGCGCAGCGGCTCCACCTCGTTGAAGGAGCCGTCGTCCAGCAGCAGCGCGATCCGCTCCCGGGCCGTCAGCTTCCCCTTGGCGTGCTGTGCCTCGGTGGCCTGCTCACTGGGCCCGGCCAGCGCCGACTCCTGGATGGCCCGCAGCTCCGCCACCCGCCCCCGGCTGTCGGTGCCGGTCAGCGGCGATCGGGCCGCGTCGAAGCCGTCGACTGCCTCGGGTGCCTCACGCAGATCGGTCATCTTCTTCAGCACTCCATGTCTACCCAGGTCAGACCCGAACCGGAACGCCGCTGGGAAAGCGGATCAGCTCACCCTTCGACCCTACGAGCCCGACCCCCAGAAGCAGGCAGTCGGTTCCGTACAACACCTGGCGCGATTCCATGGCAGAGCTGAACAGGAGGATTGGCCCGTCGACCTGGCACATGGCCGCAGAACTGGGGATACGCGTCAAAGCGGATCTCAGGAAGTTTCATCCGGATCTCACAATCCACAGCTAGGGTGCGGCGCATGTCCACCACAGACCCCGCAGACAACTCACAGCCGGTCGACCCCCGGGCCGGTATAGCCGCCGACCCCGCCGTCGCCGACCCCACGGTCGCACTCGCCGCCGCCGCGGCCGCCACCGGCTCCGCCACCACGGCTCTGACCAAGACCGAAGAGGGCTTCAAGCCCGCCGCGCCGGTCTGGACCCCGCGTCCGCACGAGCAGCTCAGCCCCGAGGACAAGGACCCGGCCGACCTCACCGACGACGAGCTCGATGCCCTGACCCAGGGCGAGACCTCCAAGGGCGTGGTCGGCGGAGCCTTCGCCATCGCCGCCGGCGCCCTCGGCCTGGCCTCGATCACCGGTACCTGGGTCAGCAACGTCGTCTACGAGCGGCAGCAGCTGATCGGCAGCATCGCGTCCAGCGGCAAGTCCAGCGCCCAGGTGATCTCCGCCGAGTACGCCACGCCCTGGCACCGGGTGGCGATGATCAACGGCTTCTTCGCCATCGGCGCCGTCGTCATCGGCCTCGGCGTGCTGATCGGCGGATACTTCCTGGCCGCGCGGCCGATGCCGGGCTGGGCCCGCGCCGTCGCCTGGGCCGCGCTCGGGCTCGGCATCATCGGCCTGGTCATCTCCGGAGTCATGTACTTCGACTGGGGCATCCACACCATCATCGCGCCGCCCGCCTCCAGCAGCAGCACCGGCGGCTGACGGGCGGCCCGCCCTCGCCCCCGCCCGGTGCTTGTCCTCCGGGCGGGCGAATACTCGGGCCCGCCGCCGTGTCCCAGGGGCTCCCTCCGCCGGTTGTTGGAAGGGTGCCCCCATGAGCCAGAAGCCGTTCAAGCAGTCACTGCTCCGTATGTGCGCGGCGCTCAGCCTCGCCACCACCGTCCTCGCGTTCCAGGCGCCGCCCGGGCTCGCCTCCCCGGCGCCCCGCGAGGGCACCGACTACGTCCAGCTGGCACACCCCGTGGCGCAGGCGCCCAGGGACCAGGTGGTCGAGGTCTTCTGGTACAACTGCAAGCACTCGTACCAGCTGGAGACGCCGCTGGACGACTGGGCGGCGCGGCAGAGCCCGCCGGTGCACGTCCTGCGCATCCCCGCCGCCTGGTCCGACACGCCGGTCATGCTGGCGTACGCGCGGCTCTACTACACCCTCGACCGGCTCGGCGTGGCCCAGCAGCTGGCCATCCCGGTCTTCCACGCGGTCCGCGACGAGCAGCGCGACCTCACGACCGTGGACGCCGCCGCCGACTGGGCCGCCGAGCAGGGACTGGACGCGGACGCCTTCCGCGCGGCCTACGACTCGCCCGAGGTCAACCAGGAGACCCAGGCCGCTCCGGCACTGCGCGAGCAGTACGACGTGCACGAGATGCCGAGCGTGATCGTCGGCGGCCGCTACCGGACCTCGCCGTTCCTGGCGAACGGCGGTGTGCCCGGCACGGTGCCGGTGGTGGACTACCTCTACCAGCGGGCCCGCACCGCCAGGCCGCTGACCGGGCCCCTGACCGAGCCGGAGGCCCGTCCCGAGGCCCGTCCGGAAGCACGCCCGCAGGCCCGTCCGCAGGCCGCCGCACGCCCCCTGGCCAGGCCCCTCGCCAGGCCGCTCGCCAGGCCGCTGGCCGGGTCAGCCCGCGTCTGACCCCCGGCGCCGCTCGGACTCCGGCGCCGGACGCCGGTCCCGCCCCACCGCCGGCAGCCTGCCGCCCCGGCCCTCCACCGGACCGGCCAGGGCCTGCGCCCGGCCGCCGAAGTCCGCCGGGTCCAGCCGGCGCAGTGCCCGGGCCGCGCCGTGCGGCAGCCGCGGCGGCGGCACCGCCAGCACCGGGCAGACGGCGTGCGCCAGCACATAGCGGCTCACCCCGGCATGGGCCAGCCGGGTCAGCGCCCCTCGCCGACCCGTGCCGACCACCAGCAGGTCGGCCGGGCGGTCGGCGACGTCGCAGAGCGCATAGCCCGCTTCCGCCCTGACCACCATCGGCTGTACTGGCAGGTCGGTGGGCCGCCCGCCCAGGCCCTCCTCGAACGCGGTGAGCAGCCGCTCGACCGCGGTGTCCTCCCAGACCTTCGCCAACTGCGGGCAGGGCGCCCGCCGGTAGCTCCCCTCGCCGCCGGGCGGGGTCCACGCGAGCAGCGGCAGCAGCAGCCGCTGGGACCGCCTGGCCTCGTCCACCGCGCGGCGCAGGGCAGCGAGACTGCCCAGCGATCCGCTGACCCCCACCACCACCCGGCCCGGCAACTCAGCCACCGACGCCACTCCCTCTCCGCTCCGGTTCTCCACCGCTCGCCTGGAATCTACGAGCGGCGGCACCGGCGCCGAAGCGTTCCGGCGCAGTCCGTACGCGACCTTGGCGTCGCGCTGACGACTCCCTGACGGCCGCCCCGCCACCGCCCGGCGACCGCCGGACCGCAGGCGACGTCCGGGCCGGGAATCCAACCCGAAGCGGACGTCAACGCTCCGTCAAGATCAACCGACAGGGCGTCAGGAGGCCGTCAAGATCACCGGCGTCCGTCCCGGCCAGGCGCACAGTTGCTGGCCGGGGGGCACGCCGTGCCGCCCGCGCGCGTGCGGCCGGTCCACAGCGGAACCGGTCGGCAGGAGGGTGGTAGGGGGACGATGTCAGTGGTCGGCGGGGTCGTATCGGAGGCAGCCACGGCTGCCCCGCAGGGCGGCGCCCAGCAGGGTGAAGAGGGCGGCGAGGGCGGCAACGCCGAGGGGGAGAGCGGGGGCCCACTCCCATCCCCGGCCGGAGGTGGGCAGCACGGATCACCACAGCACCCGCACCGGCCGCGTTCGCCGCTTCGACTGCCCCGCTGGGCCCGCTTCTCGAACACCCCCTCCCGACTGCGCGGACTGCTCGCGGGCCTGTTGGTCCTCACCGCCGCCTTCGGCCTGCTCTGCTGGAGCGCCGACAGCGGCGCCCAGTCCACCTGGACGACCGTCACCGGCAGCCAGGCGCCGCAGGTCATCGACGCCGGCGCGCTCTACCAGTCGCTCACCGACCAGGACGCCCAGACCGCGAACATCCTGGTCGACGGCGCGGACCCGGCCCTCGCCGACAACCGAGCCACCGCCCTCAAGGCCTACACCGCCGACCGGGTCAGCGCCGACCGCGCGCTCCAGTCGGCGACGCTCAGCGCCGCCGGTGACACGGCCGTGCAGCAGGCCCTGGCCAACGTCCTCGACGACATGGGCAGCTACGACGACCTGGCCGCCCGGGCCATGGAGCTCAACGACCATGCCAAGGCCGGATCCGGGCACCCCGACCCCGGCGCGCTCGCCGAGTACCGCCAGGCCACCGACCTGATGCAGAGCGCGCTGCTGCCCGCCGCCAACCAGCTGCTACAGGCCGACAACGCGGCCTTCGACAACGCCTACAACGCCCGCCGGTCCGACCTGTCGGACGCCGAACTGTGGACCGCCGTCCTCGGCGGCCTGCTGCTGCTCTCCCTTCTCGGGGCGCAGGTGTGGCTGCTGAGCCGCTACCGCCGGGTCGTCAATCCGCCGATGGCCGCCGCCACCCTGCTCACCGTGGTCCTGCTCGGACTCGCCTGCACGCTCTTCCCTGACGAGCGCACGGCGCTGCACACCGCCCGCCGCGACGCCTTCGACTCAGTGGTGGCCCTCGACCGCGCCCGCGCCGTCTCCTACGACGCCAACGCCGACGAAAGCCGCTACGTCCTCGACCAGGACCGCCGGGAGCAGTACCAGCAGTCCTTCTTCGACGACTCGCAGCAGTTGGCCGACCTCGGCTCCGCCACCTCTGTCTTCGACTACGACGCCCCGTTGAAGTCCGCCGTCGCCGACTACCAGGCCGATCACACTCATATCGACTTCGGCGGCTTCCTCGGGAGCGAGTTCCACAACATCACCTTCCCGGGTGAACGTGCCGCTGCGGAATCCACTCTGCTGGCCTACCAGAAGTACCAACTCGACGACCGCCACCTGCGCACGCTCGTCGACTCCGGGCAGCTGGGTGCGGCAGTCTCCTACAACACCAGCCTCGCCCCAGGCGGCTCCAACGCCGATTTCGCACTCTACGACGCGGCACTGACAAAGCTCATCGGCATCAACGACAGCGCCTACGCGAGCGCCGCCCACGACGGCTCCGACGAGCTGTCGGACCGGCTGCCGCTGCTCGCCGGGGGCAGCCTCGCGATCGTCGTGCTCTGCCTGCTCGGCGCCCGTCCCCGGCTCGCCGAGTACCGCCGCTAGTTCCGGCCGGGCGGCGGCCCACCGCGTGGGCGCCGCCGCCCGGTCGGCTCACGGCTGGTAGCGGTAGCCCATCCCCGGTTCGGTGAGCAGGTGGCGCGGATGGGCCGGGTCGGGCTCCAGCTTGCGGCGCAGCCCGGCCAGATAGACCCGGAGGTAGTTGGTCTTGGACTCGTGGCCGGGCCCCCAGACCTCGTCCAGGATCTGCCGCCCTGTCACCAGCCGTCCGGGGTGCCCCAGCAGCAGCGCCAGTACCCGCCATTCGGTCGGTGTCAGCCGCGGCTCCTCCGACCGAAGGGCGGCCCCGCCCAGCGCCCCCGGCTGGTCCGGCCGCAGCCGGACGGTGCAGTTGACCACGTCGACGGTGTACGCGCCGATGTCGGCGGCCAGCGGCGACTCCTCCGGCGAGGGCCGCCGCAGCACCGCGCGCAGCCGCGCCAGCAGTTCGTTCATGGAGAACGGCTTGGTGACGTAGTCGTCGGCACCGGCGTCCAGGGCGGCGACCTTCTCGGCCGCGCCGGAGCGGCCGGAGAGCACGATGATCGGGACCTTGCTCCAGATCCGCAGCGCGTGGATCACGTCCACCCCGTCGAGGTCGGGCAGACCGAGGTCCAGGATCACCGCCTCCGGCGGCGTCCGGGCGGCCAGCCGGAGCGCGGCGTTGCCGTCGGCCGCGGTCGCGACCAGGTAGTGGCGGGCCTTGAGGTTGATCCGCAGGGCGCGGAGCATCTGCGGTTCGTCGTCGACGACCAGGACGCGGGTCAACGGACAGTTCCTTCCGGTGCGGTCGCGTGGTCGTGGGCGAGGCCCTGTCCGGCGCGGGGACTGCCGCTCAGGACGTGCTCGCCAGTGATCGGAGGCTGGGCCTGGGGAGCCGGCTCCAGCGGAGCGGCGGGCAGCGAGAGGACCATGGTCAGACCGCCGCCGGGGGTGTCCTCGGGGTCGAGCGTGCCGCCCATGGCCTCGGCCAGGCCGCGCGAGAGCGCCAGTCCTAGCCCCACGCCGGTGCCGTTGTCGGTGTCGCCGAGACGCTGGAACGGCTGGAAGATCCGGTCCCGGTCCTCCGGCGGCAGCCCCTCGCCCCGGTCGATGACCCGCAGCTCCACCCGGTCGCCGTGGGCACTCGCGGTGAGCAGCACCGGCGTGCCCGCCGGGGTGTGCCGGATGCCGTTGGCGATGAGGTTCGCCAGCACCCGCTCCAGCAGCGGCGGGTCGGCCAGGACCGGCGGCGCGGCGTCCAGACCCCGGGCGGAGACCGGCTCCACGCCGATCCCGGAGAGCGAGTCGAGGGCCGTCGAGTAGACCTCGTCCAGCGCGGTGGGCTGGAGGTCCAGGGTGAGCGCCCCGGCCTGGAGGCGGCTCATGTCCAGCAGGTTCTCCACCAGCCGGGTGAGCTTCTCCAGGGCCTCCTCCGCGGTGGCCAGCAGCTCCCGCTGGTCCTCCGCACTGAACTCGACGTCCTCGCTGCGCAGTGAGGAGACCGAGGCGAGGGCGACCGAGAGCGGGGTGCGCAGGTCGTGGCTGACGGCGGCGAGCAGCGCGGTACGGAGCCGGTCGGCGGCCTTGACCGGCTCGATCTCGGCGGCGGCCTCGGCCAGCCGGGTGCGCTCCAGGGCGACCGCGACGTGGGCGGCGAAGGCGGACAGCACCCGCCGGTCGGCGGCGGGCAGGCTCCGCCCGCGCAGCAGCAGCACGGAGTCGAGGCCGACCTGGATCTCCTCGACGGCGTCGCCCGGGACGTCGGCGGCGTTGTCAGTGGCGGGTGCCACGATGTCATCCGAACCCGAACCCGAACCCGGAACAGGAACAGGAACCGGAACCGCGGCCGGAACCGGAGCGGGACTCGCCGCCGCCGGGGGTTCCGGCAGCTGTTCCGCGACCGCCACCACCTCGCCGTTGCGCCGCAGCGTCACGCTGACCATGCCGAAGGTCTCGCGCAGCCGCGCGAGCAGCGCCGGCACGGCCTGGTCGCCGCGCAGCACGCTGCCCGCGACCGCGGACAGCGTCTCCGCCTCGGCGGTGGCCCGGGCGGCGCGGCTGGCGAGCCGGGTGGCCCGGTCGACGATGCTGGCCACGATGATCGCGACCACGGCGAACACGCACAGCGCCAGCACGTTGTTGGGGTCGGAGATGGTGAAGCGGTGGACCGGCGGGATGAAGTAGTAGTTCAGCAGCAGGGAGGCGGTGAGCGAGGCGACCAGCGCGGACACGACCCCGCCGAGGCAGGCGGTGCCGACGACCGCGAGCAGGAACAACAGAATGTCGCTGGTGGTGTTGACGGACGCACGCAGCTGCGTGAGCAGCCCGGTCAGGAACACCGGCGCGAACAGCCCGGCGACCGGCCCGGCGAAGCGCCACCGCCGCGAGCGGATCCGCCCGGGCACCGGTAGCCGGCGCCCGCCGCCGGAGCGCTCATGGGTGACCATGTGGACGTCGATGTCCCCGGACAGCTCCACCGTGGTCTCGCCGATGCCGCGGCCGGTGAGCGAGCGCAGCAGCCGTCCGCGCCTGCTGGTGCCGAGCACCAGCTGGGTGGCGTTCTCGGCGCGGGCGAAGTCGAGCAGCGCGCGCGGGATGTCGTCGCCGACGACGGAGTGCGCGCTGCCGCCCAGGGTCTCGACCAGGTGGCGCTGCGCGGCCAGGGCGGCCGGGCTGGCGTCGGCCAGGCCGTCGCTGCGGGCGACGTGCACCGCCAGCAGCTCGCCGCCCGCCGATCGGTCGGCGATCCGGGCGGCACGGCGGATCAGGGTCTCCCCCTCGGGTCCGCCGGTGAGGGCCACCACGACGCGTTCGCGGGTCTCCCAGACCCGGCTGATGCCGTGCTCCGCGCGGTAGGTCTGCAGCCCCTCGTCGACCCGCCCGGCGAGCCAGAGCAGCGCCAGTTCGCGCAGTGCGGTGAGGTTCCCGACCCGGAAGTAGTTGGAGAGCGCGGCGTCGACCGTCTCGGCGGTGTAGACGTTGCCGTGCGCCATGCGGCGGCGCAGGCCTTCCGGGGCCATGTCGACGAGCTCGATCTGGTTGGCCCGGCGGACCACCTCGTCGGGCACGGTCTCGCGCTGCGGAACCCCGGTGATCGTCTGGACGACGTCGTTCAGCGACTCCAGGTGCTGGACGTTGACCGTGGTGAGCACGTCGATACCGGCGTCGAGCAGGTCCTGGACGTCCTGCCAGCGCTTGTCGTGGCGTCCACCGGGGACGTTGGTGTGGGCGAGTTCGTCGACCAGGGCGACCTGGGGGCGGCGGGCGATCACCGCCTCGGTGTCCATCTCGGTGAACTCCGAGCCCCGGTAGCTGCGGTGCAGCCGGGGCAGCACCTCCAGGCCTTCGAGCAGGTTCTCGGTGTGCCGCCGGGAGTGGCACTCGACGTACGCGACGACGACGTCGGCGCCGCGTTCCCTCCGGCGCCGGGCCTCGTCCAGCATCCGGTAGGTCTTGCCGACTCCGGGGGCCGCGCCGAGCAGCACCTTCAGGCGGCCCCGGCCGCTCCCGGCGCGCACGTAGTACGCGGGATTGTCGTACTGGTGCGACACCTGCGGCGTTTCCTTCCGCTGCGGTTATTGACAAGGTCGGAGCTCTTCTGTAGGCAACCGCATGGCACACCTGATGAGCAGCGGCGTTAACGCTTTCCTGACACCCATCGGGTCGCTGCTTACGCAATCTTGACCTGCGGCGGCGTTACGGCCGCCGGGAGCGGCCGGGCCGCTACGGTCGCAACCGCAACCGCAGGCGGCACACCGCGGCGTCGCTGCCGCGGCGGACCGCCCGGGCGATCAGCGCGCCGCGCTGGTTGTGCAGCGGCCAGGTCCACCAGTGCGCCGGTTCGACCTCGGAGATCAGCACGGTGACCCGGTCGTAGGCGTGCGCGGCGGACAGCTCCCGCAGGAAGCGCACCAGCGGTCGGCCGAGCTCGCGGTGCTCGGCGGGCAGTTCGACCAGGGGGACGCCGGGGTGCCAGGTCTCCCAGTCCGCCCGCAGGGACTCGGCGGCGGCGCGGTCCTCCTCGTCACCGCCGACCGGGACCACGGTCACCGCGACCACCTCGTCGCCGAGGGTCACCGCGGTGGAGACCGCCTCGTGGGTGAGCCGGGACATCCCGCCGACGGGGACGACGACCAGGGAGTGGGTGCGGACCGGCGCGCTGGGGATGCGGCCGAGTTCAAGCTGCTCCCCGATTCGCTCGTACGAGTGATGTATCCGGGCGAAGAGCAGGACCAGTAGCGGCAGCGTGATACAGATGATCCAGGCGCCCTCGGTGAATTTGGTGAGGGTCTCGACGGCAGTGGCTGCCGCGGTGAGCAGGGCGCCGAATCCATTGAGAGCTGCTTTGCCCCGCCAGCCGGGCGCCCGGTTCAGGTACCAGTGCCGGACCATCCCGACCTGGCAGATGGTGAAGCCGACGAAGACACCGATCGCGAACAGCGGGACCAGGCTGTTCACGTTCCCGCCCGAGCCGACGAGCAGTGCGGCGGAGGCCAGCGCCAGGGCCAGTACACCGTGTCGGTAGACCTGGTGGTCCGCGCGGAGAGCGAAGACATGCGGCAGGTGGTTGTCCCGGGCCAGGAGGCGCAGCAGTACGGGCAGCCCGCCGAAGGAGGTGTTCGCGGCCAGCGCCAGCAGCACCATCGTGGCGAACTGGACGACGTAGAAGCCGATTCCGTGGCCGAGGGCGGCATCGGTGAGCTGCGCGAGGACAGTCACGCCCGCGACGGGCTGGAGGTGGAACCGGCCGATGAGCACGGCCAGACCGATCAGCATCAAGCCGAGCAGCCCGCCGAGGGCGATCTCGGTGTGCTGGGCCCGCTTGACGCGGGGTTCACGGAAGGAGGGGACGGCATTGGCGATCGCCTCGACGCCGGTGAGCGCCGAGCAACCGGAGGCGAACGCCCGGAGCAGCAGCAGGACACCCACCGAGCTCGCGTTGGAGGCGAGTTCGGAGGGGTGCCCGGCGGCCAGGAGGCCGACGGGCGCGTGCCGGAACAGTCCGACGACGACCACGGTGAGGATCGAGATGACGAAGATCGCGGTGGGGACCATGAACGCGCGGGCGGACTCCGCGATGCCGCGCAGGTTGATGGCGGTGACCAGGGCCAGCACCGCCAGGCAGAGCCATACCCGGTCGCCGTAGAGACCGGGGAAGGCCGAGGTGAGCGCGGCCACACCGGCGGTGACCGAGACCGCGACGTTGAGCACGTAGTCGATGACCAGGGAGGCGGCGGCCACCAGTGCGGTACGGCGGCCGAGGTGGGTCCTGGCGACGGCGTAGGATCCGCCGCCGTCCGGGAACGCGGCGATGACCTGTCGGTACGACAGGGTGAGCACCCCGAGCAGGACGGCGATGGCGATGGTCACCGGCAGGGTGAAGCCCAGACCGTGGGCTCCGGCCGCGGCGAGGACCACCACGATCGCCTCCGGCCCGTACGCCACCGAGGCCATGGCGTCGAGGGAGAGCGCGGCGAGCCCGCCGAGGGCGGTCAGCCGGTCCCTTCCCTCGCTCCGGGCGAGCGGCGGCTCGGCGCCGGGTCTGGCGCCGGGCTCGGCATCAGAGTCGGCGCCGGGTTCGGGGGGCTCGTCCTCCGCGCCCGCCGCTCTCCAGGGCTCGGCCGCTGTCCCTGTCCGTGTCCCCGTCAGCCTGTCCATGAGCTGCGCTCCTCCGCGTCGGAATGCTGCTCATGCTGGCCTCGGCGATCCGCGCCCACCTGCGGCGTTGACGGAACCTTGGCGGCCGACCGCCCCGCCCTACCGAGTTCCTGACGGCGGGCGAGGCGGTGCGAGATGAGACCCGGACGACGACCGCGCTAGTGGGCTCCGCCCGCGAAGTCGTAGCGGGTGGCGTACTGGGCGACCACCCGGCTGGTGCCGGTGGGCGGATGCAAGCGGGAAGGAGCAGTGGTATGGATCGGAAAGACGGTGCGTGGGCGCATCCGTTCCAGCATCGTGTGCAGATGGTCCTGGCTCGCGTGGCCGGAGCAGCCGATCTGCCGCAGTCGGATGCCGAGCGCCGACAGCCAGTCGGTGAAGGGCTCCCAACGTGGCTCGAAGGGGCCCAGCGGCTCGCCGTTGGCGTGCACGAAGACACTGTCGGGGCAGCCGTCGCCGACCGGCAGGTCCAGCAGCGAGGGCAGGTTGTCGGGGTCGGGCAGGACGACGTACTCGGCCGGGGCGGCGTGGATGTCCTGCCCTGGCACCTCGTCGGCCGCGAGTACGTCCGGGACGCCGAGCAGCCGCAGGAACGCGGCGGTCGGGCCGGGCCAGACGACGCGTCGTCCGGCGGCGGCGGCGATGCCGAGGAACGCCCGCACCCGGTCGAGGTCACGCGGATACAGCGAGAGCAGCACCAGCCCGGGGGTGGCCTCCAGGATCGCGGTGAAGTCCCGCTGGACGTCGCCCTCGTCGCGGACGCCGTCGCGCATGTCCCAGCCCAGGGTGGTGCCCTCGGTGGCCAGTACCTCGCACCCGGCGGCACGGTCGACGAACTCCCAGGCGCGTTCCGGGCGGTGGCCGTGGAAGCGGATGTCCCCGGTGAAGGCCAGGGTCCCGGCCGAGGTGCGGACCAGGTAGCCGGAGGCGCCGGGGACGTCGTGGTCCACCGCGACGCACTCGACCTCCATCGGCCCGACCCGGGTGCGCTGCCCGTCGGCGAGTCGCCGCCAGGCGGGGTCACCGTGGGTCAGCCCCTGCCCGGTGGCGCTGAGCGCCGCCAGCAGGTCCACCGCGTCGGTGTGGGCGTGCACCGCGACGTCCTGGCGCAGGAAACCGGCCAGGCCCACATGGTCGATGTGCGGGTGGCTGACGAACACCGCGGTCTCACCGGCGGGTTCGGCGAGCTCGGCGAGCCGCCGGGCCGCTGGACCGCCCCGAGGGGCCAGGTCCAGCAGCGCCTCCGGGTCGAACAGGCCCGGGATGCGTGGGGCGGCGTTCATCCGCAGCCGGTCGGCGAGTTCACGACCGGGCCGCAGTCGGACCGGCAGCCGGAAGGGGTCCCGGCCGCTGGGGATGTCCAGACCGATGTCCAGCAGCACGCGGTGGCCGCCGTCCTCGATCATGATCTTGCTCCCGCCGATGACGCCGAGGCCACCCCAGAATTCGATGGCGACCATGGATCCTCAATTCCTGTCAGCGGTCGACCGGGCATCAGCCCAGTTCCGTACGGTTTCCAGCAGGTCCTCGACCAGCGGAGCGGTCCCGTGCGCGGGTCCGTCGGCTCGGCCGAAGCGGTCGATGTAGGCACCGGTCGCGCCGATCCGCAGCCCCGGTGCGATGTCGTTGCGCCAGTGGTCGCCGATGACGAGCAGCCGCGCGCCGCCGGTGACGGCGTCCGGGGCGGTGTCCTGCGGCTGGCCCAGCTCGCGGCGCAGCAACCGGGCCAGCCCGGTGGGCTTCCCGGTGCCGGCGACGACGTCGTCCACCAGCGGCAGCACGTCCAGCCGCCGGAGCAGGGCGTCGAGGCCCTCGGCCGGGCTGTTGGTGGCGAGCACCACCCGCACCCCCTCGGCGCGCAGTTCGGCGAGCAGTTCGGCGTACCCGACCGGTACCTCAAGGGCGCAGCCGGGTCCCGCCATGTAGGCGCGGGTCTCGGTGAAGGCCTCACCGAGCGCGGCCTCGTCCAGGCCGTGGCGCAGGGCGAGCACCGCGACGGCCTCCCAGCCGTCGACGGCCTCCGGCAGCACCGACGCGCCCTGTTCCAGGTAGCGGTCGAGCCCGTCGAGCAGGGCGCGTCCCGTCCCGGCGGGCAGCCGGTGCGCGGCCCGCCGGGCGTAGTGGTGGACCGGCGCGTCCCCCCGGTAGAGCGTGCCGTCGAAGTCGGTCACCAGCACCCGCTGCGGGCCTGGTGTCGCTCGCTCAGCCACGGACGCCCCCGGTGGCGGCCATCGCGCCGGTGATGAACTGCCGTTGCAGGGCCAGGAAGAGCACCAGCACCGGGATGGTGGTGAAGGTGACCGCCGCGCACATGGCGGTGAAGTCGGTGCCGTCGGCTCCGGCGAAGCTGGAGACGCCGACCTCGATCGGCTGGACGCTGGGGCTGGTGGTCATGATCAGCGGCCAGAGGAAGGAGTTCCAGCTGGCCATGAAGGTGTTGAGACCGATGATCAGCAGCGCGGGCCGGACCATCGGCACGCCGATGTACCAGAGCATCCGCAGCCGTCCCGCGCCGTCCATCTCGGCGGCGTCGAACAGCTCGGTGGGCAGCCCCAGGAAGAACTGCCGGACCAGGAAGATCCCGAAGACGCTGGCGCCGAACGGGATGATCTGGATCCAGTAGGTGTTCAGCCAGTTGATGTCGGTCGCGATCACGTAGTCCGGGATCAGCAGCACCGTGGTGGGGACCATCAGCACCGACAGCACCAGCAGGAACAGCGCGTTCCGGCCCCGGAAGCGCATGACGCCGAAGGCGAACCCGGCGAGCAGCGAGGTGATCAGCACCAGCGCGGTGGTGGCCGAGCCGACCAGCACCGTGTTCAGGAAGAACCGGGCCCAGGGCTGCGCGTCCCATGCCCGGGCGTAGTTGTTCCAGTGCCAGTGCGGCAGCAGGATTCCGGAGAGGGAGGCGGTGGCACTCGATGAGTTCAACGAGGTCACGACGACGTAGTAGAAGGGCAGGAGGAAGACCAGCGCGACCAGGACGGCGACCGTGCGGCTGACGGCGGTGCCGGTCCGTGAGGCGCCGACCGGCAGCCCGGCCCCGGTCCGCTCGGGTTGCCCGGCCCGCGCCGAGGCGCGCCGCCGGAGGGGGCCCCGGCCGCGCACCTCGGACCGGTCGCCCGTGCGGGCGCCAGGTGCCGCGAAGGTCACTGGTCGGCCTGCTTGTCCGCGAGGGCCGCCTTCTGGGCGGTGTTCAGCGCGGTCGTCGGGTCGGTCCCCTTCTCCAGGGCCGCCTGGATCGCCACGACCTCCTCGCCCTCGGCCTGCTCGACCCAGGAGTAGGCGGGCTGCGGCACCGCGTACTCAAGCGCCGCGACAGCGGTGGTCATGTAGGGGTTCTTGGCGATGAACGAGCTCATCAGCGGCAGCGCGGCCGAGGTGACCGGAAGGTAGCCGGTCTGCTCGGACCACTCGGCCTGGCTCGCGGCGGAGGCCAGGAACTGCATGTACTTCCAGCCCGCCGCCTGCTGCGCGGCGGAGGCCCCGGCGAACATCGCCACGTTGGTACCGGACATGACGTTGGTCGGAGCGCCGGAGGGACCGGTCGGCAGTACCTCGGTGCCCAGGGTGAACTTGCTGCCCACAGCCAGGTTCTCGTAGTAGTAGCCGGCCGCGCTGCTCAGGTCGAACACGCCCTTCTGCGCACCGAGGGCGGTCTCTCCCGGGTAGTTGGTACCGACGGCGAGCGCGCCCTCGTTCTTGAGGGTCTGCATGAAGGTGAGGGCCTTGATCGCGGCCGGGCTGTTGAGCTGCGGGGTGCCGTCGGCGGCGATGTCCGGCGTGCCGTAGGCGGCGGCGAGCGCGGCGAACATGGTCTGGCCGCCACCGGGCGAGGAGTTGGAGCCCGGGTCGACACTGATCGCGGTGACGCCCTTGCCGGAGACGGCCTTGGCATCGGTGGCGAACTGGTCCCAGGTGGTGGGCGCGGTCAGGCCCTTCGCCTTCAGCATGTCCTGGTTGTAGTAGATGACCTGGACGCTCTTGTTGAACGGCCACATCCAGAGCTTGCCGTCGGGCAGCTTGAGGTCGTTCTGGACACCGGTGTAGAAGGCGGCGAGACCGGCCGGGCTGCCGCTGCCCGCGTACTGGCTGACCGGCAGGATCGCGTCGCTGTTGGCGAAGGTGGCGGCCCAGCTCTCCATCACCTGGCCGAGGGTGGGCGCGTTGTGGGCGGAGACCCCGGCGGTCTCCTTGGCCAGCAGGTTGCCGTAGCTGGTCTGGTACTCCAGGTTGACGGTGATGTCCGGGTTGGCCTTCTCGAAGGCGTTGGTCAGCGCGACCAGCGTGGACTTCTGGGTGCCGCTGTCCATGATCGACATGAAGCTGATGGTGGCCTTGCCGCCGCTCGCGGCACCGGCGGAGGAGGTGGAGCCGCTGCTGGAGGAGGAACAGCCGGCCAGGGTGGCCAGTGCGGTGGCGGCGGCGAGCAGGGCGACGCTGCTGCGGGTACGGGACATGACGGGGTGACCCCTTGGGTAGACGGGATGCCGGTCCACCGGCGGTGAGCGGCGGAGCCGTGGTGAGGGTGGGACGGACAGACGGGGCGTGCGAACGGAGAGTGCGGGGGGCGGGCGCTCAGCCGAGGTTGGCGATCTCGCTGCCGGTCCGGCGGCGAAGCAGGGTGAACATGACGGTGATCGCGAACAGGACCACCGCCAGCGCCGCCCCGTAGCCGGTGTGGAAGAAGACGAACGCCTCCTGGTAGAGCAGGTAGCTGAGCGTCGTGGTGGCGTAGTCGGGGCCGCCGGAGCCCATTTGGTAGAACTGGGTGAACGCCTGGAGCGAGGTGATGCTGGTGATCACCACCACGAAGGTGGTGACCGGGCGCAGTTGCGGCCAGGTGATGTACCAGAACTCCTGCCAGGCTCCGGCCCCGTCCACCCGGGCGGCCTCGCTCTGCTCGGTGGAGAGCACGGACAGTCCGCCGAGGAACAGCACCACGGTGAAGCCGAGGTCGTGCCACAGGCTGAAGATGATCACCGAGGGCATGGCCCAGGTGGAGGACTGCAACCACTGCTCGACCGGCAGGTGCAGTGCCCGCAGCAGGCTGTTGGCGAGGCCGAACTGGGGATTGAAGATCCACACCCAGGCCACCGAGGTGGCGACCACCGGCGTGATGTAGGGCGCGAAGACCGCGACCCGGGCGGCGTTCAGCAGTTTGCCGCCGCGTTGCAGCAGCAGCGCGACGGCCAGCCCGAGCGCGGTCCCGCCGATCACCATCGCGCCGCTGAAGTACAGCGAGCGCCAGACGCTGCTCAGGAAGGTCGGGGCGGTGGAGCCGAACAGCGCCTGGTAGTTGGCGAAGCCGATGTACTTGGACATCGCGGTGTTCAGCACGTTCCACTTGAAGGTGCTGATGTAGATCGTGTAGCCGGTCGGGCCGATCACAAAGACCGCGAAGACCAGCAGCGCCGGCGCCGAGTAGAGCCAGCCCATGGGACTCTCCCGGGCCCGCTTGACCCGGCGGGCACGGGCCGAGGTCCGACCCGCCCGCGCGAGAATTTCGCTGTACTGCGCCATCCGCCAACTCCGCACCTCGGTCGGGCTCTTCCGAGAACGAGTGAAACGCGCGTAGATAGCGTGTCTATGACAAATGGACAAACACTTGGTGACGACAGTCGAACAGGATCAGCTCCTATGCGATCCTGGAAGGCTGGCCGGCTTCAGTCCCCAAGGGCCGCCGGACACGCAACTGACGGGCGCGCGGCGGAGCCGGAGCGGCTCCCGGAGCTCAGCTGAACTCCGCCAGTCGCGGCCGCACCCCGACCGCGACCAGCAGCAGCGCGGCGGCCAGCAGCACCGAGGGCAGCACCGTCCACCCCGCCAAGTCGCCCACCGCCGCCCCGAAGCGGTCGTTCGCCACCGCCAGCTGCTCGCCCGCCAGTCGGCTCAGCTGGGTACTGAAGTCGTAGTAGGCGAAGGCCACCTCACCGCGGGTGACCCCGGTGAGCTGTACCGAGGCCTGGTCCAGCGCTCCCGCCCCGGCCAGGGCGCGCAGCTGGGAGTCCGCCGCCAGGTAGGCGCTCCTGGTCCGGATCACCGCCGCCACTCCGGCGTCCGGGGCGTCGGGCGCGCCCAGGGTCCGCATCAGCCCGGTGTACTGCTGCTGGAGCAGCGGCCGGTACGCGTCGTCGACCAGCCACCGGCTCTCGGATGCCTCCGCGTCCGCCGCGTTCACCTGCGCCTGCGCCGTCGCCGCGTACGGCGTGTAGCCGTCGCCGACCGCCGCGCCGACGTCGCCGGAGGCCCCGAGCAGCGCCAGCACCGAGGTCAGCGCCACCGCCAGCACCACGGCGCTGACCAGCAGCAGCGGCGGATTGAACACCCGCCGGTGCCGCCGCAGCAGGTCCAGCTGCCACCGGACCAGCAGCCCCAGCGCCGCCAGCGCCAGCAGCCCCACCAGCAGCGCCCCGATCCGGGTGTCCCGCTGCGCCGCGGCCCTGCCCTGGGCGACCTGCTGCTCGGAGACCGTCAGCAGCTCCCGCACCCGCGGCAGCAGGTTCTGCTGCAACTGGTCCTCGGCGAGGTCGTAGTAGTCGAGGGCGAGGGCGGGCGGACGTCCCACCACCGGGTTCAGCTGGCCGGTGGTGGAGGACTGCTCCGTGCCGCTCATGCCGTCGTAGAGGGAGAGGCCGTCCAGCAGCGACTGCACCGGCCCCGCGTCCGCGGCCCCGGCGGCCGACAGCGCGGCGAGGTCGGCGCTGACCCGGCCGCGGTCCCGCTGCGCGGTTATCTCGGCGAGGATCCCGTCGTCGACCAGCACCGGTTCCTGTCCCGGCGGGGGCGGCGTCGCCGGATATCCGACGACCAGTTGGTTCGCGTGCTGGGCGTCCAGGTCGGCCAGGGCCTGGTCCAGGTCGGCGGCGGCGACCGCGCGCGGCTCGGAGACGGCGGCCAGTTGGCGCACCTCCGCCCGGGCGCTGCCGAAGGCGGCGAGCACGGCTGCCAGCAGGGCGGCCACCAGCAGCAGCGAGCACCCCGCCTGCACCCGGAGTCGGCGGACCGGCGCGGGCCCGGCCCGGCCGACCAGCGCCCGCAGACCGCGCGGGCGCTCCGGCCGGACCGGTGGCGCCGACTCCGGCCGGACCGGCGGCGCGGCAGCAGGGGCTCCCGGAGCTCCGGGGGTCGTCACCGACGGTGTACGCGCGGTTGTCGCAGTCACCTGGGCGAGCTTAGAAACGGCGGGCGACCATCCGCCGACGGTGCTACGGACAGCTGGTGAACAGGACGTCACAGAAAGCAACGGAATCCCGCCCTCCCCTACGCCCCACCCGCGCGCCGCAGTCGGCACGTGACCAGTCCGTGGCCGTGCCGTGGCCTTGCCGTAGCTGGTCCGTGGCCCCGTCGTGACTGGTCACAGAGTCAGTAAGAGTCGGCTTAGGCTGGTGCCCGGAGGGCGGTCGGGAGTGGGATCATTGGACCGGCTAGCGTTGTTTTACGGCGAACGGCCCACCCGTCGGAACAACATCCAGCAAGGAGCCCCATGAGCGCGGCTGCGTCCCTGTTCGACTCCTCCTGGATCTCCATAGCCGCGCTGGCCGCGGTCGTCTCCGACGCCTTCATGCCGCTCATCCCGGACGGAACCGTGGTGATCGCGGCCACGCTCAACACCTCGCAGACCGCCGCCTCACCGATACTGCTCGGCGTCGGCGTCGCCCTCGCCTCCTTCTGCGGGGACCTGCTGCTGCTGCGGGTCGCTCGCCGGGCCGCGGGCTGGGCGCAGCGGCGGCTCAACCGCAAGCCGGGTGCCGCGACCGCCGCCGCGCAGGTGCTGGACCTGCTGGAGACGAAGAAGGGCCGGACGATACTGCTGTTCCGCTTCGTCACCGGCGGACGCAGTCTGCTGGACCTGGTGGCCGGCACCAGCGAGCAGCCGCCGCGCCACTACCTGCGCTGGTCGGCGCTGTCGTCCTCGGTCTGGGCGACCTACATCGTCGGCCTCGGCTATCTGAACGCCCACACCTTCAACACCAGTTGGATCAGCTTCGCGGTGTCCTGCCTGGCTGCGGCGGCGGTCAGCGCGGTGATCGCGCGGATGGTGCAGCGGCAGCGGCGCCTGGCCCGCCAGGCCGCCCTCGCCGCTGCCGCCGCCGAGACCGAGGCGGCGGCGACCCCGGCCGTCGTCGGCTGACCGCCGAGGACGCCGGAGCCGACCCCGGCCCCGGCTACGCGGGCAGCCGCCAGTCGATGGGCTCCCGGCCGAGGTCCGCCAGCGCCTTGTCGACCTGCGAGAACGGCCGGCTGCCGAGGAAGAGCCGGGCCGACAGCGGCGAGGGGTGCGCGCCCTGGACGACCACATGCCGACTGGTGTCGATCAGCGGCAGCTTCTTCTTGGCGTAGCCGCCCCACAGCACGAACACCACCGGGTCGGGCTGGTCGTTCACCGCGCGGATCACCGCGTCGGTGAAGGTCTCCCACCCCTTGCCCTTGTGCGAGTTGGCCTCGTGCGCGCGCACCGTGAGCACCGCGTTCAGCAGCAGCACGCCCTGGTCCGCCCAGGCCTGGAGGTTGCCGTGGTCCGGCGCGGGCACGCCGAGGTCCGCCAGGAGCTCCTTGTACACGTTGCGCAGCGACGGGGGGATCCGCACGCCGCGCTTCACCGAGAAGCACATCCCGTGCGCCTGGTTGTCGTCGTGGTACGGGTCCTGACCCAGCAGCAGCACCTTGACCTGCCCGTACGGCGTGGCCCGCAGCGCGGAGAACACCTCCCCGCTCGGCGGGAAGACCTGGTTCGCCTCGCGCTCACCGGCGACGAACTCGGCCAACTGCCGGAAGTAGGGCTTCTCGGTCTCCCCCGCGAGCACGCCCTGCCAGGATTCGGGCAGGGTGAACTCGTCGAGCGGGGACGGTGAGAGTGACATCGGGGTGCGACCTCCAGTGGGAACCGGCCCCGGGAGGAGCCGACTGGACTGCACGCTACCGGGTGCCACTGACAGGCCGTCCCGCCCGGCCCGGCCGCTCTCAGCGCACCCCGCTGAGGTGCGCGAACAGCACCACGTTGCCGGTGTACTCCTGCCGGGCGCGGTCGAAGCCGCCGCCGCAGGTGATGATCCGCAGCTCGGCGTCCGGGGTCGGGCCGTAGACCAGGGCGGCCGGGAATCCGGACTTGGGATAGGCCTTCAGCCGGTCCACGGTGAACAGCGCGGTGCTGCCGTCCAACCGGGACACCTCCACCTGGGCGCCCGGCCGCACCGCCGACAGGTTCCACATCACCGCCGGTCCGGTGCGGGTGTCCACGTGGCCGAGCAGCACGGCGGTCCCGGCCTCCCCGGGGGTGACCGAGTCGCGCAGCCACCCCGCGGTCCTGGGCTGCGAGAACGGCGGCAGTTCCGGGGCGCCCCTGCTGTCCATGCCGAGGCCCAGCAGCGGCGCGGTGAGGTCGATCGAGGGAACCGACAGCTGCATCGGGGTGGACCGGGCGAGCGGCGCGTGCACCGGCCCGGTCTGCTGCTCGGACGTGCCGCGGAGCGCGTCCGAGGAGGCAGCCGAGGTGGAGGCGGCGGCCAGCGCGCCCTCGGCCGAGACCCGCGGTCGCGGCGGGACCGAGTGCGCCAGGCCGAGCGCCGCCCCGCCGAAGGCCACCGCGCACAGGCAGCCGGACAGCGTCCCGGACGCCAGGCCCAGGGTGCGGCGGCGCGAGCGCACCGGGACCCTCGGCTCAGCCACGGCAGGCCGCGCGCCGACGCTGGTAGGTGAACAGCACCGCGCCGACGCTGGCGGCGGCGATCAGCCCGAGCGAGGCGTACTCGTCGGCGCGGGACGGGGCGCCGCCCGCCGTGCGCAGGTCAGCCAGGCCCAGCGCGGGCACCAGGCCGGAGCCCGCGTCGGCGATCCTGGTGGCACCCCAGCCGCCGCCCGCGGCCGGTGCGCCGAGGCTGCGGACCGTCAGTCGGCCGGAGGCCACGGTCTTCCCGGCGCAGGTCTCCACCAGCGGGTAGTCGCCCGGCTTGGCGTCACTGGCCACGGACGCCTCGGCGAACAGGCCGCCGTCGGCCGCCATCACCAGCGTGGCCGGTGCGGCCAGGGCGGCCGAGGTGACGATGCCGCTGCCGCTGCCCGCGCAGTCGGCGAAGGTCCGCAGTTCGACGGTGCCGCCGGGGCGGCTGGCGGCGGGGGCGGCCATGATCACGTCGACCGCGTCGACCGCCGAGACCTCGGTGGCCGGGTCCGCCTGCGTCGCGCCGTCGCCGCCGGTGCCGACCGCGCGGATCCGCGCGCCCACCCCCGCGCCCGCGACAGCGGCAGGGCCAGCGGCGGCGGCGTGAGCGGCGGCGGCGTGGTGCGTGGGGTGGGCGGCGGCGTGCGGGGCGGCCGGGTGGAGGGCCTGCGGCGCGGGCTTGGGCAGGCTCCTCGATCCGGGCGCGGCTGCCAGGGCCGGGCCGCCCCCGGCGACCACCAGCACGGACACGGCCGCCGCCGCACAGGCCACGCGGATCCCCGTACCGCGTCCCCGGCTGCCGCCGCGTGCTCGATCCGTCTGCTCGTCAGTCCTGCTGGACACGCAGGGCTCCTCTCGGTCCGGGCTCGCCGAGGTGGGTCTCGGCCCTTCACCCTTGGGCCCAAAATATGACGAGATACCAGATTTTGCCCGACCGACATACCTCAACTGACTCTCCATCAGCGCCGTCCGGGTGAAACCCGCACACAGAAGGCCCCGCCCTCGAACACGAGGGCGGGGCCGACTGGCGGAGCCGGAGCGAGCGGTCAGATCTCGTCGATCAGCTCGTAGACCGACTTCACCACGCGCGACGGGCGGTACGGGAACCGCTCCACCTCGCTCTGCTGGGTCAGTCCGGACAGCACCAGCACGGTCTCCAGACCGGCCTCCATGCCCGACTTGATGTCGGTGTCCATCCGGTCGCCGATCATCGCGGTGGACTCGGAGTGCGCGTTCAGCGTGTTCAGCGCCTCGCGCATCATCAGCGGGTTGGGCTTGCCGACGAAGTACGGCTCGACCCCGGTCGCCTTGGTGATCAGCGCGGCCACCGAGCCGGTCGCCGGGAGCACGCCCTCGGTGGACGGGCCGGTCTCGTCGGGGTTGGTGCAGATGAACCGGGCACCGGCGTTGATCAGCCGGATGGCCTTGGTCAGCGCCTCGAAGCTGTAGGTGCGGGTCTCCCCCAGTACCACGTAGTCCGGGTTGCTGTCGGTGAGCACGTAGCCGATCGCGTGCAGCGCCGTGGTCAGACCGGCCTCGCCGATCACGTAGGCGGTGCCCTGGGGACGCTGCCCGTGCAGGAACTTGGCCGTGGCCAGCGCCGAGGTCCAGATGCACTCCTCGGGCACGTCCAGGCCCATTCCGGCGAGCCTGGCGTGCAGGTCGCGCGGGGTGTAGATGGAGTTGTTGGTGAGCACCAGGAAGGGCTTGCCCGAGTTGCGCAGGCGGGTGATGAACTCGTCCGCGCCCGGAATGATCGTGCCCTCGTGAACGAGGACACCGTCCATGTCCGTCAGCCAGGACTCGACCGGCTTGCGTTCCGCCACGTCGGCATCTCCTCATTCAGTGGGTTGGGCTGCCCCGACAACCTCAGCCTACTGGTGCCGCTGGTTCCATCGCGTGCCGTTCCGACTGCCGGGACGGCACGCGACCTGGAACCGGACGGCTCAGCGCTTCAGCAGCGCGGGCAGCTCGGCGACCGAGGCCAGGACGTCGGTGGCGCCGTCGGCGCGCAGCCGGTCCGCGCCGTGCGCCCCGGTCAGCACGCCGGCGACCACGCCCGCCCCGGCGCTCGCGCCGCAGCGCATGTCGTAGCCGGTGTCGCCGACCACGGCCAGCTCCCGCACGTCGTCCGCCGCGCCGGTGCGCAGCAGCGCGGCCAGGGCCAGGTCCGGGTAGGGACGGCCGCGGCCGCCCGCGTCGGCCGGGCACAGCACCAGGTCGGCCAGCCCCTGCCAGCCGAGCGCGTCCAGGATGCGCTGCTGGGTCGGGCCGGAGAAGCCGGTGGTCAGCACGACCGTCAGGCCCGCCGCCCGCAGCTCGCGGATGGCCTGCTCGGCGCCGGGCAGCGGCGCGCAGTGCCCCTGGTCGACCAGGTCGTGGTACGCGGCCTCGAACGCCCGGTTGCCGCGCTGGGCCTGCTCCTCGTCGCCGAACAGCGCGCGGAACACGCTGATCTTGCTCTCGCCCATGGTGTCCCGGACGTACGCCACCATCTCGCGGTGCCGCTCGGTGCCCGCGACCACGCCCAGCTCGGCCGCCGCCGCGTCGAACGACCGCTCGACCAGGCCGTCGTCGGCGACGGTGGTCCCGGCCATGTCCAGCACGACCAGTCGGGTGCGGGGGGCGTCGGCCCCGGTCGCGGAAGTCTGATCAGCCATCACAGTCCCATCTCCGTCACGGTCGCCTCGCCGATCGCGGGCGAACAGGTCATGCCGCGGCCACCGGGGCCGGTCACCAGCCACACGCCGTCGCGCACCTGCTCGCGGTGCACCACCTCGGTCGTGTCCAGGCACTGCGCGTACACGCCGGCCCAGCGGCGGCGCACCCGCGGCAGCGGGCGGCCCAGCAGGCTCTCGGCCACGCCGGTCAGGTAGTCGTACGGCTCCTCGACCACGTCGAAGCCGAACGGGTGCTCGTACTCGTGGGTGTCACCGATCGTCAGCGAGCCGTCCGCGCGCTGCACCATCAGCAGCTGCATCCGGTGCTCGGCGGCGACCGGGTGCTGCGGCTGGCCGGAGTTCAGCGCCTCCAGCGCCGGGCCGGTGTAGGCCGGGTAGTAGCGGAAGCTGTCGGCGTCCGCCACCGAGGTGGTCAGCTGCTCGTCCAGCGGCTCGGTCTGCATCATCTGCAGCCGGACCCGGCGGACCGGCAGCTCCGGCGCCAGCTCGCGGACCAGGCCGCCCAGCCAGGCGCCGGTGCACAGCACCACGGCGTCGCCGCTGTGCAGCTCGCCCCGGTCGTCCCGGACCGCGCGGCCCTCGACCTGGCGCACCTCGCGCCCGGCCAGCAGCGTGTACCGGCCGGAGGCGGCCAGCTGCGCCTGGAGTTCGCGCTGCGCGACCCGGGGCTCGACCTGCGCGTCCTGGGAGCACCACAGCCCGCCCAGGAACTCGCCGCGCAGCGCCGGGTTCAGCTTGCGCACACCATCGGCGTCCAGCAGCTCCCAGCCGCGCTGCCCGGCGTCGCTCCGGGCGGCGGCCTCGGCGGCGACCGCGTACTCGGCCTCGGTGCGCACCACGGTCAGCGAGCCGCTCGCCCGGAAGCCGAGCCCGGGCACCCGCTCGGCTATCTCCTCCCACAGCTCGCGGGCCCGGCGGGCGGTCGTCAGCTCGGCCCCTGAGGACCTGCCGCCGACCCACACCAGACCGAAGTTGCGCACAGAGGCGCCGCGCGCCTGTGTCTCGCGTTCCAGATGGACGACCTCGTGGCCGCGCTCGACCAGCTGCCATGCATGCATGGTCCCGAGCGCGCCTGCTCCTACGACGATGACTCTCACAGGCCCGACCTTCGGCCCTCGGAGTGACGCATCAGCAGCCTCCCGGTTAATCGGGCATGAACAGATCCAACAACTTGTCCATACAAGTTACTGGACATGTGCTCGGATCGGCACCCCCGCCGACCGGACCGGGCCGGGGTCGGCGGGGGTACCCGCGGGGCGCGCGAGGGGGCGCCGGGCATCGGCGGCGGGGCCGCGCCCGCGCTCAGGAGCGGGTCTGCCAGCCCGCCAGATAGGCGTCGATCTCGCCGATGATCGCGGCCTTGCCCGCGTCGTCCAGGAAGGACGCGCGGACGCCCTGCCGCGCCAGCTCGGCGGTCCCGGCCTCGTCCAGGCCGAGCAGCCCGGCGGCGACGGTGTACTCGTGGTTCAGGTCGGTGCCGAACATCGGCGGGTCGTCGCTGTTCACCGTGACGAACAGGCCCGCGTCGACCATCTGCCGGATCGGGTGCTCCTCGATCCGCTCGACCACCCGCGTGGCGACGTTCGAGGTCGGGCAGACCTCCAGCGGGATCGCGTGCTCACCGAGGTAGTCCAGCAGCCGCGGGTCCCGCACCGCGTTGGTGCCGTGGCCGATGCGCTCGGCGCCCAGGCTGCGCAGCGCGTCCCAGACCGTCTCCGGTCCGGTGGCCTCGCCCGCGTGCGGGACGCTGTGCAGCCCGGCCGCGCGCGCCCGGTCGAAGTACGGCTGGAACTGCGGCCGTGGCACCCCGGCCTCCGGGCCGCCGAGACCGAAGCTGACCAGCCCCTCCGGACGCAGGTCCAGCGCCAGCCGCTCGGTGATCGCGGCGGACTGGAGACCGGCCTCGCCGGGGATGTCGAAACACCACCGGAGCACCACCCCGAGCTCCCGCTCGGCCGCCCGCCGGGCGTCCTCGATGGCCTCCATGAACGCCTCACCGGGGATCCCGCGGCTGACCGAGCTGTACGGAGTGACCGTCAGCTCGGCGTAGCGGATGTTCTGCCGCGCCATGTCCGCGGCGACGCCGTAGGTCAGCGCCCTGACGTCGGCGGCGTCCCGGATCAGGTCCACCACCGACAGGTACACCTGGATGAAGTGGCCGAAGTCGGTGAACTCGAAGTACTTCGCCAGTGCCTCGGGGTCGGTCGGCACCGAGGTCCGGCCCTCGTAGCGGGCCGCCAGCTCGGCGACCACCGCCGGTGAGGCCGAGCCCACGTGGTGGACGTGCAGTTCCGCCTTCGGCAACCCGGCGACGAAGGCCTCCAGGCCGCCCGCCGGTGCTCCGCGAAGATCCCCGCCCTGTTGCGCTGCCATCAGACCGCTCCCATCAGCTCCGCTTCGGAAGCATGCAGCGTCTCACAGGGAGCACCGGCGGCCGCCCGGCGGCGGCGGTGTCAGACCAGCACCGAGACCGTGTGGATCAGCAGCCCGGCCAGCGCCCCCACCACCGTGCCGTTGATCCGGATGAACTGCAGGTCACGGCCGACGTTGGCCTCGATCTTGCGGGACGCCTCGTCGGCGTCCCAGCTGGCCACGGTCTCCGAGATGAGCGAGGTGATCTCGCCCCGGTAGGTGTCCACCACGTACTCGGCGGCGTCCTCCAGCCAGCCGTCGAGCTTGGCCTGGAGGCGCCGGTCGGTGGCCAGCCGGGCGCCGAAGCTCCGGATGCCGTCCCGCAGCCGCACCCGCAGCTGGCTGTCCTCGTCCTCGGCGGCCTGCAGCACCATGCCCCGGATCGCGCTCCAGGCCGACGCGATCAGGTCCTGCACCTCGGACCGGCCCAGCAGCTCCACCTTGGCCCGCTCGACCTTGGCGATGGTCTCCGGATCGGTCCGCAGCTCCTTGGCGAAGTCCTCCAGGAAGCTGTCCACCGCGCCCCGGGCCGCGTGCTGCGGATCGTCCCGCACCTCCTCCGAGAAGCGCAGCAGCTCGCGGTAGACCTTGACCCCGACCTGGCGGTCGATGAACTTCGGCGTCCAGCCCGGGGTCTCCTCGGCGATGGTCTGGATCACCGTGTCGCGGTGCTCGACCAGCCAGCTGTTGGCCCGCAGCACGCACAGGTCGACCACCCCCCGGTGCCCGCCCTCGGCCACGATCCGGGCCAGCATCGCGCCTATCGGCTGGGCGACCGGCTGCGCGGCGGCGCGACGGGTCACCGCCTCGCCGACGACCGCCTGCACGTCCTCGTCCCGGAGCACCGCCAGCGCGCCGCGCAGCGCCGCCGAAGCCTCCCGGGTCACCCGCTCCGCGCTGCCCGGCGCGGACAGCCACTCGCCCAGGCGGCGGCCGACGCCCAGGGCGCGCAGCCGCCCGCGGACCACCTCCACCGAGAGGAAGTTCTCGCCGACGAACTGGCCCAGGCTGCGCCCGAAGACGTCCTTCTTGGTGGGGATGATCGCGGTGTGCGGGATCGGCAGCCCGAGCGGACGCCGGAACAGCGCGGTGACCGCGAACCAGTCGGCCAGCGCACCGACCATCCCGGCCTCCGCCGCCGCCTGGACGTACCCGGCCCAGGCACCGGCATGGGCGTGCACGCCCCAGCTCGCCAGGGCGTAGACCAGCGTCGCCACCGCCAGGAACCCGGTGGCGATGGTCTTCATCCGCCGCACGCCACGCCGCTTCACCTCGTCCGACGCGGTGTAGCGCACCCCGACCGGTCGATCGGCCTTACTGTCTTCGAGCGTATCCACGTTCCCAGTCTTACCTCTTCGAGATCGAAGTTCGGGAGATGCCCGCCTTGTCTGCTCTGCCGGGCCCGGGTGGCCTGTCCGGTTACGCCGAACACTTCATCGAGCCGGACGGCTATCTCGACTACGGACGTTTCGGCCCGCCCTCCGCCGACGTGGTGGAGGCCACGACCGGCCTGATGACCCAGTCCTCGCACTGCACCGCGCGCACCGTGGACGAGTTGATGGGCCAGGAACTGCGGGCACGTCAGGCCGCGGCCCGGCTGCTCGGGCTGAACGCCGCCTCCAGTGAACTGTCCAGGGTAGCCCTCCTTCCCAACGCCAGTACCGGCCTGTTCCACGCGGCCCTCGGCCTGCCGCGCGGCGACGTGCTCGTCCCCGGGCACGAGTTCCCGGCCAACCTGTACCCGTGGCGGCGAGCCGCCGCTCTGGGCCGGGTACAACCTGTACCACTCACCCCTGACAGGCACGGCCGGATCACCCCTGACCTGGTCCGATCCGCGCTGACCCGGGAGACGGCGGCGGTGGCGCTGTCCGCCGTGGACTACCGCACCGGCTTCCGTGCCGACCTCGCCGGGATCCGTGAGGTGATCGGCCCCGACCGGCTGCTGATCGTCGACGCCATCCAGGCCCTGGGCGCCACCGAACTGCCCTGGACGGCGGCGGACCTGCTGGTCACCGGTGGGCAGAAGTGGCTGCGGGCAGGCTGGGCGACCGGCTTCCTGTACGCCTCACCGCTGGCCCTGGAACGGCTCGAACCGGTGCTGACCGGCTGGACCGGGGTCACCGATCCGGGCCTGTTCGACGGCCGCGAACACCCCCCGGCCGAGGACGCCCGGCGGTTCTCGGTGACCAACCTCAGCCCGGTCGCGGCAGGCGGCCTGGCCCGCGCCCTGGAACTGGTCGAACGCGCCGGGATCCGCCGGATCGCCGCGCACATCCTGCAACGCACCGACGAACTGGTCGACACGGTGCGCAGCGCGGGCGGCCGGGTGCTGTCGCCGACCGCCGAGCACGAGCGGGCCGGGATCGTCGCCTTCGTGCTGCCGAAGACCGACCCGGCGCTGGTCGGCCGGGCCCTGGAGACGCACGGGGTGACCGCGACCGTCCGCCCGGACCAGATCCGACTGTGCGCGCACGCCTCCACCACCCTGGCCACCGTCGACCTGCTGCACGCCGCGCTGCGCTCGCTCCAGCGCCCCTGACCGGCCGCCGTCCCCGACCGGCTACCGCTCCCGACCGGCCGCCGTCCCTGCCCGGCCGCCTCCCCTGACCGGCCGCAACGCCCGACCGGCTACCGCCACGGGATGCCGTCCACCCGGGTCCAGTCCAGGCCCTGCGCGTCCCAGCGCGGGGCCTGGGCGGCCAGCCGCAGCCGGAACGCGGACCAGACCCGGCCCTGCTGCGGCGTCCAGGCGACCTCGGCCAGGGCCGGCAGCCGGGGCAGCAGCATGCTCTCCAGGTCCTGCGGGGTGGCCAGGGTCTCGGTCCACAGGGCAGCCTCGACCCCGGCCACCGAAGCCGCCGGGACGTCCCGCAGAAACGTTCCCGGATCCCAGTCGTAGGCCTGCGGCACGCCCACGTACCCGGCCCAGGACAGGCCGAGCCCGGTCTGCCGGTCGTACTTCTGGTCCAGGTAGGCGTGCTCGGCGGGCTCCAGCAGCACCTGCGAGCCGCCCCTGACCGCCGCCGCGAGCCGCGGCGCCAGCCCGGGCGGCAGCTGGGCGGCCGGGTGCCAGGCACCGAGCAGCGCCGGGCCGAGTCCCCCGCCCGCCGCGTCCTCCCAGGCCATCGGCTGCTTGCCGTGCGCCCGGACGATCGCCGCCGCGCGCGCCATGAACGAGTCGTACGCCTCGGCGCTGACCCCGAAGGCCTCGTCGCCGCCGATGTCGAGGTACCGGCCCGGCGTCAGCGCCGCGAGCGTGCCCACCACCTGGTCCACGAACGCGTACACCCCGGCCCCGTCGGCGCACAGGCTGTCGCCGGGACCGCCGATACCGGTGTACGGGCGCGGCCGGGCGGTCCCGGCGCAGGCCAGGTCCGGGTAGGCGGTGAGCGCCGCGTTGGTGTGCGCGGGCAGGTCCACCTCCGGGACCACGGTGACGTAGCGGGCCGCCGCGTAGGCGGTGATCGCCCGGTAGTCGGCGTCCGTGTAGGAGCCGCCCGGGCCGCCGCCGACCTCGGTGGCCGCGCCGATCCCGGTCAGCCGGGGCAGGCCGGGGATCTCGATCCGCCAGCCCTGGTCGTCCGTCAGGTGCAGGTGCAGATAGTTGATCTTGTACTCGGCCAGCAGGTCGATGATCCGCTCGACCACCGGCACCGGGAAGAAGTGCCGGGCGACGTCCAGTTCCACGCTGCGCACCGGGTAGCGCGGGCGGTCGGTGATCCGCACCGCCGCCACCGTGCCCGCGCCGCGCGCCGGGAGCAGTTGCCGCAGCGTCTGCGCGCCGTGGAACAGACCGGCGCCGTCGGCGGCGGTGATCACCACCCCGCCCGGCCCGGCCACCAGGCCGTACCCCTCCGGGCCGGTCCCGGCGGCCGGGTCGAGCCGCAGCGTCACGCCGTCATCGGCCGTCCCGGATCCCGCCCCGGATCCCGTCCCGGATCCGGCCCCGCCGCCCGGCACCGGCAGCCGGAGGCCGGTCGAGGCGTCGAGGTCGGCCGTCAGCAGCGCGGCCACGCCGGTGGCGGCCGGGCCGCCGTCGGCCCGGATCGCACTCCGCGCGGTGAGCCGGTAGCCGGTGCCGCCGAGGGCGGTGACCTCGGACGGCTCCGGCACCAGCGGCAGCGCCGCACCGGCGGCGGCAGCGGCCGGTGCGGACAGCAGCGGCGCCCCCGGGGCAGCGACGTCCCGGGGGGCACTCGGCGTGGCCGTGGCCGAGTCGGAGGAGACCGAGGCCGGTCGCGACGATCCGCAGCCGGACACCGCAGCCACCAGCGAGACCAGGCCCACCGCCGCGACCAGCGCTTTCCGGTTCATGGCGGCGACCCTGCCAGCTGCCGCGGCTCAACTCAATCCCCCACGCCCACGGCCGCCGATTCCGCCGCCACCTCCCCCCGCTCGCCGTACATCCGCGCGATCACGTCCTCGATCGCGGGCTCCCGCACCGACAGGTCGACCAGCGCGTGGTTCGCCGCGACCGCCGCGACCAGCGGCGCGGCGCTCTGCGAGGCCGGGAAGGACAGCCACTGGCGCGGCCCCTCGATCCGGACCACCCGGGTCCCCGGCACCTGGATCGGCCCGGCGGGCTCGGCCAGGTCCACGACCAGGGTGCGCTCGCTGCGCCCGGTGGCGTGCAGCCCCTCGATCCCGCCGTCGTAGACCACCCGGCCGTGGTCGATCACCATCACCCGTGAGCACAGCCGTTCGATGTCGGTGAGGTCGTGGGTGGTGAGCAGCACCGTCGTCCCCGCCTCGGCGTTGATCTCGGCGAGGAAGGCCCGCACCTTGTTCCGGCTGACCACGTCCAGGCCGATGGTGGGCTCGTCCAGGTAGAGCACCTCCGGGTCGTGCAGCAGTGCCGCCGCGATGTCGCCGCGCATCCGCTGGCCGAGCGAGAGCTGGCGGACCGGGACGTCCAGCAGCGGGCCGAGCTCCAGCAGTTCCACGCAGCGGTCCAGGTTGCGCCGGTAGCGGGCCTCCTCGATCCGGTAGATGCGCCGCGCCAACTCGTAGGAGTCCCGCAGCGGCAGGTCCCACCACAGGGTGGTCCGCTGGCCGAAGACCACGCCGATGCGCCGGGCCAGCCGGGTCCGCTCCCGCTGCGGATCGACCCCGGCCACCCGCAGCCGCCCCGAGCTGGGGACCAGGATGCCGGTGAGCATCTTGATGGTGGTGGACTTGCCCGCGCCGTTGGGGCCGATGTAGCCGACCATCTCCCCCGGCTCGATGCCGAAGGTCAGGCCCTCCACCGCCCGCACCTCGATGCGCTCGCGTCTCAGCCGTCCGGTCCGGCGCCGTACCGTGAAGGTCCGGACCACGTCCTCGACCTCGATGATTCCCATATGTCGCCCTCCTGGGCAGAGATTGCGGAACGAGCGATGTGACCGGCGTTCAGCTGCCGGTGCTGCGGTAGGAGCGCAGCGCGGCGCGCCAGGCAAGCCCGGCCGCCGTGGCGCAGAGCAGGGCGGCGATCGGCGAGGCGAAGCGGAACCAGCCGGGCAGGCCCAGCCGGTCCGGCAGGCCCAGCACGTACATCGCGGGCAGCCAGTTCACGAACGCCAGCGGCACCCCGTAGACGACCCCGCGCACCAGCTCGCGGGCGTAGATCGTGGGCGGGTACTGGAGCATCGCCGAGCCGCCGTAGGTCACCGAGTTCTGCACCTCGGCGGCGTCGGCGGCGAAGAACTGGAAGGCGCCACCAGCGACGAACACCGATCCGAAGATCACACTCCCGCACACCAGCAGCAGCAGCGTCACCAGCACCCGCCCCGGCGTCCAGTCGAGGTGCAGCCGGGACACGGACCAGAGCAGGACCAGCGCCGACTGCAGCACCCGGCCCAGCCGACGCAGCGCGAAGCGGTCCGCGCACAGCTGGGCCAGCGCGGCGGCCGGGCGGATCAGCACGGTGTCCACCGAGCCGTCGCGGACCCGCTGGCCCAGCTGGTCCAGGCTGCCGACGGCCAGGTCGGCCAGTCCCAGGGTCATCCCGGCGGTCCCGTACAGGAAGGCCACCTGCGGCAGGGTCCAGCCGCCGAGGGCCCGGGTGTGCAGGAACATGATCGCGATCACCGCGAAGTCCAGGGCCGAGGTGACCCCGTTGCCGACCATGGTCAGCCAGAACGAGGTGCGGTACGCCAGCGAGGCGCGCAACCACATCCCGGCGACCAGCAGGTACGCCCGCAGTGCCGCCCAGATCGACGGGAGCGCTCCCAGTCGGGCGGGGAGGACGCTTGGCGCATCCGTCGTCTCAGCCACCCTGGACCACCACCTTGGCCGCCGCCGCCCGCTGGACCAGCCGCCCCGCGCCCAGCAGCAGCGCCGCCCAGCCGAGTTGCAGTCCCAGCCCGGTCAGCAGCGCGGCACCGGTCCGCCGCTGCAGGAAGACGTCCTCCGGGATCTGCACCATCCCCGCCCACGGCAGGTGCTCCGAGATCTGCCCGAGGGTCGACGGGAACAGCGTCAGCGGCAGCAGGAAGCCGGAGAAGAACATCCCGAGCACCAGCGCGACCTGCCTGACCCCGCGCGCGTCCAGCAGCCAGAAGCCGGTGAGCGAGGTCATGTAGCGCAGCGAGAAGCTGACGGTCACCGCGAGCAGCACCGACACCAGGAAGCCGCACCAGGTCAGCGCCGCCTCGGCGAGCCCGCCCGCGGGCATCCGCAGCCGGAAGAACAGTCCGCCGACCAGCAGCGGCAGCACCCCGCGCGACAGCAGGTGGTACCCGGCCCGGCCCAGGTCCGCGGCCAGCCACCAGGCCTGCTGGTCCACCGGCCGGTACAGGTCGACCGCGATGTCACCGTTGCTGATCCGCGCCTCCAGGTCGTCCTGGATCCCGCCGCCCATCGCGGCCACCGGCATCAGCATCGCCTGGCCGAGCCAGACGTAGGTCAGCGCCGAACTGAGGTCGTAGCCCCCGAGGTGCGGCCGGACCTCCCACAGCGCCCGGTAGGTGTACGCGATGAAGAAGCCGAAGACGCTGTTGGTGAGCGCCCCGGACCAGGTCGCCGCCCGGTAGGTGGCGTACCGGCGGAAGCTGCCCCGGCCCACGGCCGCGTACAGCCCGACCGCGGGCCGCAGCGCCGGGAGCGCTCCCGAGCGGCTCGGCGGTACGGGGGGCGGATCGGGCGGAGGCGGACAGGGTGGGTGGACGTCGTCGAGTACCGGCGGCATCGGGGAACCACTTCCTCTCTGAATACCGTGCGAACACAGACAGCCCGACACACGCGCACGCCAAGCAGGCCCCCATGCGGCTGCCCAGGGGGCGGCAGCAAGGGGACCGGTAGCTCTACGCGGTCGGGCGAGCGGGAAGCGTAGCGGCCCGACAACCCTCCGCGCACTGGGTTTTATCCGCCGCCGGGGCGAAACTCATGACCAATCGTCAGACGAACTGCCCGACTGGCCATCACTCTGGTTCACCGACTTCGATGAGCTCAGCGTCGGCATTGTCCTCCAGGATTCTGATCAGGGCTCTCTGCAGCACCGGATGGCGAGCCAGATGCCCCCTGGAGGGCGTGAGGACGTGGTACGCCTCAGAGCATTGCAGTGCGCGCATCAGCGCGGCGAACGTCCTGAGTTGCCCTGGGGCGTAGTCATAGAAGATCATCCCCAGGCGATAGCCCTCAGCTTCCGCATACTGAACCAACAACCTTTCGGAACGCAGGAGTTGCTCGTCGTCCGACTCGACGGTCACACACATGTACCCATAGGCCAAGGGCTTCAAGATCGCTCCTTAGAAGGATTGGCCACCCGGCGGCGCAGGGATCTCGCAGCCGCCTCAAGCGGGCGTCGGCTCGGCAACGCCCTGAAGCGCGCTCGCGAGGAGGCGAACAAGACGCAGGATGAAGCCGCCGAGCAGATCGACGCAGCAGCAAGCAAGGTCAGTCGCCTGGAACTCGGTCAGAGCGGCATCAAGTTGACAGACCTGACGCTGCTGCTCGACTTCTACGGTGTGAAGGGCGAACAAGCCGAAGTCATGCGCGAGTTGGCACGCGCCGGTCGGCAGCGGGGCAGGTGGACCGGCTATTTGGGGGCGATCCCCGACTGGTTCCGCACGTACGTCGACCTTGAAGCCGACGCCTCGGAACTCCGCTGGTACCAACCCGAGGTAGTGCCGGGCATCCTCCAGACCGAGAGCTACATCCGCGCAATGAACATCAAGGCCCACTCGCGAGTCTCGGATGACGCGATGGAACAGCAACTCAAGGTGCGCATCGGACGGCAGGCGATCATCAAGCAAGCCAACGCTCCCCTGCTCAACTTCATCCTGAGCGAGTCAGCAATCCGACGGAACATCGGCGACTCGGCGGTCATGCGCGAACAGTTGCTGCACTTGGCCGAGATTGCCGAACTCCCCAACGTGGAACTGCAGGTGCTGCCCTTCGATGCGCAGACCTTCGGTGCCGCCTGGGTGGGTTTCACGATCATGCGCTTTGACCATGACGCGGCCTCTGACGTGGTCTACCTTGAGGACTACACCGACGCGGCCTATCTCGATCGACCGGATGGCGTGCAAGCTTACGGTGCTCTTTGGAATCGCCTGCAAGCTGCGGCCAGGGGTCAAGTAGAGTCGCGCCGCATGATCCTTCACCTTGCCAGCGCGAGCTAGTGCCATCAACCCAAGAGGGAGTACCAGCATGAGCACCCCCGATTTCACCAGTGCCGAGTGGCACAAGAGCAGCCACAGCGGTGACAACGGAGGCCAGTGCGTGGAGGTGGCGTTCCATGCGGGTGTCGTGGGGGTGCGTGACTCGAAGGCCCAGGGGCAGGGGCCGATCCTGGCCTTCACCCGCGCCGGATGGGACGCCTTCGTCCGCCAGGTGATCGACGACCGGCTCAACTAGCCTCCGGACGCGGCCCCTGAGTCCTGGCAGCGAAGAGCCCTCGACCGGCACGACAGGTCGAGGGCTCTTCGCTGCCCTGATGCTTTCGACATGGGAGCGCTCCACCAGGCATGGCCGCCCGGGCCCGGGGGCTTGGGCCGCCGAGGACCTGCGGTAGCGGGGAACCGCCGACGCCCCAGGAACCGTGTCTGTAGGTAAGAAACATGAGAGCGGCTGCGGACCGACCCGGACCGCTCACGCAGGGGGAGCGAAGGGACGGTGGCTGTATGCGGTCGGGCGAGCGGGAAGCGTAGCGGGCACACGGCCCTCCGCGCATCAGGTTTAATCATCACCAAAGGGACACCAGATGATTTGACCGACTCATTCGGATCAACAACCACCAGTGACCGGCCGCGTCAAGCCAGTAGCCCCCTGCCGGGCCGCCGACTCCGGCCCGAGGAGCAGTGCGCAATGACCCAAGGACCACAGGGACCGGGCTGGGGACCAGCCGACGGCGACCCGGACGGCCCGGACGGCCCTCGCCAGCCCCTGGACGCCCTCTCGGCGGAGGACCGCGCCGACGGCGGCACCGGCGCCGGTCGCCGCGAACGCCGACGCGCCAGGAAGCGGTCCCGCAAGGCCGCCCGCCGGGCCAAGCCCTGGTGGCGCCGCTGCGTCCCGACCTGGCGGATGACCCTCGGCGGCGTACTGACCGTGCTGCTGCTCGGGATCGGCGCCTTCGTGGTCATGTACACCGTGGTCCGGGTCCCCGACGCCAACGCCGCCGCGACCGCGCAGAGCAACATCTACTACTACTCCGACAACAAGACCGAGATCGGCCAGACCGGCGAGGTCAACCGGGTCTCGGTGCCCATCGACGAGATCGCGCTCACCATGCAGCACGCGGCCGTCTCCGCCGAGGACCGCACCTTCTACACCAACCGCGGCGTCAGCGTCACCGGCATGACCCGCGCCGCCTGGTACACGGCCAGCGGCCGCGGCCTGCAGGGCGGCTCGACCATCACCCAGCAGTACGTGAAGAACTACTACCTGAACCAGGACCAGAACCTCGCCCGCAAGGCGAAGGAGTTCTTCATCTCGCTCAAGGTCGACCAGACCGAGAGTAAGGACACCATCATGGCCGGGTACCTCAACACCAGTTACTTCGGCCGCGGCGCCTACGGCATCCAGGCCGCCGCCCAGGCGTACTACGGGATCAACGCCTCGCAGCTGAACGTCCCCCAGTCCGCCTACCTGGCCGCGCTGCTCCAGGCCCCCAGCGCCTACGACGTGGACACCGCCACCGCGGACGGGAAGGCCGCCGCCGTCGCGCGCTGGAACTACGTCCTGGACGGCATGCAGAAGCTCGGCTGGCTCACCCCCGCCGAACGCGCCGCCGAGACCTTCCCGGCGGTCAAGCAGCCCCGCCCGATCGACGGCGTCGGCGGGCAGGCCGGCTACCTGATCGACATCGCGAACCAGTACCTCAACGACAACGACATCGTCGACCAGGCCTCGCTCGCGGCCGGCGGCTGGCGGATCACCACCACCTTCGTCAAGAGCGACCAGGACGCCCTGGCCTCGGCCGTCAGGAGCGAGCTCACCAGTCAGCTGCCGAACACCGCCAAGGCCAAGGACGTCCGCGCGGCGGCGGGCTCGGTCGACCCGACCACCGGCAAGCTGGTCGCCGCGTACGGCGGCCCGGACTACGCCACCCAGGAGTACAACGACGCCACCCGGACCGACATCCAGGTCGGCTCCACCTTCAAGGCCTTCGACCTGGCCGCCGCTCTGCAGGACCACGCCACCACCCAGGACGGCGTGCCGATCACCCCCGGCACCGTCTACGACGGCACCAGCGGACGTCCGGTCCAGGGCCTGCCGAAGGGCCAGTCCTACGCGCCGCCGAACGAGGACGACTTCGACTACGGGGACATCAGCCTGCGCTACGCCATGATGAAGTCGGTCAACAGCGTCTACGCGCAGGAGGCCGCCGACGTGGGCCTGGCCAACGTCCGCAACGCCGCCGTCGCCGCCGGGCTGCCGCCCGACACCCCCAGCATGAACGCCTCCGACCCGTCCATCGCGCTCGGCGTGGCCACCCCGAACGCGATCCAGATGGCGGGCGCGTACGCCACCTTCGCCGACCACGGGCAGCAGATCACCCCCTGGTCGGTGCAGGCGCTCAGCCACGAGGGCCGACCGACGACGCTGCCCGCGCACAAGGCCACCACCGCCTTCAGCCGGGACACCGCCGACACCGTCACCTCGGTCCTGGAGGGCGTGGTCAGCCCCAGCGGCACCGGCGCCCTGGCCCTCGGCCTGGACCGCCCGGCGGCGGGCAAGACCGGCACCACCGACAGCAACAACTCGGCCTGGTTCATCGGCTACACCCCGCAGCTGGCCACCTCGGTCGGCCTGTTCGCGGAGGACCCGAAGACCCACGCGCGGATCCCGCTGAGCCAGGCCACCGGTGTCAGCCGGGTCAACGGCGGGGCCTTCCCGACCCAGATCTGGACGACCTACATGTCCTCGGCGCTCAGCAGCCAGCCGGTCGCGTCCTTCGACCTGAGCGGCGCCGCGACCACTCCGGTGGCCCCGGTCATCCCCTCCTCGGCGCCCCCGTCGAGCACCCCCAGCGCCTCCACCACGCCGTCCGCACCGGCCGCGCCGTCGAAAACCCCCAGCGCACCGGCGAGCAGCAGCGTCCCGCCGTCCGCCCCGGCGCGGACCCCGTCGGCGCCGACCACGCCGGTCACCCCCGCCGTCCCGGTCCAGCCAAGTCAGCCCGCCGACTCGGCGCTCCCCCCGGCGAACGCCGCGGGATCCGCTCCGCCACGGTGACCCCGGCGAGCGCCGGGACGGGCTCGGGGGCGGCGTCGCGACGGGGCGCCGCCCGCGGCAGCCGCCGCGCCGACAGCAGCGCGGCGGCCAGCAGCAGCAGGTCGCGCAGCGTCAGCAGGACCGTGGGCAGCACCGAGCCGTGCACCAGCGCCCGCCCCAGGAACGGGAAGATCGCCATGGTCAGCGGGCAGGCCAGCAGCACCAGCACCGCCACCGGCCGCTGCGAGCTCGCCGGGCGCAGCAGGCACACCGCCGCCAGCCCGACCAGCCACACCAGGTACTGCGGGCTCAGCACCCGGCTGGTGACCACGAACAGCAGCACCGCCGTGAAGGCCGCGTCCGGCAGCACCCGGTCCGCACCGCGGTCCGCGCGGGCGCGCCACCACAGCAGCCAGCCCAGCGCCGCCGCCGACAGCACCTCGCTCAGGTCGGCGACCGGCCGCACCCAGGGCCCCAGGAACTCGGTCGAGCCCTCGTGCACCCCGATCCGGCCGGACCAGCCCAGGTGCCGGGCCAGTTGGAAGGGCAGCGCGGGCAGCGACTCGAACTCGATGCCCCGGTCCCGTTGCGCGGTGAGGAAGTCGAACGCGCCCGGCATGGTCGCCGCGAACAGCACCGCGCCCAGCGCCACGGTCGCCCCGGCCGCCGCCCAGGCCACCCGGGAGCGCCGCCCGCGGGCCGTGCCCACCAGCAGCAGCACCGGCCAGACCTTGATCAGCACCCCCAGCCCCACCAGTACCCCGAACAGCGCGTCGCCGCGCACCCCGCGCCAGGACGCGGCCAGCAGCGCGGCCACCGCCAGCGCGGTCACCATCACGTCGAAGCGGTTCCACGGGGTGGTCCACAGCAGCGGCAGGCCCAGCGTCCAGACCCAGCAGCCCGCCAGGCTGCCCGCGCCACCGGGGCGCCGCGCGCCGCCGCGGGTCGCGCGGCGGTAGAGCATCGCCATCACCGCCGCGTCGCACAGCGCGCACAGGGTGATGAAGGCGTGGCCGTAGTCGGTGAACGGCACCAGCGCGGGCCACAGCATCAGCCCCGCCGCGCCGGGCGGGTACTGCCAGCTGACGTCGTGGGCCGGGAAGACACCGGTGCGGAGCACCTCGAACCACGGGTGGTAGACGTCGGCGACCGAGTAGTCCAGGCCGCCGGGGGCCGCGAACGGGCCCACCTTCAGCGATCCGGCCACCAGTACCAGCCGTGACAGCGCCCACACCAGCAGCACCCACCAGCGCCACGCCCGGGCCCGTTCCACCCGCTCCCCCACGGGTTGCCGCCGCCCCGTGGGTTCCGGAGCGCTCAGAGGTAGAGCCCGGTGCTGCCGGAACCGTCGCCGACCCGTTCGGACGCCACGGCGTGCACGTCGCGCTCGCGCAGCAGTACGTACAGCACGCCGCGCACCTCGACCTCGGACCGGTCCTCGGGTTCGTACAGCACCCGGTCGCCCGCCTCGATGCTGCGGACGTTCTGGCCGACGGCGACCACCTCGGCCCAGATGCAGCGCCGCGAGAGCTCGGCGGTGTCCGGGATCAGGATGCCGCCGTTGGTGCGCCGGTCGCCCTCAGGGCCCTCCGGGCGAACCAGCACCCGGTCGTGCAGCATCCTGATCGGCAGTTTCTCGCCCAGGGGGAAGCCACGTTCGGTGGAATCGTTCACCCCTGGAAGGTACACCGGACAGCGCGCGCGGCAGTCCCCGACCGGGATCGGCGACCGAATCCCGACCGTCCACCGCCCGACGGTCACCCCCGGCGGTCGATCGCGGCGGTCACCCGCAGTGGTTGTCCGTGGCGGCTACTTGCGGCGGCGCAGCAGCACGATCCCGACCACCAGCGCCGTGCCCGCCACCGCGACCGGGATGATCCGCTCCTTGCGGGGATTGCCCTTCTCGTCCACGAACTGCGCCCTGACCTGCTCGACGCCCCGGTTCACCGCGACGAAGGCGTTTCCGGCCTTCTGCTCCACCACGGCCTTGGCCTGCGCCTTGGCCGAGCCGATGATGGTCGACGGGTGCACCGCCACGGCCAGCTCGTCCAGCGTCGCCGCCAGCTGCTGCCGGGTCCGGACGATGTCCGCCTCGATCTGGGCTGCGCTGCGGACGTCCTTGCCGTCCTTACCCCTCGTGCTGACCTCGCCCACGAGGCACCTTCCCTCCGTCGCCGAACCGATGCTCTCGGACAGTTTGTCAGGTGACGGGCCGCCACGCGCAGCGGCACCCGCCTTCGGAGTACGTTCTGTCTGCGCGACCTCCCATCACTGAGCCATCCAGGAGCACGAAGCATGAGTGAGCGACTGAAGCCCGGCGACACCGCCCCGGCCTTCTCCCTGCCCGACGCGGACGGCAAGCAGGTGTCCCTCGCCGACCACCTGGGCCGCAAGGTCATCGTCTACTTCTACCCCGCCGCACTGACACCCGGCTGCACCAAGCAGGCGTGCGACTTCACCGACAACCTGGACGCGCTGGCCGGGGCCGGGTACGACGTGCTGGGCATCTCCCCGGACAAGCCGGAGAAGCTGGCCAAGTTCCGGGAGAAGGAGGACCTGCGGGTGACCCTGCTGGCCGACCCGGACAAGGAGGTGCTGACCGCGTACGGCGCGTTCGGCGAGAAGAGCCTGTACGGGAAGACGGTGACCGGGGTGATCCGCTCGACCGTGGTCGTCGACGAGCAGGGCAGGATCGAGCACGCGTTCTACAACGTCAAGGCGACCGGACACGTCGCCAAGCTGATCCGGGACCTGTCGGTCACACTCTGACCGGCGGACGCGCCGAGGGCGGCGCACCGGTCGGTGCGCCGCCCTCAACGTGCTGTGGATCCTGCCGGTCCCGCTGGTCCCGCCTTACGGCATGGAGCTGACCAGCGTGTTGATCAGCGTGCTGGAGCTGTCGTCACCCTCGAACGAGTAGGCGAAGATGCCGCCCAGCTTGTTCGTGGTGGCGTAGGCGCCGCGCGCGGTGATCGCCTGCGGGGTGTCACCGGTGTAGAAGGCACCGTTGCTGTAGATCCAGGAGCTGTCGGTGGTCGGGTCCCAGTGCACCGTCGACCCGGTGGTCAGCCCCTGCGCCACCAGTTCCTTCCAGTCGGCGATGCCCGCCTCCTGGGTGTACGTCTGCACCGGGCTGGCGCCGGTCGCCGGCTCGTACAGGCCGTAGTTGCTGCCCGCGGTCACCCCCGACCAGCCGCGGAAGTAGAACGGCACGCCCAGCACCAGCTTGCTCGCCGGGAAGCCGCCGGTGATCCCGTACTGGGAGTCACCCGTGGTGTACGCCTTGATCGTCTCGTCGATGTTGTACTGCTCCTTGCCGGGCGCGACGACCGGGCTCGGGTCGCTCGGCGAGTTGTGCAGCGGGTCCTGGAAGTCCGTCGGACCGTCGGTCTCCCACGCGCCGTGCATGTCGTAGGTCATGATGTCGCCGTAGTCCAGGTACTGCGAGATGGCGGCGGGCTGGATGGCGGCGATCTTGTCCTGGCCGCTGGGCAGTGCGGCGGTCAGCAGGTAGTGCTTGCCGATGCTGTTGCCGTAGGCGTCCAGCTCGCTGCGGAACTCGCCGAGCAGGGCGGTGTAGTTGGCGGTGTCGGCGGCCGAGTAGTCGTTGCCGGTGTGGCCGTCGGGCGACGCCGGGTACTCCCAGTCGATGTCGATGCCGTCGAACAGGCCCGCCGCCGAGGCGGTGCCGCCGGAGGCGTCACCACTGATGCCGGTCGGCAGGTTGCCCTTGATGAACATGTTGATGCAGGAGGAGACGAACGCCTGGCGCGAGGCCTGGGTGGCGGCCGCGTCGGAGAAGTACTTGGAGTAGGTCCAGCCGCCGATCGACAGCACGATCCGCAGGTTCGGGTACTTCGCCTTGAGCTCGCGCAGCTGGTTGAAGTTGCCCTTGATCGGCTGCGACCAGGCGTCCGAGCTGCCGTCGACACTGATGTCGCTGGTGTAGGACTTCTGGTAGTCGGCGAACGCGTCACCCGCGCCGTCACCGGCGTTCGGGTCCGACTCGTTGGTCGAGTCGCTGGCCTTGACCGCCTCGAAGCAGGTGTGCGAGGTCGGGTCGATGTTCTCGAACGCGTAGGTGATGACCTTCAGACCGGAGGCCGCGCCCGACTGGGCGACGTTCTTCGGGTAGTAGGCGTTTCCGTAGATGCCCCACTGGTCGAAGTACGCGGACTTCATCGGACCGGTGGCCGCGGCCGCCGTGGTCGCGCTGACCGGCGTGGACTCGGCCGAGGAGTGGCCGTCCTTGTCGTAGCCCTGCACCGTGAAGGTGTAGCTGGTGTTGGGCAGCAGCGAGCTGACGGTGACCGTGTCGCCCATCGAGGTCGCCATCAGGTTGGCGCCCGAGTACACGTAGTACGCCGGGGCGTCACCGGTCTGCGAGCTGTCGGTGGAACCGGTCCAGGACAGGGTCACCGCGGTGTTGGTGACCTTCGCCGTGACGTTGGTCGGCGTGGTCACCAGGCCGTCACCGGTCGGGGCGGTGCCGGTGCCGCTGGTGCTGGTCGCGGAGGCGCTCGGCGAGGCGCTGGCCGACGCCGAGGACGACGGCGACGCGGAGGCCGACGCGGACGCGGACGGCGAGGAACTCGCCGAGGACGACGGCGAGGACGACGGCGAGGAGGAGGCCGAGGACGACGGCGACGCGGAGGCGGACGCCGAGGCCGAGGCGGACGCGCTCGGGCTGCTGCTGGAGGTACCGCCCGGGCCGCTCAGCGTCACGTCGTCCGCGTAGTAGGAACCCTCGCCGTACCAGCCGTGGGTGTACAGCTGCACGGAGGTGGTGGACGCACCCGTGGTGAAGCTGGTCGTCAGCTGGGACCAGGAGGACGCGCTGGGGGTCCAGGTGCTCGCGGTCACCCCGGTACCGGTGGCGCCCAGGTAGACGTAGTTGCCCTCGACGTAGGCCGACAGGCTGTAGGTCGTGTTCGGCAGCACCGTCACGGTCTGCGCGCACTGCGCGTCGTCGCCCGACGACACCGCGCCGTCAAGTGCGTAGGACCCGCTGTGCACCGGCGTGGTGACCACGCTGTCCAGCGTCGAACACGTCCAGCTACTCAGATTTCCGGCCTCGAAACCACCATTGACCACGAGGTTCGCGGTGGCGGCCTGGGCCGTCGAGATGCTGGAGGCGAGAACTGCGGTACCGGCGAACAGCACCGTGGCGGTGGCCAGGGCGGTGCTGCGCTTCAGCCTCCGCTCCGGGCTCCGGCGGGCGGGAAGGGAACGCTCTGGCATGCGAGAACTCCTCTTGATCTCTGTGGGGGGGGTGTTGCGTCACCCGCGCCGGGGAGTTGTGAGCACGGCGGGCAAGTGGGGGATTGCCGACCGCCACCCGGCGCGGGTGGGTCTGTGGGGGTGGCCGCCGTGGGGGCGCGGCCGACTCGGGGAGGTACGACTGTGGGGGTACGGCGTGGGGTCAGCCGTTGAACTGGGTGATGATCTTGGTGAAGTCGTACGGGTTCTGGGTCACGCTGCTGCACGCCCCGTCGGCCCAGTAGTGCACCACCGACGGGTCGCAGGCCCGGTCCCGGTTGATGTCCCAGTAGGAGAACTGGGCCGCGTGGTTGGCCTGGACGAAGCCGAGCAGGTCGGTGAAGGTGGACTGGGTGAACAGCTCGCTCGGCTGGTCGGTGTGGCCGTTCATCAGCTGCACGCCCAGGTGCGCCCAGGCGGTGGCCGCGTTCCAGCCGTACAGCGTCTCCAGCTGCGCCACCACGTCGTTGGCGACGCCCTCGGCGGCGGCCGTCTCGGTGCCGCTGTCCAGGCCGAAGTCGAAGTCCATGATGTTGATCCGGTCGATCCGGGCGCCGTCGTTGATCGCCTGCTGGATCTCGTCCCTGCCGGTGTCCGGCAGGCCGACCGTGGTCATCGGGATGGTCAGCGAGACCTGGAGGGCGGGGTCCTCCGCCTCCAGCAGCTTGATCGCGCCCCAGCGCACCGCCATGTTGGCGTCCAGGCTGCCGTTCTCCCAGTCCAGGTCGATCCTGGTCAGCTTGTACTTGGTGATGACCTGCTGGTACGCCGCCGCCAGCGCGGCCGAGCTGCCGCAGTCGCTGCCCAGCTCGGTGCCGTTGTAGCCACCGAAGGAGACGCTGACGTCACCGCCGGCCGCGCGGATCGCGTTGACGTCGGCGAGCACGGTGGTGTCCGTGGACACCGGCGTGGTGGCGTCGCCGCCCCAGGCCGGGGTGCAGTTGCCGGAGTCGAGCACGAAGGCGAGCAGGAACTGGTTCTCGCCGGAGTTGGCCAGGATGTCCGAGACGGCCTGCGGGGAGTTGTCCAGCGGCATCAGGTAGACCGGGTGCGTGAACCCGGTGCTCGGCGGCGGGCTGCTGGGGGTGGAGGTGGCACTGGCGCTGGCGGTGGGGGTCGCACTGGCGCTCGGGCTGGCGCTGCCGGTGGGGGTGGCGCTGGCCGTGGGGGTCGGGCTGGCACTGGCGCTGGCACTGGCGCTCGGGCTGCTGGAGGGGCCGCCACCGGCCGGGGCCGGGCCGCTCAGTGACAGGTTGTCCGCTTCGAAGGTGCCCTCGCCGTACCAGCCGTGGACGTACACCTGAACCGAGGTGGTGGTCGCGCCGGTGCTGAAGCTGGTCGAGAGGTTGGTCCAACTGGTGGCGTTGGGAGTCCAGTTGGACGCGGTCACGCCGGTGCCGGTGGCGCCGAGGTAGACGTAGTCGCCCTGGACCTGACCGGTCAGGGTGTAGGTCGAGTTGGGCACGACCGCCACCGTCTGGGTGCACTGCGCGTCGTCCTGCCCGGCGGGCGTGGCCGACAGCGCGTAGGAGCCGGAGGCGACCGGGCCGGTCACCACGGTGTCCAGCGGGGAGCAGCTCCAGCCGCTCAGGTTCCCGCTCTCAAAACCGGGGTTGACCAGCAGCTGGGTGCTGTCGGCCTGGGCCGGACCGTCAACCGCCATCAGTCCGCCGATGCCGAGCACCCCGGCGGTACAGACCGCCAGCAGCTCCCTTCTGAACCGTCGGACCTGTCCCTGTGCGGGCTTCTCGATCATCTCTGCCTCCGCAACCACAACATCCGTCACTGAACCTGCGGTCCCGCTACGGCAGTTGATTCGAGGCCCCCACACGACTCCTCAGTAACCAACCGCTCGCTGCATAAATTGGCCTGGACCAACCCTCAGCGTCAAGACACCATTCAGCAACGTGTCACTTAAGTTTCTTTAAGGTTCAACGAAGAGCCAGGTCAGGATGGTTGTCGCCGCAACTGGCCTAGTCCTATTGGTCTCGACCACATACACGCTTCGCGGAGCTAAACCCATGTGACCGACGCCACACCAGCGACCCGTGACCGCTGCGCCCAGCCCTCGTTGACCCCCACGAGGCCACCCGCCACCCCGGCGCCCGGCACACTCGTCCACCCCCACCCCACCCCCAGGGACCGGACGAGCCCACGCCCGCCTCCGCTCCCTGCGCCACACCCAGGGAGCCCCCAATGCCCACGCCCCGCCCCACCTACACCCAGCCCCTGCTCAGCGAGGCCGCCGCCGAGTCGCGCGACTGGAGCGACCTCATGCGCCGACTGGGTCGCCCGACCAGCGGCGGGCTGCGCAAGCAGTTGCAGCGGCTCGTGGCCGAGTACGGCATCGACACCAGCCACTTCAAGCAGACCAGTGGCTGGACCCGCTACTCCGACGCGGACATCACCACAGCCGTGACCCGAGCCACCAGCATGCGACAGGTAGCCCTCGAACTCGGCGCGGTCCCCGCCAGCGGCACCCTGAGCCATCTACGGGTCCGGGTCGAGCGGCTCGGCCTTGACCTGAGCCACTTCCCGCTCATGCCAGCGGCCAGTGGCGAGCTGGCGATCAGCCGAGCGGAGATACTGGCAGCCGCCGAGTCGTCCACCAGTGTGCGCGACTGCGCCCGACGGCTCGGCCTCGGCGAGGACAGCGCCAGCCGAAAGCAGTTGCGGGCCGCGCTCGACCACCTCGGCGTCCGGCTGGGGACCACCGCTCGTCGCGGCGACAGGCCGGAACTGCCGAGCGAGGATCTCGCCACTCATGCCCGCAGTTCCAGCAGCTTCGCCGAAGTCATGCGTCGCCTCGGGCTGCCCACCGATTCCGGGAACCATCGAAGGGTCCGCAGAGCGATCCAGCGGGCTGGAATCGACACCAGTCATTTCACACGTCGGTCCAACGACCTCCGCGCGGCCAGGCCCGCCGCCCCCGATCCCGACCGCGTCCTCGTGGTCAAACCGCCAGGCAGCGCTCGGAGCAGCCACTCCCGCCTACGACGGGCCATGGAGGCGAAGGGCATCGTGTATGCCTGCGTGGAGTGCGCCAACACAGGGGTCTGGCGGGACGCCCCGTTGACGCTCCAGATCGACCACATCAACGGGCAGTGGCTCGACAACCGTCTGGAGAACCTCCGCTTCCTCTGCCCGAACTGCCACGCGACGACCGCAACCTGGTGCTCAGGCAACCGACGGAGCCGGAAGAACAAGACGCGGGCAAACGCCAGCGGGTAGCATTCAGGCTGCGGTATGCGGCCGTGGAGAAATTGGCAGCCTCGCTGGCTTTAGGTGCCAGTGGAAGAAATTCCGTGAGGGTTCGAGTCCCTCCGGCCGCACCAGCGTGGTGTCGGGCGGCCCACCCCGGAGGCGGGTCGGGCCGGCCGACACCAGTCGGGCGCTCCGGGTCAGCCCAGGAGGTCGCGGAGTAGTGGGAGTAGGGCGCGGAAGGCCTGGCCGCGGTGGCTGATGGCGTTCTTCTGGTCCGGGGTCAGCTCGGCGCAGGTGACCTGGTAGCCGTCGGGCTGGAGGATCGGGTCGTAGCCGAAGCCGTGCGTGCCCACGGGCTCGAACCGCAGGGTTCCCCGCAGTTGGCCCTCGACCACCCGCTCGGTGCCGTCCGGGAGGGCCAGCGCCGCCGCGCAGGCGAAGTGCGCGGCGCGGTGCGGTGGCGCGATATCGCCCAGCTGGGCGAGCAGCAGGTCGAGGTTGGCCTGGTCGTCGCCGTGCCGTCCGGCCCAGCGGGCGGAGAAGATCCCCGGTGCCCCGCCGAGGACGTCCACCGACAGGCCGGAGTCGTCGGCGACCGCCGGGAAGCCGGTGGCCCGGGCCAGCGCATGCGCCTTGAGCAGGGCGTTCTCGGCGAAGGTGACGCCGGTCTCGCGAACGTCCGGAACCTCGGGGTAGGCGTCCGCGCCGACCAGTTCGACGTCGAGGCCGGCGGCGCCGAGGATCGCCCGCAGCTCGCTCACCTTGTGGGCGTTCCTGGTGGCCAGAATCAGCCGGGTGCTGCCCTCACTGACTGTCGACATGCCGTTCAGCCCTCCAGTACCTTCCGCTGGATCTCGTCCAGCTCGGCGCAGCCCAACTGGCCAAGGTCGAGCAGTTGGTCGAGCAGCGCGCGGTCGAAGGGCGCGCCCTCGGCGGTGCCCTGGACCTCGACGAACTTGCCGTCGCCGGTGCAGACGATGTTCATGTCGGTCTCGGCGCGGACGTCCTCCTCGTAGCAGAGGTCGAGCATCGGCACCCCGCCGACGATGCCGACGCTCACCGCGCTGACGGCGCCGATGATCGGCTCCGCCTTGGAGCGGGTGATCTTCTTCGCCTGGGCCCAGCGCACCGCGTCGACCAGGGCGACGTACGCGCCGGTGATCGCGGCCGTACGGGTGCCGCCGTCGGCCTGGAGCACGTCGCAGTCGATGGCGATGGTGTTCTCGGACAGGGCGCGGGTGTCGACCACGCCGCGCAGCGAGCGGCCGATCAGGCGGCTGATCTCGTGGGTGCGGCCGCCGATCTTGCCGCGGACCGACTCGCGGTCGTTGCGGGTGTTGGTGGCGCGCGGCAGCATCGCGTACTCGCCGGTGACCCAGCCCTCACCGCTGCCCCGGCGCCAGCGCGGCACGCCCTCGGTGACGCTCGCGGTGCAGAGCACGCGGGTGTCGCCGAAGGAGACCAGCACTGACCCCTCCGCGTGCTTGCTCCAGCCCCGTTCGATGGTGATCGGGCGGAGCTGGTCCTCGGTACGGCCGTCGATGCGTGTCATGGTTCCGACCCTATCGGGTGGGAAAGGCCCCGGTTTCCGGGAGGGGCGGGGCCGTTGGCGGGCGGGACGGATGACGGCCCGGGTCCCCCGCGGCCGGTCGGCCGGTCGAGGCCGGTGGCGCGGTCGAAGGGGGCGCGGGCCGTCGGGTGCCCCTCGCAAGGGCAGCCTGTGCGACTCCGGTGGGCCGGTTCAGCTCACCTGGTCACATCATGTCTTCGATGTCCGCGGCGATCGGGTCGGCGTCGGTGCCGATGACCACCTGGATGGCGGTGCCCATCTTGACCACGCCGTGCGCTCCGGCGGCCTTCAGGGCGGCCTCGTCGATCTTGGAGGGGTCGATCACCTCGGTGCGCAGCCGGGTGATGCAGCCCTCGACCTCTTCGATGTTCTCGATGCCGCCGAGGCCCGCGACGATCTTCTCAGCCTTAGTGGGCATGTCTTCAGCTCCTGTTCTCGCCCTGGTGCGGAGGCGGAGGTGACTCCCGTTTCGTCCGCTTTTTCAAAGTAACGCACGGTTGGCGCAACTTCGCGAGCATAGATCACCTTCCTCGCCGAAGATGACGATACGGGACTTAGGTCCCTACTTGAGCGAGCCCGACGAGGAGAGTCCATGAGTTCGGCGAACGCCGTCGCTCCGCAAGCGCCTTGGTGGCAGGGCCTGGTCAGCGGTCTGCAGAAGATGGGCCGCAGCCTGCAGCTGCCGATCGCGGTGCTGCCTGCCGCCGGGATCCTCAACCGGCTGGGCCAGCCGGACATCCACACCAGCTGGGGCTTCCCGTCGAACCTGGTGAAGGTCTTCGGCGGCGCCGGCGGCGCGCTGCTCGACGGGTCGCTGGGCCTGCCGCTGCTGTTCGCGGTCGGCGTGGCCATCGGCATGGCGAAGAAGGCGGACGGTTCCACGGCCCTGGCGGCGGTGGCCGGGTTCCTCGTCTACTTCAACGTGCTGAAGACCTTCGCCAAGTGCACCGCGCCGGCGGTGCTGAACCAGGGCGTGTGCGCGACCGGGCCGACCGCGGGACCGTTCTCGGCCATCGCCGCGCCGACGGTGCAGAACCCCGGGGTGTTCGGCGGCATCATCATCGGGCTGCTGTCCGCGTACTTCTGGCAGCGCTTCCACCGGGTGAAGCTGGTCGACTGGCTGGGCTTCTTCAACGGGCGGCGGCTGGTGCCGATCATCATGGCCGGGGTGGCGCTGCTGTTCGCGGTGCTCTGCCTGTGGATCTGGCCGCCGATCGGGCGCGGCCTGGACCACTTCGCCAACGGCCTGACCGGCCTGGGCGGAACCGGTTCCGGCATCTTCGGCATCGCCAACCGGACGCTGCTGGTCTTCGGCCTGCACCAGTTCCTGAACGTGTTCTTCTGGTTCCAGTTCGGGAACTACACCGAACCGGACGGCACGGTGGTCCACGGCGACATCAACCGGTTCCTCGCGGGCGACCCGACGGCGGGTCAGTTCACCTCGGGCTTCTTCCCGATCATGATGTTCGCGCTGCCGGCGGCGGCGCTGGCCATCGCCCACTGCGCGAAGCCGAGCCGCCGCAAGGAGGTGACCGGGATGATGATCTCGGTCGGGCTGACCTCGTTCGTCACCGGGGTGACCGAGCCGATCGAGTACTCGTTCCTCTACATCGCGCCGGTGCTGTACGCGATCCACGCGGTGCTCACCGGGGTGTCGATGGCGGTCACCTGGTGGCTGGGGGTGCACGACGGGTTCAGCTTCTCGGCGGGGCTGATCGACTACGTGATCAACTGGAGTCTGGCCACCAAGCCGTGGCTGATCATCCCGATCGGACTGGTGTTCGCGGTGGTCTACTACACGATCTTCCGCGTCGTGATCACCAAGTTCGACCTGAAGACACCGGGCCGGGAGGACGACGCGGAGGAGCTGGAACAGGCCAACGTCAAGTAGCCCGGTACCCGGTCCGCCGGGTCGGGAGCCGGGTCAGACCGGGTAGACGGCGCCCGGCCTGGCCAGTTCCACCGGCCCCGGGTAGACCGCGGCCGCGTCGGCGCGGTTGCGCTCGGGGTCGGTCCACGGCGGGATGTGCGTCAGCACCAGCCGCCCGACCCCGGCCAGGGCGGCGTGCTCCCCGGCCTGACGGCCGTTCAGGTGGAGGTCCGGGATCTCCTCCTTGCCGTGGGTGAAGGCCGCCTCACTGAGCAGCAGGTCGGCCCCCTGGGCGAGGTCCACAAGTTCCTGGCAGGGGCCGGTGTCGCCGCTGTAGACGAGGGTCCGGCCGCCGTGTTCGAGCCGGAAGGCGAAGGCCTCGACCGGGTGGGCGACCCGGGCGGCGGTGATCCGGAACGGCCCCACCTGGAAGACGCCGTCCTCCAGGGTGTTGAAGTCGAACACCTGCTTCATGCCCGGATGCTCGTCCATGCCGTAGGCGCGGGCCAGCCGCTCCGCCGTCCCGTGCGGTCCGTAGACCGGCAGCGGATCGGGGCAGCCCTCGACCCGGTAGTTGCGGGCCACGTAGTAGGCGCACATGTCGACGCAGTGGTCCGCGTGCAGGTGGCTGAGCAGCACCGCGTCCACGTCGTAGAGGCCGCAGTAGCGCTGGAGGGCGCCGAGCGCGCCGTTGCCGAGGTCTATCACCAGCCGGAAGCCGTCGGCCTGGACGAGGTAGCAGGAACAGGGCGAGTCGGCCGACGGAAAGCTCCCCGAGCTTCCCACCACGGTCAGGTCCATGCCGCGTCCTCCGCCTGCTGCTCGTAACGCTCCACGCTTCACTGCGTGAGAGTCGAGAGTAAGGCGGCGCTGTGGATTCGCAGCCGTCCACGGGGCCGGTTGTGGTCGGAATCACCAGTACGGGGGGCGCGGTGGCGCACCCCCCGGTACGGGTGTGCGGATGGGTCAGCGGTCGCGGTTGCGCGGGCGGCGGGCGCTCCAGGCCCGGATGGTCTCCTCGTACCAGCGCGGCTGGCCGAGGACGGTGACCACGTCGGGCTCCGGCAGCACGCCCTGCCTCCGGTACGACTTCACGGTGTCCGGCTGGACACCGATGTGGGCCGCGATCTGCGCATAGGACCAGAGCTCACCACTGCGAGGACTCATCGAACTCCTCCTCCACCTGGGGTGCGACCGGCGCCGATCCAGCCGCGACGCGGTCGATCTACTGCCCAAGCCTTTTCCAGGCCGGCCGGGGCAAAGCGGAGGAATGTCCCTTGTAGACGTTCTGTGACGGTTTCGGGTCAGAAAACGGATACAGAACCGGCCGCGAACGGAGTCACCAGGGTGTGGCGCCGTCCGCGCCGGGGCGCGGCGGAGCTCCTGGGACGTCCGGACACGGCCGGTGGGGTGCGCGGAACCGGGCGGCGGTCAGGCCCAGAGCTGGCCCTGCAGGGCCTCGACTGCCTGCTCGTTGGTCTCGGCGGTGTAGATGCCGGTGGAGAGGTACTTCCAGCCGCCGTCGGCGACCACGAAGACGATGTCGGCACGCTCGCCCGCCTGCGCGGCCTTGCGCCCGACGCCGATCGCGGCGTGCAGGATGGCGCCGGTCGACACGCCCGCGAAGATGCCCTCCTCCTGGAGCAGCTGGCGGGTGCCCCGCACCGCGTCCGCCGAGCCGACGGAGAAGCGGGTGGTCAGCACCGAGCCGTCGTACAGCTCGGGGACGAAGCCCTCGTCCAGGTTGCGGAGCCCGTAGACCACGTCGTCGTAGCGCGGTTCGGCGGCGACGACGCGGATGCCGGGGACCTTCTCGCGCAGGTACCGGCCGACGCCCATGAGCGTGCCGGTGGTGCCGAGTCCGGCCACGAAGTGGGTGACCGTGGGCAGGTCGGTGAGGATCTCCGGGCCGGTGCCGGCGTAGTGCGCACCCGCGTTGTCGGGGTTGCCGTACTGGTAGAGCATCACCCAGTCGGGGTGCTCGGCGGCGAGTTCCTTGGCGACCCGGACGGCGGTGTTGGAGCCGCCCGCCGCCGGGGAGGAGATGACCTCCGCGCCCCACATCCGGAGCAGCTCGCGGCGCTCCTCGCTGGTGTTCTCGGGCATCACGCAGACCATGCGGTAGCCCTTGAGCTTGGCCGCCATGGCCAGCGAGATGCCGGTGTTGCCGCTGGTGGGTTCGAGGACGGTGCAGCCGGGGGTGAGCCGTCCGTCGGCCTCGGCCCGCTCGATCATGTGGAGCGCCGGGCGGTCCTTGATCGATCCGGTCGGGTTGCGGTCCTCCAGCTTGGCCCAGAGGCGTACGACGCCCGACTCGTTGCCGGGGATACCGGCGGAGATCCGGGGCAGGCCGACCAGTGGGGTGTTGCCGACGGCATCGAGTGGGGCGTCGTAACGCATCAGACGGACCCGCCGGCCACGGCGGGGAGGATGGTGACGCTGTCACCGGCGGCGACGGCGGTGTCGATGCCGTCCAGGAAGCGGACGTCCTCGTCGTTGAGGTAGACGTTGACGAAGCGGCGGAGCTGACCGGCGTCGACCAGGCGCTCGCGGATGCCGGGGTGGCGCACGTCGAGGTCGGCGAAGAGGTCACCCAGGGTGGTACCGCTGCCTTCGACGGCCTTGGCGCCGTCGGTGTAGGTGCGGAGGATGGTGGGGATGCGGACCTCGATGGCCATGGCTGCACTCCAGAAGGGTGGCGGGGCGGGGACAGGGCGGGATGCCCGGAGACGGGCGTGATGTGAGCCGCGCCGGGTCGTCAGCAGGCGGGACAGATCGCGCTGGCGAGGCGGCACAGGTCGACGTGCAGCCGCGCCACGAGGCGGGTGCCTGTGGCCGGAGTGCTCACATCGAGGTAACGCATACGCTCATCGTATCGATTCCCGACCTCGGGAAGGCATGCCCGTCTCGTCTGGCGGACATTCCAGTCCCGAGGGGCGGGATTTCCCCTGTCGGCGTGTCCTGGCCGCCCGGGCTCGGACGGCCAGGCGCCGGTGACCTGGGCCGGGGTTGATCAGGCGTACGCGTCGACGATCTCGACGTCCTCCTCGGTGATCTCCCCGTCCACGATCCGGAACGAGCGGAACTGGAACGGCCCCTCGTCGTTGCCGCAGTCGGCGGTGGACACCAGGACGTAGTGGGCCTCCGGCTCGGAGGCGTAGGAGACGTCGGTCCGGGACGGGTACGCCTCGGTCGCGGTGTGCGAGTGGTAGACCACCACCGGGTCCTCGTCCCGGTCGTCCAGCTCCCGGTAGAGCTTGAGCAGGTCCCCGGAGTCGAACTCGTAGAAGGTGGGCGAGCGGGCCGCGTTCAGCATCGGGATGAACCGCTCGGGGCGACCGGTGCCGACCGGGCCCGCGACGACGCCGCAGGCCTCGTCGGGGTGGTCGGCCCGGGCGTGGGCGACGATCTGGTCGTGCAGCGAACGGATGATGGTCAGCATGGCGCCAGGATAGGACGCGCCCGCGCGACCCAGGGCGCTCCGGCGGCACCGGTGGGCACCGGTGGGATCAGTCCATCAGGACTTCCAGCAGGCTCTCCTCCAGCCAGCCGAGCCACAGGTAGGCCATGGTCTGCGGCTTGCGCGGGTCGTCGTCCGGCAGCTGGTACAGCGCCTCGCCGTCGTCGTCGGTGACCTCCAGCCGGGTGCCGAGGGTCAGCCGCAGGTCGTTCAGGGCGCCCAGCCAGCCGCGGCAGCCGTCGGCGTCCAGCTCCAGCTCGACGTCGCCCTGGCTGCCGACCGGGGCCCGGTCGAGGCTGCGGACCAGGGCCAGGCAGTTCTCGCGCTTGCGGGCGCGCAGGTCGTTCTCGGTGAAGCGGCGGAACTCGGCCGAGTAGTCGGCGGCGTCGGGGCCCTCGCGGTAGGCGTCGGGGAAGAGCCGGGCGAGCGCCGGGTCCTGCGGGGCCTTGCTGGGGCCCTCGGCGAACAGGGCGGCCAACGGGTCCGCGTCGGCCGCCGGTTCGTCGCCGGGGCCGATGAGTTCCAGCAGCTGGACGGTCAGACTGCGCAGGATGGATGCCTCGACGGAGTCCAGGGTGAGGGCGGCTCCGCCGTGGGGGGCGGGCTTGAAGGGTCCGGACATGGGGAGTTCCGTGTCGCCTTTCGGGGCTTCAGGGCTTGGGGCTCGGGGACGTCAGGAGGTGCGGGGGCCGGACGGGGCCGGGTCGCGGGGCGTCACTTGTCGTGCTGGAGCGTCGCCCAGAGCCCGTAGCCGTGCATGGCCTGCACGTCGCGCTCCATCTCCTCGCGGGTGCCGATGGAGACCGTGGCCCGCCCCTTGTGGTGGACGTCCAGCATCAGCTTGCGGGCCTTGTCCTTGGGATAGCCGAAGTACGACTGGAAGACGTAGACCACGTAGTTCATCTGGTTCACCGGATCGTTGTGGACGATCGTCACCCAGGGAAGGTCGGGCTCCTGCACCGCTTCCGGTGCCGACTCCGACTCCGTGCGCTCGATCTCGACCGGCGCGACACTCACGGCGATGGCTCCTGTTCGGTGGGGTTCTCCCAGCCCGGGCGGCGGGCTCGGCCCGGGACGGGGCGGGAAGGTGGAGACGGGGGAAGAAGGTTCTGCCGTACCTTCCCATGCTGCCATCCGGGGGATGCCGAGGCGATCCGGGACTCGCCCGGAGGAGAAATCGTCAAAGTGACGAGTATTCGCGGTAGCATCATCCTCATGGACGCCGCAGCCCTCCACGCGAGTGCCACCGCCAGCACCGTTTCCACCGCCCTGCTCACCGACCGCTACGAGTTGACCATGCTCCAGGCGGCCCTGCGCAGCGGCGCCGCCCAGCGGCACTCGGTCTTCGAGGTCTTCACCCGCCGCCTGCCCGAGGGCCGCCGCTACGGCGTGACCGCCGGTACCGGCCGGGTCCTGGACGCCGTCGAGGCCTTCCGCTTCACCACGCCCCAGCTGGACTGGCTCGCCAACGAGCGGGTGGTGGACGACAGCACCCTGGCCTGGCTGGCCGACTACCGGTTCCGGGGCGACATCCGGGGCTACGGCGAGGGCGAGTGCTACTTCCCCGGTTCGCCGGTGCTGGTGGTCGAGGGCAGCTTCGCCGAAGCGGTGCTGCTGGAGACCACCATCCTGTCGATCCTCAACTACGACTCGGCGATCGCCGCCGCCGCCTCGCGGATGTCGGCGGCGGCCGGGGCCCGGCCGCTGATCGAGATGGGCGCCCGGCGGGCGCACGAGCTGGCCGCGGTCTCGGCCGCCCGGGCCGCCCACGTCGCCGGGTTCGCGGCCACCTCCGACCTCCAGGCCGGGTTCCAGTACGGGATCCCGACCAGGGGCACCAGCGCCCACGCGTTCACCCTTGTGCACGACAGCGAGCGGGACGCGTTCACCGCCCAGATCGAGTCGATGGGCCGCGGCACCACGCTGCTGATCGACACCTACGACCTGGGCGAGGCGGTCCGCACCGCGATCGACGTCGCCGGACCGGAGCTGGGGGCGGTCCGGATCGACTCCGGCGACCTGCTGATGCTGGCGCACCGGGTGCGCCGGCAGCTGGACGAGCTGGGCGCGAAGAAGACCCGGATCACGGTCACCAGCGACCTCGACGAGTACGCCATCGCCGCGCTGGGCACGGCCCCGGTCGACGGCTACGGCGTGGGCACCTCGCTGGTCACCGGCAGCGGCCAGCCGACCTGCGCCATGGTCTACAAACTGGTGGCCCGGGCCGCCTCGGCGGAGCCGGACGCCCCGCTGGTCCCGGTGGCGAAGCGCTCCGCGGGGGCCAAGGCCAGCCGCGGCGGACGCAAGTGGGGCGCCCGGCGGCTGGACCCGGAGGGCGTGGCCGAGGCGGAGGTGGTGGGCGTCGGACCGGTCCCGCACGACCTGACCGACCGGCTGCTGCACCGTACCCTGGTAAGCGGCGGTGAGATCGTCGGCCGGGAGCCGCTGGCGGAGGCCCGCGACCGGCATCTGCGCTCGCGCGAGCAGCTGCCGATGTCGGCGACCCAGCTGTCCAAGGGCGAGCCGGTGATCCCGACCGAGTACGTCACCCGCTCCGGGCACGCGGGCTGACCGCGCGCGGGGTACGCCGGGTGGGCGGACCCCGGGTGGCGGCAGTGAGTACCCGGGCCGGGCCGGGTCTGAGTACCCCGGAGGGAACCGGGTCAGATGTCGCATGCCATGCTCTTCCCCCGCGTCCGGCGCGGTCCCTACGCTCTCATCCGAAGCAACACGCCCCCACCCAGCCCCACGTACGCCCGCGTACCCGGTAAGCGAGGTCACCGATGCACCGCGCACTGATCGTCGTCGATGTACAGAACGACTTCTGTGAGGGCGGCAGCCTCGCAGTGACCGGCGGGGCCGAGGTCGCCGCGTCCATCACCGACCTGGTGGCCGAGGCAGCGGCCGGATACACCCATGTGGTGGCGACCCGCGACCACCACGTGGACCCGGGCGACCACTTCTCGGACACGCCGGACTTCGTCAGCAGCTGGCCGGTGCACTGCGTCGCGGGCACCGAGGGCGTCGGCTTCCACCCGAACTTCACCCCCTCGGTGACCTCCGGCGCGGTCGAGGCGGTCTTCGACAAGGGCGCGTACTCGGCCGCCTACAGCGGCTTCGAGGGCGCCAACGAGAACGGCGAGACGCTGGCCGGCTGGCTGCGCGCGCGGCAGGTCACCGAGGTCGACGTGGTCGGCATCGCCACCGACCACTGCGTCCGGGCGACCGCGCTGGACGCGGTCCGCGAGGGCTTCCGGACCCGGGTGCTGCTGGACCTGACGGCGGGCGTGGCCAAGGAGACCACCGAGACCGCGCTGGAGCAGTTGCAGGCGGCCGGGGTGCTGCTCACCGGTACACCGGTGGTACTGGCCGGGAACTGAGCGGCGCCGACCGGAACCAGCGGCGCGTGCCGGGCATCCGCCCGGCACGCGCCGCTCGACCGCTGCGCCGCCGTTCGGCGGGGGCGGGTCAGGCCGGGGTGCCACCGGCGTAGTCGCTGTCGAAGGCGTTCTCGATGACCGAGGCCACGCCCGAGTCGTTCAGGATGATGCCCAGCTCGCGGTTGTTCTCCAGCGAGTTGCTGGTGACGTTCATCGAACCGGCCTCGACGGTCTGGGTGGACAGGCCGTAGTCGGCGACGATCGCCTTGGCGTGGATGTAGAAGCCGGTGCTGGAGGAGTAGCCGACGACGGTCGCCCCGGCGTCCTCGACCTGCTGCACCTCGGAGGAGTAGTCGGCCGGGTCCTCCAGCACGACCCGGACGGTGACGCCGTTCTCGGCGGCGTTGGCGATCGCGTCGACCACGGCGGAGTCGCTGAACTCCTCCTCCTCGACGTCCAGGGTGGTGGTCGCGCCGTTGATCACCGACAGCAGCCGGTTCTGCGCGGTGGTGGGCGACCAGAGCAGGTTGTCGCCGTCGCTGGGGGTGATCGAGGTGTGGGCGTAGTCGGCGGCGAAGACCTTCTCGATCGCGGCGACGTCGGTCTGGTCGTTGTCGAAGACCCCGTAGTCGCGGCTGGTCGGGTAGTACTCGGAGGTCAGGTTGCCGGTCAGGACCAGCGACTCGTCGTCGTTGACCGTGATCGTCTTCTGGTGGGTGTAGGTGAACGCGGACGAGGAGTACACCACGCCGACGCCCGCGCTCTTCAGCGCCGAGTAGGCGCTGGAGTTGGTGGAGGTCTCCTCGCGGTCCAGGATGACGCGGACCTTGACCCCGGCCTTCTCGCGGGCGATCAGGTCGTTGACCGCCGTGGTGTCCTTCAGTTCATACATGGTCATGTCAAGCGTGGACGTGGCCGAGTTTATGAACGAGTAGATCGTCGGCTCACTGGTGCCGAGGGAGAACGCGAAGGCCGAGTAGGTGCTGGCAGCGTGAGCCGGGACGGCGGTACTGAACGCGGCGACGCATGCGGCGAGGGCAATCCCGGCGCGACCGACAGATGTGCGCAACATGTGTGTCTCCCTGGGCACTTGATGGTTCATCAGCCCACCCGGGCCAATGCCGTTCCAGAGAACCACGCGCGTAGACCGGAAGGAATACCCCAACGGTTAACTTGTCATGACCACTTGTCTACGCGCGTCCAACGGCCGCGTTCAATGCATCCCGGCCCACGGAATCGGATGAACATCGCGCGTACATTTGGCATGTGTTGATGGAGCGTCAGTTGACGCCCCGCGCCGGGCGCTCCTCCGCCCCGGGGGCCGCGCCGGGGCTCGACCGCACCCGGCCGGGGCCGCCCGGCCACCCGGACTACGCGCGTCCAGCTGGAAGACGGCGGATCAGCGGGGTGGCCGGCCACCGCCTCGGCCGCCGGGTGCTGCCGCTGGCATACTCCAAACGTCCGCCTGCGTGATGAGTCCGTGCGCCCCCGTGTGCCCCTCCTTCGCCGACTCCGCACTGGGGTCGCCGGTCCCGCTCACGGGTACATCGCAGGTGAACCTCCCCGGCATCCCCCGCTGCGAAGGACGGAACACCCATGCCCCGCCTGACTTCTGCTCAAATCTGCTACGGCACAGTCACCGTGGTCATCGTCACGGTGGCCTTGCTGGCCGCCACGGGCACCCACAGCCTGCTCACCACCGCCCTGCTCGCGATACTCGGCATCACCCTGGGCACCATCGCCGCCGCGCTGGCGGTCACCGCACCCGCCCGGCGCGGGTCCGGGCGCCGACGCTCGCTCACCGTCGCCCGCAACCACCCCGCCTCCGCCCGGCACGCGGCGGCGCCCGCGGTGGAGTCGATCCCGCAGCACGAGAGCAGTCGGCGATAGGCGCCGGTACCGGCCGCCGGACCCGGCGACCCCCGAGCCGGGCCCGGCGGAGACGCCACCACCGAACCAGCCGAGGCCGACGCCGAGAACCCCGGCGCCGGCCTCGGACCTTTCCGTGACGACCAGTCAGTCCGTCCTGACCACCACGGTCTTGGCGGCCTTGTCGTGCAGGCACTGGCGGTACGGCCGGTCCCAGGTGCACCACAGGATGTTCAGCAGCGAGAACAGAGCCGGAATGCACAGGGCGCTGAAGATGCCCGGGAGCCAGTAGACGGCCGACCTGATCCAGCCGGTCCTGCCGGACGGCACCGCGCCGCTGGCCAGCACCGCGACCCGGATCCGCATCGCCTTCTTCCCCACCGTCTGCCCGCGCGACAGGGTCAGCATCAGCCCCTCGTAGACGAACCCCACCAGCGCCAGCGCCACCTCGGCCACCACCGTGCGCGCCGTGCGGTCGTGGCTGGAACCGGCGTAGGCGAGCAGCGACAGCGGCACGCCGACGATCGCCAGCAGCACGGTGTCGATGATCCGGGCCGCCAACCGCCGCCCGAGCCCGCCCAGCGGCGGCATCTGGGACACCGGCGCGTTGCCGTAGGGGGTGGGACCGTACGGGTAGGTACCGCTCCGGTTCGGGTCGTAGAGGGGGGCGCCGACACCGGGCTGAGGAGTGCCGTTCGGCGGCTGGTGACCGTACGGCGGCTGCCCCGGATACGGCGACTGACCGTAGGGCGGGGGCGTCTCATGGGGCGAACCGCCCGCCGCCGGCTTCTCGAACGAGGGCGGGGTCGGCTCGTCGGGCGGCTCAGGTGTCGTCATGCATCGAGTAGATCACCTGATAAGCAGTCAAAGCATGAGCAACCGGTCCGGAACGGGCCGATCGGGTGAGTCAGTGCTCCTTCGACGCGGCAGCGGCCCCGGAGGTGACGTAGGTGCCGCCCGCCTTGTCGTGCCAGCACTGGCGCCACGGCCGGTCCACCATGCACCACATCAGGTCGAAGACGCCCACCGCGAGCACCAGCAGCAGCTGGTACGAGAACCAGCGCGCCAGCACCCGGCCCGGGCCCGGCTTGCGCTTGGACCGCAGGTCGAGCACCCGCAGACCGAACAGCGCCTTGCCCAGGGTCCGCCCCCACAGGGCGGTCGGCAGCGCCTCGTAGACGAGGCCGACCAGGAGGACCGCGAGCACCAGCACACCGGCGCCGCGCAGCACGGTCGGATCGACCAGCCAGACCGTACTGTCGCCGTCCAGGTTACGGGCGAGATCGATCTTCTGCTGGAGGTGCGAGGTCACCGTCCGGACCAGCGGGACGGCGATCGGGGTCACCGCGCCGACCACGACCGCGAGGTCGAGCAGCCGGGCGCCGAGGCGGCGCCCGAGCAGGGCGGGCCGGGGACCGGACTGCCGCGCGCCCACGGCCCGGATGTGCCTCGGCGCCTGGTCCGTGGCCGGGGTGGCCGGGGTGGCCGGGAGGGCGGGGGCCACCGGGGCGGCCGGGGCGGCGGCCGGTTCGGGAGCGGCGACGGGGGCCGGGGGCGCCGGAGCGGCGAAGGCGGCCATGGCCGGGCTCAGCGCCCCCGAACCGTCGCCGGGGGTGGGGGACGGCACCGCGGAGCGGTCCGCGACCCGGTACGGCGCGGCCTGGGACTGCGGCGGCGGGCTCACGGAGAGGGCGGTCGGCACCGGCCGCGCGGGCAGCGCCGGGGCCGGGTACTCGGCCTCCGCCGGGACGTGGCCGACCGGGGCCTGGTGGGCGGGCACCCGGGCGGCCGGGGGCTCGTAGGCGGCCGGGGGCCGGTACGCCGCCGGTGCGGCCGGGGCCGGGAACGGGGCCGGACCGGCGGCGGGCTCCGGGACCGGCCAGGAGTCCGGGACCGGGGTCAGCCGGGGGTGCGGCGGGGCCGTCGACGGCTGGACGTCGGAGGTGGGCAGGTGCAGCAGGCGGGCCGACGGGCCCTCCTCCTCCTGCGCCGGGGCGCCCCAGCTGACCCAGCGCGGTACCCGGCCGGTCTCCATCAGGCCGCGCTGCTGCGCCGCGTCCGCGCGCCAGGGGCCGTCCGCCGCCTCGCCCCCGCCCTGGTTCCGGGCCTCGCCCTCGGCCTGGTGCTGCCCCGGGAGCGGCGGGGACTGGGTCAGCGGCAGGCCGCTGGTCTCGTCCAGGTAGATCGGCCCGGACTCCTCCAGCGGGGACTCGGCGACCGGCCGGTGCGGCGCGGGCGGCGGCACGAAGCTCATCGACGGTGCGTTCGGCCGCGTCGCCGCCCGGGGCGGCGCGAGCACCTCGCCGTCCGGCGGGGCGGGACGGCTCGTCCCGGGAAGCCAGCGACCCCCGTCCCAGTACCGGACGTAGCCGGGGATCGAGGGGTCGGGGTAGTAGCCGGCCGAGGGGCGGTCTTCGGCCTCGGACCCGGCGGAGGGTGGAACCGACATGGAGGTGGACCTGCTTCGTCTGCGTTGCCGAACGGCGCACTCTGGGGATGGCCAGGATGCACCGAGTCATCGAGCCGTGACAAAGAGTAGTACTCGCGCGGCCCGGTACGGGCCGGTTGCCGGACAACGCGCCCGGAGGAAGCACCCAAGGGGTACTGTCCGCGCCCGCGCGGACACCGGCCCGCCGACCCGCGACGGATTCGCCGCGAAAAGTGCTGTAAGAGTCGGCGGGTGACCCGCTCTCCACCCGTAAGGGGCCCCGGCAGCGGCCCTGGGACCGGCGGAGGAAGGGGCATGGCCATGGACAGCGACGAGAGCGTGCTGGGCGGTACCGAGCGGGAGGTACGACAGGAACTGACGGTGAGCCTGGTGCTCGGGCCGGAGCGGAACGTGCCGGTACCGGCCCTGCTGATCTACCGGGCGGAGGATCCCTACGCGGTGCACATCACCTTTCACCTGGGCCAGGACACCCCGGTGACCTGGGTGTTCGCCCGCGATCTGCTGATCGAGGGGGTGTTCCGGGCCTGCGGGCACGGTGACGTGCGGGTCTGGCCGACCCGGATGGAGGGGCGCAGCGTGATGTGCCTGGCGCTCAGCTCCCCGGCCGGGGACGCCCTGATCGAGGCTCCGACCGGGGTGTTCGCGGCCTGGCTGGAGCGTTGCCTACGGCTGGTCCCGGCCGGCCGGGAGGAGGATGCCCTCGACCTGGACGGGACGCTGGCCGCCCTCCTGGCCGGGCACTGAGGGGCGGTGCGCGGTCGCGCTCCGCCTTCGGCGCCTGCGCCGGTGCCGGCGCAGGCGCTCCCCGGCGAGCAGCAGGAAGGCGAGGCCGAGCAGCGGGTAGATCGCGGCGACCGGTTGCAGCGGGTACGGGATCCGCAGGTTGCTGAGCCCCTTGTGCGGGACCATCCACATGGCGAAGGAGCAGAAGCCGAGGGCGGTGGCGACGGCGGTGGCCCGCCATCGGCCGCGCAGCAGCGCGCCCCCGGCCGGGCGGGCCCGCTCGTGCGCGGCCTCGGCGGCCAGCAGCACGATCAGCGGGACGCACCAGACCCAGTGGTGGGTCCAGCTGATCGGGGAGATCAGCAGTGCGGTGACCGCGCAGCAGAGCACCGACCAGGCGCGGCCGCGCGGGAGGCTCCCGGCGGCGCGGTGCAGGCCGACGGAGACGGTCAGCCCGAAGACCGCCACCGCCGCGCTGAGCAGCAGCGTGCTGGTGCCGCTGTGGGTGGTGTGCAGCAGTCGGTCCAGGACGCCCCGCAGCGACTGGTTGTCGACGATGTACTCCTTGCCGACCCGGCTGGTGTCGTAGAGGTCGCCGGTCCAGAACTCGACCGAGGCGTGCGGCAGGACCAGTAGCCCGACCAGTATCGTCGCCAGGCAGCTGAGCCCGGCCGTGACGGCGGCCCGGATCCGGCCGCTGAGCAGCAGGTAGACGGCGAACAGGCCGGGGGTGATCTTGATGGCGGCGGCCAGGCCGAGGGCGGCGCCCTTGCTGCGGCGGCTGTCCGGGCGGGTCAGGTCGTAGAGCACCAGCACGCCGATGAGCAGGTTGATCTGCCCGTAGCGCAGCGTGGTGAACACCGGCTCCAGCCACACCCCGAGGCCCACCACCAGGAACACCAGGGCCGGTCGCATGGTGCGTTTGGGCCAGCCCACGAGCACCGCGGACAGGTAGCCGAAGCCGCCGAGCAGCACCAGGTTCACACCGGTGACCAGGATCCGCAGCAGCGGCACGGGCACCCAGGCGGTCGGGGTGAACAGCATCGCGGCGAACGGCGGGTAGGTCGCGGGCAGCAGGTACCTGGTGACCCGGAGGTCGTAGAGGTCGTGTCCGTGGGCGACGGCGCCGCCCTCGGCCCGGTAGACCACCATGTCGATCATGGACACTCGGGCCAGGTGCCGGACCACCGCGTACAGCAGGAGGGAGGCCACGCCGATCCAGAACGCGGCCAGTGTCCGCCGCCGGGGGGCGTCGCGCAGGGCGAGCACCGGCGCCCGGAGGAACGCGGGCAGGCGGGACCAGGGCGCGGCCGGAGCCGCGCCGTCCTTCGCGTCCAGACCGAGGCTCGTCACACAACCCTCCCTAAGTGCGTACCGTGGGTGACCCTAGCGGATGGCGGTGCTCCGCCGGTCGGTGGCCACAGCCAATCACGCGCCACTGACAGACCGGCAGCGGGCCCTCCGATCTCCTGGGATCGAAGGGCCCGCGGTCAGTGGAGTCCGGCCGGTCGGCCGGTCGGCCGTGCCGGTGTGCCGGGTCAGCCGGTGTAGGCGCCGAGGGCCTTGGCGAAGTCGTACGGGGACTGGACGATGCTGCTGCAACTCGGCGACGCGTAGCTCTGCGCCCCGCCGGAGCACTCCTGGTCCCGGGCCGCCGACCACATCGACAGCCAGGCGAGGTGCTTGGTGGCGGCGAACTGGGCGAGCTGGGTGGCGTCGGCGACGGTGAAGACCTCGTCACTGGTGTCGTTCACGCCGATCATGGGGGTGACCGCGACGTGCGCCCAGGCCTGCGCGTCGGTGTAGCCGAAGATGCTCTTGACCTGGGCCTCGGTGGCGGTGGCGGCGTCGATGGCGTAGGTGCCCATCTGGCCGCTGGGGCTGGGGGCGGCGGAGTCGCCGTAGTCCATCGCCATGATGTTGACGGCGGAGATGTCGACCCCGTTGGTCTTGGCGTCCTGGAGCAGGTCGGTGCCGGACTGGACCAGGCCGGAGGGCAGCACCGGGAGGGTGAAGGAGACCTGCAGGGTCCTGCCCGCGGCCTTGGCGGTGGCCTGGAGCTGGGCGATGGCCTGGTCCCGGCGGGTGATCCCGGCGGTGTCGTCGGCGGCCGCGCCCTCGACGTCGAAGTCGATCTTCGTCAGCCCGTAGGCGGAGATGACCTGCTGGTAGGCCGCCGCGAGCGAGCTGACGCTGGTGCAGGACTCGGCCAGTTCGGTGCCGCTGGCGCCGCCGAAGGACACCCGGACGTCGCCGCCCGCCGCCCGCAGCTCGGTGATCCCGCCGGGGTCGGGGGTGGCGGCCAGGGTGCTGACGCCGCCCCACTCCGGGGTGCAGCCGCTGCCCGCGGTGATGAAGGCCAGGTTGTCGTTCTTGGCGCCGCCCGCCTTGGACGCGGCGACGGTGTCGTAGCTGGGCCAGAGCGAGGTGTCGACGTACGGGGAGAAGGCCGCGTCGGCCGTACTGCCGCCGCTGCCACTGCCGCTGCCACTGGTCGAACCGGCGCTCGGGCCGGCCGAGGCGGTGGCGCTCGCCGGAGCCGAGGCGGGCGCGGAGGCGGGGGCCGAGGCGGGGGCCGAGCTGGTGGCCGGGGCGCCGGCCGACGGACTGGCCGGGGCGGTGGTCGAGCCGCCGCCGCTCGCGGACGGGCTGGGACCGGCCGGGGCGGCGGAGGAGGGCTGGCCGCTGGTGGTCGGGGCCACCCCGGTCGAGCAGTCCGCGCCGTTGATGGTGCAGCTGGTCGGCGCGCCGGAGCCGCTGACCACGAAGCCGATGACCGCGCTCTGGTTGCTGGCCAGCGAGGCGTCCCAGCTGTCCGGGGTGACCGTGATCTGCTGGCCGTCGGCCTTGTAGGTGGCGTTCCAGAGCGAGGTGATGGTCGCCTTGGCGGGCAGGTCGAAGACCAGCGACCAGGTGCTGATGGTGGAGCTGCCGCCGTTGGTCACGTCGTACTGCCCGCTGTAGCCGCTGCCCCAGTCGCTGGTGCTGGAGTAGACCGCGCCGACGGTCGCCGCGTTCGCGCTGGCCGCGAGGGCGACCAGGCTGCCGCCGACGACGACGGCCGCCACGGCCGAGGCCCCGACGACGGTGCCCCGGCGGGAGCGTCGGCGCCTGCCTGCGGCGTTGCGGCTGTGCTTGGACGACGTCATACGGGTACCTCCATGGAACAGCGGTGCGGGAAGAGCGGGACCAGGCGACGCGGGCGGGCAACGGAGTACGCCCTGCGCCCGAGGGCCGGACCGCAGGCGCAGCCCCAGGACAGGGAGGCGTCCACCCGCTGGGTTGGGGCCCGGTCGGGGCATCCGCGGGACTGGCTCGGTCCGGCCGCCGCCGACGCTACCGGCCGGGCGCGCCCGGAAATCCGGCCACAGGCGGTGGTGTGGCTCCCTTAGGGCTGGCTTAAGGAACCTGGATCAACCGGCTCCGGACCCGCACCGGACGGTTCAGCGCACCAGCCGGACCCGGGTCGGGGTCCGCCGTCGGCCGCGGTTGCGGGCCGGGTCGGGCTGCGGCGCCGCGCCGGTGCACAGCCGCAGCTGGATCTCGGTGCCGCCGAACGCGGAGCGGCCGACCAGTACCCCGCCGCCGGTGGACTCGGCGACCCGGCGCACGATGTCCAGTCCCAGTCCGGTGGAGCCCTCGCCGCCGTGGCCGTGGCCCCGGCGCAGCGCCTCGTCCGGGTCGCTGATGCCCGGACCGGCGTCGGCGACCAGCACGGTCACCGCGTCCTGGTCGGCGCGGACGTCGACCAGGAATCCGGCACCCTCCGGGGTGTGCCGGAAGACGTTGCCGAGCAGGGCGTCCAGGGCCGCGCCCAGGTCGGCGGCGCCGACCGGCACCGGCGCCGGGTCGGTCGCTCCGGCGAGCCGCCACTGCCTGCCCTCGTCCTCGGCCAGGGCCGACCAGAAGGCCACCCGGTCCCGGATCACCTCGGCCGCGTCGCAGGTCAGCGGCTCCGGCGCGGTGGCGAACCGGTCGCCGCGGCCACGGGCGGTGCGGATGATCTGGTCGACCTCGCGTTCCAGCTGGGCCACCGCCTCCCGGGTCTGCTCGGCGGCGTCGCCGTCGCCGAGCGAGGCGGCGTTGAGCCGCAGCGCGGTCAGCGGGGTGCGCAGCCGGTGCGACAGGTCGGCGGCCAGTTCGCGTTCGGCGGCGACCAGCTGGATCACCCGGTCGGCCATGGCGTTGAAGGCGGCGGCGGCCTCGCGCAGCTCCGGCGGCGAGTCGTCGGCCTGCGGGACGCGCACGGCGAGGTCGCCCGCGCCGAGCGCGCGCGCCGCGCCCGCGAGCCGTCGGGCGGAGCCGACGATCCGGGTGCCGAGGCGGTCGGCGACCAGGATCGAGATCAGCACCAGGGTCACCGCCACCCCGCTGAGCACCAGCCAGGCGACGGCCACGCCCTGGTCGAGCTGGGAGTCCGGGATGAACACCTCCACCACCGCGATTCCGCCGCTGGCCACGGCGACCGGTTGCAGGTAGGCGTACCCGCCGGGGACGGCGACGGTGCCGCTGCGGCCCTCGTCGGCGGCGCTGCGGACCTCCGCCGGGGTGCTCCGGGTCCGGCCGATGGTGACCATGCCGTGGGCGGTGGGGACGTGGACCGCGCTGTCGGTGACGGAGCCGGTATCGGTGCTGCTGACGGCGCGCTGCAGGGCGTTCACGTCAGTGGTGATCGCCAGCGCCGGGCCGAGCGCGGCGGCCCGCGCCTCCGCGCCGCTGAAGGCCCGGTCCCGGGCGCTCTCCCGGACCAGCAGGCCCAACGGGATCAGGAAGGCCAGCGCGATCATCGTGGTGACCGCGATGCAGACCTTGACCAGGGCCCATCTCACGGCGCCGGCCGCCCGGGCGCCGGGAACCCGGCCGGGACGTCGAGCCGTACCCCGACGCCGCGCACGGTGTGCAGGTAGCGCGGCTGGGAGGCCGTCTCGCCGAGCTTGCGGCGCAGCCAGGACAGGTGCACGTCGATGGTCTGGTCGGTGCCGTAGGGCTGCCGCCACACCTCGGCCAGCAGTTCCCGGCGGGCGACGACCACGCCGGGCCGGGCGGCGAGGAAGGCCAGCAGGTCGAACTCGCGGCGGGTGAGGTCGAGGTCGACGCCGTCCAGGGAGACCTCGCGGCGTTGCAGGTCGATGTGCAGCCCGCCGACCTGGAGCAGCTGCCCGCTGCCCGGGGTGGTCCCGGTCCGGCGCAGCACCGCCGCCATCCGGGCGCTGAGGTGGTCCCCGGAGAACGGCTTGACCAGGTAGTCGTCGGCGCCCGCGTTGAGCAGCCGGACGATCTCGGCCTCGTCGTCGCGGGCGGTGGAGATGATCACCGGGACGTCGGTGAGGCCGCGGATCATCTTCAGCGCCTCGCTGCCGTCCAGGTCGGGCAGCCCGAGGTCGAGGATGACCACGTCGCAGCCGACCTGGGCGACCTCGCGCAGCGCTTCGAGCGCGGTGCCGACGCTGCGCACCGCGTGTCCAGCTCCTGAAAGATGTCTTATCAGGGCAGATCGCACAAAGGGGTCGTCCTCGACCACCAGGACCGTTGCCATGAGGTGTGACGGTACGCCATCGGAGTACCGGGCGGACACCCGTCACAGGCCATACTGGGGCCCGTGCGGATGGGACTGGTGCGGGCGGGAGCATGGGCGGCGGCCACGGCGGCGGCCGTGTCGGTGTCCTGGCTCGGCGTGCACCGGGTCCTCGGCGACACCTCGTACGACCCGCCCCGGATGCTGGCCGCCGCGCCGGTGTCGAGCGCCTCCTCGGAGCCGCCGCTGCCGACCGCGATGGCCTCGCCGACGCAGCGGCCGACGCCGCCCGCGAGCGTGACCCCGAAGCCGAGCACCGCACCGGACCACCCGGCCGCGCCGTCCACCCGCGGCGCCGCCACGACGGCCGCCGCGTCCGGCCAGATCCAGGGCTACAACCGGCCCGGCGGGCGGATCGTGGTGGACATGGGCGCGTCGTCGGCGAGCGTGGTCACGGCGGTGGCCGAGCCGGGCTGGTCGGTGCACCAGTGGACCGGCGACGACTGGCTGCGGGTGGACTTCGAGCAGGGCACGCTGGACTCGATCTTCTACGTGACCTGGAACGGCCACGCCCCGTTCGTGCAGACCTGGGGCCCTTGACGCTTCGTCAGCACATCACCGACGAAGCGTCAGCAGCCTTGATCAGAACACCTTCCCCGGGTTGAGCAGCCCCAACGGGTCGAACGCGGCCTTCACCCGCTGCTGCAACTCCAGCCCCAGCGGACCGAGTTCGCGGGCCAGCCAGTCCCGCTTGAGCAGCCCGACGCCGTGCTCGCCGGTGATCGTCCCGCCGAGTTCCAGGCCCAGGGCCATGATCGCGTCGAAGGAGGCCCGGGCGCGCTCGGTCTGCTCCGGGTCGTCGGCGTCGAAGACCACCACCGGGTGGGTGTTGCCGTCGCCCGCGTGGCAGCAGGTGCCGATGACCAGGCCGAAGCGTTCGCCGATCTCGGCCACGCCGCGCAGCATCGGCGCCAGCGCGGTCCGCGGTACCGCGACGTCGTCGACCATGGTGGTGCCCAGCCGGTCCATCGCGGTCAGCACCAGCCGCCGCGCCTGTAGCAGCAGGTCGGACTCGGCACTGTCGGCGGCCGGGACCACCTCGGTGGCCCCGGCGGCCAGGCACAGCTCACCGGCGGCGGCGAGGTCGACGGCCGGGTCCAGGGTGTCGAAGGCGACCAGCAGCAGCGCCGCCGTGGAGTCCGGAAGTCCCATGTTGGCCATGGAGTTGATGGCGCGTACGGTCACCGTGTCCATCAGCTCCATGAGCGAGGGGACGTGCCCGGCCTCCATGATCGCGCAGACCGCGGCACAGGCGGCGTCGGTGCTCGGGAACTCCGCGGCCAGCGCCAACTGCGGTGGCGGGGTGGGCTTCAGCGCCAGCACCGCGCCGACCACCACGCCGAGGCTGCCCTCGGAGCCGACCAGCAGCCGGGTCAGGTCGTACCCGGCCACGCCCTTGGCGGTGCGCCGTCCGGTGCGCAGCAGTTGGCCGTCGGCGAGCACCACGTCGAGGCCGAGCACGTACTCGGCGGTCACCCCGTACTTGACGCAGCAGAGCCCGCCGGAGCCGGTGCCGATGTTGCCGCCGATGGTGCAGGACTCCCAACTCGACGGGTCCGGAAGGTAGCTGAGCCGGTACTTGGCCGCGGCCCGGGACAACTCGGCGTTCACCACGCCGGGTTCGACCACCGCGATCCGGTTCACCGGGTCGATCTCCAGGATCCGGTTCATCCGCGTCAGTGACAGCAGGATGCAGCCGTCGACCGCGTTGGCCGCGCCGGACAGGCCGGTCCGCGCGCCCTGCGGGACCACCGGCACCCGCAGCGCGGTCGCGGTCCGCAGCACGTGCCGCACCTGCTCGACGGTGTCCGGGAACACCAGCACGGCCGGGATCCCGGCATCGCAGAACCCGGCCATGTCGTGCCGGTAGGCGGCGGTGACGTCCGGGTCCACGATGACGGCGTCGGCCGGCAACCCGTCCCGGAGGCGGTCCGTCAGCTCGCTGTGGTCGCTCATCGCTGCGCTCCTCGGCTCCTCAGATGTACGGCTCTATGGAGCCATGGAGCCACGCCGCGAATCCCGGCGTCCAGGGATTCGCGGCGAATGGCTGAGCGATTGCCGGGTCACAGGTTGCCGCGCAGCTCCTGCTCCCGCTCGATCGCCTCGAACAGCGCCTTGAAGTTGCCCTTGCCGAAGCCCATCGAGCCGTGCCGCTCGATCAGCTCGAAGAACACCGTCGGCCGGTCCTGGACCGGCTTGGTGAAGATCTGCAGCAGGTAGCCGTCCTCGTCGCGGTCGGCCAGGATCTTCAGCTCGCGCAGCTCGTCCAGCGGCACCCGGGTCTCGCCGACCCACTCCCCCAGGGTGTCGTAGTAGCTGTCCGGGGTGTCCAGGAACTCGACCCCGGCGGCCCTCATCGCCCGGACCGTGGCCACGATGTCGTTGGTCGCCAGCGCCAGGTGCTGCACCCCGGGGCCGCCGTAGAACTCCAGGTACTCGTCGATCTGCGACTTCCTCTTGGCCACGGCCGGCTCGTTCAGCGGGAACTTCACCTTGCGGGTGCCGTCCGCGACCACCTTGGACATCAGCGCCGAGTACTCGGTGGCGATGTCGTCGCCGACGAACTCCTTCATGTTGGTGAAGCCCATGACCCGGTTGTAGAACTCCACCCACTCGTTCATCCGGCCGAGCTCGACGTTGCCGACGCAGTGGTCGACGGCCTGGAAGAAGCGCCGCGCCGGGGGCTCCACGACCGGTCCGCGCGCGGCGTAGCCGGGCAGGTACGGGCCGTCGTAGCCGCTGCGATCCACCAGCGTGTGCCGGGTCTCGCCGTAGGTGGCGATGGCGGCGAGCACCACCGTGCCGTGCTCGTCCTTGAGTTCGTAGGGCTCGGCCAGCGAGACCGCGCCGTGGGCGACCGCGTAGGCGTGCGCCGCGGGCACGTCGGGGACCTCGATGGCGAGGTCGATCACGCCGTCGCCGTGCGCGGCGACGTGCCGCGCCAGGAAGGCCCCGTGCTCGCCCGCGGGCTTGACCACCGAGGTCAGCACGAAGCGGGCGCTGCCGGACTCCAGCACATAGGACGCCGTCTCCCGCTCGCCGGTCTCCGGACCGGCATAGGCCACCAGCCGCATGCCGAACGCGGTCGAGTAGTAGTGCGCGGCCTGCTTGGCGTTGCCGACGGCGAAGACGATGGCATCCATTCCCTTGACGGGAAATTCATCGGTCATGGCGTCCTCCGGGTGGATGAGCGGTGGATACGAGGCGGATGCGGGTACCGTCGCGCTGATCGCGGCAGTGCGCAACTGTCCCTCGAATTGCTGCACACGCTGTACGGAAAGACCAGCGATCCGGGAGAATCACTGGACAGACTGCCCAGATGGGAGGCCCGATGTCCGGAATCGACACACTCGACGCCGCGCTCCTTTCCATGCTCGCCGAAGAACCCCGGCCCGGCGTGCTGGAGTGCTCCCGACGGCTCGGGGTGGCCCGCGGGACGGTCCAGGCGCGGCTCGACCGGCTGCGCGGCCGGGGGGTGATCCTCGGCTTCGCGCCGCAGCTGGACCCGGGCGCGCTCGGCTACCCGGTGACCGCCTTCGCGACCCTGGAGATCTCCCAGGGCCAGGGCGCGGACGTGCGGGCACACCTGGCGTCCGTACCCGAGGTGCTGGAGCTGCACACCATCACCGGGCAGGGGGACATGCTCTGCCGGATCGTCGCCCGCTCCAACGCCGACCTGCAGCGGGTGATCGACCTGGTGGTGGGGTTCGACGGGATCGTCCGCGCGTCCACCGCGATCGCGCTGGAGAACCCGGTGCCGTACCGGGTGCTGCCGCTGGTCGGGGAGGCCGCCGCGACCGGCCGGGACTAGCGGCTCGGTCGGCGGCGGCTCGGTCGCGGGCGGCTCGGTCGGCGGCGGCTCGGTCGCGGGCGGCTCGGTCGGCGGCGGCTCGGTCGCGGGCGGCTCGGTCGCGGGCGGCTAGGAGCAGGCCGGGACCGCGCCGACGCCGGTCTGCAGCGCGGTGAGCGCGCTCAGCGCGTCGTCCAGCGAGGTCACCGGGACCAGCCGGAGCCCCTTCGGCAGGCCCGCCTCGGCGTCCGCGCACTCGGCCTGCGGGACCAGGAACACCGTCGCGCCGTCCCGTGCCGCCGCCTTGGTCTTCAGCGCCACCCCGCCGACCTGCGAGACCTGGCCGCTGTCGTCGATCTCACCGGTCCCGGCGACGACCGCGCCGTTGGTCAGGTCCCCGGCCGCGCCGGGCTTGCCGGTGCCGTTGCCGTCCAGCTCGTCGATGATCCCCAGGGTGAACAGCAGCCCGGCGCTGGGGCCGCCGACGTCGGCCAGGCTGAGGCCGACCTTGACCTTGTCCGGCGACAGCTTGAGGTGGTTCAGCGCGGCCGTGGTGGCCGCCTGCTGCGACTGGTTCATCTCCTGCTGGTCCTGCGCGTTCACCTGCGCCACCGACTGCCCGGCCGGGTAGACCGCGGCCCGGGGCACCACCGCCTCGCTGGGGTTCGGCCAGGCCCGCAGCGCGGCGCCGATCGAGATCGAGTCCTGCGGCGGGGTGGCCGCGATGGTCACCATCCGCAGCTCCCCGCTGGTCTGCCGGAGCGGGTGCCCGGTGATCGTGATCACCCGCTGGCCGTCGTAGACGCCGAGGGTGTTCACGGTGATCCCGGGGTACATGATCGTGAACGGCAGCCGCACGAAGGCGGCCACCGCGAGCAGCGCCAGGACCACCACCGCGCACAGGCCGAGCACCAGCGGACGGCGGGGAAGCGAAGACAGAGAGAACGACACACCGGGAATCCAAACACACCGGCGCCCGGGCCTTCTCCTCGGCTCGCGGAATCCACCCCCCGCCGGGCCCCGCCGGGGGCGTCAGCGCAGGGTCTCGGCGACCTCCAGGGCCGCCTCCACCACCCGCGGGCCGACCCGCTCCGGGACCATCCCGCCCAGCATCACCACGCCCACGCTGCCCTCGATCCCGGTCAGCCCCAGCAGCGGGGCCGCCGCGCCGCAGGCGCCGGAGCGCTCGTCCGGGGTGCTGACCACGAAGGTCGGCTCGGAGCGGACGCCGGGGCGCTGGGCGCGGGCGGCGAGGATCGCCCGACCGGCCGCGTTCTCGTCCAGCTGGTGCCGCAGGCCGGTGCGGTAGGCGACGTGGAAGTCGGTCCAGCTCGGCTCGACCACGGCCACCACCAGCGCGTCACTGCCGTCGACCAGGGTCAGGTGGGCGGTCGCGCCCAGCTCCTCGGCCAGGTCGCGGAGCGCGGGCAGCGCCGCCTCCCGCAGCAGCGGGTGCACCCGGTGCGCGAGCCGCAGCACGCCGAGGCCCACCCGGACCCGCCCGCCGAGGTCGCGGCGGACCAGCCCGTGCTGCTCCAGCGTGGCCAGCAGCCGGTAGACCACCGTGCGGTTCACCGCGAGCTTGGTTGCCAACTCGGTGACGGTCAGCCCGCGCTCGGTGTCGGCCAGCAGTTTCAGGACCTTCACGCCCCGGTCCAGAGTCTGCGAGGTCTCGGCGGTCACAGTGCGTTCCCTTCCGCCGGAATAGGTCCTTCGGATCGGACCGTGGCGGGTGACGCTAGTGATGATGCACCGCTCTGCGGAAGGGCTTGTCCAGAATTCGGGCAGGATTGTTGCCTGCGGCCCGGGCAAGGCGGAAGAAGCGGACAAAGTGTCCGGGTCGGCCGTTGCCGTTCCGACACCGGACACCCAGCTCGCTCACAGCGGACGGCGGGGCACCGGACTCCCGGAACCGGGGCCGACCACTCCCCGCTACCTCCGGTCACGGGCACCCGGCCGGTCAGCTGACCCGGGTGGCCCACTCCTGGATCTTCTTGATCCGCGCCTGCAACTGCCCGGCGGTGGCCTGCGCGGTCAGCGGGCCGCCGCAGACCCGGCGGAGCTCGTTGTGGATGGTGCCGTGCGGCTGGTTGGTGCGGTGGTGCCAGGCGCCGACCAGTCCGTTCAGCTCCTTCCTGAGCTCCTGGAGCTGCTTGTGGGTGACCACCGGGCGCTGCTCGGCCGGGAGCTCCAGCAGGTCCGCCTCCTCGGCGGGCTTGGCCTTGCTGCGCTGGATCTGCCGGGTCTGCCGCCGCTGGAGCAGCATCTGCACCTGGTCCGGCTCCAGCAGGCCGGGGATGCCGAGGTACTCCTCCTCCTCCTCGGAGCCCGCGTGCGCCTGCATGCCGAACTCGTTGCCGTCGTACAGCACCCGGTCGAAGACCGCGTCCGACTCCAGCGCCTCCCAGGGGAGTTCGTCCATGCCGCCGTCGGCCTCGTCCTTGGTCTTCTCGGCCTCGGCCAGCAGCGCGTCCTCCTGGTCGAACAGGCCCTCCTCGCCGCGCTTCTTCTTGTCCAGCACGTGGTCGCGCTGGAGCTCCATCTCGTTGGCGAAGGTCAGCAGCGTCGGCACGGAGGGCAGGAACACCGAGGCCGTCTCGCCGCGCTTGCGGGCCCGGACGAAGCGGCCGACCGCCTGGGCGAAGAACAGCGGGGTGGAGATCGAGGTCGCGTAGACGCCGACGGCCAGCCGCGGCACGTCCACGCCCTCGGAGACCATCCGGACGGCCACCATCCAGCGCTGGGTGCCCTCGGAGAAGTCGGAGATCCGCTGGGAGGCCTCGGCCTCGTCGGAGAGCACCACGGTCGCCCCCTCGCCGGTGATCTCCCGGATCATCTTGGCGTAGGCGCGGGCCACGTTCTGGTCGGTCGCGATGACCAGCCCGCCCGCGTCCGGGATGCCCTTGCGGACCTCGGTCAGCCGCTTGTCGGCGGCGCGCAGCACGTTCGGCATCCACTCGCCCTGCGGGGCCAGCGCGGTGCGCCAGGCCTGGGCGACGGCGTCCTTGGTCATCGGCTCGCCGAGCCGGGCGGCGACCTCGTCCCCGGCCTTGGTGCGCCAGCGCATGTTGCCGCTGTACGACAGGAATATCACCGGCCGGACCACGTGGTCGGCGAGCGCGTTGCCGTAGCCGTAGGTGTAGTCGGCGACGCTCTTGCGGATGCCGTCGTTCCCGGCCTCGTAGCTGACGAAGGGGATCGGGTTGGTGTCCGATCGGAACGGGGTGCCGGTGAGCGCGAGCCGCCGGGTGGCCGGCTCGAAGGCCTCGGCGCAGGCCTCGCCCCAGGACTTGGAGTCCCCGGCGTGGTGGATCTCGTCCAGGACCACCAGCGTCTTCCGCTGTTCGACCCGGTTCCGGTGCAGCATCGGGTTGACCCCGACACCGGCGTAGGTGATCACGACGCCCTGGTAGTCGCGCGACAGCGGACCGCTGCTGTACCCCGGGTCCAGCCTGATCCCTATCCGCGCGGCGGCCTCGGCCCACTGCTTCTTCAGGTGCTCGGTCGGCGCGACCACGGTGATCTGCTGCACGGTGTGGCTGTGCAGCAGGTACGACGCGAGCGTCAGCGCGAACGTGGTCTTCCCGGCGCCGGGGGTGGCCACCGCGAGGAAGTCGCGCGGCTCCTGCTCGACGTAGCGCTCCATCGCGGCCTGCTGCCAGGCCCGGAGCTTCCCGGCGGTACCCCAGGGGGCCCGGCCGGGGTAGGCAGGGGACAGGTGGTGGGAGGCGGCTGCGGTACTCACGGTCTCCGGGGTGGGTCGGTGATAGGGACAGGGCAGTCGGACGAGCGCACTCGCCCCAGGGGCCCGGGCAACCCGCCCAGACTACCGGCGGCGCCCCCGCTCCCCGGGCACTCCGCTCAACCGAACCCGCGCCACGGTCGGCGGGACCGGCCCGGACCGGCTCAGCCGGGGACGCTGCGGGCCCGGGAGCAGAGCAGGGCGCCGAGCAGGGCCACCCCGGCCATGGTGAGGAAGATGGAGGCGAAGGCTCCGGCGCTGTCGGTGCCCAGCGAGGTGAACAGGACCCCGGCCGCGGCGGTCAGCAGCACGTTCCCGAGGGCGTCGCTGACCTGGAGCGAGGCCGAGTTCTCGCCGGTGTCCTCGGGGGCCGAGAGGCCCAGCATGAGCACCCCGACCGAGGAGATGGCCAGCCCCATCCCGGCGCCGCCGACCGTCCAGGCGCAGGCGACCACGTACGGCGGGACGCCGTGCACCAGGGCCAGGGTGGCGGCGCCGATGGCGGAGGCGGACATCAGGAAGCCGAGCCGGATCAGCGCCACCCGGTGCCGGTCCGCCCACGGACGCCCCTGCAGCCAGGAGCCGAGCGCCCAGCTCAGGCCGCCGCTGGTGAGCGACAGCCCGGCCAGCGTCGGCGACAGGCCGCGCTGGGTGACCAGCATCAGCGGGATGAAGGACTCGGCGGCGAAGAAGGTCCCGGCGGCCAGGCCGCGCAGCAGGATCACCGTCGGCAGCCCGCGCGCCGCCCGGAGCGTGCCGCGCGGCAGCAGCCGCAGCACCGCCGGTACCAGCAGTGCCAGCCCGGCGGCGGCCGGGAGCAGCGCCAGCGGGTCCAGCAGCTGCCCGGCGTACTCCAGCAGTCCGGCACCGGCGGCCAGGGCGACCGCGAGCAGGATCCGGCGGCGGTCCAGCGCCCAGCCGCGCTCGGTGGTGTCCGCCGCCTGGAGCCGCCGCAGCTGCGGCAGCATCAGCAGCACCGGGAGCAGCACCAGCGCCGGGATCGACAGGAACACCCAGCGCCAGCCCAGGTGCTGGGTGACGCTGCCGGAGATCACCGGGCCGACGATCGACGGCAGCACCCAGGCGGCGGAGAAGGCCGCGAAGACCGAGGCCCGCAGCCGTTCCGGGTAGGCCCGGCCGACCACCACGTACAGCGCCACGATCAGCAGGCCGCCGCCGAGGCCCTGCACCGCGCGTCCGGCCACGAAGACCCACATGTCCTGGGCGGTGCCCGCGATCACCAGGCCCACCCCGAAGGTGCCTATGCCGGCCGCCAGCGGCCCCAGCGGTCCGCGCTTGTCGCTCCACTCGCCGGAGACCACCATCGCCAGCAGGCTCGCGGTGAAGTAGCCGGAGAAGGCGAAGGCGTACAGGCCGAGGCCGTGCAGGGCGCGGGCGGCGACCGGCATCGCGGTGTTCACGGCGGTGGCCTCGAAGGCGACCAGCAGGACGCAGGAGACGATGCCGATGGTCAGCGCCCGGTAGCGCCCGCTGAGCACCCCGCCCTCGGTGGGGGCGAGGTCGGCGGGCGCGGTCTCGTCGGACGGCTTCGTCGAGCCGGGGGCTGTGGTCACCAGAGCAATGGTAAGGCCCATTGACCAGGATCACCCCTGTCCGAAGGCCGGTCCGCACCGGGTCCGCGGACCTAGGCCGCAGGGCGGTCAGGGGTCGGGCCCCGGGACTCGTTCCGATCGGAATTTCCGACCGGTGTTGACGAATAGGGGGTGCATTCCCGTAGAGTGAATTCACCGGGCCGGCAGGGCCCGGACAGGTTCTCGATGACAGGGGTGTTCTGATGGACAGGAAGGCCGTGCGCACCGCGCAGTCCGCCGCCTGCCCCAGCACCTGTATGACCGCGGCGTGTCGCTGTTCCGCCGCCTCCTGTCGGACCCGCTGAGGGTCTACCCAAGCCCGACCGACCCGTCAGGGTCGTCGCCCGGCCGTGTGCCCGAGTGGTTTAGGGAACCGCCTGCAAAGCGGTTTACACCGGTTCGAATCCGGTCATGGCCTCCGCAAGGAATTCACGCACGATTCGTGGATCCCTTTTTCCGCATGCTTTCCCGTGGAATTCGGGGGGTAATTCCAGGGGAATGGGAACGGCCCGGTCGCCACAGGCGGCCGGGCCGTTCCCCTTGCCGTGGGGCCGCCGTGCGCGGCGGATGGGGCGCCGGTGCGGCGCCCCATCGGCTATCCGGCGATGTCCTCGGGCGGGATCGGCAGCCGGTTCACCGGGCGGCCGGTGGCCGCCCGCACCGCTGCCGCGACCGCGGCCGGGGCGACCGTCGCCGGGGCCGCGCCGACGGCCTTCGCGCCGAAGGGCGCGACCACGTCCCGCTCCTCCAGCAGCGCGGCGATCCGGATGTCCGGGACGTCCAGCGCGGTCGGCAGCCGGTACCGGGTGAAGGACGGGTTGGCGATCCGGCCGCCCTCGCTGACCAGTTCCTCCATCAGCGCCAGGCCCAGGCCCTGGGTCGCCCCGGCCTCGATCCGGGCGATGATCTGCTCCGGGTTCAGCGCCCGGCCGACGTCCTGGGCCACCGCCAGCTCCACCACCCGGACGGTGCCGAGTTCCACGTCCACGTCCACCACCGCGCGCATCGCGCAGAAGGCCAGGCCGACGAAGGCGTCCCCCTGGCCGGTCTCCGGGTTCAGCGGCTCGGTGGGGTGCGGGCGGCACTGCGCGGTCGCCCAGAGGTCCTTGTCCTCCAGTGCCTGGAGCACCGGCATGCCGAGCACCCCGTCATAGGAGGTGATCTTGCCGTCGCTGATCGTCAGCAGCTCCGGCGACATGCCGAACTGCACCGCCAGCGGTTGCAGCAGCTGGTGCCGGACCATCAGCGCGGCCCGCTCGACCGCGCCGCCGGACACCCAGGTCTGCCGCCCGCGCGCGGAGGGACCGGCGGACGGCTGGTCGGTGTCGACCGGCGCGATGTAGACATCGGTGACCCCGAGCACGTCCTGCACGATCTGGCGGGCCAGCGTGGAGAAGCCGGTGCCGGTGTCCACGGCGGTGCACATCACCGACGCCTGCGAGCCGGTGACCCGGACCGAGGCGGTGGAGACCTCGTCCGCGCCCTCCGCGCCCAGCATGTGCACCATGCCCACGGCGTAGCCGATGCCGCGCCGCACCGCCGCCGGGTCGCCCGCGCCGCCGGGGCCGCCGGGCAGCAGCCACTCGGCGTCCGGCTGGTCCACCGGCAGCGGCGGCAGCGGTTCGGCGGCCACCGCGTCCAGCAGCTCGCGGACCGGCGCCGGGCAGGTCACCGCCTGGCCGGTGGGCAGCAGGTCGCCGGTGGACATGGCGTTGCGGCGGCGGATCTCCAGCGGATCCAGGTCCAGCGCCGTCGCCAGCTGGTCCAGCTGCGACTCGTAGGCGAAGCAGGTCTGCAGCGCGCCCTCGCCGCGCATCCGCCCGGCCGGGGGGTTGTTGGTGCGCACCGCCCAGGAGTCCACGAAGACGTTGGGCACCACGTAGGGACCGGCCGCCATCGCCGCCGCCGCCGCCAGCGCCTCGCTGGACACCTCGGCGTACGCGCCGCCGTCCAGCAGCAGCTGCGCCTCGACCTTCACCAGTCGGCCCTCGATGTCGGCGTGGTGCCGGTAGCGCAGCAGCGCGGGGTGCCGGTGGGCGTGGGTGAGGAAGGACTCCTCCCGGGTCAGCGCCATCTTCACCGGATGCCCGGTGCGGATCGCCAGCAGGCCCAGCGCCACCTGGAAGCCCACGTCCTCGCGGTCGGCGGTGGCCCCGGGGACGCCGCTGACCACCAGCCGGACCCGGTCCGGCTCCAGGCCCAGGCAGTAGGCGGCCCGGTCCCGGTCGCCGTGCGGGTCGGTGCTGGCGACGTGCAGTTCGACGCCGCCGTCCGGGCGCGGCACGGCCAGGCCGGCCTCGGCGCCGATCGGCGCCGGGTCCTGGCGGCCGACCCGGTACAGTCCCTCGACCACCACCGCGCCGATCGCCTCCGGGTCGCCGAAGCGCACCGGCAGGTGCCGGAACAGGTTGCCGTCGGGGTGGATCGGCGGGGCGGCGAAGGCCTGCTCCGGATCGGTCAGCGGCTCCAGCGGCTCGTAGCCGACGACGATGGCCGCCGCCGCCAGCCGGGCGGTGTCCGGGTGGTCGGCGGCCACGGCGGCCACCGGCTCGCCGTGGTGCCGGACGATGTCGGTGGCGAAGACCGGGCGGTCCTGCGCGATCGGCCCACTGGGGGCGCCGTCCGGCACCCCGGCCGGGCCGGGCCGCAGGTCGGCGGCGGTGACCACGGCGTGCACCCCGGGGATGGCCAGCGCCGGGCCGATGTCCACCGAGACGATCCGGGCGTACGGGTACGGGGAGCGGGTGACCGCGCCCCAGAGCAGCCCCTCGGCCCAGAGGTCGGCCGCGTAGGGGTAGATGCCCATGGACTTGGCCAGCGCGTCGGCGCGCATCGGCGAGGAGCCGAGCCCGTTGGTCGCGGGCTGCTGCTCCGGCAGCCGGGGCCGCGCGGGCGAGACCACCGGCGGCGCGCCCAGGGCGGTACCGGTGGCGCTGCCCGGAGCGCCCTGGGGGACGCCGGGCAGGGGGCCGAGCAGCTCGCCGTCGCCGTCGGGGGTGGTCATGCTCCGGCCTCCGGGGCAGCGGTGGTCTGCTGGTGCGGCAGCTGGTGGTAGCCGCTGGTCTCCGGGTTGTAGCCGCCGCCGTCAGGGTCCGGGTACAGGCCGGTGGTCGGCTGGTACTCGTACTGCGGCTGGTGCTGCGGCTGCTGGTCCGGCGGTCCCGACTGCTGCGGCAGGCCGACGTACTGCGGCTGCGGGACCGGCGGCTCGGCGTACGGCTGCTCGGCCGGGTACGGCTGCCCGGCGTAGGGCTGCTCGGCGGGGTAGGGCTGGTCCGGGTACGTCTGCTCCGCGTAGGGCTGCTCGGCGTACGGCTGCTCGGCGTAGCCGGGCTGCGGGTACGCCGACGGCTGCTGCGCGGGCCCGGACTGTGCGAGCGCGGGCTGCGGGACCTGCTGCGGAGTCGCCTGCTGCGGGACGGACTGCTGCGGAGCCGCCTGCTGCGGTACCGACTGCTGCTGGACCGACTGCGGTGGTACCGGCTGCGGCTGGGCCACGGCCTGCGGCGGGGTCTGCGTCTGCTGCTCCGGGATGAGAGCGCTGCTCTCGCCCGCCTCGGCGTCGGCCTCCGCCTGCTCCGCCCGGGACTGCGCCACCGCCCGCACCGCCGCCAGCGCGCCCCGGTAGCCGGTGCACCGGCACAGGTTCCCGCACAGCGCCTCGCGGGTCTCCAGCTCGGCCGGATCGTGGTTGCGCTCCAGCAGGTCGTGCACCGCCATGGCCAGGCCCGGCACGCAGTAGCCGCACTGCACCGCGCCGCTCTCGGCCAGCGCCCGCTGCACGTCCGAGGCCGTGCCGTCGTCGGCCAGCCCCTCGACGGTGCGGATCTCGCTGTCCGCCGCCAGCGCGGCGGGCACCAGGCAGGCAGCCGTCAGCTGGCCGTCCAGCTGCACCGAGCAGGCCCCGCACTCGCCCTGGTCGCAGCCGCCCTTGGCCCCGGCCAGTCCCAGCCGCTCGCGCAGCACGTAGAGCAGGCTCTCGCCGATCCAGGCGTCGGCCACCGGCCGGTCCACCCCGTTGACCCGCAGCGTGTACGAGGCCCGCGGCGGGTCGTCGGTGCCGAAACCGCCACCTGCGGGAACGGCGCCGGTCATCGTCGGGGTTGCCAGAAAGTCAGTCACGCGAGCGCCCTCCCGAGTGCGCGGCGGGCCAGTACAGCCACGGTACGGCGGATGCGGGTGACCATCACGCCGGCCGCCCCGTCGGCGCCGCCCGCCGGCGGCTCGGGGACGCAGGCGGAGGCGACGTACTCGCCGAAGGCGGCGGCGGCGGCCGGGTCTATGGCCCGGTCACCGTCCCAGTCGATGCAGCCGGACACCCACTGCTCGGCCTCCAGCGGGCGCAGCGGCACCGGGGCGACCGCGCCGACCGCGCAGCGCACCGCGCGCCGCGCCGGGTCCAGCACCAGTGCCACCGACGCCCCGGCCCGTGCCGGTCCGGTCCGGTTGGTGGCCTTGAGGAACACCTGCGGGGCGTGCAGCAGCGGAATCCGCACGTAGCCGAGGAGTTCCCCGCCGCGCAGCGGGTCCAGGCCGGTGAGCAGATGGCTCACCGGGACCTCGCGCGAGCCCTCGGGGCCGACCAGGGTGACCGTGGCCTCCAGCGCGGCGAGCACCGGCAGGGTGTCCCCGGCCGGGTCGGCGGTGACGATGTTGCCGCCCAGCGTCCCGGCGTTGCGGACCTGCGGCGGTCCGGCGGTGCGGGCGGCGGCGGCGAGCGCGGGCATCAGCGCGGCGAAGTCGGGGCGGCCCATCCTGGCGTGGGTCAGCCCGGCGCCGAGCTGCGCCGAGCCGTCCTGGTACTGCCAGCCGCGCAGCTCGTTGATCCGTCCCAGGCCGATCAGCGCCATCGGGCGCAGCAGACCGGCGTTGACCGCACCCATGAGGTCGGTCCCGCCCGCCACCGGCACGGCGGCCGGCGAGGCCGCCAGTGCCGCGACGGCCTCGTCCAGCGAGGACGGGAGCATGATCGTTTGGTTCACCTGTGTCCCACCGAGCTCGGATTGCACACATCGCTGCCGCTTCTCGCCCGTACGGTACGTGGAAACGCGTCGCACGCGCACCCCACGAGTTGCGGTGGGGCAACTGTGACACACCTCGACGCGGACGTGATCCCCTCCCCTACCAGCGAGTTGGCGACAATTTCAGGGCCTTTGCCCGATTTGACGCCCCCTTTGCTGCTTCTCCACCACCTTTTCACACCCACGCCACCGTCCCGCCACCCCCCGCCCTCCCGAGCGGACGAGGGGCGGCGGCGGGCTCACAGCTCCGGCGGCAGCCCGTCGGCCGGACGGCCGGACACCCCGGGGCGGCGCTGCCACGGGTGCGGCCCCGACTCGGGCCGGTACTCGACGCCCAGCGCGTCCAGCCGCTCCAGGTGGACCGCCATCCGCTGCTGGAAGCCCGCGAAGTCGCGCTCGGCCGGCTCCTGCGGCAGTTGCGACCAGGCCACCTCGGCGAAGGCCGCGAGCCGGGGGAAGGCGTGGTAGTCGACCTCGCGGACGTCGTCCATGAACTCGGTCCACAGGTTGGCCTGAGTGCCGATCACATGCGCGGCGGCGACCGGGTCGGAACGCAGCGCGGGCGGCAGCGGCTCGAACCGGTAGAAGTCCTCCAGCGTGCGCACCCAGGCGACCGGGACCGGCTCGTCCGGCCCCGGGGCCTGCCGGAAGTTCAGGTAGACCTGCTGCTCGGGGCACATCACCACGTCGTGCCCGGCCAGCGCGGCGGTCACCCCGCCCTGGTAGCCGCGCCAGGAGGAGACGGTGGCGCCGGGAGCGAGCCCGCCCTCCCGTCGCCCACCACCACCCTCGCTCGGACGCCCTTCGAGCGACCCCCCTTCGAGGATCTCGTCCCAACCGATCAGCCGGCGTCCGCGGGCGGCCAGCCAGGTGTCGAAGTGGCGGATGAACCAGCTCTGCAGCTCGTCCTCGTCGGCGAGGCCGAGCTCCTTGATCCGGGCCTGGGCGGAGGGGCTGGCCCGCCACTGGTCCTTGGGGCACTCGTCGCCGCCGAGGTGGATGAAGGTGGCGGGGAAGATCTCCAGCACCTCCTCCAGCACGTGCTCGTAGAAGCGCAGCGTGCTGTCCTCGACGTTGAGCACGTTGGCGTTGACGCCCCAGTCGGTCCAGGTGCGCAGCGCCGCGGTGTCGACCACGTCGTGGTTGCCCAGCTCCGGGTAGGCGGCGATGGCGGCCTGGGCGTGGCCGGGGATGTCGATCTCGGGGACGACGGTGATCTGCCGGTCGTCGGCGTAGGCGACGATCTCGCGCAGGTCGTCCTGGGTGTAGAAGCCGCCGTGCGGACGGCTGTCGCGGCGCGCGGCCGACAGCTGCTCGGCGGTCAGTTGCGCGGCCTCGGCGGCGCCGGTGAGCCCCTCGGCCAGGCCGCCCCGGTAACCGGTCATGGAGCGCTCCCGCCAACCGCCGACCTCGGTCAGCCGGGGGTAGCGCTTGATCTCCATCCGCCAGCCCTGGTCGTCGGTCAGGTGCAGGTGCAGCACGTTGAGCTTGTGCGCGGCCATCAGGTCCAGGTAGCGCAGCACGTCGGCCTTGGTCAGGAAGTGCCGCGAGACGTCCAGCAGCACCCCGCGCCAGCCGAACCGCGGCTGGTCCCGGACGGTGCCGCCGGGCAGGCTCCAGCCGGAGCGCCGGAGCGGGGCGCGCCGGTACGCCTCGGGGCCGAGCAGCTGCCGCAGCGTCTGGGCGCCCCAGAACAGCCCGGCCGGGGCGCCGCCGGTGAGCCGCACCCGGCTCTCGGTGATCCGCAGCTCGTACCCCTCCGCGGCCAGCGCCGGGTCGAGCTCCAGCTCGATCCCGGGGGCACCGGCCGCCCCGGGCAGCAGCGGGAACCCGGTGGCCGCGCCCAGCGCCGACCGCAGCCACCCGGCCACCCGACCGGCCCCCGGACCGGCGCTGAGCGAGGTGTCCGCGTCCAGCTCGAAGCGGGACGGCTGGTCAGGGTCTTCCGGGGCCGGGCTTTCCAGGAACAGCGGGGCAGGTATGAGGTTCATGTGACGTCATCCTGCCCCGATCTGCACCAATGGTCCAGACCTATGGGCGACCCCGGGCCGGGCCGCTCCGGCCCGCGGGCTACTTGTCCTTGCCGCCCTTGTCCTTGTCCCCGCTGCCGTCCAGGCCCTCGTAGATCTCCTTGCACATCGGGCAGACCGGGTACTTCTTCGGGTCGCGCCCGGGCACCCAGACCTTGCCGCAGAGCGCCACGACCGGGCTGCCGGACAGCGCGCTGTCCATGATCTTGTCGCGCTTCACGTAGTGCGCGAACCGCTCGTGGTCGCCGTCGCCGTGGGATGTCTGCGGGACCGGCTCGACGAGGGTTCCGGTGCTGCCGCCGCGCTCCGGCTGGTACTCGGGGTCATAGGTGCTCATGGCACACCAGTCTAGGACTCGCCACCGGCCGTGGTACGGCGGCGGCGAAGTCGGCTCAGTTCAGCGAGGGGTCGTCCGGGTAGGTCGCCACCAGCGCCAGCTCGCCCCGCTGCCGCCGCAGCACCGAGCGCCACAGCCGTTCCGGGTCCGGCGAGGAGACGTCCCCGGGCTCGGACTCGACCAGGTACCAGGTGCCCTCCAGCAGCTCGTCCTCCAGCTGCCCGGGCGCCCATCCGGCGTAACCGGCGAAGATCCGCAGCGAGCCCAGCTCCGGGGCGAGCAGTTCCGGCGGCGCCTCCAGGTCGACCAGGCCGATCGCCCCGTGCACCCGCCGCCAGCCGAGGAACTCCCCCGAGGGCCACTCGCCCGGGACCACGGCCAGTCCCAGCGCCGAGTCCAGCGCCACCGGGCCGCCCTGGAAGACCACGGCGGGCGCGCCCGCGAACGCGCCCCAGGACTCCAGCACCGCGCCGACCTCGACCCCGGTCGGCCGGTTCAGGACCACGCCGAGGGTGCCCTCGGCGTCGTGGTCGATCAGCAGCACCACCGCACGGTCGAAGTTCGGATCGGTCAGCGCGGGTGTTGCCACCAGCAGCCTGCCCGCCAGCGAGACGGCCTCGGTCATGGCAGAAATGATCCCGCACATCCCGCCGGGCAGGCAACGCAACCGGCCGCGTCGCGGCGGGCGGCCCGCGTCGCGGCGGGTTGCGGCCTTCGGCGCGGCGCGCTGCGGTTGCCGCGCGGGCCCGCCCGTGAGAGCTTCACCACACGACGACTCCCCCGCCCCTCCTGCCCAATCCGGCCGCTCCCGCAAACACCCGGTGCGCCAGGGAACCGCTCCGGTGCGAATACCATCTTCCTTGGTGTCGGAACTTGACGTGTGTGCGCCGAACACTGCCCCCGCTCCACCCCCCAACCCTCCCCAGGATCGCGAGACCATGACCGACGACGTCCTGCTTGTCCATGGCGGCAACCCCCTTGAGGGCGAGATCCGTGTCCGCGGCGCGAAGAACCTCGTGCCCAAGGCCATGGTGGCCGCCCTGCTCGGGCAGGAGCCGAGCCGGCTCCGCAACGTTCCGGACATCCGTGACGTCAAGGTCGTGACCGGGCTGCTCCAGCTGCACGGGGTCACCGTGCTCCCCGGCGACGAGTCCGGCGAGATCGTGCTCGACCCCTCGCACGTCGAGAGCGCGAACGTCGCCGACATCGACGCCCACGCGGGCAGCTCGCGGATCCCGATCCTGTTCTGCGGCCCGCTGCTGCACCGGCTCGGCCACGCGTTCATCCCCGGCCTCGGCGGCTGCGACATCGGCGGACGCCCGGTCGACTTCCACTTCGACGTGCTCCGCCAGTTCGGCGCGGTCATCGAGAAGCACCCGCAGGGCACGGTGCTGACTGCCCCGCAGCGGCTGCGCGGCTGCAAGATCGAGCTGCCCTATCCCTCGGTCGGCGCAACCGAGCAGGTGCTGCTGACCGCGGTGCTGGCGGAGGGCGTGACCGAGCTGCGCAACGCCGCCATCGAGCCGGAGATCGTGGACCTGATCTGCGTGCTGCAGAAGATGGGCGCGATCATCTCCATGGGCACCGACCGGACCATCCTGGTCACCGGGGTGGACCGGCTCGGCGGCTACAACCACCGGGCGCTGCCGGACCGGCTCGAATCCGCCTCCTGGGCCTGCGCGGCGCTGGCCACCGGCGGCGACATCTTCGTCCGGGGCGCGCGGCAGCTGGAGATGATGACCTTCCTCAACACCTTCCGCAAGGTCGGCGGGGCGTTCGAGGTCGACGACGAGGGCATCCGCTTCTGGCACCCGGGCGGCGAGCTGACCGCCATCGCGCTGGAGACCGACGTCCACCCCGGTTTCCAGACCGACTGGCAGCAGCCGCTGGTGGTGGCGCTGACCCAGGCCACCGGCCTGTCGATCGTGCACGAGACCGTCTACGAGTCACGGCTCGGCTTCACCTCCGCGCTGAACCAGATGGGCGCGCACATCCAGCTGTACCGCGAGTGCCTGGGCGGCACCCCCTGCCGCTTCGGGCAGCGCAACTTCCTGCACTCGGCGGTGGTCTCCGGCCCGTCCAAGCTGCTCGGCGGCGAACTGGTCATCCCCGACCTGCGCGGCGGCTTCTCCTACCTGATCGCGGCACTGACCGCGCAGGGGCCGTCCAGCGTGCACGGGATCGACCTGATCAACCGGGGCTACGAGAACTTCATGAACAAGCTCCGGGCGCTGGGCGCGCAGGTGGAGCTGCCCGGCGAGGAGTCCGCTGACGAGCTGTGAGCACGGCCTCGGCCCGCCCCCGCTGACGGTCCGGCGGGGGCGGGCCGACTCGTTCACCGGCCCCGCTGGCTCACCGGCGGTGGTTCATCTGCGGTGGGTTCACCGGCGGACCGCGCCGAGCAGCCGGGCCCGGGGCCGGTTCAGCTCCGGCAGCCGCAGCGCGCAGGCGACGGCCAGGAACAGCAGCGCCATCACCGCCCCGCCGCTGAGCAGCGCCGGAACGGCGGCACCGGCGTCGGTCCGGGTCACCGCCCAGGCCGCGGCGGCGGCCAGTGCCCCGGCCAGGACCAGCTTGCCGTAGGTGCGGGCCAGCCGCCTGCCGTCGATCCGGCCTTCGAGCCGACGGCGCAGCCGGGCGCCGGTGACCAGCAGCCCGGCCAGGTAGGACACCGAGTACGCGGCCGCCATCCCGATCACCGCCCAACGGGTGGGCAGCAGTTGGTGGCAGGCCGCGGCCAGGGCGATGTCCAGGCCGGAGATGCACACCGCCATCAGGAACGGCGTCCGGGTGTCCTGGAACGCGTAGAACCCGCGCAGCAGCAGGTACTGCGCGGAGAACGGGATCAGGCCGAGCGCGAAGGCCTGGAGCATCCGGCCCATCGGCAGCGTCGGGCCCGGGTGGTGCCCGACGCCGAACAGCAGCGAGGTCAGCTGCGGGCCCAGGGCCAGGAAGAAGAAGGCCACCGGGACGATCACCAGGCCGGTGAGCCGCAGCCCGCGGGAGAGGTCGGCCCGCACGTCGTCCAGCCGCTCCTCGGCGACGGCCCGGCTCATCCGGGGCAGCAGCGCGGTCACGGCGGTGACGGTGACCACGGACTGCGGCAGCAGCCAGATGGTCTGCGCGAAGAAGTACGCGGTGTTGCCCGCCCCGGCCGTGGGCAGCGCGGTGTCGACGTCCGCCGAGTAGCGGGTGACCACGGTCAGCGCGACCTGGTTGGCCAGCACGAAGAGCAGCGTCCAGCGGGCGGCGGTGACGCTGGCGCGCAGGCCGTTCCCGCGCCAGTCGAAGCGCGGGCGGAGCACGAAGCCCGCGTCCCGCAGGTACGGCAGCAGCGCCAGCGACTGCAGCGCGATGCCCAGGGTGGTGCCCACGCCGAGCAGTCTGACCTGCGCGGCGGTGACCCCGGTGGCGTCGTGCGGGCCGCCGACCAGGCCCAGGTAGAGGCCGAACAGGGTGATCAGGACCAGGTTGTTGAGCAGCGGGGTCCACATCATCGCGCCGAAGCGGTCGCGGACGTTGAGGATCTGACCGAAGATCGCGAAGAGCCCGTAGAAGAAGATCTGCGGCAGCAGGAAGCGGGCGAACTCGACCGACAGCTCGAAGGTCTGGTGGTCGCGCGGGGTGTCGGCCAGGTAGAGCGAGACGATCTGCGGGGCGGCCAGCACCGCGAGTACCGTGCCGACGCCCAGGACGCACAGCACCAGGGTCACGATCCGCTGCTCGTGGGCCCGCCCGCCGTCCGGGTGCTGCTCGCGGGCCCGGACCAGCTGCGGGACCAGCACCGAGTTCAGCGCGCCGCCGATCAGCAGCGTGTAGATACTGGTGGGGACGGTGTTGGCGACGTTGTACGTGGTGGCCAGCAGGCCGGTGCTGAGCGCCGCGCCCTGGAGCACCAGCCGGATCAGCCCGGTGGCCCGGGAGACCACCGTGCCGACCGCCATCAGCACCGAGGAGCGGCCGAGACCGGCCCGGGCGCCCTGGCCGTCGCGGGGGCTCCGGGCGGTCCGCGGAGCCGCCGCCGGGCGGGGGCCGGGGCGGGCCGCGTGGCGGGCCGGGCCCCGGCTGTCCGGGCGGGCCGCGTGCCTGGCTGATCGCATAACGTCAGGGACGCTCGGACGGCGCGCCGGGTTCCCGGGGCGCCCGGAACGGCGCCGCGCCGGGCGGTCCTCCTGGAGGGGGGACCGCCCGGCGCGGCTGCTGCTGCCTGGGGGCTTACTTGCCCTTGGCGGCTTCCTTGAGCTTGGAGCCCGCGGAGACCTTCACGCTGTAGCCGGCCGCGATCTGGATCGGGTCGCCGGTCTGGGGGTTGCGCGCGGTGCGGGCGGCACGGTGGGTGCGCTCGAAGGTCAGGAAGCCGGGGATGGTGACCTTCTCGTCGCCCTTGGCGACGACGTCGCCGACGACCTCGGCGAGCGCGGCCAGAACGGCGTCGGCGTCCTTGCGGGTCACCTCGGCGCGCTCGGACAGAGCGGCCACCAGCTCACTGCGGTTCATATGTACTCCATGTGGTCTGTCGCGTTGCGATCCTCGGCTGCCCCAAAGGACCGCCGCCTCGGCTGCCGAGCCACCCAACCGGGTGACTCCCGACAGACGATGGGGGATCTCGTTCGATGCCCCAGGCTGCGCAAATCTCTTGCCTTGGCACGAATCCTGCCCCCACTACCGCCGGGAAAGCGAATCCGGCACCCGTGAGAGTCACACGAACAGCGCCACAGGCCGAGCGCTGTGACGCCGCGTCCGCCGCTGGTTCCGACCCCCGGATGGGGTGGCGCGACGTGGCTCTCGGCGGAAGTCGTGACGGCCTCCCCGTACGGGTCGGGCACGGCACGCCGGTCCAGGGACACGGTACGCCACTGGGACGAGAACCGCCCAAACGGGGACGTTCACTGGATCGTCCCAGGTCTGACGACCCGTCGCGGCGCCGGGGCGTTCGAGTACGTCCCAGCGGCCTCCCAGGAACTTCCCAGGAAGGTCCCAGGGCGTCCCAGGTGTCCCCGGCCGTCCCTGGGACGTCCCCGGCCGTCCCAGCGCGTCCCAGTCGCGTCCCAGGTCGTCCCAGGTCGTCCCAGCACGTCCCAGCCGGTCAGACGTGGATGATCGGGATGCTGCCGGTCTCGTCGGCGGCCGGTCCCGAGTTCGCGGTACCGGCGGCCAGCGCGGCCTCGCGGACTGCGGCGGCCACGGTCTTGGCCACGTCCGGGTGGAACACGCTCGGGATGATGTAGTTGGCGTTCAGCTGCTCCGGGGCGACCGTGGCGGCCAGCGCCAGGGCGGCGGCGATCATCATCTCGCTGTTGACGGTGCGGCTCTGCGCGTCCAGCAGGCCGCGGAAGACCCCGGGGAAGACCAGCACGTTGTTGATCTGGTTCGGGAAGTCGCTGCGCCCGGTGGCCACCACCGCGGCGGTCTGCCGGGCCACCGCCGGGTCCACCTCCGGGTCGGGGTTGGCCAGCGCGAACACGATCGCGTCCGGCGCCATCGCCGCGATGTCCTCGCCGGACAGCACGTTGGGCGCGGAGACGCCGATGAAGACGTCGGCGTCGTGCACGGCCTCCTTCAGGGTGCCGGTGCGGTTGCTGCGGTTGGTGTTCTCGGCGATCCAGCGCAGCGAGTCGTCCAGGTCGTCCCGGCCGAGGTGGACCACGCCGTGCACGTCGGCGACGGTCGCGTGGTTGACGCCGGCGTCCAGCAGCAGCCGCAGGATGGCGGTACCGGCCGCTCCGGCGCCGGACATGACCACCCGCACGTCGCCGATCTCCTTGCCGACGACCTGGAGCGCGTTGGTGAGCGCGGCCAGCACCACGATCGCGGTGCCGTGCTGGTCGTCGTGGAACACCGGGATGTCCAGCGCCTCGCGCAGCCGCGCCTCGATCTCGAAGCAGCGGGGCGCGGAGATGTCCTCCAGGTTGATCCCGGCGAAGCCCGGCGCGATGGCCTTGACGATGGCCACGATCTCGTCGCTGTCCTGGGTGTCCAGGCAGATCGGCCAGGCGTCGATCCCGGCGAAGCGCTTGAACAGGGCGGCCTTGCCCTCCATCACCGGCAGCGCGGCCATCGGGCCGATGTTGCCGAGCCCGAGCACCGCCGAACCGTCGGTGACCACGGCGACGCTGTTGCGCTTGATGGTGAGCCGGCGGGCGTCCTCGGGGTTCTCGGCGATGGCCATGCACACCCGGGCCACGCCCGGGGTGTAGATCATGCTGAGGTCGTCACGGTTGCGGATCGGCAGCTTGGACGACATCTCGATCTTGCCGCCGAGGTGCATCAGGAAGGTGCGGTCGGAGACCTTGCCGATCTCGACGCCGTCGATGGCCCGCAGCTTGTCGACGATCTCCTCCGCGTGCGCCACGGAGGCGGCGGCGATGGTGACGTCGATGCGCAGCGCCTCAAGGCCGGAGGCGGTCACGTCGAGACCGGTCACGGACCCGCCGGAGGACTCCACCGAGGTGGTGATCTGGCTCACCGCGTTGCCGCGGGCCGGGACCTCCATCCGCACCGTGATCGAGTTCGACACGCTTGGCACCGTTGCCATCGTTCCTTCTTCCGTGAGCACGTTCGTTGTGCGCTGTTCGCCGTGCGCTGGTTCGCCGGTTTCCGCTTCGATGATCCCACCTACCAGCCAGTAGGTGGAAATATTGTTCCACTGCGCGGATAGCCGCAGCTGGGGCGGGCCCCGGGACGGGTCACCGGGCGGCCGGGGGCGGAAGTTTCTCCGGCGAAGGGAATGCGTTTCCGGGAGGCTTTGTTAGTCTGGGTGTGCGGCACCGGCTCGATCCAAGCCCCCGGGCCCAACCTTAGTCGCTTCGAGCGACCACTTGCCGCGAGGCGAGCATGGCGGGTCGGTGTCGCACTGATCGTCAACTGAGGCTCCCCACCTGACTGGTGGGGAGCCTCAGTGCTGTCGCCGACCGTGGCGGTGTCAGTCCCGCAGCAGCGCCGGGACTCCGTCGGCGTCCGGCAGGTCCAGCGGTCCCGACAGCACCGTCAGCCGCTGGGTCGCCCGGGTCAGCGCCACGTAGAGCACCCGCAGCCCGGCGTCCGACTCGCCCGCGATCCCGGAGGGGTCGGCCACGACCGTGGCGTCGTACTCCAGGCCCTTGGCCTCCAGGCTGCCCAGCGCCACCGCCCGGCGGCCGAGCCCGTCGATCCAGCCGGCCGCCTCCTCCCGGCGGTCCATCGGGACGACGATGCCGACCGTGCCGTCCACCTCCGCCAGCAGCCGCTCCACCTCGGCCCGCGCCGCCGGACCGACCCGGTCCTCGGCCGCCACCGACACGAAGCGCGGGTGCACGCCGGTGGAGCGCACCGCGTTCGGCGGCAGCGTGCCCGGGGCGGCCTGCGCCAGGATCCGCGCCGCCACCTCGGCGATCTCGGCCGGGTTCCGGTAGTTGGTGGTCAGCGTGTAGCTCCGGCGCGGCTTGCTGCCCAGGGTCTCGTCCATCGCCGCCTGCGCCTCGGCCGGGTCGATCCAGGAGCTCTGCGCCGGGTCGCCGACGATGGTCCAGGTCGCCTGCCGGGCCCGGCGGCCGATCATGCGCCACTGCATCGGGGTCAGGTCCTGCGCCTCGTCCACGATGATGTGGGCGTAGTCGCGGCGCTCGTCGGCCTCCCGCCGGGACTCGGCGCGGCGGGAGCGCTCGGCGAAGGTGGTGACCTCGTCCAGGCCGGTCAGCAGGTCCATCGGGTTCACCTCGCGGCTGCGCTGCCGGGCGGCCTCGCCGAGCAGCACCGTCAGCTCGTCCAGCAGCGCCACATCGTGCGCGGTGACGCTGCCGCGCCCGGCGTCGTCCAGCTGCCGCCAGGAGCCCGCCAGCAGCCGGACCTCCGGCTGGCTCAGTTCGCCGCGGGCCAGCCGGGCGATCCGGCGCTGGTCGCGCAGGGTCGCCAGCACCCGGCGCGGGGTGAGCGCGGGCCACCAGGCGTCGAGGAAGGCCAGGAACCCCTCCTCGTCGCTGACGTACTCGTCGAAGGCCTCCCGCTCGCGCTGCTGCTGCTCGCGGTCCAGCCGGTCGGTCGGCCGGGGCCGGGTGCGCAGCAGCAGCGACCACAGGGCGTCCAGCAGCAGTCGCCGGGCACGCGGGCGGAGCAGGTTGATCGGGGTGCCGCCGGTGCCCAGGACGGTCCGCCGCAGGTTGCGCAGCGCGTTGGCGTCCAGCCGCAGCACCTCGCCGAGAGCGGTCACCCGCAGCTCGGTCGGCGTGTCGTCGGTGTCCACCGCGGCCCGGGCGGCGCGGCGGGTCAGCGTGACCATCCGCGAGGAGCCCTTGACCCGGGCCGCCTCCGGGCTGTCGTAGGCGTCCGCCTCGATGCCTTCCACCAGGCTGCCGACCGCGCGGATCGCGACCTGCCCCTCCTCCCCCAGCGCGGGCAGCACCCCCTCGGTGTAGGAGACCAGCAGCGGGGTCGGGCTGACCACCAGGATCCCGCCCGCGTAGCGGCGGCGGTCCTGGTAGAGCAGGAAGGCGGCGCGGTGCAGCGCCACGGCGGTCTTGCCGGTACCGGGACCGCCGCTGACCAGGGTCGCGCCGGTGGCGGCGGCCCGGATCACGATGTCCTGCTCCTGCTGGATGCTGGAGACGATGTCGCGCATGGTGTGGCCGCGGGCCCGGCCCAGCGTCGCCATCAGCGCGCCGTCGCCGATGACCGCCAGCGGCTCGCCGTCGAGGACCGGCTCCAGCTCGGGGCGCAGCAGGTCGTCCTCGACACCGAGGACCCGGCGTCCGCGCGAGCGGATCACCCGGCGGCGGAGCACCCGGCCGGGCTGTAGCGGGGTGGCCCGGTAGAAGGGCGCGGCGGCCGGCGCCCGCCAGTCGATCACCAGCGGCCCGTACTCCGCGTCGAGCACCCCGATCCGGCCGATGTGCAGCGACTCGGCGACGGCCGGGTCGGCCGGGTCGAGCGGCGTCTGCGAGGGGAAACCATCCTCCTCGGGGCTGTCCGGCTGCTGGAGGTCGATCCGGCCGAACAGGAAGTCCTCGAACTCGCTGTTCAGCCGCTGGAGGTGCGCTCCGGCCTGAAACACCTGGGCGTCGCGCTCGGCGAGCGCCCCGGGGGTGCCCACCTGGAACTTGCGGCTGGCGTCGTCGAGGATGAACTCGGCCTCGGCCAGCTTCTCCTCCAGCCGGTGGTACACCTGGTCGAGATGATGCTGCTCCACCGCGATCTCGCGGTCCCGCAGCGTCTCCGCCTGGGTCTGCGCCTGCGCTTCGCTCTCCGTTTTCCCGGCCTGCCTGTCTGTGTGCGCGTCGTTGCTGGTCCCGCTGGTCCTGCTGGGCGCGGACATGTGCCCCCTGTCGTACGTCATCTCTTGCTGTTCTGCCCCGTCACGAAATGGGGGACGGGCAACCCTACGCCATTCCCGGCCCCGAGGTGAGGGCAGCGGGCCGGTCGGCTGCCGGAACCGCCGAGGTCAGCGGAGCAAAACGCCTTCGCCCGCGCCGGGGAGCCCGGCGCGGGCGAAGGGGTGGATCCATGGGGTGTGGTGGAGGTGGCGGGAATCGAACCCGCGTCCTGTGGTGCGGAACCAGGGCTTCTCCGAGCGCAGTCCGCTGTGCTTTTCTCGGCCCCGGCAGTCACACGGACAAGCCGCCGACAGGCCCAGTCACTGTTTGATTTCCCGCCGCTCCCCGTGACCGGGCGCGACGGTTGAGTTCCCTAGATTATGCCAGGGTCCGGGACGGGAACGCGCCCGGGCTGACACCTTCGTTTACTCGCTCAGGCGGCGAGGGCGAAGGAATCGCGCTTGGAATTGGCGATTATGTTTTGCGACACGTGGTTAACGAGATCATTGCCGCGTTTCTCGGCTCGCTTCCCCTGGATCGACATCCCCAGTCGAAACCGATCACCCCCATGGGGTGCTGTTCATTTGTCAAGGCGGGCTTCCAGCACCCGCCGTCCCGCCTGGACCTGGGGGGTCCTGCGGAACACCTTCATCCTACGGCCCCGCTGAGGCGGGGGTCCAGTTCATTAGCCGCCGGAGCGGCGACGCACGGCCGCCAGCACCCGGTCGGTCTCCCGACGGTCCTGCTGCTCACGCAGGGTCTGCCGCTTGTCGTGCAGCTTCTTGCCCTGGGCCAGCGCCAGCAGCAGCTTGGCCCGGCCGTCCTTGAAGTACAGCGACAACGGGACCAGGGTGAAGCCGGACTCGCGCAGCTTGGACTCCAGTTTGCGGATCTCCTCCTTGTGCATCAGCAGTTTCCGCTTGCGCCGGGCGGCGTGGTTGGTCCACGTACCCTGCGCGTACTCCATGATGTGGACGTTGTGCAGCCAGGCCTCGCCGCCGGTGATCTCCGCGAAACCGTCCACCAGTGAGGCCCGGCCGGCGCGCAGTGACTTCACCTCGGTACCGGTCAGTACCAGCCCGCACTCGATCTCGTCCAGGATGTTGTAGTCGTGCCGCGCCTTCTTGTTCTGCGCGACGAGCTTACGTCCGGGTTCTTTTACCTTCGCCATGATGCGGGCCATTGTCGCACTCGGGAGGGCCGGTCGGCACTGAGGTTATGCGGACGCCCCGGGCACCGTGCGGTACCCGGGGCGTGCGCGGCGAGGGCCGGGGGTCAGACCCGCAGGTACTTGCGCAGGGTGAGGAAGGCCGCGATCGAGGACATCACCACACCGAACACCAGGATCAGCGGCATCACCTGGAAGACCGGGCCCCAGCCGATGAAGTTGATCAGCGAGATCTGCTTGCTCAGGAACTGGTCGACCAGCAGGTACTTGCCGATCGCCAGCATCCCCGAGGCCAGCACCGCGCCGACCACCGCCGCGAACGCCGCCTCGGCGATGAACGGCATCTGCACGTAGAAGTTGGAGGCGCCGACCAGGCGCATGATCCCGGTCTCGCGCTTTCGGCTGAAGGCCGACACCCGGACCGTGTTGACCACCAGCAGCACCGTCACGCAGGCCATGATCGCCATGATCGTCCAGGCCACCACCTGGGCCCCGTTCAACAGGTTGAACAGCGGTTTCAGGACCTCGCTCTGGTCCTGGACCTCACTGACGCCGGGCTGGCCGGCCACCATGCTGGTGATCGAGTCGTACTTCTGCGGGTTGTAGAGCTTGACTCGCAGCGAGTACTCCATCTGGTCCGGGGTGAGGTTCACCAGGATCGGGTTGTTCGGCGACTGCTCCTTGAAGTTGGCGTACGCCTGTGCCTGGTCCTCGGTGTAGATCTGCTGGACCAGGCCGCTGGACTGGAGCTGCTGCCGGACCGCCGCGATCTGCGAGGTGGTGGCCGGTCCCGAGGCGCAGCCCGGGTACATCTTGACGTTGCCGGCGTCGGTCTTGTTGCAGAAGAACACCGAGACCTCGACCCGGCTGTCCCAGTAGCCGCGCATGTTGCCGACCTGGGTGTTCAGCAGGATCGCCGCTCCCGCCAGCGCCAGCGAGAGCGCCACGCTCACGATGACCGCGATGGTCATCGTCAGATTGCGTCGGAGACCTACAAGGATCTCCGACATGACGAACTGTACTCGCATGACTTCCTAGCTGGTTGGGGCGTCGGCCTGGTGCGGACGCCGAGTGGCGGCGGGCTCCAGGTCAGTGCTGGTAGCCGTACACGCCACGGGACTGGTCGCGGACGAGGTGGCCCTGGTCGAGCTCGATGACGCGCTTGCGCATCTGGTCGACGATCGCCTGGTCGTGGGTGGCCATCAGCACGGTGGTTCCGGTCCGGTTGATCCGGTCCAGCAGCTTCATGATGCCGACGGAGTTCTGCGGGTCGAGGTTTCCGGTCGGCTCGTCCGCGATCAGCAGCATCGGACGGTTCACGAAGGCGCGGGCGATGGCGACGCGCTGCTGCTCACCACCGGAGAGCTCGCCGGGCATCCGGTCCTGCTTGCCGGCCAGGCCGACCAGTTCCAGCACCTCGGGCACGACCTTGCCGATGACGGACCGGGGCTTGCCGATGACCTCAAGCGCGAACGCGACGTTCTGGCCCACGGTCTTGTTCGGCAGCAGCCGGAAGTCCTGGAAGACGGTGCCCAGTTGGCGCCGCATCTGCGGGACCTTCCAGTTGGACAGCTTGGCCAGGTCCTTGCCGAGCACGTGGACGTCACCGGTGCTCGGCCGCTCCTCGCGCAGGATCAACCGCAGGAACGTCGACTTGCCGGAACCTGAGGAGCCGACCAGGAAGACGAACTCGCCCTTCTCGATTTCGAGCGAGACGTTGTCCAGCGCCGGACGGTTCTGCTTGGGATAGGTCTTGGAGACATTGTCGAATCGGATCACGGCTGCATCACGGTCGGCCAGTCTAGGTGGAGGGCGGCGTGCGGTTCACCGGATGACCGGAACCTTCACAACCCTCTGCGCGGGCAGGGACAGGGCAGTCGGCGGAACCGCGCCGCGGCACGCCGCACAGCACCCCCAGGTCTGGCCGACCTTACGCGAAGCCGCCACCGGATCGCAGTCTCGGACCGGGAATCCTGCGGGAGTTAACGGACATACAAGAACAAAAGCCAAAAAATAATAGGGGTCGAGCCGTGGATTCTCAGGCTCGGTGACGCAGGGCGATCACGCGCGGAACCGGAACCCGGCCGAATCGTGTTCGACGTGGCACAGTGGAGGGAACCCACCCGGCATGGTGTCTCGTTGGGCAGGTCGAAGGAGGAGATCGTTGTGACGTTCGACCGTCTGGTGTGCGCCAACTGTTCAGGACCGGTGAGCGAGGGGCGCTGCCCCACCTGTCGTGCGAGTCGGCGGCAGATGGAGGAGCAGCAGAAGCTGTTCGGCTCGATCTCCCCCGCCGCACTGATCGCACTGATCACGGCCCTGGTCGCGTGCGTGCTGATAGCCCGGCACGCGTTCGCCTGAGGCACGGAGTCCCTGAGGCCTGAGCGGCCTGGCTCCAGCCGAGCTTGAGCTGGGCACGTCACCGTCACCCGCACGGGGGCGGGCAGATCAACGGACCGAGAGGTCCGTCTGCCCGCCCCCGTGCGTTTGTCCGTCCCGGATCGGCCCTGCTCAGGTCAGCCCCGCCCGGGTCAGTGGCTGCGGCGCGGGGTCCGCCGGGGGCCGAAGCGGAACACCAGTCCGCCCGCGATCAGGGTCGCGCTGCCGGACAGCAGCCAGGGGACGCTCTGGTCGGTCCCGGTCTCGGCGAGGGTCTGCCGGGGCTGCGGCTGGGCCACCGGGGCGGTCTGGCCGCCTCCGGGCGTCGTGGGCGCGGCCGAGCCGGACGCCGACGCTCCGCCCGCGGGCGCGCTGCTGGCACCGGCACCGCCGGTGGCGGAGGCCGTCGCCGAGGAGGCGGCACCGCTCGGCGTCGCGCTGCCGGTGGGCGGCGTGGACGCGGGCGGCGCGGTGTCGCCCGCGCTGTCACTGGGGGCGGCGTCCGCGGTGTCCGCACCGGTGGCCGGGTCGGACGCGGGGTCGCTGGGCGCGGCGGAGGCCGTGGTCGGCGCGTCGCCGGCGGTGTCCGCGCTCTGCGGCACCGCGGTAAAGGTCTGGTTGGGCGACACCCCGGGGACGGAGACCGCCTCGGCCACACCCGTCACGGTCAGGCCCGCGCCGGACAGCACCAGCGCCGCTCCGGCGATTCTCGCCGCCCGGGAGCGTATGCCCCCGGGTTTCCTCCGGTGTCCGCTTCGCACAACGGCCCCTCTCCGCACGGGTGCCCGCTGGCGCGGGCACTGCGCGGTCAGCATGGTCAAGAGCGACCCGGAACGTCAACGGCGATCTGTCCGCTTTTGCGGGCAAATCGCCGTTACCGTTCCGAAATATGCACCCAGGTCCGGAACCGGGGCCGAGCCACCACCAGCGGTTACCCGGCGTTGTCGTTCTTCTCACTCTGCTTGCGCCAGCGGATACCGGCCTCGATGAAGCCGTCCAGCTCGCCGTCGAGCACCGCCTGCGGGTTGCCCACCTCGTACTGCGTGCGCAGGTCCTTGACCTGCTGGTACGGGTGCAGCACGTACGAGCGCATCTGGTTGCCCCAGGAACTGCCGCCGTCCTTGAGCGCGTCCATCTCCGCCTTCTCCTCCTGGCGGCGGCGCGCCAGCAGCTTGGCCTGGAGCACGTTCATGGCGCTGGCGCGGTTCTGGATCTGCGAGCGCTCGTTCTGGCAGGAGACCACGATGTTGGTCGGCAGGTGGGTGATCCGCACCGCCGAGTCGGTGGTGTTGACGCCCTGCCCGCCGGGGCCGGAAGAGCGGTAGACGTCGATCCGGAGCTCGGACTCGTCGATGTCGACGTGGTCGCTCTTCTCGACGACCGGCAGCACCTCGACGCCCGCGAAGGACGTCTGGCGGCGGCCCTGGTTGTCGAACGGCGAGATCCGGACCAGCCGGTGGGTGCCCTGCTCGACCGAGAGCGTGCCGTAGGCATAGGGGGTCTTGACCGCGAAGGTCGCCGACTTGATGCCCGCCTCCTCCGCGTACGAGGTGTCGTAGACCTCGGTCGGGTAGCCGTGGCGCTCGGCCCAGCGCAGGTACATCCGCATCAGCCGCTCGGCGAAGTCGGCGGCGTCCACGCCGCCCGCCTCGGCCCGGATGTTGACCACGGCCTCGCGGACGTCGTACTCGCCCGAGAGCAGGGTGCGGACCTCCATCTCGTCCACGGCCTTCTGCACGTCGGCCAGCTCGGCATCGGCCTCGGCCCGGGCGTCCGCGTCGCCCTCGTCCTCGGCGAGTTCGAACATGACCGCGAGGTCCTCGATCCGGCTGCGCAGGCTCAGCACCTTGCGCAGCTCGCCCTGGAGGTAGGAGAGCTTGCTGGTCACCTGCTGGGCGACGTCCACGTCGTCCCACAGGTTGGGCGCGGCGGCCTGCTCCTCGAAGACCGCGATGTCGGCCCGGATCTTGTCGAGGTCGACCACAGCCTCGATGGACGACATGGTCGTCTCTAGGGACTTGAGTTCTTCGGAAGGATCGATGGCTGCCACGCCACCAGCCTAATGGTTCCGACCGGCGACCTCCGCCCCCGGTTCCGCCCGGGGGCGCACCGAGGCGCCCGGGGGCGGCCCCGGACCGGCCCCCGCCCCCTGGGACGTTCCGTCCGTCCCACGTCGTCCCAGCTCGTCCCATGTCGTCCCAGCTCGTCCCTGGGACGTCCCAGAGCGTCCCAAGGGCGTCCCTGGGCGGTGGTGCGGCGGTCAGGCGGTGGGCGGGGCGAGCGGGAGGAGCCCGTCGGCGGAGGGGCCGGAGGCGGAGGGGCTCGGCGGGGTGCTGACGCTGCTGCCCGGGGACTGGCCGCCGTCGCCGCTCGCGGTCGCCTCGTAGGCGCCCACCGCCCCGGCGCCGACCAGGACCGTCAGCAGCGCCGCGACCAGCAGCCGCCGCCTGCGGACCGCCCGGCCCGCACCGCCGCGCCCGGCGCCGCCCGGCCGGTGCCCGCCGCCACCGGTCCGCTCCCGAGCGGACCGGCCGCTGCGGGAGCCGTCGTGCTCGGCGCGCGAGGCCGCCGCGAACGAGGCCAACTCCTCGGCGCTGGGGCGGCGCAGGCTGGTGTGGGTGTCCCTGGTGGAGTCGGGCGGCGCGCCGGGCACCAGCGGCACCGCCGGGCCGTGCCGACGCGAGACCGACCGCTGCTCGAACTCGTCGTCCTCCTCCGGCTGGTAGTCCAGCGCGGCGGGCGGCACGGCCGGGTGTGCCACGTCCAGGCTGGGCAGTCCGGTCAGCGAGGGCAACTGCTCGCGCAGCCGGGTGGCCAGCTCGGCGGCGCGCAGCCGCGAGGCCGGGGCCTTGGCCAGGCACTGCGCGATGACCTTCCAGAGGTCCTCGGGCAGACCCGGCAGCGGGGCGACCGCCTCGGTCACGTGCCGCCGCAGCACCGCCCCGGTGTGGCCGCCACCGAAGGGGGTGAACCCGGCCAGCAGCTCGTACAGCACCGTGGCCAGCGCGTAGATGTCGACGGCCGCGCGCGGCTCCAGGCCCTCGATCACCTCCGGCGCCAGGTAGTCGGGGGTGCCGATGATCCGAGTGGCCCGGGTCCGCCGGGGGGCGTCCACCAGCCGGGCGATGCCGAAGTCGGAGAGCTTGGCGCGCGGCGCGCCACCGGCTCCGGGCGAGGACGCCTGGTCGAGCAGGATGTTCTCGGGCTTCACGTCCCGGTGGACGATTCCGGCCGCGTGCGCGGCGGACAGGCCCTCGGCCACGTCGGCGGCGATGGAGACGGCCGCCTGCGGGGCCAGCGGGCCCTCGCGCTCCAGCCGGGAGCGCAGGTCCGCGCCGTGGACCAGCTCCATCACCAGCGCCAGGTCGTCCCCGTCCACCACCAGGTCGTGGACGCCGACGACCCGGGGGTGGTCCAGGCTGGTCAGCGCGGTGCGCTCCTGGACGAAGCGGCCGACCAGGACCTGGTCGGAGGCCAGGTCCTCGCGCAGCAGCTTGATGGCCACCGGTCCCTCCGGGCCCTCGCCCAGCCAGACCGTGCCCGCCGAGCCACGGCCGATCACCTGGTGCGCGGTGTAGCGGCTACCGATCTTGCGTGCCAAGGCTGCTCCGTGCGCGGATGAGGGGTCTGGCCGTCTGCCTGCGACCGAAGGACGCGAGGACCAACGTACGCGGAGTACGGCCGCTTGGGTGAACCAGGTGCGGTTACTGCCTACTTGAAGTCGACAAAGCGCCAATCCGGACAGCGCGGCGGCTCAGTTGCCGAGAGTCGGCAGCGAGCTGGGCAGCAGCGAGGTGCTGGACACCTTGGGGACGTCGTTCTTGATCTTGTTGGCGGTCCCGGTGATGCTGTCCCACCAGTGCGCGACCTGGTGCCACCAGCCCTCGACGTTGTGGATCCAGTGCTGCACCGGAGTGAAGTACCAGATCACCGCGAGGATGACGGCGAGGATCAGCAGGCTGCGCAGGCAGCCGCCGCCGGGAATGCGCATCCTGCGGCGCGGCGGACGCGGTTCGCGCCTCGGGCGCGGCTCGGGCTCCGGCTCGCGCGGCTCCTCGCGCGGGGGCGCGGCGCGGGGCGCGGGGCGCGGGGCGGGCCGCTCCGGCTCCGGCTCGGGCTGGTAGGACCTGGGCTGGTGCGGGTCGGGCCGGTACTGGTCCTGCGCGTACTGGCCGGGCCGGTGCTGCTCACGCTGGTACTGCTGGTCCTGCGAGTACTGGTCCTGCTGGTAGGAGTCCTGCTGGTAGGAGTCCTGCTGGTACGGGTCGGGCCGGTAGCCGTCGGGCTGGTACGGCTGCTGGTAGTCCCGCGGGCCCGGCCGGTACGGCGGGGGCGCCACCTGCGGCCGCGCGCGCGGCTGCGGCTGCTCCACCGGCTCCTGGTAGCCGAGCTGGGTCTGCTCGTTGCGGTTGCGCGCGGCGCGCAGCTGGCTCTCCCACGGGTGCGGGCCCTCGGGCTGCTGACCCTCGGGCTGCTGGCCCTCCTGCGGCTGGCTCCACTGGTCCGGCCACTGCTGCTGGCCCGGCTGCGGCGCGGTCGGCCGCACGGCGGTGGGCTGCAACGTGGTCGGCTGGGGGGTCCGCGGGTGCAGCTGGGTGGGGTCGGCCGAGCCCGGGGGCAGCAGCTGGGTCGGGTCGGCCGCGCCGAACCGGTCCGCCTGCGCGGTCGGCACCGACTGGGTCGGCGCCGCCACGCTGCCCGCGAGCAGCGTGGTCGCCGCCGGGTCGTACCGTCGGCCGTCCGGCAGGGTCGCGCCGCGCGGGTCGACCGCGGGCGTCAGCAGCTCGCCCACCGCGAAGGCCGCGTCGATCGCCGCCGGGGAGGCGTGCACACCGACGCCCGCCGCGACCGTGCGCAGCGCCGTGGCCAGGGTCACCGCCGTCGGCCGCCGGGCCGGGTCCTTCTCCAGGCAGCGGGCGATCACCGTCCACAGCGGTTCGGGCAGGTTCCGGGGCCGCTCGGGCTCCTGCGACAGGTGCGCCTGGAGGATCTGCAACGGTCCGTCGCCGTGGAACGGCGGCCGACCGGTGACCAGCTCGTACAGCATGATGCCGGCGCCGTAGACGTCCACCGCCGCCGTCTGCTCGCGGCCCTCGGCGGACTCCGGGGCGACGTAGGCGGGGGTGCCGACGAACTCGTGGGTGCGGGTGATGCCGGGCGAGTCGGCCAGTCGGGCGATGCCGAAGTCGGTCAGCAGCGGGTGCATCTGCTCGGCGCCGTCGGCCTGGGCCCGGGTGGCCAGCAGCACGTTGGCCGGCTTCAGGTCGCGGTGCACGATGCCGTCGACGTGGCTGGCCGCGAGCGCGTCGGCCACCTGCGCCATCAGCAGCGCTCCCGCCACCGGGCTCAGCGGGCCCTGGTCGGCCAGGTAGCGGTGCAGGTCGGGGCCGTCGACCAGGTCCATCACCAGGGCCAGCACCTCGCCCTCGACCACCAGGTCGCGGACCCGGACGATGTTGGGGTGCACCAGCCGCAGCAGCGCCGAGCGCTCGCGCAGGAAGCGCATCACGATGTCGGGGTCGGTCGCCAGCTCCTCCTTGAGGACCTTGATGGCGACGGTCTGCTCCCCCGGTTGCCCGGTCTCGTTCCGGACCCGGGCGCGCCAGACCGTCCCGGTGGCGCCGCGCCCGAGCGGCTCCTCCAGCAGGTACTTACTGCCAACCGGACGCACCCGTGGGCTCCTCGTCATGCATTGCGCCGTTGGGTACCGGTCCCCCCGGCCCCGCTCCAGCTGTCTGCGTGTTCCTGTCTGCGTGTTCGGCAACTCTAATGGCGTTCGAACCGCGCGGCCTCCCCGACCGCGAGCCCGGTGCGCGGCGCGGCCACCACATGCCTACACCCGGTGGACGCGGCCACCGGAAGGTAAGTTCCCAAGATCACTGCATCGGGTGCCGTGGGCGCGTTGTCGGTGGCGGATGGGAGGATGCCTTCAGCACCGTTGCGCCCACCCCGCGTACGGGGGTGATCCGTTGTGCCTGAGCGCGGGTGGGCGACACCAGGTCCGGGAGTTGGCTGGGCGGAAGGGGCGGACCACCATGCAGATCCGGCTGAGCGTGTGCGGCCCCCACGAGGGGGGACCGCCGTTCCCGACGCATGGCCGGGAACGGGCGGCCGCACCGGCGTCCGCGCAGGCCGTGGACGTGCTGGTGACCGCACCGGCGGGAACGCAGCTCGGGGCGGTCGCGGGCGCGCTGGCGGGCGCGGTCGGCGCCCGCCCGGGCGCGCGCACCGGCCGCGCCGCGACCCAGGTCCAGCTCTTCGTCGGCGACCAGCGGCTCGACGAGCGCGCGGTGCTCGGCCACCCGCCGCTGGTCGACGGCGCGCTGCTGCGGCTGGACGAGCCCGATCCGGACCACGTGCCGATCCCGCTCACCGACTCCCCCGCCGAGCTGCGGGTGGTCGGCGGCCCCGACGCGGGCGGCATCCACCTGCTGCGGGCCGGGCTGGTCCGGGTCGGCCGCTCCTCCGGCGCCGACGTCCCGGTGGACGACCCCGACGTCTCCCGGTTCCACCTGGTGCTCGACGTCTCCGCCGACGGCCGGGTCAACGTGGCCGACAGCGGCTCCACCAACGGCACCACCCTGGACGGCCGCCCGGTCGGCGCGGAACCGCGCCCGGTGCCGCCGGGGGCGCTGATCGGCCTCGGCGAGACGGTGATCCGGATCGCCCCCGGCCACTTCGACCGGACCGACCTGATCCCGGACGGCCAGGGCCAGGTGCAGCTGGTGCCCCGCCCGGCGGCGGCCCCGGCCGGCGGCCCCCGGGGCCGCACCGCGACCGGCACCGGCGCGGGCGGCGCGCCCGAGCCCGCCGCGCGCCCGCTCTCCTCCCGGGCACGCGGCCTGCTGACGCTGCGCGGCCGCTCCGCCCGCCCCGACGGGCCCGGCGACCAGCCGCCGCCGGCCCTCGGCGACTCGGTGCCCACCCCGGCCACCGGCGTACGCCTCCCGGCGCTCACCCCGGCCGTGCGCTCCACTCGCTGGCCGGACCCGGCCGAGCTGCTGCTCACCGCGCTGGGCCCGGGCCCGCGGCTGTGGGAGCGCGGCCTGGACCACCCCGACACCCTGGTGCTGCGCCTCGGTTCCGGCGAGCGCCCGGCCGGTCCGGTGGTGCTGGACCTGCGCTCCGTGGGCAGCCTCGGCCTGAGCGGTCCGCGGCACCGGCTGACCGGCCTGGCCCGGGTCCTGCTCGCCCAGCTCGCGGTACTGCACGGCCCCAGCGCGCTGGAGCTGGTCCTGGTCTCGGCCGACCCGGGACGCCCGGCGCGGGAGCGCGGCGCGGACTGGTCCTGGATGTACTGGCTGCCGCAGCTGCGGCCGAACCGGGGGCAGCCCTGCCGACTGCTCACCGCGCTCGACCCGGAGCAGGCCCTGGCCCGGCTGGCCGAGCTGGACCGGCCGGTGCCGCGCGCGGGCGGCGCCACCGTGCTGCTGGTCGACGGCGACCCGGGCAGCCCCGCCGCCCGGGAGGCCCTGGCCCGGATACTGGCCGAGGGCCCGGCCACCGGCGTGCACACCATCTGCCTGGCCGAGCACCCGGACCTGCTGCCGCGCGGCTGCGGCGCGACCGCCGCGATCACCGGCGAGGTCGCCACCCTGCTGACGCTGGAGCGTCCGGTCGCCTCGCCGCACCCGTCCGCCTCCGGCGGCCACCACCGGGCGCACCCGGCGCGGGAGCTGATCGAGGGCGTCGCCCTGGACGCGGTCTCCACCGCCTGGTCCGAGGGGCTGGCCCGGGCCCTCGCCCCGCTGCGCGAGGCCGACAGCGGGCACCGCGCGGGCCGGGGCGCACTGCCGAACGCCCCCCGGCTGCTCGACCTGCTCGGGCTCGACGTGGTCACCCCGGCCCAGATCTCCAGCCGCTGGACCGACCTGCAGGTGACCTCCGGCGCACTGCCCGCCGCCCTGGTCGGCGCGGACCGGGACGGCGCCTGCGGCTTCGACCTGACCGGCCACCTGCTGGTCGGCGGCGCCCCCGGCTCCGGCCGCACCGAGCTGCTGCGCACTCTGCTCGCCTCGCTCTCGGTGGCCGAACGGCCGGACCAGCTCGGGGTACTGCTGATCGAGGGCCGTCCGCCGCAGGACCAGGCCCGAGGGCTGCTCCCCTGTCTGGAGCTGCCGCAGGTCACCGGCCATGTCGACGGTTCGGACGAGCTGCGGCTGCTGCATGCCGCGCATGCGCTGACAGCCGAGCTGGACCGGCGCGACATGCTGCTGCAGGGGCGCTCGTTCACCTCCTGGCACGCCGAGGGCGCGCTCTCCCGGCTGGCGCCCCAGCAGCGCCGCGTCCCGCACGACTACCCGGGCCAACAGCCCGGCAGCGGGCAGCTCGCGGTGGACACCGCGCCGCCCGCACGGCTGCTGGTGGTCGTCGACGACCATGACGAGCTGCTGCTCCCGGGGCGCGAACGCGCAGCCCTGGCCGCCGCGTTGGACGCGGTGGCGGTGCGCGGCCCGCGGCTGGGCGTGCATCTGGCGGTGAGCACCGCCCATCCGGACCGCAGCAGCGGCAGCGAGCTGGACGAGGCGGCGCAGCTGCGGGTGGCGCTGCGGGTGGACGACCCGCGCCTGTCCGCGCTGCTGATCCACGTCGAGGACGCCGCCGGGGTCACCGAGGAGCATCCGGGGCGTGGCTATGTCCGCTACGCCGACGGGCGGGTGACCGGCTTCCAGGGCGCGCGGATCAGCGGGCGGATCCCGCGTACCGCCACGCTGCGGCCGACAGTGGCCCCGCTCGACTGGTCGGCCATGGGCGATCCCCCGGCCCGGCGTCCGGTCCGCGAGCTCGGCAACGGGCCGACCGACCTGGCCCTGCTGGCGAGCGCGCTGCAACGGGCCGCCGCGACCCTGGACGCCGCGCCCCCGGCCCCGCTGCTCTGAGCACGCGCTGCCCCGGGTCTCCGCTCTGGGCCGCTGCTTGGGGCCGCCGCTCTGGGCCACCACTCGGGGCCGCTGCTCGGGGCCGCTGCTCTGGGCCGCCGCTCGGGGCCGCTGCTTTGGGCCGCCGCTTGGGGCCGCCGCTCTGGGTCACCGCGGGGCCGGGCTCGCGGGGCCGGGCGCGGGCGGCCTACTCGGCGACCGGCAGCGGCTCGCCGGTCTGGCCGAGGACCAGCGCCACCGCGCCCAGCGCGCAGGCCTGCGGGCCGAGCGCGGCGGCGGTGACGGTGGTGCCCGCCGGGGGGCTGCCCGGCGGCGCGTCCGGGTCGGCCGCGGCGACCGCCTCCCGCAGCGGGCCGAGTACCAGCTCGCCCGCCGCCGCCAGCGCGCCGCCGACGATCACGCGCTCCGGGTTCAGCAGGCCGCAGAGCATCCCGGCGACCCGCCCGGCCATCGCCCCGGCCTCGGCCAGGGCCCGCTGGCAGCCCCGGTCGCCCTGCCAGGCCATGGTGATCACGTTCCGCAGGCTCACCCGGTCGCCGTACCCGTGCTCCAGGCCGCGCATCACCGCGGGCAGGCCGATGTACGACTCCAGGCAGCCGCGCCGACCGCAGCGGCAGAGCTGGCCGCCCGGGTCCATCACCAGGTGGCTGATCTCCCCGGCGGTCCCGGCCACGCCCCGGACCAGCTTCCCGTTGCTGATGAAGGCGGCACTCACCCCCGCGTGCAGCTTGAGGTAGACGAGATCCTCGTGGTCCCGTCCGGCGCCCCACTGGCGCTCGGCCAGCGCGCCGAGGTTGGCGTCGCTGTCCACCAGCACCGGCATCCGTAACCGCTCGCCGAGCTCCGCCGCGACCGGCACCCCGGACCACGGGGAGTAGCGCCGGGCGGCCGGAAGGCCGGTGCGGCGGTCGACGGTGCAGGGCAGGCTGACGCCGACGCCGAGGATCCGCGAGCGCCTGGTGCCGATCTCGTCCATCGCCGACTGCACCAGTCCGGCGGCGGCGTGCAGCCCCTGCTGCGGTTCGTAGCGCGGCGGCAGTTCGGCCGACCTGGCTATCCGCACCTCGTGCGCGACGTCCGCGATGATCACGTGGACATGCCGGTGGCCGAAATCCACGCCGATGGCCTCACCGGTGGCCGGATTCAGCATGACCGCGGCCGCCGGCCGCCCGGCCCGGCCGCCGACCGGCGGCAGTTTGGTGCCGAGCTCCATCACGATGTCGTCCGCCACCAGCTCGCTGATCAGGCCGGAAATGGTGGAGCGGGACATTCCAGTGGCTCGGGCGATATCGGCCCGGCTGAGCGTCCCGCGTTCGCGGAGCAGCCGGACCACGTTCTGCCTGGTGCGCTCGGAGCGGGAGTCCCGGGGAAGCGTGGCCATGTCCGACAGAATCAATCCGGTGGCGCTATTAGTCAAGTACCGAACAAATGGGCCCGGTGGACGGGCTATTAGTTCGATGGAATTTGTTCATTTACTTCGAAATGCCAGCGTTATTGACGGCCCATTTCGTCGTCGTTAGCTTTCGAAAAACGCGGCAAGCTTCGCGGCCCGATCCCGAGAGTCCGCCGACAGTCCATCGAAGGGGCCCATCGTGACTGCGCACAAAAGATCAAGGATCGCCGGAACAGCGCTCGCGGCGACCGCCGCCCTCCTTCTCGCCGCCTGCTCCAGCTCCGGCGGCGGCAGCGGCTCCGGCACCGCCTCCGCCCCGGCGGCCTCGTCCAGCGGCGCCAACGCGGCGGCGCTGCCCTCGCTCAAGGGCCAGCACCTGACCGTCCTCGCCGAGTGGACCGGCGCCGAACAGGCCGACTTCCAGGCCGTGCTGAACCGCTTCGACTCGCTGACCGGCGCCAGCGTCGCCTACCAGTCCGGCGGCTCCAACACCGGCACGGTACTGCAGACCAAGATCGCCGGTGGTTCGCCGCCGGACGTCGCGCTGCTGCCGGAGCCGGGGCTGATCAACACCCTGGCCCAGCAGGGCGCCCTCAAGCCGCTCACCCCGGCCATCCAGCAGGAGGTGGCCGCCGACTACGGCCCCGGCTGGGAGTCCATGGGCACCGTGGACGGCAAGCTCTACTCGGTCGTCTACAAGGCGTCCAACAAGACCACGTTCTGGTACAACACCGCCCAGTTCAGCCAGGCCGGGATCACCCCGCCGACCAACTGGACCCAGTTCCTGGCCGACTGCCAGACCCTGTCCGACGCCGGGATCACCCCGGTCTCCATCGGCGGCTCGGACGGCTGGACCCTGGCCGACTGGTTCCAGAACATCTACCTCAGCGAAGCCGGCCCGGCGATGTACAACAAGCTGGCGCACCACCAGATCCACTGGACCGACCCGTCCGTGATCAAGGCACTGACCACCTTCGGCCAGCTGCTGGGCAATCAGAAGTTCATCGCCGGGGGCGACTCCGGGGCGCTCCAGACCTCGTTCAACAACTCGGTGACGCAGACCTTCACCACCCCGCCGAAGGCCGCGATGGTGTTCGAGGGCGACTTCTCCGCCACCCAGATCACCAGCACCACCACCGCCAAGATCGGTACCGGCGCCAAGTTCTTCCCCTTCCCCGGACCGGCCACCGGCGGCAGCTCGAACTTCGTCCAGGTCGCCGGGGACATGGCGACGGCGCTGAACAGCAACGCCGCCACCATGGAGCTGATCCAGTTCCTGGCCTCCCCCGCCGCCGACGCCATCTGGGCGCACGAGGGCGGCTATCTGACGCCGAACAGGCTGGTACCGGTCTCGGACTACCCGGACGCCACCACCCAGCAGGAAGCCCAGATGCTGATCAGCGCCGGGACCAACGTCGACTTCAGTCTCGACGACCTGTCCCCGGCGGCCTTCGGCGGCACCGTGGGCGCCGGCTACTGGAAGGACATGCAGGCCTTCCTGAAGAACCCCGCGGACGTCCAGGGCACCGCCGCGCAGCTGGAGGCGGACGCGGCCAAGGTGCGGTGGTCCTGAGCCCCCGCCCCCGCGCCGACCACCCCGCCAGGCACCTACAGCCGGAGGCTCTGACACCCATGGAAACCCCCGCAGCCGCGGCCCCGGGGTCCGGCGAGTCACCAGACCCGCCGCTCCCCGGGGGACAGTCCGCGCCCGTCGCCCGCCACCGACGAGGCCGCCCGCACCACCCCAGCAGCCAGGGCGCACTGCACATCCCGCTGCGGGTCCGGTTCGGCTTCCTCACCCCGGCGGTGCTGATCCTGCTGGCGATCATCGGCTGGCCGATCCTGTTCTCGATCTGGCTGAGCCTGCGCAACGCCGACGGCAGCAGCTTCGTCGGCCTGCACAACTACGTCTCCATCTTCACCGACCCGGCCACCCTGACCGCGCTCAAGAACAACGTGATCTGGCTGGTCACCGCGCCGACCCTGGCCTGCGCCCTGGGTCTGGTGTTCGCGGTGCTGTCGGAGCGGGTGAAGTGGGCGACCGCGTTCAAGATCGTGATCTTCATGCCGATGGCCATCTCCTTCCTGGCCGCCGGAGTGATCTTCGAGCTGGTCTACCAGGCGGACCCGAACATCGGCGTCGCCAACGCGGTCGTGGTCGGCGTGCACGACGCCTTCGCCCCCGCCTCCCACTACCCCGACGCCCAGCCCAGGGACACCCTCGGCTACCGCTCCGAGCAGGCCGGATACACCAGCCCCGGCAGCTACACCGCCGGTTCCACGGTCACCGTCCCGCTCACCGGCTACTCGGTGCTGAAGCTGCCCAAGGCCGCCGCCCAGGCCGTCGCCGCGAAACCCGTCCCGGGTGAGATCACCGGCACCGTCTGGCTCGACCTGGTCTACGGCGGGGGCGGCACCCCCGGGCGGATCGACCCGGGCAAGAAGGGCACCCCCGGCATCACCGTGGACGCGCTGGACGGCCGCACCGTGGTCGCCCACGCCACCGCCGGGACCGACGGCACCTTCGCCCTGCGCGGGCTCAGCCCCGGCACCGCCTACCACCTGGCGCTGCCCGCCTCGGACTTCAGCCAGCCCTACGCCGGTCTCTCCTGGCTCGGCCCGGACCTGGTCACCCCGTCGATCATCGTCGCCTACCTGTGGATCTGGGCGGGCTTCGCCATGGTGCTGATCGCCGCCGGGCTGAGCGGGATCCCCCGGGAGCTCCAGGAGGCGGCGAAGGTGGACGGCGCCTCCGACTTCCAGATCTTCCGGAAGATCACCATCCCGCTGCTGGCGCCGGTGCTGCTGGTGGTGCTGGTGACCCTGGCCATCAACGTGCTGAAGATCTTCGACCTGGTCTACATCATCGCCCCGGGCTCCACCCTGTCCACCGCCAACGTGCTGGCGGTGCAGATGTGGAGCGTCTCCTTCGGCGGCGCCCAGAACCAGGGCCTCGGCAGCGCCATCGGCGTCTTCCTCTACCTGCTGGTGCTCCCGGCGATGTACGTCAACATCCGGCGGATCCGCAGAGAACGGCGGGAATCATGAGCCTGCTCCGAGTCGCCAAGCCCACCGGCGACGGGCGCCCGCCGCTGGCCGCCCGGCTGGCCTCGCGGCTGGCCGGCGGGGTGGTCCAGGCCTTACTGCTGCTGGTCGGCGTGCTCTGGCTGGTCCCCACCCTGGGCCTGTTCGTCTCCTCGCTGCGCACCCCGGTCGACATCAGCGGCAGCGGCTGGTGGACCGCGTTCACCCACCCCTCGCAGCTGACCCTGAGCGACTACGTCAACCTGTTCCACGACCAGGGCATGATGCAGTCGCTGTGGAACACCGTGCTGATCACCGTACCGGCCACGGTCGGGGTGGTGGTGCTGGCCTCGCTCGCCGCCTACGCCTTCGCCTGGATCGACTTCCGCGGCCGGGACTGGCTGTTCGTCGCGGTGATCGGGCTGCTGGTGGTCCCGGTCCAGGTGGCGCTGATCCCGGTGGCGAAGATGTACAAGTACACCCACCTGTTCGGCTCGATCCCCGGGGTGGTGCTGTTCCACATCGGCTTCGGGCTGCCGTTCGCGATCTTCCTGCTGCGCAACTTCTTCGCGGGCATCCCGCGGGAGCTGCTGGAGGCCGCGCGGATGGAGGGCGGCACCGAGTGGGTGATCTTCCGCAAGGTGGTGGTCCCGCTGGGGATGCCCGCCATCGCCTCGCTGGCGATCTTCCAGTTCCTCTGGGTCTGGAACGACATGCTGGTCGCGCTGGTCTTCTCGGACACCAGCACCCAGCCGCTCACCGTGGAACTGCAGGGACAGATGCGGCAGTTCGGCAGCAACATCGACATCCTGGCGCCCGGCGCCTTCCTGTCGCTGGTGATCCCGCTGATCGTGTTCTTCTCCTTCCAGCGCTACTTCGTCCAGGGACTGATGGCCGGATCGATGAAGGGCTGAGGCACCCGCCCGGCCGGATCCCACCAGGCGGATCCGGCCAGGCAATCAGCCATACTTGACGCACGGGGGACGCCGGTCGGGGGACGCCGGCCGGGGCCCGCGGCGGCCCGGCCGGGACAGGACGCCAGCAGCCAGGAGGAGCGCGCAGGTGGCCGAGATTCGGTTCATCGATGCCACCCGCGTGTTCCGGGGCAGTTGGCGACCCGCCGTCACCGACGTCCGCCTCGACGTCCGCGACGGCGAGCTGATGGTGCTCAGCGGCCCCTCCGGCAGCGGCAAGTCCACCCTGCTGCGGATGCTGGCCGGACTCGAACCACTGAACCGGGGCCGGATCCTGATCGACGGCCAGGATCTGGCCCGGGTCGCCCCGGACAAGCGCGGGGTCTCCCTGCTGGCCCAGGGCTTCTCGCTGATCCCGCACCTGACCGTGGCCGAGAACATCGCCTTCCCGCTCACCATGCGCCGCGCCTCGGCCCGGGCGGTCAGCAGCCGGGTGGCCCAACTGGCCGAACTGTGCGGCCTGGACCAGCACCTCGGCGCCCGGCCCGAGGCACTGCCGGTCGGCCTGCGGCAGCGCGCGATCATGGCCCGGGCGATGGCCCCCCGGCCCCGGGTGATCTGCCTGGACGAGCCCATGGCCGGGACCTCGGTGCCGCTGCTGCCCCGCGACCGCGCTCCGATCGCCTCGCTGCAACGGGAGGCCGGGATCACCCTGCTCTACGCCACCTGCAGTTCCACCGACGCCTGGGCGATAGCCGACCGGATCGCGGTGCTGGACCGGGGCGTGCTGCACCAGGTCGGCACCCCGCACCAGGTGTTCGAGGAGCCGGGCACGGTCGCGGTCGCCGAGTTCGTCGGCTCACCGCCGATGAACCTGGTCCCGGCGGTGGTCAGCGACGGCCGCGCGCGGATCGGTGACCTGCTGCTGCCGGTCGGACCGGACCGGCTCGCGGCGCTCAGCAGCGACCGGATCCTGGTCGGACTGCGCCCGGACGACCTGCTGATCGGCCACGGCGCGGGCGGCATCCGGGCGACCGCGGTGCTGGTCAAGGACTCCGGGCGGGAGTACCTGGTGCACGCCAGGACCGAGGTCCCGGGCGGGACCGCCGACCTGGTGATCCGGCGGACCAGCGGTCCGGTGCCGCTGCTCGGCGAGAGCTTCGTGGTCGGCGCCGACCTGGACCGGGTCCACCTGTTCGACGCGGCGACCGGCCGCCGCCTGCCCTGAGTACCTTCCGGGGAGTTCCGCTGAACCAGCCCCGGCGCTGAAGCCGTTGGGCCACCCCCGGGAGCGGGAGCGGCCCAACGGTGTGCCCGATATGCCCGGTGTGCCCGGCGCATCCGGCGCGGACTACGCGGTCAGCGCATCGATCCGGTCCGCAGCAGGGTGCGGATCACCCGCATGGCGACGCTGAGGTTCGCCAGGTCGAAGGACTCCGCACCCCTTATGTCGTCGAGCGTGGCCTTGGCCCGGTTGACCAGCGTCGCGTTGTCCTCGGCCCAGGCCTCGAACCGCCGCACCGGGTCCGCCCCGGGACCGCCGTGGCCGAGCAGGTCCATGGTGAGCACGGCGTGCGCCGCGAACAGGTCCTCGCGGATCGCCGCGCGCGCCATCGACTGCCAGCGGTCCTGCCGCGGCAGCTCGATGATGCGGTCCAGCAGGTCGGTGATCTGCAGCCGGTCGCCCAGGTCGTAGTACACCTCGGCGACGGCCCGCACGTCCTGCTCGGTGCGGTCGGCGACCTCGACGATGTCCAGCGTCGGGAAGACCGAGGACAACCCGGCCATCCGCACCGCCAGTTGGACCGGCACCCCGGCCGAGGCCAGCTCCGCGTACACGCCGTCGAACCACTCGCGGTCGGCGCCGCGCAGCACGTCCGGAAGCATGTCCCAGACCTGGTTGCAGCGCTCGCGGAACACCTCGATGGTCCCGGCGATGTCCAGCGGCTGACGGCGGTTGTTGAGCAGCCAGCGGGTGGCGCGCTCGACCAGACGGCGGCTGTGCAGCCGCATCCGGGTCTGCAGCGCGGCCGGAACGGCGTTGTCCAGACCCTCGATCGCGGCCCACATGCCCTTGAGGTCGAAGATCGCCCGGGCCGCGGTGTGCGAGCGCACGATCTCCTCGTACGTCGCGCCGGTCTCCTCCTTCAGCCGGAAGGCGAAGGTGCAACCGCCCCGGTTGATGGTCTCGTTGACCAGCACGGTGGTGATGATCTCGCGGTGCAGCGCGTGGGCGTCGATCTGCGCGCCGAAGCGCTGCTGCAACTGCTCCGGGAAGTACCGGTGCAGCTTGCCGCGCAGGTACGGGTCGTCGGGCAGGTCGGACGCCAGGATCTCGTCGGAGAGGGTGATCTTGGTGTAGGCGAGCAGCACCGCCATCTCCGGCTGGGTCAGCCCCCGGCCCGCCGCCGCCCGCTCGCGCAGCTGCGCGCCGCTCGGCAGGAACTCCAGCGCCCGGTTGAGGTGGCCGTCGGCGACCAGCTTGCGCATCATCCGGGCGTGGACGTTGAGCATGCTCGGTGCCTGGGCGCAGGCATTGGCCAGCGCCACGTTCTGCGCGTAGTTGTTGCGCAGCACGTGCTCGCCGATGTCGTCGGTCATCTCCGCGAGCAGGGCGTTGCGCTGCTCGACCGTCATCTCGCCGTCGCCGACGACCCGGTTGAGCAGGATCTTGATGTTGACCTCGTGGTCCGAGGTGTCCACCCCGGCCGAGTTGTCGATGGCGTCGGTGTTGACCGCGCCGCCGGTGCGCTCGCCGTCCGGACCGACCGGGCCGCCGCTGGTGGCGAACTCGATCCGGCCGAGCTGGGTCGCGCCCAGGTTGCCGCCCTCGCCGAGGACCTTGACCCGCAGGTCGGCGCCGTTGACCCGGATCGCGTCGTTGGCCTTGTCGCCGACCTCGGCGTTGTTCTCCGCCGTGGCCTTGACGTAGGTGCCGATGCCGCCGTTCCACAGCAGGTCGACCGGCGCGAGCAGGATCGTCCGCATCAGTTCGGCCGGGGTCAGCCGGGAGACCCCGGCGTCGAGCCCGAGCACCCCGCGCATCTGCGCGGTGATGTTGATGGACTTCGCGGAGCGCGGGAAGATCCCGCCGCCCGCCGAGATCAGCGCCTTGTCGTAGTCCTCCCAGGAGCTGCGCGGCAGGTCGAACAGCCGCCTGCGCTCGGCGAAGGAGCTCGCCGCGTCCGGGGCGGGGTCGATGAAGATGTGCCGGTGGTCGAACGCCGCGACCAGCCGGATGTGCTCGCTGAGCAGCATCCCGTTGCCGAACACGTCACCGGACATGTCGCCGATGCCGACGACGGTGAAGTCCTCCGTCTGGGTGTCGTGGCCGAGCTCGCGGAAGTGCCGCTTGACGGACTCCCAGGCGCCCTTGGCGGTGATGCCCATGCCCTTGTGGTCGTATCCGGCGGAGCCGCCGGAGGCGAAGGCGTCGCCGAGCCAGAAGCCGTACGACTGGGCGACCTCGTTGGCGATGTCGGAGAAGGTGGCCGTGCCCTTGTCGGCGGCGACCACCAGGTAGGTGTCGTCGCCGTCGTGCCGGACCACGTCCTTCGGCGGGATCACGCCGCCGCCGGGGATGAGGTTGTCGGTGATGTCCAGCAGACCGCAGATGAAGGTCTTGTAGGACGAGATGCCCTCGGCCAGCCAGGCGGCGCGGTCCACCCCCGGGTCGGGCAGCTGCTTGGCGACGAAGCCGCCCTTGGAGCCGACCGGCACGATCACGGTGTTCTTCACCATCTGCGCCTTGACCAGGCCCAGCACCTCGGTCCGGAAGTCCTCGCGGCGGTCGGACCAGCGCAGGCCACCGCGGGCGACCTTGCCGAAGCGCAGGTGCACGCCCTCGACCTGCGGCGAGTAGACCCAGATCTCGTACGCCGGGCGCGGCGCGGGGAGGTCCGGGATGGCCTGCGGGTCGAACTTCATCGACACGTAGGAGTGCGGCTCGCCGGTCTGCGGGTCGCGCTGGAAGAAGTTGGTCCGCAGGGTGGCCTTGATCAGCGACAGGAAGGAGCGCAGGATGCGGTCCTCGTCCAGGCTGACCACCTGGTCGAGCGCGCCGTCCAGCTCCTCCACGATGCCCTCGGTGAGCTCGTCCGAGCCCTGCCGGTGGGCCGGGGACAGCCGCGCCTCGAACAGGTTCACCAGCAGCCGGGTGGCGTGGACGTTGTTGGTGAGCGCGTCCTCCACGTAGTCCTGGGAGAAGGTGGACCCGGCCTGGCGCAGGTACTTGGCGTAGGAGCGCAGCACCACGGCCTGCCGCCAGCTCAGACCGGCGCGCAGGATCAGCGAGTTGAAGCCGTCGTTCTCGGCCTTGCCGGTCCAGGTGGCGGCGAAGGCCTCGTGGAAGCGCTCGCGGAGGTCGTCGGTGATGCTCTCGGCGTTGTCGTCGCGCATCCGCAGACCGAAGTCGTACACCCAGGCGACGGAGCCGTCACCGCGGCGCAGCTCGTACGGGTGCTCGTCGAGGACCTCCACGCCGAGCCGCTGGAGCACCGGCAGGACCTCGCTCAGCGAGACCGAGCCGCCCACCCAGTAGATCTTGAACCGGTTCTCGTCGGCGGGCGCGCCGTCGACGTGGTACAGGTTCAGTCGGAAGTCGGTGGGGCCGGTGAGCGACTCCAGTCGGCGCATGTCGGCGACCGCCTGGACCGGGCCGAAGTCGGCGCGGTAGCCGTCGGGGAAGGCGCCCGCGTAGCGGCGGGAGGCCACGGCGGCCTCCTCCTCGCTGTAGTCGAGGGCCAGCTCCTCGTTGAAGTTGTCGGCCCAGGAGCGGGCGGCCTCGGCGAGCTTGGCCTCCAGCCGCTCCACGTCGGTGTCGGTGAGCATCGGCAGCTCGTTCCCGGCCGGGACCCGGACCAGGAAGTGCAGCCGGGCGAGCACCGACTCGGTGTTCCAGGCGGTGTACTCGATGGCGCTGCCGCCGAGCTCCTGCATCAGCAGGTCCATCAGCCGGAGCCGGACACCGGTGGTGTAGCGGTCGCGCGGCAGGTAGACCAGCGCGGAGAAGTAGCGGCCGTACTCGTCCTGGCGCAGGAACAGCCGCAGCTTGCGCCGCTCCTGGAGGTACAGCACGTTCAGCGCGACCGACAGCAGCTGGTCGGCGGGGGTCTGGAAGAGCTCGTCCCGGGGGTAGGTCGCCAGGATCTGCACCAGGTCGCGGGCGTCGTGGCTCTCCGGGGTGAAGCCGGAGTCGGCCACGACCTGGGCGACCTTGACCCGCACCACCGGGATCCGGGTGACCGACTCGGTGTACGCGGCGGCGGTCAGCAGTCCGAGGAAGCGGCGCTCGCCGATGACGTTGCCCTCGGCGTCGAACTTCTTGACGCCGACGTAGTCCAGGTACGAGGGGCGGTGCACGGTGGACCGGCTGTTGGCCTTGGTCAGCACCAGCAGCCGCTTCTCGCGGGCCTTGGCCCGGGCCGGGGCGGCCAGGCGACCGAAGGAGGCGGAGGCCATGGTGTCACCGGCGTGCGCGTCCGCGCGCGGGTCGGAGCGCAGCACCCCGAGGCCGGTGCCGGGAACGGCCCGCAGCAGGTCCTCGCCGTCCTCGGAGCGGACCAGGTTGTACTCGCGGTAGCCGAGGAAGGTGAAGTGGTCGTCGGCGAGCCAGCGCAGCAGCTCCTGCGCCTCCTCCACCTCGGAGCCCGGCAGCTCGGCCGGGGGCGCGGCGTGCAGCTCGTCGGCGAGGCGCAGCGCGCCGTCACGCATCTTGGTCCAGTCCTCGACCACCTCGCGCACGTCCACCAGGACCCGGCGCAGGTCGGCCTCGATGGCGGTGAGCTCCTCGCGCCCGGTCGCCCGGTCGATCTCGATGTGCATCCAGGACTCCAGCAGGGCGTCCTGGGGCTTCTCGGCGCTGCGCGGGTCGGCGTCCAGAATCTCCAGCAGCTTGCCGGTGATGTCACGGCGGACCAGCAGCTGCGGGTGGACCACCACGTGGATGGCGCGTCCGAGGCGGGTCAGCTCGTTGGTGACGGAGTCCACCAGGAAGGGCATGTCGTCGGTGACGACCTCGACCACGGTGTGGCCGCAGGACCAGCCGTCCTCTTCCAGGGTCGGCGTGTGCACCCGGACCACGGCGGTGCCCTGCGGGCGGTTCAGCGCGAGTGCGTAGTGGGAGGCCGCCGCGCCGTAGACGTCGGCCGGGTCGCGGTCGAGCAGGTCCTCGGGGGCTGTGTGCAGGTAGTAGTGCTTGAGATAGGAGGCCAGGGCCCCCTCGCCGAGCGCCTCCCCCTGAGCGGCCTTGCTGAGCAGGTCGGCCTTCGCTGCGTCCAGCTGGGTCTGCATGGTTATCTGGCTCCTGTCGCGCGCCGTTGCGTGACTCGGTGGTGTTCGTCTGCTGCCTGGAACCGCCGAGACTGTCCGTATCCTCCCGCATGTCCGGTAACGGAAGCGAATGAACCGGCGAATCCCACGCATCGACGAGGTTTCAGGCCGAGCCTAACGGGGGTATGGGGCACTGTCAGGGGCCGGATCGGAGCAGTGCGTCAGGATCTTTGGTCCCCTGTGTACGAGTTGTCCATGTGGAGCCTGTGCGTCCGGTGGTACCGAGGACGCGCTGGTGGTAGGGGTCGACGCGGGCGCCGACCGGCCGGCGCCGACGCCACTGACGCTGCTGACGCCGGGTCAGCCGGGGCGGGGCCGAACCCGGCTCAGTCCGCTATCAACCGCTGGGCATAGCCGACGGCCTCGGCCAGGGTGTCGGCCACCGGCACCCCGAACCGCTCCAACTCCCGGCGGGTGTGCGATCCGCCCGCGAACAGCACCGCGTGCGCCCCGGCGTGCGCGGCGGCCCGGGCGTCGTCCAGCGCGTCGCCGATCACCACGGTGGCGGCCGGGACGACCCCCTCCCCGGCCAGCGCCTCAAGGTGCCGGACCAGGTACTCGGCCTTGCCGGAGACACCCGAGGTGCCGTCGCGGCCGTCGATCCGGAGGAAGTGCCGCTCCAGACCGAGCCGGCGCACGAACGGAACGAGTTCGTCGTGCCCGTACATGGACAGCAGCGACTGCGAGCGGTCGCCGCCGCCGGGCCACTGCGCGAGCAGTCCCTCCGCCCCGACCGTCAGCGCGCAGCTGTCCCGCCGGGCGGTGTAGTGCAGGTGGAAGCACGCGTCCATCTGCTCCCACTCGTCCGGAGCGGGCCTGCGGCCGATCCGCAGCTCGTAGAAGTCGATGACGGGGACCCGGTAGGTCTCCCGGTACTGCTCCACCGTGAGCGGGCCGAGGCCGAGCTCGGCGAACGCCGCGTTGCTGGCCGCGACGACCGCGTCGATGTCGTCGAAGAGGGTGCCGTTCCAGTCCCAGACGATGTGTGCACGCATGCTCGGACGCTATCCGGTGCCACTGACAAGCGGCGGCGCCAGGGGTGCGATCAGGACAACAGCCCGGGGATCTCCTGGACCGCGTACCAGAGCAGTTCGTGGTCCTCGGCGCCGTCCACGGTGAAGCGGGCGTCCTCGTCCCCGCCGTCGGCGGCGGCCACCGCCTCGGCCGCGGCGGCGACGTCCTCGCGCACCCCGGCCTCGTCCGCGTCGGCGTGCACCGCGGCGGCCTTGGCCAGCAGCAGCGGCTCGGTCAGCGTCACCGCGCCGAGCTCGGCCGAGTGCTCGTGCTCGGCGTCCACCCGCAGCTGGACCGCGCGGTCCGGCACGTCCAGGGCGACCACCACCCGGCGGCGCGGGGCCTTGGCGTCCTCGGCGAGCAGCCGCAGCGAGGACTGGGCCGCGCGTACCAGCGCGGCGTACTCCAACTCCTCGATGTCGTCGCTGAGATACCACTCCCGCAGGGCGGGGGTGACCGCGTAGGCGCGCAGCGGGGCCACGCCGAGGGGCCCCTCGGCGTGCGCCAGCGCGAGGGCGTTCAGGGTGGTCGGCACGTACACGCGCATCGGGGCGCTCCGGGTGGTCGGGTGGGCTGGCCTGGGGTCCGGAGCCTGGGCTCCTGCGCCCAGCATAGGCGTCCCGCTCCCGAGGGCAGCAGATCACCCGAACGGCTCCGGGGAGTCACCGATCGGATGGCTCCCGATCGCGCGCAGTGAACGCCCAGAGCCCCGCGCTTCGCGCGTTTCCGCAGGTCATATGCCCTTTTTCACTCGGATAAGTGAACTTCGCAGGGTGACCTCGGCGGGCCGGGCGCTTCTTGTCGCTGTCAGTGGCAGCCGGTACCACTGTGCTCACACAGCGCACCGCTTCGACGACAGGGGGTTGCCACCATGATCGAGACCGAACTCCAGCCGACCGTCCGACGCCTGCACCCGCACCCGCACCCGAACCCGACGCAGGTCCCGGCGGCGGACCAAGCACCGGGGCAGGTCCCGGGGCAGGTCCCGGCCGCCGTACCGGCACCGGCGCAGCTGCCGTCCCCGGGCGCGGTCAGGCTGGGGCGGGTGCACGGGGTGGGCGGGGGCCGCCTGCGGCACCGCGACCCGACGCCGACCCGGACCGGCGACAACCTGCTGGCCGGCCGCTACGCCCAGCGGCTGCTGGAGGTCCTCAGCGGGCACCGGGTCTGCGAACAGCTGACCGCGCTCGCCACCGAGGCGGTGCACGACGACGTGCGGACCCTCGTCCAGCGCCGCTGCCTGCTCGGCCCGAACGGCTCGCAGCCGGTGCTCTGGAAGGTCTTCGACGACTCCCCGGCGCCGGGGGTGCTGGAGGTGACCGCGTCGGTCCGGATCGGCGAGCGGCTGGAGATGCTGGCGTTCCGGCTGGAGTGGCGCCGCGCCCCGCGCCACCCGAACGGCACATGGCGGTTCACCGCCCTGGAAACCAGGTGGTGAACCGCCATGTCACTGCCGTTGGTGCGGCCTTCGCCGCGCCTGCTCGCGGCGACTACTTCTTGCGGCGACGGCCCTTCGCGCTCTTGCGGCGGTCCGCGCGGGTCTCCGTGACCTCGTCCTCGTCGGCCTCGTCGTTGAGGAAGTCGCCCTCGATCACGCCGCCCTCGCCGTCCACCGACGGGGCCGTGTAGTGCAGCCGGTCCGGGCGGGCCGGGGCCTCCAGGCCCTTGGCGCGGATCTCCGGGCGGGCCGCGCCCTCGACCGCGTCGGCGGGCTTGTCCAGGTCCACGGCCTCGACCGAGGCCACCGGGACGTCCTCGACCTGCTGCTCGACCTGGACCTCCAGGTTGAACAGGTAGCCGACGGACTCCTCCTTGATGCCCTCCATCATCGCCGAGAACATGTCGAAGCCCTCGCGCTGGTACTCGACCAGGGGGTCACGCTGGGCCAGCGCCCGCATGCCGATGCCCTCCTGGAGGTAGTCCATCTCGTAGAGGTGCTCGCGCCAGCGGCGGTCCAGCACCGAGAGCACGACCCGCCGCTCCAGCTCCCGCATCACCGGCTCGCCGAGCTGCTGCTCGCGCTCGACGTACTTGGCGTGCAGGTCCTCCTTGACGGCCTCGGCCAGCAGGTCGGCGGTGATCCCGGCGCGGTCGCCGTTCTCCTCCTCCAGCTCCTCCACGGTCACGCTGATCGGGTAGAGCTGGCCCAGCGCGGTCCACAGCTTGTCGAAGTCCCACTCCTCGGCGAAGCCTTCTGCCGTGGCGTTCTTGACATAGGCGTCGACCGTGTCGTCCATGAAGTGGTCGATCTGCTCGCGCAGATCCTCACCCTCAAGCACCCGGCGGCGCTCGCCGTAGATGACCTCGCGCTGGCGGTTCAGCACCTCGTCGTACTTGAGGACGTTCTTGCGGATCTCGAAGTTCTGCTGCTCGACCTGGGTCTGCGCGGAGGCGATGGCGCGGGTCACCATCTTGGACTCGATCGGGACGTCCTCCGGGACGTTCGCCATCGACAGCACCCGCTCGACCATCCCGGCCTTGAACAGGCGCATCAGGTCGTCACCCAGCGACAGGTAGAAGCGGGACTCGCCCGGGTCGCCCTGACGGCCGGAACGGCCGCGCAGCTGGTTGTCGATGCGGCGGGACTCGTGCCGTTCGGTGCCGAGGACGTAGAGGCCGCCCAGCGCCTGGACCTCCTCCTGCTCGGCCTTGACCGCGGTCTTGGCCTTCTCCAGCGCCTCCGGCCAGGCGGCCTCGTACTCCTCCGGGGTGTCCACCGGGGACAGGCCGCGCTGCGCGAGCTCGGCCGAGGCCAGGTGCTCCGGGTTGCCGCCGAGCATGATGTCGGTGCCTCGACCGGCCATGTTGGTGGCGACGGTGACCGCGCCCTTACGCCCGGCCTGGGCGACGACCTGCGCTTCGCGCTCGTGGTGCTTGGCGTTCAGCACCTCGTGCTGGATGCCGCGCTTGCGCAGCTCCTGCGCCAGGTACTCGGACTTCTCGACGCTGACCGTGCCGACCAGGATCGGCTGGCCCTTCTCGTGCTTCTCGGCGATGTCCTCGACCACGGCCGCGAACTTGGCGGGCTCGGACTTGTAGATCAGGTCCGGCTGGTCGACTCGCGCGGGCACCCGGTTGGTCGGGATCGGCACCACGCCGAGCTTGTAGATCTGGTGGAACTCCGCCGCCTCGGTCTGCGCGGTACCGGTCATCCCGGAGAGCTTGTCGTACAGGCGGAAGAAGTTCTGCAGGGTGATGGTGGCCAGGGTCTGGTTCTCGTTCTGGACCTCCACCCCCTCCTTCGCCTCGATCGCCTGGTGCATGCCCTCGTTGTAGCGGCGCCCGGCCAGGATGCGGCCGGTGTGCTCGTCGACGATGAGGACCTCGCCCTCCATCACGACGTAGTCCTTGTCCTTCTTGTAGAGCTCCTTCGCCTTGATGGCGTTGTTCAGGAAGCCCACAAGCGGGGTGTTCGCCGACTCGTAGAGGTTGTCGATGCCCAGGTAGTCCTCGACCCGGGTGACCCCCGACTCCAGCACGCCGACGGTGCGCTTCTTCTCGTCCACCTCGTAGTCGACGTCGATCTTCAGCCGCTTGACCAGCTTGGCGAAGTCGCCGTACCACTTGGTGGCCTGGTCCGCCGGACCGGAGATGATCAACGGCGTACGGGCCTCGTCGATCAGGATCGAGTCGACCTCGTCCACGATCGCGAAGTTGTGCCCGCGCTGCACCAGCTCCTCCTGCGACCAGGCCATGTTGTCGCGCAGGTAGTCGAAGCCGAACTCGTTGTTGGTGCCGTAGGTGATGTCGCAGGAGTACTGCTTGCGCCGCTCGGCCGGGCTCATGTTGGCGAGGATCACGCCGACCTCAAGGCCGAGGAAGCGGTGCACCCGGCCCATCCACTCCGAGTCGCGCTCGGCCAGGTAGTCGTTGACCGTGATCAGGTGCACGCCCTTGCCGGACAGGGCGTTCAGGTACGCGGGGAGCGTGCCGACGAGGGTCTTGCCCTCACCGGTGCGCATCTCGGCGACGTACCCGTGATGCAGGGCCGCGCCGCCCATGATCTGGACGTCGTAGTGACGCTGGCCGAGCGTGCGCTTCGCTGCCTCGCGAACGGTCGCGAAAGCCTCGGGGAGGATGTCGTCCAGGGACTCACCGTCCGCGAGGCGCTCCCGGTACTCGTCGGTGAGCGCGCGCAGCTGCTCGTCCGTCAGATTGACGAAGTCCTCTTCGATTGAGTTGACCTGGGCGGCAATGCGGTTCAGCTTACGAAGGATCTTTCCTTCGCCTACGCGCAGGACCTTGTCGAAGACGGACACGTGGGCTGGCTCCTTGCCTGGGCTGGCACTGGGCGATCGGTGCAGTGGCGATGGAGACACACCACCGCGTCGCCATCGTATGCGAGGAAGCGAGCGGGCCGGGAGGCCTGTCAACACTAACCATTGGCATCACCCTTGCGAGTGGGGTGGTCAGTACCGTCACCTTTGTACAAATCGGACATGAGAATTCTCCCCGACGGCACAGAACAGCCGCCTCGCACGGCCGCTCCGGGGGCACGCCGACCGGGTCTCCCCCTCAGCATGCCTGACGCCAGGCGTCGAGTGAGAGATGCTTGAGCATCGCACTGAACCGCAGCCGCCGGGCGGCACCGCAGAAAGCCGGGCGGGGGAGGTTGTACTCGGCTTCCAATACGGCCTTTCCGGCCGCGATGAAGGGCACCAGTTCGTCGCACTCCTGGTATTCCGCACACTGTTCGTCGACGGCGAAATCGAAGTCCCCGACCAGCTGCGGCACCTGGTCGAGGTCGTTCTTCAGCGCCACGGCCAGGCCCCGCTGGTGCGCGAGCCGGGCCACCATCCGGTTGAAGGCGAGCTGGTCGGCGGCGGTCAACGGAAATCCGGTGGCATTGGCGTAGCCGTCGACGTTGTCCGGCTCGACCCCGTCGAAGCCCTTGCTCCGGCACATGGCGAACCGCGCCGCGATGATCGGCTCCAGCAGGTCGAGCCGCCGGATGTCCAGCCAGCGTTCCCCCGGCCAGCCGTCGGACCCGCCCAGCAGTACCGCCGGAAAGCGCTGCCGGTCGGGGCGGAAGTCCTCGTACGCGCCCACGCTGATGTAGCAGACCACCTTCCGCCCCTCGGCGTGCAGGGCGGCGACCTGGGCGGTGCTGGTGGTGAAGCCGTCGACGTCGTAGACAGCGGCGTCGACCCGGGTGTCCAGCGGCCCGCTGAGCTGCCACTGCCAGCTGGTTCCCACCGCCGGCCGCCACCCAGCCCACGCACCGGCCCCGGCAGCCGAGGCGGTGCGGCCGGGGGCGGCACCGCTCGTACCGCCGCCGCAGGCGGTCGCCGCCAGCAGCAGGACACAGGCCAGCAGGACACGCGGCAGCGCCGCCCGGCCGGACCGGTCGAGCACCCGCGCGGCTCGGCGCGGCCACCCCTGAACACTCAACACTGCCCCGAGATCTGCCGAGTACGGCACAACTCCGGCATCAGCACACCCCAGGGGTTGGGCCCGCTGCCCGGAGTGGCATAGCTGACCGCCGCATGGCGCCGCCGTGCCATGTCCGACACCGCCGCGCATCGGCCGACCGGTGTCCCGTGCACCAGATGCCCGAAGCGCCGCGCCGGGAAGCCCGCCGTCCACTCCGGCACCCGCAGTTCCCGGTACTGCTCCCAGCTCCCTTCGAAGGTGATCAGCAGGTCCGCCACCTCGGCGAACCCGGGGTGCGGGTGGACCCCGGGGTTGAACGCCACCCGCGACGCGTCCAGCGAGCGCGCCGCGACCGCCAGCCGCCGGTAGTGCGGCAACAGCTCCGGGGCGGACCCGACCTGGTCGAAGAAGACCCCGTCCACGTCGTACCAGTCCCGGTGCCGCTCGACGTCCGCGACCACCTCCCGGTGCTGCCGACGGCCGTAGCCGGTGTCCACATAGCCGTACAGCGGCACTCCGGCCGTGCGCAGCCGTTCGGCCGCCGCCGCGAACTCCGGCTCCACGGCGCCCCCCGGCCCGCTGTGCGGATTGAGGACCAGCCCGCACAACGCCCCGGCGTTCGCCACCACCTGCGCCCAGAGCTCGGGCTCGGTCCCGGGGTAGGCGTACAGCGGGACGAACAGCCGCCCGCCGACGGCTCCGGCGGCGTCGCCGTCCTCCGTCAACTCCACGTGCTCAACTCCACTTTTCCTGACACTCTCTGACGCTATGTCACTTGATCGTCCAGCTGCGGTTCCTCCTGTCATCTCAACGGTGCACGGTCACCCGCCCGAGGGTGCCGCAGGCGACGAGCAGCAGTACTGCCGCCGCCACCCCGCCCACCGTCGTCATGCCGACCCCGGCCAGCGTCGCGACGGCCGCCGGGGCGCAGATCCCGGCCGCGAGCCAGGCCGATCCGAGCGCCTGGAGCAGCAGCGCGGTCCAGACCGCCGCCCCCAACAGCAGCAGCCCGGTGAGCTGCGGCCCGAACGGGAGCCCGGCCAGGGCGATCCCGAGCACAGCCCCCAGCGCCGCGAGTATCCCCAGGTAGCTGCCCAGCCCCACGAGCAGCGAGTGGACCGAGCGCAGGGCGAACGCCCGGGCGCTCGCCGCCGTCCGCAGCGCGTGGTGGATACGACTGCGGTAACCGTAGAGCAGCCACTCGGCGGGGCCCATGCTCAGGGTCAGCGCGACCATCGGCGCCACCTCGACATGCTTGCCTCGCAGTGCCGTCCCCAGCGTGAGCAGCGCTGTCGCCAGCCCGAACAGCCCGTGCGGCAGCGATCCGTACAGCGGGGGCAGGGGATCATCGACCTCGGCTTCGCTCCCGTCGCGGCAGCCGCGCAGCGCCCGCGCGGCCTGGCCGAGGGCCAGCAGCAGCGTAACCAGCAGCAGCGACGAGAGCTCGGGTATCGCCGGGAGCAACCCGAGCAGGACCGCCGCGCCACCGAGTGCGGCCGGAGCGAGCGCGCCGAGCAGTTCGGACTCCCGGCCGAGCACCAGCAGCACGCAGGAGGCGCCCATGTAGGCCGACTGTCCGACACAGAAGATCAGCACGTCGTCGATCTGCCGACCGGTGAGCAGCCCCGCGAGCAGCGCGCCGCAGGTGCCGAGCACCGCCCCGGCCATGGCGCCGCGCCGCAGGCAGCGTTCGGCCGAGAGCTGCCCGCCACGCCCGAGCCACAGGTGCGCGCGGTGGGCGAGCCCCTGGTTCCAGGCCCAGCACAGCAGCAGCGAGGTCGCCAGCGCGATGGTCCCGTGTGGCAGGCCGCCCCGGTCGGCCGGGCCGGTGAGCATCGGTCTGCCCAGCGGGAAGGCCAGCCCGGGCAGCGCGTACACCAGCCCCCGGAGCAGGCTCGCGGACAGCGGCGCGCTCCACGGCGAAGGTGTCGGCTCCGGCTCGGGATAGTCCCTCGGGGTCTCCGCGTAGAGCTCTTCGGCGAGTTCGAAGGCGTCCATCCGGCCGTAGTGGCGCTGGACTTGACGGTCTGTCACGCCCTCGGCCTCGATGGCCGCAGCCACCTCGAAGGGGTGCACGGCTGCCGCCGCGATCCCACCGAAGCGGGCTGCCGCCTCCCGGGCCGGATCGTCCGGCAGGGTGCCGTCCGCTGCCCCGGCGGCAGCGGTCGTGGTCGGCCGGGGCAACGGTGGGGACAGCGGGGACAGCCGCAGTCCGGGCAGGAGTTCCAGGATCGCGCTCATCCGCCGCACCCCGCCAGGGTCGGCTCCATCGCCGAGACGCTGGTGGCCCCGGGCTCGTCCAGCAGTGCCCGGTAGAGGCTGCGGAAGGTGGCGACGGTGCGCTCGACGGTGAACTGTGCGAGCACCCGCTCGCGGGCCGCGCTGCCCAGGGCCGTGCGCCGGGCCGGATCACGGAGCAGGCCGAGGGCGGCCCGCGCCATGGTCTCCGGCTCGCGCGGCGGCACCACCAGGCCGGTGTCGCCGACTGCCTCGCGGACCCCGCCGACGTCCGTGGAGACCGTGGCCCGCCCGCAGGCCATGGCCTCGATCAGGCTGAACGGGAAACCCTCGGAGATGCTGGAGAGCATGACCACGCTCCCGGCCGCGTAGGCGTGGCGGACGGTGTCGATCCGGCCCTCGAAGGTCACCCGCCCGGTGACGCCCAGCTCCGCCGTCAATTGGTCCAGTTGCTCCCGGTAGGCCTCTCCCCCGGCCGGGACCCCGCCGAACAGGCGCAGCCTGGCCGCCGGGAGCTCCGCCTGGACCAGGGCGAAGGCCCGGATCAGGGTCTCCAGGTCCTTGATCGGGTCGATCCGCCCGGCCCAGGTGAGCGTCGGCGCCTCCGGCTCCGGACCGGCGAAGGGGAAGAGTTCGGGATCGACCCCGTTGTAGATGGTCCGGATCCGTTGCGGGTCGCAGCCGCCGCGTTCCTCCCAGCGGCGGTTGTAGCGGTTGCACGGCGTGATCAGATCAGCCCCCCGGTAGCCCTCGGTGGCGAGCAGCCGGAAGAAGCCGAGGATGAGCGCCTTGACCGGCCAGCGGTAGGGGGCGGTGCGGTAGCTGAGATAGCGCTCGCGCAGGTAGATGCCGTGTTCCGAGAGCAGCAGCGGCACGCCGTGGAAGCGCCGCGCGGTCAGCCCCGGCAGCACCGCGAGGCCGCCGGTGACCGCGTGCGCCACCCCTCGGCTCGGCGGCTGCAGGGCCAGCGGTCTCAGCGCGTGTTCCAGCAGGTCGGTGGCCTGCAGCGCGTCCTGGAGGGTGGGTCTGGCGGCGTGCGTGGCCAGGAACGGGCGGGACCACAGGGCCTGGAGCGAGCGCAGCGCCCCCTCGCTGCGCAGGGCGGCCGTGAGCGAGCCGCCGGTCAGTGCGAACTCGGCCAGTTCGTAGAGCTCGTCGGCGAAGTGGTGCTCGAAGTCGCGGTCGAGCAGCGCGAGCAGAAACCGCTCGTAGCCCGCGAGGAAACGGCGCAGCACCCGCCCGCGCGGGGCCGCGCCACCGGGGGTGCGGCCCCATAACGGCGCGGAACTGACCGACGCGACCTGCGGCGGTAGCTCCCACACATGCGGCTCGCGTCCGTTGCCGGTGATCCCGAGCACATGGAAGCGCACATCCGGCATGCCCTGCACCAGTTGGTCGCACCAGACGCTCACCCCGCCGTGCACATAGGGGTAGGTGCCCTCGGTGAGCAAGGTGACCTCGACAGGTCCGTTCGTCATTGCGTGTGCCCCCTCCGGCTTTCGGCGAGTCGCCATGGCGTGGCCGAGCCGCCCACCTGGCGTCCCGGATGCGGTGCGATCGCTGGCTGCTGCTGACTGGACTGACTGCTGCGGCTATCCGCCGGCGTCCGATTCCAGGAAGCCCGGCCCCGACCGTCCGGACGCGGTTCCCCCGCGCACGGACCGGTCCGGGCATGACTGCTCCCCGGCTGCGGCCGTTCCTGGCTCACCTGGCATGTGTGTGGGTGGTTGCCGAACTCGCCGATGCCTCACCGGGTCTGTCCGCAGGCCCTGTCCGCAGACCCTGTGCGCGCCACCACTCCGGGACACAGCCCCGGTCCCTCCCCCTGTCGCCCCCGCGACTCCTGCGCCCGCAGTCAGATGCTAGGAGCCCCGGCTGACAGTTCAGGCGCCTTTCCTGGACTTCACCGGTTATGTCACTCATACGAGTGAGACGTCTCAGACTGTGTTTGCATTCGCCCGAATGGGACACGGGCCCTCGGCCCCGGATGTGTCAGTGCCCGGTCCTACTGTGGCATCCATGAGTACCGACTCCGCCGTCCCCGCGCCGACCCTCGTCCTCACCGCCGACGAGGCCCGGCGCCTCGCCCTGCGCGCCCAGGGACTGCTCGGCGCACCCGATCGCCGGGCCGGGGTACGCGGTGTGCTGCGGCATCTGGGCGCGGTGCAGTTGGACACCATCTCGGTGCTGGCCCGCTCGCACGAACTGGTCCCCTATGCCCGGCTCGGGCCGGTGGGCCGGACCGAGGTCGAATCCGCCTACTGGGGCGCCGGCACCGCCTTCGAGTACTGGTCCCATGCCGCCTGCGTGCTGCCCATCGAGGAATGGCCGCTGTTCGGCTTCCGCCGACGCGCCTTCCTCGACCGCGGCCACCGCTGGCACCGGATGCAGGACGCCGAACGCTCCTGCGCCGAGGTCCTGGCCCGGCTGCGCGCGGACGGCCCGCTCACCGCCACCGAACTCGGCGGTGCCAAGCGCGGCGGCGAGTGGTGGGACTGGTCCGAGACCAAGATCGCCGTGGAGTGGCTGCTGGACACCGGTCAGGTCGTCTGCGCCGAGCGCCGCTCCTGGAAACGGGTCTACGACCTGGCCGAGCGCGCGGTGCCGGGCGCACTGCTGAACGCCGAGCCCGACGACGCGGCCTGCCTGCGGCAGCTGCTGCGGCAGGCCGGCGCGGCTCTCGGCGTCGCCACCGCCAAGGACCTCGCCGACTACCACCGGCTGAAGTCCCAGCAGATCACCGCCTCGCTGGCGGACTCCGGACTGGTCCCGGTGCGGGTCCAGGGCTGGGGGCGGGACGGCGCCGCCGCCACCGCCTGGGCCGACCCGGCGGCGCTGGAGACCGCGCCCCGCGGACGCCACCGCACCACCCTGCTGTCCCCGTTCGACTCGCTGGTCTGGGACCGCGCCAGGACCGAGCGGATCTTCGGCCTCACCCACCGGCTGGAGGCCTACACCCCCAAGGAGAAGCGCGTGCACGGCTACTTCGCCATGCCGCTGCTGACCGGCGGCCGACTGGTGGGCCGGGTCGATCCGGCTCGCGAGGGCCGGACCCTCGTCGCCCGACAGGTGTCGCTCGACTCGCCCGGGCAGCTGGACGCGCTCGCGACCGCGCTGAACGAGGCCGCCCGCTGGGTGGGCTGCGACAGCGTCCGGGTCGAGCGCCTGCCCGACGAATCGCTCCGCCCTGTGCTCGACCGGCTGCTGGCGGGCGGCTGAGCCAAGCCCGGCCCGCCCTCGCGCGGCCTCACCCTATTTCGAGGATCTTCTCCCGCATCGCGTAGACCACGGCCTCCATCCTGGAGTGCAGCTGAAGCTTCTCCAGGATGTTCCGGACGTGGTTCTTCACGGTGTTCTCACTGATGAACAGCTGCTTGGCGATGTCCCGGTTGTTCAGCCCGGTGGCCACCAGCTTGAGCACCTCCAGCTCCCGGTCGGTGAGCCGGGGCGCGGGCAGCATGCGCTCGTCCGAGCGCTGCTGGATCATCGACTTGAACTCGGTCAGCAGCTTGGCCGCCATCGACGGGCTGATCTGCGACTGACCGTCGGCAACCGCCCGGATGGCGGTTGCCACCTCGTCCGTGGAGATCTCCTTCAGCAGGTAGCCGGTGGCTCCCGCCTTGATCGCCTCGTAGAGGTCGGCTTCCTCGTCGCTGATCGTCAGCATGATGATCTTCGTGCTGGGCGCTACCTCCTTGATCGAGGTGCACGCCTCGATCCCGCTGCGCCGGGGCATCCGCACATCCATCAGGATGATGTCGGGCAGCAGGTCGACCGCCTTCTCCACGGCCTCGGCGCCGTCTCCGGCCTCGCCCACGACCTGGATGTCCTCCTCCTGCGCGAGGACGATCTCCAGTCCGCGACGGAACAGCGCGTGGTCGTCCACCACCAGGACCCTGATCGGCTCGACAGCGTACCGAGGACGCCCGGCGTCCAGGTCGTCATCGCTCCGGTGGCCCCATCGCTCCCCCATCCGGTCCTCCCCCTCGGCTGGTCGGCTCTTGCCGCATATGATTCCACGCTCCGCGAGCCCCGCGATCAACCAACCTTCACGAATTCACTCTCGGGTGTGTCCGACAGGCACGCACCAGGGGTGCGACGCGCCGCGCCGCACCCCTGGAACCCACCGCCGGGCCTCGGCCCGGACCGGTCGGGGCTACTCCTCCAGCTTGAGGTGGATCACGCCGTAGTCGTATCCGTGCCGCCGATAGACCACGCTCGGCTGGCCGGTGTCGCTGTCCATGAAGAGGTAGAAGTCGTGCCCCACCAGCTCCATCTCGTAGAACGCCTGGTCGAGCGCCATCGGGACGGCGGCGTGGGTCTTCTCGCGGACGATCAGCGGGCCGTCGCCCTCGATCTCCAGTGATCCGATCCTCGTCCGCCTGACCCCGGAGGGCTCCAGGTCGACGGTCACCGGGGGCAGATCCGCCAGTGCGGCGGTCGCCTCGGCGACACTCTGCGGAGAGCGCGGGCCCTTCTGCACCCGGCGGCGGTCCGCCACCTTGCGCAACTGCGCGTCAAGCTTGGCCGAGGCCAGGTCCAGCGCCGCGTACGGGTCGGGGGCGCATGCCTCGGCCCGGATCACCGGACCCCTGCTGTGAAGCGTGATCTCCACCCGCTCGGACCGCTCGGCCTGACGCGGGTTGCGCTCCTTGGAGAGCTCCACATCGAGGCTGATGACCTTGCCGTCGAGCTTCTGGACGTGGTCCAGCTTCTCGGCGACGTGCTTGCGGAACCGCTCGGGCACCTCGGTCTTCCGACCCTTCACGACGATGTCCACGCAGATCTCCGATCCTTTGCGCTGTCGCCGGCGGACTCGCAGGTCCGCGCAGCCCATCGAGTACGCAGCACCACCCGCCTGGGGTGGGTGGGCCGCCCCTCACACCACCTCCTCCCCGCTGGAAGTGATTGAAACCCCATGAAACAACGGTTCCAGGGGTTCCGCCCGTCAGCGACAGGGAGGAAAGCGACACGTGAGGCAGCCGTACGTCCTGGCCTCCCAAAATCCCGGCGACCCAGGAGCCTGTACAGCCCTCACGTCAGTCCTACCCCCTTTTGAGTGAACTCGCAGCAAAATCCCGGCGCCGCCGCCCGCCGAGGCACCACGCTTGGTCCGCCGCTCTGCCCGACCGGAGGAGGCCACCATGACCAGCAAGCCCGTACGGATGCTCGACACCGCCCTGGACCTGCTTGTTCCCGCTCACTGCGTGGGCTGCGAACAACCGCACGCCCAGCTCTGCCCCGACTGCCGCGGCCTGCTTGAGGGCGCGCAACCAGCACCCGCGCGCCCCTCGGCAGCTCCAGCCGAGCTCCCCGAGGTCTTCGCGGCCACCCCCTATGCGGGCGCGGTCCGGCAGATCCTGCTCGCCCACAAGGAACGCGGAGCACTGCGGCTGGCCCGACCACTCGGCACCGCTCTGGCGGCAACGGTGCGCTGCGCCGTCCCACCCGACGCCGCCAGTCGCGCCCTGCCACTCCTGCTCGTCCCCATCCCCTCGGCCCGCGCGACCGTGCGCGCCCGCGGTCACGACCCCACCCTGCGGCTCGCTCGCGCGGCGGCGGCCGGGCTGCGCGGTGCGGGCGTGCCGTCCCGGCTGCTGCCCGCGCTGCGCCAGTCCCGGCGGGTGGCCGACCAGGCCGGGCTGGGCGCCGCCGACCGGCTGCGCAACCTCCGCGGCGCCCTGTCGGTGCCGCCCCATCGACATAGGCACCTCGGCCACGGCCGGATCATCCTGGTGGACGACCTGGTGACCACCGGCGCGACCTTGGCCGAGGGCGCCCGAGCCCTGTCCGAGGCGGGCGCGGACGTCCTGGTGGCGGCCGTGGTGGCCGCCACCGTCAAGCGCTCCGCCGCTCAGCCGGGATAGCTCGGCATCGGACCGCCGGAGCCGGTGGTCTGCCCTTGGACCTGTAGTTTCTTCCAGGTCGGGTTGGTGCCGGTCCCCCAGACGTAGACCTTGCCCGAGTCGGTCGGATCGTCGTAGGAGTCGCCGATCAGAGGTTCCTTGACCGGGTCGGGATCCGCCTCCAGCGCCGACACCGAGGTCATCCCGCTGGTCGCCTGCGGCGCGGCGGGGGCGGGTATCAGCACCGACGAGCCGTCCATCTCCCAGGTCGAGAGCGCCTTGGCCGACGTGGTCGACTGCCCCAGCACGATCACACTGTCGTCGTCCGCCCAGGACACCGCCTGCACACTGGTCAGTTTGGAGAGCGCGATGTAGCGCAGCCCGATAACCGTCAGGGTCGGCGAGGCGGCCGGGCCAGAGCGTTCCACCCAGCCCACGGCCACCGTGCTCTGGTTGCCCTCACCGATGATCAGCGCGATCCTGGCGCCGTCCTGGGAGACCCGCAGTCCCTCCACCGAGCCGCCCGGGGGCAGGCCCTCCACGGTGACCGGGACCCGATGGGTGCCGTCCGCCGTCAGAGCCATCACCTGCGACGGCGCCGTGGGATCGCTGTCGACCACCCACAACGTCCCGGTCCCGTCCCAGCTCGGACTGCTGAGCGCCTTTCCGTGCAGCGCGGAGTGCTGCGAACTCGCCGAACCCGCCAGCGTGCCCACATAGAGGTCCTGGCCGTCATGCGGAATCACCGCCACCTGGCCACCGTTCCCAGGAGCGACCGCGAAGGCGCTGATCCCGGCCGCACTCGCGGGCTCCAGCACGCCGGGCACGCTCGCGACGTGCTCGGTCACCACGTTCAGGCTCTTCAGATGACCGGACGTGTCGACAAAGTACGCGGTCGAAGCCGGCCCCTGCGCCGGGGCATAGGGGCTGTTGCCGCCCACCCAGCACTTCTGGGTGACGTCGGAGCCCTGGTACAGCGCGACCGAGGAGACCTGCTGACTGCTCTGCTCGCCCTGCTGCACCGGGACCGAACTCAGCGTGGCGTACATCTGGGCGGCCATCTCGGTACAGGCGTTCTGGTCGTCCAGCAGCGTCCTGTCCGAGGAGTTCAGCACCACTTTGGCGGTGCCGTCGCTATTGGGCAGAACCGAGCCCACCGAGACTCCGGCCGGAAACGCCGAGGTGACCACCGACCCCAGCTGCGCCGGAAAACCGCTGACCAGTGCTCGCGCCGCGTCCTCCAACGGATCGATGCGGCTGCGCATCCAGATCGGATCGGCCACCAGCGGCGGCACACCGTTGCTGTTGTGCGAGCCGTTCGCCGGGAAGTAGAGGTTCGCCGATTCGTAGAGCCGCTGGAAGTCCCCCGATCGTATGATCAGCCCTGGCGGAAGGCCGGTGATCTGCCAGTTCCCCTTGGCGTTCCTGACGAAGCTGAACTGCTCGTGGACCTCGGTGTTGCTGCCCTGCACGTAGTCCTGGTCGGCGTCGAGCATGGCGTCGACCGTTCCCGAAACCGTGTAGGTGATCTTACCGCTGGCCAGGCTTCCGGACGTCCGGCTCTGGCGTATCTCGTCCAGCACCGTCACCCGCGCGCTGGGATCCCAGGCGCCGGGGTCGGCCAGGTACTCCTTGGCAGTGCTGTAGTCCGGCTCATCGCTGACCAGGTCGTCCAGGAAACTGACCAGCAGCTCCGCCGGGGCCTCCCCCGCCTGGGGCGGGACGGCGACCACCACCAGCCGGTTGTTGGCCTGGTTGGTGGTCTCCTGACTGCCGGAGTCCGGGCCCGGCGCTCCGCTGTCGGGCATGGTCGCGCACCCCGTGAGCACCATCCCCAGCGCCAGCGCCGACAGCCCCCGGACGCTACTCCTGCGCAGCCGCACCCTCATCCCGCCCCTCCTTTGAGACCACGACCTGCGCACCGGTGGCTCCGTACCCCGAGGCCACCCCGAGGTCCGCCGGATTGCTCGGCGGAAGCGGCATCCGTCCGGACACACCTGGGATCACGGAACCGTACCCCAGGACCCCGCCCAGCCCGGAGCCGAGGCCCACCCCGAGGGCTGCCCCGGGGTCCAGCGACTCGTTCATGGCCATGACCTCGGCCTGCCGGGCCGACCTCCGGTAGGGCATGCCCGCGAGGTCCAGCCCCCGGTTGCTGCGGGAGTCCTCGGGCTCCAGCGGAATCGGCGAGCGCTGCACCTCTCCACCGGCGTTGCGCGGGACGGTCAGCCGGAACTGCGAACCACCGCCGGGCTCACCCCAGGCGTGCAGCCAGCCGCCGTGCAGCGCGGCGTCCTCCAGCGCGATCGACAGGCCGAGCCCGGTCCCGCCGGTGGTGCGCGCACGGGCCGGGTCGGCCCGCCAGAACCGGTTGAACACCCGGGACGCCTCGCCCGGCTTGAGCCCGATCCCGTGGTCGCGCACCGCGATGGCCACGGCACCGTCCCCCGCGGCCAGACGCACCTCGATGTCGCGCCCCTCGCCGTGCTCCAGCGCGTTGACCACGAGGTTCCGCAGCACCCGCTCGATCCGGCGCGGATCGACCTCCGCCACCACCGGCTCGTCGCCGCCTCGGACGATCACCGCACTGCCCTTGGTCCGCGCCAACGGCTCGGCCCCCTCGATCACCCGCGCCACCACGTCCCGCAGGTCCGCGGGCTCGGCGTCGAGGATGGCCGCCCCCGCGTCGAACCTGCTGATTTCGAGCAGGTCCGCGAGGAGCGACTCAAAGCGGTCCAGCTGGTTCTGCAGCAGTTCGGCGGATCGTTCCGCCGCCGGGTCGCCGAAGTCCTCGCGCGACTCGTACAGCAGGTCGGCGGCCATCCGCACGGTTGTCAGCGGGGTCCGCAGCTCGTGCGAGACGTCGGAGACAAAGCGCCGCTGGACCCGGGAGAGCTCCTCCAGCTGGCGGATCTGCGACTGCAGAGCACTGCCCATGCGGTTGAAGGACTCGCCGAGGCGCGCGATGTCGTCCGTTCCGGAGACCTTCATCCGCTCCTCAAGGCGGCCGTCGGCCAGGCGCTCGGAGATCTCCGCCGCCATCCGCACCGGTGTGACGACCTGGCGGACCACCAGCCAGGAGATCGCCCCCAGCAGGATCACCACGAACACCCCGGCCATGGCCAGCGTGCTGGTGACCAGGTTCAGCGTGTTCTGTTCCAGGGTGAACGGGAAGAGGTAGTACAGCTGGTAGGACTGGCCGTCCACGGACAACTGCTGGGCGACGATCAGCCCCGCACTCGTCTTCCCGTCGTCCAGGTCATGGATCCTGGTGTACTGCTCCTGGGTCGCTCCCGGATGCTCGGCGACCTGGTACTGGAAGGCGGCGGGGATGCTGGCGGTCGGATCGACGTTGCCGACCTCCCTGGGCCCGTTGGCGTCCGGCGCGGCTCCGGTCGCCTGTGCCCAGACGTCAGTGCTCGGGACCATACCGACCAAGGCGTACTCACCGGTGCCACTGTTCGCCAGCTGGCTGACCTGCTGCGTCAGCCAGGTGCCGATGTCCACCTGACTGTCGGCGTTCGACTGGGCGCTCCCAGTCGCCGCCACACCGCCGGTGGTACGCCCGGACGTGCTGTCCTGCTGGGCCGCCGCCCGCTGCGCGACCGCGAAGCCGCTCTGGGCCTGGATCTTCGCGGCGTCCTGCTTGGCTTCGAGCAGTCCGTTACGGACCGCGCTCATCACCACGACGCCGAGCACCAGCACCACCGCGAGCGAGAGCACCAGCGTGGTGGCCACCACCCGGAGCTGGATGGACCGGCGGTATAGCCCGGTCAGCCGCAGAAACGGCCGGGTCACCCGGCGCTGGATCATCCTCAGAAGTGAACGCATGCCACCCGTGTCCGCATCACTGGTAGCCGACCGCCCGCCGTCCGGCTCGGGCGCGGCGGGGGTCCGACTAGTCATATCAACTCGGTCCCGCCTTGTAGCCCACGCCGCGAACGGTCACGACGATCTCGGGCCGCTCAGGGTCCCGCTCGATCTTCGAGCGCAGACGCTGGACGTGCACGTTCACCAGCCGCGTGTCAGCGGCATGCCGATAGCCCCAGACCTGTTCCAGCAGCACCTCACGGGTGAACACCTGCCAGGGCTTGCGGGCCAGCGCCACCAGGAGATCGAACTCCAGCGGCGTCAGCGGAATGCCCCGCCCGTCGCGCTTCACCGAGTGTCCTGCCACGTCGATCACCAGATCGCCGATCGACAGCTGCTCGGGACTCGGCTCCTCCGCGCGACGAAGCCGCGCCCGTACCCGGGCTACCAGCTCCTTCGGCTTGAAAGGCTTGGTCATGTAGTCGTCCGCCCCGGACTCAAGACCGACGACCACGTCAACCGTGTCGGTCTTGGCAGTGAGCATGACGATCGGCACGCCGGACTCGGCACGGATCTGACGACAAACGTCGATTCCGTCCCTGCCCGGCAACATCAGGTCGAGCAACACCAGGTCGGGCTTCACCTCGCGGAAGGCGGCCAGAGCCTTGTCGCCGTCAGCGACAAAAGACGGCTCAAAACCCTCCCCGCGCAGCACGATGCCAAGCATCTCAGCCAGAGCAGTGTCGTCATCGACGATCAAGACGCGTCCCTTCATGCCCCCATGGTCTCATTGCGGAAACGTGAGCTGAGGCACAGTCGGCAGAGAGATCCGCCACTCGTTCAAGTTTCCACATCGAGGACCAGGCACTTTACCGACAAAAGTGACAAATATCCCAGCTGCCTCCACTCCTTGGCGAACACCTGTGCACCCACTCTCCACACAGCCTCCAGAGCCGGTCCACCGTGACACGATGATCGCGATCTGGCCGCACAGAACCACGCTTCGGCACCCACAAAAGGTGGACTCCCAGCCATGACCGACACCCCGAGCGGGCGCCCCTTGGAGCCGGCCGCTCCCGAACCCGCCGCACCACTCACGCCGGTCGCGGACAGCGGCACTCCCACAACCCGTACAGAGCCGCACGGCACCAAGAGGCCCGAGCTTCCGGAACAGCCCGGGCGCCGGGGGCGGGCGACCCAGCGAGCCACCCGTCCCCAGCCGACCGGCGGTGGCTGGCGCCCATCCGCCACCTTCACCGCCCCCGTCGCCGGCTGGGAGTGGTCTGGCGGCTGGGTCCCCAAACCCGGAGTCATCGCGCTGCGCCCGCTCCGCTTCGGCGAGCTGATCGGCGCCTCCTACGCGGTACTCCGCCGGTACTGGCGAGTGGTACTCGTACTCTCCGGGGCCGTCGCCCTGGTCACCCAGGCAGTGATCTCCGTCGCCGGTCGGTTCGGCCTCGACAACTCGACGACGATCACGATCCCCTCTGCCTCGGCTTCGGACCCGGCACAGCTGCTGCACCAGGAAGTCCAGTTGCTGAGGGACCTGCTCCCGGTCGTCGCCATCACGCTGCCGGTCACCGTCTTCACGGCCGTACTGGGTGGGGCACTGATCGCACCCGTCGTCAGCCGCGCCGTGCTCGGCAGAAGCGCCACCCTCGGCGAGGCCTGGTCAGAGGTCCGCCCCCAGCTGCTGCGCTCGCTCGGCCTGGCCGCGGTGGTGACCGTGGCGTTGTCGGCCGTGGCGGCCGCCTTCGCCGCCCCCGCAGTGGCCGCGGACTTGACCGGGGCCTCGGATTCAACAGTGCTGTCGCTCGCACTGCTGACCGTTCCCGGTGGACTGCTCGTCCTCTGGCTCTACATTTCGCTCAACCTCGCCGGGCCGGCGTTGGCCCTGGAGCGGCAGACACTCCGCTCAGCGATCAGTCGTTCACTTCGACTGGTCCGAGGCGCGTGGTGGCATGTCTTCGCGCTGACGTTGGTGGTCACCCTGCTGGTCGACATGGCCGCAGGCCTGCTCCTCTCACCGACGGTCATCGCGGACCTGGCAATGAACAACAGTGACAGCACGTCAACTGCTGGTCTCCTGCTCACCGCCGTTGTGGGCGTGCTCAGTTCGACCCTGACCATCCCGATCACCTCGGCGCTCTCGGCCCTGCTGTACGTGGACCAACGCATCCGTCGCGAGGCACTTGACCTCGAACTGGCCGCTGCGGTCGGCATTCCCCAGTACGGCCACTGAGACTCTTCCTTCCCCTGTTTGATGAGGCAGCGGGTGCGCCAGGTTCTCCTGGGCTTGGCGCACCCGCGAGCGAGCGCACCAGAGCGTGTCCGCTGCCTCGCACCGCACAGATACTGCCGTCCCGTGCTGGTCCGGAAATGCCTGTAGGCCCCCTGACGTGATGTCAGGGGGCCTACAGTAAAGGTTGTTCGGCAGCGTCCTACTCTCCCACAGGGTCCCCCCTGCAGTACCATCGGCGCTATGAGGCTTAGCTTCCGGGTTCGGGATGTAACCGGGCGTTTCCCTCACGCTATGACCACCGAAACACTATGAAGTTGACCGCACACCACTCCTCACGGAGCGGGGGTCGTTCCTTCAGAACAACACAGTGGACGCGTAGCAACTATGGACAAGCCCTCGGCCTATTAGTACCGGTCAGCTCCACCCCTCACAGGGCTTCCACATCCGGCCTATCAACCCAGTCGTCTACTGGGAGCCTTAACCACTCAAGGTGGTGGGAGCCCTCATCTCGAAGCAGGCTTCCCGCTTAGATGCTTTCAGCGGTTATCCCTCCCGAACGTAGCCAACCAGCCATGCCCTTGGCAGGACAACTGGCACACCAGAGGTTCGTCCGTCCCGGTCCTCTCGTACTAGGGACAGCCCTTCTCAAGACTCCTACGCGCGCAGCGGATAGGGACCGAACTGTCTCACGACGTTCTAAACCCAGCTCGCGTACCGCTTTAATGGGCGAACAGCCCAACCCTTGGGACCTACTCCAGCCCCAGGATGCGACGAGCCGACATCGAGGTGCCAAACCATCCCGTCGATATGGACTCTTGGGGAAGATCAGCCTGTTATCCCCGGGGTACCTTTTATCCGTTGAGCGACGGCGCTTCCACAAGCCACCGCCGGATCACTAGTCCCTGCTTTCGCACCTGCTCGACCCGTCGGTCTCACAGTCAAGCTCCCTTGTGCACTTACACTCAACACCTGATTGCCAACCAGGCTGAGGGAACCTTTGGGCGCCTCCGTTACATTTTAGGAGGCAACCGCCCCAGTTAAACTACCCACCAGACACTGTCCCTGATCCGGATCACGGACCCAGGTTAGACATCCAGCACGACCAGAGTGGTATTTCAACGACGACTCCACAACCACTGGCGTGGCCGCTTCAAAGTCTCCCACCTATCCTACACAAGCCGAACCGAACACCAATATCAAGCTATAGTAAAGGTCCCGGGGTCTTTCCGTCCTGCTGCGCGAAACGAGCATCTTTACTCGTAATGCAATTTCACCGGGCCTATGGTTGAGACAGTCGAGAAGTCGTTACGCCATTCGTGCAGGTCGGAACTTACCCGACAAGGAATTTCGCTACCTTAGGATGGTTATAGTTACCACCGCCGTTTACTGGCGCTTAAGTTCTCAGCTTCGCCTGGTCGAAACCAAGCTAACCGGTCCCCTTAACGTTCCAGCACCGGGCAGGCGTCAGTCCGTATACATCGCCTTACGGCTTCGCACGGACCTGTGTTTTTAGTAAACAGTCGCTTCTCGCTGGTCTCTGCGGCCGGCCAAAGCTCAAGGAGCAAGTCCCATCACCACAACCGGCCCCCCTTCTCCCGAAGTTACGGGGGCATTTTGCCGAGTTCCTTAACCATAGTTCACCCGAACGCCTCGGTATTCTCTACCTGACCACCTGAGTCGGTTTGGGGTACGGGCCGCCATGAAACTCGCTAGAGGCTTTTCTCGACAGCATAGGATCATCCACTTCACCACAATCGGCTCGGCATCAGGTCTCAGACTATATGTGAGGCGGATTTGCCTACCTCACGCCCTACACCCTTACCCCGGGACAACCACCGCCCGGGCTGGACTACCTTCCTGCGTCACCCCATCGCTCACCTACTACCCTGTTGGATCAGCGGCTCCACCACTCCTCTTCACCCGAAGGATCCGAGACGGCTTCACGGCCTTAGCATCCAGAGGTTCGACGTTGGCGCTTCAAAGCGGGTACGGGAATATCAACCCGTTGTCCATCGACTACGCCTGTCGGCCTCGCCTTAGGTCCCGACTTACCCTGGGCAGATCAGCTTGACCCAGGAACCCTTGGTCAATCGGCGCAAGAGTTTCCCACTCTTGTATCGCTACTCATGCCTGCATTCTCACTCGTATACCGTCCACGACTGGCTTCCGCCGCCGCTTCACCCGGCACACGACGCTCCCCTACCCATCACAGCCCCCGTTAGGAGTTAAGCTGCAATGACACGGCTTCGGCGGTGTACTTGAGCCCCGCTACATTGTCGGCGCGGAATCACTTGACCAGTGAGCTATTACGCACTCTTTAAAGGGTGGCTGCTTCTAAGCCAACCTCCTGGTTGTCTCTGCGACTCCACATCCTTTCCCACTTAGCACACGCTTAGGGGCCTTAGCCGGTGTTCTGGGCTGTTTCCCTCTCGACCATGGAGCTTATCCCCCACAGTCTCACTGCCGCGCTCTCACTTACCGGCATTCGGAGTTTGGCTAAGGTCAGTAACCCGGTGGGGCCCATCGCCTATCCAGTGCTCTACCTCCGGCAAGAAACACACGACGCTGCACCTAAATGCATTTCGGGGAGAACCAGCTATCACGGAGTTTGATTGGCCTTTCACCCCTAACCACAGGTCATCCCCCAGGTTTTCAACCCTGGTGGGTTCGGTCCTCCACACGGTCTTACCCGCGCTTCAACCTGCCCATGGCTAGATCACTCCGCTTCGGGTCTTGGGCGCGCTACTCAACCGCCCTATTCGGACTCGCTTTCGCTACGGCTACCCCACACGGGTTAACCTCGCAACACACCGCAAACTCGCAGGCTCATTCTTCAAAAGGCACGCAGTCACGACAACATGTGCAAGCACACACTGCGACGCTCCCACGGCTTGTAGGCACACGGTTTCAGGTACTATTTCACTCCGCTCCCGCGGTACTTTTCACCATTCCCTCACGGTACTGTCCGCTATCGGTCACTAGGGAATATTTAGGCTTAGCGGGTGGTCCCGCCAGATTCACACGGAATTTCTCGGGCTCCGTGCTACTTGGGAGTTGTACAAGCAAGCCGTACAGATTTCGTCTACGGGGGTCTTACCCTCTACGCCGGACCTTTCGCATGTCCTTCGACTACCCATACGGTTTCTGACTCGCCCAGCCGCCGGCAGACGACTGAAGTACAATCCCACGACCCCGAAGTGGCAACCCCTGCCGGGTATCACACCACAACGGTTTAGCCTCATCCGATTTCGCTCGCCACTACTCTCGGAATCACGGTTGTTTTCTCTTCCTGCGGGTACTGAGATGTTTCACTTCCCCGCGTTCCCTCCACACTGCCTATGTGTTCAGCAGCGGGTGACAGCCCATGACGACTGCCGGGTTTCCCCATTCGGACACCCCCGGATCAAAGCTCGGTTGACAGCTCCCCGGGGCCTATCGCGGCCTCCCACGTCCTTCATCGGTTCCTAGTGCCAAGGCATCCACCGTGCGCCCTTAAAAACTTGGCCACAGATGCTCGCGTCCACTGTGCAGTTCTCAAGCAACGACCAACCACCCATCACCCCCACACACGAAGCGTGAAGTTCACTGGGGTCGGCGTCTGAAGACCAGCCATACGGCCGCGCCCTCAGGACCCAACAACGTGCCCGACACAACCAACCAACCACCGCGTTCCACGCGCCGAAGCGCAGTACTAACCATGACCAACTGATCGTGCCGAATAGTCAACGTTCCACCCATGAGCGAACCACCGTCAGACATTCGCTGACGTCATGGCCCTCTGGCCGCCGAAGCGGCAGAAGTGCTCCTTAGAAAGGAGGTGATCCAGCCGCACCTTCCGGTACGGCTACCTTGTTACGACTTCGTCCCAATCGCTGGTCCCACCTTCGACAGCTCCTTCCCTTACGGGTTAGGCCACCGGCTTCGGGTGTTACCGACTTTCGTGACGTGACGGGCGGTGTGTACAAGGCCCGGGAACGTATTCACCGCAGCAATGCTGATCTGCGATTACTAGCAACTCCGACTTCATGGGGTCGAGTTGCAGACCCCAATCCGAACTGAGACCGGCTTTTTGAGATTCGCTCCACCTCGCGGTATCGCAGCTCATTGTACCGGCCATTGTAGCACGTGTGCAGCCCAAGACATAAGGGGCATGATGATTTGACGTCGTCCCCACCTTCCTCCGAGTTGACCCCGGCAGTCTCCTGTGAGTCCCCGGCATAACCCGCTGGCAACACAGAACGAGGGTTGCGCTCGTTGCGGGACTTAACCCAACATCTCACGACACGAGCTGACGACAACCATGCACCACCTGTATACCGACCACAAGGGGGCGACCATCTCTGGCCGTTTCCGGTATATGTCAAGCCTTGGTAAGGTTCTTCGCGTTGCGTCGAATTAAGCCACATGCTCCGCTGCTTGTGCGGGCCCCCGTCAATTCCTTTGAGTTTTAGCCTTGCGGCCGTACTCCCCAGGCGGGGAACTTAATGCGTTAGCTGCGGCGCGGACCACGTGGAATGTGACCCACACCTAGTTCCCAACGTTTACGGCGTGGACTACCAGGGTATCTAATCCTGTTCGCTCCCCACGCTTTCGCTCCTCAGCGTCAGTAATGGCCCAGAGATCCGCCTTCGCCACCGGTGTTCCTCCTGATATCTGCGCATTTCACCGCTACACCAGGAATTCCGATCTCCCCTACCACACTCTAGCCTGCCCGTATCGAATGCAGACCCGGAGTTAAGCCCCGGGCTTTCACATCCGACGCGACAAGCCGCCTACGAGCTCTTTACGCCCAATAATTCCGGACAACGCTCGCACCCTACGTATTACCGCGGCTGCTGGCACGTAGTTAGCCGGTGCTTCTTCTGCAGGTACCGTCACTTGCGCTTCTTCCCTGCTGAAAGAGGTTTACAACCCGAAGGCCGTCATCCCTCACGCGGCGTCGCTGCATCAGGCTTTCGCCCATTGTGCAATATTCCCCACTGCTGCCTCCCGTAGGAGTCTGGGCCGTGTCTCAGTCCCAGTGTGGCCGGTCGCCCTCTCAGGCCGGCTACCCGTCGTCGCCTTGGTAGGCCATTACCCCACCAACAAGCTGATAGGCCGCGGGCTCATCCCAGATCGCCGGAGCTTTCCACGCACACCCCATGCGGAGATGCGTCGTATCCGGTATTAGCACCGGTTTCCCGGTGTTGTCCCAGAATCTGGGGCAGATTGCCCACGTGTTACTCACCCGTTCGCCACTGATCCACCCCGAAGGGCTTCACCGTTCGACTTGCATGTGTTAAGCACGCCGCCAGCGTTCGTCCTGAGCCAGGATCAAACTCTCCGTGAATGATTACCCGTAATCGGGTCACCACACGCGTTGAGCGGCACAGCAACCGGCGGAATAGCCGATCCCGTGCACTGCGTCCTCGCTAGTGTTTTGTGCATCAAAGGAACCTCGTCCGATCAACGGACGGGGTATCAACATATCTGGCGTTGACTTTTGGCACGCTGTTGAGTTCTCAAGGAACGGACGCTTCCTTCAAGACCCTTTCACCGGTCTCTCCAGGCGCTTCGTTCTTCGTTCTAAACCTTAGCAGATCCGAATCCCCCGGCGAACCGGAGCTTTTCGTTTCAAACCTTAGGTCGAAGGCAACTTCCGCTGCCCTTCCGGAGGACCTTATCAGGCTTTCCGGACCGCTTTCGCGGTGCACGCTCCTTCAGCTTCGGGACAGCATTCATCCGGCATTTCTGCCCTGATGCGTGCTGAATTTCGATGCCTCTTGAAGCGCGAGGTGTTCGAGACTACTCCGGACCTCGCTGACTGTCCAATCCGGGCAACCGCTCGAACCTACCCGGGCTCCCCACCCTCGTCAACGGTTTTGCTCGGCGGCGTCTCCAACTGCTCCAGTTCGACTCCTGGGGCCGCGAGCACCACGTCACCGGCCAGGTGAACCACTCCCTCCTCACCTGTGGCCAGGTCGGCGACGCGGTAGCGCTCGACGTCCAGCGGTCCGCTGTCAGTGGGGTGTGATTCGATCGCTTCGAGGGTCCAGCCCTGGTCCAGGGTGCGCGGGGCGAGCACCGGATCGGTCAGGGCGACGACTCGCAGGCGGGCGCTGCCGCCAGGGCGGAGCCGCAGCAGTCGGGCGGTCGCGATGAGGAAGGCCGGCGAACGGCCGGAGAAGGCGTGGGCCCGGTCGCTGCCCTCGCGCGTGCGCGTGCCGTCGGTGTCGGCGCTGTGCGAGCGGACCCAGGTGAGGCCGTCGAGCGTGCCGCCGCGGACCTGCCAGCCGGCGTGGCGCAGTTCGAGACGCAGCGGTCGGCTTCGGGAGTCAAGAGTGAGGTCGACGGAGCCGTCGGGGCTGCCGTCGGTCGCGAAGGTCTGCGCGGTGTAGCGCCACCCCGACGGGCCCGGCGCACAACTGAAGCGTTCTTCACCGAGAGGGGTGTCGTCATGGGTGTCGTAGAAGGAGTAGCGCCCGCTGGGCATGGTGCGTCCCTGTGTCCGGATGGCCGAGTGGCCGACGCCCGCAGGCGTCGGCCACTCGAAGACGTGCTGTGCTGCTGGACCGGATCAGTAGCGGTACTGGTCCGGCTTGTAGGGGCCCTCGACCGGCACGCCGATGTAGGCGGCCTGCTCCTCGGAGAGGACGGTGAGCTTCACGCCCAGGGCGTCCAGGTGCAGGCGGGCGACCTTCTCGTCCAGGTGCTTGGGCAGCACGTAGACGTCGACCGGGTACTCCTCGGTCTTGGTGAAGAGCTCGATCTGGGCGATCGTCTGGTTCGCGAAGGAGTTGGACATCACGAACGAGGGGTGACCGGTCGCGTTGCCGAGGTTCAGCAGACGGCCCTCGGACAGCAGGATGATGGTGTGGCCGTCCGCGAAGCGCCACTCGTGGACCTGCGGCTTGACCTCGGTCTTGACGATCCCGGAAAGCTTGGCCAGCCCGGCGATGTCGATCTCGTTGTCGAAGTGGCCGATGTTGCCGACGATGGCCTGGTGCTTCATCTGCTCCATGTGGCGGGCAAGGATGATGTCCTTGTTGCCGGTGGTGGTGATGAAGATGTCGGCGATACCGACGACGTCCTCCAGGGTGGTGACCTGGTAGCCGTCCATGGCCGCCTGCAGGGCGCAGATCGGGTCGACCTCGGTGACGATGACTCGGGCGCCCTGGCCGCGCAGCGACTCGGCGCAGCCCTTGCCGACGTCGCCGTAGCCGCAGACGACCGCGACCTTGCCGCCGATCAGGACGTCGGTGGCGCGGTTGATGCCATCGATCAGCGAGTGGCGGCAGCCGTACTTGTTGTCGAACTTGGACTTGGTGACCGCGTCGTTGACGTTGATCGCCGGGAACAGCAGCTTGCCGTCGCGGTGCATCTCGTAGAGCCGGTGCACGCCGGTGGTGGTCTCCTCGGTGACGCCCCTCACCGCGGCGGCGGCCTCGGTCCACTTGCGGGGCGACTCGGTGAGGGTGCGGTTGAGGAGCTCCAGGACGACCCGGAACTCCTCGTTGTCGGCGGTGGAGGGGTCCGGCGCGGCGCCGGCCTTCTCGAACTCGACGCCCTTGTGGATGAGCATCGTGGCGTCGCCACCGTCGTCGAGGATCATGTTCGGGCCGACCTCGCCGGGCCAGGTCAGGGCCTGCTCCGTGCACCACCAGTACTCGGTGAGCGTCTCGCCCTTCCAGGCGAAGACCGGAACGCCCTGGGGGTTCTCCGGCGTGCCCTCGGGACCGACCGCGATGGCGGCGGCGGCGTGGTCCTGGGTGGAGAAGATGTTGCAGGAACACCAGCGGACGTCGGCGCCGAGGGCGACCAGGGTCTCGATCAGCACGGCCGTCTGGATGGTCATGTGCAGCGAACCGGTGATCCGCGCACCCGCGAGCGGCTGGCTGGCCGCGTACTCCTTGCGGATGGACATCAGGCCGGGCATCTCGTGCTCGGCCAGCTGGATCTCCTTGCGGCCGAACGCGGCAAGGTTGAGGTCGGCGACCTTGAAGTCACCGGAGGGAGCAGTAGACATCTTTCTTCTTCCGTCGCTGTCTGTTCGCCGGTGGCATCCGGCGCGGGCAGTGGCAGGGCCGATCGGGTACGTCAATCAGCACCCGCCGCCACGGCGGGTGCGAGAGCGTGCGGGACCTTGCCCGCGCGACCGGGACGGCTCGGTCCTACCCGACCGCGTCCCGCGACTGTCATACCTGTTCCGGCCCAGTGCGTCGGAGGCCCTCTCTCCCTCGGCTGATCAGGTGGTCCTCGCCCATGAGCGAGGAGTCCGCCCGAATCCACCGACCGCCATCAGCAGCGACGTCTGGTTCTGGATACGAATCTACACGGCTGGGCCACGTCCGTACCCGAGAAGCGGTCGGAGACCAGCCACTCGTAAAGGTGCTGTACGACTCGACATCCGCAGTGCGGGGCCTGTGTCATGGTTCTGGAACACAGGCGTACATTCCCGGTGTGCGCGGTCGGATCCTCGCTCTAGGGTTCGACGCGGCGCACCTCAACCGGTCCGCGGGACGAGATCAGGAGACTGTATGTCGGTGCCATGGAGCGGGGTCGGGTTGCCACCGGCCGCCGCCGAGCGGATGGCCGAAATCAAGGGCAGTGGAACGTGGACCTCCGCCCTGTCCACGGGCGAGTTCGCCGCGATCCGTGGGGTCGGCTTCGAACCGGTGGGGCAGGTCATGGGCTCCGCCGTCTTCCACGTCGGCCGCAGTGGAGCGTACTGGGGCTACCACGACTGCCTGTTCCAGGGCGCCGGGTTCGGCTTCAGTTACGGCAACCTCGGGAACGCGCCGATCGCGTTGTCGGGCCAGGGAGCGCCCTCGGCCGGACTGGTCGCGGTGTTCGAGAAGGCGCGGCGCACCGCCCTCGATCGGATGGTCGCCGAATGCCAGGCCCTCGGCGGCGACGGCGTGGTGTCCGCCCAGCTGACCATGGCGCCGTTCGCGGCTCAGCCCAACTGCCTGGAGTTCAAGGTCATCGGGACAGCGGTCCGGGCCCGGGGTCCGCACCGCCCCCGGCGTCCGTTCACCTCACATCTGGACGGCCAGGGGTTCGCCAAGCTGCTGTCCTCGGGCTGGGTCCCGGTGGAACTGCTGGTGGGCATGTCGATCGGGGTGCGTCACGACGACTACCGGACCCAGTCGCAGACCTATTCCTGGCAGAACGTCGAGGTCAAAGGGTGGAGCGAGCTTGTGCACGGCGTCCGCGCCGATGCCCGGCGGCAGTTGCAGCTGCAGGGGGCACGGCACGGCGGCGACGGGATCATCATGGCCAGCAGTGCCCTGCGGGTCTGGGGCGAGGGCTGCATCAGGAGCCGCAACCGCAACAGCGAGGGCGAGGACCACGTGGCCGAGTCCACGATGGTCGCGACCACCATCGCCCGCTTCAAGACCGGCGTGGCCGCGCCCAGGACGCTCTCGGTGATGCCGCTGGGCGACCGGGGTGACCTGCTGCGCAGACGCCTGGCCGCGGTGGCTGCCAGCCCGTACGGGGACGCCGGCGAATACCGTCGGCTCGCCCAGGAGTTGAACGAACTGAACGGCCAGGTGTGAGCAGGTTTGGCCGGTTCGCCGAGCGAACCGGAGGGATTCCGTCCGTGGTGCTGAGCGCGAGTAAGCGAGTAGGGGTAGCGAGATGAGCAAGTTGGAACCGACCGCTGAGGGCATCCCGGCCGACGCAATGCGACGGCTGGCCGAGCTACAGCCGGGCAAGGCAGGTTCGATCTTCACCAGTGACCTGTCCGTGAACGAGTTCCTGCTGGTCCGTGAGGCCGGTTTCAAACCGATCGGACTGGTCCTCGGCAGCTCCATCTATCACGTGGGGATGCAGATCGGCCGCTGGAACAAGAACCAGGAGCTGGAGACCCTCAGCCAGGCGATGTACCACGCCCGGGAGCTGGCGATGACCCGGATGGAGGCGGAGGCCGCCGCGCTGGGCGCGGACGGCATCGTCGGGGTCCGGCTGACCGTGGAGGCCCGCGAGTTCGGCAACGACGTGGCCGAGTTCATCGCCATCGGCACGGCCGTGAAGGCGGACCACCCGGCGCCCGGAAACCAGACCTGGCGCAACAACAAGGGCCAGCCGTTCACCTCCGACCTGTCCGGACAGGACTTCTGGACGCTGATCCGGGCCGGCTACGCCCCGCTCGGCATGGTCATGGGCACCTGCGTCTACCACATCGCCCACCAGCGGATGGGTGCGGTGTTCTCGAACATCGGCAAGAACGTGGAGATCGAGCAGTTCACCCAGGCGCTGTACGACGCCCGGGAGCTCGCCATGGCGCGGATGCAGGCCGAGGCCGAGGCGCTGCACGCCGAGGGCGTGGTGGGTGTCCAGCTGAACGCCCACAACCACCGCTGGGGTGGACACACCACCGAGTTCTTCTCCATCGGCACCGCGGTCCGGCCGCTGCGCGCCGACCACGAGATCGAGCGGCCCACCATGGTCCTCAGCCTCGACGGGTGAGAAGCTCGAAGAAGTGCGGTTCGGTCACAGTACGACACGAGTGCGGGGACAGATGATGGGCGAGCAGGAATCGTTGCCGGACCGACCGGAGGACGTCAGTCGAGCAGTGGACGGCGCCGCGCTCGACGCCGAGTTGAGCGATCCCGACATGTCCCTGGACATGCTGGCGGCAGCGCTGCGCCGGGACTCGACCGATCTGGAGATCTACGTCAAGGTGCTCACCGACTCGCTGGCGGACGCGCTGCCTCCGGGCTCGGTCAGCTTCGACCGCAAGCGCAGCATGAGCGACCGGGTGTCCGGGCGCGAGGGCAAGGTGGAGAAGCTGGAGGTCTCGCTGGACGACCGCCGACTGATCCTGACGCTGGCCCACGGGCGTCCGCAGGGCGAGGTGGCGACGGTGGTGCGCGGGGTGGTCCTGTCCCGCAAGCCGGTGGCCCTGGACGAGTGGGTCCGTGAGCTGGCGACGGCGGTGGCGGTGCGGGCGCAGTCGGACGCTCGGGCGCGAGCGGCTCTGGAGAAGCTGGTCCTCGGCGGCTGAGCCGGTCGACCGCATCACTCGTAGGAGTGACAATCGCCCCGTTTTTCGGTCGGAAGACCGAAAAACGGGGCGATTGTCGGTTGCGGGGTGTATTCCTGGGACTACACCGAAACCGTGGCCCGGAAGACCGTGCTGCGGGTGTCGGCGACGGCGCTGCCGATCAGCGGATCGGGTCCACCGGCGGGGACGAACGCGGATTCGCCCGGGTGGAGCGTGATGGCCGATCCCTCGGCATCGGTGAGGACCGCCGTCCCCTCCGTGCAGAGCAGGATCTGCGGGGTGGCACCGGAGACGCGGCGGTGCTGCGGTGCCGCACCACCCAGGGTGAACCGGGAGAGCCGGAATTCGTCGATGGGAGCTGAGTAGAGCTCTTCACCATCGGCGTCCGGGAGCAGCACGGGCCGCAGGATGTCCGGATCGGTGCTGCGGAAGTCGACGACCTCAAGCAGTTCGGGAATGTCCACGTGCTTGGGCGTGAGACCGCAACGCAGCACGTTGTCGGAGTTGGCCAGGATCTCGACACCCAGACCGTTCAGGTAGGCATGCGGGATGCCGGCCCCCAGGAACAGGGCCTCACCCGAGGCGAGCCGGATGTGGTTCAGCAGGAGGGCGGCGACGACACCGGCGTCCTCAGGGTAGAAGCGGCCGATCGCCGCGTAGGAACCGAGGGAGGACTGGATGGACGCGGGAAGCTCCGCCAGGGCGGAGCCGGTGAGGTCACCGGCTTCCACGGCCTTGGCGGCTTGGGCAAGGGCTTCGGTGGTCTGCCGAACCGTCGTGGCCATGGTCTCGGCATCGGTGGTGAGCACGGCGGTGAGGGCCGCCCGGAGGGCTTCCGCCTCGGGCTGCTCCCGCAGCACCCGGGCGAGGGGCAGCAGCGCGGGGACGGCCAGGGCCTCCAGCAGTCGGGCGGTCTCCGCCGGGCGCCGAAAACCGCAGAGGCCGACGAAGTCGCCGAGCGCGCAGATCAGCTCCGGCTTGTGGTTGGCGTCCTTGTAGTTGCGTCCGAAGGCGTCCAGCGGGATTCCGCGTGCCTCCTCGTCGGCGAAGCCGGACCTGGCCCGGGCCAGGTCCGGGTGGACCTGGAGGGACAGCGGCTCGCCGGCCGCGAGGATCTTGAGCAGGAAGGGAAGGGTGGGGCCAAAACGGGCGAGGGTCTCGGTGCCGAGTTCACCCTCGGGATTCGCGTCGATGACTGCGTCGAGGGGTCGCGGGCCGTTCCCTCGGTCGAGGGTGGACGGCGCGCCGGGGTGGGCGCCCATCCACAGCTCTGCCTGTGGCTCACCGGTGGGCTCGGTGCCCAGGAGCTCCGGGAGTGCGGTCCGGGAACCCCAGGAGTAAGGACGGATGACATTGGTCAGACGATCCACGGTTCAGATCCTGATCTGTGCCGCCGGGCAGGCGGGACGGCGAGTCTGTGACGAGGGTGGCGCGTACATCAGCGGACGCGCGGACTGGAGGAAGAGGCTAGACCCAGGTAGATGGCGGCGAAATCGGCCAGCGCGAGCAGTTCGGTCATCGCCCCGAGGGTGTCCGGCTGGGCCGAGGTCAGCTCCTGGATACCGATCCGGTGGTCCGTGGCCAGGCGGTGGGCCCTGGCCACGGCGTACGGCACGGGGTGCGGCTCCGCTGCGGGCGCGGTGTCGGGCTCGGACTGGGGCTGGGGCTGGGCCTGGGACTGGGACTGAACAGCGGACTCGGGTGAGAGCTCGGGCTGGTGCTGGCCACCGGCGGGTGGCTGGACCCGGCGCAGCAGCAGGATCTTGTACCGCAGGGCGTCGGGTTCCTCGGTGCGGTCGCGGAAGAAGTCGTCCTCGTCCGGCTCCGCGCCGAGTTGCCCGCGCAGCAGGCCGTGCTGACTGATCAGCACATCCGGCAGCATGCCGGTGACGGCGGGGCGGGCCGCCTCGGCGGCGAGCACGGCGGCGAAGCGCCGGGCCACAGCGGCGGTTCCGGGGCCGTCGGACCAGAGCAGCGGCAGCATGCCGTCGAGCTGGATGGCCAGGCTCTTGGCCGGATTGGAGTAGGTGTCGGCCGCCGGGCCGCAGCGGACCGCCATCTCGTCCAGCTGGTCGGCGGCGGATTGCAGGGAGGAGACCGGAATGGAAATGATGCCGACGCGGTCGGCGAAGGCCAGTACCGGGGCCAGCAGCCCCCACAGAGCGGACGGCGCCTCCTGCGGGAGGTCCCGTTCGAGTCCAGGGATGGGCTCCAGAGCGCCCCCCGTCACGTCGAACGGCAGGGGAAGCCCTCGGACCTGGAGGGTGGCTCCGGCGAGGGAGCTGCCCGTCGGGGAGACGGAGACGACGGAGCAGCCGCGGGTGTACGCGAGTTGCGCGAGGGAGATCAGCCCGGGTTCGGTTCCGCTGGTGGACAGGACCAGCAGCAGGTCGGACGGGCCGACCCAGCCGGGGAGGGCCCAGTCGAGGCTCAGCGTCAGGTCCGAGCGGAGGTCACTGGCGGTCGTGTTCCGGCCGGGGCGGTCCGAGGCGTGGGCCGGGTCGGTCAGGCTCGGACTGAGGACCGTGATCGGGCAGACGGTGCCGCCGAGGGCCGCGAGCAGATCGCCCACGACGACGCCGGTGCCGTGTCCGGCGACGAGGACGGCGCGGGGGCGGCCCTCGGGGCGCAGCCGGTCGAGGCCCGCCTCACCGGCCAGGCGGACGGCCCGGCGCACCGTGGCACCGGCTGAGGCCAGGTCGAGCAACAGCCCGGCCTCGTCGGCACGGGTCAGCGCGGCCTGGTCGTCCAGCAGCCACTCCTCGAACATGCGGCGGTCTCCTGCGAGGTCGGGGCCGGTGTCAGCGGGGCTGGTGTCAGTGGGACCGGTGTCAGTCGGGCCGGGGTCAGTCGGGGCGCCGGGCTTCGTCGACGAGGAGCACCGGGATCCCGTCGCGCACGGGGTAGGCGAGGCCGCAGTCGGCGCCGGTGCAGACCAGCTCCTCGTCGGTCTCGGTGAGCGGCGCGTGGCACTGCGGGCAGGCGAAGATCTCCAGCAGGGCGGGGTCGATGCTCATTCCGGTCGCTCCGTCGGTGGTGGGAAGAGTCGGTGGTGGGAAGAGGTGTGCGTTCCTCCGGCAAGCTACCGTACCTCTGCCCGGGCCCGCAGTGGGCGGGCAGTGGGCCCGCAGTGGGCGGGCAGAGGTACGGCGGAGCCTGGGAGCGGGGTCAGCCGCGGACGATGGCCAGGACCTCGTCGCGGACCTTGGCCATGGTGGCCTCGTCCCGGGCCTCCACGTTGAGCCGGAGCAGCGGCTCGGTGTTGGAGGCCCGGAGGTTGAACCACCAGTCGCCCACGGTGACCGTCAGCCCGTCGAGCTCGTCGAAGACCACGCCCGGGACCTCGGCGTAGGCGGCGCGGACGGCGGCGGTGCGCGCCTTCTGGTCGTCCACGGTGCTGTTGATCTCGCCCGAGGCGGCGTAACGGTCGTACTCGGCGACCAGGGCGGAGAGCGTGCCCTGCTGCTCGCCGAGCGCGGCCAGGACGTGCAGGGCGGCCAGCATGCCGGTGTCGGCGCGCCAGAAGTCGCGGAAGTAGTAGTGCGCCGAGTGCTCGCCGCCGAAGACCGCGCCGGTGCGGGCCATCTCCTGCTTGATGAAGGAGTGTCCGACCCGGGTGCGGACGGTCTTGCCGCCGTGCTCGCGAACGACCTCGGGCACGGTCCAGGAGGTGATCAGGTTGTGGATGATCGTCGGCTCCGGCTCCCCGGCCGCCTTGGCCTTGGCCAGCTCGCGGACCGCGACCAGGGCGGTGATCGCGGAGGGGGAGATCGGCTCGCCGCGCTCGTCCACCACGAAGCAGCGGTCGGCGTCGCCGTCGAAGGCGAGGCCGATGTCGGCGCCGACCTCGCGCACCTTGGCCTGGAGGTCGACCAGGTTCTTCGGGTCGAGCGGGTTCGCCTCGTGGTTGGGGAAGGTCCCGTCGAGTTCGAAGTACATGGGCACGACGTCCAGCGGGAGGCCGTCGAAGACGGTCGGCACGGTGTGGCCGCCCATGCCGTTCCCGGCGTCGACGGCGACCTTCAGCGGGCGGATACCGCTGAGCTCCACCAGGCCGCGCAGATAGGCCGCGTAGGGGTGCAGCTCGTCCTGCTGGGTGATCAGGCCCTCGGTGACGCCCTCGGCGGCGGCCGGAACGGTCACCGTGCCCTCGGCGTCGGTCCAGGACTCCACCAGCTCGCGGATCTCCACCAGACCGGTGTCCTCGCCGATCGGGGCGGCACCGGCGCGGCACAGCTTGATGCCGTTGTACTGGGCGGGGTTGTGGCTGGCGGTGAACATCGCGCCGGGCAGGTCCAGCTTGCCGCTGGCGAAGTACAGCTGGTCGGTCGAGCAGAGCCCGATCTCGACGACGTCGGTCCCCTGTGCGGCGGCGCCCTCGGCGAAGGCGCGGCTCAGCCCGGGCGAGGACGGGCGCATGTCATGGCCGACAACGATCGCACTCGCGCCGGTGACCTGGACGAATGCTGCCCCGAAGGCACGGGAGAGCGACTCGTCCCACTGCTCGGGGACCACGCCGCGCACGTCATACGCCTTCACGATCTGCTTGAGGTCACGCACTCGGGGTCTCCGCCAATTCTCGTCGCACGTCTTCCGACGCTCGTCTTCCACCGGGACTACCGGGACTGAAGCCCTCGGCCCCGGGAGGCAATGTACCGGGTGCGCGTGTACGGAGGGTCCCGGATTCAGGCGTCGGGCGAGCGCAGGACGCGGAGGTGGCCTCGGCGGCCGACCTCGGTCGGATCCGCCTGGCTGCCGCCGTCCTGACGGCGTACCGGCGGTCTGGCCGCCTCGCGGACGGCGTTGGCCAGCGCCTCCAGGTCGTCGCCACTGGGCCGGATCGGCCCGGAGTCGACGGTGAGGCGGACCACCTCCCACCCGCGCGGCGCGGTGAGGCGCTCGGAGTGCTCGGCGCACAGGTCGTAGCAGTGCGGTTCGGCGTAGGTGGCGAGCGGGCCGAGGACAGCCGTCGAGTCCGCGTAGACGTACGTCAGCGTCGCGACGGCGGGACGACCGCACGCGGTGCGCGAACAGCGACGGACAGGGCTCACGACGATGGACGGTACCGCACTCGCGACCGGGCCGCGACGACCAGCCCGCCGTGTCGCCCGGAATGTGCCCGGAACATGTCCCGAAGGCGCCCCCGTCCCGACTGTGCCACTGTCCCGAATCGGGTGCGGACCTCAGTAGTGTTGGCCGGGTGGACAGACCAGCCGCCTCCGACAGCCGTCCGCGCCGACGCGACCGTCACGGTCGTGGGCTTCGCGGCCCCCTGGCGCCCCCGCAGGTGCCCATCACGCTGAGCAGATCGGAGATCTTCGACGACTTCGTCCGGGAGTCCGTGGAGCGCCTTGAGCGGCGATGGCCGCAGCTCAGCGAGGTGGAGTTCGCGGTTCAGGACGTGCCGGGCCCGCTGCCCGGGGAGCCCGAGCCGGATCTGGACGACGTCCGCGCCGACGACGTGCTGCTGGGCCGCCTGCTGCCGGCGCCCAAGGGCGGTTCGGCCCGGATCGTGATCTACCGGCGGCCGGTGGAGAGCCGTGCCAAGGGCCGGGACGAGCGCGCGGCGCTCGTCCACGAGATCGTCGTGGAACAGGTCGCCGAACTGCTGGGGGTCGATCCCGAGTCGGTCGACCCCCGCTTCGGCGAGGAGGACTAGCCCCGGCGGGGTGGACTGGCCCAGCGGGGAGGACTGGCCCCGGCGGGGCGGGACGGCTCAGGGCAGCAGCACCGAGCCGTCCTGGACCACGTGCGGGATCTCCACCGTGCTGTGGTCGTCCGAGAGCTGCTGGATGGTGAACCCGAGGTTGGAACCACTCTTTCGGCTGATCATCCTCGCCGCGTAGACGGGGCCGCCGGAGACCGGTTCGATGGTCACCGCGAAGGGACCGCTGCCGGACGGCGCCTTCGGCGTCACCGACACGGTCGCCCCCGCCGGGACGGACACGTTCTGCACGCTCGGGGTGCTGCCGCTGCCGCCGACCGAGGTGACCTTCACGGTCGAGGCCGTGGTGAGGGTGCTGAGCAGCAGCGTCGAGTCACCGGCCGAGTCGCCCGCAGCCGTGGTGCGCTGCCCGATCGGACCGGCTCCGGCCAGGTAGCCAGTGTCCGTGGAGCCGCTGCCGCCCCGGACCACCTGGATCCCGGCGACCACCGGGACCGGCGGCTGGCCGGTGCCGGACGCCGGGGTGAGTTCGAGTGTGGCGGGCTCGCCGTGGGTGATCGCGCCGAGGTCCACCGAGGCCACCGTGCCCGCCTTGACGTCGATGGACTCGTGACCGGCCGGGACGATCAGGCCGCCGGAGGAGGCGAGGTGGATGTTCAGCTCCGCGTCGGTGGCCCCGGTGTCGGCCACCACCAGCGTCGCGTCACTGACGTCGCCGGGCAGGCCGGGGATGACCTGGCTGGTGCCGAGCGTGGTGGCGGGCAGCCAGTCGGTTCCGTGGCTGCTCTGCGCGTGCAGGGCGGCGGCGATCCGTCCGGTGTGCACGACCACGTGCACGGCCAGCGAGGTGTTGCTGTTGAACGGGCTGAGCAGGCTCGACAGCGACAGCGACAGGCTGCCGTCGGCGGGGATGTCGAGGTTGGACGCCTGGGCGTTCTCCACCTCGCCCGCGCCGTTGAAGATGTGGATGTCGGCGTCGGAGGCGGTGTCCTCGGTGTTGGTCAGTTCGATGGTGTCGTTGCTGCCCTTGTTCGAGTCGGCCCCCGCGAACCAGAAGTCCGTGCCGGGGGCGGTGCACTCGGTCCCGGAGAGGGTCTGGTCGGTGTCGGTCGTGGTCTGCTGCACGGTGAACCCGGGGGCGGTCGCGCCGGTGGCGGTGCCGGTCAGCGCGGGCGCCTTGTCGCCGGACGCCCCCTTCGCGCTGGTCGTGCCGCCGATACTGGTCTGCTGGACCAGCGCCTGCGGCGTGGACGCGGGCGCCGAGGAGGACGCCGACGGCGCGGCGGAGGACGAGGCGGCCGGTCCCGCCCCGCTGCCCGCCGCCAGCGGGCTGAGTACCGCGCTGCCGGTCGTCGAGGTGCTGCTGGACGATCCCGGGACGGCCAGGCTGTAGACGGTGCTGCCGCCGCCCTGGAGCGGCGCCGGGCACACCAGGGCGGTGTTCTGCACGGCGGTGCGCACGGTGGTGCCGGAGACCGCCGCCTGGCTGGTCGGCGGGTGGACCTCGGCCACGCCGACGGCGATGGCGAGCACGCCGACGGCTCCGAGCAGGGACTGCGTGGTACGGCTGATCATCTCGGCTCAGTTCCCGGTTCCGTCGTGGTGGGTGCCGTGCGCGTCGTTGCCCTGGAGCCACGGGTCGTCGGGCGGGAGCGAGCCGTAGGCCCCGGTGTCGTGCTGGGGCACGGCCTGGCCGGGCACCGGTACGCCGCCGGGCCATTCGTATCCCGGCTGCGGATAGCCCTGCTCGGGGCCGTAGCCCGGCTCGGCCGGGTAGGCCTGTTCCGGCACGTAGCCCGGCTCGGGCGGGTACCCAGGTTCCGGCACGTAGCCCGGCTCGGGCGCGTACCCAGGTTCCGGCGCGTAACCCGGCTCGGGGGCGAAGCCGGGCTCGGGCGGGAAGCCCTGGTCCGGGTAGTACGGCTGCCCGGGGTACTGCTGCTCCGGGTAGTAGGGCTGCTGGTACCCCGGCTCGGCGGGGTAGGGCTGCTGCTCGTACCCCTGCTGCTCGTAGGGCTGCTGCGGGGTGGCGTACTGGTCCCAGCCGTACGGCTGGGTGGCCTCGGGCTGGGCGTACGGCTGCGGCGGCTGCTCCCAGGCCTGCTGCGCCGGCACGAAGGCCGAGACCGGCTCCGGCTCCGGCTCCGACTGGGGCCGCAGCGGGGGCTCCGCGCCCGGGTCGGCCGACGGCTCGCCGGGGGCGGTCGCCTCGTCGTCCGCGGCGTCCGCGGCCAGTCGGCGGGCCCGGCGGGAGCCGGGCAGCGGGGCCTCGGTGGCCGCCTGGGCCTCCGGGCCGTCGCCCTCCTCCGGCTGGTCGTCGTCGCGGTGGTCGCGGCGTCCCGGCAGCGCCAGCACCAGCACCACCAGGGCCAGGAAGGACTGTCCGGCGATCCAGCCGATGTGCGTCGGGCTCTCCCGGTAGGACACGGCCAGCTTGCCGCCGCTCGCGGGCAGTTCGAAGCCCTGCGCCCAGCCGTCGACCGTGGTCGGGGTGAGCGCGGTCCCGTCCAGGGTGGCGTGCCAGCCCGGGTCGGCGGAGTCGGCGAGGCGCAGCACCCGGCCGGAGGTACCGGCGGCGATGGTCGCGTCGACGTCCACCGCTCCGGCGGGGACGCTGACGTCGGCGCCGCCCTGGCTCTGGATGACCGCCCGGGACACGTTCGCGGTGAGCCGCCAGATGCTGCCGCTCTGCTGCTGGTTGAGCCGGGTGAGCCCGGGGGTGCCGTCGAGGTTCGCGCTGAGCTGGGCGCTGACCGGGGCCAGGACCTGGATGTACTGCACCGCGTAGTCGGCGAGCTGGTCCGCCGGTTCGCCGCCGGCCCCGGCGACCAGGTTGCCGACCAGGGCGCTGAGGTTCGCGGAGGGGGCGGTCGCGTCGCTGGACTCGGCGCTGCCGATGGTCGGCCCGGTGCCGCGGACCAGGGAGTACGAGACCACTCCGCCGTTGTCACCGGTCCGCAGGACCAGCGTGCGGATCTGGTTGGTGCCGCCCGCCTGCTGGGCGATGAAGGCGGGTACCAGCTGTCCGTTGCCGCGCTCCAGCGGGCCGTCGGCGCCGTGCAGCACCCACCATCCGGCGGCGGCGACCGGTGCCAGCCCGGCGGCGAGCAGGACGATCGCGGCGACCGGCTGCCGCCAGCCGAAGTCGATCCCGGCGACCCGGTCCCGGGCCCCGTCGGCGCCGATGGCGGCGGCGGAGAGCAGCGCGATCCCGGCGATCAGGGTGGCTGGTCCGGCCCAGACCGAGACCGCCTGCTGGCCCGGTCCGGGCACCACCTTCACGGCGGCGGTGAGCACCGTGCCGAGGATGCCGACGGAGGCGCCGCCCCAGGCGGCGACCACGGCCCGGCGGCGGTCGGCGCGCAGCAGCGCGGCCAGCGCGGCCAGCAGGATGCCGACGACCAGCAGGCCGGGGACGGTGCCGCTGCCGCCCGGGTTGAGCAGCAGCAGGTTGGCGGCCGTCGCGGTCGGGCCGACCGCGCCGGGGATCCCGGCCTCCAGCAGCAGCCGCGCCGGGTGCGTGAGCAGGCCGAGCGACCAGGGGGCGAGTACCAGCAGCGGGGTGCCGACGATGACCACGCAGCGCAGGCCGAGGGTGCGCAGCGCGCCCAGGCCGCGGCCGAAGGCGCCGCCGCGCAGGAAGGCGGCGAGCAGCGCGCCACCGGCGAGCAGCAGCCCGAGCACCCAGGCGAGCGGGACGAAGGCGGTGGTGAGGGTCAGCAGCAGGGCGGCGACCCAGGCGCTGCGCCAGCCCGGGCGTCCGCCGCGGGCAGCGGTCTCGCGGCGGATACCGAGGCCGACGGCGATGGCGGCGGCGCGGGCGAGCGGCGGCAGCAGCACAGCCAGTACCGCCGTGCCGATCCGGCCCTGGGCGAGCGCGCCGGTGGCCGCGGGCAGCAGCGCGTACCCGGCGCTGGCCCAGGCCCGCACGAAGCGGGAGGCGATCAGCGGCCGGGACACCAGGTAGGCGGAGACGCCCGCGAGCGGCACGGCGAGGATCAGCAGCAGGCTGACGGCCAGTCCGGGGTTGCCGAGCGTCAGGCTGGACAGCGCGGCGAGCACCCCGAGGTACGGCGGGGCGCCACCGGCCGAGCCGACGCCGTTGGCCTGCCAGCTGGCCGCGTACTGCTGCCAGAGGTCGGACGCGCCGCCGGGGGTGGGCAGCAGCGCGCCGCCGTAGAGGGCTCCGGTGCCGAGCAGGTTGCGGCAGGCGACGAGGGTGATCACCAGCAGGGCGGCGAAGAGGACCGGCGCGGGCTTGCGGGCGATCCGCTTCAGCCGGGCGAACTGCTCGATCTCCAGGAACTCGGCGTCGTCGTCGACCGGTCCGGACTCGACCGAGCCGTGGCGGCTGGACATCGCCTCGTTGCCGGTCCGCCCGGCCAGGTCGGCGAACAGGTTCTCGACGGCCGCCCGGGCGGTCGCACCGGGCGCCGGGAACAGGCTCCGGTCGTCTATGGCGTCGTGGCTGCGGGTACGGCGGCGGCGGCCGCGGGCGGCGAGCACCCCGCCGAAGCGGAGCAGCACGTGGGCGAGCCCGGCGAGTTCGTCCACGGCCTGGCCGGGGGTCTTGCCGAGCAGGTAGCCGAGGGCGCGCAGCAGGGTGCTGACGGTGATCCGCAGCATCAGGTACGGCAGCAGCAGCCCGCGGGAGTTGGCCAGCAGCGTGAAGACCGCGCCGGCCTTGTCGATGCGGTGCGGGTGGCCGGGGCGGGCGCAGTCGATGGGGCGGCGTTCGCGGCTGGCGGCCTCGGCGTGCCGCAGGGCGGCGTCCGGGGCGACCACGGTGCGGTGTCCGGCCGCGGCGACCCGCCAGCACAGGTCGACGTCGTCGCGCATCAGCGGCAGCGCGTCGTCGAAGCCGCCGAGCTCCTCGAAGACGTCGCGGCGGACCAGCATGCCCGCGGTGGAGACCGAGAGCACCGGCCGGACCTGGTCGCGCTGGCCCTGGTCCTGCTCGCGCCGGTCGAGGCCGGTCCAGCGGCGTCCGCTGCGGGCGATGCTGACGCCGACCTCAAGCAGCTGCCTGCGGTCGTACCAGCTGCGGAGCTTCGGGCCGATGACGGCGGCGGTGGGGGTGGTCTCGGCCACCTGGAGCAGTTTGCGCAGCGCGTCGGGCGCGGGCTCGCAGTCGTCGTGGAGCAGCCACAGCCATTCCACCGGTTCGCTGGAGCCGCCCGCGAGCATCTGGTCGGCGGCGAGTTCGTCGTGGTGGCCGAGGGGGTCGCCGAACTGGTCGCCGCCGCCGTTCCCGACCGGGTCGTAGCCGCCGTCGGTGATGGTGTAGGGCAGGTCCTCGGGCCGCAGCGGGCTGGTGCCGCGCACGGTCTCGTTGACGGCGGCGCCGAAGCCGGTACGACGACCGTACTGGTGGACGGCGTCGGGGCCGAGCGCGTCGGCGAGCAACTGCGGGCTCTGGTCGGTGGAGCCGGTGTCGGCCGCGAGGATGCGCTGGGCCGGACGGTCCTGAGCGAGCAGGCCGTTGAGGGCCTGTGGCAGCCAGCGGGCTCCGTCGTGGGCGACGAGGACGGCGGTGACCAGGTGCCGGGGGTACGCGGGTGGGCGTCCTGGCGCAGGGTGGCCGTAGGGAGTCGCTGTGGCAGTCATCGCGGTGGCTGGCCCCGGTTCGCTGGACGGCAGGGTGTGCGCGCCGTCGGATCGGGGGCCTGAGCTGCTGGCTTCCGGCCGGGTGGCGCGCGGATCACGGGCGGCCACAGGGGGCGCGCCCAGGTTTAGCGCCCCACACTAACGGGTGTTCTCGGGGAGGTTGGGAACCGGTGGTGAAATCTCCGGTTCGACAGGGGGTGCCCGGGGTAGGCCCGGGACGGCCTTCGGACGGGGCCGGGAACGTGGCCGCCCCGGCCGGCGCGGGGCCGGGCGGCGCGGCGTCGGACCCGCCCGGGCAGGCCGCCGCGATCGGCTCGGACCAGGCCTTCCGCTCAGACCACGGCCTTCTTGAGGCGGCGGCGCTCGCGCTCGGACAGGCCGCCCCAGATGCCGAAGCGCTCGTCGTTGGCGAGGGCGTACTCCAGGCACTCGGAGCGGACTTCGCAGGCGAGGCAGACCTTCTTCGCCTCGCGGGTGGAACCGCCCTTCTCCGGGAAGAAGGACTCAGGGTCGGTCTGGGCGCAAAGGGCTCGCTCCTGCCAGCCGAGCTCTTCCTCGCCGGTTTCGTCGTCGGCGATCATCAACTCAAAGAGCTCGCTCATCAGCGCGTCTCCTACCCCTCTTAGCGTGCGTCCCCGTGGCGGTCGTTGTCTCAGGTGACGAAACGACACGAGTGAAATTACAAGTGCGCCGCTCTGGCCCAGTCAAGCTGCGCTCTGGTATTGAGCCCGGGATTCACTCCCTGGAACCAAGCAGCCACCATAAGTGTGCATATCCGGACAAAGCGGAAGGCCGCACTTCAGGTGCGTCTCATGCGCTCCCCCGCACCGACGACCGGAGCCACGGCGGCGGGTCGTCGGAACCGGACGCCCTGACGGTGAGGACGGGCGCCCCCGGGCATCCGGTTGCGGCGGGGCCCAGCGGGAGGTACCGCATGTTGCAGCGGCTCGTTCCCGGCGATCTTCAATGCCAAACCAAAGCCGGGACATATCCCCCGATCAGGTGATTTCGCTCGCATGGCCCAGGATCGGGTTGACAATGCCCCGCCGCACACGATGTGCTAGCGCTTATGTCAGAGCACCACGCCACCACCACGAGCCCCTTCGGGCCGCTCCGCCGTGGTTCCAGCGCGCTCTGTTGTCCTTGCTGTAGCTAGGGCCTGAATCAGGCCCTTTGGCCGCCCCTTCCGCACGGGGTACCAGGCCGCCCGGGAAGTCTCCGCCGCTCCCCTCGCAACCAGGCTCCAGCAAGGACCCCACGTGTCGAGCACCGATCCCTACCACGGCCTCAGCGACGTCAGCATCGCCGGTGACCCGCTGGCCTGGCCGCACCTCGCGCCGCTGCCGCAGACCCACCCCACCACCGTGGGCGACTTCGCCGCGCTCGCCCGCCGCGTCGCCGCCGACACCGAGCGCTGGCGTCCGCTGGTCCGCTACGACCCGCTGACCCGCTGGTACTCCCGACTGGAGACCGGGCCGGGGTACGAGGTGTGGCTGCTGAGCTGGCTCCCGGGCCAGGGCAGCGGCGGGCACGACCACGGCCGCTCGTCCGGCGTGCTGACCGTGGTCCAGGGGGCGCTGACCGAGCGCTCGCTGACCGGCTCCGGGCAGAGCGTGCGGCGACTCGGCGCGGGCGCGCAGCGGATGTTCGCGCCCGGCTACCTGCACGAGGTGGTGAACGACGCGCTGGAGCCCGCGGTCAGCGTCCACGTCTACTTCCCCGGGCTGACCGAGATGACGCCGTACGGCTCCGGCTGGCCGCAGGCGCAGCCGCACACGCACGACGGGGATAGGTCCGCGGTACCGGCGGAGGGCTGAGCCGCGCGCCGGGCCATCGGCGCCGCCGCGCCGGGCGGGGACCTTACCGAAGTCGTACGGAAGGCGGTGGCCGGGGCGGTCGCGGCCCGACTGCTCCTACCCTCAGGGGGTGACCCGCATCCTGGTCGTCGACGACGACCCCACTGTCGCCGAGGTCGTCGTCGGCTACCTGCGCCGCGCCGGCTACTCGGTGGACCGCGCCGAGGACGGCGCCGCCGCCCTGGAGCGCGTCGCCGAGGCCCGGCCCGACCTGCTGGTGCTCGACCTGATGCTGCCGGAGGTCGACGGCCTGGAGGTCTGCCGCCGCCTGCGCGCCGACCGGGCCACCCGCGCACTGCCCATCGTCATGCTCACCGCCCGAGGCGACGAGCACGACCGGATCCTCGGCCTGGAACTCGGCGCCGACGACTACGTCACCAAACCCTTCTCGCCGCGCGAGCTGACGCTGCGCATCCAGTCGGTGCTGCGGCGCAGCGCCAGCCCGCCGCCACCGCCCTCGCCGGAGCCGCTGCACGCCGGGGACCTCACCCTCGATCCGGCGGCCCGGCGCGCCCACCGAAGCGGACGCGAGCTGGCGCTGACCCTGCGCGAGTTCGACCTGCTGGCCTTCCTGCTGCGGCACCCGGGCACCGCCTTCGGCCGCGAGGAGCTGATGCGCAGCGTCTGGGGCTGGGACTTCGGCGACCTGTCCACGGTCACCGTGCACGTCCGCAGGCTGCGGGAGAAGGTCGAGGACGATCCCGCCGCGCCGCGGCTGATCACCACCGTCTGGGGCGTCGGCTACCGCTTCGACCCGACGGACGGCGAGGCCGACCCGACGGACGGCGAGAGCAACGGCGAAGGCAACGGCGAAGGCAACGGCGAGCGGAGCCCGGTGTGAACAGCTACCTGGTGATGGCCGCCTACGCCGCCGCCGGGGCCGCGGCGGCCGGGCTGCTCGGCTGGCCGGTGATCGTGCTGCTGCGCCGCCGTTCGCTGGCACTGGCGCTGTTCACCGTCGCCTTCGTCACCGCGCTGTCGCTGAGCGCCAGCACCATCGCCGTGGCCCGGGCGATGCTGCTGATGCGCCATGACTACGCGGTGGTCACCATCGTGCTGGCGATGGGCTGCCTGGTGTCGCTGATCGTCGCCGCGCTGCTCAGCCGCCAGGTGGTGGCCGGCAGCCGGGCGCTCACCCAGGCCGCCCGTACCGTCGGCAGTGACGCCGGATTCACCGCCCCGGCGCGGCCGCTCAGCTCGGAACTGTCCGCGCTGAGCGCCGAGCTCGCGGCCACCAGCGCCCGGCTGGCGCAGTCCCGGGAGCGCGAGCGGGCGCTGGAGGCCTCCCGCCGGGAGCTGATCGCCTGGATGTCGCACGACCTGCGGACCCCGCTGGCCGGGCTGCGGGCGATGGCGGAGGCGCTGGAGGACGGGGTGGCCGAGGACCCGCCGCGCTACCACTCGCGGATCCGGACCGAGGTGGACCGGCTCACCGGCATGGTCGACGACCTGTTCGAGCTGTCCCGGATCCAGGCCGGGGCGCTCACCCTCACCCTGTCCCGGGTGTCCGTCTACGACCTGGTCGGGGACGCCATCGCCGGGGCTCACCCGCTGGCCCGGGAGCGCGGGGTGCACCTGGTCGGCGACCGGGTGGCGCCCGCGCCGGTGGAGGTCGACAGCCGGGAGATCACCCGGGTCCTCGGCAATCTGCTGATCAACGCGATCCGGTCGACCCCGGTGGACGGCACGGTCGCGGTCGCCGCGCGGCGCGAGGCGGGGCAGGTGGTGGTGTCGGTGACCGACGGCTGCGGCGGCATAGACGAGCAGGACCTGGCCCGGGTGTTCGAGACCGGCTGGCGCGGCGGCAGCGCCCGCACCCCGCGCAGCCCGGCCACCGCCCCGGCCGGGGCGGTGCAGCACCACGGGGACACCGGTGCCGGGCTCGGGCTCGCCATCGTGCGCGGGATCGTGGAGGCGCACGCGGGGCGCGCGTCCGTCCGCAACGTGGGTGGCGGCTGCTGTTTCGAGATCGCCCTGCCCGCCGCCGCGCCCACCGCCTAGCCGTGGGCCACCGGCCTTTCGGGGCGGTGCCGCAGACGCCGCGTCAGTGCTTCGCCCCGGGCGGCCCCGGGGCTGTCACCGGCACCTGCGAGGATGGTCGGCATGCGCATCGTGGTACTGGCCGGAGGAATCGGCGGCGCGCGCTTTCTGCGCGGCCTCAAGCAAGCGGTCGGCCCCGGGGCCGACATCACCGTCATCGGCAACACCGGGGACGACATCCACCTGTTCGGGCTGAAGGTCTGCCCCGACCTGGACACCGTGATGTACACCCTCGGCGGCGGCATCCACGAGGAGCAGGGCTGGGGCCGCTCCGAGGAGACCTACGCCGTCAAGTCGGAGCTGAAGGCGTACGGCGTCGGTCCGGAGTGGTTCGGGCTCGGCGACAAGGACTTCGCGACCCACATCGTGCGGACCCAGATGCTGGGCGCGGGCTATCCGCTGAGCGCCGTCACCGAGGCGCTGTGCGACCGGTGGCAGCCGGGGGTGCGGCTGATCCCGATGTCGGACGACCGGGTGGAGACCCACGTCCTGATCGAGGAGCCGGACGCCGAGGCCGGTCAGGGCGGCCGGAAGGCGGTGCACTTCCAGGAGTTCTGGGTGAAGCTGCACGCCTCCGTGCCCGCGCTGGGGATCATCCCGGTCGGTGCGGAGACCGCCAAGCCCGCGCCGGGCGTGCTGGAGGCCCTCGCCCAGGCCGATGTGATCATCCTCCCGCCGTCGAACCCGGTCGTCAGCGTGGGGACGATCCTGGCGGTGCCCGGGATCCGCGCGGCCGTCGCCGGGGCGTCCGCGCCGGTGGTCGGGCTCTCGCCGATCATCGGCGGCGCGCCGGTGCGCGGCATGGCCGACAAGGTACTGGCCGCGGTCGGGGTGGAGACCTCGGCCGCCGCCGTCGCCCGGCACTACGGCGGCCGGGCCGCGGCCGACGGCGGCCGGGGTACCGGCCTGCTCGACGGCTGGCTGGTGGACGAGTCGGACGCGGCGGCCGTCGCCGAGGTCGAGGCGGCCGGGATCCCCTGCCGGGCGGTGCCGCTGTGGATGACCGACCTGGACACCACCGCCGCCATGGCCCGCGCCGCGCTGGCGCTGGCCGAGGAGGTACGCCGGGCATGAGCGGCTTCGAGGTGCGCGGGATCAGCGGCATCCCGGAGGTCGCGGCCGGGGACGACCTGGCCGCGCTGGTGCTGGCCGGGATCGAGGGCAGCGGCATCGACGGCGGGCTGCGCGACGGCGACGTGCTGCTGGTGACCTCGAAGATCGTCAGCAAGGCCGAGGGCCGGGTGGTCCTGGCCGACGACCGGGAGGCGGCGATCGACGCGGAGACGGTGCGCGTGGTCGCCCGCCGGGGCCGGGCCAGGATCGTCGAGAACCGGCAGGGCCTGGTCATGGCCGCCGCCGGGGTGGACGCCTCGAACACCCCGGCCGGGACGGTGCTGCTGCTGCCCGAGGATCCGGACGCCTCGGCCCGGGCGCTGCGCAAGCGGCTGCACGAGCTCACCGGGACCCGGATCGGGGTGGTGGTCACCGACACCTTCGGGCGGCCGTGGCGCAACGGGCTGACCGACGTGGCGATCGGCGCGGCCGGGGTCGAGGTCCTGGAGGACCACCGGGGCCGTACCGACTCGCACGGCAACGAGCTGGCGCTGACGGTCACCGCGACCGCCGACGAGCTGGCGGCGGCGGCCGACCTGGCGAAGGGCAAGACCTCCGGACGCCCGGCGGCCGTGGTCCGCGGCCTCGGCCAGGTGGTGACCGAGGAGGACGGCCCGGGCATCCGCCCGCTGATCCGCGCGGCGGCCGACGACATGTTCCGCCTCGGCACCTCGGAGGCGGTCCGCGAGGCGGTCACCGGGCGCCGCACGGTCCGCCGGTTCACCGACGAGCCGGTGGACGGCGGCGCCGTGCGCCGGGCCGTCGCCGCGGCGGCCACCGCGCCCGCGCCGCACCACACCACCCCGTGGCGCTTCGTGCTGCTGGAGTCGCCGGAGGTCAGGACCAGGCTGCTGGACGCGATGCTGGCCGCCTGGAGCCGGGACCTGCGGGAGCTCGACGGCTGGAGCGAGCAGCGGGTGGCCACCCGGGTACGGCGCGGGGACGTCCTCCGCGACGCCCCGTACCTGGTGGTCCCGTGCCTGGTGATGGACGGCTCGCACGACTACCCGGACGCCCGGCGGGCCGCCGCCGAGCGGGAGATGTTCGTGGTGGCGCTGGGCGCGGCGGTGCAGAACCTGCTGGTCACCCTCGCCGGGGAGGGGCTCGGTTCGGCCTGGGTGTCGTCCACCATGTTCTGCCGGGACACCGTCAGGGAGGTGCTGGAGCTGCCGCCCGGCTGGGACCCGATGGGCGCGGTCGCGGTCGGCCGCCCGGCCGAACCGGCGCCGGAGCGGCCCGCCCGCGACCCGGAGGCCTTCATCACCGTGCGCTGATCCAACGCCGCGCGCCCGGCGCTACATCCGGCGGAAGTCCAGCGGCGCGTAGCGCGGGGCGTGGCGCGGGGCGCGCACACCGATCTGCCTGATCAGTCGGCAGACCCGGTGCCGGTGCCCGGCGTAGGGCCGCAGCAGCTCCAGCATCCCCTCGTCGTCGGTCCGTTCGCGGCCGGCCAGCACCCAGCCGACGGTGTTCGGCAGGTGCAGGTCGCCGACGGTCACCGCGTCGGCGTCGCCGTTGCAGCGCTGCACGGTCTCGGCGACCGTCCAGACGCCGATCCCGGGGACGGTCGTCAGCAGCGCGGCGGCCTCGGCCGGGGGGAGCACGGAGGCGCGTTCCAGGCGCGCGGCCAGCCGGGCGGCGCGGACGATGGTGGCCGAGCGCTTGCCGTCCACCCGGGCCTGGTGCCAGGCCCAGGACGGGACCAGCACCCAGTCGCGGGCGGCCGGGGCGACCCGCAGGCCGTCCGGGACCGGGCCGGGCGCGCGGCCGGGTTCCGGCAGCGGCGCGGGCGCGCCGTAGTGCCGGAGCAGGTACTGCCAGGCGTGGTGGGCCTCGCCGACGGTGACCCGCTGCCCCAGTACCGAGGGCACCAGGGACTCCATGACCAGCCCGGTCCGGCCGATCCGCAGCTGCTGGTGGCGCCGGTGGAGGTCACGCAGCACCGGGTGCGGGCCGGGGTCGAAGCCGGACGGGTCGTCCTCGGCGCCGAGCAGCGCGGGCAGGCGGTCGAGCAGCCAGCGCGCGCCGGGGCCCCACGCCTGCGCGCCGACCGTGCCGCCGCCCGGACGCAGCGCGATCCGCAGCGTGCCGGGACCGGCGGGGGTACGTGAGACCCGCCACACCGCGCCGTCGGCGGCGGTGCGGAACGCCGGGTCTCCGCCACCGAATCGCAGCACGTCGAGGACCGCGCGCAGGCCCGCCGGACCGAGTTCCCAGGTGGGCTTCCAGTCCCGCTCGGCGCCGCCGACCGGGGCCGGCTCGGCCGTCCCGGGCAGTGCTTCACGTCCCACCGTTCCCATCTCCACCCCGGCAACAGTACGCTCGCGGCCACGTGACCCTGCTGTGCCGTACAGGTGCGCGATCAAGTCCGACCCAAGGCATAGGCTGGACCCCACCATGAGCCAGACACCCCTCAGCGGCGCAGCGACCCCCGCCGATCTGCTGCGCTCCGCCCTCGCGACCGATCCGGCCCGACCTCTGGTCACCTACTACGACGACGCCACCGGAGAGAGAGTCGAGCTCTCCGTCAAGACCTTCGACAACTGGGTGGCGAAGACCGCCAACCTGTTGCAGGACGACCTGTCCGCCGCGCCCGACGACCGGGTGGCGCTGCTGCTGCCCGCCCACTGGCAGTCCGCCATCTGGTTCTTCGCCTGCTGGTCGGTCGGTCTGACGGTGTGTCCGGGCGGTGACCCGGCCGAGGCCGCGCTGGTGGTGAGCGGACCGGAGACCCTGGCCGCCGCGCTGACCTGTCCGGGTGAGCGGGTGGCGCTGGCGCTGCGTCCGCTGGGCGGGCGCTTCCCCGAGCTGCCGGCCGGGTTCGTGGACTACGCGGCGGAGGTACCGGCGCAGGGCGACCGCTTCGTGCCGTACGCGCCGGTGGACGCCGACCGCCCGGCGCTGGTGGTGGAGGGCGAGGAGCTGAGCGGCGCGCGGACGGTGACCCTGGCCGCCGACCACGCCGAGGACCTGGGGCTGAAGCCGGGCGACCGGGTGCTCAGCACGCTGTCCTACGACGACTGGGCCGGGCTGGGCGGCGGGCTGCTGGCGCCGCTGTCCGCCGGGGCCTCGGTGGTGCTCTGCCGCAACAGCGAGCAGCTGTCGGCGGAGCAGTGGGAGCAGCGGGTGTCCTCGGAGCGGGTGACCCACCGCATCAGCTGATCGACGCAGCGCGCCCGCGCGCCCCCGTAGCGCTGCCGCGCACGGGGGCGCGCGGCGTTCCATCTCCCGCGCCCTGTCGCTGAGCTGGGAACTTCGGTCCGGCCCGGCGACCGCTCAGCACGACCGGCTAAGGTGACCGACTCAGAGCAGCATTCGTTGAGCGGAGCAGCAGGTGCGGACTGGCGACGGTACGGGCGCGGGGGGCGGCGACATCGACCCCGCCGACCTGTGGGTGCGCGACTCCGCCACCGGCGAGTTCCGGATGCGGCGCCCCGGCGAGCGTCCGCCGCCGACCGCGCCCGTCGCGCCGCCCGGTGCCCCGGTCGTCGGCCCGGCACCGGCGGCGGGGCGGGCCTCGCGGCGGCGGCAGCCGGGCGCGCGGACCGGGCTGTGGGTCGGCGGGGCGCTCTGCTTCCTGCTGGCGGTCGGCGGCGTCAGCGCCTTCGTACTGGTCAAGGGCGGCAGCGGGACGACCGCCGACAACACGGCGGCCACGGTCGCCCGTCCGAGCTGCACCCCGGCCTCCTCGACCGCGCCGAAGCCGCAGCCGAGCGCCGTCGTCGAGCCCCCGGTCTCCGGGAGCTTCCTGAACGGCCCGGTGGCCGACCCGATCGACATCCGGGTCACCGTGCTGGACGGCAGCGGCACCTTCGGCCAGGCCGAGGCGGTGCTGGAGTGGATGCAGAACTCCAAGGACTACCTGCGGTCCAGCAACGGCGGCCCGGCCTCGGTGGCCCCGCGCACCACGCTGGTCTACGCCCCCGACCACGTCTCCCAGGCGCGGGCGCTGGCGGCGGCGATGGGCCTGCCCGCGTCGGCGCTGCACGGCGACGGGAACACCAGTGACACCATCGGCCGGATGGTGCTCACCCTGGGCCAGGACTTCCACGGCATAGGCAAGCCGTTCACTCTCCCCGCAGCTGCGGTTCCGTCCGCCCAGGCCTCCTCGCCCGGCGCCGGTACGGCGGATGGAGCGAACGGCTGCGGCAGCCAGTAGCCCGGTGCGACCCGGGCACCCGCCCGAGCGCACGAAGGCAGGCACCGTCGATGACCGACCCCATCCCACTCCGCAGCGGCTCGCGTCGGCAGCGCGGTCGGCTGCCCCGGCGGGGGGTGCTGCTGCGGCGGCTGGCCCTGGGCTGCGGACTGCTGGCGGTGCTCGGCTGCGTCGGCGGCTGGGGCTACGTGTCGTACCTGGACGGCAACATCAGGCACGGCGCGCTCAGCTTCGGGAACCAGGGCTCGGTGCGGCCGGACGCGGCCGGGGACACCCCGCTGAACATCCTGCTGATCGGCTCCGACACCCGGGACACGGCCGCTGACCTGCGCCTGGGCGGTTCCCGCTCGTCCGTGGGCGGACCGGCCCACGCCGATGTGGAGATGCTGCTGCACGTCTCGGCGGACCGCAGCAACGCCTCGCTGATCAGCATCCCGCGCGACACCATGGTGGACATCCCGGCCTGCGCCGACCCGGCGACCGGGAAGGCCTACCCGGAGGCGCCGCACGAGCAGATCACCGACAGCCTCTCGCACGGCGGCCCCGGCTGCACCGTCTACACCTGGCACCAGCTGACCGGGATCCACATCGACCACTTCATGATGGTCGACTTCGGCGGGGTGGTGAGCATGGCGGACGCGATCGGCGGGGTCCCGGTGTGCGTCACCGCGAACGTCACCGACCCGTACTCGCACCTGCGGCTGACCCGGGGCGACCACGTGGTCCGGGGCGAACAGGCGCTGGAGTGGCTGCGCTCCCGGCACGGCTTCGGCGACGGCAGCGACCTGTACCGCACCCAGGTCCAGCACATGTACCTGACCTCGATGCTGCGCCGGCTGCGGTCGGCCGGGACGCTGACCGATCCCGGCCGGATCCTCTCGCTGGCGGACGCCGCGACCCGGGCGCTGACCGTGGACGACGGCCTGGACAGTGTCGGCGCGCTGGCGGCCTTGGCCGACCAGCTGAAGGGGATCACCCCGGACCGGCTGACGACGGTGACCATGCCCTACGCGGCGGACCCGAGCAATCCGAAGGCCTGGGTGATCCCGATGCCGGGTGACGCCGAGCGCCTGTTCGCGATGGTCCGCGGCGACGTCCCGCTGGACTCCCACGGCCGGGCCCCGGCCGCCTCGGCCGCCCCGGCGCCGACCGGGCCGCCGGTCCCGGCCGTCCCCCCGGCGGGGGTCCGGGTCACCGTGCAGAACGGCAGCGGCGTGCCCGGGCGGGCGGGTCGGCTGACCGGCGAGCTGCGCGCGCTGGGCTTCGCGCTGGCCCGCAACGGGCTGAACGCCCCGGAGCTCCGGCGCGCCACGACCCTGGCCTACGACCCGGCCGACCGGGCCGAGGCGGTCGCCGTCGCCGGGGTCCTGCACCTGCCGCCGGACGCGCTGCGGGAGACGGCGGGGCTGCGGCGGCCGACGCTGGTGATCGGCTCGGACTGGCCCGAGGGGTCGGTCTATCCGCTGGTGACGACGCCCTCGGCGGGCGCGGTGCCGACCACCGCGCCGGTGCAGAGCGGCGACCAGGCCAGGTGCGCGAAGGTGAACCCGGCGTACACCTGGTGACCACCGGCCCGGGCGCCGGTCGGCTGGGCCCGGGCGCCGGTCAGGTGGACAGGACGCCGCCGGGTTCGTCGGTGGCCACCCGGGCGCCGCGGGCGGAGCTGGCGATCACCCGGCGGGCGAGTGCGCGCGGGCTGGTCAGGAAGCCCCAGCCCCAGGACATGTGCATGGTCACCAGGGCGACCGGCAGCTGGGCCCGGGCCGAGGCGGACAGCCCCCGGCCCTCGCGCAGCGAGCCCGCCAGGATGGCCGCCAGGTAGCCGCCGGGGAGGACCAGCAGCCAGGGGCTGAGGGCGGCCCCGCCGACCAGGCCGAGGCCGACCGCGAGCACCGCCGCGGGCGGGGCCAGGTAGCGCAGGTTGACCGAGCCCCGGTGGTAGCGGGTGACCACCCGGCGCCAGCGGCCGTAGTCGCGGTACTGCTTGGCGAGCGCGCGGACGGTGGGCCGGGGCCGGTAGGTGACCTTGAGGTCGGGGGTGAACCAGACCCTTCCGCCGTCCTGGCGGATGCGGTAGTTCAGCTCCCAGTCCTGGGCCCGGATGAACTCCTCGTTGTAGCCGCCCTGCTTCTCCAGCACCTCGCGGCGGAACACGCCCAGGTACACGGTGGCCGCCTCACCGGCCCGGCCGCCGGTGTGGAAGGCGGCGTTGCCGACGCCGATCCGGGCGGTCATGGCGGCGGCCACGGCCCGCTCCCAGTCGGTCTCGCCCTCGGCGTGCATGATGCCGCCGACGTTGACCGCCCCGGTCTCGTCCAGCAGCCGGACGGCGGTGTCGATGTAGCCGGGGGTGAGCAGCCCGTGACCGTCGACCCGGACCACGACCGGGTGGCGCGAGCCCCGGATCGCCGCGTTCAGCCCGGCCGGGGTGCGCCCGGTCGGGTTGGCCACGGTCCGTACCTCGCGGCTGCTGCCCGCCGTCTCGGCCACCAGTCGGGCGGCGATCTCGTCGGTGTCGTCACCGGAGGGGCCGAGCGCGATCACCACCTCGATGTCCCCCTGGTACTCCTGCGCGAGGATCCGCTCGACGGACTCGCGCAGGTGTCGGGACTCGTTCAGCACCGGCATGATCACCGAGACGGCCGGGCGCGCGGACCCGGCGGCAGGGGCGGGGATGGCGTTCATATGCAGGAAACCGTACCGCCGTCGGCCCGGGCATGCCGAACCGGCCCGCTGGCCGGTGAGCGGGCGTTCCCAGGAACCGGACGGCGCCCGGCGCGGGCGGCGGCGCCCGCGGCGGCGCCGACGCCGGGGCGGTGACCTGTCCGGGCATCCGCCGACCGGTCCGACGGCGGCCGGATGTCGGCTCAACCAGCGTGCCGCACAAGCTGGTTGGAGCCGATGGAGTTGGCGATGGCGAAGCTCACGGTGCCCGAGCGGTAGCGGTCGTCGGACCACTCGATGGGCCGCCCGGCGTGGGTGGTGGTCACCCGGCGGATCCGCAGCAGCGGGCCGCCGCGGCGGATGCCGAGCAGGTCGGCGTCCTGGGTCCCGGCGGCGACCGCGTCGATGATGTGCTCGCCGTACGCGAAGATGATGCCGATGTCCTGGTAGAGGGCCTGGACCACGGACTCGGTGTCGACCGGGATCCGCTCCACCGCCTCGGCCATCCACAGCGGATACACATTGCGTTCCACCAGCACCGGCTCGCCGTCGAGGCCGCGCAGCCGGAGCACCTGTAGCACCGCGTCACCCGGCGTGATCAGCAGCCGCTCGGCGTCCTCCTCGGTCGCCGCCCGGCGGTGCTGTTCGATGACGTGCCCGGTGGCCACCCGCCCCATGGCGTGCGCCCATTGGGCGAAGCTGCGCAGTTCGGCGAAGCTCTGGCTGCGCCGGTTGCCGAGGACCACCCGGCGGGCGCCCTGGCGCGAGCCGATCCGGCCCTCCGAGGTGAGCGCGGCGACAGCCTGGCGGACGGTCCCCCGGGACACCTCGTAGCGGGCGGCGAGCTCACTCTCCGTGGGCAGGGTGCCGCCGACGGGGTACTCCCCCCGGTCGATGGCTTGGCGCAGTTCCTCGGCGATCTCTTCGTGGCGTGCGGCCACAGCACGGACCTCCTGGTCGGACGGACGCGGGCACCGGGCACCCGGCCGCGCGAGACCGATTGTGCACAGTCAGGTCGCGTGCGGAGCGAGGCGCGCACGGCATCCCAGCAGCGGGCGGGCAGAACGAGCGAAGCGGCGTGATCGTACCGTTATCCAAGGACGCTGGGGAAATGTTGATCAGAGTGGCGGAATAACGACAGGCAACGGAACGCAGTTGTACCGGCCCCGTTCACCTGCCGGTCATCCTGCTCGGGCGTACTGTCATCAACTTGTCCGAACAAGTAGTCCGAAGGGTCCTTTCCTTCGGCCCCTCCTTCAGACGCCTTTATCAGGAGCCATCGTGACCTCCTCCCGTTCCCGGGCCGCCGCCCTCACCGGCTGCCTGGTGGCCGCAGCGCTCACCCTCAGCGCCTGTGGTTCCGCGGCCTCCAGCAAGACCTCCACCAGCGCCTCCTCGGGCAGTGTCTCCGCCGCCAGCGCCACCTCCGCGGCCCAGTTCGGCGGCATGGACGCCCTGGTCAAGGCAGCGCAGCAGGAGGGCCAGCTCAACGTCATCACCCTCCCCAGCAACTGGGCGAACTACGGCACGATCATGGCCGCCTTCACCAAGAAGTACGGCATCAAGATCAGTGACGAGAACCCCGAGGGTTCCAGCCAGGACGAGATCAACGCGATCACCACCCGCAAGGGCCAGGACCGCGCCCCCGACGTGGTCGACATCGGCAGCGCCTTCGCGGCGAGCGGTGCCCAGCAGGGCCTGTTCGCTCCGTACAAGGTCGCCACCTTCGCGGACATCCCGACCGGCCAGGCCGACCCGAACGGCCTGTGGGCCAACGACTACGGCGGCTACATCTCCATCGGCTGCAACGCCTCCAAGATCAAGGTCTGCCCGACCACCTTCTCGGACCTGCTGAACCCGGTCTACAAGGGCCAGATCGCGCTGAACGGCAACCCGACCCAGGCCAACGCGGCCTTCTCCGGCGTGTACGCGGCGGCCCTGGCCAACGGCGGCTCGCTCGACAACATCCAGCCCGGCCTGGACTTCTTCTCCAAGCTGCAGAAGATCGGCAACTACAACCCGGTGCAGGCCACCCAGGCCACCGTCGAGCAGGGTTCCACCCCGATCACCATCGACTGGGACTACCTCAACGCCGGCTACGCCTCCGCGTTCAAGTCCAAGGGCATCAACTGGGTCGTCAACATCCCGACCGACGGCGTCTACGCGAGCTACTACGACCAGGCCATCAACAAGTGGGCGCCGCACCCGGCCGCCGCCCGCCTGTGGGAGGAGTTCCTCTACAGCACCGAGGGCCAGAACGACTTCCTCGGCGGCTTCGCCCGCCCGGTCGAGTACCAGGCGCTGAAGACCGCGGGCACGCTGAACGAGGCCGAGAACGCCCAGCTGCCCACCGTCTCCGGCACGGTCGCCTTCCCGACCCAGGCGCAGATCACCACCGCCAAGGCCGCCATCGCCTCCGGCTGGACCAAGGCCATCGGCGGGTGAGCACCATCGACCCCACCGCCCCCGTCGGGGCAGCAGGGTCGGACCGCTCCCGCCGCCGCCTGCGCAGCTCGCTGCGCCAGGCGGCGGCGGGGCGGCTCGCCGTCCTGCCGCTCCTCCTCTTCGTCGCCGTGGCTTTCGGGGTGCCTGCCCTGGCCATGGCCTATGGCGCGTTCACCACCTACGCGCCCGGCAAGCCCAGCAGCTACACCGGCGGCAACCTCACGACCTCGCTCTCCGGCGGCTACCTGACCGCGCTGCTGGGCAGCATCAAGGTCTCCGCCACCGCCGCCGGGATCGCCACCGTGGCCGGGCTGCTGCTCGCCCAGGCCGTGGTCACCTCGCGGTTCGAGGCCCTGCGGCACGCCGTGCTCAGCGCCTCCGGCGTGCTCGCCAACTTCGGCGGCGTGCCGCTGGCCTTCGCCTTCGTGGCGACCCTGGGCAACAACGGCGTGCTCACCACCCGGCTGCACCTCACCGGCGCGGGCTGGGACCTGTACTCGTTCTGGGGCCTGGTCCTGGTCTACTGCTACTTCCTGATCCCGCTGATGGTGCTCAGCGTCATCCCCGCGCTGGACGGCCTGCGCCGCCAGTGGCGCGAGGCCGCCCAGAACAACGGTGCGAACTCGGTGCAGTACTGGCGCTATGTCGCCCTGCCGGTACTCACCCCGTCGCTGCTCGGCGGTTTCGTGCTGCTCTTCGGCTCGGCCTTCGCCGCGTACGCCACCGCCGCCGCGATGGTGGGCTCGTCGATCCCCCTGATCACGCTCCAGATCGCGGAAGCGCTCAACGGCAACGTCTCCGCCGACGCCAGCAACATCGCCCTGGCGATGAGCCTGGACATGGTGGTCATCTCCGTCCTGGTGATGGCCCTGTACCTGCCCCTGCAACGCCGGAGTGCCCGATGGCTGGTGTGAGCAACGTTGGCGTGGCAAGCGCCCTCGAAGACCCGACCGTCGCCTCCGGGAACGGCCGGGCCAGGAAGCGGACCGACCGGTCCCGGCCACGCCTGGGGCGTACGGCCATCCTGCTGATCTCCGGCCTGTACTTCGTCGGACCGCTGGCCGGCTCGTTCATGTTCACCGTGGACGACCCGGTCAAGGGCTTCACGCTGAGCGCCTACAGCCAGATCTTCAGCGTGAGCGGGCTGTGGCCCTCACTCCAGTTGTCGCTGCTGCTCGCCGTGGCCACGATCGCCCTGGTGTTCCTGCTGCTGATCCCGACCGTCATCGCCGTCCGCCTCGGCAGCCCCCGGCTGCGTTCGGTCGTCGAGTTCGTCTGCATGCTGCCGCTGGTGGTGCCGTCCATCGCACTCACCGCGGGCATCAACATCCTCCTGCGCTGGGGCAGCGACAACCTCGCCAGCACCCCCTTCTGGGACACCCTGCTCGCGGTCCAGAACGCGAGCTTCCCGGTGGTGCTGCTGCTCGCCTACGTGGTGATGGCGCTGCCGCTGGCGTTCCGCACCCTGGACGCCGGTATGCGCGCGCTGGACGTGCGCACCCTGCTGGAGGCCGCGCAGAACAACGGCGCGAACCGCACCCGCGCCATCTTCTTCGTGGTGCTGCCGAACCTGCGTGGGGCCATGCTCAACGCGGGCATGCTCACCCTGGCCCTGGTGCTGGGCGAGTTCACGGTCTCCTCGATCCTCGGCTACACCCCCTTCGCGGTGTGGATCGTCAACGGCAACGTGGCCGGCGACGGCACCGTCACCACCGCCGTCTCGCTGGTGAGCATGGTGCTCACCTGGGCCGTACTGCTCATCCTCTCGGTCACCGGCGGCCGCCGCTCGGCCGCCGCCAAGCCCGCCTAATCAAGGGAGCCACCCCCATGTCCAACGCGGCCCCCACCGTCGCCACAGTCGTATCACCCGCCACCGACAAGAGCGCCACCGTCGAGTTCCGCGGGCTGCGCCGTGCCTTCGGCGCGACCACCGCCCTCGACGGCCTCGACCTCACCGTCCACCCCGGGGAACTGCTGGCCCTGCTCGGCCCCTCCGGCTGCGGCAAGACCACCGCCCTGCGGATGCTGGCCGGCTTCGAGATCCCCGACTCCGGCGAGGTCCTGGTCGACGGCCAGGACATCACCTCGGTGCCCGCGCACCGCCGCGACGCCGGCATGGTGTTCCAGTCCTACAGCCTGTTCCCGCACCTCAACGCCCGGGACAACGTGGCCTTCGGGATGCGCATGCGCGGCACCGCCACCGCCGAGCGCCGCCGGCGCGCCAACGAGCTGCTGGAGCTGGTCGGCCTGCCCAAGCACGGCGACCGCTACCCGCACCAGCTCTCCGGCGGACAGCAGCAGCGCATCGCGCTGGCCCGCGCCCTCGCGCTGCGCCCGCGGGTGCTGCTGCTGGACGAGCCGCTGTCCGCGCTGGACGCCAAGGTCCGGCTGAACCTCCGCGAGGAGATCCGCAGGCTCCAGCAGGAGCTCCAGATCACCACCCTGTTCGTCACCCACGACCAGGAGGAGGCGCTGTCCATGGCCGACCGGGTCGCGGTGATGTACAACGGCCGGCTGGAGCAGTGCGCCACGCCCGCCGAGCTGTACGCCCGCCCGGCCACCGCGTTCGTCGCCGAGTTCGTCGGCACCATGAACCGGATCCCCGGACACATCGACGCCGACCCGACCGTGGTCGACGTGCTCGGCCAGCGGCTGCCGGTCGACGGCACCCCGCTCGCCGTGCACACCGCCGTCGACGTGCTGGTCCGCCCGGAGAACGTGGTACTGGAAGCGCGGGCCGACGGTACCGCCCAGGTCACCGGCACCACCTTCCTCGGCGCGGTCACCCGGCTCACGGTGCGGCTGGAGGACGGCTCGACCCTCAAGGCCGACCTGTCCACCCACGACGCCTCGGTCCTGCCCGCGGGCAGCACCGTCGCCGTCCGGCTGCCCGAGCGCCCGGTCCTGGTCGACGTCCGCGACGCCCGCTGAGACCCAGCCGCCCCCCGGCTCGGCTCCGCACCGGGCAGAGCCGTACCGAACCGATCCCTACAGAGAGCAGCGCCCCCGTGCCATCCCGCACCGCCGCCACAGCCCGCACCCTGCACGCCGTCCTGTTCGACATGGACGGCACCCTCGTGGACACGGAGGATCTGTGGCGGCACGCGGTGGAGCGGGAGGCCGAACTGCTCGGCCTGGTCCTCGGAGCGGACGACCAGCCGCACATCCTCGGCCGCCCGGTCGAGTACACCGCCGGCCACCTGCACCGCGGCAGCGGCACCAGCCGCACCCTGGCCTCCGTCGCCGCCGCCCTGGACCACCGGTTCACCACCCTGGTCGCGGCCCAGGTGGTCCCGCTGCCGGGCGCGCTGGAACTGCTGGACGCGGTCCGGGCCGCCGGGCTGAGGACCGGACTGGTCTCCGCCTCGCCCCGGAACGTGGTGGACATCGTGCTGGAGGCACTGGACCGGCGCCGCTTCACCGTCTCCTTCGCCGCCGGGGAGACCCCGCAGACCAAGCCCGCCCCCGACCCGTACCTGGCGGCGGTCGCCGCGCTCGGGCTCAACTCGGCGGACTGCGTGGCCGTCGAGGACACCCCGGTCGGCGTCGCCTCGGCCGAGGCGGCGGGCTGCTCCGTGGTCGCCGTCCCCTCCGCCACGCCGATTCCCGCCGGTCCCGGCCGGGTTGTCGTGCGCAGCCTGCTGGACGTGGACCTGCCGCTGCTGCACACACTCGTCGCCGGCCGGTAGCGTCGACGACCATGCCGCCCTACCTGTTCCTGGCGCTGGCCATCTCCAGCGAGATCTGCGCGACCGTCTCGATGAAGTTCAGCGAGGGCTTCACCCGGCTGCTGCCGAGCATCGTGGTGGTGCTCGGCTACGTCTTCTCCTTCGTGATGCTCAGTCAGGCGCTCAAGCACATATCGGTCAGCACCGCCTACGCGATCTGGTCCGGGGCCGGGACGGCGGTGGTGGCGGCGATCGGCTTCACCTTCCTCGGCGAGGGCATGAACGCGCTGAAGCTGGTCGGCATCCTGCTGATCATCGCGGGCGTGGTCGCGCTCAACCTCGGCGGCGCCTCGCACTGACGCACCGCCCGACGCGAAATCGCCCCACCCGGAACGGCCCCACACGGAAGATTCACCTTGCACGGAGGATCGCCTTCCCGTTGAGCCTTTCCGATCACCCGGGCGATTGACATACTCCTGTGCGACGGCGCCGACGGCGCCACCCACGGAAGGTGTGCCGCACCGATGACGAGCAGCATCACCCTCGACGGCAACTCGCTCACCGCCGCCCAGGTGACCGCACTCGCCCGGCGCTCGGTGCGGGCCAGGGTGGATCCCGCCGCGCGGGAGCGGATGCGGCAGGCCCGGGCCGTCGCCGAGGAGGTGGCCGACCGCCGCCGGGTCTACGGGCACACCACCGGCGTGGGCTCGAACCGCAGCACCGACCTGCCGGAGCAGGCCGCCGACGAGCACGGGATGCGGCTGCTGCGCAGCCACAGCGGCGGCATCGGCCCGCTGGTGCCGGTCGAGGAGACCAGGGCGATGCTGGCGGTGCGGCTGAACCAGATCCTCGGCGCGGGCTCCGCGCTGTCACCCGAGGTCGCCGACCGGCTGGCGGACGCGCTGGCGTCCGGACATGTGCCGGTGGTGCACGCGCTGGGCTCGGTGGGCACCGCCGACCTGTCGGCGCTGGCCGAACTCGGGCTGGCGCTGGCCGGGGAGCAGCCCTGGCGCCGGGCCCGGCACGGGGCGGACGGCGGCGGTGACGCGGCCGAACCGGCCCCGCTGGCGCTGGACCGCTGGGACGCGCTGCCGCTGATGTCCAGCAGCGCGTTGACGATAGGCCAGGCCGCGCTGGCGCACACCGACCTGGCCGCACTGCTGGACCGGTTCCCGCAGGTCGCGGCGCTGTCGCTGGCGGCGGTCCGGGGCTCGGCCGAGCCCTACGCGGCGATCGTGCACGCCCGTCGTCCGCATCCGGGCGCGATGCGCACGGCGGCGCGGATGCGGGCGCTGCTCGAACCGCTGCCGTGGACACCGTCGCTGGTCCAGGACCCGTTCGGGTTCCGCTGCCTGCCGCAGGTGCACGGAGCCGCGCTGGACGCGGCGGCGGGGCTCGCCCGGGTACTGGACGTGGAGATCAACTCCGCCGCCGAGAACCCGCTGCTGGCGCTCGCCCCGGCCGACTACCACCACCACGGCGGCTTCCACCAGGCCTCGCTGGCACTGGCGTTGGACCAGCTGCGGCTGGCCGTGCTGGGTACCGCGCAGCTCTCGGCGGCCCGGCTCGGCGTACTGGTCTCGCCGGCCTTCACCGGCCTGGCGCCCTACCTCGCGCAGGACGAGGACGGCAGCAGCGGCATCATGATCACCGAGTACGCGGCCGCCTCCGCCATCGCCGAACTAAGGGGCGCGGCACAGCCAGTGACGCTGGGTCATGCGGTGCTCTCGCGCGGCGTGGAGGAGCACGCCAGCTTCGCCGCCACCGGCGCCCGCCGACTGCTGGAGGCCGTGGCCTCCACCCGGTCGGTCCTGGCCTGCGAACTGCTCGCCGCCACCCGCGCGTTGCGCATGCGCGGCACCCTCCTCGACCCGACCGGCGAACTGGGCCGCTTCCAACGCGAGGCGGCATCGACCCTGGACGCCGCCACCGAGGACCGCAAGCTCACCGCCGACCTGGAAGCAGCCGAAGCCCTACTGGCCAACTAACCGACCAGAAAAGCCGCGACGGCACGGTCACCCCCGGCGCAGCCGCCGGGCACGGTCCTGACCGGGCGGGCGAACGGCCCTCGGCGCGGTGCCGGGGGCCGTTCGTGTCTGCGCGGCTCAAGAGAGGGCCGGGTCGATGGTTACGGCAGGTTGCGGGCCATGACGATGCGCTGGACCTGGTTGGTGCCCTCGTAGATCTGGGTGATCTTGGCGTCGCGCATCATCCGCTCCAGCGGGTAGTCGCGGGTGTAGCCGTAGCCGCCGAGCAGTTGGACGGCGTCGGTGGTGATCTCCATGGCGGCGTCGGAGGCGAAGCACTTGGCCGCGGCGCCGAAGAAGGTCAGGTCGCTGTCCTCGCGCTGGGAGCGGGCGGCGGCGGCGTAGGTGAGCTGGCGGGCGGCCTCCAGCTTCATCGCCATGTCGGCGAGCATGAACTGGATGCCCTGGAACTCGGCGATGGCCTTGCCGAACTGCTTGCGCTCCTTGACGTACCCGGCGGCGTAGTCCAGCGCGCCCTGGGCGATGCCCAGCGCCTGGGCGGCGATGGTGATCCGGGTGTGGTCGAGGGTCCGCATCGCGGTGGCGAAGCCGGTGCCCTCGGCGCCGATGATCCGGTCGGCCGGGATCCGGACGTTGTCCAGGTAGACCTCCCGGGTCGGCGAGCCCTTGATGCCCAGCTTCTTCTCCGGGGCGCCGAAGGAGACGCCCTCGTCGCCCTTCTCCACCACGAAGGCGGAGATCCCCTTGCTGCGCTTCTCCGGGTCGGTCACGGCCATCACCGTGTAGTACTCGCTGACCCCGGCGTTGGTGATCCAGCGCTTGACGCCGTTGAGGACCCAGCTGTCGCCGTCGCGCACCGCGCGGGTCTTCATCCCGGCGGCGTCGGAACCGGCGTCGGGCTCGGACAGGCAGTACGAGAACATGCCCTCGCCCCGGGCCAGCGGGGTCAGGTAGCGGCGCTTGAGGTCCTCGTCGCCGGAGAGGATCACCGGCAGCGAGCCGAGCTTGTTGACGGCCGGGATCAGCGAGGAGGAGGCGCAGACCCGGGCCACCTCCTCGATCACGATGACGGTGGCCAGCGCGTCCGCGCCGGCGCCGTCGTACTCCTCCGGCACGTGTACCGCGTGCAGGTCGTTCGCCAGCAGCGCGTCGAGCGCCTCCTGCGGGAACCGGGCCTGTTCGTCGACCTCGGCCGCGAACGGCGCGATCTTCGCCTCGGCCAGCGAACGCACCGTCTCGCGGAGCATCTCGTGCTCCTCGGAGATCCGGAAAAGGTCGAAGTCTGCGGAACCGCTGGACGCCACGCGCCTCACCCCAGGTTATCTACTGTTAAGTAACGTTTGGTTACAGCTGAATTCTAGAGCTTCCGAGCCCCCTGTCGACGCGTGACGTGCACAACAGCCCGCGGCGGTGCTGGCGTACGATCTCCCAAGCCAAAGTCTCCTGAACCGGAGGAGATGATGCACCGCAACGTCCAGCGGAAGGACAGACGCCGTGAGGATCACCGTCATCGGCACCGGCTACCTGGGGGTCACCCACGCCGCCTGCCTGGCCGAACTGGGCTTCGAGGTGCTGGGACTCGACATCCTGCCGGAGAAGGTGGCCGCCCTGGCCGCCGGGAACGTGCCCATGTACGAGCCCGGGCTGGAGGAGCTGCTGCGGCGGCATCTGACCGGGTTCGAGGGCTCCACCGGGCGGCTGCGGTTCACCACCTCCTGGGAGGAGGTGGGCGCGTTCGGCGACGTCCACTTCGTCTGTACGAACACCCCGCAGCGGCGCGGCGAGTTCGCCTGCGACATGTCCTACGTCGAGTCGGCGTTCGACCTGCTCGCCCCGCACCTGGACCGGCCGGTGCTGGTGGTCGGCAAGTCCACCGTCCCGGTCGGCAGCGCCGAGCGGCTGGCCGAGCGGCTCGCCGAGCGCGCGCCGGTCGGGGCCCAGGCCGAGGTCGCCTGGAACCCGGAGTTCCTGCGCGAGGGCTTCGCGGTCAAGGACACGCTGCACCCCGACCGGCTGGTGATCGGGGTCCGCAGCGAGCACGCCGAGGCGGTGCTGCGCGAGGTGTACGCGCCGCTGCTGGCCCAGGGGACGCCGCTGGTGGTGACCGACTTCGCCACCGCCGAGCTGGTGAAGGCCGCCGCCAACTCCTTCCTGGCCACCAAGATCTCGTTCATCAACGCCATGGCCGAGGTCTGCGAGGCCTCCGGCGCGGACGTGGTGCAGCTGTCCGGTGCGCTGGCCTACGACGACCGGATCGGCGGGAAGTTCCTCAACGCCGGGCTCGGCTTCGGCGGCGGCTGCCTGCCCAAGGACATCCGTGCCTTCATGGCCCGGGCCGGGGAGCTGGGCGCCGACCAGGCGCTGACCTTCCTGCGCGAGGTCGACTCGATCAACATGCGCCGCCGCTCGCGGATGGTCGAGCTGGCCCGCGAGCAGTGCGGCGGCGGCTTCCTCGGGCGCCGGGTGGCCGTCCTCGGCGCGGCCTTCAAGCCGGACTCGGACGACGTCCGCGACTCCCCCGCGCTCAACGTGGCCGGGCAGATCCAGCTCCAGGGCGGACAGGTCACCGTCTACGACCCCAAGGCCATGGACAACGCCCGCAAGATGTTCCCGGCGCTCGGCTTCGCCGACAGCGCGTTGGAGGCCGCCGAGGGCGCGCACGTGGTGCTGCACCTCACCGAGTGGCGCGAGTTCCGGACCATGGACCCGGAGGCGCTGGCCAAGGTGGTCAGCGAGCGCCGGATCCTGGACGGGCGCAACGTGCTGGACCCGCAGCAGTGGCGCGCGGCGGGCTGGACCTACCGGGCGCTGGGCCGCCCCAGCTGACCCCGGGGGCGGTCACTCCCCCGGCGCGAGCCGGGGGATCTCGATGGCCGGGCAGCGGTCCATCACCATGTCCAGACCCGCCCCCCTGGTCCGCTCGTAGGCGGCCTCGTCGACCACCCCCAGCTGGAACCAGACGGCCCTGGCGCCCACCGCCACCGCCTGGTCGGCGACCTCCCCGGCCAGACCGCTGTTCACGAACACGTCCACCACGTCGATCGGGAACGGCACCGCCGCCAGCGACGGGTACCCCTGCTCACCGAGGACGGTCCCGGCCGCCGGGTGCACCGGCACGATCCGCTTCCCGTAGCGCTGGAGCACCCCGGCGACCCCGTACGCGGCCCGCTGCCGGTTCTCGGACAGCCCCACCACCGCCCAGGTGTCGCCGCTGTCCTCCAAGATCCTGCGGACCGTCTCCGTGTCGCCGTACATGCCAGACCTCCTGCGTGCGCTGTCCGGATCCACCACTGTCGGAACCACTGCTGTCGGAACCACTGCTCTCGGTCCCAACACGGCACCGTGCCCGGGAATTTCCCGGCCGCTCAGTCCGCCTCGGCGGGGCGGGCGCCGCCGAAGCGGGAGCGGTAGCCGTCCAGTTGCTCGTCGGTGATCTTCGCGAAGAGCACCGGGGGCACGCTGAAGGCGGTGCCCGCCGGGACCGAGTCCAGGGCCCGGGCCTGCTCGGCGGTGAACCACGACCGGGTGTCCCCGGTCAGCGCGAAGGCCGAGCGCATCACCCGGGCGGTGGTCGGCACGAACGGCTCGGAGACCACCGCGTACAGGTGGATCAGGTTCATCGCGGTGCGCAGCGTCAGCGCGGCGGCGTCCGGGTCGGTGCGGACCCGCAGCCAGGGCGCCTGCTGCTCCAGGTAGGTGTTGCCCGCCCGCCACAGCGCCCGCAGCGCCCGGGCGGCGCGGCGGAACCGCAGCGCGTCCAGCTCGGCCTCGTACTCGGCCAGCAGCTGGGCGATCCGCTCGCCGAGCTGCCGCTCCGGCTCCCCCGGCTCCCGCCCGTACGGGACCTGGTCGCCGAAGCGCCTGCGGGAGAAGGACAGCACCCGGTTGACCAGGTTGCCGAGGGTGTCGGCCAGGTCCTTGTTGACCGTGGCGCGGAACAGCTCCCAGGTGAAGTCGCTGTCGTCGGACTCCGGCGCGTGCGCCATCAGGAAGTAGCGCCAGTAGTCGGCGGGCAGCAGCTCCAGCGCCACGTCGAGGAACACGCCCCGGTGCCTGCTGGTGGAGAACTTGCCGCCGTAGTAGTTCAGCCAGTTGAAGGACTTGAGGTAGTCGACCATCCGCCACGGCTCGCGGGTGGCCAGCTGGGTGGCCGGGAACATCACCGCGTGGAAGGGGACGTTGTCCTTGCCCATGAACTGCGTATAGCGGACGCTGTCCTCGCCCCGGCGCCACCAGGACTCCCAGTCGCCGCCGCCCGCGTCGGCCCACTCCTTGGTCGCGCCGAGGTACTCGATCGGGGCGTCGAACCAGACGTAGAAGACCTTGCCCTCGGCCGCCGGCTCCAGCCAGAGGTCGGCCGGGACCGGGACGCCCCAGTCCAGGTCCCGGGTGATCGCCCGGTCGCGCAGCCCCTCGGCCAGCCACGTGCGGGCGATCGAGGAGGCCAGCACCGGCCAGTCCCGGGCGTGCTCGTCCAGCCACGCCTCGACCTCACCCGCCAGCAGCGACTGGAGCAGGAACAGGTGCCGGGTCTCGCGCACCTCAAGATCGGCGCTGCCGCTGATCGCCGAGCGCGGATCGACCAGGTCGGTCGGGTCGAGCACCCGGGCGCATTGCTCGCACTGGTCGCCGCGGGCCTGGTCGTAGCCGCAGTACGGACAGGTACCGACGATGTAGCGGTCCGGCAGGAAGCGGCCGTCGGCGACCGAGTAGACCTGCCGGACCGACCGCTCCTCGATGAAGCCGTTGGCCGCCAGGGCCCGGGCGAAGGCCTGGGTGATCTCGGTGTTCTGCGCCGAGGAGCTGCGCCCGAAGTAGTCGAAGGACAGGCCGAAGCCCTGGTAGACCGCCCGCTGCGCCCGGTGCTGCCGCGCGCAGAACTCGGCCACCGGCAGCCCGGCCTGCCGCGCGGCGAGCTCGGCCGGGGTGCCGTGCTCGTCGGTGGCGCAGATGAACAGCACCTCGTGGCCGCGCTGCCGCAGGTACCGGCTGTACACGTCCGCCGGGAGCATCGACCCGACCAGGTTGCCCAGGTGCTTGATCCCGTTGATGTAGGGAAGCGCGCTGGTGACCAGCTGGCGAGTCATCCTCGGAGGCTCCGAATCCTTTGGCGGGCAGGCTCGGTGACAGTCTGTCATCGCGCGTCGACCCCATGCTACCGAGCGGACGGCGCCTCCCCGGCGGCATTCCGGCGGGGCCGCCTGCCGTGGCGGCGGGGTGCGTACGCTTGGCCGCATGCGACTGGACGGGGTGAGCCAGCGGTACCGGCGGCGGGGCGGGTGGGTGCTGCGCGATGTGAGTCTCGAACTGCCGCCGCCCGGGCGGCTGGTGCGCGTGCGGGGTGGGAACGGGGGCGGCAAGTCCACGTTGTTGCGGCTGGTCGCCGGGGTCTGCGAGCCCACCCGGGGCAGTGTCCGCGAGCGCCCGGAGCGCCGCGGCTACGTGCCGGAACGCTTCCCCGCCGCACTGCCGTTCACCGCCCACGACTACCTGTGCCACCTCGGCCGGATCCACGGCCTGCGCGGCGCCGAACCCGGCCGTCGGGCCGAGGCGGCGCTGGAACGCTTCGGCGCGGCGGGCTTCGCCCGCACCCCGCTGGCACAACTGTCCAAGGGCACCTGCCAGAAGGTCGCGGTCGCCCAGTCCCTGCTGGCCGAACCGGAGTTGCTGGTCCTGGACGAGGCCTGGACCGGTCTCGACCAGTCGGCCGCGGACGCCCTGGACCAGGCCGTGCAGGAGCGGCTGGCGGCGGGCGGGGTGGTGCTGTTCGTCGACCACGACCCCACCCGGCTCGCCGAACTGCCCTGTGTGTCCTGGCTGGTGGGCGATGGCCGGGTACGCGAGACAGCGGCCGACCGGGGCCGACCGACGCTGCGGCTGACCTTCAGCGGACGCCGCGACGGGGGCAAGGGCCTGGCCGAACTCCCGGGCGTGCTGGACGTGCTGGGCGTGCTGGACGTGCTGGAGTTGGCCGAGGCCACCGGCCGGGAACGGTCCGACCGGTCCGACCGGTCCGACCGGACGGACGATACGGACCGGCCGGGCGGGTCCGCCGGGCGGATCCGGATGACCGTCGAGGCGGATCGCGGTGACGAGCTGCTGCGGCTGCTGCTGGCCGATCCGGATGTGCACATCGAGGCTGTCCAGTGAGTCAGTTGACGCGCTATCAGCTGATGCTGCTGCTGCGCTCGCAGCGCTGGCTGCCGCCGGTGCTGCTGTTCGCGCTGCTGATCGTGGCCGGGTGGTTCGGCGGCCAGCAGTACGGCGACTCGCTGGGCTGGTGCGCCGCGATGCTGGTGCCCGCGACCGCCTACCTGACCCGGACCGTGCTCACCGGCGAACCGGCGGCGGCTCGCGCCTGCCTGGCCGCCGTCGCCGGTCCGCGCCGGGCACACCTGGCCGCGCTGTACGCGGCGCTGGCGGTGAACACGCTGCTGGCCGTGGTCGGCGGCGGCTTCGAGTGGCTGGTCAGCAGCCCGCCCCCGGGCCTGGCACATCCGCCGCTGGCGGCCATCGCGCTGCACGGCTCGGTCAGCATCCTGGTCGGCCTGCTCAGCGGCACCGCCCTCGGCGCGCTGTGCGCGCCGCCGGTGCTGCGCCGCCCGGCAGCGGGGGTACTGGCCCTGGCCGCCGCCTCGATCACGCTGCTGGTGGCGCCGGTCTCACCGGTGAACGCCGCGGTCCGCGCGGTCTTCACCTCCTCCTCGGCGTCGGCGACGACCAGCGACCCGCTGCTGCCGCTGGCCGCCGCCGCGCTGCTGCTGGCGCTGGCCTGGGCGGCGGCGGTGCGCACGGCCGGTCGAACGGAAGGCAGTTGACCGGCCGTCAGTGACGAGCACGGCTGACGACCGGTCAACTGCGCTGCCGGTCAGGCGTCCAGCTGCTCGATCCGGGCGATCGAGGGCCGCTCGTCGCGCAGTTCGCGGGCGGCGTCCTCGGCAGCGCGGAGCACCCGTACCGCGTTGCTCCAGGTCAGCTTCGCCAGGTCGGCCCGCGACCAGCCACGGGTGAGCAGTTCGGCGATCAGGTTCGGGTAGCCGGAGACGTCCTCCAGGCCCTGCGGGGTGAACGCGGTCCCGTCGTAGTCGCCGCCGAGGCCGATGTGGTCGATCCCGGCGACCTCGCGCATGTGGTCCAAGTGGTCGGCCACCGTCGCCGGGGTCGCCATCGGCCGCGGGTGCTCGGCCTCGAAGGCGCGCTGCACCTTCATCGCGTCCGGCGTGGTGTCCAGCGCGTGCAGCCCGTGGGCCTCCATGTTCGCGTCGGCGGACCGGGTCCAGGCGATGGCGGCGGGCAGGATGAACTTCGGGACGAAGGTCGCCATGGCGACCCCGCCGTTGCCGGGCAGCCGCTCCAGCACGTCGTCCGGGATGTTGCGGACGTGGTCGCAGACGGCGCGGGCGGAGGAGTGCGAGAAGAGCACCGGCGCGCGGGTGACCCGGAGCGCGTCCCGCATGGTGTCCGCCGACACGTGCGAGAGGTCCACCAGCATCCCCAGCCGGTTCATCTCGCGGACCACCTCCTCGCCGAAGCGGGTGAGCCCGTGGGCCACCGGCTCGTCAGTGGCGGAGTCCGCCCACAGCAGGTTGTCGTTGTGAGTGAGCGTCATGTACCGCACGCCCAGGGCGTACAGCGCCCGCAGCGTGGCCAGCGAGCAGTTGATGGAGTGCCCGCCCTCGGCGCCCATCAGCGAGGCGATCCGGCCGTCCGCCCGGGCCGCCTCCATCTCGTCGGCGGTGCGGGCGAGCCGCAGCTCGTCCGGGTAGCGGGCGGCCAGCGCCCGGACGCAGTCGATCTGCTCCAGGGTGGCGCTGACCGCGTGGTCCCCGGTGTAGTCCGTGCGGACGTACACCGACCAGAACTGCGCCCCCACGCCACCGGCCCGCAGCCGGGCCAGGTCGGTGTGCAGGTAGGCCCGTTGGTCTGCGGCCAGGTCGCGCTGGTCCAGGTCGTAGCCGACCTGGCCGCGCAGCGCCCAGGGCAGGTCGTTGTGGCCGTCCACCACCGGGTGGTCGGCCAGCAGCGCCCGGGCCCGGTCCAACAGGTCGGCGGCGGGGGGCTGGTAGCTCACGCCGGTCAGCTCCCGAAGCCGAAGCCGCTGCTGCCGCTGACCTTGCCGCGCAGCTTCTTGCCCTTGGCGGTGGCCTGGGCGTTCAGCTCGTCCTGGAAGTCCCGCATCCGCGAGGCCAGTTCCGAGTCGAAGGCGGACAGCTGACGGACCGCCAGCAGTCCGGCGTTGCGGGCACCGCCGATGGAGACGGTGGCGACCGGAACCCCGGCCGGCATCTGCACGATGGACAGCAGCGAGTCCATGCCGTCCAGGTACTTCAGCGGCACCGGCACGCCGATCACCGGGAGGGTGGTGACCGAGGCCATCATCCCCGGCAGGTGCGCGGCGCCGCCCGCGCCCGCGATGATCGTCTTCAGCCCGCGTCCGGCGGCGGCCTCGCCGTACGCGATCATCTCGCGCGGCATCCGGTGCGCCGAGAGGACGTCCACCTCGTAGCGGACGTCGAACTCGTCGAGGGCCTGTGCCGCGGCCTCCATCACCGACCAGTCGGAGTCCGACCCCATCACGATGCCGACCAGCGGCTGCTCGCTCATGCGCTGCTTCCCCTCACGTTCCACGCCGACTGTCTCTTTCCACCACGGTTCCACGGGGCCGACCAACGGTGCCGACCAGCGTGCGGCTACTCGGTGATGTCGCCGCGCAGGTACCCGGCAGCGTGCCGGGCCCGTTCCCGGACGTCGTCCAGGTCGTCGCCGAACACCGTGACGTGGCCCACCTTACGGCCGGGCTTCACGTCCTTGCCGTACATGTGCACCCGCAGCCCGGGGTCGCGGGCCATGCAGTGCAGGTACGCGTGGTACATGTCGGGGTAGTCGCCGCCGAGGACGTTCACCATCACCGTCCAGCGGGCACGCGGGCGCGGGTCGCCGAGCGGCAGGTCCAGCACCGCCCGCAGGTGGTTCTCGAACTGCGAGGTCACCGCGCCGTCGATGGACCAGTGGCCGGAGTTGTGCGGACGCATGGCCAGCTCGTTGACCAGGATCCGGCCGTCGCGGGTCTCGAACAGCTCGACCGCGAGGTGCCCGGTGATGTCCAGTTCACCGGCCACCCGCAGCGCCAGCGCCTGCGCCTCGGCGGCGAGCTCCGGGCTGAGGTCGGGCGCGGGCGCGGTCACCTCGTGGCAGATGCCGTTCTGCTGCAGGGACTCGACCACCGGGTACGCCACGGCCTGGCCGTGCGGGGAGCGCACGACGTCGGCCGCGAGCTCCCGGACGAAGTCGACCTTCTCCTCGGCCAGCACCGCCACACCCGCGCGGAACGGCTCGGCGGCCCCGGCCTGGTCGTGGACCACCCACACGCCCTTGCCGTCGTAACCGCCCCGGGTGGTCTTCAGCACCACCGGCCAGCCGTCCCCCTCGGCGGCGAACGCGGCGACGTCGGCGGGGTCCGCGACCAGCCGGTGCCGGGGGCAGGGCACCCCGAGCGAGTCCAACTTGGCCCGCATCAGGCCCTTGTCCTGCGCGAACACCAGCGCGTCCGGGCCGGGACGGACCGCGACGCCCTCCGCCAGCAGCGTCCGCAGGTGCTCGGTGGGGACGTGCTCGTGGTCGAAGGTGACCACGTCGCAACCGGCCGCGAAGCGGCGCAGCGTGTCCAGGTCGCGGTAGTCGCCGAGGACCACGTCGTTCACCACCAGCGCGGCCGAGTCCTGCGGGGTGTCCGCGAGCAGCCTGGTCCTGATGCCGAGCGGGATCGCCGCCTGATGGGCCATGCGGGCGAGCTGCCCGCCTCCGATGATGCCGACCACTGGAAAAGTCACACCTGAAGGATATCCGGCGGCCCGAGGACCCGTTTCCGCAGGCCCGCCGCCCGGCCCGGGCACCGGTCGGCTCGGCCCGGCGGCGGTCCGGGGTGGAGTCCGGGACCCCGGCGGGTGGGGTCCCGGACTTCCGACTACCCTGGCGATTGGAGGCTCCGCCCAGGAAGGGGGCTCCGCTGGGGCGCACGACTTCCTTGAGAGTCGGATGAGATGTTCGCGGCTCGGCACCGCCCGGCGGCACTCCCGGGACTAGGCTGTCCACCGCTCCCTGAGCCACCAAAGAGACGGACCCACATGAAGCCCAACCAAGCGGCGCCCCCGCCCGGCCTCCTTCGTCGGTTGGCGAACGAGCTGGCGAAGTTCGGTGTTGTCGGGATAGTCGGCGTGGTCATCCAGATGGTGGCACTGGCGATCCTGCTGGACGTGATGCCCGGCGCCACCGTGCGGGCGAACATCATCGCCACGCTGATCGCCATCGGCACGAACTACATCGGCTACCGCTTCTGGGTGTACCGGGACGCCGACGCGCAGACCCGGACCCGTGAGATCACGCTCTTCCTGGTCTTCAGCGGCATCGGCCTGGTCATCCAGAACGCCGTGCTCTACGCCCTCACCTACGGCCTGGACATGCACGGCAAGTCCGTGGCCATGTTCTTCACCGTGATCGGCATCGGCGTCGCCACGCTGTTCCGCTTCTGGGCGTACCGCACCTTCGTCTTCACCCGTTCGGCTGAGGCCGACGCCGCGGTGACCGGCCCGGTCGGGGTCGGCGGCGCGGTCGCCCAGGCCGAGCAGATCCTGGTAGAGACCCGCACCAAGCAGGGACCCCCGAGCCACGCCAAGAAGCGCGTGAGCTCCCGCCGGGCCTGAACCACCCCGCGCCGCGCGCGCCGGGCAGCCCCGGGCGGCCGTGCTCGCCACCCCTCGACCTGGCGGCCGAGACTGCGCTTACTGCTCCTCGACCTGACGGCCGAGGAAGAGCGCGAACACCGGCGGTCGCTGGGACAGCAGGTCCAGTCGGCCGCCGTCCGCTTCGGCGAGGTCGCGGGCGACGGCCAGGCCGATGCCGGTGGAGTTGTGGCCGCTGACGGCGCGCTCGAAGACCCGCGCGCCCAGCTCGCTGGGGACGCCCACGCCCTCGTCCTGCACCTCCAGTACCGCTGAACTGCCGCGGACCCGGGTGCGGATGGTGACCGAGCCGTCGCCGTGCATCAGCGAGTTCTCGATCAGCGCGGCCAGTACCTGGGCGACCGCGCCCGGCGTACCGATGGCCTTGATGCCCGGGGGGCCCTCCAGGTAGAGGGTCCGCCCGTAGCGGCGCAGCGCCGGGCGCCACTCCTCGACCTGCTGCTTGATCACCTCGTCCAGATCGAAGGACACCGCCGAGGCGTTGCGCTGGTCGCGGCTGTTGGTGAGCAGCCGCTGGACCACGTCGGTCAGCCGTTCGACCTGGACCAGCGCGATCGCCGCCTCCTCCTTGACCGTCTCCGGGTCGTCCGTCTCGGCGATCTCCTCCAGCCGCATCGACAGCGCCGTCAGCGGGGTCCGCAGCTGGTGCGAGGCGTCGGCGGCGAGGCGGCGCTCGGCGGTGAGCATCCGGGCGATCCGCTCGGCGCTGGAGTCCAGCACCTCGGCGATCCGGTCCAGCTCGACGATGCCGTAGCGGCGCTGCCGGGGCCGGGGGTCGCCGGAGCCCAGTCGCTCCGCCGTCTCGGCGAGCTCGACCAGCGGCTGCGCCAGCCGCCGGGACTGCCAGACCGCGAGCAGCGCGGCGGCCAGCACGGTCAGCACGGTCACCGCGATCAGCAGCAGCAGCATCGCCCGGATCTCGCGGTCCAGCGGCTCCCGGGACTGCTGGACCAGCACCTGCTCGCCGTGCGCGCCGGTCTCCCGCGCGGTCAGCGGGTCGCTGCCGACCGGCTTGCTACCGAGGGTGATCGGGGCCTGGCCGGGAACATCGACCAACGCGTAGCGCTGGGCGTTCTGGTCGGCGAGCCCGGACAGCGACTCGGAGTCGATCGGCTCGCCCGCGACCATGCGGTTCTCCACCACCCCGACCAGGTGCTGGGCCTCGGCGGTGACCAGGCCCTGGGCGTTGCCCTCGATGCTGCGCTTCTCGACCAGCCCGAGCGGCACGCAGAACAGCGCGACCACCACCAGCACGACGGACAGTGTGGAGTTGATCAGCCTGCGTTTCACAAGTCCGGCTCAGCTCTTCTCGAAACGGAAGCCCACCCCGCGCACGGTGGTGATGTAGCGGGGGCTGGCGGCGTCGTCGCCGAGCTTCTTGCGCAGCCAGGAGATGTGCATGTCGAGGGTCTTGGTCGAGGTCCACCAGGTGGTGTCCCAGACCTGGCGCATGATCTGCTCCCGGGTGACCACCCGCCCGGCGTCCCGGACCAGCACCCGCAGCAGCTCGAACTCCTTCGCCGACAGCTGGAGTTCCTCGTCGCCGATCCAGGCGCGGTGCGACTCGATGTCGATCTTGACGCCGTGCGCGCCGGTGGTCAGGTCCACGCTGCCGCGCCGCAGCAGCGCCCGCACCCGGGCCAGCAGCTCGGCCAGCCGGAACGGCTTGGTGACGTAGTCGTCCGCGCCCGCGTCCAGGCCGACGACGGTGTCCACCTCGTCGGCGCGGGCGGTGAGCACCAGTACCGGGAAGCCGTGGCCCTCGGCGCGCAGCCGACGGCAGACCTCCAGGCCGTCCATCCCGGGCAGCCCGAGATCCAGCACCAGCAGGTCGATGTTGCCGCCTTCCAGGCCGGCCTCCAGCGCGGACGGGCCGTCCTCGCGGACCACGACCTCGTAGCCCTCCCGACGCAGCGCGCGGGCCAGCGGCTCCGAGATGGCGATGTCGTCCTCGGCGAGCAGTACACGGGTCATGGGGTGAATCGTAGTGCTCCCGGGGCGCGGGCCCGGCGAACAATCCGACCCGCCACCCTCCCGACGGCGCAGGTCACAGTGTGTCACTGGGGGCCGGGACGCCCCCCGGGCACCGGGGGCAGGGCGGCGGTCAGACCTCCCGGACCCCGGCCCGCCACACCCCGGCGACCAGCGGCACCCCGGGCCGGTAGGCGAGGTGGACGTGGGAGGGGGCGTCCAGCAACGTCAGGTCGGCGCGGGCGCCGACGCGGAGGGTACCCACGTCGGTACGGCGCAGGGCCGCCGCTCCGCCCGCTGTGGCGGCCCACAGCGCCTCGTCCGGGGTCATCCCCATCTCCCGCACCGCGACGGCGATGCAGAAGGGCACGGAGGTGGTGAAGCTGGAGCCGGGGTTGCAGTCGGTGGACAGCGCCACGGTCGCGCCCGCGTCCAGCAGCCGCCGGGCGTCCGGGTAGACGGCGCGGGTGGAGAACTCCGCGCCGGGGAGCAGCGTGGCGACGGTGTCGGAACCGGCCAGGGCGGCCACGTCGGCGTCACTGAGGTGGGTGCAGTGGTCGGCGGAGGCCGCGCCGAGCTCGACCGCGAGCTGGACGCCGGGGCCCTCGGTGAGCTGGTTGGCGTGCACCCGGGGGGTGAGGCCGCGCTTCATTCCGGCGGTGAGCACCGCCCGGGCCTGGTCGCCGTCGAAGGCGCCGCGCTCGCAGAAGACGTCCACCCAGCGCGCGTGGGGGGCGCAGGCGTCCAGCATCGCGCCGGTGACCAGGTCGACGTAGCCGCCCGGGTCGTCGGCGTACTCCGGGGCGACCACGTGCGCGCCGAGGTAGGTGACCTCGTCGGTGTGCTGCCCGGCGATCCGCAGCGCCCGCGCCTCGTCCTCGACCGTGAGGCCGTAGCCGGACTTGCACTCCAGCACGGTGGTGCCCTGGCGCAGGGCCTCCTGGACGTAGCGGGCGACGTTGGCGTCCAGCTCGGCATCGGTGGCGGCGCGGGTCGCGGCGACGGTGGTGCGGATGCCGCCCGCCGAGTACGACTGGCCGGACATCCGGGCGTTGAACTCGGCGGTGCGGTCGCCCGCGAAGACCAGGTGCGCGTGGGAGTCGACGAAGCCGGGGACGACGGCGCGTCCGGCCGCGTCCACGGCCTGGTCGGCGGCGGGCGCGGCGGCGGCCGGGCCGACCCAGGCGATCCGGCCGCCGTCGAGGACGACGGCGGCGTCGGCGAGGACGCCCAGCGGGCCCGCGCCGAGGCCTGGATCGTTGGTTACCAGGCTGCCGATGCCGGTGATCACGGTGCTCATCAGTCGCTCCAGGGGGCTCAGCGCGGGCGGGCTCGGTGCGGGCGGGCGGGGTTCAGCGCGGCGGGGTTCAGCGCAGTGGGGCGATGGCGGCGGCCAGGGCCGCGCCGACGTCCGGGACGGCGGTGTGGACGCCGTCGCGGACCACCACCCGGCCGCCCACCACCAGCTCCCGGACGTCGGCCGATCCCGCCGCGAACACCGCCGTCTCGGCGCCCAGGCGCGGGTCGGGACCGGCGGTGCGCGGGCTGTCCAGGGCGACGGTGCAGAAGTCCGCGAACGCGCCGACCGCCAGCCGTCCGGCCTCGGGCCAGCCGAGCGAGGCGTGGCCGTCCTCGGTCGCGGCCCGCAGCAGCGCCGCCGCCGTCCAGTGGCCGCGCCGCTGGGTGGCCAGGCGCTCGTTCAGCTCCAGCGCCCGGGCCTCCTCGAACGGGTCGATCACCGCGTGGCTGTCGCTGCCGAGGGTGATCACGCAGCCGTCGTGGGCCAGCTCCCGGGCCGGGCCGATGCCGTCGGCGAGATCGCGCTCGGTGGTCGGGCACATGCAGACGATCGTGGACGAGTCGGCCAGCAGCCGCTTGTCCGCGCTGCTCAGGTGGGTGGCGTGGACGGCCGAGGTGCGCGGGCCCAGGGCGTGGTGCGCGGCCAGCAGCTGCGTGGGCGTCTGCCCGTGCGCCGCGAGGCAGGCCTCGTTCTCGGCGACCTGCTCGGAGAGGTGGACGTGCAGCGGCGCGCGGCGCTCGGCCGCCCACGCGGCCACGGTCGACAGCTGGTCGGCCGGGACCGCGCGGACGGAGTGGATCGCCGCGCCCACGCGGGCGTGCGCGCTGGGCTTCAGCTCACTCACGCGCGCCGCCCAGGCGTCCGCGTCGCCGTCGCTGAACCGCTGCTGGTGCCGGTTCGGCGGCTCGCCGAACCCGGCGGACAGGTAGCAGGTGTCCAGCAGCGTGATCCGCACCCCGGCCCGGGCGGCGGCCTCGATCAGCACCTCGCCCATGGCGTTCGGGTCGTCGTAGCGGGCGCCGCCGGGGGCGTGGTGCAGGTAGTGGAACTCGCCGACGGTGGTGATCCCGGCCTGCGCCATCTCCGCGTAGACGGCGGTGGCCAGCGCCAGGTAGCGCTCCGGGTCGAGCGCGTCGGCGGCCCGGTACATGGTGTCCCGCCAGGTCCAGAACGTCCCGCTGCCGACCTGGACGGTGCCCCGCAGCGCCCGGTGGAAGGCGTGCGAGTGGGCGTTGGCCATGCCCGGCAGGGTCAGCCCGGTGAGCCGCACCGCCCCGGCCGGGGCCGGGCCGCTGTCGGCGGTGACCGCGGTGATCCGGCCGTCCGCGACGGTGATCAGCACCTCGCGTTCGACCACCGGGTCGATCCAGGCGTACGGCGCCCAGAACGTCCCGCTCGGCTCGGACGTCCCGCCCGGTGCGGCGGCTACCTGCATGTCAGGTCCTCCAGGACGTCGGCCAGGGCGGCGGCCCCGGCCAGGCAGTCGGTCTCGGCGGCCCGCTCGCTCGGGGAGTGCGAGACACCGGTGGGGTTGCGGACGAACAGCATCGCGGTCGGCACCACGGCGGACAGGATGCCCGCGTCGTGGCCCGCGCCGGTCGGCAGGACCGGGGTGTCCGGGCCGAGCCGGGCCGCGAGCCGGTCCCGCAGGGGCGCGTCGAAGTCGACCACCGGCGTGTAGGACTCGCGTACCACCTCGGCGCGCACGCCGTCGCGTTCGGCCCGCTCCCGGGCGGCTGCCGCGATCTCCTCGACCAGGGCGGTGAGCGTGGCCTCGTCGGCGGCGCGCGAGTCCAGCCAGCCGCGCACCAGCGAGGCGATGGCGTTGGTGCCGTTCGGCTCGACCGCGACCTTGCCGAAGGTCGCCAGCGCGCCGTGCTGCCGGGCCTTCTTGCGGGCCGCGAGCACGGTGTTGGCGTAGCTCAGCATCGGGTCCCGGCGGTCCTCCAGCCGGGTGGTGCCGGCGTGGTTGGCCTCGCCGTGGAAGTCGAACCGCCAGCGCCCGTGCGGCCAGATCGCCGAGGCGACCCCCACCGGGTGGGGCGTGTCGGCGAGCAACCTGCCCTGCTCGACGTGGAGTTCGACGTACGCGGCGACCCGCGACAGCCGGTCCGCGTCGGCGCCGACGGCGCTCGGGTCCTGCCCGGCCGCCTCCATCGCGTCCGGCAGCCGGATGCCGTCGGCGTCCCGCAGCGCGTACGCCTGATCCTGCGTCAGCACCCCGGCGCTGAGCCGGGATCCGACGCAGGCGACGCCGAAGCGGGCGCCCTCCTCGTCGACGAAGTTGGTGATCGCCAACGGGCGCGCCGGAGTTGCCCCGCGCTCCAGCAGCGCGTCGAGCGCGGTGAAGGCGGAGACCACGCCCAGCGGCCCGTCGTACGCGCCGCCGTCCGGCACCGAGTCCAGGTGCGAGCCGGTGACGATCGCGCCCTCGCCCCGCGGATCGCCGTACCAGGCCCACTGGTTGCCGTTCCGGTCCACCTCCAGCAGCAGGCCGCGGGCGGCGGCCTGCTCGGCGAACCAGGCCCGGCACTCGGCGTCGGCCGCCGTCCAGGCGTGCCGCCGGTAACCGCCGGACGCGTCGTAGCGTCCGACCGGGAGCAGCTCGGCCCACATCCGGCGGTAGCCGTCAGCGGCCGCGCCGAGCTGCCCCTCCCACTGTGTCGCAACCCGCTCCGGCACCGTGGTTACTCGCCCTCGCGCATCGGGATGCGGACACCGCGCTCGGCGGCGGTCTCGGTGGCGATGTCGTACCCGGCGTCCACGTGCCGGATCACGCCCATGCCCGGGTCGTTGGTGAGCACCCGGCGGATCTTCTCGCCCGCCAGCGCGGTGCCGTCGGCGACGGTGACCTGACCGGCGTGGATGGAGCGGCCCATGCCGACGCCGCCGCCGTGGTGGATGGAGACCCAGGACGCGCCGGAGGCGACGTTGACCATGGCGTTCAGCAGCGGCCAGTCCGCGATCGCGTCCGAGCCGTCGAGCATGGACTCGGTCTCGCGGTAGGGCGAGGCCACCGAGCCGCAGTCGAGGTGGTCCCGGCCGATGGCCAGCGGCGCCGCCAGGGTGCCGTCGGCGACCATCTCGTTGAACCGCTCACCGGCCTTGTCCCGCTCGCCGTAGCCGAGCCAGCAGATGCGGGCCGGCAGGCCCTGGAAGTGGACCCGCTCACCGGCCAGCTTGATCCAGCGGGCCAGCGACTCGTTCTCCGGGAACAGCTCCAGGATCGCCTTGTCGGTCGCGGCGATGTCCTTCGGGTCGCCGGACAGCGCGGCCCAGCGGAACGGGCCCTTGCCCTCGCAGAACAGCGGCCTGATGTACGCCGGGACGAACCCGGGGAAGTCGAACGCCCGCGTGTAGCCCGCGAGTTTGGCCTCGCCGCGGATCGAGTTGCCGTAGTCGAAGACCTCGGCGCCCTTGTCCTGGAAGCCGACCATCGCCTCCACGTGCCGGGCCATGGACTCCCTCGCGCGCTGGGTGAACTCGGCGGGCTTCTCGGCCGCGTAGCTCTCCATGTCGGCGAAGTCGACGCCGACCGGCAGGTAGGCGAGCGGGTCGTGGGCGCTGGTCTGGTCGGTCACGATGTCGATCGGCGCGTCCATCGCCAGCAGCTGCGGGACGAGGTCGGCGGCGTTGCCGAGCAGCCCGATGCTCAGCGGCTTGCGCTGGTCGCGGGCCTCGACCGCGAGCTCCAGCGCGTGCTTGAGGTTCTTGGCCTCGACGTCGAGGTACTTGTGCTCGATCCGGCGGGTGATCCGCGACTGGTCGCAGTCGATGCAGATGGCCACGCCGTCGTTCATGGTGACGGCCAGCGGCTGGGCGCCGCCCATGCCGCCGAGACCGGCGGTCAGCGTGATCGTCCCGGCCAGGGTGTTGTCGAACTTCTTGGCGGCGACCGCGGCGAAGGTCTCGTAGGTGCCCTGGAGGATGCCCTGGGTGCCGATGTAGATCCAGGAACCGGCGGTCATCTGCCCGTACATGGTCAGGCCCAGCTGCTCCAGGCGGCGGAACTCCTCCCAGTTGGCCCAGTCGCCGACCAGGTTGGAGTTGGCCAGCAGCACCCGGGGCGCCCACTCGTGGGTCTGCATCACGCCGACCGGGCGGCCGGACTGGACCAGCATGGTCTCGTCCTGCTTGAGGGTCTGCAGGGTGCGCACCATGGCGTCGAAGGAGCGCCAGTCGCGGGCGGCCTTGCCGGTGCCCCCGTAGACCACCAGCTTCTCGGGGTGCTCGGCGACCTCCGGGTCGAGGTTGTTCATGAGCATCCGCAGTGCGGCCTCCTGCTGCCAGCCCTGCGTGGTGAGCGCGGAACCCCGCGCTGCCCTGACCGTGCGCGGCCCGCTCTGCTGCTGCGTCATGACTCTCCCGACCTCCTCATGGATACATCCATTCAATTTTGTGTTCTCTGAAGATACTCAATCATCAAGGACGCCGCCAGAGCCAATCGGCGGCTTATGTGGTTGTTGGTCCAGTTATGGACCATATGCTGATCCTGCTGTTCGAAGCGACAGCCGAGAGGAGACCCCCGTGGGGCCCGTGGAATTCCTGGTGCTCGCCTTCCCGGGCGAGACGATCGGCGCGGATGTGGTCGCCCCGCTCGACTCGCTCTGCCACACGGGGGGCGTCCGGGTGATCGACTCGCTGATCGTCACCCGGCGGGCGACCGGCGCGGTGGAGACCGCCGAACTGACCGATTTCGAGCACCTGAAGTCGGTCCTGACCAGCTCGGACGAGGTCAACCTGATCGGCCAGGAGGACGCGGCGGAGGCCGCCGGACTGCTGGAGCCGGGCACCAGCGCGCTGCTGGTGCTGGTGGAACACCTGTGGGCGGCCGAGGCGGCCGTGGCCTTCCGCGCCGCCGGAGGGCGGATCGCCGCCTCGGTCCGGATCCCGCCCGAGCACATCACCGAGGCGCATCGCGCGCTCGTCGACGCGGAGGGATGACCGCACCATGTTCCGACCACGGATGCGACCCGTCGTCCGCCGCCCGGTGGGCGCCCCGCTGCTGCGCGGGGCGATCGTCGGCGGCGCGGCCTACCACCTGGGCAGACGCGCCGCCGAGGGCGCGGAGCGGGAGGCCGGGCAGGACCAGGCCATCGCCGACCTGCGGCAGCAGCCCGCAGCGCCGCCGGCACCCGCCGCGCCCGCGCCCGCCCCGGCCGCCGCTGCGGCGGGCGGCGACGACCTCACCGCCAAGCTGACCCGGCTCGGCGAGATGGCGCAGCAGGGCCTGCTCACGCCGGAGGAGTTCACCGCCGCCAAGGCCAGACTCCTCGGCGGCTGACCCGGCGACCACGGCTGCCCCGGCCACCGCCCGACGTGATCCGAAAGACCGGCCCTAGCGCCGGGCCGCGCGGACCACCGGGCGGACGTTGCCCGCCGCCGGGCCGGTGAAGGCGAAGTCGCTGATCCGGCTGCGGCGGCCGAGCAGTCGGCCGTCCTCGGTGCGGCACCACAGCAGCGTCTCCTGCTTGCGCTCCCAGCGGGCCAGCAGCCAGGCCGCCAGCTGGAGGCCGACCCCGTAGCCGAGCACCAGCATCCCGGCCGCCGACCCGGCGACCAGGCCGAGCGCGCAGGTGGCGGCGGCACCGCCGAGCAGCCACCAGGCGTTCGTCCGGGCCAGCCGGACCCGGGTCTCGTGCGGCGGCTCCAGGGTGACCGCGAACGCCGCCTTGCCCGCCTCCCGGGCGCGCCGGGCGTACCAGCGGCGGCGCTGTAGCAGTCCGAACAGCGCCGTCAGCACGAACAGCCCGGCCCCCGCCAGCCCGCCGCGCTCGCGCCCGGTCATGGTCGGCTCCAGCAGCCCCGCGAGCGTCCCGGCCACGCCGACCCAGATCAGCGCGCGGGCGAAAGCGCCACGGACGACCACCACCCGGGCCCGCGCATACGTACCACGCATTCCCTACCTCCCAACCCTTGGAAGCTCCCAATCCCGTACGACTCTGGCGGGACCCTAGCCCCGATCCGTGAGAACTGGGTGAAACGCGGCGCACTCGTTTTCGAGACGTCCGGGGCGCGCGGCTCGGGCGCGCGCCCCGCGATTCGGGTGAAGCACCGCAAACCCCGGCATCAACCGCCGCGACCAGCAGTTCTCCCCCCAGGGGCGGCCCGGCCCCGTCCCGTCGTCCCGTCGTCCCGTCGTCCCGTCGTCCCGTCGTCCCAGGAGAGTTGAACCGATGTCAGACTTCCGACCGCGTTCCGCCTTCGTCCCGGTGCTCGGCGCGGCGGCGGTGGCCGCGTTGACGGTGGCCGCGCTGGCGGTGGCCACCGCCGCGCCCGCGGTCGCGGCCGCGCGTCCGCACCAGCTGCACGCCCGGGCGTCGCGCGCCCGCGAGCCGCGCGCGCTGCCGCTGCACGCCCGCCCCAGCGACGGCTCGGCCGTGGTCGGCCGCCTGGCCAGGGGGGACCGGTTCACCACCCGGCAGAGCGACGGCGGCTGGACCTTCATCCACGACCGCACCACCCGGGCCGAGGGCTGGGCGCTCTTCGCGCACCCGCACCACACCGCTCCGGGCCCGCACTACCCGGGCCACGACTGAGGCCCGACCCAGACCCGACCACGACCAGACCCGACCACGACCAGGGCCGGTCCGACCGGGACCGCCGTTCAGCCGACGAACAGCCCCCGGGCCGCCGCCGCCAGCTCGAAGGCCTCCAGTCTGGCCACCGAGTCGGGCAGCTCGTCGCACATGGCCTGGAGCAGCACCCGTCCCAGCATCATCGGGGCGCAGGCCGTGTCGAAGACCAGGCTGGAGCCCACGGCGGCGGGCAGCATCAGATCGGTCAGCTCGGCGACCGGCGCGAACGCGCTGTCGGCGACGGTGATCACGGTCAGCCCGGCCCGCCTGGCCGCGCTCAGCAGATCCACCAGCTCGCGCGGGTGGCGCGGCAGCGCGAAGCAGATCAGTGTGGTCGCACCGGCCTGGACCGCCTGCTCGATGCGGTCCAGCGCCATCGTCCCGCCCTCGGCCAACAGCCGGACGTCGGGGTGGACCTTGGCCGCGAAGTACGCGAAGCCGTGGGCCTGGGCCGAGGCCGCGCGCAGGCCGAGCACCAGCAGCGGGCGCGAGGCCGCCAGCAGCCTGGCCGCCTGGAGCACCGGCTCCGGATCGGCCAGCACCGCCGCCAGGTGCTGCAGGTTGGCGATCTCGGCGAGCACCGCCTGCTGCTGCTCGTTGCGGACGGCGTCGCGGGCGCTCTCCTGCCCGCCGCCGGGCTCGCCGGGGTCGGCCGGGCCGAGCTCGCGCAGGCGGCGGCGCAGCGCCGGGTAGCCGTCGAACCCCAGGGCGACGGCGAAGCGGGTGACCGAGGGCTGGCTGACCCCGGCCAGCTCGGCGACCTCCACGCTGGACAGGAAGGGCGCGTCGGAGGCATGGCGGACCAGGCAGTGTGCGATGCGCCGCTGCGTGGGGGTCAGCCGGTGCCCGTCGAACAGGCTGAGCAGCCTGCCGGAGGGCCCCGGGGTGACGCCCTCGGCCACGGCGGGCGGTGTCTCACTCATCTTCGGACACCCTGCCTTTCATTGGGCTGGAGCACTGGGCTGGAGCACTGGGCTGGAGCACTGGGCTGGAGCACGTGGACTCCGGAGCGCGTGGACTGACAAGCATGGCCCGGGGGTGGCGCGTCGGCGCGCGCGGGGCTGGGGGCACGGCCGGGGGTGCGGGCCGGAGCGGGGGCGGCGCCGCTGGTGAAGCGCCTGGTGGCTGCCGACTCTGCATGAGTCCATGCAGAGTCGGCAAGTCGGGTCCATACCCTGATCTATCCCTGAGTCGTCCCTGATACCTCCCGGGGGCCACTGGACGGGCGACCACCAGCCCCTAGGCTTCCGAACATGCAGCCGTACGGGGACAGCGAACTGAAGAAGGACCTGCACGCGGCAGTCAGGACCGCCCAGGAACTCGGCCCTGACTATGAGTCAGAAGTACTGGACAGCTTCCTCAGCCGCCTCGACTCCCGGCTGGACGCCAACATCGCCGTCCGGGTCCAGCGCGAGCTGGGCCGCCGCCAGGGCGAGGACGCCGAGGCCGGTCCGGGTCGGCGGGGCGGCTTCGGCTCCCGCTTCCAGTACTTCTCGCTGGTGCTGGCGATCCCGCTGAGCGCGATCGGCGGGGGCACCAACGGCCTGCCCGGACTGATCACGGCCTGGCTCGGGATCGTCGGCGTCAACCTCGCGCACAGCTGGTCGGAGGCCGCGGCCAGGCGCCGGGAGGAGCGCCTGGCCGCCGGTAGCGGCCGGGACGGGTGGGACTGACCACCGCCCGCGACCGCCGCGGGCTCAGGCCAGTCGGCCGGTGACCGCCTCGACCGCCGCGACCAGGCCGCCACCGGCGACCAGTCCGGCCGCCGCGTCCAGGTCGGGGGCCAGGAAGCGGTCGGTGCCGGGCCCGGCCACCCCGGCCGCGCGCGCGGCGGCGACGGCCGCCGCGGTGGCCGGGGCCAGCGGACCGCTGCCGCCAGCCGTCCGGATGTCCAGCGCCCGGGCCGAGGCGGTGAGCTCCACGGCCAGGATCCGGGCCAGGTTGTCGACCGCCGTCCGCAGCTTGCGCGCGGCGGACCAGCCCATGGAGACGTGGTCCTCCTGCATCGCCGAGGAGGGGATGGAGTCCACCGAGGCCGGGACCGCGAGCCGCTTGTTCTCGCTGACCAGCGCGGCCTGGGTGTACTGGGCGATCATCAGACCGGAGTCCAGGCCCGGGTCGTCCGCGAGGAACGGCGGCAGGCCGTGCGAGCGGTTCTTGTCGAGCAGCCGGTCGGTGCGGCGCTCGGCGATGGAACCGAGGTCGGCGGCGGCGATGGCGAGGAAGTCCAGCACGTAGGCGACCGGGGCGCCGTGGAAGTTGCCGTTGGACTCGACCCGGCCGTCGGGCAGCACCACCGGGTTGTCCACGGCGGACGCCAGCTCGCGCTCGGCGACCAGCTGGGCGTGCGTGAGGGTGTCCCGGCCCGCGCCCGCGACCTGCGGGGCGCAGCGGATCGAGTAGGCGTCCTGGACCCGCGGCGCGTCGTCCTGGTGGTGGCCGGTCAGGCCGGAGCCCTGGAGCACCCGCAGCATGTTGGCGGCACTGGCGGCCTGGCCCGGGTGCGGGCGGATGGCGTGCAGCTCCGGCTGGAGCACCTTGTCGGTGCCGAGCAGCGCCTCCAGCGACATCGCGGCGGTGATGTCGGCGGTGGTGAACAGCCGGGCGAGGTCGGCCAGGGCCATCACCAGCATGCCGAGCATCCCGTCGGTGCCGTTGATCAGCGCCAGGCCCTCCTTCTCGGCCAGCTCGACCGGGGTGATCCCGGCCTCGGCCAGCAGCTCCCCGGCCGGGCGGATCTCGCCGTCCGGGCCGTGGGCCTCGCCCTCGCCCATCAGGGTGAGCGCGCAGTGCGAGAGCGGGGCCAGGTCGCCGGAGCAGCCGAGCGAGCCGAACTCGCGGACGACCGGGGTGATCCCGGCGTTCAGGATCGCGGCCATGGTCTCGGCGATCAGCGGCCGGACGCCGGTGCGGCCGGAGGCGAGGGTCTTCAGCCGCAGGAACATCAGCGCCCGGGTGACCTCCCGCTCGACCTGCGGTCCCATGCCCGCGGCGTGCGAGCGCACCAGCGAGCGCTGGAGCTGGGCCCGCAGCGGACGTTCGATATGGCGCACGGCGAGCGCGCCGAAGCCGGTCGAGACGCCGTAGACCGGGCGGGGCTCGGCCGCGAGGGCGTCGATCCGGGCACGCGCGCCGGCCATCTCGGCGAGGGCGTCCTCGGAGAGGGTGATCCGGGCATTGCCCCGGGCGACCGCGATCACATCGGCCGGGGAGACGTTGGCCTTGCCGACGACGACGGTGTCCACAGTGTCGTCCACCACGTTGTGCATATCCATATGCCGAATCAGATCAAATGAATGGCTCTATGACAACCAGCCCGCGCCGTCGGCGTGCGCGTAGGGTTTCGACACAGACCCACTCCCCCGCCTCGCACCAGGGAGCACGACCATGGCCCGGGCCACCGAACGCCGCCGCACCGTCCGCCTCCAGGGCCCGCGGCGCAGCGTCCGCCCGGACAGTCTGGCCGCCGAGGAACCGCTGGAGATCCGGATCAACGGGACCGCGCTGACCGTCAGCATGCGCACCCCCGGCCACGACTTCGACCTGGTCGCCGGGTTCCTGGTGGCCGAGGGCCTGGTCGCCGGGCTGGACGGGCTGACCGCGCTGCGCTACTGCGCGGGCACCGACAGCGAGGGCGGCAACAGCTACAACGTGATCGACGCCACCCTGCCGAACCGCGCCGCCGCCCCCGCCACGCTCCACCGCAACCTGCTGACCTCCAGCGCCTGCGGCATCTGCGGGCGGGAGACGGTGGAGGCGATCCGCACCCGGGTACCGCACGACCTGACCACGGACGGGCTCCGGGTCGCGCCGGAGACCCTGTACGGGCTGCCGGACAAGCTGCGCGCCGCGCAGGCGCTGTTCGAGGCCACCGGCGGCCTGCACGCGGCCGGACTGTTCACCGCCGACGGACGGCTGCTCTGCCTGCGCGAGGACGTCGGCCGCCACAACGCCGTGGACAAGGTCATCGGCTGGGCGCTGCGCGAGGACCTGCTACCGCTGCGCGGCCACCTGCTGATGGTCAGCGGCCGGGCGTCGTTCGAGCTGACCCAGAAGGCGGCGATGGCCGGGCTGCCGCTGCTGGCGGCGGTCTCCGCGCCGTCCTCGCTGGCGGTGGACCTGGCCGAGGAGCTGGGGCTGACCCTGGTCGGCTTCCTGCGGGACCGCAGCGCCAACGTCTACACCGGCGCCGAGCGGATCCTCACCCCGGTCGCGTCGGCCTGAGGTCGCGTCGGCCTGAGGTCGCGTCGGCCTGAGGTCGTCGGCCCCGGCCCCGTACCGGCCGGTCGGCTACGGCGGGGAGGCCGGTCCGGACAGGGCGATGGCGACCAGGGCGCGCAGCGTCGGGCCGAGCGCGGACACGGTCAGCGTGGCGTCGTCCGCGAACAGCTCCAGCAGCCAGCCCCCGGCCGCGTTGCTGCCGCCCGCCGCCAGCACCGCCCGGTAGCCGCCGACCAGCAGCACCGCCTCCTCGGCCGGGTCGTTGCCGGGCACCCCGGTCCGGATGCTGAAGGCGTTGCCGCGCACCGCCCGCCCGGTCAGCGGGTACGAGCGCAGGTCGAAGACGGCGTCCGGGGCCTCGTTCATGGCCCGCTGCGCCTGCGCCCGGACGCTGCCCGGTCCCCTGGTCATCCGGCGGACGCCGTAGCGGACGGTGCGCATCCGCTCCGACCCCGGCGGCACGTAGGAGATCCACCAGGCCACCGCGTCCAGCATCCGGGCGGTGGTCTCGGCCACCAGCTCCAGGCGGCCGACCGTGTCCGCCGGATGGACCTGCCGTATCGGCTGCTCCTCGTCGAGAGCACTGATCACCGACGCGAGCAGCTGTCCCGGGTCGGCGCTGTGCCGGGCACCCCGGAAGCGGCGGCGCTCGGTGCGCCGTCCTCCTTTCGGAGCACCGTTCTCGGCCAGTCTGACTGTGGCATCCGGCAGTCCGCCGCGCCCGGCCACCACCGGGTGCGCGGCCTGCCCGGACTTGGCCCGGTACTGGGCCGCGTCGGCCAGCCGGAACAGCCGGTCGGCGGTGGTGACCGGGCCGATCGGGTCCCCGGTGGAGGCGATGCCGCAGGCCACCCCCTCGCCCAGGTCCAGGGTCAGCGCCTGGGCGCACAGCTCCTCGGCCGCGCTGACCACCTCGTCCGCCGAGGAGCCGACGGTGACCAGGCAGAACTCGTCGCCGCCGAGCCGCCCGGCGACGCTCTCCGGCAGCTTCGCGCCGCACATCGACAGCTGCTGGGAGAAACGTTCCAGCAGCTGGTCGCCCTTCTCGTGGCCGTGCTCGTCGTTGACCCGTTTGAGGCCGTTGACGTCGCAGACGAGCAGGGTGACCACCGCGCCGTCGCGGCGGTGCGCCTCCAGCGCGGCGTCGAGCCTGGCGTCCACCGCCCGGCGGTTGGCCAGCCCGGTCAGCGGGTCGGTGAAGGCCAGTCGGCGGACCTCCTCCAACTCCTCGCTCTGCGCCAGCCCGGCCGCGATCTGGGCGGCCAGCACGGTCGCGAAGGCGGCGTCCGCGTCGCTGAACGCCGCCCGGCCCAGCGTCCGGGCCAGGTAGAGCTCGCCCCAGGCCCGGCCGCGCAGCAGGACCGGCGCGACCATGCAGCTGCCGCGTCCGCGCCGCCGCAGCGAGGCCGCCCGGGCCCGGCAGGCGGGGCCGTTGCCGGGGCCGTCCTCGTCCACCGTCTGCCGCCAGGCGCGCGGCAGGCCGTCCTCGGACCAGGGCTCGCCCAGGCCGCGCTGTTGCAGGAACCGGGCGATCTCGGGGTAGTCGGCCAGGTTGTAGCTCTCGTCCTCGGGCAGCTCCACCTCGCCCGGGGCCAGCAGTCCGTTGTTGACCAGGACCCGCAGCCGCCCGGTCTCGCGCTCCCAGACCGAGACCGCCGCCATGTCGGCGTCCAGCGACTCGCGCGCCCGGACCGCCGCCGCCCGGACCGCGTCGCCCCGGGACTCCGCCGCCGACATCGCCTGCGCCAACCCGACCACGGCCCGCAGCCGGGCGTCCGAGTCGACCGTAGGCTCGCCACTGACCTGCACGCCCATGCCGCCTCTCCGCAGACCGACCCTGCGCGTGCCCGGTGACGGCACACGCGCGCGAGTCTTCAGCGTAGGTATATTCCGAACAAAACGGGATGAAAGACAACCGCCGCCGGGGCCGGGATCAGCCCCTGCCGCCCTCGGCCGGCTCGTTGCGGCGGCTCAGCAGCCAGGGCTCGACCAGGCCGAGGCCGCGCACCGGCCGCCGCCACATCGGCTGGAGCTGGAACCGGTACGGCAGCGCGCTGTCGTCCACCTCGGCCGGACGCTCGGCCGGGTCCAGACCCACCGCCAGCGACGCCGACAGGGCGTCGGCCGCGCCCGGCACCAGCCCCATCGAGCCCCCGGTCCCGGCCGGGGCGACCACCGACTCCCGCTCCAGCGCCGCCGCCAGCTCGCCGTCGACCAGCACCGCGTCCTTGGGGGCGATCGAGGTGAGCCGACTGGCCAGGTTCACCGTCGTACCGAAGACATCGCCCATCCGGGTAGTGACCGCCCCGAACGCCATGCCGACCCGCAGCGCGGGCATCGAGTCGTCCTTGCTCAGCGTCTCCACCAGGGCCAGCCCGATGTCGGCTGCGGTGGCCGCCTCGTCGGCGACGTAGAGGATCTCGTCGCCGAGGGTCTTCACCAGCCGCCCGCCGCGCCCGGCGACCAGGTCGGCGCAGGTGATCTCGAAGTTCTCGACCAGTTCGCCGAGCTCGTCGTCCTCCAGCCGCCGCGACAGCCGGGTGAAGCCCACCAGGTCGGCGAAGCCCACCGCGAGCCGCCCGCTCTGCATGTCGACGTCCTCGGCGGCCTGCACCACCCGCCCGGTCACCGCCGCCAGCTGCCGCCGCCAGACGTAGACCAGGAACTGCTCCAGCTCCGGCAGCAGCAGCTCCACCAGCGGGTACGCCACCTCGGCCCGGGTCAGCCCGGGCTCCGAGGCGGAGGTCAGGTGCTCCAGGAAGGTGTCGATCTGCCACTCGGCGAGCCGCGCGGTGGTCTGCCCGGTGGACCGCGCCACCTGGACCGCCATGGTCTCGCTCAGCAGCCCGGCCTCCACCAGCCCGGCCAGCCGCCGCAGCGCGATCACGTCGGCCTCGGTCAGCGCCCGGGACTGGCCGATGTCGGCGAAGCCCATCGCCCGCCAGAAGCGGGACGCCAGCTCCATCGACACGCCCGCCGTCCGGGCCGCCTGGAAGGGGGTGTACTGGCGTCCGGAGTCCAGGATCAGCTGTTCCAGTTGCAGCGGCACCGTGTCGGTGTCGTCTGCCTGCCCCTGCTCCGGCCCCCGCTGCTGCGACTGCGCATCGGCATCCCGCTGCCCGGTCGCCCGATCCTCGTCGCCCACCAGTCCATCCTCGTGTCCACGCCCTACCACCCCGGGCTGCTGTGTCCTTGCTCACACCGCCGCCCGAATCCTCGCACGGATTCATCCTTCCAGGGGGCTCGCCCCCGGGCGTACGTGCACCACATCACCGGCTCCGACCGGCCGCTCCGTGCCGTCGGCGGTCCGCACGACCAGCCGCCCGTCGGCGTCCACCGTCACCGCCTCGCCCAGCAGGTCGACCCCGCCCGGCAGTTCCACCCGCACCGAGCGGCCGATGGTGGCGCAGCGCGCGGCGTAGGCCGTCCGCAGTCCGCTCGCCTCCGGATCGCCGCCGACCGAGCACCAGTCCTCGTAGAGCTCGGCGAAGACCCGCAGCAGCGAGCGGACCAGGGTGTCCCGGTCGGTGACCCTGGCCCCGGCCAGGGCCAGCGACGCGGCAGTGGGCACCGGCAGCTCCTCGGCCCGCAGGGTGACGTTCAGGCCGATGCCGAGCACCACCGCGTCGCCCTCGCCGCCGTCGCCGGACAGCTCGGCCAGGATCCCGCCGACCTTGCGCTCCTCCCCGTCCACGGTCGCCAGCAGGTCGTTCGGCCACTTGAGGCCGATGCCGACCTCGGCCGCGCGGCTGAGCGCCGCGCCGGTGGCGACCCCGGCCAGCAGCGGCAGCCAGGACCAGTGCTCGCGGGGCACCGAGCCGCCGCCGGTGGCGTCCTTCAGGCCCGGGCGCAGCAGCAGCGACACGAACACCCCGGACCGGGGCGGGGCGCTCCAGCGCCGGTCGAGCCGCCCGCGCCCGGCCGTCTGCTCCTCGGCGAGCAGCACCGCGCCGCCCGGCGCGCCGAGCGCGGCCTCGGCGGCGAGATCGCTGTTGGTGGAGCCGGTGGCGGCGACCACCCGCAGCGAGGTCCACAGCCCGCCGGGCCGTACCAGGGCTCGTTCCAGCTCCGCGGCACGCAGTGGCGGCCGCTCCAGGTCGCTCCAGTGAGAAGTCACTACCCCAGCCTATGACGCCGGTCACTTGGCGTATCCGACACACTGCGGTCATGGCTACGCTACTGAACAGAAACCTCACCCGTTGGTGCTGCCAGGACGCGTTTCCGCGTGGCCGCACTACCCCCTCCTGACGGGAGTCGCGCCGGATGTCCCAAGCCGAGATCGCAAACGAGGGCGCAGCGATCCACACCACCGCCGGGAAGATCGCCGAGCTGCGGCGCCGGATGGACGAGGCGGTGCACTCCGGCTCGGCGCGCGCCGTGGAGAAGCAGCACGCCAAGGGCAAGCTGACGGCCCGCGAGCGGATCGCGCTGCTGCTCGACGAGGACTCCTTCGTGGAGTTCGACGAGTTCGCGCGGCACCGCTCCACCAATTTCGGCCAGGAACGGACCCGCCCCTACGGCGACGGCGTGATCACCGGCTACGGCACGGTCGACGGCCGCCAGGTGGCGGTCTTCGCGCAGGACTTCACCGTCTTCGGCGGCTCGCTGGGCGAGGTCTTCGGCGAGAAGATCGTCAAGGTGATGGACTTCGCGCTGAAGACCGGCTGTCCGATGATCGGCATCAACGACTCCGGCGGCGCGCGGATCCAGGAGGGCGTGGCCTCGCTCGGCCTGTACGGCGAGATCTTCCGCCGGAACGTGCTGGCGTCCGGGGTGGTCCCGCAGATCTCGCTGGTGATGGGCCCGTGCGCGGGCGGCGCGGTGTACTCCCCGGCGATCACCGACTTCGTGGTGATGGCCGACCAGACCTCGCACATGTTCATCACCGGCCCCGACGTGATCAAGACCGTCACCGGCGAGGACGTCGGCATGGAGGAGCTGGGGGGCGCCCGCACCCACAACTCCCGCTCCGGCAACGCGCACCACCTGGCCGCCGACGAGAAGGAGGCCATCGACTTCGTCAAGGCCCTCCTCTCCTACCTGCCCTCCAACAACCTGGAGGAGCCCCCGGCCTACCCCGAGGAGGCCGACCTGACGGTCTCCGCGGTGGACCTGGAGCTGGACACGATCATCCCGGACTCCGCCAACCAGCCCTACGACATGCACCAGGTCATCGCCCACGTGCTGGACGAGGGCGAGTTCCTGGAGACCCAGGCGCTGTTCGCGCCCAACATGCTGACCGGCTTCGGCCGGGTCGAGGGCCGCGCGGTCGGGGTGGTCGCCAACCAGCCGATGCAGTTCGCCGGCTGCCTGGACATCGACGCCTCGGAGAAGGCCGCGCGCTTCGTGCGCACCTGCGACGCCTTCAACGTCCCGGTGCTGACCTTCGTGGACGTCCCCGGCTTCCTGCCCGGCACCGGGCAGGAGTGGAACGGCATCATCCGCCGCGGCGCCAAGCTGATCTACGCCTACGCCGAGGCCACCGTCCCGCTGATCACCGTGATCACCCGCAAGGCGTACGGCGGCGCGTACGACGTGATGGGCTCCAAGCACCTCGGGGCCGACCTCAACCTGGCCTGGCCGACCGCGCAGATCGCGGTGATGGGCGCCCAGGGCGCGGTCAACATCCTGCACCGGGCGGCGCTGGCCGAGGCCGAGGACCCGACCGCGAAGCGCGCCGAGCTGATGGAGGCGTACGAGGACACCCTGCTGAACCCGTATGTCGCCGCCGAACGCGGGTACGTGGACGCCGTGGTGCTGCCGTCGGAGACCCGGCAGCAGATCGTCAGGGGGCTGCGCGCGCTGCGCAACAAGCGCGAGGTGCTGCCGCCGAAGAAGCACGGCAACATCCCGCTCTAGGGTGTCCCGCCCAGCCCTGAGGGTTCCCGCAGGGCCCGTTCCGAGGAGGAGGCCGCCGATGCCGCCGATCAAGGTTCTGCACGGCCAGCCCAGCCCGGAGGAGCTCGCCGCCGTCCTGGCGGTGGTCTCCGCCCGGGCGGCGGCGTACGCCGCCCGGTCCGAGGACGCCGCCCCGGCGTCCGTCTGGGCCGACCGCGCCCGCGCGATGACCCGCCCGCCGCGCCCCGGCGCGTACGCCTGGCGTACCTCCGCCTGGGCGCGCTAGGGCCGCGGCACCGCCCGTCCCGCGCCACCGAGCGCGCACCCCTGAATGAGTACGCGTACTCAGGCGCGGGACGGCCCCCGGGGGGCACGCTGGAAGGCATGCTCTGGTCCGACCCGGTGGACGACTCGGCGCAGCAGCGACGCCAGGTGCACACGCTGCTGCGGCGGGCGGGTGTGCTGATCGCGGTGTTCGCGGTACTGCTGCTGGTGGTCGTGATGTGGTCGGCCTGAGCGCGCGCCCGCTCCGGCCTCTACCCTGGGCGGCATGACTTCGCCGTCCGCCGCCGTCCGCGCGCCCGCTCTCGTCCTCGCCTCCGCCTCCCCCGCCCGGCTCGGGCTGCTGCGGCAGGCCGGGTTCGACCCCCGGGTGATCGTCAGCGGGGTGGACGAGAGCGCCCTGGACGCGCCCACCCCCGCCGAACTCGCGCTGGTCCTGGCGCGGGCCAAGGCCGCCGCGGTGGCCGCCGTGCTCGGCGCCGCCGAGGCGGAGGGCCCGGCGCTGGTGGTCGGCTGCGACTCGGTGCTGGAGCTGGACGGCCAGGCCCTGGGCAAGCCCGCCGACGCGGCCGAGGCGCTGCGCCGCTGGCAGTCCATGCGCGGGCGCAGCGGCGTGCTGCGGACCGGGCACTGCGTGATCGACACCCGGACCGGCGGGCGCGCCTCGGCGACCGCCTCCACCACCGTCCGCTTCGGCAACCCGAGCGACGCCGAGGTGGCCGCGTACATCGCCACCGGCGAACCGCTGCACGTGGCCGGGGCGTTCACGCTGGACGGCCGCTCCGCGCCGTTCATCGAGGGCATCGACGGCGACCCGGGCAACGTGATCGGCCTGTCGCTGCCGCTGCTGCGGTCGCTGCTGGCCGAGTTGGACGTCAACGTGACCGACCTCTGGGTGTAACCCGGCCGAGCGAACCCGGCCCGGGGTCCCGCACAGGGGCCCCGGGCACGGAAACCGGCCCAGGCCGAAAGGACACCTGACGGATTGTCCGACCCTCCCGCTAACGTGTGCCCGGTAATGCCGGGGAGGGGGTCGGGTGGACGGAAACGTTCTCAACATCGTTCTGGGAGTGGTCTCCAGCGCGGTCAGCGCGGCGCTGGCGTGGACCCTGCAAGTGGCGCTGCGCCGAAGGCGGCTGAACCGCAAGCGGGCCTTCTTCGGGATGCCCGCCGGCACCGAGTGCCTGATCGTCGCGCCCCGCAAGGCGGGCACGCCCTACGAGGAGCGGGTGATCGCGCAGCGTGACGTCTACGCGATGATGGAACTGGCCGCGATGGTCAGTGACTGCGGGGCGACGGCGGAGATCATCAGCGCCGTCGAGGTGCGCCAGGGGGTGGGCGGCCGGGCCGAGTTCTGCATAGGCGGCCCCACCGCCAACGAGCGGACGGCGGCGCACCTGCGCTGGCGGCTGCCCGGCGTCTCGATGTCCGTGCAGTGGGATACCAGGGCCGTCTCGCTGATCGTGGGCGACCGGAGCTACCCGATGGAGAAGGGCGTGTCCGAGTACGTCCTGCTGGCCCGGATAACCGGCGGCGAGGGCGAGCGGCCGACCTTCCTGATCTGCGGGCAGACCGCGGTCTCGAACCTGGCCGCGGCCCGGGTGCTGGCCCGCCGCCACCGCGAGCTGATCCGCGCGCACGGCCCGCACGGTACCTTCGCGCTGCTGCTGCGCGTCCTGCAGCCGGACTCCTACGGCTCGGACGTGGTCGAGTTCGTCGCCGACGTCACGGCGCAGGCGACGGCGCCGCCTCCGGGAGCAGCGACGGAGCCGGGGCAGGGCCGTCCGGCAGGAACAACAGCAGCACCAGCAGCGTCAGCGTGACCGCGGCCACCGCGAACGCGGTCACCCCGGACAGGGCCAGCAGCAGCGCCGCGAGCAGCCCGTGGAGCACCGCACAGACAATCAGCAGAATCCTTGTGGGCTGCCCCATGGACCCACGCAGTCCGGTGCGCCCGACCACCGCCGCGACCAGCAGCAGGAACACCGCCAGCAGCCCCGACCCGACCCAGGCCCCGGCCGCCATGGCGCTGGGGGCGAGGCCGCCCAGGGACATGTCCTGCCTCGTCACCGCCGCCCCGAGCAGGTAGCCGACCAGGCCGGAGACCAGCGCCTCAACTGCCAGCAGTACCGCTGTCGCAACCGCCGTCCACCTCCGCATGCAGGCACCTTACTGATTGGTAATCAACTGCGGAAGGGGCGGGGCGAGCCTCGCCCCCGAGCACCCCGGCGTACCGTGGGAGCAGAGGAATCACCCTCCGTGTGGGCAAGCTCACCACCAGGACCGACTCGGCAGCGGCCCCATGGAGTCCATAAACTCATCCACGGTTCAAGAAGGGAGCCATTGTGCGCAAGGTGCTCATCGCCAACCGCGGAGAGATCGCAGTCCGCGTCGCCCGGGCCTGCCGAGACGCAGGTATCGCCAGCGTCGCCGTGTACGCCGAGCCGGACCGGGACGCGCTGCATGTCCGCGCGGCCGACGAGGCCTTCGCCCTCGGTGGCGACACCCCGGCCACCAGTTACCTCGACTTCGCCAAGGTACTGAAGGCCGCGGCCGACTCCGGCGCGGACGCGATCCATCCCGGCTACGGATTCCTGTCCGAGAACGCCGAGTTCGCCCAGGCCGTGCTCGACGCCGGGCTGGTCTGGATCGGCCCGCCGCCGCAGGCCATCCGCGACCTCGGCGACAAGGTCGCGGCCCGGCACATCGCCCAGCGCGCCGGCGCGCCGCTGGTGGCGGGCACCCCCGACCCGGTCTCCGGACCGGACGAGGTGGTCGCCTTCGCCCGCGAGCACGGCCTGCCGATCGCCATCAAGGCGGCCTTCGGCGGCGGCGGACGCGGCCTCAAGGTCGCCCGCACGCTGGAGGAGGTCCCCGAGCTGTACGACTCGGCGGTCCGCGAGGCGGTGGCCGCCTTCGGTCGCGGCGAGTGCTTCGTCGAGCGCTACCTGGACCGGCCGCGGCACGTCGAGACCCAGTGCCTGGCCGACACCCACGGCAACGTCGTGGTCGTCTCCACCCGTGACTGCTCGCTCCAGCGCCGCCACCAGAAGCTGGTCGAGGAGGCCCCCGCGCCCTTCCTCAGCGAGGCGCAGAACGCCGAGCTGTACGCCGCCTCCAAGGCCATCCTGCGCGAGGCCGGCTATGTCGGCGCCGGTACCTGCGAGTTCCTGGTGGCCGTCGACGGCACCATCTCCTTCCTGGAGGTCAACACCCGGCTCCAGGTGGAACACCCGGTCACCGAGGAGGTCACCGGCATCGACCTGGTCCGGGAGCAGTTCCGGATCGCCGACGGCGAGGCCCTGGGTTACGACGACCCGGAGCTGCGCGGCCACTCGTTCGAGTTCCGGATCAACGGCGAGGACCCGGGCCGGGGCTTCCTGCCCGCGCCGGGCACGGTGACCGCCTTCGCGGCGCCGACCGGCCCCGGCGTCCGGCTCGACTCGGGTGTCGAGGCGGGCTCGGTCATCGGCCCGGCCTGGGACTCGCTGCTGGCCAAGCTGGTCATCACCGGTGCCACCCGCAAGCAGGCGCTCCAGCGGGCCGCCCGCGCGCTGGCCGAGTTCCAGGTGGAGGGCATGGCCACGGCCATCCCGTTCCACCGCGCGGTGGTCGTCGACCCGGCGTTCGCCCCCGAGCTGGGGGGCAGCGACGAGCCGTTCACGATCTACACCCGCTGGATCGAGACCGACTTCGACAACACCATCCCCCCGTTCACCCCCAGCGGTGCGGAGGGCGAGGAGCCCGACGCCCGGGAGACCGTGGTGGTCGAGGTCGGCGGCAAGCGGATCGAGGTGTCGCTGCCGTCCGGTCTGGGCGCGGCGGCCGCGGCCCGGCCCGCCGCCGCCAAGTCCAAGCGCCGCGCGGTGACCGGCAAGTCCGGCTCGGCGGCCTCGGGCGACACCCTGGCCTCGCCGATGCAGGGCACCATCGTCAAGGTCGCGGTCGAGGAGGGGCAGACGGTCGCCGAGGGCGAACTCGTCGTCGTCCTGGAGGCGATGAAGATGGAGCAGCCGCTCAACGCGCACAAGGCGGGCACCGTCGTCGGTCTGACCGCGGCGATCGGCGCCACGGTCACCAGCGGCGCGGTGATCTGCGAGATCAAGGACTGACCCGACCGCACCGAAGCAGCGGCGCCGTCCCCGGGACCGGCCGCCCCTCCCGCCGTCCAGGCGTCAGGGGCGGCCGGTCCCGGCCGTCAGGCGGTACCGGCCCGCCCGCGCAGTGCCGGGGCGGGCGCCGGGGAGCGCCGCTGGGCCGGGAACGGCCCGCGCAGCCCGGCCCCGCCGACCGGCGCACCGGGCACCGACGGCATCACCACCAGCGGGAGCGCCCCGGCGCCGCTCTGCGCGGCCGGGGCGACGCAGACCTGCACGCCCCGGTCGGCCAGCGCGTCCAGCTCGCGGACGCCGGGCTCGGTGGCGGTCGCGGTCTCGTCGGTGACCAGGTAGGCGATGCCCTCGGTGGCGACCGTCTGGAACATGGTGTCGCTGCCGAGCTTGCCGTGGTCCGCCAGCACCACCACCTCGGCGGCGGCGGCCACCAGGGCCCGGTCCACGCTCGCCGAGAGCATGTTGGTGGTGGACAGGCCGCGCTCGGCGGTGAGCCCACTGCCGGAGACGAAGGCCCGGGACACCCGCAGGCCCTGGAGCGACTGCTCGGCCCCGCTGCCCACCAGGGCGTAGTTGGAGCCGCGCAGGGTGCCCCCGGTCATCACCACCTCCACCCGGTTGGCGTGCGCCAGTACCTGTGCCACCAACAGCGAGTTGGTGACCACGGTGAGGCCCGGCACCCGGGCCAGGCGTCTGGCGAGCTCCTGCGTGGTCGTGCCCGCCCCGACGACGATGGCGTCGCCCTCGGCGACCATCGACGCGGCCAGGTCGGCGATCGCGCTCTTCTCGGCGGCGGCGAGATGGGTCTTCTGCGGGTATCCGGGCTCTCGGGAGAGACCGCCGGGGAGCACCGCGCCCCCGTGCCGACGGTCGAGCAGGCCCTCGGCCTCCAAGGCGCGCACGTCACGACGGACGGTCACTTCGGAGGTCTGGACGACTCGGGCGAGCTCCCGGAGCGAAACCGCTCCGTTGGCGCGCACCATTTCGAGGATCAACTGGCGACGTTCTGCTGCGAACACGAAACAGACGGTAACGTGCATGACCGTCTGCTTTCAGGCGTTTGCGCCTAGTAGTCGAAGTTGTCCGCCAGCCAACGGCGCACTCCGCTACAATCCGCGCCGTCGGTACCCACCCGCGCTCCCCCGTACGGGTGAGCGCGGCGTCCTTCGGCCCGCCGCTGCCTGGTCAGGACTCCTCTGCGGCCCGCTTGCGGATGTGCAGCTGCCGCGCGGCCTCGGCGATGGAGCCGGAGACCGAGGGGTAGACCGTGAACGCCGAGGCGACCTGCTCGACCGTCAGGTTGAGCTCCACCGCCAGCGAGATCGGGTGGATCAGCTCGCTCGCGCGCGGCGCGACCACCACCCCGCCGACCACGATCCCGGTGCCGGGGCGGCAGAACAGCTTCACGAAGCCGTCCCTGATGCCCTGCATCTTGGCCCGCGGGTTGCCGCGCAGCGGGAGCTTCACGCTGACCGCGTCCATCTTCCCGCACTCGACGTCGGCGGCGCTGTAGCCGACCGTGGCGATCTCCGGGTCGGTGAAGACGTTGGCGGCGACCGTGCGCAGGTTCAGCGGCTGCACCGCGTCGCCCAGCGCGTGGTACATCGCGATCCGCCCCTGCATCGCGGCGACCGACGCCAGCGCCAGCACGCCGGTGCAGTCACCGGCCGCGTAGACGCCGGGGGCCGAGGTCCGGGACACCCGGTCGACCTTCACCTGGCCGCCCTCGGTGAGCTTGACCCCGACCTCCTCCAGGCCCATCCCGGCGGTGTTGGGGATCGAGCCGACCGCCATCAGGCAGTGCGTGCCGGTGATCACCCGGCCGTCGGACAGGGTCACCTCGACCTTGTCGCCGACCCGCTTGGCCGCGGCCGCGCGCAGCTTCGACAGCACGTTCATGCCGCGCCGCCGGAAGACGTCCTCCAGCACGGTGGCGGCGTCCGGGTCCTCGCCCGGCAGTACCCGGTCGCGGCTGGAGACCAGGGTGACCTTGGAGCCCAGCGCCTGGTAGGCACCGGCGAACTCGGCGCCGGTGACGCCGGAACCCACCACGATCAGCTCTTCCGGCAGCTCGTCGAGGTCGTAGACCTGGGTCCAGGTGAGGATCCGCTCGCCGTCCGGCAGCGCCTCGGGCATCACCCGGGGGCGGTTGCCGGTGGCGATCAGCACCGCGTCGGCGCGCAGCGTGGTCGTCCCGCCCTCGGCCAGGTCGACCACGACGGCGCGCGAGCCGTCCGCCTCCTGGCCGCCCTCCAGCCGTCCGAAGCCGCGCAGCAGGGTGACCCCGGCCCGGGTGACCGACTGGGTGATGTCGTGTGACTGGGCGACCGCGAGCCGCTTCACCCGTCGGTTGACCTTGCCCAGGTCGACGCCGACGACCCGGGTGCTGGTGGGGTCGGCCGCGACCCTGATCCCCAGCTCCTCGTAGGAGCTGTCGAAACTGGTCATCACCTCGGCCGTGGCGATCAGCGTCTTGGAGGGGACGCAGTCGGTCAGCACCGCGGCACCGCCGAGCCCGTCGCGGTCGACGACGGTCACCTCCGCGCCGAGCTGGGCGGCGACGAGCGCCGCCTCGTATCCGCCGGGTCCGCCACCAATGATCACGATGCTAGTCACATGAGCCATTGTCCCGCACTCGCGAGGGTGTGCGACACCATGGGCCCGGCCCGCGGACCGGGTGCTCACGTAGGCTGGGCCCCATGTCCCTCTATGCCGCCTACGCCAGCAACCTCGACGCGCGGCAGATGAGCCGCCGCGCCCCGCACTCCCCCCTGCGCTGCACCGGCTGGCTCGACGGCTGGCGGCTGACCTTCGGCGGTGAGCAGTTCGGCTGGGAGGGCTCGCTCGCCACGGTGGTGGAGGACGAGAAGGAGCAGGTCTTCGTCGGCCTCTACGACATCGCCCCCGGCGACGAGGCCGGTCTCGACCGCTGGGAGGGCCTGCCGCTCGGCCTGTACCGCAAGGTCCGGGTGCGGGCGCACACCCTGGAGGGCGACCTCACCGCCTGGACCTACGTGCTCAACGACTACGAGGGCGGCCTGCCCTCGGCCCGCTACCTCGGCATCATCGCGGACGCCGCCGAGTCGGCGGGCGCCCCCCACGACTACGTGATGGACCTGCGCAAGCGCCCCTGCTGAGCTCAGTGCCCGCTGGTCGTCCGCTTCGCCTTCTTCGCGGTGCCCTTCTTCGCGGTGCCCGGGGCCGGGCTCTTGACCGGGGCCGCCACCGGGGCCGCCGACGGCGAGCAGTCGTACAGCGTCATGTCCCGGTCCGTCTTCTGCCCGTACTGGGCCGGCAGCACCCGGGTGCAGTTGGTCTTGACCCAGGCCGCGTCGGCCGAGTTGGCCCGCTCACTGGTCAGCACCGCGTAGCGGAGCTTCCCGCCGTGGACCAGCGCCGCCAGCGCGGCCGAGGTCGGGAACGGGGTGTTCCCGGTGAAGCCGCCCATCACCAGCACCGGCGCGGACACCGCCCGCAGCAGCGGCTCGGCGGGCAGCGCGGCCTGCGTCGCCACCAGGTACTCCGCCCCGCCCCGGTGCGCCTCCAGGTAGGTCAGCAGCTTGCCCGCGCGCCCGGCCGCCGGGCCGAAGCCGACCTCCGCCGCCGGGCTGCTGCCGCCGGCCGCGGCGACCGCGTTGGCGCCGACCGGTCCGGCCAGCGGCGCGGTCCCGCTGCCCGCGTACAGCGGGTTCAGCGCCGAGAGCGACCAGACCGCGGGCGCCAGCAGCAGCGCGGCCAGTCCGGCCGCCAGTCCGATCGGCACCCCGCGCCGGTCCCGCAGCGCCAGCAGGCTCGCGGAGACCAGCGCCAGCAGGCCGAGCACCGGCACCACCCACGGGTGGAAGTGCGGGTACCGGGAGTCGAGCACCACCGCCCAGACCGCGCTGAACAGCAGCCCGCCGATGAGCAGGTACCAGCGGCCGCTCGCCGGACGCTCCCCGGGCCGGCCGTAGACCCGCCACAGGGTGGTGATCCCGGCCCCGGCCAGGGCGGCCACGGCGGGCGCGAGCACCACCGTGTAGTAGCCGTGGATCCCGGAGGAGGCGGAGAAGGCCAGGTCGTGCAGCAGCAGCCAGCCGCCCCAGAGCAGGTACCCGGCCCGGAGCTGGTCGGTCCGCCCGGCCCGGCGGCCCCAGGCCAGGCCGACGGCCAGCGAGAGCACCGCCAGCGGCAGGAACCAACTGATCTGCGGGCCGACCGTGGTGTTGAACAGCACGTCCCAACTGGCCCCGCCGCTGGGGCGGCTGGCGCTGGTACCGGCGACGCTGCCGAGGCCCGCGCCGCTGCCGCCGCCGAACCGGCTCAGCCCGTTGTAGCCGAAGACCAGGGCGAACGGGTTGTTGCCGGTGGTGCCGTCCAGGTAGGGGCGGTCGGCGGCCGGGGTGTACAGCACCCAGAGCATCCAGGAGCAGGACACCGCCAGCGCCACCGCCCCGCCCGCGCAGGCGTACCCGATCCGCCGCAGCCATCCGCCGGGCGCGCACACCACGTAGACCAGGGCGAACACCGGCAGCACCAGCCAGGCCTGGAGCATCTTCGCCTGGAACGCCAGCCCGACCCACACCCCGCAGCTGAGCAGGTGCCACAGCTTCCCGTCGCGCACCGCCTTCATGGCGGCGCCGGCGGCCAGCACCAGCAGCAGCGTCAGCAGCGAGTCGGAGATGTTCCCGCGGTCCAGCGCGGCGGTGATCGGGGTGAGCGTGAGCAGCAGTGCGGCCAGCAGCCCCGCCACCGGGCCGGCCCAGGCCTTGACGATCCGGTACAGCACCAGCACCGTGAGTACGCCCTCGATGCCCTGCGGCAGCGCCACCGCCCAGTTGTGCAGGCCGAAGGCGCGCACCGACAGGGCCTGGAGCCACAGCGCGCCCGGGAGCTTGTCGACCGTGATCGAGCCGCTGGGGTCGAGCCCGCCGTAGAGGAAGGCGTGCCAGCTGGAGGCCATGCTGCGGACGGCGGCCGTGTAGTAGGGGTGCAGCAGCGCCTGGTTCAGCCGCCAGCCGTACAGGTACGCCGCGAGCGCCGCGACCAGCGCCAGCAGCGGTGGCACCCAGCGCGGCTCGGCTTCGGCCCGACGGCGGCCCCGGGACCGGTTGTTGCGCGCGGAAGCCTCCGGCACGGTGGCGGTGCTCATCAAGGCCTCTTCTTAACTGATCGCGTGAGTGTCCTGGACAATACGGTAAACGTCAATGAAGAGTTGATGATGAAATATATCCTTACTGTAATGAGAATGTGACCGCAAGATGCGTAACCTGATGCATCGTCTGATCAGTTCGTGATCGATGCGCGTCCGCCGCCGAGAGGAACGTCTCCTGTCCACGCCCGACCCGCGACGGGGAACGTTCAACCGGCCTCGGCGGCACCGAAACCGGCTGCGCGCCGACATGCCGCTGCTGGGCGGTGTCCGGCCGCCCGTCGCCGTACTGCTGTGCCTGCTGCTGGCGGTCGCCCTGCTGACCGCCCTGGTGCTGGCCAGGACCGATGCCCAGGACGTCGCACCCGCCGTGCTCACCTCGCAGCAGCACATCGCCGAGGACAGCGCCGCCGAACTGCGCGGCACGGTGGACGGCGAGGTGCTGGCGCTGCGCAACGCCGCCGGGGCGCTCGCCAAGTCCGCGCCCGCGACCAGCGCCCAGGCGCTGAAGCGGATCGGCCAGCTCGGCCAGGACTGGCTCGGCGTGGAGATGCTCGACCCGACCTCCGGCAACAAGCTGCTGGCCGTCACCGGCGCCGCGCTGCCGACCACCGGACTGCCCACGGCCAGCGGCAGCGGACCGATCCGGCCCCAGGTCGCGACCCTGCCCTCGGGCCAGGTCGGGCTGCTGGTGTTCGCCTCGGCCAACCTGCCCGGCATGGGCCAGCGACTGCTGGTCGCGGCCGCCCCGCTGACCGCGGCCGACCCCGGCAACGCGACCGGCCGGGTGGTGGAACTGGTCAACCGCAAGGGCACCGTGGTCGCCTCCAGCGCCGGTCCGGCCGCCCCCGCGAGCGCGGCGGCCACCCCGGCCCCGAGCGCCAAGCCGGGCGCCAGTACCGCTCCCAGCGCCTCGGCCAGTGCGGACCCCGCCGCCACCGCCGCGGACCAGCGGCTCCCCGGCGACGCGGCCGGCGCCGCCCGCCGGGCCGTCCACGGCACCAGCTCCGGCTACCTGGTCGGCGGCGTCCAGGACAAGACCCGTACCGTCGCCGGCTGGTCGATGCTGGCGACCAGCACCGTCAGTCCGGACGCCGCGTCGCTGGGCCTGACCGTGCTCACCGTGACCGCCACCCCGCAGACCGGCAACGTCACCGGCAACTCGCTGTTCGCGCTGCTCGCCGCCGCCTCACTGCTGGTGGCGGCGCTGCTGGTGACCGCGCTGCTCACGCTCGGACTGCAACGGCCGCTGCTGCGGCTGCACTTCGGCGGCCGCAGGATCTTCCGCGGCGACCTGTCCCGCCCGGTGGCCGTGCCCCGGCTGGGCGAGGCGGCCCGGATCGGCGCGGCGCTGGAGTCGCTGCGGCGGCAACTGCTGGACGACGCCCCGGCCGAGCCGTTCACCCCCCGGCGGCGCGGGCCCGGCAGCCGCGCGCTGCTGATCTGCTGCGCGCTGATCCTGGTCAGCTGGTCGGTCCCGCTGCTGCTGCTGTTCAACCGGCCGGCCGCCGACGTGGCCGTCCCCAAGCAACTGGTCAGCGACCAGCAGACGCGTACCGCCGCCATCGCCGGACAGGTCAAGCAGAGCCTGGACAGCAGCTACCAGGACCTGACCGGACTGGCCACCGGGCTGACCACCACCAGCACCGCCGCCCAGACCCGCAGCCTGCTGAAGGCCGCCCTGGCCCAGCACAGCCGCTACACCTCGCTGTACGTGCTCACCCAGGACGGCTCGATCCTCGCCCGGGTCGGCGGCAAGCCCCGGCGGGCCGCGCGCAGCGTCCCGGCCGGCGCCGGGCTGCTACAGATCAACACCACCGGACGGGTGCCCGAGGTGGCCGCCTACGTCACCGTGCCCAAGCCGGTACCGGTGGCCCTGGTCGGCCAGAACCCGAAGGACGTCAAGGCCCCGCCGATCACCGCGAAGAGCCCGGTGGCGGTGGTCGGCGAGTACGACCTCAAGCCGCTGAACAGCATGCTGAACCACATCGGCATCGGCCACGCCTGGCTGGTCGACGGCCGCCAGCGGGTGGTCGCCTCCCGGGACGGCTTCCGCGCCTTCCAGTCGCTGCCCGACGGCTCCTTGACCGACCTCGCCGGGAAGTCGTCGGCGCAGCCGCTCACCAGCATGGTGACCACCACCGACGGCGACACCATCGCCTCGGTCACCGCGCTCGGCGTCGGTGGCACCACCGGTGCCACCACCAGCGCCGGGATCGCCCCGGCCACCGGCGCCGACGCCCGGAGCCTGGGCTGGCAGATCGTCACCGCCCAGCCCACCTCCTGGCTGGACCTGGGCGCCTACCGCACCCAGCGGCTCACCATGCTGGCCGGACTGCTCGGCCTCGCCGCCGCCGCGGGCTGCCTGGGCTGGCTGTACGTCATCGTGGTGCGCCCGCTGCGCACCCTCGCCGACACCGCCGAGCAACTCGCCGCGGGCGACCGCCGCACCGTGCTCTACCCCGTGCACCACGACGAGATCGGCTCGATCACCCGGAGCCTGGAACTCGTCCGACAGCAGCTGGTGTCCTCCACCCGCCCCACCTCACCGGCCCAACGGGTCTGAAGGAACGTTTCGGTGACTTTCCTCTACATCGTGCTGCTCATCTGCTGCGCCGGACTGCTGGTCGCGGGCGTGCTGGAGCAGCGACGGCACGACTCGGCGCTGGACCAGATACCGGTACGCGTGCTGGTCAACGGCATCCGGGGGAAGAGCTCGATCACCCGGCTGTGCGCGGGCGCGCTGCGCGGCGGTGACCTGGTCACCGTCGCGAAGACCACCGGTACCGCGGCCCGCTTCATCCACCCGGACGCCACCGAGGAGCCGGTGTACCGGAAGTTCGGCATCGCCAACGTGGTCGAGCAGATCGGCATCGTCCGGCGCGCGGCGACCTACCGGCCGGACGCGCTGGTGATCGAGTGCATGGCGGTGATGCCCGCGCTACAGGAGATCAACCAGCAGAAGCTGATCCGCTCCACCATCGGCGTGCTCTGCAACGTCCGCGAGGACCACCTGGCCGAGATGGGCCCGACCCTGGACGACGTCGCCCGCTCGCTGTCGCGCTCGATGCCGGTCGGCGGGGTCTGCGTGACCGCCGAGCGGGACCGGCTGCACATCCTCCAGCAGGAGGCCGACAAGCGGAACTGCCGGCTGATCGCGGTCGATCCGGAGACGGTCAGCGACGCCGAACTGCGCGGCTTCAGCTGGTTCACCTTCAAGGAGAACGTGGCCATCGCCCTGGCCGTGGCCGAACTCCTGGGCGTGGACCGGGAGACCGCGCTGCGCGGCATGTGGGAGGCCCCGCCGGACCCGGGCGTGCTCTCGGTCGAGCGCTACCGCACCGAGGACGGCAAGCGGCTGCGCTTCGCCAACGTCTTCGCCGCCAACGACCCCGAGTCCACCCTGATGAACGTCAACCAGCTGCTGGGCCTGGGCGCGATCCACCGGCCGCTGAACGTGGTGATCAACTGCCGCCCGGACCGGGTGGAGCGCAACGCGCAGATGGGCGCGATCGTGCCGGACCTCGCCCCGGACACGGTGTTCCTGATCGGCCACCCGACCAAGAGCGCCCGCGACGGGATCCCGGCCGACTGGCAGGGCCGGGTGGTGGACCTCGGCGGCGACCGGCGCGACCCGCAGCAGCTGACCCTGGACCTGCTGGCCGAGCTGCCGCCGGACTCCTCGCTGATCGCCATCGGCAACATCCACGGCCAGGGCGAGCTGTTCCTGGACTGCCTGGCCGACCTCCCGCTGGACGAGGAGCCGGACGCCGACCAGGCCGCCGCCCGCACCGACCACCCGACCGAGGTCTGGGGCGCGCTGGACAGCCCGACCCTGGCCATCAGCGTCGCCCGGCCGCCGGAACCCCGCTGGCACCAGGAGACGGAGGACCACCCGACGCTCCAGCAGCGGATCCTCCGACTGCCGGACCCGGCCAAGCCGTCGGGCCCGGCCCAGCAGTCGGACCCGGCCCAGCAGTCGGACCCGGCGCGGCAGGACCCTGCGCGGCACCCGGGACCGGTCGTGCGCCAGAATCACCAACAGCACCAGTACCGCGAGCAGCCGCAGACGAGGAAGTCCCTGTGATACCCGCCGATGTCACCTCCGAGGTCGCCACCCTGGGTATCGCCCTCGGCCTGGTCTTCTCACTGATCTGCTACCTGACCACCAACCTCTCCCCCGGCGGCATGATCACCCCCGGCTGGCTGGCGCTGACCCTGGTCACCGACCTCCAGCGGGCCGGACTGGTGCTCGCCGTCACCGCCGTCACCTACCTCGCCACGGTGCTGCTCCAGCGGGTGGTGATCCTGTACGGGAAGCGGCTGTTCGCGGCCGTGGTGCTGATCGCGGTGCTGCTGCAGATGACCGTGATGTTCGCGCTGCAGAGCCAGTTCCCGCTGCTCTACAGCTCGGAGACGCTGGGCTTCGTGGTGCCCGGGCTGATCGCCTACCAGCTGGTGCGCCAGCCCCGGGCGGCCACCCTGATCTCGACCTCGGCGGTGACCCTGGCCACCTACGTCGTGCTCACCGCCGGGCTGCTGCTCGGAGCCCTGCCCACCAACTGACCCGCCCGCCGACTGACCCGCCCGCCGACTGACCCGGCCAACAGATTCCGGCCACCCGACCCTCGGAAACGGAGCCCGTTATGCCGTCCCCCAAGCTGTCCCGTCGCCAGATCCTCGGCGGCAGTGGTGTCGTGGTCCTCGCCGGTGTCGCCGGGGCGCTCGGCGTCGAGCTGAACGCCCGGCGGCACCCGGCCCAGCCGGACAGCGCCCCGGTCGCCGAGACCAGCAGCCCGGCCGCCCCGGGCAAGGCCGCCACGTACCAGTACAGCCGCCAGTCCGGGCCCGACCGCACCGTGGTCACCGACTCCAACGGCAACCAGGTGGGGGTGTTCACCGACGGCGCCCGCAGCGCGCTGCTCACCGGCCCCTCCCGGACCTGGACCGAGCCGCGGACCACCACCGCCGTCATCCAGTCCGACGCCTGGGTGCGGCTGATGCCGTCCGCCTGGAGCGAGGGCGCGGAGACCAGCGCCTGGTTCAGGTCCTGGTTCCCGAAGATCCTCGGCAGCAGCGACCTGGACATCCTGGGCATGGCGATGCAGTACGAGGACAAGGCACCCGACCTGTACGACGCCCAGGGCGTGCGGTACGCGGGCGACGCGTCCTTCGGCCCGGTCGTCCCCGGGCAGTCGGAGATGTCGTTCCACTACCACGACGAGAAGTCGGACTTCTACGACTACCTGGGCACCTCCTGGAAGTTCCAGGACGGCGTCACCATGCAGCCGGAGAAGGCGCGCTACGGCGACGTCGACTGCTCCGGCTACATGCGGCTCGTCTGGGGCTACCGGGGCGGCTACCCGATGCACACCAGCAACACCGCCGGGGTGGGCCTGCCGCGCCGGGCCTTCGCCATCGCCTCCTACGCGCCCGGCGTGCTGCTGATCCCGGACACCAAGTCCCGGCCCACCGACATCGGCCTGCTGCAACCGGGTGACCTGGTCTTCTTCGCCATCAACATCGGCAAGCCGATCGAGATCGACCACTGCGGCATGTACCTCGGCCCGGACACCGAGGGCCACCCGCGCTTCCTCTCCAGCCGCTCCCAGGCCAACGGCCCGACCTTCGGCGACCTGGCCGGAACCGGCGTCCTGGACGGCAACGGCTTCTACGCCGCGGGCCTGCGGGTCGCCCGCCGCCTCTGAGCAGAGGCCCTTCCGGCACAGCCGCGCGACGGCCGTGGCGCGGGCGGGTCGCGGCCGAACCGGGCGAACCCAAACCGGGACATCGGCCCATCATGCTTCTACGCGCGTAGGGTCCGTGGATATTCTCGTCCCGTGAACGCATATCTGCAGCCGGTCATCGCCGATCCCCGCGCCGCCGCCAAGGACGCCGCCGCCGCCGTGCGCGCCCTCACCGGCGCCGAACACCACAGCGTGGCGCTGGTGATGGGGTCGGGCTGGGTCCCGGCCGCCGACGAACTGGGCGCCCCCGACCAGGAGTTCCCGGTGACCGAGCTCCCCGGGTTCCCGCCGCCCGCCGTCGCCGGCCACTCGGGCAAGGTCCGCTCGATCCGGATGGGCGACGCCCGAGCCCTGGTCTTCCTCGGACGGACGCACTACTACGAGGGCCACGGCGTGGCCGCCGTCGCGCACGGCGTCCGCACCGCGGTCGCCGCCGGGTGCCGGACGGTGGTGCTCACCAACGGCTGCGGCGGCCTGCGCCCGGGCATGGTGCCCGGCCAACCGGTGCTGATCAGCGACCACCTGAACCTGACCGGGGCCTCGCCGATCGTCGGCGCCAACTTCGTCGACCTCACCGACCTGTACTCGCCCCGGCTGCGCGCCCTCTGCCAGGAGATCGAGCCCGGCCTGGAGGAGGGCGTGTACGCCCAGTTCCCCGGACCGCACTACGAGACCCCGGCCGAGATCCGGATGGTCCGCACCATGGGCGCCGACCTGGTCGGCATGTCGACCGCGCTGGAGGCCATCGCCGCCCGCGAGGCCGGCGCCGAGGTGCTGGGCCTGTCCCTGGTCACCAACCTGGCGGCGGGCATCACCGGCGCGCCGCTCAACCACGCCGAGGTGCTGGCCGCCGGCCAGGCGTCCGCCGCCCGGATGGGCGCGCTGCTCGCCGAGCTGCTGGGACGGCTCTGAACCGCCCCCACCACCGAAAAAGCCACAGCGATGCCACAGCGATGCCACAGAAAGCGGATGACGCAATGACGCCGCCCCCCGCCACCGACCTGCTCTCCCGCGCCCGGACCTGGCTCGCCGAGGATCCGGATCCGGACACCCGGGCCGAGCTCACCGCCCTGCTGGCCGCCGCCGAATGCGGCGAGGGCGAGGGCTCCGAGGACGAGGCGCGGGCCTGGTCCGCGCTCGCCGAACGCTTCAACGGCACGCTGCGCTTCGGCACCGCCGGGCTGCGCGGCGAGATGGGCGCCGGCCCGACCCGGATGAACCGGGCGGTGGTGCTGCGCGCCGCCGCCGGGATCGCCGCCCGGGTCCGGCTGGAGGACCCGAACGGACTGGTGGTGATCGGCTACGACGCCCGGCACAAGTCCGCCGCCTTCGCCCGGGACACCGCCGCGGCGGTCACCGGCGCGGGGCTGCGGGCGGCACTGCTGCCGGGCCCGCTGCCCACCCCCGTGCTCGCCTTCGCCGTCCGTCGGCTCGGCGCGGCGGCCGGGGTGATGGTGACCGCCAGCCACAACCCGGCCCGGGACAACGGCTACAAGGTCTACTGGCGCGACGGCGCGCAGATCGTGCCGCCGCTGGACGCCGCCATCGCCGCCGAGATCGACGCCATCGCCTCGCTGCGGGACATCCCGCTCGGCGACAGCTGGACCTCGCTGACCGCCGAGCAGACCGTCGAGCCCTACCTGGCCCGGGCGGTGGCCACGCTGGACCCGGCCACCCCGCGCGACCTGGCGGTCGTCTACACGCCGCTGCACGGCGTCGGCCGGGACACGCTGCTCCCGGCCTTCGCCCGGGCGGGCTTCCCGGCCCCGCTGGTGGTCGCCGCCCAGGCCGACCCCGACCCGGACTTCCCCACCCTCGGCTTCCCCAACCCGGAGGAACCCGGGGCGATGGACCTGGCCTTCGCCGCCGCCTCGGCACTGGGCCACGAGCGGGCGCCGGACCTGGTCCTGGCCAACGACCCGGACGCCGACCGGCTGGCGGTGGCCGTCCCGCTGCCGACCGCCGCGGGGCCCGGCTGGCGGATGCTGCACGGCGACGAGGTCGGCGCGCTGCTGGCCGCCCACCTGGTGGCGCGGCAGGCCCGGGGCGCCTTCGCGACCACCATCGTCTCCTCCTCGCTGCTGTCCCGGATCGCCGCGGCCGCGGGCCTCCCCTACGCCGAGACCCTGACCGGCTTCAAGTGGATCTCCCGCGCGCCCGGCCTGCGCTACGGCTACGAGGAGGCCCTGGGCTACTGCACCGACCCGGACGCGGTCCGCGACAAGGACGGCATCACCGCCGCCCTCGCCATCGCCGAACTCGCCACCGTGCTCAAGGCCTCCGGCCGCACCCTGGCCGACCTGCTGGACGACCTGGCGCTGACCCACGGGCTGCACGCCACCAGTCAGCTGTCGGTCCGGCTGCCGGAGCTGAAGCAGATCACCGCGGCCCTGGACCGGCTGCGCGAGCAGCCACCGACCGCCCTCGGCGGGCTCCGGGTGGAGCGGGCGGAGGATCTGGAGCGGGGCGCGGACGGCCTGCCGCCGACCGACGGGCTGCGCTACCGGCTGGCCGGTGGGCAGGTCGACTCGGCCCGGGTGGTGGTCCGGCCGTCCGGGACCGAGCCGAAGCTCAAGTGCTACCTGGAGGTGGTGCTCCCGGTCGGGTCCGGTGACCGGCTCGACGACGCCCGGACAAGGGCGGACGAACTCCTGGCGGCGATCACCCGCGACCTCGCCGAGGCCGCCGGTATCCCTCCTCAGTGACAGTCCCAGTCCCTAGAGTGTCGACCATGGAGACCACCGGAACCCCCGACACCGCCGTTCCCGGCATAGCCGACGCCGCCGTGCCCGTGGGCGTCGAGCGGCTGATCGACGTACCCGGCCTGCGCAACCTGCGCGACGCCGGCGGCTTCGCCACGGCCGACGGCGGCCGGGTCCGCGAGGGCCTGCTGTTCCGCTCGGGCTCCCTCGGCGACCTCGGCCCCGAGGGGGCGCGGCAGTTGGCCGGGCTCGACCTGAACACGGTGGTCGACCTGCGCAGCGAGCCGGAGCTGGTGCACTGGCCGGACCAGCGGCACGGGCTGTCCTACACGGCGGTCTCGCTGCCGACCCTGCCGCCGTTCGAGGACACCGCCTCCGGCGACCCGAACGCGGCGGCCGACCAGGCCGACCGCGGGCTCGACCCGGCCGAGCCGGGCGCCGCCGACCCGGGCCTGCGGCAGATGTACGTGTTCATGGCCGAGGTCGCCGGGCCCCCGATCGCCGCCTTCGTCCGGCGGCTGCTGGAGCCGGGGGCGCTGCCCGCGCTGGTCCACTGCGCGGTCGGCAAGGACCGCACCGGGATCACGGTGGCGGTGCTGCTGTCCGCCCTCGGCGTGGCCGAGGCCGACATCACCGACGACTACCTGGTCTCCAACGCCGGTCTGGGCCTGCTCGGCGAGCCGGTGCACTACCTCGACGAGAACGGCGTGGACCGGATCTCCCGCCCGGTCCACCCGGAGCTGCTCACGCTGTTCCTGGAGCGGACCGTCGGCCACCACGGCAGCGCCGAGGCGTTCCTGCGGCACCACGGCGTCACCGACGCCGAGCTCCGGCGACTGCGCGAGCTGCTCACCCGGCCCGTCTGAGCAGCACCAGCCCGCCGCCGCCGAGCAGCAGCGCGGCGGCGGCACCGGCCGCCACCCCGGCGTCGGTCCCGGTCTCCGCCAGCCTCGGCCCCCAGTCGGGCCCGCCGCGCTCCCGGTGCCCGGCCGCCGGGCCGCCGTTCCCCCGGTGCCCGGCCCGGACCACCCGGAACAGGTACGGCTCGGACACCCCCACCGGCAGCGGTACCGACTGCCCCTCCAGGACCACCGGCTCGAAGCCGACCGCCAGCGTCAGCCACTGCCCGAGCGGCGCCCGGTGCCCGATCCGCAGCCGCAGCGGCACCCCGGCCCGGCCTCCGGCCGGGACGGTCAGCCCCGCGTCCGGACCGACCTGCCCGGCCAGCACCCCCTCCTCCGCCCGCAGCCGCACCGGCTGCCAGCCGCCGCGCGCGCCCCGCCGCCACTGCAGGCGGACGTCACCACGGCGCAGCACGCCCGCGCGCGCCCCGAACACCAGCACCGGCCGGACCCCGGCGCAGGATTCGCTGAGCCGGTTCCGCAGCCCCAGCCGGGCCGGCGACCAGCCGCCACCGGCCCGGTAGACCCGGTGCAGCCCGTGCAGCCGCAGCGAGAGCGGGGCCCGGTCCACGTTGTCGAGGTTCACCCCGCAGGCGGAGTCCACCGCCGCGCCCACCCGCGCCGGTACCGCGGCCGAGGCGGTACCGGCCGTTCCGAGGGCCACCAGCGGCCCGGCCACCAGCGCGGCCAGGCTCAGTCCTATCGTCTGACGCATTCTCATCGTAGTCACGCTCCGAATCTGACACGCAACCAGACGTCACGCCCGGTGGCCCGGACTCGGTACGCCCATTCCGGTATCGCACCCGTTTTCGGGTATGGCCCTCCCCTCAGGCAGACTTCCCGGATGGACATCCTCATCCGCCCCGCCCTCGCCGCCGAGTTCGACGCCGTCGGCCGACTCACCGCCGACTCCTTCATCACCGACGGTCACGTCCGTCCCGACGACGCCTACGCGGCCCGCCTGCGCGACGGGCGCGACCGCGCGGAGGCGGCGGAGCTGCTGGTGGCGGTCGACGCGGAGAGCGGCGAGCTGCTGGGGTCGGTGACCTTCGCCGCGCCGGGCAGCCGGTACGCGAATCTGGCACAGGAGCGGGAGGGCGAGTTCCGGATGCTGGCGGTCTCGCCGGGGGCCCGGGGCCGGGGCGCGGGCGAGGCACTGGTGCGCGCCTGCACCGCTCGCGGCCGCGAGCTCGGACTGGTCCGGATGGTGCTGTCCACGGAGCCCACGATGGTCCACGCGCACCGGATATATGAGCGGCTGGGCTTCCGGCGGACCCCCGACCGCGATTGGTCCCCCGTCCCGGGAATCGAACTCCTGACCTACGCGTTGGAACTGGCCCCGTGAATCTCCTCACTGCGGACACAACATCTGGTGGTGCTTCTGAGAAGCGCCACCAGATGTATGCTCACTCTCGCTGTCGATGCAGGGGAACCCGGTGCAAGCCCGGGACTGCCCCGCAGCGGTGAGCGGCTGCGCCCCGGCGCCCGGCCGCGAGTCCGATTACCTGCCGACGGCATGACTTCCGGGCCCCGAGGGCGGGCCGAGGATGTGCTGCGCGCTGCCGTCATGAGCTCCCGCACGCCTCGTTCCGCCGGTCGCGGGCCCACCGCCGACCGGCCGCCGCCAACGAGGAGCGAATCGTGACCGCCCAACTGTCGCCCACCACCACGCTTGTGCCTGAGGCCGAGCGCCACGACTCCGCTCCCGGCGCGACCCTGCCCAGTCAGACGGACGGTCCCGGCGCGGCCCTGCTGCGGACCCTGACCGAGCGCTCCGCCGACCTGGCCGAGGTGGATCCGGGCCGGGTCGCCGCCGCCGCCCTGCGCGGCCGCAGTGGCGGCGCCGACTACGCCGAGTTGCGAGGACTGGCCACCGAGGCCGCCGCCGCGCTGATCGCCGAGGACCCGCAGTACTCCCGGCTGGCCGCCCGGCTGCTGGCCGAGGAGATCCGCGAGGAGGCCGCCGGTCAGGGCTCGACCTGCTTCGCCGCCTCGATCGCGGTCGGCCACCGCGAGGGCCTGATCGGCGACGCCACCGCCGACTACGTGGCCGCCCACGCCGCGACCCTGGACGCGGTGATCGACCAGGCGGGCGACGACCGCTTCGAGTACTTCGGCCTGCGCACGGTCTACTCCCGCTACCTGCTGCGGCACCCGATCACCCGTCAGGTCATCGAGACCCCGCAGCACTTCCTGCTCCGCGTCGCCTGCGGGCTGCAGATCGGAGGGGACGCGACCTCGGTGGCGGAGGTGGCCGAGCTGTACCGGCTGATGAGCCGGCTGGAGTACCTGCCCTCCTCGCCCACCCTGTTCAACTCCGGTACCCGGCACCCGCAGATGTCCTCCTGCTACCTGCTGGACTCCCCGCTCGACGAGCTGGACTCGATCTACGCCCGCTACGCGCAGATCGCCCGGCTGAGCAAGCACGCGGGCGGCATCGGCCTGTCGTACAGCCGGATCCGCTCGCGCGGCAGCCTGATCCGGGGCACCAACGGGCAGTCCAACGGCATCGTGCCGTTCCTGCGCACGCTGGACTCCTCGGTCGCGGCGGTGAACCAGGGCGGTCGGCGCAAGGGCGCCGCCTGCGTCTACCTGGAGACCTGGCACGCCGACATCGAGGAGTTCCTGGAGCTGCGGGACAGCACCGGCGAGGAGGCCCGGCGCACCCACAACCTCAACCTGGCGCACTGGATCCCGGACGAGTTCATGCGCCGGGTCGAGGCCGACGCCGAGTGGTCGCTGTTCTCCCCCGGCGACGTCCCGGAGCTGGTGGACCTGTGGGGCGCGGAGTTCGACGCCGCCTACACCAAGGCCGAGGTCGCCGGCCTGGCCGTGCGCACCATCCCGGCGCGCACCCTGTACGCGCGGATGATGCGCACCCTGGCGCAGACCGGCAACGGCTGGATGACCTTCAAGGACGCCTCCAACCGGTCCGCCAACCAGACCGCGCTGCCGGGCCGCACGGTGCACTCGTCCAACCTGTGCACCGAGATCCTGGAGGTCACCGACGACTCCGAGACCGCCGTCTGCAACCTCGGCTCGGTCAACCTCGGCGCGCACCTGCTGCCCGACGGCGAGGTCGACTGGGAGCGGCTGGACCGGACCGTCCGTACCGCGGTGACCTTCCTGGACCGGGTGGTGGACATCAACTTCTACCCGACCCCCGAGGCCGCCGCCTCCAACTCCCGCTGGCGGCCGGTGGGTCTGGGCGTGATGGGCCTTCAGGACGTCTTCTTCAAGCGCCGCCTGGACTTCGACTCGGCCGAGGCCAAGGAGCTGTCCACCCGGCTGGCCGAGCGGATCATGCTCGCGGCCTACGAGACCAGTTGCGAGCTGGCCGAGCGGCTGGGCCGGCACGAGGCGTACGCCGAGACCCGCGCCGCCCGGGGCCAGCTGCACATCGACCACTTCAGCACCGCCCCGACCTGGCCGGAGCGCTGGACCGCGCTGCGCGAGCGGGTGGCCGCCACCGGCCTGCGCAACTCGCTGCTGCTGGCGATCGCGCCGACCGCGACCATCGCCTCCATCGCGGGCGTGTACGAGTGCATCGAGCCGCAGGTCTCCAACCTGTTCAAGCGGGAGACCCTGAGCGGCGAGTTCCTCCAGGTCAACCCGTACCTGGTGGCCGACCTCAAGGCGCGCGGGCTGTGGACCGCCGCCGCCCGCGAGTCGCTGCGCGAGGCCAACGGGTCGGCGCTGGAGATCCCCGGCCTGCCGGAGGAGCTGAAGTCGCTCTACCGCACGGCCTGGGAGCTGCCGCAGCGCGCGCTGATCGACCTGGCGGCGGCCCGGATGCCGTACCTCGACCAGAGCCAGTCGCTGAACCTCTTCCTGGCCTCGCCCACCATCGGCAAGCTCAGCTCGATGTACGCCTACGCCTGGAAGACCGGCCTGAAGACCACGTACTACCTGCGCTCCCGACCGGCGACCCGGATCGCCCGCGCCGCCCAGGCCCAGGCCGCCCCCGCCGCGTCCGCGCCCCTTCCGATCGCCGAGGACGAAGCAGTGGTCGCCTGCTCCCTCGAAAACCCCGAGTCCTGCGAGGCCTGCCAGTAATGACCACCCCTGCCAACGCGACGAAGAACCTGCTCGACCCGGGCTTCGAACTGACCCTGCGTCCGATGCGCTACCCGGACTTCTACGAGCACTACCGCAACGCCATCAAGAACACCTGGACCGTGGAGGAGGTGGACCTGCACTCGGACGTGGCCGACCTGGCCAAGCTCAGCGCGGACGAGCGGCACCTGCTGGGCCGCCTGGTCGCCTTCTTCGCGACCGGCGACTCCATCGTCTCCAACAACCTGGTGCTGACCCTGTACAAGCACATCAACTCGCCCGAGGCGCGGCTGTACCTGTCCCGCCAGCTGTTCGAGGAGGCCGTGCACGTCCAGTTCTACCTGACCCTGCTGGACACCTACCTGCCCGACCCGGAGGACCGCAACGCGGCCTTCGCGGCGGTCGAGAACATCCCCTCCATCCGCGAGAAGGCCCAGTTCTGCTTCCGCTGGATCAACGAGGTGGAGAAGCTGGACGCACTGCGGACGCAGGCCGACCGCCGCCGCTTCCTGCTCAACCTGATCTGCTTCGCGGCCTGCATCGAGGGCCTGTTCTTCTACGGCGCCTTCGCCTACGTCTACTGGTTCCGCTCGCGCGGCCTGCTGCACGGCCTGGCGACCGGCACCAACTGGGTGTTCCGCGACGAGTCCATGCACATGGACTTCGCCTTCCAGGTGGTCGACACCGTCCGCGCCGAGGAGCCCGAGCTCTGGGACGACGAGCTGAGCGCACAGGTCACCGCGATGCTGGAAGAGGCGGTCGAGGCCGAGTTGCAGTTCGCCCGCGACCTGTGCGGCGACGGCCTGCCGGGCATGAACACCGACTCCATGCGCGAGTACCTGCAGTGCGTGGCCGACCAGCGGCTGGTCCGGCTCGGCCTCCCGGTCCGCTACGGCTCGGAGAACCCGTTCGGCTTCATGGAGCTCCAGGGCGTGCAGGAGCTCACCAACTTCTTCGAACGCCGGGTCTCGGCCTACCAGGTCGCGGTCGAGGGCTCCGTCTCCTTCGACGACGACTTCTGACCCCGCCCGCACCCCCGTTCCCCGGTCCCGACGGACCGGGGAACGCCCAGGGCCCTCGGCCCGATCGGCCGTCCCGGTGCGGACGGCCGTCGGCCCGAGGGCCCTGGCACAGGGGCGGCAGCCCCGATCAGCGCGGGCTGCTGGTGCCCCGCTTCCTGGTCATCGTGCCCGGCGCGCTCCGCAGGTGCGGCGCGACCAGGAACTTCGGCCGGTTGAACCAGATGATGAAGATCCCGGTCCAGGCGCATCCGACCGCCCCGATGCACGAGACGGCGGCAACCACCCGGGCCGCACCCGATATCGAGCCGCCGTGCTTCGCCAGGAAGACCGCCGGCACCAGCACCGCCGCCCACATCGCGAAGGCGCCCAGGACCGGCATGGCCCGCTCGACACCGGCACTGGTCTGGTTCGAATAGACCACCAGCCGAGTGCGCGCCGACACCGCGCCGCCACCGCGCCAAACCCGGCGGCCGTTCCTGATCATGATCCCGCCCATGAAGAGGAACACCAGAGCCGCCAGCACACTGACCAAGAGCGAACCCATGTGACACCTGTCCGGCGGCCGGTGGCCGCGCTCGTCGTACCTCAGAAGATGTTGTTGATGACCCAGTTCACGCCGTTGTCGGCGACGAAGCCCGCCGCCGCTCCCACGATGGCACCACCAGCGGCGCCCACCACGGTACCCCAGGGCCCGACGACGGTCCCGAGCTCGGCTCCCTCGACGCTGGTGGTGGCCACCCCCGCGAGGAAACCACCGGCAGAGGCACCTATCGCACCGGACGCCACGTTCACGCCCGTGTCGCTCGTGGCCACGGCCGCGGTCTTCAACCAGTTGTGGGTGGCGTCCCATTCGCCCCATCCGGCCGCGACGCCGCCGGCCGCGGAGGCGCCGTAGCCGAACTTGGTCAGCAGCGGGCTGACGTCATTGGCAGCGCCGCTCATCTCGCTGCTGAACGTGGCGGCCTTGGCCGCCACCCGCTCCTCCGGCGTCCCCCCACGGGCGGCGTTCTCCAGAGTGACCGCACCGGGATGCGTCCTGGTGTTCTGTCCCGCGGTCACCAGCGCCTGAGCCACCGTGCGTACCTTCGGGGCGTTCAGGAACGGGATCGTCCCGCCGAAGGCCCCGGAGCCGTAGAGCAGGGTGTTGTTGGAGATCGAGCAGAAGATACTGCTGTCGCACCCCGTCGCCCACAGACCGCTGGTCGAGAGCAACGGCCCGCGCCCGGCATGGTCGTTGGTCGTGGTCAGCCACCAGTTCCTCGGGATGTAGAACTGGCTGCCCTGGCGCTCCGCCGAGTAGGAGTTGGTGATGTCGGGGTAGCCCTCGCCCGGGAGGTAGTCGTAGTGCTGGACGGTGTGGCTGACCGGCGTGCTCTGCCGGGAGCTCTCCGCGAGCACGGCCCACTGGTGTTCGAGGGCCTGGAGGCTGCCCGCGCCCACGCCGTCCTGGAAGTACATCAGGCCGCTCGGGTCGCTGTGGGTGATCGGGTTGCCGCCCGCGTAGCTGTAGCCGTTGAGCTGTTGCAGGCTGGTGGCCTCGAAGAGCGGGTCGAGGCTGAGGAATCGGCCGGTGTCGGGGTCGTACTCACGGGCGCCGACGAGGGTCAGGCCGGTGCTGCTGTCGTTGGGGGCGTTCAGGAAGCCGCGGTTGTCCAGCCAGCTGGTGGTGGTGCCGCGCGGCGCTCCGAACGGGGTGAACTGGCGCCAGGTCGGCACCTGCGCGGTGGAGTCGAGGTAGAGGTCGCTGGTGCCGTGCTGGTCGGTGATCTCGAAGGCGTTGCTGCTGCTGTTGGTGGCCGAGTAGCCGGTCCGCACGGCCGCGCCGCCGCCGGGCAGGGTGTAGTAGCGGGTGCCGACGACGGTGCCCGCCGCGCTGCCGGTACCGGTGTTCAGCGCGAGCTGCTCGCTGGGCAGGTAGAGGGTGGTGGTACCGGGGTCCTTCTCCAGCAGCACACTGCCGTCGGCGTCGTAGACGAAGCTGCTGTTCCCGGCGGTGCCGCCGGTGATGGAGCTCAGCTGCCCGGCGTCGTTCCAGTTCAGGGTCTGGCTGCCGGTGCTGGGGGTGGTCCGGCTGGTCATGTCGCCGGCGGTGTCGTAGCCGTAGGCGGTGCTGCCGGTGCCGGCTCCGGTGGTGCTGGTGGAGGTCAGCGTGTGCGGCTGGTTGACGCTGCCCCCGGCGCCGTTGTAGCTGTCGTTCGTCGTGGTGGCGGTACCGCCGGTGGTGGAGTAGTCGGTCTCGCTCTGGCGGTTGCCCAGTGCGTCGTAGGTCCAGCTGGTCCAGTACGCGCCGCTGGCGATGCCGTCGCCGACGGTGGCGGAGTTGCCCGTGGTGGGCGTGGCCGCGCAGGAGTCGGTGGCGGTCCAGGCCTGGGTGAGGTGGTCCAGGCCGTCGTACTGGTAGCACTGGGTCTCGCTGCTGGCGCTGGATCCGGCTCGGGTCTCGGTCTGGGCGGTGATGTTCCCGTCCAGGTCGTAGCTGTAGGCCTCGTTGTCGATGTCGGTCGGGGTCGCCGTCTCACCGGTGACCAGCTGGTCGGTGAGCCGGTTGGTGTGCGGGTCGTAGGTGTTGGTGAGGTACGCCTCGCTGCCGATCGACCCGATGGTCTCCTGGGTGATGTGGCCGTAGGCGTCGTAGTCGGTGGACTGCGCGTAGGGGCTCGCCCCGGCCAGGCCGGAGGGGAGGTCCAACGCGGTGGTGTAGGTGCTGGTGACGGTCTCCTGCGGCAGGCCGCCGGCGGCCGGTGAACGCACCGCGTCCAGCAGGCCGGTGTTGGCGGTGTACGCGTCCTGGAAGGTGTACGAGCCCGCCAGCGCCCCCTCGGCGGAGGGGATGGTCACCGTCTCGCCGAGGGACTCACCGAAGACGTTGAACCCCAGCGACTGGGTGGTGTACGCGGCGCCGTTGCTGTACGCGGTGGTCGTGGTGGTCTGGCCGATCGGGTCGGTCATCCCGGCCACCGCGTTGTTGCTGTTGTCGTAGACCCACGAGTTGATCTCGTTGGCGCTGGACTGGGCGGTGCTGGCGGCGTCGTACTCGGCGGTCTTCCGGCCGAGCGCGTCGTAGGTGTAGCTGATCGTCCTGCCGCGCGAGTCGGTGGTCTGCACCAGGCTGCCCATCGGGTCGTAGACCATGGTGGACGTGCCCGCGTCCGGGTCCGACTTGGCGGTGGCCTGGCCCAGCGCGTTGTAGGTGGTGGTCCAGGTGCTGCCACCGGCGGTGACCGTGGTCTGCTGCCCCTGCCCGTCGTAGCCGTAGGTGGTGGGCACCTGCGTGCCGCCGGACACGGTCCAGATCCCGGTGAAGGTGTTGGCCGGGGTGTTCAGCGTCGGCGCGGTGCTGTAGCTGTCCAGCTCACTGGTCCGGCCCAGCGGGTCGGTGACCGTGGCCGTGACCGTGCCGCCGCTGGGCGGGATGACGGTGGTGCGGTCGCCGTTGTGGACGGTCGTGGTGGTGGAGACCACCACGTTGTCCTTCTCCGAGGAGTCGACCACCACCCGGCCCAGGCCGTCGTAGGTGTAGTAGTCCTGGTTCGGCACCTCGTCCTTGAGGTTCGCCGCCGACACCAGCGTGGTGTTCGGCCCGGTCGTCGAGTCCCACCAGCCGTTGTAGGTGGCCGACTTCCAGCCACGGGTGTCGTAGAAGGTGTCGGTGACCAGCCGCCCGCCCTGCGGGGTGGAGGTCTGGGTCTGCCTCGGCCGCAGCAACGCGTCGTAGATCACCGTCGACAGCGTGTACCCGGCCTCGTCGTTCAGCGTCTGCGTCGTCGTCGCGGTCACCCCCGTGTCCGAGACCAGATACGTGTAGACCTCGTTCGCCGGGCTCGTGGTCGCCCGCGAGTCCTCCCAGACCGAGGTGACCCGGCCCAGCGTGTCGTAGTCCGAGGTGGTCACCACGCCGTTGGCGTCGGTGCTGGTCAGTGCCAGGCCACGGGCGGTGTCCAGGGTGGTCGAGGTGGTCTGGCCGAGGGCGTTGGTCGTGGTGCTGGCGGTGACCAGACCGAGGCTGTTGAGGGTGTAGGCGGACTTGGTGTCCTTGCCGTCCGCGTCGTAGCTGTCCGTCACCCGGCCGATGCTGTCCATCACCTGCGCCTTGGTGGTCTGCCAGGTGAAGGCGCCACCGCTGTACCCGGAGGCGGTCTGGCTGATCGAGACCATGCCCAGTGAGGGCGCGGTGGTCTGCGGGAAGGTCAGCGTCGGCTGCGGCCAGGTCTTGGCGTCGGTCGGGTCGTCGTAGAACGTCCGGGTGGCGGAGACCACCTGGGCCGGGCGCGCGACCGTGCCCGGCGCGGTCAGCGTGTTCACGCTGCCCGGAACACTGCTGGTGGCGCCCTCGGTGAACCCGCCGCAGGCGACCGAGTCCTCCTCGCTGCCGGACTGCAGGCCGACCAGGTTCAGCGTGGTGTTGGCGAGCGCGTAGGTGGTGCTGGTGCACTGGTCGTAGGCCGTGTTCACCGGCACCGTGTGCGTGTAGACCTCGGTGGCGAGGCCGAAGTCGGTGTCGGTCAGGGTCGCGTCGTAGGTGGTGTCGCTCTCCTTGATCCGCCAGCTGGTCGAGCCGGTGTCGGTGATCGCCTGACGGCTCCAGGTCTCCACCGGTCCGACGACGTTGGCGGTCAGGGCGGGCAACCCGCTCTGGCTCTGCGTGGCGAGCGGGTCCGACACCCAGTACGAGGTGATCTCCGACGAGTCCACCGGCCCACCGGCACCCAGGTACGAGGTGCTTTCCAGGGTCTGCCCGGCCAGCTGGTCGGTGTCGTCGTGGGTGCCGCCCTGGGAGTCGGTGACGTTGACGGTGGTGCTGTCGTTGTCGTCCGACATGCCCTGGTAGTAGTGCGCCTCGGACTCGGTCCGCGGATCGTTGACCCCGTCACCGGTGAACGTCTTGACGTCCCCGTAGCCGCGCCACTCGCCGTAGGTACGGTACTTGGCCTCGACCACCTCGTTGTCGTCGAAGTGCCAGGCGGGGTTCGCGTACTGGTACGAGGTGGCCATCACCGGCGCGCCGCCGGTCGGGTCGGTCTCGGTGACCTCCTGCACCGCGTACTTGTTGAACCAGTCCAGGAACGGCGCGCTGTAGCCCTGCGGCGTCCAGTACACCGGGTAGCAGGAGGAGGTGTTCGCGGACGCGGTGAGAGTGACCGGACCGGTGCACGGACTGGTCAGCTCGTAGTCCACCCCGGTCACCGAACCGGACTCGTTGGTGATCGAGTTGATCCGGAACCGGTACAGCGGCGGCAACCCGTCGGTCACCGTGTCCACCCGGTTCGGCAGGTCCACCGCACCGAAGGCCACCGAGGGCATCGCGATCGGTGTGCTGGATCCCCCGCCCTGGGCGTCGGAGCCGGTGTGGGTGATCGACTGGAGCCACAGGGTGGCGTTGCCGTCCCCGGTCACCGGCATCGTCTGGTCCAGCGCCCAGGAGTCCACCGGCAGGTACTTCGCCTGCGCCACCGAGTACTGCTCGGTCGCGATCGAGGTCAACCGCACCGTGGAGAAGTACGAGGGGGCATGTGCGGAACAGGTCGTGGTGGAGGAGCAGACCAGGTCGAACGGCACGTCCGGCCAGTTGGCCTTGGTGGTCGAGTTCAACGGGTCGCAACTGGAGGTGCCCAGCACGCAGCGGTCACCGGTGGCGAAGGTGACCTTGTCCGGAACGGTGCCGTAGGCGTTGCCGTCGGCGAAGCCGTAGTCGACGTGGTCCAGGTACGAGTCCCGGATGTAGCTGACCGGCGTGGTGGTGTTGTCCTTGCCGTACGAGTTCGTCGACTGGTCGTAGTAGTACGCCATCGCGTCCCCGTGCACGTCCTTGACGTAGTCCAGGTTCCACCGGTACGCCATCACACAGCCCGAGGCGGAGAAACCCGAACTGCTGTAGCAGGGGTCGCCCGAGTGCGCCGAGTACACCTGCGTGTAGTCCACCGAGTTCGTGGTCGCCTTGCCCGACGCCCACCCCGGCAGCTCGTTGCGGCCGAACTCGAACTCCTCACCGTTGCGCTCGGTGACGGTCCAGTAGTCGGTGTTGTAGGTCTTGGAGCCGTTGTTGGAGCCGGTGACGTGGGTGACCACGTCACCGTCGCCGTCCTCCGGGACGAACGTGTCCTTGGTCGCGTTGTAGACCAGGGCCGTCGAGCTGCCGTTCAGCGACAGCGTCAGGTTCCAGCCGTCCCAGCACTCGTCGGAGGTCTTCGACGGCGAGGCCGTGCCCTCGGGGTTGTCCGCGCAGGACGTGTAGGACTGCTCGATGAAGGACTGCGGCAGTGACCAGCCGTCACCGACCCAGGAGGACTGGGCCTGGGTCGCCGAGGTCTGCCCGTCCACCGACCCCGAGTCGTAACTCAGCGCGAGGTTCGGCACGACCGCCGACGGAGCCTGCGGGGCGGCGATCGGGTAGCTGTAGGTGAACGAACCCGTGGAGCCGCCCTCGGCCCACGAACCCGAGGCCTTCAGCGTCGTCGCCGAGTAGTTGCCGGACGGCCCACCGCCGTCACCGGCGGAACCGCCGCTGACTGCGGCGAGGACCATCGGCTGCGCCGCGGCTCCGCCGAGCGCCACCTGCGCGCTGACCGTCTCGACCGAGGCGTTGTTGCTCGACTGGAGCGGCGTCTGCCGCTGGCAGGAAGCTATCTGAGGTGTCGTCAGCACACAGGCGGGCAGCTGGACCAGGCTCAACCGGGAGCCGTAGCCGCCGCCGTACAGCTGGGCGAAGGACGAGTAGTCCAGGCTGACCTTGGCCGTACCCCGGCCCGAGCCCTGCGGGGCGAGACTGAAGACCACCCCGTTCACCCCGGCCTTCGCGGCCGCGGCCTGGCCCAGCATCGTCACCCTGGCCGACGCGGGCCCGGCGTACCGCCCGCCCTTCGGGGCCACGGCCCGGACCGACACCGGACCGGAGTTCGCCGTACCCGCGGCAGCGCGACCGCTCGCGGCGGCCTCTCCCGCACCCGCTCCGGCACCGGTACCCGCTGCCGCTGCCGCGCCCGCGCCGGTCAGGTTCGCCACCGCCGAATACGCCGTCGGCAGCTTCCTGGCCGTCGGCCGGTACTCGGTGGCCGCCTGACTGTGCGGCGTCGCGAAGTGCGCGGCGACCGAGGTAACTCCCTTGACCGCCTGACTGGTTGCCGGCTTCGGTGTACTGGCACGAACTGGCGCCGCCGCCTGGACATTCGGCGCGACACCCATCGAGACGACCACGGCCGCCACTGTCAGTACCGCTGTCCCAGCCGAGCGCAGCGCGAACCACGCCCGGCCTCCCCCACCCCGCATCATCAGCGAACCCCTCGTCAACAAGCTTGTGAGCATGCAGAAGAGCGGACACGAGAGATCAACTCGGAACCGCCGAAGCGACAATCCCAGGAATGGATCAGCAAGTCAGCACGTCAATGTTAAGAAGAGGAGCGCAGGTTCGGATATAGAGCGCATTAGCCGGATGAACTGAACTGTGAGAGAAGTCACTTGGAAAACCACGTTACATACGTGTGCCGCTTCGGCTCAGCGGGCAGCGCCTCGCTCACTGGTTTGCGTGGCCCGGTCGTGTTCGTCACCCGGCTGCTGGCGGTTCATCAGATAGTGCGAACCAGCATCTGACAGCTGGTTGGGCCAGATGGGCATGGCTACGCTCGGTCACGTCGTCCGATGGAGGCGGCACCCGTCGCGTGCCGCATCCGCCCCGGCCGTCCCGGCCGCTCCGGCCGCTCCGGCCGTCGTCCGGCGCTGCGGATCACGCTCCGGCGATTCCCATGGGAGTGGTCATGAGTTCTGTAGGTCGTAAGTCGGTCGCGGTGATGGCCGCGGCGCTGGCGTCGCTGGGTGTGGGGAGCGGGGTCACCGCGTCCGCGAGCACCCCGTCGACCGCGTCGTGCAGCGGAGCGCAGTGCCCAGCCCTGGAGCCGACCAGGCTCACCGCCAGCCAGGCCACCCTGAACGTCACCCAGTTGCAGTTGGAGAACATCAGCGCGATGGCGTCCAACGCGGTGACCGGGCAGCCCATCCCCGGCATGAAGATCGTCTTCGCCACCATGGGCGGCCGGACGCTGGGGATCGCCTACACCGACGACTCCGGCATCGCCGCGATCTCCGCCCCGGAGGACTTCGGCCCCGGCACGCTTCAGGAACTGCTCGGCGGCTACGAGGCGGCGCTGGTCGGCGACGGCGTGCACGCCCCGGCCGGGGCCCACGGAGCCATCACCATCGGCACCGACCAGGGCCCCGGCGTCCCGGGCAACCCCTGCTCGGTCTGCAGCGACCGCGGCCTCAAGCTGGACCTGGTCCCGGTGGACTGGAGCCGGTAGCCATGCGGATCTTCCACCGGCGGTCCCGACCGGCCGCCCCCACGGCCCCGACCGCGACCCCGACCGCGACCCCGGATCTGGCAGCGGCCACGGCCCCGGCCCCGGTCGGAGCGGGCGGCCCGGTCAACGGCTACGCGCTGCTGGAGACCGTGGCCGCGCTGCCGGTCAGCAGCTGGCGCTACCTCTGGGAGCCCGAGAACGTGCGCCACCTCGGCCCGATGGCCCAGGACTGGCAGGCCGCCTTCGGCTTCAACCAGGACCCCACCAGCATCCCCGTCGTCGACGGGCTCGGCGTCACCCTGGTCTGCGTCCAGGCCCTGCACCGCCGCGTGGAAGAACTCAGCGCCGAAGTGGCCCGCCTGCGCGAGGCCGCGACCGTTCGCTCCGAGCCGGAGGGCAGCAGCCGATGACCACCCGTCAGGACAGCGCTCCGGAGCAGCGGTCGCCGCTGAGCGAGGACGCGATCTGGCGACTGCCGGTGACCGTCTGCCGGATCACCCAGTTCCTGGGCGCGCGGACCAGCGGCACCCTGCTGGAGCGCGCCGTCGCCGCCACCGGCGACACCCTGCGGCCCTCCACGGTCGACAACCAGGAGGTGATCCCCGAGATCCGCCGCTCCCGGTCCGCCGCGCACTTCGCCGCGCCCGAACTGCTGGCGGCCGTCCACGAGGTGCTGCCGGCGGTCGAGCACACGCTGGGCGTCGACTGTCGGCACACCGAACCCGAGTACAGCCTCAACGTGCACAACGACGGCGACTTCTACCGCTCGCACCAGGACACCACCCCCGCGCACGCCCCGCGCCGCCTGCTCACCTTCGTCTACTACCTGCACCGCACCCCGCGCCCCTTCACCGGCGGCGAACTCCGCGTCTTCGACGCCGCCCTGCCGCTGCACACCGGGACCACCGGCGACTGGCGGCAACGCACCTGGCGCGACTGGGAACCCGAACACGACAGCATCGTCTTCTTCCTCCCCACCGCCTGGCACGAGGTCCGCCCGGTCGTCTGCCCGACCGGCCGTCACCGCGACAGCCGCTTCGCCCTCAACGGCTGGCTCTGCAGCCCGGAACCGGCCCCCCGCCAGAACCCGTGAACGAGCAGGGCCCCGGCGGTCCGCCCGCCGTTACAGGACCGTCGAGAACCCTCGCAACCACAGTCGAACACCCGGCCGTCTTGTGATCCGCCAGAGGGCATCCGACGAATCGAAAACAGGGGGCATCATGAACATGCGCTGGGGAAGCACCAGGAAGGTCGCGGCGGGGGCAGCGGCGGTCGCGGTCGCGGTCGGGCTGAGCCTGGGACTGTCCGGGTCCGCGGGCGCAGCGACCGTCAAGCCCGCCACCGCCGCCGCCCAGCAGTACGTCGTACCCGACTGCTCGGGCAAGGCGCAGGTCGACCCGGGGACGATCGTGCTGGCCTGCGCGGACTACGGCCTCGGGCTCCAGGCCCTGCACTGGACCAGCTGGACCCCGCAGCTGGCCAGCGCCTACGGCACCGAGTGGGAGAAGGACTGCCAGCCCAGCTGCGCCGCCGGCCACATCAAGGACTATCCCGTCGTGATCGAACTGCTCGGCAGCGCCCCGGTCAAGGGCCACCCCAACGAGCACCGCTACACCGAGGCCACCATCACCTACACAGCGGCCCGCCCGCCGGTGTACGTGAAGAGCGGCAGCAAGGTCGTCGCCACCTACCCCATCTCCTGGACCGTCCCGCTCGCCCCCTGACCCACCCTGTCGGCCACCGGCCCCGGCCCGCCCACCAGGCCCCCGGGGCCCCGCCCCTCCGCCCCACCCTCACCCGAGAAGCAGCGCGAGTTGCCGGCGCAGTGGGCCTTCCAGTTCCAGGTTGTTGCCGCGCCGCATCCCTTGGAGGAACTCGCTGGCCACGACCAGTTGCGAGAAGCGGCCTGCGGGCGAGGTCAGCGCGGGCTCGAACGCCTGGTGAACGCGGGCGGCCAGCTCGGGTGCGGTGAGGCTGGAGATGTAGAGGGTGGCCTCGTCGTATCCGGCGGGGGCCAGGCCCCAGCGCTCCCAGTCGAGGATGATCAGATCCGGGCCGGTCAGGTTGGACCACTGGATGTCGGCGTGCGCCGTGGCCCAGGCCGGAACTCGGGTGTCGAGTGCCGTTCCGAGGAATTCGGGCATGGCCCAGTCGAGCCGCTCCTGGCGAATGGCGACTCGGTCGGTGCCGGTGGCGGCGATGGCCGCCAGAGACGTCCGGAGCGAGGTCCACCAGGAGTGCGGGAGCCGCAGCCCGGTCGGTGGCAGGGGGCCGTCACTCAGTGACGTGCCCTGGATGCGTTCGTACAGCTCCGCCCGATAGGCGTGGTCCGCGTCCGCCCATTCGTGGGCGGTACGGAGCCGAGGGCGCGGAACGGCGTCGGGGACGGCCTTCCCTGCCTCCTCCGAACCGTCCCACGACCCGCCTCGGAATCTGCCTGCCGGTGCCGCCAACAGCCGGAGCCACTGGCCACCGGAGGCGGGGCCGCTGAGGCTCCGGCCTTCCCACCCCCAGATTCCCTCGGTGCCGTCCAAGGTGACGTCGAGCGCATCGGCGGCCCGCCGCAATGCGTATCGCATCCTTCGGGCGGTGCTGTCCTCAGGTGGAGAAGGCATCAGTGATCCTCCGGAGTGCCGCGTGATCGAGAGGCTGCCGCTGGATCGCCCGCACGGCCTCCGACCAGTGTTCGCCCGCGCTCGCGGAGAGCAAAATCCGTGTCACCCCGGGGGGAACACCCTGCGGCTCGGCGCGAAGGCCGAGACGGCTGCCGCCCGGGAGACCCTCGGCGAGACCGGGGTCCGCTGTGCGGTGCGCCAGCCACTTGGTCGGCGATTGCACCCGGTGACGGGGGTGATGTGCGAGTACTTCCTCTGCGAGTACTTGGCCGGCGAGGCGACCAACAGCGACGTTCTGGCGGCTCTGGAGGAAGTGCAGACATGACTGAGCAGACTGCCCACTGCGAGGTGCTGTCCGGTACAGCCGCAGTCGTGGACACGGAGGAACTGGACGCACTCGCCTGGATCACCCGCGCCGAGATCCCCGAATACGTGCCCTACGGCCTGTTCGACGCGGTGCAGGCACACCTCGACGAGGTACTGCCGTAACCCGAGAAGCGTCCCGGCCGGACCTCGGGTGCGGAGCTGTCGCCGCAGGTCAGAGCAGGGTTTTCCAGTAGGACCAGAAGCGGATCAGGATCATGCCGCCGACCACCAGGTACCACAGCAGGGGGCCGAACCAGTGGAGGGTGAGGACGGCGTCGAGGGCGTCGCGCCAGCGGGTGGGGGTGGGGATCACGCGGTGCTTGAGGTTGTGCAGGGTGGTGTACCAGAACAGCGGGAAGATGATCACCCAGACGACCATGCAGTACGGGCAGAGCGCGCCGATGCTGTAGAGCGACTGGCCGATCAGCCAGCAGATCAGGCCCAGGCCGAAGGTCACGCCGAGTTGCAGGCCGGCCCAGTACCAGCGGGCGTAGCGGGCGCCCGCCAGCAGGCCCGTGCCGACGGCCAGGACGACCGCGAAGCCGGCGATGCCCATCAGCGGGTTGGGGAAGCCGAAGACCGCCGCCTGGGGCTTGGTCATCACGTTGCCGCAGCTGATGATCGGGTTGATGCTGCAACTGGGCACGTAGCCGGGCTGGGTCAGCAGCTTGAAGCGCTCGTACGTGAGGGTGAACGAGGCGACGAAGCCCAGGGCTCCGGTGATGATCAGGAACCAGGTCATCGCCCGGCCCGCGGCCACCCGTTCCAGCGCCCAGTGATCCTGGTCGGCATCAGCATCCATGCTGTCCAGGATCACCCACGACGGCGTAGTGCGCAGATAAGGGACAGTCCGGGTCAGTCGTTGGGGACCGTCTCGTACCTGGGGGTCAGCTCCGCCATCTGCCGCAGCGCGTCCTTGCGGTCCCGCTTGGACAGCCGGTCGATGTACAGGTAGCCGTTCAGGTGGTCGGTCTCGTGCTGGAGGCAGCGGGCGAAGAAGCCGGTGCCCTCGACCACGATGTCCGCGCCCTGGCGGTCCTGGCCGCGCACCACCGCGTAGTCCGGGCGGGCGAGGTCCGCGTACGCGCCCGGGACGGACAGGCAGCCCTCGGGCGACTCGTCCAGTACCCGCTCCGCCGGGTCGAGCTCGTCCAGCACCGGGTTGACCACGGCGCCGATGTGGCGGACGCCGTCGTCGTCCGGGCAGTCGTAGACGAAGACCCGCTGCGCCACTCCGATCTGGTTCGCGGCCAGGCCCACGCCCTCGGCCGCGTACATGGACACGAAGAGGTCGTCGACCAGCGCGGACAGCTCCGGGCCGAAGTCGGTCACGGTCGCGCAGGGGTGGTGCAGTACCGGGTTGCCGACCACCGTGATCGGGCGGGACGTCCCCTTGGAGCGGTCCGGCTCCTCACCCACCACGCGTACCGGGGCCTGCTCCCCGCCCTGCTCGTCGATCTTTTCCTCGACCTGCTGTTCCGACATGCCGCCGCCACTCGCCTTCGTTCCGTACCCGGGTAAGCCACCAGGGTACGGGGAACAGCGAGGTCAGCAGACTTCTTCCAGGTCACGGTAGGAACGCCGGGCCGGATTTCCGAGCACCCAGCGGTCCAGCAGCCCGCGCACCAGGTCCGCCGGGGCGGCCATGCCGCACTCGCGTTCGGGGATCCACAGCGCGCCCGCGCTGCGGTGGCTCAGGTGGCCGAGCTGGCCGTCGTCGTGCGGGTCGTGGTGCTCGCTGTGGCCGTCGTCGGCGGGCATCCGGCTCTCCGAGCAGTCCCGGCACAGCAGCCGCACCGAGGAGGTCCAGTCCTCGGCCGCGTACCCGGCCTCGGAGACCAGCCGCTCCAGGGCGTCCCGGTCGCCCTCGGTGTCGGCCTGGAGCAGCACCACCCAGGTCGGTACCGGCGAGGGCGCCCACAGCTCGATCTCGTCGAAGACCGGGTAGGGCACGCCGTCCGCGACCCGCTCGCCGTGCGGGGTGCCGTCGTGCAGCACCACCTCGCCCCAGCGGCGGCCGGAGGACGGCAGCGGGATGGACAGCACCTCTACCCGGGCCGGGTCGAGCCGACGGCCCCAGACCACCTCGGACTCGCCCTCCGGCGAGAGCCGGACCGGGGTGGTGCCGAAGTCCAGGCTGACCGGGCCCTCGCCCTGCGGCAGCCGCAGGCCGTACGCCTGCCAGGAACGCCGGGCGAGGGCCCAGTCCTGGAGGGCGGTGGCGGCGATGCCGAGGTTCCACCAGTCGGGGGCGCCGGGGTTGCGATCGAGCAGGGCCACCGCGCGCAGACCCGCCGCGCGCGCCTGCTCCCAGTCCCGGCGGAACTTGTGCAGCAGCGCGAGGTTGAACCAGGAGTCGGACAGCCAGGGCTCCAGATCCGCGGCGCGGACCAGCAGCGCCCCGGCGTCCTCCAGGCGCCCGCTCCCGATGAGCGTGAAGGCCCGGTCGGTCGTCTGCCGCCAGCTGGCGGACGGCCGTTGCCGTGCCCGATTGAAGATCTTCACCTCGGCCTGCCACTCGTCCGATTCCACCCGGTGGTCCGGGCTTGCCCGCAGTGGTGCTGTGCGGTGTACGTCTCCGGAAGCACGCTACGTCGCCGCGCGCCGTGACGCCACGCACAGCAGCGTCGCCTGCCGTCCGCTCCGCCGCCGCCCGCCCCGCCTGCGCCGCTTCACGGTTCACCGACTCCATGCCCGCTCGACGGCCAACCACACACGTAGGGCCCGCCCCCTTCTCCTGCATCCAACCATGACCAGGCCCCGGGGCTCGACGCCTCGGGGCCATGGTTTCCTTCGCCGCCGCCCCCGGGGCCGCTGCGGGCCCGGGGCGGGGTGGCTGGGTCTTGGCTGGTTCTCGCCGCTCGGTCCGGCGCCGTGCTCAGTCGCGGGCGGCGGCCTCGGCGGCGACCTGGGCACCGGCGGTACCGGTGGACCCGGCGTCGTGGACCGGCTCGCCGCCGCTGACCAGCTCGCCCTCCACCGGCAGTCCGGCCCTGATGTGCTCGATCCGGGCAAGCACCTTGCCGCGCAGGTCCGACGGCGCGGTGTCGCAGCCGCAGGACCGCTTCACCAGCGCCTTGATGGCCTGTTCCAGACCGTACTTCTCCAGGCAGGGCGAGCACTCGTCGAAGTGCTCGCGCAGCTTGGCGCAGTCACCCTCGCCCATCTCGTTGTCGAGGTACTCGTACAGGTGGTCGAGTACCTCGCTGCACTCGGTGTCGTGGTGGTTGCCGCAGCTCATGAGCCCGACCCTTTCGACTGGTCGTGCGGGACACCCGTCCCGGCACCGCTGCCCGCCGGGACCAGTCCGCGCTCACGCGCGTAGTCCTCCAGCAGCTCCCGCAGTTGGCGACGACCGCGGTGCAGGCGGGACATCACCGTACCGATGGGTGTCCCCATGATGTCGGCAATCTCCTTGTACGCGAAGCCCTCGACGTCGGCAAGGTAGACCGCGATCCGGAACTCCTCCGGGATGGACTGGAGCGCGTCCTTCACGTCGCTGTCCGGGAGGTGGTCCAGGGCCACCGCCTCGGCCGAGCGCAGGCCCGTCGACATGTGCGACTCGGCCCGTGCCAGCTGCCAGTCCTCGATCTCCTCGGCACCGGTGCGCTGGGGCTCGCGCTGCTTCTTCCGGTACGAGTTGATGAAGGTGTTGGTGAGGATGCGGTACAGCCAGGCCTTGAGGTTGGTGCCCTCGCGGAACTGGTGGAAGGAGGCGAACGCCTTGGCGAAGGTCTCCTGTAGCAGGTCCTCGGCGTCGGCCGGGTTGCGCGTCATCCGCAGCGCGGCGGAGTACATCTGGTCCAGGTAGCCCAGGGCGTCGCGTTCGAACCGCGCCGACCGCTCCGCCTCGGACTCCTCCACGGCGGCCCGGAAGGTGTCGCCGTCTGCGTCGTCGAACGGCACAGCCCCAACCGGCGCGGCGGCCGGACCGGCCTGCCGCGCGGCTCCCGCTGTCCCGAACTCGTCCTCGGTCCCGGCGACGGGACTCACCTCCTGAGCGAAGAACGCACGGTCCACGGTGGTGGACCGGCTCGCATGGGAGACTATCGGGCTCGCGGCGGAACCGCCTCTGACTACCGGCCACTCGGACCAGGCCAGGAGAGCTCCCGCGTCGCCCTCCGGGCGTGCGGGGCATGCCGCTGCAACCATGAGCACTGCCTTTCACTGACGCTGCGATGCCGACACTGGAGTGAACCAGGCGACTGGGCCGGGCATTCCCAAGCCGGACATTCAGCTGCGGAACGGCCCCCGGGACGGCGGTCGGAACGGCGGTCGGAAAGGCCGCTCAGAACAGCGTCGCCTCGCCGTCCGTCCCCGCCTCGGTCAGTGCCTCGGTCAGCGCCTCGGTCAGTGCCTCCGCCCGGCGGACCAGCTCCGGGCCGTTGTTGCGGATGCTGCCGACCGCGGCCGAGACCGGCCGGACCTCCAGCAGCCCGGGCGGCGGCGGGACCAGCAGCGCGGCGGCCTCGGCCGGGTCGCACAGCGCCGGATCCAGCCAGTCGTCGTACGCCTCGGGCCGCAGCAGCAGCGGCATCCGCGGGTGGATGCCCGCCAGCGCCGGTTCGGCGGCGGTGGTGATGATGCTGCAGGTCGCCCACCAGGCCTCGGGGTCGTCGGCGGGCCGCTTCGGGTCGCGCCAGAACTCGTACAGTCCGGCCATCGCCATCACCGAGCCGTCGGCGGGGGTGATGAAGTACGGCTGCTTGCGGATCCGGCTCTTCGGGGTGCCCGGCTCCGCCGGGTGCGCGAACCACTCGTAGTAGCCGTCGGCGGGGACCAGGCAGCGGCGGGCGGCGAACGAGCGGCGGTAGGCGGGCTTCTCGTGGACGGTCTCGGCCCGGGCGTTGAACATCTTCACCGCGACGTCCGCCGACCGCGCCCAGGACGGCACCAGCCCCCACCGCAGTGCCCGCAGCTGTCGTACCGGCTCCGGCCCGCCGCCCTTCAACGGACGTTCGAGCACCACCGGCACCGGCGTGGTCGGCGCGATGTTCCAGTCGGCGGCGAGGGTCTCGGTCGGATCCCACACCGACACCCCGAACAGCTCGACCAGGTCCTCGGGCTTACGGCTCGCCGCGTACCGACCGCACATCCGTGTTCCCCGCCCCTCAGCGACTCTCCGCCTCCGCCTCCGCCTTCGCCGACCAAGCCTGCCATGCCCGCACCCGCCGCCACAGGCCGCCACCGGTCGCCGCCGCGGAAGCCGTCGGGAACCGGGGGTTGCCGGGCGCACATCTTGGCGTGCGAGGCTTCCCCCTCGTCCGGATCACTCGTCCGGCCCCGTCCCGACCGACCCGAGGTGAGCCGCACCCATGCAGTCGCACAGCGTCAGCGCGGTCTGGAGCCAGGTCACCGGCGTCCAGGCCGACCCCGGCCACACCATCGTCTGGGCCACCGCCGCCGCCGCGCTGCTGGCGGTGGCGCCCAACGCGCTGTGGCACTACACCCGCAACGTCGTCACCATCGCCCACGAGGGAGGCCACGGGCTGGTCGCCGTGCTCACCCGCCGTCGGCTGCACGGGATCCGGCTGCACTCGGACACCTCCGGACTGACCGTCTCCTCCGGCAAGCCGCACGGCCCCGGCATGGTGCTGACCGCCGCCGCCGGGTACACCGCGCCGTCGCTGCTCGGCCTCGGCGGGGCCTGGCTGCTGTCGGCCGGGCACATCACCGCGCTGCTGTGGGCGGTGGTGGTGCTGCTGCTCGCGGTGCTGGTGATGGTCCGCAACGCGTACGGGGCGCTGACCGTGCTGCTCACCGGCGCGCTCTGCTTCGCCGTGTCCTGGTTCGGCAGCGCCCAGGTGCAGGGGGCGTTCGCCTATCTGAGCGTCTGGTTCCTGCTGCTGGCCGGGGTCCGGCCGGTGGTCGAGCTACAGCACAAGCGGCGGCGCGGCGGCGCCCCCGGCTCCGACGCCGACCAGCTCGGCCGGCTGACCGGCACCCCGGCGCTGCTGTGGGTGGCGCTGTTCCTGGTCGTCGCCCTCGCCGCGGTGGCCACGGGCGGTCGCTGGATGCTCACCCGCTGAATACGGATAGGCTCGGGAGCCATGAGCGACCTGCTGTGGCCCGCACCCCGCGCGACCGATCCCGTCGACGCGGTGATCACCGTGCCCGGATCGAAGTCCGCGACCAACCGCGCCCTGGTACTGGCCGCGCTCGCCGACGATCCCGGCTTCGTCCGCCGCCCGCTGCGCAGCCGCGACACGCTGCTGATGGCCGACGGCCTGCGGGCGCTGGGGATCGGCGTCGAGGACACCCTGAACAGCAGCAGCGGCGTCCCCGGCGGCGGCGACGCCTGGCGGGTGCTGCCCGCGCCGCTGAAGGGCCCGGCCCAGGTGGACGTCGGCAACGCCGGAACGGTGATGCGCTTCCTGCCGCCGGTGGCCACCCTGACCGACGGCCTGGTCCGCTTCGACGGCGACCCGCGTTCCTACGAGCGCCCGCTCGGCGGCGTGATCTCGGCGCTGCGCGACCTGGGCGCGCGGATCGAGGACGACGGCCGCGGCGCCCTGCCGCTGACCGTGCACGGCACCGGCGGCCTGGTCGGCGGCACGGTCAGCGTGGACGCCTCCTTCTCCTCGCAGTTCATCAGCGCGCTGCTGCTGTCCGGACCGCGCTTCCAGCAGGGCGTCGAGGTCCGGCACACCGGGGCGGCACGGACCGACGGCGGGAGCGGCCGGGAGGCGGGCGGGAGCGTGCCCTCGCTGCCGCACATCCGGATGACGGTGGAGATGCTGCGGGCGGCCGGGGCCCGGGTGGACGCGCCCGAGGACGGCGGCGAGCCGGACGTGTGGCGGGTCGCGCCGGGCGCGCTGCTCGGCCGGGACCTGGTGGTCGAGCCCGACCTGTCCAACGCGGCGCCGTTCCTGGCCGCCGCCCTGGTCACCGGCGGCACCGTGGTGATCAGGGACTGGCCTCGGCGTACCGCCCAGCCGGGTGACCAGCTGCGGGACCTCTTCACCCGGATGGGCGGTTCCAGCGAACTCACCGAGGAGGGCCTGCGGTTCACCGGCGGCGGCTCGGTGCACGGACTGGACGCCGACCTGCACGAGGTGGGCGAGCTCGCCCCGGTGGTCGCCGCCGTCGCGGCCCTGGCCGGATCACCGTCCACGTTGCGGGGCATCGCTCACCTCCGCGTGCACGAGACCGATCGGTTGGCAGCGCTCGCAAACGAGATCAATGCTCTCGGAGGCGATGCCGCGGAGACCGAGGACGGCCTGACCATCAACCCGCGCCCGCTGCACGGCGGCGTCTTCCACACCTACGAGGACCACCGGCTGGCCACCGCCGCCGCCGTCCTCGGCCTGGTGGTCGACGGCGTGCAGGTCGAGAACGTCGCCACCACCGCCAAGACCCTGCCGGACTTCACCGGTCTGTGGGACGCCATGCTCACCGGCACCCCGGTCAGGGGCTGATCCGCCGCCATGCGCCGCTACGGCAAGGACGCCGACGAGGACGACATCCGCAACCGCCCCTCGCGCCGGGGCTCCCGTCCGCGCACCAGGACCCGCCCCACCCACGACGACGCCGACGAGGGCATGGTGCTCACCGTCGACCGGGGCCGGTTCACCTGCCTGGTCGAGGCCGGGACCAAGCGCGAACGTGAGATCGCCGCGATGAAGGCCCGCGAGCTGGGCCGCAAGGGCGTGGTCGTCGGCGACCGGGTGGCCCTGGTCGGCGACCTCTCCGGCGAACCCGGGGTGCTCGCCAGGATCGTCCGGGTGGAGGAGCGCAGCACCGTGCTGCGCCGCACCGCCGACGACGACGACCCGTACGAGCGGATCGTGGTCGCCAACGCGGACCAACTGGCCATCGTGATCGCGCTGGCCGACCCGGAGCCCCGCGCCCGGCTGATCGACCGCTGCCTGGTCGCCGCCTACGACGCCGGTCTTGAGCCGCTGCTGGTGCTCACCAAGTCCGACCTGGCGCCGGCCGAGCCGCTGCTGGAGATCTACCGCCCGCTCGGCGTCAACCATGTGGTGACCCGCCGGGACGACCTGGCGGCCGAGGGCGCGGAACTGGTCCGCACCCGGCTGCGCGGACTGTCCACGGTCTTCATCGGGCACTCCGGCGTCGGCAAGACCACCCTGGTCAACGCGCTGGTCCCGTCGCACGAGCGGTCCACCGGCATCGTCAACGCGGTCACCGGGCGCGGTCGGCACACCACCACCTCGGCGCTGGCGCTGCGGCTGCCGCCCGCGCCCGGCGCGGCCCGCGGCGACCTGCCCGGCTGGGTCATCGACACCCCCGGGTTCCGCTCCTTCGGGCTCTCCCACATCGAGCCCTCGCGGGTGGTCCAGGCCTTCCCCGACCTGCTCCCCGGCACCGAGGGCTGCCCGCGCGCGTGCAGCCACGACGAGCCCGACTGCGCGCTGGACGCCTGGGTGGCCGAGGGCCACGCCGACCCGGCCCGGCTGTACTCGCTGCGCCGACTGCTCTCCACCCGCGAGGCCCGCGAGGGCGACTAGCCGCCCCGCCGGGGGGCCGGGGGCGGACGGATCCGGACGCCCTGCGGCCCCCCTGCGGGACACCTCCGGGACGCCTCCGGATGCCGACGCCCGGATCCCACGCGACCATGTGATCACCGGCGCGCTCCGCGACCGGGCGGGCACGGTCGGCGAGGGAGTGTGTGCATGGCCTGGGCGATGGTGATCATCGCGGGATTCCTGGAGACCGGCTTCGCCGTCTGCCTCAAGCTCAGCCACGGATTCACCCGGCCCTGGCCGGTCGTCGGCTTCGCCATCTTCGGTGCGGGCAGCTTCGGACTGCTCACCGCCGCCCTGAAGAGCCTGGACGTCGGTCCCGCCTACGCGGTCTGGACCGGCATCGGCGCGGCCGGGACCGCGATCTACGGCATGGTCTGGCTCGGCGACAGCGTCTCCGTGCTGAAGATCGTGTCGATCTGCCTGGTGCTGGCCGGGGTGGTCGGCCTCCAGCTCAGCGGCATGGAGCACTAGCCGGAGCGTTCACCGGCCCGGCGGCGGTACGTTCACCGGCCCAAGAGGCGGTTCACCGGCCCGGCGGGCGGTTCACTGGCCCGGCGGCGGGGTGTTGGCGTCCCGCAGCGCCCGCATCAGCTCGGCGACCCGCCCGGCCCGCTCCTCCCCCAACGGCCCGAGGAAGTGCTCCCGGAGCAGGGCCACGTGCCGCCGCTGCGCCTCCTCGCCGACCCGCCGCCCCTCGGCGGTCAGCAGCACGTGGGTCACCCGGCGGTCCTCCGGCGAGGACTGACGCTCGATCAGCCCGGTCCGCACCATCCGGTCGGCGAGTTTGGTGAAGCCACCGCTGGTCAGCGTGGTCTCCCGGGCCAGCTGCGTCATCGTCAGCCGCTGCCCGGGGGTGCGCAGCAGCCGCAGCAGCACCTCGAACCAGGGGCCGGGCAGGTCCACCCCCGCCACCGGGCCGACCGCGACCAGCCGTCCGGTCCGCTCGTACGCCTCGACCACCAGCCCCCACCAGGTGACGAGTTCCCGGTCGTCCACACCCGCGCTGCCCTGGGAGCCCATGCGGCCCAGCCTAGACGGCCCGACGGCTCCGAGGCTGGCCCCGGCCAGCCGCGATCGTTACTGTTCAGGGCATGGCCGACTACCACGACGATCTTCGCCTTGCCCATGTGCTCGCGGACCACGCCGATTCGGTGACCCTGGACCGCTTCAAGGCGCTCGATCTGAAGATCGACACCAAGCCGGACCTCACCCCGGTCAGCGACGCCGACAAGGCGGTCGAGGAACTGCTCCGCAACGACCTGCAGCGCGCCCGCCCGCGCGACGCGGTCATGGGCGAGGAGTACGGCAGCACCGGCCACGGCCCGCGGCGCTGGGTGATCGACCCCATCGACGGGACCAAGAACTACATCCGCGGCGTCCCGGTCTGGGCCACCCTGATCGCGCTGATGGAGCTCGGCCCGAACGGCGACCAGCCGGTCGTCGGCATGGTCTCCGCCCCCGCGCTCGGCCGCCGCTGGTGGGCCGCCCGGGGGGTGGGCGCGTTCACCGGCCGCGGCCTGACCAAGGCCACCCGGATGCAGGTCTCCGACGTGTCCCGGCTGGAGGACGCCTCCTTCGCGTACTCCTCGCTGACCGGCTGGGAGGAGCGGGACCGGCTCGGCGCCTTCCTCGACCTCTCCCGCAGTTGCTGGCGCACCCGCGCGTACGGCGACTTCTGGCCCTACATGATGGTCGCCGAGGGCTCGGTGGACATCTGCGCCGAGCCGGAGCTGAGCATCTGGGACATGGCCGCGAACTGCGTGATCGTGGAGGAGGCCGGGGGCCGGTTCACCGGTCTGGACGGCATCCCGGGCGTGCACGGCGGCAACGCGGTGGCCTCCAACGGCCTGCTGCACGGCGAGCTGCTACAGCGGCTCGGCTAGGGCGACCGCTCCGGCGCCGGACCAGCACTCCAGTACGGTGGGATGGTCTGCTCATAGCTTCCCGTCGTACCTTCCCGTCCTGCTAGCCGGTCCCAAGCGGAGGATTCCTGGTGTCCTGGATCAGCGACCACCTGCTGGCGCTCAACGGCACGCTGGTGCTGATCGCCGTCTTCCTGCTGCCGGCCCTGGAGTCGTCGGTCTTCCTGGGCTTCGTGATCCCCGGCGAGAGCGCCGTGGTGATCGGCGGACTGACCGCGTACAACCACACCAACCCGCTGTGGCTGGTGCTGGTGGCCGCGATCGCCGGGGCGATCGTCGGCGACAGCATCGGCTACGCGGTGGGCAGCCGCTGGGGCGACGCGCTGCTGAACCGGATCCCGCACAAGCTGCTGAAGCCCGCGCACATCCGGCAGAGCAAGGACCTGATCGCCCGGCTCGGCGGCCGGGCGGTCTTCGCGGGCCGGTTCGCGGCGGCGCTGCGGGCCCTGGTGCCGGGGCTGTGCGGGGTCTCGGACATGCGCTACCGCACCTTCGCGGTGTGGAACATGCTCGGCGGCGCGGTCTGGGCGACGGCGTTCACGCTGATCGGCTACTACGCCGGGGCGAGCTGGCACAAGGTCGAGTCCTACGCGAACACCGCGAGCTGGATCCTGGTCGGCGTGATCGCGGTGGGCGTCGGCGGCCTGCTCTACCTCAAGCGCCGCTCGGAGAAGCGCGCCGCCGCCCGGTTCGAGGGCGACGGCGACGGCGAGTCCGAGGTCGAGTCCCCGGAGCAGCAGCCCACGCTCGGCGAGCACGCGGCGGGCTGAGCCGCGCGGACGGCTGGGTGCGAGCCCCCGGACCGGTTGGTTCCAGGTCCGGGGGCTCGCGGCTCAGGGGTGGGGCGGGTTCGCCGTACGCTTATGGAGACCTTATCTTAGACATCGTCTAAGTCAATATGCGCACCAACATCGAACTTCCTCCGGGCCGCTGTTACCCTGGCCTCATGAGTGACCTGCTGGAACGCCTCCGAGAGCGTGGTTGGCGACTCACCGCGCAGCGGAGGGTCGTGGCCCAGGTGCTCGATGGGGACCATGTACATTTCACGGCCGACGAGGTGCACGCCCTCGCGGTGGGCCTGCTGCCGGAGATCAGCCGCGCCACCGTCTACAACACCCTCGGCGAGCTGGTCAGCCTCGGTGAGGTGCTGGAGGTCAGCACCGACGGGCGAGCCAAGCGCTACGACCCCAACGCCCACCACGCCCACCAGCACCTGGTCTGCTCCCGCTGCGGCACCATCCGCGACGTGCACCCCAGCGGCGACCCGATCGCGGCCCTCCCGGCCGACGAGCGCTTCGGCTTCGCCATCGCCGACGTCGAGGTCACCTACCGGGGCATCTGCCCGGCCTGCGCCACCGCCTGAGCGGCGGGGCCCGCCGGGACCCGAATCCCCCGCCGCGCCCCGAGCGCTACGCGCTGAGATCCGCGCGCAGCGCCTCCAGCAGCCGGGTGGCGCGCTCGGAGACGTCCTGCGGGCCGTCCTCGGCCGCCCGGGTGCACCAGGTCCGGGCCTGGACCAGGTCCCCGCGCCGGGCCGCGATCAGTCCCAGCCGCAGCGCCGCGCGCCCGTGCCCGGTGTCCGCCGCGCGGGTGTACCAGAGCATCGCCTCGGCCTCGCTGCCCTCCCGGGCCAGCAGCAGCCCCAGGTTGAACGCCGCGCTGCGGCTGCCGCCCTCCGCCGCCCGCCGGTACCAGTGCTCGGCCGTCCCGGTGTCGCCGCGCTCGGCCGCCCGGACGCCGACCCGCACCTGGGCGCGGTTGTGCCCGGCCTCGGCCGCCGCCGCGTACCAGCGCTCGACCTCGCCCTCGAACCGGTCCTCGGCCGCCCGTTCCAGCAGCACCGCCAGCCGGAAGGCCGCTTCCGCCGAGCCGCCCTCGGCGGCCTGGCGGTAGCGCACCGCCGCCGAGGTCAGGTCCCCGCGCCGCTCCTTGGCGACCGCGAGCTGCAACGCCGCCTCGGCGTGCCCGCCCGCCGCCGCGCGGGCGTACCACTCCTGGGCGTCGTGCTGGTCGCCCCGGCCCGCGTAGAGGATGCCCAGGTTGAACGCCGCGTCCACGCTGCCCGCCTCGGCGGCCTTGGAGAACCACGGCTCCGCGCCGGGGGTGTCCCCGCGCTGGAACAGCATCACCGCGAGCGCGTTGCTGGCGTCCCGGTGCCCCGCGTACGCGGCCTGCCGGTACCACTGCTCGGCCTGGGCCTCGCGGCCGTCGGCGGCGCAGAGCAGGCCCAGGTTGAAGGCGCCGTTGTGGTCCCCGGCGGCCAGCGCGGTGCGGTACCACTGCTCGGCCATGCCCGGCTCGCCCCAGGAGGCGTGCAGCGCGCCCAGCGCGTTGGCGGCGTTGCCGTCGCCCGCGTCGGCGGCCTCCCGCCACCAGTCGGCCGCGCCGACCTCGTCGCCGTCGTCGCGCAGCAGGAAGCCCAGCGCGCAGGCCGCGCGCGGCTCGCCGCCCTGGGCGGACTGCCGGTACCAGCGGGCGGCCTCCTCCCGGTCGCCGCGCCGCTCCAGCTGGACGCCGAGCCGCAGCGCGGCCCCGGCGTGTCCGCGCGCGGCGGACTGCCGCAGCCACGGCTCCGCCTCGGCGGTCTCGCCGTTCGCCTCCAGCAGCCGGCCGAGCCGGTAGGCGGCCTCCCGGTGCCCGGCGTCGGCGGCGGCCCGGAACCACCGCTCGGCCTGCCCGCCCTCCCGCTGGTGCTCCAGCAGGTCGGCGTAGGCGTAGGCACCGCCGGTGTGGCCCTGCTCGGCCGCCTGGCGCAGCCAGTACTCGGCGCCGGGCTCGTCACCCCGGTCGCGCAGGTGCAGACCGAGGGCGTGCGCCGCGGGCGCGCTCCCCGCGACCGCCGCCTCCCGCCACCAGTCGGCCGCCTCGTCCCGGCGTCCGCGCTGGTGCAGCAGCACGCCCAGGTTGTTCGCTCCGGCGCGCAGCCCGGCGGCGGCGGCGCGGCGCAGGTGGACCTCCGCCTCGTCCAGGTCGCCCCGGCGCAGCAGCAGCGAGCCGAGCAGGCTGGCGGCCTGCGGGTCCTCCTCGGCGGCGGCCCGGCAGCGGGCCTCCAGCGCGGCCTGCTCGCGGGCGGCCAGGGCGGACTCGAAGGTCCGGAACCGGGGTGCGTCGCTCTCCTCGTCTGGCTCGCCGTCGGCGTCCTCACGGCCCGCCCAGGCGGGCTCCCGGCCCGGCTCGGCGCCCGGGTGGTCCGGCCGCTCCTGGCGCTCGACCCGGGCGAAGCGGCCCGGAGTCGCGGCCGGCTGCGGCCGGGCGTCCGGCTCCGAGCCGTCGGCGTACTCGGACTCCTCGAAGTGCTCCGGCTCGTCGAAGTGCTCCGGCTCGTCCTCGCGGTCGGCCCCGGGGCCGCCGAACTCGCCCAGCGCGGCGGCGTAGCGGGCCTTCTCCTCGGCACTCATCTCGACCGTGACGTCGACGTCGGCGTCGTCCGCCTGGCCCGTGCGGGCACGCTGCAGCGGCAGCCGGCCCGCCCGCTGCGGGTCGTCGCGTCCGACTCCTGGCCCTGCTCCCGAGATCATCGACATGTCGGCTCCTGCGTCCGCCGGGTCCCTGGGCATCCCTGGCACGCACCGGAGCTCATAGCCGCTTTCCGGCCTCGCACCGTCCCCCATGGGGCTCATCGTCGCACCACCCGCAACCCGCGTACTCCTGGTATACCCCAGTGGTAGAGGTTACTTCAGCGCTTTGTCGATTTCGCGACACATCAACCTCGCAACGCGGCCACCCGGCCTGGCTTCTGACGCCGCCACGGGGACGGCAGCCGCCTCACGAGCCCGTCTTCCCTGCTGGGAAGCAGGTTAGACGTTCCGTCAGATTCACTACCGGAACGGGCGATTGAAGTGACAACCAAAAGATCCGATCCCCACACCAGCCGGACTGCGGACAAGCGGAAGGCCCGGTGCAGATGCACCGGGCCTTCCGACTGCGAGTAGCGGGGACAGGATTTGAACCTGCGACCTCTGGGTTATGAGCCCAGCGAGCTACCGAGCTGCTCCACCCCGCGTCGTTGTGGTGTAACCGTAGCGTGGCCGGGATGACCAGCGCAAATCCATTGCCCCGAGCGCACCCCCGCCGGGCCGCCGGGCCGCGCGACCACCCGGCCCCCGGACGCCACCCGATCCCGGACGCACGGAAGGCCCGGTGCTGATGCACCGGGCCTTCCGACTGCGAGTAGCGGGGACAGGATTTGAACCTGCGACCTCTGGGTTATGAGCCCAGCGAGCTACCGAGCTGCTCCACCCCGCGTCGTTGTGTTGCAACCATAGCATGCGCAGGTCAGCGGCCCGCACCAGGCGGGCTCCCGGCGGCCCGGGCGGGGCTCGGCCGACGCCGGGTGGCATGTGAGGATGGAGGCATGTCCGACACCGCCGCCGAGGCCCTGCCTCCCGCCGCCCGCCCGATCACCCGCGCCGTGCTCGAACTCGACGAGTACGCCGCCGGACTCGGCTGGGACCAGCCCGCCCGCCTGTTCGCCCTGGTCGACACGGCCGCGCTGCTGAAGAACGAGCCGGGCATCGCCCGCCAGCTGGGCCTGGAGCCGGGCCCGGAGGGCCAGCTCACCCCGATCGAGCAGGACGAACTGCCGTCCGGTCAGGCCCTGGACCAGTTCCTCGGCACCGTCGCCTGGCCGGACGCGGTGGCGGGCTGCGCACTGGTGGTGGAGCGGCTGATGCTGCCGCCGACCGCCGAGGCGAAGCTGCCGACGGGCCTCTCCGAGAAGGAGCTGACCGCGTGGGTGGCCCGGCACCCGGACCGGCAGGAGGTCCGGATGACCGTGGCCGTGCTGCGGGACGGCACCCGCGAGACCGCGCTGCGGCTGCGCGAGAAGGACTCCGCCCGCGAGGTGCTGACCGGCCCCGCGCTGGTCCCGGGGCTGGCCGAGGCGCTGCTCACCACCTTCGAGGAGTGAGCCGCGCGGCCGGTCGGCGCTACTTCCCGCAGCCGGGCAGCGCCGACAGGTCGCCGGAGCGGATGTCGGCGAGGTCGTCGAGCGCGCCGGCCAGGGTGTCCACCTTGATCAGCCGCAGTCCGGACGGGGTGGCCGAGGCGGCCTCCGCGCAGTTGTCCGTCGGGGTGAAGAAGTACTGCGCCCCGGCGTTCCGTGCCGCGATCATCTTCATCGAGATACCGCCGATCGGGCCGACGATGCCGTTGTCGTCGATGGTCCCGGTCCCGGCCACGAACTTGCCGTCGGTGAGGTTGGTCGGCTGGAGCTTGTCGATGATCCCGAGCGAGAACATCAGCCCGGCGCTGGGGCCGCCGACATCGCCCAGGTTGATGTTGATGTTGAACGGGAAGGTGTGCTCGACGTCCGGCTGGATGCCGACGTAGGCCTTGCCGGTCTGCGGGTTCTTCCCGGTGGTGACGGTGACCTGCTGGGTGTCGCCCGCGCCCTTGCCGGGCGGGACCACCGTGAAGACCACGTTCTGGCCGGGCTGGTGCTTGGTCACCAGCGGCGCCACCTGGCTCGGGTCGGTCACCTTGGTGCCATCCACCGCCACGATCACGTCCCCGGCGTGGAGCTTGCCCACCGAGGGGCTGCCCTCGACCACCGCCGAGACCACGACCTCGCTGCCGACCGGGTAGCCCAGGTCCTTGAGGGCGGCGGTCTTGGCGCTGTCCTGGGAGGCGGTGAACTCCTCCGCGTTCTGCTGCTCGGACTGCTGCTCGGTCTGCCCGCTGGGGTACAGGGTGTTGCTGGGCACGACCGCCACCGCGTGCTGGAGCCAGCCGGAGATCGCCTCGACCAGGTTCATCCGGTAGTCGGCGTTGGTGACCTCGACCGTGACCATGTTGAGGTTGCCGCTGGTCGGGTACGTCCGGTGGCCGCTGATCGTGATCACCTGCTGGCCGCCCTGGCTGCCCAGGGTGTTGTAGGTGGGCCCGGGACTCATCTCGGAGTAGGGCACCTTGATCAGCACTGCTGCGCAGAAGATCGCTATCAGCAGCATCGTGGAGGCGAGCATCGTCGCGGAGCGGCGTGGCATGCCACGACAGTACGGGACGTGATCCCTTGCGCGCCCGCCGGAGTACCAACCGGAGTACCGGGACGTGAGCCGCCCGGGGCGGCCCGGCGGGGGCTAGCCCCGCTCCCCGGCGTCCCGCTCCATCGCCTCGCGAAAGCGCTGGTAGCCCGCGAGCGAGTCGCTGTCGGCGGTGGACCGGGGCCTGCGGGACCAGAGCACCCACAGCCAGGCGAGCAGTCCGGCGACTACGGGGAAGATCCACCAGGCGAGTGCACTCATGCCGTACTCCCAGCTCGTCGTGACTATCAGCAGACTAACGGCTGGTCGGCACAACGACCTGGGGACCGATCGGGTAACGGCCCGTACCGCCCGGGCACTCCCCCGGCGCAGCCCGGCACACGGGTGACCCGCCGCTCAGCAGGCGGACACCCACTCCTCGGTTCCGTCGGCGAAGCGCTGGTACTTCCAGATCGGCACGGTGTGCTTGATGTCGTCGATCAGTCGGCGGCAGGCCTCGAAGGCCTCGCCCCGGTGCGCGCAGGACACCGCGACGATCACGGCGGCGTCGGTGACCGAGAGCGCGCCCACCCGGTGCACGGCGGCCAGCGCCAGTACCGGGAAGTCGGCCAGGACCTTCTCGGCGACCCGGCGCAGCTCCAGCTCGGCGCTGGGGTGGGCGCTGTACTCCAGAGCCGTGACGTCCTTGCCGCCGTCGTGGTCGCGTACCGTGCCGACGAAGACCACGGTGCCCCCGGCCGAGGTGTCGCCGACGGCGGCGTGCACCTCGTCCAGCGAGAGCGGGGTCTCGCGCACGGCGAGCAGGCGGATCGGGTCGGCGACGTCGTTCATGCCTCCCATGATGACCGACCCGCCGACCGATTGGACAGATTTTTCCGCATCGCGGACATCACATTCCACTCTCGATCGCCGCCCCTCACGCCGAGGTCACATCCGCCGCCGCTTGCGGGCCCGGCGCACCAGCGCCGCCGTGCCGACCAGCGCCACCGTCGCCCCGGCCGCGCCGAGCGTGGTCGCCGCGTCCTTGCCGCCCAGCCTGCGCCCGGCCACCGCGTGGTTGCCGGAGACCTGCTCCAGCAGCTCGCCCAGCGCCTGCTCGTTGGTGTGCAGCGGACGCCAGCCCGCCTCGTGCAGCCGGCTTCCGGAGACCACCCACGGGTACATCGTGTACGCGAGGTCCCCGGCCGGAGCCGGGGTCAGCCCCAGCCGGTGCAGCCGGGCGGCGGTGCCCAGGGCGAGCGAGGCCGGGAGCTCCATCCGGCGGATGCCGGTGAGCTCCTCCACCTCCTCCTGCTCCAGCCAGCCGTCGCAGCCGACCGTCACCTCACCCTCGACCAGGCCCAGCGCCGCGTACTCCAGCGCCGCCGCCAGGTCGTCCACGTGGCAGAACTGCCAGCAGGGCCGGGACCCGGCCACCACCAGCAGTCTCGGCGCCTCGAAGTGCCGGGTGAGCACGGTGTCCACGCCGGGGCCGACCACCACCGCTGGGCGCAGCACGGTCACCGAGAGGCCGGGGTGGGCGTTCGGGGCCCGCTGCGCCAGCCGTTCGATCTCCAGCAGGTCGCCGACGAGGGTGGCCTCCTCGGTGGCCCGCAGCGGCGCGTCCTCGGCCAGCGGCACGTCGTTGTCGGCCAGCGCGCCGTAGACCATGGCCGAGGTGCAGAGCACCACCCGGTGCACCCCGGCCGCGGCGGCGGCGGTGAGCACGGTCTGGGTGCCGCGCACGTTGAAGGCGCTGCGGGCCTTGGGATCGGTGGACATGCCCAGGTCCAGCGCCAGGTGCACGACCACGTCCACGCCCGCCAGCCGCTCGGCCACGGCCGGGTCGCGGACGTCCAGCACGCGCCACTGCACGCCGGTGACCGCGCCCCGGCGCTCGTCGATGGCGAGTACCCGGCGCACTCCCGGCGCGGCGGCGAGGCGGGCTGTGAGCCGCTCGCCGACACCCGAGGCCGCGCCGGTGACGGCCACCACGAGCGGCGGTCCGGCGTACGCGGGGCCGGGCGAGACCGCCTCCGCCGCCTCCGGCGCACTCTCCGGACCGTCCGGACCGCCCGGTTCAGCGGTCAGCCCAGAGCGAACGTGCGAAGGTGGGGAACTCACCGGCTCTCCTCCACGGTTAGTTTTGATGCGTACGTCAGTGTCACGTACGGACCATCCTGCCCGAGGCGAGGGCATGGCGGTGCACCCGGCACGGGGGCGACCGGCAGCGACCGGAAACCGACCGTACCGCGCACCCGCCTCGGCCTTGGACCGGCCGCCCCTGCCCGCCGCACACCATCCTCCGCGACGGCCGACGAGATCGAGGCAACTCGTGAGCGACATCCCCTTCGGCTTCGGCCTTCCCCCCGAGGAGCCCGAGGACCGCAAGTCGCGCGGCCAATCCGGCTCGGGTTCGGGTTCCGGTTCCGGCTCTGGTTCCGATTCCGGCTCTGGTTCCGGCAGCGGCTCGGGTTCGGGTTCCGGCGGCTCGGGTTCCGGCGGCTCGGGCTCCGGCGGCGGCTCGGGCTCGGGCGGTGCGGGCTCGGGCGGTGCGGGCTCGGGCGGTCCCGGCAACCCCTTCGGCTTCGGCTTCCCCGGCCTGCCCGGCGGCGGCTCCGGCAACCCGCTCGAAGGCCTGTTCGGCGCGATGAACCCGGGCGACATCGGGGCGGCCTTCCAGCAGCTGGGCCAGATGCTCTCCTTCGACGGCGGCCCGGTGAACTGGGAGCTGGCCAAGAACCTGGCCCGGCAGGCGGTGGTCCAGGGCGCCGAGGACGGCTCGAAGGACCGTTCGGTAGGTGAGTCCGAGCGGGCCTCGGTCTCCGAGGCGATCCGACTCGCCGAGCTGTGGCTGGATTCCGCCACCTCGCTGCCGGTCGGCGCGAGCAGCGCCGTCGCCTGGAGCCGCGCGGAGTGGATCGAGGCCACCCTGCCGGTCTGGAAGGAGCTGGTGGACCCGGTGGCCGAGCGGGTCGCCACCGCCATGGGCGGGGTCGTCCCGGAGGAGATGCAGGCCATGGCGGGCCCGCTGCTGGGCGTGATGCGCAGCATGGGCGGGGCCATGTTCGGCTCGCAGATCGGCACCGCGCTGGGCGCGCTGGCCGCCGAGGTGCTGGGCGCCACCGACATCGGGCTGCCGCTCGGCCCGGCCGGGAAGGCCGCGCTGCTGCCGCAGAACATCGAGGCCCTGGGCGAGGGCCTGTCCGTCCCGGCCTCCGAGGTGCAGCTGTACCTGGCCCTGCGCGAGGCGGCGCACCAGCGGCTGTTCGTCCATGTGCCGTGGCTGCGGCAGCACCTGCTGGGCGCGGTCGAGGCGTACGCCAGGGGCATCACCGTGGACGCCTCGCGGCTGGAGGACCTGGTCGGCCAGATCGACCCGACCAACCCGGAGGCCCTGCAGGAGGCCATGACCGGCGGTCTGTTCGAGCCCGAGGACACCCCCGAGCAGAAGATCGCACTGGCCCGTCTGGAGACCGCGCTGGCGCTGGTCGAGGGCTGGGTGGACGCGGTGGTCCACGCCGCCGCCGCACCGCACCTGCCGCACGCGGCGGCGCTGCGGGAGACCCTGCGCCGCCGCCGGGCCACCGGCGGACCGGCGGAGCAGACCTTCGCCACCCTGGTCGGCCTGGAGCTGCGGCCCCGCCGCCTGCGCGACGCCTCCCGGCTGTGGGCCTCGCTGGCCGACGCCCGGGGCAGCGACGGCCGGGACGCCCTGTGGGCGCACCCGGACCTGCTGCCGACCGCCAAGGACCTGGACGACCCGGACGGCTTCGTCCACGGCGCGACCGGGGCCGGCGGTGACGAGCTCAGCGAGGGCATCGACTTCTCCAAGCTGGACGAGATGCTCGGCCGGGCCGCCGAGGCCGCCGTCGAGGACGCGAAGGACCCGAAGGACCCGAAGGACCCGAAGGACGGTCAGGACTCCAAGGAGTCCGGCGACGGTGACGGTGACGGCAAGGGCGACGACGACGGGGAGGGCCGGGCGTGAGCCTGCTGCACCAGGACGCCGTCCGCACGCTGGGCGGCTGGACCGCCCCGGACCCGGACCAGGACCTGCTCCGCCGCGACTACCTGGACCACCTGCGGGACCGTCCGGACGGCGTCTGGCGCTCCTGCCACCCGGCGCACATCACCGCCAGCGCGCTGGTGGTGGACGCCGAGGGGCGGCGGGTGCTGCTGACGCTGCATCCCAAGGTCGGCCGGTGGCTGCAACTGGGCGGCCACTGCGAGCCGGAGGACACCGACCTGGCAGCCGCCGCGCTGCGCGAGGCCACCGAGGAGTCCGGCATCACCGGGCTGGAGCTGTTCCCGGTCGCGGGCACCCCGGCGCCGGTGAAGCTGGACCGGCACGCGGTCCGGTGCGCGGGCAGGGACCAGCCGGAGAACACCCATCTGGACGTCCAGTACCTGGTCACCGCCCCGGCGGGGGCGGTGGCGAGCATCAGCGAGGAGTCGCTGGACCTGCGCTGGTTCGGCTTCGACGAGCTGCCCGAGCGCACCGACCAGTCGGTCCGCGAGCTGACCGCCCTGGCCCGGACGCTGCTGGGCTGATCCCCGGCGGGTCGGCCGTGGCGCGGCCGACCGGTCAGCCGGTCGGCCGCGCGGCCTGCTCCGTCCCGGTCCCGCCGTCGCCGCCCTCGGCCGCGCGCGGGCCCGGGATGTGCGGCAGCCGGGCCGCCCCGGCCACGCCCTCCAGGTAGCCGCGCGCCCGCTCGGTGCGCGGATAGGCGTCGAGCAGCGCCCAGAAGCGCCGCCCGTGGTCGGCCACCAGCAGGTGGGCCAGTTCGTGCAGCAGCACGTAGTCCACGACGAACTCGGGCATGCCCTGCAGCCGGTGCGAGAGCCGGATGGTGCCCTCGGCGGGGGTGCAGGAGCCCCAGCGGGTGTTCTGGTTGGTGACCCAGCGGACGCTGTTGGGCACGGCCGCGCCGTCCAGGTAGCGCGCCGAGAGCTCGGCCGCGCGCGCGGCCAGGGCGTCGTCGCCGAGGATCTGTCGGCTCTCCTGCGCGGCGAGCTTGTCCAGCATCAGCGCGACCCAGCGCTTCTCCTCGGCGGCGGACATCCGCTCCGGGATCAGCACCACCGTCCGGTCGCCGTCGCGGTAGGCGGAGACGGTGCGGCTGCGACGGGCACTGCGGCGCACCTCGACGGGCTGCACCGCGCAGCCGTCCCCGGAAGCGGCCGGAACACGCCGACGCGGCGCAGGAGGACGGGAATCCGGTCCGGCTGCCACCCGCCAGACGTTACCTGTTGGGGCCGACAGAAGTCCCGCCTTCGTGGCTGATTTATAGTGAACGCTTGGGGCGCCCGGGACTGCCGGGTCAGCAGATCAGGCGATTCCATGGCATAGCCCGATGAATCGGAATCAGATGATCGGACCATTATCCCCAGCCTGTGGATAACTTTGCGCATCCCACGCGGCTCCGGGGCATCCTCGATGTCGGGGGCTCTGGGTCCAGGGCCCCCGAGAGCAGCCGTCAGCCGCCCGTTCGGGAGGAGCAGCCATGCGTCCTTGTCTGAAACCCGCCCTGCGCCGGGCCTGGCGCGACCGCACCACGCTCCAGTTCGGCGTCGGCCCGGCGCACACCGCGGTACTGGAATCGGCCACTCCGGCCGACGCCGCCTTCCTCGACCTGCTCGACGGCAGCCGCGAGCTCCCCGCGCTGACCGCCGCCGCGGCCGGGCTCGGGGTGGCCCCGGACCGGGTGCGGCGCCTGCTGGAGCAGTTGCGCGCCTCGGACGTGCTGGACGACACCGAGGCGCACCGGCCGCTGCTGGACCTGCCGCCGCCGGAACGCGCCCGGCTGGCCCCCGACCTGGCGGCGCTGTCGCTGGCCCGGCCCGGTCCCGGGGCCGCACCGGCGCTGCTGCTGGCCCGGCGGCGGGCCCGGGTGGAGGTACGCGGCGCGGGCCGGGTCGGCGCCGCGGTGGCCCGGGTCCTGGCCGCCGCCGGGGTGGGCCAGGTCCGGGTGGTCGACGGCGGGCGGGTAGTGGAGCAGGACTGCGCGCCCTGCGGCCTGCCGCCCGAGGCCATCGGCAGGCCGCGCGCGGCGGCGGCCCGGACGGCGGTGCGCCGCTGCGCCCCGGACCGCCCGGACGACCGGGCCACCACCCGGCGCCCGCCCGACCTGGTGGTGCTGGCCCCGCGCGGGGACGCCGCCGGGCTGCTGCCCGACCCGGCCACCGCCCGGGAACTACTGCGCACCGGCACCCCGCACCTGTACGCGGGGGTGGTCGAGACCCTGGGCAGCGTCGGCCCGTTCGTCCTGCCCGGACTGTCTCCTTGCTCACACTGCCTGTCGCTGCGCCGCGCCGACGAGGATCCGGCCTGGCCGGTGCTGCTGGCCCAGCACTGCTCCGGTCGCCCGTCGGCGGTCCCCGCCTGCGACACCGCGCTGGCGACCACCGTGGCCGGGCTCGCGGCCCTGCACGGCCTGATCTACCTGGACGGGGGTTCACCCCCTAGCCTGGGCGCATGGGTCGAGGTCTCCATGGTGGACGGCTCGATGCGGCGCCGGTGCCTGGACCCGCATCCGGACTGCGGCTGCTGCTGGGCCGCCGGTCCCACCGGCAACTGGGGGGACAATGATGGCAGTGCGTGACTCGTCGACAGGGAGGCAAGCGTGAGCGATCTTCCACGGAAGGCTGTGACCCGCACAGCCAAGCTCGCGGCCCTGCCCCTGGGGTTCGCCGGCCGGGCCACGCTCGGCTTCGGCAAGCGAATGGGCGGCCGCCCGGCCGACGTGGTGGCCGCCGAGATGCAGCAGCGCACCGCTGACCAGCTGTTCAAGGTCCTCGGTGAGCTGAAGGGCGGGGCGATGAAGTTCGGCCAGGCCCTGTCGGTGTTCGAGGCCGCGCTGCCGGAGGAGGTCGCCGGGCCCTACCGGGCGGCGCTCACCAAGCTCCAGGAGGCCGCCCCGCCGATGCCCGCCGCCTCCGTGCACGCGGTGCTCGCGGAGCGGCTGGGCAACGACTGGCGGGAGCTCTTCCGCGAGTTCGAGGACCGTCCGGCCGCCGCCGCCTCGATCGGCCAGGTCCACCACGCGGTCTGGCACGACGGCCGCGAGGTCGCGGTCAAGGTGCAGTACCCGGGCGCGGGCGACGCGCTGCTCTCCGACCTCACCCAGCTCGGCCGGGTGGCCCGGCTGATCGGGCCGCTGATCCCCGGCCTCGATGTGAAGCCGCTGATCAGCGAGCTGCGCAACCGGGTCACCGAGGAGCTCGACTACGCCCTGGAGGCAGAGTCCCAGCGGATCCACGCCGCCGAGTTCACCGACGACCCGGACATCTCCGTCCCGGGCGTGGTCGCCCAGGGCGACCAGGTGCTGGTCACCGAGTGGATGGAGGGGGTGCCGCTGTCCGAGGTGATCGCGCGCGGCAGCCGCGAGCAGCGCGACCGCGCCGGTCAGCTGCTGGCCCGCTTCCTGTTCGCCGGTCCGGCCCGCACCGGGCTGCTGCACGCCGACCCGCACCCGGGGAACTTCCGGCTGCTGGTGGACGACGGACCGGCCGAGCACTGGCGGCTCGGCGTGCTGGACTTCGGCACCGTGGACCGGCTCCCCGAGGGGCTGCCGCTGCCGGTGGGCTCCGCCCTGCGGATGGCCCTGGCCGGAAACGCCTCCGGGGTGCTGGAGATGCTGTCCCAGGAGGGCTTCGTCAAGCCCACCATCACGCTGGATCCGGACGCCGTGCTGGACTACCTGCTGCCGATCATCGAACCGGCCGCGGTGGACGAGTTCCACTTCACCCGGGCCTGGATGCGCGCGCAGGCGGCCCGCATCGGTGACCCGCGCTCGCCCGCCTACAACCTGGGCCGACAGCTGAACCTGCCGCCGGCCTACCTGCTGATACACCGGGTCACCCTGAGCACCATCGGTGTGCTCAGCCAGCTGGACGCGCACGCGGCGCTGCGCGGCGAGCTGCTGGAGTGGCTGCCCGGCTTCGCCGAGGACAACTCCCCGGACGACGGCGCCGACACCGACGTCCTGGCCGAGGTCTGAGCCGGGGCCCGACCGGCCCCGGACAGCCCGCAGGCCCGGAGCGCTGATCGCTCCGGGCCTGCCGCGAAGATGACTGCCGAACTGACTGGTGAACTGACTGCCGGATTGACTGCCGGACTGGCTGCCGACTGACAGCCGTGCCTGGGACCGCTTACTGCATGAGGGCGCTGGCGATGGCCCGCCGCGCCCGCAGGGACGCCCGCTCGGCGCGCCGCTTGAGCTGGAAGGCGCGCAGGAGCCGTTCGTGCTCGGCCTCCTGCAGGCGCTGTTGCGTATGGACACGCGCCAGGGCTTCGGGCATGAGTTGCATGTGGTGCCTCCGGGTCTGGGTGCTGGTGTGGGCGGCGGTGCGACGCGCTTCCGCCGTGGTGCTGGAGAGCTGGAACATTTCTGCCTGCTTGTCGGATGTCGGATCGAGGGACGGGTCGTGGGCGAGACGCGCGGCGTGGTCGCTCTTGGCGGTGGCTTCCCGCACGGACCTGCGCAGCGTGTTGGCGGCGGTGACGCGCGGGTTCACGCGACGACCTCGTTCTTGCGGGGACGGCCACGCGGCCGCTTGCGGGCCACCACGACCCCCTGGACGAACAGCTCGCCGCCCCAGACCCCCCAGGGCTCGCGGCGCTCCTGGGCGCCCTGCAGACAGGCGTCCTTCACCGGGCAGGTGCCGCAGAGGGACTTCGCGTACTCCACGTCGGCGGGGGTCTCCGCGAAGAAGACCTCCGGGTCGAGCGAGCGACACGGGATGGGCGCGCCAAGGCTCTCGACCTCGTCGAACGCGGTGATCTGCATGAGGGAAACCTCCGGAGGGTGTGCTTGGTCAAGGGGCGGTACGTACGGGGTGGACGGGGCGAGTGGGCTGATCACGGTCGACACGTTGGTCCTCTTGTCTGCTGGTCGCTGAGCTGTGGCTGGTCTTGTTGTGCGTGGTCCGGCGCTGCCTGGGGCGATGCCCCAGAAAACAGAAGGGCCGCGGATCCCGAGTGGGATTCCGCGGCCCTGGATGCCGACCTGATGCTGGATCAGGTTGGTTGTTTCCAGGGTCCAGGCCCGCGGAAGGCCCACATCGTGTGCTGCTGCTCCGACTGCTTCGTGCCCGCCCGGTGGTTTCCGGCACCTGCTGCCGCATAGCCGAAGCCCAGATTGGCTGCCGCTGCTGCTACAGATGCCGACATCGGTCGCTCGTCGCGAATCGCGGCGAGGCTGCCACCACCGGCAAGGGACAGATCGGCAACGGCCAGATCACTGCCATCGAAACCACCGAAGCCATGGCGGCCGACCAGCCCGGAAACGGGCAGGACGACAGCGGACGCGCCGGGACGGGTGGCGGCAGAGCCGGTCAGGCCAATCGTTTTGATCATGGTCGTCTTCACAATGTCCGCCTCCTTCCGGCGTGCTCGGGACTCGGCGGGCCGAGTCCTTCTGATGGTCAGTTGTCTCAAGCGGTGATACTGGTGATGCGGATCAGGCAGGGTGTTGCGCCCGCGTCAGGAGTGACCCGACGGGGCCGACGGTCTCGTTTCCTTGACCGCCTCCGGCACGCTAGTGCGCTCCGGACTCCCGATGCAAACTATTTTCCCGGGGACTTCCGCAGGGTGTCGCTACTCGTCCCAGAGGTCCGGGATGTCCCCCGGATCCGCCCCCGGGACGAGCCCGGTTTCGGCCTCCGGAGACCGCCCCGCACACAACGACAGCACGGCCGCCCCGTACTTGTCCAGCTTCGCTCGGCCCACACCGGCGATTTTGGACAGGCCGCCGATCGAGCCCGGGGCGTCCTCCGCGATGGCGACCAGGGTGGCGTCGGTGAAGACGCAGTACGCGGGCAGGCCCTGCTCCCGTGCCTGCTCGGCCCGCCAGTCCCGGAGCCGCCCGTACAGCGCCTCGTCCAGCTCCGAGGGACAGCCCTCGCAGCGGCGCAGCTTCCGCTCGACCGCCTCGGTCAGCACCCGCCCGCAGACCCGGCACTTCAGCGGCGAGCGGGCGGCCCGGCGCACCCCCTCGACCGGCGGAGCGCCCCGGCCCCCGGCGCGCGCGGCGCGCAGCGCCGGGGAGCCGGGCCGCAGCCCGTCCAGGAAGCGCGACGGCTGCCGCCCGGCCCTGCCGCCCGGCGAGCGCGCCAGCGCCCAGGAGAGCGAGAGGTGCGCCCGCGCACGGGTCACCCCGACGTAGAGCAGCCGCCGCTCCTCCTCGATCTGCTCGTCGGTCTTGGCGTACGTGATCGGGACCATCCCCTCGGTCAGGCCGACCAGGTACACCGCGTCCCACTCCAGCCCCTTGGCGGAGTGCAGCGAGGCGAGGGTGACGCCCTCGACCGCCGGGGCGTGCTGGGCCGCCGCGCGGGCGTCCAACTCGGCCACGTAGCCGGTCAGGTCGGTGGTCAGCCCGGCCGACCGACGGGCCGCCTCGAACTCCTCGGCCAGCCGCACCAGCGCGGACAGGGACTCCCAGCGCTCGCGCACCGCACCGGACCCGGCCGGGGGCCGCTCGGTGAAGCCCCGGGTCGAGAGCACCGCGCGGACCTGGTCGGCCAGCGCCTCGCGCGCGCCGTCGAGCATCGGGTCGCTGCTGCCGCGCGCCGCCCCGCGCAGCAGCATCCCCGCCTCGCGCACCTCCGGGCGCTCGAAGAAGCGCTCCGCCCCGCGCAGCTGGTACGCGATCCCGACGTCCGCCAGCGCCTGCTCGTAGACCGCCGACTGGCCGTTGACCCGGAACAGCACCGCGATCTCACTGGCCCGGACGCCGGACTCCATCAGCGCGGCGATCCGCTTGGCGGTGCCCTCGGCCTCGGCCGGTTCGTCCGGGTACTCGGCGTAGACCGGCTCCGGGCCGGGTCCGCGCTGGGAGACCAGCTCCAGCCGGTGCGCGGCGGCCTGCCCGCGCGCCTGCGCCAGCAGCCCGTTGGCCAGGTGCACCACCTGCGGGGTGGAGCGGTAGTCGCGGACCAGCTTCACCACCGTGGCGTCGGGGTGCTTCAGCCGGAAGTCCAGCAGGTACGACGGGGTCGCGCCGGTGAAGGAGTAGATCGTCTGGCTGGCGTCGCCGACCACGCACAGGCTGGAGCGCGGGCCGAGCCAGAGGTCGAGCAGCCGCTGCTGGAGCGGCGAGACGTCCTGGTACTCGTCCACCACGAAGTGCTGGTACTGCGCCCTGACCTGCTCGGCGGCGTCGGCCCGGTCCTCCAGCACGCCGACCGTGAGCAGCAGCACGTCCTCGAAGTCGATGACGCCGCAGTCCCGCTTCAGCTCCTCGTAGACCTTGTAGACCTGGCGGACCTCGGCCGGGTCGCGCGGGGCCTCCCGGCCCGCCCGGCGCAGCGCCACCGGGTAGTCCTCGGGGACGGTCTGGGTGACCTTGGCCCACTCGATCTCGCTGGTCAGGTCGCGCAGCTCGGTCCGCTCCAGCCGCAGTCGGCAGCGCGCGGCGGCCTCGGCGACCAGTTGCACCTTGCGTTCCACCAGCCGCGGCAGCTCGCCGCCGACGACCCGGGGCCAGAAGAACTGGAGCTGGCGCAGCGCGGCCGAGTGGAAGGTCCGGGCCTGGACCCCCTCCGCGCCGAGCTCGCGCAGCCGCCCGCGCATCTCCCCCGCCGCGCGGGCGGTGAAGGTGACCGCGAGCACCCGCTGCGGCTGCATCACGCCGCTGCGCACCCCGTAGGCGATGCGGTGGGTGATCGCCCTGGTCTTCCCCGTCCCGGCGCCCGCGAGCACGCACACCGGGCCGTCCAGGGCCGTGGCGACGGCCCGCTGCTCCGGGTCGAGCCCGGCGAGCACGGCGTCGGCGCCGGTGTCCCCCTGGTGGGGGCCGTCACTGGGGAAGGGCTGCGCGCCCGGGAGCTGAACCTGCATGGGTCCATCCTCTCAAGCCGCGCGGACCGCGGGCCCCGGGTTGTCCACAGGCCCGGTGTGCTCATATGCGGCGGCCCGGTCCGGCGCCGGAATGTTCCCCCAGGCCCGGGCGTTCCACGAGTGCTCGCCAGTCGATCCAAGAAGGAGCGAACCCGATGTCCGCCGAGATCACGATGTACAGCACCACCTGGTGCGGCTACTGCAACCGACTCAAGAAGCAGCTGGACCGCGAGGGTATCGGCTACACCGAGATCAACATCGAGCTCGACCCGGCGTCCGCCGACTTCGTGGAGCAGGTCAACAACGGCAACCAGGTCGTCCCAACGGTGCTGGTGGTGCCCGTCGGCGGCGAGCGGGTGGTGATGACCAACCCCAGCCTGGCCCAGGTCAAGCAGGCCGCCGGGGTCTGACCCGGCTCGGCACGGTGCGCGGCGGCGGACCCCCGGCAGCGGCCGGGGGTCCGCCGTTCCCGTGCCCGGCCCCGGTCGGCCCCGCCGCTCACTCCCCGGTGCGCCGACCCAGGGCGTACACCAGGCGGTTGCGGTCGGCGCAGTAGCGGGTCTCGGTGACCCGGATCGGGCCCGCCTCGGTGAAGCCGGTGCGCAGCTGCACCAGCAGCGGGACTCCGGGCCCGGCCTGGAACCACTGGGCCTCCTCCGGGTTCGGCATCCGGGCGGCGAGCTCGTCCACGCAGCCGATCTCCACGTGCCCGGCCCGGCCGAGGGCGACCTCGTCGCCGCCGGTGATCGAGTCCGGGTCCATCAGCGCGGTACCGGCGGCGAGCGCGACCGGGTAGTGGCTCTCCTCGATGGACCAGGGCTCGCCGTCCATGTGCCGCAGCACCCGGCGCAGCACCACCGCCTCCCCCGCCTTGATCCGCAGCCGGTCGGTGATGTCCGCGGTCGCCCTGACGATCAGCATCTGGAAGTCGGCGGACAATTTCCGCCCCGCCCGTTCGGCCTCTTCGGCATATGCCGCCGAGGGCGGGGTGAGCGGAGTGGCTGAACCGCTGTCCGGGGCGGAGCGATATGCGTGGTGATCGAGGATCGGGTGGTCCTTGAGATAGGTGCCCTTTCCCTGGACCCGGATCAGCAGCCCCTCATTGACCAGCACATCAACTGCCAGTCGGACAGTATTACGAGCTACGCCGTACTGGTTTTCGAGTTCGCTTTCGACCGGCAGCGGCTCGCCGCTCTGCCACTCCCCGGCCATGATCCGACGCCGTAGATCCGCAGCCAGCCGCTGGTATTTGGGGGCCTGTCCCGGGCCACGAGAAATGTTCACCCAGCGAATGTAGCCATTTCACCCGCGCTCCAGCAGAGAGAGCAGCCAACATAAGTCAAGATTGGCACAACGCCAACCATTCCCACCACTTGCGTGCTATCCAGAACTATGCCCCGGATGGAGCAACGCCGGACCAGCGCACACCACCGGCCCCGGCCGCACCGGCCCCGGGTCGGCCGGACCGGGCGGGCCGGGCGAAGCCCCTCGGCGCGGCCGATCCCGTCCGCCCTTCGGGTGAACACAGGAGGTGAGGTGCAGGCAGGGCGCGCGGATGAATCCGCGCGCCCTGCGGGGCCGAACCGACCGGGCCGGTGGCCGTCCCGCCGCTACCAGCGGGCGGACTCCGGCAGCGGACCGCCGTACCAGATCTCCACCAGCCTGCGGGCGATGGAGATCCCGGACGGCGGCAGCACCGTCCCGTTGGCCATGCCCTCGGCCAGCTGCTCCCGGCTGAACCAGGCGGCCTCGGACAGCTCCTCGCCGTCGACGGTGATCTCGGTGCCGCCGTCCCGCTCGTCGGCCCTGGCCATGAAGCCCAGCATCAGGCTGGCCGGGAAGGGCCAGGGCTGGCTGGCGACGTAGGCCACCGTGCCCAGGTCGACCCGGACCCCGGCCTCCTCGGCCACCTCGCGGGCGACCGCCTGCTCCAGCGACTCCCCCGGCTCGACGAAACCGGCCAGGGTCGAGTAGCGCCCCTCCGGCCACAGCGCCTGGCGGCCCAGCAGCGCCCGGTCCTGGCCGTCGGTCACCAGCATGATCACCGCCGCGTCGGTGCGCGGGTAGTGCTCGTGCGCGCAGGAGGTGCAGCGGCGCACGTGCCCGGCGGCGGCCGGGACGGTCGGGTGCCCGCAGCGCGAGCAGAAGCGGTGCGAGCGGTGCCAGTTCTGCAGCGCCACCGCGTGCACCAGCAGCCCCGAGTCACGCGCCCCGAGCTGTCCGCCGACCTCGCGCAGACCGGCCGGACGGGCGTCGCCGTCCAGCCGCCCGGGCAGCGTGTCCAGCGAGACCGCGAAGTAGGAGACCCCGCCGGAGTCCGTGCCCAGGAAGTAGCGCTCGCCGTGGTCCGGCGCCTCGAAGCTGGGGAGCAGCACCAGTTCGCTGCCCGCGTCGTTGTCGATCACGAAGGCCTGGGCCTCGGCGACCACCACCACCCGGGTGTCCGGGTGGCTCCAGGCGGCGGCGAGCCACGGCTCGTCCAGCCGGTGCTCCGCCGCGCGGTTCACCCCGGCCCGTGCCAGGGCCAGCGGCGCCGCTCCGGCGAACGCTCCGACCGTGGTCACTGCCTCGTCTGTCGACTCCACTATCACGTTCCCGTCTCCCCCTTCATCGTTGCCCGTTCATGCCTGGTCGAGCGGGTGCCCGGGGGCTCCCCAGTGGTCCGCCAGGTCGGCCCAGAGGTACGCGGCGGTCTCCACGCCCTTAGCCAGCAGGTCAAGTTCGACCTTCTCGTCGATGGAGTGCCAGCCGTCCGACGGAACGGAGATGCCCAGGAACAGCACCGGGGCGTCCAGCACGTCCTGCAGGTCGGCCGCGGGCCCGGAGCCGCCCTCGCGAGTGAACCGGATCTCCTCCCCGAACGCCTGGCCCATGGCGCGGACCAGGGACTGCAGCGCCGGGTGGTCCAGCGGCGTCAGGCAGGGCCGGGTGGCGCCGGGGAAGACGATCTCGTGGCCGATGCCCTCGGGCAGCCGGTCGGCGACCCAGCCGGCCACCGCCTCGCGGATCTTCGCCACCTCCTGCCCGGCGACCAGCCGGAAGGACAGCTTCAGGTGCGCCTCGGCCGGGACGATGGTCTTGCCGCCGGGACCGGTGTAGCCGCCCCAGATGCCGTTGACCTCGGCCGTCGGCCGGGCCCAGGTCCGCTCCAGGGTGCTGAAGCCCGCCTCCCCGAGGGTGGCCCGGGACTTGGCGACGGACAGCCACTGCCGCTCGTCGAAGGGCAGTTCGGCGAAGAGCTCGCGCTCCCGCGCGGTCAGCTCCACCACCCCGTCGTAGAAGCCGGGGATCGCGACCCGCCGGTCCTCCGTGTGCAGGGCGGCGACCAGTCGGGCCGCCTCGGTGGCCGGGTTGGGCACGGCGCCGCCGAAGGAGCCCGAGTGGATGTCCTGGCTGGGGCCGAAGAGGTCGATCTGGCAGTCCACCAGGCCGCGCATGCCGGTGCAGACGGTCGGGGTCCGCTCCGACCACATGCCGGTGTCGGAGATGATCACGACGTCCGCCGCCAGCCGCTCCGCCCGCTCCCGGATCAGCGCGCCGAAGTGCGGCGAGCCGGACTCCTCCTCGCCCTCGACCAGCAGCTTGAGGTTCACCGCGGGCGCGCTGCGGCCGGTCGCCGCCAGGTGCGCGCGCACCCCCAGGGTGTGGAAGAAGACCTGCCCCTTGTCGTCGGCCGCGCCGCGCGCGTACAGCCGACCGTCCACCACCGTGGGCTCGAACGGATCGGTCGCCCAGCCGTCCGCGCGGGCGGCGGGCTGGACGTCGTGGTGCCCGTAGACCAGCACGGTCGGAGCGGCCGGGTCACCCGAGGGCCACTCGGCGAAGACCGCCGGCAGGCCGCCGCCGGGGGTCTCCCAGACCTCCGCGACCGGGAAGCCGGTGGCGCGCAGCGCGCCGGTCAGCCATTCGGCGGAGCGGCGGACCTCCGCCGCCAGCGTCGGGTCGGCCGAGACCGAGCGGATGCGCAGCCAGTCGGAAAGGTCGTCGAGGAAAGCGGCGCGGTGCTCGGCGATGAACTCACGGACCACGCTGTCCGGGGAAGTCGTCATGGGTACGACTCTAGTTCGCACGCCCGACGGCCCCGCACCGTGCCCCGCCCCCGCACCGCGACGGCGGCGGGGGGCGGGGCACGGTGCGGGGCCCGGAGGCGCCCGGTCAGGCGGTGCGCCGGGTGAGCACCGGCCGCGAGCGGGTGAGCCCGGCCGCCAGCAGCCAGGCCAGCAGCGGCAGCCCGAGCACCAGCGCCGCCAGCGTCCCCCAGGGCAGTACCAGCGGATCCGGCGGGGTGACCAGCCGGTACTGCACGGAGGAGGCGAAGAAGGTCCTCCCGGAACCGGCGCTGCGGTACCGCCACAGCGCCCAGGCCGGGACGATCCCGGCCGCCGCGCCCAGCACCGCGCCCATCGCCGCGATCACCGTGCACTGGAAGCCGGACAGCACCCGTCGCACCCGGGGCGCGGCCCCCACCGCCGCCAGCGTGGCCAGGTCCGCCTGCGAGTCGGCGGCGGCCAGGCCGGTGGCGATGGCCGCCGCGCCGATCGCCACCACCGAGGCGGCCAGGGCCAGCCCCAGCGCGATCGCGCTGCTGCTGCTCTGGTAGCCGTGCTCCACCGTGACCGAGGCCCCGGCGGTCACCTGGGCCAGGGCCGCGTTGATCCGCTGCTGCTCGGCGCCGTCGGGGCCGTGCGCGGGATCCCAGATCGAGCCGAAGGGCGCGGTCCGCAGCCCGGCCTGGGCGGCGGCGGTCGCCGACATCAGCACCGGCATCACCCTCGGGTGCGCGGTGACCAGCATCGCGGGCAGGGTGACCGTGGTGGTCGTGAGCCGGTTGTGGTCGCTGTCCTCGGGGGCGGACTGGAGTTGCAGGTCAAGGGTGACCTTGCCGTCGCTGATGTCGTCGGGGTCGCTGACCAGCACCGTCCCCTGGGCCAGGGCCCGGGCGGCGGCCGGGTCGCCGACGCCGAGCGCGGGCAGCGCGGCCGGGTTGACCGCGAGGGCCGACTCGTTGTCGATCGTCCCGCTGCTGAGCACCCGCTGCGAGCAGCGCACGCTCAGCGTCACCGGAGCCGTGTCGGAGCTGTCGGCGGACGCCAGCCCGGTGTCGGGGCAGCCCGGGGTCTTCACCGAGACGCTGCCGCAGGGCCCGGCGCCGTCCCCGAAGCAGTTGCCCCGGAAGTACAGCTGGTAGAGGTCGCCGCGCGGGCCGAGGTCGGTCGCGGCGCGCTGGACGGCGCTGTTCTCCGCCGCGATCCGGGTCGCGCCGTCGGTGCCGCCGAACTGCAGCAGCACCGAGCCGACCGTGCCGTACGGCTGGTAGGCGGCCCGGCCGGAGGCGTCGCTGCTGTTCTGGTAGACGCTGACGGCGACCGCTCCGGCGACCGCCGCCATCACCGCCGCCACCGCCGGAGCGGTCCGGCTCCGGTTGCGGGTGGAGTCGCGCAGCGCCAGCCGGGGAGCCAGCGGCAGCAGCCGGGCCAGTCGGCCGAACAGGCCCACCAGGAACGGGGTGCAGGCGACCACGCCGAGCTCGGCCAGGACCGAGCCGCCGAGGATGGAGACCTCGGCCCGGCCGACGCCGTTGCCGAGCAGGGCCAGCGCGGTGCCGCCGACCACGCCGAGCGCGCCGAGCGCGGTGAGCCACTTCGGCGGCGACTTGACCGTCCCCCGGCCGGTGAGCGAGGCCACCACGTCCTGCCTGGCCGCCTGCACCGCCGGGACCACGGCCGCCAGCAGCCCGGTGACCAGCCCCACCAGCACGATGCCGAGCAGGTCCAGCGGCCGCAGCGCGAAGCTGCCGAAGCGGGATCCGGAGATCGACTCCAGCTCGCCCCGGCCCAGGGCGACCGCGGCCGTCCCGACCACCAGACCGGTCAGCGCACCGGCGCCGCCGAGCACCAGACCGCCGCCGAGGACCACCGCGCGGATGTGCGCGCGGTCACCGCCCCCGGCCGCCATCAGCCCCAACTGGCGCCGGGAGCGCCGGGCGCCGACCGCGAACGCCGGCCCGGCGAGCAGCACGATCTCCAGGAGCGCCATGCCGACCACGGTCGAGAGCACCGCCACCAGGACCGGGTCCGCCCGCATGCCCTGGCTGTCTTCGCGAAACATCACCTCACCGGACGGCGGCGGGTCCCGCAGCACCGCGCGGGAGGTGACGGTGAAGCCCCACTGGTTGGCCCGGAGCACGTCGGCCCAGGTGAAGGCGGCGTTCTGGGGCATCTGCAGCAGCCACTGGGTCGGCACCTCGGCGCCGCGACCGAGGTTCTGGGCCGCGTCCACCGCGTCGAGGTCCTCCGGCCGCAGCACCAGCTGGTCGGTCTTCAGGCTGCCCGGGAACTCCACCGCGGCGGTGATGGTCAGCGGCAGGTGGGTGCCGACCGGGGTGGTGGTCTGGCCGACCCGCAGCCCGGAGTCCGCCAGGAAGGCGGTGGTCGCGGCGATCTGCCCGGGCCCGGTGGGCCAGCTGCCCCGGTCGAGCACCACGATGCCGTGCGTCAGCGGGTCGGCCGCGTCGAAGGCCTGCACCTCGGCCGCCAGCACGCCGTTCGCGGTACTGGTGGTCACCGCGCCGGTGCCCATCGGCAGCAGTCGGACCCCGCTCGGCAGTGCCTGCCGCAGCTGCTCGGCCAGCGGCTCCTTGGCCCGGGCCTGCTCCTGCGCGGTCGGTGACGGCTTGCTGCCGTCGTCGGACGGGACGTCGGAGCCGTCGGCCGGGTTCGGCGCCTGGTTGACCCGCCAGCCGAGCTGACCGGCCGAGATCTCCGCCTGCGCGGTGCCCATCACCCGGGTGGCGGCCTGCGAGACGGTCAGCTTGGTGCTGCGGTAGGTGATGTCGGCTCCGGCCACGCCGACCACCGGAATCGCGATCATGGCGATGACCAGGGCGCTGCGGCCCTTGGCCCGCAGGGCGTCGCGGCGGGCCATCCGCAGGGCCACCCGCCAGGCGCTGAGCTTCACAGGGTGCCCGTCCCGTCCGTCGCGGCGGCGCTGAACAGCGACTCGGCGGAGAGCGGGGCGGACTCGTCGACCAGTCGGCCGTCGCGCAGGAACACCACCCGGTCCGCCCAGGCGGCGTGCCTGGCCTCGTGGGTGACCATGACCGCCGCCGCGCCCGCGTCGCAGCGCCCGCGCAGCACCGCCAGCACCGCCTCGCCGGTGGCCGAGTCCAGCGCGCCGGTGGGCTCGTCGGCCAGTACCAGCCGCCGGTCGCCGATCAGCGCGCGGGCGATGGCCACCCGCTGCTGCTGGCCGCCGGACATCTCGTCGGGGAAGCGGTCGGCGAGCTCGGCGATGCCGATCTCGTCCAGCGCCGCCAGCGCCTCCGTCCGCGCCTTGCGCCCGGACAGGCCGTCCAGCTCGCGGGGCAGCGAGATGTTCTCGGCCGCGGTCAGCGCCGGGATCAGGTTGAAGTCCTGGAAGACGTAGCCGATGGAGCGGCGGCGGACCGCCGCCAGGGCCTTCCGGGACAGCGCCCCCAGCTCCGTTCCCTCGACCACGACCTGCCCGGAGCTGGCGCTGTCGAGCCCTCCGGCGAGGGTCAGCAGCGTCGACTTGCCGGAGCCGCTGGGCCCCATCACCGCGACGAACTCCCCCGGCTGGACGGCCAGGTCGACCTCCCGGAGCGCGTGCACCTCGGCCGCGCCGTGCCCGTGGACCCGGGAGACCGACCGCAACCGCAGCACCGCCTCCCGGGCGGGGGCCCGCCCCGCCGCGTCGTCCTGCGGCCGGTCGGTGTCCCATCCCTGTGTACTCATCAGCTCCTGCTTCCCCTCGGTATCGCCTGTGCTTCCGGCTGCGCGCCCGGGGCCGGCCGCGGCGCCCGGTCGCGGCCCTGGCGCCCGGCCGCCCGTTCCGCGTGGCGGACCAGCCGGGTCTCGCAGTGGTCCAGCCAGCGGACCTCCGCCTCGGCCTGGAAGATCAGCTGGTCCAGGACCAGCAGCCAGGCCAGGTCCTGGCTGTCGTCGGTGCCGTTCCCGTCGGCCGGGGCCTCGGTGGCCGCGAGCGCCCTGGCCTTGAGCCGGGTGTAGTCCTGCAGCGCGCGGATGGTGTGCACCCGCTGGCGCTGCACCACCGCCGAGACGTCCACCCCGGCGACCGTCACCGCCATCGCGAGCTTGATCGCCAGCTCGTCCCGGGGCGGGTTGTCGCGGCGGACCGGGCTGCCGAACCAGCTGCGGAGCTCCTCGCGTCCCTGCTCGGTGATGGCGTAGAAGACGTGGCCCTCACCGTCCTCGCCGTCGGGCCGGACCAGGCCGTCCCGCTCCAGGCGGCCGAGGGTGGTGTAGACCTGGCCGACGTTCAGCGGCCAGGTGGCCCCGGTACGGGCCTCGAACTCGGTTCTGAGCTGGTAGCCGTAGCGGGGACCTGGTTCGAGCAGCGCGAGCAGCCCGTGACGAATCGACATACCGAGTATGTATACCCGGTATGCAGGCGCGGTTCAAGCGCCGATCCGCGCGTCCGGGGCCGCCGACGGACTATGTTCGACGGGTGAGCCAGCTGCGCATCGCGACCTTCAACCTGCTGCACGGCCAGTCCCTGGGCCCGGACGGCCACCCGCTGCCGACCGGACCCGGCACGCCCGCCGGGACCGCCGACCCGGCCGAGACCCTGGCCCAGGCGATCGCCGCGCTGGACGCCGACGTGCTGGCGCTCCAGGAGGTGGACCGCTACCAGCAGCGCTCCGGCCTGGTCGACCAGGCCGCCGTGGCCGCCAAGGCCCTCGGCGCCGCCGAGTGGCGCTTCGCCGCCGCGCTGCACGGCCGACCGGCGCCGGTGGCGGGCTGGATCCCCGAGCCCGGCGGCCTCGGCCTGCGGGTCTACGGCCCGGACGAGGTGGACACCGCCACCGACCTGCCGGCCTACGGCACCGCACTGGTCACCCGGCTGCCGGTGCGGCAGTGGCGGGCCCGGCGGTTCGCCCCGGCCCCGTTCGGCCTGCCGCTGCGGGTGGCCGGACGGCGCGGGCTGACCCCCGTGCCGGACGAGCCGCGCGCGGCGCTGGCGGCGGTGCTGGAGGGCCCGAACGGACCGTTCACCGTGGTCGCCGCGCACCTGTCGTTCGTCCCCGGCTGGAACATGGGCCAGCTCGCCGGCATCCGCCGCTGGATCGCCGACCTGCCCGCGCCCTACCTGCTGCTCGGCGACTTCAACCTGGTCGGCGCGGTGCCCCGGACGGTGCTCGGCGGCGCGGCCGTGGTGGACGGCCTGGGTCGGCGCTCGGCGTACCCGCGCCCGCCCCGGGAGCCCCGGGAGCCCCGGGAGCCCCGGGAGTTCCGGGAGAGCCGGGAGGCCCGGCGCGCGCGGCGCGCCCTGCCCCGGCGCACGCTGCTGCGCGGGTGGCGGGACCTGGCCCGGACGCCCACCTATCCGGCGCACCGCCCGGCCGTCCAGTTCGACCACGTACTGTCGGTCGGCATCCCGCGCGGCGCGGTGCGGGCGACCAGCACCCCGGCCGTGGGCGTGTCCGACCACCGGCCGCTGGTGGTCGACCTCTCGCTCTGACCCGGCGGGCCCGATCCGCCCCCCGGCTCAGCGCTCGGCCGGGGCCCCGCCCCGGGGGCGGCCGACCTTGTGCAGCGCCACATACGCGGTGGAGGCCTCCGGCGGCAGCACCCACGGCTGCGCCAGCGGCTCGTACTGGAGCAGCAGCATCGCCGCGTCGTCGCCGAGCTGGCGGCCGACATGGCGGCGGACGTCCTCGTGCACCCGCTCCAGGAGGTCGGCCGGGTCGTCCGCGACCGCGCACTCCGGCAGCCGGTCGGCCAGCGGGTAGAACACGCCCCAGCTGTCCCTGGCCTCGATCACGCCGTCGGTGTACAGCAGCAGCCGGTCGCCCGCCTCGAACGGGAACCGCAGCACCGGCGGCCGCACCTCGGACGGGTCGAGCACGCCCAGCGGCGGCACCTGCACCTCGGCCTCCAGCAGCAGCGCGATGTCGTCGCCGCGCAGCAGCAGCGGCGCCGGGTGCCCGCAGTTGACCACCTCGGCCACCCCGTCGGTCCGGACGCCGACCAGCACCAGGGTGACGAACTCCTCGTCCACCCCCTCGTGGTCGCTCTCCCGCAGCGCCCGGTCCAGGCTCACCGCCAGCCAGGTGGCCACCTTGTCCAGATCCGGCTCCTGGTGGGCGGCCTCGCGGAAGGCCCCGAGCACGGCGGCGGCGGTCTCCACCGCGCCCAGCCCCTTGCCGCGCACGTCGCCGATCACCGCGCGCACCCCGTAGCGGGTCTGCACCACCTCGTAGAGGTCCCCGCCGATGCTGGCGTGCGCGGCGGCGGCGGCGTAGTGCACCGCCGCCCGGACCGGGCCGATCCGCTCCGGGATGGAGCGCAGCAGTACCCGCTGGGCCACCTCGGAGACCAGCCGGGCGTCCGCCAGCTCCTGCTCCTGCCGGTTCCGCAGCATCACACTGGCCGCGCCGATGGCGCTGATCAGCACGATCGCCACCACGCTGGCCCCGTGCACGGACTGCCCCAGGGTGCCGTCGTGGGCGGAGAGGCCGAAGGCCACGCCCACCGTGATCCCGCCGATCAGGGCCGGGTACCAGGTCTTGTTGCTGACCACCGCCGCCAGCGCGGGCCCCACCGTGAGCGCCGGCTCGAACGTGACCTTCGGGCTGCGGCTGGCGGCGTCGAGCGCCAGCACGAAGACGATCCCGAGGAACGGAAGCGCCAATATCGCTCGGTTCCAGGGGATGCTACGGCGAAACCTTCCGGCGGGACTCAACGTCTTTTCTCCTGCGGGCGCTGTGCTACGGCGATAGGAAGGAAGGCTGGGGATCGGCGAGGGCTGGAACCGCCGGTCACCGGCGGGAACGCCGACGAACCGACAGTGACAGGTTGTCGTTCAGAATTGGACAGGGTATGACTGGTTGGTGCCAATAACATTAGGCACGAAAAGGACATGCTGCACAGTCATTTCACAAAGTTCCCGTGGTATCACCATCCATAGGCCGCTCGTTCGGAGTAATGCCGGTGAGCAGACCTTCCAGTTCCGCCCGGCCCGGCAGCGGCGCGGGACGGACCACCCGCCCGCTGCGGACGTAGAGGAAGGCCGCCGAGACCCGCTCCAGCGGCAGCCCCAGCGACTCCGCCCAGGCCAGCCGGTACACCGCCAGTTGCAGCGGATCGGCGGTCTCCCGCAGGTGGGTCTTCCAGTCGACCACCTCGTAGCTCTCCGGACCGGTGCGGTAGACCGCGTCGATCCGGCCACGCACCACCCGCCCGGCCAGCAGCAGCTGGAACGGCGACTCCACCCGGTGCGGGGTCAGCGCGGCGTACGGGGTGCCCAGGAACGCCTCCTTGAGCCGGGCCAGGTCGCGCTCGTCCTCGACCAGGTCCTCCTCGGCGCCGGGCAGGGCGTCCTCGCCGACCAGCAGCAGCGGCTCGAAGCGGGCCTCCACCCAGTCGTGGAAGCGGGTGCCGCGACGCGCCGCGGGCTGCGGCGGACGCGGCATCGGCCGGGCCAGCTCCCGGGCGAAGCCGTCCGGATCGGCCGCGAGCCGCAGCAGCTGGGAGGCGGACAGCGCGGCGGGCAGCGGGACGTCCCGGCGCCCGGCCCGGGACCGCAGCAGCTCCCCGGTCAGCGCCTCCAGGTCGCGGTCCCAGGAGCCGACCAGCCGCTGCTCCTCCGGGACCAGCTCCGGTTCCCGCGGCTGCTGCTCGCCGCGCAGGCCCGCCAGCACCCGCAGGCCGGCCCGGCGGCGGGCGGCCTGCGCGTCCTGGTCCAGCGGCAGCGGCCAGGGGTGGTCGGCGGTACGGGCCAGCGAGGGGTTCTCCGCGTCCGCCGCCGGGGTCGGCGCCCAGACCTCGATCTCGCCGCCGGTCCCGCGCTCGCAGTGGTCGCGCAGCGCTTCGAGGAACGGCGAGGGCCCGCGCGGGCGCTTCTGCGAGGGGCCCCACCAGTGGCCGGACGCCAGCAGCAGCTCCCGGGGGCGGGTGAAGGCGACGTAGCCGAGGCGCAGCTCCTCGGTGGCGGCGTGCTCCTTCATCTCGGCGGTGAACGCCTTCATCCCGGTCCCGGTCCACGGCGGGGTGCCGGGCAGGGTCGGCGCGTCGCCGCGCAGGTCGTGCGGCAGCACCTCGGGGCGGCTGGTCCAGCGCTCGCGGCCCTTCTCCGCCGGGAAGGCCCCCTTGACCAGGCCGGGCACGGCCACGACGTCCCACTCCAGGCCCTTGGACTTGTGCACGGTGAGCACCTTCACCGTGTCGTCGCCGCCGGGGAGGGTGCTGTCCAGGCCCCGGTCGAACTCCTGGGCCGCGCGCAGGAAGCCGAGGAAGGCCGCCAGCGAGGGGTCGCCGTCGAGGTCGGCGAAGCCCGCCGCGACGTCCAGGAAGGCGTTCAGGGTCTCCTTGCGGCGGGCGGCCAGGGCGTGCGGCGAGGCGGAGAGCTCCACCTCCAGGCCGGTCACCGCGAGCACCCGGTGCAGGACGTCCATCAGCGGCTCGGCCAGCGCCCGGCGCAGGTCCCGGATCTCCGCCGCCAGCTGCGCGAAGCGGGCCCGGGCCTCCGGCGAGACCGGCAGCTCGGGCTCGCCCCGGCTGTCCGGGTGCAGGAAGCTCTCCAGGGCGTCGGCGAGCGAGACCACCTCCGTCGGGTCGGTCCCGGCCACCGCCTCCGCCAGCCGGTCCTGACCGCCGCCGCCGGGCCCGCCGTGCACCCGGACCAGGGCCTGCGCGCGGCGGCCGAGCACCGCCAGGTCGCGCGGGCCGATCCGCCAGCGCGGGCCGATCAGCAGCCGCACCAGCGCCGCGTTGGCCGTCGGGTCCTGCAGCACCTCGCAGGTGGCGACCAGGTCGGCGACCTCGGGCAGGTTCAGCAGCCCGGACAGGCCGACCACCTCGACCGGGACGTCCCGGGCGACCAGGGCGGCGTGCATGTCCGGGAAGAGGTCCCGCCCGGCCCGGCAGAGCACGGCTATCCGGCCCGGGCGGGTGCCGGTGCGGACCAGGTGCGCGATGGAGTCGGCGAGCCAGGCCACCTCCTGGTCGTGGGTGTCGAGCAGGGCGCAGCGCAGGAAGCCCTCGTGCTCCGCCCCCGGCGCCGGGCGCAGCGCCGAGACGCCCTGGTGCAGCTCCCGCAGCGGCGCGGCCAGGCCGTTGGCGAAGTCCAGCAGCCGACCGCCGCTGCGGCGGTTCTCCGAGAGCGAGTAGCGCTCGGCGGGGCTGCCGTCGGCCTGCGGGAAGTGCCTCGGGAAGTCGTCGAGGTTGGCCACCGAGGCCCCGCGCCAGCCGTAGATGGCCTGGCACGGGTCGCCGACGGCGGTCACCGGATGCCCGCCCCCGCCGCCCCCGCCGTCGGTTCCGGCGCCCGTCCCCGCGCCGAAGAGGCCGGACAGCAGCAGCCGCTGGGCGACCGAGGTGTCCTGGTACTCGTCCAGCAGCACCACCCGGAACTGCGCGCGCAGCAGCCGGGCGACCTCGGGGTGCCCCTGGGCCAGCCGGGCGCAGGCCGCTATCTGGTCGCCGAAGTCCATCAGCCCGGCCTCGCTCTTGCGGGCCCGGTAGCGGCCGACCAGGTCCGCGAGCTCGATCCGGGCGGCGGCGGTCCTGGGCACCTTGCGCAGGTCGTCGTTGCTGAGCCGGGCCCGGTCGAGCGCGGCCAGCAGCGCCCGGTCGTACTGCTGCAACCGCTCCGGGACGACCAGGTGCTCGGCGAGTTCGCCGTCCAACGTCAGCAGGCTGTCGATCAGGGTGGAGAAGGAGCCGGTCAGCGCCGGGTAGGGGCCGGGGGCCTGGCGCAGCACCCGGGCCGCGAGCTGGTAGCGGGTGGCGTCGGCGAGCAGCCGGACGTCCGGCTCCAGCCCGATCCGCAGGCCGTGGTCCTTCAGCAGCCGCCCGGCGAAGGCATGGTAGGTGGAGATCTCCGGCTCGCCGAGGACGTCGTCGGCCGCGACCGGGTCCAGATCGACCACCCCGGCCTGGACCAGGGCCTTGCGGACCCTTTCGGCCAGCTCCCCGGCGGCCTTGTTGGTGAAGGTCAGCCCGAGTACCTGCTCGGGTCGGACCTGGCCGGTGCCGACCAGCCAGACCACCCGGGCCGCCATCACCGTGGTCTTGCCCGAGCCCGCGCCCGCGACGATGACCGCGGGGGCGAGCGGCGCGGTGATCGCGCGCGTCTGCTCCGCGGTGAACGGGATGCCGAGGAGCTGCCTGAGCTGCTCCGGGCTGGTGATGGCTGGGCTCACCCGGGAAACGCTAGCGGTTGCCACTGACAACCCCGCCCGCCGCCGGGTCCGCCCCTCACTCCACCACCTGCCGGCCCTCCGGATGCCCGGTGCAGCTGCGCCGGAACGAGCAGTGGTCGCAGCCGGGGCCGACGGTCGGCACGAAGCGCTCGTTGACGATCCGGTCGGCGGCCTCGACCAGCAGGCCCTCGATCCAGCCGGAATCGTCCGCGATCGAGGGCTGGCCCTGGACCTTGGGACGATCCTCCTGGTCCTTTCCGGCTGCCTGGCGCAGCTGCACCAGCTCCGCCCCGCCCGGCTGCGGCTGCTCCCCGGCGAAGGCCTCCAGCCCGTCGACCGCGCCCGCGCGGACCGCCAGCTGGTAGACGCCCAGCTGCGGGTGGGTCCGCAGGTCGGGACCTGAGACCACCCGCTTGCCGGTCTTGAAGTCGACCACGAAGGCCGCCCCGCCGGGCTCCTCCCGCTCCACCCGGTCCATGCTGCCGCGGATCCGCACCGTGTGGCCGCCCGCCTCCAGCTCCACCTCGAACGGGTGCTCGGTGGCCGCCACCACCCGGCCGCGCTCGTCCGCGTGCCAGCGCAGGAAGCGCTCCAGGGCGGCCCTGGCCTCGCCCTTCTCCTGCTCGGACTTCCACGGCGCGTCGAAGGCCAGCGCGTCCCAGACCGTGTCGAGCCGCTCCATCAGCACCCCGAGCTCGGCCGGGGTGCGCCCGGAGCCGACCTCGTCCGCGAGCACGTGCACCACGTTACCGAAGCCCTGGGCCGCGCTGGAGGCGCCCTCGGCCCGCACCTCCCGGCCCAGGAACCACTGCAGCGCGCAGGAGCCGACCTGCTCCAGGGCGCTGCCGGACAGCCGCAGCGGCTGCTCCGGCTCGCGCACCGGCACGGCGTTGCCGGTCGCCTCCGCCATCCCCCACCAGCGCTGCGGGTGCGCGGCCGGGACCAGCGGCACACCGTCGTCGTCGGTGAGCGCGGCCAGCCGGGTCAGCCGCTCGGCGGCGGCCTCGCGCAGCTCCGGCGAGGCCGCCGGATCCACCGTGGTCGCCCGCAACTCGGCCACCAGCGCGGCGACCGCCAGCGGGCGGCGCGGCCGGTGGCTGACGTCCTCGACCCGGACGTCGGGGACCCGGGTGCCGTCCGGGAGCTCCCGGTAGAGCTCGCGCAGGAAGCGCGAGGGCTGGTCGCCGTCGTCGGCCGGGGCCTTGACCGCGGTGACGATCAGCCGCTCCCTGGCCCTGGTCACGGCGGTGTAGAAGAGCCGGCGCTCCTCGCCGAGCAGCGCGCCCGGGCTCAGCGGCTCGGCCAGGCCGTCCCGGCCGATCCGGTCCGCCTCCAGCAGCGACCCGCGCCGCCGCAGGTCCGGCCAGAGCCCCTCCTGCACCCCGGCGACGACCACCAGCCGCCACTCCAGCCCCTTGGACCGGTGCGCGGTGAGCAGCCGCACGGCGTCCGGGCGCACGGTGCGGCCGGAGAGGGTGTCCGCGGCGATGTCCTGCTGCTCCAGCTCGGCGAGGAAGTTCAGCGCGTCCCTGGGCCCGTGCATCCGCTCGGCGGAGCGGGCGGCGGTCTCGAACAGCGCGCAGATCGCGTCCAGGTCCCGGTCGGCGTTGCGCCCGGCGGTGCCCGGGCGCAGGGCGGCCGCCTCCAGCCGCTGCCGCCAGCGCTCGGAGCCGTCCCACAGCGCCCACAGCGCGTCCTCGGCGGAGGCGTCACCGGCCAGCGACTCGCGTACCTTGCGCAGCAGCTGGCCCAGGTGGTGCGCCCGCCGCGCGTGCACACCGTCCAGGGTGACCAGGCGTTCCGGTTCGGCCAGCGCCTCGCGCACCAGCTGGTCGGCGGGGCGCACGGCGCGTTGGTGCTCCGGCGGGAGCGCGCGGAGGGCCGCACGCTCCTCCTCGCGCAGGGCGCGGCCGAGGCGGCGCAGGTCGGCGCCGTCCAGCGCGCCCAGCGGGCCGGTGAGCAGTTGCCGGGCCAGCTCCGCGGTCAGCGGGTCCTCGCCGGGCGCGCTGCCGACGGCCGCCATCCGGCGGTCGTGGACCGCGCCGTCGGCGCACACCCGCAGTGCGGTGAGCAGCGGCTCGACCGCCGGTTCCGCGTGCAGCGGCAGGTCGTCGCCGTCGATCTCCAGCGGTACCCCGGCCGAGCCGAGGGCCCGCCGGAACCCGGGGATGGACCGGGCCCCGGCCCGCACCAGCACCGCCATCTCGCCCCACGGCACGCCCTCCTCCAGGTGCGCCCGGCGCAGCAGGTCGGCGATGTTGTCCGTCTCCGAACCAGGCGTCGGATACGTGTAGACCTCGACCCGGCCCACCCGTCGCCCGGCCACCACCCCCGAGGGAGTCGCTTCGCTCCCGCCCTCCCTTTGCTCCGCGATCAGTTGGCGGTGCTGGGTCAGTGCCTCGGCGGGGAGCCGGGCCATGGGCATCCGCAGCGCGACCGTGCGGCTGGCCGCGAGCAGCGTGGCGCCGGAGCGGCGGGACACCCGGAGCACCCTGATCGGCGCCGGTCGGCCGTCGGCCCGCGGAAAGTCCTGCGGGAAGCCGAGGATGCCGTTGATGTCGGCCCCCCGGAAGGCGTAGATGGACTGGTCCGGGTCGCCCACCGCGATCAGCTCGCGGCCGTCCCCGGCCAGCGCCCGCAGCAGTCGGACCTGCGCCGGGTCGGTGTCCTGGTACTCGTCCACGAAGACCACCCGGTACCGGCGGCGCAGCCGCTCGCCGACCTCGGGGCGCTCGGCCAGCAGCACCGCCCGGTGCACCAGCTCCGAGTAGTCGAGCACCCCGCGCAGGTCCAGCACGTCCAGGTAGTCCGCGAGGAAGGCCGCGGCCGCGTGCCAGTCCGGGCGGCCGACCCGCTCGGCGAAGCGCTTCAGCTCGTCCTCGCCCAGGCCCAGCTCCCGGGTGCGGGCGAGCACCGCGCGGACCTCGTCGGCGAAGCCCCGGGTGGTCAGGCAGGCCCGCAGCTCGTCCGGCCAGCGGACGCCGCGACCGTCCCTGGCGTCCTCGGCGTTCCCGGCGAGCAGCTCGCGGACCATGACGTCCTGCTCCGGACCCGAGGCCAGCCGGGTCTCCTGGTCCTGCTGGGCGCGGACCAGGGCGTAGCAGAAGGAGTGGAAGGTGGTGGCCTGCGGCACCCCGCCGAGGCCGCCGACCCGGGCGGTCATCCGGTCGCGCAGTTCCACCGCGGCCTTGCGGCTGAAGGTCAGCACCAGCACCTCGTCGGCGGGCACCCCCTCGGCGATCCGCCGGGTCACCGCCTCCACCAGCGTGGTGGTCTTGCCGGTGCCCGGCCCGGCGAGGACCAGCAGCGGGCCGCCCCGGTGGTCCACCACGGCCTGCTGGTAGGCGTCGAGCACGGGGGGCCGGGGCGTCGCCAGCGGGTCGCGCACCAGGCGGTACGCGCCCGTGCGCGCACCAGGGGCAACGGGCTGGGAGGTCATCGGCACGGTCCAGGGGGAGGAACTACGGGGGCTTTCGGGTGCGGCGGGCCGCGGCACCTGAGCCACCGTACGTCGCGAGCCTACGATGCTCCCCCGTCAGCCACCCCGTTGTCCCGGCTTCGCACGGATCCCTCCGGCAGCTGCCGCCACCGCCCCGGCACCCTCAGCGGCCGTCCCAGCGGGCCCGGGACAGGTCGACCCGCGGCAGGTCCTCGGCCGCCGCCGAGCCGCGGGCGGGGCCCCGGCCGCGGGCCGGGCGCAGCGGGGTGCCCTCGTCCCGGTAGTGGGCGAGGGCGCGCAGCTCGTGGCCGGGCAGCAGCGCGCCGTCCGCGCGCACCACCCGCCACCAGGGCACCGACCCGCCGTACAGCGCCATCACCCGCCCCACCTGGCGCGGCCCCCCGCCCACCCGGCGGCCGACCGCCGCCCCCGGGGGAGTCGCCCCGCTCCGCTCCCCCTCCAGGTACTCGGCCACGTCCCCGTAGGTCATGACCCGACCGGCGGGGATCCGCTCGGCCAGCTCCAGTACCAGCTCGGCGAACGGCGGCAGCGCGGCCGGGGGCTCGTCGGTCGGGGGCTCGTCGGTCGGGGACTCGTCGGTCGGGGACTCGTCAGTACTCATCCTCGGCATTGTGTCCCATGGGACTGACACGACCGGGTGGTCCCCCTGCGGAACCTGCTCGCCCACCCGGGCGGGGGAATGTAGCATCCGCCGGGGGTCGTTACGACGTCACCTGGCTCCGACGCGCAGCCCCTGCCCATGCCACCCTTTGAGGGGGCGATACCAGGCGACAGAAGGCACACACCACGATGACCGGTCCGAACGCGAACGCCGAACAGGCGGCGGACGTGTCCGAGACCGCGCCCGGGGACCGGCCGGACCCACCCGCTCCCCCACCGCCCCGGGTCGACCTGGTGAAGCACCCCCGGGGGCCGCTGCCTCCGGAGACCCGGACCAGCGAGCACGTCTCCGTGGACGAGCCGCTGCTGGCGGCCCGGGTGCACCGCCCGGCCGACCTGATCCGGGTGCTGCTCGGGGTCCTCGGCATCGCGGCGGTGCTGGTGCTCGCCAGCATCGCGCAGAACTCCACCAAGGGCCTGCAGACCGACATCGCCTCCGGAGCGACCAAGGTCCCCGGCTTCCTGAGCACGATCATGGGCTTCGTCTCCACCGCCGCGGTGCTGATCGTGCCGCTGGCCTTCGCGGTGGAACGGCTGATCAAACGCGACGGGCTGCGGGTCGCCGACGGGGTGCTGGCGGCGGTACTGGCCCACGGGATCTCGCTGGCGGTGGACCTGTGGGTGGTCAAGGAGGCGCCGCTGGCGATCACCTACGCGCTCACCGAGCGGCTCCCGGGGGACGTGCTGACCGACCCGGTGCAGAGCTACCTGACCCCGGTCATCGCCTACATGACCGCCGTCGGCATGGCCAGCAGACCGCGCTGGCGGATCGCGCTGTGGGGCGTGGTCCTGCTGGACTCGATCTCCGAACTGATCAGCGGCCACACCACGCCGCTGTCCATCGCAGTAACCATCCTGCTCGGCCTGACCGTCGCCTACGGCACCCTGTACGCGGTCGGCACGCCCAACGTCCGCCCCACCGGGGAGCACCTGCTGACGGGGCTGCGCAAGGTCGGCTTCGCCCCGGTCAGCGCCCACCGCTCGCCGGACGGCCCGGAGGGCACCCGCCGCTACCTGATCATCCAGGACGGGGCCTCACCGCTCGACGTCCACGTGATCGACCGGGAGCAGCAGGCCTCGGGGTTCTTCTACCGGACCTGGCGCCGCCTACAGCTGCGCACCGTGGCGGTCCGCTCCAGCCCGCAGTCGCTGCGCCAGGCCCTGGAGCAGGAGGCCCTGATCGCCTACGCGGTCAACGCCGCCGGGGCGCACTCCCCGCACCTGCTGGCCACCTCCGAACTCGGCCCGGACGCCGTGATCCTGGTCTACGAGCGGATCGAGGGGCGCTCGCTGGACAGCGTGGACACCAGCGAGATCACCGACGCGGTGCTCGCCGACGCCTGGGGCTCGGTCCGTGCCCTGCACGACCGGCGGATCGCCCACCGGCGGCTCACCGGCGAGTCGGTGCTGGTCACCGGCGAGGGCCGGACCTGCCTGGTCAACCTGGCCGGGGGCGACATCGCCTCCGGCGACCTGACCCTGCGGATGGACATCGCGCAGCTGCTGACCACGCTGGCGCTGCGGGTCGGCCCGGAGCGGGCGGTGGCCTCCGCCAACGCCGTGCTCGGCGCGGACCGCACCGCCGGGGCGCTGCCGCTGCTCCAGCCGGTCGGGCTGAACCGCTCCACCCGGCAGGCGCTCAAGCAGTTCAACCGGACCCGCAAGGCCGAGGCGGACGCCCAGCACGCGGAGCAGCTGGAACGGCTGAAGAAGGCCGGAGTGAAGGCCGGGATCAAGGTCGAGGACGCGCTGCTGGAACCCCCGGTGGCACAGGACCTGCTGTCGCAGATCCGCGAGCAGATCCTGGAGATCGTCCCGCAGGCGGTGGTCGCCCCGGCGAACATCCAGCGGCTGCGGCCGAAGACCCTGGTCACCATGATCGCCGGGGCCTTCGCCGGGTACCTGCTGCTGACCCAGATCGTCGCCAACAACCCGGTCAGCGCGCTCTCCCGGGCGGACTTCGTCTGGGTGCTGCTGGCGGTGGCCGCGTCCGTGCTCAGCTACGTCGGCGCGGCGATGAGCCTGTCCGGCTTCGTCCCCGAGCAGCTGCCGTTCGGGCGGACCTTCCTGGCCCAGGTCGCCGGGTCGTTCGTGAAGCTGGTCGCCCCGGCCGCGGTCGGCGGGGTGGCCCTGAACGCCCGGTTCCTCCAGCGCGCCGGGGTCCGTCCCGGACAGGCCGTGGCCAGCGTCGGCGCCTCGCAGCTGGTCGGCCTGGGCATGCACATCCTGCTGCTGCTCGGCTTCGGCTTCATCGCCGGGACCGGCAGCAGCTCCGACATCCCCTCCTCCCGCACCGTCATCGCCGGACTGCTGGTGGCGGCGGTGCTGGTGCTGGTGGCGGCGGCGATCCCGCCGCTGCGCCGCTGGCTGACCGCGCAGGTCCGCTCGCTGTTCCTCGGGGTGGTCCCCCGGATGCTCGACCTGCTGCGCTCGCCGACCAAGCTGGCCACCGGCTTCGGCGGGATCATCCTGGTCTCGCTGGCCTTCGTGGCCTGCCTGGACGCCAGTATCCGGGCGCTCGGGCACTCGCTGCCGTTCGCCACCGTGGCCGTGGTCTACCTGGCCGGGAACGCCGCCGGGTCGGCGGTGCCGGTGCCCGGCGGGATCGGGCCGATCGAGCTGGCGCTGACCGGGCTGCTCACCGGCGCCGGGCTGCCGCTGGCGGTGGCCACCCCGGCGGTGGTGCTGTTCCGGCTGCTGACCTTCTGGCTGCCGGTGCTGCCGGGCTGGATCTCGTTCACCTTCCTCCAGCGCAAGAGCGCGCTGTGACCGCCGGACACGGCGAAGGGGCGCACCCGGCGGGTGCGCCCCCTCGTGCGGGCCGTGGAGTCCGGGCGGGCCGGTCCTCAGTAGTAGGTCCTAGGTCCTAGTAGACGGGCTTCTCCGGCTCGATCTGGTTGACCCAGCCGACGACGCCGCCACCGACGTGCACGGCGTCGGCGAAGCCGGCCGCGTGCAGCACCGCCAGCACCTCGGCCGAGCGGACGCCGGTCTTGCAGTGCACGACGATCTTCTTGTCCTGCGGCATCTGCTCCAGCGCGTTGCCCATCAGGAACTCGCCCTTGGGGATCAGCACCGCGCCGGGGATGTTCACGATCTCGTACTCGCCGGGCTCGCGGACGTCGATCAGGAGGATGTCCTCCTTGTCGTCCTGCCACTGCTTCAGCTGCTTGGGCGTGATCGTCGAGCCCACCGCCGCCGCCTGGGCCTCCTCGGACACGACGCCGCAGAAGGCCTCGTAGTCGATGAGGTCGGTGACCGTCGGGTGGTCGCCGCAGAGCGCGCAGTCCGGGTCCTTGCGGACCTTGACCTGGCGGTACTGCATCTCCAGGGCGTCGTAGATCATCAGTCGGCCGACCAGCGGCTCACCGACCCCGGTCAGCAGCTTGATCGCCTCGGTGACCTGGATCGCGCCGATGGAGGCGCAGAGCACGCCCAGCACGCCGCCCTCGGCGCAGGAGGGGACCATGCCGGGCGGCGGGGCCTCCGGGTAGAGGCAGCGGTAGCAGGGGCCGTGGTCGGCCCAGAAGACGCTGGCCTGACCGTCGAAGCGGTAGATCGAGCCCCACACGTAGGGCTTGCCGAGCAGCACCGCGGCGTCGTTCACCAGGTAGCGGGTGGCGAAGTTGTCGGTGCCGTCGATGATCAGGTCGTACTGCGCGAAGATCCCCTTGACGTTGTCCACATCGAGGCGCTCCTCGTGCAGGATCACGTTCACATAGGGGTTGATCTCCTTGACCGAGTCCCGGGCGGACTCGGCCTTGGAGCGTCCGATGTCGGACTGGCCGTGGATGATCTGGCGCTGGAGGTTGGACTCGTCGACGGTGTCGAACTCGACGATGCCGAGCGTGCCGACACCAGCCGCGGCGAGGTACATCAGTGCGGGCGAGCCCAGGCCGCCAGCGCCCACGCAGAGCACCTTGGCGTTCTTCAACCGCTTCTGCCCGGCCATCCCGACATCCGGGATGATCAGGTGGCGGGAGTACCTGCGGACCTCGTCCACGGTGAGCTCAGCGGCCGGCTCGACCAGGGGTGGCAGCGACACGGGGGACTCCGGTGGTCGGTTTCTGTAACAGTTCTCCGGCCAACAGTGCCACGCCGTGCGCTATTCCAGCCCCCCGGGTCCGAGGTGCGAGACAACCGCTGAGACGTTGCTGAGACGGCGGAGTTCAAACCCGGCAGGCGGTCTCCGTCCAGATATCGGCCAGCGACTCCTCCAGCGGGACCCGGGGACGCCAGCCCAGGCGCTCCCGGGCGGTGCGGATGTCGGCCTGCCGCCACAGCACCTCGCCGGGGCGGTCGGTGCCGTCCGCGCCCGGGATCGGACTGCGGGCCTCCTCCAGCAGCCGCCCCTCGAAGCCGGAGGCGCGGACCAGCAGGTGCGCGGCGTCACGCAGCCGCACCCCGCTGCCGCCGCCGACGTTGATCACGCCGGTGGCGGCCGAGACCGCGGCGGACTGGACCGCCCTGGCCACGTCGCGGACGTCCACGAAGTCCCGGAAGGCGGACAGGTCGGCCGCGCGCACCTGCGGCTCACCGCGTTCCAGCGCCCGGCGCAGCCCCTCCGACAGGCGGCCGAACAGCGAACCGGCGGGGACCCCGGGGCCGACCACGTCGAAGATCCGCAGCACCACCGCGTCCAGCCCGGAGGAGAGCGCCAGTTCCGTTCCGGCGAGCTTGGTCACGCCGTAGGGGCCGAGCGGGCGCGGCTCGGCGGTCTCGGGGGTGGCGGTGCCGATCGGCACCGCGCCGTACTCGGCCGCCGAGCCGACGTGCACCAGCCGCGCCGGGTCGTGGCTGCGCCGGATCGCCTCGCAGACCGTGGCCACCGCCTGGGTGTTGGCCCGGACCAGGTCACGCGGGGTGCCGTAGGTGGCCCCGGCGCAGTTGACCACCACCCGGGGCATGACCGCGTCCAGGAAGCGGGCGAGCGCGCCGGGGCTGCCTGCGGCGAGGTCGAAGCGGATGTCGGCGGTGTCCCGCCGGCCCAGCACGGTCACCTGCAACTCCGGGTCGACGAAGAGGCGGTCGGCGACGCGGCGGCCGATGAATCCATCGGCGCCCAGCAGCAGCACCCTCATGAGGCGGTCCTTCCTTGAGCGGGCCCGGGACGGACCCGCGAAATCGTGCGGGGATCAGCGGGCTGGGGAATGTCAGCCCGTGGAGATGTCGGTCCGTGAGGTGTGTCGGTCCGTGAGGTGTTCGGAGGCGTCAGGGGTCCGGATCGGGCCGGTGCGACTCCGGGCGCAGCAGCACCGCCCAGGTGTAGGGCAGCAGCGGCACCGCGGAGAGCCCGCAGCCCCACAGCAGCGCGGGCCCGGCCCCGGCCGCGCCGAGGCCGCCGGGACCGCTGGTCACCGCCGCCGCCACGCCCACGGTGGACAGGCAGCACAGCAGTGCCGCCAGCGCGTCGCGCTGCCGGGCGGAGCGCCAGAGCAGCAGCACCAGCAGCAGCACCAGGCCGGTACAGCCCTGCGCGGCCCAGGTCGCGCCGCCCGCTCCGGCGATCGCCCCGGCCACCGCGCTGTCGGCGGACCGGCGGCCGGTCAGCAGCAGCACCGCGAAGCTGATCGCGGCCAGGCCGCTGAGGTACAGCCCGACGGTGACCGGCAGCACCGGTCGCATCCGGACCCGGAACCCGGCCCGGGAGTGCGCGGTGTCCAGGTGTCCCCAGCCGATGTGGCGGAACCAGCGGGCGCACCAGTCGGCCGCGCCCATCGCGGCGGCCAGCGCGACCGCCATCGCCGGATCGGCCCGGGGCGCGGCCACCGCCGCTCCGAGCAGGGCGGCCAGCCCGAGGGCGTAGCCGGTCCTGGCGGCGGGGCCGGGCCCGGGCCCGGCGGTGACGGCGGCGACCAGGCCGATCAGTACCGCGGCGGCGAGCTCGAACGGCCGGGCCCGGGCACCGGGCCCGGCCGGGGCGAGCAGCCACAGCCCGAGGGCGGGCAGCGGATAGAGCAGCGCGGCCAGCCAGGCCGGGGCGGCGCGCCGCCGCCAGGGGCTCTCCGGTACGGGGGTCCGCAGCGCCGCGGGCCGGCGCGGGACCCGGGCGTGCAGTTCCTCCGCGAGCGCGAAGACGTCGTTGTGCCGGTAGTGACCGGCGGTGCCGGGGCCGATCCCGGCCGCCTCCAGCTCGGCGGCGATCTCCAGCGGGTGGACCGCCCCCTCGCAGCAGGCGAGGTGGCGTTCCCGCAGGGTGTGCACCGGGTCGGCGGTCATCCGGCGCCCGCTTCCACCGGTACCGCGTCCCGGGCCCGGGCGCCGTGGGCGTCGGCCGCGACCCAGTAGTCGGCGGGCCGGGCGAAGGGCTGCCGGGAGCCCGGGGCGGGCACCCGCACCGGTCGGGGGCCCGGCCAGCCGGAGACGAGCTCCAGGTAGAGCCCGCGGAAGGCGGTGGCGGCCGGTTCCACCGCGTAGAGCTCCTGGGCGCGCAACCGCCCGGCGTTGCCGAGCCGGGAGCGCCGCTCCGGGTCGCCGAGCAGCGCCGCGCAGGCCGCCGCCAGCGCGCGCGGGTCCTCGGCCGGGACCAGCAGCCCGGTCGGGCCGACCACCTCGCGGGCCGCGCCGGTGTCGGTGGCGACCACCGGCCGACCGCTGAGCATGGCCTCGGCCAGCAGCCGCGGCGAGGCGCCGTTGCTGCCGGAGAAGACCAGTACCCCGGCCCGGCCGTGGACCGCCGAGGGCTCCGCCGCGGCGTCCTCGAAGACCACCGCGTGCGGATCGTGCGGGGCGATCAGCCGGGCCAGCTCGCGGCAGCGCCGGTGGTAGGCCCCGGCCCCGGGCGGGACCTCGCCGTGGATCCGCAGCACCGCCCGCGGCAGCTGCCCGCGCAGCTCCGCGAAGGCCCGCAGCATGGTGGCCAGGCCGCCGTACGGCTCCACCGGCCCGGACCAGCCGAGGGTGGGCACCGGCGGCTCGGCCCCGGCCGCGGGCTCCTCCGCCCGGGCGGTGCCCTGGTAGACCACGCGGATGGCGGCCGGGTCCGCGCCGCAGTGAATCTGCCAGCGGCGGTCGAAGGCGCTGCCCGGGGTGATCAGCCCGGCCTGCTGGTAGCCCTCGCGGGCCAGCAGCCGGAAGAAGGCCAGCAGCAGCGCCCGGACCGGCCAGCGGTAGGGGGCGGCCCGGTAGCCGCGCGCCCGCTCCCGCAGGTGCAGGCTGTGTTCGGTGATGATCAGCGGGATGCCGTGGTCGTGCGCGGCGATCAGGCCCGGCAGCACGCCGAGCCCGCCGTCCACCGCGTGGCAGAGGTCCGCCGAGGCCAGGGCGTCCGGGCCGTACCAGGGGGCGGACAGCGGGCGCAGGCAGCGCTCCAGCAGGTCGACCGCGACCAGGGCGTCGCGGACCAGCGGCTCGCCGACGGAGCCGGGGCCGAAGGTGCCGCGCGCCCCGGGGCTGCGCCAGGCGGCCTCGACCACGGCGAGCGCGGCACCCGAGCGGAGCAGCGCGGGCAGCCCGCCGCCGCGCCCCGCCTCGGCCAGGGCGTACAGCGCGGGGCCGAAGCCCTCGGCGCCACCCGGTTCGACCAGCGCGGCGACCAGTTCCCGGTAGGCCGCGAGCGCGCGGCGGCGGCGCGGACCGTGCAGTCCCCCGGCTAACGGGCTCCCGGCGGGACGGCCGCTCAGGCCGCCGGTCGATCCGCTGTGCCGGAGCGAGAGCAGCCGCGCGGGCAGCGGCTCCGGCATCGGGTCGCGCCTGGTGGCGCCGAGGGCGTACAGCTCGAAGTCGTGTTCGGGGAGCCCCCGGGTCAGCCGATCACACCAGCCGCCCTCGACACTCCTGGCAGTGGGGAAGGCACTCTCGGTGAGCAGAGCGATGCGCATGGAGACCTCCTGTGTACGGTGCGGCCGGGTACGGTGCGGCGCTGAGTGCTGGACGGCGCCGGACGGCAGGCGGCCCGGAGGCGGGCAGGGTCGGGAACCGAATGACTCCCCCCGTGCGCCCCCGACGTCTGTTCGGCCCGACGAGACGAAACTACGACCGGTCACTGACAATCAGTCGGCCGTACGGGCGGCTACCACCCGAAGGAGTGAAGGTGCGCAACCCCCGGCGCCCCGGGGCGTTGCGGGCGCCCCCCCGGAGCGCGGCGGTGACCCGGTCGGGCCTCGCTCGTTCCCACGGGGACACGCAGTCCGGCCACCGGCCGGCCGCCCCGCTCCGGAGGTGCCAGATGGCCGAACCGCTCCCGCCACAGCTCCCGCGCCGCGCCCGGCCGGAACCACCGCAGGGCCGGGCCGCGCGCCGGTCGCTGGCCGTGTTGGCCCTGCTCGGCGCGGGCTCGCTGCTGGTCAGCTGCGCCACGGTGGTACACGGACCGACGTCCGCGCCCGGCCACCCGCGGCCGCACCGGACCGAGGGCGCGCCGACCACCCGGCTCAGGGCCGGGGCGGCACCCGGTACCGGCGGCGGAGTCGGGGCCGGGGGTCCGCTGCCGCCGCCCGCGCCGGTGCGGATCCTGGGCGTCGCCTACCCCGCGCCCACGCCCACCCCGCCCGCGCCCGGCGGGCGGGTACAGCCGCGCGCCGGGGCGGTGCCGCGCAGGCCCCATCCCGCGCCGGGCCGCCCGGCCGCACCGCCACCGCCGCCGCGGCGCGTGGCCGGGCACACCGCCGCGCACCGCGTGCCGCCGCGCGGCGACGGCGGCGGCATCTGCGACCTGGGCACGAGCTACGGCGGCTGGCCCCTGGGCAGCGTCCAGGAGAACGCCTGCCACGCGGTCTACGGCTGACCGGCGAGCCGGGGGTACTACCCGGGGGGGACTACCCGGGGGGGTACTACCGGGCTACGGCTGGGCCACCGGGACCTGGGCCGAGCCCTCGGCGGCGCCCGCCGACCGGGCCGAGGCCTCCGCCAGCAGCTGCCGGAACTGCCCGGCGACCAGCTCCGGGTACTCCATCATCGCCACGTGCCCGGCCTCCGGCAGCACCAGCAGCCGGGAGTCGCGGAACGCCTGCCCGGCCCGCCGCGCCATCCGGTAGGAGACCAGCTTGTCGCGCAGCCCGTAGACCAGCAGCACCGGCACCCGCACCTGCTCCGCCTGCCGCCACAGCGCCCGCGGGCCGCGCTCGGTGTACGCCCGGACGACGCCCCGGGCGCTGCGCGCGAGCACGTCCATGGCGTACGGCAGGGCCTGCCGCCGCTGGTACTCGGCGACCATCTCGGCCCGGCGCTGGGCGTCGATCAGGCCCGGGTCGCCGTAGCAGAGTTCGAGCAGCGCCTCGGTCTGCTGCTCGGCGGGCTGTCCCCGGGTGAGCCGGGTGAACAGGCCGGGCACGCCGGGCACCGCCAGCAGCGCGGTGGGCAGCGCCGAGGTCTGCGGCGGCACCTCCGGCAGCGCGGGCGAGATCAGCGTCAGCGTCCGGACCAGGTCCGGGCGGAGCGCGGCCAGCCTGGTCGCGACCGCGCCGCCCAGCGAGTTGCCGAAGAGGTGGACCGGGCCGCGTCCGGACAGCTCCAGGTACTCGACCACGGCCCAGACGTGCGCGGAGACCGACAGGTCGGCGTCGTCCGGCGGCGGGGACTGCCCGAATCCGGGCAGGTCCACGGCGTGGCCGTCGACGTCCCCGGCCAGGCTCCGCATCAGCAGCGACCAGTTCTGGCTGGAACCACCCAGTCCGTGGACGAACAGCGCGGGGGGCAGGTCGGGCCGCTCGGGCGCCGTCGCCTCGACGTACAGGGGGCACCCGGGAATGGTCAGCCGCTGCGATGACCGCGTGGGCTCCGGCGTTTCAGGCAGTCCGCTCTCGCTCATGGGAACGATGTTATGACCGAGCGGGCCGGGGAAGGTTCTTCTACGCTCGAAGCACCAGCGGGTAGCTGCCGCGCCGCCGTATTCCGGGAGGTTACCGACCATGAGCGACCCCGAGGCGATCATCGACGAACCCGAGGCAGCCGAGGAGCCCCCGGCTCCGGGGGAGGTGGAGGAGGACGCCGCGGCGGTCGACGAGCCGGTCGAGGACCTGGACCTGGAGACCCCCGAGGCGGATGCCGTGGAGCAGCGCCGGGTGGTGGTGATCGACGAGGACGAGTACCGCTGACCCTGGAGTTTGCCAGATCTGCACCATTATGTACGGCTCTGCCCCATCTTGCGTTGTGGACTTTGCACAACGCATGCCCGAGACTTTCTTTCGGCGACCAGGAGTCCAAGGGATTACCGACAAGTAGGATGGCTCCGGAAGCACCACCCGCACGGCCTCGGCCGCACGCGGCCTGGGTCCGGGGTGTGGCGGTGGGAAACCGCACCGACCGCCGGACCGGTCGGATCGCGCGCACCGGAGCCCCACAACCGTGAGTAAGGAGCGCCGTGACGGCTATCCAGGACACGGACGAGCGCCAGCGCCCAGGCAAACCCACGACCGGCCGCCTGCCGCGGAGTGCCCGCCGCAACCAGTTGCTGGGGGCGGCCCAGGAGGTCTTCGTCGCCCAGGGCTACCACGCCGCCGCGATGGACGACATCGCCGAGCGCGCCGGGGTCAGCAAGCCCGTTCTGTACCAGCACTTCCCGGGCAAGCTGGAGCTCTACCTCGCACTCCTGGACCGGCACTGCGACGCGCTGGTCGACGCGATCCGCGCGGCGCTGGAGGCGACCACCGACAACAAGCTCCGGGTGCTGGCGACCACGGAGGCGTACTTCGACTACGTGGCGGCCGAGTCCGGCGCCTTCCGGCTGGTCTTCGAGTCGGACCTGACCAACGAGTCCGCCGTGCGCGAACGCGTGGAGAAGGTCACCCGGGAGACCGCCACCCTGGTCAGCAAGGTGATCGCGGAGGACACCGACCTCCCCGAGGAGGAGGCCATGCTGCTCGCGGTCGGCGTCTGCGGCCTGTGCCAGATCACCGCGCGCTTCTGGCTGGCCCAGGGCGGCAGCATCCCCAGCGACGAGGCGGTCCGGCTGGTCTCCAGCCTCTCCTGGCGCGGCCTCAAGGGCTTCCCCATGCATGGCGGCGACCCCGCCGCGGGACACTGACCCCGTAAGGTTGGGCCGTACGGCGCGACCTGTCGCGCGTGGATAACCAGCAACACGCCTTGAGGGGCCGGAGGGACGAAGCGGTGGAGGTCAAGATCGGCGTGCAGAACGCGGCTCGGGAGATCGTTCTCGAAAGCTCGCAGTCTGCGGAAGAGGTCGAGGGCGCGGTCTCTGCCGCGCTCGAAGGCAGCTCCAAGCTGCTGGTGCTCGTCGACGAGCACGGCCGCAAGGTCCTGGTCCCGGGCGAGCGCCTCGCCTATGTGGAGATCGGCGAGCAGGCCGCGCGCAAGGTGGGCTTCGGCGCCATCTGAGTCCCGGCTACGGCACGCGACGGCGGCCCCACCCCGAACCGGGGGTGGGGCCGCCGTCGCGTCGCGTAGCGGACGCCCGCGCGAGTCGCCCGCCGGGTGCCTCCCTGCGGGGGTGATTCCGGCCGCCCGACCCCCGGATCGCGCCACTCCGCATGACCCGGGCCGCCGCTGGGTACGTCCCTGGTTGTTCGCCCCCGCAGGACCGAGCCGGGAGGAGGCATCGCCGGTGGCACTGGACATCGTGACGTTCGCCCTGTTGGGACTGGTCGTCGGAACCGGGGCCGCGCTGCTGCTGCCGCGGCTGTTCCGGGCGCCGCGCGCCCTGACCGTGTTCACCGGGATGATCTCGGCGCTGCTCATCGGCGGCCTGGCCCGGATCATCATGGGCCCGGGCAGCCTGCTCGCCAGCTCCCTGCTCGCCCTGGTCGGCGCGGGCCTGCTGGTGTCGGTGCTGGCCAGGCCGGACCAGCGGTCACGCCCGCTGCACCGCGCGCCGAGGCACCCGCACCACGCCTGAGGCCCGCGACCGCGGATCCCCGGCGCGGGGATCCGCGCGCGGGCGGGTCAGGAGGCCAGACCCAGGGCGGCCATCCGCTTGGTGTGCGCCTCGGTGATCCGGTTGAACATCTTGCCGACCTCGACCAGGTCGAACCCGCGCACCTCGACCCCGCCGATCAGCAGGTTCGACAGCGCGTCCCGCTCGGCGACGACCCGCTGCGCCTGGCTCAGCGCCTCGCCCATCAGCCGTCGGCCCCACAGCGCCAGCCGTCCGGCCACCCTCGGCTCGGCCTCGATGGCCTGGCGGACCTTCTCGATCGCGAACTGGGTGTGGCCGGTGTCGGACATCACCCGCAGCACCAGCGAGCGGGTGTCGTCGTCCAGCCTGGCCGCCACCTCGCGGTAGAAGTCGTTGGCGATGGAGTCGCCCACGTACGCCTTGACCAGGCTCTCCGGCCAGTCCGCCGGGGCGGTCATCCGGTGGAACGCCTCCAGCGGCTCGGCGAAGGGCTGCATCGCCTCGGTCGGGTCCGCGCCGGTCTCCACCAGCCGGTCGTGCAGCTGCTGGTAGTGCTGGAACTCGGCGGCGGCCATCCCGGCCAGCGCCGCCTTGTCCTCCAGCGTGGGCGCCAGCTTGGCGTCCTCGGCCAGCCGCTCGAAGGCGCTCAGCTCGCCGTAGGCCAGGGCGCCGAGCAGGTCCAGCACGGCCGCCCGGTACTGCGGGTCGGCCGCACAGGTCTCCCAGTCACCGATCGAGGGATGCGCCACCTCGGCGCGCCGACGGTCCTTGCCGGTGTCCTTGCTGGGCCGCGAGGGCTGAGAGGTCTCCATGGGCCCGACCTTAGTCGGCCGCGGGGGCCTTCCCGAAGCGCCGCCGGGGGCGGACCGGGCCCTCATGTATCGCACGTCACGTGTTCGATCAATCGCTTGACGGTATGGTGGTAGTGAGGACCGGCGTATGTGCCCGCAAGCGCGTACCGGTTTCCTCACGCAGACGGATGCCCGGTCGGTGGAACGATCGGCTCCGACCGACCCAGCCCTTCCGATCCGGGGACGGACCACGAAGGGCCCGCAGTGGCCGAGCGAGGGCCGCCGCAGACCGCACCTACGCGGTCCCGCGCCGGGCCTCCCGTCATTGGCCGCTCGCAGCGCCGCCCGACCGTCCATGAGACATGCGACGAGAGGCTGGCACGCGAGACGGCCCGCGAGGACGCCGGTCGCGGTCAGCGCGCCAGTACGTGTGACACGTACCGGCGCCCGGCCGCCCCCCGCCCGGCCGCCCACACCGGAAGAGGCATCGCCCTGACTACGACTACGTTCCGAGACCTCGGGATCCTTTCCGAGACCGCAGAGGCCCTAGAGGCCGTCGGCATCATTTCCCCCTTCCCGATCCAGGAGATGACCCTCCCGGTGGCCCTGAGCGGCCACGACGTCATCGGCCAGGCCAAGACCGGCACTGGCAAGACCCTGGGCTTCGGGCTCCCGATCATCGACCGCGTCCGCGTCCAGGCGGACGTCGACGCGGGTCGCTGCGCCGCCGCCGAGCTGACCACCACGCCGCAGGCGCTGGTCGTCGTGCCGACCCGCGAGCTGTGCACCCAGGTCACCAACGACCTCCAGACCGCCGGAAAGGTCCGCAATGTGCGGGTCCTCGCCATCTACGGCGGACGCGCCTACGAGCCGCAGGTGGAGGCGCTGCAGAAGGGCGTCGACGTGGTCGTCGGCACCCCCGGCCGCCTGCTCGACCTGGCCCGGCAGCACAAGCTGGACCTCTCCGCCGTGCGCATCCTGGTGCTGGACGAGGCGGACGAGATGCTCGACCTCGGGTTCCTGCCCGACGTCGAGAAGATCATGACCATGCTGCCGACCCGGCGGCAGGCCATGCTGTTCTCGGCCACCATGCCGGGCCAGGTGATCAGCCTCGCCCGCCGCTACATGAGCCAGCCCACCCACATCCGCGCGACCGCCCCGGACGACACCGGCGCGACCGTGGCCGCCGTCAAGCAGTTCGCCTTCCGGGCGCACTCGATGGACAAGGTCGAGACGGTCTCCCGGATCCTCCAGGCCGAGGGCCGCGGCCTGGCGATGATCTTCTGCCGGACCAAGCGCACCGCCGCCGACGTCTCCGACCAGCTCACCCAGCGCGGCTTCGCGGCCGGCGCGGTGCATGGGGACCTCGGCCAGGGCGCCCGCGAGCAGGCGCTCCGCGCCTTCCGCAACGGCAAGGTCGACGTGCTGGTCTGCACCGACGTCGCCGCGCGCGGCATCGACGTCGAGGGCGTGACCCATGTGATCAACTACCAGTGCCCCGAGGACGAGAAGACCTACCTGCACCGCATCGGCCGCACCGGCCGCGCGGGCGCGTCCGGTACCGCGGTCACCCTGGTGGACTGGGACGACGTCCCCCGCTGGGGTCTGATCAACAAGGCGCTGGAGCTCGGCCTGACCGAGCCGGAGGAGACCTACTCCACCTCGCCGCACCTGTTCGAGCTGCTGGGCATCGCCGCGGGCACCAAGGGCGTGCTGCCGCGGGCCGACCGCACCCGCGCGGGCCTGGGCGCCGAGCAGATCGAGGACCTGGGCGAGCCGGGCGGACGCGGGCGCGCGCCCGGCCGTGGCGACGCCAAGGCAGAGGGCCGCCGTCGGCCCGCCGCCGCACCGGCCGAGGCACCGGCGGCCGAGGAGCGTCCGCGCCGCCAGCGCCGACGCACCCGTGGCGCGGCCGGGGTCGAGGTCGCGGCCGGGGTCGAGGTCGCGGCCGGGGTCGAGACCAGCGCCGTGGTGGAGGGCACCGTCGAGGAGGCCGCCGCCGAGGCGCCCGCGCCGCGTCGCCGCCGGGCCGCCAAGGCCACCGGCGAGGCCGCGCAGGTGGTCGCGGCCGCCGAGGCGATCACCGAGGCCGCCGTGCCGGTGGTGGTCGCGGAGACCGTGACTGCGACCGAGGTGGGGACCGAGGTGGAGGCCGAGACCGAGGCCGCTCCGGCGTCGCGTCGCCGCCGCCGGACCGCCAAGCCCGCCACCGAGGCGGTCACCGAGACCGCCGCTGCGGTCGAGGCCACCGCCGTGGAGCCGGTCGCCGCCGAGGCGCCCGCGCCGCGTCGCCGCCGCGCCGCCAAGTCGGTCGCCGAGGCCGCCGAGGCGATCACCGAGGCCGCCGTGCCGGTGGTGGTCGCGGAGACCGCGACCGCGACCGAGGTGGAGGCCGCGACCGAGGCCGCTCCGGCGTCGCGTCGCCGCCGCCGGACCGCCAAGCCCGCCACCGAGGCGGTCACCGAGACCGCCGCTGCGGTCGAGGCCACCGCCGGCGGGACCACCGTCGTGGAGACCGCCGTCGTGGTCGAGGCCCCCGCCGAGACCGAGGCGCCCGCGCCGCGGCGTCGGCGTCGGGCCGCCCGGCCCGAGGGGGCGGCGGCCGAGCCGGTCGCCGCCTCGGCCGAGGTACCGGCGCCGCGTCGGCGCCCGGCGCCCGAGGCTCCGGCCACGGTCCCCGCTCCGGCGGAGGCTCCGCAGCGTCGGCTGCGCCGCAGCGAGCGACTGGCCGCCGCAGCCGCCGCGACCGCCGCCGCCGAGGCCGCGCTGCGCCGGTAGGCCGCGCACCGCGGCCGTGAGGCGGCGGGAAGGACAGCGGGTGGGCGGGGTCGGACGAACAGTCCGGCCCCGCCGCCGCGTGCGCGCCACCGGGTCGACACCCGCGCTGGCTAGGCTCAGCGGAACCGTCCCGCCCCAGTGGAGGAGAACCGCTCGATGAGCACCCCGCCGTTCCTCAGGCTGCCCGCCTCGGCCCGCAGCGTCCGGCTGGACACCGCCCGGGGCGGCTTCGCCGCGCTGCGGGCACTGCCGCCGACCGGGCCGGTGCGCGGCACCGCGCTGCTGCTGCCCGGGTTCACCGGCAGCAAGGAGGACTTCATCGCGCTGCTGGAGCCGCTGGCGCTGGCCGGTTTCCAAGTGGTGGCGGTGGACCAGCGCGGCCAGTTCGAGACCGGCGGTCCGGACGACGAGGCCGCCTACGGCCTGGAGGCACTGGCGCTGGACCTGCGGGCGGTGACCGGGGCCGTCGCCGCCGAAGGGCCGCTGCACCTGCTCGGTCACTCCTTCGGCGGCTACGTGGTGCGCGAGGCGCTGCTCCGGGCCGCCGCCGAGGGAGGCGCGCTGCCCTGGGACTCGGTGACGCTGATGAGCACCGGTCCCGGCGCGGTCTGCGCGGAGGAGGCCGGGCGGGCGGAACTGCTGGTCTCGGTGCTGCCGCCGGTGATGGAGATGGAGGCGGTCTGGCAGGCGATGCAGGAGCTGGAGGCGGCCTCGGGCAACCCGTCGAAGGCCGATCCGGAGGTCGCGGACTTCCTGCACCGGCGCTGGCTGGCCAACGTCCCGGCCGCGCTGCGGGTGACCGGGCGGCAGCTGACCGTGGAGCCGGACCGGGTGGACGCGCTGGCCGCGGTGGGGGTGAGCACGCTGGTGCTCTCCGGTGAGCGCGACTACGCCTGGCCGGTGCCGGAGCAGGCGCGGATGGCGGCGCGGCTCGGCGCGCGCCATGTCGCGGTGGCCGGAGCCGGGCACTCCCCCAACGCCGAGCAGCCGGAGGACACGGCGGCGGCGCTGGCCGAGTTCTGGTCGGCCGTCAGCTGACAGCGGCTCAGCGACCAGGAACGGTTGCAAAATGAGCGATTACCGGCCCGAATCGATCGCGAATGCGGGCAGGTTTCCTAACCGACGCGACAATAATCGTTAGCTTCGGTAATGTTCTCGTCGTCGGTATCCCTCTGCCCGGCAATCTCGTTCCCCCGCGCGCACCACGTGTACCGTCCTCCCCTGCCTCGGACCGGTTTCGGTCCGACACACCGGTGTCATCACCGGGCAACGTCGCCGAAGCAGTTCTGCCGCACAGTCGACGGTGTGAGGAGCAGGCACGGATGCGACGCCACGCACCGCCCATTCCTCGCAAGAGGTCAGGAAGGGAGAGGCCCATGCGATTCGAGGTCATGCGCCTGGACGCCGACGGCACCACGACGGACCGCCTCATCGCCGACGCGGAGACGGTCCGCGCGATGGTCGAGGCCGCCGCCCTCACCGGCGAGCGCCTCTACATCCGCCCGTACCAGGCTTCGTGAAGCGCTGACCGAACCGCCGACCGGCGGATCGGCAGCCCGTACAGTACGGCGGCCAGGGAGCGGTGGCCCCAGGGACCTCGGTCCCGGGGCCACCGCTTCTTTCGTACCCGGAGCACCCGAAAGCCCCCATTCCGAACACCAGCGCGAGCCCGACTCGCGCGCCCCCCGCCAGCCGGGTGATCGTCCTTGACGAGGGGCCCGCGAGGGAGGACCGTGGTCGTCTATGAGGGGCGAGCCCAGTTGCCCGAGGTGCGGGGGCCGTGTCCGCGCCCCCGGGCTGTTCACCGATACGTGGCAGTGCGACGCCCACGGGGCGGTCCACCCACTGCAACCCGTCGTCCCGCCGAGCGTGCAGGCCCTCGGCGTCGCCGTGGCGCGGGCCGAGGTGCCGGTGTGGATGCCCTGGCCGCTGCCGGTCGGCTGGCTGTTCACCGGGATCGCGCACGCCGGTGACGACCTGTCCGGCGCCCGCGCCACGGCCGTGGCCTGCTCCGGACCGGGACCGCTGGGCGGCCCCGGCGAGCTGATCCTGGTCGCCGAGGAGCTGGGCGTGGGCCTGGGCGCGCGCTTCGCCGGGCTGAGCGGATCGGATCCCGGCGACTCCATCGACGTCGACAAACCGCCGCACGCCAAGGTGCTGGCCAGCGGTCGGCCGACGGCGCTGTGGCACGTCGCCGACGTCCCGGACGACCGCGCGGTCTTCGTCGGCGAGGCGCGCGGCCTGTGGCTGTGGGCCGTCGTCTGGCCGGAGCGCACCGGGCTGCTGATGTACGACGAACTGGTGCTCACCGACCTGCGCGACGCGGGCGCCGAGCTGGACCTGATCCCCTGCGGCGCGCTCTCCCCCCGACTGATCGGCTGAGAGCCGGGGCCGACCCCTTAGGCTTCCGGCAGCGACCGACCAGCCCCTGGAGCCCCCGTGCGCATCGACCTGCACGCCCACAGTTCCGCCTCCGACGGCACCGACAGCCCCGCCGAGCTGCTGGGCAACGCCCTGGCCGCGGGTCTGGACGTGGTGGCGCTGACCGACCACGACACGGTCTCCGGCTACGCCGAGGCGATCGCCGCGCTCGACGACCGCCCGCTCGCGGGCAGCGGGCTGACCCTGGTCACCGGGGCGGAGCTGTCCTGCGTGGTCGACGGGATCTCGATGCACCTGCTGGCGTACCTGTTCGACCCGGAGGAGCCGGAGTTCGCCCGGGAGCGGGAGCTGGTGCACACCGACCGCTTCCGCCGGGCCGAGGCCATGGTCGAGCGCTGCCGGGTCCTGGGCGCGCCGATCACCTGGGAGCAGGTCCGGCGGATCGCCGGGACCGGCGCGGTGGGCCGACCGCACGTGGCCAGCGCACTGGTGGAGGCGGGCGTGGTCGCCGACATCGACTCGGCGTTCACCGGGCAGTGGCTGGCCAACGGCGGCCGGGCGGACGTGCGCAAGCACGAGCTGGACCCGTTCGCGGCGGTACGGATGGTGCGCGCGGCGGGCGGGGTGCCGGTGTTCGCCCATCCGGGCGCGATCAAGCGCGGGCGGACGGTGTCCGAGCAGGTGATCACCGAGCTGGCGGCGGCGGGCCTGGGCGGCCTGGAGGTGGACCACATCGACCACGACGAACCGACCCGGGCCCGGCTGCGCGACCTGGCCGCCGGTCTCGGGCTGCTGGCCACCGGCTCCAGCGACTACCACGGCGACCGCAAGGCCGTGCGGCTCGGCGCGAACACCACCGCCCCGGAGGTGTACCAGGCGCTGGTCGCCCAGGCGACCGGGGCGAAGCCCAGGACCGCCTGAACCGGTCGGCTGCGAACCCGCTGCCAATACCCACAGGAAGCCTTACTTAATCCATATGAACTGGTAACCTCTGCCGACCTTCAGCGCGCCGTGTCGGGCGGCTGAACCGAGGATGGGGTGGGTCCGTGGCAATTCGCAGGGCGAAGCAGAAGCAGCAGGTCATCGAGAAGCTCTCACAGTCGGCTCCCCCCGGGGAGGTGTTCATCACGACCGTGCACGTCGAGACCGGCCCCAGCCCATGGCTGAACGTCCTCTTCGAGGAGATCCCGGGCCTACTGCTGATCATCGCGCTGATGCGCCGGATGTACTTCCTGACGCTCACCAACACCTCGGTCGTCATCAACTCCGCGAGCCGGTGGAACAACCGTCCCGGTGAGGTCGTCGCGGTCTTCCCCCGGCACCTGTTCCCGGCCAGCCAGGTCAAGCGGGCCCGGGTGTGGAGCAAGATCTACGTGCAGTTCCCGAACCAGGCCAAGGCGACCCGGCTGAACGTCCACGGCTACTGGCGCAACGAGCTCGACCAGCTGCTGGCCATCCTGCCGCCGACCGCCTTCCACGACGGCCAGCTCCCGCCGCAGGCCCAGGCCGTGCAGGAGGCCCAGGGCCAGTTCGCCGGCCAGCAGCAGTTCCCCGGCCAGCAGCCGTTCCCGGGCCAGCTCCCCCCGGTCCAGCCGCAGTTCCCGAACCAGCAGCCGGTGCAGCCTCCGGTCCCGATGGAGAAGAACCCCTACCAGAACTGACGGCCCAGACCTGACGGCCCAGAACTGACGGCCGGACAGCTCCGGCTAGTCCAGCGGGACGCCGCGCCGGTGCGGGTCGCGCAGGTCGGTGCCGTGGCGCAGCCAGCGCTCCCGCAGCTCCGCCGCACCGTGCACCCGCTTGTGCGCCGCCTCGTTCGGCGTCATCGGCAGCAGCGGCAGGAAGCGCACCGGATCGGCGGGCTCGGGGAGGGGCAGGTCCTCCACGAGCCCGCCGGGCTCGGCCACCAGGAAGCCGGTGAAGGCCGACCCCGGCCACAGCGGGGCGCCCAGGTCCAGCGACGCCCCGGGGGCCACGACCAGCCCCTCGACCTGCGGCGAGGCCGCCAGCGTGGCCAGCGGCCGGAGCACCTCGTCGCGACCGCCGCGCACGCTCAGCAGCAGTTCCGCGCGCGGGCCGCGCACCGGGTCCGCCACCGGGTCGTTCGGGTCCGCCATCGGCGCGGCCGACATGCCCAGGGTGGCGTACCTGACCAGGCCCTCGTCGGCGGCGAAGCGCAGCACCTCGATCCGGTCGGCGCCCAGGAAGGTGACCGCGGCCCGGCCGTCCGGCTCACCGAAGGCGCTGGTCAGGTGGGCCTCGACGGCGCTCAGGAGTTCATCGTGCGGCATGGTCCACCAGCCTACGTGCTGCGGTTGGCGCGGACCACGACCAGCAGCCCGGCCAGGATCACCGCCACCGCCGGATAGACCGCGACCGGCGGCATCTGCCCCAGCCAGACGGCGGCGATCAGCGCCGCGCCCGGTGTCTCCAGCAGGATCGCGGTGGAGACCATGGACGGGCCCAGGGTGCGCACCACCCGGTTGCTCAGCGAGTGCCCGAGGAACTGCGCGCAGCCGGTGAGCAGCACGATCTGCAGCCAGGCGGTGCCACTGAAGCCGGTCAGCGCGGTGCCCGAGGCCAGGCAGGCGACCAGCAGCAGCAGCGCCGTGGTGGCGTAGCAGACGAAGGTGTACGCGGTGGTGCTGACGGTCCGTCGGACCTCGCTGCCGAGCAGGAAGTAGCCCGAGGCCGCCAGCCCGGCGCCGAGGGCCAGGCCGTCCCCGGCCAGGTCGCGCGGCGAGAGGGTGAAGTCCACGCCGGTGAGCAGCAGCACCCCGGCGAAGGCCAGGGCGGTGCCGATCCAGACCGCGCGCGGCGCGCGGTGCCCGCGCAGCCGCAGGATCACCGTGGTCCACAGCGGGGTGGTGGTGCACAGCGCGGTGGACGAGGCGATGGAGGTCATCCGCAGGCTGGGCAGCCACATCGCGAAGTGCGCGGCCAGGAACACCCCGGCGGTCAGCGCCAGCAGCAGCGTCCGGCGGCCGGTGGTGAACAGCTCGCGCAGCTCGGCGCGCTGGCGCAGCAGCGCGATCGGCGAGAGCACGCCGGTGGCGATGCAGTTCCGCCAGAAGGCGATGGCCAGCACCGGCGCGGCGGTCGCCGAGATCAGCGGCGCGGAGAAGGCGACCCCGGACACCGCGAGCGCGAGCAGCACGAAGTCGACCCGGGGGACGTCCGCCAGGTCGGGGTGGTGGACCGGGGTCCGCGTCACCGGTGCGGTGGTGGCGGACGACTGCATGCTGCTCCTCGGCGAAGGCGAAGGCGGGCTGGGGGCAAGAGGCCTGGTAAGGGGCATTGCGATCGTACGGGACTGACGCCTGCGGCGGGAGGGTGCGACCGCTGGGTGGACGCGTACGCTTCGGCGCATGACTGAGGTGAGCGCAGAGCTGCTGGACCGGGCCCTGGTGGAGGAGTCGGCGAAGAAGTCCGGGCTGGTGTGGGTGAGCGCCGGTGCCGGGGGCGACCGGGCGGTGTGGCATGTCTGGCACGAGGGCGCGGTCGTGGTGGTGGGTGAGGGCGCGGAGCAGCCGCTGCACGGCTGGGCGCAGGGCGACACGGTGACCGTGACCGTCCGCAGCAAGGACACCTGGGGGCGGCTGCTGGCCTGGCCGGCGCGGGTGGAGGAGCTGTCGCCGGGTGGCGAGGCGTGGACCGCCGCGGTGGTGGAGCTGAAGGCCAAGCGGCTGAACTCGCCGGACTTCGAGACGGTCACCGACCGCTGGGCGCGGGAGTCGCGGGTGCTGCGGTTCGTCCCGACCGGCGGCAGCAGCCAGCGTCCGGGGGCGCTCCCGGCGGAGTCGGGGGCGGCGGCGCCGGTGCCCACCCCGGCCACCACCCGGCAGCCGATCCCGGCCGCGCTGCCCCGGCTGCTGTTCGGCCGCGGCCGCAAGCGCCGCCGACCGTGACCAGCCGTCGGTCGTGACCAGCCGTCGCTGACCGGTCGCCGACCGTCGGCTGTCCGCACTTGGCCGGACGGCGGCGGTGCGGGCGGCCCGGCACCGGTAGCCTGGGCGCATCCGGCCGTACTGCCGAACGGCCGGAACAGCTGCCACCTGGAAGGGTCAGATGACCGGAGCGGCCTCCCGCGTGTTCGTCTCCCACCTCGTCGGGGTGGCCGTCTTCGATCCCAACGGGGACCAGGTGGGCCGGATCCGCGACCTGGTGGTCAACCTGCGACTGGGCGGCCGACCGCCCCGGGTGGCCGGTTTCGCCGTGGAGCTCACCAACAAGCGCCGGGTGTTCCTGCCGATGAACCGGGTCACCAGCCTGGAGTCCGGTCAGGTGATCACCACCGGTGTGATCAACATGCGCCGCTTCGAGCAGCGCTCCAGCGAGACCCTGGTACTGGCGGAGCTGCTGGACCGGCGGGTGCAGCTGGTCACCGAGCAGGCCGGTGGCGCCGCCGGGGACACGGTGACCGTGCTGGACGTGGCGATAACCCAGGTCAGGAACCGCGACTGGGAGATCGACAAGGTCTTCGTCGAGCGCGGCCGACCGTCCGGGCCGACCAGCGGCACGGCCCCGACCGGCTGGTGGCGGGCGGTCCGCCGGAAGGGCGAGACGCTGACCGTGGACTGGTCGGCGGTCACCGGCTTCGGGCTGCGCGAGGAGGACCAGGGCGCGGCCAACCTGCTGGCGACCTTCGAGCAGCTGCGCCCGGCCGACCTGGCGAACGTGCTGCACCACCTGTCCGCGAAGCGCCGCTCCGAGGTCGCCGCCGCGCTGGACGACGAGCGGCTGGCCGACGTGATGGAGGAGCTGCCGGAGGACGACCAGGTGGCGATCCTGGGCGCGCTGCACCAGGAGCGGGCCGCCGACGTGCTGGAGGCGATGGACCCGGACGACGCCGCCGACCTGCTGTCGGAGCTGCCGGAGCACGAGGCCGAGCGGCTGCTCCAGCTGATGGAGCCGCAGGAGGCGGCGCCGGTCCGGCGGCTGCTGAGCTACGGCGAGGACACCGCGGGCGGGCTGATGACCACCGAGCCGGTGGTGCTGGAGCCGGACGCGACCGTGGCCGAGGCGCTGGCCCGGGTGCGCAACTCCGACCTGAAGCCCGCGCAGGCGGCCCAGGTGTACGTCTGCCGCCCGCCGACGGAGACCCCGACCGGCCGCTACCTGGGCCTGGTGCACTTCCAGCGGCTGCTGCGGGAGCCCCCGTACACGCTGCTGGGCGCGATCGTCGACGGCGACCTGGACCCGCTCGCCCCGGCGACCGAGCTGCCCCGGATCACCAGCTACCTGGCGACCTACAACATGGTGGCGGCGCCGATCGTGGACGAGCGCGGCCTGCTGCTGGGCGCGGTCACCGTGGACGACGTGCTCGACCACATCCTGCCCGAGGACTGGCGCGAGTCGGCCCTGCACGGCGGTCCACCCGACGAGGACGACCTCCCGCACGCCCCGTACCCGATCGCTGAGGAGACTGCCGCTGATGGCCGGTGACCGCCGCGACCCGCGTGACCGCCACCCGCGCGAGGCATCCCGCCGCCCGCGCGAGTCCTCCGCCCAGCGCCGTACCGAGCGGGAGGACCGCCTCGGCCGACTGGACCAGCCGCAGCGCCGCCGCCCCCGGATGACGCTGCCCAACCCCGACTCCGAGGCCTTCGGCAGGCTCTCCGAGCGGATCGCCCGGTTCCTGGGCACCGGGCGGTTCCTGGTCTGGATGACCGTGCTGATCCTGCTCTGGGTGCTGTGGAACATCGCCGCCCCGCACAGCTGGCGGTTCGACGAGTACCCGTTCATCTTCCTGACCCTGGTGCTGTCGTTGCAGGCCTCGTACGCGGCGCCGCTGATCCTGCTCGCGCAGAACCGGCAGGACGACCGGGACAAGGTCAACATGGAGCAGGACCGGGCCCGGGGCGAGCGCAACGTCGCCGACACCGAGTACCTGACCCGGGAGGTGGCGGCGCTGCGGCAGGCGCTGGGCGAGGTGGCCACCCGGGACTTCCTCCGCTCGGAGCTCCAGGCGCTGCTCAAGGAGCTCGACCAACGCCCGTACGCCGAGCCGGTGGAGGAGCGGGCCGGGCGGCTGTGAGCGGGCGCACGCCGTTCGCGGCTCGGTCGGGCCCGCGCCGCGCCGTACCATCAGTGCATGGCTTCTGACACGCAGACGACGGCACTGGAGGAGTCCGTACGCACGGCCCTCGGGACCGTGCAGGACCCGGAGATCCACCGGCCGATCACCGATCTCGGCATGGTCAAGTCGGTCGAGATCGACGAGGCGGGCGCGGCGCGGGTCGCCGTGTACCTCACCGTCTCCGGCTGCCCCATGCGGGAGACCATCACCAGCCGGGTGACCGAGGCGGTGGCCGCCGTGCCCGGGATCACCTCGGTCGCCGTCGAGCTCGACGTGATGAGCACCGAGCAGCGGCAGGAGCTGGCGGCGATGCTGCGCGGCGGCAAGCCGGACAAGGAGATCCCCTTCGCCCAGCCGGGCTCGCTGACCCGGGTGTACGCGGTGGCCTCCGGCAAGGGCGGGGTCGGCAAGTCCTCGGTGACGGTGAACCTGGCCGCCGCGCTGGCCGCCGACGGCCTCAAGGTCGCCGTGGTGGACGCCGACATCTACGGCCACAGCGTGCCCCGGATGCTGGGGGTGGAAGGGCGTCCGACCCAGGTCGAGAACATGATCATGCCGCCGTCGGCGCACGGCGTGAAGGTGATCTCGATCGGCATGTTCACCCCGGGCAACGCCCCGGTGGTGTGGCGCGGCCCGATGCTGCACCGCGCGCTCCAGCAGTTCCTGGCCGACGTGTACTGGGGCGACCTGGACGTGCTGCTGCTGGACCTGCCGCCGGGCACCGGCGACATCGCCATCTCGGTGGCGCAGCTCGTCCCCAACGCCGAGATCCTGATCGTCACCACCCCGCAGCAGGCGGCGGCCGAGGTCGCCGAGCGCGCCGGGACGATCGCGCTGCAGACCCACCAGACCATCGTCGGCGTGATCGAGAACATGTCCGGCATGCCCTGCCCGCACTGCGGCGAGATGGTGGACGTCTTCGGCACCGGCGGCGGGCAGACCGTCTCCGACGCGCTGACCAAGGCCACCGGCGCGCGGGTGCCGGTGCTCGGCAGCATCCCGATCGACGTACGGCTGCGGCAGGGCGGCGACGAGGGCAAGCCGGTGGTGCTCAGCGACCCGGACTCCCCCGCCGGCGCGGCGCTGCGCGGCATCGCCGGGAAGCTCTCCAGCCGTCAGCGCGGGCTGTCCGGCCTGTCGCTGGGGATCACCCCGCGCAACAAGTTCTGACCGTACCGCCTACCGGGCCTGTGCTCAGGCCCCGTAGGCGGCCAGGTCGGTGACCGTGGTGAAGCCCAGCGCGTAGGCGCTGACGCCGCGCCCGTACGCGCCCAGGTGCACCCCCGGGGCGTCCCCGGCGAGCACCCAGCCGTACTCCGACTCGCGGTAGCGGAACGGCTGCGGGGTGCCGTTGACCGGCAGCGTCAGCGGGGACCAGCCGGGACCGCCGAGGTCGTCCGCGAGCTCCCAGGCCAGGTTGGACTGCTGGTCCAGCCAGGTCTGCCGCATCTCCCGGCCCAGCGGGGCCTGGGCGGTGGCCGCCAGCAGCCCGGAGCCGGCCAGCCAGGCGGCGGAGGAGACCGAGGTGGCCTCCAGCATCCCGGTGCCGTCGCCGAGCCGTCGGGGCGGGCGGCAGGCCACGGTGACCACGACCGCGAACCGGCGCTCGTCCACCGCGTCGGCGGCGTCGGTGGAGCCGACCGAGCTGCCGCGCGGATGGTAGCCCCGGGACGGCTCGTCGCCGTGGCCGATCGAGCCGTAGTCCACTCGGCCGTCCGGGGTCGAGGCGACCGGGCTCAGCCAGCGGTTCCCGGTCCAGCAGTCGTCCAGGCTGTACCAGGGGAAGTCCGCCCGCAGATAGCCGTCAGTCAGGGCGGGCACCGCCGCCCCGGCCGCCTTGGTGTGGCTGGTGCTGTCCATCCCTGCCCTCCGGTAGTCGGGTGCTGACGCACCGCAACCATAGCGGGCCGGGAACCGCCGCGGCCGATCCGCGGGGCGTCGGTCAGGTGGCGTCGAGGTCGAACGGCGCGGGCTCGCCGGTCGCCAGCGGGGCGGCGGGCTTGTCCAGCGCCACCTTGCCGAGCGGGTCCCGCTGGGCGGCCTTGACCGCCGCGGTGGCGTCGGACGCGTCCTTGGTGAAGCCGTTCTTCAGCTCCTGCAGCTCGCCCAGGCCGAAGTCGTCGCCGTGCTGCGCCAGCTGCTTGCGGACGAAGGTCTTCGGGTTGAGGTCCTCGAACTCGAAGTCCTGGAACTCCGGGCCGAGCTCCTTGCGGATGTCCTGCTTGGCGGACTCGGAGAACTCCCGCAGCTTGCGGATGAAGCCCATCGCCTCGGCGACCAGCTTGGGGAGCTTGTCCGGGCCGAAGATGACCACGGCAAGGATCACCAGCGCCACCAGCTTGATGGGGCCTATGTCGAACAACACCGTGAAGCTCCCCTACGAGACGAGGACGGACGCACCCGGATACGCCGAGGACCGTGTCCGACCAGAGTAATCGTCCCAGGTGTCCACGGGGCCATGCGGTGGCGACGAGATGCGCCCGATTCACTCCGGTGCCCCGCGGACCCGCACCCCGGTACCGGCCCGGGATCCGCTCAGGCCGCGCCGGAGGCCGCCGTCCCGGTGGCCGCGTGCAGCCGCAGCTCGACGTTCAGGCCGACCCCGCCGCGCTGCACCGTGAGATCCACCAGCGCGCCCGGCGCCCGGCCCCTGATCAGCGCGATCAGGTCGTCCGCGCTGCTCACCGGGGTGCCGTCGACCTGGGTCAGCACGTCACCGGCCCGCAGCCCGGCGGCCGCCGGGGTGGTCCGCAGCACCTGGCCGCCGCCCTGGTAGCCCAGGTCGAGCACCACCCCGAGCACGGTCCGGCTCACCCGGGCGTGGTCGATCAGCTGGGTGGCCACCCGCATCGCCTGGTCGATCGGGATCGCGAAGCCGATGCCGACGCTGCCCGCCTCCTGCCCCGTGCCGTACGGGTCGCTGGCGTTCGGGTCGGCCGAGTGGATCGCGGTGTTGACGCCGACCACCTCGCCCGCGGAGTCGAGCAGCGGGCCGCCGGAGTTGCCCGGGTTGATCGCCGCGTCGGTCTGCAGCGCGTCCAGGTAGGACAGGCCGGGGCCGGAGCCGCCGCCCATGGTCACCGGCCGGTCCAGCGAGCTGACGATGCCGGAGGTGACGGTGGCGCGCAGGCCGAAGGGCGCGCCGATGGCCAGCACCGGGTCGCCGACCCGCAGCCCGACGGCCGAGCCCAGCGCGATCGGGCGCAGCCCGAGCACCCCCTCGACCCGGATCACCGCCAGGTCGGAGGCGACGTCCCGGCCGACCAGCGAGGCCGCGTGCTGCTGGCCGCTGTTGAAGGCGACGGTGACCCGCCCGGGCTTCCCCAGCGGCGCGACCACGTGGTTGTTGGTGAGGATGTCGCCCTTGCCGTCGAGCACGATGCCGGTGCCGGTGACCTGGTCGGAGCCGTAGCTGACGCGCAGGTAGACGACCCCGGGCAGGGCCGCCTGGACCACCTCGGCGGTGCTGTCGGACCCCTGGTGGGCGCTGGCCCCGGGGACCGGGTGCAGGGTGATCCGGCCGCCCTGCCGCGCGCCCTGGACCAGCGCGCCGACCCCGCCGCCGAGCAGCCCGGCACAGAGCACCACCAACAGCGCGCCGACCAGCAGCCGCAGCGCCGGACGGGCCGGACGGCAGCGCCGCGGACCGGCCACCGGCAACGGCGGGGCGACTCGCGGCGGACGCCCGGACGGCAGGCCGAAGCCGGGACCGTGGCCGGTCGGGCCGTCGGGATGGCTCCACCAGTCGGACCCACCGCCGTCACCGCCCCGGACCGCCCCGGACAGCTCGTCACCGGACATCAGGAAGCTCCCCACCACACCTTGGAGTGGGTAGATTCAACCAGGTCCGGCCGGTTCAGCGGGCGAGACCGCCGACCAGGGGCGGCAGGGCCGTCGCGGTGGGGGCAGGCAGCACCGACGGTGACAGCGTGAGCAGCGCCCCACGCTGGGCGTCCAGCACACTGGCCGTGTTCAGCGAGTTCGCCGCGTTCACCGGCACCGCCGCCGGGGCCGCGCCGCCCCGGCCGCCGAAGACCGGGAGCTGTCCGCCGCCGCTGGAGTCGGACACCGGCGCCACATTGCCGTACGGGTCCTCCAGCGGGGTTCCGGAGGCGGTCACCCCGGTGACCGCGCCGCCCAGCGCCACCGCCGCCACCGAGAACGCCCCGGCCGCGGCGAAGGCGAAGCGGCGGCCACGGGCCAGCGAACCGGCCGAGACCGCGCGCAGCGGGCCCGGCGCGGGCTCCGGGCGGCGCAGCGGGTCGTCCAGCGCGGCGGCGATCGGACGCTGCTCGCCGCGGAACGGCACCGCCCCGCGCTCGGCCCGCGGATCGACGCCGGGCAGCGGGTTCTCCGCGCCCAGCGCGCCCCGGCCGAACAGCCCGGAGCCGAAGCCGGAGCCGCCGACGCCGAGCGAGTTGCCGCCGAAGACCCCGCGCATCACCTGGCCGCCGCCGGAGCTCGGCGGACGCCCCTGGTCCGGGTCCTCCGCCGAGATGGCCAGCAGCCGGGACATCAGCAGGTCGCTCGGGTCCGGCGGGGTGGAGGCCGCGAGCCGGCTCTTCAGCCGCCGCTCCTCCTCGGCCCGGGCCAGGCAGGCCGCGCAGGTCGCCAGGTGCGACTGGACGCGCTCGCGCGCGTCGTGGTCCAGCTCGCCGTCCACGAAGGCGGCCATCCGGTCGCCCAGATGCTGCTCCGCCGCCGGGACGCCGGGAGCCGGGCGGTTGACCCGCAGCTCCACGACGACCTCCGGTTGGCGGGCGCGACGCGGCTGCTCCGTCACGAGGAGAGCCTCCGTTCCTTCAGCTCGTCGGCCGGACCGGTCGGCGAGCCGCTGGCGGCCGTGGCCAGAGCGGTGCCGGAGCTCCCGGCGTCGATGGACGCACCCCGGCGCTCGCGCCCCTCTTGCGCGCCCGGCGCCCGGTGCTGGAGCGAGGCCCGCAGATGGGCGCGGCCCCGGTGGATACGGCTGCGGACGGTGCCGAGCTTGACGCCGAGGGTCGCCGCGATCTCCTCGTAGGACAGGCCCTCGATGTCGCAGAGCACCACCGCGGCGCGGAACTCCGGCGCCAGGGTGTCCAGCGCCTGCTGCACGTCGGCGTCGAAGTGGGTGTCGTAGAAGTGCTGCGCCGGGGAGGGCTCGCGGCTGGGCAGCCGTTCGGCGGCGTCCTCGGCCAGCGCGTCGAAGCGGATCCGCTGCTTGCGGCGGACCATGTCCAGGAAGAGGTTGGTGGTGATCCGGTGCAGCCAGCCCTCGAAGGTGCCGGGGGTGTACGTGGACAGCGAACGGAACACCCGGACGAAGACCTCCTGGGTGAGGTCCTCGGCGTCGTGCTGGTTGCCCGTGAGCCGGTAGGCCAGCCGGTAGACCCGGGCACTGTGCGTCTGGACGATCTCCTCCCAGCTGGGGGGAGTCCACGTCGGGGTCGCGCCGTCCTCGTCGAAGGAGGCGGTGTGCGTTGTCTGCGCGTGCTCGGGCTGTGGCTCACTCATCACGGGCTTCGGCGTCGGATCTGGCGCGGGGCCGCGAAATCGCCGCGAACGGGCGCCCCCCTCGGCCACACCTCCTCGATCGACTCTTCTGCCAAGCAGAGCCACCACCATAGCCGCCTCGCCCGTTAGTACCGGATAAAAGCCAATCACCGTACAAGCCCACCTGCGACAATTCCGACCGCAGGGGCGGCGCACGCCCTCCCGGGTACGCCTTACTCATCCGTCACAACGGCCGGCGGCCACGTCGGGTTCCGCCGCTACCCACTAACCTGTCGCCTGAATTGTCGACTCATGACGCGGACCACGGACTAAGGGGCAGCCATCGCCGGCTACGGGCAGTCGGACGCCGGTCTCGCCGACGCCTACGCCCTGGAGGACGAGCCGCTGCTGCGTGCCCGGGCCCAGTCCGAGTTCGCCGGGGTGCGGCCGGTCTCCCCCGGCAGCGGCGCGGCGCTGCGGCTGCTGGCCGCCGCGCTGGACGCCAAGGCCGTGGTCGAGATCGGCACCGGCGCGGGCGTGTCGGGGATCTGCCTGCTGCGCGGCATGCGCCCGGACGGGGTGCTCACCACCGTGGACATCCAGCCCGGCCTGCAGCGCCAGGCCCGGGAGGTGTTCGCCGCCGCCGGTTTCCCGGCCGGACGCGCCCGCTGCATCCCGGGACCGGCCCTGGACGTCCTGCCCAGGCTCGCCGACGGCCAGTACGACCTGGTGTTCTGCGACGGCGACCCGGCCGAGTCGCCGGAGTATCTTGCTGAATCGTTGCGCCTGCTACGACCTGGGGGAATGGTCTGCTTCGAGGGCGCGCTCAGCGCCCTGGACCGGGACTCCTACGACGACCGGGCGCACGCCGCGCGGGAACTGGTCAGCACCGTCCGGGAGCACCCCGGGCTGCTGAGCGCGCTGCTGCCGATCGGCGACGGGCTGCTCTGCGCGCTCCGCCGCTAGGACGTCGGCGGCGCGAGACGCCACTGGCGAGACGTGACTGGAGAAACGACTGCGGCCCTGGGCCCGCGCCCCTTGGAACGGGATGCGAGCCCAGAGCCACACTCGTGCACTGCTGTTACCGCGGTACTGCTACTTCCGCGCTACCGCGAGGTGTTCCGGCGGGGGCGTTCAGCCGAAAACCTTCTTGAGGGCGTCGCCGAGGGCGTCGGCCTCGTCCGGGGTCAGTTCGACCACCAGCCGTCCGCCGCCTTCGAGCGGTACTCGCATGACGATGCCCCGCCCCTCCTTGGTCACCTCGAGCGGGCCGTCGCCCGTCCGCGGCTTCATCGCCGCCATGCTCGTTCCCCTTCCTGCGAACCTGCTCACCGACGCACCCACGGCCCGTCCACCGCAGGTATCGAACGCATTGATCGGACCCCAGTATCCCGCATCGGAGCACCTGATGACCAACATCACTGCTCGCTCCCGCCCCAGAACGCCCGCCGCGGCCCCGGTGAACCGCCTGCCGACCGCGCCTCAGTTCCCTTTCGAACGCGCGCGGGAGCGGCCGTTCCGACAACGGATCACGAACGCAACGTGGGCTACGTCACATCCTCCCGGGGTTCGGCGATCCGTCATGCTGGAATCAGGGTACTGATCAGTAATAAAAGGAGACCCGCATGGCCGACAGCGTTCTGTACGAGCTCACGGATGGGCTCGCGGTCGTCACCATCAACCGGCCCGAGGCGATGAACGCCCTCGACACGCCGACCAAGGTCGCGCTGCGGGACGCGATGGCCACCGCCAAGGAGGACCGGGCGGTACGGGCGGTGCTGCTCACCGGGGCGGGCGAGCGGGCCTTCTGCGTCGGTCAGGACCTGAAGGAGCACCTGGGCAAGCTGGTGAGCGCCCGGGAGGGCGGCGCGCCGCCGCTGACCACCGTGCACGACCACTACAACCCGCTGGTCACCGCGATCGCGACGATGCCGAAGCCGGTGGTGGCCGGGATCAACGGGGTGGCCGCGGGCGCCGGCGCCAGCCTGGCCTGGGCCTGCGACTTCCGGGTGCTGGCCGACCACGGCGGCTTCAACACCTCGTTCGCCGGGGTGGCGCTCACCGCCGACTCGGGCGCCTCGTGGACCCTCCCCCGGCTGGTCGGCCACGCCAAGGCCACCGAGCTGCTGATGTTCCCGCAGACCGTCCCGGCCGCCGAGGCGCTGGCGCTGGGCCTGGCGCACCGGGTGGTCCCCGGCGCCGAGCTGGCCGCGACCGCGCTGGAGCTGGCCAGGACCCTGGCCGCCGGTCCGACCGTGGCCTACGGGGCGCTCAAGGAGTCACTGGCCTACGGCGCCTCGCACTCGCTGGTGGAGACCCTGGCCAAGGAGGACGAGCTGCAGACCCGGGCCGGGGCCTCGGCCGACCACTGGATCGCGGTGCAGGCCTTCCTGGCCAAGGAGCAGCCGAAGTACACCGGCACCTGAGCCGTCGTGCCGGGGCGTCAGAAGCTGACGTGGCAGTCGGCCAGGTGGTCGTCCACCAGGCCGCAGGCCTGCATCAGCGCGTAGGCGGTGGTCGGGCCGACGAACCGCAGTCCGCGGCGCTTGAGCTCCTTGGCGAGCGCCGTGGACTCCGGGGTCACCGCCGGGACGTCGGCCAGCCGCTTCGGACGCTCGCTCCGGGCCGGGGCGAAGGACCAGATCAGCTCGTCGAGCCCGCCGTCGAGCTCCAGCACCGCCCGGGCGTTGCCGATGGACGCCAGCACCTTGGCCCGGTTGCGGATGATGCCCTCGTCCGCGAGCAGCCGCTCCACGTCCGCGTCGTCGAACGCGGCGACCGCCGCCGGGTCGAAGCCCGCGAACGCCCGGCGGAAGCCCTCGCGGCGGCGCAGGATGGTGATCCAGGACAGCCCGGACTGGAAGGCCTCCAGGCACAGCCGCTCGTACAGTGCCTGCTCGCCGTGGACCGGGCGGCCCCACTCCTGGTCGTGGTAGGGCGCGTAGTCCACGGTCGACAGCGCCCAGGGGCAGCGCAGCAGGCCGTCGGGGCCCGGCAGGGCGTCGCTCACGACTGCTCCTGCTCGCCGGGCTCGGCGGGCTCGGCTGCGGTCTCGGCTGCGGGCTCGGCGGGCTCGGCTGCGGTCTCCGGCGCGGTCGGCTCGGTCCGCTCCGGCCGCGCGGTCGGGGCGGTCTGCGTGGCCTGGCCGGTCCGCGGGGCGAGCAGCACGGTGCCCGGCGTGCCGCCGGACGAGCTGTCCAGGGCGGCGGCCAGGGCGGCCTCCAGCTCCCCGATCCGCAGGTCGCGGTGCGACAGCTCGACGCCGAGCCGGTCGAGCACGTCGTCCACCTCGTCCATCCGGTAGCCGCGCACCGCCATCGGGAAGCGCAGCCCGTCCACGTCGGCCCGGTCCAGCTGCCGCTCCAGCGGCAGGTCGGCGGCCAGCCGGTCGTGCTCCACGTCCGGCAGCGAGCCGCCGCCACCCAGCGCGACCAGCGCGGCAGCGCCCACCACCAGCACGATGACGACCAGGATCAACCAGAACACAGCCCACCACTCCCAGCTCCCGGTGGGGGATCATGAGTACGCCCCACAGCAGTGAATCACCATCATGGCCTACGTACCTTGGAGGACGCATGGCTCTCGTACTCGGACCGAGGACTTTCGGCGCGGACGAACCGGTCATCATGGCCATTGTCAACCGCACCCCGGACTCCTTCTTCGACCAGGGCGCCACCTTCACCGACGACGCCGCCTTCGCCGCCGCCGACCGGGCGGTCCGCGAGGGGGCGGCCATCCTGGACATCGGCGGGGTCAAGGCCGGGCCCGGCGAGGAGGTCACCACCGAGGAGGAGCTGCGCCGCACCGTCCCGTTCGTGGCCGAGCTGCGCAAGCGCCACCCGGACACCGTGATCAGCGTGGACACCTGGCGGCACGAGGTCGGCGAGGCCGTCTGCGAGGCCGGGGCGGACCTGCTGAACGACGCCTGGGGCGGGGTGGACCCGCTGCTGGCGGAGGTCGCCGGGCGGTACCGGGTCGGCATCGTGTGCACCCACGCGGGCGGCGCGGAGCCGCGCACCCGCCCGCACCGGGTGGCCTACCCGGACGTGATGGCCGACATCCTGGAGCGGACGCTGGCGCTGGCCGAGCGGGCGGTGGCGCTGGGCGTGCCGCGGGAGTCGGTGCTGATCGACCCGGGGCACGACTTCGGCAAGAACACCCGGCACTCGCTGGAGGCCACCCGGCGGCTGCCGGAGATGACCGCGACCGGCTGGCCGGTGCTGGTGTCGCTGTCCAACAAGGACTTCGTCGGCGAGACGCTGGACCGCCCGGTGGGTGAGCGGCTGCTGGGCACGCTGGCCACCACCGCCGTCTCGGCGTGGCTGGGCGCGCAGGTGTACCGCGTGCACCAGGTCGCCGAGACGAAGCAGGTGCTGGACATGGTCGCCTCGATCCAGGGCACCCGGCCGCCGGCGGTGGCCCGGCGCGGGCTGGCCTGAGCGCGGCGGGCGGACCACCGCGCACTGCGCCGGGCCGCTGGTCCGGGCCGGGGCCGCTACTCCGGGCTGTGCGCGGGCTGCGCCTGGCGTCCGTTGCGGCGGGCGGCCCCGGCCAGGATCTCCATCGCCTCGTCCACCGAGTCGGTGAGCTGGAACAGCTCCAGGTCGCTGGCGGAGGCCTTGCCCTGGGCGATCAGCGTGTCCTCGATCCAGCGCACCAGGCCGGACCAGTAGTCCACCCCGAACAGGATCACCGGGAAGCGGGTGACCTTGTGGGTCTGCACCAGGGTCAGCGCCTCGAACAGCTCGTCCAGGGTGCCGAAGCCGCCTGGCAGCACCACGAAACCCTGGCTGTACTTGACGAACATGGTCTTGCGGACGAAGAAGTAGCGGAAGTTCAGCCCCAGGTCCACGTACTGGTTCAGCCCCTGCTCGAACGGCAGCTCGATGCCGAGACCGACCGAGGTGCCCCCGGCCTCGTGCGCGCCCCGGTTGGCGGACTCCATCGCCCCCGGGCCGCCGCCGGTGATCACCGCGTACCCGGCCTCGACCAGGGCCCGGCCGATGGCCACGCCCGCCGCGTACTCGGGCGAGCCGAGGGCGGTCCGGGCGGAGCCGAAGACGCTGACGGCGGGGCCGAGTTCGGCCAGCGCGCCGAAGCCCTCGACGAACTCGGACTGGATGCGCATCACCCGCCAGGGGTCGGTGTGCAGCCAGTCCGTGTTCTGGGTCGAGTCCAGCAGCCGCTGGTCGGTGGTGCCGGTGTCCACCTGTGCGCCGCGCATCAGCACCGGCCCCCGGCGCTTCTCGGCGACCTTGCGCACGGCGGGGCGGCCCTGGTCCGCGATCCGGCCGTTCGGCTTGTCGCCGTTCACCTTGTCATCTGTCATACCCAGAGAGCGTACGACGGCGGACCGGGCACCGGGGGGATCTTCGGGCCGTTGGATCTTCAGACCGACCGGAGCAGCCAGTCGCTGATCCGCCGCTCGCACTCGGCGACCGCCGCCAGCGAGCAGTGCTCCTCCCGGGTGTGGGCCAGGTTGGGGTCGCCGGGGCCGTAGTTGACCGCCGGTACGCCGAGCTCGGAGAAGCGGGCGACGTCGGTCCAGCCGAACTTCGGGTGCGGGGTGCCCCCGGTGGCGGCGATGAACGCGGCGGCGGCCGGGTGCGCCAGTCCGGGCAGCGCGCCCGGCGCGAAGTCGGTGACCAGCACGTCGAACCCGGCGAACACCTCGCGCACGTGCTCCTCGGCGGACTTGCGGTCGCGGTCGGGCGCGAAACGGAAGTTGACGGTGACGGTGCAGGCGTCGGGGATGACGTTCCCGGCCACCCCGCCCTCGATCCGGACCGCGTTCAGGCCCTCGTGGTACTCCAGGCCGTCGATCTCGACCAGCCGCGGCTGGTAGTCGGCCAGCCGCTGGAGCACCGGCGCGGCCTTGTGGATGGCGTTCTCGCCGAGCCAGCTGCGGGCCGAGTGCGCCCGGTGGCCGCCGGTGCTGACGGTGGCCCGCATGGTGCCCTGGCAGCCGCCCTCGACCTGGGCGTTGCTGGGCTCCATCAGCACCGCGAAGTCGGCGTCCAGCCACTCGGGGTGGTTCCGGGCGAGCCGGCCGAGGCCGTTGCGGTCCGCCTCGACCTCCTCGCAGTCGTAGAAGACGAACGTCAGGTCGCGGTTGGGCGCGGTGACCGTGGCGGCGATCCGCAGTTGGACGGCGACCCCGGCCTTCATGTCGGAGGTGCCGCAGCCGTACAGCAGGTCGCCGTCCACCCGGGAAGGCAGGTTGTCGGCGATCGGCACGGTGTCCAGGTGCCCGGCGAGCAGCACCCGCTCGCCGCGGCCGAGGCTGGTCCGGGCGACGACGGCGTCCCCGTCCCGGTCCACGGTGAGGTGCGGCAGGCCCCGCAGGGCCGCCTCGACGGCGTCGGCGAGCACCGTCTCGTCGCCGCTGACGGAGTGGATGTCGACCAGCTGGGCGGTCAGCTCGCCGCCGGAGCGGGAGAGGTCCAGCACGGGCACGGTCTCGGGAGCGAGGCTTGGCGTCATGAGCAGCCAGACTACGGGGCGACCGGGCACTGGTGCGATCACGTGGTGCGGACGACAGAACCGGTGTGCGGCACTGGTCCGTCCGAGTGGATAGGGTGCAGCGAAATCACATGGATGGAGGCCCGGTGGGTCTGACGGAGATGATGAGTTCCGGCGCCCACGCGCCGGCACCCCGTCGTCGGCGCCGGTGGCTGGGTTGCCTGCCCCTGGTGGTGCTGCTGGTGGTCGCGGTCGGCGTCGGCTGGTACCTGGGCGTGCACCAGAACCTGCTGCCGCAGCAGGTGGTCGAGGGCTGCGTCGCGACCACCGGCGACGGCATCGTCGACCTGGACGTGGACCAGATGCAGAACGCCTCCACGATCACCGCCGTGAGCGTCTCCCGCGACCTGCCGGAGTGGGCCGCGACCGTGGCCCTGGCGACCGCCATGCAGGAGTCCCAGCTGGTGAACCTGAGCGGCGGCGACCTGGACTCGGTCGGGCTGTTCCAGCAGCGCCCCTCGCAGGGCTGGGGCGAGGCCAGCCAGATCGAGGACCCGGTGTACGCCACCGACAAGTTCCTGGACCGGCTGGTGGCCGTGCCCGGCTACGCCGAGCTGCCGCTGACCGTGGCCGCCCAGGACGTCCAGCACAGCGGCTACCCGGACGCCTACGCGCAGCACGAGCCGGACGCCACGGTGCTCTCCGGCGCGCTCAGCGGCCGGATCCCGGCCGCGGAGACCTGCCAGGTGAACAGCGTCGGCGCGGCGGCCTCGGCCTCGGCCGGGGCGAGTGCCTACTCGGGGCAGCTGACCAAGGAGTTCGGCCGGACGGTCAGCCCGACCGTGCTGCCGCTGCCGAGCGGCTCCGGCTCCGGTTCGGCCTCCGGTTCGGCCTCCGCCTCGCCCTCGGCGGCGACCGACGCGCAGCTGACCGTGTCGGCCGAGCCGGGGCTGACCACCGCCGCCCAGCGGGGCTGGGCGGTGGCCGTCTGGTCCGTGGCGCACTGCCAGGACCTGCACGTCTCGGCGGTGCGGTACGCGGGCAAGCAGTGGACCGCGGCGAACTCGACCGCGGGCTGGCAGCCGGTGGCCGCCGCGAGCGGTTCGGCCGCGCCGACCGGATCGGCCGCCGGTACGTCCTCGGTGCTGATCACGGTGGCCGCCCACTAGGGCCGGCCGTAGGCCGTTCCGGTCCGTCGGGGCCCGTTGGAGCCGCCCGTACGGGTGAGTCGAACCGCCCCCAGGTTGACGTTGTCGGGTGTCGTCCGACGGACCGGGCGGGCGGGCCCGCGCGCTCCCGGGAGCGCGCGTCCAACCTTGGGAAACGGGTGCGGAAGCCATTCCTCAGGCGGAAAAACGGCGCCCATTTGGCCCCGATATGTCCCGAAAAAGATTATGCGATGTTTAGGAACTCTTTACCTTTGCCGACCGCAACCTTCTGGCTCCTGGAGCGGTAATCAGCACGTCCGCCCGGCGGACGGTTCCTGTCCCCACCTCCACGAGGAGCACCATGTCTCTCCCCCTCTCGCGCCGGATCGTCCAGGCCGCGTTCGTCGTCGCCGCCGGTGCGGTCCCCGCCGTCCTGGCGGGATCGGCCTCGGCCGCGACGATGCTGCCGAACGTTCCGGACCTGGGCGGGCTCAGCCAGCCCGACAGCGGGAACCTGGGCGGCAACCTCCAGCACGCCACCCACGAGACCGGCAGGCTGGCCGGTGCGGGCGCGTCCACCACCGTCGCCGCGGCGGTACCGGCGGTGGCCGACGCCACCGGCGCCACCGCCGCCAAGGCGCTCCCGGCCACCGACGGCGTGCTCGGCGGCACCACCCGGGAGCTGGGCCAGACGGCCGGTAGCACCGGCAACACCGCCGGCGCCCTCGGCGGCGGGACCAACGCCCTCACCGGCACCCGCGCCATCCCGGCGCCGGGCAGCTTCGCGGCCCCGACCGGCCTCACCGTGCCCGCCGCCCCGGTCGGGCCCGGCAACCCGCTGTCCGCGCTGCCGCTGGACAGCACCCTGCCGCTGAACTCGGTCAGCGGGCTGAGCGGCGCCGCGCAGGGCCCCGCCCAGCGGCTCGGCGGGCTGCCCGGCCTCGGCGACACCTCCGGCCTGGGCAACAGCCTGTCCGGCATGGGCGGCCTCACCCACGGCCTGCCCGTCAGCCTGTAACCACCGGCCCGTCACACCGGCCCGTGACACCGGCCCGTCACACCGGCCGGTGACCACCGGCCGGACACCGGTAGCGGACGTGGGTGGGGCCGGGAGCGTGTCGCCCCCGGCCCCACCCACGTCCGTCGTACGCCCGGTCGGCCGACCGTCAGGCCAGCCGCCGCACGGCGGCCCGTACCCGCTCGTCGGTCGCGGTGAAGGCGACCCGGACGTAGTTCCGCCCGGCCTCGCCGTAGAACTCGCCCGGGGCCACCAGTACGCCGTGCTTGGCGAGTTCGGCCACGGTGTCCCAGCAGGGCTCGTCCCGGGTCGCCCACAGGTAGAGGCTGGCCTCCGAGTGCTCGATCCGGAACCCGCAGGACTCCAGCGCGCCGCGCAGCGCCTCACGCCGGGCGGCGTAGCGAGAGCGCTGCTCCGCGACGTGAGCGGTGTCCGCGAGCGCGGCCACCGTGGCGGCCTGCACCGGTGCGGGCACTATCAGGCCGCTGTGCTTGCGGACCTCCAGCAGCTCGCCCAGCACCGCCGGGTCCCCGACCAGGAAGGCCGAGCGGTAGCCCGCCAGGTTGGAGCGCTTGGACAGCGAGTGCACCGCCACCAGGCCGGTGGTGTCGCCGCCGGAGACGTCCGGGTGCAGCACCGAGACCGGTTCGGTCTCCCAGCCCAGCTCCAGGTAGCACTCGTCGCTGACCACGAGCACTCCGTGCGCCCGCGCCCAGTCCACGGCGCGCCGCAGCTCGGCGACGCCCAGCACCCGGCCGGTCGGGTTGGACGGCGAGTTCAGCCAGAGCAGCTTCAGCCCGGCCGGGTCCAGCTCCCACGGGTCCTGGTAGACCACGTGGTCCGCCCGGGCCAGCCGCGCGCCGACCTCGTAGGTCGGATACGCCAGCCGCGGGTAGGCCACCCGGTCGCCCGGACCCAGGCCCAGCTGCGTCGGCAGCGAGGCGACCAGTTCCTTGGAGCCGACCAGCGGCAGCACGTGCCGGTGGGTCAGCCCGGTGGCGCCGAGCCGTCGCTCGGCCCAGCCGACCAGGGCGTCGCGCAGCGCCGGGGTACCCCACACCGTGGGATAGCCGGGGCTGTCGGCGGCAGCGGCCAGCGCCTCCTGGACGGCCCGCGGCACCGGGTCGACCGGCGTGCCGACGGACAGGTCCACGATCCCGTCGGGGTGCCCGAGGGCGGTGGCCTTGTACGGTTCCAGCCGGTCCCAGGGGAACACCGGCAGTCGTTCCGAAACGCGGCGCGCCGCCCCTCCGGGGAGGGGCAGCGCGGCAGTGCGGTGGTACGTGTCGCTCACAGTGGCGCAATCAGTGGTTCTGCGGCGGAAGGGCCGCGATCAGCGGGTGGTCCTTCTCGATCACGCCGAGCTTGGAGGCGCCGCCGGGCGAGCCCAGGTCGTCGAAGAAGTCGACGTTCGCCCGGTAGTAGTCCTTCCACTCCTCCGGCGTGTCATCCTCGTAGAAGATGGCCTCAACCGGACAGACCGGCTCACACGCACCACAGTCGACACACTCGTCGGGGTGGATGTACAAGGACCGCTGGCCCTCGTAGATGCAGTCGACAGGGCATTCCTCGATGCACGCCTTGTCCTTGACGTCGACACAAGGCTGCGCGATGACGTAGGTCACGCTGACGTTCCTCCTCGTAGGGGCTGGCATTCGCGCAGGGAAGCGCGGCGTCGTCGATGCCCGCCTCTAGTATCGCCGTTCTATGGCGGCGAATGCACTGGAGGTGGCGGTTATGGCGGACAACACTATCGGACGTGGACGAGCAGAGGTCCAGATCACCCCAGCTGACCTGGGAAGACGTGTCTCCGTACGGCGAGTCTCGGAGGTCCGCGACGGCCGTCCGGTGTTCAGCGATGTGGTCGGCGTGCTCACATCGTGGGACAAAGGGGTACTCACGGTACTGGGACGGGACGCCGAACCCCGGCAGATCGCCGAGGAGTCGCTGGTCGCGGCCAAGGCGGTACCCCCGGCTCCGGTTCGCCGGGGCGAGCGCGCGGTGGCCGCGCACCTGGCCGTGGGCAGCGCCGAGTTGCAGCGGATCGCCGGGCGCGGCTGGCCCGGCACCGAGACCGCCGCCCTCGGCGGCTGGGTCCTGCGGGCCGCGAAGGGCTTCACCAACCGGGCCAACTCGGTGCTGCCCGCAAGCGATCCGGGCCTGCCGCTGGACCAGGCGCTGGAGCGGGTCCGCGACTGGTACGGCGGTTTCGGCCTGCCCGCCGTGGTGCAGACCGACCTGGAGGACCCGCTGGACGCCGCGCTCGCCGAACGCGGCTGGGCCCCGAGTGCCTCCGCGCTGTTCCAGACCGCGCCGCTGGCACCGCTGGTGGACGACCGGGCGGCAGCGGCGGCCGGGGTGCTGCTCAGCCGCGAGCCCGGCCCGGGCTGGCTGGCCCGCTACCGCCGGGTGCGGCACCCCGATCTCGCCCCGACCGCGCTGGCGGTGCTCACCGGCGGCCCCTCGGTCTGGTTCGCCACGGTGCCGGGCGCGCCGGGCGAGGCCCCGGCGGCGATCGGCCGCTGCGCCGTGGACGGCCGCTGGGTCGGGCTGGCCGCGCTGGAGGTCGCCCCGGACCAGCGGCGGCGCGGCCTGGCCACCGCCGTCACCGCCGCGCTCGCCCGCGCCGCCGCCGACGAGGGCGCCGACCTGGCGTACCTCCAGGTCGAGCCGGAGAACGAGAACGCGATCCGGCTCTACGACCGACTGGGCTTCCGGACCCACCACCGCTACCACTACCGGCGCCGGCCGGAGGCGTAGCGCACCCGCCGCTCGGCTGCGTCGACGGCTGATGCGGCCTCAGCGGGGCCCGGGACGCATAGAATCCCCCGCGATGACCGAGCAGAGCAGGAAGCGGTTCGCCGCCGAGGCGAGGGCCGAGCGGCCCGACCCGGTGCTGCTGTGCCTGCTCATGGGTTTCGAGGCGGACCTCGGCGCCGCGAGCGCCGACAGCGGCCCGGACAGCGGACCGGACAGCGGCCCCGGCGGCGGCCTGGAGGCGGCGATCGCGCCCAGCCTGGAGACCCTCGGCAAGCTGGCCGGACGCGCCGCCGCCGAGCTGGCGGCAGCCGGGGGCGGACCGGTGCCGCCCGCCCGGGCGGCCGGGCTGCTGGCGGGCGCGCTGGCGGGCGCGGCCGACCTGCGCGGCGGCCCGAGCGCCTACCGGCGGCTGGAGTCCTCGCTGCTGCACCAGGTGCTGCGGACCGGCCGGGGCCTGCCGATCATGCTCTCGCTGGTCTGGATCCACGTCGGCCAAAGCCTGGGCCTGCCGGTCTACGGGGTGGCCCTGCCCGGCCACTTCGTGGTCGGCGTCGGCGACCCGGACGGCGAGTACGTGCTGGCGGACCCGTTCCGGGGCGGGCAGCCGCTGACCCACCGGGACGCCGAGGCGATCGTCGCCGAGGCCGGCTACCCGCTGGACCCGGAGATGCTGCGCCCGGCCGAGCCGGTGGACATCGTGCTGCGGGTCCTCGGCAACATCCGCAGCTGGGCCACCGCCCGCCCGGAGCACGCCCGCACCCAGCTGTGGGCGACCGAGCTGTCGCTGCTGCTCCCCCGGCACCCGGCGCAGCTGCGCCTGGAGCGCGGCGAACTGCTGGTGCGCACCGGGCACTTCGTCGAGGGGGCGGTGGAGATGGAGTCCTACGCGCGGATCCTGGACGCCTTCGATCCGGAGTCGGCGGCCCGGGTCCGGCTGGACGCCAAGGCCGCCCGGCACCGGCTGAACTGACCGCCGGGTCCGTACCTGCCCGAACCTGGATCGAACTGGCCTGCTAGCGTCCGGTGCGCTTCTGTGCCCAGAACGAGATCCGAAGGCGGCCTCCCGGAGATGAGCCGGTCCCTGACCCAGCCCGTGTCCGTCGCCCCACCCCGGCCGGACGCCGTCGGCGGCTGGTGGCAGCGAACCTGGGTGCGGCCCAGGGTCCAGGCCTGGGTGCTGGCCGGGGTGTTCTTCGCGGCGTACTGCGCGATCTCCGTCCGGCGGCATCAGCGCTTCCAGTCCACCGGCTACGACCTGGGGATATTCGAGCAGGCGATCCGCGCCTACGCCCACGGCCGGCTCCCGGTCACCCCCCTCAAGGGGCCCGGGTTCGACCTGCTGGGGGACCACTTCCACCCGCTGCTGGTGATCTTCGCGCCGTTCTACCGGCTGTTCCCGACGCCGCTGACGCTGCTGGTCGGCCAGGCGGCGGTGACCGCGGTGGCGGTGGTACCGCTGGTGCTGTGGGCGCACCGGGTGCGCGGGCCGAGGGCGTCCGCCTGGGTGGGGCTGAGCTTCGGCGCCTCCTGGGGCCTGGCCGAGATGATCCACTTCGACTTCCACGAGGTCTGCCTGGCGGTGCCGCTGCTGGCGTTCGCGCTGGCGGCGGCCGGGGAGCGGCGCTGGCGGGCGGCGGCGCTGTGGGGGCTGCCGCTGCTGCTGGTGAAGGAGGACCTGGGGCTGACCCTGGCGATGCTCGGCGGGTACATCGCCTGGCGCGGGCCGCGCCGCCTGGGCTGGTCGCTGGCGGCGGCCGGGGTGCTCGGCAGCGCGCTGGAGGTGCTGGTGATCCTGCCCTCGGTGAACGCCAACGGCAGCTTCGACTACTGGAACGAGATATCCAGCGGCGGCACGGTGGCCGTGCCCGGGCACCACCTGTCGCTGCTGGCGACCGGGCTGCACTTCTTCTGGCCGCCGGTGAAGTACTGGACGGTGCTGATGCTGCTGGCGCCGACCGGGTTCCTGGCGCTGCGCTCGCCGCTGGCGCTGCTGCTGCTGCCGACCCTGGGCTGGCGCTTCGTCTCCGCCAACGCCAGCTACTACGGCACCTCGGAGCACTACAGCGCGGTGCTGATGCCGATCGTGTTCGCCGCCGCGATCGAGGCGATGGACCGGGACGGCGCGCTGCTCGGCGCCCGCGGGCTGCGGCGGCGCTGCGGGCTCGGCCTGGCGGTCACCCTCGGCACGCTGCCGCTGCACCCGCTGGTGGAGCTGGTCGAGCCGGGTACCTGGACCACCCCGGCGCACGTGCGGATCGCGGCCCGGATCATGGCGCTGATACCCGACGGCGCCACCGTCGAGGCCACCAACCGGCTCGCGCCGCAGCTGACCGACCGGGCCACGGTCACCCTGATCTGCCAGCAGACCCCGCCGCCGCCGAAGCCCCCGCAGTGGGTGCTGTTCGACGCCACCGACCCGACCAAGTTCCCCTGCCCGATGCCGCGGATCGCCGCCGAGGTGGCCGCCGACCAGGGCTCCGGCCAGTACCGGCTGGTGACCCGGCAGGACGGGATCACCCTGCTGCGGCTGAACCCCTAGAGCCAGCCCTTCTCCCGGGCGATCCGGACCGCCTCGGCGCGGTTGCGGGCCCCGGTCTTCTGGATCGCCGCCGACAGGTAGTTGCGGACCGTCCCCTCGGACAGGCACAGCCGCTTGGCCACCTCGTGGTTGGCGCTGCCGTCCGCCGCCGCGGCGACCACCTCGCGCTCGCGCGAGGTCAGCGGGTTGGCCCCCTCGGCCAGGGCGGCGGCGGCCAGCATCGGGTCGATCACCCGCTCGCCGCGCAGCACCCGGCGTACCGCCTCGGCCAGCTCGGACGCGGGCGCGTCCTTGACCAGGAAGGCGTCGGCGCCCGCCTCCATGGCGCGGCGCAGGTAGCCGGGGCGGCCGAAGGTGGTGACGATCACGATCTTGACGGCGGGACGCTCCCGGCGCAGCAGCGCGGCGGCCTCGATGCCGGTCAGCCCGGGCATCTCGATGTCCAGCACCGCCACCTCGACCTCGTGCGCGAGCGCCGCCGCGACCACCTGGTCGCCGCGCGACACCTGGGCGACCACCTCGATGTCGCCCTCAAGGCCGAGCAGCGCGGCCAGCGCCTCACGGACCATGCCCTGGTCCTCGGCGAGAAGAATTCTGATCACTGCTGCACGGTACCGGCCACCGGCTCGTCGGTCAGCGCCGAGCGCTGCGCCCGCAGCGGAACGGTGGCCCGGACCCGGAAGCCGCGCCCGCGCGGTCCCGGGCCGGTCTCCAGCGTGCCGTCGGCCAGCGCCAGCCGCTCGGAGAGCCCGGTCAGGCCGTTGCCCCGGCCGGGGTACTTGGTTCCGGATCCGTCGTCGAGGACCTCCAGCCGCAGCGTGCGCGTGCCCTCCTCGGTCATGAACTCGGCCAGCCGGACCTGGCAGAGCTTGGCGCCGCTGTGCCGGACGATGTTGGTCGCGGCCTCGCGCAGCGCCCAGCCGAGCGCCCCCTCCTCCTCCGGGCCGAGGCCCGGGTGGCCCTCGCCGACGGACTCGTCGGCGTCGACCACGACGTCGGCGGCGCTGAGCGCGGTGCGCACCGCCGCCAGCTCCACCGCCAGCTTCGGCCGCCGGTAGCCGCCGATCGCCTCGCGGACGTCGACCAGCGACTGGCGGCTGACCCGCTCGATGTCGGCGACCTGCGCCCGGGCCTCCTCGTAGCGCTCCTGGTCCAGGAACCGGGCGGTCAGCTCGGTCTTCAGGGTGATCAGCGAGAGCGAGTGGCCGAGCAGGTCGTGCAGGTCGCGGGCCATCCGCAGCCGCTCGGAGGAGGCGGACAGGGCGGCCACCGCCGCGCGGGCCTCGCGCAGCTCCCACATGGTGTGGATCATCCGGTGCAGACCGGACATCGCCGCCCCGCCGAGGAAGGCGCTGAGGGCGGCGGTGACGGTGGCCGAGGCGTTGGGGTTCGGGCAGGTGAAGCCGACCACGACCAGGTAGCCGGTGACCACGGCCACCCCCGGCACCGAGTACCTCTCCGGCAGGCTGCCGGCGGCGGCGATGGCGGTGTAGCTGAGCAGGGTCAGCCAGGGACTGCCCAGCAGGTAGCAGGCGGCGGTGGCCACGGAGGCCATCGCCAGCAGCACCACCAGGTCGGACGCGCACCAGGCCCGGAGCGTGCCGCGGACCTGGCGGCGCACCACCACCGCGCCGTAGCTGCCGATGAAGGCGGCCAGCATGACCCAGCCGGCGATCCGCTCGGCGGCGCTGTGCGTGCCGTCGACCAGGTCGCCGACCGGGTAGGCGAGGTAGAGCATCCACAGCGACACCCAGCAGAGCTTCACCATCTTCTGGCGCCGGTTCTCGGCCGGCTGGCCGATCCGCACAGCTCCGATGTCGCGCATTCCGGTCCTCCTGCTCCGCTGCCGCTGGGTGTGCCGTACCGGGGGGGTCAGGCCTCGCGGCGGTCCCGCTGGTACAGGAAGGCCGCGAGGCCGATGAAGGCCACGGCGTAGCCGAGCACCGCGGCGAGGGTGCCGACACCGACCGAGGACCCAGTCTGCGCCACCCGGCCGAGTTCGTTGTAGAGCGCCATCGGGGTCCACTTGGCGAAGGAGCCGAAGCTGCCGCCGATCTGGCCGTAGGTGCCGCCGAGGATCAGCATCACGGTGTAGACGATCATGATGATCGGCTGGATCGAGTCCGGGGCGGCGGAGTAGCCGAGGGCCACGCCGAGCCCCGCGAAGACGAAGCCGCCCAGCCACAGGGTCAGCCCGAGCAGCAGCCACTCGCTCACGGAGAGCCGCACGCCCTGGCCGTAGGCGAGGGCGAAGACCACCAGGATCGCGGGCAGGGTGGAGGCGGCGGTGGAGGCGATCTTGGCGACCACGTAGCCGTAGCCGGGCAGCGCGGTCAGCCGCAGCTGGCGGGCCCAGCCGCTCTTGCGCTCCAGCGCGATCCGGTTGGCGTTGGTGGTCATCGAGGCGGAGACGGTGCCCAGGGTCGCCATGGCGACCATGAAGTACTCCTTGACCGACACCCCGTCCAGCGAGCCGGCCTTGCCGTAGGCGCCGACCATCACGCTGTAGAGGACGACCGGGAGGACGAGCGTGAAGACCAGGTAGCGGCGGTTGCGGAGGACCCGCAGGACCTCCAGCTTGATCAGCGTGATCATCGTGCGTTCCCCTTGTCGAACGTGGCGTGCGCGGCGGACTCGTCGGCGGCGTCCTGCTCACCGGTGATGGCGATGAAGGCCTGCTCCAGGCCCACCCCGGCGACCTCAAGGCCGCGCGGGTAGAAACCGGCCCGGTAGATCGCGGCGACGGTCGCGTCGGCGTCGTCGCTGCTGATCCGGACGGTGTGGCCGCTGACGTCCAGCGCGGAGAGCGCCGGGAGGGACCTCAGCAGCGACAGGTCCGCGCCGTCCTCCGGGTGGACGTCGAAGGAGATCTTGCGCAGCCCGGCCCGGGCCTTGATCTCCGCCGCCGTGCCGTCGGCGATCAGCCGACCGTTGTGCATGACCAGCACCCGGTCGGCGATGGAGTCCGCCTCCTCCAGGTAGTGGGTGGCGAACAGGACGGTGCGGCCCGCGTCGGCCTGGGCCCGCATCACCGCCCAGAAGGCCTGCCGGGCCTTGACGTCCATGCCGGTGGTGGGCTCGTCCAGGACGATCAGGTCGCTGTCCCCGGCGGTGGCGATGGCGAAGCGGACCCGCTGCTCCTGGCCGCCGGAGAGCTTGTCGACCATGCGGTCGGCGATCTCGGTGATCCCGGCGGTCTCCAGCACCTGGTCGACCTGGTAGCCGCGCGGGTGGACCTTGCAGGCGAGGTCGACCAGCTCGCGGACCTTGACGTCCGGCATCAGGCCGCCGCTCTGCAGCATCACGCCGACCCGGCCGTTCACGATGGCCTGGCGCGGGGTCCCGCCGAACAGGGTGATGCTGCCTGACGAGGGGTCACGCAGGCCCAGCAGCATGTCGATGCTGGTGGACTTGCCCGCCCCGTTGCGGCCGAGGAAGGCCACGGTCTCCCCCGGGTGCAGGGTCAGGCTGATGTCGTTGACCGCCTTCACCGCCCCGAAGTGCTTGCTGACGTTGCGGAAGGCCGCCACTTCCCCGGAGCCCGGGCCCGTTCGACCCGCCCCCGTGCGCTGCTCTACGGACGTGCTCATCGCTTCCTCTGCTTCCTCGACCTGATCCCGTCGTGCTGACGGTGTCCACAGTGCCGGAAGGCCGGGTGGCGGCGGCAGTGCCGGCGCTCCTGCACCCGGCATGACGGATGTCATGGCGGGCCGTATCACAGGCTGATACCTGTGGGGCTGGTGGTGCCCATCATTCCTTCTGGGTGGACTAACCTCAGCGCGTCCGCACCACTTTCCGATGGGGGAACAGAACCATGGAACCGCTCGAAGCCGACGATCCACGCCAGGCTGGTCCGTACACGCTGCTCGGGCGGCTGGGCGCGGGCGGAATGGGAGCGGTGTACCTGGGACGCTCGGCCGGTGGCCGGACGGTGGCGGTCAAGCTCGTCAGGCGCGAGTTCGCCGCCGACGAGGACTTCCGTGCCCGCTTCCGCCGCGAGGTGGAGGCCGCCCGCGCCGTCTCCGGCGCGTTCACCGCCTCGGTCGTGGACGCCGACACCGAGGCCGCCATGCCCTGGCTGGCCACCACCTTCGTCCCCGGCGTCCCGCTCAGCGCGGCGGTGCGCAAGCACGGCGGCTTCGGCGAGCCGGTGCTGCGCGCGCTCGGCGTCGGCCTGGCCGAGGCGCTGCAGGAGATCCACCGCGCCGGAGTGATCCACCGCGACCTCAAGCCCGCGAACGTGATGCTGGCCGCGGACGGCCCGCACGTCATCGACTTCGGCATCAGCCGGGCGGTCGAGGGCACCGCGCTGACCTCCACCGGCTTCGTGGTCGGCTCCCCCGGCTTCCTCTCCCCCGAGCAGGCCATGGGCAACCAGGTGGTGCCCGCCACCGACGTCTTCGCGCTCGGCGCGACCCTGGCCTTCGCCGCCAACGGCAACGGCCCCTTCGGTGACGGTCCGACACCCGCCCTGCTGTACCGGGTGGTCAGCCAGGAGCCCGACCTGTCGGGGGTGCCCGAGTCGCTGCGTGACGCCGTCCGCGCCTGCCTGGCCAAGGACCCGGCGAACCGGCCGACCCCCGCGCAGCTGGTCTCCGCGCTCAGCGAGAACGCCCCGGCCTTCACCGGCGGCTGGCTGCCCCCGGCGGTCCTGGCCGACATCGCCGGGGCCAACTCGGTGCTGACCGGCGTGGCCGTGCCCCCGGTCCCGACCACCGCCCCGACCGCGCCGCCGCAGGGCTTCGGCCCGCCCACCCCGCCGCCGTTCGCGGCGCCGCAGTACCCGCCGCAGCAGGGCCAGCAGCAGGGCTACCCCCCGGCCACGCCGCCGTTCCCGCCCGCCTACCCGCCCGCCTACGGCCCGCAGCAGGGCCAGCCGGGACCGGTCCAGCAGCAGGGCCCGCAGCAGGGCCAGGGCGGCACGCCGACCCGGCCGCTGCCGCCGAAGGGCTCCGGGCTGAGCCGACGCGGCCTGATCGGTCTGATCGGCGGCGGCGTGGTGGTGCTCGGCGGCGCGGCCACCGCCATGGCGCTCAGCGGCGGCGGCAAGCCCCAGCCGGGCCCCAGCACCAGCCCCAGCGCCAGCGCCAGCGGCGGCGCGAGCCCCACCCCCAGCGGCACCCCCTCGGCCACCGCCGCCCCCAGCGTCAGCCCCACCGGCGGCGCCCCGGTGGCCCCGGCGAACGCCCCGGGCACGCTGGCCGGTCCGGCCGCCAAGCCGCTGTGGACGCAGGTGCTGAACGACACCGTGTACGACCTCGGCGTCAGCAACGGCACCGTGGTCGCCGTCTGCACCAACTCCACCAAGGGCCTGAAGACCAGCGACGGCAGCTCCCGGTGGCCCGGCTCCGCCGACGTCCAGAGCGGCACCATCTCCACCATCCCGCTGCTCGTCGGCGACACCGGCTACCTGGTCGGGACCACCTCCCAGGGCACCACCGTGCTGCTGGTGGTGGACCTCGCCAGCGGCGCCACCAAGTGGTCGATCACCTTCCAGCAGAACGGCTGGGAGCTCCAGGGCGCCTACGGCATCACCGGCAGCACCCTGCTGATCACCGCCAACACCACCCAGGGCGTCGGCGTCAACGGCCTGTGGGCGGTGGACATCAACACCCACCAGACCCTCTACACCAAGACCGGCTCGTACATCGGTTCGCTGCTGGTACCGGCCGGCGGCAGCACCGTGGTCAGCCTGAACGAGCAGAACGACAGCGGTGTCGCCAGCGGCATCGACGTCGCCACCGGCGCCAGGACCTGGTCGGTCACCCCGAACAGCGCGACCTTCGACGGTCCCGGCGGCACCGACGGCTGCCTGGTCGGCAGCGTCTTCTACACCGGCGGCAACGAGGTGAACGCCTACGACGTCGCCAGCGGCCGACCGGCCTGGCAGGCCGTCACCTACGACCCGGACAACCTGGGCTACTACGCGCCCAGCACCGACGGCCAGGGCCGCGCCTTCGTCTGCGGCGACAACACCCTGTACTGCTTCAACCCCGCCAACGGCGACAAGCTGTGGCAGACCGCCGCCGCCAACGGGTTCTCCATCGGCGGCGGGGTGGTGGCCGCCAACGGCATGGTCTACGTGGTCGACGAGAAGGGCGTGCTGTACGCGGTGAACGCGGCCACCGGCGCCTGCAACTGGTCCTACAGCAACCCGGCCGCGGCCAACAACCAGAACCTGTCGCTGGTGGCGGACGGCTCCGGCGTCTACTTCGCGATCGGCACCCAGCTGATCGCGCTGCCGACGCACTGAACCGGGGTGCGGCGGCGGGCGGTGGACCCCGCCCGCCGCCGCACCGTCAGCCCAGGCCCAGCGACCGCCGCAGGAAGTCCACCTGGAGCAGCAGCAGGTTCTCCGCGACCTCCTCCTGCGGAGTCATGTGGGTGACCCCGGACAGCGGCAGCACCTCGTGCGGGCGGCCCGCCGCCAGCAGCGCCGAGGACAGCCGCAGGCTGTGCGCGACCACCACGTTGTCGTCCGCCAGGCCGTGGATCAGTTGCAGCGGGCGGCTCAGCTTGGCCGCGTCGGCGGTCAGCGAGTTCGCCGCGTAGACCTCCGGACGTACCGCCGGGTCGCCCAGGTAGCGCTCCGTGTAGTGGGTGTCGTACAGCTCCCACTCGGTGACCGGGGCCCCGGCGACCGCCGCGTGGAAGACGTCCGGGCGGCGCAGCACGGCCAGCGCGGCCAGGTAGCCGCCGTAGGACCAGCCGCGGATGGCGACCCGCTCCAGGTCCAGCGGGAACTCCTCGGCCAGTGCCCGCAGCGCCTCGACCTGGTCGTCGAGGGTGACCCCGGCGAAGTCGAAGGCGATCGACTTCTCCCAGGCCGGGCTGCGCCCCGGGGTGCCCCGGCCGTCCGCGACCACCACCGCGAAGCCCTGGTCGGCGAACCACTGGGAGGTCAGGTGCGGGTTCTGCGCCGCCAGCACCACCTGGCCGTGCGGACCGCCGTACGGGCTCATCAGCACCGGCAGCAGGCCGTCCCGCGCCCGGTCGTAGCCGGTGGGCAGCAGCACCGCCGCGGGGATCCGGCCGCGCCCGGCCGAGGTCAGCACCGGCCGGGCGGTGATCACCGGGGCCTGCGCCAGGGAGGCGATCCGGGCCACCTCCCGGCCGTCGCGCAGCACCACGACCCGGGACCCCGAGTGCCGCAGGGAGGCGGACACCAGCACGGTGACCGCCCCGGCGCGCACGCCGGAGTGGTAGCCGGGCTCGGCGGTGACCCGGGTGACGCCCTCGTCGGACACCCGGTACAGGTGCACCTCGCCGATCTCCGGATCGGCCGCCGCCTCCCCGGCCGAGGCCGCGACCAGCACGTCCTCCGCGCCGATGTCCAGCACCGAGCGGACGTGCAGCGCGGCCGAGGTGAGCACCCGGGTGCCGACGACCAGGCTGCGCACCCCGGCCTCGTCGGAGATCCGCACCAGCCGCCCGCCGCCGGGGGTCCAGGCGGGGACCCCGCCGAAGAGGTCCAGCCAGACCGCGTCCTCCTCGGCGTGCAGCGGGGTGGTCACCCCGTTCGCCGGGTTCACCATCAGGAACAGCTGGCTGCGCTGGTCCCGGGCCTGCACCAGCAGCACCGGGGGGCCGCCGGCCGACCAGTGGGCGCGGGCCACGTAGGGGTACGCCGCCCGGTCCCAGGCGACCTCGACCCGGCTGCCGTCCAGGCCCAGCACGGCCAGGGTGACCTCGGCGTTCGGGCTGCCGGCCCGCGGGTAGGCGACCTCGGCGGCCGGGCGCTCCGGGTTGGCCGGGTCGGCGATCCACCAGCGCTGGACCGGGCTGTTGTCGACCCGGGCGGCGAGCAGCCGGTCCCCCTCCGGGGCCCACCAGTAGCCCCGGCTGCGGTCCATCTCCTCCTGCGCGATGAACTCCGCCTGGCCCCAGGTCACCTCGGGTCCGTCCGGCAGGCCGAGCACCCGGTCGCCGCCGCCGTCGGCGGAGATCACCCGCAGCTCGCCTCCGGTGGTGGCGTACGCGATGTGGCGGCCGTCCGGCGACGGGCGCGGGTCCAGCACCGGTCCGGTCGCGGGCAGCTCGCGGGCGGTGTCCTCGGCCAGCAGCCCGGCCGTGAACAGCCGCCCGGACAGCGCGAACGCCGCCAGCCGCACGTCACCGTCCGTGGCGTAGCCGACGACGCCGGAGGAGCTCTCCCGGCTGCGCTCGCGGCGGGCCCGCTCCTCGGCGGTCAGCTGCTCGCCGCCGCCGCCCAGCAGCGCCACCGGGTCGGCCGCGACTCGCTCGGATGGAGCACCTCCCTCGGGCAGATCGAGGACCTGGAGCAGGTTCGCCCGTTCGGCCCCACCGGCGGAGCGCAGGAAGACCACCCTGCGGCCGTCCGGTGAGACGGTGAACGAGCGGGGTGCGCCGAGCGTGAAGCGCTGCGTCCGCGAGTGCTGGCGGGGGAAGGAGATCTCCGTGGTCATCCTTCGACCCTAGTCCGGCCCCGGCCCCAGCTGGAAGATCCATTCGAAACGCTTCACAGGATCCGCTCGCCCGTTCAGCCACCGGCCAACTGTGACGCAGCGTGTCCAAACGGCCTCCTGCCGTGCGGGAAGGCGTGGGCATATGCATGATGACCAGGAGTGACTTCTCGGTCACTCGATGGGTATCGATCAATCGAGCCGTTCCGGCGCGGGGTCGAAACCAGCGCCCGATACCCGCCCCGCCCGTCGGTCGGCCGTCCCAGCCGTACCGCTGCTGAGAGGTGAGTCGAGATGATTCTGCCGATTTCCGCCGCAGTCCTGATGCTCGTCGTGGTGGTCCTACTGGTCCGGCGCTCCGGACTCAAGATGTGGCACGCCTTCGCCTGCACCCTGCTTGGCTTCTACCTGGCGTCCACCTCGATCGCCCCGTCCATCCACACCCTGACGACCAACGTCGCCGGGATGCTGTCGGGCATCAAGCTCTGAGGAGTCGGCCGTCAGTCCCGGCACGTACGCTGATGCCATGACTGCCCAGCCGCCCGAATCCCCCTCGGCCGCCCGCCGCCTGCTCCTCGTCCACGCCCACCCGGACGACGAGTCGATCGGCAACGGCGCCACCATGGCCCGCTACGCGGCGGAGGGGGACCACGTCACCCTCGTCACCTGCACCCTCGGTGAGGAGGGTGAAGTGATCGGTGCCGGGCTGGCGCATCTGGCCGCCGACCGGGAGGACTCCCTCGGCGCCTGGCGTATCGGTGAACTCGCGGCGGCCATGCGCGAGTTGGGTGTGACCGACCACCGCTTCCTGGGCGGCCCCGGGCGCTACCGGGACTCCGGGATGATGGGCGTGGAGAGCAACCGCCGTCCGGACTCCTTCTGGCGGGCCGACCTGGACGAGGCCGCCGCGCACCTGGTCGCCGTGGTCCGCGAGGTGCGCCCGCAGGTGCTGGTGACCTACGACCCCGACGGCGGCTACGGCCACCCGGACCACATCCAGGCGCACCGGGTCGCGATGCGGGCCCGCGAGCTGGCCGCCGACCCGGCGTTCCGGCCGGAGCTCGGCGAGGTCCACGCCATCGCCAAGGTCTACTGGAACTGCATGCCGCGCTCGGTGGTCGAGGCGGGCTTCGCGGCGCTGCGCGCGGCGGGCAAGGAGTCCCCCTTCCCGGGGATCGCCTCCGCCGAGGACGTCCCCGGCGTGGTCGACGACGACCAGGTCACCGCCGCCGTCGACGGCAGCGCCTTCGCCCGGAACAAGAGCGCCGCGATGCGGGCGCACGCCACCCAGATCGCGGTGGACGGCCCCTTCTTCGCGCTGTCGAACGACCTGGGCCAGCCGATGCCGGTCACCGAGTACTACCGGCTGGTGCACGGCGAGGCCGGGCCGCGCGGCGCCGACGGCTGGGAGGGCGACCTCTTCGCCGGGCTGGGCCCGGCCGACGGCGAGCCCGCCCCGGCGGCGCGGCAGCCGGAGGCGGCCCGATGAGGCACCCCGAGAACCGGCTCGGCCGGGCCGTGGTCCCCGCCCCGCGCTCCGCCTCCCCGCAGCCGCCCCGGGCCGAGTACCCGCTGGGCGCGCAGGCCCGGGGGGCGGCCTACCTGCTGCTGACCGTGCTGGGCGTGGCCGTCGGCGTGGCCGGGGTCTTCGTGCAGCCGCTGTGGTTCCCCGGCGGGCTGCTGCTGGCGCTGGCCGGGCTGGTCGCGCTCTGCTGCGGCGGCCGACTGCTCACCGGCACCCGGCCGGGGGCGGCGCTGCCCGCCGTCGGCTGGTTCGCGGTGCAGATGATCGCGCTGTCGCCGCGGCCCGAGGGCGACTTCCTGCTGGTCTCCGACGCGGGCAGCTACCTCTTCCTGCTCGGCGGGATGGTCCTGTCGGTGGTGACCGCCACGATGCGCTCGCTGCCGCGGATCCTGCAACCGAAGCGTTGAGCAGCTGATTCCGGGATGCGATCCGGGGCAGATGCAGGCCCAGTAAGGTAGTGCTCGCAGCGCGGGGGCGCACGATTCGCCTAGGACGCACGATCCACGACCGCACCCCGTCCCCACAGGCGGTGGAGCGAACCGGAGCAGAGCCAGTGAGCCGAGAAACTGACAACCCGTCGCCGACTCCGCCCCGCCCCAGCGGCGGCGCGTATCCGTCGGGGACACCGCCCTACGGCATGCCCAGCGACCCTGCCTTCTCCCGAGCCGGGCAGCCGCAGGACTCCGCCGAGGAGCCTCGTACCGAGCAGACGCTGACCACCAGGATCCGGATCAACATCCCGGGTTCCCGGCCGATCCCGCCGGTGGTCGTCCGCAGCCCGGTGGCCGACGCGCAGCCGTCGGAGGGGGAGGCGGAGGAGCAGACCGCCGCCGAGGCGCCTCCGCCACCGCTGCCGAAGCGGCGACACCGCTCCGACGCGACCGGTTCGCCGGTGCTCGGGGTGATGGAGGGCGGCTCCGGCACGGTCACCCCGCCCGACCTGCCGGCGGAGTGGCAGACCCAGAACCGCGCGGCGGCCGCCCCGGCGGCACCCGCCGCCCCGGCCGGGGCGGCCGAGGGCGCACCGGAGGCGGGCGGTACCGGCACCTGGTTCGTGCCGCGGAAGAAGGGCCGCCCGACGGCGCCGACCCAGGCCCCGTTCGAGCCGCCGTTCCCGGCCCACCAGCAGCCGGAGCAGCCGGAGCAGGCGCTCCCGCCGCAGTTCGACCCGCAGGCGGCACCGCAGGCGGCTCCGCCGCAGGCCGCCGCGCCGCAGTTCGAGCAGCAGCCGTTCGAGCCCCCGGCCGCCCCACCGCCGTTCGAGGCCCAGCCGTTCGACCCGCAGCCGTTCGACCCGCAGCAGTTCGACCCGCGCTTCGAGGCGCAGTTCGCGCCCCAGCCGGACGCGTTCGGGTACGAGCAGCCCGGTTACGAGCAGCCCGGCGGCTACCAGCAGCCCGGTTACGAGCAGACCGGCGCGTTCGAGCAGCCGAGCCAGTTCGAGCAGACCGGCCAGTTCGAGCAGCCGGGTCACGAGCAGAGCGGCGGGTACCCGCAGGCCGACTACCAGCAGCCGGAGTACGAGCAGACCGAGCAGACGGCGCTGCCGCCGCAGCCGCCCGCCCCGGACCGGACGTACTCGCAGCTCCCCGGCTTCACCGGTGGCCTGACCGCCGCCAACGCCGCCGGCGGCCCCGCCGCCGCGCCGCGCGCGCCGCAGCCCGAGGACGCCTTCGAGGCCACCGCCGCGCTGCCGCTGTTCCGCGACGAGGCCCCCCCGGCTCCGGCCCAGCAGGCCCAGCCGCAGGCCCCGGCCGAGGCCGCGCCCAGCAACACCCCGAACAGGAACGCCCAGAACAGGAACACCCCGAAGGGGAACGCCCCGAAGGGCGGCACTCCCAAGGGCGGTGCCCAGAAGAACGCCAAGAAGGGCGGCGCGGGCCAGCCCGGCGGCGCCGAGAAGACACCGCCGGTGCCGACCCCCGCGCCGGTCCCGGCCGGGTACGCGGGCGGGACCGGCGGCGCGGGCGCGCCGCCGCGCAAGCCCGGCACCGAGGCCGAGGCGGAGGCGGAGGCGGAGACCCAGCCGAAGGCCGCGACGAAGGCCAAGCCCAGGCGCGGCGGCAAGGCGCGCAAGCTGCTGATGACCGGCATAGGCACGCTGGTGCTGGTCGGCGCGGTCGCCTACGGCGCCGGGCTGATGCTCAACCAGGCGGACGTGCCCAAGGGCACCACCGTCCTCGGCTACAGCATCGGCGGGGACACCCGCGACAGCGCCGTGAACACGCTGAACGGCACGGTCGGCAAGCTGGCCACGCAGCCGCTGCAGCTGGCCCTGGGCAGCAGGACGATCGCCCTGGACCCGGTGATGGCGGGGCTGACCATCGACACCACGGCGACGGTGCAGGCGGCCACCCACCACAGCTACAGCCCGGTCACCGTGGTCGAGTCGCTCTTCGGCGGGACCCACCCGATCGCCCCGGTGGTGGTGGTCGACCCGGACAAGCTGCGCTACGCGCTCCAGCAGATCTCCACCGGCTCCGGCAGCCCCCGCGAGGGCAGCGTCCACTTCAGCGCCGACGGGACGGTGGTGACGACGCTGCCGCAGCCGGGGCAGAGCCTGGACGTGAACGCCGCCATGACGGCTGTGCAGCAGGCCTACCAGGCCCGCGCGAACGGGGTCGCGGACAAGCCGGTCCAGCTCGCGCTGACCGCCGCCCAGCCCAAGGCCTCGGCCACGGCGGTGCAGGCGGCGGCGGACGGCATCGGCAAGTGGGCGATGGCGCACCACTTCACCGTGACCGTCCAGGGCATCCCCGAGGAGTTCGGGCGGATCACCTTCAGCAAGGCGCTGTCGCTCCAGCCGGACGCCTCGGGCACGATGGTGCCGGTCTTCGACCTGGGCAAGCTCGCCGACGTGTACGGGCCCACCTTCGCCAACGTGGAGGTCAAGCACAACGGCGTGCTCGGCCCGGTCACCCCGCAGGACATCGCCGGGGCGCTGGTCCAACTGCTGAGCAAGCCGGGTGGGGCGACCTCGATCACCCTGTAGTTACTGACGCGAACACAACAACTCAACCCCCGGGCGGGCCGGGACCGACAACGGTCCCGGCCCGCTCGCTTGCTTCCGCCACTCGCCCCGAGAAGCGACCGCCGAGACGGCTGAGTTCCACCGTGCTTCCCGGAAATTGTTTCAGTTATGAGAATTCAAAACTGAACTTCCCGCCCTTTATGTGAGCTTTATGTGAATTGCCACTCAATGCGGCTAATGTCCGCTTTGGCAGCTTTCATTAGCTTTCCGCGTCCGAATATCGGACACTGCCCCCCTTTGCTGCCTCGCTCAGCAAAACTGCATGTCACCGAGGCCAGTGGTGGCACGGTAAGGACCGCCTGAGGATCAGAGCCATTACCGACGATTAGAGCGTTACCAATCTTTGATCAGCGATCTGTCGACATGACCTGCTCATCCCATCAGGATGAGTCCCCAAGCGAGTCAAAAAGCATTTGCGGCACAACGTGATCTCTGGCAGACAGCCTGTCACTTTCGGGAGTGGGGAACAGATGAGCAGAAGGAGCCTCCGGGCTGTTCAGTGCGTGGCAATTGCCGCAGCTGGCGCCATGGCACTGACCGCGTGCAGCAGCAGTAGCAGCAGCAAGGGCAGCGCCCCCAAGGCTGGGTCGAAGCTGGCTACGGACTACTCCTACGGCGCCATTCCGGCGGAGTCGGGCACGCAGACCACTGGTGGCACGATCAGCTTCGGCGAGACTCCTGGCTTCAACCCCAACTGGATCTTCCCGATCACGCCGACCGCCCAGGCCAACGTGTTCAACATCGACCAGTTCCAGTACCTGAGCTGGCGTCCGCTGTACTGGAGCCCGCAGGGCTCGGTCCCGACGTACGACTACTCCAAGTCGCTCACCGCCGGTGCCCCGGTCATCTCCAACGGCGGCAAGACCTTCACCGTCAAGCTCAACGGCCAGTACACCTGGAGCGACGGCAGCAAGGTCTCCGCCAACGACGTGCTGTTCTACGTCGACCTGCTCAAGGCCGCCGTCAAGGAGAGCGCCGCCAACGACGGCAACTACACCCCGAGCCAGTTCCCCGACAACCTGAGCAACGTTCAGGTCGTCGACCCGCAGACGGTCTCCTTCACCTTCAACGCGGTGTACAACCCCGCGTGGATCCAGGCTGTCGAGCTCGACCAGATCGTCCCGCTGCCCTCCAAGACCTGGGCGAAGTCCTCCACCGCCGGCGCGCAGCTCGACTTCACCAAGCCCGCGAACGCCAAGGCGATCTACGACTACCTGATCACCCAGTCGAAGAGCCTGTCGACCTACCAGTCGAACCCGCTGTGGCAGGACGTCGACGGTCCGTTCAAGATCTCGATGTACAACGCGACCAACAACGCGGTCAACTTCACCAAGAACTCCGCCTACACCGGCACGGACCCGGCGAAGATCCAGAACTTCGACGAGAAGTCCTACACCAGCACCACGGCCGAGTTCAACGACATGAAGGCGGGCAACCTCGACGTCTTCAACGTCGACTCGTCGCAGGTCAACCAGCTGGCCGCGCTGAAGGCCCAGGGCTTCGCCTACTACGGTCTGCCCGACTTCGGCTTCAACGACGTGATCTTCAACTTCGAAGACAAGGCCGACGACTTCAACAACATCATCGACAAGCAGTACTTCCGTGAGGTGCTCGCCTACTCGCAGGACGAGGCGGGCGAGATCAAGGGCATCTTCCAAGGTGCCGCTGCTCCGGAGTACAGCTCGGTCGGCGTCGCGCCGGTCTCGCCCTACACCCCGGCGGTCGCGCTGAGCAACCCCTACCCGTTCTCGCTCGCCTCGGCGAAGCAGCAGCTGACCAGCCACGGCTGGACGGTGGGCAGCGCCGGCACCCCGACCACCTGCACCGACCCGGGCACCGGCCCGACCCAGTGCGGCGCGGGCATCACCAAGGGCCAGGACATCACGTTCACGTACTACTACGGGAACGACCCCAAGGCGACCGGCCAGCTGGCCACCGACCTGGCCTCCAACCTGGACAGCCTCGGCATCAAGGTGAACCTGGTCCAGGACACCGACGCCAACGTCTCGGCCAACGCCAACGTCACCAGCACCCCGAAGTACGACAACAAGTGGGGCCTGGCGCAGTTCGGCGGTATGACCAACGGGATCTACCCCAGCACCAACAACCTGTTCAACACGGGCGGTTCGTTCAACGCGGGTGGCTACAGCGACCCGAACATGGACCAGCTGATCAAGAACGACTACGAGTCGTCCGACCCCACCGCGATCACCAAGGAGCTCGCCGCGGTGACCACGGACCTCCCGGTGCTGTTCACCGCCTCGCCTGACTACGTCTACGCCTGGAAGAACACCATCTCCGGCCCGGCCTCGTCCTTCGGCGCCATGACGCAGTTCCAGATCGAGCCCGAGGAATGGTTCCTCACCCAGCAGTAAGTCCGGGAGCGCTGGGGGGCGACCGCTGACGTCCCCCCAGCCTTCGGTGCGACGCCAGCCCATCCGGTTCATCCCTTCGGGGCCGGGTGGGCTGGCGTCGCACCCGGGCGCCGCCGATCCCCCGGCGCCCCCTTCCTTCCCCCCGAATCACTATGAAGGAGGAGATCCCGGATATGACGGGCTATCTCATCCGGCGCCTGGGCACGGCCATCATTGTTGTCCTGGGCGTCACGCTGATGACGTTCGCGATGCTGCACATCATCGCGCCGTCACCAGGACTCATGCAGTTGGGCCCGAAGGCTCCCCCCGCCGCCATCAAGGCGTTCAACCACCAGGCCGGCTACGACAAGCCGATCTGGGAGCAGTTCCTCACCTACCTGGGGAACCTGCTGCACGGCAACTTCGGCTGGTCCTACAAGCTCAACCAGTCGGTGGACGCCATCTTCAGCGAACGCGGGCCGCTGAGCATCTTCCTGTCCGGGACCTCCCTCGTCCTGTCGATCGTGATCGCGCTGCCGCTGGGCATCTACCAGGCGGTCAAGCGCAACAGCGTCGGTGACATCACCGCGACCGCGCTGACCTTCATCTTCTACTCGATGCCGCTGTTCCTGTTCGCGCTGGTCCTGGTCGACCTCTTCGCGCTGGACCTGAAGTGGGTCAGCCCGACGATCTCCGGCAACCAGTCGCTCACCCAGGCGTTGGAGGTGCCGAAGAACCTGATCCTGCCGCTGGTGACGCTCTCGGTGACCAACATCGCCTCCTTCTCCCGGTTCCAGCGCTCCTCGGCGCTGGACGTGCTGGCCCAGGACTACATCAAGGTCGCCCGGGCCAAGGGCCTCTCCGAGCGGATGATCTACAGCCGCCACCTGATCCGCAACGCCTCGCTGCCGATGGTCACCCTGATCGGTCTGTCGATCCCGGCGCTGGTGGCCGGAAACCTGCTGATCGAGAGCGTCTTCAACATCGACGGTCTGGGCCTCACCTTCATCAACTCGCTGACCGGCGACGACTACGACGTCCTGGTCGGCTACACGCTGATCACGGCGGTGCTCACCGTGGTCGGCAACCTGGTCGCCGACATCGCGCTGTCCCTCACCGACCCGCGCATCAGGCTGGTGTGATCATGACCGCGACCACACCGAACCCGTCCCAGCCCCGCACCACCCCGGACCGTCCGGAGGAGTCGAAGTGAGTACCACTCTTCAGTCGCCGGTCCCGCCCGCGAACGAACCCGCCAAGGCCGACGCCGGCGCCCTGTCGGAGCCCACGGCCACCGGCTGGAAGCTGACCCTGAAGGAGTTCGCCAGCAACAAGCTGGCCCTGGCCGGGATCGCGATCCTGGTGTTCTTCGTCCTCTTCTGCTTCCTCGGGCCGTACTTCTACCACTCGTCGCAGCAGGTCACGAACCTCGACAACATCGACAGCCCGCCGCAGGCGGGCAACCCGCTCGGCAGCGACGACAACGGCTTCGACGTGCTCGGCCGGATCATGCTGGGCGGCCAGACCTCGCTGGAGATCGGCTTCCTGGCCGCCTTCATCGCGAGCGTCATCGGCACCCTCTGGGGCGCGGTTGCGGGCCTGATCGGCGGCATCGTCGACGCGATCATGATGCGCATCGTCGACGTGCTGCTGTCCGTGCCGTTCCTGCTGGTCGTGCTCATCGTGGCGCACCAGTACGGCTCGAACATGTGGAACCTCAGCCTGATCCTCGGTGTCTTCTCCTGGCTGGTCCCGGCCCGTCTGGTGCGCGGTGAGGTGCTGACCCTGCGGGTGCGCGACTTCGTCTCCGCCGCCAAGGTCATGGGCGCGGGCAACTCCCGGCTGATCTACCGCCACCTGCTCCCCAACGCCATGGGCACGGTGATCGTCAACGTCACCTTCCAGATCGCCGACGCGATCCTGGCCCTGTCCACCCTGGGCTTCCTCTCGTTCGGCATCAAGTACCCCGGCACCGACTGGGGCTCCCAGCTGGGCAACGCCGAGGACTCGCTGACCGCCGGCTACTGGTGGCTGGTCTACCCCGTCGGCATCTGCCTGGTCCTGGTCGTGATGGCATTCAACTTGATCGGTGACGGACTCCGAGACGCCGTCGACGTCCGACTGCGCAAGCGCTGACGGCCGAGACTGCGACGGAATCGAGGAAGAACAATGGCTCCCATTCTTGAGGTCAAGGACCTCACCACCCACATCCAGATCAGCCGGGGCGTGGTCCAGGCCGTCGACGGCGTCTCCTTCCACCTGGAGCCCGGCGAGACCCTGGGCCTGGTCGGCGAGTCCGGCTGCGGCAAGTCGATGACCGGCCTGTCGCTGATGGGGCTGCTGCCCCCCGGCGGCGCGCTGGTCAACAACTCGTCGGTCCTGCTCGACGGACGCGAACTGGTCGGCCTGCCCGAGCGCGAGATGCGCAAGGTGCGCGGCAACGACATCGCGATGGTCTTCCAGGACCCGATGAGCTCGCTGGACCCGACCAAGACCATCGGCTACCAGGTCGCCGAGCCGGTGCTGCTGCACAAGGGCTGCACCAAGGCCGAGGCGATGGACCGGGCGGCCGAGGTGCTGGGCCTGGTCGGTCTGCCGCACCCCAAGGAGCGCCTGAAGGACTACCCGCACCAGCTCTCCGGCGGCCTGCGGCAGCGCGTGATGATCGCCATGGCGCTCGCCAACGAGCCCAAGGTGCTGATCGCGGACGAGCCCACCACCGCACTCGACGTCACCATCCAGGCGCAGATCCTCACCCTGCTGGCGGACCTCAAGGAACGCCTCGGCATGGCGATGATCCTGATCACCCACGACATGGGCGTGGTGGCCGGTCACGCCGACCGCATCAACGTCATGTACGCGGGCAAGATCGCCGAGTCCACCGGGACCGACGAGCTGTTCTCGGAGATGCGGCACCCCTACACCCAGGGTCTGCTGGCCTCCATCCCGCGGCTGGCCCAGGACAACACCCAGCGGCTGTTCACCGTCCCCGGTCTGCCGCCGGACCTCTCCCACCCGCCGACCGGCTGCCGCTTCGCCGACCGGTGCAGCTACGCCACGGACCAGTGCCGTGAGGAGGAGCCGCAGCTCACCGGCCCGGCGGGGCACTCCTTCGCCTGCTGGCACCCCACCAACGGCCCGGTGGACCTGACCTCGAGCACCGTGGTGAAGCAGCGTTCCGCGGATGAGCCGGAGAAGGCCGCGGCCAAGCCGCTGCTTGAGGTGAAGGACCTGGTCAAGGAGTTCCCGGTCGGCAGCACCGGCTTCCTCGGCCGGGACAAGCACGTGGTGCACGCCGTCTCCGGCGTGTCCCTCTCGCTCGGCTACGGAGAGACCTTCGGCCTGGTCGGCGAGTCCGGCTGCGGCAAGACGACCCTGGGCCGCATGATCGTCGGCCTGGACAAGCCGAACGCGGGCTCGGTCACGCTGGACGGCAGGGACATCAGCACCCTTCGCGGGCGCGAGCTCCGCCGCCACCGGCGCGACCTCCAGATGATGTTCCAGGACCCGATGAGCTCGCTCGACCCCCGGATGCGGGTCAGCAGCATCCTCCGCGAGCCGCTTCAGATCCAGGGCATCGGCTCGACCAAGGAGCAGATGGACCGGGTCGCCGAGCTGCTGGGCGAGGTCGGCCTGCCGAAGAACGCCCTGGAGCGCTTCCCGCACGAGTTCTCCGGCGGTCAGCGCCAGCGGCTCGGGCTCGCCCGGGCGTTCACGCTGAACCCCAAGGTGATCGTCGCCGACGAGCCGGTCTCCGCGCTGGACGTCTCGATCCGCGCGCAGGTGCTCAACCTGATGAAGCGGCTCCAGGCCTCGCACGACCTGTCGTACGTGGTCATCTCGCACGACCTGGCCGTGGTGAAGTACCTGGCGGACCGGATCGGCGTGATGTACCTCGGCAAGATGGTCGAGGTCGGCAGCGGCGAGGACATCTACCAGCGGGCCGCGCACCCGTACACCGCCGGTCTGCTGGAGGCCATCCCGGTACCCGAGCCGGCCACGGAGCGCTCCAAGCGCGGCGGCGGCATCAAGGGCGAGCTGCCCAGCCCGGTCGCGCCGCCCTCGGGCTGCCGCTTCCGCACCCGCTGCCCGCTGGCGCAGGAGAAGTGCGCCGAGGAGGAGCCCGCGCTGCGGCTGTTCGGCACCGGCCACGCCGCCGCCTGCCACTTCCCGCTGCAGACGCCGCTGTCGGACGCCGTGGTCACCGTAGTGGCCGCTGACACCACCACCGCGGACATCACCTCGGCGGACACCCCGCCGGTCGGCACCGGCACCGGTGAGGAGACCGCTGCGGTCTGACGGTCACGACCAGGACGAAGGGGCCCGGCGGCAGTCGCCGTCGGGCCCCTTCGGCGCAACCCCGGTGTTCAGCCGGCGCCGACGATGTCCACGTCCTCGGCGAAGTGGCAGGCCGAGTCGTGCGCCGCCGGGGTCGGCAGGCCCAGGAACACCTGCGGCACCGCCAGCAGCGGCTCCTCCTGCGCGCACTTCTCCTGCGCCTTCCAGCAGCGGGTACGGAACCGGCAGCCGGACGGCGGGTTGGCCGGGGAGGGGATGTCCCCGGAGAGGATGATCCGCTCCCGGCCCTCGCGCCCGGACGGGTCCGGCACCGGCACCGCCGACAGCAGCGCCTGGGTGTACGGGTGCGTCGGGTGCTCGTAGATCTGCTCGTCGCTGCCGATCTCCATGACCTTGCCCAGGTACATCACGCCGACCCGGTCGGAGATGTGCCGGACGATGGAGAGGTCGTGCGCGATGAACATGTAGGAGAGGTTGAACTCCTTCTGCAGCCCGCCCAGCAGGTTGATCACCTGGGCCTGGACCGAGACGTCCAGCGCCGACACCGGCTCGTCGCAGATGATCACCTCGGGCCGCAGCGCCAGCCCCCGGGCGATGCCGATGCGCTGCCGCTGGCCGCCGGAGAACTGGTGCGGGTACCGGTTGATGTACTCGGGGTTGAGCCCGACCACGTCCAGCAGGTCCTGCACGGCCCGGCGGCGGTCGCCCTTGGGCGCCACCTCGGGGTGGATCTCGTACGGCTCGCCGATGATGTCGCCCACCGTCATCCGGGGGTTCAGCGAGGTGTACGGGTCCTGGAAGACCATCTGGATGTTCCGGCGGATCGCCTTCAGCGCCCGCCCGGTCACCCGGGAGATGTCCTCGCCCTTGTACAGCACCTCGCCCGCGGTCGCCCGCTCCAGGTTCATCAGCACCTTGGCCAGGGTGGACTTGCCACAGCCCGACTCGCCGACGATGCCCAGGGTCTCGCCCTGGTACAGGTCGAAGGTCACGCCGTCGACCGCCCGCACCGCGCCGACCTGCTTCTTGAACACGATGCCCTGGGTCAGCGGGAAGTGCTTCTCCAGGTTCCGGATCTGCAGGATCGGTTCGCCCCGCTGTACCGGCTTCTCCAGCGCGGCCTCGATCCGGGACTCCGCGGGGGTGGGTTCGCGGTCCTCAGCCATGGAGGGTCTCCTTCCAGAAGTGGCAGGCGCTGCCGCGGCCGACCAGCTCGGTGCCGTCCTCCTCGGCCACCGCGTTCAGCGGCGGGACCTCCGCCCGGCAGACCTCCTGGGCCATCGGGCAGCGCGGGTTGAACGCGCAGCCGCCGGGGATGTGCAGCAGGTTCGGCGGCAGGCCCTTGATCGCGTAGAGGTCCTGGCCCTTCTGGTCGAGCCGCGGGATCGAGGCCAGCAGGCCCTTGGTGTAGGGGTGCGCGGGACGGGCGTAGAGCTCGTGGACAGGGGCCGTCTCGACGATCCGTCCCGCGTACATGACCGCGATCTTGTCCGCGACGTCGGCGACCACGCCGAGGTCGTGGGTGATCAGGATCAGACCCATGTTGTACTCGCGCTGGAGGTCCGCCAGCAGCTCCATCACCTGGGCCTGGACGGTGACGTCCAGCGCGGTGGTGGGCTCGTCGGCGATGATCAGGTCCGGCTCCAGGGCCAGCGCCATGGCGATCATCACGCGCTGCCGCATACCGCCGGAGAACTGGTGCGGGTACTGGTTGACCCGCTCCTTCGCCCCGGGGATGCCGACCCGCTCCATCAGCTCGACGGCCTTGGCCTTGGCCTCCTTGCGGCTGGTGCCCTTGTGCGTGCGGTACATCTCACCGAGCTGGTAACCGACGGTGAGCACCGGGTTCAGCGCCGACAGGGCGTCCTGGAAGACCATGGCCATCTGCGCGCCGCGGATCTTCCGCCGCTCCTCGCGGCCGACGTCCAGCAGGTTCTGGCCCTTGAACAGGATCTCGCCGCCGGTGATGAACCCCGGCGGGCTGTCCAGGATGCCCATGACCGCCTGCGAGGACACCGACTTGCCGGAGCCCGACTCGCCCAGGATGGCCAGGGTCTCCCCGGCCCGGACGCTGTAGTTGACGCCGTTGACCGCCCGGGCCACGCCCTCCCGGGTGCGGAACTCCACGTGCAGGTCGCGGACCTGGAGCAGCGGCGCCTCCGCCGAGTCGGCGGTTGTTGATCGTGCAGAGGATGCAGTACTCATGCTTCCGCCTTTCTCAGCGCAGCTTGGGGTCGAGGGCTTCGCGTACCGCGTCGCCGAGCATGATGAAGGCGAGGACGGTGATGCTCAGCGCGGCGGCCGGGTAGAACAGCGTGCCCGGCGCGTTGCGGAAGACCTGGACCGCGTTGGACAGGTCGATGCCCCAGGAGACGGTCGGCGGGGCCAGCCCGACGCCGAGGAAGGACAGCGTCGCCTCCAGCGAGATGTACGACCCCAGGGCGATGGTGCCGACGACGATGATCGGCGCGACCGCGTTCGGCAGGATGTGCCGCACCAGCATCCGGGTGTTGCCGGCGCCCAGGGCGCGGGCGGCGGTCACGTAGTCCTGCTGCTTGGCGGTGATCACCGAACCGCGGGCGATGCGGGCGATCTGCGGCCAGCCGAGGATCACCAGGAAGGCCACCACGATCCAGACCGAGTGGCTGTTGATCGCGGTCAGGAAGACCATCGCGCCGAGCAGCAGCGGGATGCCGAAGAAGATGTCGGTGATCCGCGACAGGATCGCGTCCCACCAGCCGCCGAAGAACCCGGCCAGGCCGCCGAGCACGGCGCCGAGGATGACCGAGCCGAGGGTGGCGAAGACACCGACGGTGACCGAGGCCCGGGCCCCGTGCAGGGTCCGCGAGTAGATGTCGCAGCCCTGGTTGTCGGTGCCGAAGGGGTGCGCCGAGGAGCTGCCCTGGAGCGAGTTGGACAGGTTGCAGGCCAGCGGGCTGGTGCTGGTGAACAGGCCCGGCCAGATGGCCACCACCAGCAGGAACAGGATCACCAGCGAGGAGACCCAGAAGATCCAGTTGCCGCGCAGGTCACGCCAGGCGTCCTGCCACAGGCTGCGGGGCTTCTCCCGCTCCCGGCCCTCGGCCAGCTCGGGGCCCTCGGCCCCCAGCTGCTCGCGCTCGATCAGCTGTTCGGACTCCATGGAGGCGAGATTCGGTGTCGGCGTGGCGAAGGCACTGTGGACCTCGGTGCCCATCGGATCGTCGGCGGGGTCGTTGTTCTGGTCACGCATAACGGATCCTCGGGTCCAGGACCGCGTAGAGCAGGTCGACGAGCAGGTTGGCCACCAGGTACACGATCACCAGGATGGTTACGAAACCGACCACGGTCGGGCTGTTCTGCTGCAGGATGCCCTGGTACAGGTAGTAGCCGACGCCCTGGATGTTGAAGATGCGCTCGGTCACCAGCGCACCGCCCATCAGGGCTCCGAGGTCGGTACCGAGGAAGGTCACCACCGGGATCAGCGAGTTCCGCAGCAGGTGGTTGGTGACCACCCGGCGGCGCGGCAGCCCCTTGGCGACGGCGGTGCGGACGTAGTCGGCGCGCACGTTCTCGGCGACGCTGGTCCGGGTGAGGCGGGCGACGTACGCCAACGACACCGAGGCCAGCACCGCTCCGGGCAGGATCAGGTCCTGCCAGGGCGAGCCGTAGGCCACCGAGGGATTGACCAGCCCCCACTTCACCGCGACGAAGTACTGGGCCACCAGGCCGATGACGAACACCGGGATGGAGATCACCAGCAGGGTGAGCACCAGCACCAGGGTGTCCACCAGCCGTCCCCGCTTGAGGCCGCTGAAGACACCCAGCAGGATGCCGAGCACGCACTCGATGCTGAAGGCGACCGTGGTCAGCTTCAGCGTGTTCGGGAAGGCGGTTCCCATCAGGGTGGTCACCGGCTCGCCGTTGTAGGCGGTGCCGAAGTTCCCCTGGAAGATGTTGCCCATGTAGTGCAGGTACTGCGCCCACAGGGGCCGGTCCAGCCAGAGCTGGTGTCTGATCTGCGCGGCGACGGCCGGGTCGACGGCCTTGCCGGCGAACATGGCGTTCACGGGGTCACCGAGGGCGTACACCATGTAGAAGATCAGAAAGGTGGTCCCGATGAACACCGGGATCATCTGGAGCAGGCGTCGAATGACGTAGCGCCCCATGCGGCCTCCAGGTAGTCCGGGGGGGCGGTCGTCGGGTGTCCGTTCGGGACCCCGGTCGACCGCCCCTCCGTTTGGATGTGCTTGCTTGCTGTGTCGTGCTGGTCTGCGGGTGGCTCCCGCCGACGCCTACTTCTTGACGGCCCAGTACACGGGCACCTTGAAGCCGTCCATCTGGACGTTGGAGACGTTGGCGGAGTAGCCAGCGGTGCTGTTCGAGTACCACAGCGGGATGTTCGGCATGTCGGTCACCAGCTGCGCCTCGGCCTGCTGGAGCAGGGTGTTGGCGGCGGTGGTGCTGCTCGCCGAGTTCGCCTGGTTGATCAGCGAGTCGAAGTGGGCGTTGCTGTAGTGCGAGTCGTTGGCCGCGCCGTTGGTGCTGAACAGCGGCTGCAGGAAGTCCACCGCGAGCGGCCAGTCCATCGACCAGGCGGTCCGGAAGGCACTGGTCACCTGCTTGTTGGTGATCTGGTTGCGCAGGTCGGCGAAGTTGGTGGTGGGCTTGCCGACGCAGGCGTTGTTGTTGCTCAGCGCGTTGTTGATGCTGTTGCACACCGCGTTGACCCAGTCGGCGTTGCCGCCGTCGCTGTTGTACGCGATGCTCATCTGCCCGCCGGGCAGGCCGCCGGCCGAGTCGATCAGCTGCTTGGCCTTGGTCGGGTTGTAGTCGCAGCTGGAGCCGCAGAGGTTGGCCTTGTAGCCGCCCGCGTCGCCGAGCACCGGGTTGGTGAACTCGGTGGCCGGGGTGACCGTGCTGTTGAAGATCTTCTGGGAGATGGTGGCCCGGTCGATCGCCATCGACAGGCCGACCCGCACCTGGCGGGCGTTGGCCGTGCTCCAGTCCGCCCGGTACAGCGGGAAGCCGATGTACGCGGTGGTGCCCGAGGGGGTGTTGATGAAGCGGCCGTTGAGGTCGGACTTGACGTTCGGCAGGTCCGAGGTGGGGATGGTGTCGTCCACGTCCAGCTTGCCGGACTGGAGGTCGGCGTAGGCCGCCGTCGGGTCGGTGTAGACCTTCAGCGCCAGGCCCTTGTTCTGCGCGGTCTGCGCGCCGGTGTACTCCGGGTTGGGGACCAGGTCCATCTCCTGGTTGACCGTGTACGAGGAGATCTTGTACGGGCCGTTGCCGATCGGGTTCTTCGCCCAGGCCGCCGGGTCCTTGAAGAAGGAGGTGGGCAGCGGGTCGAAGCCGAGGAAGCCCAGCGACTGCGGCCAGGTGGAGTTCTTGGCGGTCAGCGCCACGGTGAAGGTGGTGTCGTTGACCACCTTCAGGCCGGACATCGTGGTCGCCGTCGGGTTGCCGGTGGCGGGGGCCACCGCCGGGTAGCCCTGGACGATGTCGAAGTAGGAGCCGTTCAGCTGCTTGTTGGTGGACAGCGCGGCGTAGTTCCAGGCGTCCACGTAGGAGGAGGCGGTCACCGGCGTACCGTCGCTGAACTTCAGGTTCGGCTTGATCTTCACCGTGAAGTTCTGCTGGTCGGTCGTGGTGATCGAGTCCTCGTTCTCCTTGACCGGGGCGTTGGTCTTCGGGTCGTAGGAGATCAGGCCGGTCAGGATGTTCTGGATGACCTTGCTGCCGTTGATCTCGTTGGTGTTGCCGGGCATCAGCGAGTTCTGCGGGATGCCCCACAGCGCCGAGACGACCCCATTGCCGCTGGAGCCACCGGAGCTGCTGCTGCTCCCGCTACTGCAGGCGGTGGCCGCGAGGGCGATGGAGATCGCCCCGACGACGAACTTGGCGCGCGTGGCTCCACGCATATGAACGTGCCTCCTCAAGGCGGGTGCTGTCGCTGATCCGGGCACCAATCGCTTTTCCTACTATCGGTCACCCATAGCGATGCTTCTGGCCAAAATAGATTTCGGTTTGATCACACGCCTGTGAGTCATGTCTCGCAACCCGGACGTGTCCATGTGGGTGCAAGCGGTGAGCAATCGGACACAGTGACCCACCACCGCACAGGATGTCACCGCTATCCGTACACCTCGGGACTGACACTCGCCCCAGCGGTGACTACTGTCAGTAGTCAATTTGGGTAAGAAAAAACCGCCGCCCGGCTCCCCCGTTCAGGGGGCCGGGCGGCGGTCGGCCGTCAGCCGCTGGTCAGCCCTTGGCGCGCCCGCGCATGCGGCCGCGGACCTGGGCCTCCAGGATCACCTTGCGGATCCGCACGGTCTGCGGGGTGACCTCGATGCACTCGTCGTCGCGGCAGAACTCCAGCGACTGCTCCAGCGAGAGCTTGCGCGGCGGCACCAGGTTCTCGGTGGTGTCGGAGGAGGCCGCGCGCATGTTGGTGAGCTTCTTCTCCTTGGTGATGTTGACGTCCATGTCGTCGGCGCGCGAGTTCTCGCCGACGATCATGCCCTCGTACACCTCGGTGGTGGGCTCCACGAAGAGCACCCCGCGCTCCTGCAGGTTGATCATCGCGAACGGGGTCACCACGCCCGAGCGGTCGGCCACCAGCGAGCCGTTGTTGCGGGTGCGCAGCTCGCCGAACCACGGCTCGTGGCCCTCGAAGATGCTGTGCGCGATGCCGGTGCCGCGGGTCTGGGTCAGGAACTCGGTCCGGAAGCCGATCAGCCCGCGGGACGGGACGATCCACTCCATCCGGATCCAGCCGGAGCCGTGGTTGGTCATCGTCTCCATGCGGCCCTTGCGGGTGGCCATCAGCTGGGTGATCGCCCCCAGGTGCTCCTCGGGGGAGTCGATGGTCATCCGCTCGATCGGCTCGTGCAGCTTGCCGTTGATCTCCTTGGTGACCACCTCGGGCTTGCCGACGGTGAGCTCGAAGCCCTCCCGGCGCATGGTCTCCACCAGGATCGCCAGCGCCAGCTCGCCACGGCCCTGGACCTCCCAGGTGTCCGGACGCTCGGTCGGCAGCACCCGGAGCGAGACGTTACCGATCAGCTCCCGGTCCAGCCGGTCCTTCACCAGGCGGGCGGTGACCTTGTGGCCCTTGCCGCCCTTGCCGACCAGCGGCGAGGTGTTGGTGCCGATGGTCATCGAGATGGCCGGCTCGTCCACCGAGATCAGCGGCAGCGCGATCGGGTTCTCCAGGTCGGCCAGGGTCTCGCCGATCATGATCTCCGGGATGCCGGCGACGGCGCAGATGTCGCCGGGGCCGGCCAGCTCGACCGGCTTGCGGGTGAGCGCCTCGGTCATCAGCAGCTCGGTGATCTTGACCTGCTTGATCGTGCCGTCCCGCTGGATCCAGGCCACCTGCTGGCCCTTGCGCAGCTCGCCCTCCTCCACCCGGCACAGGGCGATCCGGCCGAGGAAGTTGTCCGCGTCCAGGTTGGTCACGTGCGCCTGGAGCGGCGCGCCCTCGGTGTAGGTCGGGGCCGGGACGTGCGCCAGGATGGTCGAGAAGAACGGCTCCAGGTTGTCGCTGTCGGCCGGAACCGTGCCGTTCTCCGGCTTGGTCAGCGAGGCCACGCCGTCACGCGCGCAGGCGTAGACGATCGGGAACTCGATCTGCTCCTCGGTCGCGTCCAGGTCCAGGAACAGGTCGTAGGTCTCGTTGATGACCTCGTCGATCCGGGCGTCCGGACGGTCGGTCTTGTTGATGCAGAGGATGACCGGCAGGTTCGCGGTCAGCGCCTTGCGCAGCACGAAGCGGGTCTGCGGCAGCGGCCCCTCGGAGGCGTCGACCAGCAGCACGACCGCGTCGACCATGGAGAGGCCGCGCTCGACCTCACCGCCGAAGTCGGCGTGGCCGGGGGTGTCGATGATGTTGATGGTGACCATGTCGCCACCACCCTTGGGGTGGTAGTGGACGGCCGTGTTCTTCGCGAGAATGGTGATGCCCTTCTCGCGCTCCAGGTCGTTCGAGTCCATCATGCGGTCGTCGAGGTGCTGGTGAGCGGCGAAGGCACCCGCCTGCTTGAGCATGGCATCGACGAGGGTGGTCTTGCCATGGTCGACGTGGGCGACGATGGCGACGTTGCGGATGTCATTACGCGTGGGCATGCGGAGTACGGTTCTCCCGAATCGAGGTTCGTGGTATCCGCCGCCTTGGTCCGCCGACTCTCCCGAGCCGTTCGCGCCACCTGCCGCCGGTCCACCTGCCGGGCACCACATGCCACGGCTTACCCCCATGGTACGTGGCTCGGCGTACCTGCACCGACTCGGGCCCTCGGGTCAGCCCTTGGCGGGCCGGTTCGCGGCCGTCCCGGGCAGTGCGGTGAAGCCGAGGTCGGCGAAGCGCGGGGCCGCGAAACCGAAGGCCCCGGCGTTGCTGACGGTGTTCCGCACCGCCACCAGCTGCGGGTTCTGGAACAGCGGGACGGACGGCGCCAGCTCCCAGATCCGGGTGTCGGCCTCGGCCGCCAACCGGGTCGCCGCGCCCTGGTCCAGTGCCGAACCGGCCTGGGTCAGCAGTTGGTCGATCTCGTCGGTACCGGTACCGGACAGGTTCGCGCCGTCGACCGGGGCGCCGTCCGGGTCGACCCCGGGCTTGGCGTACAGCGGCAGCTCCCCGGCCACCGGGAAGGCCGAGCCGGGCCAGCTGAACAGCGCCAGGTCGTAGGCCCCGGGGGCGACGTGGTCGGTGAAGAAGGACGCCTCCGGGACGGCCTCGGTGACCACCGGCACGCCCACCGCGGCCAGCTGCGCCGTGACCAGCGCGGCCACCTGGGTGTCCACCGCCGAACCGGCGCGGGTGAGCAGCCGCAGCGACAGCGGGTGGCCGCCCTTGGTCCTGGCTCCCCCCTTGGCCGGGGCCTGCCAGCCGTCCGCGTCCAGCTGCCGGGCCGCGCTGCCGGGGCTCGCGTCCAGCGCGTCGCTGTCGTCCCGGTAGCCGTCCTGGTCGGCCATCACCAGGTGGTTGCCGAGCGGGACGGCGGGCAGGCCCAGCGGGGTCAGCACCGCGTCGGCGATCCGCTGCCGGTTCACCGCGGCGGCCACCGCCCGGCGCAGCGCCGGGTCGGCCAGCGGGCCGCGGCCGCCGTTCAGGGTGAGCCCGAGGTAGCCGGGGGCGGAGGCCCGGTGCAGGGTGATCCCGGACAGTGACTGGACCTGCGCGTAGCTGCGGGACTCGGCGGAGGCGGCGGCGTCGGAGGCGGCCGAGGCGCTGATGCCGGTGCCGCCGTCGCCGACCGCGCGGCTGACGTCGGCGACGTCCAGCCGACCGGCGCGCAGCGCGTCGACGCGCGCCCGGGGGGCGACCGCGGTGAAGGCGATCCCGTCCAGCTTGGCCCGGGCGCCCCACCAGCGCGGGTTGCGGACCACCAGCACCTGGTCCGGCTGCTCGGACTTGAGCGTGAACGGTCCCGCGTCGGCGGCCAGGGCGGTGCCGGTGCCCTCGCCGAAGGCGGCCGGGGTGCTGGTCACGGCCGTCGGGAGGAGCGGGCTGAACAGCCGCCGCCAGGGGGCGTACGGCGTGCTGAAGGTCACCTGGACGTCCCTCGGGGTGGCCCCCTGGCGGACGTCGCCGATGTCGTCGTAGCCCTCGGTCCCGGTGCCGCCGAAGGCGCCGCCCCGGCCGCTCAGGGCCTTCCACTGGGCGGCGAAGTCGGCGGCGGACAGCGGCGCGCCGGTGCTCCAGACCGCCTTCGGGTTGAGGTGGTAGACCACGGTCTGCGGCTGCCGCGAGGTGACCTCGGCGCCGGTCAGGTAGTCGGCGTCCGGGGTGGGCCTGGCGTGCCCGTCCAGGGTGAACATGGCCGGCAGCAGCGCGGAATCGACCAGGGCGGTGGCGTCGGTGGCGTCCGCCCGGTAGGCGTTCAGGGTGGGCGGGACGGCGTCCACCGCCCAGTGCAGCGTGCCGCCGGTGAGCACCCGGCCGCGGCCCGCCTGCGCCACGTCGTCGGAGGTGGGCGCGGGGCCGCCCGACGAGCAGGCCGTCAGCGCGGCGCAGGCGGCGAGCGCGACCAGCGTCCCGGCCGCGGTGGTCCTCACTGGGCTGCCGGACACAGGGCCTCCGCACGTCTGGTGCATACGCACTTGGGGGGATTTCGGACGTATTCACCGCCCACCTTCCCGCCCACTGAAGGCCACCGCGCCCGCGGACGGCCGCCGACACGGCCGCTGCCAGGCCCGGCGTCACTCGTTCGGGGCAGCGGGCGCGCCCGCCGAGGGGCGCGCGGGAGCCGGGAAATCCCGCCAATACTGTCCACACCCTTCCCAAGTCCCTGTGATCGGAGACACACTCGCTTCCGCGCGCCATCCCTGACGCACCATCAGGATCTTGATCGCCCGACCGCGCGGAGGTGAGCACAGCCATGCCCTCAGCACCCGCGAGCACCCTGGCCGAAGCCCGGAGCCGGCTGGACGCCCTGGACCGCGCCCTGCGTGCCGCGCAGCGGCGGCTCGGCGGCGGCCTGGACGTCCGCCGGGTCCGGACCGACCTCGACCACCTGCGCGAGAGCCTCGCGCTGCTGACCGAGGCGGTCGCCGCGCGCGCCGCCGACGGCTCGGCGACCGAGATCGTCGAGATCGACGACACCCCGTACGACCCGGAGATGTGGCGCGGCATCGACGACGAGGGCATCGGCTGTCGGCACCACTAGGGCGTGATCCGAAAGACCGGCCCTACGACACGCCCCAGGCCCGGCGCCCGGCAGCGGCCCGCAGCGGCCGTCCCCCGCAGGAAGGACGAGGACAGCGTGACCACCGAGATCCGGCCCCCGGAGAGTCGACGACCTGCCGGGCGGGGCGTCAACGCCCCCGGCCGGGCCGACATCCCCGCCCGCCACCTGCGCACCGACCGCTGGTGGCTGCCGCAACTGACCACCGCACTGGGCCTGCTGGCCTTCATCGGGTACTCGACCTGGCGGGCCTTCTGGGGGCTGCACACCTCCTATGCCGCGCCCTACCTGTCGCCGTTCTACTCCCCCTGCCTGGCCGCGAACTGCCCGAAGATCGCCGACGGCGCCGACTGGGCGCTGTTCGGCAGCTGGTGGCGGCTGTCCCCGGCGCTGATCGTGCTGGTCTTCCCGTTGGGCTTCCGGGCCACCTGCTACTACTACCGCAAGAGCTACTACCGCTCGTTCTGGTCCTCGCCCCCGGCCTGCGCGGTCGCCGAGCCGCACGCGAGCTACACCGGCGAGACCCGCTTCCCGCTGATCCTGCAGAACCTGCACCGCTACTTCTTCTACTTCGCGGTGCTGGTCGCCTGGGTGCTCAGCTACGACACCGTGCTCAGCTTCCGGAACGCCGCCGGGCACTGGGGCCACGCGGGCCTCGGCACCCTGGTCTTCCTCGTCAACATCACGCTGATCTGGGCCTACACCCTCTCCTGCCACTCCTGCCGGCACATCGTCGGCGGGCGGCTCAGGCACTTCTCCAAGCACCCGGTGCGGTACCGGCTGTGGAGCCTGGTCGGCCGGCTGAACGCCCGGCACATGCAGCTCGCCTGGGCCTCGCTGATCAGCGTCGGCTGCGCCGACCTCTATGTCTATCTGCTCGCCAGCGGCGCCTTCAGCGATCCGCGCTTCTTCTGACACCACCAGTGAGGACTTCGCAATGACCGAGGTGGAGCGCCACTCGTACGACGTCGTCGTGGTCGGCGCCGGGGGCGCCGGACTGCGGGCGGCGATCGAGGCCCGCGAGCAGGGCATGCGGACGGCGATCATCTGCAAGTCCCTGTTCGGCAAGGCCCACACCGTGATGGCGGAGGGCGGCATCGCCGCCAGCATGGGCAACGTCAACTCCGACGACAACTGGCAGACGCACTTCCGCGACACCATGCGCGGCGGGAAGTTCCTGAACCACTGGCGGATGGCCGAACTGCACGCCAAGGAGGCCCCGGACCGGGTCTGGGAGCTGGAGTCCTGGGGGGCGCTGTTCGACCGGACCAAGGACGGCCGGATCTCGCAGCGCAACTTCGGCGGCCACGAGTACCCGCGGCTGGCGCACGTCGGCGACCGTACCGGGCTGGAGCTGATCCGCACCCTCCAGCAGAAGGTGGTGCAGCTCCAGCAGCAGGACTTCAAGGAGTACGGCGACCACGAGGCCCGGATCCGGGTCTTCCAGGAGTACACCGTCACGCGCGTCCTGAAGGATCGTGAGCGGGTCAGCGGGGTCTTCGGCTACCAGCGGGAGTCCGGGCGGTTCTTCACCATCGCGGCCCCGGCGGTGGTGCTGGCCACCGGCGGCATCGGCAAGTCGTTCAAGGTCACCTCGAACTCCTGGGAGTACACCGGGGACGGCCACGCGCTGGCGCTGCTGGCCGGGGCGACCCTGCTGAACATGGAGTTCGTCCAGTTCCACCCGACCGGGATGGTCTGGCCGCCGTCGGTGAAGGGGATCCTGGTCACCGAGTCGGTCCGGGGCGACGGCGGGGTGCTCCGCAACAGCGAGGGCAAGCGGTTCATGTTCGACTACATCCCGGACGTGTTCCGGGAGAAGTACGCGCAGACCGAGGCCGAGGGCGACCGCTGGTACACCGACCAGGCCAACAACCGCCGCCCGCCGGAGCTGCTGCCCAGGGACGAGGTGGCCCGGGCGATCAACTCCGAGGTCAAGGCCGGGCGCGGGACCCCGCACGGCGGGGTCTACCTGGACGTCTCCACCCGGCTCCCGGCCGAGCAGATCCGCCGCCGACTGCCGTCCATGCACCACCAGTTCAAGGAGCTGGCGGACGTCGACATCACCGCCGAGCCGATGGAGGTCGGCCCGACCTGCCACTACGTCATGGGCGGGGTCGAGGTCGACCCGGACACCGCCGCCTCGAAGGTCCCCGGCCTGTACGCGGCGGGCGAGGTGGCGGGCGGGATGCACGGCTCCAACCGGCTGGGCGGCAACTCGCTGTCCGACCTGCTGGTCTTCGGCCGCCGCGCCGGGCTGCACGCGGCGCTGTACTCGGCGGCGCTGGCCGCGCACCCGGTACCGGACGAGGAGCAGATCACCGCCGCCGCGGCCGAGGCGGTGGCCCCGTTCGAGGGCTCCGGGGCCCCCGGCCCGCTGGAGAACCCGTACACCCTGCACCAGGAGCTCCAGCAGTCGATGAACGACCTGGTCGGCATCATCCGCCGGGAGGGCGAGATGGCGGAGGCGCTGAAGCGTCTCGCCGACCTGCGGGAGCGTTCGCAGCGGGCGGTGGTCGAGGGCCACCGGCAGTTCAACCCCGGCTGGCACCTGGCGCTGGACCTGCGGAACATGCTGCTGGTCAGCGAGTGCGTGGCGCGGGCCGCGCTGGAGCGCACCGAGAGCCGGGGCGGGCACACCCGCGAGGACCACCCGGCGATGGACCACGACTGGCGGCGGGTCAACCTGGTCTGCTCGCTGGCCGACAAGTCCTCGGCGGACGCCCGGATCGACGTCCACCGGCAGCCCAACCCGCCGATCCGGGCCGACCTGCTGGCGCTGTTCGGGCTGGACGAGCTGCGGAAGTACCTGACGGACGAGGAACTGCCCGACGCCCCGGCGGTCCCCGGGCCGCGCACCGCGGGCACCGCCCCCGGCGGCGCCTCCGCCGCCGACAGCGCCACCGACCCGTCGACAGGAGCCGACCAGTGAGCTACCAGGCCCAATTCCGCGTCTGGCGCGGCGACTCCTCGGGCGGCGGCCTGAAGGACTACACGGTGGAGGTGAACGAGGGCGAGGTGGTGCTGGACATCGTGCACCGGCTCCAGGCGACGCAGGCGCCCGACCTCGCGGTCCGCTGGAACTGCAAGGCGGGCAAGTGCGGTTCGTGCAGCGCCGAGATCAACGGGCGGCCGCGGCTGATGTGCATGACCCGGATGTCGGTGCTGCCGCCGGACCAGCCGGTCACCATCACCCCGATGCGGACCTTCCCGATGCAGCGCGACCTGGTGACCGACGTGTCCTTCAACTACGCGAAGGCCAGGGAGGTCCCGGCGTTCGTGCCGCCGCCGGGGCTGGCGCCCGGCGAGTACCGGATGCAGCAGGCGGACGTGAACCGCTCGCAGGAGTTCCGCAAGTGCATCGAGTGCTTCCTCTGCCAGAACACCTGCCACGCGGTCCGCGACCACGAGGAGAACAAGCAGGCGTTCTCCGGGCCGCGCTTCCTGATGCGGATCGCCGAGCTGGACATGCACCCGCTGGACGCCGCCGAGGACAGCGGGCTGGACCGCAAGGGCAGCGCCCAGGAGGAGCACGGGCTCGGCCTGTGCAACATCACCAAGTGCTGCACCGAGGTCTGCCCGGAGCACATCAAGATCACCGACAACGCGCTGATCCCGCTGAAGGAGCGGGCCGCCGACCGCAAGTACGACCCGCTGGTCTGGCTCGGTTCGAAGATCCGCCGCCGCTGATCGCGGCCAGTGCGGTCCGCCCCCGCCGGGGGGCGGACCACTGGCGTACCGCCGGCTACTGGCGTACCGCGGGCAGCGCCAGCTCGAACCAGACGGTCTTGCCGGACGGCGTGCGCCGCGAGCCCCAGCGGTCGGCCAGCATGCTGACCAGCTGTAGCCCGCGTCCGCCCTCGTCGGTGTCCCGGGCCCGGCGCTGCCGGGGCTGGGCGTAGCCGTTGTCCCAGACCTCGCAGACCAGGGTGGTGTCGCGCAGCAGCCGCAGCCTGATGTCGCCCCGGCCGTGCCGCAGCGCGTTCGTGGCCAGCTCGCTGACCAGCAGCTCGGTGGTGTCGATCAGGTCGTCCAGGCCCCGGGCCAGCAGCCAGGCGCAGGCCAGTTCCCGGGCCCGGGCCACCGACGTGGGCTCGGACGGCAGTGTCCAGTCACCGACCGCGTCCTCCGGCAGCGCGTGCACCCTGGCCATCAGCAGCGCGATGTCGTCCTCGCCGTGGTGCGGGTCCAGCGCGGTGAGCAGGTGGTCGCAGAGGTTCTCCAGCGGCCGGGTGGTCGGCCCGGAGAGGGTCCGCCGCAGCGCCGAGAGGCCCTCCTCCAGCTGGTGCTTGCGGGACTCGACCAGGCCGTCGGTGTAGAGGCTGAGCAGCGCGCCGTCCGGGATGTCCACGGTGAACTCCTCGAACGGCTCGCCGCCGACGCCCAGCGGCAGGCCGGGCTGGAACTCGTCCAGCATCCGTGCCTCGCCGCCCGGGCTCACCAGCACCGGCGGCAGGTGCCCGGCGTTGGCGAAGGTGCAGCGCAGGGTCACCGCGTCGTAGACCGCGTAGACGCAGGTGGCCAGGTAGAGCTCGTCCAGGCCCGAGTCCGGGTCGGAGTCCGGGTTGGTGCCGTCGTTCAGGCCCCGGGCGATCTCGTCCAGGGCGGTCAGCACCTCCGCCGGGTCCAGGTCGAGCATCGCCAGCGTGCGTACCGCGGTGCGGAGTTGGCCCATGGCCACGGCGGCGCGCAGGCCGCGCCCCATGACGTCGCCGATCACCAGCGCGGTGCGGTTGCCGGGGAGCTGGATGACGTCGAACCAGTCGCCGCCGACCTCGGTGCCGCTGCTGCCCGGGCGGTAGCGGCAGGCGATCTCCAGGCCGGACGCGGCCGGGTTGCCCGGGGGCAGCAGGCTGCGCTGCAGGATCAGCGCGCGCTCGTGCTCGCGCCGGTACAGCCGGGCGTTGTCGATGCAGACGGCGGCGCGGGCGACCAGCTCGGTGGCGATGGCGACGTCGCGGGAGTCGAACGGCTCGCTGCCCTTGGTGCGGGACAGCTGCACCAGGCCGAGCACGGTGTCCCGGGCGACCATCGGCACGACCACGGTGCCCTGGACCATCGGGTCCGGGTCCGGGTTGCCCGGCGAGTTGAGCGTGAGGCTGCGCCCGGTGCGCAGCGCCTTGGCGTACGGGGAGCGCGGCGGGTAGCAGAAGGAGCCGCCGACCTCGGCGCGCGGCCCCGGCAGGACGCCGGGCACCGCGTGGTAGCCGACGGTGCTGGCGGAGGCGACCCGGCGCAGCTCCCCCGCGCCGTCGGTGCGGGCGGAGGGGTGGCCGGGGCCGAGGTCGGTGTCGGCGAGCACCCCGCTGTAGAGGTCCACCGTGGCGATGTCGCAGAAGCCGGGGACGGCGACGTCCAGCAGCTCCTTGGCGGTGACCTCCAGGTCGAGGGTGGAACCGATGTGCGCCCCGGCCTCGTTGAGCAGTGCCAGGCTGCGGCGGGCACTGGCGGCCTCGCGCTCGGCGCGCTGGCGGCCGGTGACGTCTATCACCTGCCCGGCCACGCCCATCGTCCGGTTGTTCGAACTGAGCAGCCGGTAGAGCGAGATGGACCAGCGGCGGCGGCCCGGCTTGGTCGGCAGGGTGCCGTTGAAGCGCAGGTCGACGACCGGGTCGCCGGTCTCCAGCACCCGGTGCAGGGCCTGCTGCAGCCGCTCCGCCTCCGGGCGCGGCAGCAGGTCGACGGCGGTCATCCCGTTCAGGTCGGCCGGGGTCAGGCCGAGGCCCTCGGCGAAGCTCTCGTTGACCCGCTGCACGGTGAGCGCCCGGTCGAACAGTACGAAGCCGGTCGGGGCCTGGCCGAAGACCGCCTCCGAGGCGGCCAGGTCGGTCTCGATCCGGCGCAGCTTGCGCAGGTCCACCGCCATGCAGACGACGCCCCGGCGGCCGTCCTCGCCGAGCGCGGGCATCAGGTACAGCTCGGCGACGCCCTCCTTGCCGTCGCTGTCGCGGTAGGGCGCGGTGCCGACCCACTCCTGGCCGCCCAGGATCTCGGTCATCCGGTCCTGGCCGCGGCGCCACAGCTCGCGCGGCGTGAAGGTGGTCACCGGGTCGCAGCCGACGGCCTCGTCGGCGGTGATGCCGAAGAACTCGGCGGCGCGGTCGCTCCACTGGCTGATCCGGCCGTCGGGACCGATCGCGAAGGCGGCCACCCGTATGTAGTCGTAGATCGAGCCGGGCTCGCCGTGGCCCCAGGCGGCGGCCAGGTCGTCACCGGACCGGCCGTCGAACACGGGGTCGCCGAGGGCGTGCCCGGGGGGCGCCCCCGCGTCGGCGGGCGCCGCGGCGGGCTGCCCGCCGGCGGGCAGCTCGGCGCGCGGCTCGGGGACCGCCTCGTACGCGGGCGCGGTCGGGTCGAGCGCCGGTCCCGTCTCCGGATCCAACGACGCTCTGTGTGTCGGCATGTCACTCAACTGCCCGACTCCTCCAGCCTTCGGCACCTGGATGTCGCCTGCTCCGAGTATTCATCATCTCGGCGCGACCGCACACGTCCCAGGAGTACACAACATCAAATCGAGGTAATGAATTGCCGTTTCCGCTTCGGCGGGCCCCCCGATGACCACACCCCCACCACCAAGCCCGCCGACCACTCGGACCGCAGCCGTCCCGCCGGTCCCGCCCGGCTCCGGCACCGCTCTGAGCAGGCAGTCATCGCTGGTGGGAATCGGAACCCTACGCCTCAACCCGCCGAAGCGGGAGGGGCGGGCGGGAGGCTCTGCTCGAACCAGACCACCTTGCCGTCGCCCTCCACCCTGGTCCCCCAGCTGTCGGCGAGCCGGTGGACCAGCTCCAGCCCGCGTCCGCCCTCGTCGGTCCGGGCCGCCTGGCGCTGCCGGGGCGGGTCCGGCAGCGGGTCGGAGACCTCCACCAGCAGCATCCGGTCCTGGAGCAGCCGCAGCCCGATCGGTGCCTGCGAGTACCGGACGGCGTTCGTGACCAGCTCGCTGACCAGCAGCTCGGCGATGTCGGAGAGGTCCGGGACGCCCCACTCGGACAGCGTGGAGCGGACCAGCCGCCGGGCCCGTCCGGGGGCCGAGGGGTCGGCGGTCAGCGTCCACTCGGCGCTGCGGGCGGAGGGGGACGGCTCGGCGGTGCCGAGGCGGGCCAGCAGCAGCGCCACGTCGTCCGGCTCCTGCCCGCGCTCCAGGGTGTCCACGATCCGCTCGCAGGCGTCCTCGATCGAGTCGAAGGGGTGGTTGAAGACGTCGACCAGTCGCTGGGTGCCGACGTCGATGTCCGCCGTCCGGGATTCGACCAGGCCGTCGGTGTAGAGCAGCAGCAGGGTGCCCTCGGGCACGGTCAGCTCGACCGACTCGAACGGCACCCCGCCGACCCCCAGCGGTGTGCCCGAGGGCAGGTCGAGCAGCCGGACCGGCTCGCCCGGGACCGCCAGCACCGGGGCGGTGTGCCCCGCCTTGGCCAACGTCAGCCGCCGGGTGAGCGGGTCGTAGACGGCGTAGACGCAGGTCGCGATCAGTGCCTCGTCCGGGCCCGGGGCCAGGTCGTCGGCCAGGTCGTGGACGTGCTGGAGCAGCGTCTCCGGCGGCATGCCGAGCCCGGCCAGGGTGCGCACCGCGGTCCGCAGCCGACCCATGGTCGCGGCGGCCCGCAGGCCGTGGCCCATCACGTCGCCGACGACCAGGGCGGTCCGGCCGTCCGGCAGCGGCACCACGTCGAACCAGTCGCCGCCGACCTCGGTACCGCTGCTGCCGGGGATGTACCGGTAGGAGATCTCCACGCCGGGCGGGCGGGGCACGGTGCGCGGCAGCAGGGTGCGTTGCAGCATCAGCGCCGCCGCGCGCTCGCGGGCGTACAGCCGGGCGTTGTCCAGCGAGGCCCCGGCCCGGTCGGCGATCTCGTCGGCGAAGGCCATCTCGTCCCGGTCGAAGCCCTCGCGCCGCCCGGCGCGGCAGAGCAGCATGAAGCCGAGGACGATCCCGCGCGCCCGCAGCGGCACCACCAGCATCGAGTGCAGGCCCAGCTCGTACGCCGCCTCCAGCCGGGGGTCGTCCGCCTCGGTGCCCTGCTCCAGCGCCTCCAGCGAGTCCAGCAGCTCGGACACGCCGGTGCCGAGCACCCGGGCGAAGACACTGCCCTCGGGCATCGGGATCTGGTCGCCGAGCCGGATCAGCGACTCGGCGACCGGGTTGCGGGTGATCCCACAGGTACCCATCAGCAGCATCGGCATCAGCTGGTGGTGCGGGTGCCGGGGCAGGTCGTCACCGTCCGCGACGGCCTGGAGCAGCACCACCCCGGCGTAGTCGGCGAGGGTCGGGACCAGCGCGTCGGCCAGCTCCTGGGCGATCCGCCCGGCGTCCAGCAGGTCGCCGATGCGGGCGCCGAGCTCGTTCATCAGCGCCAGCCGACGCCGGGCGTACTCGACCTTGGCCACCGCCCGGTAGCGGTCGGTGACGTCCATGATGGTGCCGGTGATGCCGATGATCTGCCCGGCGCGGTCGTGCAGCCGCGCGTAGGAGACCGAGCGGAAGCCGGGGCTGAACGGGTGCGGACCGGCCACGGTCAGGTCGACCACCGGTTCGCCGGTGGCCAGGACCTGCCGCTGGATCGCGGTGACCTCGTCGGCGGACGCCTCCGGCAGGGTCTCCCCGGCGGTCCGGCCGAGGTGGTCCTCCATCGACACGCCGTTCATCCGCGCCAGCGTCTCGTTGACCCGGACGAAGCGCAGGTCCCGGTCGAAGACGGCGATGCCCAGCGGCGACTGCTCGAACAGGGCGTCCTGCACCGCGAGGTCGTGCTCGACCGCGCGCAGCCGCCGCGCGTCCGCGAGCCGGAGCAGCAGGAACGCCACCCCGTCGCCGTCGACCAGCCGGGACAGCCGGACGTCCACGGTGATCGCCACGTCCTCGCTGTCACGCAGCGCGACCGAACCGCGCCAGCCGCCGCTGCGCTGCACCTGGTCCAGGATCTCCTGCATCCGGGCGCCGCGGACCCGGGCGCGGTCGGCGGCGGCAGGGTCGGTGGCGGCAGCGGCGGCGGGGTCGGCCGGGGGACCGGCGGCGGAGCCGACCGGCTGCTCCTCGCTCAGGAACTCCGCCAGCGCCCGGCCGATCAGCAACTCGCTGGGCCAGCCGAGGAGTTCCTCCGCCGCCGGGCTCCAGAGCACGATCCGGCCGGTCGTGTCCAGCACCGCGATGGCGACCCGGACCGCGTCCAGCATGCTGCCGCCCACCGGCTCCGGCTCCGACGGCGGGGCCATCCGGTTCAGCGGCTGGTCGCCGCCGACCGGGAGGGTCCCCGCCCGGTCGGCCGGGAACGGGGCGGGCGGACGGCCCCGGGTGCCGGACGGGGTGACCAGGCCGTCGGCCACCGGCGCGACCCCGCCGGGGCGCGCCCGCCCGGCCCCGCCGGAACGCGCCGCGTTCCCGACGCCGCGGCTCAGTCGCCGCAGGCGCGCACGAGCGTCGGCGCTCGGCTTTCGGCGTGGCTCCCGCACGTATGTCCCCAGTCCCGGGTCATGGGCAACTACTCGGAGTGAGTAAGCCTCATACTCACATACCCGAACAAAACTGCCCCTACTCCGGCGTACTGGTCAAGTCGGGAGCAGCCGGACCTTCGCCCCGGAGCAGGGCGGCGACCTGCGGCAGCGCGAACCGGTCCTGGTCCAGCCAGTCCACCTCGGGCAGCTCGGCGACGGTCAGCCAGCGCAGCTCGGAGTGGTCCTGCAGCGGCTCGGGGACGCCCGCGAGCAGCTCGGCGGTCCAGATCTGCAGCTCCAGGTCCGCCCGGACCGGCCAGGCCCCGGCGAGCCGGGCCAGCGCCCGGGTCTCCACGCCCAGCTCCTCGCGCAGCTCGCGCTCCAGCGCGGCGGCCGGGGTCTCCCCCGGCTCGGCCTTCCCGCCGGGGAACTCCCACCGTCCGGCGACCTCGGCGGGGGCGCTGCGCCGCGCCGCCAGCACCCGGCCCCGGTGCAGCAGCGCACCGCCGACCACGATCCGCCTGCCGCCGCTGCCGTCCCCGCCGTGCCCGGTCACTGTCATGGGTCAGCAGCCTAGGGCCGCCGGGGGTGGGGGCCGGGCCCGCCTCCGTGGGGGCGAGGCGGGACCGGCCGCACACCGGACGTTAGCGGTCGCAGGCTCCGCCGCCGTTCCCGTCCGGTTTCGATCCGATGACCTGGGCGGGCGGTGGTGATTTTCACCTCAGTGGCACCGGGACAGGTTTGGGCGGATCGGGCCGACCGGTTGACAGTCGCCGACGGTCTCGGGAAATTACCGGCGAACAGCCGCCGGTAACTGATCGAATGACCGCCATGACTGCGAACTCGACTGCCGCCGCCAACGCCGCCCAGCAGGACAAGGCCCTGCTCTTCCACTCGCTGCACACGTCCGCCGCCCCGCTCGCGCTGGCCAACGTCTGGGACGTCGCCGGCGCCCGCCTGGTCCAGCAGGCCGGGGCTCCGGCCATCGCCACCACCAGTGCCGGGGTGGCCTGGGGGCTGGGCGCCGCCGACGGCGGCGGGCTCGGCCGGGAGGACGCGCTGGCGCTGCTCGCCCGGGTGGTCGCCGCGGTGGAGGTCCCGGTGACGGCGGACATCGAGACCGGCTTCGGCGCGACCCCGGCGGAGGTCGCCGAGACCATCCGCGGCGTGCTCGCGACCGGTGCGGTCGGGGTCAACCTGGAGGACGGGCTGGCGGCCGGGGAGCAGACCGAGGACTCCCCGCTGCGGCCGGTGGCCGAGCAGGCCGAGCGGCTGGCGGCGGCCCGGGCGGCGGCGGACGCGGCCGGGATCTCCCTGTTCGTCAATGCCCGGGTGGACACCTACCTGTACGACGCGGGCGAGCCGGAGACCCGGCTGCAGGACACGCTGACCCGGGCGGCGGCCTACCTGGCGGCGGGCGCGGACGGGATCTTCGTCCCGGGGCTGAGCGACCCGCTGGTCATCGCGGCACTGGCCGAGGTGGTCACCGGCCCGCTGAACGTGAGCGGCCGCCCGGGGCTGCCCACCGTGGCCGAGCTGGGCAAGCTCGGCGTCGCCCGGGTCAGCCTCGGCGCGACCGTGGCCGAGGCCGCCTACGCGGTGGTCCGCCGGGCCGCCCAGGAACTCGCGGAGCAGGGCGGCTACAGCGCCCTGACCGAGGCGATCCCCTACCCGGACCTGAACGCCCTGATGTCCTGACCTCCCGACGAACCGGACCGCCCCGCAACCGGCCGCTGTCGTCTCGATCGACGTCCTGCGCAAGTACCAGCGGTGGGAAGAGCAGGAGATCAACCGCATCATCGATGAGCGAATGGCGACCCGCTCAGCCGGAGCGCCCATCGAGGACGTCATGAAGGAGACGCTGGCGCGCAGTGAGTGAGTACCGCACCGTCTTCCGGCCCGAGGCACAGGCCGAACTGCGCAAAGTTCCAAGAGACATGGCGCTGCGCATCCTCGCCGAGCTGACGAAGCTGGAGAGCGATCCGCTGGGCTTCAGCACCACCGCACTCGTGTCCCAACCGGAACGCCGCCGCCTACGGGTCGGCGACTACCGCGTCATCTACACCATCGACAACGGTGAACTGGTCGTCTGGGTGGTGCCTGGCGGTCACCGCTCCAACGTCTACGACACCTGATCCCGGCGCGGGAAACCAACGCGGGCAGCAGCAGGGGCCGACTCGTGCGCGAGTCGGCCCCTGGGATGCGGGGCGGGTCGCGGATATCCCTCGCGACGCGGGATATTCAGCCTCCTGCGAACAAGGGTCCGACCGGCGCGCCAATGGACGGGTTCAGAATCAACTTCGAGATCATCGACCGGACATACCCGTTCCCGCAGATCAGGTTCGGCGGCGACACCGCGAGCAGCGATCGGCACCCAGGAGGGCCTCAGTAAATCCGAGATGGCGTGCCCGCTCGTGCCCGAACATCAGAGACGTAGGCCTTTCCAAGTCAGCGAAGGCCCTAGGGCTCACCTTCCTGAGCGCTTCGCTGACCAGATCGGTAACGCGTGGCTCGCCGCCGACAATCGCCTCGTGAACGGCCCGCTCAAACCCATCCCCACGCGATCCCTTGTCGCGGTGCAGGCGTGAGATCTTCGAGGTCTGCTTGCGACAATTCAGCTACGGCGGAGCTGAATGTCGAACTCAGGGATTCCACGTGCGAAAACCGATGTTTAAAGTAGGTTATCCCAGCATGGAAGAGACGTCCCAGCACACCGGACACTCACCGATCAGTAATGATACCGGGCAGCGAGGATGACGATCTCCTTGTCCGTCACCAGATAGACGAGGCGGTGTTCTTCATCGATCCGTCGCGACCAGGCCCCAGGCAGGTGATACTTCAGCGGCTCCGGCTTGCCGAGGCCCGCGAAGGGGTCACGCCTGACATCTTCGTTGAGCTTGTTGATCCGGGCGAGCATCTTACGGTCGCTCTTGAGCCAGGACGTGTAGTCCTCCCAGCCCTGATCCTCGAATACGAGCCTCACGCGACACCCGCACCTGCGTCCGGCGACTCGGGGTCGATCAACTCACGCTCCGACACGTTGACGTGCGACAGGGCGTTCTCGTACGCCTTGAGCAACCGCCGGGCGTTCGCTGGCGAGCGCAGCAGGTAGGAGCCTTCGCGCAGCGCCATGTAGTCCTCAGCCGAGACAAGCACCGCGTTACCGTGCTTGGAGACGATCTCGATGGCCTCATGGTTCTCGTTGACCTTTTTGATCAGCGGAAACAGTTCCTTGCGCGCTTCACTCGCAGTTATGGACATGACTTCAACCCTCCCATCAAGTGGTACTCAATAACGTGCCACTCTTGGTGTCATCTGAGCGGGGAGCCGACTGCTGGTTACTCAGCTGATCCAGCACCCATCCAGCACGGGGAAAGGCCAGGGGCCCACCTCCGGAGAAGTGGACCCTATCTGACCTGCATGTTTGCCACGCCAGCGACGTAGTGTTATTTCATCCGCTCACACGTTGAAGCGGAACTCGACCACGTCGCCGTCCTGCATGACGTACTCCTTGCCCTCGATCCGGGACTTGCCCTTGGCGCGGGCCTCGGGGATGGAGCCGCACTCGACCAGGTCCTCGAAGGAGACGATCTCGGCCTTGATGAAGCCCTTCTGGAAGTCGGTGTGGATCACACCGGCGGCCTCCGGGGCGGTCGCGCCCTTCTTGATGGTCCAGGCGCGGACCTCCTTCGGGCCGGCCGTGAGGTAGGTCTGCAGGCCCAGGGTCTCGAAGCCGACGCGGCCGAGGGTGGACATGCCCGCCTCCTCCTGACCCATGGACTGGAGCAGTTCCAGCGCCTCGTCCTCGTCCATGCCGATCAGCTCGGACTCGATCTTCGCGTTCAGGAAGATGGCCTCGGCCGGGGCGACCAGGTCGCGCTGGGCCTGCTTGAACTCCTCGTCCATCAGCTCCTCCTCGTCCACGTTGAAGACGTAGAGGAAGGGCTTGGTGGTGAGCAGGTGCAGGTCGCGCACGGACTCCTTGTCGAAGCCGACCTCGAACAGGGTCTTGCCGGACTCCAGCACCTTGGCCGCCGCCTCGGCGGCAGCCGCCGCCACCGCCGACTCCTTCTTCAGCCGGGACTCCTTCTGGAGCCGGGGCAGCACCTTCTCGATGGTCTGCAGGTCCGCCAGGATCAGCTCGGTGTTGATGGTCTCGATGTCGTCCTTGGGCGAGACCTTGCCGTCGACGTGGACCACGTCCGGGTCCTCGAAGGCCCGGATGACCTGGCAGATCGCGTCCGACTCGCGGATGTTGGCGAGGAACTTGTTGCCCAGGCCCTCACCCACGCTCGCGCCGCGGACGATGCCCGCGATGTCGACGAAGTCGACGGTCGCCGGGAGCACCCGCTGCGAGTTGAAGATCTTGGCGAGCACGGCGAGCCGCGCGTCCGGCACGCCAACGACGCCGACGTTGGGCTCGATGGTGGCGAACGGGTAGTTGGCTGCCAGCACGTCGTTCTTGGTCAGGGCGTTGAACAGCGTGGACTTGCCGACGTTCGGCAGGCCGACGATTCCGATCGAAAGCGACATGTGGCGGGATCCTGGAGGGGAGGCGAGACGGGCGGACGGTTCCCCAGTCTACGGAGGTCCGCCGAGGGGTCGGCACCGCCCGGAACCGGGCCGCGGCGGCGCGGGTTCGGGCAGGTTACGGGTGGTCGGGCAAAATCTCCGGCGTGTCCGTCACCACGGGTGACGTTCATCCGACCGTACGTTGGTCCTGTGGAGTACCAACGCAGGTCTGACGAACGCCCCTCCGTCATGGACGCCCCCGGTGTGCCCGGTCCGGCGCGCTCCCCGGAGCCGAGCCGGAGCGGTGCGGTCCGCGGCGGCGGGCTCAGGAGCGGCGGGGCCCGGAGCGGCGGCCTCCGCTCCCGGGGCGACGGCCGGGCGCAGCCGCGCCCCGGCACGCGCGCCCCGCGGCGGCTGACCGCGGTCGGCGGCGGAGTGGTCACCCTCGGCGCCACCTTCGCCGGCGGGGCGCTGGACAGCTGGCTGTTCGGCGGCTCCGGCGTGCTGCTGGGGCTGGCCTACGTGGCGGTGAGCTTCCAGGTGGCGGTCCGGGTGCGGCCGGCCGACCTGGCCGCCGCGCCGATCTGCGGGCCGATCTCGTTCGCGATCACCCTGGGCTGCTTCGGCAGCTCCCCCTCGCCCGGCCTGGCCGGGGACGCCATCGGCCTGGCCAGCTCGCTGGCGACGCGGGCGGGCTGGCTGTTCACCGGTACCGCGGTGTCCGTCGTGATCGCCCTCGCCCGCCACTTCGCGCTGAGCCGGGCGCGGCGGCGGGCGGCCTGAACCGCCGCCGCCGCGGACCCCTCGCCGGGACGGCTCAGCCGAGCTTGGCGGCGGCCATCGCCGCGCCGACGATCCCCGCGTCGTTCTGCAGCTGCGCCGGGACGATCTCCGCCCGCCGCGGCTTCAGCAGCGGCAGGAACTTGTCGGCCTTGCGGCTGACCCCGCCGCCGACGATGATCAACTGCGGCGAGAACAGCTGTTCGACCAGGGCGAAGTAGTCGTCCAGCCGCTCGGCCCAGTGCTGCCAGCTCCAGTCGTGCTCCTCCCGGGCGGCGGCCGACGCGTGCTTCTCCGCGTCCTTGCCGTTCAGTTCCAGGTGGCCGAGCTCGGTGTTGGGCACCAGCACCCCGTCGGAGAACAGCGCACTGCCGATGCCGGTGCCAAGGGTGTGCATCAGCACCACACCCTTGCGGTCCTTGCCCGCGCCGTAGGCCATCTCCGCCAGACCGGCCGCGTCGGCGTCGTTGATCAGCGCCACCGGCAGGCCGAGCGCGTCGGAGAACAGCGCCCGGGCGTCCAGCCCGACCCAGCCCTTGTCGACGTTGGCGGCGGTCAGCGTGTGACCGTCGACGATCACGCCGGGGAAGGTCAGCCCGACCGGGCCCTTCCAGTCGAAGTGGGTGACGACCTTCCGCACCGCCTCGACCACGGTCTTCGGTTCCGCCGGATGCGGGGTGAGTACCTTGAGCCGTTCCTGGGCGAGCTGACCCCGGTCGAGGTCGGCCGGGGCACCCTTGATCCCGGAGCCGCCGATGTCCACGCCAAAGACGTTCACGTCGCAATACCCCTGTTCGTCGTTGAACCAGCAGGTCCAACGTATGGCCTCGGCAGCGTGCCCGCGCTACTTTCCGGCAGCCTCGGCGCGCAGGTCGCGGCGGAGCTCCTTGGGCAGCGAGAACTGCAGGTGCTCCTCGCTGGAGCGGACCTGCTCGACGTCGCCGAAGCCGCGCTCGGCCAGCCATTCGAGCACGCCCTCGACCAGGATCTCCGGGACGGAGGCGCCGCTGGTCAGGCCGACCGTGGCGACTCCCGCCAGCCAGGCCTCGTCGATCTCGTCGGCGAAGTCCACCAGGTGGGCGGCCTTGGCCCCGGCCTCCAGCGAGACCTCGACCAGCCGGACCGAGTTGGAGGAGTTGCGCGAGCCGACCACGATCACCAGGTCGGCCTCGGCGGCGATCTGCTTGATGGCGACCTGGCGGTTCTGCGTGGCGTAGCAGATGTCGTCGCTGGGCGGGCTGGTCAGCAGCGGGAAGCGCTGCTTGAGCGCGCCGACGGTGGCCATCGTCTCGTCCACCGAGAGGGTGGTCTGCGACAGCCACACCACCTTGGACTCGTCCCGGACCCGGACCCCGGCGACGTCCGCCGGGCCGTCGACCAGATGGGTGCGCTCGGGCGCCTCACCCATGGTGCCGACGACCTCCTCGTGGCCCTCGTGGCCGATCAGCAGGATGTCGTAGTCCTCGTCGGCGTAGCGCAGCGCCTCCTTGTGGACCTTGGTCACCAGCGGGCAGGTCGCGTCGATGGTCGCGAGCCGGCCGCGCTCGGCCTCGTCGTGGACGGAGGGGGCGACGCCGTGCGCCGAGAAGACCACGATGGAGCCCTCGGGGACCTCCTGCGTCTCGTCGACGAAGACGGCGCCCTTCTTCTCCAGGGTCTGCACGACGTACTTGTTGTGCACGATCTCCTTGCGCACGTAGATCGGGGCCCCGTACTGCTCCAGGGCCTTTTCCACGGCGATGACGGCACGGTCGACACCGGCGCAGTAGCCGCGCGGCGCGGCGAGCAGGACACGGCGGGGAGCGGTAGCAGCAGGCATGGGCCCAGCGTACCGGCCACCGCGCCGCCCGCCCCGGGCCGACAGCGGGAACCGGGGGCGGGGGGCGGATTCCGGGGGCGCTGTCGGAGCCGCCCGCTACGCTCGGCTCATGGGTGTCGACAGCTCCGCCGAAGCAGCGATCCCGGTGGGCCGGGTCTCCCGGCTGATCGGGGGCTGGATCAACCGCCTCGGGGCGGTCTGGGTGGAGGGGCAGATCACCCAGCTGAGCCGACGGCCCGGGGCGGGCGTGGTGTTCCTGACGCTGCGTGACCCCTCGGAGGACGTCTCGCTCGCGGTCACCTGCTACCGCACGGTCTTCGACCCGGTCCGGGAGCTGGTGGCCGAGGGCTCGCGGGTGGTGGTGCACGCCAAGCCGGAGTGGTACGGGCCGCGCGGGACGCTGTCGCTGCGCGCCGCCGAGATCCGGCTGGTCGGCCTGGGCGACCTGCTGGCGCGGCTGGAGCTGCTGAAGCGGACCCTCGGCGCGGAGGGGCTGTTCGCCGCCGAGCGCAAGCGTCCGCTGCCGTTCCTGCCGCGGTGCGTCGGCCTGGTGACCGGGCGCGCCTCGGCCGCCGAGCGCGACGTGCTGCAGAACGCCCGGCGGCGCTGGCCCGCCGTCCGCTTCGAGGTGCGGAACGTCCCGGTGCAGGGCGTGCGCGCGGTGCCGGAGGTGATCGCCGCCGTCAGGGAGCTGGACGAGCACCCCGAGGTGGACGTGATCATCGTCGCCCGGGGCGGCGGCAGCGTCGAGGACCTGCTGCCGTTCTCGGACGAGCAGCTGGTGCGGGCGGTCGCGGCGGCACGGACCCCGATCGTCAGCGCCATCGGCCACGAGCCGGACCAGCCGCTGCTGGACTACGTGGCCGACCTGCGCGCGTCGACCCCGACCGACGCGGCCAAGCGCGTGGTCCCGGACGTCCGGGAGGAGCTGGCCCGGGTGCACGGGCTGCGCGACCGGGCCAGGTACGGGATCGGCTCCCGGCTGGACCGGGAGCTCAGCGGCCTGACGGCGCTGCGCAGCCGCCCGGTGCTGGCCGCGCCGCGGCGGATGGTGGACGAGCGGGCGGCGGAGGTCTCGGCGCTGCTCGACCGCTCCCGGCGGACCCTGGACCACCGGCTGCACCGGGCCACCGACGACTTGGCGCACACCGTCGCCCGGGTGGTCGCGCTGTCGCCCGCCGCGACGCTGCGGCGCGGGTACGCGGTGCTGCGGCGCGAGGACGGCTCGGTGATCCGCGACCCGGCCGAGGTCGCCGTCGGCGACGCGCTGCGGGCGCGGGTGGCGGAGGGGGAGTTCACCGTGGCTGTCCGGGAGGTCGCCCCGACTCTGACGAATACTCTGGGGTCATGACGAAACAGCAGGAGAGCGACGCGGCGACCGCGGTGGTGGACGACGCCCTGGGCTACGAGCAGGCGCGGGACGCCCTGCTCGACGTCGTCCGCAGGCTGGAGACCGGGGGCGTCTCGCTGGAGGAGTCGCTGGCGCTGTGGGAGCGCGGGGAGCAGCTGGCCAAGGTGTGCGAGCGCTGGCTGGACGGCGCCCGGGCCCGGTTGGACGCCGCGCTGGCGGAGGGCGGCGACGCGGACGGGAGCGCGGGCGACGAGGGCGACGCCGCCGAGGACTGAGCGCCGGAGCAGTGACGTGAATCACTCTCTTCTGGTCTGCTTTGGAAATAGTTGAAACTTCACCTATGTTGATCGAGGCATGCGGCACCACCGCCGCTCCGGATTTCACATGAGGTGTACCCATGACTGCTGCCGACGCGCTCGTGCTCGACCCCGCCGCCCAGGACCTGCTCTTCCGCGAGGCCCGCACCGCGAACAGCTTCACCGACGAGCCGGTCACCGACGAGCAGATCCAGGCCGTCTACGACCTGGTCAAGTACGCGCCGACCTCGATGAACATGTCGCCGCTCCGGGTGCTGCTGGTCCGCTCCGACGACGCCCGCGCCCGGCTGGTCTCGCACCTGGCGGACGGCAACAAGGAGAAGACCGGCAAGGCCCCGCTGGTCGCCATCCTGGCCGCCGACCACGAGTTCCACGAGGAGCTGCCGAAGCTCTTCCCGCACTTCCCCCAGGCCAAGGACCTCTTCTTCGCCGAGCGTCCCGGCCGTGAGGCCGCCTCGAACCTGAACGCCACGCTCCAGGTCGCCTACTTCATCCTGGGCATCCGCGCGGCCGGCCTGGCCGCGGGCCCGATGACCGGCTACAACGCCGAGGGCATCAACAAGGACTTCTTCCCCGACGGCGACCACTCGGTGCTGACCGTGATCAACATCGGCAAGCCCGGCGAGAACGCCTGGTTCCCCCGCTCCCCGCGGCTGGAGTACGACGAGGTCGTCACCACCGTCTGAGCCGCCGCTCCGCACCACAGCGCCCCCGACCGGATCGAATCCGGTCGGGGGCGCTGTGGTCGGTGCGGGCGCGGGCGCGAAGCGCCGGCGCTCAGCTGCTCCGGAGCGCCGCGGCGAAGGTCTCCATCGCCGCGAACGACTCGGTGCCGGTCACCACCGTGGTCACCTTCGGGGTCTCCAGCACCAGCGCCCGGTAGTTGGTGCCCTGGTAGTGGGCCCAGGTCACGCCGTTGACGACGCTGGTCCCGCCGATCTTCACCCCGTTGGTGGTCACACTGGAGATGAAGTCGGCCGCCCCGCCGTTGCTCTGCTGCACCGACACGTACTGCCCGCTCGGGTCGATGTAGCCCAGCGACCACTGCGCGTCCGTCGCGTCCATGCCGTCGTAGTTGACCTCGGTGGCGGTCCAGCCCTTGGGCAGGCCGCTGGGCGCCAGCACCGGATAGGGGGCCGCGCGCCGGGCGGACTCCACCGAGGAGGTGATGCCGCCCTGGACCGCGTGCACGCCGTTCCCGGCCGAGTGCGGGATGAAGTAGTAGATGACCAGGCCCGCCAGCATGACGGCGGCCAGCGACAGGACCATGTCCTTGACTGATTTGGCGCCCATGCCCGGACGCTTCTGCGTCGTCGTGGGAGCTGTGCCGGCTTGCGCTACCGCGTTCTCTGTTGCCACCCGTCCATGGTGGCCCATGGCCCTCGCGCAACCCGGCACCGGGGTCCCACGTGCCGCGCGCCACAGACATACTCGCAGGTCGCGGATACGATCAACACACCCTCATCCGGCCGTCGTCGTACAGAGAGGTACGGGACCGATGACCGAGCAGCACCCGCACAACCAGCACAATCTGCCCTCTTCCCTGGAGGTCGCCCCGGAGGCGCCAGACCGCAACCTCGCCCTCGAACTCGTCCGGGTGACCGAGGCCGCCGCCATGGCGGCCGGTCGCTGGGTCGGGCGCGGCGACAAGAACGGTGCCGACGGCGCCGCTGTCCGCGCCATGCGGACCCTCGTCCACACCGTCTCCATGAACGGCGTGGTCGTCATCGGCGAGGGCGAGAAGGACGACGCGCCCATGCTCTTCAACGGGGAGCGGATCGGCGACGGCACCGGCCCCGAGTGCGACGTCGCGGTGGACCCGGTGGACGGCACCACGCTGACCGCCAAGGGCATGCCGAACGCGGTGGCGGTACTCGCCGTGGCCGACCGGGGCACCATGTTCGACCCCAGCGCCGTCTTCTACATGGACAAGCTGGTCGCCGGGGCGGAGGCGGCCGGAGCGGTCGACATCACCGCGCCGGTCGAGCACAACGTCCGGGCGGTCGCCCGGGCCAAGGGCTGCGCGCCCGAGGACGTCACCGTGGTGCTGCTGGACCGGCCCCGGCACGAGAAGCTGGCCGCCGAGATCCGGGCCACCGGGGCGCGGATCAAGTTCATCTCGGACGGCGACGTCGCGGGCGCGGTCATGGCGGTGCGCGAAGGCACCGGCGTGGACCTGCTGCTCGGCATCGGCGGCACCCCCGAGGGGATCATCGCGGCCTGTGCCATCACATGCCTCGGCGGCGTGATCCAGGGCCGCCTGTGGCCCAAGGACGAGGCGGAGCGGCGCAAGGCGCAGGACGCCGGGCACGACCTGGGCCGGGTACTGCACACCGACGACCTGGTGAGCGGCGACAACGTGTTCTTCGTCGCGACCGGGATCACCGACGGCGAACTGCTGCGCGGCGTCCACTACAAGGCGGAGACCGCCACCACCAGCTCCCTGGTGATGCGCTCCAAGAGCGGGACGATCCGGCGGATCGAGAGCGAGCACAAGCTGTCGAAGCTGCGCGCCTACAGCGCGATCGACTTCGACCGGGCGCGCTAGCCCGGCCCGGGGCCGTCGCCGCAAGGCCGTCGCGGGCGGTTTCAGCCCGCGGCGGCGACCTGGGCGCCGACCCGCGCCGCCTCCCGGAGCTCCTGCTCCCGGCGGCGGCGCCGGGCCAGCACCACCCGGCGCTCGGCGGCGGTGAGCCCGCCCCACACCCCGTACGGCTCCGGCTGGATCAGCGCGTGCTCGCGGCACTCCAGCAGCACCGGGCAGCGGGCGCAGACCCGCTTGGCCTGCTCCTCGCGGGACAGCCGGGCGGCCGTCGGCTCCTTGGAGGGGGCGAAGAAGAGTCCCGCCTCGTCCCGGCGACAGGCGGCATTGGAATGCCAGGGCGTGTCATCCGTGGAGCCGCCGCTACGTGCGGGAACGTGTGAACGATTCGCGTCCAGACGGGCTTCTATCGGGTGAAGCACGGCGCACTCCTGACGGCAGTCTTCGGAGGGGTCCACACCGCCGTACGACCCGGCACGCACGCCGCTGCCGTACGACGAGGCGATGTGAGCCAGGATCTACCCCGCCGACGAACCATCCATGCGCGATACAGACAATCCAATCAACGGACAGTCAGAACCATTCCTACTCAAGGTGCTTGCGCAGTGCGTCTTTCACCTTTCCGGGCTTCTTGCGCTGCGCGCTGACCCCGCCGAAGACGCAGACGGTCTTCACCGTCACCACCGGAGCCGCCGGGCCCTCGCCCTCCTGCTCCTGGATGTCCGAGCCGCCGAAGACGTTGACCCCGCCGCCGCGCAGGGTGACGTGCGGGGGCACCTTGATCTCCACACCGCCGAACACCGCCCGGCAGTCGATCACCAGTTCGGGCTCGTCGAAGACCGCCTCCGACAGGTCGATCGACACCCCGCCGAAGACCACGATCGCCTTGATCAGCGAGCCCACCCGGAACCGGCCCTTGCGCTCGGTCCCGCCGAAGACCGCGATCATCCTCGGGTTCTCCTGCCGCGCGGGCGGCTCCGGCTGCGTCCGCCGCGGCGCGGGGGCGGCGGCCGGGGCCGACCGGTGGACCTCGGAGTGCGCCGGCAGGTCCTTGGTCAGCGGGACCAGTTCGCCCATGGTCTTCGCCGCGTAGACCGAGTCCACCCGCTCCGAGTGCTCCTCGGCGGTCAGCCTGCCCTCCGCGTAGGCCTCGCGCAGCGCCTCGACCACCCGCTCCCGGTCGGCGTCGGAGGCCCGCAGTTCCAGGGCCGGATCGGCGTACGGCCTGGGCTCGGCGCCGCCGGGGGCCTTCTTCAGCGGGTCCGGCAGCGGCTCGGGGAGGGGTGAGTTTTCCACAGCGTGAGGATAGTCACTCGGGCGCGTGCCGGGACAGCCCCGCCCGGGGCCCACACGCCCGCGCCGACTGCATACCCTGAACGGTGCGCGCCGACGACGACGCCCCCGCCCGACCCGTGAGGAATGCACTCATGCCCGACTTCGCCTACACCGACCTGCTTCCGCTCGGCGCGGACCCCACCCCGTACCGGCTGCTCACCACCGAGGGTGTGAGCACCTTCGAGGCGAACGGCCGCCGCTTCCTCCAGGTCGAGCCCGAGGCCCTGCGGCTGCTGGCGGCCGAGGCGATGCACGACATCTCGCACCTGCTGCGCCCGGCGCACCTGACGCAGCTGCGCCGGATCCTGGACGACCCGGAGGCCAGCCCGAACGACCGCTTCGTCGCGCTGGACCTGCTGAAGAACGCCAACATCGCGGCCGGCGGCGTGCTGCCGATGTGCCAGGACACCGGCACCGCGATCGTCATGGGCAAGCGCGGCCAGAACGTGCTCACCTCCGGCACCGACGAGTCGGCGCTCTCCCGGGGCATCTTCGACGCCTACACCAAGCTCAACCTGCGCTACTCGCAGATGGCCCCGCTGACCATGTGGGACGAGAAGAACACCGGCAGCAACCTGCCCGCGCAGGTCGAGCTCTACGCGACCGACGGCGACGCCTACAAGTTCCTGTTCATGGCGAAGGGCGGCGGCAGCGCCAACAAGTCGTACCTCTACCAGGAGACCAAGGCGATCCTCAACGAGTCGTCGATGATGGCCTTCCTGGAGGCCAAGATCCGCTCGCTGGGCACCGCCGCCTGCCCGCCGTACCACCTGGCGATCGTGGTCGGCGGCACCAGCGCCGAGTTCGCGCTGAAGACCGCCAAGTACGCCTCCGCGCACTACCTGGACACCCTGCCGACCGAGGGCTCGGCCGGCGGCCACGGCTTCCGCGACCTGGAGCTGGAGGCCCGGGTGCACGAGCTGACCCAGAAGATCGGCATCGGCGCGCAGTTCGGCGGCAAGTACTTCTGCCACGACGTGCGGGTGATCCGGCTCCCCCGGCACGGCGCGTCGCTGCCGGTCGCCATGGCCGTCTCCTGCTCCGCCGACCGGCAGGCACTGGGCAAGATCACCGCTGAGGGCGTCTTCCTGGAGCAGCTGGAGACCGACCCGGCCAGGTACCTCCCGGAGACCACCGACGCGCACCTGGACGACAACGTCGTCCGGATCGACCTCAACCAGCCGATGTCCGGGATCCGCAGCGAGCTGTCCAAGCACCCGGTGAAGACCCGGCTGTCGCTGACCGGGACGCTGGTGGTCGCCCGCGACATCGCCCACGCCAAGATCAAGGAGCGGCTCGACGCGGGCGAGGGCATGCCGCAGTACCTCAAGGACCACCCGGTCTACTACGCGGGCCCGGCGAAGACCCCCGAGGGCTACGCCTCCGGCTCCTTCGGCCCGACCACGGCCGGGCGGATGGACTCCTACGTCGACCAGTTCCAGGCGGCCGGCGGCTCGATGGTGATGCTCGCCAAGGGCAACCGCTCGCAGCAGGTCACCGACGCCTGCGCCGAGCACGGCGGCTTCTACCTCGGCTCGATCGGCGGCCCGGCGGCCCGGCTGGCCCTGGACTGCATCAGGAAGGTCGAGGTGCTGGAGTACGCCGAGCTGGGCATGGAGGCGGTCTGGCGGATCGAGGTCGAGGACTTCCCGGCCTTCGTGGTCGTCGACGACAAGGGCAACGACTTCTTCGCCGACCCCGGCGACGACCAGCCCCTGATCACCCGCATCCCGGTCCGCGGCTGACCTCCGGTCCGGGCCCCCGGCCGTCCTCGCCGTAGGCGTCGGCGAGGACGGCGGACAGGGCGGCGTAGCGCCGCACCGGGCCGTGCAGCGGCAGGCAGTACCCGGGCAGGTGCTGGGTGTCGCCGGTCACCGCCCAGCCGGTCCGCGTCCGGACCGACACGCCCGGCGGGCGGGAAGCGGGGGTGGGGGTGGGAACAGGGGGGAGGCTGCTGTCGCTGACGACAGTGGAGGTGGGACATGAGCGAGTTCCGGATCGAGCACGACTCCATGGGCGAGGTACAGGTGCCCAAGGAGGCCAAGTGGGGTGCGCAGACGCAGCGGGCGGTGCAGAACTTCCCGGTGTCGGGGCAGCGGCTCGAAGCCGCGCACATCGCCGCACTGGGCCGGATCAAGGCGGCCGCGGCGACCGTGAACGCGCGGCTGGGGGTGCTCGACGGACCGGTGGCCGAGGCGATCGCGGCGGCGGCGGCGGAGGTGGCGGCCGGGCGCTGGGACGCCGAGTTCCCGGTGGACGTGTTCCAGACCGGCTCGGGTACCTCGTCCAACATGAACGCGAACGAAGTGATCGCCACCTTGGCGGGCGAACGACTGGGCCGGGCGGTCCACCCCAATGACGATGTCAATGCCAGTCAGTCGTCGAACGATGTCTTTCCGAGTTCCATTCACGTGGCGGCGACGGCGGCCGTCAGCCAGGACCTGGTACCGGCGCTGGAACACCTCGCGGCGGCGCTGGAGCGCAAGGCCGAGGAGTTCGCCGAGGTGGTGAAGTCGGGCCGGACGCACCTGATGGACGCCACGCCGGTGACCCTCGGCCAGGAGTTCGGCGGCTACGCCGCCCAGGTGCGGTACGGGGTGGAGCGGCTGCGGGCGACCCTGCCCCGGGTCGCGGAGCTGCCGCTGGGCGGCACCGCCGTCGGGACCGGGATCAACACCCCGCCCGGGTTCTCCGCCGCGGTGATCGCCGAGGTCGCCCGAGCCACCGGGCTGCCGCTCACCGAGGCCCGCAACCACTTCGAGGCCCAGGGCGCGCGGGACGGCCTGGTCGAGCTGAGCGGCCAGCTGCGGACGGTCGCGGTGGGCTTCACCAAGATCGCGAACGACCTCCGCTGGATGGGCTCGGGACCCCGGACCGGACTGGGCGAGATCAACCTCCCGGACCTCCAGCCGGGCTCCTCGATCATGCCCGGCAAGGTCAACCCGGTGATCCCGGAGGCGGTGGTGATGGTCGCCGCGCAGGTCCTGGGCAACGACGCGACCGTGGCCGCGGCGGGCGCGGCCGGGAACTTCGAGCTGAACGTGATGCTGCCGGTGATCGCCCGCAACCTGCTGGAGTCGATCCGGCTGCTGGCCAACGTCGCCCGGCTGCTCGCCGACCGCACGGTCGACGGGATCACCGCCAACACCGAGCGGCTGCGCGAGTACGCCGAGTCCTCCCCGTCCGTGGTGACCCCGCTGAACCGCTACATCGGCTACGAGGAGGCCGCGAAGACCGCCAAGCAGGCGCTGGCCGAGCGCCGGACCATCCGCGAGGTGGCCCTGGAGCGCGGCTACGTCGACCAGGGGAAGCTCACCGAGCAGCAGCTGGACGAGGCCCTGGACGTGCTGCGGATGACCCGGCCGTAGCGGACCCGCCGGTGGCCGGACGGCGGCCCGGCGGTGGGTCAGCGGGCCGGGGTGGTCAGTAGCCCGCCATCCCGGCCGAGGCCGACAGCGAGCGGGCGTAGCCGACGCGGGCGTTGTAGTCCTGGACCTGCCCCACCGAGGTGACCGGCAGCTGGAGCTGGTGCAGCAGGCCGGGGCCCTGGACGACCACCTGCACCGAGCCCTCGGTGCGCTCCTCCTTGGCGAGCAGGAAGAGCAGGCCGAGCAGGCAGAAGAAGAAGAAGATCACCGCGCAGACGATCGCCCAGACCGGCAGCGTCTTGGTGGTCCGCGACATGTCGGTGAAGGACCAGGTGACCTGGCCGACCGGGCAGCGCCCGCTGGGGGTGATCACCTCGGTCTGGGTGCAGACGATGTCGCCGATGGTCACCAGCGTGTTCGAGGGCAGCTGGAGCATCGGCTGCATGCCGGAGCCCCACGGCTGACCGGGCTGCCCCGGCTGGCCGTACGGGTTCCCCTGCTGCTCGTAGGGATTGCCCTGCTGCTCGTACGGGTTGCCCTGCTGCTCGTACGGGTTGCCCGGGGGCAGCGGCGGCGGCGTGGGCGGACCCCAGTTCGGCGGCGGCGGAGTCGACCCGTTCCAGGGGGGTGTGCTCACAGGTCGGATCCTTATCGTGCCGAAGTGGTCGTCGCAGTCGTCGCACCGAAGAATAGTGTCCGCGCCCGGTCCCGGCCGGGCTTTCCGCAGCCGGGGTGCGATCGTCCCGGAATGCGGACGCTGACCGTTCGCGACACCACCCCCGGTCCGGTGCCGTCGGCTGCCGTTCGAATGGGCATGTCCGCGACGGTTCGGCAGCGCTGAACCCTTTGCCGCAGGCAGCAGCATTGACGGCTTTGACATGCACTTATGCCATCGAGCCGTGATCACCGCGGGCCTCGAACGGCGCAGGGGTGTCCCGTTCGGACAGGCATGTATAGGCCACCGGACTTTGATGGACACCTGTACGACGCACAGGCAAGGATCAGGACATCCCCCCGGATGGGCCGCCGGCGCCGGCCGCCTGAACGTCAAGCCCCTGTCCCCGTAGGGGACTTGATGTTACCAGGTCAACTATCTCGATGGAGCGGAACATGAGCGAGCTTTACGGCGTGGACCAGAAGAGCCGCGCCACCGAGGACGATCTCGCCGCCGACGCGCGCCGTTGCCTGCGGGTCTTCCTTGCTGCTCCTTCACTGCGCCTCACCGGACCGGCGGACGGGGTCTTCCCGCTCGCCCTGCGCGGCAAGGTCACCGCCCTGCGCGACGCCCTGCTGGACGCGGGTGTCACCGTCTACAGCCAGCACCACGACGACTGCTGGGCCACCCGCGGCCTCGGCACCGGAATCCGCGTCCCCTCCGCGTTCCGCGGCATGCAGTCCGCCGACCTGGCCTTCGCCTATGTCGAGGCACCGCTCTCGGCCGGGGTCGGCATGGAGCTCGGCTGGGCCTCCGCGCTGCGCAAGCCGCTGGTGCTGCTGGTGGACCACGCCGTGTCGCACAACCCGATGATCTCCACGCTGGAGGAGGTCTGCCCGGTGCTGCCGATCCAGTTCGACTCCAACTGGTCCGCCAAGAACCTCCAGCACGCCGTGGTCACCGCACTCGACTGGGCGGACACCTCGCTGGCCTACCCCGAGTCCGCCTGAGCGCGGCTGCCGGGCGGAGGGTGCCACCGAATGGCGTTCATCTGGTAATCCTTGTAGGTCGGATGAGCAGGCAGCTGCCCCGAGCGACGGGAGGACCCAGATGCAGTGGATGGCGGATACGTACCTCTACCGACGGCGTGACCTCACACTCCAGGCCGAAGGGCCCCCGCAGCAGCCCGGCCCGGTGACCTCCGTCGCCGGGCCACACGTGCGCCACCGGGCCGACGAGAGCCGCTCCGGCCGGACCGTGGCCCCGTGAACGACGACCTGCTCGGCGAACTGCCCGCCGAGGCAGTCGAGCTCTACCTCCAGGCCGTGGAGAGCGGAGCCATCCCGATCACCCCGCCACCGCCCGCGGACGACGCCGATCCGGTGACCGACCACCGTCAGCGTCTGCTCGATCTCGGACTGCTCAAACCCGGGGTCAAGCGACCGGTGCTGGTGCCGGTGGACCCGGAGACCGCGGCCGCGCAGCAGGAGCGCCGCGCGGCGGCCCAACTGGCGCGCGCGGCCGAGCTGCGCGGCCACTGGCAGACGCTGACCACCGCCTACCGCGCGGAGCGCGCCTGGCACGACGAGACCTCGCTGGTGCAGTACGTCGCCGGCAAGGAGGCCGTCGGCCAGCAGCTCCAACTGGTGCTGAGCGGGCCGGTGAAACGGCTCCGGACGATCCAGCCGGGCGGGCCGCGACCGGCCGAGCTGATCAGGGCGACGATCGCCTCGGAACTCGAAATGGCCCGCCGGGGCATCCAGCGGCAGATGCTCTACCAGGACTCCCAGCGGCACCACGCCCCGAGCGTGCAGTTCGTCCGGACGGTGACCGAGGCCGGGGCCGAGGTGCGGACCCTGCCGCACCTGCCGGACCGGGTCTTCCTGATCGACGACATGGTGATGTACCCGCTGGACGGCGACACCGAGATCGCGGTGTTCAACCGTGAGCCGTCCATGGTGGCGTTCATAAACCGGCTGTTCGAGCAGAATTGGGAACGGGCCTCGCCGTTCGAGGAGCGCCCGGAAATAGCGCGGGGAAAGCAGTTGTCCGGGGAGCAGCGGCGGATCATCCGACTGCTGGTCAGCGGAATGACCACCGAGGCCATCGGCTCGGCGTTGGCGATGTCCCTGCGGACCGTCAACCGGCATCTGGAGAAGACCCGGAAGATCTTCGACGCGGACTCGCTGGCGGAACTCGCCTACCGGATCCGGGGGGAATACCCGGACGGGCTGCCCGCGGACTGGTGACTGGTGCGTCGGCCCGGCAAGGGGCCGGACACCGGCGGCCGGACGCATTCCGGCGCGAAGGGACCTCGATCACCCCCGAGATCGAGGCCCCTCGCGTCGGAACGAGGCGAACCCATCATCTACCAGGCCAATCGTCCAAGGGATCGCCGTCGAACTGACCGACGGCCAGGTTGAACGCTATGCGTTCGCGCCGTCCCAGACGATGTCGGCGGGGGACGCCGTTCCGACCCGCTGGGCGTCCCAGACGATGTCGACAGCGACCGACTTTCGCGGCTGGGCGTTCCGGACCGGGCCATTTGCCACGACGGCGGTGAGGACCGCAGCAGCAACTAGTCCCAGAGACACAAGCACCGTACGAACGCGCCGTGCGCGCATCTCGGCTCCTCTCGGGGCGGGATCATCCGCCTTCCGTACTGACGTTCCGGATTAGCTTAAGTACGCTATGGATGGTACGGCATGCTCATGTTCCCCGGCTGCCCCCTCATCTCACAGATTCCTTCGGCCGTCACGAATCTGACCGGTTCTCAAGCTTGTGCCCGGCCGGGGGTGGCCGCCCGGTTCATCGGCGACAGCGTGGATCGCACCGCAATTCACGCTTTCCTCAAGGTGGAACCCTCCCTACCACGGGCTGTCTTGAGGGAAGATGGAGACATGACAACAGGGACAGCGGGGGATGTCTTGGGCGCACTCGCCCGGCTGCACCAACTCGCGGTCAGCCAGGCCCAGGAGCGGGCGGAATTGATGCGTGAGGCTGCGACCATCGGTGCCAGTGCGGAGCAGATCGCCCTCGTCCTGGGTGATCCGCTGGACCAGGTGCGCGGAATCGTCGGCCACAGCGCGGAAGGCCCGGACTCCACCACCGCCGCCTTCTGGTCCTGAGCACCACCGTCCCCACCGCTCCGACCCGCCACCGGAGTCGGGGATTCCGAGGCCGCCACCCATCCGCGATCTTGACCGGAACGCATCAGGTTCGGCTAAACCGACGAGTTCCGGCCAGGCCGGAACCACCGTCGCTGTCCGGATGCCTACCCTCACCCCGGCGGCGGCCGGGGCCCGGCGACCGCCGCCCGGGCGGGCGGGTCAGCGGGCTCGTCCGCGCGGCTTGAGCGGAACCGGCGGGAGCTCCGGGGCGGGCAGTCGCGCGCCGTGGTACCCGTGGACCTCACCGAAGCCGGAACCGGTCATCCACTCGGTACGCGCCCGGGCGATCTCCTCCCCGGACCGGCCGACGAAGTTCCACCACATCACCAGTTCCTCCGCGAACGGCTCCCCGCCGAGCAGCAGCAGGGCGCTGTCGGTGGCGGCGTACAGCGGCAGTTCGCGGCGCCCGCAGCCGAGGTAGAGCATCGAACCGGGCTCGACCCGGACCCCGTCCACGTCGGCGGCACCGGACACGGCCAGAACCGCGTACTCGAAGTCCGGGTCGAGCGGCGCGCGGACGCTCGCGCCCTCGGTGAGCGTCAGGTCCGCGCCGAGCAGCGGCGAGTAGGTGCTGCCGGGTGAGCGGGAGCCGTCCCACTCGCCGAGGATGACGGTGGCCCGCAGGCCGGGGGCGGTGACCTCGGGCAGTACCGGATGGTGCTGGAAGTGCGGCTCGGTGTGCCGGTGCTCGTCGGGGAGCGCGACCCACAACTGCGCGCCGTGCAGCAGCGGGCCGTGACCGAGCGGGGACTCCTCCGAGTGCGCGATGGCGCGCCCGGCCGTCATCAGCCCGAGCTCGCGCGGCCGGACGGTGGCCAGGCTGCCGAGGCTGTCCCGGTGGGTCACCTCCCCCGCGTGCAGCCAGCTCACCGTCTGCAGCCCGATGTGCGGGTGCGGGGCGACCCGCATGCCGGGCCGGTCGACGATGTCGTCGGGCCCGTAGTGGTCGACGAAGCACCAGGCACCGACCATCCGGCGGCCCAGGTTCGGCAGCAGGCGGCGGACCACGGTGCTCTCACCGAGCGGCACCCGCTTGCCGGTCAGCAGCTCGTGCACCGGCGCGGCGGAGACGTCGTCCCGGCCGCCGCAGACCCGTGCCCGCGGGGCGGTCTCAAGGTTGCTCATGCGAATCAGACTAGACGGGCCTTGTCGATCATGGCCGCCAACTGGTGGAGCGCCGTCACCACGTCGTCCCCGCCGAGCAGGCGCGCGGCGTCGGGCAGGTCCCGGCGGCTCAGCATGGCGTAGAGGACGTCGCCGTTGGGCCTGCGGCTCAGCGCCGCCAGCATCCGTCGGGCCCCCTCCAGGTTCCCGCCGCCGGTCTGCCGCACGCTGTCCCGCAGCATGCCCTGGCACTGGGCCACGGCATCGAGTCGGCCGAGCACGAGACTCTGGCGGCTGTTGAGGCCGAAGACCTCGATGGTGCGCCGTCCCTTCTCGGTCAGGCCCCGGTAGCGGCCGTCGCCGAGACGCAGCCGCAGGTGCCGCTCCGGCGGATCGACGGTCGGGTCCACCAGTAGGCACTCCTGGGTGACGTCGTCGCGGGGGAAGAGCTCACGCTTCTGATTGCTGTTGCAGTAGGAGCAGGCGAGCAGGTGGTTGGACCAGTCGAAGGCCCGCAGCGGCGCCAGCATGATCGGCTCGAAGTGGTCGACGCTGGTCCCCTGGCTGTCGCAGCAGTACATGCACCGGGCATGTCCGGCAGCCATCAGCACCAGCAGTTCGCCGATGTCCCGGCGGACGGTACGCGCCCCGCGCCAGGCGTCGCGGGCGGTGGGCACGTCCACCCGCGGCCGGGCCGCCAGACGCTCCCGCTGGACACCCAACCGAACCCCCAACTCGACCGGCAGCGGCGGGCGTCGCAGTGGAATCACGTGGGCCGCCCCAGGCGCGCGGCGACTTCGGCGGCCCTGGTGCTCAGCGAGCTGGACAGCTTCTCCGACAGTTCGTCGAATTCCCTGCGCTCATTGTCGGTCGCCTCGCCGTCGAGCATCGCGTCCTCCAGGTCACCCGCACGACGCCGCAGTTGCTCCGCCTCCGCCGAGAACGGGCTTTCCAGGCCGAAGAGTTCGGAGAGGATCGCGTCGTCGCCGCTGCCGTAGACGACCCGGCGGTACAGCTCCTCGTCCACCACCGCCGGGGCGGTGCCGTCGCCGGGGGCGCCGAGCCGGATCAGGCCGTTCGGGTCGGCGGCCTGGCAGATGTACGGGCTGTGGGTGGTGACCAGGAACTGGATCTCGGGGAAGTGCGCCTTGAGCCAGTAGCCGATCCGCTGCTGCCAGGTGACGTGCAGGTGGGCGTCGATCTCGTCGATCAGCACGATGCCGGGGCGGCTGACCACGAACCGGCCGTCGCGCCGCCGGAGGTGGGCGGCCGGGTCCTCCCGGGCCAGCTCCCAGATCAGCGACACCGCCAGCGCCACCGCCGTGCGCACGCCCTGGCTCATCTCGATGAGCGGGAACTCCCTGCTCCCGTCGGTGACCGAGAGGCCTTCGGAGGACACCCCGGACACCCGCAGGCCGTCCGGCAGCAGCCCGTCGCCGAGCAGCCCGAGTACCGCCTCCACCGTCTCGGCCGCGCCGGGCCTGCCCTCCAGCCGCCGGTGGTCGGCGTCCACCAGCCAGGCGACGCAGTCGTTCAGCGCCGCCTCCTCGTCGAAGAGGGAGAGGAAGGCCCGGTCGTCGCGGCGGGCGGCGGACCGGCTCATCCGGCGGTAGGGGCCGTACCCGGCGATGCTGCCGAGCAGCGCGAACTCCCACTCCGAGTCGGCCAGGGCATCCGCCTCGGCGCTGTCGGCTCCGCCGCTGGGCCGTCGCCGCCAGACCACCTGCGGGCGCAGGTGCTCCCGCCCGGGCGGGAGCTGCCAGGTGCAGCTGACCTCGATGTCCGCCCGCCGGGCCACCCCTTCGACCCGGTTCCCCGGCGCGGCGGCCGGGTCGGCGGCGGAGCCGGTGAGGGTCAGCTCGATCAGGCCCGGGTCGGCCGATTGCCAGGCGGACAGGTCGGGCACCAGCCCGTACGCCTGCACCGGGGTGAGCAGCGCCGCCGCGACGGCCTGCAACAGGCTCGTCTTGCCGGAGCTGTTGCGGCCCGCGAGCACCGTCCATCCGGCGTGGCCGCCGTCCGGGCGGGTCAGCGTCAGGTCCACCGCGCGTTCGCCCTGGAACCCCTTGATGCCGTCGATGCGTACGCGCGACAGGTACACCCGGCCCCACCTCCTGTCAGCAGACTATCCGCACCGGCAGCGGCGCGAGGGCCTCGCGCAGGGCGTCCGCCAGCCGCTGGTACTCGGGGGTGCGGGCCGATCCGGGGCGGTGGGCGAGGCCGATCCGGCGGCCGGGGGCGGGGGCCGCGAAGCGGGTGGTGGCCAGGTGGGTGGCGCGGCCGGTCTCCACCGCGACGGCGGTGGCGGGCAGCAGGGTCACCCCGAGCCCGCCCGCGACCAGCTGCACCAGCGTCGGCAGCCCGGCCGCGCGGGTCCCGCCGGCGGCCTCGCGGCACAGCTCCAGCGCCTGGTCGCGCAGGCAGTGGCCCTCCTCCAGCAGCAGCACGTCCAGATCGAGCAGCAGGTCCCGGGGGACGTCGGTGCGGCCGGCCAGCTCGTGGTCGGGCGGGGTGATCAGGACGAAGTCCTCGTCGTAGAGCGGGAGGTCGCGCATCCCGGGGACGCTGGGCAGCGCCAGCAGCAGCACGTCAAGCCGCCCGGCGGCCAGGCCCTCCAGCAGCCTCGGGGTGCGCTCCTCGTGGATGTGCAGCTCCAGGTCGGGGTAGCTGTCCCGGGCCAACTGGAGCACGGTGGGCAGCAGGTAGGGCGCCACGGTGGGGATCACGCCGAGGTGCATCGGGCCGGTGAAGGGGCGGCGGGAGGCCTCGACCTCCTCGCTGAGGGCGTGCAGCCCCGCCAGCACACCGCGCGCGTGGGCGGCCACGCGCTCGCCCAGGGGGGTGATGATCACCCGGCGGGTGGTCCGCTCGACCAGCTGCACGCCCAGGACCTCCTCCAGCGCCGCGACCGCGCCGGACAGCGCCGGCTGGCTCATCCCGATCGCCGCCGCGGCATCCCTGAAGTGCAGGTGCTCGGCTACCGCGGTGAACGCCCGGAGCTGGGAGACGGTGGGGGTGCGTGCCTTGCTGATAGCTGCCTCCGATCAATGAGATCAAGTATGGCTATTTCACTGATCAGTATGCGATGTGTCAGCGTATGGGAGATCCGCAGAGCTGGCGAACCCAGCGGAACCGGACGAAACCCCTCACCTCGGAACCCTGAAGGAGCGAACGTGCTCACCATCGGTGACAAGTTCCCCGAGTACGAACTGAACGCCTGCGTCGACCTCGACGCGGACAAGGCGTTCGCCACGATCAACCAGAAGTCCTACCAGGGCAAGTGGCGGATCGTCTTCTTCTGGCCGATGGACTTCACCTTCGTCTGCCCCACCGAGATCGCCGCCTTCGGCAAGCTGAACGAGGAGTTCGCCGACCGCGACGCGCAGGTCCTGGGCGTCTCCGGCGACTCCGAGTACGTGCACCACGCCTGGCGCAAGGACCACAAGGACCTGCGCGACCTGCCCTTCCCGATGCTCGCGGACATCAAGCACGAGCTGATGCGGGACTGCGGGGTCGAGGCCGAGGACGGCACCGCGCAGCGCGCCGTGTTCATCGTGGACCCGAACAACGAGATCCAGTTCGTGATGGTGACCGCCGGTTCCGTCGGCCGGAACCCCAAGGAGGTGCTGCGGGTGCTCGACGCGCTGCAGACCGACGAGCTGTGCCCGTGCAACTGGACCAAGGGCGAGAGCACGCTGGACCCGGTCGCGCTGCTCGCGGGCGAGTGACCGGATGGCCCTCGACGAACTGAAGGCGGCTCTGCCCGAGTACGCCAAGGACCTGAAGCTGAACCTGGGCTCGGTCATAGGCAACTCCGAACTGCCCGCGCAGCAGCTCTGGGGCACGGTGCTGGCCTGCGCCATCGCCTCGCGCGGCGAGCGGGTGCTGGCCGAGCTGGAGCCGCAGGCGAAGGCGGAGCTGAGCCCGGAGGCGTACACCGCCGCGAAGTCGGCCGCCGCCGTGATGGCGATGAACAACGTCTACTACCGGACGCTGCACCTGCTCTCCGACAAGGAGTACGGGACGCTGCGGGCCGGGCTGCGGATGAACGTCATCGGCAACCCGGGCGTGCCGAAGGTCGACTTCGAGCTGTGGTCGCTGGCCGTCTCCGCGGTCAACGGCTGCGGCCAGTGCCTCGACTCGCACGAGCAGGTGCTGCGCAAGGCGGGCGTGGGACGGGAGACGGTGCAGGCCGCGATCAGGATCGCGGCGGTGCTCCAGGCGGTCAGCGTGACCCTGGAGGCCGAGGACCGGATCAGCGGCGCGACCGAGGCGTAGCCCGGTCGCCGGGGGCCCCGCGCGCCGGGAGTTCAGCTCCCGGGGCGCGGGGCCTCGGGCGTCTCCGCGCCGCCGCGGGCCTCGGCCTGGGCGGTGAGCAGCGCGACCCGGACGTCCTCGCCCGCGCGCTGCCGGGCCTTGAGGTAGCCGACCGTGGTGTTGGTCACCGCGACCAGCGGGACGGCCACGATCGCGCCGCCGATGCCGCCCAGGATCGAGCCGACGGTCACCGAGAGCACCACCGCGATCGGGTGCACCCGCACCGCGCGGCCGAGGATCAGCGGCTGTAGCAGGTGCCCCTCGATCTGCTGCACGGCGAGCAGCACCACCAGCACCATGGCCGCCGTGAACACGCTCTTGGTGACCAGCGCGATCAGTACCGCGATGGTGCCGGTGACCAGTGCGCCGACCAGCGGCACGAACGCGCCGAGGAAGATCAGCACCGAGACCGGCAGCGCCAGCGGCACCCCCAGCAGGAAGATCCCGATGCCGATGGAGACCGAGTCGATGAAGGCGACCAGTACCGTCCCGCGCACGTAGGCGGTGAGCGTGGACCAGGCCCGGGGACCGGCCCCGGCCATGGCGATCCGCGCGGTCGGCGGGAACAGCTTCAGCAGCCAGCCCCAGATCCGCGCGCCGTCGTAGATCAGGAAGAAGGTGCAGAAGGCGGCCAGGAAGACCCCGGTCAGGATCTCGATCACGATGCCGACGGTGGAGAAGCCGAAGGAGGTGATCTGGTCGCTGTTGGTGCCCACCGCGTTCTGCAACTGCTTGACGAACTGGTTGATCTGGGTGTCCGTCAGGTGGAAGGGGCCGTGCGTCAGCCAGCCGTGGATCTGCGCGATGCCCGACTGCACCTTGTTGGTGACCTCGCCCAGGTTCGTGCTGACCTGCCAGCCGACGAACCAGCCGACCAGGCCGATGCCGATCAGGCCGCCGACGAAGGTCACCGCCGCCGCCAGCGCCCGGGGCAGGCCGAGCCGCTGCAGGCGGGCGACGGTGGGCTGGAGCAGGGCGCTGATCAGCAGCGCGGCGATGAAGGCGAAGGCGACGATGTGCAGCGTCTGCACCACTCGGAAGAGTACGTAGACCCCGGCGCCGACGACCAGCAGCCGCCAGATCGTCTCGGCGGCGACCCGCAGGCTCCAGGGCACGGCCTCGCTGGGGGCGGTCGGCAGCGCGGGGAACGAGGGCGCGCCGTGCGGGTCGCGCACCGCGGGCGCGACCGGGAGCACCGGCGGCGGGTCGTTGCGGTGCTCGGCCTGCTCGATGGCCCGCTCGGCCTGGTGGACGTCCTGCTCGACGGCGGTCCGCTGCCGTTCCACGCGTTCCCGCTGGCGTTCCAGCCGCTCGGAGATCCGTCTGGCGACCGCGGCGCCCCAGGCCACCAGTCCGTCCCGCCCCTCGCCCGACATCGACGTCCCGCCCCTTCACCCCGCTTCGGCCACTCCTCCGCACTGAACGGTACCCGCAGCGGGGCCGGGGCAGGGCAGGGCCCACCGGTTACGGAGGGGCGCCATCCGATTATCCGGTCATTATTGGCGAAATCGGTTTATCCGGCGGAAGCCCTGGGGACGACCCTTCGTGAGGCCGCCCCGCACACAGCGGCCGTTCCGTGGGAGAGATAGAGGAAGCCCCCGATCGGACAGGGATCGGGGGCTTCCACACGCTCTGTCGCGGCGTGCGCACGGTCCGGCGGACCGCCGCGGCGGCCGGCTCGGGCTAGTACCAGCTGTTCGCCTGCCAGAAGGACCAGGCACCGCAGGGGCTGCCGTAGCGCGAGTCCATGTAGCCGAGGCCCCACCGTATCTGCGTGGCCGGGTCGGTCCGCCAGTCAGCGCCCGCCGAGGCCATCTTCGACCCGGGCAGCGCCTGGACCAGGCCGTACGCGCCGGAGGAGGCGTTGGTCGCGGTGTAGTCCCAGCCGCTCTCGCGGGTGACGATGTTGCTGAAGCACTGGAACTGCGTGGCGTTGCCGATGATCGACTCGGCCATCGACTGGACCGAGCCCGGGGCGTACGTCTGCGCCAGCTGCGTGGAGGCGGCGGCCTCGCGGGCGGCGGCGGCCTGGGCGTTGGCCTGGGCAGCAGCCTGAGCGGCGGCCTTGACCCTGGCGATGGCGGCGGCCTTGGCGGCTTCCGCCTTCTCCGCGTTGGACTTGGCCGTGGCGGCATTGGCAGCGGCAACGCGAGCGGCCTGATCAGCGGCCTTCTGCTGAGCGGCGGTGGCAGCCGCCTGCTGGGCATTGGCCTGCATGCTGATGTCGTCGCTGACGGTCTGCGCCTCCACACCGGAGGGGACGTCGGCAAGGAGAGTGCTGCCTGCGACATCGGGCGCGGTGGCGGCCGACGCCGGAGCGCCATGGGCGACACCGACCACGGCTCCGACAGCAGTGACGGCGGTGGCGGAGGCCACAGCCACACCTCGAACCGAGATCCGGTTCACACGGTTTCCTTCCAGCGTCGTCCGTGTGGTGACCTCACGGACGAACCCTGCCCCTGACGCTGGCCTCCCCCTGCACTGGTCACGGGAGACGCTGGCCCGTACGCCCCGGTGGGAACGGGACGCTGGTGGATCTCGGGCGGCGTACGGCCTGCTTGCCGTGTTCAGTTGTAGCGATTCGCACACACCGTCATCTTTCGATGACGCGTTCACCCTTGCGGGTGCCCAATCACGCCGTACGCGGGGCCTGACAGAACCCAAACCATGCCCGACGGAGACGCGCCGGCGCAATTCTCAGTTGCGTGGCGAAGCTCACATGGCGTACCGGGAAGGAAGATGTGCGATAGACCTACTGAAGGACCGCTCCGATGGCTACGATCGGATAACTTTGCCCTCGTTCGGCGGTACAAAACGGCCAAAAAACGGGCATCCCCGGCGACCGGGCCCCCGACTGGCGGGATCGGACCTGACGCGGACGCGACAGTGCCGGTCCAGGCCGAACCAGGACCGGCAGCTGCCACGCGCCGTCGCGGAACTCCGCGCGCCGTCAGCCGGGGATGTCCTCCAGCATCTCGGTGACCAGGGCCGCGATGGCCGAGCGCTCCGAACGCGTCAGGGTGATGTGCGCGAACAGCGGGTGACCCTTGAGCTTCTCCACCACCGCCACCACCCCGTCGTACCGGCCCACCCGCAGGTTGTCACGCTGCGCCACGTCGTGGGTGAGCACCACCCGGGAGCCCTGGCCGATCCGGGAGAGCACCGTCAGCAGGACGTTGCGCTCCAGGGACTGGGCCTCGTCGACGATCACGAAGGCGTCGTGCAGGGAACGGCCCCGGATGTGGGTCAGCGGCAGCACCTCCAGCATGCCCCGGGACAGCACCTCCTCGATGACGTCCGGGGTGGTCACCGCCGAGAGCGTGTCGAAGACCGCCTGGGCCCAGGGGCTCATCTTCTCCGACTCGGAGCCGGGCAGGTAGCCGAGCTCCTGCCCGCCCACCGCGTACAGCGGCCGGAAGACCATCACCTTGCGGTGCTGGCGGCGCTCCAGCACCGACTCCAGGCCCGCGCAGAGGGCCAGCGCCGACTTGCCGGTACCCGCCCGGCCACCCATCGAGATGATCCCAATGTCGGGGTCGAGCAGCAGGTCCAGCGCGATCCGCTGCTCGGCGCTGCGTCCGCGCAGTCCGAACGCCTCACGGTCGCCGCGCACCAGCCGCACCCGGCCGTCCGCGGTGACCCGGCCCAGCGCCTTGCCGCGCTCGGAGGTGAGCACCAGGCCGGTGTGCACCGGCAGGTCCCGCGCCTCGGGCAGGTCGAGGCCGCTGACGCCGTGGTCGGTGGCGCCGAACAGCGAGTCGATCTGCTCCCCGGAGACCGCGAGCTCCTGCATCCCGGTCCAGCCGGAGGTGATCGCGAGCTCGGCCCGGTACTCCTCCGCCAGCAGCCCGACCGAGCTGGCCTTGACCCGCATCGGCAGGTCCTTGGAGACGACGGTGACGTCGTAGCCCTCGGCCTGGAGGTTGCGGGCGACCGCCAGGATGCGGCTGTCGCTGTCGCCCAGCCGGTACCCGGCCGGGAGGACGGACGGATCCGTGTGGTTCAGCTCGACCCGGATCGTGCCACCGATCTCGCCCACCGGGATGGGGGCGTCGAGACGGCCGTACCGGACCCGGAAGTCGTCCAGCAGGCGCAGCGCCTGCCGGGCGAAGTACCCGAGTTCCGGATGGTGCCGCTTGGCCTCCAGCTCGGTCACCACGACCACCGGGAGCACGACTTCGTGCTCCTCGAAGCGGGTCATCGCGACCGGGTCGGCCAGCAGCACGCTGGTGTCGAGGACGTACGTGCGCCGGTCATGCGAACTCCGGCGGCTCTTCGAGCTGACCACAGGGCCTCCCGGGCGGATGACCTGCTGCCATCCGCGGCTCACCGATCCCTGCGGCCCCGTTGGCCGAGGTCACGGTCTGCTCTGGGTATTCCCCCGTGCTCCAGAACCCATGCCGAAGCACCCGAACTGAAACACCATCATCATCTGCAGTTCAGACAAGTACTCGATACGTTCGGATCGGTGCCGACCCGGTGCCGACTGTTCGCCCCGGGGTCGGTCAGCCGCCGAAGCGGCGCTGCCGGGCGGCGTAGTCGCGCAGCGCCCGCAGGAAGTCGACCTTGCGGAAGGCCGGCCAGTACGCCTCGCAGAAGTAGAACTCCGAGTGCGCGCTCTGCCAGAGCAGGAAGCCGGAGAGCCGCTGCTCGCCGGAGGTCCGGATGACCAGGTCCGGGTCGGGCTGGCCGCTGGTGTAGAGGTGGCGGGCGATGTGCTCGACGTCGATCATCTCGGCCAGTTCCTCCACCGAGGTACCCAGCGCCGCCTGCTCCTGGAGCAGCTTGCGGACCGCCTCCGCGATCTCGTGGCGGCCGCCGTAGCCGACCGCGACGTTGACCACTATCCCGGTCCTGTCGGCGGTGGCCTGGTCGGCCTCCTTGAGCACCTGCGCGGTGTGCGAGGGCAGCAGGTCCAGCGCGCCGACCGGGTGCACCCGCCAGCGGCCGTCGGCCACCAGGTCGCGGACCGCCTGCTCGATGATCCCGAGCAGCGGCACGACCTCCTCCTGCGGACGGCTGAGGTTGTCGGTGGAGAGCAGCCACAGGGTGACCACCTCGACGCCGGTCTCCTCGCACCAGCCGAGGAAGTCGGGGATCTTGTCGGCCCCGCTCTGGTGCCCGTCGACGGTGGACATTCCGGCCGCACGCGCCCAGCGCCGGTTGCCGTCGAGCATCACACCGACATGGCGGGGCCCACTGGAGCGGTCGAGGTGCGCCTCGACCCGCCTGCCATAGAGTCCGTACGTCAGCTGTCGAAGCACCGGCGTGCGTCGGATCAGCCTGCCCAGATCCATGAGTGTGCGCCCCTCTTAATCCTCGCCCGAGGGCACACCCTACTCCCGGGTTCCGGGAGAGGTGACAACAGACTGCTCACGGGTATTGTTCATTCGGCTAACAAAAAATCCCTCATCCGCCGAAGAGGTACGCACCGATGATCCCAGCCCCCTACCGAGCCGCCGAGAACCGCTACGACAGCGAATCGCCGACGATGGCCTACCGCCGGACCGGCCGCAGCGGGCTGAAGCTGCCCGAGATCTCGCTCGGCCTGTGGCACAACTTCGGTGACGACAAGCCCCTGGAGACCCAGCGGGCGATCCTGCGGCGCGCCTTCGACCTGGGCGTGACCCACTTCGACCTGGCGAACAACTACGGCCCGCCGTACGGCGCGGCCGAGGCCAACTTCGGCCGCCACCTCGCCGCCGACTTCCGCCCCTACCGCGACGAGCTGGTCATCTCGACCAAGGCCGGTTACGACATGTGGCCGGGCCCGTACGGCGAGTGGGGCTCGCGCAAGTACCTGACCGCGAGCCTGGACCAGTCGCTGACCCGGATGGGCCTCGACTACGTCGACGTCTTCTACTCGCACCGGTTCGACCCGGAGACCCCGCTGGAGGAGACGATGGGCGCGCTGGCGTCCGCCGTCCAGCAGGGCAAGGCGCTGTACGTGGGCATCTCCTCCTACAACGCGGAGAACACCCGCAAGGCGGCGGCGATCCTGCGCGACCTCGGGGTGCCGCTGCTGATCCACCAGCCGTCGTACTCGATGCTGAACCGCTGGATCGAGGACGACGGCCTGCTCGACGTGCTGGCCGAGGAGGGCGCGGGCTGCATCGGCTTCGCGCCGCTGGCCCAGGGTTTGCTCACGGACCGCTACCTGCACGGGATCCCGGCCGACTCGCGGGCCGCGCAGGGCAAGTCGCTGGACCCGGCGGCGCTCACCGAGCAGACGCTGTTCAAGCTGCGGGCGCTGAACGACATCGCGGCCAAGCGCGGCCAGTCGCTGGCGCAGCTGGCGCTGAAGTGGCTGCTCCGCGACGAGCGGATGACCTCGGCGCTGATCGGGGCCTCCTCGGTGGCGCAGCTGGAGGCCAACATCGCCTCGGTGCAGGGCGAGCCGCTGAGCGACGAGGAGCTGGCCGAGATCGACCGCTACGCGACCGACGCGGACATCAACATCTGGTCGGCCTCCAGCGAGGACTGACAGCAGCTGGCGGGGGTGACCGCCCGTTCGCCCACAGACCACATGCGGATGATCCATTCCGCATGTGGTCTGTACCTTTTCCATCCCTCCCATAGGCCCCAAAGCGCACGCTGACCAGCCAACTTGCTTACTTGGCCTTGACTTAAGCGGACCTTAAACAGCTGCGCGAACTCTTGACACCGTCATTGGTCTAGGCCAACTTGTGGGGCAAGCTTCACCAGCTGTCTTCCCCCTCCCCCACATGAGGACAGGTCTATGAGATCCCCACGCCGCGCGGCCGGTACTGTCACCGCCTGCGCCACCGCCCTCGGCCTCGGACTCGCCGGGCTGGTCGCCTTCACCGGCGGCGCCAACGCAGCCACTGCCTCCAACCTGGTCGTCAACCCGGGCTTCGAGACCGGCTCGCTGGCCAACTGGAACTGTGACGCCGGCACCGGCAGCGTCGTCACCAGCCCGGTCCACTCCGGCAGCTACGCCCTCGCGGGCGCGGCCTCCAGCAGCGACGACGCGCAGTGCACGCAGACCATCAGCGTGCAGCCGTCCTCCACCTACTCGCTAAGCGCCTGGGTCCAGGGCAGCTACGTCTACCTCGGCACCTCCGGCGACGGCACCACCGACGTCAGCACCTGGTCCAGCAACAGCGCCTGGAACCAGCTGAGCACCTCGTTCACCACCGGTGCCTCCACCACCAGCGTCACCGTCTACCTGCACGGCTGGTACGGGCAGGGCACCTACTACGCGGACGACGTGGCGCTGACCGGCGCGGCCGGCTCCAGCCCCAGCCCGACCGCCTCGGCCTCGGCCTCGCCGACCAAGAGCGCGACGCCGACCCCCACGGCCTCCGCGACCCCGACCAAGAGCGCGTCGCCCACCGCGTCGGCCACGCCGACGCAGAGCGCCACGCCGACCCCCACGCCCACCGCGACCGCCACCAACCCCGGCGGCGGCACCACCCACAAGCACTGGGTGACCGGGTACTGGCAGGACTTCGACAACGGCGCCACGGACCAGACCATCGCCGCCGTCAACCCGCAGTACAACATCATCGCGGTGGCCTTCGCCACGGCCGACTCGGCGAACGACGGCGGGATCACCTTCTCGCTGGACCCGACCCTGGTCAGCAAGCTCGGCGGCTACACCACCGCGCAGTTCGAGGCGGACATCGCCGCGAAGCACGCGGCCGGTGACAAGGTCGTGCTGTCGATCGGCGGCCAGGACGGCACCATCAGCGTCGGCAGCTCCACCGCCGCCACCAACTTCGCCAACAGCGCCTACGCGCTGATGCAGCAGTACGGCTTCGACGGGGTCGACATCGACCTTGAGAACGGCATCAACCCGACCTACATGTCGCAGGCGCTGGAGTCCCTGGCCGCCAAGGCGGGCTCCGGCTTCACCCTGACCATGGCCCCGCAGACCATCGACATGCTGAGCGCCGGCTCGGACTACCTGGCGACCGCGCTGGACGTCAAGAACATCCTGACCATCGTCAACACCCAGTACTACAACTCGGGTTCGATGAACGGCTGTGACGGCGGCGTCTACTCCGAGGGCTCGGTGGACTTCATCACCTCGCTCGCCTGCACCGCGATCCAGGCCGGTCTGAGCCCGAACCAGGTCGGCATCGGCGTCCCCGCCTCGGCCAGTGCGGCCGGCAGCGGCTACGTCGCCCCCAGCGTCGTCGAGAACGCGCTGAACTGCCTGGCCAAGGGCACCAACTGCGGCACCTTCAAGCCGACCACCCTGTGGCCGACCATCGGTGGCGTGATGACCTGGTCCACCGCCTGGGACGCCAGCAACGGCAACCAGTTCGCGACCAACGAGGGCGCCTTCGTCAACGCGATGCCGTAACGCACGACCCGCTCACGGAGCCCGTTCCCGCCACGGTGGCGGGGACGGGCTCCGTCCTGTGCCGCGTCCGGCCGCGGCGTGCCGTGTCCGGCCGCGGCGGCGTCCGGCGGGGCGGTTCAGCCGCCGGTGACCGCGAGCGCGTCGATCTCCACCAGCAGCCCGGCCGGGAGGCCGACGTAGACGGTGGTCCGGGCCGGGAAGCCGCCCTCCGGCAGCGCCTTGGCGAACCAGGCGTCGTAGACCGCGTTCAGCTCGGCGAAGTGCGCGGTGTCGGTCAGGTAGACCCGCATCATCACCACGTCGGCCCAGCCCGAACCGCCCGCCTCCAGCACCGCCTGGACGTTGCGCAGGGTCTGCTCGATCTGCTCGGCCAGGCCCGGGCCGACCGGCCGGCCGGTCTCCGGCAGGAAGCCGACCTGGCCCGCGACCTGGAGCAGGCCGCCCTTGGCCACGCCCTGGGAGAAACTGGCCACGGGCACGGGTGCCTGCTCGGTGCGTACGACGGTCTTGCTCATGGGTCGACTCCTCAAGGTCGGGAACGGTTGTCCGGACGAACTACCGTGCGGCAGGATATGCAATCACCGTTGCGCAGTACGCAATCATGCTGCACACGGCCGCCAGCCCGCACCTCCTCACCCCCGGGAGCGTCATGGACACCGCCGCCCTCCAGCAGCTCGGCAGCACCCGCGTCGACTGGCGCTTCAAGGGGCTGCCGCCCCGCGCCGAGGGATCCACCGTCGCCGAGCTCGCCGCGGCCCGGGCGAACCTGTTCACCGACGGCTTCATCACCCCGGTACTGACTCTGGACTCGGACGCGCTGCGGCACAACCTGGAACTGCTGGCGCGCTGGACCGACGCGCACGGCCTGGCCTTCGCCCCGCACGGCAAGACCCCGCTCGCCCCGCAGCTCTACCAGCGGCAACTCGACCTCGGCGCCTGGGGCATCACCGCCGCCATGCCCTCGCACCTGCGGATGTACCGGGCCTTCGGGGTGCCCCGGATCTTCCTGGCCAACGAGCTGGTCGACGCCGCCGCGCTGGCCTGGCTGGCCGCCGAGCTCGACGCCGACCCCGACTTCGCGTTCGTCTGCTACGTGGACTCGCTGCGCGGCGTCGAGCTGATGGAGCGCGCACTGACCCGGGCGAACGCCCGGCGGCAGGTGGACGTGGTGGTCGAGCTGGGCGAGGTCGGCGCCCGCACCGGCGTCCGCGACGCCGAGCAGGCGCTCGCGCTGGCCGCGGCGGTGGTCGCCGCCGAGCGGCTGCGGCTGGTCGGCGTCGCCGGGTACGAGGGCACCATCAGCAACTCCGACGGCAGCCGCCGCGAGGTCTCCGACTGGCTGGCGCGGCTGGTCGGGCTGGCGCACGCGGTGGACGCGGCCGGGCTGTTCGCCGACACCGAGCAGATCGTGGTCAGCGCGGGCGGCAGCGAGCACTTCGACCTGGTCGCCGACGCGCTGACGGCCGAGGCCCTGGACCTCAGCCGTCCGACGCTGCGGCTGCTGCGCAGCGGCGCCTACGTCACCCACGACGACCTGCACTACGCGGAGATCACCCCGCTGCGCTCGGCCGAGGCCGAGCAGCGGCTGCGCCCGGCGCTGCGGCTGTGGGCGCAGGTGGTCTCCTGCCCGGAGCCGGGCCTGGCCCTGCTCAACGCCGGGAAGCGGGACGTCCCCTACGACCTCGGACTGCCGATCCCGTCGCTGGTGCGCTCCGGCGAGGACGGCGGCGTCCGCGCGGCCACCGGGCTCAGCGTCCGGGCGCTGGCCGACCAGCACGCCTTCGTCACCGTCGAGCCCGGGGCCGAGCCGCAGGTGGGCGACTGGGTGGCGCTCCAGCTGTCGCACCCCTGCACCGCCTTCGAGAAGTGGCAGCTGATCCCGGAAGTCCAGGCCGACGGGACGGTCACCGACTACATCCGCACCTTCTTCTGATGGAGCTGGTGCTGCGCGGCGCGCTGGTGGTGGACGGCACCGGCGGCGAGCCGTACCGGGCGGACGCGGTGGTCCGGGACGGGCGGATCACCGCCCTCCACCGCGAGGGCGATCCGGGGCCGCGCCCGGGCGCCGTACCCGCCGCCGGGCGGGTCGTCGACGCCGACGGCCTGGCCCTCGCGCCCGGCTTCATCGACATGCACGCGCACTCCGACCTGGCCCTGCTCACCGACCCCGGGCACCAGGCCAAGGCCGCCCAGGGCGTCACCCTGGAGGTCCTCGGCCAGGACGGGCTCTCCTACGCCCCGGTCGACGACCGCACCCTGGCCGGGCTGCGCGACCAGCTCGCGGGCTGGAACGGCGAGCCCGAGGGCCTGGACTGGTCCTGGCGGAGCGTCGGCGAGTACCTGGACCGGCTGGACGCGGGCCCCGGCGGGCAGGGCCTGGCCGTGAACGCCGCCTACCTGGTCCCGCACGGCACGCTGCGGGCGCTGGTGCTGGGCTGGGAGGACCGCCCGGCCACCGCCGCCGAGCTGCTGCGGATGCGCGAGCTGCTGGCCCAGGGGCTGGCCGAGGGCGCGGTCGGGCTGTCCGCCGGGCTCACCTACTCCCCCGGCATGTACGCGGGCACCGACGAACTGGTCGAGCTGTGCCGCACGGTGGCCGCGTTCGACGGCTACTTCTGCCCGCACCACCGCTCGTACGGCGCGGGCGCGCTGGCCGCCTACGCGGAGACCATCGACATCGCCCGGCGCTCCGGCTGCGCCCTGCACCTGGCCCACGCCACCATGAACTTCGAGGTCAACCGGGGCCGGGCCGGGGAACTGCTGGCGCTGCTGGACGCGGCGGCGGACGTGGACCTGACCCTGGACAGCTACCCCTACCTGCCGGGCTCGACCACGCTGGCCGCGCTGCTGCCCGGCTGGGCCACCGCCGGCGGCCCGGAGCAGACGCTGCGGCGGCTGGCCGACCCGGCGGCCCGCGCGGCGATCCAGGACGCGATGGAGGTCCACGGCTCCGACGGCTGCCACGGCGTGGTCGCCGACTGGACGACGGTGCAGGTCAGCGGCGTCCGCTCGGCCGAGCTGCGGTCGGCCGTCGGCCTGACCGTGGCGCAACTGGCGGAGCGCGAGCGGGAGTCCGGTTTCGACGCCTTCGTCGGGCTGCTGCGCCGGGACGCGCTGGGCACGACCATCCTGCAGCACGTCGGGCACGAGGAGAACGTCCGGGCGATCATGCGCCATCGGGCGCACACCGGCGGCAGCGACGGCCTGCTCACCGGCGACCGGCCGCACCCGCGCGCGTACGGGACCTTCCCGCGCTACCTCGGGCACTACGTGCGCGAGCAGGGGGTGCTCGGGCTGGCCGAGTGCGTCGAGCACCTGAGCGCCCGGCCCGCCCGGCGACTGCGGCTGGCCGACCGGGGCCTGGTCCGCACCGGTTACCGGGCCGACCTGGTGCTGTTCGACCCGGGCGCGGTCGCCGCCGGGTCCAGCTACGAGCGGCCCCGCAGCACGCCCAGCGGAATCCCGTACGTGCTGGTCGACGGCGTGCCGGTGATCGACGACCACCGGCGCACCGAGGCGACCCCGGGGCGCGCGGTGCGCCGCACTACGCCGGGACCACGTCCAGATCGTGCACCCCGCCGCCGGGCAGCGGCGCCACCGTGATCGACAGGATGTGCGTGGTCGCGTTCCACTTGCTGGTGTAGTGGCCGTTGAGGGTGATCTGGCCGCCGTTGGGGAAGTCGGTCGGCGGCAGGTAGAGGTCGGTGCTGCCGGTGACGCCCGGCTTGTCCGTCCACTGGACGTTCAGGTCCAGCGTGGGCTTGTCGTAGCTGAAGGTCACCGGCTGGCCGGCGATGGCGCGCGGGTAGGCGGTACCGATGACCGTGCTCAGGTCGGTCGGCTTGCCCTTGGCCGTCCAGATCGACCCGGTACCCGGGTCACTGGACCAGTACGCCTCGCCGATCATCATCTGGTCCAGCAGCTGCTGCACCTTGTCGATGTAGAGGTGGGCGTAGGGGTCGGGGTCGTTGGCGGTCCAGGATCCGAGCAGCACCGGCGCGTCCAGCCGCTGGGCCGTGCGCTCCACCTGGACCTCCCAGGAGGCCAGCTCCCGGTCGGTCAGGAAGGAGGCGGAGCCGGTGTAGCTGCCGTCGTCGTCCATCGGCTGCGGGTACAGCTGCGGCGCGTAGCCGATCTCCGGCTGGCCCGGGCGCGGGTCGCTGAGCTCCGGCAGCGCGCTGGGCAGCCCCCAGTCGGTGGGCACCGCCTCCGGCTCGACGAACAGCCAGTGCGCGCTGTCGACGGTACGGATCGCGTTGATCGCCTTCTGGTAGAACCGCGCCAGCGGGCCCGCCTCGAACGCCGGACCCTGCAACGAGCCGCCCCAGGGCTGGCTCATCAGGTCGTAGCCGATGACGGCGGTGTTCTTGGCGAAGTACCTGGCGACGGTGGTCCAGGCGGCGAGGTACTGCTGCTGGTACTCGGGGTGGTCGGTCCGGGTGCCCCAGAACTCGTCGAAGGCGTGCACCACGCCGGGCTGATCGTAGGTCAGCTCCGGCGGCGTCTGCGGGGAGACCGCGAGCCCGCCGCTGTCGGTGGCCCAGGGCGGGGCGCCGCTGCCGCCGAGCGCCGGGCCGTAGAGGTTCTGCTCCATGTCGAGCAGCACGTGGTAGCCCTGCTGCTGGTACCAGGAGACCCGCTGCGCGACCTGGGCCAGGTACGTCTGGTTGAACTGGCCCGGCTCCGGCTCGATCTGCTGCCAGGAGATCAGATAGCGCACGAAGTCCGTGCCCAGCAGGTTGTATTCGGCGCTGACGTCGGACTTCTTGATCCACGGCATTCCGTCGGCGGTGCTGGCCGCGTCCGCCGAGGTGTTGAGTCCGTAGAGGAAGATCGCCCGACCCTGGGAGTCGGTGATGAATCGTTCCTGCCAGGGACCCCGGCCCGAGGGCGTCGGCCCGACGGCCGCCAGCAGTCCTGCCGCACAGGCGATCACTACCAGCCCGACCAGCCAACGCCGCAGCCGTCCCGCCATGCCCACCCCGCCCTAACACCGTACGCCCTCGCTGATCTGGCTGATACTAGATCGTCGCGGGGGCCTCTCCCCACCCAGCCTATGTCCGGATTCTGTACCAGCGTCAGAATCAGCCGACAAAACGATGAGTCGCTGTCCAGACCGCGCCTTCCCCCATTAGAGTCCGCGTGTGGCCATGATCGAGCAGCTTTCACCCCGCCTCCGCGACGCCCTCGCCCGACGCGCTGTGCCCTACGCCGGTGGTGCGGCGACGTTGCTGATCGTGCTGCTGATGGGCATGGATTCCATATCACTGCACGTCACCAGCGGCTTCGGGGAACTGCTGATACCCGCGGCCCTGGGCGCACCGACGACGCTCCCGGCGCTGCGCTTCTCGCCGCTCGGCCAGCAGAGCGGGTCGACCGTGGTCTGCGAGGACTTCGCCGCCCTGGTGATGGTGATCATCGTGGTCGCGGTACTCAGCAGGCACGTGCGGACCTACCCCAATTCAAGCCGAATTCACCGGCTGCTCACAGGCTGGGGCTCGCTGGTGGCGGCCGGGGCGGCGGCCGGGTTCTTCCAGGGACTGGTGGTGGCCCGGCTGATCGCGGGCGGCCCGCTGGCCTACTTCGGCTACCCGGTGAGCGGCGCGGTCTTCGGCGTGGCCTGGGCACTGGCGCTGGGCTGGCTGCCCGGCGCGGCGGCGGTGCTGGCAGTGGGCAGCGACCCGGTCCGCCGCGCGCTCGGGCGGCAGTGGGCGGCGGTCGGCCGACCGCTGGTGGCCCGCGGCCGGGCCTCGGCGGCGACCTGGATCGCGGCCCGGGTCGCGGCCGGGCACGCGGCAGCAGCCACCCGCAGAGCCGCCCAGCAAGCAGCCGCCGAGGCGGCGGCAGCAGCTTCCGCAGCGCAGGCGGCGCAGGCGCTGGGCGCCTCCCCGCTCACCGCCGCCACGCCCGCCGCCGACGCCGCGACGTCCACCACCACCGCGTCCACGCCCGCCGCCGGTCCCGCCGCCGCGTCCGTTTCGGCGGCCGGTCCCTCGGATGGCGGAGCGGCGGCCGGTTCCCCGGTTGCTCGCGGTCTGGAGGCCGGGCGGGTGCTGCTGGGCCGGGTCGGGCCCCCGACCGTCCGCCTGCTGCGCGAGTGCCGACGCCTCGGCACCCTCGCCCTGAAGCGGCTCTACGCCCTCGGGGTCCGGCTGGCGGACTGGTCCTGGCTGGTCTGGGACCGTTCGCTGCGCCGGTCCAAGCGGGTCTGGGCGCGCGCGCTGCGCGAAGCGCGCCTGCTGCGCCGGATCCGCCCCGGCGACCTCCGCGCGGTCCGCAGTCTGGGCGATCTGCGGGCGCTTCGGGACGCACGTGGCGAAAAACACGAGGCGTCACGGATAACGACCCCGTAAAGTACCTGGGCATGCAGGTCATCCAGTCCAGCAAGCTCGCCAACGTCTGCTACGACATCCGTGGCCCGATCCTCGACGAGGCCATGCGGCTGGAGGAGATGGGCCACCGGATCCTGAAGCTGAACACCGGGAACCCGGCGCCCTTCGGCTTCGAGGCACCGCCGGAGATCCTGCAGGACATTCTGCGCAACCTCGCCAACGCCCACGGCTACGGCGAGTCCAAGGGCCTCCTCGCCGCGCGCCGCGCGGTGGTGATGCACTACGAGGAGCGCGGGCTGAGCGAGCTGACCGTCGACGACGTCTTCATCGGCAACGGCGTGTCCGAGCTGATCCAGATGTCGATGCAGGCGCTGCTGGACGACGGCGACGAGATCCTGGTACCGGCCCCGGACTACCCGCTGTGGACCGCGTCGGTGAGCCTGGCCGGCGGCACCGCCGTGCACTACCGCTGCGACGAGGAAGCCGACTGGTTCCCGGATCTGGCCGACATCGAGGCGAAGGTCAGCGACCGCACCCGCGGCATCGTGGTGATCAACCCGAACAACCCCACCGGTGCGGTCTACTCGGACGAGCTGCTGCGGGGGATCGCCGAGATCGCCCGGCGGCACAACCTGATCATCTACTCGGACGAGATCTACGACAAGATCCTCTACGACGACGCGACCCACACCTCCACCGCGCTGTTCGCTCCCGACCTGCTCTGCCTGACCTTCAACGGGCTGTCCAAGGCGTACCGGGTCGCCGGTTTCCGCTCCGGCTGGCTGGTCGTCTCCGGTCCCAAGGAGCATGCCCGCAGCTACCTGGAGGGCCTGAACATCCTGGCCAGCATGCGGCTGTGCGCCAACATGCCCGCCCAGCACGCCATCGCGGCGGCGCTCGGCGGTCGCCAGTCGATCAAGGACCTGATCCTCCCGGGCGGGCGGCTGCTGGAACAGCGGGACGCGGCCTGGAAGCTGCTGAACGAGATCCCCGGGGTCTCCTGCGTCAAACCGCGCGGCGCGCTGTACGCCTTCCCGAGGCTCGACCCCAAGGTCTACCCGATCAAGGACGACGCCCAGCTGGTGCTCGACCTGCTCAAGCGGGAGCACATCTACGTGGTCCAGGGCACCGGGTTCAACTGGCCCGACCCGGACCACTTCCGCCTGGTCACCCTGCCCCGGGTGGAGGACCTGACGGACGCGGTCACCCGGATCGGCAGCTTCCTGGAGACCTACGCGCAGGTGTGATGGTCGGCCGACACCGGCGGCAGCACAGCTCGCCCCCCTGGTCACCATGTGGAACGCCACGCAGTTTGGACTGAGTCCAAGTTAAGATGGCTTCACAGACATGCCCGGGTCTCCCTCGTAGCTCCCGGTACTCCAGCCCGCAGGGGGCGAGATGTACGAACAACCCAAGGTCGCGGTCCACGCGCAGCGACGCGCGTCCGCCCGTGCCCACAACAGCAACGCCCACGGCCCCGCCTCGACCCCCGGCGCCGGAGCGGTCCCGCACGCGTCTCCGCTCACCGGGCACCTGGCCGCACTGGTCTCGGCGACCGAGGCGGTGCGCCAGGCCGCCGAGAGCCCCGAGCAGCGCGCCGAACTCGACGCGGCCCTGGCGGGACTCCACGCCCGCCTGGCCGCCCTGGCCCCGGCCGGGGCAGTACCGGCGCAGACCACGGGCGGGGTGATCGGCAGGCCCGGTGGCAGCCGCCTGGCCATGGCGCACGAGCACGCGCACGCCCTGGCCGGACGGCTGCTGGTGGTCGCGGCGGCCCAGCAGGACACGGTCACCGCGATGCTGGCCTGCCGCCGCATGGATGCCCACGCGGCGGCCCGCTCAGCGCTGTAGCGTCTCCGCCGCAGCTGCCCTGCCCTGCCCTGCCCTGCCCTGCCCACCACGGCTAACACCGGGCGCCGTCGTCCGGAATCAGCCGAGACGGTCGACCAGTCCGCGGTACTCGTCCCACAGCTCCTTCGGCGTGTGCTCGCCGAAGAGCTCCAGGTGGGCGGGGATCAGCGCGGCCTCCTGCCGCCAGATCTCCGGATCCACGCTGAGCAGCAGCTCCAGGTCGTCGGCGCTGATCTCCAGCCCGTCCAGGTCCAGCGCCTCGCGGGTCGGCAGCACGCCGATGGGGCTGTCGACGCCCTCGGCCCGGCCCTGCAAACGCTCGACGATCCACTTGAGCACCCGGCTGTTCTCACCGAAGCCCGGCCAGACGAACTTGCCGTCGGCGTTCTTGCGGAACCAGTTGACGTAGTAGATCTTCGGGAGCTTGGCGGCGTCCGCCTCCCGCCCGAGCTTCACCCAGTGGCTGAAGTAGTCGCCCATGTTGTAGCCGCAGAACGGCAGCATGGCGAAGGGGTCGCGGCGCAGCTCACCGACGGTCCCCTCGGCGGCGGCCGTCTTCTCGCTGGCGACGTTGGCGCCGAGGAAGACGCCGTGCTGCCAGTCGAAGGACTCGGTGACCAGCGGGACCGCGCTGGCGCGGCGTCCGCCGAAGAGGATCGCCGAGATCGGCACCCCGGCCGGGTCCTCCCACTCCGGGGCGATGATCGGGCACTGCGAGGCGGGGACGGTGAACCGGGCGTTGGGGTGCGCCGCCGGGGTGGCCGACGCGGGCGTCCAGTCGTTGCCGCGCCAGTCGGTGAGGTGGGCCGGGGGCTCCGCGGTCAGGCCCTCCCACCAGACATCGCCGTCGTCGGTGAGGGCGACGTTGGTGAAGACCGTGTTGCCCCACATGGCGTCGATGGCGTTGGCGTTGGTGTCGGCGCCGGTGCCGGGGGCGACCCCGAAGAAGCCGAACTCCGGGTTGATGGCGTAGAGACGGCCGTCCGCGCCGAAGCGCATCCAGGCGATGTCGTCGCCGATGGTCTCGACCTTCCAGCCCGGGATGGTGGGCTGGAGCATCGCCAGGTTGGTCTTGCCGCAGGCGCTGGGGAAGGCCGCGGTGACGTACACCGGCTCAGCGCCCTCACCGGCGGGCGGGGTGAGCTTGAGGATGAGCATGTGCTCGGCCAGCCAGCCCTCGTCCCGGGCCATGGTCGAGGCGATGCGCAGGGCATAGCACTTCTTGCCCAGCAGCGCGTTGCCGCCGTAGCCGGAGCCGTACGACCAGATCTCGCGGGTCTCCGGGTAGTGCGAGATGTACTTGGTGGTGTTGCAGGGCCACGGCACGTCGGCCTCGCCCTCGGCCAGCGGCGCGCCGAGGGTGTGCACGGCCTTGACGAACTCGCCGTCCTCGCCGAGGTGGTCCAGCACGGCCTGACCCATCCGGGTCATGGTGCGCATGGAGACCGCGACGTACGCGGAGTCGGTGATCTCGACGCCGCACGCGGCGAGAGGCGATCCCACGGGGCCCATGCTGAAGGGCACGACATACATGGTCCGACCGCGCATCGACCCGGCGAAGAGTCCGCTCCTGCCGTCCGCGCCGGTGAAGATCGCCCGCATCTCGGCAGGCGCCTTCCAGTTGTTGGTCGGGCCCGCGTCCTGCTCCCGCTCGGAGCAGATGAAGGTGCGGTCCTCGACTCGGGCGACGTCGCTCGGGTCGGAGGCCGCATAGTAGGAATTGGGGCGCTTCTCGGGGTTGAGCTTGCGGAAGGTTCCCTTGTCGACGAGGAGTTCGCACAGGCGCTGGTACTCGGCTTCAGAGCCGTCGCACCACTCGATCCGGTCCGGCTGGGTGAGCTCTGCGATCTCCTGGACCCAGGTCAGCAGCCGTTTGTGCTGTGTGGGCGCAGGTGTGCTCAGGGCAGAGTTCTCGTACGGCACGATCGCTCCGTTTCACGCCGAATCGTCCTTGATCCGGCGGCGGGGGTTGAGGGTCTTCGCAGCCTAACGCCGATGTCTGCAAACCGACATACTGCCCCTTGCGGTGTGCTAGTGACCCGGACCACACATTCTGCGGTCCGGGGAGTGACTTGTCCGGAAATACCTGAGGTCAGCAGCGCTCGCGCGTGACGATTCACACGCGGCCCACACCTCCTACCAGCAAGTAACCTACGGTTCCGTAGGTAGCATGTCGGCAACGACCGCCGAGGAGGCCGCCTTGCCCGTCCCCGACAACGCCGTTCCCGCCCTCACTGCTTCGGCGGTGACGCCACTCAAGCCCAAACTGCGGGGATGGCTGCACGCGGGAATGTTCCCCGCGTCCGTCGCCGCCGGGATCGTGCTGATCTGCCTGGCCAACTCAACCCAGGCCAGGATCGCCTGCGCGGTCTATTCGGCCTCGGCCTGGATGCTGTTCGGCATCAGCGCGGTCTACCACCGCTTCACCTGGGGCCCGCGCGGCGAGGCGGTGCTGCGGCGGCTGGACCACAGCAACATCTTCCTGATCATCGCCGGCAGCTACACGCCGTTCACGATCCTGCTGCTCAGCGGCGGCCGACAGCACCTGCTGCTGTGGCTGGTCTGGATCGGCGCACTGGCCGGAATCGCCTTCCGGGTGTTCTGGGTCGGCGCACCGCGCTGGCTCTACACCCCGTGCTACATCGCCCTCGGCTGGGCGGCGGTGTTCTTCCTGCCCGACTTCCTGCGGACCGGCGGCGTGGCCGTGGTGGTGCTGCTGGTGGTCGGCGGCCTGCTCTACAGCGCGGGCGGGGTGGTCTACGGCCTCAAACGGCCCAACCCCTCCCCCCGCTGGTTCGGCTTCCACGAGGTGTTCCACCTGTGCACGCTGGCGGCGTTCATCGTGCAGTACATCGGAGTCTCGATCGTGGCCTACACGGCCGTCGGCTGACCGCACCGCCTCACGCACCATCGCTTCACCGACCGTCGCTTCGACTGTCGCTTCACCGACCTTCGCCTCGCAGACCACGGCTCCACCTCCGCTCGATCCGCGCCCTTCCCCGATCCGGGGGAGGGCGCTTCTTCATGCTCGCGTTCCATGCTCGCGCTTGACAGCCTCCACCAAATGGTAGTTACTGTCAATAGACACAGACTTCCACGGAGGATCGCCATGACCGCCGCGTCCCGCCACAGCTCTGCCCCGCCGTCCGCCCCCACTCCACCGGCCACGGTCGCTCCGACCGCCGACCCGCCCCCGGTCGCCCGGCGCTGGTGGGCGCTCGCCGCCATCTGCCTGAGCGTCCTGGTGCTCGGCTTCGACGGCACCGTGCTCAACGTCGCCCTGCCCGACATGGCCGTCCAGCTGCACGCCGGAACCAGCCAGCTCCAGTGGATCGTCGACGCCTACCTGGTGGTCTTCGCCGCCGCGATGCTTCCGGCCGGGCTGCTCGGGGACCGCTTCGGCCGCCGCAAACTGCTGATCGCCGGGCTCACCCTGTTCGCCGCCGCCTCGGTCGTCGGCACGCTCACCGACTCCGCCGGCACCCTGATCGCGGTCCGGGCGGTGATGGGCCTCGGCGCGGCCTTCATCATGCCGCTGGGGATGTCGATCATCCCCAGCCTCTTCCCCCCGGCCGAGCGGGCCCGGGCCGTCGCCGTGATGACCGCCGGGATGGCCATCGGCATGCCGCTCGGACCGATCATCGGCGGCCTGCTGCTCACCCACTTCTGGTGGGGCTCGATCTTCCTGATCAACATCCCGCTGATCGCCGTCGGCATCGCCGCCCTGCTGCTGCTCGTGCCCGAGTCGCGCAACCCGGCCGTCCCCCGGGTCGACGCCGTCAGCGCCGCCTTCGGCGTCGGCGGCCTGGCGGCGCTCACCTACGGCATCATCCAGGGGCCCGCGGACGGCTGGGGCAGCGCCTCGGTCGTCGGCTGCCTGGCCGCCGCCGTCCTCCTGCTCACCGGCCTCATCCTGCGCGAACGCACCCAGACCGACCCGATGCTGGACTTCACGCTGCTGCGCAATCCGGTCTACCGCTGGAACGCGCTGGCCACGGTGCTGGTCACCTTCGTACTGGTCGGCGCGCTGTTCGTGCTGCCGCAGTACCTCCAGTCGGTGCTCGGCAACAGCGCGCTCGGCACCGGGGTGCGGCTGATGCCGCTGATGGGCGGGCTGCTGGTGGCGGCCCGGATATCGGAGCGGCTGGTGGCCAGGCTGGCCGTGCGCGGCGTGGTCACCACCGGGCTGCTGCTGGTGGCCGCCTCCATGTTCCTGGGCGCCGGTACCAGCGTCACCGACGGCTACGGCTGGACCGCGCTCTGGCTCAGCATCCTCGGCCTGGGCATGGGCTTCACGATGGTCCCGGCGATGGGCGCGGCCATGGCCGTGCTGCCGGAGGACCGCGCCGGGGTCGGCTCGGGGCTGCTACAGACGCTGCGCCAGTGCGCCAGCGCCATCGGAGTGGCGCTGCTCGGCAGCCTGCTCCTCAGCGACTACACCGGCCGACTGCACACCACCGGGCTGCCACCGGCCGCCGCCCACGAGGCGCGGGGTTCCGTCTCCGCCGCCCAGGCTGTCGCCGACCAGCTGCACGACGCCGCGCTGGCTGTCTCCGCACACGGCGCCTTCGTGCACGGGATGGCCACGGTGCTGCTGATCTGCGGAATCGCCGCCGCCCTCTCCGCCCTCCTGATCGCTCTCAGGATGCCCGGCGACGCGCCGCACGCCGCCGGTACCACGGGCACCACGGACACCACCGGCGCCGCCGACCAGGTGGACGGCCGCGACGCCCAGGCGATACCAGGCGTCAGGACAGTCGCGAACGCACCGGCCGATCCCGGACAATCGGTGGTATGACCTCTGCGCCACCGCCGATTCCAGCGGCCGACATCGAAGAAGTCCTCGCCGCTCCGCTCGGCCTGCGCGAGCGCAAGAAGCTGAAGACCCGCCGGGCGATCCGCGCGGCGGCCTTCAGGCGCTTCGCCGCCCAGGGGTACGAGGGCACCACCGTCGACCAGATCGCGGCCGACGCCGATGTCTCGCCCAGCACCTTCTTCCGCTACTTCCCCACCAAGGAAGACCTGGTCATCACGGACGACTACGACCCGATCATGGAGGCCGAACTCCGCTCCCGGCCTACCGACGAGTCCATCCTGGAATCCCTCCTCCAGGCCATGGTCCAGCCGCTGCGCGCAGTACTGGCGAACGAACGCGAGGACCTGCTGCTGCGGGCACGGCTGCTCCAGGGGAACCCCGCGGTACGCGCCCGCAGCCACGTCGAGATGAACCGCACCCGGGAGATGCTGCTGCGGGTGTTCGCCGAGCGAACCGGCGGAACACCGGAGGATCTGGGCCTGCGGGTCCAGATCGCCGCCCTGCAGGCGGTCAGCGGCGAGACCGTCGAGTACTGGGCGGAGCACGAGGGCAAGGACGACCTGATCCAGTTGCTGGAACAGGCCCTGGGCGCGATCGCCACCGGTCTTACTCCACCCGCTCCCACTCCGACCGCTGCAGTTTCGCCGCGAGAGCGGCCGCGTCGCTCACGGGGTTGTCGCAAGTGAAGTGACGGCAGACGTAAGCGGTGGGGCGTCCGGCCAGCAGCGGCCGGTCGGCCAGCAGCGCGACGGCCGTCCCACCGGGCTCGCCGACAGCCACCACCGCTCCCGGGGCGGTGGCCAGCAGCGCGGTCCGGTGCAGCTCAGCAGTCGCCGGGTCGTCGGCCGGGCCGACGACGGCGATCTCACGCGGGCCGTCGATCAGCGCCTCGGCGATGGCGAGGCCCCAGCCGATGAAGCGCGGAGCGCGCGGGCCGAGCGCGGTGACGACGCCGAGCCCCGCCTCCGCCGCCTCCCGGTGGCGGGCGGAGCCGGTCAGCGCCGCATAGCCGAGCAGCGCGCCGACGGCGGCCGTCCAGCCGGAGGGGGCCGCGTTGTCGGTCGGATCCTGCGGCCGCCGGATCAGCTTTTCGGCGTCAACTGCGGTGTCGTAGAAGGATCCTGATGCTTCGTCGAAGAAGTACTCCAGCACCGTGTCCAGCAGCAGCCCGCTGCGGCTGAGCCAGGTCGGATCGCCGGTGACCGAGTACAGCGCCAGGAAGCCCTCGGCGGTGTCGGCGTAGTCCTCCAGCACGCCCGCGTTGGCTCCGGCGCGGCCGTCGCGCGAGGTACGCAGCAGCCGTCCGTCATCGCCGAGATGCACCGACGCCAGCAACTCGGCTGCGGCAAGCGCCGCTTCGAGGTAGTCAGGGCGGTCGAGCAGCGCCCCGGTCTCCGCGAGCGCGGCGACCGCGAGACCGTTCCAAGCCGCAACGATCTTGTCGTCGCGGCCCGGGCGGGGCCGCTCCGCGCGCGCGGCCAGCAACCGGGCCCGGACAGCGGCGAACCAGACCGGATCGGTACCGTCGTCGCCGTCCGGCAGCTGGAGTACCGACGAGCCGTGCTCGAAGGTCCCCTCGCTGGTCACCGCGAACACGGCCGCGGCCCGAGCGCCGTCCTCGGGACCGAGGACGGCCGCGAGTTGGGCAGGCGTCCAGGCGTAGAAGGCGCCCTCCTGGTTCCGGCCGTCCGGACCGAGGCTGTCGGCATCCAGCGCGGATGCGAAACCACCCTCCGACGTGCGGAGTTCCGCGAGCAGGAAGTCCGCCGTCTCCACCGCCACCCGCCGAGCCAGCCCGGAACCTGTGGCCCGCCACAGGTGCAGGTAGACCCGCAGCAACAGGGCATTGTCGTACAGCATTTTCTCGAAGTGCGGGACCACCCACCCCGCGTCCACCGAGTAGCGGGCGAACCCGCCGCCGAGTTGGTCGTACATACCGCCCAGGGCCATCGCCGCGCAGGTCTGCTCGACCATCCGCAGCGCCACCGCCGAACCGGTCGCGGCGTGGTGCCGGAGCAGGAACTCCAGCACCATCGACGGCGGGAACTTCGGCGCGCCGCCGAAGCCGCCGCGCTCGTCGTCGAACTCCCGGCCGAGCACCCGCACCGCCTCGCTCAGCTCCGCCTCCGTCGGCGGCCGCTGACCGGCCGCACCATAGACGTCCCCGCGCCCCGCCAGATCGGCGGTGATCCGCGCGGACACCTCGGCCACTTCCTCCCGCCGGTCCCGCCACGCGGCCTGGACCCCCTCCAGCACCTGCCGGAACGACGGCATCCCGTGCCGAGGCGCGGGCGGGAAGTAGGTCCCGAAGTAGAACGGCTCACCCCCGGCGGTGAGGAACACCGTCATCGGCCAGCCGCCCTGCCCGGTGGCCGCCTGCACCGCCTCCATGTACACCGCATCCACATCAGGCCGCTCCTCCCGGTCCACCTTGACCGAAACGAAGTGCTCATTGACGTACGCGGCAGTCGCCTCGTCCTCGAAGCTCTCATGTGCCATCACATGACACCAGTGGCAGGCGGCGTAGCCGACCGACAGCAGTACTGGCACATCCCGCCGCCGAGCCTCCTCGAACGCCTCCGGCCCCCAGGGCCACCAGTCGACCGGGTTCTCGGCGTGCTGAAGCAGATACGGCGAGGTCGTGCCACCCAAGCGGTTCACATTGATCACCTTCTCATGCCGGTTCAAGCGAACCGGCGCATCAGGGCGGTTGCAAGTCCTGGGGTCGTGCGGGTTGGTCGGACGGTCACCAGTGGGGCATAACCAGGGCATGCACGAGCCGTGCCGCAGTAGCCGAGGCGGTGCCGCCTGAGGTGCGGAACCCCCGCAGGCAGGGATACACAGGCCAGCTACTCGGCGTATAACTTCTGTTGTAGCTGATCCAATGTGAGAGCGTCGGGGGTCCGCCACAGGGTCCATCCACTGCCCGCCGCCTGGCAACGCATCGAGGCCCTCCGCATGCTCGATCAACATCGCCGCCGCCGACCCCGCAACACCAGGAGGGAGAAGACAGCAACACCCCCACTCGCTGAAGCCGACCTCCACCCTCGGCAACACGCAGCCGATAGATCCAACTGCCACGAAACGGCCATCCCAGTCGAGCCCCTCACACCGGTGCGCGCATGTGAGTGATCGAAACTGGCGGGCCAGCAGCGGTGTCGATCAGTATCGAGAGACCGATCGGATAGATCTGCACCTGGAGTATGACGAAACGCGGTACTGTTCATGCACGATTTCCTGGGAGACCACGCAGTCAAGGCGACGGCCCGAACTGCATCACCTTCAACTTGGTGCGGCGCAGGTGTAATGACCGTAGCACTTGCACGCTAATTTCGATACTCACCAAGGGGATACGATGAACGATGCTTCAGGGCTACCTGAATTCTGGAAGGAGTTCAGTTCACTGGGACGGGAAGTTGATTTCTTTGTGACGGCCAGGCTATTCGACGGAACTCCTGCGGCTTGGCCCCAAGAGCTCAGCTACATCAGATGGAGGCATCTCGTTGCGACCGAGCTAGGCGTTGATCCAATGGCTGTGCAACTGGTCGGCAGTGCTCGCCTTGGCTATTCCTTGAATCCAAAGAAGAACTTCAGGAAGTTCCACAGCGGCTCGGACCTAGATATTGCAGTTATCTCGCCGGAACTATTTGACAGAGCCTGGAGGGAACTTCGGAGAATAATCGCTGAGAAAATATTTCCAAACCGCACCAAGGACTACTTGCGGAAGCTTGTTTTCGAGGAATGTATCGCCCTTGATATCGTACTGCCTCGACTGTCCTTCGGTGAGCAATGGTCCCGATCAAGAGATATCTTTATCCAGGACCTCGGCGAGACCTTCAGCAACTGCGAGGTAAACTATCGACTATATCGCAACCACGGGTCACTCCGAAATTATCAAGTAAAAAGCGTTAATATCGCAAGAGATCGTGCAATCGAGGAGGGCGTAGATCATGGCTGATCACGGGCTCAAGTTCGAGATCGAGTCGAAAACGGTGGCAGAGTTCCGATCACTGGATAAATCTGGCGAGCTAATCCTCCAGCCTGAGTATCAGCGCCAGGCCGTCTGGCCCGAACGCGCCAAGGTGTCCCTGATGGAAACCATCCTACTCGGGTATCCGATTCCGGAGATCTACCTCGCATATGAGACATCACCAGAAGGGGAGCAAACTGCATCCGTTGTCGACGGCCAGCAGCGCCTCACCTCCCTGCTAGAATTCCTAACCAATAAATTCCCACTGGACGGACTGGAAGACGAGAAGCTAAGCAAGAGTTTCGAAGGAAAGTTCTTCAGGGAACTTCCCGACGATGTCCGCCAAGAGTTCTTCCAGTACCGCTTCCCGATTCGGCGCCTTTCCAATCTCGCCGACGAGTTTGTGCGTGCAGTTTTCGCTCGTGTCAACAGGGTCAATATGGTCCTCACGGAGCAGGAGCTGCGAAATGCCCTGCTGCCCGGCCCATTCAATGATTTCCTCAAAGACTGCGCAGCTCACCCAATCAGCGAAACGTCGGGCGTTTTCAGTGGCGAGCGGCGCAAGCGAGGAGGCGACCTTGAATTCTATGCGGAGGTCTTCGGCACCTGTATCTTCGGGCTATCCAACAAAAAAACTGAGCTCGACGAACGATATGACACGATCTCTGCAGATTTCGAGGACTATCAGGATCGCTCGGTAGAGTTTCTGGAGCTGCTAACAATCCTCGGCGAAACCATCAAATGGGTCGGCCGGACCAGATGGTCGAACATCGTCGACATGTTCACACTGCTACATGCCTCTTGGCAGTTGCGCGAAGAGCTCCGCAGCGCAAGCGTGACAGAAAGGGCGCAGATTCGGGATCTTCTGGACTTTTTCCAGCGTGCCGTATCATCAAAGAAACGCAACGGAGAGAATGGGGAATCTGCTAGCGCGGTAACTTCCCTTGCAGCTGCGCTCGGCATTACTGTCGAGGAGGTCGAGAAGATCATTGAAGAATACACCTCGGGTATTCGAAATTCGTCCGACCTGAGCTCGCGTCGAATTCGCTCTTATCAATTGACGCGCATTCTTTCAATGAAACTCAAGGGTTGACCTATCTGAAATTCACACTTCCATGTTGCGGGATACGCAATGTCGTGTTTTCTCTTGCTCGCCAACCACATACTTGGCCAGGCTCGTTGCTCAGAGATTTTTGTCTATCTGCTCACGGCAGAGACCACAGACTCGCGCCCATAGCGTCAGCATTCGGCATGCCCGCCCACCGGGCAGGCCGTGACGTCGTAAGGACGGGCGAGCTGCTCGGCGATGAAAATACCGTTCGTTCCCCAGTCCGGACGCAGGCGGCGGGCGAGCACCAGGCCCGTCACGTGTGCCGCGCCTGCCTGTCGCAGGACTGCTGTTGCGGACTGGAGATGACTACCGGTCACCCAGGTGTCGTCGACGAGTACGATATGACGACCACGGACCACGCCCGTATCGCCCACGTCGAAGTAGTCGGGCTGGAAGGCCCTCCGCTGATCACGGTCTCCCCGATCCGCCGTGGACGCGGCCAGCGGGACGGCTTGAACGCCCGGCAGCAGGTAGTCCACGAGGGCTTGGAGCGGATGCGGCAACGGCCGGCCGCTGAGCGAGGGCACCATCGCGAAAGCATCGACCGGCCCGGCCGGTCCGGCGTCCAGACAGGCGCGGTGCATCAGGCCGAAGTACGCAGCCAGCCCCGCCGCCCGCATCCACGAGGGGTTCGTCGGACCCGATGCAGCGGCCTTGTAGCGGTGCATGTCCCAATCCGACTGACGGGCCGCTACCGAGTACGCCGCGAAAACGACACGGTCCGCCGTCGGCACCCCCAGAGCCTCTGCCTTCCGAGCATGGGACGCGCAGGTAGCGCACCGTGATCCGCCGCCGACAAGGGGTTCAGCACACACCTCACAGATGCCGTGAACGGATCGGACCGGAGCAAGGAAGTGATCGACGAACCTGGTTCGGGAGATGATCTCGGCGGCACGCGCCTCCCTGGGGTCACCCGTCACGGCAGGTCGACGAGATCCCGCAGCAGGCGGTCAACGTCCGACGGGCGGCGAACGATGTCGTCCAGCATTCCCAGGACACAGTCCACATCCTCCGCGACATGGACGTCGGGCCGGTCCAGCAGTTCATGCGCCCAGTCGTTCCCGTTGAGAACGGAGCGGAGCAGGATCACCGGACGGCCGTGCTCGACTGCCTTACGCGCCTGGATGCGCGTACCGCTACGCGGGCCGGCCGCCACGATCACCGTGGCCAGGCTGTACGCCGACATCGTGCCGTTCCGGCGCGGGAAGGTCGTCTTCGACGGCGGAGTGTCTGGCCAGAACGGGGAGAGCACCAGTCCCGAGGCAACGACTCGCCGATGCAGCCCGAGGTTCTCCGGCGGGTAGGCGTGGTAAACGCCGGTACCGATCACGCCGACCGCGCGGCCACCCGCTTCTAGTGCGGCCGCCGTCGCCGCCGTGTCGATACCCGATGCAAGGCCGGACACCACGCTCAGCTTGCGCGCGACCAGCCCGCGGGCGATGGCGCCCGCATCGGCCAGCGCCTGGGGCGAGGCCTGACGCGAGCCAACCACCGCCACTCCCGCATCATCGGGCTGCACCGCACCACGGGTGAAAACCAACCCCGGCGCATCGAAGGCGCTACTCAGCTGCTGCGGGTAGTCCGGCTCGGTCAGCGTATGCACCCCAATGCCCTGCGCCGCCCAGCGTTCCAGTTCCGCGCGGGCAGCAGGAAGCTCCTCGTCAGCAGTACCACCAAACAGCGAAGGCGGCTCCTTCCCCAGAAGCCGCCAAGCACCGCCGACCTCCACTACCCGCGCCACAACCTCCTGCTCCTGCCGCTCCGTGCGGGCACGGCGAAGCAGCACGACCATCGCCGCTCGCTCATCTCCCCAGTGCTCCTGCATACCCCCGACGATACTGCCCACCCCCGACAAGACCACGGCCAATCGTCCAGTCCGTGCCCCGCGCCCACCCTGCGTGATCGTCGGCAATGGACACCCGGCCTGCCTCATACGCTGACGCCCCGCCCGGGCCCCCGGCAGCTCGGAGCAGTCCTCTCACGGTGCCGCCGGGCGAACCTGCAAACGCGCCCGGCGAGCTACCCGGAGACGTGACCCTACTCCGGCTTCTCCACGCCCAACAGCGCGAGGCTGCACTCCCACTTCTCCGCAGACCAGTCAGGCGAGAGGGCGAGCTGCTCCTCCGCCCAGACGTCGATCCTCGCATCCCAGTCGTCACTGCTGGCACCCACAGCGCTACCACCTGCCATAGCACCAGGTCAGAAGCTCATGCTTCGGTGCTTACACTGACACCAGTGACAAGCGGCATACCCGACCGACAGCAGTACTGGCACATCCCGCCGCCGAGCCTCCTCGAACGCCTCCGGCCCCCAGGGCCACCAGTCGACCGGGTTCTCGGCGTGCTGAAGCAGATACGGCGAGGTCGTGCCACCCAAGCGGTTCGTCATGCGACCATCCTCGCCCACCGGAGAGAGCGGGGCCTGTTGCGGCCCGGCCGTTCCCGCTCATCGGCGACCTTCTGGGAGGCGTCTGGCAGCGTCGAAGGACGGTTGGCTACTTCTTGATGCCGACGCCTGCGTAGAAGGACACCTGGGCGTCGGTCGCGGTGATGTCCAGGCCGTCGACGCCGGTGCCGTCCGGGTCCCAGCGGTGCGCGGTGGTGATGCCCGGTCGCAGCAGCTCCAGGCCCTCGAAGAACGAGCCGAACTCGGTGCGGGACCGGAGCCGGAGCGTGGTGCCGACCTGGTTGTAGATCTCCTGCACCTTCGGCGCGCCCTCCGGGTCCAGGTCTGCCGTCGCATGCGAGAGGACCAGCGCCGAACCCGGCGGCAGCGGCTTGAGCAGCGCGTTCACCAGGCCGAGCGCCTCGTCCAGGTCGGGGACGAAGTGCAGCAGCGCGACCATCGACAGCACCACCGGCTGCCCGAGGTCGAGCGCCTCCGTCAGCTGCGGGTCGCCGAGGATCGCGTCCAGGTCGCGCACGTCGCCGTGGATGTAGGCGGTCCGGCCCTGCGGGGTGCTGGTCATCAGCGCGCGGGAGTGCGCGAGCACGACCGGGTCGTTGTCGACGTAGACCACGCGTGCCTCCGGCGCCACCCCTGCGCGACCTCGTGCAGGTTCGGGGAGGTGGGGATGCCGGTGCCGATGTCCAGCCACTGCCGCAGCCCGCGCTCCGCCAGCGCGCGGGTCGCCCGGCGCATGAACGAGCGGTTCGCGCGTACCGCCAACCTCATGTTGGGGAACACCTCAAGCACGCGCTCGGCCGCCTCGCGGTCCACCGCGTAGTGGTCCTTGCCGCCGAGGAAGTAGTCGTACATGCGGGCGCTGTGCGGTACGTCCTGCCGGATGCGGGCGCTGAACGGTTGGTCCTGCCCCAGGTCGTCCGTGCTCATCCGTACACTCCCCATCTCCCTTACCCGGCAGCCCGGATGAGCGAGAGTGTATTCAACTTCCCGGTTACTTGTGCGAATTCGGCATGGCTGCGGCCTCGGTGGGGCCGTGGAGCGTCTGGACGGCCGTGCCAAAATCAGCGGGTGCAGATCGCGATGCTGGGTCCATTCGAGGTTCGTACGGACGGCGGTGGTCTGGCCGACGTGCCGGGCGCGCGGCTGCGCGGGCTGTTGGCCGCGCTGGCGCTGCGGCCGGGGCAGGTGGTCCCGAAGGCCTCGCTGGTCGACTGGATCTGGGGGGAGCACCCGCCCGCCGATGCCACCAACGCCCTGCAACGCCTGGTCTCCCGACTGCGCAAGGCGCTGCCGGACGGGGTGGTCGAGGGCCAGCCGGACGGCTACCGGCTGCGGCTGGAGCCGGACGCGGTCGACGCCGTGCGGTTCGAACGGCTGCTGGCCGCGGGCCGGGCCGGCGCCGAGGACGGCGCGCCGCGGGTACGGCTGCTGCGGGAGGCCCTGGACCTGTGGCGCGGCACGGCCATGCAGGACGTCGGGCTGCCGGACAGCGGCGCGTTCGACGCCGCGGTCGTCCGGCTGGAGGGGCTGCGGCTGACCGCCGTGGAGGAGCGGGTGGACGCCGAGGTCGCCCTCGGCCGCGGTGCGGAGCTGGTCACCGAGCTGACCGACCTGGTGGCCGCGCACCCGGTTCGGGAACGGCTGGTCGCCGCGCTGATGCGCGCGCTGGTCGCGGGCGGCCGCCAGAGCGAGGCACTGCTGGTGTACCAGCGCGCCCGGGAGGCCCTGGCCGACGCGCTCGGCGTGGACCCCTCGGCGGAGCTGGCCGCGCTGCATGTCGCGCTGCTGCGGGGCGAGTTGGGGCAGCCAGAGGTTGGCCGCCGGACCAACCTGCGGGCCGAGCTGACCAGCTTCGTCGGCCGGGGCGCCGACGTCGCCGCGGTCCGCGAGCTCAGCACCGCGCACCGGCTCACCACCGTGATCGGGCCGGGCGGCGCCGGGAAGACCAGGCTGGCCACCGAGACCGCGCGCACCCTCCTCGGCGACCTCCCGGACGGGGCCTGGCTGGTGGAACTCGCCGCCATCGGCACGGACGGTGATGTGGCGCAGGCGGCGCTCGCCGGTCTCGGCCTGCGCGACGCGCTGCTCGGCGGGGCGCCCCACGCGTCGCTGACGGACCGGCTCATCTCCGCGGTCCGGGAGCGGGAGGCGCTGCTGATCCTGGACAACTGCGAGCACGTGATCGAGGCGGCGGCGGCCTTCGCGCACCGGGTGCTGGGCGAGTGCCGACGGCTGCGGATCCTGGCGACCAGCCGGGAGCCGCTCGGCATCACCGGCGAGGCGCTGTGGCTGGTCGAGCCGCTGGCGCTGCCGGACGCGTACCCGACCCGCGCCGAGATGGAGTCCTCCCCCGCCGTCCAGCTGCTGCGGGACCGGGCGGGCGCGGTACGCCGGGACCTCGCGGCCGATCCCGGCACGCTGGCGACGATGGTCCGGGTCTGCCGGGTGCTGGACGGGATGCCGCTGGCGATCGAACTGGCCGCGGCCAGCCTGCGCACCATGTCCGTCGACCGGTTGGCCCACCGGCTCGACGACCGGTTCCGGCTGCTGACCAGCGGCAGCCGTACCGCGTTGCCGCGGCACCGGACGCTGCGGGCGATGGTCGACTGGAGCTGGGAACTGCTCACCGGAGCCGAACGGATGGTGCTGCGCAGGCTCTCGGTGTTCTCCGGCGGGGCGAGCCTGGAGGCGGCCGAGCGGGTCTGCGTCGGCGACGGGGTCGACCAGCGGCAGGTGCTCGACCTGCTCACCTCGCTGGTCGAGAAGTCGCTGCTGGTCACGGCGGGCGACACGGCGCCGCGCTACCGGATGCTCGGCACGATCCAGGAGTACGCCGGACAGCGGCTCGCCGAGGCGGAGGAGTCGGACCTGGCCCGCCGCGCGCATCTGGCGTACGTCACCGAACTCGCCGAGGCCGCGGAGCCGCAGCTGCGCCGCGCCGACCAGCTGCACTGGCTCGCCGTGCTGGAGGCCGAGCACGACAACATCGGCGCCGCGTCGCGCGGCGCGCTCGCGGCCGGTGAGGCGCAGGCGGCGATGCGGCTGGCGGCCGCCGCCGGCTGGTACTGGTGGCTCAGCGGGCACAAGGCCGAGGGCCTGGAGCTGATCACCGCGGCCATCGAGGTCCCCGGCGAGGTCACCGACGAGGTCAGGGCCACGGTGTACGCCCTGGTGGTGATGTTCGTGACCTCCGGGCGCGGCGACGAGCACCAGGCGGCGCGGTGGATCCACCAGGCGTACCGGTACAGCCAGGGCAGTCAGTGCCGCCACCCGCTGATGGGGTTCATCGCCCCGCTGGAGGAGATGCTGCGGGCGCCGGACGCGTTCCTGCCCGCGTTCGAGCCGATGCTGGCCGCCGAGGACCCCTGGGCCCGGGCGCTGGCCCGACTGCACCTCGGCAAGATGCGGATCATGCGCGGCCAGGGCGGCACGGACGCGGAGGCGCACCTGGAGACGGCACTGGCCGAGTTCCGGGCGATCGGCGAACGGTTCGGGATCTCGTTCGCCCTGTCCGAACTGGCGGACCGGATCGCGGTGCGCGGCGAGTTCGCGGACGCCTGCGAGCTCTACCAGCAGGCGATCGCGGTGGTCACCGAGGTCGGCGCCAGCGAGGACGTCATCCGGATGCGGTCGCGGCAGGCGCAGCTGTACTGGCTGCTGGGCGACCGGGCGGCCGGCGCGGCGGCGCTCGCCGAGGCGCAGCGGTGCGCGGAGCGGGTGGCCTGGCCGGACGCGCTGGCCGAGTTGGCCCTCACCAAGGCGGAACTCGCCCGCTGGAGCGGTGACTTCGGGCAGGCGCGCCAGCAACTGGAGCTCGCCAAGTCCTTGTTGGGTGCCGAAGCGGAGCAGGCGAGCCTGCGCGCGGTGACCCACGACCTGCTCGGCTATCTCGCCGAGGACCTGGGCGACGCCCGGCGGCACCGGGCGGCGGCCTGCCAGGCGGCGGCCGAGGCGGGGCACGCGCCGCTGATCGCACAGATCCTGGTCGGGTCGCGGACCTGGCGCTGCGCCGCGCGGAGCACGCGCAGGCGGCGCGGCTGCTCGCGGCCAGTGTCGGGGTGCGCGGGCTGCCGGACCGCTCGCACCCGGACGTGGACCGGATCGAGCGGGCGGCGCGGGACCGCCTCGGCGACGCGGGGTTCGCCGAGGCGGTCGGGGAGGGGACGCGCGCGGACTGGTCCGAGTTGGCGGCGGTCACGCTCGCTTCCTGAAGGAGGCGACCGCCCACAGGTAGCCGACCAGTCCGAACCCGACGCACCAGGCCACGGCGGCAGCGGCGTTGCCCGCCGACGGCGTGCCGGCCAGCAGTCCCCGCAGCGTCTCGATGATCGGTGTGAAGGGCTGGTACTCCACGAACTGGCGGATCCCGGTCCTCATGGTGTCGGCGGGAACGAACGCGCTGCTCAGGAACGGCAGCATGATCATCGGGACGGTGGCCATGCCCGCCGACTCCGCGCTCTTGGCGGCCAGCCCCATGGCGACCGTGAGCCAGCTGGTGGCGAAGGCGAGCAGCAGCAGCACGCCGATCGCGCCGAGCCAGTCGAGCAGGCTCGCCTGGGACCGGAATCCCATCGCGAGGCCGACGCCGATGATGGCCGCGACGGCGATCAGGCTGCGTGCCGAGGTGGAGACGACGTGACCGGTCATCACCGCGCCACGGGAGACGTCCATGGTCCGGAACCGGTTGATGATGCCCTTGGTCATGTCGTCGTTCACGGCGGTCGCGGTGGGCCCCAGGCCGTAGGTGATGGCCATCACGGTCAGGCCCGGCACCGCGTAGTCGACGTAGCTGCCGTGGACCCTGAAGTCGCCGCCGAACACGCCGACGAAGATGAACATCATCACGATCGGGAACAGCACCCCCTGGAACACCGCCACCGGGTTCCGGACCGTGTGCTTGACGTTGCGGCGCAGCATGATCGCCGAGTCGCCGAGGGATGTCGAGAGGGTACTCATGAGGTGACCGCCGCTTCGCTGGGGTGGCCGGTCAGGGCCAGGAAGACGTCGTCGAGGTCCGGCGTGTGCACGGAGAACTCCTCGGCGCTGAGGTTGTGCTGGTCGAGCTGGTCGAGCACGGCCCGGACCGCCCTCGACCCGCCGTCGGTGGGGGCCCGCAGGGTCAGCTCGGCGTCGTCCCGGGTCGCGCCGGGCAGGATCCGCGCGGCCGCGTTGAGTTCGTGGACGGCGGTGAACCGGAGCCGGACGTGGGTGCCGGGGATCTGCCGCTTGAGCTCCTCGGGGGTGCCCTGGGCGACGATGCGGCCCTGGTCGAGCACCACGACCCGGTCGGCGAGCTGGTCGGCCTCCTCCAGGTACTGGGTGGTGAGGAAGACGGTGGTGCCCTCGGCCACCAGCTCGCGGACGATCTCCCACATGGTGCGCCGACTGCGCGGGTCGAGCCCGGTCGTCGGCTCGTCCAGGAAGATGATCCGCGGGCTGCCGACCAGCGTCATCGCCAGGTCCAGCTTCCGGCGCATCCCGCCGGAGTAGGTCGACACCAGCTTCGCCGCCGACTCCGCCAGGTCGAACCGCTCCAGCAGCCGGTTGACCAGCTGGTCCGCGGAGCGCACCCGCTTCAGGTCCGCCATCAGCCGCAGGTTCTCCCGGCCGGACAGCAGTTCGTCCACCGCGGCGAACTGGCCGGTGACCCCGATGGCGGCGCGCACCCGCCGGGTCTCGGTCGCCACGTCGTACCCGGCGACGCGCACCGTGCCCGCGTCGGCCCTCAGCAACGTCGTCAGGATGTTCACCGTCGTGGTCTTGCCCGCCCCGTTGGGGCCGAGCATCGAGAAGACCGATCCCGCCGCGACCTCGAAGTCGATGCCGTCGAGGACGGCTTTTTCCCCGTACGCCTTGCGCAGTCCGGAGACCGCGATCTGTGAACTACTCATGCCCCGACCTTCCCGGCCGGTCCTGACACGGGTCTGTCACGGCTCTGACACGGCCGCTGACAGCCCTCGGAGGCCGCCATCCGGGGTCGGGTGGGTGAGACGCAGGTCACCCTCGGCGGGGCGGTCCGGCTGTCACATTCCGGCGGCCGGTTCGGTCATATGTGTAGCCGTCGATCCAGCACGCCGCTCCAGCACGCCGCTCCAGCGAGTCGACACCAGTAGGGAGAGCACCATGGAACCCCGTCTCAACCCCTTCGGCAGCCCGACCGTGACCACGTTCCTGAAGTACATCAACTCCGCGGGCAAGTCCATCGCCGGGTCGACGCTGCCGGCCGCGACGCAGGAGCTGGTGAAGATCCGCGCCAGCCAGATCAACGGCTGCGGCTTCTGCCTGGACATGCACACCAAGGACGCCGCCCGGGCCGGGGAGACCGCGCTCCGGCTCAACCTGGTCGCGGCCTGGCGGGAGGCCAGGGTCTTCACCGAGGCCGAGCGGGCCGCGCTGGAGCTGGCCGAGCAGGGCACCCGCCTCGCCGACGCCGGTGGCGGGGTCAGTGACGAGGTGTGGGCCGCCGCCGCCAAGCACTACGACGAGGAGCAGCTGGCCGCCCTGGTCGGGCTCATCGCCCTGATCAACAGCTACAACCGGATGAACGTCATCCTGCAGGTGCCCGCCGGTGACTACCAGCCGGGCCAGTTCGGCTGAGCCCGGGGCCGGCCCCGGGGGCCGTGACCGGGACTCACCGCCCTGCGACTCGCCCTGCCACTCCTGGTCCCGCGGATCAGGGCGCGGGCCGGGCGGCCGGCCCCGGTGTCGGGAGTGACCAGCGACCGCTCCCGCCACACAGGCCTAACTGGGGCCGGACAGCAGGGTGTTGAGGCAGGCCGTGGCCGAGGCCGCCTCCGGGACGCCGAGCCCCTGGTAGAGCTCGACCGCCTGCCGGAGGTCGGCCAGGGCGGCGGCGCGGTCCCCGGTGCGCGCGGCGCAGCGGGCGGCGCCGCGCAGCGCCCGGGCCTCGTCCAGCGGGCTGCGCACCTCGCGGGCGAGGTCCCGGGCCGCCCGGTAGCGGACCAGCGCCTCGGCCGGGCCGACCGTGTCGGCGACCAGGGCGGCGGTGCTGAGCAGTGTCTCGGCCTGGCCCTGGCGGTCGCCGAGCTCCTGGAAGACCGCCAGGGCCCGCTCCAGCAGTCCGGCCGCCCGCGCCCGCTCACCGGTCGCGTGCCGGATCCGGCCCAGTTGTTGCAGCGCGATCGCCTCGCCCTGCCGGTTGCCGACCGCCTGGAAGCTCGCCAGGGCCCGTTCTTGCAGGTCGGCGGCGTCCTGGTAGGCGCCGTCGGCGCACCGCAGCCGCCCCAGTTCGGAGAGGGAGTGGGCCTCGCTGGCGCGGAAGCCGAGGTCCTGGAAGATCGCCAGGGACTGCTCCAGCAGCGCCGCCGCGGCCGGGTGGTCGCCCCTCGTCCGCTGGACCCGGCCCAGGTCGTGCAGGCTGTTGGCCTCGCCGATGCGGCTGCCGAGGTCCCGGAAGATCGCCAGGGCCCGGTGCAGCAGCGCGGTCGCGGTCGGGTAGTCGCCGGTCAGCGTTCGGACCCGGCCCAGGCTCCACAGGGTGTTGGCCTCGCCGGAGCCGTGGTCGAGGCTCCGGAAGACGGCGAGCGCCCGCTCCAGCACGGCCGCCGCCGAGGCCTCGCCGGTCATCAGTCTGGTCCGGCCCAGGTCGTGCAGGGCGTTGGCCTCCCCGAGCCGGTCGTCCAGGCCCTGGTAGAGCTCCAGCGCCCGCTCCTGGTACTCCACGGCGGCCGGGAAGTCGCCGCGCATGTGCCGGACCCGGCCCAGCACGTGCAGGGTGTTGGCCTCCCCCAGCCCGTCGCCCTGGCTCCGGTAGAGCTCCAGCGCCCGGCCGAGCGCCTCCGCCGCGAGCGGGTAGCCGCCGAGCAGGATGTGGGCGCGGCCCAGGTCGTGGTACGCGTTGGCTTCGAGGGTCGGGTCGCCGTGGGCCAGGGCGATGTCGGCGGCGGTCCGGTGCAGGGCGATGGCCAGCGGCCAGGGGCCCTGCTGTTGCAGGAAGGAGTCCAGGGCCGCGATGAGCGCCATCGCGCGCGGCGGATCGGTCTCGGTCATGACCTGCGCGGCGGCGAGCAGGTTGTGGCGCTCGGCGCGCATCCAGGCCAGGGCGGCGGCCCGGTTGTCCAGCCGGGGCGCGGCCGGGGACACGGCCGCGGCCGGGGTCCGGCCGGGGCGGGTGAACCGGAGCAGGTGCCGGTCACCGGCCTGGGCGGTGTGCAGGTAGTAGTCGAGCAGGCGGTCGCGGGCGGTGTCGCGTTCGGCGGCGGGTTCGACGTCGCTCAGGGTCCTGGCGTAGAGCCGGACCAGGTCGTGGAAGCGGTAGCGGCCGGGGGTGTGCTGGGCGAGCAGGTTGTGGTCCAGCAGGGATTCGAGCAGCCGCTCGACGGTCCGCCGGTCGGTGCCGGTGAGACCGGCGGCGGCGCCCGTGTCCACGTCCGGGCCGGGGACCAGGGCCAGCCGGCCGAACAGCCGCTGCTCGGCGGGCGGCAGCGCGGCGTAGGAGGAGTCGAAGACCGCGGTGAGGTCGCGGTCCTCGTCCTGGAGGTAGTCCAACCGGCCGCGCTCGTACCGCAGTTGCTCGACGATGTGCTCCAGCCGCAGCGCCGGGTGGTGGCGCAGCCGGGCGCCGGTGACCCGCAGCGCCAGCGGTATGTGGCCGCACAGGGCGATCAGCTCGGCGGTCGCGGGGTCGTCGCCGGGCAGCCGGTCCGGTCCGGCGACGCTGCGCAGCAGGGCGACCGCCTCGGCGTGGCTCAGCAGGTCCAGCGCCAGCGCGTGCGCGTCGTCCAGGCCGGTGAGCCGCCTGCGGCTGGTGACCAGGACCATGCAGCCCGGGGTGGCCGGGAGCAGCGGGCGGACCTGGGCGACCCCGGCGGCGTTGTCCAGCACGATCAGGGTGCGGGTGTCGGCCAGCCGGTCGCGGTAGCACGCCGCCTTCTCGTGCAGGCTCTGCGGGATGAGCTGCGGCGGCACGCCGAGGGAGCGCAGGAACCAGTCCAGCGCGTCCTCGGGGGCGAGCGGGGCGATGCCCGGGGTGTGCCCGTGCAGGTCGATGAAGAGCTGCCCGTCGGGGAAGCGGGCGCGCAGCCGGTGCGCGGCGTGGATCGCCAGCGCGGACTTGCCGATGCCCGCCATCCCGTCGACGGCGGCGATCACCACCGTGCCCGGCCCGCCGCCGCGCGGCGCCTTCGGGGCCAGCGCCACCAGCGCCTCGACCTCCCGCCCGCGTCCGGTGAACGCCCTGGTGTCGGCCGGGAGTTGGGCGGGCCTGCCGGAGTGTCCCGGGCCGCTCCCGGTGACGGCGGCGACCCGGTCAGAGCCGGGCAGGGTGGGGTCGGCGCCGAGGATCCGGCGGTGCAGTTCCCGGACCGGGGCGGAGGGCTCGACCCCGACCTCCCTGATCAGGGTCCGCCGCAGCTCCCGGTAGACGTCCAGCGCCTCGGCCTGGCGTCCGGCCTGGTACAGGGCGAGCATCAGCTGTCCGTGCAGCGACTCCCGCAGCGGCTGCGCCTCGACCAGCGCCCGTAGTTCGGGGACCAGTTCACGGTGGCCGCCCAGGCGCAGCTCCGCCTCGACGCGGCCCTCCAGCGCCAGCAGCCTGGTCTCGCCGAGCTGTTGGAGCTGGGCCTGGACGTCCGCGCCGGGCGGCAGGTCGGCACCCGGCTCGCCGCGCCACAGCAGCAGCGCGTCGGACAGCGTCTCGGTGGCGTCGGCGAGGTCGCCGCGCTGGAGCAGTCGGCGGCCCCGGCGGCAGGCGTCGGTGAAGACCCGCGCGTCGAGTTCGCCCTCGTCCACCTCGACCAGGTAGCCCGGGGCGACCGTGCGGATCCGCGCTCCGGCCTCCGGGCCGAGTTGGCGGCGCAGCCGCGAGACGTGGTTGCGCAGCCCCGCCGCCGCGACCGTCGGCTGCTCGTTCCCCCACAGCAGTTCGGCCAGCCGTCCGCCGGACACGACCGTGTTCGCGTGCAGCAGCAGGAGCAGCAGCAGGCTGCGCGGGATGCCCGCCCGCAGCACGATCCGCTCCGCCGGGGTGTCCACGGTCAGCGGGCCCAGCAGGTTGAACCGCACGACGTCCTCCCCCTTCGACCGGCCGGCCGCCGACCAGCCGAGCAGGACGATCCTATGCACGGCCGGTGCGACGCCCACGGGCTGCCTGGCGGACGGTCCGGGGTGGACCGGACCACCGTCGTTCGTGCACTCTGAATCGACTGCCATGAGCACGACCACGGGCAAGCCACGATGAGGCCGCGAGTCGGCCACGAAGAGGGGACGGTCATGAGCGGGACGCTGAACCAGGGCGGTGACTCCCCCGGCACCGCCGCCGACGCCCCGGCGCGTCCGGCGGCCGTAACGGCGGCGCCGCCCGCCCGGCTGTCCGACCGGATCCCGGCGCCGCTGCTCACCATCTGCGCCATGTTCACGGTGCAGCTCGGGGTGGCCTACTCCACCTCGCTGTTCGGACCGCTCGGCGTGTCCGGAGCCACCTCACTGCGACTGGTGATCGCGGCGGTGCTGCTGCTGGCGCTGGCGCGGCCGAGCCTGGCCGGGAAGACCCCCCGGCAGCTGCTCACGGTGGCGCTGCTGGGCATCGCCTCCGGCGGCATGACGCTGCTGTTCGCGGCGTCGATCCAGCGGATCCCGATGGGCGTCACCTCGACCATCGAGTTCCTGGGACCGCTCGGGGTGGCCCTGGCCTCCTCCCGCCGACTGGCGCACGCGGGCTGGGCGGCGCTGGCCGGACTGGGCGTGGTGCTGCTCTGCCTGGCGGGCGGCGGACTGCACGGCAGCAGCCACCTCAACCGGCTGGGGCTGCTGTTCGCGGCGGCGGCGGCGCTGTGCTGGGCGGTGTACATCATCTTCACCAAGGCGGTCGGGCAGGCCTTCGAGGGCTTCCAGGGACTGGCGGTGTCGATCAGTGTGGCGGCCCTGGCGGTGCTGCCGGTGGGCGGCCCGAGCGCCTGGCACGGCCTCCAGCACTCGGACCGGCCCTGGCAGCTGCTGGCCCAGGGGCTGGGCGTGGCCCTGCTGTTCCCGGTCGCCACCTACATGCTGGAGATGACCGCGCTGCGGCGGCTGTCAGGGCGGGTCTACGGCGTGCTCACCAGCCTGGAGCCGGGGGTGGCGGTGCTGATCGGCTTCCTGGTGCTGGGGCAGAAGCTGGTGCCGGTGCAGCTGATCGGCCTCGCCTGCGTGGTGGCGGCCAGCCTCGCCGCGACCGTCACCGAACGGCCCGCGCCGACGGACTGAGCCGGGGGCGGGCCCCTGTTGCGGCGATCTTATGCGTGTGAGACGCGGGTCCGTGAGGATGGGCCAGGTCCGGCCCACTGGTGCCCGGGACGGTGCGCTTCAGGGGGGCGCACCGCTCCGGGGACCGGTGGACCGGAGGCAACCAGGACGGTCGTGGACCCGCCCACGGCGGTCGGCGGGACCACGATCGCGCCTGGTTCTCCCCTGCCCCCAGGGGGTTCAGCGCTCAGGAGGAGGCCTCGGCCTCGCGCAGCCCCTGGGACCACTTCTCCTCGACGTTGCCGAAGCGCCAGAACAGCAGCGCCCCGACCCAGGTCACCACGAACAGCCCGACGATCACGAAGCCGACGTTGTTGAGGTCGATCCCGGCGACCCAGCCGAGCACGCCGGTGGTGATGTTCAGCTGCTGGGCGAGCAGCCCGAGCAGCTCCACCCCGCCGATCAGCACCGCGACCGCGACGCTGAGCGCGGTGATGGTGATGTTGTAGTAGACCTTGCGGACCGGCTTGGAGAAGGCCCAGTCGTAGGCGAAGTTCATGAACGAGCCGTCGATGGTGTCCAGCAGCGACATCCCGGCCGCGAACAGCACCGGCAGGCACAGGATGGCGTACCAGGGCAGCGCGAACGCGGACGCGCCGCCCGCGAGGACCAGCAGCGAGACCTCGGTCGCGGTGTCGAAGCCCAGCCCGAACAGCAGGCCCACCAGGTACATCTGCCAGGGCTTGGTGATGGTCTTCATGATCGGCCGGAGGATGCGGTTGACCAGGCCCCGGTTGTCGAGGTGCGCTTCCAGCTCGGCCTCGTCGAAGTCACCGGTGCGCATCTTGCGGAACACCCGGACCACGCCCAGCAGGACGACGGTGTTCAGTACCGCGATGATCATCAGGAAGGCGCCGGAGACGCTGGTGCCGATGATCCCGGTGTAGTGCTGGAGCGTCGAGGACCCGTTCTCCACCTGCCCGGCGAGGGCGCGGACGCCGAGGGACAGCAGCACGCACAGCCCGAAGACCACCGAGGAGTGACCGAGGGAGAACCAGAACCCGACCGACAGCGGGCGCTGCTTGTCGGCCATCAGCTTGCGGGTGGTGTTGTCGATGGCCGCGATGTGGTCGGCGTCGAAGGCGTGGCGCATGCCGAGGGTGTACGCGGTGACGCCCATGCCGACACCGAAGACCTGGCCGCCCACGTGGTAGTGGGCGGGGCTGACGATGGCGAGCAGCGTGTAGAAGCCCGCGACGTGGAGCGCGACGATGAAGGCGGCCATGCCGCCCATCCGGGCCCACTCGCGCCGACTCAGCGCGCCGCGTATTCGTGCGACTCTGCCCGCCATGGCATACCCCTCCTGCTGTCCCGTCCCGTCGCGGCAACGTTAGAGGGTGGGGATATGCAGTTGCAACTGATGTGCAATAGCGTGAGGGGCGCAGAGGAGCGCAAACTACTTCTCGGTGGGCTCCTCCGGCTCCTCCACGAAGTTCACGCGCCCCAGGGAGCGGTTCATCGCCTTGAGGATCCACCAGGTGCCGACGCCGAGCACGGCGAAGACGATGAAGCCCAGGACGCCCGGGGTGACCTTGTTGTCATCCAGGGCGAGCGTGGTGAGGGCAGGGTGGTACAGGGTCTCGGTCATGCCCCTATCGTCCCCCTACCGCCCGCAGGCTCCGGTACCGGGGTGGGTGTGTCCGGCAAACCCCCAGCCAACCTCCAGCCGACCGCCAGCCGACCGGCCGCCGACCCCCAGCCGACCGGCCGCTGTTCCCCGCCCGCCCCGACCCGGGGTCGGCGCGGGCGGGAACAGTGCCCCCGGCCGGGCTCAGGCCGGGACGATGTCGGCTGTCACGCCCGCGAACAGGTCGTCCTCGGGCAGGGTGGTGTCCACCAGGGAGCGGGCCAGTTCGTAGTCCTCGGTCGGCCAGACCTCCCGCTGGATCTCCAGCGGGATCCGGAACCACGGCCCGTCCGGGTCGATCTGCGTGGCGTGTGCCAGCAGCGCCCGGTCACGGACCTCGAAGAAGTCGCCGCAGGGCACCTTGGTGGTGATCTCCCGCGGCTTGCGGTCGCCCCGCTCCCAGCGGGCGATCCACTCCTTGTACGGCGACTCCAGGCCCCGGGCCTCCATGGCCACGTCAAGGGCCCTGATCCGGTCCAGCGAGAAGCCGTGGTTGTAGTACAGCTTCAGCGGCTGCCACGGCTCGCCCGCCTCCGGGAAGGCGTCCGGGTCGCCGGCGGCGTCGAAGGCCGCCATCGAGATGGTGTGGGTCATGATGTGGTCCGGGTGCGGATAGCCCCCGTTCTCGTCGTAGGTGGTGATCACATGCGGCCGGAACTCGCGGATCAGCCGCACCAGGGCCCCGGTCGCCACCTCCACCGGCTGGAGGGCGAAGCAGCCCTCCGGCAGCGGCGGCAGCGGGTCCCCCTCGGGCAACCCGGAGTCGACGAAGCCCAGCCATGCCTGCCGTACGCCCAGGATCTCGCGGGCCGCCTCCATCTCCTTGGCCCGCACCTCGTGGATGTTCGCCTCGATCCACGGGTCGCCCTGGAGCTTCGGGTTGAGGATCGAGCCGCGCTCTCCCCCCGTGCACGTCGCCACCATGACATCGACGCCACGCGCCGCGTACGAGGCCATGGTCGCCGCGCCCTTGCTGGACTCGTCGTCCGGGTGCGCGTGTACCGCCATCAGTCGCAACTGCTCAGTCAACGCCCCAAAGCCCTTCGTCGGTATTGCCTCCTTCTATAGTGACGGACGGAGCCCCGCGGATATTTCGCGGTCCCCGCGAAGGAGGCTTAAGTCCTATGAGCACTACGACCCCGGGCGCAGTTCCACTGACGCCCCCCACCGGGCGCTACGGCGCCGACCCGGCGGCGGCCGACCGGCGGATGAAGCGCTGGTACCAGGTGGTCTCCGCGCTGGCCGTGCTGCTGGTCGCCGGTCTCTCGACGGCCTACGTCCTGCAGTCCTCGGTCAACGGCGAGGTGGAGGCGTTCCAGGTGGTCTCCTCCTCGAAGGTGCTGATACACCTCCAGGTGACCAAGTCGGCGGGCAGCGCCGGCAACTGCACGGTGCGCTCGCGGGACGCCAACGGCAACGAGGTGGGCCGGGTCACCGTGGCCATCCCCAAGGCCGACAGCACCTACGACACCATCGTCGACCTGAAGACCAGCGGCCTGGGCACCACCGGCGAACTGGTCAGCTGCTCCTCCTGACCACCCGCGCCACAGTCATCCCAGTGATTCCCACCTGGCTCCTCCTCGTGCGTGGGCACTCCCATCGGACGGCCGGACATTGTTAGACTCGTGGTTTCGCCCCTTCCGGGGAACAGATCACCCCGGATGCGGGCGTTGATTTGTAACCACCCTCTTTCCATGTACCTACGAGGAGCACCTGTGACCCAGACCAGCGAAAACGTCACCTGGCTCACCCAGGAGGCGTACGACCAGCTCCGGGCCGAGCTGGAGCACCTGTCGGGTCCTGCACGCGCCGAGATCACCCAGAAGATCGAGGCGGCCCGCGAGGAAGGCGATCTCAAGGAGAACGCCGGGTACCACGCGGCCCGTGAGGAGCAGGGCAAGATGGAGCTGCGCATCCGCCAGCTGAACCAGCTCCTGGAGCGCGCCCAGGTGGGCGCCGCCCCCGCCGACAACGGCGTGGTGGGTCCCGGCATGGTGGTCACCATCGCCTGGGACGGCGACGAGGACGACACCACCACCTTCCTGCTGGGCTCCCGGGAGGCGACCTCCGACGACCTGGAGACCTACTCCCCGCAGTCCCCGCTGGGCCGGGCGATCGACTCGCACAAGGTCGGCGAGACCGCCAGCTACGAACTGCCGAACGGCCGCAAGGCCTCGGTGAAGATCATCTCCGCGAAGCCGCACCAGGGCTGACGCGCCCCGCCCGGCGGACGAAACGGCCGGGCCTCAAGGAGGCCCGGCCGTTTCGGGGTTGCCGAGGACGATCAGCTCTTCGCGAGGGTGAGGGCCTCGCTGCCGCGGGCGACGGCGCCGCGGCCCGGGGTCCAGGCGATGTCGCCGATGGTGAACTCGGTGGTCCCGCCCTTGATGCTGGTCTCGTAGCCGATCAGGCGCACCCGCAGCTGGTACGTCTCCGAGGCTCCGTTGGCCAGGCCCGTCAGCTTCGGGAGGACGAGGTCCTTGCCGAGGGTGACCCAGTGGCCGTTCTCCAGCAGCTGGAACTCGGCGGTCTTGGCCGCGGGCTTGACGACGTTCTTGGCCTCGGTGAAGGCGGTGAAGTTGAGCGAGTTGGTGACCGGCAGGTTGAGCCGCGCCCCGCTGTGGTTGGTGAGGGTGATGTCGACGTTCTCGAACCTGTCCAGGACCAGCTTGTGGCCGCTGTACGCGAGGTTCACCGGGCCGCCGGTGTTCGCGCCGCCGACCTTGAAGGTGCGCAGGGCGTTGATCGCCGAGTCCGGGTTGCTGTTGTCCATCAGCGAGAACGCGATGTCGCTGTCGTTGGCCTGCCAGGTGCGACCGGCCGCGATCGAGAACTTCCAGGTGTAGGTGGCGTGGGCCGGGATCGTGAACTCGGAGCGGTACAGCGTGCCGCCCTTGGGCGAGAGGCCGCCGAACAGCGACTCGTGCTGGACGCCGTAGCTGACCGTGCTGGCCGGGGCGTGCAGCGGGACCGCGCTGAGCTCGACGTCGGAGCGGAGCAGACCGACCGGGCCCTGCCCGAAGGCAGCGAACGTGGGCTCGAACCCCTGCGCCTTGCCGGTGGTGTTGGTCGCGGTGAGGACGAAGGTCTCCGCCTTGCCGCCGGGGGTCAGCGGGGCGTTCGAGCTGGGGGCACCGAGGCTGTACGTGACCGCGGGCCGGGTCGCCGGGGTGGCGGCGAAGGCGGCGACCGGGGCCATCGCGGTGAGGGTGGCGGCGACGGCGACGGCGGCGGCGATGCGGGCGCGGATGGACATGATCAGGCCTCAGGATTCTTGGGTTCCGTGGTGTGCACGTGGGATGTGTCGATCACCCCGGGACTCGTACTCGGTTCTCGTGGCGACATGAGAAGCATTACGTAGGATCGTCGTCAACTGATCTTGGCCATGTCACCGTTTCGCAACCGAGGTCCCTCAACTCCCTTCGCCCACAGGGGAGGTAGCGGCCCACTTGGCGGCCGGGCGGTCCGACCGGCCACCCACGATTGCGCCAACTCCCTTGCAATTGGCGGGATTTGGCGACCCGGTGGCAGCGGTGCCCCCTTGCGTCGGCTGTACGTGTACTGCCAAAGTCATACCAGCCGTAGGGCGAGGCCGGTTGCCCGCCAACGCGTGTGGAGTCCAGGACCGTCTCTCCCTGCGATCACCGGGGAGTCGGCGGGGGGTCGGGTGGGGATCGGTCCGCGCTAGCCGAGGCTGAGCTCTGCCACGACGTCATCCGGGGCCACCGTGCTGGAGCGCAAGCACGCCCGTCTCTTCCCTCTGCTGCTCTATTTTCCCTGCTCCTAGCTTCCGCAGTAAGCCTGAAGGAGAGACATGGAACAGCACTCCGACGAGCCGGGCTACGTCCCGGCTTCGTTATCCGGTCCCAAGGCCGGTGCCAAGGCCGGTGCCAAGGCCGGTGCCAAGGCAAGGGCCACCACCTGGTCCCGCGTCTGGCGCTGGCCGGCCGGGGCCACCGCCGCGGCGGTACTCACCGCCGTGTGCCTGCACGGCGGGGTCCCCAGCGCGTCCGCCCACACCCGGCCGGTGGCCCAGGTCGTCCCCGTGGCGCAGAACCACCTGGTCGCCCTCGGGGCGGTACAGCCGGCGGGAACCACCACGAGCGGTGGCTCCGGGGGCTCCGCCCCGGCGGTCGGGATCCGCGGCGGCTTCAGCTTCTACGACGGTCCCGGGGGCGGCATCGAGTTCTGGTTCAACCCCAGCACCGGCCAGTTGACCGTCGCGATCGGCGTCGGCGTGGGCGTCGGCGGTGAGGGCGTCGTGGGCGCGTACTCCGGCACCACCCCTGAGCCGGGCCTCTACGACTACGTCAACGCGAGCCTCAGCGCGGGCTCGGTGGTCACCGTGAACGCGGGAGGAGACTACTCCTGGAACAACGGCACGTTCAGCGGAACGATCGGGGCCACCGTCGAGGGCCGCACGCTGACCATCAGTTCGGACGGGTCATCGGCCTTCTCCGTCAGCACCATCGCCGATGAGGGGGCCGTGGGCTTCACCGGAAACGTCGGCGTCAAGGGCGTCTTCAGCTTCAACATCACCGACGTGATCGATGACATCTGGGACTACATCCTCGACGAACTGGGGGACATCTTCGAACTCCTCGACTACGTCGACGGGGGTGACGACGGCGGCACCACCGTCGTCGACGATGACGACGACAGCGACGACAGCACGACCGCGACCGCCGACGACAGCAGCGACGACGACGGCTCCGCCGACGCCGGGGACTCGGGCGACGGGGGCGACTCGGGCGGTGGCGGGGGTTGCGACGCCGTCATCGCGGCGCACGGCGCCGCCGCACAGTACAACAGCCTGGCGTCGAGCTCGTCCCATGTCCTGGTCCAGGCCATCGCCCCGGCGAACAGGCCCCCCGTGTGCAGCGACGACGACAGCAGCGGCGACGACGAGGACGACGGCGAGTGAACCGCGTCGGCACCGGTCGGTGAGGTGTGAGCGGACCCAGCCGGAATCCGCCGCGGTCTGATCCGAAGGTCTGAAGATCCGAAGGCGGGGGCCGGGAAGTCCCGGTTGACCGGGGCGTGCCCCGGCCCCCGCCGCTCGACCCGAGCCGGGTCGGCCACCGCGGCGGTTGCCACCGCGGGGCCAGTCGGCCAGTCACCGAGGGGATTCGCGATGTCGTACGGCGAGGCGGAGCAGCCTGACCCGACGGAACCTGACCGGCCGGAGCCGGTCCGGCTCTCCCGCTGGTCCAAGGCGGTACTCGCGGTGGTCGCGCTGCTGGTCTCGGCCGTCACCGCCGTCCATCTGACCGCGATCTTCTTCGACGCGGCGCCACCCAACACCGTCTCGCAGCGCTACGCGACCGAGCTGAGATGGTGGACCCAGCCCTGGCTGGCACAGAACTGGAAGCTCTTCGCTCCCGATCCGCAGTCCACGAACACCGACATCTCCGCGCGGGTCCGCTCCGCCGACGGCGCCGTCAGCCCCTGGGTCGACCTCACCGCCATCGACTACGCGGCGGTGCGGCACGACCCGATGCCCAGCCACGCCAACGAGAACGAGCTGCGCATGGCCTGGAACTCCTACACCGGCAGCCAGCCGGGTAGTTCGCTGCAACTGATGCTCCAGCAGTACCTGGTGAACATCGTGCTCCAGCGCGTCCCGGGCACGGGGCCCGGACCGTTCTCCGGCGTCCAGCTCCGGGTGACGAACACACCGCTGGAGCCACCGGGCCACGCGGCCCCCGTCGCGGACGCCCCCCAGACCCTGCCCTGGTGGACGCTGCGCAGTCAGGAGGGCAGCGCGAAATGATCTCCACCATCACCGCCCGGGTGGCCGGGAGGTACGAGTCGCTGACCACCCGTCCGATCGCGCTGTACGGGAGCGCGGTCCTGCGGATCGGCTACGCGCTCACCTATCTGGCCTTCCTGCTGCGGGAGTTCCCCAACCGTGAGCAGCTGTGGGGGCCCGACGCGGCGTGGACCCCGGCACTGGCACGGCAGTACGCCCACGCGGCCGACTGGTACGGCTGGGTCAGGTCCTGGAACCTGCTGCTGGCGACCGGCAACGACACCCGGTTCGAACTCAGCTACGCGCTGGCCCTGGCGATCTGCGCGGCCATGGCCGCCGGCCTGTGGACCCGTTTCACCTCGGTCGGGTTCATGCTGGTGGTCACCTCGTTCACCGCCCGGGACGTGTTCCTGGGCGACGGCGGCGACAGCGTCCTCCAACTGATGTCCATCTACCTGGTCTTCACCGCCTGCGGGCAGCGCCTCTCGCTGGACCGCCGACGCCGCGCCCGGCGCGGCACCCCGCGCCGCCCGCCGACCGGGACGGTGCGGGCCGAACTGGCCGAACTGCGCCGGCGGGCGGTCACCCTGGTGCACAACGCGGCCGTGCTGGTCGTCGGCTGCCAGATGTGCGTGATCTACGGGGCCGCCGCGCTCTGGAAGGTGCAGGGCGGCACCTGGCAGAACGGCACCGCGCTCTACTACACGATGCACGTGGACTGGTTCCGGGTCTGGCCGGGCCTGTCCGACCTGGCCACCGGCAACTCGGTCGAGATCTGCCTGATCGCGTACCTCACCGTCTTCGTCCAGCTCGGCTTTCCGTTCGCCGTCTTCAGCAAGCGCCTGAAGTACGTGCTGCTGGTCCTGCTGCTGGCGATGCACCTGGGCATCGCGCTGCTGATGGGCCTGCCGGTGTTCTCCGCCGCGATGATCATCGGGGACTCGGTGTTCCTGCCGGACCCGTTCTGGCTGGCGGTCGGCCGCCTGCTCACCGGCTTCCGCGACCGGTTCCGCGACCGGTTCCGCGACCGGTTCCGCGACCGGTTCCGCGACCGGTTCCGCGACCGCGCGCGCCCGGCAGCCGGTGCCGCGCCCACCGGCCCGGAGGCCGAGCAGGCGCAGGCGGGCCTCCCGGCGTCCGACCCCGCCGGGGCGGCGGACCCCGCGCTGGTCCGCGAGGGCGGTTGACCCCGCGGGGGCGGCCGCGCGCCGCGGCGCGGTCAGCCAGCCGCGGACCGGTACTTGCGCACCGACAGCCACGAGAACAGCAGCGTGATCAGCACCGACCAGCCGATCGACACCCCGATCGCGTGCTGCATCGGCCACTGGGTCGGGCCGGGGCCCGGCGGCAGGTTGCCGAACAGGTCACGCACCGCCTGCACGGTCGCGCTGAACGGGTTCCAGTAGGCGACCGCCTGCAGCCACCCGGGCATGGTGCTGACCGGGACGAACGCGTTGGAGATGAAGGTCAGCGGGAACAGCCAGACCAGTCCGGCCGAGGTGGCGGCCTCCGGGCTGCGCACCGACAGGCCGATCAGCGCGCCGATCCAGGAGAAGGCGTAGCCGAGCAGGAGCAGCAGCAGGAACCCGCAGAACGCCTCCAGCACGCTCTTGTGGATCCGCCAGCCGATGGCGAAGGCCACCAGGCCCAGCACCACCAGCGTCAGCGCGGTCTGCACCAGGTCGGCCATCGTCCGGCCGACCAGGACCGCCGAGCGGGCCATCGGCAGCGAGCGGAAGCGGTCGACCAGGCCCTTGGTCATGTCCTCGGCGATACCGGCCGAGGCTCCGGCGACGGCGAAGGTCACCGTCTGCGCGAAGATGCCCGCCATCAGGTACTGCTTGTAGGCGTTCGGGTCGTTGCTCCCGGGGACCTTGATCGCGCCGCCCATGACGTACGTGAACAGCAGGACGAACATCACCGGCTGCATCATCCCGAACACCACGATCTCGGGAATCCGGGTCATTCGGCGCAAGTTGCGCTTGGCAACCACCCGGGAGTCCCGCAGGATCTGCAACACGCCGCCGCGCTGGGTGGGGACGGCGCCGCCGATCGCACCGGTGGTCACTGCCATCAGGACTCCCCTCTGGTCTCGGCGGCACCGGAGGCCGCGCTGTCGCTGTCGTCCGGGCTTTGCTGCGGGGCTTCCCCGTCGGTGCCGTCCGGTTCGCCGTCGTCGGCCTCGGTCGCGTGCCCGGTGAGGGCGAGGAACACGTCGTCGAGGGTGGGGCGGCGCAACCCGATGTCGTGGATCACGATGCTGCGCGAGTCCAGCTCGCGGATGACGTCCGCGAGCACCCGCGCGCCGCCGCTGACCGGGACGGTGATCCGGCGGGTGTGCTGCTCGACGGTCGGATCCCCCTTGGCGTAGGGGGTGAGCGCGGCCACGGCCTCGCTCAGGTCGAGTGCGCTCTGCACCACGACCTCCACCCGCTCGCCACCGATCTGGGCCTTGAGCTGGTCGGCGGTGCCCCGGGCGATCACCTTGCCGTGGTCGACCACCGCGATGTCGTGGGCGAGGCGGTCGGCCTCCTCCAGGTACTGGGTGGTCAGCAGGAGCGTGGTGCCCTGCTCGACCAGGGTCTCGATGACCTCCCACAGCGCCATCCGGTTGCGCGGGTCGAGCCCGGTGGTGGGTTCGTCCAGGAACATCACCGGCGGCCTGACCACCAGCGCGGCGGCGAGGTCGAGCCGACGGCGCATGCCGCCGGAGTAGGTCTTCGCGGTGCGGTTGGCGGCCTCGGAGAGGTTGAACCACTCCAGCAGCTCCAGCGCCCGCGCCTTCGCGGCGCGCGCGCTCATCTGGTAGAGCTCGCCGACCATCTGCAGGTTCTCGCGGCCGGTGAGGTACTCGTCCACGGCGGCGTACTGGCCGGAGAGCCCGATCAGGCTCCGGACCTGGTTCGGATTCTTCAGGACGTCCACACCGGCCACCACGGCTCGCCCCGAGTCGGGGCGGAGCAGGGTGGTGAGGACGCGCACGGTGGTGGTCTTGCCTGCGCCGTTGGGCCCGAGCAGGCCGAGGACAGTGCCCTCGGGTACTTCGAGGTCGACGCCGTCGAGGGCACGTACGTCGCCGAAGGTCTTCACCAGACCCTCAGCGGTTATGGCAGCCTCTGCCATCTGCGGCTCTCCCTGGATCGTTGCTGATACCTGGATCGTTGCTGCGGGTGCTCCAGCCTGCTGGTACTCCAGCCTGGTCGTGACCCGGCGGGAACGCGAGCCGACAGGCCGAGCACGCCCGAATCGACTCGTCAGCCCTGGTTCAGGATCGTGTAGCCGGACTCGCGCAGCTCGGACAATACGGCGGCGCAGTGCTCGGGACCCTTGGTTTCCAGATGAAGGTCCACCTCGGCTTCTCCCAGGTCGAGCTTGGGATCAGTGCGCACGTGGGCAATATCCACAACATTGGTATCGGCTCGGGTGAGCACGTTCAGCAGATTCGCCAGAGCACCCGGGCGGTCGGTGATCCGCAGCCGCAGCGAGAAGTACCGCCCGGCCGCGACCATCCCGTGCCGCAGCACCCGCTGCATCAGCAGCGGGTCGATGTTCCCGCCGGACAGCACCGCCACCAGCGGGCCCTCCAGCTCCGCGCCGTGCTCCAGCAGCGCCGCGACGGTGCTCGCGCCCGCCGGTTCGACCACGAGCTTGCAGCGTTCCAGGCAGATCAGCAGCGCCCGGGCGAGCGAGGTCTCACTGACGGTCAGCACGCCGTCCGCGAGCCGGTTGATGATCTCGAACGGGATATCACCCGGACGGCCCACCTGGATGCCGTCCGCCATGGTGGAGAAGCCGTCCAGGGTGACCGGGCGCCCGGCGCGCAGCGACGGCGGGTACGCGGCGGCGCCCGCCGCCTGCACGCCGATCACCTTCACGTCCGGGCGCAGCTGCTTGACCGCGCTGGCGATCCCGGCGAGCAGCCCGCCACCGCCGACGCCGACCAGGATCGTCCGCACCTCGGGGCACTGCTCCAGGATCTCCAGGCCCACCGTGCCCTGCCCGGCGACGACGTCCTCGTGGTCGAACGGGTGGATCACCACCGCGCCGGTGGCGTCCGCGTAGTCGAGCGCGGCCTCCAGCGTCGCGTCGAAGTTCTCCCCGTGCAGCCGGACCTCCGCGCCGTAGTCCCGGGTCGCGGCGACCTTGGGCAGCGGCGCGGCGATCGGCATGAAGACGGTGGAGCGCACTCCGAGGGTGGTCGCCGCCAGCGCGACGCCCTGCGCGTGGTTCCCGGCGCTCGCGGCGACCACCCCGGCCGCGCGCTCGACCGGGCTCAGCCCGGCGATCCGCACGTACGCGCCGCGCAGCTTGAACGAGCCGGTCCGCTGGAGGTTCTCGCACTTGAGGTGGACCGGCGCGCCGATCAGCGAGGACAGGTACCGGCTGCCCTCCATCGGAGTGACCCGGGCTACGCCGGAGAGCATCTTGTGGGCACCGCGTACGTCGTCCAGGGTGATCGGCCAGGAGCTCATGGGGTTCAGCCTAGGGCTTTCCGTGGATACTCTCGGAACAGCTCACGGGAGAAAGATCGCGACAGCCATGACCACTGATGACAGCGGCGAACAGACCGAGCAGGCCGAACAGGTCTATGAACAGCTTCAGTACCAGACCGCCCTCTTCGCCCGGCGGGCGGAGCGGGTCCGCATGGGCGGTGTCGCCGATCAGCAGCAGTCGATCGACCGTGCCGCCTACCTGCTGCTGAACCGGCTGGAGCGGGAGGGCCCGGTGGGGGTCAAGGCACTCGCGCTGGCGATGGGGATCGACTCGTCCACGGTCACCCGGCAGGTCGCGCCACTGGTGGAGAGCGGCCTGGTGGACCGGGTGCCCAACCCCAACGACGGCCGGGCGGTGCTGCTCGCGCTGTCCGAGGTCGGCCTGCGGCGGCTGCACCAGGTGCGGGCCGGCCGCCAGGCGCTGATGCGGGAACTGCTCGCCGACTGGAGCCCGGAGGACCGGGAGCGGTTCGCCACCCTGCTGACCAGGTTCAACCAGTCGATGCGGGCGTTCAACCCCGGCATCGGACTTGAGGGCTGACTCAGCGTCAACCCGTGACTGACCAGCCGTCAGCTGTTCACTGACGGCCAGTCAGCCATCCTGTACCGAGGCCTACTTGAGCGCTTCGCCGAGGTCCGTCAGCAGGTCGTCGACGGACTCGATGCCGACCGACAGCCGGATCAGGTCCGCCGGGACCTCCAACGCCGAACCGGCGGCCGAGGCGTGGGTCATCCGGCCCGGGTGCTCGATCAGCGACTCCACCCCGCCCAGCGACTCGCCCAGGGTGAACAGCCGTGCCCGGTCGCACACCTGGACCGCCGCCTCCTCACCGCCCTTGTGCCGGAAGGAGACCATCCCGCCGAAGGACTTCATCTGCTTCACCGCGATGTCGTGCCCCTTGTGCGAGGGCAGGCCCGGGTACAGCACCTCGGCCACCTTCGGGTGGCCGACCAGGAACTCCGCCACCCGGGCGGCGTTCTCGCTGTGCCGGTCCATCCGCACGCCCAGGGTCTTGATGCCGCGCATCACCAGCCAGGAGTCGAACGGGCCCGCGACCGCGCCCATCGCGTTCTGGTGGTAGGCGAGCTCCTCGCCCAGTTCGGTGTTGCCGGTCACCAGCGCGCCGCCGACGACGTCCGAGTGGCCGCCCATGTACTTGGTGGTGGAGTAGACGATGACGTCCGCGCCCAGCGCCAGCGGCTGCTGCAGGTAGGGGCTGGCGAAGGTGTTGTCGACCACCAGCAGCGCCCCCGCTTCCCGCGCGATCTGCGCGACCGTGGCGACGTCGGTGATCCCGAGCAGCGGGTTGCTCGGCGTCTCCACCCAGACCACCTTGGTGGTCGGCCGGATGGCGGCCCGCACCGACTCCGGGTCGTGGGTGTTCGCGACGGACCACTCCACCCCCCAGCGCGACAGCACCTTCGCGAACAGGCGGAAGGTGCCGCCGTAGGCGTCGTTCGGGATGACGATGTGGTCGCCGGGCTTGGTGACCGTCCGCAGGAGGCAGTCCTCGGCCGCGAGGCCGGACGCGAAGGCGAGGCCCCGGCGTCCGCCGTCGAGCGCCGCGAGGTTCTGCTCCAGCGCGGTACGGGTGGGGTTGGCGGAACGGCTGTACTCGTAGCCGCCTCGTAGGCCGCCGACGCCGTCCTGCTTGTAGGTGGAGACCTGGTAAATGGGGGTAACCACGGCACCGGTCTGCGGATCGGCCTCCTGACCCGCGTGGATGGCCAAGGTCTCGAAGGCGTAGTGCTGCTCACTGCTGCTCATGTGTCCCGAGAGTAGCCGGAGCGGCCATCCGTCAGCCACGAAGCACGACGCGCCCCGCACGGGTTTTCCCACCCGCCTTTCGACCCGCGCCGCCGCCGCCCGCGCCGCCGCCGAGCGCCACTCCAGTGCCCCCCGGACCCCGGCGGCCCCGGCTGCCCCGACCGTCCCGGCGGCCCCGGCGGCCCCGGGAAAGTAGGCTTCATAGCGTCCCGCCCCACCGCAGAGAGCGCGTCACCCCCATGCGTACGAGCCCCACGCGGACGGCCGCCGCCCGCACCCCAGTGTCGCGCGCGGCCCTGCGCGGCCTGCGGGCCCTCGCCCCGCCCATCGGCTTCTACCTGCTGACCGTGGCCCTGCTGGCAGGCGTCCTCGGGCTGGACCTGGCGATCATCGGCGCGGCCGGGAACCACAGCCAGCTGGTCCCGGCCGAGGTCTGGGGCATCAGCGCGATCGTCGGCTGCGTGCTGCTGTACGGCCTGTACGCGGTGCGCGGAGCCAACCACCGGGCCGAGGGGCTGCGGGTCTCCCGGCAGCAGCAGCCGCAGCTGTGGCGGCTGGTCGAGCAGACCGCGCGCAGCGTGGGCGTCCGCGCCCCGCACGCGCTCTGGCTCACCGACGACGACGGTCTGGCCGCCTGGCAGAACCCCCGGCTGCTGGGCCTGCTGCCGACGCGCCACCGGCTGAGCATCGGCGTACCGCTGCTGGTCGGCCTGACCGAGGCGGAGCTGACCGCGCTGCTGGCGCACCGGCTCGGCCCCGCCGCCGACGCCGACACCCCCCTCCCCGCCCTGGTCCGCCGCAACCGCGACGCGCTGCGGCTGGTGCTCCAGCGCTACGCCGACACCGCCGAGGCCGGACCCGGCCCGCGCAAGTGGTTCGGCGGCATGTACGCCGGATACGCCCGCGGCTGCCTGCGCTGGAGCGCGCCCGACGCCCGGCGGCTGGAGTTCACCGCCGACCGCGCCGCCGCCCGGGTCGCCGGACGGGACACCACCATCGCCGCGCTGCGCCTGGCGCCCGCCCTGAGCGAGCTGCGGCAGCGCTACTGGCACGAGTTCGTCCTGATCGGCTGGGAGCAGGACGCCTTCCCGCCCACGGCCGAGGTGGTCCCGGCCTTCCGGGCCTGGCTCCGCGGCCCGGTCGGCCAGGAGGAACTGGCCGCGCTGGCGGGCGACCCGCCCCGGGAGCGGATCGCCCGGTACGACGCCCGCCCGCCGCTGGCCGAGCGGATCCGCCGCCTGGAGCAGCTGCCCGCTCCCGCGTCCCCCTCTCCTCCTGCCTCGCCCGCGTCGCCCTCGTCGCCCTCGTCGCCCGCCGAGCTGCTGGTCGCCGACCCGTCGCGGACCTTCGCGGAGGTGGTCGCGGCGGCCCCCGAGGTCCCCGGGAAGCGGCAGCTGCCCTGGGACGACCTGGCCGCCATCGCCGGGCGGGCCGAGCTGGACGCCGCGGCGGCCGGGCTGCTCACCTCGGTGGCCTCGGTGCTGCGCCGCCGCGCCCCGGACCTGCCGACCATCCTGGACGCCATCGACGAGGACCGCTGGGCGGAGCTCGCCGACTGGATCCCGCGCACCGGCGCCGCCCGCACCGTCCCGGTGGCCGTCGGCCGCTCGCTCAACCTCAGCACCGCCTCCCAGGGCCTGCGGGCGCTGGTCCTGAACGCCCTGGTCGACCGGGGCCGTGCCCGCTGGACGCTCGACCCCCGGCACGGCCGCCTGCTCGACCCGGACCCGGACGCCCTGGACGCCGTCCTCGGCCCCGCGCTGTACGCCGCCACCTCGTCCCCGCCGGACACCGCGCCGCTGCGGCAGCTGCTCGCCGACGCCCCGGGCACCCCGCCGGAATCCCCGCCCGCCGTCGAGCGTTGAACCAGACGCCCGCCATCGGCCCCTCCCCAGGACGGACAGCACCATGATCTTCGGGAACAGCTTCAAGAACCGCCTCCCCTCCGCCGAGGAGGCCCTCCCGGGCCGCGCCGCGCCCAACTACAGCGTGCCGCCGGCGCACACCGTCCTCGGCCACCCGCTCCAGGGCCCGTACCCGGCGGACCTGGAGGTCGCGGACTTCGGCCTCGGCTGCTTCTGGGGCGCCGAACGCAAGTTCTGGCAGGTCCCCGGGGTGTGGACGACCCTGGTCGGCTACCAGGGCGGGCAGACCCCCAACCCGACCTACGACGAGGTGTGCAGCGGCGCCACCGGCCACACCGAGGCCGTCCGCGTGGTCTTCGACCCGGCGCTGGTGACGTACGAGGACCTGCTCAAGGTCTTCTGGGAGGCCCACGACCCGACCCAGGGCTTCCGCCAGGGCAACGACCGCGGCAGCCAGTACCGCTCCGCCGTCTACACCCACTCCCCAGACCAGGCCCAGGCCGCCACCGCCACCCGCGACGACTTCCAGTCCGTCCTCAAGCGCGTCGGCTACTCCGACATCACCACCGAAATCCTCCCGGCCGGCCCGTTCTACCCCGCCGAGCCCTACCACCAGCAGTACCTGGACAAGAACCCCGACGGCTACTGCGGCCTCGGCGGCACCGGCCAGTCCTGCCCCATCGGCGTCGCCAGGACCGACGGCTGACGCTGCCGCGGCGGCCCCGGCGGCTGGTGGACCGGGCCGTCGGGCTCAACGCGGTCGCGGGGCGCCCAACTCGGCGCGGAAGAAGGCGACGGCGTCGGCCGCGACGGCCGCGCGGACCGGTTCGCCGGACTCGGTGCCGTCGACGAAGACGTAGTGCCCCACCGACTCGCCGACGCAGACGGCCTCGGCCCGGGGGATGTGCCGGGCGTAGCGCAGGGCGTTCTCCGGGCCCGGGCAGATGTCGTCCGCGCCGCCCCAGCGGATGGCGACCGGGCGGGTCACCCGGGGCAGGCTGGACTCGTCGATGAGTTCGCCCACGGCGGGGCAGATCAGGAAGGCCGCCAGCACCTGCGGCACCGAGACGTCCGCCGCCGACCCCTGGATCAGTGGTTCCCACTGGTCCTGCGGGATCCTCGCCCGCAGGGCCTCGATCAGGTCCGGGAACTCCGGCAGCGGGGGCGCCGGGACCAGGCCCTCGGCCACCGCCCGTACCCGCTCCGGGTCGATCCGGGCGCCCACCGTGGCCGCCGCCGTGTAGCCGCCGAGCGAGAACCCGGCCGCGCCGACCGGTCCGAGCCGCCGCTCCCGGGTCAACTCCCCCAGCAGGAAGCCCAGATCGCGTGGGCGCTCCCAGTCGAAGGCGAAGCCCTCGGGCAGGTAGCCGTCCACCCAGTTGTTGCCGTGGTGGTCGACGCCCGCGACCAGGAACCCCGCCCCGGTCAACGCCTCCGCCAGCCAGGCGAGATCCTGGGCGCTGCCGCCGGTGCCGTGCGAGAGCAGGACCAGGGGTGGCGGGTCGAGCGTGGGGAACGCGGGCTCCCACAGGTAGGCGCGGACCGGGCGCGGGCCGACCGCGTCCCAGTTGCGGCGGGACGGGTCGGCCAGCTCGCGGATCTCAGGCTTGATCATGTCGGCAGCCTAGGACGTCTGCTGACGATGACTCAACAACCTTGGGAGACCGACATAACCTTGGGAGACAGGCTGGTCAGGATCCGGCGCGGACCGGGTCGCGGGGCAGGCCGAGGGCGCGCCGCCCGGCGGTGGCGGTGAGGACCAGGCCGAGGACGCAGCCGGTGAGCAGTCCCGCGCCGTGGTTGTTGTGGATCGCGCAGAGGAAGGCCCCGGCCGCCGGGATGGCGAGGGTCAGCCGCCGGAGCCGGGTCGGGTCCTGGGCGAGGTCCGTGCCGGGGCCGGTGCCGGAGTCGCCGTCCGCGGCGAACTCGCCGGAACGCAGCAGGTAGGTCATGGCGAGGGCACCGACCAGGCCGCAGATCGCGATCGAACTGCCGCCGCCGTGCCGACTCCAGCCCTCCTCGCTGACGACGTTGGCGACGACGCCGCTGCCGAAGAAGACCAGCAGCCAGCGACCGGCGCCGAACACCCGCTCGGCGATCGGACCGGCCACCGCCAGCGCGGCCACGTTCACCACGATCTGGACCAGCCCGGAGGACTGGATGAACAGCGCCGTGAACACCCGCCACCACTGGCCGTCGTCGAGCGCCCCGGGATGCCGCATCAGCCGGTCGCCGAGGCCGGGCACGGCGTACCGCAGGCCGATCATCACCAGCATCGTCACCATGACCAGCCCGGTGACCCAGGGCCCGCGGGACCAGATCGCCGCGAGGATCCGCGCGGGGCTCCGGTCCCCGGGACGGGTCGCGGACAGCGCTGTCAGCAGCGGCTTTCCCGCCCCGAACACGACTGCCGCACTTGCGTAGAGCTCCAGCTCACGGGTGTCGATCATTTTTGGGTCCCCCTGGATCGGACTGGCTTTGCCGGTGAACCCCATGGTGCTGTCCGGCAGTTGCCGGAAGGCAGAGTCCACCGTCACCGGTCCGTCCTGACAGTTGTCATGCAGAGGACGTTACGTACCGGATGGAATAAGGGAATTGATTGATTGTCAGCGGGCGATCAGGCGGAAGGCTGCGTTGCCGAAGACCACCCGGTCGCCGGGGCGGACGGCCACGGTGCCGATGATCCGGGAGCCGTTGACCTGGGTGCCGTTGGTGGAGCCGAGGTCGTGCAGCAGCCAGCCGCCCGCGCCGTCGCCGGACAGCTCGGCGTGCACCCGGGAGATCGAGGTGTCGTTCAGTCTCAGGTCACAGCCCTCCTGCCGACCGATCCGCAGTCGCTCCGGGCCGCTGGCCGGAAGCGTGATGGAGTCCAGTCGCGGGTGCCGCCAGGCGCTCTGGAGCCGTAGGCCGAACGACGAGACCGCGCGCACCGAGCCCACCAGCAGCCGTGCGAACCGCCCCTGCGACGGCAGATCCGAGGTCAGCGCGTCCAGTTCGGCGCGCCCTCGGGCATGCAGCACCAGGTCGATCCGGCGCATGAAGGTCTCGTGTGACAGGCGGCCCTGAACGGAGTGATCGCGCAGCAGCTCGATCGCCTGGTCGCGTTCCGCGTCGGAGAGCCGTGCCACATTGGTCAGGGGCTCAGGCGTCGTCATGGATGTGATTGTCGGGCCTTGCTCAGGGCACGTCCAGGGACGCTCCCGGTCGGATCGGCGCACGCCGCTGACCGCAGCTTATCCGTCCCCGCCACAGGGTTTCCACAGGCGATCAGATAATCTCGCGGCTTATGGGGAGGGGAAAGCATGACCACGCCGTCATTGCCGCAGGATTCATCGGAACAGGGGGAGCCGGAGATACCGGAGCCGCCTGTTCCGTCGAACGCCGAACCCCAACCTGAAGCCGAACCTGAAGCCGAACCTGAACCTGAAGCCGAAACTGAACCCGAGCCCATATCCGAGCCCGAGTCCGAACCCGAGCCCGAACCGCTGCCCGGGGAGCAGCGGGGACGCTGGTACTCGCCGCCGGGGGGCACCCGGGCCACCGCGCCGCGGCCCTCGGGCCCACCCCCCGCCAGCACGAACGGGCAGGCGGTCACCGCCTTCGTGCTCGGGCTGCTGGCGCTCGCGCCGGTCAGCGTGGCCTTCGGCATCGTCGCCCTGGTCCGGATCGGGCGCACCCGTCAGCGGGGAAAGGGCCTGGCCGTCGCCGGGCTGGTGCTCTCCGGGGCGTGGTGCCTGGTCGGTGTGGTCGCGCTGCTGCTCGGCGCGGCGTACGTCAGCGCGCACCCGGGCGCGCTCAGCCCCTCCTCCGCGATGCCGGGGATATCCGGGATGCCCGGGATGCGGCTGGTGTCCGGGCTCGGCCCCGGCAGCTGCTTCGACCTGCCGCCCCAGCGGGCGGTCACCGGCTGGGTCACCGTGGTCTCCTGCATCCAGCCGCACGACCGGCAGCTGTACGCCAAGGTCGACTTCGGCGGCGGCTACCCGGGGGCGGCCGAGGCCGCGCGGCAGACCCAGCTGGTCTGCCTGAAGGCGATGGGGGCGGACTTCCTGGACCCCGAGGGCATCCTGGAGGCCGCGCGCCCCTTCGGCTACGTCCCGACGCCCGCCGCGTACCGGGCGCGCAAGGCGCAGGCCTGGTGCACCCTCGCCGGGCAGTCGGGGCAGCTCAGTGAGAACCTGATGCAGGCGACCGGCGACTACACCGCGCAGCAGCTGGCGTTCCTGAGGACGACCGAGCAGACCACGCTGATACGCAGCGGGATGACCTCCACCGTGGTGGGCGACCTGGAGCAGGCCAGGGACTTCGCGGCGCAGCTGGCGTCGGCGGACCGCGCCGAGGCGCGACAGCTGCTCGGCCTGCGCTTCCCGGCGGGTCCGGAGCGGGGCGAGGCCGCCGCCATCGCCAGGGACGACCTGGCGGAGGCCGAGCAGGCGCGGGCGTTCGCGGCGGTGACCACGGAGGGTCAGGCGCAGGCGGTCATCGGCCGGATGGCCGCCTCGGCGCTGTCCTCGGACGTCCACACGATCCGGATCCAGCTGGGGCTGGACGCCGCCTGACCTCCACCGGGGCGCCCGGCCGCCGGGGCGGTCAGACCGCGCTGCCGGCCTTCCAGTCGGCCCAGTCCATGTTCCAGCCGTTCAGCCCGTTGGACGGGGCGACGGTCCGGTCGCCGGAGTTGACCACCTCGACCACGTCGCCGGTGATCGAGCTGTTGTAGAACTGCGCGGCCGGGGTGCTCGGGTCGCCCGCCCCCTGGACGTCGTGCATGCCGACGCAGCCGTGGCTGGTGTTCTCGCTGCCGAAGATGCCCGGGCTGGACCAGTAGTTGCCGTGCACGAAGGTGCCCGAGGTGGTCAGCCGCTGGGCGTGCGGAACGTCCGCGATGTCGTACTCCCCGCCGAGGTCGACCGTCTGCGAGTTCATCCGGGTCCGCAGCAGCTTCTCGGAGATCACCATCTTGCCCGCCCAGGTGGTGTGCAGCGGGCTGCCGCCGGAGATCGGCCAGGTCTGGGTGACCACGCCGTCGCGGGTGACCGTGAGCCGCTCGGCGCGCAGGTCGGCGACGCTGGTCTGGCTGCGGCCGACGGTGAAGCCGACGTCCTTGGACTGGGTGCCGAAGACGCCGGGCGCGCCCTCGACGTCCTTCAGCCGCAGGCTGATGGTGACCCGGGTGCCCGGCTTCCAGTACTCCTCGGGGCGGAAGTCGAGGCGGTTCGCGCTGAACCAGTGGCCGACCACCTCGACCGGCGGGTCCGCGGTGACGGTGATCGCCCGCTGGACCCGGGCCCGGTCGGTGACGGCCTTGTCGAAGGTGAGGGAGACCGGCATGCCAACGCCCACGGTGGTACCGGCGTCCGGCGTGTAGGTGCCGAGGAAGGTCTTCGCGGGGGCGGCGGTGGCGAAGACGACCTCCTTGGCCGCCCGCGCCTCGGCCGGGTCGACGGCGACCGCCGCGACCTTGTAGGTGGTACCGGAGCTGAGCCTGCCGGTACTGGTCCAGCTGCTGCCGTCCGGGCTGAGCCGACCGGCGACGGCTGTGCCGTTCGGGTCGGTGAGGGTGACCGAGCTGAGCCGCCCGCCGGTGACCGCGACCCGTACCGGCTGGGTGAAGTCGGCCTTGGCCGCGCCGCCCGCCGGGGTGACGGTGACCACGGCGGCGGAGACCTTCGGCCCCGACTCCCCCGAGGTGCCGGAGGAGCCGGAGGACCCGCCCCCGCCGCAACCGGCGACCAGCGCGACCGGCGTGGCGACCAGGGTGCCCACCAGCGCGCGCCGCCCCAATCCGGGGGCGCCCGCCGCGAGCGGGCCGCGGGCGCCGCCGCCGGAGTCGTTCCGCTGCTGCCCCTGCTCCGCTGCCACCACTGTCAACGCTCCCTCGCCTGGACCACGCCATGCCTGTCATCGCACCAGCACCTGCTGGATACCCAGTTTTGCCCCACTGTGCCCGGGTCCGCTCGGCCGGCCGTCGGCGGATACGGCGACGGGCGGCCCTGGTGACCAGGGCCGCCCGTCCGGCGTACCGCGCCGCGCGGCCGGGTCAGTCCTGCCGCGCCTCGTCGCCGCCGTCGCTGTCGCCGTCGTAGAGCTCCCAGTCCTCGTTCTCCGGGTCGAAGTCCACCGGCTGCGACTCCCAGGTCGCCTCGGCCAGCTCGACGCCGGGGATGCCGGAGAGCATCGCGACCGGGTCGACGAAGTGGGCGATCGACCCGGCCGGGTCGATCTCGATGGCGGCCACGGCCTCCGCGCGCTCCTCGTCCTCCAGGTAGGCGTCGTTGCGGACCTGCTCCAGGGCGGCCTCCGCCAGGGCCTTCTCATCGACGATCTCGGCGATGAGCTCGATCTGAAGCCGGATGTAGCGCGGCTCGCTGGTCTCACTAGTCATGGATTGACCCTATCCAACCCAGCCGAAGCTCATTAGCATCGTGCGAACCACATCGCCACCCAGTTACCCAGGGAGCGCCCCTTGGGCACGCGCCGTCCACTCACCGTCACCACCATCGCAGCGGGTGTCGGCATCGCCGCCGCCGTGGCCCTCGGCCCGATGGCCTCCGCGGCGACCAGCTCGGCCGCCCGGCACGACCTGCGCACCTCGACCACGGTCACCTCGGCCGGGCCGGTGCGGGACCTGTCCCTGGCCGACACCGGCGCGGACGCCGTCCCGTACGCGGTCAGCGGCGTCGGCACGCTGGTGGTCGGCGCGGGCCTGGTCTACGCCGCCCGGCGCTGGGCCTCCTGAGCCCAGGACGCCCCCCAGCACCCCTCCAGCACCCCTCCAGCACGGCCCGGGACAGCCTCAGGGTCCGGGCCACAAGCACCAGCAGGACCGGCCCTCGAAACGGGCCGGTCCTGGTGTCTCCGCTGAAGTTCCCCCACCCGGGAACGCGGAGCTGGTGCCACGGGGCCGCCGCACCCCGGGCTCAAGGCCCAGAGGCGGGACGACGGCAGTCCCCGCGGGCGGACGCGGCCGGCCGGGTCAGGGCCGTCCGACGCGTCCTTTGGTGACTGCGGGCTCCGGGAGCCGCTCCGGATCCGCCGCTGTCACCAAGCTCGACTTGCTTGCCGTTGACCACAACGATGACGGTCCGTTGTTAACCGCGTGCTGCGGGTTCGTGTCGTCGGCGTACCGATAGGCACCTCCCGCGTGAACGCCGTGAGTCCTGCGGCTCACGGGCCCGGCAGCCGGTCGCCCCCGGGCCCGCACCGGGCTCAGTGCACGCCGTGCTGCGCCATGAAGGCGAGCAGGTCCTGCCGGGTGACGATGCCCTGCGGCTTGCCGTCGACCAGCACCACCGCCGCGTCCGCCCGCTCCAGCACCGCCATCAGCCGGGTGATGGACTCGCCCGAGCCGACCACCGGCAGCGGCGGCGACATGTGCCCCTCGATCGGGTCGCCCAGCTCGAACCGCTTCGCGAACAGCCCGTCCAGCAGGTCGCGCTCCACGATCGAGCCGATCACCTCGCCCGCCATCACGTCCGGGTGCCCGGCCCCGGGCGAGACCACCGGCAGCTGCGACACCCCGTACTCGCGCAGGATCTGCACCGCCTCGCCGACCGACTCGCGCGGGTGCATGTGGACGAACTGCGGGATCCCCTCGTGCTCCAGCACGTCCTTGCGCTGGAGCACGTCCCCGGCGACGGCCTCGGTACCGCCCTCGTCCAGGAAGCCGTAGTCCTGCATCCAGTCGTCGTTGAAGATCTTGGACAGGTAGCCGCGGCCGGAGTCCGGCAGCAGCACCACCACCACGTCGTCCGGGCCGAGCCGCTCGGCCACCCGGAGCGCCGCCACGACCGCCATCCCGCAGGAGCCGCCGACCAGCAGGCCCTCCTCCTTGGCCAGGCGGCGGGTCATCTGGAACGAGTCCTTGTCGGAGACCGGGACGATCTCGTCCGCGACCTGGCGGTCGTAGGCGGTCGGCCAGAAGTCCTCGCCGACACCCTCGACCAGGTACGGGCGACCGGTGCCGCCGGAGTAGACGGATCCCTCCGGGTCGGCGCCGATGACCTGCACCCGGCCGTCGGAGGCGTCCTTGAGGTAGCGGCCGGTGCCGGAGATGGTGCCGCCGGTGCCGACGCCCGCGACGAAGTGCGTGATCCGGCCATCCGTCTGCTCCCACAGCTCGGGGCCGGTGGAGCCGTAGTGGCTGGCGGGGTTGTTGGGGTTGGAGTACTGGTCGGGCTTCCAGGCGCCGGGGGTCTCCCGCACCAGCCGGTCGCTGACGTTGTAGTACGAGTCGGGGTGCTCGGGGGCGACGGCGGTCGGGCAGACCACGACCTCGGCGCCGTAGGCGCGGAGCACGTTGATCTTGTCGCTGGACACCTTGTCGGGACAGACGAAGATGCAGTGGTAGCCCTTCTGCTGGGCCACGATCGCCAGTCCCACCCCGGTGTTCCCGGATGTCGGCTCGACGATGGTGCCGCCTGGCTTGAGCTCCCCCGAAGCCTCTGCGGCTTCGATCATCCGCATGGCGATGCGGTCCTTCACCGAACCGCCCGGGTTGAAGTACTCAACCTTGGCCAGAACCGTGGCACTGATTCCCTCAGTGACCCTGTTGAGTCGTACCAGAGGGGTGTTGCCGACGAGCTCGATGATCGAATCGTGGTACCGCACGGGGTCTCCTCCGCGGTTGGCCGGGAATCTACGGGACGCACGGTTTGTCGTCTCCGTGGAGGTCAGCGTAATGGGGCAGACTCCGAGAATAAGTGGGCGTTGCAGGTAGACGTTGGTACTGGACAGGAGATGGGGTCGCTCATGTCGCGGGAACGGGTTGCACGACGCATCGCCGCAGCGGCGGCCTACGGGGGCGGCGGGATCGGGCTGCTCGGGGTGGGTTTCGCGGGACTGCTGCTGACCGAGGCCAAGCTGGCCGAGATGCAGCTGAACACGCTGCACGGCGAACCGCCCCGGGCCGACGGCCTGTACGGGCAGGCGTTCGCGGGCGAGGACGCGGCGACGGAGCAGCCGCTGCGGATGGCGGTGCTGGGCGACTCCACCGCCGCCGGGTTCGGCGTGGACCGGGGCCGGGACACCCCGGGCGCGCTGCTGGCCGGGGGGATCGCGGCGATGGCGGAGCGGCCGGTGCGGCTGACGGTCGCGGCGGTGAACGGGGCCGCCTCGGACGACCTGGAGCGGCAGCTGGTCTCGCTGCTGGAGACCGAGCCGGAGCTGGACATCGCGCTGATCATGATCGGCGCGAACGACGTCACCCAGCGGATCAAGCTGGCGGACTCGGTGCGGATGCTCGGGGACACCGTGCGGCGGCTGCGCGCGGCCGGGGCCGAGGTCGTCGTCGGGACCTGCCCGGACCTGGGCACCATCGAGCCGGTGCGCCCGCCGCTGCGGACCCTGGCCCGGCGGGCCAGTCGGCAGCTGGCGGCGGCGCAGACGATCGCGGTGGTGGACGCGGGCGGCCGGAGCGTGTCGCTGGGCACGCTGCTCGGCCCGGAGTTCAACCACCGGCCGGAGATGTTCGCCTCGGACCGCTACCACCCGTCCGCCCAGGGCTACCAGACGGCGGCGATGGCGCTGCTGCCGTCGATGTGCGCGGCGCTGGAGGTGTGGCCGGAGGAGGAGCGTCCGGACGCCTACCGCGGCGAGGGCGTGCTGCCGGTGGCGCGGGCGGCGGCGGAGGCCGCCGGGCGCAGCGGTACCGAGGTGGCGGGGGCCGAGGTGCTGGGCGCGGACTCCGGTCCGCGGGGCCGCTGGGCGCTGCTGAAGCACCGGCGGCGGCACACCCTGCCCGACGGCGCGACGCCGGAGTCGGCGGCGGATCCCGCCCCCGGATCGGCGCCGGAATCAACGTCGGACAATTCACACGCCGCCAGCGCTGACGCCGGAGCTACCTGACGGTAATTTAAGGAGCTACCTGACGGTGGTGCGACCGGAAGGCCGCCCCCCGTCCGCCCCTGGAAACCTTCTGGAGTCGTCATGCCCGAAGCCGTCATCGTCAGCACCGCCCGCTCGCCGATCGGCCGGGCGTTCAAGGGCTCGCTGAAGGACGTCCGACCGGACGACCTGACCACGCACGTCATCCAGGCCGCGCTGGCGAAGGTCCCGGGGCTCGACCCGCGCGACATCGACGACCTGATGCTGGGCTGCGGTCTGCCGGGCGGCGAGCAGGGCTACAACCTGGGCCGGGTGGTCGCGGTGCAGCTCGGCATGGACCACCTGCCGGGCTGCACCGTCACCCGCTACTGTTCCTCCTCGCTGCAGACCACCCGGATGGCGCTGCACGCGATCAAGGCCGGTGAGGGCGACGTCTTCATCTCGGCCGGGGTGGAGACCGTCTCGCGCAGCGTCAAGGGCTCCTCCGACGGCCTGCCGGACACCAAGAACCCGCTGTTCGCCGACGCCGAGGCGCGCACCCTCGCCACCGCCGCGCAGACCGGCGCGCCGGTCTGGGAGGACCCGCGCGACAGCGGCCTGGTCCCGGACGTCTACATCGCCATGGGCCAGACCGCGGAGAACCTGGCCAAGCTCAAGGGCATCAGCCGCCAGGAGCAGGACGAGTTCGGCGTGCGCTCGCAGAACCTCGCCGAGAAGGCCATCGCGGACGGCTTCTGGGCCCGCGAGATCGTCCCGGTGACCACCCCCGACGGCACGGTCGTCAGCAAGGACGACGGCCCGCGCGCCGGGGTGACGCTGGAGGCGGTCTCCGCCCTGAAGCCGGTCTTCCGCCCCGACGGCACGGTCAACGCGGGCAACTGCTGCCCGCTGAACGACGGCGCGGCGGCGCTGGTGATCATGTCCGACACCAAGGCCAGGGAGCTGGGGCTGACCCCGCTGGCGCGGATCGTCTCCACCGGCGTGACCGGCCTCTCGCCGGAGATCATGGGCTACGGGCCGGTCGAGGCCTCCCGGCAGGCGCTCCGCCGCGCGGGGCTGGGCATCGGCGACATCGACCTGGTCGAGATCAACGAGGCCTTCGCGGCCCAGGTCATCCCGTCCTACCGGGACCTGGGCGTGGACCTGGACCGGCTGAACGTCAACGGCGGCGGGATCGCGGTCGGCCACCCCTTCGGCATGACCGGCGCCCGGATCACCACCACCCTGATCAACTCGCTCCAGTGGCACGACAAGCAGTTCGGCCTGGAGACCATGTGCGTGGGCGGCGGCCAGGGCATGGCGATGGTCATCGAGCGGCTGAGCTGACCGTACCGGCGCGGCCACCGGGCCCGGTCGGGAAACGGGCCCGGTGACACGTTTGGGCTAGCGGTGCGGGGGTAAAGTTCGGGTCACGTTTCTCACGTGACCCGAAGTGCTTTCTTTAGCTGCTCATCACATTCGATCGACAGCCCGTGAGCGCCCGGTCACAATGCGTCGAAAATCGGCGGATATCCATTTACCGGAATGTCATGGGTCACACTGGCGAGCGAGATTCGGCACTCCCGTCAATTGCCCGGCTGGGGCACTGTTGGGACTGACCGCAGTTCGACCCTTCGCTAGGGGTGCCTCGTGATCGTCCTCGTTGTCGTCCTCGCCTCACTGCTGTTCGTCCTCGTCGCCGCCGTCGCGGCAGGCGTGCTCCTCTCGGTCCGCGCGCTCCGCTCGCTGGACCGGCGCTTCGACGCGTCGGTGCGCGAGGCGGTCACCGCCGCGCTCGCGCAGGACCGCGAGCGGGAGATGGAGGAGGCCCGGGCGTTCTGGGCCGAGCAGGAGGCCCGCGCCGCCGAGGACGAGGGCTACGGCGGCGGGACGGCCGGCGGCGCCCAGGACGGCGGCGGCCTGTTCGGGGACGCCGACGTGGTCCTGTTGCCCGCGCCGCGCGGCTACGTGGACGACGAGGGCACCATGGACCCGGAGTTCGCCGAGGCGCTGCGCAGCGCCCTGGAGGACCTGATCTCGGAGACCGAGGCCGGTCGCGGCGCGCCCGGCGCCGGGAACGCCCCGGGGACCGCGTCCGCGCCCGGCACCGCGAGCACCGCCAGCCCCAGCCGCACCGACCACGGGGTCCACCACCCGTCCATGCCCGGCTTCGTGCCGCAGCCCACCTCCACCCCTGAGTGGACCGACCTGCGGCTGATGGAGCTGGTGGACGTCGGCATCACGCTGCGGGACGTCCGCCCCGGCCCGATGGGCACGCTGGACGTCTACGTGTTCGAGGACGAGACCACCCTGTGCGTGGCCCCCGGCGACCCGGCCACCGGCGCGCGCATCCGCGAGGCGATCGACCGGGGCGCCGAGGTGCGGCTGCTGGGCTCCTCCCGGCTGCCGGGCGGCCACGCGCTGACCTTCACCCTGGGCGAGGAGACCGCCTACATCATCGCCGACCGCGTGGTCGCCAGCCTCTGAGCGAGCTCGGCCACCAGTCCCAGCGCCTCGGCCAGCGCCGCCTCCCCGGCCCCGGTCTGCTCCGTCTGCTCCGCCTGCTCCGGTTCGGCCTCGGGCTCCGTCCCCGGGTCGAACCCGGAGTGCGCCCCCGAGTCGGACCCTGAGTCGACCCCCGAGCCGGACCCTGACCCGAACCCCGAGCCCGCGCCCGACCGCGACCCCGACTGCGACCCCGACCCCGACCGCGACCCGGAGCCGGTACCGGCCAGCGCCGCCGCCAGGTCGTGGGCGGCCAGGGCGATCTGGTCGCCCACCGCGAACACCCCGGCCTCCGGCAGCTCGCGCACCGGCAGCCCCTCCAACTGCTGGGCGAGAACGGCCAGTCGCCGGGCCAGCCGCAGACCGAACGGGGCGAACCGGGTGAGCTTGCTCTGCGGCATCGAGCGGAAACGGTCCGCCAGGCGCTCGGCCGGGGCGAGGAGCGGTGTGGGATCGGGCATCCACCGAGCGTATCCGGGCGGGGGTGGTTAACGGGGAGTGACCGGCGAGGGATGAATCGGCGGCCGACCGGGTACGGGTGTCCACACACCGGCTGTTGCCAAGGCCCGCCCCCCGCGGGACAGTCGGATGACGGCAGCCGGACCCACCCTGGAGGCGCCCAGTGTCCCTGATGTACTCCGACGAGACCCACCAGAACCTGCTCACCCGCATCCCCGCGGTGACCGGCCGCACCCTCGGCGAGTGGCTCCGGGTCGTGGACGACGGCCCCAGCCTGCTGCGCTGCGAGGAGCGGATCGAGTGGCTGCGCGGCACCTACGAGATCTCCCACGGCTATGCCAAGGCCATCGTGCACGAACACGACCTGCGCCGGGCCGCCGCCCGCATGTCCCGATAGCGCGCACACGCGTCGCGCACGGTTCGAAAACCCCGCCATCGGATATGGCCCGGCCACAAAGAAAACATATTCCGGAAGGTCGCATTCCAACGCCGGGCCCACCGTGGAGACGATGCCGGGAATCGTGGTTCGGCAGGTCACCGTGATGACCTGCCCATGCCACTCCCAGAACAACACGTGTGCCCGGAGCCGGATTTGAACCGGCACGGCCTGGCGGCCAGCGAGGTTTAAGCTCGCCGTGTCTGCGATTCCACCATCCGGGCCTGTCCGCACTCTGAGCCTAGCCGCCCGGAACGCCGGATACTCCCATACCCGTAGGGAACTTGTCTCATTTCACAGCCCTCTGACGCTTCGTCGGCTCAGTTTGACCACTCGCATGCGACTTCTGTCTGTATGCAGAGGGTCGGGGATCACGGTCCGGGCCGAGGTCAGGGTCGGTCATCCCTGAAGAGGAGGGGCGGTACCCCCCGGCTCCGACGCGAGTGGGTGCCGTAACCGTCCGCCGGACCGATTACCTGGCGTGATCACTCCGGAAGGATGGAGAGCACCGCAGCCCGACTGCGCTCTCTCCCCCTCCTTTGGAGTCCGACAGTGACCACGCCCCTGCGCACCGCCGCAGCCGCACGAGCCGTTGACCTCAGCAAGGTCTACGGCGAAGGAGACACCCGGGTCACCGCTCTCGACCGGGTCAGCGTCGAGTTCGCGGCAGGCCGGTTCACCGCGATCATGGGGCCGTCGGGCTCCGGCAAGTCGACCCTGATGCACTGCATGGCCGGCCTCGACACGGTCAGCTCGGGCTCCGCCCGGATCGGCGACACCGAACTGGTCGGGCTCAAGGACAAGCAGCTGACCAGACTGCGCCGGGACCAGATCGGCTTTGTGTTCCAGGCGTTCAACCTGCTGCCGACGCTCACCGCGCTGGAGAACATCACGCTGCCCATGGACATAGCCGGGCGCAAGCCCGACCAGGCCTGGCTGGACCGGGTGGTGGCCACCGTCGGCCTCAAGGACCGGCTCTCGCACCGCCCCTCGCAGCTCTCCGGCGGCCAGCAGCAGCGCGTCGCCTGCGCCCGGGCACTGGCCGGACGGCCGTCGATCATCTTCGCGGACGAGCCGACCGGCAACCTGGACTCCCGCTCCGGCGCCGAGATCCTGTCCTTCCTGCGGTCCTCGGTACGGGAGTTGGGCCAGACCGTGGTGATGGTCACGCACGACCCGGTGGCCGCCTCCTACGCGGACCGGGTGGTCTTCCTGGCCGACGGCCGGATCGTGGACGAGATGCACGCGCCGACCGCCGACAGCGTCCTGGACCGGATGCGGCGCTTCGACGCCGCCGGCCGCACCAGCTGAAGGGGGGGCGAACCGTGTACCGCACCGCACTGCGCAACGTCCTGGCCCACAAGGGCCGACTGCTGATGACCATGCTGGCCGTCCTGCTCGGGACCGCCTTCGTGGCCGGGACGCTGGTCTTCTCCGACTCCGTCGGGCAGTCCTTCAAGGACAGCGTCTCCAGCAGCTTCGACAACATATCCGTCCAGGTCACCGACAACGCCGCGGGCCCCGGGGGCAGCAGCGGCAGCAAGCCCGACGTCCCGCTCACCCAGGCCACGCTGGACCGGATCGCCGCGCTGCCCGGGGCCGCGACCGCGCGCGGCGACGTCTCCGGCTTCGCCGGGCTGTCCGACGCGCACGGCAACCTGATCGGCAGCAAGGGCGACACCCAGGGCGCCAACTGGTACCCCGGCAGCGGCGGCCAGGACACCAAGTACCCGATGGTGCAGGGCTCCGGGCCGACCGACGGCCGACAGATCGCGATCGACCAGAAGACCGCCGCCGCGCACGGCTTCAAGGTCGGCGACCAGGTCCGGCTCGCGGTCAACGGGCCGGTGCTGAACGTGACCGTCTCCGGCGTCTTCAGCACCACCGACCCGCAGGTCACCTCCGGTGGCTCGCTGGTGCTGTTCGACAGCGCCACCGCGCAGGGCCTCTACCTCAAGTCCGGTCAGTACAACGACATCCAGGTCACCGCCCGGCCGGGGACCAGCCAGGAGCAGCTGCGCCAGGAGATCCTGCCGCTGGTCCCGCACGTCTCCACGATCAAGACCGAGACCGTCGCCCAGCTCAAGGCCGACCAGGCGTCGATGATCGCCAGGACCACCTCCGGCATGAAGACCGCGCTGCTGGCCTTCGCCGGGATCGCGCTCTTCGTCGGCATCTTCCTGATCTCCAACACCTTCACCATGCTGATCGCCCAGCGCACCCGGGAGCTGGCGCTGATGCGCGCGATCGGCGCCAGCCGCCGCCAGATCACCAACTCGGTACTGCTGGAAGCCCTGTTCGTGGGCGTCAGCGCGTCCGTGGTGGGCCTCGGCGCGGGTATCGGCCTCGGCGTCGCGTTGCAGGCGGCGGTGGGCTCCATGGGCAGCCAGATCTCCGCCAGCGTGCTGGTGGTCTCGCCCACCACGGTCGTCGCCACGCTGCTCACCGGCATCCTGGTGACCGTGCTGGCGGCGCTGCTGCCGGGGATCCGGGCGTCCCGGGTGGCCCCGGTGGCGGCGATGCGCAGCGGCGACCAGCCGGCCACCCAGCGGAGCCTGATCGTCCGCAACAGCATCGGGCTGCTGCTGACCGCGGCCGGACTGGCGCTGGTGCTGATGGGCGTGAACGCCGGGGGCAGCTCCGGGCGGCTGCCGGTGGGCGCGGGCGCGGTCGGCATCCTGCTCGGCGTGTTCGTGCTGATCCCGCTGCTCTCCCGGCCGGTGATCGGCCTGCTCGGGCCGCTGTTGGGCGGCCTGTTCGGCATCTCCGGCAAGCTGGCGCGGCAGAACGCGGTGCGCAACCCGCGCCGCACCGCCGCCACGGCGTCCGCGCTGACCGTCGGGGTCACCCTGATCAGCGCGCTGACGGTGATCGGCGCGTCGATGACGCACGCGATCGACCAGGAGGTCACCCAGAACATGACGGCGGACCTGGCGATCAGCTCGGTGGTCAACCCCAGCGTCTCGCCGACGCTGCTGCCGGACATCGCCAAGGCCCCCGGCGTCGCCGCCTACAGCCCGATGGACCAGCAGTACCTGCGGGTGCACGGCTCCGCGGTCCAGGTCACCGGCATGGACCCGGGCACCTGGGCGGAGCTGGCCGCCCCGACCATGGTCAGCGGCTCCACCTCGGCGCTGGCGCAGGGGCAGCTGCTGATCGACCAGGACCACGCGGACAGCGACCACCTGGCGGTCGGCAGCAGCGTCCCGGTGACCTATCCGAACGGCTCCGAGGGCACGCTGACGGTCGGCGGGGTCTACCGGAACAGCGGCCTGCTCGGCCCGCTGCTGATGAGCGAGTCGGTCCTGGCGCCGCGGACCACCGGACCCGACTACGGGGTGGTCCTGGTCAAGGGCACGGACGGGGACACCCCGGCGCTTCAGCAGGCGCTGAAGGACGCCACCGGTGACAACCCGCTGCTCCAGGTCCAGGACAAGAAGGCGTTGCAGCAGCACTTCAGCTCGCAGATCAGCCTGCTGCTGGACGTGATGTACGCGCTGCTCGGGATGGCCGTGATCATCGCGGTGCTGGGCGTGGTGAACACGCTGGCCATGTCGGTGTTCGAGCGCAAGCGCGAGATCGGCATGCTGCGGGCGATCGGCCTGGACCGGCGCGGGATCAAGCGGATGGTCCGGCTGGAGTCGGTGGTGATCGCGACCTTCGGCGCGGTGCTGGGGGTGGCCATCGGCGGCTTCCTGGCCTGGGCCGCGGTCCGGCTGCTGCGGGACGCGGTCTCCGGGCTGACCACCGTGCTGCCGTACGGGCAGCTGGCCGGGTACGTGCTGGGCGCGGCCCTGGTCGGCCTGCTGGCGGCGCTCTGGCCGGCCCGGCGGGCGGCCAGGCTCAACATCCTGGAGGGCGTCAAGGGGGACTGAGCGGCCGCCCGCCGGGCAGCCCCCGAACAGCCCAGTGCCCCGGTCCAGATCACTCTGGGCCGGGGCACTTACGGCAGCGGTGCCGGTATGAGCACCACACGTGTGGTCCGGCGACGCTGCCGGGCATGAGGGCCGTGCTCTGCGCTACGCGGGGACCTTCTCGGTCGGCGCGGGGGCCGGGGTGACCGCCTTCGGGGCGGGGGCCGCCGCCTCGATGAAGGTCTCGCGGGGACGCTCCATCTCCACCAGGGAGACCGTCTCGCGCTTCAGGAAGACCGCCAGCGTCCAGTCGGCGAAGACCCGGACCTTGCGGTTCATGGTCGGCACCCGGCTGCCGTGGTACAGGCGGTGGAACCACCAGGCCGGACGGCCCTTCAGCTTGTACTTGCCGAAGAGGATCGCCACGCCCTTGTGCAGGCCGAGACCGGCGACCGCACCGAGGTTCTTGTGCTTGTACTCCGCCTGCGGGAAGCCCCGCATGCCGGAGACCACGTTGTCGCCGAGGACGATCGCCTGACGCACCGCGTGCTGGGCGTTCGGCGGGCACCAGGCGCCCTCACCCACGGCCAGGTCGGGCACCTGGGCGTTGTCGCCCGCGGCCCAGACGTTGGTGAAGCCGGTGACCTGGAGGGTCGGCGCCGCGTCCACGTGGCCGCGCGGGCCGAGCGGCAGGCCGAAGTTGGCCAGCGCCGGGTTGGGCTTGACGCCCGCCGTCCACACGATGGTGGAGGCGTCGACCTCGACCCCGTTCTTCAGCACGACGTGCTTGTCGACGCAGGAGTCCATCGAGGTCTCGATGTAGATCTCGATGCCGCGCTCTTCGAGCTTCTCCTTGGTCCACAGACCGAGGTCCGGGCCCATCTCGGGGAGGATGCGGTTGGCCGCCTCGACCACGATGAAGCGCATGTCCTCGCGCTTCACGTTGTGGTAGATCTTCGCGGCGTCGCGCGCCATGTCCTCCAGCTCGGCCACGGTCTCGATGCCCGCGAAGCCGCCGCCGATGAAGACGAAGGTCAGCGCCTGCTTGCGGACCTTCTCGTCCGTGGTCGACTCGGCCTTGTCCAGCTGGGCGATCACGTGGTTGCGGAGGCTGATGGCCTCCTCCACCGACTTGATGCCGATGCCGTGCTCGGCCAGGCCGGGGATCGGGAAGGTGCGGGAGACCGAGCCGAGCGCGACGACCAGGTACTCGAAGGGCAGCTCGTACGAGTCGCCCGCGGCCGGGTGAATGGTCGCGACCTTGCGCTCCTGGTCCACGGAGGTCACGTGGCCGGTGAGGACCTCCGCGTTCTTCAGGACGCTGCGCAGCGGCGCGACGAGGTTGCGAGGGGCGACGTTGCCGGCCGCCGCCTCGGGAAGGAAGGGCAGATACGTCATGTAGGACCGCGGGTCGACGACCGTGACGGTCGCCTCCCCGTAGCGCATCTTCTTGAGGATGCGCATCGCGGCATACATGCCGACGTATCCACCGCCGACGATGAGAATGCGAGGACGCTCCGTGGTGCTCATATCCGAAAGTATCCAGCACCGTTCGGCGCACTGTTTGTGGGCCTGCTCACGTACCTCTGGACACCACCTGCTACACTACGCGCCCCGCGAACCACCCCCAGCGGGCCCTCACCCGCCCCGGACCGGTTCGCGGGGAGAAACCGCAGCTCGCCCCGCTTATTGCGATTGTGCGCACAACTGTGCGGCTACGCCTTGGATCCAGCCGTCCGAGCCCGCCAACGGCCTTTGGTCCCACAATTCGGACGTACCGGCCGATTGGGCGACCCGCGGGCGGCCATTCTCATGTGAAGAAATTCACGAACTTTTCTCAGCCGACACGCCCGGCCACGCTCCAGGCGATCCCGTCGAGGATGTCGTGCTCGCTGACGACCAGCTCAGCGGCCCCGGTCCGCTCCATCACCGCGAGCAGCACCAGCGCCCCGGCGCCGATCACATCGACCCGACCGGGGTGCATCACCGGGATCGCCGCGCGCTCCTCGGGCGAGGCGGCCAGCAGCATCTCGGTGACCTCGTGCACCCGCGCCAGCGGGATCCGGGCGTGGTGCACCGCCGCCGGGTCGTAGGCGGTCAGGCCCAGCGCGATGGCGGCCACGGTGGTGGCCGTCCCGGCCAGGCCGACCAGGGTCGCCGCACCGGTCAGCGGCACGGTCTCGGCCGCCAGGTCCAGCGCCCGCTTGATGTCGACGCGCATGGCCAGGGTGTCCTCGCCGTGGCGCTCGGTCATCCGGACGCAGCCTATGTCGACCGAGCGGGCGGCCTCCACCCGGTCGGTGCCCAGCACGAACTCGGTGGAGCCGCCGCCCAGGTCGAACACCAGGTACGGCGGGACCAGCCCGTCGGCGGCCTTCAACTCCCGGGTGGCGCCGGTGAAGGAGAGCTCGGCCTCCTCGTCGCCGCTGACCACCTCCGGCTCCACGCCCAGGATCGCCCGCACGCCGTCGATGAACTCGTCCCGGTTCTCGGCGTCCCGGGAGGCGCTGGTGGCCACGAAGCGCAGCTCGGTGACGCCGTGCTCGGCGATGACGGCGGCGTACTCGCGGCAGGCCGCGAAGGTGCGCTCCAGCGCCTCCGGAGCCAGCCGCCCGGTGCGGTCCACGCCCTGGCCGAGCCGGACGATGGTCATCCGCCGGTCGAGGTCGCGCAGCTCGCCGGTGGCCGGGTCGAGGTCGGCCACCAGCAGCCGGATGGAGTTGGTGCCGCAGTCGATCGCGGCGACGCGCACGGTGCTCATCGCTGGTCCCCCTGGGAGTCGGTCGGGTCGTCGGTCGGGTCGTCCTCGGTCGGGTCGCCCTCGGTCGGGTCGTCGTCGGTCGGCGGAGCCGTCTCGGCGGCCCCGCCCGCGCACACGCACGGGCCCTTGCGCCACCACTCGGGCAGCTTCGCCAGCGCCTCGTCGCCCAGCGGGTTCACCCCGGGCCCGGCCGCCAGCGAGTGGCCCACCAGCACGTGCAGGCACTTCACCCGGTCCGGCATGCCGCCCGCGCTGGGGAAGCCGGCCAGCACCTCGATCGCGTCCCGCTTGGCGATGTAGTCCTCGTGCGCCCGCTGGTAGCCGGCGGCCAGCTCCGGATCCTCGGCCAGCCGGGCCGTCTGCTCCTTCATCAGCCCGTCGGCCTCCAGCGTGCCGATCGCCGAGGCCGCGCGCGGGCAGGTCAGGTAGTACAGGGTCGGGAACGGCGTGCCGTCCTCCAGCCTCGGGGCGGTCTCCACCACGTCCGGCAGGCCGCAGGGGCAGCGGTGGGCCACCGCGCGGAGCCCGCGCGGCACCCGGCCGAGCTGGGCCTCGATGGCGGCGGTGTCCTCGGCGGACACGCCGGGGGCTCCCGGCGTGCCGGGAGTGGCGGGGGTGTGCGTCATCTTCTTCCTTCGTGCGGGGCCTTCTGCGGGGCATTCGTGCGGGGCCGTCGTGCGGGGCCTTCGTGCGGAGCCGTCGTGCGCGGCTTCAGTGCTGGGCGGAGTCGGCCCGGCTCAGCGACTCGAACATGTTGTCGTACCAGGGCTGGCTGACCGCGCCCGGCTGCGGCTCGGCGGACGCCGCGGGGTCGGCGCCGGAGGCGGCCCCCGGGTTCGGGTCCACCGAGGAGAAGGGCGTCTCGCCCGCGAAGCCGTAGTGCAGCCGTTCGCGCGCCTGGGCCTCGACATAGGCCGGGTCCTGCCAGCGGGCCTTCAGCTGGCGCAGCTGCTCCACCTGGGCCTGGGCCTGCCGCGCGGCGAGCTGCTGCTGGGCGATCTGCGCCCGTTGGGCGATGAACTGGCGGGTGGGATAGGCGAGCACGGCCACCAGCGTGCAGAACACCAGCGCCAGGACGGCGGCCCGCGCCGTGAGCCGGGGCCCGCGCCCGGTCGCCGCCTTCCCGCCGCGCGCACCGCGTGTGCTGCCGCCCACCTGGCCACCCTCCCGTCTCGACACCCGTGCCCCGCCGTCCACCCTAGAGGGTGCGGACTGCGGGGCACGGGATCTGCGGTCGGCGTTCAGGAAGAGCGCTCGGGCAGGGTGCTCAGGCGGAGTGCGTGAAGCGCGGGAAGGCGCCGCGACCGGCGTACTCGGCGGCGTCGTCGAGGATCTCCTCGATGCGCAGCAGCTGGTTGTACTTGGCGACGCGGTCGGTCCGGGCCGGGGCGCCGGACTTGATCTGACCGCAGTTCACCGCGACCGCGAGGTCGGCGATGGTGACGTCCTCGGTCTCGCCGGAGCGGTGCGACATCATGCAGCGGAAGCCGTTGCGCTGGGCCAGCTCGACCGCGTCCAGGGTCTCGGTCAGCGAGCCGATCTGGTTGACCTTCACCAGCAGGGCGTTGGCGATGCCCTCCTTGATGCCGCGGCCGAGCCGGGTCGGGTTGGTGACGAACAGGTCGTCGCCGACGATCTGCACCTTGTCGCCGAGCTTGTCGGTGAGGACCTTCCAGCCGGACCAGTCGTCCTCGAACAGCGGGTCCTCGATGGAGACCAGCGGGTACGCGGCCACCAGCTCCTCGTAGTACTCGGTCATCTCGGCGGCCGAGCGGTCCTTGCCCTCGAACTGGTACAGGCCGTCCTTGTAGAACTCGGACGCGGCGACGTCCAGCGCGAGCGCGATGTCGCGGCCGGGGACGTAACCGGCCTCGGTGATCGCCTCGACGATCAGGTCCAGCGCGGCGCGGTTGGACTCCAGGTTCGGCGCGAAGCCGCCCTCGTCGCCCAGGCCGGTGGACAGGCCGCGCTGCTTGAGCACCGCCTTGAGCTGGTGGTAGACCTCGGAGCCCCAGCGGACGGCCTCGGAGAAGGACTCCGCGCCGATCGGGGCGATCATGAACTCCTGGATGTCGACGTTGGAGTCCGCGTGCGAGCCGCCGTTGAGGATGTTCATCATCGGGACCGGCAGGATGTGCGCGTTGGGTCCGCCGAGGTAGCGGAACAGCGGCAGGTCACTGGCCTCGGCGGCGGCGTGCGCCACCGCCAGCGACACGCCGAGGATGGCGTTGGCGCCGAGCGAGGACTTGTCCGGGGTCGCGTCGAGGTCGAGCATGGCCTGGTCGATCAGGCGCTGCTCGGAGGCGTCGTAGCCGACCAGCTCCGGGCCGATCTGCTCGATGACGGCGAGGACCGCCTTCTCGACGCCCTTGCCGCCGTAACGGGAGGTGTCACCGTCACGCAGTTCCAGGGCCTCGAAGGCACCGGTCGAGGCGCCGGACGGGACGGCGGCCCGGCCGGTGCTGCCGTCGTCGAGGCCGACCTCGACCTCGACCGTGGGGTTGCCTCGTGAGTCGAGGATCTCCCGGGCTACGACGACGTCGATGGACGGCACAGGTATCTCCTTGGGATTGCTGGAGGAAAGCTTCTCCCTGAGCCTAGCCGCACCGGGCGGCCAAGCCACCAGGACCCGGCGGTCGTCTCACCAGGCGGTGCCCCTACTCGCCGGTAGTTCATCTTCGGAGCAAGGCCTCCGACGATGGACTACCGGCGGAACAGCCGTGCGGGGCCGTCGAGTCAGCCGACCTGGAGGTGCTGGCCCGGGTAGATCAGGTTCGGGTTGGCACCGACGGTGGACTTGTTCTCGTGGTACAGCGCCTCCCAGCCACCGCTCAGGTGCGCGGCGGCGGCGATGCCGGAGAGGGTGTCGCCGGCGGCGACGGTGTAGTTGCCGTGGCCGATCGCGTGGGCGGCCGGGGTGGAGCCGGTGGTGGCCGGGGCGGCGGTGCTCCGGCTGCTGCTCGACGTGCCCTGGCTGACCTGGGTGGTCTGCGCCGTCTGGGTGGTCTGGCTGGTGGTCTGGCTGGTGGTCTGCGCGGTCCGGGTGCTGGTGACCGGCGCGGACTGGCTGCTCCGGCTGCCGCTGCCGGAGTTGCTGCCCGAGTTGCTGCCGGAATGGGTACCGGAGTGGCGGCCCGAGCCGGTCGACGTACCGCCGCTCGACGAGCTGCCGCCGCTGCTCGAACTGCCGCTGCCGCTACCGGTGTTGGTCGATGTGCTGACATTCGCCGGGGCGCCGCCCGCGGTGAGTCCGGCCTGCGGGCCGCAGACCGGCCAGGCGCCGGGGCCCTGCGAGGCGAGGACCTTCTCGGCGACGGCTATCTGCTGGCCCTGGGTGGCCTCGTTGGCGGTCGCCGCGTACTGCTGGCCGCCGTAGGCGTCCCAGGTGGAGGCCGAGAACTGGAGGCCGCCGTAGTAGCCGTTGCCGGTGTTGATCGACCAGTCGCCGGAGCTCTCGCACTGGGCGACCGCGTCCCAGGTGGAGACGGAGGCGGCGGACGCGGCGGTGGCGCCGATCAGCGGGAGCACGACGCCGGTGCCGGCGATCACGCCGGTGGCGACCAGGCGCTTGCCGGTGCTGTTGCTGGGCTTGCGATGGCGTCCATTACCGGAAAGAAGCATGACAGGTTCCCTCTCCGACGCCTGCGAGGTGAGCTGTCGGGTTCGGGCCGTGAGGTAGCCCGGGCGTTCGCACGCCTTCACCCCCAGCCGCAGCGCTGTGAGCTGCGGCAACTTACCTGGGTCCCCCGCTCCTGCCCAATAGGAAGTTCGTGGTCCGCATCGCGGCTGGACAGGACTCGGCGTCCCGCGAGGCGGTGTCCGCATGCACGGACATGCCCGGGCAGGCTAGGCAGATCACCCCGGAAATCTCAAGCTTCCCAGGAATACCTCACACTGCCTCTACTCACCTTGACCACAGGCATGCTGGTCGCTTTGCCCGCTTTGATCCGGATTCCCGAAGGCTCGATCCTCCGGCTCGAAGCGGACCGGCAGCTGCCGCAGGCCGCGCATGATCAGGCCGCCGCGCCAGCGCAGCTCCGCCGGGTCGGCGGCGAGCTCCAGCCCCCGCAGCCGCCGCAGCAGCGCGGCGAGGGCGTACTGGGCCTCCAGCCGGGCCAGCGGGGCGCCGATGCAGTAGTGGATGCCCAGGCCGAAGCCCAGGTGCGGGTTGTCACGGCGGTTCAGGTCCAGCAGGTCCGGCTGTGCGAACCGGGCCGGATCACGGTCGGCGGCGGCGAGGACCACCAGCACCGGCTCGCCGACCTCGATCCGCTGGCCGCCGATGGTGACCGGACTGGTGGCGAAGCGCCAGGTGGCCAGCTCCACCGGGCCGTCGAAGCGCAGCAGTTCCTCCACCGCGGTCGCCAGCGGAGCGGTCTCGCCCCGGTCCAGCGACGCTTGCAGCCGCGCCCGCTGCTCGGGGTGGGTGAGCAGCGCGTAGAGCCCGTTGCCGATCAGGTTGACGGTGGTCTCGAAACCGGCGAACAGCAGGATGAAGGCCATCGCGGCGGCCTCGTTCTCGGTCAGGTGCTCGCCGTGGTCGCCGGCCCGGATCAGGTCCGAGATCAGGTCGTCGCCGAGGTCCGCCCGCTTGCGGTGGATCAGCTCGGCCAGGTACGTCCGCATCCGCTTCACCGCCCGGCCGACGCCGCCGCGCGGGCCCTTGCCGTGACGGATCATCATCCCGGCCCAGTCGCGGAAGTCGTCCTGGTCCTCGGCCGGGACCCCGAGCAGGTCGCAGATGGCGTAGATGGGCAGCGGGAAGGCGAACTCGTGGATCAGGTCCGCCTCGCCCCGGTCGGCGAAGCCGTCGATCAGCCGGTCGGTGAGCTCCCGCACCCGGGGCTCGAACAGCGCGACCCGGCGCGGGGTGAACGCCTTGGAGACCAGGCGCCGCAGCCGGGTGTGGTCGGGCGGGTCGATGTTCAGCAGATGCGTCATCAGGTCGGCGCTGCGCTCGCCGGGGATCCCGACCCGCCCGGTCCGGTGCGCCTGGGCGCTGTGGTTGCTCGGGTTCTTGCTGAGCCTGGCGTCCGCGAGCGCCTGCCGGGCGTCGGGGTAGCGGGTGACCAGCCAGGCCTCGACCCCGCTGGGCAGCGTCGCCCGGTGCACCGGCGCGTGTTCGCGCAGCCAGGCGTAGGCGGGGTAGGGGTTGGCGGCGAACTCCCAGGTGAACAGTTCGGGCGCGTCGTCGGGGAGGGGCGGTGAGTGGTGCACCCCCCGACGGTAGCCGGACCCCGTCCGTGCGCCGTCCACCCCCGGACCGGCCGATGCCGCTCAGTCACGGGAGCGGAACCCCTTGTGTTGTCCTTGACGTTGGCAAGTGGTTGGGGTGGGTTGTGGGCGGGCACTGTTGCCCTGGCGGTGGGTTGCCTACGATCACCGGCAGTGCTCGGGCCTGTGCGGTGGTCCGGCGGGAGGAGCAGGACATGCGGATCAGTGGATCGATCGTGGTCGTGACCGGCGCGGCCGGGGGCATCGGGGCGGCGCTGGCACGGCGCTTCGCCGCCGAGGGCGCCCGCGGGCTGCTGCTGGCCGACCTGGACGCGGGCAAGGTCGAGGATCTGGCCCAGGCACTCGACCGTGAGGGATGTCACACCGTCGGCGTGGGCAGCGACGTGACCCGCGAGAGCGACGTCCGGGCGCTGGTGGAGACCGCCGAGAAGCACCTCGGCCCGGTCGACCTGTTCTGCAGCAACGCGGGCATCGGCTCCGGCGCGGGCATCGAGGCGCCGGACGAGGTGTGGCAGGCCTGCTGGGACGTCAACGTGATGGCGCACGTCTACGCCGCGCGCGCGGTGCTGCCGGGGATGCTCAAGCGCGGCCGGGGCTACCTGCTCAACACCGCCTCGGCCGCCGGGCTGCTGCAAATGCCCGGCGACGCCGCCTACACCGCGACCAAGCACGCGGCGGTCGCCTTCGCCGAGTCGCTGGCCGTGACCTACGGGGACCGGGGCATCAAGGTCAGCGCGCTGTGCCCGCAGGGCGTGCACACCGGGCTGACCGCCGACCCCGGCGTCCGGTCGGTGCTGAGCGCCTTCGGCGAGATCATCACACCGGAGCAGGTCGCCGACGCGGTGGTGGAGGGGCTGGCCGACGAGCGGTTCCTGATCCTGCCGCACCCCGAGGTGGCCGAGCACGAGCAGGGCCGGGCGGCCGACCGCGACCGCTGGCTCTCCGGGGTCCGCCGCGCGGTCAGCCACCTGGACGTCAAGCTGAGCGAGCAGCCGCTGGTCCAGCCCCTCGGCTGACCGGCGTCCCCGGCCCGGCCGGTCAGCCCGGGCTGACCGCCAGCACCGCCGCCGCCACGGCCTTGCGCCGCTCGCGCGGCTCGGCCGTGGTGTCCAGCATCTGCGGCGTCGGCAGCACCGCCGGTACCGGCACGGTCACCCCGTTGGCGGCGTAACGGCGGATCCGCTCCCGGCACTCGTCGGCGTCGCCGTGCACGATCAGCGCGTCCACCACCTCGTCCGGTACCGACGCGGCGGCGCCCTTGCGGTCCCCGGCGGCCCACGCCTCCCACATCGGCTTCAGCTGCTCCTCCCGGCCGAGCCAGCGGTGGAAGGCCGCGTAGGCCGGGACGGTGAGGTAGCCCGCGATCAGTCGGCGGCCCAGGGCGCGGGCGTGCGCCGCGTCCGTGGTCGGGCAGACGAAGATCCGGGCGGCGACCGTCTTCCCGGCGCCCCCGGCCCGCTCGAACTCGGCGACGGCGGTGGTCACGTCCTCGGCCGAGAGCCAGTTGAGGATGGTGCCGTCGGCCTCCCGCGCGGCCAGCCGCAGCATGCCCGGGCGCAGCGCCGCGAGCAGTACCGGCGGGGTCGGCGAGGGCACCCGCTCCAGCCGGAACCGGCGCACCGCGAAGGTCTCGTACTGCTCGTCCACCGCCTGGCCCGCGAGCGCGGCCCTCAGGAAGCGCAGCACGTCCCGGCTGCGCTGGTACGGCTGCTCGTGCGGGACCGCGTTCCAGTCCCGGACGATGACCGGCGAGGACGCGCCGAGGCCCAGCGTGAAGCGTCCCGGGGCGGCCTCGGCCAGCGCGGCGGCCTGCATCGCCAGCAGCGCCGGGCCCCGGGTGTGCACCGGCACGATGGCCGTCCCGAGGTTCAGCTCCGGGGCCCAGACCGAGGCCAGCGCGAGCGGCGTGAAGGCGTCCGCGCCGTTGGTCTCCATCGACCACAGGTCGGTGAAGCCCAGGTCGGGCAGCGCCTCGACCAGCTTGCGCTGGTCGGCGAGCGGGATCCCGTCCAGCGGGAAGGTGAGGCCCCAGCGAGGGGCGGACGGGGTGGCGGCGTCGGAGGTCATGGCCCGATGCCACCACGCGCGCGACACCCCAGGCAAGGGGGGCGCGCGCCCCCGCCCCCACGCCCGCGCGGCGGCCGACGGGCAGGCCGGGGGCGGGAGCGGCGGTCGCGGCGGGAGCGCGGCGGCCGACGAGCAGGCGCGGGCGGGGTGCTCGGGCGGGGCGGGGCGGGTGGCCCGCCGCGCCGGGGCGCGGGGCGCGGTGGGTGGGCCGGGGGGCGAGGTGGCTTGGCTCGGGTCGAACTGCCGGCCGGGAGTGCCGTCTGACGGTGCGTCAGTTCTGCTTCTCGGCCTGCCGGATGGCCTCGCGGTAGCGGCGGGCGGCGGCGCGGAGCTCGGCCTCGGGGTCCAGCCCCTGCTGCTGGGCCTCGACGGCGAGGGCGAGCAGCCGGGCGCCGAGGTCGTCCGCCTCCGGCAGCGGGACGTCCAACTCGGCCCTGACCGCCCGGGAGTGGAGCTTGGCGGCGAGGGCGAGGGCGGGCTGCGCCACCGGTACGCCGTCCACTACCGACTCGCGCTGCTTCTCAACCGCCTTCAGCTGCTCCCAGTTGGCCTCCACCTGCTCGGCCGTGGGTGCGTGCACGTCGCCGAACACGTGCGGATGACGGTACGTCAGCTTGTCGATGAGGCCGCCCGCGATGTCGTCGATGCCGAACGGCTCCGCCGGGTCCTCCTCGGCGATGCGGGCGTGGAAGAAGACCTGGAACAGCACGTCGCCGAGCTCTTCGAGCAGCGCCTCGCGGTCCCCCTCCTCGATCGCCTCGACCAGTTCGTAGGACTCCTCGACCAGGTGCCGCACCAGGGACTCGTGCGTCTGCTCGGCGTCCCAGGGGCAGCCGCCCGGCGACCGCAGCCGGTCCATCACCGCGACCAGGTCGAGCAGCCGGGCGCCGGGCAGGTCCCAGGAGCCGGGCAGCAGCTCGATCTCCGGCATCGGGTCCAGGCCGCCCTCGACCGCGATCCGGGCCAGCGAGTCGGCCAGGCCGGGGTCGCCGTCCGGGCCGCTGATCCAGACCACGACCGTGCCCGGGGCGGCGGCCTCGGCCAGCGTGCTGCCGAGCGCGTAGCGCTCGATGTCCACCACCTCGACCGGCACGCCCGCCGCCCGGACCGGTGCCAGCAGCGGGTGCCCCTCGTTCCCGACCAGTACCCGGGAGGCACCGCGCAGGGCCTCCCAGGCGGGCCAGGACAGCAGCCCCGCCGCGACGCGGTGGGTGCTGGCCAGCAGGACGAGGCGTCCGGCGTCCGGGGCGGGGGCGTTCGGGCTGAGGTCGTTGTCTGCCATGACCACGAACTTACCCGGCCGCCGCCCCGCTCCGGGCCCGGTCAGCTGCTGCTCTTGGGCGCGGTCAGGTCGTAGAGGGTGACCCCGTCCACGGTCCTGGCGGTGTAGTGGGCGGCGACCCAGGTGGCGATCTGCGAGGAGTCGCCGCTGCCGCTGCCGCCGGTCGCGCCGACGCCGCCGCCGATGAAGTAGTGGATCCGTCCGGCGTTGACGTACGCCTCGAACTGGGCGAGGCTCGGCGCCGGGTCGGTCCCGTTGAAGCCGCCGACGGCCATCACCGGGTCACCGGTGGCGAGTTGGTAACCGGCGGCGTTCTGCGAGCCGATGCCCGCGGCGACCCAGGTGTACCTGGACGCGTCGGCCTTGAGCAGCGCGGTGACGGCGCTGCCGGGGTCGGAGCCGTTCAGCAGCGAGCCGACGCCGCCGCCCATGCCACCGGTCCCGCCGCCGGTACGGGTTCCGGTACCGGGGGTCGTGCCGGTGCCGGTGCCGCCTTGGCCGCCGGGGAAGCCGCCGCCGGTCCCGGTGGGCGGCTGACCGGCGCCGGTGCCGCCCGGCTGCCCGGTCCGGCCACCGAAGCCGCCCGGGTGCCCACCTCCGGTGCCGCCGCGACCGCCGCCCGCCCCGCCACCGGGGAAGCCGCCGAAGCCGCCGCCCGCCACCGCCGGTCCCGCGCTCGGCAGCGAACCGCTGTGCCCGGTGCCCACCGTCTGCAGGGTGTACGCGGCCGGTCCGGCCAGCCCCGCGAGTAGTCCGACCAGGGCCGGGACCGCCGCCAGCCGGGTGGACACCCGCCCGGCGGCCAGCAGTCCGAGGGCCGCCAGCAGTCCGCCGATCAGCACGGGGTAGCGCAGCCACGGCAGCCAGTCGGGGGTGCGCTCCAGCAGCAGGTACGAGCAGACCGCGGTCGCGCCGACCGCCAGCGCCAGCGCGCCCGCCGCGAACCACTCGCGCCGCCGGGACCAGAGCAGTCCGGCACCCATGCCGGTGATCGCCGCGAGGTAGGGGGCGAGGGCGACGTTGTAGTACGGGTGGAAGATGCCCTTCATCAGGCTGAAGGTCAGGAAGGTGGTGAGCAGCGCCAGCCCCCAGAGCAGGAGGGCCGCCCGGGCCGGGTCGGTGCGGGCCGCGCGGCGGGTCAGCCACAGGCCCGCGAGCAGCAGCACCAGCGCCGCCGGGAGCAGCCAGGCGATCTGGCCGCCCATGTCGGAGCCGAACAGCCGGGTGAGCCCGGTGGCACCCCACATCCCGGTACCGCCGGTGGCACCGCCCCCGCCGCCGCCGACGCTGCCGGTCTCGGAGCCGTCCAGCCGCCCGAAGCCGTTGTAGCCGAAGGTGAGTTCGAGGAAGCTGTTGTTCTGGCTGCCGCCGACGTAGGGCCGGTCCTGCGCCGGGGTCAGCTCGACCACGGCCACCCACCAGCCGCCGCTGACGACCAGCACCACCAGCGCCAGCGCCAGTTGCCGGACCCGCCGCCACACGCCGGTCGGCGCCAGCGCGGCGTAGACCAGGCCGAGCGCGGGGACGATCAGGAAGGCCTGAAGGGTCTTGGTCAGGAAGGCGGTACCGACGCAGGCCGACGCGAGCAGCAGCCAGCGGGTGCGGGCCTGCTCCTGGGCGCGCAGGGTGGCGTACCCGGCGAGCGTGAGCAGCAGCGCGAGCAGGGCGTCCGGGTTGTTGAAGCGGAACATCAGCGCCGCGACCGGGGTGAGCGCCAGCGCCGCGCCCGCGATCAGCCCGGCCCCGGCCGAGAAGCGGCGGCGCACCGCGAGGCAGACCACCGCGACGCTGGCGACACCCTCCAGGGCCTGCGGGGCGAGGATCGCCCAGGAGTTGACGCCGAAGATCCGGGTGGAGACCTCCATCACCCACAGCGCCGCCGGGGGCTTGTCCACGGTGATGAAGTTGGCCGCGTCGGAGGAGCCGTAGAACATCGCCTCCCAGCTCCTGCTGCCCGCCTGGACGGCGGCCGAGTAGAACTGGTTGGCCCAGCCGGAGGCGCTGAGGTCCCACAGGTACAGGACCCCGGTGACCAGCAGCAGCGCCAGGAACGCGGGCCGCGCCCAGCGCGGGTCCGCCGGCCGGACGGGCACCGGCCCGCCGGGCCCGGCCCCGGCGGTGACGGTGGCCGGGCCGGGGCCGGGGCCGGGGCCGGGCCGGAGCGGTTCGGGCAGGGCCGGATCGTGGGTGGTCGCGGTCATCTGTGGGCCTTCTCGACGGGGGCTCGGTGGTGGCTCCCAATCTCGCCCGGCGCGCTGTCGGCGGCGTGTGCCGAAGCTGTGAGGGCGGTGTCAGCCCACGCCTGAGCACATGTGCCCGGCGACCAGGGCCCGCTGGGGCGGGTCCTCGGCGGGACGATCCGCCAGCGGCAGCCGGACGGTGAACACCGTCGCCCCCGGCACGCTGGTGAGTTCCACCCGGCCCCGGTGCGAGGCCACCACCGCCGTGACGATGGCCAGGCCCAGGCCGGTGCTCCCGGCCGCGCGGGAGCGCGAGTGGTCGCCCCGGGCGAAGCGCTCGAAGACCGTGGGCAGCAGTTCCGGCGGGATGCCCGGGCCGTCGTCCGCGATCCGGACCACGCAGCAGCCGTCGGCGCGGCTCACGGACGCGGTGACGGTGGTCCCGGCGGGGGTGTGCTTGCCCGCGTTGGCGAGCAGGTTCACCAGTACCTGGTGCAGTCGCCCGGGGTCGCCGTCGACGACCACCGGGTCGTCCGGCAGGTCCACCTGCCAGCTGTGGTCGGGCACCGCCGCGTGGGCGTCCCGGACCGCGTCCACCACCAGCGGCGACAGGTCCACCGGCTCCCGCTCCAGCGGTCGTCCGGCGTCCAGCCTGGCCAGCAGCAGCAGGTCCTCGACCAGTCGGGTCATCCGCCCGGCCTCGGACTCGATCCGGCTGAGCGCGTAGGCGGTGTCCGGCGGGACGCTCTCGTGTCCGCGCCGGGTCAGCTCGGCGTAGCCGCCGATGGACGCGAGCGGGGTGCGCAGCTCGTGGCTGGCGTCGGCGACGAACTGGCGGACCCGGGTCTCGCTGGCCTGCCGCGCGGTCAGCGCGTCGGAGACGTGGTCGATCATGCGGTTCAGCGCGGCGCCGACCTTCCCGGCCTCGGTCCGGCCGTCGGTGTCGGCCTCGGGCACCCGCACCAGCTCGCCGACCTCGCCCTGGTCCAGCGGCAGCCGGGAGATCCGGGCGGCGGTGGCGGCGACCCGGTCCAGTGGCCGTAGCGACAACCGGATCAGCGCGAAGGAGAGGAAGCCGGAGGCGATCAGACCGGCGACGGTGACCACGACCTCGGTCGCGATCAACTCGTTGACCATCGACTCGACCCCGCCCAGCGGGACGCCGACGACCAGCGTGCTGCCGGAGTGCGGCTGGGACTGCACCAGGTAGTCGCCGCGCCCGGGGATGCTGATCTGCTGGGCGTGCCCGCCCTGGACGGTCGCCAGCGCGGCGTCCTGCGCGGCGGTCAGCGGCTCCGGCGGCGGGAGGTTCAGCAGGTTGGTGGTGGCGGTGTCGGAGGGGGTCCACGCCTCGACCGTGCCGTTGGTGATCCAGCCCGCCACGGTGCCGTCCGGCAGCGTCGCGACGAAGTCCCCGTCGGAGTCGCCGCCGGGCTGCGGGTGCATGCCGCCGCCGGGACCGCCCTGGCCACCGCCGTTCTGGCCGATGCCGCCGTTCTGGCCGATCCCGCCGCCCTGGCCGATGCCGCCGGGACCGCCCAGGCCCACCACGGCCCGCTGCCAGGCCTGTTGCAGCGTCTGCTGCGCGGAGGCATTCAGGTCGGCCCGCAGGAACAGCGTGGTGGTCAGTCCGATCACGCCGCTGACCACGGCCAGCATCACGGTGGTGCTGACCAGCAGGCGGGTCCGCAGCGACCAGGTGGCCCAGCGGCGGACCCAGCCGCACCTCACCGGACCGGCGCCGTCGCGTCCGCCGGCTTGAGCACGTATCCGGCGCCGCGCATGGTGTGGATCATCGGCGCGCGCCCGGCGTCGATCTTGCGCCGCAGGTAGGAGATGTAGAGCTCGACCACGTTGCCCTGGCCGCCGAAGTCGTACGACCAGACCCGGTCGAGTATCTGCGGCTTGCTGAGCACCCGGCGCGGGTTGCGCATCAGGAAGCGCAGCAGCTCGAACTCGGTGGCGGTGAGCCGGATCGACGCGTCGCCGCGGAACACCTCGTGGCTGTCCTCGTCCAGGGTGAGGTCGCCGACCACGAGTATCGACTCGGAGCGGGCGGCGGCGGCGCCGGAGCGGCGCAGCAGGCCGCGCAGCCGGGCGACGACCTCCTCCAGGCTGAAGGGCTTGGTCACGTAGTCGTCGCCACCGGCGGTGAGCCCGGCGATGCGGTCCTCGACCGCGTCCTTGGCGGTGAGGAACAGCACCGGCACGTCGTGCTGCTCGGCACGCAGGCGGCGCATCACTTCGAGGCCGGTGAGGTCGGGCAGCATCACGTCGAGGATCACCGCGTCGGGGCGGAACTCCCGGGCCGCGCGCAGGGCGCCGGCGCCGTCGCCCGCGGTGGTGGTCTTCCACCCCTCGTAGCGCAGCGCCATCGAGAGCAGGTCAGCGAGCGGGGCTTCGTCGTCGACGACCAGCACCCGCACGGGGGAGCCGTCGGGGCGGCGGAGATCGGTGGCTGCCGCATCGGGAGCAGAGGGCGTCGAGGTCATGCAAGCACGGTGCCGAGACTAAATGAGAAACGAGTAAGGCGGCTCTGTGGTTGGCCTGTGGATTGCGTAGCGATCCAGTAAGCCCGGACGCTCAGGTGGGGCTCCCGGGCTCATCTTCGGTGGTCGAACGGCTCCCCGGACCGGGCGCGGGCCCGCTTTCAGAGCAGGCCCACCCAAAGAGCGGGCCGCTTTTCAGAGCAGGCCCAGATCGCCGAGTTCCTTGTGCAGGTCCTCACGGTCGGAGCCGGGCCTGCCCCGGCCACCCGGCGCGGGCGCGGACTCGGTCGCCGGTCCGGGTACCAGCGCCGCACCGCCGGAGCCGCCCGCACCGCCGCCCGCACCGACGGCGGCCGGGGCGACCGGACGGCGGTCGCGCAGCAGCCACGCCCCGGCGACCCCGCCGATCAGGCCGCCGAGGTGCGCCAGCCAGCTCACGCCGGGGGTGCCCGGCAGCGCGATGGTCACCAGGTACGCGAAGGAGGCGGCCATCACCAGGCCGATCATGGTGTCGATCAGGTGCCGGTCGAAGATCCCGCGCAGCACCACGTAGCCGAAGTAGCCGAAGATCAGCCCGCTGGCGCCGACGCCCAGGGTGTTCCCGCTCTGGAACAGCCACTCGGTGAGCCCGCTGGTGAGCGCCACGATCAGGGTCAGCCAGAGGAAGCGGAACACGCCCCGGTAGGCGGCCAGGAAGCCGAAGACGAACAGCGGCCCGGAGTTGCCCTCGATGTGCGCCCAGCTGAAGTGCAGGAAGGGCGAGCTGAAGATCTCCGGCAGCCGGTCCACCCGCTGCGGGATCAGCCCGAACTGCTGGTCGAGCTGGTAGTGGCCGGCCCAGTTGGCGATCTGGATGACCCAGAGCAGCGCCATGAAGGCGAACATCACGAAGAACGCCTTGCGCGCCTCGGCGATCATCTCCTCGGCCGTCTGCGGACCCGAGCCCCGCCACCCCTGTGTGCCACGCATGTCACGCACCCCCTTCGCGCACACTGTAGAACGCGAAGGGGTGGGCTGTGAGCCCCGCCCGGGGTGGAGATCCGTTACAGGGCCTTGATCCCCCAGTGGTGGCTGACCCGCTCGCCGGGTTCCAGCCGCAGCACGTCCTCGCCGGTGGCGAAGGCGTTCGGCGGGCAGCTCATCGGCTCGACCGCCACCCCCGCGCGGTGGTACGCGCCGGGCAGGCCGTCCGCCGAGTACAGCTGGAGCCAGCCGATCTCCTCGCCGACCCACAGCTCCACCCCGCGGCTCCCGTCCGCGCTGGTCAGCCGGACCCGGGCGCGACCGTCCGGGTCGCGCAGCAGCCCGGTGTACGCGGTGTCCAGCTTGGTGCCGCCGATCACCCGGGGCTTGCGGAAGTCGTACGGGGTGCCCTGGACGCTCTCGCGGCCGACCGGGATCAGCCGCTCGTCCACCGGGATCCAGGTGTCGGCGGGCAGCTCCAGCACCGCCTCGTCGACGCTGCCCGGGCCCATGCCCAGGGTGGCGTACGGGTGGGCGCCGATGCCGTACGGCGCGGCGGTGCGGCCGACGTTGCGCGCGGTGACCTCGACGCTCAGACCGGACTCGTCCAGGCGGTAGCTCGCGGTCAGGTCGAGCAGATGCGGGTAGCCGTGCATCGGGTACAGCCGCAGCCCGAAGCGGACCGAGGCGGCGTCCTCGGCCATCACCCGCCACGGCAGGAAGCGGACGAAGCCGTGGCTGGCGTTGTGGGTGGTCGGCTCGCTGAGGTCCAACTGCTGGTCGTGGCCGTCGAACTGGTACCGGCCGTCGCGCACCCGGTTCGGCCAGGGGATCAGCAACTGCCCGGCGCCGCCCGGGGCCTGCTGCTCCTGCGGGTACTTCAGCACCAGTGGTCGGCCCCGGTGGCTGAGGGCGCGCAGTCCGGCGCCCACGCCGGTGAGCACGGCCCGGTAGTCACCGAACTCGATGACCTGCTGCGGCCCGCTCGGGGCCAGTTCGTCGACCGGCGATCGTGGGGACGCCGAGGGCGGCGTGGAGGTCGGACCGGGGGTGGGATTCGCGGTCGGGGGGTTCGCGTCAGCCATGCGCCCATGGTCGCACGAACGTGCCACCAACAGCCGCCCCCACCCGTGGTTCCGTGTCCCTGAACTGCTACTCTCACTCACCATTTGACACGTGTTCGATTGGTGGGTCCACCAGTAGCCGCCGCCCGTACCTCGCGGACGGCGTCCGGGCAGGCCGGGTGCGGGTTCAGGGTGACGCCTTCGTCCCCCGACCGACCGGCGCACAAGGCAGGGGCAGGGGCACCGCGTTGGCAGCACGACATGTCCGGAAGAGGTCCAGGATCTGGGCGTCCTCGGCGGCGCTCCTGGCCGCCGGCACCCTGGTGATAGGCACGGTCGCCGAGGCGGCATCCGGATCCCGCCCGCTGGCGCGTCCGGCCACCGTCCCGACGGCCGCCACCACCGCGACGGTCGACCCGTACGCGCTGCAGGACGACTTCGGCGCGGCGGCGGCCGAGTTCCACGTGCCGGTCGAGGTGCTGCTCGCGGTGTCGTACCAGGAGACCCTCTGGGAGTCCCACCAGGGGCAGCCGAGCAGCACCGGCAACTACAACGTGATGGGCCTGACCGAGGTCGAGGCGTCCCAGGTGATCCCGGCCACCACCGCGCAGAAGGAGGCGGACCTCGAAGCCTTCGGTGACGGCCGCAAGGTGGCGACGCCGTCGGCGAAGGTCCTCGCCGGGATCGACACCGTGGACACCACCGTCCCGGCGCTGCACACGCTGGACGCGGCGGCGGCGCTGCTGCGGCAGCCCGCCTCGGCGCTGCGCGGCACCATGAAGCAGAGCGTGCGCGGCGGCGCGGCGCTGCTGGCCTCGTACCAGCGGAAGCTGCACGGCTCGCTGCCCGCCGCCCCGGGCGACTGGTACGCCGCCGTCGCCGCCTACGACCAGGCCACCGACCCGGGCACGGCCGACCAGTTCGCGAACCGGGTGTACGCCACGATCAGCGGCGGCGCCACCCGGACCACCGCGGACGGCCAGATCGTCACCCTCGACGCCGACCCGGCGGCCGCCCCGCCGACCACCGAGGCGCACCCGCTGACCGCGTCCCCGCAGCCGACGGCGGCGGCGACGACCCCGCCGACCCAGTGCCCGAGCGGCCTGACCTGCACCTTCGACCCGGCCGACGGCGCGAAGTACGACGTCGCGAACCGCCCGGCGGACGGCGACACCGTCCGCTACATCGTCATCCACGACACCGAGGGCTCGGCCTCCTCCACGATCGGCTCCGCCACCAGCCCCGGCGCCCCCTACGCCGCCGCCCACTACGTGATCGCCGCCAACGGCGCGGTGACCCAGCTGGTTCCGGACCAGGACACCGCCACCCACGCGGACAACGCGACCGTCAACATGCACTCGATCGGCATCGAGAACGAGGGCTACGCGCTCCGGAACGGCAGCTGGTTCTCCGAGCAGGAGTACGAGTCCGCCTCGGAGCTGGTGAAGTACCTCGCCAACCAGTTCGACATCCCGCTGGACCGCAACCACGTCATCGGCCAGGACGAGGTGCCCTACGCCTTCGACGCCCCGGGCCTCGGCGCCGACAACCCGGTCGCGACCCAGCAGGTCGACCCGGGCACCTACTGGGACTGGGGCCACTTCCTCAGCCTGCTGGGCGCGCCGGTCAGCGGCGACGGCGAGGCCGTGGTCGGCGGCACGGTGACCATCGCCCCGCCGTACAGCGGCTCCTACCAGCCGACCGTCACCGGCTGCGGCAGCCACGCGGCGGCCTGCTCGGCCCGGCCCGCCGACTTCGTCTACCTGCGCACCGGCCCGTCCACCTCGTACCCGCTGCTCGGCGACCCGCTGCTGAAGTCGGCGGGCCTGAGCTCCGGCAGCACCAACGGCGGCGACGTCAGCGACAAGGCCGACTACGGGCAGACCTTCGTGGTGGCCCCGGGGACCACCAGCGACTGGACCGCCATCTGGTACGGCGGCCAGGAGGCGTACTTCTACAACCCCGGCGGCGCCTACACCTACGCCAACAGCACCCCGGACCAGACCCTGGTCACCCCGGTCGGCAGCAAGGCGGTGCAGGTCTACGGCCGCGCCTACCCGGAGGCGTCCGCCTACCCGCCCGCGCAGGCGTCGTTCGGCGCCACGGCCGCGCAGGGCATCGACTACAAGGACCTGCCGTACACCATCCCGGCCGGCCAGGCGTACGTCACCGCCGGTGAGGTGACCGGCGACTACTACCGGTACCAGGGCAGCTACCACGCCAAGGACACCGGCTGCACCACCGCCGCCGACCAGTGCGAGATCATCGGCAGGACGCTGTACTACCAGATCAGCTACGACCACCGGCTGGGCTTCGTCAAGGCGACCGACGTCCAGGTGATATCCGCCGCGACCCCGCCGACCGGCACCTACATGCCGGTCGCCCCGACGCGGGTGCTGGACACCCGCAGCCCCGCCGGCGGCTACAAGCCGCTCGGCAGCGGCAGCACCCTCAGCCTGCCGGTGACCGGCGACGGGATCGTGCCGCCGCTGACCGCCGGCGTGACCGCGGTGGTCATGAACGTCACCGCCGACAGCCAGAAGTCCGGCGGCTCGATGACGGTCTACCCGGACGGCGGACCCCGGCCGTCGGCCGCGAACCTGGACTTCCCGGCCTGGCGGGTGGTGCCGAACCTGGTCACGGTGCCGGTGGTGAACGGGCGGGTCGACTTCTACAACGAGACCGGGACGGTCAACGTCTGGGCCGACGTGGTCGGCTACTACACCAGCTCCGGCACCGGGTCGCGGCTGACCGGCTTCGGGCCGGTCCGGGTGATGGACACCCGCGACGGCACCGGCGTGGCGCGCACCCCGATCGGCCCGGGGGGCCGTGCCACCCTCGACGTGGCCACCGTCAAGGGCGCCCCGACGAACATCACCGCCGTGGTCATGAACGTCACCGCGACCGACGCCACCAGCGACACCTGGGTGAGCGTCTACCCGGACGGCCCGACAGCCGGGGCCCCGGCGGTGCCGAGCACCTCCACCCTGAACGTCGGCCCGGGCCGCACCACGCCGAACCTGGCGATCGTCCCGGTGACCGACGGCAAGGTGGACTTCTACAACGCCTTCGGCTCGGTCGACCTGTTCGCCGACATCACCGGCTACTTCACCGGCAACCCGACCGGCGGGGTGCTGCACACGCTCGACCCGACCCGGCTGCTGGACACCGGGCGCGGCACCGGCAGTGGCGCGGGCAAGCCGCTCGGCCCGGGCGCCGTCGTCGCGCTCCCGGTCTCCGGCAGCTCCGGGATTCCACTGAAGGGCGTGACCGCGGTGGTCCTGAACGTCACCGGGACCGGTCCGACCTCCTCCGGCTGGGTGACCGTCTACCCGGACGGCGCGCCCCGGCCGGCGACCTCGAACCTCGACTTCAGCCCGGGGGTGCCGGTGCCGAACCTGGTGGTGGTCCCGGTGACCGACGGCAAGGTGGACCTCTACACCCCGTACGGCGGGGTGAACCTCGTCGTCGACGTGACGGGCTTCTTCACCGCGAACTGACGCCGACCACCGGATGGCCTGGACATAATCCCTACTGACGATTAACTTAACGTTCGTTCGTCTAGTCGAGCCTGCAGGCCGATCCTGGAAGGAGCGCCATCGTGCGCCGCACCGTATTCACCGAGGACCACGAGGCGTTCCGGGAGACCATCCGCGACTTCATCGCCAAGGAGGTCGTGCCGGTCTACGCCGACTGGGAGCACCAGGGCCACGCCCCCCGGGACTTCTACCTGAAGCTCGGCGAGCTCGGCGTGTTCGGCATCGAGGTGCCGGAGGAGTTCGGCGGGGCCGGGATGCACGGCTTCAAGTACCAGGCGATCGTCACCGAGGAGTGCGCCCGCGCGGGCGTCAGCTTCGGCGGCTCCGGCGTGCACACCGGCCTGTGCCTGCCGTACATCATGGAGTACGCCGACGAGGAGCAGAAGCGGCGCTGGCTGCCCAAGTTCGTCTCCGGCGAGATGATGACCGCCATCGCCATGACCGAGCCGGGCACCGGATCCGACCTGGCCGGGATGACCACCAACGCCAAGCTCTCCGAGGACGGCACGCACTACGTCCTCAACGGCGCCAAGACCTTCATCACCGGCGGCGTGCTGGCCGACATGGTGCTGGTGGTCGCCCGCACCTCCCCGGCGACGCCGGAGAACCGCCGCGCGGGCCTGTCCATCCTCTGCGTGGACACCAAGTCCGAGGGCTACACCGTCGGCCGCAAGCTGGAGAAGATCGGCCTGCGCACCTCCGACACCGCCGAGCTGGCCTTCGTGGACGTCAAGGTGCCGGTCGAGGACCTGCTCGGCGAGGAGGGCAAGGGCTTCTCCTACCTGGCCCACAACCTGGTCCAGGAGCGCCTGGCCATCGCCGTCGGCGCGTACGCCGCCGCCCGCGCCGCCGTGGACCTGGCCGTGGCCTACACCAAGGACCGCAAGGTCTTCGGCCAGACGGTCGCCTCCTTCCAGAACACCAAGTTCGAGCTGGCCGCCTGCGAGGCCGAGGTGGACGCCGCCCAGGCCGTGGTGGACCGGGCCCTGGAGCAGTTCGAGACCGGCGACCTGAACGCCGCCGACGTCGCCAAGGCGAAGCTGTTCACCACCGAGGTGTGCTCCCGGGTCGTCGACAAGTGCCTTCAGCTGCACGGTGGTTACGGCTACATCCTGGAGTACCCGATCGCCCGCCTCTACACCGACAACCGGGTGTTCCGGATCTACGGCGGCACCAGCGAGGTCATGAAGACCGTGATCGCCAAGTCGCTGGGCCTCTGACCGACCGACCCCGCCGGACCGGCGCGGCGTCCGCGTTCCCCACCCCCACGGAACGCGGACGCCGCGCCGCGTCGCGCGCCCGCTGGGCGGCTACGCCCGGGTGATCGGACCGATGGACAGCGGGTGGATGCTCAGGCCCGCGCAGTGGCTGGTGCTCCAGGGCAGGAACAGCGCGGCCTTGTTGTCCGGCGGGTAGATCCGCAGCCCCAGCGCCGGGGTGAGCCGGCACTGCTGCGGCGAGTAGCCGGATATCCCGTTGCTGTCGTGCAGCACCGCGTCGGCCTTGCCGCCGGGCGCGAGGGTCACCGTGCTCGCGGTGCCGCCCGCGCGAACGGCCGGGTTGCCGGACTGCACACCGTTGGCCACCACGTAGGAGACGCCCGGGTAGCCGGTCATCACGCAGCTGCCGCCGGAGGTGTTGGTGAACACCAGCGTCGAGTAGTACTGCCCGGCGCCGACGCTCGGGTTCACCTGCGCCACCGAGAGCTGCGAGCTCGCACACTCCGCGGTCCCGGCCGCCGCCGTCCCGGCCCCGGAGGCCGCGCCGCCGGACGAACCCGTGCCCGAGGTCGCGCCGCCGGTCGTCCCGGTGCCGGAGGTCGCGCCGCCGGTCGTCCCGCTCCCGCTGCCGCCGCTGCTCCCGCCACCGCTGCCGCCGCTGCCGCCACCGGCCGTGGACGAGGCGGGCGCCGAGGCCGCGCCGCTCGGGGTGGTCGACGAGCTCGACCCGCCGGACCCGCCCGACCCCGCCGAGCAGGCCGACAGCGCCAGCGCGGCCACCGCGGCGGCGAGCGCCAGCGCACCCGTGCGCGACCCGCCGCGCCCTGCCGTACCTGTCCGCACGCGTTCGGTCATCCTGTTCACCGCAACCTCCCGGAAGCAGACGAGTTCGGCATCCCGCGATGCCCCACTTCGAGCGTCCCGCCGACACCGGCAAATGTCACCGGCGCGCGGGGAGCTGAATCGGAACAGGGGCGGAACCGGGACAGAATCGTGAAGAACCGGCGATCCACCCCAACCACGCTCGGACGCAGGCAAACCATCCCTGGAAATCCCGGCCTCACCAGCTGTCGCACTGTTGTCCCCGGGGCGACGGTGGGCCAAGCTGGGGAACACGCGTACTGGGGAGTCAGCCGGAGCATGGGGGCGGTGGTGCGGCTGTGGTCAGGATCCGCCCGAGGCTGGTCGCGGTGGTCGCCGCGGCCCTGCTGACCAGCGCCTGCGGCACGCTCACCACCGGGGTCAGGACCGCGCCCGCCTTCCCCAGCGACCTGCCGGCGCTGACCCCCAGCGCGTCGGCCGCCCGATCCGCCCCCTCGGCGCGGCCCGCGCCCCGCCCCACCACGCTCTCCGCCTCGGCCCTGCGGGCGGCCCCGAACATCCCCGGCCCCTGGCGGCTGGCCTTCTCCGACGACTTCGACGGAAGCAGCCTCGACCCGGACCAGTGGGTCACCTGCTACGACTGGAACGACGACGGCTGCACCAACGCGGGCCACCGCGAGCTGGAGTGGTACCTGCCGGGCCAGGTCTCGGTGTCCGACGGCGCACTGGTGCTCACCGCGCGGAAGCAGCCCAGCTACGGCTCCGACGGCAGGACCCACCCGTGGACCTCGGGCATGGTCTCCACCGGCCGCCGGTCCTGGACCGGCGACCCGCAGTACACGATCACCTACGGCTACATCGCCGCCGCGATCCAGATCCCGGCGCAGGGGGGCATGTTCCCCAGCTTCTGGCTGATGCCCTCCGGCAGCAGGACCACCCCGCCCGAGATCGACATCATGGAGGCGATCGAGTTCACCGACCGCGCCCAGATGACCCTGCACTGGACGGACCCGGCCACCGGCAAGGACACCTTCTCGGCCGCCCAGTACGGACCGGTCGACTACCCGGCCGGGTACCACGTGTTCGCGGTCGACTGGGAGCCGAAGTCGATCACCTGGTACATCGACGGCGTGGCCCGCTACCGGGTGACCGACACCGCGCGCATCCCCCGGGTACCGATGGAGATCCTGCTCAACCTCGCCGTGGGCTTCCCGAAGGACCCGCCCGCCGGGGTGGACTCCGCGCGGATGAAGGTCGACTGGGTCCGGGCCTGGCAGCACTGACCGACCGCGACTCTCCCCGGACACCCGGACACGCGGCGCGGACCCCGCCCCGAGCCGCCGTCGCCGCCGACGGCAGGCAGAATGTCGGTATGGACCTAGGACTTGAAGGCCGCGTGTACCTCGTCACCGCCGCCAGTCGCGGCCTCGGCTTCGCCACCGCCCGGGAGTTGGTCGCCGACGGGGCCCAGGTGGTGGTCACCGGGCGGGCCCAGGAGTCCGTCGACCGCGCGGTCGCGGAGCTGGGCGGCTCCGGGCACGCGCTGGGCCTGGTCGCGGACAACGCCGCGCCGGACACCGCCCAGCGGCTGGTCGACACCGCGACCGAGCACTTCGGACGGCTCGACGGCGCGCTGATCAGCGTCGGCGGCCCGCCCGCCGGACCGGTCTCGACCGCCACCGACGAGCAGTGGCGCAGCGCCTTCGAAAGCGTCTTCCTCGGCGCGGTACGCCTCGCCCGGACCACGGCGCAGGTGCTCGGCGAGGGCGGCTGCATCGGTTTCGTGCTCTCCGGCTCGGTCCGTGAGCCGATCACCGCGCTGGGCATCTCCAACGGCCTGCGCCCCGGCCTGGCCATGGCCGCGAAGAGCCTCGCCAACGAGTACGGCCCGCGCGGCATCCGGGTACTGGGGCTGCTGCCCGCACGGATCGACACCGAGCGGGTGCGCGAACTGGACGCCCTCGCCCCGGACAGCGACGCCGCCCGGGCCGGGAACGAGGCCCAGATCCCGCTGCGCCGCTACGGCCGCCCGGAGGAGTTCGGCCGGGTCGCGGCCTTCCTGCTCTCCCCCGCCGCCTCCTACCTCACCGGGGTGATGATCCCGGTGGACGGCGGCGCCCTGCACGGCATCTGACCGCACGGCGGCCGCCGACGTTGCGAATTGGCAATCCCGAGGGGAGCGGCGCGGCGATCGGGTGTAGACAGGGCTGTGCCCGACGCCCGACCCCGCCCTCCGCGAAGGAAGCCATGCCACCGATGCTGCTGATCTGCCTGGCCGCCGCCCTCGGCGCGGCTGTCGGACCGGTGCTGGTGCGCGCCTGCTGGGTGCGGTCCGTGCCCAGCGGCGAACCGCCCCGCAGCCACTGCGACGACTGCGGCGCCGCGCCGTCCGCGCTGCCCCGGTGGCGCTGTCCCGGCTGCCGTCGCGGCCTCGGGCCGTCCGTGTGGTGGATGTCGGCGGCAGCGGCGGCGGCCTGCGCGGTCTGCGGCTGGCGGATCGGCCCGCATCCGGCACTGGCCGCCTACCTGGCCGCCGCGTTGGCCGCGGTGGTCCTGGCCGCGACCGACGCCCGGGTCAAGCGGCTGCCCAACGCGATAGTCCTGCCGCTGTACCCGGTCACCATCGCCGTACTCGGCCTGGCCTTCCTGACGGATCGTCACCATGGCTCGCTGACCCGGGCCCTGCTCGCCATGCTGGCCCTGGTCACGGTCTTCTACCTGCTCGCGCTGGCCAGTCCGAGCTCGCTCGGACTGGGGGACGTCAAGCTCGTCGGCGTGCTCGGCCTGCTGCTGGGCTGGCTGAGCTGGGCGGCCGTGGTCACCGGGGTGTTCCTCGGCTTCGTCGTCGCCTCCGTCGCCGGGCTGGCGCTGCTGCTCACCCGCCGCGCGGGCCGCAAGGACACCATCCCGTTCGGCCCCTACTTGCTCCTCGGCGCGCTGCTGGCCGTGGCCCTGCACTGAGCGGCCCCACCGGGGAGCCCCCGACCCGACCGGGCCCCGAGGCACAATGAGTCCATGCGAATCAAGGAAGTGCCCTGGTCCGACCCTGCGGGCGAGGCGCTGCGCAGGGACCAGCGGAATGAGATCGCCGAGGTCTACGGCACCCCGGACAGCGAGTCCGGCGCCCCCTCGGGACCGGACATCGCCGTCTTCGTGGTCGCCTACGCCGACGACGGCACCCCCGTCGGCTGCGCCGGACTGCGGCTCCTCGGCGAGGACTCGGCCGAGCTCAAGCGGATGTACGTGGTCCCGGCCCAGCGCGGCACCGGCGTCGCCGCCGAGCTGCTGCGGGCGCTGGAGGCCTCGGCCCGCGCCCGGGGCCTGACCACGCTCCGGCTGGAGACCGGCGACCGCCTCCACGCGGCGCACCGCTTCTACACCCGCTCCGGCTTCACCCCCATCCCCAACTACGGGCCCTACGTGGACTCCGACACCTCCCTCTGCTTCGAGCGCCGACTCCAGCCCACGGCCTGACCGAGCCACCGCCGGACGTGGGCCCGCACCGAGCGCGGCGCCGGCCCACGCGCCCGGCCACCGGCCACCGGCCACGAGCTGGGGCGTTTCGAGGTCCACCGCTCCCGGCTGTCGCCGCACGCCACCAGTCAGGTCAGCACGCCCGGGCCCGGTTCGATGGAGTACGTGATGGTGGTCGAGGGCAGGGTCACCCTGGTCTCCGACGGCGTGCCGCACGTACTGGAGGGCGGCGACGCGGCCCGCTTCTCCGGCCGGTCCCCGCACTTCTACCCGACCGAGGCGAGCCTGGCGGTCACCAACAGCGTCGCGGCCTACCCCCGCGACTGACCCCGGACCGAGCGGTAGTAGGCGATCTTGTCGTGCAGATGCCGCTGCTGCCGACGCAGGTGCGCGATCTGGGCGTCCACCTGCGCGTCGTGCCGCTCCAGCAGCGCGATCCGCTCGGCGATGCTGTCGGCGTGGTCGGCAGCCTCGGCGCCCTCGGCGCCCTCGGCAGCCTCGGCGCTTGCCGCGTTCGCGGCATTTGCCGCGTTCGCGGCATTTGCCGCGTTCGCGGTGCTCGCGGCGCGGACCAGTTCGGCGTAGCGCCGCATGTCGGCGATGGGCATCCCGGTGTCGCGCAGGCAGCGCAGCACCGACAGCCACTCAAGGTCGTCCGGGGTGAACCGGCGGTGGCCGCTCGGGGCCCGATCGACCCGGCTGAGCAGCCCGATCCGCTCGTAGTAGCGCAGCGTGTCCAGGCTGAAACCGGAGCTCTCGACGGTCTCGGCGGGCGTGAGATAGCGGGTCGCGTTGGCCATGCGTCCATTGTGCGGCCTACGGCTCCCGGCTCGCCGCTCACGGCTCGCGACTCCCGGCTCGCCGCTTGACCTGGAGCGCGCTCCAGTTGGAACGCTCCTCCCATGCGCTATCGGAACCTTGGACGACGTCAGGTCTCCAGTCTGTGCCTGGGCACGCTGCCCTTCGGCACGCTGGTGGACGAGCAGACCTCCTTCGCCCTGCTCGACCGTTTCACCGAGCGGGGCGGAACCTTCGTGGACACCGCGAACTGCTACTGCTTCTGGATCGACGGCTGCGACGGCGGCGAGAGCGAGTCGCTGCTGGGCCGCTGGCTCGCCGCCCGGGGCAACCGGGACGAGGTGGTCCTGGCCACCAAGCTCGGCGCGCTCCCCGCGCCGGGCGACGGCGAGTGGCCAACCAACCGCGAGGGCCTCTCGGCGCCGGTGATCGCCGCAAGCATCCACCCCAGCCTGCGCCGACTCGGCACCGACCGGGTGGACCTGCTGTACGGACACGTGGACGACCCGGCCACCCCGCTCGCGGAGACCGTGGCGGCGTTCGGCGCGCTGGTCCGCGAGGGGCTGGCCGAACAGGTCGGCATCAGCAACCAGCCGGGCCCCCGGGTGGTCCGATCACGGGAGCTGGCGGCCGAGTTGGGCGTTCCCCGGTACACCGCGCTGCAACAGCGCCACACCTACCTGCGGCCGGGCCCCGGCACCGACTTCGACTACCAGATCGCCGTGGACGACCCGCAACTGGCCTATGCCCGCACCCAGCCCGACCTGACCGTGCTGGCGTACGGCCCGCTGCTCAACGGCGCCTACACCGACCCGGCCAAGCCGCTGCCGGAGCAGTACGACCACCCGGCGGCGCACGCCCAACTGTCGGTGCTGAGCGAGATCGCCCGCGAGCTCGACGCGACCCGCAACCAGGTCGTCCTCGCCTGGATGCTGGGCAGCGAGCCCTCCGTCCTGCCGATCATCGGCGTGAGCCGGCTCACCCAACTCGACGAGGCCCTGGACGCCGTCGAGTTGCGACTCACCCCGGAGCAGCACGCCCGCCTGGACGCCGCCCGAGGCTGACCCCGAGGCTGATCCCGAGGCTGATCCCGACGCCCGGCAACCGGCCGGTACCGGGCGTACGGTTCGACCGTTCGACACCGCCCACCCATCCCGTACCCGCGCCAACGGCACCGAGGAGACGGCGACATGGCCACTGCCCCCGACTTCGAGCCCGCACCGTGGCTCACCCGGATCACCGTCGCCATCGAGCGGTTGCTCGGGGCGGCGGCGGGCCTCGGCGTCACCGACGTACGCGGCCCCTCGCTGCTCCCCGGCTGGTCGCGGGGGCACGTCCTGACCCACCTCGCCCGCAACGCCGACGGCGGCAGACACCTGCTGACGTGGGCCCGAACCGGCGTCGAGACGCCCGAGTACCCGAGCATGGCCGCCCGGGCCGAGCAGATCGAGGCCGGTTCCGGGCGCGGCCCGGACGCCCTGCTCGCCGACCTGCGCGACAGTTCGGCCCGGTTCGCCGCCGAGTACGCCCGCATGCCCGCCGACGCCTGGCAGCGGCTCGTCCGCTGGACCGAGGGCCAGCGGCATCCGGTCCTCCGGGCGGCGGACTCCCGGCTGACCGAGGTCCTCATCCACCACGTCGACCTCGCGATCGGCTACACCCCCGACGACTGGCCCCCGGACTTCGTGGAGGAGTTGCTGCACCGCCTGGTCACCGCCCACGACGCCCGCCCGGCCACCGCCGCGATGCGGCTGCACGCCACCGACACCGACACCTGGTACGACATCCACCCGGTCCCCGGCAGCCCCACGGTCCGCGGCACCCGGGCGACCCTGCTGGCCTGGCTCGTCAACCGCCCGACCACCCCCGGCCCGACCACCGCCGACGGCAGCCCCCTGCCCCAGCCGCCGGCCCTCGGCTGACCCGGGGAAACCCGCGTCCGCGCGTCACGCCCCGCGCCCCACGCCCCGCGCCTCACACCGGCTCCGGCAGGTCCATCCGGGCGAGCTTGGCCGGGTCGATCGCCGCCGCGATCGCGGTGATCCGGCCGTCGACCACGGTGAACGCGAGTACCGACAGCGGGGTGCCGTCCTCGCGCCAGGAGACCACCCCTGGACGGCCGTCGACGAGCACCGCGCGCCCGCGCTCGGCCGCGGCGGCACCCAGCTGCGCACCGGCGGCCACCTCGGTCGCGCCGAGGGTGACGAACACCCCGGCGGGGGTGTCCACGGTCAGCCTCACCTCGGGGTCGAGCACCCGCAGCAAGCCCCCGAAGTCGCCCTGCCGGGCCGCCGCCAGGAACGCCTGGACCACCTGCCGCTGCTCCCGTCGGCCCCCGCTGGGCCGCTCGGTCCCCTGCACCTTCCGGCGGGCGCGGCTGGCCAGCATCTTGGTGGCCGGGGTCGACTTGCCCAGGATCTGGCCGATCTCGTCGAACGGCACCCCGAACAGGTCGTGCAGCACGAACGCCAGCCGCTCGCTCGGCCGGAGCGCCTCAAGGACGACGAGCAGCGCGAGCCCGACCGCGTCGGCGAGCGCCACGTCGTCCTCGGGAGCCGGACCGTCGTCCGCCGTCACCACGAACTCCGGCAGCCGGTCGTCATAGGACGCCTCGGAGCGGGTCTGCCGCGTCCGCAGCACATCCAGGCTGATCCGGCCGACCACCGTGGTCAGCCAGCCGCCGAGGTTGTGGATGGTCTCCGGCTCCTGCCGGGAGAGCCGCAGCCAGGCCTCCTGGACGACGTCCTCGGCGTCGGCGTGCGACCCGAGCATCCGGTAGGCGACCGCCCGCAACCGGTCGCGCTGCGACTCGAACGCCTCGGCCACCGGATCCTTCGCACTGCTCTCGGTCATCTGGTTACCTTCCTCGGATCTGCTCCGTCATGGGGGATGACGGGCCCGAACGGGCCCAGGTAACCGATACGGCCGACATAAGGAGCAGGACCGATGGAAGCACGTCTGAACAGCACCGCGAACCCCGACATGATGACCGCCATCAAGCACCTCTACAAGGCGATCGGCTCCGGGGGCGTCGACCAGCGCCTGTTGTCGCTGATCCACCTGCGCGCCAGCCAGATCAACAACTGCGCGCCGTGCGTCCACGCCAGTGTCACGGGTGCGAAGAAGGCGGGCGAGACGGACGAGCGGCTGCACAACGTGATCGCCTGGCGCGAGACCCCCTTCTACACCGACTCGGAACGCGCCGCCCTCGCGCTGACCGAGGCCGCCACCCGCCTCCAGGACGGCGCCCCGGGCGTCACCGACGACATCTGGGCCGCCGCCAGCGAGCACTTCACCGACGAGCAGCTCTCCGCCATCGTCCTGGAGATCGCGACGACCAACTTCTTCAACCGCATCAACCGCTCCATCCAGGAGCAGGCCGGTCGGACCTGGTAACCACCAGGTCCCCCGAGCGACGACGAAGGCCCGGCCTCCCGGCAACCACCGGCTGTGCCGGGCCTTTGTCGCGCCTGGGCCCCGGCCCACTTCAGCGCAGGAGGGCCTCGATCAGGTCGGTGCCCAGGCGGGCGGTCGACAGCAGGTCCAGTTCGTAGCTGACGTAGCGGCCGCGCCGGGTGGAGGTGATCAGGCCGGCGCTCTTCAGGACGGCCAGGTGGCGGGAGACCTCCGGCGGGGTCAGCAGCCAGGTCTCGGCGAGCTGCGCGGTGTTCTGCGGTCCGCGGGCGATGCTGCGCAGCAGCCGCAGGCGCACGGGGTGGTCCAGCGCGTGCAGCCGGTCCTGGACCGGAGCGGCGGCAGCGGGCGGTGCGGCCAGGGAGGCGGAGACCGGGTAGTGGATGACCGGTTGCCAGCCGGGGGTGTGCACGACCAGCAGATGGGGGTCGGAGAAGGCGCTGGGGCTGAAGGTGATCCCCGCCCCGTGAGAGCTGGTGGCGCGGTCCTGCAGCTTGTCGACCAGGATGCGCTCGCCCGAAGCCGACAGCGTGACCGCCGGGGAGATCGCCGCGAGGGTGCGCTCCAGCCCGTGCCGCGCCAGCAGGTCGCGCTTGTGGCGGGCCTCGCCCGCGAGCCGTCCCGCCACCGTGCTCCAGGCGGCGTCGAAGAAACCGGCCGCGCAGTCCTCCAGGACACGGCGCAGCCAGGCCCTGGCCCGCGCGGGATCGGTGAGCAGGGAGTCCACGAAGTCCAACTGGCGGCTGCCGCGCCCGGCCGCCCGCTCGCGCGCGACCCGCCGGGCGGCGGCGTCGGTGAGCGGCGAGCCGAGGTCGTCGCACACCGGAACCACACCGCAACTGCTGGTCATCAGCGTGGAGCGGACCCAGGTCTCGTCGTCGAGCTCGTCGAGACCGTCGAGTTCCTCGGCCAGCGTCGGTGTCGGCCGGGCAGGCAGCAGGATGTCCGCCCGCGAGGTGCGCCACAGGTAGTCGGCGGTGACGATGCGGTCCATCAACTCCGGGTCGACCTGCGCGCCGACCGAGGCGATCCAACCGGCCTGCTGCGGGTGATGGGACGGTTCCACGAGCAGGTGCAGCGCGGATCCCAGCTCGGCCAACGGGGAGGGCGCGAACAGGTACCGGTCCGCGGCCATCCCCGACACATCGATGCTGACGCTCATCCTGCCAGCATCGCACCACGGCCGCGGCAGGCCCGTCACGATTGACGATCAACGTCAATCGACTCGGTACCCGCGCTGCGCCGCACCGATCGTTGCCGCATGCCCCCCACCACCCGCAGCAGAACCACCTCCTCGACGCCACCGCCCACCCGACTGACGACCCTGCAACTGCTACGCGGTCTGGGCGGCGGACGCTACGCCGGCGCAGCCCTGGTCTCCTCCCTGGGCGGCGGGCTGATGCGCCCCTTCCTGCTGCTGTACGCGGTCACCATCAGCGGCATCAGCGCCGAGCGCGCGGGCCTGGCCCTGTCCCTGGGCTACCTCGCGGGCATGGCGGCGGTACCGCTGGCCGGTCGCTGGGTCGACCGGGGCGCCCGGCGCGGCCTTACGGTCACCACCCTGGTCGTGCGCGCCACAGGACTGATCACCCTGCTGCTCGTCCCCGGTCCTGACGGCTTCGCCTGCTGCTGCCTGTTGCAGGGCATCGGCAACCAGGCCGGACCGATCGGCCAGGCCGCGGTCGTCTCCAGCATCTCCGTCGGCTACGAACGCGACGCCGTCCTGGCCGCGCTGCGCTCCCTGGGCAACGCCGGTCTGGGCGCGGGGGCCCTGCTGGCCACCATCGCGGTCGGCACCGGCAGCGTCGGCATGCGCTGGCTGGCCCTGGGCACCGCGCTCGGCTACCTGATCTCGGCGGCGCTGGTGTCGACCGTCATGCTCACCGACACTGCCGTGCCGCGCCGCGCCGACGTTCCGACGCCCGTCAGCGGTACCGACCGGCTCGCGCTGCGCCGACTGACCCTCATGAACCTGGCCAACCTGCCCTTCGCGTTCTGCTTCGACATCCTCGAAGTCGCACTGCCGATCGTCCTGGTCACCCACCTGCACGCGGCCCCCGCGTGGTCCTCCGGGATCTTCGTCGCCAACACCGCCATGGTCATCCTCTGCCAACTCCCCGTCGTGCTCTGGATGTCACGCCGACCGCGACGCAGCGTCTTCGCCCTGGCCGGATGGGTACTCGCGGCCTCCTACCTGGGCTTCCTCCTCGCCGCCACCCGGCACGGCACCACCGGCGCCGCCGCGGTCGCCCTGGTGTCGGTCCTGTACAACCTCGGCGAGATCCTCTACACCGGCGTCGGCACCGCCCTGGTCATCGACGCGGCCCCGCCCCACCTGCGCGGCCGCGCCCTCGCCCGCTGGCAGCTCTCCCTCGGCCTGGGCCGCGCCCTCGCCCCGCTGACCATCACCGCCGCCCTGAACGTAGGCGCGGCCACCCTGTGGCTCCCCCTCGCTGCGGCCACTGCCCTGGCCGCCACGTTCATCAGCTCCCGCGCCCCCGCCGACACGGCACACCCCACACACCACTTCACCGCCGCTGAAGCCACGCCCCCGGTCAGCGGGGCCGCGGCGACGTCCGCGCCTCCCGGATCCGGTCCGGAATGAACCGCAGCTGACCGTTGCCCCGGACCGTCGCGGCGGCCCACCGCGGCGCCCCGGCGTGGTTGGGGTCGCCGGTCCGGGCGAAGGCGGTCCAGTAGCCGATCACCGTGGCCGCCATCGCCTGCTGTGCCTCGGTCTTCAGGAAGTTGTTCCCACCGAGGTCGGCACTACGCAGGCTGGCCGCCCGCACCGCTGTCGGCGCTGCCCGGCTTCTGGCGCACCTGCCGCCCGCGCGCCTCCAGGCGGTACTGCGGGCTGCCCGCCGGGGAGCAGAGACAGGGCCAGGTCCAGGGCCGCCCGGCTCCCGGCTCCCGGCTCCCGGCGCGATAGCGAGCCGCCCTGGGGCAGTGGCCCTACCGGAAGTCAGAAGTGATCTGGTTGACGCTCCAGCTGGGGACATCCGCCAACAACAGTGACCAGATCCGCCACATCAGCTGAACAGTCACAGGTGTGACTGAGCGCCCCGACCGGCGGAGAGTGAGCCGCATGGGCACCTTTGGTCCCGCCGCGCACAGAGTGGCTGCCCACCCCTATTTGGTGCCCGCGTGCCGCTGGAGGACTGCACCCATATGCTCGACAAATGGGAACAAATCGTCTGACTCTGTGAGGTCTCGGCCCAGCAGTCATGGGCAACCGACTGTCGCCCCTCCTGCCTCCACTCAGCCGATCCGCCACCCGCACCGCCCCGGAGGCCGACCTTGACGCTCCCCGACGCCGCTACTGCCCGCGCCACCGCCACCCAGGGGTGGATCTACGGATACGCGCTGCTGGAGAACTACCGCACGATGTACCCGCAGGCCATCGACAGCGACGACCCGCGGTACGTGGGCGGCTTCGGAAGCTTCCGGCACTACTCCCAACCCTTCACCCCGGCCAACACCGACGTGGTCACCCCCAACAACGACACCCCGTACTCCTGGGCCTGGCTGGACCTGCGCACCGAACCCTGGGTGGTCTCCGTCCCCGCCGTCGACCGCTACTACGTACTGCCCCTGCACGACCTGGACACCTCCTACGTCGGCTTCATCGGCGCCCGCACCACCGGCGACGGGCCCGGTGACTACCTGGTCGCCGGACCGAACTGGGCAGGGCAGCCCCCGGCCGGCATCACTGCGGTCCTGCGCGCGGACACCCAGCTGGTCGGCATCCTGGGCCGCACCTACCTCGCGGGGCCCGACGACGTCACCCAGCTCAGCGCCCTCCAGCAGCAGTACCTGCTGCGCCCCCTGAGCCGCTTCCTGGACCAGGTCGAACCCGAGCCCGCCCCGGAGCCGGCCTGGCCGGTCTGGCGCGAGGAAGCCCTCGACGGTCCCGAGTTCTTCACCCTGCTGGACTTCCTGCTCCAGTTCTTCCCCGTCCTGCCCCAAGAGACTGAACTGCGGCAGCGCCTGGCCGACCTGGGGGTCGGCACCGGCACCTTCGAACCCGGCACACTGCCCCGGGAGGTCGCCGAGGCGATCGAGGCGGGCATTGCCGACGCCCGCAAGCAGCTGGCCGATGCCGAGAGCACTGTCCGCGACTCCACCGGCTGGTTCGGCACCCGCGCCCAGCACGCTGACGACTACCTGACCCGCGCGGTCGGCGTGGACAAGGGCCTGTACGGGCTGCCCTCCGAGGAAGCCTGGTACGCGGGCTGGCTCACCGATGACCAGGGCAACCGGCCCCCCGACGCCGCCGGGCGCGACTACGTCATCCACTTCCCGCCCGGCAAGCTCCCCCCGGCCCGGTTCTTCTGGTCCGCCACCATGTACCGCCTACCCGAGCGGCTGCTGGTGGACAACCCCGCCGACCGCTACTCCATCGGCGACCGCACCCCCGGCCTGGTGTACGACGAAGACGGCGGACTGACCCTCCGCGTGCAGCACACCCGCCCCCACGACCCGGCCCAGGCCGCGAACTGGCTCCCGGCCCCGGCCGGGCCCTTCACCGTCGCCATCCGCGTCTACGGCCCCGACGCCGCCGTCCTGAACGGCAGCTGGACCATGCCCGACCTGACCGTGCGCGCCCATGGGTGACGCCACCGGGACGATTCGCCTCCGCGGTCGGCATCGCCATCAGCCCGCTCCCGCTCATCGCCGTCATCCTCATGCCCGCCCCCAGGGCCGCCGCAACGGCATCGCCCTCACCACCGGCTGGATCGCCGCCGTGGCGTGGCCGTCACCACAACCGTGCTCCTCGGCTCCGGCGCCGACGCCAGTTCACAAGGCTCACCCGCGACCTGGACGATGTGGCTCAAGCTGGCCCTAGTGTCCTGCACCCGAAGTTCGATATATATGTATGTAGCCTTGGTCTGTGGCGCGAATGGGGCGGCCGATGGCCGAGCTGACCTTGACGGACGAGGAGCGCGAGACGCTGGTCCGCTGGTCGCGGTGGGCCAAGTCCTCGCAGGCACTGGCGCAACGCTGCCGCATCGTCCTCGGCTGTGCGGACGGGAAGTCGAACCAGTTGGTCGCCGCCGAGTTGGGCATCTGGCCGCAGACGGTCGGCAAGTGGCGACGGCGGTTCCTGGAGAGCCGGCTGGAGGGCCTGGCCGACGAGCAACGGCCCGGCGCCCCGAGGTCTGAAAGGCGTTCGGCCTCAAGCCGCACCTGGTGGACACCTTCAAGCTCAGCAAGGACCCCCAGTTCATCGACAAGGTCCGCGACGTGGTCGGGCTCTACCTCGACCCGCCGGAACGGGCACTTGTGCTCTGCGTGGACGAGAAGAGCCAGATCCAGGCACTGGACCGCTCGGCCCCGGTCCTGCCGATGATGCCCGGCATGCCCGAACGCCGCACCCACGACTACCCGCGCAACGACGTCACCACACTGTTCGCCGCACTGGACGTGACCACGGGCGAGGTCATCGGCTCGCTCCACCGCCGACACCGGGCAGCGGAGTTCAAGAAGTTCCTCACCAAGCTGAACAAGGAGGTGCCGGCCGACCTGGACGTGCACCTCATCTGTGACAACTACGCCACCCACAAGACCCCGGCGATCCAGAAGTGGCTGGCCGCACACCCACGGTTCCACCTGCACTTCACCCCCACCAGCTCGTCCTGGCTCAACCAGGTCGAGCGGTGGTTCGGCCTGCTGACGGACAAGCAACTCCGACGCGGAGTCCACAAGTCCGTCCGCGCACTGGAGAAGGACATACGGGACTGGATCAAGACCTGGAACGAGAACCCACGGCCCTTCACCTGGACCAGGACCGCCGACGAAATCCTCGAACGACTCGCCACATATCCTGAACGAATTCCTGGTGCAGGACACTAGGCGCCGTTCACCTGGGCCACGGCGCTGGCGGCGATGTTCGGGCTGTCTGGCTCGATGTCGCAGAGGGCGGGGTAGCTGCTGGCCTGGAAGATCGCGGTGATGGCGGAGATCCAGGTCATCGGCGAGACGGCGACTCCGGCTTCGGAGTCCGCGCCGACCGCGTGGAGGGCGGCGTGCAGGGAGGCGTTCCCGGAGTTGAAGGACAGCGCGTGGCGAGTGCCGGACGGCCTACGGGCGTCGTCGCTCGGCGGACTGGCCATAGGGGGTGATCCGTGGGACCGCGGTCAGGCGGCCGTGGTCGAGGTCGTCTAGGTCAGCCCGGATCTGGGCGGACCGAAGCCGGACCATGTCCTGGTCTTCATCTGGTGGCGAGGGGCGAGCCTCCCGGCCCCGGGGACGTCGCCATTCGACCAACGCGGCGGGTGGCGCGACATCTTGGGAGAGTGACGTCATTGGCGCCTGCGCCGGGCGTAGACCGAGCGCCGGGCGAATTTTCCAGGCATCATGACGGTTCCCTGGCTGTGTTGCATTGCATACGGACCTAGCCCGGCTTCCAGGATTTATTGACGAGTACAAGGCAACTTCTGGTAGCGTGTCGATACAGATGCCTCCCCTGGTGTGCACAGCTTTCACTGGAAATCATTGTGTACGTATATGTACCGAGCCGTACCTCTTCCATTTCCGTGAGGGGCCGCTTCTATGCGATCGGGTACTCAAGGGTGCTTACCGAGCCCTTTGCGTCAGAGACATGATCATCCCGGTGAAACCAATCGGCACGGTGCGGCCGCCTGGGAAGATGGCCGCACCCGGGCCATACGTGGTCAAGTGCAGGGCCGGTCGGCCAGGCTGCCCCGAGAAGGTCGGGTCGTGTGCTTGCGAGGTTGCCGGAAGCGGCAGGTAGCCCGCGCGCGAGGCGCGCTTGACGACATCTTTGATCACTTCCTGACGCGTGCCTTTGTACATACCCGCCACCCCGAAGGTGTAAGGGCCGACGAGTTCTCCTCCGACAAGCCATGCCGTCAGGGCGCCCCTGCGATGCGCGCCGAGCCTGCGGGCGGTCCGGGCCAGGTGGGCCTGGACCGCCAGGCGGGCCCACCACCAGTACCAGAATCGCTGCCACCCGGGCGGGGGCTCGAAGTCGATCCCCAGGTCCGTCAGGTAGGCCCGGGTCCTCGGAGTGGGGAGCTTCAACCTCAGGCCTTGTTCGCTGGTCAGTGTCATTCCCGCGTTCACACTGACCATGACGCCGCTCGATGCTGCAGGCACAACGATGCCGTCCAGAGCAGCACCGGGCGGCACAAGTTTGAAGAACAGTTCAGGCAGCATCACCGGACGATAGAAACGAAACGTCTCCTCGTCATCACGCCCTAGCAGGTTCCTCGCGTCCCGCTCGTACCCCAATTGTTGAGCGCGGTCCGCTAATGTGCGTCCCACCCCCTCGGGGTCACCGGGAAAGATCACGGACAGATCGACGCGGAACGTACCGGTGATACCACCTCCACCTACCCGGTCGACCAGAATCGTGCCATCCCGGGCCCCCAGGGAGTCGACCACCGAAGACAGGACTGCCTGGGAAGAAAGGAGCCGGGTCCCAGGAGGCCATATCGCTCGTGAAGCCCGCCCCAGAGGGACCGGTTGACGCCGCCGAGGCAGCCACAGAAAAGCCCACGCTCGAATCATTCTCTCAACATACCCCAGGAGGAACGTTGTCCACCAGAGTTATACACGCGTTACGCATCCTGCTCTCCGGAACCCTGGTGCTGTTCCTGGCAGGGTACGCCTCTTGGCAGGCACCCAAAGCTCATGCCGTCACCAGCGGCTGCGCCCCCTACGCAATCCTCGCCAGCCGTGGATCCGGACAACTAATGGATGACAGTTCCACCAACGGGTTCGGACAACCGGTATTTTCGTTCATTGAGTCCTTCTTGGCCGAGTTGCCAGCTGGTACCGCCGCAGCCACCACTACCTGGAACAATCCCTACCTTGCGGTGCCCGTCTCCTGGCCTCACCTGCTCAACGCGGCCTCGGCGGCTTTAAATTCTTCCTTCTACAGTAATTCGGTCAATGGTGGTCAGAATAAATTAACGGCCGCGATCACGAATATTACCGCAACGTGCGCCGGAAGCACAAAAATAATTCTGGTCGGCTACAGCCAAGGGGCCCAGGTCACGGCCAATGTCTATCAGGCACTGGCCCCCGACCTGCAGGCGGACATTTCCGGAGTCGCTCTCTTCGGCGATCCGCTCTTCAATCCAGGTTCCCCCGGCGACATGGGTGACTTCAGCGGCGATCGTCAGGGCCTCCTTGCGCACCCCTCGAGCAGGATGCGCCCAGCGTTCGCCGACGACGGCAAAGTTCTTTCCTACTGCTTCCAGGCCGACGTGATCTGCCAGGGCCCATGGGCGAGTTTCTTCCCACTCCAGGTGTCCGGCCTTGCCGCCCACTCCGCTTACAACACAGACGGCGACGCCGACAGCACAGTCCCCTACAGCACCCGCGCCGCGTTGTATTTCGCGAACTTGACCGGCATCCCGAGCGGGAGTGCCGCACCCAGCGCGATGATCACGCCCGTGGATACCGCCTTCGTCGGACGACCGATCACCATCTCGGCAGCCGAGTCGACAGACCCAGACGGTGAAGAACTCACCTACAGCTGGGATCTGGCAAACTCGGGCACCTTCTCGACCGCGTCCCCCAGTCGGACGACCTCAACTGTGTTCAAAACCGCCGGCACCTACACCGTCAGACTGCAAGTGACCAACGAGAGCGGGCTGTCCGCGACCGCCTCTGCAGTCGTGACCGTCGTCGCCGACCCCGACCCAGGCACGCTGCAGGCTCCCACCACCCTCGCCGTGGAAGAGTCCTCCGACGGATTGTCCGACACGCTCACCTGGCAGCCGCCCGCGTCGGGACCGGCGCCCGGGGGATACGAGGTCTTCGGAGGCGATGGGACCCCATTGGCTGCAACCGTTGGCGGCGGTCCCGGCTCACTGACCCTTCCGGCAGGAGGTGTCCCCTCAAGCATCGACGTCGAATCGGTGGACAGCGACGGAGAAGGAGGGATTCTCACCGCCCAGTTCACCCCTGAGCCCAGTGCGATCGCCACAGTCAACGGCCCCACGGCCTCGGTCGCCGCCCAGATTGGAGAGGGCGCGACCATATCCTTCGCCGTACAGGCGGGCCAGGCCTTCTACATCAACGGGAACCTCTCCCAGAGCGATCAGCCGCTGGAGGCGAATTACGACCTGCTGGATCCCTCGGGTATCACAGTCCTTGAGCAGAACGACGACTCCGTGGACGCCGGGTCCTCAATCAATGTGAGCCCCATCGTCGCGACAACGAGCGGGATCTACACCCTGAACTACTCGCTCGAAAACCCGCTGGGAAACCCCGGGTCCGGGATATTCAGCGCCCAGGTCTTCGGCACCGACCTGACCGCATCCCAGACAATCGACGGGGCGCCCGTAACAGTGAACGTTCCGGCTTCAGACCCAGGAGATTGGAGTGTCATCACATTCGCGGCGAGCGCCGGCCAGGAAATCTACATTAACGGAACATCAACTTTCGGCACCTCCACTCTCGAAGTATCAATATTTGACCCTTCCGGGAAAATGATATACGACGGCATTCCATACTTCGGGGTGTGGTCAAATATCATCGCCCCAATGGCAGTGAAAACCTCCGGAGTCTAGGCCCTCAAGTTTACGCCAATCGAAGGAGGATCTGGGGCAATCGAGGAGCAGATTCTGGGTTCTTTCATCACGGATTCCACTTCCGTCAACAGCCCTCCGATGAAAATTGATTATCCAGCTTCTGCGCTGGGGAAAATAGCCCGGATCACATTTACGGCACAGGCCGGGCAGATGATCTACGTGGACGACAGCCTCACGGATGGCAGCATCCTCTCGGGCATCCTCACCGATCCGGCAGGAAATGTGATCCAAGACGTCGGAGTCTCGGATCCCGGCGAACAGAATCTGATCACGCCATTCACGGCGGTGACATCAGGAGTATATACACTCCAGCTGTCTACAGAGGCAGCAGACTCGGTCACCGTCCAGATCCTCGGCTTTTCCGGAACGTTCGTGACCGCAACAGCCCAGGCGAACGGCTCACCCGTATCGGTGACGACCAAACCCGGACAGTGGGCGAAAATCACATTCCCGTGGACACTTTCATCCCTGGGATCATACATAGGAATAGAGGGCACTTTCTCCGCGGGCAACTACACCAATACTGCCGTCTACGATCCATCGGGAAGCCTCCTGATTGATTCACCCGTAGGATCGGGCGAATCGGAGTTGGGAGCCTTGGGCATCTACACAACGGATGGAACATACACGCTCATGATATGCCCCCCGCCGGGGACCACCGAAACCAGCACCTTGCAGATATACAGCAGCATTATAGGGACAAATGCACTGCGGGGTAAAGCAGAGCACAAGCTCAGGAGATAGAGAAGTACCCGTCGTTACCGCGCCGCACACCAGTGGAAGCAGCCCCGACTGCTCCGTTCGACCTGCTGGCGCGCAAGCGTCGGGGACTGGCTGGGCATCGGCAGGTACGCATCACCGCAATGGCCGCGGGCAGCGCGGCCGAGGTAACCCACTGCCCGCGCCCCGCACCGAGCAGCCCAAGTTCAGGGCGACCACGGGGGAAGGGGGAGGCAGTCCCGTCATTCACCTCGGGCACCATCCACCCGATCCGTGCTCAGAATCGCACCTACGGCCAGACCGTCTGGACGAGGTCTCGAAGAAGCTGCACAAGGCCGCTCCGAGCAGATCGCGAAGGCGAAGGCCAAGGCGGAGAAGGCCGGGCGGAAGGCACGCAAAGCGGCAGCCGCACTCGCGGCGCTGGAAGTGGCGAGGAATTGATGGCCTGATGGTCAGCGGTCGCCGGGAAGCTACCCGCCCCCAAGCGCACAGGACAGGGCAGCCCTCCGGTCGCTCGGACCTACCTGCGGTCCGCGAGGAGCGATTGGGCGACGAGTTCGGAACGGGTCAGTTGGAGGAGGCGGCCAATCCAGTTCCGGCCCTGCCGATCGGGGGCGTCCCTCCAGAAGGGCGAATCCAACAGGCCGGTGTAACTGATCGCGCTGTCCCCGGTGGACAGGAGCATCTCGGCCAGGTCGGGGTGCTGTTCGAACTTCGCCCGCAGCAGAGCACCCATGACGGCAAGTCGCACGCTGGCCCAGTCCGCTCGGCGGTCCGCCCGGCCGCCCAGTTCATGCGCCTCCCGCCCTGTTGGCGCGTCCCGGATTCGATCGTGATCGGAGGCGTCGGCTGCTGACAGGGCCCAGTAGCCGTGCACTACGGACGGGTACGTCTCGCCTGCCAGGGACACCTGCGCCGGGAAGTCGTTGCGCAGCACGAAGAGGTCCAGCTTCTCGGGCCAGCCCTTCGGGAAGACGGTCTCATGCGAGATGACCGCCGGCCGACCGGCCTCGACCGGATCATCCGCATGGTGGATCGCGCGGCGTTCCCGTTGACGCGCGACACCCTGGGTCCCCTCGTTGAAGTAGTCCAGGGCTTTCCGGTGATGCACTGGGGTAACGACCGGGCCGTCGCCGTCGACTGCGGTACCCACATCGGTGAGCAGTATCCGCAGGGGCCGGTCCTGGCGGTCCATATCGCCCAGAACGTAGATGCGCCGGTGGGGCGGAACCGCGAGATAGGCCGCTCGCAACAACGCACGGTTGGCCTCGGTCGGCTCCTGCTGGAAGCGCTCGATCGCTTGCCAGCAACGACGCCCGGCGGTGGGACGTCCGCTGAGCTCCTCGACCTTGTCAGCCACTTCGAGGAGGAACCCCTCCGGGGTCAGCGGCTCACCGTTCCGGGAGAGCCACTTGGACGGTTCGACCGGGCGGGCAGGCGCCGCTGGGTCCGTCACCAAGATGCGGCCTGATGCCAGCAGCTTCTCCAAGCCGGTGAGATCAGTGCGATCCTCGCATCGCACTTCCCCATCAGAGAACACCACCAGGTCATCCATGTAGTACCGGTCGTTCCAGCGGCTCCAGCGCCAGACATGGCACCACGCGCCCTTGATTCTTTCTCCGTCCACTGTCCTGTATGTCGGTCCCCGCCAGCTCATGGCTGAACGCTACCGGCCGCAGCGATCGGGCGGACAACCGTTTACAGGGATGTCCGCCCGGCCCGGTGGAGGCACCGAGGTACTCGAATCCCCGGTCCGGGCCACGCCCGGACCGCCACCGTCCCACACGTGCCGGAGCTCAGGTAGACGACCCCCTCGGGCTCCGGCACCACCGACGCCCTCGACCAGTCGCCGCTGGCCGGGGGCGCTCCTGTACCCCCGGGGGAGACCTTGATCATCTGGGAGGAATCCGGGTGACCATCTTGCGTGGGCGCCCCGTATTTCGAACGTATTGGCGACGTAGTGCGAACGCAGGGAAGCAAGAAGCCCAGCCCTGGACTTGCGTCCCGAGCTGGGCTTTTGGCCATCTACGGGCTGGTCGGAGAAGTGCCCCAGGCAGGATTCGAACCTGCGACACCGGCTTTAGGAGAGCCGTGCTCTATCCCCTGAGCTACTGAGGCGGGGCTTGCGGAGGTGGCGGTGGGGGAACCCCTGGGGGGTATCCCTGCCTTCCGGCAAACGTCCTGGGTAGGTGCTCTGCGATCGGTTCGGGGCTCCGAACCGTGAGGTCGGGGGTGCCCGACCAGGCCGCACAGCGACTGCCCGGTTCACAGCCTAGCGGATCGGTCCTGATCCGTTCTCCCCGGCAAGGCGGTGTCCGGTGGGGGCGAAGGGGAGGGGTCAGTTGGCGGCGGGGTGCGTCGGGGTGGGGAGGGATTCGGCGCGGGACCGGCGGCGGGCGAGGACGGAGGGCATGAGCTCCTCCATTTCCTGGAGGACGGCTCGGCGGTCGCGCTTGGAGAGGCGGTCGATGTAGACCATGCCGTTCAGGTGGTCGGTCTCGTGCAGCAGGCAGCGGGCGAAGTAGCCGGTGCCCTCGATGGTGAGCGGTTGGCCGTCCTTGTCGACGCCGGTGACCACCGCCCGCTCCTCGCGCGGGAGTTCGTGGTGCGGGCCGGGGACGGAGAGGCAGCCCTCGGGGGCGTCCAGCAAGCTGCGGCTGCCCGGGGCGGGCGCGGCGACCACCGGGTTGAGGATGTGGCCGACGTGGCGCACGCCGTCGTCGTCGAGGCAGTCGAAGACGAACAGGCGCAGGTCGACGTCCACCTGGTTGGCGGCCAGCCCGGCGCCCTCGGCCACGTACATGGTGACGAACATGTCGTCGATCAGCTGCGACAGCTCCACGGTTCCGAAGTCGACGGCCGGGCGGCAGTCGCGGCGCAGGATCTCCTCGCCGGTGACGGTGATCCGCAGCACCCGGCCCCGGGCGGCCTCGGGGGCGCGCTCGGGGTAGCTGTCCACCGGTCGGCCCTGGACGTGGACCCGGCGGTCGATGGCGCGGTCGCGGTGATCAGGCATCGGGCTGGTCCTCCGGAGTGCGCTCTGGGCGCTCGGCGTCGACAGGGCGTGCGCAAGCGGTCGACCGCCTCCACGGGGTCGACCGAAGACCTTGACACGCTACTTTGCAAAGTCCGAAGCTGGCAACGTGAACAGCGAATCCGTTGACGCGGCAGTCGAGTTGGACGTGGCACCCGTGCTCGCCGCGCATCCGCTGCGCACCGCGCTGCTCGAACTGATGCACCGGATAGGCCCGGTGACGGCCAATGAGGCCGGACGCCGACTCGGCCGCAGCTCCGGGCTCTGCTCGTTCCACCTGCGGCAGTTGGGCAGGGTCGGGCTGATCGAGGAGGCGCCGAGGAGCAGCGGTCGGGCGCGTCCCTGGCGGCTGGCCGCCGGGGGCGGCGACTGGGCGGCGGCGGACGCGGCCGGGTGGGCGGGCCGCGAGGACGCGGCGGACCCGACGGACCCGACGGACGCGGGGGATCCGGGGGACGCCGTCGGGGAAGGCCTGAGCGCGCTCAACCGTGGTCTGGAGAACGAGAGTTACCAGCGTTGGCTGGCCGAGCGGGAGCGGGCGCCCGAGCCGTGGCGCAGGGACGACGCGTTCAGCGCGGTGCTGTATCTGGGACCGGAGGAGATCGATCTGCTGGCCGAGGAGCTGCGTCGGCTGCTGGCTCCCTACCGGATCCGTGAGTCCTCGCCGTCCGCCCGGCCGCCGGACGCCGGACCAGTGGCGGTGGTCAGCCGGATCTTCCCGATCCTGCCTCCGGGCCGACCGAGCGATCCGCCGGGCGACCGACCGAGCGATCCGCCGACGGCGGACGGCTGACCCGGGCGGCGGGGCTCGGGGCGGCGGGGCGGCGGGGCGGCGGGGGTCGGGGCGGCGGCGGGGGTCGGGGGTCGGGGTGGGAGCGGCGGAGCTCAGCGGGAGTGGGCCGAGGACTCCTGGACGACTGCCTCGACCGCCGCCTCGATGCTGGTGTCACCGCTGACGAGTTCGAGTGCCAGTCCGGCGCTGGCCGGGGTGTGCAGCAGCTGCGCGATCACCGCCGCGACGTCCCGCCGGGGTACCCGGCCGGCGCCCCCGCTTTCGGCGAGGTGGCCGGTGGACAGGGTGACCAGCCCGGTGCCCGGGTCGTCCGTCAGATGGCCGGGCCGCAGGATCGTCCAGTCCAGGTCGGTGCGGCTGGCGAGGTCGCTGTCGGCCGCGCCCTTGGCCCGCAGGTACGCGGCGAAGCCCGCGTCGGTTCCGGCCGGGGGCTCGCGGTCGGCGCCCATCGAGGAGAGCTGGACCAGTCGGCGCACCCCCGCCCGCTGGGCCGCCTCGGCGAAGAGCACCGCCCCGCCCTGGTCGACGGCCTGGGTCCGGGCCATGCCGCCGTGTCCCCCGGCCCCGGCGGCGAACACCGCCGCCTCCGCGCCCGCCAGATCCGCCGCCAGCTGCTCGACGCCGACCGACTCCAGGTCGCACAGCAGCGCCTCGGCTCCGGCCGCCTGTAGCTCGTGCGCCTGGTCGGACCGGCGGATCAACCCGACCGGCGTGTCCCCACGCTCCGCGAGGATCCGCTCCAGTTGCAGTGCGATCTGACCGTGTCCACCCGCGATGACGATGCGCATGCTTCCGACCCTAGGAGCCAGGGGCGGCCGACGCGCGCCGGGACGCGCCGCCTTCGGCCAGTCGGGGGCACCCGGAGGTCACGACGGCGGGTTGCCGGTACTGCCCGTGATGAACGGGCTGACGCTGAGTTGCCCGCCGCAGAGCATCACCTGACCGGGGATCAGCATCGAGGCGGTGTCGCCCGGAGGGTAGATCCGCAGGCTGGACGAGGTGCCGGAGCAGCTGGTGGCGCCCGCGTTCAGGGTGTGGATGGTGTCGCTGGCCGAGGCCCCCGGCGCCAGTACCACCCGGCTGTAGGAGATCGTGTGGTCGAAGGTCGCCGGGGCGCCGAGCTGCCCGCCCTGGGCGTCCAGCAGCGTCAGCCCCGGGAAGCCGTCCAGCGTGCAGGAGGTCGGGCCGTCGTTGGTCAGCACCAGGTACCGGTACAGGTTCCCGGCGCCGGCGTTGCCACCGCCGAGCGCGGCGGTCAGCTGCGAGGTCGGGCAGATGCCCACGACCGCCGTCGCGGGGGCGGAGCTGCTGGCCGCGGAGGCCGACGGGGTGGCCGTGAGCGCGCCGCTGGTGCTGGACGCGCCGGTGGTACCGACCGTCGGCTCAGCGCTGGCCGCGCCGCTGGCGCTGCCGCCGGCCGCGCTGGCGGACGGGCTCTGGACGGGGGGCCGGGGCGCGGAGACGTGCCCGCCGGTGGCGCTCGGGGTCGGCGAAGCGGACGGCGACCGGGTGCCGCCGGTGGCGGTGACCGGGGGTGCGGCGTTCCAGAAGGGGCCGGGCACGCCCAGCAGGTACAGCGAACCGGCGGCCACGGCGACGACCAGCCCGCCTCCGGCGGCGACCCGCCCGCGTCTGCGGCGGGCGGCCCGGCGGCGGATCCGCTCGAAGGAGCCGGTCGGCACCGGCAGCATCCGGATCTCCGGGCGCAGCAGCGGCTCGGCCGCGCCCAGGCCCGGCAGCCGCTCGCCGAGGTCGAACGGGTCGGGCTGGTTCACCGGTTCGAACGGCTCGGGCTGGTCGAGGGGTCCGGGCGGGTCAACGGGCTCGGGCGGGTCAACGGGCTCGGGCGGGTCAACGGGCTCGAACGGCTCGGGCTGGTCGTCGGGGTGCTGCGGGTCGGGGCCGGGCCCACCGGGGTCTCTGCTCACTCCGCCGCTCCCAGCTTGGCTCGCAGCAGTTCCCTGGCCGCGTGCAGATCAGACTTGACCGTTCCCTCGTTCCGTCCCATCAGCGCGGACACCTCACGTACCGGCAGGTCCGCGTAGTAGTACAGGAGTACTGGTGTGCGCAGCCGCTGCGGGAGCGACTGGACCAGCAGCCGCACCGACGGGTCACCCGTCTCGGCGCGCTGCTGCTTCACGACTTCCTCCGTGGTGGCGCGCCGCATGGCCCGCCGTTCACGCTCCATTTTGCGCCAGTGGTCTCGGACCAGGTTGGCCGCGGTCACGTAGAGGAAGCCGCGCGGCTCCTCCACCTTGGTCCAGCGCGCCCAGAGGCGGGTGAACGCCTCCGAGGCGATCTCGTGGGCGGTGCCGTCGTCGTCGACCAGACGACGGCACCAGCCCGCGAGGCGCGGGTAGAGGGCGGCGAACAGCTCGGCTGCCTCCCTCTCGTGGGACCGGCGCACCATTCTCCTCGGCTGTAGAGGTTCCGCCGATGGATCGGCGGGTCTCACCGGACGAGACGGTTCCGGCTGCTCCTCGGTTGCGGCACCCGCGCGCCAATCAGCCATCAATTCGTCAACTCGCGTCGGCCAGGGACGCGTAGACGATGGTGTTCTCGGAGTAGCCGGTGCCGCCTGCCCCGCGCGGGCCCGCGCAGGTGATCAGTCGCAGCTCCGGCCGGTCCACGCTGCCGTAGACGGCGGACGTGGGGAAACGGGCCTTGGACACGGTCTGCACCGAGTCCACGGTGAACACCGCCGACGCGCCGTCCTGGAGCACCACGACCACCCGGTCGCCCGCGGCCAGCCGCGCGAGGTGCAGGAACACCCCGTCGCCGTACTGGCCGACGGTCACGTGGCCGAGGATCACCGCTGGTCCGACCTGCCCGGGTGTGGGCGAGTACTGGTACCACCCGGCCGGGGCGTTCGCCTCGATCGGGGGGACGCCGACGGTTCCGTCCGGGCCGAGGCCGACCGCCATGATCGGGGTGTCGACGCCGATGGCGGGGATCTCCAGCCGCTCCGGTACCGACCGGGCCAGCGGGCGCGGCGCCGCGCTGCCGCTGGGGGCGGTGACCGGGACGGCCGCGAGCGAGGACTGCGCCGCCGCCGTCCCGGCCGTGGCCGGGTTGTGGGCCGCGCAGCCGGAGAGCTGGGTCACGGCGCCGGAGGTGGCGAGCAGCAGGGCAGCCAGCGTCCCGCACCAGCGCGCGGCGGCGCGCCCGCGTGCCGTCGCGGCCCCCTTCCGGCCAGGGCCCCGACGGTGGACTCCGTGCTGACTGTCGCGAGCCGATCCGCTACGCCGCAAGGGTCAGCCCCGAGCCTGCGACCTGCGACGCAGCATCAGGCCGAGCCCGCCGAACAGCGCCGCGGCGATGGCGCAGGCACCGGCGATCAGGCCGGTGTCGCTGCTGGAGTCGGTCACCGGCACGCCGGTGTCGGGGGCGCCCGACGGCACCACGCCGACGGAGGCGGAGGTCGGGGCGGCGGACGCGCCGCCGCTGCCGGTGCCACCGGAGGCGGGCGCGGCCGACGCGGACGGGCCGTTGGTCGGGGCCGCGGACGGCGTCTGGGTGGCGGCGGGGCTCGGCGAGCTGGAGGTGTCACTGATCGGGGCCACGGCCGTGCCGTCGGGCGGGTTGCCGGTGGTGCCGCGGCCGAAGGGGGTGACGCTGAGCAGGTTGCCGCAGAGCATCACCTTGCCGGGGATGACCAGCGCGGCCTTGTTGCCGGGCGGGTAGATCCGCAGCTCGGTGGAGGTGCCCTGGCAGCTGGTGGCGCCGGAGTTGAGGGTGTGGATGGTGTCGCTGACGGCCTGGCCCGGCCGCAGCGTGACCGGGGCGTAGCTGAAGTTGTGGTCGAACGTCGCCGGGGCGCCGATCTCCTGGCCGTGGGCGTTCAGCAGCGACAGGCCCGGGTAGCCGTCGAGCTGGCAGCTGGTGTGGCTGTGGTTGGTCAGCAGCAGGAAGCGGTACAGGTTCCCGGCACCGGCGTCCCCGCCGCCGAGCGACGCGGTCAGCTGGGAGGTGGCGCACATCGGCGTCTTGGCGGCGGCCGAGTCGGAGCTCGCGGCCATGGCGGGGGCGGACCCGAGCACCACGGCGGTGCAGGCCATCGCGCCAACGGCGAGGGTGGACATACGCATGGACGGCTTCTCTCTCGTCGGGTCGGCCCGGCCCCGGAGGGCCGTGGCGGGCTGACCGTTGTTCAGATCGAGCGGAGAGACGACGGGGCATCCGACCCGGTTGTAAAGGGATGGCAAAATGATCCGAGCGCGAAGGGACGCGGCCCGGGCTCGGCCCTGGGACGTCCCGGCCCGGGCCGCGGCCCGGCGCGCTGGACGTCCCAGGGTTCGGGCGGTCAGCCCAGGTAGACGATGCCCAGCAGGGTCAGCTGCCACAGCTGCCCGGCCGCGCCGGTGTCGGGCTGGAGCACGGTGACCGGGTTGCCGCTGGAGTCGGTCAGCGAGCTGCTGCCGAGGGTGGCGACCATGCCCGTGTTCTCCGAGTCGGCGACCTTGTACAGGCCGTTGCCCGCCGGTTCGAGCACCCAGTGCTGGTTGCCGTTGCCGGTGCAGCCCCACTGCTCCAGCGCGGTTCCGGCGGCGGTGGAGCCACCGGTGGCGTCCAGGCACATGTCCCGGTTGCCGCTGAAGTCCAGCTCGTAGCTGCCGCCCGGCTTGGCCTCGAAGACGAAGGACTGGTTCAGCCCGCCGTCGGCCGGATAGGTGATCGCCGGACGGCCGTTGGTGCTGTCGCCGTAGTCGCCGCCGCCGGAGAAGTCCAGCACCTGGCCGGTGGCGTGGTTGCTGAGCTGGAACCAGGCGCCGTCCTGTGGCGCGTCGTTGAACGGCCGGCCGACCGTCAGCGGTTCGATGGTCGTCCCGTCGCCCTGGTCCAGGGTGCAGTAGGCCTCCTGCTGGTTCGGCGCGTCGAAGAACTCGCCGAGGCAGGCGCCCTCGCCCTGGTACCCGGCGACCCGCAGGTGGAAGGACTGCCGGATCTCGTCCTCGCACAGGCCGAGGATGCCGATGGAGTAGTCGCAGCCGTTGCGGGTGAGCTCGCTGGTGTCGATCACGTCGCCGTTGGTGTACTCGTACGGCGAGGTGGTCATCTCCGCGCAGACCTCATGGCCGTAGCTGACCCGGCGCTGGTCGAGGAAGCGCACGCCGGGTACCGCCTCGGCGGCGGTCCGCAGCGCGTCGTCCAGCTGCGGGACCACCCAGTTGTGGCCCCAGGCCAGGTCCTCCGGGTAGGCCGGGCAGCCGTCGGCGACCTTCGCCGCGTAGGTGTTGCTGCGGATGTCCGGGGTGATCGGGGTGAAGTACGACTGCATCACCAGCTGGTACGAGCCGTCGGCGTAGCCGGCGTCGCGCATGGTCTGCCGGACGTCGGTGAGCGCCGCCTCGATCTTCGGGATGACCGCCTGGGCCCGCGCGGTGATGGCCGCGCTGCCGATGGTGTCCCGGCAGCCCTCGGACTGCGGGATCGGGAAGTACTGCCCGAGGCAGCTCTCCATGATCCCGCTGAAGTCGAAGTCGTCGTTGGCGCCGATGGTGACGACGACCATCTTCACCTGGTACTGGGCGGCGGTCCGGGCGAGTTCGACGTCCTGCTTGGGCTCGCCGAAGTCACCGCTGCCGGAGCCGGTGACCTTGGCCAGGGTCGGGTCGCTCACCAGGTCGCCGGTCTGCGCGCCGGAACAGGCGAGGTCGACCCCGGTGACGCCGGACAGCCCGGTGTCGAAGATCTCGGACGAGGTGCTGCGGTGGCAGAAGTTCGTCGGACCGTCGGTCCCGGGGACATAGGCGTCGTCGGTGTCGGTGCCCGCGCCCTCGCCGGAGATGGCGCTGTCGCCGAGGGCGACGATGGCGGAGGCGCGGGTGTCGGCGGCGCCGACGGCCGCGGCCCGGGCGCCACCGGCGGCGGCCGGGGTGCCCGCCAGCGCGGGGGTCCCGGCCAGGCCGAAGGCCCCGATGAGGGCCGCGGCGGTGATCACGGCGGCACGTCCTACTAATACTGATCTGGTCACACAGGGCTCCTGTGGGGGCAGCGGGACCGCCCGCTGGATGGAGGGGCGGTGCGGAGCTTCTCGGACAGCGTCGATCGGCCTCAGATGCTAGATACCAGCGGGTAACAAAACAAGAGCCATGCTCATGTTTTCTGGCATGCCAACGTCGGCCCAGGTCACCCCCGCCCCTACCGCAACCGCCGTACACCCCGGCTACCGTCCCCGGACGACGCCGAAAGCCGCCACGGCCTCGTACCGTTGCAGGATGGGAACACTGGAGCAGTGGCGGCAGCGGGCGTCCAGACGGCCGCTACTGGCGGACGGATCGGCCGCGGCGCTGCTGCTGGTGCTCTCGCTGACCGCGTCGGCGATGGCCGCCCGGGCCTCCCGGCACGCGCTCCCCTCGCTCAGCGCGATACACCCCGCTACCGCCGCGGTGGCGGCCGTGGCCTGCGGCGCGCTGCTGCTCCGGCGCACCCGGCCGCGCGTGGTGCTGGCGGTGACCGTCGCCTGCGGGATCAGCTACACCGCGCTCGGCTACGACCTCAACCCGGTGCTGCTGTCCCCGGTCGTGGCCGCGATCTGCACCCTCGCCCTGGACACCGACCGCCGCACCGCCTGGCTCGGCACCGGCACGGCCGCGCTGCTGCTGGTCGGATCGAGCATGGCGTTCGCCCCCGGGTCGTGGCTGGAGCCGCAGAAGCTCAGCGTGCTCGCCTGGACCGGCATGGTAGCGGCCGGGGCGGACGCCATGCGGTCGCGCCGGGCCTACATCTCCGCGATCCGGGAGCGGGCCGAGCGGGCCGAGCGCACCCGGGAGGAGGAGGCCCGCCGCCGGGTCGCCGAGGACCGGATCCGGATCGCCCGGGAGCTGCACGACGTCGTCGCGCACCACATCGCGCTGATAAACGCCCAGGCCGGGGTCGCCGTGCACCTGGCCGACGAGATCCCGCCGCCGGTCCGCGCGGCACTGGAGCACATCCGGGACGCCAGCCACGAGGCGCTGCAGGAGCTGAAGGCGACCGTCGGGCTGCTCCGCCAGTCCGACGATCCGACCGCGCCGCTGGAGCCCGCGCCCGGACTCGACCAGCTGCCCGAGCTGCTGGCGTCCTTCGCCCGGGCCGGGCTCGACGTCGCCTACGAGCGGATCGGCGAGCCGCGACCGCTGCCCCCGGCCGTGGACCTGACCGCCTACCGCATCGTCCAGGAGTCGCTGACCAACGTCAGCAAGCACGCCGGGGTCTCCACCGCCCGGGTCCAGGTGTACGTCGGCGACGAGCGGCTGGCGATCCGGGTCGAGGACGACGGCCGCACCGCGCCCATGCTCAGCACCCCCGACCGGGGGCGCGGCACCGGCCACGGGCTGACCGGGATGCGCGAACGCGCCGCCGTCGTCGGCGGCACCCTCAGCGCCGGACGCGACCCCTGGGGCGGCTTCCGGGTCGCCGCCGACCTGCCGCTGCGCCCCGCCCCAGCCGCCCCCGGGACCGGGAGCGGGACCGGGTCCGGAACCGGGACCGGCTTCGCGGCCAATGGGGAGACCGCCCGGGAGCCCGCCCGGGAGACCGTGCTGGAGCCCGCGGGAGCAGACGCGTGACCATCCGAGTCCTGCTCGCCGACGACCAGGCACTGCTGCGCGGCACCTTCCGGATGCTGATCGACTCCACCCCCGACATGGAGGTGGTCGGCGAGGCCGCCGACGGCCACGAGGCGGTGCGGCTGGCCCGGACGCTGCCGGTGGACGTGCTGCTGATGGACATCCGCATGCCCAACCTGGACGGCCTCGCCGCCACCCGGCTGATCTGCGCGGACGAGCAGCTGTCCGGGATCCGGGTACTGATCCTGACCACCTTCGAGTTCGACGAGTACGTCGCCGAGGCGCTGCGGGCCGGGGCCAGCGGCTTCCTCGGCAAGGGCATGCGCCCGGAGGAGCTGCTGGACGCCGTGCGCACGGTCGCGGCGGGCGACGCGCTGCTCTCCCCCAGCGCCACCCGGAGCCTGATCACCCGGTTCCTGGCGCAGCCGGAGCGCACCGCCGACACCGCCCCCAGCCGCCTGGACGTGCTCACCCCGCGCGAACGCGACGTGATGGCGCTGGTCGCCCTGGGGCACTCGAACGAGGACATCGCGGTGCGCCTCTTCCTCAGCCCGCTGACGGTGAAGACGCACGTCAACCGGGCGATGGCGAAGCTCGGCGCGCGCGACCGGGCCCAGCTGGTGGTCGCCGCGTACCAGTGCGGCCTGGTCCAGCCCGGCACCGGTTGACCCCTGCGGCCCGGCGGACCCACCCGCACCAGGAGGACACCCGGGCTCCGCCTACTGCGCCCGCAGTAGACGGGGACGCTGCACCCAGGGGACGCGCCGAGCAGGCGGTACCGACCAGGGTGGGCGTATGAACGGACACCCGCGATGATCGTAGCCAGCAACCTGACCAAGCGATACGGCGAGAAGACCGCCGTCGACGACCTCTCGTTCACGATCAGGCCCGGCATCGTCACCGGCTTCCTGGGCCCCAACGGCGCCGGCAAGTCGACCACGATGCGCATGATCATGGGCCTGGACTCGCCCACCACCGGCAGCGTCACCGTCAACGGCCGCCGCTACGCCGAGCACGCCGCGCCGCTGCACGAGGTCGGCGCGCTGCTGGAGGCCAAGGCCATCCACACCGGCCGCACCGCCCGCAACCACCTGCTCGCGCTCGCCGCCACCACCGGCATCGGTGCCCGCCGGGTGGACGAGGTGATCGACCTGGTCGGGCTGCGCGAGGTCGCCCGCAAGCGGGCCGGGGGCTTCTCCCTCGGCATGGGCCAGCGCCTGGGCATCGCCTCCGCGCTGCTCGGCGACCCGGAGACAGTGCTCCTGGACGAGCCGGTCAACGGCCTCGACCCGGAGGGCATCCTCTGGATCCGCAACCTGCTCAAGGGCCTGGCGTCCGAGGGCCGCACGGTCTTCGTCTCCTCGCACCTGATGAGCGAGATGGCGCTGACCGCCGAGCACCTGATCGTGGTGGGGCGCGGCAAGCTGATCGCGGACACCTCGGTCGCGGACTTCACCCGCAGCGCCTCGCGCAACGTGGTCCGCGTCCGCTCGCCGCACGCCGACCGGCTGCGCGGCCTGCTGCTGGGCCCGGACGTCACCGTGGACGGCCCCGAGCCGGGCACGCTGGAGGTCACCGGCCTGGACAGCGACCGGATCGGCACGATAGCCGCCGAGCACGGCGTCACCCTGTTCGAACTGGCGCCGCAGCAGGCCTCCCTGGAGGAGGCGTTCATGGAACTCACCCGGGACGCCGTCGAGTACCACGCCAGCACCACGGTCGCCGGGAGCGTCGCATGAGCACTACCACCGCCACCCCGCAGGCCGCGCCCAGGGGGGTCCAGGAGGGCAAGGTCACCCAGCTGCGGGTGCTCAACTCCGAGTGGATCAAGCTGCGGACGCTGCGGTCCACCCCGATCACGCTGCTGGTCGCCGTAGTCATCATGATCGGCCTCGGCATGCTCATCACCTGGGGTCGTGCCAGCCACAGCGGAGGTCCCAACGGCCACGCCGACCCGATCAACGGGGCTGAGCTCAGCTTGGGCGTGTACCTACTCGCGCAACTGGCCATCGGCGTCCTCGGCGTGTTGATCGTCAGCGGCGAGTACAGCACCGGAATGATCCGGGCCAGCCTGTCGGCCGTCCCGAAGCGGCTGCCAGTGCTGTGGGCCAAGACCCTGGTCTACGCAGCCGTGGTGCTGGTGCTGATGACCATCACCTCACTGGTGGCGTTCTACTGCGGCCAGGCCATCTTGTCCTCGTACGGCGAGGCCGTGAAGATCTCCGACCCCGGCGTGGCCCGGGTCGTCTTCGGCACCGGCCTGTACCTGACGGTCGTCGGTGTGTTCGGTGTCGCTCTCGGCGCGCTGATCCGCAACGGTGCGGGTGCCATCGCCACTCTGGTCGGCGTGGTGTTCATCGTGCCCGCTCTGTCCCACCTGCTGCCGTCGAGCTGGGCCCCGCACATCGTCCCCTACCTGCCCAGCAACGCCGGTGGCGCGCTGCTCACTGTGGTCCCCGACCCCACGATGCTGGCCCCGTGGACCGGTTTCGGGCTGATGGTCGGCTACGCCGTGGTGCTGCTCGCCGTCGCCGGGGTGCTGCTGAAGCGCCGCGACGCCTGACCGCACCCACCCGCGTGCACGAACGCCGCGCCCGCCCGGACTGGTCCGGGCGGGCGCGGCGCGTTCGGGCTGCGGCTCAGAAACGACCGGCGAAGGTCGGGGTGTAGTCCGCGATGGTGTCGGTCTTGACGCCCGCGCTGGGGTTGGCGGCCTCGACGTACTCGCCGTTGCCGACGTAGATGGCGACGTGGTACGCGTTGGCGGCGGTGCCGTCGGTCGACCAGAACAGCAGGTCGCCGGGCTCCAGGGCGTTCATCGAGACGGGGGTGGCGGCCGCGGCCTGCTCCTCGCTGGTGCGCGGGATGGAGATCCCGGCCTGGGCCAGCGCGGCCTGGGTCAGGCCCGAGCAGTCCCAGGTGTCGGGACCGGTGCCGCCGTAGACGTACTCCTTGCCCAGCTGCGCCTCCGCGAAGGAGATCGCGGCGGCCATGTTGCCGGTGGCAGCCGGGGCGCTGCTGCTCGCGGTGGAGGTCGAGGAGGTGGTGGACGTGGTGGCGGAGCCGGAGTTGGACGCCGAGTCGGAGCTTGAGGAGCTGGAGGAGTTGGACGCGTTGGAGGAGTTGGACGCGTTGGCCGAGCTCGCCGAGGCGGCCGAGCCGGCGGCGTTCGCGGCGACGGCGGCGTTGTAGGCGGCCTGGGCGGCGGCCGAGGCGGCGGCGTTGGCGTCGCTGGAGGTGCTCGACGTGGTGGTGGTGGCGGTGGTGGTGGCCGCCGGGGCGGAGGAACCGGTGGAGGTCGAGGGCGCGGTGGTGGTGCTGCTGGTGGTGGTGCTGCTGGCGACCACGGTGCCGCTGATGACCAGCCGCTCACCGGGGTAGATCAGGTCCGGGCCCTGGGTCAGCGTGGACCGGTTGAGCTGGTACAGCCGCTCCCAGCCGCCGGAGACGTGCTCCTTGTCGGCGATGCTGGAGAGCCAGTCGCCGGCGACCACGGTGTAGCTGCTGGCGGCATGGCGGGTGCTGCGGCGCTCGGTGGCGGCGGCGGTCGGCTGGGCGGCCGTGGCCGCACCGGCGGTGGTCGCGGTCGCGGTCGCGGTTCCGGCGACGGCGTTGCTGGCGGAGGAGGACGGGGCGGCGGCGACCGCGTTGGTCGCGGCGGCCAGGGGGAAGGCCATACCGACGACACTGGCGATACCGGCTCCGGCGAGGAGACGCTGGGTGGCAGTACGGCGAGCAGGAGTGGCGCGGTGACGCCCGTTGCTGGACAGCAGCATGCTGAAGGTTCCTCTCCCACGCCTGCGAGGTGAGCTGTCGGATTCGGGCTGGAGTTGCCCGGCCGTGCTGAGCACGGCTTCACCCCTAGCCGCGATGCTGGAATCGCGGCGACTTACCTGGTTCCCCCGCCCCTGCCGTGGTTCGGTACGTGTGCCAATGCCTCCGGCGGCAGGACTCGGCGTTCCGGAGGTGTTGGTTCCGCATAAGTGCGGATGACGAGCACGCTAGACAGATGAGGGTTGAAACTACAAGTCGGTGTGACCTCGCTCACGCCCCAGTGGTCACATTCGCCCCTCCCGCGCACCCAGATGCTGGGGTCCCGCAGTCGGCCTAGTGTCGTACATGTCCATATATAGACGGATCGGAGATCCGGCCATGGCACGTATGACCGAAGAAGAGGCCGCAGTCGCGGGGCTCCCGGAGCGCGGGGAGAACCACCGCTGGTGGGTGCTGGCGGTGGTCGGCCTCGCCCAGCTGATGGTCGTCCTGGACGCGACGATCGTGAACATCGCCCTCCCGTCCGCCCAGCGGGACCTCGGTTTCACCGACGCCAACCGGCAGTGGGTGGTCACCGCCTACGCCCTCGCCTTCGGCAGCCTGCTGCTGCTCGGCGGACGCGTCGCCGACCTGGTCGGACGCAAACGGGTGTTCCTGATCGGCCTGGTCGGCTTCTCGGTCGCCTCCGCCATCGGCGGGGCCGCGCCGAACTTCGGGGTCCTGGTCACCGCCCGCGCCCTCCAGGGCGGTTTCGGCGCGCTGCTCGCCCCGGCCGCGCTGTCGCTGCTCACCACGACCTTCACCGACGCCAAGGAACGCGCCAAGGCCTTCGGCATCTACGGCGCCATCGCCGGTACCGGCGGTGCCATCGGCCTGCTGCTCGGCGGGCTGCTCACCGAGTACCTGGACTGGCGCTGGTGCCTGTACGTCAACCTGCTGCTGGCGGTGATCGCCTTCATCGGCGGCACCCGGCTGCTGCACGCCGGGGCACCGGCCAACCCGCCCAAGCTCGACATCCCCGGCACGGTACTGGTCTCCCTGGGCCTGTTCGGCCTGGTCTACGGCTTCTCCAATGCCGAGTCACATCCCTGGAGCACGATCAACACCTGGGGCTTCCTGCTGGCCGGGGTGATCCTGCTGATCGCGTTCGCCGTCTGGCAGAGCCGCGCCGAGCACCCGGTGCTGCCGCTGCGGGTGGTGCTGGACCGGAACCGGGGCGCGTCCTTCCTGGCGATGTTCATCGCGGGCGCCGGAATGTTCGGCGTGTTCCTGTTCCTGACGTACTACCTGCAACAGTCGCTGCGCTACTCCCCGGTGCTCACCGGGGTCGCGTTCCTGCCGATGGTCTTCGTCATGATCCTCACCTCGGTCACCGCGACCAACAAGCTGGTGCCGAGGTTCGGCGCCCGGCCGATCGTCCCGGTCGGGATGCTGTTCGGGGCCTGCGGCATGGTCTGGTTCACCGCACTCGACCTGCACAGCAGTTATGCCGCCAACGTGCTGCCGCCGCTGCTGGTGCTCGGCCTCGGGATGGGCCTGATCTTCGCCCCGGCGATGTCCCTGGCGACCGCCGGGGTCGAGCCGCATGACGCGGGCGTGGCCTCGGCCATGGTCAACACCAGCCAGCAGGTGGGTGGTTCGATCGGCACCTCGCTGCTGAACACGCTGGCCACCAGTGCCGCCACCGCCTACCTGGTCGGCCGTCAGCACACCCCGGCTGCGCTGGCGCAGTCCCAACTGCGCAGCTACTCCACCGCCTACTGGTGGTCGGCCGGGTTCTTCCTGTTCGGGATGGTCGTCTGCGGGCTGCTCTACCCGTCCGGCAAGCCGCAGATCTACGCCGCCGACGAGAACGCCCCGGTGCACATGTAGGCACCGGGGCGGTCCTGCGGTTCCGCGCGGGGTCAGCCGAGGCGGGGTCAGCCGAGGCGGGTCAGCCGGGCCCCGTAGGAGGGCTCGGCCAGGTCGGACCGGAGCGTGACCGGGATCCGCTGGGCGCTCGCCCCGGAGCCGACCACCAGGTAGCCCACCGCCTCACCGGCCTTGCCGGTGTGCGGCAGGACCCCGCCCAGCGCCGCCAGCGACACCGGGACGGTCGTGCCCGACCAGCCGACCACGTTCACGTCCTGGGCGGCGGTCAGCGGCGTCCGGCCGCCCTCGCCGTCGTCCACGTAGCCGACGATCTGGCCCTGCTTCACCAGGACCTGCGACTGAAGCACGTGCTCGGCGCTGACCAGCAGTTTCTTGCTGGTCGCCATCACGTTGTCGAGGATGCCGAAGGTCGGGCTGAGCGCGGGCTGACCCAGGGTCACGCCCAGTACCGTCTGCGTGGTGCCGCCGACCGTGGTCCTGGCCGCCCACATCAGGCAGCCCAGCGCGGCCGAGTCGGAGCCGGTCTTGATGCCGATGACGCCGTCCTGGCCGATCAGCGCGTTGGTGTTGGGCGTCGGGCCGTTCTCCGGCGGGGAGAAGGTGGTGGTGCTGACGATCTGCCGGAACACCGGGGTCTCGATCGCGACCCTGGCCAGCTTCAGCTGGTCGTTCGCGGTGCTCTTGGTGGTGTCCAGCAGGCCGCTGGGGTCGGTGTAGGTGGTCTGGGACATCCCCAGCGCCGCCGCCTCGGTCTGCATCTTGGCGACGAAGGCCGCGTCGGTACCGGCGTCCCAGCGGCCGAGCAGCCGGGCGACGTTGTTGGCCGAGGGGATCAGCAGCATCTGCAACGCCTGGTACTCGGTCAGCTGCTCGCCCTTGCTGACCTTCATCACCGACTCGCCGTCGCTGTGGCCCTTGGTGTAGTCGTCCACCGCCTGCTGGTCCACGACGATCACCGGACCCTGCTGGCCGACGTTCAGCGGGTGGTCCTTCAGCACCAGGTGAGCCGTCATCACCTTGGTCACACTGGCGATCGGCACCGGGTTCTCCGGCCCGCTGCTGCCGAGCGAGCCGAGACCGTCCACCTCCACGGCGGACTGACCCGCGGTCGGCCAGGCGAGGGCCGGAGCGGACCCGGCGAAGGTGTAGCTGGAGGCGGCGGTCAGCTTCAGCACCGGCGTCGGCAGCGGGCGCAGCACCTGGACGAAGGCCGCGATCGCGAGCAGGAAGCAGAGCAGGCCGCCCCAGAGGCTGATCCGCTTGAGCGCGCGGCGCAGCGGGGTCATCGGACGGCTGCTGAGGGTGGCCAGGATCTCCAGCGCCTCGGAGGTGGTCTCCGGGGTCGCCACGGCGCCCTCCGGGCCCAGCGCGGGGTCACCGACGGCCTGCGGGGCGGCCTGCGGCAGCGCCTGCGTGGCGGTCTCGGGCGGCGCCCACAGCGCGGTGGTGGTGGTCGCCCCACCCGTCGTCCCCCCGGCCCAGCCGGACCCCGCCCCGACCCGGGCCGGCTCCCCCCGCCCGACGGCAGCGGAGGCCGAGCCCCGCCCCGCACCCCCGTCCCCGTCCCCGGGCGCCTCGGCGGCGGGCTCGTCGGCGGGCTCGTCGGCGGCGGGCTCCCGCAGAGGGGCGGCAGCGGGCCCGGCGGGTGCCTCGGCGGCGGAGTCCCGGTTCCCAGCGGCCTCGGCCTCGTCGGCGGGCGCCTCGGCGGTGGCTGAGTCCTCGGTGGCGGCGGGGCGGGGCGCGGGCGGAGTGGTTTCCGTCTGCGGGGATCGGGCGGCGTCGGTCGGCTGTTCCGCCGGGGCGGACGGGGCAGGCGGGGCGACGGCGGCCTCGGCAGCCCGGCCGTCCGGCTCATCGCCAACGCCCGGCACGTCCTCCGAGGCCTCCGGGTCCTCCGGGTCCTCCGGGTCCTCCGGGTCCTCCGGGTCCGCGACACGCTGCTGGTCATCGGCGTCCCCGGCGTCCCTGAGGTCCCCGAGGTCCCCGTCATGCCCGACATCCTCGGAACCAGCCGCGTCCACCGCGTCCACCGCGGCCCCGTGGTTCAGGTCGCGTTCGAACTCCCCCATGTCCACGTCGTCTTCGACGCCCGCGTCCTTGTTCCGTTCCACCCTGTCGGGGGACTCGCCCACGTATCCCAGCCTCCTCGCGCGTCCGGTGCGCGCCCAAGAACGGCGCTCCGGCACTAGTTTCCTTCACAGCCCCGAAAACCTTGGTACGCGGCGCCCCTCACCGGCGATTCCTCAGTGTCGGCACCCACTCAAGTGCCAGACGTGGGGTTCATCCGGGCGGTTCCACAGATCACGGTGTCGTGTCACTCTCTAGGCACTCTCGACAGCGAGGTGTGAGAGGCGTCACTCTGTCTTCATCCACGCGGGGAGGCTTGGATGGGCAAGAGCCGCAGAACAATTCCCGAGGAACTGTTGTTGCTCGCACTGGACCCGGCGACCGGGACCACCGCGCAACCGCAGACCCTTGACCTCGGGCTGGCCGGAGCACAGCTCGTCGAGCTGGCCATGGCCGGACGAATAGTCCCTGACGGGGACCGGATAGCCGTGGTGAATCCACGGCCGACCGGTGACCCGACACTGGACCACGCCCTGGAACTGCTGCGCAGGCGCGGCAGTGCGGTGCGTGCCGTTCACTGGATCGGTGGGCCCCGGCTGGGGCTGCGCCAGACGTACCTCGCGCACCTGGAGCGGTGCGAGATGGTGCGGGCGGTGCCGGGCCAGGTGTGCGGAGTGCTGCCGACGACGCGGTACCAGGCGTCGGACGACTGCACGAACAGCGCGATCAAGGAACGGCTGGACACGGCCATCCGGACCGGGATCCCCCCGGACCCCCGGACTGCCGCGCTGGCCGCCCTGGCCCACGCCGTGGGCCTGGGAAAGCATCTCTACCCCGGTAACGAGGGGCGTTCCTCAAGGTCACGGCTGCGTGACCTGATCAGGTACGACCCCCTCGGCGGAATGGTCGCCCACGCCGTCATGGACGTGCAGAACGGCCTGCCCGCAGCCCAGGTGAGGGGTGGCGCACCGGCCCCCAACCGGGCCGCCGCCGCCCGACCGGCGGGGCGATCCCCTGCCCTGCCCGGAATGGCGAGGGTGGCAGCCCGCTGACGGCTGACACCGCGCACGGCCGCTCCACCCTCGGCCGCCGCCCGTCCCGCGACCACCCTCGCGGGGCGGACGGCGGTCGGCTTTGTGCGCCCCCGGCCACATGGGCTTCCTTAGCAGAACGGCGCGCGCCGCGCAGCGCGCGCCCGCTCTTTCCGGTTGCCGGAGCCGATCCGGGCCGATTGCCCCACGCGGGGGCGGTCCGTAGTGGCATCCTGCTGAACGAGAGGGATACCAACGAATAAAGAACGTCACCCCACCAGAGCCGGAGGACCCGTTGTCCTCGTCCGCGAGCATCAACCCGACCGTCCGCCGCCGCAGGCTCGGCGCGAAACTACGTGAACTGCGCGAGGAGCGGAAGCTCACAGCCGAGGATGTCGCGCAGCAACTCCTCGTCTCCCAGTCGAAGATCAGCCGACTGGAGAACGGTCGACGCGCCATCAGCCAGCGCGACGTACGCGACCTCTGCCGCGTCTACTCGGTGACGGACGAGAAACTGATCGACGCGCTGATGACGATGGCCCGGGAGTCCCGCCAGCGGGGCTGGTGGCACGCCTTCGGCGACGTCCCGTACAGCGTGTACATCGGCCTTGAGGCGAACGCCGTCTCGGCGCGGAACTACGAGTCGCTGTTCGTGCCGGGGATGCTGCAGACCCGCGAGTACGCCGCCGCTGTGATCGCGGGCATCCAGCCGGAGGCCCTGCCCGAGCAGAACGAGAAGCGGATCGAGATCCGGATGCGCCGCCAGGAGGTGATGCAGGACCCGGACAAGCCGCTGCGGATGTGGGCGGTGCTGGACGAGGCGGTGCTGCACCGCGAGGTCGGCGGCCCGCAGGTGATGCGCGAGCAGTTGGAGCACCTGATCGCGCTCAGCCACCAGTCGCACATCACGGTCCAGGTCCTGCCGTACGGGATCGGCGCGCACCCGGGGATGAGCGGCACCTTCTCGATCCTGGAGTTCGAGGACGAGGCCGACGCCACCATCGTCTACCTGGAGGGCGTCACCAGCGACCTCTACCTGGAGAAGGAGGCGGACGTGAAGACCTACTCCACGCTGTACGAGCACCTGCGGGCGATGGCCCTCGGCCCGGACCAGACCCGCGACCTGATCGACCGCGTCGCCAAGGACTTCGCCCGCTGACCGCGTACGGTCGAGCGGAAGCGCGGACTGTACCGGAAAGTCACCGACGGCGTGCCGACTCCCCGCAGATTGGCCCCTCTGGGGGGTGTACGAATATCTGGAAAGCCGGAATCACAGATTCCGGAGCAACACTGAAGGCAGATCAACCACCGCGAGCCATCATCTGCGAAACCGGAGTGAGCCTTCATGGACCACAACATCCTCACCGCCGAGTCCGACCTCGCCTGGCGCAAGTCCTCCTACTCGGGGAACGGGAACTGCGTCGAGGTCGCCACGCCTGAGGCAGGCATGGCCGTCCGCGACTCCAAGGACCCGAAAGGCCCGGCGCTGCACTTCAGCGCCGACGCCTGGACCGCGTTCGTCGCCGATGTCACCGGCGGCGCCTTCGAGGTGCGCTGACCGGGCGATCGCCACCCGCCCCCGCTGCGGGGCGGCCACCACCACTGGGCCCCCTTGCCTCCGCAAGGGGGCCCACGCCGCTCTACGGGCAGGGCGGCGGGGGGCAGGGCGGCGCCGGGCAGGGCGGCGGGGGTGGTCAGCGCAGTTGGTCGACGTAGCGGTCGGTCCCCGGCAGGGTCGGCACGAACGGCGCGACCAGTTCCACCCTGGCCCCCGGCACCGCCGCCGCGACCTCGGTGTCGAGGCCGGTGAAGGCGTCCCAGCAGGCCCGTGGGTCCTGCTCCAGGAACCAGAGCAGGGTGAGCCGGGTGTCCACCCCCTCCACCTGCTTGACGTAGGTCATCCTGTCCCCGGGCAGCGGCAGCGGCCGGAACAGCACGCACATCGCGGCCGGGCCGCCCGCCCGGAGCCGCCCCGGCAGGTGCCGGTCCAGCAGCCAGTCGGCGAGCCGGTCCCGTCCGGCCGCGTCCTCGGCGTCGATCACCTGGAGCACCAGCCCGGCGTAGGGGTGGTCGAGCGCGTGCACGTCGCGCGGGCCGGCCGCGCCGTCCCGGTAGGCGGCGGCCACGTGCTGCTGGAAGGCGGTGAAGACGTGGGTGCGGTCGCGGTAGACCCGGCCGTCGCGGTTGAGCCGCTTGTTGATGCCCACGGTCCAGCGCATGTGGGCGTCCTGGCGGCCCTCGTTGATCCAGTACACCGAGAGGTAGCACCCGGCGGCGACCGGCTCGGCGACCGCCGACTTCTCCGGGTAGCGCAGCAGTTGCAGGTCACGGGTGGCCACCCAGCGGCGACCGGCGAACATCCAGGGCATGGCCATGGCCCCGGCGTAGAAGTGGTCGTCCTCGTACCAGCGGTTGTAGCCGTACTCGTGGCCCGGGTGCGGCTCGACCATGGTGATCAGCGCGCTGCCGATGGCCACCCCGTACGGGCCGCGCGACGCCAGCTCGGCATAGCGGTCCAGATCCTCGTCCGTCATCTCCCGGCCTCCCCGGTGCGTTGCGAATGACTGACGGTATGTCAGATCTCCTGCACTTCCCAGAGCCGCGGAGCTTCCTACGAGCCGGTGGCCACGGCCGGACGGCGGCTTCGGATGATCCACCGGTGGGCGGGCCGCGCCGCCGGACCTATCGTGAGGATGCATGCGAAGACGCGCATCCCTCCCCGCCGCCGCTCCCGTGCCGTTCCACCCGGCTGCCGCCTGGCAGGCCCGGCGGCTCCTGCGGCTGACACCCGCCCTGGTGGCCCGCGACATGGCGGCACACGGCGTACAGGTCGCCGCGCCGCAGGTGATCGCCTGGGAGTCGGGCGAGTTGCTGCCCAGCGAGCGCGAACTGGTGGCGCTGGCACGGACGCTGTGGTGCACCCCCGGGCAGCTGATGGGCGGCCGGGCCCGCAGCGTCCGCGACCACCGACTGGCGATGGACCTGCCGTTGGAGGACGTCGCCCGGCAACTGGGCCTGACCCCAAGGGTGTACGCGCAACTGGAGCAGGCGCCCCGCTGGCAGGGCGAGATCGAGCAGACCATCCTGCTCGCCGACGCGCTGCGACTGACCCCGTACGGCCTGGCCCTGGCGACCGGGCGCGAGGACGACCTGCGGGAGGTGCTACAGCGCGCGGTGGACGGACGCTGGTCCTCGCAGGTGGTCCCGCTGCTGCGGCTGGTGCCGACGCTGGAACGGGCGGACGTCGAGCAGGCGCTGCGGGTGCTGAACGACGAGGGGCAGGCCTCGGGCGTGATGTGGGGTGCCACGCGGACCCCGGAGGAGCCCGCGACCGAGCCGCCGCCGCTGGCCGAGCGCTTCTGGAAGCTGATCCCGGACCGGGAGCACCGCCACTGAGCCGCGCCGCGCCGCGCCGCCCGCCCCGGAGCCACCCGGCTCTGGTAAATCCGGTCCCGCCGACCTAAGCTGACGCATCGTCAGATTTGCTGGGAGGTGCGGCATGCCGCTGCTCGATGGTCGTACGGTCGTGGTCTCCGGGGTGGGCCCGGGACTCGGCCAGCAGGTCGCCGTCCGCGCCGCGCGCGAGGGCGCCAACGTGGTGCTGGGCGCCCGCACCGAGGCCAACCTCGCCAAGACCGCCGCCGAGATCGAGGACGGGCACCCCGGGCGCAGCGTCTGGCGCGGCACCGACATCGCCGACGACGACGCCTGCACCGCCCTGGCCGCGCTCGCGGTGGAGCGCTTCGGCCGGATCGACGCGGTGGTCCACGTGGCCGCCCTGGACAGCTACTTCGGCGGCCTGGCCGACGCCGACTTCGCGGCCTGGCGGCAGGTGCTGGACGTCAACCTGATCGGCACCCTGCAACTGACCCGCGCCTGCCTGCCCGCGCTGCGGGAGCGCGGGGGCTCGGTGGTGATCATCGGCACCCAGTCGGCGGTGGCCGCTCCCAGCCAGGTCCGCCAGGCTGCGTACGCGGCCTCCAAGGGCGCGCTGACCTCGGCCATGTACTCGCTGGCCCGGGAGTTGGGCCCGGAGCGGATCCGGGTCAACACCGTGCTGCCGGGGTGGATGTGGGGCCCGGCGGTGGAGGCGTACGTGCGCTGGACGGCGGGCACCGAGGCGGTGCCGGAGGACGAGGTGCGGGCCCGGCTGACGGAGCGGATGGCGCTGCCGGAGCTGGCCACCGACGGCGACGTGGCCGAGGCCGCGCTGTTCTTCGCCTCGGACCGGGCCCGGGCGATCACCGGCCAGTCGCTGCTGGTCAACGCCGGGGAACTGATGCACTGACTGCTGCCGCACTGACCCCTGGGGACCCCTTCCCGTCCATCCGTCGACTGCCGACCGGTCCTGACGAAGCGTGGGTTCATGGTGGGGAGCGCGGGACGGTTCAAGCAATCAGCGCGTAAGTCAAAGGAAAGTAAAATCGTTCCACGGGTCGATTGCCATTCACACACTTGAACCGCCAGATCGTCAGAAAGGCGACACCAGCTGACATTTCCCAGCACCAGCCGAACGTGGATGTGAACGCGCGGTCTTGACCACCGGTCAGGACCGCGCTTCAATTTCGACATCACCAGCTACTGGTAAGACACCTTAACTCGCCCCACCCGTACGGTACGGCCGGTTCTGCGAAGCGCGCTGACGACCCCGTATCCCGTTCACGAGACGAGGCGAACGAGCATGACCCAGACCGCGGCGGCACCGCCCGCCCTGCGCCGGATCCATCCAGGCACGCTGTACTTCTTCGGAGCCCTCGGCGGCATCCTCTTCGGCTACGACCTCGGCGTCATCGCGGGCATCCTGGTGGTGATCTCCAAGATCTGGAACCTGACCGGCTTCGAGAAGGGCGTGGTCACCGCGAGCCTCTCGGTCGGCGCCATGATCGGAGCCGGTCTCGCCGCCCGCCTCAACAACCGCATCGGTCGGCGGCGCAGCATCATGGCGGCGGGCGGCATCGTCATCGTCGGCACCGTCGCCTGCGCCCTGGCGCCGGACTTCGACTCGCTGGTGGCCTTCCGCGGGATCATCGGGATCGGCATCGGCTTCTCCTCCGCGACCGTGCCCACCTACCTCTCCGAGCTGGCGCCCAGTCGGCTGCGCGGGGCCATGTCCTCGCTGAACCAGATCTTCATCGTGGCCGGGATCCTGATCGCCTCGATCGTCACCTACGAACTCGCCCCCTCGCACAACTGGCGGATGATGTTCGCCGGGGCGCTGGTGCCCGCGGTGGTCCTGGTCATCGGCCTCACCTTCCTGCCGGAGACCCCCCGTTGGCTGCTCAACCTGGGCCGGGAGGAGGAGGCCAGGGCGGTCCTGGCGAGCACCCACGCGGGCGAGGCGGACGACATCGACGCCGAGGTGGAGACCATCCGCGAGGTGATCCGCGGCGACACCCAGCGCACCGGGCGGATCCGCGACCTCGGTGCCGCCTGGGTCCGGCCGATGCTGTTCGTGGCCCTGCTGCTCGCCGTCGGCCAGCAGTTCTCCGGAGTCAACGCGATCAACGCCTACTTCCCGACGATGCTGGTCACCCTGGGCTTCACCACCAGCACCGCGCTGCTCTCGGCGATCGTCCTCGGCATCACCAAACTCGCCTTCACCGCCTGGGTGGTGTTCGTGGTCGACCGCTGGGGCCGCAAGCCGCTGCTGCTCATCGGCAACGTGGTCATGGTGGTCACCCTGGTCCTGGCGGGCGTGGTGATCATGAACGTGCACGACAAGGGCACCCTCGGCACGCTCACCGTGGTCCTGCTGGTGCTCTACCTCGCCGGGTACGAACTCGGCTGGGGCGCGGTGGTCTGGGTGATGATGGCCGAGGTGTTCCCGCTGCGGGTGCGGGCCGCCGGGATGGGCGCGGGCTCGGTCGTGCTCTGGGCGGCGACCGGGATCATCACCGCGCTCTTCCCGATCATGTCCGACCACAACCACCTCGGGCTCGGCCGGTCGATGTGGGTCTTCGCCGGGGTCAACGTGATCCTCTTCGTCCTGGTCTGGCGGCTGGTCCCGGAGACCAAGAAGCGCAGCCTGGAGCAGATCGAACTGGGCCTGCGCGAGCACGCGGGCGGCTGACCCGCGCCGGACGGACCGCCGCCGACCAGCGCGGCGATCCGTCCGGCCGGTCCGACGGCACCGAGCTGCCTTGGTGGGGCCACCCGCAGGACATGTTGCGTTGGTCGGGTCTTACACGTGTCAGCGCTAACGTCCGGCTCATGACCACCCCCCAGTCCCGCCGCACCGCCCGCGTTCTCGGCAGCACCGTGCTCGCCTCCGCGCTCGCCCTCGGCGTCATCGCCGGTACCACCGCCGAAGCCGGTGCCGCCACCGTGCCGCACGCCCAGCAGGCCGCCGCCACCCCCTCCTGGGCCCGCCCGCACGCGGCGCACCCGATCCCCTTCACTGCCGCCACCGTCACCGACAACGCCAACGGCAGCTACACCATCAGCTGGACCGCGCCCGGCGTGCACAGCGTCGCGATCTACGCCGGCAGCACCGAGGACCGCATCGACTACCGCCGCCCGGTCGCCTGGGTCGCGGGCAGCGGCACGATCACCATCCCGGCCAAGGACATCCCGGCCGCCGGTGCCTCGAAGGACCGCCAGTGGTTCCGGCTGGCCCCCGCCAAGGGCGAGGGGCTGACCCTGGCCGACCGCAGCCTGCACCTGGCCGGCGCCCCCAACTTCCGGGACGCGGGCGGCTACCGCACCGCCGACGGCGCCTGGGTGAAGATGGGCGTGATCTACCGCTCCGGCGACATGTCCAAGCTGTCCGCCGCCGACCTGGCCGAGCTGCGGCGCCTCGGCATCCACACCGTCTACGACCTGCGCACCGACGCCGAGGTCAAGGCCGCTCCGGACCAGGTCCCGGCCGGTGCCAAGGACATCCAGGAGAACATCCTCGGCGCGGCCAGCACCGCCGGGTTCACCCCGACCACGCCCGCCGCCGCCACCGCGGAGATGATCCAGGCCGAGGTCACCATGGTCGACGCGCAGTCCGCGCAGACCGGCTACCACAACGTCCTCACCGGCATCGCCGACAGCAAGGACCTCGCGGTGGTCTACCACTGCTCCGCGGGCAAGGACCGCACCGGCTGGGCCAGCGCCGTGCTGCTGACCGCGCTGGGCGTGCCGCGGGCCACGGTCGAGGCCGACTACCTGGCCAGCAACACCTACAACGCCGCCTACAACAAGGCCGTGCTGGCCTCCCTGCCGCCCGCGTACCAGGCGGTCTACCAGCCGCTGCTCGCGGTCACCCCGGCCTACCTGGCCAGCGGCTTCAACACGGTCAAGGCCCAGTACGGCAGCTTCTCCGCGTACCTGGACAAGGGCCTCGGCCTGGACGCGCGGACGCTGAACGAGCTGCGCGCCAACCTGCTGGTGGGCTGACCCCCGCCACCGCCCACGGCGCGTCCGGCCCCCACCTCCCGAACGGTGGGGGCCGGACGCGTCCGGCGGGCTCCCTCAGTCCAGTACCGGCAGCAGCTCCGGCAGGTGGCCGTCCGAGGCCAGCGCGGCGGCCCGGCGCTCCGCCGGGACCGGCCCGTAGAGGGTGGTCCGCTGCGCGGACGGGCGTCCGGCCCGGGCCGCGATGGCCTCAAGTCCCCGGATCGACTCGTAGCTGCCGTACGCGGAGCCCGCCATCCGCGAGATGGTCTCCTCCATCAGGGTCCCGCCCAGGTCGTTGGCGCCGGAGCGGAGCATCTCCGCCGCGCCCTCCGCGCCCAGCTTCACCCAGCTGGTCTGGATGTTGTCGATCCGCTCGTGCAGCAGCAGCCGCGCCATCGCGGTGACCGCCCGGTTGTCGCGCTGGGTCGGTCCGGGACGGGCGATCCCGGCGAGGTAGACCGGTGCGTTGGTGTGGATGAACGGCAGCGTGACGAACTCGGTGAAGCCGCCGGTCCGTTCCTGGATCCCGGCCAGCAGCCGCAGGTGCCCGAGCCAGTGCCGGGGCTGGTCCACGTGCCCGTACATCATGGTGGAGGAGGAGCGCAGGCCCAGCTCGTGCGCGGTGCCGACCACCTCGACCCAGGTCGCGGCGGGCAGCTTGCCCTTGGTCAGGATCCAGCGGACCTCGTCGTCCAGGATCTCGGCGGCGGTACCGGGGATCGAGTCCAGGCCGGACTCCTTGGCCCGCTGGAGCCAGTCGCGGATGGACAGGCCGGTCCGGGTCGCGCCGTTGACCACCTCCATCGGCGAGAAGGCGTGCACGTGGATGCCCGGCACCCGGGCCTTCACCGCCCGGGCGATGTCGAAGTAGGCGTCGCCGGGCAGGTCCGGGTGGATGCCGCCCTGCATGCAGACCTCGGTCGCGCCGACCTCCCAGGCCTGGGCGGCCCGGTCGGCGACCTGCTCCAGTGAGAGCGTGTAGGCGTCGGCGTCGGTACGGCGCTGGGCGAAGGCGCAGAAGCGGCAGCCGGTGTAGCAGACGTTGGTGAAGTTGATGTTCCGGGTGACGCAGTAGGTGACGGTGTCGCCGACGGTGTCCCGGCGGACCGCGTCCGCGATCGAGCAGAGCGCGTCCAGCGCCGGTCCCTCGGCGTGGAACAGCACCAGCGCCTGGTCGTCGGTCAGCGCCCGCGGGTTGTCGGCGGCGACCGCCAGCGCCTCCCGGACGTCCCCGGACAGCCGGGAGGGCGCGCTGTGCTCGGCCGCCTGCTCGCGCAGCGCCTCCCAGTCGCCGTAGACCTCGTCGAAGTCCTGGCGGCGGTCGCCGGTGCGGCCCTCGGTGTCGACGGCGGTGTGCAGGTCGGTGCGCCCGCTGGCGGCGAACGCCTCGTCCGGTTCCTGCCAGGGCAGGCCGACCGGCAGCGCCCCCGGCCGGGCCAGGCCGGTCTCCGGGTCGGCCAGCGCCCGGACGTGCGGCAGGATCCGCGGGTCCAGCCACGGCTCGCCGCGCAGCACGTACTCCGGGTAGACGGTGAGCCGCTCCCGCAGCTCGAAGCCCGCCTCGGCGCTGCGCGCGGCCAGCTCGTCGATCTGCGGCCAGGGGCGCTCGGGGTTGACGTGATCGGGCGTCAGCGGGGAGACCCCGCCCCAGTCGTCGATCCCGGCCGCGAGCATCAGCCGGTACTCCGCCTCGACCAGGTTCGGCGGCGCCTGGATCCGCGCGGACGGGCCGAGCAGCACCCGGGCCACGGCGATGGTCGCGGCCAGCTCCTCCAGCTCGGCGTCGGGCATCGCCCGCATCGCGGTGTCCGGCTTGGCGCGGAAGTTCTGGATGATCACCTCCTGCAGGCCGTGGTACTGGCGGGCGATCCGGCGCAGCGCGAACAGCGAGTCCGCGCGCTCCTGGTGGTCCTCGCCGATGCCGATCAGGATGCCGCTGGTGAACGGGACGTTCGAGCGCCCGGCGTCCTCCAGGACCCGCAGCCGGACCGCGGGCTCCTTGTCGGGCGAGCCGTGGTGCGGGCCGCCGGGCTCGGACCACAGCCGGGTGGCGGTGGTCTCCAGCATCATCCCCATGGAGGGGGCCACCGGCTTCAGCCGCTGGAAGTCGGTCCAGCCCAGCACGCCCGGGTTGAGGTGCGGCAGCAGCCCGGTCTCCTCCAGCACCCGGATCGACATGGCCCGGACATAGGCCAGGGTGTCGTCGTAGCCGTGCGCGTCCAGCCACTCGCGGGCCTCCGGCCAGCGGTCCTCGGGCCGGTCGCCGAGGGTGAACAGGGCCTCCTTGCAGCCCAGGGCCGCGCCCTGGCGGGCGATGTCGAGCACCTCGTCCGGGGAGAGGTAGAGCCCGTGGCCCTCGCGCCGGAGCTTGCCGGGGACGGTCACGAAGGTGCAGTAGTGGCAGCGGTCCCGACACAGACGGGTGAGCGGGATGAAGACCTTCCTGGAGTAGGTGACCACCCCGGGCCGACCGGCCGTCTCCAGGCCCGCGTCACGCAGTCGGGCGGCGGTGGCGCACAGGTCCTCCAGGTCCGCGCCGCGCGCCCGGAGCAGTACCGCGGCCTCGCCCACGTCCAGGGCCACCCCCTCCCGGGCACGGTGCAGCGCCCGGCGCATCGCGTTGGCGGTCGGTCGCTGCGCAGGCGCGGAGGCCGGGACCGGAGCGGGTTCGGAAGCGGGAACTGGGGAGGCCTGCGTCGGCTGGTCCTTCATGACATGAACCATACGCGGGCGGCCACTTCGTCCGGACCCTGATACCGGCTCGGGGTCGGATGCGCCCGCAGGCGTAGACGGGCTGCTCCCCCAGGGCGATCCGGGATTCGCGGGGTAGGCGTCTAATGGAAGAAGTGCCGTGGGATGTCAACGACTCGGAGGGACACGCTATGGCGAACAACGATGGAGGCGACCCGACGCAGGGTGGCGCGCCGGGGGGAACGGCCGGGGACCTGCCGGGCGCGGCGCTACCGACCGGCGGGGGCCGGCGGAGCCGCCGCAGCCGGGTGCTGGTGCCCGCGGCGGTGGCGGCGGTGGCGGCGGTCGGCGTGATCGCCGTGCCGGTGTTCGCGGCGGGCTCCAGCCTGCCGTCGGTGAGCGCGCAGCAGCTGCTGGCGAAGGTCCTGTCGGCGCATGTGCAGACCTTTTCCGGGACCGTGCAGTCGACGGTTGACCTGGGTCTGCCGTCGCAGCTGGTGAGCGCCCTGCCGTCGGCGTTGTCCGGGGCGGTCGGCGGGAACGCCGGGCCGAGCCCCGCGGGCTCGGCGTCGGCGGCGGCGTCCGCCTCGGCGGAGAAGGAGCTCAGCTCGGTGCTGTCCGGGACCCAGCTGTTCCAGGTGGCGGTGGACGGCCCGACCAGGCAGGCGGTGAGCTCCAGCGGGCAGGGCTTCGCCCTGGTCCACGACGGCGGCTCGGCCTGGATCTACGACGCGGGCAGCCACGCGGCCACCCACCTCACCGGTGTGGGCGCGGGCAGCGCCGCCGAGGCCGCGCACCCGGCGGTGGACCCGCAGCAGGCGGCGGCCGACGCGCTCAAGGCACTCGGTTCGTCCACGACGGTGTCGGTCTCCGGACAGTCCAAGGTGGCCGGGCAGTCCGTGTACGAGCTGAGCGTGCGGCCGAAGGGCAGCGGCTCGACGGTCGGCGAGGTGCGGATCGCGGTCGACGCCGCCAACGGAATGCCGCTGGAGGTCCGGGTGCTGCCGTCCGACGGCAGTGACCCGATCCTCGACGTCGCGTTCAGCACGGTCTCGTTCGCGACGCCGCCCGCGAGCGCCTTCGCGTTCACCCCGCCCAGCGGTACCAGGGTGACCCAGCAGTCCGTGCCGTCGCCGCAGGTCAAGCCGGTCAAGCCGACCCGGGACCGGGCGGACTCGCCGAACGTGACGGTCAGCGGCAGCGGCTGGAGCACGGTCTGGACCGTCAAGCCCTCGGCCCAGCAGGGGAAGAGCGGAGTCGCCGGGGAGCTGAGCGCGGTCAAGGAGTTCGGCAAGCCGGTCGCCGGCGGGACCCTGGTCTCGACCAAGCTGATCAACGTGCTGGTCGCGAACAACGGCACGGTGTACGCGGGCGCGGTCACCCCGTCGGTGCTGGAGGCGACGGCGGCCGGGTGACCGGTCGTCCCGGGCGGCCGCGGCCGTCGTCGGGACCGCGGGACACGGGAGGTGTCGGACATCACGCTCGGTTTGGCGTGATGTCCGACACCTCCCGCTGTTCGTCCGGCCCACCGGGGGGCGCCGAGGGCGGTTCGCGGTGGTCTCGTCCCATCCGTACCATCCAGCCACGACACACCACTTGGAGTGGTGGCAATTCGATTTCCGGGGTCCGCCCGATTGTTGTCGAACCGTGTCTCCCAGAGTCAATGCCTGCTTGACGCAAACCCCCGGAGACCTGTCAGATGATGGTCATTCATCTGAGCGCGTGATGGGAATTCATGCCGGGTCCGGTGTCCTCCTCCCTCAGTTCCCGGACCGGGTAACGGCATGAACGCACAACGTATTGCTTGATGCGGGGCAATGCCGCGCGCTCGCCGCACGACAGGGAGACATCAACACCATGACCATCAGTCGCCGCACGTTTCTCGCTGCCGCGGGCTTCACCGCCGGCACCGGTCTGCTCTCGGCGTGCGGCAGTGGCACTCAGGCGACTACCGGGCTGAACGGGGTGAAGACCTCTCTCCAGGTCTTCTCCTGGTGGACGGCGGGTGGCGAACTCCAGGCCCTCGACGCGCTGAAAGCCAACTTCAACCTGCACAACCCGAACATCGAGTTCATCAACGAGGCGGTGGCCGGCGGCGCCGGAACCAACGCCAAGGCGGAGTTGGCGAAACGGCTGGCCGCTGGAAACCCGCCGGACACCTTCCAGGCCCAGGCCGGACAGATGGTCGGCGACTACATCACCGCCGGGCAATTGGAGGACGTCACTTTCCTGTACCAGCAGAACGGCTGGGACAAGACCTTCAACCAGGACGTGCTGAAGCTGATCCAGCGCGACGGCAAGTACTACTCGGTCCCGGTGGACATCCACCACATCAACGTGCTGTGGTCCAACAAGCGGCTCTGCGACAAGGTCGGGGTGCCGACCAACCCGCAGACCATCCCGGAGTTCATCACCGCGCTGGGCAAGGTGCAGGCCGCGGGCCACATCCCGCTGGCGATCTCCCGCGACCCGTCGGAGACCTGGCAGCTCCAGCACGTGATGGAGGCGATGCTGATCGGCACGCTCGGCCCGGAGGGCTGGGCGGCGCTGTGGGCTCCCGGCGCCGACTGGTCCTCCCCGCAGGTCACCCAGGCGCTGAACCACTTCCACCAGGTGATGCTGCACGCGCCGGGCACCGGCGGGAACATGACCTGGGACCAGGTCAGCGCCCAGGTGGCGCAGGGCACCGCGGCGTACCAGATCATGGGCGACTGGACCGAGGCGAGCTTCACCGTCACCTTCAACCTCCAGCCGCACGTGGACTACGACTGGTGCGCCTCCCCGGGCACCACCGGGGTCTTCGACTTCGCCTCGGACTGCTTCACCCTGCCCAAGGGCGCCCCGCACCGGGACGCCACCATCGCCTGGCTGAGCGAGTGCGGCAGCCAGGAGGGGCAGGACTCGTTCACCACCGTGAAGGGCGCGATCCCGCCGCGGGCCCAGGTCGGCGCGCAGGAGCGCACCCTGTTCGACACCTACCTCCAGTGGTCGCTGGACGAGTGGGGCAAGGACAAGATCGTCGGTTCGCTCACCCACGGCGTGGTCGCGCCGGGTGCCTGGAACAACGACATCCTGACCGCGATGGGGAACTACCTCACCGACTCGGACCCGGCGAAGCTGCAGAGCAGCCTGGTGGCCGCGGCGGCCAAGCACTTCGCCGCGACCTGAGCGCGCCCGGATCACTCCGCCGGGACGGTCGCCACCACGAGTTGGCCGACCGTCCCGGCGGCGGCGTCCCGGGTGACGGCGGGCATCGCCTCGTCGGTGACCAGGGTGTCCACCGCGGACAGCGGGGCGTAGGAACTGAGGCTGACCATCCCCCACTTGCTGTGGTCGGCCAGCACGATCACCTGCGAGGCGCACTCCATCAGTGCCCGGTTGGTCTCCGACTCGGCCAGGTTGGGGGTGGTCAGCCCGGCGTCCGGGTCGATCCCGTGGCAGCCCATGAACACCTGGTCGACGTGCAGGTCGTGCAGGGCCAGCGCGGCGATCGGGCCGACCAGGGCGTCCGAGGGGGTGCGCACGCCCCCGGTGAGCACCACCACCGGTCCGGTCCGGCCGGGACGGCGGGCCTCCTCGAAGACGTCGGCCACCCGGACCGAGTTGGTGACCACGGTCAGCCGCTGCACCCGCAGCAGGTGCCGGGCGAGCGCGTGGGTGGTGGTCCCCGCCGACAGCGCGATCGCCGTGCCCGGGCGGACCAGCGCCGCCGCCGCGCGGGCGATCTCGTCCTTGGCCTCCGGATCCCACTCGGTCTTCGCCTCGAAGCCGGGCTCGATCCGGCTCACCGCGTCCGAGAGCAGCGCGCCGCCGTGCACCTTCTCCACCAGCCCCTGCCGGGCCAGGTCGGACAGGTCCCGGCGGATCGTCATGTCGGAGACGCCGAACCGCAGCGAGAGGTCCCCGACCCGGACGCTGCCGGAGCGCCGGATCTCGGCAAGGATCACCGATTGGCGCCGTTTCGCCAGCATGGCTTCCCCCTGCGACCAAGAGCCTGCACAGTCCGACACGGTCCAACGCAATCAAACAGGAACGCGCATATCACATGCCCCCGCGCGACTGCTGTCAAGGGTTCTCACACAGAGCGGGGCCGCCGACGGCCGGCGCCGGGCGGGGGCGCCGGGCCTGGCGCACCCCGTCCCAGGTGAGCACCACCAGCGCCGACCAGACCAGGGCGAAACCGGCCCAGGCCGCCGCCGACATCCGCTCGTGGAAGACCAGGATCCCCAGCCCGAACTGGAACACCGGCGCCAGGTACTGCATCAGTCCGAGCGTGGTCAGCGGCACCCGGACCGCCGCCGCGCCGAAGGCCATCAGCGGCGCGGCGGTGACCACCCCGCAGAGCAGCAGCAGGACGGTGTGCCCCCAGCCGTAGGAGCCGGGCACGGTGCGGCCCAGCGTCCCGGTGCCGTCGGCAGCCAGCCAGGCCAGGTACCCGGCGGCGGGCAGGAACTGGAAGGCGGTCTCCCCGGCCAGGCTCTCCAGCCCGCTCAGGCCGACCTGCTTCTTGATCAGGCCGTAGACGCCGAAGGTCAGGGCGAGCGTCAGCGCCAGCCACGGCAGGTGGCCGTACCCCACGGTCAGCACCGCGACCGCGAGCGCGCCCACCCCCACTGCCGCCCACTGCGCCGGGCGCAAGCGCTCCCGGTAGACCAGGACGCCGAAGGCTATGGTCACCAGCGGGTTGATGAAGTACCCGAGCGAGGTCTGCACCACCTGGCCGCTGTTGACGCCCCAGATGTACATCCCCCAGTTGACCGAGATGGCCGCCGCCGCGGCGGCGATCAGCGCGACCCGCCGCGGCTGCCGCAGCAGCGGGCGGATCCAGCCCCAGTGCCGCTGCCAGGCGAGCACCAGCACGACCGCGACCAGCGACCAGACCATCCGGTTCGCCAGGATCTCCCCGGCCCCGCTGGGCTTCAGCAGCGGCCAGTAGAGCGGAAACAGGCCCCAGGCCCCGTAGGCGGCCACCCCCAGCCACAAGCCCCTGCGCTCCTCCTGCATGCCCCGCGCCTCCTGCCGCCGCACTCCACCGTCCAGGGCAAGGTACGGGGCGGCCCGCCGTCCTGTCATGCCCGTCAGCGGATGACGCCCATGACAGTCAGCGGGTGGCGCGCCAGAGCCGGACCGCGGACCAGAGGGTCAGCGCCAGCAGCCCGGTGTCACGGAGCAGCAGCAGCGCGGTGGGCCAGGCCTGGCCGTCCATCAGCTGCTGCCACATGGTCGGGTAGACCAGGGTGGTGAGCAGCATGATCGCGGGCAGGGCCAGCGCCACCGGGCGCTGGCTGCTCTCCCGGAACACCAGGCAGACCGCGCCCAGGCCGATCAGCCAGACGAGGTACTGCGGGCTGATCACCCGGCTGGTGGTGACGAAGACCAGCATCGCGGTCAGCGCCGCGTCCGCCGCCGTGGCCGCGTTCCAGCGCCGGGCCCGCAGCCGCCACCAGAGCAGCCAGCCGAAGCCGAGGGCGGTCAGCGCCAGCGCCGCCGTGGCGAGCGTGTGCACGTAGGGTCCGCCGACCTGGAACGAGCCGTACGCGTAGCGGATGGTGCCGGTGTAGCCGAAGTGCCGCGCGGCCAGCAGCAGCGCGCCCGGTAGCGACTCGATCTCGATGCCCCGGGAGCCCTGCTCGCTCAGGAAGCCGAAGGCGTGCCGGAAGGCGAGCAGCAGCACCCCGCTCACCGCCAGGCCGCTGGCCACGAACGAGGTCCAGGAGCGGCGGGTGGCCCGGCCGCGCGGTGCGCCGATCAGCACCAGCACCGGCCAGGCCTTGATCAGCGCGCCCAGGGCGGCGAGGGCGCCGCCGCGGACCGGCGCCCGGTCGAGCAGCAGCACCGCGCCGACGGCGAGCGCGGTGACCGCCAGGTCGAAGCGGAGGTAGGCCAGCTGGATCAGGAACGGCAGGCCGAAGGCCCAGAGCCAGAGCCCGTGGTTGCCGCGTCCCGGCCCCCGCGAGGCCCGGGCCAGCAGCAGCGCCACCACCGCGTCGCAGAGCAGCATCAGCACGACGAAGGCGTCGGCGTAGCCGAGGAAGGGCAGCGCCTTGGGCGCGAGGAAGACCAGTCCGGCCACCGGCGGGTACTGCCACTGGCTGTCGTGGAAGGGGAAGTGCCCGTGCGCCAGTTCCGTGGCCCAGTACGGGTAGAGCCGGTGGGCCTCGTCGTTGCTGCCGCTCGCGCCCGCCAGCGCCAGCCAGACCAGGACCAGCCGGGTGACCGCCCAGAGCGCCAGCGGCGCGCGCAGGTCGTCCGGGCGGCGGTCGGGCCGGTACCAGGGGGCGCTCGCCGCCGACGGTTCCGTCGCCGGAGCGTCTGTGCGTTCGGAGCTCAACACGGGCTTCCTCGGTGCCGGGCCCGCGCGGGCGCTGTCGACGGTGGGCACCAACCATAGCCGCCGTCCCTGTGCGCCTCGGCGCGGTCGGGACGGCGGCTGCGGGGCCGGGCTACTTGGTCGGCCGCGGTCCGGCCGGGACCGGCTCCTGCTCGGCCAGCGGGTGCTCCTTGATGACGACGTCGAAGGGCACGATGGTGGCCACCACGTTCGGCAGCTTGCCGACGGCCCGGGCGATGTGGTCGGCGGTCCGGCGGTGCAGCAGTCGGCCGAGGACCGGGGAGTAGTTGCGCTCCGGGATCAGCAGCGTGATCTGGCTCTTCTGGTCGGCGGTGTTACGGGTGATCAGCTCCAGCAGCGCCCGGGTGATCCGCCGGTCGGGGCACTGGACGATCTCCAGCGGCAGGTCGCCGACCTCGGCCTCGGCCCACTGGGCGGCCAGCTTCTCCGCCTCCAGGCTGTCGATCATGAAGTGCACGGCCCGGATCTCGGCCGGACGCAGCGAGCGGGCGTAGCTGATGGCCTTGAGCGCGGCCAGGTCGACCCGGTCCACCAGGATGTACATCACCTGGCGGCGGTACTGCGCCCGGCTGGTGTCGGAGGTGGCCGCGGCCAGCGCGGCGGCCTCGTCCCGGTAGCGGCGGTTGACCTTGATCAGCGCCCAGACGCCGATCGGGAAGACCACCACGACCACCCAGGCGCCCTCGGTGAACTTGGTGACCGCGAAGATGCCGACGACGCAGATGGAGCACGCGGCGGCGGCGGCGTTGATGAAGATCTTCAGGGCCCGCTTGGGCTCGTTCGGGCGGTCGATGAAGTGCTTCACCAGGCCGCAGCCGGCCATGAAGAAGCCGGTGAAGACGCCGATGGCGTAGAGCCCGAGCAGGCTGTCCAGTTTGGCGTCGGTGGCGATCAGCAGCAGCAGCGAGACGCCGGTGAGGGTGAGGATGCCGGAGGAGAACGCCAGCCGGTGGCCGCGCCGGGTGAGCTGGCGGGGCAGGAAGGAGTCCTCGGCGACGAAGCTGGCCAGGAAGGGGAAGCCGTTGAAGGAGGTGTTGGCGCCGGTGTAGAGGATCAGCGCGGTCGCGAGCTGGAGGAACACCAGCCCGGCCTGGCCGTACCAGCTGCCGCCGAAGACCAGGCTGCCCTCCTGCGAGAGCACCGAGGGGCTGCCGCTGGTGAACGGGATGGAGTGGGTGATGTAGGCCAGCGTGGAGACGCCCAGTACCAGCGTGCCCAGCGTCACCGACATCGCGACCAGGGTCTTCCGGGCGTTGCGGCCCTGCGGGTTCTCGAAGGCGCTGACGCCGTTGGAGATGGCTTCCAGGCCGGTCAGCGAGGTGCCACCGTTGGCGAACGCCTTCAGCACCAGTCCGATCGAGGCGCCCATCAGCAGCGCGCTGTTGTTGCCGTGGGTGCCGAGCGCGTAGGCGCCGCCGGCGTGCACGTTCTGCTTGGGCAGGTGGTCGAATATCAACCGGAAGATGGCGGTGACGAACAGCAGCGCCATGCCCGCCATGAACAGGTACGCGGGCGCGGCGAAGGCCCGACCGGCCTCGCGGATGCCGCGCAGGTTGCCCCAGCACAGCAGCAGCACGATGAAGACCGAGATCGGCAGCTGGTAGTTGTCGACCCAGTCGTAGTGGTTGCCGCCGAGCAGGTGCACCAGCGACAGCAGCGCGACGGTACCGGCCGCGGTCTGCACGGCGACGGTGACGATGTAGTCGATCAGCAGCGCCACGGCCGCGACCTGGGCGATCCGGGGGCCGAAGTTCTCGCGGGCGACCACGTAGGAGCCACCGGCCCGGGTGTAGACCATGACGACCTCGCGGTACGACAGGGTCAGCAGGGTCAGCACGCAGAGCACGATGCCGGTGATCGGCATCAGCAGGCTGAACGCCGCAAGGCCGATGACCGGGACCATCTGCACCAGCATGGCCTCGGAACCGTACGCCGAGGAGGAGATGCAGTCCGAGGCCAGCACGCCGAGGGCGACCGGGTTGGACAGCTTCTCGTGAGCCAGCTCCTCGGTGACCAGGGGCTTGCCGAGCAATCGTTTCTTCACCCGGTAGCCGAGGCTCTCCGGGATCTCGACGGCGGCCGGACGCGGCAGGACAGCCGTTCCGCCTCCCCCACCGCCGCCGCCCTCAGGCGAGTCGGCTGAGGAAGGGACGCTCGTGCGGCTGTCCATGACGTATCCGATCCGAGTGTGACGTTTTCAGGGTCCGGGCAGCTCCAGCGAGAGTGCCGATGTACTGCATACTCTCGCCTGATCCGGCAAAACGGTCAAAAGGGACGCTCGTTAAGGATTCGTTGCAGATCTTAGCGATTTATTGACACCGCCCCCAGCCGAGAGCGCTATCCGTGGACTGGCGTGCACATGGCCACCGTGCCGGACCCGGACAGCGGCGACCCCGGCGCGGGACCCCGTGCGGGGCCCCGGCCGGGGCGCTGGAAAGGCCGCTGCGGCTTGCTGCGGCTTGCCTAGGCGACGGTCCAGGTGTCGGATCCGGTGAGCAGGGCGTTCAGGTCGCCCTCACCCTGCTGGGTGACGGCGGTGGCCAGCTGCTCGGCCATGAGGGTGTCGTAGACCGGGCGCTGGACGCTGCGCAGGATGCCGATGGGGGTGTGGTGGAGGGTGTCGGGGTCGGCGAGGCGGGTGAGGGCGAAGGCGGTGGTGGGGCTGGTGGCGTTGGCGTCGTGGATCAGGACGTCGGCGGTGTTGGTGTCGGTGACCGGGGCGGTGGTCAGGTCGCCGGTGTTCGGGTCGCGGAAGACGCCGTGGGTGTTGTCGGTGCCGAAGCGGATGGGTTGTCCGTGTTCGAGGCGGATCAGTGCCTGTTCGCGGGTTTCGGGTTCTTTGAGGGCGTCGAAGGCGCCGTCGTTGAAGATGTTGCAGTTCTGGTAGATCTCGACGAGGGCGGTGCCCTGGTGTTCGGCGGCGGCTCGCAGGACCGACTGGAGGTGTTTGCGGTCGGAGTCGATGGTGCGGGCGACGAAGGTGGCTTCGGCGCCGAGGGCCAGGGAGAGCGGGTTGAAGGGGTGGTCGAGTGAGCCCATGGGGGTGGACTTGGTGATCTTCCCGGTTTCGCTGGTGGGTGAGTACTGGCCTTTGGTGAGGCCGTAGATGCGGTTGTTGAAGAGCAGGATCTTCAGGTTGACGTTGCGGCGCAGGGCGTGGATCAGGTGGTTGCCGCCGATGGAGAGGGCGTCGCCGTCGCCGGTGACCACCCAGACCGACAGGTCGCGGCGGCTGGTGGCCAGGCCGGTGGCGATCGACGGGGCGCGGCCGTGGATCGAGTGCATGCCGTAGGTGTCGAGGTAGTAGGGGAAGCGGGAGGAGCAGCCGATGCCGGAGACGAAGCAGATGTTCTCCTTGGCCAGGCCCAGCTCCGGCAGGAAGGACTGGACCGCGGCGAGGATCGCGTAGTCGCCGCAGCCGGGGCACCAGCGCACCTCCTGGTCCGACTTGAAGTCCTTGGTGGTCTGCGGGCCACTGGCCTTGGGAACCAGGCTCAGGGAGGCGAAGGTGGTCTCAGGCATGGTCGCCCTCCGAGTGCTCCAGGTGGGTGGTGATCGCGTCGGCGAGTTGTCCGGCCTTGAACGGCAGGCCGGTGACCTGGGTCAGGGACCGGACGTCGACCAGGTACTTGGCCCGCAGCAGGTGGGCGAGCTGACCCAGGTTCATCTCCGGTACCAGCACCCGGTCGTAGTCGGCCAGGACCTTGCCCAGGTTGGCCGGGAACGGGTTGAGGTGCCGCAGGTGCGCCTGCGCCACGTGCGCGCCGGTGGCACGGACCCGGCGGACGGCGGCGGTCAGCGGCCCGTAGGTCGAGCCCCAGCCGAGCACCAGCAGCCGGGCGTGGCCGCCCGGGTCCTGGACCTCCAGGTCGGGGACGGTGATGCCGTCGATCTTGGCCTGGCGGGTGCGGACCATGTGGTCGTGGTTGGCCGGGTCGTAGGAGATGCCGCCGGTGCCGTCCTGCTTCTCGATCCCGCCGATGCGGTGCTCCAGGCCGGGGGTGCCGGGCACCGCCCAAGGGCGGGCCAGCGTCTCCGGGTCGCGCAGGTAGGGCCAGAAGGAGCCGTCCGGCCGGTTCGGCTCGGTGGCGAACGTCGGACGCAGGTCCGGCAGCTCGGCCGGTTCCGGGATCCGCCACGGCTCCGAGCCGTTGGCCAGGTAGCCGTCGGAGAGCAGGAAGACCGGGGTGCGGTAGGTCAGCGCGATCCGCGCCGCCTCCAGCGCCGCGGTGAAGCACTCGCCCGCCGTCGCCGGGGCCACCACCGGTACCGGCGCCTCGCCGTTGCGGCCGTACATCGCCTGGAGCAGGTCCGCCTGCTCGGTCTTGGTCGGCAGTCCGGTGGACGGACCACCGCGCTGCACGTCGACGATCACCAGCGGCAGTTCCAGTGAGACCGCCAGTCCGATCGCCTCGGACTTCAGTGCCACGCCGGGGCCGGAGGTGGTGGTCACCCCCAGCGCGCCGCCGAAGGCCGCGCCGATGGCCGCGCCGACCCCGGCGATCTCGTCCTCCGCCTGGAAGGTCCGCACCCCGAAGTTCTTGTGCTTGCTCAACTCGTGCAGGATGTCCGAGGCCGGGGTGATCGGGTAGGAGCCGAGGAACAGCGGCAGCCCCGACTGCTTCGAGGCCGCCACCAGCCCGTAGGACAGGGCCAGGTTCCCGGAGATGTTGCGGTAGCGGCCGGGCGCGAACGCCGCCGTGGCCGGGGCCACCTCGTAGGAGACCGCGAAGTCCTCGGTGGTCTCGCCGTAGTTCCACCCCGCCTTGAACGCCAGCACGTTCGCCTCGGCGATCAGCGGCTTCTTCGCGAACTTGGTCCGCAGGAACCGCTCGGTACCCTCGGTCGGCCGGTGGTACATCCACGACAGCAGACCCAGCGCGAACATGTTCTTCGCCCGCTCCGCGTCCTTGCGCGACAGCCCCGAGTCCTTCAACGCCTCCACCGTCAGCGTGGTCAGCGGCACCGGGTGCACCGAGAACGCCGCCAGCGAGCCGTCCGCCAGCGGGTCCGCCGGGTACCCCACCTTCGCCAGCGCCCGCTTGGTGAACTCGTCGGTGTCCACGATGATCTCCGCGCCACGCGGCACGTCGCCCAGGTTCGCCTTCAACGCCGCCGGGTTCATCGCCACCAGCACGTCCGGCGCGTCGCCCGGGGTGAGGATGTCGTGGTCGGCGAAGTGCAGCTGGAACGAGGACACCCCCGGCAGCGTGCCTGCGGGGGCGCGGATCTCGGCCGGGAAGTTCGGCAGCGTCGACAGGTCGTTGCCGAACCCCGCCGTCTCGGTGGTGAACCGGTCCCCGGTCAGCTGCATCCCGTCGCCCGAGTCGCCCGCGAACCGGATCACCACCCGGTCCAGTCGCCTGACCTGCTTGTCGAACTCGGCGGCGGACGCGGCGGACGGTACGTCAGTGGTCATGTCCGCGGCTCCGGATGCGGTGCGAGCCGCTGGATCGTCCTCGGCCGTTCCGCCGGTAGGCGGTGTTCCGGGCGAGGACTCGTCGGTCTGCGTCGGTACGTGGACCTGGCTGGTCACTGCTGGGACCTCCCTAGACACCACTCGGACGCGGGCCCGTGTGCCCACGTCCGTTTTATGCACCTCGTTTCATCCTAAGCCGGTAAGGGTCGCCTACGGCGTACGTTCAGGGCAGGTCTCGACCCGGTGCGGGCCATTCCTGATCGATTGTCAGGAATTGAGGTAGGTCAGCACCGCCAGCACCCGGCGGTGGTCCTCGGAGCTCTGGGTGAGGCCCAGCTTCATGAAGATATTGCTCACGTGCTTCTCCACCGCGCCGTCGGAGACCACCAGCTGGCGGGCGATGGCGGCGTTGGTGCGCCCCTCCGCCATCAGCCCCAGGACCTCCCGCTCACGCGGCGTCAGGCCGTCCAGGACGTCGTGGCGGCGGCTGCGGCCGAGCAGCTGGGCGACCACCTCCGGGTCCAGCGCGGTGCCGCCCTGGGCGACCCGGCGCACCGCCTCGACGAACTCGCGGACGTCCGCGACCCGGTCCTTGAGCAGGTAGCCGACGCCCTGGGTGGAGCCGGAGAGCAGTTCCGAGGCGTAGCGCTCCTCGACGTACTGGGAGAGCACCAGCGTGCCCACCCCCGGGTGGCGGCGGCGGAGCTCGACGCAGGCGCGGACGCCCTCGTCGGTGTGGGTGGGCGGCATCCGGACGTCGGCGACCACCACGTCCGGCAGCTCCCCCCGGGCGGCCAACCCGGCGAGCAGCGTGAGCAGTTCCTCGCCGTCGCCGACGCCGCCGACCACGTCGAGGCCCCGATCGGTCAGCAGCCGGGTGAGGCCTTCCCGCAGCAGTACCGAATCCTCAGCGATGACGACGCGCACGCCGGTGCTCCCCTGTGTCATGGGCGGCCGTGTCGTCCGCCAGGCACAGTCTTCCCGATCGGGCGGGGAGCGGTCACATGGTGCGCAGCGCCACCGCGTCGCACAGGCCCTCCAGGGCCGACTTCGCCGGGCAGTCCGGCAGGGGGGCGAGCTGGGCCCGGGCGGCCTCGGCGTAGCGCAGGGTGTGCTCGCGGGCCCGGACCAGCGCGGGGTGGGCGCGCAGCAGCCGCAGCGCCTCCGCGTGCCGCTCGTCGGCATCCGGCAGGGACGGGTCGAAGCCCTGGTCCAGCAGCTCGCGCAGGCGCAGGTCGCCGGGGACGTCCGGGTCGGGCTCGGCGGCGCGCAGCAGCAGCACCGGCAGCGTCGGGACGCCCTCGCGCAGGTCGGTGCCGGGGGTCTTGCCGGACTCCTCGCTGTCGCTGGCGACGTCCAGGATGTCGTCGGCGAGCTGGAAGGCCAGGCCGATCCGCTCGCCGTACTGGGTGAGGACCTCGGCGACCCGCTGGTCGGCCCCGGCCAGCAGCGCGCCGAAGTGGCAGGAGACGGCGATCAGCGAACCGGTCTTGCCGGAGAGGACGTCCAGGTAGTGCTGGACCGGGTCCTCGCCGGGGCGGGGGCCGGCGGTCTCCTGGATCTGGCCGGTGACCAGCCGCTCGAAGGCGTCGGCCTGGAGCCGGACGGCCTCCGGGCCGAGCCCGGCGAGGATCTTGGACGCGCGGGAGAAGAGGAAGTCGCCGGTGAGGATGGCGACGGAGTTGTCCCAGCGGGCGTTGGCGCTGACGGTGCTGCGGCGCACCAGCGCCTCGTCCATCACGTCGTCGTGATAGAGCGTCGCCAGATGGGTGAGTTCGACGACCACGGCGGACGGGACCACGCCGGGCGCGTTCGGGTCGCCGAACTGCGCGGCGAGCAGGACGAGCAGCGGTCGGAAGCGCTTGCCGCCGGCATCGAGCAGATGCTGTGCGGTTACTGTGATGAACGGCACATCGCTCTTGGTCGCCTCGCAGAGCGCCTGCTCGACGGCGGCCATGCCGAGGTGGACGTCCGCTTGCAGTGCCTGGTCCTGCACGCTCAGCCCGAAGGGCCCCACGACGGTCACCGGGAACTCTCCTGTCGCTGGTCGGTCGCACGGCTTCGGTCCTGAGCCGCTGCTGCCATCCTGAGCAGCGTATCCGGTCAGGAGATGATCAATGCTCCGGCCCGACGTGGCAAGTACCACGTCGGGCCTGGTAGAGCGCTGCGTTCCGGTTCTGGCAGCCCGCATCCGGCACGCCTCAGTGGACGAAGACCGAGGCCTGGCCGGCCAGATGGAGGAAGTACTGCGGCAGGATGCCCAGGACCAGGGTCACCGCGACGCCGAGCACGATCGCGGTGCCGGTGAAGACGCTGGGGACGGCCACGGTGGGGCCGTCGGGCCTGGGGTCGGAGAAGAACATCAGCACGATGACCCGGATGTAGAAGAAGGCGGCCACCGCCGAGGAGAGCACACCGACGATCACCAGCGGGGTCGCCCCGCCCTGCGCCGCCGCCTGGAACACCGCGAACTTCCCGGCGAAGCCGCTGGTCAGCGGGATACCGGCGAAGGCGAGCAGGAACAGCGCGAAGGTCGCCGCGATCAGCGGCGAGCGGCGGCCGAGACCGGCCCAGCGGGAGAGGTGGGTGGCCTCGCCGCCCGCGTCGCGGACCAGGGTGACCACCGCGAACGCGCCCAGGGTGACGAAGGAGTAGGCGCCCAGGTAGAACAGCACGGCGGAGATCCCGGCCCGGTTCATCGCGATCACCCCGGTCAGGATGAAGCCCGCGTGCGCGATCGAGGAGTACGCGAGCAGCCGCTTCACGTCGGTCTGGGTGACCGCGATGATCGAGCCGACCACCATGGTGAGGATCGCCACGCCCCACATCACCGGCCGGAAGTCCCAGGTGAGGCCGGGGAAGGCGACGTAGAGCAGGCGCAGCAGCGCGCCGAAGGCGGCGACCTTGGTGGCGGCGGCCATGAAGCCGGTGACCGGGGTCGGCGCGCCCTGGTAGACGTCCGGCGTCCAGGCGTGGAACGGGACCGCGCCGACCTTGAACAGCAGTCCGACGCCGAGCATCGCCAGGCCGATCAGCAGCAGCGCGTCATTGCCGGTGGTGTTGGCCAGGGCCGGGGTGACCGGGCTCTCGGTGCCGGAGACCACGGCGGCGATGCCGCTGAGCGAGACGGTGCCCGCGTAGCCGTAGATCAGCGCCAGGCCGAACAGGAAGAAGGCCGAGGAGAACGCCCCGAGCAGGAAGTACTTCACCGCTGCCTCCTGCGAGAGCAGTCGGCGGCGCCGGGCCAGCGCGCAGAGCAGGTACAGCGGCAGCGAGAAGACCTCCAGCGCCACGAACATGGTCAGCAGGTCCCCGGCGGCGGGGAAGAGCAGCATCCCGACCACGGCGAACATGGTGAGCGGGAAGACCTCGGTGGTGGCGAAGCCGGAGCGGACGGCGGACTTCTCCGCGTCGCTGCCGGGGACGGCGGCGGCCTGCGCGGCGAAGGCGTCGACCGGGGCGCCGGTCCAGCCGCGCAGCAGCCCGCGCCCGGGGGCCCGGGGGCTCTCCAGTCGGCGCTCGGCGAAGCCGAGCACGGCGACCACCGAGATCAGCACGATGGTGCCCTGGAGGAACAGCGCCGGGCCGTCGACGGCGACGGCGCCCATCGCGGCCAGGTGCGCCTTGGATCCGGCGTAGCCGTCGGCGGCCAGCACCACGATCGCCACGAAGGCGCCGGTGAGCCCGGCCAGGGCGAGGCCGACCTGGGCCCAGTAGCGGGCCCGGCGGGGCACGAAGGCCTCGACCAGGACGCCCAGGGCGGCGGCGGCGAACAGCACCAGCATGGGTGACAGCTGGGCGTACTCGATGGTGGGCGGTTTGATGCTGCCGATCGTGCTGGACGATTCGGCGAGCGTCCACAGGCTGTGGACGGCGCTGGGCGCGGCGCTCACTGGCCGCCTCCGTTCGTGGCCGGGGTGGTGGCGGCGTTGCTGGTGGCGCTGTTCGCGGCGACCGGGTGCGGCGGCGCCGGGTCGGTCCGGCCGACGTCGGACAGGGTGGAGCGGACGGCCGGGTTGATGATGTCGGAGATCGGCTTCGGGTAGACGCCGAGCACCACCAGCAGCGCGATCAGCGGCGCGGCCACCACCAGTTCCCGGACCCGCAGGTCGCGCATCCCGGCGACGGCGGCCTTCACCGGGCCGGTCATGGTGCGCTGGTAGAGCACCAGCACGTAGAGCGCGGCGAGGACGATCCCGATGGTGGCGATGATGCCGATCACCGGGTACCGGGTGAAGGTACCGACCAGGACCAGGAACTCGCTGACGAAGGGCGCCAGACCGGGCAGCGACAGCGTGGCCAGGCCGCCGACCAGGAAGGTCCCGGCGAGTACCGGCGCGACCTTCTGCACCCCGCCGTAGTCCCCGATCAGGCGGCTGCCCCGCCTGGACATCAGGAACCCGGCGACCAGCAGCAGCAGCGCGGTGGAGACCCCGTGGTTGACCATGTAGAGGGTCGCCCCGGCCTGGCTCTGGGTGGTCATCGCGAAGATGCCCATGATGATGAAGCCGAAGTGGGAGATCGAGGCGAAGGCGATCAGCCGCTTGATGTCCTTCTGGCCGACCGCCAGCAGCGCGCCGTAGATGATCCCGATCAGCGACAGCACCAGGATCGTCGGCGCGAAGGTCTTGGACGCCTGCGGGAACAGCTCCAGGCAGAAGCGGAGCATCGCGTAGGTGCCGACCTTGTCGACCACGGCCGTGATCAGCACCGCGACCCCGGGGGTGGCCTCGCCCATGGCGTTCGGCAGCCAGGTGTGCAGCGGCCACAGCGGGGCCTTCACCGCGAAGGCGAACATGAAGCCCAGGAACAGGGCGTTCTCGGCGACCGGGGAGAAGTGCAGCCTCCCGGAGGCCAGCGCCTGGGTGATGGTGGTCAGGTCGAAGGTGCCGTGGCCGTCGCTGCCGATGCCCTGCCGCGCGGTGATCACGTACAGGCCGATCACGGCGGCCAGCATGATCAGGCCGCCGAGCAGGTTGTACAGCAGGAACTTGACGGCGGCGTAGGAGCGCTGGCGGGCGTCCTCGCCCTCGGTGCGGTCGCCGAAGCCGCCGATCAGGAAGTACATCGGGATCAGCATGGCTTCGAAGAAGACGTAGAACAGGAAGACGTCGGTGGCCTCGAAGGAGAGCACCACCATCGCCTCCACCGCCAGGATCAGGGCGAAGAAGCCCTGGGTGCGGCGGCTGCGCTCGAAGGTGCCGCTGTCGTTCGCGACCGGGTCGGCGTCGTGCCAGGAGGCCAGCATCACGAACGGCACCAGCACGGTGGTGAGCAGGATCAGCACCACCGCGATGCCGTCCACCCCGAGGGTGTAGCCGATGCCGAAGTTCGAGATCCAGGAGTGCGACTCGGTCAGCTGGTAGCGGGCGCCGCCGGGCTTGAACCGGACGGCGACCACGATCGACAGCGCCAGCGTCAGCAGCGAGAGCCCCAGCGGGATGCCCTTGTTGAGGTCGCGGCGACGCACGGTGGTGGCGGCCGGGAGGGCGGCGGTGAGGACCGCGCCGACGGCCGGGAGCGCGGCGGTGACGGTCAGCAGCGGAAAGGAACTCACATCGACCTCATCAGGAGAGTCGTGGCGACCAGCACCAGCGCGCCGCCGAACATCGACAGGGCGTAGGAGCGGACATAGCCGTTCTGCAGCTTGCGGGCCCGGCCGGAGACCCCGCCGACCAGGGCGGCGATGCCGTTGACCACGCCGTCGAAGCCCTTGGCGTCCAGGTAGACCAGGAAGCGGGTCAGGTGCTCGCCGCCGCCGACCAGGACCACATGGTTGAAGTCGTCCTGGAGCAGGTCGCGGCGGGCGGCGCGGGTGACCAGCGAGCCCAGCGGCGGCACCGCCGGTACCGGCTTGCGTCCGTACACCAGCCAGGCGACGACCGCGCCGACCGCGATCACGACCAGGGTGATCGCCGAGATGGTGAACGAGCCGAGCGGGGAGTGCCCCTCGGCGTAGCCGGTGACCGGGGTCAGCCAGTGCACGAAGGAGCTGTTGATGGTGAACAGCCCGCCCGCGGCGACCGAGCCGACGGCCAGCACCACCATCGGGATGCCCATGGTCTTCGGCGGATCGTGGGGGTGCGGCTCATGGCCGTCACCCGCGGCGGAGCCGCTGATGTCCGGAGTGGGGACCCAGCGCTTCTCGCCGAAGAAGGTCATCAGCATCACCCGGGTCATGTAGAACGCGGTGACCCCGGCGCCGACCAGGGCCGCGGTGCCGAGGATCCAGCCCTCGGCGCCGCCGTGGCCGAAGGCCGCCTCGATGATCTTGTCCTTGGAGAAGAAGCCGGACAGGAACGGGAAGCCGATGATCGCCAGGTAGCCGAGGCCGAAGGTGTAGAAGGTCAGCGGCATGTATCTGCGCAGGCCGCCGTACTTCCGCATGTCCACCTCGTCGTTCATGCCGTGCATCACCGAGCCGGCGCCGAGGAACAGCCCGGCCTTGAAGAAGCCGTGGGTGACCAGGTGCATGATCGCAAAGACGTAGCCGATCGGGCCGAGCCCGGCCGCCATCACCATGTAGCCGATCTGCGACATGGTCGAACCGGCCAGCGCCTTCTTGATGTCGTCCTTGGCGCAACCGACGATCGCACCGAAGATCAGCGTCACCGCGCCCACGCAGACCGTCGCCAGCCGCGCGGTCGGCGCCAGGTTGAAGATCGCGCTGGAGCGGGTGATCAGGTAGACGCCGGCGGTGACCATGGTCGCCGCGTGGATCAGCGCCGACACCGGGGTCGGGCCCTCCATCGCGTCGCCCAGCCAGGACTGCAGCGGCACCTGCGCGGACTTGCCGCAGGCCGCCAGCAGCAGCATCAGCCCGATGCCGGTCAGCGTCCCGTGCGAGGCGGAGCCGGCGTTAGGGAACACCTGGGCGAAGGTGAAGCTGCCGTAGGTGCTGAACATCAGCATGATCGCGATCGACAGGCCCAGGTCGCCGACCCGGTTGACCAGGAACGCCTTCTTGGCGGCGGTCGCGGCGCTCGGCTTGTGCTGCCAGAAGCCGATCAGCAGGTACGAGGCGAGCCCCACGCCCTCCCAGCCGACGTACAGCAGGAGGTAGTTGTCGGCGAGGACCAGCAGCAGCATGGCTGCCAGGAACAGGTTCAGGTAGCCGAAGAAGCGGCGGCGGCGCTCGTCGTGCTCCATGTAGCCCACCGAGTAGAGGTGGATCAGCGAGCCGACGCCGGTGATCAGCAGCACGAACACGATGGACAGCTGGTCGAGTTGGAAGCCGACCGGGGCCTGGAAACCGGCCACCGGGACCCAGCTGAACAGGGTGATGTGCTCGGCCCGGTCCGCCGACGGCTGCCCGAGCATGTGGAAGAAGAGCACGAGCCCCACGGCGAACGACGCGGTGGAGGCGAGGACGCCCAGCCAGTGGCCGAAGGCGTCCAGGCGGCGGCCGCCCAGCAGGAGCAGCGCGGCTCCGGCCAGGGGCACCGCGACCAGTACGGGGATGAGAGTGTCCACGGTCAGTCAGCCTCCGCCGCTACAGCTTCATGAGGTTGGTGTCGTCGACCGAGGCCGAGTGACGGGTGCGGAAGACGCTCACGATGATCGCCAGTCCGACGACGACCTCGGCCGCGGCGACCACCATGGTGAAGAAGGCGATGATCTGGCCGTCCAGGTTGCCGTGCAGCCGGGAGAAGGTGACCAGGGCCAGGTTGGAGGCGTTGAGCATCAGCTCGACGCACATGAACAGCACGATCGCGTTCCGCCGGACCAGTACGCCGGTGGCGCCGATGGTGAACAGCAGGGCGGCCAGGTAGAGGTAGTTGACGGGGTTCACTCGGACTCCTCCTCCGGTGCCCGCTCGGCCGGGGGGGCCGGGACCGGCTGTTGGACCAGTTCGGTGCTGGTGCGCGGCTTCGGGGTCTTCCGGCTCAGCCAGTCCGCGGTGCCGTTCTCCAGCGCGTCCATCCGGCGCAGCATGTCGCCGCTGACGTCGCGCATCTGGCCCCGGGCGCGCAGCGTCGGGTTGACCGACAGCTCCGCGACGCTGCCGTCGGGCAGCAGGCCGGGGACGTCCACCGCGTTGTGCCGGGCGTAGACGCCGGGCGCGGGCAGCGGGGTGATCTGCTGGCCCAGGCGGACCCGCTGCTCGGCGAGTTCGCGCTGGGTCTGCCGCACCTCGGTGTGCTCGCGGTGGGTCAGCACCATCGCCCCGATCGCGGCGGTGATCAGCAGCGCGCCGGTGACCTCGAACGCCCAGACGTAGCGGGTGAAGATCAGCTGTGCCAGGCCCTGGACGTTGCCGCCCGCGTTGGCCGTGGTCAGCCCGGTGAAGGTGCGCAGCTTGGCGTTGGCGATACCGGCGATCAGCAGCACCCCGAAGCCGAGGCCGCCGAGCACGGCGGCGACCCGCTGGCCCTTCAGCGGCTCCTTGACCGAGTCCTCCGCGGTCACGCCGACCAGCATCACCACGAACAGGAACAGCATCATGATCGCGCCGGTGTAGACCACGATCTGGACCACGCCGAGGAACACCGCGCCCTGCGCCATGTAGCAGACCGCCAGCGCGAGCATGGTCGCGGCCAGGCACAGCGCGGAGTGCACCGCCTTGCGGCAGAGCACCATGCCCAGGGCCCCGGCCACGGAGACCACGGCGAGCACCCAGAACTGCACGGCCTCGCCGGTGGAGGCGGCCCCGGTCAGCGGGGTGGCGAGCAGGGCGGTCATGCCTTCGCCTCCTCGGCCCCGTCGGGGTCCGCCTCGGGCCGCTCGCCCTTGCTGACCGCGACCTGGCGGACGGTGCCGGGGGCGGCCTCGGTGACCGTGCCCCGGTAGTAGTCGCCCTCGTCGGTGCCGGGGAAGATCGAGTGCGGGCTTTCCACCATGCCCTCGGTCAGGCCCGCCAGCAGCTGCTCCTTGGTGTAGATCAGCGACTCCCGGCTGCTGTCCGCGAGTTCGTACTCGTTGGTCATGGTCAGCGCCCGGGTCGGGCAGGCCTCGATGCACAGGCCGCAGAGGATGCAGCGGGCGTAGTTGATCTGGTAGACGCGGCCGTAGCGCTCGCCCGGGGAGTAGCGCTCCTCCTCGGTGTTGTCCGCGCCCTCCACGTAGATCGCGTCCGCCGGGCAGGCCCAGGCGCAGAGTTCGCAGCCGATGCACTTCTCCAGCCCGTCCGGGTGCCGGTTCAGCTGGTGGCGGCCGTGGAAGCGGGGTGCGGTGGGCTTCTTGTACTCGGGGTACTGCTCGGTCAGCCGCTTCTTGAACATGGCCGTGAAGGTCACGCCGAAGCCGCCGGCGGGCCCCAGGATGTCAGGCATCGTCGTCCCCTCCCTTCAGTGCTGCTGCGGAAACGGTCTGCCCCGCGTTGACGGTCTGCCCCGCGTTGACGGTCTGCTGCCGCGAGGGACGGCGGGGCGTGGGCGGCGACTGCTGCCCGGGCAGCGGCGGTACCGGGAAGCCCCCGGCGAGCGGATCGAACGGGGGCTCGGCGGGCTCCGCCGGGCGGTTGCGGCCGCGGACCATGTCCACCACGATCGACACCAGCACCACCGCCAGGATCGCCCCGAGGACGATCAGGATCACGTTGGTGTAGTCGACGCCCTTGTTGCGCAGCGCCCGCACGGTGGCCACCATCACCAGCCACACCAGCGACACCGGGATCAGGACCTTCCAGCCCAGCTTCATGAACTGGTCGTAGCGGAGCCGGGGCAGGGTGCCGCGGAGCCAGATGAAGAAGAACAGCGAGAGCTGGATCTTGATGACGATCCAGAGCAGCGGCCACCAGCCGTGGTTGGCGCCCTCCCAGAAGGAGCTGATCGGCCAGGGGGCCCGCCAGCCGCCGAGGAACATGGTGGCGGCGACCGCGGAGACGGTGACCATGTTGATGTACTCGGCCAGCATGAACATCGCGAACTTCAGCGAGGAGTACTCGGTGTTGAAGCCGCCGACCAGTTCGCCCTCGGCCTCGGGCAGGTCGAACGGCGCCCGGTTGGTCTCGCCGACCATGGACACGATGTAGACGATGAAGCTGACCGGCAGCAGGCAGGCGAACCAGGTGTGCTGCTGCGCGGCGACGATCCCGGAGGTGGACATCGTCCCGGCGTCCAGGAACACCGCCGCGAAGGACAGGCCCATGGCGATCTCGTAGGAGACCATCTGCGCGGCCGAGCGGAGCCCGCCGAGCAGCGGGTAGGTCGAGCCCGAGGCCCAACCGGCCAGCACGATGCCGTAGATGCCGATGGAGGCGACCGCCAGCACGTAGATCATGGCCACCGGGAAGTCGGTGAGCTGCATGGTGGTCCGGGTGCCGAAGATCGAGATCTCGTGGTCGGCCGGTCCGAACGGGATCACCGCGATCGCCATGAACGCCGGGATGGCGCAGATCACCGGGGCCAGGATGTAGACCACCTTGTCGGAGGCGGTCACCACCAGGTCCTCCTTCAGCGCCAGCTTCACGCCGTCGGCGAGGCTCTGCAGCATGCCCCAGGGGCCGTGCCGGTTGGGGCCGATCCGCAGCTGCATCCAGGCGACGACCTTGCGCTCCCAGACGATCGAGAACAGCACCGTCACCAGCAGGAACACAAAGCAGAACAGCGCCTTGACGACAACCAGCCACCAGGGGTCGGTGCCGAACACCGACAGGTCCTCGGTGGCGGCGAGCAACACTGTGTGCGGGGCCATCAGTTACCCCCTCCGTGGGTGGCGGCTTCGCGGACGGCCGGGTCCGCCCCGGGTTCGTCGCTCTCCTGGGTGCCGGGCAGCGCCGCCTGGGCCAGGCCGACGACCCGTCCGGGCAGGACGCCGAGGGCGCGGGCGGCGCCGCCGGGCGTGGAGTTGAGCGGGATCCACACCACCCGGTCGGGCAGGTCCGGGGTGATCGCCAGCGGCAGGGTGAGGCTTCCGGCCGGTCCCGACACCGACAGCGGGGCGCCGTCGGCGACACCGACCTCGGCCGCGGTGGCCGGGGAGAGCCGGGCGACGGCCGGGTGCCGGGTCCCGGCCAGGGCCGGATCGCCCTGCTGTAGCGAGCCGTTGTCGAGCAGCTGGCGCCAGCCGCCGAGGACCGCCTCGCCCGCGCCGGGGCGCGGCAGCGGGCGGGCGTGCTCGGCCGGGGCGTCCGGGTGCTCGCCGCTCCAGGCGCCGAGGGCGTCCAGCTCGCGGCGGGCGGCGGTGACGTCCGGCAGGCCCAGGGCGCGGCCCATGGCGTCCGCGAGCATGTGCAGCACCCGCAGGTCGCTGCCCTGGTGGCGGTGGGTGCTCTGGTCGGCCTTGATGGCCGGTTCGAACAGCCGGACCCGGCCCTCCCAGTCCAGGAAGGTCCCGGCCTTCTCGGCCACCGCGGCGACCGGGAGCACCACGTCGGCGCGGTCGGTGACCGGTCCGGGCCGCAGTTCCAGGCTGACCAGGAAGCCGATCCGGTCCAGTGCCGCCTCGGCGGCGGCCGGGTCGGGCAGGTCCGGCAGGTCCACCCCGCCGACGACCAGGGCCCCGAGGTCGCCGTTGGCGGCGGCGGTGAGGATGCCGTTGGTGTCGCGGCCGTACCGGGCCGGGATCTCGTCGAGGCCCCAGACGGTGGCGGTCTGCGCGCGGGCCAGCGGGTCGGTCACCGGGCGTCCGCCGGGCAGCAGCCCGGGCAGCGCGCCCGCCTCGACCGCGCCGCGTTCGCCCGCCCGGCGCGGGATCCAGGCCAGGGCGGCGCCGGTGGCCCGGGCCAGCCGGGCGGCCGCGCTGAGCGCGCCGGGCACGGACGCCAGCCGCTCGCCGACCAGCAGCACCGCGCCGGGCTGCCGCAGTGCCTGGGCCGCGCGCCCGGCGTCGCCGTCGAGGGCCTCGTCGTCGGCCAGCGCCTCCAGCCACTCGGCCTCGGTGCCGGGGGCGGCCGGCAGCAGCGAGCCGCCGAGCTTGGCCAGGCCGCGCGAGGCGTGGGTGGCGATCGAGTACACCGCCAGGCCCTTGGTGCGGGCGGCCTTGCGCAGCCGCAGGAAGACGATCGGCGACTCCTCCTCCGGTTCGAAACCGGCCAGCAGTACCGCCGGTGCGGTCTCCAGCTGCTGGTAGCCGGTGCCGCTGCCGTCGACGTCCACCCCGCGGCCGGCCACCGCGGCGGCCAGGAAGTCGGCCTCCTCGGCGCTGTGCGGCCGGGCCCGGAAGTCGACGTCGTTGGTGCCGAGCGCGACCCGGGCGAACTTGGCGTACGCGTAGGCGTCCTCGACCGTGCACCGGCCGCCGGTGAGCACCGCCGCCGGGCCGCGCGCGGCGGCCAGTCCGGCGGCGGCGACGCGCAGCGCCTCCGGCCAGGAGGCGGGGACGAGAGCACCGCTCTCGTCGCGGATCAGCGGTGTCGTCAGCCGGTCCGGCTGCTGCGCGTAGCGGAAGCCGAAGCGGCCCTTGTCGCAGGACCACTCCTCGTTCACCGCCGGGTCGTCACCGGCCAGCCGCCGCAGCACCTTGCCGCGCCGGTGGTCGGTGCGCACCGCGCAGCCCGAGGCGCAGTGCTCGCACACGCCCGGCGAGGAGACCAGGTCGAACGGGCGGGAGCGGAACCGGTAGGCGGCCGAGGTCAGCGCGCCCACCGGGCAGATCTGGATGGTGTTGCCGGAGAAGTAGGAGCGGAACTCGTCGCCCTCGCCGATGCCCACCTGCTCCAGCGCGCCGCGCTCCAGCAGCTCGATGAACGGGTCCCCGGCGATCTGCTCGCTGAACCGGGTGCAGCGCGCGCACAGCACGCAGCGCTCCCGGTCGAGCAGCACCTGGGTGGAGATCGGGACCGGCTTCTCGTACGTCCGCTTGACGCCGTCGAAGCGGCTGTCGGACTGGCCGTGGGAGAGCGCCTGGTTCTGCAGCGGGCACTCGCCGCCCTTGTCGCAGACCGGGCAGTCCAGCGGGTGGTTGATCAGCAGCAGCTCCATCACGCCGTGCTGTGCCTTCTCCGCGACCGGCGAGCTGACCTGGGTGCGGACCACCATGCCGTCGGTCACCGTCATGGTGCAGGAGGCCACCGGCTTGCGCTGGCCCTCGACCTCGACGATGCACTGGCGGCAGGCGCCGACCGGGTCGAGCAGCGGATGGTCGCAGAAGCGCGGGATCTGGGTGCCGACCATCTCGGCGGCGCGGATGATCAGCGTGCCCTTGGGCACCTGCACCGCGACGTCGTCGATGGTGACGGTCAGCAGCTCCTCGGGGGGCGGGGCGGCAGCCGGACCGGGGGCCTGTGAGGTGACGGTCACGCGTGCACCTCCTTCTCCTGGGCGGTCTGGTGGATGGAGGCGGCGGTGCCGCCCCGGGGGCGCCCGTCCGCCCAGACCGTCGCGGCGGCCGGGTCGAACGGGCAGCGGCCCTCGGTGAGGTGCTGCTCGTACTCCTCGCGGAAGTACTGGAGCGAGGAGAAGATCGGGCTGGCCGCGCCGTCGCCGAGGGCGCAGAAGGACTTGCCGTTGATGTTGTCGGCGATGTCGTACAGCTTGTCCAGGTCCTCCGGACGGCCCTGCCCGGCCTCGATCCGGCGCAGCAGCTGGACCAGCCAGTAGGTGCCCTCACGGCAGGGGGTGCACTTGCCGCAGGACTCGTGGGCGTAGAACTCGGTCCAGCGGGTGACCGCCCGCACCACGCAGGTGGTCTCGTCGAAGACCTGGAGCGCCTTGGTGCCGAGCATCGACCCGGCGGCGGCCACGCCCTCGTAGTCGAGCGGGACGTCGAGGTGCTGGTCGGTGAACATCGGCGTGGAGGAGCCGCCCGGGGTCCAGAACTTCAGCCGGTGCCCGGCCCGCACCCCGCCGCTGATGTCCAGCAGCTGCCGCAGGGTCACCCCGAGCGGGGCCTCGTACTGGCCGGGGTTGGTGACGTGGCCGGACAGCGAGTACAGGGTGAAGCCCGGGGACTTCTCGCTGCCCATCGAGCGGAACCACTCCTTGCCCCGGTGCAGGATGCTGGGCACCGAGGCGATCGACTCGACGTTGTTGACCACCGTCGGGCAGGCGTAGAGGCCGGCGATCGCCGGGAAGGGCGGGCGCAGCCGGGGCTGGCCGCGGCGGCCCTCCAGCGAGTCCAGCAGCGCGGTCTCCTCGCCGCAGATGTACGCCCCGGCCCCGGCGTGGACGGTGATGTCCAGGCCGAAGCCGGAGCCGAGGATGTCCTGGCCCAGGTATCCGGCGGCGTACGCCTCGGCGACCGCCGCGTGCAGCCGCCGCAGCACCGGCACGGTCTCGCCGCGCAGGTAGATGAAGGCGTGCGAGCAGCGGATCGCGTAGCTGGCGATCACCATGCCCTCGATCAGCGAGTGCGGGTTGGCGAACAGCAGCGGGATGTCCTTGCAGGTCCCGGGCTCGGACTCGTCCGCGTTGACCACCAGGTAGTGCGGCTTGCCGTCGCCCTGCGGGATGAACTGCCACTTCATCCCGGTGGGGAAGCCGGCGCCGCCGCGCCCGCGCAGTCCGGCGTCCTTGACCAGGGCGATCAGCGCGTCCGGGTCCATCCGCAGGGCGGCGGCCAGGCCCTGGTAGCCGTCGTGGCGGCGGTAGCTGTCCAGCGTCCAGGGGCGGTCCTCGTCCCAACTCGCGGACAGGACCGGGGAGAGCAGCTTCTCCGGGTGCTCGGCGGTCATTCGGCCGCCCCTTCCTGGTCGTCTTCCTGGGGCTGGCGGACGCTGCCGTTGACCGGTCCGGCCGGGTGGGCCGGGTCGGCGGCGGCGGTCTGCGCCGGGGGTTCGGCGTCGTGGGCGCCGGGGGTGGTCGCGGGGTTCGCCGCGTCGCCGGGGGAACTGTCCAGCGGCGGGTTCCGGCGGGGGGCCACCACCCTGGTCCCGGCGGAACGTCCGGGCAGGGTCTCGCCCCGGGCCAGCCGGAGCCCGGCCAGCGAGGGGGCGCCGCCCGCGCCGGACTCGTCCACCGCGCCGGGGCGCGGGTCCGGGAATCCGGCGAGGATCCGCGCGGTCTCCTTGAAGCCGCAGAGCCGGGCACCGCGGGTCGGCCGGACCTCGCCGCCGCGGCCCGCCCGCAGCTCGTCCACCAGCTGCTTGGCGCTCTCCGGGGTCTGGTCGTCGAAGAACTCCCAGTTCACCATCACCACCGGCGCGTAGTCGCAGGCGGCGTTGCACTCGATGTGCTCCAGCGAGACCCGGCCGTCCTCGGTGGTCTCGTTGTTGCCGATACCGAGGTGCTGCTGGAGCTCGGCGAAGATCTGGTCGCCGCCGAGGACCGCGCACAGGGTGTTGGTGCAGACGCCCACGTGGTACTCGCCCGCCGGGCGCCGCCGGTACATGGTGTAGAAGGTCGCGACGGCGGTGACCTCCGCCGTGGTCAGGCCCAGCCGCTCGGCGCAGTACCGGATGCCGGTGCGGCTGACGAAGCCCTCCTCCGCCTGGACCAGGTGCAGCAGCGGCAGCAGCGCCGAACGGCTCTGCGGGTAGCGCTCGATCAGCTGCTGCGCGTCCGGGTCGAGCCGGGCCCGTACCTCCGCCGGGTACACCGACGCGGGCATTTCCGGCAGGCCGAGCAGCGTCGGGGCCGCGCTCTCTTCAGTGGTCACCGGTCCACGCCTCCCATCACGGGGTCGATCCCGGCCACGGCGACGATGACGTCCGCGACCTGGCCGCCCTCACACATCGCCGCCATGGACTGGAGATTGGTAAAACTGGGGTCGCGGAAGTGCACCCGGTAGGGGCGGGTGCCGCCGTCGCTCACCACGTGCACGCCGAGCTCGCCCTTGGGTGACTCCAGCGCCGCGTAGGCCTGCCCGGGCGGGACCCGGAAGCCCTCGGTGACCAGCTTGAAGTGGTGGATCAGGGCTTCCATCGACTCGCCCATGATGGTCCGGATGTGGTCCAGCGAGTTGCCCATGCCGTCCGGGCCCAGCGCCAGTTGGGCGGGCCAGGCGATCTTCTTGTCGGCGACCATGACCCGGCCGCTGCTGCCGCGCAGCTGGTCCAGGCACTGCTCGACGATCCGCAGCGACTGCTCCATCTCGGCCAGCCGGATCAGGAACCGGCCGTAGGAGTCGCAGCTGTCGGCGGTCGGCACCTCGAACTCGTACTGCTCGTAGCCGCAGTAGGGCTGCGCCTTGCGCAGGTCGTGCGGCAGGCCGGTGGAGCGGAGGATCGGACCGGTGACGCCGAGCGCCATGCAGCCGGCCAGGTCCAGGTAGCCGACGTCGACCAGCCGGGCCTTGAACACCGGGTTGTTGGTCGCCAGCTTGTCGTACTCGGGCATCCGGCCGCGCAGCAGCTTCACGCCCTCGCGGATCTGGTCGAGCGCGCCCGGCGGGAGGTCCTGCGCCAGGCCGCCGGGGCGGACGTAGGCGTGGTTCATCCGCAGCCCGGTGACCAGTTCGAAGATGTCGAGGATGATCTCGCGGTCACGGAAGCCGTAGATCATCAGCGTGGTGGAGCCGATCTCCATGCCGCCGGTGGCCAGGCAGACCAGGTGCGAGGAGATCCGGTTGAGCTCCATCATCAGCACCCGGATGATGCTGGCCCGCTCCGGGATGTCCTCGGTGACGCCGAGCAGCCGCTCCACCGCGAGGCAGTAGGCGGTCTCGTTGAACAGCGGGGTCAGGTAGTCCATCCGGGTCACGAAGGTCGTGCCCTGGGTCCAGTTCCTGAACTCCATGTTCTTCTCGATGCCGGTGTGCAGGTAGCCGATGCCGCAGCGGGCCTCGGTGACCGTCTCGCCGTCGATCTCCAGGATCAGCCGCAGCACGCCGTGGGTGGACGGGTGCTGCGGGCCCATGTTGACGATGATCCGCTCGTCGTCGGCCCTCGCCGCCGCGGTGACGACCTCGTCCCAGTCGCCGCCGGTGACCGTGTAGACCCGGCCCTCGGTGGTCTCCCGCCCGGGCGCCTCGGCCTCGCCGGTCGCGGCCGGACCTGTTCCGTGTGCAGTAGTCATCAGTTGTACGACCTCCGCTGGTCGGGAGCCGGGATCTGCGCGCCCTTGTACTCGACGGGGATGCCGCCGAGGGGGTAGTCCTTGCGCTGCGGGTGGCCCAGCCAGTCGTCCGGCATCATGATCCGCGTCAGCGCCGGGTGGCCGTCGAAGACGATGCCGAAGAAGTCGTAGGTCTCGCGCTCGTGCCAGTCGTTGGTCGGGTAGACCGCGACCGTCGAGGGGATGTGCGGGTCGGCGTCGGGCGCGGTGGTCTCCACCCGGATCAGCCGGTTGTGGGTGATCGAGCGCAGGTGGTAGACCGCGTGCAGCTCGCGGCCCTTCTCCCCGGGGTAGTGGACGCCGCTGACGCCGGTGCACAGCTCGAAGCGCAGGGCGGGGTCGTCCCGCAGGGTCCGCAGCGTCTGCGGCAGGTACTCGCGCTCGACGTGGAAGGTGATCTCGCCGCGGTCGACCACGGTCTTGGCGATCACCGTCCCGGGCACCAGGCCCTGCTCCTCCAGCGCGCCCTCCAGCTCGTCGGCGACCTCGTCGAAGGCCCCGATCGATGAGCCGTCTCCGCCGGTGGGCCCGCCGTAGGGGCGGGGGGTGGCGCCGGGCAGCACGATCGGGCTGACCAGTCGGCCGTAGCCGGAGGTGTCGCCGCTGCCGCCGCCGACGCCGCTCTGCTCGCTGGGGTTGGCGCCGCCGAACATCCCGTGGCGGACCCCGACGATCTCCAGCTCGGTGCCCTCGCGCGGGGTCGGCAGCTCGCCCTGCTCCGGACCGCTCTGCTGGTCGCTCATCGCAGCAGCCCCTTCATCTCGCTGGTCGGGACCGCCTTCAGCGCCCGCTCCTCGGCCTCGGCCTCGGCGGCGACGCGCTGCGCGCCGAGCTTCTCGTGCCGGATCTGCTCGTGCAGCTTGAGGATCGCGTCCATCAGCATCTCCGGCCGGGGCGGGCAGCCGGGGAGGTAGATGTCGACCGGGATCACGTGGTCGACGCCCTGGACGATCGCGTAGTTGTTGAACATCCCGCCCGAGGAGGCGCAGACGCCCATGGAGATGACCCACTTGGGGTTCGCCATCTGGTCGTAGACCTGGCGGACCACCGGGGCCATCTTCTGGCTGACCCGGCCCGCGACGATCATCAGGTCGGCCTGGCGGGGCGAGCCCCGGAAGACCTCCATGCCGAAGCGGGCGAGGTCGTAGCGGCCGGCGCCGGTGGTCATCATCTCGATGGCGCAGCAGGCGAGGCCGAACGTGGCCGGGAAGAGTGAGCTCTTCCTGACCCAACCGGCGGCCTGCTCGACCGAGGTGAGCAGGAAGCCGCTGGGCAGCTTCTCCTCAATACCCATCTGGTGTCCTCTCAGCTCTCGGCTGTTCTCGGCGGCTGTTGCCGGTGGCGGTCGTGGTCGGCGGGAAGGCCGCGGCTCAGTCCCACTCCAGGCCTCCGCGCCGCCAGACATACGCGTACGCGACAAAGACGGTGGCGATGAACAGCACCATCTCGACCAGTCCGAAGATCCCGAGGGCGTCGAAGGTGACCGCCCAGGGGTAGAGGAAGACGATCTCGATGTCGAAGACGATGAAGAGCATCGCCGTCAGGTAGTACTTGATCGGGAAGCGTCCGCCCCCGACGGGCTGCGGAGTGGGTTCGATGCCGCACTCGTAGGCCTCCAACTTGGCGCGGTTGTAGCGCTTGGGGCCGGTGAGCGAGGCCATCGCCACCGAGCCGACGGCGAAGGCTGCGGCGAGGGCACCAAGTACCAGAATCGGCGCGTATGCGTTCATGACCGAACGACCTCCCAGGCGGTTGCGGCGGCGCCTGTCCCTGTCAGCGACGGCGGGTCCGTACAGCGTGCGGCCGTGATCCGCTCATGTGAGACGGTTCACAAGGCCCCAAGACGGCTGCATCCTATGCCCGTTCATATGTGATCTGCGACACGGGTGTCAGCCCCTCAAGTGTGATCTACGACACCTGACGGATGATCAAGAGGTAATGAAGGGGCAAAATCAGCCACGACCCGTGTGCTTTCGTTCACAAGGCGTGAGGGAAGGGGCCGTTGTCGCAGGTGGAGCGGTGATCTGCTAGCAGATCACAGTGATCCAAAGCAACTTTTGCCTCTACCAACCGGCCGTGCTAGAGAAACATCCCCCCGCGGGGTGATCATGGCAGCGCCGAATTGACGCACCCGCCCCCGCGCCCGCCCCGGTCCCCCGGCTCGACTGTCGTACCCCCCGACTAGCGTGCGGTTGCCGGATCGGGAGACCGGCGCGGCAGTGGTTCCGCGCCGCTCGTCCGGCACCAACCAGCTCGCACCGACAGGGGGGCTCCACACATGCGAGTCAGACGAACCGCGCTCGGCGCGGCCGGGACAGTCGTGGCCGGAATGCTGGCGGTGATCGGCCTGCCGGCCGCTCCCGCCCTGGCCACCAGCGCCCCGGCCACCACTGCCCCGGCCACCACCGCCGTGGCACTGCCCATCACGCACTACGCGCAGACGGTGGTGGCCGGGGGCCACGTGTTCATCAGCGAGGGAGCGGGCAGCAGCAGCATCCTGGTCACCGACCTGGCCGGGAACACCGTCACCACCATCCCGGGCCAGACCGGCGCGACCGGACTGGCCCTGTCAGCCGACGGCGGCACCCTCTACGCCGCGCTGACCGGGGCCGACTCGATCTCCGCGATCAACGTCGGCACGCTCACCCAGTCCGCCGTCTACCCGACCGGCACCGGCACCGCCCCGGTCTACCTGGCCGTGGCCGGGGGCAGGATCTGGTTCGGCTACGGCCCCGCCAACAGCTGGCAGGGCAGCATCGGCTCGCTCGACCTCAGCGGCCCCGCCCCGGTGGTCACCCTGAAGCAGACCGCGGCCCAGGGCCTCTGGTTCGGGCCGCCGATGCTGGCCGCCGACCCGGCCGACCCGGACCTCGTCATCGCCGGGGACACCGGACAGGAACCGCCGGACCTGAACGCCTACAACGTCTCCACCGGCACCCCGGTGGAGACCGCCGGCCTGGCCCCCGGAAGCAACTACGGCGCGCTCGCGGACATGGCGGTGACCGCGGACGGCAAGGACCTCGTCCTCGCCACCGGCGCGCCCTACGACCAGGTCCTGCTCAAGACCTCCACCCTCGCTCCGGACGGCGACTACCCCACCGCCGCCTACCCCGACGCGGTCGCCGTCGCGCCGAGCGGCACGGTGGCGGCCGGGGTCTCGCAGGACGACCCCGACCTCTACGTCTACGCGCCGGGCGGATCCGCGCCGCTCGGCAGCTACGGTCTCGGCAACTCGGTCGCCCCGCGCGGACTGGCCTGGAGCCCGGACTCCGGCACGCTCTTCGCGGTGACCGACACCGGACCCGGCAGCACCTCGTACACCTTGAACATCCAGCAGAGCCCGGCGCTGGCCACGAGCCGGCTGACGCTGAGCGCGCCCGGCACCGCCATCCCCGGCCGACAACTGACCGTCCAGGGCACGCTGAGCTCGGCGACGCCGTTCCCGGCGGGGACCACGGTCACGGTCACCCGCACCGACCCGGCGGACCCGAACGGGGTCGCCCTGCCGAGCGCCACCGTCGGCGCCGACGGCACGTTCTCGACCACCGACACCCCGACCGCTCCGGGCAGCTACAGCTACACCGCGAGCTACGCCGGTGACGCCGCCCACGCCGGGGCGAGCGCCGGTGCGAGCGTCCAGGTCGCCTACCCGGCGGCCGTCCCGGTGCTGACCGCCCCGGCGACCGACACCCGGGGCAAGGCGCTCCGGATCACCGGCCAACTGCCGGACGGCCCCTACCCGGCGGGCGCCGCCGTGCAGATCGTCCGGACCGACCCGGCCCACCCCGCGGGCGTGGCCCTGCCCCAGGCGGCGGTGGCGGCCGACGGCTCCTTCGCCTTCACCGACACCCCGCGGACCGGCGGGGCCAACACCTACCAGGTGAGCTACGCCGGTGACGCCACCCACACGGCCGGGGCCGCCGACGCCACCGTCCAGGTCTCCCGGGCGGCCACCACCATCGGGGTCTCCCTCGACACCGCCGACCGGACCTACGCGTACAACGCCGCGGTCGGGGTCACCGTCCACCTCGGCGCCGACCACGGCAGCACCGTCGCCGTCTACGCACAGCCCTACGGCGGTGCCAGGGCGCTGGTCGCCAGCGGCGCCGTCGACGCCCGCGGCGACTTCACCGGCTGGTACCGGATAACCCGGAACACCACGTTCAGCGCGTCCTTCGCCGGTGACGCCGATGACGCGCCGGCCACCTCGGGCACCGTGGTCGGCTGGTCCCACGCGGACGTCGTCGACACGCTCAGCGGCTACTACACCACCGTGCGGCAGGGCGGCGCCCAGTGGCGGGTCTACCACCAGTCGGCGCAGCCCGTCTTCGCCGTCGGCGTCGCTCCGGACAAGGCCGGCGAGTGCGCGGCGTCGACCCTCCAGGAGTACGTCGGCTCGGCCTGGCGCACGGTGGCCACCGACGCCTGCGCGACGCTGGGCTCCACCAGCACCACCGCGGTCGGGGCCACGCTGACCAACGCGGTCGGCCACCGGTTCCGCGCCATCGCGGAGTACGTCCCCGGCGCCACCGACACGCAGAACCTCAGCACCTACGGCAGCTGGCAGTACTTCCTCGTCCGCGCCTGACGGCCCGCGACGGGTGAGGACGCGCGGGAGGGGGCGCCGCGGCCCGCGGCGCCCCCTCCCGCCCCGCGCGGTCAGCCGCGCGGGGCGACCTTGGCCAGGCCGTTGATGATCCGGTCCATCGCGTCGCCGCCCTGCGGGTCGGTCAGGTTGGCCAGCAGCTTCAGCACGAACCGCATCAGCATCGGGTGGGTCAGCCCGTGCTGCGCCGCCATCCGCATCACCAGCGGGTTGCCGATCGCCTTCACGAAGGCCCGGCCCAGCGTGTAGTAGCCCCCGTAGACCTCCTTGAGGATCTTCGGGTAGGCCTCAAGTGCCCGCTCCCGCCCGAGATCCGTCTGCCGTGCCAGCGCCTGCACGATCACGCCCGCGGCGATCTGGCCCGACTCCATCGCGTAGGCGATGCCCTCGCCGTTGAACGGGTTGACCATCCCGCCCGCGTCGCCCACCAGCAGGAAGCCCCGGGTGTAGTGCGGCTGCCGGTTGAACGCCATCGGCAGCGCCGCGCCCCGGATCGGCTCGGTCATGTTCTCCGGGGTGTAGCCCCACTCCTCCGGCATGCCCGCGCACCACACCTTGAGCAGCTCGCGGTAGTCGATGTCCTTGAACGCCGAGGTGGTGTTGAGCAGGCCGAGGCCGACGTTGCTGGTGCCGTCGCCCATCCCGAAGATCCAGCCGTAGCCCGGCAGCAGCTTCTCCTGCCCGGCGCGCCGGTCCCACAGCTCCAGCCAGGACTCCAGGTAGTCGTCCTGGCTGCGCGGCGAGGTGAAGTAGGTGCGGTAGGCCACGCCCATCGGCCGGTCCTCGCGCCGGTGCAGGCCCATGGACAGCGACAGCCGGGTCGAGTTGCCGTCGGCCGCGACCACCAGCGGCGCCCGGAACTCCACCTCGCGCTTCGACTCACCGAGCTTCGCGGTGACCCCGGTGATCCGGCCGCTGCGCTCGTCCAGCACCGGGCCGGTGACGTTGCACAGCTGGTGCAGCTTGGCCCCGGCCTTCTCCGCCTGGCGGGCCAGCAGTTCGTCGAAGTCGGCGCGCTTGCGGACCAGTCCGTAGTCGGGGAAGCTCGCCAGATCCGGCCAGTCCAGCTCCAGCCGCACCCCGCCGCCGATGATCCGCAGGCCCTTGTTCCGCAGCCAGCCCGCCTCCTCGGAGATGTCGATCCCCATGTCCACCAACTGCTTGACCGCACGCGGGGTCAAGCCGTCGCCGCAGACCTTCTCCCGGGGGAACTGCGACTTCTCCAGCAGCAGCACCTCAAGACCGGCCCGCGCCAGGTGGTACGCCGTGGTCGCGCCCGCCGGGCCCGCCCCGACCACGATCACATCGGCTTCGGCCTCGACGGTTGCGGTCTGCTGCGTCACCTGCGGCACCTGGGACTCCTGCTGCTCTCGTCGGAAGACTCTGCTGCTCCGGGAAGTACGGCTAGCCCGTGGGGGCTACTGGGCAGTCTAGGAGATGGGCCTACCCTGAGCCCGATCCACCACCGGTGGCGGGCTTGGTGGCGGGCTACTTCAGCTGGGAGGCACGGATGCACATCGGCGTCATGGGACACCGGGGCCTGTCCGACATCACCGAGATGCTGGTGCGCGGCGAGCTGTGGAAGCTGGTCACCGGCTACCAGACCTACGGCCTGGTCGGCGTCAGCCCCCTCGGCGAGGGGCCGGAGACCTGGTTCGCCGAGGCGGTGCTGGAGCACGGGGGCACGCTGGAGGTGCTGGGTGGTCCGGCCTCGCCCCCGGCCGCGCTGCTGCGCCAGGCGCGCGCGGTGCACCGGCTCGCCCCCGGCCTGGACCCGGTCGACTCGCTGCTCGACCTGGTCGACGAACTCGTCGCGGTCTGGGACGGCGAGCCCGGCACCCCCGTCGCCGACGCCGTCGCCGCCGCCGAGTCCCGGGGCATCTACGTGCACACCGTCTGGCCCGCCGGCTCCGCCCGGGCCTGAGCGGGGTCCCTCACCTCCGGACCGCCGCCTCCGGACCGCTACTTCCGGACGCCCCGGTGCAGGGCGACGATGCCGCCGGTGAGGTTGCGCCAGGCGACCGAGGACCAGCCCGCGGACTGCAGCCGGGCGGCCAGCGCGGGCTGGTCGGGCCAGGCGCGGATGGAGTCGGCCAGGTAGACGTAGGCGTCCGGGTTGCTGCTGACCGCGGTGGCGACCGGCGGCAGCGCGCGCATCAGGTACTCGGTGTAGAGGGTGCGCAGCGGGGCCCACACCGGGTGGCTGAACTCGCAGATGACGACCCGGCCACCGGGCTTGGTGACCCGCAGCAGCTCGCGCAGCGCGGCGTCGGTGTCGTGGACGTTGCGCAGCCCGAAGGAGATGGTGACGGCGTCGAACACGGCGTCCGCGAACGGCAGCCGGGTGGCGTCCCCGGCGGTCAGCGGCAGCTCCGGGTGCCGGCGCTTGCCCTCGCGCAGCATGCCCAGCGAGAAGTCGCAGGGCACGACCACGGCCCCGGCCTCGGCGAAGGGCAGCGAGGAGGTGGCGGTACCGGCCGCCAGGTCGAGCACGTACTCGCCGGGCCCGGCGTCGACCGCGCGGGCGACGGCCTTGCGCCAGAGGCGGGTCTGGCCCAGCGAGAGCACGTCGTTGGTGAGGTCGTACTTGGCCGCCACGTCGTCGAACATCGAGGCGACTTCGTGCGGCTGCTTGTCCAGGGAGGCTCGGGTCACGTGCCCATTCTTCACCCAGGCCCCGGGTGGGCCCGCCACCCGGGGTCGGGCGGCGGTTCAGCCGGGACGGTTCAGGCAGGACGGGTTCAGGCAGGACGGTTCAGGCGCGGCGGTGGACCAGGCGTCCGGCCAGCACCGTGGCCAGGCAGCTGCCGTCCTCGGCGATGACCGCGAGGTCGGCCCGGGCGCCGACGGCCAGGACCGGTGGCCGATCCGCCGCGACGAGGCCGTTGCGCCGGGCGGCGGCGCGCAGCTCCGGATCGGCCAGCTGCGCCGGGTGCGCGGCGGTCGCACCGGTGCGCAGCAGGGCGTGCACCCGCTCGCGCGCGCTGGGGGCGTCCGGCAGCGGGCCCTCGTGCAGCCGCCCGGCGCCGAGCACCCCGGCCCAGCGGCGCACCCGGGCCCGCGGGTACGCCGCCTCCAGCTCCGCCGACGGGCCGAGGGCGAGCACCCGCTCGCCCTCGACCGCGACCGCGAGCCCGGGCGTGGCGTGGATGGTGAGCAACGACTCAGTCGACCGAGTTGAGGAGCTTCAGCTCGGTGCGGGCCACGCCCACGCCGCCGCCCTCGATCGCGGTGGAGGCGATGTGCGAGACCACCCGGTCGTCGACCGGGTCGTTCGCCGGGTCCTCGTGGATGACCAGGTGCTCGTAGGTGGTGGCGCGCTGCGCGGGCACGCGTCCGGCCGTGCGGATCAGGTTGATCAGCTCCATCCGGTTGGAGCGGTGCTTGGCCCCGGCCGAGGAGACCACGTTCTCCTCCAGCATGACCGAGCCCAGGTCGTCCGCGCCGTAGTGCAGCGTGAGCTGGCCCATCTCCTTGCCGACGGTCAGCCACGAGCCCTGGATGTGGGCGACGTTGTCCAGGAACAGCCGGGCGATCGCGATCAGCCGCAGGTACTCGAACAGCGTGGCCTGGGTACGGCCCTTGAGGTGGTTGTTCTCGGGCTGGTACGTGTACGGGATGAAGGCGCGGAAGCCGCCGGTGCGGTCCTGCACGTCGCGGATCATGCGCAGGTGCTCGATCCGCTCGGCGTTGGTCTCGCCGGTGCCCATCAGCATGGTGGAGGTGGACTCGACGCCCAGGTTGTGGGCGGTCTCCATGATCTCCAGCCAGCGCTCGCCGGACTCCTTGAGCGGCGCGATGGCCTTGCGGGGGCGCTCGGGCAGCAGCTCCGCGCCGGCGCCCGCGAAGGAGTCGAGCCCGGCGGCGTGGATCCGGCGGATCGCCTCCTCGGCGCTGACCCCGGAGATCCGCGCCATGTGCTCGATCTCGGAGGCCCCGAGCGAGTGGATGACCAGCTGCGGGAAGTCCTTCTTGATCGCCGAGAAGGCCCGCTCGTAGTACTCCACGCCGTAGTCGGGGTGGTGGCCGCCCTGGAACATGATCTGGGTGCCGCCGAGTTCGACGGTCTCCGCGCAGCGGCGCAGGATCTCGTCCAGGTCCCGCGACCAGCCCTTGTCGACGTCCTTGGGCGCGGCGTAGAAGGCGCAGAACTTGCAGGCCGTCACGCAGACGTTGGTGTAGTTGATGTTCCGCTCGATGATGTACGTCGCGATGTGCTCGGTACCGGCGTAGCGGCGGCGGCGCGCGGCGTCGGCCGCCGCGCCCAGGGCGTGCAGGGGGGCGTGCCGGTAGAGGTCGAGCGCCTCTTCCGGGGTGATCCTGCCCCCGGCGGCGGCACGGTCCAGGACGGCCTGGAGATCCGTCTCCTGGGGCTGGGCGGTCTCAGGCACCTCGGCGTCCTCTCAGTCTGCGCTTCGTCCACGGCAACCGGTACAAACGCGGACGTCGTTCAGACTACGCCAGCGCTCCTCGACCGCCCGCGCCCCGTCGGGCCGACGGGCTCAGGCCAGCAGGTCGGGAGCCAGCTCCCGGGTTTCGAGTACCCGCACCTGCTCGGTACTGGCACCGATCCGGCGGGCGAACTCGCGCAGTCCCTCCAGCTGCCGCTCGCCGAAGGAGAAGTCGAGCGCCTCGGCGTAGTAGCGGCGCAGCAGTTCGGCGTCGAAGGTCTCCCAGCGGGCGGTCTGCTCGGCGACCTTGTCCACCTCCGCCATGGACAGGTCCCGCGACTCCAGGAAGGCCCGGTGCACCTCGTGCACGGCCTCCGGCTCGCGCTCCAGGAAGTCCCGGCGGGCGGCCCACACCGCGAAGACGAAGGGCAGGCCGGTCCACTGCTTCCACATGTCGCCCAGGTCGTGCACCTCCAGGCCGAGCCGCGGGGCCTCGTGCAGCGAGGCGCGCAGCGCGGCGTCGCCGATCAGCACCGCCGCGTCGGCCTCCTGCATCATCAGCGACAGGTCCGGCGGGCAGGTGTAGTAGTCCGGCCGGACGCCGTACTGCTCGGCCAGCAGCAGCTGGGCCAGCCGCACCGACGTCCGGCTGGTGGAGCCGAGGGCGACCCGGCGGCCGTCCAGCTGCTCCAGCGGCACCTGGCTGACGATCACGCAGGACAGCACCGGGCCGTCGCTGCCGACGGCGATGTCCGGCATCACCACCAACTGGTCGGCGTTGCGCAGGTACTCGACGCAGGAGATCGGCGAGATGTCGAGGTCGCCGCGGACCAGGGCGTCGTTCAGGTGGTCCGGGGTGTCCTTGGACAGGTCGAGGTCCAGCAGGGCCCCGGTGCGGGCCAGGCCCCAGTAGATGGGGACGCAGTTCAGGAACTGGATGTGGCCCACCCGGGGTCGCCGGAGTCCAGTGTCCTGCGCACGGTCCCGGCCGCTGTACGGATGGGTGTCACGCTCGGTAGGAATGTCCACATCCAGCACAGTAGACCCGTCCGGAGCGGCCTCCGGGCAGCGGCTCCGGCAAGCGGCCGCGGGGTGTGGATCACCCTGGCAGGGCGGGAAACCGCGTGCTAGGGTTTCTACAGTTGCAGTTTGATTTCCCATGCAGTACTCAAGCCTGCGGAGCATGTGACCGCGGGCTTCTGTAGTTTTCAGAGCTTTGTTACACGAAGTACCTGAAGGCGGGGCGATCAGCGCAGCGGACCGGGCGCCACGAGGTGTGGCGTCCATTACGTCCCTCGCAAGGAGAACGGTTATGGCGACCGGAACCGTCAAGTGGTTCAACGCCGAAAAGGGCTTCGGCTTCATCGCCCAGGACGGCGGCGGCCCCGACGTCTTCGTCCACTACTCCGCCATCAACGCCAGCGGCTTCCGCTCGCTGGAGGAGAACCAGCCCGTGCAGTTCGACGTCACGCAGGGCCCGAAGGGTCCGCAGGCCGAGAACGTCACCCCGGTCTGATCTCCACCACTGACCTACGGCTGCTGATCCTCTCCGATCAGATCGCCTGAGTCTCCCCGGTGGCTTCGCCAGCACCGACTCAAGGGGGCCCGCGTCCGCTCGGCGGACGACGGGCCCTCTGCCTGTGCCCGACCCGGCCTTCGGGAGCTCAGTTGCCGATCGGCGCGCAGACCGCGTAGACGGTGAGGGTGTACGACTTCGAGTTGCCGTAGCTGTTCTGGGTGGAGCCGTACCAGCCGTTGCCGTCCGCGGTGGGGGCCGACGCCATCACGAACACCCCGGCGGTGGTGTTGCTGGAGACGCCACCGGTGACGACCGCCTCGCCGCTCGGGCACAGCGCGGTCGCCTTGGCGAAGTCGGTGTGCTTGGTGGTCATGGTCGCGGTGACGATGTGCGTCCCGCCCAGGGGCCCGCCCAGGGTCCTGGTCTCGGCCTGGCTGCTGCTGATCGTGGCGACCGTTCCGGCGGCGGCCAGCAGGGCGGCGGCCGCGATGACGCCGTAAGTCTTCCGCATGGCGTGGGTTCCTTCTCTACGGGTGGTGAACGGACTGGCGTCGCCGACGCTACGGTCCGGCCCCGGGCCGGACGGCGTCGCGCCGCGTGCCACTCCGAGCATTCGCCCGTACGGCAGCGGACCGGCCCCCGATCGGCCCAGGCCCGCCGCCCGCGGTCGCGTGGAGCACGCGACTTGGGGGTTCAGCCGGTCGAACTCCGGGTGTGCTCCACGTATTCGATGACGACTCCGCCCGGGTGCCGAACGGTGATGTTGCGCCCGGTCGGCACCTGGTTCGGCCCGGACAGGACCTCGCCCCCGTGCGCGCCCAGCAGGTCCTGGACGCCGTCCAGGTCGTCGACCAGGACGGTGCTCTGCACCCGCCGGAACGGGGCGAGGGCCTCCTCGGTGCCCGCGACCACCAGGAAGCCGCCGATGCTCGCCACCTCCACACCGCTGTAGGGGAAGCGCAGCCCCGGTTCCTCCAGCCCGGTCAGTTCGCGCAGCGCCGGCAGCGCCCGGTCCAGGTCGCCCACGTACAGCCGGGCCAGCGTGCTCAGTACCTTCATGTCCCGCTCCTCACCCATCATTTCGACTTTCCCGAACTGTTGAACTGATGGTCATACTAGACAGGGGCCTGGATCAGGAGGATGCGAATGCGCGAACTGCCGCAGCCCAAGGCGGAGGACTTCGACCTGGCGACCGTGCTGCACGCGCTGGGCGACCCGGTGCGGCTGGAGCTGCTGCGGCGGCTGGCGGCGGACGGCTGGACCAGTTGCCTGCCGGACGGGATCACCGTGCCCCGGTCCACGCTGTCGAACCACTGGCGGATCCTGCGCGAGGCGGGCATCACCGAGACCCGGATCGACGGCAAGAACCGGCTGATGATCCTGCGTCGGAGCGAACTGGACTCCCGCTTCCCGGGGTTCCTCGACGCGGTGCTGGGCGGGTCGGCCCCCGCCTGATCCCGGCCGCGCGCGGTGCCCCTCTGGTAGCGTCGACAGGCCCGCCGACCAGGCGAGTCGGCGGCCGGGAGGGGGCGGATCCGTGGCCGGAAGGCGTTTGCTGCTGTGGGACTTCGACGGGACGCTGGGGCAGCGCCCCGGGCGGTGGTCGGGCACCGTACTGGAGCTGCTGGACGCCGAGGCGCCGGGGCACGGCTACCGGCGGGAGCAGATATCGGCGGAGCTGAGGACCAGATACCTGTGGGACCAGCCGGACCTCGCCCACCCGCAGCTGTCCGATCCGGACGCCTGGTGGCGGCACATGACCGGAGTGATCGCCGAGGGACTGACCCGGATCGGGATCGGGTCAGCGCAGGCGGCCCACGTCGCCGGGCTGGCCCGGGCACGGTACACCGACCCGGTGCACTGGCAGCTCTACCCGGACACCGTCCCGGCCCTGGCCGAGCTCAGCGAACTGGGCTGGCGGCACGCCGTGCTGTCCAACCACGTACCCGAACTCACGGCGCTGATCACGGCCCTGGGCATCGCGCCGCGCTTCGACGCGATCGTCAACTCGGCGGTGATCGGCTACGAGAAGCCCCATCCGCAGGCCTTCCGGCTGGCGCTGGCCGCCGCCGGGGACCCGGAGCGGGTCTGGATGATCGGCGACAACCCCGTCGCCGACATCGCCGGGGCCCACGCCCTCGGGATCGACGCGGTGCTGGTGCGCACCCCTGATCCGGGCGTGCCGCACCACCTCGCCGACCTCAGCACGCTCCCGGCCCTGATCACCGGGGCGGAGGCGGCCGCCCGAGGGCCGAGGGCCACTCCGGTCACTGCTGCGGGCGCAGCGTCCACAGCACGGTCATCTCGCCGCAGACCGCGCCGTCCTCGCGGGTGAGCGTGACCGCCACCGGGAACTCGGGGCGCCGGCCCGCGTCGAGCTCGGCGACCACCTCCGCCGCCGGGCGGCCGAGTTCGGCGGCGGCGGTGACCGTGCCCCGGGCCAGCTTGCGGTAGGCGATCTCGGCGCTGACGGCCAGCGGCACCGCGCGTCCGAGCTGGTCGCTGAAGGCGGCCAGGACGACCGCGCCGCTCGCGGACTCGGCCAGGGTGAACATCGCCCCGGCGTGCGGACCGGCCAGGTGGTTGTGGAACTCGGGCTGGTCGGGCAGGCGCAGCACCGCGCGCCGGTCGGTGCACTCCAGGAACTCCAGGTTCAGCGTCCGCACCATGGGCACGGTGGCGGCCAGGAGTTCGGCGACGGAGGACGGCTGGTCGGCGGGCGTGGTGCCGGTCATGTGTGGGTTCCTATCGGCCGGGGTGGCGGGCGGCTCTGCCCGGGCCGCAGCCTAACAAGGCACCGGTGATCGTTCCTACTCTTCGGTAGCATCGGTGGTTCCAGCGGGGTCGGCGGCTCCGGAGGCCCCTCAGTGGCTCCCGAAGCTGAGGACGGCGCGGGCCACCCGGGCGTGCTGGGTGTCGTCGGCGGCGCGCTCGAACTCGTCCACCGGGTAGACGGCGGTGACGAGTTCGTCCAGCAGCAGGCGGCCGGAGCGGTAGAGCGCGGCGTAGCGGGGGATGTCGGTCTGCGGCCGGGAGGAGCCGTAGCGGCAGCCCAGCACCGCCTTGTCCAGGAAGAGCTCGGCGGGCCGGAACGAGGCCTCGGCGGTGACCGGCGTCATCCCGAGCAGCACCGCCTGCCCGTGCCGGTCCAGCAGGTCGACGGCCTGGCGGATCAGCGCGGTGCTGCCGACGCACTCGAAGGCGTGGTCGACTCCGGTCGGCAGCAGCGCGCGGACGGCCTCGACGACGGAGTCCACCGCGCGGGCGTCGACGAAGTCGGTGGCGCCGAAGGTCCGGGCGATGCCCTCCTTGGCCGCGACCGCGTCGACGGCCACGATCCGCCCGGCCCCGGCGATCCGCGCGCCCTGGATGACGTTCAGGCCGATCCCGCCGCAGCCGATCACGGCGACGGTGTCGCCGAGGCCGACCCGGGCCCGGTTGAGCGCCGCGCCGACGCCGGTCACCACGGAGCAGCCGATCAGCGCGGCGGAGGTGAACGGGATCTCCGGGTCGATCCGCACCGCCTGGACGGCCTTGACCACGGTGCGTTCGGCGAAGACCGAGGCGGAGGCGAAGTTGTGGAGGGGGGTGCCCGGCGCGCTGTCGCGGGTGAACGGGGTGCCCGGGCGGCCGATGGCCTTGCGGCACATGGTCGGGCGGCCCCGGCCGCATTCGGGGCAGCTGCCGCAGTTGGCGATGGTGGACACGGCGACGTGGTCGCCGGGGGCCACGTGGACCACGCCCTCGCCGACGGCCTCGACGGTGCCCGCGCCCTCGTGGCCGAGCACGACCGGGACCGGGAAGGGGATGGTGCCGTCGATCACCGAGAGGTCGCTGTGGCAGAGTCCGGCCGCCGCGATCCGCACCAGCACCTCACCGGGGCCCGGGTCGCGGACCGTGAGGTCGTCCACCACCTCGGCCGTCCTGCCGTCGAAGACCACGCCTTTCATGCGCGCACCTCTCTCCGTGGGTTCCGTCTCCGTGGGTTCTGTCTCCGCGGGTTCTGTCTCCGCGGGTTCCGCGATCCGCCGGACAGGTCAGGACTGCCAGACCAGGGCCTGGAGTTCGGTGTACGCGTCCAGTGCGTAGGAGCCGCCGTCGCGGCCCAGGCCGCTCTGCTTGAAGCCGCCGAACGGCGTCTCCGCGTGCCGCTGCGCGGTGTTGACCCCGACGCTGCCGCTGCGCAGCCGCCCGGCCAGGGCGTACGCCCGGGCGGTGTCGCCGGAGAACACGTAGTCGTAGAGGCCGAACTCGGTGGAGTTGGCCAGTTCCACCGCCTGCTCCTCGTCGTCGAACGGCAGCACCACCACCACCGGGCCGAAGACCTCCTCCCGGGCGACCGCCATCCCCGGGGTGACCTCGGTCAGCAGCGTCGGCGGCACGTAGAAGCCGGTACCGGGGAGCGGTGCCGCGTCCGCCGCGTGCTCCTTGCGGGTGCCCCCGGCAACCAGGCGCGCGCCCTCGGCCAGCGCGCCGCTGATGTACCCCTCGACCCGGTCCCGGTGCGCGGCGCTGATCAGCGGGCCGACGACGGTGCCCGGCCGCAGCGGGTCGCCGACCGGCAGCGCGGCGGCGTACCGGGCCAGCGCCGCCACCAGCTCCTGGTAGCGGGAGCGGTGGACCAGGGCGCGGGTGGGCGCGGTGCAGATCTGTCCGGAGTGGAACGCCCAGGTGGAGCCGATGGCGGCGACGGCGGTGGGCAGGTCGGCGTCGGCCAGCACCACGGCGGCGCCCTTGCCGCCGAGTTCCAGCAGCAGCCGCTTCATGGTGGCGCCGCCGTCGGCGGCGATCCGGCGGCCGACGGCGGTCGAGCCGGTGAAGCTGATCATGTCGACGTCCGGGGACGCCACCAGCGCGGCGCCGGGGGCGGCTCCGGAGCCGGTCACCACGTTGAAGATCCCGGGCGGGGCCCCGGCCTCCTGGAAGATCTCGCCCAGCCGCAGGCAGGTCAGCGGGTCCTGCGGGGCGGGCTTGGCGACCACGGTGTTGCCGGTGGCCAGCGCGGGCGCGAGCTTCCCGGCGAGGTTGACGATCGGGAAGTTGTACGAGGTGACGCAGCCGACGACGCCCACCGGTCGGCGTACCGCCACGGCGTTGGTGAGCCCGCCCGGGGCCAGCGGCGAGGCGGCGACCGGCTGCGGCGCCAGCGCGGCGGTGCCCGGCTCCCGCGCGCCCCGGGCGTAGCGGCGGAACCGGTCGGCGACCACCGGCAGTTGCATGGACGAGGCCACCCGGAGGGTCGCCCCGGTCTCCGCCTGGAGCAGCGGCACCAGCTCCGCGGCGTGGTCGAGCACCGCGTCGGCGATCCGGTCGAGCAGCGCGGCGCGCTCCGCCGGGCTGGTGCGCGACCAGTCCCGGTGGGCCCGGCGGGCGGCGGCGACGGCGTCCGCGACGTCGGTGGCGGAGGCCTCCGGCGCGTGGCCGACGACCTGTTCGGTGGCCGGGTTGACCACGGGGTAGCTGCCGTCGCCGCCCTCACGCCAGGTGCCGTCGACGAAGAGCTGGTGGGTTGCGGGTGTGCCGGGCATGGCCGGGGCCTCCAGGGGTGGGTGTCAGTCGGTCCGGGCCGGGCGGGGTTCGCGGGGCAGGCCGAGGACCCGCTCGGCGATGAGGTTGCGCTGGATCTGGTCGCTGCCGCCGTAGATGGTGTCGGCCCGGGAGAACAGCAGCGCGTGCTGAGCCTCCGTCAGTTCATAGGTGTCGCTGGCGAACTGGCCCGGGGCGAGGGCCCCGGCCGGGCCCAGGACACGCACCCCGAGTTCGCCGAGCCGCTGGTGCCAGCCGCCCCAGAGCAGCTTCGCCACGGCGGCGGTGCCCGGTTCGGCGGTGCCCAGGGTGCGGAGCGCGTTGCAGCGGATCACCTGGAGGTCGGCCCACTGCCGGGTGAGCTGTTCGCGGACCACCGGGTCGGCGGCGGCCCCGGTGCGCGCCGCCTCGGCCAGCACCACCGCCAACTCGCGGGCGTAGCCGATCTGTCGGCCGAGCATGCCGACCCCGCGTTCGAAGGCGAGCAGCGTCATGGCGACCCGCCAGCCGTCCCCGACCCGCCCGAGCACGTCGTCGGCGCGGGCGTCGTCGAAGAAGACCTCGCTGAACTCCGCCTCGCCGTCGAGCTGTCGGATCGGCCGCACCTCGACCCGTCCGGGCTGGTCCATCGGCAGCAGCAGCAGGCTGAGGCCGTGGTGCCGGTGCGAACCCGGTTCGGTGCGGGCCAGCACGAAGCAGCGGTCGGCCCACCTGGACAGCGAGGTCCACGTCTTCTGCCCGCTGACCAGCCAGCCGTCGCCGTCCCTGCGGGCGCTGGTGCGGACGGCGGCCAGGTCCGAGCCCGCGCCGGGTTCGCTGTAGCCCTGGCACCAGATCTCGGCGCCGGTGGCGATCCCGGGCAGGAACCGCTCCCGCTGGGCCCGGCTGCCGTGGTGCAGCAGGGTCGGCCCGAGCAGGTGCTCGCCGATCACCCCGAGCGGCGCGGGGGCCTGGGCCCGGGCGTACTCCTCGGCCCAGACCACCTGCCGGGTCAGCGATCCCGGCTGCCAGCCGATGCCGATCCAGCCGCCGGAGCCCAACTCGCGTTCCCAGTCCCGGCGTCGCTCGACGGCGAGAGCGGCCCGGGCGGTGCGGCGCAGGTCGGCGAAGGGCGCGTCGGGGCCTTCCAGCCGCTGGGCGAGCCAGTCGCGGGCGCGGGCGCGGAACACCTCGTCCGCGGCGCTGAAGGCGAAGTCCATGCCGTTGCTCCCCTCCGACGTGCTCCGATGTGCGTTGCCCCGGGCGGGTACGGCGCCTCGGGCGGGTACGGCGTCAGGCGTTGGGGCGCTGTTCGGCGGCGGCGGCCCGGGCCAGCTCCGCCAGCCGGTCGAGCATCGGCATCGGGTCGCTGCCGACCGTGCCGGGCAGCGCCTCGGCGATGCGTTCCGGCGTCCAGGAGCCGCCCTCGGCGTACATCGCGCGCAGTTCCCGGGGCTGGGCCCAGACCGCGATCTTGGGCCCGGCGACGGTGTAGACCTGCCCGGTGATCCCGGCGGCCCGCTCGGAGAGCAGGTAGACGACGAGTGCGGCCACGTCCTCCGGCTCGCCGATCTCGGTGAGTTCGATCGGGACGCCCGCCGACATCCGGGTGCGGGCGACCGGCGCCACGCAGTTCGCGGTGACGCCGTACTTGTGCAGGCCCAGCGCGGCGCTGCGGACCAGCGAGATGACACCGCCCTTGGCCGCGCTGTAGTTGGCCTGGCTGACGCTGCCGGTGTGGTTGCCGCTGGTGAAGCCGATCAGTGTGCCGCCGCCCTGGGCGCGCAGCCGCGCGGCGGCGGCCCGGAAGACGGTGAAGGTGCCCTTGAGATGGGTGTCGACCACGCCGTCCCACTCCTGCTCGGACATGTTGAACAGCATCCGCTCGCGCAGGATTCCGGCCACGCAGACCACGCCGTCCAGGCGCCCCCAGGTGTCCACGGCGGTGCGCACCACGCGCTCGCCACCGGCCATGGTCGACACGTCGTCGGCCACCGCCACCGCCTCGCCCCCGGCCGCCTCGATCTCCTTGACCACGGCGGCGGCGACCTCGCTGCTGGGACCGGCCCCGTCGACCGCGACGCCGTAGTCATTGACCACGACCCTGGCCCCCTGGGCGGCGCAGCCGAGCGCGACCGCACGGCCGATGCCCCGGCCGGCGCCGGTCACCGCGATCACCTTGCCCCGCAGGAACTCACCCACGCCGCAGCCCTCCTCAAGTATCTGACGGACCGTTAGATTCTAGGAGCGAAGCAGCCGCAGAGACCATAGCTGAGGCATCGTCAGATTCGAGCAGGAGGCCGCCGTGCCCGCACTCACCGACTTCGAGGCGTTCCGCGACATCGCCAAAAAGGTCAACAACTGGGGCCGCTGGGGCGCCGACGACGAGCTCGGCACCCTCAACCTGATTACCCGTCAGGCCGTGCGGGACGCGGTCGCCACGGTCCGCACCGGCCGCCGGTTCTCGCTGGCGCTGCCGCTCCAGCAGCAGGGCGTGCAGACCGGAATGATCCCCGGGCGGGTCAACCCGCTGCACACCATGGTCGCGCTGAACTGGGAGATGTTCGGCCCCGGCGCCATCGCCACCAGCGACGACGTGGTCACCCTGGGCCTACAGGCGGCCACCCACTGGGACGGCCTCGGCCATGTCAGCCACGGCAACCGGATCTACAACAACCGGCCCGCGAACACCGCCGTCACCGCGCACGAGGGCGCGCTGCACAGCGGTGTCGAGAAGGCCGGGCCGGTGCTCGGCCGGGGCGTCCTGCTGGACGTGGCCCGCGCCCGCGGCCTGCGCCGACTGCCGCCCGGCCACCTGGTCACCACCCAGGACCTGGACGCGGCGCAGGAGTTGGCCCGCACCGAGGTCCGCGCCGGGGACATCGTGCTGGTCCGCACCGGCCAGGTCCAGCTCTACCTGGGCGGCGACCGGGACGGCTACGGCTACCCCTCCCCCGGCCTCTCGCTGCGCACCCCGGAGTGGTTCCACGCCCACGACGTGGCGGCGGTGGCCAACGACACGCTCACCTTCGAGATCTTCCCGCCCGAGATCGACGGCCTCTACCTGCCGGTGCACGCCCTGGACCTGGTGGAGATGGGGATGATGCAGGGGCAGAACTGGAACCTGGAGGAGCTGGCCGAGGACTGCGCGCAGGACGGCCGGTACGCCTTCCTGCTGTCCGCGCCACCGGAGCCGTTCACCGGCGGCGTCGGCTCGCCGGTGGTCCCGGTCGCGGTGAAGTAGCCCCCACCGGCCCCCACCGGCGGCGACCGGCGGCGATCGCGCCCCGCGCCCGGCGGCCGGAACAGAACGGGTGGCGAGGCGCCGCGCGGCCCCCCGCACTGGCCGCTCGGAATCCCGCCACCCGGTCTCGACGCCGGGGGTCCCACCGAAGTGGCCGCCCCTGCCCTGTCCCCGCGCCGATCGGACCCGCTCTCGCCAAGGACGCGCCCCTACGGCCGACGGCCGCTCGCGCCCTCAACGTCCCCTCACCACGAGTCCGGGTTCAAGCGTGATCAGCCGGACACGCCACGTCAATGGCCAGCCCGGGATTCGGATTGGTTGCGTACGCTTTCGGTCGCGGCCCCGGGGGCCGGCTGACTGGAATTCGCCCCTCCGTACGAACTACTCACCGCGGCCCGTCAATCCCCCGCCCAGGACTGTGCGACCGGGCCCGCGAACCGACCCCGCCCCGGGCCCGCGACCACCGCGCGCGACCCGGGCCGCGCCCGGACGCTGAGCGTCGTCGCTGGTCAACGCGGGGTCACCAGGCCGGATCAGGGCCCAGGGCGGCCCCTCGGACGTCCACGGAGGTCCCCGGCGGCGCCGCGCCGCCGGGGTGGTCCGCACCGGCGGACGCCGTCGCCGCGACCCGGCGCGGAACCCGGTCGCCCGGCGCCGGGCCCGGACCGGCGGGCCGCGCGGCGATCACGGTTATCTGGGCGTTTTCTCGGCGAGACCGAATTGTGGCCGTCAATCGCCGCGCCCGGCAGCGGATCGGGGCGGCCCCGAAAGACCGCCGCAGCAGCGCATTTATGCCAATTTCCCGGATGATGGGCGCAATCGGTCCGTCCGCGATCATTCGTGCCGATAGCGCACCGGGGCCGGTCGGCCGGTCAGCCCACCAGCAGCCGTTGCAGGCCGAGCGCCGCGACGTCGCCGAGAGCCGGGACCGGCGTGGTCCGCTCGAACTGCTCGATCTCGCACCAGACCCGCTTGCCCGCGCCGTCCGGGTGCCAGCCCCAGCGGTCGGAGAGGCAGTCCACCATCTCCAGGCCGCGCCCGCTGGTCGACTCGCCCCTGGCGCAGCGCCGCTGCGGCGGCTGCGCGCTGCTGTCGGCGACCTCGATCCGCACCGGCCGCCGCCCGGCGTCCGCGCCGACCGGGAAGACCAGCCGCAGCACCGCCGGACACCCGGTGTGCACCACCGCGTTGGTGACCAGTTCGGAGATCACCAGTATCAGCGTCTCGGCCAGCGGCGCGTCCGGGTCGACCCCGCACCCGTGCAGCCGGGACCGGGCCCACCGGCGGGCCCGCCCGACCTCGGCCGGATCGGCCGCTACCGCGATCTGCACCTGAAGCACCTGCACCGCTCACACCACCCGTACTTGCGGGATCAGTCGTGCCTTGGAAGATGAGGGGCCCGAGCGGCGGCGTCCTGGGTGCCACCGGCCATGCCCCGCAACGGAACTGACCCAGGATGATTCGCCCGCGCCAATCACGGCAAGCGCTTCGGGCATATTCCACCGCAGCGGCCGTCGCGAGGTGCATACTGCCCCCGCAGGCCCCCGCGCCGTGGTCACGGACCCCGGCGGAGTGCCGGTGGATGTCACAGCGCACCAGGTGAGAGCCCTTGTGGCGAACCGCCCGTGTGCCCGCTGCCGCTCACCCGGCCCCTGATCCGTTCGCATCTGTGGAGCGTAACCGAACCGTTCCCGGAACAGCGGCAACCTGCTTGCGTCCCGGCAAAACCACCCTTCCTACAAGTGTCCACAGCCGAGCGTCCGCGGGCCGGTCACCGCGACCCGTCCGCGAGCACCTGCCCGGCCAGCTCCTCGGCACACTCCCGGGCCCCGGCGAACGACCGCTGCCACACCCAGGCGCGTTTCAGCAGCAGCTGGACGTCGGCCTCCCAGGTGAACCCCATGCCGCCGTGCACCTGCAGGCAGTCGCGCGCGCCGCGCGCCGCCGCCTCGTCCGCGAGCAGCTTCGCGCCCGCCACCTCGGCCCGGGCCCGCGGCGTCAGTTCGGGCCCCGCGGACAGCAGGACCGCCGCCGCCCGGACCGCGACCCGGGCCGGCTCCAGCCGCCCGAGCATGTCCGCGCACAGGTGCTGCACCGCCTGGAAGGCTCCGATCGGCTGCCCGAACTGCTCCCGCTGCCGGGCGTACTCCACCGCCGAGCGCACCGCCCGCGCGGCCAGGCCCACCTGCGACGCGGCCGTCAGCAGCGTCCCCTCCGCCCAGATCCGGGCCGGGTCCGCGCCGTCGATCCGCGTCCCGGCCGGGAGCGTCCCGGTGACCTCCCACAGCGGCGTCAGCGGATCCACCCCGCGCACCGGCCGGGCCAGCGGCAGCACCTCGGCCGGGTCCAGCAGCCGCAGCTCCCCCGCTGCCGAGTCCAGCACCAGCAGCGCCTCCAGCTCCGGCAACTGCTCGACCAGCAGCGGTCCGCGCCCCGGCGGCAGCCGCAGCAGCGCCGCCACCGGCGCCGAGCCCGGCCCCAGCACCCCGTGCGCCGCCGCGAGTTCGCTGGCCACCAGCGGGCCCGGCAGCAGCGAGCCGCCCACCTCCTCGAACACCAGCGCCGCCTCGGCCGGGCCCAGGCCCAGGCCGGTCGGACCGGTCGCGCGCAGCGAGAACAGCCCGGCCGCGCGCAGCTCCGCCCAGAGCGCGCGGTCCAGCGGGCCGCCCGCGTCCACCGCGGCCCGCAGCCGCTCCCGGTCGTACCTGGCCGCCAGCAGCGCGCGGATCCCGGACCGCAACTGCCGCTGGTCCTCGGTCAGTCGGAAGTCCATCAGCCGCCCCCCGCTCCGCTGCGCCCCGGGCGCGGCAGGCCGAGCACCCGCTGCGCCACGATGTTCCGCTGGATCTGCGAGGTGCCCGCCGCGATGGTGTACGACAGGCCCTGCAACCGCTGCGCCGTCCACGCCGGTTCGGCCGGGTCGGACCGGTCGGCCTGGTCGGCCTGGTCGGGCAGCAGCAGCGCGCCGCTGCCCAGGACCTCCGCCGCCAGGTCGTAGAGCCGCTGCCGGGCCTCCGAGAAGCGCAGCTTGAAGACCGAGGCACCGGCCCCGGGGACGCCGCCCGCGCCCGCCTCGGAGACGTTCCACTGCACCAGCCGCCACAGCGCGGTGAACTCCGCCGCCAGCAGCCCGATCCGGCGCCGCAACTCGCCGTCGTTCCAGGCCCCGTCGCGGGCCGCTCGCGCGGCCAGGGCGCCGAGCGCCCGGCGTCCGGCCAGCACCTCGCTCGCGAAGGCGGTGCCGCGCTCGAAGGAGAGGGTCACCATGGTCACCCGCCAGCCGTCGTTCTCCGCGCCCACCCGGTTGCCGACCGGGATCCGCACCTCGTCCAGGAACAGTTCGGCGAACTCGGCGGTCCCGGCCAGCGTCCGCAACGGGCGGACGGTCACCCCGGGGGCGTCCATCGGCAGGATCAGCCAGCTGATGCCCCGGTGCCGGGGCGCCTCCGGGTCGGTGCGGACCAGCAGCTCGCACCAGTCGGCGACTTCGGCGTGGGAGGTCCAGATCTTGCTGCCGCTGACCACGTACGCGTCACCGTCGCGGACCGCGCGGGTGCGCAGCGCCGCCAGGTCGGAGCCCGCGCCCGGTTCGCTGAAGCCCTGGCACCAGACCTCCCGGCCGCTGAGGATCGGCGGCAGGTAGCGGCGCCGCTGCTCGGCGCTGCCCTCGGCGGCGATGGTCGGCCCGGCGTGCAGCAGGCCGACGAAGTTGGCCCCGACATAGGGGGCCCCGGCCCGCTCGGTCTCCTCCAGGTAGATCAGGTGCTCGGCCGGGGTCGCGCCGCTGCCGCCCGCCTCGACCGGCCAGTGCACCCCGGCGTACCCGGCGTCGTACAGCCGTCGCTGCCAGGACGTGTCGTAGGCGCGGCGTCCGGGCCAGTCGTCCGGGTCGGGCGGCGGCGGCAGCTCCGGCAGGGTCTTCCCCAGCCAGTCGCGCAGCCCGCGCCGGAAGGCCGCCTCGGCGGCGGTGTCGCTCAGGTCCACACCGGTCTCCTCCCCACCGGACCCGCGGTCGACACGGGCACCCGGGTCAACGTAGCGGCCTGCCGCCGAGGTCGAGGTGCCGGTCCAGGTCGAGCCCGAGCATCCGGATGGCGTTGCCGCGCATGATCTTGTAGACCACCTCCGGCGGCAGTCCGGCGACGTGGTCCAGGGCGACCGCCCTGGTGTCCGGCCAGGTGGAGTCGACGTGCGGGTAGTCGGTCTCGAAGGTGACGTTGTCCACCCCGACCGCGTCCAGCGAGGCGATGCCGTGCTTGTCCCGGAAGAAGCAGGCGAAGACCTGCCGGTAGTAGTAGCTGGACGGCGGCTCCGGCACGGTGTCCCGCACGCCGCCCCAGGCCCGGTGCTCCCGCCAGACGTCGTCGGCGCGTTCCAGGGCGTACGGGATCCAGCCCATCTGCCCTTCGCTGTAGGCGAGTCTGAGCCGAGGGAAGCGCACCAGGACGCCGGAGAAGAGGTAGTCGGCGAGCGAGGCCATGGCGTTGTTGAAGCTGAGCGTGGCCTGGACGGCCGGGGGCGCGTCCGGCGAGGCGGCGGGCATCTGCGAGGACGAGCCGATGTGCATGCAGACGACGGTGCCGGTGGCCTGGCACTCGGCGAAGAACGGGTCCCAGTAGCCGCTGTGGATGCTGGGCAGGCCCAGGTAGGTGGGGATCTCGCTGAAGCAGACCGCGCGCACGCCGCGCGCGGCGTTGCGGCTGACCTCGGCGACGGCCAGGCCGACGTCCCACAGCGGGATCAGGCAGAGCGGGATCAGCCGCCCGCCGCTGTCCCCGCACCACTCCTCCACCATCCAGTCGTTGTAGGCCCGGACGCAGGCCAGCGCCACCTCCTTGTCGTGGGCCTCGGCGAAGGTCTGGCCGCAGAACCGGGGGAAGGTGGGGAAGCAGAGCGAGGCCTCGACGTGGTTGTCCCGCATGTCCTCGATCCGGGCCTTGGGATCCCAGCAGCCCCGGCGCATCTCCTCGCGGGTGATCCCCTCCAGCGTCATCTCGTCGCGGTCGAAGCCGACGGCGGCGATGTTGCGCTTGTACGGGAACCGCAGGTCCTCGTAGATCCACCAGTCGGTAGGCGGCCCCGCCGGGTCCATGGTGATCCGGTACCTGCCGCCGACGTAGGCCAGCTCGCCGATCCCCGCCCGCAGCGGCTTCGGGCCCCGGTCCCGGTATCTGACGGGTAGCCAGGTGTCGAACAGGTGCGCCGGTTCGATCACGTGGTCATCGACGCTGACCACCAGCGGCAGGTCGTCGGTTGACGTCGCGTCAGGTACTCCGGCGTGGTCCATGCGCGCTCCCTCCGAGGTCCGGCTGCGCGGACCCTTTACCTGACGCTCCGTCAGATTCAGACTAGTGAGCCGGACTGCGGGCGGCAAGCGCCCGGAGGGGTGAGACGGCGGGAGGAACGGTGATGTCCCCACGGCTCGACGCACTGCCGGGCGGGCTGCTCGACCCGGCGCGGTCGGCGCTGGTCACCTGCGAGTGCCAGTACGGCGTCCTCGGCCCGGACGCGGTGTTCCCGGCACTGGCCGAGGCCGCCGCCGCGGTGGAACTGGTGGCCCAGGTCGGCCGACTGGTCGCCGCCGCGCGGACGGCCGCCGTACCGGTGCTGCACTGCACCGCGCTGCGCCGGGCGGACGGCCTGGGCGCGAGCGGCAACGCCCGGCTGTTCGCGGCGGCAGCCAGGTCGCCGGTACCGCTGGCCCCGGGCTCGGCGGCGGCCGCGCCGCACCCCGGGATCGGCGCCGACCCCGAACGCGACCTGGTGCTGTCCCGACTGCACGGCCTCGGCCCGTTCCAGGACACCGGACTGGCCCCGGCCCTGCGCAACCTCGGCGCGGACACCGCGGTCTGCGTCGGGGTGTCGCTGAACGTGGCGCTGCTGGAACTGGTGCTGGGCCTGGTCGGCGCGGGCTTCCAGGTGGTGCTGCCGCGCGACGCGGTGGCCGGGACACCGCCGGAGTACGGCCGCGCGGTACTCCGGCACACCCTGGCCCTGGTGGCCACGGTCACCGACACCGCCGCCGTCGCCGGACACTGGCTGGCCACCGCCCGCCCGACACAGGACACTTGAGCCGCGCGCGGTGCGCTCGGTACTGTGCAGTCCCGCCTGATGGTCAGTCAGACTCCTTTGAGAGGACCACGATGAGCAGCAGCGGCAGCCGCCCGCCCGCCGATCCCGCCGACGCCCGGACGCTCTGGCAGCTGCTGGAGAGCCGGGTGGCGCTGACTCCGGACGCGCCGATGCTGATCCAGGAGCTGCCGCGGCCGCTGACCGGACCGGCGGACCGGGTGCTGACCTTCCGCGAGGTGCGCGACCGGGCCGAACGGATCGCCGCCGGGCTGCGCGAGCGGCACCGGGTCGGCGAGGGCACTCCGGTCGCCTGGCAGCTGCCGACCCGGGTGGAGACGGTGCTGGTCTCGCTGGCGCTGTCGCGGCTGGGCGCGGTGCAGACCCCCGTCATCGCCATCTACCGGGGGGCCGAGGTCGGCCGGATCCTGCGCGACTCCGGGGCCCGGCTGTTCCTGGTGCCCGGGGTGTGGCGCGGCTTCGACTACTGCCGGCTCGCCCGGGAGCTGTGCGCGGACTGGCCCGAGCCGCCGGAGGTCCGGGTCGCCTACGCGGCGGCCGACCTGCCCGAGGGCGATCCGGCGGCGCTGCCCCCGGCGCCGCGCACCGATCTCAGCGACGAGCGCGCGCCGATCCGCTGGGTCTACTACACCTCCGGCAGCACCGGCGTGCCCAAGGGCGCCCGGCACACCGACCGGACGCTGATCGCCGGGGGCGTCGGCCTGGCCGGGGCACTGCGGACGGGCCCGGCGGACGTGGGGTCGATCGCCTTCCCGTACGCGCACATCGGCGGCCCGGACTACCTGGTCACCATGCTGGTGCAGGGCTTCCCGGCGCTGCTGACCGAGGTCTTCGCGCTGCCGGACGCGCTGCCCGCGTACCGCCGCAACGCGGTCACCGTGGCGGGCGGGAGCACCGCCTTCTACGCGGCCTTCCTCGCCGAGCAGCGGAAGCTGCCGCCGGGCGAGCGGCTGCTGCCCAGCCTGCGGCTGATCTCCGGCGGCGGCGCGCCGCGCCCGCCGGAGATGTACCGCGAGGTGGCCGCCGAGCTCGGCTGCGTGCTGGCGCACGGCTACGGCATGACCGAGGCCCCGGCCATCTGCATGGGCTCCCCGGTGGACACCCCCGACCAGCTGGCCCACACCGAGGGCCGCCCGGTGGCCGACGCGGAGGTCCGGATCGTCCGCCCGGGCCCGACCACCGGGAAGGCGGATCCCGGCGACGCGGGCATCGGTGAGGCGGGCATCGGCGACGCGGGCATCGGTGAGGCGGGCATCGGCGACGCGGGCCTCGGCGAGACCGGTGAGGTCTGGCTCCGCGGGCCGATGGTCTGCCGGGGCTACACCGACCCCGAGCTGACCGCCGGGGCGTTCGCCGCCGGGGGCTGGTTCCGCACCGGCGACCTCGGCTACCTGCGTCCGGACGGCCATGTGGTGCTCACCGGGCGGCTGAAGGACCTGATCATCCGCAAGGGCGAGAACATCGCCCCGCAGGAGATCGAGGACCTGATCTACCAGGACCCGCGGGTCGGTGGCGTGGCCGTGGTCGGCCTGCCGGACCCGGTACGCGGGGAACGGGTGTGCGCGGTGGTCGAGCGGCGCCCGGGGCTGGAGCCGCCGACGCTGGCCGAGATCGCGGCCCGGCTGCGCGCGGCCGGGCTGATGGCGCAGAAGATCCCCGAGCAGCTGGAGGTGGTGGACGCGCTGCCACGCAACGAGACCCTGCGCAAGGTGCTGAAGCACGAGCTCAGGGACCTGTTCGCGGCCCTCCCGTGGACCGATCCCGCCCCGCCGCCGAACTGAGCGCCGAACTGAGCGCCGAACCGGCGCGCGAACCGGCGCGCGAGCCGCTTCCGAGCCGCCGACCAGGGCCGGTCGCTCCCCGCCACCCGGCCATAGCGGCGTCATCCATTGGTATGAAAATCTTCACGATCTCCAAGGTAACCTCAAGGTAAACTCGCCTCCCGGAGCCGCCCCTGCGGCTGTGAAAATGCCGCTGGTCGCAACGGGGCGCCCACCGGCTGCGTCACAACTTGCGGATTCCGTCCAGCTGCCCTCCACCTGACGGCAGCGGTCGACGGCGGGAGGATCCGGAAGGGTTACCGATGAGTCTTACAGGAACGCCGTTCTTCGCCGTCACCATCGCGCTGGTGGTGCTGGCGGTCGTCGGCATGGCCGTGCTCTGGAACCGGATACCCGGACCGACCCTGGCCAGGGTCTCCGCCCGGGTCGGGCTCACCCTGTTCAGCCAGGCCGCGGCGGTGCTCATGGTGCTGGTGTACGTGAACAACAGCATGGGCCCGTTCTACGACAGCTGGGGCGACCTCTTCGGCGACAACGCCACCGTCCAGCTCACCGGCGGTGCCACCGGCACCAGCTCGACCGGCCCGAGCAGCAGCCCCAGCGCCGCCGCCCAGGCCGAGAAGCTCACCTTCACCACCTACACCACCGGCGTGCTGAAGACCAAGGCGGTCGGCCCCGAGTCGCGGATCAAGGGCAGCCTGTACGTCTGGCTGCCGCCGCAGTACAACCAGCCGCAGTACGCGCACACCGCCTTCCCGGTGGTCGAGCTGCTGCCGGGCACCCCCGGCACCCCGCAGGCCTGGTTCGGCACCATGAAGGCCAACGCCGAGCTGCAGAAGCTGATGGGCGAGGGCAAGGCCAAGCCGATGATCCTGGTCTCGGCCACGCTCAACATGTTCGGCGGCGGCAACGACTCCGGCTGCGCCAACCTGCCCGGCAGCTACCAGACCGCGACCTGGCTGGCCAAGGACGTGCCGAACCTGGTCAAGAAGAACTTCCGGGCCGCGCCCACCTCCGCGAACTGGGCGATCATGGGCTACTCGGCGGGCGGCTACTGCGCGGCCAACCTCACCGTGCAGTACCCGGCCAGCTTCCACGCCGCGGTCAGCATGTCCGGCTACAACGCCCCGGACGCCTCGATAGTCACCAGGGACCCGCGGCTGACCGCCGCCAACAACCCGTACCTGGTGCTGAAGGCCGAGCGCCAGCAGCCCGACATCGTGCTGCTGGCGGCCGGGTCGCTACAGGACCCGGGCACCGTTCCGGACGCCCGGGCGCTGATAGGCGTGCTGCGGCACCCGGGATCGAGCCGGGTGATGGTCCTGGACAAGGGCGACCACACCACCGCCGTGTTCCAGACCATGCTGCCGCAGTCGCTGGTCTGGCTCTCCCAGCAGATCACCGCCGGAAGCGCCTGAAGCGCCGCAAGCGCCGGGAGCACCGGAGCGGCGTCAGCCGGTCGCCGGTCCGTCCAGCTCCCGGGCGGCCAGCTCGCGCAGCAGCGGACCGTACTCGGGGTGCGCCAGCGCCGAGGCGAACTGGGCGACCAGGTAGTCCGCCGGGTTGCCGGTGTCGTACCAGCGGCCCTGGATCACCTGCCCGTACACCGCGCGGCTGGTCGCGTAGGCGTTGATCGCGTCGGTCAGGTAGACCTCGCCGGTGCGGTGCTCGTACCAGCGCTTGGTCTGCTCGCGCAGTTCGTCGATGATGCCCGGGGTGACCACGTAGCCGCCGATGGCCGCGAACGCGGACGGGGCGTCGGCCGGCTTGGGCTTCTCCACCAGGCCGGTGATCCGCAGCAGCCCGTCGTCCAGGTCCTCCTTCACCACCGGCACGCCGTACCGCTGGGAGTCGGCCGGCGCCATCGGCAGCAGCGCCAGCACCGGGCAGCTGGTCGCCTCGTACGCGCGGATCAGCTGCTGCGCGCGCGGCACCTCGGCCACGAACACGTCGTCCGGCCAGAGCACCAGTATCGGCTCGTCGCCGAAGTTCCGGGCCGCGTTCAGCACCGGGGTGCCGTTGCCGTACGGGCCGTGCTGGTCGAGGTAGGTGATGTGGCCGCGCCGGGACAGCTCGGCCACCTCCTCCACCGCGTCCGCGTAGGCGGTCTTGCCGTCCGCGCGCAGCTGGTCGACCAGCGCCGGGTTCGGCCGGAAGTGCTCCTGGATCAGCGACTTCCCGCCCGAGACGACGATGGTGATGTCGGTGATGCCGGACGCCACCAGCTCGCGCACGGTGTGCTCGATCACCGGCTTGTCACCGACCGGTAGCATCTCCTTCGGGGTGGCCTTGGTCAGCGGCAGCAGACGCGACCCCAGTCCGGCGGCGGGGATCACCGCCCTGCGGATCGTCGTGGGCATGAGTTCCTTCTCGGTCGTTCAAGGCGCCGCACCGGCCGGTACGGCACTCCCCCGACGCTACCAACCCGCCGCCGGGCCCGGCGGCGGCGCGGTGAACGCGACGGCGGCGCCCGGGGGCGGCGGGGTCACCGCGGCGTGAACACCTCGCGCACCACCCGCTCCGCCGCACCGCCGTCGTCCCAGGGGCAGAACCGGGCCCGGAACGCGGCGCGGGCCTTGGCCGCCTCCGGTCCGGCGGCACTGCCGTCCGTCAGCGCCTGCTCCAACTCGGCCTGGGTGGTGGTGAACAGGCCCGGCGGCTCGGCCCTGAGGTCGAAGTAGACGCCCCGGATCCGCTGGTACTCGGCCCAGTCGGGGGCGAACACCACGATCGGCCGGTCCAGCACCGCGTAGTCGAACATGACCGAGGAGTAGTCGGTGACCAGGATGTCGGCCGCGAGGTAGAGGTCCTCCACCGAGGGGTGGCCGGAGACGTCGAGCACGGTGCCCGCGCCCAGGTCCCGCTCCGCGTCCGCGTAGAAGTAGTGGGTGCGGACCAGCAGCGTGAAGTCCGGGCCGAGCGCCGCCGCCAGCGCCGCCAGGTCCAGCGCCGGGACGTAGCCCGGGTGCTGCTCCCGGTGGGTGGGCGCGTAGAGCACGGCGGTGCTCCCGGCGGGGATCCCCAGCCGCTCCCGGATCGCCGCCGTCTGGGCCGAAGTACCGTGCGACAGGCGGTCGTTGCGCGGGTAGCCGGTCTCCAGCACCCGGTACCGGCCGGGGTAGGCGCTGCCGAAGGCGGTGCTGGAGTGCGGGTTGGGCGACACCAGGTAGTCCCAGCGGGCCACGTGCTCCAGCATCCGCTCGAAATCCATGTCGCCGCCCGCCTCCGGACGGTCCCGCAGGTCCAGGCCGAGCAGCTTCAGCGGCGTCCCGTGCTGCGTCTGCAGATGCACCGAACCGGGCCGCTTGGTCATCGTGTGCGGGAAGTTGACGTTGTTCACCAGGTACTTGGCGGTGGCCATGGCCTTGTAGTAGCCGGGGGTGTTGGCCAGCACGTACGGGACGCCGGGCGGCAGCGCGGCGGCCTGGGCCCTGGTCTCCACCACCCACACCCCGCGCACCGCCGGGGCCAGCTCCCGCGCCTTCTCGTAGATCGCGGCCGGGTTGCAGGCGTAGCCCCGGTACCAGTAGGCGGCGTAGACGGCCAGCCCCTGGTCCAGCGGCAGCCGCCGGTACGCCTCGTAGAGCCCGCGCCGGGCCGCGCCCCGGGCCGCCCTGCGGGCGCCCCGGCTCAGCGTGCGGCCGCCCCGCCGCAGCGTCCGCGGCAGCGCCTGAAGCGGGCGCAGCTGCTGGTACGCGCCCCAGGCGTCGCGCTCCACCAGCCGGTACTGGACCCCGCGCAGGCCGCCCGGGTGGGCGTACCCGGCCGGGCGGTGCCGGCGGAAGTGCGCGGACGTGCGGCTGAAGAACTCCCGGCGCAGGCCGTCCGGCACCAGTCCCGGGGCGTCCAGGATGGTCACCGCCTGCTTGACCGTCCGGTCGAAGACCAGGCGGCGCAGCCGCGCCGGGGTGTCCGGGCGGCGGTCCAGGAAGTCGAAGATCGCGTCGTACTGGGCGAAGGCGTCGGCGTGCTTCGGCGAGGCGGTGTTGGTGATCGCGCCCTCGCGCTGCCGCCGGTAGAAGTAGCAGTCCCGGTCCAGGTAGCTGATCCGCTCGGCGGCCAGCAGCAGCGGATAGGTGACCGAGATGTCCTCGTAGTAGCCGTCGCCGAAGCGGACGCCGAGCCCGAGCAGGAAGTCGCGGCGGACCACCTTGTTCCAGGCCGAGAGGATCATCTGAAGCAGCGCGGGCCACTCGGCCAGGGTGAACGTCTCCGGCACGCCGTCGAGCAGCCGCCGCCAGGTGTCCGGCTCGGTGCTGCCGTCGGGGTAGACCCGGGCGAAGCCGGTGACCAGCACGTCCGGGCGGACGGCGGAGAGCCGCTCGGCGACGGCCGCGAGCGCGCCCTCGGCCAGCCAGTCGTCGCTGTCGACGAACCAGACGTAGTCGCCGGTGGCCTCGGCCAGACCGGCCTCGCGGGCGCCGCCGAGGCCCCGGTTGCGGTCCAGGTGCAGCACGGTGAGCCGGGGGTCGGCGGCGGCGCGGGCGTCCAGGATCGCCCCGCTGCCGTCGGGCGAGCAGTCGTCCACGGCGACGACCTGCAACCGCAGCTGCTCGGGGACGTCGTCCAGGATCGAGTCCAGGCAGCGCGGCAGGTAGTCGGCGACGCCGTACACGGGCAGGACGATGCTGAGGCTCACTGCGTTCACGGTCCCCGAGCCTACTGGTCCCGGCCGCGGGCCCGCCGTCCCCGGGCTCAGGCCGGGCGGGCGAGCGGGGCCGGGGGCGCGGGCGGCGCGGCGGCGGAGGCCACGTCCGGGTAGATGTCGAACAGCCGCCGCAGCCCGAGCGCGGTGAACACCCGGTCCACATGGCCGCCACCGGCCGCGCCGCCCGGACGGTCCGAGCCCGGGTCGGCGTCGGGCAGCACCAGCCGCAGGTCGCCGGAGCAGGACCGGAGCAGCCGCCGGGCGCCGATCAGCACCCCGACCCCGCTGGAGTCGCAGAACCGCACCGCGCCGAGGTCCAGCACCACCTGGCGGCGGCCCTCGGCCACCAGCCGGTGCAGTTCGGTCCTGATCTGCCCGCCGGTCACCAGGTCGATCTCACCCGCGACCCGGAGCACCGTCCAGCCCTGGTACCCCTCGGAACTCACCGTCAGTGTCGTCACGCTGCGCCGCAATTCTCAGCTCGTTGGGACAGGACCGGTCGGAATCAGTCACGATCAGCCGTGACAGGTGATCAGGTTACCGGGGCAGTTCGGACAAACAGCCGCGCCCCCGCCTGAGCGGGCGACAGTTTCACAACCCCGGCACAACCTCTCCGGCCATCCGGTCCGGGGCCCATGGCCCCCGGGTCAGCCGAAGACCACCGTCCGGCTGCCGTTGAGCAGCACCCGGTGCTCCGCGTGCCACTTCACCGCGCGCGCCAGCGCCTGGCACTCGGCGTCCCGGCCGAGCGCCACCAGCTGCTGCGGCGAGACGTCGTGGCTGACCCGGACCACCTCCTGCTCGATGATCGGGCCCTCGTCCAGCGCCGCCGTCACGTAGTGCGCGGTCGCGCCGATCAGCTTCACGCCCCGGGCGTGCGCCTGGTGGTACGGCTTGGCGCCCTTGAAGCTCGGCAGGAACGAGTGGTGGATGTTGATCGCCCGGCCGGTGAGCGCCTTGCACAGGTCGTCCGAGAGCACCTGCATGTAGCGGGCCAGCACCACCAGGTCCACCCGCTCCTGGTCGACCAGCTCCAGCAGCGCCGCCTCGGCCTCGGGCTTGGTGTCGGCGGTCACCGGGATGTGGTGGAACGGCACGTGGTACGAGGCGGCCAGCTCCTGGAAGTCGGTGTGGTTGGAGACCACGCCGACGACCTCCACCGGCAGCGCCCCGCTGCCCGCCCGGAACAGCAGGTCGTTCAGGCAGTGGCCGAACTTGCTGACCAGCAGCAGCACCCGGGTGCGGTGCGCGCTGGGGTGGATCTGCCAGTCCATCCGGAAGGCGTCACCGGTCGCCGCGAAGCTCGCGTGCAGCTTCTCCTGGGTGACCGGCGCCTCCGCCGAGAAGTGCACCCGCATGAAGAACAGGCCCGAGTCGCGGTCGCCGAACTGCTGGCTGTCGACGATGTTGCAGCCGGTACGGAACAGGTAGCTGGACACCGCGTGCACGATGCCCTGCTTGTCGGGGCAGGAGAGAGTCAATACGTACTGGTCCGTGCCGGGCTGCTGCTCTGCCACCGGGATGTCCTCTCGCGCGGTTCTCGCTCGTCAGAGGGTCCAGGGTGCCACAGGACGGCGGCACCGGCCGGGCCGTCTCACGCGCTGGTGCGCAGCAGGATTCCCAGCACCGCGAGCGAGCGCGGCGGCAGGTCCGGGTCCTCGCCGTCGTTGGCCGAGAGCAGCGCGTGCGCGTCCCGGCAGGCCCGGACGGCCTCCGGCCAGGCGTGGTGCTGGAGGTAGGCGCTGATCGGCGCGTCCGGGCCGACCTGGTGCAGGATCCGCAGCACCCGCAGCACCGCCGTGTCCACCAGCGCGGCCTCGGCGGCGTCCCGGAATATCGAGCCGACGTACTTCTCGGCGGACCAGCGGTCCAGCCAGGTGTCCTCGACCAGGCGGTACACGGCGTCGGTGACGTCGCCGTACCCGTCGCGGCCGAGGACCCAGCACTCCTGCTGGAACGCGGGGTCGCCGAGCATGTGCAGGGCTGAGCGGACCCGGGCCCGCCAGCGCCACCAGGGAATGTCAGTGAGCGGCATAGCGCCCATGCTGACGGAACGGGTGCCCGTTCGAGAAGTCCTGGAGGAACCCTGCTGCGAACCGCTCCGTGAATCCTGCACGGTGGTCGATCATACGTTCGCCACCGAACCGGCTGAGCGCCGCTCCCGCCGCCGGGTCACAGCTGGCTGCCGGACCGCTTGGGCATCCCGGTCGCCGCCGCGATCGCGTCCCACAGCTTGGACGCCTTGGCCTTCGCCTCGCTCGCCGTACCACTGGCCGCGTCGCCCTGGGCGAGCTCGCCGCCGGAGACCGGCTTGTGGGTGTGCGCGCAGCTGGCGGCGGACTGCCCGGCCCAGGCCGCGTAGTGGGTGTCCGCGTCGGCCGAGGCCTGCCAGCCCCGGCGCAGCTCGGCGACCAGCTCGGTGCCGTGGCTGAGCTGGTCGGTCTGGAGCAGCGCCAGCTGCTGGATCAGCTGCTGGCGCAGCCCGGCCGCCGTGGTCAGGTCCTTCTGCGACTGGCTGAGGCTCCGGCAGCCGTCGACGTTGCCGACCGCCGCGATCACCGCGGAGCGGCCGTTGGCCGCGGTCGCCAGCAGGTCGGAGAGCGCCTGCGCCTGCACCGTGCTCTCGCCGACGGCCCCGGCCGAGGCCGAGGGCGTGCTGCTGCTGGACGCGGCCGCGGCGGCGGTGCCGGACCCGCTGCCGCCACCGGCGGCCAGGGCCGCCGCGCCGACCCCGAGCACCGCGCAGACCGCGATCGCGGCTATCGCGATCGCCCGGTTGGAGAACCGCCGCCCGCCGCGACCGCCGCCCGCGCCACCGGGCCCGCCCGCGCCGGTCCCGCCGCCGGAGTAGCCGCCGCCCGGGTAGCCGGCCCCGGCCTGCTGCCCGTACGGCGGCTGCCGGTCGTAGCCGGACTGCGTCGGCTGCCCGTACGGAACCTGCTGGCCGTAGGAGGGCTGCGCCGGCTGCGGGTACGGCTGCGGTTCGGCGTAGCCGGGCTGGTAGCCCTGGTCATAGCCCTGCTCGTAGCCGGGCTGCTCCTGGTACCCGCCGTCGTAGCCGGGCTGCTGCTGGTAGCCGCCGCCGTAGCCGGGCTGGGGTTGCGGCTGCCACTGGCCGACCGTGGTCGGGCCGGACCGGTCGACCGGCGCGGCCGGGAACGGCGGCAGGAACTGGGTGGAGGCCTCCCCGCCGTCCGGCCGCGTCCCGCCGCCCATCGCGCCGGGGCCCATCGGACCGGGGCCCATCGCGCCGGGCGCCGGGCCGACGCCGGTGGCGTCGCCGAAGTACTCCGGTTGGCCGCTCGGCTGCTGTGGCGGCTGCTGCCCGTCCCAGGGCTGCGGCAGCATCTGCGTCTGCTGCGCCGGGCTGATCTCCGGCCGGTTCGGCGGGATCGGCTCGCGGGAGGAGTAGAGCACCTCGCCCGCGATCGTCCCACCGGTGCGGCTGCCGTCCATGGGCTCAGGGCGGAACAGGTCGTCCGGGGTCAACTCGTCGAAGTTGGGGCGGCGGTGGTTCAACGCGATTCCTCACTTCGCCCGGCATGGGCGCACTGCCCCCGCGGACGCGGGACCACTGGTCAGAACAGCATCCCACGCTACCGGTTCATCCTTAAGGGTGACCACGAACCTACCGGATTGTTGTCCTCCGCTCGTCATGTGCACCGGCCCGTGTCAACGACCGGGCCGGTCACAGCTTCAGGCCGCCGCCTCCGCCAACGTCCTTGCCTGGAACTCTCTTACCGCCCGCTGCTCGCGGTAGGGCTCAAGCCGCCGCCGGAAGTCGTCCAGGTACTCCGCGCCGCGCGCCGACCGCAGACCCGACATCAACTCGACCGCGCGCGCCCCGGTATCGCAGGCCTGGTCGAGGTCGTGCAGCTGCAACTGGGCGGTCGCCAGCAGCACCAGGTCCACCGCACGCCGCCGCACCCGCGTCTCCGGATGCGTCTTCAACGCCTCCTCGGCGTAGCGGGCGGACTGCATCGGCTGCTCCAGGTCCCGGTGGCAGTGCGCGAGTTCGTCGGCCAGGTAGGCCCGGTCGAAGTGCCCGATCCAGTCCGGGTCCTCCTCCGGGCGGCTGTGCTCCATCGCCTCGGCCGCCCGCCCGGCCACCGTCTCGCAGGAGCGGACGTCGCCCAGCAGCGCGTGTCCGCGCGCCTCGGCCACGTAGAACAGCGACATGGCCGTGGGGGTGGCCGCGCCCCGGGCGCCCTCCTGTGCGGCACGGGCGAGTTGGGCGATCTCCCGGGGGTTCCCCAGGTTCGCCGCCAGGTGGCTCATCGAGGCCGCCAGCACATAGGCCCCGTAGGCCCGGTCCCCCGCCGCCTGGGCCAGCCGCAGCGCCTGGATGTAGTAGCGCTGGGCCAGGCCCGGTTGGCCGGTGTCGATCGCCATGTACCCGGCCAGCTCGGTGAGTCGGGCCACCGCCGCGAACAACCGGCGTCCGGTGTCCTCCCGGTAGGAACCGGCCAGCAGTCCGGACACCACGCTGTTCAGGTAGTGCACCACCACCGGGCGCACATGGCCGCTGCCGAAGCGGTGGTCCAGCTCCACCAGCATCTGCGTGGTCGCGTGCACCGCCTCGACGTCGGCCGGGCCGACCCTGGGGCCGCCGCTGCGGGCCACCAGCGGGTCGGTGCCGGTGATCAGCCAGTCCCGGCTGGGTTCCACCAGCGCGGAGGCGGCCACGGACGCGCCGTTGAGGAAATCGCGGCGACCGACGTCGCTGCGCCATAGTTCGCACACCTGCTCGACCGCCCCGGCCAGGCTCGGCGAGAAGTGCAGGCCGATGCTGGACGAGGTGTTCTTCCCGTCGGCCATGCCGATCTCGTCGACGCTGACCGAGCGCCCCAGTTTCCGTCCGATGGCCTCGGCGATCACCGCCGGTGCCTGGCCCCGGGGTTGCTGGCCGCGCAGCCAGCGGGCCACCGAGGTCTTGTCGTAGCGCAGGTCGAGACCGTGCTCACCCCCGCAGAGGTTGACCCTGCGGGCCAACCCCGCATTGGAGCACCCGGCCTCTTGGATCAGCGATTGGAGCCGTTCGTTGGGCTGTCGTGCGACCAGCGGTCTGGCGGCCATGAGGATGCCTCCCCCTTGAACGTGCCCGACGTCAGTGGAGAGCAGGTCACCGATACGTGAATCTCTCTTAATGTCATGGCAATTGAGACAATCTGTTCAGGGTAGCGATCCGCCCCTGGGAAGAGATACCCGCGCCACGGTCCGCCACCCCATGTGCGCCCCCGTACGTGCATCGACGCGCCCCCCGTGGCCGATTCTTGCCGATCACCCGTAACCCGCCACGCCGCTGCCAGTTGTGCACGGCGTGGAAGACACCCTGGGAGCCCCCCGGTCGGCTGGACCGGCGCAGCAAGCCGCTCGTGACCTGCTTGTCGACGCCGCTGTGCGGTACGCCGAGGAACGGCACTGGGAGGTCGCGCCGGGCGCCTGGCTGATCGAGGAGGACGGCTTCGTACGCTGCTCCTGCGGCGACCACGCCTGCCCCGCCCCCGGCGCGCACCCGACCTCCGGCGACTGGTCCCGCAAGGCCAGCGCCGGTCCCGGCGTGGTCCGCCGCTGGTGGACGGAGAACCCGCTCGCCTCGGTGCTGCTGCCGACCGGCCGCACCTTCGACGCCATCGACGTACCGGAGATCGCGGGCTGCCTGGCGCTGGCCCGGATGGAGCGGATGGGCCTGGAGCTCGGCCCGGTGCTGGCCGTCCCCGGGGACTCCGCCGGCGGGGCGGGGCGCGGTCGGCGGCTGGTGTTCCTGGTGCTGCCCGGCTCACTGCCGAAGCTGCCGGACATCCTGCGCCGGCTCGGCTGGGGCCCCGGTCGGCTGGACCTGGTCGGCCACGGCGAGGGGGACTGGCTGATCGCGCCACCGACCCGGGTCGGCACCCTCGGCTACGCCCAGTGGGCGCGGGAGCCCAACAGCATGAACCGCTGGCTGCCGGAGGCCACCGAGTTGATCAACCCCATCGCCTACGCCTGCGGCCGTGAGGCTCCCCTGTCTGCCTCCGCGCAGTAGGACCGCCCGGCAGTCCCCCGCGGCCCGCCCCGACTTCCGACCGGAGCCCGGAAGATCATCGCTACCCGCGCGGACGAGTGGAAAAGCCCCACGTTCGAGTGACAGCGCTCAAGGATTGCCCGCCGCTGCCGAGGGGAGAAATCCGGACGTAAGCGTCCACGGCACGGCACGAAGGGAGAGCAGCGCGTCGAACCCCCGGAGGGGAAGCCGGGGGACCGGGGGGACCGATCGGGGGGACCGGGGGGTCGGGGGGGGTTCGAGGGGGCTCGGAGGGGTTCGAGGGGAAGACGCCCGCCGGGAGGCAGGCAGCGGACGGGGGACGGATGTGGATCGGCGCTCGGGGAAAAGAGCCGGTCCACACCCGGCCGCCATCTCGACGACCGGACGGACGCGGCGCGCGAGTCGGGCGGTGCGGGTCGGTCAGGTGGTCGCGACGAAGACGTGTGCCGCGATCTCGCTGTCCAGCTCGGCGGCCTCGCCACCGCTGCTCACCAGCACGCCGCCCGGCGCCGCCGTGACGTTGACCACCGCGCCCGGCTGCACCCCGGCCCGGCGCAGCGTGTACATGGTCTGCGCGTCGGTCTGGATCGGCTCGCCGATCCGCCGCACCACCACGTTCCGCCCCTCAAGGCCGGGCGCCAGCCCGTCCAGGCTGACCACGACCTCGTCGCCACCGGCGCCGGGGACGTCCCCGAGCTCCTCCAGACCGGGGATCGGGTTGCCGTACGGGGACTCGGTCGGATGCCGCAGCAGCTCCAGTACCCGGCGCTCCACCGCCTCGCTCATCACGTGCTCCCAGCGGCAGGCCTCGGCGTGGACCTGCTCCCACTCCAGGCCGATGACGTCGACCAGCAGGCACTCGGCGATGCGGTGTTTGCGCATGACCCTGGTGGCCAGCTGCCGCCCGGCCTCGGTGAGCTCCAGGTGGCGGTCGTCGGCGACCTGGAGCAGGCCGTCGCGCTCCATCCGCGCCACCGTCTGGCTCACGGTGGGGCCGCTCTGCTCCAGGCGCTCCGCGATGCGGGCGCGCATGGGCATCACGCCCTCCTCCTCCAGCTCGAAGATGGTGCGCAGGTACATCTCAGTTGTATCGATCAGGTGACCTGACATCGCCGCGGGCTCCGTTCCTCGTCGTCCTGCGTCGTCGCCCTGCCAGTCTGACGCATCGCACTGACAATCCGGCTGTTGTGGCCCGAGGCACTGTTGACAGCGGCCGTCCAGGCAGGGACCGTGCCTCCGGTGGACGGCGCCGAAGGCCGTTCACCGGCTCCGTACCAACCATCCCACAGCCGTACGACTCCGAAAGCGAGCGCACCCACCGATGAGCGATCTGGCCGGGCAGTACATCGACGCGGCGATCTCCCTGCTGGCGCGGGTCCGCGACGAGGAGGCCGAGAACATCGAGCTCGCGGCCGAGGCACTGGCCCGGACGGTGACCGAGGGCGGCCGGATCTTCGCCTTCGGGGCCGGGCACTCCTCGCTCGCCGCCCAGGACGTCGTCTACCGCGCCGGCGGGCTGGTGCTGATGAACCTGCTGGCCGTCCCCGGCGTCACCGGCGTGGACCTGGTCCCGGTGCACCTGGGCAGCGCCCTGGAGCGGGTGAGCGGCCTGGCCCCGACCGTGCTGGACGCCAGCCCGGCCCGCAGCGGCGACCTGCTGTTCCTGATCTCGCTCTCCGGACGCCAGGTGATGCCGGTGGAGCTGGCCGTGCACGCCCGGCAGCGCGGCCTGACCGTGGTCGGGGTGACCTCGCTGGCGTACCCCTCGGCGGTGACCTCGGGCCACCCCTCGGGGACCTTCCTCAAGGACCACTGCGACATCGTGCTGGACAACAAGATCGCGGTCGGCGACGGCGAGCTGACCGCGCCCGGCGCGGACACCACCTTCGGCCCGGTGTCCACGATCACCACCGTCGCGCTGATGCAGTCGGTGGTGGCCGCCGCCGTCGGCAAGCTGGCCGGGGAGGGCCTGGCCCCGCCGCTGTTCCGCTCCGGCAACGTCGACGGCGGCCTGGCCTGGAACGCCAAGCTGATGTCCGACCACAGGGAGCGGGTCTTCTACACCTTCTGAGCCGCACCCGCCGGACTACGCCCGCTGAGCCAGGTCGACCGCGGCGGCCACCCGGGCGGCGATGTCCTCGGCGTAGGCGGTGTCGGCCCGGTCGAAGCGCTGGCGGCCCGGGCCGCGCAGGAAGGTCAGCACGCCGACCGTCCGGCCCCGGCTGCGCAGCGCCGTGCACAGGCCGTGCACCGTCCCGGTCGGCCAGCGGCGCAGCGCCGCCCACTCCGGCTGCGGCGGGAGCCCGGTGTCGGACAGCACGACCGTCCCGGCCTGCTCCAGCGCCCGCCGCGCCGGGTGCACCTCGCCGTAGCGGGCCGGTATGCCGGTGGGCTCCAGCGCCGGATCCTGGCCGAGGCCGCCGACCGGCGACACCGCCGCCCGGATCAGGCCGGACCCGGGGCCGTCCGGGGCGCCCGCGGCGGTCGGCTCGGCCAGGTCCAGCAGCGCGTGGTCGGCGAACCCGGCGAGGACGAAGTCCAGGTAGCCGACCGCGCCGTCCATCGGGTCCTCGCACTCCGCCGCCGCCTGCCCGGCGCGGCGCAGCTGCGAGGCGCGGAAGCGCAGCACCGTGCCCTCCTGCTCGGCCTGCTCGTGCAGGGTGACGTCCTCGAAGAACCAGGCCACCCCGAGCGGCACCGGCTCCTCCCCCAGCGGCGAGCCGAGCCGGACGAACTCGCTGCGCCAGCAGCGGCGGCGGCCCGGATCGGCCCGCAGCGCGGCCCACAGCTTGACCCCGCTGAGCGGCTTCCCGGTGGCCAGCACGTGTTGCAGCGCGGCCTCCAGCTCCTGCACGCCGTCACCCAGGACCTCCCCCAGCGGGTGTCCGAGCAGGGCGCCGCGGTCGCAGTCCAGCCAGCGCGCGGCGGACTCGCCGACGGCGGCCGGGCGCAGGTCCGCGTCGACCAGCACCACACCGGTCGGGGCCTCGTCCAGCATGGCCTCGGCCAGGCCCAGTGAGCGCTCCAGCTCGACCTGCGCCCCGGCCTCGGAGAAGGCGAAGTAGAGGCCGAGCGGGCGGCCGTCGACGGCCGCCACCGGGTGCGCCTGGGCGCGCACCAGCACCCGGCGGCCGTCCCTGGTCAGCAGCGCGAACTCGTGCACCCGGCCGACCGGGGCCGCGCCGGGTGCGGCGGGCACGTCCGCCTGTCCGGCCAGCAGCCGGATCCGGACGTCGTCGGCGTCGCCGGGGCGCAGCGCCCAGCCGTCCAGCCCGCTGCGGCCCACGGCCTCGGCCGCGCTCCAGCCGAGCAGCCGGGTCGCCTCGCGGTTCCAGTGGGTGAGCACGCCGTCGCCGTCCATCGCGGCGAACCCGACCTCCATGCCGTCCAGCAGGGCGGCGAGCAGCCTGGCGTCCGCGTCGACACGCAGTACCGGTCCTTGGGCGTCCACTCCGCGCACCTCCCCTGGCGGTCTACGAACCGGGTGGGCTTCGAACCATGGGACATTCAACTCGCCCGCCCCGGTGGATACACCCCTTTCCACCAAAAATCCCCCGTAGGGGGAGGCCGAATAAATACCGTTGCCCCTCGGGGTGTGCGGTGCTTACAGTTGCCGCACACTCGAAAGGAGGTGATCCGGAGTATGAGTTTCTCTGGGACCAGTGAGGTGGCTGCTTCCTAGCAGCCCAGCAGAACCTTGGACTGTGTGGTAATCCAACAGCAGCCACCCGGCCCCCGGGCTCGCCGGCCGTCCTCCGGCGCCCGTCCCACGCGGACGGGAAGCAGCCCGGGGGCTGTCCCCTTTCTCGGCCTTCTCGGCCCGGTGGGCATCCGGTGCGACCACCGGCTCCGGGTCAGGGTTGGAGCCGGACCGTCTGCCACCCGGCGCCCGGCGCCGTGCGCCGGTAGCGCAGCCGGTCGTGCAGCCGGTTCGCCCGGCCCTGCCAGAACTCCACCGTGGTCGGGGTGACCCGGTAGCCGCCCCAGAACGGCGGCACCGGCACCGGCTCCCCCGGCGGGTAGCGGCGCTCCAGCTCGGCGTAGCGCTGCTCCAGCTCGCCCCGGTCGTCCACCGGCCGGGACTGCTCGCTGGCCCAGGCCCCCAGCTGCGAGCCGTGCGGGCGGCTGCGGAAGTACGCCTCGGTCTCCGCCGCCGGGACCCGTTCGGCCACGCCGGTGACGATCACCTGGCGGGCCAGCGGGTGCCACAGGAACAGCAGCGACACCTTCGGGTTCGCCGCCAGCTCGGCGCCCTTGCGCGAGCCGTAGTTGCTGTAGAAGACGAAGCCGCGCCGGTCGTAGCCCTTGAGCAGGACGGTCCTGGCGCTCGGCTGGCCCCGCTGGTCGACGGTGGAGACCACCATCGCGTTCGCCTCGTCCACCCCGGCCCCGGCCGCCTCGGCCATCCAGTGGCCGAACTGGTCCATCGGGTCCTCGGCGAGGTCGGCCTCGGCCAGTCCGGCGGCGGTGTAGTGGCGGCGCATACCCGCCACGTCGATCGGGGGCGCGGCCAGTTCGGGACGGGTCGCGGGCGCGGAAAGCGCGGCAGGGGCGTGTTCCGGTGAGTGCACACCCCCATCATCCACTGCCGGACGGGCCGCTCGGTGACACCTGGCGGAGCGCGGCGCTTTGTCCGAAATCGCCCGCATAACGGCCCCGACCTCGGCCGATCCGCATCCACCCGGCTTCCGCCTGATGAAATCTCGACATCAAGAGATAAGGTGGCCCTCGCGCCGGGACGAGGTCGTGCGGCGGATCACCGTCTCGGGCTCTGGCGCAATGCACCCAGTGCCTGCCACCCTGACACTGCGTGCCACACGCTGACCGCACCACCATCCGCGCCACCGTGCGCCGCGCGACCGCGCGGAGCTTGCAGCCACGACCGACGACTTGGCCACACCCCAGTCACCGACGTCGACCAGAGGAGCCGCCTTTATGTCCGACTTTGTCCCCGGACTCGAAGGAGTCGTAGCGTTCGAGAGTGAGATCGCCGAGCCCGACAAGGACGGCGGCTCGCTCCGGTACCGTGGCGTCGACATCGAGGAACTGGTCGGCCACGTGTCCTTCGGGAACGTCTGGGGCCTGCTGGTCGACGGCAAGTTCAACCCCGGTCTGCCCGCCGCCGAGCCCTTCCCGCTGCCGATCCACTCCGGCGACATCCGGGTCGACGTGCAGTCCGCGCTGGCCATGCTGGCACCGGCCTGGGGCCTGAAGCCGCTGCTGGACATCAGCCCCGAGCAGGCCCGCGACGACCTCGCCCGGGCGGCCGTGATGGCGCTGTCCTACGTGGCGCAGTCCGCGCGCGGCCAGGGTCTGCCGATGGTCCCGCAGAGCGAGATCGACAAGGCCGAGACCATCGTCGAGCGGTTCATGATCCGCTGGCGCGGCGAGCCCGACCCCAAGCACGTCCAGGCCATCGACGCCTACTGGACCTCCGCCGCCGAGCACGGCATGAACGCCTCCACCTTCACCGCCCGGGTGATCGCCTCCACCGGCGCCGACGTCGCCGCCGCGCTCTCCGGCGCGGTCGGCGCGATGTCCGGCCCGCTGCACGGCGGCGCGCCCTCGCGCGTGCTCGGCATGATCGAGGAGATCGAGCGCACCGGCGACGCCGGCGCCTACGTCCGCAAGACGCTGGACAGCGGCGAGCGGCTGATGGGCTTCGGCCACCGCGTCTACCGTGCCGAGGACCCGCGCGCCCGCGTGCTGCGCCGGACCGCGCAGGAGCTGGGCGCCCCCCGCTACGAGGTCGCCGCCGCCCTGGAGAAGGCCGCCCTGGAGGAGCTGCACGCCCGCCGCCCCGACCGGGTGCTGGCCACCAACGTGGAGTTCTGGGCCGCGATCATGCTGGACTTCGCCCAGGTCCCGGCGCACATGTTCACCTCGATGTTCACCTGCGCCCGCACCGCCGGGTGGAGCGCGCACATCCTGGAGCAGAAGCGCACCGGCCGCCTGGTCCGCCCGGCCGCCCGCTACATCGGCCCCGCCTCGCGCAGCCCGCGCGACGTCGACGGCTTCGACGACATCGCCCGCTGAACCCCTTCGGGAACGCCCTTCGAGGACGCCCTTCGGGAACGCCCTTCGGGAACGAGGACTGCCCCGGGGCAGGGGAACCCGCACCACCGGCCACGCACCCGCGTGGCCGACCGGTCGCGCGGTTCCCCGTGACCCGGGCGGTCACCGCTTCACCCGTGTGCGCCACCGACCCGGGGCGCCCTCACTCGAAGGTGTCTCAATCGCCGGACCCGGCTCATCCGGCCTCGCGGCAGCGACTAGGCTGCGGTCGTGGCTCAGATCCAGATCCCCGCTGACATCAGGCCCGTTGACGGCCGTTTCGGCGCAGGCCCGTCAAAGGTGCGTCCCGAGGCGCTTGCCGCCCTCGCCGCGACTGGCACCTCCCTCCTCGGCACCTCCCACCGCCAAGCCCCGGTCAAGAACCTGGTCAAGCGCGTGCGTGAGGGTGTGAGCAGCCTCTTCTCCCTCCCCGAGGGGTACGAGGTGGTGCTCGGCAACGGCGGCTCCACCGCCTTCTGGGACATCGCCGCCTTCGGCCTGGTGCGGGAGAAGTCCCAGCACCTGAGCTTCGGCGAGTTCTCGTCCAAGTTCGCCTCCTCCATCAAGGCGGCGCCCTGGCTGGCCGACCCGTCGGTGGTCAAGTCGGAGCCCGGCACCCACCCGCTGCCGGTCGCCGAGGCCGGGGTGGACGTGTACGCGCTCACCCACAACGAGACCTCCACCGGTGTCGCCATGCCGATCCGGCGCGTGGCCGGGGCGGACGAGGGCGCGCTGGTCCTGGTGGACGCCACCTCCGGCGCGGGCGGCCTGCCGGTCGACATCACCGAGGCCGACGTCTACTACTTCGCCCCGCAGAAGTGCTTCGCCTCCGACGGCGGCCTGTGGATCGGCGTCTTCTCCCCCGCCGCGCTGGCCCGGGCGGCCGAGATCGCCGCCTCCGGCCGGTACATCCCGCCGTTCTTCGACCTGCCGACGGCGATCGACAACTCGTCGAAGGACCAGACGTACAACACCCCGTCGCTGGCCACCCTGTTCCTGCTCGCCGAGCAGCTGGACTGGCTGAACGGCAACGGCGGCCTCGACTGGTCGGTGGCGCGGACCGCCGACTCCTCCTCCCGGCTGTACAGCTGGGCCGAGAAGTCCGGCTACGCCTCGCCGTTCGTCGCCGAGCCGGCCGAGCGCTCGCAGGTCATCGGCACCATCGACTTCAGCGACACGATCGACGCGGCGGCGGTCGCCAAGGCCCTGCGGGCCAACGGCATCGTCGACACCGAGCCGTACCGCAAGCTGGGCCGCAACCAGCTGCGGGTGGCGATGTTCCCGGCGGTGGACCCGTCCGACGTCGAGGCGCTGACCGCCTGCATCGACTACGTGATCGACCACCTCTGAGCCGAACGGCTCCGCCGAGGGCCGACGGCTCCGCGAACAGTCGAGGGCCCCGCCGGTACTGGGAGACCAGTACCGGCGGGGCCCTCGGTCGATCGGGGGCGGTCAGTGGGCGATGGCGCTGACCACCACGGCAAGCAGCAGCAGCACGAGCGCGCCGCTGACGATCCTGGTGCGGGTCTTCGGGTTCACACCCCGAGCGTACCCGCCGCTCCTCCGGGCCCGACGCCGGGCCGGGGTCGGGCCCGGGAGCGTCCCGGGGCAGCCCGGACGTCGGCCCGGGCGTCGGCCCGGACGTCGGCCCGGCGGGCGCTCAGGCCTGCTGCGAGCGGACCGCGTCGTCTATGGCGTCCTCCTCGGCGGCCTGCGCCGCGAAGCGGGACTTCATGCTCCGGGGCCGCGCCTGGCGCTGCTCGATCCCGGTGGTGATCTGCGCCGACATGGCGTCGCGCTGCCTGCTGAGCACCACGTAGCTGAGCGGCGCGGAGACGATCCCGGCGAGCAGCAGCAGCAGGAAGACCCCGGACGCCCCGGCGGTCACCGGCAGGATCCGGAAGTGGGCGAGCACCAGCGCGATGACAAAGCAGGCACCGAAGATGCTGGTCCGCATGGAGGTGTAGCGGAGGGTGGCGTGTGACTTGCTCACGGCGCGATCTTCTCTTTCCCGAGTTCCGACTCGTCCAGTACAGCACGCCGGGCCCGGAGATCTTCACCGAGGGTGCCCGGCGGCCGAGTCGGGCAGGTCAGCGGAGTTCGAGCCACATGGTGACGTCGTCGTGCTCCACACCCGGGGCGGTCCGGATCGCGCCGGGCACCCGGCCGACCTCCTTGTAGCCGCTGCGGCCGTAGAAGTCCTCCAGCCCGTTGCCGCCGCGCAGGGTCAGCCGCAGCCCGCTCAGGCCCCAGCCCCGGGCCAGCCGCTCGGCCTCCGCCAGCAGTTCCCGACCGTACCCGCGGCCCTGGGCGTCGGTGGCGACCATCACCCGTTTCAGCATCCGCCAGTGGGTCATCAGGTTGAACCGCTGGTCCTCGAAGAACAGCACGGCGGCGAGTCGGCCGCCGGGCCGCTCGCGGCCGACGAGCAGCACGTCCAGGCCCTCGGCGACGCCCGCGAACTGCTTCTCGGCCGTCGGCCGCACCAGTTCGGCGGTCACCGGCGGGACGAAACCGACCGCGCCGCCGGCGTTGGAGACGTCCGTCCAGAGGTCGATGATCTCGGCCCGGAGCTCAGCGGTGAGCTCCGGGTCCACAGTGAAGTCCAGGGGCATGGAGCCGACACTAAACCCTGCCGCCGACAAACCCTGCCGCCGACAACCCGGGCGCGGGTCCTCAGAACCGCATCAGCTGCGGGCTCTCCCGCCGGTCGGCGACCGGGCCGTCGTACTCGCGGATGGTCTCGTACCGGGTGTTGCGCTCCACCGGGCGGAACCCGGCGTCGCGGATCAGCTCCAGCAGGTCCTCGCGGCTCAGCTTGTTCGGGGTGCCGAAGCCGTCCGCGTCGTGGGTGATCTTGTACTCGACCACCGAGCCGTCCATGTCGTCCGCGCCGTGGTTCAGCATCAGCTGCGCGCCGTCCAGGCCGTGCATCACCCAGAACACCTTGACGTGCGGGACGTTGTCGAACAGCAGCCGGGAGACCGCGAAGGTCTTGATCATGTCCGCGCCGGTGGCCATGGTGGTCCTGGCCTGGAGCCGGTTGCGGATGATCCCGTCCTTGGAGTCGTGGAAGTCGTGCTGGTAGCGCAGCGGGATGAAGACCTGGAAGCCGCCGGTCTCGTCCTGGAGCTCGCGCAGCCGCAGCACGTGGTCGACCCGGTGCCGGGGCTCCTCGATGTGCCCGTAGAGCATGGTCGCGGGGGTCTTCAGGCCCTTGCTGTGGGCCAGCCGGTGGATCCGCGACCAGTCCTCCCAGTGGGTGTCGTGGTCGACGATGTGCTGCCGGACCTCCCAGTCGAAGATCTCCGCGCCACCGCCGGTCAGCGACTCCAGACCGGCGTCGATCAGCTCGTCCAGGATCTCGCTCGCGGACAGGCCGGAGATCTTCTCGAACCAGTGGATCTCGGTGGCGGTGAAGCACTTCAGCGCCACGTCCGGCAGCGCCTTCTTCAACTCCCGCAGGCTGCGCGGGTAGTAGCGCCAGGGGAGGGTCGGGTGCAGGCCGTTGACGATGTGCAGCTCGGTCAGCTGGTCGTTCTCCATCGCCTTGGCCAGCCGCACGGCCTCCTCGATCCGCATCGTGTACGCGTCCTTCTCGCCCGGCTTGCGCTGGAACGAGCAGTACGCGCAGGACGCGCTGCAGACGTTGGTCATGTTGAGGTGGCGGTTGACGTTGAAGTGGACGACGTCGCCGTTCTTCTTCGTCCGCACGTGGTGCGCCAGCCCGCCGAGCCAGGCCAGGTCGTCCGTCTCGTAGAGGGCGACACCGTCCTCGCGGGACAGCCGCTCCCCGGCGTAGACCTTCGCCTCCAGCTCCCGCTTGAGCCCTGCGTCCATGCCCTCAACCCTTTCCCTGCCTGCCACAACGTTCCTGAGCCTACGCCCCCCGGTCGGGCCGGACCGCACCCGACCGGCGGTCACACCGCCAGCAGCTCGGCCAGCAACGACGGTTCCACATTGCCCCCGCTGACCACCGCCGCCACGCTGCGGCCGGGCGGCAGCAGGTCGGCGCGGTAGAGGTAGGCGGCGGTGGTCACCGCGCCGGAGGGCTCGGCGACGATCCGGCCGCGCCGGGCCAGCACCGCGACCGCCGCCCGGATCTCGTCCTCGGTGACGGTGACGATGTCGTCCACGTACGCCCGCACGTGCTCCCAGGGCAGCAGCCCGAGCGCGTTGGTGCGCAGCCCGTCGGCGATGGTGCGGTGGGTGTCGGCGAACGGCCACACCTGCCGCTCGCCGCTGCGCAGGCTGGCCGCCGCGTCACCGGCGAGCTCCGGCTCGACGCCGATCACCCGCACCCCGGGCATGGTCAGCTTCAGCGCCGCGGCGACCCCGCTGATCAGCCCGCCGCCACTGACCGGCACCAGCACCGTGCGCAGGTCCAGGTCCAGCGCGGTGGCGTCCTCGGCGATCTCCAGACCGGTGGTGCCCTGCCCGGCGATGATCCACGGGTCGTCGTAGGGCGGCACCCACAGGTAGCCGTGCTCGGCGGCGAGCCGGGCGGGCGTGGTGTCCCGCTCCTCCATCGGCACCAGCAGCACCTCGGCGCCGAAGGAGCGGGTGTTCTCCACCTTCACCGCGGGCGAGGTGTCCGGCATCACGATCACCGCGCGGATGCCCAACTCCCGTGCCGCGTAAGCCACCGCCTGGGCGTGGTTGCCGCTGGACTGGGCCACCACGCCGCGCGCCCGCTCGGCCCCGGTGAGCACCGAGAGCCGGTTGTAGGCGCCGCGGATCTTGAACGCCCCGGTCGGTTGCAGGTTCTCCGGCTTCAGGTGCAGCGTCCGGCCGTCGGTCGTCGCCCAGGGGCAGGGCAGCAGGGGGGTGCGCACCGCGACGCCCGCGATCCGCTTCTGCGCGTCGCGCAGGTCGTCCAGGGTCACCAGGGCCACGGCGGCTACGCCTTCCGGTCGGTCAGCACATCGGTGTCGGGGAGCTCGGTCGCCCGGTTCTCCCACTTGGTGGAGAGCACCACGGTGGTCCTGGTCCGGGCCACGCCCTTGGTGCCGGAGAGCCGCTTGACGATCGATTCGAGGCCGTCCACGTCCGGCATCCGGACCTTCAGCATGTACGAGTCGTCGCCCGCGATGAACCAGCAGTCCTCGACCTCGCTCAGGTCGTGCAGCCGGTGCGCGACGTCGTCGTGGTCGGCGGCGTCGGAGAGCTGGATGCCGATCAGCGCGGTCACCCCGAGGCCGAGCGAGGCCGGGTTGACCGTCGCCCGGTAGCCGGTGATGATCCCGGCCTGCTCCAGCCGGTTGATCCGGTCGGTGACGCTGGGTCCGGACAGCCCGACCAGCCGCCCCAGCTCCGCGTAGGAGGCGCGGCCGTTCTCGCGCAGTGCCTGGATGAGCTGCCTGTCCACGGCGTCCATGTGAAAAACCCGGGCCTTCCGATCGTTGGGGAACCCACCGACATTATCCGGAATCGAAGACTCCCGAGCTGTCGGCCCTGCCATCCCAATGACGATACCTGCCCCGGCGTGACCTGCCTCACTCCACCCGGCCGTTGCCCAGCTCACCGGCCCAGCGCCGGTACAGCCGGTGCGGCACACCCGCCGCGTCCAGCACCCGCCCGGCCACGAAGTCCACCAGCTGCTGGGCGCTGCGGGTACCCGCGTAGAACCCCGGGGCGGCGGGCAGCACCACCGCTCCGGCCTCGTCCAGGGCCACCAGCTGGCGCAGCGTCTGCCCGCTCAGGGGGGTCTCCCGGACGCAGACCACCAGCGTCCGGCGCTCCTTCAGGGTGACGCTCGCGGCCCGTTGCAGCAGGTCCTTGGAGAGCCCCAGCGCGATCCCGGCGACCGAGGCGGTGCTGCACGGCACCACCAGCATCCCCTTGGCCGGGTAGGAGCCGCTGGACGGACCGGCCGCCAGGTCCCCGGCCGCCCAGTAGCGCACCGCGTCCAGCTCCACCGGCTCCGGTGGGCCCGCGTCCACCGGGCGCTCCAGCCAGTCCCGCAGGTCCTCGCGCCAGTGCCCGTCCCGGAAGGAGATCCCGGTCTCGTCCAGCACGGTCAGCCGCGCCGCCCGGCTCACCACCAGGTCCACCGCCTCCCCCGCAGCCAGCAACCCCCGCACCACCGCCGCCGCGTAGGGCGTCCCCGAAGCCCCGGAAACCCCCACCACCCACGGCCGCCGGCCCGCCTCAGCCACCCAGGCCCCGCAGGACCAGGTCGAGCAGCGCGAAGGCGAAGAGGGAGATCCCGACGAAGCCGTTGACCTGGAAGAAGGCCCGGTTGAGCCGGGACAGGTCGCCGGGCTTGACGATCGAGTGCTCGTAGACGAAGGCCACGCCGACCACCGCCAGGCCCATCCAGAAGGCCCAGCCCGCGCTGGTCAGCACCGCGTACCAGCCGAGCAGCAGCACGGTCACCAGGTGCGCCGCGCGGGCGCCGCGCAGCGCCGCGTCGACGCCGAAGCGGGCCGGGACCGAGCGGACGCCGTCGGCGCGGTCGGCGGCGACGTCCTGGCAGCCGAAGATCAGGTCGAAGCCGCCGATCCAGACGCCCACCGCGAGACCGAGCACCAGCGCGTCCCAGGACCAGTGCCCGGTGACCGCCAGCCAGGCCCCGATCGGGCCCATGGCCTGCGCCAGGCCGAGGATGGCGTGCGGGAAGTCGGTGAACCGCTTGCCGTAGGGGTAGACCACCATCGGGATCACCGCGATCGGCGCCAGCGCCAGGCACAGCGGGTTCAGCAGCGCCGCCGCGCCGAGGAAGACCACCAGCGCCACGCCCGCGCCGGTGTAGGCGGTGCGCAGCGACACCGCGCCGGTGACCAGCTCGCGCCCGGCGGTACGCGGGTTGCGGGCGTCGATCTCGCGGTCGATGATCCGGTTCGCGGCCATGGCGAAGGTCCGCAGGCCGACCATGGCCAGGGTGACCAGCAGCAGTTCCAGCCAGTGGACATGGCCGCCGGACCCGTTCGGCCCGGTCAGGAACATCGCGGTCAGCGCGGCGATGTAGGCGAACGGCAGCGCGAAGATCGAGTGCTCGATCATCACCAGCCGCAGGAACGCCTTGGTGCGGCCGGGCGAGGGGGCGTAGGCGACGGCGCTCACAGGCCGTACTCCTTCCAGCGTCGGGTCACCGTGGCGGCCGTCTCCGGGTCCGAGGAGACCATCTCCGGCCAGCCGCCGTCCCTGGTGTAGCCCTCCTCGGGCAGTTTGCGGGTGGCGTCGATCCCCGCCTTGCCGCCCCAGAACTGCTGGTAGGAGGCGTGGTCGAGGTGGTCCACCGGCCCCTCCACCACCGACAGGTCGCGGCTGTAGTCGACGTTGCCCAGCGCCCGCCAGGCGACCTGCTGGTAGTCGTGGACGTCGCAGTCCGCGTCCACCACCACGATCAGCTTGGTCAGCGACATCATGTGGGCGCCCCAGATCGCGTGCATGACCTTCTGCGCGTGCTTCGGGTACTTCTTGTCGATGGAGACGATCACGCAGTTGTGGAAGCCCCCGGCCTCGGGCAGGTCGTAGTCGACGATGTCCGGGACGATGATCTTCAGCAGCGGCAGGAAGAACCGCTCGGTGAACTTGCCCAGCGGCCCGTCCTCGGTCGGCGGGCGGCCGACCACGATGGACTGGAGCAGCGGGCGGCGGCGCATGGTGACGCAGTCGATGGTCAGCGCCGGGAACGGCTCCTGCGGGGTGTAGAAGCCGGTGTGGTCGCCGAACGGCCCCTCCGGCAGCATCTGCCCGGGCTCCAGCCAGCCCTCCAGCACCACCTCGGCGTCCGCCGGGACCTGGAGCGGAACCGTCCTGCAATCGACCATCCGCACCCGCTCACCGGCGACGAACCCGGCGAACAGGTACTCGTCGATGCCGCCCGGCAGCGGCGCGGTGGCCGCGTAGGTCACCGCCGGCGGGCAGCCGAAGGCGATCGCGACCGGCAGCCGCTCGCCGCGCCTCGCGGCCACCGCGTAGTGGTTGCGGCTGTCCTTGTGGATCTGCCAGTGCATGCCGATGGTGCGCTTGTCGTGCCGCTGCAACCGGTACAGGCCGAGGTTGCGGATGCCGCTGTCCGGGTCCTTGGTGTGGGTCAGCCCGAGGTTGAAGAAGGAGCCGCCGTCCTTGGGCCAGGTGAACAGCGCGGGCAGGGCGTCCAGGTCCACCTGGTCCCCGGTCAGCACCAGCTCCTGCACCGGCGCGTCGCCCGGCTTCACCTTTCGCGGCGGGACGTGGGCCATCCCGGCCAGCTTGCCGAAGGCCTCGCGGACGCCGGTGAAGCCGTGCGGGAGCTCCGGCTTCAGCAGCCCGGCGATCTTCTCGGAGATGTCCTGCGCGCCCTTGAGCCCGAGCGCCTTGGCCAGCCGCCGCTCGGTGCCGAAGACGTTCATCGCCAGCGGCATCGACGAGCCCTTGACGTTCTCGAAGAGCAGCGCGGGGCCCTTGTCCTTCTGCACCCGGTCGACGATCTCCCCGACCTCCAGGTACGGGTCCACCTCCACCTTGATCCGCTTGAGGTCGCCCTCGCGTTCCAGCGCCCGGAGAAAGGACCGAAGATCGTCGTATGCCATGTCCGTCAGTATCCGCCACTCGCTAGGCTGGCTGTTAACAGGCTCCCCCGGGACGAGCCGGGCCGCCCCACCCCCCGAAGCGTACGGAATGTACGCCGGACAGCCGCCCGGACCAGGCACTCTGGGCGTTTACGGGACCGGACCCGGCCCCGACACTGACCGTATGACCGCCGCCCCCACCGAGATCTCCGCCTATGGCGACCACGTCGTCGCCGTCGAGCCCACCGGCGCCGAGCCCGTCCCCGAGCAGGCCCGGCACGGTCGGCCGATCGGGCTGCTGTGGACCTGGACGTCACCCAACATGGAGTTCGCCACGGTCTTCGTGGGCGTGCTCGCCGTCGGCGTGTTCGGTCTCGGCTTCTGGCCCGCCGTCCTCGCCATCCTGCTGGGCACCGGTCTGGGCGCGGTGGCCCACGGCTTCCTCGGCCTCAGCGGGCCGCGCTTCGGCGTCCCGCAGATGGCCGCCGGGCGCTCCGCCTTCGGCTACCTCGGCAACGCGCTGCCCGCCGGGCTGAACGCGCTGACGGCGGGCATCGGCTGGTTCGCCGTGAACAGCGTCAGCGCCACCTACGCGCTGAGCACGCTGCTCGGCTGGCACCCGCTGCCCTGCCTGTTCATCGTGGTGGTGCTCCAGTGCGTGCTCGCCTACTTCGGGCACAACTTCATCCACACCGCCGAGAAGTACGCCTTCCCGGTGCTCACGGTGATCTTCCTGATCACCGCCGTGGTGCTGCTGGGCAAGGCGCACATCGGCGCGGCCAACGGCTCCGCCGCCGCCCCCGGCGCGTTCCTGCTGACCGTCGGCGCCTCCTTCGGCTACGCCGCCGGCTGGACCCCGTACGGCTCCGACTACACCCGCTACCTGCCGAAGGCCACGCCCAGGTGGGCGGTGGCGCTGTGGCCCGCGCTCGGCGTGTTCCTGTCCTGCGTGGCGCTGGAGATCGTCGGCGCGGCCTCGGTCACCGCGATCTCCCCGAAGCTGTTCACCTCGCTCTCCGCCAACCCCACCGCCGCCTTCACCTACGCCCTGCCCAGCTGGCTGGCCAAGCTCACGCTGCTGGCGATCACCATCGGCGGCATCGCCGCGAACGCGCTGAACATCTACTCCGGATCGCTGTCCTTCCTGGCCACCGGCATCAAGCTGCCCCCGATGCTGCGCCGGGCGGGCGTCTCGGTGGTGTTCGGCGTCGCCGGGACACTGCTGGCCTGGTCCGGCCTCAGCGACTCCGGCACCAAGTACGAGAACTTCCTGCTGGTGATCACCTACTGGATCGGCCCCTGGCTGGCGATCACCTTCATCGACCGCTACCTGCGCCGCGACACGCCGGACGCCGAGATCGCCGCCCTGCTGGAGGACACCACCCACCGCAACTGGGCCGCCCCGATCGCCATGGCCCTCGGCACCACCCTCGGCGTCTGGCTCTTCTCCAACCAGACCGAGTACGTCGGCCTGGTCGCCAAGCAGCTCCCCGCCATCGGCGACAGCGCCTTCGAGGCCGGCTTCCTCATCACCGCCGTCCTCTACCTCGCCCTCCGCCCCCTCCCCGCCCTGAAGTCCCCCACCCCGCGACCGGCCACCAACTGACCACCCCGCGCGGCGGCCGCCCGCCACCCCCCAGGCCGGACCGCCGCCGCGCGAGCCCCTACCCGACCCCGTACTCGGCAACAAGCTCCCGCCCCGAGCCCCCCGGGCAGCCCCGAGGTGGAGACCGCGATCACCCCCCCGTCGTCCAGGTACCGGCGCCGCCGCTGGACCACCGGCACCCCCTCCTCGACCTGGAGCGGCGCAGCCACCTCGAAAGTCGCGGGCACCGTCCCCGCACTCACGATCTCGACCAGCACCCTGAGGAGCGGAGCCAACTCGCCGCTCCGCTTGCTCTGTTGGATGAGGGTGCCGACGTGACCAGTCGCGCGGTGTCGGGACGATCGGCGACGCGCGGCTGCGGGAGCGGGTGGCGGCCTTCGCGCGCTGACGGCGGGGGCTCTGGCCGGGACCGGTGCGGGGCCGCAGCAAGCGGGCTACGCTTGCTGGGTGAACGCTGCGTGGGAGCCCGGGGCGGCGGGGGTGTTGCGGCTGCCGTCGGGGCGGATGGTGCGGGGGCGGGGGTTGGGGTTCCCCTTGCCGGAGGGGCCGGTGCCCGGGTTCGCGCTGTATCTGCTGGGGCATCAGCCGCCTCCGGTTGCCTGGGAGGCGCGGTGGGTCCGCTGGCCGGACTTCCGGCTGCCGTCCGACCCCGCGGCCGCCCGGGAGGCACTGTGCGAGGCGCTGGCGCGGGCCGGGGCCGAGCGCGTCGAGGTCGCCTGCCTCGGAGGGCGCGGACGGACCGGGACCGCGCTGGCCTGCCTCGCCGTGCTGGACGGGGTGCCCAGCGGTGAGGCGGTGGCGTACGTCCGTGAGCACTACAGCCCCCACGCCGTGGAGACGCCCCCGCAACACCGCTTCGTCGCCCGCTTCCGCTAGCCGGCTGCGTGGGCTGGCAGCGTGCCCGGTCCGCTGGCGACTGCTGGATCCCGAGGCCGTGCGGTTCCGGCAGTTCCGGCAGGCGTTCGACGGGGGGACCCACGCGGTTCCGGCGCCGCCCGCGCCGGCTCCGGCCCAGCCCTGACCCTGGTCGGGGCCGCTGGTTCAGGCCGCCGCGCGGAGGACTCGGTGGGCGCAGCAGGCGAGGAGGAGCTCGGCGTGGCTGTCCGGGTCGCAGACCGGCAGGCCGAGGAGGGATTCGATGCGTTCCAGGCGCTGGTAGAGGGACTGGCGGCCGACGTGCAGCAGGGCGGCGGTGCGGGTGGGGCTGCAGCCGTTGCGCAGGTGGACCTCCAGGGTGCGGACCAGGTCGCTGGGGTGGGCGGCCTCCCACTCCAGCAGCGGGCCGAGGGCCCGGCCGACGAGTTGGGCGAGCCGGTCGCGGGTGGCCGGGGTGAGGCCGTCGCCGGTCAGCTGGCGTTCCAGGGCCAGCGCGCGGGCGGAGGTGACCAGCGCGCCGCCGGCGTTGGCGGGGCGGGCGGCGGGTTCGGCGTTCGGGACGGTCAGCGCCAGGCCGAGGGTGGTCCGGGCCTCGCGCAGCGACTCGCCCCAGCGGCTCCAGGTGGCTTCGGCCGGACAGGCGGAGCCCAGCGCCAGGGTGAAGCGGTCCGGGTGGCGGCCGGAGACGGCGGCCTGGGCGGCCCGGACCGGCTCCCCGGCCCCGGCCGGGACCGCGAGCAGCCCGGTCACCCCGTCGGCGACCGGCGCCCGCAGCAGCTCGGCGTCCAGCTGCCGCGCGGCCCGGTCCAGCGCGGCCAGCGCTCCGGCGCCGGTGGCGGCGACGCCGAGCAGCCGGTGGCCGCGCTCCGGCCGGAAGTCCAGCGCCCGGGCCCGGGCCAGGACGTCGGGCTGGCTGCGGGCGGTGCCCTCGGCGAGGTCGGCGAGCAGTGCGGCGGCGCGGCCGTCCCGGTCGGCGGCCGGGTAGGGGCGGTCGACCAGCGACTGGGTGACGATGGCGGTGTTGGCGGCCTCGGCGATGCGGATGAACGGGACCACGGCCCGCAGTGCCACCAGCGGCAGCCCCCGGCGGCGGCTCTCGTCCAGCAGCTCGTACGGCATCTCCGGGAGCGAGCGGCCGAGTTCCACGGCGACCCCGGCCACGCCGCGCTCGGCCAGCTCCCGCACGTAGTGCCGCCGCGCCCCGGCGTCCGCGCCGGCCAGGCCGAGCCCGGTGGTCAGCAGCAGTTCGCCGCCGGAGAGCAGCGGGCCTATCTCGTAGATCTCGCTGGAGTGCACCCAGCGCACCGGCCGGTCCAGCTCCTGCTCCCCGCACAGCACCTCCGGGGCGGCGTCGCCGAGGACGTCGAAGGAGAGGATCTCGCGGAGGGTCAGTGCGGCCATGGGGGTTTCTCCCGGGGCGAGGACGGTGGGCGAGCGGCGGTGGGCGAGCGGCTGGTGCTGCGAGCGGCGGTGGGCGAGCGGCTGGTGCTGCGAGCGGCGGTGTGCGCGGTGAGGCTACGGCGTGCGCCGGGGTGGGGGCGAGGACAAATCACCGGCGAGTGCCGACAACCTGTCGGCCGCCGAGTGGGCTGGAGCGTACTTTCCGCACGTTGCCCCGGTGTTTCCGGCCGGGGACAGTGGTGACATGACAGACATTGCGGAGCTCCTTGAGGTGGCCGTCGAGGAGGCCAGGCTCGGGCTCGCCGAGGGCGGGATCCCGATCGGCGCGGCGCTGTTCGGCGCCGACGGCGAACTCCTCGGCAGCGGCCACAACCGCCGGGTCCAGGACGGCGACCCGTCCACACACGCCGAGACGGCGGCCTTCCGCGCCGCCGGGCGGCTGCGCGGCTACCGGCGGACGACCATGGTGACCACCCTGTCACCGTGCTGGTACTGCTCGGGCCTGGTACGCCAGTTCGGCATCGGCCGGGTGGTCGTCGGCGAGGCGCGGACCTTCCACGGCGGTCACGACTGGCTGGCCGAGCACGGGGTGGAGGTGGTCGTCCTGGACGACCCGCGCTGCGTCGAGCTGATGCGCGCGTTCATCGCCGACCGCCCGCAGCTGTGGTTCGAGGACATCGGCGAGTGAACGACAGGACGAGGAGCGACATGTCCGCGAGCATCCCGGTGATCGACCTCGGGCCGTGGCTGTCCGGTGACCCGGACGCGCGGGCCCGCACGGCGGCGGCCGTGGACGCGGCGCTGAGCCGGGCCGGGTTCCTGCTGATCACCGGGCACGGGGTCGGCGCGGCGGAGCGGGAGCGGGTGCGCGCGGCGGCGCGGGCGTTCTTCGCGCTGCCGACCGAGGCCAAGCAGCGCTACTCGGTGGGTGTCGGCGGCCGGGGCTGGCTGGCGAAGGGCGCGGAGGCGAACGGCTATTCGGAGGGCACGCCGACCCCGCCCGACCTGAAGGAGTCCTGGACGGTCGGCGCCGACCAGCCGACCGGGGACGCCGAGATCGACGCGTTCTGGTTCCAGCCGAACCACTGGCCGCAGGCGGAGGTGCCGCAGCTGCGGACCGAGGCGGAGGACTACCTGGGCCGGATGCGGACGGTCGCCGACGAGGTGCTGCGGCTGCTCGCGGCGGCACTGGGCCAGGACCCCGGTTTCTTCACCGACCACACCGGGCACCCGACGTACACGCTGAACATCAACTGGTACCCGGGCACCGGAGTCGTCGGCGAGCCGGTGCCGGGGCAGTTCCGGATCGGCCCGCACACGGACTTCGGCACGGTGACGCTGCTGGACCGGCAGCAGGGCAAGGGCGGCCTGCAGGTGTACGTCGCGCCCGAGGACGGCGGCGACGGCTGGCAGGACGCGCCCTGGGAGCCGGACGCGCTGACGGTCAACATCGGTGACCTGATGGCGCGTTGGACCGGCGGCCGGTGGAAGTCCGGCCGCCACCGGGTACTTCCGCCCTCGCCGGACGCGCCGGAGGAGGACCTGATGTCGCTGGTCTACTTCTACGAGTGCGACCCGCACACCCAGGTCACCCCGGTGGGCGGTCCGACGGGCGGTCCGACGGCCTACCGGACGGTGGACTCGTCCGCCTACCTGCGGGCCAAGCTCGATGCCATCACCGTGAAGTGACGACTCGTCACTTCACGGCCCGACGGACCGTCAGGTGTAGCCCAGCTCCTCGGCCGGGTCGGTCTCGGTGACCGACCCGCTGTCCGGGTCCGGGTGCAGCGGCATCGGCTCGACGGTGAACTCGTCCAGCACCGGCGGGGCGGGCGGCTGCGGGGTGGGCACCACCGCGGCCTCGGAGTGGCCGCCGCAGCCGTAGTCGAGTGCCACCACCCGCCCGTCGGCGGGGCCGAACTCGTTGGCGCAGATGCCGAAGGTCTGGCTCAGGCTCCCGGCGACCGGCACCAGGAAGCCGCAGGTGGCGCAGGAGGCCGGGGCGGCCTGCGCCATCGGGGTCTGCGCGCCGTAGTCCTTCTCCCAGCGGTCCGCCGCCAGGTGCAGCCCGAGCCGGGAGAGCACCCGGGCCCGGCCGAGGCCCAGCTCCTCGGCGACCGCGGCGATGGCTCCGCGCGCGGTCGGCGTGGCCAGCTCCCCGGACTCGGCCTCGGCCGCGGTGACGTCCTCCACCAGCGCCTCGGCGGCGGCGACCAGCGCCGAGTTGGGGGCGGGCTCGTCCGCGCCGCTCCAGCCCGGCTCCAGCCGCAGGTCGTCCTCGTCGGTCGGCAGCAGGTCGCCGGGGCCCATGTCGCCGGGGCGCAGCCGCTCGCTCCACGGCACCCACTGCGGCGCGACCAGCGCGTCCTGGCCCGGCAGCAGTACGGTCTCGTCGAGGGTGACCTGCTTGCCGCGCGAGGCGCGGGTCACGGTCACGGCCCAGCGCCAGCCCCGGTAGGCCCACTCCTTGGTGGCGAAGTAGTGCGTGACGACGCGCTCACCCTCGGCATCCACGCCCAGGTGCTCGCCGACGGCTGCCGCACCGGCGGCCTCTACGGCGGCAGCCCGGGCAAAGTCGACGGCCTCGGCACAGAGCCGGTCGGGGGTACGGCTTCGCGTCGTCGCAGCACTCATCACAGGATCGATTCTCTCCCAAGACTTGTCCCTATGGTGCCACCGGCTCCCGATGACATGGCGCGCGCTGCCTGCCGGAGGGTGGCAAACGTCCATTCTGCGGCACGAACGGAACGCGACCGACCAGCAGACACCAGGGAACGCTACCGGTTGGCCCGCCACGCCGGACAGTACCCCTTTCCCGTGGCGCGTGGCCGCCGGACCGGCGATGATCGGACCCGGGTCCCGAAATCAGGCGTGACGGGGCATCCGATCAGGCAGGATGGTGGTGTGGCCGAGGATCCGCCGCCACGGTTCCCGACCGGCGGCAGTGACAGCCCCTCCCCGTCCGGGCAGGCGGGGGGCGAGGGGCCGGCATCCGACGGCCCGTCCCGCTCCGGCTCGCCCGGTTTCCCCCCGCAGGGTCACCCCCGCTCGCGCACCGGTCGGCTGTTGGACGGCCTGCACCGGGGCGCCTCGGCGACCGCCGCCGGGACCGGCCACGCCGTCGGCGCCGCCGGGCGGCGGATCCGCAGGGCCACCTCCGCCGAGGGCGCGGGCGAGTCGGGGCTGGCGAAGCTGATCGAGCTGCACGCGGTGAACTCGGCCGGGGACATGCTGGTGACCGTCGCCCTGGCGTCCACCATCTTCTTCTCGGTGCCGACCGGCGAGGCCCGTGGCCGGGTCGCCCTCTACCTGCTGATCACCATGGCGCCGTTCGTGCTGCTGGCCCCGGTCATCGGCCCGCTGCTGGACCGGCTGCCGAGCGGTCGGCGCAGCGCCATGGCGCTGTCGATGCTGGCCCGCGCCGCCATCGCCTGGATGATGACCAGCTCGATCAGCGGCAGCCTCACCATCTACCCGGAGGCCCTGGGCGTGCTGGTGGCGTCCAAGGCGTACGGGGTGGTCCGCAGCGTGGTGGTGCCCCGGCTGCTGCCCAAGCGGGTGACGCTGGTGAAGGCCAACTCGCGGGTGACCCTGGCCGGGCTGATCGCGACCGCGATCGCGGGCGGCCTCGGCGGACTGCTGCACCTGGTCGGCCCCCAGTGGCCGCTGCGCGGGGCGTTCCTGGTGTACCTGGTCGGAGCGGTGCTGGCGTTCCACCTGCCGCACCAGGTGGACCTGGCCAAGGACGAGCAGCGGGCCGTGCTGCACGCCGAGCGGGCGGCGGCGGCCGAGCGCGCGGCCCGGCGGGAGCGGACCGGGGGCGTCGAGGTGGACGACGACGGCCGGGCGGACGACGGGTGGGCGGACGACGGCCGGGCGGACGGCGGGTGGGCGGACGACGGGTGGGCGCCCCCGGGCGCCGGGGCGCCGACCGGCGCGGACGGGCAGCTCGCGGAGCCCCGGCTGCGGCTGCGCTCGGTCGGCCCGTCGGTGGTGCTGGCGCTGACCGCCGAGGGCACGCTGCGCGGCCTGTCCGGCTTCCTCACCTTCTTCCTCGCGTTCCTGCTCCGCGAGCACCCGGTCGGCGGGCTGCGGTCGACCTTCGCGCTGGGCATCGTGGTGGGCGCGCTCGGCCTGGGCAACACCCTCGGGACGGCGCTCGGCTCCTGGCTGCGCGCCCGCGGACCTGAGACGCTGATCACATTCCTGCTGGCCGTGGCCACCGTCTCGGCGCTGGCCGCGACCCTGGCCTACGGCCTGCTCACCATCACCCTGCTCGCCGGGGTCACCGGCGTGACCCAGTCGCTGGGCAAGGTCGCCCTGGACGCGCTGATCCAACGGGACGTACCGGAACGGGTGCGGACCTCGGCGTTCGCCCGCTCCGAGACGTTGATGCAGCTCACCTGGGTGGTCGGCGGCGGCATCGGGATCGTGCTGCCGCTGGTCGGCCAGATCGGCGCGGCCACCGCGACCGGCTTCCTGGCGCTGTCGCTGGCACTGACGGTGCGGAACCTGACCCGGCTGCCCCGCCGGTCGCGGCGGGTCGCGACCGCCCCCGACGTGGCTTGATCGCCGTGGACAGGTAGCCTCAGCACCATGAGTATCAACCGCGCTGTCGTCGCCCTCGGAGCCGTCGCCGTCGTGGGCGTCGCCACGCTCGGCTTCTCCATCCCCTTCGCCGTGCACCAAGGCAAGCCTGTGCCCAACATCGCCGTCACCGTCGGGCCCACCTGGACCCAGATCGCACCGGCGGACAAGAGCTGCTACAACGGCGGCAAGGCGCTGACCACCGCGCAGAAGACCGCCTGCTCGGCGGCCGTGCAGAAGCTGCTGTCCGGCGGCAAGCTGCGGACGGTGACCATCCCGTCCTCGAACAGCACCTTCTCGATCAACGTGGACCAGATCGTCGCCGACAAGGGCTGGTACGCCGGTGGCGAGAACGGCTCCCTGGTCGCCCCGACCAAGAACGCCTACGCGGGCAACCTCCAGGCGACCTCGATCCTCCAGTCGACCTCGCAGACGACCGGCGGCACCACGCTGAACAGCACCGGCCCGGTCCTGGTACTCATGGGCGACGGCACCAGCAACACCTCGCCGGTCTACGGCGAATGGCTGTTCCAGCTGAAGGTCAAGGGCTCCTGAGGCCGCTGACCCGATGACCGCGGCTCCGTCCCGGCTGCTCGTCGTCACCGCCGTCGCTCCCGAAGCGGCGGCGGTGCTGCGTGGCGTCTCCGCCGCGATCCCGCACGCCGGGCCGGTGGAGGTGGCGCTGCCCGGGGGCTTCCTGCTGCACCGCCGCGGTCCGGTGGACGTCCTCGCCGCCGGGGTGGGACCAGCGGCGGCGGCGGCCGGGACCGCGACCGCGCTGGCCCTGGCCGCGCACCCGTACGCGCTCGCCGTCTCCGCCGGGATCGCCGGGGGCTTCGCCCCGGCCGCGCCGCTGGGCTGCGCCGTGGTCGCCGACGCGATCGTCGCGGCCGACCTCGGCGCGCAGACCCCGGACGGCTTCGCCACCGTCACCGAGCTGGGCTTCGGCCGGGTCCGGCACCTGACCGCGCACGCCGAGGCGGTCGCCCGGACGCTGCGCGCGGCCGGGGTGCCCACCGCCCTCGGCCCGGTCCTCACCGTGTCCACCGTCACCGGCAGCGCCGAGCGCGCCGCCGAGCTGACCGCCCGTCACCCCGGCGCGGTCGGCGAGGCGATGGAGGGCTTCGGCGTCGCCGAGGCCGCCGCCGGGCACCGGCTGCCGGTACTGGAGCTGCGCGCCGTCTCCAACGCGGTCGGTCCGCGCGACCGGGCGGCCTGGCGCATCGGCGACGCCTTCGCCACGCTGGAACGCATCTTCGCCGCACTGCCCTACCCGACAGTGCTGTCCCGACCCCTGGGAGGCACCACGCCATGACCACGACCCTGACCACCACACTGACCACCGCCTACTCGCCCTGCCCGAACGACACCTTCGTCTTCCACGCCTGGGCGCACGGCCTGGTCCCGAACGGGCTGCTGCCGGACGTCACCTTCGCCGACATCGACGTCACCAACGGCCTGGCCGAGCGCGGCGAGCTGGACGTGCTGAAGATCTCGTACGCGGCGCTGCCGTACGTCCTGGACGAGTACGCGCTGCTGCCCTGCGGCGGGGCGCTGGGCCGCGGCTGCGGCCCGCTGGTGCTCACCCGCCCCGGCTTCGGCTCAGCCGACCCGTCCCACCCGGCCGACCCGGCCGACCTGGCCGGGCGGACGGTGGCCGTGCCCAGCGAGCGCAGCACCGCCTACCTGCTGTTCCGGCTCTGGGCGGAGCGGGCGGTGCCCGGCGGCCTCGGCGAGATCGTGGTGCTGCCGTTCCACGAGATCATGCCCGCCGTCCGGGACGGCAGGGTGGACGCCGGACTGGTGATCCACGAGGCCCGGTTCACCTACCAGCGGTACGGGCTGCACTCGCTGGCCGACATGGGCGAGGCGTGGGAGGCGGCGACCGGCCTGCCGATCCCGCTGGGGGCGATCATCGCCCGCCGCTCGCTCGGCACGGAGCGGCTGCGCGAGCTGGCGGCGGCGATCCGGGCCAGCGTCGAGCACGCCTGGGCCCGGCCGCAGGACAGCCGCGACTACGTGCTGGCGAACGCCCAGGAGATGGACCCGGCGGTGGCGGACCAGCACATCGCGCTGTACGTGAACGAGTTCACCGCCGACCTCGGCGCCGAGGGGTACGCGGCCGTCCACGGCCTGCTCGACCGCGCGGCGGCGGCCGGTCTGCTCCCGGAGCTCGCGCCGGGTGCGCTGGACTTCCCGGGAGCCCCGGCCGGGTCCTGACGCCGACTCGGGCCCGGCCCGGCGGACACCGGGCCGGACCTGAGGCCGGAAGGGCGGAGCGGACGCCGGGCGCCGCGGGTCAGACGTCCAGCTGGTCCGCGACCGCCCGCAGCAGCGTGGCGACCTGGTGCCCGGCCTGCTTCTCCGGGTACCGGCCGCGCTGGAGCCCCGGCAGCATCCGCTCCAGCAGCGTGGTCAGGTCCTGCACGATCGGCGCCAGGTCGTCCGGCTTGCGGCGGTTGGCGGCGGCCAGCGAGGGCGCGTCCTCCAGCAGGGTGACCGACAGCGCCTGGTCACCCCGGTGCCCCGCGACCACGCCGAACTCGACCCGCTGGCCGGGCTTGAGCGCTTCGACGCCGCTCGGCAGCGCCTTGGAGTGCACGAAGACGTCACCGCCGTCGTCGCGGGAAAGGAAGCCGAAGCCCTTCTCGGCGTTGAACCACTTGACCTTGCCCGTGGGCATCGGTGACCTCGTCGCTGGTGAGTCGGAGAGAACGGAAAGGAAGGAACTGCGTTTTCGGGGGTGCCGACCGCCGGACGGCCGCGAACGGGCTGCCGGACGGATCAGGGCCGCGCCATTGTCCCAGGGAGGCGGCGCGGTGATCGAGCGAATTCCCCCGGAGGGAGCCAACGGCCCCACGGCCCGCCGGGGTGCCCGGCGCGCCGGAACCGTCTCGCCGTCGCCGCCATGCCGCACCCCCCGCTCGTTCGGTCTTCGGGGCAGCCGCCGACACGCTGTGGCGCAGTCCCCGTGCGTGACGTGCATACCCGTGCCACATCACGCCGTAACCCCTCGGACGGCAACGGAACGGGACGATCCCGCCACAGGGCGTTGCCGGTCGATCCGGCGGTGCGACCCCCCGGGCGCCACTGGACGTATCGTGGTGCCGTGACTACCGAAACCCCCCGGACTACCGAAACCCCCCAGTCCGGCGACTCCCTGGTGCGGGTCGGCGCGATCCTGTTCCTGATCGGCGCCGTCGCCACCGTCGTCACCGTGGCCCCGCTCTTCCTGCACCTGAGCCGACTGCCGACCGCGGCCTACTTCGTCTGCATGGTGATGCCGCTGGGCTTCGCGGTGGCGCTGCTCGGGCTGCTCAAGTCGGCCCGCGGCCAGCGGCGGAGCCCGGTCCGCAGCTCCTAGCGGCTCAGCCCGACTCAGCCCGGCTCAGGCCGGCTGACCGGACAGGTAGTCGCCCAGCCAGTCGGGGAACCCGGTCAGGTCCGGCAGCACCACGTCCGCCCCGGCCGCGCGCAGGGCCGCCGCGTCGTAGGGACCGGTGGCCACGCCGACCGCGAGCGCCTCGGCGGCGCGGGCGCCCTCGATGTCGCCGAGGTGGTCGCCGACGTAGATCCGGGCGCCCTCCGCACGCAGCTTGGCGCCCTTCAGCGGCCCGAAGACGGTGCCGTGCAGCGCGTCCACCCGCAGGTCGAGCGCGTCCAGGTTGAGCCGGGCGTTCGGCCCGTGCTTGCCGGTGACCACCACGCTCCGCCCGCCAAGCGCCCGGATCGAGTCGAGCGCGGCATGCGCGCCGGGCAGCGCCAGGCAGTCGGCGACGCCGTACTGGGCGTAGAGCGCGCGGTAGCGGTCGGACATCTCGGTGACCGCCTCGGCCGGGTACCAGTTGGCGATCTCCAGCTCCACCGGCGGCCCGAGCCGGCTGACCACCAGCTCGGAGTCGATCTCCACCCCGGTCTCCGCGGCGAGCAGGTCGTAGACCGCCTTGATCCCCGGTCGGGAGTCGATCAGCGTCATGTCGAGGTCGAAGCCAACGGTGAGCTGCGCGCTTTCGTTCATGTCGATCACCCTACGGTGCGGCCGACCGGGCCCCCGGCGCCGAGGGCCCGGCGTGATCCGAAAGACCGGCCCTCAGGGCCGACGGCCGATCCGCCAGGCCAGGAAGGCCGCCGAGGTGGCGGGCGCCACCCGCAGCCACAGCACCACGACGGCGTGCAGCGCGGACTGGAAGGCCGCGCTGGTCTCCTGCTGCCCGGGGTGGCCGTGCGCCCGCGAGTACAGCAGCAGCCCGGCGGCCACCGCCAGCCACAGCGGCAGCCACAACCCGGCGGTGTGCGCCACCCGTTGGCCCAGCCGCCGGGAGGAGTACGCGAAGAACCAGCCGAGGACGGCGACGTACCACAGCCCCAGCACCGCCGCCGCCACCAGCACCAGCGCCGCCAGTGTCTCCACCAGCGGCAGCGGGCGACGCGGCGGACGCGGCAGCTCCGGCTCGGCGGCGGGCGGCGGCGTGGCCCGGCCGAGGCGGCGGCGCAGCAGCCGCCCCAGCGTCGGGCCCGGGACCGCGCCGCCGTCGCCGCCCGGCACCTCGGCCGCCTCGGCCTCCTCGGCCTCCTCCGCGGACCGGTCGTCCGTCAGCGGCGGCCGCTGCTCCGGGATCCGGGCCCGGGCGGCGGCCTCCGGATCGAGGAAGTCCGCCTCGTAGACCGCCCGCCAGCCGGGGAGTTCCCCGATCGACTCGCCGACCAGCGGCGACCTCCCGCCGTCGGCGTCCTCCTGCGACCGCCACCAGTCGTCGGGGCCGGACCCGGCCTCGTCGGGACCCCGGTCCCGGTCGGCGCCCGGGCGGGAGCCGGGCGGGCGCTGCACCGGCACCGAGGGTCCCTCCCCGCCGCCCGGCGCCCGCACCGGCGCGGGCGCCGCCTCCGGCACCCCGTGGTGCACGGCCTGCCTGACCACGTCGGCGGGCTCGCCGATGCCGGAGAGGATCTTCTCCACCGCGGCCTTCTCGGTCCGCCGCGACCCGGCCGACGCCCCGCCGCGCCGGTCGTCGATGGTCTGCCGCAGCCCGATGACCAGCCGCGCGCGTTCGGCCGCGGTCAGCGTGGTGGCCTGGGCCAGGTCACCGACCCGGCTCAGGTAGTCGTAGACGAGTTGGTCGCTCTCGATGCCCATGACGACGCCCACCCTCCCCTTCTGACGCCCCGGCGCGGCGAACGGTCCGAGCTTAGAGGCTCCGCCGGTGGCGGTGACCCGTGGTCTGCCCCCCTGCTACCCGAGGGTCCGGGCCGTCACGCGCGCCGGGCGCGGCCGCCGGAAACCGGTCGCGGTGCCCCGCCCCGCGCCCGCCCGCCACCCTCCGTCCGCGCCGCCGCCCGCCCGTCCGGGCGTCGGCCGCTGCCCCTCGCGGGCCCGAGCGACTAGCCTGGGTCGGATGAGCAGCCGAAGAAACGGTAAGGCCGACCGCGCCGCCGCCCCGCGCACCCTCGCCGAGGAGCTGCGCGCCCGGCCGGACGAGGCGTTGGCCGCGCTGCTCCGGTCCCGTCCCGACCTGCTGCACCCGGTGCCCAGCGACCTCACCCAGCTGTCCACCCGGCTGTCCACCCGGGCCTCGGTGGTGCGCGCCCTGGAACGGCTCGACCGGTTCACCCTGCAGACCGCCGAGGCGCTCGCGGTCGCCCCCGACGACTGCACCGCGGCCGCGGTGACCGGCCTGCTGGACGGCGCCCGGCCCGACGCCGCGCTGGCCGAGCTGCGCACCCAGGCGCTGATCTGGGGTCCGGACGACCGGCTGCGGCTGGTCCGCACCGCCCGCGACGTGCTCGCGCCGACCACCGGCAACCCCGGGCCGACCGGCCTCGGGCCGACCTTCGCCGAGGCCGCCGCCGGGCTCTCCCCCGGCCGCCTGCAGGACGTCCTCGCCGACGCCGGACTGCCCGCCACGCACGACCCGGTCAGCGCCGTCGCCGCGTTGGCCGCCCTCTGGGCCGACCACGCGCGGGCCGAGGAGCTGCTGGCCACGGCGGTGCCGGGGGTCAAGGACGTGCTGCGCCGACTGATGTGGGGCCCGCCGTTCGGCGGTGCGCAGCCCAGGGCGGTGCGCGCCGCCGACGCCCGGACGCCGGTGGAGTGGCTCCAGGCGCGCGGGGTGCTGCTCCCGGCGGGCCCGGAGAACGTGGTGCTGCCCCGCGAGGTCGCGCTGCACCTGCGCGGCGGGCGGGCGCACCAGCACGTCGAGGCCCGGCCGCCGACCGTGGAGACGGCCGCCGCGCACGACCCGGAGCAGACCGACCGCGCGGCGGCGGCGCGGGCCTTCACCGCCGTCCGCACGGTGGAGGAGGCGCTGGACCTGTGGAGCACCGAGCCGCCCGCGGTGCTGCGCACCGGCGGCCTGGGCGTCCGTGAGCTGCGGCGCTCCGCGACCGCGCTCGACCTGCCCGAGCCGGAGACCGCGTTCTGGCTGGAACTCGCCTACGGCGCGGGGCTGCTGGCCGCCGACGGGGACGAGGCGGAGCGGTGGATGCCCACCCCGCTGTACGACGACTGGCTGCGGCAGCCGGTCCCCGAGCGCTGGCTGCTGCTGGCCGGGACCTGGCTGGCGGGCACCCGGGTCGCCGCGCTGGTCGGCACCAAGGACGCCAAGGACAAGGTGCTGTCCGCGCTCGGCGAGGGCCTGGACCGGGCGATCGCGCCCGAGGTCCGGCGGCTGGTGCTGGAGCGGCTGGCGGAGCTCCCGCCCGGCTCGGCCGCCGACCGGGCCTCGTTGCTGGCCCGGGTGCAGTGGCAGGTCCCGCTGCGCGGCGGCGCGACCCGCGACCGCCTGGTCGGCTGGACCCTGACCGAGGCCGAGCAGCTGGGCCTGACCGGGCGCGGCGCGGCGGCCTCGTACGCCCCGCTGCTGCTCGACCCGGACGCGGCGGCGCGGCTGGCGGCGGCCCTCGCGCCGCTGCTGCCGGAGCCGCTGGACCACGTCATCCTGCAGCCCGACCTGACCGCGATCGCGCCCGGACCGCTGCACACCCCGCTGGCGCAGACCCTGGCGGTGGCCGCCGACATCGAGTCCAAGGGCGGCGCGACGGTCTACCGGTTCACCCCGGAGTCGGTGCGGCGCGCGCTGGACGCCGGGCGCAGCGCCGACGAGCTGCACGCGTTCCTGGCCCGGCACTCGCGGACGCCGGTGCCGCAGCCGCTGAGCTACCTGGTCGACGACGTGGCCCGGCGGCACGGGCGGCTGCGGGTCGGCGCGGCCTCGGCCTACCTGCGCTGCGACGACGACGCGCTGCTGGGCGAGCTGCTGGCGGACCGCCGGGCGGGCGCGCTGCGGCTGCGGCGGCTGGCGCCGACGGTGCTGGCGGCGCAGGCGGACCCGGCCACGGTGCTGACCCAGCTGCGGACGATGGGCTACGCCCCGGCGGCGGAGTCGGCCGACGGCGACGTGCTGATCTCGCGTCCGGACGCCCGGCGGACCGGTCCGCGGACCGCGCCGGTGCCGGTGCCGGACGGGCCGCCGCCGGTGGTCGACGGGCTGCTCGGCGCGGCGGTGAAGGCGGTCCGGGCGGGCGACCGGGCGGCGACGGCGGTCCGCCGCGAGCCGGAGGCTCCCCCGTCCGCGCTGCCGCGCACGGCGGCGGCGGAGACGCTGGCGGCGCTGCAGACGGCGGTGCTGACCGGCGAGCGGGTGTGGATCGGCTACGTGAACGCGGAGGGCTCCGCCAGCCAGCGCGTGGTGGAGCCGGTCCGGGTCGCGGGCGGCTTCGTCACCGCGTACGACCAGGCGCGCGAGGAGATGCGGACGTTCAGCCTGCACCGGATCACCGGCGTGGCGGAGCTGGCCGAGGAGTCCTAGGGCGTGACCCGGGGCCGAGGGTTCACCGGGACTTCCTATGATGTCCCTGTGAGTCGGCGCAACCATTCGGCATGATTCGGACGTCACCGCTCATACCCGTCCGACTCGTACCGGCAGCGACTCGCACCACTGCTGCCGGAGTGCGCCTGTTCACCCTTCCTGGAGTCCCCCGCCATGCGCCTGCCCCGTGCCCTCCGCCGCGCCGCGGCCCTGCCCCCGGCGGCGGCCGCGCTCACGGCCCTGGCCCTCGCGCTGACCCTGTCGGGCTGCGGCTCCGCCGCCCACCCGGCCGCCGCCCCCGCGCCGACCGGTACGCCGCTGGCCACCCCGAGCCACGCCGCCAGGCCCTCGGCGCCGCCGTCCCCCACGCAGACCGCGGTGTCGCTGCCGACCGGTCCCCCGGCCGCGCTGGAGCTCGCCGAGAACACCTCCGTCGGACCGATCTACGTGACCACCCTGCACGGTGCGAAGTCCGGGGTCTCCGGCAAGGTCTGGGTGTGGCTGCCGCCGCAGTACCACGACCCGAAGTACGCGCACTACGGCTTCCCGGTGGTGACCATGTACTCCGGCGGCGCCAGCGCCGGCTACAACACCTGGACCGACCAGCAGCAACTGCCGATCCAGGCCGAGGACGTGGCGCTGGCCGCGCAGGGCAAGGCCAGCCCGTTCATCATGATCATGCCGATCCAGAACTTCCACGACGACGACGACCGCCTGCTGGACTGCAGCGACATACCCGGCCACCAGCGGATGGCCACCTGGATGGGCGAGGACGTCCCCGACTTCGCCCGCGCCAACTTCCGCACCCTCACCAGCCGCGACGGCTGGGGCGTGATGGGCGCCTCCACCGGCGGCCTGTGCAGCGCCAAGCTCGCCCTCCAGTTCCCGCGGACCTTCAGCACCGCGGTCCCGATCGACGGCTACTTCATCCCGGACTCGCTGTACTGGCAGGGCCACGACGCCGCCTGGAGGGCCAACAACCCGCAGCTGATGGTCGCCAGGTCCACCGCGAACGTCTCGATGCTGGTCACCGCGGGCGGCGCGGAGCCCTACGAGCAGTCCGTGGTGCAGGCCTTCGTCAAGGCCGCCCGCACCTCCCCCTCGGTCCACCTGACGTACTACGTCCTCCCCCACGCGGACCACCTCACCTCGGACTTCAAGCGGCTGATCCCGATGACCCTGGAATACCTCAGCCAGCACCTGGCGAAGCCCACCGCCGGCTGAGCGGCGGTGCCGACACCGAGTCGGAATCCGGGTGGGTGGATCACGAGTAGCCTCGCCTGCTGACGGCTTATCACGCGGTGGGAGTGGTCCAGTGGCACAGTTCCTCGTCGGCAGCCGGGCGAGCACGCTCGCCCGCACTCAGGTCAGGGAGTACCTGGCGCCGCTGCGCGAGCGGTTCCCCGAGCACGTGTTCACCCACCGCGCGATCCTGGAGGGCGGGGACCGGGACCGGAAGTCCACGGTGGCCAGCGTGTCGGCGGTGAGCGGCGGGAGCGCGTTCAGCACCGAGCAGGAGGCGGCGCTGCTGCGCGGCGAGGTGGACGTGGTCGTGCACAGCCTCAAGGACCTGCCCACCGCGAGTCCGGCCGGGCTGGTCCTGCTGCCGCCGCCGGACCGGGAGGACGTCCGGGACGCCCTCTGCGGATCGACCCTCGACGGGCTGCGGAAGGGCGCCCGGGTGGGCACCGGGTCCCCGCGCCGGGTCGCCCAACTGCTCGCCGTGCGCCCCGACCTGGAGCTGGTACCGATCCGCGGGAACGTGCCGCCGCGGCTGCAGAAGATCAGGACCATGGGCCTGGACGCGGTGGTCCTGGCGGTGGCCGGGCTGCGACGGCTCGGCCTGCAGGACGAGATCGGCGAGGCGCTGCCGCTCGACCTGTTCCCGCCGTCCCCGGGACAGGGCGCGCTCGGGATCCAGGTCCGGGAGGACAACGCGGCGGTCCGCGAGCTGCTGTCGACCGTCGGCGACGACTCGGTCGACCGGCGGATCCGCGCCGAGCGCGCGCTGCTCGCCGAACTCCACGGCGGTTGCAGCGTGCCGGTCGGGGCGTACGCGGTGACCCTGCCCGGCGGCGAGCTCGAACTCCTCGCGCAGGTGACCTCGCTGGACGGGCGCCGACGGGTCAGCGGCACCCGGTCGGGCCGGGCGGACGAGCCGGAGAAGCTGGGCGCCGCCCTCGCCTACGAGCTGCTGGACCAGGGCGCGGGCGAGATCCTGGACGCGGTACGGGGCACTGCCGCCGGTTGAGCCGCCGGGCCGTCCCGGCCCCGGGTCGGCGGCCCCGCACGGTCACCGCCGCGATAAGGCAGACTGGACGTTTGGCTGCCCGCACCCGGGCCAGTCGCCCCTGCTGGAAAGGGACGCACGTGGACGGTCCACTCATCGTGCAATCAGACAAGACCCTGTTGCTGGAGACCAGCCACCCCAGGGCCGGCGACTGCCGCCGGGCGATCGCTCCGTTCGCGGAGCTGGAGCGGGCCCCCGAGCACGTGCACACCTACCGGGTCACCCCGCTCGGGCTGTGGAACGCCCGGGCCGCCGGGCACGACGCGGAGCAGGTGGTCGACGCGCTGGTCAGCTTCTCCCGCTACCCGGTGCCGCACGCGCTGCTGGTGGACGTCGCCGACACCATGGACCGGTACGGGCGGCTGACGCTGTCCAAGCACCCCGTCCACGGGCTGGTGCTGACCACCACCGACCGGCCGGTGCTGGAGGAGGTGCTGCGGTCGAAGAAGATCATCCCGCTGGTCGGCGCGCGGCTCGACCCCGACACCGTCGCCGTGCACCCCTCCGAGCGCGGCCAGATCAAGCAGGTGCTGCTGAAGCTCGGCTGGCCCGCCGAGGACCTGGCCGGGTACGTCGACGGCGAGGCGCACCCGATCGAGCTGGAGCAGGACGGCTGGGAGCTGCGCCCCTACCAGCAGCAGGCGGTCGAGGGCTTCTGGCACGGCGGCTCCGGCGTCGTGGTGCTCCCCTGCGGGGCCGGGAAGACCCTGGTCGGGGCCGCCGCGATGGCCACCGCCAAGGCCACCACGCTGATCCTGGTGACCAACACCGTCTCGGCCCGGCAGTGGAAGCACGAGCTGGTCAAGCGGACCTCGCTGACCGAGGACGAGATCGGCGAGTACAGCGGCACCCGCAAGGAGATCCGCCCGGTCACCATCGCCACCTACCAGGTGATGACGACCAAGCGGAAGGGCGTCTACGCGCACCTGGAGCTGTTCGACTCCCGTGACTGGGGCCTGGTCGTCTACGACGAGGTGCACCTGCTGCCCGCGCCGATCTTCCGGTTCACCGCCGACCTCCAGGCGCGGCGGCGGCTGGGCCTGACCGCGACCCTGGTCCGCGAGGACGGCCGCGAGGGCGACGTCTTCTCGCTGATCGGTCCCAAGCGCTTCGACGCGCCGTGGAAGGAGATCGAGGCCCAGGGCTACATCGCGCCCGCCGACTGCTGCGAGGTCCGGGTCACCCTGACCGACCACGAGCGGCTGGCGTACGCCACCGCCGAGCCGGAGGAGCGCTACCGCTTCTGCGCGACCACGGCGACCAAGCGCCGGGTCACCCAGGCCCTGGTGGAGAAGCACCGGGGTGTGCCGACGCTGGTCATCGGCCAGTACATCGACCAGCTGGACGAGCTCGGCGAGGCGCTGAACGCCCCGGTGATCAAGGGCGAGACCAGCAACCCGCAACGGGAGAAGCTGTTCGACGCGTTCCGGAACGGCGAGATCACCGTGCTGGTGGTGTCCAAGGTCGCCAACTTCTCCATCGACCTGCCCGAGGCCACCGTGGCCATCCAGGTGTCCGGCACCTTCGGCTCCCGGCAGGAGGAGGCGCAGCGCCTGGGCCGGGTGCTGCGGCCCAAGGCGGACGGGCACACCGCGCACTTCTACTCGGTCGTCGCCCGCGACACCGTCGACCAGGACTTCGCCGCGCACCGGCAGCGGTTCCTGGCCGAGCAGGGGTACGCCTACCGGATCGTCGACGCGGACGACGTGCTCCAGGCCGACTGAGCGGGCTCAGTCGGCCATCAGCACGACCGGGGTGACGTCGAGCGAGGGGCCGGAGCCGTCGGTGGCCGGGAGCGTGCCCTGGTTCCAGGCCAGGGTGTACGAGTGGGTCTCGTTGGGCGGGGTGATCACCATCGAGTCGACCCGGACGCCGCTGCCGCCGGTGTTGTTCACCGGGTAGTCGATGCTGAACAGGGCGCTGGCCCCGGGCGCCACGGTGATCGTCCGCGGGGTCTGCTCGGCGCGCGCCACCGCGACCGTCCCGTAGTTGGTCTTCAGGTCGACGCCGGGGAAGCCGTGCATGACGCAGCTGCTGCCGCCGTTGTTGGTGAGCTTGACCACCTCGGCGGCGCTGGTGTCGCCGACGGCCTGCGGGCCGCTGTCCGGACCGATGGCGAAGCCCAGGTGCGCGGTGGTGCACCTGGCCGCGGCCGGGCTGCCACCGGTGCTGCCGCCGGTGCCGCTGCCGCCGGTGGAGGCGACCGGGGCGGCGGTGCCCGGAGCCGGGGACGAGCCGCCGGACGCTCCGGCGCCCCCGCTGCCGGAGGAGCCGGTCGAGCCGGTCGAGCCGGAGGCCGGGCCCGAGGCCGGGCCCGAAGCCGACGGGCCGGAGGCCGCACCGGAGGCCGCGACCGAGACCTGTCCGCCCGCCGCCACCGAGCCGGTGCCGCCGCCGCACGCGCTCAGCGCCAGGCTGCCGAGAAGGGCCGCCGTCGCCGCAATCGCCACTCGCTGAACTCGCATCAGATCCCCTGGACACTCCGGCCACGGTCGGTACCGTGGGCTCCCGATCACTCTCATCTGTGCTCACGCCCCGAGCCGAGCTGCGGTTTCGGCGGTGACGTGGCTGTGACAAGTCCGTGAAGTTGTCCCGGAGCGGGCGGTTCGGTCCCCGGTGGTGTCGGTCCCCGGTGGTGTCAGTCCCTGATGGTGTCGCCGCCGAGGAGGACGACCCGCCACGCGGTGTCGAGGAAGACCCCGGCGCCGCGCAGCGCGGTGCGGACGGGGTGCCGGTGGCCCTCGTGGGGCTGCCTGGTGCTGCCGCTCCCGGCTCCCCCCTGGGCCCGGACCGTGGGGTTGATCTGCGAAGTAGCCATACCTCCACGGTAGGTTCCGGCGCGCCGGAACGGCGTCGCCCCGCAGGCCGATACGCGGTCGTACCGTCCCTCCTCCGCAGGGCGTAGCGCCGCTCCACCGCGAGGCGGTGCCGCCCCCGGAACCGGCTCGGGGCCGGGGCGGCCGGAAAACGGTTCGCGTCCGCGCCGCGCCCGGTCTAGCATGTCCGGTCTGCCGCCTTCCCCTCCGCACGGCCCGCCCACACACGGGCCCGCCGGAGCCGGGGAGTGCGCCGCCCGGTCGGAACCGGTCGGCTCTCCAACTCCATCGAAGAAGACTCATGGACCGCTGCGCGCCGGGTACCCCCCGGCAACCGCGCAGCCGGGAAGGCTCCCCCTTGTCCTCCACGCACACCGCCGCGGCCACCGGCGCCGACGACAACCCGCTGGACCGCGAGCGCGCCCACCTCGCCTCCTCCCGCGCCGCCCTCCGCGCCATGCGCGCGGACGTGGAGTCGCTGGACCTCTCCGACGTCACCGGGAACTGGGTGAACGCGGCGATCCTGCAACGCGAGATCTCCGACCGCATCAAGGCCCTGGCCGACCTGGCGCACACCCCGCTGTTCTTCGGCCGCCTCGACTACCTGCACGCCCCCGGACTCGACCTGGCGGAGGGCGAGCAGTTCTACATCGGGCGGCGGCACGTCCACGACGCCCAGGGCGACCCGATGGTCATCGACTGGCGCGCGCCGGTCTCCCAGCCGTTCTACCGCGCCAGCCGCAAGGACCCGCTGGACGTCGCGCTGCGCCGCCGCTTCGGCTACACCGGCGGCGACCTCACCGCCTACGAGGACGAGCACCTGACCGACCCGGCCGAGCTGGAGACCACCAGCGCGCTGCTCGCCGCCGAGATCGAACGCCCCCGCGTCGGCCCGATGCGCGACATCGTCGCCACCATCCAGCCCGAGCAGGACGAGATCGTCCGCGCCGACATCCACGGCAGCGTCTGCGTCCAGGGCGCGCCCGGCACCGGGAAGACCGCCGTCGGCCTGCACCGCGTCGCGTACCTGCTGTACGCGCACCGGGAGCGGCTGGCCCGGACCGGGACCCTGGTGATCGGCCCGAACCGCTCCTTCCTCCAGTACATCGAGCAGGTGCTGCCCGCCCTGGGCGAGCTGGACGTCGCCCAGGCCACGGTGGAGGAGCTGGTCGCGCACGTCCCGGTCACCGGCGCGGACCCGGCACCGACCGCCGTGGTCAAGGGCGACGCCAGGATGGCCCAGGTGCTCCACCGGGCGGTCCGCTCCGGCATCCGGATGCCCACCGAGCCCTGCCTGGTGGTCCGCGGCTCGCGCCGCTGGCGGATCCCGGCGTACGAGCTGGAGCAGCTCGTCCAGGAGCTGCTGGACCGCGACATCCGCTACGGCGCGGCGCTGGCCGCGCTGCCGCAGCGGATCGCGCACCTGGTGCTGGTGAAGATGGAGCAGGCGGGCGAGGCCCCGGACGACCGGGTGCAGGACGCGGTGGCCCGCAACCCCGCCGTCCGGGCGGCGGTCAAGGCCGTGTGGCCGGTGGTCGACCCGGTGAAGCTGGTGTTCCGGCTGCTCAGCGACGCCGAGTTCCTGGCCGACTGCGCCCGGGACCTGCTCACCCCCGAGGAGCAGCGGGCGGTGCTCTGGGCCAAGGCCCCGCGCGGCCCGAAGAGCGCGCCCTGGTCCCTGGCCGACGCCGTGCTCATCGACGAGACCCGCGACCTGGTGGAACGCACCTCCTCGCTCGGGCACGTGGTGCTCGACGAGGCGCAGGACCTCTCCCCGATGCAGTACCGGGCGGTGGGCCGCCGCTGCACCACCGGATCGACCACCGTGCTCGGCGACATCGCCCAGGGCACCACCCCGTGGGCGACCGCGACCTGGGCCGAGGCGCTGCACCACCTGGGCAAGCCGGAGTCCAGGGTCGAGGCGCTGACCAAGACCTTCCGGGTGCCCAGCGAGGTGATCCGGTACGCCTCCCGGCTGCTCCCCGGGATCGCGCCCGACCTGGCCCCGGCCGAGTCGGTCCGTGAGTCGCGGGGCGCGCTGCGGGTGCTGCCGCTGCCGGACGCCGAGGGCTCGACGGCGGCGGTGCTGGACGCCTGCCGCGAGGCGCTGGGCAACGAGGGCTCGATCGCGCTGATCGCCGCCGACGCCCGGATCCCGGCGCTGGGCGCGGCTCTGGAGGCGGCGGGTCTGCCCTACCTGGACCCGGGCACCGAGACCTCCGCCGAGTCCCGGCTGACGCTGGTCCCGGCGTCGCTGGCGAAGGGCCTGGAGTACGACTACGTGGTCCTGGACGAGCCGGCCGCGATCGTCGACGGCGAGCCCGACCCGCGGACCGGGCTGCGCCGCCTCTACGTCTGCCTGACCCGTCCGGTCTCCGGTCTGACCGTGCTGCACGCCAGGCCGCTGCCGTCCGCCCTGGCGGGCTGAGCCGCTCCGCTCAGCCCGCGGCCTGCTGCCGCAGCCGCTTGAGCAGCACCAGGTCGGCGGCGTAGCCCGCACCGGCGGCGGCGTCGCGGTCCGGCGTCTCCAGGATCAGCGGGACTCCGGCGGTGGCCGGGTGGGCGAACAGCTCCCGGAAGGGGTCGGCGCCGATCCGGCCCGCGCCGATGTTGGCGTGCCGGTCCCGGTGCGAGCCGACGGCGTCGGCGGAGTCGTTGGCGTGGATCAGCTTCAGCCGCCCGGGGCCGACGGACGCCGTGAGCGCGTCCAGCGCCGCGCCGACGCCGCCGACGGCGGCCAGGTCGTGACCGGCGGCGAAGGCGTGGCAGGTGTCCAGGCAGACGCCGACCCGGGGGTGCCGGTCCAGCGCGTCCGTGTACTCGGCCAGGTCCTCCAGCCGGGAGCAGAGCGAGCGGCCCTGCCCGGCGGTGGGCTCCAGCAGCAGCCAGGGGGCGTCCTCGCCGAGCGCGTCCAGCTCGTCCAGCAGCGGGCGGACGCCCTCGCGTACCAGCGCCAGCGCGGTGGCGTGCCGGGAGCCGCCGTCCGGCTCCGTGCCGACGGCGGAGCCGGTGTGCACCACCACGCCCGCCGCGCCGATCGCCCGGGCGCGGTACAGCGAGTGGCGCAGCGACTCGGCCGAGCGCTCGCGGGTGACCGCGTTGTCGGAGCCGAAGTTGATCAGGTAGGGGGCGTGCACGTAGGCGGGGATCCGCTGCTCCCGGCAGGCCTCGCGGAACGCCTCGTCCCGGGCCGGGTCCCCGGCCGGGGTGGCCCAGCCGCGCGGATTGGCGACGAAGACCTGCACCGCCTCCGCGCCGATCTCGCGCGCCCGCGCCAGCCCGGTCCCCACCAGCCCCCGACCGGCCACCGGCACGTGCGCCCCGACGGGATTGCGCGGCGCCGCTCCGCGAGCGGCGGCCCGGGCGGTCGGCGCGGTCGCGCCGCGGCGACCGGCCCGGGCGGTCGGCGTACCCGAAGGCTGCGGAGCAGCGGTCGCGTTCATCCCCGAAGCATCCCACCCACCCCCGCCGCGGGCGGGGGTGGCCGGTCCGCGGCGGGCCCGGTTCAGGCCGCGGCGCCCACCTCGGCGTCGACGAGGCGGCGCCACTGCTGGACCAGGCCGGTGTCCACCGGCGTGTCCCAACCGCCGGTGCGGACCATGCCGCCGACGTGGAAGCCGTCGACGCCCAGCGCCCGCAGTCCGGCGACCTGGTGCGTCTTCAGGCCGCCGCCGACCAGGATCTGCGGGTTGTAGCCCGGCTGGCCCGCGCAGGCGGTCTCGGTGGCGAGGACGTCCAGGCCGGAGGCCACCCCGGCCGGGGAGCCCGCCGTGAGCACGGTGTCCAGGCCGGGCAGTCCGTCGATCGCGGCCCGGACCGCCGTCCGGTCGGCGGCGTTGTCCAGGGCCCGGTGGAAGGTCCAGCGGCAGCCGGGGATGGCGGACAGCACGGTGCGGACCGCCTCCATGTCCACCTCGCCGTCGGCGGTGAGGAAGCCGAGGACGAACTCCTCCGCGCCCTCGGCCCGCAGCTGCTCCGCGGTGACGCACAGCGCGTCCAGGTCGCGGGGCAGGAAGCCGTCGCGGTCGCGCAGCATGACCCGCAACGGGATGTGCACCGCCGCCCGGATCCGGGCGAACTCCGCTACAGAGGGCGTGAGCCCGTCGGCGGCCATGTCACCGGCCAGTTCAAGGCGATCCGCGCCGCCGGCGGCGGCGGCTACCGCGTCCTGCGCGGAGGTGGCGATCACCTCGAAGATTGCACGCTTACTCACATGACGCCCTTTCTCATCCCCGCACCCGCCTGGCTCGATAGGTGCGTGCAATCTCTTACGGTCGACGGTCCGGGTGGCGCGAGGACAGCAACAGGTCTAGTCCACTGGGCCAGCGTAGATCCTGTGGGGCATTCACCGCATCCCCGCCGAGCTGCGAACATACGAACCAGCCCAAAGCCACCAAGGCCTCCACCCTCACCCCGAACAGCGTTCGCCGCATGTCCGCCGCCTTACCGAACGCCACCCGCCCCAGCCGGAACCAGCTACTGGTCATCAAGTAATCTCGCAGCTCAAAAGGGGGAACATGAGCATGCCGCTATCACCGCCCGAGCCGCCCGAGCCGCCCGAGCCGCCCGCCGCGCCCACTGAGCCCACGGAGCCCACGGAGCCCGCGGAGCCCACCGGGCCCGCCGCTCCGGCGGCGCCCCCGGCGGCCGCCCCGGCGGCATTCGCGCCGCCGCCCGGTCCCTGGGGGCCGCAGCCCCCGCACACCGTCTGGGCGGTGCCGAACCCGATGCCGGGCATGCCGGGCATACCGGGCTCCATGCCGGGCTCCATCCCGGACAACCGGACCAGCGGGCAGGCCATCACCGCCTTCGTGACCGGGCTGTTCGCGGTGGTCCCGGTCAGCGTGGTCTTCGGCATCGTCGCCCTGGTCCGGATCCGCCGCACCCGCCGGCGCGGGAAGAGCCTGGCCATCGCCGGACTGGTGCTGTCCGGCGGGTGGCTCGTGCTCGGCCTGTTCGGGCTGCTGTTCGGCGCGACCTACGCCTCGATGCACGCCACCACGGTGGGCACGGCGACCGGCGAGCGGCCGCTGCAGATGCTGCCGATCGGCACCTGCTACGACCAACCCTCGTCGGAGGTCACCGACTTCGTCCCGGTGGTGCCCTGCGACCAGCCGCACGACCGGCAGTTGTACGCGGTCCTGCGGTCCCCGACCGCCGACGCCGGAACGGGCGCGGACCAGCAGTGGTCCCAGGCCGCCTGCGTCAGGGCGCTGAGCACCGCGTTCCCTGATCCCGCCGGGGTGCTGGACGCGGCCTACGTCGACACCTACTACCCGGATCCGTCCTCCTTCCAGGAGGGAGAGCCGCTGACCAGCTGCGCGCTGTCCGCCAGGGACAGCGGCCAGCAGCTCACCGGGAGCCTGCCGGAGCCGGGCGGCACCAGCGGCCCGCTCCAGCAGCGCTACCTCCGGCTGACGCTCCAGGCGACGCTGCTGCGCGTCGAAGTGGCCGACAGCATCCCCGGCCAGTGGCAGTCGGCGCTGCCGCTGGCCGCCGCCCTCGCCCGGGCGGACCGGGCCGAGGCCAAGGTGCTCGAATCCGCGCCGCTCGGCGGCGGCTCCATGGCCGAGGACACCGCCGCGCTGGCCCAGGACGACCTGGCGGAGGCGGCGCAGGCGGACCGCCTGGCCTCGGTCACCTCGTCCGCCCAGTGGAGTGCGACGCTGGTCGACCTACAGCCGCCGCTGTGGCTCCAGGACGTCGACACACTCCGCTCCGCGCTGAACCTGAACACCGCCTGACGTCGGCCAGAATGGGGGCATGGCCCCGCACCCGCATCCCGACGCCGCGCTCGCCGACGAGCTGGTCGAGCGCTGGGGGGAGCTGCTGGGCCGGTTCCGGCCGCCGGGGGCGGAGCCGGACGCGGCGGCGTACGGGGAGCAGCTGGTGCGCCGCTGGGGCGAGCCGCAGCGGCGGTACCACACGCTGCGGCACCTGGACGCGGTGCTGCGGGCCGTGGACGCGCTGGCGGGGCCGCAGGCGCGGGACGCCGACGTGGTGCGGCTCGCGGCCTGGTTCCACGACGCGGTGTACGCGCCGGACCGGTCCGAGAACGAGGAGCGCAGCGCCCGGCTCGCCGAACGGGTGCTGGCCGAGCTGGGGCTGGCGCCGGGGGTGGTCGCCGAGACCGCCCGGCTGGTGCGGCTGACCGTGGACCACGACCCCGCGCCCGGGGACACCGCCGGGGAACTGCTCTGCGACGCCGACCTGGCGGTCCTCGGCGGCCCGCCGGGGGCCTACGCGGCCTACGCGGCGGCGGTGCGCGAGGAGTACGCCTTCGTGCCGGAGCCGGACTTCCGCCGCGGCCGGGCGGCGGTGCTGCGGCAGCTGCTGGCGCTGCCCCGGCTGTTCCGCACCCCGGGCGGGGTCGCCGCGTACCAGCAGCGGGCCCGGGCCAACCTGGCCGGGGAACTCAGGCAGCTGGCGGGCTGACCCGGCCCTGGGGTCGGCCCTGGTGGCGCTTGCGGCGGCGCAGCCCGGCGGCGGTGATCCGGGCGACCAGCTCGCGGCTGCCGACCGGCTGCGCGCCCGCCGCCAGCGCCCGCGCGTAGAGGCGTTCCGGCAGGTCGTAGTGGTCGCGTTCGAAGCCGCGCGCGGGGACGTCCAGGTCGCGCGCGAAGGCGTGCAACTCCTCGTACGAGCTGTCGCTGACCAGGTGCGACCACAACCGGCCGTGGCCCGGCCAGGTGGGCGGGTCGATCAGGATCATGCGCCGAGCGCTCCCACCGGGGCCACCACGATGCCCTCCTTGGGGCACACCCAGTGCGGGTCCGGCCCCAGTTCCGGCTCCACGCTGAGCGCCTGCGGGTCGCCGCCGACCGAGCAGCTGGCGCAGAGCGGCCACCGCCCGTAGGCCTCCAGCAGGGCGTCCTGGACGTCCTGGGCGACCAGCCCGAGCAGGAACTCGGCACCCTCCGGCCACTGCTCGACCCACCAGCGGCGCTGCGCGACGGCGTCCTCCAGCAGGGAGACCACGGTCGCGTCCGCGACATCGCGGGTGTTCAGGTCGCGCAGCACGTCGGCGCGGGCGGAGTGGAGTACGGCTTCGAGTCGGTCGGCGTCCATCGGACCATTGTCCCAAACCCCGCCGCCATGGGAAAAGCCGCGAGGCGGCTCCCGCCCGGGTACTGCCCGGGGGGAACCGCCTCGCGTGGAAACCGCTGATCTCGACCGGTCGCGGGGACCGGCGGCGGGATCAGAAGTCCATGTCACCGCCGGGCATGCCGCCACCGGCGGGCGCGGAGGCCTTCTCCGGCTTGTCGGCGATGACGGCCTCGGTGGTGAGGAAGAGCGCGGCGATGGAGGCCGCGTTCTGCAGCGCCGAGCGGGTGACCTTGGCCGGGTCGATGATGCCCGCGGCGATCAGGTCGACGTACTCGCCGGTGGCGGCGTTCAGGCCGTGGCCCGCCGGGAGGTTGCGGACCTTCTCCACCACGACGCCGCCCTCAAGGCCGGCGTTGAAGGCGATCTGCTTGATCGGGGCCTCAAGGGCGACCTTGACGATGTTGGCGCCAGTGGCCTCGTCGCCCTCCAGCTCCAGCTTGTCGAAGACGATCCCGGCCTGCAGCAGCGCCACGCCACCACCGGCGACGATGCCCTCCTCGACGGCGGCCTTCGCGTTGCGGACGGCGTCCTCGATGCGGTGCTTGCGCTCCTTGAGCTCGACCTCGGTGGCGGCACCGGCCTTGATCACGGCCACACCGCCGGCGAGCTTCGCCAGGCGCTCCTGGAGCTTCTCGCGGTCGTAGTCCGAGTCGCTGTTCTCGATCTCGGCGCGGATCTGGTTGACCCGGCCGGCGACCTGGTCGCTCTCGCCCGCGCCGTCCACGATGGTGGTCTCGTCCTTGGTGATGACGACCTTGCGGGCGCGGCCGAGCAGCTCCAGGCCCGCGTTCTCCAGCTTGAGGCCGACCTCCTCGGAGATGACCGTGCCGCCGGTGAGGATGGCGATGTCGCCGAGCATGGCCTTGCGACGGTCACCGAAGCCCGGGGCCTTGACGGCGACGGACTTGAAGACGCCCTTGATCTTGTTCACCAGCAGGGTCGACAGGGCCTCGCCCTCGACGTCCTCGGCGATGACCAGCAGCGGCTTGCCGGACTGCATGACCTTCTCCAGGATCGGGAGCAGGTCGCGGACCCCGCCGATCTTGGAGTTGGCGATCAGGATGTACGGGTCGTCGAAGGACGTCTCCATACGCTCCAGGTCGGTGGCGAAGTAGGCCGAGATGAAGCCCTTGTCGAAGCGCATGCCCTCGGTGAGCTCAAGCTCCAGTCCGAAGGTCTGCGACTCCTCGACGGTGATGACGCCTTCCTTGCCGACCTTGTCCATCGCCTCGGCGATGAGCTCGCCGATCTGCGGGTCGGCGGCGGAGATGGAGGCGGTGGAGGCGATCTGCTCCTTGGTCTCCACGTCCTTCGCCAGCTCCAGCAGCTGGGCGGAGACGGCCTCGACGGCCTTCTCGATGCCGCGCTTCAGGGCCATCGGGTTGGCGCCGGCCGCGACGTTGCGCAGGCCCTCGCGCACCAGCGCCTGGGCGAGCACGGTGGCGGTGGTGGTGCCGTCACCGGCGACGTCGTCGGTCTTCTTGGCGACCTCCTTGACGAGCTCGGCCCCGATCTTCTCGTACGGGTCCTCCAGCTCGATCTCCTTGGCGATGGAGACACCGTCGTTGGTGATCGTGGGGGCTCCCCACTTCTTCTCAAGGACGACGTTGCGGCCCTTGGGGCCGAGCGTGACCTTGACAGCGTCGGCGAGCTGGTTCATCCCGCGCTCAAGGCCGCGACGAGCTTCCTCGTCGAACGCAATGATCTTGGCCATGGAAGTGGTCCTCCCGGACAGGGTGGCTGCGTGTGGACCGCGCTGGCGCCCGCGACGGACGGACCCGGCCGACGACGGTTCCTTCCCGCCGCGCCCGGGGCCTCACCTACCCGGCCCGTTGTCACTCTCTACCTCAGAGTGCTAACGCCAATGATTAGCACTCGACCCCCTAGAGTGCAAGCAGATGAGACCGGAACGGCCGCCAGGCCCGTACCCCCGGGGGGTACGGGCCTGGCGGAAGACCTGCGTCGCTGCTTCGTCCGGAACGAGGCTCGGCCGGTCATGTTCAGTCAGCGATCGCTCGATCGCAGGTCACACCACGCGGACCATGTCCGCCTGCGGACCCTTCTGACCCTGCGAGATCTCGAACTCGACTCGCTGGCCCTCTTCGAGCGACCGGTACCCGTCCATCTGGATCGCGCTGTAGTGGACGAACACGTCCGCACCACCGTCGACCGCGATGAAGCCGTACCCCTTCTCCGCGTTGAACCACTTGACGGTGCCCTGAGCCATTCCAAACTCCCCTATTACTGGCCCTTTCACGGTCCGCACTCCGCGAACCGGACCGGAGCCGCCACGCGGGTGCGTGGCGCTGCGACCGACGCTGAATGTATCCACTCCAATGCCCTCTGCAACAGGGCATATGGGGGGCAATTATTGAGGGGCGTTAAGGGGCGAGAAGTAACCAACAGTGACAGAACGTGCCATTTCGGTCCGGACATAGCGGACTTCCACCGCAAATCGCCGCACGCATTCTGATGTATTGGCTGTGGCCCGTCCCTTGGCCGAATCTCAACCTCCGGGACGGCGGCGCCGAGCCCCGGGCGGGGATCCCGGTGACGGCCTGAAAAAAACCCGGAACGTACGATTCCGACGGAGGTGGCTCATCACCGCCCACAGGTCACTCTACCGCCGCCCGGGCCCTTTCCCGTCCACCCGGCGCCGGTGCCGTGTTTGAACCGCGCACAGTGGCGGCAGGCTGCGGATAAACCGCTTTTCGGGGCCGATTCCAGCGGGCCCGGTATTCCCCCGGGAAACACGGAACCCCGCCCCGGGAACGGAGCCGGGGCGGGGTTTCGAGTTGCGGCCGTGTTGCGGCCGTGTGGCAGCGGTCAGCAGCCGCCGGCGACCGCGGGAATGATCGAGACGACCGCGCCGTCCGGGGTGGCCGTGCCCAGGCCGTCCGCGAAGCGCACGTCGTCGTCGTTGACGTACACGTTGACGAAGCGGCGCAGCTTGCCGGTGTCGTCCAGGACGCGGTCCCCGATGCCCGCGTGGTTGGCGTCGAGGTCGGCGATCAGCGCGGCCAGGGTCGCGCCCTCGGCCTTCACCTCGGCCGCGCCACCGGTGTAGGTGCGCAGGATCGTCGGGATGCGGACGGAAACACTCATGCGAGGCCAGCCTCTCGGAACGAGTCAAGGGTGGGACGGATGGTCGCGGACAGGCCGGTGGTGGGTTCCACCGCGTCCAGGGTCTTCAGGCCGTCACCGGTGTTCAGGATGACGGTCTCGGCGGCGGGGTCGAGCAGCCCGTTCTTGACGAGCTTCCGCAGCACGCCGACGGTGACGCCGCCGGCGGTCTCCGCGAAGATGCCCTCGGTGCGGGCGAGCAGCTTGATGGCGTCCACCACCTGCTCGTCGTCGACGTCGTCGACCGCGCCGCCGGTGCGGCGGCAGATGTCCAGCACGTACGGGCCGTCCGCCGGGTTGCCGATGGCCAGGGACTTGGCGATGGTGTTCGGCTTCTGCGGGCGGACCACGTCGTGACCCGCCTTGAAGGCGGTGGACACCGGGGAGCAGCCCTCGGCCTGGGCGCCGAAGATCTTGTAGGGCTTGTCCTCGACCAGGCCGAGGGTGATCAGCTCCTTCAACCCCTTGTCGATCTTCGTGAGCTGCGATCCGGAGGCGATCGGGATCACGATCTGGTCCGGCAGCCGCCAGCCCAGCTGCTCGCAGATCTCGTAGGCCAGGGTCTTGGAGCCCTCGCCGTAGTAGGGGCGCAGGTTGACGTTGACGAAGCCCCAGCCCTCACCGGCCGGGTCGCCGATCAGCTCCGAGCAGAACCGGTTCACGTCGTCGTAGTTGCCGTCGATGCCGACCAGCTCGCCGCCGTAGACCGCGGCCATGACGACCTTGCCCTGCTCCAGGTCGTTCGGGATGAAGACGCAGGAGCGCAGTCCGGTGCGGGCGGCGGCGGCGCCGACGGCACCGGCCAGGTTGCCGGTGGAGGAGCAGGAGAGCGTGGTGAAGCCGAAGGTGCGGGCGGCCTCGACGGCGATCGCGACGACCCGGTCCTTGAACGAGTGGGTCGGGTTGCCCGAGTCGTCCTTGATGTACAGGCCGCCGGTGATGCCCAGCTCGCGGGCCAGGTTGTCGGCCTTGACCAGCTTGGTCCAGCCCGGGTTCAGGTTCGGGTGCTCGGCCACGTCGGCCGCGACCGGGAGCAGCGGCGCGTAGCGCCAGATGTTCTGCGGACCCGCCTCGATCCGGGCGCGCAGCGCCTCGGGGTCGCCGGTGGGCAGGTCGTAGGCGATTTCGAGCGGGCCGAAACACTCGGTACAGGCGAAGTCCGGGGCCAGCGGGGTGCGGGCGCCGCACTCCCGACAGGACAGGGCGGCGGCGGGGCCGAAGGACTCGGGTGTGATGGACTTAACAGCGGTGACTGCCATGATGGCGAGGCCCTCTCTCCTCATCTTCCCCGCGGCGTGTCTCGCCACGGGACGGAATTGGCACCTTCCCCACCAGCGGCGAAGCCGTACTGGCAGGAGGGTTGCCGGGACTTCGACGGGCCGTTCCCTCAGTCCCTCTGGATGAGCTCTATGGCGTCCGGACGTGACCCCTGGGTCAGCGCCGGTGCGCATTTGTAGGTAAGACTGGGCACCCCCGGTATGTCGGGCGCGCGCCGTCCCCAAGACTGTAGCCGAAGCTCCGTACCCCGATCACGATCGTCCGCGAGGCGAGACGGCCGGGCACCGCCGGCGGCGCCGGGGCGATCATGGAACACCACGACTGAGGAGTCCTGTGCTTGACGAGGTCGCGGACTGGCTGGGCCGCCGCTCCTGGACGGCCGCCGACCGCCCGCTGCCGCGGCTGCTGGCCGCGAAACGGGCCACCGGTTCGACGGTCAGCGTGGTGCTGCCCGCGCTGGACGAGGAGGCGACGGTCGGCGACATCGTCGCGGTGATCAGACGCGAGCTGATGGAGGCCGTGCCCCTGGTGGACGAACTGGTGGTGGTCGACTCCGGGTCCACCGACGGCACCGCCCGGGTCGCCGCCGCCGCCGGGGCGCGGGTGGTGCGCCGGGACGAGATCCTGCCGCGGCTGCCCGTCGAGCCCGGCAAGGGCGAGGTGCTGTGGCGCTCGCTGCTGGCGACCAGCGGCGACATCGTCTGCTTCGTCGACGCCGACCTGCGGGAGTTCTCCTCGGCGTTCGTCTCCGGCATCGTCGGGCCGCTGCTGACCGAGCCCGGGGTGGCCTTCGTCAAGGCCATGTACGACCGGCCGCTGGAGACCGGCACGGTGAGCATCCCGGCCGGTGGCGGCCGGGTCACCGAGCTGGTCGCCCGCCCGCTGCTGAACCTGCACTGGCCCCGGCTGGCCGGGTTCGTGCAGCCGCTCGGCGGCGAGTACGCGGCCCGCCGCTCGCTGCTGGAGCAGCTGCCCTTCGCCACCGGCTACGGCGTGGAGCTGGGCCTGCTGGTGGACGCGCTGGAGCTGGCCGGGCTGGACGCGCTGGCCCAGGTCGACGTCGGCGTGCGGTACCACCGGCACCAGGACGCGCAGGCCCTGGGCCGGATGGCGGCCGCCATCTACCGGACCGCGCTGGACCGGCTGGCCCGCGCCGACCGGCTGAAGGCGGGCGACGAACTGATCACTCCGCGGCTCACCCAGTTCACCCGTTCGCCCGAGGGCTTCACCCCGAACACCGTGCCGGTGCCCGCCATCGACCGTCCCCCCGTGGTCACCCTGCCCGAATACCGGGTTTGACGCGGCTCCGCCGAGGCAAGGCTCTTCACCATGGTCGAAACCAAGGTCGATGCCAGTCCCGCCCGGGTCCTGCTCGCCTCCAATCGCGGACCGGTGTCGTTCACGGTCGAGGACGACGGCACGCTGACGCCCCGCCGCGGCGGCGGCGGACTGGTCTCCGGACTGTCCGCGATCGGCGACGAGATCGAGTCGGTGTGGGTCTGCGCCGCACTGACCGAGGGCGACCGCGCGGCCACCCGGCAGGGCCTGACCGACCCCTCGGTACGCATGCTGGACATCGACCCGGGCACCTTCGCCCGCGCCTACAACGGCATCGCCAACTCCACGCTCTGGTTCGTCCACCACCTGATCTACAACACGCCCACGACTCCCGTGTTCGGGGCCTCCTTCCGCCGCGAATGGGCCTCCTACGAGGCGTACAACACGGCCTTCGCCGAGGCGCTGGCCGAGTCGGCCGCGCCCGGGGCGACCGTGCTGGTCCAGGACTACCACCTGTCACTGACACCCCGGCTGCTCCGCGAGCTGCGGCCGGACCTGCGGATCGGCCACTTCTCGCACACCCCCTGGGCCCCGCCGGACTACTACCGGCTGCTGCCCGACGACATCGCGGTGGACGTGCTCACCGGCATCCTCGGCGCGGACCGGGCCGGGTTCCTCACCCGGCGCTGGGCCGAGGCCTTCGCGGACTGCTGCGAGGCGGTGCTCGGCGCGACCGTGGACCGCACCGGCGGCACGCTCACGGTCACCCACGCGGGCCGCAGCACCCGCCTCGGCGTCCACCCGCTCGGCGCGGACGGCGACTTCCTGCGCGAACGGGCGCACCGCAGCGACGTCGACGCGCGGCTGGCGGCCCTGCGGGAGACGATCGGCGACCGGCGGACCATCGTCCGGGTGGACCGCACCGAGCTGTCCAAGAACATCGTGCGCGGCCTGCACGCCTACCGGCACCTGCTGCGCAGCCGCCCGGAGTGGCTGGACCGGGTGGTCCACATCGCCTTCGCCTACCCCTCGCGGCACGACCTGCCGGAGTACCGCGAGTACACCGCCTCGGTGCTGCGCACCGCGCAGGAGATCAACGACGAGTTCGGCACCCCGGACTGGCAGCCGGTCATGCTGCACGTGGACGACGACTTCCCGCGGTCGCTGGCCGCCTACCGGCTCGCCGACGTGGCCCTGGTCAACCCGATCAGGGACGGGATGAACCTGGTCGCCAAGGAGATCCCGGTGGTCTCCGACGAGGGCTGCGCGCTGGTGCTCTCCCGCGAGGCCGGGGCCTTCGCCGAACTGGCCGAGGACGCGCTGCCGGTCAACCCGTACGACGTGATCGCGACCGCCGAGGCGCTGCACACCGCGCTGACGATGGACCCGCAGGAGCGCGCGGACCGCTGCAAGCGGCTGGCGGCGGCGGCCACCGCGCTACCGCCGAGCGCCTGGTTCCTGGACCAGTACCAGGCGCTGGCCGTCTCCGACCGGCCCTAGACGGCGGAGTCGGTGTCGATGCCGAGGCCGCGCAGGTGGTCCAGGTTGGCCGCCTCCACCCGGCGGGCGGCGCGCCGGACGGTCGGCCGGAAGTCGTGCTGCTTGGTGCCGTTGTAGACGTTCTCGAACATCGCCGCAGGCGCGAAGTGCAGCAGCAGGTCGCCCAACGGGTAGGAGCGGCGCGCCCGCGGCGGCCCGAGCACGGCCCTGGCCCAGTGCACCGCGCTCAGCGCGATCTCCGGGTCCGGGTGCGGCTCACCCCGGCGGGCGGACCGGAACAGCTCGTCCCGCTGCTCCGTGCCCAGCGCGGCCCACTGCCTGCGGGACTCCTCGCGTACCCATCGTGCCTCGGCCATGGGTCCACGGTACGGGTACCCGGCCCGCGATCGCCGACCGGGTACCCGCCACCCGTCACGACAACTCCTCAGCGCTCCAACTGCTCGGCGAGCGCGGTCAGCAGCGCGACCACACCGTCGGGCCCGGGGACCACCAGGTCGGCGCGGTCGGCCAGGGCCGCCACCCGGGCCTCGCCGGTGGCCGGGGCGCTGCACACCAGCAGGCCGGGCAGGGCGGCGTCGGCCCGTAGCTCCTCGACCGCGGCGTAGGCGGCCAGGTCGCCGAGGTCGTCCCCGGCGAACAGCACGCTGCCGGCGTCCAGTTCGCGCAGCGCCGAGGTCAGCGCCACGCCCTTGTCCATGCCCGGCGGGCGCAGCTCCAGCACCATCCGGCCCGGTTCCACGGCCAGGCCGTTGCGGTCGGCCAGCGCCCGCAGCGGGGCGTCCAGCGCGGCCAGGGCGGCGGCGGGGTCGGCGGCGCGACGGGTGTGCACGGCCAGCGAGTGGCCCTTGTCCTCGATCCTGGCCCCCTCCGGCAGCGGCAGCTCGACCAGTTGGGCCCGCAGCGCGGTCACGCCCGGGTGCTCCTCGGGCGCGCGCAGCGCCCCGGTGGCGGCGTCCCAGCGCTCCAGGCCGTAGTGGCCGAGGACGATCAGCCGGTCGAGCCCGGTCGCCCCGGCGAAGCCGCCGAGCCGTACCGCGGTCTCGGCCGGGCGGCCGGTGAGCACCAGCACGGCGGCGAGCCTGGGCGCGAGCCGTGCCAGCGCGTCCACCGCCCCCGGATGGGCGTAGGCGCGTTCGGGGTTGGCCACGATCGGGGCCAGGGTGCCGTCGAAGTCGAGGGCGACCACGGCTCGGGCCGGTTCTTCGAGGAGGGCGGCGAGTCCGGCCGCTCCGGCCGTGGTGCGCGGTTCGGGGATGCTCATGGACCCGACCATAGAACGTCGGGGGCTAGCGGCGCGCCCGGCGCTGCTCACGCAGTCGGCGGAGCCGGTTGACCAGGAGCGGGTCGTGGGCCAGCGCGGCCGGGCGATCCAGCAGTCCGTTCAGCAGCTGGTAGTACCGGACCGGGGCGAGGTCCAGCTCGCCGCGTATCGCGGCCTCCTTGGCACTGGCGGTGCGCCACTGGCGGCCCTCCAGCGCCAGCACCGCTCGGTCGCGGTCGCTGAGCGAGTCGTCCATGCGCGCGTCTCCCTCCCCCGCCGATCCACCGCTGCCCGACAACGATACGACCTGTCACCCCGCCACGCCGGGAGCAGACAGCCTGCTGCTCCCGGTACCGGTCCGGGTGGCGCTAGCGTCGGGGCCATGACCAGCATCAGCAGCTTCGCCGTACACATCCCGGACGCCGACCTGGAGCCGGATCCGCTCGACCCGGAGCAGATCGTCGCGGGCTCGCCGGAGGTCTCCGGCGCGGTCCTGTGGGAGTCCGAGGACGGCAGGCAGATCCGGGGAATCTGGCAGATCACCCCGGGCACGGTGACCGACACCGAGGCGAACGAGCTGTTCGTGGTGGTCAGCGGCCGGGCCACGATCGCGGTCGAGGGCGGCTCGACCTTCGACGTCGGCCCGGGCGACGCCTGCGTGCTGCGCGAGGGCGACCGCACCACCTGGACGGTGCACGAGACGCTGCGCAAGGCGTACCACATCACCCTGCCGTAGCCGGGGCGCACGCGAGGAGCCCCGGCCGGGGTGGACGGATCCACTCCCGGCCGGGGCTCCTCGGCGTACGGGTGCCGCTCGACCGGCTGTACTACGCGACCGGCTGTGCTACTTGACGGATCCGGCGGTGAGGCCGGAGACGACCTTGCCTTCGATCAGGGCGAAGAGGATGATCACCGGGATGGTGGCGATCACCGATCCGGCGAACAGGTGGCCCCAGTCGATGGAGTACTGGCTGGTGTAGGTGGAGATCTTCACTGTCAGCGGTTCCACGTTGGGCTGGCTGGTCAGTGTCAGGGCGACGATGAACTCGTTCCAGGCGGCGATGAAGGTGAAGATCAGCGCGGTGACGATGCCGGGCATGGCCAGCGGGATGATCACCCGGAACATCGCGCCGATCCGGCTGCAGCCGTCGACGATCGCGGCCTCTTCGATCTCCTTCGGGATGGCCCCGAAGTAGGCGTTCAGGATCCACACCGCGAAGGCCATGTTGAAGCCCGCGTTGACCAGGATCAGTGCCCAGACCGAGTTGGTCATGTTGAACTGCAGGAACTCGCGGTAGATGCCGATGATCATCGCGGTGGGCTGGAACATCTGGGTGACCAGCACCAGCACCATGAACACGCCGCGGCCGCGGAACTTGCGGCGCGCGGTGTAGTACGCGGCCGGGATCGCGACGAGCAGTACCAGTGCGGTCGCCCCGAAGGCGATCTCCAGGCTGACGCCCAGGTTGGTGCCGATGCCGGTGGACCAGATGTTGGTGAAGTTGGAGAGGGTGAAGCTGTGCGGCAGCAGGTCCCGGTCGGCGACCTGGTTGTGCGGCCGCAGCGCGGTGATGATCATTTCGAGGTACGGCAGCAGGAAGACGATCCCGATGACGTAGGCGCCGCCGACGGTGATGACCGTGCGCAGTCGCGGTGGCTTGCGCTGCTTGGGGGCCGGCCTGGAGGACCTGGGCGCGGCGTGCGCGCGTGCGGTGTCGGTGGCCATTTGTCAGTCCTCCGCGGAGTTCCACTTGGACGCCCGCAGGAACAGCAGGACGATCACGATGATGAAGCCGAAGTTGACCACCGACATGGCGGCGGCCTCGCCGATGCTCGACTGCGAGGTGGTGTACATGAAGATGGTGCTGGTGGCGTCGGAGCTGTTGGCGTTGCCGCCGTTCATCTCGTAGATGATCGGGAACGAGTTGAACACGTTCATGACGTTGATCAGCATCGCGACCAGCAGGGCCGGGCGCAGCAGCGGCAGGGTGACCGACCAGTAGGTGCGCCAGACGGAGGCGCCGTCGAGTTTGGCGGCCTCGTACACCTCCGCGGGCACCGCTTGCAGGCCGGCGAGCAGGGCGTAGGTGGTGAACGGGACCGAGACGAAGACCGCGACGAACATCTCCCAGCAGAACGCGGGGACCTGTTCGGAGAGCCAGTTGGTGGCGTTGTACTGCTTGACGATGCCCAGGTCGTGGGCGAGGACGGTGATCGCGCCGTTGTTGGGGTCGAGCATCCACTTGAAGACGATGGCGGTCATCACGACCGACGCGGCCCAGGGGGCGATCAGAGCCCAGCGGGCGACCCGGCGGCCGGGGAACTGCTTGTTGAACAGTTGGGCGACACCGAGGGAGACCAGCATGGTGACCCCGACGACCACGACGACCCAGATGACGGTGCGGATCAGCACGCCGTCCAGGACCTGCTCGTCGAAGAGTTTGGTGAAGTTGCTCCACCCGGCCGAGCCGTGGTTGAAGCCCATCGAGTCGAAGCTCTGCCCCGAGGTCTGGAACATCGCGATGACGGGCCAGATCACCACGAACAGAATCAGTACGGTCGCGGGTGCCACCCAGGGCACCGGTTCCAGCGCGCGCGCCAGCCGGCGCAGCTGGCTCTCGGGCCGTCGCTGGCCCCGGCGGGGCCGCCCCGGACCGGGCGCCGACTCCAGCGCGTCGGCGTGAGTCGTTTGCGTCATGGTCTTCTCCATCGGTGCGCCCCCGCGGCCGGTGCGGTGAGGTCGATCACCGCACCGGCCGCGGGTGCTGCGGGTGGTGTTAGTTGTTGCTGCTGCTGGCGAAGGCCTGGAGCTCGCCCAGGACCGTGCTGGCAGCGCCGGGGCTCGCCACCGCGGCGCCGATGGTGTTCTGGATCTTCTTGGTGACCGGAGTCCAGTTGCTGTTGGTCGGGTACTGCGAACCGTTCGGCAGCGCGGCCAGGAACGGCGCGTCGACCGGGTTGCTCGCCGACAGCGCGGCCGAGGCCGAGCTGGTCGCGGGGAGCAGGTCGTACTCGTTGTCGAACTGCTCCTGGTACTTGTCCTGGTAGGCGAAGTCCAGGAACGCCTTGATCTGCGCGGCGTGACCACCGAGGTTGAAGGCGGTGATGTCGTCGTGGACGGCGAGCGGCGTGGTCAGCGGGCCGTTCTTGCCGGGCATCGCGACGTCGCCCCAGTCCGCGCTCTGCAGCTTGCCGGCGGTGTTGATGATCGGGACCAGCGCGCCGGAGCCGCCGACCATGCCGACGTCGCCGCTGGCGAAGTCCGCCCAGGCGGTCTTGCGGTCCTGGGTGGCCGGACCGGCCTCGGTGTCACCGGCCTTGACCAGGTTCGCCATGAACTGGAAGGTCTCGATGTTGTTCGCCGAGTTGATGGCGTACTTGCCGGTGCCGTCGGTGTAGTTGCCGTCGTTGCCCAGCATCCACATCAGCGACTCGCCCTGGGCCTCCTCGGTACCCAGCGGCATGTCGTAGCCGATGTTGCCGCCCGGCAGCGCCTTGATCGCGGCGGCGTCCGACTCCAGCTGCGCCCAGGTGGTCGGCGGGCTGGCGATCTTGGCCTGGGTGAACAGCTTCTTGTTGTAGAAGAGCACGCGCGAGCTGGTGGTGAACGGCGCGCCGTAGGCGATGTTGTTGGTGTCCTCCTGCTTGACGAACACCGGGATCAGGTTGCTGATGGTGCTGGCCGACATCACGTCGGTCAGCGGGTACAGCAGGTTGTCCGCGGCGAACTCCTGCGGCGCGTCACCCTCAAGGATGTCCGGGTACTGCTTGGCCTGGAACATCGCCGTGGTCTTCGTCTGGTAGTCGGTCCAGGGGATCGTCTGCACGTGGACCACGATGCTCGGGTTCGCGGCGTGGAAGGCGTCCGCGATGCCCTGCCAGTACGTCTGCGAGCTGTTCGCGGTACCGGCCGTGCCGTAGTCGGCGGCGAGCAGGTTGATGGTGGTGACCCCGCCGGCCGACGAGGACTTGGAGGAACCACTGGAGCTACATGCCGTCAGGGCCATGGCGCCGGCGACGCCGAGAGCAGAGAGAGCGAGCATACGACGCTTCAACGAAACTACCGCCTTCGCAGATGCGAACCCGGTCCTGGCCGGGTCCGAATATGAGTCCAAGGTCGGCAGTTGTGACCGGCGGGCGTGTGAGGGAGCACCCGCTCTGGCCGGAAGACCTGCCGTCCCCGTTGTGTCGGCAAGTCTGTCCGCGAGCCGCACAAGAGGTCTACACCATTTACCGAATAGCTGAACTTCGTTGCATCCTGTGCAACGACATTCGGGACAAACCATTCCTATTCGCATGACCCGAAGAGAGCAGACGGTCCGTCAGATGCCATTCCGTGACCAAACCCGCCATCCGGGCGAGGAATTTTCTCGAACCCCCTTGTGGAATCGTTGGGCCTTTCACCTGCACTTCCTGTTGGTCTAGACCACAGAGTGGCCCTTTCGGGCATCCGCGCAGCTCAAGGGCGCGGCAGCGATTCGCTACTCTCCGTAGGCATGGGGCCGCACGACCTTCCGAAATCGGATGAGACGGGCATCTCATGCTTTTGGACCAGACCAATCCGAAGACTGGACTAGACCTCTACTCCCTCGGAAAGGGAGACTGTCCCCCGTGAAGCACGTGATCGCACTCGATGTCGGCGGGACCGGCATGAAAGCCGCCCTCGTCGCCCAGGACGGCGCCCTCCTCCATGAGGAGCGCCGCCCGACCGGCCGGGAACGCGGCACCGACGCCGTCGTCGCCGGCATCCTCGACTTCGCCGCGGACCTGCGCGACGCGGGTCTGCGCCGCTACGGCACGGCGGCGTCCGCCGCCGGGGTCGCCGTGCCCGGGACGGTCGACGAGCGGAACGGCGTCGCCGTCTTCTCCGCCAACCTCGGCTGGCGCGACCTGCCGATGCGCCAACTGCTCAGCGAGCGGCTGGCGGACGGCGGTCACCGGCTGCCGGTGGCGCTCGGCCACGACGTCCGCACCGGCGGCTTCGCCGAGGCCAGGATCGGCGCCGGACAGGGCATCGACCGCTTCCTGTTCATCGCGCTGGGCACCGGCATCGCCGGCGGCATCGGCATCGACGGACGGATAGAGGCCGGGGCCCACGGAAACGCGGGCGAGATCGGCCATGTGATCGTCCGTCCCGGCGGGCCGCAGTGCGGCTGCGGGGCGCGCGGCTGCCTGGAGACCCTGGCCTCCGCCTCCGCCGTGTCCCGGGCCTGGGCCGCCGCCAGCGGCGACCCGGACGCCACCGCGGCGGACTGCGCCAGCGCGGTGGCGGCGGGCGACAAGCGGGCCGTGGAGGTCTGGGCGGACATGGTGGCGGCGCTCGCCGACGGCATCATGGCGGCCCACAGCCTGCTCGACACCCGCACGGTGATCGTCGGCGGCGGCCTGGCCGAAGCCCGGGACACCCTGTTCACACCACTGCGCGAAGCGGTCGCGGAACGGATCACGTTCCAGGTGCCGCCCGTGCTCGTACCGGCGATGCTCAAAGACACCGCCACTTGCCTGGGCGCAGGGCTGCTCGCCTGGGATCTGCTCTCACTGGAGGTGACCGCGTGAGCAACGCGGACCGCACTGTGCTGGCCGGGGCCAGGATCGTCCTGCCCACCGGCGTCGTCGACAACGGTCGGCTGGTGATCGAGAACGGCCGGATCACCGAGGCGGCAGCAGCTCCCGACAGCCCCCCGACGGAGGGCGTACCGCCGCTCGACCTCAGCGGGTACACGGTGGTCCCCGGCTTCGTGGACATGCACGTCCACGGCGGCGGCGGCGCCTCGTACGCCTCCGGCATCGCCGAGGAGGCGCTGACGGCGGCGCGCACCCACCTGGAGCACGGCACCACCACCACCGTGGCGAGCACCGTCACCGGCGAGATCGACGAGGTCTGCCGCCAGGCGTCGGTGCTCAGCGAGCTGGTCGAGCAGGGCGTGCTGGCGGGGGTGCACTTCGAGGGCCCGTTCATCAGCATCAACCGCTGCGGCGCGCACCAGCCCGACCTGCTCCGCGACCCGGATCCGGCGCTGGTCCGCAAGCTGGTGGACGCCGCGCGCGGCACCGCCAAAATGGTGACCCTGGCCCCCGAGCTGGAGGGCGGCATCGAGTCCATCCGGCTGCTCAAGGAGCTCGGGGTGATCGCGGCGATCGGCCACACCGACGCCAACTACGACAAGGCGCTGGCCGGGATCGACGCCGGAGCCACGGTCGCCACCCACCTGTTCAACGCCATGCCCGCGATCGGCCACCGCGCGCCGGGCCCGATCGTGGCGCTGCTGGAGGACGAGCGGGTCACCGTCGAGCTGGTCGGCGACGGTGTGCACCTGCACCCCGCGGTGATCGACCTGGCGATGACCGGCGCCGGTCTGGACCGGGTGGCGCTGATCACCGACGCCATGTCGGCGGCCGGGTTCGGCGACGGCCTCTACCCGCTCGGCCCGCTCCAGGTCCGGGTGCAGGACGGGGTCGCCCGGCTGGTCGAGGGCGGCTCGATCGCGGGCAGCACGCTCACCCTGGACGTCGCCTTCCGGCGCGCGGTCAGCATCAACGGCCTCTCGCTGTCCCAGGCTTCGCAGGTGCTCTCGCTCAACCCGGCCCGGCAGCTGGGCATCGCCGACCGGGCCGGATCGCTGGAGCCGGGCAAGTACGCCGACCTGGTGGTGCTGGACGACGCCTACGAGCTGGTCGCGGTGATGCGCCAGGGCGAGTGGATCAGCGGCGCCGACCGCTTCCAGCGGGTCGCGGCAACCGCCTGACCCGGCAGGCCCGCTGACGCCACGCCAGCTGACGGAACGACAGAGCCCGGTCCGGCACCCGAGGGTGCCCGACCGGGCTCCGGCTGTTCACCCGGCAGCGGGATACGGCTACGGCCAGGGCGGCGTGCTGCTGGACACGGTCACCGCGAGCTGGTCCACGTTGACCCCGGCGTTGCTGCCGGTGGCGTAGCTCACCTCGATGGTGTTGCTGCCGGCGTTCAGCGTCACCGGCGTGTAGGAACGCTGCCACGCCTGGTCCCAGCTGGTGCTTCCGGACCAGTTCTTGAGGTTTATCGTCAGCGGCAGCGCCTTGCCGTCGACCGTCAGCGTGAACGGGTCGGGGTTGCCGCCACCGGCGTTGGCGTAGTGCACCCAGAAGGTGTACGAACCCGCCGTCGGCACGCTGACGTTGCTCCAGGTGATGCTCATCCCGGAGGCGGTCAGCGGGACGAACTTGCCGTCGGTGGAGGCCGCGCCGGTGTGGTTGTTCGTCGGCACCGCGCCGCCGCCGAGGGTCATCCCGGAGACGTTGGTCGCGCCCGGCAGCGCCGCCGGGGCCGAGGCCGAGGGGGTGCTGCTGGCGGAGGGGTCGGTGCTGGCGCTGGTGACCGGGCTGTTGCTGGGCGAGGCGACCGGGCTCTTGTCGCCGCCGCTGTTCAGCAGCGCCACCCCGATACCGATGACCACGGCCAGTACCACGCCGACGGCGCCGTAGGTCACCCCCCGGCTGCTGCCGCCGGAGCGGCTCTGCGCCCGGCCGCCGCCCGTCGGCGGAAGCGGGCTGGTCTGCTGCTGCGGCGGGGCCTGCTGCTGGTACTGCTGCTGGTACTGGGGTGCCTGCTGACCGCCGGGCTGCTGGCGGGGCTGGCCGTACTGCATCCGGCCGACCTGCGTCGCCTGCTGGTAGGAGGTGCGCGGAGCCCCCGGCTGCTGGGCCGCGTTCCTGGCGTCCTCGCCCTCCTGCCCCCGGTAGAGGTATGCGAACGGGTCGTCGTCCTCGGGCACGCCGTTGTCCTCGGCTGTCATCGAGTCGTCAACTCCCCAGTGGTGTCATGGCCCTCGGCTCCCGCGCGGCGGGAGGGAGAAGGTCAACGTACATGATCGAATCAGGGCGGAGCACCCTCGCGCGCGCCAGACGGAGGACATGCCCGTGCGGGGAACACTACCTCGTACGGGTGACACCGAGGTACGGACGGGGGCCCCGCGGGGGCTCCGGAACGACCCCGTCGATCACCCCGCGCGCCGGTGGGACCGCCCGCCAGCAGGGCCGTTTCCGTTGCCGCCGGAGCGCGAGCGCTTTTCCAAGTACATACGTTCGTCGGCAGTGTGCAGCACCTCGTCGATGGACATCCCGCAGCCCGCCCAGCCGATCCCCAGGCTCACCCCGACCCGGACCGCCCGGCTGTCCACCCGCATCGGCGGGGTGATCGCGTTCCGCAGCCGTCCGGCGAGATCCCGGGCCTCGTCCCGGCCGACGCCGTCGGCCAGCACCACGAACTCGTCGCCGCCGAGCCGGGCCACCGTGTCGCCCTCCCGGACGACGTGCTGGAGCCGCCGGGCGACCTCGATCAGCACCGCGTCCCCGGCGCTGTGGCCGAACCGGTCGTTGATCGACTTGAAGCCGTCCAGGTCGCAGAAGACCACCGCGAGCCCGCGCCCGCCGCGCCCGTCCGGGGCCGCGGCGTCGGCCCCGTCCGGCAGCACCGCGTGCACGTGCTCGAAGGCGCCGGTGTCGAAGGAGCCGCCGTACGGGCTCTCGTAGCTGGTCAGGCCGTAGCCCCGGAGCTCCCCGGGCAGCCGGGGCGCCTCGGCGCCGTCCACAGCCTGTGGACTGTCGCACAGCCGCAGCCGCAGCCGGGTGCGCAGCTCGGCCGCGTTCGGCAGCCCGGTCAGCGCGTCGTGGCTGGCCCGGTGCGCGAGCTGGAGCTCGTGCCGCTTGCGGTCCTCGATGTCCTCGACATGGGTGAGCAGGAAGCGGGTGCCCTCGGTGGTGTCCGCGACCACCGAGTTCCGCAGGTAGACCCAGAGGTAGCCGCCGTCCCGGCGGGCCAGCCTGACCTCCGCCCGGCCGTTCTCGGCGGACACCCGGCGCAGCCGGCCCTCGTCCTCCGGGTGGACCAGGTCGGCGAAGCTGTGCCGCTGGAGCGACGTGCGCGGGCGGCCCAGCAGGCGGCACAGGGCGTCGTTGACCCGGGTCAGCTTGCCGCTGCCGACCCCGTGCAGCTCGGTGATGGCCATGCCGCTGGGGGCGTACTCGAAGGCCTGCCGGAAGCTTTCCTCACTGGCCCGCAGGGTCTGCTGCTCGCGTTCGAAGCGGACCAGCGCCCGCTGCATCTCGGCCCGCAGCCGGGCGTTGCCGATGGCGATCCCGGCCTGCTGGCTGAACATCGCCAGCGCCTCGCGGCCCCAGGCCCCGGGCCGTCTGCCGTTGCGCGGGCGGTCCACCGACAGCACCCCCAGCAGCTCGCCGCCGAGGCTGTACATCGGCGCGAACAGGCAGTCGTCGGGGTGCCAGGCGTCCGGGTGCCAGTCCTCGGCGATCCACGGGTCGCCCTCCAGCGAGACGAACTCGTCCACCACCTGCCCGCCCCAGCTGGGGATGTCGCAGGAGCTGGCCCAGGCCCGCTCGTGCGGCACGAAGACCAGGCTGCCCCAGGACTCGCCGACGTTGAGCAGCCGGTCCCAGGACTGGCGGGAGCCGGTCTGGCCGAGCATGCTGCCGATGGCGTCGTCCGACTCGCCGGACGCGCCGAGCTCCCAGACCGCGGCGACCACCAGATCGCCGTCCGGTCGGACCAGGTTCACCGCGGCGGCCTGGTAGCCGAGGCCGGAGACGGCCCCCTCGACCACGGCCTGGAGCGTCCCGGCGAGGCTGCGGGCGGCGTTCAGGTCGGCCACGATGCGGTGCAGGCTGCGCAGGGTGGTGAGACGGACGTACGGCTCAGACTCGGTTTCCATCACGCGCTCCCCTCCGCGACAGCGACGCTTCGGGCCCACCCCGGTGGACTCCCTGGGGGTTCCCGTCATTCCTATCGTCCGATTGCCAAACAAACTGAATCACAGGGAGCACACCATCCGGCACTCTGGGTCAGCAAATGAAAGCCACTTGTGACCCAACTCACACAACTGTCCACTCCTGATAAGCAGTTCATCTAGGACAAACCACATCATTCGTCACCAGGAGTACAGGCTCTGTGTCGGCCACATCCGACAAGAACTGAAGGGTACGGGCCGCCAGCAGGTCCCAAACGTTCACTCCTGGGGGTGATGGGGCCCCGTCTACCCCCACTGATGGCCGAATCACTCGCATACTCGAACACATGCAGGTCGCCTAGGACCTCTGTCGCACTCGCCAATCCGCCGCTGGGCCGATGCGTCACGCGACCTCCGAAGATACGGTGCTGGGGTGTACAACGCCATGACGACCCCCGCCGCCGCAGACCACTCCCCGGAACCGGCCGAACCGCAGGCCACCCCGGAGGAGTTCCGAGCCGCCCTCGGCCAGCTGGCCTCGGGCGTGGTGCTGCTCGCCGTGCACGACCCGGAGGACGGCGCCCGGGGTGAGGACATCGGGATGACCGCCACCGCCTTCATGTCCGTCTCGCTGGAGCCGCCGCTGGTGCTGGTCTCGGTGCGGGAGGACTCGCGGATGGACGACACGCTGTCCCGGGTCGACCACTGGGCGGTGTCGGTCCTGGCCGCCGGGCAGCGGGTGACCGCCGCCCGGTTCGCGATGAAGGGCCGGGTGAGCGACCGGCTGCTGTTCGCCGACCTGCCGCACGAGCGCGGCCCGGCCAGCGGCGCGCCGCTGGTCAGCGACGCGCTGGCGACCGTGGAGTGCCGCACCGAACAGCGGATATCCGCCGGGGACCACGTCCTGCTGATCGGCCGGGTGCTGTCGGCCCGGGTGGGCCGCCCGAGCGGCGGGCCACTGACGTACTTCCAGGGCCAGTACCGGCAGTTGGGCTGAAACCGGACCGGCTCGGCTCAGTCGAAGCCGCCGGACCGGCCGCGCTTCACGTCCGAACGCCGCTTCTTCTCGGCCAGCCGCCGCTCCACCGCTCCCCGGCTGGGCCTGGTGGCCCTGCGGCTCCGGGCCGGGGGCGCCACCGCCTCGCTGAGCAGCGCCGACAGCCGGACCGCCGCCGCCTCCCGGTTGCGCCACTGCGAACGGTGCTCGGAGGCCCGGACGACCAGTACCCCGCCGTCGGTGAGCCGACCGGCCAGGCGCTCCAGGGCACGCTCCTTCCACACCGGGGGCAGCGCGGTCGAGGCGGCCAGGTCGTAGCGGAGCTCCACCTGGCTGTCGCTGGTGTTCACGTGCTGCCCACCCGGACCGGAGGAACGCGAGAAACGCCACAGGAGCTCGGTGTCGGGCAGGACGACCGAGCCGCGGACGCGGACGGGAATGGACATGTCCCCCATGGTCCCGCCCCGGACCACCGGACGCCAGGCAATAAGACCCGGCGCGGACAGGCCGGGTCCGGGGGCGTGGGACCATCGACCGGTGATCGAGCTCGGCTACTCCCTGTCCAACCGCTTCCCCGACCCCCCGCAGACCGACTACCGGTCCGCCGGGACCCGCTCGCTGCGGCACGACCTGTTCTGCGGCGACGTCTACCTGGAGGTCGACGGCCGGGACCTGTCCACCGCCTGGGGCTGGGTGCCGGTGCTGGACTTCGCCTGGGCGGTGTGCGACATCGTCGAGCGGCTCGACCGCGACCCGGCCGGTTCCCGCGCGGCCGCCCTGCGCACCGCCGAGCTGGACTTCACCGAGTCGGCCGACCGGCTGCGCTTCAGCCGCCGGTTCAACTGGGTGGAGATCCACGCCGACTGGACCGACGAGCCGCCGCTCACCGTGCGCCACAGCGAACTGCGGCGCGAGGCGCGGGACTTCCTCCAGGACGTGCTGGCCGACCTGGCCGACATGCACGAGGGCCTGGCCGACAACCCCACGGTCTGGGAGCTCCAGGCCCGCTTCCCGCGCGAGCCCTGAGCGGTTTCAGGCCCCGGTCCCGGCCCCGGTCCCGGCCCCGGCCCCGGTCCCGGCCTCGGCCCCGGCCTCGGTCGAGCGGCCGAGGAGCAGCACCGACGGTGTCGGCCGACCGACCAGGTGGAAGCCCAGCCGGTCGTAGAAGGCCCGGGCGCCGGTGTTCCGGGTCGCCATGCCGAGGTGCACGGCGGCCACCCCGGCCTCGCGCAGGGCCGCCAGGAAGGTGCCCATCAGCGCCCGGCCCGCGCCCTTCCCCTGCGCCCGCGGCAGCAGGTCGATGTGCAGGTGCGCCGGGTAGCGGTCGACCACGTCCCCCTCCAGCAGCACCTCCGGGTGGTGCAGCTGCCGGATCCGCTCGGCCTGCGGCCCCTCGCCGCTGCCCTCCGGATAGCGGGCGGCCACCGTCGGCAGCCACGCGCTCAGGTAGGCCGCGACGAAGCGCCGGGTGTCGGCCGTGCCGATGATGTAGCCGAGCGGCAGATCCGGATCCGCCTCGTCGGCCAGCACGAACGCCAGCTCCGGCTCCAGTTCCAGATAGGGGCCGGTGAAGATGTCCGGCAGGATCCGCGGGTCCGGGAACAGGTCGGTGGCGTCGGCCCCCGCGTCCCCGGTGCGGACACAGATGTCGTACAGGGCTTCACGGTCGCTCGGACGGTACGGGCGGATGATCGGCATCCAGCCAGCCTAGGGCCGGGCCCGGGCGCTCGGGCAGTGCTTTCCGCACCGGCCCCCACCGGCTGCCGACCGCCCCCACCACCGCCGGCCGCTTCAGCGCGGTGGCGGCAGTCGGCTGAGGAACACCTGGAAGGCGGTCGGATCGACCTTGGTGACCCCGGCGAAGGGGTAGTCCATCTCCTTGATCAGGATCAGCGAGGCCACCACCAGCGCCCCCAGGACCAGCACCATCAGGCCGTGCGCCACCGAGTTCGACATCCCGAACAGGAAGGTGAAGCCGATGGTCAGCACCGCTCCGATGATCAGCGCGACCCACAGGATCGGCGGCACCGAGTCCTGCACCTCGTCCAGCCGCTCGCGGCGGGCCGAGGCCAGGTTCTCCACGTCGGTGACCGCGTGGTCGTAGAGGACCTGCTGCTGCATCGTGGTCGGTTGGTAGGAGAGCACCGAGGCTCTTATGGCGTAGACCAGATCGGTCGCCGCCGGACTGCTCCGGTGCTTCTCCATCAGCGGCCACTCGTCGTTCTCGACCGTGGTGGCGTAGTCGAGGGTCTCGTGCTCTATCTGCGCCCCGAGCGGCAGCGGCAGCGACCGGGAGATCCAGTAGACCCCGGCCAGCGAGTCGGCCTCGTTGAAGGTGGTCTGCTGGGCCGCGCCGACGCCGCTCCACACGGAGACGACGACGAAGCCCAGCAGTACCGCGTACAGCACGCCGACGCCCGCGAAGATGAACCCGGCCACCTCGTTGTGCCGCTCGCGGTGCGGATGCGGGACATAGCGCTGCACCAGCCGCAGCGCCAGGGCGATGGCCGCCAGAGAGGCGACGAAGATGAGGACGTCCGTCCAGCTCACTGCGGAACTCCGAATCTGTCGCGGGAGTCGGGCGTGGGGCGGACCCGGGGGTCAGTCCCGGGGGTGGGCCACCTCGACGTTCTCCAGCACCCCCAGCGCGTCCGGGACCAGCACCGCGGCCGAGTAGTAGGTGCTGACCAGGTACTGGATCACGGCCTTCTCGTTGATGCCCATGAAGCGCACCGACAGGCCCGGTTCGTACTCGTCCGGCAGCCCGGTCTGGTGCAGCCCGACCACGCCCTGGTTGTCCTCGCCGGTACGCAGCACCAGGATCGAGCTGGTGTGGCCGCCGTTGACCGGGATCTTGCTGCACGGGAAGATCGGCACCCCGCGCCAGGACGGGATCCGGTGCCCCTCGACGTCCACCGAGTCCGGGTACAGGCCGCGCTTGTTGCATTCGCGGCCGAAGGCGGCGATGGCCCGCGGATGGGCCAGGAACAGCCGCGAACCCCGTCGGCGGGAGAGCAGTTCGTCCAGGTCGTCCGGGGTGGGCGGGCCGCTGTGGGTGGAGATCCGCTGACCGTGGTCGGCGTTGGCGAGCAGCCCGAACTCCTTGTTGTTGATCAGCTCGTGTTCCCGACGCTCCTTCAGTGCCTCCACCGTGAGCTTGAGTTGCTGCTCGGTCTGGTTCATCGGGTGGTTGTAGAGGTCGGCCACCCTGGTGTGCACCTGGAGCACGGTCTGAGCCACACTCAGTTCGTACTCCCGGGGCGACAGTTCGTAGTCCACGAAGCTTCCGGGGAGCTCCGGCTCGCCGTCGTGACCGGCCGCGAGCGAGATCTCGGCCTGGCCGTGGCCGTCCTGCGCCTGCCCGACGGCGTCCAGGTAGGCCTCCACCTGGGCCCGCAACGCCTCGGATCGGCCCGCGAGTTCGGCGAAGGCCGCGCGCGGCAGCACCAGCAGCGTGCCGGCGGTGGCCGCCTTGGCGGTGTACTCCCAGGCGGCGGCGTCGCCGGTCAGCGCCTCGTCGCCGAAGTGGTCGCCGTTGGCGAGGGTGCCCAGGACCGCCTCGTGGTCGCCGAACTTGCCGTCGCCGAGCTTCCGGATCTTGCCGTGGGCGACCACCAGCACGTGGTCGACCGGGGCGCCGCGCTCGGCGACGACCTCGCCCTGCTCGAACTCACGCTGTTGGAAGCGCCCGGCCAGCTCGGTGAGCAGGTCCTGGTCCTCCAGACCCCGCAGCAAAGGGAGTTCGGCGAGCGTCGGCGGGACGATCCTGACCTCGGAGCCGGTCTGCGCGAAGCTGAGCCGCCCGCGTCCGGTGGCGTAGGTGAGCCGGCGGTTGACCCGGTAGGTACCGCCGGTGACCTGGACCCAGGGCAGCATCCTCAGCAGCCAGCGCGAGGTGATGCCCTGCATCTGCGGCGGCGTCTTGGTCGTCGTCGCGAGATTCTTCGCTGCGGCTGTATTGAGTGCGGTCTGCTCTTCAGTCATCTCTAGCTGTCTCCCCAGAAGCTGGTGTGACCTGCGCTCCCAGAGTGACCGATGACTTCAGTGACGAACCATTCCCCGAACGAGTGAGCATGTTCGATTAGCAATCGGGGAAGCGGTACCCGCTGTTCCCATTCCCGATCATGGCTGGATTACCTCTTTGACGTCTCGTCAACTGTCGATTGCGGCAAGCAGATCCGGCCACGCCGTGGAAAGCGGGTCGATAAGCGCAAAGTGGTCCAGACCAGATAGTTCGACCAGTTCCACGGAATCGCCAGCGCGTTCGGCCCGGGCGGCGTACTCCCGGCTCATGGCCACCGGCACCTGCTGGTCGGCGGTGCCGTGCAGCAGGGTCACCGGCACCGCGAGCGGCAGCAGCGCGGCCGGGTCCGCCAGGGCGTAGCGCTCCGGGACCTCCCGGGCGCTGCCGCCGAGCAGGTCGGCGGTGGCGTTGTCGTCCAGCTCCCAGGCGTCGGCCAGGTCCAGCACCGAGCAGCCGGCCAGGGAGACCACCCGGTCCGGACTCCACCGGCTGCGCCAGGGCGATTCGGGCGGCATCCGGTGCCGGGCCGCCGCCCAGAGTGCCAGGTGACCACCGGCCGAATGGCCGAGCAGCACGGTGCGCCGCGGCCGGACGCCGCGGGCGGCGCAGATCGTGCCCAGCGCCTCCAGGCAGGTCGACACGTCGTCGAAGGTCCCCGGCCAGCCGCCGCCCGGGCCGCCGACCCGGCGGTACTCGGGCACGGCGACCGCGTACCCGGCCCGGGCCAGGGCGTCGGCCAGCGGCCCGGTGTGGCCGCGGTCGTACTCGTGCCGCCAGAAGCCGCCGTGGACCAGCACCACCAGCGTCCCGGCCGGGCCCGGCGGCAGCCGCAGGTCCACCACCTGGTCCGGGTGCGGCCCGTAGGCGGCGGTGCGGTCCGGGGGCGGGGCGGGGCGGGACAGGACTTCGCGGCTCACATCGGCTCCTCGGTCTCGGTGGGGGTGCGCGGCGTCGGCGGGGGTCGGTCGGCGGGGCGGCGGTCAGGCCGGTTCGACCGGGCGCCACAGCACCGGGCTGGAGAGGATCATCGTGCTCGACGGCTGCCCGTACTCGGCCAGCCGGTCGATCAGCGCCTCGAACTCCGCCATCGACGCCACCGCCACCATCAGTACGCAGCAGGCCCCACCGGTGACCCGGTGCAGCTGCTGGACCTCCGGCCACTCCCGGACCTCCGGATCCCGCAGTACGCAGCGTGGCCCGTAGCACTGCACCTGCACAAGGGCGCTGACCGGACGTCCCGCCCGGACCAGGTCCACCTGGGCGTGGTAGCCGGTGAGCACCCCGGCCGCCTCCAGCCGCCGCACCCGCTCGGCGACCGCCGGGGAGGAGAGGTTGACCCGGCGCGAGAGCTCGTTGAAGGACAGCCGGGCGTCCCGCTGGAGTTCGGCCAGCAGCCGCCGGTCCACCGAGTCCATTGATCTGCCTTCCGTTCGGTAAGCCTTCTGTCATATCGCCTTGCACATGCTAGGACAAAGCCCCGAAGTCGCATCCGACGGCCATTCAATCCAGGCTGTCATCGGACGCAGAATGTCGGTGCGACGGGACAGCACACCAGCGCTGCCGCGGAGCCGAGAGGAGCACGACGCGCCATGGCCACAGCCGCAGCCGCGACCCAGCCGAAGGTGGACTTCGGCGAGCCGACCACGCCCTACGCCGCCTACGCCGGGATCGACACCCTGCACTCACTGCTCCGCCCGCGCAGCACCGAGCCCGCCGAGACCAGCTTCATCGTCGCCACCCAGGTCATGGAACTGCTGTTCGACCTGCTCCGGCACGAGTGGACCCAGGCCCAGCAGGCACTGCGGAACGACGACCTGCCCGGCGCCACCGCCGCGCTGCGGCGCGGCCTCGGCGTACAGGACGTGCTGGTCTCCTCCTGGGACCTGCTGGCCACGATGACCCCGGTCGAGTTCGCCTCCTTCCGCCCCTACCTCGGCGAGGCCAGCGGCTTCCAGTCGTACACCTACCTGCACCTGGAGTTCCTGCTCGGCAACAAGGAGGAGCGGCTGCTGCGGCTGTACGCGGGCAGCCCCCGGGTCCACGCCGAGCTCACCGAGACCCTGCGCGCGCCCAGCCTGTACGACGACGCCGCACGGCTGCTGCGCGCCCGGGGCGCCGACAGCTGGGCCGCCGCCTACACCGACCCCCGGCACCACGAGCTGGCCCTGCTCGGCGAACTGCTGCTGGACGTGGCCGAGCGGGTCACCCGCTGGCGGCAGCGGCACCTGAGCGCGGTGAAGCGGGCCATGGGCGACAAGCCGGGCAGCGGCGGCTCCAGCGGCCTGAGCTGGCTGCGCAAGGCCGCTGAGCAGGACGTCTTCCCGGAGATCTGGGAGGCCCGCAATGTCCTCTGAGGACATTCCGGTGGCGGTGCTCCCGCTCTCCCGCCGCGCCGCCGAGGACCTGGACGCCGCCGACCCGCTGCGCCCCCTGCGGGCCCGCTTCACGCTCCCCGAGGGCGTGGTCTACCTCGACGGCAACTCCCTCGGCGCGCTGCCGGTGGACACCCCCGCCCGGGTCGCCGAGATGGTCACCCGGGAGTGGGGCCAGGGCCTGATCCGCAGCTGGAACGACGCCGGCTGGTACGACCTGCCGCGCGGCCTCGGCGACCGGCTGGCCCCGCTGGTCGGCGCCGCCGCCGGGCAGGTGGTGGTCTGCGACTCGACCTCGGTGAACCTGTTCAAGGTGCTCACCGCCGCGCTGCGGCTGCGCCCGCAGCGCCCGGTGATCGTCTCCGAGCTGGGCAGCTTCCCCACCGACCTGTACCTCACCGAGGGCGTCGGCGCGTACCAGCGGCGGCTCCTCGGCCGCGACGGCGACACCCTGGAGCAGCTGATCGGCGCCGACACCGCCGTGGTGCTGCTGTCGCACGTCGACTACCGGACCGGGCGGCTCCAGGACATGGCCGCCGTCACCGAACTTGCGCACCGGCACGGCGCGCTGATGGTCTGGGACCTGTGCCACTCGGCCGGAGCGCTGCCGGTCCGGCTGGACGACTGCGGCGTGGACTTCGCCGTCGGCTGCACCTACAAGTACCTGAACGGCGGCCCCGGCTCCCCCGCCTTCCTCTACGCCGCCGCCCGGCACCAGCAGGACGCCCGGCAGCCGCTCACCGGCTGGTTCGGCCACGCCGCGCCGTTCGCCTTCGAACCCGACTACCGCCCGGCCGAGGGCGTCGGCCGGTTCCTCACCGGCACCCCGCCGCTGCTCAGCTTCGCCGGACTGGAGGCCGCCCTGGACGTCTGGGACGACGTCGACCTGGACGCGCTGCGGGCCAAGAGCCTGTCGCTGAGCACGCTGTTCCTGGAGCTGACCGCGCCGCTGGGGCTGGAGCCGGTCACCCCGGCCGCGCCGGAGCAGCGCGGCAGCCAGGTCTCGCTGCGGCACCCGCAGGCGTACCGGGTGATGCGGGCGCTGATCGACCGGGGCGTGATCGGCGACTACCGCGCCCCGGACGTCCTGCGCTTCGGCTTCACCCCGCTCTACCTGTCGCACGCCGAGGTCTGGCAGGCCGCCGAGACGCTGCGGGAGGTCCTGGACTCCGGGAGCTGGCGCGACCCGCGCTTCGCCGCCCCGACCGGGGCGGTGACCTGAGCCGGCGCGCTGACCTGGGCCGGAGTTATCGAGCTGGAATCTGACACCAGCAAAAGAGCGAGACACACCTGTCGGCGGGCTGCCACACTGAGCTCCATGCGCAAGCCCGCCCCTGCCTCCCGGCGCACCGTCGGCCTGTTGTTGATCCTGCTCTCCGCCTGCTCCTTCGGCGGTTCGGGGACAGCGGCCAAACCGCTGATGGACGCCGGGCTGACGCCGCTGGACGTGGTCTGGCTGCGCGCGGCCGGTGCCTCGCTGGTCCTGCTGCCGGTCCTGGTCAAGCACCGGGACCTGCCCCGCCGCCGCCCCGGCATGCTGCTCGGCTTCGGCCTGTTCGCGGTCGCGGGCTGCCAGGGCCTGTCCTTCGCCTCGCTGGCGCTGATCCCGGTCGGCGTGTCACTGCTGATCGAGTACCTGGGGCCGCCGCTGCTGCTCGGCTACGTCCGCTTCGTCCAGCGGCGGCGGGTCAGCCGCCAGGCGGCGGTGGGCGCGGCGCTGGCGCTGGTCGGCCTCGGCTGCGTGGTGCGGATCTGGGACGGCTTCGGCGGGCTCGACCCCTGGGGGGTGCTGCTGGCCCTGGGCGCCGCGTTCTGCCAGGTCGCCTACTTCGTGCTGGCCGAGGGCGTCGGCCACGGCCAGGCCGCGGAGCCGGGCGCCGAGCGGGCCGCCAGCCCGGCCGGGACGCCGCCTCGGGAGCCGGTGGACCCGATCGCACTGAGCGCCTACGGTCTGCTGATCGGCGCCCTGGTCTTCACCGCCGTGGCCCGCCCCTGGGCGATGAGGTGGTCGGTCCTCACGCACGACGCCGATCTGGGCGGACACCACGTCCCGGCGCTGCTGCTGCTCGGCTGGGTGGTGCTGATCGCCACCGTGCTCGCCTACGTGACCGGCACCGCCGCCGTGAGTCGGCTGTCCGCCCCGGTGGCCGGGGTGATCGCCTCGCTGGAGGCGGTGATCGGCACCGTGCTGGCGTGGGTGCTGCTCGGCCAGCACCTGGCGCTGCCGCAGATCATCGGCGGTCTGCTGGTGCTCACCGGCGCCTGCGTGGCCCAGACCTCGGGCGTGTCGGCCCCGGCCCCGGCCCAGAACCCCGTCGTCGTCCAGAACCCCGCCCCCGCCCGGACGGAGCTGGACACCGTCACGCCCTAGCTAGGGCCGGTCCTTCGGACCTAGTGGCGCTGCCGCGTGGACGGGACGCTGCCGAACTCGTCCGGGTCCTCCGGCAGGCGGCAGATGTGCTGGAGCCACAGGCCCGCCGCCATCACCGCGATCCCGGCGGCGACCGCCAGACCGGCGGTCACCACCTGGCCGTGCCGCCCCGGCACCGAGTCCCACATGCTCGACAGGAACACTCCCATGCCCCCGTAGATCCCGGTGACCAGCGCCGACACCAGCGCACTCGCCTGGCCGAGGACCACCGAACGGGCCGCCGCCAGCGGATCGACACCCTTCGCCCCGGGCACCCGGTCCCGCTGTGCCCGCAACCGCGAACGCAGCGAGACCGCCGTCACCACCAGCACCACCGCGATGATCGCCAGCACGATCGGAGCGGCCGTGGGCACGCCGGGGAGCGTCCCGACGGAGTTCCACAGCCGGGAACCACCCCACGACAGCAGGCCGGTGACCAGCGTGATCGCGACGAGGACGACCGGGCGTAGCGGCTTCAACACTTCTCCCTCAAGGAACTGCGGCGACTCAAGGAACTGCGGCAAATCGGGACTGCGGCAACTCGGAGCAGGGGAACACGCAGCACCCCGGGGGCTACTGCGGGAGGTGCAGCTCGATGTCGTCGCGCCGGGTCACGCCCTGCTCGCCGACGGCCGCCAGCAGCGCCGCGACCGGGCCGTGGCCGGCGAGTTCGGCCTCCGGGTCGGCGTCCAGCCAGGGCGCCAGCACGAAGGCGCGTTCATGGGCACGCGGATGCGGCAGGGTCAGCTCGGCCCGGTTCAGCACCACGCCCTCGTAGCTGAGGATGTCGACGTCCAGGGTGCGCGGTCCGAACCGGACCTCGCGGACCCGGCCGAAGGCGTCCTCGACCGCGTTGGCGCGTTCCAGCAGGGACTGCGGCGGCAGCGTGGTGCGCAGCACCAGTACCGCGTTCAGATACGAGGGCTGGTTCTCCGGACCGCCGACGCCCTCGGTCTCGTAGACCGCCGAGACCGACTTGATCCGGACACCGGGGGTGTCCTCCAGCGCGTCGACGGCACCCTGAAGGGTCTCCAGCCGGTTGCCGAGGTTGCTGCCCAGGGCGATGACGGCGCTCCTGGGGTTGGACAAAGTGACATCGGCCGAGTCGACCTGCTGCTCGACCTCGGGAGAGACGGGAGTGGTGGTGGGGTCGCTGCTCATTCGCGGCTCCGTACGATGGTGATGGTCACGTCGTCGAACGGCACGGTGATCGGGGCGTCCGGCTTGTGCACGGTCACCTCGACCTCCTGTACCGCCTCGTGCTTCAGGCACTGGTCGGCGATCCGCTGGGCCAGGGTCTCGATCAGGTCGACGGGGTCGCCCTGCACGATGGCGACCACCTCCTCGGACACGATGCCGTAGTGGGCGGTCCGACTCAGGTCGTCGCCGGAGGCGGCGGGCCTGGTGTCGACGCCCAACACGATGTCCACCACGAAGGTCTGGCCCTGCTCCCGCTCGCGCGGGAAAACCCCATGGTGGCCACGGGCGCGAAGGCCCTTCACCGCGACACGGTCCAGCAATCGAATCACTCCCACTGTCCAAGCGGCCCGCCCTGCGCAACACAGGAAGGAGCGCGGCCTGCGTCGTTGCCTGCCGGAATCAAACTACCCCCGGGCACCGACAGCCCCCGCCGCGCGGGTACCGCCCGCAGGGTGAACGCCGGATCCGGATCCGGAATTCCCGCCCCCGGCGGCCCTGACCGCCGCCGGAACCGGCCGCCGGAACCGCGCTACTCGTCCGCGCCGCTGGTCAGCACGGGTGAGCCGTGGTGGGAGAAGAGCCGCCAGCCACTGTCGGTACGCCGGAAGAGGTTGGTCGAGACGACCCTTCCGCCGACCAGCGGACCCAGTTCGCCCTCCTCCTCGGCCTCCCCGCCGGACAGGATGTTCTCGGTGCAGGTGACAAGTGCCACATCGGCGAGCACCTCCACGGTGACGTCGGTGAGGAAGAACTGGATGTAGTCGGTGTGCGCCATGATCAGCGCGTACGAGCGCAGCACCGAGGCCCGGCCGCGCAGCACCGGCCAGCCGGGGTGGACGCAGACCGCGCCGCTGACGTCGTCGGCGTCCGCGCCGGACACCCAGACGTCGGTGAGCGCGTCCAGGTCGCCCGCCTCCAACGCCGCGTACAGGGCCGCGTTGACGGCCTCCACCTCGGCCGCCACCGCCGAGCGCTCGGAGGAGCCCGAGGCGCCGGCCGCCGGTCCGCCCCCGGTCATCCGCGCGCCCCGCGCAGCGCCGCCTCGACCCGGACCGCGTCGGCGGTCGCCGGGACCTCGTGCACCCGGACCGCCCACGCGCCCTGGGCGGCGGCCAGCGCCGAGACGGCCGCCGTGGCGGCGTCCCGGGCCCGGGCCGGGCGCAGTTCGCCGGTGGACGTGTCGGCCAGCAGCGTCCCCAGGAAGCGCTTGCGGGAGGCGGCCACCAGCACCGGGCGGCCGAGCCTGGTCCAGGCGTCCAGTCGGGCGAGCAGCGCCCAGTCGTCCGTCCGCCCCTTGGCGAAGCCGAGTCCGGGATCCACGATCACCTGGGCGGGGTCGACCCCGCCGGACACCACCGCGTCCATCTGGCGCTCCACTTCGTCGATGACCTCGCCCACTACATCCCCGTAGGAGGCCAGGTCATCCATGGATGCGGACTGTCCGCGCCAGTGCATCACCACAAAAGGAACACCTGTGCGAGCGGCGACGCCGACCATGTCCGGGTCCGCCCGGCCGCCGCTGACGTCGTTGATGATCCGCGCCCCGGCCTCCACCGCCGCCTCGGCGACGGCCGCGCGCATGGTGTCCACGCTCACCGCCACCCCCTGCCCGGCCAGCCCGCGGACCACCGGCAGCACCCGGCGCAGTTCCTCCTCCCGGGTGACCCGGACCGCGCCCGGGCGGGTTGACTCGCCACCGACGTCGACCAGGTCGGCGCCCTGCGCGACCAGCTCAAGGCCGTGCGCCACGGCCCGGCCCGGGTCGAGCCAGAGCCCGCCGTCGGAGAAGGAGTCAGGGGTGACGTTGACGATACCCATCACCCCGCAGCGGCCCCAGTCGTCGATGCCGGGAAGGGGGCTCTTGTACGCGTTCATGGAGTCATTGTGGCTGGGTCGGTGCCGGGGCGTCGGTCCCGGTCCCCGCGGTCTCGCCGGAGGCCTGCGCCGGGAGCGACCCGGGCGGCACCGGGGCCGCCGACGCGGCCACCTTGCGGCGGCCGAACCGGCGCAGGCCGCGCGGCAGCTCCATCACGATGAAGGCCTCGGCCTGGAGCGCCGACAGGCCGATCCGGGGCAGGTCGCGGGCGGTCGGGTAGACCAGGAAGCGGGGCTCCCAGATCGGCCGGAACTTGGCGTTGAACTTGTACAGCGACTCGATCTGGAACCAGCGCGAGAGGAAGATCAGCAGCCCGCGCCAGGCACGCAGCACCGGCCCGGCGCCGATCCGCTCGCCCCGCGCCAGCGCCGAACGGAACATCGCGAAGTTCAGCGAGACCCGGTCCACGCCGAGCTCCGGGCAGGCCTGCAGGGCCTTGACGATCAGCAGCTCGTTCAGCCCCGGGTCGGCGTCGCGGTCGCGGCGCATCAGCTCCAGCGAGATGCCGTCCCGGCCCCAGGGCACGAAGTGCAGCACCGCGCGGATGTCGCTGGCCCCGGGCGCGGCGCCCTCGGGCAGCTTGTGCGCGGTGATCACCACGCAGCCCTCGTCGAGCGGGTCGCCGAACCGGCCCAGCGCCATCGAGAAGCCGCGCTCGGTCTCGGTGCCGCGCCAGGCGTCGGCGGCGTAGCGGATCTGGTCCCGCTCGATTTCGGTCAGCTCGTCCACCCGGCGCACCCGGCACTCGTAGCCCGCGCGCTCGATCCGCTTCACCATCTGGCGGACGTTGCGCATGGCGCGGCCCTCCAAGGTGAAGTCCTCCACCTCGACGATGGCCTCGTCGCCGATCTCCAGCGCGTCCAGGTCGGCCTCGCGGGTCCACACCTCGCCGCCGACCTCGCTACAGCCCATCACCGCCGGGACCCAGGCGTAGCGGTGGGCCTCCTCCATGAAGCGCTTGATCGCGCCCGGCCAGGCCTCGACGTCGCCGATCGGGTCGCCGGAGGCGAGCATCACCCCGGACACCACCCGGTAGGCGATGGCGGCCTTGCCGCTGGGCGAGAAGATCACGCTCTTGTCCCGGCGGAGCGCGAAGTAGCCCAGCGAGTCGCGCGCGCCGTGCTTCGCCAGCAGCTCCCTGACCTGGTGCTCCTCGTCCCCGCTGAGTTCGGCGATCGGCTTCGAGGGCTTGGTCAGCAGCCACAGCGTGCTGACCGCGGTGAGCAGGCCGAGCGCCGCGAGCGAGTAGTACACCAGGTCGCTGACCCGCTCGGACTGGTAGTGGATCGGCCCGCCGATGCCGAACAGGCCCCAGACCACCTGCCAGAAGCGCTCGCGGATGCTGGGCGAGCCGCCGAGGGTCCGCTCGTGCGAGCTGACGATGACCAGCCCGAGCCCGAAGCTGAAGATCGACATGCCGATCAGGTTCCACAGCGCCCGCCAGCGGGTGCGCGGGTCCGACAGCGCGTAGAACTCGCGCCGGTTGACCAGCAGGATCACGAACACCACGAGCGCCACCACGGCCGTGCCGCGGTGGTGCCAGCGCAGCAGCTCCAGCGCGGCGCCCACCGGCAGCAGCACCACCACGGCCTTCCAGGCCCGCTGCTTCCGGCGGCGCAGCGCGTGCGCCAGCATGATCAGCAGGATGCCGACCACCAGCTCGGCGGCGGTCGCCAGGGTGTTCACGCCTGGGAGGAAGCTGGCAAGCTCGCGGACCCTGGTGTCCCGCAGCCGCGGCTCGACGGCGCCGACGATGTCCACCAGGCCGATCAGCGCGGTGGCGTAGCCCATGGCGGCGGGCACCCAGGGACGTGAGGCGCCCGCCACGCTGGGTAGCTGAAAGCCCTTGTGAGGGTGGGAATCGGCGGGGCTGGCGTCGTTCATAGGGGACCAGAGTAGGGCCTTCAGTCATGACTTCGGTCAGACCCCAGTAGGAGAGGGTCATCTCAAGGCATGAGTTCTGGCCGGGGGCATAACGTTTTGCTAAAACTCAGCAACTTCCCAGGCATGCTGAAACGTCTGGTAATCCGTCGGCCGAATCTCCGACCCGGCGGAACCAGTGACGCCGATCACCCTCTCCTCGGGAAGTGGACCCATGGGACTCACCAGCCAGAAACTGCAGACATTGGTCGCGGTACTCGCGATCGTCTGTTTCGCAGCCACGGTCTGGGTGTGGCCCCGGCTCAGCCGTCGCACCGTCCTCGCCTTCCTCGGCCGGATCGGGCTGCTGCTGGCCAGCCAGCTGCTGACGCTGGCGGCGATCGGCCTGGCCGCCAACAACTGGGGCGGGTTCTACAGCTCCTGGGGCGACCTGCTCGGCACCGACCAGGGCGGTACCGCGGTGATCACCAACGGCGTCCAGCCCAGCGCGGCCGACGGCGTGGCCGGGGTGCAGGTGCTGAACAGCAAGCCGGTGCCGCTGATGATCCCCGGGGCCGTCGGCAGCGGCGGCACGCTGCAGAAGATCGTGGTCCACGGCTCCGGTACCCGGATGTCCGAGCCGGCGTACGTCTACCTGCCGCCGCAGTACCAGGACCCGGCCTACGCCGGGCACCGGTTCCCGGTGATCCTGGTGTTCACCGGCTACCCGGGAACGCCGGAGAACCTGATCACCCGAATGAAGTACCCGACGGTCGCCGCGCAGGCGATCTACCAGAAGCAGTTGCAGCCGACCGTGCTGGTGCTGATGCGCCCGTCGGTGGCGATGCCCCGGGACACCGAGTGCCAGGACGTGCCGAACGGCCCGCAGGCGGAGACCTTCTTCACCAAGGACCTGCACCAGGCCATGGCGGCGCACTACCGGGTCGGCACCGCCGGGGCGAACTGGGGCGTCATCGGTGACTCCACCGGCGGCTACTGCGCGCTGAAGCTGACCATGCGCCACCCGGAGGCGTTCACCGCCGCCGCCTCGCTGTCCGGCTACTACCAGGCCGCCGAGGACAGCACCACCGGGAACCTCTTCGGCGGCAACCAGGCGCTGCGCGAGCAGAACAACCTGATGTGGCGGCTGAGGAACCTGCCCGCACCGGCGGTGTCGGTGCTGGTCGCCAGCAGCCACCAGGGCGAGTACGACTACCCGGCCACCGAGAAGTTCATCGCCGCGGTGAAGGCGCCGATGCGGGTGTCCTCACTGATACTGCCCAGCGGCGGCCACAACTTCGACACCTGGAACCGGGAGACCCCGCAGGCGCTGCGCTGGCTGGGCGCCAGACTCCAGGCCCCGCAGGCGGACCCGGGGCAGCCGGACCCGGCGCGGCCGGGCGCCCCGGGGCCCTCGGCGAGCGGATCGGCGAACCCGGTGATCAAGCCATCATGAGGACCACCGATAATTTCACTGGAGCTCACTCGACGGCGCCCCATCGTGGTGAGAGTGCGGATCGAACCCGGCCTGCCGGCGGGAAACAGGAGCTACGCCCATGGATCTGACGAGCAGTTCACTGCTGGACGCGTGCATCGCGCTCACGGTGGTGAGCGTCGGCCTCACCGTCTGGCTCTGGCCACGGCTCGCCCGACGCGGAGTCCTGTGGATCCTGGCCCGGCTCGGCATGATCCTGATGTCCCAGCTCTCGCTGGTGCTGGTGGTCGCCCTGATGATCAACTCCTACGGTGACTTCTACCCGACCTGGGACGACCTGGTCGGCGGGGGCGGCAACCAGCAGGTGGCGTTCGGCCAGACCACCGGCGCCGACAACGGCACCGCCGGGGTCGCCGCCGGGGCGAACGGGCTGATAACGAACGACGCCACCAGCGACCTGGGGCGCTGGCACGACCTGCCGAGCGGCCCGTCCGACCAGGTCGGCGAGACGGTGTCGGTGCACATCCACGGTCGGCGCAGCAAGATCAACGACCACGCGATCGTCTACCTGCCGCCGCAGTACTTCCAGCCCGCCTACGCCCACACCGCGTTCCCGGTGATCACCTCGTACACCGGCTTCCCCGGGATGGTCGAGACGGTGATGGACAACCTGAAGCTGATCCAGCAGTTCGCCAAGATGGAGCAGAACGGCCAGGCGCAGCCGACCATCGTGGTGCTGATCTCGCAGAACGTGACCATGCCCCGGGACAACGACTGCATGAACATCCCGCACGGGGACCAGGTGGAGACCTTCCTGACCAGTGACTACCTGGAGGCGATGCGCTCCACCTACCGGGTCACCAGCGATCCGCACGGCTGGGGCCTGGAGGGCTACTCCGAGGGCGGCACCTGCGCGCTGGTGCTGGCGATGCGCTACCCGCAGTACTTCACCGTGGTCGGCGACCTCGGCGGCGACTACGCGAACGTCGAGGACTCGCAGACCGGGAACCTGTTCGGCCCCAAGGGCAGCGCGGCCCGGACCCAGCTGATGGACCAGTACAACATGGAGTGGCGGCTGAAGCACCTGCCCGCCCCCGCCGTCCAGGTGCTGCTCGCGACCACCTCCAAGGAGTCCGACTACAAGGCGACCGAGCAGTTCCTCCGCTACGTGAAGGCCCCGATGTCGGCCACGCCGATGCTGCTCAAGAACGGTGGCCACAACTTCACCACCTGGACCGAGGAGCAGGAGCCGACGCTGACCTGGATGAGCGAGCACATGGCGCCGCCGGTGGAGCAGACCCCGCCGGCGCCCGTCCACTCGCGGCCGACGCCGCAGCCCGGCCGTACCGGGAAGCGCTCGACGGTCGCCGGGGGCGCCTGAGCAGAGCGAAGGGGAGGGCCCGCCGCCGACCGGCGGGCCCTCCCCTTCCGCTACCCCGGGGCGGTCAGCGGCCGATGATCAGGCTCATCGCCTCGGCCCTGGTCGCGGCGTCGCGCAGCTGGCCGCGGACCGCCGAGGTCAGCGTCTTGGCGCCGGGCTTGCGGATGCCGCGCACCGACATGCACATGTGCTCGGCCTCGATCACCACGATCACCCCCCGGGCGTCCAGGATCCGGATCAGCGCGTCCGCCACCTGCGTGGTCAGCCGCTCCTGGACCTGGGGGCGGCGGGCGTAGACGTCCACCAGCCGGGCGAGCTTGGACAGACCGGTGATCTTGCCGCTGACCGCCGGGATGTAGCCGACGTGCGCCACCCCGTGGAAGGGCAGCAGGTGGTGCTCGCAGCAGGAGACCAGCTCGATGTCCCTGACCAGCACCATCTCGTCGTGGCCGAGGTCGAAGGTGGTGGTCAGCACGTCCTCCGGCTGCTGCCAGAGCCCGGCGAATATCTCCTCGTAGGCGCGCGCCACCCGGGCCGGGGTCTCCCGCAGGCCCTCGCGGTCCGGGTCCTCGCCGACCGCGATCAGCAGTTCCCTGACGGCGTCCTCGGCACGCTTCTGGTCGAACTCACGCACGGCTCCGGTAGAACCCTCGATGGTAACCGGGTCGGTCATGGGTTGTTCCTCATCTCTCAGAAGTCGTCTCGGGCGGGCGTCTCGGTCATCGCCCAAGGTCGGCGGCCCCGAAAAAGCCCGATGCCGCCGTCCCAAGGCTAGAACCTCGGGGCGACGGCATCCATTCCGGGCCGTAAAGGCTGGTCAGCCCTCTGTGGGCTCCGGCGGGAGCTTCACGATGTCGACCGGAGCCGGCGGCATCAGCTGGGCGCCGTTGGTCAGCGCCAGCTCCCTCGGGGACTGCACCGGCGGCCGGGTGGACGGGGTGCGGCGAGCCGAACCCGTCCAGGCCGGACGAGCGGGACGCCGCACGATCGGACGGAAGATCTCCGCGATCTGCTCCTTGTTCAGCGTCTCCTTCTCCAGGAGTTCGAGAACCAGGTTGTCCAGCACGTCCCGGTTCTCGACCAGGATCTCCCACGCCTCGTTGTGGGCGTTCTCGATCAGCTTCTTGACCTCTTCGTCCACCAGCCCGGCGACCTCTTCCGAGTAGTCGCGCTGGTGACCCATCTCCCGGCCCAGGAAGGGCTCGGAGTTGTCGGTCCCGAACTTGATCGCACCCAGGCGCTCGGTCATGCCGTACTGGGTGACCATGGCCCGCGCCGTGGCGGTGGCCTTCTCGATGTCGTTGGACGCGCCGGTGGTCGGGTCGTGGAAGACCAGTTCCTCCGCCGCGCGCCCGCCCATCATGTAGGCGAGCTGGTCGAGCATCTCGTTGCGGGTGGTCGAGTACTTGTCCTCGTCCGGCAGGACCATGGTGTAACCCAGGGCCCGGCCACGGGACAGGATGGTGACCTTGTGCACCGGGTCGCTGTTCGGAGAGGCCGCCGCGACCAGGGCGTGTCCGCCCTCGTGGTAGGCGGTGATCTTCTTTTCCTTCTCCGACATGATCCGGGTGCGCTTCTGCGGACCGGCCACGACGCGGTCGATCGCCTCGTCCAGCGTGAGGTTGTCGATCAGCTTCTTGTCACCGCGAGCGGTGAGCAGCGCCGCCTCGTTCAGCACGTTCGCCAGGTCCGCGCCGGTGAAGCCGGGGGTACGCCGGGCGACGACCATGAGGTCGACGTCCGGGGCGACCGGCTTGCCCTTCTGGTGGACCTTGAGGATGTCGTGCCGACCGGTGAGGTCCGGGCGGTCCACCGCGATCTGCCGGTCGAACCGGCCGGGACGCAGCAGCGCCGGGTCGAGGATGTCCGGACGGTTGGTCGCCGCGATCAGGATCACGCCGCCCTTCACGTCGAAGCCGTCCATCTCGACCAGCAGCTGGTTCAGGGTCTGCTCACGCTCGTCGTGCCCGCCGCCGAGGCCGGCGCCGCGGTGGCGGCCGACCGCGTCGATCTCGTCGACGAAGACGATCGCCGGGGCGTTCGCCTTGGCCTGCTCGAAGAGGTCGCGGACCCGGCTGGCGCCGACACCGACGAACATCTCCACGAAGTCGGAGCCGGAGATCGAGTAGAACGGCACCCCGGCCTCCCCGGCGACCGCGCGGGCCAGCAGGGTCTTACCGGTTCCGGGCGGGCCGTAGAGCAGCACACCCTTGGGGATCTTGGCGCCGACGGCCTGGAACTTGGCCGGTTCCTGCAGGAACTCCTTGATCTCGTGCAGTTCCTCGACCGCCTCGTCCGCGCCCGCGACGTCCGCGAAGGTCGTCTTGGGCGTGTCCTTGGTGATCAGCTTGGCCTTGGACTTCCCGAATTGCATGACCCGGGAGCCGCCGCCCTGCATCTGGTTCATCAGGAACAGGAAGACCACCACGATCAGCACGAACGGCAGCAGCGACAGCAGGATGCTGACGAAGGGGTTCTGCTTGTCCTGGCTCACCGTGTAACTGGTGACCGACCCACCCTTGACCTGGTTCTGCAGGTTGTCGGCGAGCGTCGCGGCGTAGGCGTCGTTCACATACGGCGCCTGGATCTGCGAGGTGCCGTCGAAGGTCTTGCCGTCCTTCAGCTGGACCTTGATCATCTGACTGTCGCCAGTCGTGATCTGGACTGCCTTGGCATTGCCGTCGTTGATCTGCGCGACGACTGCGCTGGTGTCCTCGGTCTTGTAACCGGCCGAGGACGACACCACGGTCATCAGCACGAAGACAGCGGCAACCGCCAGCAGGACCCAAATCACCGGCGCACGGAAGTATCGCTTCACGTCCATCCATGCGGGGCGACGTGAGCCGCCCCGTCCCTCCTGCCACTGTGCGGCATCTCACGGCCCGCGGGCCGTGGATGCGTCCTATGTCTGACCTCGACCGGTTGGTCATCCGCTGTTCATGCCCTACATCTGTTCATGCCCTGGAGCGCGAACAGCAGATAATTGGACGGTACCGCAGCCATTCTCCATCTGGATGGCGCGGTACCGGTGCCAAACGGCTCTTCCCCGGGTCCAACGGAGGGAAACTGCGTACTGTTCCCGCTCCGCTGCCCCGTTTGCCGCAGCCGTTCGGCGGTGGCGCGTCTCAGCCGCCGTACACGTGCGGGGCCAGCGTCCCGACGAACGGCAGGTTGCGGTACTTCTCGGCGTAGTCGAGGCCGTAGCCCACGACGAACTCGTTGGCGATGTCGAAGCCGACGTACTTGACGTCGATCGACACCTTGGCCGCGTCGGGCTTGCGCAGCAGCGCGCAGACCTCCAGCGAGGCCGGGCCGCGCGACTGCAGGTTGCTGAGCAGCCACGACAGGGTGAGCCCGGAGTCGATGATGTCCTCGACGATCAGCACGTCGCGCCCGCTGATGTCGGTGTCGAGGTCCTTGAGGATCCGGACCACCCCGGAGGAGCGGGTGCCCATGCCGTACGACGACACCGCCATCCAGTCCATGGTGACCGGGTTGTGCAGGGCCCGGGCCAGGTCCGCCATGACCATCACCGCGCCCTTCAGCACGCCGACGATCAGCAGGTCCTTGCCCGCGTAGTCACGGTCGATCAGCGCCGCCAGCTCGCCCAGCTTGGCGTCGATCTCGTCCTTGCTGATCAGCACCTTCGCAAGGTCGGTGCCCATGTCCTTCTCGTCCACCCGCGGTACTTCCTCAAGTGCTGGAGATCCGGTGTCTGCTGTCCAACCTTGCCATACCTGGTCAGGGGCTACGGACGGCGGAAGGCCAGGCGGCCGGAGCGGCGGCGCAGTTCCACCGCGCCCGGCAGGTGCAGTGGTCCCTGCCCGTGCCACGCGGTGACGAGCTGGTCCATCGCCTCGACATGGCGGGCGAAGAGGTCCCCGGCCGGGCTCCCGGCCCGGATCGCGGCCCGGCGCAGCACCCGGCGGCGGACGGCGGGCGGGACCTCGGCGAGCTTGCGGACGTCCAGGCCGTTCTCGTCCAGGGCGTCGGCCTCGACCTGGGCGGCCCAGGCGTCCAGCGCGTCGGCGTCGTCCCGGAACAGCCGGGCGGTGCGGGCCAGGGCCTCCACCACGCCGCCGCCGAGGTGCTTCTCCAGGACCGGCAGCACCTCGTGCCGGACCCGGGCCCTGGTGTAGGCCGGATCGGTGTTGTGCGGGTCGTCCCAGACCGGCAGGTCGAGTACGGCGCAGGCCTGGCGGGTGGTGCTGCGGTCGAGGTCGAGGAACGGACGGCGGTAGCGCCCGGTGGCGGCGGCCATCCCGGACAGCGAGCGCGGCCCCGAGCCCCGTGCGAGGCCGAGCAGGACGGTCTCGGCCTGGTCGTCCCGGGTGTGGCCGAGCAGGATCGCCCGGGCGCCGTGGCGTTCGGCGGCGCTGTCCAGCGCGGCGTAGCGGGCGTCCCGGGCGGCGGCCTCGGGGCCGCCGCCGCCCTGCCGCGGGCCGCCGCCGTGGGCCGCCGCCCAGCCCCGGCCGACCCGGACGCCGAGGGCGTCCACCGGGTCGAGGCCGAGCGCGCGCAGCCGCCCGGCGACCTCCACGGCGCGGGCGGTGGAGCCCTGCTGTAGTCCGTGGTCGACGGTGACGGCCCCGGCCCGCAGGCCCATCCTGGCGGCCTCGAAGGCGGTGGCGGCGGCCAGCGCCATGGAGTCGGCGCCGCCGCTGACGGCCACCAGCACCAGCGGGGCGTCCGGCGCGGGGCGGGGGCGGGGGGTGCGCCGCTTGGCGTGCTCGGGGTCGACGTCGCCGACCGGGTGGAAGACGGGGTGGGCGGGGGCGGGCACCGGGCGCGGGGCCGGGTGCCGGTCGGTGGGGGTGCCGGCGAAGGTTTCGGGTACCTGGGCGGCGACGTCGTTGAGGACCCGGCGTACTGCCAGGCGTATCGCGGCCACTGCGGGATGCGGACCCATGGTTGATCACTCCTCGGGTCGAGCCGGGGGACGGAGGGCTGCCGAATCGTCTCACAGAGTGATCGGCATATCACGAATCGTGGCGACGGGATCGCGGACAGATCGTCGCAGAAGTCTTCCGTGCCGCGCACCGCACCGGTTGCCACAATCCCCCGGTTCCGCCCGGAAGGATGAATGGCGAAACGTTACTCCACCCGTTTCACCACAGGTTCTCCATGAGCCGACGCCGCCCCCGACCGGGTCGGGGGCGGCGTCGTCGGCTCAGCGGCGGGCCGCTCGCGGGCGGACCGCTCGTGGGCGGGCTACTTGTGGGCGGGCTACTTGTGGATCCGGGCGACCCAGGCGGCCGGGTCGTGGATCTCCTCCTTGGTGGGGAGGGTGTTCGGCGAGGTCCAGACCCGGTTGAAGCCCTCCATGCCGACCGCGTCCACCACCGCCCGGACGAACACCGCGCCGTCCTGGTACTGCCGCAGCTTGGCGTCCAGGCCCAGCAGCCGGCGCAGCAGCTGGTCCAGTCGGCCCGCGCCCTTGGCCCGGCGCTGCTGGAACTTCTCCCGGATCTCCTCGACCGAGGGCACGACCTGCGGTCCCACCCCGTCCATGACCACGTCCGCGTGCCCCTCCAGCAGCGACATCACGGCCGTCAGCCGCCCCAGCACGGCGCGCTGCGCGGGGCTCTGCACCACGTCGATCAGGCTGCCGCCGAGACCGCCGGCCTCCTCGTCGGAGCCGGGCCAGCCGCCGCCCGGCAGCGAGCCGATGGCCTCGCGCAGCCGCTCCAGCAGCGTCGCCGGGTCCACGTCGGTCTCCGCCAGGAAGGTCTGGATCTCGCCCTCGATGTGGTCCCGCAGCCACGGCACGGCGGTGAACTGGGTGCGGTGGGTCTCCTCGTGCAGGCACACCCAGAGCCGGAAGTCCTGCGGGTTCACCTCCAGCTCGCGCTCGACCTGGACGATGTTGGGGACGACCAGCAGCAGCCGTCCGGGGGGCGTCGGGTGCGCCTCGTCCAGCCCGGACAGGTCCGCCGGGATCTCGGCCGGGGCGAAGGTCTCGTACTGGCCGAGGACCCGGGAGGACATGAACGCCAGCAGCATCCCCACCTCCAGACCGGTGACCTTGCCGCCGACCACGCCCAGCGCGGCGCTGCCCGGGATGTCGGCCCGGCGCGCCTGCATCCGCTCGGTGAGCGGGGTGATGATGGTGCGGAACCCGGCCACGTTGGCCTTGATCCAGCCCGGGCGGTCCACCACCAGCACCGGTGTGCCGCCGCTCGGCGAGCCCATCCCGGTGAACGCGCGGACGTGCTGCTCCGAGGAGGCCGCGTGGCGGCGCAGTTCGGCGACGGCCTCCCTGGCCTCCTCCCGGCTCACCTCGGGGCCGGGACGCACCAGTCGGGTCGCGGTGGACACCGCGAGACCCCAGTCGACCATGTCTGCCATGTCCGCTCTCACTCCTCCGGAGGGGGTGTCACCTGCCACCGTACGTGTTCCTGCCCACTAGCGGCAGCCGCATGCGGCGACGCGCCCGGCGAGCACGTCCAGCGCGGACCGGGCGGCGACCGGGTCGCCGCCGCCGTTGGACATGAACGCGAAGGCCAGCAGCCTGCCGTCACGGTCGACGACCAGACCGGCGAGGGTGTTGACGGTCGACAGCGATCCGGTCTTGGCCCGGACCACGCCGAGCCCGACGCTGCTGGTGAAGCCCTCGACGTCGGGATCCAGGGTGCCGGTGAAGCCCGCGACCGGCAGGCCCAGCACGATCGGACGCAGCTCCGGGTGCGCGGGCGAGGCGTCCAGCGCCAGCAGCTGCGTCAGCACGTCGGCGGGCAGGGCGTCCTGGCTGTCCAGGCCGCTGCTGTCGTACAGCCGGGTGCCGTCCAGCCGGATGCCGAGCCCGCGCAGGGTGTCCAGCACGGCGGTGGCCCCGCCGGTGAAGGTCGCGGGCCGCCCGGCGGCGACGGCGATCTGGTGGCCCAGGGCCTCGGCGATGTCGTTGTCGCTGTTGGTCAGCATCCGCTCGACGATCTCCGACAGCGGCTGCGACCGGACCTGGGCCAGCGGGGTGGCGGCGGCGGGCGCGGTGGTCTGCGCGGGCGCGCCCTGGACGCTGATCCCGCGCGCGCCGAGCAGCGCCGCGAAGTCGGCGGCGGCGGTGGCGGCCGGATCGGCGTAACGCGGGGCGTCCTCGGTGCTGGCCGGGTCGATCCGGCCCTCGTCCACGGTCAGCGCCTGGACCAGGGCGATGTTGTCGTTGACCCCGATCGGGTGCAGCGGGCTACCGGTGAACAGCGAGGTGTCGTACCCGAGTCGTACGCTGCGGACACCGGCGGCCCGGAGCGCGGCGGCGGTGCGGGTGGCCAGCGTGGCCAGGCTGGCCTGCGGGTCGCCGCCGCCGGTGGGCGCGGCGGTGAGGGTCGGGTCGCCGCCGCCGACCAGCACGATCCGGCCGGGGGCGGCGGTGACCACCCGCGTGCTGAACCGGTGCGCCGGGCCGAGCAGGGTGAGCGCGGCGGTGGCGGTGGCGATCTTGTTGGTGGAGGCCGGGGTCAGCGGGGTGGCGGCGGCGGAGGCGTAGAGGCCGCGCCCGGTGGCCACGTCCACCACCGAGGCGGTTGCCCGGCCGAGCGCGGGCACGGCCAGGTCCGGGCCGAGTTCGGCGGCGAGGGCGGACGGCACCGGCAGCGGGGCGGCGGCGCCGGTCGCGCCGACCGCCGGCCGCAGCACGTCCTGCGCGGGCTGCCAGCTGGGCGCGGGCACCGCCATGAGCCGCGGTTTCGGCGGCTTCCCGGTGGTCCGTGCGGTCTGTCCCAGTCGGCGCTGGGCGACCCGCTGGCCGTCCTGCCACGGTCCGGTGGCGGCGATGCTGGTCGCGGCGAGCACCAGCCCGATCCCGCCCGCCGCCAGCACGACGGTGCGCGTCGACGCCAGCGCATAGCCGCGCGCGGCGCGCACCCACCACCTGGAACCCATCCGGACCTGCCCCTCTCCTGAGCACTGCATGACGTAGGAGACACTATTGGCTGCACACGTCTCTCATTGGAGGAGCCTTGGAGTTCGACGTCACGATCGAGATTCCGAAGGGTTCGCGGAACAAGTACGAGGTCGACCACGAGACTGGTCGCATCTTCCTTGACCGGATGCTCTTCACCTCGACCCGCTACCCGGCCGACTACGGCTTTGTCGAGGGCACCCTCGGCGAGGACGGCGACCCGCTGGACGCGCTGGTCATCCTTGAGGAGCCGACCTTCCCCGGTTGCCTCATCAAGTGCCGTGCCATCGGCATGTTCCACATGACCGACGAGGCCGGTGGCGACGACAAGCTGCTCTGCGTCCCCGCGTCGGACCCGCGCTGGGAGCACCTCCGGGACATCCACCACGTGTCGGAGTTCGACCGCCTGGAGATCCAGCACTTCTTCGAGGTCTACAAGGACCTGGAGCCCGGCAAGTCCGTCGAGGGCGCGCACTGGGTCGGCCGGGTCGAGGCCGAGGAGGAGATCGTCAACTCGATCAACCGCCTCAAGGAGTCCGGAAGCGCGCACTGACGCGCCGCTCGGGCTTCCCCGTCGACGCCGCCCCCGCCGAGCCCCGGCTCCGGCAGGGGCGGCGTTCGTCGTCCCACGGCCGCTGTCGCGGTCCGGGGCGAGCGGACAGAGCGTCAGCGCGGGCGGCTGCGGGCGAACAGGAGCGCCCCCGGGTGCTCCCCCGCGGGATCGGTCAGCAGCTCCGCCTCGACCGTGAACCCGGCGTCGCGCAGCCAGCCGCCCATCAGGGCCGGACTGCGGCGATGGACGTGGACCCGCATCGGGTGGCCGCCGTAGCCCTTCGTCTTCAGCCGCGACCCGTCGCCCGCGTGGAAGCCGATCAGCAGCGGCGCGTCCGGGCGCAGCACCCGGCCGATGTCGGAGAGGACCACCGGCACCGCCTCGTCGGGGACGTGCACCAGCGACCAGAAGGCGATGGCCCCGGCGAGCGACCCGTCGGCGAGGTCGAGCCCGGTCATCGAGCCCACCTCGAACCGGATCCCCGGGTGGTCCGCGCGGGCCACCTCGACCATCCCGGGCGAGACGTCGATGCCGAAGGCGTCGACCCCCGACCGGCGCAGGTGGGCGGTGACGTGTCCGGGCCCGCAGCCCAGGTCGGCCACCGGGCCGCCCCCGGCCGCCCGTACCGCCTCGACGAACAGCCGCAACGCCGCCAGCAGGTACGTCTTGCCGTCCAGCGACTCGCGCATCTGTTCGGCGTAGCTGGTCGCGACCGTGTCGTAGGAGCTCCGGGTGTCCGCCAACCACCGGGTGTCCGCCAACCAGCTGTCCATGCCGCCGCTCCGCTCCGTGTCACCGTTCATCCGTCACTTCGCCCGGCCTGGCGGGCCGGCTACGTCGCGCGGGCGATCGTGATGATCTCGCCGCTCTCCGGCGTGACCGGTCCGCGCCGCCAGTCCCCGTACTGACCCTCGACCTCGAAGCCGGACTCGGCCAGGAGCACGTTCAACGGGCCGACGTCCAGGAACCGCAGGCTGCCGGTGTCCTCGCGGAGCACCGTGCCCTCGGCCAGGGAGGTGACCTCGGTGGTGTCGACGACGTCACCGCGGACCTCGATCCGGTACCCCAGCCGCAGCACCCGTCCGTCGGTGAAGGCGATGTCCCCGGAGTCTCCCCGCGTCCACTGCTCCCAGGCCCGGGCCTGCGGGTGCCGGGTCTCGAAGGCGAAGTGGCCGCCGGTCCGCAGGGCGCCGCGGATCCCGGCGAGGGAGGCCCGGACCTCCTCGTCGGACAGCAGGCACTGGAAGGCGTGGCCGGTCATCGTGGCCAGGTCGAACTCCCGACGCCAGGCGATGTCGGCGGCCCTCCCCTCGACCCACTCGACATCGGTGCGCCGCCGCGCCCGTCCCAGCGCCGCCGGGTCGGGATCGAGGCCCAGCAGACGGCCTTGGTGGCCGCGGACCCGGGCCTCACGCAGCATCTGCCCGGTCCCGCAGCCGACGTCCAGCGTCGATCCGGCGGCTGCCACCAGGCCGTCGTAGAACCGGTCGCTCGGCCACCGGTCGGGGTCCCAGGGATTCGCCAGGTCGTACAGCTCCGCGACATCGTCATCGGTGAAGTCCACCCGGGCATGGTCCCGAGGACCGCGGAACCGGTCAACGGAGATTCGGACCCGGGCACGGACCGGCTGGGGTCAGGGGCGGGCGTAGTAGCTCGGGGCGCCCATGATCCAGAGGCTGGCGGTCTTGACCACGGCGCCGGTGCGGGGGGCTTCGATGATCTGGTCGTCGCCGGTGTAGAGGGCGACGTGGTAGATGCCCTGCGGGGTGCCGTCGTGGGACCAGAAGACCAGGTCGCCGGGCCGGAGTTGGCTGTAGCCGAGCGGCCGCGAACGGGCGTACTGGTCGGCGGCGTAGTGCGGCAGGGGGACCCCGGCGCGTTCCCAGGCGCGCATGGTCAGGCCGGAGCAGTCGAAGGTGTCCGGGCCCGCCGCGCCCCAGACGTACGGGAGGCCGAGCTGGGCGCGGGCGTAGCTGACGGCGGCGGCGGGGTCCGGCTCGGCGGGGTCAGGGACGGCGACCGCGTCGGAGTCGGCCGGGGCCGGGGCGTCGAGCGCGGCCCGGCGGGAGGCCACCGCCGCGCGCGTGGTCGCGGCGTCGGCCAGGGCCCGCTCGCGGCGGCGCACCAGGTCGAGCGAGACCTGCTCCGCCGCGGCGAGCTCGCCGAGCAGCGTGGCGTGCTGGGCGTCCAGCGCGGCCACCTCGGTCCGCTGCTGGGCGAGCTGGGCCTCGACCTGCTGCCGGGCCTGGAGCACCTGCGCCGCCGCCTGGGCCGCGACCGCCGAGGCCCGCACGGCGGCGGCGGCCGTCGCGGCGGCGCGGGCGGCGGCGCCGGTGGCCGCGGTCAGCACCAGTTGGGCCCGGCCGTCGACGTCCCGCTGCACCTCCCGCGCCGAGTCGGCGTCCTGGACGTTCTTGGCCTGGAGCACGCCGTCGAAGCCCACCAGGCCCGACGGCACCCCCAGCCGGTACTGCTCCGCCGCCAGCTCCCCGGCCGCGGTCCGGGCGGCCTGCCGCCCCGCCTCGGCCTGGGCGGCGGCGGTCCCGGCCTGGATCGCGGACTGGGTGGCGAGCAGCTGGTGCACGGTCGCGCCGTCGTACCGCTCCACCGCCTGCTCGGCCCGCACGTCGAGGTCCTGCTCCTGGGCCTCGGCGGCGGCGAGCTGCCGCTCGACGTCGGCGACCTGCCGCGCCGTCTGCCGCGCGGTCTGCTGGGCGGTCTCCAGGTCACCCGGGCCCGGGGGCGGGTCGTCGGCGGTGGCGGTGCCGGTCAGCGGCAGCCCGGCCAGCGCGAGCGCCAGCAGGGAGCAGAGCAGGACGCGCCCGGGCCGGGCGCGCAGCGGCAGGCGGTGGAGCACTCGACCCTCCGGACGGGACGGCGGACTGCGGGCTGCACCCAGTCTGTGCGGCGGCGGGCCGTCCCGCAGCGCCGGACAGCCGGACGGGTGACGCCCCGTCAGCTACGGCCGCGGCGGACCGAGGCCGCCCCCCGGCGGCGTCCGGCGGCGACCGTGCGGCGGCGGGCGGCGGCGGCCCGGCGGCGGGATCCGGCGGTGGCTCCGACGGTGGGCTGCTGGTCGGCGGCGGACGGCTGGGCGGGCGTCCGGGTGTGCGGTCCGGTCTTCGACCGGGCGCTGCTCGCGGTGCGCCGGGCGGCCAGCCGGTTGAGCCGGGTCAGGCTGCGGATCCGCTGCTCGTCCGGCGGCAGGTAGCTGCGCGGGTACCCGGCCGCACGGGACGCGGCCAGGCGCTCCGCCACCCGCTCGGCCAGCTGGTGGGCCCGGGTGGGGCGGACTCCGGGCGGGGTGGGCTTGCCCGCGATCAGGTCGAACAGCCACTGCCGGGCGTGGTCCGTCCGCCGGTGGAAGCGGGCCTCGCGGCGGCGGGCCCGGGCGAACTTGCGCGGCCTGCGGGTGTAGCGCCAGCGCGCCCACGGGCTGAACGGCCGGGCCAGCCGCACCGCCGCGATCCAGGACACACCGGGCACCATGATCCCGAGGATCCCGCTCCAGAACTTGCCCTTGAAGAAGGTCACCGCCGTGCACAGGGCGTTGAAGCTGATCAGTCCGATCAGCAGCCAGTGCACCCGGTCCCCGGGGGTGAGCCCCAGCGGCAGGTAGCCGACCAGCAGCAGGCTGGTGAACAGGATCCCGACGATCACCGCGTCCACGGACTTGCGCCCCTGCTCGCTCCAGTAGACGTCCTCCAGGTGCAGCAGCAGCGCGAACTCGTCCAGGGCCAGGCCGCAGCCGATGCCGAAGACCAGCCCGAAGGCGTCGATCCACGGGTGGGTACCGGCCGTGGCGAACGTGCCGATGCCGCCGACCAGCAGGAAGAACATGCCGAAGACGACATGGTGGATGTGCAGGCCGCCCGGGGTCACGTTGCCCGGCCACCAGCGCACCCCGCGCCGGATCATGCGCACGCTGAAGCGGATGAACAGGAACGACAGGATGAAGCCGAGCAGCAGCAGGAGCAGCGGCTGCTTGCCCGGGTCCTGGATGTGGTGGACGTAGTACTCGCCGAAGTGGAAGTGGTGGTTCGCCTCCACCGGGTCCGGGTCGTTCGGGGTCGTCGTCATCGGCAGCCGCCCCTCAGAAGCCGCGGGTGCGCTTGGCGGCGCTGCGCGCGACGGCGGGGCCCTCGCCCTGCGGGACCCGGAGGAACAGCCGGGCCACCTCGCCGCCGAGGTTGACCCCGACCGCGAGCGCCAGCGCCAGCGCGGCGGCCCGGGACACCGCGATCAGCCCGACCAGCGCCTCGCCCCGGGCCAGCGAGAGCAGGCCCAGGTAGATCGCCGATCCGGGCAGCAGCGGGCCGAGGGCGGCGGTGACGTACGGCAGCGAGGAGGCGTAGCGGTAGCGCGAGGCGAGCTGGCCGAAGAGGCCGACCATGACCGCCGCCACGCCGGTCGCGATGATCGGCGACACGTGCGCGTCGACGTCCAGCACGCCGTAGATCGACCAGCCGACCCCGCCGAGCAGGGTCACCATCGGCAGTACCCGGCGGGAGCTCTGCAGCAGCACCGCGAACAGCAGGGTCAGCGCCATCGCGGCGGGCAGTTGCAGCGCCGGGAGGCTGTGCGTGGAGAGGGTCTGCTCCGGGTGCAGGTCGGCGCCGAACTTGACGCCGACGTACAGCACCAGCAGCACGCCGAGGATGATGCCGACGACCAGGTAGAGCACCTCCAGCAGCCGGGCGGCGGCGGTGATGTAGAAGCCGGTCAGGCCGTCGGCGACGGCGGCGACCAGGGCCCTGCCCGGCAGCAGCGCGTACAGCCCACCGGTGATCAGCACCGAGCCGCGCAGCCCGCTGTTGGCGAGGGTGAGCACCACGCCCAGGGCGGCGGCGGGCATCGCCGCGATCACGAACTGGTAGAACTCCGGCAGTCCCCGGTTGGCCACCGCCCAGGCCAGCCGGTCGCCGACGACGGCGGCGAAGAAGGCGCTGACGAAGACCAGCCCGGCCTGCGGGTCCGCCTGGCCGCCGACCAGCAGCGTGGCCGCGCCCGCGAGCAGCCCGGAGGTGAGCGACAGCAGCCAGCCGGGGTACGGGTGCCGGTTGCGGCGGATCTCCGCCAGCCGCCGGTAGGCGTCCTCGACGCTGGTCTTCTCCGCCGTGATGTCGGCGACCAGCCGGTACACGGCGGCCAGCCGGGTGTAGTCGGAGCCCCGGCGGCGGACCACCCGGGTCGAGGTGACCGGCGGCTCGATCAACGAGGGCTGGTAGGAGATGGCCAGCAGGGTGAAGGTGACCTGCGGCTCGCAGCGGTCCAGGCCGTAGGCGTGGCTCACGCCGAGCATCGCCGCCTCGACGTCCTCGGCGCTCTCTCCGCTGGCGAGCAGCAGCTCGCCGATGCGGAGGGTCAGGTCGAGGATGCGTGGGACGTTGCGGCCGATCTCGGCGTGGCCGGGAGTGGCCGAACGCTCGAAGGTGGGGCGCTCGGACATGGGGGTGCGCAGCAGGGTGCGCATCCGGTCCGGCCAGGGGGCGGCGCCGGGGGCGCCGACCCGCAGCTGGGCGACGGGGATCCCGGCGGGGGGCGTGTAGCCGCCGAAGGCGGCCCAGTCGTCGGCGGGAGGCTCCGGCTCGGGGCCCGGTTCGGGTTCGGCGGAGCGGGCGGCGGGGGGCCTGCGCGTGGTGGCGCGCTCGGGCGCGGGCTCGGCGGAGGGCTCGGCGGAGGGTTCGGGCGCGGCGGGGAGGGGCGTGGTGATGGAGACCTGCTCAAGGGACGCGAAGGTGGTACCGACGGGCTCGGCGTGGCCGAGCAGGCCGGGGGTGGCGGTCGGGGCGGTCGCCGCGCCGGACGTGCCGGGCGCCTCCTGCGGGGTCACCGCGAACGTGTCGGCGGACACGGCACCGGACGGGCTCGGCTCGGCGGAGGTCGGCTCGGTGGGGCTCGGCTCGGCGGAGGTCGGCTCGGCGGGGGTCGGCTCGGTGGGGGTGGCGCCGGGGTGGGGGCGGCGAACTCGGCGACCTGGTTTTCTGCCCTGCGGCACCCGCTGCTCCTCCCCGCTCCTGGCCGGCGCACCCCACGCGGTGCCTCTCCGCCACCACCTTGCCCGATGGCACCGCCCGGCGCACGGTCGTACCGCGCGCCCCCCGGTCAATCAGGGGTTGACGCGCCCGCGCGGCAGGACAAAGCGTCACGCACAGGATGCTGACTCCTATGGGGGATATTTACCAATCAAGATGGAACTTTGTCGACTTGTTGGTGAATGCTGGGTGCGCGACGTCAGTCAGCTCTCGACGGACCGGGGATGGCCAGCCCCAACCGTCACCTTCAGCACGCACTTCATTCGAACCACGCACTTCATTCGAACAGGGAGACCTTGTGTCCCGAATGCGCATCTTCACGGCCTTCACCGCGTTGGCAGCCTGTATGTGCCTGGGGATCGGTACGGCGTCGGCGACCGCCAACACCGCCGCCGCGAGCGATCACTCCAACGGCAGCGTCGTCAGCAGCCTCGACTCCGGCAACCTCAGCGGCGCGGTGAACGGCAACGCGAACCGCTCGCAGCAGAGCGCGACCGGTAGCGGGGCGTCCAACGCGGGCGGCACCACCGAGGTGCGCGGCAACACCGGCACGGTCGGCAGCGGCCAGGCCGACCGACTGGCCGCGGAGCTGTACTACTAGGGCCGGGCAGCGGCGTCGGCCGCCACCGCCACCCCGCCCCACCAGCGCCGGGGCGGGTGGGTGCGTGAGCGGGCCGGAAAGGGTCAAGCGGGGGCCGACAGCTGATGGGGCTGTCGGCCCCCGCTGTGTTCCCCGGGGGTCAGGGGTGGTGACGGACCACCACGAAGGCGTCCAGCACCGGGTCGTAGTGGTCGTGGTGCGGGACGCCCGTGGTCGCGGACTCCTCCCGGGCGCGGTGCCCGGCCGGTCGGGCGGGGCCGTCGCCGGAGTAGGCGGCGACCACCACCCCGCCCCGGGGCGGACAGAGGCGGCAGGCGGCAGTGGCGACCGGGCCGGTGAGGGTGTCGGACATGGCGTATCTCCCCTTCGTACGTCGGCGGGGACACGCGCCGCGACCCCGCTCCCCCAGGGGCGACGCCACGTGTCCCGACAGGCACGCACAGTACCCACCGCCACTGACAACCCGACAGCCCCGCTGGTCAGGTCGCCGCCAGCAGCCCCCGCCCGAGCCAGTCCGCGGAGTTCGCCACGCCCGGCAGCACGAAGAAGTAGCCACCGCCGGTCGGCGAGATGTAGTCCACCAGCGGCTCGTCGATCAGCCGCGTCTGCACCGCCTCGAACTGCCGCTGGACGTCCTGCTGGTAGCAGCAGAAGGCGAGGCCCATGTCCAGGTTGCCGTTGCTGTCCAGGCCCCGGTCGTAGTTGTAGCCCCGGCGCAGGATGCGCGAGTCGTCGGTCTTCGCGGTGCGCGGGTTGGCCATCCGGATGTGCGCGTCCAGCGGGATCGCGTTGCCCTGCGGGTCCTTGGCGTAGTCCGGGACGTCGGTCTCGTTGGCGCCGTCCAGCGGGGCGCCGGTGTCCTTGCGGCGGCCGAACATCAGCTCCTGCTCGTTCAGCGAGACCCGGTCCCAGAACTCGACCAGCATCCGGATGATCCGGATCACCTGGTAGCTGCCGCCGGTCGCCCAGGCCGGTTCACCGCTGCCGGAGTCGACCCAGACCAGCTGGTTCATCTGCCGGGCGGAGGTGGTGTCGGGGTTGGCGATGCCGTCCTTGAAGCCGAGCAGGTTGCGCTGGGCGCCGCTCGGCCGCGGGGTGTTCTGGAAGCCGTCGACCCGCCACTTGGCCTGGAGCTGGCCCCGGGTGTGCTTGGCGATGTCACGCAGCGCGTGCAGCACGGTGTCCTGGTGGCCGCCGCAGATCTGCAGCGAGAGGTCCCCGTGCAGTTCGGCGGCCCGCAGGTTGTCGTTGGGGAAGGTCTTCATCGGGGTGAGCTTGCGGGGCTTGGCCGCGGCCAGGCCGAAGCGGCCGTCGAACAGCGAGGCGCCCACGCCGACCGTCACCGTCAGCTCGTCGGCCGGGACGGTCGGGCCGAGGATGCCGTTGTCGGACGGCGGCGCGCCGACACCCAGGTCGGGCGGGGTCCCGCCGGAGGTGAGGAAGGCGATCCGGGAGGTGAGCGTCTTCAGCAGCGCCTCCAGACCGGCCCGGTCGGCGGCGATCACGTCGAAGGCCAGGAACAGCGCGTAGGCCGGGCCCGGGGTGGTGATCCCCGCCTGGTGCGGGCCGTAGAAGCCCACCGCGCCGCCGTCGCCGGGGGCGGCGGTGTCGGCGGCGGCCGTCCCCGCGCCGAGGCTGAGCGCGCCACCGGCCATCGCCGCGCCCACCGCGCCCGCGCCCAGGGCGGTCTTCATCACGGTGCGGCGCGAGGTGCCGCCGGGGACCTCGGACAGCGCGCCGGCGGCGGCGCCGAAACCGAACGGGCAGGAGCCGGTCGACGGCTGGGTCACTGGGGGCTGGAGGTGATCAGTCATCAGGCGGACTTCCGGATCTCAAGCAGGTCGGGGATGGGCGAGAGGTCTTCCAGGAGCTGGCCGACGGCTCCGTTGAGGGTTTCCCGGGCGGTCGGCGTGAGCTGCTGGACCGGCGTCCAGCCGGAGGGGGTGTGCTGCGCGGCGAGCAGCGCCGAGACCCGGCTGATGTCCGCGTCCACGGTCGCCAGCAGCGCCGGGCTGCGCTTGGTGATCAGCGGGCGCAGCACCGTGAGCAGTTCCTCGGTGCCGGACAGGTTGGCCTGGGTGGTGGCGAGGTTGCTGCCGCTGCCCTCGTCGGTGTCGGCGGTGAGCTCGAACTGGAGGGTGTTCTCCAGGATCTCGTGGGTCCGCAGCGGCAGGTCGGTGGGGTCGAAGTCCTGGGTCGGGAAGGCCTTGCGCAGCCCGTCGACGTCGGTGACCAGCTTGTCCGCGACGGCGGTCAGGCTCCGCGCGGACTGGCCGTGCCACAGGCCGTACTCCAGCCGGTGGAAACCGGTGAAGCCCGGGTCGGCCACCCCGAGCGGCAGGCCGTCGGCGCGTCCGTTGATCTCCTGGTCGAAGTCCTCGAAGGTGCCGTAGGCGGCGCCGAGCGAGGAGTACTCCAGGTGCGCGGTGAGCCAGTCGGCCTTGGCCGCGGCCAGGTTCCCGGCGTGCAGGTCGGCGGCCAGCTTCCGGGTCTCCGGGACGAGGGTGGCCAGACCGGCGTTGACGTACGCCTTGTACTGGGCCAGCGGCGCGTCGAGGTCGGCGGCGGCGAGCGGGATCACCGCCGCGACGGCGGTGCCGCCGGAGACGTGGACGGTGGCCGAGGTGACCGCGTTGCCCGAGGTGGGCACGCAGCGCCAGGCGTAGTCGCCGCTGCCTATGGTCGCGGTCAGCGCCCGGGTGGTGCCCGGGGCGATCCCCTCGACCTCGCCGTAGACGGCGTTGGTGGTCGGGTTGATCAGGTAGACCTCGGAGGTCTGGCTGCCGGTGTTGCGCATCTGGAAGACCTGCTGGCCGGGCTCGGGGGTGCTGAAGCCCTGGCCGCAGGCCGTCTGCGAGACGGTGACGGTGGCGGCGGCGGCGGGCTTGCCGTCGCTGGTGGCGATCACCGCACCGGTGACGACGGCCGGGACCGCGACGACAGCGGTGGGCAGCAGCCACCGGCGGCGGCCTCCCGAGCCGGGCGCGGCGGCGGCGGGCGCGGCGGCGGCGGGCGCGGCGGCGGCGGGCGCGGCGGCGGCGGGCGCGGCGGGATCAGCGGCGGGGACAGGCGCGGGGGCGGGCGCGGGGGTGCGGACGCCTCGGACGAAGAGGGTCATCACGATCGCCAGGTACCCGGCGTAGGCGGCGATCTGGAGCCAGGTCATCTCCGTGGTCAGGTTGAACACGCCCTGCACCAGGGTCGCGTACCAGGAGTTGGCGTCAATGCTGCCGCCGAGGTTGAAGGCGAAGGCGGTCCCGCCCGGAAGGACGTTGCCCTCCTGCAGGTCGCGCAGCCCGTAGCCGAGGACTCCGGCCGCGATGACGATCAGTCCGACCCCGGTCCAGGTGAAGAACCTGGTGAGGTTGATCCTCAGCACCCGCCGGTACAGCGCCCAGCAGAGCACCGCCGCGAGCACCAGGCCGATGGCCGCGCCGATCAGCGGGCCGGTGGAGCTGCCCGCCGTCTGCGCGGTGGTCCAGATGAAGAGCGCCGTCTCCAGCCCCTCGCGGCCGACCGCGAGGAAGCTGGTGAGGACGAGCGTCCCGGAGCCGACCGCCAGCGCGGCGGCGACCTTCTCCTTGATCTCACCGGAGAGGTTGCGGGCGTTGCGCCGCATCCAGAACACCATGGCGGTGACGAAGGCGACCGCGATCACGCTGAGCGCGCCGCCGAAGGCCTCCTGCGCACTGGTCGGCAGGTTGGCGGCGGTGAAGGTGAGCACCGCGCCGAAGCTGAGCGAGAGGGCGATGGCCGCCAGCACCCCGGTCCACACCTGCGGCAGACGGGACTTCTGACCGGCCCGGACCAGCGTGGCCACCAGGATCGAGACGATCAGCCCGGCTTCCAGTCCCTCCCGCAGCCCGATCAGGAAACTGGGAAACGCGTCGTCCCACATGAAAGCTGGACTCCTCCCCGGGGCCGTCCCGGTCGTGCCGATGCCGAGCGAGTCCACCGAGCTGCGGACTTAGCTTAGGCATACCTTACTGGGGAGGGTAAGAGTCGTCCATATGCGGGGTGTGAGCCGCCGCCCCGAACTCCAGCGCAGGCTTCGGCGCGGGCTTCAGCGCAGGCTTCAGCGCACCCGGACGGTGACCGCGTCCGAGGTCCGGTCCAGCACCCGGTGCTGCCGGCCGACCAGCGCGAACAGCTGGGCACGGAACTGCAACTCGCCCCGGTGCTGGGCCCTGACGCCCAGTCGCGTCCAGCCGCCGGTGACGCAGTGCGCCTGCTGCCAGCCGCCGTCGCCGATCCGCTCGTCCACGCACAGCTGCATCGGCGTGCCGCCGAAGTCGTCACTGTCGCCGGTGGCGGAGACCTGCACGGTCCGGCCGACCACGACCATGCCGCTGCGGACGCTGATCGAGATCGCGGACTTGGCGGCGGCGGTGCCCGCGCCCAGACCCAGCCCGGCGGCGGCGATGGCCGCGACGACCGCCGCGGAACCGATGCGGCGGACGACCGGCCGGGCGGGCTTCGCGGCCGTGGCGGTGCTGTTCATGTGCTGCCCCCTACTGGCGAGATGACGCGGTATGCACTGCACACTGTAAGGATGTAGCACTGCATTGAAGGGGTCCCCCGCTGAACAGTCCGTGTCGGCCCGCCTCAGGCAGCGACCGGGCGGAACACCGGGCGCAGCGCGCCGCCGTCACCGGTGGCCGCCTCCAGCCGCACCGGCGCGCCCTGCCAAAGCCGGTGGGCGGGCACCGCGGCGATCCTCGCGTGCATCCGGAAGCCCTCGTCCAGTTCGACCACGACCAGGCGCTCCACCTCGGCGGCGGTGGCGGGCGGGGCCATCCGGTAGATCCGGCCCTGGCCGGAGCTGCGCTCCCAGACGAAGTCGGTGCCGCCGCAGGTGGCGCAGAGCAGCCGGGCCCCGGCCGAGCGGTCCGCGCACCAGCGGCACTGCTGGTAGCGCAACTCGCCCTGCGCGAGGCCGTCCTGGAAGACCCCGGCGGGGTCGGTGGCACTGGCGGCGGTCTCAACACTCATGAGGGCTCCTGCAACGGCAGAACGGTCGCGTCTTGACGAACGATCGTTAAGCTAGCGGATCCCGGGCACCCCTTGTCCAGTGGGTGGACGCAATGTGACCGATGCCATCCCTTCGCCCCGCCGGGGCGATCCGGGCTAGAATCTGAACGATCGATCAGTCACCCGAGCAAGGACAGCCATGCGACCTGCCGGACAGAACGCCCTGCTGGAGGCCGCCCGCGAGGAGTTCTCGACTCGGGGATTCGGCAGCGCCTCCATCCGCGACATCGCCCAGCGCGCCGGGATGAGCCTGTCGGCGATGTACCACTACTACTCGGGGAAGCAGGAACTCCTGCACGCCATCCTCGACGAGGGGCTCGACGCGTACTTCGCGGCCTGCGCCACCGCCCTGGAACAGGTCGGGGACGAGCCCGCCGACCGGCTGTCCGCCGTGGTCGCGGCGACCACCCGGTTCCGCGCCGAGCACCTGGCCCGGAGCAACATCCTGCTCACCGAGGAGCGCAGCCTCGATCCGGAGCGGCTGGCCCGCTACAGCCGTAGGCATGCGGAGGCCACCAACCTGTTCCGCCACGCCATCGACTCCGGCGTGGCGGCGGGGGTGTTCCTCACCCCCTACCCGGACGAGGCCCGGCGGACCGTGATCGCCATGTGCAACGCGGTCGCCCAGTGGTTCCGTCCGGACGGCGAACTGACCCTGGACGAGCTGGTGGACCGCCATGTGGCGCTCGCCCTGACCGTGGTCGAGTACCGACCGCAGCGCTCCTGGTCCGGTCGGCCCTGAGCGGTCGGCCCTGAGCGGTCGGCCCGGCTCGGGCCGAGGCAGGTCAGGTCAGCGGGTTATTCGGCGCTGCCCTGGGCCTGCTGCTCGGCGACCTCGCGGCGGACCTCGTCCATGTCCAGCGCCCGGGCCTGCTTGATCAGGTCCTCCAGGGCCGGCGCCGGGAGGGCGCCCGGCTGGGAGAAGACCACGGTGCGGTCGCGGATGATCATCAGGGTGGGGATGGAGCGGATCTCGAAGGCCGCCGCCAGCTCCTGCTGCGCCTCGGTGTCCACCTTGGCGAACACCAGGTCGGGGTGGCTCTCCGCGGCCTTCTCGTAGACCGGTCCGAAAGTCCGGCACGGACCGCACCAGGACGCCCAGAAGTCGATCAGGACGAAGCCGTTCTCCTCCACCGTGTCGTTGAAGTTGTCCTTGGTGAGCTCAAGCGTGCTCATGGCGCGATGACCCTTTCGGCTCGGCGGTCTCGACGGTTTCGCTTCCAGGGTGCAACGGGTCCGGTGGACCCGCTATTCCCCCGCGCTCCCCCGTCCGGTCCCGGTCGCGGCTCACTCCCCCTGCTCCAACGCCGCCGCCAGGCCCTCGGGGCCGGTGCCCACCTTGCGGTGCGCGGCGGCCAGCAGGGCGCCGACGACCCCGACGCCGATGTTCATCTCCTCGGCGATCCGCTCCACCCCCAGCCCGCGCGCCGCCAGCACCGCCACCTGCCGCTCCTCCGGGTTCAGCACCCGCACCACCACCGAGTGCACCCGGGTCGGGCTGGCGCCGGAGGCCACCAGTTCGCCCCGGCCGCGCTGCACCAGGCCGTCCGCGCCGCACTGCACGGCCAGGTCGACACCCTGCTCCAACGGGGCGATGGCGTCCCGCGGCCGACCCGCCCGGCGCAGCGCCGCGCCCTGGTCGACCAGCGCCAGCGCGTACTCGTACGCCGCCGGTGACTGGCCGAGCCGTTCCACCGCCTGCTCCAGCAGGCCCAGGGCCTCGCCCGGTTCGGCGACCGAGGCGGACAGTCGCAGGGCGGTGCCGACGGCCGAGTTGGTGCCGTGCACCCGGGCTTGGGCGAGCGCCTCGGCGGCCAGCTCCCTGGCCCGTTCCGGCTCCTCCGGCGCGATCGCCTGGGCCAGGTGTCCGGCCCAGGGCGCCCAGACGGTGTTGCGCCAGCCCCTGGCCCGGAGCTGTACCCCCGCCTCGGCCAGCTCCTCGGCGGCCTCCTTGCGCCGGTTCTGCGCGAGCAGCAGTCGTCCGTGCAGGGTGGGCGCGTCGGGCAGGGCCATGACCTCGGGATAGGGCGCCTCGAAGTGGTACTCGGCGGCGAGCTCCACCGCCTGGTCCACCCGGCCCCGGCCGAGCAGGGTGTCGATCAGCACGCCGACGATGTCCCACTGCAACGGGGTGTTCCGGCCGAGCCGGTCGGAGCGGCGCAGGGTGGTCCGCAGCAGCGCCTCGGCCTCCTTGAGCCGCTCCCAGCGGTTCAGCACCATCCCGCCGAGGAAGCTGGTGAACGCCTGGTGGCCGCCGCTCCAACCGGCCAGCTCGATGCTCCGGGCGCCCTCGTTGGCCAGCCTGGACGCCAGGTCGAGCCGGTCGTTGTAGGCGTAGCTGAGCCCGAGCAGGATCGGGATCTCGAAGCCCCAGGTGGTGTTGGTCCAGCCGAGGCCGTCGATCAGCCGGCCGTCCTCGAAGGCGTGCTCGGCCAGGGCCAGGGTCTCCGCGGCGTCGGCGCCGCGCATCGCCAGGTCCCAGGCGCGGACCACCTTGACCGCGCGCGGCCCGGCCTCCGAGGTGTCCTGGAGGCCGTCCGACAGTTCGGCCGAGAGCTCGTCGGAGAGTTCCGCGAGCCGGGCGGAGCACTCGGCGCCGTCCTCCTGGTCGCGCAGGAAGGCCCGCCACATGTAGTAGGCGGCCTGCAGTCGGACCCGGCCGGGCCCCTGCGGGGTGCGGGTGATCTCGTCGGCGGTGACCTGCGCGGCCTCGGCCATCCGGTTGCTGTGGCCGAGGGCCTGGCCGAGCCGGAGCGTGGCCTCCTCGCGGCGGCGCGGGTTCAGTCCGGGGGCGGCGCCCAGCGCCTGGCGCAGGTGGTTGACGGTGGCGTGCGGGTCGGTCAGCAGCGCCGAGCGGCCGAGCTCGAACAGCACGTCGGCGCGGTACTCCTCGGCCGGGGGCTCGGCCAGCGCGCGCTCCAGGCAGCGCCGGGCGGCCTCCGGCGCGCCCATGGCCATGTGCTCGACGGCGGCCTGCCGCAGGATGACCACGACGGCCGGATCGTCCTCGGGATAGGTCTCCAGCAGGTGCCGGGAGGCGGTGGCGGCGCTCGCGCCGTCCGCGATCACCTCGGCCGCCGCCTTGCCGTGCAGCGAGGTCCGCATCGCGGACAGCAGCATGCTCTGGTAGACGGCGGTGCCGATGGTCGGGTGCACGAACTCGAGCACCGGGCGGCCCTTCGCGTCCATCGACTCGCGCAGGATCCGCTCCTCGCAGAGCCGTTCCACGGCGGTCCGCTGGCCGGCCGGGTTCAGCACGGCCATCCGCCCGGCGATGTCCGGGTTGATCTCGGTGTCCAGCACCGCCGCCGCGTAGGCGAAGCGGGTGGTGTCCGGGCCGAACAGGGAGAGCCGCTTGGAGATGCCGTGGCCCCGGCTGGCGGCGACCAGCCCGCGCAGCTCGCGGATGTTCTCGTCGACCGGGCCCAGGCCCCGGTCTTTCATCTTGGCGATCAGCGCGACCAGGTCGAACGGGCTGCCGCCGGTGATCGACCAGGCCTCGCGGCAGAACATGTCGTCCGCGTCCTCGCCCAGCTCCTTGCGGATCAGGTGCTCGGTCGAGGCCGGGCCGAGCGTCCGCAGCTGCATCTGGACGCCGATCTGACCCTCCGCCCGGTGCTGGGTGGCCACCGCGCCGTACTCCAGCAGCGGGCGGGCCGAGTCCGGCAGGTCCTCCGGGCGGAAGGCCAGGGCCAGCAGCACCGGCAGTCCGGGGAGCCGCCCGACGAAACCGCTCAGCCAGTCCAGCGACTCGGCGTCGATCCAGTGCAGGTCGTCCACGATCACCACCAGCGGGCCCCGGCGGACCGCCAGTTGGGTCAGCAGCCAGTCCAAGGCCTGGTTGACGCCCTCACGTTGCGGCTCCAGCAGCGCCCCGGGCTGCTGCGGCACGGCCGGGACCAGGCCCAGCGCCGGGGCGGCGATGTCGTACCAGGCCTCCAGCAGCTCCCGCTGCTCCTGCTCGCCGAGCTTCGCGAGCAGCGGCTGGAGCAGCTGCCGCACCACGTGGAACGGGGCCTTGCGCTGCTGCTCACCGCCTCGGGAGGAGAGGATCAGCGCGCCCCGGGCGGTGGCCGCGCGGCGCAGTTCGGCGAGCACGGCGGTCTTCCCGAACCCGGCCGAGCCGCTGTAGAGCAGCAGGTCGCCGAGGTTGGTACCGCCTTCCCGGAAGCCGCCGCAGAGCCGGCTGAGCGCCGCCTCGGCCTGTTCGGTCAGTTCCGCGCGCTCGTAGAGCGCCCGTCCCTCGGCTCCGTGCCCGTGCACTCCGTGATCGGTCACTGTTCGCTCCCACTCGCCAGTCTCCGTGCCCCGAGGCTATCCACTCCGATGGCCGCTCACATACCTTTTGACGTCGTATCACTGGACTTCGCCAGTGTCGGAACCCGGCACCCCCACCCCGCTGTCCCAGGGCCGAGTGACTGATTGCAGACTGCTTGAAAGTGACACTTTCTAGTAGCGTCGTGAACACTTGAGTCCGACTGTGAGAGGAGATGCAATCCAATCGTGGAGCTGAACCTCCCTTTCCCCAGGCGCATCAGCACCCATCAAGCATCAGCCACCGCGCACAACCTCGACTGGCTCCAGTCGCACGGCATGCTCACCAGCCCCGAGGCGATCGAGCTCTACCACCGCTGGGACATGCCCGACCTTGCCGCGCGCAGCTTTCCGGACCTCGATGCCGACGAACTTGCCCTGGCTACCGACCTGTTCAGCTTCTACTTCCTCTTCGACGACCAGTTCGACGGCGAGTTGGGGCTGCGCCCGGCCGACGTCACCCAGGCCTGCGACTCGCTGGTCGCCATCGTCCACGGGGACACCAAGCGGATCCCCGACTCACCGGTGAACTCCTCCTTCGCGGACCTGTGGCGGCGCTGTTCCGAGGGGATGTCCCCACGCTGGCGGGCGCGGGCGGCGAGTAACTGGGAGTGGTACTTCTCCGCGCACCCGAGCGAGGCGCTGGGGCGGCTGCGGGCCACCGAGTCCTCGGTGGACGTCCCCGACCGGTCGGCGTACCTGATGCTGCGCCGGGGTGCGGACGGCACCGAGACGGTACTGGACATGATCGAGCGGTTCGCGGACGAGATCCCGGCCGCCGCCTTCCACAGCCCGCAGCTCAAGCTGATGCGCCAACTCGCCGCCGACGCTCCCGCGTTCAGCAACGACGTGTACTCCTACAACAAGGAGGCACCCCGCGGCGACGTGTACAACCTGGTGGTGATCCTGCAGCACCAGCGGCAGTGCGGGCGCGCGGAGGCCGCCGCCGCGGTGCAGGCCGAGACCCAGTGGATGATCGACCAGTACCAGCAACTCTCGCACGAGGTACCGGAGATGTGCGTACGCCTGGGCCTGGACCGGGTCCAGCGGCGGGCCGTCGAGCGGTACGCGGAGGGCCTGGCCGCCTGGATGGCCGGCTACTTCCACTGGGAGAGCCACACCGCCCGCTACCGCCCGGAGGGTTCGCCCCCGGTGGACCAGCCCGGGCACCTTGAGTCGCTGCTGGACGTGCGGGTCGACCGCTCGTCCGGCGCCTTCCGCTAGGGCCCCGGCCGCGGCCACCGCGCGGTGGCCCGGCCGGGCCGGTCAGCCGTCGCCCGGCGGCTCCTCCAGGCAGTACCCGGGCAGCGGTACCGGGCTGGGATGGCAGTCCGGTGCCGGGCGGTCGATCAGGAAGATGTCGGCCGGGTTCCGGTGCCCGGCGTGCCGCACCGGGGTCGCGTTCGGGTCGCTGAACAGGTCGCTGACGCTGACGATCAGACCGCCGTAGGCGATGTTGACCGAGATCAGCACCGCCAGCGCGGTCGCCGCGTAGCTGCCCGCCAGCAGTCCGACCCGGGCCAGCGCCCGCAGCGGACGCGGTCCGCGGACCCGGTTCCACAGCAGCACCGCCCCGCAGGTGACCAGGACGGCGACCGCGATCGTGGTGAACTGGAGTGTCCCACTGGTGAGTTGCATGAGAGTTCCTCGGCTTCGGCGGTCGTCAGGTGGGTCCGGTCAGCCGCTGGGACAGCCAGGTGAAGGCGGTCGGCAGCATCTTCTCCCAGGCGCTCTGGTTGTGGCCGCCGCCCAGCGGTGCGGTGAAGGACTGGACGTCGGTGTCCCGGGCGAGCGGGTTGGTCCGGGCGGCGGCGATCATCTGGACCGTCTCCGCGGCCGGGTCCACCAGGTCCTGGTCGCTGGCGGTCATCAGCAGCGAGACCGCCGGGGTCCGGGTGTGCCCGACCAGCCACAGCGGGCTGTTCTCCCGGTCGAGCGCCGGATCGTCGGTCAGCTCGACCGAGTCCGGGGTGTAGTAGCCGGAGAGCGAGACCGCCGCCCGGTACAGGTCCGGGTACTGGAGCACCAGTTTGGCGGCGCAGAAGCCGCCGGTGGAGTAGCCCATCAGGCCCCAGCTCTCCGGCCCCGGCTCGGCCCGGAAGCTGTCCAGCACCATCGTCCGCACGTCCCGGGTCAGCCAGGTGCCGACCCGGGCGTCGCCGGGGATGTCGCTGCACTCCTCGTTGTCCCCGGGGGTGGTGTGCCCGCGGACCGGGGTGACCTGGGGGACGACCAGGATGAACGGGTGGACCTGCCCGCCGCGTTCGGCCGCCTCCAGGTGGGCCACCACGTTCATCGGGCCCATCCAGCCCTGCGGTGAGCCCCACACCCCGTGCAGCAGCTCCAGCACCGGGAACTGCCGCCCCGGGTCGGCCGCGTACTGCGGCGGCGTCCACACGTAGACCCGGGCGGTGATCCCGGAGCCGGGCCCGGTCAGGGTGGTCACCCGGAAGCCGTCCGCGGCCGGGCGGAACCGCCGCCGGGTCGGGGTCGACCCGGTGAGCAGCACGGCCTTCGGCACGGTGCGCCCGACCAGGGCCACCGCGCCGGACTGACCGGCGAAGACACCGCCCCGGGTGCTCTCGTTGCCGAGCAGGTCCTGCCAGGTGACGATGAGTCCGCCGCTGGCGATGTTGATCCACACCAGGATGGCGGCCGTGGCCGCCAGCTGTCCGCCGACCAGGAGTACCGCCCGACCGGCCGCGCGCACCGCGCGCGGACCGGGCAGCCGGTTCCACAGCAGTAGCGTCGCCAGGGCGAACACAAACGCCAGTGCGATGGTCAACAGCTGGCACGAGTTGCTGATCGGGCTCATGGCACCCGCCTCTCCGCGCCCGTTATGCGCGGAGAAAGGCTAGTCCTCCCGACTCCTCCCGTCGGTGAGGCGCGGGCGTGTCCGGCGAACCGGGGCGCCGCCGCCGGGCCGCGATCTCGGGTCGCGATCTTGGGTCGGGGACGCTGTTGTACGGTGTGGCCACGGCAGCGCGGACGGCGGAGGGACACCCATGGGCGAGGCGGCGGCAGGGGCTTCCCGGGGGCGCCCGCGCAGCGAGCGCGCCCGGGCGGCGGTGCTGGACGCGGCGGCCGACCTGCTGGTGACCGGCGGCATCGACGCGGTGACCATGGAGGCCATCGCGGCCCGCGCCCAGGTCAGCAAGGCCACCGTGTACAAGTGGTGGCCGTCGCGCGCCCATGTGATGCTGGAGAGCTTCTTCAGCCGGAGCACGCACACCATCGTGGTGGACCCGGAGCGCACCCTCAGCGAACAGCTGACCGCCCAACTCGGCGTGCTGGCGCGGCTGTTCCGGGAGACCGAGTCGGGGCCGCTGATGGCCGACCTGGTGGCCGCCGCCCAGGCCGACCCGGACATCAGGGCGGCGCTGGAGGAGCGCTGGATCCGCCCGCGCCGCCAGGTGGTGATCCGGCTGCTGACGGCGGCGGTGGCCAGCGGTGAACTGGACCCCGCCACCGACATCCCGGCCGCGGTCGACCAGTTGTTCGCCCCGGTCTACTACCGACTGCTGATCGGGCACGAGCCGCTGCACGACGGACTGGCGGCGACCATGGTCCGGCAGCTGCTGAACGGGCTGCGCCCGCAGCCGCCGATCCCGGCGGGAGCGGGCTGAGCGGCCCGGTCAGACCAGCCGCTGCCGGGCCTCGGCGCGCAGCTGGCGTACCGTCGAGACCCCCCAGACGGCCAGCGCCAGCAGCGGCAGGGCACCGCCGAGCAGGGTGACCCCGGTCCAGCCGTAGGAGTCGTGGACGGCGCCGGAGACCCCGGACGCCAGCGCGCCGCCGAGGAACACCGAGGTCATGAAGACGGTGTTGACCCGCGCCCGGGCGTCCGCCCGCAGTCCGTAGATCTCCCGCTGGCTGAACACCTGGTGCCCCTGCACCGCGAGGTCGAGCAGCACCCCGGACAGCGCCAGCAGCAGCAGGTTGCCCGCGCCGAGGCAGGCCAGCAGCATCGCCGCCACCGCCAGCAGCAGTGCCACGCCGCTGCCGAGGCGGCCGTGCCCCCGGTCGCCGAGGCGTCCGGCCAGCGGCGCCGCCGCCGCGCCCGCCGCGCCGACCAGGGCGAACACCCCGATGCCGACCTGGCCCAGGTGGTGCCGCCCGATCAGCTCGAACGAGACCGAGGTCCAGTAGCAGCTGAACGCGCCGAACATCAGCGCCTGGCACAGCGCCCGGCGCCGCAGCGCGGGCTCCTCCCGGGCCAGCCGGACGATGGACCGCATCAGCTGCGGGTAGCCGCCGCTGTGGTGGGGCTGCCGCTTCGGCAGCACCCGCAGCAGCAGTACCGACAGCGCGACCATCAGCACCGCGGAGACCAGGTAGATGGTGCGCCAGCCCCAGGCGGCCGCGACCAGGCTGGAGACGGTGCGGGCCAGCAGGATGCCCAGCAGCAGCCCGCTCATCACGGTGCCGACCACCCGGCCGCGCTGCTGCTCGGGGGCGAAGTGCGCGGCGAACGGGATCAGGATCTGGGCGACCACCGAGGTCGCGCCGACCAGCACCGACATGGCCAGGAACACCCCGAAGTCCGGCGCGAGCCCGGCGGCGACCAGGGCCACCGAGGTCACCAGCAGCGTGCGCGCCGCCAGCGCCCGGTTCTCCAGCAGGTCGCCCAGCGGCAGCAGCAGCACCATGCCGAGGGCGTAGCCGAGCTGGGTGAGGGTGACCACCAGCGCGCTGCTGCCCTGGCTGACCCCGAAGGCCGCGGAGATCGGGGCGAGCAGCGGCTGGGCGTAGTAGATGTTCGCCACCGCCAGTCCGCAGCCGGTGGCGAGCACCAGGATCACCAGCCGCAGTCGGGCGGGCGAGAGCGCCAGTTCGGGTTCCGGGGCCGGGGGTACCCGGACCGTACCCGGTTCCGACTCCCGCACCTCGCTGTGGGACCTGTCCATCCGTGCCTCCCCTTTTTCCGGACGCTGCGTTCACTATATACGGCGGGGCCGGTGAACGCGGCCGTGCCGCTCGCCCGCCGGGGAGGGCGGCAGGCGAGCGGCACGGGGTCCGGGGTCGGGGAAGGTCAGCCGACCTGGTTCAGGGTGAACTTCTGCGAGACGCCGCCGGTGCAGGACCACTGCTGCAACTTGGTCCCGTCGGCGGTGGAGACCCCGGTGACATCCAGGCACTCACCGGTGTTGTTGCGCGGCGAGAAGCTGTAGCTGCCGTCGGCGTTGAGCACCGGTTCCCACTGCTGGTTGATGCCGCCGCCGTAGCTCCACAGCTGGATCGGGACGCCGTTGCCGGTGGCTCCGGCACCGCCGGTCACGTCCCAGGCCTCGGTGGGGGCGTTGCGGGTGACCACCTTGTAGAAGCCGCTGTCGGTGGGCTGGAACTGCCACTCCTGGTTGGTGTTGCCGCCGGTGCAGGACCACTGCTGGACGGCGGTGCCGTTGGCGGTGCCGCCGCCGGTGGCGTCCACGCACTTGCCGCTGTTGGTGTTGACCACCTGGTACCAGGCGCTGGGGTTGATCGCGCCGCCGCCGCTGGTGCCCGGCGTCCAGGTGAAGGTCGCCACCGCCTTCGCGGGCAGGGTGTAGGTGAACGCCTGGCCGTTCTCCGAGACGTTGAAGGTGTGCGCGTTGGCGGTGTCCGAGTTGAGCACCACCAGCGCGTCCGAGCCGTCCGGGTTCTGGAAGGCGACGTCCTCGACGTCACCGGAACCGAAGGTGTTGGAGTCGATCCGGACCGCGCCCGGCTTGACGAACTTGCTGGCCTGGCCGAGCGAGTAGTACTCGGCGTTGTAGGCGGCGGTCCCGGCGGTGTTGTCGACGGTCACCACACCGGTGCAGGTGGTGCAGTTCATCGACGGGCCGCCGCTCGGGTTCAGCGCCATGTTCCAGGTCGCCACGGACTTGGCCCAGTTGCGGGTGGCGCCGATGATCAGGTTCTCGGTCTGCCAGTCCAGCGAGTCCGAGAAGGTGTTGGCGGGGTTCGCCGACTGGCTGCCGGAGCACTCGGTGAAGTAGGTGTCGGTGCCCGGGTAGGCGTCGTGCACCGTGGTCTGCGCGCTGGGGTCGCCCGAGTAGCAGTGCCAGGCGACGCCGGAGACGTACTGGGCGGCGGTCGCGTTGCCGAGGATGGTCTCCGGGTAGCTGGTGTCGTTCCAGTTGTGGTCGTAGGCAAGGAGCTTGGTGCCCAGCCCGGACGCCTTCAGCGCCGGACCGAGGTAGTTCCCGATCAGCGTGGCTTCCTGACTGGCCGTCAGCGTCGATCCGGGGTAGTTGGACGGCGAGTACTCCGGCTCGTTCTGCGCGGTGAGCAGGGAGACCGGCACCCCCTGCGCCTGGTACGCCTGAAGGAACTTGACCAGGTAGTTCGCGTAGGCCTGGTAGTCGGCGGTGTTCAGGGTGCCGCCGACCATCGAGCCGCTGGTCTTCATCCAGCCCGGCGGGCTCCACGGCGTGGCCATCACCGTGGTCGACGGGTTGAGCTTCAACGCCTGCTGGAGCAGCGGGATGATGTAGCTGTCGTCGTGCGCCACCGAGAAGTTCGCCAGCGTCGGGTCGGTCTGACCGGCCGGCATGTCGTCGTAGCTGTAGCTGGACAGCGAGAAGTCCGAGGCGCCGATCGGCTGCCGCAGGAAGTCCAGGCCGATGCCCTGGTTCGGGTCGAACAGCTTGGTCATGATGGCGTTGCGCTGCGGCGAGTTGGCGATCAGCCAGGCCGAGGAGTCGGTCAGCGAGGCGCCGAAGCCGGTCATCGACTGGTAGCTGGTGGCGGGGTTGACGGTGATGGTCTCGCTGCCGGTTCCGCCGCCGGGCGCAAACACCGCGCCGGTCTGCGGGGCGAGCAGCTGGCTCTGGTCGGCCGTGGTCTCCCAGACCGAGACGGCAGCCCCACCGGTGGCGGCGTGGGCGGTGCTCAGTCCCATGACCGAGCCCGAGACCAGCGCCGCCGCGACCAGCGCCGCCGGGACGACCCTGGTACGCGACATGTGGAAGATGCGGGACAAAGGAGTCCTTCCTTCACTGAGGCCTTCACTGAGGCGTTCGGGACCCGCAGGCGGGCGGGTCCCGGCACACGGCCGGGCACGGCCGGTCCGGAGGGCGCCTGACGACGTCCCCCGGACCGGCCGCTGCTTCCCGTGCGGCGCGGATCCCGGGAATCCGCCGTCGGCGCCGTTGCGCCGCCGACGGCGGAGCGGGCCTTCGGCCCCCGGAAGTCGCGACCCCACCGCCGCGACCGGAGCTCCGCTTGGCAACCCGCATCCATGAAACATTGTGAAACAATTCCTGGAAACCGTGCGAAACACAGATAAGCGCCAGTGACTGGGGACTGTCAAGGGTTTTCACCGGCACTCCCCTGTCGTTCTCCGGAATTTCGGGCGGGTTTCCCGGCGCTGAGGATCATGGAGTAGGGTCCGTTTCATGAAACGAAACGCTGTAACACATGGCTAGGCCGAGAGCCGCCCACGTCACCGTCCGGGCCATCGCCGCCGAGGCCGGGGTCTCCATCGCGACCGTGTCGCGGGTGCTGAACGGCAGGGTGCAGGTCGCCCCGGAGACCCAGGAACTGGTCCGGCAGGCGGTCGAGCGCCTGGGCGCGCCCGCCCCGGCCCGGCGCGGCTCCCGGGACGGCGCGGTCTACGTCCGCTGCCCGTACGTGCTCAGCGACTACTTCGGCGTGATCGTCACCTCGATCGCCGACACCCTGGACCTGCACGGGCGGCGGATGATCCTCGGCGCGGGCGTGTCGGCCCAGGCCGCGCACGTGCTGCCGGGCCTCAACCAGGACCCGACCATCGCCGGGGCGGTGCTGATCCTGCCGCCGGAGCCGGGCGCCGAACTCCAAGCGCTGCGGGCGACCGGCTTCCCCTTCGTCGTGGTGGACCCGCGGACCACGCTGCCGCCGGACATCGCCTCCGTCTCCGCCGCCAACTTCACCGGGGCCCGCAGCGTCACCGCGCACCTGACCGCCCTCGGCCACCGCCGGATCGGGGTGATCGGCGGCCCCACCGAGTGGCTCGCCAGCGAGGCCCGGGCGGTCGGCCACACCTCGGCCCTGGCCGAGACCGGCGCGCTGCCCGACCCCCGGTTGCGGCGCAGCGTCGAACCCAGCACCGAGCACGGCTACCGCGCCGCCTGCGAACTGCTCGACCTGCCGGACCGGCCGACCGCGCTGGTCGGCTTCAACGACAAGGTCGCGGTGGGCATCCTGCGCGCGGCGCACGAGCGCGGGCTGCGGGTCCCCGAGGACCTCTCGGTCACCGGCTTCGACGACAGCAGCCTGAGCCACAGCACCATCCCGGCGCTGACCACCGTCCGCCAGCCGCTGGAGGAGATGGGCCGGCTCGCCGTCTCGCTGCTCACCCGGCTGCTGGAGGGCCACACCGTGGACACCCTGCACATCGAGCTGGCCACCCAGCTGCTGCCCCGGGCCTCCACCGGCGCCGTGCCGGGACCGCCGGAAGGCGGACCCGCGGGCAGCGGCCCGCGCTGAGGATCACCCCGAAGTGGCGCTCCAGCGTGCCCGGAATGCCGCGGACGGCTCAGGTCGGGTAGCCGGTCGGCGGGAAGTTCTCGCGGGCCTTCCGGTGGGTTCCGGCGTCAGTGGCGACCTCACCGCGCCCGGCCTCGCGGTCGACCTCGGCCTCCTCGTCCGCGTACTGCGCGTCCGGGCCCGCGTCGGCCTCCGGGTCCAGGCCCGCCTCCGCGCGTTCCTCCTCGGTCCGCTCCTCCAGGTCCCGCTCGTCCGGACGCCGGGGCAGACCGCCCCCGTGCCCGGTGTCCGGGTTGCCTTCGACCGCCTTGTTGGACTTGTGGTGGGCCATGGTTCCTCCTCGATGGGGGCGCCGGACTACTACCACTCAAGCCCGATACCCGCGAGTCCGCAAGCCGGGCCGACGCCGCCACCATCACGGCTCTGACCTGCCCGTTCTCCAGAACGGACGGTTGTCTTCGCCGCCCACCCGGCCACCGCTCCGGCGGACCGGGCCGACGTCGCGCCGGAGTCATGACACACCTCCGGGTGACGGTGACCCGCGCCGCCCGACCGCGAGCGGCTACCCTGGCTGCGACGCGCCACAGCGGGGACCAGGGGGAAGCGGCAACCATGAGCTCGTGGCGTCCGGCGATGCGCCGGGTCCTCGGCGAAGTGCGCGAGGACAACCTCGGCGACCGGGCCGCCGCGCTGACCTACTACGCCGTGCTGTCGCTGGTGCCCGCCCTGCTGGTGGTGATCTCCGCGCTCGGGACCGTCGGGCCCTCGGCCACCGCGCCGCTGATCCGCAACGTCCGGCAGCTGGCGCCGGGCCCCGCCCGGGACCTGGTCGCCCAGCTGCTGGCCAACCTGCAGCGGCAGCACGTCGCGGCGGGGCTGTTCGGGCTGCTCGGCGTGGTGTGGTCGGCCTCCGCGTACGCCGCCGCGTTCATCCGGGCCATGAACGCCGTCTACGACGTGCCCGAGGGCCGACCGCTGCGGGTGCTGCTGCCGCTGCGCGTCGGCCTGACCGTGCTGGCGCTGCTGCTGCTGACCGGTGTCATGGGGCTGGTCATCGCCAGCGGCGTGCTGACCAGCCGGGTCGGCCACGCGCTCGGCGTGAGCCAGGCCTCGCTCGCCGCCTGGCAGTGGGGCAAGTGGCCGCTGCTGATGGCGCTGCTCAGCCTGCTGGTCGCGCTGCTGTACTGGCTGGCGCCCAACGCCCGGCAGCCGTTCCGCTGGGGCACCACCGGCGGCGCGGTCGCGGTGCTGACCTGGGCCGCCGCCTCGGCCGGGTTCGCCCTCTACACCTCGCACCTGGGCTCGTACAACCGGGTCTACGGCAGCCTGGCGGCTTTGGTGACCTTCCTCATCTGGGTCTGGCTGTCCAACCTGGCGCTGCTGCTCGGGGCGGAGATCAACGCCGAACTGGACCGGCAACGCGCCATGGACAACGGCCACCCGGCCGACCAGGAGCCCTACATGGTCCTGCGCGGCGCCCGGAACCCGCACAGCGACGCACTCTGAGCGGGGGCGACGTCCGGCGGGCGACGTCGGTGGGCGTGACGCCGCCCGCACCCTCCGCGACACGTTCGGCACGACGCGGAGGGTGCGGGCGGGAGGGGCGCCTCGGTGGGGGACTGTCAGGTGATCCCCACGGTGGTGCCCAGCCGCTGGTCGGTGACCGAGCGGCCGATGTGGACGGCGTAGTCGCCGTGCGGGAGGGTCCACGCCCCGGTGGCGGTCCAGGGCGTCGCCCTCGGGCGCGGACAGGTAGACCTGGACCACCTCGGCGCCCGCCCGGGCGCCGGTGTTCTCCACGGTCACCTCGACCCGCACGTCGCCCGAGGCGGCGTCGCGGACCGCCGAGGCCGCGTGGTACGCCCAGTCGGTCCAGCCCAGACCGTGGCCGAAGGGCGCGGCCGGGACCGCGCCGGAGCGCAGCCAGCCTCGGTAGCCGACGTGCGCGCCCTCCCGGTACGCCAGCACGCCCGCCGCGTCCGGGACCGCGTCCGGCCAGCCGGTGAAGTCCTTGTCACTGGACAGGCCCCACAGGCCGCCGTAGAACAGCGTGATCGCGGGCAGCTGGTTGTAGACCACGCTCTGCAGCTGGTCGACTATCTGCTGTTGCGCGGCCGGATCGCTGGTCGCCTTCAGCCGCGCCAGCAGGGCGTCGGTGGTCGGGTCGCCGTAGCGCTCGTAGTTGGCGACGGTTCCGGGGCTACCGGCAGGCCTGCCGCGAGGCGGGCCTGCCGCGAGGCGGGCCTGCCGGTCCCGGACAACGACCAGATGGCGGTGGGCGCGATGGAGGAGCTGTCCGCGCGCGGCGTCCGGGTGCCGGAGGACATCGCGGTCACCGGCTTCGACGGCATCCCGCTGGGGCGGATGGTCCGCCCGTCACTGACCACCGTCCGGCAGCCGCTGCGGCAGATGGGCGAGGACGCGGTGCGGCTGCTGACGGAGCGTCTGACCGGGGACGAGCGCAAGCCGTTGTCGCTGATGCTGCCGGTTTCGCTGGCCCTGCGCGAGAGTTGCGGCTGCGCCCCGGAGCAGGCGGCGCAGTGACGTCGGACGGTCAGAGCCACCCCCGGCGGGCGGCCTTGCACCCGGCCTCGAAGCGGCTGACCGCGTCCAGCCGCTCCATCAGCCGCGCGGTCATCCGCCGGACCGACCGCAGCGACATGCCCAGGTGTTTCCCGGCCCGCTCGTCGGTGCTCCCGGCGGCCAGCAGCCGCAGCAGCCGGAGTTCGGTGTCGGTCAGCTCCGGACCGCGATCGGCCGGCTCCCCCAGCGGCTCGGCGGCGCTCCAGGCCTGGTCGAAGGAGTGCCGCAGCGCCGACACCACACTGTCGTCCCCGATCAGCGCCGAGCCCTTGCTGCGGTCGCCCTGGTCCATCGGCAGCAGGACCAGCCTGCGGTCGAAGATGAACATGTTCGGCGGCGGCATCGCCACGGTCCGCACCGAGGCGCCCTGGGCGACCGCACGCCGGGCGCTGTCACGCACCCCGCTGCTGCCACGGGCCCGCTCCGGATAGAGGATCCGCAGCTGCACGCCACCGGCCAGGGCTCGCCGGTAAAGCGGTTGCGCGGCACGGGGGCTGACGGTGGCACAGCCTTCGATCGGCAGCACCGCCAGGCATTCGAAGGCCAGGGTCGCGGCGGCCCGCTCCAGGAATCCGAGCGTCGCCGCCGCGCCGAGCAGCGGCCCGGTTTCCCCGCGCGTCTTCTCAACGGGTAAGTGGCCTAAGCCATCTGAAGTCATGTCATATCAGGGTAGGGATCCCGGCGGCCGGACATCAGGGGGTTTTTGGCCGCAACCGGCGCGCCCCCGCCCGGCGCGCGCGGGGCGCACCGGGCGGGGGTCGGTCAGTGGATCGGCAACTCCTTTGTCAGTCCCAGGGGTTGGCCTGCTGGTCGTCGATCGCGACCCAGAACCGGACCCCGGTGGGGATGGTGCCGTAGGCCCAGAAGGACCAGCCGCCGGTGCTGGCCAGGCCCGTCCCGTAGTGGCCGGCGTGGAACTCGGCCTCCTTGGCGCCGGTGCCGAAGTCCGTGGCACACAGCGCGTCCGCCGTGGCCTCGCTGGTCAGCGTGGTGCCGGAGACGGCGGGGGTCAGCCTGACCCAGCCCTCGGCCCAGCCGGCGTAGAAGCCGGGCGTGACGTCGGCGGGCGCCGGAGCCCCGTTGGCGACCAGACACAGCACCGGCAGCACAGCCGTGGCCGGGGTGTCGCCCTGGTAGGCGTTGGTGGTGGCGTCGTAGCTGACATGCACCTCGCCGTTGGACTGCTGGCTGGCCACGGTCCAGGTCATTCCGGCGTGGGTGGCGGTGTCCAGGTGCACGGTGGCGGCCTGGACAGCGCCACCGGTGGCCAACAGGCCGCCGGTGACCACGGCGGTCGCGGCGAGGGCCGCCAGACGTGTGCGGGGCAGGATTTTCATGGGAATTCCTTCCTCGTACAGGGAACGGAACGCAGCGCCGTCCACGGCCGTCGGACGATCGCTGCGGCAACACCAGGACGCTAACCGCGCCCCCGCCCCACCGCACCGCCCCCGCCCGGGCCTGGCACCTTCCTGCCCGATCGCCCCCGAACTATTGTCATGTCCCCCGAAATCTGACCTCCCCACACCGGCTCACAGCGCCCGCCCGGTGGTAAGATTTGAAGTATGGCGACCAAGAAGATCACGGTGACCGTGCCCGAGGAACTCGTCGCGTCGATTCGGGGCCGGGTCAAGGACCGGGAGTTCTCCGCGTACATCACCCAGGCGCTGCAACGTCAGGACGAACTCGACCGACTGCGCGAACTCGGGGACCGACTGGAGGCCGAACACGGCGTCATGACGGAAGCCGACTGGGACGACGCCCATGCGAGGGTGGCCGCCATCGACGCGCGCCACGAGGCACACCGCTCCACCGACGCCGCGTGACTCCGCGCGGCATCCGCACTCCCCTGCAACGCACCTACGTCTTCGACTCGGAGGCGCTTTCCCGAGCGGTACGAGGCGACAGGGAGCTGAAGCAGATCATCAAGATCGCACCGGAACTCGGCATTCGCGTCGCCACCTCGGCCCTGACCACGCTTGAGTCCTTCGACCCCCGTCGCGGTGCGCAGCACCCACTGTGGGACTGGTCACTGTCCAGGATCACCGTGGTGCATACCAGCGACCCGATCGTGCGCACGGCACGCCTCCTGCTGACCCGCGCCGGGCTCCACGGCCACAAGTACGCCATCGACGCCGTGCTGGCGGCAGTAGCCCTCGCCGAGGCCGCCAACGCCGATCAGGTGACCCTCTTCACCTCGGACACCGACGACATGCGGAAACTGCTCGGCGACGGCACGGCGGTCCTGATCGAACCGCTCAGCTGACCCACACATCGCCACCGGCCATCCCGAGCCGGGTCAGTCCGCCCGTCCGCTCCTTGCGAGGCTTGGTGAAAATGATTATCGTTTCGCCAGGGCCTTGCCGCACCAGTCGGCGCGGCACGACCTAGGGGAGCGGATCACGATGACCAGGCAGACAGCACTTCTCCGGCGCGGGACAGCGGTCGGCGCGGCCGCGATCACGGTGGCGCTGCTCGCCGGGGGCTGCTCGTCCTCGGCCGAGCCCCGGGCGAGCGCCGACGGGGCGGCTGCCAGGAGCGGCGGCGGCACGATCACCGTGGTCGGGGCGGAGAACGAGTACGCGAACGTGCTCGCGCAGATCGGCGGGAAGTACGTCAGGACCGTCGCGGTCATGAGCGACCCCAACACCGACCCGCACACCTTCGAGGCCAGCCCCGCCGTCGCCCAGGAGGTCGGCTCCGCCCAGCTCGTGGTGCAGAACGGCGTCGGCTACGACACCTTCATGAACACCGTCGAGAAGGCGACGCCCAGTTCCAGCCGCCAGGTGATCGACGTGCAGAGCCTGCTCGGACTGCCGGACAGCACCGCCAACCCGCACCTCTGGTACGACCCCGCCACCATGCCCGAGGTGGCCGGGGCCATCGCGGCCGACCTGGCCCGGATCCAACCGGCCGACGCCGGGTACTTCCAAGCCGACCTGAGCGCCTTCGACGCCTCGCTGGCCCCCTGGAACCGGGCGATCGCGGCGTTCAAGGCCGCCCACCCGGGCATGCCGGTGGCCACCACCGAGCCGGTGGCCGACTACCTGCTCACCGCGATCGGGGCGGACAACCTGACCCCGTGGTCCTTCCAGGCCGACATCATGAACGGGGTCGACCCCTCGCCGCAGGACGCCGCCCTGGAGACCTCGCTGTTCACCCAGCACAAGGTCAAGGTCTTCCTGTACAACCAGCAGGTCACCGACTCGCTCACGGCCAGGTTCCAGAACCTGGCCAGGCAGCACGGCATCCCGGTCGTGGGCGTCTACGAGACCATGCCCACCGACGGCTACACGTACCAGAGTTGGATGCTGGCCGAGGTCAACGCGGTGAGCCGGGCGCTGGCCACCGGCCAGTCCACGGAGAAACTGTGACGCCCGGAGCCGGGTCGGCCGGGTCGGCCCGGTCCCAGGACGACCGCCCGGAGATCCTGGGCGTCGACGGGATCAGCGTCGCCCTGTCCGGCCGCCGGATCCTCGACGACATCCGCTTCTCCGTCCGCGCGGGCGAGTTGACCGGCCTGATCGGCTCCAACGGCGCGGGCAAGACCACGCTGTTCCGGGTCGTCCTCGGGCTCCAGCCCGCGACCACCGGCCGGGTACTGGTCGCGGGTCGGCCCCGGAGCGGGCGCAGCCGCCTGGTCGGCTACGTCCCGCAGAAGATGCTGCTCGACCCGGACGTCCCGATGCGGGCCCGCGACGTGGTCGCCCTCGGGCTGGACGGCCACCGGCTCGGCATGCCGGTGCGCTCGGCCGAACGCCGCCGCCTGGTCGACGCGATGCTGGACGCGGTGGGCGCCCGGGGCTTCGCCGACGCCCGCGTCGGCCACCTCTCCGGCGGCGAGCAGCAGCGGGTGCTGATCGCCCACGCGCTGGTCAGCGGGCCGAAGTTGCTGCTGCTCGACGAGCCGCTGGCCAACCTGGACCTGCGCGGCGAGCAGGAGGTGGTGGAACTGCTGGCGCGGATCGCGGGCGAGCAGCGGATCTCGGTGCTGATCTCGGCGCACGACATGAACCCGCTGCTGCCGGTGATGGACCGGATCGTCTACCTGGCCGACGGCCGGGCGGTGAGCGGGACGGTGGACGAGGTGGTCCGCTCCGAGGTGCTGACCGGCCTGTACCGGCACCCGGTGGACGTGCTGCGGGTCCACGACCGGATCCTGGTGGTCGGCGGCCCGCGCGCCGCCGACCCGGACAGGTCCGGTGCGGCCCTGGCGGGCAGCGAGGTGCGGGGCCGGTGAGCGGTGTGCCGCACTGGGTGTTCGAGCCCGGGCTGTTCGGCAGCGACGCGGTGCGGACGGCGGTCCTGGTGGGCGGCGCGGTCGCGGCGGTGTCCGCGCTGGTGGGGGTACTCACGGTGATCCGGGGGCAGTCGTTCGCCGGGCACGCGCTGGCGGACGTCGGCGCCGCCGGCGGCTCCGGGGCGTTCCTGATCGGGCTGAACCCGCTGTGGGGCTTCGTCGGCAGCGCCGTGGTCGCCGCCGGGATCATGGAGTCGGTCGGGATCCGCCGCCCGCGCGGCCGGGATCTGGCCACCGGCATCGTGCTGGGGGCCGGGCTCGGACTGGCGGCGCTGTTCCTGTACTGGGACACCACCTGGTCCAACACCACCGGTGCCTCGATGACGGTGCTGTTCGGCTCGATGTTCGTGATCAGCGGCCCGACGGTGCAACTCGTGCTCGGTTTCAGCACGTTCGTGCTGGCGGTCGTCGTCCTGCTGTACCGGATGCTGCTGCTCAGCTCGCTCCATCCGGACCTGGCGGCGGCGCGCGGGGTGCCGGTGCGGCTGGTCGGCGGCTGCTACCTGGCGGCGCTGGCGGTCACCGTCTCGCTGTCGGCGATGACCATCGGCGCGGTGCTCAGCACCGCGCTGCTGATCGGCCCGGCCGCCACCGCGCTGCGGCTGACCCGGCGTCCCGGCTGGGCCATGGTCCTGTCCGCCGCGATCGCGGTGGCCGCGACCTGGCTGGGGATCCTGCTGGCCTACGACAGCTACTACTGGGCGCCGGTCCGACGCGGCTGGCCGGTCAGCTTCTTCGTGGTGGTCCTGATCTTCGCCGGCTACCTGCTCACCCACCTGCCCGATCCTCGCCCGGAGGCGTGATGTTCTCCAGCTTCATGGTCGACACCTGGCTGGCCGCCTCCATGGTCGCCGTGGTCGCCGGGGTGGTGGGCTTCTTCGCGGTACTGCGCGGATCGGCCTTCGTCGCCCACGCGATCCCGCAGGGCGCCTTCGCCGGGGCCGCCGGAGCCGCCCTGATCGGCGCCGACACCATCCTCGGCCTGGGCGTGTTCTCGCTGGTCGGGGCGCTGGGCATCGGCTGGCTCGGCAGGCGCGGGCGCCACGACGTGGCCACCGCCCTGGCCCTGGTGGTGATGCTGGGGCTCGGCGCGCTGTTCCTCAGCATGAGCGTGGAGTACGCCCCCGAGATCTACTCGCTGCTGTTCGGCGAGGTCTTCGGCGTCAGCGCGGACGAGCTCGGGCCGATGGCCGTCCTCGGCGTGCTCTGCCTGGCCGCCGTCGCCCTGCTGTACCGGCCGCTGCTGTTCACCTCGGTGCTGCCGGAGGTGGCCGAGGCGCGCGGGGTGCGCGCGCACCGGATGGAGATGTGCTTCCTGGTCGTGGTCGCCGCCGCGACCAGCATGACCGTGCCGGTCGTCGGCGCCTTCCTGATGTTCAGCCTGATGATCGCCCCGGCCGGGACCGCCCGTTCCCTCACCGACCGGCCGCTGGCGGCCATGGGCCTGTCCGTCGCGGTCGCCCTGGCCACCGTGTGGACGGCGGTCGCCGCCTCCTACGAGACCCAGTGGCCGCTCGGGTTCTTCGTCGGCGTCGGCGGCGCGCTGTGCTACGGCCTCGGCCGCGCCTGGGCCTGGCGCCGCAGGACGCGCGCCGTCGCGCGGGTGGGCTCAGGGGGGTGACCGGTCTGGCTCAGCAGGCGGGGAACTCGCCCGACTTGACCGCCTGGACGAAGGCGATGAAGGCGTCCGCCCCGAAGACCAGGGCGGGGCCCTCGGGGTCCTTGCTGTCACGCACGGGAACGGCACCCGGGAGGAAGCCAGGGGCAGCTTCGATGCACGCACCACCGTTGTTGCTGTAGCTGGACTTGAACCAGGGAGCGCCGGACAGGTCGAGTTGGTCGGTCATGAGGAGCACAAGTCCTTCCGTGCATCTTTGATCATGGCGAGGGAATCAGCCTGGGACAGCGCTTCAACCTGAAGCCAATCGTAGTCTCTCTCCCAGGCCGCGACCGTGTCGCTTTCCCGCTCAAGGTAGCCACGTTGCTGCGATTCCGAGTAGCCGAGGACAGTTCGATCCGGCATCGTCAGTAGCCATACGGGGAGCGTGAACGGGGCGCGCTCGCCAAGGTGGAACGGGGCCAACTGAACGATCACCTTCGGTCGTGTGGCCATCCGCTCCAAGTGTTGAAGCTGCCGCGTCATCGCCTCCCTGCCCCCGACCGGGCGACGTAGGCAACTCTCGTCCAGGACAGCATGGAAGAGAGGGGCGGGCGAGCGTTCCAGGAGTGCCTGTCGAGTAGTCAGGAAGGCGACCCGCTCGTCGGCCTGTTGTTGGGTGATGGCTCCGCGCCGTACCGCTGCGGCGGCCAAGGCCGTTGCGTAGTCCGGAGTTTGAAGCAAACCAGGGATGACCCCCATCTCAAAGGTCCGGATCTTCACCGCCTTCGCCTCCTGGGCAGCGAACTCCGGGAAGCCTTCGAGAAGCGCCGTGTGGCGCAGCCCCCACCACATCAGTTCGAGTGTGCCGCCGCTCTCCAGGGCGCTGTCGGCGCTGACCGAGATGTGAAGTGTTGCGGGGCGCTCCCCTCTTTCGAGGTACGACACGTACGTGGCGCTGAAGCCGATCAGCCTCCCGAGCTCCGGCTGTGTCAACGCCTTGGCCTTGCGTAACCTCCGCAGTTGCGCTCCGTACGCGGCAAGCGGGGAGGACGAAGGGTCAATATCCGTTTCCCTCAAGGTGCTTCACCCATTTCACATGGCGATTTTGTCCAGTGTCACTACCTTCCGGATCCTACGTCCACGGCGCGACCATGTGAATGCGGACAGTGAAGTCCGCACCTCAATGAGTAGTCGGAAGCGACCGAGGTAGCGATGGACGAACAGGTAGTAGAGGCGAATCAGGCCAACTGGTACACCGCTCCGGGCACGGGCGCCCCCTGGGGGTGCGCGCGGTGATCTACATGAGGGTCTACCGGGTGTCCGCCGATGGCGAGCGAACCGCCGTCTCGGGGCGGGTCGAGTACGAGCCGACGCGGCAGGACCCGCTGCCGGTCTCCTTCGGCATGCCCCCCTGCGAGTGCCCCCGGTGCCTGGCCCGGAACGAGCGGGTGGCGTCGTGACGTGGTCGGCGACGACGCGGGACGTCGGGCACCTGCGGAGCAGCGCGTGATGCCGATCAGGGACGGTGGCAAGCCGCTCCCGAAGTCCGGGCCGAAACGCGTCGCCCTCGCTGCCATGTTGGCCAGCGAGTACGAGGCACGCGCGAGCATCACGGAGCTGATGGCGCGCGGGGGATGCGACTACGACGAGCTCATGAAGATGCTGAAGGAAGCCGGCGTCAAGCGGCGCGAATCGGCCGCTGGCCACCAGCGGGCGCGGTGACGCGGTCTCCATGGGTGAGGTCCGCAGTGCCGTCCCGCCACCGGGACCGGTCGCGGGCCTCACGCCAACGCCGCCGCCTTCCGCAGCAGTACCGCCCGCTCCCGGGCGTTGCGGCACAGCCGGGCGGCCAGCTCCAGCTCGGCCCGGGCCTCGGCGGTCCGGCCGAGCCGGGCCAGCAGTTCGCCGCGCACGCTCGGGAGCAGGTACGACCCGGCCAGCCGACCGGAGACGGCCAGGTCGTCGACCAGTTCCAGCGCCTGCCCCGGCCCGCTCGCCATCGCCACCGCCACCGCCCGGTTGAGCTCCACCACCGGCGAGGGGGCGACCCGGCCGAGCGCCTCGTAGAGCAGCACCACCCGCTCCCAGTCGGTCTCCGCCACCGAGGGCGCGGTCGCGTGGCAGGCGGCGATCGCGGCCTGAAGCCCGTACGGTCCGAGGCCCCGCCCGACGGCGGCGGCCCGGCCGAGCACGGCCAGACCCCGGCGGATCGCCGCCCGGTCCCACCGGCGCCGGTCCTGGTCCTCCAACAGCACCGCCTCCCCGTCCGGCCCGGTGCGCGCCGGAAAGCGCGCGGCGGTGAGCTCGAACAGCGCGAGCAGCCCGTACACCTCCGGCTCGGCGGGCAGCAGGGCGGCCAGCATCCGGGCCAACCGGACGGCCTCGTAGGCGAGGTCGGGGCGCAGCAGGCCGTCCCCTTCGGTCGCCGTCGAGCCCTCGGTGAAGACCACGTACAGGACGCTCAGTACCCCGCCGAGCCGCTCCCGCCGCTCCTCGGCCGGTGGCAGCTCGAACGGCACCCGCGCGGCGGCGATCGTCTTCTTCGCGCGGGTGATCCGGGCCTGCACGGTCGGCGTGGGCACCAGGAACGCCCGGGCGATCTCCTCGCTGGACAGGCCGCCCACCACCCGCAGCGTGAGCGCCACCCGGGCCTCGGGCGAGAGCACCGGATGGCAGGCGGTGAACATCAGCGCGAGCACGTCGTCGTCGACCCGGTCGGGATCCCACGGCAGGTCCTCCGCCGGGGCGGACGCCCCCGCCGCGCCCGCGCTGAACTCGCCCTCCGCCAACTGACCGGCCAGCACGGCGTACCGCTCGTCCCGCGCCGACCGGCGGCGGAAGGCGTCGATCGCCCGCCGCCGCGCGGTCGCCAGCAGCCAGCCCACCGGACTGCTCGGCGCACCGTCGCGGGCCCAGGTGACCAGCGCCTCCGCCAGCGCCTCCTGCGCGACGTCCTCGGCCAGCCCGAAGTCGCCGGTGTAGCGGGCCAGCGCCCCGACGATCCGGGCGGACTCGATCCGCCAGACGGCCTCGACGGCCCGCCGCGCCGCGTCGGCGTTCGGCGGGCCGCCGACAGCCTCGGGCATCAGAGCTGGCCGGTCCGCTCGCGCCACGCCCGCTCCTTGATGATCCACTCGTTGTCCTGCGGGAACTCGTCGATCCCCGGCACCCGCCGGACCTCGCACTTCGACCCGGCGATGGCCGGGAGCCGCCGGGCCCACTCGACCGCCTCCTCCTTCGACGCGACGTCGATCAGGTAGAAGCCGCCGAACAGCTCCTTCGTCTCGCCGTAGGGGCCGTCGGTGACCACCGGCGTCTCCCCGCTGAAGTCGACCACCACGCCCTGTCCCGGATCGTCCAGCCCCTCGGCGGCGACCAGCACCCCCGCCCGGATCAGCTCCTCGTTGAAGCGGCCCACGGTCTCCAGCATCTCCTCGAAGGGGGTCTCCATCATCTTCGCCATGGACTCGTCCGTGCCCCGCATGATCAGCAGGTACTTCGCCATCGTCGGTCTCCTTGCTCCAGGGTCGCCGCTCGACCCTCTCTATCCCAGGTCGAACGGCGCGGCCGCGGATCGACACGACGGACGGGCCGAATCTCCGGCCCCCGCCCCCGCCAGAACGTCCCCGGCCCCCGGACGGGTTCCAGGGGCCGGGGACGTCGGCGAGGCGGGGCTAGGAGGCGCGCTGGGTCTCGCTCACGGTGACCCGGCCGTTGCGGATGGTGGCGAGGCGGGGGGCCCGGGCAGCGAGGGCGGTGTCGTGGGTGACCATGACGAAGGTCAGGCCGTGCTCCCGCTGGAGGGCGTCGAGCAGCACCATGATGTCGTCCCGGGTCTCCTCGTCCAGGTTGCCGGTGGGCTCGTCGGCCAGCAGCACCTTCGGCTGCTTGACCAGGGCCCGGGCGATCGCCACCCGCTGCTGCTGGCCGCCGGACAGCTCCGCCGGGACGTGTCCGAGCCGGTCGCCGAGGCCGACGGACTCCAGCGCCGCCGAGGCGCGCCGGGCCCGCTCGGCCTTGCCGGTGCCCAGCGGGACCAGCGCCGTCTCCACGTTCTCCTGCGCGTTCAGGGTGGGGATCAGGTTGAAGCTCTGGAAGACGAAGCCGATCAGCTCCGCCCTGACCTGGGTCAGCTCGGACTCGCTGATCCGGCCCAGGTCGTGGCCGGCCAGCTCGACGGTACCGGCCGTCGGGCGGTCGAGGCCGCCCAGCATCTGCAGCAGGGTCGACTTGCCGCCGCCGGTGGGACCCTGGATGACCAGGCGGCTGCCCTCGGGGATGTCCAGGTCGACGCCGTCGAGGGCGCGCACGGTCTGCTTGCCCCTGGTGTAGTGCTTCTGCACACCACTCAAGCGATACATGATGATTGACTCCTCGTCAGAATGGTTCGGGGCTATTCGACGCGGCGCAGCGAGTCCGCCGGGCGGAGCCGGGAGGCCCGCCAGCCGCCGAAGCCGCCGGCGACCAGGCCGCCCGCGACCGCGAGCGCCACGGCCAGGCCGATGGACGCCAGGGTGACCGGCGCGGTCAGGTGCACGGTGACGTCCTGGGCCGCCTGCGCGACATGCCCGCCGAACCCTCCGCCGCCACCCGGGGCGCCGCCACCCGGGCCACCGGACGCGGCGGCGCCCCCGGCGGAACCGCCCAGGGAGGCGCTCAGGCTCGGCGAGAAGGCGCTGATGGCCGCCGCCCCGGCGAGCCCCAGCCCGATCCCGAGGACGCCGCCGATCAGGCCGTTGACCACGGCCTCACCCATGACCTGGCCGATGACCCGGCTGCTGCGCCAGCCCAGGGCCTTCAGGGTGCCGAACTCGCGCACCCGGCGGTTGACCGCCGAGGAGGTCAGCAGCGAGGCGATCAGGAAGGCCGCGATCAGGACCATGATCGAGAGCCACTTGCCCAGGTTGTCGGCCAGGTTGGCGGCGGTGGACAGGGAGCCGGAGACGGTGGAGGCCATGTCCGCGGCGGTGGTCACGGTGGTGCCCGAGACCGCCTGCTGGACCTCGGACTTGACCGCCGCGATCTGCTGCGAGCTGGTCGCCTTGACGTAGACGGAGGTGACCTTGTCCGCCTGGCCGGAGAGGGTCTGCGCCTTGGTCAGCGGGATGTAGAGGTTGGCGGTGGAGGAGCCGCTGGCGGCGGTGGCGATGCCGATGACCTTGAAGCTGGAGCCGTCGATGGTGACGGTGCCGCCCACGCTCAGGCTCTTCGACTTGGCGTAGGAGGCGTCCGCGACCGCGACCAGGGAGTCGCTCTGGGCGCTGGTGAAGTTGACCCCGCTGGTGATCTCCAGACTGCTGATCGGTCCCAGGGTCAGGTTGGAGGTGTCGACGCCCTCGATGCTGAAGGTGTTGAGGCTGAAGTTGGCCGAACCGGACGGCGGGGTGCCGCCGCTGCCGCTGCCGCTCGGACGCTCACCCTGGCTGGAGCCAGGTCCACCGGTGCCGCCGGTGCTGCCCGTGCTGCCGGTACTGCCGCCCTGCAACTTGAAACTGCCGTCGAACTTGACGTCGTTGAGCGACAGCGAGCCGACCGCCGCCGACACGCCGCTCTGCCTGCCGATGGTCGCGAGTTGCGCCGAGGTCAGCGTGGCGCTGCCGGAGCTGATCGTGAGCCGGTCCGAGCTGCTGCTCTGGGTACCGGTCCCGGAGTGCTGGAAACCGAACTGCTGGCCGCCGCCGCCCTGACCGGCCGCGGCCTGCTTGGTCACGGTGACGTCGGTGCCCAGCCCGTAGAGCGAGTGGAGGACCTGGGACTGGGCGTTCTTCATCCCAGCGGAGACGGAGGTCACCGTGAGGACGAGCCCGATACCGAGAGCGAGGCCCATCGAGACGACCAGGGCCGCCTTCCGGCGGCGGCGCAGTTCGCGCCTGAGGTATGTGAAGAACATGGCCGGGACGCTAGGTACGCCGACTGAACGACCCATGAGCCTTCCGTGAGAGCGGACTCAACTGGGCATATGACGTAGCTGTGCATCTGGTCACGGACCGGCAACGCCGGTGCGCGGCGTTGACGACGGCGCGCGGGTATGCCCGCGACAGCCCCGGGAAAACGGAATCCGATTCACTCGCACTGAATTGACAGAGAGCACCGCAATATGCCCGCGAATACTCGCCAGGAAAACTCCCGGCATACCGGTGCGCAATTGACAGAAAGCCGGGCGGCATGCCCTCGGATTACCGTGGAAGGTCGGCGGATTGTTCACGGCCATTCAATTGACAGGTGTGCGGCGATGGCCTTACGGTCCCATTCATGACCACGTCCCCCACGCTGCCGGAGCCCCGGCAGCGGTTAGTCTCCGCCGCTCTCCCGTGCCGCTCGCTGCCGCCCCGGCCAGGCGGTACCACCCCGGGGACCGCCCTGGGGACCGCCCCGGGGACCGCCCCGGGGACCGCCCTGGGGACGCCGGGCGCCAATTCCCCGACCGCGGCCCCGGAATTGACCGGGGCCTTCGTATCGATTCCGCATTCCCGCGGCGCGCTGCTCCGCACCGGCGGCCACTGACCATGGAAATCGAACTGGACCCTGCCGACCTCGTACCCGACAGCCAGGCCACGTACCTGCCCGACCGCCATATGTTCGCCCTGTGGACCTGGTCCGGCCGCGCCGCGGGGGCGGCGCCACCGATCGGTGACGTCCAGAGCGTCGCCCTGGTCCTCCCGGACCCGGATCTCGGCGGCTTCGCGGTGTCCGAGGTCGACTGCGCGCTGGTCGAGCCGGACGGGCTCCCCGGCGCGCCGCTCGACTCCCCCGGCCAGTCGGTGGCGGCCTGGCGGACGCGGATCGCGGGCGGTGACCCGCCCCTGCCGATCGCCGCGCACGCCGTTCCCGATGCCACCGGTCTCGCCGTGATGTCGGCGCAGCACGCGGAGTCCGTCTTCCGGCACACCAGTGCCGTGGCAACCGAACTGCGCACGGCGCTGACCGCCACCCTGCGGCCGTACCAGGTGCGCGGCGTGAGCTGGCTGCGCGAGACGGTCGAGGCCCACGGCGGCGCGGTGCTCGCCGACGAAATGGGGCTCGGCAAGACCCTTCAGGCCATCGGCTACCTCGCCGGGCGGGCCGGGCAGGGGCCGCAACTGGTGGTGTGCCCGACGTCGCTGGTCGGGAACTGGGCCCACGAGATCGCCCGGTTCGCCCCCGACCTGCGGACGACGATCTGGCGGGGCGGCGCGTTGGAGGGGGTGGACAGCGGGACGGTGGTGCTCATCGGCTACCCGACGCTGCGCATCCACGGGCCCGCCGTGACCGGGCAGCGGTGGGTCACCGTGGTCTTCGACGAGGCGCAGGTGTTGAAGAACCCCCGTACCCAGGTGGCGAAGGCCGCCCGGAGCCTCGCCGCCGACGCACGGATCGCCTTGACCGGCACGCCTGTTGAGAACCACCTGGAGGAGCTCTGGGCGCTGCTCAATCTGGTCGCGCCGGAACTGTTCGGCCACAAGCCGCAGTTCCGGCGCCGCTTCGTCAAGCCGATCGCGGACGGCTCGCTCGCCGCCGCCGCCCGGCTGCGCGGGGCCATCGAGCCGATCGTGATGATGCGGAAGAAGTCCCAGGTCGCGCACTCGCTCCCGGCCAAGATCCACGCCGACCTGATCTGCGATCTCACCGAGGAACAGCAGCAGTTGTACGACCAGTTGCTGGACCAGGTGATCGACGACGGCTTCGGCAGCGGCGCGCAGCGGCAGACCAGGGTGCTGGCGGCGCTGACCGCGTTGAAGCAGGTCTGCAACCACCCGGGGCTGATCACCGGTGACCTGGACGAGTTGTCGGGACGGTCGGGGAAGCTCGACCTCTGCACCGACATCATCGCCAACAACCTCGACCTCGGCTCGCCCACGCTGGTCTTCACCCAGTACCGGCGCAGCGGTGAGCTGCTGGTGCGGCAGTGCGCCGAGCAGTTCGGGGTGTCCGTGCCGTTCTTCCACGGCGGCCTGAACCAGGAGCGGCGCGCCGACATCGTCCGCCGGTTCCAGGCCGACGACGGCCCGAAGGTGCTGGTGCTCAGCCTGAAGGCCGGGGGTACCGGGCTCACGCTCACCCGCGCGGCCGACGTCATCCACTTCGACCGGTGGTGGAATCCGGCCGTGGAGGCGCAGGCCTCCGACCGGGTCCACCGGATCGGTCAGACCCGTACGGTCACCGTCACCACGCTGACCACCGGGACCACCGTCGAGGAGCACATCGCGGCGATGCACTCGCGCAAGTCCGCGCTCTCCGACATCGCCGACATGTCCGGTGTCGCCGAACTGGCCCGCCTGGACGACGAGCGCCTCATTGCGATCCTGCGCCGGAAGCGAGACAGCTGACCCATGGCCGACAAGGACTTCGGTTTCACCTTGTGGGGGAAGGACTGGCTCCGGCTCGCCGAGTCGTTGCGGCAGACCCACCCCGATCCGCAACTGCCGCGCGCCCGCCGACTCGCACGCGACGGCGGGGTGGAGGTCACCGTCGACGCCGGGACCGTCCGCGCCGTGATGCGGCGCGGTCGCACCGTCTCGGTGGCGAACATCGAGGTCGAGCCCATGGCCCGGGAGACGATGGCCGAGATCTCCCGCCGGTTGTCCGGCGCGCGGCCCGCCCTCACCGACGAGCTGTACCGCGCGATCACCGAGGCGGGCCACCCGCCGGTACCGAGCCTCGTCGGCGTCGACTGCACCTGCGGCGCCGACACCCAGCGCTGCCTGCACGCGCTGGCCGCCTACTACGCGATGGCACGCCGCATCGACGACGACCCGCGGATCGCGCTCGACGTGCAGGGCTTCTTCCGTGCCCCGTCGGACAGCGGCGACCGGTCCGGCGCGACGGCCTCGCAGCGGTGGATCGCGCTCCGCGCCCTCGACCCGGCCGACTACTTCACCGTGCCCGAGCCGTGCAGATCCGCCAACTCGGCCGGCTACCCGATCGGGGTAGTCACCCGGGAGGGCCCGCTGCTCGGCAGGGTCGCCGCCGCACTCCCCGACGGACCGTCAGCACCGGTGCCGGGAGCGGTCCAAGGCCGCCCCCGCGCCTCGTTGCGGGCCGCTGCCGCGCCCTCTATTCTCAGGGGTAACACGACGAGGGAGACGAGTACCCGCGGGACCGTGCGAGCCGAGAGAACTGCCGGTAGCTGGAAAGGCAGTGTCGCACCCCGTGGCGAAGACACTCCTGAGTGCGGGGAGGAAATGCCCTGCCGGCCAGCCCCCGTGACCGGGCCCGAATGAGGCTGTCGCCCTCGGCGGCGGCGAAAGTGCGGTGGCACCGCGAGTTACCCTTCTCGCCCGCACTTCCAAGGGATCAGCCAACGTCCGTTGGAGGACTGCGATGATCCACCCCACACCACGTGTCCTGGTTGCCGACCTGCGTCCGCGCGTGGGCGAGACGGTCTCCGTCAGCGGCTGGGTCAACACCCTGCGGCTGCAACGGAAGATGCAGTTCGTCCTGGTCCGCGACCACACCGGCACCACGCAGGTGACCCACCGGCGCGGTGGTCCCGACGACCCGCTGGAGAGCGTGATCGAGAGCCTCACGGTCGAGTCCGCCGTCCGGATCACCGGCCGGGTCGTGGACAACCCCGTGGTCAACCTGGGCGGCCTGGAGATCGTCCCGGAGACCGTCGAGGTGCTGAACCGGGCCGAACCGCTGCTGCCCATCGACGAGCACTCGGGACCGGAGCACCGGCTCGACTGGCGCTTCCTGGACGTGCGCAAGCGTGCGGCCGCGCAACTGGTGTTCGCGGTGCAGACCACCGCCGAACGGGCGATGCGCGAGTTCGCCTACGGCGAGGGTTGCACCGAGATGCACACGCCCAAGCTGATGGGCACCGCCTCGGAGTCCGGGGCGGAGGTGTTCCGGCTCGGCTACTTCGACCGCAGCGCCTACCTGGCCCAGTCACCGCAGTTCTACAAGCAGATGGCGATCGCCGCCGGTATCGACCGGGTCTTCGAGGTCGGCCCGGTGTTCCGGGCGGAGCCCTCGTTCACCTCGCGCCACGCCACCGAGTTCACCGGTGTCGACGTGGAACTCGCCTGGATCGACGGCGTCGAGGACGTGATGGCGTTCGAGGAGCGGATGCTCGCCCACGCGCTCGCCGAGGTGGCGCGGGTCCACGGCCCGGCGATCGAGGAGCACTTCGGCCAGCCGGTGGTGGTGCCCGAACTGCCTTTCCCCCGGGTCACCATGGCCGAGGCCCAGCGACTGCTGCGGGCCGGGGGCTGGGACCCGGCGGGCGTCAAGGAGGACCTGGACCCCGAGGGCGAGCGCGCGCTCGCGGCCCTGGTGAAGGAGCGGAGCGGGCACGAGTTCGTGTTCGTCACCCACTACCCGGTCGGCATCCGGCCGTTCTACCACATGCGGTCGGCCGAGCAGCCGGAGCTGACCCTGAGCTTCGACCTGCTGTGGAAGGGCCTGGAGATCACCACCGGCGCGCAGCGCGAGCACCGGTACGACGTGCTGCTCAAGCAGGCCGCCGACAAGGGCATGGGCACCGAGTCGCTTCAGGACTACCTGAACTGCTTCCGCTACGGCTGCCCGCCGCACGGCGGCCTGGGGATGGGGCTGGGCCGGGTGCTGATGGTCATGCTCGGGCTGGACTCGATCCGCGACGCGACCTTCCTCTTCCGTGGGCCCAACCGGCTCACCCCCTGACCGCACGGAACCGACCCGCGCTCCCGGCTGTCGCCGGATCGGGAGCGCGGGTCGGTTCCGGCCGGGCCGGTCAGTGCAGCAGCATCAGGGTCAGCCTGCGGCGGGCCACGGCGAGCCCGAGCAACCCCATCAGCACCAGGTAGGCGGCCGGGACCAGCAGCGAGGGGCCGACCTGGCCCAGGGCCGGCTCCCGGATCAACTGGATGCTCTGGTACAGCGGCAGGCACTCCACCACGATCTGCACGGCGCGGGGGTAGACGCCCAAGGGGTAGAAGGTCGTGGCGAAGAGGAACATCGGCAGCATCACTAGTTGCACGTACTGGAAGTCCTGCCAGCCGCGCAGGTAGGTGGTCACCGCCAGGCCCACCGAGGCGAAGCCGAAGCCGACCAGTGCGGCGCCCGGCACGGCCAGGAGTATCCACGGTGACCGCACCAGTCCGAACGCGGCGGTCACGGCCATGAAGCCGGTGGTGGTGAGCGTGCCGCGGAGCAGGGCCCAGCAGACCTCGCCCAGGGCGAGGTCCTGCACGCTCATGGGCGTGGACAGGACCGAGTCGTAGATGCGGTCCACCTTCAGTTTGCGCAGCAGGTTGAACGTGGTCTCGTTCATCGCCCCGTTCATCGCCGCCGTGGCCAGCAGGGCCGGGGCGACGAAGGCGCTGTAGCCGACGCCGGAGGGGCCGAGACCGGCGACGTGTCCGACCAGCGCCCCGATGCCGACCCCCACCGAGAGCAGGTAGAGCACGGGTTCGAAGATCTCGGCCACCAGCACCATGGGGGTGTGCCGGTAGATCACCAGGTGCCGCTCCACCAGGTGGAACGCCCGGGGCGGACGCAACCGCGAGGGTGCGGCGGCGGTGTCGGGAACGGTCAGGGTCATCGACTTCTCCATCATCTCCGGACGGTTCCGGTCCGTCAGCCGTGCAGCGCACGGCGGTAGGTGACCCGGGCGGCGGCGATCCCGGCCGCCACCAGCGCGAGCAGGTAGCCCAGGTGGATCGCGGTGGTGCCCGGTGTCGCGGTGCCCAGGCTGAGCGTCCGGCACAGGTCCACGCCGTGCCACAACGGGGTGATCCAGGCCAGGTCCCGCAGCCAGGAGGGCAGTTGCCGGATCGAGAAGAACGTGCCGGAGAGCATGTAGAGCGGCATCAGGATGAAGCGGAAGCACATGTCCAGGGCCGTGGGCCGGCGCACCGCGACGGCCCACGCCGCCATCGGCGCGGCGAAGGCGGTCCCGGTGAGGACGGCTCCGAGCAGCAGCCCGAGCGCATCCAGCGGTGAGTGGACCAGCCGGAACGCCGCCATCACCAGGACGAAGGCGAGCGAGCTGATGACGACGCGGAACACCATGAAGAGCAGGTGGCCGAGGTAGATCTGGAACGGCGTCATCGGCGTGGCCGCCGCCGCCAGGTAGTTCCTCCGCCCGTGGACGGCCTGGTAGACCGGACCGGCCGACTCCACGATCGCGGTCTGCATCGACGCGGCCGCCAGCAGTCCCGGTGCCAGGAAGGTGACGTAGGGGACCCCGTGCAGGACGGCCGGGGCGTTGCGGTTCACCAGGACGCCCAGGCCGCTGCCGAAGGCGAGCAGGAACAGCAGCGGGTTGGCCACGCTGACCACGACCGTGCCGCGCCAGGTACGCCGGTAGTGCGCCATGCAGTAGCTGAACTCACGCAGGGCCAAGGTTGCCATGGCGTCGTTCTCCTCAGTCGATCAGTGAACGGCCGGTGAGCGTGAGGAACACGTCCTCAAGGCTCGCTCTGCGGACGATCGCGGTCAGCGGGGCAGCGCCCTCGGCGTGGACGGACGCGAGGGCGGACTCGCCGTCGGCGACGTAGAGCAGGACCCGGCCGGGGAGTATCTCGGCCCGCTCGCCGATCGCGGCGACCCGGCGGCCCATCTCCTCGTTGCGGCCGGGCGCGTAGCGCAGTTCCAGCACCTCGGGGGTGACGTGCTTCTCGATCAGCCGGGCCGGGGAGTCCTCGGCGACGATCCGGCCGTGGTCCATCACCACCAGCCGGTCGCACAACTGCTCGGCCTCGTCCATGTAGTGCGTGGTCAGCACCAGGGTGATGCCGTCCTGCTTCAGTTGGAACAGCCGGTCCCAGAGGATGTGCCTGGCCTGCGGGTCCAGGCCGGTGGTGGGCTCGTCGAGCAGCAGCACGCCGGGGTCGTTGATCAGGGCCCGGGCGATGGTCAGCCGCCGCCGCATCCCGCCGGACAGGCTCTCGACGGTGTTGTCGGCCTTCTCGGTCAGCTGCGCGAAGTCCAGCAGTTCGCCGATCTTCTGGGTCAGCACCCGCCGGGACAGGCCGAAGTAGCGGCCGTAGACGTACAGGTTCTCACGCACCGTCAGTTCGGTGTCCAGGGTGTTGTCCTGGGGGACCACGCCGATCCGGGCGCGGATCGCGGCGCCGTCGCGGGAGGCGTCGAGCCCGGCGATGCGCAGGCTGCCCGCGCTGGCCGGGGAGACGCAGGCGATCATCCGCATGGTCGTGGACTTGCCCGCGCCGTTGGGTCCGAGGAAGCCGAAGGCCTCACCCGGCTCGACCCGGAAGTCGATCCCGTCGACCGCGGTGAACCGCTCGGCGTCGCCGACGCGCTGGTAGTGCTTGGTCAGGCCCGTCGCGTGGATCACGGCCTGGCGGTCGGGGGTGGTCATGGAAGCTCCAAGGTCGCGGGGCGGGGCGGGGACACGGCGGCGGCGACGGTCAGCTCCTCCAGGTCGTGCAGGAAGTCCGTCGCCGAGCGCGGGGCCAGGAAGCGTCGGTCGGCGCACAGTTGCAGCACCGCCCGGTCGCCGAGCCGCTCCAGGAAGAGGAAGAACGTGGCCCCCTTGGGCACCTGGTCCATCTCGGGCACCGACAGCACGGTGTCCGCGCGCAGGGCGCGCGGGTCCGGGGCGTCGCCCCCGGTCGCGGGCTCCCGGTCGGCGTCGGCGGGCCGCGGCGGCTCGAAGCTGATGTCGTTGAAGAAGCAGTACCCGCCCGCGGTCACGCCGCGCTCGGCCGCGGTGTCGATGACGATCTGCTCGATCGCCCTGGGGTCGTACTCGCAGTTCTGGTACGCGGTCAGGGCGGCGAGCCCGGTCCGCCGCAGGTAGTCGTCGAAGGAGTCGGCGCCGATCGGCACCCGCAGCAGCGCGTTCTGGTTGAAGGCGCCGACGAACCGCCGGGTCCTGGCGGTGAACCTGGTCGCCACGATCAGTCGCAGCGTCGCCTGTTCCTCCCCGGTGTACCGGGCCAGCAGCCGCGCCGCACCGGCCATGACGACCAGCGACCCGGCGACCGAGGCCCGTTGGGCGAGCAGCCGGACCGACTCGGCGAGCGCGGTGGACTCGATCCGGCCCCAGCCCAGGTGCGGCGCGGACGGCTGCGGGAGCTCGGCCAGCATGGCGGCCGGGGTCTCCCGGACCTGCTCGGTCCAGTAGGCACGCGCGCGCTCCTCCCGCCTGCGTCCCAGGTCCGAGGTCTCGTAGTCGAGCCGGTCCAGCGGCTGCTGGCCGGGGGCGGGCAGTTCCGCACCGGCGAGCAGCGCCTCCAGGTCCTCCAGCACGACCCGGAAGCTCCAGGCGTCGACCGACATGTGGCTGATGGCGAGGACGAGCGCGGCCGGGCTCCCCTCCTCGGTGACCAGGAGGGCGCGTACCGGCAGGTCGGACGCCAGGTCGAAGGGACGGCCGCAGAGTTCCGGGCGCAGCTTCGCCGCGAGGTCGGCGGCGAGCCCCCGCGGGGCGTCGTGCACCTCCACCGTCAGTCGGCCGGTGGTGACCAGGGTCTGCCCGGGTTCGCCGGCGGCCGCGTCGAAGCGGAAGAGGGAGCGGAGCGCGTCGTGGCGCTCCACCAGTGCCCGCAGCGCCGCCGCCACCGTGGCGGCGGTCGTCCCCGCGGGCAGCGGCAGCAGGGTGGACAGGGTGAGGCTGGTGTCGTCCGGGGGGAGCCATTGCAGCACATCCCAGATCGCCAATTGGCCCCAGGTGAGCGTCCCGGTCCGAGGGGCTCCGCTCTGAAAGTCGACAGCGAGCTGCCGGGTGTCGTTCACGTGGTTCTCCATTTCTGTCGGCGGGATCCGCCTCTCGGAGACGGAGCAAGGTTAATAGAGGGACTGCCTACCAACAAGATGCAGATAATCTTCAAAAAATTTCTCGCTGCCACGTGCAATTTCTTGACAGATGAGGCACGCGACATGGCGCCTCCACCGGACGGCAGGCAGAACAGGGAGTCAGCCCGCCGTCCGGGGCGCGTGCGGCCATACCGTCGAGTGGTTTTATCTCACCGAACCATGAAAACTAATGACACATCAGACGGCCCTCCCCGGGACCGCTCAGATGCCCGGCTGGCCGCCCTCGACGGCACCCTCCGTCCCCTCCGGACCGGCGGCCACCCGGTCCAGTCCGTAACGGTGGATCAGGTATCCGGCCTGGAGCCGGTTCCTGGCCCCGATGTCGCGCAGGATCTCCGACACGTGGCGCTGGCAGGTCCGCAGCGACATGCCCAGCCGCCGGGCGACCACCTTGTCCTCGACCCCGTCGATCAGCAGCTTGATGATCGTCGCCTTGGTGTCGTCGGTGGTCTGCCGGACCGACTCGGGGTGGTAGTCGGCGTCGAAGTCGCTGGCCTGGCTCCAGGCCCGCTCGAAGGACTCGTACATGAAGTGCACGATGCTCGGCTCCCGGACCAGGACCGCGCCGGCCGCCGTCTCCCGCAGTTCGATCAGGGCGACCTCCTGGTCGAAGAGCAGCATCCGCATGAAGCCGTCCCCCAGCGTGCGCACCTCCGCGCCGTGCTCGGTGACCAGGGCGACGTAGGCGGTGGTGGGCGGGCTGTAGCGGGCCGTGTGCTGGTAGAGGGTGCGCATGCGCACGCCCCGGCCCAGCAGGTCCTGGGTGCGCTGCAGGGACTCGCGCAGCACCTCCTCGGTCCGACCGCCCCCGGGCTGGGCGGTGATGACCTCGTTCGTGCAGGTGGCCGACAGCTCGGTGATCACCCGCCGGACGTCGGACAGCTCCCTGACCACGGTGACCGCCTCGTCGCGGACGCTCCGGGTGGCCGATCGCTGGTAGGCGTCCGAGAGTTGGGCGTAGATCGCCCTGGCCGCGTCCACCGCCCGCTGCTTCTGCTCCAGCTCCCGGATGAGCGGTGACAGCAGTTGCAGGCGGGCGCTGTCGGGCGCAACCGGGGCAATCAACCCCTCGGAGAGCAGCTGGGCACTGACCAGCCGCAGCGCGCCGAGCTGCCGGATCGCCAGCTCCAACTCGTCGGCGCCGAGCCCGATCACGTCACCCACCTGCGCACATGGCAGCGGGGCACTGCGGTCCAGCGCGTGCAGGTAGATCTGGAGTGCGCCGTCGCCCAGCGCCGGGGTGTCCAGGTAGTCCTGAATCTCCAAATCCGCCACTTTGGTCATCCCCTCAGATATGCGCAATGCAGTATGCCGAGCGCCCCGTGCCATACAGAGCCGACCCGCCATGTAGCAAGGTAGCCGACAAGCCGCCGATCCGACTGCCCTCTACATCACCGGAGACCGCAATGAAGACGTTCACGCAGCCCGTAGTCAGCTTCGTCACCGCGGCCCTCGTGGCATGCGGAGTCCTCTGCTCCGTCGCGGTCATTTCGGCCGTGCCCGCGCCGCATACCTCCGCTTCCGCGCCGAGCGGCACGGCCACCCCCGGCGATCTGGGATGGGGATGATCCGCCCGGAAATTCAGCCGTACCGCACCGACCCCCACCTCCTCCAATCAAGGAAAACATCGTGATTTCTCCCCCGGCCCCACCGAATCGAATTGGCGTCTTCTGCGGCTCCCGCGCCGGGAACCGGCCGGAGTACCTCCGGGCGGCCCACGACCTGGGCACCGCGATCGCCCGCCGGGGCGGCAGCCTGGTCTACGGCGCGGGCGGGGTCGGCCTCATGGGGGCCGTCTCGACCGCGGCCCACCGGGCGGGCGCCAAGGTGTTCGGCGTGATCCCGGACGCCCTGCACGAGCGCGAACGCCTGGACGAGGCGCAGGGCGAGATATTCGTCGTCGAAGGAATGCACAGCCGCAAGGCGCTGATGTACGAGATGGCCGACGCCTTCGTCATTCTCCCCGGCGGCTACGGAACCATGGACGAACTCATGGAGGTCGCCACCTGGGACCAATTGGGATTCCATCGCCGCCCGGTCGTGCTGGCCAATATCGCGGGATTCTTCGACCCCTTGGTCCAGCTTCTCGACCGCATGGCCGACGACGGATTCATGAGCGCGGGGGAACGGGCTTTCTGCCGTACCGCGGACACCGCCGAGGGATGTCTCGACATCCTCGGAATGACCTGCTCCCCGATTCTTCACCCGGCCGAGAGTTCGTAGAGGGAGACAATCGTCTCCAGGGTTCCCACCGCGTCGGCCGCAGAGGAGAGCATCGCGCCGCCCCCGGCGACGCCGCGGCAGAAGTCGGCTATCTGCCGACGGTGGGACGTGCCGTAGTAGGAGGCACCGGGCGGCTCCTCCGCCAGTCCGCGGGCGTTCTCCCGCTCCGCGAGCCGGACCAGCTCCGCCGGGCCCTCCCAGTGGCTCAACCGCCCCGGGTGGTCGAGGTCGAAGACGACCGACCCCCGGACACCGACGATCTCGATCCTGGTCCGCCACTCCACGCTGCTCGCCACCGTCACGTTCAGGGTGACCGGCACCCCCGAGGCCGACAGCAGGGCGCCGAGGGTGTCCTCGGTCTCGATGACACCGGCCAGCCGCCGGGTACGGCGCAGGGCGGCGGTCGCGGTCAGGTCGCCGCAGATCCAGCGGACCGCGTCCAGGCAGTGGTAGCCCTGGTTGATCAGCGCCGAGCCCCCCTCCCCGTCCTGGGTGCCGCGCCAGTAGCTGTCGGTGTAGTACTCGGGCGTCCGCCGCGCCTGAAGCGCCACCGAGGCCTGGACCAGGTCACCGAGCAGGCCCCTGGCCACCCAGTCGCGGACCGCCAGCACCAGCGGGTCGTACCGGTGCTGGGCCACCGCCGACAGCACCAGCGACCGCTCGTCGGCCAGCGCGACCAGGTCCCGTGCCTCCTTCGGGTCCAGGCACAGCGGCTTCTCCACCAGGACGTGCTTCCCCGCCAGCAGCGCCCGCTCCACCAGCGGCCCGTGCTGCCGGTGGTCCACCGCGATCGAGACGCTGGTGACCGAGGGGTCCGCGAACAGCTCCCCGGCGTCCCGCGTCACCCGCGGTATCGCGTGGGCGCGGGCGAACTCCGCCACGTGCGGCTCGCGGTCGCAGGCGGCGGCGAGGACCCATCCGGGTACCCGGCGGAAACCGTCCACATGGTTGGCCGCGACCCGTCCGCAGCCGATCAGCGCATGTCGGTAGTCAGTCATCGCTGTCCTCCACTTCTCTCGTCGTTGCTCTGTCGCTGTTGCCCGAGTCGTCCCAGCGGCCCGAAGGACCGGCGGGCCGGGGCAGTACCCGTCGGGGTTCCGGCGTCCGCCGGGCGAGCGCGGCGACGAAGCCGTCCGGCACCGGCAGCTCGTCCACCCACCAGGACCCGGCGAGCGGGCCGTGCGGGACCCCGCCCACCCAGACCGGTCCGGGCAACCGGGGCACGGCCCGCAGACCGCGCAGCCTCACCGCGATGCCCACCCCGGCCGCCTTCGCCACCGCCTCCTTCCGCGTCCACAGGCGGTGCACGGCGGCGGTCCTGGCGCTGTCCGGCAGGCCCAGCAGGTAGGCCTCCTCCTCGGGCGACGCCGCCGCGCGGATCACCGCCAGCGGGTCGAACGGCGTGCGCCACCGGTACTCAAGATCGATCCCGACCGGCCCGGTCGCGACCGCGACCAGCGCCAGGCCGCCCGAGGAGGAGGTACTGACCTGGAGTTCCTCGTGGCCGCGCACCAGTGGCGGACCGTGGTCCGCGGCCCCGCAGCGCGGGCAGGGCCGACGGCCCAGGGCGACCCCCGCCGGGGGCGTCCGCAACTGCCGCCCCAGGATCCGCCGCAGCGCCGAGCGCCGCCCCACGAAGGACGCCGCCGCCGCGTCACGCAGGCGCCCGGCCCGCCGGTGCTCCGCCTCGTCCAGCAGCGCCCAGTCCAACGCGGTGATCCGGTCCGGCAGGGTCACCGACCACACCGACAGCGGCGCGGTGCTCACAGGTACCCGTAGCTGAGCCAGCCGCCGTCCACCACGATGGTCTGCCCGGTGATGTAGTCGGCCTGCGGGGAGGCGAGGAACAGGACGGCCCCGGTGACGTCCTCCGGCCTGCCGCGCCGTCCCATCGGGATCCGCCTGAGCAGTTCGTCCTCGCTCAGCTCCCCGGCCGCCACCGCCGGATGGGTGGTCTCGATCCGGATCATGCCGGGCGCCACCGCGTTGACGTTCACCCCGCGCGCCGCCCACTCGACCCCGAGTACCCGGGTGAGCTGTAGCACCGCCCCCTTGCTCGCGGCGTAGGCGGCCCGGCCGGGGAAGGCCGTGAAGGACAGCAGCGAGGCGAAGTTCACGATGCGGCCCCGGCCGCGGTCCAGCATGCCCCGGCCGACCTCCTGCGAGACCAGCAGGGTGCCCAGCGCGTTCGTGGCCAGGAGTTCCGCCGAGTCCGCCACGGCGGCGGACTCGGAGGGGCCCATCGAGAACAGTCCCGCGCAGTTGACCAGGACGTCGATCGGCCCGCCGCGCTCCAGCACCTCGGCCACCCCGGCCCGCACCTGGTCGGCCCGGGACACGTCGAACGGGACGCACTGGGCCGGGCTGCCGGTCAGCTCGCGGATCTCCTCGGAGACCCGCTGGAGTTGCCCGGGCGTCCGGCTGGCCAGCGCCAGCCGGGCGCCCTCGCGGGCGAACTCCAGGGCGCAGGCCCGGCCGATGCCCCGGCCGCCGCCGGTGAGCAGCACCGACTGACCGGCGAAGCGGCCCCGCGGCGCGGCACCCGCGCCGAGGGGACGGGCCGATGCCGCCGTCACGCCGGTCACCGGCGCCGGAAGAGACCGAGCCAGTGCCACTGGTCCGGGCGCTTCTCGGTCGGCAGGTTGCGGAAGCGGCGCAGCTCCTCGACCGAGAAGTGCTCCAGCGCGGGCAGCACCACCTCGTCCGAGGTGAGCCTGATCGGCCCGGACCCGGGGGTCATCCGGTCGGAGAAGCCGACCATCACGAACAGTCCCCCGGGCCGCAGCAGCCGGGCGGCCTCCTGGAAGTAGGCGGCCCGGGCCTCCGGGCGCACGTTGTGGTAGACGAAGGAGTCGTGCACCACGTCGGCGGAGCCGGTGGCCAACGGCGTGTTCAGGATGTCGCCTTCGAGGAAGGTGATGTCGCAGTCGTAGAAGTCGGCCAGTTGGCGGGCCTTGGCCAGGGCCGTGGTCGACCGGTCCACACCGGTGACGGTCATCCCGTGGCGGGCGAGGAAGGTGGCGTGGACGCCCGGTCCGCAGGCGAGGTCGACCACCTGGGAGCCGCGCGGGATCACCCCGTCGATGACGAGCTGCTGGAGCGCGGGGCTGACCGACGTGGTGACCCACGAGATCTCGGCCAGTTCGCGGGAGTCGTAGAGGGGAGCGAACCCCTGCTCCCAGCGGTCGGTGAAGGCTTGCATGTTCGTCTCCTGAGTAGCGGGTGCGGCGGGTCGGATGAGGGAGTTCAGGGCGACATAGTCGGGGTTGGCGCGGCCGACGCCGGGCCGCAGCCGGAGTCGTTGGACCTCCCCCTCCCGTCCGGTCTCGGTGAATCCGGCCAGGCGGTAGACCATGTACATCGGGCGGTTGACGTCGTTGGCCAGGAAGTCGGCGGTGAGGTCCACCCCGGCGGCGTCGGCCTCCCGCGCCAGCAGGGCGAGCACGGCGCCGCCGACGTTGCGGCCCATGACCCGGCAGGACATCAGGAAGAGCCGGATCCGCCACTCCCGGGCGTCGGTGCCCAGCAGCACGATGCCGACGGTGCCGTAGCCGCCGAACCGGTCCTCCAGGCCGATGACCAGCAGCCGCTGGTCCGCCCTGGGGATCAGCGCGGCCAGTTGAGCGGCGTCGAAGACCAGCCCGGTGGTGTTCAACTGGTGGGTCCGCTCGGTCAGTTCGGCCGATCGGAGCAGGTCGTCGGGGGTGGCCGGGGCGACCGTGAGCCGCAGGTCCAGGGTCTTCAGGAACTCCGCGCGCGGGCCCTGGAAGGACTCCTCGTAGTCGCGTCGCACCTCGGCCTGCTGGTAGCGCCGACGCCGGACCGCGCCGTCCGGGGTCGGCACCCGGTCGAACGCCGGGAGGTCGGCCAGGGTGGCGGCCTCGGCGCTGTCCAGGCACCACACCTGCGGGTGGACGTCGGCGACCTCGGCCCGCTCGAACGGCGAGTCGTCGATGAACAGCAGGCTGTCGAGGCCGATGTTGAGGTGCTTGGCGATGGCCGCGACCAGCGAGGACTTCGGTTCCCAGGAGATCTGCGGGCAGAGCAGGTAGTCGGCCACCCCGAGTTCCCTGAGCCGTTCCAGGGCGCGGCCCGGCTCGTTCTTGCTGGCCACGGAGTGCAGGATGCCGCGCTGGTCGAGCGCCTCCAGGGTGTCCAGGACGCCGGGCCGGAGCACGGTTCCGCCGCCCTCGGCCAGCACGCCCTCCCACAGGGTGTCGTCCAGGTCCCAGACGACGCACTTGATCGTGGTCCGCCGTTCAGGTGGCATGGTGTCCCCCGGTCAGGATCAGGGCCGACGGCGCCGACGCCCGGGCCGCCCGGTCGCGGTGGCGGGCCAGGGCCTGGTCGGCGATCAGGTCCTGGAGCAGTTGGGTGTTGCCCTCGATGACTTCGTACACGCGGGCGTCCCGGACGTACCGGTCGACCGCGCAACCCTCCACCAGACCGGCGGCGCCGTGGAGTTGGGCCGCGACGGCGGCGGCGGTGGTGGCGGCGCGGCTGGCGGCGAGCTTGGCCGTGAGGATCCGGCCCAGCGCCCACTCGTCGCGCCCGTCGAGGGCCAACGCGGCCTGCCGACACAGCAGTTCGGCCGAGTCGACCGCCACGGCGGCGTCCGCGAGCATCCCGCGCACCAGTTGCAGCCGGTGCAGCGGACCGTCGAACTGGTGCCGCTCGATGGAGCGTTGCAACGCCGCCGACAGCGCCGCACCGGCCAGCCCCCAGGCGCCGAAGGCCACGCACAGCCGACCCAGGGTCAGCGCGTCGGAGACGATGTGGGTCAGGGCCGCCCCGGGGCGGCCGAGCAACTGGTCCGCGTCCACCCGGCAGTCCCTGAGCACGAGTTCGGCCAGCCGGGCGTCGCCGAATCCGCTGGTCCGCGGCGCGGGTTGGAGGTAGGCCCCGGGGTTGTCCCGGCGTACCAGCAGCGCCAGGTCGTGCTTGGGGGCCCGGGCGAACACCAGGAAGACACCGGCCTCCTGGCCGAAGGTGATCCACCGCTTGCGGCCGTCGAGCACCCAGCCGCCGGGGACCTCGCGGGCGGTGGTGGTGATCCGGCGGACGTCGCTGCCCGCCACGTCCTCGCTCAGGGCGAAGGCCCCCAGCATGCCGCCGTCGGCCAGCCGCGGCAGGTACTCCTGGCGCAGCGGCAGGCTGCCCCAGCGGGCCACCGTCCGGCAGACCATGCCGTGGACGGTGAGCAGGCTCTGCCGCGAGGGCGACTGCTCGGCGACGACCCGGTTGATCTCACCGTAGTCGGCGTGGCTGAGGTCCAGCCCGCCGTACTCCCGGGGCACGAGCGCGCCGAGCACGCTCGCGGACGCCGGGCTCCCGAGGAACTCCCGCGCCAAATCCGAATTCTGATTGTCCGTCATGTCTGCCGCTTGCGGACCACGAAGGCGGTGACGGCGGCGAGGGAGTCGAAGTTCTCGATCTCCAGGTCGTCGTCCAGCACGCTGACCCCGAAGCGGCGTTCGAGGTGGCCGATGAGTTCGACGGCGGCCAGCGAGTCCAACAGCCCGCCGGTGAGCAGGCGTTCGCTCTCCAGGGTGTGCGGATCGTCGACGTAGCGGGAGAGGAACCGGGCCACCTCGGCCCGGATCAGCTCCGGGGTGAGCAGGTCCAGGGGGGTCGTTGGTGCGACGGGCTGGGTCATGGGGTCTCCCCGTCCGAGTAGTGGTAGAAGCCCTCGCCGGTCTTCCGGCCGAGCCGGCCGGCGTCGGCCATCCGCAGCAGTGCCGGTGAGGGGGTGAAGCGCTCCGGGCCGTAGTGGTCGCGCAGCACGTCGATGGTGTGGACGATGGTGTCGATGCCGATCAGGTCGGCCGTGCGCAGCGGTCCGGTGCGGTGTCCCAGGCAGGCCCGGAACAGCCGGTCGACCTCCCGCGCGGTGGCCACGCCGTCGTCCACCAGGGCCGCCGCCTCGCTGATGAACATCATCAGGCAGCGGTTGATGACGAATCCGGCCTGGTCGTCGACCACGACGCTCTCCTTGCCGAGGCGGCGCAGCAGCTCCTCCAGGCCTCGCAGCGCCCAGGCGGCGGTGTAGGGCGTGCGCACCACCTCGACCATGACCGAGGCGGCGACCGGGTTCATGAAGTGCGCCCCGACCATCCGCTCCGGATGGTCGGTGGCGAGTGCCAGTCCGGACACCGGGACCGCCGAGGTGTTCACCGCGACCACGGCCCCGGGCTTCAGCACCGCGTCGAGGGCGACGTGCACCTGTCGCTTGACCTCCGGGTCCTCGACCACGTTCTCGATCACCAGGTCGCAGCCGGACAGTTCGGTGAGTGCGTCGGCGACGGTGAGCCGCCCGGGCGGTCCCGCGTCGGCCCTGGCGGCCGAGAGCCTGGCCAGTCGGCTCGCGGCGGCGACGCGGAACCCGGCGGCGGTCCTGGCCTGCGGGTCGGAGTCGTACAGGACGGTGCCGATACCGGCCGCGGTCAGGCTCTGGGCCAGGCTGGACCCCATGACCCCGGCTCCGACCACGCCCACGGTGAGGTCGTTCATTCGCTGCCTCCAGTGGTGTGCCATGTGTCGATGTGTGCGGCCATCCGGCCGAGCCCGGACTCCTGGAAGACCGCGATCGCCGGGATGTGGAACCCCAGCCGTTCCTCGATGCCGAAGATGAGTTGGACGCTCATCAGCGAGTCGCCGCCGAGGTCGAAGAAGTCGTCCTCGGCGGTCGGGGCCTCGACGCCGAGGATCTCCTCCCACAGCTCGGCCAGGACCGCCGCCACACCCTCCAGTCGCGTCCCGGCGACGGGCCCGGTCGGCGCCGCGACGGCGGCCACGACCGGGGCGGCCGGGGCGACCGGCGCTACCGGCGCGGTGGTGGCGGGCCGGGGGGCGAGCAGGTCGCCGCTCCCCTCCGCGACGAACAGGTACCGCTCGTCCAGGGCGGTCGGCGGCAGTACGGTCCGCGCCGGGCGGGCCCCGCCGCGCAGCCGGTCCCAGTCCAGAGCGCAGCCGTGCTGCCACAGCTGTCCCAGGGCGCGCAGCAGGACCTCGGCGTCGGGCTCGTTCTGGTACTCCCGGCGCATGGTCGGCACCACGGCGCAGTCCGGGCCGCCGGTGCGGGCCTGGGCCGCGAGGGTCCGCAGCTGCCCGGGGCCGATCTCCAGCAGCACGTCGCAGTCCTTGGCGGCGGTGGCCAGGGCCTCGCCGAAGAGCACCGGTGAGGTGAGCTGGCGGTACCAGTAGTCCGGGTCCTGGAGTTCGGTCCGGGCCCAGGCGCCGGTGGTGTTGGCGGCGATCGGGATGGTCGGGGCCGACAGCCGCAGCGGTTCCAGCACGCCCCGCAGCTCCTCGCCCGCGGCGGCCAGCAGCGGTGTGTGGAAGGCATGCCGCACGGGGAGCAGTCGGCCCTGGAGTCCGCGCCGGTTGAGCTGGTCCACGACCGCGAGCACCGCTTCGCGTTCCCCCGCCAGCACGCAGCTGCGGGGGGAGTTGACCGCCGCCAGCCAGACGCCGGGGCCGGTCAGCTCCTCGGCCTGGGCGCGGGACAGGCTGACCGCGAGCATCGCGCCCTCGGGCTGCCGGGCGACGGCCCGGGCCCGCTGGACCACGATCCGCAGGGCGTCGTGCTCGGTGAAGACCCCGGCCAGGGTGGCGGCGGCGAGCTCCCCCAGGCTGTGGCCGGTGACGGCGGTCGGCCGCACGCCCAGCGCCTGCAGGGACCTGGCCAGGGCCAGTTGCAGCGAGAAGAGCACGGCGTGCGAGGCGACCGGGTCGAAGACCTCGTCGGCGGGGGCGCCCCGGCCCGCCTCGACCAGGCGGCGCAGGTTGAAGACGGTGCCGGTCCGGGGGCCGGTCGCAGCGGCGGTGCCGGTCGGCGCGGCGGTGCCGGACCCGAGCAGGCCGTGCAGGTCCCGGCCGATCTGCTCACCGCAGTCGTCGAGGTAGCCGCGCAGGAGTTCGGTGTATCCGGGCAGCGCGTGGTGCAGCCCGGCCCCCATGCCCGGGTACTGGTCGCCGACGCCGGGGAAGACGAAGCAGACGCCCGGGGCGCCGACCGGTTCGGCCGCCGGTGCCGGGTGCGCGCCGCCCAGTCGGGCGGCGAGCGCGGCCGGGTCGGTGCCGACGGCGAAGCGCCGGTGGCGGTAGTGGCGGCGTCCGGACCGGGAGACCTCGGCCGCCTCGGCCGGGGTCACCCGGCCGGTGGTGATCGCGGACTCCCAGGCGTCGGCGGTGCGTCGCAGCGCGTCCGGGGTGTGCGCGGAGAGCAGCACCAGGGCGGGGCCCGGGGGCGCCTCGGCGGCCGGACGCGTCGGCGGCTCCTCGACGATCACATGGGCGTTGGTGCCGCCGAGCCCGAAGGCGCTGACGGCGGCGCGGCGCGGGCCCGGCTCCGACCAGGCCAGCGCCGCCCGGGGCAGGGTGAGCCCGGTGCTCTCCTGGGTCACGAACTCGGCCGGGAGGCCGACGTTGATGGTCGGCGGTACCAGCCCGTGCTGGACGCTGAGCACCGCCCTGACGAGTCCCGCCAGCCCGGACGCCTCGCGCAGGTGGCCGATGCCGGACTTGACCGCGCCCACCCAGGTCTGCCGGGCCGCGCCGTAGACCCGGGCGAGGGCGGACCACTCGGTGGCGTCGCCGAGCGGGGTGCCGGAGCCGTGGGTCTCGACCGAGCCCACGGTGTCCGGATCGGTCTCCGAGAACAGCAGCGCGTCGCGGATGACCAGTTCCTGGGCCCGGGCGCTGACGGAGGCGTATCCGCTCTTGGCGCCGTCGTTGTTGACCGCGGACCCGCGGACCACCGCGAGCACGTGGTCCCGGTCCGCCAGCGCGTCCTCCAGCCGCTTCAGCACGACGGCGACGACCCCGTCACCGGCCACCGCGCCACCGGCCCGGGCCGAGAAGGGGCGGCAGACGCCGTCCGCGGAGCCGATGCCGCCCTCCAGGTACAGGTAGCCGTGGGAGTCGGGGACCCGCAGCGCGGCGGCGCCCGCGACGGCGATGTCGCACTCCTGGGCGTACAGGCTCTGGCTCGCCTGGTGCAGCGCGACCAGTCCGGTCGAGCAGGCCGACTGCACGGTGACGGCGGGGCCGGTGAGGCCGAGCCGGTAGGCGACCTTGGTGGTGCTGTGGTCCTTCTCGTTGCCCATCTCCAGGGCCAGTTCGTTGACGGCCTCACCGCGGTCCGCGAGCACCGTCCGCACCAGGTCCTCGTGCCGGTTCCGGCCGACCCCGGCGAACACCCCCACCCGGGCCGGGCCCGCGCCGGGGACGACCCCCGCGTGCTCCAGCGCCCGGTGCACCGTGGTCAGCAGCAGCCGGTGCTGCGGGTCGGTGGTCAGGGCCTCCTTCGGGGACATGCCGAAGAACGCCGGATCGAAGTCGTAGGGCGCGGGTATCCGGCCGGAGGCGCCGATCCACCGGGCGTCGTCGAGCAGGTCGTCGGCGACCGTGCCACGGAGCCCGCCGACGGGGGTACGGGTGATCCGGTCCCGTCCGGCGAGCAGGTTCTGCCAGAACTCGTCGAGATCGGCCGCGCCCGGCAGGCGGCCCGACATCCCGATGACGGCGATGCCTGTCATCGACGCTCGCTCCTCTCGGCTGAGGCGTTCGGCTGGGCCTCGCGCAGCGCCCGGCGCCGCGCGCGCTCGTCGGCGGCCGCGGCGGCCCCGGTCCGCCGCGGTACGGCGGCGGCGGTGACGGTGGTGGTGGCGGGTGGGCCGCCCGGCAGCAGCCGCTCCTGGGCCAGCACGGTCGGGGCGCCGAACAGGTCCGCCAGGTCGAGCCGGGTGCCGAACTCGTCCTGGATCGCGGCCCGCAGCAGCAGCATCCGCAGCGAGTCGCCGCCCAGCGCGGTGAAGGCGTCGTCGACGCCGATGTCGTCCAGTTGCAGGATGGTGCGCCAGACCGCGAGCAACCGCCGCTGGTCCGGGGTCCGCGCCCGGCTCGGCGCGGGCAGGCCCTCCGGCCGGACGCGTCCGGGGAGCCGGAGCGAGGCGCGGTCGAGCTTGCCGCTGTGCAGCTGCGGCAGCCGGGGGACCCAGGCGATGTGGCGCGGGAGCATCCAGGCCGGGATCCGGCCGGACAGGAACGCGCGCAGCTCCCGCTCCGCCGGGGCCCGCTCCTCGGCCACGACGAAGGCGACCAGGAACGCCCCCTGTTCCGGGTCGGGGTAGCCGACCACGGCGGCGTCGCGGACGCCGGGGTGCTCCCGGAGCCAGTACTCGACCTCCGTGGGTTCGACCCGCTGGCCGCGCACCTTGACCTGGAGGTCCTTGCGGCCCCGGTACTCCAGCGAACCGTCGGCGCGGTGCCGGGCGAGGTCGCCGGTGCGGAACAGCAGCGGGGTCCGCGGGTCGCCGAAGGGGTTGGCGACGAAGCGCTCGGCGGTGCGCTCCGGGTCCCGGTAGTAGCCGGTCGCCACCCCGGGGCCGCCGACCCAGACCTCGCCGGTCAGCCCGGGCGGCACCCGCCGCCCCCGCTCGTCGCAGAGGTAGACCCGCATGTCGAGCGGGTGCCCGATGACCGAGGCGTCCTCGGCGCGTTCGTCCAGTCCGTCCTTGCGGTGGGCCACGTAGTCGGCCTCGGTCAGGGTGAAGGTGTTGTGCACCTGGTAGCCCATCGCGCGGACCTGGTCCTCCAGGTCCCGGTGCAGGGCCTCGCCGCCGACGAACACGTGCCGCAGGGCCGGGCACCGGGCGAAGCCGGGGTTGGCCGCCAGCACCCGCAGCATCGAGGGCACGCAGCTCAGCACCGAGATCCGTTCGCGCTGGAGCAGGTCGACCAGGTACTGGTCGTCGCGTTCGCCGTCCGGCTCGGCGATCACCGCCGTGCCGCCGGTCGCCAGCGGCCACAGGAACTCCCTTGAGCTGATCGGGAGTTTGAGCAGGTGCCGGTCGTCGGGGCCGACCGCGTACATGGACTGTTCGAGGAAGATCCGGGTGGTGTGCAGCCGGTGCGGCCGCAGCACGCCCTTGGGTGTGCCGGTGGAGCCGGAGGTGAACAGGATGTACGCGGGGCTCTCGGCGCCGACCACGACGTCCGGGGCGTCCCGGCGGCCGGGTTCGGCCGGGTCCGGCACGGCCGGGAAGGCGAGTTCCGGCAGTCCGGTGCCCAGTTCGCGGGCGCCGGGCCCGCTCATGACCAGGCGCGGGCTGCTCACCTCGACGAACTGCCGCAGCCTGGGCACCGGGTAGGCCGGGTCGAGGTGGACGAAGACGCAGCCGGCCTTCAGCACCGCCAGCAGCGAGACGAACAGCCCCAGGCAGCGCTCGCCGCCGACCGCGACCACGTCACCGGCGCTGGTCCCGGCCGCGATCAGGCGGTGGGCGGCCAGGTTGGACGCCTCGTCGAGCTCGCGGTAGCTGAGCCGGTCCTCGCCCATGGCCAGCGCGCAGCCGTGCGGGGTCCGCCAGGCCTGGAGCTGGAACAGCTGGTGCAGGGTGATCGGCGGGTACTGCGGCAGCCGGTCCGGGGTGCCGCCGTTCAGCGCCAGCTCGCCGGGGGTGAGCACGGAGAGCTCGGACAGCGGCGGCGGGTCCGGGCGGACGAGCTGCTCGGCGAGCCGCTCCAGGTGTCCGGCCATCGCCAGCACGGTCTCCTCGGGGAACACCGACGGGTCCCAACTTGCCTCCAGTCCTTGCTCGGTGGCGGCCCAGACGAGGTCCGCGCCGGTGCTCGGGCCGGGTTCGGCCGCGACCCGGACGCACACCGGGACGGGAGCGCCGGGCGCCGGTACGGCCGGGCCGGGCTCGTCGGCGCCGGTGGCGGCGACCAGCTCCGGCCAGTCGGCGGCCGCCCCCGCGGCGGCCAGGTACCGCTGGGCGGCCCGCGGCGAACCGCACCCGGGCGCCGCGTCCACCTGGAGCGGCAGGGCGTACCGTTCGGAGAGCAGGGCCAGGGCGGCGGACAGGTGCCGACCGGCGGGGAGGCCCGGCGCGCCGAGGCGCAGCGCGGTCCAGCCGTCGAGCTGCCAGGCCCGGCGCCGGTCGGCGGTCGGCCCTGGTACAGCGGGGCGTTGTGGCCTGGTGAACATGGGTTCCCTTCCGGTCAGCCGCGCAGCACGGCGGCGGCGGCCGCGAGCCCGGTGGAGGCGCCGTAGGTGACGCCGATGATCTTCGAGGAGCAGTCGCCGACGAAGTAGAGGCCGGGGGCGCTGCTCTCCATGTCCCCGGAGAGTTCGATGGCCGGGAACAGCCGCTCCACCACCGGGGCGGCCACCACCGTCCGCGGTCCGACCAGGCCCGGGGCGACCTCTTCCAAGCGGTCGACCATCGCCGCGATGTCGGCCACGCGCCGCGGCCCGAGCACCGGGTTCAGGTCGGTCCAGCAGACCCGCACCAGGCTGGTCCCCGGCCGGTCGGCGCAGCTGCCGCGGCCGAGCAGTTCGATCAGCGGCTGCACCACCGGCAGCCCCCGGCCCGCGGTCGTGGCGCGGCGTCCGAAGTCCAGCGCGTGCTGGGTCCCGTCGCCGCCCGGCGGCACCTCGACCGAGGTCACGATGCCGAAGTTGGTGCGCTCGGTGGGCGTGGTCAGGCAGTGCTGTCCATCCAGGACCACGGTGTCCTGGAAGGCGTACTGCATGATCCGGCCGCCCTCGCAGACGCAGAAGGTGCGGACCGCCTCCCCGCCCTCGTTCAGGAAGGTGAACTTCGGGTTCTGGCAGGAGGCGGTCAGCGGGGCGGCCAGTTCCCTGGTGGTCTCCAGCCTGACCCCGACGTCGACCCGGCCGCTGGGCCGGTACGCCACCGCGTTCTGGTCGAGCAGGCCGCGGACCCAGCCGAGGCCGAGTTTGCCGACGGCCACCACCACGTTCCTGGCCCGGAACTCCGCGTCGGCCGTGCGGACCAGCCACCCGCCGTCGTCCAGGCGGGAGACGGACTCGGCCCTGGTGCGCAGGTGCAGCCGCAGGCCGTGCCCGAGCGCGTCGTCGAGCAGGCCGTCGACCATGCCCAGGGCGTCGTCCACGGTGACCGCCTGCGACAGCGCGTCGTCGGCGAGCGCGAAGCTGGACGGTACGGCGTTGGCCGGTACCGTGCCGCAACCGGCCGCGTGGTGCTCGGCGGCCCGGGGCGGCTGTAGCCCGAAGCGGTACATCAGCCGGTAGACCTCCTGGACCGAGGCCGCCGCGCGGCCGAAGTCCCCGAGCGTCCGTTCCAGGCCGCTGTAGGTCCGGAAGCCGCCGCGGCCGTCGTTCTCGATCTTCGACTGGGACAGGCCGCTGACGTAGCCGAGGTTGGTGTCGAAGTGGAAGGCCGCCCCGCCCAGGCCGGTCAGGCAGTCGCAGCGGTTGCACTGGAGCCGGAACTTCTCGGCGGCGCGGACGGTACGGCCCCGCATCCGCACGGACACCTTGGGGCACAGGCTCTGCCGCATGTCGCCGCCGGCCTCCAGCAGCGCCACCCGGGCGCCGCCGGTGGCCAGGCTCCAGGCGGCGAACAGCCCGGCCGGACCGGCCCCGATGACCACGGCGTCCAGTGGCTCCCGCTCCGGCTCAGCCACGGCCGCCGCCCGACCAGCGCGGGGTCTCGGCCTCGAAGCGCTCGGTGAACGGGCCGAAGAACAGGTGGCCGGTCGGCCGTCCCTGGTCGGCGATGCGGCGGATCATCCAGTGGCACAGCACCGGGGTCAGCCCCACGACGGCCTCCACGTCCTGCCCGGTGAGCAGCGCGTACCGGTTCAGCGCCCGGTCGGCGGCGGTACGGAACGGGTTCCGCTCGTGGAAGACCTGGTCGTAGAGCCAGTCGAAGCCGCGTTCCGGGTAGTCGGGGAAGGCGATCAGGGCCGCGGTGATCACCAGGTTGAGGACGTCCAGCGCGGGCAGGCCGATCGGGCGGTAGTCCTCCCAGTCGATCAGCGCGAGCCGGCCGTGCTGGTCCACCCGCAGGTTCCAGGGGCCGAGGTCGCCGTGCGTGGGGGCGATGTCGGCCCGGTCCAGCCAGTCCAGCGTGGCCTGCGGCAGGCCGAGCCGGTCCGGCAGGTAGGTCGCGGCCACGGCCCGGGGGGTGACCCCGGTCGGCCTGGGTCCCTGCCGGTGCAGCCGGGCGGCGAGTTCCACCCCCGCGCACAGCAGGTCGGGCCACTCGTCCGGGGCGGAGGCGGCCATGAACGCCGGGAAGTCGCTGAACGGCACGTAGCTCATCACGAAGCCGCGGCCGAGGCGGCCGACCGGACGCGGGCGCGGCAGGTCGAGCCCGTCGAGTCCGGTCAGGATCGACCACTCGCGGTCGACCATGGCGTCGTCCGGGTCCAGCGGGACCTTGGCCACGTAGCGGGCCTCGCCGTGGACGGTGGTCTCCACGAACAGCCGCTGGCGCTGCTTGCGTTCGCTGCGCGGAGTCCAGGTGCGGAAGCTGATCTCGGCCGCGGTGGCGCCGTCGAGGCGGCGGTGCAGGTCGATCAGTGCCTCGCTGGTCCGCGCCAGGCAGTCGTCCCGGAGCAGGGTGCTCACCGGACCTCCCCGATCAGTTGGCCGGCCGGGGCGGGCAGGATCCCGCCGAGCAGCGACGAGAAGGACGGGCCGTGCAGCAGCGCGCGCAGTTCGGCGACCCCGGCCGCCCGGGTCGCCTCGTCGAGGGCGGTGAAGGCCTCCAGGTGCTCGTTCATGCCGCGCCGGAACCGCGCGTAGGCGGTGTCGTCCTCCAGCAGACGTCCGACGTGGCGGACGATGGCGGCGGTGCCGTCGAAGTCGTCGGCGGGCACCTGGTAGTCCTCGATGAGCCCGGCGAAGCGGCTGCCGTGGCGTTCGAGCACGGTTCCCGACAGTCCTTCGAGGTTGGTGATGTGTCCGTAGTGCTGCTCGGGCAGCGCCATCGGCAGGTGGCCGAGCAGCAGCGACTCGTGGATGGCCGTCAGCCCGGGGGTGAGCAGGTAGTGGCGGGCGGAGGCCACGGCCGGGATGAAGGTGCGCTGCGGCAGGCAGTGGAACTCCGCGACCCGTCCCCCGATGACCGTCCGGGCCGCCCGGTCGCCCGCGTATCCGCCGCCGCAGACCGAGATCCGGTCGAACCCCGGCCAGTCGGACAGCAGGTCGGGGACCCAGCGCGAGACCAGGCGCAGGTACTCGTTGTTGCGGGAGTAGTCGAGCAGGAAGTTCTTGAAGCCGCCGATGTTGATCATGACGTCGACCGCGTCGTCGGCCTCCCGGGGGACGTCGGCCAGGGCCGGCTCGTCCACGATCGGTCCGGTCAGGTGCACCCGGGTGGCGCCGAGCGCGTAGAGCCGGCTGATCCGCTCGGCCGCGCCCGGGAAGTTCTGCGCCGCCGAGACGTCCGCGAGCAGGTGCGCCGCGTAGATCTGCTCGTGCGGTGACAGCCCGGCCAGGTCCTCGGCCAGGGTGGCGAAACCGGTACGGCGGGAGCGGTCGCACAGTTCGGCGATCCGCTCGGCGGGGGTGTCCAGCTTCCAGAAGGCCAGCAGGCTGTCCACGAGCATCACCGGGCGTCCGGCGGTGACGGCGCGGAACACCAGGTCCGCGTCCATGACCGAGACCACCCAGTCGGCGAGTTGGATCTCCCGGTCCAGTGCCCCCGCGTCGGCTCCGGTGTCGATGAGCTCGTCGAAGGCGTCGGCGTTCTGCTGGGCGAAGTCCGCGGCGACGGTGGCCCCGGCGCAGACGCGGTAGTGGCCGTCCAGGGCGCGGGAGACCGCGGTGAGTTTGGATATCGGCCCAAAGCCGCAGCTCTGGGCTCCGAGGAGGATACGCATCAGATCACTCCGAAGTCGTGTGCGATTCCGTCAGTACGCGGGCGATCGCGGCTGAGTCGATTCCGTAGAAGCGGAAGAGCCCGGCCCGGTCCAGCACCGGGGCCGACCGGTCGTCGACGGCCAGCGCGTGGAAGGAGCCCCGCCAGCGTCCGGCCAGGGCGGCCGCGACCCGGCTGGCCAGGCCCCCGAGGCCGTAGTGCTCCTCCACCGTGACCACGGTCGAGGCCCCGGCGACCGCGCGCAGCAGGGCCGCCCGGGGGAAGGGCGAGACCGTGGCCAGGCCGAGCACCTGGACCCGCGGGCCCCGCTCCCGGACCAGCTCGGCGGCGTCCAGGGCCTCGGCCACGGTGCCCCCGGCCGCGACCACCACCGCCTCGGCCGGCCCGCCGAAGGTACGGGGCTCGTCGGTGGAGAAGACCGCGTCGGGCGGGTGGACCAGCCGGTCCTCCCGCGCGCCGAGCCGGACGTAGCCGGGACCGGCGCCGAGCACCGCGTCCCGTACCGCCCAGTCGGCCTCCCGGGCGTCCGCCGGGCAGTACACCCGGGTACCGGGCATCACGGACAGCGCGCCCAGGTCCTCCGGGACGTGGTGCGTGGCGCCCAGGGTGCCGTAGCCCAGGCCGCCGCCGACGCCCAGGACGGTGACGTCCAGGCCGGGGCGGCAGATGTCGATCCGCAGCTGCTCGGCCGCCCGGCGCACCAGGAACGGCGCCATCCCGCAGACGACGACCCGGTAGCCGGTCCGGGCCAGTCCGGCGGCCACGCCCATCAGGTTGCTCTCGGCGATGCCCACGTCGATGAACCGCTCGGGGTGCCGCGCGGCGAAGGCCGTGGCCAGGGCCTGGCCGTCGGCGGTCAGCACGACCAGTTCCGGGAGCCGGTCGCCGAGTTCCGCCAGCGCCAGGGCGACCGCGGGCCGCATGCTCCGGGTGCGCTCCGGCCGGAGCAGCGGCTCAGTCATCGTTCCCGGTCCCGTCCGTGCCGAGGGCGGCCAGCGCGGCCGCGAACTGGGCCTGGTCCAGCGTCCCGGTGTGCCAGTGCGCGCTGTGCTCCATGAACGGCACCCCCTTCCCCTTCACCGTGTGCGCGAGCAGCACCGTGGGCCTGCCGGTCGGTTCGGCGGCCTCCGACAGGGCGGCCCGCAGGGCCGGGTGGTCGTGTCCGTCGACCGGCAGCACCCGCCAGCCGAAGGCCCGCCACTTCTCGTCGAGCGGCCGCAGGTCGAGCAGGTCGGCGGTGGCGCCCTCCTGCTGCATGCCGTTGACGTCGACCAGGGCGACCAGCCGGTCCAGTCGCCGGTGGGCGGCGAACATCACCGCCTCCCACACCGAGCCCTCGTTCAACTCGCCGTCGCCCAGCACCACATAGGTGCGGCGGTCGCTTCCCCGGAGCCTGGCCGCCTCCGCCAGTCCGGCCCCGATCGACAGGCCGTGGCCCAGCGCGCCGGTGGCCGCGTCGACACCGGGCAGGCCGTCCGTCGGGTGTCCGGCCCAGGGGCCGGGCCGTTCCGGGTCGAGCAGCCCGTGTTCGGCCAGGACCGCGTACAGGGCCCAGACCGCGTGCCCCTTGCTGAGGACCAGGCGCGGACGGTCCGGGTCCGCCCGGTCGGCGGCGAGCCCTCCCGACTCCCGCAGGACGGCGACGAGCAGGTCGACCACGGAAAGCGATGAGCCCAGGTGGACCTGCTGGTCCCGGGCGAAGCGCAGGATCTGCCGTCGTGCTCCGAGCGCGAGTTCGGCGGGCGGCCGTCCCGGCGCCCCGGGCGGCACCGCTTCTCGTGTGGCGTCCATCGGCCGGGCGTCAGACCGCGTCGCGCCGGTAGACCGACACCTGGTTGCCGGAGCGGGCGTTGAACGGCTCGCCGAGCCAGCCGCCGAAGCGCTCGACCAGGCTCATCCCGGCCAGCCGCGCCATCAGGTCCATCTCCGAGGGCCAGACGTAGCGCAGGAAGGCCGGGAACAACTCGACCTTGCCCTGGTTCAGGTGGATGTGCTGCTCCAGGATCTGCTGGGTCGAGGGGTCGTGCTTGTCCGCCTCGATCAGCACGTGGTCCAGGCCGATGTCGTGGACCTGGGTCCACGAGTTGCGCCGGAAGCGGGTGGGGTCCGGCATGAACGCCTCGACCACGAAGTGTCCGCCCGGTTCGAGGGCGGCGGCCGCGCTGGCGAAGCAGGACAGCTGCGCCTCCTGCGTCTGCAGGGCGTACACGGTGTTCAGCACCAGAAAGGCGAGCGAGTAGGACTGCTCCACCTTGAAAGCGGAGATGTCCGCTTTCGTGACGGGAATACCGGCGCCGCCCTCCTTTTCCCGCAGCTTCTCCGTCATCTCGTCCGAGGAATCGATCCCGTGGACCTCGATGCCGCGTTCGACGAGCGGGACCGCGATACGTCCCGTGCCGATGGCGAGCTCCAGCACCGGACCGTTTCCCGCCAGCTTCGCAAGGAAATCGACGGCCTGGTCGGGGCCCGGCCAAGGCAGTCCGTCGTAGATCTCCGACCAGCGACTTCCGTACGTCTCCGCATCCCAGGAACTCATGCGACTACCTCTCGTAGCATCGGCCAGAAGCGATGCCAGGACCATATCCACGGCCTCACCGCCGCTACCACGGGGTGCTCGGGGGAAGTTGCTGTCAGTCCGCAAATAACCGGCGTGCCGAACACGGACAAACGCTTTCCAAGGAACACCGATACCGTCGCCCCTGCCATTGCGTGGCGACTTCCCGCTCCTGCACCATAAGGTCCGGAAGCCGCAGCCGGGCGCCGGGACCACCGTTCAGCCGTGCCCGGGCACGGGGAGCACCGATCAGGGAGGACCCATGTCCGCAGCCGGTCCCGCACCCGTCCACCGGGAGCCGTTGTCGCAGGAGCTGGTCCAGGAACTGCGTGACCACGCCCTGCGCGAACTGTCCGAGAGCCCGGCCGCCGAGGAGGCCCTGGACGCCTGGGAGCGGCGGTATCTGGGCCGCCAGGGGCAGTTGGCGCGGTGCCGCCCCCGGGTCGGCCAGGCCCCGCCGGAGCACCGGCCCGAGCTGGGCCGCCGACTCGCCGAGGCCACCGCCGAGTTGGACCGGGCCCTGCGGCAACGGCGCGCGGAGGCGCACGGTTCCGGCCCGGCTGACGAGCGTCCGGCCCAGGTCATCGACCCGGGCCAGGCGCCGGCGCAGCCGCTCCCGTACCAGCCGCACCCGATCAGCCGGCTGACCGAGGAGGTCGCCCACTACTTCGCCCGGATGGGCTTCACCCGCCGCGAGTCCGACCAGATCGAGGACGTGGCCCACAGCTTCGACCTCCTGGGCGTTCCGGCCGACCACCCCACCCGCAGCCCGCAGCTCAGCTACTTCACCGAGGACGGGACGGTGCTGCGCGGCCACACCACCGCGTCCGTGCTGCGGCTGCTGGGCGAGCGGACGGCGGACGGGACCTCCCGGTTCCAGGTCACCGGGCCGTGCCACCGCCGGACCACCCCCGGCCCCCGGTTCGTGACCCAGTTCCACCAGTCCGAGGCCGTGGCCGTGGGCCCGCGGGTACGGCTGAGCGACCTCAAGGGCCTGGCGCTGGGGCTCTGCGCGGAGGTCCTCGGCGACGACGTGCACGCGCGGCTGCGGTACCGCACGCTGCCCTACGTCTCACCCGGGCTCGCCGTCGACGTCGCCTGCACCCCCTGCGGGGCGGCGGGTTGCGACCTGTGCCTGGGCAGCGGACACCTGGAGGTGCTCTCCGGGGGGATGTTGTCGCAGGCGGTGCTGCGTGCGGCCGGAGCGGCCCCCGGGGTACGGGCCCTGTCGCTGGCGGTCTCCCTGGAACGGGTCCTGGCGATCCGTCACCGGGTCGGGGACATCCGCCACTTCCTCGACAACGATCTGGGCGTGCTCACCCAGACCTACTGATGGAGCGTCATATGCGAGTTCCTGTTTCCTGGTTGAACGAGTTCCTGGACCGGGAGCTGACCGTCCGGGAGATCGACGACCTGCTGGGTGACGCCGGGGTGGCGGTCAGCTGCGCGGACTCCCCCGGGCTGCTCAGCCCGCAGGTGGTGGCCGGGCGGATCGAAGCCGACCGGCCCGGGCAGCCGGGCACCGCCCACGTCGCGGTGCCCACCCGGGAACTGGTGCGGCTGCCGGTCGGGTCGGGCACCGGACCGCCCCCGGGGACCATGGTCGCGGTCGCGCTGCCCGGGGCCCGGCTCTTCGCCACCGCCGACTCGGAGCACCTGGAACCGCGACGCAACGGGCTGACCCGGGTCGGCCCGGCCGGACGCCCCGGACAGCCGGTCGGCCGGATCTGCACCAGCGCCGAACTGGGCCTCGGCCGGGAGCACCTGGTCCACCCGCTGGACCCGGGGACGCGTCCCGGCGCCCCGCTCGGCGCGACGCACCGGGACGCGCGCGTCGACGAGGTGCTCACGCTGCGCGTCCCGGACACCCTCGCGCACTGCCGCGGCCTGTGGGGGCTCGCCCAGGAGATCAACCTCCGGCTGGACGCCGGGGCGCGCCCCGACGCCGGTGACCGCGCCCCGGCCGGGCCCGCCCCGGCCGACGCCCCCCGCCTGGAGGTCTCCGCGGCGGACCTGTGCGCCGCCGCGCTGCTGCTGCCCGGACCGCCGCCCACCCGGCCCCCGGCCGCACTGGACTGGAGCCGGGCCGCCCTGGCCGGGCTGGAGGCCGAGGGCGTGCTCGAACGCGCCCTGCTGCTGGCCGCGTTCGAGTACGGCGTGCGCCTCTCCGCGCACCACCTGCCCGTGGACGGGCAGGTGGACGTCCGGCTGGGGGCGGCGGACGGCGCGGCCACGCCGCTCCGGCACGACCAACTGCCGCTGACGCTCACGCCGCCGCCGGAACCGGCCCCGGCGGGCCAGCGGCGGCTCCTGGTGCTGGCCACCGCCGCGACCGAGACCACGCGGCGCGGCGAGCGCTGCCGCCGCGCCGTCGCCCGGGTGGCCGAGCTGCTGGACCGGGGACCGGCGGGCACCGGCCCGATGGCCGCCGTGGCCTTCGGCCCGGCCTCCGAGCGCCGCCGGATCACCCTCGCACTCGACGAGTTGCGGCAGATGTCGGGCGTGCCGTTCGACGGCCCGCGCTGCCGACAGCTGCTCGACCTGATCGGCGCGGACTGCGAGGCGAGCACCGACGGCTCGCTCCGCACCCGGATCCCGCCGTCCCGGCCGGACCTGTGCGACGCGGAGCGCCTGGCCGCCGAACTGGTCAGGCTGCACGGGCTGCGCCGCGTTCCGGCGACACTGCCCGACGGCGATGCGCGGACCGGTCCCGACCGGCGCTACCGGCGGATCGAGTCGGTCCGCCGGGCCCTGGCCGGATGCCGGTTCCACGAAATGGTCACCCCGTTGGTCAGCACCGACCCGGGCCCCGCGCGGCGACCCACGTGGCACGCGCCCGCGCTCGGCCTGGCCGCGACCGGCGGCGAACCCGGCCGGTCGGTGCGCCGCAGCCTGGTCCCCGGCCTGGCGGCCGCGGCCGAGGCACAGGCCCCGGCCACCGCCCCCGCCGCGCTGTACGAGCTCGGGACCGTGGTGGACCGGGCCCCGCGACGGCCGCCGGTGGAACGCCGCTCCGTCGCCCTGCTCTGCCCGGCGGCCGGAGAGGCCGGATACTGGCAGGTCCTGACCGCTGCCAAGGCGGTCCTGCACACCCTCGGAGTCGGCGCACCGCGCACCGCTCCGGCCGACGACCCCGCGTTCCGCCCCGGGACCGGCACCCAACTCCTGCTCGCCGGACGGCAGATCGGTCGCCTGGGGGTGCTGCACCCGGCTCGGCCGGACGCGTCCGACGGCTTCGCGGTGGCCGAACTCGACCTGGACGGGCTGCTCCTGCTGGACCAGCTGCCCCGCCTGGTCACCCTGCCGTCCCGCTTCCCCGAAGTGCAGCGCGAGATAAGCCTGCTGATCCCCGATCAGGTGACAGCTGATCAGATCCTGTCGGCGGTGACCGGATCGGGGCCGCTGCTGCGCCGGGCGGAGGTGGTCGACGTCTACCGCTCCCCGACCGGGGACCCGGCGCGGCGGGCGGTCACCGTCCGGCTGGTCCTCGGCTCGAACTGGCACACCCTGGAACGCCAGGAGACCGCGGCGGCGGTGGAACTGGCGACCGCCGCGGCGGTCGCCGCCGGCGCCCTCGGGCCCCGGGCATAGCTGCCAGTCAGCAACTCCGGGTGATATCCACTGGATCAGGAAAGGCGCACTCCTCTACCGTCGAAGTCCGCAGCCCATTCCAGGCGAAATGAGAAGCATGTACACCCTGGATTCGTGGGGGACACGGTCCCGGCGTGGCCTCGTCCTCATCGCAACAGCCGTACGTTCACAGCCGCGTGCCTTCCTCGGCGCGCTGGCCGGGAGCGCCGTCTACGCGGCGACCACGGTGGCCACCGCCTGGCTGCTGGGACGCGTGACCAACCAGATCCTGCAGACCCGCCCCGGCGGCGGGCGACCCGGCCTCGGTGTCGACGCGGCCTGGCTGCTCGGCGCCGCGCTGCTACAGGTACTCGGCTTCGTCTGCCGTGAGTCGCTGTCGGCGGTGATGCGCTACCGGCTCCAGGCCGACCTGCGGCGGCGCCTGGTACGCCGCTACGCCACGCTGCCGCCCGCCTGGCACCGGCAGCACCCGACCGGCGACCTGCTGTCCGTCGTCGACGCGGACGTCGAGCTCACCTGGCAGGCGGTCCGCCTGCTGCCGTCGGCCTGTAGCGCCCTGCTGATGCTGGCCGCGGGCGTCACCGCGATGTTCCTCACCGACACCGTGTTCGGCTGGATCGGGGTGGCCCTGGTCGTCGTCGCCCTGAGCTTCTGCGTGGCGTACGAGTACCGCGCCGGACCGCGCGTCGCCCGGCTCCAGGCCGTGCGCGGCCGGCTCGCCTCCGTCGCCCACGAGAGCTTCGAGGCGGCCCTGCTGGTCAAGGCCACCGGCCGGGAGGAGTCGGAGACCGAGCGCTTCGCGGTGGCCGCCGAGAACCTGCGCCAGGTGAGCCTGGCGGCGGGCCGGGTCCGGTCCGCCTTCGACCCGGTGATGGAGGCGCTGCCCAGTGTGGCGCTGCTGGCGACGCTGCTGGTGGGCACCCTGGAGGTGCGCTCCCACCAGTTGCAGCCGGGAGCGGTGGTCCAGGTCGCCTTCCTGATCGCGCTGCTGGCGCTGCCGATGGTCTCGCTCGGCTGGATCATCAGCGAGTTCCCGCTCAACGCCACCGCCTACGCCCGGGTCCAGTCGGTGCTGTCCGCCGCCGACCCGGTCACCGCCGACCCGGTCACCGCCGACCCGGTGGACGCTGGACCGGTCACCGCCGCCCCCGGCGGTTCCGGTACCGCCCGGACGGGAGCCGCCACCGTCTCGCTGGACCAGGTCACGCTGGTCCACCCCGGGGCCCCCGCGCCCTCCGTCCGCGAGGTCACCCTGACCGTGGCCGCGCACCGGCGGGTGGTCCTGGTGGGCCGCTCGGGCTCGGGCAAGTCCACCCTGTGCTCGCTGCTCTCCGGCGTGACCGCCCCCTCCACCGGCGCCGTCCGGCTGGACGGCGCCGACCTGCGGCTGCTGGACCCCGAGCGGGCCACCCGCAGGATCGCGCTGCTGCCCCAGCACCCCTTCCTGTTCCGGGACTCGGTCCGGGCCAACATCTGCCTGGGGCTCGACCCGGACGACAGCGAGATCTGGCGGGCGCTGCGGCTGGCGCAGGCCGACGGATTCGTCGAGTCCCTGCACGCGGGCCTGGACACGGTCATCGGCGAGCGCGGACACACCCTGTCCGGCGGGCAGCGGCAACGGCTGACGCTGGCGCGGGCGCTGGTCCGCCGACCGGGGCTGCTGGTCCTGGACGACGCCACCTCCGCGGTCGACCCGCTGGTCGAGGCGGCGATCCTGGACGGGCTCAGCACCCTGCGCCCCGACCTCACCATCGTCATGGCCTCCTCCAGCCTGGCCGCGGTCGAACGCGCCGACGAGGTGGTCTACCTGGAGGGCGGCTCGGTGCGCGACCGCGGACCGCACGCGGACCTGATGACCCGGTCCCCGGCGTACCGGCAGCTGGTCACCGCCTACCGGCGCGACCAGGAGCGCCGTACCGACCCGACCGTGCCCAGCGCCGACCCGGCCAAGGAGCCCGCCGTATGAGCACGACCAGCACCATCAGCGAGGCCACCATCAGCGAGGCAAACATCAGTGAGGACACCGGCGGCGTGGGCAGCGTCATGCGCCGCGGGATCGGCCTGTCGGAGGAGTTCCTGCGGGGCATCGCCGCGACCGCCGTGCTCGGACTGGTCGCGGTCGTCGGCCGGGTGGCGCTGCCGATCGCGGTCCAGCAGGCCCTGGACCACGCCACCAGCCCGGGCGACAGCACCGGCGCGGTGGTGTGGCCGGTCGCCGGAGCCGCGATCGCGGTCACCGTGACGGCGATCACCAGCTACTGGGTGAGCGTCCGGCTGTACCGCAGCAGCGAGGCCGGGCTGGCCGCCACCCGGGTGTCGGCCTTCCGCCACATCCACGGGCTGTCGCTGGTCACCCAGGAGGCCGAGCCGCGCGGGGCGCTGGTGGCCCGGGTGACCTCGGACATCGACACGATCAGCGGCTTCCTCCAGTACAAGGGCCTGATGCTGGCCCTGAGCGCGCTCCAGATGGTCACCACCACCGTGGTCATGGCCTGTTACGACGTCCGGCTGACGCTGCTCGTCTGGGCCTTCCAGCTGCCGCTGATCCTGTTCCTGGGCCGTACCCAGAAGGCCCTGGCCCGGCTCTTCGGCAGGCTCCAGAACCGGGTGGCCACGCTGCTCGGCGTGACCTCCGAGACGCTGATGGGCGCGGAGACGATCCGTGCCCACAGCGCGCAGTCCTACGCGGTGGCCCGGGCCGACGAGGCCATCGAGGACGTCCACGCCGCCCAGTTGCGCTGCCAGTGGGGAACCACGACCGCGCAGACCGTGGCGGAGCTCGTCCCGTGCCTGATCACCGTCGCCCTGGTGGTCGTCGGCGCGCGGCTCACCGGCGGTTCCGGACTGACCGTCGGCGACCTCACCGCGTTCCTCTTCCTGGCCGTGCTGTTCGTGACCCCGACCCGGATGGGCGTCACCGCCTTCACCGAGGCGCAGCGCGCGCTCTCCGGCTGGCGCCGCCTGCTCGGCGTGCTGGCGATGCGGACCCAGGCCCCGGACGACGGCACGGCCACGGTGGTACTGGGGCCCGACCCGGCCGGAATCCACTTCGAAGGGGTGAGTTTCCGCTACCCGGGGGGCCGACCGGTGCTGCACGAGCTGTCGGTGGCGATCGAGCCGGGACAGCGCGTGGCGATCGTCGGGGAGACCGGCTCGGGCAAGACCACCTTCGCCAAGCTCGCCTGCGGCCTGGTCCGCCCCAGCGGCGGGCGGGTCCTGGTCGGCGGGGTGGCCGTCGACCGGATCGATCAGGCGTCGCTGCGGCAGCGGGTGGTCATCGTGCCGCAGGAGGGCTTCCTCTTCGACACCACCATCGCCGAGAACATCCGCTTCGGCGTGCCGGACGCCAGTGACGCGCGGATCGAGCGCGCGTTCCGCGAACTGGGCCTGCGGGAATGGCTGGAGTCGCTGCCGCTGGGGCTGGGCACCCGGGTGGGCCGCCAGGGCGGTTCGCTGTCGGCCGGGGAGCGGCAACTGGTCGCCCTGGTACGGGCGCACGCCGCGGACCCGGCGGTGCTCATCCTCGACGAGGCGACCTCGGCGGTGGACCCGGCCACCGAGGACCGCATCCAGCAGGCGCTGGAGCGGCTGACCAGGGGGCGGACCGCCCTGGTGGTGGCCCACCGGCTGGTGAGCGCGCAGAGCGCGGACACGGTGCTGGTCTTCGACGCCGGCCGCATCGTGGAAGCCGGCAGCCACAGCGATCTCCTTGCCCGCGACGGATCCTACGCGGCGCTGCACGACGCGTGGATCACCCGGCCGCAGTACGCCTGACGGCGCCCGCCAGACGACCCAGGAGGACCAGCAGCATGGATTTCCGGATCTTCATCGAGCCCCAGCAGGGGGCGAGCTTCGCGCGGCAGTCGGCCGCCGCACAGGTCGCGGAGAGCCTGGGTTACACCGGCTTCTTCCGCTCCGACCACTACCTCGCCGTGGGCGCGGGAGACCCGCTCCCCGGTCCGACCGACTCCTGGCTGACCCTGGCCGGCCTGGCGCTGCGGACCCGGACCATCCGCCTGGGCACGCTGCTGTCCGCCGCGACCCTGCGGCTGCCGGGCCCGCTGTCGATCCAGGTGGCCCAGGTGGACGAGATGTCCGGCGGCCGGGTCGAACTCGGGCTCGGGACGGGCTGGTACGAACGGGAGCACACCGCCTACGGCATCCCCTTCCCGGCCAAGCGCTTCGGCCTGCTGGAGGAGCAGTTGCAGATCCTGCTGGGCCTGTGGGGCACCCCGCCCGGCAAGTCCTTCGACTTCACCGGCGAGCACTACCGCCTCAGCGACTGCCCGGCGCTGCCCAAGCCGGTGCAGCGCCCGCACCCGCCGGTGATCGTGGGCGGCCGGGGAACGCGGCGCACGCCGGAACTCGCGGCCCGCTACGCCGACGAGTACAACATCGGGTTCGTCCGGCCGGAGGCGGCCCGGGCCCAGTTCGAGCGGGTCCGCGACGCGTGCCGGGAGCAGGGCCGCGACGCCGCCACCCTGACCTGCTCGGCCGCCCTGGTGGTCTGCTGCGGCGCGACCGACGCCGAGGTCACCGCCCGGGCCCACCGGATGGAGCGGGGCGAGGCGGAGCTGCGGGCGACCGGCCTGACCGGATCGCCCGCGGAGCTGGTGGAGAAGATCGGGCGCTACCAGGAGGCCGGGGTCGAGCGGATCTACTTCCAGCTCCTGGACCTGGAGGACTTCGACCAGCTGGAACTGATCGCCCATCAGGTCATTCCGCAGCTGAGCTGACCGCCGCCCGCCGACCCGGCTCGGCCGCCCGGCCCAGCGCCGGGACCAGTCCCCGGGCGCCCGCTTCCACCCCCGCCTGGAAGCGGCTGCTGACGCCGAGCGAACTCATCAGGTCGGAGATGTGCCGACGGCAGGTGCGTACCGACAGCCCCAGCCTGCGGGCCACGACATCGTCCTTGGCCCCGCTGGCCAGCAGGAACAGGATGGAGCGCTTGACCTGGTCGGTGACCTGGGAGGGCCGGGGGTCCCGCGTGGTGAAGGGGGTGCCCCGGTCCCAGGAGGTGGCGAAGATCCCCGAGAGGACGGAGATCACCGCCGGGTGGCGGACCACCACGGCCACCCCCGCGCCCTCGGACCGGGCCTCCGCCTGCGCGCCCCACTCGGCCGTCACCAGCAGCAGCGCGCAGCGGCGGTCGAACAGCACCAGCTGGGCCGGGAGTTCGTCGACCGTGCGGAACCGCGCCCCGTCCGCGCTCAGCGTGTCCACCAGCCCCTCGGTGGGCAGGTGGAACCGGGCCCCGTGCTGGTGGACCGCCCGGAGCCCGACGCCGCGCCGCAGCGCGTCCCGGCAGCGCCCGGCGTACCGCTCCCACGGGATGAGGGAGCTCTCGGTGTCCGGCTGGAGGAGCAGCATCTCCTGGGCGCACCTGCCGGTCTCCAGGTCGAGCAGTTCGGCCAGGGCCTCGTCGCCGATGATCTCGAAGGTCTGCTGCGACCTGGTGCCGGTCACCGACTCGTGCACCGGGACGAGCATCTGCAGCTGGGTGCGCAGCCGTTCCGCCTGGGCGGCGCGGCGGCGGACCTCCGCCTCCATCGGCAGCACCAGGTTGGCCATGGCCACGTGCGGTTCCACCGCCAGCCAGTCGCGCTCGGTGTGCGCCTTGACCACCTGGAGGCTGCTCAGCAGGCGGTACACCTCGTCCACGCGCTCCAGCGGGACGTCGGCGCGCTCGCTGAGCCACTCGTCGTCGCGGCACCCCTCCTCCAGCAGCCTGCGGTAGGCGGCCACCGCGAGTTCGTCCAGATCGGGAATCAGGTCATCGGCCCGGTCCATGTTCTCCTCCATCTCGCACCCAAGCGACGCACCGTCAGTTGTCCTGTCTGAGGCCCCTGCCACGACTCTGGCACCGGCCGCCGCGCGCCGACAAGGAAGCTGTCTCCTGTGGTGGCGGGCGGCCTCGGCGGGAGTTCCGGCCAGGCCGGAACTCCCGCCGCGGGTTCGCCGCCGGGCCGGGCCGCAGTGTCTAGATTCTTAGCCAGATCCGTCGGCACCACGACTGGGAAGGCAGGCAACCGCATGAGTGCAGACACCACGGGCAGCAGAGGAGCCGCCCGCCGCATCGACGCTCTCTCGATCAGCGAACTCGCCGAGTTCGATCTGGCGCTCTACCACGCGACCCTGCTCGCGGGCCGGGCCCTGTCGGCGTTCGTCCCCCGCACCGGGGACATCGCACCGCGCGCGGCGCTGGTCCGCGCGATACACAGCCTGATCTCGCAGGCGCAGCTGCTGCACACCCGGGTGCTGGAACTGCGGGTCCGGCCGGACCTGCTGGGGCGGCCGTCGCAGGAGGCCGTGGACGAGGTCACCACGCTGCTGGAGGCCGACGACCCCGGGCTCGCCCTCGCCTGGGGCTACGCGCTGCTGGGGGAGCTCGGCACGCTGTACCGCACCGCCCGCGACGAGTGCGGGGCCGAGACCACCTACCACGACCGGCGGCTCTACCAGCTGTGCCTGGACCTGGCCGAGGAGCACCGGGAGGAGCCGGCCGGGCTCGACCTGCCGGCGGCGGCGGTCGGCCCGATCCTGCGCGGGAAGTACCGCCCGGGCCCCTCGGTGACCCCCACCGGTACCGTCCCGCTGTCCCCGGCGCCCTGCGCGCACCGCAGTTATCCCTCCTGGGCCGGACGGGTCCCGGCGATCGGCGGCGCCACCCCCGACCCCGACCCGGGCCAACTGGACGACGAGACCCTCGTCTACCTGATGCGCAAGAGCATCCAGATCGAGTTCATCGCCACCGACGTTCCGCTGCGCAGCATGGCGGACTTCGCCGACCTGCCCCTCGGCTTCTACCTGGACATGACCCGGCACGGCCACGACGAGATCCGGCACACCCACCTGCTGATCGACGAGATCGCCAAACTGGGCGTGGACTACCGCCAGTTCCCTTACCGGGAGCCGGACTTGTACTCCGCCATGGCCGGGCAGCCGCTGGACCACCGGATGATCGTGCTCAGCCGCACCGGTGAGGACGCCGCCATCGAGGTCTTCGGGAACGCGGTCCCGAAGATGCGCGCCGCCGGGTACGAGTCCGTCGGCATCATGTTCGACCATGTGCTCGCCGACGAGGTGCGCCACGTCACCTACGCCAACCGCTGGCTGAACCACCTCTACGGCGGCGACGAGTTGGCCCTGGAGCAGGCGACCGAGCGGGTGCTGGGGCGGCACAACGAGATCGTCGACGAGATCGGGCTCGGCGACTACGCCAAGCGCGAGACGGACCACATGGCGTTCCGCGGCCGTGGCAAGCCCGACCTGGAGTTGCGGGCCCTGGCCGGCTTCAGCGAGCGGGACCTGCAACGCCTGGCCGGCCGCTCCGAGTGAACGAGCGCCCGGTCTCCCAGCCGGGCCCCGGCTGGGAGACCGGACCGCGCCGCGCCGAACCTCCCCGACTCCCTTGCGGGTGCTGGCGGTTGTCCGCAAGGCGCGAACCCGAGGGTCACCGCCGACCGTGTCCGGGCCCGGAGCCGGGCACGCTGGCACCATGTCATCACCAGCGCACCCACGTGACCCGCTGGCGCCCGGCACCGAGATCCGTGCGCCCCGACTCGTCTCCTCCCGCGCCCGGGACACCTTCGACGGACTCGTCTCCCGGGCCCCGGCCGCACGGGGACACGCTCGACCCACGGTGTGCGAGCGCCGCTTCGGCTGGCTCGCCCCGATGGTGGTGTGGCCCCTGGCGAGGCAGGTGATCCCCGCGCCGACCCGCCGTCCCCAGGGCGGCGGCACCCGCCGCAACGACGACGAGGCCCTGTTCGCCGCGGTCTGCTTCGTCCTGACCAGCGGCGCCCCGTGGCGGGCGGTGCCTCCGGGTTTCGGCGTCTCCTGGCAGCACACCCACCGCAGCTTCTGCCAGTGGGGCGAGGCCGGGGTGTGGGTCCGGCTGACGACCGCGGCCCGCCTGCGCACCACCCCGCCCGCCGTCCTGTACTGGGCGGACACCCTGGCCGCGTCGGCGGTCGAACGCCACGACCCCACCGACCACCCCGGCTGGCCCCACCCCACCCTCGCCCGCGCCGAATGAGGCCCGCCGCGCGACGGCCCGTGCCGGGCAATGCCGGGCGGTGGGGCGGCCTCAGGCGACTCCGGCCGCGTCCAGCAGGACCCCGGCGGTGGCGGTGGCGAGCCCGTCCAGCGGTTGCGCCTGGACCACCGACCGGGCGCTGGATCCGTCGAAGACCACGGTCAGCTGGCGGGCCAGCAACTCCGGGTCCCGGGCGCCGGAACGCCGGGCCTCCTCAAGGAAGAAGTCGGTGAGCGCGTCCTTGAACCGCCGGGCCAGCACGGCGGCCGGGTGCCCGGGGTCCTTGAGTTCGACCGCCGTGGCCACCCAGGGGCAGCCCAGGTAGTCCGGCGTGCCCGAGAGGTACTCCAGCCGCTCGAAGACATGCAGCACGCGGGCGCGCGGCGACCGGTCGTCCTCGGCGGGAACGAGCAGCTCGCGGTAGCGCGGAGCGGCGCGTTCGAGGCTCGCGGCCAGGACCTCGTCCTTGCTCGCGAAGAGCTGGTACATCGACTTCTTGGACACCCCGGCGGTCCGGCACAGGGTCTCGACGCCCACGCCGACGCCCTCCCGGTAGAAGAGCTTCGCCGCGGCGTCGAGCAGCCGTTCACGGGTCGGGGCCGTCCCGGCACCGGGCGTCGGGGTCGAGGTCATGCCCCCAGGCTACGCCCAGGGCTTGCCGATGGAAACCGATCGGTTTACGGTGGTGGAAACCGATCGGTTTCCAGTGTCGAGCGCACCACCAGGAGACGACCATGACCGCAATCGCAGGTTCGACCGTTCTGGTCACCGGAGGCAGCCGGGGCATCGGCAAGGCCCTGGTCGAAGCCCTGTACGAACGGGGCGCCAAGAAGGTCTACGCCACGGCCCGCAACCCCGGGACCGTCACCCACCCCGACGCGGTCGCGCTGGCGCTCGAAGTCACCGACCCGGCGTCGGTGGCAGCCGCCGCCGAGCGGGCCTCCGACGTCACCATCCTGATCAACAACGCCGGGGCGGCCGTCAACGCGTCGTACCTGACCTCGCCGGTGGACGACATCCGCCGCGAGTTCGAGACCAACTTCTACGGCCCGCTGCACACCACCCGGGCCTTCGCGCCGATCATCGAGGCCAACGGCGGCGGCCACCTGCTCAATGTGCACTCCGTGCTGTCCTGGATCGCGCTCCTGGGCTCCTACAGCGGCTCCAAGGCGGCGCTCTGGTCCCAGACCAACTCGCTGCGCCTGGAACTCAAACCCCGGGGCATCGGTGTCACCGGACTGCATGTCGGCTACGTCGACACCGACATGGCCGCGCACGTCGACGGCCCGAAGACCTCGCCGCAGAGCGTCGCCGCGCAGGCGTTGGACGGCATCGAGGCGGACGCCTACGAGGTGCTGGCCGACGAACTGACCCGTCAGGTCAAGGCCGGACTCGCCGCCGACCCCTCCGCGCTGTACCCGCAACTCGCGGGCTGAGCAGGGCGTTCCGGATCCGGTGCGGCTGTTCGCGGCCGGTCGAGGAAGGCGCGCAGGCCGTCGGCGACGCCCGCCGAGGGCACGGTCACCGCGAACCAGGACGCCTCCACCGCCAGCCCTTCGTCGATGGGCAGGTTCAGCCCCCGGGTGACGGCGTTGAGGCAGGCGGTGACGGCGGTCGGGGCGTGCCGGATGATCCTCTCGGCCAGCGCCCCCGCCTCGTCCAGCAGGTCGGCGGCGGCGACGATGCGGTTGACCAGGCCGATCCCGGCGGCGCGGGTGGCGTCGATCGGGTCGCCGGTGAGGATCAGCTCCAGGCCGCGCTTGCGCCCGACCTGGCGCGGGAGCCGCTGCGAGCCGCCGAACGGCGGTGGGAACCCGAGCGTGATCTCGGGCTTGGCGAAGGTCGCGTGGTCGGCCGCCAGGGCCAGTGGCGCGGCCTCGGTGATCTCGCAACCACCGCCGTACGCAAGGCCGTTGACGGCGACGATGATGGGCTTCGGGAAGGTCTCGATGCGCCGGGTCAGCCCCTGGCCGCGGCGGACCACCTCGCGCAGCGCGCGGTCCACGCCGCCCCGGATGCTCGGTGCGAGGTCGCCGATGTCCGCGCCCGCGCTGAACGCCCGGTCGCCGGCGCCGGTGAGGATCACCGCGCGCAACGCGTCGTCGGCCTCCACCTGGTCCAGCACTGCCCGCAGCGCGTCGATGGTGGCGTAGTCCAGGGCGTTCAGCTTGTGCGGGCGGTCGATGGTCACGGTGGCCACGGCGTGGTCGCGGGTGAGCCTGACGGTGGTCATGTGCGTGGGACTCCGATCGGGTTGGGCACGGGCACGACACCCGTGTCGATGAGGTGCCTGCTCAACGGGGCGGCGAGGGAGATGGCCCGTTCCACCCCGCTGGCGCCGAGCCGGGTGACGGGATCGGCGGCGAGGCGGTCGGTGGCGTTCTCGATCTCGCGGCGCAGCACCCCGCCGCTCTTGGTGAGGCGCGAGTCGCGGTCCAGCAGTCCTCGGGCGTTCAGTCTGCGCCGGGCCTGTTCCCACTCCTGCTCGGTCCAGCCCCGGCTGGTCATGATGAGTTCGCGGCTGACCTGGCCGGTGGCGACATGGGTGAGACCGGCTTCCAGTCCGCTGAGTCCGTGGTGGACCACGGAGATCACGTGTCCGTCGCCGCGGTGTTCGCGCAGCACGGTAGCGGCCAGCCACAGGCGTCCGACCAGGTCCCGCGGATGGGGTCCGGGCAGCGCGGACCAGGCGGCGGCCAGCGGGCGCCCCTCGTACCGGCAGCCCTGGACCGCCAGTTCCAGCAGCGGGACCAGGTGCTCCAGGTCCTTGTCGCCGCCGACCGGCAGGGTGCGCTCCAGCGCGGCCCGGACCGCGCCGAGTCGGGTCCGCAGGACCTGCTCCGGGGTGGTCCGGGCCCAGGCGTCGGGCAGCGCCCGGGCCACCCGGCTGGGCGCGAAGGCGAAGCACAGCGCCTGCGCGGTGGACGCGTCCAGCGGGCCGACCGGGGCCAGGCGCCCCGCGAAGTAGCCCATCCACCAGCCGGTGAGCCCCAGCGACCGGGCGGCCTCGGCCGGTTCCGGGGCGAAGTAGGCCACCGCGTGAATCGGCTCGACGGCCTCCCACAGCCGCCGGGCGAGGGTGTGCGTCGTCGGCACCGGAAACACCTCCTCAGGTCCCCTGGGAAGAGGTCGCGGGAGATCTCCCGCGAGGTGTCCAGCATGTCCTTTGCCCAGGTCAGCGGATAGTGCCATTGTTGGCGAATGGACCATGATCAGGATCGGAGCCGGGATCCGGGATGGTGGGCGCGGGTCGCCCTGGACGGCTGGCAGCGGCGCCCGGGGCCCCGCTACCGCAGGCTCTCCGCCGCCCTGGCCGAGGCGATGGAGCGGCGTCTGGTCGGCACCGGCGACCGGCTGCCCGCCGAGCGGCTGCTGGCGCAGGCCCTCGGCGTCAGCCGCGGCACCGCGGTCCGCGGCTACGACGAGCTGGCCGAGGCCGGGCTGGTGGAACGCCGACAGGGCGCGGGCACGTACGTGCGTCCCCGGCCGGCCTGGACGCACACCCCCCGGGAGACCCCCGCCTCGACCCTGCTGCACCGGCGACTGGCCCGCAGCGGCGACGACGACGTCATCGACCTCTCGCTGTCGGTACCGGGGGGCACGGACCACCTGCCGCCGCTGACCGCGCCGCTGCCGACGTTCGGGGAGGCAGGACTGACCGGTCACGGCCTGGACCCCGCCGGACTGCCGGTCCTTCGCGCCGCCCTGGCCGACCATCTGACGCACCGCCTCGCGCTGCCGACGACACCGGACCAGCTCATCGTGACGTCCGGCGCGCAGCAGGCGCTGTCGCTGGTCATGGCCGCGCTGGTGTCCCCGGGCCGCACCGTGATCACCGGCTGCCCCACCTACCCGGGGCTGGCCGGGGCCCTCCCCGGGCACCTGGGCCGGCTGCTCGGGGTGCCCGTGGACGCCCACGGACTGGACGTCGGGGCGGTGGACCGGGCCGCCGCGCACACCCACGCCCCGGTCCTGTACGTGGACCCGGCCGCGCACAACCCGACCGGGGCGGTGCTCGGGGCGCTGCGCAGGCAGTCGCTGCTGGCACTGGCCCGGCGCCGCGACGCCGTCCTGGTCGAGGACCTGGCCCAGGCCGGGCTCGCGCTCGACCCCGAGGACCCGCCCGTCCGGCCACTGGCGGCCGACGACGACACGGTGATCGCCCTCGGCTCCCTGTCGAAGGTCCTCTGGGCCGGACTGCGGATCGGCTGGCTGCGCGCCCCCGGCCCACTCCACGGCTACCTGCTGCGGCTGCGCTCCAGCCAGGACCTCGCCCCGAGCGTGCCCTCCCAACTGCTCGCCGCCCGCCTACTCGCAGCGGCGGACCCACCCTGGCAGGACGGGCTGCGCCAGGCGCTGCGCGAGCGCAGGGACCTGCTCCTCACCCTGCTGCACCGGCACCTGCCGGCCTGGCAGCCGCAGTGCCCGCAGGCGGGGCTCTCCGTGTGGGCGGCCCTGCCGGTGGCGGACAGCGACAGCTTCGCCCACCTCGCCGCCCGCTACGGCGTCCTGGTCACGCCCGGAGCGACCGCCTGCGTGGACGGCCGCCACCGCAACGGCGTGCGGCTGTCGATCGCCGAATCCCCGCACACCCTGGAGACCGCCGTCGACCGCCTCACCGTCGCCTGGGAGGAACACACCCGCCAGCTGGCGGCGAGCATCGGCTGAACCGCCCCTCCGCCGGTGTACCGCCCCGGGCCACCGTGCGGCGGCGCGGGATCAGCGCTCAGCGCCCGGCGGCCTTGTCCAGGACGGCGGCGACCCGGTCCAGGACGGCGGTCGGCGGGGTGAACGGTACTCGGACGTACCGCGTCAGCGTGGTGTCCGCGGCGAAGCGGGAACCGGGCGAGACGTCGAGCCCGTCCGCGCGGGCCCGGGCGGCCAGTTCGTCGGCGCGGCCACCGGCCAGCCGGAGCCACAGGGCCAGGCCCCCGTCGGGGACGGTGAAGGCCCACCGGTCGTCCCCGGCGAGCAGGTCCGCGAGGTGGTCGCGCTGGCGCCGCAGGGCCGCGCGCCGCTGCTGGAGCAGCGCGGGGCCGTCCGCCAGCAGCTCGGCGGCCACCAGCTGTTCGAACGGCGCGGCGGCCAGCGGAACGGCCAGCGGACCGCGGCACAGTTCGGCGACCAGCGAGGCCGGACCGCGGATCCAGCCCACGCGCAGGCCGCCCCAGACCGTCTTGCTGGTCGAGCCGATCAGCAGCGCGCCCCGGATCCGGGGCCCGGGGGCCGGGTCGTCGCGCAGGTCGAGCTCGCGCATCGTCTCGTCGACCACGACCGTGACCCGGTGCCGGGCGGCCAGCTCGGCGACGACCCCGCGGGTGGCGCGGTCCATGAGCGCGCCGGTCGGGTTCTGGAAGTCCGGCGTGAGGTAGGCCAGGCCACCGCGGGCCGCGCCGAAGGCCGTGGCGAGCTGCTCGACGTCCCAGCCGTCAGCGCTGACCCGGAGCCCGTTCAGCCTCGCCCCGGTGGCGCGCAGCACGTGGAGCGCGTCGAAGTAGGCGGGGATCTCGACGGCCACCGACCTCGGCCGCAGGTGCTGGGACAGGAGAGCGAGTCCGGAACGGGCTCCGGAGGTCACCAGGATCTGTTCGGGCCGGGTGGCGAGCCCCTCCTCGGTGTGGCGTCGGGCGATCAGGGCGCGCAGTTCGGGCAGACCGGGCCCCGGATCCCCGTCCTCGGCGAGGAGCGCGCCGCAGCGCCCGGCCGCCCGCGCCAGCGCGGCCTGGTAGCGGGCGTGCGGCGCGGCGGGAACCGCGCGCCGCAGGTCGATGACCCCGTTCTCCCCGGTCGCCGAGCGCGGGGCGAGGCGCCCGGCCGCGGCCGGGGCCAGCCGCAGGGTGCTCGCGCTTCCCGCCCGGGTCTCCACCCAGCCCTCGTCCCGGAGCACTGCCAGCGCGGCGATCACCGTGCCGCGGCTGACACCGAGGACGGCGGCGAGGCGGCGCTCGGCGGGCAGCGTGCTGCCCGCCCGCAGCCTGCCGTCGAGCACGCCCTCGCGCACGGCCGCGGCGAGGCCCGCGGTCAGTGGGATCCCGGGCGCCCGCCATCCGGCCAGCGCCGCGGCCAGCTGGGGTTCGGTGACGCGCACTGATCCAGTTTCCCACGATTGGTCCAGGCGGCCGGTGCACCGCCCGGATAGCTTCGGTCCCGGACCACGACGGACGGAGCCGACCATGCACCCTCACCTCGCCGACGACCTGGCGCGCCTGCCCCAGCTCCTGGACGCCACGGCGCGGCACGCCGTCGCGTACCTGGAGGGGCTGGACGACAGGCCGGTCCTGCCGTCCGCGCCCGTTCCCCGGCCAGTGGCCCTGCCGGAGCGGGGGGTGGGACTGGAGGGTGCGCTGGCGGAGTTCGCCCGGGAGTGGGATCCGGCCCTGTCGTCCAGTGCCGGACCGCGGTACCTGGGCTTCGTCACCGGCGGCGCCACTCCCGCGGCCGTGGCCGGGGACTGGCTGACCACGGCCGTGGACCAGAACTCGAACTCGGCGCTGGACGGGGCCGGGCAGTACCTGGAGCGGCAGACGGTCGGCTGGCTGCGGGAGTTGTTCGGCCTGACCGCCGAGCACGAGGGGGCCTTCGTCAGCGGGGCGACCATGTCCAACCTGGTCGGCCTGGCGATCGCCCGCGAATGGCTCGGCGAGCGCCGCGGCGTCTCGGTGGCCCAGGACGGCACCGGCGCGCTCGGCCCGGTGCGCGTGCTGTCCGGCGCCCCGCACTCCAGCGTCGCCAAGGCCCTGTCCGTGCTCGGCCTGGGCCGCGGCGCGCTGGTCCGGCTGCCGACCCTGCCCGGACGCGAGGCCGTGGACATCGAGGCACTGGAACGCGCGCTGGCGGAGTCCGACGGCCCCTGCGTGGTGGTGGCCAACGCGGGCACGGTCAACACCGTCGACTTCGACGACCTGCGGGCCGTCGCCGCGCTGAAGCGGCACCACGACTTCTGGCTGCACGTGGACGCGGCGTTCGGCGCCTTCGCCGCGCTCGCACCGGCCGAAGCCCACCTGGTGGCGGGTCTGGACGCGGCCGACTCGGTCTGCGTGGACCTGCACAAGTGGCTCAACGTCCCCTACGACAGCGCGGTCCAGTTCACCCGGCGCCGGGATCTCCAGGCCCGGGTCTTCCAGAACTCGGCGGCCTACCTCGGTCCGCTGGGCAGCACGCCCGACCTCGTCCATCTGACCCCGGAGAACTCGCGGCGCCTGCGCGCCCTCGCGGCCTGGTTCACCCTGCGCGCCTACGGCCGCGACGGGCACCGTGAGATCGTCGAGCGGGACATCGCCTGCGCTCGCGGACTCGGGCAGGCCGTCGAAACCCACCCGGGCCTGCGGCTGCTGGCCCCCGTGCGGCTGAACGTCGTCTGCTTCACCCTGGCCGAGGACCCGACCCCGCAGCGGCTCGCGGCCCTCGTCGAGGAACTCGCCGAGGTCGCGTTCCTCACTCCGACCGTCTACGCGGGGGTGCCGGCGCTGCGGGCCGCGTTCAGCAACTGGCGGACCACACCGGCCGATGTCGAGCGGATCAGCACCGCCCTGCGGCACGCCCTCGGCTGAGCCGGTACCCCGGCGTCAGCGCCGCAGGAACTCTCGGACCGTGGCCAGCGTGACGTCGACGGTGTCGCTCCAGGAGCAGACCTCCAGCCACGACAGGTAGCCGTCCTCCGCGAAGACCAGGACCTCCCCGGGGCAGTCACCGTCCGCCAGGTAGAGCTGGGCCTCGGCCGCCACCACCGTGCCCGGCCCCGACGGCGCGGCCTCCAGGGCGGCCGGGTCGAGTGCGAAGTAGGCGGTGCCGCACCCGCACCGGCACCGGCCCGACACCCGCAGGTGGGGGATCTGGCGACGGAGCACCGCGTGGGCCGGGTCGGCCCCGTCGAGGAGGACGTCGAGCACCCGGGCCACATCGTCCGGCAGCGGCTCCATCACCCGATCACCGTATCGCTCACCCCTGCCGCCAGCCGCGGCGTCCCGCGCGACTCGCGTTCGCTGAAGGACTCCCGCGGGGCGTTCACCTTCCCCTCACCTGGATCTTGGTGCCAGTCCAGTTCCGGTTCGGCCGCAGCGGTGAGGATGCCGGGCGAGGCGTCGTGTCCGTCCGGTCGACAGCCCCGAACCGTCCGAAGGACAACCCCTATGAAGCGCAACGTCGCCACCGGTGTGGCCCTGGCCGTGACCCTGACGGTTGCCGCCGTCCCCCTCACCGCCGGCACCGCCACGGCCCAGGACCTGAGGCCCGCTTCGCACGCCGACCGGCACTTCTACACGACGATGACGCCGTACCAGCCGCAGCAGAGCCCCACCGGCTACCAGCGCGCGCCGAAGGGCTTCACCCCCGTCTTCACCGAGAACGTCATCCGCCACGGAGCCCGTGCCATGACGGACAGCAGCGACATCGACGCGGTGCTGGCGGTGCTGCGGAGCGCGCAGGCACAGGGCGAACTGACCGGGCTGGGCGCGCGGTTGGGACCCCAGGTGCAGACCCTCCAGGCCGCCGCGGTGTCCGTCGGCTACGGCAACCTGTCCGGTCTCGGGGTGCGGGAGCAGCAGCAGCTGGCGCTGCGTCTGGAGCGCCGCCTGCCCTCGCTCTTCACCACCATCGCCGCCGAGCGGGAGCCGATCGAGGTGGAGACCTCCGGGGTGGCCCGCGTCGTGGCCAGCGCCAACGCCTTCACCAGTGAGCTGGCCACCGGTGACCCGGCACTGGCCGGGCTGATCCAGGCCCCGGTGACCGACAAGAACCTGCTGTACTTCCACAAGCAGCCGCAGAACGCCGACTACCAGGCGTACCTGGCGAGCGACCCGGAGCTGACCGCGGTACTGGCCGAGATCGACGGCGAGTCCAGCACCGCGGAGTCCGCCGAGCACATCGTCTCGCGGCTGTTCGACGCGAGCTTCGTCAAGGCGATGTCCAGCGCCGACCAGATCTCCTTCTCCACCTCGCTGTACAACCTCTACAGCGCCGCACCCGACCTGAGCGTGGAGGCCCCGGACGTGGACCTCGACCCCTTCCTCCCGGCCCAGGACGCCCACTGGTTCGCCTACCTCGACGACGCCACGTCCTTCTACCAGAAGGGCCCCGCCTTCAGCGGACGCACCATCACCTACAACATGGCCGACGTCCTGCTCGACGACCTGTTCACCCAGGCCGAGGCGAAGGCCGACGGCACCAGCGACGCGGGCGCCGTACTCCGGTTCACCCACGCCGAGGAGATCATCCCGCTCGCGGTCCTGCTGGACCTGCCCGGCAGCACCGAGGCCGCGGACCCGAACCAGCCGTACACCTACCAGAACAACCCCTGGCGCGGCGCCCAGGTCACCCCCATGGCCGCGAACGTCCAGTGGGACCTGTACTCCGGCCCCGCCGTCAGCGCCAAGGGCGGTGGCTCCACCAGCGCCCAGGGCACCGAGTACCTGGTCCGCATGCTGTACAACGAGAAGCAGACCGCCTTCAAGCCCTCCTGCAAGCCGATCGCCAAGGGCAGCTACTTCTACGACCTCAACGAACTGAGGCTCTGCTTCAACCAGGGCTGACGCCGTCACCGTTCACGTCCGCCGAGGTCGCCGTGTAGGCGTCGCCGAGCAGCGGCATGGCCTGCGAGCGGCCGGTGCGCGGGTCGAACCCGATCATCTGGGTGTGCTCCGGGCCGTCGGGCTCGGCGGAGCTGACCGCGGCCGGGTCGGAGACGCTCGCCAGCAGCTCGCCACCACCCCGCTGGCTGACCTGCTGGCTGAGCGCCATCGCCAGGACCGGGGTGCCGGTTCCGCCGACGGTGCCGGCGGTCGTGGAGGACCACACCGTCCCCCCGGACGCGTCCCAGCCCGAGACGGTGCTCCGACCGTCGGTAGCGAGCGGGGCCGGGGGCGTCGAGCAGGTCAGGCGTACAGCAGTCCCCGGTCCACGGGCTCGACCGTCGTCGCCTCCGCCACTCGCTGCCAGTCCATCACCACGAGGGCGTGCGGGCCGCCCAGGCGGCGGCGCAGGCGTAGCGTGTCCTGGATCATTTCGGCGTGCCGGAACTGACGGGTGTTCACCACCCGGGCGTGGGAGCCGATGCTGACCTGGTGCACGACCACGTTGTGGGCCAGTCGCCAGCGTCCCGCATAGCCCAAGAAGTCGTCGGCCGAGCCGAGGTACGTCTGCGGCGCGGCGCAGTCCTCGGTCGTCAGCGGAACCGTGCGCATCATGCTGGCGGTCATGTAGCCGTTCCGGTGGTAGATCAGCAGCCCGTCCGCCTTGTCGCCCAACGGCCCCTCGCTGGTGGAGCCGTCGGAGTCGACATAGAAGTGCGAGACGAGCCGCCAGACTCCGACGAGGTCCTTCTCAGACAGCATCCGCGCTCCCGGGTTCTGGGTCAGATCGGCACTTGCACAGCGTTGACCGGGCGGCCTCACCTGAGGCTGCCGCCGTGTGACGACGGTCCCGCGCTTGCCTAGAGGGGCGCTCAAGCAGCGCATGGGCGGAGCTCTGGCCGGGGGCAGTCGTGGGTCAACTTCGTTCTCCAGCAGCCTTTCTGGCCGTCCAGGCGACGTACCGTGAGGGGAGTTGGACTGACCTGAGGCCGAGGCCGCGTCCGTGCGTACGGCGAATCCGACGAGGAGCATCCCATGATCGTGGTCACCACCCCGACCGGCGCTGTGGGCCGCCGAGTGCTCACCGGCGTCCTCGACGCGGGCGAGCAGGTCCGCGTGATCGCGCGCAACCCGTCCCGACTGCCGTTCGGCGTCCGCGACCGGGTCGAGGTCGTGCCGGGCTCCCACCGCGACGCCGAGGTCGTCGATCGCGCCTTCGACGGCGCGGAGGCGGTGTTCTGGCTGGTCCCGCCGGACCCCGCGGCGGCCGTGGTGGACGAGGCGTTCACCGGTTTCACCCGCGCGGCCTGCGCCGCGTTCGTCCGGCGGGGCGTGCGCCGGGTCGTCGGCGTCTCCGCGCTCGGACGCGGCTTCACCGCGAGCGCCGGGCTGGCGACTGCCTCGCTGGCGATGGACGACCTGATCACTGGGACGGGCGTCGACTACCGCGCCCTCACCATGCCCGCGTTCATGGAGAACCTGCTGGGCCAGGCCGCGCTGATCCGGGAGCGGGGAGAGTTCTACTCGCTCATCGACGGCGACCGCCGACTGCCCACGGTCGCTGCCCGGGACGTGGCCGCCGCCGCGACCGGCCTGCTGCTGGACCGCGACTGGCACGGCCAGGGGGAGGTTCCGCTGCTCGGCCCCGAGGACCTGTCCTTCCACCGGACGGCGGCCGTGATCTCCGAGGTGGTGGGCCGTCCGGTCCAGTACCGGCAACTGTCGGCCGAGGCGTTCCGTGCCGTGATGACCGGGGTGGGGATGTCCGAGGCGATGGCCCTGGCCACGGCCGAGATGCTGCTCGCCAAGAACCGCGGCCTGGACGAGTTGGTCCCGCGCACAGCGGAGTCCGCCACACCCACCCACTTCCGCTCCTGGTGCGCCGAGGTGCTGCGGCCGGCGCTGGCGGCGGCCGACAACAGTGCCCGTCTAGGGATTCTTTAGGAGTTCTCCTTAGCGTTTTCGGCGTCATCGGAACTATCATTCGGAGGAAACCATGATTGTGCACACCCTCATTTACCGGTTTTCGTCGGAGACCAGCGCCGACGACGTCCGGACGTTCTTCGACGGCCTGCACGACCTAGCCGTCAACTCCGGCCTGATCACGGAATTCGATTGGCAGCCGCATGTGCTGCTGCCGGTCGACGAGAAGTCGAAGGGAATGACCGCGACGCACATCGCGCAGTTCTCCTGCGTCGACACGGCGACCCTGCGGAAATTCTCCGAGCAGTCGGCCGTGCACGAGTTCATCGCGAAATGGCGGGCACAGCTGAACTACGAGTCATCGTATGCGAACCACGAGCCGATGCTGCTGTCGGGCAGCAGAAACGGGAGCGCCATGTACCACACCGAGCACACCGTCACCGTCGAGGCGGACGCGGACGTCGTCTACGCCGTGTTGGCCGACATCGAGCGGTACTCCGAACTTTTCCCGCCCACCCAAGCCTCCACGATTCTCGAGGAGAGCGATCACCACCAGATCGCGCGGCTGGTGGTCGACGTCAGCGGACAGTTGCAGAGCTGGGTGACCCGGCGCGAGCTGAATCGCCGTCACCGCGTGATCGGCTACCGACAGTTGGAGAGCGCGCCGATGATCGAGTTCATGGGCGGCGAGTGGCGCGCGCTGCCGCTGGACGGGAACCGTACCCAGCTCGTGATCACCCACGACTTCGCGGCCCGCGCCACCGAAGCCGTTCCCAGCCAGGAGCGGGCCACGGAGCTGCTGCGTGCCGCCGTCGAGACCAACAGCCACGCGGACCTGGACGCGGTCCGGCAGGAGGCCGAGCGCCGCGCCCAGGCCGTCGGGAACGCCGCGTGAGCCGACGGCTGATCGATCTGAGCGTGCCGTTGCTGGACGGTCCGAGCGAAGCCACCCCGGTCGAGGTGTCGGTGCTCGACCACGCCGCCGCCCCCGCCGCCCTCGGCCTGCGGCCCGAGGACTTCCCGGAGGGGGAGGCGATCTCCAACGAGACGATCACGCTGACCACGCACACGGGTACCCACATGGACGCGCCGCTGCACTACGGGCTCACCAGCGCCGGGCAGGCGGCGGACTCCATCGACCGGATTCCGCTGGAGTGGTGCTTCGCCCCCGGCGTCCGGCTCGACCTGCGGCACATCCCCCCGGGAGCCGGCATCACCGCCGCCGACCTGGAGGACGCGCTGGCCAAGGCCGAGTACGAACTCAGGCCCGGTGACATCCCGTTGATTTGGACGGGGGCCGACCGACTCTGGGGGACGGCGGAGTACCGCAGCGAGCACCCGGGAATGACCCGGGAGTCCACGGCCTGGCTGGTCGAGCGCGGCGCCAAGGTGATCGGCATCGACAGTTGGGGCTTCGACCGACCGTTCGCCTCCATGATCGGGGAGTATCGAAGCAGCGGTGACCAGGCGGTGCTCTGGCCGGCCCACCTCTACGGGCGCGAGCGGCCCTACTGCCAACTGGAGAAACTGGCCCACCTGGATCGGCTACCGGCCGCGCACGGATTCACCGTGGCCTGCTTCCCGGTCAAGCTGGCCGGGCTCGGCGCGGGCTGGACCCGGGTCGTCGCCATAGTCGACGACCCGTCACCAACTCACTGAAACAGGCGAATCGGCTGAGCGGGGCGAACCACCCCGCTCAGCCGACCCCGCCCTCGATGGTCGGCATCCACAGGCTTTCGGCGTCCCCTGCGGCGAGCCGCTCACGGTACACGTGGATCTTGTGGTCGATGAGCTTGAGGTTCAGTTGCAGCTCATCGATCCTGGCGGTGACCTCGGCACGGTGTGCCTCCATCAGCGCCAGCCGGTGCTCCTCGTTGCCGTGTCCGGCCGAGGCGAGTTCGGCGTAGCGTTGGATGTTCCGGATCGGCATGCCGGTGGCCCGGAGCTTGGTGCAGAGGATGATCCAGTCCAGGTCTGGCTGCCGGTAGCGGCGTCTGCCACCGGGGGTTCGGTCGATGGACGTGATGACCAGGCCGACCCGCTCGTAGTAGCGCAGCGTGTGGACGCTGACACCGGTACGCCGGGACGCCTCCCCGATGCTCAGGCCCGTCGGGGTACCGGTGCCGTTGGTGGGTGTCGGCGGAATGGTTCGCTCAGGCTTGATTTCGAGCACACTCTAAATAGTAGCGTCATAGTCGTCCTCGCCACAGCCCAACGTCCGGGGCCCTCAAGGTTTCTGGTGAGGCCATGCGCCATTCCCGCGATCGCCGACGGCGCCCATTGAACGGGCGTCCATTGATCGCATGCAGCCACTGATTGGACTGGACTCCATGCCCGAACTCAGCCGGCAGCGTCGGCTCCTGACGCTCGCGATCTGCTGCGCAAGCATGATCGTCGTGGTGATGGACATCTCCATCGTCAACGTCGCACTACCCACCATCAATCGCGACCTGAAGACCTCGGTGTCGAATCTCCAGTGGACCGTCGACGCCTACACCCTGGTCCTGGCCAGCTTCCTGCTGCTGGCCGGGGCCACCGCCGACCGGATCGGCCGCCGACGCGTCTTCGTGATCGGGCTGGCGGCATTCGGGGTCGGCTCGCTGCTCTGCGCCCTGGCGCCGAGCATCGGCTGGCTGATCGGGGCCCGCGCCCTACAGGCCGTGGGCGGCACCATGCTCAACCCGGTGGCCATGGCGATCATCGCCACCACCTTCACCGAACCGACCGAACGAGCCAAGGCCATCGGCGTGTTCGGCTCCATGTCCGGACTCTCGCTGGCACTCGGACCGATCCTCGGCGGCGCCCTGGTCGACGCCTTCGGCTGGCGCTCGATCTTCTGGATCAACGTGCCGATAGTGGCCGTCGCCATCGTCTGCGCCCTTCTGTTCGTACCCGAGTCCCGCGCCCCGCGGGCGCGCCGGGTGGACCCGGTCGGCCAGCTGCTGGTGATCGTGGTGCTGGGCAGCCTCGTCTACGCCATCATCCAGTCCAGCAGGTCGGGGTGGACCTCGCCGCTCATCCTCACCCTGCTCGTGGTCTCGCTGCTGGCCGTGGTGGCCCTGCTGGCCTACGAGTCCCGCCGCGCCGAGCCCCTGCTGGAGCTGCGGCTGTTCCGCAGCGTCCCGTTCAGCTCGGCCATCGTGATGGCGTTCGCGGCCCTGTGCGCGTTCGGCGCCTTCCTCTTCGTCACCACGCTGTACCTACAGGAACTGCGCGGCATGTCGGCGCTGAAGGCAGGGCTCTGTGTGCTGCCGGTCGGGGTGCTGATCGTGCTGCTCTCGCCGCGTACCGGGAGGTGGGTCGGCGCCCACGGCCCCAAGCTCCCGCTACTGGTCTCCGGGGCGGCGCTGGCGCTGGGCGGCATCGCCTCGCTCTTCATCTCGCCGACCACCCCGGTGCTGGCGCTCCTCGGCGTCTACGTGCTGTTCGGCGTCTTCCAGGGCACCATCAACCCCCCGATCACCAACACGGCGGTGTCCGGCATGCCGCGCTCGATGGCCGGCGTGGCCACCTCGCTGGCCTCCGCGGGCCGACAGACCGGCACCACGCTCGGCGTCGCCATCTCGGGCACCATCGTCGGCTCCTCGCTGGCTCGCGGCACCACCACGTTCACCAATGCGGCGCACGGCGTCTGGTGGATGCTCGCCGGGCTCGGCGTGGTCATCTTCTGCCTCGGCATGCTCAGCACCAGCCGCAAGGCCCGTGCGACCGCCGCTCGGGCGGCCGCGCTGTTCGAGGACGTCGACAAGAGCTCCCAGGCTCAGGCTCCCGTCGCCAGCCGCGGCTGAGTCACAGCCACCAGGACCCCTCCCGGTGAGACCGCCGGGAGCGCGGCAAGGAACGGCCCCCGCCGCCGCGGGGGCCGTTCCTTGCCGCTGCGGGCGCCACGGGATCGCCACACTTTCGACGACCGGGAGCATTCGCAGCGTGGTGACGACCTGCTTGGGCTACCGCACAGCCCTGGTAACGGCGGCGACACCGCCGTAGGACTCGGCGAGGTCGACCAGGGTCTCGTCTCTGCCGGCTGCCGGTTCCGGCTACACGGCGACAGCGGCGGCCTGCGTCCGGGTGACCGAGCCGTGGAGCACGTCGGTCCGGTAGCTCTCGATGATGTCCAGGTACTCCTGGGCCGTCTCCCGCGGCACGCCGCAGTAGCTCAGCGTGGCGGCGATCTCCAGGGCCACGATGTCGAAGTCCTCCTCGGACGCGAACATGTCCGCGTGCGCGGCACGCATGTCCCGGCCGGGGTAGACCTTGGGGCCGCCGGTCTCCTCGATCGACCACGCGGTCACCATGAACCGGAACCCCGCACGGGAGTTCGTCTCGTGGAGCCGCTGCACGTCGGCGTTTCGGTTGGCCGAGACGTTCTCGTAGAGCCGGTCCGTGAGCACCTCCATCACGGCGGAGATGCCGAAGATCCCCCCGAGACGCTCGTAGAGGGACGGGGTCCGCGTCGATTCGGTCATGGATATCTCTCCTCGTCGGGTTGGTTCTGCCGCTGCCCCACCTTCCACCGGACTACTCAAAGACCACTAAAAATGCGGCAGTCGGCGGTTACGGGATCAGGACGGTGCGGTGCCCGCGCTGGTCGAGGTCCCAGACCCGGTCCACCTCCGCCAACCGGACCCGATTGACCGCGATCCGCAACCGCCCCCGCGCCAACAGGTCCAGCACCAGGTCGAGGTGGCGCCCCAGGACGTCGAGCGGGGGCGCGTTGCCGGTGCCGCTGCCGACGATCTCCAGCCCGCTGCTGCGCAGGACCTCGGCGGAGAGGCTGAGTTCCTGCGCAGCCATGACCCCGATCTGGACCAGGCGGGTCCGCGAGAAGCGCAGCTCCATGTCGTCCGCGCCGAGCGTGTCGATGAACACCTTGGTGGGTTGGCCCCAGACGTAGTCCAAGACCACGTCGAAGCCGTTCGACGCGGCCGCCTCGGCCCGGAACGAGCGGGCCAACTCAGCGTCGGATCGGTCGAGTCGGAGGATCGCGTCGGCCCCGAGCGAGGGCAGCGCCGCCAGCACCCGGGGGTTCCGTCCGGCCGCCACGATCCGGCCCGCGCCGAGTTGCCGGGCCAGCTGGACCGCAACCTGACCGGCGACTCCGGTCGCCCCGAGGACGAGCACGCTCTCACCGGGCCGAAGCTTGGCCCGCCAGGCCAGCGCCGTCCAGGCGGACACGCCCGGGTTCTGGATCGCGGCGGCGAACGCGTCGTCGACGCCGTCCGGAATGGGCGTGCACCAGGCGGGGCGGGTCACCGCCCGTTCGGCCATCGCGCCGCCCGCCGCGCGGAATAGCACCCGGGTGCCGTTCGCCAGCGTGCCCGCGGCCTGTGAACCGCATATCGCCGGGAGGCGGGCGGGGGCAGAGAAGTGCCGGCCCGCCGCCCGCGCCCGGTCGAGGTTGGTCAGCGGGCAGGCGCTGACGCTGACCGTCACCTCCCCGTCAGCGGGTCGCGGTTCCGGGACGTCCTCACAGGCGGGACGCTCCCCGAGGGACCGCAGCAGCGCGGCCCTCACGGCAGTTCCCGGGATCTGGTGGTCTCCATGATGAGCTCATCTCGGTCTCGTCGGGAATGCCGCGGGGCCGCGATCAGCGCCGTCGGCGGGAGCGAGCGGTCAGGACAGGGTGGCCGCCAGTCGTTCCTGGTACCAGGTACCCGGGGTCGTGGTCGGCTGGAACCGCGCCTGGGTGGCGGCGTCGGCGAAGGGGAAGAGCGGTTCGATGAGGGCGTCGTGGTTGGGCATGTGGAAGAAGGGAATGCTGATCCGCGCCTCGGCCGACCCCTCGGTCGGGTTGCGCACCCGGTGCAGTGTCGACACCCAGCGGCCGCCGGTCCAGAAGGCCATCAGGTCGCCGATGTTGATGACGAAGCTGCCCGGGACGCAGGGTACCTCGCGCCAGCCGTGGCCCCGCTGCTGCACCTGGAGCCCGCCGACCTCGTCCTGGTAGAGGATGGTCAGGTTGCCCCAGTCGGTGTGCGGGCCCTTGCGTAACTGCCCCGGGAGCGGCGGCGTGGTCAGCGGGTAGTAGTAGTTCGCGGCGATGGTCGACATGTCGTGGTCGACCTTGTCGTCGAAGAAGTGCTCGTCCAGGCCCAGGGCGAGGGCGAAGAGCCGGATCAGATCGGCTGCGAGCCGTTCCATGGCGGTGGTGTACTCGGCCCACGCCTCGCGGAAGCCGGGGGTGTCCGGCCACCGGTTGGCCGCCGCCCAGACCGGCGTGTCGTCGCCGAGCGGGGCGCGCTCCTCCAGGCTGTCGTCGCCGCGGACGCAGGTGATGAAGACCTCGTTCAGGTCCGGTGGGGCCTCCTGCCCGATGCTCTTGGCGGCGCTACCGGCGCTGACGTAGAACCCGTGGGTACCGGTGCCGACGCCGACCTTCGCCTTCTCCTCGGCCGATTGCTCGAAGAACGCGCGGGAGGTCGCGTAGATCCGGTCGATCAGTGCCCGGTCCACTCCGTGGCCGACGACCGTGAAGAATCCGGAAGTCTCGCAAGCGGTGCCGATCATCTGCGCGACACCTGCTCTTCCGGCGGGGTCGACGGCCGCCGAGAGGTCGACGACGGGCACATATCCGTCGATAACGGTGGCGTGCTCAATTGGGTACGTCAAAACTCCTCCTTGTACCGATGAGAGGGAGGTCGCAAGAGCGGAATTCCGCAGCCCCCAGGGTTCATCGATGGCCTATGTTCCGTCAAGTGTGCTACACGTCAAGGTAGTTGCAGTAACACTCAGTAGCTAGAGTGCTGTTTGAGCGAGGGTTGAGTGCCCATGATTAGTGTGCAGGTCTGCGCAGAAAATCAGCGCACAACTCGTCCGACCGAGGAGATTGTGCTAATGATCCCAAAACATCTTCCTGGTGGCACCGAATGAATCGGCGGGTCGTCGTCACCGGTATGGGAGTGCGGGCGCCGGGGGCGTTGGGCAAAGCGCCTTTCTGGGAGCTGCTGTCCTCGGGGCGTACCGCGACGCGGCGTATCTCGTTCTTCGACCCCTCACCGTACCGGTCCCAGGTCGCAGCGGAGGTGGACTTCGACGCGGAGGCGGAGGGACTGACCCCCCGGGAGATCCGACGGATGGACCGGGCGGCGCAGTTCGGCGTCGTCACCGCCCGGGAGGCCGTGGTCGACAGCGGTATCGAGCTGTCCGCCCGGGCGGCCCACCGGGTCGGTGTCAGCCTGGGCAGCGCGGTGGCGGCGGCGACCAGTCTCGAACGGGAGTACCTCGTGCTATCCGACTCCGGTCGGAACTGGCTGATGACACCGGACCACCTCTCCCCGTACATGTTCGACCACATGGTCCCCAGCGTCATGGCGGCCGAGGTCGCCTGGGCCGTGGGCGCCGAGGGTCCGGTCGCCATGGTGTCGGACGGCTGCACGTCCGGGATCGACGCCGTCGGCCACGCCGTGGCGCTGATCCGGGAGGGCAGTGCCGACGTCATGATCGCCGGGGCCACGGACACCCCGATCACCCCGATCGTGGTCGCCTGCTTCGACGCGATCAAGGCGACCACGATCCACAACGACGTCCCCGCCACGGCGTCGCGGCCGTTCGACGGAACCCGCAACGGTTTCGTGCTGGCCGAGGGTGCGGCGATGTTCGTGCTGGAGGAGCTCGGCGCTGCCCTGCGGCGCGGGGCCCGCATCTACGCCGAGGTCGGTGGCTTCGCCACCCGCTGCAACGCCTACCACATGACCGGGTTGCGGCCCGACGGGCGGGAGTTGGCCGAGGCGATTCGGGTCGCGCTCGACCAGGCCAGGCTGAACCCCTCGGACATCGACTACATCAACGCGCACGGCTCGGGCACCAAGCAGAACGACCGGCACGAGACCGCCGCGTTCAAGCGCAGCCTGGGCCAGTACGCCTACAAGACGCCGGTCAGCTCGATCAAGTCGATGGTGGGTCACTCGCTGGGCGCGGTCGGATCGGTGGAGATCGCCGCGTCGCTGCTGGCCATGGAGCACCACGTGGTTCCGCCCACCGCCAACCTCCAGGTCACCGATCCGGAGTGCGATCTCGACTACGTGCCGCTCGTGGCCCGGGAGCACCGCACCGACACCGTGCTGACGGTTGGCAGCGGTTTCGGCGGGTTCCAGAGCGCGATGGTGTTGACCCGGCCGAAGCCGGAGGCCGCATGAGCGTCATCACGGGCCTGGGCGTCGTGGCGCCGAACGGCTACGGCGTCGAGGAGTACTGGGAGTCGACCCTGACCGGACGCAGCGGCATCGTCCCGCTCGACCGGTTCGACACGAGCGGCTGGCCCGCGCGGCTGGCCGGGTTGGTGGACGGGGTGGACCCGGCGAAGCACCTGCCCAGTCGGCTCGTGGTCCAGACCGACGTGTCCACCCGCCTCGCGTTGATCGCCGCTCAGGGCGCACTGGACGACGCCGGGGTGGAGACCGCGTCCATGACCGACTACGACCTGGGCGTGGTCACTGCCAACGCCTCCGGCGGGTTCGAGTTCACCCACCGCGAGTTCCAGAAGCTGTGGCGGCAGGGCCCGCAACACGTCAGTGTCTACGAGTCCTTCGCCTGGTTCTACGCGGTGAACACCGGCCAGATCTCGATCCGGCACACCATGCGCGGCCCCTCGGTGGCCTTGGTCGCGGAGGAGGCCGGGGGCCTGGACGCGCTCGGTCAGGCCCGCCGTACAGTGCGGACCGGCGTGCCGTTGGTGATCTGCGGCGGGGTCGACTCGGCCCTCGACCCGTGGGGTTGGGCCGCGCACCTGTCCAGTGGCCGGGTCAGCACCGACCCGGACCCGACCACCGCCTACCGGCCCTTCGACGCCCGGGCGTCCGGCTACGTGCCGGGCGAGGGCGGTGCGCTCTGTGTCCTGGAGGACGCCGACTCCGCCCGGGCCCGCGGCGCCCGCGTCTACGGCGAGATCGCCGGCCATGCCTCCACCTTCGACCCGGCGCCCGGCAGCGGACGCGGCACCACCCTCGGGCGAGCGGTGGAACTCGCCCTGGCCGACGCGAGGCTCCCGGCGAGCGCGGTGGACGTGGTCTTCGCCGATGCCGCCGGCCTGCCGAACCTTGACCGGGACGAGGCCCGGGTGCTGCGCGAGCTCTTCGGCGCACGCGGCGTCCCGGTGACCGCGCCCAAGGCGCTGACCGGTCGGCTCTTCTCCGGCGGCGGAGTGCTGGACGTGGTGGCGGCGCTGATGAGCATCAAGCACGACATCATCCCACCGACCTTCGGCTCCCGCACGGTCCCGGACACGTACGACCTCGACCTGGTGGTCGGCGAGCCGCGTCCGGCCCGGGTGGACACCGCTCTGGTGCTGGCCCGAGGCCGGTGGGGGTTCAACTCCGCCCTTGTCATCCGCAACGCCCAGAAGGAGAGCTGACCATGGCTGAACAGATCACGGTCGACGACCTGCGCGCGATCCTCATCTCCTGCCTCGGTGACGACGTCGAGGCACTGCACGGCGACATCTCCGACCACACCCTGGACGAACTCGGCTGCGACTCGCTCGCCCTCCTGGAGACGGTGACCAAGTTGGAGTTGCAACACGACGCGGTCCTCGGCGAGGAGGAGGTCACGGTGGCGTCCACCTTGGGGCAGGTACTGAGACTGGCGAACGAGCGGCTGCGGGCGTCGGCCTAGCCGCGGAAGAACGCAGGGGCCGGTCACCGAGCGCATCGTGGCCGGCCCCGCTCAGTACGCCGGTTCCTTTCCGTGGCCGGACACGGTCGATTCAAACCGACCAGCAATTCTTGCGCTGCAGTGCAATTCTCGCCTCAAGGTGCAAGGTTCCATTGCGTCATTGACATGGACAGTTCTCCGGGATAAGGTCGCCTTTTATCCGCATGTGAGCGAGTTCCCATTCTCGCGACTATTCGGGGGCCAGAACCGATTTCATATCAGTTCAGGCTTCCCGTGGCACAGTTCGATCAGTTGGAGTCCAAAACAGAGAATACTGAAGTTTAACAGGGGGAACACGATGACGCATGGCGAGCTCGTGCGGATCGACCTGCTGGGGCCGTTCGAAATGATCCACGAGAGCGCGAGCACGGAGGGTCGTGCATCGGTCGTGATTACCGCCACCAAACTTCGTCAGCTACTCGCGCTACTGGCCGTGAACGCCGATTCGACGGTGAGCGTGGAACGCATCATCGACGAACTGTGGCCGGACGGCCCGCCCAACACCGTGAAGACCATCGTGCAGACCTACATCCACCAACTGCGCAAGCTCTTCGGGCGGAGCTTCGCTTCCCCGATCGGCACGGACTTACTCGTCACCCGCCCGGAGGGTTACGTACTGGCGGTTCCGCGGAACAACGTCGACGTCTTCCGGTTCCAGTGTCTACTGGACCGCAGCCGCGACGAACTGCGGCGCGGAGGTGCCCGTCGGGCAACCGAACTGCTGCGTGAGGCACTGGAGCTGTGGCGCGGCCCGATCGCCACCGACGTCACTTCGGGCCCGGCTCTGCACGGACTCTCCGTCTATCTGGAGGAGCTGCGGTTGGAGGCGGTCTCGCTGCGCATCGAGGCGGACCTGGCGGACAACCGGCACCGGGAGATCATCGGTGAGCTGCGGTCCCTCATCGCCACCCATCGCCTGCACGAGGCCTTCTACGTCAAGCTCATGGACGCCCTGCAACGGTCGGGCCGACGGGGCGAGGCGCTCACCGTGTACCGGGAGCTGCGCCGGATACTCGACGACGAGCTCGGACTCAAGCCCTCCCCCGAGGCAAGGCAGCTCCAGCACGAGATCCTGGTCAATCAGTGAGCACAGCCCGCGGCTGACCTCACGTGAGATCGCGCAACTGTCGCGCGATCTCACGTTCCCGCCGGTTCAGCGGAATGTCCGAGCGAACCCGCTCCGGATGGAACGGACCGGGATCCCCCGGCTTCACCGGTAATGGCGGAAGGGAATCGGGACCGCCGATCTCCATCATTCCGTACAGCTTCAGACCCTCCCACAGACAGCGGAGCGCACCCCGTGCCGATTTCCTGAGTCGAGGGAGCACGTCTGCCCTTTCGCTGGATTCCGCCCGCCGGTCCCCGTCGTGGAATCCGGCCACAGGGAGATTTTATGCCGCAGCACTATAGAAGTACTCTCTCCGTGGGCAGGCAGGACCCTCCGCAGAATTCCCGGCCGGTACAGCCCGAATTTATTCGGGCTGTACCGGCCGGACCTAGAGTGGCCGCCATGGAATATCGACAGCTCGGCGGATCCGGTCTGCGGGTGTCCGTACTCGCCCTGGGTACGATGACCTTCGGCGGACGCGGTGTCTTCGCAAAAGTAGGGAATACCGATCTCCCGGACGCGACCCGGTTGGTCGACCTCGCCCTGGACGCCGGGGTCAATTTGGTCGACACGGCCGACTCCTATTCCGGCGGCCTCTCCGAGGAGATCGTCGGCCAGGCGCTCAAGGGGCGCCGGGACCGCGTGCTGGTCGCCACCAAGGCGAGGATGCCCACCGGCGGTGGACCGAACGACGCCGGTCTCTCCCGGCACCACCTCGTGCGCGCCTGCGAGGCCAGCCTGCGCCGCCTCGACACCGACCACATAGACCTCTACCAGATGCACGCATGGGACGGCCTCACTCCGCTGGAGGAGACCCTCTCCGCGCTGGACGACCTGGTCCGGGCCGGCAAGGTGCGCTACGTCGGCTGCTCCAACTTCTCCGGCTGGCACCTGATGAAGGCGCTGGCGACCGCCGAACGGACCGGTGCCACGCGCTTCGTCTCGCAGCAGATCCACTACTCGTTGCAGGCCAGGGAAGCCGAGTACGAGTTGGTCCCGGCCGCCGTCGACCAGCGCCTCGGGGTGCTGGCCTGGAGCCCGTTGGCCGGTGGGCTGCTGACCGGCAAGTACCGGCGCGGTGCCGAGGACCCCGAGGGCGCCCGGCACCTGAACGACTGGAACGAGCCGCCGGTTCGCGACGCCGACCGGCTGCACGACATCGTCGACGTCCTGGTCGAACTGGCGCAGGCACGAGGGGTGCCCGCGGCGCGGGTCGCGCTGGCCTGGCTGTTGTCCAGACCGGCCGTGACCTCGCTGGTGATCGGGGCCCGGAGCGAGGCGCAGCTGGTCGCGAACCTCGGTGCGGCCGACCTGGCCCTGTCCGAGGCCGAGCGGGCGCGACTGGACGCGGTGAGCGCGCCGCCGCTGCTCTATCCCTACTGGCACCAGGCGAAGATCGCCGCCGACCGGCTCGGTCCGGCCGATCTGACCCTGCTGGGCCGGTACGTCCGCCGTTAGCGGGTACCGCGGACAGGGGCCCCGGTCCCGTCGGAAACCGACGGGACCGGGGCCCCTGTCCGCCGCACAGCGGCGCCATGCGGGCCGGCGCGCTGACGTCACCCGGCGACGGCCTTCCGCCACGCCAGCATCTCCGCGAGCGGCCGGAAGTCGTAACCCGCCGCCGTGGGCTTGATCTCGGTGACGAAGAGCGTCACACCCTCGGCGAGCAGGGCCTCGGCCGCGGCCGCGGTGCTCCAGTTGGACGCCCGTTCGATCTCGCCGTGGTCCCGACCGATCTCCGCGGCGTACTGCTTGACCAGTTCGTTCTTGCGCCGGTAGGCATCGACCTCCAGCCCGCAGTGCCAGATGTGGGCGTGCCGGGCGACCAGCGGCAGCGTCCGGCGTTCCCCGCCGCCGCCGATGAGCAGCGGGATCCGCCGCAACGGCGGCGGGTTCAACTGCCCGAGGCGGTGCTCGATCCGGGGCACGCCCTCGGCGAAGAGGTCCATCCGGGAGCGGAGCGTCCCGTACTCGTAGCCGTAGCCCGTGTAGTCCTTCTGGTACCAACCGGCGCCGACGCCGAGGATCAGCCGTCCCCTGCTGATGTGGTCGACGGTGCGGGCCATGTCGGCGAGCAGTTCGGGGTTGCGATACCCGATTCCGGTCACCAGCAGGCCGATCTCGACGCGCGTGGTGATCTCGCCCCAGGACGCGAGCGCGGTCCAGCCCTCGAAGTTGCCGGCATCGGGCTGCACCGGGTCGATCTCGATGCCGGTCGGGCCGCGCCGCACCGCGGGACGGTGGAAGTGGTCGTAGCCGAGGACCACGTCCGCGCCCAGTTCCTCGGCTTCCAGCACCGCCGCCCGCCAGGTCGGGTAGTCCGGCGCGCCGCCGGGCCACAGATGGACGCCGAGCCGGACGGCACCGCCCGTCACGACGTCTTGGTCGCGGACAGGATGCCGTGGACGACGAAGGTCCCGGGGGCCATGGTGGCCGGCTCCTGGGTCAGCGTCCGGGTGACCGTGAAGCCGCACTGCTCCAGCCAGCCCTGGTAGGTCGACATCTTCTGCGGGCCGCCCTGGCCCATGGTGCAGCCGAGGAAGAAGGCCGGGAAGAAGTCGATGTCGACGTTGGTCGCGCCCCTGGTCTCCTCCGGGTAGACCGGCACCAGGATGTTGACCTGCCCGCCGACCTCCAGCGCCTGGCTGACGCCGGTGAGGATCCGCAGCACCTGCTCTCGGTCGAACATGTCCAGGAAGTGCTTGATCAGCACGATGTCGTGCCCCGAGGGAACGCTCTCGAAGACGTCGCCGCCGATGAACGAGCAGTGTTCGGCGACCCCGTGGGTACGGAAGTTCTCCAGGCACTCCTGCTGCTTCTCGGGCAGGTCGAAGGTGGTCACCCGGAGCCCGGGCGAGTTCTTCAGCTGGTGCGTCAGGATCGCGCCGAGCCCGGTGTTCCCGGCCACGTCCAGCACCCGCGATCCGGCGGGGACGTCGATGTTGGCGAAGAACCACGGGTCGATGTGGGCGGTGACGTTGTTCATCAGGGTCGCCCAGGAATCCCGCAGGTCCTTGTGCTCCGCGACCGCCCCGTACAGGTTGCCGTCGAAGCCGTAGAGCGACTTCAGCCCGACCACGGTCCGCTCGCGGACGCTGTCGGTCAGGTAGAACACCTGACGGAGCATCACCACCTTGATCATGTCCATCAGGCTGAGCAGCCGTTGCAGGTCGGCCTGGTCGACGCGGCCCAGCTCGTCGAGGGAGTACCCGCCGGTGGCCTCGTCGTACGCGAGGAAGCCGTCCTTGACCGGCAGCAGCAGCAACTGCTCCACCGCGTCCGCGGTGGCCCCGGAGGTGACCGCGAGTTGGGACGCGGTCAGGCCGGTCTCGGCCCGCAGCGCGTCGACGATGCCGAGCTCGAATACACTCAGCAGGTTCATGAACCTCGCTGGCCCCACCATGTAGTCACGAATCCGCGTGAACGTGGTTTCCTCGGTCATTGCAGTGATCCCTTCGCATCGAATGGGCGGTTCCGGGGGTCCGGGAACCGCTGTCGGCCCTAGCTACTGCGGGGCGTGCTCGGCGCGGACCGGCGGCCCCAGGTGGGTCACCTCGAACGGGTACGCGTCGGCGTCGACCTCGGCCGGGCCGTCCCCGGACAGCGCGGCGAAGATGTCCTCCAAACCGCCGGGGGTGGAGATGGTCAGCCCGGTGGCCGGCTCGGGTCCGTTGTTGGAGAAGGAGTGCGGGGTGTTCCGCGGCATCCAGGCCACCTGGCGGGGGCCCAGTACGTGGCGCTCGTCCCGGATCTGGAACAACACCTGACCGGCCAGCACGTAGAACGCCTCGTCGAAGTTGTGCTGGTGCAGGCCCGGCCCGAGCTGCCAGGGGTCGAGGTTCCACTCCAGCAGGCTGAACTGCCCGGCGGTGTCCCGGGCGACCAGCTTGAACCCGGTCCGGAACAGCACCCCGGTGGCGTCCTCCGGGCTGGGGGCGTCCGGCCGGGCATCGGTCGGAGCGAGGATGAACGGCTTCGCACGTTGCACGATGACCTCTTCAGGAGTCGTGGAAGGGACAACTCAGGTGCTGCTAACCGGCTTTGACGGCAACCAGGACCAGCGCCAGGGCCGAGCCGACCAGGATCGCCACCGCCACCCGCGCCCGTTCCGGATGTCCGGCCCGGACGTGCGCCCCGACCGCACCGAGGAAGTAGACGACCAGGCAGACGGCGGCGGCCAGCGCCAGCGGCGTCCAGAACAGACCCGCCAGCAGGCCGAGCGCACCGGCGAACTGCGCCGCGCCGAGGAGCGGCACCGCGGACGGCGGCAGCCCCAGTTCGACGATCCCGCGCCGCACCCCCATCCGGCCGGTGAAGGTGACGAAGGAGAAGTACACGAGCAGCGCGGCGAGCACGATCGAGACGGCGCCTGCGGCGACGGACATGGGAACTCCAGCATTATGGGTGACGGGACGTCAGGTCAGGACAGACCGGTGCCCGGCCCCTCCCCGAGCAGGGTGCGCGGGTCGAGCGGGGCACCGTATGTGTACCGGCGGTCATCGCCCCAGGGTTCCGTGTGACTGAGACCGCGGGCGTCGACGATGGTGTGCCGGGAGTCGAACGGGATGCCTGCGGCTCGGTCGGCGAGCCAGTCGGCGACCGCCAGGAAGACCTGCGGGCCGCGCCTGCCGGACGGCCGGGTGACTGGGGCGTGGTGCTCCCCGGTGTAGAGGAGCAGTTCCTTGGGACCGGCCACGGCGTTGAGATGGCCGTAGGTGTCCACCGGGTCGCACAGCGGATCGTCCTCGCCCATGACGGCCAGGTAGGGCATCCGGATGCGCTTGCCGAGGCCGTCCACGGTCATCGTGGCCACCTTGGCGTCCAACTCCTCCACTCCGGCACTGCCCGTCATGTACATGAAGCGCTGCCGGAAGGTCGGCGAGAGGGTGGTGAACATCGCGGTGTTGCCCGGGTCGAAGCAGGTGAACATGACCGCGCAGGCGGCGTACCGGGGTTCGGCGGCGGCCATCTGGGTGGTCCAGAACGAGCCCTGGCTCACCCCGCAGAGCATCACCCGGGCCGGGTCGACCTCGGGACGGGCGGCGACGGCCGTGTAGGCGGCGACGCCGACCTCCCCGAACCGATCAGGCTCGTACCAGATCTCCCGCACCAGGGAGGTGCCCTGGCCGGGTCCGTCGAGTGAGAGCACCGCCATGCCGCGCCGAAGGTAGCGGTCCGCGCTCGCGAAGACGTTCATCTCCTTGAACCCGTCCATTCCCGACAGCATCACCACGCAGGGCAGTGGGCCGTCCGCCGCGGTGCGCCCGGCGGGCAGGTGGAACCAGCCGGTCAGCGACCGGCCGTCGTACGGGATCTCCACCGGTTCGATCGGGTGGTCGGCGCCCCGTGTGTAGGCGGTGTAGCAGTCGGTCTTCTTCTGCTCAAGGACGACGTTGAGTTCCGTGTTGGCGAAGATCGGCCACTGTGCGCCGCCGTACAGGATCGCCGCGGCGAAGTGGTCGTCGGCGGCGGACACGACGTGACCGGCGCGGCGCTGCGCGTCCCCGCGGAGCTCGAAGTGCCGGGCCAGGGTGGCCATCTCCCGGGTGAAGTCGTCGAACTTGCGGATCGACTCCCGCAGTCCGAGGATGGCGCCGGTGTGGTCGGCGCTGACCGGGGCCGAGAGGTAGTGCAGGCGGTCCTGGTCCCATTCCGGGCCCATCAGCTCGATGGCCAGGTCCAGGAGCCAGCGCTGATCGGCGAAGCGCGGATCGCGCTGCGCCAAGGCATGCGGATTGACCGGCATGGACATCGCTCCGTTTGTATGGGGAATCTTCCGGGGGATTCTCCGCGGCCCGGTTCAGCGCCGCGGAATGACTGAACGCGGTTTCTAGTCCTGGGAGTTGATGGTCACCGCTTGGTACGGGAACTGCCGCTGCCAGCGCTGCACGAACGCGCCCAGCGCCGGGTACGCGAACAGCCGCCGCATGGCGTCGAGGTCGCGGCAGCGGACCTGGGCGATGGCGGAGGCGACGAAGACCGGCGCCAGCACCTCCCCGACGTCGTCCACCAGCGGGATGTGCCGCCGGTGCTCGTAGGACTCCGCCAGGCCCGAGCCGAGCACCAGCGCGGAACCCTCCTGGAAGAACCGGTCGCGGTCGGCCTCGGTCATGTCCGCGGGGAACGAGAAGACCAGGGTGTGGGTCACCATGTCGTCCTCGCCCACAGCTCCGCGGTGAACTGGTGGTAGTTGCCCGACTGGAGCACCAGCATCAGTTCCAGTAGTTTGGCGCGGTCGCCGGAGAGCTTGAACTGCCCGGTCACGAAGGCCGAGGTGGCGTGCAGCTCGCCCGACTGGAAGTCGGCCAGGTCGCGGTAGGCCGCGGTGATCCCGAGGTCGCTGTCGTCGAGCAGGCCGCGCCCGGCCCGGACGATCACCCCCTTCTCGATGACCAGGTAGTAGTCGACCGGCCCCTCAGGCGTTCGGGTGGCGTGGAACTGGAGCCGGACGTTGACGTGCGGGATGGTCGCCTGGTTCGCCGGGGCCAGGGTCGCCAGGTCGGCCAGGTACTCCGCGGAGAGGAAGCGCACCGTGCCGGGCTCGACCGAACGCCGCGCCGTGCGGTCACGGAAGCGGATCCGCAGAGCGTCCAGCTGCGGGAAGGCGACCCGCGCCCGGGGTCGCAGCGGCTCGGTGATCTCGATGTCGGTGAACCGGTCGAGCATCGCCGCGAAGACCACGTCGGCCTGGAGGTTGGCCAGCCGCCAGCCGAGGCAGTAGTGCGTGCCGAGGCCGTAGGACATCGGCGCGCTCTCCTTGCGCGTGACGTCGAACCGCTCCGGGTCGGTGAAGTGTGCCGGGTCGCGGTTGGCGGCCGCGATCCAGACCATGACCCGGGAGTTGGCAGGGATCTCCACCCCGCCGACCACCACGGCCTCGTTCGTCGTCCGCGGGATCATGTGCGCGGACGGCATGTAGCGCAGCACCTCCTCGGTCGCCTGCCGCAGCAGTGACGGGTCGGCGCGCACCAGGTCGGCCTGGTCCGGGTGTTCGGCGAACAGCCGGATGCCGTTGGTCAGGAAGAAGGTGGTGGTCTCGCTCCCCGCCGCGATGATCATGTGGCACATCTGGACGAGTTCGTCGAAGGTGAGCCGCTCGTCCTCGTTCTCCAGGTCGAGCAGCGCGGAGACCAGGTCGTCGCCGCGACGGCGCTGCTTCTGCCGGACCAGGTCGGCGAAGTAGTCGTCCAGGAACTTCGCCGCCTCGTCTGCGGTGAGCAGTTCGGCGGCAGTCATGCCCGGCTCGAAGGTGCGCTGGAAGTCCCGGATCTTGTCGCGCAGCAGCGGCGCCTCCTGCTGCGGGACACCGATCAGGTCGGCCACCACACTGAGCGCCAGCGGGAAGCAGACGTCGTTGCAGAAGTCCCCGCCGCCCGCCGCGACCAGCGGGGCCATGAGTTCGTCGAAGCGGTTCTCGATGGCGGCCCGGTGCTCAAGGATCCGCTTCTCGGTGAAGGCTTGGTTGATGCTGCGCCGGAGCCGGGTGTGCTCGGGCGGATTGGTCCAGAGCAGGTTCGCCGCCAGCTTGCGCAGCGCCTGGTGCTGCTGCCATTCACCGGTGAAGCGACCAGCCATCCAGACCTGGATCTGCTTGTCCACCTGACGACTGCGCAAGAACTCGTCGACGTCGTCGTAGCGGGTGAGCACCCAGGTGCCCATCGTGGTGCGGTGGACGGGGACGGCCTCACGGAGTCGCTGGTAGCGGGAGAATGGGTCGGCGAGCCCCTCGGGGGAGAACAGGAGCTCCGCGAACGCCTCGTTGGCGGCGTGCTCCGCCGCGGCGTCCGGCTGGGCGATAGGGGTGTTCATTGTGGAATCCTCAATTCCTCTACTCGGGGACGGACGCCTCGACCACGTGCAGCAGCGGCGGGATCGAGGACAGGCTCTCGAAGCGCAGACCGGCCCGCTCCACCAACGCGGTCACACCCTCCTTGGTGTGCCGCTTGCCGTTCGTGTTGAGCAGGAACAGCAGGTCGATCCCGGTGGCGTACCGGGGCTCCGGACTGTCGTCTACGAGGTTGGTGATGATGAGCACCCGACTGCCCGGGCGACCGGCCTTCCTGGCGTTGCGGAGCGCCACCACGGTCCGCTCGTCGTCCCATTCGAGGATGCTCTTGAACTGGTAGACCTCCGCCTCGACCGGGATCTCCCGCAGGCAGTCACCGGCGACCACCTCGCTGCGGGCCGCCAGCGCGCCGCCGGGCCGCAACCGCGGGTCCGGCTGCGCGACGGCGGCCGGCAGGTCAACCAGCGTCCCGTGCAGGTGGGGATTGCGCTCCAGCAGCGTGGCCAGCGTGAAGCCGCGACCACCGCCGACGTCCGCGAACGTGCGGACCCCGCTCAGGTCCAGCGCGTCCGCGATGGCCGCCGAGGTCAGCGCGCTGAGCTCGGTCTGCGAGCGGTTGAACACCTCTGTCGACTCCGGCCACTCGCGGTGCAGGCGGGCGAAGAACTCGTCGCCGTAGCGCTCCTCGAAGTGGCCCCTTCCGTCCACGACCGCCGACTGCAGGTCGGGCCAGAGCTCCCACACCCACGGCTCGGTCACCCACTGCACCCAGTTCCGCAACCGCTGCGGGTGGTCCTCGCGCAGCAGCCGGGAGGTCGCCGTGTGCACGAGACCGTCGGCGGTCTCGTCGAAGACCCCGTAGCAGCGCAGATTGCGCAGCAGCCGGGTCAGGACGGCTGCGTCGACGTCCAGTTGCTTCGCCAGCTGGGGTACCGGCACGGGAGTGTCGCCGAGTTCGTCGGCGACACCGAGCCGAATGGCGGCGCGTAGCGACGCCGGCGCAGCGGAGGCGAGCGCCAGTTCGCGCAGTGCGGTCACCGGCGAGACGCCTTCCGCGTCCGCGTCCGCGCCGGGAGGTGTGCTCCTGACAATGGCCATCTGATTTTCCTCTTCGGCCGCTCGGATGATTCGATGATTTCAAACGAATTTACTCCGGTGGTTCGGCCCGGAAAAAGTGCCCTGGATTTCCCGTGCGCCGGATTCTCCGGGAGGGACGGCGGTCCCACGGACCCATGGTGGAGCGCCGCGTTAAAGCTCCACTCAAACCTGGCTAACCGTTTCGCATCCGGTCGGCGGTATTGCATCAGACCACCGGAAAGCGTTATAGATTCAGGGAAAGAATTGCTCGTGGGCCTGCCTTGGAGGCATACCATGGAATCCTTCCTGCTACGCAACGGGCTCGTCATCGACACCGAGCCGGAACCGAGCGCGCACCCCGGATGGGACGTGCTGATCGAAGACGGCCGGATCGCCGCCGTCGGCCCGAACCTTCGGATCCCGGCCGGGACGACGGTCCTGGACGCGTCCGACCGGATCGTGCTGCCGGGCTTCGTGGACACCCACCGCCATGTCTGGCAGGCGGTCCTGCGGTCCATCGCGGTGGACGTGGACCTGCCCGACTACTTCCAGTTGGTGCGCCAACAGCTCGGCCCCCGGTTCCGGCCGGAGGACGTGCGGGCGGCCAACCTGCTCGGCTCGCTGGAGTGCCTGGACGCCGGTGTCACCACGGTCCAGGACTTCGCCTACGCGCGGGCGGACCGGGTCCAGAGCGACGGCTTCGTCCCCGGCTTCGACCTCGACTACGCCGAGGCCGCACTTGACGGGACACGCGCGGCCGGGGTCCGCGCGGTCTTCGGCTACCTGCTCACCCCGCAGCACCAGGACGACGTCCGCCGCGCCCGGGAACTGGTCGGCGGCGAGTCGCTGATCACCATGGCGGCGGCCTCGCTCGGCCCGTCGAACCAGAAGCTGGACGCGATCGAGGCGGACTGGCGGCTGGCCGACGAACTGGGCCTGCCGATCGTCACCCATGTCGCCAGCGGTCCGGTGAACGACCGGCCGATCGAGGTGCTGCGGGAGCACGGACTGCTCCGCCCGAACACCCTTTACGTGCACGGGAACTCGCTGGCTGACGACGAGTTGGCGATGATTGCCGACTCCGGCTCGGCGGTCTCGATCACGCCCGCGGTCGAGGCCCGACTGGGCCACGGAGGTCCGCTGATCGGTCGGTTGCGCGCCGCCGGGGTGACCACCGGACTCGGCGTGGACGTGGTCACCACCGTGGGCGGCGACATGTTCTCGGTGATCCGGGCCGGGCTGCTCACCAGCTACCTCGTGCCGGGACCGCACCTGACCCCGGCCGACCTGCTGCGGATGGCGACCCTGGACGGGGCCCGGGCGCTCGGCCTGGGCGACCGGGTCGGCTCGCTGAAGGTCGGCAAGCAGGCGGACATCGTGCTGCTGCGCGCCGGGGACCTGAACCTGGCGGGCACGCACGACCCGATCGGCTCGGTGGTCAGCGCGGCCCACCCCGGCAACGTGGACACCGTGCTCGTGGCCGGACGCATCGTCAAGCAGGGCGGTCGACTGCTGCACCACGATCTCTCGACGGTGCGGCAACAGGCACGCGAGGCTTCCGAGTTCGTCACCTCGGCGGCCGCTGCCTCCGCCTGACGGTCGGCGGACGGAGGGCGACCGCCGGTTGCGGGTCGCCCTCCGTCCCGGAACTTCGTGCGAACCGGCGCGCCGACACTCCCACGATGGAGTGGCGTGCGCGGCCGCACCGCGGTGCGGGCCCCATCGTGGAGGTATGCGGACCACACTGATCACCGGAGCGAACAAGGGTCTCGGCTTCGCGGCCGCCCGCCGACTCATCGAAGCGGGACACACCGTCTACCTCGGCTGCCGGGACGCCGACCGGGGCCGCCGCGCCGCCACGGAACTGGGCGCCCGGCTGGTCGTGCTCGACGTCACCGACGACTCCTCGGTCGAGGCGGCCGCGAAGACCATCGCGGCGGACGGGGGCCTCGACGTCCTGGTCAACAACGCGGGCGTGCAGGTCGAGATGAGCGAGTCCGGGACGGTCGGCGCCGCCGACGTGACCGCCGACCTGATGCGCAGGACCTTCGAGACCAACGTCTTCGGGACGGTCCGGGTCACCCACGCCATACTGCCGCTGCTGGAACGCTCCGCCGCCGCGGTCATGGTCAACGTCAGCAGCGGCCTGGCCTCGCTGACCCGAGTCACAGCGCCGGGGACGCCCTCGTACGCCTACCCCGGCGTCGCCTATCCGGCGTCCAAGGCCGCGGTCAACATGGTCACGGTGCAGTACGCCAAGGCGTTCCCGTGGATGCGCGTCAACGCCGTGGAGCCCGGCTTCACCAGCACCGACCTGAACGGGAACACCGGTGCCCAGACCGTGGAGCAGGGAGCCGAGGTGATCGTGCGGATGGCGATGGTCGCCCCCGACGGCCCCACCGGGGGGTACTTCAGCGCCGGAGGCACCCTCCCCTGGTGAGCGAGGTGCGGCGTCCCCGGCATCGGCTGAGCTCGCTCCGGTTCGACGAACAGGTTGTGGGTGTCGGTCAGGCTGCGTTGGTGGCTTCCCAAGCGGCTGGGCTTTGCAGCCCAGGCCGCTATGGAATCGGTGCAGGTCATACCAGCCTTCGATGAAGTCGAAACGCCCCACAGGCGCCCTCTGGCATGGACGTCGGTGACACGCGGTACGCTGCCCAGCCATGATCAGCACGCCGCAATCGCTCACCTGTGCCTGCTGCCACGGCGACCACGTCGACCCTGCCCTCTCCTACGGTGCCCGCTCCCCGGACTTGTGGCGTGCGGACTACGCCGACGACGAGGGCAGCCGACCGACTCGGACCTGTGCGTCATCAAGGGCCAGGCGTTCTTCATCCACGGCCTGACCGAGATACCCGTCCGCGACACCGGCGAGGTTTTCTCCTGGGGCGTGTGGGCCTCCCTCGGCACACAGACCTTCCAGCGCGCCCTCGACCGCTGGGAGGACCCGGACCGCAAGCAAAACCCGTCCTCCTTCGGCTGGCTGTCCACCGAACTCCCGATCTACGGCACCACGACCGTCAACCTCAAGACATCGTCGCCGCCGTCATCCGCCAGGACGGCCGCTGGGCCCGGCTGCACCACGACGCCTACAACGCCCGCGCCGCCTGCATGGACTTCGCCTACAGCCACGGCCTCTACCAGGCCCGATGAGCCAGGTGCCTCTACCAGCGATCTCCGTCAGGGCCAAATCGCGGAATCCGCGGATCCTTCTGTTCCTGACGGCCCGGCCCCCGGGCTCGTGTCCGCCACTCTTCTTCCAGGTCAACGCCGTGATCGCGTACTTGCAGCGCACACAGCACACCCTCGGCCACCTGATCCCAGCCCTTCCACTGACGCCACTCGTCCAGGAGTCCACCATGCCCGTAGCCGTCACCATCACCGCCGAGCCCAGTGGAATCGTCGTCGCCCGTGGGGGAGACGGCCTCGCCCACTTCTTGCTCAACCACGCCGGTTTCGCCTTCACCAACGACTGGCACGGCCCGCGGCACCGTCTGCCGACCAGCATGGACCGGGGCAAGCAAGCCGCCATCGCCACCCATGCAGCCGACATGCTCCGCACCGCCCGCTACAGCGTCGACCTCGCCCCCGCACTCGACACCACCCGGATGGCCACCCCGGCGAACCCGCTCGGGCGTGTCCGAAAGATCGTGTAAGTCCGTGATGTGACAGCCTGGCCGGGGCTCGGTGCTCGGGCCCTCGGCCAGGCGGAACGGACGAGTGGTGACGGACAAGGATGGACCGGTCGTCGAACCGGACGCGAGTACGTTGGTCGATGAGGTCGTCGAGCGGTTGATGGACAGTGCCGATGCCTCCGGAGCGGCTCTGCTGGGTGAGGGCGAACTGCTGACCGAGGTCACCAGGGCGGTGCTGGAGCGGGCCGCGGCTCGGGCAACTCCCGCAACGGGACCTCGCCCAAGACCGTGCTGACCGATGTCGGCGCGGTGACCGTGGCGGTGCCCCGCGACCGCAAGGGGGACTTCGAGCCGCGACTGGTGCCGAAGAACGCCCGGCGGCTGGCCGGGTTCAACGAGCGGATCCTGTCGCTGTACGCGCGAGGGATGAGCGTGCGCGACATCCGCTCCCACCTGGCCGGCAGTTACGGCGTCCAGGTCAGCCCGGACCTGATCAGCAAAGGTCACCGACGCGGTGGTCGACGAACTGGCCGCCTGGCAGAACAGGCCGCTGGACGCGGTCTGGCCGATCATCTACATCGATGCCCTGTGGGTGAGGATCCGCTCCGGATCGGTGGCCGCCAAGCCGGTCTACGTGGCCGTCGGCGTCGACATGGACGGCCGCAAGGACGTCCTGGGCCTGCGACAGCCTCAAGGGCCTGCCCGACGCGGTCACCGCGACCTGGCCCAAGGCCACCGTCCAAACGTGCGTGATCCACCTGATCCGCGCGTCCCTGCGGCTCACGTCGAGCAAGGACCACCCCGCGCTGGTACCGGCCCTGCGGGCGATCTACACGGCCCCGACCGAGCAGGCCGCCGAGCTGGCCCTGGCCGAGTTCACCGGCTCCGACCTCGGAGCCCGCTACCCGGCCGTGGTCCGCACCTGGCGCGCGGCCTGGAGCGAGTTCACGCCCTACCTGGCGTTCCCGCCCGCGATAAGGAAAGTCGTCTACTCCACGAACATGGTGGAGTCGATCAACTCCCGGCTACGGAAAGCGACCCGCAACCGCGGCCACTTCCCCTCCGAACAGGCTGCCCTGAAGGTGCTCTACCCGGCAGTCCGCGATCAGATCAACCCCAACACGCGCGACGCGAACCACGTCGCCCCACACTGGAAGGAGGCACTGAACCAGTTCTCACTGTTCTTCGAGGACCGGCTCAGCATCCAATGACACCAAGCGACTTACACAAGATCGCTGCCACGCCCCACCATGGAGCCGCCTTCGGGATTCGAACCCGAGACCTACGCATTACGAGACCGCGAGCGTTCATGTTGCGTGGTGCCGTGTCGTGCCACATAGTGACGTTTTTTCTGATCAGAGCACGTCCACCGGGTTGCCCCGTGCCGCCTCGTGCTGCACCGTCCAAAGGCGTCTGTCCACCGGCTGTCCACCGGACCGGCGCTCGCCCCCTTCGCTCCGAGTGGAGCCGACGCCCGAGGGGGATTCCGGCTCAGGCCGCGGCTCAGGGCCGGAGCACTTGTCGACTACCGACAACGCGCCCACCGGGACTGGATCGCTGGTCATCGCTCGGCGAATCCACTCCACATGACTACTACGCTTCCCCGGCCAGCGCAGTCCCCAATCGAGTGACCATGCGGTCGAAGTTTCTCGTCAAGGCCTGCTGTCGATGCCGGGACCTTCATCCTGCAGCCTGCGTGTCGGCGGAGATCTTCGAGGGAATGGATGCCGTGCTGATGGCACACCCGGGTGTCCACGACTGGTAATGGCCGCCGAGCTCAAGGACGTGGCACGGACACGCGACCATGCCTGCCCCGTGCGTGGGCGGTCGAAGGCTGGACCGTTTGCTGGCTGATCCTGGCTTGACCGGACGCGCCCCTGCGGGCCGCAGGGCCCGTCATCGCCAGGGTCTGCCCCCTGCGTGTGCTCGTCTGCGCCCCATGTGCTACCTCAAAGCAAACATTGTCTTATGCAATACTTTTCCTATGCATGGAACAGCGGGCCGATCCACGGCATCCGACGAGCCCACACACGATGAGATACAGGCGTTCCAGACTGCGGCGCGCGACCTGATCGGGGTGGCGTTGCACAGCCTGGAGGTCCTGGACGGCGAGGTGTCCCTGCCGCAGTTCCGGCTGCTGGTGACGCTGAACGACCTGGGCTGCTCTCCCTCCTCGAAGGTCGCCCATGCACTGGGCCTGGGGGCCTCCTCGATCACCCGGCTTGCGGACCGGCTGGCCGACTCCGGCCACCTGGCGCGGGGACGGGACGAACGCCACCGCGGGGTGGTCACCCTGGAGCTGACGGAGCGTGGACACCTGCTGGTGGACCAGGTCCTGGCCTGGCGCGAACGGGAACTGGCCCGGGTCCTGGCCATGCTGGAACCCGAGCAGCGCGCGGCCACCGCCGCTGGCCTGCGGGCCTTCCATGCCGCAGTGGGGGAGAACTACGCCGCCGAGCTGCACGGCCCGGTGCTGCTGTGAGCGCGAAGAGGGGCCATGCCGCCGCGCACCTGGGCGACTTCACCGTCCGCCCCAGGATGCTGATGATCACCGGGCTGGCGCTGGCGGTCGGCGGTGTGGGCGCGCTGGCGGCGCTGGCGCTGCTGCGGCTGATCGGCCTGGTCACCAACCTGGTCTTCTACCAGCGCTGGAACGTCTCCCTGGTGGCCCCGGGACTGGTGCACCACCCCTGGTGGCTGGTCCTGTGCGCGCCGGTGCTGGGCGGGCTGGTGGTCGGACTGATGGCGCGCTACGGGTCGGAGAAGATACGCGGCCACGGCATGCCCGAGGCCATCGAGTCCATCCTGACCGGCGGCAGCCGGATCGCCCCCAAGGTCGCCCTGCTCAAGCCGATTTCGGCCGCCATCAGCATCGGAACCGGCGGCCCGTTCGGCGCCGAGGGCCCGATCATCATGACCGGCGGCGCGATCGGCTCCATGCTCGCGCAGCTGCTGCGGCTGTCCGCCGACGAACGCAAGACCCTGCTGGTCTCCGGCGCCGCCGCCGGCATGGCCGCCACCTTCAACTCCCCGCTGGCAGCCGTCCTGCTCGCGGTCGAACTGCTGCTGTTCGAGTGGCGTCCGCGCAGTTTCGTGCCCGTGGCCGCCTCGGTGGCCGTGGCCACCGTGAGCCGGGGGTTCCTGCTGGGCACCGCCCCCGTCTTCCCGGTCGATGCGACCGGCCTGCACCTGACCGCGCCGGACGAGGCCCTGGCCGTGGTGTGCGGGCTGACCGGCGGCGCGCTGGCGGTGGGCGCGACCTGGCTGGTCTACCGCGCCGAGGACGCTTTCGCCAAGCTGCCCTTCCACTGGATGTGGTGGCCCGCGATCGGCGGCGCGATCATCGGACTCGGCGGCCTGATCGAACCGCGCGCCCTGGGGGTCGGCTACGACGTCATCGACCAGCTCCTGACCGGTCGCGCCACGCTGTCCCTGATCATCGGCATCCTCGTGGTCAAGACCCTTATCTGGTCGCTGTCCCTGGGATCGGGCACCTCCGGCGGTGTGCTGGCTCCGGTGTTCATGATCGGCGGTGCGCTCGGCGCTTGGGAGGGCATGCTCTTCCCGCACGTCATCCCCGGCTTCTGGGCCATGTGCGGGCTGGCCGCCGTGGTCGGCGGCGTCATGCGCTCGCCACTGACCGGTGTGGTCTTCACTCTGGAGCTCACCCACGCCTGGGGCGCACTGCTGCCGCTGCTGGTGGCCTCCACCGCTGCCTACGCGCTGTCCGCGCTGGTCCTCAAGCGCTCGGTGCTGACCGAGAAGATCGCCCGCCGCGGCCTGCACCTGACCCGCGAGTACTCCACCGACCCCCTGGAGACCTTCTTCGCCCACGAGGTCATGCACCCCTGCCCGCACGCCCTGGACAGCCGCACCCGGCTCGACCAGCAGCTGACCGACACCCTCGCCGACCTAGCGGACATTCCCCGTCTGATACCTGTGACCGGCGCCGACGGCACCGTGTCCGGCATCACCACCCGTCGCCGCCTGCGCGACCACACCTCCCGAGCCACTGCGAACGGCACCGTGGCCGACGCCGCCGAGCCCTGCCGCCTGGTCGTGCACACCGACCACACCCTGCGCCAGATCGCCTACCTGTTCGCCGAGACCTCACTGACCAGCGCACCGGTCATCGACCCCGGCAACGGCCGCCTAGCCGGCGTGATCACCCTGCCCGACCTGCTACACGCCCGCCTGCACGACCTCACCGAGGAGCACCACCGCCAACGCATCCTGTTCCAGCGGACCCCCACCCCGGCTCCGGCACCCAGCCCCGCCGTCACAGCCGTCGCCGCCGGAGCAGCGAGCACGGAATAGCCGCCTGCTCTGCCGCCACGCGCCCGGGCACCGTCCCAAGCACACACCCACGCTCGCCCGCCAAGGAGAAGGTCTATGCCCGACCGCCCGACCGCCGCCGCATTGCTGCGCACCGCCCTGAACAGCGGCGACACTCGACAACTCGCCGCCCTGTTCCATCCCGACGTCCGGTTCCACCCCGCCGGCCCCGCCGAGCCCGCGACCCAGGGCCGCGACCAGGCGCTGTCCTGGTACGACGACCGCCGCGCCCGTGGCATCCGCACTCGGGTCGAGGAGACCTTCACCTACCCCGACGCCGTCGTCCTGGCCCTGCGGATCAGCGACCCGACCGATCCCGCCGCAGCGCCCACCCTGGTGTACCGCCTCTTCCGTCTTGCCGGTGACCATGTCACCCACATCCGCGACTTCACCGAGCGCCCCCACGCTCTGACCGCCGCCGACCGCCCCGTACCGCGCCCCCACTGAAACCCCGTGCACCAGTCGCCGCGCTCACACAGGCCGTTGCCGCTTCAGGTGGTCGACGAGCACAGACACATGGCTGCGCTGCGGGTCCTTCACGGCGGTAACCAGGGTGACCGTGCAGGTGCGGGCCAGGTCGAGCAAGTGGCTGACCGCTGCCGCGTGGTCGGGCCCGGCCAGCTCCGCCCGGTAGCGGACCCGGAAGGTGGCGAAGTCCACCTGGCCTGCGTGGTAGGCGGCACGCAGCCCGCCCGACGGCGTGACGTCCTTGAGCCATTCGTCCACCGCTGCCCGTTCCTTCGACAGCCCGCGCGGCCACAGCCGGTCGACCAGCACCCGCAGCCCGTCAGCAGGCTCCGGCGGGTCGTAGACACGGCGCACACGGAACCCGGGGTCGGACTGCATAATGTGCCTCCTCGATCGCTGCGCTGCTCCCAGCCCACACCCTTGGACGCTCTCTGGCGACCGGTCCGTTACCACCCGCCGCCTGCGTGAGCACATCACTCGGTCGGCCACGCACAGCACCGTGGCCGACCCGACCCGACCCGACCCGACCCGCGCCCTCGCTGGCAGCGCACCTCGCTTGCTTACCGCCACCGCCTACCCTGGTCGAGCGCGCCGCCGACGCAGGTGCAGACTTCCCCCGGCAAGCGGGGGCAGGGCTTGCGAAAGGCCGACGAAGACGGCGCCAGGATGAAATCAGAGGGAGAGACGATGGCCTCCAGGAGCACGGTGCGTCTGCTGGCGGAACTGGCCGAGTGCGTCGCCGAGGCTTCCCCTGAGCAACGCGGCGCGCTTTGGCGGCTCTCCGAGCCCGCACGGCAACTGGACGCGAACCTGATCCGGCTGCCGGCCGGTGCCGATGTGGGTGAGCACCAGGAGAACGACCTGGACGTGATGCTGCTCGTCGTCGCGGGCAACGGGGCCTTGCTGGACGTGGAGCGGGTACTGCCGCTGGGTGTCGGTTCGCTCGCATGGCTGCCGAGTGGGTCCCGGCGCGGTCTGCGTGCCGGGTCCGACGGGCTGGTCTACCTCACTGTCCACCGACGGCGTCCCGGCCTGGCCGTCCAGGGCATCCGGGAGGCTGAGCCGATGGAGGAGGCCGGTGAGGCCACCTGCTGGCTGCATCTGATCTGCCCCGGCTGCGGCGCGGTCCCCGACGGAGCCTCCCCGGCTTACTGCAGCCGCTGCGGTGAGCGGCTGCCGACGGACTGACAGGCCCGGGCGCCACCGCCGCCCGGTGAACCGGGCAGGGGTACCGGTTGTCAGTAGACGTCGCGGACGTAGCGCCGGTCGGTGGCCAGCTGTCGGACGTACGCCTCGGCCTGCTCCTCGTCGAGGCCGCCGTGGGTGACCGCGATGTCGCGCAGGGTCCGGTCGACGTCCTTGGCCATGCGGGTGGCATCACCGCAGACATACAGGTGCGCGCCGTTGTTCAACCAGTCCCACAGCCGGTGGCCGGCTTCGCGCATCCGGTCCTGGACGTAGATCTTGGCTCGTTGGTCGCGGGAGAAGGCCAGGTCGAGACGGTCGAGGTGGCCCGAGCGGTGGAAGGCGGTGAGTTCCTCGCGGTAGTAGAAGTCGGTCGCCTGCCGTTGCTCGCCGAAGAACAGCCAGTTGCGGCCGGTGTCCCCACGGGCCTGACGTTCCTCCAGGAAGCCGAGGAAGGGCGCTACTCCGGTGCCGGGGCCGATCATCACCATCGGCGTCCTGGGGTCGGCCGGAGGGCGGAAGTGTGGGGAGCGCTGGACGAAGACGGGGACGGGGCCGTTGTCGGCGTCGTCCGCGAGGTAGGCGGAGCACACTCCGGTGCGCGGGACGCCGCGGTCGTTGTTGTAGCGGACGACCGAAACGGTGAGCTGGACCTGGCCGGGGTGGGCCAGCGGGCTGGAGGAGATGGAGTACAGCCGTGGTTGCAGGGGTTTGAGTACGGCCGCCCATTCGGCGGCGGTGGCCCGGACCGGGTGGGCGGCGATGACGTCGACCGCTTGGCGTCGCCAACTCCATTTGGCCAGTTCGCCCTTGTTGTCCGGCCGCAGCAGTTGCTTGAGGTCCCGGTCCGCGGTGCGGTCGGCCAGGAAGCGGAGCAGGTCGGGTGTGATCCGGGCGATCTCCAGGCGGGTCCGCAGGGCCTCTCCAAGCGGGACCTCGCCCAGGTTGGCGAGCGGGACGGGTTCGGTGGGGTCAAGCTCGGTGGCGGCCAGCCACTGCGCCACCAGGTCGGCGGAGTTGGCGGGCCAGACGCCCAGGGCGTCGCCGGCCTGGTAGGCGAGGTGGCCGCGGTCGCCGCCGTGGGTGTCGAAGGTGAACTGGCGGACCTCCTTGGCCGATCCGGGGAGGTTGAGCAGCCGGTTGCCGACCAGCAGTGCGGCGAAGGGAGACACCTTCGAGTACCCGGTCTCGTGCTTGAGCGGGGCCGCTGTCCCGCGGACCCCTGCAGGGACTGCCGTCGGCGGCTGGGCAGCAGTACCGGTGGCGGCCAGTGCGGTCAGGACCTGGTCCAGCCACTGGTCAGCGGCCTGCTGGTAGTCGGGTTCGCAGTCGATGCGCGGGGTCAGCCGGGTGGCGCCCAGGTCGTGCAGGCGCTGGTCGATGCGGCGACCGTGGGCGCAGAAGTCGTCGTAGCTGGAGTCGCCGAGGGCCAGCACGGCGTACCGCAGGCCGCTCAGCTGGGCCCAGGTGTCGTCGCTGCGCTCAAGGGCCTGCCAGAAGGCGGTTCCGTTGTCGGGGGCCTCGCCGTCGCCGAAGGTGCTGGTGATGACCAGTACGACGGCGCCGGGCGACAGCGTGTCCGGGGTGCAGTCGTCCATGCTGAGCTGGCGAGGGAGCCAGCCGGCCTCGGACAGCCGCCGGACGCTGGCGGCTGCGGCGTCCTCGGCGTTGCCCGTCTGCGACGCCCACAGCACCACCACCTCCCGATGTTGGGGTTGGGGTTGGGGCTGCGGCTGCGGGTCGGTAGCGGACGCCGGGATTGAGTGGGCTGGCGGTGGCGCGGCTGGGTTCGCCTCGGTGCGCGAGAACATGCCGGCCAGCAGGCCGTTGACCCACCGGGCCCGGTCTGGCGCGAGCGGCGCCAGCGCCGGGAGCACCGGCACGGGGACGGTCGCCGCGCCGCCGGGACGCTGCCCGCCGCCGAGACCAGCGAGGAACCCCGACAGGTAGAGCCGTTCCTCGGTGGGGAAGACCGGTGCTGCGACCGGGTCCACCCCCAGCAGCCTGCCCAGCGTGGTGACCAGCTCGTTGCTCCGCTCGCCCTCGGCCGGAGCCGGAGCACCGGTGGCGGGCGCGGGCTCGGTCGACGTCACCTTGCTCGACACCTTGGTCAACTTCACCGCGCAGAACTTGAATTCGGGTTGGTAGGAGATCGGGTCGACGGCGTCGTTGGTGACCGCGTTCAGGCTGAGGTACTCGCCGAAGAGGTCGTTCCAGTGGAACGGCGCGAAGCAGTTGCCCGGCCGGACCCGGTCGGTGACCACGGCGGGCAGCACGGCCCTGCCGCGCCGCGAGCAGACCTCGACCTGATCGCCCTCGGCGATGCCCGACCGCAGCGCGTCGTCCGGGTGGATCTCCACGAAGGGGCCGGGGTTGAGCCTGTTGAGTTTGGAGACCTTCCCGGTCTTGGTCAGCGTGTGCCACTGGTGCTGCAGCCGCCCGGTGTTGAGCACATAGGGGAAAGCGTCGTCGGGGAGTTCGGCGGCTGGCAGGTGCGGGCGGGCGAAGAACACCGCCCGTCCACTGGCGGTGGGGAAGGCCAGCCGGGGTCGGCTGCCGTCGGCTCGCTCGACCAGGACTTGGTGGGTGCCGTCGTTGAGGTAGCGGATCGGGTTGCGGTCGCTGCCGTCGGTCGTGGCGCTGGGCCACTGCACGGGGGTGTCCCGCAGCCGCTGGTAGGTCACGCCGCGCAGGTCGTAGCCGGTCTTCGGGTTCCACGCCCGTTTCATCTCCTCGAAGACCTCCTCGGCGCAGCTGTAGTCGAAGGCGTCCGCGAAGCCCATTTCGCTGGCGATCCTGGCGATGAGCTGCCAGTCGGGCAGCGCTTGGCCGGGCGGGTCCACGGCCTGCCGCAGCAGGGTGAGGTTGCGTTCGGAGTTGACCATCACGCCTTCGGCCTCGGCCCACAAGGTGGCCGGCAGCACCACGTCGGCGTAGGCGTTGGTCTCGGTCTGGGCGAAGACGTCCTGGGTGACCACGAACTCGGCGGCCTCAAGAGCGGCGATGACGGTCTTGCGGTTGGCGACCGAGGCCACCGGGTTGGTGCAGATGATCCAGCAGGCCCTGATCTCGCCCGCGGCCATCCGCGAGAACAGGTCGACGGTGCCCTGACCGGCCTCGGCCCGCAGGGTACCGGGCGGCAGGCCCCACAGTTGCTCGGTGAACGCGCGGTCCTGCGCGACCAGGGCGGAGCGCTGACCCGGCAGCCCGGGTCCCATGTAGCCCATCTCGCGTCCGCCCATCGCGTTGGGCTGGCCGGTCAGCGAGAACGGGCCGCTGCCCGGGCGGCAGATCGCGCCGGTGGCCAGGTGCAGATTGCACAGGGCGTTGGTGTTCCAGGTCCCGTGCGTGCTCTGGTTCAGGCCCATGGTCCAGCAGCTCATCCACTCGGCAGCCGAGCCGATCCACTGCGCGGCGAGGCGGATGTCAGCCTCGGGGATGCCAGTGATCTCAGCGACGCGCTGCGGCGGGTAGTCCGCCAGGAACTCGGGCATCGCCTCCCAGCCCTCGGTGAACTCGGCAATGAACGCCGCATCGGTGCGGCCATCCTGCACCAGCAGGTGCAGCAGCCCGTTCAGCAGGGCGAGGTCGGTGCCCGGCCGGATCTGCAGGAACAGATCGGCCTTGGCAGCGGTGGCGCTGCGCCGGGGATCGACCACGATCAGTTTGGCGCCCGCCTTGACCCGCTCCATCATCCGCAGGAACAGGATTGGATGGCAGTCGGCCATGTTGGCGCCGATGACGAAGAAGACGTCCGCGTGCTCGAAGTCCTGGTACGAGCCCGGCGGGCCGTCGGCGCCCAGCGAGAGCTTGTAACCGCTGCCCGCGCTGGCCATGCACAGCCGGGAGTTGGACTCGATCTGGCTGGTCCCGACGAAGCCCTTGGCCAGCTTGTTGGCGAGGTACTGCGCCTCCAGCGTCATCTGGCCGGAGACGTAGAACGCCAGCGCGTCCGGCCCATGGGTGTCGAGGATCTCCCGCAGCCGGCGCGCGGTCGCGGTGATCGCCGCGTCGAGGTCGGCGGCCTCGGGCTCCGCGCCCCGTTCGCCGCGCACCAGCGCGGTGGTCAGCCGGTCGTCGGCGGCGAGCAGGTCGGCGCTGGTCGCGCCCTTGGTGCAGAGCCGTCCGAAGTTCGCCGGATGCGACTTGTCGCCCGAAGCCCTGGTCGCTGTGCGCCGGCCGGTGGACGGGTCGGTGCTGACGTCGAGGACGATCCCGCAGCCCACTCCGCAGTACGAGCAGACGGTCTTCACCGCGGTGGTGGCGGCCTGGGGAGCCGATGCCGTCACGGGTGCCCCTTCCAGATCAGGTGGGCCAGTGCTTCGCACCGCACCCTAGGAACCGTCCGTTGCGCCGGGGTCACGTGAGCCGGTCGCCGGTGGTTACGTCCGGCTCACCGGACCGCCATCGGCGCGTGATCCGCCCGGCGGCCGTTCCTGCCGGGACGTGTCGGCCGGGTGGGGTCAGGGCGTGGCGGCCAGGCGGTAGCCGCGTTTGAGCACGGTGCGGACCAGACCGGCGTGCGGACCCAGCACTGTCCGCAGGCGGGCTATCGCGGCTTCCACCGCGTGTTCGTCGGCGCTGCTGCCGACCCAGACGCGTTGCAGCAGTTCGGCCCGGCTGAGCACATGTCCGGGCCGGTCGGACAGAGCCCGCAGCAGCGCGCTCTGGGTGGGGGACAGCCACAGGCACTCCCCGGCGACCAGGAGAGCGTTCCCCTGGAGCACCAACCGGGTTTCGCCCAGGCGCAGTTCCCGGTTCCCGGTCGGCAATGTCTCGACGATGGTGCGCACCAGTGAGCCGAGCCTGCCGCGGTCGGGGCAGGTGGGCACGATGCCGTGCTCCTCCAGCGGCCTGGCGCAGACCGGGCCGACACAGACCGGCAGCACGCCGCCGCCCGTCGCGCCGGCCCGCAGCGCGGTCACCACCTCGGCGTGCAGGTCCAGCGTCCGGGCGGCGTCGAGGAAGCCGGTGATGGCCGGGGCGCTGGTGAAGGCGATGGCCTGGACCTCCCGGCGCACGGTCTGCTCGACCAGGCGCCGCACCGCGGCCGGGTCCTCGGGCGGTCCCCAGCGGTAGACCGGCACCACGATCACCTCCGCGCCGCGTTCACGAAGCGCGGCGGCGAACCCGTCCAGCGGTGCGCCGTGCTCCTGTACGGCGATCCGCCGGTCGCGCAGGTTTCGGGCGAGCAGCCAGGTGAGCAGTTCTTCGTTGGCCTCGCTGAGTGGTGAGAAGGTCTCGCCCAGGCCGCTGGCCCGCACCGCCCCGGTCGCCTTGGGTCCGCGGCTGACCACCACGGCGTCCCGGCAGACGTCGGCCAGGCGTCGTCCCAGGCCCCAGCCGTCGGCGGCACTCATCCAGCCGCGCCAGCCCACCCCGGTGGTGGCCACCACGTAGTCCAGCGGGGCCACCAGGCAGCGCTCGGTGGCCCGGCGCAGCGCGCTGTCGTCGTCGAGCGGCACGATCCGCACCGTCGGCGCCTCCACCACCCGCGCGCCGCGGCGTTTGAGCAGCGCGGAGAGCTCGTCGCGGCGGCGCGCAGCGGTCACCCCGACCGTGAACCCTGCCAGCGGACCCGTGAGCGACCCCACCGGCGGAGCCGCCGACGGATCGGCGGCCGGAGCCGCCGGGCCGGGGCGCGCGGGCGGGCCGGTGTCGGACATGCGACCAGTTGCCATGAGCTGAAGGCTCCGGCAGCGGCGTTTCACCCCGGTTGCGTGGTGGTCACGGCGTCGTTAGCGCACGGCCGCCAGGAGTACGGGAGATGTCGTCCGGGTCACCCTCAGTGGGACTTCGAGTGAGACACCCGTACCGCGGTGGCAACACGGGCGACCCGGACCGGAAACCCGCCCCCTCGACGCTCAGGGCATGGCTCGTACTCCCGCCCCGCCCAGGACCCGCCCGGCCGCGCCCGAACCCCGGTCCCTGCCGACCATCGAAGGAGCCCGTCCGTGACACCTCAGCAGCTGGTCCTGGTCGGCCACGGCATGGTCGGCCAACGCTTCCTGGAATCGCTGGTCGAGCACAGCCCGGCCACCCCGTGGCGGATCACCGTCCTGGCCGAGGAACCACGTCCCGCCTACGACCGGGTGCACCTGACCTCCTGGTTCTCCGGCACCACCGCCGAGCAGCTCACGCTGTGCCCGCCCGAGTTCCTGGACCGGCTCCGCAGCGCTGGGCACAGCATCGAGCTGTGCCTGGGCGACCCGGCGGTCACCGTCGACCGCGCCGCCCGCACCGTCACCGCCCGCTCCGGCCGCACCCTCGCCTACGACGCCCTGGTCCTGGCCACCGGCTCCTACCCGTTCGTCCCGCCCATCCCCGGGCACGACGCACCGGGCTGCCACGTGTACCGCACCATCGAGGACCTGGAGGCCATCCGCGACCACGCCACCGACGCCAGTGTCGGCGTGGTCGTCGGCGGCGGACTGCTCGGCCTGGAGGCCGCAGGCGCGCTGCGGACACTGGGCCTGCGGACCCATGTGGTGGAGTTCGCCACCCGGCTGATGGCCCTGCAGATCGACCACGGCGGCGGCGAGGTGCTGCGCCGCAAAATCGAGCAACTGGACGTCACTGTTCACACTGGAGCCGCGACGCAGCGCGTCGACACCGACGCGGACGGCCATGTCCGCACCATGACGCTCTCCGACGGCACCGTCCTGGGCGTCGACCTGGTGATCTTCTCCGCCGGGATCCGCCCCCGCGACCAGCTCGCCCGCGACTGCGGCCTGCCGGTCGGCGAACGCGGCGGCATCATCGTCGATGAGCAGTGCCGTACCGCTGACCCGCGGATCTGGGCGATCGGTGAGTGCGCGTTGGCTGCGGACGGCCGGGTCTACGGCCTGGTCGCCCCCGGCTACGCGATGGCCACAGCCGCCGCCCGCCACCTGGCCGGCGGTCCCGGCAGTTTCACCGGCGCGGACACCTCCACCAAACTCAAGCTGCTGGGCGTGGACGTTGCCAGCTTCGGCGACGCCCACGGCGCAGCCGAGGGCGCGGTGGACGTGGTCTACAGCAGCAGCCGCACGGGGGTCTACCGCAAGCTGGTGATCGACCCGCAGGGCCGACTGCTCGGCGGGGTCCTGGTCGGCGACACCGAGTCGTACGCCACCCTGCGGCCACTGGCCGTCAGCGGAGCACCCCTGCCTGCCTCGCCCGAACAACTCGTGCTGCCCGCCGGACTCGGCGTGCCCGTGGGCCCGCTGACCCTGCCCGACGACGCCGTGGTCTGCTCCTGCCACAACGTCGACAAGGGCACCATCGCAGCCGCCGTCCGCGACGGAGGCTGCGACACCCTGCCGCAGGTCAAGAAGTGCACCAAGGCCGGTACCGACTGCGGCAGCTGCATCAAGCTGGTTGAGGGCATCCTCAAGGAGGAACTGGAGGCATCCGGGGCCGAGGTCGCCCGCGGCCTGTGCGAGCACTTCGCCCACACCCGCGCCGAGCTCTACGAGATCGTCCGGGTCAAGGGCATCAACAGCTTCTCGCGGCTACTGGAGGAGCACGGCACCGGCGAGGGCTGCGAGATCTGCAAGCCCGCGGCCGCCTCCATCCTGGCCAGCCTGGACCACGGCCACATCCTGGACGGCGAACAGGCCGCGCTGCAGGACACCAACGACCACCACCTCGCCAACCTCCAGCGCAACGGCTCCTACTCGGTCGTACCCCGCATCCCCGGCGGCGAGATCACCCCCGCCGGCCTGATCACCATCGGCGAGATCGCCCGCGACTTCGGCCTCTACACCAAGATCACCGGCGGCCAGCGGATCGACCTCTTCGGAGCCCGAGTCGACCAGCTCCCCCTGATCTGGCGACGCCTGGTCGACGCCGGGTTCGAATCGGGCCATGCCTACGGAAAAGCCCTACGCACCGTCAAATCCTGCGTCGGCCAGACCTGGTGCCGCTACGGCGTCCAGGACTCCGTCGCACTCGCCATCGAACTCGAACTGCGCTACCGGGGCCTGCGCGCCCCACACAAGATCAAGTCCGCGGTCTCCGGCTGCGCACGGGAATGCGCGGAAGCACAGAGCAAGGACTTCGGCGTCATCGCCACCGCCGAGGGCTGGAACCTCTACCTCGGCGGCAACGGCGGCATGACCCCGCGCCACGCCGACCTGTTCGCCAAGGACCTGGACCACGACACCCTGATCCGCACCATCGACCGCTACCTGATGTTCTACATCCGCACCGCCGACCGACTGGAGCGCACCGCCCCCTGGCTGGACCGCCTCGAAGGCGGCCTGGACCACCTACGCGCCGTCCTGCTCGACGACTCACTCGGCATCTGCGCCGACCTCGACGACCTGATGGCCCGCCACGTCGCCACCTACCAGGACGAATGGGCCGCCACCCTGGCCGACCCGGAGCGAATGCGCCGCTTCGTCTCCTTCACCAACGCCCCCGGCACCCCCGACCCCACCGTGCGCTTCGTCCCCGAGCGCGACCAGATCCGCCCCGCCCGCCCCGACGAGGACGGCCGCACCCTGCCGGCGGCGCCCGCGCCCCTGATCGCCGGCCCTTCCCTGGAGGTACGCACCCGATGACGCTGACACTCACCGAACAGCCCACCGTTCAGCAGCCCGTCGACCAGTCCACCCACCAGCCCTCCCACCAGCAGTCGCTGACCTCCCAGGTCGAGATCCACGACGGCAGGAACTGGACCCCGGTGTGCGCTCTGGCCGATCTGACGCCCGGACGCGGCACAGCCCTGCTGGTCGACGGACAACAGGTCGCAGCCTTCCGCGACCGCGCAGGACAGCTCTACGCCCTGGACAACCGCGACCCCTTCAGCGGCGCCTACGTCCTGGCCCGTGGCCTGCTCGGCACCCGCGGCCAGGTGCCGGTCCTGATCTCCCCGATGTACAAGCAGGCATTCGACCTGCGCGACGGCACCTGCCTGGACGAGGACACCGCACCAGACGGCAACAGCAGCCACCTGCGGACCTGGCCGATCCGACTGCAACCCTGAACCCCGATGCCACCTCAGCCCGGCTCCCGACACCATCCGGCCGCTGCTCTCACACGGGTCGGCGGCCGGTGTGCGTGAGCCGTAGCGCTGCGGTGTTCGCGCGAAGCAGACCGTGAAACCTCTGCTCCCTAGGGTCGGGGACCAGTCAGCAGCCGCCGCAACCCTCCGCCGAAGGCAGGCAACCATGAGCGCGACAGTCCATGACCCGCACACCGCCACCACCAAGGCCCCGCCCCGGCTCCGGTCCCGCCGGATCGCCGAATGGCACCCCGAGGAACCGCAGTTCTGGGAGCACACAGGCGCTGCGGTGGCCCGGCGCAATCTGCTCTTCTCCGTACTGTCCGAACACATCGGATTCTCCGTCTGGAGCCTGTGGTCGGTCCTGGTGCTCTTCCTGGGACCCCAGTACCACATCGACACAGCCGGGAAGTTCGTCCTCACCGCCGTCCCCACAGCCGCAGGATCGCTGCTGCGGCTGCCCTACACCACCGCTGTGGCCCGCTTCGGCGGACGCAACTGGACCATCGCCAGCGCATTGCTGCTGCTGATCCCCACAGTGCTGGCCGGCACCCTGCTGAGGCCCGGCATCTCCTACACCGCCCTGCTGGCGCTGGCCGCCGTGGCCGGAGTCGGCGGCGGCAACTTCGCCTCCTCCATGGCGAACATCAACGCCTTCTACCCACAACGCCTCAAGGGCTGGGCACTGGGCATCAACGCGGGCGGCGGCAACATCGGCGTCGCAGCCGTGCAACTCGTCGGCCTGCTAATCCTGGCCACCGCGGGCGCCACCCACCCGCGACTGCTGCCCCTGGTCTACGTGCCACTGATCGTCCTGGTGACGCTCGGCGCCGCCCTTCGGATGGACAACCTCGACGCCCCCGGAGACCGGCGGCACGCTCTGCGCGACATCTGCCGTGAACCGCACACCTGGGTGATGTCCGCGCTGTACATCGGTACCTTCGGCTCCTTCATCGGCTTCGGCTTCGCCTTCGGCCAGGTCCTGCAGGTGCAGTTCCACGCCCAGTTCGACACCCCCCTCAAGGCGGCCTACCTGACCTTCCTCGGCCCGCTCCTTGGCTCACTGGTACGCCCGATCGGCGGCAGGATGGCCGACCGCTGGGGCGGACCCCGGGTGACCTGCTGGAACTTCGCCGCGATGGCCCTGGGCGCGGGCACGGTCCTGATCGCCTCCGGGCAGCACTCGCTGCCGTTGTTCCTGACCGGCTTCATCGCCCTGTTCGTGTTCAGCGGGATCGGCAACGGCTCCACCTACAAGATGATCCCAGCCGTCTTCCAAACCAAAGCCCGTGCCGCGGTGCTGGCCGGCGTAGGCCAGGCCGAGGCCGAGCAGGCCTCCCAACGCCAGGCCACCTCACTGATCGGCGTCGCCGGAGCGATCGGCGCCTTCGGCGGCGTCCTGGTCAACCTCGCCATCCGCCAGTCCTTCCTCAACGCCCACAACGGCAACGCCGCCTACCTGGCCTTCCTCGGCTACTACGGTCTGTGCCTCTCCCTGACCTGGGGCGTCTACCTGCGCGGGCGTGGCCCGGCCGCGCAGAAGTGACCCGCCACGCCCACCGCACACCGCCCATGGGAGGACCTGCCTCATGCCGTCGCCGATCACCGTGGTCCTCGCTGTTCACGGAACCCGCAACCCAGCAGGGACCGCGGTGGCGCAGGACCTGGCCTTCGCCCTCGCCGACCAGCTCGGATTGCCAGTGCACCCCGCCTACGCGGATGTCCACGGCCCCACCGTCGCTGACGTGCTCAGGAGCACACCGGCCGACCGTACCCCGGTCCTGGTGCCGGCCTTCCTGTCCAGCGGCCATCACGTCCACACCGACATCCCGGCCCAGATCCTGGGCTCCGGCCGCACCGACACGGTGGTCACCCCGCCACCGGGCCCGGCTTCGACTCTCCTTACCGCGTTGACGGACCGGCTCGCCGAGGCCGGTGCGGGGCCCGGCGACTCTGTCGTCCTGGGGGCGGCCGGCTCCCGCGACCCAGCCGCCCGAGCGGAGGTCGCCGCACTGGCCCAGACCTTGGGGCGCCGCCTCGGCACGGCAGTGTCCGTAGGCTGGGCGGCGTCCGCGCGACCCACCGTCGCCGAGGCGGTCGCGGACGCCCGCTCCCGGGGAGCGCGGCGGGTATCGGTCGCCACCTGGCTGTTGGCTCCCGGCCTTTTCGCTGACCGGATCAACGACTGCGGCGCGGACGCCGCCGCACGTCCGCTGGGAACCCACCCGGCCCTGGTCCAAGCGCTCGCCCAGCGGGTAGAGGCGGCCACCAGAACCTGCCTGACGGGTGCGTGACGAGCATGCCTGTCAGCGGCGTCAGGTTGGCTTCCGGCACGATGGGCGTTGACCCCCAGGATCCGTCCGAGGCTCGCCAGCGATATGACCAGCGCGCGCCCACCCCAGGGCGAAGGCCGGTACCTCTCCCTCCGATTCCGGCATGCCATCGCCCGCCCCACGGTGTCGCTGAACCGCCGCATGTCAGGCGGACCCCCGGCACCCTCAGCGGCATCCCCGCCGCGCCCATCACCCTCGCCGAAGCCCTCACTCCCTTCGCTGCCGCACCCTCGGCGCTACCACCAACTGTTCGCTACCCTTGCAGCGGTCGCGAATCCGAGAATCAGCAGCGAAAGCCTCCCGATCCCCTTGGAGCTCGTAACAAGAATTCGTGGAGGCTGACCTTGATCTTTCCTGCGATCGGCCGGGCCGCGATGTAGACGTCGGAAACGGTGCCGTTCGCGAACACGGTCCACGAGGCAGAGCTTCGACCGTCAGATCCGACTGCCTGAAACCGCAGCTGCCCACCGGCCTTCGGCGATTAGGACACACGCCTTCTTTTCAAACGACCGCAGATTGAGGCGGCCCGTCGACGTCTTGGTCGCCCGATCGTAGTCGCTGCGGGGAATCGGGCACCGAGAAGCGGAATACCTTCCGTTCGTTCGCGATTGGGTCTCGTGTAGTGATCGCGGGAGGGGGACGCTGGTGACCGACATGATGCTGTTCCGGCAGGACGCCCATGGCCGGGACGTCGAGCTTCGCGGCTCGACCGTAGCGCTGGAGGTAGAACTCCAGCGTCGGGTCGAGGCAGGGATGGAGTCGATGCTCGGCATCCGCTTCCTGGCCTCGGAGTACCCAACGGGACCATGGCACCGGGGGCGGATCGACACGCTCGGGCTCGACGAGAACGGCACACCGGTGATCGTCGAGTACAAGAAGGGCTCCGACAGCGGGGTCATGTCGCAGGCTGTCTCCTACCTGTCGTGGCTGGACTCGGCTCATCACGAGTTCGAGGCCCTGGTGAAGGAGAAGCTGGGTGCCGAGGCGGCCGAGGCGATCGACTGGCGGAACCCGCGGATGGTCTGCATCGCGGCCAGCTTCTCGCACCACGATCGGGTCGCGGTGAACCGCCTGCCCGAGCGGATCGACCTGGTTCGCTACAGCGTCTTCGACGGCGGGCTGCTGGGCCTGATGCTGATCGAGTCCGTATCCGGCTTTGCCCGCCCCGCTCTCGCTCGGCGTCAGCGACGGGGTCTGGAGGAGACGGCGGGTGCCGGCGCACGGGACGAGAAGACGTCGGTCCGGACTGCTCCGATCGAGGTTCCGCCCTGCCTGCGCGACCTGTACGGCGAGTTGGACGAGGCCCTGACCGCGTGGGGCGAGGTCGAGGTGGCCCCGCTCATGCACTACATCGCCTATCGGCGGATGGTGAACCTCGCCTCGGTGATCTTCCGTCCCAAGCACGAGGTGATCGTGGTCTATCTCAGACTCGACCCCGACACGGTCGAGCTGGAGGAGGGCTTCTCCCGTGACATGCGCGGCATCGGCCACCTCGGGACGGGCGACCTGGAGGTGCGTATCTCCTCGGCTGCGACGTTGGAGAAGGCGGGACCGCTGATCCGGCGGGCGTTCGAGGCGGCCTGACGCAAGCGGAAGGGCGGCTGGTGCATCGGTTTCTCGATGCTCCAGCCGCCCTTTTGCGTCTGCGGTCCATCGGCCCCGGCCTGGTCGGTCTCATGCTCACGCCTCCGGTCCGGCCAGGACGAAGTCATCCTGCGTCAGCTCTGCCTGGAGTCGTTGCTCGGCGACGGCGGCGTAGTGCGAGGACAGCTCGACCCCCACGAACTTCCGGCCCTCGCGCAGGGCGGCGACGCCCGTGGAGCCGCTGCCGGTGAAGGGGTCGAGCACGGTGCCGCCCTCGGGGCAGATCTGTACGAGCTGCTGCATGATCTCGACCGGCTTCTGGGTGATGTGCACGCGGTCCTTGCGGGGCTGGGAGGCGATGAAGTGGCCCGGCAGGTACAGCTCCCGGTCCTTAGTCAGGCTGCCCTTGACGCCCCAGGTGATGAACTCCGCCGACTGCTTGAAGCCGCCCTTGCGGGGCCGGCTGGCGGGCTTGATCCACGGGATCGTGCCGCTCCAGGTCCAGCCCGCCATCTGCAATGCGTCGGACGTCGTCGGCTCCTGGCGCCAGTCCGAGAAGACGAGGGCGACCGCGTGCTCGGTCGATGCCCGGTACGCCTCGGTGAGCAGGGCGGTCAGCCAGCTGCGGTACGAGCGCTGGTCGCGGTTCTCGCCAGGGAAGTTCTGCAGGTCGTGCGCGGATCCGCTGGTGACGTACTTGGCGCGGGCGGTGCGGCCGGTGCGGTCCGAGCTGGTGCGTCCGCCGGAGTTGTACGGGGGGTCGGTGATGACGGCGTTGACGCTCTCGTCAGGGAGGGTCTTGAGCACGGTGAGGGCGTCGCCTCGGTGCAGTGTGTAGCTCATGTGCGGGGCCTCTTTCAGGGCACGGCGGGACTGGGTCCGCTTCGGACGGCACTCAACAGCGGCTGTTCGGAGCGGGGTTGCGTCGGACGTTAGCCGTGATTTCCGGCCGGACCTAACCGGCCGTGTCGCGCGCCGGGCTCCGGTTCGGCAGCCGTTTGGTGCGGCCGGAATCCCGGTCTACTGTCTCGCCATGTCACCGGGACGGAGCCCAACTCCACCCCTGCTGACCTGTGCTGATCCGTGCCGCCTCGTCCAAGAGGGGGCAAGGAGGGCACCTTGCCCCCTCGTTCCCGAAGCCGTTTGGAGACCCGGTGTACCGCCTGAGATTACGAGCGCGGCTGGCTGCCGCGCTTGACCCGAGACCGGTGTCCGGGAGCTACCAACTCCCCTGACGCGGGCCCGCCCTGAGAGGCGGATTCACATCGGCGCGGTGCCGACGGCTTTGCACGAGAGGTCGGCACCGCGCCTCCTACGAACCCCCGAGGAGACGCTGCGATGCAGCACGTCCTGATACACCTACGCCCTGCCCCGACGCCATCGCCTGCCCAGGCCGTCTGCCGCTGCGAACGGCGACAGCGATGAAGAAGACCGTCGGTGCCGTGGTCGGTCTGGCTGCCACCGGCCCGCTGCTGCTGGCCGCCCCGATTCTGTTCGCCTCGTCCGGGATCGCTGCTGCCGCCTGCACGTCGGGTAGTCCACAGGCTGTGGATACCGCAGCCGTGGCCGCCCAGGTGCAGTCGATCCTGGCGGGCCGAGGCAAGGGAACCGTATCGGTGCCCGGCCTGGACGACCCGACGGAGCAGGTCCCGAATGCCGAGACCATCACCGCCACCGGCATCGCCATGCACGTCCCCGCCCGGGGTCAGGTGGTGGCGCTGGCAACCGCCCTGCAGGAGAGCGGGCTTCGCAACCTGGACTCCGGGGACCGTGACAGCCTGGGGTTGTTCCAGCAGCGGCCCTCGCAGGGGTGGGGGACGGCCGAGCAGATCATGCAACCGGTCTACGCCAGTACGCGGTTCTACCAGGCACTTTTGCAGGTCTCGGGGTGGCAGTCCATGACCGTCACCCAGGCGGCCCAAGCGGTCCAGAAGTCGGGTTACCCGGGTGCCTACGCCAAGTGGGAACCGCTGGCGACTGCTCTGCAGCAGGCCATCGCCCCGCTGCTGTCGCCCGGTGCCGGCGCGACGCCGAGCCCCGCTGCATCCGGTTCACCCGCCCCGTCAACCGGCGCATCGCCGACGGATGGCACAGGAGGGTGCTCAGCAGACGGTGATGGCTCCGGGTTCGGGCCGATCCCTCCCGGCAGCGTCCCGGACGGCTACACCATCCCCACCAGCGCGCCGCCGCAGATCCAGACGGCGATCCGGTGGGCAATGGGCCAACTCGGCACGCAGTACCAGTGGGGCGGGTCCTGCACGGACCCGCACGGGGCGGACCCGATGGGCCGGTGCGACTGCTCGTCCCTGGTGCAACAGGCTTACCGGGCCGCCGGGGTGAGCCTGACCCGCACCACCTTCACCCAGGTCGACCAGGGGACGGCGGTTCCCCTGAACGCCTTGCAGCCTGGTGACCTGGTCTTCACCGCCGGCTCGGACGGGACCGCCGCCAATCCCGGCCACGTCGGTATCTACATGGGCTCCGGCTTGATCATCAACGCGCCGCACACGGGTGCCGTGGTCTCGATCGACACCCTGGCCTCCTGGAAGTCCCAGCTTGTCGCGGCCCGCCGAGTCGTCTGACCGGCGCTCCCCACTCCTCTCCCTCCCATCCCCGCTATGCCCCCGGGCTCGCTTTTGCGACCCCATAATCGAACTGGAGTTCTCAATGTCTCTCGCCAAGCAGGCAGTTCAGCTCGCCTACAACCCCGGCATCACCCCGTCCGACGGCGGGCTTCCCGGCCTGGCGGTCCTCAAGGAGGTGATGGGCAGCATCAACCTCTTCGCGATCATCCTCGTGGTCGGGGCACTCGCGGTCAGCGCAGGCGTGTGGGCCTGGGGCCACCACTCCGGCGGCCACCAGGCCGAGGCCAACGGCAAGAAGGGCGTCCTGGTCGCCGCCGGCGCGGCCCTGCTGCTCGGTGCGGCCAACGGCGTGGTCGAGTTCTTCTCGGCACTGGGGACGCAGGTCCACTGATCATGCAGAACCGTTCCCTCGCCTCTGCGTCCCGCAGCGGCAACCCCGGTGGCGCATCCCGCGTGCGCCACCGGGCGCTGCTCGGCACCGCTGTCCTGGCCATCCTGCTGGCTGTCGCCGGCCTGGCCGCCTACCTCACCCGCGCCCCCCACGCTGCAGTCAAGGCTCCCAGCCCGCAGTCGAGTTCGCCCGCACCGTCTCCCTCCGCCGCAGCATCGTCTCCTCCTTCGGCTTCGCCCTCGTCCCGGGGCGAGGGCTCGTTGCCCGTACCGCCTTCGACCGGTGACCCGGTCGCCTACGCGAAGGCGGCGGCAGCGGCGCTGTGGTCCTACGACACCCGGGCCTACACCCAGCCGCAGTTGCTGACCGCGCTCGGGCGCTGGCTCACCCCTCAGTCCCAGTACGCCGACGCCGCCTCGGTGGACACCCTGGTTCCCTCGGTCCAGGTGTGGCGCGAGATGGCCCAGCAGGGCCAGTTCGCCACCGCCACGGTCTCCGGGGCGTACTTCCCGCAGTCCTTCACCCAGGCCCTGCAGGCGGACCCCGGCGCGATCACCAACGCCTACGTCTACGCCGTGACCGTGACCGGCAACCAGACCATCGCCTGGAACGGCGCGCCCAAGGGCGGCGAGCAGGGCATGTCGATGACCCTGGCCGTCCAGTGCCGGCCCTCCCATTCCTGCGCGCTGGCCGGAGTCCTTCCGGCCGTCGCGCCCTGACCACCGCTCCAGAAAGGAGGCCCCCTCATGGGAGTCTGCGACCTCCCCCTGATGAACAGTGTCTGCGACGCTGTCGACTTCGCCAACAATCCGGCCGGAGCGGTCACCAACGGGATCGGCGCGTGGATCGCCGAGTCGATGGGCGACCTCGCGTCCAGCGGCGCCGACCTGGCTGCCAAGGCCGTCAACGCCACCACAACCATCGACCTGAACGCCGCCTGGTTCCGGAGCAACTACGAGTTGATCCTGCCCATCGGCCTGGTCCTGACCGTGGGCACGTTCTGCCTCCAGCTCATCCTCGCTGCCTGGCGTCGCGATGAGCGCGCCCTGGCGCAGGCGGCGGTGGGCACGATGACCGGCGTGCTGTTCTCGTTCTGCGCGGTCAGCTTCACGGCCGTGGCGGTGACCGTGGTGGACGCGCTGTCAAACGGCTTGTTCCAGGCCGCGAACACCTCAGTCGGCGATGCCGTGCGCCGGATCGTCAAGGTCAGCGAGCTGGGGCCAATGTTCCAACTCGGCTGGGCCATACCGGCGCTGGTGGCCCTGGGCTGCGCGATCGGCGCGTTCATGTACTGGGGCGTGATGGTCGCCCGCAAGGTCGGCGTGCTCGTCCTGGTCACCCTGGCGATCTTCGCCGGAGCCGGGGGCGGCTGGGAGGTCGCCAAGCGCTGGCGCCGGGGCTGGATCGAGGCCACCGCCACCCTGGTCGTCAGCAAGCTGCTGATGACGATCGTGTTCCTGCTCGGCGTCTCGGCCATGGGGCAGAGCGACTCCAAGGACGGCATGTCCGCGCTCTCCGACGCGCTGGCGGGCCTGACCATCATGGTGTTGATCTTGTTGTGCCCTTACGCGACCTACAAGTTCGTCCACTGGGCGACCGAGGGTGGCAGCCAGGACGACCTGCACCGTACCGGTGTGGCCGGGGTGGCGGTCGCCACCGGGGCTGCGAAGACCGCGGGGAGCCTGGCGATGCAGGCGGGGTCGGGCTCGCCCGCGCCCCAGGGGCCGAGCAAGGTCCCGGGCATGGGTGCCGACGGGGTTGCCTCCGGCATCGACCCCTCCGGAGGCCGGCTCAGCAAGGAGGGGATCGACCCCGGTCCCGAGCGCCCGCAGACCAGCTTCCGCTTCGGGGAGGACCCGAACGCCTCGGGCGACAAGGGAAGGGCCCTGATCCAGCGACCGGGCATCCCGGCGCTCATCACCCGGCGCGGCAGCAACTCCGAAGGGAGTGCTCCTGGGAGCGACGGCGGTTCCGCCCAGGCCGCCAGCGTGTCGGCTCCCGGCAACAACATGGCCGACGCCGGTTCCACGCCGCCTGCCACACCCGCCCCGGCAGGCAGCGGCCCTGCCGCACCTCCGCCGCCGACCACCGGCCCGTCGGCGACCGGCTCTGCGCCTGCGACGAGGTGGGTGTTCCCCCACCAGCCGCCATCGGGGTCCTGACCCACCACCACCGGGGCGGGCTGCCTCCCGAGGTCGGCAGCCCGCCCCCCTTCCACCATGCCACTGACCAGCCGAAACGGAGTCCTGCGATGAGCTCCAGAAGAGCGCCGCGCGCCCCGCCCCCCTCGCCCGCTCCCACACTCTGGAACCACCATGTCCGACCAGCCCCAGGCCGAAGCCACTCCGGCCACCGTCAAGTTCCCCCACCGCAGCAAGCGCGGCATCCTGCTCGGCCTGACCGCCCCGCAGCTGATCGCCACAAGCCTCACCGGCCTGCTCCTGCTCGCCGTGATCCTCACCCGCGGCGTGGCCGGCGCGCTCGAACTCATCCCGCTGTGGGCCGCCATCGCCCTGTTCGTCTTCGTCCGCTACCGGGGCCGGGCCCTGGCCGACTGGGCCCCGATCGTCACCCGGTACGTCCTGCGCCGGATGCGGGGCCAGCTGGTCTGGCTGGTGCGGCCCTCCCGCCGCCCGGTCCGCGAGGGCCTGCTCCACCTGCCCGGCACCGCAGCCAGCCTGCGCGTGGTCACCGCCCCCGACCGCCGGTACGGCGCCGTCCACAACCCCCACACCGGCACACTGACCGCCGTCGTCAAGGTCTCCTCCCGCGCCTACGCGCTGCTGGACCCGGGCACCCAGAACGCCAACGTCCACGGCTGGGGACGCGCTCTGGCGGCGCTCGCCCGCACCGGCCACGTCGCCCGCGTCCAGGTGGTCGAGCGCACCGTCCCCGACTCCGGCGACGCCCTTCGCCGGTACTGGGAGGAGCACGGGCAGCCCGACGCCCCGGTGGCAGGCGCGATCTACAGCGAGCTGATCGCCAGCGCGGGCCCGGCTGCGGCTCCCCACGAGGCGTACGTCGCGGTGTCGCTGGACGCGAAGGCCGCGCGACGCCTGATCAACCAGGCCGGCGGCGGGCTCACCGGAGCCTTCAGCGTCCTGGCGCAGCTGACCTCGACGTTCGACCAGGCCGCGCGGACGGCCGGGCTCAACCCCACCGGCTGGCTCACCGCCCACGAGATCGCGGCCGTCGTTCGCACGGCCTACGACCCCAAGGCCCTGGCCGGCCTCGACCGCTGGTCCTCCTCGGGGCGGCCCGAGTCGGAGCCTGCCGCTGCCGGCCCGGTCGTGGTCGTCGAGAAGTCGGACCACATCGCGACCGACTCCGCCGTCCACTGCACGTACTGGGTCGAGAACTGGCCCAGGACCGAGACGTCGGCGGGTTTCCTGCACCAGCTCCTGTTCACCGCCGGGGTCCGCCGCACGCTGTCGCTCTCCTACGAGCCGAAGGGGCTGGACGCGGCCCTGCGCGACGTCCAGCGCAAGAAGGCCAGCGTGATCGCCGATGCCGCCGAGCGGGCCCGGCGCGGCCAGGTCGACTCCGAGGCGGACTCGGTCGAGTACCAGGACATCAAGTCCCGCGAGCGCCAGCTCATCGCGGGCCACGCGGACGTCGCGCTGACCGGACTGCTGACCGTCTCGGCCGACTCCGAGGAGGAACTGCGGTCCGCCTGCGCGGTCGTGGAGACCGCAGCCGTCGGCGCCCAGCTCGACCTTCGGCCGCTCACCTGGCAGCAGGCCGAGGCGTTCACCGCCGCCGCCATGCCGCTCGCCCTCGCCGCCTGATCCCGGCCCTCCCCCCTTCCGAAAGAGCACCCCCATGTCCCGCACCGCCAGCCCGACCGCGCAGGACTTCGTGCCCTTCGCCACCGCCGCACTCGATTTCCACCGCGCGCTCAACATCCCCGGCGGCCCGCTGGTCACCACCCGCGCCGAGCTGGACGCCCTGCACGCCCACCTCGTCTCGCTGCACGGCCTGCTCGACGCCCATACCGCCCGCACCGGACAGCTCATCCCGATCGAGGGCGACCAGCTCCGCGCCGCCCGCACCCGGATCTGGCAGGCCGCCGACCACCTCCACGCCGCCTACCACGCGGCACCCCGGCCCGACTCCGGCGAAGTCCCCGAACGCGAGGCGTGCCAGGCCGGCCTGCCCGAGGGCGCACCCGAGCTGACCATCTGCCAGCGCCACCAGCGGGCCGCCCACCTGGTACGCCGCCGCACCACCCCGACCGACCTGCACACCCCGTTCACCGGCCTCGTCCGCCGCTGACCTCGCCTTCCATCCGGAGAAACGTTCATGCCCCGCACCCGCGCCAGCGCCTCCCCCCTGTTCGTCCCCCGCAAGGCATCACGCGCCCAGCAGCGTTCCGCCCGCACCGACTTCGCCCAGGCCCGCCGCCAGGCACGCCTCGCTGGGGCCCCGCCCAAGCGCCGCGACCAGGACACCCTCGACCCGGAGCTACGGCCGACCTACCCGCCGTCGGGACGCCCCGGCCCCTCCTCGGCGCGCGGCGGCAAGCTCAGCCTGCCCGCCCACCGGATGACCACCGCCACCGTGTCCGGGGCCTATCCCTTCCTCGCCGAGGGCGGCCTGGGTGCGGAGGGTATCTTCGTCGGCCGCGACGTCCACGCCGAGGCGGCGTTCTGCTTCGACCCGTTCACGCTGTACAGCAGCGGGCGGATCGAGGGCTTCACCAATCCGAACGCCGTCCTGGCCGGGATCATCGGCATGGGCAAGTCCGCGCTGGCCAAGTCCATCGCCACCAGGTCGATCGCCCACGGCTACCGGGTCTACGTCCCCTGCGATCCCAAGGGAGAGTGGACAGCCGTCGCGCAGGCCCTCGGCGGCTACAGCATCGCGCTGGGACCGGGGCTCCCGGGCAGGCTGAACCCCCTGGACGCTCCGGCCCGACCCGCCTCGGTCAGCGAGGACGACTGGTCGACCGAAGTCCGCAAGCGCCGCCTCCTGCTCCTGGCGGCCCTGGCCCGCACCGTGCTCAAGCGCGACCTGTTGCCGATGGAGCACACCGCGCTGGACCTCGCGCTCGACCAGGTCGTGGCCGAGGCTCAGGCCGGCGGTACGGTGCCGCTGCTCGGCGAGATCGCCCACACCCTCGGCTCGCCCGAGCGCCTCGACCGCGCCCTCGGCGACCAGGGCGGCCACATGGGGCCCGCCGCCCAGGACCTCGCGCACGCCCTGCGCCGTCTGGTGCACGGCGACTTGAGCGGCATGTTCGACGCCCCCAGCTCCGTCACATTCGACCCGACCACACCGATGCTCTCCATCGACCTGTCCCGCCTCGGCGGCTCGGGCGACGACACCGCCCTGGTCCTCGCGATGACCTGCGCCAGCGCCTGGATGGAGTCCGCCCTCGCCGACCCGGACGGCGGCCGACGCTGGGTGATCTACGACGAGGCATGGCGCCTGATGCGGCACGTCGGCCTCCTGGAGCGCATGCAGAGCCAGTGGAAGCTCTCGCGCGGCTTGGGGATCGCCAACCTGATGGTCATCCACCGCCTGTCCGACCTGCTCAGCGCGGGTGACGCCGGCTCGCGCGGCCGGGTGCTGGCCGAGGGCCTGCTGGCCGACTGCTCCACCCGCATCATCTACCGCCAGGAACCCGACCAACTCGCCGCCGCCGCCTCGCTGCTCGGCTTGACCGGAGTCGAGACCCAGGCCGTTTCGGCGCTCACCAAGGGCCGGGGGCTGTGGAAGGTCGCGGGGCGGTCCTTCATCACGCAGCACATCCTCCACCCCGCCGAGCGCGAACTGTTCGACACCGATGCCCGCATGGCCGCCTAGGCCCAAATCCCTTTACTAAAAGGCGAGTTGACCGATGAGCTATCCCACTCCAGCCTACTCCGAGAATGAAGGAGTTCGCCGCTCTCCCGCGTACCTCGACCACTCCGAGCTGAACGCCACCGACATCGAAACGTTTGAGACCCTGCTCGCACGCTACAAACAGAGCAGCCTCTCCACCGCCCGCCCGGCGGACGACAACCACCTCCGTCATCGCGGCTGGGACTTGATCATTGTCTCCCAGCACACGGACGCGGACGGGCAGTCGGCCTCCACTGGCGGTGTCTTCCGGCATTCCTCCGACCCTGCCGGTCCAGAAGCAGGAAGCGGCCCGTACGTCCGCATGGAGTTCGACCCTGCGGGTCGAGCGCTGCCGACCGTCCGCCAGGAGGTACCGCGCGGATGGTCGGCCACATCCGACCTGCACGCATTCGCCTCCTCGGTGCCGGGCCTGCTGCCCGGGTGGACCGCGCGGGTCCACCAGGTCAGCGACCAGACCAGGCTGCGCGAACAGGTCTGGGACCTGGGCCTGCTGGACGCCGCGTTCGAGCAGTACGTGATGCACGAGGTGGCCATCCTCACCGGGCCCGACCATGCCCGACTCGTGGCTGTGCCCCGCCCCGGCGTCACCGACCAGTTCCTCGTCGGCGCCCTGCACCCGTCGTCGCTCCCGACCGATCTGCACTACCTCGACAACACGCCACCACCGACGGCCATCGCCGTCGGCCTCTCCCCGGAACAGGCCGTAGCCCACGTGCGGCAGCAGTTCCTCCCCCGCTACGAACAGGCCGTGCGGCGAGCACGCGTCCAGGCCCTGCGAGCAGCAGCCGAGGGCATCGAACAGGCGTCGGACGCCTGGGACGCGGTGTCGGACTCCTTCTGCGACTTGGAGGGATGGCCGGTCGATGAGGAGGGCTACTCGGACGGCAAGGTGGCCCGGGACGCCGCAGCGTGGGAGCACGTCGAGACGTTCCTTGACCACGGCCCCGAGGTGCTGGCCGAGGTCCGGGCCGCCGCGACCGGTGCCGACTACGTCGAGGGGCTGGTCAGCGACGACCTGCTGCGGCTGCGCGCACTCGACGACACCCTGCAACGCGCCGACCGGATCCGCCATGAGTGGAACGAGGTCATGGCGCTGATGGACATCTCACTGCCCGGCTCGCGGGCGCTCTACGCGAGCCAGGCACAGGAGATCCGCAACTCCGAGGTCTGGCACTACGCCTCCGACCTGACCTTCCAAGGCCCAGCGCTCGTCCGCGCGGCCGAGTACCTGGCCGACCGCATCGTCGCCGAGCAGCCTGCACCGACCGGCCGTGTCCAGGCGGCCCTGGCCCGATCAGCCTCCAGCAACCCCGGGGCACCAGCCGTTCCGCCCCCGGCCCCGGCACCGCCGCATCCGCCGACACCTCGTCGCCCGCGCTGACGCCATTAGCACCGACTTCCGGCGAGGCCAAACCGGCGGATCCCCGGATCCTCATGGAACACCGCCCCCGCAGTCTGCGGCCCGCCCCTCGTCCACCCACCGTCGCTGACCGCCGCCCTTCCCCGTACCCATGAACCAGGAGCTGCACCCATGTTGGACCGCACCACCGTCACCTTCGCCCGTGAGGACAGCCTGGTCACTGCCCGCATCGACGGCCCCCGCCTGCCGGTGCCGGCGCCTCCCCCGTACAAGGTGGGCTGGGTGCCCCGGATCAGCGCGGCGCTGGAATCGCGCGGCCTTTCCTGCGGCCTGGAACAGGGCATCAGCGAAACGTTCATCCTCGCTCCGCTGCCCGACGGCAGGAACCTGCTGATCACCCCGCCGCAGGAGCCCGCCGAGGAGCAGCCTCCGGGTGCGTGGCTTGCGATGGCCTTGCGGGAGAGCGATGCCGGCTGCGAGATGTGGTGGGACTCGGAGACTACCGGCCCCGACCACGCCCACCTGGGCATCGGACCGCTGCTGGCCGCCGTCGACCGGCGCCTGGACGGCCTCGGTGTCGTGCCGCGTCCCGACCCGCGCCCGGTCCTCAACGAGGCCGGCGCCCACCCGAGCCTTTACCGGGCCGGGTTCGTCCCCGTCGAGCTGCCGACCGGTCGCTTCCACCGGCTGCCGCTGGGCATGACCGACCACGACGAGCAGCGCGGCGCGGTCACCCGGGCGATCGGTTCGCTGCGGTTCGAGGGCTTCGAGGTCCAGTGCCCGCCCGAGCTGCTGACCGAGGATCCCCGCGCCCACCACGCGACCCGGGCACGGGACTTCGGCGTGGACCACCTCGCGGCGTTCGTCAGCGACCATGCCCGGCACACCCGGGACGTCGTCGCGGCACTGGACGAGATCGCCTCCCCCCTGGACGGCACGCTCGCCCAGGCGGTCGCGGCCCTGCACGCCGCCGCCGACTGGTGGCAGCACCTGGGCGGCCCCGACGCCGAACGCCACCTCTACCGGCTTCACCTGATGGCCACCGAGATCGACCGGCGCACCGTGGAGGTCCGCACGCTGCGCGGCGAGCTGGCCGACCGCCACACCGCCAAGCCGCCCGGCCCCCGTGCCGGGGCTCCGGCTCCGCCTGGCCGCGACTCCTCGCGTGCCCAGGCTGCCCGAGCCACGTCGCCCTCGGCCCGGCACACGCCATCGACCGGCACCCCACCCGCCGCGCAGCCACCGGCCTCCCAGACCTCGCCCCGTCCCCGCCGCTGACCACCGAGGAGTCGCGCCAATGACCTGCTCCCGCAGACCCCGCCGCCCTGTTCCCCGCTCCCGTCTTCGCCTCCGTACCGGAAGAAACTGCCATGTCCACCCCCGATCACGACTCACTGCCCGACGTGGCGGTCGGCCGCCATCCCGACTACGGCATCGTCGCCAGTAATCCCCGACAACAGGCCGCCAGCACCTGGATGTTGAAGGGCTTCAGCTTCCACCCCGTCCCGGGCCACCCGGCCCTGTACGCGCTGGCCGACCAGCAGCGCAAGGGGCAGGACCGCGCCACCCGGGCCGTTGCACTGCTGCGCAAGGCTGGCTACCGGGTCGACGCGGACTCCGCGTTCGACCCCTCGCTGGCCTCCGAACCGGCTCGCGCCCGCGCCCAGCCCCCGCGCCTCGAGCCGGACGTCGCGTTCGCCGAGCATCCGCAGCTCGGAGTCGTCGCCGCCACCGCGGACACGATGGGCGCCGTTGAACACGGCGGAGCAATCCTCGAGTCGCACGGATGGCGCTTCAACCACGAGCTGGACATCTACACGCTGCCCATCCCCACCGATCGCAACAAGGCGCTCGGGAAGGTCGCCGCCGCCACGCTGTCGATGCACCGTTCCGACCTCCAGGTCGCTGTGCAGCCCCGCCTCGCCCAGGACGTAGCAGCCCGTCGCCGTCCTGCACCGGTGACAGCTGCGGACCTTGAGCGCAGCGAGGGCTTCACCAACCCCAGGCACCGCTTCAGCGTCACCGCGCTCGCCGCCAGCCCCGCCCGTGCCGGCCTGCCCGGCAGGGCGCCGGTCGCGGCTCCCGCGACCTCCGCTGCGGCTGCCGGCCCGGCGGACCCGCGCATCGCGTTCTCCCGCAACCGCTGACCCAACTCCCTCAAGGAGAAGTTCTCATGGCCGTGAAGACCATCTGGCAGATCACCCATTCCTGCGGGCACCAGGCCGAGCGCGACCTGTCCGACCGGGCCGCCGACCGTCGCGCGGGCTTCGCCCAGTGGCTGGCCAAGCAGGAGTGCACCGACTGCTGGCGGGCCGCCAAGGAAGGCGACGAGCAGGACAAGGCCGCCTGGCTGGAGGCCAAGCGCGCCCAGGAGCAGGCCGAGTCCGACGCCTGGTCGCAGCAGTACCGGATGCCGCCCCTGGAAGGGACCGAGCGCGCCGTCGCCTGGGGCGTGCGCTGCCGCCACCAGCTCCTGCCTGCCGCCTACGCCTCTCTGGTCCTCGAAGGCGAGACCGGCGAGGCGGGGTGGGAGGAGATCGAGGACGCCGCGCGCACCATCACCCGCGCCGGGTGGTGGATCGACCAGCGTTCCTCCGAACCCGGCGACCTCGCCGAGCTGCTCCAGGCCGCCACCGAGGCCGACCGGCCCACGGAGAACCCCCACTTCTGACCGCCCGCTCCCGGTGCCCCCGTTGCGGGGCACCGGTTCTCCTTCCCCGCCCAGTGATGTGGATACCCCATGCCCACCTATCCCCTGCTCTGCGATGTGCGCCGCACCGAGAGCACCACCGACCTGTTCAGCAGCCTCCACCGCAGCGAGCCCGGCTTCGCTCCTTACCTGCTTACCGCCTGGTCACCGGAACTGACCGCTCAGGACACCGTCGCGCTGCCGTACCTGGCACTGCTGCTCGACGAGCCGATCACCTTGCGGAAGCCGCGGACCGGGCACGCCGCAGCGCGGCGACTCACCTGGCACTGCGCCATCCGCAACACCACCGGAGTGGAAGTCGATGACGACGCCTGGTTCGAGCTGACGCGCGAGGTCCTCGACGTCACCGGGATCGAGCCGGACGGCGACCCCTCGGCGTACCGCTGGGTCGCCATGCGCAACCAGGCCGACGGCCTCGACATCGTGGCCACCGTCATCCGCCAGGACGGCCGCTGGGCCCGGCTGCACCACGACGCCTACGACGCCCGCGCCGCCTGCATGCACTTCGCCTACGACCATGGCCTCGCCCAGACGCGATGAGCCGGGCGTCTACCAGCGATCTCCGGCAGGGCCAAACCGGGGAATCCGCGGATCCTTCTGTTCCTGACGGCCCGGCCCCCGGGCTCCTGTCCGCCACTCTCCTTCGAGGTCAACGTCGTGATCGCGTACTTGCAGCGCCAACAGCACACCCTCGGGCTGCTCGGCCAGCAACTCAGCACGGGCCAGCGCGGCGGGTACACCAATCCCCGTCTCATCGACGGCGACTGCCACGGTGCCCCGATCGAGATGCTCGCCCGCCACGACGCCCTGCCGTATCTGGCCCAGTCGCTCGACGCCCCCGTCGAGCGACTGGGGCCCGGGGCACCGCAACGGCCGGTGTGGTTCTGCGAGGTCCGCTCGGATCCCCGCCACCCGGACCTGACCGACGCCCAGTGGGCCGACGTTGCCCGCCGCATGGTGGCAGCAACCGGGATCGCGCCTGCGGGTGATCCGGACGCCTGCCGATGGATCGCCCTGCGCAACCAGGACCGCCAGGTGGTCGTTGTCGCGACCCGGGTCCGTGAGGACGGCCGCGTCCACGACCCGTACCGCGACGCCTTCCGCCTGCAGACCGAGTGCCAGCGCATCGCCGCCGACCTCGGCCACCTCCCCCCATCCCTTCCCCCGACGCCACTCGTCCAGGAGCCTTCCGTGCCCATCACCGTCACCATCACCGCCGAGCCCAGCGGAAGCGTCGTCGCCCGTGGAGGAGACTCCTTCGCCTACTCCCTGCTCGACCACGCCGGGTTCGCCTTCACCAACGACTGGCACGGCCCCCGGCACCGCCTGCCGACCAGCATGGACCGGGGCGAGCAGACCGCCATCGCCACCCACGCAGCCGAAATGCTCCGCACCGCCCGCTACAGCGTCGACCTCGACCCCGCCCTCGACCCGGCACGAACCACCACCCCAGCGAACCCGCTCGGGCCCTACACCGCCGGGGCGGAACTGCTGCGCCTCACCGACCAGATCAGGTCCGCCGAGAACAGCGTCGAGCTTCGGCATGCGGTCGACCACCTACTCCATCCCGATCACGGTGCGCTGGAACGGGTCCGGGAAGCGTTGGAGGCGGCAGGCGAGCAGATCACCGACCTCGACGACGAGGCATATCAGCTCTCCGACCGGTTCGGGTTCGCCGCTGAGTTCGTCAGCGCCGCGCAGTCGGAACTTGTCGACTCGGAGGCCGAGTTGCTCGGTGTCGGCGGCCCAGCGCAGTCCCACATCGTGACACGGACCCAGCCCCCCTCGGCGTTCCCCGCTCCGCACAGCGCGGCGCTGGCCGCATCGCCCGCAGCGGCTAAGGCTAGGACGTCGTCAGCGCTCGGTACTGGGGCAGCCGATGCCGGCGCGTCCGTACGGCCGACACAGTTCCCCAGCCCTCGGACACGGTGACCGGCGATGCTCTCCCCCCTTCCTCCTTGGAGCCCGAACATGCCCCACTTCCCCTCTTCCCTGCGGTTCCAGCGCTCGGGCCACTGGCTGCGGTTGGGCCGCCACCGGGTCTGGCTGGAGACTTCGCCGCTCACCGATCAGTTGCTGGCCCGCGACGAGTCCGAACGGCAGCAGGAGCGCGCCCGGCACTTCCACACACTCCCGAGCTCACGGCCGTGACCGCCCTCCCACGCCAAAGGGCAGCCATCGCGCCGCCTGCCTGCGTCAGCAGACCGGCGGACCAGGAGTCCACCCACGCGGTGGGGAGCCCGCGCTGCTCTGCTCCTCACCGGCCCCGCCAGCCAGCACACGACCAAGGAGAGACCGTGCCTGAGTACTACACGAGTATCGGCGAGGCCGTCGGCGCAGCCATGGCCCACAACATCCGCCTGGCCCACGGCGGCGGAACGCCCGCAGAGCCGCCCTTGCAGGCCCGCTTCCTCCCCCATCCGTCGGCCGACCCGTACTCCGTACCTGGAATGATCGCCCGCCTCACCGAGGACGCGTCACCGAACGAGGTCGCCGCAATCATCGAAGAGGTCAACGGTGCTCTCACCGGAGCCGTACCGCAGCTGACCGAACTCGTCGCTGCCGCCGCTGACTGGACCCGAGCCCGTCTCCAGTTCGATGACCCGCACCACAATCCGACCTTCGAGACGTGGACCTACCTGGCCGCCGCGCACGACATGCTCCGCGACGTCCAGGAGACATTGGAGATCGCCGAGGACAGGCTCGTCTCCTGTCCCGCCGAGCGCACCGACCCCCGCCACCACGACAGGGTCAGGGTCCTGCGCACCAGGGAGTTGCTCAGCGACGTCCTCAGCGCCGGCCCAGAAACCGAGACCGCTTCGCCAGCTGACCAGGCCCCCGAGGTAAATCGGCAGCGAGCCGCCCGCACCTCCTCACCGCAGGCCGCTGCCCGACGCACAACACCCTCGGCCAGGACCGCGGAAATGCCCGCCAACTCGTCGCCGTCTCGCGCGCCCCGCACTCGATAGTCCCGTCCGCCAACCCTCCACCCGAACAGGAGCTACCCCGATGACCAGCACAAGAGCGCCGCGTGCCCCGCTTCCACCGTCCGCCCGCGCCAGTCCCCTGGAACTACCATGCCCGCACCGCGTACCAGCGCGCCCTCGACCACCACCGGGTCCGACGCGCTCCTGTCCTGCCTCTTCGGCGTCCTCGGCATCGCCCTCGCCTTCGGTTCCCTGGCTTGGCTGACCGGGAACATCAGCAACTCCCTCGTCGGCACAGGTCCTTGGGCGTCCTTCAAGGTCACTGATGCCCTGCTGCACCCTGGCGTGCTGTGGCCGCACCTGGGCCCCACCGCCCTGCTCGTCGGCGCGCGGATCATCCCCGGCCTGCTGTCCGTCGGCCTCACCGTCTCCGGCCTCGTCCTGTGGATGCGACTGCGCGGCGGTGCGAACAACGGCCTCGCCCGCAAGGCCGACCTCGCCCCGCTGCTGGACAAGGAGATCACCGCCAAGGCCCGGAGCCTGCGGCCGTCCCTGAGCGGCCGGGAGTGTAAAAGAGGTCGCTCCCGACGACCGAGGCATCCTGCTCGGCACCCTCTCCCCGGGCCGCGCCGAAGTCCGCGCCTCCTGGGAGGACGTGATCGTCGCGATCATGGCCCCGCGAAGCGGCAAGACCAGCGGGCTGGCGATCCCGGCGATCCTCGCCGCCCCCGGCCCGGTGCTGCTGACCTCGAACAAGGCCGCCAACGATGCCTTCACCGCGACGGTCGACGCCCGTGCGCAGGTCGGCGCGATCTGGACGCTGGACCCGCAGCAGATCGCGCACCACCCGCGCGAGATGTGGTGGGACATCCTGGCCGACGCCCACGACCTGGCCGGGGCGAAGCGTCTCGCCGGGCACTTCGTCGCCGCCAGCGTTGACGAGTCGAACGGCTCCGACTTCTGGTCCACCGCCGCGAGCAACACCCTCGGCGGTCTCTTCCTGGCAGCCGCCAGCCACCGGCGCCCGATCACCGACGTCCTGGCCTGGCTCGCCTCCCCCGCCGACCGCACTCCGGTGGACCTGCTCACCGATGCCGGCCACGAAGCGGTGGCCGCCCAGCTCCAGGGCACCGTCTCGGGTGCGACCGAGACCAGGGACGGCATCTATGAGACCGCGCGGCAGTACGCGAGCTGCCTGCTGGACCCCGAGGTCGCCGCCTGGGTCACCCCCGACCCGGCCCTGCCGCAGTTCCGGCCGTTCGACTTCGCCACCTCCCGCGACACCTTGTACCTGCTCAGCAAGGACGGCGGCGGAAGCGCGAGCGCGATCATCGCGGCTGCCGCCGACGCCGTGATGCGCGCCGCCGTCGTCGTCGCCGAACGCTCCGGCGGTCGCCTGGACCCGCCCGCACTGTGCGTCCTGGACGAGGCCGCCAACGTCTGCCGCATCAGCGACCTGCCCGACCTCTACTCGCACCTGGGCTCACGCGGCGTCATCCCGATCACCATCCTGCAGTCATACCGGCAGGGCCAGCGCTGCTGGGGCGAGGCCGGGATGGACGCCCTGTGGAGCGCCGCGACCGTCAAGATCATCGGAAGCGGCATCGACGACGCCGACTTCGCCGACCGCCTCAGCAGGCAGGTGGGCGACCACGACGTCCAGACCACCTCGGTGTCCACCAGCGACGGCGGCAAGTCCACCTCGGTGAGCATGCGCACCGAGCGGATCCTGCCCCCGGACGCCATCCGCGCCCTGCCCAAGGGCCGGGCACTGCTCCTGGCCACCGGCATCCGGGTGGCCATGCTCGACCTGCGGCCCTGGTACAAGGAGCCGTCCGCCAAGGTGGTGGGCCCGGCCTCGGCCCGCGCGACGAGGGCGATCACTGAACGGGCCCTCGCCAAGACCGTGGGCCGCGACGACTTCGGGCTGTCGGCATGAGCGCGCCCACCCCGCCTCCGGGGTCTGTCGTCCACTCGCCCGTCGTTCTGCGCGACGGCCAGTGGTGGCTGGTCAGCGGTGCCGGCGCGATCCTCGCCACCGATCCCGTGTTCACCAGCGTGCTGGACAAGTTCGCCACGGCGCTGGCCGCTGCCGACCAGGCGGTCGCCGACCTGCGGACCCGGCAGAACGAGCCCCCCGCCGCCGAGGCCGGAGGTCAGCGATGAACCCGCTGCTGGGCGCCGAGCGGGCGCTGCTCGGCGCTGTGCTGCTCGACCCGGTCCAGCTCTCGCGCCTGGACTGGCTCGCGCCGGATCACTTCTACCGCCCGGTCCACCAGGCCCTGTTCGCCGCTCTGCGCAAGCTCCAGGCAGACGGGCACCCCGCGCTGACGACCGAGGAGGTCGTACCGCTGTCCTGGGTGACCGACGCGGTCGCCGAGGCCGGCCTCCACGTGCGCGGGCTGGCCCCGGAGTACGCCCACGCGCTGATCGCGGCCTGCCCGCGCCCCGCACACGCTCCGTTGTACGGCCGCATGGTGCTGGAGGGCGCGATCCACCGCAGCGTCACCGAGCACGCGATCCGCCTGCACCAGGCCGCTCGCGCCGACGCCCTGCAAGGCGAGGCCGAGGGGGCGCTGCACCATGCCGACGTGCTGACCGGCGTACTCGGCGACCTCGCCCGGCGTTGGGGCTCCGAACCGCGCCCGGTCGCGCCGGCCACTGCCCCGGTCGTCGCGCCGCCGGTTCGGGCCGAGCAGGTCGCCCAGGACGAGCGGTTCCTGCTGGCCGCTCTGACCGACCGGCCGGGGACCATGGACGAGGTGGTGGGCTGGCTGCGGCCGGACGACTTCGCCGACCCGGCCCACGGCCAGCTCTACCGCTGCCTCGGCGCGCTGCACCACCGGGGCGAGCCCCTCGATCGGATCACCGTGCTCTGGGAAGCCCAGCGGCGGGGGCTGCTGGCCGACGGCACGCTGTCGGGCGACCAGGTCATGGCCATCTGCGGCGGTCTTGATCCCGGCAGTGCCGAATGGCTCGGCGAGCAGGTCATGCGCTCCTCGATCACACGCACGGCGGCCACCTCCGCACGCGTCATCCGGGCCCTGGCGGAGAACGAGGCCCTGGCCCCCGGACCGCTCATCAACCACGCCCTGCACGCCCTCGGCCCACTGGACGAGGTCCGTGCCCGCTGGCAGATCGCGAACGGCCGCCCAACTCCCACACCCTCCGCGTCTTCGCCGAGCGGCCCACCCGGTGCGCGGGTGCACGCCGCTCTCGCCCGCAGCACACCGCGCGCTTCCGCCCCGCCCTCGGAGCGGCTCGGTTCCGCGTCCGCTCCGGCCTCCGCGCGACCCCTTCGCGCAGCCACAGCTGAACCCCACCCCCCAGCCCATCGCCCGTCCTCCCCCTTGGAATCCGCCGTGAACAACGACCCCATCTCCGATGCCCTGGGCCTGCGTGCCCTGGCTTCTGCGGCCCGCACGACGCGGAGCCGGTGACATGCAGACCACCATCGCCCTCCCGCCGTTGATCGGCTCGCTCTGCTCGGGATACGGCGGACTCGACCTCGGAGTGCAAGCCGCCCTCGGCGGCACGCTGGCCTGGCACGCCGAGGTCAATCACGACGCCTCCCGCATCCTGGCCCGCCACTGGCCCGGAGTGCCCAACCTGGGCGACATCACCACCACGGACTGGTCCCTCGTCCCGCGGGTGTGCGTCCTGACGGCCGGATTCCCCTGTCAAAGACGTCTCGGTCGCCGGCCGCCGCGCCGGACTCAACTCCCAGACCCGCTCGGGGCTGTGGCTGCACGTCGCCCGTGCAGTCGAGGCCCTCCGACCCTGCTTGGTTGTGATCGAGAATGTGCGCGGCCTCCTCACCTCACCCGCCGGTGCCCCTGGCGACGTGGAACCCTGCCCGTGGTGTCTGGGAGACGCCCCAGGTCAGCCTCCTCTGCGGGCACTCGGTGCCGTACTCGGATCCCTGGCCGACCTCGGGTACGACACACGCTGGCTCGTGCTTCGCGCCTCCGACATCGGAGCCCCGCACCGCCGCGAGCGCACCTTCCTCACCGCCTGGCCCGCCGGGCACCCTGCTCAAGACACCGACCAGCAACATCGGCAGGAACGGCGGCTCCCAGCACCCGGCGAAGCGCAAGAGCGGGGGCCACGGCCCGAACCTGGCCGACGAGGTGGAGTGGCTGCTGCTGCCGACCCCGAAGGCGTCGGACGGGACCAAGGGCTCGCCCAACCAGCGGCACGGCAACGGGGACATGACCCTGCCCAGCGCGGCGGCATCGCTGCTGCCCACCCCGCGAGCCTCCGACACCGGCACCCCGGGCCGCCGCCCCGGCAAGGGCTGGCGACCGCCCCTGTCAGCAGTGGTCCTGCCGCTGTGGACGCAGACCGAGGAACGGACGGGCGATGGGGGCCCTACGCCGGCGCCATCACCCGATGGGAGACGCTCACCCGCCCCGCGCCGGCGCCCACCGACGGGGCCGGGCGGCTGCGCGCCGACTTCGTGGAGTGGATGCAGGGCCTCGAACCCGGCTGGGTGACCGCCACCCCCGGGCTCGGCCGACCCGCCCAGCTCACCGCGCTCGGTAACGGCGTCGTCCCCCAACAGGCCACCCGAGCAGTGCAGTTGCTGGCACCTCCCTTCCCTCGCTGCCCTCGCTGCACGGCGCCGTAGCGCTCCCCTACCGGAATTTCCCGGCACGGCCAAATCGCGGATTCTCCGGATCCTCTCCCTATGTCGCCGTCCCACAGATGGAGCAAGCCCCCATGTCCGACCCCAGCAAGACCACCCCCGCCACCGAGCCCTTCCGCGTTCCGGACGGGGATCTCGACGACCTCGTCAGCACCCTCGCCAAGACCATGGCCGAGGTAAGGCAGCACGGCGTCATCCTCGACCGCCTCGGCTCCGAGCCCGCTCTCGTGGCCGCAGACCCCCAGTCGACCGGCTCTGCTTCCCCGCCCGACGGGGAAGCAGAGCTCGAGCAGGACGCCGGCCCCACCTCAGTGTTCATCCTCGCCCTAGGCGGGGAGGCGTACGCCGTCGAACTGGCCGCGCTCAGCAACTGGGTGAGCTACCTCTTCCTGCCCGTGTACGGCCGGGAGATCAGCACCATCCGCCCGTGGTGCACCCAGTGGCACGAACACCCCGAAGCCGTGGCCCGGCTGCACGCCCTCTGGCTGGCCTGGCAGCAACTCACCGACGCCGAGGCCGGCCTGTCCGGTCCCTCGACGTGGCACCGCGACCACCTGGACCAGGCCCTGGTGCACCTCCGCGCTCCCGACGGCCCCTTCGCCGCGTGCACAACCAGCCCGACCCGGCCCAACCACCGCGTGCTGGCCACCCCCGCGCCCGAGCAGTTCGGACTGGCGGCATGAACGGCGAACCCGACTTCCGGCTCGACGGTCTCATGCCTGGCGACGAGGAATCCGAATTCGCGGAGAGCATGATGTGGCCCGGCGATCTGACCCTGGTGGCCGAGCACCACACCACCCCGAACGGCTCGCACAGCTTCTTCGTAGTCCACGACCGTTCGATGACCTGGGGCGTGCCCGGTAGTCCCCAGCTCGTCGCCGTCAAGATCGCCCGGGACCTCGATGCCCGGACCTTCACCGTCGAGTCCGAGAACCACGCCGCGCTGGGCTTCGCCCAGAACTGGCTCATAGAACGCGGCTGCCCGCCCGGTCCGATCACACGGCTCAGCAGCGACTTCGTGCAACCGGCGGACGACCAGACCATCCGCGTCGAGCAGCAGATCCGCAACTCAGGGGACCGATACAAGGTCCTGGACACCCTGACCAGCGACGGCTACCCCTACGAGACGTGGACGATGGTCCGCGACTCCCTCGCCTCCCAAGACCCGATCCGCGTCTTCCTGGAAGAAGCGGACCTGGCCGCCGACTCCTACACCGTGCGTGAAGGGGCCTTTCCCGACGAGGACGCAGCACTTCAGTGGCTGGACGACCGCGACACTCCCCTGCCGGAGCCGCCGGAATACCGCGGTGATCCCGCTGTCCTGCGGACCCGCGCAGCTCTCGCCCGCTCTGCCGGCTCCACCACAAGCCCCGGCACCGGACCCAGCGTAGAAGCCCCCGCCAGCGTCCCTGCCCGGCCGACCCCCGGCAGGTCGATGTGAGCCGCGCCCGTTTCGCCTTCGCCGCCCACCCGGACGCCATCGCGGACCTGCGGGAACTCCCCGACAAGATTCGTGACTTGGCACTGTTGGAGCTGCAGAACCTGGTCCACGGAAGCGACGACTGCCTACCGCTGAAAGGCCGACTCGCAGGGTTCCACAAGGTCTACGTCGACCCGTCCGTCTCCTACCGCATGGTCATCCAGTTCCGCCCGGCCCCGCCCACCTCGACCCACAAGCGCGAGATCTACCTCGTCGCCGCCGGCAGCCGGAAGGACTACGCGGTCTACAACTCGGCCCACCTGCGCACCGGCCCCCACCCGGACACCGAACCGGAGTCCGCCACCGAGGCGCGCGTGCAGGCCGCCCGGTCCCGGTCCCCCCGCACTGCCGACCAGACGGCAGCCGCCCCCGCCATTGCGCCAGCAGCACCCCAGCCCTCCGCTTCCGCTTCCCGAAAGGCTCCCCAACGATGAACGCCAACCGCGCCCCCCTGCCCCGCACCGAACTGGCCGACCTCCTGGCCAACGCCGCGCAGAGCGTCTCCGGGATCCTCACCGCCGAATACCCGACGCCCCCCAGCCACTCCTACCTGCACCCCGTGCTGGGAGCACTGTCCGCCGGCCCGCAGGTGGTCTGCGAGTTGAACGAGCGGCTCGAAGGGTTCGTGGCCGACGAGCCGCTCCCCGCCACGCCAGCAGGTCTGTTCACCCTGGCCTCCTACGCCTCCGCGCTGGGATGGCTCACCGAGTCGCTCGCCGAGCTGACCACCTCGATCGACCAGATCTGCACCCGCGTGGGCATCCCCACGAACCCGCCGGACACAGCCCTTGCCGCACCCGCCGTCGCACACGAGGGCGACGAGCTCGACTTCGACTTCAGCGCGCCGGAGCTGGCGGCCATCCGCATCGCCGCCGAGGCCGCCGGTCTCCCGCCCGGCGACTACGTCGAGGTGCTCTCCCAGTCACTGCTCGCCGCCTCCCGGATCACCGACGCCTGCATGGAGATCTCCAGCGGCCTCCTCGAAGACGCCACATACGTCCTCGCTGAAGCGACCGACCATGTCTGGATCAGCGACGGCCCCAACAGCCTGCCCACCCTGGTCCGTTCGCTGCTCGCGCGGATGGAGGCAGCCGAATGAACCCCCACGACGCGGCGAAGCAGCCCGGCGCCCACCTGGTAGCCGAGGAGTTCGGCGTCGAGGACCCGTGGGCACTGAGCGACAACCACCCACTGCGCGACCCGCTCGACCTCGTCGGCCGGATCGTCGCCGAAGCCGCCCGCGACGTCGACGAACTGCACGGCCAACTCACCCGCGCCGCCCAGTCCGCCATCGAGCTGCTCGCTCCCATCGCCCAAGGCGCCCACTCCGACATGCGCGGCTGGGACGGCATCCTGCGGACCACCGGCCCGCAGATCGAGTTGCTCGTCGCACGCCGGGGAGCGGCATACGAGCAGCTCGACCGCGCCATAGCCGCCTACCGCCGCCTCCTGCCCGAAGCAGACGCCGCCCAGCCCTCGAAGGCAGCAGCCCAAAGCCTGGGAGAGGAAAAGGCCCCGGGCCGGAGCGACGACTGGGCCATCTCGGGGGATCGCCAGGTCCGAGCCCTCGAAGCCGTCGAGGCCGGCGGGCTGCGATTCCACCAGAGCGCGGTCTACGGCTACATCTACCTCTCCGACGGACGCGGCCAGCGGCCGACGGTCTGGCCCGAAACCGTCCGGCGGCTGGTCACCGACGGGCTACTGGACCAGGACCCGAGCGAGAGCCTGTACCGACCCGGCCAGTTCCTCTCGCTCACCGAGAAGGGCGAGGCCGCCCTGCGAGAGGCACGACCGGCCTCGCCGCGTGTGTCCGCCGCCCTCAGCCGCAGCAGCAACGCTGCCGCGATCTCCAACGACGCAGCCGATCCCGCCGTCGCACCCCTCGCAGGTGCGACCACCGCACCTACCCGATCCCGCTGATTCCTCAGAAAGGACGCCTTCATGTCCACCGCGACCTACACCCGCCGCCTCGTCGAGCACCGGTACGGACGCCCGCTGGAGGAACTCCAGCACGGCAACCCCTCCGGCGGCTCCCAGGACCCCGTCCTGCCCATCGTGCTGCGACGGCTCGGCGGCCTCGCGCAGACCGACACTGCGACCCAGGCTGCCCGCCGCAACCTCGACGCAGCCTGGCAGCGGTGCCGCTCCGCCGACCACGCCCTCGACGACCTCGTGCTGCTGCACGCGACCGAAGTGGTCGACCTCGAACGCCAGGAGCAGGCCGAGGCCGAGGCGGTCTGGGACCTGCTGGACGTCCGGCTCCTGCTGGACCGGCCCTCCACACAGCGGCCCCCCGTCCGGCGAGCGACCCCGGATTCCGGCGATCAGGCCCTGCTGGCCGTCGCCCGCGAGGTCGCCGCCGACCTACGCCGACTCAACCGCGACGCCCTGCGCCGGGCCTGCGCGACCGGGGCATCCACGTCAGCAACCGCCGCCTGGGCACCGTGCTCCGGAACCTCCGCGCCGAGAGCACCACTCACTGACGCCACTCACTGACCCTCGGTCCCACCATCCGCCTCGAAATGGCCATCCCCCCAATGGAGTTCGCCCCATGTCCACCCCCGTTCAGCCCACTGCCTCCCCGATCGGTTCGGTCGACGCCCAGCGCGTCGAGGACGCCCTATCCCTGATAGCCCCGAAGTGGACCACCTGGGTGGCGCAGACCATGGCACAGAAGGGTCGCCCCATGCGCGTGCGGGAGGTCAGCGCCCAACTACCCTTCGTCGGAGATCCGTTCGTCAGCAAGCGGCTGGCCCAGATGCACGCTGATGGGCTGGTCACCCGTGCTGAAGGTCGCTGGGCTCCGTACCGACTCAGCACGGCCGGCGAATCGCTGTCCCAGGTGCACGGCGCCCTCTCAGCCTGGTCCCAGACGCACCTGTCGCTCGGCAAGGTGGCCGGTGCCGAACGCGTCGAGGACGCCGTGCGCCGTCTACACCTGCGGCATACGACCGCAATAGTCCAGATCCTCGACAAGGGCGGGCCCATGCGGTTCAGTCACCTCGCCGAGGAGGCCGGCCTAGACCAAGGCACCGCGCCACCGCGGCTTCGCCGCCTTCAGATCGACGGCCTGGTCACCCGGACCGGATCGCGCCACGGCGACCCCTACGTCCTGACCGACGCCGGGCGGGCGCTCGGCCCGGTCTACGCGGCAGTCAAGCAATGGACCAACCCCGTCGCCACGCGGCGGCATCCCTCACCCCCGGCTCCCGTCGCAACAGTCAGCCGCGCCCATACCGGTGTCCCGCTGGGTTCGGACGGCATCCGAACCGCGGCAGCCCTGCGCCGCAGTGCCGCCGTCCCGAGTGCCCTGTTCAGCCACTCGCCGCAGCCGCAGATGCCGGCGGCTGTCACCGCCCGGTCCGCGCCCGCCCGGGTCCGGTGACCGACGTGCCGTCAAGCACCAGATCCGCTTGCCCGCCGTTCGCTCGGCTGCCTGCCGGCGCCGTGTACCGCCTCTGGCCCCGTGCCCGGCCACACCGCCCCCGGCCGTCCCTCATCGCCCCGTCCCCCCTGTTTGGAGCCCGAAATGTCAACCGACTGGACCGACCCGAAGTGGGACGAGTACCACGTCAGCCCCCGCTACCTGGCAGGCAGCAGCTACGCCGGCGACGCGGGCTTCGCCCCGGTCCAACGCCTGGGCTGGCCGCACCAGGTGGACGACCTGGGCAGCTACATCGTCAGCTCGCCGGACTCCCGCATCCAGATCGGGTTCTTCGGCGACGACTACGACCTGTGGCGCATCGCCGCCTACGAGCGCCCCCTGGAGGCGCCCGCGTGGACCGCTGTCTGCAACCAGAACTTCCCGCCCGAGATCGTGGCCGGTCTGACCAACGCCCTCGCGCAGGACTGGGCGTGGGACTCCGACCGCTTCCTGACCGCGCCGAGGACCGGCTACACGGAGGTGGGAAGGACGCTGAAGGCGGCAGGTTGGCAGCGCGACGGCGGAGCGGAGCTGGGCACCGTGGAACTCCTGGCGCCCGACAGGGAGGCCGGGCTGCTGCTCGATCCCCGCAGCAGCAACCGCGATCCGCTCTGGACCCTGTGGGCCGGGCCACCAGGGTGGGGCACCCGGGCGGAGGCGACCTTCACCAGCGGCACGCCGGTCCACCTGGTGGCCGCGACCGCAGCGGCGATGGCCGACCCCGCTCCCGTCGTGCGTGAACGCCACATGATCCACGCGGAGGTCGTCCACCTGGTCCGCCTCACCCCGGTCGCGCCGCTCCAGCCCTCGGTCCCTAGGGCCCCGACTCCCCGTGACGCCCGGCAGGCAGCCGTCACCGCCGCCTTCCAGCGGGCCACGGTCGCACGCGCCCGCTCCACCGTGCGCCCCTCCAGTTCCGCCTCCACGGCTTGGGCGGCAGCGGCCAACCATCCTGCGGGCGCGGCGGCCGGCGCCGCGCGTCCGCGCCGATGATCGGGAGAAGCCGTGTCCACTCCCACCGCACTCGAACAGGCCGACGCGCTCATCGAGCAAACCTGGGGCCAACCGATAGCCACGCTAGTAGCCGCCTCAGTCCAACGGCCCGTGCAGGACGCGCTCCTGCGGTCGGCGATGCACATCCGCTCGGCGCTGGTCGTCACCGACAACGCCGTCGCCGTGTACCAGGACCGTTTGCACGCCCTCACTCGGCCCGGTCAGGTGCCGGTCTTCTACGACCTGGAGCGGATCACCAGCTCGGCAGCGGACCTGCGCGTCGCCCAGGCCGAGAGCCGTACCGCCCTGCAGGCCATCGGCCACGTGATCGAAGCGCGTACAGCCTCCGACACCCCAGACCGGGCGGCCCCGGCGGTCCGGCTGACCCAGGCCGCTGTCGCCCGCTCCGGGCACGCACCGCGTGCCCTGGGCCAGGCACCCGACCAGCCCGCCCCATCGGCCGCTGTCGGCCCGTCCGGGGCCAGGCTGAGGCCAGGCCGCTGACCGGTAAGGCGAGGTCCTCGTCGCGGTGGGCATCCCCGATACAGGAGCCCACCGCGCGGGCCAGCTCCTCCAACGTCAGCTCGACGCGACGCCCGTCGGCGATCCGGCGCTCCACCACTGCCACCTCGTGATCCCGTCCATCGGACTGGGCACCGACGGCCCACTGCCCGTCGGCGACCATCGCGATGTCTCCGACGGTCCACTGCCGCCCGGCCGCCCGGATCTTGCGCTCCAGCCCGGCTCCGTCCCAATGTCTGCTCGGCTCCGCCACGCGCCTGGCCCCCTCCGGCTCAGTGCGACCCAGCGCCGCAACCCCCGTACGACAACTGCGTCCGCTGATCCATTCCCGGGGTACCGGTCGTGCACCTCGGACGGTCGGTTCGCCCACGGCAGACGTCCTCCCCCGGGAAACGACTACGTACTTCGGCACACTGCATGCCAACGTACGGGTGTCGGGAAAAACCGCAGGTCAACGAAGGGAACGTCCAACCGTGAACACCCCCGCCGCCCTCCTGCCCGCCCTCGTCCGCCCCGCCGTGGAGGAGCGCTCCTGGCTCTCCTCGGACCACTGCGCGGGCCCCGTGCTCGACCTCCTCGACGCCCTCGGCTGGGCGATCGTCGCCACCCCGGAGGCGAACGTCCACATCACGAGTCCGGACGGTCGCGTCTACGTCGGCTGGCTCCCCGAAGACTCCGACGCCTGGAAGCGCGGCACCGTCTGGCAGGTCCGGGTCCAGCCCACCGAAGGCGACCCGTGGGTCCAGGAGTTCGGCCTCCACACCCCCTCCGAGGCCGTCGCCGGATTCCTCGCCGCGCTCATCGCGCGCCCCAGCCGCTGACTCCGTCTCGGCACCGATCTGCTCCTCAACCTGCACCCACCGCCCAGGAGAGCCCGACCATGCGCATGCTCTTGGCCACCCGGCCCGGCTACCGCCGCAAATGCACCTACGCCCGACGCTGCACCTGCTTCTACTTCCCCGGTCAGCACGGCCGCCGCACCAAGTCCGTCCGTCGCCGTGCCGCCCGTCGTGCCGAACAACGCCAGTGGCAGCGCGACATCGAATGACCGTGCACACCTGGGAGCCGTCCAACCCGGTTGCCCGATTTTTCCACCCCCGACCACGAGGGAATTCACCGTGCCATTCCGCGCCCCGCTCACCAACCACCATGCCGACGGCACCGCCTGCCCGGCCGAGCACAAGCACACCAGCTCCGGAAAGCCGCTCCACCCCGACTGCCCCGGCCGCGCCTACACCCAGGCCATCTGCTCCTGCGGCAACTGGCAGATGAAAGGACCACGGCAAGGGCTACGTCAACGAGAACCGCAAGCGGCACCTCGCCAGCCACCCCAAGGACTTCAAGGCCCTCCGCGACCTACTCCGTCTCGACGGCTCCTGACGCACCATCATCCCCGCCCGCTCATCCCTCCCGGAGGTTCCCATGCCCCACTACCTGACCGTCGGCCACCTGCTCAGCCAGCTCCAGGGCCTCGACCCCAACCTGCCGATCCGCCTCGCCATCAACCCCGATTTCCCGTTCACCCACTACGTGGGAGCCGAGGTCGTCGTCCGCGACGGCAGGGCGTTCATCGCCGACGACGGCCAGGAGGGCTACCTCCCGGCGGAGGTCAGCGACGCCTTCGCCTGGGCCTGACCCAGCCCCACCGACCTGCCCCGGAGGCCCCTATCTCACCGCGCCCCCTTCCCTCGCCCCTTCTCCCGCTGCTGGGCCTCGCGCTCCGGCCCATGCCGAACGGCGTGAGCGGCGCGCTCGTCCAGCGCGTCTCGGCCCAGCCGGACGGGCCGCTCGACGTCGCCTGGCTCGCCCTCGATGCCCCCAGACTCCCACTCGGCCGCGTCCGCCTGCACTGGGAGCCCGCCCCCATCGCAGGCTGGGACGTCACGGCCCACCTGGGCCTGGCCACCACCGAGGTGCACCTCGCCTCCTGGCCCGCCGCGCCGGACGACTGGCCGCGCCTGATCCGCCCGACCGTCCACGAGGTCCTCGGCCTCTGCGCCGCCCTCGCCGTCGCGACCGCCGCCCTCGACCTGTCGAACCGCCTCGCCCAGGTCTGACCGAATCCGCAGAAGGCCGCCCCACGCCGAACAGGCAGGGGCGGCCTTGCCGCATGTCCAGCCGCATGTTGCGTACGCTCATCACCGACGAACGAGGAGGACACGATGGCCGACGACCAGCAGCTCTGGGGGTATCCGGAGATCGCCGCTCACCTGGGCATCAGCGTCCGCGCCGCCCGCAGCCGCAAGAGCCGGGGCACCATACCTGACCCCGACGACACCAGCGTTCCGGACCGGCCGCGCTGGAGGCCCACCACCTTCCAGGACTGGCGACCCCTCGGACGAGGATTCCGCAGCGACCTGCACGGCACCGCTGCTCGCGGGATCGAGCCGACCGGCTGACCAGCAGTCATGCCCGCCCCTATTCTGCGTTCATGACGTCCGAATCGCCGATGCCGTCCCCTCCGTTCCCTTCGCCTGACAACGCCGCGCTCCGGGTGATCGTCGGCAACGCCATCGCATCAGTCCAGAACGGCGAAGCCTCGGTGCAGGACGCGATCCTGCACGCTGCCGTTCACGGCTGGTACGAGGGCCATATCCAGGGCGAGGACCAGTGCCCCGGCTGCGACTTTCGAGGCGCACTACCCAAAGGCGACAACCGCGGTTGACCACTGAATTGCCGAGAGGCGGCTGCCGACATGTCGGTGTGACTGTGCAGTCGAAGTGGCGGATCTGAGCACTCTTGTTGGCGGAGGCGCGGATGGAGGGGCCGGTGTCCGCCTCGGTTGGCGGCTCCGCGCCTAGGACGACCGGACTCGACCGTTTCCGATCAACTAAGTGCGCTATCTGTGCATATTTTGGTCGTCTTGCGGTGTGTGAGTGCGTCTCGCCGGATTGGTGCGGTTGTTCGCACCCGTGAAGGTTGTGTGTGTGCCATGGTTGCCGTGACGGACATGTGCACTAAGTTCCCTGTCGTGTAGGTGAGTTGACGTGCCGGTCTCGTATGCCCGGTTTGCCTGCCGCTGTCCCGGGGTGTGGCCGTCGCAGTAACGCGCCGCGGCGGTCGCAGGGAGGCCATCGGTCTCCCTGCCGCCGGGGTGCGCAGATGAGGGGGGAGACCTTCATGTTCTCGACCACCCGATCCCGTCCACCGATCGCCCGCGGTGCCTCGCGCTTAGTGGCGCTGGCCTCCGCCGGGTCCCTGGCCCTGGTCGGCCTGGTGGCGCTGGCCGCCCCGGCGCAGGCGTCCACCGGGGTGTGCGGCGCCCCGGTCGCCTCCGGTGCCACGACCACCATCACCTGTACGGCAGGGGGCGCCGGCAGCGTCACCGTGCCGGCCGACGTCACCGGCGCAGCGGTCACCCTGCAAGGTGCCGGCGGCGGGGCCTGGGGCAGCGTGCCCGGAGGCAAGGGCGCGCTGGTGACCGCGAGCCTGGCCGTCACCGCCGGGCAGGTCCTCGACGTCAACGTCGGATCCCAGGGCCAAAACGGTGTAGCCGGGGCCAGCTATATCGCCCCCGCACAGGGTGGCGGCCTGGTCGATGTGACGACGTCGACCGGCACTGCCCTGCTGACCGCCGGATCCGGCGGCGGCGCCAGCGAGCCCTCGGGCGGACCGCTTCCGCAGGCCGGCAATCCCGGTGGCGACAGCGGCAGCGCGGGGACCGCCGGCACCGCAGCCGCCGGGGCCGGTGGCGGCGGCGCGGGCGGCGCCGGTACCGCGACCGCGGGCGGCGCGGGCGGTGCGGGCGGCAGCGGCCTGGGCCCGGGTGCCTCGGGCAGCGCCGGGTCCTTCCCCAACGCCGCAGGCGGCACTCTCACCGGCAACACCTACGTCCCGGCCGGGGTCGGGGGGTACGGAGGCGCCGGCTACGGCTCCGGCGGAGCCGGCGGCGGGGGCGCGGCCGACTACGACGGAAGCTCCATAGTCGGGGGAGGCGGCGGCAGCGGCGGCGGCGGTTCCAGCCTGACCACCAGCACCTACCCCGGGGCCACCTCGACCCTGACCGACGGCTACAACGCGGGCGACGGCTCCATCGTGTTCACCTTCACCCAGGACGCGCCCACCGTCACCGCCGTCAGCCCGACAACCGGCCCGGCAGCCGGGGGCACGGTGGTGACTGTCACCGGCACGAACTTCACCGGCGAAACCTCGGTCACCTTCGGCGCGGGCAACCCGGCCACAGCCGTGACGTGCACCGACACCACCTGCACCGCCACCGCCCCCGCCGGAACCCCCGGCACTGTGGACGTGCAGGTCACCACCCCCGGCGGGACCAGCGCCACCAGCAGCGCCGACCAGTACACCTACATCGCCGCACCCGCGGTGATCGCCGTCAGTCCCGGTGCCGGTCCGCTCGCGGGCGGCACCACCGTCACGATCACCGGCACCGGCCTGGCCGGCGCGACCGCTGTGACCTTCGGGGCCGGGAACCCGGCCACAGCCGTGACCTGCACCGCCACCACTTGCACCGCCACCGCCCCTGCCGAGAGCGCCGGAACCGTGGACGTGCAGGTCACCACCCCCGGCGGGACCAGCGCCACCAGCAGCGCCGACCAGTACACCTACACCGCCGCACCCACCGTCACCGCCGTCAGCCCCTCGTCCGGCCCGGCCGGCGGCGGCACCACGGTCACCGTCACCGGCACCAACCTCGCCGGCGTCACCGCGATCAACTTCGGGACCGGGAACCCGGCCACCGCCGTGTCCTGCACCGCCACCACCTGCACCGCCACCACCCCCGCCGGTTCGGCGGGGACGGTTGATGTCCAGGTCACCGCTCCGGGCGGGACCAGTGCAACCAGCAGCGCCGACCAGTACACCTACGTCGCCGCACCCGTGGTGATCGCCGTCAGTCCCGGTGCCGGTCCGCTCGCGGGCGGCACCACCGTCACGATCACCGGCACCGGCCTGGCCGGCGCGACCGCTGTGACCTTCGGCGCGGGCCACCCGGCCACCGCCGTCTCGTGCACCGCCACCACCTGCACCGCCACCACCCCCGCCGAGAGCGCCGGAACCGTGGACGTGCGGGTCACCACGGTCGGCGGAACCAGCGCCACCAGCAGCGCCGACCGCTACACCTACGTTGCCGCACCCACGGTGACCTCGGTCAGCCCCGCCACCGGCACCACCGCCGGCGGCACCACCGTCACGATCACCGGCACCAACCTGACCGGCGCCACCGCGCTCACCTTCGGCAGCACCAACGCCACCAGCTTCACCTGCGCGACAGCCACCACGTGCACCGCCACCACCCCGCCCGGCACCGCCGGAACCGTGGACGTGCGGGTCACCACGGTCGGCGGAACCAGCGCCACCAGCAGCGCCGACCACTACACCTACGTCACCCCCTTCACCTTCACCGGATTCCTGCTGCCCGTGCTGAACCCGCCCTTCCTGAATCCCCGGGTCGCGGGCCTGCCCGTACCGGTCCCGTTCAGCCTGCACGGCAACAAGGGTCTGGGCGTCACCGCCGCCGGATCCCCCACCAGCCAGCCCGTCAACTGCGCCACCCACGCCCCCACCGGCACCCCCACCGCCACCACCCTCACCTACATCCCCCTGCTCGGGATCTACACCTACAACTGGAAGACCCCCACCACCTACCACGGCACCTGCCAGCAGTTCACCCTCACCCTGACCGACCGCAGCACCCACACCGCCTACTTCGCCTTCTAACCCACCACCCCCGCCAGACACGGGCTACATCAGCAACCCAGCCCCGGTTCCTTCGCCACCAGCGAAGGAGCCGGGGCCTCCTGCTGCCACACACATCCCGACCTGTTTGGGGACCCCAGGTGCTGAGCACACGTACCGCCAAAACAAGTGCTCATCCGCCATTTCGAATGCTCAGTCACAGTCGGCAGCCGCCTCTCGGCATTGGTACTTCACTCCCCTATACCGGTGGAGATCCCTTATTCCGCTGTGCTGTATCCCTCGCGCATCCCTGTGCCTCCTCTGCTCGTCCCACTCAGCAGTAGCGGCTAGCAGAGCCCGGAGAGAAGATTAGATGCATGGCTGAGTTTCGGATCGGCGACCGCGTCTTCCGCACCAAGGGTGAAGCACTTGAGGCCGTCCAGGCCCTGCGGAACCGCTACACCGTGGGCGGGAGGGTCAACCGGCCGGAGGACGACGCGTTTCTTCGAGATCTGCTCGATCTGCACGATTTTGCCGCTGCCAAGATCGGCTGCGGAGTGGACCACTTCATCATCGATGACCCCTACCTGGGAAAGTCGTCGGGCTTCCGCATCATCCGCACTGACGGCTCGGATATGGACTTCTCCTTCCGTCATATCATCTACCCGAAGAAGGCCCGCACGGAGGTCTTGGGCGCACTGCGTGCCGAGATCAACGACATCACCAGCAGTTACTTTGAGAGCCGTAGGCAGGAGGGCACTCTCATCTCGGACAAGTCGGGCGACGCCCTCGACCCTGAGCACTGCCGGGTCAGCCACCACTTTCGCGGCCCGCGCTTTGTCGAAATCGCGGCCGAGTTCATCGGCCCAGATGGCAACTGGGAGTCAGTCGCGATCACGTCCTCAGATGAGGAGGGCGTCGCCCTCCTCGCTGACCCCGAGGTACGTCAGCGGTGGCGAGAACACTACAGCGGGCGCAAGGTACTCGCGCTGCTCGCCGAGGACGAACACAAGCAACTCGGCTCGGGGCGCAGAACCTCTCGTCCGTGAACCAGGAGAGACCGCGCCCTTGGCGAGCCCGATGCTGATCCCCCGAAACCTGCCTCTCAAAGGCTGCGTGGCCAGTAACCTCCTTTGGTGACCGATGAGATGCCCCCCGGCCTGTTCTTCGTCCCCGTCGCGCCGGCCATGGTGCCGCCCCCGAGGACGTTGCCGTCGGGGCTTGTGCTTCCCGATCTGTCCTGGGCTGCGATGCGCTTGGGGCTGGTGTGGGCCGGCGACGATTGGTTGAAGACCGCCGTCAGCGCGTACTTGTCGGCCAGCGAGTACTTCGGTGTAGTGGCACAGGCGAAGGGCTTCGACTTCGAGCCGCAGGTGTGGATCGAGACGCTGCTTCGCATGTATCCGGCGGAGTCGTATCTCTTCCACCTCGCGAGGCTGAACCGCACCGCACGCTCGGCTGAACATGTCTCGGTGCTTCAGCAGCGCTTCCTGCAGCGGCTGCAGCCCGGCCTGCGCCTCACTGTCGAGACGGTGCTCGGCGGCATTACGGGCGGACCGACGCGTTGGTTCCTCGCACGCCAGCCGGTGCTGCGTGCGATGCATTTGGCGCTGACCACTCCGATTCCCAATCAGGACCCGGATCCCCGAGTCGCGCACTACCTTCAAGGCATCGACCCGGAGTCTGCGGCGATCGTGCTGGTCCACCTGGCAGCGGACACCTTGAGCGAGTCGCGCCCCGCCAACGAACCGCAGCTCGGCGGCACCGACGAGTCCTTCGCCATGGAGATGGTCTGCAACCACATCTTCAACGAGCCGCATGACGCCGGAGCGATGTTCGCCCGGGCTTGGGCAATGTGGACCCGGCACGGCGCTGAACTGGTCAACACCCCATTGGGCAAGAGCGCGGTGGACTTGCTCACAGAGGCCACCGACGGGTTGACGCTGGCGGAGGTGCTCGCGGTGGGCTTCGCCTACTGGGTAGCCACGGTGTCGGACCGCGTCGACGGGCCCGTCCGGATCAACGCGTTCGCCATGGTCAAGCTGGCTCGGGAGAAGGTGGAGCTGTTTCTGGACCGGTTCGCGACCGACGTCGCCGAGCTCCGGGCGGGGCTGGCGGCGAACCCGGCGCCGTGGCAGATGCTGCCGCTGCAGCGCCGTCCGCTGCTGCGGCTCGGGGATGAGATCATCGTCCTCGACGAGCCGTTCCTGCTGGAGGCGATCACCGACGGCCTGTACTGGCGGGTGTTCGACCACCTCGACATGGTCAGCAAGGCGGTGCGCGATCAGTGGGCAGGCGAGTACGGGAAGCATGTGATCGAGCCGTTCGCTGAGGAACTCGTACAGGAGATCGCGCCGGTCATCATCGGCGGCCCGCGCCCGTACTTCACCGAAGAGGACATCAAGTCCGCCTATACGGTGAAGAAGGGTGTGACCCCTCCGAACACCGATGCCGGTGTCGAGTTCCCCGATGCCACCGTGCTGTTCGAGATCGTCAAGAAGCCGATGAGTCTGCCGACCAGGGAGGGCAACGTCGGCACATTCAAGAAGGACGTGGAGGCGGCGGTCATCAAGAAGGCCAGCCAACTGGACACGGTCGCCGCGTTCATGCTGTGGGACCCACAGCCGGTCGGGTCGCCGCTGTCCGCGCCAGCCACGAAGGTGTTCCCGATCGTGGTCGCCGGCAACCACTTCCCGCTCAACCCGGTCACCTGGACCTACATCCAGGATGAGCTGAACCGCCTGGGCATGCTGCAGCAGCAGCAGGTCCAGCGGCTGTCCATCGTCGACTTGGACGAACTGGAGGTGTTCGGGTCACTGGCTCGCGCGGGCGACCTGCTGCCGGAGGTCCTGGCCGACTGGCACGGCGGCGACTTCGGCAAGGGGTCGTTCTCGCCCTACGTGTGGAAGAACTACGGCGGGCAGGCGCTTCGCCGACCAGTACGGACAGAGAAGAACCTGGCCGAGGCGTGGGCCGCGATCCTCCCGCTGCTGGTGATCTCGAGGGATTAGCCGCGTGTCAATCCCCTCGAAGCGTAGATGCCTTCCTTATGCGGCCTGATCCCCGGCGGCTCCGCTATGCCGACGGCGTGGGTTGTAGAAGCCCGTGATCCAGGTAGCGATCTTCAGCCGGGCCTCGGTCCAGGCCGCGACGTGGCGGCTGTCTGCGCCATCGTGCAACTGAGCCGCTGGACCACACGTCAGAACTCGCTGACGGTGTTGCATCGACTACGGCCTCCAGATCGGGTCGGCGCGGCGCATGGCCAGAAAGTCGGCCCAGTCCCGTTTTCCGCGCTTCGCCCAGTGGACTGCGGTGTTGATGTGCAGGTCCAGTAGCGAGCTGACAATCGGGGCGGGGAGGTCCTGGGCCAGGGCGAGCACGGCACTGTTGCGTGAGGGGCGGACATCGATGCCGTGGTCCGACAGGCGCTGGCGGAGCCTGTGCGCGGAGGTGGGACGTCCCGGGAGCGCGCCGGGGAACATCCATGCCTGTTCGACTGGGGTGGTGGTGTGCTGGGACAGGGACCTTGGTCGTCTCTGAGATTGAGCAGCAAGGAGCTGCTCGACGGCGGGTGGCAGGACGACGGGGTCTTCTCCGAGGGCGACAGATGCTTGGTCGCCGCTGCGGAGGACGTCACCGTGGGTCAGGCGGGCGATGCGGGTGAGTTTGGCGCCATACAGCAGCAGGAGCGCTCCGGCGGCCCGTACGTCGGTGGGCATGGTGGTGTCGTGGACGCACCGGTAGAGCAGTGCGACGTGGTGGTCCTCGTCGAGGAAGTTGACCGGCTCGCCTTCTGGCATCGCGGGGACGGTCAGTTCCTGGCTGAGGCCGCAGCGCCGGGTCCATCGCAGGAAGTCGATCAGTCGCAATCGCGTGGTCGTCCCGGCAGTCAGCCAGCGGTCGACATCATGCTGTGTTGCCTGCTCCAGAGCGACGTCGTGTTCGTCGAGCCAGCGCAGGAAGGCGACCGCGCAGCGCACTCGCTCGCGGGCGAAGGTGACGCTGGAGTCGGTCAGCGCGCGGGTGCGGGCGTTCTGGCGGATTCGCCGTAGCACCACCCAGGTCGCGTAGGGCTGCAGGACGGCCCGGTGTCGGGGGTCCATTTCCTCCAGGAGTCGGTGCATCCAGGCTTCGGTGCGGGCGATCAGTTCGTCGCGCTCGGGCAGGATGCCGTGGCTGACCAGGAGTTGGCGCAGGTGGACGGCTGCGGTGCGGCCGGGGAAGGTGTCGAGAAGTTCGTGGCTCAGCTCGGATCCGCCGGCCAGCAGCTGGCGCAGAAGTGCGGCACCGCTGTCTTCTCGGCGTAGCCAGTAGAGCACCGCCTCGGGGTGCTCGGAGCGTTCCAGGTCGGCGACCAGCGGGGCCAGCAGCTCGGTGTCGCCGAAGTGTCGGTGCAGTTCGGTTCCGAACAGGCAGCGGGCGCAGGAGCCCTGGCGGCCGATGTCGCCGCCTCCGCACTGTGGGCAGATGTAGCGCCGGTTCACTCCGGCGCAGGGGCCGCAACAGGGTTGGCTCTGGGCGCTGTGTCCGATCATCGGCTGGTGCTGACCGCAGCCGGGGCATTCCTTGGGGTTGGCTCGGATGTAGCTGTAGCAGGAGGGGCAGACCGGGCCAATGGGCCAGCGGGTCTTCACGTCCCGGATGCGCTCGCAGCGTGCGCAGGCGGCCTGGGGGCGCGGGGTGCAGGACAGGCACAGATAGCGGCCGGTTCGGACGCCTCGGCAGGATCGGACTTTGCCGCACTTGGAGCAGGGTTTGAGGGGTCCGTTGTAGCAGCTACTGCAGAGGTCAGGGCGTCCGTCAGCGGCGCGGATCACGATCTTCCGGACCTGGTTGCAGCCGCCGCAGTTCCTGGGGCGGCGTTCGTAGCAGTCCTTGCAGAGCGGCCCTGCCTCGCCATGGGCCTTGACCGGTCGCTCCTCGCCGCAGCTTGAGCAGGTTCTGCTGGGGCGTTCGTAGCAGTTGATGCACAGTGCGGAGCCGTCGGCTTGACGGGAAGTGACCGGTCTGGCTTGGCGGCAGCGGGCGCACTCCTCCCAGCTGGCCGGGTCTCGGCGGGCACAGCGTGGGCATACGGTTCCGTCCTCGGTGCGCGAGTGGGCTCGGCCCACCTCCCCGCAGCGACAGCAGGTGGAGGCGGAGCGTGTGTTTGCGCAGCGTTCGCAGATCCGGGATCTGTCCGGTCGGCGCCGCGGCAGAGCCTTGTGCTCGCCGCAGTCGGCGCAGGACGGCGCCACCACCCGCGGGACCCCTGCGGCTTCCAGTGCGGTCAGCAGCCGGAAGGCCGAAGCCGGCATCGTGGCCTCAGTCGCCGACCCCTGGATGCCGTGCTCACGCAGATGTCTGACCAGCGCGTGGACTGCTTGGCCGGGTGCCGCCTGGTGCACGGCTTGCGCGAGCACTGCGGCATCGACGCCCGGGAGTTGGTGGGCCAGCAGCTCGGTGGCCTCCTTCCGGGCCTGGTCGGCGTTCATGCGGGTCCTGGCCGGCGGATCGTGGTGCGGCGCGGCTCCGGGGCGGGCCCGGCCCGGTCGGGTCCGGTGCCGGTCTTGCGGACCTTCTCCTCGACAGCGACCACCTCGATCAGTTCCTCGACGCCGCACCCCAGCACGTCGCACAGCGCGACCAGCGTGTCCATGGACAGCCGCTGCGGCGGCTGGGTCACCAGTCGGAACACCTGTTCGCGTGACAGCCGGACCCCGCGCTCCGCCAGCAGGGGAACCAGGTCAGCTGTCTGGAACATCTCCTGCTGGGCCATCAACTTCCTTAGATTCCAATGGAATCCGGTCTTCCTGATCACGCCTTGGCCTCCCACAATCCGGCGTGCCGCGCTTGGAGCGCCCTCTGCACCAAACGAGTGCGGTAGTCGTCGGACACGCCGGTATACAGTGCGGTCGTCGAGGCGTAGAGATGGCCGACCTGCTCCTGGACGAACCTCTCGGGGTAGTCGAACTCCACCAGATGCGTGACATACGAATGCCTCAGGCAGTGCAGGTCCAGTTCCTCCGGTAAGCCCGCCAGCACCCGGGCGGTCTCGAACGCCTCGTCGAGGCGACGCAACGACAGCCGCCCGCGCCGGTCCGTCACCCAAAGTGCCGGATGCTGCGCGGGTGCGAACGCCGGGCGGACCTCCTCCAGGTAGCGCTCCAGCACCTCTACGATCCAGTCGAACTCCGGCACGGTCAGGACGGTGCGCCGCTTGGGCGGCCCGCCCTTCGACGCCTTGCCGTAGCGCACGAACAGCGCACCGATCCGCCCGTACTCTGCCGCTTTCGGATTGCGCCGCAGATCCGGCAGGTCCAGCCAGCACGCCTCCTGTCGGCGCAGCCCGAAGGCGTAGACCGTCTTCAACGTGACCGAGTCCCGAAGCGCCGCCATCGAGCCCTTGCGGCGTCGAGCCCGGATCTCCTCCACCCGACCGTCGGCCGCGTCGAACAACGCCTGGACCTCGTCGTACGTCAACGGCCGCCGCTCCGGCCGTCCCTCGTAGTCGCTTGAATGCGTGATCGTGTTCCACTCGTGCAGGATCTGCGCGGGCACCGCCCCGAACCGCTCATGGCAGCGCAGCGGCCACCCATAGCGGGCATCCGTCACGTAGTCGCAGAACAGCCGGAGCGCATTCTGATAGCTGCGGCCCGTCGAGACAGCGAAGCGCTCGCGCCGCGAACGGAGGTGATCGATGAACGCCTCCGCCTCCATCGGAGTCCACTGCCACGGGTACTCATTGGTGAACTCCGCGAACCGACGGATCAACCTCAGCCGGGGCTTGATCGTCTGTTCCCAGTCCAGGAAGCGGGCTCTTTGCTGCAACGTCCAGCCGTCAAGCATCGCCTCGAAGACCGCTGGTTCGGGGTCCAGATGCACGACGCCATCAGCCAGCACCAGGTGGGCAGCACCCGGTAGATCGACCGCTCGACTCATGTTGCATCCAACGCAACATCGTTGCATCTGGTTACGGCACCCCAAGGGGGAACCCGCCTGAGGGGATCAGCCTGACGCTGATCCCCTCAGAAAACCGCAGGCCAGAGCCCTTCTCCGGATACGCGGTATGTTGCACCCAATGCAATACCGCGCATTACCCCAGATAGATGCCGGCGAAGGCACCGTCGAAGCCGAGAGCAGCGAGTCCGTGCTCGACGCTGGGGTAGATCGTCCCGTCTGGGATGTCGATCAGGGCGTCGAAGTCGGCGCGGCTGATCTCGGGTTCGAGCCACTGGTTGCTGCACCGGCAGACGATCCAGACGTTGCGGCTGTGGTTGATGAGCAGCCAGTCGCGTCGGGCGCGGCAGGCCGTGCACATCGCGGGGACGCCGCGTAGCGAGAGCTCGGCTGGGTGGCGGAGACAGCGTGTTGCTCCGGGTCCGCTGGGCAGTTCGGTCTGGTACTCGAGTTGGAGCAGGGGGTCAGTTCCGGCGGGGAGGGCGGGCAGCACGGGTGTCGGCTCTGTGGGGCGGTTGGTGGTTCTGTGCACGAGCTTCTTCTCCCGGTCGGGGCTTCTGCTTCTATCCGTAACAGCCGGTGGAACCGGTTGTCCAGGGGGTTCGCGGGGTCCGGCAGGCTGGGGGCCAGCCTGCCGGACTGCCGGTCAGCGGCGCGGTGGGCGGTTGTGCGGGTCGGCACCGGTGGGGCGGGCCGGGGTCGGGGGTGCCGTTCGGGTGGTGGTGGTGCGGTTGGTCGCAGGGTTGGGCTGTCGGGTGGCGGTCAGCGGGCGGCGGGTCGCTTCGCTGGGCTGGGTGGGGAGTTGGGCGAGGCGGATCAGTCGCCAGACCAGGACGTCGTTGACGTTGTCGGCGGTGTCGAGTTCGCGCAGGTCGATGGCCTGCTGCAGGAGGGCCTTGGGGTCGTGGCCTGCCTGCTCCACCTGGGCGAGGGTGGCGGCCAGAGCCTCGGTCCTGGGCGAGCCCTCCGCCTGCGGCATGGCTTCCGGCAGGGCCGCACGGATGGTGGCCTCGTAGGTCCGGCGTTCGGCTGCGGGCAGGGCGCGGCCTTGGTCGCGCAGGGCCTGCATGGGTGTGGCGGCGGCCTGGCGGTAGGCGGCTCGCAGGTGCTGGGCGGTCTGCTGGGAGGCGGCGGCCTGCTGGGCGTGGCCACGTGCGGAGTGCCAGCGGGCGGCGGCGAGGGCGACCAGGACCAGGGTGGACAGGAGCATGGCGGTGGTGCCGCCGTCTTCGCCTCGGCCCAGTGCACTGCCGGCCTGGATGATGCCGCGGGCCGCCGAGCGGATCGCCCGGGTGTCGGCGCGTTCGGCTCGGACGTGGCTGCGGGTGGCGCGTTCGAAGGCGCGGGCGGCTGCGCCCAGCTCGGTGCGGGTGGCGGCCGGGGAGGTCTGGGCGACCGCGTCCAGGAGTTCGCCGAAGCCGACGAGGTGGGCTGCGGCTTCGTCGTCGTCGCTGTCGAGCACACTGGCGGCGTGCTCGGCGACTGCGGTGGCGCTGCGTCGCTCCCGGGCGGGCGGCGACCAGTCCGGTCGGCCGCTGGTGCCGGACGGGGGTGTCGTAGGGTCGGCTATCCCGTCGGCCAGGCGTTGGCGGATCTTGGGCAGGGACAGGTCGGGGGCCAGCTTGGAGCCTGGGAACCAGATCGGCTGGCCGTCGCGGTTGCGGTCGCCGGGGAGGGCGACGTTGTAGCCGGTGGCATCGCCGGAGGGGGCGTTGCGTATCCGGACGCGTAGGCCCGCCTCGCGCAGCCGGGTGAAGAACTCCTCTTCGGTGGCGGCTCCGGCCAGTGCCTGGCGGACGGCTTCGCGCAGCGTTTCGCGTGGTGGTTCGGTGCGTCCGGTGCGCTCGGCTTTGAAGCGCTCGGCGCTGGTGGGGGTCTTGGCTCCGGTGCCGTCGCCGGGCTTGAGGTGGCGCAGGCCCATCTCTTCTTCGATGCGGCGGCATTCGGCCTGGGCCTTCTTGAAGTCGTAGTTCATCCTGGGGCGGCGCAGGTCGCCTCGGACCATGGTGGCCAGGATGTGGATGTGGTCCTCGGCGTGGCGTACGGCGATCCAGCGGCAGCCGTCCGGGTCGCCCTCGGGGGCGAGGCTGACGGCGTGGACCAGGCGGCGGGCGACGGTGTTCCACTCGGCGTCGGTCAGGGTTCGGTCGCCGGGGTCGGTGCGGACCGAGCAGTGCCAGACATGTTCGGCCGGGGCCTTGGTGCCGGCCTGCTTGACGCGTAGGTCCAGGGCGGCGGCGAGCCGGGCCAGGGTGGCCTTGGGGTCGGGGTCGGGGCTGGTGTCGCGGCCGGGGTCGGGGGCGAAGCCGTCCCAACTGCCGACGAGGTGGGGGTCGGTGTGCTCGTCGCGCTTGCCGGGTCCGTACAGGTAGACCAGGAGACCGTGGGTGCGCGAGCCGCGTCGGATCTTGGGGACCATCAGAGTCGCTTCCTAACAAGGGTGTCGGAGGTGTTGTCGATGCGGGACAGGAGGGTGGTCAAGGACGTGATTGCGGTGTCGAGTTCGCCAGGGCGGGGCTGGCCTCCGGCGTTGTAGATGAAGGCGATCTGGTTGATGTTGTTGCCGACCCTGGCCAGGGCGGTTCGTAGGGCGGCCAGCTCGTCGATGGCGGCGTCGAGCTGCTCGTTGGTGTGCGCGGTGGTCGAACCGCGGGCGGCGGCGAGGCCGGCGGCGGCGAGGAAGCGGGCGACGGTGACGGCGCGCTGCTGGGCAGCGACGGTGATCTCGGCTTGCTCGATGTCGGACAGGCGGGTGGTGGTCTTGTGGGTGCGCTCGCTGGGGTTGCGGGTACGTCGGCGCGGCTTGCGGTCAGGGAAGGCTGGAGCGCTCGGGCTCGGCTGTTCGGGCTCGACTACTGCTGCTCCTCCTGCGAGTGGCGCCCCCTGGTGCCGCGAGTCCTGCTGGTCCCCGGGCGCCCTCGCTCGGGGACCAGCAGGACCTCCCCCGGCCTCTGGGGCGGGGGCAAGTGCGTACGACGGGCCGTAGGACCGTCGTACGCGACAACTTGCTCCGCCAGGAGCCGTCGTGGGGTCACACTGCTGTCCAGACGTGGTGACCCCCTGGTCGTTGGCGGTCACCGGCTCGCTTCCGGGTCGTGCTGGTGGACTTCGCGGACGACGTCCTCGATCCAGTCCATGGCCAGGACCGGGTGGTGCAGGGTCCAGGGGCGGCTGTGTCGGCGTCGTTGCACGGTCCAGGTGTCATCGGGCCCGGATTCGGCCCAGTAGAGGTGACCGCGCTGGTGCAGGACGGCCAGCCAGGAGTCGACCTCGGCTGGTGTTGCGGGGCGGGTGCGCATCGGGATGTTCTCCGGTTCTCTCGGGAGGCGTGGAGTGAGGGGGTCGAGGGCGGGTGACCGGCCGAGGTGTCCGGCTCGGTCACCCGCTTCGTGCTGCCCGGTCAGTTCCGGGCGGTGGTGACCGGCTGTCCGTGCTGCTCGCGGAGCTGGACCATCAGGGCGGTCAGCGTGTCGCTGGACAGCGGGATCTGCTGACCTCGGATCGCCTGGGCGACCACCTTGCGGGTGAGCTTGTCCTCGGCCCTGACCGCTGACCGGGCGATTTCCAGCAGCTCGTCGGTGTCCGGGTCAGCCCGCCGGTCACCGGTGACCGGCGTGCCGGGGCCGCTGACCGGCTGCGGAGTGATCGGCCGGGGGCTGTCCTGGTGGTCGGTGACCGGGTCGATGCCGACCGGGTGGTCAGTGACCGGCCGTGCGGTGTCCGGCTGTCCGGGCAGGTCAGCGGCCTGTCGCGGCAGCTCGTGGTGACCGGTGCCCGGGCCACTGGTACTGGTCGGGTCGCTGTCCCCGGTCAGTGACCGAGGCGTGGAGGTCTGCCTGTCCACGGACGGTCGGGGCAGGTCGGTCAGGGCGGTGGCCGGGTGACCGGGGCTGACCTGACCGGCCGGGGGCTGCTGCTGACCGGACCGGTCAGTGCGGGTGACCGCGACGCTCTCGGGTCGGTCAGCCTGACCGAGGTGACCGGCCTGGCCGAGGTCGCCTCGGTCACTGTCCTTGACCGGTCCGCGGGCGATGAGGATGTAGAGGTGGACCGCTCCGGCCAGGGCGAGCGGAGCGATGGTGGACAGCACCGCGACCACCGTGTTGCCCAGCCGGAGACCAGCGGTCGCGGCGGCCTCCTGGTTGAGCCTGACCGCGTGCAGGGCGTTAGCCCAGATGCTGGCGGCGGTGGCCGTGCCGAAGAGCGCCCAAACGTAGAGCCGGGCGCGCAGGGGCGCGTCGCGCAAGACCATCAGGGCCCGGATGCCGTAGGCGATGAAGCCGTCGATCACCACCGGGAAGAGGTAGGTCAGGAAGCCCCGGACGTGGATGGCCACGGCCATCTGCTGCAGGGCGTCGTAGGACAGGGCGCAGCCTGCGCCGCCCAGGGCGATGACGACCGCGCGGTCCCAGCCGGTGACGGGAGCTGCTTCGGGCGTGCTCATGCCGCCGTCCCGAAGTCGGCGCGGTTCAGGGGTCCGCCGTCGGTCTCGGGGGTGGTGTGGTCGTCGTGGTCTGTTCCAGGTGTCGGTTGCGCAGGGCGCGGCGGGTCTCGCGATAGAGCTTCTGGGCGTGCTCCTCGGTGATCTTCAGGAGCCAGGCCAGGCGCTGCTCGCTGACGCCGTGGCGGTAGGCGGCGTGGACGACCGCGCGGCGCTCGGCCTTGGTGAGGTGAATGTCGCGCCCGGCAACGATGGCGCTGACGCGGCTGTAGTCCAGACGGTTGGCGAGGTTCTCGTGCAGCGGTTCGCGCTCCTCCTGGGTCATCCCACCCCGGATGCCGTGGGTGTCACTGCCTTCGAGGGCGGAGTCCAGGCAGTTCTGGCGGACCGGGCACTGGGCGCACAGTGCCTTCGCGGCGGTGATCTTGTCGGTCTCGTCCGGCTCGGGGAAGAAGATTTCGGGGTCCACCGGGTTGTACTCGGTGGGGTGGCAGACGGCGTCGTCCTGCCAGGTGTGGTCGCCGAGCGACCGGTGGTGGGCAGGGCTGATCGTCGTGGTGGTCATGCGAGGTGGCTCCGATCGCTCTCCGCGCGCAGGGGCGTCGGCGGGGAGGTGTGCTGGGTCGGGAGTGCGTGGGGCGGCGCGCTGGGGGCGCGGCCCGGCATGGCGGCCTGCGGTGGGTCAGGCAGCGGTGCGGTGGCGTCTGCGGTCGACCGGCTCGAACTCGACCCGGGTGGTCATCTCCACCAGGCGGGAGGCGACGCGGTCGCCGAGGTAGGCGCGTAGGTCGCTGATGCGCAGGTTGGTGGTGATCAGCGTGGGGAGCATGTGGGTGTACCGGCGGTTGATCAGCCGGTAGGTGATCTCCTCGGTCCAGTCGCTGGCCTTGGCCGCGCCCAGGTCGTCCAGGATCAGCAGCGGGCACCGGGCCACGGCTGCCAGCTCCCGCTCGCTGTCCGTGCCGGGGCGCGGGCGCAGCTCGGCGTACAGGTCGGCGGCCGTGGTCGCGCGCCAGCGCACCCCGAGCCCGCTCTGCACCAGGTGCCGGACCGCGCCGTACGCCTGGTACGTCTTGCCCGCGCCGACGACCCCGGCCATCAGCAGGCTCGGCCCGGTGGTGACCTGTCGCCGGGCTCCCACGCTGGGGGCGACCGCTGCCTCGGCGACGTCCCGGGCCCAGGCCAGGACCGTCGGGTGGTCGGCGACCGCGCCCTGGTAGCGCGGGGGCATCCCGGCGGACAGGAGGTCCAGCAGCGAGAAGGGCTCGTGCTCCTCGGCCAGCGCTGCGACAGTCGCCGGGTCGATGTTGCGGGCGGCCAGGATGCGGGCCATCCGGTCCAGGGTGCCCTCGCTGCCGAGGGTCTGCGGTTCGCGGGTACGGGTGCGCATCACAGCTCCTCGGCGTAGGCGGAGACTGCGTCGACCGGGTTGGTCCACGCCTGGTGAGGAGGCACGTTAGGGCGGATTCCCGGCCGCGCCAAACCGGCCGATCGTGCGTTCATGGCCTCGTTGACCATGCTGGTCAGCACGCTCGGGTGCTTGGGGTTCCCGGCGAAGTTCGCCAGCCCGGCCCGGATGTGCTCCGGGGTGATGCCCTCGCCCAGGAGCTTCTTGGTGATCCGCCCCAGGTGACCGATCACGTCGCTGGGCGGGCGCTCCTCGCAGGCGGCGACGTACTCGCCGACGAGTTGGTTCGCTGTGACGGTGGATGGGGGCGCCGTGCGCCCCGTAGGGAAAGAAGATCCAGGATCCAAGATCCTAGATCCAGGCGCCGAGCCCTCGGGGAGGCTTCGGGGAGGCTTCGGGTAAGCCTCGGCGAATGCCGTTTGACCTGCGGTTTTCCTGCCGGGCCGGTCAGGGGTGCCAACGATGCTCACGAGGGCGTCCTGCTGGACGGTCAGAGCCTCGCCTCGGGGGTCGCGAGGCGTCGCGGCGGGCGGAGCGGACCGATCGAGAGCTAGGGGAGTGTTCGGCGAAGCCTCGACGAGCCCTCGGATAGGGGTGGGCGACTCCTCGCCGGGCTGAGTGCAGGTGCCCTTGCAGGGGGCGCACCGCTCGGGCGCGCGGTGCCGGGTGCAGGCAGGCAAGCGGGACTGGCTCGGCTTGTCGATCTTCTGGTGCTCGGACCAGGTCACGATGTGCAGGTAGCGACGGCCGTCGCAGCCGGTGTACCGGCAGATGAGACCAGCGTCGGCGAGCTGCTGGAGGTCGTCCTCGACGTGGACCGAGGTGTGCTCGGCGCGCAGGGGCCAGAGCAGCCCGGCGATGATCGCGGCGTTGTCGCGGTGGCGGCCGTGGTCGTCGGACTGGGTGAGGAGGCCGAAGAAGGTCCGCTCGGCCGCGATGCTCACCTCGGCGAGCGATTCGGAGATGAACGCCTCCGGCTTGATGGTGCGGATCCGCGCCATGTCAGCGGCCCCGACCGGCAGCGGCGAGGTCGCTGCGGGTGAGGGTTGCGGTGGCGAGGTCGAAGGTGTGGGCCCGGTTCCAGTCCAGGCCCGGCCAGACCCGCAGGATCCACCGAGCCGCGACCCGGCTGGTCGTCCGGTTCAGGTCGATCGTCTCCCCGGCCGCATCCTTGGCGATCGCGTGCGGGTGGGGCCACTGCTGCGTCGGGTCGTTCAGGCTGACCCGGATGGTGGCCGCGCCGGGGATCATGTCGGCGAGCTGGGCCGCGAGGCGCTGCTGGCGGGCCGCGTCCGGGCAGGCCAGGGTTCCGCTCGGCATGGCGAGCATGCGATACTCCGTTGTTCGTAGGAGTGCGGTGCGGCGTTCTCGTGCAAAAGGCACGCCGCCCGCGAGATGTGAATCGGTGCCCTTGGGGGCGCTGGCCCGGCGTCCAGGAGTTGGTAGCTCCCGGGCGCCGGTCTCTTTTCCGGTCGCGGCTACGTCATCGATCCCCCTCTCGCGCCCCGCCGGCCTTCGCGGTGGGACCAGAACCATAGGGCCGCTCGGGGGCATACATCCACCCCGTTTACCCCAGCTGACCAGCAGAGACGGACTTTGGTGTGCATGTCAGCCGTGATCAACGTACACCAAAGTACGCCACGCGGGGAGACTAAAGTGCGCCCGGGGTCCACGAGCGCATCACAGACGCACTAGAGTGTGCATATCGCCGCACCCCGTTGGAGCATGCCTTGGGAGAGATCAAGTCCAGACTGAACCGCCTGTTCGAGACCCGTCAGCACCCGAGCGGTCGGCAGTTCACGAACCAGGAGGTGGCCGACCTCACGACCGAGACTGGCGACCCGTCGTCGGGCGTCAGCGCAAGCTTGATCCAGAAGCTGCGCAGCGGCGCCAAGGGGAATCCGACCGCAGGCACGCTCAAGGCCCTGGCGGCGGCTTTCCAGGTGCGGGCGAGCTACTTCATCGACGACGAGGCCGCCGAACCCGAGGGCGATTCGCCAGCCACCCGGCAAGACCTGGAGCAGCTGATCAAGGACGAGGATGTCCGAAACCTTGCCCTCCGCGCCGACGGCCTATCCAAGGCGACTCTCTCGGCTCTCGCCGGCTTCATCGAGCGAGCCCGATCCCTGGAGGGGCTCGAAGATGGACAGGCGGAGAGGCCGCCAGGGTCCTGACCCTCGGCCGCGATCATCTAATTCGCTATCAGATCAAGTTTCGATAACACGATTCATCACCGTAAGTGATCTATCGGCGTCACCGCGATAGACCCCTTCGAATCCCTGTGCTTCACTCCCTAACGCTCCGCAGTCGAACGACCACGAGTAATGGACCAGTTACAGCAGGTGATGTCTCGCTCACCTATGCTTTGGAATCCGAACCGAAGGGGCGCGGAAGGAATTTGGAGCGGGGAGTAGATTCATGCGGAGCTGGCAGAGGAAGGGTGGCCAGGCTAGCGGAGCGAGCAACGACTTCTCCGCCATTGCGGCAACCCTGGATATACCGGTCCCGTTCACTGCCGAGAAGCTGTGTGAGAGTATCGCTTCGGGGCGCGGCCGACCTATCCATATCCATGCAATAGAACACGAGGGCTCATCGAATAAGGCGCCGTGCGGCGCGTGGATCGCGCTGGATAAAGCGGATCACATCTTCGTGGAGAACGCGACGAGTCCGCTTCATCGCTCCCACATCATCCTTCACGAGCTGTGTCACATGCTGCTCGGGCACTCCTGCCTTCCGACTGATGAGCATGAGGCCCCAGCTGTGAGCGCCCAGCATCGCAGCCTCGCAGAAGTCCTCTCAGTCGAGGAGTGGGCCGGGTTCCCGATCAATCGGATCGTCAGTCTTCTCGGCCGCACGAGTTACACGCATGTCGACGAGCAAGCCGCCGAAGGACTCGCAGGAGTAATCGCCCGCCGGATTCGCCAGGCAGAGGAGGCAGCCCGGGGACCGGCTGACCCACTGTCAAATCATCTTCTGAACGCCCTGATCGAGTAGACGAACATGAACGTAATCGATCTGAGTGTGGGAATCGCCCTGTGGGCGATCACGATCTGGCGAGCGCCGGGGGCTTGGCGGAGCAAGGAGAAGCGGTCTTTGTGGGCAGCCTTCTTCGTACTTGCCCTAGAAATGTGCTTTGCTACGGATCCCGCTTCGCGGTGGCTCGACAGAACCGTCGGTGTCAACAGCTTCTCTGCGCTTCTTAAGCAGGCGGCTGCGGTTGCTGCTGCCGCTTTCGTGGTGGATTTTCTGGCTGTCGCAGCGGCGAGTTCACGACCGTCCACCACAGCGGTCCGCCGACGGATGATGCGTATCGGCGTCGTCGTCCCGACAGTCACGCTCGCGGTGATGGTCACACTGTTCGCTCTAGCCGACCGGCCGCACGAAGCCGTCGACCTGTTGACGACCTATCCGCACGACTCCGCGCTGCTGGCATACGTCCTCGCTTGGACGACGTACTTCGGCTGGGCCATGCTGACCGCTTCACGGCTCTCGTGGCAGTGGTCACGCAGGCCAGGGCCCGCGCTGCTGCGCCGGGGACTGCGGCTCATCTGCCTCGGCACAAGCATCGGCATCGTCTACGCGGCGCACCGGGCGTCCATGCTGATCTTCGCAAGGCTCGACGTCCACCCGGTGCCCGCGAAGGCGGACACCGCGTTGAACGGCCTCCTCGCTCTGGTTCCCCTGCTCCTGATCTCCGTCGGGAGCAGCATGCCGGCCTATCCCAAGGCCAGGACCGCGGTACTTCAATACCAGTCCCTGGTCAAGCTCTACTCGTTGTGGGACCACCTCAGCGAGGCTGCTCCGCAGATCCGCTACAGGCCCAGGCGGCATCGACTGCACGACGCCATGGACCTCCGCGGAGTCCGCGACCGCCTGTACCGGCGCACCATTGAGATCCGTGACGCCATGCTCATCCTGAACGGCAACGCGCCCGTCTCCGTGCGGTTGCGGGCGGCGGACCACGTCGAGGAAGCGGGACTGGTTGGCAAGGCAGCCGCCACAGCCGCCGACGCATGCTGGCTCCGGGCCACCCGCGAGGCGCACTCCGCGGGTCTCTCCCGAGCAGGTAGTCCCGAGGCACCGTCACTGGCTGGAGACGATCTCGACAGCGAGGCTCGTTTGATGCTGGAACTGTCCGACGCCTACTTCTCCGACCTCGCCATCACCTTCGCCCGAAACCATGTCGAGCGCCTCAGCGCCACCCGTTCTACCGTCTCTGGAGCCACCCCGTGACCTTCGCACCGCCACCGCCGCCTGCCTTCTCGGACTGCACCCCGGCGCAGAAGTCGGCCAAGATCATCACGGATATCCTCGCCCCGGCCAACCTGGTCATCGCACTCCTGCTCCTCGTCGGATGGCACAGCACTCGCTCATGGGCCGGACTCGGCTGGGGCCTTCTGGCCGCCCTCTTCTGCGGCATCATCCCCATCAGCATCGTGCTGCTCGGGGTCAAGCGCGGTGGGCTCACCGACAAGCACATCCGGGTCCGTCGCCAACGGGTCGTCCCTATGGCCCTCAGCCTGGTTTCTGTCGTAGTCGGCATCACCCTGCTCTACGTACTCGGCGCGCCGACGGACGTCTCCGCGCTGGTGGTCGCCATGCTCGTCGGCCTCGTTTCCTCCCTGCTCGTCACAGTCAAGTGGCAGATCTCGATCCACAACTCCGTGGCCGGCGGAACCGTCATGATCCTTCTACTGGTCTTCGGCCCCTGGATGCTCCCCGCGGCCCTGGGCGCAGCCGCCATCGGCTGGTCCCGCATAGTCCTCAAAGCTCACACGATCGCGCAGATCCTCGCCGGTACCGCGCTGGGAGGCGTCGCGGCACTCACCTTCGCCCTGCTGCGATAGACGCCGTAAACCACGTTGTCACTCCTCATCAGGAACAAGATCAGGTCTGGCGGCGACGACCTCGCGCAGGAAGGAAAGTTTGGAGTGGAGCGTTCGCTGCTTGGCGAGGCTGCGCCCGGCCAGGTAGCGCGAGAGCCAGTGGTCGATTCGATCCATCTCCGTCAGCAACTCCTCCTTATCTTGATCCAGGACGCTGCGCGACCGTCGGTACTCGATTTCGCACTGTGACAGCAGAATTTCCGGTGCTGCCAGGAGCGAGCAGCGGTCGAAGAAGATGCCATAGACGTGGCCGGTGCGCATGGACTCGCACTGGATGTCATAGCGTACGCGTCGGAAGGCCGGCAGTGCCTGCACGCGTAAGTTGTGTTCGGAGCGCAGGAACTGCGCGAATTCGTGGGGTGCTACCTCGATGTCGCTGAACAGTTCTTCGCGGCGGGCGAAGGCGTCCTCTGTGAACCACTTGCGCTTCAAGAGGTGGCGGCCGTCGACCATAGGGATGAACGAGGCATAGCCGCGCTCCTGCTCAGGGCCGAGGACCTCGTACATGTGGTTGTCGAAGGCGTTGATCTCGAACTCCTGCCGGTACTCGGGCAGGCAGTCGGGCAGCTCGCCGTGGCGGAGCGCTTTCAGTAGTTCCATGGAGCTAGCCCAAATATTCGGGTGCTGTTCCAGGTTGTACTTGTACTCCAGTTCGGTGCCGGCGAAGTGGGTGCGGTAATAGCGCTGGTGGTTGTTGAGTCGAGGCTCCAAATTCGCGTGTTCGTCGAGCGTGGGCTTCAGCCACCGCAGCGATTCGACCGGCCCTGCACCCACGGGTTCGCGGGTGGTGCGGACGAAGCAGGCGTCCTCATGATGGAATCGGATCTGGGCATATGCGTGATATCCGCCGCCGGGGTGTTCGGACAGGTAGCACAGGGGCACGAGGCCGGGGGCGGCGGCTTCGCCGACCAGGGCACGCAGAGCGGAGCCTGCGATGGCGTCCGGGTAGAGGGCGCTGCCGTCGACCAGGTCGGTCCCCAGCGGACGTCCGGTTGAGGTGAGGGCACTGACTGGGCAGATCCCGAGGGTGTCCCACCGGACGATCACGGTGGTGCTCGGCACGCAGACCTCTTGTGGGAGGACCCGGACCAACACGACGGCGTCGTCGTCGCGGCGGGGCGCCGTCTGATTGAGGTGATGGACTCCGCCCAGGACGATCCAGGCACCGGGTACGGTGTCACCGCGCATGGCGGGCTTCCCTTCTGAGTTGGGACACGGCGTCGGTGTCCTCGGTTGTGGAGTTCTCGGCGCTGTGCCGTCGTGCCCCGAGGCCGTTGCCGGTCGGGGCCTGCCTGCCGCAGCGGTCGCCATCGGCGCTGCCGGGTGGGACGCGCGGGCTGCCTCCGCCGAACCACTGGGGCGGCGGCATAGGGTGTGCCAGGTGATTGACCCGATGGTTTTGGAAGCGGCGGTCGCCGACACCGAGATGGCTGCGTTGGAGTTCGACGACGCGCGGGCATGGCTGGAGCGGGCGCGGCGCAAGCCGATGGAGCCGCTGGCGGCCGAGGTATGGGTCACCGATCCGTTCTTCACCCATGTCCTGCTCGTGAAGCACCGGGTGCGGGGGTGGGTGCCGCCGGGCGGCAAGGTGGAGCCGGGCGAGACCCCGCGGGCTGCCGCTGTTCGAGAACTCGCGGAGGAGACCGGCCTGCACAGCGACCTGCTGCCGGTGCCGGCGGCCGTGGCCGTGCGCTCCTACCGGGCCGACTGGGCCCCCACTCTGGGCCTGTCCTACGCCGCCGTCATCGGCCGGGACGTCCCACTCGGCGGGGAGTCCGGCCAGCCTCCGGCGTGGATCGAACTGGGCCAAGTCTGGGAGAGCGCCTTCCCTGACGACCGCGACCGCATCCGCGCCTACGTAAATCGCCTGGCCGCTGGAGAAGCGGTCGGCGCTCGCTGAGCCCGGTGTACGCCGTGTCATCAGATGACCTTGTCGATCAGGTCCAGGGTGGTCCCGGGCAGGGTCACTAGGTGCAGCTGACTCAGGAAGCGGAGCCAGACCGGTGCTAGTCCGGGCCGTGCGGTGAACTCCGCGTCGCTCAACTGTCCTTCGGCGTAGGCCACCGTGCGGTCTGCGTGCTCTTGGAGCTGCTCGGGGTGGATCCATCGGGGGCTGCGGACTTCGCGGACAGCGGGCCTTATCGTCCCCGATGCCTGGGCCTGGTAGACCCACCAGCGGTGGCCCACCGGGCCGGAGGGCGGTCGCCTGCATCTGTTGGACCGCCTCTCCTCCAGCAGCAGGTGGAGGTGCGTGAGGGTCAGGCCGACTTCCTCGGCGGCCTCCGCACGGGCGGCCTGCTCGGGGCTTCCGTGCTGGTCGATGTGGCCGGCTACGGGCGCGATCCCGGCCGGGGGCGTCGCCCGTTCGAAGACCAGAAGGCCAGCCGGTGAGGAGATGAGGACTCCGACACTGGTGTGGTCGCAGCAGGGCGTGTTGCCGACGGTGTTCGCGGCGGGGCCCGGGGAGGTCATCGTTCCTCCCCGGGCCGTTGGGCCGTCACCACGAGCCAGCTCGTCACGGTGGGGGTCTGGGGTGTGGTCAGGGCGTACGCGTCGGCGAGGATCCTCATCCGCTGGGCATGGGTGAAGTCGCCTTCGGGTCGCGCGAACAAAGGGATCGACAGCCACGCCCTCTTCTCCGCCATCGTGCCGTGCTGGGCGACGACTTCGGTGTCGAGGACGTTCATCCCCGCGACGGCCAGGTGGGCAGTGAGCGCGGCCAGCGACAGTTTGGGAGGCACCGGTTCGGCCACGGGCGGGGCGTAGCCGTGGTCACGGGTGGCGATCTGATGGATCAGGCTGTTCAGCGAGAGCGTTCCGCGTGCGGCCTCCTCCTCGGGGTGTCGTACGCCGGCGAATCCGCCGCCGATGTTGAACACGAGCCGTCCGCCTGGGCGCAGTACCCGCCGCACGGCGGCGAACACCCGCGGCACGTCGGTCTTCCAGATCGCCGAATTGCACACCACGGCGTCCGCGCTACCCATGTCGATGTGGGCAGCCAGGTCCTCGGCCGGTGCCGTGACCCAGGTCAGGCGCGGGTCGCTCACGGTGCGGCGGCCCACACGCTGCATGGCCGCTGCCGCGTCCAGGGACAGGACCCGGGCCGTGGCCGGTGCGAGCGCGAGGATCGCCTCGGCGGTGGCTCCGGCACCCCCGCACAGGTCGACCACCAACCGGCTGTCGGCGAGCCGGGCTCGGTGGGCGAGGTCGCGGCTGGTGGCGCTGTACATAGGGAAGTCGCGGGTGAAGGCGCTGTACGCCTCGGCGTTGGAGTCCTCGTCCCAGCCGAGGACGGCGTCCAGGGGGGCCATCGTGGTGCCTCGCTTCGCGGTGAGGGGCCGGTTCGCAGCCCGGACCAGGGGCCTGGGGAGAGTCGGTGCGTCAGAACAGGGAGGTCTGAACGGCGGTGTCGGGGGAGGCGAAGGTGCCGAGGGTGATGTGGCGGCCCTTGAGCGCGCCGAGGTCGAGCAGGTACCCAGGTTCGTCGTTGTCCTCCCCCAGGACGACGAGGCCCTGGGAGCCGATGCAGGACCGGACGGTGAAGCCGTGCTCCCCCTCTCGCAGATCGTGCGGGTACAGAACCCGTTCCGCGCTGCCGGTGCGAAGCCGGTCCCCTACCTCCGGTGGGGTCCATGCCTCCAGCACGACGGGTGTCTCCAGATCGGCGAGCACCGCGGCTGCGCGGACGACGTGCTGCTCGTGGGCGGTGCGGGCCGAGGAGAGGTCGCGCAGGCGGGCCAGGGCCTGGAGCTTGGCCGCCGCCCTGACGCTCTGGGGCAGCTCCAGGCGCTGGCCGAGGGCGTCTTCGAGGTAGCGCACTGCTCGACCGTCGGGGCTCTTGGCCAGGTAGGTGGCGAATAGTGCGCCCTGCTCGTCGAGGCGGGAACGGCGCCTGGGCTCAGCTGCGGTGCCGACCTTGGTGGTGCTGTCGGCGAAGGTAGCCAGGTACAGCCAGTGTGGCTGCGCCATGTAGCGGCCGAGGGCCTCGGGAGTGCTCGCTCCGCCCTGGTGGAACTGGTGGGCGAGGCGGAACTCGTCCTGGCCTGCGCACCGGTCGCACTGGCCGCCGTGCTCCACCCGGGCCCGGTCGGGGCAGGCGAGGGCCTCAACGCGGACCGTGCCGGTGAACCCGTACCGGCCGGTGCACCACCGGCCGGTACCCGTCCGGAAGCCGAGACGCCGGTTCATGACCTGGGCGTAGACCAGCGGCCCGGCGGGCAGTGGGGCGAGCAGCAGTCGGGGGTCTCCGGTCGCCCAGGTGACGCCGTGGCACACGTACGCGCCGTCGGCAGGTCGGATCACGGCTTGGTCCTCCTTGGGGTCGATTTCAGATGGTGAGCTGGAGTCGGTCGGCCATGGCCCCGGCGGCGGTCTTGAAGACCGCGTCTCGGTCCATGCCGGCAACGTCCAGTGAGAGCCAGCCGCCGCGCTGCTCCTGGTCGCGGAGTTGGGCCAGGACGGCGTCCTGGTAATGGATGAAGTCCGCGTCCCCGCTGCCGGAGTGGCCCGTCTCCAAGGAGGTGAACTCACCCTTCCTGCGGGCGAGAGCTTCGCGGGCCCCGATCCGCAGGAAGATCACCAGGTCGGGCTGGGTGAGGTGGGCGAATACCTGTTCCGAGAGCCGGAGGGGGACGTCCGGATTGACGGCGTAGCGCGCGAGGATCTTGTGGTGGGCGTTGTCGAGGACAACATGGGTGCCTGCGGCAAGCGCGGGCTGGATCACGAGCCGGTCCTGGAGGGTGTACCAGGCGGCGAGGGCCAGCAGCCAGTACTGGTCGCCGCATGCCTGGGCAACACGGGGGTCTCGGCGGTAAACGAGTTCGTTGAGCTGGTCAACGTAGGCGGACAGCTGCGGGTCTGTGGGGACCTCGGTGCTGTTCTTGCCGACCAGGATCGCGGTGTGGCCAGCGGCGTTCAGGGCCCGGTGCAGTCGGGCGGACAGGGTGGACTTGCCGGCTCCGTCGATGCCGGTGACCGTGATCTCCCGTCCACGCGCAGGCGTGGCGGGCGGTATCCCGAGCGTCATAATCGTTTTCCTCCATGGGTGTCAGGTCGTGCGGGTGGCCAGGCGGTCTGCGATCGTGTCGCGGATCCGGCCGACCAGGACGGCGCGTCGCCGGACCACGTCGCGGTGGCGCTCATTCGACAGGTCCGCGGGGTAGCAGCGGGCGAGATTGTTGGAAATCACGTGGAGGTAGCCGAACCTGATCCCCGCCCGGTTCGCGGCAGCGCCCATCGGGCCGATCTCCGGATCGACGAAGGCGTAATCGGCGTGCTTGGTCAGCCAGTCCCGGTCTTCCAGCAGGATCGAGGGCGAGGTGACGTGGACCCCGGAACGTACCCCCGGCCGCGCGGCGGCGAGGTCGCCAAAGAAGTCGTCCCACTGCACGAGCGAGCCGTCGAGGAGGCTTTCGCTGCCGGTGGCGAGCATCGTGTTCGGCTCAACCTCGGGGGTCAGGGAGCCGACCTTTCCCACGTAGACGACGTCTCGGGCGCCGAGTTCAGCCAGTCGCCGGACCACCCGGCCGGCGACATCGCCCCAGATGCTGTGCAGGAAGCCGAGGTAGAGCACTGCGCGGCCGTGGACGCGGGCGCGCTTCCAGGCGTAGCCCCGCGCCTGGTTCCACGCACCGTCGCACGGGGCGAGCTGTGACAGCCCCCAGCCCACGATCACCAGGTCGCCGTCGAGGTCCAGGTCGAGCTGCTGAATCGCGGTGCAGCACTGGGCCGGGTCGGGCAGCTGGTAGGTGACCGTGTCGGCACTGCGGCCGGTCATCGCCAGGTAGGTGGCGATGATCAGCGCGTAGTGGTGGACGTAGTCGGTGCCGGGGAACGCCATCAACGTCAGGTCCCGGCCGTGGATCGAGGCGGTCGGACGCTGCACGTTGAACAGCTTGCCGGTCTTCTCGTGCCGGGAGACGACGGCCTGGCGGTCGTGGGCGCCGACCACACGGATGCTGTCCCAGGGCTGCTCGCGGATGAGGTGATGGACCTTGATCTCCAGGTAGCGCAGCAGGCTGTCCGCGCCCATCGTGTGACCGTTGACCGCGATCGGCTTCGCCCGCATGACCGCTCCCGCTGTGAGCGGCGGTTCGGCTCGCGGGCTCATGGGCGGGCCTCCGGCATCGGCGCTCCGGTGCCGGCTGCGTCCCGCACGACTGCGATGTTGCGCCGGATCAGGTCGAATCTGCTCTCCGGGATGGTGCCGAGTTCCTCCACACGAGGGGTTCTGGGCTTGTCGTACGGGCCGCCGGGCAGCATCTCGATGCCCATGGCACCGAGGATGACTGGGGCCGCGCCGTCCACGGAGGCGATCCAGTCGTGCTCGCGCTGCTCGACCAGCTCCAAATGCCCGGTCCGGCCCAGCCCCAGCAGCCGGTACACGATCCGGTCGTTGACCATGCCGTGGTCTTCCAGGTGGCGGGTGGCCGTCCAGCGGGTGCGGCACAGCTGTTCCTGCGGGGCGGGGCGTCGGGAGGCGGGCAGGGCGATGGCGCCGACAAAGTCGCTGGAGGCGAAGTGGTCGTAGCAGCGGAGCCACTCGTCATCGTCTGCTGCATGCACCACGGCACACAGGCGGAAGCCGTCGCTCAGGTCGAGGATCTCGCGGGCGGCCACGTCGCTGGCCTTCATGGTGGCGGGCCCGTCACGCATGACGTCCGGGAGGATGATCTCGCGGGCGTCGACCGCCAGGGCCGCCGCGATCAGGTCGGCGGCCGACAGGGCGTGTCCGAGATCGAAGACGCCGTTGTCGACGATGATCTCGGCGCCGCGCTCGGCCTCGCGGCGGAAGAAAGCCCGGTAGGCGGGATCGGCCAGGACCCTTTGGGCGGCTACATGGTGGACGCCGGCGGGATCGTGTGCGACGAAGGCGTCCAGGTAGGCGGCCGGGGCGATCACAGAGACGTCAATGCCCGTGGCCATCAAGCGACCCTCCACTGGGCGGTGGTGAGGGTGAGGAACTGCTGGGCGATCACGGGGTCGCTCTCGAACCGGCCGCCGGCCTGCACCGAGTTGGTACGGGCCTGCTCCATGCGCACACCCCGCATGCTCATGCACAGGTGCGTCCCACGCACGGCTACGGCCACGTCCTTGCTGCCGACCAGGCCAGTGATCTCCTCGGCAACCTGCCGGGTGAAGCGCTCCTGGACCTGTAGGCGGCCGGCGTGCCGCTGCGCGATCCGGCCGAACTTTGACAGGCCCACGACCTCGCCGACGGGCACGTATCCGACAGCGACCTGCAGGTTCATGGGCAGCAGGTGGTGCTCGCACAGCGACCACACGCTCATGCCGCCGACCACAACCAGCTGGCCACTCAGCGCGTCCTCGGCAAAGCACGTCGCGGTGGCCGACGGGTCCGGGGACAGGAAGTCGCGGTACCAGGCCGCGACCCGGGCCGGGGTGCCCACCAGGCCCGACCTCTCGGGGTCTTCGCCGAGTGCGGCCAGGAGCTGGCCTATCAGGTCAGTAACGCGGTCGGTATCGACCGGACCGGGCGCGGCACAGCTGGTCTGCTTCGGCTGGGCCGGACTCTCACCGACTGCCTGACGGTAGACGGACGTCACGGAAATCGCCTCGCTTCCAAGGGCTGGGGAGAAACGGGTCGGGAGGAACGGGTCAGCGGCCACGGGCGTCGGCGAACGCCAGGACGTGCAGCCGGGTAGTGAGCCGCCATCGGCGGGCCGCAACAGCGTCCGCGAGCGCCCGCGTGGACTCGATGAGGCCCTCGGCCGTGGTGCCTTCCGGCATCACGTACACCGGGTGCATGCCGAAGGCGCTGACGAGTTCATGGATCTCGTCCAGCTCGTCCGCATTGCGCGTGACGAACTTGAAGACCGCACGGCCGGACCGGGCGAAGGTGGTCAGGGCCGTCTCGACGATCCGCCTGTCCTCGGCGACGCCTGAGTTGGCGAGCTTCGGGCTGACGTTGAACCGCACCCCGTCGACTAGCAGGTCCGAATCCGGGACCAGGGTGCCGTTCGTCTCGAACTCCACCCGCTTTCCGGCTGCGAGCAGTCCCTGCACCAGGGGGATCAGTGGCCTCTGCTGGATCAGGGGCTCACCGCCGGTGATGACCACCAGTTCGACCGGGGAAGAGAGCGCCCAGGCAAGCACCTCCGCCGCCGTGCGCCTCTGCGACTCCTCAACGGGGTTGAAATGCGCCCAGTCCCAGGTGTATTTGGTGTCGCACCATCCGCAGGTCAGGTTGCACCGGGACAGGCGGATGAAGAGCGCCGGAATGCCGCAGCTCGGGCCCTCGCCCTGGAACGTCGGCTTTTCCAGGCCGAAGCACTCAGCAACGATCAGCCGGAACTCGCCGCCGGTCCCCGTGCGCGGCGCAGGCACGCCGCCCGCGCCGCTCACCGCTGCGCCACATCAAACCGGGCCCAGCTGCGCTGGGTCTCCCGGACGCGAACAGCCAACAGCCGACCGGGGATGTCCGGCTGGACGTAGCGGATGAACCAGCCAGCCAGGAACTGGGCCAACAGCTCCGACGTCGGCTCGAACGGCAGGATCTCGTGCAAATTGCGGTGGTCGAACTGCTCGTCCAGGAACCTCTTGAACGGCGTCAGGGCCCCGAAATCAGTGACGAAACCCGGACCGTCAAGGAAGGGCGCGGTGAGTTGAAGCTCGACCTGGTAGCTGTGGCCGTGCTGCTGCGAGCACTTGTGCTGGGGCGGCAGACCGGTCAACCGGTGCCCTGCTTCGAAGTCGAACACCTTGGCGATGGCGTGCGTGCCGGACGGGAGCTGTATTTCACTGAAGTCCATTGATCCTCCTTGAGGTTGGGTGAACGGCGATGCGCAGCGGCCATGAACCGGTCCCAGCGCGAGGGCCTGCATGGAGCAGGGGCCGGGTGGGGAAGCCGCAGTGACGCTGGGTCTTGGTTGTCAACGGCGAGTTCCGCCGCGAGGACGTAGTACGCCATTGCGCTTCAGCGCGTCGTAGATCGCTCCGTACGAGCGGTTGGTGGCGTCACTGATGTCGCGGACGCCGACCTTCAGGTTCTGCTTGTAGGCCGAGCAAATTTCCGCCTCGAATTTCTCGCGCGCCTCGCCCTTCATCTTGGTGCCGGGCTTTATGGCGGCAGGTCAAGGTCCACCCTGTCTCCGTCTCGTTCGTTGGTGTGCGGGGGAATTCGGGGGTGCGAACAGGTCCGGTGAGCGGTCCGGTCCTGGCCGTTAGCGCCGCCGGCCGGTGCTGACGTGAAGGCTCGGGATGGAGGCGTAGATCGCTGCGCGCCGGTCGGTGGCCATGGCCCAGTAGGGGTCTCCGTAGCTCCACTGCCACCACTGGAGGCCGTTGTTGACCAACCCCGCGCCCTCCATGACCCGGCACAGCAACACCCGGTTGCTGCGGGCCCGCTCGGTCAGGTCCGTCGCGCGGGTGAAGCAGTCCCCTTCGCTCTCCTCAGGGGTGGCTCCGACCCTGCTTCCGAGGTCCAGTTCGCGGCCGTTGGCCGTCACCAGGGTCACGTCGACGGCGGCGCCGGCTGTGTGGGGTTCGATCTCGGACGGGCTGACGAAGCGGCTGGCAGCGGCGTGGAGCTGGGCGTCGTCCCAGTGCGGGTTGCGGGCGCACAGTACGTCGGCGTACTCGCGGAAGTGCCGGTCCTGGAGGTCGGGCGGCCGGTAGCCCTCGATGACCAGCAGCCGGATGCCCGACGGCAACGCGGCTTGTGCCGCGAGGAGCAGGCCCGCGACGCTGGAGCGGACGTGCGCGTAAGCGCCAGCCGGGTCCTGCCTGCGCGGGTCTACGGTGATGGAGTCCTCAAGCCGCAGGTCTACCAGGCGCTCCCCGCATTCCTGGACGGGGATCGCGCCGACCTGATGGCGCTGTTTGAATTTCCCCGGGGGGGTACTGGGGGATGGGACAGACCTGCTGGAATTGGTTCCCCAGGTGCCGGCCCGCTGAGCTGCGACGGAGCGTCAGACCCCCGGGGCCGCCCGTTGGACAGCCGCCTTGAAGGCCGGGAAGCGCCGTCCAGGGTGGGCGAAGCCCATCGCGCAGCGACGCCGAAGGCGCCCTTGACGGGGAGTCCCGGCCGGACACTGAGGAGACGGGCGGCCCCGGCTTCCCCAGGAACTTCTTCAACCATCTGGGGCGAGCAGCAGCCCTGGTCGGAATCGACCATCCTCATCAGACCCGCGGGTCGGACATCAGGACGGCCCTGGTGCGGCCGATGGCCGGTGCTGTGCTCACTTCTGGCTCCGGGGGGTCGGTAGCGTGGTGGGGTCAGTCGCGGGCGTCGCCGCCGATTCGCGCGGCGGGTGCCCGGTGAGGGGGTGGCCGTTGTTGAGGATCACGGTCGTCCCGGAGGCGCGGGCCTGGAGGGCGGCCTGGGTCCGGCGTGCTTCCCCGGCGGTCATGTAGTCCGGCAGTGCGCCGGGTAGCAGGAGACGGGTTCGGTGGGACTCGGCGCTCATGCGCATGCCGGTGATCTCGTCGTCGGTGAGGGTGCCGCCGTCGAAGACGTAGTGGATCGCGCCGGGGAAGTTCCAGCGGGGGTCGGCCTCGGCGGTGCTGTGCAGGACGGTGTCGACCACGAGGACGGTGTCGAAGGCGCGCTGCAGGCCGGTCTCCTCGGCGGTCTCACGCGCCGCGGCGTGGCTCGGGTACTCGCCGCGCTCCACCCCGCCGCCCACCAGGACCAGCGTCGGCCGGTAAGTCGGCTCCAGGAGCAGGACCCGGCCGTCCTGGTGGGTGAACAGCACGGCGGCGGACACCCACAACGCTGCGCGGCCGGCGGCGTAGACCTCCGGGGACAGGGGGTCGGTGTACGGGCGCGGTTCGTTCGGGGACACGGGCTGCTCCTTTGGGGAGTCGTCCACCGGTGCGGGCGGCCCAGTCGGGACCGAGGGGTCGGTACTCGGCGGGGTGGCCGCTTCGAGCGCCAGGACGAGACGCTGCGCCACGGCCAGCGAGATACTGCCGAAGTCCACCCAGTTGTCGCGCGAGATCGCGCATGTGCGACAGACGGGGACCGGGTCGACCCCGATCCGTTCGCCGAGGATTGCGGACAGTACGGCGTCGATCTCGGCGGCGAGCTGCTCCACCCAGGGCCCGTCCGCGGTGTCCAGGTCCTGCTCGATGGACTCGCCCACGCGTTCGCCGAGGATGCCGCACAGCGCGGCTGCGTCCACAGCCGCGACGGTGTCCAGCACCACCGCGCCGTTCGACCAGCCGACCCACTGGTTGATGCCGGCCTTTGCCAGCGCCCGGTGCAGGCGGCGGGCTGTCGCCGCGGGCTCGGGCAGGTTCTCGACGAGCCGCCGGGCGAAGCGCCGCACGTCGGCCGCCGCGGCGAAGCCGATGCGGAACGCCCTGACGGTGCCTTGTGAAAGGTTCTCGACCCCCGCGATCGTCACCTCGGCGTTGACTCCGAACGAGGCGAGGGCGCGTTCGAGGGCCTTGGCCTCGTCGGGGGCCACGGTCAGCGGCACCGTCCACGGCCCCACGTACGACTCGCGCGTGCGCTCGTCCCCGTAGACGAGGATCGCGACGGCCGACATCGTGTCCCTCATGTGGAGGTAGCTGTTACTGCCGGTCGTCCGCAGGGCCGCGTCGAGCTCTCGGGCCGCAGCGGAGGTGTCGTCTGGTTGGCTGTCGGCGACGGTCGGGTCCATGGCGTGCTCCAGGTTCCGGGGGGGCGGTTCGGGGGTCACAGGTCCGGCCGCAGGGGCGTGCGGGCGGGGGCCGTAGAGGTGGAGCCGGTGGTGGTGCTGCGGGGATGGGTCATCGCTTCTCCTGGCAGAAGGCGGGGAGCTGGGTGCTGCCGCTGCCCGGCCCGGTTGGGGGGTACCTGGCTGAGCCGGGCCGCGGGTCTTGGAGTGCCCAACCAGAGCGAGGCCCGGGTGGCACGGGGTGCGGGTGGCACGGGAGCGGCAGCGCGATCCGCTCCCGTGCCCGTCGCTCAGGCTGGACTCCCCAGATTCCGGTCCGGCCCGAGCGGCGCGCCGCCTGGTCAGGGGGCAAATCTGGGGTCGGGCGCGCGGCCTAGGAGCAGCTTCAGGTCGTCGCTGGTGGCGTAGGCGTTGCGGTACAGCGTCGCGGGCTGCCGGTCGGGGTAGGCCATGACCCGGTTGGTGCTGACCGGGGGCCTCACCGGAGACACGGGGGCTACCGGAGGTAAGGGCTGGTCGGTCGACACGTCGTCTACTTCTCTCGGTAGGGGCTGTTCGGCCGGGTGCTGGGCGGGGCCGTGGTTCCGGACCGGGCGGCGCGCTGGAGGGTGTCGCAGGGCCAGTAGTCGCAGCCAGCTGAGCACCTGCGCGTTTCGGGGACGAAGCCGTGTACGGCGATCACCGCGTAGAACTCCGCGTCCGCCATCGGACTGCCCCTGTCTCGTTGTGCGGTGATGTTCGGGATGGTGGTGGGCCGCACAGGCAACTGGCTCACCTCGCCACCTCCGAGACGGCGCCGGCGGGACGCTGCGGGCCGATGACCCTGCCGTCCGGCAGGATCTGTCCGGTGTCCTCGAAGAGGACGATGCCGTTGCACAGCAACGACCACCCTTGCTCCGGGTAGCCTGCGATCGAGCGAGCGGCCTGGCCATCCGGGCAACACGCGCCGGGACACTCCGGCCTGTGCTGGCACATCGTCAAGTCCTTCTCCTACAGGCACCCTCGCCGTCGGAGCCAAGCTCAGGACCCGCGGGAGAGGTCCGTAGACGACGGCAAGGGTGCCGCTTTTGGTGGGTGATGATGGTGCGTGGTGCTCGGCGGGCCACTGCTTCTCGTCTCCCCGAGCGCCGGAGTTACCTCTTAGCCGAGCCAGATCACTGCGACTCACCGTTCGACGGGCCTCGGATGACGACTGGGCGGTGACGGGGCGACATGGCTATCTCTTCCTGCTCGTCGGCACCTACCATCCGCACGCCATCGAACAGGCGACGCTCCCAGGACGACAGCTCCCTGGCGACCCGAGGCAGCGGTCTGACTTCCCCTGTCCCGTCCACGCCTCAGAGGCCCCTGACTCCGACGAGAACGCGGCCGATCACGTTCGGATTGACCCGCACGGCCCTCTCCTGGCCGCTCCCCGGAGGCCGACCGGGAGAAGGCGTCGGCCTCTCGTCGGCACCAGCTCGACCTTCTGGGACAAGCCCGACCTCCGCCCACACCACCTTGCCGGGCAGACTGCCAGCCGGGTAGTGGCCCCAACGCCGACTCATGACGGCGACGATGAACACTCCCCGGCCACCGGTCGCCTCGACTCCGACCTCCTTCAGAACCGGCGGCCTCGTGTCGCGGTCCCACACCGACACCCTGACGGCGTCGCCGAGGATCTCCAGAGCGATCTGGAAGGTCTGCACCTTGTTCCGCCGAGAGAACAAGGGGGCTTGCTCCTCGCCCTCCTTCGGGTGCCGCACAGCGTTGGTGGTCATCTCCGACACGAGGAGCTGCACTGTCTCGACGGTGTCAGGGTGCACGCCCCAGCAGGAGAGGACATCGGCCGCGTGCAGCCGCGCCAGGCCGACGGCAGTTGGCGTGTCCGCCAAGGTGAGACAGTTGCGTGGGGGTGGTGCCTGGGACACGGTGTGCCTCCCGAGTTGGGAGAGGAGCGCGGGGTGCGTTCGCTGGCTCTCGCTCGCTTCGTGATGGGTACCGCTGGACCCGGTTTCAGCGGTTGAGCATTGGCAGATGGACATCCCGAGTCACGGCGTCTCCAGATCCGCAGGACCGGTGCCGGCTGATTGCCGACGGCACCGGTTGCCTCCGGATCGGGTACGTCCATAAGAGAACCGCGCTGTCGTCCCGCTAAGAAGGGTGCAGGGAGGATGTCTACGGCCACACGGGGTGGCACGGTTGGCGGAGGGTTGTACGAATGATGAGCACAGGGCATGACCTCGGACAGCAAGCGGTGACGGGACGATTCGCAGGCCGTCGCATTGTGGTGACGGGCGGCTCCAGAGGACTGGGCGAGCGTCTCGTGCGCCTACTCCTCACGGAAGGAGCGCATGTGGCGACGTGCGCCCGGAGGGCGGAGCCGTTGGAGACGCTCCACAGCTCGCTCGACTCCCCCGGCGCGCTGTTCACCCGCGCTCTCGATGTCTCCGTCCCGCAGCTTCTGGAGCAATTCGTGGAGGACGCCGCATCAGCACTGGGCGGCCTCGACGGCGTTGTTGCGTGCGCGGGCGGTGCGCGTGGTCAGGGAATCACCGAGGCAACGGCCCAGGACTGGTCGGCGACATGGGAGATGAACGTCGGCCATGTAGCCCGGCTAGTGGCGACGAGTACACCTCACCTGCGGACGGGCGGTGGGGGGTCTATCGTCGTGGTGGCTTCGGTATCCGGGTGGAAGCCGTCACCGCAGGCCCAGTACGGCGCCGCGAAGGCCGGCCAGATCCACATGGTGTCCTCCCTCGCGAGGGAGCTGGGTCCGGAGGGCATCCGCGTGAATGCGGTCTCGCCGGGGTCGATGCTCATCCCTGGCAAGCGGTGGGACCGGATGCGCCAGGACGACCCGCCCGCCTTCGACCGATTCCGCGCTGAGTTCCCGGGGCGGGAGCTGGTGCTGCCAGAGGAGGTCGCGGACGTGATCGCCTTCCTGCTCTCGGATCAGTCGCGAGGGGTGACTGGGGTAAACCTTCCCGTCGACAAGGGGCAGAACGCGCCGACGCCTGGGGGTTACTGAGCCGAAGCGATCAGGCGGCTGTGCCGAGTATCGGCCGCGCCTTCCGGTCGAAGTCGCGGACGACCGGCTCGGCTCGATGCGGGGCGAGGCGCGCGCGGAAGTCGCGCAGGGCCTGCACACTGCGCTCGCTGTGAACTCCAGCGAGCAGATCCAGAGAAGTACTCGCGGTTCCGACTGCCTCGTCCAAGCGGCCCTGCTGGAGGAACGCCGTCGCGAGCACCGAGCGGCTGATCGCCTGGCGACGGCGACGTTCGCTGTTCGCCTCGACGGACGCCATGGCGAGTCGCTCGGCCTGAGCCGCCTCGCCGAGGTCGCGGTGGACCAGGGCGGCCTCGGCTTCCAGATAGTGGTGATCCAGAAAGCGGACCCAGGGGGATTCCTCGGCCGGTCCCTTGCTGATCTCCAGTCGTCCGCTGGCCGCGTGCAGGGAGGCCGTAGCCTGGCGGGAGTCGCCGAGAACCGCGTAGCCGCGGGCCGCCATGGCGTGCAGGCGCATGAGCCCGAGGGGGCTGCCCGCCGACCTGGCGGTCGCGATACCCGCCCGTGCCAGTGAGACTCCTTCGGTGGGGTTCCCCAGACTGGTGGCGAGGTGGGACATGCCGGCCAGGATCTGACCACCGAGTACTCGGTCGCCGCCCTCGGCGCACAATCTGAGCGCCTGGATCATGTAGCGCTCCGCCAGTCCGTAGTCTGCGGAGTCGTACGAGCACCAGCCAGCCATCGCCGCCAACTTCGCGGCCGAGGTGTAGAGCAGTCGACGCTGGTGAGTGGGCAGGTCACGCTGCTGCAGCATGGGCACGAGCTTGGTGCTCAGGTAGTGCACGATGCTTTCCCGGACTCCGCCTCCGCCGAAGCGGTTGTCCATCTCGTCGAACATCTCGATCATCGCCTGGACCTGCTCGACGGGCCCACTGCCTGCGACTGCCGCGAGCCGGGGAGCCTGCTCGTCCTCCAGTAGCCACAGCAGCCATTGCCGTTGCGGGTCCAGGAGGGCAGTCGCGATGTACGGCACCGCGCCGAGGAGGCTGCGCCGCGAGACATCGGTGGAGCCAAGCTCCGCGAGCGTGTGCAGTGTTTCACCCACGTCTTCACGGTACGTCAAGGCCCTGGAAACCACCGGCTTCTGGGGCTGCTCTGCGTAGCCGATGTCAACGGGGGCAACGGGACGACCTAAGAAGCTCGCCAGCGCAGCGGCGATGAACTCAGGGGTGCGGCCCTTGGGAGTCATCCCTTGCAGCCACCGCGTCACCGATGCCTTGTCGTAGCGGGTCACGATCCCCTGAAGCGCACCGAGTTCGTTGACTCTGCGGGCCAGGGCCGCATTTGAGCAGCCGGCCTCCGAGAGGACAGCCGCAAACGCAGCGGTATTGGACTCGCTGGTCCCCCTCACACTCGCCATGTGTAGATGATGCCTGGTGGATCACCCTCTGTCCCAGGCTTTGGACACAGAGCCATGAGAGTGCAACCCCCGTACAACCGAACAACCCTGCCGCTCTCTCCTCCGGAGCCCTCCCAGCGCTGAGACTGAGAGGGCTGCGGGCAGACAGCAGTTCCCGGCGAAGACGCCGCTGGAACATCGCCGATGCCCTCAGTACTGGAGGGAGAACACCATGCAGCCTGTAGTGATCTTGGACTGCTTCACAGTCGAGCCGAGCGGCCTCGGCGTTCCGCCGTACCTGTCGACCTACGTCCGGAACGCCTGGTCGGCGCTCAGGCGCGCGCGGCCGGAGGCGGACGTGCGGTACCTGACCATTGACGACGTCCGCTGGTGTCTGGCAGGCGGCAAGCCCGCCGTCGATCCGCCCCAGAGCGATCCGTTGACGTATTCGACTACCGCCAATCGCGACGCTGCCATTCAGCTCCTGCGGGATGCCGAGATCGTGGTTGTCGTAGCCGGAGACGCAGTTCCGTCTGTCCACCTGCACGCCGTCAACGGGTCTCTGGAGGAGATCGCCCGCGCGCTCGCCTGCACGCGCGGGCGCCGGTACCTGCTGGGACCGCTGTCCACCTACGCCCTGTCCGCTCCGGCGGAGTACGCCGGGCTGTTCGACGCCGTCCACACCCACACCGTGACGTCCGGCGACCTACTGCTCGGCAGTCACCGTCCGGCCGACTACCGGCAGATGCAGCGCGACCGCGAGTCCTTCACCGGCCTGGTCGAGCAGATGCCCTGGCGCCCGATCGCCGAGATGGAGTTGTACCGCGGCTGCACCCGGAGGAAGTTCTGCGACTTCTGCAACGAACCGGCGAAGTCCCCCTCGTCGCCTTCCGCGATGTCGACGACGTCGTCGCCGAGGCCGCCCAGCTCTACGCGGCCGGAGTACGGAACTTCCGCCTCGGCCAGCAGACCTGCTTCTTCTCCTACCGCAACCGGGACGAGGACGCGATCCGTGCCCTGCTGGGCGGAATCCGGGAGCGCTGCCCTGAGCTGGAGGTGCTCCACATCGACAACGCGGACCCCCTGGCTGTCGCCGCGCCTGTGGGCCTTCGGATCGCGAAGCTGGTGGCGGACTACTGCACTGAGGGCAACTGCGCGCCGATGGGCATCGAGAGCTTCGACCCGGTGGTCATCGAGCGGAACACCCTGACCTGCACGCCTGAGATCCTGGTGCGTGCCGTCGAGCACGTGAACGAGGCGGGTGCCGCCCGTGGTCCTGGCGGTCTGCCGATGCTCCTTCCGGGCCTGAACCTGATCTACGGCTTGCCCGGCGAGACCCATGGCACCCACGTCGCCAACCTGCGGGGACTGGCCGGGATCCTCGACGCCGGCCTGCTGTGCCACCGCACCAATGTCCGCTTGGCGAGGGCCTTCCCCGGCACCCCTCTGGCCGCGCTCGGCGAGCTGGAACCGCTGCCCTCGACTGAGCACTTCCCCTCATGGAAGGCGGACATCGACTACATCTGGGACCAGCCGATGAAGGAACGGGTGTATCCGACCGGGCTGCGCGTGCCCGGCCTGCACTCCTACTTCATCGGCCAGGGCGGCACCTGGTGGCGGCGGCTGGGCTCGTACTCCATCCAGATCGTCGAGCGCGAGGCAGCGGTTCCGCTCGGCACGACCGGCGACCTGATGGTCACCGGGCACGCCCCCCGCATGATCTTTGGAGAGCGCGTTGCAGCAGCTTCCTGACGGCTCGCTTGCCACTCTGGCCGCCCTGGACGCGGCGGCGGACCGTACTGTCCGCGCGGGGCTCCTGCTGCCCTGGGCCAACGTGGCGGTGGAGACCGAGCTGGCCCGCCTCGGCCTGCGCCACACGGTCTTTCACCACGCTCGGCTCGTACCCCCATCCCGGACGACGGCGGTTGACGCCTCGTTCTGGCGCGGACTGCGCGAAGCGTCAGCGCAGGCCCTGGATTCCTTGTCTCACATTTCACTCAACACAGTGGTCCTGGCCTGCACATCGGCGGGCTTCACCGAGGGCCCGCCGCTGCCGAGCGGCGTGCTCACCGCCTTCGACGCCCTCCGGCAGGCTCTCGCCGGGGCAGCGGTGCGGCGCATCGTGCTGGTCACGCCCTACCCGGACCTGGTGACCGCGGCGGAAGCGGTGGCGCTCTCCGAGGCCGGCGTCGAGGTGCTGGCCTTCGCGAGCCTGGGTCTGGACGACGGTTATGCCGACGTGACCCCGGACCGGATCCTCGGTCTGGTCCAGCGGTTGCCGGAGGAGGCGGTCGCGTCCGCCGACGCGATGGTCCTGTCGTGCACCGGGTGGCACACCCTGCCGGTAGTGGGTGAACTGGAGCGCCGGTTCAGGAAGCCGGTGTTCTCATCCAACCTCGCCATCGCGCTTCTGGCCGCCCGCGCCTGTGCTGGAGTTGCCTCATGACGACGGAGCGCACGAAGGCGACAGCGCTTGAGGTCCGGCGCGCCCACCGGTTGGTCGCTCGCGCCGCTGGCCTACCGGACGTCCGAGCGGCGGTCGAGGCCAACCACGACGAGAACCGGTGGTGGCCGACCTCGATCAGCGACCCCCGCGTGCGGATGCTCGCCGCCGGCTGGTCCACCCGGGTCTCCTACCGGATGGTGGAGACCTATGCACGGGTGATCGCCTCGGCGGACGCCCAGGGCTTCGACAGCCTCATCGCCGCCGAGGATGCCGAACTCGCTTCGCTGGCGAGGCCCATCGGCCTGCCGCAGGCCCGGATCGACTACCTGCGGTCCCTTGCCGAGCTTCTCCGCAGCTGGGACAAGGAGGGCGTCGACCCGACCGCCGACACAGTCGACAGCGACGACCTGGTGGCCGACTTCGCGGAGCGTGTCCGGGGAGCGTCGTACAAGGTCGCCCAGTGCGCGCTGCTCACCGCACGCGGGTACCACTGCGGAATCATCCCGGTGGATTCCGGCATGGTCACCAGGCTGGCACCGGCGCTGGGCCTCGCCCTTCCGTCCGGCTCCGCAGCCCACGAACGCATGCGCCATGTCCTTGAGGCCGCCGTGCACGCCCGCTCCGCCGACTTCCGCGCGCTGATCGCCGAGCACGGGTACCGGGTCACCATCCCCGACGGAGTGGAACCGACCTGGTGGGTGCACCTCGTGCTGATCTACTTCAAACGCCTGTACCTCAACGGCCCAGCCCCGCAGGTCTGCCGTCGGCGGCCGGTCTGCACGCGAGTCGTCGACTGCTCGCACCGCACGCGTCGTGCATGACCCGCTGGGGGAGACCGTGGAACGGCTCGACGTGATCGGCAACATCAGCCGGGACGTGACCCACTACCCGGACCACCGGGGCGGGTCACGGCTCGGCGGCGCGGCAGTGCTGCTCGCGGTGGCCGTGGTGAGTGCCGGCGGCCGGGCCGCACCGGTCTGCGTGCTCGGCGACGATCTCGCCCACCTTCCGCTGTCCCCGGAGTTCGAAGGGATCGACTGGTCCGCGAGCGTCCAGGGCGACGGAGCCTCCACCACCTTCGACCTGCGGTACGACCTGGTGGGCGACTTGGTGGCCGTCCACTCCGACTACGGAGTGGCCGACGGCCTGACCTCGCACGCGCTCAGGCATATCGACCAGCATCCGCGCGGCACCTACCACGTCTGCTGCCGCCGCCCCCTGGACGCGGAGCTGGTTCTGCGTCAACTCGTTCAGCACCGGTGTGCCTTCAGCGTGGACTTCTTCCTGCCGAGCGCCGAGGAGATGATCCAGGTAGCCGCCCGCTGGCTGCCGATGGCGACGACGCTGTTCGTCAACGCGGCCGAGTACCGGCTCCTGGAACAGGTGGTCGACACCAGCACCCTTCGCGAAGTGATCGTCACCGACGGCCCACGCGCCGCCGTGGTACGGCGCTTCGGACAGCAGACCGCCCACGCCGTTCCCCCGCCGCACCCTGCGCGCGAGGTCGCGGGCGCTGGAGACACCCTGGCCGGTACCTTCCTGACGCTCCGCGCGCAGGGCGCGACGACTGCCCTGGCGCTGGCAGAAGCGACAGCAGCCGCATCCCGGCACATCGCTGCCCCTCCCCTTCCGATCCCCGCGCCTCGCCGCGCCTGACCACCGACTTGGGGGGCTTCTCCCGGTGTCCGTCTACATAGCCCACCGGCTCTTTGCCGCCCACGATCGCGCCCTCGCCGCCGACCTCGCCCGGCGAGTCGCCGCGAAGGCCGGCCCCGAGCACGTCTTCCTGCCGTTCTGCGACACCGACGAGGAGGACCTGGTCGCCGAGGTGAAAGGGCGCCGCCTGTTCGAACTGGACCGCGAACGCCTCGGCCACCTCGACGCCATGGTCGCCCTCCTGCACGGCCCGAGCCTCGACGACGGGGTCTGCATGGAGATCGGCTACGCTGCCGCCTCCGGCATCCCGGTCATCCTGGTCACCACCGACTTCCAGACCTACTCCCTGACCGAGGCCGGCCACCGACTCGAATTCCCCGACCCCCTCCTTCAGGCCGTGGCCACCAGCATCGTGCGCGTCACCCGACTCGGCGCACCTGCCCTGCCATCGGTCCCGGCCCACTCCCGATTCACGGGGTTCCGGTCGCGCAACACCGCCCAGACCAGCACAGCCCTCGACGCAGCCGTCGACGCCTTCCTCGACCTCCCCGACCGCGCTCCCCAACTCGTGGGGGCGCCTGCCGTTATCGGTGCACCGGTCTACGTCGAGGCGTCGCCGTACACAGCGTGGGGCCGGGATCACCTGGCGAAAGCCTGTGTGGATGCCGGGCACACCGTGGTGGTGCCAGCGCGGTTCACCGCAGCGGACCCGATCGCCGGGGCTCTGGCTGACCTGACCGCGGTGTGCACTGCTGCCCGGTTTCTGGCCGACGTCTCCGGCCCGGAGACGCCTCCGGGAACCGCCCTGCTCATCGGCGCGGCCGTGGCAAGCGGCGTACGGATCGCGGCCTTCCAGCCGCGCCCGACGTTCACGCACGCCCACGGCCGCGAGCCCAACTGGCGAAACCTCATGATCCAGTACGCGGCCGAGACCCACCTCGACAACGGCGAGGCCGTCCTGTCCTGGCTTGCCGCATGAACCTCGATGAGATTGCCGGCGAGCACCAGACACTGGTCCTCGAAGGCTGCGATGGGGTCGGCAAGAGCACGCTCGCCGAGCGCCTATCGACTCACCACGGCTTCGCTGTAGTGCACTCCCCCAAGACACCGGACCACCTCGACCTGGCCAGCCGCTACCGAGGCATCCTCGCCGGGACCGGACCCATCCTCTTTGACCGGTGCTTCATCAGTGAACTCGTCTACGGCCCACTTCACCGAGGCCGGTCCCGAATCAACTGGAGCCAGGCCATCGATCTCGCCGAGAGCGTGATCGAGCGTTCCGGAGTGCTCGTTCACCTGACCGCACCTGCAGCCGTCATCCGCCAGCGGCTTCTCTCGCGCGACGGTGAGGCCGTCAGCCTGGACGAAGTGTCTGCTCTGGTTACCGGCTACGAGCGCGTCTTCTCCACCCTCGCTGACTACGCCCGTGTGCTCACCGTCGACACCACAACTCTCGAACTCCCCTCGACCGGGTGACTGCGCAGAGAAGTAGACGCGCCAGCAAACTGCTCCCGCTAGGCTTCGGGAGCACCAGCTGCACCGGCGCCGGAGGAGTCTTGGAGATCGGATCCGCCCAGAAGCTCGCCTGGGAAAACAAGAACCTCAAAGGGTTCAACACCACAGACGTGGCCTTGGAGTTCGGCCTTCTCAGCGCCGAGGTAGGCGAAGCCTTCACCGCCTGGCGCAAGGGCTTGCCCGACCTTGGGGAGGAACTGGCCGACGTCTTCCTCTATCTGACGGCGCTGGCCGAGATGAACGGCGTGGACCTCGCTTCCGAGGTAGCCCGGAAGATCGAGAAGAACACGCGACGTACGTACGAGCGTAACCAGCACGGTGCACAGATTCGAACCAGCGAGGCGTGAGCCCCCACTGATCTGCGGTGCTCTGCGAGCGTGAACCTGCATATATACGGGCACAGCTACGCGGCCAGGCTGTGGTTCTCGCTTCTGCCGCCGCCCTCACTCTGGTGGCGCTCCACCCCCAGCAGCTTCAGCAGGTCTGCCGTCACCACTCGATAGGCATTTCCGAGCCGAAGGACCTTGACCGGGTACTGCCCCAGCTTGGCGAGTCCGTAGCCGGTGGATCGGCCGATCATCAGCGCCCGGTTCGAGGTGTCGAGGTCGATCACGGCAGGGAGGGCGAGCAGCTCGTCGCCGGTAAGCCCTCGCCCCTCATCGGATGACTCAGATACCTTCATGATGCCCTCCTGGGGGTTTCTGGTGTCGTGGTGACGCCATATGTGTATCACGGAGTTGCAGCAGCGCCTTTCAGGCACTTAAAGTGTCACCATGACACATGACCAATGGCCGACAGCGTTCACCGGTCGGATCGCCCAGCGGCTGCGGGACTCGCGCAAGGCCGTCGGCCTCACCATGGCCGAGGTCGCCCAGGGTTGTGCCGACCGCGGCTTGCCGGAGTTCACCGAGCACTCGATGAAGAACCTGGAATCCGGCCGCAAGACAAGCATCACCATCGCCGACTTCTTCGTCCTGGCTGACGTCCTGGGCGTCCCACCAGTGACTCTCCTCTTCCCGCTCGGCACCTCGGCCACCGTCGAGGTTCTCCCGGGCCGGGAGGTGTCCACATGGGACGCCGTCGCGTGGTTCACCGGCGAGACCCCCCTCGACGAAGCCGCTCCCGAAGGCAGCGCGCGGGACACCCTCGACGCCTTCCGCCACCACGGTGATCTAGTGGCTGCCGCGACGTCCTCCTACGCCCTGGCCAGAGAACGGCGGCGAGCGGCGAGCACCACCTTGGACCGGGCTCGTAGAGCCACCCTCCTCCAGCGCGCCGAGGGCTACGAGGAGCACGCATTCGAGGACGCCCAGGAGCTTCGGGCGTTCCGGGGCCGGATGCGCGAGCGCGGCCTTACGCCCCCGGCCCTGCCCGACGAACTGGCCTTCGTCGACCAGCCTGAAATACCTAACCACCCGGAAGATGGCGAATGAAGAACGGCACCACAACCCGGCGGTGCCGGTGCACGGACCCGGAGACTGGCAAGGATCTCGGTGCCTCGTGCCCCAAGCTCACGTCGCGGCGGCACGGGGTCTGGACCGTTTTCCAGGAATTGGATCCAGCCCAGGACAGCCGCCGACGCCGGTTCCGTCGCGGCGGCTTCGACTCCTCCACCAAGGCCCAGGAGGAGCTGGACAAGGTCCGCGCTCTCATGGCTATCCCCGAGGAGGACGACGCCTGGGGCAAGACCCAGATCAGCGACCTCATCGAAAGCTGCCTCAAAGAGAAGGAACCGCTCCCGGACTACGACGAGACTCGTCGCCGGTTCCAGTCCGGACAAACGCTCAACTCCAAGACGACCATCGGCGAGTGGCTCGATACCTGGCTCGCCGGACGTAAGCGCCTCCGTCGGGGAGGCGTGACCCGCTACGAGTGCGACATACGCGTTCACCTCAAGCCGCACCTCGGCCACCTACGGCTGGACAAGCTGCGGGTGCACCACATCAACACGATGTTCGACTTGATCAACGAGCGCAACATCGAGATCCAGGAGCAGAACGCTCAGCGGCGCGCTGTGCGCGATGAACTCAAGGCCACACCGACCAAGGGCGCGGAGAACAGGGCCCGCCGCAGGTGGCTCCAGGCCCAACTCGACGCGATGCCGCCCTTCCGGCGCATCACGGGTCTCAACACGCAGCCGCACATCCGCGACACCCTGCGGGCCGCCCTGAACATCGCCATAGCCCAACAGGTGATGCCCGCCTTCAACCCCGCAGCGCACGTGGAGCTGCTGCCGGGCAGCAAGCCCAAGGCCCTCATCTGGACCGACGAACGGATCGCCCACTGGCGCGAGACCCGCGTCAAGCCTTCGCCGGTCATGGTCTGGACCCCCGAGCAGACCGGTCGGTTCCTCGACTACGTCGCCGAGGACAGGCTGTACCCGTTCTGGCGGCTGATCGCCTTCCGTGGCACCAGGCGCGGTGAGTCGTGCGGGGTTCGCTGGGTCGACCATTCGGCCTCCGCGCAGTCCCTCGCCATCGCCACCCAGCTCGTGCAGGACGGCTGGGAGATCCACGAGGGCGCTCCCAAGACCGACTCCGGCATACGCCTGATCGCCCTCGACGACGAGACCGATCAGCTGTTGCTCACCCACAAGGCCTGTCAGCAGCAGGAGCGGCTCGAATGGGGTGACGGGTGGGTCGACACCGGCCGCATCTTCACCCAGGAGGACGGCTCGATCCTCCACCCGGGGAAGGTGTCCGATCTCTTCGAGCGCCTGGTGGAGGCTGCTGGGTTGCCGCCCATTCGCCTCCACGACCTTCGCCACGTCGCGGCCACGCTCATGCTCGCGGCGGGGGTGGACATCAAGGTCGTCTCCGAGACGCTCGGCCACTCGGATACCCGGGTCACGCGAGACATCTACCAGGCCGTCCTGGACGACCTCGCGCGCGACGCCGCCGAGAAGGTCGTGCAGCTCGTGCCTCGGGCCCGGAAGCCCCTCACGGTCGTGAAGGACGCCGAGGCCGCTCCTGCCCGACCAAGGATGACCCCGCCCCGGAAGGTCAAGGAGTCGGCCGAGGAACGCACCGCCTGAGCCTGGATCCACAGAGTCGTATTCGATGAGTTCGGTTGTGTGATTTCCGGGGCGGATTGCGCAGTGTTTCTGCTGGTGGGCAGGGTGGATCGCCGGGTGGCCGTCCCGGTGGCGGGTCTCCGTGGTCCTTGGTCGTGGGTGGTCGGGTGGGCTCGTCGGTCAGGTTCGCAGTCGGTGGCCGACGGCTGTCCACAGGTCGGCGAATGCTTCCCGCCAGCGCCAGTGCTCTGGAAGGTGCCAGGTCAGGGTGCGGCCGCCGGCGGCCAACCGTGCTGGAATATTGATGAGTTGGCGTCGAATCGTGCCGTTGCGGGCCCTGGCGTGGAAGTCGGAGGCCAAGGTGCCCAGGGGGCGCGGGTCAGGTTGTGGGCGACGGCGGCCAGGGTCAGCCAGGCGGTGTTCGCGGTGAACTTCCCCGAGGGAAGATGCCCCAGCGCCGAGTCCTCAAGATCGGCGAAGACCTGTTCCACGATGGCGTGCCGGCGATGGTCCGCCTCGGCCTCGACCAAGGGCAGGAGCGAGTCGGTGAACACCGCGTGGAACCGCCAGACGGTGAACAACTCGCCCTGCCCGTCCGGAATCCCGGCTTCGTTAAGGCGCTTGACCCGCCGCACCAGTAGTCGTGCGGCGGTCCGGAATCGCTTCGCCTTGCCGATGAAGGCGGTGTACTGGATCTCGGCGACCCCCGCGTCCGAGACCCAGCGTTCCTCGTCCCGGTCCCAGATCGCCTTTGGATACCTGATCGCCGTCCAAGCGGTCTCGGGGATCGTGGCGATGACCTCGCGGACCTTCTTGCGCTGCGCGACGGCGAGCGAGAATCGAACCTGGTTGCGACGGCAGACGTCAACGACCTTGTGCGAGAAGAACGCCGAGTCGGCGCGAACCGTGATCGTGCCGGTGGCGCCCATCGCCCGCACCGTCTTGATGGCCTCGGCTATCAGGGAGGCGGCACCCTTGGCGGAGCCGGCCGAGCCCTTGCGCAGGCGGGTGGCCACGATCACCGGCGCGGACAGCGGCGCGGAGGCGGTGACGATCTGGAAGTGCAGACCCCGGACCTTCGTGTAGCCGAACTCCGCGCCCTGCTTCCCGGCCCCATAGACCTGCTTGACCTTCGAGTCGATGTCCAGGTGCACGACCTGGTCGCTGCCGGCCAGCAGGTTGCAGTGCCCGGTCAGGTTGCAGGTGAATGCCCTTGCGGCAGACTCCAGTTGCCGCACATGGCCCCAGGTGAACGCGCGCAGGAAGGCCCCCAGTGTGGACGGCGCGCGGATCCCGGTGAACGCCCGCGCCATGGCCCCGTGCCGCAGGACGTCGGTGTCGTCGATGCTGTCCGCCCCCCGCCAGCATCCCCGCCACCAGCGACACCACCTTCGCGCCCACGGCCGCCCCGGCACCGTTCGCGGCATCCTTGAACTGCACCTTCGCTCCAGCCAGCACGCTCAGGCCGCAGCGCTCGGCCAACCGCACCGCCGGGGCCAGGCCGCCGAAGGCCAGGAGATTCGGGTCATCGAACGCCGCGAGCGTTGCCGCAGCAGTGTGGGAAGATTTCACTTACGAGGTGCCTTGCTGATCGGGCCTGGTGGAAGCGTGAGAACTCCCATCATCCCAGGTCAGCGGGCACCTCTCTGCGTCAGCCCCTCGCCGCCCCGATCATTGATCGGTGGATCCAAGTTGAGGCATTCCTCGGTGGCGGCCCCGAACAGCGCTCGGATATCACTGTCGAGACTCACGTCGGTCAGCCGGACGCGACGTGGTCCGGTCGCCCTCACGCTTTGCTGTTCCTCGCAAAGCCCGAGGTCCAGTAGCTGAGATCCGCTTGCTTGCGCGGTTTCTCGACCGAGTCGGGTCATGCCTCTTTGTCTCATGGCAGCGACCGGAGTTCGTCTCACTGTTAGGCGATCTCGTTGCAACGTCGACCGGCACCACTTTCAGCGTCGACGTACCGGCCAGCGAGAGAACAGGCCGACAAGGTGTGGTCTCCGGTGGCTGCGGGGCGTGCCGACCGCACCCATCCACCGGGCTCCCGACGGCCTGTCCGCGCTGCGTGACTGGGGCCGGAGGGTGTTTGCCCAGGCTCCTCGTCCTAGCCGCCGGTCCACTAGACGGGCGGTGAATCACCACCCGCCGATGCCATGCCGACCTGCTCGCGCGTGGCTACTTGCGGGACGACGGCGTCGACCTGTACCGGTTTCACGACCGGGGCCTGTCAGGGCTGCGCGGTGTACGGCTGGTCCAGTGCGGCGGCCTCGACGACCGTCTCCACGAGTCCGGTCTCCAGGCGCAGCACATGGCCGGATACAGAGGCGACCAGGTCGCTCGACAGCAGTGGGCTGCTGAGGAGCTTGGCTATGTCCGTGCGTACGGTCCCGGCCGGGTCTGTTACGGCCTTCGCGGCGAGGTCGGCGTCGTCGAGGTCCGTGCGTCCGGCGTAAGCGCGGCGGAAGGCCGACTCCGCCAGCATGCCGGTTCCGCACTGGGTGTGATGGATGACGGCGACGTCCATCCGCACGCCCAGCCGCATGGCGAGGTACGCGATGTCCTGCATCACCCGGTCGTCGACGCGGCCTCCCGCGTTGCGGAGCACTCCGGCGTCGCCCATCCCCAGCCCGAGGAAGCCGGCGGGCTCGACGCGCGGGTCGACGCAGGTGAGGACCAACAGCTGCCTGTCGGGCATCGCCGCGGGCATGGCCAGCATCCTGAGATCGACCTTCGACGCGAAGTCCCGGTTTCGCTCAAGCAGCTCGCTGAACTCAGACATGTGATTCTCCTTTGGTGTATCTACAACTTTTGCAACTGGGGCTACAATACACGCAGGAGGTGCATATGCAACACGAGCCCGCTGGGGGATCCCATGAGCAGGTGCTCTGGATGGCCGACCGGTGCCTGGGCAGGCGGATCGCCCGCCTGCACCGGCTGGTGTCACGGCGCTTCGAGGCGGAGCTGCGAGAGTGCGGGCTGACCCTTCCCCAGCTGGAGGTTCTCTCCGAGATGGTGCTCTTCAACGCACCGGCGCGGCCGTCGGAGATCGCCGGCTGGCTCGGCCTGGAACGTTCGACGATCAGCCGCAACCTCGATCTCCTGACGCACCGCGGGTTCGTGCAGATCGCAGCGACGTCCTCGGCCGGCCGCACGACCCGCGTCACCGTCACCGACGCCGGCCGCCAGGCACTCGCCGATGCCGAACCGGCTTGGCACCGGGCACAGGCATGGATCAGTGGGACGGTTGACACAGATGCCGTTGCAACGCTCGATCGGTGGCTGACCGCGCTCGACCTTGACCAGCAGACGCATTGAGGGGGAAGCCGGTCAGCGCTCTCGCGGCAGGCGCCGGTCGGTGACAGGGAGCCTCGAGGGCACGGTCCGGCGGTAGCCTCGGGTGGGTGCGAAGGGATCCCCGGTCAGGGCGATGAGGCGGGAGACGATCGGGCTGACCGGGCCCAGGAGCACGAGGGTGGGCGAGTGAGAGGCTTGGACGCTGATCCGCAGAAGGGCTCCGAGTCCCGCGCAGTCAATGAAGGTGGTGCGGCTCAGGTCCAGGGTGAGTACGAACGGCGAAACGCCGAGGTGGGCGGTGACGGCGGCTTCGAGGGTCGACGCGGAGTCAAGGTCGAGTTCTCCGCTCACGTGCAGAACGAGCCCGCCAGGCACGCGCTGACCTGTGGTCGTCAGGGGGACGCAGGTCCAGGGCAGAGCTGGCGTGACCGGGGTGGGGGCGCTCGTGTCGCTCTCGGACTGTCGCGCGTCGTTGCTCGCTGACGTGCGGTCGGCCCACCACACACCCTGGAGCCGTCCAGTCCCGTCGGCGAAGACGGCGCTCTGCTCGGCCACTGCACAGGTCCGGCAGGTCCGACGGGCTTGCGCTTCGCGCCGCCGTGGGGTGGGGCCGCGTTCGCCGATCGGAGAGAAGACTCCCTCTGAGACCACGCCCCTGCGGACGACGCGGGTCTGCAACTGCCGGAGACCGGAAGAGGGGATGGCACTACAGCTTTTCACCGCCGGATTCCTTTCACGTGTGCATGCACGGGGAGCTTTTCGACGTCGTACCGCTGCCCAGTGTCGGCGTACGAGCGAACATGCGCCACCTCGTACGGGTGATTGTGCTCCAGAAGTGATGCGGTGGCGGGGTGGTGTCCGCGAGTCTGCTGTTGTCCGTTCGGGTGGCAGAGGGGCGGCTGGCCGTGGTCTTGGACCCACATCGCTGGTTGGAGTTGAGGCGATTTCGCGCCCTGTACGAGTCGGGCGCGATGAGCCAGCGGCAGATCGCGAAGGAGACCGGGCTCAATCGCCGCACGGTCGCCAAGTACTTGTCGGGTGAGGTCCCGGCCGCGCCACCGCAACGGGAGTCCGGCGCCTTGCCCAGGCAACGGGCGGTGGATGAGGTCGCTCCGCTGATCGACGCGATGCTGCGGTCCGAGATCCTGCTCAAGGGAGCGGTGATCCACGAGCGACTGGCCCAGGAGTACGGGTTCGCCATCAACTACCAACGGGTCAAGATCTACTTGCAGGAGGCCCGGCCCCGGATCGCCGGGGAGCTCGGTATCAACCCCGGCGAGCTGGCGGGCCTGCACCGCCGGTTCGAGGTCGTGCCGGGCGCCCAGGCCCAGGTCGACTGGGGCGACGAGGGACGGATCCTGGCCCACGTCGGCATCCCGAAGGTCTACTCATTCCACATGACGCTGTCGTACTCACGGGACCCCTTCTGCTGCTTCACCACCAGCCAGGACCTGGCGACGTTCTTCGACTGCCACCGCCAGGCGTTCGCGCACTTCGGCGGAGTGCCGATGAGCATCGTCTACGACCGCACCAAGACCGTGGTCCGCCGACACGTCGCCCCGGGCGAAGCTGTCCCGCTCCACCCGGAGGCGGTGGCGTTCGCCGGGCACTACGACTTCGACATCGACGTGCTCGCCGCCTACCGCCCCCAGGGCAAGGGCCGGGTCGAGCGGCAGGTGGCCATCGTGCGCGACCACGTCCTGGCCGGCCGGGCGTTCTCCTCGACCGAGGAACTCGACGCCGCGTTCACCGCGTGGGTGCCGGTCCGGCGCGCGCGGGTGCACGGTACCCACGGCGAGGTCATCGGCCTGCGCGCGATCCGCGACCACGTGGCCTTGCGGCCGCTGCCCCGCGCACCCTATGTGGTCGCGCAGCGGCACCTGCGGCATGTCGGCAAGGATTGCCTGGTCGCCTTCGACGCCAACCTCTACTCGGTGCCCGCCCGCAAGGTCCGCCCGCGCCAACTGGTCGAGGTCCGGGTCACGAAGTTCCAGGTCATACTCCATTCCACTGTCCCCGACACCACTGGCGGCACCCTGCTGGCCGTGCACTCCAGGGCGGTGGGACGTGGTGCCCGCATCGTCGACGAGCGCCACTGGGACGGCCTGCCCACCGGGGAGGGCCGCCGCACCACGACCGGTGACGACCCCCGGCCCCGCCGCGGCCTCGCCCTGCGCGAGGAGGACGGTCCGCTGCGGGCACTGCTCAGTCGGGCCGCCGCTGCCCGCGTCGAGGTGGGCCGGCGACCGCTGTCCGTCTACGACGAGCTGACCGGCACCCGCCCGTTCACCACCCACCCGAGCGCAGAGGAACCCTGTTGAGCGAACTGGTCAGCAACCGCATCCGCACCATGGCCGGCAAGCTCGGCCTGCCCCACCTCGTGGAGAGCCTGAACGAGTACGCCAAGCGGGCGGACGAGGCGAAGATGGGCTACGTCGACTTCCTCGACCTGGTCCTGTCCGAGGAACTCGCGGTCCGCGACGACCGGCGGTTCCGCCAGGGACTGCGGCTGTCGAAGCTGCCGCACCACAAGACGATGGACGACTACGACTTCTCGTTCCAGCCCGAGCTCGACCCGCGCAAGGTCAAGGACCTGGCGACCCTCTCCTTCGTCGAGGCCAAGGCCAACGCCGCTCTGCTGGGCCCGCCCGGGGTCGGCAAGACCCACATTGCCGTTGCCCTCGCGGTCGCCGCCTGCCGGGCCGGCTACTCGATCTACTTCACCAGCCTCGACGACATGGTCCGCCACCTCAAGACCGCCGAGGCCACCGGCCAGCTGACCAGCAAGCTCCGCACCTACCTGCGGCCCAGCGTCCTCGTGGTCGATGAAGTGGGCTACCAGCCCCTGGAACGAGCCGAGGCGAACCTGGTCTTCCAGGTGATCTCCAAGCGCTACGAAAAGGGCTCGATCATCCTGACCTCGAACAAGACCTTCAGTGAGTGGGGACAGGTGTTCGGTGACGAGGTTCTGGCCACGGCCATCCTCGACCGGCTCCTGCACCACTGCGAAGTCATCGCGATCAACGGCAACAGCTACCGCCTCAAGAACCGCCTCCAAGCTATCGAGCGGGAGGCCGATGTCGCCTGAGCGGTTGATCAGTCTTCAAATTTCGGTTGCTGCCGGAGCCGTCGAACAGCTGCGGGCTGTCACTGGAGCGCAGAGGCCGCGTCGTCGCTCTGAGCCTGGTAGACGGTCACAGTCGTGGCCACAGCGTCGACTTCGATCGGTCCGGTGATCCTCAACCAGACCAGTTCGGGCAGGCCCTCGGAGCGATCGAGTCGGCCGAGCGCCTCGGTGGGCCAGGGCAACGGCAACTTCGGTAGGTGGATCAGGGAGATCCCGTCAATAAAGATGGGGGCCAGTTCGGGTTCCCCACGGGTGAACCGAGTAGAGATTGGACAGCGAGACCACCACATCGGGCTTCCACGGCCCCTTGCGCAGCCACACGTCCAGCGTGTTCTCCTTGCGGTCCTCGTTGGACTCGTCCAACGAGATGCGCTCGATGAAGTAGCTGATGCAGGACTCCAACGTGCACGCCGCATTCGTGCATCGGTTCTTGAAGGCGTCGGGTGCCCCATGTTCGTCGACCACGGCACGAGACTACGGTGAGCGGAACGGGCCATGAAAGCGACTTCGCTGACACGGGTCGGTGGCGCACACAACTCCGTACGCACTGGAGCACTCAGATCAGTACGCGGACACCCAGAGGCCGTGCCGAACGCCGATTGCGTGCTGAGGACCTGTCGGCTCAACGGGAGCCGACCCCATAGCGATGATCGCGGCGACAGGGGACGGCACGGTCCGCCTTGGCCGTCCCGTGCACGGGCGGCCCTACGCCAGTGACGAGGGCCACGGTGGTGGCGGACGGACGGGACGGCGAGGCGGGCAGCACGATCCCGAGGAGTATCGAGCCGCTGGCGGCCCCAGTGCCAGATACGGCCCGCAGTTGGCGGCAGATGTCCGCGATGCTCCGCCTGCGCGCTGGCCTCAACGCATCGACAGTGGTGCCGCTGCAGAGGCGGACCGGGTGCCGTGAGGAGCTCTCTGTGCCGGCCACGGGCTTCTGGGGTACCAGGTGGCCGGGGGCGGCGTCGGTTGCGGGGATCGTGGTCATGGTCACGCCTTCACGGTCAGGAGGGTATGCGGGAAGTGGTGCGGTTCACCTCGTCGGCCTGCAGGTGCCTTGAGTTCAAGACTGGACCGGGCGGTGGGCACCTGGAATCCGTCATCTCACTGCGGCTGTCCGGACTTTCGCCCCTCCGTCGTGTCCACGCACACGACACCTGCGTCGTTGTTGCCTGATCGGGGCGGCCGAGTGTCGGCAACGGGTGAAATGGGGACCACGGACGGCGTATCAAAAGCGGGCCACTGGGTGATCTCTTGATCATTCTGACTTCATTGGGCTGGAGTCAGGAGGAAGAGAGGGTGATCCACGTGGAGGACTGGGCTGAGATTCGCCGGTTGCACCGGGCTGAGGGGTTGTCGGCCCGGGCGGTGGCCCGGCAGCTGGGGATTTCCAGGGGCACCGTGCTGCGGGCACTGGCCTCGGACCGGCCCCCGCAGTACCAGCGTCCGCTGAAGGGCTCGGCGGTGGACGCGGTCGAGCCCGCAGTCCGCGAGCTGCTCAGGCAGACCCCGACGATACCGGTGACCGTGATTGCGGAGCGGATCGGCTGGGAGCGCGGGCTGACGATCCTGCGTGAGCGGGTGCGTGAGCTGCGGCCGGCCTTCCTGCCGGTGGACCCGGTCTCGCGCACGGTCTACGAGCCCGGTGAGCTCGCGCAGTGCGACTTGTGGTTCCCCGCCGTCGACATCCCGCTGGGCTACGGCCAGTCGGGCCGCCCGCCGGTGCTGGTCATCGTGTCGGGCTACTCGCGGGTGATCACCGCCCGGATGCTGCCGTCGCGGCAGACCGGTGACCTGATCGACGGCCACTGGCGTCTGCTCGCCGACGGCTGGGCAGCGGTGCCCAAGATGCTGGTCTGGGACAACGAGGCCGGTGTCGGCAAGGGCAAGCTGACCAGCGAGTTCGCTGCGTTCGCGGGCCTGCTCGCGGTCAAGGTCCACCTCTGCCGGCCCCGGGACCCGGAAGCGAAAGGCCTGGTGGAGCGCGCGAACGGCTACCTGGAGACGAGCTTCGTGCCCGGCCGCACCTTCACCGGCCCCGACGACTTCAACACCCAGCTGAGCGCGTGGCTGCAGATCGCCAACCGGCGCCGGCACCGCTCCATCGACGCCCGCCCGGTGGACCGCTGGGAGGCCGACCGGGCCGCGATGCTGACCATCCCGCCGGTCACCCCACCGCACTGGTGGCGCTTCCACACCCGCATCGGCCGCGACCACTACATCCGCGTGGACACCAACGACTACTCCGTCCATCCCCGCGCGATCGGCAGGACGGTGATGGTCCGCACCGACAACGAGGAGATCACCGCCATCGCCGGCAACGACGTGGTGGCCCGCCATGCCCGCTGCTGGGCCAGGCACCAGTCGATCACCGACCCCGACCACGCCGCCGCGGCCCACGTCCTGCGCGGCGAGGTCATCCACCAAAAGGCCGCCCGAGCAGCCACCGCCCGCGCCGCGGCCCTGACCCCCGACAGCCTCGGCATCGACGTTGAACAACGCGAACTGGGCACCTACGACCGCATGTTCACCCTCATCGAGGGCGGCGCGGGCAAGGAGGACACCTGATGGCCCACACCACCACGACTACCGCAAACAACACCGGCGACAGGGCGAAAACGAACAGCCAGACCACCCGCACTGGTCGGCAGACCGCCGCCGACCTGGCCTTCCTCTCTCGCGCCATGAAAGCACCCGCCCTGCTGGACGCCGCTGAGCGGCTGGCCGAACGCGCCCAGACAGAGTCCTGGACCCACACCGAGTACCTGGTCGCATGCCTGCAACGCGAGGTCTCCGCCCGCGACTCCCACGGCGGCGAGGGCCGTATCCGCGCCGCCCGTTTCCCCGCCATCAAGACCATCGAGGAGCTCGACGTCACCCATCTGCGCGGCCTGACCCGCCAACAACTCTCCCACCTGGGAACATTGGACTTCATAGCGGCCAAGGAGAACGCCGTATTTCTGGGGCCGCCCGGGACCGGGAAGACACACCTGGCCACCGGCCTCGCGGTCAGGGCCTGCCAGGCGGGCCACCGGGTCGCGTTCGCCACCGCCGCCCAGTGGGTCGACCGCCTCGCCGCCGCCCACCAGGCCGGCCGCCTCCAGGACGAGCTGGTCCGGCTCGGCCGCTACCCGCTGATCGTGATCGACGAGGTCGGCTACATCCCCTTCGAGTCCGAGGCCGCGAACCTGTTCTTCCAGCTCATATCGAACAGATACGAAAGGGCCAGCGTGATCGTCACCAGCAACAAGCCCTTCGGACGCTGGGGAGAGACCTTCGGCGACGAGACCGTCGCCGCCGCCATGATCGACCGACTCGTCCACCACGCCGAGGTCCACTCCCTCAAAGGCGAGTCCTACCGCATGCGAGGCCGCGAACTCGGCCGCACCCCCACCACCGGCAACGACTGAACCCAACGAACGAGACCACACGATGGCCCACGATTGAACCGTTCAGACCGGCCCATTTTCAGCCGTTGCCGACACCGAGTGGGTACTGCGGCGCGCAGTTCTCCGAGGGGGACCGCCGGCGGCAGAGTCCTGCGGGTCGCGCCGGGGTGCAGCCCACTGCTGGACCAGTCCGAACCGTCGAGGGAGGACCTCCATGCCGGGCCGGCTCCTGAGCGGATTGCGAGCGGACGGTGATCGCCAGTCGGGGCAACTCAAGCCCGGTGAGCTCTTCGCGTGCCCAAGGGTGCGCTCGGCAGTTGCCGCCCGTCGCACGCAGCAGCGGGATCAGCTGAGTGACTGCGTTCGCTCCGACAGATGAGCGCAGTCATTCTGCGGATTCCACTGAGGTAGCTGAGCGTCCGAGCATGAGGGCACATGGTTCCTACCTGGGAGGTTGTACAGAGATGAGTGTTCGACCCAACATCGTTCTCGTTCACGGCGCGTGGGCGGACGGCTCCTGCTGGAGCGGCGTCGTCGAGCGTCTGCAGGCCGAGGGCTACCACGTGACCGCGCCGCAGTTCCCGATGACCGCGCTGGCCGCCGACGTCGCGCGACTGCGGCAGGTGCTGGAGCTGCAGGACGGCCCGACGGTCGTCGTGGGGCACTCCTACGGCGGGCAGATCATCACCGCGCTCGGCGCCGACGCACCGAACGTGGCGGCTCTGGTGTACGTCGCCGCGTTCGCGATCGACCAGGGCGAGTCCCTGGGCAGCCTGCTGTCGCAGGGCCCGCTGCCCCCGGCCGTGGCGAACCAGTTCATCGACAAGCAGGGCCTCGGCTGGCTGCCGGAGGACGACTACGTCCATCACTTCGCCTCGGACGTCGACCCGGTCAAGGCCAGGGTCATGCATGCCGCCCAGCAGCCGCTTGCGGCGTCCACGTTCGGTGACGTGATGGGTGACCCGTCGTGGACGCACCTGCCCTCCTGGTACCTGGTCGCCACCGAGGACCAGGCGATCCCGGCCGACGCCCAGCGCCTGTTCGCCCGGCGCATGGATGCGGTCACCGTGGAGATCGCGTCCAGCCACGTCGTCATGGTCTCCCACCCCCAGCAGACGGCGGAGCTGATCCAGAAGGCCGCTGAGGTTGTCGCGGTCAACGCCGCGTAGCAGATCCCGGTCCACCCGGAACGGGGCCCGCCCAACGAACGACAGGGAGACAACTGATGCGCATCAAGTCGACAACTCGGCCGAAGCTGCGGGCGACGGCTGTGGCCGTCGCCCTGGCGGCGGCCGCGATCGCGGTTCCGGCCGGCCAGGCCGCGTTCGCCAGCACCGGCAGCCCCGCGGCGGCCGCGGCTAGCGCGAATACCGCCGTCAAGCCCAGCATCGTCCTCGTGCACGGTGCGTGGGGCGACAGTTCGAGCTGGGCAGCGGTGGTCAGCCGGCTGCAGAGTGACGGGTACACCGTCTACGTGCCGCCGAACCCGCTGGAGGGGCTGTCCAACGACTCCGCCTCGATCCGGGACTTCCTCGACACCATCCCGGGCCCCGTCATCCTGGTCGGCCACTCCTACGGCGGCGCGGTCATCACCAATGCCGCCACCGGCGACCCGAACGTCAGGGCACTCGTCTACGTCGACGCGTTCGCCCCCGATGCGGGGCAGACCATCGGGCAGTTGGTCACCACGGTCCCGGGATCCTGCGTCACCGACAACGCCAACCTCACCCTGGTCCCCTACCCGGGAGCCCCGGCGGGCGCGGAGGACGCCTACATCAAGCAGAGCGCGTTCGCCGGCTGCATGGCCAACGGTCTGCCCGCCAAGGAGGCGGCACAACTCAGCTCCGTCCAGCGGCCCCTGACCACCGCGGCGCTCACCGAGCCGTCCGGTGTCCCGGCGTGGAGGACCATCCCCTCGTGGGCGGTGGTGGGAACCGCGGACAACGCCATCCCGCCGGCTGAGCAGCTCTCCATGGCTCAGGCTGCCGGTGCCCACATCACCGAGGTCAAGGCCCCGCACCTGTCCATGGTCAGCAATCCCGGCGTGGTCACCGACGTGATCCTGAAGGCCGTGCACAGCACGACCTGACGCCACCGAGGCTCATAGACGGCCAGGTCGGTACCGGGATCGTTCCCGGCACCGACCCGCTCACGTCACGCGGCCCGCTGCTGACCGGTGTACTCTCCGTGCAGGGGCGGGCCGGCGCTGTAGTCGTCCCTCGGCCGCTTACGCCGTGGGTCCGGGGCCGGTCAGGGTTTCCAGCTCGGACCGAAGCTCCTGGACCTCGGGCGCTCCTATGCGCTCGAAGATTCCCAGAGCCCCTTCCAGCAGGGTCCTCGCCTGCACCGTGTCGTTCTCGGCCAGGGCAGCGCGGCCCAGGCCGGCCAACGCCAGTGCCTGGTCCCACGGGCTGTCGATCGCGCGTGCCAGATCCAGGGACTCCTGGTGGCAGATTCGCGCCGACGCCGTCTCACCGCAGATCCGGTGCAGCTCGCCCCGATCATTCAGTACCTCGGCCAGGGCACCGCGGTTGTCCGTGTCACGGCAGGTGACCAGTGCCTGGTCCAGGTCCTGGGCTGCCTGCAGGTAGTTGCCGGTCTGCCGCATCAGGCAGCCCCGCGTGTGGAGCGCATAGCCTTGACCGACGAGAAGCCCCTGCTCGCGGGCGATGCGCAGCGCCTCGTCCAGGGCCTGCAACGCCGCCGGAAAGTCACCCGTTTTCTGCAGCACGCCCCCCAGGTGGGTCAGCGCGCTGACCTGGCCGCGCAGGCTCCCCAGGTCGCGGTGGATGTGCAGTGCCTCCTCCAGCGCCACCAGCGCGGCCGCGTACTGGCCCGTAGGGCGCTGGACGCTCACCAGAGTCAGGAGAGCCCTGGCCAGGCCGGGTCGGTCCCCCATCTCGCGGCAGATGGGCAGTGCCTCGTCCAGGACCTGCTGGGCGGCCGGATAGTCAGTGGTGAGTTGATGCATGTTCGCCAGCATGACCAGAGCCCTGATCTGTCCGAGCCGGTCGCCCAGCTCACGGCTGATGTCCAGTGCCTCCTGCGCGGCCTGTATGGCGGCCGGGTAGTCGCCGGACAGGCCCGGGATGGTTGCCAGGACGTTGAGGATCATGGCCTGACCGGGCCGGTTGCCCAACTCGCGGCAGATGGACAAGGCTTGTTCCAGCTCCAGCGCGGAGGCGGCGAAGTCGCTGAGCATCAGGTTCGCCTCCCCGTGGCCGAACAGCGCATTGGCCTGGCCGAGCCGGTCACCGAGGCCGCGGTAGATTTCCAACGCCTGCTCATGGGCTTGCAACGCACCGGTCGCGTCACCCGACTGCAGCTGTGCCGCCCCCAGGTCGCACAGGGCGTTGGCCTGGCTCGAACGGTCACCGAGTCGCTGCGCTGCCCGGGCCGCGGTCGAGTGCCTTCCCACAGCGTCGGTCCACGGTCCGTCCTGCCTCAGAAGCCCGCTGATTCCTGCGGTCAGTGGGGCAACACGGTCACGTCGGCCTGTCCCGGCGGCATGGTCCAGACAGTTCAGCAGGTTGGCACGTTCGCTTCTCGCCCACGCCAGCGCCTGCACCTGGTCACCCAGGTCAGGGGCGGAACCCGGCTTGCCGCCGTCCACGCTCGGGCCAGGGTGGATCTGACTGGTGATGCGACTGTTCGCGGCGGCGGCGGTGCACTGGTAGTAGTCCAGCAGCCGGTCAAGGGCGGCACCCCTGTGCTCGTGCGCGTCCAGCCGGTCGGCCAGAGCCCTGGCATGCTCGCGCAGCAGGTCGTGCAGCCGGTAGCGGCCGTGGTCCGACTCAGTCAGCAGATACTGGTCGTACAACCCTTCCAAGCCCCGGCGCCCGTCGGACAAAGAGCCCCCGACCAGGGCCGCTGCGGCGTAGCCGTCGATGTCGGTCCCCGGGTGCAGACCCAGGTAACGGAACAGCTGCTGCTGGTCTTCGGCCAGGTCGGCATACGACAGGTCGAATGCGGCGGCCACCGAGAGGTTCTCGGTGACCATCAGCCCGAGCCGGTCACGTGCCGAGGCCAGTTCGGCAGCCCGGCCCGCTGCTGTCCACGAAGGGTGGTGGCGCAATTGCCGGGCCATCATTCCGACCGCCAGCGGCAGGTATCCGCACAGTCCGCTGATCTCCCCGACTCCGGGATCGCCGACGCTCAGGCCGGGTCGGCCGGCCAGGCGCACCAGCAGCGCGGCCGCGTCGCCCGCAGGCAGCGTGTCCAGGCTGAGGGTGACCGCATCGTCCAGTGCCGACAGGTGCCGTCGACTGGTGATCAGCACCAGGCTCTCGCCCGATCCTGGCAGCAGGTGCTGAACCTGATCGCTGCCGGCCGCATCGTCGAGGATCAGCAGCAGCCGCTTGTCCGCTATTCGGTCGCGCCACAGCGCCGCCCGCTCCTCCATCCCCTGCGGGATCTGGCCCGGCGCAACGCCGGCTGCCAGCAGCAGGCTCGCCAGCGCGTCGGCCGGGTCGACCGGCTGCTGGCCCGGGGTGTGCCCGTGCAACGGTAGGAATACCTGCCCACCGGGGAACCGGTCGGCCAACCGGTGCGCAGCACGGACCGCGAACGCGGTCTTGCCGACTCCAGCCATCCCGCCGATCGCGTGGATGCCCACCACCCCGCCCGAAACCTCCGCGGCGTTAGTCAGTTGGTCGAGTTCTCGCTGCCGCCCGGTGAACGATGCCACGTCACGCGGCAGCGACCGCATTGCCGCGGCGGCTGCGGCGGGCACGGCCCCCAGCGGACGGCCGCGCGCCGCCGTCTCGAACCGCGCCCGCTCGACGCCCATGAGGGACAATGCGTCACCCAGCAGCCGTACCGTCTCCCGCTGGGGACTAGTGGCGACGCCCCGTTCAAGATCACTGACGGTTCGCAGGCTCACCCCGGCCGCGTCAGCCAGTTCCTGCTGCGTCATCCGCGCCTGCTTACGCTGCCCCCGCAGCGCACCAGCGAACTCGCTCGGCGTCTCGGCCATCGCACTCACCCTCAGTTGCCATCCTGACGGGGGAATTGTCGCAGGTGGGACGCCTGCGCCGTCGGATGCGCCCAGGATGTGAACCCTAGGCGAGTACCGAGAGTGATCCGATGCTGGCGCAAAGCAGCCACGACGGTCTCGGCATCATGGCCCGGGGGTGGACTCGTTCTCGGCCTCAATGGATTGCAGGATCGTTCCGAGCGCCGCCCTTGAGGTGATTCCCAACCGCGGAAACATCCGGTACAAGTGACTGGCGACCGTTCGGTGCGACATGTGCAGGCGGTCACCGATCTCCCTGTTGCTCAGGCCCACAGCCACAAGCCGCGCAATCCTGAGTTCCCGCGCCGTCAGCACCTGCGAGCCCTCGTCGATGTCCGCGCCCGGCGCAACCAGGCCGACAGCACGCAGCCCCACGGCAGCACGGCGTGCCCAGGTCGGCGCGCCGAGCCGACGGAAGTCCTCATGGGCGGCACCGAGGTGGGCTCGGGCCTCACGCACTGCCCGCATCCGCCGTAGTCGCTCACCGGCCATGAGGTGCACCCGGGCCCGGTCGAACGGGCACCGGCCGGCATCCTCCACCGCCAGCGCCTCCTCGAACAGGGCCGACGCCTCCTTGTCCGCCGCAGTCATTGCCCTTGCTGCGGTCGACACCAGAGCCATGCGCGGTGACGGCGCCACCAGGCCGGACTGCCTCATCGCATGCAGGTACGCCTCGGCCTCCTCGCGCCGATCCGCGCGCAGCGCGGCCTCGACGATGTCGAGCAGCGCCCATGCGGCGAACGGCTGGCCGACGGCGGGGCCCGCAGCCGGGATGATCCGGGCGGCCCACTGGTACGCCCCAGTGATGTCCGACTGGGCGAGAGTCGCGACGAGGCAGGCATGCTGAGCGCTGGCAACCAAGGAAACGAGTCCTCGCGGTGCCGCCCATCGGGCGATTTCGTCGGCCACCGCCAGGGCGGTCGTGGCGTCACCGCGGGCCGCCGCCACGAAAGCGAGCACAGCCTGCGCCTGTCGGCGAAGCAGCTGATAGCCCTGGGCGGCGCACTGTTCCGCAGTGGTCGTGGCGAGCCGGTCGGCTTCTCCCCACTGCCCGGTCTGGTACGCCTCAAGTGCCAGCAGGATGCTGGCCTGCGCACCTGGGATGCCGAAGCGGCCGACAGGATCAGGGCACGCGACACGGCGCAGTGCCTGTCGGCAGTCCGGTAGGTAGCCGACGGCGGCAGCTGTCCCGGCGATCCGCACGATCTCGTCCGGCTCGGCCTGGCAGTCGAGCGACTCGATCTGTTCCTGCAGCCAGCCGGGCTCGGCGGCCGGGTCCAGGACGCCGCGCACGGCAGTGCGCAGGCTTGGCGTGACCAGGGCGTCTGAGGCGGTGAGAAAGCGTTCAAGGGACTCCCTGTGCTCCTGCCGACCGGTGAGCCGACAAGCCGTGACCAGGCTCCACAGGATCTCCTCGCATCCGACCGTTCCGGCGCTCTGGTCGCGCACGCCCTCCGCCGCCCGCAACAGGATGCGGTATGCAGCCGGCACGTCCCCGTCCTCGTGCAGAAGTACAAGAGCGTTCGCGAGCGACGTCTCGGCTGTTGCCGCAAGCCTCGCACGGGCACGCCTGGCGTCCGCGAGCACTGTGAGGTCACCAGTGATGCTCACCGCCTGGCGCGCGGCGGTCCCCGCGCGTGCCTCGCCGTCCTGCGTCGGCTCCAGCGCTGCAGATGAGATGACGGGATACAGGAGGAGCAGCCGGGCCGCGACCTCGTCCACCAAGGCGCGCATGGCAGCCGGGTCCTGGTCAGGGCCTGCGGTCCCAGGCAGTCCTGGGCCTTGCCCACAGGCTGAGCAGAATCCGCGTGCGGGGGGAGCGGTACTCGGCTCAACTCCTGCGGCGGATGCCTCGGGTCGGCTCTCTGACGCGTTCCCCCATGCGGCGGTGCTGGACATGGTCATCAGCTCATACCGAGCATGGCTGCGTCACTGCGGCAAGGGGATCCCGCACCGGGATTTGCCTCCCGGAGCGATTGCGAGCTGAGATGTACCAGAGATCTCATCGGCCTCATCCTCTTCCGTTGGGCCCGTTGACTGCTTGCTCTCCAGCCAAGCAGCGCTCTCACGCGGCGCACACGAAGATCCGTACGCAGAACTGGCAGCGCAAACTGCCGATGCGGCGGACGGTGATGGCGCTTGTGGAGTCGAGGTTCGCCATCAGCTCGAAGGGTTTCTGTGCCAACACGGCGATCAGGAGGCCCAGTTGTCGCCTTTCTTCGGCATCGCGCAGGCGAGGCGGGTGCCGCCAGCTCAGTCCAGGATCGTCGCCGCCTGCCAGGCGCCGGGACGGACGCCTGTCGCTTTCAGGAAGAAGAGCGAGAAGTTCGACGGGTCCGGGAACCCGAGCTCGCTCGCACACCGCGCCGCGTTGACGCGTTCGTGGGCCAGCAGGCGCTTCGCTTCCAGCACGATCCGTTCCACGATGTACGCCTTCGCGGTACGCCCGGTGACCTGCTGCACTGCCCGGGTCAGGGTGCGCGGGGCGAACCCGAGCGTAGCCGCGTAGTAACCGGCGTCGTGGCGGGTCCGAAAATGCGCCTCGACGCTCGAGCGGAACAGCTGGAACGTCGGGTTCGCCGAGCGAGCCTGGCAATGCGGGGGCTCGACGCGGGTGATCAGTGCGGACAGCAGGATCGCGGGCAGCTCCGTCGACGGGTCCTCGGCCAGGGCGGCCGCCTCCAGGACAAGGTGCCTGCGTGCCGCGTCGGCGAACGGCCAGGCTTCGGCGGGCACCGGCCACCGGGCGACGAGATCGGGAGAGGCGACCAGCACGCGCGTGCGGTGCGTTACCGGCGCGGTCGGCACGAAGAGCACCAGGTGTCCCGCGACGCGGGTGATGTCGTCCCAGCGGTGCACTGCGCCGGGCGGGATCCACACCGCGGTCCGCGCCGAGAGCGGGTGGGAGACGAAGTCGACCGTGACCTTGCCGTCCCCTTCGTCGACGAGAGCCAGGACGTGGAAGTCGGCTCGCTGCGTGCCGCGGTCGTTGATGTCCCGGAGTCGTTGGAATGTCATCACCTCGACTGACGAGGCCCCGCGGTCGACGGGCTGATAGGTCATGTGCCGGATCGTTGCCACGAGTCCAGTTTCCACCACCAGCCGTCCAGTCGTGCCGATGACTCGTTCCGCCCTCGGCGGTCCAATGGAACCAAGGCAAAACCAGCCGCAGAGCGAGACCGAAGGATCCCCACATGACCAGCCCACACCACCTTTCCCTGCCCGCATACGACCATCGCAGGGGCACAGGTCCGACCCTGGTCTTCCTGCACTACTGGGGCGGGTCCGCCCGCACCTGGGACCTGGTCGTAGACCGTCTACCGGGCCGCGACACGCTCACGGTCGACTTCCGCGGGTGGAGCCGTTCGAACACGCTCCCCGGGCCCTACACGCTCCGCCAACTCGCCGATGACACCGTCGCCGTCCTCGCCGACGCCGGAATCGACGACTACGTCCTGGTCGGGCACTCCATGGGCGGCAAGGTGGCGCAACTCGTCGCCGCAACGCGACCCGCCCGTCTGCGGGGGGTAGTCCTCGTCGGATCCGGACCGGCCAGGCCGGCCGCGGAGATCACCGCCGAGTACCGCGAGTTCCTCTCCCACGCCTACGACACCGAAGAGTCCGTCGCCGGCGCGAGGGACACCGTCCTGACCGCCACCGACCTGCCGGCGCCAGTCAAGGCACAGATCGGCGCGGACTCCCGGGCCGGCGCCGAGGCGGCGCGCACGGAATGGCCGCTGCGCGGCATCGCCGAGGACATCACCGACCACGCCCGCATGATCAGCGTCCCAGCCCTCGTCATCGCCGGCGAGCACGACCGCGTCGAACCCGCCGACGTGCTGCGCCGCAACCTCCTTCCCTACCTCTCCGGAGCGCAGTTCGCGGTGATTGCGAACACCGGGCACCTCATCCCGCTCGAAGCCCCCGACGAACTCGTCGACGCGATCACCGCGTTCACACCGGCCGCCTGACCGACGATCTGCCCCAAAACGGTTCCGCACCAGCAAAGTTGCACACCGCACAGCCGCCACCGTTCCATCCGACGAGAAAGGCACGACCATGAACGACACCACCAGGACCGACGCCAAACCCACCATCGTCCTCGTCCACGGCGCGTTCGCGGACGCGTCCGGCTACACCGGACTGATCTCCGGCCTCGAAGCCGACGGCTTCACCGTCGTCGCCCCGCCGAACCCGCTGCGCGGCCTCGCGTCCGACGCGGCGTCCATCCGGACCCGCGTCGCGGCCATCGAAGGCCCCGTCGTGCTCGTCGGCCACTCCTACGCCGGCGCCGTCATCAGCCACGCCGTCGACGGCCTCGACAACGTGACCGGGCTGGTCTACCTGGCCGCTTTCGGCCTCGATGTCGGCGAGAGCTGCCTCAGCGCACAGAACGGGTACGCGCCATCGCTGCTCGCCACCGAGAACGCGCCGACCCGGTACGACGCTCCCGGCGCCCCGGGCGGCCCCGACCTCTACATCAACCCCGGCCGGTTCCGCGAGGTGTTCTGCGGCGACTCCTCCGAGGAGCTGGCACGCGCGATGTACGCGACACAGCGGCCGCTGTCCGCATTCGCGTTCACCGAGGCCGCGACCGTCCGGGGATGGGACCGGAAGCCAACCTGGTACCTCGTCTCCAACGACGACAACTCCATCCCGCCGCAGCTGCAGCGGGACATGGCCGACCGGATGCACGCACACACCGAGGACATCGACGCCTCCCACACGGCCTTCGTCGCACATCCCAAGCGCGTCGCCGACTTCGTCGAGCGCGCCGCCAAGGACTTCGCAGAGCGCGTCTGACCCGCCGGGGTCCGCGCGCGACCCCTCCCTCACCTCCAGCAAACCGCACCACTGCTCCAGCCGCACCGATGGCAACCGCACATCCCTGACAGGGCGATCCGACGTCGCTCCACGTGCCGTGCGCAGCACCCCAAGACCCGGCACACGTCAGCGCGTCTCCGGGGCACCGAACCCATCGAGACAGCGAACCAATCGGCTCCCTACCGGGGCATCCGAACGAAAGACACACCTCATGACCGCAGATACACGCTTGTCCGTCTTCGAGCAGCTCGACCTGCCCGACACGGGCCTCACCCGGGACACCTACGCCTATGTGGACCGGATCTCGCCCGCATTCGTTCTCCATCACAGCGTCCGTAGCTATGTTTTCGCTCGCGCTCATGCTCAGAACCAGGGGCTGCGCGCCGGTAGCGACTACGACGACGAGTTGCTGTTCCTCTGCTGTGTTCTGCACGACATCGGCCTGACCGAGGAAGGCAACGGCGACCAGCGCTTCGAAGTCGACGGCGCTGACACCGCAGCGGCATTCCTGCGCGAGCGCGGCGTCGAGGAACGGCGTATCGCCATCGCCTGGGACGCCATCGCCCTGCACACCTCGGACGGCATCGCCGCGCGGAAGGGCACGGAGGTCGCGCTGGCCCAGGCCGGAATCGGCACCGACATCCTCGGAGTCCAGCGTGAGAGCCTGCCATCCGGCCTCGCCGACGATATGCACGTCCTGCTCCCGCGCCTGGACCTGGGCTACGCGCTCAGCGATGCCATCCTCACCCAGGCCAAGGCCAAGCCTCACAAGGCGTCCCCACTGACCTTCCCGGGAGACCTGCTGCGCCGTCATCTGCCCCACGGCGCCCATCCCGGCTGGTACGACCTGCTCGCCGCAGCCGGCTGGGGCGACAAGCCAGTCGGCGCCGTCGCCCGGCGCCGCGCTGAGACGCCTCAGCAGGTGGGGACCTTGTTCATGGAGTACCTGGAGGCAGGGGACGTCGAGGGTCTGGTGTCGCTCTACGAGCCGAACGCCCACTTCGTCCCTGCCCCTGGGACTCACTTGACGGGCACCGACGCCATTCGCGCGGCCATGCAGCAGATGGTCGACAGCGGCTCCCGCCTCAAGCTCGAATTGCGCGACATCCGACAGGTTGACGACGTCGCCCTGGTGTCGAACAACGCCACACTCACCGGAGCCGGACCGGAACAGGTGATCTCCACCACCACCGAGATCCTCCGACGACAGCCGGACGGCGGCTGGGCCCACGTCGTGGACGACCCGTTCTTCAACTGACCGCATTGGGGGGTCCGCGCACGGGCGCACAGGCCCCCGGCCGCGGCGCTGAGCGGTTCGAGTGGCCCAAGCTGCGGCGTCTGGTAGCCGGCGGCCCGCGGGTTCGCGCCCCGGCTCGGTGCTCGGCCGGCACGTCGTCAAGGCTTACCTGCTGCTCGGCAAGCGACCAGCCATCGTCGACGCTCGGCCCCGTTCGCGGCATCCTTGAGCTGCACCTTCTCCCGGGACAGCACGGGCAAGCCGCACCGCTCGGCCAACCGCACCGCCGGAGCCAGACCGCCGTGGGCCAGAAGATTCGAGTCATCGAACGCCGCGAACGTCGCCGCAGCCGTATGGGTAAATTTCACTTACGAGGTGCCTGGCTGATCGGGCCTGATGGTTGCGTAGGAACTCCCATCATCCCAGGTCAGCGGGCACCTCTCTGCGTCAGCCCCTCCCAGCTCCGATCATCGAGCGGTGGATCCAGGCTGAGTGAACGTTGGAATGAAGCCCCGGTCAGCGGGAATCTGACCGGGGCTCCAGCATGTGCGCCGTAGGGTGCCGAGCCCATTCGTCGGGCAGAGGACAGGCCGGCCACCCATACGCTCGCAGAGAATGCGCTACAGCGGCATTGTCTATCACACTGGATGTATGTACGACTGGGCGACGGGACTTAGCGGTCTCTTTGGCGCCATTGTCGGTGGTGCAGTAGCGGTCTTCACATCTTGGAAAACGCAGAAGAGCCTGACTAGCAACGCACTCGCGGATCGCCAAGACAGTAGGGAGCAGGCACAGGAGGAACGCCGAACTGCCCTGGAGTCTGTAGCGATCGACGGGTTGGCACAGGCTATGTGGGTTGTGAAGCAGCACGCGCGACAGCTTCCCAACACACCCATGGAAGTTGTCGCCTGGAGCAAGCCTCACTACGAACCCCGAGAAGCCTGGGCGACGGAGTTGGAGGACATCCTTGGCCCCGTATTCATCTACGCCGAGGCTCTACACGATGATGAGACGCGCTCGACCGTAACGGAACTGCTCCAGCTCCTTGCCGACTGGGACTTCGGCTGGTTGGAAAGGGGGCGATGGCCCTACGACTACGTACCGAGCATCGCGAGCGACGTAATCAAGACCGTAGGGGCTTACCGGCGTGGCAGTCCGATGCCCGTACTGTCTCCGAAGTCCCTTCTTGTGCAAGTTGCGTGGCAGAGCCAACGCGAACAACGGGAGTCCGCCGAGAAGGACCGTGTGTCCAGCTCGGAACAGGGACACTTCACCGAAGGCGCGGCGGTAGATAGGCATGTGGACGCCCCCGAGACTCCGGAGGTCTAAGCTTGACTCTGTCGGTGATCTTGGTGCTTCCCGGTGTGCGAGCGTGATCGGTGGGCATGCTCGGGCTGTTTCGTCGTCCGATTCAGCTGCCGAGGTGTTCGTTGTCGCTTCACCCTCGTTCCGGTGGGCAAGTCCCGTCTCTGACCGCGCAGATCGCCCGGGCGAGCAACCCGGGTGGTACGACGGCGATGTGGGTGCGGGACCGGCTGGACGGGCTGTGGTGCGATGAGGACTTCGCGGACTGGTATCCGCGCGACGGGCGTCCGGGGCTCTCGCCTGCCCAACTGGCTACCGTCTGCGTGCTGCAGTTCCTGCTTGGCCTGTCGGACCGGCAGGCAGCGGAGGCGGTCCGGTGCCGCATCGACTTCAAGTACGCGATGGCCATAGAGCTGGACGATCCCGGCTTCCACCACAGCGTGCTGGGCGACTTCCGCGAGCGCCTGGCCCAGGACGACCGAGCCGACCGGCTCCTGGACCTGGCGCTCGCCCGCCTGAAGGAGGCCGGCCTCGTGGGCGAGCGCACCACGCAGCGCACCGACTCCACCCACGTCCTGGCCGCGGTGCGTGACCTGACCCGACTCGAGCTCGTCACCGAGGCGGTCCGAGCCGCGCTCGAAGAAGTGGCCCGCACGGCCGGGCACCTACTGGTCGGCCTGGTCGACGAGGACTGGGGGCGTCGGTACGGCCGCCCGGTGCGTCTGGGCAAGAACCCCACCCGGCCCAAGACCCGGATCCTGGCCGCCGGCGACGATGCCTGTCGGCTGCTGGAGGTCCTCCAGCGCAGCGGGGCCGCCTACGGTTCCGGGCCGCAGGCCGAGGCCCTGCGGCAGATCGTGGTGCAGAACTACTACCGCGACGCGGCGGGCAGGCTGTGCTGGCGCACCGCCGAGGACGGCGGGCTGCCGCCCTCCTCCTCGGCGGTCGTCTCCCCCTACGACGTCACGGCGCGCTACGTGCGGCACGGGCACATCATCCGCTGGAAGGGCTTCGCCGCCCACCTGACCGAGACGTGCGCCTCCGACAGCGTCAACCTGATCACGGACGTGGCCACCACCTCGGCCGCCACCAACGACGGGCAGGCCCTGCCGGGCATCCACACCCGTTTGGCGCGTCGCGGACTGCTGCCCGCCGAGCACCTGGTCGACGGCGGCTACACCTCCCTGGTCCACCTGGAACGAGCCGCCCGCGAACACGAGATCACCGTCACCGGGCCACTGCCGGGCAACCCCACCCGCCAGCACCGCAGGAGCGAGGGCTTCGACCGCGACGACTTCCACATCGACTTCGGCCGCCGACAAGTGACCTGCCCCCGGGGCCAGGTCAGCGCGGGCTGGCACGGCCCCTACCCGACCTCCTCACCCACCGCGGCACCCCTGATCGTGGCGCGATTCACCAAGGGCCAGTGCCAGCCGTGCCCGGATCGGCCTCGGTGCACCAGCTCCAGCGACGCCCGCAACGTGGGCTTTCCCCCACAGGAACTCCGTGACCTGCAAGTCCGCGTCCGCGCCGAGCAGCAGACACCTGAATGGAAGGCCCGATACGCGGTCCGCTCCGGGGTGGAAGGCACCATCAACGAGTTCGCCCACGGCCACGGCATGCGCCGCTGCCGCTACCGAGGACAGCCGAAAGCCCACCTGCAACACGTCCTCACAGCCATCGCCGTGAACATCGAACGACTCAGCAGCCAACCAGAGACCGAGAAACCCTCATCATCGAGACCGCCCACCACCTTCCAGACCTTCCTGGACCAGCAGTCGATTCCCCGATCCAAGTCCTGGCGCACCCTCGGCACCTGACCTTGACCAACCAAGATCACCGACAGAGTCAAGCACCGAGCCAAGCACCATGACGTCGGGAAAACGGTCAAACGCGCCGAGTCAATCAAGGAGCATCAGGCCAGCAACGGATAAACGCCAAGCTAAGACGCTGTTGCCCTATCGATCATTAGGGCGGTTTCGATCGAACATGGAGACTTGGGTTGGTGATCTTGGCCGGGTAGGTTCATGGGGTGCTCCATCCCTCCCTCAGCGGCCCGACCCCGTTGGACCGGCGGAATCTCGGCGGTCTCATCCGGAAAGGTGATTGCGGGGTGATTGTCGTGCTGGTTGGGTAGGCAGGAGCTGGCCGACGCCGCGACAGCGGTGTTCCTGTGATCTGGAGGTGTCCGTCATGTCCAATGATGAGCAAGGTGTACTGACAGGGGAAGTCGCGGATGGGACGGCGCGGACGTTCCCTATTCAGGTGTCGGCTCTGCGGAAGAACGGCTATGCAGTGCTGGAGGGGCGCCCCTGCAAGATTTCCGACATTTCGAGGTCCGGCGATGATGTCAGGATTGTCGGTATCGACATGTTCACCGACAGGAAATATGAGGCGGTGGCCCCCGCGGCTGAAAGCGTGGACGTGCCCCACGTCCAGCGCCGCGATTTCACGCTGGTCGACATCGATGAAGGCTTTCTGAGCCTGATGGAAGCGAGCGGAGGTATGAAGGATGACCTCGCTCTCCCTACAGGGACAGATCGCCTCGACATGTTGAGCCAGCAGATCCGCGCGGACTTCGATGCTGGGAAGGAACTCATCGTGACCGTGCTCAGCGCGATGGGGGAAGAGCAGGTGGTCGCTTCCCAGGTGTCCAATTCGGCTATGTAGGCTGAGTGGCTGTCTTCGTTCCGATCTTGAGTGGTGTTGGTCGAACAGGGGTCTCGTTCGGGTGATCGCGGCGGGCGCCGGGCATGAAAGCAGGGCCTCTTGGTAGCTCGTTAGGTGTCTACGCCAACAAGCGATCCAGGAGGCCCTGTTGTCGCAGTTCTATGCCCTTGATGCGAGCGGGTCCAGTACGGTCACCCGGTCGTGCGACTGCCTCGCACACCGGTTCGGGAACGCCGCGGACAACGGAACGCGTGAGCGCCGCTACCCCACCGACATGACGGACGCGCAGTGGGCCGCGGTCCGTCCACTGCTGCCGGTTCCGGGCTGGCTGCTCGGGCGCGGTGGGCAGCCGGAGGCGTACTGCCACCGGACCATGGTGGACGCGGTCCACTACCTGGTCGACAACGGAACAAAATGGCGGGCCCTGCCGGTGGACTTCCCGCCGTGGGGCCGGGTCTACGCCTTCTTCCGCCGCTGGCGCGACCACGGCCTACTCCCTGAGTTCCACGACCGGCTGCGGGGCAGGGTCCGCGAGAAAGCGGGCCGGGACCCCGAGCCCAGCGCCGGGGTGATCGACTCCCAGTCCGTGAAAGCGGACGCCGTCGTCGGCTCCGGAAGCCGCGGCTTCGACGGCGGCAAACTGATCAACGGACGCAAGCGGCACGCGGTGGTCGACACCCTCGGGCTGCTACTTTCCGTGATGGTCACCCCTGCCGACACCGGCGACCGCGCCGCCGCGCAGACACTCCTGGCGCGGGTCGCCCAGGCCCACCACCGACTCGAGCTGGTCTGGGCCGACGGCGGCTACACCGGCGAACTCATCACCCACTGCCTCACCGCCCTGGCCCTGGTCCTGACGATCATCAAACGCAGCGACGACACGCGCGGCTTCGTGGTGCTGCCCAAGCGGTGGATCGTCGAGCGGTTCTTCGCCCACCTCATGCGCACCCGCCGACTGGTGCGCGACTTCGAGCGCACCACCAGCAGCGCCGAGGCGATGGTCCACTGGTCGATGACCCTGCTCATGACCCGCCGACTGGCCCGGCCACGCCCCGCGCGAGCGTGAACTGCCCCGCTGACGACTCGGTCAGCTAGCCGCGAGCCACCAGCCGCTTCGCCTTGGACCGCAACGCCTCCACCTTCGCCGGCACCACCTCCAACCCGAACGCGGCAGCCATCTCCTGGCAGGACAGTGCGCCCAGGCCGAGCCGCTCACGGTCCGCCAGGACCCGCACGACGCGCTGGTAGTCCACCGACAGCGCCGACCAGGCCAGCCCCGCACGCCACACCGGCACCATCGACTTCGGCTTCGCCGCTGTTGTCGGCGGCTCGACCCGCACCAGCTGCGGATCCGGATCCCGCACGTCCTGGGAGACATCCGGGGCTGCGACGCCGTCACCGGCCGGGTCCAGGACCTCGCCGACCCGCGAGCGGGCAATGACCCATTCCTTCCAGTCCTGCTCGGCCACGACCAACTCGGCCGCGATGCGGTCGGCCTCCTCCCGCAACTCGTCCACACGACGACGAGCAGTGACCTCGCGCTGTTCCAACAGCCCCACAACCGACGGCATCCCCGACCTCCAAAGCAGCGACGGCACAACACATCACCACTTCCACGGGACCACCGACCCTACGCCTGACCAGTGAAAACGCAATCCTCAAGCCCGGAAAGAGAACAACTTCTAAGAAAGCTCTAGGGAAGGTCCGCCAGACGCGCAAGAAGACCTGCTGAGGTGGCCACCGCAGCTACCGCGTCAGCACGCGTCCAGGTGAAGTGCTCGGTAGTGCCCTGGTCGTCGTGCGGCGCGCCGCTAAACAGCTGGTAGGCGCTCTGGATGAGAACCGCCCAACGCTCCTCCTGTGTACGCTCCTTCGCCTTACTGCCGCGGTTCATGACCCGGTTGTAGATAACCTCCGTGTTGCAGGCTGGCCGCACAGCATCCAACGCAGAGCGTGCCTTGCCCACTGCGCCTTCGTAGTCGCCATTGCGGATCGCCAACTGGGCCTCACGGATGCGCCGTGCTGCGATGGCACGTCCTTCAACCTGGGTGATGGGAACCAGGACATCCACGTATGCCCCGGCGTCGAGCTGTTCGACCTTCTTTGACCATTCGGCGTGCGGAATCGAAACCCGGACCTGGCACTGACCAACCGGCCAGCTCGTGCCAGTTGCGTCGAGGCGTACCCCAACGAGATCTGCGCGAAGGGTCAGGTCCCGGCTCGCGCGGGCCTGTTCCAGGCGCCGAAGCTGTTCGTCAGTCACACTGGCGTTCAGCCGCAAATTGTCGCCACCGTAACGGGTATTCAGGGGCTCTGGCTGGGTGAGTGGGCTGATCCACCCGAGTGTGCCGGGGATGTCCTCCGCCCACAGTTCCCCAGAGAATGAGATGAGCGGTCCGTTGTCTCCCATCTCCCGTGTAGTGAAGCCCAGGGTCAGTCGGTGCACTCCGATGCTGGGAAACAGGTTGATGGGATCGCGCTGGGGCGTGATCGAGTGCATGAAGCTGTCGAGACCGATCGGCATGATTCTCCCCGCAAGGCTGGACTGACGCGGCAAATCGTCCTCGCTTGAGGGTAGCCACAGCAAACGAGATACCTCCCCGGTTTTATGGGAACCCCCCAAAGTCGACCGGCGTCGGGCACCAACCGGACACTGGCTGGCTGTCTCCATCCGCCCCACCTCATCGCACCCGGCCCGAACCCTCCCAGTCCACCGCTCTGCACGCTCTCTGCACGCTCGTCCACCGAATGTCCACCGGGGGAGATTATGTTGCCTGCAAAGCCCCTTATGCGGCCACGAGATAGGTATCGGAATGGCAAAAGGCCCAGGTCACGGACTATATGACCTGGGCCTTGAGGGAGCCGCCTTCGGGATTCGAACCCGAGACCTACGCATTACGAGTGCGTTGCTCTGGCCAACTGAGCTAAGGCGGCGCGCCGGTCTTGCGAGCGGCAACGGAGGACAGTCTACACAGCTCCGGGGGCGGGTCGGCACGGCGCTGGGGGGCTGGTGGGGGTCAGGAGACGGAGGCGGTGGCGAGCTTGGCGGCGAAGGCGATGAAGAGGCCCGCTATGCCGGTGGTGAGGGCGGCGGAGAGGCGGCGACGGCGGCGGAAGGCGTTGGAGAGGTAGGTCCCGGCGAGGATCAGGGTGGTCAGGTAGATCACGCTGAAGCTCTGCAGGGTGGTGCCGAGGACCGCGAACGGCAGGGCGGAGTCGTGGTAGGTCGGGCTCACGAACTGCACGAAGAAGGAGAGCAGGAAGAGGATGGCCTTCGGGTTGAGGAGGCTGACCACCAGGGCTCGGCGGAAGGGGCGCTCGCGGTCCGTCGGCTGTGCGGCGGGGGCGGGGGCGGGGGTGGGGTCCGGGGTGGCGGGGGCCGGGTCCGGGGTGGCGGGGGCGGGGGTGCGGGTGGACTGCCAGAGGGAGCGGGCGGACTTCAGCATGCCGTAGCCGAGGAAGCACAGGTAGCCCGCGCCGAGGAGCTTGACCGCGTCGAAGACCAGCGGGGTGGTCCGGAGCAGCGAGGCCGCGCCGAGGGAGGTGAGCAGGATCAGCGTGGTGTCCCCGGCCAACACCCCGGCCGCCGCCCGGAACCCGGTGCGGACGCCCTTGCGGGCGGCGATCGAGAGCACGTACATCGAGTTGGGACCCGGAAGCAGGACGATCAGCAGTGCGCCCACGGCGTAGGTGCCGTAGTTGATGACTCCCACGTGCCACCCCTTCCATCGCATCACCTCTTGAAGCGATGGAAGGATTGTGACAGCTGTTTGGTCCTTACTGGCAGATGGTGTTTTTGGCCGGGGGCCGACCGGTGAGCAGGTAGGTGTTCACCGCAGAGTCGATGCACGAGCTGCCTCGCGCGTACGCCGTGTGGCCGTCGCCGTTGTAGGTGAGCAGCGTGCCGGAGTCGAGCTGGGCGGCCAGGGCCTGGGCCCAGGCGTAGGGCGTGGCCGGGTCGCGGGTGGTGCCCACGACCAGGATCGGGGCCGCGCCGCCGGCCGGGATGGTGTGCGGCGTGCCGGTGGCCTTGACGGGCCAGTAGGCGCAGGTCAGACCGGACCAGGCCAGGGACGCGCCGAACTGCGGCGAGGCCGCCTCGTAGGTGGGCAGCTGCTGCTCGACCTGCTTCGGGTCGGCCGCGGCGGTCGGCAGGTCGAGGCAGTCGACGGCGGCGTTGGCGTACATCAGGTTGCTGTACTGGCCCGAGGGGTCGCGTTCGTAGTACTGGTCGGAGAGGGCCAGCAGGCCCGCGCCGTTGCCCTGCTCGGCCTGCGAGAGCGCTGCTCGCAACTGTGGCCACTGCTCCTGGTCGTACATGGCCGCGATCACCCCGGTCATGCCCAGCGCCTCGTCCAGGTTCCGGGACTGGCCGGTCGGCAGCGGTTTGGCGTTCAGCGAGGTGAACAGCGTGTCGAGCCGGTTGTCGGCCTCGGCGTCGGCGCGCCCGAGCGGGCAGCCGCTGTGGGTGACGCAGTCGCGGGCGAAGGCGTTGAAGGCGGTCTCGAAGCCGCCCGCCTGCTGGCTGTCGAGCTGGAACGCGGTCAGCGACGGGTTCATCGCGCCGTCCAGCACCATGTGTCCGACGCGGCTCGGGAACAGCCCGGCGTAGGTGGCGCCGAGGAAGGTGCCGTAGGACTTGCCCAGGTAGTTGAGCTTGGCGTCGCCGAGCAGCGCCCGTGCCACGTCCATGTCGCGGGCGGCGTCGACGGTGCTGACGTGGGCGAGCAGCTTGCCGGACAGCTTCTCGCAGCCCTCGGCGAAGGACTTGTCCGCCGCCACCAGCGCGTCGACCTGCGCGGTGCTGGTCGGCGTGGTGTCCACCGCCGTGAACGCGTCCATCTGCTGGTTGCTGAGGCAGCTGACCGGGGTGCTGCGGCCCACGCCGCGCGGGTCCAGGCCGACGATGTCGTACGCGTCGCGGACCGGCGCGGGGTAGGTCTGCGCGGCGTACTCGGCGTACTGGACGGCCGAGCCGCCGGGGCCGCCGGGGTTGATCAGCAGCGAGCCGAGGCGCTTGTAGCCGTGTCCGGCGGCCTGGCTGCGGGAGAGGCCGAGGGTGATGTCCCCGGCCGCCGGGTCCGAGTAGTCCAGCGGCACCTTCATCGTCGCGCACTGGAAACCGTTGTCGCAGGAGCTCCACACCAGCCGCTGCTGGTAGTAGCTCTGCAGGTCCGCCGGGACGGCCGCGGGCAGCGGTTGCAGCACCGGCGCCGCCGCGGCGTCCCCCGAGGGCGGGGTACCGGCGGAGCCGGGCCCGCTGCCGCCCCTGGTGGACCCGGTCGCCGAACCGGACGAGGCCGACGGGGTGGACGCAGAGCTGCAACCACTCAGCGTCAGACCCGCGACCACCAGTACCGAAGTCGCGATCCGCCGCAACCTGCTCATCGTCTCTCCCACTCCTTGAATACGCAGAGGGTATCCGCCGCTGCCGACAGTCACCGCCGGTCGCCCACGGCCATCTGCTCCGCCAGATATCCAGCCGCCTGCCGGGCCAGCCGGATCCGCTCGCTCTGCGCGTCCAGGTCCCGGACGGTGTCCGAGAGCCGGACGCCGCCCGGCGCCACGTCGGCGAGCGCGTGGCGCAGCCGGGCCGCTGACGCCTGCCCGGCGGCGTCCCGGGCGGTGTCCGCGAGCAGCAGCCGCAGGCCCGGGCGCCCGGTCGACAGCGGCACCTGCCCGTCGTAGCGACCGCCGAGGCCCACCCCGGCCGCGTAGGCCTCCGGGTGAGTGGTTTCCGCCGCCACGGCGGGGGCCGCGCCCGTGCCGAGGCCGAGCACCCCCCAGGACCGGACGGAGGGTTCCACGTGAAACATCCGGACGACCGCGTCGCGCAGCGCCGCGCCGTCCAGGCGCGGGAAGGCGCCCGGGGTCGGCCCGCCCGGGGCGGGTTCCGGGGCGACCACGACGAGCGGGTTCGCCCGGCCGTCGGCGACGGCCTCGGCCAGCCCCCGCAGCACGTCCGCGAGCTGCGCCGGGTCGGCCAGGACCACCAGGGCCTGGAGCGGGTGGCTGCGGCGCGGGTACTGCTGCGGCAGCCAGACCCGCAGACGTCCGGGGTACCCCGGCAGCGTGCCCTCACGCAGTTCCCCGTCGGCCGGACGGCCCACGGTGGTCAGCCCCGGCGGGGGCCCGGCCGGGGACGGTACCGGTGTCGCGCGGCGCCCCGCGGCGTCCGCGGCGACCGGGGTGGCGGACGGGTGCGCGGGCGCGGAGCGCACCGGGGCGGTGCCCGCAACCGCGGCGACCGCCGGGACGGTAACGGTCCCGGGGCGGCTCTGGCCGACGACGAAGCCGGTGCCACCGGCCAGCGCGCACCCCGCCGCCGCCAGCGCGGCGACCGCGCGCAGTGCCGTGCCGCGATAGCTGGGCACCAGTTCGTAGGCCAGGGCGGCGCGTTGCTCCCGCCAGGAACGCAGCGCACAGGCACCGAGCCACACCGTTGCCGACACACCTGCCACCAGCAGGACCGCAAAGATCACTTCGGGGGCATCCCCGCCGCGACCGGCCGTCCCCACGTCAGGTCGCAACTCTCACCCGATCGGGCGATCCCGGAAGGCCCAGCGCCCATCGGAATCATTCAACCCGGAGGCGTCATCCGGCGCGCAGCGCCACCGTCATCGCCTCGACCGCCAGCAGTGGCGCGACGTTGCGCTCCAGTGCGGTGCGGCAGCCCAGGACCGCCTCCATCCGCCGCAGCGTGGCCTCGGCGGTGGACCCGGACGCCACCCGCTCCACCGCCGGACGCAGGTCCTCGCAGGTCAGCTCGCCGGTCGCGCCGAACTGCAGGGCCAGGACATCGCGGTAGAAGGAGCAGAGGTCGATCAACGCCCGGTCCAGGCTGTCGCGCTGGGTGCGGGTGGCCCGGCGCTTCTGCCGGTCCTCCAGCTCCTTCATCGCCCCGGCGGTGCCGCGCGGCATCCGCCCGCCGATGCCCGCCGCCGCGCCCAGGGCCGCCCGCAGGTCCTCGGTCTCCTTGGTGTCGACCTCCTCCGCGACCTGCTTGGCGTCCGCGGCCGCCGCGTCCACCAGGCTCTGCGCACCGGCCAGGCAGGCGCCCAGATCGGCGACGCGCAGCGGCAGCCCCAACACCTCGGCCCGGCGCTCGCGCGCGGCGGCGTCCGTCGCCAGCCGCCGCGCCTGGTCGATGTGGCCCTGGGCGGCGCGGGCAGCGAACGTCGCCAGCGCGGGTTCGATGCCGTCGCGCCGGACCAGTACCTCGGCGACCGCGCCGACCGACGGCTGGCGCAGCACCAGCAGTCGGCAGCGGGAGCGGATCGTCGGCAGCGCGTCCTCCACCGAGGGCGCGCAGAGCAGCCACACCGTGCGCGGCGCGGGCTCCTCGATGGCCTTGAGCAGGACGTTCGCCGCGCCCTCGGTCAGCCGGTCGGAGTCCTCCAGGACGATGACCTGCCAACGCCCGCTCGCCGGGGACATGGACGCGCTGCGGACCAGCTCCCGGGTCTCCTTGACGCCGATGCTGAGCACGTCGGTACGCACCATCTCGACGTCCGCGTGGCTGCCGAGCAGCGCGGTGTGGCAGCCCTCGCAGAAGCCGCAGCCGGGCACGCCGCCGAGCTCCAGGTCCGGCGAGGTGCACTGGAGCGCGGCGGCGAAGGCCCTGGCGGCGGTGGACCGGCCCGAGCCGGGCGGGCCGGTGAACAGCCAGGCGTGGGTCATCCCGGAGGAGTCGCCCTCCCCGGACACCACCGCGCGCGCCGACCGCGCGGCGCCGACCAGCGCCTCCACCACCGCGTCCTGGCCGACCAGGTCGTCCCACACGCTCACGTCGCCACTCCGGTTCTGCTTCTCCCTGCTGGACCCGACCCTAGCGGGCCGCACTGACAGTCCGACGCGGTCAGCGGCGGGAGCGGCCCCGGCCACGCTCGGGCTCCGGGCCCTCCTCGCCGTTGTCGTGCCACTGGGCCCACTCGTCCCGGGAGCCGAGCAGCTCGTCGGTCAGGCTGGGCAGGTTGTCCAGCGGGGTCTCCTCGGCCCAGTCGTAGCGGGCCCTGGGCAGGATGCTGGTGGCCTCGGGGTCGGCCTCGGCCGCCGGAGCGGTGAACTCCGGGGTGATCGCGGGCAGCTCCTTGGTGCGCTCGACCACCGGCGGCTCGGGCTCGACCGGCTCGTCCTGCGGCCGGAACAGCCACTCGGGCACCCGGTCCTGCACGCTCTCCTGGTTGCGGGGCTTGGCCACGCGCCAGGACTTCGGCAGCGGCGGCAGCACGGCCGTCCGCTCGTTCGGCGAGACCGGCCGGGCGGACGGAGCCGCCTGGGCCACCGGCCCCGGAGCGGCGGCGGACGAGGCGGACGGAGCAGAGGGAGCGGACGGGGTGGAGGGAGTGGACGGGGCGGAGGCGGTGGAGCCCGGACCAGTCCCGGGAGCAGCGGCGGACGCGGAGCCGGAGGTGTCCGGCGGGGTGCTCGGCCTGGGCGGCAGCGGCGGTCGCACCGGGCTCGCGGGCGGCTCCACCGCCGGGATCACCTCGGTCGGGGCGTCCAGCGGCAGCAGCGGCGTCTCCACCGTCGGCGCCTCCTCCCGGACCGCCTCCAGCACCTCGGTCACATCATCCGAGGCACCCGAAGGACCGGCAGCATCGGCGGGGCCGTCAGCCGAAGCGGTCTCGGCGGCCCGTGCGGCAGCGGCCTCGGCTGCTGCGGCGGCCGCCGCCTCGGCCGCGATCCGGGCGGCCTCGGCCCGCTGCAGTGCCTCCTCGGCCCGGCGCCGCTCCTCGGCGCGCCGGACCTCGCGCTGCCGCTCCAGCTCGGCCAGCCGGGCCTCCTCCGCCGCCCGCAGGCGGCGGGCCTCGGCCTCCGCCTCGCGGCGCTGCTTCTCCTCCGCGGCCCGGCGGTCGATTTCGGCCTCGGCGGCGAGCCGGGCCTCCTCGGCGGCCAGCCGGGCGGCCTCCGCCGCGCGGCGGTCCTCCTCCGCCTGCCGGGCCTTGGCCTGCTCCTCGGCCTCCAGCCGCAGCCGCTCCAGCAGCGCCTGCTTCTCCCGCTCGGCCTGCTCCGCCTCGGCCTTGGCCTTGGCCTCCGCCGCCAGCCGCGCCGCCTCGGCCTCGCGAGCGAGACGTTCCTGCTCCGCCTGGGCGGCCTTCTCCTGCTCCGACAGCGGCAGTTCGCGGTCCAGCCGGTGCCGGATCGCGTTGGTGACCTCGGCGACCGGCTGCCCGGCGTCGACGACCAGGTAGCGCAGCGGGTCGGCCGCGGCCAGCGCGAGGAATCCGGCGCGCACCCGGGCGTGGAACTCCACCGGCTCGGACTCCAGCCGGTCCAGCGCCTCGGTGAACCGCTCGCGGGCGGCCTCGGGGGCGACGTCCAGCAGCACGGTCAGATCGGGGACCAGGCCCTCGGTGGCCCAGCGGGAGATCCGGGCGACCTCGGCGCCGGCCAGGTCGCGGCCCGCGCCCTGGTAGGCGACCGAGGAGTCGATGTAGCGGTCGGTGATCACCACCGCGCCGCGCTCCAGCGCCGGGCGGATCACCGACTCGACGTGCTCGGCCCGGTCCGCCGCGTAGAGCAGCGCCTCGGCGCGGTGCGAGATTCCGGTGTTGCCGACGTCCAGCAGCATCGCGCGCAGCCGCTGGCCGACGGCACTGCCGCCGGGCTCGCGGGTGACCACGACCTCGTGGCCCTTGCTGCGGATCCACTCCGCGAGGGCCTGCGCCTGGGTGGACTTGCCCGCGCCGTCGCCGCCCTCCAGCGCGATGAAGAAGCCGGTGCCCGCCGGGTGCGGCAGCGGACGGCCGCCGCCGCGCACGGCGTCCCAGACGTCGCGGCTGAACGGGGCGACCGAGCGCCGGTCGTCGGCGCGGAAGAACACGACCACGGCCAGGACCAGCAGCAGCGCCCCGACCACGGCGATGGCCAGGCCCGCGCCGCCGTGGTCGAAGACCACCGAGCCGTCCTGGTAGTCCTGGGCGCCGATGGCCGCGCCCAGCAGCGGCACCACCACCAGCGCCACGCCGGTCGCGAAGCGGAGCATCGCGTGCAGGTGCTCGGTGACCCGGGGCCGGCGGGCTTCCTCGGTCTCCTGGTCCAGCAGCACCCGGCCGGTGCGCACGGCGACGCCCGCGGCGATGCCCGCGGTCACGGCGAGGACCAGCGCCAGCACGTAGTCGACGACCAGGCCGCTGAGGATCAGCGCGACGGCGGCGGTGCCCAGCGCCAGCGGCAGCAGTCGACGGCGGCCCAGCAGCGGCAGTACCGACGGCGCGATCCGCATGCCCAGCAGCGGCGCGGCGGTGGCGGCGAACACCAGCAGACCGAAGCCGACCGGGCCCGCGCCCAGGTCGTAGGCGTGCGGCAGGGCCACGGCGGCGAAGCCGGCCAGCGCCGCGACGGCGCCGGTGACGGCGAAGCTGAAGACCACGGCGGTGCCGGTCCGGCCGCGCGGGCCGAGGCCGAGGGTGGTGTCGGCGGGGGCGCGCAGCCCGGTCAGCGGGGAGCGCGGGATGACCGCGACCGCCGGGGCGGCCGGGAGCGCCTGCTGGTACAGCAGTACGGCGGAGGCGACCAGGAATCCGGCCGCGCCGAACGCCGGAACCGCGCCCAGGTGGGCGTTCAGCCAGTCGACGCCGGTACTCAGGCCGTTCTCCACCAGCATCAGCAGCGCCAGCGCGGCGGCGGCCAGCGGCGCGGTGAGGTAGCCGGTCCAGCGGTCGATGCCGCGCAGCAGCGGGCGCTGGTCGACCACGGGACGCCCGGGCTCGGCGCCCGGGAGCAGTTGGACGTCCACGGACTCGCGGACGACGGCGGCCACGCGTTCGGCGGCGGCGGCCAGGAAAACGCTGACCAGGAGCCAGATCCAGGCGGTGGACGGCGTCCAGACGATCCAGAAGGGGGCGACCGCGAGCAGCACGGCCCGCAGGGCGTCCGCGCCGACCAGAGTCCAGCGGCGGTCCAGCCGGTGGGCGAGACCGGCGACCGGCTCCAGCAGCGCCGCGCCGAAGAGCAGCGTGCCGAGCAGTCGGGCCGCGAACACCGCGGCGACCGACAGCAGCAGTCCGCGTGCGCCGCCGCCGAGGGCGTCGGCGGTGGCGACCGCCACCCAGGTCAGGATGAGCAGCACCAGCAGCCCGAGCCGGTCCCCGACGCCGCCCAGCAACTGCGCGCGCCAGAGCCGCTGGTACGGGCGGACGCGCAGCAGCGCCCGCGCGCGCTCGGCTTCGGCCCGGGCGGTGGGTCGGGGGTGGTCGGGTCCGGGTCGCTCCGCACTCGTCATGCGGCCAGCCTAACCGGAGGGACGGACATCGTAGGGGTCGTTCCGCCCTCGGGGAGGGGTGGCCGGTCCCGCCCGGGCGGGCGGGACCGGCTGTGACGTGCCCGGAGCCTAGTCGGCGGAGGCGGTCGCCCGGTCGGCGTCGGGAACCTCCGCCGCCGACTTCTTGGCCGGAGCCTTCTTGGCAGTGGCGGTCTTGGCGGCAGCGGTCTTGGCCGTCGTCTTCTTGGCGGTCGTCTTGGTGGCGGTGGTCTTGGTGGCGGTGGCCTTCTTGGCGGGGGCCTTCTTCGCCGCCGCCTTCTTCGCCGGGGCCTTCTTGGCGACCTTCTTCACCGGACCCTTGGCCCGCTTCTCGGCCAGCAGCTCGTAGCCGCGCTCCGGGGTGATCTCCTCGACCACGTCGTCCCGGCGCAGTGTGGCATTGGTCTCACCATCGGTCACATAGGCCCCGAAGCGGCCGTCCTTGACCACCACCGGACGCTCGCTGACCGGGTCCACGCCCAGCTCGCGCAGCGGCGGCTTGGCGGCGGCGCGCCCGCGCTGCTTGGGCGTCGCGTAGATCGCCAGCGCCTCCTCCAGGGTCACCGTGAACATCTGCTCCTCGTTCTCCAGGGAGCGCGAGTCGGTGCCCTTCTTGAGGTACGGGCCGTAGCGGCCGTTCTGCGCGGTGATCTCCACGCCCTCGGCGTCGGTGCCGACGACCCGCGGCAGGCCGAAGACCTTGAGCGCGTCGTCCAGGGTGACCGTGTCCAGGGACATGGTCGACAGCAGCGACTGGGTGCGCGGCTTGACCGCGTTCTTGCCGGTCTTCGGCGTGCCCTCGGGCAGCACCTCGGTGAAGTAGGGGCCGTAGCGGCCGTCCTTGGCGACGATCTCGTTGCCGCTCTCCGGGTCGGTGCCCAGCTCGCGCACGCCGCTGGGCTTGGCCAGCAGCTCCTCGGCGAGTTCCACGGTGAGCTCGTCGGGCGCCAGCTCCTCGGGGACGTCGGCGCGCTGCTCGCCCTTCTCCACGTAGGGGCCGTAGCGGCCGACCCGCAGCACGATGCCGCTGTCGCCGAGCGGGAAGGAGCTGATCTCGCGGGCGTCGATCGCGCCCAGGTCGGTGACCAGTTCCTTGAGGCCGCCGAGGTGGTCGCCGTCGCCGTTGCCCGCGTCGGCGGCGGAGGCGACGGCCGGGGCGGCGACGTCCTCCGGCCCGGAACGGCCGTAGTAGAAGCGGCGCAGCCAGGGCACCGAGGCGCTCTCGCCCCGGGCGATGCCGTCGAGGTCGTTCTCCATCCGGGCGGTGAAGTCGTAGTCGACCAGGCGGCCGAAGTGCTCCTCCAGCAGCCGGACCACGGCCAGCGCCACGAAGGAGGGGACGAGTGCCGTGCCCTTCTTGAAGACGTACCGGCGGGCGACGATGGTGTCGATGATCGCGGCGTAGGTGGAGGGACGGCCGATCTCGCGGTCCTCCAGCTCCTTGATCAGCGACGCCTCGGTGAAGCGGGCCGGGGGCTTGGTCGCGTGGCCGTCGGGGGTGATCTCCTCCGCGCCCAGGGCGTCCCCCTCGGCGACCGGCGGCAGCCGGCGCTCGCGGTCGTCCAGTTCGGCGTCGGGGTCGTCGCGGCCCTCGACGTAGGCCTTGAGGAAGCCGTGGAAGGTGATGATCTTGCCGGTGGCGGAGAACTCGGCGTCGCGGCCGTCGGTGGAGGTACCGGCGACCTTGACGGTGACCGACTGGCCGACGGCGTCCTTCATCTGGGAGGCGACGGTGCGCATCCAGATCAGCTCGTAGAGCCGGAACTCGTCGCCGCGCAGGCCGGTCTCGGCGGGGGTGCGGAAGCGGTCGCCGGAGGGGCGGATCGCCTCGTGCGCCTCCTGGGCGTTCTTGACCTTGGCGCTGTAGACCCGGGGGGTGTCCGGCAGGTACTCCCGCCCGTACAGCTGCTCGACCTGGGCGCGGGCCGCCTTGACGGCGGTCTCCGACAGCGTGGTCGAGTCGGTACGCATGTAGGTGATGAAGCCGTTCTCGTACAGCTTCTGGGCGACGTCCATGGCCCGCTTGGCGGCGAAGCCCAGCTTGCGCCCGGCCTCCTGCTGCATGGTCGTGGTCCGGAACGGCGCGTACGGCGAGCGCCGGTACGGCTTCGACTCGACGCTGCGGACCCGGAAGTCGGTGTCGGCGAGCCCGGCGGCCAGGGCCCGGGCGGCCTCCTCGTCCAGGTGCAGGGCCTGCCCGGAGGCCGCCTTGAGCTGTCCGAGCGAGTCGAAGTCGCGTCCGGAGGCCACCCGGCGGCCGTCCACCGCGGACAGCCGGGCGCCGAAGGTGCCCGGGTCGCCGTCGATGGCGGTGGCCGAGGCGAAGACCGCGGTCAGGTCCCAGTAGGACGCCGAGCGGAAGGCGATCCGCTCCCGCTCGCGCTCGACCACCAGCCGGATCGCCACGGACTGGACCCGGCCCGCCGAGAGCTTCGGCATGACCTTCTTCCAGAGCACCGGCGAGACCTCGTAGCCGTACAGCCGGTCCAGGATGCGGCGGGTCTCCTGGGCGTCGACCAGGCGCTTGTTCAGCTCGCGCGGGCTGTTGACGGCGGCCTGGATGGCGTCCTTGGTGATCTCGTGGAACACCATGCGGTGCACCGGGACCTTGGGTCGCAGCACCTCCTGCAGGTGCCAGGCGATGGCCTCGCCCTCGCGGTCCTCGTCCGTTGCGAGGAAGAGTTCGTCGGAGTCCTTCAGCAGCGACTTGAGTTTCGCGACCTGGGCCTTCTTGTCGGCGTTGACGACATAGATCGGCTCGAAGTCGTGCTCGACGTCGATGCCCAGGCGGCGCACCTCGCCGGTGTAGCCGTCGGGAACCTCGGCGGCGGTGCCGGGCAGGTCGCGGATATGCCCGACGCTCGCCTCGACCACGTATCCGGGGCCGAGGTAGCCCTTGATCGTCTTCGCCTTGGCCGGCGACTCGACGATCACGAGTCGCCTTCCTTCGCGTCCGGTCTCGCTGGTCGGGGACACCTTCGCTCTTCTCTCCCGGTCGTGTGGGGGGTGGTCGGGCCGCTTCGCACGGAAACGACCCTGAAAGCGGAGTGTGACCGTATCCGGGTCCCCCTTGTCAAACGGACTGAAGCCGCTCCGCCGACAGCGGAACCCGTCCGACCCCACTCGAACGGTAACCCGAGAGCGGTCGTTCCCGCTGCGCGGACCGTTGTCGGCGGCTATGGAGATGGCTCAGAAATGCCTGGAGAATGGCTGACCCCGGACAGGTACGCTGCCGCTCGTACTGAGCTACCGCGTTCTCACAGCTGCCACTCCCCCGCCTCCGCCGCTGGTCGCCGCTGCTCCGGGGCCGCCACCGCGGTCCGGGGCCGCCGCCGGAGGGCGGCGGTGGCACGGATCACGGGGCCGCGTGCCGCCGACCGTGGGACCGGACGACTCGGGGCAGGACAGATCAATACAAGCCGGATGATAGGACTGCCGACCGGGGGACGGGGCGAAGATCCGAGACTTTGGGCGTGTCGGCGGTCCGGTGTCGGCGGTCCGGTTTCAGAGCACGGACGCCAGCAGCGCCAGGCCGCAGCCGGCGAAGGCGGCGCCCAGCAGCAGCCAGAAGACGTCGCTGCGCGCCTGGCGTACGCCGTGCACCGCGACCAGCTCCGGTCGCGCCGGGTCGTAGGAGACCGGCACCAGCGCGTCCACCGCCAGCGCGGGCGTGCGCCGGATGGTGGTCCAGCCGCGTGGTCTGGCGACCACCTCGCCCCGGCCCTCGACCTGGAAGGCCAGCAGCGGGGAGCTGTCCAGGTGGTCCGCGCCGGGCCCCGGGTCGGCCAGCACCCGGGCGGTGACCCTGGTCCCGCCGCGCCGCAGCACCCGCCGGGTGCGGACCTCGGAGACGCACCAGGCGAGCACCCCGAGCCCGAACAGGGTGAAGAAGCCCCCGGTGAACAAGCCCAGTGGAGTGCCCACGCCCGCCCCAGCCCTATGGAGGTCCGATCAGTACGATCGTCACCTTGGCAGCGCCCCGGAAACGGAGGGCGGCACCAGGGGAACGCGGAGGTGAACAGCGGCCGCTCGGCCGCCGTCCGGCCTTCGGGCTCGGGTGCGAATTCGGGTGCGAATTCAGGTGAGGGTTCGGGTGAGGGTTCGGGTGAGGACGGGTCAGGACTCGGGTTCGGCGAGGGCGGCCGGGATCAGGAAGCCCTGCTCGACCAGCAGTCGGAGCTGCTCCGGCGCGCGGGACCGGAGCAGCTCCGGGGGCTCGCCGACGAGGTGGGCGATGGCGTCCAGGATGCCGCCCGCCGGGAGGGTGCCGTCGCAGGCACCGGCGAAGCCCGCGCCGACCGTGTCCACCTTCGTGGCCCGGCGCATACCGCGGTTCTGACGGAGCACCACGTGCTCCGGGTCCTCCGCGCCGGGCGCGCCGATCTGCTCCTGGACCACCTCGTCCGCGAGCAGGTAGTGCTCGGCGAGGAGCCCGGCGTCGTCCCGCTCGCGGAGGAAGTCCTGACGGGCGAACCAGCGTTCGATCTCCGGGCCGAGCGGCTGCTCGACCGGGTGCGGCCACTCCTCGGCGACCAGCACCGGCTCGCGGCCCTCCGGGGCCCGGCGCAGGGTGATCCAGCCGAAGCCGACACCCTCCACTTCGGCGGCCTCGAAGGCGTCCAGCCACTCCTGGTAGCGGGCGTCGTAGTGGGCCCGGTCCTGCCGGTGGTCGCCGCCGTCGCGCAGCCACAGCTCGGCGTACTGGAAGACGTCCTGGACCTCGCGCTGGACCACCCAGGCGTCGCAGCCGGTGCCCGCGATCCAGTCGGCGATCCGGGACCGCCAGTCCTCGCCGCGGACATGCTGCCAGTTGGCCAGGAGCTGGCAGTAGCCGCCCGGCTCCAGGTGCTGCCCGGCGGCGGACACCAGGCCGCGGCACAGCTCGTCGCCCGGCATGCCGCCGTCGCGGTAGGTGAAGCGTCCGCCGGGGGAGATCACGAACGGCGGGTTGGACACCACCAGGTCGAAGGCCTCGCCCGCGACCGGCTCGAACAGGCTGCCCTGGCGGGTCTCGATGTTGGTCAGGCCGGAGAGCGCCGCCGTCAGCCGGGTGAAGTGCAGCGCGCGGGCGTTCACGTCGGTGGCCACGACCGCCGCGCCATGCCGGGCCGCGTGCAGCGCCTGGACGCCGGAGCCGGTGCCGAGGTCGAGCACCCGGCGCACCGGACGGCGCACGGCGATGTTCGCGAGCGTGGTGGACGCGCCGCCCACCCCCAGCACCAGCTCCGACCTGGGCACCCCGCCGACCGAGCCGATCCCGCCCGCGCCGCCGACCGAGCAGCCGAGGTCGGACACGATCCAGGCGTCCCCGGCGTCATCGGTACCGGCGATGTCGTTGGCGTAGGGGCGGATGTCGACGGTGGCCCGCACCATGACGTCGCCCGCGCCGCCCGCACTGCCCGCGTCGCCCTCGGCGCTTGGGCCCTCGGCGCTTGGGCCCTCGGCGCTTGGGCCCTCGGCGCTTTCGGGAACGGCGGCGGTGAGCCAGCCGCCGGTCAGGCAGTCCGCGACCGGCAGGCCCGCCGCCTCGGCCGCCGCGCGGGTGACCGGGCTCTGGAGCAGGAACAGCCGCAGCAGCGTCTCCCCCGCGCTGCCGCCCCCGGTCGCCCGCAGCGCGGGCACCGTCTCGCTGCGGGCGAGGGCGGCGTAGGCCCCCGCGCCCAGCAGGTCGAGGCAGCCGTCGGCGGTGAAGTCGGCGGCGGTGAACGCCGCCCGGAGCCGGGCCGCGAGGGCGGTGTCGACGACCGGGCTCGGGGAGGCGGGCGCAGGCGTGGGCGCGGTGCTGTCAGTCACCCGGCCATTGTCCCCCGACTGAGGTCAGTGGGTGGACGCGGACGCGTGCGGGTCGGCGGACGCGCTGGGCTTGGCGCTGGTGGAGCCGTCGGCCGTGCCGCTCGGCCGGGTGCCCGCGGAGCCGGACGGCGCGGGCGAGGCGCCGACCGGGGCGGCCGGGCTGTCGGTGGCGGTCACGCCGCCCGCGCTCGGACTCGCGCTCACGCTCTTGCAGCCGGGCTGCTTGGCCAGTGCCGTCCCCAGGCTTCCGCTCTGCAGCTGCTGGAGGGCGGAGGTGGACAGCTCGGCGAGCTGCTGGACCTTGTCGCCGACGCCCTTCAGGCCCGCCGCGAACTTCGCCTGGTCGTTGACCGGGAGCGCGGAGACGGCCTGCTGGACCGAGGTGTAGCCACCCGCCGCCTGGTTGAGCTCGCTGACCGCGCTGGCCTGCGTCTGCGCGCCGTCGTCGACGGTGGGGGCGCCGGCCTTCTGCACCGCTTGGGCGATCTGGGTGTTGGCGGTGGCGAGGGTGCCGAGGTCGCTCGCGAGCCGGGTCTGCAGCGCCGCCGGGGTCTCCCCGGTCTTGACCGTGCCGGTGTCGGCGAGGGCGGCGTTCGCCTGCTGCACCGGGGTCTGCATGCCGCCGCACAGGCTGACCGCCCAGGCGTCCAGCTGCTTGGTGTTGTCGCTGCTGCACGCGGTGGCTCCGAAGGCCAGCAGCACGGCCGGAATCGCGAGCCTCAGCCACGTCTTGGTCACCACGGGTTCCCTTCCCTCACGCGCACCCGGCGTGCACCTGGTCCAGCCTGGGAACCTACAGGCCCGCCGGGGACGGCCGGGCATCGAGCACCGAAAGATGTCGCCGATGCCCGGTTTCATGCTGCTTTCAGCGCCGGTGCCGACCGGCTTCGGCTCCGGTTCGGCCGCGCACCTGCCGGAGCCGTCCGCACCCTGTCGTCCGCGTGGCTTCCTCGCTACCGTACCGACCGGTAGGTATCACCGGGCCGGGCGAGAGGGGTGGGCGTGCCACGCACCGAGGCGAACGGGATCGAGCTGGAGTACGAGACCTTCGGCGATCCGCGGCAGCCGACGCTGCTGCTGGTGGCCGGGCTGGGATCGCAGCTGCTCAGCTGGCGGAGCGGGCTCTGCGCGCACTTCGCCGCGCACGGGTTCCACGTGGTGCGCTACGACAACCGGGACTCCGGGCTGTCCACCTTCCTGGACCGGGGGCCGAAGCCCGACCTGCGCGCGATCGTCCGGGGCGACCCGGGCAGCGCCCCGTACCTGATCGCCGACCTGGCCCGGGACGCCGTGGGGCTGCTGGACGCGCTCGGGGTGGACCGGGCCCACGTCGCCGGGGCGTCGATGGGCGGGATGATCGCGCAGCAGCTGGCGATCGACCATCCCGGGCGGCTGCGCAGCCTCTGCTCGATCATGTCCAGGCCCGGCGACGGTGTCAGCGGCGCCGGGACCCGCGAGGCCGAGGCCCAACTGAGCACCCCGCGCCCGGCGGACCGCGCGGGCGCGATCGAGGCGGGCATGGGTGTCTGGCGGGTCATCGGCTCGCCCGGGTACCCGGAGGACGAGGCGGGGCTGCGGGCCCACGTCGCCGAGACCTACGACCGGTCCCACCGGGTCGACGGCTTCGGACGGCAGCTCGCCGCGATCCTCGCCTCGCCGGACCGGACCGCCGGGCTGCGCGGGGTGACCGCGCCGACGCTGGTGCTGCACGGCATGGCGGACCCGCTGATCGACCGCAGCGGCGGGGAGGCCACCGCGCGGGCCGTGCCCGGCGCGGAACTGCTGCTCCTGCCGGGCATGGGGCACGATCTGCCGGAGCCGCTGTGGCCGGACATCGCCGACGCGGTGGCGGCGAACGCCGCGCAGGCGAGCTGAGAGCGGGGCGGTCCGGGAGCCTGGGCCGCGCTCACCCGCTCCGTCACCGGTGCCCGCTTCGGAGGCGCTGGAATTCACTGCCGCGCCGGGCGTGTCGCCGGTGGCCGGGCGGGTGGGCGGCGGCGATCCGAACACGGCAGGCCGCGATTCCAGGAATCGCGGCCTGAGCAAAACGGCGAATGTGCCGGAATGGGGGCGGTAACCGGCATGATTTTCTTGTTGCCTGACAGATCATCCGCCAACGGGACATCCCGCAGCCGCCGGAGGGAGGTCGGGCAGCCGTCGGACGGCAGTCAGCCGACGGTCAGGGCAGCACCGGATGGACGGCCACCGGCCAGCTCATCTTGATCAGCCCGCCGTCCTCGTCGCTGCCGATGTCGAGGTCGTCCACCAGGCCGCTGATGACAGCCAGGCCCATCGCGGCCTCGGCGGCGTCGTCGACAGCCGCCGCGCCGTCAACCGAGTGGTGCTCGTCGGAGGCGTGCTTGCCGCCGACTCCGTCACCGATCTCGATCGCGAACCGTTTTTCCTGCTCGATGAGTTTCACCCGAACGGGTTCATCCAACTGATGACGGCGGTGCAGTCCGACCGCACGCGAACATGCTTCACCTACGGCGAGGCGGACCTCGTCGAGGACGGATTCGTCTACTCCCGCCCTGCGGGCGACGGCGGCGGCAACGAGCCGCGCGGTCCGTACGTGCTCCGGCAGGGCACTGAATCGGAGTTCGACGGTGGCCATGGCTCCCCCTCGAAGGTTGCTTTCTCCGGACCGGCCCGGGGCCTCAGGTACTGGGGCCCCGGGATGTCGCGATGTCTGACCCGCGAGGAGGGTCAGTCGGTCGCGGCGACGGCCTCGTCCACGGAACCGTGGATGGGGAACACCTTGGTGAGCCCGGTGATACGGAAAATCTTGAGGATGCGCTCCTGGTTGCAGACCAGGCGAAGCGAGCCCTCATGGGCGCGTACCCGCTTGAGCCCGCCGACGAGCACGCCCAGTCCGGTCGAGTCCAGGAAGTCCACGCCTTCCATGTCCACGATCAGGTGGTAGTGACCCTCGTTGACGAGTTCGACAAGCTGCTCGCGCAGCTTCGGGGCGGTGTACACATCGATCTCGCCCCCCACCTCGACGACCGTGCGGTCGCCAACGGTACGGGTCGACAGGGACAGGTCCACGGAACCTCCAGCACCTTGCTCTCGCGCCACCACATCCCGCTGGTGCGGGGCACGCTGCCGCGATGGCATCGTTGCGAATCTTGGCCGACGGTGGGGCAGGTACCCCGATACACGGCCGCGATGGCATTCAACCACTTACGACCAGGGCAGCACGACGTCTTAGGACGAATCTCCATCGCTCTGATGACAGACTTGGTCCCGATGAAGCCGCTCCCGGACTCGCCCGCGACCGTCCTCTCCAGGCTATCGGAAGCCAGAGGACGGCAAGATCGGCTCACCCATACGGAGCACATACCCGCCCGGGTGGCGCGCTTCGCCGACTGGCCCGAGGGACCGCAGGGGATCCGGCCCGAGGTGCTGGAGGCCGTACGGGACACCGGCATCGATCGGCCATGGAAACATCAGGCAAATGCGGCAAACCTCGCATTGGCCGGTAAAAGTGTGGTTATCGCCACGGGGACCGCCTCGGGCAAGTCGCTGGCCTACCTGGCTCCGGTGCTCAGCACCCTGCTCACCGGCACCGAGGCCGCCAACGGGCGCGGAGCCACCTGCCTGTACCTGTCCCCGACCAAGGCGCTGGCAGCCGACCAGCTGCGCCGCATCGGCGAGTTGCGGCAGGCCGCCGACGGCGCGCTGACCCGGGTGCGGGCCGCCGCCTACGACGGCGACACCCCGTTCGAGGAACGTGAATGGGTACGCCAGTACGCCTCGCTGGTGCTCACCAACCCGGACATGCTGCACCGCGGGATCCTGCCCGCGCACGCCCGCTGGGCCTCCTTCCTGCGCGCGCTGCGCTTCGTGGTGATCGACGAGTGCCACAGCTACCGGGGCGTCTTCGGCTCGCACGTCGCCCAGGTGCTGCGGCGACTGCGCCGGATCTGCGCCCGCTACGGGGCCGAACCGGTGTTCCTGCTGGCCTCGGCCACCTCCGCCGAACCCGGGCTCGCCGCGGGCAGGCTCACCGGCCTGCCCGTCGCCGAGGTGACCGACGACGGCTCGCCACGCGGCGAGACGGTGTTCGCCCTCTGGGAGCCGCCGCTCACCGAACTGCACGGCGAGCAGGGCGCCCCGGTGCGCCGCTCGGCCACCGCCGAGGCCGCCGACCTGCTGACCGACCTGGTCCTGGACCGGATCCGGACGGTGGCCTTCGTCCGGTCCCGGCGCGGGGCCGAACTGCTGGCGGTGATCGCCCAGGAGCGGCTGACCGAGGCCGCCGGTGCGGACACCGCCCGCCGGGTCGCCGCCTACCGCGGCGGCTACCTGCCGGAGGAGCGCCGGGCGATCGAACGTGCCCTGCACTCAGGACGGTTGCTCGGCCTCGCCTCGACCAGCGCGCTGGAGCTGGGCGTGGACGTCTCCGGTCTGGACGCCGTGCTGCTCGCCGGGTACCCCGGCACCCGCGCCTCCCTGTGGCAGCAGGCCGGACGCGCGGGACGCGGCGGCCAGGGCGCGCTGGCGGTGCTCATCGCCCGGGACGACCCGCTGGACACCTACCTGGTGCACCACCCCGACTCGCTGTTCCGCCAGCCGGTCGAGTCGACCGTGCTGGACCCCGACAACCCGTACGTGCTGGCTCCGCACTTGTGCGCGGCCGCCGCCGAACTCCCGCTGACCGAGCCCGACCTGGACCTCTTCGGCCCCTCCGCGCCGGTACTGCTGCCGCAGTTGGTACGGCGCGGCATGCTCCGGCACCGGGAGAGCGGCGGCGCCGGGTCCGGCAGCTGGTTCTGGACGCGGCGTGAGCGGGCCGTGGACGGCGTGGACATCCGCGGGTCCGGCGGGACCCCGGTGCGGGTCGTGGAGGCCGACACAGGCCGTCTGCTGGGCACGGTGGACGCGGGCTCCGCGCACACCGCCGTCCACACCGGCGCCGTCCACCTGCACCAGGGCCGGAGCTACCTGGTCCGCGAGCTCGACCTGGACGAGGCCGTCGCCCTGGTCGCCCCGGCCGATCCGCCGTACAGCACGGTCGCCCGGGACACGACCGCGATCAGCGTGCTCGGCACCGACAGCGAGGTGAAGTGGGGCGAGGCCCGGCTCTGCTTCGGCTCGGTCGAGGTCACCAACCAGGTGGTCTCCTACCTGAAACGCCGCCTGGTCACCGGCGAGATCCTGGGCGAGACCAAGCTCGACCTGCCGCCGCGCACCCTGCGCACCCGGGCGGTCTGGTGGTGCGTGACCGAGGAGCAGCTGGACGCGGCCGGGCTGCTGCCGGAGGAGCTGCCCGGCGCCGCGCACGCCGCCGAGCACGCCTCCATCGGCCTGCTGCCGTTGTTCGCGACCTGCGACCGCTGGGACATCGGCGGGGTGTCCGTCCCGCTCCACCCGGACACCGGGCTGCCCACGGTGTTCGTCTACGACGGCCACCCCGGCGGGGCGGGCTTCGCCGAACGCGGCTACCAGCGGGCCCGCGCCTGGCTCACCGCGACCCTGGCCGCGATCACCGCCTGCGAGTGCGAGCGGGGCTGCCCGTCCTGTATCCAGTCGCCCAAGTGCGGCAACGGCAACGACCCGCTGGACAAGGCGGGCTCGATCAAGCTGCTGACGCTGCTGCTCGCCGGGGCGGCCCCGTAGCCGCTCGCGGACGGGAGGACGGCGGTGGACTGCGGGGCGGCCCTGGCTCGGCCGTGCGCGGGCGGTAGCGCCGCGAACAGCCGCCCGGCCACCGGGGCCTCGACCTCCACCGCCACGGTGTCCAGGGTCGCGTCGCTGCGCAGCACGCAGGAGGTCAGCCGGGCCTGCTGCGCGACGGCGACCCGCGCCGCCTCGCCGCAGGCCCCGGCCGGATCGGCCAGTATCCGGTCGGCCGCCGCCAGCGCGGCCAGGTCCGCCGCCGCCTCGGCCCGGTGCCGGGCGGCGACCGCGGCCCCCAGCCCGAGCACCGCCAGCAGGGCGCAGCCCGCCAGCAGCAGCAGCGCGATCAGCCAGATCGACGCGGCTCCGGCATCGGTCCCGGTGAGGCCCGCCCGGGGGTTGGGTCGGGACGAGTTGACTCGGGGTGACCGGGCTCGGGGTGACCGGGCTCGGGGTGACCGGGCTCGGGGTGACCGGGCTCGGGGTGACCGGGCTCGGGGTGACTGGGCTCGGCGTGGGTTGACGAGTGCCATCAGGAACCAGCTCCCTCGCGCAGGGCCGAGGCCGTGCCGGACACCTGGAGCGAGAGCAGGCCGCCCAGCGCTCCCGGCCCCTGGGAGCGCGCCGAGACCACGACCCGGACATCGGCAGCGTGCTCGGTGACCGCCACGGCCGCCCCCGGCGGGGCGGCGGCCCGGGCGACGGCCAGCACCTGATCGGGCGGGTCGCCGCGAGCAGCCGCCCGGGCCCCCTCGCGCGCGGCGTCCACGCAGCGGATCTGCGCGGCCCCGACCAGGACCCCCCACACCAGCACCGCCATCAGCGTCACCAGCACCGGCAGCAGCACCGCTGTCTCCGCCGTCACGAATCCCCGGTCGGCCGCCGCCGGACGCGCCTCAGACCGCACCGAGCGCCCGCTTGATCAGCTCCGAGACCGCGTCGGACACCGCCCCGCTAGTCACGATCTTGTACAGCAGCGCCGCGAACCCGCAGGCGGCAACGGTGCCGACGGCGTACTCCGCGGTGGTCATCCCCGCGTCGGACGGCCGCCCGCCGAACCGGCAGCGGACCAGGTGGCGCAGGTGCACCAGCCAGGCGTACGCCACCGCGGCCCCGAACAGCGGCACGGACCTGACCCGCCGCAGGAACAGGCTGCCCAGCGGCACGGTGGGGGTTGCGGACGGGAAGGCGGCAGTGGTGCTCATGGTGGCTCCAGGGTGAAAGGCAGGGTGAAAGGCAGGGCGAAGGGCAGGGCGAAAGACCTGAGTGAAACGTGGACGAGTGGAAACGCGGACAGGTGGAATCGCGGGCTGGCGGGGACCTGTGGACGGACGGGGTCAGCTGTGGACGAGGAAGCTGCCGGCCAGGCCGGTGACCACCGGGACCACGCCGATCAGCACGAACGCCGGGAGGAAGCAGAGCCCCAGCGGCGCGGTGGCCAGGACCCCGGCCCGCCGCGCCCGCCCCTGGGCCGCCGTTGCCGCCTCGGCTCGGCAGCCCTCGGCGAGCCGGGCCAGGCCCGCCGCGGGCGGGGCGCCACTGGCGCAGGCCCGGAGCAGGCACCGGCCCAGGGGCGCGAGCACCGGGTCCGCGCCGAAGCGGGCCCAGCTCTCCTCGGCGTCGGCGCCCATCCGCAGGTCGGCCGCGACCTCGGCGAGCCGCGCGGCCATCGGTTCGCCGATCGCTCCCGCGACCGCCTCGGCCGCCGTGGCCGGAGCGCACCAGGACACCAGGCAACCGGCCAGCAGGTCGGCGGTGAGCGGCAGCTGGGCCCGCAGCGCGGCCGCCTCGGCAGCCGCCCGGCGCAGTTCGGCCGTCGGCGGGTCCGGCAGCCAGCGGAAGCTGATCGCCGCCGCGACTATGCCGACGACCAGCCCGAACGCGCCGTCCAGCGAGACCGCGACCCCGGCGCCGATCAGCAGCGCCGCCCCGCCCCGGAGCACGGCGGGCGACAGCGTCGGGCGCCCCGGCGAGGGCGCGCGTCGCCGGTGTCGGAGCCCTCCCGGGCGGCCGCGGTGGCGCCCGGGGGCGCGGTCCGGCAGCTGCGCCGGGTCCGGCACCCGGTGCCGACCGGGTGTCCGGGCCTGAGCCCGCGCCCGGGCCAGGGGCATCCCGGCAGTCCGGGCCCGGGCTCTGACCCGGTGGCCGGCCAGGGCTCTCAGGCCGCCCAGAAGGGCGGCGGCGGCACCACTGACCAGTACCGCCGTCCACCAGGCCGCGTCCATCTGACTGCCTCCCTTCTCGCGCTTGTCGCGCTCGTCGCGCTTCCCGAGCCGTCGCCTCAGGTGCCCTGGACCGCGTGTTCCGCGGCCCGGGCGATGCGGGCCGTCCAGGCCAGCCCGGCGCACTCCAGGAGCACGCCCAGGGCCAGGCAGGCCAGCCCCCCGGTGGTGTGCAGCAGCACCCGGAGCGGATCCGCTCCCAGCCCCGCGCCGAGCAGCAGGCCGAACAGGGGCAGCCCGGCCAGCAGCGCGGCCGTCGACCGTGCCCCGGCCAGCTCCGCCCGTACGGTCTCGTGCAGGGCATGCTCGGCCCGCAGTCCCTCGGCGACGCGGTCCAGCCCCGCAGCCAGACCCGCCCCGCTGGACGAGGACACCTGCCAGCAGGCCGCGATGCCCGCCGCGCCCTCGGCACCCGGCGCCTCCGCGATGGTCAGGAAGGCCTCCGGCACGGACCCGCCGTAGCGCACAGCGGCCAACAGCGCTGTGCTGTCCAGCAGCGCTGTGCTGTCCAGCAGCGCTGTGCTGTCCAACAGCGCCGGAGGGTTGGCGGAGCGCCCCGTCGCAGCGGCTTCCAGCTGCCCGCCCGCCAACTCCCCGCCCACCAGCTCGGCCGCCTGCTGCGGGGTGGCCCCGGTGCGCAGCTCCCCCGCCAGGGCCGCGCAGAGCGCGACCACGGCCAGCCGCCGCTGCTCCCGGGCGCGGGCCCGCCGCCGACGTCGGCGCAGCCGTATCGCCGGGACGACCGCTCCCGCCGCGAGAGCGGCCAGCAGCGGGGAGTGCGTCGGCCAGGCCGCCAGCAGGCCGAACGGCAGCAACAGCAGCTCGGGCGGCGGCCGGAGCCGCCCGCGACGCCGTCCGCGCGACCGCAGCGAGCGCAGCCGCCGCCGGATCCGCCGCCGCACTCCACGTGTCGGCGCCGCCCCCGGCCGGGGCAGCGGCGGCCCCGGGTCGGTGTCGGCCCCGGTCACCGGGTCGTCCGGGAACAGCCGGTCCCGGCGGCGGTTCCCGGCGTCGAGGCTGCTCAGGCCCCAGGCGGCCCAGCCGAGCAGGCAGAGCACCAGGCCCGTCGCGGTCACCTGCACCACCTGCGCCGGGACCTGAAGCGCCCCGGCGACCGATCCCCACGCGTCCATTCCGCTCACCGTGCTCACTCCGTTCGTGCTGTCCAGGGCGCTCATACCGACCACCCCTGCCGTTCCCTTGGTCGTTCGCCGGGGCCGCACAGGTCGGCCAGACGGGCCCAGCCGCTGCCGGGCCGCAGTTCGCCGCCCGGTGTGAACCGGACCGCCGGTTCGGTGTCGACCAGGCCGTCCGCCGCCCGGCGCAGCAGCCGGACCTCGGCCACCCGCCGCAGCCCGTCGCTGTCCCGCACCAGGTGGACGACGGCGTCCAGCGCGGCGGCGAGCTGGCTGTGGAGCGCGGCGCGGTCCAGGCCCGCGGTCGAGGCCAGCGCCTCCAGCCGGGCCGGGACGTCCGCCGCCGCGTTGGCGTGAACCGTGCTGGCACCGCCCGCGTGGCCGGTGTTCAGGGCGGCCAGGAAGTCGACCACCTCGGCGCCCCGCACCTCGCCGACCACCAGCCGGTCGGGACGCATCCGCAGTGCCTGCCGGACCAGGTCACGCAGCTCCACCGCCCCGGCGCCCTCCTGGTTCGCTGAGCGGCCCTCCAGCCGGACGACGTGGGGATGCCCCGGGCGCAGCTCCGCCGAGTCCTCCACGATGACCAGCCGCTCCCCCGGGCCGACCAGCCCGAGCAGCGCCGCGAGCAGGGTGGTCTTCCCGGTCCCGGTGCCCCCGCTGACGACGTAGGACAGCCGGGACCTGACCATCGCCCGGAGCAGTGCCGCGCCCGGCCCCGGGATTGACCCGGCGCGCACCAGCTCGGGCAGGGTGAACGGCCGGGCCCGGCTGACCCGCAGTGAGATGTGGGTGCAGCCGACCGCGACCGGCGGCAGCACCGCGTGCAGCCTGGTGCCGTCGGGCAGCCGGGCGTCCGCCCAGGGGCGGGCGTCGTCGAGTCTTCGCCCGGCGGCGGTGGCCAGCCGCTGGGCGAGCCGCCGGACGGCCTGCCGGTCCGCGAAGCGGACGCCGGGCACGCGTTCCAGGCCGCCGCCCCGGTCCAGCCAGACCTCGTTGGGGCCGTTGACCAGTACGTCGGTCACGGCCGGGTCGGCGAGCAGCGGATCCAGTGGCCCGGCGCCGACCATGTCCGAGCGCAACTGCCGCACCAGTTCCTGGACTTCCGTCGAACCGTAGGGGTGGCCCTGGGCCCGGAGCGCCGCCGCGACCTCGGTCGTACCCGGCTGGGCACCGGCCTCGGCGAGCCGTAGCCGTACGGTGTCCACCAGTGCCTCGCGCTGGCGGCCGCGCACCGGGGAGCGGCCGGGGGTGTTCATACGGCCACCCCCGCGCCGGGCAGCACCTGCGTCAGGAAGGCCGAGCAGAAGCGCCCGAGTGGACCCCTGGCCCGGGCGCCGGGCGGTCTGCCCCGCTCCAGGTCGGTCACCAGGCCGGGCTCGGCCAGCAGTTCCCCGGCGAGGGGGAGCCGCAGCCCCCGGGCGACCTCGGCCCCGGTCACGCCGCTGGGCGCGGGACCGCGCACCACCGCGCGCAGGTCGGAGAGCCGCATCCGCACGGCGGCGGCGACCCGGCCGGACGCGGTCATGGCCCGCAGCTCAGCCGGGACCACCAGCAGTCCCAGATCGGACTGCTCCAGTGCCTCCCCCGCGGTCTCGTCGATCCAGCGGGGAAGATCCAGCACGACCACCCCGCCGCCTCTGCGGGCGGCGCCGAGGACCGTGCGCATGGCCTCCACCGGGATGTTCAGCAGGTCCCCTCGATCCCAGCTCAGTGCGGTCAACTCGTGCAGCCGGGGCAGCGAGCGCTCCAACTCGGCGGCGTTGACCCGGCCGCGGGATCCGGCCAGGTCGGGCCAGCGCAGCCCGGCCGCGCCCTCGCCGCCGAGCAGGACGTCGAGGCCGCCGCCCAGCGGGTCGCCGTCGACCAGCACCGCGCGGTGCCCCTCCCGGGCGGCGGTGACCGCCAGCGCGCAGGCCAGCGTCGACGCCCCGGCGCCGCCCCGGCCGCCGAGCACCGCCACCGTGAGCGCCTGCCCGCCGACGCCCTCGGCCGCGTCGGCGATGCGGTCCCGCAGCCAGGACTCGCCGTCGGGCAGGAACACCACGTGCCGGGCACCGGCCACCACGGCCCGGCGCCAGACGTCCACATCGTCCAAGTCCCGCCCCACGAGCAGCACCTGGGGGCGCGGAGCGAGCCCGGCCAGCCGGTCCGCGACGTCGTCGCCGACCACCACCAGCGGGGCGGCCTCCCACTCCTGGCGCCCCGGTGGCGCGCCGCCCACGAGCCGCGGGACCGCGCCCGCGGCCGCGCAGATCCGCAGCAGCTGTTCGATCAGCGCCTCGTCCTCGGTGATCAGCAGCGGGCCGACGGGCCAGGAGCTGCCGGACGGACCCTCGGACGATGCGGCGGACGATGTCCCAATACCTGTGCCGGTCATGGCTTTCCCCCGTATGGCGAACGCGATGAGTGAGGAACGACGCACGCAGTGCTCACTGCGGCGCGTTCTTTGGGTACCGACAACACTGCCGCTTTTCCGAAGCCGCGAAGGAAGCGGGAACGCAATCTGGGGACAAAGCAGGGGGTGTGGAAAACCCGGCCACACGGAGGGGTGGCTTACCTGCCGTCAGATTGACGCCGCCAGTCGCATGAACCGATCAGTGGCAGATCAGGCGCAGTCGAAGGAGCAGCCGAAGGAGCGGGATCCGAGCGGAGGGCGACCGCCGGACGCGGCGCGGAACCCGGGCGCGGCCCGGAACCGGCGTGGCGGCGCGGGGTCGGCGGACATGCGACGACCCCCGCCGGGGGGGAGAGCGGGGGTCGTCCTCCACAGTCCGACTCGGGGGGGAGGAGCCAGACCGGGGTGGCACGGTCGCGAACGAGCCGTGACCCTCATGGTGTACCCGAGGCCCTTCCTGAGCAAACCCACGCGCCTGCCCTTGGGCCGAATGGAGGGCGCATATCCTCGTGTTCGTGGATAACCACCTCCAGTACTTCCCAGCCGCCCCGTCACCGCACTCCCGACCCCCGCGAACAGCGGCTTTCTTCGACCTCGACAAGACGGTGATCGCGAAGTCCAGCGCTTTCGCCTTCAGCAGGCCGCTGTACCGGGGCGGTCTGATCAACCGCCGCGCCGTCCTGAAGAGCGCCTACGCCCAGTTCGTGTTCCTGGCCGGGGGCGCGGACCACGACCAGATGGAGAAGATGCGCGAGTACCTCTCCTCCCTGTGCCGGGGCTGGAACGTGCAACTCGTGCGGGAGATCGTCGCCGAGACGCTGCACGAGCTGATCGACCCTCTGATCTACGACGAGGCCGCCTCGCTGATCGAGGAGCACCACACGGCCGGACGCGACGTGGTGATCGTCAGCAGCTCCGGCTCCGAGATCGTCGAGCCCATCGGCCGGATGCTCGGTGCGGACCACGTGATCGCGACCCGGATGGCCGAGGCCGACGGGTGCTACACCGGCGAGATCGACTTCTACGCCTACGCCGGGAACAAGGCGGTGGCGATCCGCGAGCTCGCCGCCGTCGAGGGCTACGACCTCGAACGCAGCTTCGCCTACAGCGACTCGGTGACCGACGTGCCGCTGCTGGAGGCGGTCGGGAACCCCTTCGCGGTGAACCCGGACCGGGGTCTGCGCCGTGAGGCGCAGGCCCGGGACTGGCCGGTGCTGCTGTTCAGCCGTCCGGTCCGGCTGAAGCAGCGCAGTTCGTCGCTGACGGCGGTCAGCAGCCGCCCGGTGCTGGCCGCGGCCGCCGTGGGCGCGGCGGCGGCCACGGCCGGGCTGGTCTGGTACGCCGCCAGGCGGCGGGCGTCGAGCGCCTGAGCAAGGCGTCGAGCGAGCGGGGAGCGGGGAGCGGGGAGCGGCGGAAAGGGTAAAGAAATGCGTCCCCAGGTTCCGCTTTCCCGGAAACCGCGCTACAACTGAAAGCAGACGGCCCGCGAGACCGGGTGGCCCCAGAACACCGGGACCACGGAGTTTCAGGCCCCACGGACCGCGCACAGATACCGAGCACCCACGTGCAGCCGACCCGCGATAGGGCCGCCGCACCCGGTCAACGGGCTGGATCCCGGCCGGATGGGCACTCACTGGCGCACGCATGGTCACTTGGGATCCTGTGCCAGCGGCGGCACCGAGAGGTGCCGCCGCATCTGTGTGTCCGACAGCCGTGAGGTCCGGGAGCCGTGGCGTCCGCAGGAGGCCCGCGCCCGGTCCGCTCAGCCGCTCAGACCATGCCGCGCTGCATCGCCTCGCAGACCGCCGTGCTCTCCCGCACGCCCAGCCGCAGCGCCGCCGCGCAGTGCCCGAGCCACAGCGCCATGCCCTCGGCGCCACCGGAGGCGTAGCCGCCGAGCGCGTTGCGGTAGGCGTCCGTGCCCAACTCCGCCAGGCCGACCTCCACCGGGCAGATGGCCTGCGGGTCGAGGCCCTCGGCGATCAGCACGACCCGCTGCGCCGCGCGCGCCACCAGGCCGTTGTGGCTGCCGAAGGGCCGCAGCGTCATCAGCTCGCCGTGCACCACCGCGGCCACCACCAGTGCCGGGGCGGTGCGCTCGTTGGGGTGCTTCTTGCCGCCCCTGGCGGCCAGCAGCTGGGCGAGCGCGTCCAGCCGCGCGGCGGCCTCGTCGGCGCCGGGCGCGGGCGGCAGCTCGTACTTCGCGGCGGGCGCGGAGACGGGCGCGGCGTCCGGGGCGCCGATGCCCTCGGCGGCCGGCAGGGTCGCCCCGAAGAGCTCGGTCGGCTGTTCGCCGCCCTGGCGCGGGCGTCCGGCCGCGGGATCCAGGTCCCCGGCGGCGAGCAGGTGCAGCCGGGCGAGCACCTGCAGCGGCGAGTGCCGCCAGGTGCCGAGTAGTTGCCCGGCCTCGGCGTTCAGCCGCAGCGCCCCGCCGACGGTGCGGGCCTGCGGGTCGCCGCCGAAGTCGGTGCGCCGGCGGACCTCCTCCAGCGGCCAGTCCGCGCCGTCCAGGGCGGCGGAGGCCCGCGCTCCGCGCAGCGCCGACTCCGAGGTCACCTCGGCGGCCCGGCGGCGCATCACCCGGTGGCCGTAGAGGCGGTCCACCGCGCGGCGGGCCTCGGCGACCGCCTCGGGGACGCCGGGCAGCTGCGCGAGTGGTTCTAGGGGGTCCACGGAAGGAGTGCTCACCCTCCGAGCGTACGTAACGCGCGGAGGCGGGCCCGCCTCGGGTGGTCGGCCCGACGGCGGCCCGCGCACTGGCCCGCGCACTGGCCCGCTCACTCGGCACTCGGCCGCGCTCCCTCAAAAGGGTCAACAGTGCGTCAAACCTGATCACCGACTGCTTCGCAATCGCTACCATGAACACTATCGGTGACGATAACGCTTTTCAGCACGAACGGGCACCGACTCCCTCGGCAAGCACTCCGGAGTTCCCATGAAGATCGCTTTTGTCGGCAAGGGCGGCAGCGGCAAGACCACCCTCACCTCGCTCCTGGTCCGCCACCTGGCCGCCACCGGGGCCCCGGTGATCGCCGTGGACGCCGACATCAACCAGCACCTGGGGACGACGCTCGGGCTGACGGAGGCGCAGTCCGCCGCGCTGCCCTCGATGGGGGCGCAGCTGCCGCAGATCAAGGAGTACCTGCGCGGCGGGAACCCGCGCATCGCCGACGCCGCGTCGATGATCAAGACGACCCCGCCCGGCAGCGGTTCGCGGCTGCTGCGGATCCCCGAGGACAACCCCGTCTTCGCGCTGTGCGCGCGGGAGTTCACCATCGACGGGGCACCGCTGCGGCTGATGGCGACCGGCGCCTTCACCGAGGAGGACCTGGGGGTGGCCTGCTACCACTCCAAGGTCGGCGCGGTCGAACTCTGCCTGAACCACCTGGTGGACGGCCCGGGCGAGTACCTGCTGGTGGACATGACGGCCGGTTCGGACTCCTTCGCCTCCGGCCTGTTCACCCGCTTCGACCTGACCTTCCTGGTCGCCGAGCCCACCCGCAAGGGCGTCTCGGTCTACCGCCAGTACCAGGAGTACGCGGCGGACTACGGGGTGAACCTGCGGGTGGTCGGCAACAAGGTGCAGCACCCGGACGACGTCGCCTACCTGCGTGAGAACGTCGGCGACGACCTGATCGGGGTGCTCGGCCAGTCCGACTGGGTGCGCCGGGCCGAGCAGGGGCGGGCGCCCCGGCTGGCCGAGCTCGAACCGGACAACCTGGCCACGCTGCGGCTGCTGCACGAGGCCGTCGACGCCTCCCACCACCGGCGGGACTGGGCCCGCTACACCCAGCAGATGGTGACCTTCCACCTGCGCAACGCCCAGAGCTGGGGTAACGCCAAGACCGGCACCGACCTGGCGGGGCAGGTCGACCCCGGCTTCGTGCTGCACGAGAATCTGGGCGAGAACCTGGGCGAGGACCTGCACGAGAACCTGGGCGAGGACCCGCGCACGGACGCCCGGGCGGCGGAGAGCCGGGCGGGGGCGTCGCTGACGGTCTGATCGAACGGCACCGGGCGGCAGCCGACCGGGTGACGGAGGAGCCGGATGACGGAGGAGCCGGATGACGGCACATCCGAACGGGTGAACTTCGTGGGCAGGGTCTCCCCACAAGGTAAAGGATTTATTACCCTCCATTTACCGACACTTGGTTAACCGTGGCCCACCCCCGCCGCGTCTCATGCCGCCACGCCGTCCTTCGCCCAGGAGACGCGACCCATGCTGAGCACCGGCACCGCCCCCGTCGACCACTCCGACACCTCCGTCTGCGAGCAGCTGATCGGCGGTGTCCGCGAGTTCCAGCAGCACACCGCCCCCGGGCTGCGCCCCGAACTGGCCCGGCTGGCCCGCGAGGGCCAGACCCCCACCCAGCTGTTCATCACCTGCGCCGACTCCCGACTGGTGCCCAATGTGATCACCAACAGCGGTCCCGGCGAGCTGTTCACCGTCCGCAATATCGGCAACCTGGTGCCCCCGCCGGACGACTCGGTCTCGGCCGCCGTCGAGTACGCCGTCGATATCCTCCGAGTACGCACGATCACTGTCTGCGGCCACTCCGGCTGCGGCGCGATGCAGTCGCTGCTGCACGGCGCGCACCGGCGGGACGGGTTGGCGCGCACTCCGCTGACCCGCTGGCTGCGGCACGGCCAGGACTCGTTGCAGCGGGCGCGGCACGCTCCGGCCCGGATCGCCCGGGAGGAGGCGATCGCCGGGGACGCGCTGGAGCGGCTGTGCCTGACCAATGTCGTGCAGCAGCTGGACAACCTCCGCGGCCACCACTCGGTCCGGCGCGCGGCCGCGGCCGGGGCGCTCCGGCTGACAGGTCTGTACTTCGACCTCGCCGCGGCCCAGACATACCTGCTGTCGCACAACGGGCGTACCTTCGTTCCTGTCCAGCCACACTTGGAGACAGCCGCCTGACCTGGACCTGCGACACGGTCAGGGCCTCGGAGACAGGTCTACACCAATTCTCCGAGGCCCCTTGTCAGCGCGCCCCCATCCTGGTGAGCTAGGTGGCAACACATTGGGACGGCGGGGCAGCAACGAGTGACCCGCGCCCAGAACTCGATTGAGGAGTGCGCGTTGAGCAGCAATGAGAGCCTGGCCAACCTGCTCAAGGAAGAGCGTCGATTCGCCCCGCCTGCTGAGCTCGCCGCCGCCGCCAATGTCAACGCCGACGCCTACGCGGCGGCAAACGAGGACCGGCTCGCCTTCTGGGCCACCCAGGCGCAGCGTCTGAGTTGGGCGAAGGAGCCTACGGAGACGCTTGACTGGTCGAATGCTCCGTTCGCCAAGTGGTTTGCCGATGGTGAGCTCAATGTGGCCTACAACTGCGTGGACCGGCATGTGGAGGCCGGGAATGGCGACCGGGTGGCGATCCACTTCGAGGGTGAGCCCGGTGACAGTCGGGCCATCACCTATGCCGAGCTCAAGGACGAGGTGTCCCGGGCGGCGAACGCGCTGGCCGAGTTGGGTGTGGTCAAGGGTGACCGGGTCGCGATCTACCTGCCGATGATCCCCGAGGCGGCCGTGGCGATGCTCGCCTGTGCCCGGATCGGGGCCGCGCACTCCGTGGTCTTCGGCGGCTTCTCCGCCGAGGCCGTCGCCTCCCGCGTGCAGGACGCCGACGCGAAGCTGATCATCACCGCTGACGGCGGCTACCGGCGTGGCAAGCCGACCGCGCTCAAGCCCGCCATCGACGAGGCCGTGCTCAGCTGCCCGACCGTCGAGCACGTGCTGGTGGTCCGCCGTACCGGCCAGGAGACCGCCTGGAACGACAGCCTGGACGTGTGGTGGGACGAGATCACCGCCCGGCAGTCGACCGAGCACGTGGCCCAGCCGCACAACGCCGAGCACCCGCTGTTCATCCTCTACACCAGCGGCACCACGGGTAAGCCCAAGGGGATCCTGCACACCACCGGTGGCTACCTGACCCAGGCCAGCTACACCCACAACGCGGTCTTCGACCTGAAGCCGGCCACCGACGTGTACTGGTGCACCGCTGACATCGGCTGGGTCACCGGGCACTCCTACATCGTCTACGGGCCGCTGTCCAACGGTGCCACCCAGGTCATGTACGAGGGCACTCCGGACACCCCGCACCAGGGGCGCTTCTGGGAGATCATCCAGAAGTACAAGGTGACCATCCTCTACACCGCGCCGACCGCCATCCGCACGTTCATGAAGTGGGGCGACGACATCCCGGCGAAGTTCGACCTGTCCTCGCTGCGGATCCTGGGCAGCGTCGGCGAGCCGATCAACCCCGAGGCCTGGATCTGGTACCGCGAGCACATCGGCGCGGGCAGGACCCCGATCGTGGACACCTGGTGGCAGACCGAGACCGGTGCCGTCATGATCAGCCCGCTGCCGGGCGTCACCGCCACCAAGCCCGGCTCGGCGCAGACCCCGCTGCCCGGCATCTCGGCGACCGTGGTCGACGACGAGGGCCACGAGGTGCCGAACGGCGGTGGCGGCTACCTGGTGCTGACCGAGCCGTGGCCGTCGATGCTGCGCACCATCTGGGGCGACGACCAGCGCTACCTGGACACCTACTGGTCCCGCTTCGGCGCGGGTCACGACACCTCCGAGAGCAAGTGGACCTACTTCGCCGGTGACGGCGCCAAGAAGGACGACGACGGCGACATCTGGCTGCTCGGCCGGGTGGACGACGTGATGCTGGTCTCCGGCCACAACATCTCCACCACCGAGGTCGAGTCGGCGCTGGTGTCCCACCCGCAGGTCGCCGAGGCGGCCGTGGTGGGCGCCGCCGACGCCACCACCGGCCAGGCCATCGCCGCCTTCGTGATCCTGCGCGGGACCTCGCACGAGAGCGCGGACCTGGTCGTGGACCTGCGCAACCACGTGGCCAAGGTCCTCGGCCCGATCGCCAAGCCGAAGATCGTCAAGGTGGTCACCGAACTCCCGAAGACCCGCTCCGGCAAGATCATGCGCCGCCTGCTGCGCGACATCGCCGAGGGCCGCGCCGTCGGTGACACCACCACCCTGGCCGACTCCTCCGTCATGGACCTGATCCAGAGCCAGCTCCCCGGCGGCACCAGCCAGGACTGAGCCCGTCCTGGCGACCGCAGGGCCGCCGCAGGGGCGCTGAGGGCACGAAACGAGGGCACGAACTGAGGGCCGCTTCCGCTCGCGCGGGGGCGGCCCTCAGCCGTGTCCCGAGGATACGATCGGACAAAAGCACCGAATATCCGTCAAACGCCCCCGCCAGCAGTCCAGCCCCTCCGGAGGAACCGCGCGTGAGCGACAGCAGTCCGTCCCGCCGCCAGTTCCTCGGCCGCCTGCCGCTGCCCGAGCGCGCCTTCCTCGCCGACGCCCTGCGCGCCGAGACCGTCGGCGGGGTGCTGCTGCTGATCGCCGCCGTCGCGGCACTCGTCTGGGCGAACGTCTGGCCGGGCAGCTACCACCAGGTGCTGGACTTCGCCGTCGGCCCGTCGGCGCCGCTGCACCTGCACCTCACGCTGGAGTCCTGGGCCAACGACGGGCTGCTCACCGTCTTCTTCTTCGTGGCCGGGATCGAGCTCAAGCGCGAGCTGGTCGCGGGCGAGCTGCGGGACCCGAAGGCCGCCGCGCTGCCGGTGGTCGCCGCCGTCTGCGGGGTCGCCCTGCCCGCGATCGTCTACACCGTGGTCAACAGCGGCGCGGGCGGGCACGCGTCGGGCTGGGCCATCCCCACCGCCACCGACATCGCCTTCGCGCTCGGGGTGCTGGCGGTGGTCGGCACCAACCTGCCCTCGGCGCTGCGGGCCTTCCTGCTGACCCTGGCCGTGGTGGACGACCTGATCGCGATCCTGATCATCGCGATCTTCTACAGCCACGGGATCAAGCTCTGGGCCCTGGGGCTGGCGCTGCTCGGGCTGGTGCTGTTCTACGCGCTCCAGCGGCTGCGGATCCGCAGCTGGTACCTGTACCTGCCGCTGGCCGTGGTGACCTGGGCGCTGATGCACGAGAGCGGGATCCACGCGACCGTCGCCGGGGTGGCCATGGGCCTGCTGCTGCGCTGCACGCTGGACCCGGGCGAGCGACAGTCCCCCGCCGAACACGTCGAACACCTGGTGAGGCCGTTCTCGGCGGGCTTCTGCGTACCGGTGTTCGCGTTGTTCGCGGCCGGAGTGGTGATTACCCCCGGGTCGCTCGGGCAGGTGTTCACCGAAGCCGCGCCGCTGGGCGTGGTGCTGGGGCTGCTGCTGGGCAAGTCCCTCGGGGTCTTCGGCGGCAGCTGGCTGGCCGCCCGCTTCACCCGCGCCGAGCTCAACCCGGAGCTGGCCTGGGCCGACCTGTTCGCGGTCTCGGTGCTTTCCGGCATCGGCTTCACCGTCTCACTGCTGATCTCCGATCTGGCGTTCGACAGCGAACCGGAGTTGGCCCGGGAGGCCAAGTCCGCCGTACTGGTGGGCTCACTGGCCTGCGCGCTGGCCGCCTCGGTACTGCTGCGGCTGCGCGACCGGCGTTACCGGCAGCTGTGCGCCGAGGAGGAGCGGGACTCGGCGGCCTGAAACCGCCGGGGTCGGCCGAACGGCAGGCCGAGTGGTGGCATGCCTCCCCGAGGAGGCATGATCTGAGACAGTGCCCTGACGATGTGACAGGAAGACCTGAAGGAGAAGCCCGGATGTCCACTGCTTACAGGTCCCAGGACGGCAGCCCCACCGATCAGGGCGAACGCACGGTCGGTCAGCTGTTCGCCGCTGCCACCACTGACCTGTCCGCTCTGGTCCACGACGAGATCGCGCTGGCCAAGCAGGAGATCAAGAAGGACGTCCGGCGCGGCCTCATGGGCGGCGTCGCCGGGGCCGTGGTCGCGGTCTTCCTGCTGGCCTCGGTCCCCATGTTCAGCTTCGCCCTCGCCTTCGGCATCCACGACCTGGGGCGCTCCTCCGGGATCACCCTGGGCTGGTCGATCCTGATGGTGGCCGTGATCTACGTGGTGCTGGCGATCGTCGCCGGGCTGCTCGCCTACCGCTGGTTCCGCCGGATCTCCCCGCCGGACCGGACCATCGCCTCGTCCAAGGCCACCGTGGACGTCCTGAAGAAGGCCAAGCCGCGTCCGGCGCCGACCTCGAAGCAGATGTGACACGCTCTGGGTATGTCGTCTGACAGTACCTTCGGTGGGGCCCCCGGCTCCGCCTCGACCGACTTCGCCTTCGATCCGCGGATCGAGGGCCCCTGGACCCACCGGGACGTCTCCGCCAACGGCGGGCGCTTCCACGTCGCCGAGATGGGCGAGGGTCCGCTGGTTCTGCTGGTGCACGGCTGGCCGGAGTTCTGGTGGACCTGGCGGCAGCAGCTGGTGGACCTCGCCGAGGGCGGCTTCCGGGCCGTCGCCGTCGACCTGCGCGGCGTGGGCGGCAGCGACCGCACCCCGCGCGGCTACGACCCGGCCAACATGGCCCTCGACCTCACCGGCGTGATCCGCTCGCTCGGAGCCTCCGACGCGGCGCTGGTCGGGCACGACTGGGGCGGCTTCCTCGCCTGGACGGCGGCGGTGATGCGGCCGGCGCTGGTCCGCAGGCTGGCCGTGGTCTCCAGCGCGCACCCGCGGCGGCTGCGCCGGGCACTGATGACCGACCGCCGCCAGATCGCCGCCGCCGACCACCTGTTCGGCTTCCAGCGGCCCTGGGTACCGGAGCGGCAGCTGGCCGCGGACGACGCCCGCCTGGTCGGCGACTACCTGACCGACTGGACGGCCCCGGCGCACCGGCTGGGCGAGAAGGAGCTGCTGACCTACCGGCAGGCGATGCTGCTGCCGAACACCCGGCACTGCTCCATCGAGCCCTACCGCTGGCTGCTCCGCTCCATGGGCCGCCCGGACGGCTTCCAGTACTCGCGCCGGATGAACCGCCCGGTGCGGGTGCCGACGCTGCACCTCCAGGGCGCGCTGGACCCGGTGCTGCTGCCCCGGACGGCGGCGGGCTCGGCCGAGTACGTGGAGGCCCCCTACCGCTGGCGGCTGCTGGACGGGATCGGGCACTACCCGCAGGAGGAGGACCCGGAGGGGTTCTCCCGGGAGCTGCTGAACTGGCTGCGCGACTCCGAGCCGGACCGCTGAGGGCCGCTCGGCGCACGCGCGGGGCCGGGTGCCGGGCCGGGTGCGGGGCCGGCCCCGGGCGACGGGGACAGCGCTGTTGATCTGTGCATATCTGCCTATAGGACAAACGCGTAGGCCAATTGGCCGCACCGCGCGGGATTACCCGCAGCCGGGCGCGGGCACTGCTCTCTCATGAGCTGGATGCACGACCGCGCCCTCGCGCCACTGTCCCGTCGTCGCTCGCCACAGCAGACAGCGACCCTGCGCTCCGCCCTGGACAGCCCGGGCGGCGCCCCCGAAGCCGGAGGCCTGGCTCTGCTGGACCACGCCGGACTGCCCCGCATCCTGAGCCGACGTGCCCGCTGGATGACCTCACGGCTCCGCCAACGCTGACCCGGCCGGGAGCGGCCGGAACCGGCCGGGGCCGGTCGGCTCCCGGAGCCCGGGTGCACACATCCCGTAGCCCGGGTGCTCAACGCCCGGGCTGGTGCTCAGAGCGCGTGCGGCGAGAGCGCGGTGAACCACAGCAGGGCGACGGTGCCCAGGCCCATCAGCGGCACCAGGATCTCCGTCTCCAGCTTGTTGCCGCTGCTCTTGATCACCACGATCTCGTAGCGGGCCTTCAGCGGCCACAGCCACGGCGCGCCCATCTTGGTGATCGAGTCGCCGAGCAGGTGCGCCACGCAGCCCAGGCCGACCGCGTACGGCAGCCAGCCGGGCGCGGAGGGGATGAACTTGGCGATTATGCCGGTGCCGAGCGCGGCCAGGGCCACGATCGTCCCCCAGGCGGAGAAGCCGTGCCCGGGCGGGCAGAGGTTCAGCGCCCGCACGGCCAGCGCCAGCAGGAAGAAGGTCATGCCCAGGGTGAAGTCGCGCCCCAGGTAGGTGACCCCGGCCCAGGTGCCCAGCGACATCAGGGCGACGAAGAAGAGCGAGTGCGTGGCGTGCCGGTGGCCGCCGGAGATCCAGGCCACGAAGCGGCAGAGCAGCTTCGAGATCGGGCCCAGGAAGTTGGCGATCGTCCCGTCGTGGTGGTCCAGGTCGGGGAGCAGCGCGGCGCCCGCGCAGAGCGCCGTGCCCATCAGTATCTCCGCAGGCTGGAGATGACGGTGCATGAGGTCTTCCGGCAGGAACGGCGCCGTGGCCGCGAACAGCAGCGCACCGCTGACCGCGTGCGAGTGACCCATCATGACTGTCGTCCTCCCCCTGCTGGCAACCGCCCCGAACGCCCGCTACCTTGATCCGTTCGAGTGAGCGACCCAGACGCTACCAGCTACCACCGACAATTCACGTCTCACCTGCCCGGATCCCACCCCCGGAAGCCTTTCCCGGGGCCCTCCCTCACGCCGCGTCAGAGGGCGCAGGACTCGGTGTTCACCGGCCTGGTGGCGCTGCTGCCCTGGCTGGCGTCCGCCGCGACCTCGTCGGCGGTCAGCGCGTAGCCGGTCTGGGAGTCGTCCAGGGACTTGGCGAAGACCACCCCGTACACCTGCCCGGTGGGGGTGAGCAGCGGCCCGCCGGAGTTGCCCTGACGGACTGTCGAGCGGATCGAGTAGACCTCGCGGGTGACCGTGCCCCGGTGGTAGATGTCCGGTCCCTCGGCGTCGATCTGCTGCCGGATCCGGGCGGCCTGGACGTTGAACGGGCCGTTCTCGGGGAAGCCCGCGACGATCGCCCCGGCGCTGTCCTGGGCGGCGCCCGCGAAGCTCAGCACCGGGGCGTACAGGCCCGGCACGTCGAGCACGGCGATGTCCCGCTTCCAGTCGTACAGCACCACCGTCGCCGGGTAGCTGCGCCCGCCGACGCTGACCGAGGGACCGGCCACGCCGCCGACGACGTGGGCGTTGGTCATCACCCGCTCCGGGGCGTAGACGAAGCCGGTGCCCTCGATGACCTTGCCGCAGCTCGGCGCGGTGCCGACGACCTTGACGATGCTCTGCCGGGCCTGCCGCACGGCGGCGCTGTTCACCAGCGCCGGGTCGGGGGCCGGGACGTCCGCGATCGGCTCGTTCTGGAACGGGTTGAAGACCTGCGGGAAGCCGTTCCGGGAGAGCGCCGAGGTGAAGTTGGAGAACCAGGTCGGCGCGTCCGGGGGCAGCGCCCGCTGCACCGCGCTCAGCACCTTGGACGTCCGGACCTGCTGGGCCACGGTGGGCAGCGAGGTCCCGGCGAGCGCCGAGCCGATCAGCCAGGCGACCAGCAGCATGGCGACGATGTTGACCAGCGCGCCGCCGACCGCGTCCAGCAGCCGCACCCGGCTGCGGTCGATCGGGCCGCGCAGTTTCCAGCCCCAGTGGGTGGTGAAGGCCTGGCCCACCGAGGCGAAGACGATCACGACGATCACCGCGACGATCGAGGAGGTGGTCCCCGCCGGGAGGTGCTTCAGCAGGTAGGGCAGCAGTTGGACGGCGATCAGCCCGCCGCCGAGGAATCCGACCACCGAGAGCACGCCCACGACGAAGCCCTGTCGATAACCGGCCACGGCAAACCCGCAGGCAGCGAGGATGAGCAGAATGTCGAGGACGTTCACGGCAGCTTCCTGGAGGGTGCGGGGTGCTCCCCCGATCGGGGGAGCACCGGCCAACCTTCCCATGCGGGGTCAACGGGCCGGAGCCCGAGTGGCAGACTGCCCGTATTCACGTGCGCGGACGGCCACCCGGTTCCCGGACCGCTACTCCTGCGGGTACGCCGAGAGCTCGATCTCGCGGGAGGTGTCCCAGGGCAGCTCCAGGCCGCTGTAGTGCAGGATCCGGTCGATCACCCCGGCCGTGAAGCCCCACACCAGGCGGTCCTCGACCAGGAACGCCGGGCCCCGGAAGCCGCTGGGGTGCCGCAGCCGGGCCCGTCGCTCGGGCGAGGTCAGCTCGGCGACCGGTACCCGGAACACCGCCGCGACCTCGGCCGGATCCCCGGGCCGGACCGGGCTCGGCTCCCGCCACCAGCCGAGGACCGGGGTGACCACGAAGTCACTGACCGGGATGTAGAGGTCCGGCAGCACGCCGAAGACCTGCACGCCGGTCGGGTCAAGACCGGTCTCCTCCTGGGCCTCCCGCAGGGCGGCGTGCACCGGACCGGCGCCGTGCGGATCGCCGTCCTCCGGGTCGAGCGCCCCGCCGGGGAAGGAGGGCTGGCCCGCGTGCGAGCGCAGCGACCGGGCGCGCTCGATCAGCAGCAGGTCGGGGCCCTGCGGCCCCTCGCCGAAGAGCACCAGCACGGCGGAGCGGCGACCGCCCTCGGCGGGCGGCAGGAAGCGGCTGAGCTGATGCGGCTGCACCCGCTCGGCGGCGTCCCGGACCGGGTGCAGCCACGCGGGCAGGCCGTCCCTGACGACGCCCGGCGCCGTCGTCATCGGCCGGCCCCGGCCGGGGCGGGCTGCCCCGGGTAGTCGGCCGGGGGCTTGAGCCGCTGGCCGGGCTGGCCGCCCTTCTCGTACTTCAGCAGCTTCTCGGCCTTCACCGGGTCGGTCTCCCCCTCCCCGTAGGCGGGGCACAGCTCGGCGATCGGGCAGGCCCCGCAGGCGGGCTTGCGGGAGTGGCAGATCCGCCGCCCGTGGAAGACCACCCGGTGCGAGAGCATGGTCCACTCGCTCTTCGGGAAGAGCGCCGCGACGTCCTGCTCGACCTTCACCGGGTCGTCCGACCCGCTCCAGCCGAAGCGCCGCGCGAGCCGCCCGAAGTGCGTGTCCACCGTGATCCCGGGCACGCCGAAGGGTTCTCCCGTTTTAGGATCACTAGCGTTGCCCAGGACGACGTTGGCCGTCTTGCGGCCGACGCCGGGGAGGGTGACCAGCTGCTCCAGAGTCTTGGGGACCTCTCCGCCGAAGTTGTCTCGCAGGCCGACGGACAGGCCGAGCAGGGACTTCGCCTTGGCCCGGAAGAAGCCGGTCGGACGGATCAGCTCCTCCAGCTCCTCGGGATTCGCCGCCGCCAGGCCCTCGGGCGTGGGGTACTTCGCGAACAGCGCCGGAGTCGTCTGGTTCACCCGCAGGTCGGTCGTCTGAGCTGAGAGCACCGTCGCCACCAGCAGCTCGAACGGGTTCCTGAAGTCCAGCTCTGGATGCGCGTACGGATACACCTCGGCCAGCGCCCGGTTGATCTTCCGCGCCTGCCGCACGAGGCCGGTGTGCGTCGCCGGCACCTTCGCCTTCTTGAACCCCGGCCCACCTGTGACCGCAGTCCCACCACTCTTCGCCATACCGATCAGCCTACGGCGCGGCACCGACACCGGACCGCAGATCCGCCGGGCCCACACCAGGCCCTGACCGGGCACGGCCCCTCCATAGCACTGGACCGGGAGCGAAATACTTGAGAGGGGCGCAGCCCCTGAAAATTCCTACCGTCGGTGCTACTATTTACGGCATGAGTACACACGCACAGGTGCCCGTACCCGAGAGGGCGACCAAGAGATCTATTTCGCTGGCCACCTCGCTCGTGGACGAGGTGGAGGAGCGCACCGGAAAGACGGGCTTCTCTGCCGTCATCGCCGAGGCCCTCGAACAGTGGCTCGCCATGGCCAAGCTCCGCGAGGTGGTGGCCGCCGACCGCCGCGAGTTCGGCACCGTCTCCGACGAGGCCCTGCGCCGGGCGGAGGAGGAATGGTCAGCAAGCGCCTGAAGACTCGGGTCCAGCACGGTGGAACCCTGGTACTGGATGCGCAGGGGCTGTCGTTGCACGCGGACGGCGACGAGGGGATGCGCGCCCGGATCGAGGTCGCCGAGCAGAACGGCAGTCGCGTGGTCTACTCCGCAGTCACCCCGCTGGAAGTCCGGCGAACCGGGAAGGCGGCCGACCGCCTCTCGTATCTGCTGTCACGATTCGAGAAGAAGCAGGTCACCGACGAAGTCGTCGCCACTGCCCGGCACCTGTTGGACGCTGCGGGCCTGGACGGTCACGAATGCCTCGTCGATGCCTTGGTCGTGGCGACAGCGGCGCTGGCGACACCACCCGTTCTTCTGGTCACCTCCGACAAGTCCCACGTCCCCGCCCTGTGCAAGGCCGTCGAGACGCTTCCGGGATCACCGAAGGTCAAACCAGTCATGGTCTGACCACCGCTGCAAACGAATCACTTCGCCGACCGCGCAAGCATCAATGGCGCACCGTCATGCCCTGGAACCCCGAAGGGTTCTCCCGTTTTAGGATCACTAGCGTTGCCCAGGACGACGTTGGCCGTCTTGCGGCCGACGCCGGGGAGCGTAACCAGCTGCTCCAGAGTCTTGGGGACCTCTCCGCCGAAGTTGTCTCGCAGGCCGACGGACAGGCCGAGCAGGGACTTCGCCTTGGCCCGGAAGAAGCCGGTCGGACGGATCAGCTCCTCCAGCTCCTCGGGATTCGCCGCCGCCAGGCCCTCGGGCGTGGGGTACTTCGCGAACAGCGCCGGAGTCGTCTGGTTCACCCGCAGGTCCGTTGTCTGCGCGGACAGCACGGTCGCCACCAGCAGCTCGAACGGGTTCCGGAAGTCCAGCTCCGGATGCGCGTACGGATACACCTCCGCCAGCGCCCGATTGATCTTCCGCGCCTGCCGCACCAACCCGGTGTGCGTCTCCGGCACCTTCGCCTTCTTGAACCCCGGCCCACCCGTGACCGCGATCCCGTCAATCTTCGCCATGCCGATCAGCCTACGGCTCGGCAGCGACACCGGACCGCAGATCTGTGGGCGCACTACCCACCCTGCGGGATCTTCCAGCGTCCAGTGCTGCTCCTGAATGCACAGCCCCTGCAAAGAAAAAAGCGGCCGGATACGGCACATCTCTGGCGGGGTTCATTCAACGGGATCCCCCCCGAGGTGGCCAAGGGTCCACATCTCACCGCCCGCCGGGGAGCGATTCAGCTCTCCTGCAGGCCCGCCACAGCCGGGGATCGCAGAGCGCAGGACCTATCAGTTTTGGCCATGTCCATGCAGTCCGCTGATGGAGCGGGCCCATCATGGAATCCTGGCTTCGGGGTTCCATCGCCCGCCCTGAACTCGGGCGGGCATCGCGTACGGGGGGTGCGGCATGCCGGACGACAGGTACTTCGTTGGCGGACACTGGCGGCGTAAGCCTGGTCAGCCCACGGTCTCCTCCAAGACCCGGCCGATGTTCTGGGTGGCTGTGGCTGCCGTGGTACTCCTGCTCTCTTGGCTGGGTGCCTTCGACACGCACAGTTCCTCAAGTTCACCTCCCGGCACGTCCGCCACGACCGGAGCCACTGCGGCCGTCCCGACGACGAAGCCATAATGTGAACGGTGGCTGCCCTTCGGTTCCGGACTGCCACCGAGGAGGCGGTCGGGTGTCTTCACCTTTGGGGGCCGCTGTCTCTGGCGGCTGCAACCTCGACCAGGATGCTCGCCAGCCCTCCTGCTGGTCGGCGGGCATGCCGCAGGCTTCCAGGAACCTGGCGACACGTTCCCACCTCCTCGGCGGGTCAGATCCGTTCAGAAGCACGCTCACCGTGCCGGCAGTGACGGGCGGGGTCATCCTGCGACCGATCTCAGCCAGTGTCATGCCGGTGAGCGCCCGTACCTCCGCCAAACCGCGGGCGAAATCGCGGCCATCTGTCAGCTGTGCCGCATCCGGCCACGGTACGGGCGCGCCGTCCGAGCGGGAGCCTGACGGCATCGCCGCCGGCCGGTACGCGGCATTCGCCCCGATGAACAACTGCCCTGCGGTGTTCCGGTTCCGCCTCTGAGGCTCGGGGCGGTCCTTCGCTCGCATCGCGCGCCGCAGTTGCTGGTAGACCGCCTCAAGGTCAAGCCAACGAGGTCCGCCCGCGATGCCATGGCGGAGGATGTCCAGCAGTTCGCCGGTCATCGCGGTGAAGGTCTCGCCGGGGAGGGCGAGCGCTGTGACGTTCTCGGCGGCGGCGGTCAGCACGAAGGTGCCTTCGACCTCGGCTTCCTCCAGCACTGCGGGCGTGCCAGGAGCACTCATCGCGCCGAGGGCTCGGCCGCTGTAGCAGCAGTCGAGGATGATCAGACGGCGTTGGGCGCAGCCGTCGAGGAAGTGCCGCCTCAGCAGTTCGTACTGGATGCCCGTATCGGTTCGACCATTCCGGACCCCGGGTAAGCCCAGGTAGAGGCGACCATCAGGACCGATGAGCCCATGGCCGGCGAAGTAGACGAGTAGAGCGTCCTCAGCCTGGTCAGCGGCCAGGTGTACAGCATCCAGGACATCGGTCTGCGTCGCCGGCTCTCTGATGACAGTGCAATGCTGATCCGCCAGCGACCACCCGCTCGGGCTCGTCAGTACTGCCGAGAGGGCCTCCAGGTTGTTCGCCACTCCGGGCAATCCGGGCAGGTTCTCATACCCGCTCACACCGATCAGAACGGCTCGCGAGCGCATCGATTCCGGCCTACTCACCCCTGCTGACCCGGCTCTGCCACTTCGACGGCCTCCAAGGCGGCGATGGCTGCTTGCAGTTCGCTCGCGGAGTTTCCGGTCAAGGTGATCTCCACATCACCGCGGCGAACCTTCACCTGCGGCTCCCTCGGCCGCGTCTGACGCCAACCCACAACGGACATCACGAAAGCCGCAGCACTCCATCCGTTCCCAGTGATCACCTGGATGGCTTCCAGCGCACCGCCCATCTGCCCAGGTGACGGCTCTGCCTCAGCCAGAGAGATGCGCGCTGATCGACGCACGGACGGCGTCTCCCGCAACCAATCCGCAAGAGCACGGAGCTCTCCCTCCCGGCCAACAGTCTCCAGGTCGACCAACAGGTCCATCTACGCCCCTAACGCCCCGGCCTCCGACAGTGGTATGCCCCGCTGCATCGTTCCCATCACCACGCCATAACTCACCCCGAGGCACCAACATGGCTGAAAGGGAAGGGCTTCAGACCGGCAGGGTCACCCCCACATAGCCGAGCTTCGAGCAAGCATCATGGCTCGGAGAACCGAAGGGTTCTCCCGTTTTAGGATCACGTGCATTGCCAAGGACGACGTTGGCTGTCTTGCGTCCCACGCCAGGGAGCGTGACCAGCTGCTCCAGGGTCTTGGGGACCTCGCCACCGAAGTTGTCCCGCAGGCCGGCGGACAGGCCCAGCAGCGACTTGGCCTTGGCCCGGAAGAACCCGGTCGGCCGGATCAGCTCCTCCAACTCCTCGGGGTTCGCCGCCGCCAGGGCCTCGGGCGTCGGGTACTTCGCGAACAGCGCCGGAGTCGTCTGGTTCACCCGCAGGTCGGTCGTCTGCGCCGACAGCACCGTCGCCACCAGCAGCTCGAACGGGTTCCGGAAGTCCAGCTCCGGATGCGCGTACGGATACACCTCCGCCAACGCCCGATTGATCTTCCGCGCCTGCCGCACCAGCCCAGTGTGCGTCGCTGGCACCTTCGCCTTCTTGAACCCCGGCCGCGCCCCCACAGCCTCACCCACGCCACTCTTCGCCATACCGGCCAGCCTACGGCTCACCACCGACACCGGACCGCAGATCCGCCGGGCCCGAGCGCCGTAACCGGCGGACCGGCGGACCGGCAGCACGGAAGCGGTTCACGGCAGAGGGGAGGGTCTCGACCTGCACCTCGCCCTCGCCGGGACTGTCAGAGGCCTGTCCTAGAGTCCTGGACGTGACGACTCTCATGATCGATGCCGGTCCGGTTGCGCCTACTGCTCTGGTGACGCGGACCGGTGGAGTGCCTCTGGCGCCGGCCGGCGCCCCATGGCCCTGCTGCGCTTCGTGCAGTGCCCCGATGCAGTTCCTCGCCCAGGTGGTCCTGGACGATCTCGGGGATGAGGTTCAGGGCCGGGGAGTCCTCGCCCTGTTCGCATGCCAGAACGACCCGGGCATGTGCAGTGACTGGGAGCCGGATGCCGGAGGGAACCGCGCCCTGCTCTTGCCGGTGGAAGGTCTTGAGCCGATGGCCCAACCCGAAGACGGTGTCGATGAGGCAGTACTGCTGCTTGGTTCCGTTCGGGCGGTCAGCCTGGTCCATGAGGATGAGCCCGACTACGACCAGGCCGGTGAAGAATGGGCGGCGAGAAACGAGCGCCCCGCATCGACCGTGCTCGGCCAACTCGGAGGAACCCCGGCCTGGATCCAGGACGACGAGACCCCCTCCTGTCCGTCCTGCACGTCTCCCATGCCGCTGATCGCCCAGCTTGAGGAGGGTCCCGATCACAGCACTGCCATGAACTTCGGCAGCGGCGGCGCCTATGCGTTCGCCTGTGAACCGTGTGGCACCGCAACGTTCCTGTGGCAGTGCTGAGCCGGGCTCCTGGGACCAGGGCTCGTTGCGGCTTCAGCCGCGCGCCCACTCGTCGCGCGGTCGTATCGTCGCGAGAATTTCTTGCGCCCTGTCGCGGACTCCGGTGTCGTCGTCCGTTGCAAGATCGCTTAGCTGTTTGATCAGCCGGTCCGCTCCTTCGGTCGACATCCACTCGGGGTTGCACTCCAGGGCGTCCCACAGCTGATCTGCGGTCCAGGTCTCGACAGCCTGGCTGCTGGCAAGCAGCACGCAGCGCAGACCGGCGGTGTCCTTCCGTGCGAGCAGGGCCTTGGCCGTCTGCTGGGTGACCGCGGAATCCCTACGATCCAGCAGGAGACGGTGGAGAACGTCAGCGACTTCGTCGATCTTGACCGATGTCGCGAGCTTCCGCCCGGTCTCGGCCCGGACGGACCAGTCCGCCGAGTCGGCATCCTGAACGGCAGCGCTGAGTTCTTGACCGTCGGGAGGCCCCATGCCCCGAGCTTGCCATTGCTGCCCCAGTTAGCCAAGGTCGGTGTTGTTATGTGAGCGAGCACGAGTACGGCCGTTGACCTTGGAAATCCTGTCCGGCCCTGCACCCAGGTCTCGTCCGTCGTGGGACATGCGTCCCGAGCGTTCGTGTCTACGAAGCGTTCCAGAGCGCACCGTGACGGTGGCGAGCCACAAGGATGTCCGCGTCGTCCAGGTCGTGGCCTGCGCGGTGCAGTCCGCGGATCCGCTGGACGTCGAGTCGGCCCTGGAGGCGAGCGCGAGCTTCAGACGTGGCAATCTCCGCGGGGAACGAGCCGCCCTTGCAGTGGAGCGCACAAGTCGCCCTGAAACACAGCTACTTTCGGAGAAATGACCAGGTCGTACCTCTGGGTTCGGTCGATGAGCGACTGCACCTGCAGCATGTCGTTCCATCAGGTTGTTAGGCAGTCGGAGCGGGGTGGGGAAGCGCAGGGCAGATGCCATGTCTGACAGATCACAGCCCGCATCGGCGGGGAGCAGATATGGCGCCAGTACGGCGTGGACGGGTCACCCCCGCGTCGGCGGGGAGCAGGTCCACGGACGCTGGCGCGACCTCTAAGCCGACGGATCACCCCCGCGTCGGCGGGGAGCACGAGGCCAGGGGTTACGGCGCGTCAGCCTGCGGCGGATCACCGCCGCCTACGCTGCCGCGTTGTGCTCCCCGCCAACGCGGGGGTGATCCGCCGTCGCTCCCGCTCCTCCAACAGCCCCATCACCGACGGCACCCGACACCTCCACCGAAGAGGCAGACGCCCGACACCGAGGGACTGAGCGGATCACCCCCGCGTTGGCGGGGAGCACGCAGCTGCGACCCCTATTCCGATCGCGACGGCGCGCTCATTCGCTGCTGGCCCCGGCACCGGCTCGGGACGCTTTGCCAGGACCTGCCCGACCGTCTCACGGGCGATCACGAACCGCTCCCAGGCCGCCTCCGCCTCCGCCTCCGACAGCTCGGCCTGAAGGACCTCCACCCGCTGCCGGGCCGCGCACGCAACACGTCATCCCTGCCGCCGAAGCACCGACTCCATGCCTGACCAGCGGAAACTCAGCGACCACCTTCGGAAAGATAACAACTTCTGAACCCTTCCAGCGTCTGCGTACCGGGCGTATCAATCGCATCAAGCCTGGTGACCTGCAGGGCCAGTCCCAGGTCCGCTGTTCTGCGGTGTTCAAGTCGTGGAGGAGGTAGACGAGTTGTTGGCTAGCGGTTGCGTCCGGGCCGTGGACGGGGTGCAGTTCAGTGAGCACGCCAGTTCGTCCTCGTAGAATCGGACGGCCTCGTTGATGCGCGCGGCCAAGTCATCGCACGGCACCGTGGGGTGCAACTGCAGCAGCGGAGGCTCGACGGATTCGGCGATCGCGGCGGCGAGCCGCTCGGCCGGTTCTACACGGGCGGGCGCCCTCCGGCGAAGAAGGATTTGACCGAACGGACGACCACATCTCCGATCTGCCGCTGGGCCTCGGCCGTCGCCGCACCGATGTGGGGTGTAGCGACCACGTTGTCCAGCCTCAGCAGCTCGGACTCCTTTCCCTCATTGGCGAAGACGTCCAGCGCGGCCCCAGCGATCGTGCCGTCCAGAAGTGCCCCGGCTAGATCGACCTCGTCCACGACACCGCCCCGGGATACGTTTACCAGGAAGGCGTGCCTCTTCATCTGCTCCAACTCCCGTCGCGTGATCAGGAGCCGGGTCGAGGCGGTCAACGGCACCGCAAGCACCACGATGTCGCTCTGCCTCAGCAGGGTTGGGAGGTCGACGAGCGCGACGTCCCGCGCGCGGAGCTCCCGTCGGCGCGGCGGGTCGGGTCGGGAAACGGTGGCCAGCACGCGCATCGAGAGGCCCTGGGCGAGCGTGCCGATGGCGGAGCCGACATGGCCGAAGCCGACGACTCCCAGGGTGGCGCCGCTCAGTTGGGTGCCGAGAAGCCCCTGCTGGTCCCAGTTCCCGCCGCGCAGACGCCGATCAGCCAGTGCGATCCTCCGCACCAGGGCCAACATGAGCCCCAGGGTGAACTCCGCCACTGCCCGTGCCGACTCGCCCGGGACGTGGACGACGTGGACTCCCGCCTGCCGGGCCGCAACCAGGTCGATGTGGTCCACCCCGGCTGCGGCGCAGGCCACCAGCCTCAGTCGGCCGGCCGAGGCGAAGACCGTCTCGGGCAGCAGGGTGCCCCGGCGGAGCACGATCCCGTCGACCTCCCTGAGGAGTCCCGGGAGCACGGCTTCGGGGGGTTCCAGCCGCACCAGCACGTCGCAGAAGAGTCGGAGTCGGCGGGTGGCGTCGGCGTCGATGGGGTCGACCAGGAGGATCCTCGGTCTGGTCGGAAGCGGCCCGAGCAGCAGTGTCAATGGCCCGCCGTCCGGCTCATGGGCAGCGACGCGGGGACCTCCGCGCCCTCGTGGCGCACCAGCGGCACATACGCGTCCGCCACGCGGGCGACGAGCGGGCCCACTGAACGGCCGACATGCCAGTACTCGGGGTCCACTAGGCGCCAGCGCAGCATCGCGTTGACCATCACCGGATCGAAAGGCACCCAGACCCCGTCCACCTCGATCTCAGCCCAATGGTGGACGTTGGCGAAAGGCGGCGCGAGCATGAGGCCGAATGACTGGCGGGACCTCAGCCCCCGTTCCCTCGCCCGGTCTGCAAGAAGCGCTGCTGCGCCGAGGCAGTCGGTCATGCCGGTCATCGTGATGAATGCGGCATCACCCTGCAGGGACGGGGGGATCCGCATGAGTTCCAGGCTACCGACCTCCTCGAGGAGGTCGGCGATCAGCTCCGGTGCGGGAGGCAGTTCGCCGCAGGCCGGTACCTTCACGCCGTACTTGAGGCTGCCCTCATCGGTGTGTAGCCGGACGTCGTCGGAAGCGTGACCCGGAAGGGCCAGCGTCCAGGAGCAAGCCTGGCCGTGGCCCGGAATGGGACAGGTGGCCTGGTACTCCAGGTCGTGCCCGCTCGTCGCCAGGAGTGCGTTCCTGAAGGCCGCCGCCCAGGTTCGCTGCGCCACCCGGGCCATCGAGCCGACCCCCAGATGGAGGGAGACATTGAACAGGTCGTGGCGGTCGAAGTAGACCTCGTCGCGCCGTCGACGGGAAGGGCCTCCGTCCGTCACCAGGGCCTCCAGCAGTGCCAACGGCATGCCGAAGCGGCGGTTGGCCTCGCGCGTGGAGATGGAGAAGCGCCGGGCCCGGTCCGGGATCAGCAAGAGTTTCGGCAGCACCCTCGCCAGATCGAACTCCGACGTGTCAGAGCCTGCTGGTGTGCGCTTCTCAAAGGGGGACACGGGTCTCTCCGGCTTGTCCATGGTACTCGGGGTCCTGGTGTGTGGCGAGGGTCAGCGCCTGGTAGTCCACCTTGCCTGCGGACGTCCTGGGCAGGGCGGCCAGATCCTGCAGGCGCACATAGGCCGTTGATATCCCGAAGGCGTCGCAGGCCCTCCGCACTTCCGCCTGGAGGGATGGGGAGTCAGGGCCTGTGTGGAAGAGCGTTATCACTCCGCCGAGCTCGACGGCCGCGGCGCCGTACTGCGCTGTTAGCGCATCTTGGAACTCGTCGAGGCTGACGCGCCGACTGGCGATCTTGCACACGCGCTTCAGCCGCCCGGTCAAGTACAGGCGTCCGTCACGGATGGAGCCGAGGTCGCCGGTGCGCAGCGTGCCCCGCAACGAGTCGCCGGTGGCCAGGTCGCCCCTTCCGGTCGCGTATCCCATCATCACGTTGGGGCCCTCGTACACCACCTCGCCGTCGGCTCCGCCGATACTCCCGGCCTCGCTCGGATCGATCCGCAGTCGTCCCCCGGGCACGGCGGTCCCGACCGAGCCGATGTACTCGGGCTCGGCCACGGTATCCAGGCACGAGATCCGCGCGGTCGCCTCGGTCTGCCCGTACATGACGACGAACCGTGCCCCGTTCTCCTGAGCGAGGCCGGAGTAGCGACGCACCAATTCGACGGGCATCGGCCCGCCGGCCTGCGTCGCCGTGCGGAGCAGTTGGGGCCAGGACCGGCTGAGCGTACGCAGAAGCGCGCTGTAGGCCAGCGGTACTCCGGCGAACGTCGTGGCCCCGCAGCTGCTGAAGGTGCGCCAGAAGTTCCTGCTAGTGGGGGAATCGGCGGCGAGTACGATCGAGGCCCCGGAGAACAGGTGGCTGTTGAGTACCGACAGGCCGTAACTGTAATGCAAGGGCAACGAGGTGATCGCCCGATCGGCGGGGGTGATCCCCAAGCTCTCGCTGATGGACTTGGCGTTGCTCATCAGGTTGGCGTACGACAGGCGCACCCCCTGCGGCTCGCCGATGCTGCCGGACGTCAGCAGGACCAGCGCGAGGTCGTCGTGTATTGCCGGGTGTTCCCGCGGGGCCCCGCCCCACACCGACAGCGCGCCCTCGTCGAAGAGGTGCCGGTATCCCCGGGGCGGATCCGTCCTGCTTGGGGAGTGGGCTTGCGCCACCTTGACCAGCAGGTCCGGCTGGAACGTCCGAGCCAGCCGGTCCTGCTGTCCCCGGTCGAGATCGGGGGCAGCGAACAGGACCGCGTGGCCTGCTTCGAGCACGGCGAGGTAGGCGGCGACGAGGTCGACGCAGGTGCAACCGCTGAGCAGCACCAGTGCTTTGCCCGAGGCCCTGCTCAGATGGGCGCGCAACCGAGGTATGGAGCCGCGGAGTTCCCGGTGGCTGAGCACCGAGCCGTCCGGTCGGACTATTGAGGGGTCCTTGGGACCGTAGGTCAGCAAGGTGGTGCCTTTCGCCGGAGGACACACCAGGCGGGCCGGGGCTAACGCCCGTCCGGCTCCGGTGACGGAGGGGCATCGGATCCCGTCTGCAGTTCCACCAGCAGGGCTATGGTGCGCGGGGTCGCCGCCTGGAAGACGGCCTCCAGCGGGATCGGGACTCCGAACTGCTTGTGCAGGCGTGAACTCAGGAGGACCGCTGCGGACGAGTCGCCGCCGATGTCGAGGAAGTCGTCGTCGACACCAACCTGCGTGGTGCCTGTGATCAGGCAGAACTGCTCGCAGACGGCTGCCTCGACGGGTGTGCTGGGGGCCTGGTAGACGGAGACATAGCCCTCCGGCAGGCTGTCTGCGCGCGCCGCGAGGTCGACGACGGAGACCGCCCCGGCGGCGTCTCTGGGTAGCTCGTCGAACAGGGCGACCACCCGTGGGGCCAGACGCTCCCCCAACTCCTCCCAGAGGTAGTTGCGGATCTCCACCGCACTGGCGAACGACTCGGGGACGACGGCGATCGCAGAGGTCCGCTCTACATCGGGCATGGTGAACAACTCGATGTCGGTGACATCGGAATGGCTGATGGCCGTCGCTCTGATCAGCGCCAACTCGTCGGCAGTCACGGTCATGTGAATTCCCTCACTCGGTGATGTGTCGTGTCGTCAGAAGAGGAAAGGCAGCTGCTAGATTCGCCAACGCTCCATCTTTCCTGCGGCGGACCGGGGCAGGCTGTCCACGATGTCGATGATGTGCGGCACCTTGTAGGCGGACAGCCGGAGACGGCAGTGGCGCCGGATCTCGGCGGGGGCGAGGACGCGGCCGGGCTCCGCAACGACGCGGGCCCGTGGCGTGCTGCCCAGGGTCGGATGCTCCTCGCCGGTGACCATGACGTCCTTGACGCCGGGGAGCTCCAGAATGGTCTGCTCGATCTCCGAGGCGTAGACATTCGAGCCGCCGACCTGCATCGCGTCCGATCTCCGGCCGCTGAGGTAGAGGTAGCCGTCCTCGTCCAGCCGTCCGCGGTCACCGACGGTCAAGAACCCGTTCGGCAGGTGCCCTACGGAGGAGGGACGGTTGGCCGACGCTGTTGCTCCGCGCCCGCGTCGCATGTAGACGATGCCGGTCCGACCGGCCGGCAGGGGCCGACCCTGCTCGTCCATGATCCTTATCTGGGTGAGGAAGCCCTTGCCGACCGTGCCTGGCCGGGTGACCCAGTCTTCGCCGGAGGCGAGGGTCGTCCCGATCTGCTCGGTGGCGCTGTAGGTCTCGAAGATCCTGTCGCCGCCGAGGAGCGCGATCCACTCCTGCTTGGTCACCGCGTCGCACGGAGCTGCGGTGTGCAAGACGCCGCGCACGTGCGCCAGCGTCGAGGGGTCGGGTGTCCCATGGCTCTTCAGCAGCCTCATATGCGAAGGGGTGAGCTGCATCCACTCGACACGCTGCTCGCGGATGACCTCCCAGGTGCGCTCCGCCGTGAACACACCTTGGAGGATGATGGTGTGGGAGTCGAGGATCCCGGCCATCAGGTTGGAGAAGGGTGCCGAGTGGTAGAGCGGCCCGACGATGAGCTGGCGCAGGTCCACCTGCCAGCCGGCCCTGCTGAGCAGCAGCCGGTAGCCGCCCATAGGACCCATCGGCCCGTCGTCGAGCCAGCCGCTGACCAGTTTGGGCAGGCCGGTGGTTCCACCGCCGAGCAGGATGTAGTGGGGACGAGGGGCGGCCGGGGCCGGCGGTGGTTCGACCACAGCGGTGGCCGGCTCCCAGGTCTCCAACCCCTCTCCGGTGGATCGGAGCCGGAAGACCGGTCCCCCGTATCCCTCCCACGCGTTCAGGAGCAGGCGTTCGCGTTCGAGCGCCGGGGAATGAGGGTTCATCGGCACGAAGGGGATGCCCGCGCGGAGCAGGGCGACCACGGCTGTGACGCTGTCGATACTGTTCCGTGCGTCCACGGCCACCAGCGGCCGGGACCCGGGCCGCAGCGCTCCTTTGAATACGGCGGCCAAGCGTGCGGTGGAGTCGGCGAGCTGACTCCAGGAGAGTGAGTCGACCCGGTTCGCCCGAGCCTCGATGACCGCCGGTTGGTGGGGGAGTCGAGCGGCGGTGGCACTTACATGCTGGTCCACGATTTCTCGCGCGCTGACCGAACGGGGCATTGCGGCTGCCTCTCCTTGAGTCAGGCAATGGGTGGGCTGTGTCGCAAGCTGCCAGCAGATCCGTCGGCAGCCCTACCGTCGGATTGACCGAGTAAAGGCGGACATGTGCCCCTGTGCGGATAAAGAGGCGAATCACGGGACGCGGTCCGCCGGGCCCGGAGAACCAGCCCGATGAAGCGTGGGGTCAGCGGACGTGTGTGAACCCATTGGCGGCGGTCGGCCTGAGTTCATGGACGGTGTAGGTCCGCGTCGCATGCTTCACTATTTTGTCCTCGCCGATGGTCCCGTTTCCGAGCAGCACACCCGGGTATATCAGCGAACGCGGGCCAACTAGCGTCCCCGGTCCCAGCATCGCTCCCATGCCGACACGCACCGAATCTCCGAGCACGCCGCCGAAGCGGGCGACGCCGAGCATATGCGCCACTCCATGGGAGTCGTCAATCGAAATCGGCCGCGACGGTCGGCGCATGTCCTCGTCGAAAAGGTGCGTATTGGCGATGACTACCCCGGCGCCGAGATGCGTACCCCTTCCGATGATTGCACTGCACACGGTGACTCTGTGGGTGAGAGTGCTGGATGCTGCCACAATCGACCGGCTGACTTCACAGCCGAATCCGACGACGGCGTCGTCACCGATGATCGACCCGCTCCGGACCGTCGCGAACTCATGGATTTGGGCGCGGGCACCGACGACGACATCGGGCGCGACCACCGCCTGCGGGGAGATATAGCAGTCCGGGGCCCGCCAGCCGCTCGCTTGTTCCGTCTCTCGGCGGTCCATAAAATCGGCCACCTCGACCAGGTCGAATACACCCAGATGAGTCCGCGGCAGCAGTGGTTGGTAGAATTCCTCGGACAAGTCGACATAGGTCGACAGATCTATCATCGCTGCGCCTCATGAAAATTACGCAGTACATTGCCGCAGACGATGAGGTATTCCGCAGTGACTCGATCCAAAGAGAACACCCTGGTGGCCAGCATGCGCGCATTCCTCCCGAATCGGCTCCACTCTTGCGGCGACCAGGCGGCGGCCGCGAGGATCTGTGCGGCGAGGTGGCCGGGCTGCCCGGGGCGGTAGGTCAGACCACTGATGCCGTCCAGGACCGTCTCGCCGGTCGCACCGCTCTCGGCGACAATGGCAGGCCGCCCGTACATGCCTGCCTCGGGCACGACTCTCCCGAAACCCTCGATTGGGGCCCCGTGCAGCAGCACGTCGCCGCGCTTGATCCACTCGTCGGGATTCGGCTGGTACCCGTGCAGCACGATCCGCTGCTCCAGGCCCGCCTGGCGGACCAGGCCCTGGCAAGACTCCAGCTGGGGACCGCCGCCAACCACGTCGAGGGTGATGTCGTCGCGACCGGCGCAGGCCGAGGCGAATTCACGGAGCACGAACTCCACCTGTTTCCAGGACTCCAGCCGGCACAGCGTGAGAAATCTGCGCGGTGCACGCGGGGAGAGCACCGCCGCCGACGGCTCGGCCGAGACCACGCCGTTGTATATCGTCTCCACGGTCGTGCCCGGCGGGACGTGGCGCAGGATCGACTGGGAGCTGGCCCTGCTGATGCCGATCCAGGAGTCGACCACTTTCAGGGCACCCCAGTCGAGTTCCGAGGGGTAGAGCGCGGTGACGTCTGCATCGTCCGGCTGGGCGATGAAGCGCATCTTCTGGTCGTCTATGAAGAGCGCCCGCAGTACGGACACGACTGGAACCGAGAACTGGCTCGCCAGGGCCGCGTCGATCGCGATCGTTCGGTGATTGGAGATGACGACGGTATCTCCTCGGGCTGCTCGGAGTGCCCGCGCGACAGCGGCCCGGAAATCAGGAGCGTTGTCTACCCCGAAGAATTCAACCGACTTCTCCTGATGCGGCTGAGGGCTCCCCTGGTAATGCCACCAAATAATCACGACTTCGAGGCCGAGCCGGGCCATCGAGGCCGCGAGATCCCCGACCGAACGCTCGGCTCCGCCGTTTGACGTCGACATCCAGGTCAGCACGACGCGCCGCAGGGCGCTTGGCCCTGCTGCCATGCTAGACGGGAGATCCACTTCGCTGTGCTGCACCTGAGATTCTTGAATCTGCACGCCGGAAAGAGTGCCTTTCTCAAATTTCTCTTACCTTAAGAGGAGGGGGTTCGTCCGGATCGGATGGGGGTCTCTGATTGCGCCCCCGCCGCCAGGAAATACACCTTACTGGCTTGACGCCATTCGTTCAAGGATTTTCTGATGTCCTAAGTGGTGCGATAGCTTCCTAATGTCCAAAATGGCCTGATCTCGTATGCCCTTGACCTCCTGAAGCGCGGTTGGTTAAAGTCCATACTGGTTTCCGTCGCCCGAAACTCGGAGCCTGGCAGGATCGTGTGGGTGGCAACAGGTTTGCGACCCGTCCGAGCTGGAGAGTCATCCAAATTGCCCCAAAAAAGATGGGGATGAACGTTTAAACTTATTTGGGATCGGCTTTTCCCTCCGGCTTGCGGTATCCGCGGCCCGACCGCCGCAGCCGCCCGCAGTCCCGCAGCCGGAAGAGGGCTTGGTATCTCTAGCGCATGACTGAAGGGAAACAGGTGAAGACCAACTACCAGAATGAGCGCGAACTGGTTGTACAGACCATCGACGATCTCATCCACCACGGCCACCTCGAGTGCAATGGCGGGGCCGTCGCACTGCGTCTCGCGGACGGCAACATGATGATGACGCCGACCGGCGCCGCGGTTCGCCGCTGGCGGACGGAGCCCGAGGATCTGATCGTGATGACGATGCAGGGCGACGTTGTGGAGCGCGGCCAGTACACGTCGGCGGCCTCGACGCTGCAGTGCCTGATGCTACTGAGGGCCTTCCCGGACGCCAATGCCATCGTCCATAGCCACTCGCCCTGGAGCCTGACCTACGCGGCGCTCGGCGTGTCGATCCCGTCGGCCATCACCAGCTTCGACCGTTACGGCGATGTGCCGTGCATCAGGTGTGACGACCAGGAACTGAAGCGGCGGTTCAAGGAGCAGCCCTGGCCGGTGGAAATGCCGGCGGCCATGCTGCCTCGTCCCGAAGTCGCCGCGGTCGGCGAATGGGTGGCGTCCAAGGCGGTGGATGTACTGGCCTCGCGCACAGATGAACTCACAGCGCACGGACTGGCCTTTACTATGTACCGGCACGGGATCGTCGTGTTCGCCAAGTCGCTTGAGCGTGCTGTGCAGGACCTGACCGCGATCGAGGCCAACGCGCGGATCGCGCAGCAGTCGTCAGTCCTCCGCACGGCCATAGCCGATCCCGGTTCCGACAATCCCAGCTGAACCGGCCCTAGTTCGCGTGGCCCCTCTCCTGAGAGATCCGACCTTGGAACAGAACAGCGCCATCGAGGTAACACGCTTCTTCTTCAACCAGTTCGTCGAGGGCAAGGCAGCGGCCTACTCGCCGACCTACGCGGCTCTCGCCGCGCACACGGCCGGGGACGACGACCTCATCGGCATCGCGGCCAAGGCGGCCCCGTGGGGCAGGATCGCTCCGGACCTCTTCCTCGCCGCGGTTCAGTATCTGGTGAGGAGCGAAGGCTATGTCCCACTGCTTCCACTCTTCGACGAAGGGCTGGACGCACCGGGTACCGACGCGCTGGTGGCCCTGTTCGGTGACTTCTGCCGTACTCGCGCGGCTGAACTAGGCGAGCAGGTGGGGTCGACCCGTCTTCAGACCAACGAACCTGGCCGCTGCGCCGCACTGCTGATCGGGCTCCTGGAGGTGGAGCAGCTCTGCAAGGGCCCGATCCACCTCGTCGATCTGGGTGCCAGCGCCGGTCTGCTGCTCGTCCTCGACCTGCTTGAGTACTCCTTCGAGGCGGATGACGGGCGTCGGTCCGTAGTCCGCCCCCGCACGGAGCCCAGGGGGGTACCGGTGCCACCCCTCCCAGTGAAGCTGTGGAACTGGCGGGAACGGGAGATGCCGACCAGCCTGCCGGATATCGGCCAGAAGGTCGGCATCGACCTGACCCCGCTGGACGTAACCCGACCGGAGGACCGGCTCATGCTGGAGAGCTATGTCTGGCCGGAGGAGCGAGACCGCCGCGTGTTCATCCGTTCGGTGGCTGAACTGGCCTCACAGCGCCCGCCGGAGATCCGGAGCGGCGACGCCGCGGACGTGCTGCCCGAGGTGCTGGCATCGCTGCCCGAGGACGGGGTGGTCTGCGTCATCAACTCCCACGCGGTGGGACAGTTCCCAGCCGAGACCGTGCGCGCGGTGGACGCGGTCCTCGCGCCGCAGATTGCCGACGGACGGTGCGTCAAGCTGGCCCTGGAGGGCCGTCCGGGCGGCCCGTTGACGGCACCTCAGCACGGGCCGACCGGCGGGTCGTACGCGCAACTCCGCCTGACCTCTGCCTCCGGCACGGCATCACTGCTGCTCGCAGGCTCGCACGGCGGTTGGATCGAGGGCCTGTGACACCGCGCTCGGGGGTCGGCACGGATGCCGCCGGAGCCGAGAAGCAGCCCGCTAAACGAATGGCAGCGGGGGCCGTCATCCGCGATCACCGGGGATGGATTCTGCTGGTGAAGCCAATATACAAGGAGGGGTGGGAGATCCCCGGCGGTGTCGTAGAGGCGGACGAGTCGCCGCTCATGTGCTGCGCCCGGGAGATCCGGGAGGAGCTGGGAGTCTCGGCCCCGATAGGTGAGTTGATCGCCCTCGACTGGCGGGGCCCATGCCCCGGGAAGGAAGAGATCGTGGTGTTTGTCTTCGACGGGGGCATCCTGCCCGAGGAGGCCGCCGCAGAACTGCGGCTCCCTCCTGACGAACTCAGCACCTGGTGCTTCGTGGCACCCGAAGACCTCGCCCGGTACCTTCCAGGCGGCCTCGCAGTCCGGGTGACCTCCGCCGTCGACCCGTTGTTGGGCGTCTACCTGGAGCAGGGACTGCGGCCGGAGAGGGCGGGTGCCACCGGATGGGTATGACCATGGCCGAGAAGATCCTCGCCCGCCATGCCAGCCGATCCGAGGTCTCTCCCGGCGAGTACCTCTGGTGCGATGTCGACGCTGCCTCTGGGCTGCCGTTGGACGTGTTCGACCGGCTGGGTGTGACCGAACTGCACAATCCCGAGCGCACCTACTATGTGGAGGACCACCTGGCTCCTCCGCCGACCGTGGCACGGGCGAACTTCATGGTCCGCCGCCGTCAGGCAGCCAAGGAGCTGGGGGTACGGAACTACTTCGAGTACGGGCGCCACGGCATCCTGCATCAGGTCTTCGCCGAGAACGGCATGTTCGCGCCCGGGGAGCTAGTCGCGATGCGTGACTCCCACGCGACCAGTGGCGGGGTCTTCAATGCGGCGGTGACCAGTGCCAACGCGGACGCCGCCTTCGCTCACATCTTCGGCATGAACTGGTTCAGGGTACCGCCCAGCATCAAGGTCGTCCTGGAGGGCGACTGGCCGCCATCGCCGGTCGTATTTGGCAAGGATGTCGCGCTTCACCTCGCCGGCCGGTATGGGACCGATGTAGCCCTCTACCGCTCCCTGGAGGTGAGCGGCCCGGCCGTCACGCAGATGAGCCTCAGCAGCCGGTGGACCATCGCCAACATGGGCGTCGAACTGGGTGCCAAGTTCTGCCTCTTCGAGTACGACGAGAAGACAGCGGAGTTCCTCGGCGGCCGGATCGACCGTGAGTTCACGCCCGTCAGCCCGGACGCCGACGCCTCGTACGAGCGCATTCTCACCGTCGATGTGAACTCATTGGAACCGCTGGTCGCCCGCCCGCACGATCCGGGCAATGTGTCCACCATCTCCGAGATCGAGTCCGAGCGCATAAGCGTCGACCAGGCGTTCATCGGGTCGTGCACCAATGGGCGGCTGGAGGACTACGCGATCGCTGCACGGATCTTGCGCGGACGCCGGGTCCACCCGGATGTACGCCTGCTTTGCAGCCCGGCCTCGCAGCACGTGTGGAAGGAGGTGCTGCTGGCCGGGCTGTGGGAGGACTTCGCCGAGGCCGGGGCGAACATCGAGCACTCCACCTGCGGGCCGTGCTTCGGCGGCCACATGGGGGTGATGGGTGACGGAGAGGTGACCATCTCCTCTACCAACCGGAACTTCCAGGGCCGTCAGGGCAGCTCCAAAGCCTTCGTCTACCTGGCGAACCCGGCCGTCGTGGCGGCCTCGGCGGTCGCCGGGTACATCGCGGATCCCCGTAACTTCATGTGAGCAGAGCAGTGAGGACGAGAGTGAGCACACGGCTGCCGCAGGACCGGCAGGACAGTCTGATCAGGGCGGGTCGAGCGTGGTGTTTCGGGGATCACATCAGCACTGATCTGATGATGCCCGGAGCACAGGTGCTGGCGGGGAACGACGAGGGACGCCCAGCCCATCTCTGGTGCTTCGAGGCGGTGCGACCCGGCTGGGCCATGCTGGTCGAGCCGGGCGACCTTATCGTGGCCGGTCGAAACTTCGGCTGTGGGTCCGGGCGGAACGGCGCCCAACTGCTGCGGAAGCTCGGCATCGGCGCGGTGGTCGCCGACTCCGTCTCCCGGGCCTTCTTCCGCAACGCCGTCAACGCGGCGCTCCCGGTGATGGACTGTCCGGGTGTATCGGACCTCGTCTCCGAGGGAGACAGGCTCGTCCTGGACGTCGTCGCCGGGACGGTCGGCAACGAGACCACGGAGCGAACACTGCGCAGCGAGCCGATGCCACTCGACAGTCCACCGATGCAGATACTTTTGGCTGGCGGTTTTGACCCGTTCGTCGCACTCGTCCGGGCTGGCTTCGACCCGCGCGCCGGGCGGACGGTTCCCGACACGAAGGATGAATACCATGACTGAGCAGGCCCTTTCCCCTGCCGGGGGTGCCGAGCGTCCAGTGTTCCTGATCGGCCCCCAGCGCAGCGGGTCGACCCTGCTGCGAGAGCTGGTGGGTGGTCATCCACAGGTCTGCCTGCCACGCCATACAGAAATCGACATCGCCGCCCGGCTGATGGCCGTGGCTGGCTCGGAGCGCTGGCCGCAACTGGAACCCTACCGGCGCCAGTTGCTCCGGTCGCGACGCTACCTCCAGCACGGCAATGTGTTCCCCGAGGAACTGGACTTCCCCGACACGGTCCGATCCTTCATAGACCAGTCAATGCGCCGTGACGCCGACGCGCGGGTGGTCGGGGCGACTGTCCACCAGGACTTCGACCAACTACCAAGGCTGTGGCCGAAGGCGCGCTACGTCTACCTGAACCGCGACCCGCGTGCCGTCGTCAACTCGGCGATGCAGCGGGGATGGGCGGCGAACGCCTGGTGCGCCGCCGAACAGTGGATGCTGTGCCTACGCCAGCGCGAGCGGCTCGCGACGCTCATCGATCCCGTTGACCTCCTGGTCATCCGCTACGAGGACCTCGTCGTCGACCCCGTCGGCACGGTCGGCAGAATCCTCGGCTTTGCCGGAGCGGAAGGAGAGTTGGCCGAGCCCGTGACGACGTACCCGGAACGTGCCGACGCGTGGCGCTCCACCATGAGCCCACTCGACATCTCGCTGGTCGAGCGCCGACTGGGGCCCGCCCTGGCAGTGGAAGGCTACCGGCCCGCGACCGAGCCGCGACCGGACCTCCGCCTCCGCGGGGCGCTGCTGCGCCTCGACGACCAAGTGGGCCGGCTGCGCCTGCGTCTGGAGCGCGACGGAGTCCCGCTGACTGCGGCGACGACAGTGACCCGCCAGCTGCGCCTCACCTCGGAGCAGAACCTGCTGGACCGCGTCGACACCCGCCGCCGCCGCTACGGGGAGGACCGCCACCGGAGGTCGTCACAGTCCCTGGTGACCCGGGGGGCCATCCCCCGTCTGCTGGGGCTCACCATCGCGGCCGGTGAACCCGGCCCTTCCTCCTGACCGCCGACGACACCTCCCTGCCCGGAACAACCGCTCTCTGGGGTTTCCATGACCGCTCCTCCCGACTCGGCCTCCGCGCCCGTCTCCCTCGCACAGGAGGCCCGACTCCTGGCGGACCCGAGCAGGGTTCGTCAGGCCAACCTGAGCCTGACCTTCACCCTGCTCGGCCTCGTCGACGAGGCGTCGTTCCAAGCCGCCGTCGGTGCGTTGATCGAGGCCCATCCCGCGCTGCGCACAAATTTCTACCAGGAGGACAGTGAGTGGCGGCAGCGCGTGCTGCCCTGCACCCCCGAGCTCTGCGACAGCGGGGTGTCCGTCAGCACAGAGACCAGCGGCACCAACGACGCGCTGACCACGTCCCGGACCGAAGAGCTCGTCAAGTCCTTTGTCGCACCACCGTTCGACATCGGCGCCGGAAAGCCGCTCATCCGCGCGCTGCTGCTGCGCACCGCCCAGGACCAGCACAAGGTGGTGCTGGTCGTGGACCACCTGGCGGCAGACGAGTGGTCCATGCGGGTGGTCGCCAGGCACTTCTTCCAGAGCTACCAGGCAGCTGCCAGGGGCGACTCCCCGGCGCTGCCCGCGACGAGCGAACCCGCAGCCATGGCCGCAGCGGAGCGCAGAAGCCTCATGGATGGCACCTTCGCCCGGGAGCTGTCCGAGTTGGCCGCCCTCCTCTCCGGCGTCAGCCCCTACGGCCACCTCGACCTGCCGGTCGCCGCCCCGCTCAGCGACTTCCCGGTGGGCCGGACCCGCGTCACGACCCTGCCGGTCGAACGGAAAAACCTGCGCCTGCTCAGGCGCGCCAGCGGCACCCGGCTCACCGACCTGATGCTGGTCTCCGCCCTGTTCGCCGCCGTGGTGCGACTTGAACTCCCCACCGACGCTGTGCCTGTGATCAGCCACACGGCCAACCGCCAGGATCCCGACCTGGAGAACGTCGTCGGATGGCTCTCCAACACCGTCGTCGTCCCGCTTGCGGTGCATCCGGACGACAGCCTGCTCGACGTCCTGTCACATGGTCACACGTCCTGGCTCGACGCGATCAGGCTCGCGCGCGTGCCGGGGCGGCTCGTCCGCCAGTCACTGTCACCCGAGGGGTTGGACGGGCGGGTCCACGCGCCCAGCATCCTGGTTCGGCACCAGGAGTCCGCGACCAGGGAGTGGGATCTAGACGGCGTCACGGTGGTGAATGACGCCAACCTGCGGAAGGAGCCGGAACTGGGCGGGGTCGGTCCACGCGGCCGCCTGGAGGTCCGCGTCGTCAGTAGCTCCGGCGAGGTCGACGTCCAAGTCGTTTACGAGGAGGGGCGCTTCCCCGAGGCCATGATGGAACGCATCACCACGCGGTTCGGCCGACTGCTGCTCAACGCGACGGACATCTCCACCCGTCCGGTCCGGGGCCTCGCATCGCCGCTGCCGCGCCTGTCCGGAGGAGGGGAGCAGTGACCGGAACCGCCAGCCCTGCTGTCGGCGTGGCCTCCCAAAGCTGCAGGGCCGGGATCCCCGCGGCAAACGAGCAGGCCAGCTCCGAGCAGTGGCTGCGGCGCCTCGTCCGCCACTGCGCGAGGCATCCGCGGACCATGGCGGCCGCGTTCACTGGGTCGCTCGTCGGCATGGCCGTCAGCGCCGTGACGCCCCTGGTCCAGCGCACCGTCATCGACGACACCGTCTTGTCGCACCGAGGGTCGCTGACGGACTGGGGGCTTGTGCTGATCGCCCTGGCCACCGTGAACTTCGCCGCCACCTCGCTGCGTCGGTACTCAGGAGGCCGGCTCGCGCTCGATGTGCAGCACGATCTGCGCACCCGGCTGTTCGAGGCCCTCTCGCAGCTCGACGGCGCCGGACAGGACGAGATCCAGGCGGGACAGATCGTCAGCCGGTCCACCAACGACCTCACCGTGGTGCAGGGGTTGGTGGCGATGCTGCCCATCCTGACGGGCAATCTGCTGCTGCTCGTGCTGTCCTGGACCTTCATGCTGTTCCTGTCACCGCTGCTCAGTCTGGTTGCCCTCGTGGTCGGGCCGGGGCTGCTGACGGTGGCCACGCTGTCCCGCAGGAAGCTCCTCCCGGCCACGCGGGAAGCACAGCAAGGAGCCGCCGCCGTCGCCGGTGTGGTGGAAGCGGCCGTCACCGGTGTGCGGGTGGTCAAGGGGTTCGGGCAGGAGCTCCAGGAACTGGAGAAGTTCGAGCGGGCCGGACGAAACCTGATGGCCGCCAGGCTGTCGGCGGTGCGGATCAACGCGCGCTTCACCCCCGCGCTGGAGGCGATCCCGGCGCTGGGCCAGATGGGGGTGCTGGCCCTGGGCGGATGGCTCGCGGCGCGGGGCGAGATCAGCCTGGGCACCTTTCTCGCCTTCTCTGCCTTTCTGATCCAGATCGCCGGTCCGGTGCGGATGCTGGCAGGCTTCCTGACCCTCGGTCAGCAGGCCCGGGTCAGCGTGATCCGGGTGTTCGAGGTCATCGACGCCAAGCCCGTCGTGCTGGAGAGCCCCGACGCGGAGACGTTGACCGAGGCGTGGGACCTGGAACTGCGGGACGTGGTGTTCGGATATGTGCCGTCCCAGCCTGTGCTGAACGGCCTCTCGCTACAGGTGCGACGGGGCGAGACGCTGGCCGTCGTCGGTGCCTCCGGCTGCGGCAAGTCCACCATCTCCCTTCTGCTGCCGCGCTTCTACGACGCCACCGCAGGTTCCGTCCGCATCGGCGGACACGATGTGCGCGACCTGACGCTCGACTCGGTGCGAGCGGCGATCGGCCTGGTCGGGGAGGGCGACTTCCTGTTCTCGGAGACGATCCGGGCCAACATCGCCTACGGCTGGCCCAGCGCCTCGCACGCCCAAGTGGTGGCCGCCGCGAGGGCGGCGGAGGCGCACCGCTTCATCGAGGAGCTGCCGAACGGCTACGACACGGTCGTAGGTGAGGGAGGGCTCACCCTGTCGGGCGGCCAACGCCAGCGCATCGCGCTCGCACGGGCGCTGCTCACCGATCCGCCCATCCTGCTCCTCGACGATGCCACGTCCGCGATGGATGCCGGGGTGGAGGCCGAGATCCACGCGACGCTGCGCAGGGTGATCGCGGACCGGGCCACTCTGCTGATCGCCCGCCGCAGGTCCACCCTGGCCCTCGCTGACCGGATCGCGGTGCTCGGCGGGGGCAGCGTGGTGGACCTCGGCACGCACGAGGAACTCAGCGAGCGGTGTGCGCTCTACCGGCAGTTGCTGTCCGGCCCGGGGGAGGACGCTGAGGGAGTCGAGGCAGGAGATCTCCGTCAGTCTCCCGCGGGCGGCCGCGCGCGCGGCGCACGGCCCCCGGCCGCCGGTAACCCGGCGCCGGTCGCGCACGGCCCCCGCCCGAAGGCCGCTGGGCACAGCACGCCCGACGGAACCGATCTGCCACGCCTGCTCGCCGCCGGGGCCGATACCACGGAGGCCGCCTTCGGGCTGCGGGTCCTGCTCCGCCCGTTCCGCGCAGTGCTGGGGCTGTGCCTGCTTCTGGTGACCCTCGACACGGCGGCTGGCCTGGCCCTACCCGCGCTGGTTCGACGCGGCATCGACCAGGGCGTGCAGACCAGGACGTTCGGGGTCATCGTCTCGGTCTCGCTGATCGGCGTGGCCATCGTCGTCGCGGACTGGGCGGTTGGCATCGCGGAGACCCGCGTCCTCGGCCGCACCGGGGAGCGGATGCTCTACAGCCTGCGGCTCCGGGTGTTCGCGCACCTGCAGCGCCTCGGGCTCGACTTTTACGATCGGGAAAGCTCGGGACGTATCATGAGTCGGCTGACGACCGATGTGGACTCGCTGTCCACCTTCCTGCAGTCGGGCCTGGTGACCATGGTGGTCAGTGCGTTGACGCTGCCGGGTGTGCTGATCGCGCTCGTACTGATCGACGTCCGGCTCGGGATGGTGGTGCTATCAGTACTGCCGTTCTTCGTCGTCGCAACCGTGGTTTTCAGGGCTAAGTCCGCCAAGGCGTACCGGACCGCCCGAGAGAAGGTCAGCGTGGTCAACGCCGACCTGCAGGAAAGTATGGCGGGGCTGCGCGTCACCCAGGCGTACCGGAGGGAGGGGCGCAACGCCCGACGGTTCACCGAGCGCAGCGGCGAGTACCGCAGCGCCCGCCTGCAGGCCCAGAAGTACATTGCGCTCTACTTCCCCTTCGTTACGGCGCTGGTGGACATCGCTGCCGCCCTGGTCCTGCTCGTCGGAGCGGCACAGGTGGGATCCGGCGCGCTGACCGGCGGCGCGCTGATCGCCTTCCTCCTGTACCTGGATCTCTTCTCCGCACCGCTCACCCAGATCTCGCAGGTCTTCGACGGATATCAACAGGCCGCTGTAGGCCTCGAGCGGATCGCGGCGCTGCTGCGGACCCCGGTCCGCACCGTGCAGTCTCCCGACGCGCTTCCGGTGCCGGCCCTCTCCGGGGCCATCGAGCTGGAAGACGTTCGGTTCCGGTACGCCGACGACGCCCCCGAGGCGCTCGCTGGCGTCTCGATCCAGATCCCGGCCGGGCAGACCGTGGCCCTCGTCGGGGAGAGCGGCGCCGGCAAGTCCACCCTGGTGAAACTGCTTGCCCGGTTCTACGACGCGACCGACGGTGCGGTCCTGGTGGACGGCACCGATATCCGCGCGTACGACCTGACGGCGTACCGGCGGCGGCTGGGACTGGTGCCGCAGGAGGCGTACCTCTTCGCGGGCACGGTCCGGGAGGCGATCGCCTACGGCCGTCCCTCGGCGTCCGACGTGGAGGTCGAGGCGGCAGCGCGTGCGGTAGGCGCCGATGTGATGATCACGGCGCTCAAGGGCGGCTACGGCCACGCCCTGACGGCCCAAGGCCGCAACCTCTCGGCAGGCCAGCGGCAGCTCCTCGCCCTGGCCCGGGCCCAGCTGGTCGACCCGGACATCCTGCTGCTCGACGAGGCCGCCGCCGCCCTCGACCCGGCGACGGAGGCCAAGGTGACTGCCGCAACTGAGGCGCTCACCCGGCGACGTACGACCCTCATCGTCACGCACCGCCTGCAGACCGCGGCCCGCGCGGACCGGGTGCTGGTCCTGGAAGGCGGACTCATCGTCGAGGACGGCTGCCACCAGGAGCTCTTGGAGGCCGACGGGCCGTACGCGCGTTTGTGGGCCGCAACCGACCAGGCCTCGGCAGGTTCCCCAGCTGCAATGCGGCCGCCCACGCCGACCATTTCCATTTCGAAGGAGCCCTGTGGCTGACACCGCGGCCGGACTAACAGTCGATGCGACAGTCGCCGCGAGGCTGACCTGGGACTACAGCAGAAAGGACGACCGCCTCAGCAGACTGTACGAAAAGGGGAAGGCATCCCAATGGAACGCCGCCACCGACATCGACTGGTCACCGGAGCTGGAGTTCGGAGCCCCGCTGCCGGATTCGGTAGATGGTGCCGGACTCCCGTTCCGCAGGTCGGCGCAAAGCCCGGTGCCGCCCCACCTCTGGAACCAGTTCCGCTGGGAGTTCCAGTCCTGGATGACCAGCCAGTTCCTACATGGGGAGCAGGGCGCCCTCACTGCCACCGCGCGGCTGGTCGAGACCGTCCCCGATCTGGAGTCGAAGTTCTACGCGGCGACCCAGGTGGTGGACGAGGCGAGGCATGTCGAGGCCTACGCGAGATACCTGGACAAGCTCGGCTCCTCTTACGCCATCAACTCAGGGCTGAAGTCACTGCTGTCGAACATCATGTCCGAGAGCCGCTGGGACATGATCTACCTGGGCATGCAGATCATCGTCGAGGGCTTGGCCCTCGCCGCGTTCAGGCTCGGCAATGCGAGCTTCTCCGATCCGGTCATCCTGCAGATCACCGAATACGTGGCCAGGGACGAGGCCCGGCATGTGGCCTTCGGGATGGTCGCGTTGGAGGGGTACTACGACCAGCTCAGCAGCGCGGAGCGAGCGGAGCGCGAGGAGTTCACCAAGGAGGCGGCACTGCTGATGTCCCGCCGGTTCCTGCTTCCGGAGATCTGGGACCGGATGGGCATCGACCTCGCGGCAGGCACCGCCTTCGCGGCTGAGGACCCGCTCATGCGCCAATTCCGCCGACTGCTGTTCTCCAAGGTCGTCTCTAGTCTCGGCCGCCTGGGCCTGCTCACGCCCGGTGTACGGGCGCACCTGGACCAGCTCTCCTTGCTCAGAAAGGTGGGCACGTAGTGAGCGCATCTCTCAGCAGCACCGGATACTCGCTGCTCGGTTGGCTGGACTCGCCGGCGACCGACCGCGGGATCCGCTTCTCCGGCACCGACGGCGCCTGGGTGTTCCAGTCCTACCAGGAGCTCGCTGCCTCCGCGCGGCGCTCCGCCTCGCGGCTCCGCGCCGCCGGAGTGGTCGCTGACGACCCAGTACTGGTCATCCTGCCCAACGGCCCCGAATTCGTAGCCGCCTTCTTCGGCAGCATGCTGCTCGGCGCGGTCCCCGTGCCGCTCACGCCTCACGGCAGGTCCCGCGACCTGGCGGAGTACCAGGCCCACATAGCACGGGTCCTGGAGGTGGCCCGCCCCAAGGCCGCCGTCGCCGACCCCGACAGCGGGGAGGCCGTCGGCGGCCTGCTTCAGGCCGCCGCCTGTCCGCTGGTCGCCGCGGCGGCCGACGGCGGCGAGGAACTGGCTGGGTCGCCGGTGTCGGCGGTCAACGCCTTCCTGCAGTTCAGCTCCGGCTCCTCGGGCGCCCCACGCGCAGTGCGGGTACCGCGCGCCGCTGTCGAGAGCAACATCGCCGCCTTCGTCGACTGGCTCCAGGTCAACGTGGAGCGGGACGCCCTCGCCACCTGGCTGCCGCTCCATCACGACATGGGCCTGGTTGGCGGCCTGGTCGCTCCGGCCAGCCTCGGAGTCGATGTTCTGATGTCCCGTCCCGAGCAGTTCATCCGCTCTCCGTCCCGCTGGCTGCGCTGCTTCGGCGCTGAGGGCGCGACTATCGGTATCTCACCGAGCTTCGGGTTGGCGCAGGTGCTGCGGAGGGTCCGGCCCAAGGACCTGACCGGTCTGGATTTCTCCGGCTGGCGGGGACTGGTTGTCGGTGCGGAGCGGGTGGACAGCCAGGTGCTGGACGCCTGGAACCGGCTGCTCGGGCCATTCGGTTTTCGGTCGAAGGCACTGCTCCCCGCCTACGGCATGGCCGAGGCGACCCTGGCGGTCACCGGGTCCAGTCCGGACGACGAAGTCCGCACCGTGGAGGTGGTACCGGGCTCGCTCCAGCCTGGGAGCACCCCGGTCCTGACCGAGGAGGGCGTCGGCATCAGTGTCGTCGGTTGTGGGCGGCCCGTGCCAGGCGTCCAGTTGGCCGTCATTGACGACGAGGGCAAGCCGGTCGCAGCGGGCGTGGTCGGAGAGATCGAGGTCAGGGGGGACTCGGTGGCCCAGGGGTATCTGACCGCCGTCGGAGGGAGCGCGGAGGGCACGGTGGATTTCCACGGCGTGCTGCGCACAGGGGACGCGGGGTTCCTCCTCGACGGGGAGCTGTTCGTCATCGGCAGGTTCGGCGACGGGGTCAAGTTGCTGGGCCGCTGGTTGTTCGCCGAGGACATCGAAGAGCTCCTGGCCAGGTCCATCGGGTCCGGGCAGCGGCCGGTGGTACTCCTCGGCTCGCTGCTCGGGCACGGCACGGCGGTCGTCCTGGTGAACACGCCGCTGGTCGGGCAGGCGGAGACGATCGGTCGCACCGTGACCGAGGCCTACCCGGGCATCGACGTGATGGTGCTCTCGGTCCGGCCTGCCGAGATCCAGCGGACGAGCAGCGGCAAACCCAGGCGGCGCAGCGCGTGGCAGTCCCTGGTCTCGCCGGAGACCGCCCGGCAGGCCGTCTGGTCCTCCCCGTCCGTGCGAGCACACCTGGAGTCACGTTGAGCCCCCTGAAACCTATCCCGGCCCGACCAGGGGTTCCGGCGGACGTGGTCGAAGCGTTCCGGGCCCGCGTGGCCAGGGTCGTACGTCCGTACATCCCGCAGATGGGGGAGTGGGAGCAGGAGGGCCACATCCCCAGGGAGTTCTTCCGGGCGCTAGGCGCGGCCGGGGTGTTCCGCGAGCGCTGGCAGCACGGAGCCGCGCCGGGGCTGCCGTTGGCCCGCGTGCTGACTGAGGAGCTTGCCGTGCACAACGGCGGTGCGGCGCTGGCGGTGTCCCTGCACAGCGAGGTCTTCGTGCATGTCTTGCACGGCTACGGCGACCGCCACGGCGACACACTGGAGCAGGCCTTGGACGGCATCGCGATCGGGTGCGCTGCGATCACCGAGCCCGGTGGCGGCTCGGATGTGGCGGGGATGTCGACCCAGGCGGTGCGCACCACGGACGGTTGGCACCTCACCGGCACGAAGCGTTACACCACCAACGTTGGCCGGGCCACCCACGCCCTGGTCGTCGCCAGGACCGGGGCTGCGAGCAACGCCTGCACGCTGTTCCTGGTCCCCCTGGACCGGCCGGGGGTGAGGATAGCGGGTTTCTTCACGACGCTCGGAGTGCGCTCGGCTGACACCGGCGGGCTGGAACTGGACGTGCGACTCGGCATCGAGGACGTGGTCGGCCGTCCGGGCACCGGCCTGCTGACCCTGCTCAAGGTTCTGGACTTCGAGCGGATCGCCGCAGTCAGCGGCCTTGTTGCCGGCGCCCGCCACGCGCTGCGCCTGGCGGCGGCGCACATGCGCAGGCGTACCCAGTTCGGCAAGAGGCTCTACGACCACCAGGCTCTGCGGCACCAGTTGGCCGACGCCTGGTCCGGTGTCGAGGCCTCAGCGGCATTGTTGGACATCGCGTGCCGCCCGGCCCGTGGCGGGCAGCCGACCCACCACCTTGTAGCGGCGGCCAAGTTGGTGGGTTCGCGGAACTGCGCGGCCGCGGTCGACGTGGCCCTGCAGGTCCTCGGAGCGCGGGGCTACACCGATGCCTACCCTGTCGAACGGCTCTACCGGGACATGCGGCTGACCCGGATCGGAGGCGGCACCGACGAGATGATGCGCGAGATCATCTCCGCCAGCCTGGACATGGCCGACCCAGAGATGAACCTCCTGCTGGACGACCTGGCAATGGGTGAGGGACCGCAGGAGGCGCAGGACCAGAGCGACCTTTCCCCCAGTGAACCGACGATGCGAAAGTGACGACCTCCTGATGACTGAGACTGACCCCGCAGACCTCTCCCGCCTCCTGTGCCAGGTGGTCGGCCTGATGGCTCCCCAGCCCCTCGACTCCCCCAGCCCCACCGACCGCTTGGTGGGTGACCTGGGCTTCCACTCCCTAGCCCTAGTTGAACTCGCCTTCACCCTGGAGGACCTGTTCGCGATGGAGGACATGGTGATGGACAATGCCACCGGCATCGACCGGGTCTCCGACATCGAGGAGCTCGTGCGCGAGGCCATCGACGCGGGGACCGCACGGATGCCCGACGACGAGACGCTGGCCGAACTGGGCGAGCGCCACGGTGTCATATGGGAGCCGACTCCGTGACGACCGCCACCGTCCTGCCGCTCTCCTCCGAGCAGTACGACTACCTGAGCCTCGGCCGACGAGGCTACGGTGCGATCCCTGTCTGCGTGCGTCTGGACGGCCCGCTCGACGTCGACCTGCTCGCTACCGCCGCGGCCCACGTTGCGGGCAGACACCAGCCGCTGCGGATGCGCCTGCGCCCACTCGGGGACGGCTTTGGGCAGGTGTTCCGCGACCCCGGCGACCCTGTGCCGATACGGATGCACGACGTCGTGTGCGGGGCGTCCGCGCTCCCTGACGCGCTCGATGGGCTGATCGCCGGCGAGCTCGACCTAGAAGGCGAGGGTCCGCTCGAGTTGCACGTGCTGCCGCTGGATGGCCAGGGTTCGCTGGTGGTCGGACTGCTGGACCACCTGGCCACTGACGGCTGGGGCTCCTACCTCTTCAACTGGGAGCTCTGGCGCAGCTACCGAGCGCTGGGTCGAGGCCAGCGGCCGGTGCTCCCCCACCTCGCCCGCAGCTACACGGACCACGTCCAGGACCAGCAGCGGGTTTCGGAGTCGCGTAGCCGGGCCCTGGGGCGTCACTGGAGCACAATCGCGAGCCGGTTCGCCGTGGCCGACAACGGGTTGCCCGCTACCGTGCCGTCGCAACCCGGACTCGGGCGGGGCGACCTGACCGCTCCGATCGACCCCGATCACCTGGCGCGGTCGCGGCAGCTCGCCGACGCCCTCGGCGTCTCGGCCAACGCTGTGCCGCTGGCCTGCCTGGTGCTCGCGGCCTGGTCGCTCGGGGAGGGGGACTCGGTCGGACTGTCGTTCATCTATTCCGGGCGGGACACGTTCTCGGTCCGACCGCTAGTCGGCGTGTTCCATCGGCGGGTGCCGCTCCTGGTCGAGGGTCTGCGCGACTGTGACGTGGCCGGACTGCTGCGCAAGGTCACCGCCGCCTCGTTCGACGCGGTGCGACGGTCGCGGGCGCCCTACTCGTCCCGGCTATTCGCGGGTCTCCTGCGGGAACACGACGCCGTTTCCGGGATCAGTCTGCTGTACAACCAGATTGACCCGGTCTTCGGGGCGCCGCGCCGCGGCGCGGTCCAGGGGCTGAGCGACGGAGTGACGGCCGAGTTCGTGGACTCCCACTTCCTGTCGAACCGTTGGCGCGGTTACCGGGAGCAGACCCTCAGACTGATGGTTGCCGGCGGGGAGAGGCCAACCGTCCAGGCGATCTACAACGACGGCTACGTGGCCGAACAGCAGGTCCAGGCCATGATCGCCCGCCTGGCCGCCTTCATCAGCGCGCTGGGCCCGGAGTCCGCCGGGCTGCCACTGGAGGAGTTCATCGGCACGGCTCTCCAAGGCGTGAAGGACCCATCGCCGGTGGGATGACGCACTTGGCTGGCCGAACACCCGCTCAGCCAGCCAAGATGCGCCATATCTCACAAGTGAGATATGTTCACGCAGTGACCGAAGACTACCTTTCCCGCATCGGCAAACTCGTTCGTAGCGCCCGTACCCACAAGGGGTGGACCCAGACCCAGCTTGCCGTCGCCCTCGGCACCACCCAGAGTGCTGTGGCCCGTATCGAGTCGGGCGGCCAGAACATCGGCTTGGACCTGGTCGCCCGCATCGGCGAAGCGCTCGACAGCGAGATCGTGTCGCTGGGAGTCGCCGGCCCGATGAACCTCCGCGTGGTCGGCGGACGCACCCTCTCCGGCAGTATCGAGGTGCGTACCAGTAAGAACGCCTGCGTGGCCCTGCTCTGTGCCTCACTGCTGACGACCGGTCGCACCACCTTGCGTCGTGCGGCGAGGATCGAAGAGGTGTACCGCCTGCTGGAGGTCCTCGCCAGCATCGGTGTGCGCCACCGTTGGATCAACAACGGCACCGACCTGGAGATCACTCCTCCGGCTTCGCTCGACCTCTCAGCCATGGACGAGGACGCCGCGCGGCGCACCCGCAGCATCCTGATGTTCCTCGGCCCGCTGCTGCACCGTGCCGACCGCTTCGAGATCCCCTACGCGGGCGGCTGCGACCTGGGAACCCGTACGGTCCAGCCACACCTGTCGGCTCTGCGTCAGTTCGGACTCCATGTCAGCGCCACCACCGGCACCTACCGGGCCACGGTGGACCGCGAGGTGTCCCCGCAGCGCCCGATCGTGCTCACCGAGCGCGGGGACACGGTGACCGAGAACGTCCTGCTCGCCGCCGCCCGCCACCCCGGCACCACCGTCATCCGCAACGCCAGCGCGAACTACATGGTGCAGGACCTCTGCTTCTTTCTGGAGCACTTGGGCGTGCAGGTGGACGGCATCGGCACCACCACCCTGAGGGTCCACGGACGCGCGGTCATCGACGCCGACGTGGACTACGCCCCCTCCGAGGACCCGGTGGAGGCGATGAGCCTGCTGACCGCAGCCGTAGTCACCAACTCCGAGCTGACGATCTGCCGGGTCCCGATCGAGTTCATCGAGATCGAACTCGCCGTCCTCGACGAGATGGGCCTCGACTGCGACCGCAGCCCCGAGTACCCGGCCGCCAACGGCCGCACCCGCCTAGTCGACCTGACGGTCCGCCCCTCCAAGCTCATCGCGCCGGTCGACAAGATCCACCCGATGCCGTTCCCCGGCATCAACATCGACAACCTGCCCTTCTTTGCCGCGATCGCGGCCTGCGCGCACGGCTCGACCCTGGTCCACGACTGGGTCTACGAGAACCGCTCGGTCTACCTGACCGAGCTGAGCCGCGTCGGCGCGCACATCCAACTCATGGACCCGCACCGGGTCCTGATTGAGGGTCCGACCCGCTGGCGCTCCGCCGAGATGATGTGCCCCCCGGCGCTGCGTCCCGCCATGGTTCTCCTCCTTGCGATGCTGGCGGCCGAGGGCACGTCCATCCTGCGCAACGTCTACGTGATCAACCGTGGCTACGAGGACCTGGCCTCGCGCCTCAACTCCGTCGGTGCGCGGATCAAGGTCTTCCGCGACATCTGACGTGTAGCCAGAAGTCTCACGGATGATGGAGGGGCCGCCCGGCCGATGGCCGGGCGGCCTTGGGCTACAGGATTCATTTCTGACTTCGGGTTCTTGTGGCGTCAGGTGGTGGTGTGGCATTTGTTGACCAGGCCGCCTAGGCTGCGCCTACGGACGTGCTGCGGTACCTGCAGCGCCAGGTCGGGTGCTTCCTGGCCGCGCTTGTTGGAGGCGTCGGTCACCGCCTGCAACTGGTCGGGCAGAAATGACTTGGAGTCATGGAGTAGGCGGCCGACCAGAGTTGACTTGCCGTCATCGACTGCTCCAGCGGTGGCGAAGCGCAGCAGAGCGGTGGCCGACCCGGTCTCCAACGACGGTGCGTTGTGGTGCAGTTCGGTCGACATGTCTAGAAGTGCCCCTCGCGCTTGCGGTCTTCCATGGCTGCCTCGGACACCTTGTCGTCGGCGCGGGTGGCCCCGCGTTCGGTCAGCCGGCTGGCGGCGACCTCGGTCACCACGTCGGCGACGGTGGCCGCGTCCGAGTCGACGGCCCCGGTGCAGGACATGTCGCCGACGGTGCGGTAGCGGACCAGGCGGCGCTCCACGGTCTCGTCCGCCTTGGGGCCGCCCCAGCCGCCCGCGGTCAGCCACATTCCGTCGCGCTTGAACACGTCGCGCTCGTGGGCGTAGTAGATCTGCGGCAGTTCGATGCCCTCGCGCTCGATGTACTGCAACACGTCCAGCTCGGTCCAGTTGGACAGCGGGAAGACGCGGACGTGCTCGCCGGGGGAGTGGCGGCCAGAGCGACCACAGCTCGGGGCGCTGGCGGCGCGGGTCCCAGGCACCGAACTCGTCGCGGAGCGAGAACACCCGCTCCTTGGCGCGGGCCTTCTCCTCGTCGCGCCGCCCGCCGCCGAAGACCGCGTCGAGGCGGTTGGACTCGATGCCGTCCAGCAGCGGCACGGTCTGCAACGGGTTGCGCAGCCCGTCCGGCCGCTCGCGCAGCCTGCCGCTGTCGATGAAGTCCTGCGCCGAGGCGACGTGTAGCCGCAGCCCGTGTCGGGCGACGGTGCGGTCGCGGTAGGCCAGCACCTCGGGGAAGTTGTGGCCGGTGTCGACGTGCAGCAGCGAGAACGGCACCGGGGCCGGCCAGAAGGCCTTCAGCGCCAGGTGCAGCATGACGATGGAGTCCTTGCCGCCGGAGAAGAGGACCACCGGGCGCTCGAACTCGCCGGCCACCTCGCGGAAGATGTGGACGGCCTCGGCCTCCAGCGTGTCCAGGTGCGACAGCGTAAAGGGGCCGTCGCCGCTTTGCTCGATCGAGCTCGCGGTCGCGGTTGTCATGCCAGACCTTTCTTGGTGAGGAATGCGAGCAGTTCGGCAGCGGACTCAGCCACCGTGCGGTCCTGGGTCTTCAGCCGTAGCTCCGGGTGCTCCGGCGCCTCGTAGGGATCGTCCACCCCGGTCAGGCCGGAGAGCTCACCGGCTGCCTGCTTGGCATACAGGCCCTTCACGTCCCGCTCCAAGCAGAGCTCTAGCGGAGTCGCTACATGAACCTCCAGGTAGGGGATGCGGCCCAGGCCGTGCCGCAACCTGACGGACTCCCTGCTGATCCGGTAGGGTGCGATCACCGGCACCAGCACGAGGAACCCGTTGTGCGCGAGTACCTCGGCGACCAAGCCGATACGGCGTACATTGGTGTCCCGGTCCTTGCGGCTGAAGCCAAGCTCGGCCGAGAGAAAGCTGCGCATCTCGTCCCCGTCCAACACCTCGACCCGGTGGCCATCGGCACGAAGCCTGGCGGCCGACTCGGTTGCGATGCTGCTCTTCCCGGCACTGGGTAGCCCGGTCAGCCACACCGTGGAACCCGGAGGGCAGGACCGCGGGCTCGGCCTGGCGGAAGCGAGGAGGGTCCGTACATCCTCCATATCCGTAATCTCTCTGGCAGCCCTCGTGACTCGTGGCCTGGCGGCGGCCGTGGCGGCCACGGGCAGGACGGAGTCGAGGAGTGCCTTGGCGAGGTTCGCAGCCTGCTCTCGGATCTCCGGCACGGCGGTGCTCTCCCAGAGTTCGCCACGGCGGTGGGCCCCGAGGGCCCAAAGCGAATGGCCAAGGCTGTCCCTGGACAACAGTTGCCCCGCCGGGGTGGTCGCGAGCCCCATCCCCAATGCGCCGGGGAGAGCCAGCCCGGAGCCGAGCAGGTCCGCGATCAGCGGATCCGTTGAGTCAGCCGTGCGCATGCCTGGCCCGGTGCAGTCCACCACCCATCCGACCCGCAAAGTCTTGCCATCGGTCATCGTGACGGCGAGCAGGTCACCCTCGGTGCGGACGGCGGTTACCTCCCCCGTGCGGAGACGCAACCGCCTGGACGCCCGGAGCCGCTGGACGGACTCCGCCGTCTCGGGTGCCATCCGGTGTCGGTGAACATTCCAGATGTGCTGGTCGGTCCGTAGGAAGTCGGCCCGGTCCCGCTGGCTTAGCGCGCGCCATATTCCGGACGTCAGCGGGCGCAGCCCGTCGAGGGCCGGGCGCCAGTCGCCTTGCTCGCGCGTCACGTGCTGGATGTGGCGCAGGGTGGCCTGACGCAGCCGGGGCAAGGGGAGTCCGGCCAGCGGCTCTGTGGGTGGCACCGGCGCCAGTGGTGTGACTGCATGGGCTTGCGGCAACATCCCGTGGCGGGAGAGGGCGTGCACGGTGCGCCCCGGGCGCTCGATAGCCAAGGCCACGTCCATAGCGGTCAGGCCGCTGCCGACCAGCAGAACGTCGCTGCCGTCGGCGCATGGCTCGGCCAGTGCGTCGCCCTTCCAGGGGTCACCCACGAATCGCTTCGATTCACGCAGTTCGCTCGGCGCCCAGCCAGCGATTCCGGCCAACGGTCCGGTTGCGAGTACCACGCTATGGGCGGTCACTGCGGATCCGTCGGTCAGCCTGACCTCGGCGTGGTCGCGGTGCCATGAGCAGGCTGTCGCCCGTAGGTGAAGCCGCCGCAGGGTCGTCCACCCCTCGGCCTGCTCGACTGCGTTCGCTAGGCTGGCCGCGAGGTAGTCGCCGTAGTGACGTCTGGGGGCGAAGGTGCGCTCGGTTGCGCTCGGGTCCCGGTGTCGGACAAGCCAGCGCACGAAGTGGTGCGGCCGGTCGGGGAAGCAGCTCATCGCCCCTGCAGGGACGTTCAGCCGATGACGAGGGTTGGTGGTGGCGTATGCCATGCCCAGTCCGGTCTCAGGACCGGGATCGACCAGAGTGAGGTCTACGCGCAGACGCCGCCCGGCAGACTCCTCGGCTACCTGGATGGCGACCATGGTTCCTGTGGCACCAGCTCCCACTACTAGGAGTTTGCGAGGGTCATGACCGCCTGCGTCAGGCATTCGAAGCTCTGTCCGTATTCTCTACTAAATGGATGGAGTATATGTTCAACAGTCTTCGGGTTGACGGGATTTCAGTCCGACCGACTCCAGGGAGCTGCCGAAGAATAACTCCTTGATCTGGTGGGGTGGTTGGGGGCCTAGGATCAGGGTATGACGGACGAGACGACGGCAGTACTGGGTGAGTTGCTCCGCTCGGTTTGCTGCCGCAGCTGGATGAGCGGCAGCGGCGGTTGACGCTGGGGGCCGCGGCGCGGGTGCTCGGCTTTGGCGGCGTGCGCCGGGTCGCTCGCCTGGCAGAAGTTGGGGAGTCGACCGGCCCCGCCGGCAGCCGTCGTCTCTCCGCCACCGACCACCTGGTGGTTTACCTCCTCAAGAAGCGCTGGTCCATGGCGCAGGAGCCGCTCGCCGAGGCAGCCGGCCTGACCAAGGGCAGGATCGGCGCGACTGTCCGGGAGGCCGCACCAGTCCTTGCCGCACTCGGCTACACGGTTCCCGTCAACGGGCTCACCGTGACCTCGGCGCGACAACTCGCAACGATCGCATACAGCTTCCGAGGTGCCCTTTGCCCCTCCATCCCCGTTCCGGTGAGCAGGTCCCGTCTCTGACCGCGCAGATCGCCCAGGCGAGCAACCCGGGCGGTACCACGGCGATGTGGGTGCGAGACCGGCTGGACGGGGTGTGGTGCGACGAGGACTTCGCAGGCTGGTACGCGGTCGGCGTGCTGGGTGGAGCGCTAGTCCTTGTGCAGGACGCGGGTTGCCGTGGTCAGGGCCTGAGCGCACGCCTGCGCGACGTCGCGCGGTATGACCAGGGCGGTTTTGCCCTTGTCGGTGACTCTGCTGCGCAATTCGCTGTGTAGGTGAGTGCAGGTCCGGGATAATCGTCTTCGAGGTCGCTTCTCTGCCGTGCGGCCATGGAGGCGGTACGGATGTCGATGCGGCCGGTGGGGCTGCCGGAGATCCCGGAGCAGACCAGGGTGGTGGCCCGGGCGGCGTTCCCGAAGGGGAGCCTGGCGATACGGGTGCGGGATCACCTCGCGGAGGTCTTCGTCGACGAGCCGTTCGCCGACGCGTTCGGGGTGCGTGGGGCGCCGGGGCTGTCACCAGGGGCGTTGTCGCTGGTCACGGTGTTGCAGTTCGCGGAGGACCTCACGGATCGGCAGGCCGCGGCAATGGCGGTGCGGGCCATTGACTGGAAGTACGCGCTCGGGGCGGAGCTGGCGGACACCGGCTTCGATGCCAGCGTGCTGTCCAGGTTCCGGACCCGTCTCGCGGGTGACGGCATGGAGCGGGTGGTCTTCGACCGGCTCCTGGAGCACTGCAAGGACGCCGGCCTGGTGGCAGCCGGGGGCAAACAGCGCACCGACTCCACTCATGTGATCAGTGCGGTGCGGGACTTGAACCGCCTGGAGTTGGCCGGTGAGAGCGTGCGGGCAGCGCTGGAGGCTCTCGCCGTCGCGGCGCCACTTTGGCTGGCCGGGCAGATCGACGTGACGGAATTCGCCGAGCGGTACGGGCCGCGCATTGACGGCTGGCGCATCCCTCCCTCGCAGACCAAGCGTGCCCGCCTCGCGCAGGTCTTCGGCCAGGACGCCCTCGCCTTGTGCCGGGCGGCCTGGGCGAAGGACACTCCGGGCTGGATCAGGGAGATCGAGGCCGTGCGCCTGCTGCGTCAGGTCCTCGTGCAGACCTACCTCATCCGCAGCGATTCCAGAGGACGGCAGGTGATCAAGAAGCGGGACTCCGACGACGGCGTCCCGCCCGGCCAACTCCGCCTGGCCTCCCCCTATGACGCGGACGCACGCTGGGCGGCCAAGGGCGAGGACCTGTTCTGGTGCGGCTACAAGATCCACCTCACGGAAACCTGCACCACCCTCCCCGACGCCGACGCCGGGCCCGGGAGAATGCCGAACCTGATCACCGACGTGCACACCACCGACGCAACCGTGCCGGACGTGAAGGCCACCGCCCCCATCCAGCAGAGCCTCGCGAAGCACGGAGTGAAGCCGGCCGAGCACTACCTCGACTCCGGCTACCCGTCGGCCGACCTGATCACCAATGCCATGCGGGACGGCATCCGCATGGTCACCCCGGTCCTTCTGGACCACTGCGCGCAGGCCAAGGCCGCCGAAGGCTTCGACAAGACCGCCTTCACCATCAACTGGAAGACCAGACAGGTCCGCTGCCCCGCCGGGAAGACCAGCTCCCACTGGAACCCCGTCAAACAACACGGCACCGACGCCATCGTGATCACCTTCAGCGTCCTGACCTGCCGCACCTGTCCCTTCCAGAACCAGTGCACCACCTCGAAACCCGGGCGCCGCATGCTCACCCTCAGGCCCGAGGAACTCCACGAGAACCTCGCCCGAGCCCGCGCCGAGCAGAAAACCGACACCTGGAAGAACAAGTACGCCCTGCGCGCCGGCGTCGAGGGCACCATCAATCAGGCCCTCGACATCACCGGCATCCGCCGGGCCCGCTACCGCGGACTACCGAAAGTCCGCCTCCAGCACGCCTTCTCCGCCACCGCCCTCAACATCATCCGGCTCGACGCCCACTGGACCGGCCACGACCAGCACCACACCCGCAGCAGCCGCCTCGAACACCTCGCCTACCGACTCACGGCCTGACCCACGAATTGCGCAGCAGAGTCATCGCCCCGCATCCTCCGCCCTGATCAGCCCGGCCGGCAGCGGCACGGTCACCGCTGTCCCCACCGTCCGGGTGCTGGGGCTGGTGTCGTGGCGGATGACCACGTTGCCGCCGGGGTCAAGGGACGCCCCGACCTCGTGGCGTGTGCCGTGGGCTTCGATGACCAGCGGTTCAGCGACGCCGAGGGCGTAGGGGATGCCGATGAGGGTCTTGAAGGCGTTGCCCTGCAGGCCACGGGTCGGTGAGCGGTAGGACGCCTTGTCGGAGACGTTGTTGCCGAAGTCCAGGAGCTGCTCGACCACCTCAGCGGGCATGCCCGGCCCGTTGTCGGTGACCGTCACCCGGACCAGTCCGTCGGCCGGAGCGAGGGCGAGGCTGATCTCGGGGTTGGGGGTGGTGGCCTCGGCGGCGTCCAGGGCGTTGTCGAGCAGTTCCTTGACGACGACGTCGCCGAACCTGTCGGCGTGCTGTCCGGTCTGGGACTGCAGGTTGTGCTTGTTCAGGAACTCGGCGGCCCTGGGCGTGGAGAACGTGGCGCGCTGCTGGGCGGGAGCGGTAGGCAGGTGCTTGGTCCTTGCTGATGGGAGTCGGGGGCGGCACTGCGGGTAGTGCCGCCCCCAGGGTGGGTTGGTCAGCGCCGGCGCGGCGCGGCGGGCGGCGCGGGCGGGAGCGCGGCCGGAGCCGGTGCCGGGGTGGTGGTCCGACGCTTGGCGGGTCGGGGTGGGGTGATGGCGGGGAGGTTGGCGGTGCGGCGGGTGCGCCAGAGCAGGACGGCGGCGGGGTTGTCGGCGCTGTCCATCTCGCGCGAGCCGATGGCTTGCCGCAGGAGGGCGGCGGGGTCGTGGCCGTGGGTCTGGGCTTCGGTGAGGGTGGCGGCCAGCGCCAGCCACTCGTGCCCGCCCAGAACCCGACCGGCCAGGTCCGCGGGCAGCGCCTGGCGGACCGTGGCGGTGTGCCGCGCCTGGACGGCCTGCGGCAGCCTTTTGCCGTGAGCGGTAAGGGCGGTGAGGGGTTTGGCGGCGGCCTGGGTGTAGGCGGCCCGCAGCTGGTCGCGGGTGGCTTTGGCCGTGGCGGCGTGCTGGCGTTGCCCTGCGGCCCGGTGAAGGCGGTACAGGGTGATGGCCATCAGCATCAGGATGTCGAACAGGGCTGCTGCCGCGTCGCCGTCGTTGGCCCTGCCAAGGCTGGGGCCGCCCGCCAGCAGGGCGCGGGCGGCTGAGCGCAGGGCCCGCATTTTTTGGTCGGCGGCGCGCTCGTGCAGGTACACGGCCTGCCCGGACGCCTTCGCGGCGGCGGCGATCTGGGCGCGCGTGGGTCCATGGTGGGTCTGCGCCAGGGCGTCCAGGACCTCGCCCAGCCCGGCCGCCTGCGCCAGTAGCGCCTGCGGGTCGGGCCCCTCGCCGGAGCCGCTGCCCGTGAGATCGTCCAGGGCCTGGTCGACCAGGCGCCCGGCGTGCAGCAGGGCGGGGCGAGCAGTGGCCGCCCTGCTGATGGCCTCGCCGGGCTCGTCGGCGGTGATCGCCAGGCGCGCGCGGATCCGGGGCAGGGTCAGGTCGGGGCCCAGCTTGCTGCCGGAGTACCAGACCGGCTGGCCCGCTCCGTTGCGGTCACCGGGCACCGCGAAGGAGTAGCCTTTCGCGTCACCCGAGGGCAGGCGGTGGACCTTGACCAGGATGCCGTGGTCGGCGAGACGGCCGAAGAACTCCTCCTCGCTCACAGCTCCTGCCAGCGACTCGCGCACCGCCGTCCTCAGCACCGGCCGCGACGGCTCGCGACCCTGACGCCCTGCCTTGTGCACCTCGGCGCGGGTGGGCCGCTTGGCGGTAGTGCGCGCCGACCCCCTGCCGTGGGGCTCGCGGGGGACCTCGCGCAGGCCGTAGTCCTGTTCGATGAGGGTGAGTTCGTCCATGACGCGCTGCCAGTCGTTGTGCAGCCGCGCGCCGGTCAGGTCAGCACGCACCGTGGTGGCGATGATGTGGACGTGGTCCTGGGCGTGGCGTACCACCACCCACCGGCAGCCGTCCGGATCACCGGTGGGGGCGATGCCGGCGGCGTTCATGACGCGGCGGGCGATGTCCTCCCACTGCTGGTCGGACAGGTGCGGGTCCTCGGGTGCGGCGCGCAGCGAGCAGTGCCACACATGCTCCTTCGGGGCACCCTTGCCGGCCTGGACGACGCGCAGGTCCAGGATCTTCGCGAGCTGGCTGACGGCCTGCTGGAAGTCGGCGGCAAGGCCCGGGTCGGGCAGCAGGTCCTCGAAGCCGGCGACGGTGTGCTGGTCGGTGTGCTCGTCCTGTTCGCCTGGTCCGTAGGCGTAGGCGAGGATGCCGCGGGTGTAGTCGCCGCGGCTGACGCTGGCGATCATCCGCGCCCCCGACGACGCGCCAGGCGGAACACGCTCTCGTCGATGCGGGCAACGTCCGCGCGCACCTGCGCCAGCAGCCCGGGCGCGACAGCGGCGAACTCACCTGCCAGCCCCAGGAGCAGGACGCCTTCGGCGTTCAGGTGCTTGGCGATCTGGTTGAGGTTGTTGCCCCACGGTGCCAGCGCGCTGCGGGCAGCGGCCAGCTCGTCGATCGCCTCGTCCAACTGCTCGACACCACCGCCCGCCACCGGGGCGCCGGTGGCGGCCAGGACGCGGCGGGCGATGAAGTGGGCGAGCGACAGGCCGGCGGTGGCGGCCTGCTCTTCGAGGAGTCGCTTCTCGTCGCTGTCGAAGCGGACGGTGACACGGGACTTCTTCTGTCGCACGGCGTCACGGGTACGGCGCTTGGGCTTACGACGCGCGGCAGCGGCAGCGGACGCACGAACAGCACGCGGCACAACATCAGCAGCTGCGGCTTCGGGCGGTGGGGTGGTGGTGTGAAGCTGGTCCTGGTCGCGGCAGCCCTCGGCCGCGACACCCCCCAGCTCCGGCGCCCTCGCCGGAGCACCCCCGCCCCCCTGGGCGGGGGCCTGCGCCTGCGAACGCCCGTAGGGCGGTCGCAGGCTAGTGCTGGCTCCGTCGTTCGTGTGCGACGCCTCAGCATCACTACTGCTCAGCATAGTTGAGCCTGCCGCGGTGGCGGACAGGCGGTGTTCGGGGCGGTCAGTCACGGGCAACTCCAGAGTTCGGCGGGTGGGTCGGGGGTGTTCCGGACGCACTGCCCGGTTCAGGACGGGGTTCCGGGTCTGAGGCTGGGTGGATGGTCCGGGTGGGCGAGCGGGTAAGGCGGGAGTGGTCCGGAAGTCGTCCCAGATAACCCCCGCAGGCGGTTCAGCTGTGGTCGGCGGCCAGGCCCGTTCGGGGGCGGGCCTCGGCGTCGGGACGCAGCCGGTCTAGGACTTCGGTCAGCCGGTCGGCGCTGACCGTAAGTCCCTGGGCGTTGATCGCGGCGCGTCCGGATGTGCGGCTCAGGTCCTCCAGGTCGGGGTGCGCGTCGCGCACGACGTGGACCAGTTCCTCGATGGTCGCGGCCGGGGGACGCCCGGTGCGACCCGGATGGGCAGGCCGACCGGAAGTCCGCGCATAGCCCTGACCAGCATCAACAACCTCCCAGGCCGCCAACTGCTCCAGCACGCTCATGCCCGCCGGATCAGGATCCGGGATCGGCTCCTGGTCCGCCTCCAGGCCAGCGACGGGCAGGGAGCTGGGCGCTTCGGGTGCTGTCGCCGGCGTCGGTACGGGGACCGGTTCGGCTTCGGGGAGAGGCGGCTGTGCGCCGTCGGTGAGCTGTCCGGAAGTCGGGAGCAGCTCCTGGTCCACCTCCACCCCGGTGGCGGGGACGGCGGCGAGCGTCTCGGCTGCCGGAGCCGGCGTCGGCGCGGGGACCGTTTCGGCTTCGGGGACCGGCTTCGGGGCGCTGGCGGCGCGGTGTCCGGTAGTCGGGGGGTGGGTGCCGCCGTGGCGGGTGATCAGGATGTGGAGGTGGGTGGCTCCGGCCAGGGCGAGGGGGGCCAGGGTGGACAGGACGCCGACGGTGGTGTCGCCCAGGCGCAGTTCCGTCCCTGCGGTGGGCAGTTGGTTCAGGCGGATCGCATGCAAGGCGTTGGCCCAGATGCTGGCCACGGTGGCCGACGCAAACAGCGCCCACACGTAGAGCCTGGCCCGCAGCGGCGCGTCTCGAAGGACCAGCAGGGCGCGCACGCCGTAGGCGATGAAACCGTCGATCACCACCGGGAACAGGTACGTGAGGGCGGAGCGGACGTGGATGGCGAAGGCCATCTGCCGCAGCGCGTCATACGACAGGACGCATCCGGCCGCGCCGAGCATCAGGACCGCGAGGCGGTCCCAGAGCGTGGCCCGGTGACCTGCGGCACCGGATGCCGTGGTCGGGGACGGGGGCATGGCAGGGGTGGACAAGGGTCCTCCAGGAGGGCGCTCGAAGGTAGGCAGGGGGGTGCCTGCGCGGGCAGGCCAGGGTGCGAGGGCGGCGGGCCGGCGCAGGGCTCAGCCCGGTGCGGCGGCTCGGCGCGGCGTCGCCGGGCCGACGAAGGGGCAGGGCGTGGAGGGTGAGGGGTGGCCCGCTGTGGGCGGGTGGTCAGGCTCTGCTGAGGGCGGGCTGGCGGCTGGCGGGTCGCATGGCGGCGCGCACCAAGGCTGCTCCGCGTCGGGAGGCGGCCTCGCCCGTGCCGACGGCCACCGGGCGGGGGCCGAATCCGGCGCAGGTGCGGCAGATGCCCGCCTGCCGCACTGGATCACCGCAGGTCCGGCACTCCCCCAGCGGTGCACTGGCAGACCCGGACGCGGGCACCTGGGCCGGTACGGGCGGCAGCTTGCGCTCCAAGCGGTCGCGCAGCAGCGCACTCGCACTGTGGACCCGCTCCGGCAGCCCACTCACCAGCGCATCGCGCAGGTCACGCTCGCTGCACCCGCGCTCCAGCCACGGCAGTACCCGGGGTGCCAGGTCCATGGCCTCGACGGCGCCGAGCCGCAAGCGCGGCTCGGCGCCCAGCGCACGCAGCAGCGTCTGCGCAGCCCGCCGCAAAGGGCCCTCGGCGGCAGCGGCTGCCGCGTCAGGCTCCCTGGGCGCGGTGGGGGGTGTGGGATCAGCGGCTTCCCGCCCTCCCAACCCGACTGCGGCGGCGGGGCTTCCGCCGTGGCGCTGCCCGGCCTGCTGGCCGGGTGCAGGGAGGGAGGGTTCTTTCTCCAGGTCCTTTACGGGGTTGGAGCCAGCCGCATCGACAGCCGCACTACCGGTTTCCGGACTGACGGCACCCGGAGCAGCGCTCTGCTGGGCTCGTCCTCCCGGCTGCTGGCCGGTGCCGGTCTGCGGGGTGTCGTAGACATGGGACTCGTTGTGGAAGGTCCCATCCGCGCGGCGGACCCGCACCACCCGGTAGTACCCGGCTGCGGCCAACTCCCGCAGGGCCTTGTAGACGGCGGTGCGGCCCTGCGGGCTGGTGTCGGCCATCTGCCGGCCGTCCTCGCGCCACCCGTCGGGACGCGAGAGCAGGTCGGCCAGCAGACCCCGGGCGGTGTACGACAACCGCCGGTCCTGAAGGAGGAAGTTGGGCAGGACAGTGAAGCCGCGCGCATGGCGGCTAAGATGAACACGCATCGGGAGTTGAGGCTCCTTGGTGCCGGACCCCGGGGTGTTAGCGCACTGCCGGGGTCGCCTATTCAGTTCGTGGACCACGGACGGTACCACGCGAACCTCCAGCAAGCGGACCTGGCAGTAGAGACGCTGATCACACGTCAGGTTGTATCTCCGATCGTCGATTCCCTGGCTACGGCTACCGCCCTTCCCCTGCGTCGGGGGGCACGGCTACGCGCTCACTCTGACTACGTCCACGCCCTCGCATCTGACCGCGTACGACTGGCCCGATGGCTTGCACAAGGTCAATGATTATCTTCCCTTTCGCCTAGGCATCTATCCACAATGAAGAGGCAACCACATCTGCGGCCGAATATGCAAACCGGAGAGGGCGTATTTCAAAAGGGGAAGGTCGTGGTAGGCTTAGTGCTGACGGTCAGAGGAGGTTGGAATGCAGGATGCCGAGTGGTTCCAAACGCCTTCGCTGTACAGCGAAGGCAATGCCGCCGCGCGCGTCGGCCTCGAACGCGAGGTGCGCGGCTGGAGCACCACGGAACTGGCGGCCCGCATGACCAAGGCGGGGGTGCCAATGAACCAGACCGCCGTCTGGCGCATCGAGAACAGCACCCCCAGGCGCAAGATCACGCTCGACGAGGCCCTCGGCTTCGCCCGCGTCTTCGAGCTTCCCCTCGAAGAACTCATGTCCCCGCCACTGGCTGGCCTCGACGTCGAAGCCAGGAGGCTCATCCAAGAGGCAGTGGAGGCATTCGTCGAGAAGCAGGCAGCAGAGGACCGGCTGCACCACGCGGTCGTCGCCACCGCCGCCTACCTCCAAGGGCATCCCGATGCCTCGGGGAACCTCCTAGAGCAGTGCATCCGCCTCCTCAGCGACGGACGTGAGGCGCAAGGGCTCTGGAACCACATCACGGAAGGCAGGTACTACAACTGACCATCGAAAGGGGCACAGTGCCTCCGAACGACCAGCACCCCGGCGGCGACGCGCCGTCCATCGTCGGTGACTGCTCCCGACGCGCCTGGACAGCGGTCGACCCTCGCTCGGACACGCCCCGCCGCGTATCCAGCCGCCACCTGCGCGGCAGAGCCGTCGGCGCGCTGCCGACGGACCCATTCTGACCGCTCAGCTTCCCAGCGGTCAGTGGCCCGTCGCTCACGGCTGTTCACCTGAGCCCGGATTCTCCACACACCCGTGCGCATGCCGCCCAGCACGGCAGGGGCGCGCTCACCTCGTCGATCCGCCAGCGCCTCCCACCGCGCTGCGCGGTCCACCGGTGTCCCCCGACCACAGTAGGGGCCATCCCCATCCCCGCCCAGAAGGATCCTGCCCATAAGCCTGACCACTCCTCCCCGCGCACTGCCCCACCGCAGGGTTCTCCCCAAGTCTCCCAAGCCGATCCTCGCCTCTGCACCGGCCCCGATCAGCGATGCGAGCAGCAACGTCATCGTCGGCACGTTCCACGCAGGGCGCTCCGTCGACAACCGGCCTCAAGCACTCGCCAACTGGCATGTGCTTACCGCCTCCGAGGCTGTCGCCCAAGCCGTGGCTCGACAGCTCGGCGGTGAAGTCGCTCGCCGACAGGCCGCAGACGGCAATGAGCAGTTGGAGGTCGCCAGCACCACTGCCAGCATTCCAGTGCTGCTCGATGGCCCCACCGCTGTTCGCTTCTCCATGCAGCGCTGGACTCGGATGGGGCTGGTCCACCATTGCGACGGACGCCTCCACCTGAGCCCCGGCGCAGTCGCCGGCCGACCCTGCGGATGCCCCGAGCTCCTGTCCGACCGCAAGGTTCGCGCCAAGAACGGCACTGGCCCCCAGCCGAGCACCACGATCGCCGTCCGCCTGGCGGCAGCACCCGAGCTCGGGCTCTTCGAGATCCGCTCCCGCTCATGGCACCTCGCCGAGAGCGTTCCGTCGTTGCGGGGCGCCCTGCGCGCCTCCGGCGGGAGGAGCACAAGCACGCTCGCTATTACGGTAATCGAGCACAGGACGCGCAGCGGTGCTGTCTACCGGTACTCCACGCCTACGCTGACGCTGCCGGGCGGCAGATTAACTCTGCTCCTTGACCTTCACGAACTCGATCTCGACACGCTCGCCGACGTCATAGCTGCCTCGGCGGGCGTGCCCCCAGCGCGTGGCGGCCTTGCTCACTGTGATGCGCTCGACGAACAGGCTGACGAAGGCCCGCTTCTCCTCCATTTCAGCTCCGTACCACCAGGAGCCGGGACCAACCGGATCCGCTTCCGGATCTGCAGGTAGCCACTGCATCAGCGGGAGCACGACGTCCTTGGGCGTGCTGATCTCCGAGAGGCGAACATCGACTGCCCCAAGCCGGGCATCGATCTTCGCCTTCTTGGCGAGGAAGCGCTCCCGACCGGTCTTACCCGCGTAGACGCTGGCATCGAGATCGTCGTACAGCTCATCCAGCGCCCTCTGCGCGTCAGCACGTTCAGCGACGACGGCTGATCGCTCGGCAACCTGCGCGGGATTCTCCTGCGACTGGGCGAACGTGTTGGTCGCGGCATTCAGCACCGCCAAGGCTCCGTCGTCCCCCTCTGCTGTCTGGATCAGGTTGAAGATCCGGCGGGCCACGTGGTCATCGAGGTGGACCACCATGACCGCGTTCCCGCCCTCGTGCTCGTCAGCCTTGTCTGGGACGGCATTGGCACGGGTGCAGCGGTAGACCGGCTTGGCCTTGGGGTTCTTCGATGCCGTGTTCATACTCGTCATCGGGCGCTCGCACTCGCAGGTGAGTACTGCGTCGTGCTCGACGGTTCGCAGCCCGGCGAGGATCGAGGTGCCGCGGGTAAGCCCCCGGCCCTGCCCCCGTCCGGCCAGCCACTCCTGCAGCTCGTACCACTCAGCGGGAGAGATGATCGGATCACAGATCATGAGGGGTCGACCCTCTTCGTCCCGGTGGATGCGGTATCCCTCGACGGTTTTAGTCTGTATACCGTCAGGCCGGGATCGGTACATGGTCTCGTAGCTCATGCCAGCGATCGCCGGGTTGGCCAGGATGCCGCTCAGCGTGCGGGACGACCACTGCGAGCCGGTGCGCTCCTTCGCCGTGCGCCGACCGCGCGTCGGCACGCCGCGTTGGTTCATGTCGGTGCAGATCCCCGAGATCGAACCCGGGTGCTTCTTCCCGGCCTTGATCGGCTGGCCCATGTGCTCACGGATGGTCGCCCAGATCCTGCGGAGGTTCTCCGCTTCCTCTGGCTCGTGCCGCAGCTTGTAGATGGCGAGCTTGCCCTGCAGCTCCTTCTCAGCGCGCAGCCCGTAGGGTGCGGCACCGCCCATCCAGCTGCCGGCCGCCCGTTGGATGGCCTTTACCTCCCGGACGGCGACGCTCTTGTTCTGGGACTCCTGGTGAGCGGCGTCCAGACGCATGATCAGGTAGATCAGGGCCATGTTGTCCCTGGGGGCGAAGACGCCCTCCATCACGCTCACGATGGTGACACCCAGCCGGTGCAGTTCCGTCACGACCGGGATCGCGTCCATCACCTCGCGCCGCGAGAAGCGGCTGACGTTGTAGACGATCAGGACCTGGAAATCGCCGTTGCGGGCGTCCCGGAGCATACGCTCGAAGCCCTCGCGGCCCGCGTCCGGATCCCAGCCGGAGATGCCGATGTCCTCATAGTGGCCTCCGAAAGTACCCCAGCGCTCCGACTCCCTCTCGTTCGCGGCCCGTTGCGTCATCGGTGACGCCTCGGTCCGGTCCGCCTTTGCGGCCGACTGCCGCACATAGCTGACGGCGATGCGGATGACTGCCTCGGTCAGCTCGGGATCAGGGCCAGTGGCCTGCTGCGGGAAGCGGCGGAGGGATGTAGTCACATGAGGAGCATACAGATGACCGTCATACCAAAGTGAGAGAACCGAAGGCATTGCCCAGGACGACGTTGGCGGTCTTGCGGCCGACCCCGGGCAGGGTGACCAGATCCTCCGGCCGCGCCCCCGCAGCCTCACCCACGCCACTCTTCGCCATACCCGCCAGCCTACGGCCCGGCACTGACGTGAGGGCCACGGTTCGGCTCTCCCGCTCCGGGGCGGCTGCCGGTGGGGGCGGGCCGGTCGGTCAGTGGTGAGCGGGCCGCGAGGCGGAGGCCGATCTCCACCGCGCGCGGGTGGCTCAGTGGGTCGAGGACGGCGTGGGCGTTCTGCCAGTGCTGCCGGGCCAGTGCGTAGTGCCCTCGGGCCGCGTGCACCTGGCCCAGGATGTCCCAGGCGATCCCCTCGTCGACCTGGTTGCCGGTCATCCGGTTGACCTGGTGGCCGCGCGCCGCGTGGTCCGCCGCCTCGTCCAGGCGGTCGAGCCTGAACAGGGTCTCGGCGAGGTTGGTCAGTGCTCTGCCGACCCGGAACTCGTCGGACTGCTCCGCGTGGATCCTGAGCGCCTCCCGCTGGTGTCGTAGCGCGGCGGTGAAGTCCCCCAGTTTCTGGTGCGCCTCACCGAGGTTGGTCTGCGCGGTGGCCTCCCCGCTGGGCAGGGCGATGGCGCGGAAGATGTCCAGTGCCCGTTCCAGCGTCCCGACCGCCTCCGCCGCCCGGTCCATCTCCACCTGGACGTAGCCGAGGTTGATCAGGCAGGACCCCTCTCCGCGCAGGTCACCGAGGGCGGTCCGAATCTCCAGGGCACGGTCGAGGCAGTCCGCTGCCTCCGCCAGCCGCCCCACCGCCTGGTACGCCGCGGACAGACTGTTGAGTACCCAGGCGGTGGCTTCGCGATCGTCCAGAGCCCGGGCACTGGCCAGTGCGGCCTCGTTGCAGTTGATGTTGTCCTCGTGCCAGCGGCGCAGGTGGAACAGGTCCCACATGGTGATCGGCAGCTTCCAGCCGATCTCGTGGCTGCCGATCCGGGTGGCTTGGGCGACCGCCGCGACGAGGTTGCCCCGTTCGGTCTCGCACCAGGCCAGGGCCGCGTCGAAACCGTCGAAGTCCCTCGCGGGCCAGCGCGGATCCGGCGGGTCGAGCACCACGTGCCGACGGGTCGGCTGAAGGACCCGGGAGGCCGCCGCAGAGCTGGCGAGATACCAGCCGAGCGACCGCTGAACCGCCGCGTCCCGGTCTGCGGGCGTTTCCGAGGCCTGGGCGCACTCGGCCGCGAACAGGCGCAGCAGATCGTGGAACTGATAGCGGCCCCGGCCCGGGGACTCCAGCAGATGGATATCGGCCAGAGCCTCCAGGACCTGTTCGGCCGCGGCCGTTGGCAGGCCCAGCAGCGCGGCTGCGGCGGGAACGCCGAGGGAGGGCCCCTCGGCGAGGCCCAGGAGCCGGAACGCCCGTGCCTGATCGGCCGTCAGATCGCGGTAGCTGACCGCGAAGCTCGTCCGGATCGCCCGGTCCTCCACCGCCAACTCACCGAGTCGGAGCCGCTCGTCAGCCATCCGCCGGGCCAGCTCCTGGACACTCCAGTCAGTTCTGGCACCGAGCCGACCGGCGGCGATGCGGATGGCCAGTGGCAGTCCCGCGCAGATCCTGAGCACGGCGTGGACCGCTTCCAGGTCGGCCGTGGTCGTCCTACAGCCGACGATGTGGGTGAAGAGCGCCAGCGCCTCGTCGGGGTCGAGGAAGTCGAGGGTGAGCCTGGACGCCCCGTCGAGCCCGGGGAGCGTGCTGCGGCTGGTGATCAGGACGGCACAGGTACTGGAACCCGGCAGCAGCGGACGCACCTGAGCGGCGTCCCTGACGTTGTCGAGCAGGACCAGGACCCGTCGGGCGGCCAACGTGGTCCGGTACAGCGCCCCGCGTTCCTCCAGGTCGGCGGGCACCCCTTCAGGCGGGAAGCCGAGCCCTCGCAGGAACCGGGCGAGCACCTCGCCGGGCTCTGCCGGCACCCCGCCGGTGCCGTGCAGGTCGGCATGGAGCTGACCGTCGGGGAAGTGGCCGGCGACCCGATGGGCGACGTGGACGGCGAGTGAGGTCTTGCCTATGCCGCCCGCGCCGTTGACCGCGGACAGCACCAGGGGACCCCTGGCCCACGCTCCGGTGGCCTTCGCCAGCTGCGCCTCCAGCTGCGCCACGACCCGTACCCGACCGGTGAAGTCGGCGAGGTCCGCCGGCAACTGGGCCGGACCGGCCCAGTCGACGGCTCCGTGCGTCGGTGCGCGGGTGGCGGCGGCGGGGCCGGGCGGTGCCCACTGACCGAGCCGCGGGCTGTCCACCAGCACCGCCCGGTGCAGCTCCCGCAGTTCGACGCCGGGCTCGATCCCCAGTTCCTCCACGAAGGTGCGGCGTGCGCTCTGGAAGGCTTCGAGGGCCTCGGCCCGCCGCCCGCAGCCGTACAGGGCGAGCATGAGCTGGGCCCGTAGCTGCTCGTCGAAGGGGTGGTCCTGAACGAGTGCCGCGACATCGGCCACCAGTTCGGCGTGGCCGCCCAGCCGAAGGCGGGCTTCGATCAGCTGGATCCGGGCCCGCAAGCGGAGGTCGGCCAGCGCGTCGCGGTCCCGGTCGAGTACCGTGCCGGGGCGTACGTCGGACAGCGGATCCCCCCGCCACACCGCCAGCGCCTTCCCGAGCAGGTCGCGGGCGGCGGGCCAGTCCTGGGTAGCCAGGGCCGCGGAGCCGCGCCGCAGCAGCTCCTCGAAGCGGTGCAGGTCCACCTCGCCCGGTTGGACCAGCAGCCGGTACCCGGGCCGGGCACTGGTGATCCGCGCGCCGACTTCGGGGCCGAGGTGCTTTCGCAGCCGCACCACCATCACCTGGAGGGCTTCCCGGGGACGCCGCGGGAGCTGCTCCTCCCCCCAGACACACGCGGCCAGAGCGTCGACGGAGACGGCCGCATCGGCGTGGACGAGCAGAGCCGCGAGCAGATTCCGCAACCGTCCCCGCGGCACCGGGCAGAGCACCCCGGCGTCATCGCTGGCTTCAACTGTTCCGAGCAGGCTGAATTCCATCCCCACACCCCCGTGTCACCGCCTGGCCCATGACTGTAGGCGCGATGTAGGCGGAGTGTAAGGGCCGACCGTAAAGCTGAGGTCGCGCCGATGAAGCGCGCACCGATCACCGAGGAGTCGGGTGCGAGCTCGCCCCAGAGCTGCCGCTCCGTCGGCCTCCACCCTCTGACAGGAGACCCCATGCGCATCCGGAAGACAGCCGCGACCGCCGCCGCAGCCGCCGCCCTCGCCGCCGGCTTCGTTGCCGCGGGCCCAGCGAGCTCGGCTTCGGCAACCAGCTACGTCTGTACCGTCCTCTCCAGCGGTGCGGACAGCTCCCAGTGCTCCCACACCTCGACCCTGTACGCCAACAACTCGGAGTGGCAGGCGAACACCCGCTGGAACAGCGCCTTCACCTACCTCCAGTACCAGTCCGACGGCAACCTCGTGCTGTACTGCAAGAACGGCGGCTACTCCTACGGCCTGGGCCGCGACGTCAACGCCGGTCAGGCCGTCTGGGCATCGGGCTTCGTCGACGAGCAGAGCGGCAACCTGCACGTGATGGACTTCTGGAACGACGGCAACCTCGCCACCTACGGCATCAACGAGGAAACCGGCATCAAGGGCGTCCAGTGGAGCATGAACCAGTGGCACGGCGCGGACAGCGAGCTCATCGTGCAGACCGACGGCAACCTCGTCCTGTGGGAGGACGGCACGCCCTACTGGGCGTCGAACACCTACCACGACTGCCCCGGCAGCCAGGACTTCTGGAACGGCTACAAGTAGGCCCGGGCCGGGGCGAACGGGTGCCCCGCCGCGCCTGGCGCGGCGGGGCACCCCTCGCGCACGGGCTCAGCTGTAGTAGCCCTCGACGTCGGCGATGGCGTCGACGTCGCCGCGGGGGTTGAGGACCTCGAAGTGGAAAGCGGTGCCGTACGTGTAGTCCAGGCTGGTCTCGGTGAGGCTGGAGACGGTCTGGCCGGGGCCGACGGTGACACTGGCGAACGGGGAGGGCGGTGCGGTGGTGTCGGCCCAGGCGAAGACGTTCAGGTAGGTGTCGGTGGTGGCCCGGGTCGCGGTGAGGTTCACCACGGCGGAGCCGATCGGGAGGTTCGCCGACGAGGGCAGGTCGACCTGGAGGAACTGGTCCGGCTGGAGCTTGGCCGTGGGGGCTCCGGTGCCGTTGCGGGTGTCCAGCACCCGTTCGGGCGTGATCGGGGTGTATTCGCCGGCGCCTTCGCCGGCGGTGGTGCTGAAGGTTCCCAGGAGGTCCACGATGACCTGGGTGCGGCCGGTGTGGTTGTAGAGGTGGACCGCGCCGTTGGCGTCGAGTGGGACGACGGCGACGTTGCTGATGGTCTGGTCAGCGGTGAAGTTGACGGTGGAGGTGCCGGGGGCGCCGGCGCTGTCGGACGCGGTCACGTAGCCGTTGGCGGTCGCGGCCGTGGTGGTGATCCGGAGCGTGGCCGCGTTGGGAGCGGAGGCACCGGGGTCGTCGGCGCTCCGGAAGGGGACGGGCAGGGTGATGCTCTGGCCGGGGCCCAGCGCTCCGGTGTGCACGGCGTTGGACTGCCGGGTGTCCAGCAGCCGGGTGGTGAGGCCGATGTTGTCGTAGAACCCGGCGCTGGGGCCCCCGCTGACGGTGTAGTAGCCCTGCAGGTCGGCCAGCAGGTCGGTGCTGTCGCCGCCGCTGTTGGTCAGGTCGATGGTGCCGTCGCTCGCGACCGGGACCACGACCGAGTTGGAGATGGTCTGGTCGCGGGCGAAGTTGAGGTTGGAGGTGTTCGGGGTGCTGCTGCCGCCCGGGTGGGTGGTGATGAACCCGGCCCCGGTGGAGCCGGTCGCGGTCAGGTTCAGGACGACGGCGGTGACCCCGGCGGCGGGCACGCCCTTGGAGCCGGTGACCTTCAGCCGCAGGGTGCCTCCCGGCGGGACCGGCCGCTTCGCCGTACCCGTGCCGAACCGCGTGTCCAGGATCCGCTGCGGGCCGTCCGCGGCGTAGACACCGCCGAGCAGGGTGGTGAGGTCGTCACTGGCGGTGGCACCGGTGTCGTCGGTCTCGGTGACCGATATCCGGTAGAGACCCGGCTTGGCGTAGGTGTGGGGGACGTCGAGGGTCGCGCCGCCCGTCGCCGAGGCGTGGTCACCGAAGTCGACCGACGTGCTGACGATCGGACAGGGGCCCTGGTCACCCAGGCTCTGGAACACCACGGACAGCGGCGCGGTCCCCGTGGTGTGGCGTACTTGGAAGTCCGGGTGGAACGGGATCGGGTTCGGGTTCGCGCACGTGGTCCGGGCCCCGGGCCCGGCGGGGTGCGCGGACAGGGGCCCCGCTGCCTGCGCCGGCGTACCCCACAGGGAGCCGCCGACCATGAGCAGCAGCACCCCACCGACCATTGACCGGGCACGTGCGCCCACCAGTACCTCCACGAGGATCGCAGGTCCGGGCACGGCATCACGGCCGTACCCCGCCCGCGGGCAAACCCACCGGCGGGTCCGGTCGGCTGGCGATCATCGTACTGAGGCCGATCCGGCCGCCGTGTCGCGGCCCGCTCTCAGGACGGTGCGGCCAAGTCGGCGACGGCTCGGGGGAAGTAGGACGCGAGGGGCTCGCCGCCGCGGTGCAGTTGCTGGACGCGGGTGCGGACGCCGTCGACGACCGCTCGGTCCGTGTAGCGGGTGGCGCCGGCGAGGCGCCCCTCCGGCGTGCTGTGCACCTCGTACAGGGCCTCCTTGCCGAGGACCACCAGGTCGGGCAGCGGCAGGGTGGCGCCCAGGGCCAACGCGCGGTCGCGGGTCAGCACCGAGACGCCCTCGCCGTACTGGTCCTTGGCCTGGAGCAGATGCAGTTCCCACTGCACGTACGGGGAGACCGGCTCCTCCACCACGCGGACCCGGTGGTGGCTGAACCCGGCCACCCGGATCTGCCCGTAGAAGTCCGCGAACGCCGGGCCCTCCTCCCGCAGCAGTTGCAGGGAGGCGGCCCAGTCGCCCCGGTTGAACGCGTCCCAGCTGGCGAAACCGGGTTCCTGGTAGGACTGGAGGCACTCAAGCTTCCAGAAGCCCTCCGCTCCGATACGCCAGAACAGCTCCTCGAACTCGGCGAAATACGCCGCGATGTCCAGCCGTACGCCGTGCTCCTGGTCCAGAAGATCACGCATGCCGCTACCGGCCCCCTGACTGACTCGTCATCAACTCCGTCCCATGATGCCGATGTTGTCGAAGCGAGCCCGGGGAATGGGCAAAAACAGGGATCAGCGGACCAGTTCCTCGCGGATGCGCGGCAGCTCGGGCTGGGGCTCGGGCTGGGGCTCGGGCTCGGGCTGCCGCCGGGCGCGGAGGGTCGCGGGCGGGGTGGCGAAGCGGTCGGCCAGGCGGTAGCCGAGGCCGCCCGTGGCGACCAGCGCCGCCAGGACGCACCAGAAGACCGCCGCGTGGTGCTCGATCAGCGCGCCCACGAGGACCGGGCCCACGGTCGCGGACAGCGCCCAGGTGAGGTTGAAGAGCGAGAGGTACCGGCCGCGCGCCTCCGCCGGAGCCGCGGTCGCGGCGATCGCGGTGGTGGCCGGTCCGGACATCATCTGTCCGGCCGTGAAGAGCAGTACCGCCGCGAAGACGACAACCACGGTGGTCGCGCCCCGGCCGCTCGCCCCGAGTCCGAGCAGCAGGATCGAGCCGAGCATCAGCAGCGACGCCCAGGAGATCACCCGGGCCCGCCGGAAGGCGACCAGCCGCGCGGTGAGCGGCGACTGGGCCGAGACGATGGCGATCGCGTTGACGGCGAGCGCGGTGGACGGCAGCCAGGTCGGCAGGCGGTCCACCTCGACCAGGTAGACCGGCAGGACCACGGTCGGGATCAGCCAAGCGAACGCGAACGCGGCCTGCGCCGCCATCAGCGCCAGCAGGGCGGGGTCCCGCAGCAGGGTGCGCCAGCCGGCGCGCGGCGGCTCCGGCCCGTCCGGTGGGGCGGCGGGGTCGGCGGCGGGGTCGGCGGCCGACCGGCGCACCGGCACCTGGGCTGTCTGGGACACCTCCGACGGCTGGGACGGCTCTGACGGCTGGGGTGCCCCGGACCGCGACGGCGCGAGCAGCAGTACCCCGGCGACCACACTGGTGGCCGCGTTCAGCGCGACGATGAGCACCGCGGCGCCCTTCCAGCCGCTGCCCAGCAGCAGGCCGCCCGCCATCCCGCCGATCGCCACGCTCGCGTTCGTACCGGCGGTCGTGAAGGCGTACCAGCGGTCCAGCTCCGCGCCCTCGGCCAGGTCGGCCACGAAGGCGGGCCAGGAGGCCCAGTACAGGCGCTCCGCGCACAGCACCAGGAACATGGCGCCGACCAGCGTGGGCAGTGAGTCCACCAGCAGGTAGCAGAGGAATCCGGCCGCGGCCAGGAAGTTGTTGGCCACCAGCGAGTTCCGCGGGCCCCAGCGGTCGACGATGCTGCCGGCCACCGGCGCCACCGGAAGCGACAGCAGGGTGGCGACGCTGGTGCCCAGGCCGACGTCGGCGACGCTGAGGTGGGTGGTCAGCACGAAGAACAGGAACGAGAGCGGGACGAACATCCCCACCCCCAGGGAGTCCAGCGTGGTGGCGGCCACCACCCGGCCGTGGCCCGCCAGTTCCGGGACGCCCAGGAGGCGGCGCCACCGGGTGGCCCTGGAAATCCCGCCATCGCTATTCCCGGAACCGCTGTTCCCGTCTCGGCTGTTCCCGTCACCACTGTTCCCGGTACTGCTGTTCCCGGCACGTCGGATTTCAGCGCCGCCGCCCGTTTCCATGCCCTTTGCGCCCACCGTGGAATCCCCTTTCCTGAACCGCCGGAGAACGAATTCGCCGACGCCCCACTGTGTCCTGAGCGCGTCCGCGTCCGCCAGCGCGGACGCTGGCCGGACCCGGCCGTGCATGATCCGGCCAGCTGCCCACCGTGGCGGTGGTCAGGACCGCAGGCCCGAGACCTTTGACAGGAAGCGCGCTAGTGGTCTAGACCTACCCCGGGGGGATCTGTACGGGGAAGTGGGGGACGACCATGCGTGCCGCACTGAGGGCATTCGGCCTGAGCACGCCCGCCGAGACGGTTTACCTGGCCCTGCTGCGGACTCCGGCGCTTACCGAATCCGAATTGCCCGCAGAAGTGGATTTGTCCGGGGCCGAGGTCGAGGCCGCCTGCCTGGAGCTCACCCGGCTGTCCCTGCTGCGCCCCTCCGCGGACGACCCGTTGACGATGCGGCCGGTGCCGCCGGAGCTCGGCCTGAAGGCCCTGCTCGCCCGCAAGGAGGCCGAACTGGCCGCCCACCGCCACGAGATCGAGCAGTGCCAGAGCGCCTACGAGGTGGTCCTCGCCGACGCGGCGAGCACCCGCAAGTACACCCGGTCCGAGAACCTGTTCGGCGCGGACGCGATCCGCGACCGGCTCGCCGAGTTGGGCGCCCGGAGCACGTTCCAGGTGCTCGCCTTCGTTCCCGGGGGTGGACAGAGCGAGGAGGACCGCGCGGCCAGTCGGCCGCTCGATGAGGAACTCCTCGGGCGCGGAGTGGAGTTGCGCACGCTTTTCCTGGACTCGGTGCGCAACCACCAGCCGACCACCGACTACGCGCGCTGGCTCGTGGAGCGCGGCGGCCGGGTCAGGACCGCCCCCGCACTGCCGCTGCGCATGGTCATCGTGGATCGTGACGCCGCGGTGGTACCACTCGATCCGGAGCGGACCGACACCGCCACGGTGCTGTACGGCAGGGGCGCGGTCGCCGCCGTGTGCGCGCTGTTCGACCTGGTGTGGTCGGGCGCGACGCCGCTGTGCGATCCCCGAGGCCGCGACGCGCACGGCATGTCCGGCCAGCACTACGCCCTGCTCCGGATCCTCAACCAGGGCGACACCGACCTGGTGGCCGCGCGCAAGCTGGGCGTCTCGGAACGCACCGTACGACGGCTGATCTCCGAGGCGATGGACCTGCTGGGCGCCCGCAGCCGGTTCCAGGCCGGGGCCCGCGCCACCGAGCGCGCCTGGCTGGGCTGACGCGGGCCGACCCGGTCGCTCGCGGTGGCGGCGCGGGCCGATTGTCAGTGGCCGGTGCGACACTCGCCGCATGGAGATGCCAGAGGTTGTTTCGGTCGAGGAATGGCAGCAGGCCCGCGAGGAACTGCTCAAAGCTGAAAAGGAGTTGACCCGTGCTCAGGACGCGCTCGCCGCGCGCCGACGACGGCTGCCGATGGTCGCGTTCCCCGGCGCGTACACCTTCGACACGCCGCTCGGACCCCGGACACTGACCGAGCTGTTCGAAGGACAGCGGCAGTTGGTCGTCTACCAGTTCATGGACCGGGGGCCCGACCACTACTGTCCCGGCTGCACCGGGTTCACGGCCAACGTCCCGGCCGGGGCGCTGGCGGGGCTCGCCGAGCGCGGGGCGACCTGGGTGACGGTGTCCGACATGCCGCTCGCCCAGATCGAGGCGTACAAGGCGCGGATGGGCTGGACGCTGCCGTTCGTCTCGTCGCACGGGAGCTCGTTCTCCCGGGACAGCGGCGCGGGCGGGGGCTTCCTGCTGAGCGTGTACCTGCGCGACGGCGAGGACGTCTACCAGACGTACCGCACCTACTCCCGCGGGGTGGACCCGCTGGTCTTCGCCAACAGCGTCCTGGACCTGGTCCCGTACGGGCGCCAGGAGGAGTGGGAGGACTCCCCCGCCGGGTGGCCGCAGCACCCGACGTACGGGTAGTCGCCACAGCCACCGCAACCGCCCGGCCGGGGTCGGCCGGGCGGCTGCGGCCGGGCTCAGCGGTGCGTCACCTGCGGGCCGGGGTGGCGGAGGCGTTGGCGGAGGCGATGGTGTTCTCGTACAGGCCCAGGAACGGGGCCTTGACGTACGGGTTGCCACTGCCGCCCTCGGCGACCAGCTTGGTGTTGACCGTGTCGGCGTTCGGCAGGGTGTCGGTGGCGATGACCGACAGCTCGTTGTAGACGCGGCTGGCCCCGACCGTGCTGTGGCTCGGGTCCAGGTCCACCACCGCGTACGCGGTGTGACCGGCGTACACCGGGAAGTACGGCGCACCGCCCAGGCCGCCCGGGACCTTCGGCTGCACCGTCTGCGCCGTGCCGTGCTCGGCGTGGATGGTCGCGCTGTTGTCGATCGCGACCACCGGGAAGTAGCTCAGGCCGCAGGCCGTGCTTCCGGTGTCGGTGACCGCGATCAGCCGCTTGGAGGTGCCCAGCCGCGCGTCGTAGGAGACCTTCACCCGGAGCTGCTGCTCGGTGCACGGGTGCTTGTAGGCGTACCCGGCGCTGTCGGCGTTGCTGTCGGCCGACCTCACCGCCGCGGCGGGGGCCGCCGGGACGGCGTGCGCGGCGGTGACGGCGGCGGTGCCGGGCGCGGCGGCGGAGGCGCTGGCCTGGCCGCAGGCGGTGAGCGCCAGGGTGGCGGTGGCGGCGGCGAGCAGCGCCATCGGAAGGATCCGGCGGCGGGCGGTCGTGGGCGTGTTCATACGGTCCCCCCAGGGAGTGTGCGGTAGGCGGTTGTGATCCCTTACACACGCTGGGGATCCCGGCGGTTTCTCACTGTCCGTAACAACCACTGTTACAGAGCCCGCGCTTGGTGACACAGCGCCACGCCGAGGGGCCCGCGAGCCGGACACGCGGCGGCGCGTGATCGCGGGGAGAATGGCCGGAAGGAGGGACGGACCGTCGAAAGGAGGCGCGATGACCGTCACGCTGCGGCTCGCGCAGAACCCGGATGCCGACGCACTGCTCAGTCGCAGCCCGCTGGCCGCGCTGATCGGCATGCTGCTGGACCAGCAGGTCCCCATGGAGTGGGCCTTCACGGGCCCGTACACCCTGCTGCGACGCCTCGGCGGGGACGATCTGGACGCGCACCGGATCGCCGGTTTCGACCCGGAGGAGTTCGCGGCGCTGCTCTCGGAGAAGCCCGCCGTGCACCGCTACCCGGGCTCGATGGCCAAGCGGGTGCAGCAGCTGTGCCAGTACCTGGACGAGCACTACGGCGGTGACGCCGAAGCGGTCTGGCGGGACGCGGGCACCGGCGCCGAGCTGCTCGCGCGGCTGGTCGAACTGCCCGGGTTCGGCAAGCAGAAGGCGCAGATCTTCCTCGCGCTGCTGGGCAAGCAGCTCGGGGTGCGACCGAAGGGCTGGCGGGAGGCGGCGGGGCCGTACGGCGAGCCGCACAGCCACCGCTCGGTCGCCGACATCACCGGCCCGGAGTCGCTGGACAAGGTCCGGGCGTACAAGCAGGAGGCGAAGCGGGCGGCGAAGGCCGAGCAGCAGGCCGAGGCCTGAGACCGGGCCCGGTCCGGGCCCGGTGCACAACCGGCCGGGTCGGCCGGTCGGGTTGGCCGGTCGCGGGTCAGTGGTGGATCGACCCGCCCGGTTCCGCGATGTACTCGACGCCGTGGCGGTGGGCGTGGTCGACGTTGTCGCGGAACGGCAGGTAGCCGTCCGAGGTGAAGGCGACCCCGGTGAGCCGCCGCGCCCAGTCCGCCCTCGATCAGCCGCACCTGCCAGTTGATCCGGTCCTGGCGGCGGACGCCGGACCCGAACGGCAGGGCCCGCACGGCCTGTTCGGGCAGTTCCGGGCCGGTGGCGAGGTTCAGCACGTCCCGGGTGATCGGCGCGCGGTCGCGGTCCTGGACCAGGCGGACGCCGTAGACCTCGCGGACGTCCTGCTCCGGCGCGGTGTACCCGGGGTCGGCCCTCCAGGACCAGGTACCGGCCCTGCTTCTTCCGGCTCAGCCGCTCGACCATGCCCGGGGCGTAGCCGGGGGCGATGATGCCGTCGGAGAACATCCCGCTGAGGAGTTCCGCCAGATCCAGGTCGACCGGCTCGGAGACGGCGGCGAAGTCGCCGTAGGAGGACTTGGGGTCGGCGTCGCGGGAACGCAGGTAGGCGTTGGCGACCGGGCTCAACTCGCCGTCGGTGAAGCCGTAGAGCCCCTGTGCCGCCGCGTCGATCGGTCCGGCCAGCGCCGCCCCGGCGGGCGAGACGTGCTTGACGGAGGCCGCCGCGGGCAGGCCCAGCGCCCGGCCGGTCTCGTGCACCAACTGCCAGGCGTTGAGCGCGTCCTGGATGTTGATGTGCGACGGGCTGCCGTTGACGATCCAGAACGGCCACCGGCCGGGGACCACGGCGTCGGCGGAGGCCTTCGACTGCTGGGGGTTGATTCCGTAGCGCAGGCCACTGGTGGGCCTCCCCGTTCCGGGCGTGGCTTCCCTCGGCGGACAACTGCCTTCAGCGGTGCCGGAGTTCGCGGCGCAGGAACCACAGGAGACCGGCGGAGGCCGCGAGATGGGGCCAGTAGCGGCTGACTCGGCCGTCCCCCTCGCCGCCGATGCCGTGTCCCGGCAGCAGGCCGACCCGCATGGTGGCCTCGTGGCCCGACACGTCCCGCAGGATGCTGCGGATCTGGTCCAGGGCGATGGTCCCGCCCGCCATCACGTCCAGCGCGGTGCGGGCCGACTGCTCCACGGAGAGCATCTCGCGGGCGAGTTCGACCATCACGTCGGTCAACGCCTCGCGGAACACGGTGACGATGGACAGCTCCGGCGCGATCAGCCGGACCGAACCCTCGATGTTGGCGAAGGACTTGCCGAGCAGTCCGATCATCGGGCTGGTGCGGATCCCCCGGCGGGCGGACTGCCGCAGGATGGTGCTCAGCGCCACGCCGAAGTCCAGGTTCTCCAACGAGGCGGCGGAGATCCTGGGCACCAGGCGGCTCATGTCCTCCTGGAAGCCGGGCAGGTCGGCCCGGAGGGTCGCCCTGCCCATCCCGACCCAGGCGCTGACCAGGCCCCGGGCGTCGTTCTGGGCGAGGCTGGTGAGGGTCAGCATGCCGAGCCCGCTGAGGTTGCGGTCCAGCCTGCCGACCATTCCCCAGTCGATCAGGGTGGCGCCCCGCTCCGGGTCGACGAAGACGTTTCCGGGGTGCGGATCGGCGTGGAAGCAGCGCTCGGTGAAGTAGCCCCGGTACATGAAGGCGAGCAGCTGGCTGCCGATCGCCTGCCGGGTGGCGACGGGGAGTTCCCCGGCCGGCGCCGAGCCGATCGGCCCTCCCGGGGCCAGGTCCTGCACCAGCACCTGTGGCGTCGCCCGGACCACTCCGGGCACGTTGACCAGGTCGAAGTCCGCTGTCATCCGCCGGGCGGACTCCATGTTCCGGGCCTCGACCTGGAAGTCGAGTTCGGGCTGCATGGCGTCGGAGAGGACGTGCAGGGTGGCGTCGATGTCGAAGACCGCGTCCAGTCCGGGCAGCGCGCGGCCGACGACCCGCGCGGCCCGGCGCAGCGCCGCCATGTCGGCCAGCACCCGGGCCCGGGCGCCGGGCCGCTGGATCTTGACCACGGCGGGGACGCCGTCGGGCCGGGTGGCCCGGTAGACCTGGGCGAGCGAGGCGGAGCCGAGCGGCTCGGCGGCCTCGATGTCGCGGAGTTCACGGCGCCAGCCGCGACCGAGTTCCCGGTCCAGGACCGGTTCGAACCGAGCGAACGGGGTGGGCCGCACCGCCTGGTGCAGCCGCCCGAGTTCCACGGTCAGCGCCTCGCTGATGATGTCGGGCCGGGTGGACAGCATCTGGCCGAGCTTCACGTAGAACGGGCCCAGTTCCTCCATCAGCGACCGGATCCGCACCGCCCGGCGGTGCGGGCGCTCGCCACCGCCCCGGCCCTCGCCGCGCGCGGACAGCGCGTCCGAGGTCAGCAGGGCGACCAGCCGAGCGACCTGGTTGCCGCGTGGTTCCCTCACCCGGACGTCACCGGCGAGGTCCGGCCGTCCGCGCCGAGGGCCGTGGCGAGCGACCGGGCGGCCGGGCGGGTGCAGGCGCCGAGCAGGAACTCCGCCAGGACCTCGACGGTGCAGTCCTGCCCGGTCTCCTCGTCGGTGACCCGGAACCGGCGGTCCGCCCGCAGCCCGGCACGGACCAGGGCGGCGCTGTCGGCCCCCGGACGCAGCGGGTCGCGGAGCACGCCCTCACGGGTGCGGCGCAGCGGGCCGCCGGGCCCGGACGGCTGCTCCGGGGCGGCGCTCACGCGGGCTCGGGTACGTCGGCGGGTGCCGCCTCGTACCGGCTGAGCCGGGCGGCGAGTGCGGCCACCTCCGCCCGCAGCGCGGCCAGTTCGTCCGGCTCGGGCTCGCTGCCCGGGCGCAGCGCGCGCCGCGCCGTCCGCAACGCGCTCCGCTGGACGGAATCCGAGTTCTCCAGGAATCCTTCGACACATTCGCGGGTATCGGTGACGAATTCCTCCACCGCTTCGAGCACCCCGCCGACGTATTTCGCCAGACTCGTCCGCTGCCTACCCCGGTCACTGGCCATTCATTCTCCCGTATATACGTTCGCGCGGTTGTCGTGCGCCTCACTCCGCCACCCAGCCTGACAATCACGGGGAGGGGCGTCCATAGATCGCAGGAACTGGTTCGAACGGCCTGCCCCGAGAAACCCGGAAACCCATTGACCGGACATTATCCGGTCGCGGATGCTCGGAGTTCCGGAGGACTTTCCCACGAAAAAGGAGCCGCATGGCCTACGTCGGAGAATCAGGCAGCCGGGTCGTCCGGCCATTGACGAAACCCCATCCCTCCGGCGCGCGACCGCCGACCGTGGCCGCCGAGCGGTTACCGCGCCATGTCGCAGTGATCATGGACGGGAACGGCCGTTGGGCGCTCGGGCGGGGGCTGCCCCGGAGCGCCGGGCACGAGGCGGGCGTCTCCGCGATCGTCGAGGCGGTCGACGGCGCGCTGGAGATCGGGCTGGGGCAGATCTCGGTCTTCGCCTTCTCCACCGAGAACTGGCGGCGGGATCCGGGCGAGGTCGAGTGCGTGCTGCGGGTGATCCGGCAGCTGCTGCTCGACCACGGGGAGAGCTGGTACGCGCGCGGGGTCCGGATCCGCTGGAGCGGGCGGCGCGACCGGCTGACCGAGCCGCTGGCCGGGACCCTGCGCGAGTACGAGCGGCGGACCAGGGACAACGACGGCATGAGCCTCACGGTCTGCGTCGACTACGGCAGCCGGGACGAGCTGGTGGCCGCCGCCGCACAGCTCTGCGAGGAGGTCAGGGCCGGGACGCTGGCGCTGACCGACGTCACCGACGCGGAGTTCGGCAGGCGGTTGTTCCACCCCGACCTGTTCGACGTCGACCTGGTCATCCGCACCTCGGGCGAGCAGCGGCTGAGCAACTTCCTGCTCTGGCAGAGCGCCTACGCCGAGCTCTTCTTCACCGACGTGCTCTGGCCCGACTTCGACCGGCTCGACCTGTGGCGGGCGATCGAGGGCTACGCCTCCAGGACCCGCCGCTTCGGCGCGGCCAGGGGGGTCGGATGATCCGCTTCGGCCGGGCCCTGGACCTCGCCGGGATCCGGGACCCGGCCGCGCGCCGGGAGTACCGCGCGGCCGTGCGCACCCTGCTGCGCGCGGACCCGGTCCACTGCCTGGCCGTCAGGCTGCTGGTCCCGGCGGCGCTGCAACCGCACCTGCTGGTCTGCTACTGGTTCGCCCGGGCCACCGACGCGGTCGCCGACAGCGGCCCGGCGACCGGCCGCCGGGAGCGCTTCGACCACTGGTCCGCCACCGTCCGCCGGGCCCTGGCCGAGGAGGCGGCCGGAACAGCGGCCGGTGCGGTACCGGGGCCCGGGGCGAGCCCGCAGCTGGCCGCGTTCGCCCGTACCGCGGTCGAGCGCGGGCTGCCGACCGAGTGGATCAACCGCTTCCTCAGCGGCATGCGGCAGGACGCCGAGGGGACCTCCGGCGGCGGGCGCGCCGCGCTCGCGGGCGAGGCGGAGTTCGAGCGCTACGTGGACCGGGTGTCGCTGCCGTACCTGCTGCTGCTGGTCGGCGTGCACCCCGGCTGCCGCGAGCCGGGGCACGCACGGGCGTACTGGCTGCTCGCCGCCGCCTGCCAGCGGATCGACTTCCTGGCCGACCTGGCCGAGGACGCCCGTACCGACCGTGCCGAACCTACCGACCCCGCCGACCCCGCCGACCCAGCCGACCCCGCCGACCCAGCCGACCGCGTCCGGTTGCCCGGCGCGGAGCTCGCCGTGCAGATCGCCCGCGCCCGCACCGCGCTGTACGCCGCCCGTCCGGTGCTCGACCTCACCCCCCTGGAGCTGCGTCCGATGATGAACGCCTTTCTGCTGATGCACTCGCTGCACCTGGAGGCCATCGAGCGAGCCGGTGAGCGGGTTCGGCGGCGGCGGGTCGGGCACCCGCTGCTGCCGACCGCCCGGCTGCTGCTGGCCGGACACGGGCAGGTGCGCCATGGCTGACGCCGCCGGGCACCAGGCCGTGCCCGACCCCGAGGGCTACCCCCGCGCCGGTTCGGTGACCTGGCGTCATATCGGCGAGTGGCGCTTCCTGCTGATGCTGGGCCGACTGCTGGTGCTGCAGAACGCCCACCCGGTGGTCGGCGCCGGGGTGGCGGAGCACTCGACGTACCACGCGCATCCGTGGCGCCGGGCCCAGCACACCCTGGACAGCCTGCAACGGCTGATCTACGCCGCGCCCGCCGCCCGGGCCCGCGAGATCGAGCGGATCGGCCGCCAGCACCGCCGGATCAGCGGCACCGACGCCCACGGCCGCCCCTACACGGCGGCTGATCCCGCCGCCCGCGCCTGGGTGCTCGGCACCGTGTTCGAGGGCATCGTGGCGATGTGCCGCCTGTCCGGACGCCCGCTGTCGGCGGCGGACGAGGCGCTGCTCTACCAGGAGTGGCAGGCCGTCGCGGTGTCCCTGGGCCTGCCCCGGGAGGCGCTGCCCGCCGACCCGGCGTCCTTCTGGCGGTACTTCGACACCATGCTGCGCGAGGTGCTGGAGGACAACCCGCCGGTCCGCGACCTGCTCGGGGACTTCTACCGGCACGCGGTCGCGCCCGCCCAGCTGCGCTGGTGTCCGCCGCTGTGGCTCGCGGTCCGCCCGCTCGCGGCCCGGCTGATCGTCGCCGTGATCGTGGCGGACCTGCCGCCGGCGTACCGGGACCGGCTCGGACTGACCGCCTCCGGCCGCGCCCGGACCCTCTCCCGACTCACCCACCGGGGCTGGCGGACGCTGGCCGAACGGCTGCACGGCGGCTGGCGGTACCAGGGGTACGCGGCCGACGCGATCCGGCTGGCCGGTCCGCGTGAGGACGTCGGCGGCGGCTCGCTGCTGGGCCGGTTCCGCCGGGACCTGCGTGCCCGCAAGCTGGAACGGCTGTTCACCCATGTCCTGGACCAGACCGGCGACGGCTACCTGACCCGGGCCGACCTGGAGGCGATGGCCCGCGCCGCCTGCTGGGACCTGGAACTCGACGCGGCGACCGAGACCAAGGTGTACGACGGCTTCCGCGCCTGGTGGGAGCAGATCGGCCGGGCCGCCGACGGCGAGGGGCGGATCAGCCGGGCCGGGTTCGTGGCCGCGACCCTGGCCGGTCTGGACGACGACCCGGACTACCTCAGCAAGGGCCTGGACCGGGCCACTCGCGCCCTGTTCGACGCCATCGACACCGACGGGGACGGCTTCCTCGGGCAGGACGACTACCGCCGGGCCTTCGGCAAGCGCACCCACCCCGCCGAGCTCAACCACGGATACCGGCAGCTCGACCGGGACGGCGACGGGCGTATCGATGCGGAGGAGTTTATCGCGGGATTCCGGGAATTCTTCACCGCGCGCGGCCGGGCAGCCGCCGGAAGTCACCTGCTGGGGAGGCCCTGAACACGGCGGCCGGTCCGCCCGGACCGGCCGCCTCACCCGATCCAGCGATATCCAGCCGCACCGGCCGGTCTATACATTGACGAAAAAGGTGAGCATTTTCCCGGCCGACGGAACCACCCTGCGGGTACCGCCGGAGCCACCGTGAACGAAAGGCTGCCCGTGGGAGACACAACCGACGAGACCATGCTCGCCGCGCTGCTGCGCGAGGCCGGGCAACTCGTCTCGCGGCTGGAAGTCCTGGTGCACGCCGCCGGACCTGAACCGTCCGGAAAAGGGAGCCAGGAAAGGGGGACCAGCGAAATCATCGAGCATCCGGAGAAGGGGGTTCCGGAGAAGGGGGTTCCGGAGTGGTCGGCCCCGGCGCTGGCCCGGCTGACCCAGCGTGAGACCCGGGTCATGGAACTGCTGCTGCTCGGGCTGTCCAACCGGCAGATCGCCCGTCGGATGGTCATCGCCGAGCCGACAGTGAAGAACCATCTGCACTCGATATTCGGCAAGTTGGGCGTCACCGACCGCACCCAGGCGGTGACCCGGGTCCTGCGCGGCTGAACCCGGCACGGGGTTACCGAGCCGGTTCCTCGGGTTCAGCGGACGTGGGTTCGCCGGATGCCGCGTCGGCGGACGCGGGTTCGGTGAGGACCAGGTCGAGCAGGCCGGGGAAGTACTGGTCGAACTCCGCGCGGCGGAGCCGGTTGAGGCGGCGCGGCCCCTCGTCCCGCTGCTCGATCAGCCCGGCCGAGCGCAGCACGGTGAAGTGGTGGCTGCGGGTCGCCTTGGTCACGGCCAGGTCGAAGGTGCCGCAGGCGCGGGTCCAGTCGGGGTTCGCGGCCAGTTCCTTGACGATGGCGCGGCGGATCGGGTCGGCAACCGCCACCAGAGCGTCCTGCAGCGCGACCTCGGACGGGTGGGTGTGGGTCAGGTTGCGGGTGCGGGCGGACACGGTTCCCTCCTTGCAGAGTGTTCGATGTTAGCCATACACTAATGTGGTCGACCTACGTCGAACACATTACCCGTAACCACGCATTCCGGAAAGCGAGTCCTCCCATGCCTCTGGTCCAGATCGATCTCGCCGACACCCGCACCCCCGAGGCCCGCCGCGCCATCGCCTCCGGCGTGCACCGGGCCCTGGTCGACACCGTCGGCATCCCCGCCGGGGACCGCTTCCAGATCATCACCCCGCACCCCGCCGACGAGCTGGTCTTCGACCCCGACTACCTCGGCGTCGACCGCCGGGACGTGGTCTTCGTCCGGATCACCCTGGTCGAAGGCCGCCCGGCGCAGCTCAAGCTCAAGCTGCACCAGCAGATCACCGCCAACCTGACCGACGCCGGGGTCCGGCCCGAGGACGTCCTCATCACGCTCACCGACAACGCCCTCGCCAACTGGTCGCTCGGCAACGGTGAAGCGCAGTTGGCCGCCCAGGGCTCGGTACCGGGCGCCGTCTGAATCCGCCGGCGGAGCGGGTCGGCCGCCCGTGATCAGCCGACCACCAGGCCGGTGGCCCGCAGCGAGGCCACGAGTTCGGCCGGGGCGGTGGCCACCGAGCCCGCCGAGTAGGGCGGTTGGGGGTCGTACTCGACCACCAGCTGGATCGCCTCAGCGACGCGGTCACCCGCCAGCCGACCGGTCAGCCGCAACGCGAGGTCGATCCCGGCCGAGACCCCGGCGGCGGTGGCGTACTTGCCGTCGACGACCACTCGGTCCGGGACCGGGACCGCGCCCATGGCACCCAGCTCGTCCAGGCAGATCCAGTGCGAGGTGGCCCGCCGCCCGGTGAGGAGCCCGGCGGCGGCCAGCAGCAGCGAGCCGGAGCAGACGGAGGTGGTCCAGCTGGTCGCCCGGTCCACCGCGCGCAGCCAGTCGAGTACGGCCTCGTCCCGCAGCTGGTCGGCGGTGCCCGGGCCACCCGGAACGAGCAGCACGTCCGGGGCGGTGACCTCGGACAGCGGAACCTCGGCGGTGAGCGCCAGGCTGTCCATGTCGGTGCGGACCGGCCCGGGCTTCGCGGCGGTGAAGACCACCTCCGCGCCGGGGATACGGGACAGGATCTCGTACGGCCCGACCGCGTCGAGGGCGGTGAAGCGGTCGTACAGCAGGATGGCGATCTGCATCAGCGTGCTCCGTTCTGGTGGGCTCGGTGCGGTTCGCGGTCTCAGTGCGGTTCGCGGTCTCGGTGCGGTTCGCGGTCTCAGTGCGGTTCGCGGTCTCAGTGCGGTTCGCGGTCTCAGTGCGGTCGCTGGGCCTGGTGGGGCCGGAAGCGGCGGCGGTACTCGACCGGTGGCACGGCCAGGGTGCGGACGAAGGCCCGGCGCATCGCCTCCGACGTGCCGTAGCCGCAGCGGCGGGCGATCTCCTCGATCCCGTCCACGGTGTCCACCAGCAGGCGGCGGGCGGTCTCCAGGCGCACCCCCTCCACGTACCGGCCGGGGGTCACCCCGACCTCGGCCGCGAAGGCGCGGGCGAAGTGCCGGGGCGAGAGCGTGGAGCGGCGGGCGAGGGCCTCGACCGAGAGGTCGTCGCCCGGGTGTTCCGCGATCCACCGCTGGACGTCCCGCAGCGGCTGCCGCTCGGCCAGCTGCGCGGCGAGCTGGGTGCTGAACTGCGCCTGGCCTCCCGGCCGACGCAGGAACATCACCAGGTGCCTGGCGACGGTCAGCGCGACGTCCCGGCCGTGGTCCGCCTCGACCAGCGCCAGGGCCAGGTCGATTCCCGCCGTCACCCCGGCCGAGCTGGCGAACTTCCCGTCCGTCAGGAAGATCGGCTCGGGATCGACCTCGGCCTCGGGGAAGCGCCGTGCGAGCGCGTCGCTGAAGGCCCAGTGCGTGGTCACCCGGCGGCCGCCCAGCAACCCGGCCTCGGCCAGCAGGAACGCGCCGGTGCACACCGACACCACCCGCTCGGCCGCAGCCGCCAGGACCGCGATCCGGCGGACCAGCGCCGGATCGGGGTCGTCCATCGTGGTGCCGCCGGGCACGACCAGGGTGTGCGGCGCGGCCAGCCGGTCCAGCTGCTCGTCGGGTACCAGTCGCAGCCCGCTACAGCTGCGCACCACCCGGCCGCCGAGAGCGGCGGTGGTGATCCGGTACGCCTCCGGATCCCCGAGCGCGGCCCCGGCCCCGGCGAACACCTCCAGCGGACCGGTCACGTCAAGGCTCTGCACACCCTCGTAGAGGACGATGACCACACGTCGGTACGTCATGCGGTCGAGCCTCGCAGCCTGCGGTCATGGCAGCAATGACGGGCTTCCCACCTTTACTGCCATGCCCTGCTACTGCCATGCCCTGCCGTCGCCGCCCTGCCCCGGTCTCATCCCGCGCTGCCCAGGAACCCGCCGACGACGGCGTCGAAGGCCTTCGGCGCGGTGACCGGGATCAGGTGCCCGACGTGCGGGACGACCACCAGGTGGGCGGCGGGCACCGCCGCCGCCATGGTGTGCGCGTCCGGCAGGCACTCCCGGTCCCGCTGCCCGCACAGCACCAGTGTCGGCGCGGTGATCGACGGCAGCAGGTCGGTCAGGTCGGTGGCCTCCATCGCGCCGACGACGGCCAGCCACCCGGCCCGGTCCGGCACGTCGGTGACCGCCCGCACCAGCCACCCCGGCCAGCGGCGATAGCGGCGGATGAGTCCCGGCCCGGACCGCGCGGGCGCGATCACCGGTCCGCTGAGGACCAGCCGGTCCACCAACTCCGGGCGCTCGGCGGCGACTCCGGCCGCGACCACCGAACCCAGCGAGATCCCGCAGACGTGCGCGGGTCGGTGCCGCTCCGCGAGCCGGGCGACCCCGGCGACCGCCCGGGCCATGCTGAACGGCCCCGGCGAGCAGCCGAATCCGGGCAGGTCGACCGCGACGACGTGGTAGCGGTCGGACAGGGAGGCGAGTTGCCGCCGCCACATGCGCGCCCCCTGCCCCGAGCCGTGGACCAGCAGCAGCGTGGGACGGCCGGGATCACCCGCCTCCCGGGTGGACAACTCCGCTGTCACTGGGCCGGAGCATTCGTCAGCCGGGTCAACTGCGCCCGGAGCGCCGTTGGTTCGAGGCCGCGTGGGCGGGCGGAGCCCCGGTCCGGGATCACGCGACGGTAGTTGATCGGCGCGGGCGCGTCGGCGCGGTGCGGCGGCGCGGTGGCGAACAGCGTGTCCGCCCATTCCGCTTCCCATGAATCCGCCCGGGTCCTGGTCACCCGGCAGAGGCTACCCGCACCCCGAACCTCCCTCGCCCGCCTGTGCGACCGTTCCCGGGCGAGGCCGCTCCGGACGGGGTGAGGCCCTGGCCGACGGACTGTTCGGCTAGCCGACGGCGTCCCGGCCGGGGGTCAGCGCGCTCCCGCCGCCCGCCCGGACCACCGTGGCGACCACGGCCGCGCCGACCGCCAGCAGCACCGTGGCGAGCGCGGAGCCGACCAGTACCGGGCCCGCGCCCAGAGCCGAGGTCAGCGGGCCGCCGAGGGCGGTGCCGATGGGATCGGAGGTGAGCAGGGCGGCCCCGCGGACGGCGAGGACGGTGGTCAGCAGCGCCGCGGGGGTGCGCTGCTGGAACAGGGTGAACGAGAGGGCGTTGAACGGACCGTAGATCAGCCCGCCGAGCGCGAAGCAGCCCAGCGAGACCGCCGTGGGCACCGCGAGCCCGACCGGGAGCAGGACCACTCCCCACCCGGCGACGATGCCCAGGGTGACCGGCCACAGCGGCAGCCGCCGCAGGCCGCCGACCGCCAGGCTGCCGAGCACCGCGCCGACGCCGAAGCACGCCCAGTACAGCCCGAGCAGCCCGGCGCCGGCGTGCAGATCCCGGCTGACGTGCAGCGGCAGGGCGACCTCGACCGGGCCGTAGAGGAAGTTGAACGCCCAGGTCAACGCGATGATGCCGAGCAGTTCCGGCTGCCCGCGCAGCAGTCGGAGCCCGGACCCGGCGTGGTCCGCCGTCGGCGCGGCCGGGGCGGCGGCCAACGCCAGTCGCCCCACCTGGAGCGCGAGGACCGCGAAGGACAGGGCGTTCAGGCCGATGATCCAGGCCGGGCCGATACCCGCCACCAGCAGCCCGGCGACGGCCGGGCCGAGCACCATGGCGGCCGAGGAGCTGGAGCTGACCAGCGCGTTCGCGGCCAACCTGAGCTCCGGCACCAGTAGCTGCCCGAGCAGGCCGTACTTTCCGGCGCTGCCCCAGGAGCTGAGCAACGACGACCCGCCGAGCAGGACCACGTACAGCACCGGGTTGAGCAGCCCCGCCGCCCAGGCCAGCGGGACGCAGCCGAGGCACAGCGCGCGCAGGGACGCGTTGGCGACCAGCAGCCGCCGCGCCGGAACCCGGCGCAGCCGACGGCCGAGCACCAGCGCCCCGACCACGCCCGGCAGCGAGTACGCGGCCACGGCCGCCCCGAGCAGCAGCCCCGCGCGGCCGGGCGGCGCGATCAGGATCGCCAGCCAGGCCACGGCGACCGCGCTCATCCCGTCGCCGAAGTCGGAGACCGCCATCGCCGGCAGCAGCCGCCGGAACGTCGCGTGGGCGAGCAGCGGGCGGTAGGCGGAGGGCAGCAGCCGGGTGGTCCGGGTCGGTGTCATCACGCCAGCCTTCTGGTTCAAGCGCGCTTGATGTCAAGCGCGGTGAACCGGGCGGCCCCCGGGCGCGGCTACAGCGGGGAGAGCTCGCCCAGGCCGATGGTGCGGAGCAGGTGGTCGGCCATCTGCCGGTGCCCGACGGCGTTCGGGTGGATCAGGTCGTCCAGCCAGGCGATGGGGTCGGCGTCCGGGAAGCGGACCAGCCAGTGCGCCTCGTGGTCGACCAGCAGCGCTCCGGTCTCGGCGGCGAGCTCCCGCACCGCCTGGCAGTAGGCGGGCATCTCCGGGCGGTCGGACTGGCCGCCCGTGCTCACCAGCAGCGGGGTCTGCACGATGACCTGCGCACCGGCCGCCTGGCCCTTGCCGATCAGCGCCCGCATCGAGTCGCGGAACTCGCCGAGGCCGTCCAGCCCGGCGCGCGCGTCGTTGGTGCCGAGCGAGAGGGAGAGCACGTCCGGCTGGAACTGGCCGATGTGGCGCTCGTAGGCGCCGAGCAGGCTCGGGGCGCGCCAGCCGGAGACGCCGGTGTTGATCACCAGGTCGGTCAGCCGGTTGAGCTGCCAGCGGATCCGCTCGTGGACGTGCTCGGCCCAGCTGCGCTCACCGTGCGTGTGCAGTACCCCATGGGTGATGCTGTCCCCGGTCAACACCCAGGTCATCGGTTCGTCGGAAAGCTCGATCACGGGGTCCTCCCCTGCAGCACGGCCTCGACCAGCTGGTGCCCGTCGAGCAGTGATGATCGTATGGGTTCCCTACCCGACGGCGGGTTCCAGATCGAGCACGAGCGCGTCCTCCACCCTGACGTAACCGAGCCGCTGGTAGATCGAGTTGCTGGTCGGGTTCTCCAGGTCGGTGTACAGCAGCACCTCGGTCGCGCCCTGGCCCAGCGCGTGCGCCGAACCCGCCGCGACGACGCCGCCGGCGTACCCGCGACGGCGCAGCTCGGACGGGGTGTAGACCGGCCCGATCCGGGACATCCCGGCGATCACCGGGCTGACCGCCGCGAGTGCGACCGGGCGGCCCCCGTCCTCCCAGACGTGCAGCAGGCCCTCGGCGGTCCGCTGCCCGACCACCGCGTCGAAGTCCGCCCCGGCGGAGGCGGTCCCGCTCTCCGCCGCGAAGGCCGCGTACCAGCCGACCAGCAGCGCGTGGTCGGCGGCGACGGCGAGCCGGGGCGAGCCGTTCGGCGCGGGCTGCGGCCGCGCCAACGTGCCCAGGTGGTAGAGCCGTTCGTGCCGCAGCAGCCGCGACCGGCCGCCGGTGGCCCGTTCCCAGGACCGCGCGAAGACGGTGACCAGCTGCTTGTTCCCGTGCACGGACGGCACCGCCACGTCGCCCGCCTCGGCCAGCGCCTCCGCCAGCCGCCCGGCTGCCTCCGCGCCCATCACACCGAGGACCACCCCGAGCGGCGGCGTCTGCACGAACACACCGGACACCGGGCCCCGCGACTCCTCCCGCCACCACCCGAAACGCGGTCGCCCGGCGCCGAAGCTGTACGGACCGGCCTTGGTCAGCCGGTCGACGACGGTCAGCGGCACGGTGTTCCGTACCGGATCGGCAGCGAGGAAGTCACCGGCAGCCGCTCGGAAGTCGACCAGCGAGGTGCTCAGGGTCCAGGTCATGCCCCATCCTGTTCCACCCGCGCCCGGACGGGGCAGGCGGGGTGTCAGCCACCGGGCGGGGTGTCAGCCACCGGCGGGGCGGCCGACCAGGTCGCCGATCGAGTGGCGCGGGTCGCCGCCCCCGCTCTCCGGCCTCCCCCTGGTGGAGACCCAAGCGCCCGCGACACCCGATCGTGCTCTCCGGAACCGGTCCTTAGACTGAACCACATGTCAGCCACGGACCTGCGGCGGATCGCTGCCTTCCGAATGTCCTTCGCCCGCCGCCAGGCCGCCGAGGCGACCGCGATCCCGGGTGGCGCGGTGGTGCTGGATCCGGAGTTCGCGGCCTCGTACGAGCACAACCAGCTGGTGGTCGAGGGCCCGGTGGCGCCACCCGACCTGGTCGCGCTGGCCGACGCGGCGCTCGGCCACCTGCCGCACCGGCAGATCGCGATCCTGGACGACGCCCTCGGCGTCGCCTGCGCGCCCGCGCTCGTCGCCGCCGGGTACACGCACCACCCCGAACTCGTGATGACCCACTCCGGCGCCGCCCCGGCTCCCGGCGCCTCCGCCGAGGCGGTCACCCTGGCCGAACTGCGGCCCGCGCTGCTCGGGCAGCAGCGCAGCTGGATGCCGGAGGCCGAGGACGAGGTGCTCCGCCAGCTCACCGACCGCCGGGCGGCCCGGCTGCGCGGCGCGGAGCAGGTCCGCTTCCTCGCGGTGCGGGACGAGCAGGGCGACGTGGCCGCCTGGGCCGACCTCTACCTCGACCCGGCCCAGGACGTCGCCCAGATCGAGGAGGTGGTCACCGTCGACGACCGCACCCGACGCGGCTACGCCGACACGGTGCTGGCCACCGCCCTGCGCCAGGCCTCCGGCTACGGCCTGTTCTTCCTGGTCGCCGAGCCGGACGACTGGCCGCGCCACTGGTACGCCCGCCGCGGCTTCACCGCGATCGGCCACTCGCACCGCTTCTCCCGCACCTGATCCGAGCACCGGAGGCCCGGGACGATGCCGGTGTCGGTGTTCCCCGGCAACACGGGCCGGGGAACACCGACTGGCGCTCAGTTGAGCAGGAGCACGGCCGGGTTGTCGTACAGGGTCGGGTCGAACGGCGGAACGCCGGTGCCGTTGATGCCCCAGCCGAGCTTCACCGAGCCCTTGGCGTTGTTCACCACCGTGTCCACCCGCAGCGTCAGGCTGAAGTGGTAGACGCTGCCGACCGGGACGAGTCCGACCGTGTCCGGACCGCAGGTGTACGGGCCGTGCGCGGTCTCGGTCGGGTCGTTGGAGGTCTCCGGGTAACAGGTGCTGCTGCTGCCGACGACGGTCGTGCCCGGGGGCGGCGTCACCACGACGTACGGGGTGTCGTCGCCGCCGCTGCGGTCGTAGAGCGTGGCCGGGCCGTGGTTGTCCATGGTGAAGGACATGGCGACGGTCTTGCCCTTGGCCGCCTTGGCGCTGGAGCCGGTCACCCCGAAGTCGGCGGTGTTGTCGGCGTAGATGTCGGCGATCCCGTAGCCCTGGTCCTCGCTCGGGAGCTGGACGGTGCCGGCCGGGGCGCTGCCGGCCTGCCCCGCCGCCAGCGTGGTCAGCCCCAGGGCGGCCCCGCTGCCCTTGCGCCAGGTCTCACCGGTCACCGGCGTGGTCAGCCAGCTGAACGTGCTGGCGTCCGCGCCGGGCGCGGCCTGCACGTCGAGGTAGCTGTAGAGGGCCTGGGAGCCGACCGCCAGCTTCACCGGCTGGGCCAGCTCGACCTTGGCGTCGACCCGCAGCACGCCGCCGAAGCTGCACAGGGCCGCGTCGTCGGAGGGATGCCCGGCCACCAGGTGCGAGCGGTACTCACAGTTGCTGTAGCGCGTGGCGAAGGTCAGCCCCGGGGACAGCACCAGCGCCACCTTGGAGCCGACGGCAGGCCGGTCCCCGGCGTTGCCGAAGACCACCGGCTCGGAGACGGTCGAGCCGACCTTGAGGTTCGTGTGGGCCGCGAGCGTGCCCAGCTGGTACTCGGGGCCGCCGACGATCACCTCTCCGGTGCCGCCCACCAGCGTGGCCTGGGTCGAGCTCGCGCTGACCTTGTACGAGCCGGTCGCGCCCAGCTTGGCGCCCGGTAGCGCGGACAGCGTCAGACCCGCCGTCCCACCCGTGGTGGCGGTGGCCGAGGTCGAGTCGAAGTACAGCGCGTCCTGGCAGACGGCGACCAGCCCGTGGACCGAGCAGGTACCCCCGAAGGTGACCTTGGCAACCGAGGCCAGGCCGCGCGCGTCGATGGTGACGGTGTCGTTCACCCAGCCGAGGTGGTTGGCCTTGGTGCTCCACTGCAAGCTCGTCTGGGCCGGTTGCGCCGCGCTCGACGGCAGCGCGATCGCGGCGGGTGCGGCCAGGTCGATGACCGGCTTGGCGGTGGCCGCCTCGGCGCCGCCGACCAGGAAGGTGCCGCCGAGCGCGACGACGGCGGTACTGATGGCGAGTGCTCGCCGGATGGATACCTGTGGCATCCCGTGCCCCCCTTGCTTGCTTCGTCGTCTGTGCACGGCACTTCCCGGGCACAGCGTTCTCACGGGCGAATCCAAGCAGACCGGGACCGCACCGAGCGCGCGTATTTCGAGGACTTGAGCACAGACCGGGTCAAAGCCGAGCCGATTCATACCGAATCCCGGTCGGGGGCGGGTGGGGCTGGTCGGGTCGGCCGTTCGGCGGAGTGGTGGGTGAGTGCGGGTGCGGCGGGGGCGGGTGGGCGGTCGACTGGGGGTGCACCGCCGTCCGCCGCGACCCAGGAGAGCGAACTTGGCTGCTGATCCGCCTGCGACCGCCCCGGCGGCGACGTGACCGACGCGTCCGCGCCGCGTCCGGCCGCCGCCGCGCGGGTGCCCCCGGCGATCGCCTGGTCCTGGGCCGCCGCCGGTCGCGGCGCGCTGTTCGCGCTGCCCGCCGCGCTGGTGGCGCCGCACGACCCGGGCCAGGGCCTGTCGCTGGCCATCGGTGTGCTGCCGGCCGCGCTGATCGGGCTGCCGCCCACCCGGCGGGCCCGGCTCGGGATCCCGGTGGGCGGGCTGTGCGTGGGGCTGCCGATGGTGCTCGGCTCACTGCTGTCGCACCAGGACCTGCTGGCCGTGTTCGGCGTCTTCGCGTTCGCGGTCGCGGCGGCGCGGCTGGCCGCCCGGCGTCGGTTCGGGATGATCGCCATGTCGCTGTGCCTGCCGATGGTCGGCGCGGGCCTGAGCTACCGGGACGTCGGCCAGGCCGCCGGATTCGCGCTGCTGATCCTCTGCGGCTCGCTCTACGCCTACCTGCTGACGCTGCTGTGGCCGGAGCGCCCGGGCCCGGCCGGGGCCGACCCGCCGGTGCTGATGGACCGGCGGACCGCGCTGGACTACGGTCTGCGCCTCGGCGGCTGCGGGGCGAGCGCCGCCGCCTGCGGGCTGGCGCTGGCGCCCACCCACCCCGGCTGGCCGGTCACCGCCGCGCTGCTGGTGATGCGGCCCGCCGCCGACATGCAGCGGCTGCGCAGCGTCGGCCGGGTGGTCTCGGTCGTCGTCGGCGGGGCGGCCGCGCTGCTGCTGCTCCGCGCCGATCCGCCCGGCTGGGGCTACGCGCTGACCTGCCTGGGCGCGATCACGCTCGCCACCGCCACCCACGGCAGCCACTGGTACCTGACGCCCGCCTTCACCAGCCTGCTGGTGCTGCTGATGCTGCTGCACGCCGAACCGGCACAGGCCCACGGCCGGTTCAACGAGCGGGTGACCGCCACCCTGGTCGGCGTCGCCCTCGCCTACCTGTTCGGGCTGCTGCTGCCCCGGATCACGGGGCCCGGGATCCTCAAGCGCCAGGGCGCGGAGGGCCGGTCGAGACCGCGCGTAGAGTGACCCCACGTCAGTCCTGACCGGAAGAGACCTGACCGGAAGAGAGCAGGCCACGTGGAGCCGACGACGCATGCCCCGGACCGGTCCCGACCCGCGCGCCTCGCCGTCCACGGCGCCGTCTCCGGCGAGTTGGCGCTGCTCAGCGACCGGAAGCTGCGGCAGCTCGTCGACGCCGCGCCGCCGCTGGGGGACGGGATCGGCGGCCGGGCGGCGCTGCTGGAGGTCGACGGCACACCGGTCTTCGTGAAGCGCGTCCCGCTGACCGACCTGGAGCTGCGGCCCGAGCACCGGCACTCCACCGCGAACCTGTTCCAGCTGCCCGTCATCTGCCAGTACGGCATCGGCGGGCCCGGCTTCGGCGCCTGGCGGGAGCTGGCGGTGCACCGGCTGACCACCGGCTGGGTGCTCGGCGGCGAGTACGAAGGCTTCCCGTTGATGTACCACTGGCGGGTGCTGCCGGACGTCCCGCAGCCGCTCCCGGAGGAGTTGGCCGACGTGGACGCGGCGGTCGCCTACTGGGAGGGGTCGCCCGCCGTCCGCGAGCGGATCGAGGCACTCGCCGAGGCGAGCAGCAGCCTGGTGCTGTTCCTGGAGTACCTGCCGGAGACGCTGCGCGGCTGGCTGACCGGGCGGCTGGCCGAGGGCGGCGAGGCGGCGGAGGCGGCCTGCACCCTGGTCGACCGGGAGCTGGCGGCCGGAACCGGCTTCATGAACTCCCGCGGGCTGCTGCACTTCGACGCCCACTTCGCGAACGTACTCACCGACGGCGAACGTCTGTACTTCACCGACTTCGGCCTGGCCGTCCATGAGCGCTTCGAGCTCACCGAGGCCGAGGCCGCCTTCTTCCGCGAGCACCGCCGCTACGACCGCTGCTACACCGAGACGGCGCTGGCGCTCTGCCTGGCGACCACCGTGCACGGGCTGCGCGAACCGGAGCGGTCGGCCACGGTCCGGGCCTGGGCGCGGGGCACGCCGCCGACCGGCGGACCGGCGGCGGCCACCGAGATCATCACGCGGTACGCGCCAGTGGCGGCGGTGATGGGCGAGTTCCGACGGCAGCTTGAGCACGTCAGCCGGAGCACCGCCTACCCGGCCGGGGACGTCCCGGAGCACTACCACCAGCGGTGAGGATCCCCCATCCGGCGGACCGCCGGGTCCCGGCGGCACCGACGGCGTACCGAATGCCGCGAAGTCCTTACCGTCCCCCTACCGGATGCCCGATCATGGCTGGTGCGTACCCCCGTACGGAAGCACTGGCTCCCATGAGCCACACTTGTTGTGATTGATCGCACTGTTTCCCGGTCGGGCATGATGGGGATCGCACCTCAAGCCTGCACGGCCGACAAGGAGGACCGAGTGGACGACGTACTGCGGCGTGCCCCGCTCTTCACCGCACTGGACGACGAGCAGGCTGCCGAGCTGCGTGCCTCCATGACGGAGACCACGCTCGCCCGGGGCGAGTCCCTGTTCCACGAGGGTGACCCGGGCGACCGCCTCTACGTCATCGTCGAAGGCAAGGTGAAGCTGCACCGCACCTCTCCCGACGGACGAGAGAACATGCTGGCCGTCGTCGGTCCCAGCGAGATGATCGGCGAGCTGTCGCTGTTCGACCCGGGCCCGCGCACCGCGACCGCCTCGGCGCTGACCGAGGTCAAGCTGCTCGGCCTGGGCCACGGCGACCTCCAGCCGTGGCTGATGACCCGCCCCGAGGTGGCCATCTCGCTGCTCCGGGCCATCGCCCGACGGATGCGCCGGACCAACGACGTCATGTCCGACCTGGTCTTCTCCGACGTCCCCGGCCGGGTCGCGAAGGCGCTGCTCGACCTCTCCCGCCGCTTCGGCGTGCCCTCGGACGAGGGCATCCACGTGGTCCACGACCTCACCCAGGAGGAGCTGGCGCAGCTCGTCGGCGCCTCCCGGGAGACGGTGAACAAGGCACTGGCGGACTTCGCCGGGCGCGGCTGGCTCCGGCTGGAGGCCCGCGCGGTGATCCTGCTGGACGTCGAGCGGCTGGCCCGCCGCTCGCGCTGACGGCCGACGCACATCCGCTGTGGAGGGGTACGGCCCACTGGCCGTACCCCTCACTCGTACGGGTGAGGGACTGGTCGCCGCCCCGCCCGGGTCAGATCAGCCCGTGCTCGCTCAGGTACTCCAGCTGGGCCCGCACCGACCACTCAGCCGCCGGCCACAGCGCCCGGTCCACGTCCGCGTAGACCCGGGCGACGACCTCCGCCGGGGTCCGCAGCCCGGCCTCGACCGCCGTCTCCACCTGCGCCAGCCGCGAGGCCCGGTGCGCCAGGTAGTACTCGACGGTGCCCAGCGCGTCGGCGAGCACCGGTCCGTGCCCCGGCAGCACGGTCCGGACGCCGTGCTCGGCGGCGAGGGTGCGCAGCCGCCGGAGCGAGTCCAGGTAGTCGCCGAGCCGTCCGTCCGGGTGCGCCACCACGGTCGTCCCGCGCCCGAGGATGGTGTCCCCGGTCAGCACCGCACCGTCGGCGGTGAGCCGGAAGGAGAGCGAGTCGGAGGTGTGGCCGGGGGTGCCGACCACCCGCAGCTCCAGACCGCCGACCTCGATCACGTCCCCGTCGGCCAGGCCCTCCTCCCCCAGCCGCAGCGCCGGGTCCAGCGCCCGGACCCGGCTGCCGGTCAGCTCCGCGAAGCGGGCCGCGCCCTCGGCATGGTCCGAGTGACCGTGGGTGAGCAGGGTCAGCGCGACCCGGCGGCCCTGGGCGGCGACCTCGTCCAGCACCGCCCGCAGGTGCCGCTCGTCGAGCGGCCCCGGGTCGACCACCACCGCCGACTCGGATCCCGGCTCGGCCAGGATCCAGGTGTTGGTGCCGTCCAGGGTCATCGGGGAGGCGTTCGGCGCCAGCACGCAGAAGGCGCGCTCGGTGGCCCGGCCCGCGATGCCGCTCACCGGGACACCCCCGAGCGGTCGGCGTCGGCGGCGGTCAGCGCACCCTCCGGGCCCTCGGCCGGGATCCCTGGGACCCCGTTCTCGGCTGAGGGCTCGGCTGAAGGCTCGGCTGGGGCCTCCGGTGGGGCCTCGGGTGGGGTTTCGCGCGGGTCGCGCAGGGTCAGCTCCGGGTGGCCCGGCCAGCTGATCGACAGCCGTCCGCCGTCCCCGATCACCGCCCGGGCCAGGATCGGTTCGACCGTCCGGGCGGCGGAGGCCGCCAGGGCCTGCGCCGGGGTGCCGAAGGGCAGCAGCTCGCGCAGCGTGGTGACGGTCGGCGGCAGCATCAGGAACTCGCCGCTGTCGGCCTGCCGTACCGCCTCGGCCGGGGTCATCCAGGCCACCCGGTCCGCCTCGCCCGGGATCTCGGCGGTGCGCTGCCCCTCGGGCAGGGCCGCGACGAAGAACCAGGTGTCGTAGCGGCGCTCCTCGAACTCCGGCGTGATCCAGCGGGCCCACGCCCCCAGCAGGTCGCTGCGCAGCACCAGCCCGCGTTCGGCCAGGAACTCGGCGAAGGAGAGCTCGTGCGCCTCCAGCGCGGCCCGCGCCGCCCGCCACTGCTCGCCGCTGACGTCCGCGACGACGGAGTGCGGGTCGGGACCGGCGAGCAGCACCCCGGACTCCTCGAAGGTCTCCCGAACCGCCGCGCAGACCACGGCCCGCGCCGTCGCGGGCGGGCAGCCGAGCCGCCGCGCCCACTCCTGCGGCCCGGGACCGGCCCAGCCGAGGTCGACCCCGCCGTCCAGCGAGTTGTCGACGGCGCTGTCGCGCGGGTCCACGCCGCCGCCCGGATAGGCGTACATGCCCCCGGCGAAGGCCATCGAGGCGCGTCGCCGCAGCAGGTACGCCTGCGGCCCGTCGTCGTGCTCGCGGAGCAGCATCACGGTCGCCGCGAGTCTGGGTTGCGGGGGCGTGTAGTCACCCCGCGCCAGCCCCTCGATGCGCTCCGCCCAACCGGGCGGTACCGACGCCCGCTGCCGCTCCGCCTGCTGATCGCCCATGGCCGGATCGTACGGGGCGCGCGGGCGGGAGTGAACGGCTCCAGGAAAGCTGTTGCCAGGAACACTGCCGCCCGCCGCGCCCAGCGGTGGCGCCTCCGGCCGGACCCCTGGTCCGGCCACCGGGTCAGCCGGCGCTGACCCGCACCTGGATCTCGACCTCGACCGGCGCGTCCAGCGGCAGCACCGCGACGCCGACCGCGCTGCGGGCGTGCACGCCCGCCTCGCCCAGCACCTCGCCCAGCAGCTCGCTGGCGCCGTTGACGACGCCCGGCTGGCCGGTGAAGTCGGGGGCGGAGGCGACGAAGCCGACGACCTTGACCACCCGCTCGATCCGGTCCAGGTCGCCGATCACCGACTTCACCGCCGCCAGGGCGTTCAGCGCGCAGATCCGCGCCTGGGCCTTGGCCTCCTCGGCGGTGACCTCGGCGCCGACCTTGCCGGTCAGGCCGAGCTTGCCGTTCACCATCGGCAGCTGGCCGGAGGTGAAGACGTACTCGCCGGACGGCACCGCCGGGACGTAGGAGGCCAGCGGCGGCACGACCTCGGGCAGGGTCAGCCCCAGCTCCGCCAGCTTGCTCTCGACCTTGCCCACGCTCATCAGGCGGTCACCGACTTCGGACGCTTCAGATAGGCGACGAGCTGCTCCGGGTTCGGCCCGGGGACGACCTGGACCAGCTCCCAGCCGTCCTCGCCCCAGGTGTCCAGGATCTGCTTGGTCGCATGCACCAGCAACGGCACCGTCACGTATTCCCACTTGGTCATGGGGGGACTCTAACCGTTCGCGGCGGGCCGGATGGCCGTGTGATCTGTGCCACAAAGGGGGGCAAAGGAGTTGGAGTGGGGAGATGACTTCCGACGGCGGACCGGCGGCCTGGTTACGCTCGCCGGAGGAGCCTCACCGGCTCCAGGCTCAGGATCGATGCTCGATCAGCGGACGGAGAAGCGCCATGCCGGACTGGGAGGGTGCGCGGCTGCACGTCGTCAGCGGCAAGGGCGGCACCGGCAAGACGACCGTCGCCGCCGCGCTGGCCATGGCCCTGGCCGCCGAGGGGCGGCGGACGCTGCTGGTCGAGGTGGAGGAGCGGCAGGGCATCGCCGAGCTGTTCGGGATCGCCGCGCTGCCGTACGAGGAGCGGCGGATCGCCAGTGTCGCGCCCGGCGCGCTGGGGGCGCGCGAGTCACGCGGTGCGCGGGGCGCGAAGCGCGAGGGCGAGGTCTTCGCGCTGGCCATCGACATCGAACAGGCCCTTTTGGAGTACCTGGAGATGTTCTACAAACTCGGGCGCGCCGGAAAGGCCCTGCGCAAGGTCGGCTTCATCGACTTCGCCACCACCATCGCCCCCGGCCTGCGGGACGTGCTGCTGACCGGCAAGGCCTGCGAGGCCGTCCGCCGCAAGGGACCGGACGGCCGTCGGCTGTACGACGCGGTGGTCATGGACGCGCCGCCGACCGGCCGGGTCAGCCGCTTCCTGAACATCAACACGGAGGTGGCCGGGCTGGCCAGGTTCGGCCCGATCTTCACCCAGTCGCAGGCGGTCATGCGGGTGATCCGCTCGCCGGAGACCGTGGTGCACCTGGTCACCCTGCTGGAGGAGATGCCGGTGCAGGAGACCGTGGACGGCGTCGCCGACCTGCGCGCGGCCGGACTGCCGGTCGGCGGGGTGATCGTCAACATGGTGCGGCCCCCGGTCCTGGACGAGGCGGCGGTGCTCGCCGCCGAGGGCGACCACACCGAGGAGCTGGCACTGGCGCTGGCGGACGCCGGGGTCGGCGCCCGGCCGGGACGCGGCAACGGCCGCCGGGCGGTGCCCGCGGCCACCCGCAAGCTGGTCGAGCCACTGCTGGCGCAGGGGCGCGAGCACGCCGCCCGGGTGCTGCTGGAACGCGAGCAGCGAGCCGACGTGCAGGCGCTGGACCTGCCGACCTACGAACTACCACTGCTCGCCGGCGGGGTCGACCTGGGCGGGCTCTACCGGCTGGCGGCAGCGCTCAAGGAACAGGGGGCGGCATGAGCACTTCACCGAAGAAGACCGACACGGCGGCCGCCAAGGCCGCGCCGACGGCCGCCAAGGCCGCGCCGACGGCCGCTGCACCGACGACGAAGGCCGCGCCGACCGCCCGGCGGGATCCGCTGGCCGCGCGGCAGCTCGACGTGGACGCGCTGATCGACGACCCGGCGACCGCGATCGTCGTCTGCTGCGGCTCCGGCGGCGTGGGCAAGACCACCACCGCGGCGGCCCTCGGCCTGCGCGCGGCCGAGCGCGGCCGGAAGGTCGTCGTGCTGACCATCGACCCGGCGCGGCGGCTGGCCCAGTCCATGGGCCTGACCGAGCTCGACAACACCCCCCGGGTGGTCAAGGGCGTCAGCGGCCCGGGCGAACTCCAGGCGATGATGCTGGACATGAAGCGGACCTTCGACGAGGTCGTGCTCGCCCACGCCGACCCCGAGCGGGCCCGGCAGATCATGGAGAACCCCTTCTACCAGTCGCTCTCCTCCGGCTTCGCCGGGACCCAGGAGTACATGGCGATGGAGAAGCTGGGCCAGCTCCAGGCCGAGGGCAGCTGGGACCTGATCATCGTGGACACGCCGCCCAGCCGGTCCGCACTGGACTTCCTGGACGCCCCGAACCGGCTCGGTTCCTTCCTCGACGGCAGGCTGATCCGGATACTGATGGCACCCGCGAAGGTCGGCGGGCGCAGCGCGATGAAGTTCCTCAACGTCGGGATGACCATGTTCACCGGCATCCTGGGGAAGGTCCTGGGCGCGAACGTGCTCCAGGACGTCTCGACCTTCGTCCAGGCGATGGACTCGATGTTCGGCGGCTTCCGCGAGCGCGCGGACCGCACCTACCAGCTGCTCCAGGCGCCGGGCACGGCGTTCCTGGTGGTCGCGGCGCCGGAACGGGACGCGCTGCGGGAGGCGGCGTACTTCGTGGACCGGCTGGAGACGGACCGGATGCCGCTGGCGGGCCTGGTGCTGAACCGGGTCCACAGCACCGGCGCGCCGCAGCTGACCGCGGAGCGGGCGCTGGCGGCGGCCGAGACCCTGGAGAGCCCGGACCAGCCCTCGGAGAGCCCGGACCAGGACGACTCGGCCAGGGGGAAGGACGAGCGCGCGAACCAGGACGGGCACGGGAACCAGGACGGGCGCGCGAACCAGGACGGCACCGAGACCGAACTGCTGGCGGCCGGACTGCTGCGGCTGCACGCGGAGCGGATGCAGCGGATCACCCGGGAGCGGCGGATGCGGGACCGCTTCGTCTCGATCTACCCCGACGTGCCGGTGGTGGAGGTACCGGCCCTGGCCGGGGACGTGCACGACCTGGAGGGCCTGCGGGAGATCGGTGACCGGTTGAACCAACGCTGATGCCCGCCCGGGCAGGGGACATGGCCCGCGCGGCCGAGCCACCGCGGGCTACCGCGCTCCGGCGGCCCGCGGGTCCGGCCGGGGTAGGGCCGGAGCTCGCGGGGCATACGGAGGATGCGGGTGTCACCTGTGCGGGCTGCCCCGTGGGTAGTGGGCTCAGCCGGCTTCTGCGTAGTCGGGATCGCCTATGGAGTAGGTCTGCTCGTACTCGCTACGAGCGGTCTCCAGCAGGCGACGCCACGAGATCACCGTCGGGCGGCGACGCAGCAGAGCCCTACGCTCACGCTCCGTCATCCCCCCCAGACGCCGAACTCGACGCGATTGTCTAGGGCGTCAGCCAGGCACTCCGTGCGCACCGGGCATCCGGTGCACACCGCCTTGGCGCGGTTCTGTGCCGCCCCCTGAACGAACAGTTCATCCGGATCGCTGGTGCGGCAGGCCGCCTGCGCACTCCAGTCGTCAACCCAGCTCATGCTGGTGCCGTCCTCTCCCGAATCGAGGCTCCCCCACGGCGGCAACGGCATATGCACCGTTGCCAGTTGAGGACGTTACGGAAGAACGACGGGATGCAACAGCCCCTTAGGGCCCAATCCTGCATGGCCCATTCGGACTATGCGTAGGTGGGACATCACCCTCGGGAGTGACCGCAGGTAAGAAGGCCAACCAGGCTTCGGGGACCTGTGTGGGATGACCCACGTGACCTTAAATGCCGCCATACGGTGCCAAAACGGACAGATCTCATCACCCACACGAGTGACAACGGGGGGCACACAGCAACTTGTCGCAAGCTTGTGACAAGAGTAGGCGAACATCTGCCCGCCTGTACGTGAAACGGCCACGTATGGTTCTGCCATGGCATCGAACCGCTCTGGCTCCCCCCTTCACAAGGTCAGTCTCGGCGTGCGCCTCCTCGGCGCGAGCGTACTGGCCGGCGCACTGGTGGCAGGCCTGGGCCTGCCCGCGGTGGGCGCGATCGGCCTCGGTGCCAAGTCAGCGGTGAAGGACTTCAACAACATCCCGGACAGCCTCAAGATCCCGACCCTGTCCCAGGCGTCGACGATCTACGACGCCAACGGCGGGGTCATCGCCAAGGTCTTCTCCGAGGACCGCACCTCCGTGCCGCTCGGCCAGATCGCCCCGATCATGCAGAACGCGCTGATCGACATCGAGGACCACCGGTTCTACCAGCACGGCGCGATCGACCTTGAGGGCACCCTGCGCGCGCTGCTGAAGAACTCCAGCTCCGGCAACGTCTCCCAGGGCGGATCGACGCTGACCCAGCAGTACGTGAAGAACGTCTTCATCAACAACGCCGGTGACGCCAACTCGTCGGGCTTCGCGGAGGCGACCCGGCAGACCACGGGTCGCAAGATCCAGGAGCTGCGCTACGCCATCAAGCTCGAAGAGGACCTGTCCAAGCAGCAGATCCTCGACGACTACCTGAACATCACCTACTTCGGTGAGGGCGCCTACGGCATCGAGGCCGCCGCCGAGCTGTACTTCAGCGTCCACGCGAGCCAGCTCACCATCCCGCAGGCCGCGCTGCTGGCCGGTCTGGAGCAGTCGCCCTCGCAGTACGACCCGACGGTGAACCCGGCCGCCGCGATCACCCGCCGCAACGAGGTGCTACAGGCGATGGCGAACTACGGCACCATCACCCAGGCCCAGGCGAAGGCGGCCGGCGCCACCAAGCTGAACCTGAAGGTGACCTGGCCGCGCACCGGCTGCATCACCGCCCAGAACGGCGAGGGCTTCTTCTGCAACTACGTGAAGAACGTCATCCTGAACGACCCGGCCTTCGGCTCCACCTCGGCCATCCGCGAGGCCCTGTGGAACGCGGGCGGGCTGCAGATCCACACCACGCTCAACCCCACCGACCAGGCCGCCGAGCAGAAGGCCGTCACCGACCACGCGTACGCCAGTGACACCGCCGCCGCCGCGTCCAGCATGGTCCAGCCGGGCACCGGCAACATCCTGGCGATGGCGCAGAGCCGCCCCTACGGCAACGGCACCAACCAGACCGAGATCAACTACAACGCCAGCGCGCTGTACGGCGGAGCCCAGGGCTTCCAGACCGGCTCGGTCTTCAAGGCGGTCACCGCGGCCACGGCCCTGTCCCAGGGCATCCCGCTGAGCTACACCATCAACTCGGTGGTCAGCGGGAACTACCCGGAGATGACCGACTGCGCGGGTGACACGCTGCTGGAGCAGCCCGGCATGGAGAACGACGACAGCACCAAGTACGGCAACATCAACATGGTCAAGGCCATGGCCGACTCGGTGAACACCTACTTCGTGCCGCTGGAGAAGACGGTCGGCCTGTGCAACGTCGTGCACATGGCCCAGTCGCTCGGGCTCGGCGTCCAGGGCTCGCTCAACTCCGCGGGCACCGCGCTGGAGCCGATCACCGACACCCAGACGCTGACGCTGGGCGTCAACAGCCTCACCCCGCTCCAGGTCGCCAACGCCTACGCGGCCTTCGCCGCCGACGGCATGTACTGCAACGCCACCGCGATCACCAGCGTCACCCTGGCCGGCAAGAGCCTCGCGGTCCCGTCCGCCGACTGCCACCAGGCGGTCTCCCCGGCCGTGGCCGAGGGCGTCAACACGCTGCTCGCCTCGGTGGTCTCCGACCAGGGCACCGGCGCCACCGTCGGCATCCCGTGGTCGGACGCCGGTAAGACCGGTACCACCAACTACGAGAACCAGGCCTGGTTCGCCGGTTACACCAAGCAGATCTCCGACGCGACGGTGATGACCAACCCGAACAACCCGGCCAACTACTCGCTGGACCACACCACCATCGGCGGCGTCTACTACGACACCGCGTACGGCTACCTGACCTCCGGCCCGATCTGGAAGCAGGCGATGCTGGCGGCGATGAACGGCAAGCCGAACATCTCGCTCGACTTCGCGCCCTCGCCGGGCGACTCCTCGTCGCAGTCGTCCAGCAGCTCGAACAACAACGGCAACACCACCTCGGGCAACAACGGCAGCACCACCAACACCGGTGCGAACGGGACCACCACCGGCTTCACCGTCGGCGGCGGTGGCAAGCACGGCAAGAAGGGCCACTGAGCCCCGGGCCCCACGGGGCCCATCCCGTACATCCCGTGCGCGCCGTACACACGTGAGGAGGGCGGGTCCCCGGTTCACCCCGGGGACCCGCCCTCCTCACGTCGTCACGTCGTCACGTCGTCACGTCGTCACGTCGTCACGTCGTCACGTCGTCGCATCATCGCGTTCCCGCGCCGCCGCGCCGCGGTGTCCGTGGGTCAGCCGGTCAGGGCCTGCTTCACCGCGGCCGCGACCCGGCCGCCCTCGGCCACCCCGGCGACCTTCGGGTTCACCAGCTTCATCACCGCGCCGATCGCCCGCGGCCCCTCCGCGCCGCCCGCCTTCGCCTCGGCGACGGCCTCGGCGACGATCGCGGTCAGCTCCTCGTCCGACAGCTGCTTCGGCAGGTACGCGGCCAGGACCTCGCCCTCGGCCCGCTCCCGCTCGGCCGAGTCCGCCCGGCCCCCGGCGTCGAACGCCTCGGCGGCCTCCCGCCGCTTCTTCGCCTCGCGGGTGATCACCTTCAGCACCTCCTCGTCGGAGAGCTCACGGGCCGACTTGCCCGACACCTCCTCGTAGGAAATGGCGGACAGGGTCAGCCGGAGAGTGCTGGAGATCAGCTCGTCCCGGGTCCGGATCGACTCCGTCAGGTCGTCCTGAAGCTGCTGCTTGAGCTTGGTGGTCATGCAGGCCAGTCTCCCACCCCGGGTCACCGGCCGCCCGCCATTAACCCCGGGTCCCTGCCTCTGCGACGATGGACGGATGCGACCCCTTTACGCCGTACCCCTGGGAATCGCCGCGACCGGCGCGGCCTGCGTGGCCTATGCAGCCGGAGTCGAGGTGCGCTCTTTCCGGCTGCGCCGGATCACCGTCCCGGTACTGCCCGCCGGAGCCAGTCCGCTGCGGGTGTTGCAGGTGTCGGACATTCACATGGTCAACGGGCAGCGCAAGAAACAGCAGTGGCTGCGCGGCCTGGCCGCCCTCAAGCCGGACTTCGTGGTGAACACCGGCGACAACCTGTCCGACCCTGAGGCCGTACCGCAGACCCTGGACGCGCTCGGCCCGCTGCTGGACTTCCCCGGTGTCTACGTGTTCGGGTCCAACGACTACTACGGACCGGTCCCGAAGAGCCCGACCCGCTACGTCGGCGCCATGCTCAGCGGCAACCACGGCCTGAACCGGTCCGACGGCAGCGCCCGGCGCGGCGTCGTCGGCGCGATCCACAACCCCTGGCCGGAGCTGCGGGACGGCTTCAACAGCGCTGGGTGGGTCGACCTGACCAACGCCCGGGGACGGCTGAAGGTCGAGGGCCTGGAGCTGGAGTTCACCGGCCTGGACGACCCGCACATCCGCCGCGACCGCTACCAGCAGGTCGAGGGCGGGCCCTCGGCCGACGCCGACCTGTCGATCGGCGTGGTGCACGCGCCGTACCTGCGCTCCCTGGACGCCTTCGCCGCCGACCGCTACCCGCTGATCCTGGCCGGGCACACCCACGGCGGACAGCTCTGCGTGCCCTTCTACGGCGCCCTGGTCACCAACTGCGACCTGGACCGGCGGCGGGCCAGCGGTCTGTCCCGGCACACGGCCGGGGGCCACCGGTCCTATCTGCACGTCTCGGCGGGCTGCGGCACCAACCGCTACACGCCGATCCGCTTCGCCTGCCCGCCGGAGGCGACACTGCTGACGCTCACCCCGCGCACCGCGGCGTAGCACCGGGGACGGACGGGCTGACCGGTCGGTAGCGCCGGCCGGTCCGTCCGGAACCGCCGCGGCTGCCCGTCGCGGCTCCCCTACGGCTGCACCCAGCCGTGCTGCCGGGAGGTCTCGACGGCGACCTTCACCAGCCGCTCGATCGCCGGGGACCGGTTCTGACCGCGGGTTATCAAGTGGATCTCGACCGCCTCGGCGGGCTCCAGCGGCAGCCAGACCAGACCGGCCGGAAGCCCGACCCGTCCGGTCTCGCCGACTATCGTCACCGCCTTGCCGGAGGCCACCGGGGTGTAGGAGGCGTCGAAGTCCAGGCCGCGCACCAGCACCTCGGGCTTCGCGCCCGCCCGCTCGCAGATGTCCAGGATCTGGTCGTAGTGGCCGGGGTTGTGGTCGCGGGCGTGCAGCAGCAGCTTCAGCCCGTCCAGGTCCACCGGGTCGATCGACTCGCCCACGGCCAGGGGGTGGTCCCGGCTGATGATCACGCCCTGGCGCTCCAGTCGCAGCAGCGTCAGCACCAGCCCCGGCTGCGGCGGCGCGCAGCGCACCAGGCCGACGTCCAGCGTCCCGGCGGCGACACCGTCGACGATGTCGGCGAAGACCATCACCCGGGCGGAGACCTCGATCCCCGGCGCCTCCTCGCCCAGCGCGAGCAGCAGCTGCGGCGCGGTCTCGTAGCCGGCGCTCATGCCGTAACCCAGGGTGATGCTGCCGAGCCGCCCGTCCGCGAAGCCCCGCACGCCGCGCCACAGGTTCTCGGCGGCGTCCAGCAGCGCCGGACCGCGCTCCAGCAGCATCTGCCCGGCCTCGGTGGGGACCACCTGGTGCGTGGTCCGGCTGAGCAGTTCGACGCCCAGCTCACGCTCCAGCTCACGTACCTGGCGGCTGAGGGCGGGCTGGGCGATGTGCAGCCGCTCGGCGGCGCGGGTGAAGTTCCGCTCCTCCGCGACAGCGAGGAAGTAACGCAAGCGACGCAGCTCCGACATGCCCTCATCCTAGGCGGGCGGTCATGCCGGGAGGGCATGGAGCCATGGAAAACAAGTCTTTCCCTCGGTGGCGGCTCCCTTCGTAGGCTTTCCCTGGGAAACCGGGAAACGAAAAAGGAGCAGGAAATGAATTCCACGGAACGCACTGAGACGGTCGTCCGGAACTACCTGACCGTGGGCTCGCGCGGCGACGCCGACGCCCTCGCCGACCTCTTCGCCGAGGACGCGACCTGGACCCTGATCGGCGACCTCCCGATCTCCGGCACCTGGCGCGGCCGCAAGCAGATCTTCGAGGACTTCCGGGCCCAGGCCTTCAGCCGATTCGACGCCGACACCCTGAAGTTGGCGGTGGTCGACGTGATCGCGTCCGGCGACAAGGCGGTCCTGGAGTGGACCGCCCAGGCGGACGTCCCCGGCGGCGGGCAGTACGACCAGTCCTGCATCGCGATCTTCACCGTCCACGACGACCGGATCACCTCCGTCCGCGAGTACTTCGACACCGACCACGCCCGCCGTGTCCTCTTCCCCGCCTGATCCCCATCCGCAGACAATTCGCCCACCGACCTTCCCCACCCCTGTGAGCGGAATCACCCCACCCCAAAACCCCGCGAATTCCCCACCCACCCCACACCCCCGCCCACACCGCCCGCTCCCGCCCCACACCCCCGCCCACCCCCTCCAGCCCCGCCCCCACCCCCTCCAGCCACCCCTCACCCCCACCCCGCTCCCCCTGACCTGCACCCCCGCCACCCCACCCCGGACACCGGATTTCACCCCACGGCCCAAGTCCGCTAGAGTAATGCTCGTTGGAACGGGGTGTGGCGCAGCTTGGTAGCGCGCTTCGTTCGGGACGAAGAGGCCGTGGGTTCAAATCCCGCCACCCCGACCCGAGGTCAGGGGCCTTGTCGAGATCATCGACAAGGCCCCTGACTGCTTTTCTGTGGGGCTGCGGTTCCGGGTCTGCCGCTGGGCGGGGCCGGGCGGTCCGGCCACATAGCCTGCTCGGCGGTCCAAAACTAGAGTGGCGCCATGGAATACCGAACGCTCGGCAACAGTGGCCTCCTGGTCTCCGTGGTGGGACTGGGCTGCAACAACTTCGGTGGACGTCTCGACGCGGCGCAGACACGCGCGGTGGTCCACGCGGCGCTGGACGCCGGGGTGACGCTCTTCGACACCGCCGACGCCTACGGCGGTGGGGGCGGCTCCGAGACGCTGCTCGGTCAGGCTCTGCGGGGGCGGCGGGACGAGGTCGTGCTGGCCACCAAGTTCGGCCATCAGCGGGCGGACCTGGGGTACGGGCCCGCGGCGGGTGCCAAGGGCGGGCGGGCCTACATCCGGCGGGCGGTCGAGGGGTCGCTGCAGCGTCTGCAGACAGACCACATCGACCTGTACCAGTTGCACACCCCCGACCCGCTCACGCCGATCGCCGAGACGCTCGCCGCGCTCAGCGAGCTGGTACGCGAGGGCAAGGTGCGCTACATCGGGCACTCCAACTTCGCCGGTTGGCAGATCGCCGAGGCCGCGCACGTCGCCCGGGAGATCGGGGCCGTCCCGTTCGTCTCGGCCCAGAACGAATGGTCACTGCTCGAACGCGGCGCCGAGCAGGAGGTGGTCCCCGCCGCGCTGCACTACGGCCTCGGCGTGCTGCCGTACTTCCCCCTCGCCAACGGCCTGCTGACCGGGAAGGTGCGCCGGGCCACGGGCGTACCCGCGGGTTCGCGGCTGGCATCACGGCCCGAGCGGGTGACCGAGGACGGCCTCGACGCGGTGGAACGCCTGGCGGCCTGGGGTGAAGCCCACGGCCGGAGCGTCCTGGAGATCGGCGTGGGCGCGCTCGCCGCACGGCCCGGCTGCGGCTCGGTCATCGCCGGGGCCACCAGTGCCGAACAGGTACGCGCCAACGCCGCCGCCGGGCAGTGGGCGCCGACCGCCGAGGAACTGGCCGAGATCGACACCATTCTCGACCTGAAGCCGACCGCGACCTGAGCGCCCCGCACCTGGCATCCGCTCCACTCCGGCGGGGTCTCGAAGGAGACGCCCCCACCCGCACGCGTACCTTGGTGCCGCCTGGGGGCGGAACTTCAGCTCGGCCGAGTGGCGGGTCTTGCGGGTTGAGGGCGGGTCCGGTGAACTGACGGCCCATCAGTTCATGGAGAGGGCGGGCGATGCAGACGATCTGGTTGGGTGGGGCCGAGTGGCTGGCGGTGTTGCGGATCGGGCTCGGGCTTTGGTGGCTGGAGAGTTGGCGGCACAAGGACAAGCGGTCCTGGTTCGCCGGTGGCGGGATCGCCTGGGCGGCGGGCATCGCCGCGAAGCACCGGTGGGCGTTTGTCCGGCGGGGCTTCGACGGGGTGGTGAAGCCCCGGCCGCGGCTGATCGCCCACGTCGTCGTCTACGCGGAACTGGCGCTCGGCCTCGGGCTGGTGTCCGGCTTCCTGACGCCGATCGCCCTCGTCGGCGGGCTGCTGCTGAACCTGCTGTACCTGGTGCTGATGATCCACGACTGGGCCGAGCAGGGGCAGAACCTGATGATGGCGTTGATCTCGTTCGTGGCGTTGTTCGCCATGGCCTGGCAGAGTTGGTCGCTCGACCACGTCCTCGGACTGTTCCAGCGATAGGCATAGGCCCGCCATGACCGTCATGACCGCCAAGGGGCTCGACCACGACGGGTTCATCGTGCGCGAAGGCTCGCTGAGCCTCGTCGCGGACGAGTTCGCGCCGGTGGTCGACGCCGCCCGCGGCCGGATCAGCGAGGCCTTCGACCGGACCCGGCTGCACAGCGCCTACCTGTACGGCAGTGTGCCGCGCGGCACCGCGGTCCCCGGCAGGTCCGACCTGGATCTGCTGCTCGCGCTGCGGGGCGGCCCCAGCGCCGCCGACCGGGCCGACGCCGCCGCGCTCGAAACCGCGCTCGACGCGGGCTTCGCCCAGATCAACGGGGTCGGCGTGCTGCTGGTCGGCACCGACACCCTGCTCAGCGAGCTGGAGCGGTACGACCTCGGGTGGATGCTCGCCTGCCTCTGCACCCCGTTGCTCGGCGAGGACCTCGGGGAGCAACTGCCGCGCTACCGCCCCAGCTCGCTGCTGGCCCGCGAGACCAACGGTGATCTCGGTGCGGCGCTGGTCCGCTGGCGCGGGCTGGCCGCCGCCGCGACGACGGACGGGCAGCGGCGGAAGCTGAACCGCGCGGTCGCCCGGCGGATCGTCCGGACCGGCTTCACCCTGGTCATGCCGCGCTGGAGCGGCTGGACCAGTGACCTCATGGAGTCGGCCGAGGTGTTCGGCGGCTACTACCCCGAGTGGGCGGCGCGGATGCGGCTGGCCGCGGGCATCGCCGTGGCGCCGACCGCGGACCTGGCCGGTCTCGGCCTGCTGCTCGACGAGTTGGCGCCCTGGCTGGCTGCCGAGTACACCGCCGTCCACGGGGAGAAGACGCCCCGACCGGCCAGCGGCAGTGGCTGAGGCCGATCGGGGAGCAGGTCACGCGGGCCAGGAGGAGGAGCGGCCGAGGGTGGCCAGGACCTGGTCGAGAAGGTCCTCGCTGGAGGTCGGCAGGCCCGGGCGGAAGGAGGAGCCCGGGGTCTGCCGGGCGGGTCCGTCCGGGACGGCCAGCGCGATCGGCAGGACGGCGCGGAGCAGGTCCTGCTCGAAGCGGGCGGGGACACCGATGGCCGCGGCCACGTCCCAGCCGTGGACGACGTAGTCGACGAAGTGGAACCCGATCGCGACGGGAGCCGGGAAGGACATCCCGCCGCGCACCTCCGGCAGCCAGAACTCCCTTTCCAGTACTCCCTCCTGGGCGAAGGCGTCGGCAACTCGGGTGGACGAGGCGCGGAAGACCCCGGCCGGGTCGTCGCCGAAGTCGCGGTCCGCCCAGTCGGTGAGTTCGGTGCGCTTGCCGTCGGCGGCGTCGGCGAAGCCGTGGTTCTGGCCGATCATGTGAGCGAGCAACTGCCGCAGCGTCCACTCACCGCACGGTGTGGGCAGGTCGAGTTGGTGCGGCTGGACCTGGTCCACGATCTTCTCGGTGATCTCCAGCGCGCGGCGGTCCTGCGGGCGGAAGTCGTTCATGGCGGCGGTCATGCGCGGTCACCTCAGTGCGAGTCGGTGCTGGGCGGTGCGGTCGGTGAAGGTTGTTGGGGGCGGGGGCTCGGGGGCGCGTGGTCAGGCCGGCTTGGTTGTCGCGTGGCGGCGCAGGACCCGGTCGACCAGCTCCCCGGCCGCGCCCAGGTACTCCTCCGGGGCCAGCAGGTCGTCGACGGTGACCCCCTCCGGCAGCTTGGCCAGCAGGTCCTCCCGCCGCTTCAGGACGTCGGCGAAACTGTCCCCGCCGGCGGCGGTCTGCCGGGCGCACTCGGCGAGCAGCCGCTTGGCCTCGGCCTTGCCGAGCAGCGGCGCGAGCGCGACGTTGAGGCGTTCGGAGACGATGGACCCGCCAGTGAGCTCCAGGTTGCGGCGCAGGTTGAGCGGGAACACCTCCAGGCCCTCGGCGAGTTCGGCAGCCGTGTGGGCCGCCCCCGCCGCCAGTCGGAGCACCTCGCGCAGCGGCTGCCACTCGGCGTGCCAGGCGCCCGGCGCGCGCTCGTCCTCGGCCAGCATGCTCTGCGCCAACACCACGGCATACACCGGTAGTTGGCGAGCAGCGGAGACCACCAGAGTGGCCAGCACCGGGTTGCGCTTCTGCGGCATCGCCGAGGAGACGCCGCGTCCGCCCGCCGCCGGTTCGGCGACCTCGGCGACCTCGGTGCGGGACATCCCCTGCACGTCCAGGGCGAACTTGCCGAGCGTGCCGGTGACCGCGCTGAGCGCCCAACCGAGGTCGCACAGCGGGATCCGCAGGCTGTGCCAGGGCGCGGACGGCTCGGCCAGGCCCAGTTCGGCGGCGAACCGCGCGGCCAGCTCGATGCCGTGGCCGGGGCCCTCGGCGGCGGTACCGCGCGCGTACTCCTGGTAGGCGGCCATGGTTCCGGCCGCGCCGCCGAGTTGGGCCGGGAGCGCGGCGGCGGTGGCGCGGAGCCGGTCCGCGGCGTCCAGCACCGAGCCGAGCCAGCCCGCCGCCTTCAGCCCGAAGGTGGTCGGCACCGCGTGCTGGGCCAGGGTGCGGGCGGCCATCGGCGTCGCCCGGTGCTCCCGGGCGAGCGCGGCCAGCGCGGCGGCGATCCGGGACAGGTCGCGGTCGATACCGGCCAGGGTGCGGGTGGCGAGCAGCATCGCCGCCGAGTCCAGGATGTCCTGGCTGGTGCTGCCGAGGTGCACGTGCTCGGCGGCGGACGGGTCGACCGCGGCCACGGCCGCGGTCAGCTCCTGGACCAGCACCACCACCGGGTTGGCGGCGCCGCGGGCCCGCTCGGCGAGGTCCACCACGTCGATCCGGGCCGACCGGACGCCCTCGGCGACGGCGTCCGCCGAGGCGGCCGGGATCACTCCGAGCGAGGCCTGGGCCCGGGCCAGGGCGACCTCGGCCTCCAGCATCGCGGCCACCCACGCCTCGTCGCTCAGCTCCGCGAGCGCGTCGGTGCCCGCCCACACCGGGGCGAGGAGTCCGGCGTCGGTACCTGCGGCGGCGCGGCGGTGCTCGTTCGGAACGCTCACTTCTGCTGTCCTCTTCCCAGTTGGCCTCAGTTAGCGGACGACCAGTCAATTCTCGTGCACTGGAACGGTTGTCAGCGAATTGCTCGGCGCCGCCGAAGAGGTTCGGGGTGCCGGAACAGATCCTCGTCCACCCGTCGGCGGGATTCAACCGCGATCAGCGAACCCACCGGACGGCGCGGCGGATGGTCACATGCCACCGCATGCACCGTATGACGCCAGTCCACCCGCCGTACACCCGACGGACCGGGTCGGGCCCGGCGGATTCCGCCGGTGGGCCCCTCATCTGCTCCGGGCACCGGGTTGAATGGGGCCATGAGCAGCGAATCACAGCAACAGCAGGGCTTCGCCGACCTCCCGGCCTGGGAGCAGCGCTTCCGCGCGGCCAGGGTCGGCCTGCCGGAGTGGGCCGACGACGCACCCGAGCGGTCCCTCTTCGTCTCCAACGCGACCGGCACCTACGAGGTGTACGCGTGGGACCGCGCCACCGGCGCCCAACGCCAGGTCACCCACCGGGCCAACGGCACCACCGACGCCGCGCTCACCCCCGACGGGGAGTGGATCTGGTGGTTCGACGACACGGACGGCGACGAGTTCGGCGTCTGGCGCCGCCAGCCGTTCACCGGTACGGCGGGATCCGGCACGACGGGATCCGGCACAGCGGGCTCCGGCACAGCGGGCTCCGGCACAGCGGGATCCGGCGCTGCCTCGGAGGGCGGGCCAGGCGGGCACGGCGGGCCGGACGAGGAGGCGGTGCCGGGGCTGCCCCCGGCGTACTCCGAGGGGCTGGCGCTGGGCCGCCCCGGGACCGGCGTGGTCGCCGTCGTCGGCCGCTCCACCGAGGAGGACGGTTCGACGCTGCACCTGGTGCGCCCGGGCCTGCCGCCGGTCGAGGTGTACCGGCACCCGCAGACGGCGAGCGTCGGCGACCTGTCCCACGACGGGACGCTGATCGCCATCGACCACACCGAGCACGGCGACGCCATGCACTCCGCGCTGCGGGTGATCCGCGCGTCCGACGCCACCACCGTCGCCGAACTCGACGACGCCAGCGGCCGCGACGAGCCGCTGGGCCTGTCCTGCCTGGGCTTCGCCCCGCTCCCGGGTGACGCGCGGCTGCTGGTGGCGCACCAGCGCCGGGGCCGCTGGGAGCCGCTGCTGTGGGACACCACGACCGGTGAGCAGACCGACCTGCGGCTCGACCTGCCGGGCGACATCTCCGCCGACTGGTACCCGGACGCGTCCGCGCTGCTGATCGAGCACACCCACCACGCCCGCAGCGAGCTGTTCCGCTACGACCTGGCCACGGCCGCGCTGGAGCGGCTGGAGACCCCGCCGGGCACGGTCGCGGGCGCGGGCGCGCGGCCGGACGGCAGCGTGGAGTTCCTCTGGTCCTCGGCCGAACGGCCGCCGGTGGTCCGCTCCACCCGTGGCGAGGTGGTGCTGGCCGCGCCGGGGCCGCAGGCACCGCCGTCGGTCCCGGTGGAGGACGTCTGGGTGGACGGTCCGGGCGGGCCGGTCCACGCGCTGGTGCAGCGGCCCGCCGGGGACGGCCCCTTCCCCACCGTGTTCGACATCCACGGCGGTCCGACCTGGCACGACAGTGACGCCTTCACCTCCGGACCGGCCGCCTGGATCGACCACGGCTTCGCGGTGGTCCGGGTCAACTACCGCGGCTCGACCGGCTACGGGCAGGCCTGGACGGACGCGCTGCGGCACCGGGTGGGGCTGATCGAGCTGGAGGACATCGCCGCCGTCCGCGCCTGGGCGGTGGAGTCCGGGCTGGCCGACCCGGCCCGGCTGGTGCTCACCGGCGGTTCCTGGGGCGGTTACCTGACCCTGCTCGGCCTCGGCGCGCAGCCGGAGCTGTGGACGCTGGGCGTGGCCGCCGTCCCGGTCGCGGACTACGTCACCGCCTACCACGACGAGATGGAGGCGCTGAAGTCCATGGACCGGACGCTGGTCGGCGGCACCCCGGAGGAGGTCCCGGAGCGCTACGCGGCCTCGTCCCCGATCACCTACGTGGACGCGGTGCGGGCGCCGGTGTACATCAGCGCCGGGCTGAACGACCCGCGCTGCCCGATCCAGCAGATCGAGAACTACGTGTGGCGGCTGGAGGAGGCGGGCAAGACCCACGAGGTCTACCGCTACGACGCCGGGCACGGCTCGCTGGTAGTCGCCGAGCGGATCCGGCAGCTGCGGCTGGAGCTGGACTTCGTCACCCGCCACCTGCCGTGACCCGCGCCCCGGGCGGGGCTTCGTCCCCGCCCGGGACGGGCGGATGCGCGGGCACGGGCACGGACGGATGCGCGGGCACGGCGGGTACGTATGGGTGCACGGGTGTGCGTTGGGAGCGCTCGGTGCTGGCTCGCGCCGGGGTTCGCGCCCGCGCAGGGGCGGCTGCCGGGGGCGCGGGGGGCTACGCCGGGGTCTGTGCCGGGGTTCGGGTCTGCGCCGGGACGATGCCCAGGCGGCGGTCGCGGACGACCTCCGCCTCACGGCGGACCAGGCGGAACCACATGAACACCGCGAACCCCGCGAAGACGAACCACTGGCAGGTGTAGCCGAGGTTCTGGAAGGCCTCCAGCGTCAGCCCGTCCCCCTCCGCCGCCTGGTAGGTGGGGACGGGCACCAGCGTGGTCGAGCCGGAGTCCAGCGCCACCCAGCCGTCGTAGACCGAGTACGGCAGCAGGTTGATCAGCGTGGACGGGCTGATCATGCCCACCTCCCCGGCGGGCAGGCCGCCGGCGGCGATCACCTGCGGGGAGCTCTCGTCCTCGGCGATCTGCAGCCGTCCGCGCAGCGAGACCGTCCCGGCGGCGGGCGCGGGGACGCTCGCCCGACTGGCCGCCCAGCCCCGGATCACCGCGATGTGCGTGCCGTCCGGGAGCAGCAGCGGGGTCAGCACCTCGTAGCCGTTCTTGCCGTTGACCACCCGCTGCGGCACCAGCAGCTGGTTCCCGGCGTCGTACCGGCCGGTGAGGGTCACCTCGCGTCCGGCGTCCGCCGCGGTGACGCTCTGCGCGTCCGCGTGGGCGAGCAGCCCGGACAGCGGCACCGGGTCGGAGGCCAGCGCGGCGGCCTGGGCGGCCCGGTGGTCGCCGGTGTGCGTGCGCTGCTCGAACCGGCTCAGCTGCCATACGCCCAGCCAGATGCAGAGCGGCACCGCCAGCAGCGCGAACAGGTGGAGGCCGAGCCAGCGCGGGGTCAGCAGGAAGCGGTACACGCCGCCGCGGTACGTGAGATCCGCAGTGGTCATGGCCGTCCGACCCGCATCTTCAGCTTCCCGTCGATCACTTGTCGCCTCCTGGGGAGTCTCGGGGAGACCCGAACGCGTCCCGCGCCGTACCGAAGCGGAGCGTCGATCGCGGCACGGCCCTTCGTGCCCCTCGGCCGATGTCGGAGGAAGGGTACGAAATGGTCCCCAGCCACGGTAGGCGATGAGTCCTGGAGCCGGTGCGCCAGGGTGGCCGGTGCGCGGCGGCGTGTCAGCCGGCGGCGAGCGGGAGGGTGTCGTAGACCGTGCCGGAGCAGGCGCCGGGCAGGACAGCGCTGGCGGCGAGGGGGTCGCCCGCGCCGGGGGTGTGGGCGATGGTGACCGTGGGCTCTCCGGTTGACGGCGGGGAGATCGTCGGCGCCGTCCCCTCGCCGGGGGGCGCGGAACCGGCGGCACCGGCGCTCGTACCGCTGGGCGCGCTGCTCTCGGTGGTGGGCGAGGAGGGGGCGCTGTCGTCCGCGCAGGCCGACGCCTCCGCGCCGGTGGCCGGTACCCAGGCGAAGTCGACGACGTACGCCTGGCCGGGCGCGAGCAGCACCGGGCCCGGCGTGGCGGCCGGGGTCGGCAGCTGGGTGGCCGGGTCGGCGGCCGAGTGCTGGACCACGGCGATCCGGTTGGCGGTCGTACCGCTGACCGCGAGCACCGAGACCGTCCCCGGCAGCGAGACCTGGCAGGTGGACTGCGAGACGTTGGCGACCTGGAACGAGCCGTAGACCGTCCCGTCGGCGCCGGGCGCGCCCACCGTGGCCGCACCGGCGCCCAGTTGGGCCCGGGTGCACTCGGCCGCGGCACCGGCGCCCACGGTGCCGGCGTCGGGCAGGCCGGACGGCGACACCCAGGGCACGGCCGAGCCGGAGCGGGAACCGGAGACGGCGCCCGACGGCTCGGCGGCGCCGCTCCTGGATGCTGTCGCCCAGCCCGCTCCGGCGCCGTCCGGCTGCTGCGGGTAGGTCGTCGGGGCGTCGGCGGAGGGGCTGGCGCCGCCGCTCGGCGCGGTGGAGGCGGTCGCCGCGTTCTGGTAGCCGGGACCCGCCTGGCTGCCCTCGGTCAGGCTGCCCACCCCCGCCAGCGAGTGCAGCGCCAGCCCTCCGAGCACCCCCAGGACCAGCGCGGTGGCCGCCCCGCTGTACCTGCGGCGGCGGGCCCGGCGCTGCGGAACCGCCCGGCGCAGCGCATCCAGCGAACCGGCGGCGGGCTCCAGCCCCGACACCGAGCGGTGCAGCAGGTCGCGCAGCTCGGACTCGCCGGGGCTGAGCACTACGGCGTTCTGCGTCGCGTCGGCCGGACGGCTGTCGGCGGGATAGCCCTCGGCGGGACGGCCGCTGGCGGGACGGCCGCTGCCGGGTTGGCCGCTGTCGGGTTGGCGACCGGCGGGGCTGCCGCTGGCGGGGCCGCTGTCGGTGCCGCTGTCGGGACGGCGGCCGTCGGCGGGGTGGGCGTCCGCCGGGGGGCTGTCGGGATGGGTGTCGTCGGCGGTCAGCCAGGGCGGCAGGGCGCTGGGCGGGGCCACCGGCATCGGCGGGATCGCTCCGCCGCCCGGGACCGCACCGCCACCGCTGCCCCCGGGGCGCACGACCCGGACGTACGCGCGGGCGGCTGAAGCGCGCAGGGGGGCGGACGCTTCGCGCTCCGCGCCGGGCTCACGCGCCGTCGGCACGCCCCCCAGCGTCCCGGGGCCGCCCGCTGCGGCACCGCTGCCGCCTGGCCCGTCGGCCCCGTGCCCCGGCACCACGCCGTGCCCGTCGTCGTGACGAAGGCCATCGCCTCGGCGCAGGGCGTCGCCTCCGTGCAGGCCATCGCCTCCGTGCAGGCCATCGCCTCCGTGCAGGCCATCGCCTCGGCGCAGGGCGTCGCCTCGGTGCCGGGGATCGTCGCTCATGACGCCGAGTCCATGCTCTGCCTGAGCGCCGCGAGCCCGCGCGAGCCGTACGCCTTCACCGAGCCGATCGAGATCCCGAGGCTGTCCGCCACCTGTGCCTCGGTCATGTCCGCGAAGTACCGCAGCACCAGCACCTCGCGCTGCCGCCGCTGCAACCCACGCATCGCCTGGAGCAGTTGGTCGCGTTCCAGGGCGTCGTAGGCGCCCTCCTCCGCGCTGGCCATGTCCGGCATGGGCTTCTGCAGCAGCCGCAGGCCCAGGATCCGGCGGCGCAGCGTGGAACGGGACAGGTTGACCACGGTCTGCCGCAGGTAGGCGAGGGTCTTGTCCGGTTCGCGGACCCGCCGCCGGGCCGCGTGCACGCGGATGAACGCCTCCTGGACGACGTCCTCGCAGGAGGCGGTGTCGTCCAGGAGCAGCGCCGCCAGTCCCAGCAGCGAGCGGTAGTGGGCCTGGTAGGTCTCGGTGAGCAGGTCGACGCTGGTGCCCTCGGCTGCCACCGCGGCGAACTCCAACGCGTTGCCGTGTTCGAGGCCGCGGTCCAGCGGGCGTTCCAGGGTGCGGTCGACCACCCGGTCGACCGCACTGCGGACGCCTGGGAAAGGGGCGGTCACGGGCATCCCCCCGACCAGCGCAGCGGTCCCCGCCATCTCTGCCACGCATCTTTGACGCTCGGCCGCAGCGGATGGTTGCACAAGCGCGACGGAGAATCACCGGGTGGACACGTTCGGTCCCAGGGCGAGTGTGAACCCATCCCTTTGCCTCCCCGATCACCGTCCGTCGCCGTTGCTGCCCCCACCGTACGGGGCGTCCCGAGCCGCGTCACCGGAACCGTCCGACTGATCCGGGGCGGGCCGGTAGCGGCGGGAGCACGGGGGCGCGCGCCATGACAGCGAGCGCCGGAACGGCTCCGGGCGGGCCCCGTTCTCACGGAGCCCGCCCGGTTCAGCTCAGTTGAGCGCCATGCGGTTCGGCTCGGCGGAACCAGAGCCGGAGTTCAGACCCGCGACCACAGGGCCTCAGCGGCCGGTGCCGCCGTAGACGACTGCCTCGTCGGTCTCGCTGTCGAGGCCGAACGCGCTGTGGACCGCCCGGACCGCCTCGTTGACGTCGTCCACCCGGGTCACCACCGAGATCCGGATCTCCGAGGTGGAGATCAGCTCGATGTTGACGGCCGCGCCCGACAGCGCCTCGAAGAAGGCGGCAGTCACCCCGGGGTTGGACCGCATACCGGCCCCGACCAGGGAGATCTTGCCGATCTCGTCGTCGTAGCGGAGCGAGGTGAAGCCGATGCCCTCCTGCACCCGCTCCAACGCGTCGATGGCCTTGCGGCCCTCGGCCTTCGGCACGGTGAAGGAGATGTCGGTGAGACCGGTGGACGCGGCGGAGACGTTCTGCACCACCATGTCGATGTTGATCTCGGCGTCGGCGATGGCACGGAAGATCCGCGCCGCCTCACCGGGCTTGTCGGGCACGCCGACGACGGTGACCTTGGCCTCCGACGTGTCGTGGGCGACCCCGGAGATGATCGCGTGCTCCATTTCGCCCCCTTCGGGCTGGTTACGGACCCAGGTACCGACATGTCCGGAGAAGGACGACCGTACATGGATGGGCATGTTGTAACGGCGCGCGTACTCGACGCAACGGGCGAGCAGCACCTTGGAGCCGGACGAGGCCAGCTCCAGCATGTCCTCGTAGCCGATCTCGTCGATCTTGCGGGCCTTCTTCACCACACGCGGGTCGGCCGTGAAGACGCCGTCCACGTCGGTGTAGATCTCGCAGCACTCGGCGTCCAGCGCCGCCGCCAGCGCCACGGCGGTGGTGTCGGAGCCGCCACGGCCGAGGGTGGTGATGTCCTTGCTGTCCTGGGAGACGCCCTGGAAGCCGGCCACGATCGCGATGTTGCCCTGGTCGAGGGCGGTCCGGATACGACCGGGCGTCACATCGATGATCCGCGCCTTGTTGTGGACGGAGTCGGTGATGACCCCGGCCTGGCTGCCGGTGAAGGACTGGGCCTCGTGACCCAGCGATTTGATGGCCATGGCCAGCAGCGCCATCGAGATGCGCTCGCCGGAGGTCAGCAGCATGTCGAGCTCGCGCCCGGCAGGGAAGGGCGACACCTGCTCGGCGAGGTCGATGAGCTCGTCCGTCGTGTCGCCCATCGCGGACACCACGACGACGACCTCATGGCCGGCCTTCTTGGTGTCGACGATTCGCCTGGCGACGCGCTTGATGCCCTCGGCATCGGCGACGGAGGAGCCGCCGTACTTCTGCACGACAAGGCCCACGTGCGCTCCTCGTATCTTCCGGTCTCCCGGTACTGCGGTGGATCAGGCTGCGCGGCCACCTGGTTCGGGGCGTGCGCGGGCCCAGTCTATCGACCGGGGCGCGCGCGCCCACCGTCATCCGCATGATGAGACCAGCGGTTCACCGGCCGAGACGCCCGGCCCACCGGCCGCTCCGCCCGCGCCGATCGCGGGCCCGCCGACGCGGCTACTGCTCCTGACCGTGGACGCCGAGCTCCGCCGCCATCAGCACCCCGGCCTGCTGCCCCAACTGCTCGTCGGTGAGCCCGTCGTCGTCGGTGTCCGCGCCCTCCACCGCCGCGCCGATCGGGCTGTCCAGCCGGACGTGCGCCACCAGCGAGTGCAGCGCGCGCAGCACCGAGGTCGTGGTCGAGCCCCAGTTGGCCAGGTAGGAGAACTGCCACCACCACAGCGCCTCGGAGATCCGGCCCGCCCGGTAGTGGACCAGGCCGTGCTGGAGGTCGGCGACCACCCCGGCGATGTCGTCCGAGATCCGGCAGGGCACCGGCTTGTCCGGCATCCCGTACGGGTCGAACACCTCGTGGTAGACGTCGATCGGCGCGAGCAGTTCGGCCAGGCACTGCCGCAGCTCGGACTCGTCCACGTCCGGGCCGGTGTCCGGCTCGTAGCGGTCGTCCGGCAGGACGTCCTCGATCGCGCCGAGGCGGCCGCCGGCCAGCAGCAGCTGCGACACCTCCAGCAGCAGCAGCGAGATCGCGCTGCCCGGCTCGTCACCCTTGGCGACCTCGTGCACGGCGAGGACGAAGCTGTCCACGGAGTCCGCGATCTGCACGGCGAACTCGTCGGGTTCCTGCTCCTGGCCGTGCCCGGACTGCGGCAGCCGGTCGCTCGGAGTGCTCGGGCCGTGCTGGCCGCCCTCGGCGCCCTGGCCGCCCTGGCCGCCCTGGCTGCGGATCGTGGTGGTGGTACCGGTGTCAGACATCGAGAAGTCGTCTCCCTTCGAAGGCCCGTCCGAGGGTGACCTCGTCGGCGTACTCCAGGTCTCCCCCGACCGGCAGGCCACTCGCCAGACGGGTCACTTTCAGCCCCATGGGCTTGAGCAGGCGCGCCAGGTAGGTGGCGGTCGCCTCACCCTCAAGGTTGGGATCGGTGGCCAGGATGAGCTCGGTGACGGCGCCGTCGGCGAGGCGCGCCATCAGCTCACGGATGCGCAGGTCGTCCGGTCCGACGCCCTCGATCGGGCTGATCGCCCCGCCGAGGACGTGGTACCGCCCCCGGAACTCGCGGGTCCGCTCGACCGCGACGACGTCCTTGGGCTCCTCGACCACGCAGATCACCGAGAGATCGCGGCGCGGGTCGAGGCAGACCCGGCAGCGCTCCGACTCGGAAACGTTCCCGCAGACGGTGCAGAAACGTACCTTCTCCTTGACCTCGTTCAGGGCGTTCGCGAGACGGTGCACATCCACCGGATCCGACTGGAGGATGTGGAAGGCGATCCGCTGCGCGCTCTTGGGCCCGACGCCGGGCAGCCTGCCCAACTCGTCGATGAGGTCCTGGACCACGCCCTCGTACACGCTGCTCGTCCTGCCCTTCGCCCACCTTCGTGGGCCGTCGTCCTGCGGTCGCTGCTACTGCCTGCGGTCACTACTACTGAAAGCCATCATCCTCTGGCTGCGGAGGTCTATACACCCGTGCGACACACCTGCACCGCACATCGAACGACGCGCGCCCTGCTCACCCGGTGACCGGACGACGGCGGTCGGACGACCAGGGGCATCGGGACGCGGTCGGACGACCGGGAGCAGCGGACGGTGGTCAGAAGGACAGGCCGGGGATCCCGCCGCCGCCGAGGCCCTGCGCCAGCGGGCCGAGCCGCTCCGCCGCGAGCCGCTGCGCCGCCGCGTTGGCGTCGCGGACGGCCGCGAGGACCAGGTCCGCCAGCGTCTCGGTGTCCTCGGGATCAACCGCCTTCGGGTCGATGACCAGGGCCTTCAGCTCACCCGAGCCGCTCACCGTGGCCCGTACCAAGCCGCCGCCGGAGGTGCCCTGCACGGTCGTCGCCGCGAGCTCCTCCTGGGTGCGGGCGAGTTGCTGCTGCATCTGCTGGGCCTGCTGGAGCAGTGCCTGCATGTCGGGCTGTCCACCACCGGGGAACATGAATCGCTCCTGACATCGTGAGTCGTGACTGTTCGAGCCGACCATTCGAGACCGCGCGCCCAGCGGCCTGGCGCGCGGAAGAACCGTGCGCTTGGAGCCGAGCGTACGGTGCGAGCCTACGTGGCCTGCGGGGGTGCGGTCCCGCGAACGGCTCCGCCGCAGGCCCGAGCCGCTAACGGTTGTTGTTGATCTCCTCGATCACGGTGGCTCCGAGCTCGCGCATGATCAGCTCCTGACCGGAGATCGAGCCCATGGCGTAGGCGGGATCCTCCTCGTCCGGAACCTCGTCGTCCGGCGAGTCCGGCATCGGCGGCGGCAGGTCGGGCATCGGCGCCGCCGGAGCCGGCGCGGGCCGGGCCATCGGCTGCGCCGGGGCCGCGACCGCAGGCGCGGCGGCGGGCGCGGACGCGGCACCCATCGGACTGCTCGTCGGACCACCGGCCGTCATCGGACCGCCAGCCGCTATCGGGCCACCAGCCGTCATCGGGCCGCCAGCGGACATCGGGCCGCCAGCGGACATCGGGCCACCCGTCGGCGTCTGGCCACCCGCAGACGCCGGGGCAAAACCCTGCGCCTGCGGAGCCGTCGGCGCGGGCGCGGCGGGCCCACGCCCGCCGAAGCCGCCGCCACCGCCGGCCCCGCCCCCGAAACCGTTGCCGAAGCCGCCACCGGTGGCACCGCCACCGCCCCCTCCAGCGCCTCCGCCTCCCGATGCGTCGACGACGCAGCCGATCTTCCAACTGACGCCGAGGGCGTCCTGCAGCGCCAGCCGCAGTACCTCGTCGTGTCCGCCGTTGACGAAGCCGTCCCGGGTACCCGCGTGCTCGAAGGAGAGCTGTAGCGTGCCGCCGTCGAACCCGGCAACCTGGGCCTGCTGCACCAGCATCCAGGTGACCCGGCGGCGTCCCTTGACCGCCTCCAGGATCTGCGGCCACTGGTTGCGGATCTCCGCCACCCCGGTCTGTCCCTGCCCCTGCTGCGGCGCTGGTACCGACTGCGGGACCGGCTGCGGCTGCGGAGCCTGCGCCGGCGCCGGCTGCGGCGCCGCCGACACAGCCGCCGAGGCGGCCGTGACCTGCGGCGGAGCCACCTGCGACGACACCGGTTCGCTGCTGAAACTACGGCTGATCGGCCAGGCACCGGACCCGGGGGCCTGCGCCCCGACCGACTGCGCCGCTCCCGACTGCGCGCCTCCCGACTGCGCGGGCGACTGCGCCACCGGTACCGGCTGCGCCTGCACCGTGGGCTGCGGCTGCACCGCCGCCTGCACCGGTGCCTGCACGGCCGCCTGCATCGCCTGTACGGGCGGTGACGCCGCCGAAGCCGCCTCCGCCACCGGTCCCCCGGGGCCCCCGCCGAACGACACCCGCCGTTCGAGCTTGTCCAGCCGGGCCTGCAACGACCGCGCGTCGTCGTACGCGCTCGGCAGCATCACCCGGGCGCAGATCAGCTCCAGCTGCAGCCTGGGCGAGGTCGCCCCGCGCATCTCCGTCAACCCCGTGTTGACGATGTCGGCGGCCCGGCTGAGCTCGGCCGCACCGAAGCGGGCGGACTGCTGCTCCATCAACGCGATCCGGTCGGCGGGCGCGTCGATCAGGCCCTTCTCCCCCGCGTCCGGAACCGCCGAGAGGATCACCAGATCCCGCAGGCGTTCCAGCAGGTCCGCGACGAAGCGGCGCGGGTCGTGACCCCCCTCGATCACCCGGTCGACCATCCCGAAGACGGCCGCGCCGTCCTGCGCGGCGAAGGCGTCGGTGACCTCGTCCAGCAGACCGGCGTCGGTGTAGCCGAGCAGCGCCGTCGCCATGGCATATGTCACACCCCGCTCGTCGGATCCGGCGAGCAGCTGGTCCATGACCGACATCGAGTCCCGGACCGAACCGGCCCCGGCCCGGACCACCAGCGGATACACGCCGTCCTCGACGCTGATGTGCTCCTGCCCGCACACCTGCGCGAGGTAGTCCCGCAGCGTCCCCGGCGGGACCAGCCGGAAGGGGTAGTGGTGGGTGCGCGAGCGGATCGTCCCGATGACCTTCTCGGGCTCGGTGGTGGCGAAGATGAACTTGAGGTGCTCCGGGGGCTCCTCGACGACCTTCAGCAACGCGTTGAACCCGGCCGTCGAGACCATGTGGGCCTCGTCGATGATGTAGATCTTGTACCGACTGGACGCGGGCGCGAAGAACGCCTTCTCGCGCAGGTCGCGGGTGTCGTCCACGCCACCGTGCGAGGCGGCGTCGATCTCGATGACATCGATCGACCCGCCCCCGCCGCGCGCAAGATCGGTGCAGGACTGGCAGACGCCGCAGGGCGTCGGCGTCGGGCCCTGCTCGCAGTTCAGGCAGCGGGCGAGGATGCGGGCACTGGTGGTCTTGCCGCAGCCGCGCGGCCCACTGAAGAGGTATGCGTGATTGACCCGGTTGTTGCGCAGCGCCTGCTGGAGCGGACCGGTGACGTGCTCCTGTCCGATGACCTCGGCGAAGGTCTCGGGGCGGTAGCGGCGATAGAGAGCGAGCGACACGTCACTGACCCTAACGGTCCCCACTGACAAGCGGACCCTGGAAACGACAGGACCCCCCGTGTACCCGCCAGAGCCCACTTACCCTTGCTGCCTTCCGGCCCTGGGGGGGTTCAGCGAGATAGCGCCACACGAGGGGCTGGGAAACAGCGTACCGGATCCTGACCCCCTCCATGACCGCCCCACCTCACGCACCCCACCTCCCCCGCCGATGTTCGCGAGCACTCCCAAACGTCTAGTAAGCTCTCCCACGGAGGATTCGCCTAGTGGCCTAGGGCGCACGCTTGGAAAGCGTGTTGGGGGCAACCCCTCACGAGTTCGAATCTCGTATCCTCCGCAGGTCAGAGGGCCCGCACCGTTCACCGGTGCGGGCCCTCTGCGTTTCAGGGCTGCAGTTTGGGTTGCAGTTGCCGCGATCAGGCAGCCGGCGGCTCCTTCGGGGGCGCCCAGAGAAGTCCGCCGACCTTGTCGGCCGTGTCCCTGAGAACGCGGCTGGTCAGGTGCTGATAGCGGCGGCGCATGCGGGCCGACTGGCCGGGCTCCCAGCCCATGATCGCGTCCACCGCCGTGTCCGGGACGCCGAGGATCAGCAGAATCGTTCCTGCGGTGTGCCGAGCGTCGTGGAGTCGGCGGTCCCGGAGTCCGGCCGCCTCCAGGAGTTCCTTCCACTTGTGGTGGTCGGTGTTGGGGTTGAGCGGCTCCCCAGTCGGCGAGGTGAAGACGTATCCCTTCTCGACCCACAGGTCGCGGGCGAGGCGGCGTTCCCGCTCCTGCTCGTCGCGGTGCTGGGCGAGGAGCTCCATCAGCTCGTCCGGGACACCGACGGGCCGCTGGCCAGCGCGGGACTTGGTCTCCTTGGTCTCGCGACGGATGTTGACCTTCTGCGGGCAGAAGCCGGGCTTGCGCCCGCAACGGTCACCGCAGCCGTGCTGATAGCGGGGCCGCAGTCGCCCCCGGTGGACGACCAGCACCCGGAGGTCGAAGTCGACGTCCGTCCACTTGAGCCCGAGGACCTCGCCCTGGCGAAGGCCCAGGGCCAGGGCGATGACCCACCGTGCCGCGTTGCGCTGCCGGTTGGCCACCTCCAGCAGGAGCTGGACCTCCTCGACCGTGAACGGCACCACCTCCTCCTCGACCAGGCGGGGAGCCTTGGCGATGGTGGCCGGATTCTCGGTGAGGTGGCGGCGGCGCTTGGCCTCGTTGAGAGCGGCCCGGATCGTGCGATGAACCTGGTGCGCAGTACCGGCCGAACTGCCGCCGTCCTGCATCTTCTTGTAGAAGCGCTCCAGGTGCTCGGGCTCCAGCTTCGGCAGCCGGTGCGCGCCCAGACCGGGGATCAGGTGGTGGTAGACCGCGACGCGGTAGCCGTCGATGGTGTTCTCGGAAACGTGCGGGGCCGCGATGTTCTCGACCCAGTGCACCAGCCAGGACTCGACCGTCCAGACCTGGCCGACCTTCCGGACGTTGCCCGCGTCGCGCTGCTTCTCCAGCTCGCGGACGGCCTTGGTGGTGTCGGCGCGCGTCTTGCGCTTCACGTGGCGGCGGTCGGGCCTGCCGTCGTCCTTGACGCCGACGGTGACGTAGCCGTGCCAGTTCCCGTCCTTGCCGAGGTAGATCGATGATGCGCCGTTGGGCTGCCGGGACTTCGTCATGTCCGCCCCCTTCAGGCCGCGAGCGCGGCGGCAGAAGGAGCAGTCCGGGCGCGGGCAGCCACGTAGGCGTTCAATGCCTCAGCCGGGATGCGGCGGAGGCGGCCTATCGCCACGGAGGGGATCTGACCGGAGGCGAGGAGCGCGTACATCGTGGTTCGGCCGACGCCGAGGCGGCGAGCCGCCTCCTCGACCGTGAGCGCAACCAGCGTGGCGTCTGGTGCGGTGGAGGAGGTGACCCGAACGAGGTGCAGGAGGTCCTGCTCGCTGACGCCGAGTGCGTCCGCCAGCAGGGCTATGGACATGGTCGTTTCAGACATGGAGGTGCCTCTCGGCGACGCATGGGCAATGCGCCGTCGTGGTTGCTGTGTGGGATGGGCGGTGTGAAAGGGATCGGCTGAGCGGCCCTCGGCGTTCGTAGCGCCGGGGGACGCGCGGGCGTGGGTGGTTACTCGGAGGCGGGGGCGTCCGCGTTGCGGCGCAGGGGGTCCTCGGGCGAGTTGGGGGCCGGGTAGAACACCGGCTCACCGTCGGTCGGCGTGACGTCGACACCGAGGCGTTCGGCGATCTCGTCGTACTCGCGCTCTGCTTCCTCCAGGCGGCCCTTGGCGGCGTCGGCGAGGTCCTGGGCGGTTCTCCACTCCTTCTCCAGGTCCTGCAGGCGGAAGCCCGCTTCCTGGAGTTCGTAGTGGGGGTCATCCGGGTTGGCGACGGCCTGGGTCATGAAGTACTCGGCGGGCAGGTTCAGCGCCTTGGCCAGGCCCAGGACCTCGTTGAACTGGATGGAGCGAGTGCCGTTCTCGATCTTGGCGATCTGGGTCTGGTGGAACTTGAAGCCGAGGCGGCTCATGCGCTCGGCGACGTCCTCCTGGGACAGCCGGGCGGCCTTCCTCATGATCTTCAGGTTGTGCGCCACCAGGGCCTCTCCCTCGCTGGGGACGAGGTTGCGCTTGGGCTTGTCCATGGTCACCTCCTCGCGGTTGAACCGGTAGTGCACCGGACCATAGCCAGACCATACCAGCATCGGATTCCCAACCGACAAGCGCATGAAGCTACAAGTGACGCAGGTCACGAAGTAGGTGTGAGCTGGCGATATGCCAGATGCGAATCAAATCGGTAACCGTCCATCGGTTTGACTCCCGTACGCCGAGAGCAGTACAACAGTCACACCAGCATGGAAATACGAACCCGAAGGAGGTTGATCGCGGCGGTCGCGCCGCCGGAGAACGACAAAACCCCCGGTGCTACGAACACCGGGGGCTGATCGGAAACCTCGACACCGCCCATCCCTGGACAGCAGACCAACGACGGAACCGGGTTGCCCCCCGGAGCCGTCGAGTGAGGAATCTCCATGACCGAGAGTACCCGCCCCGATCCCGCCCACACAGCGCACTTCAGCCCCGACGCCCCTGCCAGCGAGGGCGCGGCGCTGCTGGACCAGCTCAAGGCGGTGATGGCCCGGTTCGTGATCCTGCCCAGCCAGGAGGCCCTGGACGCGACCGTACTGTGGGTCGCCGCAACCCACCTGCAGCCCTCCTGGCAGCACGCCCCGCGCCTGGCGGTGGTCGGCCCCGCCAAGCGCTGCGGCAAGTCCCGCCTTCTGGACCTGCTCACCGAGACGGTCCACAATCCCGTCATCACGGTCAACTCCACGGCGGCGGCCATCTTCCGCTCCATCAGCGAGGTGCCGCCGACCCTGCTGGTCGACGAGGCCGACACCATCTTCGGCAGCCCCAAGCAGGCGGAGAAGAACGAGGAGATGCGCGGCCTGCTCAATGCCGGACACCAGCGCGGCCGCCCGGTCCTGCGGGTCGTCGGCAAGGAGCACGCCCCGCACTCCTTCGCGACCTTCGCCATGGCCGCCATCGCCGGCATCGGCGACCTCCCCGACACGATCATGGACCGGTCCATCGTCATCCGGATGCGCCGCCGCGCCGAGGGCGAACACGTCAGGCCCTTCCGCACCAAGCGCGACAGCCCCGCCCTGCACGAGGTCCGCACCCGACTTGCTCAGTGGGCCGGTTCACTGGGCGAGCGGGCCCTGCGCCTGGAACCGGCCATGCCGGTCGAGGACCGCGCCGCCGACACCTGGGAACCCCTGATCATCGTTGCCGACCTCGCCGGTGGCCCCTGGCCGAGCCTGGCCCGCACCGCGTGCACCCGCATGGTCGCCGCCGAGGCCGCAGCCGAGGAGGACAACCCCAGCAACGCCCGCATCCTGGCAGACCTGCGCCGGATCTTCTTCAGCGCCGGGGACCCGGAGTGCCTGACGAGCGACCAGATCCTGTTCACCCTCAACAGCGACCCCGAAGCCCCCTGGGCCGAACACGGACGCGGCGGCCTGCTGCCACGCGCACTGGCCTCGATGCTCCGCGAGTACGGCATCCGCTCCGGCAACGTCCGCATCGCCGACGGCACCCAGCGCAAGGGCTACAACCGCAACAAGTTCACCGACGCCTGGAAGCGCTACTGCCCCACCGTCCACCCCCACGGCACGCCCAGCGGCCCGAGTACACCCAGCCCCAGAGGCTGACCCTGCCCCGGATGCCGTCCTTGCCGTCCTTGCCGTAACACCGCAGGCCACAGCCCTGCCAGCAAGACGGCACACCGTCCCAAGACGGCAACGGGCCACCAGACGGATCACCGCCAAGACGGCACCACCCGCCAGCAAGACGCCGCTAATCAGCCCTGCCGCAACAGCCCTGACCTGCGGCTTAAACGGCCAAGACGGCAAAGACGGCCTCCAGCACACACCCCGGACACCACGAAAGACCCCGCACCCATGCCCACCACCACCCAGCCCCCCGCCCCAACGACCCGCACCGGCCGAGCCACCCGCTGGGACCGCCGGGCCATCGCCGTCCTCGGCACCCTGGGCTTCGCCCTGTCATACTCCGCCCTGCAGCAGATGGCCACCGCCGCCCACGTCCTACGGCCCCTGTCCTACGCCTACCCGCCCCTGGTCGACGGCTTCATCGCCTACGGCGTGCGCGCCGTCCTGGTCCTGCGCACCGCACCCCTGCCCGCCCGCCTCTACGCCTGGGCCCTGCTCGCGGCCGCCACCAGCGCCAGCATCTGGGCCAACGCCCTCCACGCCCTGGACCTCAACACCCCCGGCACCACCCAGCTCCACCTCACCAACCCCGCCGTCGTCGTGCTGTCCGCCATCCCACCCCTGGCCCTGGGCGGCGCCACCCACCTCCACGTCCTGATCACCCGCTACGGCGGCACCAGCCCGACCCCCGCCAGCGCGGCCCCGGACACGGTTCTGGTCGCGGCGTCCCGTACCACTCCCCAGGTTCCGGACCGGGCCGACAAGAGCACCCGAACTCCCATCGAGGTTCTGGACGGCCAGGCACTGGCCCCACAGGCGCAGCCCGCCATCGAGGCTCCCGCCGCAGGCCGGGAGGCCGCGCCGCAGGCCGCCGCCGGAACCCCCAACGCCCACCAAGCCGCTGTGGACAGCGGCCGTGCACCGGAACCGCCCCAGCCCGCAGGGGGCCGAAGCGGCGCAGGTCAGGGCCCACAGGAGGGTTCTGGACCGCGCCCGCAGCCGAGCCAGGGAGGCCGCCCGCCCAAGGCCACACTGGAACAACTCGCCCAGGCCATCAGCGCGGCCCACCCCGATGCTGTCCAGATCACCCGCGACGGCGCCCGAAAGGCCGTCACCGACGCCGGCCTGGGAGCCGGACACGGGCGACTGAACGAGGCCATCACCCTGGTACGCCGTAGGACCGAGGTCCGCCAGCACGCAGCCCAGGACTGAACCTCCGCCCGGACCTGAACCCCGCCGGGACCATGGCTACCGGACCGCCTCGGCACGGCCACACCCAGGACACACCCCCGCCCGGGCCTCCAGTCGACTCAGTCGAAGCGGATGTGCCGGAGCCCTGTCCAGGCCCGGCGCACCCGGCCACGCAGCCTGCCTCCGGATTCCGGCCGGAGCGTCAGCCCGGCCGAGGCAGCGATACGGCCGGCGACCTGCGCAACCGTCAGACTGTCGGTCCACACGTGCTCGGCGAACTCCTCGGCGCGCAGGCGCTCCAGGCACAGATCCAGTCTCGACACAGCGAAGCTCTCCCCCCACAGGGACGCCTGTCGTCCGGCAACCCACTGCAGGACGTGTCCCAAGCCCCGCTCACGGAGCCGACGCAGGACCGTCTCACGGCTCGCCAGCAGCGCGAAGTGCCGAACATCGTGACCGCTGGCCCGCAACCGGCCCACCGTCTCCCGGAAATAGGACGGCTCCACGAGCGTCATCGGCACGATCACGACCCCGTCGTGCTCCGCCAGGACCATGTCCAGCACCTCGAACACGCCCTGTCGCCAGGCGTGCAGGTCCTGGAAGTCCCCACGCAGCCCCGCAGGCGTCATCCGGTGCAGGCCGAACCCGACGTGTTCAGGGTCGCAGATGACACTGCCGGGCAGACGACGCCGGATCTCGTGCGCCGTCTGGGTCTTACCCCCACCGAAAGGACCGTTGATCCACAAGAGCATGCCCGAAACCCTATGGGTACAGGCCCGGGCTCATACCGCACCCCCGGGTGCCGTCCTTGCCGTCCCAGCCGTAACACCGCAGGCCGCAGCCCTGCCAGCAAGACGGCACACCACCCCAAGACGGCACCACCCACCAGCAAGACGCCGACAACCGGCCTCGCCGTAACCACCCTGACCTGCGGCTTAAACGGCCAAGACGGCAAGGACGGACTTCAGCACACACCCATCACCGACACCCATCACGCCGCCAGCGATCGGGGGCAGAGAACGTCCCGCACGGCCTGCCCCCACCCCCTACACGAAAACCCCGGCACGACCAAACCGAAGCAACGGCGGACTATCACCCCCAGCACCACCGGCCAGACCGCACCGCACCCTCCGATCGGAGCACCCCGCCCGTGAACCCCAACCCCTTCCGCAGGAAGACCAAACCAGGCGCAGAACCCATAGACTTCACGCACCACAACACAGTTGACGCAAGCCAGAACCACAGCGGAGCAAGCTGGAGCAATCTCCACATCGCCGGGGGCGATGCGGGGATTGCGCTTGACCCCGCCCCAGCGGGGGCGGGTGCCGAACGCGCCCAACGGGGCACGGTCGGGCAAGGACAGGCCGAGCGCGGCCTCCTTCCTGGACAGGCCCAACCCACCGCCCTGCCCGCTGAGCGCTTCGCGCCGACCGTCACCGACGACGACTTCGTGCAGCGCAACGTCGCCGCCCTCGACATCCCCGCCCTGACCGTCGAGACAGATCAGCTCGTCACCAGCCGCCGTCCCCTGAGCGAGATCCTGTACCGGCCGCGCAGCGGCACCAAGCGCGACATCCAGCTCACGGCCTCCGCCGAACCGGCCGAGAAGGCATTCATCGATCTCGCCGCCCGCGCCGCGAAGCGCTCGCGGTCGGCCTTCCTCATGGACGCCGCCCTCACCTTCGCCCACGCCTACCTCGGCGACCAGCGCCCCTACGGCGTTCCAGCACTGCCCTCACCCCAAGCTCTCCAGGACCTGACCCTCCTGTTCGGGAAGTTGGTTCGCGAGGTCCACCGCGTGGGGATCAACCTCAACCAGCTCACCCGCGCAGTGAACACGGGCGGCCTGCCCGACCGCGCCGAGGAAGTCCTGGACGAGGTCCACGCCCTGGCCCGCGCCGGCCGCCGGGCCCTGGAACACGTCGTTTCGGGGTGCCGCCATGGTGCCTGACGTCTCCACCGGCGACCGCACCCGCGGACTCCTGTCTTACCTCTTCGGCCCCGGGCGGCGCGACGAACATACCGACCCCCACATCGTGGCCGCGTTCGCCATGCCCGGCCTGCCCGACCCCGGCCGCGCACCCGGAGACCAGCACCACGAACTCCTGTCAGAACTGGCCCACTACCTCGACCAGCCCGTCCGCGTCCGCGAACAGCGCACCGGCAAGAAGGTCCCCCAGCACGTGTGGCACTGCCCCGTGCGCACCGCACCCGGGGACCGGTACCTGACCGACGAGGAATGGGCCCAGGTCGCGCGCCGGGTCGTGCACGCCACCGGGATCGCGCCCGACGGTGACGACGCCGCCTGCCGCTGGATCGCGGTGCGCCACGCGGATGACCACATCCACATCATGGCCACCAGCGTGCGCGAGGACGGCCGCCGCCCGCGCACCAACCGCGACGGCCAGCGCGCCCAGGCCGAGTGCCGCAAGATCGAGGCCGAGCTCGGACTGCGGCGCCTCAAGTCCGGCGACTTCACCCCCGCCCCCACACCCACCAGCGCCGAACAGGCCAAAGCCCTGCGCACGGGCAAGACCGAGACCGCAAGGGAGTGGCTGCGCGACCAGGCATACGCAGCGGCGGCCGCCGCAGGCGACGAGGCCGACTACTTCTCCACCCTGGGGACCCTCGGCATCCAGATCAAGTACCGGCTCGGTCCGCTGACCGGCGAGGTCACCGGCTACGGACTGGCCGCGCCCGACGACACCAACGGGCAGCACGAGCCCGTCTACTTCAGCGGCTACCGGCTCGCCCCCGACCTGTCCATCAACCGGCTGCGCGAGCGCCTCAACGCCCACGACGCAGCCGACCAGCCCACCGCCCGCACCACCGGGGTCAGCCCCTGGCACCGGGCCAACACCGTGCTACGCGACCTCCACACCACCCTCCTCGACCAAGAAGCCGACGGCGGCACCGAACAGCACGGCGTCGTCCAGGCCCAGGCCGCCGCGTTCAGCGAGCTCCTCCACAACGCCGCCGCCACCGCACCCGCCCACGCACGGGCCGAACTGCGAGCAGCAGCAACCGCGTTCAACCGTGCCAACCGCTCCGCTGTCCGCGCCGAACACGCCAGCGCCAAGGCGGTGCGCACCGCGGCCAAGGAACTGCTCCACACCCTGGCCTCGGACAAGGACGGCGGCGCGGCCGCCGCGCTGCTGGGCAGTGCCGTGTTCGTGGTGATCGCCCTGGCCCGCTGGCACGAGAGCCGAGGACACCAGCAGCAAACCGCCGCCACCAGGCAGACCCTGGCCCACCTGCAGAGCGCCTACCAGCAGGCCGCTGGCCCCGTCCTGGCCGACCTTGCCGCCCGCACCCCCACCCCCCAGGCCACCGAGCGCCTGGCCACCGCCCTACGTGCCACCGTCCCTGAACACGCCGACCGCATCCTCGCCGACCCCGCCTGGCCAGCCCTTGCCACCACCCTCGCCAAAGCCGAAAGCGCCGGCCAAAACCCCCGCCACACCCTGACCACCGCCGCCCAGCAACGCGAACTCGACACCGCAGACCACCCCGCCGAAGTCCTCAACTGGCGCATCCAGCAACAGACCACCGAACACCAAGTCGAACGCCACACCGCCCGCGTACGAGCAGCCAATGCCCGCCCCAACCGCAACACTCCCGCAGGCGCAGCGTCTGCGAACACCACGAGCAGCACACCGCCTCGGACCGCGCAGGCAGACCACGAGGCCAAGGCAAGGCGGCGTTGAGGAATTCTCGAGACTCGTATCGCCCGTCGGCCGCCGATCGAGTAGCTCTGCTGCTACGGCGGCTGCACACCACTCGAACAGCCAGATGCGGACAAGGACTCTGTCCGCATGCACCGGCCTCCGAGCACTCCTCTCGCGGGAGCGCGCCCTCTTACGATCGGGATCCGCCAGGACGGGAACGGCTGCAGCGAATCGGTCCGGCGTGCGATGAACCCCAGGTCCCGGAAGTCCACTGCCACGCAAGGAGAACGGCTCATGCTGTCTGTTCGTCACCTCGCAGTTGTCGGATTCGACGAGATCGTTGCCCGGAAGTACCTGCCCTGCATCGAAGCTGCCGTCAGGGCGGGCCACCTCAACGCGTACTCGATCGTCGACCTTGAGTCGGCGCGGGCCGAGATCGACGAACGCGTCGCCTCCGTGAGTTTCAAGCCCCGGGAGGTGGTCTACCTCCCGGGCTCGTCACCGCTGCGGCCCAGCCTGGTTCAGTCTGAAGTGATCACGGAGGCCATGAACGGGATCCGTGCCAGGAGCGGGCCGCTGATGGTCTACATCGCGACCGAGGTACAGGCCCACGAGGCATACCTGCGCTACTGCGTAGAGAGCGATGTCGACTCGCTCGTCGAGAAGCCGGTGCTCGCACCGATGGCGAACGGACGGTTCGCCCCCTCCCACATCAGCAAGATCATGGAGGACCTGGTCGGCGCGTCCTACGGCAGCCCGGCCAGGCATTCCGTGATGAGCCTGAGCAGGTATCACCCCATCTACAACGAGAAGGCGGTCGACGCGCTGCGTGAGCGTATGACCCAGTGGAAGGCGCCACTCACCTCCTTCCACCTCCGCGCGGCCGGCGGCGTCTGGAACCTGCAGCGCGAGTACGAGACGCGCGACGATCACCCCTACAAGTACGGCTACGGGATGATGATGCACGGCGCCTACCACTACGTCGACCTCGCGGTGCAGTTTCTCTCCCTGAACTCGCTGGTGTTCCCCGACCGTCGGTTCAAGCTGGAGGTCAGCTCGTTCGGCGCGTTCCCAGTCGACCAGCACGCGAGGATCCCGGCACCCAGCGCCAAGGAGTTCGATGACGACTCGCCGCGGTGGTCAGTCGGCGCATCGGAGAACCAGCGGTTCGGCGAGACCGACATCACGTCAACCTTCCGGCTCGTGGACGCCGATTCCGCCCGGACGCTGACGCTCGGAACGCTGTCCTTCGAGCAGACCACCCCTTCGGTCCGAAGCTGGAAGGACCTGCCCCCGGACCTCTACAACAAGAACGGCCGCACGTCGAGCGTGGAGATCGAGGCCCAGCTGTCGACTCTCTTCTCCGCTCATGTGCACTGCTTCGATGTGCCCCAGGACGCAAACCCCGACAAGGTCGACGCATTCGCCCGGATCACGACCCGTGCCAACGCCTCACTGCTGCCAGGCGAGCGCTACGTGTCCACCGAGACCTTCAACGGCGTCTTCCACAGCGACAGCAACCGGCGCCTGATGGAGAACTGGCTGCAGGGAACCGAGACCAGGAGCCCGCTGACCGATCACGTGATGCCGATGAAGCTCACGGAGGCGCTGGCGCGATCCCTCCGTAACCCCGGCTGGCCGGTGAGCATCGACTTCCTCCCGCAGGCATAGCGCCCCCGCCCTGCAGCGCAACCCAGAGCGTTCCTCCGAAGACGTCGGTCCGGAGCCGGACGCAGCCACGAAATCACCCCTGGGATGGTTCATGTGACGATCATTCGTTCCCGCGAGTCTGTCCGCGCCTTCTACACCGAAGCCATCGAGAGCAGCAAGGACACCGTCGAACACCTGCAGGCCCCGGTATCCGAGGCATTCCGGAGAGTCCTCGCCTCCGCCGGGCGGGGCACTCCACGCTCGGCGGTCGACCTCGGCTACGGCGCCGGCACGCACACCATCGTCCTGGCGCAGTCGGGCTTCGATGTTCTGGCTGTCGACCAGATCCCGTGCACCGGGCTTCGGGGCCGCATACGCGGCCTGGGCCGCGCTGCCGGACTCGTGGACGTCCGACAGGGGCTGGTCGAGCACTTTGCATTCGAGCAGGAGTTCGGCGTACTGGTCGCCAAGGACGTCCTGCACTACCTCGCCAAACAGCAGGTCGCAGATCTCCTGATCCGTGCTGTCGCCGCATCCCGCTCTCGCAACATCCACTACTTGGAGGTGTTCACCGACATACGACGCACCAGCCGCACCGGTGAACCCGTGGAGATCGAAGGGGAGGCTGGCTACTCAACGGATGCCCTCCGGCAGTTACTGCTGGAGGTGTACGAAGACTGGGATCTCTCGGTGTCCCTCGAAGAGCACACCGAGCAGGACGACCTGACCGGGCAGAACTGCTTCGAGGCCACGCGTGTCGTCGCTGTCGCTGTACGGAATACGTCTGAACCGGAAGGATCCACACGATGACACCGGCTGTCCAACCCTCCGTGCCCGAGGGGATCACCTTCGTCGTACCCTGCTTCAACTCCGGTGGCTACCTGCGCGACGCCGTGCTGTCGCTCCTGGCCCAGCCCCTGAACGGCCCGAGCGAGATCCTGGTCGTGGACGACGGCTCCGACGACGCGGACACCCTCCGCGCGATCCAGGCGTCCCGCGCCATGCCCGGAGTGCGGGTGTTGCGGTCGCTGACGCGCCGCGGGCACCACAGTGCACGGAACGCCGGCATCGAGGCCGCACAGTACGCGTTCGTCATGCAACTCGACGCCGATGACCGTCTGGCGACCGACCGAGAGCTACTCGCAAGCGGCTCGTACCCGGACAGGGCCATCGATCTCCTCCGCGCCGATGAGAATCTGGCGTTCGTGCACACGATGTCGTGGATGATCGACGGATTCAACGGCTACACCATTTCCTCCTACCCCTGCCGGGAAGACCTGGTGATGAGCAAGCACCACGTCCCCACATCGATCGTCTGTCGCCGGCAGGACGCGGTAGCCGGGGGCCTATACGACCCAAGGGTCCTGAAGTGGGGTGACTGGGGGTTCGCGGTCAACATCCTCGGTGGCAGGTTCCGGCGCGGCCGGAGCAACAGCATCGCCTGCATACCGGGGCCGTTCCACCACTACCGGATGCACACATCCAGCTACCGCGTCTCCAGCGCCGAGGTGTCCGAGCTCGCCATGACCGCCCTGGTCGTGGAGCGGAATCTCGATCTGTTCCAAGACCGCCTCTGCACCACCGACACGGCGCAGGACATCGCGCGCCAGGTGCTGGCACGCAAACCGTCCCGACTCGAAGACCTGCTGCACATGGCCCAGTTCGACCTGGAGCAGGCTCTCGAAGTCGCCCGCCAGCGGCAGTTCGGGCTCCCGAGCCCGTATGAGCACCTCGGCATCCCGTAGACGATGCAGGGGACCAGGCAGGAAGGACAGCGCTCGACACACGGAGCAGGTTGGCAGGTGCCGTACCGCACCTGAACCGGCCCACCGCAAAACCGATATGGGTGAGGCGGCCACAACAGTGGCCGCCTCATTTCGTGCGGGACAGCTCCACCCGTACCAGCGGCTCGGTGGGGTCCGTGATCGGTCACGGATCCCACCGACATCCGCCGCCGACTACGCCGGCGGGAGGTTCTCCAGTTGTCCCTGCAGACGCGTGATGTCCTGCTCGGCCTTGGCCAGGCGGCCTCGGATCTTGTCCACCACTGCGTCGGGGGCCTTGGCGAGGAACGCCTCATTGCCGAGCTTCGCCAGCGCCTGACGCTTCTCGCTCTCCGCAGCCGTGAGGTCCTTGGTGAGGCGTCGGCGCTCTGCGTCGAGGTCGATGACGCCGGACAGGTCCAGGGCCACTGTGGCGCCCGCGACCGGGAGCGTGGCGGTGGCACTGAACACATCGCCGGGCGGCAGCAGTCGCAGCAACTGTCGAATGGCGGCCTCGTGCGGAGCCAGGGCCGTGCCGGCCAGGTCGAGCTGGGCGGGGACCTTCTGGGCGGGCTGGAGGCCCTGGTCGGCACGGAAGCGGCGGACCTCGGTGATCACCTGTTGCAGGACGGCGATCTCCTGCTCGGCGGCCAGGTCGCGGAATCCGCTGTCGATCGGCCAGTCCGCGATGACGACAGACTCCCCTCCCGTCAGCGTGGTCCACAGGGTCTCGGTGACGAACGGCATGATCGGGTGCAGCAGGCGGAGTGTCACGTCCAGGACCTCGCCCAGCACCCGGCCGGAGACTGCGGCCTGGTCGCCGCCGGCGAAGAAGGCGGTCTTGGAGAGCTCCACGTACCAGTCGAAGACCTCGTCCCAGGCGAAGTGGTAGAGGACGTCGGAGAGCTTCGCGAACTGGTAGTCGTCGTAGAAGGCGTCGGTCTCGGCGAGGACCGTGTTCAGCCGGGACAGGATCCAACGGTCGGTTGCCGACAGGCGGTCGGGGGACGGCATGTCGCCCTCGGTCGTCGCGCCGTTCATGAGCGCGAACCGCGTCGCGTTCCAGATCTTGTTGGCGAAGTTGCGGGATGCCTGGACCCAGTCCTCGCCGATGGGGACGTCGGTGCCTGGGTTGGCGCCCTTGGCGAGGGTGAAGCGCACCGCGTCCGAGCCGTACTTATCCATCCAGTCCAGCGGATTGACTGTGTTGCCGAACGACTTCGACATCTTCTTGCCGTGCTCGTCGCGGACCATCCCGTGCAGGACGATCTCGCGGAACGGCGGCTGCCCGTCCATGGCGTACAGGCCGAACATCATCATCCGAGCGATCCAGAAGAACAGCAGGTCGTACCCGGTGACCAGGACCGAGTTCGGGTAAAACCGGCTGAGGTCCTCGGTCGTCTCGGGCCAGCCCATGGTGGAGAACGGCCACAGCCCGGAGGAGAACCAGGTGTCGAGCACGTCGGTGTCCTGGGTCCAGCCCTCGCCCGTGGGCGGCTCCTCACCGGGGCCCACGCAGACGGTCTCGCCCTGCGGCCCGTACCAGACCGGAATCCGGTGTCCCCACCAGAGCTGGCGCGAGATGCACCAGTCGTGGAGGTTGTCGACCCAGTCGAAGTACCGCTTCTCCATCTCCCGCGGGTGGATGCTGACGCTTCCGTCGCGCACCGCGTCACCGGCGGCCTTGGCCAGCGGCTCCACCTTGACCCACCACTGCATGGACAGTCGCGGCTCCAGCGTGGTCTTGCAGCGCGAGCAGTGGCCGACGGAGTGCACGTAGGGGCGCTTCTCCGCGACGATACGGCCGTCGGCGCGCAACGCGGCCACAATCGCGGAGCGGGCCTCAAAACGGTCCAGGCCCTCGAAAGGGCCGTGAGCGGTGATGACACCACGCTCGTCCAGGACCGAGAGCATCGGCAGGTCGTGGCGTTGGCCGATCGCGAAGTCGTTGGGGTCGTGGGCCGGAGTGACCTTCACTGCCCCGGTTCCGAACTGCGGGTCGACGTGCTCGTCGGCGACTACGGGGATGCTGCGGTCGGTTAGCGGCAGCCTGATCTGCTTGCCGATGAGACCGGCGTAACGCTCGTCGTCCGGGTGGACTGCGACGGCGGTGTCCCCGAGCAGGGTCTCGGCACGGGTGGTGGCCACGACCGCGGACTCCTCGCCGTCGCCGTAGCGGATGGAGACGAGCTCTCCGTCGTCTTCCTGGTAGTCCACCTCGATGTCGGAGATGGCCGTCAGGCAGCGCGGGCACCAGTTGATGATCCGCTCGGCCCGGTAGATGAGCTCGTCGTCGTAGAGCTTCTTGAAGATGGTCTGGACGGCGGCAGAGAGACCCTCGTCCATGGTGAAGCGGTCCCGGTTCCAGGCCACACCGTCACCCAGGCGTCGCATCTGGCCGGCGATCTGGCCACCGGACTCCGCCTTCCACTGCCAGACGCGCTCGACGAATGCCTCCCGGCCCAGGTCGTGACGCGACTTCCCCTCCTTCGCCAGCTCCCGCTCGACGACGTTCTGGGTGGCGATGCCGGCGTGGTCCATGCCGGGCTGCCACAGGGTCTCGAATCCCTGCATGCGCTTGCGGCGGGTGAGCGCGTCGATCAGCGTGTGCTCGAAGGCATGGCCCAGGTGCAGGGATCCGGTGACGTTAGGCGGTGGGATGACCACGACGTACGGGGGCTTCTCGCTCCCTGCGTCGGCCTCGAAGTAGCCGCGTTCTACCCAACTCTCATAGAGCTTCCCCTCTACCTCGGTCGGCGCGTACTGGGTGGGCAGGTCAATGCCGCCTCGTTCCGGGCCGGAGGCGGGGTGCTTCTGAGTGTTGTCGGTCACAGCCGTCATTCTACGGCGCTCGCTACCCACGCCTGCGCGCGCCGTGATCTCGACGTCGCTCCGCGTATTCGGCCCGCAGGCAGACAGATCAACCGGGCAAAAGGGGTAATAGGTATGTATGCCACGAGCAAATGGCAGACGGACAGTTCCAGTTGGCTCACAGTAGAGAGAGCACCGCCCAGACGACCTTGCCGGTAGCAATCGCATGCCATCCCCATGTCTGCGACAACTCCGCGACCAAGAGCAGTCCGCGACCGCCCTCATCCAGCTCCAGCGGGTCAGGACACCTCGGGCGGGGCGCACCGGTGGACTCGTCGAACACGCTGATCAGCAGGCTCGGTTCGACGAGGTGGACGAGCAGCCCGACCAATGCCGAGACCGGGGAGGCATTGACAGCGTTGGCGATCAGCTCCGTGAGCACCAAATCAGCGTCCGCGAGTGTGTCCGGTGGCACGTATCCAGTGAGCCGCTCCCGCAACAGGCTTCGTGCAGTCGGCGCGGCGCTCAGACCGACCGCCAGCTGACAGCGAAAGCTCGGTGGGTCCAGGAAGTGCTGGCATACAGAGGCATAGGTGATCACCACCCCCGAGCCCATCGTCGTCTCCCGTGACATCAACCCTGCTCCTCTCGCCCACTCCCCGCCAGATCAGCGGACGCACGGACGCACGGACGGCCCGGCTTTATCCAGGTTGGATTCGACCGCTCATATCCAGCCAGCAGCTGCCTGCGGACAACATCGTTGTCCGCACGTCGGCACTCGCGCGGTACGGTCGGTGCCGGGACGCTCTTCGCAGGAGGCAGAGACCGGATGACTGACCTGGAGCAGGGCCCGCTGGATGCGGCGTGGGTCGCGGACAAGCGGATCTCGGTCGACGAACTCGACTCAGCAGAAGGTGCGTTGTGGTGGCTGCAGAGCGATTCGGCTCATGCAGGCGTCACGCGCCTCATGCGCTGGACCTCCGCCACCGGTGCCCACGCGGCAACTCCGCCATCGTTGCCGGTGGGCGGCTGGCTGCACGCCTACGGCGGTGGGAACTACGCAGTGGACGCCCAGGGCATCTGGGTCGTCGGAGCCGCGGACAGCAAGATCCACCACCTTGATCAGGTATCCGGCCACACCCGCGTTCCCGCAGCCGAGGACGACTACCTCTACGGCGACCTGCATGCCGTCGATGGTCGATTGCTGGCAGTGCGCGGGAATGACAACGGCGACGAAATCATCGAGATCAACCCGCACGACCACAGCGTTCGCACCCTGGTTCGTTCCCCGGGTTCCCTCGCCGCACCCCGCCTGCACGGCCGCGGCCTGGCCTACCTGGAGTGGGACGCTGACCGCATGCCCTGGGACGTCAGTCGACTGCTCCTCACCGAATACCACTCCGACGGCGAACTCGGCCCCGGCAAAGTCCTCGCCGGCGGCCCAAGCGAGTCCGTCGTCGAACCCGCATGGGGACCGGACGGGACGCTCCACTTCCTCTCTGACCGGACCGGTTGGTGGAACCTCTACCATTGGTACGACGAACAACCGACCGCCCTCGCGCCGATGCCGCAGGATTGCGCATCCGCACCGTGGGAGGGCGGGTACCAGTCCTACGCCTTCCTGCCCGGTGGAGGGATCGCGATGACGATCCACCACGGCCTGCGCAGCGAGGTCGTCGTTCTGGAGTGCGACAGCCGAATCACCCGGCCCTGGCCTCGCCTCACCTCAGTCAAGCCCTATCTCGCTACCCTCGGACAGCACCTGGCCGTGATCGCTAGCACGCCCGTGACCGCCCCCGCAGTGTTGCTGGCCGACCCCGTCACGAACACCGAGGCCGTTCGACTCTCAAGTAACCCGACCCCAAGTCCTCCGGTCTCCCCACCCCAGTTCCAGACCCTGGAACGCGATGGGCAACAGATCCGCTACCTACTCCATATGCCCCAAGTAGCCCGCCCACCCCAATCGCCGCAGCAACCGCAGGAGTCCCAAACCGTTCCGCTTCCGCTACTGGTACGTGCCCATCCGGGACCGACCGACGACGTCCCGCAACGCCTCGACTGGACTGTGCAGTTCTTCACCAGCCGGGGCTTCGCTGTCGCCGACGTGGCCTACCGCGGCAGCACCGGACAGGGTCGCGCCTTTCGCCAGGCACTCCACGGCCACTGGGGCAGCTACGACGTACAGGACTGCGCCGACGTCGCCGCCCATCTCGTGGCCAACGACACCGCCCGGCCCGGCGCGGTCTTCCTCACCGGTGCCAGTGCCGGCGGCTACACCGCGCTCCAGGCCGCCTGCGGGGCCGAGTCTCCGTTCACCGCCGTCACCGCCACCTCCGCGATCATCGACCCCGCCCGCTGGACCACCACAGCACCGCGCTTCCAACGCCCCCACGCCAAGATCCTCGCCGGACCCGCCGGGGCAGTCCGCGCTGAGGAGATCCGCCTACCCGTCCTACTCATCCACGGCACCGCCGACACCGTCGCCCCCGTCCAGGAAGCCCGCGACCTCGCCGCGGCCCTGCACGAGCGTGATGCCAGCCACCAAGCACTCTTCCTCGACGGCGTCGGCCACTACCTCTCTGCACCGGAAAGCCTCCGCCGCGCGCTGGATGCCGAAGCGGACTTCTACTCCCACTTCACCGACGTGCGCAGGCAATGACCAGCAGGCGCGGGTCACGAGACGCCGTCAACCCGGAACGATCGCGATCGCGGCCGGAAGAACCTCGCGCACATAGGCATCCAGGTCGAGTGCAGCAGGCAGTTCCGCATAGGGAGCGAGTTCGCTCATGAACTCGGCAATACGCTGCACACACCGCCCGGACGAGGTACGAGCCGCGTAGCCGACCGCTTCTCGCGCCACCGTGCAGGCTTGCTCCACCTCACCCGAGCGCAGCCACGTCGAAGCCAACAGGGCCGCGTCGATGGCCAGCCGCCGGACATGCGAAGCGCCCACACCCTCCAGCGCATCCGCCACCTCCATCCGCGCGGCCGGCGCCCGGCCCAGATCGTGCAGGCAGTGAGCGATTTCGTCCGCCAGATACGCCCGGGTGAAGTACCCGATCCACGCAGGCTCGTCCTGAGGAACCGCCGAGTTCAGCAGATTCTCCGCTTGGAGCAGCAAGCGTGTCGTCGCGGTCTCCTCTCCCATACGGGCCTGAGCCCGCGCCTCCACGGCGATGATCGCCGCCCGCGTCGCCGGGCTCGCTGCCGTTCCCACCCCGTCCCCGGCTGCTCGCGCCCACCGCAGCGCGATGTCCGGATGCTCGCAGTGCAAAGCCAGATGACCCAGGTTCACGGCCACGAGATACGCGCCGTAGCATCGGTCGCCGGACCGGGCCGACAGATTCAACGCCTGTTGGTAATAGTGCTGGGCTCCACCAGGCTGACCGGCGTCCACAGCCTGGTAGCCCGCTAATTCCAAGAACTCCGCCGCTACCAAGCCCCGCGACCGAGAAACGAGATCACTGGCGGCCGGCCGAGCAAGCAACTGGGCCAGTTCATCGTCGATATAGGCAGCCAGATGACCCGCGAACCGCCCGGCCCCATGGGCATGATCGAGCTGCCGAAACATACCCAACGTGTCCTGGGCCACGACGAGATCCTGCTCCGTCACCCACAACAGGCCAGCGCCAGCGGTCGCCGTCCCGCTACCTGGATCGGAGCCGGACGCGGAGGCAGCCCATATGTCGATCAGCATCTCGGACGCCCCGGGGCTGAACCGCGCCGGACGAGGGGTCGCCGCACGATTGCCCTTCGTCCTCGTCTTCGTACGTTCTCGCTCCGCAGCGACCGCCGGCCACAATGAGGTCAACGCCCCGTCGGCACACAGCGCCCGATCACAAGCCACCACGAATTCCCACGACGGCATCCTCTCCGTAGCCTCGACCCGGCGCACCTGATCCGCACTGGAGTGAATCAGCAGGCCGAGCCGAGCCTGGCTCATTCCCTGCTCCGTCCGCTGGCGACGCAATCGGGCGCCCAGTCGCGCCCGGGCCGACCCAGCCGGGTCGATCTCTCGTGCCTTGAACGGCATCAGCGCCCCCTCCCCGGTCCCTACGCGTCAGTCACACCTGTGACCTGTCGCACCATCACCGTAGTACCGAACTCCGTGCACGCACCGGTGAATCGCGACCACCAGGTCAACGTGCCCGTGGCGGTCCGGTCATACCGATGCCATCCTCCCGTAAGGCGGACAATGCCAAACGCGAGGAGATCGTTCTCTGCACCCTCGCCGCTGCCGACCAGCCCCCGACGGACGAAGCATCTGCCTGGGCCGTCACCGCACTCGATCAACTCGCGGCCAGTCGGGAGCAGCCCGGAGTGCCGCGGACTGCAGCCCTTGGCATAGGAGGAGCGCGTCCGTCGCCTCGACCACCGGCTGGGTGGAGCGTGACAGTCAGTGCGTCCCAGCGTTGAACTCGGCCACCAAGGTGGGTAGCTCGCCAAGGTTGGTGATCCGGAACGTCGGAGCCTGCACCGCATCGTGGGTGTTCCACTGGATGTGCGCCCATGGGCCGCGCCGGATCAGCGCGGTGCGCATCCCGGCTGCGAAGGCAGGCAGGATGTCGTTGTCGAGACGGTCACCGACGTACAGAATCTCACCGACCGCAGTCGGAGTGACCTCGGCCACCCGTTCGAAGAACGCCACGTCCGGCTTGCTCGCACCCCAGTCGTCAGAGGTGCCGATCAGGTCGACATCACCGGTGAACAGCTCTCGCAGTAGTCCGCCGGCCCGCACCGTCTGGTTCCCGGCGATGCCCACCCACAGTCCTGCGCCGCACAGCTTCGCCAGCGTCGGACGGACATCGGGGTACAGATCCTCCTCCCGTCCCGCCCCACCTTCGTCCACCCAAGTGGTCGTCGTTCCCGGACAGCATCTCCACCCTCCACCGAAACGCTAGGCTACTCTGCAAATGCGGAGCACTATTCCACACTGCTGCAGTCGCCCGCTTCCGCCACCTGCTGGTCACGCCAGCCCATTGGCCCAGGAACGTAAACGACGCCATGGCTATATGCAGGTCCGCCACGCACGGTAATTCCGGCGAGAAATATCCTTCACTAGGTGGCCCTTACTCCCCCGCGCCACACGTGGAGCCCGTCACAAACTAGTCGCATCAAACCCGTCAAAAGAGCGCAGTTGGGAATCAGTCGGAATGGTGGCCGGCGGAAGAGTTGTGATCAGAAGTTCGTCAGCCGATCTCTTACCAACACGACCTGCCGCTGTGTAGCGTGTGGTTACTAGGCGCTTACTGATTCGCCAGCTGCGCACACCGAGAACCTCGCGGTCGAGCACCGACGGATTCATGCGATCATGTGCATAAAGCCACGTGCTTTGAGTTAGCATCGGGTGATTGTCGTAGCTGAGCAACCATCTGAATTGCGCCTTGGTGCGCAGGTAATCGGCAAGGCTAAGATGAAGCGAGTCATCGGCAGGGCGAGAAGCACCAAGTCCGTCGCCGCCATAACCACCTCGCGGGTCAAACGAAGTTCGATAGAGAAGTGATGATTTCTCAACATATGGAGGATCCAGGTAGGCAACCACCCGAGAGGGAAGGAGGTGCGGATAGTACTCAGGCACATCATCGAGAGTCTGGCGCCAGTCCTTACGCCACACATCTACAATGCGCCCAACGTCATAGAGGTGACCAACGTATCGGAGACGTTCAGCGATTGCCTCCGGGTTCCAGCGGCATCCAATTGGGTACTTGCTCGCCTGCGCCCTGCCGCCGATAGGACCTGCTTTTCCATGCAAAATTCCAGAAAAGGTCGTTCGGTTAAGGAATAGGCACTTAATGGCAGCCCCCAAACGGCGATTCCGTGCCGTCATGTTAACCGGAGGCGTCCAGCTTTGCCAATAGTCCCACCGGCCTACAGCCGTGGCTCCGCCTTCACGCACAAAACGCTTCCACTCATCGTACATTCGATCCACTAGACGTTCTGTGTCTTCAGCTGCGGTCTGCCAGAAGGCGGTCACAAGTGGATCAGCGTCCGCCAGCAAAATCCGGTCGACCACACCCTCGCCGACCATGCGCAGGGATGCCGAAGCGCCGCCGGCGAACGGCTCCACGAGCAGGTTGATCTCGGGAACCACGCTCGACTGCTTCGCTGACGTGATGACTCGTGCGATCACAGGGGCGAGTGACGACTTGGCACCGGGATAGCGAAGGGGTGACTGGTAGCGGCCGTGCGCCAGTTCGTGCGAGATGGCCATCAAGTCACTGGAAAGTGGCCTTGCCTGGCTGTCTATTGCATCGCCAGTGCCCAGGAGCTCAGCAAGACGGGCGAGCTCCATAGTTACGGTCGTCGTGGCGGGTGGGGTCAGGGGAGGCATGATCGTATCTTGCCGGACGGGGAAGGCCCGCGATACATGATCCGTCTACCTCTTAAAATACGTCGGTGGCCGCACCGCCTGGATGTCCAGCTTCAGCCCGGAGATGTTCTGCTGGGCCATCATAGTCAGGACCGAGCGTCCGACGCCGAGTGGAAGCGCTGCCGCCGAGTGCGCGAGAGCCACTGGAACGACGGCGTGTTGATACATGCGGGTCCGCAATGAGTCGAGCACCTCGCAAATCAGACGAAGTGTTGGGTATGCCTCCCACCCCTCGCTCTCCTCAGTGCCGCCATAGGGGGCGACCCCAGCGGCTGGGAGAACGGTGATGACCAGAGGATCCCCTGAACTGGTGCGATAGATGAACCGTCGGCCATAGAATTCGTCGACACCATAGTGATTATCTACCGATCGACCTGAGATTCGATTGATATAGCTATTGGTCAGGCGCATCACATGGCCGACAGGTATCAGGTCCCTGATCTGCTCCGCATGCTCAACAAAAGCACCAGACTTCTCGATACCAACAACCAGAGGTCCCACCAAGCCCCGATCTCCGCACCAACCGCTCAGGTCGCTCAAGTGCTCCTGGAATCGCCGCTTAAGCGGTGCAAGTGGACCGAACATTGCGAGAGGACCATCGGTGATGAAAATCGTGTGTCGAAGAACCTCGGGTGCAGTGTCTGCGAAGAAGTTAAGGTAACACAGAGACATCAGGCGCTCGGCAGCGGTCATGACCCGGCCCATAGGCGTAAAATTCGAACCCTCGACGTTATACTCCTCATGGGTTCGGAGTACATCGGCCAAGTAGAGTCGTTCGTCGCAGGATGGGCAAGTTCCACCAATTATGCCAACAGATATGGCAATCGAACCTGACGCTTTTATCCCACAGCCTGGGCAAACACGAAGCGCAATCTGCGTCGCCGGGCTAGCGCGCTTACCGTGCAGCGCCAGGAGTCCGTCGGCCAGGGTCATAGTTGTGCTCGAGTCGAATCTCGAGCTCAAAAGGAAGGAATCGAGTTCACTTCTCCAAGTATCGACCCCGGTCATACCTGGCAGGGCAAGTCCAGAACCTGGCAGCGCGACGTCGAAGGCGTACTCTGTCTGTGACTGGCGAACATCGCGCGGGTCGATATACCGAACGTGCGCCAGGCGACGAAAGACATCGAGTTGAACCATCGAACCAGCAACCCTCAAATACCCCACCTTGACGGTCGGATGCTCGCGCGTCGCCTCAACTTCTGTGTCGGATCCGTCTACCGTGATCGAGAAGTCAACTTCTTGATGATCGCCAGCAATGGGTAGGTCATTCAGCGACCGACACAGCCCGTCGATTTCCTCCCTGCTACTGGGCTTGGAGTTCGTAATTTCCCAGCGCTGAAGTGCATCCTTGACCGCCTCATTTCGGACGGTATCGACGTGACCAAGGCGGGATGCCTTCTCTCCGGCATATGGCATGACTCACTCGCCGCCGTCTGTGAAGTCAACAGCTGCGAGACCAGCAGCCTTGCGTGCTTCATTGACCATCGAATGATCAAATTTGGCGATCTGCACAGGAACGATATACTTGCCTGAATAGGTCTTCATGCGAACAAATCCAACGTCCTCAGCGCGCAGAATGCTCGGCACCCAGACCTTGAAGTCATAGTAGTGGGCCAGCTCTCGGGTCTCATTATCGGAATTCAGATGTGCAATCAGCCAGTTTGAAGTGTTCGAGAGGATTCGCTTATCAACTGATGTCACCTCCTGAGTGGCGTAGATAAGACCCATTCGATACTTGGCGGCCTCTTTCGACAGCCGAACCCAGGGGTCGTCAGCAACCTCTCGACCACCGCGCTCAAACAGGTTGTGCGCCTCTTCGACAACGACCTGCATCGCCACTGGATCAGCGTCCGATCGGAATCGCTCGCTGGCACAATTGAGGAGGTGAGTAACAATCCTCTCCGACATGACTTTCGCTACAAGATCATTTCCGCTCGATAGATCAACAATGGACAGCCGGCCAGCGAGCATGTCCTTCCATAGGAGATCAGCGACATCTCCAGTTGACTGTGGCCCATGAAAGGCGCGGATTGTGCGAATAGCTGAAGTCACGCCGGTATAGTTGTACACGTTGAATATATCCGGGAATCGACTGTTTTCATCGTGCCACTTAGGGAAGGTATCCGCGTGCCCACCGGCCCATGTCGCGAGCGCTAGCGCGTCACCCGAGGAGCCCACCGAATAGTAGCCCTTGCCAGCGGGCATGATTGCACCTGGGTGTGCGGTAAGGAATGGTGTTGCGTTGGCTTCGGCTAGAGCTATTCGGAGTGGCGCGAAACTGGTGGCCTCGAACCCGCATTTTGCGAGGAGGCCATAGAAGGCAACGAGAGCCCAGCCCCAACGATTATGGGCGCTGTAGTCTTTGCGATCAGGCTCAGTGAAGTCTGCAGCGCGAAAGCTCTTGGCATAGTTCGTGTTGACCGAAGCGGCCGCATCGCTAACTAGACTCCACGCGGCATCGAGTACGTCACGGTCGTAGAAGTTGATGCGCAAGGTCTTCTCTCGCGCGTCGGACAGGTCAGGATCAACCTTGTAGATCCGCACGGCGCCGTCGTCATCGCCGAGCAGACGTAGGCCGGTGCCATCCTGGCGGTTGACGTTGGCATACTCGCCCTGAGGATCGAAGACCAGTTGCCCGATCGAACGCTGATGCTCTGAGCCATATCGGTGTACGGCAGTAACAAGCGTCTTGATTGTGTTGGATTTACCCGTCCTGGTCATGCCGAAAACGGCAGTCTTCCGACCAATGAAATCCGACACATCAATTCGAACGTCAGCCTGGTCGGTGCCCGCGATCAACGCCTTACGGCGAGTCGCAGCGAACCTGACCTTGCCAATAACAAGTGCGTCCTGAGCTTCCAAGGGCGCCGGGTAGGAAGCGAGCCAAGACAGCACATCTGTCGATGGCAGAAATACCTGGTATCGCGCGGAAACGACGACGTTGTCGATATCCGCACCATACTCAACCCGAGCGTCGCGAGCATCTGTCTCCGTGTAGAAGGTCCCGAGAACCTCACAATCGAAGGCAGACTGTTGGAGCTCGTTGCGGGTGAGGACGTCGGTGACGTCATCGAAGCCGACGCCCGAAGCGCCAGCATCTCGGACAACGGCAAGGCGAGTCTGGATCAGTTCCGACTCGTTGGGGAGCGGCGCAGTCCCGCGAACGCGAAGGAGGATGATCTCCTGATCTTCCAGGACAAACCCGACTTCGGTGTTGTCCCCAGCGACCGCGAGCAGGAAGCCGCCACGTGGTACGCCACCAGCCTCGTGCTTCTTGAAGTCATCAGTCAGGACAACGGCGGAGTCGTAGTCGAGTCGGAAGATGCCACCGACGGGTACGCAGCTCCTGTTGATCAGCGCTGTGAGCGGCTTCCTGAGTTCAGTAGACATCTGAACTGTCTTCGCGATCCCTGTCACGCCACGCTCCCCTTGCGTCTTCCTCAACAACGCGGCGCTACAACCAAAGTAGCCGCGACCGAGTGGGCAAGATCCTACAGGCGACCCCGCACACGGAGTCTCGAAAACCCTCGAACTGCTCTCAATCTGCACGACGCCCTCAGCCCTTGGACTGCCTCTTCAACTCACCCTCGTCTGACGACCTGCGGAGCCGAACGCCAGACGGTGGCGGCGGACCTCGAGTCCAGTTGCCACCAAACAGCTGCTTCAGATCTCATCTGCACCCCTCGCCTCAACGGACCACCGCCGGCCCGGATCGTCGAGCAGTCCGACCTTCGCCATGAATCCGTCTCGTTCAGGCGAGGTACGAACGATCGACCGGCATCTTGGAGCGGTCGTTGGCCTACGTGGAAACGGCCAACCGTGAGGGCGGCCCTCCGGTAGCGAACCGGAGATTGCGCAGTCATGGTTGACCACCTGACGTAGATGAGCCGCAGTCCCGCATGCGACCGTCAGAATTCAGTTGTCTGACGGACTGTCGGTGAGGAGCCGACTGCAGCATGCTGAGCGATGATCTGCGCACGCTTCGTACGAACTACGGGCAGGCCATGCGCCCCGAGGATCCGGATCTGCTCCGGTTGGCCGATCCCCTTCACCTGCAGCTGACGAACCCGGCAACACTCAGGGACGAGATCGTCGCCGACCTCAACCCCACAGTCCGGGGATCGGCAGGTGGGCGGCCTACCCCAATATCGACCGCAAGAGCAGAATTCTGCTGTTGGACTACCCTGCCGCCTGCGCCCGAGCCGTGCCGGACAACCTGATCGAGGCACAGGTCGAGCGCCTCGAACTGGATCATGCGGTAGATGACTTCTCCGCCGGTACACGTTGAAGCCGCTGGGGGAGCCGTACGACTCCACCGTCGCCTACATCGAAGCCCACTACCTCGTCGACTGAAGAACAGGCGAAGACCCGGATCCTGCGGCCATTGCCGGGGCAACGTTGAACGACTGGTTGTGGGCGGTGCTGGGCACCCAGCACCGCCCACAACCACTCACTATTTCTGCGGCCCGACTTCCTCGATGGTCTCCTCTTCCACGCCGGGCTCCACGGTCGGCGTCTCCTCCGGCGCGATGGTGCGTCGGTACTGCGGGTGGTCGAGGTCCATCTGCTTGGCGGCGTGCAGGGGGACTGGGAAGCGGGAGCGGCCGTCCCAGAACTGGCTCTGGTGGCAGAGCTTCGCCGTGGTGATGGCAAGGGCCTCCTCGGATACTCCGGCGGCGCAGGCGAGCGGATAGATCTCGTTAGCTGTCATGGCGTACCAGTTCTGCGGCATCTCCCCTTTCCGCCGGTCTTCCTTCTTCTCGGCGAAGACCGAAGCCTTGGCCTCCCAGCGCGTGTACTTCGAACCCAGTCGGTCCGACCCGCTCCCGTCGAAGGCCCGCGGGACGTTGGGGAGGATCCACACCGGCGTGCCGAAGTCAGTGGTGACCTGGTAGAGCGTGGTCGCGGTGTCCCCCTCGACCGGCTCGCCCGCCTTGGCCTTGGCGATACGAGCGGTGCTCACTGGCTGCGGCACCTCCTCGTCGTCGGTGTTGATGCGGATGATGGCTTGGGGCCGGTCGTCGCGGCTCAGAGTGGCGCCGGGGAGCCAGTAGCGGCTTCCGCCGTCTGCCGGCGCGCCGCCCTGCCGCATGTTCTGCAATCCGTCCCACAGCCGCCGCGAGGCGAGCTCGTCCACAGTGATGACGTACGGGGTGCCGTCCAGTTCATCGGCGAGATCAGCAAGGGCACCCTCCACGGTCTCTGCCGCGTCGTCCCAGCGCTGCCGGTAGGTCTTCTTATCGCCGGTTCCCTCCGGATAGGCGCTGGCATGGAATGCCGGCTGGGCGGAGCGATAGGGCTGCCACTCAGGCCGGGTGGAACTCCAGCCGAGCATGGTCCAAGTGCTGTCGGCCGCTTGCGGCGGAACCAGAGCAGATGCGGTGATGACCACCTTGGGCTGGCCATACTCACCCTTGCGGCGGTTCTGCTGCCGGATGTGGATACCGACGTGTGCGATCCGGTCTACCGGATAGCCTGCTTTCTCTGGCCGGAGCGCGTTGGCGATGCGGTCATCGATGATGCCGAGCGAGCGGTAGAGGTCGAGAAGAGCCATCTGCGCGGGGTGGTCCTTGGCCTTGGGCCTGAGGACACCAGTCGCAGTCATACCCCGAACGTATTGGGTGGGGACACCGAGTTCCGCGAGGATGTGCTTGCTCTGGGGCTTGGCGTCGAGGTTGTCGAGGTCTGCCTTGGTGGCCCCCTCAAAGTCAGCGGTGGTGGGAATCTCAGTCTCGCACCAAGCGCCGACGATGATCCCGTCCTGGGAACGTAGCGCCGCCCCCGTGTCTGCCAGCGCGTTCCTCCGACCGTCCGGCCCTCCGGGCTTGAGGAACTCTGCGGCCTGGTGGAACACGGCGGTGATCTGGTCGCCGTGGAGGCTGAACTCTTCGCCCTCGTGCGGGTCCAAGCCCTCGGGGGAGAGGCCGAAGGTCTTGCAGAACGTATCGATCATGCGAAGGCGGGTCTCATCCCGGTACCAAAGGCAGGCAATACGCAGCTTCTTGAAGCCCGCAGCCTCGACGGACGCGAAGAGTGACTCTGCGGTGGGGAACAGGCTGCCGCGCGGGCGGATCGGACCCAGCTTCTTCGGCTCGGGATGCTCCACACGCTCCGCCTTCCGGCGGTCGTATTCTTGCTTGGAGATGTTCTCTGGGTCGGTCGGCCGGTGCGGGAGGTTCATGCGTACTTCTCGCGTCTCCAGCGGCTCGGCGGTTGTGTCGAACACCGTGGTGAAGTGCTGGTGCAGAAGCCTGAGGTGCTCCATGCCAGGGCCGGTGCCAATGGGGAACGAGAAGTTCTTGCCCAGGATGGGCCAGACCTGACCGGGGTGGTCACGGGGGAAGGAGGCGCTTTCCTTCGCCTTCTTCGCTTCGGCGAGCAGCTTCTGCTCTCGCTTGGACCGGTCGTCGATGGTGCGGAGGATGGAGTAGTCCATTTCCAGCCGGCCAAGGGCCGCAAGGGCCAAGCGGTTGACGGTGCGGGCACCTCCGAAGCCGTTGAGGCTGACCTCCAGAAGGGGGCGGTTTTCGCCGGGGTGCTCGGCGAGGGCGGTGGTGGAGAAGACCAGCGAGGAGGAGATGCGGCTCACCCGGGAGTCCAACAACAGCACAGGGCTGGAAACATTCGGCAGGGTCTTGAGCTTCAGCGAAGTGCGAGAGAGCGCGAAGCGTCCCCCCTGCTCGTTCTGCCAGGGATTGTCGAAGGCGACCAAGCCGCCCGTGGTGTCGGGCCGCAGCTTGACGGTCTTGCCGTCCCCGATGGCCCAAGGCGTTGCCGCGAGGTGTCGGGAGAGTTGCCAGGATACTGTCCGGTAGAGCCAGTTGGGAGCAACGGGCTGAGCGTTGGCAGTGGGCTCAAGACACTCGGCCAGAAGGTACCTGTGCTCCGTTGTGTCGGCAATGCGCTTGGCCAGTTCCGGTGGAACCGCGAGGTCGATGGTGCCGACCTCCTGGCCCAGAGCCAGCCAATACGTCAGGGTGAAGACGCGGCAGAGCAGCTTGCTGTCGAGAGGGTGAAGCGAGGCGAGGAATGGCGCGCGGCGGTCCGGGTCGAAGTAGACGTAGCCCCCGCTGAGCATCCCGAGCACGGTGGTGGCGATGGAGTACGGCGCCTGGGCCGCGTCGTTCTTGAACTTCTTCTTGCACTGCCCATCGAAGTCGTCCCAGAGCTTCCAGGTGGCCTCGTCGAGGTGCCGCACGTGGACCGCGGCATCGCCGACCAGCTCGGGGGTGCAGCGGAAGGCGAGCGTGTTCAGGTACTTGCCGGGTTCGCGGTCCTGCTGGGTCATGCGTCCTCTTTCTCTTCGCTTCTGGCCGGTTGCTCGGGACTCAGGGCTCGTCGGGCTCGATGCCTGCGTAAGAGAGGAAGGCGTTGAGGGCCTCCCCATACAGGCGGTTCATCTGCTGCCGCACCTCGGGGGTCCACTGAGAGTGGATACGGCGCAGGACTGTCTCCAGGTCGGCGCTCCAGGTGTCCTCGTGAAAGGCGTAGTCCACCATGTGCAGCACGGCTTCTGTGCCGCCGCGACGGGCGCGGCCGGCGAGCTGGATGAGGTCGACGATCATGCCTGCGACGACCTCCTCCTGAAGCGACTTGTGCATCGCCGTGAACTGGGGGGCTGTGCGCAGCAGGAGCGCCAGGCGGTCCCAGGCCGCCTCCCGGGCCTCGGTCAAGCTCTGCGACGGGTCGGGGCTTCCGCCTGGCGGCAGGGCTCGCAGGCCGGCGGCGTTGATGCTGCCGTACATCTCGGCGGGTTCGTTGAGTAGCGCGAGAGGGCGTACGCACAGGTAGACCGATCGGACCGCCGAACGGGTGCCCACGACGATGTTGAGCCCCCGGGCGATGAGCGACAGGGGAACGACCAGGATCTTCCCGTACTGCGGGAAGTCCTCGAACTCCTCCGCAGTCAGGCGTACGGCCACGTTCTCCCTGGGCAGCTCAGAGTCGACGCTGTGCCGGTCCTCGGCACGGACGGCCAGGCACAGCCCGCCGTCGTAGCGTCCGGCCCTGGCGATACCGCGGGCGAGCCAGGCGCACTGCTCGTAGGAGTTGGCCACGACCAGGACGTGTGCCCGGTCGGGGTCTTTCGCCGCCGTGCGTTCGAGCTCGCGGTGGATGTACTGGTCGTACAGGTTGCTGCCCAGTTCGATGAGCGCGTCCTTCTTGCGGCTGGGATGGGTGCCGGAGACCTTGATGGGCTCCCCGAACAGTGGGTGGCCCTCGCCGTAGTCGATGCGGTGCTTCCTGGCCCGGATGGACTTGGCCTGGGCGTCGGTCATCCACCAGCGCACTGGGGCGTGAAGGTGCTCGCGTACCGCCTGGGGGAAGTAGGCGGTGGCCGACAGACCTATCACCGGTCGCTCAACGCCTGCCAGGATCAGGGAGACGATTCCGCCCAGTTCGGCGGTGAAGGTGTGCGGGTCGCCGGTGATGGTCTGGGCGACCAGGGCAGCGTTCCTCTCCTTGTCGTCGAGTCCGGTGACGCGGTAGCCCGTGATTGCGCGCCCGAGCATCCCCAAGGGAAGGACCGACGAGACAGCTGTGGCCTGCAGGTTCGACGCGATCTTCTGGGCTGAACGCAGGCCGGAGGAGCGGTAGTCGTGGGCCTTCTCCTGAAGGGCTGACAGTGCCTCGTCCAGTTCGACCATCGCGGTTCGGGTGATCAGCAGGTTGATCGCCTGAGCGCGCCGGTGCGGGTCCTTGACGGTGCCTTCGAGGAGGCCGTGAAGTTCGAGCTTGACCGCGTCCAGCAGATGTTCGCCGCGGGGTGCCACGAGTGCGCTGAGCGCGTTCCTCACCTCGTGCCAGTCCGGTTCGAGCAGGCTTGCCTGTCCGGTGAGCGGGTCGCGGCGCTGGTACCGCGCGGGCATAAGAGCGTTGAGTCGCTGGAACAGCTCGACTGGGATGTCGGCACCGTCCATCGAGTCCGCTTCCGGCCACAACGAACGGATCAAAGTGCGGTCCCGGCCGCGTGCCAGGTGCCAGCGACTGCTGGTTTGGTCGGGGATGCGGGCCTGGGCCCGATCGTCCTCCGTGGCGTGCAGGCTCAGGGCGCTCTTGCAGATGCTCAACAAGAGGAACTCGGCCATGAGCCGGGCATGACTGACGGCCGGCAGCAGGTTGTGCTCATCGTCGATACGCAGCCGCTTCGCGTCGCTGTCCATCTCCTGAGGCGCAGCAGACCAATGGCGCCGTGAGTGCAGGACGATCTCGCTGGCGCACTTGTCGATGGCTCGGGACTGGAACTGGTCGACTTCGTCGATGGCCACCGCGTGGAAGGCCCGCAGCGCGTATTCGGCAGCGGTCATGCTGCGTACGGGCCGACCGTCCAGGTTGACACCGATCCGCAGGTTGCCCTGCATGAACACGTAGTGGTTCATGATGACGACGCTGGCGGCAGCCGCCTCGTAGACCGGGGCGAACTTCCCACATGTGGGGATCCAGGGGCAGGCCGCCGAGCCCACACCCTGTCGGTGCAGCGACAGGCACGGCTCGCGCCCCGGCGGATAGTCGCCGGTGGCTTCGAGGAACGTCTTCTGGGCGCAGCCGTACGCCAGGGGATCCACATCGCGCTCGGCTCGCTCACCCCACTCACCTGGTGCGTCAGGATCCTCGTTGATCAGGGAGACGAGCTTGAGCGCGCGGTCATGCATCCCCGAGGCGGACATCAGGTGCGCGCAGGTGGGCTCGTGCTCGATGGCCTTGACGCGGTGCAGGTGGGCAAGATCCCCGCGCACGTTCCAGGTCATGGCCAGGCATGCCTTGATGTCCGGCAGCACGATGGCGATGCGCAGGTTGTTGGCGGCGAACCACGCGGCCATGACGCGGACCAGGACGCTTTTGCCGGTGCCGGTCGGCGCATTGAAGATCTCCATGCCGCCGGAGGTCAGCGTCAGCAGGTCGCTCGGAGACACCGTGTCCGAGGTCTGCAGTACGTCGAAGAGCTGCCCGAGGGTGTGCCGCAGGTAGCGCTTCGCCGCCGGGTACCGCATGTCGATCTTCTCTGCCAGGTCCAGCAGCTCGGGCGTGGGGATCCGAAGGTCGGGCAGATACGGGACGGTCGACACCTGGGGGAGGCTGTCGAGGCTGAGCGCCTCGGTGAACTGGGGATAGGTGGGGATCACTAGTCGTCCATGGACCTGGCCCACGTCCTTCACGAAGATCTCCCCGGTGAACCACGTTCCCGGCCCCGCGAACTCAGGAGGCCGGGCGCGGGCACTAGGACGCCGGAAGCGGGTCGTCATACGGTCGACGTAGCCCAGCGGATCGCCCCCGAGCCGGGGGAATGCGGCCTGCGCTGTGAAGGGGTTGTCGCCCACCGGCTCGAACGAAGCCATGACCGACGAGTCACTCGATTCGTCGGCGCCCAGCGGTGTCAGCATGGAGCGCGCCGCAACCGAGAACGTCCGAACGTCAGCGAGTTCGCCGGGAGCGATGGAGCAGACCATCGCGATCCGCTGTTTCTCCTCGTGGGGCAGATCTGCCCACCGGTCCCAGGCCTGGTACTTCCCCGAGACCAGGAACGCCGCCTTGGCGAACGGGGCAGCACTGCGGGAATCACCCTCTACAGCCATGGGGAAGTAGTGGGCTGCGAGCGCCAGCGCCGTACAGACTGCGGTGTCCCCGATCGGCATGTCGCTCATGTCCAGCTCACCCCTGCCTTCTCGCAGACCATTTCGCCGAACTCGGATGCGGTGGCCACCTGCATGTTGTACTTCGCGCACACACCCGACAGCAGTGGCACCTGGCGGGCCCGGTAGTCCGGCACCACCAGCCAGTCGGCACCGCCTCGGTCGCCCTCCTGCGCATGGACGAGGTTCGCCAGCGTCACTGCCGACGTGTAGTCCTTGATGTCGACCTTGAAGGGCGTCTTCTTCCCCCGCTTGGGGCCCACCTCGACCAGGAGGTCGTAGGCGTCCAACCCCGGCCACAACGTCACCTTCAGCCCCCGCTCGGCGAGCCGTTCGTACAGTGCCAGCTCGGGCAGGCCGGGAACGGTCGTGTAGCGCCAGATTCCGCGGGTGAGGGCCTTGTGGCCCTCGGCGAGCAGCGCTTGCGGCACTTCCCTGACCTCCGGATACAGGACCGCCTCGCGACCATCCGGGCGCGGCGGCGACGGTTCGGGCAGCAGTTCGGGTGCACTGAAGTCCGCCGGTAGGCGGAACAGGTAGGAGGCTCCCAGGTCCGCATGCGGCGCGTACCAGCATCGCGCCGCTCCCACGGGGGTGACCGCGTTCTTCCGGACGACGATCCGCATCGGCCAACGACAGATCGGGCACGGGAACCACCACCCCCGGTAGACCGAGTCGTACGAGATATCCCTGTAGAAGTCCGCCACCAACGGAGGCAGCTTCAGCTCACAGAGGTCGTCAACCGGACCAGCGGGAAGTCGGATCAGGTCCTTCCGCCCAGCCTCGTAAACGACTTGGTCACCCTGCTTGCGCAGCAGGGCGTAGGCCGTCTCCTGGTCGATCTCCGACTGGAGTTCCCGATCGCTGACAACGCCCGCTATGGCGTCCAGTTTGCGCATCGTGTGCAACAGCATCTGCTGCTCGAGGTCGAAGTCGAAGGCATCCTCGGTGACCTGTCCGTCCTGGTCCACAACCAGGATCCCTTCCAGGTCCAGGGAACTGACGCCTTCCGGCAGCAAGTCGGCCAGGTCGCCCCTGAGCGCGCGCCGGAACTCTCCGAACGCCAGAGGGCGACCAGGGCCGCGAGCCGCCAGCATCGTGCCGTGGCACTCCATCAAGGTCACCAGGCGCTGCTGGGGTTCCAGCGCTGGCGTAGTCATAGCCTTCGCCGCGCGCAGAGCAGCCCGGGTCACCAGATAGCGGACCCTGACCTCATCGAGCGTCTGCGTGTTTTCGTCCGTGGGACTTGTCACAACTCTGGAGCATAAATGGCACCTCTGACAATCGGGCCGGTTGAGCAGAAAGGGGACGTCTCTACCGCGTTCCACCCATGAGCCCGTCGAGGCCTGTGGTATTAGTGCGCGGATAGAGTTCTCGGTAGACGTCAAGGTATTCCACTACGTGGCGCCGGCCGAGCTGGGTCAGCCGCCATCGGTACTCGGCGACGTGTGTCCCTCCAGGTGCCAGGACCGGAACAGAGTCCACCAGGCCGCGGCTCGGCTGCCCCCCCGGCTTGCCCGCATAGCCCACGCCGATAAAGAAGAGCGAACGGCCCGCCAGTCGGTCGTCGTCCAGCCCGGTGGGTTCGGCAGCTGCGACGCGGGACAGGACCCCCCAGAGCCACTCCGAGAGCAAGTGCGCCCCAGGTTCAGGTTCGCTCGCTTCACCGAGTCCGGCCCTAGCCGCCGCGCGGCCACGCTTGGTGATCTCGACCAGCACTCGCCCGACCTCCCCGCCAACGGGATGCTCGACCGTGTCCTCGGTGATCACCAGCAACCCGCGCCGCTCCAACGCGTGCACCGTCTGCCCGGCACCGGGATCATGCACTCCGCGCTGACGAAGCCGCTCCTGAAGCCGGGTGTACCCGACCGCGGAAGGCCCAGCCTTGAGCGTCAACGGCAGCTTGCGCCACTCGGCCGCCCGCGGCACAGCCAGGCGCTGGACCCTCCTCATCCACATCTCCGTCGCCGTCATACGGTCGTCCCGCATGATCTCGCCCAGATAGACCTGCTGACGCTCGTTCAAAGACTCCCATGTCGCCTGGGCTGCCCGGGAAGGCTCCCGCTTCCGCCTGTCCGCAAGCACCGGTGCGGGCTCGTCCACTCGCGTGCGCATCCACGCGTCCAGCACCATGCGCACAGGCACGCCGTATGCCTTGGCCAGAGGGGTGAGCAGGCGACCGGTCGCCTCAGGGTCCTCCCAGTGGCGTCCCCTGACCTGCCGTCCGTTCTCAAGCGCAGAGATCTTGGGCGCTGAGACACATAGCTCCCGCCCCGCCGACGAAGCACGCAGCAGCTCGGCGACTCGGTCAAGAGTCAGTCCGGCGGCGTACCTCAGATCGACCAGCGACTCCTGTCCACGCGGCGCCCCGGTAAGCGCATCCGCCTCACACCCAAGAGCAGCCGCCAACTGCTCCAGGCGAGGCGGCGTAGGGGTGTGCCTGCCCTCTTCGTAGAAGAAGATCATCCTGGGCGAGACCCCAGCCCTTGCGGCCAGCGCCGCGCGCGTGAGTCCCAGCTCGACACGCCGAGCCACCAGTCGTGACGGGTCGATCGTGCGCAGCGGGAGAGGCATGAACCAATAGAAGTCGAATGAAGACTTCATTGCAATAGTGCCACTGCAAGCGGGCTAGTCACCGCGCGAGGCCAGCTCGCCGGCCGACTGGCAGTCAGACGGCCGGGGTTCGTACAGACGGTCCAGCTGTCGGCAACGGGTGAAAACAGCCGTTGCCGACACCAGCCGGCCGCTTCGAAGTTGAACCCCGAAAGAAGCTTCGACGACGGGCCATCCACCCTGGGACTACGGGATCAAAGGTGGTCGCCTTTCCACCTGGAGTGGCCCCGTCCGGACCAGAATCGGCGAGCAAGTCAGTCGACATCGGCAGACTGACCCCTTTGGCCGAGGCCGCGATCTACCGTATGCCTCGTGCGTGACGTCGAGCACAAGAGCGGGGCACCCCTCTCGAACAGAGGTCTTCGCCCGTGACACGCGGTGGGTTGACACGCGTCGAGCGTGATGTTAGCGGTGTGGTGTCGGCGTTCGAGAGCCGTTTCACCCGCAAGGGGCAGAGGCAATTCGGCCAATTAATGGCTCACTCCCACCTCTTGAATCCTAGGGGTGGGTTCGAGATGGTACACCAGCTACCGATAAATAGGATTTGGAGAAGCGCATGACATCGATTTACCTGGCAGGAAAGATCGCCAAGAACGACTGGCGGCACTCCCTGGTTCCCCTGAGGGGTGCCTGGGGTTCGAGCGGAGGCGAGCCTGAGCCGGATTGGCCGACTATCAGCCGAGGAATCCTCGGCAAATTTGACTATATTGGCCCATTCTTTATGAGCGATGACCATGGATGTGGGCATGGATCAACCTCACATGGATGTGGCTTCAGTGGAGGGATCTGCGGAGGGGCAAATCCTGCCCCACATCGCGAGAAAATCAGGGACCTGTGCCTAGCTGCCATAGATCGCGCAGACATCTTCTTTGCCTGGCTTGACGACAGTACGGCATATGGGACACTGGTGGAAATTGGATATGCTTACGGGCGCGGCAAGGAAATCATTATAGCCTCCCCTGTCGAGCCACGACTTTCGAACGACCCCGGCGAATTAAGGCGAGCCAACCAAGACTGGATTCTTGGTGATATGTGGTTCGCCTTCTCTTGCGCTAAGACCATTATCGCGAGAACCCCGATCGAGGCTCTGAATAGGCTAGCAATAGCGACACCCGAGCTCGAATCGCCAATCGAGAAGGCCTTTTGGGATGCCTACCAGAAGATCACCCCTGCGGAGTTGGCTGACCTTCGGGCACAATACTCCGTTCTCGGCGGAAAATATCGGCTGGATTTTGCCATTCCAGAAAAGAAGATTGCAATCGAGCTGGATGGCTACGCCTGGCATTCTTCTCCGCAGTCATTCACTCGGGATCGCGCTCGCCAGCGAGATCTAGAATTCCACGGTTGGCGACTCATTCGCTTTAGCGGAGCAGAGATCGTAAATGATTCTTCCGGCTGCGTTCGCCAGGCAGCCAGAATGGTCAATGCCTGGGCTCGGAAGGTCTAAGGCGGAAATCCTCGTCTAGGATGCGGCGGCGCCCTTCGTACAGCGAGCCTGCCGGCGGCCCCGGCCGAAGCAGTAACGGTTATGGCCTGCCAGCTAGAAACCAGGGGGCGAACGCTCAGCCCGACAGAAGCCGTAAGGTGTCTGAGCGCTCAATCCTTCTCGGATGGCGATTGAGCTTCTGCAATCCGGTCTGGGCACTTAACTTTTGCCGCTTGCTTCATGCTCAAATCTTTGAGCGGGCAACCATTGTAGTGTCGCTTTGTCATGTGACAGCAAGGGCATTGGCTATAGCAGCTCATGAGGAATTTCCCATCTTTTTAACCTGGAAGACCGTGACTACCCCATATACGACAACGGCGATCGCGCCCGCCGCCATTAGTAGGGCACTGGCGCTCTTGGTGTATGCAACTGCTCCATGTTCGCTTGGAAGTGGTGAGAGCAGGGTGGCCAAGGACGCCGCGAGCACGGCGACCCCTGTGTTATAGCAAGCCAAGGCCAGCCATCCATACTTCTGCCAAGAATCAAAGTTAGCCTTTTGCTCTTCCGAAAATAGGGTAAGCCGAGAAGCGAACTCTAGATCCGTCCACCAGTTCTTCAACTCCTCTTGAGAGTAGAAGAATTTCTGACAGATGATTCCGAACTGGAGGCTAGCGATCAAAAAGATGATGGCGATCGTCAAAAGGAGTAGGGTCGTTCCTGGCCACCGAAATTTCTCTTGGGTCGCACCGACCAAGCCTATAGCAGTGACACTGAAGCCCGCGAGGAGCGGAGAAGCAATGTATGTTGTAGAGGTCAATGCAGCGCCGTATCCCAATGGAACTGGCTTGCGGAACACTGGAGTAACCAATTAACACCTAACCTCTGCTAATTCGCACAGCCGAGACGGGCACGTTAGTACCTAATCAGGTGCTGCCTTCACACTAAGCCGGGGCTTGGTTTGGAGCATCCGGAAGCGAGCCAGGTGGGTGACGCCGCGTCGTTGGCGCGCCTCGGCTGACTACCCGTAGCGTCCGCAGGCAGAACTCCGCCCGTCCTGAGAGTGGTACGGCAGTGGAACGCACGTCGGGCGGAGGCGCCTGGGTCCAGCGCTGGCGAGGCTTGCAGTTACCCGCAGCGGGCTGTCAGTCCCACTCACTAGGGTGCGGTGCATGCAATCGCTGATCACCGCCGTTCGCACCCACGACGATGCCGCTGCCTTTCTGGCCTGGCCGGGTGACTTCGACCTGGACCGGGGCGACCACGTCGAAGAGGTGCACCTTGCCTCGGGCACGGCGCTGGAGGGCTTCGCCGGGCACGGAGCCGGGGGCACGTACTTCTTCTGCGGTGAGGGCGGCGAGGAGCGGCCGATCCTGTTCGCGGACTCCGAAGGCCGTGCGTCACTGGTCGCCGTCGGACTGCCCGAGTTGCTGCAGTTCCTGTTGGTGGTGCCGTGGTGGCAGGACTGCCGGACGTTTACCGTGGAGCGGAGCCGCGAGCTCGCCGCTGGGTACCTGGTGGACATACCCGATCTCTGGGCTCGACGGGACCGGGCGGCAGCTGCCCTCGGTCTCTCCCTCCCGACGGAGGCCGACGCGCTGGCCCGGCTGCGGGAGGTCGCCACCGTGACGGGCAGGGATTTCGTTCTGGTCTTCACGCCGGAGGACGAGCCGTACGACGCGCTCTTCAAGGACCTGGCATGACCGTGCGGCAGTGGGTTCTGGCCCTGTCGGCCGGCGAGGAGGTGGAACGGCACGCTGCTGGAGCCCACCTGGCCGCGCTCGGTCCCGCGGCGCTGCCCGCCCTCATGGACGCACTGCGCGACGACGCTTCCCCGGTGACCGAAACCGCGCTGCTCTCGGCGCTGCGCAGCATCGGCGCCCCGGGCTTCGAACCGGTGCTCGATGCCCTGCAGGACGCGGTGCCGGGATCGCACTGGCGGGCGCTGCGGGTGTTCACGAGGCTGGGAACCTCGGTGCTGGATGGATACCTGCGGGCACTAGCCCACGACGATCCCTTCGTACGCCGGGCAGCGGTCAGCGGCATCAAAGGCTGCGGCGAGGACGCGCTGCCCGTAGCGAAACGGCTGGTTCCGCTGCTGGGCGACGGCAATAGGGAGGTGCGGCAGGCCGCTGTCCACGCCTTCTGTTCGTGGGGAGCAGCCGTTGTGCCGCTGCTGCAGTCGGTACGCCGCAACGGACCTGGTTCGGCGCGCGGGGGTGCCCTGGAGTGTCTGGCGGAGATAGGCGGCGAGGGGGCGATCAGTGCGCCTGACCGAGCAGCGTTGGAGCGTCTTGTCCAGATCAAGCTGCTGGACGACCTACCGGTCCCCCTCGCGTGCTGCTTTCTCTCCTGGATCGCGGTGAGTACCGGCGACCAGGCCGGCGTCACGGAAATGCTCGGCCTGACCGCTGCGTATCCGGTGCCGTTCTCCACCGGCGTCCACGCCGCGGACTGCGACAGCCACGGCGGACTCGACGACGACCCGCACGACCGGTATCGAAGAGTGTTCGTCACGCCCGAACTCGCTGGCTGGACCCTGGTCGTCGGCTCCTGGTGCGACCCCAGCGCAGCTGAGCGCGAGGCTGACGTACTGGACGCGTGCGAACGCCTCAGCGCCCGGTACGGGCGCGCCCAGGCGTACTGGTACGGAGCGCAGAACGACGGCTCGGCCGTCCTGGTCGCCGAGCGCGGCGAGACCCTGCGCCGCCTCGCATACATCCCGGGCGACGATACGCAGCACCTGGACCTCGGGATCCCACTCGCCTACGAGCAAGAGCGCCGGACCGCCCTCGGACTGCCCGCGTTGACAGCGGAGCACTTGGAAGTTGACGAGGACGACGACGAGTGGATGTGGGAACTGCTCGAAATCGCCACCAAACTGGCAGGGGAGCTGAGCCTCGACCCCCTGTCGATCGACGCGGGCACTCCGGCCCGGGGCATCGGCCTGCTGGCCCTCACCGAATACGGCCGCCGCCTCGGCGCTCCGTACGGAGCGCTTCGCATGTGACAGCGTCGATCTCCTTCGTTCCCTGGATAGTTTCTTCGGTGGTCACGGCAATAGTGGCGCCCTCGTACGCTTTGCGGGTGACCCTTCCCGACGTCGAGGCCGACGCTGCCGCTTCCTGCCTACCTGATCCACAGGTGCTGCTCCGCGACACGGACTGGCAGTCGCTGAAGCACGCGTACCCGGGCCCGTGGGACCCCCGCCCGCAGCTGACCGCGCTATTGGATCCCGACCCGGTCGTGCAGGCGCAAGCCCTGAACAACCTGGAGCCGGTGCGTCACCAGAACTCGACCTACGAGGCAACTGCACCCGTGGCCCTCTACCTCGCCGGCATCCTGTCCGATCCGCGTGCAGTGTCTCTGGTGCATCTCAGGACGCATCCGGGGACGGAACTGCGGCCGAGGGCGTTCCGCGCGGCGTTGCTGGACTGGCTCGGCGAAGTCGCCTATGACGCTGACGACTCGTGCTTGGAACTGGGACGCCGCCACGGTTTCGAGCCGTACCCAGCCCAGGAAGCCCTGCGCTCGCTACGACAGGTGCTCTTTCACGCGGCAGTACCATTCCTCACCGACGCCGACCAGGAAGTACGGGAGGCCGCACTGATTGCAGTGGTCCCCATGGTCGAAGCCCCGGAACTCGCCCAGCATCGCGAGGCACTGATGCCGTTGCTCCACAGGCTCCTGGCGAGCAGCCAGGACCGTTGGCACCGCTCTCGGGCCGTCGACGCCTGCACGGCCTGGGGTTGCCACGCTCACCGACGGCCTGGCACCCCCGGAACACCGTTGCAGGACGCGGAGCCACCCTTGTGGAACGGCGGCTTCCGAGAAGACCCACCGTTCTGATCACGGTGGCAATGTCCAGGCCAATGCTCCATCCAGCGCCGCGAGCCAAGGCTACGGCGAGGGTTGCAGTTGGGGTTGCATTCAGCCTCGTTCGCAAGGGTCCACAGAGGGTGGATGGCCTCACTCAGCGCAGGTCAGGACGCGGATGTACCCCGCTGGACACCCGGACGAACAGTTGGAAAGCGTGTTGGGGGCAACCCCTCACGAGTTCGAATCTCGTATCCTCCGCAGGTCAGAGGGCCCGCACCGTTCACCGGTGCGGGCCCTCTGCGCTTTTGGTCTCAGTTTTGGTCTCAGTTGAGCCCGGCCGGACGTACGCGGACCTGGGCGAACAACGTCACCACTCGTCCGTGTCGCCGTACTTTCCCGGGTTCCTCGCACGGTCGACGGCCTGGACTCGCGCCTGGGCGAATGCCTCGGCGACGGCATCGGCATCGATGCCGCGGACGTGGGCCTCGACCTCCTGGCCCGACCCGCTCCGCCGTAGCGTGCGCCAGGCGGCCGGCCGAGCGGTGTAAGCATCCACCTCGAACTCCCACGCGAACTCGGCCCATTGTTCGGGCAGTTCTGCTGCGGACTCGGAGCCACCGGGGAGGAAGACGGCACTGGCGCGGTGGACAAGCCGTCGAGTCGGGACGGACTCGCAGACCTCCGCCTTTCCGAGAGGACTCTCCAGCTCCCACTTCTCCACCTCCCACTCCTCGACGGCCGCCGTCGCCTCGGCGTGGTCGGCACCCCACTGGTCCACCACGGCGAGGGCGAGTTCACGGGACACGAAGGGGATCTGGTGCTGGCCGACCCTTGCGACGAAGACGAGGGGTACGGCCGCCTCAACGTCGAGACGGGGAGGGAGGATCTGAGCACTCGCGGGCTGGGCTTCGGCCGCACCCCACAGGAGCCCGTCGACCTTCTGCGCCGTCTCCGCGAGCAGGGGGTCGGTGACGTGCTGGTAGCGCTTGGCCATCGACGAGGAGGACCAGCCCATGATGGCCATCACGATCCGTTCGGGCACTCCGAGCAGTAGAAGCACCGTGGATGCCGTGTGGCGGGCGTCATGGAGGCGACCGTCCCGGACCTCGGCCTCCGCCAGCAGTTCCTTCCAGTGGTGGTAGTCAGTGTTGGGAATGAGGGGTTCGCCGGTCGGCGAGGCGAAGACGTAGTCCTTGTCCGTCCACTCGTCGCCGGCCAAGCCGCGCTCGCGATCCTGCTCCACCCTGTGCGCGACCAGGAGATGGACCAGCTGGTCGGGAAGACCGATGGTGCGCTTGCCCGCGCGGGATTTGGTGTCCTTGGTCTCGCGTCGGATCTGCTCGCGCCGGGGGCAGTACCCCGGCTTGCGCCCGCAGGTGTCACCGCATCCGTGGGCGTAGCGAGGACGCAGTCGGCCTCGCTTGACGCGCACCACGCCGGAGGCCAGATCGACGTCACTCCACTGCAACCCGAGGACCTCGCCCTGTCGAAGACCCAAGGCCAGCGCGAACACCCAGCGTGTGGCGTTGCGTCGCTTGGCCGCCGCCGCGAGCAGCCGCTGGACCTCTTCGACTGTGTAGGGCTCCACCTCCTCCTCGTCGAGGCGAGGGGCTTTGGCGATGACGGCCTGGTTGACCACGAGGTGGCCTCGGCGCACGGCCTCAGCCAGAGCGACGCGCAGTGTGCGGTGCGCCTGGTGGGCAGTGGCGGGCTTGCTGCCGTTGCGCTGCATCTTCGCGTAGAAGCGCTCCAGGTGCTCGGCTTCCAGCTTGACGAGCTTGTGTGCACCGAGACCGGGGACGAGGTGGACGCGCACCGCGACCTCGTAGCCGTCGAGGGTGTTCTCGGTGGCGGTGAGCGGAGCGATCTGGGTGATCCAGTGGGTGAGCCAGGCCCCGACGGTCCAGGCTTGGCTGCCGGCCTTACGGATGGTTCCGGCGTCGCGCAGCTTCTCCAGCTCACGGACCTTCTTGATCACCTCCGGCCGGGTCTTCGCGGTGACGTGGCGGCGGTCGGGCTTGCCGTCGTCCTTGACGCCGACGGTGACGCGACCGTGCCAGCGCCCGTTCTTGTCCTGATAGACGGAGGAGGCGCCGTTGGGCTGGCGGGACTTCTTCGAGGTCATGCTGCCGCCCCCGCTCAGGCTGCGACACGCAGGACGGGCGCGTCACTGGTACCAAGGCGCGCCGAGACGTACTGGTCAAGTGCCGCTGCTGGCACTCGGCGTACGGAGCCGACCAGGATGGTGGGGATCTCCCCGGCCGCGATCAGCCCGTACATGCTCGTGCGGCCGATTCCGAGTCGTCGGCCGGCCTCGGCGACGGTGAGGGCGACCAAGGTGGAGTCGACCCTCTCCGCGTTGGCAGCGCTGAGCGCCCGGCGCAGCTGGCTCTCGGTGACGCCGAGGGCCTCGGCTATGTCGGCGGCGGTCAGGCAGATTTGGAGCATGGCAGGTCCTCCCGGCGCGCTGGCTGTGCGCGGCCGTGGTCGGTGGTCCAGGGATGGGCGGTGCGGTGAAGTTGCTGTGGCGCATGCGGAGCCTGGGCGTTCGTGCGCCCGTCGTCCGGCGTTGCTAGCTCTCAGCTCCCGTGGCTGGCGGGAGACCGGGTCAGTGCGGGAATTCCTCGTTGAGACGTTCCCGGAGTTCGTCCAGCTCAAGGCTCTTCTCGACGTGCTCCGAGACCTTGCGGGACTCCCGCTCCCTCTGTTCCAGGTAGTAGTCGTAGATTCCGAGCGCTTCCAGGAAGGGGCGTCCAAGGGTGCTGAGTCCGAAGGTCGTGTTGGGATCGTCGCTCAGAAGGATGCTGATGTCGCGGATCGCCGCCAGTTCCTTGGGGTGGGCTCTCGCGTAGCCGTCGAGGTCCTCGGCGACCCGGTACACGGCGTCGCTGGTCTCCTTGCTGGCTCGCATGGCGTCCAACAGGTTGCGGAAGTGGCTCCTGAGCTCAGGTGTGATCACGATCTGCGGCGGAGAGATGAGGTCGTCCAGGGAGATACCGAAGACCTGTGCGAAGGCGACGGCCTCGTCCAGGTTGATCCTGCGCGGCGGATCGCCGTTCTCGATACGCCAGACCGCCGACTGGTTCATCGGACATCCGGCTTCCGTCACCTGCTTGGCCAGGGTCGCGGTGCTCCACTCCCGTTTCTCCCGCTCAGCTGCGATGCGCTGGGCCGCGTATTCCTCGCTGCCCAGTAGCGCCCGCCCCAGGCGGTTGTCTTCCTCCACGGCAATCCTCCACGGATCAGATCGCCATCGGCGACCCTGTTTGCATCGGCCTGATCATGAAGCTACCCTGATGCACCAGGAAACACAAACACCGTTCCGAGTCGATTCGGAACGGCGGGTGCAGGGCTAGCCACCTGGTGCCCCAATGAGCGAAGCCCCCGGTGCACGAACACCGAGGGCTGAAGCGAAACCTGAGAACCGCCCATCCCTGGAACAGTCGACGTCGCAGAAGCCGGGTAGCCACCCAGAAGCTGCGAGTTAGGACATCGCTGTGCACAAGCCTACGGTCCCCGACCCCGAGGCGTCGAACCGCGCTGGTCGGACCGAGGTCGACGGGCTTGCCGTCGGCCAGCCGCCCCACGACCCAGGCGCGGAGCAGGCCGTCCTGGGCGCGTGCATGATCAACGACGGCGCGGTGGAGGCAGTCCGCAGCATCCTGGAGCCCCAGGACTTCTACCGGCCGGCGAACGAAACCATCTGGCGGGCCATCGTGGCTCTCCAGGCAGCCCGCGCACCCACCGACCCCATCGCACTCGGCGACTACCTCGGCCGCCAGGACAACCTGTCGCGGGTCGGAGGCAAGGACTACCTGCACGCCCTGGTAGCTGCAGCGCCGCCCGCGACTGCCAACGCCGAGTACTACGCCGGGATCGTGCGACGAGCCGCCGAGTTGCGCACCCTGCACAGCTCCGGCATCCGGACGGTTCAGCGCTCCATGGCGGCTGGTGCTGATCCAGACGAGATCCGCACCGCGATCACAGCAGAGCTTCGCGCCGAGGGTGAGCGCGCCCTCTCCCACGGCTCTAGCCGCCTGTCGCGGCACATCGTCAACGGCTGGGACTTCGTCACCAAGACCGGCGCCGACAAGGAACCGCTCTGGGGCACCCGCGAGCAGACCGCCTGGGCACCGGGCGAGAGCCTGATGATCGTCGGCCCTCCGGGCGTCGGGAAGACCTCCATCGCCCACCAGGTAGTGCTGGCCCGCATCGGCATCAACCAGACCGCCCTCGGCATGCCCGTCGCCCCCGTCGAACGCGTCCTGTACCTGGCGCTGGACCGGCCGATGCAGATCGCCCGCGCCATGGCCCGCACCATCACCCCCGCCGACGAAGCCCTGATGCGCGAACGGCTGGTCGTCTGGGAGGGGCCGCTGCCGGCCACCCTGGACCGCGAACCGGACCTGCTGGCCGAACTCGCCGCCGCCCACCGCGCCGACACAATCGTCATCGACAGCCTCAAGGACGCCATCAGCACGATGGTCGACGACGCCCTCGCGGTGGCCTACAACAACGCCCGCAGCCGCGCCCTGCGCGAGGGCGTCCAGATCATGGACCTGCACCACCAGCGCAAGTCCGGCCAGGAAGCCACACGCGGCCAGCGCCCCAACCTCGACCGGGTCTACGGCTCGACCTGGCTCACCTCCGGGGTGGGCAGCGTCCTGTTCGTCAACGGCGAGGCCGGCGACCCCGCCGTCACCATCCACCACCTCAAGACCGTCACCGGCGAAGTCGGCCCCCTCGCCGTGATCCACGACCACGTGCGCGGCACCAGCCACGTCGAGAACACCCTCGAACCCATCACCATCCTGCGCAACGCCCCCACCAGCCTGACCGTCAAGGACCTCGCCAGCATCATGACCGGCGAGACCAACCCGTCCCGAGGCGCGGTCGAGAAGGCCCGACGGAACCTGAAGAACCTGGTGGACAGCGGCCTCGCCGTCGAGGAAGGGGGAGCCGCCGGGGGACGGGGAGGCGGACAGCAGACCCGCTACGCCCCCTCCCAGCGCCACATCACCCCCAACACCCACCAGCCCACCGCCGAGCCCGTGGTGGCGGCCGTGCAGCCCGTCATTCCCCTCGCCGTCGTGCCCGGCCCCCGCCCAGAGCCCGTCGAGCAGGACCAGCGTGCCGTCGCGGCCATGCACCGCAGCCCCAGAGCGGCCACAGCAGCGGGCGCGGAGCGTTCACGGGACCGTACACGCGGCCCCGATGCCCCGAACCGTGCCCAGAACGCACACACCGATCACGGTCCGAAGCAAACCCGCAGGTAGAGCGTTCACGCGACCGTACACGGCGTACACGCGGCCAGCGTTCACGCGCAAGCCCCCCCTTAAGAGGGGGGATTGCGTGTATGCCCGCCCGTGAACGTCCACCAGGGCCCCGTGATCCAGCTTCTTGCTCCCCTGACCGCGCCGGGGAGCCGCTGCATAGCCCACCCGCGCCGGCCGGCAGCCCTGACTGCCTCGGCCTCCCCAATTCCTCTCCGCTGGAGCAGATATGACCACCACGCCCGCCGCTACCGCCACGCATACCGACGCCCACCTTCCGCAGTACAGCGGGTCGGCCCACCGAGCCAACGGCTGGGACCGGGTCGCGGTGGGCCTGCTCGGGGTGCTCGGTTTCGCCCTGTCGTACTCCGCGCTGCAGCAGATGGCTACCGCCGCCCACATCCTGCAGCCCCTGTCCTACGTGTACCCGCCGCTGGTGGACGGCTTCATCGCCTACGGCGTGCGCGCCGTCCTGGTCCTGCGCACCGCACCCCTGCCCGCCCGCCTCTATGCCTGGATGCTGTTCGGCGCGGCCACCAGCGCCAGCATCTGGGCCAACGCCCTGCACGCCCTGGACCTGAACCAGCCCGGCACCACCACCCTCCACCTCGGCAACCCCGCCGTCGTGGTCCTGTCCGCGATACCGCCACTCGCCCTGGGCGGTGCGACCCACCTGCACGTCCTGATCTCCCGCTACGGAGGCGCACCCGCGAACTCGGCCAGTACGGTTCCGGACGCGAGGCCCGAAGTCCGCCCGCAGGTTGTGGACGGATCCGACCCGGCCACCGGAACCCCCGCCGGGGTTCTGGACCGCCCGATGCCAGAACCGCGCGAGCAGCCTGCTGGCCAGGCCCTCGCTGGCGGCCACCAGGCCGCGCCGCAGGCCGCCGCCGTAACCCCGAAGACTCAACAGGACACCGACGGCGCTGCTGGCCCGCAGGAACCGCCACAGCCCGCCGTTGCCAGCAGCGGCGCAGGTCAGGTCCTGCAGGAGGGTTCTGGACCGCGCCCACAGCCGAGTCAGGGTGGACGCCCGCCCAAGGCGACCCTGAACGAACTCGCCGAGGCCATCAGCGCGGCGCACCCGGATCCTGACCAGATCACCCGCGAGAGCGCCCGGAAGGCCATCACCGCCACCGGCCTGGGAGCGGGCCACGGGCGACTGAGTGAAGCCATGGCCCTGGCGCGCCAGGCCGCCGAGGGCCGCCAGCACCCTGCCGAGGATTGATGCCCACGCCTGGCCGCCGCCCGGACCGGAACCTGTTCCGGTCCGCGACCAGCCCCGCCAGGTCCAGCTCACCCCTAGGCACGGCCCCGCCACCCCAGTGCCGAACTGCGCACCAGCCGCCCGCACTGGGCCACGAAGACCAGCACCGAGCACCACCCGACCCGCCCACACCCGAACACCGATCCAGGAGGCTCACCGTGATCGACCGGAACGACCACCAACAGCCCGCCGCCGACCGCACCGACCCCGCCGCAACTACACTGGCCAGCAGTGACGTTGAGGTCACCTGCGCGACCAGCGGAGCCAGCAATAGCCTGCGACCCTCCTATGGAGGGTCGCAGGCGCAGGCCCCCGCCCAGGGGGGCGGGGGAGCTCCGGCGAGGGCGCCGGAGCAGGGGGGCGCAGCCGAGGGCAGCCGCGACCAGCAGGAGGAGCCGCACCCCACCGACACGCCGCCCGCCGCCGCCGCTGCTGCTGCTGCGTCGTCCAAGCCGCTCATCGCGCGCGCGTCCGCCACCGCTGCAGCGCGCCGCAAGCCCAAGCGCCGCAAGCGCGACGCCGCCGATCCCAAGAAGCCCATCAGCGTGCGCTTCAGCGCCACCGAGCGACAGCACCTGGAAGCTCAAGCCAAGGTCACCGACCTGAGCCTGGCCCACCTGATCGCCCGCCGCGCCCTGGCCGACCCGAGCACCGCGATGGCCGCCGACGCCCGGATCGAACAGCTGGACTCGGCGATCGACGAGCTGGCCGCCACCCGCAGCGACCTCGCCGCCTGGGGTAACAACCTCAACCAGATCGCACGCCGCCTCAACACCGACGGAACCTTCCTCGCCAGCCCCGCCAGGGACTTCCTCACTGCCGCCGCCGCGCTGCTGGACCAAGTGCGGACCGAAGTGGAGCGCCTGGACGAGGCAGCGTTCCGCATCGCCCGCCGCCGGGGCAGCGCATGATCGCCTCCGTCACCCGGGGAGACCGCACCCGCGGCATCCTCGCCTACGTCTACGGACCCGGAGACGAGGACGAACACACCAACCAGCACACCGTCGCCGCCTACGAGCCCCTGCTGCCCGACCCCGGCCTTGCCGAAGACCCCCAGCGCGCCCTGACCCGGCTGGCGAAGATCCTGGACCTACGCGTTGCCCAGGCCGGCGCGGGCGCGCCAAAGGACCACGTGTGGCACTGCTCGCTGCGCGCAGCACCCGAGGACCGCCACCTGTCCGACAGTGAGTGGGAACAGATCGCCCACCGCGTGATGCACGCCGCCCGCATCGCCCCCACCGGTGATCCGGACGGCTGCCGGTGGGTGGTGGTACGCCACGCCGAGGACCACATCCACATCGTCGCCACCACCGTGCGCGCCGACCTGACCGGCGCGCGGCTGCACAACGACTGGCAACGCGTCATGGACGAACTCACCCTCATCGAGCAGGACTACGGCCTACGGCAGGTCCCCCGTGAGACGGGCGGCCGGCGCACCGCGCGGACCACCGTCAAGCGGCCCACCCGGGCCGAGATCCACAAAGCCAAGCTCCAGGGTCTGCCCGAGCCCAGCCGCGCAGTGTTGCGTACCGCGGTGCGCGAATCGCTGGCCGGGGCGGTCTCGGAGGACGAGTTCCTTGGGCGTCTGGCCGGGCACGGGGTCCAGGTCAAGGTCCACCGGCTGCCGTCGGGCGACGCGAAGGGCTACTCCTTCCACCTGCCCGGCGACCGCAAGACCGACGGGCAGCCGCTCTGGTACTCCGGCAGCAGCCTGGGCCCGGACCTGAGCCTGCCCAAGATCCGTGCACGCCTGTCGATCACCGCCGACGAGCCCGATCCCGCCATCGCGCAGGCCCGGAGCGCTCGTCCCGCCCTCCAGCAGGCCGGGCGCCTGGCCGACCAGGCCCTGGACTCCTTCACCGCGCCCCGCCCCGGCGCAGAAGAGGCCGACGGGGAGGTGTGGCAGGTGTGGGCGGCGGGGTTCGGCGAAGTCCTCGACGCCTTCGCGCAGACCCACCGCGGATCCCAGCGAGCCCAGATCGTGGCTGCCGCGAAAGCCTACGGACAGGCCGCCTACCTCCACGAGCGCGCCGCAGAAAAGGAGATGCGGGCCCTGCGTTCGACCGCGCGTGCCGTGCTGGCCGGCGGCCCCAGCCACGGGGCACTGGAAGGGGACGCGATCGCCGCGTTCCTAGACGTGTTGGTCCTGATCGCCGTGACCCTGTACCGGAGCCACCGGGCCGCCGGGCACACCCAGCAGGCCCTCATCGCCCAGGCCACCGCCGGCCAGCTCCGCGCCGCCTACGCCCAGGCCGCTGCCCGACCCCTGATCGCCCTGAAGGCGCAGGGCGAACGCCTGCCCCCGACCGCCCGCGACCATGCCACCGCAGCCGTGCACCAAGCCCTGCCGCCGGAACTGGCTGCACGGGTCCTGGGCGGCAAGGACTGGTCGGCGCTCGCTGCCACCCTCGCCCAGGCACAGCACCTGGGACACAGCCCTGCCGCGCTGCTCCAGCAGACCCTCGGCGCACGCGAGATGGACAGCGCCGACAACCCCGCCACCGTCCTGCTGTGGCGCATCCGCCGCACCACCGCCCTCCCCGCCCCCGCCGCAGCGAAGCCGGCCAAACGCAAGCCCACGATGCCCCCGGCACCGGCTCCGCGACCAGCCATCGCGCCCGCACCACCCACCACCCGCAGGCGCTGATGAGCGCCCTCCGCGCCAAGCGCTGGCCGCCTGCGAGGCCACCCGTTCCGCCGCGACCCCACCCCACTGACCGTCCCGCGCTGCCGAACAGGTCGCGTACCGGCCTGCGGCCGACGGAATCAGTACGCAGGCACACGGAGGCCCGATGTCGGTTCGATGTCGTCTTCGCCGATCGGGAACATTTGCCGACCTTGGGGTCCTTGGTGCCGTTGCCCCAACGCCAAGGCCACCGGAGGCCCACTTGACCCACCCGCACCAGCCCGACGACCAGCCCGCCCCACGCATCCCCGACTACCTCGTCGAGATCCCCGACCTCCTGCCCGGCCAGGTCCTCACCCGCTCCGTCGTCCACAGCGAGGAACTGCGCCCCCGCGGCTTCCTGATCACCTGCGCCTACTGCGACGCCACCCGCGACTGGCTCCTCGTCGAAGTCCTCGCCAAGGTCTACGTCCGCTGCCGCTGCACCCACGAATGGCTCGAGCCCGACCTCGACCTCGACGCCTTCAACGACCTCTTCGGCGAGATCACCCGCGTCTGGGACAGCTTCCCCGAGGTCGTCACCAGCCTCGGCTTCGACGGACTCCTGGCCGGGACCACCTGGCCGGTATAGGGGCGTACCGCGCCGTGCTGAAGTCACCCGAAGGGACCAGCAGTCGCCCGGTCCCCTCGGGGCTGGCACGGCGAGCAGACCCCCGCAAGCAGCCGGACCCCAGCCGGAGAGCCGTGGTTTCCCTCACGTACCCTCACCCAATGCACCGCGTACGAATCGAAGAAACCGCTGGTCAACACGCTCTCCTCCCGTCCGAGAGGGACGCCGACCTGCAAGCCGTCCTCAAAGCAGGTCGGGTCCAGCTGCCCCAATTCGCACCACGGGAGCAGAAGCAGGCGCAGCAGTTCTACGCCTCACTCGCCGGATACCGCACGGGCCTGGCCACCACCACGGCACGCGCCATCGCCGCCAGCCAGGCCAAAGGACTGACCGAGTTGCACGCCATGGGCTCCTCGCAGTACGGGACGGTCCTTCACGACTCGGACATCGACCTGTACGCCCCCATACCGCCGACCTGCCCGGACCTCGACACGCTGCGGACTCTGCTCGGCGGCCATGCCGAATACCGCAAGACCAGGTCGGCACCCACGCACGGCCCTCGCCACCTGTTCGCCTTCCAACAGGACGGCATCGACGTCGACCTCAACCTCGTCGAAGCCACCGACTATCGGCTCGCCGTCACCGTCGTCCGTGAGATCACCGAAGCGCTGAGCGAAGCGGACCTCATCGCCAACACCTGGATCAAGCACTTGCTCCACAAGCGCGAGGACCCCCACGCCTACGACCAGTGGAAGACCGCCATGCGCTTGCATGGCTCCGCTACTCTGCGGCGCTTCCTCGTCAACGACCGCCTGTCGCCAAGTCAGTCGGTGCTACCGGATACTCCCCCGCCGATGGATGTTCCGCTGGCGAGGAGCGCTGCGACAGCGGAGGTTGCGGCGAGGGCCGCGAACAGTTGGGGATAGCCGCCGAGGGGGTGAACGAGGGTGGCGGCGGCGAAGGGGGTGAGGGCTTCGGCGATGGCGATAGGAGCGGCGAGGATTCCGCTGAGGTGGCCGTAGGCGGTGGTGCCCCAGCGGTCGATGACGGCGGTGGCCTGGAGCAGGGTGAAGTTGCCCCGGACGCCGCCGGCAAGGATCACGAGCGCGATCAGGAGCGGCGTGGGGCCGGGAACCAGTGCCAGCAGGAGAGTTGTGGCTCCGCCTGCGGCGATCAGTGCGACGGTGCGGGCCCGGACGCTGGTGCGGCGCGTGAACGCGGCGTAGGCGGTGCGGCCCAAGGTCTGGCCCAGCCCTCCCAGACCGAGTGCCCACGCGGCGAGGGTGGGACTCATGCCCCGATGGGTGAGCAGGGGGACAAGTCCGAAGATGACGCCATACAGGGCGAAGCCGGACACCGTCATGGCCACGGCCAGCAGCAGGAACGGGCGGCTGGTCGTGATCCGCGCCTGCGGGCGCTGGCGCGGGATTCCGGGGAGTGGGCCGGTCTCGTCCCGAGTCCAGGGTCCGCGCAGGGCCAGGGCGTGGGCGGGGATGGTGATCGCGCCGAGGACAGCGGCCAGGGTGAGGTAGGTGTCGCGCCAGGTCAGGTGGGCGGCGAGGATCGCGGTCAGGGGTGCGAAGACGGTGGAGGCCAGACCGGCGGCCAGGGTCAGGGTGGTCAGGGCCCGCACACGGTCGGTGTCGTGCCAGCGGGCCAGGGCGGCGAAGGCGGGCTGGTAGAGGGTTGCGGCCATCGCGGTGCCGGCCAGCAGCCATCCTGCGGCGAAGACCGGCAGATCGGGCGCGGTGGCGATGATCACCAGCGCGGCGGTGCCGAGGATGGAGCCGCCGGTCATCAGGAGGTGGGGGCCGCGCTGGTCCAGGATGCGGCCGACGGGGATGCCGACGGCGGCGGACAGCAGCAGGGCTGCGGTGAACGCGGCGGTGACCTGTCCGGTGGGCCAGCCGGTCTGGGCGGTGATGTGGCCGGTCAGGACCGGGAAGGCGTAGTACAGGACGCCGTAGCCGGTGATCTGGGTAGCGCACAGGGCGGGCAGCGCGGCGCGCGGCCGGGCGGGAAGTGCTTCCCGCCCGGCCGTACTGGTGTGAAGGGTCGTCACCGCCGGGGTCAGCAGCCGCCGGACGCCGGTGCGGGGGCACCGATGCCGATGCTGAGCAGGGTCGGTGCGGGGGCCGCGCAGCAGCCGCCTTCGCTCTGGGCGGCGTCGGGGTCGTCGAAGAGTCCGGCTCCGCCGCAGACGCCGGTGTCGGGAAGGGTGAGTTCGACGCGGGCGGCGGCTTCGTGGTCGCCGGCCAGGGCGGCGGCGACCGAGCGGACCTGCTCGTATCCGGTCATGGCCAGGAAGGTCGGGGCGCGGCCGTAGCTCTTCATGCCGACCAGGTACACGCCCTCCTCGTGGTGGCCCAACTCGTTCGCGCCGTGGGGGTAGACGGTGCCGCAGGAGTGCTGGTTGGGGTCGATCAGCGGAGCGAGCTTGACCGGGGCCTGCAGACGTTCGTCCAGGGTGAGTCGCAGTTCGCTCTGCCAGGAGTGGTCGGGGCGGAAGCCGGTCAGGCCGATGATGTGGTCCAGTTCCTCGATGCGGCGGCCGTCGTCGGCCACCAGCACCAGCTGGCCGGCGGTGTCCTCGACGCGTTCGGTGCGGAAGCCCTGGACGACCTCGATGTGACCGGCCGTCACCGCCTCCTTCGCCCGCAGGCCGAGGGCTCCGCGGGCGGGGAGTTCGTCGGACTCGCCGCCGCCGAAGGCGTTGCCGACAGCGCCGCGCCGCAGCACCCACACCGCGCGGGTGCCGGGCTCGTCCTTGGCCAGCTCGGCCAGCGACAGCAGAGCGGTCAGCGCGGAGTGGCCGGAGCCCACGACCGCTGTCCGCCTGCCCGCGTGCCGGGCGGCGACGGCCGAGTCGGCGGTGTCGGGGGCGAGGTAGGTGATCCGGTCGCGATGGGTGTGCTCGCCCGCTGCCGGGAGGCCGTCGCTGCCCAGGGGGTTGGGCGAGGTGAAGGTGCCGGTGGCGTCGATGATCGCCCGGACCGACAGACGCGCCTGGGTACCGTCCGCGTCGCTGGTGTGGAGGGTGAAGGGCTGGTCCTCGCGGCCGGAGTCGACAATGCGGTCCCGGCCCCGGCGTGCCGCGCCGGTGACGGTGGTGTTGTAACGCATGTGCGCACCCAGGGCGTCGGCCAGGGGCTGCAGGTACAGCACGGCCCACTCGGCGCCGGTGGGGTACCGCTTGGCCTCAGGGCGGGTCCAGCCGGTCGGCTCCAGCAGGCGGGCGGCGGCCGGGTCGACCAACTCGGACCACGCGGAGAAAAGTCGGACATGCCCCCAGGCCCGGACTGCTGAGGCCGCCGAGGGCCCGGCCTCCAGGACCAGGGGTTCCAGGCCGCGTTCCAGCAGGTGGGCTGCGGCGGCAAGACCGATCGGGCCCGCCCCGACCACCGCGATCGGCAGGGCTGCGGTGGTCGGACTGCTGTTCTCACTCATGGCTGTCTTCTCCGTGTGGTTCGGATCATCTGCGAGGTGCCGGGGACCGGGGTGGTGCGGGCGGGTCAGCAGCAGCTGGCCCCGGCGGTGACTGCTTCGGTCTTCGCGGCGGGGTCGCAGCAGGCCGAGGCGGCTTCGGCGGCCTGTGCGCTTCCGCAGCATGGGCTCGCCGCGACGGGCGCGGGTGCGACGGGGGTCTCGGCCGAGGTGGTGCTGCAACAGGCACTGGCCGGGGTGCTGATGGTCTCGCTCATGGCAGTACTCCTCGTGGTCGTCGTGCCGTGGCTCGGAGGGGCAGTTCCGCCCCACGCCTTGCTTCGACGCTTGTCGATACAGGGAAGCTTGCCGCCTGCTTCGACCAATGTCAAGATAGACACATGTCGAATCTAGCTGTCGCGGAGTTGCCGGTCCTGCAGGTCGAGAGCGCGCCCTGCTGCCCGCCGGTGACTTCTGCCGAGTTGTCCGAGACGGACGCCGTGCGGATGGCCGCGATGTTCAAAGCCCTCGGCGACCCGGTGCGGCTGCGGCTGTTCTCCAAGGTCGCCTCACACGCCGGTGGCGAGGCGTGCGTGTGCGACATCCAGGACGTGGGGGTCTCCCAGCCCACTGTCAGCCACCATCTGAAGAAGCTGCGCGAGGCCGGGCTGTTGTCCTCCGAGCGGCGCGGCACCTGGGTCTACTACCGTGTCGAGCCGTCGGTGCTGGCCGCGATGAGCATGCTGCTGGGCAGCACCGCCTCCTGAACCGTCGACCCCCGCAGGGAGCGCGTGTGTCCGTCGAAGCTGGGCCTTCCGCTGCTGTTGCCGTCGTGCCGATGACCCCGGCCCACGCGGCGGCCGTCCTGGCGATCTACCAGGCAGGCATCGACGAGGGCAACGCGACCTTCGAGACCTGCGCCCCGGCCTGGAAGGTGTTCGACTCCGGCCGACTGCCCGAGCACCGCTTCGTCGCCCTGGACCAGGACGGCCAGGTTCTGGGGTGGGTAGCCGCGAGCCGGGTCTCCGAGCGGAGCGCGTACGCGGGCGTGGTCGAGCACTCCGTCTACGTCCACCCCGAAGCGCGGGGCCGCAGGGTCGCCACCACACTGCTGAACACGCTGATCGCCGCTACCGAAGCCGCCGGGATCTGGACCATCCAGTCCGGGATCTTCCCCGAGAACACGGCCAGCCTCGCCGTCCACGCCCGCGCCGGGTTCCGCGCGCTTGGCACCCGCGAACGCGTCGGCCGCCACCACGGCGTGTGGCGCGATGTGCTCCTGGTAGAGCGCCGCAGCCCCGCGGTCGACTGAGTCTGTCAGGCGCGTCGGCGACGTGGTCACGGTGCGCAACATTTGGCGAGCAGTCGGGGCCGGTATGTCGGGCGCACTCCTCCGTTTCCCTTTTGGTGGTCACTAAGCGCATCATCTTACGGAAGGTCAACTCATGACCCCCTTCCGCAAGGAGGACTACAACGAACATCACCATCCGCGAGTTGGCGAACGAGCTGGGCATCACTGTCCAGAGGGTCAAGGACATCGCTCTCGACCAGTTCGATTGGTACGTGGACCACTTCTCGCGCCTCCCCTCGGACAAGGCCGACGCGATCCGCGCGAAGGTCACCGGCAAGGCCCCGACGGTCCGCCCGTCGCCACCTGCCGACAAGACTCCCCGTCCCCGTCCGGTACCGGACGGCTTCCCCCGCCCGTACCTCCCCTCCCCGCCGCGTCCGCGTGACCGCACTCCGTGGGTGCGCATCGCCGAACTCCCGCCACTGGAGCAGTTGTTCGCCCGGCGCTACGTGGAGGAGGAGAGCAGGGTCTCCTGGAAGCGGGTCAACCCCGACCGACTGCCGCCGGACGCGCACGCGCGCGTACAGTTCCATGCCCGTAGCTGGGGCGAGCAGTTCTTCGACGACCGCGAGACCACCGCGTGGCTTGCCGTCGGCGTGCTGGACCCGCGCACCGCAGCGCGGTGCCGGGAGGCAGAGATCACCCCGGGCATGCTTCTGCTGCCCTTCGCCATCCCCGGCAAGGCCCAGCATGAAGGCAAGTTGACGCTCAAGAAGGCCCTGGACTGCCAGGCCGCCACCGTCGAGGGGGTCCGGGCAGACCTGGTCAGGACCGGAGTCCTGCCCGGCCACGCCCAAGCCTCCTGACACACCATCCGAACGGGAGGGCGCCCCTACCCGCACAACGGCGGGGCGCCCTCCCGTACCGGGATCACTCGCACCGACTGATCATCCCGCGCACCGGATCAGTCGCCGGGGGTGCGGTCGCGTCCGAAGATGAGGGCGACCAGGGCCAGGCCGACGATGCCGCCGATGAGTTCCATGCCGATGAAGCCGGGCAGTGAGGAGGGCTTGATGCCGGCGAAGGTGTCGGTGAACGCGCGGCCGATCGCGACGGCGGGGTTGGCGAAGGACGTGCTGGAGGTGAACCAGTAGGCGGCGCCGATGTAGGAGGCGACCGCGACGGGAGCGAAGCGGAGCTGGTCCTTCTTCGCCAAGCCGAAGATCAGCAGGACCAGGCCCGCGGTGGCGACGACCTCGCCGATCAGCAGGTGGCCGGCGGAGCGGTCGTGGGTGGACCACTGCACCAGGGCCTTGCCGAACATGGCGTCCGCCAGCACCGCGCCGCCGATCGCGCCCGCGGTCTGCGCGACGACGTAGGCGATGACCTCGCGAGCGGGCAGGTGGTTGTGCTGCCTGCGGCGGGTCCACCAGTCGGCCAGGGTGACGATCGGGTTGAAGTGGGCGCCGGAGACCGGGCCCAGCAGCAGGATCAGCACGCCCAGGCCGAAGACGGTGGCGGTGGAGTTGGCCAGTAGTTGCAGGCCCACGTCCTTGGTGAGTTCGGTGGCCTGGATGCCGGAGCCGACCACGACCGCGACCAGCGCGGCGGTGCCGACCAGCTCGGCGGCGACCTTGCGGAACAGGGGGTCGGGACCCAGGTCGGCGACGAGCGGCTCGGCCAGATCGGTGGGTCTGGCCTCGTCTATGGCACTCACGAAGAACACTCCAGGAAGGGCAGGAAGGATGAGGGGTGATGCGGGCGGGTCAGGTGCAGGGGCGCTTGCGGGCGGCCTCGGCGGTTGCGCGGGCGGTGTCGGCCAGGGTGCCCAGGTGGGCGGCGACTGCCTCCAGCGCTGCGGGGCGGAGCTTGTAGTAGAGGAAGCGTCCACAGGGCTCGGTCTCCACCAGTCCGGCCTGCCGCAGCAGCCGCAGGTGGTTGGACAGGTTGGTCTGCTTGGCGCCGGTCTCCTCGACCAGGTGGCACACGCACAGGGACTCGGCCGCCAGCAGCGTCACGATCTGCATCCGCAGCGGATCGGCGAGGACTTTCAACGCTTCAGTATCGACTGATGTCACCATGGGCTGATACGTTACCGGTTGTGGGGCCGCCACGCGACCCCCGAGCGGCCACCGGTCCTGGCCGGTGGCCCTTCCTGCGCTGGAGACACCTATGTCCGCGACGCCGCTCCCGATCCTGCCCGACCCCAGACTCCTGTCCGGGGCCGCCCGCCTGGCCCTGCGCTACGGCGGCACCTTCGCCCCCGAGACCGTCCAGCAACTCCTGGCCGACTCCTACCAGCGCCTCGCCGAGACCGCCGCCGTACGCACCCACCTGGTGGTGCTGGCCGAACGCCTGGCCGACGAGCGCCTTGCCGCACTGGCCCACTCCCGGGCCGTGCCGGGCGGGATACCGCGGGTGCTGTTCGTGTGCACCGGCAACGCCGGACGCTCCCAGCTCGCCGCCGCCCTGCTCGCCCACGCCGCCAAGGGACGCCTTCAGGTCTCCTCGGCCGGCACCCGCCCCGCAGGGGTCCTGGACGACTTCGTCACCGAGGTCCTGGACGAGGTTGGGGCCGATCTGCCGGTTGAGGGGTTCCCCAAGCCGCTGACCGAGGAGGTCGTGGCCGCCGCCGACATCGTGGTCACCATGGGCTGCGGTGACGCCTGCCCCATCCCCGCCGGGCGCCGGTACATGGACTGGCCGGTCCCCGACCCCCACGGCGCGAGCCTGGACACGGTCCGGCAGATCCGCGACGAGATCGCTCACCGCGTCACGGATCTGGTCGCCGAACTCGCACCCGCCACCTCCTGAACCACCCGTCACCACCCGATCAGAAAGCACCTCTGCGATGACTGCCGCACCTGCCGCCTCGGTCCTGTTCGTCTGCGTCCACAACGCCGGCCGCTCCCAGATGGCCGCCGGATTCCTCAGCCACCTCGCGGGCGACCGCGTCGAGGTCCGCTCGGCCGGCTCGATCCCCGGCGACCGGGTCAACCCCTCCGCCGTCGCCGCGATGGCCGACGTCGGCGTCGACATCTCCCACCAGACCCCCAAGGTCCTGACCACCGAAGCCGTCCAGGCGTCGGACTACGTCATCACCATGGGCTGCGGCGACGCCTGCCCGATCTTCCCCGGCAAGAAGTACCTCAACTGGGAACTCGAAGACCCGGCCGGGCAGGGCGTCGAGGCCGTACGCCCGATCCGCGACGAGATCAAGAAGCTGATCGAGGGCCTGGTCGCCGAGATCGACGCCAAGCAGCAGGAGAACTGACCGCGATGACCGAGCCGATAGTGCACGAGGTCGTCGTGATCGGGTCCGGCCCCGCCGGATACACCGCCGCCCTCTACACCGCCCGCGCCGACCTCAAGCCCCTCGTCTTCGGCAGCGCCATCTTCGTCGGCGGCGCCCTGACCACCACCACCGAGGTCGAGAACTTCCCCGGCTTCCCCGACGGCATCCAGGGCCCCGACCTGATGAACAACATGCGGGCCCAGGCCGAGCGCTTCGGCGCGGTGATGATCGACGACGACATCGTGGCCGTCGACCTCACCGGCGACATCAAGGAACTGACCGACACCGAGGGCACCGTCCACCGCGCCAAGACCGTGATCGTGGCCACCGGCTCCGGCTACCGCAAGCTCGGCCTGCCCCGCGAGGACGAACTCTCGGGACGCGGGGTGTCCTGGTGCGCGACCTGCGACGGCTTCTTCTTCCGCGGCAAGGACATCGTGGTCGTCGGCGGCGGCGACACCGCCTTGGAAGAAGCCACCTTCCTCACCCGCTTCGCCAATTCGGTCACGATCGTCCACCGCCGCGACACCCTGCGCGCCTCCAAGGTCATGCAGGCCCGCGCCCAAGCCGACCCAAAGATCAGCTTCGCCTGGAACAGCGAAATCGCCGAGATCCAGGGCACCGACCGGGTCACCGGCGTCGTCCTGCGCGACACCGCCACCGGCACCACCCGCGACCTCGCCGTCGAGGGACTGTTCATCGCCATCGGCCACGACCCGCGCACCGAGTTGTTCGCCGGCCAGCTCGATCTCGACGACGAGGGCTACCTCCGGGTCGAGGCACCCTCTACCCGGACCAACCTCACCGGCGTCTTCGGTGCCGGAGACGTGGTGGATCACACCTACCGCCAGGCCATCACCGCCGCCGCCTCCGGCTGCCAGGCCGCCCTCGACGCCGAACGGCACCTTGCCGCTCTGGCCGACACTGCCCAAGGTGACCACTCCGCGCAGCCCGTCGCGGCATGACGCCCGGGGACTGGACCGCTGTCGTTGCGCCGTGACTCCGGTCCCCAGGCCCTTCGCTTCTGGCTGGACTTCACGTGATCACGCTCGCAGCAGGGCCACCGCGTCAGCGAGGTGACGGCGGACGACCTTGATGGATCCCGGATCCCGGTCCGGCTTCCTGATCCATACGTGGGCCTGTTCGAGGAACCATGTGACAGCCCAGATGCGGTGCCAGCCCAGGGCCCAGTCCTCGGGAGGAAGGCCGCCGCGATACGCGAGCACGTCGCGGCTTCCACCGGCGGTAATGTACGCCTTGATCAGCGCTCGTAGCGAGGTGGGGTCCGGGGGTTGGGCCTTGGCGAGCCCTTTCCAGGAGGCGAGGTCGAGCAGACCGGGGCCGGTGAAGGTTCGGGCGAAGTCGAGTAGCCTCCAACCGTTCGCGCCGATGTGCAGGCTGGCGGGTTCGAACTCGGAGTGCACCCAGCCGAAGGGTTCGGTGGTAGCCCCCTTCGCTCGTATCGGAGCCACTCGCGCGAGTGCCTCCAGATGGACGGTCAGGTCCTCGGTACCCTCGATCCAGCGGCCGGACTCGCGTAGGAGCCGCAGTTGGCGGAGCGCCTGGAGCGGCAGCGCAGCCATCGCCGAGGCGTCCAGAACCGGCAGGCAGGGAGCGATGGCAAGCCGGTGAAGGTGGACGGCAGCGACGACGGCTTCCGCGTCCCGCGGTTCGTGCAGCGGTTCGCCGAGATCTTCCAGCACCATGCCGAGCAGGGCGCGCTGAGCGACAGACCCGATGACCCTGGGCACGGGGACCCCGCATCGTGCGGCGATGCGGAGAATCTGGTCCTCGTGAGTGAGTGGCTCGGTGGCGTACTTGAAGACCGCGCTCTCACCATCGGGGTAGGTGAGGCGCTCGACGCCGGACATGGCCCATACGCGAAGTGGTAGGCGCTCCGGTTCCCGGCGACCGGTACTGCGGTTGATGTCGCAGAGCAGGCTGCTGATCAGGGCTTGATCCAAAGTGGGGCTCCAGCGCGGTCGGGTCAGGCGTCGGTCCGCAGCGCGAGAGCGCGCTGGTGATCCCTCCACGCGGCTGCGGAGGCGGTCATCCGCTGCTTCCACAGCGAGCGCGGTTCCAGTGCCCGGACTTCCTCCCACTGGTGGGCATTGGCGTCAGCGAAGGCAGCCAGAACATGCGGGTGAGCCGTCCTGAACCCGGGGACCTTGGCCGCCCATTGCTCGGCCTGCTCGGGGGTATGTCCGGCCTCGATCAGCCGGACGACCCATACCGCCGGGTCGGCCCAGGCCGGCCCTCGGGTGGGCCAAGCCCAGTCGATCAGGTGGGCCGTGGAGTCGACCAGGACGTTGTGGGGCGCCACGTCGGTATGCAGGAGGGCCTCGCCGCCGAACAGTTCCGGTGTGCTGGTGTAGGACGCGTACCGGTCGGCCAGGTCAAGCAGCGGGATGTCCGGGCAGGGGGTGTCCGCAAGTTCCGTCAGTGCGGCGACGACCAGAGGCAGGTCGGGACTGCCGGGTGTGTAGTCGGCGATGGATCCGTCGATCAGCTCGAAGCCGAGCAGGTCCCAGCCTCCACCCTGGGTATGCCATAGCAGCTTGGGTGCGGAGGGGGGAAGGTACGGGTTGACGTCGGCTTCGCGGCGCTGGGTCTTGACCTGTCGGTGGTCGGTCGGGATGCCCTTGATGAACACCGGTCCGGCCGAGGTGTACGCCTTGACCGCTACACCGGAGTTGGCTCCGGTGGTCACGTCGGCCGAGGTGAGGAAGGGGCCGGTGTGCTCGTGGACGGCGGCGCGGGTGTCAGCGGGGAGGTCATGCCAGGCGAGGCGGGACATCGACATGAGGAAGCTCCAGACGGTGGTGCCAGGGCTGCCCCGGCCCTCGCGGACCGGGGCGGCCTGCTTGCTAGTACGGCTGGGAGTCGCTGGACGAGCAGGAGCACATGACGACCTCCAGGACGTCGTCCAGGTCGCCGACGAACACGATCTCCTCGTCCTCAAGGGGTCGCTCGGTGAGCGTAATGGCTACGGGTACCGGCATGGGTTCACCTCCCTCCGTGCTGGCAGTAGGTGTTGAGCGGGGCCTTCGCCTCCTGGTAGAGCTTGGCCAGCGGCCGGCAGGTGAAGCAGGAGCCGGACAGCGTGCAGCCGGAGCATCCGCCGGTGCGAAGCTGGAGGGAGTCGGCGACGTCGCCGAGCTGGCGCAGCCCGTCGACGCCGTCGGTGATGAGGTCGAACTGGGGGTCGCGGCCGACCTTGCAGATGGAGGCTTTGCCCCAGGGGTCGGAGTGGAAGAAGGTGTGCCCGGCGTTGCAGCCCTGGAAGGGCTTGCGGGGCATGACGTAGTCGGCGGCCTGGGTGCCCATGCGTTCGCCGCTGCCCTCGATGGTCGGGCTCATGGTGGTGAAGACCTGGTGGGGGAAGCCGTAGCTGTCGGCCAGGTGCTGCATGTCGGGGATCTGGTGGGCGTTGCGCTCGGACACGACGATGTTCAGCTTGAGGGACAGCCCGGATTCCCGTGACGCCTCCAGGCCCTTGATGAACCGGGCGAACGCGCCACGGTTGCGGGTCATGCCGTCGTAGGTCTCGGCGCTGGCGCCGTAGACGCTGACGGCGATCAGGTAGGGCCGGTGGCGGGTGAACAGCTCCTGGATGCGGGGCTTGCTCAGCTGGCTGCCGTTGCTGGCGATCGAGAGCATGAGGCCGAGCTCGTTGGCGTACTGGTAGGCGGCGGGGAAGTCGCGGTCGATCAGCGGCTCGCCACCGGTGATCTGCAGCCACAGCGCCCCGGAGTCGCGGACGACGTCCAGGAGCTTGACCTTGTCGGCCCAGGCGAGGCCCTCGAAGTTCTTCAGCCCCAGGTAGCAGTGCTCGCAGTCGTAGTCGCAGCCCTTGTTGATCTCCCATGACGCGCGGCCGTAGCCGAGCTTGGACGGCGGGCGGACCAGGACTGTGTCCGCCAGTTGCCGCCCGTGCAGGTCGACTCCCCAGGCGGTGCGGGCCGCGTCCGCCAGCCACGGCGGAACGGCCGACTTCGAGGAGGCGGTGAGGAGTTGCTGGTATCGGCCGGAGCCGACCCGGAGCCCCTGGGCGCGACCCGGGCGGAGGATCAGATGACCGTCGAGGAACGGGGAAGCGATCAGCTCGTGCACGGGCGCTCCAGGTGACATCGGGGAATGGAGGTCGGTACACGGGGCGGCCCATGGCCGGCCAGGGGGCCCGGCGCGGGGCCGCCCCGTGTCTTCCGCTGAGAACGGCCGGTACGGGGTCGTCAGCGGGTGTGCCTTCTCCTGGACCGGTTCACGGGAGTCGGTCCGGAGAAGGGGATCGAGTCAGCCATCGGCCATGGCTTCGGGCTGGATGTCGGGAACGCTCGCCGGCACCGGGCTGGAGGCGGAAGGCGAGCATGGGCACGGCTCACGGGCCACGAAGGCGAGGAGAGCGAGGAGTGCCGCGCTTCCTGCTGTCCAAGCGACGCCTAACGCGACCGTCAGCGGGTCGGGACCAGCATGGCGTCCGCTCATCCCCGGGCCTGTCCGTCCGGGTAGCCGCCCCAGGTCCCGCGCCGCGCGAGGACCGTCAGAACGGTCGGATCCTCGACGGGCCGCTCACGGCTGCTGCGCAGGGCGCGGACGATCAGCTGCCCGCTGCGCAGGTCGGTGACGACCAGCTGGCGACCCTCCGGGTCCTGGACCAGGTCCCCGATGGCTGGCGGGTTGGCGGCCGTCATTGCACCGCCTCCTGCGCGGGTTGGAGGTCTTCCACGGTCGTCTCCCATTCGCATCCGCCCGCACGCGGTCGCAGCCAGACCCGGTGACGGTCCTGGGGCTTTGTAGGGCCGGTGCAGTAGAGCGGGCCGACATGCTGGACCTCGCCGACCTGTCCGCTGGCCTGATCCAGGGCTACTGCTCCCCGTCGGACCCATGCGGGCCGCTGGCGCGGGCTCATGCCGGCCTGCCTTCGTCCCGCGAGCGCTGGGGCCGTGTGAAGGCATCCCAACGGTCGTTCCCAGCACCAGGGTCGCCGGAGATCGGTCGATGCAAGGTGCAGCCACGAGTCCGGATGGGCAGCGGTCGCGCACCACTGGATCTTGGCTGCTCTTCAGGGGTGGCCATGGAGGACTCCAACGGAATCGATGCGGAGAAGCGTGGATCACCGCGTTGAGTGAGCCGAGGTGACGGCCTGTCACTCAAGGAAACCGCCGCAGACTGGGGATCGGCAGGAAGATTCGACGGGGGTGCGATCGAGCCCGACCGGAAGTTTTGACCGGAGCATTACCTGCACTGGTGCGGGATTTCGGGCTCCGCAATACCGTGGCCGGATGGGGGACAACACCGTCCTGAGGGACCGCATCGTGCACCTTGGCCTGACCCGGACCGAGCTCGCCCACCAGATGAACCTGGCCATCCAGGACCTGACGGGTCGATACGGCACGGTCTCCGAGCGTACGATCCACGATCTGCTGACCCGCACACGTTGGCCGCACGCCAAGCAACGGGCTGCATTACGGGCAGTATTCGGATGTCCGGCCGAGGAACTCGGCTTCACCCAGCCGGGTAGCCACCACCCGCCAGCCCCCACGGAGAACGATGTGCTGCGGCGCACCTTCCTGACCGCCACGACCGGAACCGCGGTCGCGGCGGTCCCCCTCGTCTCGGCGTCGCGCAGAATCGGGTCCGGCGACATCCAGCGTCTGCAGACCCAGTTCGCCAGCATCATCGCCAGCGACCACCGCGACGGCGGCACGACCTCCATCGAGACTCAGGCCGTCGCCCTCGCCGACCAGGCCCTGGCCCTGCAGCAGCAGGGCACCGCCAGCCAGCGCATCCGCAGCGGCCTCTACGCCAGCGCCGCTTCCTTCACCTCCAGCGCCATGTGGGCAGCCATCGACGGCCGTAGGTTCGGCGCCGCCCAGCAGCACCTGGACCGCGCCTCCAGCCTCGCCGCCATGTCCGGCGACCCGAGCATCGCCTTCCGGATCTGGTCGCACGCCGGCACCCTCTACCGCCACCTCGGCCGCCCCGCCGACGGCCTCGCTGCCAACAACGTCGCCCGCAACAGCTCCATCAGCCGCCGTGACCCGCTGTTCGCCTCCCTCGGACACGCCCGCCACGCAGCCATCCTCGGGCTCACCGGTGACACCGCCGCCGTCGAACGCGCCATCGGCCACGCCCAGGAAGCCCTGAACCGCGCCGACCCCGACGCCTACCGCCCGGTGTGGATAACCGCCTTCTACGACCAGGCCGAACTCGACAGCCTCGCCCTGGCCGCCTACCTCAGCCTGCACCAGTACGAACACGCCGAAGCCCGCGCCCACCGCACCCTGTCCGTCCTGCGCCCCCATCTCCAGCGAAGCCGCGCCATCGCCACCGCGCGTCTGGCCCACGCCCAGCTCGGCCAGGCCGACCTGGAACCGGCGATCACCACCGCCATGTCCATCCCGAACCAAGGACCGGCACGCCACCCGCGAGTGACCGGCATGCTCGACGCCTTCGGCCGCCGCCTGCACGCCATCGCCCCCGACAGCGCCCACACCCAGCTGTGGGACCAGTACGCCCAGGACACCCGGAGGACCACCGTATGAGCAACCCGTTCAACGTCGAGCTGCGGCACTGCACGGACATAACCCCAGTCCGGCAGGACATCATCGACGTGTACGCGGACGCCCGTGCTCCGCTGCTGCACCTGCCGCACTACTCCGTCGAACGCTTCGCCGAACGTCTCGACCGCCATGCTGGCGAATCCGGCTGGGAGGCGGTCATCGGCTACGACGAGGCCCAGCCCGTGGGCTACGCCTACGTCAACACGCTCATCGAGAACGACCGCTGGTGGTCACGGATGACCGAGCCGCTGCCCCACGGCTTCACCGACATCTCGACCGTAGCTCTGAAGGAGATCATGGTCCGGACTCCCTGGCGCGGCACGGGAACAGCCCTCCGCATCCACGACGCACTCCTGTCCAACCGCACCGAGGAGCGCGTCACCCTCTCGGTCAACCCCCTGGCAGGCGACGGCAAGGTCCAGGCCCTCTATGTCACCTGGGGATACGAGCCCTTCAACGGGCAGCGTCCGTCACCAGACTCCCCCAGTCTCACAGCCATGATCCGCTCCCTGAAGCAATCTCCTGCCTGCTGATACGCACATCCCGTTGCCTTGCAAGGCCGCGTACCGGTCGGCATTCGTTGGCCCCGGCGAACTCCTCAGCACCCTCGGCATCGCCCACATAGACCTGCCAGAGAAGATCGACCCCACTGCCATCCAGGCACTGGACCTCTACCCGTCCGTGAACTGCCCCCGCCTATGCAGAGGGTTACCCACCGGTTACTGCCTCTGTTGTCAGACCATGTCGATAGCCTCCGAGGCGTCAGGTGTGTTACCCGGCAAGGGAAGCAGAGGCGCCGTGTCCGAGACCGACCCACAGCGGTTCTTTAGTTCGACTCAGCGCCAAATGCTCTACGAAGCCGCGGACGGACGCTGCCAGCGATGCAGCTCGGCGTTGGTGGAGGGATGGCACGCGGACCACCGCATCCCCTGGGCGGATGGGGGTCGGACTGAGGTCGAGAACGGCCAGGCGTTGTGCGACGCCTGCAATCTATCCAAGGGACGTGGCATGCAGTACACCGACACCTTCGTACCGCGCCCCTTCCAAGCCGAGGTGAACAACCAGGTCCTCGAACGGATTCGAGCGAACCTGGATCGCACAATCGTCCTTGCCTCACCTGGCTCCGGGAAGACCCTGGCGTATCAGTCACTGGCAACCCGACTGATCAGGGAAGGGCTGATCGACTACGTTGCCGTCTTCGTGCCGCGTGTCGCCCTGGCCGAGCAATGCGAGACCAGTTGGATGGTCACGGACACGACCGGACACATCGTGAGTGGCCTGTGCGGGCTGTTCGATGCCACGAAGCGGCTGGGCAAGATTCGTCACCGAGTCAACGAAGCCCCGCTCACCTTTCCACACCAGCCGGGCACCGGCTTCGTGTCGACCTACAGCGCCCTTGTGACCAACGAGAACACGTTCCTGCGATGGGCTCGTCAACACGAGGGGCGCTTCCTGCTGATCGCGGACGAGGCCCAGTTCTGTGGCGCAGCCGGGGACAAGGATGACGGTGGCACCAAGGCCGGCGCACTGGTTGAACGCATGCACGAGTTCGCGCTGCACACCCTGCTCCTGACCGGTACCCCCTACAGGGCGGACAATCAGCGGCTGATTCTCGCCGACTACGAAGCCGACCCGACCAATCCACGGCAGGTCACCCTGGTGCGGCATGCCGAGGCGACCTATGCGAACGGCATCGCCGAGGTGTACCTCCGGAAGTTCGAGATGCAGCTGACTGAAGCCCGCGTTTCGCGACGTACTATGGGCGACCCGGACGACCGGAACAGTGGGGACAGCCTGCTGGAGTACAACCTCTCGGACGACGGCAGCGATCTGGTCCCGGTCCTGAAAGACACCAAGACCTGGCAACCGCTCGTCGACCGCGTGGTAACCGCGGTGAAGGACAAGCAGAAGTTCAACCCGGCGTACCGCGGACTGATCTCCTGCATGGGGCAAGCTGAAGCCCGCAAGGTGCAGAAGTACCTCCAGGACCGTCACCCAGACCTGAACGTAGGGATTGCCGTGTCTGCGGACTCGGATGCCCCGCTGGCCCTCGCGGAGTTCAAGATCAAACCAATGGACATCCTCGTCACCGTGCGGATGGCGTTCATCGGCTACGACTGCCCCCAGATCACGGTCGTCGGTATCCTCACCCACTACCGCGACGGCGGCCACCTCATGCAGCTCGTGGGTCGAGGTCTGCGCGTCTGGAAAGACGGGCAGAAGGCGCGCGAGCAGTCGTGCGTGATCATTGCCCCGGACGACCCGAAGATGCGGGGGTTCCTTGCCCTCCTGCGTGAGGAGAGGGACGAAGGGCTGCGGATCATCGAGGAGCGAGAGCCGGACGAGGGTGCGGACCCCCCATCGCCCACCCAGCTGGCTCTGACCTACGTCGAGTCCGCCATCGCGACGACCACGCGCGCGGCGAGCAACGAAGTAGATATGGAGGCAGACGAGGTGCTGCTGGTGGAGAGCATCAAGCGAGCTGTCGACTCTGCCGAGACGGTCACGAAGCTCAAGCAGGCCATCGAGCTGGCTGGCATCATGCTCAAGATCCCGGAAGCAGTCCCTGCCCAACGTCTAGAGGCCAATCCGACCCCTGTGGTGACCGAGGCCCCCAAAACCGAACGTCAACAGATCGCCGACACCAACGCGAGGGTCTCCGACGCAGTCAAGAAATACCTCTACCGCTGCGGCCTCACCCCTGAAGCCCCCGGATACCAGGACGCGGTGACCAAGGCAACGTTCACCGTCAACACGGCATCCGGCTTCACCTCGGCTGAGGCCAATACGGTGGAGAAGGCAAACAAGCGGCTCCGCGCCGCCCTGAAACTGTAGGAGGACCGCGTGAGCGTACAAGTGGAGTCGAACAGCTACCTGACGGAGGAACAGCAGAGGGTCTACCAGCTGCGTAGCAGTCTGGAGCGCAATGGGGGAACGCCTGTCGGATTCCTGGACGTCCTGGCTGCAGTCATCGCGGAGGACACATGGCGCAAGGTCCCCTCTGGCGTGAACAAAGAGGAGCCGTTCACCAGCTTCGCTGACTTCATCGAGGCCAAGCCGCCCTTTGGGCTGGGAGCCAAGGTCGCGGATGTGCTCGTCCTGCTCCAGATTCGCCACCCCCATGAGGGTGTGGAGGAAATCCGTGACCGCATGGACGCGATGCGGGCTGAAGTCCGCCGGCTCCTTACCGAGGACGGCATCACTGGCTACACCGAGGACCAGCGAGACAGGGACATCAAGGCTTGGGCAGCGCTCGATCGCTCGGGCGGGTGGTGGTTGGCCTTCTTCGTGGCGTGCCAAGTAGAGATGGGCAAGGGACACGGAAGCAGTCGCGGCAGCGTCCAGCGCCTTACTCATGGCCTCGACGGATCAACCAAAATCACCGCCCAAGAGTTCGCCGAGCGTGCTGGGACGACAGCTAAGCGGGTGGTCCGCTACTACCGGGCTTGGGAAGCGGCAACCAGTTCCGGTGCGGTGTCTATCGGACCAGAGCTGCTCTACCCCGGGCATTCACCGATCGAACTCCCACCTGTGGAGGACTGGAGCCTCTACTACCGCAGCAGGGCGACGAGCGGCAGCTCGGAGGAGCGCCAGCAGGCCATCGCCGAGGCAGCGGCGGGAGAAGGTATCAAGCCCACCATGGCTCTTCACGTCGCGGAGAATCCGACTGCGCTGAGGGCTGCGATCCTCGCAGACCCGAAGACCGCGCAGGTGGCTCGCGCCGCGATTTCCGATCTCACCGTGAACGAACGCAGCGCGAAGCACGCCGAGTACGTCCGTCAGGCTGCGGGAGAAGGCCAAGTTACGACTGCGGCCGGCCAGGTCATCCAGCTTCCCGAGCAGGCCAGGGGCAGGGCCGCAGTGCTTCTCACTGCTGTTGAAGACGCGAAGGCCACGCCGGAGTCCGTCACCGAGGCATTTGAAGCTGTGCAGGGACTGATTGCCGAGGCCGTCGAGGCCGATCCGGAGATCCAGATCCGCGAACAGCGGACTCGGTTCACCAAGGCTCTCAGCAGTACCAAGAAGGGGATCGAATCCATCGACCTCGACGACCTGGCAGCAGTTGCCGACGACGATCTGCGCGGGAGCATTGCCGAGCTGCAGAAGAAGGTCAACGAGCTGGCCGACCTCATCGGAAAACCGAGGTCATCAACCCTCCGGGCCGAATGAGCCCAAGAGAACTGCCGACCTGCCACTGCTCCCGGCTAGCCTCCGCGGGGGCAGTGGCAGGAGGGATCGAGTCGACTTCGACACGGCTCCGAACATACCCAGCAGCAGGACACCGCTCATGTTCAGTGCGACTGTCGGCAACGGGTGAAATGGGGACCACGGACGGCGTATCAAAAGCGGGCCACTGGGTGATCTCTTGATCATTCTGACTTCATTGGGCTGGAGTCAGGAGGAAGAGAGGGTGATCCACGTGGAGGACTGGGCTGAGATTCGCCGGTTGCACCGGGCTGAGGGGTTGTCGGCCCGGGCGGTGGCCCGGCAGCTGGGGATTTCCAGGGGCACCGTGCTGCGGGCACTGGCCTCGGACCGGCCCCCGCAGTACCAGCGTCCGCTGAAGGGCTCGGCGGTGGACGCGGTCGAGCCCGCAGTCCGCGAGCTGCTCAGGCAGACCCCGACGATACCGGTGACCGTGATTGCGGAGCGGATCGGCTGGGAGCGCGGGCTGACGATCCTGCGTGAGCGGGTGCGTGAGCTGCGGCCGGCCTTCCTGCCGGTGGACCCGGTCTCGCGCACGGTCTACGAGCCCGGTGAGCTCGCGCAGTGCGACTTGTGGTTCCCCGCCGTCGACATCCCGCTGGGCTACGGCCAGTCGGGCCGCCCGCCGGTGCTGGTCATCGTGTCGGGCTACTCGCGGGTGATCACCGCCCGGATGCTGCCGTCGCGGCAGACCGGTGACCTGATCGACGGCCACTGGCGTCTGCTCGCCGACGGCTGGGCAGCGGTGCCCAAGATGCTGGTCTGGGACAACGAGGCCGGTGTCGGCAAGGGCAAGCTGACCAGCGAGTTCGCTGCGTTCGCGGGCCTGCTCGCGGTCAAGGTCCACCTCTGCCGGCCCCGGGACCCGGAAGCGAAAGGCCTGGTGGAGCGCGCGAACGGCTACCTGGAGACGAGCTTCGTGCCCGGCCGCACCTTCACCGGCCCCGACGACTTCAACACCCAGCTGAGCGCGTGGCTGCAGATCGCCAACCGGCGCCGGCACCGCTCCATCGACGCCCGCCCGGTGGACCGCTGGGAGGCCGACCGGGCCGCGATGCTGACCATCCCGCCGGTCACCCCACCGCACTGGTGGCGCTTCCACACCCGCATCGGCCGCGACCACTACATCCGCGTGGACACCAACGACTACTCCGTCCATCCCCGCGCGATCGGCAGGACGGTGATGGTCCGCACCGACAACGAGGAGATCACCGCCATCGCCGGCAACGACGTGGTGGCCCGCCATGCCCGCTGCTGGGCCAGGCACCAGTCGATCACCGACCCCGACCACGCCGCCGCGGCCCACGTCCTGCGCGGCGAGGTCATCCACCAAAAGGCCGCCCGAGCAGCCACCGCCCGCGCCGCGGCCCTGACCCCCGACAGCCTCGGCATCGACGTTGAACAACGCGAACTGGGCACCTACGACCGCATGTTCACCCTCATCGAGGGCGGCGCGGGCAAGGAGGACACCTGATGGCCCACACCACCACGACTACCGCAAACAACACCGGCGACAGGGCGAAAACGAACAGCCAGACCACCCGCACTGGTCGGCAGACCGCCGCCGACCTGGCCTTCCTCTCTCGCGCCATGAAAGCACCCGCCCTGCTGGACGCCGCTGAGCGGCTGGCCGAACGCGCCCAGACAGAGTCCTGGACCCACACCGAGTACCTGGTCGCATGCCTGCAACGCGAGGTCTCCGCCCGCGACTCCCACGGCGGCGAGGGCCGTATCCGCGCCGCCCGTTTCCCCGCCATCAAGACCATCGAGGAGCTCGACGTCACCCATCTGCGCGGCCTGACCCGCCAACAACTCTCCCACCTGGGAACATTGGACTTCATAGCGGCCAAGGAGAACGCCGTATTTCTGGGGCCGCCCGGGACCGGGAAGACACACCTGGCCACCGGCCTCGCGGTCAGGGCCTGCCAGGCGGGCCACCGGGTCGCGTTCGCCACCGCCGCCCAGTGGGTCGACCGCCTCGCCGCCGCCCACCAGGCCGGCCGCCTCCAGGACGAGCTGGTCCGGCTCGGCCGCTACCCGCTGATCGTGATCGACGAGGTCGGCTACATCCCCTTCGAGTCCGAGGCCGCGAACCTGTTCTTCCAGCTCATATCGAACAGATACGAAAGGGCCAGCGTGATCGTCACCAGCAACAAGCCCTTCGGACGCTGGGGAGAGACCTTCGGCGACGAGACCGTCGCCGCCGCCATGATCGACCGACTCGTCCACCACGCCGAGGTCCACTCCCTCAAAGGCGAGTCCTACCGCATGCGAGGCCGCGAACTCGGCCGCACCCCCACCACCGGCAACGACTGAACCCAACGAACGAGACCACACGATGGCCCACGATTGAACCGTTCAGACCGGCCCATTTTCAGCCGTTGCCGACATGCGACGTCGGCCTCTGAAGGCGTGGTCTCAGTTTTGGTCTCATTCGTTGCCGCCCGAGGGGATACGCAGGCCGGACACGGCGGCACAGACCGGCAGGTCAGGACACATACGTACACCGTCGGACGGCTGTCCCCAGACTTGGAAAGCGTGTTGGGGGCAACCCCTCACGAGTTCGAATCTCGTATCCTCCGCACCCGCCCGTCTGGGCAGACGTAGGGCCCGACCGCATCGCGGTCGGGCCCTACGTCGTTCGGGGGTGACAGTTGCCGCCTCACGCCTTGCGCGCGACCAATCCACTGGAACAGCCGGGAACATCCGCGATCGGGCTCACTGCATGGATGTTCCAGGTCACTAGCCAGGTGGTCTTCGAAGTACGAGGCGGGCCAGGCGGCGAGTCGAGGGTGATCCCCGCCCGGCAGTCGAAACCATCCAGAGGGTTCCGGCTGGACGTGGAAGCGTCAGCTGCCCGCGTGGCCGCCGGACCGCTCACAGGTCCAGGGGTATGCGGAGAGCTTCTTCACTGCTCACCACTCTGATGGGCGGCTACGGCAGTGACGAGCTGAGCATGGAGGTCCCGCAGATGCTCGACATGTCCGGCGAGTCGGTCGATGAAGACGGCGAAGGCAGCCGGATCCATGGGCGGCGTCCGGACGTCCTCATCGAACTCCACCTTCACGTGCGGCACGCCCTCCTCGGGCTCCAGGGCGTACGGGTGGGTGCTGATGGACGGGTGCACCCAGTAGGGTTCGGCCGCCGATCCCGCTGCCGTCCTCCTATGGCGTATCCGCCACGCAACCGACCTGCCCGCACCCGTCGCCGCCATACGCTCCGTACAGAAGCAGGCCAAGGCAACACCGCTGGCGACTCCCTCATGTCCAACCGTCCCGCCGGTACAGCAAACCCCAACCCGGAGGCGCTGATGCCAAGGCCCCTGCTGACAGGGGAAGGTAGATCCTTTGCGCAGCGGCGTGCAGGCGGGCATGGCGGGCCGGGCCAGCCTGCGACGCAACGGAATTGGGGGCCTCCGACCTGCCAGGAACGGTGCCGTAGCCGACCTCGGCTGGCCCGAGGCCGTACTCCGGATGCGGTCCGCGACCCTTGGGCCGACCACCTCCCGACAGGCCGCCAGTCGCCCGCCCCCGCCTTCGAGAAATAACCTCTGACCTGGTCGTTTCCTTGAATTCGCCTATTCTGGGGGAGCTCTGGCGAACCCTCTCGGAGGGGATATCGTGGGCGGCGAAGCCATCAATTACGACGCCGGTCAGATCGAGGTACTGGAGGGGCGGGAGGCCATTCGGAGGCGACCCGGGATATACCGAACTCCATCCCGACCGGATCCGCAAGGGCCTGATCGCGGTCGTATCCGTGAAGCTGGACGATCCAGAGTTCCTGGGCGCTGCCCACAGCGTACTGGGTGGCCACAACGTGCGCGCCTGCGTCGCACAAGCCGTCCAGAAACACCTCAGAAGGTGGCTGGACAAGCACCCGGCACAGGCCGCAGCCATCATCGACCACATCATCCGAGGTGCCTGCCGGAATTGACCGACATCGGGACGCCCCGCCGTTCCCACAATCACACCAACAAAGTGGTGAGCAGGTCATATGTGACCCGATTTGTCCGAGTGGGGACAGGCCCTGTCCGGTGAATGGGTCTGCTGGTTGCTTGATTCGTGAGCGGACTTGTGAGTGGGCGTGGTGATAGGCCGGTGGTGGTGGTGTCGTGCGTCCCCGGCGGGCCTGTCGCCTGAGACGCGGGACTCGGCTGTGGCGTGGCGGAGGCCCCGAGCTTGGGCTCGCCTGGGCCGGATCTCTGCCGTACCGGCTGGGAAAACCGCTGTCGGGCAAGTGGATCACGATGATAGAACTGCCGCTGTGCATAAGTCTCTGGAGTTTCCCGATCTGCTGCGTCTGATCGACGACCGTGCGACCGCCTTCCGCGCCGTGATCGCCTCGGCGCCCAGCCTCGACGTGCAGGTGCCGACCTGCCCCGAGTGGACGCTGTTCGATCTGGCGCAGCACCTGGGCCAGGGGCGTCGCTTCCGAGCCGCCACCATCGCCGCCGGACCTGCCGACGCTCCCCCGGCCGAGGCCGTCGCCGAGCGCAGCGCGCCGGCCCCCGGGACCGCGAAGAGCTGCTGGCCTGGTTGCAGGCGACAACGCGGGAGCTGCTGGACGCGCTGCGGGCGGCCGACCCGGACGGCAGTTGCTGGACCGGATGGGGTGCCACACAGTTGACGGACACCTGCGGTTCCGTCGCCCGGCACCAGGTCCAGGAGATCGCGGTGCACACCTACGACGCCCAGGTCGCCGTGGGCGCCCCGCAGCCGCTGCCGACCGAAGTGGCACTCGACGGCGTCGAGGAGAACCTGTTCATCACCTGCTTCACGACAAGCCCCTGGCCGCACAAGCCCACCGCCTTCGACTTCCACGCCACCGAGGGCCGCTCCTGGCGTCACACGGTCGACGGCGATGGTGCACGGACCACCCGACTGCCCGCTCCCGACGAGGACCCGGACGCGGCCGGCCTCTCCATCCACGGCACGGCCAGTGATCTGGTCCTGTTCCTGTACGAGCGCATCCCGCTGGACTCCCTGCGACTCGACGGGGACCCAGGGCTGTTCGACCAGTTCCACGCCTGGGACTGGTGGGCGTGACGACACGCCGCCGCTGATTCAGAGCGTGCGGAGCCAGATAATGGTGGAGATTGGGTGGATTCCGGCCTGGTAGCGGGTACTGAAACGCCCGGCTGCTGTAGGCCTTGTCGCCCAACAGGATTCTTGGACGGGTGCGTGCCGGTCCGCGAGGGGTGGGTACCGCGACGGCCTCGAACGCGGCCCGGGCATGGGCGATGTCCGAGGCCTGACCTCGGCGTCGGCGCAGCTCGCCAAGATCGCGCCATGCCTGAATCAGACCACCTACCACCTTTCGAACCACTGCCATCGTCCGATCCAGCAGGATCACAACGGCGCCGAGAAGGGCAGCGACAGCGAGCACTGCGGCATACGCGGTCACGGCAAGGCTCCACATCGGTGCTCTCCATGTCGGCCGCCGCCGTCGAGCTACAGCGAACTTTCCAGCCCCTGCGCGGCGCGCACGCCGATACCGGCGCCAGGCACTTTCCATGAAGTCCCACGACAAGATCGAAGTCCACGCCAGATCTGACGCTTTTTTGGATCATGGTGGCTGCCCGAACACGGAGCCAAGTCAGCTCATTACGGGCTGCACATATGGCGAATATGGTCACTTATATGGCATCCAAGAAGGTGACGGTGACCATCCCCGAGGACCTCCTCGAAGAGATCCGGACCGAGGCGGATGAGCGGGGCATCTCGGCATACGTCACCGAAGCACTGCGGGCGAAGCGCGACCGGGACCGGCTCCTGGATCTGGTGGAGTGGCTTGAGGAGGAGCACGGGCCGGTCACCGATGCTGAGCGCTCGGCCTCCTACGAAGCACTGGACGAACTGGACGCCGAGCACCAGCGCCGTCAGGCCAGAGAGGCCAAGCACACCGACGAGGCCGCATGACGCCGAAGCGCGACCGTGACGCGAAGGCCCTGCGCGTTTTCGTGCTGGACTGCGAGGCGCTTTCGCTAGCCGTCCGTGGTGACCGCATGATGATCGGCTGGCTCGACCTTGCCGCACGCGGAGAGGCCGAAGTCGTCACCTCCCCCATGGCGCTGGTCGAGGCGTACGACGGCAGGACGACAGGACGACGGAGCAACGTTGGGACTGGGTGCTCTCCCGGGTCAAAGTGATCGACCTGGGCAAGGAAGAGGCACGACGGGCGCGCAGACTGCTGGCCGACACGAAACTGCACGGTCACACGTACGCGATCGACGCCATGCTCGCCGTCGTCGCACTCTCACAGCGAGGCCAGGTCACCGTTTTCGCCTCGAACGTAGACGACCTGGAGAAGTTGCTTCCGTCCCACATCGTCGTCAAGAAGGTCTGACTCGGCCACCAGGACAGATCCGACCGCCGCCCCATCGCCGCAGGCCTAGCGCCGTCCTGCAAACACGGCCGCAGTTGCAGGTCCAGTTGCATTCATCCCCGTTCCGCGGCGTCCACGGCATGACCTCCGATCGGCTGCGCCGCAGGTCAGGACGTCGTTGAACCTACATGACCCCTCGGATGAACAGTTGGAAAGCGTGTTGGGGGCAACCCCTCACGAGTTCGAATCTCGTATCCTCCGCAGGTCACTCGTATCCTCCGCAGGTCAGAAGCCCCGCCCGGTTCACCGGTGCGGGGCTTCTGCGCTCCCAGCCTCATCCGCCGTCTCGACGGGCCGTGCTGAGCTCTCCGGGAGAGGGTTTCGATGCTCTGCGGGCACGGCCCCGCCACCTTGTCGTGAGCCGCGGCTGCACAGGACCCTCACCGGCCGATGAACACCTTCGGGCACGCGGGGGTACTCACACAGGGACGATCTCGACACCCTGCTCCAGCCCCTTGAAGTCATCGACGTTCCGCGTGAAGAGCGGGAGTCCATGGGCGGCGGCGGTGGCAGCGATCATCAGGTCCATTCGACGAGGGCGGGGGTTGCGATTCGCTTTGACGCTGAGCGCGACCAAGGTTCCGAATCTGCGGGCGGCCTCCCGGTCGAAGGGGATGGCCGCGAACTCCGCCTCCACGTCGGCCAGACGTTGCGCTCGCGCCATCATCTCCGCCGGGTCCTTCGTCATCGCCACGCCCTGGGCGAGTTCCGCCAGGACGATCGAGGAGACAGCTGCCTCCACAGGCAGGAGGCTGGAATCGATCAGCGGCAGATCAATGACCACGCACGTGTCCAGCAGTCCGCGTGGCAGCCTGTCGGTCACGCGCGATCCCACGGATTGCCGTCCTCATCGATACGGTCCTCGGAACCGAAGAACGCGTCTGCCTCCGCTCGTAGCTGAGCGGCATCGACCTGCGGCGCGTGGCGCCACTTCCGCTGAAGTTCCTCCACCGGGACGAAGCGGCGTCTGCTGCTGAGCGGTCGCACTTCGGCGATCTCAGTGCCATTTCGGGTGATGTGGTAGGTCTCGCCCGCCTCCACGTCATCGAGTACAGCCTTGGAGCGCGCGGCGAGCTCCCGTTGAGTGATGGTCTTCATGGAGTCAGCGTATCGCAGTGTAATGCATTGCGATACGCCATGGTCGGACGAGGACGATGGCCCGTCCCAGCCAGTTCAGCTCCATTCCGGTTGCGCAGTCCCTGCGCGTTCCCGCCTGCCGCGCCTGCCGACGTCGCTTCGCCACGTGGGTCGAGCCAGCCAGTGCACCGCTGAGGGGAGCCCGCGCGCAGCGGGCGCGACCCTGCCGGATCAGCCGACAGCGCCGATGACGCCGCAGGTCAGACCTGGTCGTCGAGCGCTCGTCCAGTTGCCGTCTCACTTGTCGGCAACGGCTGAAAATGGGCCGGCCTGAACGGTTCAATCGTGGGCCATCGTGTGGTCTCGTTCGTTGTGTTCAGTCGTTGCCGGTGGTGGGGGCGTGGCCGAGTTCGCGGCCCCGCATGCGGTAGGACTCGCCTTTGAGGGAGTGGACCTCGGCGTGGTGGACGAGCCGGTCGATCATGGCGGCGGCGGTCTCGTCGCCGAAGGTCTCTCCCCAGCGTCCGAAGGGCTTGTTGCTGGTGACGATCACGCTGGCCCTTGCGTACCTGTTCGATATGGCCGCCGTCGATCTCGCTTCCTCCACACCCGCCCGTATGGGCAGACGTAGGCCTGGCACGTCCCCTGGTCTGCAGCGCCGAGCGGCTCACGCTGATTCCCGCAGGGAACCTGATCGGTGGCTGTAACGTCCGAGCACCGTGCTGCGTATTTGACGGGATGCCGGACCACATCGCGTCAGTGCGGCGAGGCGCGGAGACTCCTCAACCAGAAGGACGGACCCTGATGATGAAGCGAGCCCCTCGCAAGAGCTTTGAGTCCCTGGCCAGAGCAACGTGGGTCGTCTGGGTTGCGCTTCTCTGCACCGCGGGCGCGGTCGGTTGTGGCGCCTCCCAAAGCGCGGGAAGCAGTACTGATGCTCCGTCATTCCTGCCCGCGAACGAGCTTCCTCCCGTGAGTCGGGCCCTGCAAGTCGTCCAGGACGCCCCGGATGGGGCAGCCAGTCTGCCCTGGCTTCTGGTCAGGCAGGACCGGCTCCATCAGGAGCTCACCATCGAGGTCACCAGGGGCGGGTGCACCTCTGTCGTCCCGGAGGGAGTCACGGAATCCGCCACGGCTACCGCCGTCACGGTGACCGTCCTCGATGAGATCCACAAGGCGTCCGCCTGCACAGCGGACCTCAGCTACAGCCTCTACACCGTGAAGCTGACGGCCGCCGACGCACACCTCGGAATTGAGCACGGCGCTGTTCACGATTGGGAGGCGGGAAGCTGAACGACTTCCACGAATCGCGTCGACGACAACCTGTTGACAAACCGTCGTACGCCAAAAAGTGATCTGCATCACAGATATCGCACACATCCGATGGACCGTGCGTCGTACGACTAGGTTGACCGCGGAGCCGGGCAATAGCGTTTAGGAATTTGGGATTCCATATGAGCGCCATGCGCATGAAACTGCGGGCGGCATTAAGTTTGACCACGGCCGTTCTCGCGGTGGCTGCGACGCTCGCCGCCACCACGTCGGACGTCCAGGCTGCTCCAGCGCCGGCCACCCTCGCGGCCGGTCAGTTGCAGCACCTCTCGGATTCCGTGAGGTCCGACGGCGACGACTACGCCGGTCTGTGGGTGGACCAGGCGGACGACACGGTGTTCGTGGCCACTACGAACAGATCGCTGACGCCGTCCTCGGTCGCCTCGACGGTGCCGAAGCCCGCCCCCGCGTCGCGAGCGATGAAGATCGACGTCGTGCATGTCCAGTACAACGCCGACCAGCTCGACGCGATCGCGTCGCACGTCACCTCTGACTCCCGACTGCGGGCAGTCGCAAAGCAGTCAGGGGCGGCAATGGCGGTCTGACCGCATTGTGGAGCGACATGTACGAGGAGAAGGTCATCTTCGGCGCCAGTCCCGTGATGGGCTGACAAGCACCACTGCGTTGTGAGCACCGATGCTGGGGTATCGGCCCGAACAATCGGATGGATTAAGGGCGCGAAACCACTAGGGTCGGATCGGCAGTCATATTGTCGTAGTTAACGCATGAAATGCTCATGCGGTGAAGTGGAGCCCTGGTGTCCCTGACGGAGTCACCCAAGCAACCGATACCACCTCTGCAGGATCGTGCCTGGGTGGGACTGCGGCTCCGGCGACGTCTCCCCGCGCTGGTGCGCCGAGCGGTGTGCAGTCCGTGCAGTTGGCTGGTGGCCGCAGCTGTCACCGTCTACTCGATCTTCGCCTACCACCAGTACACCCAGTTGCAGACCGGCGCCTGCGACCTCGGGATCTTCTACCAAGCCACCGAGGGTTGGGCGTTCCACGGCTTCCCCACCGACCCGATCAAGGGATTCCCGCAACTCGGTGACCACTTCTCGCCGGTCTTCATGCTGCTGGCCCCGGCCCTGTGGGTCCACAACTCCCCGCTGACCCTGGTCTTCGCCCAGGTGCTGCTGCTCTGCAGTTCGGCGATACCCGTCTACCTGGTGGTCCGCAGGGCCTGGGGGCGCTGGACAGCCGCCGGCATCACCACCGCCTACCTGGCCGGCATGGGCATCCAGGGCTCAGTCGCCTTCCCGGTGCACGAGGTGATGTTCGGTGCCCCACTGATTGCCTGGGCGCTGGAGCGGGCTCTCGCGAAGCGATGGACAGCTGCCTCGGTGATCATCGCCTGCGGTGTCTTCGTGAAGGAGGACATGGGGGCCATGGTCGCGATGTTCGGCATCTGGGCGCTGATCAACCGCAAATGGCGGCACGCGCTCGCCCTGTTCGTCTGGGGTGTGGGGATGTTCCTGCTCACCGTGGACGTGATCATCCCGCACTACAACCCGGACGGCTTCACCTACGCCGCCGACTACGCGGCCAACCTGCACGCGAACAACATGGACCAGCTGATCCGGCAGTTGGCCACTCATCCGCGCCTCGGCCTGCACCTGCTGTTCGACAACCCGGTCAAACGCAACGACTGGCTGGACCTGCTGGCACCCGTCGCGTTCATGTGCCTGGCGTCGCCGATCGCCCTGCTGGGAGCGCCGATGATGGTCACCCGCATGCTCTCCTCGCGGAGCACCGAATGGTCGGACGACCTCTACTACGACATGCCGCTGATGGCGATCACCTTCATCGGCGCGGTCGACGGCCTCCAGCGCGTCGTCCGCCTGCTGCGCCGCTTCCTGCCCGGGCTCAACCGCGAGTGGCTCCCGGTGCTGGCAGGCTCCTGCCTTGCCCTGTGCTCGCTGGCCGTGACGCTCCACATCGACCGGCACCGGCAGATCTACGCCTGGATGTCCGCCGACGCCTTCACCGCCAAACCCTCCTGGGTCGCCGACGTGCACACCGCCCTTGCCGTCATACCCTCCGGCGTCGAGGTCAGGGCGACCAACAATCTGGTCATCCCCCTGGCATCCCGCGACACCGTCACCCTCGTGGGGTCCGATGTCGACCGGGGGGACTGGGCCGCAGTGGACACCACCAACCCGGAATGCCCGATCGGCCCCGCCGACATCCCGCCCTACCTGGCGAAGCTGCGCACCGAGGGCTTCCGAACAGTCACCGAGGACGGCCCGATCATCGTGCTGCACAAGAGCTGACCGGACTCCCCGTCGAAGAGGTACTCGTTGACGGCACTGCGGAGGGCTACGGTACGTCCGCCGAGGCCCGCCGGCTAGCGCTGGCGGGGGCGGTGGGGGGTGAGGGTGGCGGACAGGCGTGAGCGCAGGGTCCGCGCCGGGAACCGGCGCTCCAACTGTTCGCACATATAGGCGGCATCCCGCGCCGTATTGCGGTAGTCGAATCGGAGGTACTGGAAGGAAGCCAGCGGAAGCACCACATCGGGAAGATCTCCCGGCCTTATCCGGGGGGTACCGGAAAGCAGCACCGGAACGATGACCTTCTGCTCCTCCAGGGCTTTCTCGATCTCGTAGAGAACCCAGTCCTCCTGGTCCGGGTACCGCGCCGCAATACGTTCGTGCCAGCCCGGTCCCACCACCACCAGCATCGCGTCGCAGGAGGCGATGGCGCGAGCGATCTCCAGGGTGTAGTCGGCGCCCGGGGCAATGGACCGGCCGGCCCGGAATACATGATCCGGGCCGAGGCGGTGTGAAAGCAGTTCGTCCAGCAGTGCGGCGGCGTAGGCGTCGGTCTCCCGGCGGTAGTTGATAAAGATATGCGGCATTTGCCCCTCTTGTCGCGTCCTCGGCACAGGGCCGATACCGGTTTCTACGAAGCCGCTACGTGATCACGTCAATGGGCCTAGGCTAGCTCGACCAGTCGGCGATGACCGAAGGGCAGGAGGCACCGTGACGAGTGCAGCGGGAGGTCACCCCACGACCGGCAGTCAGGCCTCGCCCCCCAGAACCCGGCGGGGCGGACGGGTCCCGGTCGAGGAACTGATCGAACTCACCCGGTGGCACATCGACCGGTACGACCGGCTCCGCGCCTCGACGGCCACCCGCGCTTCCGTCCTGCTCAGCGCGAATTCCGTGCTGATGGCCGGCTCCGCGTTCCTGGTCGACTACCACTTACAGACCGCACCACCCGATCGCCATCCGGTCTGGACGATATGCTTCGCAGTCATCGCGGCGATCACCATCGGACTGATCCTGCGCAGCCTCTGGAGCTGCGTGGACGCCATTGCCGCCCGCAAAACCACTCGGATGGTTCATCCGGGCGAGATCCCATCGCGCTTCCTTTTCAACTGGGGCGACACCCTGAAGGCCGTCGACGGTAGCAGCAGCTTTGTCAGCAAGGTATCGGCGCTGAGCTACGACGAGGTAATCAGGCACGCGGCTGCGGAGCTGTGGACAGATATACTCCAGCATTCCCAGCGCCATCGTCATCTGCGGGCGGCCATATCGGTGTTCCGCTACGGAATCGTGGCTTTTCTGGTACTGGCTATGGTCACCTTCGTCGGCGCGGCCCGCTAGCGCCTTGCGTCCGCCCCGGTTCAGCACAGTCCGATCGCCGACGATTACCGACGATCGCGCACGCGGCGAGCGTGCGCGCTGGGCGTCGCGGGCGCGGCGGGAGTTGTCACGCAGGCCCTGGGGCAGCCCGGGCACCACCGGACGCCGGTCCGCATGGTGGCCGAGGGCGGACCGCGACCCACGCCCCGGCCGGACGCCGCACACCGCCTCGCAGATCGCAGCGCGGCTGCCGCGAGGAGGCCCCGCCGCTCGCGCGGCGGGGCCGGGGTCGGGGGCCGGAGCTACTGCCCGTTGCCGGTTGGTCCCGCCGTTGCGGGACCGGGTGGCCGCCCTGCGCTCATGGCACCAGGCTGAACGCCTGGGACGCGGTTCCGTCGCAGGTGTACTGCCCGAGCTGAGCGCCGCCGCTGGTGGCGGGAGCTCCCAGGCACAGGCTGGAGTTGTCGGCGACGAAGGAGTAGTAGCCGGAGTACTGCAGGCCCGCGGCGAACAGCGCGTTGGTGTTGCCGGTCCCGCCGTAGTTCCAGGTTTCCAGCGCGGCCCCCGGGGCGGTGGCCCCCACTCCCCCGGTGATGTTCCAACTCTCGCCCTCCGACTGGGCGTTGTCGTTGAGTACCTGATAGTTCCCGCTGACCGAGGTCGGTACGAACTTCCACAGCTGGCTGGTCGCGCCGGTGCAGGCCAACTGCTCCACGGCGGTGCCGTTGGCGGTCGAACCCCCGGCGGCGCTCGCGCACAGGCCGGAGCCCTCGTTCACCACCTCGAACCACGACGAGGTGTCGATACCGGAGTTGGGCACCAGGCTGAACGCCTGGGCTGTGCTGCTGTTGCAGGTGTTCTGGTCGAGTTGGGCTCCGCTGCTGGTGGATGGGGCGGCCAGGCACAGGCCCGAGTTGTCGGCCACGAAGGTGTAGTAGCCCGAGGAGCCGAGTTGGGCGGCGAACAGGGCGTTGGTGTTGCCGGTCCCGCCGTAGTTCCAGGTCTGCAGTGTGTCCCCCGGGGCGGTGGCCCCCACGCCGCCGGTGATGTTCCAGGTCTCGTCCTCGGACTGGGCGTTGTCGTTGACCACGTCGTAGTTCCCGCTGACCGAGGTCGGTACGAACTTCCACAGCTGGCTGGCCGCGCCGGTGCAGGCCAACTGCTCCACGGCGGTGCCGTTGGCGGTCGAACCCCCGGCGGCACTCGCGCACAGGCCCGATGCCTGGTTGACCACCTCGAACCAGGAGGAGGTGACGCCGGAGGCGGCGAAGTTCATGGAGTGGATGTTCCAACCGCCGTTGTCCTGGTCCACGACCAGTGTCTGGGTGCCCGCGGGCAGGGTGACGGTGGCATTCACCGTGGTCCAGTTCTGCCAGCCCCCGGTGGCGGGGATGCTGATGTCACCGGACAGGTTGGTGCCCGAGAGGTTCGCGAGGTGCAGGGCGTCGGTGACGCCGTTGGGAGAGGCGACCCGCAGACCCACCGTGTAGGTACCGGCACCGGCCGCGTTGACCGTGTACCGGAACGACTGCCCGCTGCCCGTCCAGCCCAGGTCGTAGCCCGCGCCCGTGCCGGTCGTACCGGTGGTGTCGCCGGTCGCCTCCAGGTCGACCCCGTCGCTGCGGTAGCTGTCGGCCGTGCCGTTCGTCGAGGCGACGTTGTAGGCCACGCCCGGTCCGCCGGTGTCGTAGTTGGCGGCCTGTACGGTGCCGGGCACCTCGGCGGCGGTGCCACCGTAGGGGGCCTCGCCCGCCGGGGTGAGGCTGTACCCGGCGGCGACGATGTTCGCCTGCACCGCGCTCTGGGTGGCCTGGGACGGGAAACCGGAGACGTCGGCGGCTTCGAAGAACTGTCCGTCGCCCAGGCTCGTGTTGTCGCCGCCGGTGCCGAGCTCGATGGAGCTCTGGGTCTTCATCGGGTTGTAGCCGCTCGGCAGCGCCCCCGAATAGGTCTGGATGAGACCGCCCGACTGGCCGTTGCCGTACTGCAAGGTCATGTTGGTCGAGCCGTTGTTCTCCTCCCACGCGCTGAGGAACGTGCCGTTCTCGCTCGGGTAGGCCGTCGGGTTCGCCCCGGTATTGCTGAAGTACATGCCGTTCTCTATGTCGGCGCCGACCCAGGGACCGGGGCCGGTGCAGTTGCCGGTCCAGCAGTCCGTGCCGTAGTAGATCGCGTTCATGGTCGCGTTGCCGTCGTCGGAGTCGTTGGCCTCGCCCTGACCGAAGTCGAAGCAGCAGCTGCTGTCGGTGAGGTTGGAGGAGGTGACCTCGTACAGGCCGTCGGCCTCGGATCCGGTGGGCAGGTTACGGGCGGCGTTGTCGCGGTAGCCGACACCCATCTTGTCGAAGTCGATCCCGTACGCCGGCTGGCCGTCGACGTACACCGGCAGCGCCTCGGCGGGGGCACCGATGTCCGCGCCGCCGGGGCCGGGGCCCGCGTTCCCGCCACTGCAGCCCGAGCAGGAAGTACCCGGCGAGATCGGCATGTTGTTGGCGTTGCTGGACTGGTCGTACAGCTCGGTGATGGTGCACGTCGTCCCGGCGCAGAACGCGTTCTCGGGCGCCACGTTGACGACCCCGCCGGTCGACTCCAGGCCGACACTGAGGTAGGTCGAGTCGGAGGCGCGCTGGACCTGGTAGAGCGGCCCGTCGTACGCCTCGAACAGCGACCGGGTGGTGCTGTAGGCCGCCTGGCACGGAGTGCCGCCCGAGGCGTAGATGTCGCAGGGCTCGACCGTGGCCGCGCGCGCGGGCGCGGCGCTGAACGCGAGGATGGCGAGCGCTGCCGTCAGCATGAAGGCAGCAGCGAGCGCCACCCATCGTCGGGGGAGGGATGTCGAGAACATATGCCAGCTTCCGTGGTCGTGGGATGCGGTACGCGGCGCGTGGCGGACAGCACGCGCCGGAATGCATGGACGACGGAGGGATACGTCCACAGTCGGCGATACCCGGCGGAGTTTTGGGGCTTTCTGGCTTCGAGAGTGCAGGTTTCCACCGAATTTGAGCGCAAGTCAAGAAGATTTACGCCATATCATCGGGTGATGATCCGAGGTTGGCCAGATGTGATCCCTGCAGATGTCCTCCCCGCCCGCCGCACTGCGGGGCTTTCGGCGGGTCCGGCGCCGGTCCAGGCGATGCGGCGCGTTCGGATCTCGCATCCTCTACAGGCCAGAGGGCCCGCACCGTTGGACGGCGCGGACCCTCTGCGTGCCTGCTCCCGGTTGCGGCCCCGCGGACGAACAGGGGGCCTGAGCCACTGTCAGACGCAGAGGCTTGCCGTCGGCGGGGATGTTCGTCGGTAGCCCGCTGATCTCCGTGCTCAAACCGAGGGGCGCGACGCTGATGTCCGCCCTCGCGGTGAGGTTCCCGTCCTGATCCGCGTGGAGGTCGGGCGTCAGCCCGGCGGTGAGATCGGCGTCGAAGGGCTGCGTCTCTGCCGAGGTTGCCACGCGGCGGGCCAGCATCTGGAAGGTCCTGGTGCCGTGCGGGGCAAGGCCCAGGACGGCGCCACCATCGAAGTAGAAGGAGCCGTCGTAGAGCGGGAAGCTCGGGTTGCTGCTTATCTGGGTCCACTTGAGCGGCATCGGCCTCCATGCGCCCGTGGTCCCCGGACGGTAGTCGAACTGTATTTGCCGGGTGTCATCACCTGAACCGGCCTCGAACATCATCCGGTCCGTGCTGTCCTTAACGGCACCCGGGTTCTTCGCCTGGATCGTCCACTCACCCCAGGAGCCACCGACCTGGAGCCCAGTAGGACCGGTGATGGTGACGGACGGCCCGTTGCCCTGGGACGGCTGCTCGGCCGCGGCTGTCCCGGCAGCCGCGAGAGCGAGCGTCGAGGCGAGAGCGAGCGTCGAGGCCAGAGCGGCGGCCGCTAGTAGCGCGGCCGTGGCCGTGGCGACGCCCTACGCTCGTTCGAATCGCGCACCGGCGCTCAGGCCCGACCGGGCTGCCCGGCGGCCGTCCACCATGCCTCATCACGAGGCGGCCGGAAGCTGCGATCGGCGTCCGCAGCCGGGGCACCCGGGATCTGCTGGCCCAGAGCAACCAGCCGTTTCCTCAGTACTTCGGTGAGTTCCTGTTGCATTTCCGGCGGCAGCTCGGCCAGCATCCCGGCCATCTCATCCTGCCAGCGGATCGGCCCACGCAGAAGCTCCTGGTTGCGCAACGACCAGTCGAGTACCTGACTCACCTGATCAGGGTGTCGTTGCAGCCACAGCGCGGCGAGCGAGAGCGGGCCGCTGCGCACGGCCCGCAGGCAGAAGTCGTACTCCTCGCGTCGGTTGGACGTCCAGGAGTACGGCAATCCGGCGGCACCGGCCTGACCGAGTCGCAATTCGCCGTCCATCCGACGGGTCTGGACACCGGTGATGCGGTAGGCAAAGCCGGAAGCGCTCAGGGCGGCGTCCCCGATGGCAGAGAGCACATCCTCGGGGCCGAGCACCATCCCCGCGACCGCCTGCTCTCGCTCCAGCCGGTGCAGCCGCTGGTCCAGATCCGCGCGGACGGCCTCCCAGCCGTGAGTCATCCCGGCACTGACCACCCAGACCGGGTCATCGACCCACCAGTTCAGCCGGACCTCCACCGACTCGGTCCCGTACGCGGTAGGCAGCGCAAGGGCCCGGGTCGCCGTCCGCTCGCCCAACCAGATGTGGAAGGCCGAGTCGTAGCTGCCGAACAGCCTGGGGGCGTCGGCCTGGATCTCTGGATCGCCTCGGAATCGACATTCGGCCCGGTCCGGTGCGGTACTGGGGGCGCGGCCGTGGGGGGCGAGGTAACACTTCGGGGGGCTGCGGCCAAGTAGAGATGTAAGGCACCACACGCCCGACCTGCCCCAAGGAGCCATCCGTGCCAGCGGAGCATCCGACCGCACCACCCGTGCGCGACCCCGCCGGGTTCGCCATGTTCTACGAGCAGCAGTTCGATGCCGTGCTCGGCTTCGTCACCCGTCGTGTCGACAGCCCGCACCTGGCCGCCGACCTCACCGCGGACATCTTCGTGGCCGCGTTGGAGGGCGTGGACACCTACGACGCCCGGCGCGGCGCGCCCGTCGCCTGGCTGTACGGCATCTCCCGCAACGTCATCTCCGCGCACTTCCGGGGCAGTGCCCGCGAACAGCACGCGGTCGCCCGGATCACCGGTCGGCGGCTGCTGGACGACCAGGACGTCAGCGCGATCGAGGGACGGATCGACGCCTCCCGCGCCGCCCGGCAGCTCGCGGCGGCCCACGCGGCGCTGTCCGAGCCGCTGCGCGAGGTGCTGGACCTGGTCGCCCTCGACGGGCTGACCACCCGCGAGGCCGCGCAGGCGCTGGGCATCAGCTCGACCTCCGCCCGGGTCCGGCTGCACCGGGCCCGCAAGGCCCTGCGAGCTGCCGAGCAGGCCCACTCCCACTCCCGCGACGCCATTCTGGAGGCCGCTCAGTGAACGCCCCTCTGCACTTCAAGCAGCAGCTCGCGGACGAGCTCCAGGCCCGCGCGACCACGCTGGCCGACCCGACCGGGTACCGGGTGCGGGCCCGCGCCCCGCGCCGTCGGCTGACCTTCGCGCTGGGGGCGGTCGCGGCCGCCGTGGCCGTGGCCGTGGCCGTGCCGCTGGCCGGCGGGCCGCACGCCAAGCAGCCCGTCGCCGGTCCGTCGGCCGCGCCCCACGCCAAGAGCAGCAGCAGCAGCATCGACATCGTCACCACCGACTACGTGCTGAAGTCCACCTCGGACGGCACGATCGCGGTGGAGGTGATGAACGCCAAGGGCATTCCCGGGTTGCGGGCCGCTCTGCGCCAGGCGGGTATTCCGGCGGTGGTGATGGGCTTCTCGGCCTCGTGCCACGCCACCGTCCTCACCGACGACAGCGAGGCCGCGTGGAAGGCGCTTCCGCAGCCCGCCCCTGACAGCGGGCTCAACGGGCACTACACCCTGATCAGGCCGAGTGCCGTTCCCCGGGGCGAGCACCTGCTGTTCGTGCCGACGACGGCGCCGGACGGGTCGGTCGGCACGCTGCAGATGTCGGTGGTGCGCCAGGTGCCGAGCTGCGTCCCGGAGTCCATGAACGAGATCGGCGAGGGTTACGTCGCCCCGGGCACCAACCCGTAGGCCGCCGTGGGGCCCGACCGCGTCGCGGTCGGGCCCCACCGCCTGTTCCCGGAGGGCCGAGGGTGCGTCCGGAGCCAGGTCCCGCTGGGGAGGCGTCCCGCTCACCGCTCCGTGATCGGGTGTCCGGGGTCGGCCAGGGCGCCTCGGAGGAAGTCGACGATCTCCGACCCCGCGGTCTCGGCCTCGGGTACGACACCCGGCATGCTGAGGAAGGCGTGGGTGGCGCCGGGGTACTCGCTCGCCCGCGCGGGGGTTCCGGCCGCGCGCAGGCGTTCGGTGTAGCGGCGGCCGTGGTCGGCGAGTGGGTCGTGGGTCGGCACCACCACCAGGGCCGGGGCGAGGTCGGTGAGGTCGTCGGCGTACAGCGGCGAGAGCGCCCGGGCATCGGTGCCCGAGGGGGCGGCGAGCCGGTGGAGCAGCCGTAGTTGCGGCACGGTGAGGGTCGCGCTGTCGGCGTGCCGACGGGCCGAGGCGTGGTCGAGCATCGAGTCGGTCACGTCGACGACGGGGTTGACCAGTACCTGCGCCCGCAGCCGCAGTCCGGACGCCTTGGCCCGAACAGCGGCCAGGGCGGCGATCAGTCCGCCGCAGCTCTCGCCGAGGACGGCGGTGCGGGTCGGGTCGATGCCCCAGGCGGCCGCGTGCCGCAGCAGGTGCTGGAGCGCGTCCCAACCGTCGTCGACAGCGGCCGACAGCGGCGTGTCCGGGGCGAGGAGGCGGTGTTCGACCGACACCACGAGCGCGGGCAGGCGGGTGGCGAGTCGGCTGTTGACCCAGTCGCTCTGCACCGCCGTGCCCACGAACCCTCCGCCGTGGACGTGGAGCACCAGCGGTAGGGCCCGGTCGGCCGGGCCGCTGCCGGACCCGGGGGTCGGCCGGTAGGTGCGGACCGGCAGGCTGCGGCCGGGAAGGGCCAGTTCCTGCCACTCGATCGCGGCACCGGGATCCGGCGTCCCGGTGATCGTCCGTATCTCGGGCGACGCCCGCCTGCGGTTCTCCGCGTCGCGGTAGGCGGCCAGGTCCGCGGCGGTCATCGTCGGCCAGTCCGGATCGCCGCCCAGGGCCTGCTGCCGCAGACTGCCGCCGGACGGCGGACGCTGGGCGCCGTCGGACCGCGGACGCTGGGCGCCGTCGGACCCGTCCGCGGTGGACACCGCCGCGGCCATCCGCTGGACGGCCTCGACCAGCAGGTCCGGACGGGTGGCGAAGTTGAGCCGGACGAATCCGTGCCCGGACCCGGGCTCGGCGGCCTGTCGGTCCGGGCTGAACCGGAGTCCCGAGGAGACACCGACCCTGGCCCGGCGCAGGAACCGTTCGGCCGGGTCCTCGGGCAGGTCGAACGCGCGGAAGTCGAGCCAGGCGGTGAAGCCCGCGTCGGGGGGCCGGTGGCCGACGTCGGGGAGTCGGCGGGCCAGCTCGTCGGCGAGCAGCCTCCGGTTGCCGTCCAGCGCCTGGAGCAGCTCGTCCAGCCAGCGCTCGCCGTCGGCGAACGCGGCCTCGGCGGCGAGGACCCCGAACAGCCCGGCGGCTTCGTCGAGTTCCGCGTCCAGCTCGGCGAGCGTCGCGCGCGCGTCGGGTCCCGGTACCGCCAGCGCGGCCTTGAGTCCGGGGAGGTTCCACGCCTTGGAGGCCGACACCAGGCTGACCGAGCGGGCGGCGGCGGGCCGGTCCAGGGACGGGAACGGGAGGTGGCGGCGGTCGGGGTGGACCAGTGGCGCGAGGATCTCGTCGACGACGATCCGGACGTCGTGGCGTTCGGCGAGGTCGGCGACGGCGGACAGCTCGTCCCGGGTGAACACGGTCCCGGTCGGGTTGTGCGGGTTGCCCAGCAGGAACGCCTTCGCCCCGGCCGCGAAGTCGCGTTCCAGCCGGTCCAGGTCGAGCCGGTAGCCCTGCGGACCGGAGGCCAGCGGGGTGGTCACCAGCCGCAGGCCGAGCCGCGCCAACTGCGAGAAGTAGGGCGGGTAGCCGGGGGTGTTCAGCACGATGGCGTCGCCGGGTTCGGTGACCAGGCGCAGGACCTCGGTGATGCCGGTCATCACGTCGGGGACCAGTCGGATGGCGGACGGGTCGGGGTGCCAGCCGTAGCGGCGTCCGGCGAAGGCGGCGAAGAGCGCGGGCAGGCGGCCTGGTGTGGCGTAGCCGGTGTCACCGTCGGACACCGCGCGGGTCAGCGCCTCGGCGATCGGCTCGGCCAGCGGCGTGTCCATCTCGGCGATGCGCATCGGCAGGACGTCCGGCGGGAACTCGGTCCACTTGACGCTGCGGCGGCGGCGCAGCTCCGCCAACGTGTAGTGGTTCAGCGGGGTTTGGCTCAGCGGGGTTTGACTCAAGGGGGTCCGGCTCAGCGGGGGTTGGTCCAGGGGGGTCTGGTTCGGCGGGGTGGTCGTGGTCGGCATGGTCGCCTTTCGGTCCGGGAGGATGGCGCGGGTGGTGCGGCACGGTCGGCGGGTCGGCGGGTCGGCGTCGGCGGGCGGGCGGGTGCGGCGTCAGCCGTGGGCGGTGAAGCGGCGCCGGGCGACGACCACCGCGACGGTCAGCGGCACGGTCGCGGCGGCGGCCGGGCCGAAGATCGCGCCGAACCGCGCGTGGTCGGCGGGCCCGCCGCCGAGCGCGGCCCCGATGGCGCTGCCGACGAACAGCGCGGCGACGTAGCACGAGACCGCCGTCCCGCGCGCCTCGGGCACCACCGACGTCGCCCACGTCTGGAGCGTCGAGTGCAGGAACGCCCAGCCCGCGCCCAGCAGCGTGGCCAGCAGCGCGTAGGTCCACACGGCGGGTGCCACGGCCGCCGCCGTGTACCCGACCACCACGAATCCGCCGCCGATCGCGGCCAGTCCGTGCGGCGGGACCCGTCGCGTCAGTGCCTTGACGGCGCGGGTGAACGCGAGCGTCCCGGCGCCGTACAGGGCGGTGATCGCACCGGCCGCGGCCCCGGAGAGGCCGCGGTGCTGCAGGGCCGGGGCGACGAAGGTCAGGCCGCCGAGCAGGACCGCCCCCTCGACCACGCCGAGCGCCATGACCACGTGGCCGAACCGGGCCCGCAGCACCGTCGCCAGTTGCGTCACCAGCCTGCCGACCGGGGCGCGCTCCGGTTCGGCGACACCGCGGAGCAGGACGGCGGCCGTCGCCGCCGCCATCGCCGGGACCACGAACACCAGCCGCCAGCTCAGCCAGTTCCCGATCGCCCCGGCGACCAGGGCCGCCAGTCCGCTGCCGAGTCCGAGCGCCGCCATCAGGTCGGCGAGGGCGGCCTGCCGGCGCTGTGGCTTCACCGAGTCGCCGACGAAGCTGAGCGAGGAGGGCACCACCGCGCCGAAGGCGAAGCCGGTCAGGATGCGCAGTGCGGCGAGTACGGCCAGGTTCGGCGCCAGCGCCGAGGCCAGCCCGGCCAGCGCCGCGAGGGTCAGCGCGGCGCGGATCACGCGCAGCCGCCCGATCCGGTCCGACAGCACGCCCCAGACCGGCTGCGACAGGCCGTAGGCGAGGGCGTACCCGCCGGCCAGGGCCACTGCCGAGGTCAGCGGGACGCGCAGGGCGGCGGCGACGGTCACCAGGATCGGCGCCATGGCGAACCGGTCGAAGTTGGCGGTGAAGGCGGCGGCGGTGAGCGGGAGCGGGACCCGGGTCTCCGGGAGAGCGGTCGGCTCGACCGGCCGACTGACTGTGGTCATGACCCCATCGTGGCTGCGCCGGAGGCCCGTTCCGGGGGCCAGCCGCTGACGGATCATCCTGGGAGTAGCGGTAACAGGCTGAGCGGTGATCGCCCGCGGCCGTATTCTTGGGCCCATCATGGATGACCGCGAAGCTCAGCGCCGCGCCGCGCTCGGCGCCTTCCTGCGCTCGCGGCGCGAGCGCCTCACCCCGGGCGACGTCGGCCTGGTCGGCGGTCCCCGGCGCAGGACGCCCGGGCTGCGCCGGGAGGAGGTCGCCTCGCTGTCGGGCGTGAGCGTGTCCTGGTACTCGTGGCTGGAGCAGGGACGTCCGATCGCGGCCTCCGGCCAGGTACTCGACGCGCTGGCCGGCACGCTGCGGCTGACCCGGGCGGAGCGGCGGCACGTCTTCGACCTCGCCGGGGAGAGCGACTCCGGTCCGCGGCCGGCGGCCACGGGGTGCCCCGCGGTGGGCGACCATCTCCGGGCCACCGTGGCCGCGTTGGCGCCGAACCCGGCCTGCCTGCTGGACCGGCACTGGGACATCCTCGCCCACAACGATGCCGAGGCGGCCATCTACGGCGGCCTCGACGAAACCCCGGTGCGGCGCCGCAACATGCTCTGGCTGTACTTCGGCTGCCAGTCGATGCGTACGGTCCTGAGGAACTGGGAGGCCGAATCGTGGGCGATCCTGGCCCAGTTCCGCGCCTCCGCCGACCGCCATCCGGGCGACCCGCGCTTCGACGAGATCGTCGAGGACGTCTCCGGCGCCGACCCCGGCTTCGCCGAACGCTGGGAGCGCCACGACGTGGCGGCCTTCACCCCGGCGCTCAAGTGCTTCGACCATCCACGGCTGGGGCCGCTGACGTTCCGGCAGGCGAAGCTGATCGCGGCGGAGGACCCGGAACTGCACCTGGTCGCGCGCTATCCGGCGGATCCGTCGACCCGCCGGGCGCTGGGCATGGACGCGTAGGCTCCAGCGCCATGGGTGACGCGGTGCGGGGCGGTTTCCAGGTGGCCGGGCGGCGGCTCCGCTACGTCGACTTCGGCGGTGCCGGTCCGGAACTGATCGCGCTGCACGGGCATTTCAGCGAGGGCGCGGACTTCGCGCCGCTGGCCGAGCGGCTCGGCGCGGGGTGGCGGGTGATCGCGCTGGACCAGCCCGGGCACGGCGAGTCCGACCGGGCCGCCGACTACGAGCGCGGTGGCTACGTCGGCGGTGTGGCGGCCCTGCTCGACCACCTCGGACTGGCTGCGCGTCCGCTGCCCGACCCTGCTGGTCCGGGGCACCCGCCGAGCCCGGGGCCGCCGAGCCCGGCGTCGGTACCGTCACCCGGTGGACCCGTCGGCGCCGCCGTCCGGGTCGGCCGCGGTGTGCTCGCGGAAGGCCCGGGAGCGGTGCTCGATGGCGGTGAGCTTGTCGGTGAGCAGGCGGGCGGGCTGGTCGGTGAAGGAGTGCAGGGCGACCATCGCGGCCACGATCACGTCGCACAGCTCCCCGGCCACGTCCGCGGGGGTGTGGGTCACGCCCTTGCGGGGGTTCTGGCCGGTCAGGCCGATGTAGGCCTGGGCGACCTCGCCCGACTCCTCGGTGACCTTGAGCAGCCGCAGCGCGGTCTCCTGCGGCCCGGCGCCGTTGCTCTCGTTGAGCCAGGCCACCAGGTCACCGACCACCGTCCAGGCGTCCGGACCGGGGGTGGCGCTGCTGGCGGGGGGCTGGGTCATGCGGTCCTCCGGGCGGGTTGGGGGCGCGGCGTGCTGCCGCGGGCGGTGCTGCTACCGGCGAGGGTGTCAGTCGCGGGCCGCCGTCGGCCGGGCAGGGGCCACGGTGACGTCACGGCCGGGCGGCGGCGGTGCCGGTCGCCAACGGCTCGGCCGCGGACAGCGCCGCCGGGCCCTCGCCGCGCAGCGCCAGGGCGACCGGGACACCCAGCGCGCACAGCAGCGCGCAGCAGGTCCAGACCGCGACGTAGGCGCCCTCGGTGGGGACGCCGTGGCGCAGCACCCAGTGGTCCAGCAACGCCGCCGCACCGGCCCCGGCGAAGGCTCCGGCCAGGGACTTGAGGGTGTTGTAGATCCCGGTGCCGATTCCGGTGCGATCGGCCGGCATCCGCCGCATCAGCAGGCTCGGCAGCAGGCTGAGGCCGATCCCGGCGCCGTAGCCGGACACCGCCCCGGGTACCGCGATCTGCCAGGCGACGCCGTGGGCCAGCGCGACCGAGCCGTAGCCCAGCGTGCACACCGCGAAGGCCAGGGTCAGGATCGGGCGGAAGCCGAAGCGGCGGGCCAGCCGGTCGGCCGTGATCGCACCGGCCATGGCGCCCAGGGTCGGCGGCAGTGCCAGCAGGCCCAGGCCGAGCGTGGAGACCCCCAGGCCGTACCCGTCGTCGGCGCGCGTGGCTGCCTCGAAGGTCAGCATCGGGCCCTGGGCGCCGTAGAGGGCGCAGCCGAGCAGGAAGCTCAGCGCGAAGACGGGCGCGGTGGCCCGTCGGGCCAGCAGCCTGACATCGACCATGGGTCGGGTGCTGCGCAGCTCCTGACGGACGAACAGCGCGAGCAGCAGCGCGCCCACCGCGAACAGCGCCACCGCGGCCCCGATCGGAGCGCCGCCGCCGAGGGCCCCCAGCAGCAGGGTGAGGCCGAGCGAGAGCAGCGCCACCCCGCTCCAGTCGATGCCGCCGGGTGCGCGCACCGACGATTCCGGGACCAGGAACCAGACCACCGGCAGGGCCAGCGCCGGGAGCGCGGCCAGGCCCCAGAGCAGCGGCTGCGGACCGGCCCCGGCGCCGCTGAGTCCGCCGACGACCAGGGCGCCCAGGGTGCTGCCGAGCGTGAGCGAGCCGACCAGCAGGCCCACCGCCCGCCCTCCGCGCCGCTCACCCATCCGGTCCCTGATGATGGCGAACTCCAACGGCAGCCAGCAGGACAGGAATCCGGCCAGTGCCCGGCCGAGCAGCAGCAGGGGCAGCGACCCGGCCACCGCCGCCGCGGCCGACAGCAGGTAGCCGGCCAGCGTGAGCGCGACCGTGATCCGCAGCCAGAGCCGGTGTCCGTGCAGGTCGCCGAGGCGCGAGGTGACCGGCAGGGCCACCCCGGAGACCAGGAACTCGACGCCGAGGGCGAGGCTGACCGTGCCCGCGCCCAGATGCAGGCTGTCGCGGAGGTGCGGCAGCAGGATCGGGAAGCCGCCCTGGAGGATCCCGCTGCAGAACTCCACCAGGACCAGCAGGGCGACGACGGGGACGGTGCGCGCCCCCGCGGAGGTGCGGCGCGGCGGGGTGGGCGAGGCCGGGGGCGGGGTCACGGGCGCGTCCTTGCGTCGGATGAGGCGGGGCCGGGGTGGTGCTGTGGGGTGGCGGACATGATGGCCAACCCGGGCGCCGATGACCCCGCACCGCATGAATCCGCCGCAACGGCCGCTCCCGTGCACGGATCGGCCACAACGGCCGTGATCCGCCGCCCGCCGCCGCTGTCCCGCTCCTGCCCCGCCGCTGACCCGGCGCCGACCCGGCGCCGACCCGCCGCTGGCCCGGCGCTGGCCCGGCGCCGGGCGGGTCAGCTGTCGAGGCGGGTGGCGTAGTAGGCGCGTAGCGCCGCCTCGGCGCCGGAGCCGGTGGCGGTCATGATCCGCTGGGCTCGGGCGGAGCGGAGGTCTCCGGCGGTCAGCACCCGGGGGTGCTGCCGGTCCGGCGGGCAGTAGCCGTCGTCGGGGGCGGTCCGCAGGCCGGGGAGGGTCGAGGGGCGGCAGCCGAGGTTGACGAACACCGCGTCGGCTGCCGGAAGCCGCTGCCCGGTCCGGCCGTCCGGGGTGGTCGCCTCGGCCAGCACGCCGCCGCCGGGCCGCGCGGACAGGGCGAGCGAGCGCACCGGGACCAGGGTGACCCGGGGGTCGTCGCGGACCTCGTCGGTCTTGTAGGCGTCGGCTTCCGGGTACGGCACGACCAGCCGCAGCGGGGCCTCCGGGTGGCCGCGCAGCAGCGTGCCGAGGGGCCGGTCGGCGCCCAGGACGAGGGTGGTCCGGTCGGCCAGGGAGCCGGCGTCCGCCTGCCAGAGCGGGGCGGACCGGGGGTCCGCCCCGGTGATCCAGTCCGCCTCGTCGGGCCGGGCGTCCCGTACGCCGGTGGCGACCACGGCGAACCGCCCGGTGAGGGTGCGCCCGGATCCGGCCAGGTGGACCGTGACGTGGTCGTCGGCGGCGTCCAGCCGGTCCGCGCTCGCGCCGAGCAGCACCTCGCAGCGGGCGGCGCGGCGGACGTCGGCGGCGAGCGCGTCGGCGTAGTCGGGGCCGGAGGAGAACCCGAGCACGTTCTCCAGCGCGGGGATCCGGCGCAGCGTGTGGCCGAGGGCCCGCGGCTCGACGAGTACCGAGCGCAGGCCGACGCTGGCGGCCATGACCGCCGCCGCGCAGCCGGCCGGGCCGCCGCCGATGACGACCAGGTCGGTGTCGGGTACGAGGGGCTGAGGCATCGTGTGTCCGCTCCTGATCCGGGTGCGGGTGCGGGTTCTGATCCGGGTGCGGGTCCCGGTCCTGGACGGATTCGGTCAGCCGAGCGTACGCGGCGGAGCGGCCGGGCGCGTGTCCGGGATCACAGGGCGGGCCGCCGGGCGGACGAAATGTCCGGCCCGCCGTCATGGTTGGAAGCTGGGCGCGTGCCATGCGCACACCGCCACCGACTGGTACACCTACGAGGAGTCCCCGTGACCGTCCCTGCGTCCCACGCCTCCCGCGCGGCCGAGATCCTGTCCCGGCCGGTCGCACTGAACGGCCTGACCGTGCCCAACCGCATCGTGATGGCTCCGATGACCCGCAGCTTCTCCCCCGGCGGCGTCCCCGGGGAGGACGTGCGGTCGTACTACGCCCGGCGCGCCGCCGCCGGGGTGGGCCTGATCGTCACCGAGGGGACCTACGTCGGCCACGAGTCGGCCGGGGCGAGCGACCGGGTGCCGCGGTTCCACGGTGAGGAGCAGCTGGCCGGGTGGGCCCGGGTGGCCGAGTCCGTGCACGCGGCGGGCGGCACGATCGTGCCGCAGCTGTGGCACATCGGCACGGTGCGCCAGCAGGGCCAGCCGCCGTACCCGGAGGCGCCCGCGGTGGGTCCCTCCGGCATCCACCCGGACGGCACCGAGGGCACCGGCCGGGCGATGACCCAGCGCGACCTGGACGACGTGATCGGTTCCTTCGCCGAGGCCGCGGCGGCCGCCGAGCGCGTCGGCTTCGACGGCGTGGAGCTGCACGGCGCCCACGGCTACCTGCTCGACCAGTTCCTGTGGTCCGGCACGAACCGGCGTACCGACGCCTTCGGCGGCGACCCGGTGCGCCGGACCAGGTTCGCGGCGGAGATCGTGGCGGCGGTCCGCGCGGTGGTCTCGCCCGCGTTCCCGGTGCTGTTCCGCTACTCGCAGTGGAAGTTGGGCGCCTACGACGCGCGGCTGGCCGAGTCCCCGGCGGAGCTGGAGGCGATCCTGGCGCCGCTCGCCGAGGCCGGGGTCGACGCCTTCCACGCCTCCACCCGCCGCTACTGGCTGCCGGAGTTCGAGGGCTCGGAGCTGAACCTGGCGGGCTGGACGAAGAAGCTCACCGGTCGGCCCACCATCACCGTCGGCTCGGTCGGCCTGGACGGGGACTTCCTCCGCGGCTTCGAGACGGGCGAGGGCTCCCCGGTCAGGGATCTCGGCAACCTCCTGGACCGGCTGGAGCGGGACGAGTTCGACCTGGTCGCCGTCGGCCGGGCACTGCTCCAGGACCCGGAGTGGGCGGCGAAGGTCCTGGGTGGCCGCTTCGAGCAGCTACAGCCGTACGACGCGTCGGCGCTGAAGACGCTGAGCTGAGCACCGCCCCGGCGCGGCGGCGCCCGGGACGGCTAGGCCGGGTACGGACCGGCCGCCCGGGCGGCGCTCAACGCACGGGACCACCAAGCCAGTTGGTCCAGTACGGTCTTGGCGTACGCCGGGGCCGTCCGGTCCAGCGGACGCCCGTCCTGCCACGCGGTGAAGTAGTTCGGGAAGGCCAGCCCGTCCCGGATGGTCACCGCGTGCAACTCGGTCAGCACGTTCTCCAGGTGCAGCACCGCGTGGCGGCCACCGGCCGCGCCGCCGTAGCTGACGAAGGCGACCGGCTTGGCGGTCCACTGGGTGAAGTGCCAGTCGATGGCGGCCTTCAGCGAGGCGGGGTAGCTGTGGTTGTACTCCGGGGTGACCACGACGAAGGCGTCGGCCTCCGCCAGCGCCGAGGTCAGCGGCGCCATCCCGGCCGGACGGGGGTAGGCGTCCCCGGCGTACTTCGGTGACGCCGCGGGCAGTTCCAGCGGGATGTCGATCCCGGCCAGGTCCAGCACGCTCACCTCGAAACCGCCGTGCTGCCGGGCCTGTTCGGCGACCCAGGCGGCCACGACCGGGCCGAACCGTCCCTCACGGACGCTGCCGACGATGATCAGTAGCTGCTGCTTGTTCTCCATGCCCACCACCCTGGGCCGCGCCGCCGACCGCGACCAGACCGGGCGCAGGCTGGCCCCCGCAGGGCCACGCTGCGCCCTGCACGCGCCACGGACCGCCGAACTACTCTCGCGGTATGGGTACGCCACTGGGGGATTTCATCCGGGCCAAGCGCGACAGCATCCAGCCGGAGTCACTGGGACTGCCGGATCGTGGTCGCCGCCGCTCGCCGGGGCTGCGGCGGTCCGACCTCGCCGCGCGGGCCGGGGTCAGCGTCGAGTACCTGACCCGGATCGAGCAGGGCCGCGACCGCAATCCGTCGGTACCGGTGGTGAACGCGCTCGCCGACGCGCTCAGCCTGGACCCGGCCGAGCGCGGCCATCTGCGCTACCTCGCGAAGATCACCGGTGGCGAGTGCATCGCGCACACCCGGCCCTCGCCGCCGCGCCGGGAGGTGCGGGGGAACGTCCTGCGGACGCTGCGGCTGCTCGAACCGGGCATCGCCGTGGTCTCCAACCGGCTGGGCGACGTCCTCGCCCGCAGCAGCGGCTTCGAGTCGGTGACCAGCGGCACCGGGCTGCTGGACACCGAGCGGCCGAACCTCACCCGCTACGTCTTCACCGATCCCCGCGCCCGGGCGTTCTTCGCCGACTGGGACGCGATCGCCGACGAGCAGGCCTTCGACCTGTGGCTCGGTCCCTCGATCGAGAACTCGGAGTGGCTGAGCACCGAGCTCGCCACGGTCGCGGGCCCCGACTTCACCCGTCGGCTGAACCGCCACGTGGTCCCGCCACGCGGGGTGCTGCGGCTGCGCCACCCGGCCGGACCGGAGCTGCGACTGCTTCGCGAGACGCTGGAACTACCCACGGACGATCAGCAGTTGGTGGTCTTCCTGGCGGCCGACGAGCAGACCGCGCAGGCCGTCGAGCAGCTGCGGCACCGCCCCGGCGGCCGACTCCGCGCCATCTCCTGAAGCCGGGCACCACAACTCGGCTGCCGCTCCTCGGGCGCCACAACTCGGGCGCCGCTCCTCAGGCACCGTCCATCAGGCGGCTCTCCCAGGCCCAGGCCGCGATCTCGACCCGGTTGCGTACCCGCAACTTGCCCTGGATGGTCGCCAGATGGCTCTTGACCGTGCTCACCGAGATGAACAGGCCGGCGCCGATCTCCTGGTTGGTGCGCCCCCGGGCGATCGCCCGGACGACCTCGACCTCCCGGGCGGAGAGCGGCTGCGCGGGCTCGGCGGCGGTGCCGCCCCGGGCCGGGGCCAGGCTGCGCAGCAGCCGCAGCGTGATCGACGGGGAGATCAGCGCGTCGCCGCCGCTGGCCGCGCGGACGGCCTCGGCGAGCAGCGCCGGGCCCGCGTCCTTGAGCACGAAGCCGACCGCTCCGGCCCGCAACGCGCCGTAGACGTACTCGTCGAGGTCGAAGGTGGTGACGATGACCACGCGCAGCGGGTCGGGGACGCCGGGACCGGCCAGCGCCCGGGTCACCGCGATGCCGTCCAGTCGGGGCATCCGGATGTCGACCAGGCAGACGTCCGGGCGCAGCCGCCGGGCCAGGTCGACCGCCTCGGCGCCGTCGGCCGCCTCGCCGATGACGGTGATGTCGTCCTGGTCCTCCAGGATCAGCCGCAGGCCGCCGCGGACCATGGCCTGGTCGTCGGCGAGCAGGACTTTGATCGTCATCGCCGCTCCTCGGCCGGGAAGGGCAGGCTGGCGTGCACCGACCAGCCGGATCCGGGCCTCGGACCGGCGGCGAGGGTGCCGCCGAGGGCCTCGACCCGCTCGCGCATGCCGATCAGGCCGAAGCCGCCGTGCTGGCCGAAGCCGCCCTGGTGCAGGTGGCGGGCGGGCGCGGCGTCGTCGGTAACGGCGATGGTGATGCCGTGACCGTCCCGGGCGACGTCGACGCCGGCGGACCGGGCGTGGACGGCGTGCCGGGAGATGTTGGTCAGCGACTCCTGGACGATCCGGTAGACGGTGGTGGTCAGCTCCGGCGGCCAGTCGGCCTGGTCGGCCGGTAGGCGCAGCCGGACGTCCGGCCCGCGCTCCTCGAACTGGCGCACCAGCTCCGCGAGTTGTTCGGCGCCCACGGTGGTCGGGGCGGTACCGGCCGCGTCCTGGCGGTCGCGCAGCAGGCCGACCACCCGGCGCATGGCGGCCAGGGCCTCGCTGCCCGCCGTCTCGATGTCCGCGAGGGTGTCGTCCAGCCGTTCCGGTCGGCGGCGGCCGACGATCCGGGCGGCCTGGGCCTGGAGCACGATGCCGGTGATGTGGTGGGCCACCACGTCGTGCAACTCCCGTGCCAGGGCCAGGCGTTCGTCCTGCCGGACGGCCTCGGCGGCGGCCCGGCGACGGTAGTCGAGGAAGCGCAGCCAGAGCCCGATCCCGAGGGCCAGGGCCCAGACCTGGATGCCGACCCGGAACGGGGTGCCGGGGGCCGCGGCGGTCAGCAGGCCGACGACCATGAGCGCCGCCCCGGCCGCGGCGACGGCGCCCGCCTCGCGGGCGGGCAGCGTCCGGATCGCCGAGCCGCCGAGGACCAGCAGCGCCAGCACCGCGGCGGCGCCGGGCTCGCCCGGCAGCCGCGCCAGCCCGGCGACCAGTCCGGCGGCCCCGGCGACGGCCAGTCCGGCGACCGCCGCCCACCGGCGGTTCCGCTCCCGCAGCAGCGCGATCACGCACACCCCCGCGCCGACCGCGCTGTCGAATGCCCAGGGGCGGCCCTGGTGCGCGTACTGGACGGCCATCAGCACCAGGACGACGGCGAACAGCACGCCCAGCGCGCCGTTCACCGCGATCCTCGTTGCCCGGACGGGCCGCTCCGCTGTGTTCACCCCATGCACGGTAGGCGATCGGACCCCGCCACCGAACCCGCCGAAAGTACGAGCCGGGCCCGGCGAACCGTTCCTTCGGCCGGTGCGGGGTCGGCGGCCGGATCAGCAGGCTGAGCGCATGCCCGGTCCGCTCTCCACTTCGCTGCTCGCCACCTCCCTGCTCGCCGCGATGCCCGCCACGCCGCAGCCGACGGTCCGCAGTCCGCTGCTGTACGCCTGGCTGGCGCTTCAGGCGGTGGTCCTGCTCGCCCTGCTCTACGGCGCCTACCGGCTGGTCCGGGGGCGGCGCGAGCGCCGCCGCCCGCGCTGACCCGGGCGATCCGTCCCTCTCCTCCGCGACCCTCGATCGGGGAAACCGATGACCGAAAACCTGACCAGAGCACATCTCACCCCGGTACTGGAAGCCGTGCACCTGGGCAAGCGGTACGGCCGCCACCAGGCCCTGTCCGACTGCGAGTTGGCCGTCCCGCAGGGGCGGGTGATCGGCCTGGTCGGTCCCAACGGCGCGGGCAAGTCGACGCTGCTGACCATGGCCTGCGGGCTGACCAGGCCCAGCTCGGGCACGATCCGGGTGCTGGGCGCGGAGCCCGCCGCGAGCGCCGCGCACGTGGCCCGGGTCGGCTTCGTCGCCCAGGACACCCCCGTGTACGCCGACCTGTCGGTCGCGGACCACCTGCGACTGGGGGCCAGGCTGAACCCGTCCTGGGACGCCGCGCTCGCACAGCGGCGGATCGCCCGGCTCGGCCTGGCCCCGGGGCAGAAGGCGGGCCGGCTCTCCGGCGGGCAGCGGGCCCAGCTGGCGCTGACCGTGGCCGCCGCCAAGCGCCCCGAGTTGCTGATCCTCGACGAACCCGCCGCCGCGCTCGACCCGTTGGCCCGCTCCGGCTTCCTGGACAACCTGATGGAGTTCGTTGGCGAGCTGGGAGCCAGCGTGATCCTCTCCTCGCACGCGCTCGCCGACGTGGAGCGGGTCTGCGACTACCTGATCGTGCTGGCCGACTCCCGGGTCCAACTGGCCGGCGACGTCGCGGAACTGCTGGCCAACCACTGCCGGATCACCGGCGACCGCCACCAACTCGCTTCCCTACCTGCCGGGTTGACGGCCATCCGGGTCGAGCACGGGGCGCGGGAGAGCACCGCCGTGGTCCGCACCGACCAGGGCCGACCACCGGTCGGCCGGTGGCACACGCAACCCCTCGACCTGGAGGAACTGGTCCTGGCCTACCTGACCCGGGCCGACCGGGCCACCGCCCCCTCGGTCGCCACGCCCACCCCGATCCACCCGGAGGCACACCGATGATCTGGCTGACCTGGCGTCAGTTCCGGTCGCAGGCCCTGATCGGCCTCGGCGCACTGCTGCTGCTCGCGGTGTACCTGGTCCACCTCGGCCTGCGGATCCACGGCGACTACCACGACGCCCTCGCGCACTGCCCGGTCCGCCTCGGTTGCGGCGGGCAGTTGGCCACCTTCGCCGACCACTACCGCCTGCCGGTGGACCTGCTCGGCTACCTGCTGCTGGTCGTCCCCGGCGTCATCGGCGTCTTCTGGGGCGCGCCGCTGATCGCCCGCGAACTGGAGGCGGGCACGCACCGGCTGGTGTGGAACCAGAGCGTCACCCGCAGCCGGTGGCTGGCCGCGAAGCTCGGCCTGGTCGGTCTGGCCGGCGTGGCCGCGACCGGGCTGCTCAGCCTGCTGCTGACGTGGGCGGCGGCGCCGGTCGGTACCGTCCTGAACAACCGCTTCTCGCCGGTGCTGTTCGACTCGCGCGACATCGCCCCGCTCGGCTACGCCGCGTTCGCCTTCGCCCTGGGCGCGGCGCTGGGCCTGTTCGTCCGCCGCACGGTGCCCGCGATGGGTGCGACGCTGGTGGTCTTCGCGGTGCTCCAGGTCGTGGTGCCGACCGTGGTCCGCCCGCAGTACCAGGCCCCGGTGCGCACCTCGGTACCGCTGACCGCGCAGCTGATCAGCGGCCTGACGATGATCGGCGCCTACGGCGACATCGAGGGGGTGCACCCGTCCGGCGGCCCCTGGGTGGTGCGGACCAGCGCCGTCCTGGACTCGGCGGGCCGGCCGGTCGGCCACACCGCCTGGTACCAGCGCTGCATGAACGACGCCTCCATGGCCGAGCTGCCGACCTGCCTGGCCGACGGGCACGTCCACGTCGACGTCTCCGAGCAGCCGGCGGACCGCTTCTGGACCTTCCAGTGGCTGGAGACGGCCCTGTTCACCGCCCTCGCCGCGCTGCTCACCGCCGCCACCTTCCACCGGATCCGCGCCCGCCTCAGCTGATCCGGCGCTGGTCCGGCCCCTGGGTCAGACGGTGATGACGACCTTGCCGAGGGCCTGGCCGGAGGCGTAGTAGCGGAAGGCGTCGGCGGCCTGGGCGAAGGGGAAGACGCGGTCGACGACCGGGTGCAGCTGAATTGACGTTCCGTCACCAGTCTTGTGGTGCCTAGGCGTTGAGGTCCAGCCGGGTGAGCAGCTGCCACAGCACCTGGCGGCCGCGTTCGTCGCGCTCCCCCGCGGCCAGTTCGGCCATGGCCAACTCCGCGCACATGGCGACCACCAGCCGGACCGCGGTCCCGGCCTCGGGCCAGCCCATGGCCCGCAGGTCCGGTTCGGCCAGGGCGGCGAAGGCGGCGTTGCGGTCGGCGACCTCGGCGGCGACCCCGGGCGTGTTGCGCGCCTCCAGGACGAGCGCCTTCACGCCGCGATGGCTCAGGCAGACCTCGAAGTAGGCGGTCATGGCCGCCTGGAGCCGGATCCGGCCGGGCGCGTGCCGGCCCAGGGCGGCGGCCACCGCCTGTCCGCTCTGCTCGTGGAAGCGCTGGTGCAGCGCGCTCAGGAAGGCGTCGCGGTCCGGGAAGTGCACGTAGAACGTGCCCTTGGCGACCCCGGCCACGGCGACCACGCGGTTGACGCTCATCCCGGAGAGCCCGTGCTGTTCCGCGATCTCCAGGCCCGCGTCCAGGAGTGCGGCTCGGGTTTCCAGGGCCGCAGCCGCACGAGCAGTCATGCGCCCCAGGATACGTGCGCCCGACCGGCGCCCCGGCGAAGGCCGTCGGCACAGCCACCACGGCCGCCGCCACCGCCGAACAGGCCGCCCCCGGACGGTGGTTGCGCGTCCGTCGCACCCGTGACTAAAGTGACTGACCGGTCGGTCATCCAAATCAGGAGGCAGTGACGTGATACGTGCGGCAGTAGTGGCCGAGCTCGGCCAGGCACCCGTGGTCGGCGAGCGGGACGAGCCCCAGCGGGCGCCGGGATCGACCCTGGTCCGGGTGACGGCGGCGGCGCTCAACCCGATCGACCTGCTCATCTCCGCCGGTGGCCACCCGTTCGGCAAGCCGCGGACCCCGCACGTGCCCGGGGTCGAGGGCGCGGGCACGGTGGTGGCCGGCGACACCCTGGCCCCGGGCACCCGGGTCCGGGTCTCGGTGCCGGGCTGCTTCGTCGACGGCACCTTCGCCGAGTACGTGGTCGCTCCCGACGAGGCCTGCGTACCGATCCCGGACCAGCTGGGCGACGAACTGGCCGCCGCGATCGGGGTGGTCGGGATCAGCGCCCTGATCGGACTGCGGGACGAGGCCGCGCTGCGCCCCGGCGAGTCGGTCCTGGTCCTCGGCGCGACCGGCGCCTTCGGCCAGGCCTTCCTGCACCTGGCGCGGGCGCTCGGCGCGGGGCGGATCGTCGCCGCCGGACGCGACGAGGCGCGGCTCGCGGCGCTGGCCCACCTCTGCGACGACACCCTCCTGCTGGACCCGGACCCGGCCGCCTTCCGCGCCCGGCTGGACCAGGCGGGCGGACCGGTGGACGTGCTGGTCGACCCGCTCTGGGGCCCCTACACCGGGGCGGCCCTGGCCGCGCTGCGGCCGACCGGCCGACTGCTCAACGTCGGCCAGTGCGCCGGGGCCGAGGCCTCGGTGGACGCCGGGGCACTGCGGCACGGCCGACTCCGGATCCTCGGCGTGAGCGGCAGCAACCTCACTCCGGCGCAGTCCGCGGCGGCGTACGCAGAGGTCGCCGGGTACGCCGCCGCGGGCCGGTTCGACCTGGCGCTCAGCGTCCACCCGCTGGCGGAGGTCGCCGAGGCCTGGGCGGCCCAGGCGGCCTCACCGGGCCTGAAGCTGGTGCTGCGCCCGGGCGGCGGCCAGGGCTCGTAGCGGGGCGCGCGTCCACCGCCAGGGATTCAGGACAAGCCGCTGCCGGGCCGGGCCCCGGGCCCGGCCCGGCGGCGCGATGTCGGTGGCGCCGCCCGCCGCTACCGTCCGCACCGTGGACCGCACATCCGAGCGAGCCGTTCACCCGCTTGCGCGGGCGGCCGGCCGGTCCCCGTACTCCGGCCCTAGCGGACGAGTTCGGACGGTTCGTCGAGCCGGGTCAGCTTGTGCGGGTTCCGCACCACGTACACGCGGGTCACCTTCCCGTCCTCCACCACCAGGCTCAAGGCGCTCGGCTCGCCGTCGAACTCGATCCGGCCCGCCGGGGCACCGTTGAGCCAGATCGGCCTGGTGGTGAACCCGGCCACCACCTGGTGGGCCCGGGCGAGGAACGGCGCCACCAGCTCGATCCCGTGGATCGGAGCCCGCGCCGCGGCCACCACCCCGCCGCCGTCGGCGACCAGGACCACATCCGGCGCCATCAGCTCCAGCAGATCCTGCAACTGCCCGGTGCGCAGCGCCGCCAGGAACCGGTCCACCACCGCCTGCTGCTCGGCCCGGCTCACCCGCACCCGCGGCCGACGGGCCGCCACGTGATCGCGGGCCCGCCTGGCCACCTGACGAACCGCCGCCGAGGATTTCCCGATGATCCCGGCGATCTCGTTGTAGGACAGGTCGAAGACCTCGCGCAGCACGAACACGGCCCGTTCGGTCGGGCCGAGCGTCTCCAGGACGGTCAGCATCGCCATCGAGACGCTCTCCGCGAGTTCGATGTCCTCGGCGACGTCGGGACTGGTCAGCAACGGCTCCGGCAGCCACTCCCCCACGTAGTCCAAGCGGCTGCGCGACAGCGCGCGCAGCCGGTTGAGCGCTTGCCTGGTGACCACCCGGACCAGGTAGGCCCGCGCGTCGCGTACCTGCGAACGGTCGACGTCGGCCCACCGCAGCCAGGACTCCTGCAACACGTCCTCGGCGTCGGCCGCGGACCCGAGCATCTCGTAGGCGACCGTGAACAGCAGGCTGCGGTGGGTGACGAACGGATCATCGATCATGATCGTCCTGCTCCGACGGCGCTCCCGGGACGCTTCGCCAGCGGGATCCCGCAGGCGTCGGAGTAGCCCTGCGAGGTGATCCCGTGCGCGGTGTTGGCCCGGCCCGCCATGTTGGCGAAGCCGATGAACACGGTCAGTTCCACCAGCGCGGACGCGCCCAGCCGCGCCAGCAGGCTCGCCGACATCTCGTCGGTGACCGTGGGCGGGGTGTCGGTCATCGCCTCGGCGTACTCCAGCACCTCCCGCTCCAGCGGGGTGAACAGGTCGGACTCCCGCCAGACCGGCACCCGGCTGGCCTTGGTCAGGTCCAACTGCTGGTTCTGCGCCGCGAAGTAGTTGATGTCCAGGCACCAGCTACAGCCGATCCTCGCGGCGACCGCCATGTGCGCGAAGGTCTTCAGGCCCGCGTCGACCGAGTCCCAGGCCGCGACCCGGCCGGAGAACTCCAGGTTCGCCGTCGCGACGGCGGGGTTGTTGAAGAGCACCTCGATCGGCTCCGGCACGGCGCCGAGCTGCTCGACCATGGTCTCGCGCAGCTGCTCGGGGAGTTCCGTCTTCGGAATGCGCGGGGTCATCGTTTCCTCCTGGGGTCCGGCTGTCCGCCATGAAGACACCGCCCCGGTCGGGAACGTGACACCCGCTCCCGACCGGGCCCCGCCGCCCACCCGCGGACTCCAGCAACTCCGGTTCAGGCGAGCGTCGCTGACGTGTGATCAGTCACCAGGCGGACCGCCAGCGCACCCAGTACCGTGCCCATCAGCCAGCGCTGCACCCGCAGCCAGGCGGGGCGACCGGCGAGGAAGCCCGCGATGGTTCCGGCTGCCAGCACCAGCACCAGGTTCACCGCCAGGCTGACCGCGATCTGCACGCCGCCCAGCAGGAACCCCTGCGCCAGCAGGTGCCCCGCCCCGACGTCCTCGAACTGCGGGATCAGCGAGAGGTACATGACCGCGATCTTCGGGTTCAGCAGGTTGGTCAGCAGCCCCATCGAGAACAGCCGCCGCGGCGAGTCCGGCGTCAACTCCCGTACCGCGAAGACCGACTGACCGCCGGGCCGGAGCGCCTGCCAGGCCAGCCAGGCCAGGTACCCGGCGCCGGCCAGCTTCACCGCCAGGTACAGCCCGGGGACCGCCAGGAAGACCACCGAGAGGCCCAGGTTGGCGGCGGCGAGGTAGACCAGGAAGCCCACCGCGACGCCCGCCAGCGAGACCGCGCCGGCGCGGCGGCCCTGGGTGATGCTCCGCGACACCAGGTACATCATGTTGGGTCCGGGGGTGAGCACCATCCCCAGAGCCACCGCCGACACACCCAGCACCGCGTTCGCTTCGACCATGACCATGGGACAAGCATCGGCGGCGGCGCCGTGCGGCACCAGCGATCGTCTCTTCACGGATCAGTTCAGCGCCGCTGCACGATCGCTCGGCCGCTCCTCCGGCTCCGCCCGGTGCAAGCGCTCGCCCTCGATGTCGAGGCCGGGCAGCAGCCGGTCCAGCCATCCGGGCAGCCACCAGGACCACCGTCCGGCCAGGGCCAGGACCGCGGGCACGAAGGTCATCCGGACCACGAAGGCGTCGATCAGGATGCCGACCGCCAGCGAGAAGGCGATCTGCTTGAGGATCATGCTGGGACTGCTGACGAACGCGGCGAACACCGAGAACATGATCACCGCGGCGGCGGTGACCACCCGGGCCGCGTGCCGGGCCCCGGCGTGCACGGCGGTCAGCGGGTGCCCGGTGCGGACGTAGGACTCCCGCATCCGGGAGACCAGGAACACCTCGTAGTCCATGGCGAGCCCGAACAGCACCGCCATCACGATGATCGGCAGGAAGCTGGCGATCGGCCCGGACTGGTCCACGCCGACCAGGCCGCCCAGGTGGCCCCACTGGAACACGCCGACCACCGCGCCGAAGGTCGCGGCCACCGAGAGCAGGAAACCGGCGGCGGCCTTGACCGGGACCACCAGCGAGCGGAACACCAGCAGCAGCAGGACCAGCGACAGACCGACGACGACCCCCGCGAACGGCAGCAGCGCGGCGCTGAGCTTGGCCGAGACGTCGATGCCGACGGCGGTGTCGCCGGTGACCGCGACGCTCGCACCGGTGCTCCGCTGGATCGATCCGGCGTCGTCGCGGATCCGGTTGACCAGGTTCTTGGTGGCCTGGTCACTGGGCCCGCTGCGGGGGACCACCTGGATCAGCGCGGTGCGGGTGACCGGGTTGCTGCCCGCCGTGGCCACGGCGGCGACGTCGGGCATGGCCCGGATCTCGGCGTCGACACCGGCGACGGCGGCGGCCGGGTCGGCGCTGTGGCCGGTGTCGGCGAGGACCAGCAGCGGGCCGTTGAAGCCGGGGCCGAACGCCCTGGTGATCTCGTCGTAGGCCACCCGCTGCGAACTGCCCGCCGGGGCGGTGCCGTTGTCCGGCAGCGCCAGGGTCATCGAGGTCGCCGGCCAGGCCAGCGCGCCCAGCGCGGCGACCACGAGCAGCACGGTCACCAGCGGGCGCCGGACGGCGATCCGGATCCAGCGCTCACCCAGGTTGGCGGGCCGGTCGGGACCGGCGGTGGCGATCGCGTGCTCGCGGCGGGCGGTGCGGGAGCCGGGCCGGGGGGCGAGCCGACGTCCGGCGAAGCCCAGCAGCGCGGGCAGCAGGGTCACCGCCACCGCGACCGCGACCAGGACCGAGCCGGCGGCGCACAGGCCCATCACGGTCAGGAACGGGATCCCGACCACGGAGAGCCCGGCCATGGCGATCACCACGGTCAGTCCGGCGAACACCACCGCGCTGCCCGCGGTACCGACCGCGCGGGCGGCCGACTCCGCCGGGTCCATTCCCTCCGCGAGTTGCGAGCGGTGCCGGGTGACGATGAACAGCGCGTAGTCGATCCCGACGGCCAGCGCGATCATCAGCGCGAGCGTCAGCGCGGTACTGGAGATGGTCGCCGCCCCGGTCAGCGCGAGCACCCCGCCGAGCCCGACGGCGACCCCGATCAGCGCGCTGAGCAGCGGCATTCCGGCGGTCAGCAGCGAGCCGAAGGTGAGCGCGAGGACGACCACGGCCACGGCCACGCCGATCAGGTCGCCCGCGCCCGGCTGCGCCTTGGCGCCGTTGTAGGCGGCGCCGCCGACCTGGACGTCCAGACCCGCGTTCCGGGCGCCGCGCACCGAGGCGCTGAGCCGGTCCAGCGAGTCGGAGGCCAGCGCGTCGGCCTTCACCCGGTACTGGACCTGGGCGATCGCGGTGCTGTGGTCCGGCGAGATCGCGTGGGAGGTGCTCGGCGAGATGACGGCGGCGACCTGCGGGGCCTGCCGGGCGTCGGCCAGCGCGGTCCGGATCGCGGCCTGCTCGGCCGGTTCGGTCAGCCGGTGCCCGGCCGGGGCGGTGAACACGATCTGGGCGCTGGTACCGGCGGCGGCGGGGAAGTCCTGCCGCATCCGGTCCAGCGCCTGCTGCGACTGGGAGCCCGGGATGGTGAAGGTGTCGTCCAGCTTCCCGGCCCCGCCGACGGTGAGCGCGCAGCAGACGACGGCGGCTATCGCGGCCAGCCAGGCGGCCAGCACACATATGCGATGGCGGAAGGAGAGATGTCCGAGGCGGTACAGGACCGTGGCCATGACTGTTCCTCATTGCCGTAGGGGAGATTGCCGTAGGGGAGCCAGAAATCGGCAGTACTGCCACATTAGCAAAGTGGCAGTACTGCCATGAGTGGCCGGGTACCGGTGGGGACTGCGATGATCCGAGGGTGAACGGTGACACCCTGGGACGGCGTGAACAGAACAAAGAGCGGACCCGCCGCGCCCTGGTCCAGGCCGCCGGGCGGCTGTTCGACGAGCACGGCTTCGAGGCCACCACCGTGCGGGACATCGCCGCCGCCGCCGGGGTCGGCGAGCGGACCTTCTTCCGCTACTTCCCGTCCAAGGAGAGCCTGGTGCTGCAACAGGCCCGGGAGCTGATCCCGATCCTGCAGCAGGCGGTCCGCGACCGCCCGGCGGCGGAGTCCGGCTACACCGCGATGCGCAACGCCGTGCTCGGGCTGCTCGACATCTACGGGACCGCCCCGGCCGTGCTGACCTCCGGCTCGTCCATGCGGCTGCACCCGACCTCGCGCGGCGACCGGTACCTGCTGTTCGACATCGAGGAGGCGGTCAACACCGCCATCCTGGACCGGTTCACCTCGGCCGGCGCGGACCCCGCCGCCCCCGGCGTCCGGCTGCGCGCCTCGGTACAGGCCAGGGCGGGCGTCGCCGCGCTGCGGGCGATCCGGGCGGTCCACCCGACCTCGGGCGGCAGCGGGTCGGCTCCGGCGGACACCGCCGCCCTGGTCCGGGAGGCCTTCGCCGCCCTCGAAGGCCTCCCCCCGAGCAGCCGGTAGCGGCGGCGCCGGACCGCCGCGCGGGCATGGCGGAGCCGCCGTCGCGGGCCCGCGACGGCGGCTACCGGTCGGTGGCTACTCGGGCCGCAGGAAGGCCGCCACGACCTGCCGGGCCTCGTTCTCCGCGCCGTAGACGTTGGGGTGGACGAAGGTGCAGCTCTCGCCGGTGCCGGGGATGTCCTTGCAGAGCCCGACCGGCGGGTCGGTCTGGTCGCCAGGACCGGTGAGGTCGTCCTTCACCCCGTACATCCACTTCTGGTCGGCGTCGGCGCACACCCCGTGCGTGACGCTGGAGCTGTAGACGTCGACGTAGGTCGCGCCGTGCGCCTCGGCCTGGTACCTGATCAGGTCGTTGAGCTTCCGCTCCAGGCTGTCCAACCAGGGGAAGTCACCCTTGGCGACCGTGCCGAGCTGGCGGAAGTCCCCCCAGCTACAGCCGTCGCCGGTGGGCACGATCGCCGGGTAGCCGACCACCGCGACCCTGGCGTTCGGCGCGCGGTCCTTGAGCTGGTTCATCATCTCGCCGAATTCCTGGTCGAGTTGGGCGAACTTGCCGTCCAACCAGACCCGGCCGTCGCCCTCGGTGTAGTACTTCGTGCAGGGAGTCCCGAATCCGAGCGTCTTCAGGCCGCGCTCCAGGCACTGGGTGACGATCTGGCCGAAGCCGAGGCTGTTGCCGCCGATGCCGACGCTGACGTAGTCCGCGCCGTGGTGGACCGAGTCGATCTGGGCGGGCCGCTCCGGCCAGCCGCCCGGCGGCGGCGTGGACGGTGGCCCGAGGATCTTCGAGGAGGGCTGCGGGGCGAGGATGCCGTCCCGAACCTCGGCCGCGCCGCAGGTCACGTCGTGCAGCCCCAGGCCGAGTTCGGCGGCGACCTGGTGGGGGTAGTTGTCGTAGGAACGGCCGCAGCCGTCACTCGGATCCCAGGGCCGGACGAAGACGTTGGCGCTGTACGAGTCCCCGAGAGCCACGTAGGAGGGGGCGCTGCGGGCCGCCGTCGGCGCCGCCGAGGCGGTGCCGAACCCGGCCAGGGTGGCGGCGAGGGCGGTGGCGGCGGCGAGCGAGACGCGGACGGTGGGAGGCATGGCGAATCCGGACATGCGAGGTGCCCCTTCGTGTAAGAACTGCCGTCACCGAAAGTACCGACACGGCTACACAGGGTCAATGAATTCCGGTGGCAGCCCACTCCAAGGAGTGATCTCGGCGCAACGGCCCGCGCCCGACTGCCGGATCAGCTGTCCCGGCCCTGCCAGGTGGTGACGCAGGCCTCGTTGCCCTCGGCGTCGGCGAGCACCCAGAACGCGGGGGCACGGGTCGCCGAGACCAGTCGGCCCCCGGCGGCCAGCACCGCCTCGATCCGCCGGGCCGCCTCGTCGTGCGGGACGCAGACGTCGAAGTGGATCCGGTTGCGCTGCGGGCGCGGCCGGTCCTGCTGCTGGAACCAGATCGCGGGCCCCTGCCCGGCCGGGTCCACCACCGGGTCCGCGGGCCCGTCCGCCCCCGGCTCGTCGACGTAGCCCAGCACCGCCCTCCAGAACGGGCGGATCGCCGCGATGTCCAGCGCGTCGATGGCGATCTCCACGGTCTGCACCGACCGGGGCGCACCCGTGCCGACCTCGGGTTCGGTCCGCAGCCCGACCCCGGCCAGGGCCGTGGAGATCCGGTGCGCGAGCTCGGTGTCCAGGGCGGTCAGCCGCGCCAGGTCGGCCGTCTGGAGCGCCAGCAGCACCCGGTCCGGCCGCAGGTCCACCCGCAGGTGGCGGTCCGCGTCCGGGCCGCAGGCCGCGACCGCGCTCCCGGCCGCCTCCACCGCCCGGGCCAGCGACCCGACCCGGACCGAGGCGTGCAGCGCGCCCAGCAGGTAGCGCCAGCCCTGGTCGCTGACCGCGTCCGAGGCTTCCTGCCGACCCAGTACCCGTTCCATCGCGACAACCTCCCGTGAAGCCCGTACATGATCGAGTGATAAGCAGATCATGAACTGGCATGATCATGCGTCATGACTCACACGGGGAGACACATATGAGCGGCACGGGTGCGTTCGGAGAAGAAGCCGCACAGCGGACCGCACAGCGGACCGGACAGCGGACCGGACGCCGGGCGATGCTCGCCGGAGCCGTCGCCGGGATGGCCGGGATGGCCGTGGCGTCCACCGGGCAGCCCGCCCAGGCGGCCACCACCGGGACCACCGGGACCACCCTGGACTGGTACGACGTCAAGGACTACGGCGCCGTCGGCGACGGCTCCAGCAACGACACGGCGGCCGTCCAGTCCGCCCTGGACGCCGCCGCGACCGGGGGCGGCGGCACCGTCTACTTCCCGGCCGGTACGTACCTGGTGGTGCCCGGCAGCGGCACCCCGGCACTGAGCGTCGGCGGCAACGGGATCCGCCTGGTCGGCGCGGGCAGCAAGGCGTCGACCCTGGTGAAGGGCGGCAACGGGATCCTGCTGCGGATGTCCGGCGCGGGCGCCGACCCCACCGGCGCCACCCACCGCCGCTACTGCGCGATCGAGAACCTGGGCCTCAACGGCAACAGCCGGACCGGCCTGCTGCTGGAGCTGTACTACACGGACAACTGCTACTTCCGTGACCTCTTCATGACCAGCAACAACGACCTCTGCGTCGACGGCGTCGAACTCTGGGACTCGCGCTTCTACAACCTCGCCGTCGAGTCCTGCACCGGGACGGCGGGCAGCACCACCCAGCCCAACATCTGGCTGCGCAACTCCTCCGCCACCAGCGGCTGGGGCTACAGCACCGACAACGTCAACCAGGTGCACTTCATCGGCTGCCGACTGGAGGCCTTCGGCACCGGGGCGCTGTGGATCACCCAGGGGACGGCCAAGACCAACAACCCCAACGGCATCTACCTCACCGACTGCAAGTTCGAGACCTCCAGCATGCAGGGCGGCCCGCACCTGAAGACCGACGCCTCCTGCACCCACGTCTACGCGACCAACATCTACTGCTTCGCGGGCGGCTTCGCCAGCGGCTACTCCACGGCGCAGAACATCATCGGCTGGGCCGCCTCGTCCAGCGCGCTGGAGAACGTGCTGATCGCCAACGGCGCCACCGCGACCGTGAACTCCGGCGTCGACCTGTACTCCGGCCCCGGCTCGACGGCCGTGCTGCGCGACGTCGTCGGCGGCTACACCACCAAGCCGACCGGCGCCCACATCTACTACGAGAGCTCCAGCACCGGCGACTTCCGGGTGGAGAACAGCTACGGCAGCACCGGTGGCCAGGCCAGCGGCACCCTGCCCACGACCAACGCGCCGAACCCGCCGCTGCGCCTGGTCGCGGGCGCGGTCAGCGACTCCTCCTTCACCCACCCGCCGCTGGACGGCACCATGGCCGTCGACACCACCGACAAGCGGCTGTACGTCCGGGTGGGCGGCGCCTGGCTGTGGACCGCGCTCAACAGCTGACCGACCGCCCCCGCGCCCGCCGGGCGCTGACTCGCCGGGCGCGGGGAGCGAGCCTACGCTGGGAGGCGGGACGCAGCACCGCACCGGGAGACTGCCATGAGCGACCGCCACTTCCACGTCGACCACGCCGGGCACTCGATCAGCGTGGAGATCCACAGCGGGCACGCCCGGGAGATCGAACTGCTGGTCGACGGCAAGGAGGTCGGCTCCCGCCGCGAGCGGGCGTCCGACGCGGTCGAGCTGACCGGCGAGCTCCCCGACGACGTGCCGCAGCCCTTCACCGTCCGGGTGGAGCGGCTGCGCCACCGCGCCCACGACCCGGCCTGCACGCTGCTCCTCGACGGCGAGGAGATCGCCATGCCGGAACGCCCGGCCGTCGGCGGCGGCCGCCCGGCCAACCCCTTTTGAAGATAGGCCAGTTCGTACTCGACTCCCGTTCCCGAGCGCGCACCCGGCCACCCTGTCCCGGCCGAAGCCCCCGGTTCGCGTGAGGTGGGGGTGCGAACCGGGGGCGGGTGGGGGTCGTTGACGTCAGCAGGCGCCGTCGTTGGTCCAGACGGCCCAGGAGCCGGCCGCGCCCGGGGTGGCACCGGTGGAGTACCAGGTGGAGGTCCACTTGTCGCCGTTGTAGGCGACGGTGTCGCCCGGCACGTAGGACGCCCCGGCGCTCCACGCGGTCAGGCCGGTGCAGGTGGTGGGCGGCGGCGGGGTGGTGCCGCTGCCCACCGTCCAGACGAAGGACGCGCTGCCGCTGGCGCCGGTGGAGTCGGTGGCGGTCACCACCACGGTGTAGCTGCCCGCCGTGTTCAACGCGCCGGTGATCAGGCCGGACTGGCTGATCGAGGCCTTCGGCGGCAGCCCGGTCGCGGTGTAGCTGAGCGCTGACCCGGCCGAGTCGGTCGCGTTGATCTGCAGGTCGGCGGCGGTGCCGACGGCGTTGGACTGGGCGCCCGGGTTGCTGACGCTGACGGTGTTGCCGGTGGGGGTGCCGCTGCCGTAGCCGACGGTGAAGTCCCCGGAGCTGTCGTCGGCACCGGTCGAGGCGATCACCGTGCCGCCGCTGTTGGTCATGTCGATGGCCTGGGCGGAGGCGGCCTGCAGCGAGCCGTTGTCGATGGTGGAGCCGGTGAACCGGATCGAGCCGAAGTTCGGCAGCTGGGTCACGCTGCTCCCGGAGGTGACCGCCTCGGCCACCACCTCGGCGCTGGCGTTCGTGGCGCCCGAGGGCTTGTTGACCACGTTGTTCTCGGTCCAGCCCTCGGTACTGTCCGTGAGTACCAGGTCATATGTGCCATTGCTCTGGTACGTGACGGTGGAGGTCAGGCTGTCCCCGGCGGCCACCGGCTCGTTGTACTCCTGGATGGAGTTCGCCGGGTAGGTCTCCCACCAGGCGAAGGGCTCCGGCGAGCCGCTGGAGCAGTCGACGCCGGTGCCGTCCTGCTCGACGGTGGTGCTGCCCCAGCCGTCCAGGCCGATCCAGAACGCGACGATGCCGTCCGAGGTGCACTGGACCGAGGGCTCCACCCAGCTGGAGGTCACCGTGGAGTAGGAACCGCCGTTGGCCGCGTATCCGGCCCAGTTGGTACTGGTCTGGGTGGCGGCGGAATGCTGCTTGGCGTTGAGCAGGTGGGAGAAGTGCGCCAGGTTCTGCACCGGCACGGTGACCGCGTCGGGGCGCGGGCGGCTGTCGGCCCCGTGGTGCACGGTCATGGGGTGCACGGTCATGGGGTGGACGGTCGCGGGGTGGACGGTCGCGGGGTGGACGGTCGCGGGGTGGACGGTCGCGGGGTGGACGGTCGCGGGGTGGACGGTCGCGGGGTGGACGGTCGCGGACCCGGCGGACGACGGGGTCGCCGCCTGGGCCATGGCGCCACCGGCTAACGACAGCGCGAGCGCCAGCGCCGCCGTGGACAGGGTTCGGAGAATGCGCACGTAACCACTCCTCGTCTGGACGTGGGCCCGGACCAGCGAACCAGCGCCGGGCAATCACGTGAATGGTGGAGTGCGTGGTGACCCGCCACAATGCCGATAGCTGGACAGTGGCCACAACTCGCCACCGGCTCAGAGCCAGCCGCGCCTGGCCGCCTGCAGTCCGGCCTGGAAGCGGGTCCGGGCATCCAGGACCGTCATGATGTGCCCCACCCGCCGGGTCATCGTCCGCTGGGTGATGCCCAGCGCGCGGATGATCGCGGTGTCCTTGACGCCCCCGGCGAGCATGGTCAGCAGTTCCAGATCCCGCTGGTCGAGCAGGTCCGGCGCGGCGCCGGTGACCGCGATCGGCACGGCCCGCTCCCACAGCAGGTCGAAACAGGTGACCAGGGCGGTGAGCAGCGGCGAGGCGCGGACGAAGATGGCGGCGGTCGGCTCGGTGGCGGCGAAGCTCAGCGGGATCATCGCCTCGCGCTGGTCGGCGATGAGCATCTTCATCCGGACCGAGGGCAGGCTGCGGGCCTGCTCCCCGGCCGCGATGCAGGTCATGGTGAAGTCCATCCGCCGCTTGCCCTCCAGGCCGGAGGCGTCGTAGATGACCTGGCAGGCGACACCGCGCCGGAGCAGCTGGAACTCGATCGGGTTGGCGACCGGACTGTCGAAGTACGGCGGGCAGTCGACCACCTTCATCTGCTGCTCGGCGCCGAGCTGCATCTGCTCCACCCGGTGCCGGATCGCGCTCGGTCCCTCGATGAGTTCGACCAGGTCGCCCACCGCACCGGTCTCCGCGCTGCGGAAGCGCTCGCCGAGCTCGCGGGCACGGGCGCGGAACCGCTCCAGGTCCTCCTGCCGGTTGGCGACCAGGGCGTCCACGGCGACCTCGGGCGGGGCCGCCGTGTAGCGGGCGGGCGAGCCGCTGAGCCGGGTGACCAGGCCGGAGTCGACCAGGCGGCGCAGGCAGGGCCGGATCCGGGCGGGCGTGGAGTCGACCGCCGCCGCGAGTTCGGTGGTCGTGGCGCGCGGCGCCGAGAGCACCCGCAGGTACAGGGCGCTCTCGGCGGGGCCGAGTCCGACCGGTTCCAACAGTGCGTCAGACATGGCGCACAGCATAGTGATCGCACCGGCGACCGGCTGCTGTCGCGACTGCGGTTACAGCTGTCCGACCGGCTGCCTGACGAGGTGCGGGTACTCGGCCGCACGGTGCTGGAAGGCAAGTACCGCCGGGTTCTGGACGGCGCCCTCGCGGATCTCGATGGCCCGGCGGATGGTCTCGTCCGCGTCCCAGGCGCTGGGGCCGCCCAGGACGGTCTCCAGGTGCGGGATCAGCGCCTCGCTGTTCTCCCAGGTCGCGGAGTTCCACAGGTAGGAGGGGCTGTGGTCGACGCCGTAGTAGTGCACGTTGTCGCCGACGGTGAACATCGGCTCGTCGAAACTGGTGGGCCGGGCCCAGCTGAAGCCCATGCCCGCGTCGCAGGAGACGTCGACCACCAGGGTGCCGGGCGCGAGCGTGCCGAGGTCCTCGTCGATCAGGAAGGTCAGCGGCGCCCCGGTGTCCTGGAGGACGCAGTTGACGATGATGTCGTGGCCGGAGAGGAACTCGGCCAACGGGATCCGGCCGTCCTGGGTGAGCGCGTGGCTGCGCCGGGGGTCGGTGGTGTCGTCCGCCTCGTCGTGGTCGAACTGGACGATCCGGGCGGAGTGGATCGGCGAGCTGACGGCGGTGACGCCACGGGCGGTGAGCACGTCGACGTTGTGCACGCCAAGGGAGTTGAGCGCGGTCACGGCGCCCCGCGCGGTCGCGCCGAAGCCGATCACCACCGCGCGCAGCCGTCGGCCGTAGTCGCCGGTCGAACCACGCAACTGCATGGCGTGCAGCACCGACGAGTATCCGGCGAGCTCGTTGTTCTTGTGGAAGACGTGCAGGTTGAACGAGCCGTCGCTGGTCCAGTGGTTCATCGCCTCGAACGCGATCACGGTCAGCCGCCGGTCGATCGCCAACTGGGTGATCGCCTCGTCCTGGACGCAGTGCGGCCAGCCCCAGAGGATCTGCCCCTCACGCAGGTCGGCGACGTCCTCGGCCAGCGGCTTGGCCATCAGCACCACGTCGCAGCGGGCGATGAGCTCCGCGCGCGGGAGCACCCCGGCAACGAGCGGGGCCAGCTGCTCGTCGGCGACCCCGAAGTGCTCGCCGTAGCCCTGCTCCAGGTGGATCCGGCGGCGCAGGCCCGGGGCGATCCGGTCGAAATGCGCCGGATGAACGGGCAGCCGGTGTTCGTTCTCCTTGCGTGACCGCGCCATGATGCCGAGATTGAGTTGTCGCAAAATACCCCTTTGATTAATTCATTTGTAGCACGCGCCGCCTAATCAACCGCGAATGATCCGGCGCCGGAAGACCGGCCCTAGGAGCGCATCACCAGGCAGCTGCTGGTGGCCGTGGCGTAGAGCCGGCCCTCGGCGTCCACCAGGCGCCCCTCGGCGAGCGCGGTGCGGCGGCCGAGCTGGACCACCGAGCCGATGGCGGTGATCGGGCCGGTGGCGAGGGTGACCGGGCGCAGGAACTTCACCGAGAGGTCCAGGCTGGTGTAGAAGACCCCGGCCGGGAGCCGGGTGTGCACGGCGCAGCCGCAGGCGGAGTCGAGCAGGGTGGCGAACACCCCGCCATGCACCGTGCCGATCGGGTTGTAGTGGAACTCCTTGGGGGTCATCCGGAATTCCACCCGGCCTTCGTCGAAAGTGATGCCGTCGAAGTCGAGCGTGTCCATGATCGGCGGGCGCGGTACCCGGCCCTCGGTGAGCGCGGTGAAGAACTCCATGCCGCTGAGCCCGATCCCGGCCCCGGCCGTCTGCTGCGGATCGGCCCAGCCGTACGTGCGCTCGCGGACCACCGCCGCCGGACCCTCGTCCGTGACCGGGGCGGCGGGGTCGAGCTGGTCGGACTGCCTGGTGCCGGTCATCGGTCGCCCCTTTTGCTGTCGCTGCCACTGTCGCTGTCGCTGCCGAGCCCGTTCGCGCTCCGGCTCGGCGAGCGGGCTCGGCGGGCGGGCTGTGCGGCCACGCTAGGACAGCTGAGTTCTCTTGCGCAACTCAGCAGGCTAGGATTCGGACCATGAGTACCGCCCCCGAAGCCGACCCCCCGGTCGTCGCGTTCAGCGCGTACGACAGCGAGACCTGCTCGATCGCCCGCACCCTGGCGCTGATCGGCGACCGCTGGACGCTGCTGGTGCTGCGCGACGTGGCGAACGGGATCCGCCGCTTCGACGAGCTGACCGACCACCTCGGCGTGGCCCGCAACGTGCTCTCCCGGCGGCTGGCCACGCTCACCGAGGCCGGACTGCTCAGCCGCTCGGCGTACCGGGCCGAGGGCGCCCGGGAGCGGCACGAGTACCGGCTGACGCCCGCCGGGCGGGAGCTGGTGCCGATCCTGCTGGCGTTCATGGGCTGGGGCGACCGGCACCTGGCCGGTCCGGACGGGCCGCCCGCGGTGCCCACCCACCACGGCTGCGGCGCGCCGGTGCGGGTCACCGTCGGCTGCGACGCGGGGCACGACCTCGGCGAGCGCCCCCGGGTCTCGGTCCGCCCCGGCCCCGGCAGCCGCCGCCGCTGACCGCCGCATCGGCGGTCGCCGGTACCCTCGGCAGCAGCAGGCAGGCCGGTCCAGACCCGGCCAGGAGGGGGCGGTCCGGTGCGATACCTGGGGATCGGGGAGCTGGCCCGGCAGGCGGGGGTGCGGCCCTCCGCGCTGCGCTACTACGAGAGCCTGGGACTGCTGCCCACCGCCCGACGCGAGGGCGGGCGCAGGCTGTGGCCCGCCGCCACGCTGCGCCGGGTGGCGCTGATCCGGATGTCCCAGCGGGCCGGGTTCACCCTGGCCGAGATCCGCGAGCTGCTGGAGGGCGCGCCCGGCCAGGGCGCCACCCGGCAGTGGCGGACCCTGGCCGAACGCAAACTCCCGGAACTCGACCGCTTCATCGAGCAGACCCAGCGGCTGCGCGACTCCGTGGCCGCCTGCCTGGCCTGCGGCTGCATGAGCGTCGACGCCTGCGCACTGCTGACCGAGCAGCTGTGACCGGGCAGCTGTGACTGGGCACCTGTGACCGGGCAGCTGTGACCGGGCAGCTGTGACCGAGTAACCGTGACCGGCCAACCGCGCCCGCTCCGGACAACCGGTGTCGGCGGCTCGGCGGCGGGCTACTTGCGGATGGTGAAGCCGCCGTCCACGGGCAGCGTCGCGCCGGTGACGAAGGAGGCGCGGTCGCTGCACAGCCAGGCCGCCGCCTGGGCCACCTCGTCCGGGGCGGCGGTGCGCGGCTGCGGGGTGGCCGCGTGCAGCACCTGCTCGATGTCCGGGCGGATCTCCAGCCAGGCCTCGACCATCTCGGTCCGGGTGGTGCCCGGGGCGATCGCGTTGACCCGGATCCCGCGCGCGCCGTACTCGTTGGCCGCCGCCCGGGTCAGCCCCACCACCGCGTGCTTGGCCACCACGTACGGCGCCGCCACCGGTGTGGCCACCAGGCCGCCGACGCTGCTGGTGTTGACGATCGCGCCGCCGCCGGTGCGCAGCATCGCGGTGATCTCGTGCCGCAGGCAGTACCAGACCCCGCGCAGGTTGACGTCCAGGATGGTCTCGAAGACCGAGTCGTCCATCAGGTGCATGGGGGTCTGCTCGGCGGCGTAGCCGGCGTTGTTGAAGGCGGCGTCCAGCCTGCCGTAGCGCGCCACGGCGGTGCTGACCGCCCGCTCGACGTCGGCGGACGAGGAGACGTCGGTGACCACGTAGGCGGCTTCGAGGCCCTTTCCGGTGATCTCGTCCACCAGGTCGGCCAGGTGCTGCTCGCGGCGGGCGGCGAGCACCACCGTCGCGCCCTCGGCGGCGAACAGGCGGGCCGCGGCCGCGCCTATCCCGCTGCTCGCCCCGGTGATCAGTACGGTCTTTCCGGGCAGGAGCTGCTGATCGGACATCGGGTGTCCCCCCTCGGCATGGTCGGAACCGGGAGTGTAGGTGGCCGGTGTGAACTCTGTGGGCCAACTGGGCGTGGCGGAACCGTAGTTCACGGTTCCGCCACCTTGCGACCGGTGCTGACGGGGGGTCAGCGCTGGTTCGGGACCGAGGTGCCGCCGGGCTCGGTGAAGCCGCTGTCGGAGCCGGTCACGAAGAAGTCCGGGCCGACGATGCCCGCCTTGGCGACCAGCGCCAGGTACGCCTGGGCCGGGGTGTCGTTCTTGTGCGCCTCGAACGCCGCCAGGTTGGTGAAGGTCTCCAGGAAGACGAACCGGGTGGGGTCGCTGGTGTCCGGGACGAAGAAGAAGCCGAGGGTGCCGGGCTCACCGGTGAGCGAGCCGTAGCCGTCGGCCTGCGCGATCGCGATGAAGTCGTTGCGCCACTCCGGCAGCACGTTGGAGAACTCGGCCACGACGGTGAACACCGAGCCGCCGTTGTCGGCCTTCTCGTAGGCCGTCTTGCCGCCGGTGGTGGCGACCAGCGAGGTGTCCTTGATCTCGTAGTCGGGGGCGCTGACGCCGTGGCGGGCCGCCACCGCGCGGAAGGCACGCTCGTACGCGCCGCGCTGGTGCGCCTCGAACGCCCGCTTGTCGGTGAAGGTCTCGGCGACGATCAGCCGGGTCGCGTCCTCGGGGTCGGGGACGACGTGGACGCTGAGGGTGCCCCGCTCGTGCTTCAGCGACTCGTAGGCGTCGCGCTGCGCGGCGGTGGTGACCGTCTTCAGCGCGGCGGCCGAGATGTTCTGGTACGAGGCGACGACCGTGTACTCGGAGGTGTTGACGTCGTGGTCGGCGGCTATCGGCCCAGCGGCCCCGTCAGCGGCCATGGCGGCCGGTGCGGCGATCAACAGGGCGCTGGTGAGCGCGATCGGGGCGAGGATGCGACGGAGTTTCATGGTGGATCTCCATTCCGGTGGGTCCTGGTGGGTGGTCCCGGTCCCGCCAAGGGCGGTGCGGGTCTTGCGGGTTGTGGCCAGGTGGCCCGGAGCCGTCGGAGGCCTCACACCTGCTGGGTGGGCATCACGACGATCTGGGTGAGGTTGACGTGCTTGGGCTGCGCCACCGCGTAGCCGACCACCTCGGCGATGTCGCGGTCGGAGAGCACGTCGATGGACTTGATCAGCCCCTGGAGCCATTCGGACGAGGCCGGGTCGTCCAGGTGCTCCATCAACTCGGTGTCCACCACGCCCGGTTCGAGGTTGGTGAAGCGGACACCGCGCGGCCCGAACTCGGTGCGCAGGTTGCGCGACAGGTGGCTGGTGGCGGCCTTGGTCGCGCAGTACACCGCGAAGTTGGGCGCCTGGATCTGCGCGCCGATCGAGGAGATGGTCACCACGTCCGCGACCCGGCCGAGCGAGGCGGCCTCCAGCAGTTGCGGGGTGAACGCGTGGATGGTGCGGATCAGACCGGTGAGGTTCGTGTCGATCTGCCGCTCCCACTCCTGGGTGCGGCCGAGCTCGAACGGCGAGGTGAGCATCGCCCCGGCGCCGGTGACCACCAGGTCGGTGGTGCCCAGTCGGCCGCTCACCGTGTCGGCCGCGGCGGCCAGCTGCTCGCCGCTGGTGACGTCGGTGACCACCGGCAGCGCCTCGCCCCCGGCGGCGGCGATCTCGGCGGCCAGCTGCTCCAGCCGCTCCCCGCGGCGGGCCAGCAGCGCGACCTTCGCTCCGCGTTCGGCCAGCAGCCGGGCGGTGGCGGCGCCGATCCCGCTCGCCGCGCCGGTGACCACGGCGACACGACCGTCCAGGAGTCCAGACATGGGAGTACTCATTCCTCTCGGTTCAGTTCACGGGCCGAGGAACGCCGCGGCCCGCCGCCCGTGACGGGCTCAGGCCGGGTAGATGTCGCCCGGCAGCTTGCGGTCGGCGCCGACCGTGGCGATGTGCCAGTACGGGTAGGGCACCGGGGCCTGGCTGACCTTGTCCAGGCTGAGCACCTCTTCGGCGGTCAGCTCCCAGGACATGGCCTTGATGTTGTCCTCCAGCTGGTGCAGCTTGGTGGCGCCGATCACCGCCGAGGTGATGCCGGGCTTGGCCAGCACCCAGTTGATCGCCACCTGCGCCACCGTGGCCCCGCGCTCGTCGGCGATCCGCCGCATCTCGTCGACGATGTCGTACGCCTGCTCCTCGTTGGTGAGCGGCGCGGACTCGGCCGGGGTCGCCTCGGACAGCCGGCTGCCGGCCGGACGGCCCTCGCCGCGGTGGTACTTGCCGGTCAGGAAGCCGCCGGCGAGCGGGCTCCAGGCGGTGATGCCGACCTTCTGGTCCACCGCGAGCGGGACGATCTCCCACTCCAGGTCGCGGGCACCGAGGTTGTAGTAGCCCTGGTAGCAGACGAAGCGGCTGAGGTTGCGCCGGTCGGACACCGACAGCGCCTTCATCAGCTGCCAGGCCGCGAAGTTGGAGACGCCGATGTAGCGGATCTTCCCGGCCCGGATCAGGTCGTCCAGCACCCGCAGCGTCTCGTCCAGCGAGGTCCGCGGGTCGAAGCCGTGGATGTGGTAGAGGTCGATGTAGTCCGTGCGCAGCCGCCGCAGGCTCGACTCGACCGCCTCGTAGAGGTGGTGGCGGGTGGCGCCGAAGTCGTTGGGGCCCTCGCCGCTGACCCGCCACCGGCCCTTGGTGCCGATGATCACCTGGTCCCGCACCTTGCTGAGGGTCTGCCCGAAGAACTCCTCACCGGTGCCGTTCTTGTAGACGTCGGCGGTGTCGAAGAAGTTGATGCCGGCCTCAAGGGCGGTGTCCATCAGCTGGTGGACGTTCCGGTCGTCCACGGTGCCGAACTCGGACCAGTTGCGGTCCGGGGCGCCGAGGAAGGAGGCCCCTCCGCCGAAGGTCATGGCGCCGAAGCAGAGCTCCGAGACGGCCAGGCCGGTGTCGCCGAGATAGCGGTAGCGCATCGCGAGTTTCTCCTGTCAGTGACAGCTCAGTGACGGCGGGAGCGGCAGGTCCGAGCCCGACCTGCCCGCAGTGTTCCGACCTCCATACGATCCTGAATGACCATAAGAGATCGAATGATTCACCGTCAAGGGTCGTCCTGCGACTTGCTACAGAGGATCGAAGCACTACTAACATAAGAGATCGAACGGTGTTATGGTTCTGAAGGCGAGTCAAACCATTGACGCTTCGGCGTCATGTCCGCAGAGGAGAAACGGACTGTGAGCGTCATGACAGTCGTCCGCCGCGCGTCGGCGAAGCAGCGGCCCACGGGCGGTGCGCGATGAGCGCCCGGGTGGTCGCGGTCCTCGGCACCGGGATCATGGGCGCGGGCATGGCCCGCAGCCTGCGCCGGGCGGACCTGGAGGTCCGCGTCTGGAACCGTAGCCAGGACAAGGCCGCGCCGCTGGCCGAGTCCGGCGCCACCGTCGCCGCCACCGCCGCCGAGGCGGTGCTCGACGCCGACGTGATCATCACCATGCTGACCGACGGCCCGGCCGTGCTGGCCGCCATGAACGCCGCCCAGGCCGGACTGACCGACGGCCAGGTCTGGCTGCAGACCTCGACCGTGGGCGTCTCCGCCGCCACCGAGCTGGCGGCCTTCGCCGAGGCGAACGGCCTCGACCTGGTCGACGCGCCGGTACTGGGCACCCGCCAGCCGGCCGAGGCCGGGCAGCTGCTGGTGTTCGCGGCCGGCTCGGACCGGGCCAAGGAGGAGGCCGCCGCCGCCCTGGACGCCGTCGCCGCGCGCACCGTCTGGCTCGACTCCGACCCGGCGTCCGCCGCCGCCACCCGGCTCAAGCTGGTCGTCAACAGCTGGGTGCTGGCCACGGTCACCGCCGCCGCCGAGGCCATCTCGCTGGCCGAGGGCCTGGGCCTGGAGAAGGACCTGTTCGCCCGCACCATCGCCGGAGGCGGCCTGGACAGCCCCTACCTCCAGGCGAAGGCCGCGGCGATCGTGAACGGCGACTTCTCGCCCAACTTCGGTCTGGCCACCGCCGCCAAGGACGCCCAGCTGATCCTGCGCGACGCGGAGTCGGCCGGGGTCCAGCTGGACCTGCTGGCCGCGGTCGCCGAGCGCTTCCAGCGCGCCATCAAGGAGGGCCACGGCGGCAAGGACCTGTCCGCCACCTACCTCGTCGCCACCACCAAGGACGCCGGCACCAAGTAGGCACGACCGCCGGGCCGACCGTCCGGCCAGACCACGCAAAGGACATGACCACCATGCGAGCCATAGTCAACACGCCCGCCACCGGCGACGTCGCCTTCCGCGAGGTCGCGGCGCCCGAGCCGGGCCCGGGCGACGTCCTGATCGACATCAGGGCGGTCTCGGTCAACCGCGGCGAGATCCTCAACCTGCCCGGCAACGCCGAGGGCTGGCGTCCGGGATGGGACGTCGCCGGGGTGGTCGCGGCGAGTGGCAACGGCTTCACCGCCGGTCAGCGGGTGGTGGCGCTCTCGCTCGCCGACGGGAGCTGGGCCGAGCAGATCGCCGTCCCGGCCGAGGCGGTCGCAGCGATCCCGGACGCGGTGGGCTTCGCCGAGGCGGCCACGCTGCCGGTGGCCGCGCTCACCGCGCTGCGCCTGGTCCGCGAGTCGGGCACGCTGCTGGGCCGTCGGGTGCTGGTCACCGGCGCGGCCGGGGGCGTCGGCCGGATCCTGGTGCAGCTGGCCACGGCGGCCGGGGCCCGGGTCACCGCCGTGGCCCGGAACGCCGAGCGGGCCAAGGGCCTCGACGCGCTGGGCGCGGCCGAGGTGGTCACCGACGCGGCCGCCGCCGAGGGCCCGTTCGACGCGGTCTACGAGGCGGCCGGGGGCGCGTCGCTCACCGCCGCACTGAACCTGGTCGGCCCCGGCGGGACGGTCTTCAGCTACGGCAACTCCTCCGGCGAGCCCACCCCGGTCTCCTTCTTCCAGTTCTTCGGCGGGCACGAGCAGGCCGTGCTGCGGCACTTCGTCTTCGTCACCGGCGCCCCGGTCGCCCCGGACCTGGCGGCGCTGGCGCAGCTGGTCGCGGACGGGAAGCTGTCCGTGGAGATCTCGCTGGAGCGGGAGTGGGAGCAGGTCAACGAGGTACTGACCGCCGTGCGGGACCGCCAGGTGACCGGCAAGGCCGTACTTACCCTCGGCTGAACGGACGCACCCCTGGCGGGCCCGCACACCGACCCCACCGGTCGGCGGCGGGCCCGCCGTCTCATGCACAAGGCTTCAGAGAAAGATAAGACTCCTGATATACAGGGAAGTATGAGCATGCCTATCGACCAGCGCCTTGGCCACCACCTGAAGCGCGCCGAACAGGAACTGATCGCGGCCAAACACGCAGCCCTCCGTCCGTTCAAGCTGAGCACCCCGCAGTACACCGTGCTGCTGGTGCTCTGGGAGGAGCCGGGCCTGTCCGGGGCCGCGCTCGCCCGCAGGTGCCTGGTGACGCCGCAGACCATGTCCTCCGTCCTGGGCACCCTGGAGGGGCGCGGTCTGGTTGAGCGCAAGCCCCACCCGATCCACAACCACATCCTCGAAGCCCGGCTGACCCGCACCGGCCGCGCCCTGCTGGCGAAGGCCGACGTCCCGGCGATGGCCGTGGAGCAGGCGCTGGACGCCGAGTTCAACGCCAAGGAACGACAGCAGCTGCTGAAGCTGCTGGCCCGCTGCACCACCGCGCTGGCCAAGGCACAGACCGACGTCTGACCCGCAGTACCCCTCCCGCCCCGGCAGCCGAACCGGCGGCGGAACCGGCCGGCCGCACCGGCAGCGGAAGGGGTCCGCGGGCGTGATCAGCCGGTGGAGCGCACCAGCAGCCGACCGTCGGCGACGGTCTCGCCGTCCTGCTCCAACAGCACCCGTACCGGCGTGCCGCCGAGCGCGGCCGGGCCCGCCTCGGCCCGGACCAGGCACGGCCGGTCGAACTCGACGTACTTCTGGAACCGCGAGCTCAGCCCGGTGACCAGCAGCTCCGGCCAACCGGTGGCCAGGCAGGCGGCCTGGCGCATCGCCTCGACCAGGACCATGCCCGGCAGATGGTCGACCTCGTGGTCGAACAGCACCGGATGCCGCAGGTCGGAACGGACCTCCCAGACCTGGCGGTCGGCGGTCGGCGCGAGCACCACGTCGGTGCTCCGGTCCCGGCCGACCAGCGGCGGCGGTACCGGCAGCGGCAGCCGCCCCCGGTGCGCCACCCCGCCGCGCTCGCCGCGCAACCGCCGGTAGGCGGCGGCCGAGGCGCAGCTGAGCACCCCGTTGCCGGTGCCCAGCGGGCGGCCGTCGCGGATCACATGAACCTCGATCCGCATACCGGAGATGGTGCTGCCACGTCTGCGGAGTTCGCCGCAGGTCACCATCAGGGACAGGTCAGCGGGCCGGCCGTGGCAGGCCAGGCCCTCGGGGTCGACGTCGAAGGAGAGGTCACCCATCAGGAACTGGGTACCGAGTGGGACGCCGAAGGCGCCGTGGGCGAGGAGCAGGCCGGCTTGGCGGATGGTCTCCGCCATCAGCACCGGGTCGTACCAGAGGTCGGCGACCGGCGGATAGTAGCTGTGTCCGCGCGGCCACTGGGCACCGACGGTGAAGTCCAGCTCACCGACGGAGCGCCAGTCGGTCAGCAGGACCTCGGACACGGCTGATCGGTGTACCAGGGCCCGATCCACCGTCCGGTCGAACAGGACGGCGTTCGGCGGTGTTTCCAGTAGCTGTGCCACTTCGCTTGCTCCCCCCTTAGAGCGGTCGAAAGACAGGTACATCCTACAGACTGGCCGGTTTGTTTTTAAGGCCCATCAAGACCCAACTAGCAGTTTTTACATGGAATTTCGAAGAAGTTGGCCGCTTTTCACGATGCGGGAAAACAGACCGCGTAAGCGGTCACGGATCCGTGCCCACCGGTATACACAGGGTTGACCATGGGTCGGCGAACGGCTGAGGGCCCCTTCACCCTGCCGTCGTCGGCAGGGTGAAGGGGCCCTCGGGGCCGCGGGGTTCAGCGTTGCACGGCCGAGGAGAGCAGCCCCCAGGACGCCAGGTGTTCCACCGCCGGGTCGTCCTCGCCGAACTCCGGCACCCCCAGCGGTTCGGTCGGCCGGTCCAACGCCCAACGCAACAGCGCCGCGCCGATGTTCATGCCGCCGCCGAATCCGGCCAGCAGCACCAGGTCACCGCGACCGAGCGCGCCCCGGCGGTGCACCGTGTCCAGCGTCACCGCGACCGAGGCGGCCCCGGTGTTGGCGTGCTGATCCACCGTCAGGTGCAGCGCGGCGTTGGGCAGTCCGAGCTCCGGCCAGACCTCGGCCAGCATCACGCCGTTGGCCTGGTGCGGAACGAAGTGCCGGATCTGACCGGCGGGCATCCGCGCCCGCTCCAGCAGCCCGCCGACCGCGGCCGGCAGCTCCCGCTGGACGAACTCGCGGACCGCGCGGCCCTCCATCCGGAAGAAGTGGCCGCCCTCGGCGAGGGTCAGCTCCGAGGCCGGGGCCCGGCTGCCGCCCGCCTGGACGCCGATCAGCCGGTGCTGGTCGCCGCGCCCGATCAGCGCGGTCTCGATCACCCCGAGCCCGGTCGGCACCGGGCCGAGGACCACTGCCCCGGCGCCGTCGCCGAAGAGCACCGCGGTCCGGCGGTCGGAGTAGTCCAGGATCCGCGAGTAGATGTCGGCCCCGACCACCAGCCCGTACCGGGCCGCCGGGTCGCCGCCGCTGCCGTCGCCGTCGCCGAGCAGCCGCACGCCGACGGCCAGGCCGTACAGGAAGCCGCTGCACACCGCGTTGACGTCGAAGGCCGCCGCCCGGTGGGCGCCGATCAGGTGCTGCACAATGCTCGCGGTGGCCGGTTGCGGATGGTCCGGGGTGGACGTGGCGACCACCACGAAGGCCAGTTGGTCCGCGGTCAGACCGGCCTGCCGCAAGGCCCGCCGGGCCGCCTCGGCGGCCAGGTCGGAGGTCGCCTCGTGGTCGGCCGCGCGGTGCCGCTGCACGATCCCGGTCTTGTCCTTGATCCAGTCGGCGGTCACCCCCGCCCCGGCCGCGATCTCCTCGTTGCTGATGACGTTCTCGGGCACGTACGAGCCGGTGCCCACGATTCCGATGGGTGACACGTCTCCTCCTGCTCTGCGGTACAGGCTGGGATGAGCTCTGGGCGCCGCGTCCGGGTCAGACGCGGGCGGCCCCGGCCGCCGTGGTCGCCAGCCGCCGCCAACCGTGCGCGGCGGCGTGACCGGCCAGCACCGGGTCGTCGCCGACGACGACCGGGCGACCGACGGCGGCGAGCAGGTCCAGGTCGCTGGCGTGGTCGCCGTACGCCCAGGACGTCTCCAGGTCCAGGCCGCGGACGGCGGCCACCACCTGGGCCACCCGGCCCTTGGCCGGGCCGATCAGCGGGGAGACCACCTCCCCGGTGAGCACCCCCTGGCGGATCACCGGGCGGGTGCCGAAGGTCCAGTCCGCGCGCAACTGGGCCGCGATCGGGTCCAGACAGGCGAAGAACGAACCGGAGACCAGCACGGTGAAGTACCCCTCGGCCCGCCGGGCGCCCAGTTCCGCCACGGTCTCCGGGATGAACAGCTCCCGCTCCACGGTGTGCTCGAACCAGGCCTCCCCGGCGGCGGCGAGCCGTTCGGCGCTCTCACCGGCGTAGAGGCGGTAGTAGGCCCGGTTGATCCGGTCTCTTGGCGCGCCCTCGGCGGCGGCCGCGCGGATCCCGCCGACCAGCCGCTCGTAGGTGCCTTCGGGCTCTCCCCGGCGGCGCAGGTAGAACTCAAGGAAGTGGAACATGCTCTTCACCCGGACGAGCGTCTCGTCCACGTCGAAGAAGGCGCCTGCGTTGCTGCTGGGCATCGGTCCTCCGTAGGGATCGGTACCGGTCCGGGTCAGCCCCGGATCCGGGCCAGGGTGAGGGCGAAGCGGGCGATCGACTCGTCCCGCTGGCGGACGTCCACGGTCAACGGCAGTTGGGTGACGACGCTGCCGGGACCGGCCTCGGCCAGCTCCAGCGGGCCGCCCTGGGTGAAGTACCCGGGTCCGCCGTCGGCCCCGTCGGCCGGCCGCTCCTGGCCCGGGGTGGCCAGCAGCACGGTGGCCGGCTCCAGCTCGCCGAACTTGGCGAAGGTGACGTTGAGGTCGACCAGGACGCTCTTGGCGGTGGAGATGCCCCGGCTGTCCAGGGCGGTGAACAGCGCCAGCTGACGGGCGGCCTCGGCCAGCACCATGCCGGGCAGGTGGTCCTGCGGGTGGTCGAACATGCTCGGGTGGTCGGCCGGTATCCGCAGTACCGCATGCCCGACGCCCTCCCGAAGCTCCGGGTCGAGCAGCACCACGTTGCCCGGGTCGGTCCGGCCGACCAGGTACGGGACGGCCGGGGTGCCCGGCTCGGCGGACCACCCGGCGGAGGTCGGCGGCTCGGCGCCGTCCCGGTTGCGCAGCCGCAGCTGCCGGTACCCGGCCGGGTCGCGGAACCGCAGGCCGACCCCGGCCCAGCCGATCCGGGTACCGCCGACGGAGAACTCGAAGGACTGGTCGAGGCCGGTGACCCGGCCCTCCCGCACCCGCCGGTCGACCACGGTCACCGCCATCGCCAGGTTCAGCGGGGAGCCGCCCATGGCCAGCAGCTGCGGGCGGACCAGGTGGATCCGCAGGTAGGTCAGGATGAACTTGTGGTCCGCCGGGATCCCGTAGATCTCGTGCGCGGCGGCCAACGCGGCCTGCCGGGCCGCCTCCAGCAGCAGCACCGGGTCGTGCGTGCTGGGGCGCAGCAGGTGGTCACCGTAGTACGCGTGCGAGCGGGGCAGTTGCGCGGCGGCGGCGTAGTGCGCGTCGTCGCCGTACGTGCGCAGGTCGGTCACGAACACTTCGCCGAGCGAGTCCCGGTGCACCAGCGAGCGGTCCACCGTGAGCGCGAAGGACAGCTCCGGGGTGGGCTGCGCCTGCGCTGTCGCGGGTACGGGTGCGGGTGTGGTGGTCATTACGGGCTCCTTCATCTGCTCCAGCATCGGGTCGCCCGGGCGTTCGGGTCGCCCGGGCGGGCGACGAGCGGTCAGTAGCGGGTGCCGACGACCTCCCGGCCCAACCGGCCGAGCAGGCCGAGGTCTTCGGCGGTGAGGTCGAGTTCGGACGCGCGGACGTTCTCCTCCAGGTAGGCCAGCCGCTTGGTGCCGGGGATCGGCACCACCTGCTCGCCCTGGGCCAGCACCCAGGCCAGTGCGACCTGCGAGGCGGTGCTGCCGTAGCGGGCGGCGACATCGGCGACGCCGTCGGCGAGCTTCTGGTTGGCCTCGATCGCGGCGGGCTGGAACCGCGGGTTGCCCAGCCGCCAGTCGTCGCTCTCCAGTTGCCGGGCGGCGGTGATCGCGCCGGTGAGGAAGGCCCGGCCGAGCGGCGAGTAGGCGATGAAACCGGCGCCGTTGGCGCGGCACCAGGGCACGATCTCGTCCAGCTGGTCCTGGCTCCACAGCGAGAGCTCGCTCTGGACGGTGGCCACCGGGTGGATCCGGTGGGCCGCGTCCAGCTGCTCGACGGTGACCTCGGACAGGCCGATGCTGCCGACCTTGCCCTCGGCGACCAGCTCCACCAGCACGCCCCAGGACTCCTCCACCGGCACCTGCGGGTCCACCCGGTGCAGCTGGTAGAGGTCGATCCGGTCCACGCCGAGCCGCCGCAGCGAGCCCTCGGCGGCTGCCCGCAGCTGTTCCGGACGGCCCTCGGGGACGATCTCGCCGTCCCGGACGACCAGTCCGCACTTGCTGGCCAGCACCAGTTCGTCGCGTCGGCCGCGGATCGCCCGGCCGACCAACTCCTCGTTGGTGTGCGGTCCGTAGACGTCGGCGGTGTCGATCAGGGTGGCGCCGAGGTCGATCGCCCGGTTGATCACCCGGATCGACTCGGCGTCGTCCCGGCGGCTGCGGCTGTAGGCGAAGCTCATGCCCATGCAGCCGAGGCCGATCGCGCCGACCTCAAGTCCAGGGCTGAGCTCTCGGGTACGCATAACCAGGTTTCTCCTTGCGGTAGTGGGTGGTTGATGATCCGTCAGTCGTGCTTGAGTTCGCGGTCGCGGACCACCGCGTAGGTGGTGACCGCGCCGAGCAGGGCCAGTACCGCCAGCACGATGAAGGTGGTGTGCATGGCCGTGGTCAACGCGTGCCCGACGGCGGTGCTCGCCGCCGCGCGACCGGAGGCGGGGATCGCGTCGAGTGATCCGCCGAGCCGTCCCTGCACCGCGTCACCGGCCAGCGACTTGACCTGACTGGCCGTCAAACTGCTCGCGCGGTGCCGCAGGTCGCTTCCGGCGAGGCTGGCCAGCAGGGCTCCGGCCCCGGCGATGGCCACCGACTCACCGGTGATCCGCATGGTGTTGAAGATGCCCGAGGCCATCCCCGAGCGCTCCACCGGGACCACGCTCACGGCGGCGTTGTCCATCACCCCGAAGGCGCTGCCGACGCCGATGCCGAAGACCAGCAGCGGCCCGACCAGCGTCGCCCAGCTGTCCCCGGGCTGGAGCACCACCAGCCACAGCGAACCGGCCGCGATCAGCGCCGAGCTGGCCGCGAGCATCACCCGCAGCGGCAGCCTGGCCGCGAGCCGTCCGGCCAGCAGCGGCAGTACCAGCACCGGCACGGTCAGCGGCAGCAGCATCGCCCCGGCCACGGTGGAGCTGTGCCCGCCCACGCCCTGGAAGTACTGCGGCAGGTAGACCAGCAGCACCACGAAGCCGAAGGTGATGGTGAACGGCTGGCAGACCACCACGATGAAGGTCGGCCGGCGGAACAGCGACAGGTCGAACATCGGCCGCTCGACCCGCAGTTCCACCGCCACGAAGAGCGCCATGAACACCACCGCGCCGACCAGCGAGCCCACTGCGGCGGCACTGGCCCAGCCCTGGTCGGGGCCCTCGACGAAGACCATGGCGACCAGGAACAGGCTGCCGCTGAAGGTCACCAGCCCGCCCCAGTCCACCGACCGGGCCTCCGGGTCGCGCGACTCGCGGACCTTCGGCACCAGCAGCAGCACGACCGCGCCGAGCACCACGTTCATCAGGAAGACCGAGCGCCAGCTGATCGCGCTGACCAGGGCGCCGGCGACCAGGGGTCCGAGGGCCAGGCCGAAGCCGAAGGAGGCCCCCAGCACCCCGAAGGCGCGGGCCCGGGCGGGCCCCTCGAAGGTGGCGGCCAGGATCGCCGCACCGCTGGTGAGCACCCCGGCCGCGCCCACGCCCTGGACCGCGCGGGCGACGTCGATCAGCACGATGTTCGAGGCCAGGCCGCAGACCAGGGACATCGCCAGGAAGATCTCGATCCCGATCAGCAGCACCCGCTTGCGGCCGAAGCGGTCGCCCAGGCCGCCCGCCGCCAGCAGGCAGGCGGCGAAGGTCACTCCGTAGGCGTTCTGCACCCACTGCCCGGCGCCCACCCCGGCGCCCAGGCTGGTCGCCAGGCTCGGGAGGGCGACGGCCGGTCCGGTGACGGTCAGCGGCAGCATCACGCTGGCGAGCGCCACCGCCAGCAGGGTCGGCAGTCCGCCGGCCGCGCGGCGCTCCCGGCGCTCAGCCCCCGGGCGGGGTTCGGCTAGCACGCTCATCGCTCTCCCCAATCCATCAAGAATCTGAGTACATCACGAATCGCTATGACTGTAAGATATCTTATGCTCAGCGTCAATCTTCAACGCTGCGTCCTTCCCCACGCTGTGGAGCCGTGCAACCCACCTCACTCACCGAGGAGTCACCGGCATGTCCCAGGAACCCAACACCCAGTCCGACCTGGACGTACTGATAGTCGGCGGCGGACCGACCGGCATGATGGCCGCCTGCGAACTGCTGCGGCGCGGTATCCGGGTGCGCATCGTCGACCGGACCCCCGAACCCACCGCCTTCCCCAAGGCACTGCTGCTCTGGCCGCGCAGCCTCGACCTGCTGGACGACCTGGGCGCGCTGGACGCGGTGCACCGGGCCGCGCTGCGGATCAACGCCTTCGCCTACTTCTCCGACCGCAAGCCGCTGGCCACCTTCGAGTTCAGCGAGGACCTGGCACCGCTGTGCCTGCCGCAGAGCGAGACCGAGCGGGTGCTCCGGGACCGGCTGCGGGAGCTCGGCGGCAAGGTGGAGCGCGGGGTGCGGCTGCTCTGCTTCGACGGCCTGGACTTCTCCGGCCGGATCTCCGCCACCGACGGCGTCACCGCCGTCCTGGAGCACACCGACGGGCGGATCGAGCGGCTCCGGGCACCGTTCGTGATCGGTGCGGACGGCGCGGGCAGCGCGGTTCGCGCACAGATCGGCACCGATTTCCGGGGCAGCACCTACGAGACCGCGTTCGCGCTGGTCGACGCCCGGATCGAGGGCGAACTCCCGCCCGACCAGGCGCTGTACTACCAGTCGCCGAAGGGCGCGCTGGTGGTGGTGGCGCTGCCGGACGGCGTGTACCGGTTCTTCTCCAGCCTGCCGCCCGGGCAGCAGGTGAGCGTGCCGATGATGCAGGCCATCGTGGACGAGCGGGGACCGCGCGGGGTGCGCATCGCCGACCCGGTCTGGCAGAGCGTCTTCCGGGTGCACGCCCGGCACGCCGGGGACTTCCAGCTCGGCCGGGTCTTCCTGGCCGGGGACGCCGCCCACGTGCACAGCCCGGCCGGCGGCCAGGGGCTCAACACCGGGCTGCAGGACGCGCACAACCTGGCCTGGAAGCTGGCGGCGGTGATCCGCGCCGAGGCCCCGGAGGAGCTGCTGCTCAGCTACGGCCCGGAGCGCTCGGCGGTGGCCCAGAAGGTGGTCCGCGACACCGACATCCAGACCCGGGCCTGGCTGGTGAACAGCCCGGCCAAGGTCCGTGCCAGGGACGCCGCGTTCACCCTGGCCGACCGCTCCGGCCTGTCCCGGCTCTACGGTCCGGTGATGGCCGGACGACGACTGGCCTACCCCGCGCAGCGGCCCAGCCAGCTGCCCGGCGGCCTCCCGGCCTGCCGGGTCCGCGGCCAGCTGCCCGGCGGCCTGCGGCCCGGCGCGGTGCTGCCGCGCGCGCTGGCGCTGCACCACGGCCTGGCCGGTCCCGAGGCGGACCCGCTGAGCTGGACCGTCCTGCTCACCCCCGGTCCCGGCGACCAGGAGTGGACCACCCAGGCCGAGCACCTGGCCGCCCGCCGCCCGCAGGTCCGGGTGGAACGGGCCGCGCACGGCCTGGCACTGCGGCACACCGGCTGCGGCCGGGCCGGGTACTACCTGGTCCGCCCGGACGGCCACATCGCCGCCCACGGACACTCCGGCGACCTGGACCGGCTGGAGACCGAACTCGTCACCGCACTCGGCCCGATGCCCGCGTACACCCTCACCGCCCCCGCAGGAGAAGCCAAATGACCGAGCTCACCGAGCCGCAACTCGCCCCGCCGCAGACACCCGCCGTCCCCTTCGTCGAACCGGTCTTCGCGCTGCACCGCGGCGGCAAGCTGGAGGTCCGCTCCACCGTCCCGCTGCGTGACGCCGCCGACCTGGCACTGGCGTACACCCCGGGCGTGGCCCGGGTCTGCTCCGCCATCGCCGACCGGCCGGAGCTCGCCCACCAGTACACCTGGAGCGGCAACACCGTGGCCGTGGTCTCCGACGGCACCGCCGTGCTCGGCCTCGGCGACATCGGCCCGGCCGCCGCGATGCCGGTGATGGAGGGCAAGGCGCTGCTGTTCAAGGAGTTCGCCGGGGTGGACGCGGTGCCGATCTGCCTGGACAGCACCGACACCGACGCGCTGGTGGAGACCGTGCGGCAGCTCGCGCCGAGCTTCGGCGGGATCAACCTGGAGGACATCAGCGCGCCGCGCTGCTTCGAGATCGAGGACCGGCTGCGGGCGCTGCTGGACATCCCGGTCTTCCACGACGACCAGCACGGGACCGCGATCGTGGTGCTGGCCGCGCTGCGCAACGCCGCCCGGCTGACCGGACGTCCGCTGTCGTCGCTGCGGGCGGTGGTGGCCGGGGCGGGCGCCTCCGGGGTGGCGGTGACCCGGATCCTGGAGCAGGCCGGGATCGGCGACATCGCGGTCTCCGACAGCAAGGGCCTGCTCCACCCGGGCCGCGCCGGGCTCAACCCGGTGAAGGAGGCGCTGGCCGCCGACACCAACCGGAGCGGCCTGCGCGGCTCCACCGAGAGCGCGCTGCGCGGCGCGGACGTCTTCATCGGCCTGTCCGGCGCGACCGTGGCCGAGGAGGCGATCGCCTCGATGGCGACCGGGTCGATCGTCTTCGCGCTGTCGAACCCGACCCCGGAGATCCATCCCACGGCCGCCCGCCGGTACGCCGCCGTGGTCGCCACCGGACGCAGCGACTTCCCCAACCAGATCAACAACGTGCTGGCCTTCCCCGGCGTGTTCCGGGGCGCGCTGGACGTCCGCGCCCGCACCATCACCGAGGGGATGAAGCTGGCCGCCGCGTCGGCCATCGCCGGGATCGTCGGTGACGACGAGCTCTCGGCCGACCTGATCATCCCCAGCCCCTTCGACCCGCGGGTGGCCCCGGCCGTCGCCGCCGCCGTGGCCGCCGAAGCCAGGGCCGGCCGGGTGGCCCGGGCCTGACCCGCGGCGCCGCTCGCACCGGGTCCCCGGTGGCGACGGCGAACCGCCCGCCGACCAAGGCGCCGCCACTCCGGCGGCCCGGTCGGCGGGCGGTGGTCGGGTGCCGCGCGCGGGGTCAGGCCGCCGCGGGCTGCCTGATCCCGTCCGCGGTGACCACCTCCACCGAGTCCTGCGCCTCGTCCAGTACCCGACTCAGCGTCAGATGGCGGCCCAGTACGCACTCTTTGATCCATTCCACCTGGTAGCGGTCCGCCAGCAGCCCGTCGCGCAGGCTGACCCGCAGCCGCAGCCGCTCGGTCGGCAGCCCCGCGTCCAGCACCGCCACGTCGGCGTGCCGCACCTCCTCCACCGACATCGCCAGCTCGGCCAGTTCGGACCGGCTGAACCGGGCGCCGCGGAAGCTGAGGACGTCGTCGAGCCGCCCCAGCAGCCGCACCGCCGGGGTCGGCGAGCCGCACGGGCAGGTGGCGAACTCCGCGGTGTCGCCGGTGCGGTAGCGCAGCAGCGGGGTGATCGCCCGCTCGTGCAGGGTGCTCACCAGCAGCTCGCCGTCCAGCACCTCCAGGTACTGGTGCCGCATCGGGTGGAACACGTTCCGGCCGCAGTCGGGGCCGTTCCCGGCCACCGCCCAGGACTCCACCGAGCCGTACAGGCCCCAGACCTGGGCCCGCGGGATCACCTCCGCGATCAACTCGGCGATGGTGCCGTCCAGTCCGGTGCCGAACCACAGCAGGGTGCGCAGCCATTCGAGCCGACGGCCCGTCACCTGGCAATAGCGAAGCAGCTCCCGGATGGTCGGGGTGTCCGCCGCGAGCGCGTTGGCGCCGCACTGACCGAAGAAGTCCACCCACCGCGCCAGGTCGCCGCCCTCCGGGCTGCCGTACGGGATGCTGGACGAACCGCTGAGCGCGGCGAGCGAGTTGCACAGGTCGTGGGCCGGCCAGAGCCGGGTTCCCCGGGACAGGTTGAGCAGCGTGTCCCGCGGTCCGAGCGGCTGCCAGTCGCGCAGGATGTCGGCGGCGAACAGGTCGGCCGGTACCAGCGTGGCCGAGGGGCGCTCCGCGGTGCCCCCGCCGAGGTAGAGGACCGAGCCGCGGTCGCGGGTGAGTCCGCTGCGGATGCCGCCCCAGACCGCCCCGCGCAGTTCCTCACTGGACAGCGGGGGCAGCCCGTCGATCCCGAGCGGCCCCCCGTCCTCGGTCGACGTCCGGTACTTCTCGGCGAGTTCGGGAAATCCGGCGGCCCGGTCCAGCAGCGCCCGAAGCTCCGGGCCGGTCGGGCGCGTGGCGACGCCCGGATGATCGACGTGCTGCAAGGTCATGCGATGCGTCCTTCCACCGGACCCCGGCGGGGGTCTGCCAATGCATTGCACATTCCGTCCGACTCGATTGAAGAACCGACCGGACGGTTTGTCAAATGAACTCGGTGTTGCGCCCCAGCGCATCCGCGAGCTCCGGGGCGGCCAGCATCGGCAGGACCATCGTCCACAGTTGGGAGACGGTGTCGGCCCGGGACCGGCCGGGGTTGCTCTCGCACAGCGCCAGCCCGCCGAGCGCCAGTACCAGCAGTGAGGAGGCGGCCTCCCGGGGGTGCACGCCGGCCCGCAGCTCGCCCTGCTCGGCGGCCGCCGCGAGCAGCGCCTCCACCGGTTCCATCCAGTCCGCGTAGGCCTCCCCCGGCGGCAGCCGCAGCGCCGCGCAGCTCAGCCGGATCCCGGCCCGGCAGACCGGATCGTGGTCCAACCGCCGGGCCACCGCCGCGCCCAGGCCGATCACCGCCCGCAGTCCGGCCTCCGCCGCGTCGGCCCGGGAGTGCCTCGCCACCAGTGTCGAGAGCACCTCGCGCGCCTCCGCCCCGACCGCCTCCAGCAACTCCTCCTTGGATCTGAAGTGGTAGTACAGCGCACCCTTGGAGACCCCCGCCGTCCTGCTGATCAGCTCCATCCCGGGCAGCGGGTCGACGCCGCCGAGGGCGTCCGCGCCGCCGTCGATGAGCTCCGCCGCCGCCTGGATCAGCCGCTGCCTGGTGCACTCCGCCCGCTTCTGCATGGGCATGACAGTTCTCCCTGTACGAGCAGCCCGTTTCCCCCCGGCCCGCCCGGAGGGGGTCAAGTGGAGCAAACTGATCGTGCTGTTTTGTGGTTTCACCCAGGCCCGGGAAACGATCGGGCCCAGATCACCCTACGTCGACCGGCTGCGGCGCGGACAGCCGCAGGTCCCGGGTGGCGCCCGGAACAGCGAGCCCGGGCAGCAGGAACTCCCAGAGCTCGACCAGCCGTTGCTCCAGATCCCGGCGCCCGGTGAAGACCTGGGAGACGATCTGGGTCCCGGCGAAGGAGCTGATGATGAACCGCGCCGCCGCGTCGACGTCCAGGTCCAGCCTGACCGTTCCCTCGCCCTGGGCCCGCAGCAGCAGGATCCGGACCAGTTCGATCGAGGCCAGGTAGGGCCCCGGTGACGGCTCGGAGAAGGAGCTCTCGATCGACAGTCTGATGCTCGCCCGGACGATCGGACTGTCCCGCAGCGCCTGCGCCATGGTGTGCGAGAGGTCGATGATCGCCTGGAGAAACGGACCGGAGGCGTTGCTGAGCGCGGTCAGCGCGGCCACCTCCGAGCCCTCGATCTCCTCGGCGATGGCCTCCTTGGACGGAAAGTGGAAATAGAGCGCTCCCTTGGTCACCCCGGCCCTGGCCAGGATCTCGGAGACACTGGCCCCGGCGAACCCGTGCTGGTCGAAGACCTCGGCCGCCGCCTCGATGATCGTCTGCCGTGTCTTCTCGGCCCGCTCCTGTCGCGCCATCAGGGGACCTCCATCTGTTCGCTTCGGCAGAAACAGCCAAACCTGTATGTTTGTTGGGTGGCTAGACCCCGTACCCGCAGGCACAGCTTCTATGTTCCCCACCGAAGAGACTAGATGAAACAAACGCTTCGGTCTCGTTAACCATCGTTTCCTCCGCTAACGATGTGACCGGGACAGTGTCCGGTGGTACTCACCGACCCGTTCCCGATGCCACCAGGCGCCACCGGCCCGCCGCTCCGCCCCGGTGGTGAACCGGTAGCGGTAGAGCACCGCCCGGATCCGCTCCGGCGGCCGGTCGGCGAAGGGGTTGCCGCGCAGCAGCCGCAGCGTGTCCCGGTCGCCGTCCAGCAGTTTGCGCAGCAGCGCGCCCAGCCACGGGCGCGCGTAGCCGGGGTTGAGCGCGGCGAACCACATCAGCCAGTCCAGCCGCAGGTGGTACGGCGCCCACTGCCGCGGCCGGCGCCGCGGATCCCCCGGCTTGCCCTTGAACTCGTAGGCCAGCCAGGTCAGTCCGTCGGCGCTGCCCTCGATCACCACCTCGTGCCGGAGCCTGGTCACGCTGCCGAACGCGCCGTAGCTGTTGACCAGGTGGAGCGGGTCGAAGGAGCGGTTCATCACCTGACGGCGCGACAGCAGGTTCCGCGCGGGCCGGTAGCTGAGCGCCAGCACCAGCGCGGTGTAGCCGAGCACGCAGACCTGGAACCAGACCGGGGTGGCCGGGTAGGCCCGGCTGCCGCCGCCGCTGACCGCGCCCAGCGCCAGGGTGATGGTCAGCCAGTTCAGCCAGGCGAAGTTGCCCGAGCAGACCAGCCACAGCTGGGTCAGCACGATCAGTCCGGCCGCGACCGTCGGCACCGGCTGCGGCAGCAGCACCGCGATCGGCGCGCCCAGCTGCACCACGTGGTTGGCGGCGGCCTCGACCCGGTGCAGCGGGGCCGGCAGCCGGTGGAACCACCAGCTGAACGGGCCCGGCATCGGCTGGGTCTCGTGGTGGTAGTACAGGCAGGTCAGATCCCGCCAGCAGCGGTCCCCGCGCAGCTTGATCAGCCCGGCCCCCACCTCCACCCGGATCAGCAGCCAGCGGACCAGCAGCAGCACCGGCCACGGCGGCGCGACCCGCCCGTTGCCCAGGAACACCGCCAGCGCGCCGGTCTCCAGCAGCAGCGACTCCCAACCGAACCCGTACCAGGTCTGGCCGACGTTGACGATGGACAGGTACAGCGCCCACAGCAGCAGCCAGACCAGCATGCCGCCGCCGAGCGGCAGCGCGTCCGTCAGCCCGGCGGCGGCAGCGGCGGCCAGGGCCACCCCGGTCCAGGCCACGGCGGCGAGGAAGCGGTCCGAGTAGTGCAGCCGGAACAGCGACGGGCTCTCCCGCGCGGTCGAGTGCGCGAGGTACCGGGGCACCGGCAGCAGCCCGTGCTCGCCGATCAGCGCCCGGCACTGGCGGGCCGCGGCGAGGAACCCGAACAGGTACACCCCGGCCAGCGTCCGTTGCAGCAGCAGGCGGCCGAGCCAGTACCCGGGGGCGTCGAACCAGCTCATGCGCACCACTGTGCCGCACCGGGGAGCGTGCGCCCCGCAGCCGCGCGCGCCACCCACCGGTCAGCTGTGCGGTCACCGGCCCGACCAGCGCCCGGCGTCGCGTGTTGCCCAGCTGTGACACGGGCCGGACAGTTCAGCGACTCACGGCTGACAGGCTTCTCTCATCGCACCGACGCGGCTGGCACAGCGTGCGGGCGCCGACCACTGCCCGACCAAGGTCCTCGACCAACGTCCCTGGGGGAAAACCGACATGCTGAACCGTCTCCGTACCGGCGCCGCCGCCCTCGTCGTCTCCGCCGCCATCAGCGGCGTCGCCCTGATCGGCTCCGCCGGTGCCGCCGTCGCGGCCGTCCCGGCCACCCCGGTCGCCGCCGCGCACGGCGAACTGACCGTCAGCAACGGCAGCCACTCGGTGCTGATCAACGGCCACTGGGTGAACTTCGGCGTCACCGTCCGGGACCTCGCCTGGTCCCCCGACGGCAGCAAGGCCGTGTTCATCGACGGTTCGGGCAACCTGGTCACCGCCAACCCGAACGGCAGCGGACGGGTGGTCGTCGCGGTGAACCCCGGTCGGCAGACCTGGTCCCACCCGACCTTCGAGGTCGTGCACGGGAACTCGACGGACGGGATCCCCAGCCGTGACAACATCATCTTCACGGTCGACGCCAAGGGCGTGGACCAGCTGGACTACGTGTCCGCCACCGCCCACCACGGCAAGCCGCAGCTGCTGCCGCTGGGCAGCGAGTCGGGCGACGACACCGTCGCGCCGCCGATGACCGGCAACTCCTGGGCGAACAGCGCCGGGACCTTCGGCACCGCCGTCTACGAGAACACCAACGGCTACGTCTACTTCCGCGACGACTACACCCGGCAGCAGGGCGGGACGCTCGCCCGCGGCTCCGAGCCCTCGCTGTCGCCGGTGGCCGACGTGGAAGACGTGGTCTTCGTCCGCTCGGTCGCCGGGCACGACCACCTCCTGGTCGAGAACGTGGTGACCGGCACGGTCAAGGACCTGACCCCGCACGCCACCACCGACTACACCGAGCCCACCTGGTCGACCGACGGCAGCACCATCGCCGCGCGCACCCCGACCGGCATCGTCACCCTCGCGGCCAACGGCTCCGGCCAGCCGGTCCGGTCCACCACCACCGTCGGCCTCCCCGCCTGGCGCGCCTGACCGACCGACGCGAGGGGCGGTACCGGGATCCGGTACCGCCCCTCGTCCGTTCGACCCGGATCAGACCCGACCGGTGCCGACCAGCAGTTCGGCGGCGGCCACCCCCGAGGCGATGGTGGCACCGTGGGTGGCGATCTGCAGCACCTCCGCGTCCAGGGCGCCGGGCAGGCCCATCTCCACCACCACCGCGTCCGGACGGGCCCGCAGCAGCTGCGCCAGCGCCTCGGCCATCCAGTCGTGCCGGGCGGCGTCGCGGACCACGACCACCAGCGGGCGACCGGCCGCCGGGGCCAGCCCCAGGTCGTCCAGCACCGGGCTCTGCGGCTCCAGGTCGTCCCGCTGCACCCGGACGAAGGTGGTTCCGGGCAGCCGCTCCCGCAGCGGAGTGGCCACGCCCCAGGGCGTCTCCTTGCTGATCGCCAGGTTCATCGTCGGCACCAGCTCGACCACGTGCGGCGCGGCCTTCAGCGGGAGCGCTCCCTGGGCGGCCTCGGTCATCCGGATCGCCCGGCGCGCGGCCACGAAGCCTATGTCGCCGCTGATCCGGTCGGTCGGGACCGCCGCCGCGCGGGCGGTGGACCAGTCGGCGAAGGCGCTGACCCGGGCGGCGGCGTCGGCCAGCCGCTCCTCGCTCAGCTCACCCGTGGCGACCGCGTCCACCAGGGCGTTGATCAGCAGGTCGACGGTGCCCTCGTCGGCGCTCTCGCCGCCGACGCAGATCGCGTCCGCGCCGCCGACGACCGCCCGGACGGTGGCGCCGTCGATCCCGTACAGGTTGGTGACCGCGCCCATCTCGATGCCGTCGGTGACCACCAGGCCGTCGAAGCCGAGCTCGGTGCGCAGCAGGTCGACCAGGATCCGGCGGCTCATGGTGGCCGGGTTCACCGGGTCGTAGGCGGGGACCAGCAGGTGGCCGCTCATCACCGCGCGCACGCCCGCGTCCAGCGCGGCCCGGAACGGCGGCAGTGCCTGGGCGGCTATCTCCTCGACGCTGGCGTTGTAGCTGGGCAGCCCGTGGTGCGAGTCGACGGCCGTGTCGCCGTGGCCGGGGAAGTGCTTGGCGCAGGCGGCGACCCCGGCCGACTGGAGGCCCCGGATCCAGGCGGCGGAGTGGCGGGAGACCAGGTCGGTGCTGGCGCCGAAGGAGCGGACGCCGATCACCGGGTTCCGCGGGTTGGAGTTCACGTCGGCGCTGGGCGCGTAGTTGAGGCTGACCCCGGCGGCGTGCAGCTCCCGGCCCAGGTCGCGGGCGACCGACTCGGTCAGCTCGACGTCGTCGACGGTGCCGAGGGCGAAGTTGCCGGGGCGGGTCGAGCCGGTCCAGGACTCGATCCGGGTGACGTCCCCGGCCTCCTCGTCGATGGCGATGATCAGGTTGGGGTTCTCGGCGCGGAGCTGTGCGGTGAGCCGGGCGACCTGGGCCGGGGTGGCGATGTTGCGCGAGAACAGCACGACGGCCCCGAGGCCCTCGCTGATCCGCCGCAGTACCCACTCAGGTGCCTGGGTGCCGACAAAGCCGGGCTGCACCAGGGAGAGCGCGAGTCGTCGCAGCTCCTGACTGGGCGTACTAGACAACATCAACCGGGCCTTCCGATAGTGCCTACGCGCAAACCGCTACCTGGGCTGTTGGTCCAGACCAATCGGATATTGGCCTAGGCCAATTTGCGCTGTCAAGGGGAACCATCGAAATCGGCGGGCGGGCGGCGTCCGAGGTCAGCGCCCCCGAGGCGGGGCCCGGCCGCCGCCCGCACCGGCCCGGCCTGCGAATCGTCCGAGGCCGGGGCGGAGCGGCGGCGTACCGACGCGGATCGGGACGCCGCCTGACGGACGCTCAGCGGAATCCGGCGGCCGGACCGGCCTCCCGGGCGGCCCGGCTCCGGAGCACGGCCCGGACGGCCAGGCTCAGGAGAACAGCACCGAGCGCAGCTTCAGCCGCTCGGAGCCGTAGCCGCCGAAGGGGCGCAGGCTGAAGTAGTCACCGGTGCAGTCGACCCCGGTGAAGACCACGGCGGTCGCGTCGGTGTAGTTCCGCGGGCTGTCGGCGGGCGGCGCGTACTCGTCCCGGGCCTCCGGCAGGGTCAGGCACTCCCGGCTCGGCGGGTCGACGAGCTCGCCGACCCGCAGGCCGCCCGACCGGTCGTGGAAGACGTAGGTGAAGTGGCCGCCCGCCGCCTCGGCCGAGGTGGGCAGGGTGAGCACGAGAGCGGCGGCGGCGAGGGCGGCGGCGACGGTGCTGCGGAGACGCATGGGGGACATTCCTTCTGCTTGGGGACGGACCCGACGCCGGGAGCTGTCCCCGGGCAGCGGCGGGGGGACACGCCCGCTCACCCGAACGGGCAAGCCGAAACGATCCGCCCTCGGCCGTTCGGCCGACCGGGACCGCCCCACCGGCCGGAAGGCACGGCGGCCGGAAACGCGCGGTGCCCCGGAACGCGGCGGCGTTCCGGGGCACGTCGTGCCGTGGGCCTGGTGCTTCGGACCGGTCCGAGCGAGCGGGTCAGCGCGAGTGCGCCGCCAGCGAGTCCACGAAGAGTGCGCCGTTCACGGTGCCCCAGCCGGTGGCCAGGTCGTAGCCGGGCCCGGCCTGGTTCCCCTTGACCCCGCCGTAGCTGTTGTTGCCGGTGGTCACGTCGACGATGCCGTTCCCGGCCGCGTCGCTCTCGGCCAGGCCGTACAGCTCCGGGTTGATCAGGCCGAGCCGGTGGCCCGCCTTCTGGTCGGCCAGCGCGACGATGCCGGAGAACAGCGGCGCCGCCTCGCTGGTGCCGCCGACGACCCCCCAGCCCTGGTTGGGCAGGTACGAGGAGTACACCCAGGCGCCGCCGTTGACCGCCGCGCTCATGCTGATGTCGGGGGTGCCGCGGTGCGTGCCGACCTTTCCGGCCACGCCGTTCTGGTAGGCCGGACGGGAGAAGACGTAGGACCAGCCGCCGCCGCCCGCGCCGTAGCCGTCGTTCCAGGTGGTGTCCGGCGCGGTGCGCGCGCCCGCGTTGTTCAGCGTCAGCTCGGTGCCGCCGACGGAGGTGACCAGCGGGTCGGTGGACGGCCAGGAGTTGGCCGGGTACTTGTACAGGCCCCCGGCGGTGGTCTCACTGGCGGCACCGACGTCCCCGGCCGCGCCGAGCACGGTGACGCCCTTGCGCTGGGCGTCGGTGAAGGCGTAGCGCAGCGAGGTCAGCGAGGGGGTGCCGTTCTTGCCGAACCCGGGGAAGGTGTTCTCGGTCGCGCCGAAGCTCTGCGAGATGACGTCGCCGACCCCGTGGTCGATCAGGTACTTCTCGGCGTCCATCATCTGCGGCAGGCCGCTGGTGCCCTCGTTCTCGTTCACCGCGGTCTCGACCAGCACGATCCGGGCGCCGGGGGCGATCGCGTGCGCGTACTCGACGTCGAGGGTGGTCTCCCCGGCCCAGCCGGTCTGGTTGCTGTCCTTGGGGTTCCAGGCCGGGAGCTTGCCCCACGTGACCACGTCGACGCTGGTCCCGGGCAGGCCCCAGGTCCGGTCGAACACGTTCAGGTCGTGCTGGATGGTCGGCGAACCGTAGGAGTCCACCAGCACGATGGTCCGGCCCTTGCCGGTGATCCCGGCGCGGTAGAGCGGGTCGAGGTCGTACGCGGTCTGGTACTGGAGCGGCGAGTAGCAGCGCACCTTGATCTTGGTCAGGCAGGCCGAGGTCGGGATCGGCGCACTCATCCCGGATATCAAGGTCTGCCCGATCGAGGCGGGGACCACCTGGACCGGCGGCGCGGCGACGGCGGCCGTGCCGCTCCCGGCCGGGGCGGCCCCGGCGGAGACCAGCAGCGCGGCGGCACCGGCGGTGAGCGCGGCGGCGGACCTGGTGGCGCGGTTGCGGGCGGTGCGGCGTTCCATGGAACTCCTCAGACGATGTCAGGCGGGTCCTCTTGACCGTTCCCCCATGAGCGGGCCAGATGTACCCCTCCGTCAGAAACACTTCAGCCCACGCCAGGGAGACCGATGATGTGATAGTCGCCCACTCGGGCCCGAATGGACACCCCTGAACGGGGGGACAGCACCCCCGCCCGGGGACTTGCGCGCCCGCCGCCCGCCCGCGCCCGCCCCGCAACCACCCGGATGGACCGCCGCCCGGATGACCGCCGCCCTGACGGACGTGGCTCCCGGGCGGCGGCAGCTGACGCTGGCTAACCTGAGACGGCGGCAGGTCGGAGCGCCGGCGGTCACCCGGTCCGGCGCCCGCGGCGCGCCCGCGTCCGGCACCGCGATCCACTCCACCGCTCCCCAGGGATGGGCCCGGGGACCGGGTAGCGCTAGGGTCTGGAGCCCAGGACCGGATGGAATGGGGGCGGCCACTGATGGCCCCGGACGAACAAGTGGTCGGCCGTACCGGTGTGCTGCTCGTCGGCACCCGGGGAACCGCAGGGCCCGGCGAGGTCCTGGTGCACGTCCGCGGCGGTACGGAGACCTTCCTCGCCTGGTCCCCCGAGCCCCTTGCCAAGGGCGCGCCGGTACTGGTGATCGAGTCCCGGGGCAGCCGCCAGGTCGATGTCATCGAGTGGGCTGATCCGTTGAACGCGTTGACCGGCGATCCCGGCGACGACGACTGAGGAGACAAAAGGATGTTCGGTTACCGGGTTCCCGCCCCCGACGAGGCCATGCTGATCTCGGGCAGCCGACGCGGGATGGGGTCGGCACCGTTCCGGGTGGTGACCGGCCACGGCGCGTTCGTACTACCGATCTTCCGCAAGACCCGCTTCCTGACCCTGGCCATGTGCGAGGCCGAGGTCGACGAGACCTGCGTCACCAAGCAGGGCATCGCGCTGACCGTGCGCGCGGTGATCGCGTTCAAGGTCGGCAACGACACCGAGAGCATCGTCAACGCGGGTCAGCGCTTCCTCTCCGACCAGGACCAGATGTCGGTGCTGACCGGCCGGATCTTCGCCGGTCACCTGCGCTCCATCATCGGCTCGATGACGGTCGAGGAGATCGTCACCGAGCGGCAGAAGCTGGCCACCGAGGTGCTGGAGACCTCCAAGACCGAGATGGCCACCATCGGCCTGACCGTGGACTCGCTGCAGATCCAGTCCATCGACGACGGCCAGACCGGCTACATCGCCGCCATGGCCGCCCCGCACAAGGCCGCCATCCAGCGCCAGGCCCAGATCGCCCAGGCCCTGGCCACCCAGCAGTCGGCCGAGGCGCAGCAGTCCGCCGAGCGGAACCAGGCCGAGTACCAGCGGCAGACCGCCGTGGTGCGGGCGCAGTACTCGGCCGAGGTGGAGCGGGCCCAGGCCGAGGCCGCCCAGGCCGGGCCGCTGGCGCAGGCCCAGGCGCAGCAGGAGGTGCTGCTGGCGCAGACCGAGCTGGCCCAGCGCGCGGCCGAGCTGCGCCAGCAGCAGCTGGTCGCCGAGATCGTGAAGCCCGCCGAGGCCGAGGCCGAGCGGATCCGGGTACTGGCCACCGCCGAGGCCAACCGGATGAAGATCCAGGCCGAGGCCGCCGCCTCCTACGACCGGGTGGCACTGGACCGGATGCTGATCGACCAGCTCCCGCTGATCGTCAAGGAGGCCGCCAACGGCCTGGCCGGAGCCAACGTCAACGTCCTCAACGGCGCCGACGGCCTCAGCGAGATCGCCGCCGGCCTGGTCAGCCAGGGCCTGACCATCCTGGACTCGGTCCGCGCCAACCTGGGCACACCCCAGGGCGGCGGCTCCCAGTCCGGCCGGGGCGACAACGGCGAGCGGCGGCGGCGCGACGGCGGTCCGATCGAGATCGAGTAGCGGCCGCCCGGGCCCGCTCCCGGAAGCTGTTTCCCGGCTGTGACACCGCCAGGACCGTACGACGACCTGGCGGTGCCACGCTTCCCCCAACGCAGCGGGCGGCGACAGGTCCGGGCGGGCCGAAGGCCCGTGGACGCCGAGGCGGTCACTGCGGGACGGGACCGCGATCGGATCGCGGTCCCCAGGCCCACGTCCGAGCCTCAGGGGGAAACCGAGATGTCCACCCGCAAGCGCAGAAGCACCGCCTCCGCCATCGCCCTGGCCGCCGCCGTCACCACCGGCGCCACGCTGCTGCTGACCGGCTGCGGCCCGACCACCCCGGCTCCGGTGTCCTCGTCGGCGGCCGCGACGGTCCCGGCGTCGGCGCCGCCGTCGTCCCCGTCCGGCGCGAACCCCCCCGCCGCCTCCGGCTCGGCCGCGCCGAGCGCGCGGCCGTCGGCGTCCGCGACCGGCGGCGGCGCGGCGCCGGTGCCGAACGGCACCGGCGGCAGCGGGCTGACCATCTCCGACGGCACCGACTACGTGGTGATGAACGGCACCCGGGTGGACTTCGGCACGGTCGTCCGTGACCTGTCCTGGAACCCGGCCGGGACGAGGGCCGCCTTCATCGACGGCTCCGGGAACCTGGTGGTGGCCGACCCCGACGGCAGCGGCCGGACCGTGGTCGCCCACAACCCCGGCGACCAGGTCTGGTCCCACCCCGCCTGGCAGGTCATGCCCTACGACAGCCGGGACCAGCTCCCGGCCAAGGACAACATCATCTTCGCCGACTCGGTGAACGGCGTCTCCCGACTGGTGGCGGTACCGGCAACCGGCGGCACACCGGCCCCGATCACGCTCAACGCCGACTTCGGCTCGGGCGTCCCGCCGCTCCCGCAGACCGGCAACACCTGGCCGAACACCGGCGGCGTCCACGGCACCGCCGTCTACACCAACACCGGTACCGGCGAGGTCTACCTCCGCGACGACTTCCTGCGGCAGATGGGCAGCCCGCAGACGCCGGGCTCGGAGCCGGCGCTGGCGCCCGACGAGAGCGAGATCGTCTTCGTCCGCTCCGTCGCCGGCCACGACCACCTGTTCGAGCTGTCGCTCCAGGCCCAGCACCCGGCCCCGAAGGACCTCACCCCGACCGCCGACACCGACTACACCGAGCCCGCCTGGTCGCCCGACGGCCGGACCATCGCCGCCCGCACCCCGGCCGGCATCGTCACCCTGGCCGCCGACGGCACCGGCGCGCCGGTGCTCGTCGCCCCCTCCACCGGGCTGCCGGCCTACCGGGGCTGATCCTGCCCGCGAGTCGCGGGCCGGGCGGCGAGCTCGGCCCGCAGCTCGTCCAGGTGGCTGTCGGAGACCTCGTGCGGCAGGTACTCGACCAGGTTCAGGAAGCGGAACAGCACCTGGCTCGCGGTGACCGCGTACTCGAAGTCGGCGAAGCCCACCACCGCGCCGGTGGTACCGCGCACCGCGCCCCGGACCACGTGCGCGGTCAGCTCGTCCGGCCGCTCCGCCGAGGTGCCCCGGCGGGCGTTCGGCCGGGCCAGGTACGGGCAGACCATCGACGCGTACAGCATGCACGCCCGGTGCCCGGGCCCCTCCAGCGTCGGCGCCAGGTTGCGGTAGGAGCGGCCCGCCGCCAGCGCCTCGGCTATCCCGGCGCTCTCGGTCCCGCCGACCACCCGCCACACCGGACCGGCGGGCATCGGCGTCCCGCAGACCGAGCACAGCCGGTTCCGCGCGCAGTCCGCGCTGCGCCCGTAGTCGGTGAGGGCGAACTGCGGGTCCTCCCCCTGCCAGGGAGTGATCGCCGGGACGGGGTATCCGCGCTGGTCGCGGGGCCGCTCCTGGACGGACGGCGGCATCGGTACGGTGTCGAAACGCATACCCCATGCCTACCAGTCCCGGGGCCGGTTCACAGCGGCTCACCCGCTCTGGGACAGACCTGGGCCACAACCGGGCCCGGACAGCCCGAGGGGCCGCCGGGTGTGCGGACCCGGCGGCCCCGGTTCGGGAGCCCGCCCCAGCTGGACCGGCCCTAGACCAGTTCACCGACCGGCTGGGCGAGCGTGGGCGCGGGGACGGCGACCGGTTCGGCCGCCGTCGGCGCCGGGAACAGCGACCGGTGGGCGGTGCGCAGTGCCACCGCGACCGCCCCGAGCAGCCCGGCCCGGGGGCCGAGCTCGCTGGTCAGCACCGGTACCGGACGCGGCATCAGCCGGGCCAGCCAGCCGCGCACCGGCTCCAGCATCTCCGGCCGGGAGCCGATGCCGCCGCCGAGTACCACCAGCTCCGGGTCGAGCACCGCCGCGACCGCGCAGATCGCCAGCGCCAGCAGCCGGGCCTCCTGGTCGAGCACCGCCCGGGCGTCCTGGTCGCCCGAGGCGGCGGCGGCGAAGATCTCCGGGACGCCGTGGCGTCCGGCCGCGCGGGCGGCGCCGCCCGCGTAGCGGCGGGCCAGTCCCTCGCCCCCGGCCGCCTCCTCCAGCGCCCCTCTGACCTGGTTCGCCGGGTCGAACGGGTCGGTGCCCAGCGGCAGGTAGGCGATCTCCCCGGCCGCGCCGGTGGCCCCGGTGCGCAGCACCCCGTCGGAGACCACGCCCATGCCGATGCCGGTGCCGACCGAGACGAAGACGAACTCCGAGCGGCCCCGGCCGTGCCCGGCCCAGTGCTCGCCCAGGGCGGCGATGTTCACGTCGTTGTCGACCACGACCTCGGCGCCCAGCTCGGCGGCGATCTCCCGGGCGACGTCGAGGTCGCCGAAGGAGGGGATGTTCGGCGCGAAGGCCATCACCCCGGTCTGCCGGTCGAGCGCGCCCGGGCTGCCCAGCGCCAGCACCCGGATCCGCGCCGGGTCCAGCCCCTCGGCGGCGGCCAGGTCCCGGGCCAGGCCGACGATCTGCGCGATCACCGCCCGCCCGCCGCGCGGGTCGGTGGGCACGGTCAGCTCCCGCCGGACGCTGCCGCCGACGTCCCCCAGCGCGGCGCTGATCTTGGTCCCGCCGAGGTCCACCCCGACGATCGCCCCCGCCGTCGGATCCACCTCGTACAGCGCGGCCGAGCGCCCGCCCGCGCCGGACATCACGGTGCCCCCGGTCCGGCGGATCCAGCCCGCCGCCTCCAGTTCGGCCACGATCTCCGAGACGGTCTGCTTGGACAGGCCGCTGCGCCTGGCGATCTCGGCCCTGCTGATCCTGCCCGCGGCCACGAACTGGTCCATGACCGTGCGCAGGTTGAGCTGCCGGGCGACCTGCTCCACCATCGACACGCCGTTCTCATTGGTTCGTAAAGTTGACTAACTTAAATTGCCATCCACTGCGCCCCTACGTCAAGAGCCGCCGCACTGTGTCGCAGTGCGGCGGCTCTCCGTGGTCCTCGAACGGTCAGGCCTTGGCGCCCGCGCCCGCGAGGTCGTGCTGGTGGCCGGTGCCCCAGCCGTCGCTGCGCTGCCGGTGCAGGGTGAAGGTGTCGAACAGCACCGCCGCCGGGAAGGGCACCGCCGCCGTGGCGACCGGCGTGTGGAAGAAGCTCACCTTGATGGTGGTCCGCCCGCCGGGCAGCACGCCCGGGTCCACGTCGAACACCGCGAAGCCGTACGGGTAGGCCGTGTTCGGGTCGCGCACCGCCGACCAGGTGGCCACCTCGGTCGCGTCCGGGTTGGCCTTGAAGGTCAGCCGCTGGGTGCGCACGAACGCGGTCGGGATGCCGTCGGTGCCGTCCGGCAGGTAGACGTCGTCGAACGAGGAGGTGCCGCCGCCGCCGAGGATCATGTGGACGGTGCCCTTGGAGCTGTCGATCTCGGTCAGGTTGTCGTCCACCACCGTCGGCCGCAGCAGGCTGCCCGGGTCGGTGCCGCGCACCGGGTGGGTCCGCTCGTAGTCGTGGTCGTGCCCGGCCAGCACCAGGTCCACCGAGTACGTGTCGAACAGCGGCAGCAGCAGCTCCCGGATGCCCATGTCGCCGCCGTGGCTGGTGGACGAGGAGGACATCGCGAACTGGTGCATCGACACCACGATCCAGTCCACCGAGCGTCCGGCCCGGGCCCGCTTCAGCGTCTTCTCCAGCCAGGCGAGCTGCGCGCCGTGGCTGTAGCCGTTGATGTAGATGGACTGGCCGGTGGCCGGGTCCAGGCTGGAGTCGTCCTCGACCGCGATGTCATTGCCGTCGATGGAGACGCACAGCACCGAACCCACCTGGAAGCTGTACCAGTTGCCGCTGTAGTCGCGGCTGCCGTTGCCCGGCAGCTGGAACCGGGTGTGGTACGAGTTGTAGCCGAGCTCGCCGCCGCCCGCCTCCACCTCGTGGTTGCCCGGCGCCGGCATCCACGGCCGCTTCGCCGCCGAGACCTGCATGTTGTTCATGAAGGCGTCCCAGCACTGCGGCTGCTGGGCGGTGTTGACGTTGGCGTACGCCAGGTCGCCGTTGAGCAGGTGGAACACCGGGTCGAACTGCTCGATCTGGCGCACCGCCGTCTGCGCGTTGACGGAGGACTTGGCGAAGGCGGTGTCGCCGGTGCTCAGGTCGCCGAAGCTGGTGAAGCGGAAGGCGGTGCGCTCCTCGCCGGGCGCGGTGCGGAAGGTGCCGAGCACCGGGGCCGCGCCGTCGTGGCTGACCTCGTACACGTAGTCGGTGTTCGGCCGCAGCCCGCTCACCCGGGCGTGGTGGGTGTAGGTCTCGACCTGGTTCAGGCCGTCCACGTAGGTCAGCGTCTCGGCCCCGACGGTGCGGCCGAGACCGCCGTCGGGGGTGCCGATGCGCACCCGGGGCCGCCGCACGGTCGCGGCGGTGGCCCAGGACACGGTCATCTGCTCGGACGGACGGTCGCCGTACTGGAGGTGGATCTGCTCCGGCCCGGGAGTGTCCGCCTGCGCGGGCTGCGCCCAGAACAGCGGAGACAGCGGCGACAGCGGGACAGCGGCGGCGACACCCGCCGTCGCCGCGCCACGAAGAACGCTTCTGCGAGAGGGAACTGACGACACTGCTGCCTCCTGGGGCCTGGGAATCGCCCGAAGGGTCACAGCCACGGGCGAAGACTCGGCGCTCGCCACGGGGACGGCCGGTGAACACCGGGCAAACGTGACCGCCGCATCGCCCGAATGAGGCATTCCGCTTGACCCGACCCCCCTCGGCGGAGCCGCCGGACCCCGTGGCTACCCTGACCCGCATGGCGAGAACCCGGCTCTACCGCGACGGCACCCTGGCCCAGGAGAACTTCCCGGTGCAGGACATATCCAGTTATGTCTGCGAACCCGACCTCACCGTCTGGCTCGACCTGTGCTCCCCCACCCCGGACGACCTCGCCATGATCCACGAGGAGTTCGGCCTGCACGAGCTCGCGATCGAGGACGCCGGGCACGAGCGCCAGCGCCCCAAGCTCGACCGCTACCGCGACCACCTGTTCATGAGCGCCTACGCCGTCTCCGTGGACCAGGACAGCGGCACCCTGGACACCCGCGAGCTCTCGGTCTTCATCACCCCCAACGCGCTGATCACCATCCGCAACGACGAGCGCTTCACCATGGACCCGGTGGTCGAGCGCTGGGACGCCAGCCCCGACCTCGCCAAGCAGGGCGTGGGCTTCCTGCTGCACGGCCTGCTCGACTACCTGGTGGACGGGCACTTCACCGCCGTCCAGGAGCTGGACGAGCGGATCGAGGAGCTGGAGGAGCTGCTCTTCGACGAGAGCCACGCCAACAGCCAGACCGTGCAGCGCCGCACCTACGAACTGCGGAAGAACCTGGTCCGGCTGCGCCGGGTGGTGCTGCCGATGCGCGAGGTCGTCAACTCGCTGCTCCGCCGCGACCTGCACGTGGTCAGCGACCCGCTGCTGCCGTACTACCAGGACGTCTACGACCACGTGCTGCGCGCCACCGAGTGGACCGAGTCCCTGCGCGACCTGGTCACCTCGGTGATGGAGACCCACCTCACGGTCCAGGGCAACCGGATGAACCTGATCATGAAGAAGGTCACCAGCTGGGCCTCGATCATCGCCGTGCCCACCGCCGTCACCGGCTTCTACGGCCAGAACGTGCCCTTCCCCGGCTTCGCCGCGCACGGCGGCTTCTACACCTCCACCGCGCTGATGGTCGTCCTCTCGCTGCTCCTGTACTGGTCCTTCCGGCGCAAGGACTGGATCTGACTCACCCCACCAGGTCTATACCAAAGTCGGAGCACCTGGTTAGGCTGGCAGCGCCGGCGCACCCGTGCCGCGCCACCCCTGACCTGCCGGAGTACCCGTGGAGTCGTCCGTTCTCGCCTTCGCCACCGACCTGCTCGACGAGGGCGCCGACCACTTCTTCGGCAACCTCACCGACCGGGCCAGGGTCGGCGGGGTCACCCTCGCCTCGGTCTACCACCAGGCGCGCGACGTCTTCCCGCACAACCCGCTGCACGCCGTCCGCTACCTGGAGCCCGGCGCCGCCTACTTCCAGCCGGACGAGGCCCACTGGAGCGGCCTGCGGCTGCGCCCGAAGGCGTCCACCGCCCTCGGCGACCGCGACCCCTTCGCCGAGGCCGCGGCCGAGACCCGGCGGCGCGGGCTGAAGCTGCACGCCTGGACGGTCTTCCTGCACAACGACCGGCTCGGCTTCGAGCACCCGGACTGCGCCCCCGCCAACGCCTTCGGCGACCGGCACCTCACCGAGCTCTGCCCGGCCAACCCCGACGTCCGCGAGTACACCACCGCGCTGGTGGCCGAGCACGCCCGCTACGGCGTCGACGCCATCCGGGCCGAGTCGCTGCACTTCCACGGCCTGCGGCACGGCTTCCACCACGAGCGCTACTTCGAGCAGCTGGGCCCGGTCGCCGAGGCGCTGCTCGGGATCTGCTTCTGCGAGCACTGCGTCGCCCACGCCGACCGGGCCGGCGTCCCCGCCGAGGAGGTGCGGCGGGTGGTCCGGGCCGAGATCCGCCGCCGACTCGCGGACGAGCGGGCCGCCGACGAGCCCGCCGAGCTGGACGCCATCGCCGACGGCGCGCTCGCCGCCTACCTCGACGCCTCCACCACCACCGTCACCTCCCTCGCCGCCGAGGCCGCCGCCACCGCCGAGGCCCACGGCATGCGGCTGACCTTCATGGACGACGACGGCCCCGGCAAGGGCTGGCTCTCCGGCGTCGACCTCCCGGCGCTGGCCAAGGTCGTCCCGCGGATCGAGACCCTGGGCTACGCGGCCACCCCGGAGGCGGTACGCGAGAAGGTCGCCGGCTACGCCCTGCACGGCGTGGCCCCGGACGCGCTGGCGGTGATCCTGCGGCCGATGGCCAAGGACTGCGACGGCCCGGAGAACCTGGCCGCGAAGGTCCAACTGCTGGCCGGGCTCGGGGTGCCCGAGGTCGAGTTCTACAACTACGGGCTGATGCGGCTGTCCTCCATGGACCGCGTCGGCGCCGCCCTGACCGCGTCGGCGACCGCGCGCTGACCCCGGCCGCCCCCCCCCCGCTCGCCCGCCCGCGCTCGAAGGGCACACCCGGCGCGGACGCGACGGCGCACGCCGGGCGCGGAACCGTCCCCGTCGGGTGATCCGGCCCCCGGGCCCGCTGGGACCGCCCGAAAAGTGCAGGTCAGCGACGTACGTCCGGACGTACCCGGACGACCTTGCTGCGCCCGACCCCCGGGGAACGGTAGGCTTTCCGTGTGATCTTCAAGCGTATTGGTAACGCTCGGCCCTACCCGGATCACGGCCGGGTCAGCACCCGCCAGTGGGCGGACGTGGCGCCCCGTCCCGTGCGCCTGGACCAGCTCGTCACCACCAAGGGCCAGCTCGACCTGGAAACCCTGCTCGCCGAGGACTCCACCTTCTACGGGGACCTCTTCGCCCACGTGGTGAAGTGGAAGGGCGACCTCTACCTGGAGGACGGCCTGCACCGCGCCGTCCGCGCGGCGCTGCAACAGCGTCAGGTGCTGCACGCGCGCGTGCTGGAGATGGACTGATCGCTTCCGCTGACACCCTTTCGGGTGTCCGAATAGCCCAGATGATGATCCTTTAAGTACGCATCGTCCGGTTTCGGCATTAGTCTGGCCGCAGAAGCAGTCGCTCCGTACCCAAGCACTGACAGCCCGGCGCAAAGGGGCACTTCGCGGTGAGCATGTTGACTCCTCCAGGCCTCAAGGGAAAGCAGTACCGGATCACGGGCACTGCCTATCCCCGGCTGCGGCGCCCGCACCAGCGGCGTCGCCACGTACTGATCGCGATCGCCGGCGTACTGACGCTCTCCGTGCTCACCTGGGGCACGGTGCAGTTGGTCGACGTCTTCGGCGGCGGCAAGCACGCCACGGCGGCCACGGCCTGCGTCCGTGCCCTGTCGGCGCGGCTGCCGGACCCGGGCTCGGCCGACAGCCTGGTCGCGCCGCCCGGCACGCCGGGCGCGGCGGTCGGCCGCGCTTCCGGCGCCGTCTCGGGACCGCCCTCGGGATCGGCCTCGGCCGGGGCCTCCGGCGCCGCGGCACCGCCGGGCGCGGCGGCGGCCAAGGGGATCACGGTCAACGTCTACAACGCGACCGACAAGGCCGGTCTGGCCGGGCGCACCGCCGCCCTGCTGAAGCAGCGCGGCTTCACCATCGGCACCGTCGGCAACGCCCCGGCCCAGCTCCAGGACAAGGTCACCGGCACCGCCCGGATCACCGGCGGGGCCGCCGGGACGAAGGCGGTGACGGTGCTGCGGTCCGAGGTGGCGGGCGCCGTCCCGGCCACCGACCAGCGCAAGGACGCCTCGGTGGACCTGGTGCTCGGGAACGGCTTCACCGCGCTGGCCACCCCGGACCAGGCCGCCCAGGCACTGGCCCTGGCCGCCGGACCGGCCCCGTCCGCCTCGGCCCACTGCTGAGCCCGGCGGGGCCCCGCCCGCGCGCGGCCGGGGCCCGGCCGGGTCAGTCCCCGACCGTGCCGTACAGCCGGTCGCCCGCGTCGCCGAGCCCGGGGACGATGTAGCCGTTCTCGTTGAGGTGGTCGTCCACCGCCGCGGTGACCAGGGTGACCGGCAGCCCGCCGAGTTCCCGCTCCAGCACCTTCAGGCCCTCGGGCGCGGCCAGCAGGCAGATCGCGGTGACGTCGTCCGCGCCCCGCTCGATCAGCAGCCGGATCGCCGCGACCAGGGTGCCGCCGGTGGCCAGCATCGGGTCCAGCACGTACACCTGACGGCCGGACAGGTCGTCCGGCATCCGGGTGGCGTAGGTGGACGCCTCCAGCGTCTCCTCGTTGCGCACCATGCCGAGGAAGCCGACCTCCGCGGTCGGCAGCAGCCGGGTCATCCCGTCGAGCATGCCGAGCCCGGCCCGCAGGATCGGCACCACCAGCGGACGCGGATAGCTGAGCCGGACCCCGGTGGTGACCGCGACCGGGGTGGTGATCTCCACCTGCTCGGTCCGGACGTCCCGGGTCGCCTCGTACGCGAGCAGCGTCACCAGCTCGTCCGCGAGCCGGCGGAAGGTGGGTGAGTCGGTGCGCTCGTCACGCAGCGTGGAGAGCTTGTGCGCCACCAGGGGGTGGTCCAGGACATGAATCCGCATGGACCCGACAGTAACCGAGCAGGAGTGAGCTTCGACACGCTGCCCCCTGCGGAAATCCCGGGAAACCGGAGTGATCCGCACCGGATCTTTGCCCGGACGGTGTCAAAGCGGTCCGGAGGGGAACGGGACAGGGGAACGCGACGCCGTGGGCGGGGAACGCCTCGCCCGGAGGAGGAGCAGCGCATGAGCGACCAGCGGAAAGGCGAGGGCACAACCCGGGAGGCCCAGTCGGCCGCCGGAACCCGGGCCCGCGAGGGCCGACCCGCCGGTGACCCCCGGCCGCGGGTGGAGACGGCCCTCGAACGCCGCCGCCGCCGGGACGCGTTCCTGCGGGAACTCGCCGAGGCCCGGGAGCTGCGGGCCCGCGTACGCCCCCGTCGGACCAAAGCCGCACGGATGAGACAGGCCGTACTAATGCGCACCTTCCGGGCCTGAGTTGCCCACACCACCCCCGCTTCACGACACGACCAGGCAAGACGCGCTGCCGAACACTCCCCGCAGGGCACTGCTTTCTGTCACGATGCCGATGGGGCGTTCGCACGGGCACCCCGATACGACGGGCGTGGCCTAGCCGCACAAGACCCCTGGGAGAGTCGCTGGTGGCGTACTTCGCTGCATTGCTCGCTCGCACCGAGGACGGGTGGGACGTGAGCGAGACCGAGCTTGATGATGTTGAAACCCTCACTGACCTCGCCGATCTGGCGCGGGAGGCGGCGACGGACGAAGACACGGTCCTGGTCTTCATCGAACAGGAGGACGTCTGGTTCGCCGTCGTCCGAGTGGACGGTGAGGAAGACCCCCGGATCTTCGTCTCCGACGCCTCCGCCGCCTCCCGCAGTGCCTACGGGGAGATCATCCTCACCGACGAACTGCTCGGCCGCGGGTCCGACGAGGACCTGGACGACCTGGTGGCGGAACTCGACGAGGACGCCGAGGAGGACGAGGACGATGAGGACGCCGCCGTCGACAACGTCGACGGCGTGCCGAACGGCCCTCTGGGTGACGCCGGGCTGCTGATCGAATTCGGCGTCGGCGCCAAGGAACTGATGGACATGAGCGTCGAGGGCGCGGTGCCCGGTGACGCCCTGACCGAGATCGCCGACGCCCTGGGCTGCGGCGAGGTCCTGGAAGCCGTCCGCTAGGCCGGTCGGCGGCGGTGCTGGACACTGGTCCGATGCGCACCGATCCCATCCGCGACAAGTGGGCCCCGGCCATGCGGCTGGCCCTGGCCGAGGCCCGGCACGCCCTGCCGACCGGGGACGTCCCCGTCGGCGCGGTGGTGCTGGGCCCGGACGGGGCGGTCCTCGGCCGGGGCCACAACGAGCGCGAGGCCGTCGGCGACCCGACCGCCCACGCCGAGGTCCAGGCCATCCGCGAGGCGGCCCGGGCCCTCGGCGAGTGGCGGCTGACCGGCTGCACCCTCGTGGTCACCCTGGAGCCCTGCACCATGTGCGCGGGCGCGATCGTGCTGTCCCGGCTGGACCGCGTGGTCTACGGCGCCCTGGACGACAAGGCGGGCGCGGCCGGCTCGCTCTGGGACGTGGTCCGCGACCGCCGCCTCAACCACCGCCCCCAGGTCGTCTCCGGCGTCCTCGCCGACACCTGCGCCGCCGCCCTGCGCGCCTTCTTCGACCCCCACCGCACCCCCACCACGCCCCCACCGGAATCCGTTTAGGACCACTGCCCGGCATCCGGTAGGCTGTCCCACGGTAGCGTGTCCGAGCGGCCAAAGGAGCACGCCTCGAAAGCGTGTGTGGGGGCAACTTCACCGTGGGTTCGAATCCCACCGCTACCGCTCTGAGCAGGACAAACGAAGCCCCGCCGAGTCCACCCGGCGGGGCTTCGGCCGTTCCAGTCTCATCCTTAGTCTCACCACAAACGCTGAAGGCTTGGACGCCGAGGCCGCCGAGCGCTGAGTAACGGCTGGTGAGACACCGTAAGGCGGCTCACTCAGCGGCCAAGGAACACGCTTCGGGGGCGGGCGTGCGATCTTCGGGTCAAGCGGCACAAGCGCATCGCAGCAACATAGGTATATGATTTTTGCTATGGGCGGGCGCTACGAGATTGAAGTCGAAGTCGAGGTACGGGTGTGGCTGCATTCGCTGCCGGCCGATGACTACCTGCGCGTGATGAAACTGTCCGACTACCTGGCTGATCACGCGGAGACCCTCGGCGAGCCTCAGACCCGACATCTGGGCGGCAAGGTCCGCGAGTTGCGCTTCTCCCTGCAATGAGCAACGCATCACCTACTGGCTCGCCCCAGGACGGCGGATTGTCTTCCTGACGGTGCTCCACAAGACCCGCATGCGCGAGAGCGCCGAGGTGGACCGCGCCCACAGGGCACAACAGGAGTGCGAGCTCCGACATCAGCCGGCACAGAGCCACGAGATCTACGACCGCGCCGTAAAAGAGGAGGACCTATGAACCACGCCAGTTGGAAGACGCATCGTGCCAAGGAGCTCACCGGCGCGGACACGGATCTCGGCCCCCAGGCCCAGCAGGTCTACGACGAAACCGGCCTGGCCATCGAACTCGGCCGCTCCATCTACCAGCGCCGCACCGAACTGGGCTGGTCCCAGTCCGAGCTCGCACGCCGGGCTGGGATGACCCAGCCGGCCATAGCTCGCCTTGAGAACAGCCTCACTCTCCCCTCCACGCGCACCCTGCTGCGCATCGCCACCGCACTCGGGCAGCCGCTCAACATCACCATCGGCGAAGCCGCTTGACCGATGCACCAATGATCCGCAGATGGTGGGGCGGGCAGGTGTATCTGGCTTCTTTGTTACTCGTCGATCCCGCCGACTGCGTCTATCTCCTCTGCAGTCAGGCCGGTCAGCAGCATGATGTCCGACTTGACCGAGCCGTCGATCACCTGCAGTGCTTCAGCCATGCCGACCCTCAGGTCCTCGCACCGCTGTTCCAGGTAGACCCGTACGGCGTCGGCCACCAGGTCCTTCTTGGTCAGGCCTAGAAAGTGCGCGCCCTGGCTGATCAACTTGTCGGTTTCCGGATCCACTTTCAGCGGGGACTGCCGAGGAGTCTTCGGTGCTGCAGTCGTCATCGGTACACCTTCACAGAGGACGGTACCCAAGTACCTCAAGGTGCATCAGCTCCTCCACGTATCGGAGCGCGGGCGACCCACCCGCACTCCGATACGTGGTGGTCACCCGCACGGCCTCCGCCAGGTTGCCGACGTGGGCACCGAGGTCACGGGCGGTGTCGCAGTCAAATCTCCAAACAAATCACCAATCTCACTTTGATGATTTCCCGAACCCTCTCCTGCGCCGATCCGCCCCGGCCGTCTTCAGAGGCGCGGTACGGAAGGCACTGCAGCCGACAGGGACACGCCCGACGACTCTGCCCTCCCCAGGGACACCCAGCAACGGATGATCGGGGATCCTAGTCTCATCCGTAGTCTCATCCGCCCTGGTTCGCGCTGGTCCGCCTACAGCCTCGACACTGACCTGCACGCGCCCGACCTGCGGTGATGAACCGAAATGAGCAGCTGTGGATCATGCCGAATTGCCCCTGGAGCCCAGGTGCAGACCTCGAAAGCGTGTGTGGGGGCAACTTCACCGTGGGTTCGAATCCCACCGCTACCGCTCTGAGCAGGACGACGATGGGCCCCGACCGGGAACGGTCGGGGCCTCACGCGTTCCTGGTGGAAGCGCGCAGCACCTCGGCGATCGAGGGCACCTGTGTGGGGATGGAGGACGTCCTCAAAGCCGACTTCGAGGACGCATCCGATATCAGCTCCGACGTGGCAGAGGTCCGCAACTACGTCCGGATCGCGGAAATCGCGACGACGGCGATCAACGACCGACCTGTCACAGTTGCCCTGCTGGAGTACCTGCAGGGCATCCTCGTAAGCGGAACCTCCAGCCACACCACCCAGGCCGGGCAGGTACGAACCACGGACGCCTTCATCGGCGTCAGGACCGCCAATGTCGAGGACGCCCGCTTCGTCCCCTGCCCACACGGCCATCGGCTCAGGGACGGGCTTCTCGACTGGGAGGGCTGGATCAACCAGGCGGGCCCCGAGATGCACCTGATGACGCGTATCGCTGTGGGGCACTACCAGTTCGAGACCCTGCACCCCTTCAATGACGGTAACGGCCGCCTGGGCAGGCTGGTGATGCTGCTCCAGCTGATGCGCGCCGGAGAGCTGACCCACCCTGTCGTCGCCCTGTCACCGTGGCTTGAGTCACGGCGACGCGAGTACCGGGATCAGCTCTTCGAAGTCAGCGCCACCGGCGTCACCCTGCGCATCGCCGAGGGCCTGATCGGGTATCCCATGCTCACCATCACATGGGCTGCCAAGAGGTACGGCGTGACCTACCAGACCGTCAGTAACGCCGTGAGCAAGCTCGTCGCCCTGGGCCTGCTCCGCCAGTACGGCGAGGGAAGCTACGACCGAGTGTTCATCAACGATGAGGCCCTGCGAGTCCTGGTCGGCTGACCGATCCGTCCTCGCTCGGCCGAGCGGCGGGGAAGGGGCGAGGCCCCGGCCGGGGTGGTCGGGGCCTCGGTGGTGGGCTCGGGGGGGTGGGCTAGCCGAAGTTCAGGGGCTCGTTCGGGAGGCCGGACATCGCGCCGGTCATGGCTTCCTTCCAGATCGGGCCCGGGAGCAGGTAGCCGTAGGCGTGCTGGTAGGTGGTGCCGTCGATGTCGACCCCGTCGAGGGAGTCGCTGGGGTAGTTCGGGTTGGTCATCATGGTCGCGTCGGCGATCTGGCTGGTGTAGCCGTCGAACCAGGCCTGGTCGTCGTCGTTGGTGGTGCCGGTCTTGCCCGCGTCGGACCAGTTGATGGCGTCCGGGGCGCCGGTGCCGCCGGCGTCCGAGACCACGGAGTGGAGCAGCGTGTTGACCCCGGCCGCCACCGACGGGGTGACCACCTGGTGGCAGTCGGCGGACGGGACCGCGAGGCTCTTGCCCGAGGCGTTGGTGACCGAGGTGATCGCGGTGGTGTCGCAGTACCGGCCCTGGTCGGCGAAGGTCGCGTAGACGTTGGCCATCTGCAGCGGGGTGTAGTCGTTGACGCCCAGGGTCAGTGACTGCACCTGCATGATCGGGGCCAGCCCGTTCGGGGACTTGGAGTCCGGCGCGGCCTGGTAGCCGAGGCCGAAGGCCTGGGCCATGTGCACCACGTTGCAGAGGCCGACCTGCGCCTCCAGCGGCACGAAGTAGGTGTTCACCGAGGCGGCCATGGCCTGGACCATGGTGATCTCACCGTAGGGGACCGGGGTGTCGTTCATGTCGCCGCCCACCTCGGGCTGCACCTCCCCGGAGCAGTTGGTCATCCGCGGGTAGGGGCCGGTGGCGACCGCGTTGATCTTGTAGCTCAGCGGGATGCCCTGGGACAGCGCCGTCGCGGCGGTGATCGCCTTGAAGACCGAGCCGGTCTGGAATCCCTCGCCGCCGTCCTGGACCGCGGTGGCGTTGTAGTTGATCTCGGTCTGGTTGGACCCGGTGCCGTACGGACGGCTCTGCGCCATCGCCAGGATGTTCCCGGTGCCGGGCTGGACCATCGCCGAGACCGCGACCGTGGAGTCGGCCGGGTTCGTGTGGTCGGCGATCGCCTTGTTGGTGGCCGCCTGGTCCTTGGGGTCGAGGGTGGTGTGGATCTTCAGGCCGCCGGTGTTCCACAGCTGCTGCCGGTCCGCCGCCGTCGCCCCGAAGGCCGGGTCGTCCAGGATCTGCTGGGCGACGTAGTCGCAGAAGAAGCCCTCGCCCTTGTCCGCGGTGATGCAGCCGGCCTGCGGGTAGGTCACCTTCAGGTCGAGCGGGCTCGCCTCGGCGGCCTTCGCCTGGACCGCGGTGATGGTGCCGTAGGTGGCCATCGCGGCGAGCACCTGGTTGCGGCGGATGATCGCGTTCGCCGGATTGTGGATCGGGTCGTAGGCCGACGGGGACTGCTCCAGACCGGCCAGCATGGCCGCCTGGGGGATGGTCAGCTTGCTGGCGGGGACGCTGAAGTACAGCTCGGCCGCCGCCTGGACCCCGTACGCCTGTTCACCGAAGTAGGTGATGTTGAGGTAGTCGTCCAGGATCTGCTGCTTGGACAGCGTCTCCTCCAGCTTGATCGCGTACCGCAGCTCCTGGATCTTGCGGCCCACGGTCTGCCGGGTGGCCTGCGCGAACCCGGTCGAGTTGGAGTCGCCCGCGTCGTTGATGAAGACGTTCTTGACGTACTGCTGGGTCAGCGTCGATCCGCCCTGGGAGACGTCCCCGGAGCTGGAGTTCTTCAGCAGCGCCCGCAGCGTGCCCTCCAGGTCGATCGCACCGTGCTGGTAGAACCGGTGGTCCTCGATGTCGATCAGCGCGTTCTGCATCATCGGCGCGATCTTGCTGAGCGGCTCGGAGACGCGGTCCTGCGGGTAGAACCGGGCGATGACGTTCCCGGCGGAGTCGTAGATGGTGGACTCCTGCGCCAGCGTCGGCAGGACCAGGTTGTCCGGGACCGAGTTGAAGTCGTCCGCCGCGGCCTTGGCGCCCAGACCGACGGCGCCGACGGCGGGAATGCACAGGGACGCCACCAGCGCGCCGGCCAGCACGCTCGCGCCCAGCAGGCTCACCGACATAGCGGCCTTGGAGCGGACGCCCCTGCGCATCACTGACGCGGCGGCGGACATATGTGGGCGGGGCATGGTGATCTACTCCCTGTTCGTCAGCGCTGCTCCGGTGGCATGCGGGCATGGGGCCGCGCGAGGCCCCGACACCGCGGAGCCCACCGTCCGTCGCACCCGGCGACCCAGCGCACACCGCTTGCCTCGACTTCAGACGCACGCGGACGGGGATCAGTTGCACCCCGGATCCATTCGGTCGCCTGCGTACTGACGCTCCGTCAAGGCAGGGGAAGTCGACAGGTCAGCGGCCGAATCCACTGCCTCGGCGCCCCCACCGGTGGGCTCGGGAACCACGCTACCGCTCGAAGCTGTGAGTCCCGCTCAGGGGTGCGCGGCGGGGCAGGAACAGGCGGCCTGGTGCCGGGCGACGGAGGGGATCGAGGCGAGCTGGGCCAGGGCGGCCGGGGAGGCGAGGGAGGCCGGGCTGTCCAGCATCTGCAGGGTCCGGACGAAGCGCCGGTACAGGCCGGGGTGGTGCGGCAGGCGGGCGGTCAGGGCGGCGAGGTAGCCGGTGGCGATGCGGCTGGTCAGCGGTATCGCGGTGTCCTGCCAGGCGCGGTCGGTGGCGGTGCTGAGCAGCCAGGGGCCGCGGACCAGGGCGGCTGCCCCGCGCTGGAACGCCGGGCCCAGGCCGTCCAGTCGGCCGCTCGCGGCGCGGCGGGTGAGCCTGCTGTCCAGCAGTCGGCTCTGCAGCGCGGCCACGGTCATGCCCTGGCCGTAGACGGGGTTGAAGGCGCAGACGGAGTCACCCAGCGCGATCAGCCGATCCGGCCAGTCCCGGACCCGGTGGTAGCGGTGCCAGCGGTTGGCGGTGGTGTGGGTGCGGTGGACGGGCCCGACGGGTTCGCCCTCGTCGATGATCCGCAGGAAGTCGGGGTTGCGCAGGGCGGCGGCGTAGGCGCGGAACCCCTCGTCGTCGTCGGGCGGGGTGTTCCCGGCCGCGCCGAGCAGGCCGAGCAGCCACTCGGTGGGGCCGATCCGCACGGCGACGGCGCCACGCGGCACCGAGGGGGCCATGGTGGGCTGGTAGCTGGAGTTCCAGTCGCGTTCCGGGTCCTCCTTGAGGGTGTACAGCCGGGAGGCGTAGCTGGCCTTCGCGTCCACCACCAGGCTCTCGGGGAGCCGGTGGCCCGCGTCGGTGAGCCAGCGCGGCAGCCTGCTGCCACGGCCGGTGGCGTCCACCACCAGGTCGGCACGCAGGATCGTTTCGGCGGCACCGGCGCCGCCCTCGCCGTCCGGCCCGCGCGGGCGCACCACGACGCCGACGCCCTCCCCCTCGTCGCGCAGCAGCAGGCGTTCGACCCGCACGCCGTCCCGTACCGTGACCGCGTCCAGCGCGGTCACCCGCTCCCGTATCGCCTGCTCCAGGACGGTGCGCGCGACCAGCTGCACCTCGACCCCGACCGGCTGCCGCGGCGCCCAGCCGGTCGGGAACAGGATCCGCCCGGCCTCGGCGAAGTCCCCCACCGGGCAGCCCCGGGACCGCAGTTCGGCCCTGATGCCGGGGAAGAACTCCTCCAGCTGCTCGGCGCCGCGGGCCAGCAGCGCGTGCGGATGGTGCGCCTGCGGGACGCCGGGTCGCGCCGCCGCACCGGGCGAGGTGTCCTGCTCCAGGACCGTCACCCGGCGGACGTGTCCGGACAGCACCCGCGCGGCGAGCATGCCCGCGTAGCCGCCGCCAAGCACCAGGGCGCTGTCCCAGGTCGCCGCTCGGGTCATGGTGATGTCCTCCGGGTGCCAGGGCGCGATGCCCGGGAGCGGCGGCGCTGCGATCCAGCGGGCTCCCCGGGCCCATGGGCTCACCGTAGACAGCGGGATCGGCGGCTGATCAGCACATCTCCCAAGCTGGCCGGAATCCGCGCGGCGACGGGGCACCGGTGTCCCGTATTCGACCCGGCGAACACCCCCGCTGCATCCGCCCGGTCGAATCCGCCGCGACCGGCCCGGGCCGCCGGCGATCGCGTGATCACCGGCCGACCGGTCAGGCTCGGGCTGCTGCGCCGCTTCTGGCACGCGCACCGGGGCGCCGCCTGGAGCCCGGGCCCGGCCGTCGCCGGGCAGTCCGCGCCGCGCGAGCCGGACCGCTACCAGGGGCCGCGCCGGTGGCAGGAGTCGCTGGTCGTCGCCGGGGGCGTGCTGCTGGCCTCGGGGCTGTTCCTGGGTGTCTTCGTCGGCGGACTGCTGCTGCTCGCCTCGTACTGACGTCCCCCGGAAGGACTGACGTCCCCCCGGAAACGAGGAGAGCGGGCACGGCCTCGGCCCTGCCCGCCGGGAAAGGGGGCGGCTCCGGGGGGACGAGCCGCCCCCCGTCGGAGCCCCACAACCGGCCGCCGCGTCGGGGGGAAGTCGCGGCTACCGGTCCCACAGCGGGGGCTCCGGATCCCTCGCACCGAGAGGTTCCTGCCAGACCCGCTCGGTACACCACCAACTCTGCTACACGAACAGATGTCCCGCATCCGGCATAGGGCCCCTCCACAAGGGACCTTCGTCCTTATGTACTAACGCTGTCGTTATCTGTCCGATCGGACCGGTGGAGGCGACAGTCGACGACCATTGCCGGCCATCCGCCGAGCGTACGGCGCTAGGCTTCCGCCATCGGGGCGGCGCGGGGAGTGCCGCAGGGAGGCGGGCGAGGCCATGGGGCAGGCCAAGAAGATGGTCATGTACATACTGGTCATCTTTGTTCTCTATACGATCATCGCTTCTCCGGTGCGCGCAGCCAGTCTGGTACAGGTCGGGTTCACCGGAATCTCCAATGCGGCCAAGGCAGTGGGCACCTTCATGACCAACCTGGTGAAGTAATCTCGGGGGGTCCTTGATCGACCCGACCCGAGCACCCTCCGAGGAGCCCCGCGATGATCCGCCACCTGGTCCTGTTCAAACTGAACGAGGGCGTCACCAAGGACGACCCGCGCGCCGTCGCCGGGGCGACGATCTTCGCTGACCTGGGCACCAAGATCCCGCAGCTGCGCGAGTGGGAGTGCGGCTGGAACGTGACCGAGCGGGACATCGCCTACGACTTCGCCATCAACAGCCTGGTGGACGACGCCGCCTCGCTCCAGTCGTACCTGACCCACCCCGCGCACCAGGAGGGCGTCGCCCACTGGAAGGCCTTCGCGACCTGGGTCATCGCCGACATCCCGGTCTGACCGATCCGAACGGCTCGAACGGCCCGCCCGCCGGGTGTCCAATCCGGCCGGAGTCGCACCTCAGCCGTACGGCGGCGCGGATTCACCCCGCTGCCCCGATTCCATCAACACACCCATATGCGGTGCTTGCCCGGATAGCATGCGTCTTGTGATGCTATGACCGGTTTGCCGGATGGTGGACTGGGGCAGGCGGTGCGCCTCACGGAGCTCGCGAGGGGTGGCGTGTCGGTGCAGGCAATGGGGAGTGCAAAGGACGAGGGTGACGCACCCGCGCCCCCCACCCCCGTCGACCAGTCACGGGTGGACGTACGGACCCTCACCCGCGTCCTCTTCGAACGCCTGGCCGAGCTCCCCGCCGACGCCCCCGAGCGCGACCGCGTCCGCGCCGCGCTGATCGAGGTCAACCTCCCCCTGGTGCGCTACGCCGCCGCCCGTTTCCGGGGCCGCAGCGAGCCGATGGAGGACGTCATCCAGGTCGGCACGATCGGCCTGATCAACGCCATCGACCGGTTCGACCCCACCCGGGGCGTGCAGTTCCCCACGTACGCGCTGCCGACCATCCTCGGCGAGATCAAGCGCTACTTCCGGGACAACGTCCGCACCATGCACGTGCCCCGGCGGTTGCAGGAGCTGTGGGTCCAGGTCAGCGCGGCCATGGAGGACCTGACGGTCGCTCACGGCCGGATGCCCAAGGTCCCCGAGATCGCCGCCAACCTGCGGATCCCCGAGGAGGACGTCCGGGCCTGCCTGGACGCCGGGCGGGCCTACAACGCCACCTCGCTGGAGGCGGCGCAGGAGCACGACGGCGGCCTGGCGCTGCTGGACCGGCTCGGCTACGAGGACGCCACCCTCACCCATGTGGAGCATCGGGACATGGTGCGTCATCTCCTCGTCCAGCTGCCCGAACGGGAGCGGCAGATCGTGATGCTGCGCTTCTTCGGCAACCTGACGCAGTCGCAGATCAGCACCGAGCTCGGAATGTCGCAAATGCACGTATCCCGCCTGCTGGCCAGGATCTTCACCCGCCTGCGCAACAGCAACTCCTGGGAGGCCTAGGCCCGTCCGCCCCTCGCGACGAGGCCTCGAACGCGCTGATTTCGGGTCAGCTTTCTTGCCAAACCAGGCACCTCGGCACGTTACCGCCGCGTGACATCTGGTCCTGTTCGGGTTTGCAGTGGATGCTGTGCCGGTATCCCAGTGGAGGTACATCGAGTCGTCGTCTTGTCGACTCTTCGACAGTTGTGCAGACCCGAGGGGGTAGCGTGTCCGTCAACCTGGACAGCCCTGAGCTTCACTCCAACGCGTCGGTCCTGCCTGCCCCCGGGCGGCCGGGCCGGGGGCGGCGGTGCCCGTCATCGTTCTGCCGCAGCTCGTCGAGGCGGCGACGCTCGCACCGGCCGAGCCGGTCACGGTGATCGCGCCGATCGAGACGGCCGGACCGATCGAGACAGCCGGACCGATCGAGACGGCGGGGCCCGTCATCGGCACCGAGCGGGACGGGCTGGACACCCGCACGCTGTCCCGCTCGCTGTTCCAGCGCTTCGCCACGCTGACCCCCGAGTCCCGCGACTACACCTACGTCCGGGACACCCTGATCGAGCTCAACCTGCCGCTGGTGCGCTACGCCGCCGCCCGCTTCCGCAGCCGCAACGAGCCGATGGAGGACATCGTCCAGGTCGGCACCATCGGCCTGATCAAGGCCATCGACCGGTTCGACAGCGAGCGCGGGGTCGAGTTCCCGACCTTCGCGATGCCCACCATCATCGGCGAGATCAAGCGCTTCTTCCGGGACACCAGCTGGTCGGTGCGGGTCCCGCGGCGGCTCCAGGAGCTGCGGCTCTCGCTCACCCGGGCCGGGGACGAGCTCGCCCAGCGGCTCGACCGCTCGCCGACCGTCGCCGAACTGGCCGCCGCCCTCGGCGTCAGCGAGGAGGACGTGGTCGAGGGCCTGGCCGTCGGCAACGCCTACACCGCCAGCTCGCTGGACACCGCGCCCACCGACGAGGACGGCGAGGGGCCGCTCGCCGAACGGCTCGGCTACGAGGACGCCGCCATGGAGGGCGTCGAGTACCGCGAGTCGCTGAAGCCGCTGCTGGCCCGGCTCCCGGCACGGGAGCGGCGGATCATCATGCTCCGGTTCTTCGGCAACATGACGCAGTCGCAGATCGGCGAGGAGATCGGGATCTCGCAGATGCACGTCTCCCGGCTGCTCACCCGGACCCTGGCCACGCTCAGGGAGGGGCTGATCGCCGAAGCGTGACCCGCCGCGCGGGGCGGATCCGGTCACCGCCCCGCAGCCTCCACCGAACCCGAACCCGAACCCGAACCGGAACCCGAACCCCCTCCCGCGACCGGGAAGCCGGTCAGTCGGTCAGCCGGTCAGTCGGTCGGTCAGCCGGTCAGTCGGTCAGCAGGTTCCGGCGCAGCGACGCCAGCGTCCCGGCGTCCAGGCCCAGGCCCTCGGCGAGGAAGTCGTCGAAGTCGGCCCAGCCCTCCGCCACCGCCGCGAAGGCCGCGTCCAGGTACCCGGCCTCGGCCCGGATCACCGGGATCATCAGGGACGGGTCCTCCAGCACCCGGCGCCTGGTGAACATCTCCATGATCCGCTCGATGGTGCTCGCGGAGCGCTCGTTGGTCAGCAGGTAGTCCCGGTAGACCGTGTCCCGGTCCACCCCCAGCGCGGTCAGCACGATCGCCGCCGCCCAGCCGGTGCGGTCCTTGCCCGCCGTGCAGTGGAACAGCAGCGGCGTCCCGTCCGGATCGGCCAGCAGCCGAACCGTTTCCGCGAAGCGGGAGCGGATCACCGGGTCGGTCACGAACCAGCGGTACATCTCCGACATGATCCGCTCGCCGCCGCCGTCCCCGAGCAGCGCGTGCTGCGCCGCCGGGTCCTGGCCCGCGAGGACGTCCCGCAGATCGACGTAGATGTCGTGCTCGGCGGAGTAGACCGGCAGGTGCACCAGCCGGATCGGGCCCGAGCCGATGCTGGTCACGCCGTCGCTGAGTTCGACCCGGGCGATCTCGGCCGGGGTCAGGCCGGGCAGCCGGTCGCTGCCGTTCTCCTGGACCTCGTTCAGCCCGCGCAGGTCGACCACCTGGCGGATCCCCAGGTCGGCGACGACCGCCAGGTCGTCATCGGTCAGCCGGTGCAGCGCGTCGCCGCGCAGGGCCACCCCGGCGCGTACCGTCCGGCCGTCGACGGTGCGGTATCCCCCCAGGTCACGGGCGTTGGCGGCGCCGTGAAGGCCGAGGCTGCGGGCCGGCTCCCGAGTCTGGTCGTCGATGGTCTGCGACTCGCTCACATCAGGTCCTCTCCCTCGCTCGAACCGGATCCGAACCGGGTGTCGAGCTGCTGTCCGGCGTCCCGAGCCGTGCCCGGCCAAGTCTAAGCAGCGGGGGTCGGAGCGGCGTGTCCCGAGCGGCGGGCGAGGAGCGAGGGCCGGGAACGGGCGCGGTCCCGCCACCGGCCGTCGGGGGGCGACGACCGGTCACGGGACCGCTGCGCGCGCGGGCGCGGGGGGTGCGGGGGGAGGTAGGTGCGAGGGGGGATCGGGGACGGTCGCGGTTACTTGACCGCGAGGTAGACCACACCGGCGATGACCACGAGGGCGATGATCACACCGAGGGCGATCAAGCCGGTGCGGCTGCCCTCGCTGGGGGCGGTGGCGGGCTTGGGCTGGGGCTCGTCGACGAATGCACGGAACATCTGCGTGCTCGCGGCGGTGTCCTCTACGGGGGTGTTCTGGTAGTCGGCCATGGCAGAGGACTCTAGCCAATGCGGACGCACCGTAGTCACGCCCTCGTGTCGCAGTCCTGTACCAGTGTGGCCATCGGGCTGCGCGGAGCCGTTCACCAGCCCGGCGGCTTCGGCTGGAAACCGGGCTCGATGCTCCGCATGTACGCGGTGTCGTCCCGGCGGCGCTGCCCGCAGCCGAGGTACAGCTCGTGCAGCCGGGCGAGGCCGTCCGGGTCGAGCTCCACGCCGAGCCCGGGGGCGTCCGGCAGCGGCACCGCACCCCCGCTGAACCGCAGCGCGCCGGGGACGATGACGTCCTCGTCGGCGCGCTTCCACGGCCAGTGGGTGTCGCAGGCGTAGCTGAGGTGCGGGGTCGCCGCGGCGACCTGCACCATGGCGGCCAGGCTGATCCCGAGGTGGCTGTTGGAGTGCATGGACAGTCCCACGCCGAAGTCCGCGCACAGCCCGGAGAGCTCCTGGGTGTGACGCAGCCCACCCCAGTAGTGGTGGTCCGACAGCAGCACGCCGATCGCCCGCTGCCGTACCGCCGGGTCCAGGTGCTCGGGCGCGACCACGCACATGTTGGTCGCCAGCGGCATCGCCGCCTCCCGGGCCACCTCCGCCATCGGGGTGATCCCGGCGACCGGGTCCTCCAGGTACTCCAGCACGCCGTCCAGCTGCTCGGCGACCTTGATCGCGGTGGGGACGCTCCAGGCGGCGTTGGGGTCGAGCCGCAACGGCAGCTCGGGGAAGGCCGCGCGCAGCGCGCGGACCGCCTCGATCTCCTGCTCCGGGGGGAACACCCCGCCCTTGAGCTTGACCGCGCCGAAGCCGTACTCGTCGATCATCCGGCGGGCCTGCCGGACGATGCCGTCCGGGTCCAGCGCCGCGCCCCAGGAGTCCTCGGCCGCGCCCGGGTGCCCGGCCCACTTGTAGAACAGGTAGGCGGAGAACGGGACCCGCTCCCGGACCGCGCCGCCGAGCAGGTCGGCGACCGGGCGGCCGACGGCCTTGCCCTGGGCGTCCAGGCAGGCGACCTCGAACGCGGCGAACACCGACAGCACGGTCTTGCTGTGCGAGCTGCCGCCGGTCAGGCCGTGGCTGTCGGCGAAGGCGCCGCCGCCCACGGCCGCCGCCACCGCCTGCTGGATCCGGCCGAGGTGGAACACGTCCATCCCGGTGATCGCCCGGGCGGCGGCGTCCAGCAGGGCCAGGAAGGCGTCGTCGCCGTAGGACTCGCCGAGGCCGACGACGCCGTCGTCGCAGTGCAGCTGGATGACGCTGCGCAGGGCGTAGGGCTCGTGCACGCCGACGGCGTTGAGCAGGGCCGGGTCGTGGAAGGCGACCGGGGTGACGGTGATCCGCTGGATCCTCACGCCAGTACCGCCCGGCCCGCGGCGATGATCCGGGCCAGCCGCTCGACGTGCTCCGGCGACGGTTCCACCAGCGGCGGGCGCACCGGGCCGACCGGCAGCCCCTCCAGCCGGGCGGCGGCCTTGACCAGCGCCACGGCGTAGCCGGGGACCTGGTCGCGCAGGTCGGCGAGCGGCAGCAGGAAGGCCGCGAGCAGGGCGTCGGCCAGGGCGTCGTCGCCGGTGTCCAGCGCCCGGGCGAAGGCGTGGGCGAGGTCGGGGGCGAAGGAGTGCACCGCGGAGGAGTAGCTGGCGATGCCGATGGCCCGGTAGGCGCGGGCGGACAGTTCGGCGGTCGGCAGGCCGTTCAGGAAGGCGAACTCGGCGGCGCGCGGGTGGCCGCTGGTGCGGACGGTGGCGACGATCCGCTGCATCTGCTCGACGTCGCCGAGGCCGTCCTTGAGGCCGACCACCTGCGGCAGGTCGAGCAGCGCCAGCGCGGTGGCCGGGCTGAGCCGGGCGTTGGCGCGCTGGTAGACGATCACCGGGAGCTCGCTGTCGCGGACCGCGTACCGGATGTGCCCGAGGATCCCCTCGGGGGTGGAGGTCACCAGGTAGGGCGGCAGCAGCAGGACGCCGTCGGCCCCGGCGGCGGTGGCGTCGGCCAGGTACTCGCGGGCGGTGGCGGGTCCGCCGCCGACCCCGGCGAAGACCGGGATCCGTCCGGCGACGGTCTTCACCGCCGTGCTGACGACCTGCCGGTACTCCTCGCGGCTGAGGGCGGTGAACTCACCGGTGCCGCAGGCGATGAAGACGGCGGCGGTGCCGGCGGCGACCTGCTGGTCGACGTGGGCGGACAGGACCTCGGCGTCGACCCGGTCGTCCTCGGTGAAGGGGGTGAGCGGGAAGGAGAGCGGCGGGACCAGGGCGGCTTGCAGATCCATGGGACTCCTCAGGATGGGGCATCCAGCGCGTTCATGTTCGTGAATACGATTCACTGTACTGAACCTTTGCTGATCAGGGGAGACCCCCCTCCCCGGCCGCGCCGGAAATACCTCCCCGCCCTCCGCTGTTGGTCTGGATCATGACCTCCTCCCCCGAGTCCCGCCTGGGCTCCAGCGACCTCACCGTCTTCCCGCTCGCCCTCGGCGGCAACGTCTTCGGCTGGACCGCCGACGAGGCCACCTCCTTCACCGTGCTCGACGCCTTCACGGCGGCCGGCGGCAACTTCGTCGACACCGCCGACGTCTACTCCGCCTGGGCGCCGGGCAACAAGGGCGGTGAGTCGGAGACCGTCCTCGGCCGGTGGCTCGCCGCGCGCGGCAACCGCGACGCCGTGGTGGTCGCCACCAAGGTCGGCGCGCACCCCGAGTACAAGGGCCTGAAGGCGGCCACCATCGCCGCCGCCACCGAGGAGTCGCTGCGCCGCCTCGGCACCGACCGGATCGACCTGCTCTACACCCACTTCGACGACGAGAGCACGCCGGTCGAGGAGATCGTCACCGCGCTGGACGCACTGGTCCGCGCGGGCAAGGTGCGCCAGGTCGCCGCGTCCAACATCTCCCCGGCCCGGCTGACCGCCTCGCTGGAGTTCGCCCAGCGCGAGGGGCTGGCCGCGTACGTCGCGCTGCAACCGCAGTACAACCTGGTCTCCCGGGACACCTACGAGGGTGAACTGGCCGAGGTGGCCACCCGCTTCGGGCTGTCCGCCGTCCCCTACTACGGACTGGCGGCGGGCTTCCTCACCGGCAAGTACCGGCCGGGCGGCCCGGCCGTGGACAGCCCCCGGGCCCAGGGCGCGGGCAAGCACCTGGAGACCGAGCGCGGACTCAAGGTGCTGGAGGCCCTGGACAGCGTCGCCGCGAACCACGACGCCGAGGTCGCCACCGTGGCCCTGGCCTGGCTGGCCGCCCAGCCGACGGTCGCCGCGCCGATCGCCAGCGCCCGTACCGTCGAGCAGCTGCCGGCCCTGGTCGCCCTGGCCGAGCTGAAGCTCACCGACGCCGAGCTGGCCCAGCTCACCGCCGCCTCCGCCTGACGCCCGGCGGCCCGCTTCGCCCGGTCGGCCGCCGCCCCGCTTCGCCCGGTCGGCCGACGTCTCGGCGGGTGACCGGGCTGTCCGGACCCTCAGGGTCCTGGCATCCTGAGCGTCCCCGTCACCGCCCGTCCCGAGGTCCGGCCCCCGCCCGTCGCCGCCGAGCAGCCGCCCGGCGCGCGCCCCGGCCGGGGCCGGACGTCAGCAACCAGGAGCCCCGCCCGTGCAGGTCCGCCCGCTCAGCTTCGAGGCGCTTGCCGACACCGTCACCGAGCGGGCCGCCCGGCTGCCCGCGCCCGAGGGCGGACGACTGCGGCTGGCCGTGGACGGCGCCCCCGCCGCGCACCCAGCGGAGCTCGCCGACGCCGTGGCCGAGCGGCTGCGCCTGCTCGGCCGCCCAGCGCTGCGGATCAGCGCGGACTCGTTCCTGCGCCCCGCCTCGCTGCGGCTGGAGTACGGCCACCAGGACCCGGACGCCTACTACGACGGCTGGCTGGACGCCAATGCCCTGTTCCGCGAGGTCTTCGACCCGCTGGAGCCCGGCGGCAGCGGCCTGGTCCTGCCCGCGCTCCGGGACGCGCGGGCGGACCGCGCGCTGCGGACCGCGCCGGTGGCGCTGCCGCCCGGCGGGGTCCTGGTGCTGGACGGGCCGCTGCTGCTCGGCCGCTGGTTCCCGCTGGACCTGACCGTCCACCTGCACCTCAGCCCGGCCGCGCTGGCCCGGCGGACCCCCGCCGAGCAGCAGTGGACGCTGCCCGCCTTCGCCCGCTACCAGGACGAGGCCCGCCCAGCCGAGGCCGCCGACCTGGTCGTCCGCGCCGACGACCCGCGCCGCCCGGCACTGGTCGTCGACTGACCGGCTGACCGGCTGGCTGGCTGACCGGCTGACTCATTGACCGGCTGACCGGCTGACCGCTGACCGGCTGACTTCAGGAACCGACCTGCTGCGGCACGCCCTGCCGGGGCGCCAGCTCCACCGTGCAGAAGGCGCAGCGGGTGGCCGCGATCGGCACCTCGCTCAGGCACTCGGGGCAGTCCTTGGTGCTGGCCAGCGGCTCCTGCTTCGGCATGAAGCGCGCGTGCAGGGTGTTGATCGGCAGCACCACGCAGAAGTAGACCACGGCGGCGACCATGACGAAACTGATCGCGTCGCCGATGAAGTCGCCGTAGTTGAAGGTCTGGCCATGGACCTTGAAGGAGCCGGTGCTGAAGTTGCTCGTGCCCCCGCCGAGCAGCCCGATGATCGGGGTCAGGAAGTCCTTGACGAAGCCGTTGACGACGGCAGTGAAGGCCGCACCGACGACGATACCGACGGCGAGGTCGACGACGTTCCCACGCAGCAGGAAACTGCGGAAACCTTTCACGATGTTCTCTCCAGACTCTCAAGCGCCCGGACCGGCGCGGCAACACCATCCCAGCACCGCGTTCGAACATGCCAATGGCCCTGCTGGGGGTGCAGGGCCATTGGTTGGTGTTCGAATCCGGAATCCGGGTCTCTCAGATACTGGGCTCCTCCGGAACCCACGCGGCCTCGACCCGCTCCTCCTTGGCCGCCGCGTCCTGCGCCCGGGCCTGCATCGCCGAGACCTTGCGCAGCGGCACCTCCTTGATGAAGAACACCAGGACGAAGGCCACGGCGGTGACGATCCCGCCGAGCATGAAGACCGTGTGCATGGAGTCCGCGAAGCCCTGCTTGAACGGATCCGCGAAGACGCCGGTCAGCTTCTGGATGAAGGACGAGTCGTTGAGCACCGCCGTCGAGCCGCCGCCGCTCGCGCCCGGGTGCTTCAGCATCTCCACCACCGGCTGGTTGGCCGGGTTCGCCATCACGCTCGGGTCGTGCACCGCCGCCTGGAACGCGGGGGTCTTCGCGGCGCTGGTGAACGCCGACTGGATCTTGCTGCCGACGTTGCTGAACAGCACCGACAGGAAGATCGCGGTACCGGCGGTCGCGCCCAGCTGCCGGAAGAAGGTGGCCGAGGCCGTGGCCACGCCCATGTCCCGCGCCGGGACGGCGTTCTGCACCGCCAGCGTCAGCGTCTGCATGGTGAAGCCCAGTCCGACGCCGAGCAGCAGCATGTACGCCATGGTCTCCAGCAGCGGCGTGTTCCACTGGACCTCCAGCTGGAACAGCACCATGGCGATCGTCATCAGCGCGGTGCCGATCATCGGGAAGATCTTGTAGCGTCCGGTGCGGGCGATCAGCTGCCCGGTGGCGATCGACGCCGTCATCATGCCGAGCATCAGCGGCAGCATCAGCAGCCCCGACTTGGTCGGGCTGGCGCCCTTCACGATCTGCAGGTACTGCGGGATCATCAGCATCCCGCCGAACATGCCCGCGCCGACCAGCACCGACAGCAGGCTGGTGCGGCTGAAGACCTTGTTGCCGAACAGCCGCATCGGGATCAGCGCGTCGTCGCCCATCCGCCGCTCGATCAGGATCCAGGCGATCACCCCGATGATGCCGATCGCGAAGCAGGCCAGTGACCGGAGCGAGGTCCAACCCCAGCTCTGACCCTGCTCGGCCACCAGCAACAGCGGGACCACGCCGACGGCGATGGTGACCGCGCCCCACCAGTCGATCCGGTGCTCGCGGCGGTTGTGCGGCACGTTCAGCACCTTGGCCACGACGAACAGCGCGACGACGCCGATCGGGACGTTCACCAGGAACACCCAGCGCCAGCCGGCGATGCCGAGGATGGTGTTCTGCCCGGCCAGGAAGCCGCCGACGAGCGGCCCGAGGACGCTGGAGGTGGCGAACACCGCGAGGATGTAGCCCTGGTACTTGGCCCGCTCGCGCGGCGGCACGATGTCACCGATGATCGCCAGCGCCAGCGACATCAGCCCACCGGCGCCGATGCCCTGGAACGCGCGGAACGCGGCCAGCTCGATCATCGAGGTGGAGAAGGTGCAGGCGGCCGAGCCGGTGATGAAGATGGTGATCGCCGCGAGGAAGAAGGGCTTGCGTCCGTAGAGGTCGGACAGCTTGCCGTAGAGCGGCGTCGAGATGGTCGAGGTGATCAGGTAGGCGGTCGTCGCCCAGGCCTGCTCGCTCAGCCCGTGCAGGTCGTCGGAGATGGTGCGGATCGCGGTACTGACGATGGTCTGGTCGAGCGAGGCCAGGAACATACCCATCATCAGGCCGCTGAGGATGGTCAGGATCTGCCGGTGGCTCAAACCGGCAGAGGTTGATATGGGTGGTGCCGTGGACGTGCCGCTCACTCGTCGTCTCCTTGCTGTGCAGCTGCCGCCGACGAGGGGATGGCCCCCGGATGCCCGTCGAACAGCTGGTGGTAGTGCTCTGCCAGGTCGTCGTTGAAGCGCCCGAACAGTCGGACCAGCTGGTGGCGGTCCTCCGGCGGCCAGGCGTCGAAGATCCGGGCCAGGTGCTCGTTGCGCTGGCTCCGGTGGTGCTGGTACGCCTCGGCCCCGGCGTCGGTGGCCGACAGCAGGGCGCCCCGGCGGTCCTCCGGATCGGGCCTGCGCTCGACCAGGCCCCGGTCGATCAGGCACTTGACCTGGCGGCTGACCGTCGAGAGGTCGAGGAAGGTCTCGGCGGCCAGGTCGGTGGCCCGGCGCGGGCCCTCGTGCACCAGCCGCCCGAGCAGGATCCGGTCGCCGCCGCCCGGGACGTCCCGCAACCGGTGCTTGGTCGCGTTGACCAGCCGGATGAACCGCGTCATCTCGTCACCCATGGCGGTGGCCGCGACCGCGGCCTCCACCGCCTCCGCCGGTGCTTCGGCGGGCCCTGCGGGCTCCGGCTCGGACATCGCCGCGACCCCCTCTACTCAGTTGCTTGTTCCCAGCAAGTAACTGTAGCTCACACTCTTCTCGACCCCCACCGAATACCGCAGCCGCACCGAGCGTGGCGAGCCTGCCACGGATCGTCACCGGAGCGGGACAGACTGGGCCCATGTTGCGTACACGAACCGCCATCGCCGCGGTCTCCTTCCTCGCCCTCAGCGGCCTCTACGCCACCCCCGCGCAGGCCGACCCGCCGAGCCGGGGCCAGCTTCAGGTCGACGCGTTCTTCAGCCAGTACCTGACCGCCGTGAACGGCCAGAACCAGGACCAGACCCCGGTCGACGTCCGCAATGAGTTCCTGACCGCCCAGCTCAACCAGCAGCTGGACCAGTACCAGCAGACCCACAACGCCGACCCGGTCTTCCGGGCGCAGAACACGCCGGTCAGCTGGTCGACGCAGTACGGCGGCAGCGGCGCCGGGCACACCACGGTGATCCTCACCGAGAACTGGGCCGGCGGCCAGCACACCCAGGTCTGGTACCAGGTGGAACTGTCCGACCTGACCATCGACGGCCTGGAGGACCCGCCCCCGCCCCCCGCCTGACCCCCGTCCCGCCGCGGCTCCACGTCACCAGCCGAGCCCGTCGCCGCCCGCGTCCCCCTGGAGGGCGGCGGCGAGCTCCGCCGCCGTCCAGGCGCCGCGCGCGCCCGGCCGGGACGCCAGGTACCCGGCGGCCCGGTCCACGTCCCAGCCCTGCCCCTCCCCCAGTCCCGCCGCCAGCTGCCGCAGGTACCCGGCGGAGGGGCGGGCGAGCGCGGCCCCGGCGCTGCGCCCGGACGCGGTGAAGGTCAGCACCGGCCGCCCCGCCAGCGTGCCCGGGCTGACCAGGGTCTCGTACCGCCCCGGCCCCAGCACCGCCCGCCCCTCGGCGAGTACCGCCCGCAGATCGAGCCCCGTCTCGGGCTCCGTCTCGGGCCCCGGCTCGGGCCCCGTCTCCCGGTGCATCTCCTGGGCGGCGATGTCGGCGAACTGCGACACCGTCACCAGGTACGCCCGGGCCGGCATCCACCCAGCGTCGAGCGGGTCGTAGAACCCCATGCCCCCGCCCCACACCGCCGACTCCCCGGCGAAGTACAGCCGCCCGGGCAGCACCACCCCCACCGCCCGCTCCGGCAACCGCCGGTCCCGGCACCCCGGATACACCCGCGCCCCACCCACCGGCCGCCCACCGCGCACATAGCAGGCCATCCGCGCCGCACACATATTCGACCCGTAGGCGGCGTACCAGACCCACCGCCCTCCCCCCGGACCGACCCCGCCCACATCACCCTCCACCGCCTGCCGCGCCGCCGACCTGACAGTACATCACCACGAGGCACGGAAAAGGCATTCCGCGGGCGGCCGTCCGCTCTTTCCGCGCCCATGGGAAATGGGCCCGACCTGGCACCGTGCGCATCGCACCGAACCACGCCGGACCCATTCCAGCGGATATCCCCACTGCCTTTCCCCACTGGCGCCCCGGAGCGGAAAGAACCGCGGGAACTGTCTCCGCACCGGTTCAGCGCACCGTCACCGTGAGGGTGTTGGAGACGGCACCGCCGCCGACGAGGCGCAGCTGCTCGGCGCCCTTCAGGCCCAGCTCGGCACGGATCGAGAAGGCGCCGCTGCGGGTGACCGTGGTGACGGCCGGGAGCGAGACCCAGCTGCGGCCGTGCAGCTGCTGAAGCGTCAGCCGGGTACCGGCCTTGAGGTGCGCGGTGCTGCCGGAGATGACCACCTGCTGCCACGCGCCCACGGACGAGTGGTTGGCGTGCGCGCTGATGGAGGCGTGCACGGCGGCCCGCTGGACGCTCGCGGTGGGGACCGCGGCGGCGGCCATCCCGGCCGTGCCCAGGCCGAGCCCGACGGCCAGGGCGCCCGCGGTGGCGATACGGGTGAAACGAGCGGAGAAACGCATGGCAGAACCCCTCACTTGATCAGATGTACACGAATGCGCCGCCGGTCAGACAATCCCCCCGGCCAAACGCCCCGCGCGGCTGTGCCCGCGCTGTGCAATCAAGGAGACGTCACTCCCCGCCCACCGGTTCCACACGAATTTCCCCGACCGGAAACTCATCGGCCCGCTGCCCACGAGCGCGGACCGGGCCCCGATCAGGGGCGTGCGCCGGGCCAGGCGACCAGGGCCAGTTCGGCGGTTTCGGTCAGCTCGTCCGCTGCGGCCCCGTCGCGGGCGCGCTGGGACATGCCCTGGATGACCGCGGCGAAGTACGCCGCCAGCGCCCGGGGGTTGGCTGCGCCGGAGAGCTCGCCGTCCCGTTGCGCGCTCCGCAGGCGGGCTTCGAAAGCCGCCAGGTTCGCGTTGCGCAGGTCGCGCAGGAAGGCCGCCACCTCGGCGTCCTGCGGGGTGACGTTGGTGGCCGCGCTGATCGTCAGGCAGCCCGCCGGGTGGGTGGGGTCGGAATAGGTGACGGCCGCCTCACGCAGGATGCGCACGAAGGCACCGTGGGCGGTGGCTTCCTCCTCAAGGGCGATGCCGACGAAGGCGCCCACGGGCGAGCGCCCGTAGTCGCGCACCACCTCCTCGAACAGAGACCTCTTGTCGCCGAAGGCCGCGTACAGGCTGCCGGGCCTGATGCCCATCGCCTCGGTCAGCTCGCCCACGGAGGTGGCTCCGTAGCCGCGCTCCCAGAACAGTCGGGTGGCGGTGGTCAGTGCCACGGCGCGGTCGAACGTCCTCGGCCGCCCTCGCCTCGCTGGTGTCTCAGTCATCCCTCCATTTTAGAGTGACCGCTCAAGAAAGCGTGCTAGCTTCATAGTTGAGTGATCAGCCAACAAATACGGGAGGGGTCAACAGCCATGGGAAGAAGCACACGTGAGGGAAAGATCGCCCTGGTCACCGGTGCCGGCCGGGGCATCGGTCGGGCCATCGCGCACCGTCTGGGCCGGGACGGCGCCACCGTCGCCGTCGGCTACGCCCGCGACGAGTCGGCGGCCAACGAGGTCGTCGAACGCATCCGCGAGGACGGCGGCCGGGCCTTCGCCCTGCACGCGGAGCTGGGACGGCACGGTGACGCGGCCTCCCTGTGGGCCGCCTTCGACACCCGTATCGCCCAGTACTCGCCGGGCGGAGGCGTCGACATCATCGTCAACAACGCCGGTATCGGTCGCAGCTCCGATCTGGCGTCGCTGACCGAGGACGCCTTCGACGAGGTCTTCGCGGTGAATGTCCGCGCACCGTTCTTCATCGTGCAGCAAGGGCTCTCGCGGCTGCGCGACGGTGGGCGGATCATCAACATCTCCAGCGGCGCGGCTCGCCTCGCCATGCCGGAGATCATCGCCTACAGCGCCACCAAGGGCGCACTCGACACCTTCACCCTCAACCTCGCCAAGGAGCTGGGTCCCCGAGGCATCACGGTGAACTCGGTGGCGCCCGGCATCATCGACACGGACGTCAACGCCAGCTGGCTGCGCGGCAATCCGCAGGCCGAAGCCCACGCGGCGTCGCTGGCCGCACTGGGTCGAGTCGGGCAGCCGGAGGACGTGGCTGACATCGTGGGCTTCCTCGCCTCCGACGACGCACGCTGGGTGACCGGCCGCGTGATCGACGCGACAGGCGGCTCCGGGCTATGAGCCGCCCTCCGCGAGAGTGTCCAGCGGCGGGCTCCCGGGCACGTGTGCGGCTCGCGGTTGCGGTGGTGAGCGACGTGGACGAATGCGAGGTCGCTCTCCCTCAGGCTGACGCCCACCTCCTCGCGGGCTCCACGGATGGCACCGGCGAGCACCGACTCGCCGTCGGCCCTGCCGGGGTCAGGGCCGGGGGCGGGCACCGGCGGGGGTGTACAGGCGGGCCCGGGTGACCCCGGCGCGTCGCAGTTCCTCGACGAGGACGGTCAGGACCACGCGTGCCAGCATCGGCATGGCGGCGTCCTTGGCGTCCAGACCGACCGTCAGCGCCGCCTCGTCGATCCAGACCCGGTTCGCGTAGTAGGGCGCCGACGCGATCTCCTCCGCGGACGGCACCCGGCCGTCCTCCGTGGCCTGGCCCAGTGCGGGTTCGGCGGCCCTGAGCGCGGTGGCGGCGGCGAGCGGGTCGCAGTCGGTGACGGCGACACACCAGACCTGGCCCTCCGGGTACTCGAAGTCCTCGACGCGTCCGGTGGTGATCGGCAGGGTGTCGGCGTCGACGGTGATGCCCCCGGGCCGGCTCAGCGAGGCCGCTGCCCGCCGCATCCAGGCGGCGGTGCGGGCATCACCCGCGTCGAGGTACACATGCGCGATCCGCCAGGGCGCACCGGCCGCGCCGAGCCCGAACGCCTCCTCGAAGCGTCCCTCGGCCGCGTCCCGGTCACCGTCCGCGAGCAGTTCCCGCCCGCTCCGCAGCGCCGTCTCGCCGTCGTCCTCGCCGTCGTCCTCGTCCTCGGAGTGCCGCGTCCGCGCGTCCATGGCGTCATCGATCCCCGGCTCGGGCCGGAGCAGTTCCCGGCGTTCGGCTACGGGGTGCCCAACTGGCCAACGAGAAAACCCCCGCCCCTGGAGTCAACCTCCAGGCCCGGGGGCCTTCGTACTGTGCGCTCAGCAGGACTCGAACCTGCGACCTCTTGACCCGTAGCTTCGGGCACCGCCTTGACCTGGGGCTGCGGGCCCGGGCATGTCACGGCTCATCTAGGGCGGTTGGGACTGCGCGCCTTCGGTGTCGACGCGTCACCCGCCATGATCAGGCTGGCTCAGCAGGCCCACCCGGGAGTGCGGTTCGAGCTGGGCTCGATGGCCGCGCTGGACATCGCGGACGGGGCGCTGGGCGGGGTGCTCTCGCGGTCCTCCATCATCCATCCCCCCCCGCAGGAGCTCCCGACCGTGCTCGCGGAGTTCGCCCGGATCCTGGCTCCCGGCGCCCCACTGCTGCTCAGCTGCTTCGCCACCGACGACCCCGCGACCCCCTGGCAGCCCTTCGACCACTCGGTGGCCCCGGCCCGCCGCTGGTCCCCGGACCACCTGGCGGGGCTGCTGCGCGATGCCGACGTGAGCGAGACCGCCCGGGTGCTGTGCCCGCCGAAGCCCACCGACAAGCGGCCGTTCCAGGAACGCAGCTACTGACGGTCAAGAACCAGTGATCACGTCGCAGCCCGGCACCCCGCGCTCGGCTACCTTGGACGGAAGCGCAACGCAGCAGACGGAGGACGCCATGTCGGCAACCGTGCCAGGGCCATCGGGGTTCGACCTCCCCGAGTTCATGAACTGGGACGAGCTGGCTGAACTCCCTGAGGAGATCGCCCGGGACATCGAGCTCTGGGACGGCAGGCCCGTCTGGATGCGGCGCCCCGCCAAATCCCACCAGCGATTCATGGTCCGCGTACGAAACGCGATGGAGGCGAGCGCACGCGTGGCCATGGGTGCTGCCGGTGCGCCCTGTGCAAAGCACTGCTGGGAGGTGGACGTGGAGACCAACGTGTTCTTCACCGCCGACCAGTCCAGCTTCCTCACACCCGACTTCCTCATCTGCAGGTGCCGACCGCTCGACGAGTACACCCGGGCCGAGGACGTGGTCCTCATCGGTGAGGTGCTGTCCAGGTCGGACACTCCCAGCCGACGCGACTGGAAGATGGAGCGGTACGCCAGGGCCGGGATCCCCTGGTACTGGGAGGTCGAGCTGAGCCCCGACAAGACCGCCGTCGCAGCGGTACTGGCCTACGGGCGCGTCACACGTTCGATGGCCGACCCGGCAGCCACGGTCAGGCCGCTGCGTTCCGTCTCCTACGCACTCGTCGACATCTGGCGCCCCGCCGACGGCGACATCGTCTTCCCCCACCCCTTCGACATCCGCATCGCTTGGGACGACCTCGCTCCCTGAGCAGCCCTTGCCGTCAACAACGCCAGAGGCCCTGGCCGCGATGGCCGCCGGTGATCGTTCCGGGTTGGCTCCGTATGCCCTCGTTGCCGTAAGGACTGCCGTCATCGCCGCGGAGGGGCGGGCGGGCTTGGCCGACCCTCGCCAGGGGCCTGCGGGCGGCTCAGAGGGCCAGATCATCCCAGGAGATGCCAATGCGGAACGGCTCGGGAAAATCGATCCCCACATCGCCCGCACTCCACTCCCCGACCAGTGCGTACATCGCCGAACGGAGTGGCTTGACCTTGAGGCCGTCAGTCTGGATGAGAGCCAGCTCGTAAGCACGCACAGCGGTGACGTCCCAGGTGTTGCCCGAGTCGAGGTCGACCTCCCAGTACCAGGGAATACCGGCCTCGGCGTACTGAGTCATCTTCCACTCGCGGCGCGAGGGCGTATCGGAGCGCGACAGCACCTCGCCGACCAGTGAGACATCAGCCGCGAAGGTATCGGCCCCCCGCTCCAGGCAGCGGCGCACCAGGAAGTCCGGAGCGAGGAAGCTGTTCTTGTCCATGGAGAAGAACACATTTGTCTCCATGCTGACCTGCCAGCATGGCCTCTTGCCGTCGTCCTTCGGATCAGTTGCCCTCTGCTTGGCACTGGAAGTCAGTGCGCTCCACATAAGTGCACTGACCTGCTGATGCTCATGCGGAGGCCGCCGCAGCCAGGTGACCCTTCCGTCCCACAGCTCGATCGCCTCGGCGATCTCATCGGGCAACCGTTCGAGCTCGTCCCAGGTCAACCGATCCGGGATGCCTTCTCCAGATCCATCGACCGCGTTGGTCGACATGCTGCCCTCCCCACCTGTTCCCTGCCGCTTCACTGTAGCGGGGCCCCTGACAGCGGGGCGGCAGTGAAGCACTGCCCCAGCGTGGCGCCGTCCTGCTCCGCGCTGAACCCTGCCGCCGAGCCGGCGCAGGGCGGAGAATGGCAGCCGCAACGTTGGCCGCCGTCTGACGGAGACCCAGCAGGCCGTTGCCGTCAGCGCTGCCGTCAGACAACGCCAGAGGCCCTTCACCGTTTCCGGTAAAGGGCCTCTGTCCTGCGGTGCGCTCAGCAGGATTCGAACCTGCAACCTCTTGATCCGTAGTCAAGTGCTCTATCCGTTGAGCTATGAGCGCTTTCGCTTGGTGGCTCGGCGGTTTTTGTTCGCCTCGCTGCCTTGCGAGAACTACATTACACGAGCACCGGCCCGGGGTGAAATCGGGTTTACCGGCGCGCTGACCTGCGGGTCAGCTGGACTGGGGGGCGGTCCACTGGGACCAGGTGAGGTTGAAGTCGGCGTAGCCGTTGTCGGGGTCGGCGTTCTTCGGGACGCCGTTGACGGTCACCGGGTCACCCTCCTGGACGATGCCGTAGAACCACGCGGCGTCGGGCTTGGAGAGGTGGACGCAGCCGTGCGAGCTGCTGTCGCCCGGGTCCTGGTCGCCGGACGAGTAGTGCACGTAGGTGCCGGAGAAGGTCAGGTGGACGTCGAAGGGGAGCTTCAGGTCGTAGTAGTTCGGCCCGTTCGGGTTGCACTGGATGCCGACGCTGCACGAGGTCATCTCCACCTCGGACTCCTTGTCGATCACCGCCATGGTGCCGCCCCAGGTCTGGAAGCCCGCGCCACCGGTGTCCACGTCCAGGGTGCGCAGCAGTCGGCCGTTCTCGGTGACCTTCATGGTGTGCGCGGGGGCGTCCACCACGGCCTCGATGTCGCTGCCGATGGTGAACTTGTGCTCGTAGTCGTGTATCCCGATGCGCCCGTTGCCGTTGCTGACACCGTCGAGGTCGGCGTCGACCGTGACCTGGGTGCCGGACTTCCAGTAGCTCTCCGGCCGCCAGTCGACCCGGGTGCTGCTGAACCAGTGCCAGGCGCCGGTGACCGGGACACTGGTGGTGACCTTCAGCTGCTTCTCCACCACGGCCCGGGCGGAGTCGGCCACCGGGTTGGAGAAGACGACGGAGACCGGCATCGCGACGCCGACCACCGCGCCCTTCTCCGGGGTGATCGAGTCCAGCAGCATGCTGCTGGAGCTGCCCGGCGTCTCCACCGTGAACGGGACCTGGTCGGTGGTGGGTTTGCCGGTCTGGCCGGTCGCGGTGGCGCTGGCGCTCAGCGTGTAGGCGACGCCGACGGCGAAGGGGGTGCTCGGGGTCCAGGTACCGGCGGTGGCGTCGAGGGTGCCGGGGACCGGGTCGCCCTTGGAGTCGGCGACGGTGACCGAGCCGAGGGTGCCGCCCCGCACCGCGATCTTCACCGGCTGGTCGGGGATGACGTTCCCGGCCGAGTCCTTGGCCAGGGTCACCGAGATGGTGGCCGCCGCGGCGCCGCCGGAGGAGGCGGAGGAGCCACCGGAGGCGGAACCGCCGGCCGCGTGGCCGGAGGAGGAGCAGGCGGCGGTACCGGCCAGCAGCAGGGCAACCAGGGCCGCCGCCGCGCCGGTGGCCGCACGGGAGCGCCGTCGCCGACCCCGAGGGGAACCGGTCTGGTCCTGCCGGGCGGATTCACCTGTGCGTGTCAACGACTTCACTCCTTGCCGTGTGCGGTGCCTTGGTTCAGCCCGTCCGCAGAAACCGACGCGAACGCCCGCCGTACGGTTGCCGATACCCCGAAAAGCGACAGTGAGCCCTGATGCCCCGAAAGCAGGACAGGGACCCCTCGCCGGAGCGAGGAGTCCCTGTACGAGCGGAGGCTGAGGGATTTGAACCCTCGATGGGCTTGAAGGCCCAAACCGCATTAGCAGTGCGGCGCCATAGACCGGACTAGGCGAAGCCTCCCTGCATCGACCGCGCGCACCGAGTGGCGCTCGCGACCGCTTGCATGGATGATGCCACAGTCCTGCGGGCTGCGGCTAACCGGTAACTACGTTACTAGGCGGGTCGCCGGACTGGCAAAAACAATGGGATAGTGCTTGTCTGGCGCGCCCGGGGGGAAGCCCGCCGGCGCAGTGGCAGGTTCCGGCGGCTGCGGCAGCGTAGTCAGCAAGGGAGGACGGCTCGTCGTGAGCAGCAGGCCGACCCGAGGCACTGCTCGCCTCGCAGCGATACTCGACGCCCTTCCGGACGCATTGCTGCTGGTGAACAGCAACGGCACCGTCGTGGACGCGAACGCCGCCGCCGTGCGCAGCCTCCAGGCTCCAGGCACGTCGTTGGTCGGCATGGGCGTGCTCGACCTGCTGCCGGAGTTCGATCCCAGCCGGATCCCCGGCTCGATGCGCCCCCGTTCCCCCGAGAACGCGGTGGACGACGACACCAAGCCGGTCCGGATGACCGCCCGCCGGACCGACGGGACCTCCTTCCCGGTCGAGGTCGCCGGGAACGAGTTCGAGGACGAGGCGGAGGGCCGGGACGGCTTCCGCGGCAGTTCCTCCTCGTACGACTCCTACGGCGGCGTGTCGCGCTACGGCTACGGCGGCTCCGGGCGGCCCTCCGCGTCGCAGTCAGACCGCGAGCTGCTGCTGATCGTGGTCCGCGACCTGTCCGCGCGGCTTGAGGTCGAGGCGGAGCTGCGCCGCCAGCACAAGCAGACCGAGATGATCCTGCGCGCCGCCGCCGAGGGCGTGGTCGGCGTGGACATGGAAGGCAAGGTGGTGCTGGTCAACCCGGCCGCCGCGCACATCCTGGGTTTCCGGGCGAGCGAACTCGGCGGGCAGGAGCTGCTGCCGCTGGTGCTGCACTCCCGTGCGGACGGCACGCTGCTGCCGCCCGAGGAGTCGCCGCTGGCCGACACGCTCGCCTCCGGGCGCAAGCACCGGGTGCGCTCGGCGACGCTGTGGCGCAAGGACGGGCGTCCGGTCAGCGCGGAGCTGTCCACCGCGCCGGTACGGGACGGGGACCAGCTGGTCGGGGCGGTCGTGACGTTCACCGACCGCACCGCGTACCTGGCCCTGGCGGCCCGCAACGAGCAACTGACCGCGCTGCTGGAGGGCGAGCTGCAAGCGCCGCTGTCCCGGTTGCAGGACACCCTGGGCCGGTTGGCGGCCGACCCGGCCGGGCAGCTGTGGCCGGAGGCGAACTGGGTGCTGCGGCGGCTGGCCGCCGAGTGCTCGCAGACCACCCGGCTGGTCGAGGGCGTACTGGCGTACCAGCGCTTCGACGCCGCGCTGGACGCCGGTAAGGAGCAGCTGGAGCGGCAGCCGGTGGGCCTGGACAAGGTCGTGCACCGGGCGGTCGCGGCGGCGACGGAGCTGATCGGCGAGGACCGGGTGCGGTTCGCGGTGCACCCGTCCGAGGTCGAGGTGATCGCGGACCAGGAGCGGCTGGCGCAGGCGCTGGGGCATCTGATCGCGGACGTGGCCACGGTCACCCCGGACGAGGCGCAGCCGGGCAAGGGGGGCCTGTACGGGATGGCGGTCGGCGTGGCCTCCGGGCTGGCCGGGACGCCCGCGGCGGAGCCGACGGTGATGATAGCTGCGGCGCAGCGCGGGTCGGTGGCGCGGATCGAGGTGCGCGGGCCGAGCGCGGGCGGCAGCCCGGTGCACCTGCCGATGGCGCGGGGCATGGTGGAGCGGCACGGCGGCGTGCTCCAGGCGCACGAGCTGCCGGGCAAGCAGGGCCGGACGTACGTGGTGGAGCTGCCGCTGGACCCGGCGACCGCGCGGGAGGCCGCCGAGCGGGCCGCTGCCGCCGCGCGGGAGGCGGACCGGGCGAAGGAGACGGACACCTCGCTGCTGCCGGAGCTGCCGGGGATGGACGCCGAACGGGACCGGGCCGGGGACGGCCAGGCGGCGGGCGCGGGGTCGGGTTCGGCGTCGGGGTCGGATTCGGGTGCGGGTCCGGCGTCGGGTTCGGGTCCGTCCGGGTCGGCGGGTACGTCGGCTGAAGCGGCGGCCGAGGGCGGGACCGAGGGGTCCGCCGCCGCCGGACCGACCGGGGCTCCGGCCGAGGGGATCGACCGGTCGCGGCGGCGGCGGGCGCTGCCCGCGCCCGAGGTCGTCCGGCCGCCGCGAGCGGTGATGGAGGCCCGGCAGGAGGCCCAGGAGGCGCGCGAGGCCGAGCAGGCGCAGCAGTTCGCCGAGCAGGCGCAGCAGTTCGAGCAGGCGCAGCAGTTCGGGGTGCAGCTGTCGAAGGACGCGCGTCCCGACCCGCACGCGGTGCAGCGGCCCGGTACCGGCACCAACGGCTTCCCGGGGCTCATCGGCGGCCCGGTGTACCCGGGCCTGGAGCACGCGCTGCCGCCCGCCGGCAGTCGGATCGACGCCCCGCCGGTACCTGTCGACGGCCCGTCACCGAGTGGTCGGCGGCGACGGCTTGCCATCCCTCCGGCCGAGGACAGCCAGCACAGCACGGGCGGCGGGTCCGCCGGTGCGGGCGAGCGGAGCGGCCCGATCGCGATCGAGCCCGCCCGTCCGCGCGGCGGCGACGAGCGCTCGCAGCGGGAGCAGCAGGCACAGCAGGCACAACAGGCACAGCAGCGGGAGCAGTACGGTCAGCAGCAGCCCGCCCGGCAGGGGCCGATCGCGATCGGCCCGGCCGAGTTGGAGCCGGTTCCGGCCGGGCCCACCGTGCCGCAGTCGCGTTCGGCGGAGCCCTTCGGCGGTCGTTTCGGGCCCGGGGTCAGCGTGCCGGTGCCGAGCAACGGCAGCAACGGCAGCGGCGTGATGGGCCTGGCCCAGGCGCTCGGCCCGGCCGCGCGCGCGCTACCGGCCGCCGTCGGGACGGCCACCCCGCCGTCCGGCACGGCCCTGCCCGGCCCCCGGGCCACGCAGGAGGGTCCGGGACCACGGGAGGCGGCCGGACCGCGGCAGGCGACGGGCGGCGAGCAGCACCCGGAGTTCATCGGCGAGGGCGACTACCCGACGATGATCTCGCCGCTGCCCGACGGCCGTCCGCGGCGGCTGCTGGTGTGGCCGGAGCCGGACCCGTCGACCCGCCAGGCGCTCCAGGACCGGGGCTACAACCCGGTGATCGTCCGCTCCCGGGAGGAGGTGGAGGCGCAGGTGCCGGGCTCCCCGGCGGCGCTCTTCGTCGACCCGCTGACCGGCCCGATCACCCGTACCGCGCTCCAGTCGCTGCGTACCGCGGCCGGGGAGGGCGGCGTCCCGGTACTGGTGACCGCCGGTCTGGGGCAGGCCACGCCGGAGGCGGCGTACGGCGCGGACCCGGCGGTGCTGCTGCGGGCGCTGGCCCCGCGCGACAGTGAGCGGCACGCGCCCCGGGTGCTGCTGGTCGAGCAGGACCCGGACGTGGCGGCGGCGTTCACCGCGACGCTGGAGCGGCGCGGCATGCACGTGGTCCACGCGACCAGCGAGAACGACGCGGTGGAGAAGGCGGGCAGCGTCCAGCCGAACCTGGTGGTGATGGATCTGATGCTGATCCGCCGCCGCCGGGTGGGCATCGTGGACTGGCTGCGCGGCAACGACCGGCTGCACCGGACCCCGCTGGTGGTCTACACCTCGGTCGACGGCCCCGAGCAGCTGCACGGCCTGCGCTCGGGCGAGACCGTGCTGTTCCTCGCGGAGCGCTCCACCAGCGGCGAGGTACAGGCCCGGATCGTGGACCTCCTGGGCAAGATCGGCGCCCTGGGCAACTGACCGCTGGCGGGCAGCTGCCGGGCGACGGCGGACCCGCCGCCGCCCGGTGCCGCCCGTCGGCGGGTGTGGTTACTTGGTGATCCTGGTGACGTCGAGGGCGCCGTCCGCGTAGGAGGCGCGGATGACCTTCTTGTCGAACTTGCCGACCGAGGTCTTCGGCACCGACTCGATCACCGCCCAGCGCTCCGGCAGCTGCCAGGACGCCACCCGTTGGCCCAGGAACTCGCGCAGCTGGGCGACGTCCGTGTGCGCGCCGGGGCGCAGCACCACGGTGGCCAGGGGGCGCTCGCCCCACTTCTCGTCCGGGACGGCGACCACGGCGGCCTCCGCCACGTCCGGGTGCGCCATCAGCTCGTTCTCCAGGGCGACCGAGGAGATCCACTCGCCGCCCGACTTGATCACGTCCTTGGCCCGGTCGGTCAGGGTCAGGTAGCCGTCCGCGCTGATCGTGCCGACGTCGCCGGTGCGCAGCCAGCCGTCCTCGCTGAACTTGCCGTCGCCCGCGTCGGGCTCGTTGCCCGCGCCGCCGTAGTAGGCCGCGGCGATCCACGGGCCGCGGACCTCGATCTCGCCCTCGGCGACGCCGTCGTGCGGCATCGCGGTGCCGTCCGGGCCGATCACCCTGGCCTGCACGGACGCCGGGAAGCGGCCCTGGGTCAGCCGGTAGGGCCATTCCTGCTCGGGGGTGAGCCCGGTCGGCGGGTGGGCGACGCTGCCCAGCGGCGAGGTCTCGGTCATGCCCCAGGCGTGGATCACCTCGATGCCGTAGCGGTCCCGGAACGCGGTCATCAGCGCGGGCGGACACGCGGAGCCGCCGATCACCACGCGGGTGAGCGACGAGGTGTCGTAGCCGCCGGTGCCGCTGTCCAGCTCGTCCAGCAGGCCGGTCCAGATGGTGGGGACGGCGGCGCTGAAGGTCGGCCGTTCGGCGGTGATCATCTGCGCCAGCGGCTTCGGCTGGAGGAACCGGTCGGGCATCAGCAGCGAGGTGCCGACCATGAACGCGGCGTGCGGGATGCCCCAGGCGTTGACGTGGAACATCGGGACCACCGGCAGCGCCTTCTCCTTGGTGGTGAAGCTGAAGCTCTCCGCCGAGATCACCTGGAGGCAGTGCAGGTAGACCGAGCGGTGGCTGTACAGCACGCCCTTGGGGTCGCCGGTGGTGCCGGAGGTGTAGCAGAGCGCGGCGGCGCTGCGCTCGTCCAGGTCGGTCGGGAAGGGGAAGCTGGTCGGCCGGTCGGCGATCAGCTCCTCGTACTCGTGGACGGTGCCGGGGAAGGCGTCCAGCAGCGAGCGGTCGCCGGGTCCGGAGACCACGATGTGCCGCAGCGTCGGGTTCAGCTGCGGCAGCAGCGGCGCGAGCAGCGGCAGCACGCTGCCGTTGGCGATGATCACGTGGTCGGCGGCGTGGTTGATGATGAACCCCAGCTGCGACCCGGGCAGCCGCAGGTTGAGCGTGTGCAGCACCGCGCCCATGGAGGGGATGGCCAGGTAGGCCTCCTGGTGCTCGGTGTTGTTCCACATCAGGGTGGCGACGCGCTGGTCCCCGGTGACGCCGAGCTCGTCGCGCAGCGCGTGCGCGAGCTGCGCGGCGCGGGCGCCGATCTCCGCGAAGGTGCGCGAGACAGCACGCTCACCGTTCCAGGTAGCCACGGTGGATGCGCCGTGAACGGTCGCGCCGTGCTCCAGTATCCGGGCCACGGTGAGCGGGACGTCCTGCATCGTGCTAAGCACCTGGATCCTCCTAGGACGGGCGGTCCGACGGTCTGCCTACTGCCGGGTAGCAATACGACTGACTGAAGATTCTGTCTCCTTTGCCCGTCTGTGTCAGCACTCTGACCAGGTTGATCGCCCCACATTGCGGATCGGCCGGGTGTGGCGTCAGCGGCGGGCGGCACCGATTCCGGCGGCGGGCGGCGGCAGTACCGCCACCGGCGCGTCGACCGCGTTCCGGTCGATGCACAGGGTCACCCCGCCGTGCCGCTCGGTCGCGTTGCCCTGGTACTGGTGTACCCGGCGGTGGTCGGCCCACTCGCCAGGGGCCAGCGCCCGGTAGCCGTCGGTGACCGCGCGGGAGTCCCAGCGGGCGTACCAGATCACGTCCGGCAGCGCGGAGGCCTGGGCCGAGCGGTGCAGCGCGGCGGCGGCCAGGTCGGCGATGCCCGCGTCGGCGCTGCTGTAGAAGCCGGACAGGTACCCGGCCACCCGGACCGCCTGGGACCAGGCGGCCGTGTACTGGAGCACGGCGAGGCTGCACCGGGCGCCGTCGCGGTCGTACGCCTCCATGTCCAGGTACAGCGGGCTGCTGGGGGCGAGCCCGAGGGCGGTGGCGGCGCGGGCGGCGTCCTGGCCCTCGCTGGTGCCGAGGGTGATCGCGTGGCGCGGGTCGATCCGGGCGGAGGACATGCCGGGCGCCAGGCACGGCGCTTGGGAGCCGACGTACAGCGGCAGCAGCCCCCAGCCGAGTCCGGTCGCGGAGCGGACCCAGTCGGCGTTGAGCCGGGGCTGGGCGCAGGCGCGGTTCCGGCCACCGATGTAGATCCCGACCGCGCCGTACGGCGAGCTGTGCCACCAGGCCTGGAGCGCGTTCAGGCTGGGCGCGGTGCAGGTGTCGAAGGCCTGGCCGGTGAAGACCTGCGGCGCGGGCGCGGCCGGTGGCGGGGTCGCCGTCTTCGGCTTCTTGGGGTTCTTCCGAGCCTTCGAGGTATTCGGCACCCGCAGCGCCTTCGTGGCTTTCGTCGCCTTCCCGGCATTCACGATCTTCGCACTGTTCGCACCATGAGCACTGTTCGTGGTCTTCGGGCTGTGAGCCGTCCGATCAGCGTGCGAGGTGCGAGCACTATTCGAATGCCAGGGCTTCCTCGGTGTGGCCGACTTCCGTGGAACCCGCCCGAGCCACGGGTTCTGACGGACCGACAGGGCCTGGAACCCCTCCAGCACCGGCATCGCCCGGACGGTCGGCGGCGCCTCGCCCGGCGGCGGCGCCATCGGCTGTACGGCCGTGGCGGGGTCCGAGCCGGCGGCGAGGCAGGCGAGGGTGATGATCAGCGAGGTGGCGGCAGCGACTGCTCTGCGTGGAGTAGGCACATGCCATCATGGGCTTAATGACCCATTTGAAATGATGAGCCACGCCCAATTCATGACGGCCGGTAGCCGAATTGGCCACAGAACGTCAACTGGTCTCGGCTTCCCCGGTGCCGGTGATCACCGGAAGCAGCTGCGCGACCGTGGTGTCGGTCACCCGGAAGCCCAGCCGGGCGTACACCCGGGTGGAGCCGGTGGGCGAGTCGGAGTCCACACCGAGCGAGGCGGTGTCGAAGCCCTCGGCGCGGGCCCGCCGCAGGATCTCGGTCAGCAGCGCGGTGGCCAGGCCCCGTCCGCGCGCACCACGGCGGGTGCCGACCAGCGCGATGTACAGGTCGCGCCTGCCGGTGGCCCGTTGGCGCGCCTCGTACTCCTCGGCGAGCACCAGCGCCAGCGGCTCCCCGAGCGCCCCGCCGACCTGCTCGTAGGCCAGGTAGGTGAACTCGGGCCGGAAGACGGCGGACGTCAACCGGTGCGTCCAGGCCTCCTGGCTGGTCTCGGTCGACCCCCAGTGGTCCCGGAAGGAGTCGTTGCGCACCCGCAGCGCGTCCGCCGAGCGCTCCGGGCCGAACGGGACGAAGACCACACCGTCCGGACGCCCGGCCTGCGGCAGACCCTCCGCGAGGTCCTTCGCCAGGTCCAGCTCCATGCCGTTGAACCAGCGCGTCTGCCGGTAACCATGACGTTCGAACATCGCCAGCGCTGCCGGAAGTTTGACCGCGCAGTGGGCGAACAGGCTCATCGGCCTTCCCGGAAAGCGCTGCTCGTGGAACGGTACCGACGCCCGCTTCGCCCAGTTCAGCAGTTCACCGCCGAGCCCCCGGCCCCGGTGCTCCGGATGCACCGCGCCCTGCAGCCAGATCCGGTGCTCCGGGTCCGCCGAACTGCGGGCCATCAGCCCGCAGTAGGCGACCATCAGGCCCGCACTGTCGAACACGGCCACGGTGCCCCGGGGGAAGTCCATGTGGGGATCATCCAGGTACTCGGCCAGCTGCTCCACGCTGACGTGCTCCCCTTCCTGGTCCACGGCCTCGACGGCGGCGAATAACGCCACCCAGGCATCCAGGTCGGCGGCGGTGATCGGACGCCAGTGGTATTCGTCGACAGCCGAGCTGCGGGGAGAGGTCATGGCATGCCATCCTGCTCCGCGCCCGGGGCGGCCTCAACCGAATATCCCGGCAGCGGTCGGCGCGGGGCTCGGCGCGGGGGTCGGCTCAGCGGTCGGCGCACCGGTCGGCGCACCGGTCGGCTCAGCGGTCGGCGCTCAGCAGCAGTCCCGAGGTGGGCACGCCGGTACCGGCGGTGACCAGCACGTTCCTCGGGTCCGGCAGCTGGTTGGCGGAGTCGCCGCGCAGCTGCCGGACGCCCTCGGCGATGCCGTTCATCCCGTGCAGGTAGGCCTCGCCGAGCTGGCCGCCGTGGGTGTTCACCGGCAGTCGGCCACCGAGTTCCAGGCCGCCGTCGGCGGCGAAGTCGGCCGCCTCGCCCGGGCCGCAGAAGCCGAACTCCTCCAGCTGCATCAGGACGAAGGGGGTGAAGTGGTCGTAGAGCACGGCGGTGTCGATGTCGGCCGGGGTCAGCCCGCTGGTACGCCACAGCTGGCGGGCGACCACGCCCACCTCCGGCAGGCCGGTCAGCTCGTCGCGGTAGAAGCTGGTCATCGCCTCCTGGGCGCGGCCCGCGCCCTGGGCGGCGGCGGCGATCACGGCCGGTGGGCGGCGCAGGTCGCGGGCCCGCTCGACGCTGGTGACCACCAGCGCCTGGCCGCCGTCGGTCTCCTGGCAGCAGTCGAGCAGCCGCAGCGGCTCGACGATCCACCGGGACGCGTGGTGTTCGGCCAGGGCGATCGGCCGCTGGTAGAAGTACGCGGCCGGGTTACGGGCGGCGTGACGGCGGTCGGCGACCGCGACCGGTCCGAAGGCGTCCGGGGTGAGCCGGTAGGTGTGCAGGTAGCGCTGGGCGATCAGGGCCACCCAGGACGCGGGGGTGAGCAGCCCGTACGGCATCGTCCAGCCCATCGCCACGCCCTCGGCGGAGGGTCGGCGGTCGGCCAGGCCGGAGCCGAAGCGGTGGCCGGAGCGCTCGTTGAAGGCGCGGTAGCAGACGACGACCTCGGCGACGCCGGTCGCCACGGCCATCGCGGCCTGCTGCACGGTGGCGCAGGCGGCGCCGCCGCCGTAGTGGACCCGGGAGAAGAAGCCCAGCTCACCGATACCGGCGGCCTGGGCGACGGTGATCTCCGGGTTGGTGTCCATGGTGAAGGTGACGAGTCCGTCCACATCCTGTGGACGGAGCCCGGCGTCGTCCAGCGCGGCGCGGACGGCCTCGACCGCGAGCGTCAGCTCACTGCGGCCGGAGTCCTTGGAGAACTCGGTGGCGCCGATCCCGGCGATGGCGGCCCGGCCGCCGAGGGCGTCGGCGCGGTGCAGGCTCATGAGCGGGCTCCTCGGGCCGCACCGGCGCCTCGGGCCGCACGGGTCGGCGTGCAGGTGACGGTGACGGTGGCGGTCACGTGGTTGCCGCGATCTGTCCGACCGATGACAGATACCGTCATCTGTCCGCTGTCATCCGTCGGCTGACCGCCGCCCGTCAGCAGCTGGCCGGTGAACCGCAGCTCGTCCCCCGGGTAGGCCGGGACGCCGAGCCGGATCGCGATGCCGTCGAGCACCGCCCCCGGCCCCACCCAGTCGGTGACATAGCGTCCGACCAGGCCGTTGCTGGTGAGGATGTTCATGAAGATGTCCGGCGAGCCCTTGGCCCGGGCCAGTTCGGCGTCGTGGTGGACGTCCTGGAAGTCGCGGGTGGCGATCGCACCCGCGACGATCAGGGTGCGGGTGACCGGCACCCGCAGTTCCGGGAGCAGCACCGCGTCCCCGGGCCGGTCGGGGCGGAACAGCGGCAGCGTCAGCTCCTCGTCGCAGCGTTCGAAGGACAGGCGCACCGGCATCCCGATCCGCACCTCGCCCGGTTCGATGCCGACGACGTTGCTGACGACGCGTACCCCTTCGGCGAGTTCGACCAGGGCCACCGCGTACGGCCGGTCGAAGGCGGCGGGCAGCGGATGGTGGACCACCACCGAGGAGTAGACCGTCCCGGCGCCACCGGCCGCCCGCGCCGTCCAGCGCGCGGAACCGCAGTGGTTGCACCCGGGCAGCCAGGGGAAGCGCGGCGTCCCGCAGTCGTCGCACTGCTGGAACCGCAACTCGCCTGCGGCGACGCCCTCCCAGAAGGCCGCGTTGTCGCGGTTGACCACCGGACGCGGACGCCGCCCCGGTGCCCGCCCGGGCGGCCGGGGGTGCTGGTCGTCCCGCGCGCCCGGGCGGTACTTCAGGATCCGGAAGCGGTGGGTGGCGACGGGCGTGGCCTCCTCCGGCTGCTGGCCCCTGGCCTCGTCGTAGGCGCGCAGATCCGTTCTGGTGGTGACGAAGTGACCGGTGCCGAGCGCGGTGCGCTTCGCCGCGGAGACCGACTCGATCACCGCGTCGAACAGCACCCGCTCGCCGACCCGCAGCGGGCGCAGGTACCGCTGCTCGCAGTCGGTGGCGACCACCGAGGTACAGCCGACGGCGTCGAGTCCGGCCAGCAGGTCCTCGTACGGACCACTGCGGGACTGTCCGGCCGCGCCCAGTCCGGCCATCGTCCAGACCTGGAGCATCGCGGGCGGGGCGACCGCGCCGGGGCCGCGGTAGGCAGGTCCGGTGTCGCCCATGGCCTCGCACCAGTGCCGGATCATGGGCGCGTTGACCGGGTCCAGTGCCCGCCCTCCGGCGGCCGCGGGCTGCCCCGCGTACCCCTGGAACGCCCGCTCCCCGTCTGCTGCCGTCGGCTCCGTCACAAATCTGACTGTGCGTCAGATCAGTGAGAGACGTCAAGGGCCTTGCCGACTCAGCTCCCTGAACATGCGTCAGCCCCGGGATGTGGAACCGATCCCGGGGCTGACGCCAGTCAACTGCGGCGGCAGGCCGCGTGCATACCGTGCGCCCTACGCTGCGGCCCAGCCGTCAGCGGGGGCGGACCGGATCAGAAGTAGATGCGGACGTTCGAGTTCGACTGGTTGGAATACACATTGCCCGAATTGTCCTTCACGCCCAGCGTGTTGTTGGCGTTGGTCGCACCCGGGCCGGTCGCGGTCTGCTGCGTCCAGTTGGAGTTGCCGTCCACCCATCCCGACAGGTTGCCGGTGCCGCTGTCGGAGACGACGCTCCCGTTGGAGTGGTTGCTGGCGAAAGAGCCACTGTCGGCGGAGGCCGCGCCGGCGCCGAGCAGGATCATGGCGGCTGCGATGGGGGCGGCGGCAAAGGCAAGGCGGATGCGAGACATGGATTCCTCCGTGGTGGTGGAAGTCGAACGCTGAGTTGGGCGGTCGCATCTGGCCAGATGCGGTCCGTCCGGATCGCGACGTCGCACCGCAAGACTGCTCAGCGAATCGACAAATATCCATCCCTGGGTGACTTTTTCCCCCGTAAGCGTGACATCGAAGCTGGGGCCACCGGCCGCGCCAAAGTCCGCGACGACACGGGTTTACCTCCCGATTCCCCCCGTTCGGCCCCCTGACTGGACCCGAACGCAGCAGCCCTGGGGCGCGCGACCCGACCGGATCGCGCGCCCAGGGCGTGCGCGCGCACGTCTCGCGTCAACCTCACACACTGCACACCACTCTGCCCGCGTGCCGTTCACCCGCCACCTGCGAGAGCGCCACCGGCCTCACCTCACTGATCGTCAGAAAACCTACAGAGCATGATCTTTAACGCTTCCTCAGTTGCCCGATCGGGCAGCGAATGCTGCACCCCCGCCCTCTTCCCGGGGCCGCTCCGTACGCGTACAGATAGACGTGATGTCGGCGACGTCCCTGGAAGGATTTGCCACCATGCGCGCTCAGGACCACGGCAGGGCAGCCCAGGAACAGCAGTCCCGCGCCGAGGCGAAACCGACCGCCGCCCGCACACCCGAACCGGCCGCGCTGCTCGCGGACCACCCCTCCCCGGAGGCCGTGCTCGCGCTCCAGCGCCGCATCGGCAACGCCGCCGTGTCCCGGATGCTGGAGCAGGCCCGGCACGAGCACGGCGCGGGCTGCGGACACCAGCCGGAGCCCGGGGCCCCGGTCCAGCGCTCCGCCGTGCACGAGGTGCTGCGCGGCTCCGGACAGCCGCTGGCCGAACCGCTGCGGAACGAGATGGAGTCCCGCCTGGGCGCGGACTTCTCGGACGTCCGCCTGCACACCGGGGCCACGGCCCGGGACTCGGCCGCGGAGATCGGCGCTCGGGCCTTCACCTCCGGCTCGCACGTGGTCATCGGCGACGGCGGAGCGGACAAGCACACCCTCGCCCACGAGCTGACCCACGTCATCCAGCAGCGCGGCGGCCCGGTCGCCGGTACCGACAACGGCGCGGGCCTGCACCTCAGCGACCCCGCCGACCGCTTCGAGCGCGCGGCCGAAGCCAACGCCACCCGGGTCATGTCCGCACCGGCCGCAGGCCGCGTCCCGGAGGCGGCCCCGGAGGCGGCCCGGGTCCAGCGGGCAGCGGCCCCGACCGCCGGAACGCCGGTGACCGTCGCCCGGCTGATGAGCCCCGCGACGTTCAAGGAGTCGACGTCGAAGCCCCTGTCCGCGAGGTCCGAGCGGCTCAAGGTCCTGGACGAACAGGTCACCCGGTACGAGGGGGTGGGGTCGACGGAGTACGCCACCCGCGAGACCCAACTGGCCGCGATCATCGGCGGGTGCGCCGCCTACGAGAACGACCGGCCCGACCGCTCACGACTGCCCGGCATCAGGGCGCTGCGTCTCCAGGCGGAGCACGAGAGCATGTTCATCCAGCAGGTCCAGCAGGCCAACAGCATCCCGGACGGGCAGGACGCCAACCAGTTCCGGGCCTGGCTCACCGTCCTCGACTCCGCCCTGTCGAAGGAGTCGGAGAATCCCCAGCTGGTCCACGAGACCGCGGTGCTGGACATCACCGGCACGATGCAGCACAAGGCGAACACCCTCGGCCTCAGGAGGCAGGCGCATCAGCCGGAGAACCCGAGGTTCAGGGAACTCGTCCTGGAGAACATCGGCAAACTCGGAGCCCTGATCGAACACCCTGACCTGCCCGTGGAGACCCGCCGGATCCTCCAGGAGATCATGGCGTTCAGGGACGACATGAGGTTCGAACTGGGTGGTACGAGCGGGCTGCACGTGTCCGCACCGGGGGAGGGCGGCGCGGCGCCCGAGCACCCCTACACGCTGCGGCCCTCGATGGGACCACGCGGAGGGACAACCGAGCTGCTGGGACACCTGGCGCACGAGATGACGCACGCGGCAGCCCACCAGTCCTACCGGAACACCGATGCCATGCTGCTGCTACCCGCCAACTCGACACCGGCGCAGGCACAGCGGCTGGCGGCCCGGCGGCGTGGGGAGCTGAACGCCCTCAAGGCCCTGTTCGAGCAGCACAAGGACGCCTTCTCGCCCACCGCGCAGAGCCTGCTCGACGAGAAGCTGTCCTACGGCGCCGCTCCGGGAAAGGTCGCCCAGTACGCCCGCAGTCTCAGCGCGCCCCCGAATCCTCGGGTGGACGAGGCAGAGAAGGCCAGGATGCTCGCGTGGGACGCGGCGGTCGGCGACGACTCCGGCCTACTCGTCGAGTACGACACCGTGATGAACCAGATGCTGGTGTACCTGCACCTGTGGAAGACGCCCGCCGACAACCCCTTCTACGTCAAACTCCGGGCAGTGGCTGCCCAGTTGTACCGGGACCGGCAGGAAGCGCGGCAGGCTCAGCAACCTGCCCCAGCAGCCCAGTGACCTGCCCTTCGAACACCCGAACGCACTGCTGATAGCCTCCGCCCCACCAGTGCGAGCGCACGTCGAGACGGAACGGCCGGACAGCATGCCCATGACCTCCGCGCGCAGGCGCGGCCAGACCCAGCAGACCAGCCCGCTCGGGCGGCTGGGGATCGGCGTACTGATCACGCTGGCCGGTGCCGGGCTGGTGCTCTACGGGCTGTACCAGGTCGGCCACGCCACCGGACTGCTCGGCGTACGCGGGACGTTGACCGTCAGCTCCTGCGCCCGCGTGGGCACCGGGAAGGGCAGCTACATCGGCTGCACCGGCCCCTTCCGCGCGGACAACGGACGCACCGAGGATCCAGCCGCCCTCGTCAATGAGAACCCGCCCCCGGCGCCCGGAACCGAGCTGCGGGTGGACCAGGTGCACCCGGGCAGCTACGTCCGGATCGACGCTTCCCGCACCGAGGACTGGCTGGCGGTCACGGCGCTCGGGCTGACGTTCCTCAGCGCCGGCATCGCGGCAGCGAAGCACCGCTTCGCCGAAGGGGTCACCCTCGACACCCGTGGCAGCAGGTCGGATCGGATCCTGGCCATCATCATCGTCCACTGCCTGCTCCTCGCCGTGCTGCTCGGCGGAGCCGGACTGCTGACCTCGACGTCCGGCAGCTGAGGCACGCCGGACCGGCGATCCCCGAGCGCCGGGGACAGGGTGCCCAGCGGGTATTCGGCGGATTTCGGCATCGCCGCAGGACAGCGGGGATGGGCCCGGAGTACGGGGCTCAGGGGACGAGCGAGAGCGTGCGGGACTCGAACGCTGTTTTGTTTGAACGGGCGGAAAGCTACTACCCACCCACCCACCCAATGCCGCGCTGCCTGCATGTTTCACTCCAGGTAGCCGACTTGCTACAGAGTGGTGATGTGATCTAACGTGCCGAGAGACAGAACAGCCCCAGCCGGTGCTACCAACACCAACCGGGGCCTGGCACACAAGATCGTTAGGCGATCCCATGGCGTACAAAGACCTTATCGCTGCGATGCGGCTTCCGAAGCACCCGATGGCGCGTGTCGGCTACGGCAAGCGCAGCGTTCCCGCTCAACAGCCTTACCGGCAGCAGGATTTCGCGCACCTCCCGTTGCGGGAGGGCTGCATCGCGGCCTTCATCGACCGGCTACCCGAGGGCTCGGCCATCGACACGAAGTCCCTGGCCAAGGCACTGCCGCTCTACGGCCAGCAGGCCGTGCGCTCGGCGCTACGGAACCTGGCGGAGGCCGGGCACCTGCGGCGGGTCAAGGAGACCCTGGGCGAGGGGCGCCCGCAGTGGGTCCAGCGGACGTACTTCTCGGCGGAGCCCCGCAGCGACGCGTGGTGGTGCGCGTACCTCAACGACGAGCTGCCGGAGCAGGAGCCGCCGCAGGATCCGCCGTCCGAGGAACCCCCGGCAGCAGCCGACGGGCCCGGCGAGCCGGAGGCCGTGGATGAGGCTGAGGCTGAGGCCGTGGTTGAGCCGGAGCCGGTGGTCGAGGCCGTGGTTGAGGCCGTGGTCGAGGCGGAGCCGCAGGCCGAAGCCGTACCGCAGGCCGCCCCGACTTCCGCGCCGGACGGGCCGGTTGAGCCCACCCCCGCGTACCGGGCCCTGGCCGAGCTGGGCGGTGCGGACCCCCGGCTGACGCTCTCGGCCGCCGAGTGCGGCGCTCTGGAGAGCCTGGCCGCAGAGTGGTTCGCCCGGGGGGCCACTCCCGTGCAGTTCGTCCTGGCGCTGACGACCGGCCTGCCGCCGGTGGTCCACAGCGCGCTGGCGCTGGCCCGCACTCGGCTGCTGCAGAAGATGCCGCCCGACCTCCCCCGCCAGCCGGAGCCCAACCGCCCCGCAACGGCCCAGCAGCCGGTCCGACGGCGGATGCTGGACTGCGTCGACTGCGGTCGGCCAGGCCCGCCCGAGGCCCTGGCCGGCGGCCTCTGCCGCCGCTGCCGCAACGAGAGCCCGCACCCGGCCAGCAAGCGCCCGACAGCCCAGGAACTCCGGCTCCGCGTCGCCGCATTGCGCCAGGCGCTACGCGGCGGCGGACAGCTCGCCGGTCCCGCTACCGGATGAGTGCAGAAATGCCTGTAGGCCCCCTGACGTGATGTCAGGGGGCCTACAGTAAAGGTTGTTCGGCGGCGTCCTACTCTCCCACAGGGTCCCCCCTGCAGTACCATCGGCGCTATGAGGCTTAGCTTCCGGGTTCGGGATGTAACCGGGCGTTTCCCTCACGCTATGACCACCGAAACACTATGAAGTTGACCGCACACCACTCCTCACGGAGTAGGGGTCGTTCCTTCAGAACAACACAGTGGACGCGTAGCAACTATGGACAAGCCCTCGGCCTATTAGTACCGGTCAGCTCCACCCCTCACAGGGCTTCCACATCCGGCCTATCAACCCAGTCGTCTACTGGGAGCCTTAACCACTCAAGGTGGTGGGAGCCCTCATCTCGAAGCAGGCTTCCCGCTTAGATGCTTTCAGCGGTTATCCCTCCCGAACGTAGCCAACCAGCCATGCCCTTGGCAGGACAACTGGCACACCAGAGGTTCGTCCGTCCCGGTCCTCTCGTACTAGGGACAGCCCTTCTCAAGACTCCTACGCGCGCAGCGGATAGGGACCGAACTGTCTCACGACGTTCTAAACCCAGCTCGCGTACCGCTTTAATGGGCGAACAGCCCAACCCTTGGGACCTACTCCAGCCCCAGGATGCGACGAGCCGACATCGAGGTGCCAAACCATCCCGTCGATATGGACTCTTGGGGAAGATCAGCCTGTTATCCCCGGGGTACCTTTTATCCGTTGAGCGACGGCGCTTCCACAAGCCACCGCCGGATCACTAGTCCCTGCTTTCGCACCTGCTCGACCCGTCGGTCTCACAGTCAAGCTCCCTTGTGCACTTACACTCAACACCTGATTGCCAACCAGGCTGAGGGAACCTTTGGGCGCCTCCGTTACATTTTAGGAGGCAACCGCCCCAGTTAAACTACCCACCAGACACTGTCCCTGATCCGGATCACGGACCCAGGTTAGACATCCAGCACGACCAGAGTGGTATTTCAACGACGACTCCACAACCACTGGCGTGGCCGCTTCAAAGTCTCCCACCTATCCTACACAAGCCGAACCGAACACCAATATCAAGCTATAGTAAAGGTCCCGGGGTCTTTCCGTCCTGCTGCGCGAAACGAGCATCTTTACTCGTAATGCAATTTCACCGGGCCTATGGTTGAGACAGTCGAGAAGTCGTTACGCCATTCGTGCAGGTCGGAACTTACCCGACAAGGAATTTCGCTACCTTAGGATGGTTATAGTTACCACCGCCGTTTACTGGCGCTTAAGTTCTCAGCTTCGCCAGGTCGAAACCAAGCTAACCGGTCCCCTTAACGTTCCAGCACCGGGCAGGCGTCAGTCCGTATACATCGCCTTACGGCTTCGCACGGACCTGTGTTTTTAGTAAACAGTCGCTTCTCGCTGGTCTCTGCGGCCGGCCACAGCTCAAGGAGCAAGTCCCATCACCACAACCGGCCCCCCTTCTCCCGAAGTTACGGGGGCATTTTGCCGAGTTCCTTAACCATAGTTCACCCGAACGCCTCGGTATTCTCTACCTGACCACCTGAGTCGGTTTGGGGTACGGGCCGCCATGAAACTCGCTAGAGGCTTTTCTCGACAGCATAGGATCATCCACTTCACCACAATCGGCTCGGCATCAGGTCTCAGGCTCGTGCTGCGCGGATTTGCCTACGCAACGCCCTACACCCTTACCCCGGGACAACCACCGCCCGGGCTGGACTACCTTCCTGCGTCACCCCATCGCTCACCTACTACCCTGTTGGATCAGCGGCTCCACCACTCCTCTTCACCCGAAGGATCCGAGACGGCTTCACGGCCTTAGCATCCAGAGGTTCGACGTTGGCGCTTCAAAGCGGGTACGGGAATATCAACCCGTTGTCCATCGACTACGCCTGTCGGCCTCGCCTTAGGTCCCGACTTACCCTGGGCAGATCAGCTTGACCCAGGAACCCTTGGTCAATCGGCGCAAGAGTTTCCCACTCTTGTATCGCTACTCATGCCTGCATTCTCACTCGTATACCGTCCACAACTGGCTTCCGCCGCCGCTTCACCCGGCACACGACGCTCCCCTACCCATCACAGCCCCCGTTAGGAGTTAAGCTGCAATGACACGGCTTCGGCGGTGTACTTGAGCCCCGCTACATTGTCGGCGCGGAATCACTTGACCAGTGAGCTATTACGCACTCTTTAAAGGGTGGCTGCTTCTAAGCCAACCTCCTGGTTGTCTCTGCGACTCCACATCCTTTCCCACTTAGCACACGCTTAGGGGCCTTAGCCGGTGTTCTGGGCTGTTTCCCTCTCGACCATGGAGCTTATCCCCCACAGTCTCACTGCCGCGCTCTCACTTACCGGCATTCGGAGTTTGGCTAAGGTCAGTAACCCGGTGGGGCCCATCGCCTATCCAGTGCTCTACCTCCGGCAAGAAACACGCGACGCTGCACCTAAATGCATTTCGGGGAGAACCAGCTATCACGGAGTTTGATTGGCCTTTCACCCCTAACCACAGGTCATCCCCCAGGTTTTCAACCCTGGTGGGTTCGGTCCTCCACACGGTCTTACCCGCGCTTCAACCTGCCCATGGCTAGATCACTCCGCTTCGGGTCTTGGGCGCGCTACTCAATCGCCCTATTCGGACTCGCTTTCGCTACGGCTACCCCACACGGGTTAACCTCGCAACACACCGCAAACTCGCAGGCTCATTCTTCAAAAGGCACGCAGTCACGACAACATGTGCAAGCACACGCTGCGACGCTCCCACGGCTTGTAGGCACACGGTTTCAGGTACTATTTCACTCCGCTCCCGCGGTACTTTTCACCATTCCCTCACGGTACTGTCCGCTATCGGTCACTAGGGAATATTTAGGCTTAGCGGGTGGTCCCGCCAGATTCACACGGAATTTCTCGGGCTCCGTGCTACTTGGGAAAGACTCAAGAGAGCCGTACAGGTTTCGTCTACGGGGGTCTTACCCTCTACGCCGGACCTTTCGCATGTCCTTCGACTACCCATACGGTTTCTGACTCCCCGACCAACCGGCAGATTGATCAAGAATCTTCCCACGACCCCGAAGTGGCAACCCCTGCCGGGTATCACACCACAACGGTTTAGCCTCATCCGATTTCGCTCGCCACTACTCTCGGAATCACGGTTGTTTTCTCTTCCTGCGGGTACTGAGATGTTTCACTTCCCCGCGTTCCCTCCACACTGCCTATGTGTTCAGCAGCGGGTGACAGCCCATGACGACTGCCGGGTTTCCCCATTCGGACACCCCCGGATCAAAGCTCGGTTGACAGCTCCCCGGGGCCTATCGCGGCCTCCCACGTCCTTCATCGGTTCCTAGTGCCAAGGCATCCACCGTGCGCCCTTAAAAACTTGGCCACAGATGCTCGCGTCCACTGTGCAGTTCTCAAGCAACGACCAACCACCCATCACCCCCACACCAGACGGCGTGAAGTTCACTGGGGTCGGCGTCTGAAGACCAGCCATACGGCCGCGCCCTCAGGACCCAACAACGTGCCCGACACAACCAACCAACCACCGCTTTCCACGCGCCGAAGCGCAGTACTAACCATGACCAACTGATCGTGCCGAATAGTCAACGTTCCACCCATGAGCTACCAGCACCGGACATTCGCCGATGAACTGGCCTCTGCCCGACCGAAGCCAGGAGAAGTGCTCCTTAGAAAGGAGGTGATCCAGCCGCACCTTCCGGTACGGCTACCTTGTTACGACTTCGTCCCAATCGCTGGTCCCACCTTCGACAGCTCCTTCCCTTGCGGGTTAGGCCACCGGCTTCGGGTGTTACCGACTTTCGTGACGTGACGGGCGGTGTGTACAAGGCCCGGGAACGTATTCACCGCAGCAATGCTGATCTGCGATTACTAGCAACTCCGACTTCATGGGGTCGAGTTGCAGACCCCAATCCGAACTGAGACCGGCTTTTTGAGATTCGCTCCACCTCGCGGTATCGCAGCTCATTGTACCGGCCATTGTAGCACGTGTGCAGCCCAAGACATAAGGGGCATGATGATTTGACGTCGTCCCCACCTTCCTCCGAGTTGACCCCGGCAGTCTCCTGTGAGTCCCCGGCATAACCCGCTGGCAACACAGAACGAGGGTTGCGCTCGTTGCGGGACTTAACCCAACATCTCACGACACGAGCTGACGACAACCATGCACCACCTGTATACCGACCACAAGGGGGCGACCATCTCTGGCCGTTTCCGGTATATGTCAAGCCTTGGTAAGGTTCTTCGCGTTGCGTCGAATTAAGCCACATGCTCCGCTGCTTGTGCGGGCCCCCGTCAATTCCTTTGAGTTTTAGCCTTGCGGCCGTACTCCCCAGGCGGGGAACTTAATGCGTTAGCTGCGGCGCGGACCACGTGGAATGTGACCCACACCTAGTTCCCAACGTTTACGGCGTGGACTACCAGGGTATCTAATCCTGTTCGCTCCCCACGCTTTCGCTCCTCAGCGTCAGTAATGGCCCAGAGATCCGCCTTCGCCACCGGTGTTCCTCCTGATATCTGCGCATTTCACCGCTACACCAGGAATTCCGATCTCCCCTACCACACTCTAGCCTGCCCGTATCGAATGCAGACCCGGAGTTAAGCCCCGGGCTTTCACATCCGACGCGACAAGCCGCCTACGAGCTCTTTACGCCCAATAATTCCGGACAACGCTCGCACCCTACGTATTACCGCGGCTGCTGGCACGTAGTTAGCCGGTGCTTCTTCTGCAGGTACCGTCACTTGCGCTTCTTCCCTGCTGAAAGAGGTTTACAACCCGAAGGCCGTCATCCCTCACGCGGCGTCGCTGCATCAGGCTTTCGCCCATTGTGCAATATTCCCCACTGCTGCCTCCCGTAGGAGTCTGGGCCGTGTCTCAGTCCCAGTGTGGCCGGTCGCCCTCTCAGGCCGGCTACCCGTCGTCGCCTTGGTAGGCCATTACCCCACCAACAAGCTGATAGGCCGCGGGCTCATCCCAGATCGCCGGAGCTTTCCACGCACACCCCATGCGGAGATGCGTCGTATCCGGTATTAGCACCGGTTTCCCGGTGTTGTCCCAGAATCTGGGGCAGATTGCCCACGTGTTACTCACCCGTTCGCCACTGATCCACCCCGAAGGGCTTCACCGTTCGACTTGCATGTGTTAAGCACGCCGCCAGCGTTCGTCCTGAGCCAGGATCAAACTCTCCGTGAATGATTACCCGTAATCGGGTCACCACACGCGTTGAGCGGCACAGCAACCGGCGGAATAGCCGATCCCGTGCACTGCGTCCTCGCTAGTGTTTTGTGCATCAAAGGAACCTCGTCCGATCAACGGACGGGGTATCAACATATCTGGCGTTGACTTTTGGCACGCTGTTGAGTTCTCAAGGAACGGACGCTTCCTTCAAGACCCTTTCACCGGTCTCTCCAGGCGCTTCGTTCTTCGTTTTCTAGCTTACCAGACCGTTTCCGGTCCGATTTCCCGCCGTCCCGCGCCGTTTCCGGCCCGTTCCGACGAGTGAAACCTTAGCGGAACCGGGCCACCGATGCGAAATCCACCGGTTTTCGTTCGCCCCGCTGCAATTCCCAGAAAGATGCATGCCAAAGAAGGCCTTGCGGTTCTTTCAGGGGATTGGTCGCCACAACTGTTCGACGGGCAACTCGGAGGACACTACGCACCCACCCCGGTGATGTCAAACCACCTTGGAGGGCAGGACGTCCCAGTGGCGGATCGCCATCCCGGTGAGGGGGAGCAGGCCCAGTCGCTCGTAGTAGGGGCGCAGGCCCGCGTCACAGGTGAGGTCGATGGAGTAGAGGTGGTCGGTGCCGACCAGCACCTGTCGGATCAGTTCGGCGCCGATGCCGTGTCCCTGGTGCGCGGGCAGTACCTCAAGCCAGGGGATGAAGGCGGTGAGCACGCCGTCGCTGATCAGGTTGACGAAGCCGACGACCTGGCCGGTGGCGGTCTCGCGGGCGATGACGGCACGGTAGCTGCCGTGCAGGACCGCGAGGTGCTGGGCCCGGGTCGGCGGTGACGGCCAGCCCACGAAGAAGCCGTGGAGCTGGTCCTCGGTGAGACCGGTGAGGTCGTCGCTGTAGTCGATCACCGGGGGATGATGCCAGAGCTGCGGTGATGCCGTACCGGTCTGATCCGATCCGAAAGAGGTCTTTCCCTTCGTCCCGGCCCCCGGCCTACGGTCATGTCTGTCAGCCAGAGCACAGCGGGAAAGGCCGGAGACATGACCGTTCAGGAACTCACCAGCAGCAGCAAGGCCGTCGTCCAGGGCTACATGGAGGCACTGTCGACCGGCGACTTCAACGCGCTGCGGTCCTTCTTCACCCCCGAGACGACCTGGACGCTCGCCGGGGACCTGCCGCTCTCCGGCACCTGGACCGGTGGGGAGCAGATCCTCGACGAGTTCGTGCCCGCGATGGTGGCCCGGCTGGTGCCGGAGTCGATGGAGTTCGAGTTCGACGGGCTGATCGCCGAGGGCGACCGGGTGCTGGCCGAGTGGAGCACCCGGGCCCTGGCGCGCTCGGGTGCCCGCTACAACCAGCACTGCCTGGCGGTGTTCACCGTCCGGGACGGGCAGATCGTCTCCGTCCGCGAGTACTTCGACACCAAGCACGCCGGCGAGGTCGTCTTCGCCTGACGTCCGGTCCCAGCCGCGCGGTATATGACGACCTGTCAGCTGCGGGGGTTGCCCAACAGGCTTTCCCGGCTCTGCTGCACCATCAGGGTCAGCGCCTCGGCGGTGGGAGTCCAGCGCACCTCGTAGTGGAGCGCGTCCGGCCGGGTTCCGATCCAGGTGTCGTCGAGCCGCAGCGCGGCCAGCTGGGAACGGTACTCGGCGATGGAGGCGGACTTCAGTCGGCGCTCGGACTCGGTGAGGGTGACCACCTCGCGGGTGAGCTCCGCCTCGCGGAAGCCGATGTTCTGGAGTTCGACCTCAAGCCAGGCCGCCGAGTCGAGGTAGCGCGCCGCCGGGCGTCCGGTGGCCCAGCTCGGCCAGCCGTAGGACGCCATGTAGGGGAAGTCGCCGTAGAAGCCGACGGCGGGCCGGGCGCCGTCCGGGAGCGCGGCCAGGGCGAGGTTGCGGGCGAGCAGGTGGTCCGGGTGGCCGCCGATCCCGGCCGGGATCCAGACCGTGTCGGCCTGGGCCAGCAGCAGCGCGAGCTCGCTGGTACAGCCGACCGCGTCCGGCAGGCCGTCGCGGAACTGCTCCTCCGGGAAGGACAGGTGCACCGGCCGGGAGCCGATGACCGCGTTGGCGCGCTCGTCCTCGGCGAGCCGCTCGTGGTAGCGCTCGACGGAGGACTTCGCCCCGGTGAGCAGATCCCACTCGGTCAGCCCCACCTCGGCCGGGGGCGGCCCGGCGAAGACGGTGGCCACCGTCGACGGCGCGCTCATGGCCACCTGGCTCGCCGAGAGCAGGCCGTCGTCGAGATGGGCGGAGACAATCAGGGTTCCAGGCATGAACAGCGCACCTCGGGTCGCGACAGCGGTTGTTTGCGTTGCTTGCGTTACTGGTCTTGCTCGCAGCTGATGAGCGGAAACTACGCCATTACCGACGAGTTGTACTCGGCATTCGGCGACTATCACCGACTGTGCACCAACCCCTACCGAGCGGGGCGGCCGGTGCCGGGAATCGCGGCCGCGACCGGGGAAATGGCACCGGGTGAATGCCAGGGCGGCGGTATTCGACGTACCGGATCGAATGGGGGCCGGATATCGCCCCCGGACGCGGCCGGGACCGGCGGCGGGGCGTGAGACCCTGGTTCGGCCGGGGCCTCGGGCCCGGCGCGGGCGGCCCCGCCGGGCTGGTTTGGTGGCGGTGGACGGTTGCCGTATAGTCCTAACCTGCGCCACTAGACTGGAGATCTAAGCAACCATGCCCACAATTCAGCAGCTTGTCCGTAAGGGCCGGCAGGACAAGAACCCCACGGTCAAGACGCGTGGGCTCGCCGGCTCGCCGCAGCGTCGCGGGGTTTGCGTGCGTGTGTACACGACCACGCCCCGTAAGCCCAACTCCGCCCTGCGGAAGGTCGCCCGTGTGCGCCTGACCAGCGGCATCGAGGTCACCGCCTACATCCCCGGTGAGGGCCACAACCTCCAGGAGCACTCGGTGGTCCTGGTCCAGGGCGGCGCCATCCGCGACCTCCCCGGTGTCCGCTACCGCATCGTCCGCGGCTCCCTCGACGCCCAGGGCGTCAAGAACCGCAAGCAGGGCCGCAGCCAGTACGGCTCCAAGAAGCCCTCTGCGTGATCCAAGCGGAGGACTGAGACCGGTCCTCCAGCTGGCCAGCCGCTGAAGAACGTGGCGCACGAAACCCCGGTGGAGCACAAAGCAAAAGCCTGTGCATAGGCTCAGTTGGCGCTACCTGTAGCCTGCGCGATGGCGTTCCCGGGGAGATGTCCCCAACAAGGCGGCCTGGAACTTCAGCCACACCGATTCGGCGGTGTGACGCATCAGAACAACTGATGTGTCACACCGCCGAGTTGTTTCCCCGATCCGGCATCCGCGGCCGGACCGGGCCGACCGGTGGTCGGCGGTCGTCGACGGCGCTGATTTGTTGGCTGTGGGTGGTTGCCGTATAGTCGTAACCTGCGCCACTAGACTGGAGATCTAAGCAACCATGCCCACAATTCAGCAGCTTGTCCGTAAGGGCCGGCAGGACAAGAACCCCACGGTCAAGACGCGTGGGCTCGCCGGCTCGCCGCAGCGTCGCGGGGTTTGCGTGCGTGTGTACACGACCACGCCCCGTAAGCCCAACTCCGCCCTGCGGAAGGTCGCCCGTGTGCGCCTGACCAGCGGCATCGAGGTCACCGCCTACATCCCCGGTGAGGGCCACAACCTCCAGGAGCACTCGGTGGTCCTGGTCCAGGGCGGCGCCATCCGCGACCTCCCCGGTGTCCGCTACCGCATCGTCCGCGGCTCCCTCGACGCCCAGGGCGTCAAGAACCGCAAGCAGGGCCGCAGCCAGTACGGCTCCAAGAAGCCCTCTGCGTGATCCAAGCGGAGGACTGAGACCGGTCCTCCAGCTGGCCAGCCGTTGTGCACGTGGCGCACTTGATCCGCTGAACAGCATTGGCCGTACCTGATCGGCACCACCCCTGCGCACAGGCCCAGTTGGCGCTTACTGAGCCTGTGCGCAGTGGCGTTTCCAGCCGCTGATTCGTTTGCGATCAGCGGCTGGTTCCTTTTCTACGGGACGTAGACGAATCCGGTCAGCGGTGCGTGGACTTTCCACCCCAGGGACTCGTACAGCGCGCGGCCCTCGTCGGTCGCGCCGAGCACGCCGAACTCCGCCCCCTGCTCCATCGCCGCGTTGGCCAGCGCACGCATGACCAGGCTGCCGAGTCCCCGGCGCTGGTGCGCGCCCTCGGTCACCACCTGGTCGAAGGTGGCGTGGGCGCCGACCGGCGCGGCCTGGCCCCGGGCGGCCGGCGAACCGTCGGCGGCCAGTACCCGGACCCGGATCACGCCGCCGCCGACCTCCATCGTGAGCCGGTAGCCGTCCATCTCCGGGGTGGGGGCGGGCCGCAGGTCGGTCGCCATCAGGTGGTGCGGCGTGGTCGGCGTCCACGCCGCCGACAGCCAGGGCGCGAGTGTCGCCTCCGGTACGAACGCCCGCAGCCACGTGTGCGGGGCGCTCACCTGCGCCGCCATGGCGCGTACCCGCGCCTCGTCCGCCTGCGGCAGCACGTGCCGGACGACCTGGTCGGGCAGGCCGACCTCGACCCGCAGGCCCCAGGGCACCGGCACCGGTGATGCGGTGCCCCGCGAGCGCGCCCAACCGTTCACCCAGGCCCGCACCAGCTCTTCCGACATGGCCCACCCCCACTGAGTACCCAGCTATGTAAGCGGTGAAATCCTCGTGGGGATATTACCCGACCGCTCGGGCCGACCGCTCGGGCCGACCGCTCAGGCCGAGCCGCGTGCCGCCGCCAGGCGCTGGCGGGAGGCCTCGTAGAGGACCGCCGTCGCCGCGTTGGCGGCGTTCAGCGAGCTCGCGCTGCCGGTCATCGGGATGCTGACGGTGTGGTCGCAGAGCTCGCGCCAGGCGCTGCTCAGGCCGGTGGTCTCGTTGCCGATCAGCAGCAGCACCGGCTGGGTGAGGTCGAAGTCGAAGAGGTCGGCCTCACCGTGCTCGTCGGTGCCGACCACCGCGACCGGCCTGCCCTGCGCGCGTTGGGCGTCCAGCCAGGCGCTGACCTCGCGGTGCGAGGGCACCCGGACCACCGGCAGAGCGAACAGCGAACCGGTGCTGGCGCGCACCGACTTGCTGTCGTAGACGTCGGCGGCGTGCCCGGTGACGATCAGGCCGTGGGCGCCGAAGGCGTCGGCGGAGCGGATGATCGAGCCGATGTTGCCCGGGCTCACCGGGCGGTCGAACAGGACGCCGAGGAAGTCATCGCTCACCGGGATCCGGTCCAGGTCGTCCTCGGGGATCTCCATCACCGCGATGACCTCCGGCGCGTCCTCGTTCTTCTCCCCCAGCTCGGCCAGCAACTGCGGTGACATGGCGATGAGTTCACTGTTGGAGGTGCGCAGCAACTGCTCCGCCCAACGGGACGGTGCCCGCTCGCTGTCGTAGAGCAGGGTGCGGATCGGCCAGCCCTGCTCGCCCGCGACGGTGATCGCCCTGACCCCCTGGACCAGGAACTCGCGGGCGCGGCTGCGCTTGTTCCGGTTGGTCAGCAGCGACTCCCACTGCTGGAAACGGGCGTTACGGGACGTGATCCGCTGTGGCGCAGCCACCGGTCCTCCAGATCGTCTACAACTAGCGAGGGGTGACGCGCCGTCAACTCTACGCCATTGCCGCAGGCCACCGCGTTGCGTCCAGCGCCTGCACCCCGTCCGGGCGAGTCGTCCGGGGCGCGGTCACCGCCGCGGGCCGGGGACGGAGAGCCGATCGTGCTGGGGGCGGCCAGGAACGCCCCCAGCACGACGGCCGTCAGTGAGGTTCGCCTGCGGACCGGTGCGGGCCGCGTGGGTCTCATGACCAGTGTCGCCGCTCTCTGGGTGACCTGTGCGAGGACAACGCCGCCTCCAGATGGAGCACGGGCGAACTCTCGGTCGCCCCGCCGTGCGGCGGGCGCGGCCCGCAGGCCGGGTGCCACCTCGGAGCTCGCACTTGTGTCCATGCGTACCGTAACTATGCCGAGCGTATGTATCCCAACAGCAGGAGATCATTGGACTTCCGCTGAGACTTTCCGGAAGAACATGAACTAACCTGAGGGAGTCCAGTCGGCACCGCGACTCCACCAGTGAGGGCATGTGAACAACTCCCGCATCACCGGCGGCGATCCGGCCCTGCTGCGGCGACTGAACACCCGGGCCGTGCTCGACTCGCTGCGGACCTCGGCGCCGCTGACCGTCACCCAGCTCGGGGCCGCCGCCACGCTCTCCCGGCAGACCGTGGAGGCCGTGCTCGCGGACCTCGCCGCCGAGGGCTGGGTGGACGAGGCCGAACCCGAGCGCGGGATGGGCCGCCCGGCGCGCCGCTACCGCTTCCGGGCCGAGGCCGGGTACGCCCTCGGCGTGGACGTCGGCGTGCACAAGCTGCTCGCGGTGCTCACCGACCTGGACGGCAACGAGCTCGCCGGTCAGCGCACCGACCTGCCCGACGGGCTCAGCGGGGTGGACCGGCTGGCGCTGGTCGAGCAGCACGTCCTCGCCTTCCTCGGCGGCCGACCCGGGGCCCGCGACCGGCTGCGCGCCCTGTGCCTGGGCGTACCGGGCACGGTCGACCACAGCGGGCGGATCACCCGGTCCACCCCGATCCCGGACTGGACCGGCCTGGACCTGGCCGCCCGGGCCGGCCGCTGGGCGGGCTCCCCGGCCGGGCCCCCGGTCCGGGCCCGCGTCGAGAACGACGCCAACCTCGCCGCCGTCGCCGAGCGTTGGCGCGGCAGCGCGCGCTTCAGCGACGACTGCGTGTACATCCTCACCGGCCACCGGACCGGCGCGGGCGTGATCATCGGAGGTCGGCTGCACCGCGGTCGCGGCGGGGCGGCCGGGGAGATCGGCGCCCTGGCCGTGCTCGGCTGGGAGGACCGGATCACCAACGAACTGCGCAGCGCCGACGACGTCGGCCATGTCTTCGCCCGCGCCGCCGAGGGCGACCGGGCCGCGCTCACCCTGGTCGACCACTTCGCCCGCAGTCTGGCCCGGGGCGCGGCGGCGCTGGTGCTCACGGTCAATCCCGACCTGCTGGTCATCGGCGGCGGCTACTCGCGGGCCGGGGAGGTACTGGCCGCGCCGCTGCGCACGCACCTCCGGGAGCTGTGCCTGGATCCGCCCCGGGTCGCGCTGTCCACCCTCGGCGAGGAGTCGGTGGCGCTGGGCGCGGTCCGGCTGGCGCTCGACCGCGCCGAGTCCGAGCTGTTCGGCGTCCCGGCGGAGCTGCCGGGACGGGTCGCGCACTGACCGAAACACACAGTGCCCGCGCCGGGATTCCAGCGCGGGCACCACCGGTTCCACTGACGGGGAACGGCAGGGGACAGCTGTGGTCCGACTGCGGCTCGGCTGCGGCTCGGCTGCGGCTTTCTCACGGACCGACCCGTTCGGCGAATGCGACGGGGCTCGCAATCGTACGGATGAGCGAGAAGTTCGTCAACCAATTATGGTCCGGCAATTGCCACAGAGCGGTCACGCAATGGTTCAGACGGATGACCGCGAGGCCGTTGCCGACTTCCACAGCCGCCAACCCCTCCGCATGGTCTCCACGGCGGCGGACATATCCGTCCGCAGGTACTGCCTCTTCGCACCGGGGCGGCTCGGCCCCTTTTGCCGGCCAGGCCCCGGATTCAGCGGGACGAGGTGCGGACTGGCCTGCGACCCCGCCCGGGCGCTCTGCGTGTGTTCGCAGTGGGGCAGGCGCGGCGTCGGTTCGACGACCCGGTGCCGGGCCAGATGGGCCCGCTCGGAGTCGGTCAGCGGACGGCTCATCCCGGTGCGCTGGTCACGTGCCACGCAGACGGTACGGGCCTCGAAGACGGTAAGACCGCCGCGCCGGGTCTCGGTGCGCACGGTGAAGGAGTTGGTGCCGATCGCGGTCACCCAGATCTGCAGCGGCACCGGCTGGTCCGCGCGGTGGTGCAGCTGGCGCCGGTAGTCGACCTCGTGCCGGGCGATCATGTAGCCGTCCGGTAGGACGTCGTCCGGCTCGCCCTCCCTGATCAGGTCGAAGATCGCCTCTTGGATGTACTGAATGAGCTTGATGTTGTTGACATGTCCGAGAGCGTCCAGATCGCCCCAGCGAGTGGTGCACCAGAACGTGTGGGGAATGGCTGCGGGTTTGCTCATCCCAGGCCCAGCGCCCGCCTGAGCAGGTCCGGCCGGGACGGCAGCCCGCCGCACTCCTCACTCAGTTCCCCGGCGGTACGGATAAGAAATGGCGCGAGCAGCCGGTCCATTTCCCGGCAGAGGGACGAGAGGGCACCCCAGCGCTCCTTCGCCGGTAGCGCCTCGTAATGGTTGCAGGTCTCGGCGATGTTCCGCGAGACAGCACGGCGGCATTCCGCCGCAGCCCCTGAAATGTTGTGATCCATATGTTTGAGTATTACCGGCCAGAACTTCCGGACACGTCTGTGACACGACGTCCGCAGGGGTAATTCCCGAAAGAACTCAGCGCGGCAGGACGTCGGCCAGGTCGTACCGGACCGGCTCGTCGAGTTGAGCGTAGCCGCAGCTCGGCGGCTCGCGGTCGGGACGCCAGCGGCGGAACCGGGCGGTGTGCCGGAAGCGGTCGCCCTGCATGTGGTCGTAGCCGACCTCGCAGACCAGCTCCGGGCGCAGCGGCACCCAGGACAGGTCCTTGCCGCCGCTCCACCTGCTCTGCCCGCCCGGCATCCGGCCGGTCGCCTGGGCCTCCTCGCTCTCCCAGTCGGCCCACGGATGGCCGGCCAGTGTCGGCATCCGCAGCGGGGCCAGCTCCTCGACCAGCTCCGCGCGGCGGCGCATCGGGAACGAGGCGCAGACGCCCACGTGCTGCAACCGCCTGGCCGCGTCGTACAGGCCCAGCAGCAGCGAGCCGACCACCGGCCCGGTCTTGTGCTCGCGGTAGCCCGCCACCACGCAGTCGGCCGTGCGCTCGTGCTTGACCTTCACCATCAGCCGCTGGTCCGGCCGGTACGGGAGGTCCAGCGGCTTGGCCATCACCCCGTCCAGGCCCGCCCCCTCGTACTCGCGGAACCAGCGCTCGGCCAGCTCGCGGTCCAGCGTGGCGGGGGCGATGTGCACCGGCGCGCGGACCCCGGCCAGCGCCTCGACCAGCGCCGCGCGGCGCTCGCGCAACGGGGTGTCCAGCAGTGAGTCGTCCCCGATCGCCAGCAGGTCGAAGACGACCAGCGAGGCCGGGGTCCGCTCGGCGAGCAGCCGGACCCGGGAGTCCGCCGGGTGGATCCGCTCCTGCAGGGCGTCGAAGTCGAGGCGGTCCCCGGAGACCAGCACGATCTCCCCGTCCACCACACAGCGCGGCGGCAGCTGCGCCAGCAGCACCTCGGCCAGCTCCGGGAAGTACCGGGTGAGCGGCTTGCCGCTGCGGCTGCCGATCACCAGCTCCGGGCCGTCGCGGTGGACGATCGCCCGGAAGCCGTCCCACTTGGCCTCGTACTGCATCCCCGGTGGGATGGCCGCCGCCGCCTTCGCCAGCATCGGCTTCACCGGCGGCATCACTGGAAGGTCCATGATCCGATTGTGCGACCGGATCGGGCGGCCCGCCGTCCGACGCGGTTCCACGGCCGTCGGCCCGGGAGGCGGCCGTCGGCCCGGGAGGCGGGGGTCGGCCCGGGAGGCGGGGGTCGGCCCGGGAGGCGGGGGTCGCGGAGCCGGGCTAGCGTGAGGCCATGGCAGACGTGCTGGAGCTGGCCCTCGGCGAGCGCACCGTGCGCGTGACGCATCCGGACAAGGTGGTGTTCCCGGAGCGCGGCTACACCAAGCGCGACCTGGCGCAGTACTTCGTGTCCGTGGGCGAGGGCGCGCTGCGGGCGCTGCGGGACCGGCCGACCACGCTCCAGCGGTACCCCGACGGCGTCGACGGGACCTCGTTCTTCCAGAAGCGGGTGCCGAAGGACCTGCCCGAGTGGATCCCGACAGCCCGGATCACCTTCCCCAGCGGGCGGCCCGCCGACGAGATGTGCCCCAGCGAACTGGGCGCGGTGATCTGGGCGGTGAACCGGGGCTGCCTGACCTTCCACCCCTGGCCGGTCCGCGCCGCCGACACCGACCGCCCGGACGAGCTGCGGATCGACCTCGACCCGCAGCCCGGCACCGACTTCGCCGACGCGGTCCGGGCCGCGCACGAGCTGCGCGCGGTACTGGAGGGCTTCGGTCTGCGCGGCTGGCCGAAGACCTCCGGCGGGCGCGGACTGCACGTCTTCGTCCCGATCGAACCGCGCTGGGACTTCGTCGAGGTACGCCGGGCGACGATCGCCATCGGCCGCGCGCTGGAACGGCGGCTGCCGGAGCGGGTGACCACGGCCTGGTGGAAGGAGGAGCGAGGCGAGCGGATCTTCGTGGACTACAACCAGATGGCCCGCGACCGCACCATGGCCTCCGCCTACTCGATCCGCCCCTTCCCGAACGCGCCGGTCTCCGCGCCGCTGCGCTGGGAGGAGCTGGACTCGGTCCACCCGCGGGACTTCGACCTGCGCACCATGCCCGAGCGCTACGCCCGGCTCGGCGACGTGCACGCGGAGATGGACCAGCACCCGGGCGGCCTGGAACCGGTGCTGGAGCAGGCCGAGCGGGACCAGCGCGACCACGGCCTCGGCGACCTGCCGTACCCGCCGGAGCACCCGAAGATGGCCGGTGAGCCGAAGCGCGTCCAGCCGAGCCGGGCCAAGCACTGAGCGGCGTGCCCGCTCACAGCTGGTCGGCGGTGATCACGGCCAGGCCGTTCCGCCCGGCGATGGCGTTCCAGAGCACGGCCGCGCTCTGCTTGGCCGCGCTGGCCGCGGCGCTGGCCTCGTCGCCCTGGAGCTTCCAGGCGGTGTCGGCCGGGCGGTGTCCCCGGGCACAGGCGGACTCGGAGTCCTGGGCCCACCGGGCGTAGTCCTGGTCGGCGCGCTGCGAGGCCTGCCAACCCTGGTCCAGGTCCGCCACCAGCGCCTGGTGCTGGGGCAGCCGGTCGGTCGACAGCCGCGCCAACTGGCCCACCATGCCGCCGTGCAGGCCCGCCATCCGGTCCAGGTCCGCCGCCGCCTGCCGCAGGTTCTGGCACTGCTCGATGTCGACGACGGCCGCGACCGCCACCGCCCGGTTGTCCGCCGCGCCGTTCAGCAGCGACGACAGGGCCCGCCCCTGCGACAGCTCCGAGGCGCTCGCCCCGGGACCGGACGCCAGTACCGCGACCGCGACCGCCAGCAGCACGCAGCAGCCGACGGCCAGCGCCCACCTCGGCCGCGGCAGCCGCCGCCCGCGCCGCGCGGTCGGCGCCGCCCCGCCGACGGCCTCGCTCGCCGGAGCAGCCGGAGCGGCCGGAGCAGCCGGAGCGGCGACGACGACAGCGACGACGGCCGGGAGGTTCGGCGGCACCGGTTCGGTCGGCTCGACCGGCTCCGGCTGGACCGTCCCGCCGCGCGGCGCGCTCTCCGCGCGGTCGAGCAGGAGCAGCAGCGGCGCGGCGTCGGCGCCCACGGCCTCCGCGAAGCCCAGCAACGCGGCCCGGGTGATCAGGCGCTTGCCGTTCAGCCACCGCTCCCAGGAGGCCCGGCTGTAGTGCGTCGCGGTGGCGATGTCGGCCAGGGAGAGTGCGTCCGCGTCCTTGAGCGCGCGCAGCCGCTCGGTCAGCAGCCTTGCCGGGGGCGGCAGTTCCTCGGGGAGTGGCCGCCACTGCGAACCCATCACACCTCGCACCACATGAGGGAGGACGACCCTGCGGCCGCTTGGCGTGTCTCCGATCCGCCCATCGGCTCGGACGAAGCCGCTGTTCAGGGCTGTGAGACAGCCGCGATTGTCTCACAGCGGCCGAGACCCCTCGAACGTCGCACCGAACCGGGACATGCTTCCGTCAACCCGTAATCGTGCCAGGCCCGTTGCTTCCGCGACCGGCCGAACGCGCCCTCCGAAGGGACTCCCATGCCCGACCGCGCGACTCTCCGCCGCCACGCCCTCGCCGCCCCGGCGGTCGCCGTGCTGCTCGCCCTGGCGGCCTGCTCGCCGAACACCGCTCCCACCGCTCCCACCGCTCCCGGGACGCCGGGCGCCCCGCCCGCCACCGCCACCGCCGCCGCGCCCGCGCCGTCCGCGCCGCCCACACCGTCCGCCAGTACCGGTACCGGGGGCGGGGGTTCGCTCACGGCCGTGTTCTCCGGCCTCGGCGCGCGCCCGGTACTGACCCCCGGCGGCCCGGCGCTGGTCTTCGAGGTCAGCGTCCACAACGGCACCGGGCAGGCGTACCAGGACATCCAGCCGCTGATCTCGATGGGCCACTGCAGCTGCTCGCCGGGCGGCGCGTCGATCATGCCCAGCGGCACCCTGCGGCTGTGGAACACCGGCACCGACGGCTGGCGGACCCTCACCTACGACGCCGAGGGCACCGGCACGGACTTCAGCTACGTCGACCAGATCCCCGGCCTCACCCTGGCCGCCGGGGCCAGCGAGACGTTCACGTACCAGGTGGCGCTGTCCGCCACCACCCACCCGCTGACCAGCGGCAGCGGCACCGTCAACGTCCAGGTCCAGCAGCTCCCCGGGCACACCGCGCTCACCCCGGACGTCTCCACCCCGGTCTACGTCACGCCCTGACCGGGGCCGACACCTAGTCCAACGGCACCTGGACGGTGAGGAGTTCGCCGTCGCCGAGGTGCACCAGGGCGCGACCGGGGGTGATCGGACCGCCGACCGAGCTGCGCGGCAGCCGTACGCCGAGCAGTTCGCCGTTGGTGATCCCCTGCGGCGAGAGCAGCGCGCCGCGCCTGCCCTTCTTGGCGTCCACTTGCCAGCCGCTGAAGCCGCTGCCGATCTCCTCCGCGTCACCGCCGATGACCAGCGCCCTCGCACAGCGCCTGCCGCGGACCGAGGTGGACGCCCTGCTCCAGCTCTTCGCCGTCGGCACCGGCCCGCGGGACACCCCCGGAGCCCCCGCCGCCCAGCAGTCCGCCGCCCAGGTCACCGACCTGCGCCGACTCGGCGCCCCGGCCCTCCAGGCCGGACTCCTCGGCCCGTTCTCGGTCTCCGGCACCGGCACCGGCCTGGGCCGGACCGAACCCGAACGGCTGCCGCAACTCCAGGAGGCCCTGGTGCTCCTGCGCGCACACGACGGCGAGGGACCATCCCCGCGTGCGCGGGGAGCAGGCAGTCGCGCCTCTTCCTTGATGGGCATCCGGGGGACCATCCCCGCGTGCACGGGGAGCAGGCGGGGTCGCTCCAGGGTCCGGCTTCGGCGGCGGGACCATCCCCGCGTGCGCGGGGAGCAGTCCTGGGATGGTGGGGTTGCCGGGGCTGGCCGGGGACCATCCCCGCGTGCGCGGGGAGCAGCACTATCAAGGAGTGTGCGGATGGCGGCGGGGAGGGACCATCCCCGCGTGCGCGGGGAGCAGGCTGATCCAACTTCAACGCAGTCCCCCTGACCGGGACCATCCCCGCGTGCGCGGGGAGCAGGAGTTGGGAGAGGGCGATGCCGATGACGATCGCGGACCATCCCCGCGTGCGCGGGGAGCAGTCTGGGTGACCTGGGGGTTTATTGCGGGAGGGTGCGGATTTTGAGCACTTTCATGAATTCCGACAATCGGGATCAAATATCCTGCATCGGCCATCTCTGGGGCTATTGGCGGCCGAAGCGGCGGCGCTTCGACGCGGCGCTCCAGCCTGGTGGTGGGGTTTGGGCGGTGGTGGGTGGGGTGTCGTTGGGGCGGCGGATGAGGGTGAGGCCTTCGGTGTCGACGGGGTGCCAGGCGTGGTCGTGGGTGAGGAAGGTGTAGCCCTGCTCGGTGTTGGCGGTGTGCACGAGCAGGGCTCGGCCCTGGTTGGCGTAGGTGCGGACTTCGGCCCAGAGGATGTCGCGGATTCGGGCTGAGGGGTTGCCGATGAAGACTCCCGGCGAGATCTCCAGGAGCCAGCGGGTGAGGAAGCCGCGCAGGCCGACCGGGCAGTTGGTGAGCACGATCACGGTCACCAGGTCTCCTCGTAGCCGTAGTTGACGCCGGCGGCCACCTGCACGTCCCGGTCGGACTGGAGCGTGACCCGGTCCCGGTCGTCCGCCCCGGGATCGTCGCCGCCTGCCGGCAGCAGCAGGCTCTTGATGTCGTCGACGATGCGCTTGAGCAGGTCGATTTCGTGGACGCGGTCGCGTAGCGCGCGGCGGGTTCGTGGGCCGATGTCCTCGGGTGACTGCGCGGCGACGTCGAAGGCGACCGGGATGCCGATCTCTGTCTTGTAGAGGTCGGCGATGTCCAGGACGAAGGACAGCTCGTGGCCCGAGTGGACGAATCCGAGCGCGGGTGAGCAGCCCAGGGCGGCGACGACGGCGTGGGCGATGCCGTACATCGCCTGGGCCGCCGCGGTGATGGCCTGGTTCGGCGCGTCGCCGGAGCTGAAGTCGCCGGGTGTGTAGCGGCGGCCCTTCCACTGGACGCCGGTGCGCTGTGACTCGGCGCGGTAGCAGAGCTTGAGGCGACTGCCCTCCCTGCCGAGAAGTTCGTGGCGGGTCAGGCCCGCCGGGTCCTCGTCGGGAAAGCGGAGTCGGTACATCGCGCGGGCCACGTCGAGCCGGGTGCGTCGGTTGGCCCAGCAGACCGCCTGGGCTTCGACCAGCGCGGAGGAGCGGGACAGGGCCCGACCCGCGGCGTAGTAGCGCACCCCGTGCTCGCCGACCCAGACGACCCCGGCACCGGTCTCACCGAGGACGCTCATCGCCTGGTGAGTGATGCGGGTGCCCGGTCCCAGGAGCAGGGTCCCGATGGTCGCCGCCGGGATGTGGGTGGTCCCCTCCGCGTCCTGGGCGGTGATCGCGTTGGCGTCGCGGTGGACCGTACAGCGTTCCAGGTAGACGAAGGAGATCCGGTCCTCAGCGCGGGCGAGTTCACGCGGGGTGCTGGATGGTCTCTGACCGATGGTCATGCGGGCCTACCCGAGGGGTGCGAGGGTCATCAACCCGCAGCCGTAGGCCTTGGCCTTGCCGAGGCCGCTGGTCAGGAGGGAACGCAGGGCGTCCGGGTCGGTGACCTCCAGGCGGCCGTCGTAGGTGACGGCCTTGATGGTGACCCTGCCCTTGGCGCCCTGCTTGCCGAAGTCCATGCCGCGCTGGTCGGTGACGATCACCTGGTGCTCGTCACCGTGGTCGGTGAGCTGCTTGTCCTCGGGTTTCGGCAGCACCTTGAAACCGCCTGCCTCCTGGCGTTGCAACAGCCACTGCACCTGGTGCCTCGGGGTGAGGTGGGCGGTGCGCTTGGTCGGGGCACCGTCAACGTTGCGCACGGAGTGGACCGGGTTGGCGGTCAGCCGAAAGCCCCAGGTGCCGCCCTTGTCGAGGCGGTCCAGGAACGGCGCGTAGTGGAAGGTCTGCCAGCCGGGCGTGCCGGAGGCCGCGGCGGCGGGCCAACCGGCCTGTTCGACCAGGTGGGTCAGGTCAGGACGGAACGGGCCGACGAGGAACAGCAGCACTTCCGCGGATGCGTTGCGGTCGGTCCGCCACAGCACCCGAGGCGCCGGTGCGGCGGTGGGCAGGATCTGCGGGAAGGAGGACATGACGGCGGCGTGCATGCTCTGCGGGGAGGACAGCAGTCGCCGGGCGTCCGACCGGGCGGTGTTGAAACGGAACCGGGTCAGGTACATCAGACGCCCTCCAGCGGGCCGGTCGGGTCGTGCGCGGGAACAGTTGGACGCGGCCGAGTCGGCGGGGGCGTCCGGGCGCACGGGTTGGCGACCGTGACCGTCGAGGTGACCACGGTCCGCAGGGCATGGCGGCGGTGCCGCGGGTCGAAGCTGAGCGGTTGGTCCCGCCAACTGTCGGCGCCTGTCGCCCCAACGGGCACGTCGCCGCCGGGCTCGGACAGGACGCTCAGGCTGACCGTCGCCTCGTCCCGGCGCTTGTGCTGGTACCACTCGGCCGCGCGCCACGGTTCACCCGCCAGCGCCTGGTCGAGCAGGGCGTCGTGCTGGACGGCGGGCTCGACCGGAGGGGAAGGCGGGCACGACCGCCGCCCGAGGTAGGGCAGGTACGCCGGGGCCCTCACCGCTTCGAACAGGTCGGCGATCAGCCCGGGCTCGCCCTGGACAGCGGCGACGAAGACGGCGTCGGCCAGGTAGAACCGCTCCGACAACGGCATGGAGTCGCCGGTGTCCAGGTGGTGCGCGGTCTGGAAGTCCCTGATCCGCCTGCCGGGTTGGTCGACGCGCACCGCGAACCGCAGCACGGCCAGCGCCGACAGGTCCGCTTCGCGGGCCAACCCCTGGGCGGCGGCCAGCAATCCGATGACGCCGCTCTTGGTCGGCGCGGTCTCGGTCGTTCGACGCGTGAAGCGGGCCGAGACGCCCCACGCCTGGAGCGGTCCCGCCAGGCGCAGGGTCAGCACACTGCTCATCCGCGCCGCTCCAGGCGGGCGGCGACGGCCGCGCCGGCCGTCTCGACGAGCCGGGTCAGGCTGGGGACCTCGGTCCCCAGGGCGGAGTCCTTCTCGGTGACCGGTCCGAGGTGCAGAATCCAGGTCTCGGTGGCCTCGTCGCCGTAGGCGCCCTCGACCCTGGGGATGTAGTCCGCCAGCCGGGCCCAGGCCGGCTCCATGTGTCCGCCGAACTCGTCCGCGCGCACCGGCCTCTCGAAGGCGGACACGAAGCTGACCGGGCGGCTGCCGCGGAGCTTGACCACGACCGCGTCCGGCAGGGTGTGGTTGCCGAAGGTGTTGATCTTCCCGGTGGGCAGGGAGCAGACGAACCCGTCCAGGAAGGCCTCGACGGCGCGGCGCACCGGGGTGGCCGGGGACTCGTCCTCGTCCAGGCCCTTGCCGAGGTTGCGCTCCAGCAGGTCGATGTCGAGCGCGGCATAGCGGTAGAGCGTGGCGGAGTTGAAGTCGACGGTGCCGATCATCCCGGCGCCGGGCTCGGCGCCGGAGTTGCGGTCGTCGACGGCGGTGAAGTAGTCCGACTCGGTCTCCACCCGGTGGACGCTCAACGCGTGGGCGACCTGGGCGGCGGCGTCCACGTTGATGTCGGCCGTGTCGGCGACCATGCGGCCGAACAGGGCGATGTCGACCGAGTGCCGGGTGTCGGCGATCTTCTTGGCGCGGGCCTTGTTGTCCTTCCCCTTGCAGAAGGCCTTGATGTCGCCGGCGCCCTGGACGCCGAGTTCGGCCAGGCCGTCGAGCTGGCGGGCGCTGAGGAACAGCAGGTACGAGGATTCAGGCGCCGGATCGGGGTCACCGTTCTTCTTGGCCGCCTCCACCTTGCGCTTGGGCGGTTCGATCTTCGAGCCGGTGGCCGTCCGGAGCACCTCCGCGGCCACTGCCCACGCCTGTGCTCCGGCGATCGACGGGTCGAGCGCGGTGATCCGCTCCGCCAGGAGTTCCGCGACGCGCTTGGTACGCACGCCGAGTTCGCTCGGGTCCAGGCGACCGTTGAAGTACTGGCGGGTCGCCCGCTTCCACGCCTGGCTGGACACCCGAGCGCGGGTCACGCCGCCGTAGACCGCCGACTTGGGGGCACCGGTGTCGTCGCGGTTCAGGTTGCTCGGCGGGACGTTCTGCAGCACGTGCACGTCGAGGATGAGGCGGTCGGTCACGGGATGTCCCTCGGGTCGGTCTCGTCGGTCTCGTCGGTCTCGGAAGAAATCTCGGAAGAAAGGGGCGCAGCCTGGGCGTCGGTCGGGTCGGTGTCGGACGGCGGCCGGTAGGCGTGGAAGGACCGCCCCCAGGAGCGGCGGACCTGGTCGGGCCCGTCGGGGCGCTGCCAGAGGTAGAGCTGGTCGGCGAGCAGCGCGTAGTCCAGGCTGATCTCCGCGCCGCGCAGCAGCACGGTGATCTCACGCAACCGGGCGGCCAGGACGGTCAGGGTGGGAGCGGTCCCGGCGCGCACGAAACGCTTGCGGACCGGCTCCGCGATCTCACCCGGCGGCATCAGCCGCCGCACCGCCGCACCGAGCTCGTTGCCGCCGGGACTGTGCATCCTGCTGCTGCGGGACTGTTGGTGCAGGGACCAGAGCGTGGTGGCCAGATAGACGGCGTTCTCCGCCTCCTCATGACGCAGCACCGGATCCTCATAGAGGTCCTGGGTGTCGACCAGGCCCCACAGATCGGGGATAGCCGCCGGGTCCTTACCCGCGCCCCGCCGCAGCCGCGCGAGGGCCGCGACAGCCGCGGAGCGGTCCTTCAGATAGTCGTACTGGAGATGCTTGATCTCCCTGCCAACGACAGCTCCGACAGGCCCTGGTGCTGTCCGAAGCCGAGTCCGGGGCCGAGCTTCAGGCTGAGCTTCAGGCTGGGCTTCAGGCTGGGCTTGCGTGGTCACGCGGACACCTCCACAGGGTCGGAGCCCGCCCCCGGTCCGCCCCGGGGACCGGGATCGTAGGCGCGCGGCAGGATCTTCTTCAGCCGAGCTCGGAACCACAGATCAGCCGAGGCCGCGTTCAACCAGACCGTGCCCTTGGCCTGGGCAAGGACCCGGCCCTGCCAGGCGGCGTCCCCCGCCGCCGCGACCAGGTCACCGCCGAGTCGGCTGATCTCCCGGCGCACGATCCGCTGCCACTCGGTGCGCAGCGCCTGGGGGTCATCGCCCTCGCCGATCGCACCGAGCCAGATCCGGAACAGGCCGTCCAGGACACCGAATCCGGCATCGCGGGCGGCATCCTTCCCGCTGTCGGACTCACTGCCCGCCGCGCGGGCGAGGTCCGCGGCCAGATCCCCCAGGGTGCGAACGGCGTCCTCCGCGTCGCCCACCGCGTCGATGGCGGTCTGTCCGAGACTACGGTCCGCCTCGCTCAGCAGCAGGACAGCCATCGAGACCGTGTCCTCGGTGATCTCATCGATCACGGACTGCTGTGTGCCGTAGACCGCGCCGTACGTCCGCACGCGGATCGGCGTCCGCTTGGGCAGCAGCCGCTCGTTGCACAGCCGCGACAACCAGTGCACGATCCCCGGCCGCATGAAGCGCGCGGGCTCGCCGCGCGCGGCACTGCCGTCCTCACGCGGCGCGATCAGGGCCGCCAGCCCGCGCCACGCGGCACGCGTGGGGTCGATCTCCCGGGGCATGTAGACCAACTGCTGGGAGAGCTTCTTCTCCTGCGCCTGGCTGCGCCGCCAGGCCGTCATCGGCTCGGTGTCGTACTTGTTCTGCTGAGCGAGCGGGTCACCATAGGTCAGCACGACCCCGAACACGCCATCCTGGTCCGCCAGTAGCCGCAGCCGCCGCGACTGCCAGGTGTACAGGTCACAGACCCCACTCGGGCGCGACTCCAGGTCAGCGGCAGCCCCCGGGGCGCTGGGGGGACGTCGCCAGGCCGGCCTGTCGTCGGTACCGCGAGGCGTGTCCCGGCTGTCGGCCGCGATCAGGTTCAGCAGCAGCGTCTCGCGCAGTGTCCCGCCCTCGGCCAGCACGCCACCCAGGTTCCCAGCCCAGGCGACACCCTGCGGATAGGCCTTTCCGCTCTTCGCCCGGGGATCACCCACGACGCCGGTCTTGATGCCGGAGGTGTCGTACGCGTGGACATGCACCGTCCAACGCGCCGCCTCCGCAAAGGAGATCCGCTCCACGCCCGGGAAGCGGGCGGTGAAGAACGGGTCACCGTTCGGCACGTCGGCGATGATCCGGTTGAGCCCGAACACCTCGTCGTTCGAGGTCCGCAGACCGGCGGTCTGGAAGAACGGCGCCCGCGGGTGCAGCAGGTCGAACCGCTCCCGGTGCTCGTCCAGGTATCCGGCAATGGGCTCGAACGGGGCCTGGTCCTCCCACAGTTCGCCCCAGGCGTCGAGGTCCGCAGGACCGTCGAGCGCGTCGTGGGCGATCGCCAGCAGCAGCCTGACCAGGGCGAAGTCCTGCGTGGGGAGGTCACCGGCCAGCCGCCGAATCCCCCCGGCCCGCGCGAACACCTCCCGCAGGGACAGCGTCTCCTCCCCGCCGTCGAGCAGTTGCACCGGTAACCATGGCCGCCCGGTCAGGTCGAACCCCGACCCGCCCTCGGCAGCCCCCGGCGGTTGTTCACTTCTCACGTACCACCTCAAGTCCGAGTGTGCGGCTGTAGTTGAGAACGAAGCCTGCCAGCCGGGTCTGACAATCGGCGTCGATGGGCAGAATCAGTTCGCCTGCGAGCCAGTAGCTTTCCTTCACCTGCCAGGCCGGGACGTAGAATTGTTCGATTTCTGCGACAACGTGATCGATGATCTTCGGGTGCGAGAGCTGTAGCGGAAGCCGCAGTCCGCACGCGGCGGCAGCCTTGGCAGCCTCAGCCGTCGGCACGGCGTGCTGCGGCAGCGGCAGACCGCCACGGCCCTCCCCGATCCAGCCAACCGTCGCCAGGGAACCGTCGGCAAGCCGCTGGATGACGATGACCTCCAGGCTCTCCTGGCCGTCGCGGACCTGGGCCCGCCCCGCCGGGGTGTCGTCCGCGTCCCCGACGCTGCCCGCCACCCAGCCCACCAGCGAGCGCCCGGCCGCCGAGACCTCCCCGATCCGAAAGGTCCCGGCACGCCGCTCCTGGTCCGCACGGGCACGCTGATGCGCGTCCTGGGCTTCCCCCACCGCCTCGGCCCACGCCTGCGGCACCTGCCCCCCAGCGTCATACGCCTGCCTCACCAGCGCCGGAATGTCCTCCGGCAGCCGCACTACTCGGTTGGCGTCATCTCCCGTGGACGACAGGACGGGCAGGAGAGCGGCGAGCGAGCGCAGCAACGGGTAACGCCCGTACACCCGTTCCGATCCACGAACGGGAGCGGGCGGCTCGACCGCCCAGTCCACGCCGGTCAGCAGGCAGCGTGGAACACGCAACCGCTCCGGCCTGCCCGGGCGCGGGTGCCGGTGCAGCCGACCCATCCGCTGGAGCACCAGGTCGACCGGTGCCAGGTCGGTGACCAGCAGGTCGAAGTCCACGTCCAGGGACTGCTCGGCCACCTGGCTCGCGACCACGATGTGCCGTGCGGGGCGGACCCGGCCCGGCGCGGGCGGTCCGAACAACTCCAGCAGGCGTGCGTCGTTCGCCGCCCGGTCGAGGTCGAGGAAGCGGGCGTGCGCGACGGTGACCTCTGTGCCCTCCCCGAAGCGGTCGCGCAGCGCCTTCGCTGTCTCCAACACCCGGCTCACGGTGTTCCGCACGACCAGAACGCATCCGCCGTCGGCAAGTTCGATCGCCAGCCGGTCCGCGAGCGTACCCAAGTCGTCCGCCAGGCCCTCGACCTGAACGGTGCTGCTGCGGCCGGAGCCACCAGGTGCTTCCTGCACCGGCGGGCACTCGGGCGCCACCGCCGTCAGCAACGGGTACGCGTCCACCCGCGCCAGCACGGCATACTGCTCACCCTCCGCCGACGCCCCCGCGTACGCTGCGGCGAGCTCCCGACGGCGGTCCGGCGGAAGCGTCGCCGACAACACCACGACCGGAACCCCGTAAGCCCCCAACCAGCCCAGCACCCGGTCGAGATAGGAGTTCATGTACGTGTCGTAGGCGTGGGCCTCGTCGATGACAACGACCTTGCCCGCCACCGCCAGATGGCGAAGCGCCAGGTGCCGGCTCTTCAGTCCGGCGAACAGCAACTGGTCGATCGTGCCCACCACGAAGGACGACAGCATCCCCTTCTTGCGCCCGTTCAGCCACTGGTGAGCCACCAGCTCCGCCGGAGCCCGTGGCGCGGTACTTCCAGCGGACGGCAGATCCGCGTCCCCGTCGGCATCGACCGCCACAACGCGCTGCCACGATCTGGCCCTGAGGGCGGCAAAGTCGGTGTTGAGCGCGGACTTGGAATGCGCCAGCAGCACCGACAACCGCGTCCCATCCTGGGCGGGGAGGTGATCCAGCCAGTCCAACAACCGGGGAAACATGGCGTTGCCCGTGGCCATGGTCGGCAAGGCGAAGAAGACCCCACCCGCGCCGCACCGCGCCGCCAACACCTCCGCCGCCGCGAGCGCCGCCTCGGTCTTCCCCTCCCCCATCGGCGCCTCCACGATCAACAGCCCCGGCCTCGGCATCTCCCGGGCCATCCGCACCGCCGCCTCCTGCACCGGCCTCGGACGCGCGCCTGTCGGCAGATCGAAGCGGGCCGCGAACAACTCGGCCGCCGTCCCCACCGGTTCGACCGGACGCCACGGCTCAGGAAGATCCAAGCCACGCCACGCGGCAGCAACCCTCCCCGCACCGGACCGGTCCCCTTCATCTGCCCCCGCATAGGGGAACAGGTCGGTGTTGCTGGCAATCCAGTCAGCCACGATGACCAACGCCGACAACAACACCTGCACGGTCTGTGGCAACTTCACCCGCCGCCAGTCGGCCAACCGCTCACCGGCACCGGAAGCGTCCGCGTTGGCGTCCAGCAACTCCTCCTGGACCTGACGCCACAACCCCTCACTCGCACCGGGCGTACGCAGCATCTCCGGGTGACTGTCGAGAGCATGCACCTGCCCCTCGTCCGGCGGCGCACCATGATGACCACCGATCACCACCGCGAACTGCCCCGTCGCCCGCCACGCCCACCCGTGCCGCTCCTCCAGCCACTCCTGCAACAGCAACTGCCCAGCCAGCCCATGCGGAGCCACCCGCCGATCGGCGCCCATCTCCCGCCGATAGGGCATCGCCAACCCCACCCCACGCATCCGATCAGCCAGAGCGTCCACCTGGCACGCGAACGCCGGAGTCGCCTTCCCGATGTCGTGCACCCCCGCCAACCACACCACCAACCGCCGCCCGTCAGCCTCCCCACCCGGCAACGGCCGCGCCACCAACTCCCGCACATGCCCGGGCAACCAGTGATCCCACAACAACCCAGCCACAGCAGCACTGTCCGCCATGTGCCGCCACAGCGGCAACCAGCCATCGGTACCGAGATCATGCTTCGCCCAGGCACTCCCAGCTGCCCGAGACAGCCCCGCTAATCCACCCATACCTTCACTTTCCACTCCACGACCGACGTGGCCACCCAGGCCCGACCCGATGGCTGCCCCGATCCACATGCCGCGACAGGACAATCACTCACAGTAATGCGGAGTGCTACTCCCCCGCACTGGCGAAGCCCCAGCATCGGAAGGCTCTCAAGGTACGCCCGACTCCCTTCCCGTCACGCGAACTTCCAGAAAACCGAGCCCACCCAGTTCCCCCGTGCCCACGCAGGGCACGCTGCGCCTCTCCCTCAAGCAACAGATCAGCCAACGACCGACGCTCACCCAGCAGTCACAGCACATGCAAGACGCTTCGCCCAGCCCAACATCAGCAAACGGCTGCTACGTACAGCGTGCTCAACGGAATGGCGGAACCGGAGCCAACGTCCTTATCGTGACACCCCGGGGACTCCCCTGGACCAGAGACAGCTAGGCTGCCGAGGACGTACATCACCACCGAGTACTCCCCGGGATGGCAGGAGGGATTGCATGCTCAACGTAGCCACTAGCGTCATCTGTCCCAAATTGCCGGAATCCGCAAAAGTGCTCGGATTCCCTCCCCGACAGCCATAAACCCGCAGCTCAGCAAGCTGCTCCCCGCGCACGCGGGGATGGTCCCTACGCCTGTAGGAGGGCAACATGAGCATGCTTCTGCTCCCCGCGCACGCGGGGATGATCCCCCGATCCCGCGGACCGTATCCAGCCTCGCCTCCTGCTCCCCGCGCACGCGGGGATGGTCCCGACGACGTCATCGAAGGCGACCTCCTCGGCCATGTCGGCAACGGGTGAAATGGGGACCACGGACGGCGTATCAAAAGCGGGCCACTGGGTGATCTCTTGATCATTCTGACTTCATTGGGCTGGAGTCAGGAGGAAGAGAGGGTGATCCACGTGGAGGACTGGGCTGAGATTCGCCGGTTGCACCGGGCTGAGGGGTTGTCGGCCCGGGCGGTGGCCCGGCAGCTGGGGATTTCCAGGGGCACCGTGCTGCGGGCACTGGCCTCGGACCGGCCCCCGCAGTACCAGCGTCCGCTGAAGGGCTCGGCGGTGGACGCGGTCGAGCCCGCAGTCCGCGAGCTGCTCAGGCAGACCCCGACGATACCGGTGACCGTGATTGCGGAGCGGATCGGCTGGGAGCGCGGGCTGACGATCCTGCGTGAGCGGGTGCGTGAGCTGCGGCCGGCCTTCCTGCCGGTGGACCCGGTCTCGCGCACGGTCTACGAGCCCGGTGAGCTCGCGCAGTGCGACTTGTGGTTCCCCGCCGTCGACATCCCGCTGGGCTACGGCCAGTCGGGCCGCCCGCCGGTGCTGGTCATCGTGTCGGGCTACTCGCGGGTGATCACCGCCCGGATGCTGCCGTCGCGGCAGACCGGTGACCTGATCGACGGCCACTGGCGTCTGCTCGCCGACGGCTGGGCAGCGGTGCCCAAGATGCTGGTCTGGGACAACGAGGCCGGTGTCGGCAAGGGCAAGCTGACCAGCGAGTTCGCTGCGTTCGCGGGCCTGCTCGCGGTCAAGGTCCACCTCTGCCGGCCCCGGGACCCGGAAGCGAAAGGCCTGGTGGAGCGCGCGAACGGCTACCTGGAGACGAGCTTCGTGCCCGGCCGCACCTTCACCGGCCCCGACGACTTCAACACCCAGCTGAGCGCGTGGCTGCAGATCGCCAACCGGCGCCGGCACCGCTCCATCGACGCCCGCCCGGTGGACCGCTGGGAGGCCGACCGGGCCGCGATGCTGACCATCCCGCCGGTCACCCCACCGCACTGGTGGCGCTTCCACACCCGCATCGGCCGCGACCACTACATCCGCGTGGACACCAACGACTACTCCGTCCATCCCCGCGCGATCGGCAGGACGGTGATGGTCCGCACCGACAACGAGGAGATCACCGCCATCGCCGGCAACGACGTGGTGGCCCGCCATGCCCGCTGCTGGGCCAGGCACCAGTCGATCACCGACCCCGACCACGCCGCCGCGGCCCACGTCCTGCGCGGCGAGGTCATCCACCAAAAGGCCGCCCGAGCAGCCACCGCCCGCGCCGCGGCCCTGACCCCCGACAGCCTCGGCATCGACGTTGAACAACGCGAACTGGGCACCTACGACCGCATGTTCACCCTCATCGAGGGCGGCGCGGGCAAGGAGGACACCTGATGGCCCACACCACCACGACTACCGCAAACAACACCGGCGACAGGGCGAAAACGAACAGCCAGACCACCCGCACTGGTCGGCAGACCGCCGCCGACCTGGCCTTCCTCTCTCGCGCCATGAAAGCACCCGCCCTGCTGGACGCCGCTGAGCGGCTGGCCGAACGCGCCCAGACAGAGTCCTGGACCCACACCGAGTACCTGGTCGCATGCCTGCAACGCGAGGTCTCCGCCCGCGACTCCCACGGCGGCGAGGGCCGTATCCGCGCCGCCCGTTTCCCCGCCATCAAGACCATCGAGGAGCTCGACGTCACCCATCTGCGCGGCCTGACCCGCCAACAACTCTCCCACCTGGGAACATTGGACTTCATAGCGGCCAAGGAGAACGCCGTATTTCTGGGGCCGCCCGGGACCGGGAAGACACACCTGGCCACCGGCCTCGCGGTCAGGGCCTGCCAGGCGGGCCACCGGGTCGCGTTCGCCACCGCCGCCCAGTGGGTCGACCGCCTCGCCGCCGCCCACCAGGCCGGCCGCCTCCAGGACGAGCTGGTCCGGCTCGGCCGCTACCCGCTGATCGTGATCGACGAGGTCGGCTACATCCCCTTCGAGTCCGAGGCCGCGAACCTGTTCTTCCAGCTCATATCGAACAGATACGAAAGGGCCAGCGTGATCGTCACCAGCAACAAGCCCTTCGGACGCTGGGGAGAGACCTTCGGCGACGAGACCGTCGCCGCCGCCATGATCGACCGACTCGTCCACCACGCCGAGGTCCACTCCCTCAAAGGCGAGTCCTACCGCATGCGAGGCCGCGAACTCGGCCGCACCCCCACCACCGGCAACGACTGAACCCAACGAACGAGACCACACGATGGCCCACGATTGAACCGTTCAGACCGGCCCATTTTCAGCCGTTGCCGACAGGCCACTGCTCCCCGCGCACGCGGGGATGGTCCCTGATCCTCACCCATTCGGCCCGTTAGAGGACCCTGCTCCCCGCGCACGCGGGGATGGTCCCGCGCGCCCGGTCAGCACGTCGTAGCCGATGTGCCAGATCAGCAGGGGCAAGGCGGCCCGCTATCGCGGGCCGCGCGCGCTCCAGACGACGAAGCGAGGCCAGGACATGCCTCCGGCGGGCCCTCCCTGCGGAGGGACTGGGGGTCTGGCTCACGGGCTCGGCGTCGCCGGGTGGTCCGGGCGGTCCCTCGTCGGACGGCACCAGAGGACAGCACAGAACCTCCGGGGGCCGCCAGGCCGGAGCGCACGCGTGCCAGAGGCAGCCTGGCGGCCCCGGAGAACCTGTGCTGTGGCTACGCCTGCCGCCCAACGAGGGACCAACCGCGAACCACCCTTGCGTCAGGGATCGGCTGTGGCGGACCGCCGTCGGCAACGCTCCGGCGAAAGGGCCGGCGTTGAACGTCGCCCTGGGCGATGGGCTCCGCCTGCCGACGCGCGGCAACCTGGGCAGCACGGAGCCCCCTGACGCCATATTCCGACGGTAGAGGGCTCGTTGAGGCTAGTCAGGTGGTGGGCAACTCGACGCCCGTGAAGGTGGACACGGGTCCGGGCGGAGAGATGCCGGTGAGTTCCTGGGCACGGTGGGCGAGGAGGGACGCGAGTTCGGGGTACCAGCCACGGCCGACGGCTTGCAGCATCTCGGCCAGGGCGACGAGTTCGCCGGTTCGACCTGCGGGTGTGTCCAATACCTGGGCGAACTCGGCGCGAATACGGGCTGCGACAGCGGGGACTCGCAGGCTGTGCGCGTGGAGAAGACCGGGGTCGTAGCCGACGGGGACGCGGCCCCAGCGTTCCCAGTCGAGCAGGGTGAGCGGGTCAGTGGTGAGATTGCCCCAGTGCAGGTCGGCGTGACCGGTCTCGCGTTCAATCCGTTCCGGGGCGGGGACGCCGAGGAACGTAGGGAATGCCTTGGCGATCCAGCCGTCACGTCCCCGGATGGTTGGGGTGTCGACGGTGGCCAGCTCAGCCAGCGCCCGTCGCAGTTCGGCCCACCACTGATCGGACAGGCCGGGATCACGGTCCAGATCCGGTCGCTGCGGCGCGATCACGGGCGCGCTGATGAACTGGGACAGATCGGCCTGGTAGGCGTATCCCGGTTCGGTCCAGTCCAAGACGGAGATCAGGCGCGCCCGAGGGATGCTCTCCGGAACGACCTGGGCTGCACCGATGATCCCCTCACCGGGCAGTCGGCTCGGTCTGTCGACCGATACCGAGGCGACCCGCAGCCAGGTGTCCCCAGCACGGCGGCCGATGGTGCGGCCGAGGTAGCCCCACGCGGCGGGCCCAGCGCAGACCAAGCCGAGGCGCGAGGCAGCCTGGTCGTGCGCGGTCCGCATCCGGGTCTCGGTCGCGTCATCCTCCGGCCAGTTCATCGGCGATGCTCCTGAGGTGATCAGGGTTCAGCGGGTCGGCCAACGCGCCTACCGCATCGTCCCAGTGCACGCGGGTGCTCGCAGCCACAAGAGCCACGTCCAGGTCCGGGCAGGAGGCGACAGCCAGCAGCGCAGCCGCCGCCGGGGTCAAACCGGGCCGGATGAAGTCCACCAGTTCGGGTGTCATCAGCGGCAGTAGCTCACCGCCGTGCAGGGGAGCGGACGCGAACGTGGTGAGCCCTCGGGCACGGGCGTCGGCAAGTGGGCCGGTGCCGTCCAGCGCCTGCGTGAGCGGATCGAGCATGACCAGGCTCACCGGCAGTTGAACGCTGACCAGGTGGTTCGGATGTCCCCCTGCGGCTTGCTCGGCGAGTTCGACAAGTTCAGCCACCGTGAACACGCCCCTGGTGAATCCGGACCAAGTAGCCACCCCGTAGCCTCCGATTCGGCCGGCGCGGGCGAACTCCTCCAGGACCCGGAAGGCTCTGCGGATCGCGACGTGCACCCGCACGCGGTCATGGTGCGCGTGCTCGGGGTTGTGCACAAACACCACGTCTGCGCGACCCAGTTGAGCGAGTGAGTGATTGGTCTGCCAGCGCACGAAGGAGGGCTTGAGGCTGTGCCCGTGCGCGGCTTCCTGGTCGGTGAGCGCCCCGGCAGCGACGGCGGCACGACGCTCCGCACCTGTATGGAATCCGGTCTTGGTCGTGATCCGCACCTTGGGGTAGTCGGCGAGCACCGGCCCAAGTTCGCCATGGGCCACGCCATGGCCGTAGTTGGGGGCCGTGTCCACGTACTCACAGCCAGCCTGGCAAGCGGTGCGCGCCGCCAGTTCGACGGCGCGCACCCGATACGTCCCCAGGCCCAGAACGGCAGTCACAGCCCCGCCTTGACCACAGCGGCGGCCTGCCCGTCGATGAGCGCCCCCAACAGGTCGGCGACGTCCTTGACTTCCAGGTCCGATAGTTCCGCCAGCGTCCCGAGGGTTCGCGGTTCGCCGTCCATGAGCGCGTGCAGCATCGCGGCTGCCTGCTGGTCGAAGTCCCAGGCAGTACCGGCCGCAGCCAGCGTGACCAGACCTGCGCCGTCTGAGGTGAGACGGGCGCGCGGGGCGGTGAGCCGGACCGAGATCAGGGGGTTGGCTGGCAGACCGGAGACGTAGGGCAGCGAGGTACCCGCACGGCCGAAGTCGGTCGTGTCCGCCGAGGCAGCCCAGCGGACCACCAGGGACGGATCAGCCAGCTCGGTCAGAACCTCGGTCCGCAGGTCGTTCACGAAGACGGCTTGATCGGTCGGCGAGGCGAAGCGCGGCACGTCTCGCCGCAAGGCGACGCGAGACCGGAGCTCGTCGACCAGCCAGGTGAGCAGGTCGGCACCGGTATGGGTGACCAGACCGAAGGTCAGGTGCAGCGAGGCAGTGCCCTGGTCAGCGGTGACCGCGTGCCACCAGCCACGCGGCAGGTAGAGCACGTCACCCGCGTTCAGCACGATGTCCGCGACCGGATCACCCTCGGGCGGCTCAGGGGTCTCCACATCCCGGAAGGTCGGCACGTCGCGGGTCGGCCCGTACAGCCGCCAGCGCTTGGACCCGAACGCCTGCACGACCACAACGTCGTGGTCGTCCCAGTGCGTACCGAAGCCCTCCCGCTCGGTCCACGAAGCGTAGGCGTTGACCTGCACCCGCGTACCGAGGAAGCGTTCCAGGGCTTCGGCCGAAGCGCCGATTGCAGGGTGAATCTTCTCAATCGAGTCCAGGACCAAGGACGCACCCTCAGCCAAACGGGCGTGCAGTTCAGCGGGTTGGACGCGGTTCCAGGTGACGGAGCGGCGGGTGGTGACCGGCAGCGTGTACCGGTGCACGGGCAGCATCTCGCCGTCCATCGACAGCCGCAGCCTTGGCGGCTCCAACCGTTGGGTGTCGAGGATGCCGTTCAGGTCGTCCCAGGACAGCAGACTGACCGCTTCGTCAGCCTGGCCGGGCAAGAGCGCGTAGGAGCGGTTGAACGTCTGGGCGAGGAACGTGTCCCCGCCCAGACGCGCCGCCCACGAGGCAACGTCATGCATCGTGGGCCGCCGAATCAGTCGTTGCCGTCGGTGCGACCGCTGCTGACGTCGGAGGGCTGCTCAGTGCGAGCCCGCGCCGCCGCGATCTTCCGAGCCGCGACCAGCAGCCCGCTCTTGGCGACCGGAGTCGCCTCGGTGGTGTCGTGCGCCATCGGATTTCCTTCCTGTGGCATGGAACCCCGTCGAGGATTCGACGGAGGTCGTGCACGTCGACCGCGCTCGGGGGAAACGCGGCCGACCGTCCGCCTGGTCGATCGGGACCAGGCGGAAGCCAAGGTGTTCAGGCGGAGAAGGCCAACGGTTCGGCGATGCGGGACTGAGCGACGTTGACCAGCAAGGCCAACCTCTTGTCCCGGTTGAACACTTCGTCCGGAGCGGACTCGAACCACACGACCTTCCCCGCGCCCATCGGGAACCAGCCCCACGAGTGCGCCAGCTCCGCCACCAGGCCCAGCCCACGGCCGCCGTTACCCGAGCGGATCGAGCCGTCACCACCAGGCGGGATCAGACTGGTGTCGGCGACCTCAACCCGCAGCCGCGCACCGGTCCAGCGCACCGTCACACGACATGGCCAGTCGGTGTAGAGCACTGCGTTCATGATCAACTCACTGGCGCACAGCTCCACCTCGCGCAGCGCATCGTCTGACAGCGGCACCGCCCAGAAGCGTGCGACCTCTCGAACCAGCAGCCGGGCCGGCCGCACAGCGGAAGGCGACGGCTGAACTTCCCAGGACTGCGGGACAGGGAGCGGAACCTGATCGGTAGCGCTCATCAGCCCTCCCAGACTGGTGAAGATGGTGCACAGCCGAAGTACCGTGCGTGCGGCCCGAGATGGCCTGACAGTCGCCCGGGGGTCCATCCAGGGGGAGCCTGGTGTCGGTGTTCTTCCGGGCGACTGACACCCAGTGAACCGGCGCAGTGCCACCGGTGGTAGTGCTGTCAGCACGTAGAGTGGTATACGCGGTTTACAGCTCCAGCTCGGGGGATTGATCGTGGCCACACGCGGGGAACCCAACCACCGCCTCAGGGGAGTGATTTCGGCCGCAGGCTGGACTTACGAGGCACTCGCGCACGCGGTACGCCGCATCGGCGCGGAGAACGGCGAGACACTGCTGACGAACAAGTCGGCCGTATCCCACTGGATCAACGGAGCAACGCCGACCGGTCAGGCCTCCTATTACATTGCCGAGGCGTTATCCCGCCGAGTCGGACGCAGGGTCACCCCGGCCGAACTGGGTTTCGCCTCCCCGGAGGAGTCCTTGGCAGCGAGCGCTGACCCCGTGGAGACCGCCACCAATCTCGGCCGCGCAGATGTCGAGCGACGGACCTTCCTCACGGTTGCAGCGTTCACCACCGCAGGCGTGGCCATGCCCCTCCTGTACGACCCCGAACCCGTCTCCCGCCTCATGCGTGCTCGCACCGGCACCGCGCTTGTCGGCAATGAGGAAGTAGAGGTCATCCGCCAGATCACCGCCGTCTTCAGCGCGGTGGATGAGCGCCTGGGTGGGGGCCACGGGTTGACCACCGTTACTGCCTATCTCGCCGACACGGCCGCCCCCATGCTCACCGGCCGCTTTCCCAACGAGCAGACCAGAGGGCGTGCATTCGAAGCCGTCGCCGAGCTTGCCTACCTCGCCGGGTGGAAGCATCATGATCTCGGCCACGAGGGAGCAGCCCAGCACTACTACCAAGTCGGCTACCAACTCGCCGTCGAGGCTGATCCGAATGGCCATGCCGGATGGATGATGCGTGCTCTCGCCCACCAGGCCCTCAGCCTCAAACAACCTCAGCACTGCGCCGACTTGATCGAGAACGCCCTCACCCGCAGCATCGGTCGAGTAGACGGCCAGACCGAAGCCCTGCTCCACATCACGCACGCACGTGCCTACGCTGCCACCCGCGACAAGCCAGCCGCAGCCCGCGCTCTCCTCGCTGCTGAGAACGCCCTCGCCCGCCAGGACGAACCGCAACCCAGCTTCTCCCTCGTCAGCGGTCCCGCCGCCGGCACAGTCGCCAGCCACACCGCTCGCACCCTCACCGACATGGGTGACCATCCCGGAACTGAGCAGCAGCACCGCGCCGCCCTGATTCGCTGGGACCCCGAGAAGTTCAAACGCGTTCACGCGCTGACGTACGCCGACCTCGGTGACAGCCTCGCCGCCCAGGCCCGCGCTGACGAAGCCGTCGCTACCTGGGGCCGTGCCCTCACGCTCATGGAGGGCATGACCTCGGATCGCACCAGAAAGGCGATCTCCTCGATCCGGCCCCACCTGGCCACCTACGTTAGACGCGGAGTCCCAGGAGCCACCGATCTGGAACGCCGCGCGCGCGAAGCACTGATCTAGCACCCGCACCAAAGGGAAGGACCCCCTGTGGCCCAGCAAGCTACCGATCAACCCACCGGCCTCAAGCCCGCCACCGAGTCAATGACGCTGCTGGTCGCCGCAGTCATCGTGCACGACCTCGAAGGGCAGCGAGTCGCACTGCTTCAACGCGGTCCCCATGCCAAGTTCGCCCAGGGCATGTGGGACCTCCCAGTGGGCAAGAGCGAGCCAGGAGAGCCCATTACCGAGACTGCCATCCGAGAACTCAGGGAGGAGACAGGTCTCGTCGTCGCCGTCGAAGACCTCCGCCTTGTCCACGTGATCCACGGTGCCCGAGGGGTCGAGGCCCCCAACGGCTTTCTCACGGTCGTCTTCGCAACACACCGATGGACGGGTGACCTCAGTAACGAGGAACCGGCCAAGCACGCCCAAGTCACCTGGGCGCCGACCACGGCCATTCCGTCGGAGTTCGTGCCGACCACCGCCAGCGCCCTCCACCGCTACCTCAACGGCGGCCCTGACGTTTCCGTGGACTCCTGGGCACCTCGGTAGCCCAGGGTGCGCGTCGGACCGGCAGGGAAGCCGGTTACGAGGAGTCACTACCGTCGGAGCGTGCCAGATCCGTGTCAGATAAGGCGGTCAGTGGAGGATCATCGGAGTGACCCCAAAAGCAGTCGGCCCCCGACCGTTTCAGCTGGTCAGGGGCCGGTCCGGCGGAGAGCGTGGGATTCGAACCCACGGTCACAGTTTCCCGTGACGACAGTTTTCAAGACTGTTCCCTTAGGCCGCTCGGGCAGCTCTCCTGGGCACAGGTCGGCGCGGGGTAGGACCCGTGAGACTGTGCCAAGGGATCTTCTCATGAGTCGGGTGGTGCGTGGCAGCGAATGGCCCCGTACGGGGCGACGGGGTCGCGGGGTCCGTACGGGGCCTGGGGCGGTGGTTACTGCGCGTCGCCGACGCGGCTGCCGAGGGTCAGCGTGGTGGTGTGGGTCTGGCCGTTGCGGGTGTAGGTGATGGAGACCGTGTCGCCCGGGTGGTGCGACCAGATCTCGCTGACCAGGGTGGGGCCGCTGTCGATCGGGACGCCGGCGAACTGCGTGATCACGTCGCCCGCCTCCAGCCCCGCCTTGGCCGCGGGCTCGCCCGGGGTGACCGCGGGCTGGCCCTGGACCGGGGCGGAGGCGATCTTGGCGCCGTTGCCGGTGTAGCTGTCGTCGCGGAGGATGCCGATGATCGGGTATATCGGCTGCCCGGTCTTGATCAGCTGCGCGGCGACCCACTCGGCCTGGTTGATCGGGATGGCGAAGCCCAGGCCGACGCTGCCGGACTGGCCCTCGCTGTCCGTGGCGCCGCCCGACTGGATCGCCGAGTCGATACCGATGACCTGCCCGTCGGAGTTCATCAGCGGCCCGCCGGAGTTACCCGGGTTGATCGAGGCGTCGGTCTGCAGCGCGTTCATGTACGAGGTCTGGGTGCCGGTCTCGTCGCCCGAGGCGACCGGGCGGTTCTTGGCGCTGATGATGCCGGAGGTGACCGTGCCGGACAGGCCGAACGGCGCGCCGATCGCGATCGTGGTGTCGCCGACCGCGACGCTGTCCGAGTTGCCGAGCGGCAGCGGGACCAGCTTCTCCTTGGGCGTGCTGCCCAGCTTTATCACCGCGACGTCGTAGCCCTCGGCCCGGCCGACGATCGTCGCCGGGTAGCTGTTGCCGTCGGAGAACTGGACGCTGAGCTTGCCGCCGTTGGTCGACGGGGCGACCACGTGGTTGTTGGTCAGGATGTAGCCGCGGCTGTCGAAGATGAAGCCGGTACCTGTCCCGGACTCCTGCGAGTTGGACGCCGAGATGGTGACCACGCTCGGCAGCGACCGGGCCGCTATCCCGGCGATGCTGTTCGGTGAACGGCTCAGGTCCTTCGGGTTCACCGACGCGGCCACGCTGGTGCTGCCGCCGGAGCTGTCCCGGGTCTCCAGCCAAGAGCCGAGACCGCCGCCGAGACCGCCCGCGACCAGCGCGGTGACCACGAGCAGCGTGGCCAGGCCGCCCCGGCGGCGCTTGCGCGGAGCCTGGGGCGCGCCGAAGGGGGTGCCGGGGTAGGCGGCGCCCGGGTAGGCAGCGGGGTAGGGCGCGCCCTGGTACTGACCGTACTGCGGGTGCTGGGCGTACTGCGGGTACTGCGGGGGCTCGCCCGGCTGCGGGTACCCGGCGTACGGCTGCGGGGCCGCCGACGGCGGCGCGGGGGGCGCCGGGGGCGCGGACGGCGCGGGGTACCCCGGCGCGGCGGCGGCGACAGCGGTCTCGGCAGGGACGGCGGCGGGCGGCACGGAGTCGGCCGGGGCGGGCTGGACGGCGGGGAGCTGCGCAGTGGGGAGCTGCGCGGTGGGCGCCACCGCGTCGGCGGCGGCGACCGGCGCGTCAGCGGTGGTCGACGGCTCAGCGGGCGCCGCGGGCGCGGCGGCGGGCGCGGCCTCTGCGGGGACGGCGGCGAGCACGGTGGTGGGCTCGTCGAGGGCGGGCTGGTCGGGGGCCGGCGGCGGGTAGGCGGCCAGGTCGGGGTCGCGGGGCGGTTCGATCCCGGACGCTGAGGCGTCCGGCTGCGCGGCGGGCGGTGCCACCGAATCCCCGGTGGTGGGTTCGGACCGGTCCGGCCCGGAGAGCCCGCCCTCGTGCTCGGTGCTCACGAATGACCTCCTCGTAGTGGGACCTGCGGCCCCAAGCATTGCCCGGACCGTGTCGGGGCGTCGTAAGCGCCGGTCGCGCGCAACCCGCTGGGGCCTCATACCGCGCATGCGTCCAGCTCTGATGAAAGGTACCCCGTGTTCCGGCCGACGGAGGACTCTCCACAATCAGTTCTAAGGAAGCACTGGCAGTTCTAAGGAAGCTCTGAGATTGGGGGCCTTCGGCAGCCCCGCCGCAGCCCTCCGGAGCGGGCCCCGCCAGGGACGCAGCAGGTCCGGGACGTGGACGGGCCTTGGTCCCGGCCCGGCTTGCACCTACGATGTGCTCGCACGCATATGCGGGAGCTTGGACCTATCCAGGCTGAGAGGGCGCCGAAACGGGGTGCCGACCGCCTGAACCTGACCGGGTAATGCCGGCGTAGGGAGCTGGAGCACCGTGACGTCCATGTCCGCGTCCACACCGCCGTCCCCTGTCCTGGAAGCGCCGCCCGCCGGTGCCCGCGCCGAGGCCCCGCTGGTGCTGGACACCGCGCCGCCGCGCACCCTCGGCTTCCGCGACCAGGCGGCCTTCTGGACCAACCTCGGCATCAGCCTGATCGGCTTCCAGAGCGCCGCGACCGTGCTGGTCTTCAACAACAAGGACCTCTCGCTCGCCGCCTCGGTCACCGCGATCGTGGTCGGCACCGTCATCGGCGCGCTGATGCTCGCGGTCGCCGCCGTCATCGGCACCCGGGCCGGGGCCCCGGCGATGGCGATCCTGCGCGGCCTGTTCGGCACCCGGCTGTCGTACCTGCCGACGGTGCTGAACATCATCCAGTGCGTCGGCTGGGGCGTGTACGAGCTCACTGTCATCGCCATGGGCGCCGACGCCCTCTACAGCGGGATCCCGCACTGGGTCTACGTGGTCGCGGCCGGGGTGCTGACGACGGTGATGACGATCCGTCCGCTGGGCGCGATCTCGGTGCTGCGCCGGTACGTCGCCATCGCCGTGGGCGTGGCGATGCTGTTCTTCACGGTCGAGCTGATCCGCCGGGGCGTGCCCGACCCGGGGCACGGCAACTGGACCGGCTTCCTGCCCGCGATCGACTCGGTGATCGCGGTCTCGATCTCCTTCGTCCCGCTCGCCGCCGACTACACCCGGCACGCCAAGAGCGGTTCCAGTTCCTTCTGGGGCGCGTTCAGCGGCTACAGCGTCTCCCAGGTGTGGTGCTACATCGTCGGCCTGCTGGCGCTGGTGCAGGTCGGCGGGGACCCGAACAAGATCTTCACGACCTTCATGGGGATCACCGCCGGCTGGGTCTTCTTCTCGGTGCTGGTGCTGCGCGAGGCCGACCAGTCCTTCGCCAACGTCTACTCGACCGCGATGTCGATCCACAACCTCTTCCCCCGGGTCGACCGCCGCTACCTCACCGTCGGCATCGGCACGCTGGTCACCGTGCTGGCGCTGGGCGTCACCGACTTCACCGGCTACGAGAACTTCCTCGGCCTGATCGGCGCGGTCTTCGTGCCGCTGTCGGCGGTGCTCGCGGTGGACTTCTTCTTCGGCGCGGGGCGGCGCGAGGGCGGCTGGGACATGTCCGAGGGGGCGCCGACCCGCTGGCTGACGCTGCTGCCCTGGGCCGTGGGCTTCGCCGTCTACGAGCTGATCTCACCGGCCGCGCTGACCGGTTGGGGCCAGTGGTGGCCGGACTTCTGGGCGCACGCGCAGAACGTCACCGGGATCCACCCGCAGGTGTGGACCTCGGCCTCGCTGTTCTCCTTCCTCGTGCCCGCGCTGCTGACCTGGGCGCTGACCCCGCTGCTGCGCAAGGGTCACTGAGAATTCATCCGGCCGAGCGGGGACGCGGCCGGGGCGTCCGAACCGCGCCGCCTAAGGTGGAGGTGTGTCGAACGCCCCGCTCGCCGTCCCCGAGCAGCAGCCCCAGCAGCCGTCGAACCGGGCCGACGTCCGGGTGATCGCGCACCGGGGCGCCTCCGGCACCCTGGCCGAGCACACCCTGGCCGCCTACCGGCTGGCGATCGAACAGGGTGCGGACGGTCTGGAGTGCGACGTCCGGTTGACCGCCGACGGGCAGCTGGTGTGCGTGCACGACCGCACGGTGAACCGGACCTCGAACGGTCGGGGCGCGGTTTCCGCGCTGACGCTGGAGCAGTTGTCCGCCTTCGACTTCGGTTCGTGGAAGTCCGAGGGCTCGGGCCCGGAACACGGCTCGGTGCTGACCCTGGAGCGGCTGCTGGAACTGGCGGCCGGTTGCGGACGCCGGTTGGAGCTGGCGATCGAGACCAAGCACCCGATCCGCCAGGGCGGTCGGCTGGAGCGGGCGCTGCTCGAACTGCTGCACCGCTTCGACCTGGTGACCCCCTCCTCGGGCGAGCCCTCGCCGGTCCGGATCATGAGCTTCTCGCAGCTCTCGCTGCGCCGGGTGCGGGCGCTGGCCCCCGGCATCCCCACGGTGTACCTGCTGGAGTACCCGCTGCCGTGGTTCCGGAGCGGGCGGCTGCCGTACGGGGCACGGATCGCCGGTCCCGGCATCGACCTGGTCCGCAAGCGCCCGGAGTACGTGGCCGCGCTGCGCCGGGCGGGGCAGCGGGTGCGGGTCTGGACCGTCGACGACCCGGCGGACGTCGAGCTGTGCCTGCGGCTCGGGGTGGACACCGTCATCACCAACCACCCGCGCCGGGTGCTCGACCTACTGGGCCGGGGCGAGGCCCGGCGGGACGCCGGGGACGGCCAGGACGCCGGGGGTCCGCAGCGACCTGAGGGCCCCGCGAGCCGACCGGACTGACCCGGGTCAGCGGTGGTCTTCCGGGACGGGTGTCGCGGTCCGCGCAATGGCGTGAAGAAAAGGTGAAGTCGCTCTCCGGCGCGCGCCAAGAGCGTACGCGGGCGCACGGAAATGACTGGAATATCGCCCGGCACACCGCCGTTCACTACCCGTCGCAAACGCGGAGTAACCATATGGCTACTCCGCGTAAAAGGATCGGCGGGGCTCGGATTTATGCCTCCGGAAGGAAGTCCAACAACGCCCTTATTCTCGTTTCCGGCCAGCTCGCACCGGGCATTCACACCCTGTCATTAGGCGGAGGAGGAGGTCCGGGGGTGTCGCTCGTGGTGGCGCATGATGTGCCGACTTCTTCAGCGACCATGGCGGTTCCCCATGGTCCGGCCAGCGTTGGGGCGGCTCGGCGGCGACTGCGGAAAGATCTGGCGGAGCATCAGGTTCCTGACGTCGTCATCGACGACGCGGTCCTCATACTCTCCGAACTGCTGAGCAACGCCTGTCGTCACGCCCGCCCGCTGGAGTCGGTGCTGGACGAGTTCGAAGCAGCCCAAGCACAGGTACAAGCCCAGGCCCAGGCCCAGGTTCACGCACAGATCCAGGCCCACAGTCAGTCGCAGGCGGCGTCCCAGTCCCGGGCGCAGCGCCACGGGTCGGGGAGCCGGACCAGGGTCGAGAGCGACGGCTCGTACCCGGACGGCGGACGGGTGGTCGTCGGCTGGGAACTGCACAGCGACGGTCTGCTCACCCTGGAGGTCACCGACGGCGGCGGTCCCACCCGCCCCCGGCGCGGCAGCCCGTCACTGACGGCGCGCGGCGGGCGAGGGCTGGGCATCGTGGGGCAGTTGGCCACCGACTGGGGCGTGCGGGACGCTCCGGGCGAGGTCACGGTCTGGGCGGTACTCCCGGCCCGGGCCCGGCACGCCCGCCGCCAGGAGCTGACCGGCCAGCCGGAGCTCTAGCCGGACCGAAGCCCGGAACCGAAGTCCGAAGCGGAGCCCGAACCGGCCGGACCGGAGCCCGAACCGGACCGGTCTGCCGGTTGGCAGGGGGCGCGCGGGGCGCGGTGCGCCGCTCGCTCGCGCCGGTTGCCCGGTGCGCGTGCGCGCGCGGGGCACGGTGGTGCGACTACGCTCGGGGCGCCAGAGCACACGCCCCACCGGGAGATCCGCACCATGGCTAAGAAGGCCGCGAAGAAGGCGCCCTCGCGCGCTCAGCACACCGCCGCAGCGAACGGGGAGATCCCGGTCGTCGGCGCCCGCGAGGACTGCCCGTGCGGTTCGGGGCGTCGCTACAAGGCCTGCCACGGCCGCGAAGCAGCCCACGCGGTACAGGAGTTGGTGCAGCGCCCGTTCGACGGGCTGCCCGGCGAGGGTGACTGGGTGGCGCTGCGCGAGCTGGTCCCGGCGGCCACCGTGCCGCTGACGCTGACCGGCGCGGCGCTGACCGGCGCGAACGGCGAGGTACCGGCGGTGACCCTGGCCACGGTGCTGCCGATGGCCTGGCCCGCGATGCGCCGCCAGGACGGCAGCATCCTGCTGGGGCTGCAGACCCAGACCGCGTCCGGCGACGCCAGCCGGGACCTCGGTGACGCGCTGGTCCAGGCGCTGGCGGTGGAGCCGGGCACGCCCGTGCCCCCGCGCCGCCCGGCCACCGACGCGCCGCGGCTGCAGGACCTGCTGGACCTGTCGGCGCCGTTCGAGCCGGTCGTGCACACCGGCTTCGAGTACTGGCTGGAGGACGCGGATTCGGCCACCGGCGAGGTCGCCGCCTCGCTGGAGCAGGCCAACGCCGAGGTGATCCCCACGGTCAAGCTGACCTCGGTGGACAGCGCGTACTGGTGCTCGGTGCCGGACCGCAACCACCTGCGCTGGGTGATGCCGCACGCCGAGGACACCCTGCTCGACGCGCTGGCCCGACTGGTCGCGGCGGGCGAGTCCAGCCTGGGCGAGGGCACCCGGCTGGTCGGCTCGTTCCGGGCGCACGGCCTGGCGGTCCCGGTGTGGGACCTGCCGTCGGCGATGACCGCGGCCGACTGCGAGAAGCCCGCCGCCGCCTTCCAGGAGCGGCTGGCCGGGGCGCTGGCGCAGACCGAGCCGCTCACCCCGCAGCAGCGCAAGAGCCGTGCGGACCTGGTGAACCGTCAGGTCACCATCGGCTGAGCCGAAATGGCGATGAATAACACCCTGCGACTGATCGACTACCATCTGTGGTCGCAAATCGACAGGAAGCGCGCAGAACTGGCTGGATTTGCGTGACCTGCATCACATAGTGGGCCGGACTCGGAAATTCACAGGGAGTGAGAGCTCCAGGGAATTTGCTTGCGGCTCGATTCTTGTTACGGTTTAAACAGTTCGGTCGCTGGTGCATCCCCCGTCGCCAGCGGCCGAGCTTTTCCATGCGGCGGACACCCGTTGCGGACGCCCGCTGTGGACGCCGACGGCGGACGCCCGTGGCGTCCCGCCGTTCAGTAGGCCAGCCGTGCCCCGTCCGGCGTGGCCACGCTCGCCGCCACCAGCGCCTCCAGCAGCGCACTCACCGTCGGCAGCCACGGCGCTGCCTCGCCCTCGACAGCGGCGTCCGCCGTCCCGGTACCGTCCCCGGCGCCGACCGCCCCCGGCTCGCGGATCCAGCGCAGCACCCCGGCCCCGGTCCGCGAGGGCGGCAGCAGCACGTAGCCGCCGCTGCCGTGGAAGCGCAGGCTGGTCGGCACCCACTCCTGGGCGACCAGCAGTTCGGCCAACTCCTGCATCGTGTACGGCGCGACCAGCAGCACGCAGCGGCTCGGCGTGGCCAGCACCGGACCGACCCGCACCCCCAGGGTGTCGAAGTACGCCAGTGCCCGCAGCCCCGCCTCCACCGGCAGGCTCACCGCCGACACCTCTCCCCCGGTGGCCACCACGATCGGCGCGTCCGGGCGCCGCCGCCACCACCAGCGCACCATCCGCACGTCGGTGGTCGCCGCGAGCAGCGGCGGATCGTACGGATGGGCGCCCGGCGTCGGACAGTCGGGGCGCGGACAACTACAGGGCGCACCCCCGGCGTGCGCCCCGATCCCGTGCGCTCCGGCACCCGGCACCACCGGCCAGTGCCACTGCTCCACGCAGGTCGTCACCGCCGCCAACAGCGCGGACCGGCCCCGCCAACGCATACTCCGCCCAACAACCCTGCCGACAGCCGTCCGCAGTGGCGTGGCGTTCTGACTCCCGCGCATGAGCACTCGTTCCTTTCCGTGACCAGTCAAGGATCGGTACGTGACCTCGCGCTACGAGACGCTACGAGAAGCGCACCACGCCCGCGGCCACCTGCGGTAGCCGGCGGGGGGTGGCGCGTAGTGGCGATCGGGATTGCCGTCTCGCACCAGGTTTGTACCCCGGAACTGCACGTTCACCAACGAGATTGACGCATCGTCGAGATTGACGCACGGTGAGCGCCGATGGTTCCACCGTTCGGGGGAGCAGAGAGGCAGCGCTGGGCGCTCGACAATCGTACGATCCGGGGATGGATACGCACAGGGAGCCGACAGACAGCGAAGATTCCGCTCCATCCAAGGTTTCTGACGCGATGTCGGATACTTCCGGCACGGTCGCGGTGGTGATTCCGGCCCGCAATGAGGCGTCCCGGATCGCGTTGACGGTGCTGGCCGCGCTGCGGCTCCCCCGGGTGGGGCCGGTGGTGGTGGTGGACGACTGCTCGACCGACTCCACCGCGCGGGTGGCCGAGGAGTCGGGCGCGCGGGTGGTCCGCCAGCCGGAGCGGCTCGGCCGGACCGCCGCGCAGCGGCTCGGGGTGGACACGGTGCGGGAGTTGGCCGGAACCGGACGCCTGTGCCTGCTCTTCCTGGACGCGGACCTGGGCGCCAGCGCCGCCGCGGCGGAGCGGCTGCTGCGACCGGTGCTGACCGGGGCGGCGGACCTGGCCCTCGGCGTGGCCGTTCCGGCGGGCGCGGGGAGCGGGCGGCCGAACGGCGGGCGGGCGAACGGCGGGCGGGCGGCGACGCGACGGGCGCGGACCGGTGTCCGCCGGGCCACCGGGTTCGAGGCCGCCGCGCCGCTCGGCGGCGAACTGTGCCTGAGCGCCGCCGCGTTCGCCGCCGCCACGGCCGATGGCGCGCCGGTCGCCAGCGGGCCCGGTCTGATCATCGACCTGCTGCGGCAGGACTTTCGCGTGGTCGAGGTCCCGCTCGACCTCGACCACCGGCCGAGCCGCCAGGGCCTGCGGGCGGCGCTGCGGGAGCTCGGCCGCTACCGCGCGGTCGGGCGCGAACTGTCCGCGCACGGCACCGGGCACGGCACCGCGCGCTGAGTAACCGGTGCGGAGAATCGTCACTGAGCGCAACCGGCGCCACGCCCATGACTATTTCGCCCATATATTCGAGTACTGGCGCCAAAAAAGACACCAATCATCCAACGCGGCACAGTTCTGGACATCACCCAATCGGTATGTGTAGAAGTGGAGCATTAATTGCCGTATGGCATGACATGGGGGTATGTAGTGCACGAATTCGGACAAAAAGGGCGCACCGCCCTGGATGTGAACCTGCCCTACTGCTCACTCCGCGTTACCACACCGGTCGTCTCCCCCTCCCCGCCCGCGGCCATCGTGAAGGGCGCCCAGCATGGCTGAACCGCAGTTCCCCCGCACCGGCCAGACCCTCCACAGCCGAGCGCTCGCCGGACAGACGACCGACGGACAGAGGATCGACAGTCCGCCGCACCCCGAACAGGTGGTCGACACCCAGGCGCTCACCGCACCGGCGACCACCCCCGTCGCCCCGCACCCGCCGGTCCCGTCGGGCGGCGCGCTGCGCCCCGCCGCCGATCCGCTGTCCGAACTCACCGCCCTCTACCGGCTCACCGAGCGCCTGAGCGGCGCGGCCACCCTGGAGGACGCGCTGCTCGGCGTCCTGGAGACCGGGGCGGCGCTGATCGGCGCCCAGCGCGGGATGGTGCTGCTGACCGAGGCGCCCGGCAGCCACCCCGCGGCCTTCGGCACCGTGGACAGCCCCGGCACCACCGTCGGCTACCGGCTCGACCGCGCCGAGATCGGCGCGCTGGAGACCGTCCCGCGCGACAGCGGCCCGTACGCGGGACTGCTCGACGGCGGCAGCCAGGTGCTCCACCCGGGCCCGCTGAACACCCCCGCACCGCCGCTCCCCCTCGGCCAGGGCGCCGCCCCGGACTCCCGCTTCCGCGAGGTCGCCCGGCACCTCGGCATCGCCGCCTGCTACGCGCTGCCGCTGGCCGTCCCCGGTGACGGCGGCGCGCCCTTCGGCGCGGCCGTCTGGTTCTACGACACCCCCGCCGTGCCCGGCGAACGCGAGCAGCGGCTGGCCGGGCTCTACTGCGCCGCCGCCTCGCCGCTGATCGCGCTGGAGGTCAAGCGCGAACGGCTGCGCCGCACCGCCGACGCGCTGCGGCGCGGGCTGCTGCCGGACCGGCTGCCCCGGCTGCCCTCGATCCAGTTCGCCGCCCGCTGCCTGCCCGCGGGCCTCGACCGGTCCCGCGGCAGCGACTGGTACGACGCGCTGGAGCTGCCGGACGGCGGGATCGCGGTCAGCGTCGGCAGCGTCACCGGCGGCGGCGTCGAGTGCGCCGCCGCCATGGGCCGGCTGCGCGCCGCGCTGCGCGCCTACGCGGTGCTGGAGGGCGAGGACCCGGTGGCCGTGCTCGGCGACCTGGAACTGCTGCTGAAGGCGACCGAACCGGCCCGCACCGCGACCGCGCTCTACGGCTACCTCGACCCCGACTCGCGGCGGCTCTCGCTGGCCGGTGCCGGGCAGTGCCCGCCGCTGCTGATCACCGCCTTCGGCGCGAGCTTCGTGGAGACCTCGCTGTCCGCCCCGCTGGGGATGCTGAGCTGCTGGGAGGCCCCCGGGGTGGAGCTGCGCGCCGACCGGGGCGACCTGCTGCTGCTCTACACCGAGGGCCTGGCCCGCCGCTGCGGTCCCTCGCTGCACGCCGGACAGCTGCGGCTGCGCTCCGCCGCCGCCTCGGCGCCGCGCGAGACCCGCAGGGACCCGGAACGTTTCTGCAACCACCTGCTGGAGGCCTGCCTGGGCGACAGCCGGGACGCCGACGGCGCGATCAGCGCGGGCGGGGACGACATCGTGATGCTGGCCGCGCGCTTCGCATAGCGTCCGCCCCCTCATAGGATGCGAGGACCGTCCGCCCGTCACACTCCTGACGCGCCGGGGCGGTCCCGCTCGACGAGGAGGCGACGAAGGTGACGGACGACCGCACGCAGGACGCTGTGGAGCACGCGGACGAGACAGCGGCAGCGGCAGCCGCGGCGGCGGCCGCAGCCGAGGCGGTCGGCAGCGAGGCGGACGCCGACGCCGAGGCGGAGCAGCCGGTCAAGGGCCGCAAGAACGGCCTGTACCCGGCGCTCTCCGACGAGCTCGCCGAGGTGATGAAGTCCGGCTGGGCCGACACCGAGCTGCGCGACCTCGTCCCCGACGAGCAGGCCCCGTACGCGGCCAAGCGCCGCGCCGCACTGTCCGCCCGCTTCCCCGGCGACCGGCTGGTGGTCCCGGCCGGTCGGCTGAAGACCCGCGCCAACGACACCGAGTACGAGTTCCGCGCCTCCAGCGAGTACGTCCACCTGACCGGCAACCAGGCCGAGGACGCGGTGCTGGTGCTGGAGCCCCGGCCCGAGGGCGGGCACGACCCGCGGGTCTACCTGCTGCCCCGGTCCGACCGGGAGACCGGCGAGTTCTGGCTGGACGGCCAGGGCGAGCTGTGGGTGGGCCGGCGGCACAGCCTGGCCGAGGCCGAGCTGCTGCTCGGGCTGCCGACCCGGGACAGCCGCAAGGTCGTCGAGGAGCTGGTCGCCGCCGCCGAGGAGCACCCGGCGACCACCCGGCTGCTGCGCTCGTACGACGCCCGGCTGGAGACCGCGCTCGCGGAGCACACCACCCGGCACGGCGACGAGGAGCTGCGGGTCTTCCTCAGCGAGCTGCGGCTGGTCAAGGACGAGTGGGAGGTCGGGCAGCTCCAGGCCGCCGTCGACGCGACCGTGATCGGCTTCACCGACGTGGTCCGCGAGCTGGCCCAGGCCGTGGCCAGCTCCGAGCGCTGGATCGAGGGGACCTTCAACCGGCGGGCCCGGGTCGAGGGCAACGGCGTCGGCTACGGCTCGATCTGCGCCGCCGGACCGCACGCCACCACCCTGCACTGGGTCCGCAACGACGGCGCGGTCCGCCCCGGCGAACTGCTGCTGCTGGACGCCGGGGTGGAGACGCACACCCTCTACACCGCCGACGTCACCCGCACCCTGCCGATCGACGGCCGGTTCACCGACCTCCAGCGCCGGCTCTACGACGCGGTCCTCGACGCCCAGGAGGCGGGGATCGCCGCGGTCCGGCCGGGCGCCCGCTACCGCGACTTCCACGACGCCGCCCAGCAGGTGCTGGCCGAGCGGCTGGTCGAGTGGGGCCTGCTCGAAGGACCGGTCGAGCGGGTGCTGGAGCTGGGCCTGCAGCGCCGCTGGACCCTGCACGGCACCGGCCACATGCTCGGCCTGGACGTCCACGACTGCGCCCACGCCCGCACCGAGGCCTACGTGGACTGCGTGCTGGAGCCGGGCATGGTGCTCACCGTCGAGCCCGGCCTCTACTTCCAGCAGGACGACCTGACCGTGCCCGAGGAGTACCGCGGCGTCGGCATCCGGATCGAGGACGACATCCTGGTCACCGCCGACGGCAACCGCAACCTGTCGGCGGCGCTGCCGCGCGGCGCGGCCGAGATCGAGGCCTGGATGTCCGGCCTGCGCGGCTGACCGCGAACACCCCGGGAGCCCGGATGACCGCCAACGACGGCCCGCACACCGTCGCCGTGCTCGCCTTCGACGGCATGGCGCCGTTCGAACTCGGGGTCGTGGTCGAGGTGTTCGGGCTGCACCGGCCCGAGGTCGGCGACCGCCCGTGGTACCGGCTGCGGGTCTGCGCGGAGCAGCCAGGCCGGGAGCTGCGGGCGGTCGGCGGCTTCACGCTGCGCGCCGAGCACGGTCTGGACGTGCTCGCCGCGGCCGACACGGTGATCGTCCCCGGGGTGTCCGACGTCCACGGACCGGTCGCCCCGGCGCTGGTGGCCGCACTGCTCGCGGCGCACCGGCGCGGGGCGCGACTGGTGTCGATCTGCTCCGGCGCGTTCGCGCTGGCCGCGACCGGGCTGCTGGACGGGCGGCGGGCGACCACGCACTGGCGCTACGCCGAGACGCTGCGGCGGCGCCACCCGCTGGTCGAGGTCGACCCCGACGTGCTCTACGTGGACCACGGCCGACTGCTGACCAGCGCGGGCAGCGCCGCCGGGATCGACCTGTGCCTGCACCTGGTCCGCAGCGACCACGGCCCGAGCACCGCCAACACCGTCGCCCGCCGCTTCGTGGTGCCGCCGCACCGCGAGGGCGGGCAGGCCCAGTTCATCGAGGCGGCGGTGCCCCCGGTCCCGGCCGCGGACGACGGCGTGGGGCGGAGCCTGGCCTGGGCGCTGGAGCGGCTGGCGGAGCCGCTGAGCGTGTCCGCGCTGGCCCGCGCCGCCAACCTGTCGGAACGCTCCTACCTGCGGCACTTCTCCCGGCGGACCGGGACCAGCCCGATGCGCTGGGTGGTCGCCCAGCGCATCGCGGCCAGCCTGCCGCTGCTGGAGTCCGGCGCGGGCACGGTGGAGGAGGTCAGCGCGGCCGTCGGCTTCGACAGCCCGGCCACCTACCGGCACCACTTCGCCCGGGCGATGCGGACCACGCCCACCGCCTACCGGCGCGCCTTCAACCGCGCCGAGTAGCGCCGCAGCGGTAGCGCCGCAGCGGTCACGCCGCAGGGTCACGCCGCAGCGGTAGCGCCGCAGCGGTCACGCTCGCCCCGGTCGGCGTTGGCACGGTGGTCCTGGCGAAACCGGCGACCTGTCCGACCGAGTAGCCGTTCAGGGCTCTCGCCTCCCTCCCTCTCCTCGGCCACAGCCTGCGGCCTCACGTGACGTGAGGGTCGAGCGCGGCAGCGGGCCGGAGGCGGCTCGGGGGTCAGGAGGCGTGCAGCAGCGGCCGGTCGCAGTACTTCAGGGTCTTGTCGAAGGACACCACGGCGCCGCTGCGCGGGTGGTCCCGGAACTGGACGTGGTCCACCAGTGCCCGGATCAGGAACAGCCCCCGGCCGTGCTCGGCCGACGGGTCCGGCAGCACGGTGCCCGCGTCGGCGGGGATCACCGTCTCGTGCCGCCGCCGCACCGGGCGGGCGGCCGCGGCCCAGCCGCCGCCGGGGCAGACCGGCGCCGCGCCGACCGGGGCGGCGGGAGTGGCGCAGAAGCCGGGCCCGGAGTCGGTCACCTCGACCCGCAGCCGACCGTCCTCGATGGTCGCGGTGACCTGGAAGCCGCTGTCCTCACCGGTCCCGGTGGCGCGCACCGCGTGCTCGACGGCGTTGGCGCAGGCCTCGGTCAGCGCGACGCCGACCTCGTGCGAGATGTCCGGGTCCACCCCCACCGAGGCCATGGTCCCCAGCAGGATCCGGCGGGCCAGCGGCACACTGGCCGGCTCGCGGCGAAGATGCAGAGACCACCAGATGTCCACGACCGGCTCCTCCTGGCTGCGGCTCCACATACCAGTACCTATTGCCGAACGTCCGGGGGATCAACCGCTTTGCGGACCACTTGTCACCCCGCTGGCGGACGCGGAGGAGCGACCCGCCCCGCCCGGCGCGCACCCGGGCGCACCCGACCGCCGCTCACTCCCCGGGCACACCGCCGCCGACGCGAGCCCCGGGCGGGTCGCTGAGCAGCCGGAACGGCGTGATCCGCGGCCCCGGCCGGGGCTCGCGCCGGGCGCGGTGAGAGACTGGCCGACGTCATGGTGAAGAGCCTGGTGGGACGCCTGCTCCTGCGGCGTCCAGTACCCGCCGTCGCGCTCGACCTTCGCGCCTTGCGGGCCCTGCCCTTCGCGACGGTCTGCGTCGTCGTGTCCGGACTGGGCCACAGCTTCGGCGGCGGCGGCACCGTCCCGCTGTCCGCGCTGCTCGTCGGCGGTCTCGCGGTGTGGATCGCGGCGACCCTGCTGGCCGGGCGGGAACGCTCGCTGGGGCAGATCGCGGCCGGGCTGGCCGTGGGCCAACTGGCACTGCACCTGTACTTCCACTTCTGCCTCGGATCCATGGCCGGGATGAGCGGGATGTCGGGCATGTCCGGCGGCTCCGGTTCGTCCGGGGCGGGCGGCGCCCTCACCGCGCTCGCGCTGCGGCTGATCTGCGGCCCCGCCGACACCGCCGGGGCGGCCGCGCTGCCGCCCGGGACCACGGCCGGGCAGATAGTCAGCCGCGCCGGGCTCGACCCGCACCTGGTGCTGACCACGCTCCCGCCGATCAGCTTCTGGACCCACCCGGCGTTCCTCGGCCTCACCCCGCTGATGCTGCTCGGGCACCTCGCGGCGGCCGCCGTCGCCGGCTGGTGGCTGCGGCACGGCGAGGCCGCCGGATGGCGGCTGGCCCGGGTCACCGTCCAGCTCGCGGAGACCCTGGCGCGGACCCACAGCGCCCCGCTGCGCACCCTGCTGACGCTGGTCCGCGCCCTGCTGCGGGGACTGCTCGGGGCGGCCCGCGGACTGCCGCCGCGCACCGCCGCCGGGGGCGCCGCGCCGCGGCGGCTGCCGCGCACCGCGCTGCTCCGGCACCAGGTCGTCCGGCGCGGGCCGCCCGCGCTGCTCCCGGCCTGACCCCCGCACCCACCGATCCCCTGCGGACCTCCGGACGGGCGGGGCGGGCCACCACGCCTTCCTCTGCCCACTCCACTCTTCCGGAGCCTGCTTCCATGCGTTCCACCACGCGTTCCACCACCCCTGCCACCACTCCGGCCACCGGCCGCACCAGGCGTCGGGTCGCCACCGTCGCGGCGGTCGCCGCCGCCGGTGTGCTGCTGCTCGCCGGGCCCGCCTCCGCGCACGTGACCGTGCAGCCGTCGACCGCCGTGAAGGGCGCGTCCGACCAGACCTTCTCGTTCCGGGTGCCCAACGAGAAGGACAACGCCTCCACCACCGAGATCCAGGTCTTCTTCCCGGCCGCCACCCCGATCGCCTCGGTGCTGGTCGCGCCCACCCCCGGCTGGAAGGCCACCATCACCAACGTGAAGCTGGCCACCCCGATCCAGACCGACGACGGCGCGATCACCAACGCCGTCTCCGAGATCACCTGGACCGGCGGCAGCATCGCCCCCGGGTACTACCAGGACTTCACCGTGGACATGGGCCAGCTGCCGAGCAACACCGACGCGCTGACCTTCAAGGCGCTGCAGACCTACAGCGACGGCAGCATCGTCCGCTGGATCCAGAACGACGTGCCCGGCCAGCCCGAGCCCGCCAACCCGGCGCCGGTACTGACCCTGACCGACGCGGCCGGAAGCGGCACCAGCACACCCCCGCCCGCGCCGACCAAGGCCGCCGCGGCCGCCTCCACCGGCTCGGACAGTGACACCACCGCGCGGGTGCTCGGCGGGATCGGCGTGGTGATCGGCCTGCTCGGCGTCGCCTTCGGCTTCCTCGGCTGGCGTCGCGGCGGCAGCAGCCGCACCGGCGCCTGACCGTCGCGCGGGCCGGGCGTCCCAGCACCCCACGGTGCCGCCCGGGACGCCCGGCCCGCGCCCCCGACCTGCCCGTACCCGTCCGAGAGAACGGACCACGCCATGACCAGCCCCCTGCCCCACCGCGCCACCGCCCCGCGTCCGCTCAGCCGCCGCGCGCTGCTCGGCGGCTCCCTGGCCGCCGCCTCCGGCCTGCTGCTCACCGCCTGCGGCAGCGGCAGCGGCGGCAGCAGCAGCACCGGCACCAGCGCCGCCGGCGGCAGCATCGACTCCAGCTCGCAGTCCCCGTACAAGGGCACCTACCTGCCGCGCACCTTCGACAAGCCGGACGTCACCCTCACCGACAGCAGCGGCAAGCCGTTCAACCTGGCGCAGGGGACGGCGGGCAAGGCGGTGATGCTGTACTTCGGCTACACCCACTGCCCCGACGTCTGCCCGACCACCATGGGCGACCTGGCCGTGGCCGTCTCCAAGCTGACCAAGGCCCAGCAGCGGCAGCTCGACGTGGTCTTCGTCAGCACCGACCCGGGCGTGGACACCCCGAGCACGCTGCGCAGCTGGCTGGACTCCTTCAACCCCGCCTTCATCGGGCTGACCGGCGACATCAACACCATCATCAAGGCCGCCTCCTCGGTCGGCGTCTACGTCGCCGCGCCGAAGGCCGGACAGGAGCCGGTGCACGGCGCGGAGGTGCTGGGCTTCTTCCCGTCCGACAACAAGGCCCACGTGCTGTACACCAGCGGCGCCGCGTGGGGTGACTACGCCCATGACATCCCGCTGCTGCTCAAGAGCGTGACCGCGTGAAGCGCGCCGGACTGATCTGCGCGGCGACCGCGGGCGCGCTCGGCATCGCGCTGGCCGCCTGCGACGCCTCGTCCGCCTCCACCTCGGCGCCCGGCTCGGCCGCCTCGGCCGCCTCGCCGCCGAGGATCTCGGTGACCGGCGCCTACGTCCCGCTGTCGGCGACCCCGGACATGGCCGTCGCCTACTTCGACATCGCCAACACCGGCGGCAGCGCCGACCGGCTGCTCAGCGTGACCAGCCCGGAGGCGCAGAGCGCCGAGATGGACCTGTCCACCGCCACCTCGATGACCACGATCAGCGGCGGCGTGGTCGTCCCCGCGCACGCCACCACCGCGTTCGCCCGGGACGGCAGGCACGTGATGCTGATGGACCTGTCGCCCGCACCCGAGCTCGGCCGGCAGGTGGAACTGCGGCTCAGCTTCCAGCACTCCGGGACGATCACCGTCCGGGCCACCGTCCAGCCGCTGACCTACCAGCCCGCGAGTTGACCGCCATGCTGACCAGATCCCGTCCCCGCCCGCTGCGCCAACGCGTCGCGGCCCTGTTCGCGCTGCTCGTCACGCTGTTCGGGCTGATGCTCGCCGGGGCCACCGCCGCCTCCGCGCACGCCGCCCTGCTGTCCACCGACCCGGCCGAGAACTCGGTGGTGCAGACCGCGCCCAGCGAGGTCACCCTGCACTTCAGCGAGCAGGTCACGCTGGAGAGCGACGACCTGCGGGTGTTCGACCCCAACGGCAAGCGGGTCGACTCGGGCCCGACCGGCCACGCCGGGAGCGACGACACCACCGCCCAGGTGAGGCTGGTCCCCGGGCTCGCCCCGGGCACCTACACCGTGGCCTGGCGGGCGATCTCCGCCGACACCCACCCGGTCTCCGGCGCCTTCACCTTCTCCTACGGGCACGCCTCGGCCACCACCGCGGTCTCCGGTGAGCAGGCCACCAAGGGCAGTCCGCTGGTCGGCGCGCTGTACGGCGGCAGCCGCAGCGTGCAGTACGGCTCGTACGCGCTGCTGATCGGCGCGGTGGTGCTGGTCCTGGTCTGCTGGCCGCGCGGGGTGCGGCTGCGGGCGGTGCAGCGGCTGATGCTGGGCGGCTGGGCCGGGCTGCTGCTGTCCACCGTCGCCGAACTGCTGCTGCGCGGACCGTACGCGGCGGCCTCGGGGCTCGGCGGGGTGTTCAACCTGACGCTGATCCAGCAGAGCCTGAACGAACGCCTGGGCACGCTGCTGGTGGTCCGGGTGCTGCTGCTGGCGGCGGTCGGCGTGTTCCTGTCGCTGCTGGCCGGCCAGGCCGGTATCGGCCAGGAAGCCGCCGAGCCCGACCGCGACGCCGACACCGACGTCCCGGAGACCGGTGCGCGGCAGGAGCGGCGGCTGCGGGTGGGCCTGGGCGTGGCCTGGGCCGTCCTGGCCATCGGCCTGGCCTGCACCTGGGCGCTCGGCGACCACGCCTCGGTCGGCATGCAGGTCGGCCTGGCGGTGCCGCTGGACGTCATCCACATCCTGTCCATGGCCTGCTGGCTGGGCGGCCTCGCGGCCGTCCTGGTCGGCCTGCGCACGCCGCAGTCGGCGGGCGGGGTCGGCGCCGAGCAGGTCGCCCGGTTCTCCACGATCGCCATGTGCGCCGTCGCCGCGCTCGTCGGCACCGGCGTCTACCAGGCCTGGCGCGGCCTGGGCAGCTGGGGCGCGCTGGTCTCCACGACGTACGGGCAGCTGCTGCTGGTGAAGATCGGCGCGGTGCTGGTGATGCTGGCCGCCGCCGCCATGTCCCGCCGCTGGACCGCCGTCCTGCGCACCACCCCGGAGCCGGGACCGGAGCCGGGGCCGGGACCCGAGCCGGAGCCGGGACCCGAGCCGGAGCCTGGGACCGAGTCGGAGTCGGAGTCGGAGCCGGAGACCGACCAGCCGGACCTTTCCGACGACCCGGTGCGCCGGGCGCAGCTGGCCCGGCAGCGGGCGCTGCGGGCCGGGGTGGCCGACCAGCGGGCGCGGCAGGCCTCCCCGGCGCGCGGGATGCTGCTGCGCTCGGTGCTGCTGGAGGTGACCTTCGCGGTGATCGTGCTGGTGGTCACCACGCTGCTGACCAACACCGCGCCCGGCCGCGCCGTCACCGAGCAGAACGCGGCGGTCGCGGCGACCCGGACCCAGCCGGTCAGCGTCACCCTGCCGTACAGCACCGGCGGTCCCGGGGACAACGCCAACGGCAGGATCAACATCGAGATCGACCCGGCCCGCACCGGCCTGAACACGCTGCACGCCTACGTCTTCGACAAGAGCGGCAAGCCGGTGACCGTGCCCGAGCTGGACGTCAGCCTCTCGCTGGCGGCGAAGGACCTCGGCCCGCTGCCGGTGGCCCTGTCCCAGGTGGACGTCGGCCACTGGGCGGCGTCGAACCTGGAACTCCCGCTCCAGGGCCGGTGGCTGCTGGCGGTGAGCATCCGCTCGGACGCCATCGACGAGACGACCGTGTCCACGACCATCCAGGTGGGCTGAACAGCATGACGAACAAGAAGAAGCGCGGCACCAACCCGCCGAACCCGCCCAGGACCACCCAGTCCCCGGCGGCGGACCCGGCCGCGGACCCGGGCCGGACGCCCGTCGCCGGGTCCCGCGGCCGGGTCTCCCGGCGGCGGCTGCTGACCACCGCGGGCGGCGTCGGCGCGGTCGGGCTGGCCGTGGGGGTGACCGCGTACGCGGTCTCCGACTCCTCCCACGCCGACGCCTCCGACGCCGGGACCGCCGCTGCCGGGGCCACCCCGCTGACCGCGCTCGGCGCGGACTCGGTCCCCTTCTACGGCGCCCACCAGGGCGGGATCGTGCAGCCGATGCAGGCCCGGATGTACACCGCCGCCTTCGACCTGACCCCGGGCACCGGCCGCCCCGGGCTGACCTCGCTGATGAAGCGCTGGTCGGCGGCGGCCGCGGCGATGGCCGAGGGACGGACCCCGCCCGGCGTCCAGGACACCGACGTGGCGCTGGACGCCGGGCCCAGCTCGCTCACGGTCACCTTCGGCTTCGGCGCCCCGGTCTTCGCCAAGGCCGGGCTCGGCGGGCAGCTGCCGCAGCAGCTGGCGCCACTGCCGGTGTTCGCCTCGGACGCGCTGGTCCCCGGCAACAGCGACGGCGACCTGTGGGTCCAGGTCTGCGCCGACGACGGCCTGGTGGCCTTCCACGCCCTGCGCACGCTCCAGGGCCTGGCGGCCGGCACGGCGGCGGTCCGCTGGCAGATGAGCGGCTTCAGCCGCTCGCCCGGCGCCACCGCGCGGCCGCGCACCGGGCGGAACCTGATGGGCCAGATCGACGGCACCAACAACCCCAAGCCCACCGACGCGGCCTTCGACAGCGAGATCTTCGTCCCGGCGAAGGGCAGCCCGGCCTGGATGGCGGGCGGCAGCTACGTGGTGTTCCGGCGGATCCGGATGCTGCTCGACAGCTGGGAGCAGCAGTCGCTGACCGTCCAGGAGCGGGTGATCGGGCGGCACAAGGCGTCCGGCGCGCCGCTGTCCGGCGGCACCGAGACCACGGCGGTGCAGCTGGACAAGCTGAACCCGGACGGCTCGCTGGCGATCCCCGGCGACGCGCACATCCGGGTCGCCGCCGCCCAGTCCAACCAGGGCGCGGCGATGCTGCGCCGGGGCTACTCGTACGCCGACGGCTTCCGCCCGGGCGGCGCCCCGGACGCGGGCCTGCTCTTCGTCGCCTTCCAGGCGGACCCGCTGACCGGTTTCGTCCCGGTGCAGCGGAAGCTGACCCGGGGGGACGCGCTGTCGCGGTTCATCGTGCACGAGTCCAGCGGCCTGTACGCGGCGCCCGGCGGCGCCGCGTCGGCGGACGGCTACGTGGGGCAGGCGCTGCTGGAGTCCTGAACCGGGCCGTGCCCCGAACGGGTCCACCACCCGGAACAGGCCCACCCCGGCGCGGCCGAGTGGCTAACGTGGGCGGGATCCACAAGCCCGGATCCACAGTCCAGGTCCCCCGTCCAGGTTCCCCGGAGGCGCACGTGTCCGCCCACAGCTACACCTACCTCGGCCCCGAGGGGACCTTCACCGAGGCCGCGCTGCGCACCCTGCCGGAGGCGGCCACCCGGGAGCTGGTCCCCTCGGGGTCGGTGGCGGCGGCGCTGGACGCGGTACGCAACGGCGAGGCGGCGGCGGCGCTGGTGCCGATCGAGAACTCGGTGGAGGGCGGGGTCACCGCGACCCTGGACGAGCTGGCGACCGGCAGGCCGCTGATGATCTACCGCGAGGTGCTGCTGCCGATCGCGTTCGCGCTGCTGGTCCGCCCCGGCACCGGGCTGGTCGACGTGAAGACGGTGACCGGGCATCCGGTGGCCCAGCCGCAGGTACGCCAGTGGCTGTCGGCGAACCTGCCGGACGCGCTGTGGGAGTCGGCGGCCTCCAACGCGGACGGCGCGCGGCTGGTGCAGGAGGGGCGCTTCGACGGGGCCTTCGCCGGGGAGTTCGCCGCGCCGCTGTACGGGCTGGTGCCGCTGGCGTCGGAGATCCACGACGCCTCCACCGCGACCACCCGCTTCGTCCTGGTCGGCCGTCCGGGCCGGACCGCGGCGCCGACCGGGGCGGACAAGACCTCGTCGGTGTTCTGGCTGGCCGACGACCACCCCGGGGCGCTGCTGGAGCTGCTGCAGGAGTTCGCGGTGCGCGGCGTCAACCTGAGCCGGATCGAGTCCCGGCCGACCGGCGAGGGCCTGGGCCAGTACTGCTTCTCGGTGGACGCGGAGGGGCACATCAGCGACCGGCGGGTGAGCGAGGCGCTGATGGGGCTGCACCGGATCTGCCCGAAGGTGCGCTTCCTCGGCTCGTACCCGCGGGCGGACGAGGTCGCGCCCGCGGTCCGCCCGGAGCTGTCCGACGAGGCCTTCACCGAGGCCTCGGACTGGCTGTCGCGCTGCCTCGACGGCCGCGGCGAGCAGTGACCGAGCAGTGACCGAGCAGTGACCCGGGCCGCCGACGGCGGCCCGATCGCCCCGGTGATCATCTCTGATCGTTCTCGATCATCGGGGCTGTGGCTTTCTGAGTCCTGGCTGTGAGAGTTTTCCCCAGGCCGATCGCCACTGGGGACAGTTCGAGTTATCCACAGGCTGAGGATGTGTCGACACATCGCCTTCTCGACGGCCCGGCGACCGCGCGCCGAGCTCCGGCGATTCACATCGGACAAATGCCGCGATGACTCACGTGTTCACCCAGAGGAGACCCGAGCGACATCAGAAATCACGCAAACGTGCGTACACCCGAGGTTTGACGCCAGTGGCGTCCGTTTTGTCCGGTCCGGCGCCTGATCCCCCGCTGCATCCACAGCCTGCGGGCGGCAACTGTGGACAAAGCCACGAATCCCCAGGGCGGCCCGAGATATCCACAGGGGAGGGTCGGTTATCCCCAGGGATAACCATCGCTGTGTGCATCCAAGAAATGCCACAGAGTTGTCAGAACAGGACACAGAGTATCAACTAGCGATCATTGGACGGAAACCCCAGCCCTGCCCCGGCCCCGGCCCGGCCCCCGCCGAGCCACGGCACAATCCACGGCACAATGCAGCGGCGGGCAGCACCCGCCGACCGGTAGGCTCGTCCCCGTGATTGACCTTCGTCTGCTTCGTGAGGACCCCGACCGTGTGCGTGCGTCGCAGCGCGCCCGAGGAGAGGACGTCGCCCTCGTCGACTCCCTCCTGAGTGCCGACGAGCGGCGCCGATCGTCCGGTTCCCGGTACGACGAGCTGCGCAACGAGCAGAAGCAGCTGGGCAAGCTGATCCCCAAGGCCCAGGGCGAGGAGAAGGCGGAGCTGCTGAAGCGCACCGCCGTGCTCGCGGCCGAGGTCAAGGCGGCCAACGTCGAGCAGAACGAGGCCGACGAGGAGGCCCAGCGGCTGCTCGGGCAGCTCGCCAACCTGCTCCACCCCGACGCCCCGATCGGTGGCGAGGAGGACTTCGTCACCCTGGAGCACGTCGGCACCCCGCGTGACTTCGCCGCCGAGGGCTTCGAGCCGCGCGACCACGTCGAGCTCGGCCGGCTGCTCGGCGCCATCGACATCGAGCGCGCCGCCAAGGTCTCCGGCTCGCGCTTCTACTACCTGACCGGCATCGGCGCGCTGCTGGAGCTGGCGCTGGTCAACATGGCCATCGCCCAGGCCGTCGAGGCGGGCTTCACCCCGATGCTGACCCCGGCGCTGGTCAAGCCGCGCGCCATGGAGGGCACCGGCTTCCTCGGCCAGGCCGCCGAGAACGTCTTCCGGCTGGAGGAGGACGACTTCTACCTGGTCGGCACGTCCGAGGTGCCGCTCGCGGCGTACCACATGGACGAGATCATCGACGCGGACCGGCTGCCGCTGCGCTACGCCGGGTTCTCGCCCTGCTTCCGGCGCGAGGCCGGGACGTACGGCAAGGACACCCGGGGCATCATCCGGGTGCACCAGTTCGACAAGGTGGAGATGTTCTCCTACGTCGCGCCGGAGCAGGCCGAGGCCGAGCACGCCAAGCTGCTCCAGTGGGAGAAGGACTTCCTGAACAAGCTGGAACTGGCCTACCGGGTGATCGACGTCGCCTCCGGCGACCTGGGCGCGTCCGCGTACCGCAAGTTCGACATCGAGGCCTGGATCCCGACCCAGGGCAAGTTCCGCGAGCTCACCTCGACCTCCAACTGCACCGAGTTCCAGGCCCGGCGGCTGGACATCCGGATGCGCGGCGGCGAGGAGGGCCGCAACCGCCCGCTGGCCACGCTGAACGGCACGCTGTGCGCGGTCCCGCGGACCATCGTGGCGATCCTGGAGACGCACCAGCAGGCGGACGGGTCGGTCACCGTGCCGGAGGCGCTGCGGCCCTACCTCGGCGGCCGGACGGTACTGGAGCCGATCACCTCGTGACCGCCTCCGCCCGCCCGTTCGACCTGATCGCCACCGATCTGGACGGCACCCTGCTGCGCTCCGACCACACCGTGTCGGAGCGCACCCGGCGGGCGCTGGCCGCGGCCACGGCGGCCGGGGCGGTGCACATCGTGGTGACCGGGCGCTCCGCCGCCTGGACCCGGCCGACCCTGGACGCCATCGGCTACACCGGCCTGGCCGTCTGCGGCCAGGGCGCGCAGGTCTACGACGCGGGTGCGCACCGGGAGCTCACCTCGGTCACCCTGGACCGGCAGCTGGCCCAGCTGGCCCTGGCCAAGATCGAGGCCCAGACCGGCCCGCTGCTGGCCGCGGTCAGCCAGGACGGCCTCGACGGCGGCTTCCTCGCCGGCCCCGGCTACCGGATGCAGGGCGAGGACCCGGTGACCCGCTGCGACCCGGCCGACTTCTGGGGCGAGCCGATCACCCGGATATTCATCCAGCACCCCACCCTCGGCGACGACGAGCTGGCGCAGACCGCCCGGGAGATCGCGGGCCAGCTGGTGGACGTGGTGCTGTCCGGCGCGGGCTTCGTCGAGCTGCTGCCGCTGGGCCTGTCCAAGGCCACCGGCCTGGCGCTGGCGGCGGCCCGGCTCGGGGTGACCAAGGACCGCACCATCGCCTTCGGCGACATGCCCAACGACCTGCCGATGTTCCGCTGGGCCGCCTGCGGCGTGGCCATGGCCAACGCCCACCCCAGCCTGCTCACCGCCGCCGACGAGGTCACCCTCAGCAACGACGAGGACGGCGTGGCCTGCGTCCTGGAGTACCTCTTCCCGCAGTCCTGACCGCCCCGCCACCCCGCGGGGCGTTCCCCGTGGTCCGAGGTTGTAGGATGACTGGACAAGAGGATGTCGGGCAATCGGAGGACCGGACGATGACTGGTGGGCACCTGCGGGCGGCCGGGCGGACCTCGCTGGTCGACGCCGCGATCGAGCAGCTCCGCGCGCAGCTCAGCAGCGGCAGCTGGCAGGTCGGCGACCGCATCCCGACCGAGCACGAGCTGGCCGAGCAGCTGCAGGTGGGCCGCAACACCGTGCGCGAGGCGGTCCGGGTGCTCTGTCACGCCGGGATGCTCCAGTCACGCCAGGGCGAGGGCACCTTCGTCCGCTCCACCAGCGACCCCGCCGCCGTGCTGCACGGGGTGCAGCGCTCCGGGGTGCGCGACGTGCTGGAGGTCCGAGCCGCGCTGGAGAACGAGGCCGCGCGCCTCGCCGCGCTCCGGCACACCCCCGACGACCTGGCCCGGATGCGGGCCGCGCTGGACGCCGAGGCGCACGTGCTGGCGACCGAGCCGGAACGCGCCGGACGCGAGGCCAGCGTCGAGCACGACCTGGAGTTCCACACCGCCATGGTCGAGTCCGCACACAACCCGGCGCTCACCGAGGTCTACCGCTACTTCAGCGCCTCCGTCCGCGAGTCGATGCGGGCCGCCTTCGGCGACCAGGAGATGCCCGAGGTCGACCTCGACTCGCACCGGGCCCTGGTCGACGCCATCGCCTCCGGCGACCCCGAGGCCGCCGAGGCCGCCAGTCGGCTGCTGATCGCCGACCCCATGGGCACCGTCGCCCGCCTGCTCAACTGACCTGCCGCAGCGCTGAGACCCCTTCCGGAAAGAACCGCCATGCCCCGCACCACGTACCAGGACCCGACCGCGCTGCGGTCCGCAGCCGCAGCCCCCCGCGTCCCCTCCCGCCCGGCCCGGATCGCCGCGCACCCGCTGACCGCGCTGATCGGCATCCTGCTGGTGTCGGTCAACATGCGCGCCGCCGTCTCCGCCGTCTCGCCGCTGCTCAGCGACATCAGCGGGCACTACGGCCTGTCCAGCACCGCCGGCGGACTGCTCACCACACTGCCGGTGCTGCTGATGGGCGTCACCGCCTCGCTGGTACCCCGGCTGATCCGCAGGTTCGGCCCGGAGCTGGTGGTCCTCGGCGCACTGCTGCTGCTCGCGGCCGGGGTCGGACTACGGGTCATGAGCGGCGTCGGACCGCTGTTCGCGGGCAGCATCGTGGTCGGCGCGGCCATCTCGCTGCTGAACGTGACCATGCCCGGCCTGGTCAAGCGGGACTTCCCGGACCGGGCCGCGATGATGACCGGCGTCTACTCCACCGCCATGATCGTCGGCGCGACCTTCGCCGCCGCGCTGTCCGTACCGATGGAGCACGCCTTCGGCGGCTGGCAGGGCTCGCTCGCCTCCTGGTCGGTACTGGCGCTGGTGGCCGCCGCGCTGTGGCTGCCGCAGGTCGTCGGCGCCGGCCGGAGCACCGCCGCGAACCCCGGGCAGTCCGCGCGGACCCAGGGCGGCGGGCGGCTGCCCGGACTCTGGCGGCACCCGCTGGCCTGGCAGCTGGCCGTGTTCATGGGGATCATGTCGCTGCTCGCGTACACCCTGATCGCCTGGATGCCGACGGTGCTCACCGACCACGGCATGTCCCGCGGCACCGCCGGGCTGATCTTCGCCTTCTGCAACCTGATCCAGGTGGTCGGCGCGTTCCTGGTACCGCTGGCGGCCGGGCGGATGACCACCCAGCGTCCGCTGGTGGTGCTGATGATGGCTTGCTACGCGGTCGGCATCGCCGGACTGATGATCGCCCCGGTCTCCGGCGCCTGGATCTGGGCGGCGCTGCTCGGGATCGCCATGGGCGGCGGCTTCGGCCTGGCCATGGCGCTGGTGGTGCTGCGCTCCGGCGGCGCCGGGGTGGCCTCGCAGCTGTCCGGGATGTCGCAGATGGTGGGCTACTTCATCGCCGCCTGCGGCCCGGTGGGCGTGGGCGCGCTGCACCAGCTCACCGGCGGCTGGACGCTGCCGCTGGCGCTGCTGCTGGTGTGCTGCGCCCTGGCCCTGGTCGCGGGCCTGGGCGCGGCCCGCGCGGTCACCCTGCGGGCCACCACCACCCAGCCCTGACCCACCAGCCCTGACCCACCGGCCCTGACCCACCGGCACCCGGAGACGGCGGCGCGACCCGCTCCCCGGCGCTACCGCTTCGGGCGCTACTGCTCGCCGGCCAGCGTCAGCCGGCTCAGCCGCGCCGCCGCCAGCCCCGACGCGGCCAGGGTGACCACCACCAGCAGCGGCACCGCCGTCGGCAGGTGCACCGCCGAGGTGATCACCCCCGGATCGGCGATCTGCCGGGCCACCGCCAGCGCCCACTGCTGCACGCTGAGGGTCTTCGCGCCGGTGACGAAGCTGCCGATGACGCTCTCCCACACCAGCGAGTACAGCAGCCCGACCACCACCGCGTGCCGGGTGACCACACCCAGCAGCAGGAAGATCGCACTGTAGGCGGCCCCGGCGACCAGCGCGCCGATCCCGTACGCCACCGCGACGCTCTCGAAGTCGCCGAACAGGATCACCCCGGCCAGGTAGGTCGGGATCGCGCCGAAGACGACGGTGCAGCCGAACGACACCAGCAGCTTGGTGGTGATGATCTTCCACCGCGGCAGCGGCTTCGCCAGCAGGTAGATGATCGAGCCGTCGTCGATCTCGGGTCCGATGGCCCCGGTCCCGGCGATCAGGCCGAGCAGCGGCACCAGCGTGCCCAGGGCCAGCGTGCCCAGGACGTCCACGGTGGTGCTCTCGTCCTGGCCCACGGCGACCCGGATCACCACCGACAGGACCAGCAGCAGTCCGGGCACCGCGAGCAGCAGCAGGCCGCGGCGGCGGCCGAGCAGACCGCGCGCGGTCAGCCGGGCGACGGTGAGGTTCACAGGTTCAATCCTTCCTGGGGCGTGCCGGGCGCACTCATGCGGACGTCACGAGGTAGGAGAAGACGCTCTCCAGCGACTCGTCCTGCGGGGAGACGGTGAGCAGGCGGATGCCTGCCTCCTTGGCGACGCGCGGCACCAGCTCGGCGAAGCGGTAGAAGTCGACGGCCTGGATCCGCAGCGCCTGCTCGCGCGGGTCGAACTCGATCCCGGCGGTGGAGGTGTCCGCGATCAGCGCCGCCGCCAGCGCGCGGTCGTCGCTGGAGCGGACCAGGTACTGGTGCGGACGGCTGGTCATCAACCGGCGGATCTTGTGGAAGTCCCCCGAGGCGGCGTGCCGCCCGGCGACCACCACCTCGATGTGCCGGGCCAGCTGCTCCACCTCCTCCAGGATGTGCGAGGAGAACAGCACCGTGCGGCCCTCCGCGCCGAACCGGCGCAGCAACCCCATCAGGTGCATCCGCTGCCGCGGGTCCATCCCGTTGAAGGGCTCGTCGAGCAGCAGCACCGACGGCTCGTGCACCAGCGCCGAGGCCATCTTCACCCGCTGCTTCATGCCCTTGGAGTACGTGGTGACCTTGCGGTCCTGCGCGTACTCCATCTCGACCGTGGCCAGCGCCCGCTGCGCCGCCGCGCCCGGATCGGGCAGGCCGTGCAGCTCGGCGTTGGCGAGCACGAACTCGTGCCCGGTGAGGAAGTCGTACATGGCCTCGCGCTCGGGCACCAGGCCGATCTGCCGGTACGCCTGCTGGTTCTTCCAGACCGGCGCGCCGTCGATGTCGACCCGCCCGGTGGACGGCGGCAGGAACCCGCTCATCATGTGGATGAGCGTCGACTTGCCGGCGCCGTTCGGGCCGAGCAGGCCGGTGACTCCGGGCCCGATCTGCATGCTGATGTCGTTCACGGCGACCACGTTCCCGAACCAGCGGGAGACCCGGTCGATACTGATGGTGGTCACGGTCGGCCTCTCAGATCTTCCGGTAGCGCCGGACGAGCAGTCCGTAGGCGGCGGCGGACACGGCGATGATCTCGGCGAGGAAGACGAACCCGCCGAGGGTGGAGGGCACTCCGCCGGCGCCGCTGGTGGGCAGCTTGAACATCCAGGTGACCACGGAGTCCACCAGTCCGGACGGGCTGATCACGTTCGCCCAGTAGGCGGCGGTGCTGTGGTGCACCATGAAGCCGTCGACGACCTGGTCGTGCCGGTTGATCACGAAGTAGATGATCGAGGCGATCGCGCTGGAGATCAGCAGCAGCATGATGATCCCGGCCACGCCGAACCCCCGGCGCGGCGTGGCGGAGGCGATCACCAGCGCCAGCGACGAGTACAGCAGCGAGTACAGCGCGGCGGCCAGCAGGCCGAAGCCGAAGTGCTCCAGGTTGTAGCTGAAGCTCATCGACGCCAGCAGCGAGCCGATCCACATGATCAGCAGCGGCACCCCGGTGAGCAGGAACATCGCGCTGAACATCGCGCCGAACTTGGCCCGGACGTAGTCACCGGCGGTGATCGGCCGGGAGAAGTACAGCGGCACGGTCATGAACCGCAGGTCGCGGGAGAGCGCCACCGGCGCCTGCGCGGCGACGAACACCGCGATCACGAAGTCCATGATCGACAGGTAGCGCTCGTACTCCAGCGGCAGCTTGCCCGACTTCAGGTAGACCGCGACCGCGACGATGATCAGTGCCGGGACGCACATCAGCGCCAGCAGGCCCATCGGCAGGATCTTGGACTTGATCGAGCGCCCCAGACCGAAACTGCCGCGCAGGGTCAGCGTGTAGAGCGAACGCGTCGCGTACCCCCGGCCCAGCCGCGGGCCGTCGTAGTGGCGGTAGCCGATGTCGTGGATGACGTCGGCGCGGGCGGCGGCGGGCACCGGATCGGACATGGCCGAACGGTCAGACATGGCTGGTCGCCTCCTCGGGACGGTCGTCGGCGGGACGGTCCTGGAAGACCTCGGCGATGCGGTGGCGGCGCTGCTCCATCCGGACCAGGCCGACGCCCAGGTCGGCCACGGCGTCGCGGACCAGGTCGTAGGTGTCCTCGTCGGCTATCTCCACCAGCAGCACCCGGGCGCCGTCGCCGGTGACCGTGAGTCCGTCACCGGTCAGCCGCTCGCGCAGGGCGCCCACCACGTCGAACCCGGGCTCGGACAGCCGGTCGGTCACCTCGACCGCGAGCAGCGCGGTGGCCTTGGTGAAGTCGGCGGTGGAGGAGGACCGCAGCAGCTTCCCGCCGTCGACCACGACCACGTGGTCGCAGGTCCGCTCCAACTCGCCGAGCAGGTGCGAGGTCACCAGCACCGAGATGCCGAAGTCGCTGTGGACCCGCCGGATCAGCTCCAGCATCTCGTCCCGGCCGGCCGGGTCGAGCCCGTTGGTCGGCTCGTCCAGCAGCACCAGGCGAGGGTCGTGGACCAGGGCCTGAGCGAGCTTCACCCGCTGCTTCATCCCGGTCGAGTAGGTCCCGATCGGCCGGTAGCGCTCCTCGTACAGGCCGACGTGGCGCAGCGTGTCGGCCGTGCGCTCGCGCGCGGCGGTCGGCGGCAGTCCGGACATCCGGGCCATGTGGACGACGAACTCGGTGGCCGAGACGTCCGGCGGCAGGCAGTCGTGCTCCGGCATGTAGCCGACGCGCTCACGGATCGCCGCGCCCTCGGTGGCCACGTCCAGGCCCAGCACACGGGCGGTACCCTCGGTGGCCGGGGCCAGGCCCAGCAGGATCTTGATGAGTGTGGACTTGCCTGCGCCGTTCGCTCCGACCAGGCCGACCACTCCGGGCTGCACATCGACGGTAAGCCGATCCAGCGCGGTGACCCGGGGGAACCTCTTGGTGAGGTTGTCCGTAATGATGACAGACACGGGACGACCGTATCGGCGGGCGTACAGGGGCGCATCAGTATCGGGCACCAGGGTTTTCCTGGTCTTTCGGCGTACGTGGTCGGGGGCTTCCCCTAGGGGACGCCCCCGACCACCCGCCGGTGCGCTCGGCCCGGCTCAGCCCTGGAGCAGATCGTTCTGCAGGGTGACCACCTGGGTGAGGGTGGCCGGGGTGACCGCCTTCGGGTTGGTCATCACGATGACCGCCTCCACGTCCGCGCAGTCCAGCCACACCACGTCGGCCGCCGGTGCCGACGTCCCCGCCGGTTCGACGGCGAGCATCACGTTGCTGCTGCCGACGCCGGGGAAGAAGGGGTCGCTCTCCTCGCCGACGTACGGCGCCGCCATCGGCACCATGGTGTCGAACTCGCTGCTGAACAGCGCGGTCACGGTGGTGTCGGACCGGTAGGCCAGCAGGTAGATCTCGGTGCGGGTGCCGTCCGGCCCGGTCCAGGCGGTGGCCGCGATGTGGCGCAGCCCGTGGTCGGCGAACTGCTTCCGCAGGTCGTCGCCGTCGCTGAACTTCGCCGCGAACCCGGTCGGCGAGTACCAGCCGGAGGCCCCCGGGTAGCCGGGGTCCGGCTTCCCCCCGACCGGCGCGGTCAGCAGCAGTCGGCGCAGGTCGGCGGCGTGCGTCTGGTTGCCGCTGGCCGGGCCCTGCTCGTTCGGCCCGGCCGCGCCCGACGGCAGCTCCGGGAGCCGCAGCGGGGCGAAGGTGTAGCGGTGATCGCTCGGGGTCCGCAACCCGGGCAGGTCGGTGCGGGCCGGAACCATCATGACCGCCGCGGTGACCGCGCCGACCACCAGGAACACCGCCGCGGCGATGGCCCAGCGCAGCGCGGTCCGCCGCCACGGTCGCGGCGGCCCGGGCGGCAGGTACGCCGGAACCGCCCACACCATCGTCGCCGGGAACCCGCCCGGCGGCGGCTGCGGCGGTGCCTGCGGCTGCGGCGGCGTGGGGACGGGGGCCGGGGGGCCGGTCAGTTCGCTCATGTCTGGGCCTCCGGGGTCCCGAGTCGGGTGAGCTGCTGCTGAAGCAGCCCGGTGACGGTGGAGGTGTCCATCGGCGCGGAGCCGTAGGCCTTCACGGTCACCAGCAGGTCTCCGGCGACCGCCTCGCAGTCCAGGTAGTCCAGCTGGTCGGAGGCCTGGGCCAGCGGCGGCTGGTAGCAACGGGCCTTCGGGAAGCCGCTCACCGAGCCGGTACCGGCGAAGGAGCCGGTGGCGTTGGCGAGTTCCTGCGTGATCGCCGGACCGGCCACCACCCGGCCCGGAGCGACCTGGAACAAGCCGATCTCGACGTCGAGCTGGTCGGTGACCTGGTAGGTCCGCAGCGCCGCGGACCTCAGCCCGCCGAGGTCGAGCAGCCCGCTCAGCCGACCCCGGTCGGCGCCGGACAGGTCGCCGAAGTCCTCGTTGAAGAACGGCTGGTACTGCGCCGGGCTGAGCACGGTGTCGTTGCCGAAGGCGGGGTCGTCCGCGCCCAGGGCGCCCTGGTCCGGGACGGGCAGCAGCAGATCACTCAGCGAGCCGTAGTGGCTGCCGTCCGGGTTGCTGCCGAAACCGGGCGCGGCGACCACGGCCTGGGCCGCCGGGGCGGCCTTCGCGGGCTGCTTCTCGTCGCTGAGGACGGCCTCGCCGATACCCACCCCGGAGGCGACCGCGACCAGCACGCCGACCGCGCCCAACGCGATCCAGCGGCCACGCCCGGACCGCCGCCCGCCCGTCGGCTGCGGCCGGGCCTCCGGCTGCGGCCGGGCCTCCGGCTGCGGTTCGGGCTGGGCCTGGAGCTGCGGCTGGGTCTGGAGCTGCGGCTGGGTCTCGGCCCGGGCCTGGCTCGGGTCAGTGGTCACAGTCGCTCCAACTGGTTCTGCAGCACGCTCTGCACGGTCTGCTCGCTGACCGGCCCGTCGCTGTCCTGGAGATAGACCTCCACCGCGATGTCGCCGTGGACCCCGAAGCCCTCGCCCTCGTAGAAGCCCGAGCCGTCGGCGCTGTGCTGGATCTTCCCGGGGAAGACCTGGGCGACGTCCGAACCGGGCAGCGGGACGCTGCTCCCGGTGGCCCAGGTCTTGGCGTAGGTCTCCTCACCGTCGATCAGCGCCACCGCGTTGGACTCCTCGGCGGGGTCGAACTGCACCAGCTGGATCAGGTAGGTCTGACTGCCCTGGTCCCAACTGGCCGCCGCCGCACGGCGGAAGCTGTGGTCCATCAGCCAGCCGAACTCCGAGCCCGGCTGGGTGAAACCCTCGGCGAAACTGGCGATGTCCTGCCAGGTGTCGAACGAGCTGAACCCGTACGCCAGACTCGCCCCCCTCGGGGTCGGCACCAGCAGCTTGGTCAGGTCCCCGTCGGTGCGCACCATGTCGTCCTGGTCCGGCGGCAGCGCGGGCGCGGCGGTCCTGGCCGCCGGGTACCGGGGCTGGGCCACGGTCAGCGGCGGCAGCGGGGTCGGCCGCCGGATGTCCTGCACGGCATAGCCTGCGGCACCGCCGCCGAACACGCCGAGGACGACGGCTGCCGCCATCAGCAGCGCGGTCCGGCCACGCCGCCTCGGCTTCGACTGCGGCGGCTGGACCGCCACCGCGTCGGCTACTTCGGTGGTCAACGTTTCTCCACGGGACGTCAGGGTGAGCGAGGGACGCGGGCTGCGCCCGCCCCGTCGCGATATGTCTCAGTGACCGGTGCGCAGGAGCTGCTGCTCACGCCGCATCAGCGGGGTCAGCAGCGAGTGGTCGATCTTGCCCTGGCCGTCGATGTCGATCTCGAACGTGACGTCGCCCTCGTAGCCGACGCCGCTGATCCGGCCGTAGGTGTCGGCCCCGCTGGGGTCGAACTCCCAGCCGTTGGTGTTGTCGACGCCGGGGATGGAGAAGGCCGTGCCGCCGGAGAAGTGCAGACCGGAGAACCAGCCCCCGGCGTCCCCGGTGTCGGCGAACTGCAACAGCTCGGTACGGATCGTCAGGGTGCCGTCGCTGCTGCGGTACTGGCGGACCGCGCCGCCGCCGCAGTTCCAGCTCTTGAGCTCGCTCAGGCCCTGGCTGGGGGAGGCCATCTCCTGCGAGATGGCATTCAGGCTCTCCAGGGTGCCGGTCGCGTCGTTGATCGGCTGCCCGCCGTCGGGGATCGGCAGCAGGAAGAACCGCAGGTCACCGCTGTGGGTACCGTCGCTGACACTGCCGTGGACGGTCGCCGTGGGCGAGGGCGCGACCGTCGGCACCACCACCGGCGCGGTAGTCGCGGGCGCGGCGGTCGCCGACGGCCTCGGCGTGGCGGACGGCACCGGCGCGGCGGCCTGGACCGTGGCGCCCCGGGGACTCCCGAGCGCGACCACCGTTCCGGCGGTCCCGGCGACGATCCCTAGGAACCCGACCACGGCCAACGACACGTACAGCCCCACCCGTGACCGCGTCCGGCCCTCCGCGACCGCCACCGGCGCGAACGCCGCGCCGGGACCGGGCCCGGTCCAGCCCTGCCCCACCAGGTACCCCGGCGGCGGGGGCGGCACCGGCGGCATCGGTACCGGCGGTAGCACCGGCACCGGCACCGGCACCGGCACCGGCACCGGCACCGGCGGCATCGTTACCGGCGGCGGTACCGTGCTCCCGCCGTCCGTCGGATCCGCTTCCGCTGCCCGCACATCGCCCTCGAACGGCCCGGCCCCGGGGTCAGTCGCCCCCATACACAACTCCCACAGAATGGCTGATCGCCCCACCGTCAGCAGGACGGGGGCAACGCACGACCACCAACCCGGGCGCGGCCACGCGCGCGGGTTCGTCAGGTCATATGGTCTGCGATTATGTCCACTTCCTGAGGGCCCTCACAACTTCTTTACATGATTGGTATCCGAACCTCCCGTCCCCGCCCGGGATTCACCGGGACCGACCTGGACGACAGCGTGGCGCCCGTTGGTGCGCCACGGCGTCCCGGTGCGGTCGAGCCGGTCGACGGTGGCGGCGTCGAGGCCGACGACCACGTCCGACTTCAACGTCCGCAGCGCCGCGACCGGCGACCGGAAACCACCCGCCGCCGGAAACGGCGTGGTCGGCGACCACTGCTGATCACCCACCAGTCGACGGTAGTTGAGGTCGCCCTTGAGGATAGTCAGCTCGGCGCCGGTGAACTCCTCCCGGAGGTCGGCGGGCAGGTCGTGGAACGGCAGCGGCGCGCAGAGGAAGGGATGCGCGCGGACCACCAGCGTGCCGTGGTCCATCGCCCGCCACAGCCGTCGGCCGACCGCCGCGGCCGCCGCACCGGTCGCGCCGCGCAGCCGCTGCACCGCGGCGAGGACGTCGGCCATCGTCGCGTCCGACACGTAGTAGGGCTGGGGCTTCACCTGGACCACGACCCGCGTCGCCAGGCCGCGCGCCAGCAGGTGGTCGATCAGCACCAGATCCGGCAGCAGCTCCCGGCCCGCGTTGTCCGCGACGACGCAGACCCGCCCGCCCTCGGCCCGCTCCAGCGTGCCCCAGAACAACGCGCTGTCGTCGGCCACCAGTTCCGACCCGCTCGACCCGGCGGCCCCCGCGGTGAGTTGGAAGCTGAGGTCCGCGCGGTTGCCCCAGAGCGCGGACCGCAGCAGCGCCTCCGCCCGCTGCCCCTCCGGCAGGCCGTCCAGCCCGCCCAGCGCGGTCAGTTCGGCGTCCACCGCCGCTCCGGCCAACTCGGCGGCCTTGAACGGCGCGAACGGATCGACGCCCTGCCACGCGCCGGGCCGGAAGTAGCCGGTGGCGTCGAGCAACCGGCGGTAGAAGTAGCTCTCCGCCCAGAGGAACGGCGCCTCACCCCAGGGCCTGCCCCACAGCCCCGCGCCCCACTCCCGCCACTGTTCGGCATCCGGCGCGTCCGCCGCCAACGGCTCCAGGACGCCGGTCGTGCTCTCCTCCAGCAACCGCTCCACCCCCGCCCGCTGCACCGGCCCGTACGGCAGCGCGTCGAGCACCCGCCGTACGAGCTCGGGATGCCGCTCGTGGAACACCCCCCAGGCGAACGACCCCGGAACGTCACTACGAATGACCGGCGCGGTCGACATGGTTCTGCCTCGTCTCTCTCGTCAGCGGCTCACACGTGTCCGACCGCGATGCGCGGGTGGCACAGCTGCCGCGAATCCTCGACATCGCTGGTCACAACCGTCACATCTCCGTGCTCCAGGTGACCCGTAGCGGCGAGCACCGCGTCAATGACGTATTGGGATCGCGCACCTCGACCAGCGTCGCCACCCTCGTCACGACCAACAGGCTCCAGTGTGCACGGCCATACCCCGGTGTCGGCGGGCCTGGCGGCGGGGGTCGGCACCGACCCCCGCCGCCACCACCACCGAGCGCATCCGGCTCGGGACGCTGGTCACCTCGGTCAATCCTCGTTCACCCATCACGGCCCGACCTGCGGGAACGCAAAGCTGAGCCTGGAACGACCCGACGGCGACTCAGACTTGTTCGACCGCGATGCGGGCGTGACACAGCTGGCGCAGATCCTCGACATCGCTGGTCACGACCGTCACGTCCCCGTGCTCCAGGTGGGCCGTAGCGGCAAGCATCGCGTCGATGGCGTACGTGTGGCCGTGAAGTCCCTCGGCTGCGAGCAGCTTGCTCGCAGCGCGTGCGATCTCCTCCGTGACCGGGCGCACCTTGGTCAGTGAGACGGCGTGGTCGAACGCCGCCTGCGGCAGCTTGGGATCACACGCCTCGACCAGCGTTGCCGCACTCGTCACAACCAAGAGGTCCAGGGTGCGGGCGACGTCCAGCCACACGGTCATGTCCCGGTGTCGGCGGGAGAGCTTGGAGAGTGCCTCGCTGTCGAGAACGAGAGTGCCGCTCACGCGGCGTCCACCCCGGCGGCGTCTCCACGGTGGGCGGCGTGATGAGCGCGGATACGCTCGGCCCGAGCTGCCACTTCGGCCGCATCGACGGGCCCGTGTTCGGCTTCGGCGGTGGCGATGTACTCGTCGATGGCTTCGCGCTGGAGCTGCCGTTGCACGGCCTCCTCAATGTAGGAGGAGACTCCCTGCTTCCCAGCGCGTGCGCGGATCGCCTCCAGCGTCTCGGCGCGCAGAGAGACGCTGGTGACTCGGGTCCTGCCAGGGCGCTGTGTGTCCATGAGCGGAAGTGTAATACATGACCTATCAAGATGGAGTCTGATCCGAGGGCTGGTTGAGCAGACCGGCCACCGCCCTGCCATCGTCCAGTACTTCGTTCTCCTGCTGGACAAGCTCGACGCCTCCGACTTCACCGCCGCGATCGACTGCACGACCTGGTCGTCACGGGCTACGCGGAATACACCACGGTCACCCTCGACCCCGAGGTCTGGTACTCCTGACCGATGTAGCGTCTGGTCCGAGCAGCGGGAGGGCATGTGCATGGAATTCACCTTCCGTCTATCCGGTCACGCAAGTGAGGCGACTGGCCGCGTCGGGTCGGCGGTATGCCACTGAGCACTGTGATTCCGCCGATCCACCGCTGGCGCGAGGGGCGGGAGGTGTGGCGGCGGGCCGAGGAGCTGGGGTTCCATGCCGCCTACACCTACGCTGGTGACCTCTGTCAATCCTCGTTCACCCATCACAGCCTGACCTGCGGGAACGGCGCCTCTTGGCAGGTTGGGCACCGAAGGTGCTTGGATGCCGACCCATGAGCCTGCACTACGAGTGGACGCTGTCGCTCAGACTGCGCCCCGACACTCCGGACGAGTTCGTCGAGGAACTGCGCTACCACCTCGGCCTATCCGACCAGGTACCGCAGGATCCAACCCTCGACGTTGAAGGCCCGGCACTGGCCCCCTCGGGCGACGGCGACGAACTCGCAGGCGGACCGGCCACCAGCCTGGTACTGCGGCAGCCGACTAGCAGCCCTCCGAGCTGGGGTGTATTCGCCCGGATCCTTGTGGTGGACGACGCGATGTGCGACCTCGTCCAGGTTGTGCCGCCCTGGCTGGCCAAGTGGTCACTGACAGCAGGATGGATCGGCTTCGCGCGTGAGGAGATGGACCTGAACCCGTGGCTGACCTTCTACACCGCCGGCGGTCACGCCTACGCGGCCTCGCCAGGCGAAGAGCCGCAGCCGCTTGCTGATGGAGCTCCACCGTTCAGGCTCACGCAGACCACCGAGCTGTGATCAGCGTCAGCGACCTGTGCGCGCCCCGCTGCCTCGTTGTCCGTCACGCAAAGGTGGAGGGCCAGAACTTCGGTGGAGCAGCAGCCGGGTCCACGATCCGCAGTCTGTTCTGCTGAGACGGGTCCACGCCGTTGAGTGAGATGAGTCGCTGACCGACGGCCCGGTCGAGTTCCAACAGGGCGTGGGGCAGGCCGGCGCATACGGTGGCGATGGCGGCGCCGAGTCCCACCAGGCCGCCGTGCTTGTGGTTCTGACGGTACTCGATGCGATGCAGGCCCGACTCGGCGATGGCCACCACTTCCAGCGGGCGGCTCAGCTGCTTGGTGTCGTTCGTGAGGATGACGTGGAAGCCTTCTGCTGCGGCTCGCGCGTAGAGGTCGATGTCCCGCGTACCCGCCCAGCCCTTGAGCTCGGCCACGTGGTCGATCGACTGGTGCTTCATAAGCAGTCGCACGATCTGAGCCATGGGGAGCGGCACATTCTCGTCCAACAGCATCCTCAAGACGCGGCCTGCCGGATCTCCGCGTCATCGGCATAGCTGTCGACATAGTCGACGAAGTCCGCCGCGTCGAGAGCGGCCTCCGGCGTGACGCCCGGGTAGTAGTCGCTGATCTCCGAAGGCTTCACACCGTCTCGAAGGAGCGCGGCCACCTCAGCGGCCGGGATACGTGTGCCTTCGACGACCGGTTCTCCCCCACGCACCGCAGGATCGATCGATACGTGCGGTCGCGGCTCAAGGAGGTCCGGGATTCGTCGTCCGCCACGGTAGAAGGGCGCGAGCACGTCGACCATCTCGACGATGACCAGATTCCCCTTGCTTCGCACAAGGTCCACTGCGTGGTCCGGGTCCGCCAGGTAGATGGTGTCAGCACCTGCTACCAAGCGGTAGGCGGAAAGGTGCTCGCGTTCGTCGAGGCCCTCGCGCAGGGTGTTCAGCGCGCGCCTGATCCGCTGCAACGACGCCTCCTGCCGAAGGCGGACGCAGGTCCGGAGAGCGACCACGTCGCGAAAGGAGTAGAGGATCGGACGAGATGCCGAAAGCTCAGGAATCAGGACAGCACCGCGCTCGCCGCCCCCTCGCCGCCAGTGCGACAGCTGCCGCAGAGTCGCTCCCGACAACGCGGCAGCCAGCTTGGGCTCGTACGACACGCGGCACCTCCTTGGCTCCTAGGGCGTGGCTAGACGCTAGTCCATCGTCCCGTACGGTCCTCGGTGACGCCAGCATTTCCATCCGTACGAGACCTTGGCCGGGCAACGAGGAGGCATGTACATGGGATTCGGCTTCCGTCTGGCAAGGCCTACGAGCACACGACTGACCGACGAGCGCTTGGAGGAGCGAGGGCATCTGGAGGATGACTCCTCCTACGAGTACCTGGCCATTCGGGGTTGCGCCGACCTGGCTGACACCGACGCCTCGTTCCTCATCGGAGGCTTCGGCAAGGAGGACTGGAAATTCGACATCCCCTATGACTTGTCCGCGCTGATGGAGAGCCTTCCGGAACTCATCGCGGCTGTGCATCTCCAGCAGGAATTCGAACTCGATCTGTACCCGCAGGGCGTCGAACGCACACTGGCCTTCCGGTTTCCAGAAGGGAAGACGGCTGAGGTGGACTGTCACTCGCGGACGGCGTGGACCCCGGGTCGGTGCCGACCCTCACCGCCGCCGCCACCGCCACCGAGCGCATCCGGCTCGGGACGCTGGTCACCTCTGTCAATCCTCGTTCACCCATCGCGTCCTGAGCTGCGGAAACGCCTGCCTGGACGGTTCTGGGTCCCACTCGGCTCAGATCGAGATGAGGCGGACGCGTGTGCCGCAGAGCTTGGCCATGTCGTCGACGTCCGAGGTGAGCATGGCCACCGGTCCCGGCTGGCGCAGGGCCATCTCCGCGACCGTCGCATCGATGGCGTACTTGTGACCATGGAGACCGGTCTGCTTCAGCAACTCGGCCGAGGCGCGTGCGGCCTGTTCAGTGACCGCTTCGATCTTGACCTGCGAGAGCACCCAATTCAGCCGAGGGGTATTCACTCGTGCGTGCATGACCTCCACGATGGTGTTGGCACAGACCACCAGGTCGGCCGCCATGGAGTGGAAGGAGCGGATCATCGCCAGCACCCCACGGTCCTGTGAGATCCAGGCGGACACACCCTGAGAGTCCAGCACCACGGTCTCCACACGTTCGCTCACGCGGCGTCAGCCGCATTCGCGGAGCCGGCCGAGCCGAAGATCCTTGCCTGCGCGGCGGCGAGTTCCTCCTCGGTGAAGGCACCGTGCTGCTCCTCGTAGCGCCGCAGTTCCTCGCCGAGCAACTGGTGCCTGATCTGCCGGGCGACCGCCTCAGCGACATAGCCCGAGACGTTGTCCGTGAGCTTCTTCAGCTCCGCCACCTGTTCAGTGGGCAAGGTGACCGTGATCCGGGTAGTAGCAGCCATGAATCAAGCATACTGCGGTATGCCTCATGTGCGACAGACTTTCGCGGGCATAGGGTCGGCGGTATGCGTCTGAGTACTGTGATTCTGCCGATCCATCGCTGGTCCGAGGGACGGAAGGTGTGGCGGCGGGCCGAGGAGCTGGGGTTCCATGCCGCTTACACCTACGACCACCTGTCGTGGCGGTCCTTCCGGGAGGAGCCGTGGTTCGGGTCGGTGCCGACCCTCACCGCCGCCGCCACCGCCACCGAGCGGATCCGGCTCGGGACGCTGGTCACCTCGCCCAACTTTCGGCACCCGGTGACCCTGGCGAAGGAGCTGATCACGCTGGACGACGTGTCCGGCGGACGGGTCACGTTGGGGATCGGGGCCGGCGGGACGGGGTTCGACGCGACCGCGATGGGCCAGGAGGCCTGGTCGCCGAAGGAGCGGGCGGACCGGCTCGGGGAGTTCCTGCCGCTGCTGGACGAGCTGCTGCGCAACGACGCGACCACGCGCGAGGGCGGGTACTACTCGGCGGTGGAGGCACGGAACATCCCGGGCTGCGTGCAGCAGCCGCGGCTGCCGTTCTACGTCGCGGCGACCGGTCCGCGCGGGCTGCGGCTGGCGGCGGAGTACGGGCAGGGCTGGGTCACCTACGGCGACCCGACGGGCCCGGCGGAGGTGCCGGTGGAGCAGGCGCCCGCGGTGGTCGCCGGCCAGATCGAGAAGCTGACCGCGGCCTGCGAGGCCAAGGGCCGCGACGTGGCGACGCTGGAGAAGGTGCTGCTCCAGGGCTCGACGGCGGAGCAGCCGCTGGCCTCGGTGGATGCCTTCGTCGACTGGGCGGGCACCTACCGGGACCTGGGGATCACCGAGCTGGTGATCCACTGGCCGGTCCCCGACTCGGTCTTCGCGAACGACCTGGCGGTCTTCGAGCGGATCGCCACCGAGGGCCTGGCCCGACTCGGCTGATCTCCGCCCGCACCGGACCGGGCCGTGCCCGGTGACGGGGCGGGGGGTGGATGGGTGAGGATGAGGGGGTGAATCACGCCAGCGCGGTACGCCCCCGCATCATCGCCACCGACCTCGACGGGACGCTGCTGCGCAGCGACGGCAGCGTGTCCGAGCGGACCCGGGCCGCGCTGACCCTGGCCGAGGCGGCGGGGCTGTGCATCGTGTTCGTCACCGGACGGCCGCCGCGCTGGATGGAGGTGGTCAGCGCGGTCACCGGGCCGCACGGGATCGCCATCTGCTCCAACGGCGGCGCGGTCTACGACGTCCGGCGCAAGGAGCTGGTCTCCTCGTTCCCACTGCCGCGCCAGGACGCGCTGGCCGTGGTGGCGGCGCTGCGCGCGGAGCTGCCGGGGGTGGGCTTCGCGTTCGAGTACCCGGACGGCTTCGCGTCCGAGGCCCAGTACGACTCGCCGATGTGGGACGACAGCGGGGCCCTGCGCTGGATCGCCCCGGCCGAGGAGATCCTGGCCTCGGCCGCCGGGGACCAGGTGTTCAAGCTGCTGGCCAGGCACCCGACGCTGGATCCGGACGAGTTCATGCGCCGGGCCCGGGCGGCGGCCGGGCAGCACGCCGAGATCACCCGGTCCAGCCCGATGCTGGAGATCAGCGCGACCGGGGTGAGCAAGGCGACCACGCTCGCGCTCTGGTGCGCGGAGCGCGGAGTGACCGCCGCGGAGGTGGTCGCCTTCGGCGACATGCCGAACGACCTGCCGATGCTGGCCTGGGCGGGCACCGCCTATGCCGTCGCCAACGCCCACCCGCTGGTGCTGGCGGCGACCACGCACCACACGGCCGACCACGACGCGGACGGGGTGGCCGAGGTGATCGAGCGGGTGGTCCGGGGGCTGGAGCCGTAGCGGGTCAGCGCTGGACGGTCAGCGCGTCGGCCGCCCGCTCGCGCTCCCACATCCGCCGCAGCGGCCCGTCCACCAGCACCAGCTCCGACCAGCTGCCGCGCTGGACGATCCGCCCGGCGTCGAGCACCACGATCTCGTCGACGCTGTCCAGCCCGGCCAGCCGGTGGGTGATCAGCAGGGTGGCGCGGCCCCGGGTCGCCGCCAGCAGGTCGGCGGTGAGCGCGTCGGCGGTGGCCAGGTCCAGGTGTTCGGCGGGCTCGTCCAGGATCAGCAGCGGGAAGTCCGCCAGCAGCGCCCGGGCCAGGGCGAGCCGCTGGCGCTGGCCGCCGGAGAGGCGCGCGCCGTGCTCGCCGACCATGGTGTCCAGACCGTCGGGCAGGCCCCGGGCCCAGTCGGCCAGGCGGGCGGCGGCGAGCGCCGCCCACAGGTCCGACTCCGCGCAGTCGGGACGGGCCAGCCGCAGGTTCTCCCGCAACGAGCTGTCGAAGACGTGGGCGTCCTGCGCGCACAGGCCGATGACCCGGCGGACGCTGTCGCCGTCCAGCGCGGTGGCGTCCACCCCGCCGAGGGTGATCCGACCGGCCGCCGGGTCCAGGAACCGCAGCAGCAGCATGGCCAGGGTGGTCTTGCCGGAGCCGCTGGCGCCGACCACGGCGGTGCGGCGGCCCCGGGCGAGCTCCAGGCTGACGCCCGCGAGCGCGGCGTCCGGGCGTCCGGGCCAGCTCGCGGCCAGGCCGCTGACCCGGACCGGGAACGGATCCGCGGGAGCAGCCGACGGGTGGGCCGGTTCCGTGACGGGTTCCGGGGCCTGGGTGACCTCGGCGACCCGCTGGGCGGCGCGCAGGCTGCGTTCGCGGATCTGCGCGGCCATCGGCAGTCCGGCGACCGCCTCGAACGCGGCCAGCGGGGTCAGCGCGAGCACCGCGAGCATCACCCCGTGCACCGTGTGGTCGGCGGTGGCGGCGATGCCGAGGGCGGCGCAGCCCGCCGCGGTGAGGCCGGTGAGCAGGGTGACCAGGCCCGAGCCGAGACCCGCGGTCGCGGCGGAGCGGGCGCTGAGCCGGCGCAGCTCGGCGTCGGTGGCCCGGATGCCCGCCAGCCGGGCGGGCAGCGCCCCGGCGACGGTGAGTTCGGCGGTGCCGGAGAGCACGTCCACCACCTCGGTGGTGAGTCGGCCCCGGGTCGGCGCCTGCCTGCGCTCGGCGCCCCGGGACACGGCGACGGCCAGCGCGGGCACGGCCACGCCCGCGAGCAGCAGCCCCAGGGCGAGCAGCAGCCCGGCCGAGGGCAGCACCCAGCACACCGCGAGCGCGGTCAGCGCGGCGGCGGCCAGGCCGGAGCGCAGCGGCAGCCGGTAGCGCAGGTAGTGGTCCTGCATCGCGTCGACGTCGGCGACCAGCCGGGAGAGCAGGTCCCCGGAGCGGAAGCCGAGAGCGGCGGGCGCCAGCCGTTCCAGCCGGACGTAGACGGAGGTGCGCAGCGCGCCGAGGGCGCGCAGCACGGCGTTGTGGGAGACCAGCCGCTCGACGTAGCGGAAGGCGCTGCGGCCCAGGCCGAGGGTGCGGACGCCGGTGACCGCCATCATCAGGTAGAGCACCGGCGGCTGCTGCGAGGCGCGGGCGATCAGCCAGCCGGACAGTCCGAGCAGCGCGATGGAGCAGCCGAGGGCGAGCGCGCCGAGCACGGTCGAGCTGCCGAGCCGGGGCCGGGTCTCGGCGGCGGTGACCACCAGTGGCTCCTCGGCGACCGCGGCGCTCCGCGACCCGGGCGAGAGCTGCGGTTCGGCGGCCACCGACTGCGGGCCGGGACGCTGCGGGCCGGGGCGCTGCGGCAGCGGGACGGTCCGGATCTCGTCGGCGAGGGCCAGCAGCGCCGGGCGGTGCGCGGTCAGCAGTACCGTCCGCCCGGCCGCCAGTCGGCCGACCGCGCGGACGATCGCGGCCTCGCTGGCGCCGTCCAGGTTCGCGGTCGGTTCGTCCAGCAGCACCAGCGGCCGGTCGGCGAGGAACACCCGGGCCAGGGCCAGTCGCTGCCGCTGGCCGCCGGAGAGCCCACTGCCGCCCTGGCCGAGCCGGGTCCGCAGGCCGTCGGGCAGCGCCAGGACGAAGTCCAGGGCCTCGGCGCCGCGCAGCGCCTCGCGGACGGCGGCGTCGTCGGCGTCCGGACGGGCGAGCCGGACGTTCTCGGCGACGGTCCCGGCGAACAGTGTGGGCTGCTGCGGGAGCCAGGCGATGTGCGCGTGCCAGGCCGCCGGGTCGAGTTGCTCCAGCGGCACCCCGCCGACGTCGATGCCGCCCTGGTCGGGGGCGGTGAACCCGAGCAGCGCGGTGAGCAGGGTGCTCTTGCCCGCGCCGCTGGGGCCGGTGAGGGCGGTGACCCGGCCGGGCCGCAGGGTCAGCGAGAGGTCGCGCAGGGCCGGGGTGTCCCGGCCCGGGTGGGTGACCGTGAGCCCGGTGACGGTGATCTCCGCGCCGCTGGGCACCGGCCGGGTACCGGTGGCGGGCAGCGGGGTCTCCAGTACCTCGAAGATCTCGGCTGCCGCGCTCAGCCCCTCCACGCTCGCGTGGTAGTGCGTGCCGACCTGCCGGATCGGCGTGTACACCTCGGGGGCGAGCACCAGCACCAGCAGTCCGAGGTAGAGCGAGAGGTGGCCGTCGACCAGCCGCAGGCCGATGCTGACCGCGACCAGGGCAACCGACAGGGTGGACAGCAGTTCCAGGGTGTAGGAGGAGACGAAGGCGATCCGCAGCGTGCGCATGGTCCCGGCGCGGTAGTCGTCGGTGACCTTGCGGATGGTCCGTGCCTGGGCCTTGGCCCGGCCGAAGACCTTGAGCGTGGGCAGCCCCTCGACCACGTCGAGGAAGTGGTGCGACAGCCGGGCCAGCGACCGCCACTGGTCGTCCATCCGCTTCTGCGTGGCCATCCCGATCAGCACCATGAACAGCGGGATCAGCGGCAGGGTCGCGGCGATGGTGAGCGCGGACAGCCAGTCGGCACGCAGGATCACCGCCAGCAGCACCACCGGCACCACCACGGCCAGGGCCAACTGCGGCAGGTAGCGGGCGAAGTAGTCGTCCAGGGCGTCCACCCCCGGGTGGCCAGGGTGGCCAGCTCGCCGCGGCGCTGGTCGGAGAGCCAGCGCGGGCCGAGCCCGGTGGCCCGCTCCAGCAGCGCCGCGCGCAGCTGCGACTTGACCGCGGCGGCGGCGCGGTGCGCGGCCAGCTCGGTCAGCCAGGCGACCAGCGCCCGCCCGGCCGAGACCAGCGCCAGCAGGCCCAGCTGCGGCAGCAGGTGCCGCAGCCCGTGCTGCTGCTGGAAGGCGCCGACCACCAGTGTGGCCACGAGTACGGCCTGGGCGACCACCAGCAGTGCCCCGGCCAGTCCGAGCAGGACGGAGGCGAGCAGGAAGCCACGGGTGGCTCCGGCGTGCCGCAGCAGCCGCGGATCGACAGGTTTCACGTGAAACAGCTCCTCGAAGCCCTCGGACCAGCGGGAGAATCAGTGCGCGGCGGGGATGTGCTGGACGCCGATCCGCTTGCGGAACACCCAGTACGTCCAGCCCTGGTAGAGCAGCACCAGCGGGGTGGCGAAGCCGGCCACCCAGGTCATGATGGTCAGCGAGTAGTGGCCGGAGGCCGCGTTGCTGACGGTGAGGCTGAAGGCCGGGTCGGTGGTGGACGGCATCACGTCCGGGAACAGCGCCAGGAACAGCGTCGCCACCACCGCGATCACGGTCACCCCGGAGCAGACGAAGGCCCAGCCCTCGCGTCCGCGCAGGTTGCTGCCGAGCGCCGCGAGCAGCGCGGCGACGGCCACCAGCAGCGCGGCCAGGCTCCAGCCGTCGCCGCGGTCGGCCTGGGTCCAGCTCAGGAAGGCCAGTCCCAGCGCGGCGGCCACCAGTCCGGTCCAGGTGGCGGTGGTGCGGGCGCGCTCGCGGATGCCGCCGAGGGTCTTCAGCGCGGTGAACACCGAGCCGTGGAAGGTGAACAGCGCCAGCGTGGTGCAACCGCCCAGCAGCGCGTACGGGTTGAGCAGCGTGAGCAGGTTGCCGGTGACGTTCTTCTGCTGGTCGATCGGCACCCCGTGGACGATGTTGGCGAAGGCCACGCCCCAGAGGAAGGCGGGCAGCAGCGAGGTCCAGAAGATGACCGTCTCCCAGTTCCGCTTCCAGCGCTCGTCGTCGCGCTTGGCCCGGTACTCGAAGGCGACCACCCGCAGGATCAGGCAGACCAGGATGACCAGCAGCGGGAAGTAGAAGCCGCTGAACAGGGTGGCGTACCAGTCGGGGAAGGCCGCGAAGGTCGCGCCGCCGGCGGTCAGCAACCAGACCTCGTTGCCGTCCCAGACCGGGCCGATGGTGTTGATCAGCACCCGGCGCTCCGGCTCGTCGCGGGCGAGCAGCTTGGTGAGCACGCCGACGCCGAAGTCGAAGCCTTCGAGGAAGAAGTAGCCGGTCCACAGGACGGCGATGAGGACGAACCACACATCGGGAAGGGACATGCCGGTCTCCAGTGTCTCCAGTGCTTCAGGTGCTTCAGGTGCTTCAGGTGCTTCAGGTGCTTCGGGGTGTCTCGAGTGCCCGCGGCGCTCAGTAGGCGAAGGCGAGGGGCTTGTCGGCGTCGGCGTCGGCGTCGGGACCGCGCAGCACCGGGTCCTTGTCCGGGGGCTGCTCACTGGTGACCGGGCCCGCCTTGGCGTACTTCACCATCAGCCGCACCTCGACCACCGCGAGCACCGTGTACAGCGCGATGAACACGCTCAGCGCGATGATCTGCACGGTCACCGAGACGTTGGGGGAGACCGCGCTGGAGGTCTTCATCAGCCCGTAGACGGCCCAGGGCTGACGCCCCATCTCGGTGAAGATCCAGCCGAAGCTGTTGGCGATCAGCGGGAAGCCGAGGGTGAGGATCCCGCAGCGCCAGCCCCACGTGGTGAGGAAGGGGCCGAGTTCGCGGTTCCTGGTGAGCATCAGCGGCGGCACCTCGTCGTCGCCGGTGCGTCGTTCCGGGGCCAGCCAGCGCTTCTTGCGGGTGAGCCAGAGCCCGGCGATACCGCAGACGAAGGAGGTCATCCCGAAGCCGATCATCAGCCGGAAGCCCCAGAAGGTGACGAAGATGTTGGGGATGTAGTCGGCGGGCTTGCCGCCGTACCTGGCGGCCTCGGCCGCGGCGACGTTGTTGATGCCGGGCACGGCCTCGGTGAAGTTGCTGTGCGCCAGGAAGGAGAGCAGGCCGGGGATCGACAGCTCGACCGAGTTGTCGCCCTTGGCGACGTCCCCTATCGCGAACACCGAGAAGGGCGCGGGCGCGGCGGTCTCCCACAGCGCCTCGGCGGAGGCCATCTTCATCGGCTGCTGCTCGAACATGACCTTGCCCAGGGTGTCGCCGGTGATCGCGACGCCGAGGCCGGAGACCACCGCGAGCACCAGCCCGAGCCGCAGCGAGGTGCGCATGGCGGCGGTCTTCTTGCGGTCGACCGGCAGCCCCTTGTCCTGCATCCGCTTGGTCTTCCGCAGGTGGTAGCAGGAGATGCCGACCACGAAGGCGGCGCCGGTCAGGAAGGCGGCGGTGAGGGTGTGCAGCACCACCACGATGGTGGTGTTCTGGAACAGCACGTCGGTGATGCTGGTCAGCTGGGCCTTGCCGGTGGCCTGGTTGACCCGGTAGCCGACCGGGTGCTGCATCCAGGAGTTGGCGGAGAGGATGAAGTACGCGGAGAGCACGGTCCCGATGGCGACCATCCACATGCAGGCGCAGTGGATCCGCTTCGGCAGCTTGTCCCAGCCGAAGATCCACAGTCCGATGAAGGTGGACTCGAAGAAGAACGCGAGCAGGGCCTCCATCGCCAGCGGGGCGCCGAAGACGTCCCCGACGAAGCGGGAGTACTGCGACCAGTTCATCCCGAACTGGAACTCCTGGACGATCCCGGTGGCCACGCCGAGGGCCATGTTGATCAGGAAGAGCTTTCCCCAGAACTTGGTGGCGTGGAAGTACTTCTCCTTGCCGGTCCGCACGTACCCGGTCTCCAGGCCGGCCGTGATGGCCGCGAGCGCGATCGTGAGCGGGACGAACAGGAAGTGGTAGACGGTGGTCGCGCCGAATTGCAGCCGGGCCACCGTGTCCGAAGCCAGAGCGAGATTCACGTCGCCGCCTCCGCTGAGACTGTGCATGCCACGTAGTCACCGCACGAGCACGCGCTGTCGAGCGCTCGTGAATGTGAACACTTTCACAAGATATTCTGGCGCACGCGGAGGAGTGCTCGATGCCAGAACGTGCGTGTCCTCCGCCACACCTGCGACCAGCGCAGACGGCGGAGGACAGCGGAGAGAGCGGCTAGTTGACGGGTAGTCTCACGCGGAACAGCGCGCCGGAACCCGGGCGGCTCTCCACCTCGACGTCACCGCTGTGCGCGGCGACCAGAGCGGAGACGATGGCCAGGCCCAGACCCGCGCCGCCGCCCTCCTGCCGACTGCGGGAGGCGTCCACCCGGTAGAAGCGCTCGAACACCCGGGTCGCCTGCTCCGGGGTCAGCCCCGGGCCCTGGTCGGCGACCTCGATCACGCCGTGGCCGTCCACCGTGCCCACGCCGATGCGTACCGGGGTGCCGGGCGGAGTGTGCCGGACCGCGTTGCCGACCAGGTTGGTCACCACCTGCCGCAGCCGTGCCTCGTCGCCGAGGACCAGCGCGGCCGAGGGCGCGGTGGCGCCGCCGGGGCCGGTCAGCGAGACCGGACGGGTCGGGTCCAGCGCGGTGGTGTCGTGCAGCGCGTCGGCGGCCAGGGTGCGCAGGTCCATCGGGGCCAGCTCGATCGGCCGCTGCTCGTCCAGCCGGGCCAGCATCAGCAGGTCCTCGACCAGGCCGCCCATGCGGACCGCCTCGCTCTCGATCCTGGCCATGGTGCGCTTGATGTCGGCGTCCTCGCTGAGCGCGCCCATCCGGTAGAGCTCGGCGAAGCCGCGGATGCCCGCGAGCGGGGTGCGCAGCTCGTGGCTGGCGTCCGCGACGAAGGCCCGCATCCGGTTCTCCGAGGCGGCGCGGGCGGCGAAGGCCGTCTCGATCTGCTCCAGCATCGAGTTCAGCGAGTTGGACAGCCGGCCGACCTCGGTCCGGTGCGAGGCCTCGGGCATCCGGTTGGACAGCGGGTGCCCGGCCGCGATCTCGGTGGCCGTGGTCTCGATCTGCTCCAGCGGCTTCAGCCCGGCCCGGACCGCGAACCAGCCGACGCCGGTCACCAGCAGCAGCACCACCATCCCGATCACCCAGAAGCCGTCGGTGAGGTTGCCGATGGTCTCATTGGCCTCGGTCAGGCTGCCGACGAAGACCACGTCGGTGTTGGGCTCGGCGGTCTCCACCAGCAGCCGCCAGTGCCCGAAGGTGAAGGGATCGCTCCCGGCGTGCGCGTTGAGCTGCGCGAAGGTCATCGAGGCCAGGTCGGGACGGTCCTGGCCGGCGGCCCCGCCGCTCCAGCTGACCGCGACCGGGCCGGAGCCGTTGGACTGCGCGGCGCCCACGAAGGTGCTGGACGCCCAGCTGAAGCCGGCGTGCGGCATCACCGGGATGCGCCCGGCCCGGGCCATCCCGGTGATCTGCTTGTCCACCCGGGCCACCAGCTGGCTCCGCAGCGTGGTCAGCACCAGCGCGTCGCTGACCACCAGGCCCACCACGACCAGCGCGACCGCCAGGCACAGCAGCCGCAGCCGCAGCGAGAAGGAGGAGAAACGGACCCGGCGCAGCCGCAGGTAGAGGCCCCGCAGACGGTCCGCGGCCGTCTGCGGGCCGCTACGCGGCAGGTCGGCGGAGTACATAGCCGATGCCGCGCACCGTGTGGATCAGCTTGGGCAGGCCGTTGGCCCCGGAGTCGACCTTGCGGCGCAGGTAGGAGATGTACGACTCGACGATGCTGAGATCGCCGCCGAAGTCGTAGGCCCACACGTGGTCCAGGATCTGCATCTTGGACACCACCCGGCCGGTGTTGTTCATCAGGTACTCAAGCAGCTTGAACTCGGTGGGCGACAGCGACACCGGGCGGCCGGCCCGGTGCACCTGGTGGCCGACCGGGTCGAGCTCCAGGTCGCCGACGATCAGGTGGTCCTCGTCGGCGACGCCGCCGGTGCGGCGCAGGATCGCCCGGATCCGGGCGATCAGCTCCTCCAGGCTGAAGGGCTTGGTGACGTAGTCGTCGCCGCCCGCGGTGAGCCCGCTGATCTTGTCGTCGACGCCGTCCTTGGCGGTCAGGAAGATCACCGGGATCCGGTCCCGCTCGGCGCCCCTGGTGGCCGTGCCGGAGTCGTCCCGCAACCGGCGGACGACCGCGAAGCCGTCCATGTCCGGCAGCATCACGTCGAGCACGACCAGGTCGGGACGGTCCCGGGCGACCGCCGTGACCGCTTCCGCGCCCGAGGCTGCGGAGGACACCCGGAAACCCGCGAACCGCAGCGACGCGGACAGCAGTTCCCGGATGTTGGGCTCGTCGTCGACGACCAACAGGCTGGCTTCGGTGGTGTCCATGTGTTCGGCCCCGATAGTAAGGATGAGGGAGTTATCGGAACGTACGCGTCCCAGATGAAGAAGACATGAGTGTCAGCTGTGCGAATCCTCAGCCCGCGGCTCCGGTGCCGGTACCGGTGCTGCCGCCCTCGGTGACGCTGCTGGCGGTGACGTTGCCGGAGGAGTCGGTGGTGCCCTTGACGGTGACCGTCTGACCCGGCTGGATCTGGCTGACGGTGCCGCTCTGGGCGATGCTGACGGTGGTGGAGCTGCCGGTGGTGATCTTGACGATGTTGCCGGAGCTGTTGGTCACGTAGATGGTGTTGCCGTCGACCAGCTTCACCGTACCGGTGGTCGCGCCGCCGCTCGCGCCGCCCGCCCCGCCGAAGCCGCCGAAACCGCCGTAGCCGCCCGCACCCGAGCCGGTGGCGGCCCCGGCACCGCCGGTCCGGCCGCTGCCGGTGGCCCCGGTGCCGCCCGCGCCGGAGCGCAGCTTGGCGAAGGCCGAGGCCGCGTTGCCGGAGCCGCTGTTGTTGTTCTTCTCCACCAGGGCGCCGCCCGCGAACGCCCCGGCCGCGATCACCCCGGCGGCAAGCAGCAGCGACAGCCACGGCAGCTTGCGGCGCGGCGGCGCGGCCAGCTCGGCGCCGATGTCCCGGGCGTCCGGGGGCTCGGCCAGGATGTCCTCCGGGCTGATCATCAGCTGCTGGGTGCTGTCGTCCAGGAGTTCGGGCTCCAGGACTTCCGGCTCCAGCGCGGGATCCTCCCGGAGCCCGGGGACGATCCCGGGTTCCGGCTTGGCGAGTTCGGTACGGCGTGCGGCCATGTCCGCATCCTCCCTGGGAAGTTGGTGGCTGTCACTCATGGCGCAGCGCATCGATCGGGCGCAGGCTGGCCGCGCGGTTGGCGGGGTAGCTGCCGAAGAACAGGCCGATGGCGACGGCGATCCCGAAGGATCCGTAGACCGAGGCCGGGATCACCACCGGCTTGATGCCGACGATGGTGAAGTGCGACCCGATCAGCGCCGTGACCACGCCGAGCCCGCCGCCGATCAGTGACAGCAGCGTCGACTCGGCCAGGAACTGGCCCATGATCACGCCCTTGGGCGCCCCGATGGCCTTGCGGATGCCGATCTCCCGGGTCCGCTCGGTCACCGTGACCAGCATGATGTTGGTGATCCCGATCCCGCCGACCAGCAGCGAGATCGCCGCGACCGCGCCCAGCAGCACCGTCAGCGTCTGGGTGCTGGAGGAGCGGGTGGCCAGCAGCGTGGTCTGGCTGCTGACCTGGAAGTCGACCGCCGAGGAACTGCTGATCCCGTGGGTGCCCATCAGGATGGTGGTGATCTCGTTGGTCGCGTCGGTGGTGTCGGCCGCCGACTTCGCCTCGACCAGGATCTGGCTCAGCGAGCCGAAGCCGGTGAAGGCGTTCTGCACCGACGGCAGCGGCGCGATGACCGTGTCATCGGGGTTGTTGAAGCTGCTGGTGCTGGTGCCCTTGGTGGCCAGCTCGCCGACCACGGTGAACGGCGTGCCGCCCAGGGTGATCACCTTGCCGATCGGGCTGGCCGTCCCGAACAGGTCCGCGGCGGTGGTCGAGCCGATCACGCAGACCTTGCGCGAGTTGAGCACGTCGTCGTCGCTGAAGTAGTCACCGGTGGTGACCTTGCTGTTGGACGCCTCGAAGTAGGCCGGGTAGGTGCCGATCACCGAACTGACGCTGTGCGACACCCCGTTGTAGATCGCCGTCTGCGAGGTGGTGACCTCGGGGGCGACCCCGGCGATGTCCGGTGCCTGCGCGGTGTCGGCCAGCGCCTTGGCGTCGGCCACGGTCAGCGGCTGGACGGTGGTCGCGGTCGAGGTGGCCGAGGACGTGCCCGAGGTCACCGTCAGCGAGTTGGTGCCCAGCGCGTCGATGGAGTTCACGACGGCCTGCTCGGAGCCGTTGCCGACGGCGAGCAGCAGGATCACCGCCGCGACCCCGATCAGGATGCCGAGCATGGTCAGTCCGGAACGGACCTTGTTGGCCGCGAGTCCGCCGACGGCGAAGCGCAGCGTCTGGAGCGGGTTCACCCCTGGGCTCCTGTCTGTGCGTGCAGGGAGTGCTCGGCGAATTCGAGCGGATCGAGCAGCGCCGGCGGCGGTCCGACGACCGGCGCCTGCCGCACATCGGACTTGACCTGGCCGTCGACCAGCCGGACCACGCGCTTGGCGTGCCGGGCCACCTCGTCCTCGTGGGTGATCAGCACCACCGTGCGGCCGGAGGCGTTCAGCCGGTCCACGATCGCCAGCACGTCGTCGGTGCTGCGGGTGTCCAGGTTTCCGGTCGGCTCGTCCGCCAGCAGCATCGCCGGGGCGCTGACCAGGGCACGGGCCACGGCGACGCGCTGCTGCTGGCCGCCGGACAACTCGTTCGGCCGGTGGTCCGCCCGGTCGGCCAGACCGACCATGCTCAGCGCCGCCATCGCCCGGCGGCGGCGCTCGGCCGACTTGACCCCGGCGTACGCCAGCGGCAGCTCCACCTGGGCGACCGCGGTGGTGCGCGGGACCAGGTTGAACGACTGGAAGATGAAGCCGATCTTGCGGTTGCGGACCAGCGACAGCTGGTGCTCGTCCAGACCGCCGACGTCGATCCCGTCCAGCAGGTAGCGGCCCGAGGTCGGCGCGTCCAGGCAGCCGAGGATGTTCATCAGCGTCGACTTGCCGGAGCCCGAACTGCCCATGATCGCGACGAAGTCGCCCTGGTGGATGCTGAGGTCCACGCCCAGCGGGCGGCCCTCGGCGTCCTTCGGTCCGGACAGCGCGTGCACCGCGGCCTCGCCCAGGCCGTAGCTCTTGACCAGCCGCTGCACCCGGATCACCGGGATCGGGCCGCGTTCCGGGGCCGGCCGCGCCGCCTCGACCCGGGTGTTGCGCCGGCGCAGCGCCGGGAGGGAGTGGCTCATCCCTTGCCACCGCCCGTCAGACCGGCGCCGACGCCCGAACCGCCGCGGCCGCCACCGGCGCCGCCGGGGAACGCGCCGCTCGGGAAGCCGTTGCTGCCGCCCGCCGAGACCTGGGTCTCGACGACCTTCTCACCGAGCGAGAGCCCGCTGCTGACCTGTACCTCGGTGTCGCCCTCGACGCCCGCCACCACGTTCACCCGGCTGCTGCTGCCGTCCGCGTTGAGCAGGGTGACCGTGGAACTGGCGCCGGTCCCGCTGATCGCGTTGGTCGGCACGTACAGCGCGTTGTCGGCCTCGGCGGTGGTCACCTGGACGCTGGCCGACAGGCCGGTGCGCAGGTTGCTGGTGTCGCTGGTGATCGCCAGCAGCGCCGCGTACTGCACCGCGCTGGAGGAGCCGGAGGAGGAGCTGCTCACCGGGAGCGAACTGATCGACAGCACCTTGGCGTCCAGGCTGGAACCGGCCTCGGCGTTCAGCGAGACCGTCGCGGACTGCCCGGCCTGCAGCTTGAGCGCGTCGGCCTCGGAGAAGTCGGCGGTGACCTCCATCCCGGTCGGGTTGGTGATCACCACGAACCCGGAGGGGGTGCTGGAGGAGGAGGCGGAGGACGAGGCGGACGAGCCGCTGCCGGAGCCGCCGCCCGAACCCGAGCCGCTGCCGCTACCGGTGCCGGAACCCGAGCCGGTGCTCGAACCGGTGCCGGAGACGCTCTGGCCGACCTTCCCGGCGACCGAGGCCACGGTGCCGCCCACCGGCGCGGTGATCACCGTCCCGGCGACCTCCCGCTGCGCGGCGTCGACGGCGTTCTGTGCCGCGGTGACCTGCTCCTCGGCGTTGGCGAGGTCGACCGGGTTCACCGTGGGCGTGGCGCTGGCGGTGACGTCCTCCACGTAGGAGGCGGGCTGCGCGTCCACGGCGGCACCGGGCTTGGTCCTGGCGGGGGCACTGGCACTGGGGCTGGGCCCGGCGCTGGTGGTGTGCGTGGCCGAGGCGGACGCGCCCGGCTCGGTGGGCTTGGTGGGGTGCTTGCTGCCGCTACTGCTCGGCCGGGGCGAGTACGAGGCCGTCGCCCCCGAGTTGCCGTTGTCCGAACCACCGTTGCCGGAGCCGGAGTTGCCGGAGCCGGAGTTACCCGAGCCGGAGTTACCCGAACCGGAGTTGCCCGAGCCGGAGTTACCCGAACCGGAGTTGCCGGAGCCGGAGTTGCCCGAACCGGAGTTGCCCGAGCCGCCGTAGCCGGAACCGCTGCCGCCGCTGCCGGAACCGCCCGAGCCGCCGCTGGAGCCGCTGCCGCTGGTGGTCGGGGCGTTGCCCTCCTCGACGCTGGTCAGGTTCGCCTCGGCCGAGGAGAGCGTGGCCTGCGCGGTGCTCAGGGTCTCGTTGGCGGCGGTCGGGTCGACCTTCGCCAGTACCTCGCCCGCGGTCACCTTGTCCCCGGCCGCGACATCGACCTCGGTCAGCGTGCCGCCGGTGACGAAGTTGACACCGGCGTTCGACGGGGACACCAGCGAGCCGGAGCCGGAGACCGTGGCGATCACCGTGCCCTGGGCGACGGTCGCGGTCTTCTGCGCGGCCTTGGCGGTGGTACTGCCCTCGTTCGCCGCCGCGTACGCGGCACCTGCGCCCGCCACCAGCACAAGGCCGAGCACGGAATTCAACAGGACGGCCCTGCGCCGCCGTGGAAGCACCTTCATAGCGCCACAGCCTGAACCGGCTGACCTATCGCACCCTGACACAGATCTGGGAGTTCGCTGGGACCGATACCACCCCAAGTCATCCATCAACACGGGCAAAACGGTCATACGGCCGTCCCGGCGACACCCGGGCCACCGCAGCCGCCCACCAACTCACAGGAAGTCCGCAGAGTTCGCCCAGGGCACCTCCACCCCTGTGCGGTTGGGTCTTCCCCTAGTGGTGGTGTGCTCCCCGTACCCACCACCACGGCACCCCAGCCATCCCGCAACCGTACGGAGGAACCACCGGTCATGATCCGAACCATTCGCAGGACGACGGCCCACCGGGGGCTGATCGCCGCCGGCGTCCTCGTGTCCGGAGCAGTGCTGCTCACCGGCTGCTCCTCCAGCTCCACCGCCAGTGCCTCCTCCAGCAGCACCCCGGCCGCCGGCGCGAGCTCCAGTGGCTCCTCGCAGTTCACGGCGTACCGGACCTGCCTGAGCCAGCACGGCGTCACCATGCCCAGCGGGCACTTCAGCGGGCGTCCGAGCGGGCGTCCGAGTGACCGCCCCAGTGGCAGCCACAGCGGCGGGTACGGGGGCGGCTACGGCGGCGGCGGGTTCGGCTTCGGCGGCGGCGCCTCGGCCAACCCGACCATGGCGGCGGCGGCCAAGGCCTGCGCCTCGCTGGCGCCCAAGGGCGGCTTCGGCGGCGGTGGCGCGGGCGGCAGCTCCGCGCTGGTGGCCTTCATCGGCTGCATGAAGTCCAACGGGGTGACGGTGACCGACCAGCAGGTCCGCTCGCTGAGCACCAGCACCGACCCCAAGACCGTCGCCGCGTACAAGGTCTGCGACGCGCTGCTGCCCACCCGCGGCTCGAAGGGCCCGGGGGCCGGGGCCTCCCCCAGCGCCTGACCGGAAGCGACACCGAGGGGCGGTACCGGACTTCCGGTACCGCCCCTCGCCGTCGGCGCCCGCTCGGTGCGGTCAGCCGCCGCTCAGCCGTCGTCCCGCTGGACGTGCAGCGAGTGCTCGGCGAACCCGGCCTCGTCGATCAGCGCCGGGGGCGGTCCGGCCAGCGGGGCCTGCCGGACGTCGGAGACGATCCGCCCGTCGACCAGCCGGACCACGCGCTTGGCGTGCCGGGCCACCTCGTCCTCGTGGGTGATCAGCACCACCGTGCGGCCCACCGCGTTCAGCCGGTCCACGATCGCCAGCAGCTCGTCGGTGCTGCGGCTGTCCAGGTTCCCGGTCGGCTCGTCCGCCAGCAGCATCGCCGGGGCCATCACCAGCGCCCTGGCCACCGCGATCCGCTGCTGCTGGCCGCCGGACAGCTCGTTCGGCCGGTGCTCGGCCCGGTCCAGCATGCCGACCATGGTCAGCGCCGCCAGCGCCCGACGGCGGCGCTGCTCGGACTTCACCCCGGCGTACGCCAGCGGCAGTTCGACCTGCTCGACGGCGGTCATCCGGGGCACCAGGTTGAACGACTGGAAGACGAAGCCGATCTTGCGGTTGCGGACCAGCGACAGCTGGTGCTCGTCCAGGTGGCCGACGTCGATCCCGTCCAGCAGGTAGCGGCCGGAGGTCGGCGCGTCCAGGCAGCCGAGGATGTTCATCAGCGTCGACTTGCCGGAACCCGAGCTGCCCATGATCGCGACGAAGTCACCGGTGCGGATGGCCAGGTCCACGCCGGGGGCCGGGCCGCCGTCCGGGTCCGACGGGCCGCACAGGGCGTGCACCTCGGCGTCGCCGAGGCCGTAGGTCTTCACCACCCGCCGCAGCTCGACCACCGGGGGTGGTACCGGCGCGGCGGTACGGGGCCGGGCGGCCGAGGACTCGTCCCCGCCGCCCGGCTCTCCCGCTGCCGTCGCGCCTCTTCGGGTCAGCGACGGCCAGCGGGGCGTCATCCCCGGCCACCCCCGCTGCCGCGGGCGCCGCCGCCGAAGCCGCCCGCGCCGCCGCCGAAGCCGCCGCCGCCGGTACGCCCGCCGAAGCCGCCCGCGCCGAACCCACCGCTGGTCGTGGCCACCGTCACCTGCACCTTCTCCCCGTCGGTCAGCCCGCTGAGGATCTGTACGTCGGTGTCCCCGGCGAGGCCCACCGTGACACTCTGCGACTTGGTCGTGCCGTCCGCCTCGACCACGGTCGCCAGTCGGGTCGTGCCCGTTCCGGTGAGCGCCGCCGTCGGCAGGTACAGGGCATTGTCCACCTCACCGGTCAGCACCGAAACACTCGCGCTCAGACCGGTTCGCAGGTTGCTGGTGCTGCTGGTGATCGACAGCACCGCCGAGTACTCGACGGTGCCGCTGGAGCTGATCCCGGAGGAGCTGCTGACCGGCAGCGAACTGACCGACAGCACCTTGGCGTTGAGCTGCGCGCCACTGGCGTTCAGGGTGACCGAGGCGCCCTGCCCGGCCTGCAGCTTGAGCGCGTCGGCCTCGGCGAAGTCGGCGGTGACCTCCATCCCGGTCGGATTGGTGATCACCACGAACCCGGTCGGGGCGCTGCCCGCCGAGCTGGCGGTGGTGCTGGCGCCGCCGCCGGAGACGGTGCTGTCGACCGCGCCGGACACCGAGTTGACCGTGCCCGAGATCGGCGCCGTCAGCACCGTCCCGGCCACCGCGGCCTGGGCGGCGGTGACCGCGTTCTGCGCGCTGGTCACCTGGGCCTCGGCCTGGGTCAGCTGCGAGGCGCTGACGGTGGGCGTGGTGCTGACCCCGTTGACGGTGGTCGCGGTCGGGTTCTCGACCTGGTTCAGGTTCGCCTGCGCGGCGGTCAGCGTGGCCTGGTCGGCGCTGAGCGTCTCGTTGGCCGCGGTCGGGTCGACCTTGGCCAGCACCTCGCCCTTGGTCACCGTCTGCCCGGGCTTGACGTCGACCTCGGTGACCGTGCCGCCGGTGGTGAAGTTCACGCCCGCGTCACTCGGCGAGTACAGGGACCCGCTGCCGGTGACCGTCGCCAGCACCATGCCCTGGGCGACCGTGTACGTGGTGGTGTTGGTCTTGCCCGTACTGCTGCTGCTGGTCGAGGTGTTCACGGCGGCGTAGGCCGCTCCGGAACCGGCGACGAGCAGCACGGCGAGAACGGAGTTCAGCAGAGCGGCCCTGCGCCGCTGTGGGAGCACCTTCATAGCGACACATGGTGATCGCCTCCCCGGACGAAGCCCTGGGAGGAATCTGGGAGCTCGCTGGCAGCCGGGTCCCGGCCGCACCCCCATCCACCGAGGCCCGGGCCGTGGCCACGGGCCCGAGCCGCCCGCGGCCGCGCCCGGGCGGCTCCGAAATCACAGCGAACTCCCAGGGACTTGCGAGCCCACCGGGAGCCGCCGGACGGGGCCCCGAGCGGTCAGGACTCCTTGCGGAATCGTTCCGCCGCCTCCAGGAACAGGTCGTTGCCCTCGGTCTCGCCGATGGTCACCCGCACCCCGTCGCCCGGGAACGGCCGGACCACGACCCCGGCCGCGGCGCAGGCCGCCGCGAAGTCCGAGGTGCGCTCCCCCAGTGGCAGCCAGACGAAGTTGGCCTGGGTCTCGTTCGGCGTCCAGCCCTGCGCGACCAGCGCCGCGACCACCCGGGCGCGCTCCGCCACCAGCGCGTCCACCCGCTCCAGCAGCGCCTTCTCGGCGCGCAGCGAGGCCACCGCCGCGTCCTGGGCGAGCTGGCTGACGCCGAAGGGCACGGCGGTCTGCCGCAGCGCCTCGGCGACCGGCTCGTGCCCCACCGCGAAGCCGACCCGCAGCCCGGCCAGCCCGTACGCCTTGGAGAAGGTGCGCAGCACGCAGACGTTCGGCCGGTCCCGGTACAGCTCGATGCCGTCCGGCACCTCGGGGTCGCGGACGAACTCGTTGTAGGCCTCGTCCAGCACCACCAGGACGTCGGCGGGCACCGCGTCCAGGAAGCGCTCCAGCTCCGCGCGGTGGACCACGGTGCCGGTGGGGTTGTTCGGGTTGCAGACGAAGATCAGCCGGGTGCGGTCGGTGACCGCCGCCAGCATCGCGTCCAGGTCGTGCCCGCCGTCGGCGGTCAGCGGCACCTGGACCGAGGTCGCGCCGTTGACCTGGACGATGATCGGGTACGCCTCGAACGAGCGCCAGGCGTAGACCACCTCGTCGCCGGGTCCCGCGGTGGAGTGGATCAGCGACTGGGCCACGCCGACCGAGCCGGTGCCGGTGGCGATGTGCGACTCCGGCACGCCGAGGCGGGCCGCCAGTTCGGCGACGAGCCCGGTGCAGCCCAGGTCCGGGTAGCGGTTGAGGCTCCCGGCGGCGGCGACCGCCGCCTCGACCACGCCGGGCAGCGGCGGGTACGGGTTCTCGTTGGAGGACAGCTTGTAGGCGGGACGGCCGTCGGCGCCCTGGGCGGGCTTGCCCGGCTTGTACAGCGGAATGCCCCGCAGGTTGCCGCTCAGCCGCGGGCCGCTCGGCCGTCCACCCACCTGGTCCTGGTCGTTGTCGCTCACCGGGGTCGTCCTCCACGTCGTGCCGTCGTCGCTGTCGGTCTGGATCACCATACGAGCCGATCGGCGATTACTCACCCGTGAGAGTGACATGTGGCCACCGGACCGGCCTGGGCGTTCCTCGGCGGCGGCCGCGAGACATGCACAAAACGTAGGCGGCCGACCCCAAATCGTCCCGCAGCTAAGGATAAAGACCATAAATGCTCATGGAGAAACGTATCTCCGGGCAACTAGCCCAGAACATCCCCAAATGACGGTGCGGAGCCATACGATCGGTTCGACATGACAGCAGCAGCAGCCAACCAGAGCGGCCGGCGACCACCCCACGCCCGGCGGCTGGAACGCGCCGGGATCAGGGACGTCGCCGCCGCGGCGGGGGTGTCCATCACCACCGTCTCCGACGCCCTGAACGGCAAGGGCCGCCTCCCGGACGAAACCCGCAGCAAGGTCCGCGAAGTCGCGGAACGCCTCGGGTACCGTCCCTCCGCCGCCGCGCGCACCCTTCGCACGGGTCGCTCCGGCCTGATCGGACTGACCGTCACAACCTACGGCCAGGAGCCCTTCACTTTCACGGAGTTCGCCTACTTCGCGGAGATGGCCCGGGCTGCCACCTCCGCCGCGCTGAACCGGGGCTACGCCCTGGTCGTCCTGCCCGCGACCTCCCGGCACGACGTGTGGAGCAACGTCGCGCTGGACGGCACGGTGGTGATCGACCCGTCCGACCACGATCCGATGGTCGCCGAGCTCTACCGGCAGGGCCTGCCGGTGGTCAGCGACGGCCGCCCCGGGAACTGCCCGGTCACCGCCTGGGTGGACAACGACCACGGCAGCGCGGTGCTCGGCATCCTGGAACACCTCGCCGAGGCCGGGGCCCGCCGGATCGGCCTGCTCACCGGAACCAGCACCGACACCTACACCCGGCTCAGCACCGAGGCCTACCTCGGCTGGTGCCGCCGGGTCCGGCAGGAGCCGCTGTGCGAGGCGTACCCGGCGCACGACCCGTGCGCCGGCGCCGTCGCCGCCGACCGGCTGCTCGCCCGTCCGGACCGGCCGGACGCCGTCTACGGCCTGTTCGACCCCAACGGCACCGACCTGCTGGCCGCCGCCCGCCGCTACAGCCTGCGGGTCCCGGAGGACCTGCTGCTGGTCTGCTGTAGCGAGAGCGACGTCTACGCGACCACCGAGCCGCCGGTGACCACCCTGTCGCTGAAGCCGCAGCGGATCGGCACCACCGTGGTCAACCTGCTGATCGACGCGATCGAGGGCGCGGCGCTCCCGGCTGACGGCTCCTCCGGACAGCTCATGCCGACCGAACTCATCGTCCGCGGCTCCTCGCAACGCCGTCCGACCCGCACCACCGTCAGTCCGCCGAGGCTCCCCGGCGAGGCCTGACCACCGACCAGAGGGCCCTGGAAACCGGAGAAACCACCACATATGCTCGCCATCGACGCTCATGACCGACAGCCTCGGCTGGATTGATCCCGCCCAGGTGCGTACACCGCGAACTGGGGCTTCCTATGATGGTCGAATGACACCGGTGGACCCCTTCGCCCAGCCTGAGCTGCCGGACCCAGGCCCCCGTGCGCCCCTGGACCCTCAGCAGCCAGGGGTCAACGGCGACGGGTCCACGTCGTACGACTTCTTCTCCCCGCCGCCGCGCGCGGCCGAGGAGGCCGCCGGGTACCCGGCCGGGCCCTCCTACGACGGCGCGCCCGGCTATCCGGCCGAGCCGCCCGCGTTCCACGGCAGCCCGGTCTTCGCCCCCCCGGCCTACCTGCCCGGACCGGTGGACCCGCCGACCATCCCGCTGGGCGCGCCGCTGTCCGCGCCGGTCGCCTTCGCCCACGCCACCATGGCCGAGCCGGGACCGGCACCCGCCCCGGCCGCCCCGAGCACCGCCGAGAGCGAGGGCCCCGGCCCGCTGTACGTGGTCGGCGACGTCCACGGCTACCTCCAGGCGCTGCTGGACGCCCTGCACCAGGCGGGCATCATCGACGCCGACGGGCACTGGGCCGCCGGTCCGGCCCGGATCTGGTTCCTCGGCGACTTCACCGACCGGGGCCCGGACGGCATCGGCGTGATCGACCTGGTGATGAACCTGGCCCCGGAGGCCGCCGCGGCCGGCGGCTACTGCCGGGCGCTGATGGGCAATCACGAGCTGCTGCTGCTCGGCGCCGACCGCTACGGCGACCAGGCCGTCCAGTCCACCGCCGGAACCGCCTCCTTCCTCGCCGCCTGGCGGCTCAACGGCGGCCAGCCGAGCGACATGGACCGGCTGGAGGACCACCACGTCACCTGGCTCTCCCGGCTCCCGGCGATGGCGGTCGAGGACGACCACCTGCTGATCCACTCCGACACCACCGCCTACCTGGAGTACGGCGACTCCGTGGACGCCGTCAACGACGCCATCCACGACGTGCTGCAGGGCGACGAGGCCGACGACTGGTGGGACTGCTTCCGCCGGATGACCAAGCGGTTCGCCTTCCGTGGCGACGCCGGAGCGATGGCCTGCCGGGAACTGCTCGACACCTACGGCGGGCAGCGGATCGTCCACGGCCACAGCCCGATCCCCTACCTGATCGGCGACGCCCAGAGCGAGGACGGACCGTCCGGCGCCTCCGGCCAGCCGGTCACCGGACCGCACGTCTACGCCGACGGCCTGGCCGTCGCCATGGACGGCGGAGTCACCATGGAGGGACAGGGGCGACTGCTGGTGGCCCGGCTCCCCCTCAACTGACCCGACGCCCGGGCGGCACCGGCCCGACCCGGGCGGCGCGCGTGCCGCTCCTGCGCGCCCTCAATCCTCCGGCCCCGGCACCCCCGCCCACCTGCGGCCGGACCTGCGCCCCGGCGCCAGGTCGGCATCCGGCATATACCGGAGGCATCAGCAGCACCAGCAGGCACCGAAATTCTGGAAACAATCTGTCACCGTGTCAGTCCCTCCCCCTACCATCGGAGGCAGAAGCCCCTGACGGAGCCTTCGGGGGAGTAGGTAGAGACTCATGGACAGTGCTCCATACCTTCAGGCCGAGGACGCCCCGGATTTCGAGCGCATCCTCGAAGAACTGCTCCAGCACGACGAGATACGCCAAGCTCTGCGCCGCGCGCCCGGCGCACCGGCACCGGACCGGCTGCACGGCCTCGCCCTGCGCGACCGCGCCGCCATCGCCGCCGGGGCCCGGTCCGAGTACGACTACTACCGCGAGGTCCGCGAACAGGTGCGCGGCAGCGCCGCCGGGCCCGACCTGGACCGCCTCGGCGGTGACGACCCGGCCCAGTGGCAGGCCCCGGACAGCCCGCTGGACGCCGCCGAACGCGCGGGCTGGGTGCCGCTGATAGCGGTGCTGCTGCCGATCCTGTCCGGGCTCAGCGCGATCGTGATGCTGCTGCTCGGCTTCCTGCTGCGGGCCGAACACGCCTCGCTGGGCCAGCCGCTGATCACCGCCGGGTTCGTCGGGGCCGTGGTCTGCGCCGTCGCGATCGTGGTGGACATCATCGGGCTGCTGCTCACCGCCGCCCGCGACGCCGCCGACCCGCCGTCCGGTCAGAGCCCCGACCTGTACACGGAGCTGGCCAGGGCCCGGGACAGCTGGCGGACTGCGCTGCGCGACCAGGCACTGCTGCCCTACCTGCTGGAGCAGGCGGGCCCGCCGCTGCCGGTGGCCGCCGGGTACGGCGCGGCGGCGCGTTCGGACGGGATCAGCCTGGTCCGGGCCAAGCCCAAGCTGGGCTACTCCAGCCCCGGCTTCACCAGCCCCGGCTCCGAGCGGATCAGCGGCGAGCAGGGCCAGGAGCTGGGCCCCGACCCGCAGTCCGAACCGCACTTCAGCAGCCCGGGCTTCACCAGCCCGGGGCCGGACGGGCTGGAGTCGACGGCGGCCGACGAACTCGGCGACGAGACCGGCCCCGACCCCGACCCCGGACCGCGGTCGGAGCCGGGCCCCGAGTCACCGGCGGAGCCGCAGTCGACGTCACCGGCGGAGCCGCAGTCGGCCTCGCAGTCGGAGCCGCACTTCAGCAGCCCCGGCTACTCCCGGCCGGACTTCTCCAGCCCGGGCTGGAGCAGCGGCACCGTCCCGGCGCCCCGCGCCCGCCCCCGCTCGCGGTTCCTGCCGAACGCCGACGAGATCGAGGCCGAGGCCGCGAGGGGCCACGACCTCGACGCGCTCAGCGAGGAGGCCGAAGCGGACTGACCCGCCCCGGCCCCCTCGCACCGCCGTCACTCCGTCACTCCGTCACCGCGCCCGTCGGCCGCGCCGGTCGGCCGTGCCGCTACGTCGCCGGAACGGCGTCCAGCAGCTCGGCCGCGACCAGCTCGGCGATCTGCACCGCGTTCAGCGCGGCGCCCTTGCGCAGGTTGTCGTTGGAGACGAACAGCGCGAGCCCGTTGTCCACCGTCTCGTCCGCGCGGATCCGGCCCACGTACGCCGGGTCGCGACCGGCGGCCTGGAGCGGGGTCGGGATCTCCGAGAGCTCCACGCCGGGCGCCGCGGCCAGCAGCTCGCGGGCCCGCTCCGGGCTGATCGGGTTCGCGAAGCGGGCGTTGACCTGCACCGAGTGACCGGTGAACACCGGCACCCGGACACAGGTGCCGGAGACCTTGAGGTCCGGGATCTCCAGGATCTTCCGGCTCTCGTTGCGGAGCTTCTGCTCCTCGTCGGTCTCGTTCAGGCCGTCGTCGACGATGGACCCGGCCAGCGGCAGCACGTTGAACGCGATCGGGCGGACGTACTGCTTGGGCTCCGGGAACGTCACCGCCGAGCCGTCGTGGGTGAGCGCGCTGGCCCCGGCGGCGACCGCGTCCACCTGGCCCTGGAGCTCGGCGACACCGTTGAGACCACTGCCGGACACCGCCTGGTAGGTCGCCGCGACCAGCGCCACCAGTCCGGCCTCGTCGTGCAGCGGGCGCAGCGCGGGCATGATCGCCATGGTGGTGCAGTTCGGGTTGGCGATGATGCCGAGCGGGCGGTTCGCGGCGGCGTGCGGGTTCACCTCGGAGACGACCAGCGGCACCTCCGGGTGCGAGCGCCAGCCCGAGGAGTTGTCGATCACCACGGCCCCGGCGGCGGCGACCTTCGGGGCGAGCGCGAGCGAGGCCGTCTTACCGGCCGAGAAGATGACGATGTCGAGACCGCTGTAGTCGGCGGTGTCGGCGTCCTCGACGACGACCGTCCCGTCCTTCCACGGCAGTTCCAGCCCGGCGGAGCGGGCCGAGGCGAACAGCCGCAGCTCCGTCACCGGGAAGTCCCGCTCGACGAGGATCCGACGCACAACGCCACCGACCTGGCCAGTGGCACCCACAATTCCAATCTTCATGTCCCCAGGGTAAGCGCCCCCGCCACCGTGCCCACCTGGATATCCGCTGGCCGGACCACCTGCCCGGGGCCGTCCCGGGAAGACCTGCGCCCGGCGCCGATCCCCCCGGGAAATCCTGCGGACCCCGCCACCGGCCCACCGCCGGATCCCCCACCGAAACCGAAACCGGACCGGTACACCCGCTCACTCGTACTCGGTGCCGCCCTTGCGGGTCAGATAGGCGTCGCTGACCACCTTGGCGATCGCCCGTCCGCCCAGCTCCGCGCTGTACCGCTCCACCACCGGTCGGACCACCACGCCCTCGCGCAGGTGCAGCCCCTGTCCGGACACCGTCTCCGTGCCCTGGGCGAGCGCCAGTACCGTGTCGACGTCGAACGGACCGGTCCACAGCCGGGGCACCAGCGGCAGCAGTCCGTCGAGCAGCCGGGCCGCGTCCAGCCACACCGACTGCCCGCCGATCTCCGCCGAGACGTCGAAGACCGCGTAGCCGGGCGCCCCGGCGGTGCCCGCCGCCGCCCCGTAGCGCAGGTCCTGCACCCCGGCCCCGAACACCTCGCCGAAGATCCCGATCCGGCTCGCGCCGAGGTCCGCCGCCAGCCGCGCGGCCACCCCCGGCAGGTCGAAGGCCCGCGCCGCGCGCCAGTACAGGTTGCGCTCCTCCTCCCGCAGCGCCTGGCCGCGCGAGCCGAAGCCCTTGGAGGAGACCAGCGCCCGGCCGCCGTCGACCAGGTAGCTGAAGAGGCAGGCCGAGCCGTGGATCTTCTCGGAGACCACGACCGGCTCGCCCGGCGCGAAGACGTCCGGGTACCGCTTCAGATTCTCGATGTCGATCCAGGGCATCAGCTCCGGGGCCGACTCGGCCATCCCCGACATCGACACCGGCACCGGCGGTACCCACTTGGTGATCCCCAGCAGTCCGGCGAAGTCCACGCCCTCGGCGTGCGCGCCGGCCAGATCCGCGGTCACCGCCCGCGGTCGGCAGACGATCCCCTGCGACAGCTCACCCCGCAGCCGCACCGCCCTGACCCGGTTCCGGGCACTGCCGGCCAACCGCCCGACCAGCCCCAGCTCCTCGATCAACTCCGGGGGCAGTACCGCCTGTTCCGGGATGTAGACGGCGAACTCCCCGGTCCGGTAGTGCCCCTTGGCGACCACCGCGCGATACAGCCCGACCTGCGCCAACTCCAGCGCGTCGGCACCGGCGTGCTCCAGCACGACCAACGGCTCGGCGGTGACCCGCAGCGTGGACATCAGCGTCTCCAGTCATGAGGCAACCCCCCGATGGTGCCCAACCACCCCCAGCCCCGTCACCCGATTTCCCGCCGACCCCGACCCGACCACCAGGTCCACCCACAGCCGCACCGACAACTTCCCCACCGTGGCCGTTACCCTCAACTCGCCTCCAATGGCGTGCAGGCAGGCCGCCCCTGGGTGGCACCCATCTCGGCAGCGACCTGTGCCTGGGTGAAGTCCTGGGAGTGATGCGGCCGTCAGATCAGCCACGCTGCCGAGCTTCGTCGTCCCTGGTCCTTCCCCTGCCGCGAGCGCACCGCCTATGGATCATCGGGTTGGACGACGGACTCCGCCCTTACGGCCGATGTCGAACGCGATCCGGTAGACGTCCGGGAGATCAAGTTTCCCCGTAGTACGCCAAGTCATCACACCCAGCTCGACCAACTGGTCAATGAGACCTTTGTGGTCCGCCATATTTTTGGGCCCGCTGCCCACCGATCCATCTGGGTGAAGAGCTTCAAGTTTACCCACCAAGTCGCCCTCCCTCCAGCAGGCCACAACGGTTCCGGCATCGATCGGTACTTGCTGACCCGAGAGCATCTCACCGGCAATAGCTGCCCAACGGATATCTTCCCTGATTTCGTCGACCCGAACCTGTGAGGCCGCCTGAACCCCTTGACGAATTGCATCATAATGGAGCGCCAGCTCATAGCTGGCAAAGCTGTCCCGCGTTACCTCTGCAGCCTTCGAGACGGCCCGAAGGAAGCTCCTGGGGCTTACCTGCCAATTTCCATCCTGAAGGTGGTTGGGCAACCACGTGTACGTATAGCCCTTTCGATGATTGGCCCCCATGTACCAGCCTGCCATACCGACGAAGATTTCCTCCTGCCGCTGCGAGTCGGCGACCACGTCAACCGGCGGCACGAACCGCCCGTTCTGACCCGCGCGCCAGGACCCAGAAACCTGTCGGAATGCGGCCGCCGCCTCCCCTTCGCCATTGCCGAGCTGATGAAAGAGCAGACCATAGAGGTTCTCTGTTGACCAGGTGAGATCCGCCGCATTAGCGCCCAGCTTGGAGGCATCTGCAAAGTTGCGCGATGCACTCTCATACATGTCAGGGCGAATAAATACCTTGGCGCGAATATTCTGGGTCGCCAGACGAAGCCCGAGGGCAGTTTTAAGTAGCCCGGAAACCATCTGGTCTGCAATTCCGCGATCGCTGTGCAGGTGATCAAGACCATCGAAGAGCAGTAGCTGGATGACGCGCTCTGCACCGGCTTTCTGGTCCGCTTCCCAGAGTGCCACCTCGTAGGCCTCGGGATTGTTGCGCGCCCAGGCCACCCTGTGCTCCCAGCCCTTGATCGTCAAGATCTGCTCGACGTTGAGCGCAACCAGGACGACAGCAGTCCAAATTTCTGCCGGGTCAACATCGGAATCGAGAATCTTGCGGATGGTAGCTGGCCCTGGATAGGATTCTGGGCCGAGCGCGGTGCCAAATCCGTTGGCTGTGACTACACCGTTCAGCCGTGGCAACTTGTACGCTTCGGCCGCGATTACCCGCAATCGATCATCACTGAGCACCTTGAACCACACGGTTTTACCGGAGCCCCGACCCCCGCGGACAACTGTGACATCTGGATCCAGTGCCAGACGATGGCTGTCCGGCGTGTAGAGCCGCCGAAGATCTGGGGCGTCTGAATCTGCGTCAAAAGCATTCCCTGGGGCCGTGGTGAGGAGCTCACGATATGCCCCGGCGCTCATTTCACCACCATTGAATTCAGGGGTCATGAAGCGTCCTCTCGGAATGGCGGTACCAGCCGCTCCACCTGGGAAAGAAACGTGGAATAAGCGGCCTGAATAAGCTGGAGATCCAACCAGTCACGAGTCCTCCCAGCATCGAGCCCAATCAGATCTGTACTGAAGAGGATCGGGATCGGCGAATGCGGTGCATCCTCATCATCCGGCGCCGGATTAAATGCCGCTGGATCCGCCCCCTGTTCGTCGTCGTAGATTCGCGCAAATAGTTCCTGCGCCCGATCGCGGAGCCGTGCCAACCGCTCATCCGCATCGGCCTGCGGAAGCATGGCAGCAACCATCTTCAGTCGCTCACGCAGCGCTCGCGCTCGGACCGGAATACGCTCCCACTGCTCGAACAGCATCTCGTAGCCAGCCCACGTATGCGGATTATCTACGACGAAGAGCAGTGCCAGTCCCGCAAGCTGTGTGATCGCTGCAGCAGCGACATCATGCATTCCTGCCCGACTGTCCAACAGGACCACATCCGGTCGGCGGCTGCGTTCTGCGACCTGCCCCTCGCACGCTGCCACAGCCGCCTCCAGGCGACGGGCGAACGGCCGCCCTTCGCCACCTGGGAGAGCAGGCGGCAAGTCCGTGTAGATGCGATTCAGTTTTGATAGGTATTCGTATCCAGGTCGAGGACGGCCACCAGCAGGAGCCAACCAGACCTCACCGTTGCCCTTGACTGACAATGCCGAGCTGCGGCAGACCAGATCCAGGCCGCTCTCATTTCCGACGCCAGCCTCTACGAGGTGGTCAAGCACACCATGGTTCGGCAATTGCGCTGGATCCTCGAGAAGCGCTGACACTCCGGGGGACTCCAGGTCCAGATCCACCACGAGGACGCAGCGCCCGGTCTCTGCCAAGTAGCGGGCCAGGACAGCCGTTGCGGTAGATCGTCCAACTCCGCCCTTGAATCCATAGAGCGTCACTCGACGCTCTATTTCGGATGATTCCGCCACAGCGGGGCGCAGCCAGTCGATGCCGATGACAGCACGGTCCAGCAGGGCCAATTGACCGTGACTTCCGTCACGCTTCTGGAGGACGGCCAGATCAGCTGAGTTCATAACGGAATCCGGCGCGAAAAGGCCGGTAGCGGCCTGTACTGGTTCAAGTCCGGCAAACGGTCCGGTAGCGTTGTCGAACGCCTCGCGAAGCCGTTCCCAGTCGACTGACGAAGCATCGAAGGAAGCTGATCGGTCGTCGATCAGCAACGTCGCGCGCCCCAACAAGTCGCGCACCAGGACGACATCGAATCCAGCATCGGCCTGCGTCTGCGCAAGGCGCAGGGCCGCCTGCCAGGCATCATCAAATCGGATGGCCTGCATCATGCCAATGTGCCCGTTCCGGTCAGTTGGGCTAGCTGGTAAGCACTGCAGAGGTCGTACGCAGCTGTGAGGTGTCTGGTGACCCGCCCAGCAGTAACGGTGGAAGCATCAGAGTAGCGATCAGAGACGTGCCAGCGCCCGAATGGATTCCCCTGGGAAATCAAGGCGATAAATCTTGGGCCCACGACCGTTCCCCGAGTCGCCTGTCCGTGGACAACACTGGCAAGCTGGGACCAGAGCGGGGGCAAGTGTCCATGCTGGTGCCCCTGTCCGGAGATCTTCAGAACCGGGCTGAAGGGTATTCCCTTTGAGTTGAGTTGGGATCCGAGGAAGCCGATGAGGATTGCCTTGATCGCACACTCAGCAGCGAACCCAGCCAGGTGGTCCGCCGATCCGAGGCGTCCCTCGGTGTTGAGATGGACAGCATCGGCGTAGTGGCGCTTGGCAGCATCCCAGAACTGGACCGGCGCTAGGGCGGCAGGAGCGGGAACAGTCACCTGATCATCCTAGCCTCGGCTCTCGGATCACATGTCGACTCCTTCTCCCCCGTCGATACGACGAGGCCCGCGACTGATCGACACGCCGCCTTGGTCTTCTCCTGACCGTTGTCCTTCGCTCAACGAGCTCGTTCACGGTTGGCCACTGGCTCTCGTTCCCGAGGAGTTGAGCTTCCAGGCGACCTCGTCCTGTTGGAAGCCAAGGCTCACGATGTTCCGAACCGCTGCTCAATGGGTTCGGCCGAAGGTTAGGGCGCAGGAGGTATTCACCCCTGTCAAGGCCCCGCTCCGGCTCCTAGACGACATCACAGGGCGAGACTACCGCCAGCCGCGCGGCCCCGACCCGCGCGCCGCAGCCCTCTGTTGTACCCGCACAATTCAGGACTCGGGTTCTCGGGAACCCGAGTCGGCGGTGGCCACCGCGCCGGGCCCGGGGCTCCCCTGTGGCTCCGGGGCCGGCGCGGTGGTCGGTGGGGTCAGTCGGCTGGGGTGAGGGGGAGGTAGACGCGGCTGCCGGAGGCCAGGAACTCCTCGGACTTGGCGCGCATGCCCGCCGCCACCGGGTCCTCGGCCAGCCCGAGGTCCGGGCCGAACTCCTCGCGGATCCCGTGCGAGATCTTCATCGAGCAGAACTTCGGACCGCACATCGAACAGAAGTGCGCGGTCTTGGCCGGTTCCGCCGGGAGGGTCTCGTCGTGGAAGTCGCGGGCCGTCTCCGGGTCGAGGGCCAGGTTGAACTGGTCCTCCCAGCGGAACTCGAACCGGGCGTCGGACAGGGCGTCGTCCCAGGCCTGGGCGCCCGGGTGGCCCTTGGCCAGGTCCGCGGCGTGGGCCGCGATCTTGTAGGTGATCACGCCGGTCTTGACGTCGTCGCGGTCCGGCAGCCCCAGGTGCTCCTTGGGGGTGACGTAGCAGAGCATCGCCGTCCCCCACCAGGCGATCATCGCCGCGCCGATGCCCGAGGTGATGTGGTCGTAGCCGGGGGCGACGTCCGTGGTCAGCGGGCCGAGCGTGTAGAACGGGGCCTCGTCGCAGATCTCCCGCTGGAGGTCCATGTTCTCGCGGATCCGGTGCATCGGGACGTGGCCCGGACCCTCGATCATCACCTGCACGTCCCGGGCCCGGGCGATCCGCCCCAGCTCGCCCAGCGTCCGCAGCTCCGCCAGCTGCGCCTCGTCGTTGGCGTCGGAGATCGACCCCGGGCGCAGCCCGTCACCCAGCGAGTAGGTGACGTCGTACCCGGCCAGGATGTCGCACAGCTCCTCGAAGTTGCTGTAGAGGAAGTTCTCCTGATGGTGCGCCAGGCACCAGGCCGCCATGATCGAGCCGCCGCGCGAGACGATCCCGGTGCGGCGGCGCGCGGTCAGCGGGACATGCCGCAGCAGCACGCCCGCGTGCACGGTCATGTAGTCGACGCCCTGCTCGCACTGCTCGATGACGGTGTCCCGGTAGACCTCCCAGGAGAGCTCCTCGGCCCGTCCTTCGACCTTCTCCAGGGCCTGGTAGAGCGGCACCGTGCCGATCGGCACCGGGGAGTTGCGCAGGATCCACTCCCGGGTGGTGTGGATGTTGCGGCCGGTGGACAGGTCCATCACGGTGTCGGCGCCCCAGCGGGTCGCCCAGGACATCTTCTCCACCTCCTCCTCGATGGAGGAGGTCACCGCCGAGTTGCCGATGTTGGCGTTGATCTTCACCAGGAAGCGGCTGCCGATCAGCATCGGCTCGGCCTCCGGGTGGTTCACGTTGACCGGCAGCACCGCCCGTCCGGCCGCGATCTCGGCGCGGACGAGCTCGGCGTCCAGCCCCTCCCTGATGGCCGCGAACTCCATCTCCTCGGTGACCGTCCCCCGCCGGGCGTAGGCGAGTTGGGTGACCGCCGCGGCTCCGGCCGCCCGCCGCGGGCGGCGCGGGCCACCGGGGAAGACCGCGTCGAGGTTGCCCAGGCCGCCCGGCGGGTCGTGCCGCCGGCCGTCGTCCTCGGGACGGGCCGCACGGCCCTGGTACTCCTCGACGTCACCGCGGCCGGTGATCCAGTCCGCGCGCAGCGCGGGCAGTCCGCGGCGGACGTCGGCGGCGTACCCGGGGTCGGTGTACGGGCCGGAGGTGTCGTACAGCGGGACGGTGCGGCCGTTGCTGAGCAGCACCTCCCGGTAGGGGACCCGCAGGTCCGGGCGGGATCCCTGGCGGTAGGCCTTGTGCCAGGCGGGGGTGGGGTACCCGGTGGTGGTGCTGGAGGCAGCACGCTGCCGTGGCTGTGCTTCGTGCTCGGTCATGAGACCAGCTGCTCCCTACGCCGGCATTACCCGGTCAGGTTCCTGCGGTCGGCGCAAGCAGCTGCCGTACATGGGTGTACGGCGGTCAGCGCCCTCTCAGCCCGGTGCTCCGAGCTCCCGCGTCTGCAAATGAGATGTCCACACCGTACCCAGCGCCAGGCCTGGTTGACCAGACCGTCCGCCCGCGGCGGAACCCGTCGGCGCCGCTCCGGGGGTCACCGGGCGCCGCCCGCGGTCGCCGCGGCCCGCAGCAGTCGGCCGGTCAGGGCGCGGATCCGGTGCTGCTCGTCGGGGGTCAGCACCGCCGTCAGCGCGGTGATCTGCCGCTCCGCCTCGGCCGTCCCCTGTTCGGCGAGCCGCCGCCCGAGCGGGGTGAGGCCGACCAGCACGGCGCGGCCGTCGTGCGGCGACGGCAGCCGCTGGACCAGGCCGCGCTTCTCCGCGCGGCTGACCAGCCCGGTCGTGGAGGACTTGTCCAGCCCCAGGTACCGGGCGAGTTCGAGCATGCCGGGGCGGCGGTCGCGCAGGATCCCCAGCAGCCGGACCTGGATCAGCGAGAGGTCGTACTCGGCCGCGACGCCCGCCAGCACGCCCTGGACCAGGAACGACAGCTGGACCAACGCGTCCACGGTGGTCTCCGGCGGGTCGACCGCCGGGTCCGGGGTGGGGCTGGGGGTCATCGTCGGCCGCCTCTTCCGCTTGACCTAGTACGTGGCACAAACTACCGTCGAAGTAGTACGTGCCACAAACCATATGCCCTGCCCAGCCCAGGAGGCCAGCCATGCACGCCGCCGTCGTCCGCTCCTTCGACGCCCCGCCCCGCTTCGAGGCCATCGACCCGCCGCAACCGCGGGGCGAGCACGAGATCCTGGTGGACGTGCTGGCCGCAGGGCTGCACCCACGGGTGCGCTCCGGGGCCGACGGCAGCCACTACACCTCCGACGGCGTACTGCCGCTGGTCCCCGGCATCGACGCGGTCGGCCTCGGCCCGCGGCGGGAACTGCTCTACTTCGTCGCCCCGGACGGCGTCCCCGGCACCATGGCCGAGCGGGCCGTGGTCGACCGCCGCCGCGCCGTCACCCTGCCGACCGGCACCGACCCGGTCGCGGTGGCCGCCGCGATGAACCCGGCCATGTCCTCCTGGGTCGCGCTGCGCCGCCGGGTCGCGCTCCGGCCCGGCGCGGGCGCACTGGTGCTGGGCGCGACCGGCAACGCCGGTCAGCTCGCGGTGCGGATCGCGAAACTGCTGGGCGCCGGGACCGTGGTGGCCGCCGGGCGCGACCCGGAGCGGCTGGGCCTGCTGGCCGACCTGGGCGCGGACCGGACGGTCTCGCTGCTGGGCGAGCCGGAGCAGGTCGCCGACCGGCTGGGCCGCGCCGCGGCCGACGTGGACGTGGTCATCGACTACCTGTGGGGCCCGGCCGCCGAACACGCCATGCCGGCCCTGCTCACCGCCCGGGCCGAGCGCACCAGGGCACTGGCCTGGATCCAGATCGGCTCCATGGCCGGAGCCGAGCTCACCCTGCCGTCCGCCCTGCTGCGCGGGGCCGACCTGCGGCTCATGGGCAGCGGCCAGGGCTCCCTCGGTACCGCCGACATCCTCGCCGAACTCCCGGCCCTGGCCGCGGAGATCACCTCCGGGGCGCTGGCGGTGAACCCCCTCGTGCTGCCCCTCGCCGAGGTCGAACGGGCCTGGGGCACCCGCACCGCCCCCGGCCAGCGGATCGTGCTGACCCCGTCGCACGGGTGAGGGTACGCTCCGAGCCGGACCGGGGTTCCAGCGCCGGGTTCCAGCGCGGGGCGACAGAGGGGGGCCGGAATGGTCGGCAGCGTGGGGCGGGTCACCGGGACGGTGGGGCCGGGCCTGGTGGGCGAGGTACTGGTCCCGGTGCGCGGCGGGACGGAGGCGTTCCTGGCCTACCCGGCGGTGCCGGGGGAGCGGATCGCCCGGGGCTCGATCGTGGTCGTGGAGGAGTACCAGCCGCCGCGCACCGTCTACGTGGTCGCGCTGGTGGGCTGAGGGGCCGCCGACCGGGTCGGTGACCGGGTCGGCGCCGCGGTGGGATGACCGGGTTCATCCGGTTCTGGTCCCGGTTCCGTCCTGAGTCTGCATCAATGTGCCACCCCGCCTATCACCGCGGCAGGTAGCGGGTGCACACTTCCGTTCGGCCGCCTCGTAGCCCGCGCAATCCTGCACAGACGCGCAGCCACGGGCCGGGCGGCAGCGAAGGGGGAATGTGCCGATGTTCATCGGCGTAATCGCGGGCGCGGTCGTCGTCGTCCTGATCATTCTGATCGTGCTGTTCAAGTTGATGTGGCGGGTGGCCGAGCCCAACGAAGCGCTCGTCATCTCCGGCTCCAAGCACAAGACCGCGGGGGTCGAGGAGGGCCTGGGCTTCCGCATCGTCACCGGCCGCGGCACCCTGGTCACCCCGGGCCTGCAGGTGGTCCGCAAGCTGTCGCTGGACCTCAACGAGGCCGACCTGGACGTCGAGTGCGTGACCAGCCAGGGCATCCCGGTGCGGGTCAAGGGCGTGGTGATCTTCAAGGTGGGCGACGACCACGCGTCGATCGCCAACGCCGCGCGCCGCTTCCTGGACCAGCAGAAGATGATGGGCAGCCGGGTCCACAACGTGTTCGCCGGTCACCTCCGGTCCATCGTCGGCAGCCTGACGGTCGAGGACATGATCCGCGACCGCGAGCGGCTGACCGGGGAGACCCGGCTGGCCTCCGGCTCGGAGATGGAGAAGCTGGGTCTGATCATCGACTCGCTGCAGATCCAGGAGATCCTCGACCCGACCGGCTACATCAAGAACCTGGCCGCGCCGCACGCCGCGGCCGTCCACCGGGACGCGCGGATCGCGCAGGCCGAGGCGGACCGGGCGGCCACCCAGGCCGAGCAGGAGGCAGCCGCCCGCAAGGCCGAGTCCACCCGTAACAGCGAGATCCTGCAGTCCGGCTACCGGGCCGAGATGGAGAAGGCCACCGCCGAGGCCCGGCAGGCCGGTCCGCTGGCCGAGGCCGCCGCCCGGCAGGAGGTCGTGGTCCAGGAGACCCGGGTCGCCGAGTTGGAGGCCCAGCGCCGCGAGCAGCAGCTGCAGATCGACGTCCGCAAGCCCGCCGACGCCGCCGCCTACCAGACCCGCACGGTCGCCGAGGCCGAGCGTGACGCCCGGATCTCGGCCGCGCAGGCCCAGGCGCAGGAGACCGAACTGCGGGCCGTGGCCGAGGCGAACCGGGTGAAGATCGCGGCGCTGGCCGCCGCCGAGGCGACCAAGGCGCACGCCCAGGCCGCCTCCGGGGAGATGCGCGCCACCGGTGAGGCCGAAGCGGCCGCCGCCAGGGCGCGCGGTCTGGCCGAGGCCGAGTCGGTGGAGGCCCGGGGTCTGGCCGAGGCCGCGGCGGCGCGGGCGCTCGGTCTGGCCGAGGCCGAGGCGATCAAGGCCCGCGCGGCGGCCCTGGCGGAGAACCAGGAAGCCGTGGTGGCCCAGCAGCTGGCCGAGAACTGGCCGGAGATCGTCCGGGCCGGCGCTTCGGCCTTCGGCAACGTCGAGCACATGGTGCTGCTCAACGGCGCCGAGGGCATGGGCGAGATGTTCGCCAAGGCGCTGACCATGGGCGGCACCGGTCTCGGCCTGGCCAGGCAGCTGCTGAACCAGATGAAGTCCGACCAGGCCGAACCGGCCCTGCCGGGCTCGCCGAACGGCTCCGGGCCGCGGGTGCAGCAGATCCCGGTGCAGGCCGAGGGCTCCGACCACTGAGCCCGCTGACGCTCCGGTGCGACTGAGGAGCGCCCGTACCCCTCACCGGGTACGGGCGCTCCGCGTTCTGCCTGGGCCGGTCGCGGCCCTAGCGCGAGGCCTTCTTCACCAGGATCACGACCACCGCGCCCAGCGCGACGATCACCAGGATCTTGAACACCCAGCTGACCAGGAATCCCACCAGGCCGAAGACCGCGCCGAGGACCGCCGAGATCACGGTCCAGGCGGCGATCAGCACGATGATGGGAACCACGATGTGGCGAACCCACCCGGGCAGCGACTTCCAGATCTCAGTCATGATGTCCGTCCTCCCCCACGGGGGTCTCCCGGGGCCTCGGGGCCACCGGGCCCGCTTTTTCCTGATGCCTCGATCGTACGGCCGTCACCTGGGCGTGCAGAGGGGTAACGCCCCTGAGATACCCCGGATAAGACCCTGATCAACTGGCTGGGACCGGCCAGGTCTCGCCGCGCCAGGCGGCGTCCCAGAACATCCACTCGTAGCGGGCGGTCACCGCGAAGTGCTCCGCCGCGCGCCGCCGTTCGGCCTCGGACAGCTCCTCGCCGAGGCGGTCGGCCAGCCGCAGCACCCGGCGGACGACGGACTGGAACTCCTCGTCCGCGTAGCTGGCGATCCAGCGCGCGTACAGCGGGTCGGGGGAGGACTTGGCCAGCAGTTCCGCGCCGACCCGGGCGTAGATCCAGTAGCACGGCAGCACCGCCGCCAACCCCTCGGCGAAGGAGCCGGAGTAGACGGTGGCCAGCAGGTAGCTGGTGTAGGCGCGGGTCGTCGGCAGCACGCCGTCGGCGTCCTTCGACGCGCCCCCCGGCGCCGCCGGGGCCGGGCCGAGCTCCGCCATGAAGTCGGCGTGCATCTCCTGCTCGGCCGCCAGCGCGCCCACCGCGTCGTTGGCGAAGGCGCGGACGTCCTCCTCGGTGGGGGCCTTGGCGGCGCAGACCGCGAGCGCCCGGGCGTAGTCGCGCAGGTAGTGCGAGTCCTGGACGACGAAGTGGCGGAAGGCGGCGCGCGGCAGGCTGCCGTCGGTGAGGCCGCGCAGGAAGGGGTGGACCAGGATCTCGCGGTGGACCGCGTCGCCCGCCGCCCAGAGCTGGTCGCTGAAGCTGGTGGTCATCGCCGGTCAGCGCTCCGGGGGCGAGAAGACCACCAGGACCCGCAGGTCCTCGCTGATGTGGTGGAAGCGGTGGGCCACCCCCGCCGGGACGTAGACCACACTGCCGCGACCGACGGTGGTGGTCTCCTCGCCTACGGTGATCGACGCCCGGCCGCTGACCACCAGGTACACCTCGTCCTGGGCGTGCGGCTGCTGCGGGTCCTGCGTCCCCTGGTCCAGCGCGTAGAGGCCGACGGACATGTTGCGCTCGTTGAGGAAGCGCAGATACGCACCCTGGTTCGCGGCACGCTCTGCGTCCAGGTCGTCCAGCCGGAATACCTGCATCGGACTCCACTCCCTGTGGTCGGTTTCCCGTATTGAACCAGGCCCTGTGAATCAGCCCGGTAACAAGGGGCCGTCCAGGGCCCGTGGATACTTCCGCCGGACCCCGGTGGCCTGCGACGATCGCGACATGCTTCGTTTCGTCGGGAAGACCCTGATCAACGCGGTGGCCATCTGGGTCGCCGCCGTGTTCGTCAACGGCATCGCGCTCACCGCGGGGGACTGGCAGCGCAAGGCCATCACCGTGGTCCTGGTGGCGCTCATCTTCGGGGTGGTGAACTTCGCCATCAAGCCCATCGTCAAGCTGTTCTCGCTGCCGCTGTTCCTGCTGACCCTGGGACTGATCACCTTCGTGATCAACGCCCTGATGCTCTGGCTGACCTCCTGGGCGTCCGGAAAACTCAACCTCGACTTCCACGTCAGCGGCTTCATGCCGGCCCTGATCGGCTCGCTGATCATCAGCATCGTGGCCTGGGCGCTGCACCTGGCCTTCGACGGCAAGGACTGACCGTCCGGACCGACCGCCCCGGCGCCGGTCGCACCCGTCGCTCCGGTGTACGAGTTTCACCGGTGGCCCCATGCGGCACACTCCCTGCAAGCATCATGCACGGAGGAAGCCCATGGGTCCCGCCGACCGCCCTGTGGTCAAGCGCACCGCACGCGCCATCCTGCTCGACGCCACGGCGGACGGCACCGAGATCATCCTGATCAAGCGGACCAAGCCGGACCACCTGCCGTACTGGATCACTCCCGGCGGCGGGGTCGAGCCGACCGACCCGACCGTCGTCGACGGACTGCACCGGGAGCTCGCCGAGGAGCTCGGCGGCAAGGCCACCGCCCTGGTCCCGGCCTTCGTCGACACGGTCTCCTACACCCACCACGACAACGGCGACCCGGCGCACCCGCACGGGGTCAAGGTCCAGCACTTCTTCGTCTGCCGACTGGAGTCGATGGACCTGTCGCAGCGCCACGGACCCGAGGTGGACGAGCCGAACGGCGAGTACGAGGTGGTCCGGCTGCCGTTCACCCGCGAGGGCGTGACCTCGGTCAACGTGGTGCCGCCGTCGCTGCGGGCCTACCTGGCGAGCAACATCGAGGGGATCCGCGCACTGCTGGCCGAGGACCTGGGCCGCTGACGGGTTCCGCCCCGGGCCGAAGGGTTCCGCCTCAGGCCGGGCCGTCCGTCCCCAGGTCGTGCCGGATCCGCTCCTCGGCGACCCCGGCCGCGTACAGCGCCCGGACACCGCGCCGCACCATCGCCGGCGGGCCGCTGAGGTAGGCCTCGTACTCGTCCCAGGGCCCGAGGCCGGCCACCACGTCCGGCAGCGGACCGGACAGTCCCCGGTGCCGACCCTCCAGTACCGTGGTCCGGACGTGCAGCCAGGAGTGACGTTTCGCCAGCTCGGTCAGCGCGCCCAGGGCGTACAGCTCGGAGGCCCGGCGCGCGCCGTAGAAGAGCTCCACCTTCGGCCGCTGCGACCGCGGCCGTTCGGCCAGCTCCTGCAGCAGCGCCAGGATCGGCGCGATCCCGGTGCCGCCGCCGACCAGCAGCAGCGGGGTGGTGCTCCCGGGGCGCAGCACCATCTGCCCGGCGGGCGGGCCCAGCCGCAGCACGTCCCCCGGGCCGGTCCGGCGGACCAGGGCGTTGCTGACCCAGCCCGCCGGTACCGCCTTCACCTGGAAGGTCAGCAGCCCGTCCGGGCGCGGCGCGGCGGCCAGCGAGTACGGCCGCCAGACCCGCGGCCACAGCGGCACCTCCAGCGTGGCGTACTGCCCGGCCCGGTACGGGTACGGGTGGTCGGTGCGCACGGTGACCTGGCCGACCTCCCCGGTCAGCGGCTCCACCGCGACCACCTCGCCCTGCCACCAGGGCGGCGACACCACGGCGTCGCGCTCGGCGACGGCGATCATCAGCTGCGAGACGGCGGCGTACGTCCGGGCCCAGGCCGCCTCGGTGTGCCGGTCCCAGGCGCCGCCGCCGAAGCGCGCCAGCGCCGCGATCAGCGCCGCGCCCACCGGGGCGTAGTGCTCGTTCCGCACCCCGTACTTCCGGTGCCCCCGGGCCAGCGGCTCGACCAGCTGGGCCAGCGCGGCCGGGTCGTCGGCGACCCGGGCCGCCGCGAGCAGGGCGCGGAACAGCCGGTCCCGCTGGAGGTCCATCGACGCCGGGAACAGCGAGCGCAGCTCCGGGTTGCCGACGAACAGCACCGCGTAGAAGTGCGCCACCGCCCGGTCGGCGACGGCTTCGACCGCCGCCAGGCTGCGCCGGACCAGCTCCCGGTCGGGCTCGGCGTTCCTGGCCCGGGCCGCCAGCGGGATCACCGCCAGCGCGGTCTCCGGGCTGAGCAGCGGCGGCAGCGGCCGGAACGGCTGCCCGGACCCGCCGCCGGACCCGGTGCCGACCCCGGTGCCGACCCCGGTGCCGGACCCGGTCGAGGCCGGGTCGGCCGGGACCACCGGGGCGGCGGCGGACCCGGCGGTCGCCGACCCCTGCGGCGGCTGCTGGGCCCAGGCGCGGGTCCAGGCGTCACCCGGGCCGACCCAGTTCAGCCCGGGCGCGTCGGTGATCATCGGGGTGTAGACCTGGCGCGGCGGCAGCGGCAGATGGTCCGGCATCGGCGGCACCACCAGCACCGGCGGCGGTCCCGGATCGGCGGCCGGTGCCGGGCTCCGGTCCGTGGCCGGAACCGGCCCGGGTTCGCCCGCCGGTGCGGTCAGGGTCTCCGCGACCGGTCCCGGCTCAGCGCCGGGCTCGGGCTCGGGCTCCGACGGCCCCGCTGGCTGCTGCCGACCAGGTGATCGGCCCTGTCGGTTGAGAGCGCTTCCGATAGACACGTTTCGGCGTCGTCTCCCGTCGTATCAGCACACAGTGCTCCTCACGCCCAGCAGCGTGACACGCGGACCCAGCCAATCGGACTAATAAGACGAAGAGCAGGGCGCACACCCGGCGAACGCGCTACCGTGCGCGATCCGCACACACCCCCGCCACCGGGTGCACCCAGCTCCCTCACACCTCACACCTCACCCCGCCGCGAACTCCACCCGGTCGGCCAGCTCCTGGAGCAGCCGCCGCTTCGGCCGAGCCCCCACCAGCGACTTCACCGGCTCGCCGCCCTCGAACAGGATCAGCGTCGGCATCGACAGCACCCCGTAGGCGGCCTGCGTGCCCGGGTTGACGTCCACGTCCAGGGTGACCACCTTCAGCCGTCCCCGCTGCTCCCGCGCGACCTCGGCCAGCACCGGCCCGATCATGCGGCACGGCGGGCACCAGTCCGCCGTGAAATCCACCAGTACCGGCCCCTCGGCGGCCAGCACCTCGGCCGCGAAGCTCTCATCGGTCACCGCGAGCACGCCCTCGATCCGGGCCATGTCCCACTCCGTCCTGTCAGCGTTGCGTCGTCGTCAGTCGTCCCGGGCTTCGCCGGCCCGGGTCAGCTCGCACACCGGCTGCTCCGGCCGTTCGGCCGAGGCCTCGATCCGGGCCCGCAGCAACTGCGCGCCGACCTGCGACCGCACCGCCCGCAACCGTTCGATGCAGGCGTCTAGCTCGTCGAGCTTGCGCCGGTAGACCTCCAGCGAGGCCGGGCAGGAGTCCCCCGAGGGGTGGCCCGCCCGCAGGCAGTCGACGAAAGGCCGGGTCTCCTCCAGGTCGAAACCGAAGTCCTGGAGCAGCCGGATCTGCCGCAGCAGCGCCAGATCCGCCTCGTCGTAGGCGCGGTAGCCGTTGCCGTCCCGGCGCGCGGACAGCAGTCCCCGCGATTCGTAGTACCGCAACGTGCGGGTCGTGGTGCCCGCCCGCTCCGCGAGTTCGCCGATGCGCATCCCGGTCTCCCTCCGCCGTGTGCGTGCTGCCGACGCTAGACCTTGACGCCGACGTCAAAGCCAGTCTGCCTGCTCCGGCGGGCGGGGCGGCCCGGCCACCGAAAAACCATGCGTTTGCAATTATTTCTCACGCCGCCTAACCTGGGCGAGGCAGCCGCCCGCTCTCACCGACGAGGACCCCATGAGCATCCTGTTCGAGCCGCTGACCCTGCGCGGACTGACGATTCCGAACCGCGCCTGGATGGCTCCGATGTGCCAGTACTCGGCCGCTTCCGCCGGACCGGAGACGGGCACTCCCAACGACTGGCACTTCCAGCACCTCGCCGCCCGGGCGGTCGGCGGCGTCGGACTGCTGCTCACCGAGGCCACCTCGATCAGCCCCGAGGGCCGGATCAGCCCGAACGACCTCGGCATCTGGAACGACCAGCAGGTCCGCGGCCTGCGCCGGATCACCGAGTTCGTCGCCGCGCAGGGCGTCGTCCCCGGGATCCAGCTCGGCCACGCCGGACGCAAGGCGTCCACCGACGCCCCCTGGACCGGCGGCGCCGCCCTCGGCCCCGACCAGGGCGGCTGGACGCCGGTGGCCCCCAGCGCGCTCGCCTTCAGCGAGCGGTCGCCGCTGCCGGACGAGCTGAGCACGGAGCAGATAGCGGCCGTCGTCCAGCAGTTCGCCGACGCCGCGCGGCGGGCGGCGGCGGCCGGGTTCCGGGTCGCCGAGATCCACGGCGCCCACGGCTACCTGGTGCACCAGTTCCTCTCCCCCTACTCGAACACCCGCACCGACGGCTACGGCGGCTCGCTGGAGAACCGGATGCGCTTCGCGCTGGAGGTCGTCGACGCGGTCCGCGCCGTCTGGCCGGAGGAGCTGCCGCTGTTCTTCCGCACCTCGGCCACCGACTGGCTGGCGGGCGACGCCGAGGACGAGCGCGTCGGCTGGACCGGCGCGGACACCGTCCGGCTGGCCAAGGAGCTCCAGGCGCACGGCGTCGACCTGCTCAACGTCTCCACCGGCGGCAACCTCCCGGACGCGGTCATCCCGGTCGCCCCCGGCTACCAGGTCCGGTTCGCCGCCGCCGTGCGCGAGCAGACCGGGCTGCCCACCGCCGCCGTCGGGCTGATCACCGAGCCCGGACAGGCCGAGCGGATCCTCGCCGACGGCCGGGCCGACGCGGTCCTGCTCGGCCGCCAGCTGCTCCGCGAGCCGTACTGGCCCCGGCGGGCCGCCCGCGAACTCGGCGCCGACCTGCCCCCGGCCCGGCAGTACGCCCGCGCCTGAGCCCGCGCCCCGGGCGCCGTGATCAGGGCCCGGACCCCCACCGGACACGGGGGGTCCGGGCCCTTCGGCATGCCCTCGGCGCCACCCGGGAAAGCCGAAGCCGGGTGACAATCCTCCCCACTCCTGGGATTGTTGTAGGTAGCAACCACTGAAGTGAGGGATCCTCCATGGCTGGCGACACCGCCAATCCGCCTATATCCACGCAACCACCCGGAACCGATCCACTGGCTCATCACAGTCCGCACGGACCGCACTACAAGTGGGTCGCTCTGTCCAACACCACCATCGGCATGCTGATGGTGATGATCAACCAGTCGATCGTGCTGATCGCACTGCCCAACATCTTCGACGGCATCAAGCTCAACCCACTCGATCCGCAGAACACCAGTTATCTGCTGTGGATGATGATGGGCTTCATGGTGGTCACCGCCGTGCTGGTGGTCTCCTTCGGACGGCTCGGCGACATGTTCGGCCGGGTGCGCATGTACAACATGGGCTTCGCCGTGTTCACGGTCTGCTCGATCATGCTCTCGCTCACCTTCGGCCACGGCTCGCAGGCCGCCCTGTGGCTGATCGGCTGGCGGGTGGTCCAGGGCATCGGCGGCGCGCTGATCTTCGCCAACTCCACCGCCATCCTCACCGACGCCTTCCCGGCCAACCAGCGCGGCACCGCGCTCGGCATCAACGTGATCGCCGGTATCGCCGGGTCCTTCCTCGGCCTGATGCTCGGCGGCGTGCTCGGCCCGGTCGGCTGGCGCTGGATCTTCCTGGTGTCGGTCCCGGTCAGCCTGTTCGGCACGGTCTGGGCCTACCTCAAGCTGAAGGACACCAGCGAGCGCCGCCCGGCCAAGATGGACTGGTGGGGCAACCTCACCTTCGCCGTCGGCCTGATCTCGGTCCTGGTCGGCATCACCTACGGCATCCAGCCCTACGGCGGCAGCAGCACCGGCTGGAGCAACCCCTGGGTGATCACCGCGATGGGCGGCGGCATCGTGGTGCTGCTGGTCTTCTGCTGGATCGAGACCCGGGTCGCCGAGCCGCTGTTCCACCTCTCGCTGTTCAAGATCAAGGCGTTCACCGCGGGCAACCTGGCCAGCCTGCTGGCCGCGCTCGGCCGCGGCGGACTCCAGTTCATCCTGATCATCTGGCTCCAGGGGATCTGGCTGCCGCTGCACGGCTACAGCTTCGAGCAGACCCCGCTCTGGGCCGGTATCTACATGATCCCGCTGACCGTGGGGCTGCTGGTGGCCGCGCCGCTGTCCGGGATGCTCGCCGACCGCTTCGGCTCCCGGCTGTTCACCGTCGCCGGGGCGCTGCTGAACGCACTGAGCTTCGGTCTGCTGATGATCCTGCCGGTGGACTTCCCGTACTGGGCGTTCGCGCTGATCCTGGTCCTCAACGGGTTGGGCGCGGGCCTGTTCGCCTCGCCGAACCGGGTGCAGATCATGAACTCGCTGCCGCCGCAGCAGCGCGGGGTCGGCGCCGGGATGACCGCGACCTTCCAGAACACCGCGATGGTGCTCTCCATCGGCGTCTTCTTCAGCCTGATCGTGCTGGGCCTGTCGTCGCACCTGCCGAGCGCGATGTACAGCGGGCTGACCCAGCAGGGCGTGCCCACCGCCGCGGCCACGCAGATCTCCCATCTGCCGCCGCTGGCCGTGCTGTTCGCCTGCTTCCTGGGCTACAACCCGATGAAGCAGCTGCTCGGGCAGCAGGTGCTGCACAACCTGCCCGCGGACAAGGCCTCCTACCTCACCGGGCGCAGCTTCTTCCCGCACCTGATCACCGGGCCGTTCCAGGACGGCCTCACGGTCGCCTTCTGGTTCGCCCTCGCCGCCTGCCTGATCGCGGCGGGCGCGTCGGTGGTCACCGGCGGCGGCACGAAGCGGGCGTAGCCTCCCGCACGCGCGCCGGGGGTGGCCCGGACACGCCACCCCCGGCGCGCGGACCCGCCCCCTGGGGTCAGCCCCGCCCGGACATCCAGTGGAACAGGCCCATCCCCACGCTCGTGGCCAGGTTGAAGCTGGAGACCTGCGGCCGCATCGGAATCGCGACCAACTGGTCGGCCCGCGCCCGGAGTTCCGGCGAGATGCCGTGGCGCTCGGAGCCGAAGGCGAGCAGCGCGTCGTCCGGGAACGGCAGACCGCGGATGTCCGCGCCCTCCGGGTCCAGTACGTACAGCGGGCCGCGCGGGAGTTGATCCAGCGTCAGTTGTTCGACCACGGTGGCGAAGTGGAGCCCCGCCCCGGCCCGGACCACGGTCGGGTGCCAGGGGTCGGTGTCGCCGGTGGTGACCACGCCGGTCGCGCCGAAACCCGCCGCGAGCCGGACCACCGCGCCGACGTTGCCGAGGTTGCGCGGGTTGTCCAACAGCACCACCGGGGCCCGCCGCGGCTGCCGGGCGAGGGCGGCGAGCGCCGCCCCCCGGTCCGGGCGGGCGGCGAGCGCGACGATGCCGGTGGGGTGCGGCCGGGGCACCAGCTCCCGCAGCACCGCGGCCGGGACCTCCACCGCCGACTCGGCGATCGGCCCGGCGACGTCCGCCGCCAGCTGCGCGGCCAGCGCCGCGACCGCCGTCCGGTCGCTGGTGAGCACCATCCGCACGTCCGCGCCGAAGCGCAGCGCGTGCTTGAGCGCGTGGAAGCCGTCGAGCAGCACGCTGTCGGGGGCGAGCCCGCGCCAGCGCCCGGCCGGCTGATCCGTGTCGTTCACCCCGCAAGCGTAGGCGCGTCCCGTGCGGACGCGCCCACGCGGGCGGGGGCCGGGGACTACTTGCGGGCGGTCCTGGCCCGGCCGAGGAGCTGCGAGAAGGCGATGATCGCCATCGTCCCGAGCAGCATCATCGAGCCGATGACGTCGATCTGCGCCGGGTAGGAGCGCTGCACCGAGCCGTAGATGTACATCGGGAAGGTCTCCAGGTTGCCCGCCGTGAAGACCGTGATGATGTAGTCGTCGATCGACAGCGCGAAGGAGAGCAGCGCGGCGGCGGCGATACCGGGCGCGACCAGCGGCAGGGTGACCTTCATGAAGGTCTGGAACGGCGTCGCGTAGAGGTCCTGCGCCGCGCGTTCCAGGGTCGGGTCCATGCCCGCCAGCCGGGACTTGACGGTGACCACCACATAGCTGAGGCAGAACATCACGTGCGCGATGGTGATGGTCCAGAAGCCCAGCGAGCCGGGGCCGACGGTGTTGAAGAACAGCGCGGTCAGGGTGGCGCCCATGACCACCTCGGGGGCGGCCATCGGCAGGAACAGCAGCGCGTTGATGCCGGAGCGGGCTCTGAAGCGGTGGCGGACCATCGCGAAGGCGATCATCGTGCCGAGGACGGTGGCGCCGATCGTGGCGACCACGCCGATCTGCAGCGACAGGCCGAGGCTGTGGCACATCTCGCTGCTGGCGCAGGGGTTCTTCCAGGCGCTGAGCGAGAACTTGTTCCAGGTGTAGTCGAACTTGCCGACCGGCTTGTTGAACGACATCCACAGGATGACCGCGTTCGGGGCCAGCATGAAGACGAAGATCAGGACGGTGACCACGAGCAGGATGTGCTCGCGGGCCCAGGCCAGCGGGGAGCGGCGGCGGACGGGCTGCGCGGTGCCGCCGGGGCGGGCCGGGGCAGCGGTGAGCGTGGCCATCAGATCAGGTCCTCCGTACCGGCCTTGCGGATGTAGGTCATGACCAGGACCAGCGTCGCGACCATCATCACGACCGAGATCGCCGAGCCGACCGGGTAGCCCTGGGTGTCGCGCAGGAACAGGTCCTCGATCTTCTGGCCGACCACGTTGGTGTTGGGGTTGCCGAGCAGCTGCGCGTTGATGTAGTCGCCGACGGCGGGGATGAAGGTCAGCAGGGTGCCGCCGATCACGCCGGGCATGGACAGCGGCAGGGTGATCCGCCGCCAGGTGGTGAAGGCGTTGCAGTACAGGTCCTGGCCTGCCTCGTGCAGCCGCGGGTCGATCTTCTCCAGCGAGGTGTACAGCGGCAGGATGGTGAACGGCAGGAAGTTGTAGACCATGCCGCAGACCACCGCGGCCGGGCTGGCCAGCACATGGTCGCCGACGGTCCAGCCCATCGCGCTGGTGACGTGCAGCACGCCGGTCTTGTTGAGGGCGTGCACGACCGTGCCGTTGTCGGCCAGGATGGTCTTCCAGGCGATGGTGCGGATCAGGAAGCTGGTGAACGACGGCACGATCACCAGCGCCATCAGCAGCGACTTGTACTTGCCGCCCTTGAAGGCGATGAAGTAGGCGGCGGGGTAGCCCAGCGCCAGGCAGAAGACGGTGGTGAGCACCGAGTAGATCCCGGAGTGCCAGTACTGGGTGCGGTAGTCGTGCAGCGCGTGGTAGTAGTTCCCCCAGTCCCAGGTGACCTTGAAGCCGTCGTCGAAGTTGCCGGTCTGCACCGACGCGGACACCGAGGTGAGGATCGGCACCAGGAAGAAGACGATCAGCCACAGCAGCCCGGGCAGCAGCAGTACCCAGGGGGTCCAGTTGCGCTTGGCCTTGTGGTCGGGTTGGGGCTCGGGGGCCGGGGGCCGGGTGGCGGGGTCGGTGAGCGTGCTCACGCGGCGCCCTCCTCGTCCAGGCCCGCGCCCGCGCCGATGTCCTGGGAGCCGTCGAGGCCGAAGCCCTGGCTCGGGTCCCAGTAGACGACGACCTCGCTGCCGGGGCGCTGGATGGCGCGGCCGGTGTTCTGCTCGAAGACCGCCAGCTCCTGCCCGGACGGCAGCTCGACCAGGTACTGGGTGGAGACCCCGATGAAGGAGGCGTCGGAGACGGTGCCGGTCAGCGCGTTGAAGCCGGACGGCACGTCCGCCTCGGTCTCGGCTATCTGCACCTTCTCCGGGCGGACGCCCAGGATGATCGGTCCGCTGGTGGTCCGACAGCGCTTGCTGTCCAGGGTGAGCCTGCGGCCGTGGGCGGTGACGGTGACCACGTCGCCGCCGGCGTCGACCACGGTGCCGGGGATCAGGTTGGACTGGCCGAGGAAGTTGGCGACGAAGGTCGTCCGCGGGTTCTCGTACAGCTCGGCGGGGGAGCCCATCTGCTCGATCCGGCCGTGGTTCATCACCGCGATGGTGTCGGCCATGGTCATGGCCTCCTCCTGGTCGTGGGTGACGTGCACGAAGGTCAGCCCGACCTCGGTCTGGATCCGCTTCAGCTCGATCTGCATGGTGCGCCGCAGCTTGAGGTCCAGCGCGCCCAGCGGCTCGTCCAGCAGCAGCACCTGCGGCTGGTTGATCAGCGCCCGGGCCAGCGCGATCCGCTGCTGCTGGCCGCCGGAGAGCTGGGTGGGCTTGCGCCGGGCCAGGTGGCCCAGCTCGACCAGCTCCAGCATCGACTCGACCTGCGGCTTGACGCTCTTGAAGCCGCGGCGGCGGAGGCCGAAGGCGACGTTCTCGAAGATGTCGAGGTGCGGGAAGAGCGCGTAGTTCTGGAAGACGGTGTTGACCGGGCGCCGGTACGGCTTGGTGTCGGTGACGTCCTGCTCGCCGAGGAAGATCTGTCCGGCGGTGGGGTCCTCCAGACCGGAGACCATCCGCAGGGTGGTGGTCTTGCCGCAGCCGGACGCGCCGAGCAGGGCGAAGAAGGAGCCCTGCGGGATCACCAGGTCGAGGTTGTCCACGGCCTTGAAGGAGCCGAAGCGCTTGGTCAGGCCGACAAGGCGGAGATCCCCGCCCTCGCTGCGGCCGAGTACATCGTTGGAGCTCATCGAGGTTCTGCTTTCGCTGAGGGGACGGGGACCGCTACTGGCCGGTGACCTGCTGGAAGCGACTGGTGTAGTCGTCCAGTTGGGCGATGGTGAGCGCCATGAACCCGTGCGACGCGGCGTCCATCGCCTTGGTGGGGACGATTAGCGGTACCGCTGCCGCCGTCGAGTCGAGCTGCTGGAGCGCCGCGACCGCACCCTCGACCGAGGGGATGTAGTCGATGTAGTCGTCGAGCTCGGCGGCGATCTCCGGCTCCAGGTAGAAGTTCATCAACTTCTCGGCGTTGGTCTTGTGCCGCGCGTAGTCGGGGATCACGCAGTTGTCGGACCAGGACAGCAGCCCCTCCTTGGGGAGGTTCAGGGTGACCAGGTTCGGCTTGCCGAGCTGGGCGACGTCACCGGAGTAGGCCATGGTCACGGCGGTGTTGCCCTGCTGGAAGTCGCTCAGGTAGTCGTTCCCGGTGAACGCCCGGACCTGGCCCGAGTCCTTGGCCCGGCGCACGTACTCCAGGGCCTTGTTGAACTGGTCGTCGGTGAACTTCTCCGGGTCGAAGCCGTTGGCGAGCAGCGCCAGCCCCATGGTGTCCTCCATCTCGCTGAACAGCGAGACCTTGCCGCGCAGGTCGGCGCGGGTGAAGACCTCGCCGATGGAGGTGATCGGCTGCTTCACCAGGTTGGTGTTGTACGCGATCGTGGTGTAGCCGTACGCCCACGGCACCGAGAAGCGGCGGCCCGGGTCGGCCGGGTCGCGCAGCACGCTGGGCAGCATCTTGGCGTGGTTGGGGATGTTCGCCAGGTTCAGTTCCTGGATGTAGTCGTACGCCTTGTACTTGGAGATCATGTAGTCGCTGACGACCATCACGTCGTAGCCGGTGTCGATCCCCTTGACCAGGTACGGGTCGATCTTGGTGTACCAGTCGTTGTTGTCGTTGATGACCTCCAGGTAGGTGACCTGGATCCCGGTCCGCTTCTCGAACTCGTCCAGCGTCGGGTGGTCGCTGGGGTTCTTCGCGCTGACGTCGATGTACTGCGGCCAGGTCGCCCAGACGACCTTCTTCTCGGTGGCGGAGTAGTCCTTGCCCGCCTCACCACTGTCGTCGCTGCCCGGCGGGACGACGTGCCCCTGCACACCGCAGCCGGACAGCGCCACGGCACCGGTCGCCGCCAGCCCGCCGGCCGCCGCGCCGCGCAGCAGGGAGCGGCGGCTCATGGCGGCTGCCGCCGAATGGGCCCGGGTGCGGTTGGCGAACCGCGCGAGGTCGAAGGAGCTGGAGCCCGTCATGAGTGGGGTACGGCCTTTCTGCAGAACGCCGGGTGCTGGTCTGGTCCTTTCCAGCGATGCCAGTTCACGTGCCGAAGTACTGGATGGGGTCAGAGATTAGGGCGGAAAACTGCGAATTCCATAGGCCCACATGCTCTTCGACAGCGGAATCGTTATGTTTCTTTGAGATTAACAACGTGATCCGCATCACTGCCTTACCCTGCGTCACCTGCCGCCCGGAAAGCCATATACAAGATGTAAAAGGCGCAACAGAAGCCATGCGGGTATGACAAGCACCGGCCGCCGCCGCTCCGGCCCGCCGGTCCGGCTCAGGAGACGAACAGGGGCCGCACGGAAGGATTCCGTGCGGCCCCTGTTCGTGGACGGCGGGCAGTGGCCTAGGCCGTGGTCGGCGCCTCCTCGGCGACGGCCGCCGTCGGGGCGGCGACGCCCCGGTTGATCGCGCCGGCCAGCCAGCGCTCGTAGCCCCCGCCGCCGGGGCTCAGGTCCAGCGCGGGGTCGCGCCGCACCTTGGACCGGCGCCACCACTCCAGCGGGAAGTAGAGCAGCACCGAGCCGACGACGATGTACAGGCAGTACCGCACCGCCTGTCCGCCGCCGTCCCCGGTGGCCTGCTGGTACGCGGCCCAGCCGCAGACGGCGAGCAGGCTGACCACGATCGCGGAGATCGACCACCAGCCGCCGGGGATCCGGTACGGACGCTCCAGCTCGGGCTCGCGGATCCGCAGTGCGATCAACGCGGCGACTTCGAGCAGGATGCCGATGTTGGTCAGGAAGACGTCGAAGACGACCAGGTTGGCGAAGCTGCTGAGACAGAACAGCGCGTAGATCACCGAGGAGCCGATGATCGAGACGATCGGCATCCGGTAGCGCTTGGTCTCCTTGGCCACCCAGGACGGGAAGTAGCCGTCCTGGGCCAGCACGAACGGCAGCCGGGTGTTGGAGGCGAGCAGCGCCGAGAACATCGCCACCGAGGCGAACATCCCGCCGACGGTCACCGTGATCTGCAGCCACGGGCCCACCAGCTGCTTGGCGACGTCGGAGAAGGAGCCGTCGTCCCAGTTCTGCCAGCCGTTGGCGCCGCCGGGGCCGACCGAGAGCGCGCCGAGCGCCGGCAGCAGGTAGCCGACCATGATCAGCAGCACCGCCGTGCCCAGTGCCCGGGGCAGGTGCTTGCGCGGGTTCTCCATCTCCCCGGCGACGTTGGACACGCTGTCCCAGCCGGAGTAGTTCCACATCACGATGAACAGCCCGGAGCCGAAGGCGTTCCAGGTCGACTGGTTCGAGGCGCTGGTGAAGGAGCTGACCGGGTTGGTGCCGTGGCTGATCAGGTGCGCGATGCCGATGACGCTGAGCAGCAGCATCGGGGTGAGGCAGATCAACGCGAAGACCACCGAGGACTCGCCGACCCAGCCCGCGCCCAGCAGGTTGACCAGGGTGAACACCACGATCACGGCCAGGCAGATGAACCAGTTCAGGTCGAACTCGAAGGAGCCGATGGTGAAGAACACGTGCTTGCCGGGGGCGACCGAGGCGGCCAGGCTCTGCAGGTAGCTGGTGAACAGCACCGGGTAGGCGGCCATGTCCACGAAGCTGCAGATCCACTGGAGCACGCCCTGCTGGAAGCCCCAGAACTTGCCCAGGCCCTTCTTCACCCAGTGGTAGTAGCCGCCCTCGACCGGGAGCGCGGTGCCCAGCTCGGCGCAGACCAGCGCGTGCGGGATGCTGTAGATCAGCGGGGCCACCACGATCAGCAGCAGGCCCATCCCCGGGCCCGAGGTGGAGAAAAGCCCCTCGATTCCGTAGGCGCCACCGGAAACACTGAAGAAGATGAGCGCCACCAGCGGCATCAGCCGCACTCGACGCGGAGCGGGCATGCGCCGCACCGACTGATCCGTCACCGTCGCGGCCATTATCACCTCTGGCAGATCAGCTCGCGGGTCCCGGCAGCCTCGGCGGCGAGAACCGGACGAGACTCCGGGCACTGTTGGAATGGAACGGCATTGGGGCGGCGGCATCCCGGTCGAACCCGGCGATACCGGAGCCGCAGATGTATGACACCGGCCGTTCTCCGTAATCCCGGTCCTGGTTCGGGCTGCGCGGCAGCCGGCGGAGCCCGGGATTCACTAGAGTTTGGTCCCTTTTGCCGTTCCAAACCATCAGGCAACCCGTCAAGGGTCCTTGCGCGCTCTTAACACCTTGTCCTCGACTCTTGGCGGGGTTTTGACCAGCGGCGGTGAAACCGCGGGCGACTAGCTGTGCCGGCGGACCTCGATCACCCGGAACCGGGAGGCGACGAAGGCCGCGTCGCAGTAGGCCGAGTTGGCGGCCGGGTTCGCGCCGGTGCCGTGCAGGTCTGAGAAGGCCGCCGTCTGGTTGACGTAGACCTGGCCGGTGAGGTTCAGCGACAGCGACACCCCCGCGTCCAGGCAGGCGCCGATGACGGCCTGCTCGACCAGCGGCGAGGTGGTGTAGGCGGCGGCGGTCATCGCGCCGCGGTCCCGTACGGTCTCCCGCAGCAGCTCGACCGCCTGCGCGGTGTCCTCGACCGCGACCACGAAGGCGATCGGGCCGAAGCACTCGTCCGGCAGCGCGCCGTCCCTGGCGTCCTTGCGGACCAGCGCCGGGGTGCGGATCAGCGCCTGCGGGAACTCGGCGGAGACCACCGCCCGCGGTGCCAGCGCCAGCTCGCCGAACTCGCCCTTCCCGGCCCGCTCGACCCGCTCCAGCACGCCCGGGTTGACGATCGCGCCGAGGATCGCCGCGGCCCGGGCGTCGTCGCCGAGCAGCCCGTCCAGCGCCCCGGCCAGGTCGGCGACGACCTCGTCCCAGGTCTTCGGCCCGGCCTCGGTGGCGATGCCGGTGCGCGGGATCAGCAGGTTCTGCGGGGTGGTGCACATCTGGCCGCTGTAGAGGGACAGCGAGAAGGCCAGGTTGGCGAGCATCCCCTGGTAGTCGTCGGTGGAGTCGACGACGATGGTGTTCACCCCGGCCTTCTCGGTGTAGACCAGGGCCTGCCGGGCGTGGTCCTCCAGCCAGTCGCCGAACGCGGTCGAGCCGGTGTAGTCGATCACCCGCACCTCGGGGTGCAGCGCCAGGGTCTTCGCCAGGCCCTCGCCGGGCTGCTCGGCCGCCAGCAGCACCAGGTCCGGGTTGAACCCGGCCTCGGCCAGCACCTCGCGGGCGGTCTGCACGGTGAGCGCCAGCGGCAGCACCGCCCGCGGGTGCGGCTTGACCAGCACCGGGTTGCCGGTGGCCAGCGAGGCGAAGAGCCCGGGGAAGCCGTTCCAGGTGGGGAAGGTGTTGCAGCCGATCAGCAGCGCCACGCCGCGCGGGACCGCGATGAACTCCTTGGTCATCCGCAGCGGGTCGCGCTTGCCCTGGGGCTTGGTCCACTCGGCGGTGGCGGGCAGCCGGGTCTGCTCGGCGTAGGCGCAGACGACGGCCTCCAGCGCGCGGTCCTGGGCGTGCGGCCCACCGGCCTGCAGGGCCATGCCGAAGGCCTGGCCGGTGGTGTGCATCACGGCGGCGGCGAACTCGGGGGTGCGCTTGTTGATCCGGGCCAGGATCTCGCAGCAGACGGCGGCGCGCAGCAGCGGACCGGCCTGCGCCCAGCCGGGCTGGGCGGCGCGGGCGGCGGCGACCAGCTGCTCGGGGTCACCGGCGTGCGGGTAGCTGACGCGCAGCTCGGGACCGTAGGGGGAGGTCTCGCCGCCCTGCTCGGGGGCGGGACCGACCCGGCCGTCCGTACCGGGCTGGTCGAGCAGCAGCTCAGTGCCCTGGAAGGTGTCCAGCGCGACCGGCTCTCCGTAGGCGCGGGGGCTCTCGGCGTGGGGGGACCAGTGGTCACGGGCGGCGAAGGCCGCCAGCGCACTCTCCAGGGTGGCGTGGTGGCGTTCGATCAGTTCGTGGGCCATGGGGGAGCTCCTTGTCGGTCCGGGCGACACTGCCGAACCCACAGTAACCGAATGATCGGTCGGCTCAAGAGTGCCTACCGCTCAGAGCTTCGCCAGCAGCCGCTCCAGCGTGGTCAGCTCGTCCTCGTCGAGGGCGAGCAGCGACTTCGGCGGCCGGCCGAGGATCGCCGCTGCCCGGGCGGCGGCGTCGGCACCGGCCTCGGTGAGGGTGACTATCTTGCAGCGGCGGTCGTCCGGATCGACGCTGCGCCGGACCAGGCCGCGGCGCTCCAGGTCGTCCACGATCAGCGTGGTGTAGGGCTTGTCGGTGGACAGCGTGGCGGTGAGCTCGCTCATCCGCTTCGGACCCGCGGCCAGCCGCCGCAGCGCCCGGCTGCGGCTGAAGCTCATGCCCAGCGCCTCGGACACCTCGCTGCGCCGGTCCTCCTGTTCCAGCACCAGCCGCCGCATCACCTCGAACACGGCGGACGCGGTCACCTGCTCGGCGGCGGGCGGTTCGGCGACGTGCGGTTCGGCGGCGGGCCTTTCGGCGACGGGCGGTTCGGCGACGGCCCGTTCGGCGGCGGGTTGGGGACCGGCCGGCTGGGGAACGGCCGGGCGCAGGGCGGTGGTGGACTGCTTGGCGTTCATACGCTGATCGGTGTCCTCACGTCCTCAGGGATGAGCCGAGCGGCATTGCGAGCCGCTGTCCCCTTGGCCCACCCGCCAGTGGTGAGAATACCCAGCAGCAGCACCGCGAGTCCGCAGCCCACAGTGATCCACCAACCGGTGTGACTGGCCTCGGTGAAGGTGGTCGAACCGTGCACCGCCGAAGTGACCACGGAGCCGATGACCGCGACCCCGAGCGACTGGCCGACCTGGCGGCTGGTGGAGGCCACGGCGGCGGCGACCCCGGCCTGGCTCCGGGGCATGCCGGAGACGGCGGTGTTCGTTATCGGCGCGTTCAGCATCCCGAAGCCGATACCGAACAGCACGTAGGCGATCATCAGCTGCCAGACCGGGGTGGTCAGGCTCAGCCCGGTCAGCATCAGCCCGCTCAGCGACATGGTGACACCCGCGACGACCAGCGGCAGCCGGGGCCCGCGCGCGCCGACGATCCGGCCGGACAACGGTGCGAAGGCCACCGTCATCGCCGCCATCGGCAGCGTGTACACACCCGCCTTCAGCGCGCTGAAGTGCAGGGCGTCCTGCAGGTACAGGGTGTTCAGGAAGAGGAACCCGGCCAGCGAGGAGAACCCGCAGACCGCGATGACGGTGGCGCCGGAGAACGGCACACTGCGGAAGAAGCGCAGGTCGATCAGGGGCTCGGCGCGCCGGGACTCGTAGCCCACCAGCCCGGCCAGCATGGCCGCGGCGGCGGCGAAGCAGCCCAGGGTCTGCCCGGAGAGCCAGCCCGCACCCGGGGCCTCGATGATCCCGTAGGTGAGTGTCACCAGCAGCCCGATGACCAGCAGCTGGCCGATCGGGTCCACCCGCCGGGCCTTGGCGGCCTTGGACTCCGGCACGAAGCGCCCGGCCAGGACCAGCGCGGCGATGCCGATCGGGATGTTGATCCAGAAGATCGACTGCCATCCGGCCGAACCGACCAGCAGCCCGCCGACGACCGGCCCCAGCGCCATGCTGACGCCGACGGTCGCACCCCAGACACCGATCGCCCGAGCGCGCTCCTTGGCGTCGGTGAAGGTGTTGGTGATGATCGACATGGCGACCGGGTTCAGCATCGAACCGCCGACCGCCTGGAGCATCCGGGCACCTATCAGCCAGCTCAGGCTGGGGGACAGGCTGCACAGCAGCGAGCCGAGGGTGAACAGCACCAGGCCGGTCTGGAAGGTCCGGCGGCGGCCGAGGCGGTCCCCGGTGGAGCCGGACAGCATCAGCAGGCTGGCCAGCACCAGCGTGTACGCGTCGATGGTCCACTGCAGCCCGGAGACGGAGGTGTGCAGGTCACGCTGGATCGAGGGGAGCGCCACGTTCACGATCGTGTTGTCGAGACCGACGATGAACAAGCTCATACAACAGATGGCCAGCACCAGGAAGCGGCGCCTGACGCTGAGTTCGGAAGCTGCTTCGGGCATGGGCGGATCCGTCCGGATAGTTCGACTTCTACAACAGTTACAACGCTACAACTACCACCTGGATCGGACAAGTCGATATCCGCCACCGGTCCCACGGACGGGTAGGCGATACTCGTCCCCATGGCCGACATCACCCCGGCGCGCCCGCGTCGCGACAGCTACACCGTCGAGACCCTGCTCGCCGTGACCGTCCGGGTCTTCAACGAGCGCGGCTACGACGGCACCTCGATGGAGGACCTGTCCCGGGCGGCGGGGATCAGCAAGTCGTCGATCTACCACCACGTCCGGGGCAAGGAGGAACTGCTGAGCCTGGCCGTCGGCCGGGCGCTGGACGGCCTGTTCGCCATCCTCGACGAGCCGGCCGCCGCCGAGGGCCCGGCCGCCGCGCGGCTGGAGCACGTCGTCCGGCGCACCACCGAGGTGCTGCTGGCCGAGCTGCCGTACGTGACCCTGCTGCTGCGGGTGCGCGGCAACACCGCCGCCGAGCAGTGGGCGCTGCACCGCCGCCGGGAGTTCGACCACCACGTCGCCGAGCTGCTCGCGGCCGCGGTGCGCTCCGGTGAGCTGCGCGCCGACGTGGACCCCCGGCTGGCCACCCGGCTGATCTTCGGAATGATCAACTCGCTGGTGGAGTGGTACCGCCCGGAGAGCGACGAGAAGGGCGTCGAGCAGATCGCCGACGCCGTGGTCGAGCTCAGCCTCAGCGGACTGCGGGCGTCCAGGGACTGACCCGCGGACCGGCCCGGGGCTCAGTCCGGCAGTACCGGCGTCCGGTCGGTCTCCTCGAACACCAGCAGGGTGTTGGTGCCGAGCACCTCCGGAATCCCCTGGATCCGGTTCAGCACCAGGTCGCGCAGCGCCCGGTTGTCCACCGTGTGCACCAGCAGCAGCACGTCGAAGTCGCCGCCGACCAGCGCGATGTGCTCCACTCCCGGCAGCTCCAGCAACTGGCCGCGCACCGTCCGCCAGGAGTTCTGCACGATCCTCAGGGTGATGTACGCCGAGGCGGCCTGGCCCGCCCGCTCGTGGTCCACCCGGGCGGTGAAGCCCCGGATCACCCCGTCCTCCACCATCCGCGCGATCCGCGCGTAGGCGTTCGCCCGGGACACGTGCACCCGCTCCGCCACCGACCGCACCGACGCCCGGCCGTCCTGCTGGAGCAGCCGCACGATCGCCCGGTCGATCCGGTCCAGCGGGCGCTGCTCGCCGGTGTCGTCGGCGGACGGCGCCACCACCGGCTGCCTGGGGTGGTCCCGTCCGGGGGTGCGCGGCGCCGCCGGGACCCGGCCCGTACCGCCGCCGACCCCGGGCCTGGGCGCCGTCCCGGTCCGACCGGGCACCGAGGCGGAACGCTGCCGGGCCCGCTCGGCCACCCACTCCGCCGCCGGGCCGCTGCGCAGCGGGGGCAGTGGGGCGCGGCGCCCCGAGGGTGACTCCGCGGATCCGGCCATCTGTTCACTGGGCATGTCCCCCCACCCTCCCACTGTGGACGTCCTGCTTCCAGCAGACCGCGACATCGGCCGTTTGTCCACCACTTGGGGAGAAGCGTAGTCAGTTCGATCAAACAACCGAACAATCGGTAGGGAGGACACCCCCTCCGCAGCACCCTTCTGCCCCCTTACCCACCCTGGAGGGCCACCATGACCGTGCTGGACCACCCCGCCGCACAGACATGGCCACCGGACGCCCACGCCCCGCGCCGCGACCCCGCGCCGCTGCTCCCGGACGCCGAGCCGGTCCGGATCCTCGGGACGCCCGCACTCGGCGGGCTCGACCCGGAACTACTGCGCGAGCTCTACCGCCGCCTGGTCGCCGGACGCCGCTACAACCAGCAGGCGACCACCCTCACCAAGCAGGGCAGTCTCGCCGTCTACCCCTCCTCCACCGGGCAGGAGGCCTGCCAGGTGGCGGCGGCGACCGCGCTGCGCCCCACCGACTGGCTGTTCCCCAGCTACCGCGACACCCTGGCGGTGGTCTCCCGGGGCGTCGACCCGGTCGAGGCGCTGACGCTGCTGCGTGGCAACGCCCACAGCGGCTACGACCCGTACCAGCACCGGGTCGCCCCGCTCAGCACGCCGCTGGCCACCCAGGCGCCGCACGCCGTCGGCCTGGCCCACGCCGCCCGGCTGCGCGGGGACGACACGGTCGCCCTGGCTCTGGTCGGCGACGGCGGTACCAGCGAGGGGGACTTCCACGAGGCGCTGAACTTCGCCGGAGTGCTCAACGCGCCGGTGGTCTTCCTGGTCCAGAACAACGGCTACGCGATCTCGGTCCCGCTCGCCAAGCAGTCGGTGGCGCCCACGCTGGCCCACAAGGCCGTCGGCTACGGCATCCAGGGCCGACTGGTGGACGGCAACGACGCCGCCGCCATGCACACCGTGCTCACCGAGGCGGTCGCGCACGCCCGCTCCGGGCAGGGCCCGGTCCTGGTGGAGGCGGTCACCTACCGGCTGGAGGCGCACACCAACGCCGACGACGCCGGGCGCTACCGCACCCCGGACGAGGTGGCGGCCTGGCAGCGGCACGACCCGCTGCCACTGCTGGAACGCGAGCTGCGGGCCCTGGGCCTGCTCGGTGACGAGGAGGTGGCGCAGGCGGCGGCCGAGGCCGAGGCGCTGGCCGCGCGGATGCGCGCGATGTTTCACGTGAAACCGGAGCTGGACCCGATGAGCCTGTTCACCCACGTCTACGCCGAACCCACGCCGCAGCTGCGGGAGCAGGCCGCCCAGCTGGCCGCCGAGCTCGCCGCCGAAGCCGAGGCACAGCAGGAAGCCGCCGCCCGATGACCACCCTCGCCCCACCCGCCACCGCCACCATGGCGCAGGCCCTCAACACCGCGCTGCGCGACAGCCTGCGCGCGGACCCGACCGTGCACGTCCTCGGCGAGGACGTCGGCACCCTGGGCGGCGTCTTCCGGATCACCGACGGCCTGGCCGCCGAATTCGGCGCCGACCGCTGCCTGGACACCCCGCTGGCCGAGGCCGGGATCCTCGGCACCGCCGTCGGCATGGCCATGTACGGGCTGCGGCCGGTGGTGGAGATGCAGTTCGACGCCTTCGCCTACCCGGCCTTCGAGCAGCTGGTCTCCCATGTCGCCCGGATGCGCAACCGGACGGCCGGTCGGATGCCGCTGCCGATCACCATCCGCATCCCCTACGGCGGCGGCATCGGCGGGGTGGAGCACCACAGCGACTCCTCCGAGGCGTACTACGCGCACACCCCCGGCCTGCACGTGGTCACCCCGGGCACGGTCGGCGACGCCTACGGGCTGCTGCGTGCGGCCATCGCCTCCGACGACCCGGTGGTGTTCCTGGAGCCCAAGCGGCTCTACTGGTCGAAGGCCGACTTCACACCGGACGCCCCGGTCCCGACGCTGGGCAAGGCCGTGGTCCGCCGCCCGCTCTCCCCCGGCGGCGGCTCCCCCGCCACCCTGCTCACCTACGGCCCCTCGCTGCCGCTCTGCCTGGAGGCCGCCGAGGCCGCCCGGGCCGAGGGCTGGGACCTGTCCGTGGTGGACCTGCGCAGCCTGGTGCCCTTCGACGACGAGACCGTGTTCGAGGCGGTCCGCGCCACCGGCCGGGCCGTGGTGGTGCACGAGTCGGCGGGCTTCGCCGGGGTCGGTGCGGAGATCGCGGCACGCGTCAGCGAGCGGTGCTTCCACCACCTCGCCGCGCCCGTGCTGCGGGTCACCGGCTTCGACATCCCCTACCCGCCGCCGATGCTGGAACGCCACCACCTGCCCTCGGTGGACCGCATCCTCGACGCGGTGGCCCGACTCCAGTGGGAGCAGTGAGCCAGATGGCCTCCGTACGCGAGTTCCCGCTGCCCGACCTGGGCGAGGGCCTGACCTCCGCCGAGATCGTCCGCTGGCTGGTGGAGGTCGGCGAGGTGATCGTGGTGGACCAGCCGGTGGCCGAGGTGGAGACCGCGAAGGCCGTGGTCGAGGTGCCCTGCCCGTACGGGGGCGTGGTGACCGCGCGCTTCGGCGAGGCGGGTACCGAGATCCCGGTCGGCGCGCCGCTGGTCACCGTCGCGGTCACGGCGGAGCCGGGCACGGACTCGGCTGGTGACAGCGCGACCGGCTCCGGCAACGTCCTGGTCGGCTACGGCACCACCGAGGGCGGCGGCGGTGCCCGGCGGCGCCGCGTCGGCGCCACCGCCCTCGCCGAGCGCGCTCCGGCGCCGGTGACCGTGCCGGTGACCGCACCGGTCGCCGCACCGGTCGGCCCCGTCGCCGTGCCCGCGCCGGTGACCGGCGTGCCCGCGGTGATCTCGCCGCTGGTCCGCCGACTGGCCCGGGAGCACCGGATCGACCTGGCCACGCTGCCCGGCAGCGGCCCGGACGGCCTGATCCTGCGCGCCGACGTGGAGCGGCGGATCTCCGCGCCCGGAACACCGCAGCCGGTCCAGCCGCCGGCCCAACCGCCGCTCCAGCAGCCCGAGTCGGAACTGGTACCGCTGCGCGGGGCGGCCCGGCTGGCCGCCGAGCGCTTCGCCCGCAGCCGCCGGGAGATCCCGGACGCCACCTGCTGGGTGGACGCCGACGCCACCGGCCTGCTGGCCGCCCGGGACGCGCTGAACGCCGACCCGGCGCAGCCCCGGATCGGCCTGCTGCCGCTGCTCGCCCGGATCTGCACCGCCGCGCTGGCCCGCCACCCGGAGCTCAACTCCACGGTGGTGACCGGCCCCGACGGCAGCCCCACCGGTATCCGCCGCAACCAGGCGGTGCACCTCGGCTTCGCCGCGCAGACCGAGCGCGGCCTGGTGGTACCGGTGGTCCGGGACGCGCACCGGCTCAGCAGCGAGCAGCTGGCCGCCGAGATGGCCCGGCTGGTGGCCGCCGCCCGGGCCGGTCGACTCAGCCCGCCCGAGCTGACCGGCGGGACCTTCACCCTGAACAACTACGGGGTCTTCGGCGTCGACGGCTCCACCCCGATCATCAACCACCCGGAGGCGGCCATGCTCGGCGTCGGCCGGATCACCGCCAAGCCCTGGGTGGTCGACGGTCAACTGGCGGTCCGGCAGGTGGTCCAGCTGTCGCTCAGCTTCGACCACCGGGTCTGCGACGGCGCGACCGCGGGCGGGCTGCTGCGCCTGGTCGCGGACGCCGTGGAGTCCCCGACCGCGCTGCTGCGCCACCTCTGAGCCCCCGGGTCCCGCGGTCGCCGGGCCCGGACCCCGGCGGCCCGGACCCCGGCGGCCCGGCGGTCCGGGCCCGGCGGCCCGGCGGTCCGGGCCCGGCGGCCCGGCGGTCCGGGCCCGGCGGCCCGGCGGTCCGGGCCCGGCGGCCCGGCGGTCCGGGCCCGGCGGCTCAGACCCGGCGCAGGATGAACCGGAACAGGCCGTTCTCGCCCTCGCCGTCGCGGACGAAGCCGACCCGGCCGACCACCGCCTGCGAGGCGGTGTTGCCGGGCTCGGTGTGCGCGACCACCGCCTCGACCCCGTCCCGGGCCAGCGCGTGGGCACACACGGCCCGGGCCGCCTCGGTGGCGTAGCCGTTGCCGCGCGCCGAGTCGGCGAGGTCGTAGCCGATCTCGGTGGAGCCCTCGCTCGGCGGTCCGTGGAAGCCGATGCCGCCGACGGCCACCCCGTCCACGGACCTGACCACCGCGTAGGTGCCCCAGTCCGGGTCGAACACCCCCGACAGCACGGCACTGGCGATCATCGTGCAGGCGTCCCGGGTGCCCTCGTACGGTCCCCCGGGGGCCCAGGTGAAGCCGCCGTCACCGCCGTTGCTCAGGTCGGCCGCCGCTGCCGGGTCGATGGGACGCAGTTCGAGGCGCTCACTGCGCAGCACGGTGGCCTGGCGGTCAGTCATGTCATCCCTTTGCACGAGGTTCGGCGGCGGCAGCGGGGCGCGGCGGAGGTTCACGGGCGCCGGTTCCACTGCCCGCCATCATGCCCAACCCGGTACCGTGCGGCCGAGACCGGGTCAGCCGGTGGCCCGCCCGGAGCTCCCGTCCCGGTCCCGGTCCCGCTCCCGCTCCCGGTCCCGGTCACCGTGCCCGGCGTCCAGAGCGGTGCGCCCGTGCGCGGCGAACAGTTCCCGCAGCCGCTCCCGGTCCGTGGCGGTGAGCGTCCGGTAGGCCAGTGGCCCGGCACCGCGCTGGTAGGGCCGCCACAGCACCGGGTCGTCGGTGTGCCAGCGCTCCGCCCGCAGCGCGGCCCTGGCGGTCTTGTGGGTCGCGGTCACCGGCATCGCCCGGACCAGCCGGACGAAGCGCGGCGGCATCTTGCTGCCGAGGTCCGGCTGCGCGCCCAGGAAGGCCGCCAACGAGCCCGCCAGGGACGCCAGTTCCCCGGCGACGCGGTCGGCGGGCGGGCCCGGCAGTTCGGTCCGGGGCTGCACCGCCGCCATCACCTGGTCCCCGGCCACCGGGTCCGGCACCGCGTACACCGCGACCGCCCGGGCCTGCTCCCAGCGGGCCAGGATGTTCTCGATGTCGGCGACCGCCAGGTTCTCGCTGTCGACCCGGAGCCAGTCGTCGCCGCGCCCGGCGAACCGGAACCAGCCGTCGGCGTCGCGGTGGAACAGGTCCCCGGTCCAGTACCAGCCGTCGCGGACCCGGGCCGCGCCCGCCTCCGGGTTGCGCCAGTAGCCCTCGAAGCCGGAGCCCGCCGTGCGGTTGACCAGTTCGCCGATCGCCTCGGCGCCGTTGACCAGGCGGCCGTGCCGGTCGAAGCGGGAGCGCGGGCACTCGGCGCCGGTGTCCGGATCGACCACGGCCAGGTCGTCGCCGGGCCCGGAACCCGCGCGGCCGACCGCTCCGGGCGGCGCGGCCGGGTCCTGCCGGAGGTTGCAGCCGCCCTCGGAGGAGCCGTAGCCCTCGACCAGGCGGCAGCCGAAACGCGCCTCGAAGCGGGCCGCGTCCACCGCCCCGGCCTCCGTGCCGAAGCCCAGCCGCAGCGGCGAGCGGGCGTCGTCCGGGCGCGGTTCGGTGGCCAGCACGTAGGACACCGCCCGGCCCACATAGGTGAAGTAGCGGGCCCGGTGCGCGCGGACGTCGTCCAGGAAGTGCGAGGCGGAGAAGCGGCGGCGCAGCGCGACGGTGCCCCTGGCCAGCAGCATCGGCGACCACAGGCCCATCAGCGCGTTGCCGTGGAACAACGGCATGCAGGCGTAGCCGGTGTCCTCGGCGGTGAGCCGGAACTGCTCGCGGAGCTTGTCCCCGGCCCGGGCCAGCCGCCGCTGGCTGCAGACCACCGCCTTGGGCGCGCCGGTCGATCCGGAGGTGAAGGTGAGCAGCATCCGGGTGCCGGGCCCGGGCAGCGCGGCGGGCGGCGGCGCGTCCCGGTAGGGCGCGAGCAGGTCGGCGTACCCGGGGTGGTCGACCACCAGCACCCGCTGCGGCAGCGGCGCGGCGGCGAGCAGCGGCAGCAGCCGGCGTTCGGTGACCAGTAGCGCGCAGTCGGTGTGCTGGATGTCGCGGTACAGGTCGGGGCCGCGCCGGGTGGGGTTGACGCCGACGGCGGTGGCCCCGGCCAGCACGCAGGCCTGGAGCCAGTGGACGTACTCCGGGGTGTTCTCCAGCAGTAGCCCGACGTGCGGGTAACCGCCGGGCGGCAGCAGGTCGCCGAGCAGCGCGGCCCGGGCGCAGGCGGCCCGCAGCACCGCGTCCTGGGTGTGGCTGAAGCCGTCGCCGACCAGGCCCGGGCGGAGCACCCCGCGCTGCGCGAGCACGGCCTCGACCAGCGTGGGCTGGGGCGTTCGGGCGGCCATCGGCGGTACCTCCAACACTTTCTGACGGATCGTCAGTCAATGTCGGTGATACCGCCGACGGCCACAGGCCGCAAGAGACGCGACAGCCCGGCGACGGTTACAGCACGAACGCCTCGGCGCCGGAGCCGCTGACCATGGGACGGCCCGCGGCCTCCCAGGCGTACATCCCGCCGTCGATGTTCACCGCCTCCCGCCCCTGCGCCACCAGGTACTGGACGACCTGCGCGGAGCGCCCGCCGACCCGGCACATCACATAGAGCCGCTCGTCCGGCAGCTCCGCGAGCCGGGCGACCACCTGGCCCATCGGGATGTGCAGCGCCCCCTCCACATGCCCGGCCTCCCACTCGTCCTGCTCCCGGACGTCGAGCAGCGCGCCCTCGGCGGGCACAGCGGCGGCGTCCACGGTGGGGACGGCGGCGTGGAACATGGGTCACTCCCTGGCACTGCCCCGGCTGCTCCGAGGGACTGCCCCCATTCTCGCTGATCCCCGCCCGCGCCCGGGCCCGGTTCGCTCAGCCGCCGATGCCGTCGCTGCCGCCGAGCACCCGGTCCAGCTCCGCCTGCCGCGCGGCCACGCTCCCCAGCAGCTGCTCCGCCAGCACCGTCAGCAGCGCGTCCGGGTCGTCCGGCAGCAGCATCAGCAGCTGCCCCATCGGACTGTCCACCAGCTCGGCCCGGGCCGCCGCGATCCGGGCCAGCCGCGCGGTCAGCCACTCCAGCCGCTGCCGCAGCCAGGCCGCGCGCTCCGGGCTGCCGCTCACCGGCGCGCCCGCGTCGCCGGTCTCCCCGGCCCACTCCTCGGCCAGGGCCGCCAGCTCCAGCACATCGCCGCGCGCGTACGCGGCGTTGACCCTGGCGATGAACACCCCGCGCAGTTCCTGCTCGGCCGGGTCCTGGGCCAGGTCGGGGTGCGCCCGCCGGGCCAGGTCGCGGTAGAGCCGCTGCGCCTCCCGGTCCGGGCGGATCCGCTGCGGCGCCTGCGGGATCAGCGGCTGCGCCGGATCCCCGCCCTCGGCCCCACCGGAGGCCCCCGCGGAACCCGCGGTGCCCGCGGAATCGGCCGACGGCTCCGCGAAGAACGCCTCCAGGTCCGGCATCGGCTCCAGGATGCTGCGGGCCTCGAAGGCCCGGCGGATGTCCTCCGGATCGCCGCTGCGTGCCGCCGTGGCCTCGGCGATCAGCGCGTCCAACTCGTCCAGCCGGACGTACATCGGGCCCAGCCGCTGGTGGTGCACCAGCGCGAAGTTGTCCAGTTCCACCCGCAGCGTCTCCACCGCGACCTCGGCCTCGACCCACTCCGCCTCGGCCCGGGCGACCTGCTCCTCCAGCTGCTGCTCCTCGGGGTCGCTCCACCGGACCGGGGTGTCGGCAGCCATGTCCAACCTCACTGCTTGTCGTTTGTACCGCGTGCCAGCCCCGTCACCCTACTGTCCCGCGGCGAACCGTTGAGGGCGCACACTAGGGCGTGCGAGCCCGCGCACGCTCCTGGACACGGAAGAGAAACGCTGAAAACGGACGGCGGCGGCAGGATTCGTGCTTGCCTGGGGTGTCCACGCGGTGGTGGGGCGCAGGTGCCCCACCGTGCTGCCTGTGGTTCAAGGCCATGGCGCGCAGGGGAAGAGTGCTGGGGGGAACGACGGGAGCTGAGGGAAGGTGAGCATGCCGGAGGAGACCTTCGCCGCGCCCGCACGGCCGGCACCGGGGGCGCACGGCACCGACGCCCCACCGCCCGGGACCACCGCGGAGCTGACCGCCCTGGTCCGGCTGGCGGCCCTGATGGTCGACCCGGACGGGCGGCTCACCCTCTGGAACCGCGCCGCCGAGGAGCTCTTCGGCCACCGCCGGGACGAGGTCTTCGACCGCACCGCCTCCGGCCTGCTCCCGCTGGCCCGGCACCACGGCGACTCCCCGCTGCCCGGCGCCCAGGCCGCCGCCGACCAGCCGGGCGCCACCGGCCGCCTCGGCGACGCCCTCGACCAGCTGGACGACCTGACCAGCTACGCCCCCTCCTGGAGCGGCGACCTCGCGGTCACCGACCGCGACGGGCGCACCGTCAGCGCCCTCTGCTGGGCCTACCGGCTGATCGAACCCACCGGCCGCAGCCTGCTGGTGCTCGCCGCCGACGGCCGACGGCTGCGCGCGGCCGGCCCCCGGCTCGGCCTCGGCGAACGGGTGCTGCGCTACGCGGGCGCCGCCGCCGCCCCGGAACCGGACCTGGAGCTGGACGTCAGCGCGGTGCTGATGCCCGCGCCGGACCCCGACGGCGCCGCCGACCGGCTGGTCCCGCTGCTCCCCCGGACCAGCACCGACCGCCGCCGCAGCCTGCTCGGCCAGGTCGTCGCGGCCGGAGCCCCCGGTCTGCGGGTGGACGGCACGCTGCTGCCGCTGCGGCCGTACCAGCCCAAGGAGGGCGCCACCGCGAGCGGGCCCGCCCCGACCGTGCCCGGCCCGGGCGGCGCCGAGCCGCGCCAACGGCCGAACGGCAGCGGGCCGCAGCTCCCGGCGGTGCCCACGCCGCGCAGTGCTCCGGCCGCGCGGCCCAGGCGCTCCACCGCCGAGGACGGCCCGTTCACCGGCCCGCCGTCGACCCCCACGCTCACCCTGTCCTCCTCCGCCCTCCCCACCCTGGACCTGCCCGCCACCGAACCCGTCAACGAGCAGTTGCGGCTGCTCAGCCACGTCGGCGCGCAGATCGGCACGACGCTCGACCTGGATGCCACCGTCCGCGAGCTGTGTGACGTGGTGGTCCCCAACATCGCCGACTTCGCCTGCGTGGACCTGCGCGACCGGCTGATCACCGACGCCGAGCTGCCCCGCGACCTGCCCGACGACGAGACCCGGCTGCGGCGGGTGGCCGTGGCCTTCAGCGAACCGCTGGCCGGGTACCAGCACCGGGTACGGGTCGGCAGCCTGCTGGCGCTGCCCCGGAGCACCCCGTCCGGCTTCGCGCTGCAGACCAACCAGCCGGTACTGGTGCCGCGGGTGGACCGGGAGGTGGCCCGCGGCTGCGCGGCCGGACGCGGCGGCTCCGACCTGGTCCCGCTGTTCGAGGGCCGCTCGATGCTGACCCTGCCGCTGGCCGCGCGCGGCACCGTGCTCGGCATCCTCACCCTGCTGCGCACCGACGACCGGCCGCCCTTCGACCAGACCGACGCCTCCTACCTGCGCGAACTGGCCGCCCGCGTGGCACTGTCGGTGGACAACGCGCGGTTGCACCGGGTGGAGGCGAAGACCGCGCTGACGCTGCAACGCAGCATGCTGCCGTCCCGGCCGCCGAAGATCCCCGGGGTGCTGATCGCCCACCGCTACCTGCCCGGCGACCGCCGGGCCGAGGTCGGCGGCGACTGGTTCGACGCCATCCAGCTGCCCGGCAGCCGGGTGGCCCTGGTGGTCGGCGACGTGATGGGCCACGGCCTGCACTCGGCGGTGGCCATGGGCCGGTTCCGCACCGCCATGCAGACCCTGGCCGCGCTGGACCTGCCGCCGGGACAGATCCTGCGGCACCTGGACAACCTCTCCCAGCGCCTCGGCGACGACCACCTGGCGACCTGCCTCTACGCCGTCTACGACCCGATCGCCCGGACCTGCGTCATCGCCGGAGCGGGCCACGTCCCGCCGGTGCTGGTGCACCCGGACGGGCGCGGCGAACTGCTGGAGATCCCCTCCGGGGCGCCGATCGGCGTCGGCGGGGTGCCCTTCGCCTCCCGCGAGATCAAGGTCTCCGACGGCAGCATGCTGGTGCTGTGCACCGACGGCCTGGTGGAGATGCGCGGCGGCGACATAGGGGACGGCCTGGCCGCCCTGTGCGGCGACATCGTCGACCCGAGGCGCAGCCCGGACGAGGTCTGCGACACCGTGCTGGAGCGGCTGCACACCGACGACCGCAACGACGACCTGGCGCTGCTGATCGCCCGCTTCGACGGCATCCCGCCGCAGGACGTCATGTCCTGGTCGCTGGAACTCGATCCGGAGGAGGTCGGCCGCGCCCGGCGGCTGGTCCGCGAGCAGCTGGCCCAGTGGGGCCTGGACGAACTGGCCGAGACCACCGCGCTGCTGGTCAGCGAACTGGTCACGAACGCGCTGCGGGTGGCCGGGAACCGGGTCCAGCTCCAGCTGATGCGGGTCGACAAGCTGCTGGTCGAGGTCAGCGACGACGACCACAACCTGCCCTCGCTGGAGCCCTCCGAAGCGCTGGACGAGGACGGCCGGGGCCTGAGCCTGGTCAGCCAGCTGTCGGCGCGCTGGGGCACCAGCCGCAAGGCGGTCGGCAAGGTCGTCTGGTTCGAACTGCCGCTGCCGCACCGGGGCTGACCCGGCGACGGTTCTCGGCCCGAACGGGGGGCCGCGCCGCGTCCGCGCCACTACGGTGCTACCTCTTTACGGGTCGAGCCGACAAACCGATCAGAGGAGCACAGGTGTCCAGCCGCCAGTCCAGCACGCCCGAGACCACCCCGCCGCAGCCGGACCCGAGTCCGGTCGCGCCAGGCACCGGTGACGGCAACGAACCGGCCGCACACCAGCCCCGAGCCGAGTCCATCGACGCCATCCAGCGCGAACTCACCGCTTTCGCCCGGCGCTCCCGCTCGCAGGCCTCGCAGATCCACCCGGGCCTGACCCTGGTCACCTACGCCATCCTGGACCTGCTCCGCGAGCGCGGCGGCTGCCGGGGCACCGACCTGGCCGCCCACTTCATGCTGGACAAGTCCACGGTCAGCCGCCAGGTCACCGCCCTGGAACGGCTCGGCCTGGTCGAACGCAGCACCGACCCGGAGGACCAGCGCGGGCAGATCATCCGCACCTCCACCCAGGGCAGCGCGCTGCTCCAGTCGGTCAGCGAACAGCGCCGACTGGCCTTCCTCAGCCGGCTCGCGGACTGGCCGGACGAGGACCTGGAGCGCTTCGCCTCCTACCTCACCACCTACAACAGTTCGTACAGCTCCCCGACCGACACCCCGACCGGCCAGCGCTGACCTGCGCTGCTTGACAGCGCCGCGACCGCCATCCGATGGTAGTCCGAGCATTCGCGATGTATCGCGTTACTTGGGGGACAACACAGCATGAACATCGCCCGGCGGCTCACCGCCATGCCCTGCGGACGGCGCAGCAAGTGGGTCGTCCTCGCCGTCTGGATCGTCCTGCTGGTGGCCCTCGGGCCGCTCGCCGGAAAGCTCACCGGGGCCGAGAACAACCAGGCCTCCAGCTGGCTGCCCGGCAGCGCCGAATCGACCAAAGTGGTCAACCTGCAAGGGCAGTTCACCAGCATCCAGAACGTCCCGGCCGTCGTCGTCTACGACCGGGCCGCCGGGATCACCCCGGCCGACCGGGCCAAGGCCACCGCTGACGCCGCCGCCTTCGCCAAGGTCCCCGACGTCTACGGGCAACCCGCCGGACCGGTCCTGTCCAAGGACGGCCAGGCGCTGGAGACCGTGGTCGCGGTGGACATGACCGGACGCAGCTGGAACGACCTCACCACCGTCGTCAACAGCCTCCGCTCGGTCGCCGGTGACGGCGACCCCGGCCTCACCGTCCACATCACCGGACCGGCCGGCAGCGGCGCCGACCAGAACAAGGCCTTCGCCGGGATCGACGGCACCCTGCTCTACGCCACCCTCGGCGTGGTGGTGCTCCTGCTGCTGCTCACCTACCGCAGCCCCACCCTGTGGCTGCTCCCGCTGCTCTCCTCCGGCCTGGCGCTGATCACCGCCGAGGCCGTCATCTACCTGCTGGCGAAGCACGCCGGACTGACCGTCAACGCCCAGAGCGCGGGCATCCTGCTGGTCCTGGTGATCGGCGCGGGCACCGACTACGCGCTGCTGCTGGTCGCCCGCTACCGCGAGGAACTGCGCCGCCACGCCGACCGGCACGAGGCCATGGCCGAGGCGCTGCACCGGGCCGGACCGGCGATCCTGGCCAGCGCCGGCACCGTCGCCCTGAGCATGCTCTGCCTGCTGTTCTCGCAGATGAACTCCACCAGCGGCCTCGGACCGGTCTGCGCCCTGGGCATCGCGGTCGCCCTGGCGGCGATGCTGACGCTGCTCCCGGCACTGCTGACGATCACCGGACGCTGGGTCTTCTGGCCGGTCAAGCCCGGTTTCGGGACCGCCGAGCCGACCGAGAGCGGGGTCTGGGCGCGGATCGGCGGCGGCATCTCCCGCCGCCCCCGGCTGGTCTGGGCCGGGACCGCGCTGGCCCTGGGCGCACTGGCGCTGGGCATGTTCAGCCTCAAGGCCGACGGCATCAGCAGCTCGGGCACCTTCACCGACAAGCCGGACTCGGTGGTCGGCCAGTCCGTGCTGGACGCGCACTTCCCCGGCGGCACCGGCTCCCCGGTGGTGGTCATCGTCGACGCGGGCGCCGCCACCGCCGCCCGGCAGGCCCTGGCCGGGACGCCGGGGATCACCGCGACCACCCCGCCGCTGGTCAAGGGCGGCCTCGCCTACCTCAACGGCGAGTTGGGCAGCGACCCGTCCAGCAAGGCCGCCGAGGACACCGTGGACCGGGTCCGCACGGCCGAGCACGCGGTCCCCGGCGCACGGGCCGAGGTCGGCGGGAGCACCGCCGTGGTGCTGGACACCCAGCGGGCCTCGCGGCACGACGACTTCGTGATCATCCCGATCGTGCTGGTGGTGGTGCTGCTGGTACTGGGCCTGCTGCTGCGGGCGGTGGTGGCGCCGCTGCTGCTGATCGGCACGGTGGTGCTGTCCTTCGCCTCGGCGCTCGGCCTCAGCTCCCTGGTCTTCCAGCACCTGTTCCACTTCCAGGGCGAGGACAGCGCCTTCCCGCTGTTCGTCTTCGTCTTCCTGGTCGCGCTGGGCATCGACTACAACATCTTCCTGATGAGCCGGGTCCGCGAGGAGTCCATGGTCCGGGGCACCCGGCGGGGCGCCCTGGCCGGTCTGTCGGCCACCGGCGGGGTGATCACCTCCGCCGGGCTGATCCTGGCCAGCACCTTCGCCGTGCTCGGGACGCTGCCGGTGGTCTCCTTCGCCGAGATCGGCTTCGCGGTCGCGGTCGGCGTGCTGCTGGACACCCTCGTGGTCCGCTCGATCCTGGTCACCGCGCTGGCCATGGACCTGGACCGGCGGCTGTGGTGGCCCAGCGCGCTCAGCCGGGCCACCGGACCCGGCTCGGTCACCGCCGCCCAGGGCGGCCCGCACCACTCCTCGATGCGGGCCGGGCAGGGCCGCTGACCCCGGCTCAGCCCGCCGCCGACCAGGCCGCCCGGAATAAGCACAGCTCCGGGCGGCCTTGTCCATGGGCAGCAGTCCGCACACCCAGGGAGCAGCACATGCCGCACATCCAGGTCCAGCACCTCGCCGGGCGCAGCAGCGAGCAGAAGCGGGAGCTCGCCCGCGAGCTCACCGAGGCCTACGTCCGGGTCACCGGCATCGAGCCGGAGAAGGTCTGGCTCACCTTCCAGGACGTCCCGACCGAGGACTGGTCCATCGGCGGCACCCTGATCGCCGATCGCGGCTAGCTGCGGCCGACGCAGCGCGGGCGCGGGCCCGGGCCCCGGCTCAGACTGGGAGGACCGGCAGACCGGGGGGACCGAGAGAAGAGGTGGATCCCATGACGGACACGCCGCCGCCCCAGGTGTGGCCCACGCTCCGCGCCCGCGACGCCCGGGCCCTGATCCGGTTCCTGGTGGACGCCTTCGGCTTCGAGGAGACCGTCGTGTACGGCGAGGGCGACCGGGTCGACCACGCCGAGCTCGCCTGGCCACCCGGCGGCGGGGTGATGCTCGGCTCCGCCAGCGAGGGCGACAGCACCGGCGTGACCGGCCCCGGCAGCTTCAGCGCGTACGTGGTCACCGACGAGGCCGACGCGCTCTGCGCCCGGGCCCGCGCCGCCGGGGCCGAGATCACCAGTGACCCGCACGACACCGACTACGGCTCAAGGGACTTCGCCGCCCGCGACCCCGAGGGCAACCGCTGGTCCTTCGGCAGCTACCCCGGCGCCCCGCGCGGGAAGTGAACGGCGGGCACCGTGGAAACCGGGCACGACAGAAAACCGGGCACACCAGAAAACGGGCAACTGAAAACGGTGCCTCCCGCAGAGAATCTCTTCCCTGCGAGAGACACCGTCTCGCTGTGCGCGAGGGGGGATTTGAACCCCCACGCCCTTTCGGACACTGGCACCTGAAGCCAGCGCGTCTGCCGTTCCGCCACTCGCGCATTGAGTGGTGTCGTTGACTCTACCGAAGTTAACCCGGCCTCTTCAAACCGGTTCTCGACCGGTTCCCCGAGGACCCTCGGACCGCCTTGCGGCTGTCCTGGCTTCCTGCGTTAGCGCCTTGCGACAGGAAGAACATTAGCACGTCGGACGGGGTGTCCCCGCCGCCCCCGGACCACCGGGGGGATTCCACCCAACCTATGGGTGAACCCGAACGGGTGATCAACGGATGACCACCCCGCCCGGGGGGTACGACTGGGCCTGTACGCCCCGCCCTTACCGCTCACTCATGCTGCGGTGGCATCCTTCTTGCGATGCCCCCGGATCCGACCGGCGGGACCAGCGACCGTGTGTCCGACCACACGTCTCCGCCGGACCGTCCGGAAGGAACCGCACGAGGGGCCGCAGCGTAGATACGATCAGATAGGAAGACCGAGCCGATCGCGCCGACCAGCGCGACCCGTACCGAACGCCAGCCGGAAGGGGGTGCCCCGTGGGAGCCCTGAAGAAGTTCGAGCAGCGACTCGAGGGAATCGTCAACGGAGCCTTCGCCAAGGTGTTCAAGTCCGAAGTGCAGCCCGTTGAGATCGCCGGGGCGCTCCAGCGCGAGTGCGACAACAACGCCAGCATCTGGAACCGCGACCGGACCGTCGTCCCCAACGACTTCATCGTGGAACTGAGCACCCACGACTACGAGCGCCTCAGCCCGTACGCGCAGCAGCTCGGAGGGGAGCTGGCCGGGATGGTGCGCGAGTACGCCCAGGCGCAGCGCTACTCCTTCATGGGCCAGCTCAAGGTCGCCCTGGAGCGGGGCGAGGACCTCGACACCGGCCTCTACCGGGTGCGCAGCCGGATCGAGGCGAACGAGGCGCCGCCCGCGGCCGACCCGTACGCCCACTCCCAGCAGCCGCCTCAGCAGCAGCCGCAGTCGCCGCAGCCCTACGGCGGCCGGCAGGCCGAGGCCTGGCAGCCGCAGGTGCCGCCGCCCCCGGCGCAGCCGCCGACCGCCCCGGCCTTCCCCGCCGTCCAGCCCGGACGCCCGCCCGCGTACGAGCCGCCGGAGAGCAACATCCGGCCGCTGCCCGGCGTCGGCTACCCCCCGCCGCCGCAGGGTCCGCCCGCGGGCGGACCGGTCCGCCGCTGGCTGGAGATGAACGGCGCCCGGCACCAGGTGACCACCCCGGCGGTGGTCCTCGGCCGCAGCACCGAGGCGGACATCCGGGTCGACGACCCCGGGGTCTCCCGCAAGCACGCGGAGATCCGGATGGGTACGCCCTCGATCGTGATGGACCTCGGCTCGACCAACGGCATCATCGTGGACGGGCAGCACACCCAGCGGGCCACCCTGCGCGACGGTTCGCGGATCGTGCTGGGGAGCACCACCATCGTCTTCAGACAAACCGAAGGGTGAAGCGGGGCACATGTCAGAGCTGACCCTCACGGTCATGCGGCTGGGTTTCCTGGCCGTGCTGTGGTTGTTCGTCATCGTCGCGGTCCAGGTCATCCGCAGCGACCTGTACGGCGCCAAGGCGGCCCAGCGACCCACCGCCGTCGGTCGGCGCGGAGCACCCGCGCCGGCCCCGGCCCGTCAGCAGCCCCCGCAGCAGCAGGGGCGCCGGGCCCCGCAGGGCTCGGACAGCGGTCGGCAGCGCCGCAGCGCACCCAGCCAACTGGTCGTCACCCAGGGCTCGCTGGCGGGCACCACGGTGGCGCTGCACGGGCAGACGATCACCCTCGGCCGGGCCCACGACTCGACGATTGTGCTGGATGACGACTACGCGTCCTCCCGCCATGCCAGGATCTACCCGGACCAGAGCGGTCAGTGGATCGTCGAGGACCTGAACTCCACCAATGGCACCTACCTGGACCGGATGCGGCTCACCAGCCCCACCCCGCTCCAACCCGGCGTTGCCATCCGGATCGGCAGGACCGTCATCGAGCTGCGGAAGTAGTCACATGAGGCATGGGCAGCACTCCAGCGGCCCGCGAAGTCCGCGAGGGGCGACGGTCGGTGGGCGCGGATCCGCGCACCCGGGCCCAGCCCGAACGGACACCGCACCGTACGATGCATCAACGCACGCTGCACCGGGGCATCGCGCAGGGGACCGAGGGAAGGGGGCGGACGGCACATGAGCCTCGTGCTGCGCTTCGCCGCCGGGTCGCACAAGGGGATGATCCGGGAAGGCAACGAGGACTCCGGCTACGCCGGTCCGCGCCTGCTCGCGGTGGCCGACGGCATGGGCGGCCAGGCCGCCGGGGAGGTCGCCTCGTCCGAGGTCCTGTCCACCATGGTCTCGTTGGACGAGGACATCCCCGGCACCGACCCGCTGACCGCACTGAGCCAGGCCGCCGACCGCGCCAACGAGCGGCTGCGGCTGCTGGTGGAGAGCGACCCGTCGCTGGAGGGCATGGGCACCACGCTCACCGCGCTGCTGTGGACCGGCGAGCGGGCCGGTCTGATCCACATCGGCGACTCCCGCGCGTACCTGCTGCGGGACGGCTCGCTCACCCAGATCACCCAGGACCACACCTGGGTCCAGCGGCTGGTGGACGAGGGCCGGATCACCGAGGAGGAGGCCAGCACCCACCCGCAGCGCTCGCTGATCATGCGCGCGCTGATGGGGACGGGCGAGGTCGAGTCGGACCTGTCGATCCGCGAGGTCCGCGCCGGGGACCGCTACCTGATCTGCTCCGACGGCCTGTCGGGCGTGGTCAGCCACCAGACCCTGGAAGAGACCCTGGGCAGCTACTACGCGCCCGAGCAGACCATCGCCGAGCTGATCCAGCTGGCGCTGCGCGGCGGCGGCCCGGACAACATCACCTGCGTGGTCGCCGACGTGCTGGACATCCAGGAGGGCGACCCGGCGGCCGGGCAGCTCTCCGAGGTCCCGATGGTGGTCGGCGCGGTCGCCGACGGCCCGCCCACGATCAGCCACCAGACCATGGCGAACACCCCCGCCGCCCGGGCCGCCTCGCTGGGCCGCCCGCAGCCGCCCGGCGGCGCCGACGGCTACGGCGAGGGGTACGACCCGGCGGCCTACGGCGAGGAGGGCTACGCCGAGGGCGACTACGAGGGCGAGGACTACGCCCCGGAGGAGGACGGCCGCCGCAGCCGCCGGAAGCAGCGCTCCGGCCGCAAGCGCGGCTGCCTGGTCCCGTCGCTGGTGCTGCTGGTGGTGCTGGGCCTGGTCGGCGGCGGCGGGTTCGCCGGGTACCAGTGGACCAGGACGCAGTACTTCATCGGCGCCCACGGCGACCACGTCGCGGTCTACCAGGGCGTCAACCAGAACCTGGCCGGGCTGAGCCTGTCCAAGGTCTACCGGGACTACCCGGGCATCCCGTTGAAGGACCTGCCGTCGTACCAGCAGACCTCGGTGCACAACACCATCAGCACCAGCGGCCTGAACGCCGCCGACACGACCATCACCCAGCTGCAGAGCCAGGCGACGCTGTGCCAGCAGATCGCCGCGGCGCCGCCGAGCACCGCCCCCACCCCGGCGCCCGCGCCCTCGGCGTCCGGCACCCCGAAGACTCCCAAGTCCGGCGCCGACTCCAAGCCGTCGGCCAAACCCAGTGCCACCGTGTCCGCTCCCGCCTCGCTGAGCCCGCAGCAGCAGCAGCTGGCGCAGCAATGTCCGACCTCCTGACTTGAGCCTCCCCGGCCTGCGGCCCGGCGGCGACGCGGTCACGGCCGCGGCGGTGCTCGGCGCGCGCGGGGCGGCCAACCGCCGCAACACCGAGCTGTGGCTGCTGGTGTTCGCGGTGCTGGTGCCGGTGCTCGCCTACGCCGACACCAGCCTGTCGATGGACGGCCGGATCCCGGCCGGGATGCTGCGGTACGGGCTCGGCATAGGAGCGTTCGCCCTGTGCGCGCACACCGCGGTCCGCCGCTTCGCGCCGCACGCGGACCCGCTGATGCTGCCGCTGGCGGCGCTGCTCAACGGCCTCGGCCTGGTCTTCATCTGGCGGCTCGACCGGGCCCGGCAGCTGCGGCCCAACTTCCCCGGCGCGCAGAACCAGCTGATCTGGTCCGGCCTGGGGATCGCCCTGTTCATCGGGGTGATGGTGTTCCTGCGGGACCACCGGGTGCTCCAGCGCTACACCTACCTGTCCGGTCTGGCGGCGCTGGTGCTGCTGGCGGTACCGGCCTTCCTGCCGGACCGGGCGTCCGACTTCGGCGCGAAGATCTGGATCCACGTCGGCGGCTTCTCGATCCAGCCCGGCGAGTTCGTCAAGATCGTGCTGCCGGTGTTCTTCTCCGGCTACCTGATGGTCAAGCGGGACGCGCTGGCCCTGGCCAGCCGCCGCTTCCTGGGGCTCTACCTGCCGCGCGGCCGGGACCTCGGGCCGATCATCGCGGTCTGGGTGCTGAGCCTGCTGATCCTGGTCTTCGAGACCGACCTCGGCACCTCGCTGCTGTTCTTCGGGATCTTCGTGGTGATGCTGTACGTCGCCACCGAGCGGACCAGCTGGATCGTCTTCGGGCTGCTGATGGCCGGGCTCGGCTTCTGGGCGGTGTCCGGGGCGGAGCGGCACGTGGCCGCCCGGATCGAGGCCTGGCTGCACCCGCTGGCGGTGGCCCCGGGCGGCGGGATGGGCCAGCTCGGCCAGTCGCTGTTCGCGCTCGGCGCGGGCGGGGTCGCCGGCACCGGTCTCGGCCGGGGGCACTCCTGGCTGATCGGCTTCGCCGCCAAGAGCGACTTCATCCTCGGCACCATCGGCGAGGAGCTGGGGCTGGTCGGCCTGATGGCGCTGCTGCTGGTGTACGCGCTGCTGTCGGAGCGCGGGCTGCGGACCGCGCTGGAGGCCCGCGACCCGTTCGGGAAGCTGCTGGCGGTGGGGCTGTCCGGGGCCTTCGCGCTCCAGGTGTTCATCGTCGCCGGAGGTGTCACCGGTACCATCCCATTGACAGGAATGACTCTGCCGTTCATCGCCCAGGGCGGCTCCTCGGTGATCGCCAACTGGGCCCTGGTGGCGGTACTGCTGAAGATCAGCGACGTCGCCCGCCGCCCGGACCCGCTCCCACCGGGGCATGACCCCGGCCACACCGCAGAACCGACCTCGGTTCGCAGTTCGTCATGAACAACGTGTAGACAGATAGCCGCCCCGTCAGCAGCAGGCGCCACCAGGAGGGTCACCCGACCGTGAACAAGCCAATCCGCCGGGTATCCGTGTTCTGCCTGGTCCTCGTCCTCGCCCTGATGATCCGGGTGAACTGGGTCCAGGGGGTCGACGCCTCCTCACTGGACAACAACACCCACAACCAGCGCGGCATGATCCTGGCCTACAGCTACCCGCGCGGCAGCATCATCGTCGGCGGGCAGGCCGTCACCAAGAGCGTCCTGGTCAACGGCAACAAGTTCAAGTACCAGGAGTCCTTCGCCAACGGCCCGCTGTACGCCCCGGTCACCGGCTACTCCTCGCCGATCTTCGGCTCCCCGGAGTACGACAACAGCATGCTGGAGGGGGTCGAGGACCCGATCCTCAGCGGCAACTCCTCGGACCTGGCGGTCAACAACTTCGAGTCGCTGCTCACCGGCAAGTCCAAGCAGGGCGGCGACGTGGTCACCACCATCGACCCCAAGGTGCAGCAGGCCGGGTACCAGGGGCTGACCAGCCAGAACTTCACCGGCGCGGCGGTCGCCCTGGACCCGACCACCGGCGCGATCCTGGGCCTGGTCAGCACCCCCTCCTACGACCCGAACAGCTTCGCCAACGGCGACGACAACGCCGCCTACGAGAAGCTCGCCAACGAGACCTCGCAGCCGATGCTGAACCGGGCGCTGCGGCAGACCTATCCGCCCGGCTCGACCTTCAAGCTGGTCACCGCGGCGGCGGCGCTGGAGACCGGCCAGGTCACCGACATCAACGCGAACACCGACTCGCCGAACCCGTACCAGCTGCCCGGCACCAACACCATGCTGCCCAACGAGAGCACCAGCGACCCCTGCACCAACGCGCCGATGATCACCGCGCTGGAGTTCTCCTGCAACACCGTCTTCGCCAAGCTCGGCGCCGAGGTGGGCATGGCCCGGATGGCGCAGGAGGCGGACCGGTTCGGCTTCAACACCACCCTGGACGTGCCGGTCCGGGCGGTCCCCAGCGTCTTCCCGAACAACGTCAACGCCTCGCAGAACGCGATGGACTCCATCGGGCAGTTCGACACCGCCGCCACCCCGCTGCAGATGGCCATGGTCGCCGCCGCGATCTGCAACAACGGCTCGCTGATGACCCCCTACCTGGTCGCCGAGCAGCGCGCCGCCGACCAGACCGTGGTCGGCACCCCGCACCAGGCCACCCAGCTCTCCCAGGCGACCACCCCGCAGGTGGCCGCCGAGATCCAGACCATGATGCAGGCCGTGGTGAAGGGCGGCACCGGCGTCACCGCGCAGATCCCCGGCGTGACCGTCGGCGGCAAGACCGGAACCGCCCAGAACGGCGTGAACAACAGCGGCAACCCCTACGCCTGGTTCGTCTCCTACGCCAAGAACAGCGCCGGCAAGGAGATCGCGGTGGCGGTCGTGGTCGCCAACAGCAGCACCCAGCGCGGTGACATCTCCGGCGAGATGCTGGCCGCGCCGATCGCCAAGCAGATGATGGAGGCCTACGTCGGACAGTGACCGGAACGGCGCCCCGGACGACCGGCCCGCCACATTCCGTTCTCATATCAAGTAGGCCACTGGGGCGTGAACAGCGCGCCCGGCCGGTAGCGTATCCGCAAGCAGCGGTATGTCCACACCGGTGCTTCCGCATTCCCCTGCAGGTCCAAGCGACCAAGAGACGCAGGCCCGAAGACCAACCTCGGCACCGGCGAGGGAGAGGGTTGGAACCATGGAAGAACCGCGTCGCCTCGGCGGCCGGTACGAGCTGGGCGGCGTCCTGGGACGCGGCGGCATGGCCGAGGTCTACCTCGGCCATGACATCCGGCTGGGACGCGCCGTCGCAGTGAAGACCCTGCGGGCCGACATGGCCCGCGACCCGTCGTTCCAGGCCCGTTTCCGCCGCGAGGCCCAGTCTGCGGCGTCGCTGAACCACCCCTCGATCGTCGCCGTGTACGACACCGGTGAGGACTACATCGACGGCGTCTCCATCCCGTACATCGTGATGGAGTACGTCGACGGGTCCACCCTGCGTGACCTGCTGCACTCCGGGCGGCGGCTGCTGCCCGAGCGCGCGCTGGAGATGACCACGGGCATCCTCCAGGCCCTGGAGTACTCGCACCGCAACGGCATCGTCCACCGTGACATCAAGCCCGCGAACGTCATGCTGACGCGCAACGGCACGGTCAAGGTGATGGACTTCGGCATCGCCCGCGCCATGGGCGACACCGGGATGACCATGACGCAGACGGCCGCGGTCATCGGCACGGCCCAGTACCTCTCCCCGGAGCAGGCCAAGGGCGAGCAGGTCGACGCCCGCTCGGACCTCTACTCCACCGGCTGCCTGCTCTACGAGCTGCTCACCGTCCGGCCGCCGTTCATCGGCGACTCCCCGGTCGCGGTCGCCTACCAGCACGTCCGCGAGGAGCCGCAGCCGCCGTCGGTCTACGACCCGGAGCTGCGCCCCGAGTACGACGCGATCGTGCTGAAGGCCCTCGCCAAGGACCGCGACTACCGCTACCAGAGCGCCGACGAGATGCGGGCCGACATCGAGCGGGCGCTCGACGGCCTGCCGGTCGCGGCGGCGCAGACGGTCGCCTACGGCGCCGGCCCGATGGGCGGCGGATACGACCAGCAGACCCAGGTGTACGGCGGCCAGCCGGACCAGTACGGCCGGACCACGGCCATGCCGCAGCAGGCGGCGGGCGGCTACGGCCAGACCAGCCTGCTGCCCGGGGTCGGCCAGGGCTACGACGCCGGTGGCGACGGCTTCGACCAGGGCTACGACGACGGCGACAGCTACGGCGGCCGCGGCGACCGGCGCCGCAACGCCGGGGGCGGCGGCGGCAAGAACCGGGCCACTTCCTGGATCATCCTGGCGGTCGCCGGGGTACTGGTCCTGGCCGGCGCCTACTTCGTCACCAAGTCCATGTGGGGCGGCGGGGTCAAGAACGGCGCCACCGCGCCGCAGCTGATCGGCCAGACCTGGAGCGGCGCGGAGAGCGCGGTGAGCAACGTCCCGGGCAACCTGAAGGTGGTCCAGGGGGCACCGACGGCCTGCTCGCCGGACACCGCGGGCAAGGGCGACGTCTGCTCGCAGTCGCCGACCGTCGGCACCGCGATGGCCAACGGCGCCACGATCACCGTCCACATCAGCACCGGCGCCCCGACCAGGGCGGTGCCGAGCGTGGTCGGCCAGACGGTGGCGAACGCCACCACCGCGATCACCTCGAACGGCTTCACCCTGGGCACCCAGACCCAGGCCTCCTCGCCCACCGTCCCGCAGGGCTCGGTCATCAGCCAGACGCCGAGCGCGAACAGCCAGCAGGCCGACGGCTCGACGGTGAACCTGGTGGTCTCCTCCGGCGTGGCCCAGGTCCAGGCCGACTACGTGGTCGGCCAGGACGGCAGTGCCGCCGCGTCCGCGCTGCGGGCCCAGGGCCTGCAGGTGGCCGAGACCTTCAGCCCCACCAACAACAGCACCTACCCGGCCAACGAGGTGGTCCAGGAGACCTACAACGGGAACCCGGTCACCCAGGGCATGAACATCCCGGCGAACGCCACGATCAACCTGGTGCTCAACCCGGCGGCGCCGAGCGCCCCGCCTTCGACGGCGGCGAGCACAAACCCTCCGGGGGGGGCGTCAGGCACCGCAAGCACACCGGCTGACCCGGGCAATCCCAATCAAGGTGACAACCAGAATGGGAACGGGAACGGCAACAACGGGAACTTCGGCTTCTGACCTGACCGCCCCCTGATCCGGGCACCGCACCACCCCGAGGGACCGAGGACGCGCAGGCGTCCCCGGTCCCTCGGGCTTTGCCGGGCGGACCGCGCCCCGCTGACCGATCATGTGGTTATGAGCCATGCGATGAACGAGACCGAATGGCGTGCCTTCCTGAGCGAGGGCACCCGCACCGCCAAGCTGGCCACCACCCGCGCGGACGGACGTCCGCACGTGGCGCCGGTGTGGTTCCTGCTGGACGACACCGACCTGGTGTTCAACACCGGGAAGGACACCATCAAGGGCAAATCGCTGCTGCGCGACGGGCGGGTCTCCATCTGCGTCGACGACGAGCGGCCACCCTTCGCCTTCGCCCTGGTCGAGGGCCGGGCCATCGTCAGCGAGGAGCTGTCCGAGGTCAGGGAGTGGGCGACCAGGATCGCCGCCCGCTACGTCGGCCCGGAACTGGCCGCCTCCTACGGCGAGCGCAACGGCGTGCCGGGGGAACTGCTGGTGCGGGTCCGGATCGCCAAGATCACCGCCGTCGCCGACCTGTCCGCCTAGGGCCGGTCCTTCGGATCACGTCGCCCGCCTGTCGCGGGTGGGCTCAGCGCAGCTCCGACGGCAGGTCCCGGGCCCGGTCCACCGGGACGGTCCGGGTCAGCGAGGCCCAGACCGCCATCCGGTAGCGCGAGGTGAAGACGGGCGTGCAGGTGGTCAGCGTCAGGTAGTGCCCGGGCCGGGTGTAGCCCGACTCGGGCGGGACCGGGGCGGTCACCCCGACGTCGTACTTGGACGTCCGCTCCAGCGTGCGGTCGACCGTGTAGACGTACCAGTCGTCGCGGGTCTCCACCACCACCTTGTCGCCGCGCCGCAGCTCCGGCAGGTCGTGGAACTTGGCGCCGTGGCCGTCCCGGTGCGCGGCCAGGGCGAAGTTGCCGTCGCCGCCCCAGGGCATGGCGGCCCGGTACGGCTCGGTGTAGGCCCCGGCCACGCCCTGATTCAGCACGTCCAGGTCGGTGCCGGTGCGGATCAGCACCTGGAAGTCCCGCCCCAGCCGGGGGATGTGCAGGAAGCCGAGACCGTCGGCGGCCCGGTAGTCGCGGGCGACGGCGGCCGGGCGCGGGCTCCCCGGCGCCCGGGGCGGTGCGCCCCAGGACTGCCGGACCCGCGCCGCCGCCGCGTCCGCCCCCCGGTCGGCGACCACGTCGGTCCACCAGAGCGAGTAGACGACGAACAGGCCGAGCAGCACCCCGGCGGTGATCATCAGTTCGCCCAGCAGCCCGAGGGCCCGCTGGGTGGGGGAGGACATCATGACGGCCGGTCTCCTCGGTGGTGGCGCGCACCACCGAGGACCGACCGGGGTCAGCCGCTCTGCAGTGCCTTGGGCGTCTGTCCGGAGCTCTTCGGCAGGTCCTGGGTGAGCTTGCCCCAGACCGCCATCCGGTAGGTGGAGGTGAACTCAGGGGTGCAGGTGGTCAGCGTGATGTAGCGGCCCGGACCGGTGAAGCCGGACTGCGGCGGAACCGGTTCGATCACACTGACGTTGGTCGGCGAGGTCTGCGCGAGGGTGCTGGTGACCGTGTAGACGTAGTAGTCGTAGGCGGTCTCGACGATCACCTGGTCGCCCGGCACCAGCTTGTTGATGTACCGGAACGGCTCACCATGGGTGTTCCGGTGCCCGGCCAGCGCGAAGTTGCCGGTGGAGTCCCAGGGGAAGGCCGTCTCCTGGGCACCGGTGTAGTGCCCGACCAGCCCGTTGTCGAGGATGGTGGTCTTGTCCACGCCCTCCGCGATCGGCGTCTCCACATCCAGCTTGGGGATGTAGATGATCGCGAACTTGGTACCGACGGCTATCGCGGCGGGGTAGGCCGGGTGGCTCTTGTCCGTGCCGCCCGGGGCCCACTGGGACTCCAGCTTGTGCTTGGCCCCGCTGGCGTAGGCGTCGGCGGTGACGTTGGTCCACCACAGCTGGTAGGCCACGAACAGGAACATCAGCACGCCGAGGGTGATGAACAGCTCGCCCAGGGTCCGCACCACGACGATGCCGGGGCTCTCCTTGACCTTCGGCGGCGGCGGCCGACGGCCGCCGCGGCGGCGGCTCTGCTGCTCGGCCCGGCGCCTGGCGGCACGGCCGCCGGCCTCGGCCGCCTCGCCGCCCTCCACGCCCTCGGCCGGGCCCTCGGTCATGCCCTCCGGCGTGCCCCGCGCGCCCGGATACCGTCCCGACGGCGGGAGCCGCAGCGCCAGCGTGTCGGAGCTGTCCCCGACCGCCGCCGCCCGCCGCTCGTACTCGTCCGGCTGCCAGGGCGGCGTCGCGCCGTCCTGGCGCTCCGGACGGAGTGCGGTCATGCGCCGACCCGTCCGATCACCGGCGCCAGACCGACGGACCGGGCGACCGCCGCCGGGTCACCGCACTCGGTGAGCCAGTTGGCGAGCATCCGGTGGCCGCCCTCGGTGAGCACCGACTCGGGGTGGAACTGCACGCCCTCGACCGGCAGCTCGCGGTGCCGCAGCCCCATCACCAGGCCGGTGTCCGTCCAGGCGGTGACCGCCAGCTCCGGCGGGACGGTGCCGCGCTCGACGGCCAGCGAGTGGTAGCGGGTCGCGGTGAGCGGGGAGTGCAGCCCGGCGAAGACCCCGCCGTCCTCGTGGAACACCTCCGAGGTCTTGCCGTGCAGCAGCTCCGGGGCCCGGTCGACGACCGCGCCGTAGGCGACCGCGATCGACTGCAACCCCAGGCAGACGCCGAAGAGCGGCAGCCGCCGCGCGGCGCAGTGGTGCACCAGCGCGACGCTGATCCCGGCCTGCTCCGGGGTGCCCGGACCGGGCGACAGCAGCACGCCGTCGTAGGCCTCGGTGGTCACCGCGTCGACCCCGATCTCGTCGTTGCGGACCACCTCGCACTCGGCACCGAGCTGGTAGAGGTACTGGACCAGGTTGAACACAAAGCTGTCGTAGTTGTCGACGACGAGGATGCGTGCGCTCATCAGGCAGTGACTCCGGTCGGAACGAGGGGCACGAAGGTGGGCAGGGCGGCCCCGTCCAGCGTCGGCGCGGAGGACTTGCCCCCCGGCGTCGGGCGGGGCGCACCGGACGGCCGCCCGGACGGCGTCGCGGCGGGCGAGCCGGAGGAACCCGGCGTGCCGACCGGTTGCACGGTGGTGCCCCCGGTGTTGTTCACGGTGACGTCGTTGAACGGGAGCAGCGGCTCCGCCCACGGGAAGACCCAGGTGAACAGGATCGCGACGGCGACCAGGAAGAGCAGCAGCGAGAGCAGCGCGCGCACCGGCGTACTGCCGGGCAGCCGGTTCCAGATCCAGCCGTACATCGCACTCCTTCCCCGGGCGCTCGGGCCCTCGGTATCTCCGCCGGTGGCACCCCGCCTGCGGATACCGCCGCACCAGGGTACGGGGCAGCGCGCCCGACACGTGAGCGCTCCGGGCCCGCGTTACCGATTTGCCAGATTCACACCCGTCGCCGCCCACCGGGCACTTCTGCCGGGTGCTTCTCCGCCCACCCTCTACAACGCCGCGGGCGGCTCGGGGTCACGCCCGGCGCGGAATGACGTCCCGCTTTTCCGGAAGTCCCACATATCGTGCGGGAAACCGCCAATCGGACGCAGGTACCGCCCCGGAAGGTCTCATCTCAGTGAACTGGCGGAACTTTCTTCGAATCTGCCGCGTACCCTTATCTCCTTCCGACTCCGCGAGCCACTACGCTAACGGACACTGGAGACACGTGTGCGGGCTGCCCGACAGCCCGTCGCTGACCCAGGAAACCCACAGCTCAGTTGGCCGCCTGCGGCCCCGTAGCGCAGCGCGCATCGACAGGAGTGCTCCTCGTGCCGAAGTCCCGACTCCGGAAGAAGACGAACTACACCGCCCCGCCCCAGGCGACGGCGTTGAGGTTGAAGAACTCCGGGCACGGCTGGATCGCGCCGCTGATGCTGGCGCTCTTCCTCATCGGTCTGGTCTGGATCGTCGTCTACTACGTGACGAGTGCGTCCTGGCCGATCCACGCCATCGGCAACTGGAACATCGTGATCGGTTTCGCGTTCATCGCGGGCGGATTCGGCGTCTCCACGCAGTGGAAGTAGCCCCCGCACCGCCCCTGCACTCGGACAAGCGTTCCTTGTCCACATGGTTATCCACAGTGGGGAAAACCATGACTATCTGTGGATAACTTGAGCCCAGAAGCCCCGCCCGGCACCCGGAGGGGATCGAGCCCGGGTGGGAAACCGCAGCTGGACGCGGGTAGAGCGACAGATCCACAAGGGCCCCGCCGGTATCGGCGGGGCCCTTGTGGACAACCGGGTGGGGCACCCCGAGCGGCCGGTACCCACAGCCCCCGGTCAGGGTCAGCCGGGGAGCTGGGCCACGCCGATCAGCGACAGCACCAGCACCACGCCCAGCGTCAGCGCCATCGTCCCCCACTGCACCAGCGCCCGGTTCCGCTCCGGCGCGTGCGCCAGGCCGAAGCCGATCACCGCGCCCGCCACCAGACCGCCGACGTGCGCCTCCCAGCTGATGCCGGGGATGGCGAAGGTCGCCAGCAGGTTCACGAAGATGATCGCCAGGATCGGGCCCAGCTGGTAGCCGCGCTTGCGCTGGAGCGCCACCAGCGCGCCCAGCAGCCCGAAGATCGCCCCCGAGGCACCCAGCGCCCACACGTCCGGCGCCACGATCAGCTGGAGCGCCGACCCGGCCAGCCCGGACACCAGGTACAGGCCCAGGTAGCGCCAGCGCCCCAGCAACTGCTCCAGCGCCGGACCGATCACCCACAGGGACCACATGTTCATGCCGATGTGCAGGATCGCGGTGTGGAAGAACACCGAGGTGATCATCCGGTACCACTGGCCCTGCCCCACCAGCTGGCCCTGCATGTACAGGTGGTCCAGCGCGGTCGAGCTGATCAGGTACTGGAGCCCCCAGACCACCACGTTGATCCCGATCAGGATCTTGGTGACCAGCGCCCGGTCGCGGACCGCCCGGCCGCCGAACTCGGTCCGCGGCGCGCGCACCGAGGCCTGACCGCCCTGCACGCACTCCCGGCAGTGGAACCCCACCGAGGCGCTGACCCGGCACTCCGGGCACACCGGCCGCTCACAGCGGGTGCAGCTGACCCCGGTCTCCCGGCCCGGATGCCGGTAGCAGTCCGGAAGCCGGTACCCGCTGGAGTCGCTGGACGGCTGCGGCCCGACCGGGCCCTGCTGATCGGGGAGCATCGATTCCTGCCTTCCGGGACCTCATGGCTACGCCCGAAGGGTAGCCCCCGCAGACGTGGAAACCGCTACCTACGGCTGATCCGCACCGACTCGATCACCACGTCCTCGATCGGACGGTCGTTGAACTGGCTCACGGCGGTGGCCGCGATCGCGTCCACGACCTTTCGCCCGGCCGCGTCCGCGACCTCGCCGAAGATGCTGTGCTTGCGGTTCAGCCAGGCGGTGGGCGCGACCGTGATGAAGAACTGCGAGCCGTTGGTGCCGGGCCCGGAGTTCGCCATGGCCAGCAGGTAGCCCCGGTCGAAGTGCAGCTCCGGGTGGAACTCGTCGGCGAACTGGTAGCCCGGGCCGCCGGTGCCGTCGCCCAGCGGGTCCCCGCCCTGGAGCATGAAGCCGGAGATCACCCGGTGGAAGACCGTGCCGTCGTACAGCGGACCGGTGGACTTTTCGCCGGTCCGCGGGTCGGTCCACTCGCGGGTGCCCTCGGCCAGCGCGACGAAGTTGGCGACCGTCTTCGGGGCGTGGTTCTGCAGCAGCCTCACCTCGATGTCCCCCTGGTTGGTCCGGATGGTGGCGAACAGTTCCTCGGCCACGATGCGCCTTCCTGCGAGTCCGTGCGTAGCCGGCGGTGCCCCGCCGAACAGCCGGAATCCTCCCACGTGGCGCGCGCCACCGGCCAAACGCCCGGCACCGGCCGCGGAGCCGGGGTCCGGCACCCGGCCCAGTCCAGCGCGCCGGGGAACGATCCACCAGGCATGATCTTTAAGTGGGTGGACAGGTGAGTAACAGGACGCCACCGAGGAGGAGGTACTGGTGACCCGCATCGACGCAGCCCGCGAGGCCGCAGGGAAGACCAGGGAACAGCTCGTCCCGTACGCCGCGAGCGCACGGGACGCGGCAGCGCACTACACGGACGAGGCGTGGCAGCGGCTGGCGCCTCATATCGAGAGCGCCGTGATGCCCCGGGTGGTCCCGCTGTGGGAGCAGGCCCGCGCCAGCGTGCCGCCGTCCGCCGCCCAGGCCGCCACCAAGGCGGCCGAGCAGGCGAAGGAGGCGGCCCGGTCCGCCTCCTGCTCCGCCAGGGCCGCGGCGGTCCACGCACGGCAGTCGACGGTCCCGGCCGTCAGCCAGGCCCTGGACGACGCCGTCCAGGCCACCGCCGGGGCCGCGGCGACCGTCCGCGACCGCGGCGCGGCGGTGCTGCCGGTGCTGCGCGGCCAGATCAGCGCCGCCGAGATCGAGGCGCTGACCGCCCAGCACGCCCGGGCGGCCCACCGGGGCCGCTGGACCCGCCGGGTGGTCACCGTCAGCGTCCTCGGCGCCGTGGCCGGCGGGGGAGTCGTGGCCTGGAAGTGGTGGCAGCGGCAGAGCAACCCGGACTGGCTGGTCGAGCCCCCGGTCAGCCCGCTCCCGCTGCGCACCACCCCGGCCACCGGACCGGTCACCGGATCGAGCGCCAGCTCCGCCGGTCCGCTCGCCCCCGAGGACCCGGCCGCCGAGCGGGCGGACACCACGGCCGAGGAGGAGGAGTACGACGTCGAGGCGGCGATCGAGGCCGAGATCGAGGGCCGGGACGAGTCGCTGGACGACGACCGGCCCGAGGGCGACGACCGCGCCTGACCCGGAAACACCGAAGGGTCCCACCCGTCTCGGGCGGGACCCTTCGGCATCAGCGCTGACGCGTCAGCCGGCCTCGGGGCGGGGCAGCTCGTCCAGGTCGATGGTGCGGGTGCGCCCGTCGGCCAGCTCGATCGGGAGCCGCGTAGATCGGGATGCCGCAGCGGCCGTACGTGGCGGTGCAGTCGTCGTAGTCCTTGCGTGCCGAGGAGACCGCCACCACCTCTGCGATCAGCAGGACGTCCCCGAAGCTGTAGCGCGTGCCCTGCCTCCGCGCGTCCTCCCGCAGGATCGCGAGATCGGGCGCGGAGTTCTCGTCGGCGGGAAAGACGAGCACGGCCCCGACCTGCGGCTTTGCCGGACAACCCGAACAAAAACCCCTGTTGCCATCCTCCTGGACCCTGCTCGATCCGCCTCGATCTGGCTGGCGTGCCCACTGGTGGGCACGCCTCCCGGGGATCATCAGGAGGCACCTACGGGGCTACTGATCGAGTTGCATCAACCTCTCAGAATAGGGTGCGGCGGGATGCGGCGCGCAGGATAGAACGGGACCGTCCCCGCGGGTGCGGGGAGCAGATCCGGGGCCAGACCTGGACCATCCGTCTCCATCCTCCTGAGTCACAGATCCCGCTCGATTCGGGACCTCTCCTGACCTGTCAGCAGGGCGGTGACGACTTTGGGTTCAGGTCACCGGGCGAGGTCGGCGGGGTCCAGATCCAGCGGGAAGGGGACCGGGGTGCGCAGTCGGTCGCGGTGGACGCCGGTGGCGACATACGCCCGGGTGGTGTCGTCGAGCTCGTAGGTGTGCACGACGGGTAGGCCGTGTTCGTCCTCGATGCGCCACAGGTGGCGGATGCCAGCATCGGCGTACAGGCCCGGCTTGTAGCGGCGGTCGCGGTCCTGCGACTCCGCGGAGACGACCTCGACCACCAGGGCGACCTCTTCGGGGACGAAACGGGTCCGCTCCGGGAGATAGGGCACACTCGCCGCGATGACGTCGGGCTCGGGCCGGCTCCGGCGGTTGAGCGTGACCGTCATCTGGGCCTCCACGGTCCACCCGACGGGCGCGGCACTCTCCAGCGCTGCGGTCAGTCGACGGATGACGCGGTCGTGCCAACTGCGCTGCGGGGACATGTTGAAGATCAGCGCTCCGTCGAGCAGTTCGATATGACGAGGTGCGTCAGCCGGCAACAGGTCCAGGTCCTCCGCCTCCCAGCCGCTCTCACGGGGCGGGTACATCCATTGCGGCAACGCAGTACTCACATCAACGCCCCTCCAGCAGTGTCGACGCCTCCGGTCCATCCCCCAGAATGCCACGCACCCCACCCCGACGAGGCATCCCCAGACACCACCTTGATGCCCGAGCCGACCGAGACCAAGACCAAACCACCCCTACGGGGCCCTGGAAGCAGAGTCACCCGGAGACGCAGGAGACCCGGATATCGGGACCACCCCCGCGCTAGCGGGGAGCAGAAGGACTGGGCCTTCGTCATGATCCGATGACCACATTCAACTAGTCATGGGCGGGGCAGGCGCCCCCGTGCAGAAGAGCCCCATCACCAGGTGAGGGCGGGGCCAACTGAGTGAAACCTGTGTATGGGCTTCGCTGCTGTGTCAAGGGCAACAGTGTTTGGCTAGTTTTGCAGCTTGCTTGGCTGCAATATTTGCAGCAGTATCTGATTCATGAGCACCCTCACTCGTAGAACAGTGGCACGGAAGTCCGTGCCCGTGACAGCAGAGGACGCCCAAGCCGTCGAGCGAGTCCGGCAGCCGCAAAGCGTGGAACGCGCAGCCCTCGCCGCGCTGGGCATCGAGCTATCCGAGAACCCCTCAGAAGCAGAGGCCCTCCAAGCCCTCATGGAAGCCGGCCGAGCCGCCGTCCAGCAGCAGGTCATGGTCAGCGGCTACGCAGCCCTCGCCGCGTCCCAGAACGACGAAGATCACGAGTACGAGCAGACAATGCGGCAGCGTCGCCGCGGATCCAGCGAGGACTGAACTGCGTGCCCGAGATCACTCCTGTGCGCGGTGTCGTTTACCGCGCAGACCTGGGCAAAGGCCCTAAGCCCTTCCTGGTCGTTTCGAACAATGCGCGAAACCAGAAGCTGGACAGCTGCCTGGCCGTCCGAATCACTACAACCCAGAAGCCAGAGATGCCCAGCATCGTTCCGCTGGGCTCCGCAGACTCTCCTCTCGTCGGCTGCGTTCTCTGCGACGACATCGTCGAACTATGGCGGGACGAGATCAAGGGCACCCTTGGAGCGCTCAGCAAGGAGACCATGGTGAAAGTCGCCACGGGCCTCAGAGCGGCCCTTGCGCTGCTTTGACTTCGCCAGAGCGACACGTGAGGCCCCGACCATCCGGTCGGGGCCTTCGTCGTGCTCAGCTCTCCCGCAGCTCCCGCAGCTCCCGCAGTTGCCTGTTGGCAACGTCCATGTCCTCTGGCCGCAGCCGGCTGAGTGCGGCACGGACATCGGCGGCGTCCAGCCAGAGATCACTTTCCGTCGCAACTCCCCGGCAGGCACAAGCTGAAGCTCGGCCTCGTACCCCATGGTGTGCAGGTACCCGGCGACGACGGCCATGGTGATGTCTCCGTCGCCGTGGAGTACCCGGGCGACCCAGCCGGGCCGTTCCTCGAGCTGGGCGGCGAGCTGCTTGCGGTCGACGCCGGAAGCAGCCATGGCCTGGACCAGGCAGGGCCTCGCGACAGAGACGGGCCTCGGCGAGGGCGGCGAGATCCGCCGGGGGTGGCAGCAACGCGCTCGTACAGGGTCATCGCCGCTTCCCGTCGACTGCCCCGAGCGGGTCCCCAGCTCGCCCGACGACGTGCGCGTCCCAGCCCTGGTGCCAGTCCGCCGTGTGGGCCAGGTCGCTAATTGCCCGGTGCAGGTACTGCCGGACGTCTCCCCTGACGCCGAGTGGCAGGTAGACGGCGATGGTATAGCCGTCCCGCTCCGGCGTCGGAGTCTGCTCGGCCGGCATCTCCTGGACTGCGGCGGACCACCCCCGCGGGCGCGGGGAGCAGCCAGCTTCGGCGCAGTCTCGCAAGGAGTTCACGGGAACCCGTAGTCGCGCCGCCTTGGCTCAAGGAGCGACAGGACTCAGCGGATCTTTTTGAAGTCGGTGCGCACCGTCACGACAACACCGGCGAGGGTGAAACGGACCTCCTCGCCGAAGCGGTAGGGCACCGCCGAGGTGTACTCGTCCCCCTTCGGCCCCCGGTACAGGACGCACTCCCCCGGTCAGCACGTCCACGATGAGGTACACCGCGATGCCACGCGCCGCGTACTGGTTGAGCTTGCGCCCGTAGTCCTGCCCCACCGTGGAACGCGACACGCTCTCGGCAACGAAGTGCACGTGCTCCTGCTTGACGAAAGCGTCCCCCGGACCGAGCACTCCCGCGTCCACCACGAGCACGTCCGGCTCAGGCGTGTAGCCGTCCAGTTCCGGCAGTACTCCCTTGTCCCGCGTGACGTGCAGCCCGGCCTCGCCGGCGAGCTGCTCCGCCAACCGCAGCCGGATCGAGTCGTCTGCCTCGCTGTGGGCCTCCGTCACCGGAGACAGGTACAGACGCCCCTGGTCGAACAGCAGCTTGACCGCCTTGGGCAGCTTCATCGACCGCCGCACCTGCCGCAGCCACTGCGCGTACTCCGGGTACATCGAGCTCATCGCGCGCCTCCCAAGCGGCAAACGGACACCGCCACCGTACGGGCCAGCACCCCCCCGGACTTCACACCGAGAGCTCGCAGCCCGGGCGCGCTCTCCAGGCCCAGGGGAGGCACGAGGCTCCCAGGGGAGACGCTCCCCCGCTGTCCCCTGGGAGCCTGGTGCGTACCTAGGTGCGCTAGGGCGCCACACGGATCCGTGTTTCCGCAGGTCAAACGCATGGTGATCTCAGGAAACCCAAAGGATCAACAGGAGCAGGCGGCGCCCAAGCTTGAACCCCCGTGCTCCCTGGTGGGCACGGCCGTGCCCACCAGGGAGCACGAAAAATGCCCTCCGACTCCACGTTTCCGCAGGTCAGAGGGCATTTACGGGGTGGAGCCTAGGGGAGTCGAACCCCTGACATCCGCCATGCAAAGACGGCGCTCTACCAACTGAGCTAAGGCCCCTCGGCGGAGTCGATCCGCCGCGCACCAGGGTACCGGTTCCCGAGGGGAATCCCGACCCGCGGCCCGCGGCCGCGTCCGGGCAGCGAGCAGCGGCCGCCAGGCCCGCTGCTCGGTCGGCACCGGCCGCGCCGGGACCCGGGCGGCCCCGGGAGAGCCGGAACCCGGCCCGGACCGCCGGAGAACGCCTAGCGGGCGCCGACCGGCACCGCGTCCGTCGCCTCGGTCCACAGGTCCTGCTCGGCGCGGTCCGCCTGGACCTGGCGGTACACGAAGTACCCACCGAGTGCAGCCAGGGCTACCAGAAGAAGCTTCTTCACCGCGCGACCTCGTCCTTCTTGCGTCTGAGTCCGGTAGTGGGCGGCGTCGGCCGAACCGACTGCCACCCCCGGCCGATGATACACACCGGACCTTGGGGAAAGTCCTGTCCTGTCCAACCCCTGGCGCGGCCGGAGGTCACGGCCAACACACGTCCGGACGCGCCCGTCTGACGCACCGAAGGCAGTCCACCAGGGCCCCGGGAACCCGCCGCGTAGCGCTCTCCGCACGGTCCGCCGGGGGAATGCCGAAGGGCACCTACGACTAGTCGTAGGTGCCCTCGCGCGCCGGTGGACCTAGGAGGACTTGAACCTCCGGCCTCTTCCTTATCAGGGAAGCGCTCTAACCGTCTGAGCTATAGGTCCGTGTGTTTCCTGCCCTGCGCTGCGTTGAAAGATTAGCGCACCGATGCCGGTCTGCCAAAATCCATTGCTCCCGGCAGCCCCAGGAGGTGCGCAAACGTCCGTGGACCCGGCCGGAGCCGGGTCCACGGACGTTCACCGCGGCGGTGTCACTCCTCCTCGGAGAGCGTCAGCTCGACGCCCCCGGAGATGCCCGCCGCCATGTTGTAGATGAACGCGCCCAGCGTCGCCAGCGCGGTCAGCAGCACCACGTCGATCACCGCGATCAGCGCCGTGGTCATCAGCACGTTGCCGAAGGACAGGTACGACTGGAGGTCGAACCCGGAGCTGCTGTCGGAGCCGGTCGCCTGCTTCAGCGTCCCGCCGACCGAGCTGAACACGCCCGCCGTGTCCAGCAGCATCCACAGCAGCGAGACACCGACGACGGTGACCACGCCCAGCGCGATCGACAGCAGGAAGCTGATCTTCATCACCGACCACGGGTCGGTCCGGGTCACCCGCAGCCGCGCCCGGCGGGTACGGCCCGACGGCGCGGCGGCCGGGGGCCGCGGAGCCGCGGTCGGCTGCGGCGCCTGGCCGCCCGGGACCCGAGTGCCGCCGGGAGGCGTCGGCTGGCCCTTCTGGTACGTCGTGGGCGTCGAGTATCCGGAGCGCCCCTCGGTCGGCCCAGCGGCCGGCGGCGCGGTCTGCGCCTGCGCGACCGGAGCCCCGGGAGCCCCCGGCGCGCCCTGCGGCGCCGCCTGGCGACGGCGCGCGGCCGCGGTACCGCCGCCGACCACGGTCGGCCTCACCGCCGTCGCCGACGCGTCGTGCCCGGCCAGCTGACCGCCCGGCATTCCGCCCTGGGGCGCGCTCGGCCCAGGGCCCTTCCGCCCCGCAGCGGCGTTCCCGCCAGCGGCACCCGTGGCTCCACTCACCCTGGTCCTCCCGGAGTTCCCCACCAGGACCGGTCGGTCCTGGCTCGATGTGTTGTCAGACGGCGTCCCGGCGAACGGCGTCTTGTTGAACAGCGTGTCGGTGAATCTGTCCGCTGGCGACAGCAGGCGGTCGGGCCACCGACCAGGTCAGCGCCCGACCATGGGAGACCACCGGATCACTCGGACGTTTCGTCCGACTGCTCCTCGGTCCCCTGACCGTCTACCCCGGAATCGGGGTCCACGGCCACCGGGTCCACGACGACGGCCTCACCCGCGTCGGTCCCGGGTTCGCCCTCACCGTTCTCGTCCAACTCGTCGTCACCGGCTCCCTCGGCGTTGCGAGCGATGCCGACGACGGCGTCCCGCTTACCCAGGTTGATCAGTTGGACGCCCATGGTGTCACGACTGGTTTCACGAACTTCGACAACCCTGGTGCGAATTACTCCGCCCCCGAGGGTGATTGCCAGGATCTCGTCCGTTTCCTCCACCACCAGCGCCCCGACCAGGATGCCACGGTTCTCGACGATCTTCGCCGCCTTGATGCCGAGGCCGCCACGGCCCTGAACTCGGTATTCGTCCACCTTGGTCCGCTTGGCGTAGCCGCCGTCGGTGGCCGTGAACACATAGGTACCAGGTCGGATGACGTTCATCGAGAGGAGTTCGTCCCCCTCGCGGAAACTCATGCCCTTCACACCCGAGGTGGCCCGGCTCATCGGCCGCATGGACTCGTCGGTCGCGGTGAACCGGATCGCCTGCGCCATCTTGCTGACCAGCAGCAGGTCGTCCTCGGCGGAGACCAGCTCGGCGCCGATCAGCTCGTCGTCCCGGCCCTCCTCGTCGGTCCGCAGGTTGATCGCGATCAGACCACCCGAACGGGGCGAGTCGTAGTCCTTCAGCGGGGTCTTCTTGACCAGGCCCTCACGGGTGGCCAGCACCAGGTACGGCGCGGCCTCGTAGGTGCGCACCGCCATCACCTGGGCGATGTGCTCGCCCGGCTGGAAGGCCAGCAGGTTGGCCACGTGCTGGCCGCGGGCGTCCCGGCCGGCGTCCGGCAGCTCGTAGCCCTTGGCCCGGTAGACCCGGCCCTTGTTGGTGAAGAAGAGGATCCAGTTGTGGGTGGTGGTCACGAAGAAGTGGTCGACGATGTCGTCCTGCTTCAGCTGCGCCCCGCGCACGCCCTTGCCGCCGCGCTTCTGCGAGCGGTACAGGTCGCTGCGGGTGCGCTTGACGTAGCCGCCCCGGGTGATGGTGACGACGATGTCCTCTTCGGCGATCAGGTCCTCGACGGACATGTCGCCCTCGTACGGGATCAGCGTGCTGCGCCGCTCGTCGCCGTACTTCTCCACGACGATCGCCAGCTCCTCGGCGATGATCGCGCGCTGCCGCTCCGGGGAGGCCAGGATCGCGTTGTACTCGTTGATCTTGGACATCAGGTCGTCGTACTCGGCGGTGATCTTCTGGTGCTCCAGCGCGGCCAGCCGGCGCAGCTGCATCTCCAGGATCGCGTTGGCCTGGAGCTCGTCGATGGCCAGCAACGCCATCAGGCCCGCCCGGGACTCCTCGACCGTGTGCGACCGGCGGATGGTCGCGATCACCTCGTCGATCGCGTCCAGCGCCTTGAGCAGCCCGCGCAGGATGTGCGCGCGCTCCTCGGCCTTGCGCAGCCGGAAGGTGGTCCGCCGGACGATGACGTCGATCTGGTGGTTCACCCAGTGCCGGATGAAGGCGTCGATCGACAGCGTCCGGGGCACCCCGTCGACCAGGGCCAGCATGTTGGCGCCGAAGTTGGTCTGCAGGTCGGTGTGCTTGTAGAGGTTGTTCAGCACCACCTTGGCGACCGCGTCCCGCTTGAGCACCACCACCAGCCGCTGGCCGGTACGCGAGGAGGACTCGTCCCGGACGTCGGCGATGCCGCCCACCCGGCCGTCCTTGACCAGGTCGGCGATCTTCAGCGCCAGGTTGTCCGGGTTCACCTGGTACGGCAGCTCGGTGATCACCAGGCACTGGCGGCCCTGGATCTCCTCGACCTCGACCACGGCCCGCATGGTGATCGAGCCGCGACCGGTGCGGTAGGCGTCCTCGATCCCCCGGCGGCCGACGATCAGCGCGCCGGTGGGGAAGTCCGGGCCCTTGATCCGCTCGATCAGCGCGTCCTGCAGCTCCTCGCCGGAGGCGGTCGGGTTGCTCAGGTACCAGAGCGCGCCGGAGGCGACCTCGCGCAGGTTGTGCGGCGGGATGTTGGTCGCCATCCCGACCGCGATCCCGGTCGCGCCGTTGACCAGCAGGTTCGGGAAGCGGGCCGGGAGCACGTCGGGCTCCTGCGAGCGCCCGTCGTAGTTCGCGGAGAAGTCGACGGTCTCCTCGTCGATGTCCCGCATCATCTCCATGGCCAGCGGCATCATCTTGCACTCGGTGTAGCGCATGGCCGCCGCCGGGTCGTTGCCCGGGGAACCGAAGTTGCCGTTGCCGTCGACCAGCGGCATCCGCAGTGACCAGGGCTGCGCCAACCGGACCACGGTGTCGTAGATCGAGGTGTCGCCGTGCGGGTGGTAGTTGCCCATCACGTCGCCGACGACGCGGGCGCACTTGTAGTAGCCCTTCTCCGGCCGGTAGCCGCCGTCGTACATGGCGTAGAGCACCCGCCGGTGCACCGGCTTGAGACCGTCGCGGACCTCGGGCAGCGCCCGGCTCACGATGACGCTCATCGCGTAGTCGAGGTAGGAGCGCTGCATCTCGCTCTCAAGCTCGACCTGCTCGATGCGCAGGTTGCTCTCGGGCTCGACCGGCAGGCCGGGAAGGTCGTCCTCGGGGCCGTTGGGCTTGTCGTCGTCGACCACTGCGGGTCAGTTTCCTCTCGTGCGTGCTGCCAGGGACTCTCGAACGACCCGCGGGGTCGTCAGACGTCCAGGAAGCGGACGTCCTTGGCGTTGCGCTGGATGAAGGAGCGGCGGGCCTCGACGTCCTCGCCCATCAGGATCGAGAACAGGTCGTCGGCGCGGGCCGCGTCCTCCAGGGTGACCTGGCCGAGCAGCCGGTGGTCCTGGTCCATGGTGGTGACCCGGAGCTCCTCGGCGTTCATCTCGCCGAGGCCCTTGAAGCGCTGGATCGCGTCGTCCTTGGGCAGCTTGCGCCCGGCCGCGCGCCCGGCCGCGATGACGGCGTCCCGCTCGGGGTCGGAGTAGACGTACTGGACGTCGTCCCGGCTCCACTTGATCTTGTACAGCGGCGGCCGGGCCAGGTAGACGTGCCCGCCCTCGATCAGCGGCCGCATGAACCGGAACAGCAGGGTCAGCAGCAGGGTGTTGATGTGGTGGCCGTCGACGTCGGCGTCGGCCATCAGCACGATCTTGTGGTACCGCAGCTTGGAGGCGTCGAAGTCGTCGTGCACGCCGGTGCCGAAGGCCGAGATCAGCGCCTGTACCTCGGTGTTCTGCAGGACCTTGTCGATCCGGGCCTTCTCGACGTTGAGGATCTTGCCGCGGATCGGCAGGATCGCCTGCACCCGCGGGTCCCGGCCCTGCTTCGCGGAGCCACCGGCCGAGTCACCCTCGACGATGAAGATCTCGCACTCGGAGGGGTCCTTGCTCTGGCAGTCCGAGAGCTTGCCCGGCAGCGAGGCGGTCTCCAGCAGGCCCTTGCGACGGGTCAGGTCGCGCACCTTGCGCGCGGCCACCCGGGCGGTCGCGGCGGTGATCGACTTGCGGATGATGTCCGCCGCCTCCACCGGGTTGCGGTCCAGCCAGTCGTTCAGGTGCTCGTGGACGACCTTCTGCACGAAGGTCTTGGCCTCGGTGTTGCCCAGCTTGGTCTTGGTCTGGCCCTCGAACTGCGGCTCGCCCAGCTTGACGCTGATGATCGCGGTCAGGCCCTCGCGGATGTCCTCGCCGGTGAGGTTCTCGTCCTTCTCCCGGAGCAGCTTCTTCTCCCGCGCGTAGCGGTTGATCAGCCCGGTCAGCGCCGCCCGGAAGCCCTCCTCGTGGGTACCGCCCTCATGCGTGTGGATGGTGTTGGCGAAGGAGTACACACCCTCGCTGTACGCCGTGTTCCACTGCATGGCGACCTCGACCGAGATCGTCCGGGCCTTGTCCTCGGCCTCGAAGTCGATCACCGTCGGGTGGATCACGTCGCCCTTGCGGGCGTTGAGGTACCGGACGAAGTCGGAGATGCCGCCCTCGTAGTGGTACGTCACCGTGAACGGCTTGCCCTCGTCGTCGACGTGGTCGGGCCGCTCGTCGGTCAGCTTGATGGTCAGGCCCTTGTTGAGGAAGGCCATCTCCTGGAAGCGCCGGGAGAGCGTGTCGAAGGAGTACTCGGTGGTCTCGAAGATGTCGGCGTCGGCCCAGAAGGTGACCGCGGTACCGGTCTCGTCGGTGGCCTCGTGCCGCTCCAGCTCGGCCGTCGGCGCGCCCAACTTGTAGTCCTGGGTCCAGCGGTGGCCGTCGCGGCGGATCTCCACCGACAGCCGCTGCGACAGCGCGTTCACCACCGAGACGCCGACGCCGTGCAGACCGCCGGAGACCGAGTACCCGCCGCCGCCGAACTTGCCGCCCGCGTGCAGCACCGTGAGTACGACCTCGACGGCCGGCTTGCCCTGGCCCGCGACGATGTCCACCGGGATGCCTCGGCCGTTGTCGACGACCCTGACCCCGCCGTCCGCCAGCAGGGTCACGTCGATGGTGTCCGCGTGCCCGGCCATCGCCTCGTCCACGCCGTTGTCCACCACCTCCTGGACCAGGTGGTGCAGGCCGCGCTCGCCGGTCGACCCGATGTACATCCCGGGGCGCTTGCGGACCGCCTCCAGGCCCTCCAGGACGGTGATCGCACTGGCGTCGTAGGCGGAGTTGTTCTCCGACAGCGAGCCGGTCGCCGGGACGGCGGCGACCTCCGACGGGACTGCTTCCGACTGCGCTGGTTCCGGCGCTTCCTGGGTGGACGGGGAGATCTCAGGGGTCTGGCTGGGGTCGCCGGAATCGGCCACGAAGCGCCCTTTCTGGCACAGCTCGGACCGACTTCCGTACCCCGTGGGTGGGACCGGAGCGGCCTCGGCACTCGACTCAGTCACCGCTAGCGGCGGTTTCAGCCTCCAGTCTACCGGTAGGACTGACACTCATGGGCCTTTGGCAGCCCCTGGGCTCCCCCGTGCCGCACAAAAACTGGGCCGGATGTATCCCACCACCCGCGTGGGGTGCGGAATGGGCTCACATGGGCACTCAGCCGATCCACTCGGTCACCCCCAGGTGTCCCCGGGACCCTTGCTTCCCGGAGCCCGCAGCCGCCCGTAACTGCGCTGCGGACCACCCGGCCCCTGCACCTTGATCAGCCTCACCGTGCCCTGGCCCAGCTCCTGGTTCAGCCGCCTCACCAGCTGCGGGGCCATCAGCCGGATCTGCGTCGCCCAGGCGGTGGAGGTGCAGCGGACGGTCAGCACCCGCTCGTCCTCCGCGTAGCCCTCCGGCTCGCAGTGCGCCGCCAGGTCGCGGCCGACGATCTGCGGCCAGCGCCCCATCACCCCGCCCACCGCCGCCGGGGCCTCCCAGCCGCGCTCGGCCAGCAGCCGCCCGATGGCCGCCCCCAGCGGCTGCGGGTCCCGGCCGTCCGCCCGGGCGCCGCTGCGCAGCCCGGTCCGCCGGGCCTCCTTGCGCTGCCGGACGTTGTCGCCGCGCTGCCGGGCCAGCTCCTTGGCGTTGCGCAGCGCGACCCGGGCCAGGTCCACGCCGGACAGCTGCTCCTCGGGCCCACCGCCGTCGGCAGCCTCGGTCGCCTCGCTCACAGTCGCCTCGCTCTTCCCGGGATGGTGTGCGGCTCCGTCGGCCGGGGACCGGCCACGGGCGGTGCGGGGGAGGGGTCGATGCGGAGAGGCATCGAGCGACCGACGACCAGCCCTCCAGCCGACCGTCCGGCCGACCGTCCGGCCAGCCGTTCTGTCGTCCCGGCCTCCCGCCGTTCAGCCGTCCCGCCGTTCAGCCGTCCCGCCGTCCCGCCGTCCCGCCGGGAGTCCGGGCTCCGCGACACCGGCCCCCGGCGGCGGAGCCTGTGAGCAAGGGTACGAGGCCGCGGGCGCAACGGAAGACTTCAGGAGTTTCGGGCGGGAGTTCAGGGGTTCCGCTTGACTTCGCCGTCGGCGACCGAGTAGCGGCTGCCGACGAGCGCCCGCGGCACGTCCTCGGCCACGGCGGCGGTCACCAGTACCTGCTCACCGGGGGCGACCAGCTCCGCCAGCCGCTCCCGGCGGCGGGTGTCCAGCTCCGCGAACACGTCGTCGAGCACCAGCACCGGCTCGCCGCCGTCCGCCCGCAGCAGCTCGTACGAGGCCAGCCGCAGGCCCAGCGCGAACGACCAGGCCTCCCCGTGGCTGGCGTAGCCCTTGGCGGGCAGCTCGCCCAGGCGCAGCCCGAGCTCGTCCCGGTGCGGCCCGACCAGGGTGATCCCGCGCTCGATCTCCTGCTTGCGGGCCTCGCCCAGGGCCCGCAGCAGCTCCCGGTACAGGCCCTCCCGGCCACCGCCCAGCTCCGCCTGCTCACCCAGCGAGCTGCGGTACTCCAGCAGCGTCGGGCCGCCGCCGGGCGCCAGCTCCTCGTAGGCGGTGCGGACCAGCGGCTGCAGCGCGCCGACCAGCTCCAGCCGAGCGGCCAGCAGCTCAGCCCCGGCCCGGGCCAGGTGGTCGTCCCAGACGTCCAGTGTGGACAGCTCCACCCGGCCACTGGACCGGCGGGCCATCGCGGCGGACTTCAGCAGCGCGTTGCGCTGCTTGAGCACCCGCTCGTAGTCCTGGCGGACCCCGGCCAGCCGCGGCGCCCGGGCCACCAGCAGCTCGTCCAGGAACCGCCGCCGCTCCCCCGGGTCCCCCTTGACCAGGGCCAGGTCCTCGGGCGCGAACAGCACCGTGCGCAGCAGCCCGAGCACGTCGCGCGGGCGGACGTTGTCGGAGCGGTTGATCCGGGCCCGGTTCGCCCGGCCCGGATTGAGCTCCAGCTCGACCAGGGTCTGCCGCTCGTCGCGGACCACCGCGGCGCGGATCACCGCCCGCTCGGCGCCCAGCCGCACCAGCGGCGCGTCACCGGCGACCCGGTGGCTGCCCAGGGTCGCCACATAGCCGACCGCCTCGACCAGGTTGGTCTTGCCCTGGCCGTTGGGGCCGGTGAACACGGTGACGCCCGGATCAAGGGGTACCTCGACCCGGGCGTAGCAGCGGAAGTCGGCCAACGACAGATGCGCGACGTGCATGCTCCGGACTCGTCAGCCTTCTTCTCGTCAGTTCACTTGTGGCGCCGGGAGGTGGCGACGCCGGGGCGCCGCGGCGTGGTGACTACTTGCTCTCGACCGCGTGGCCGCCGAACTGGTTGCGCAGCGCGGCGATCATCTTCATCTGCGGGGAGTCGTCCTGGCGCGAGGCGAAGCGGGCGAACAGCGAGGCGGTGATCGCGGGCAGCGGCACGGCGTGGTCGATGGCGGCCTCGACCGTCCACCGGCCCTCGCCGGAGTCCTGGGCGAAGCCCCGGAGCTTGTCCAGGTGCTCGTCGTCGTCCAGCGCGTTGACGGCCAGGTCGAGCAGCCAGGAGCGGATCACCGTGCCCTGCTGCCAGGAGCGGAAGACCTCGCGGACGTCGGTGACCGAGTCCACGGCCTCCAGCAGCTCCCAGCCCTCGGCGTAGGCCTGCATCATGGCGTACTCGATGCCGTTGTGGACCATCTTGGCGAAGTGGCCGGCGCCGACCTTGCCCGCGTGGACCGAGCCCGCGTCGCCCTCGGGCTTGAGCGCGTCGAAGATCGGCTGGACCTTGGCGATGTCCTCGGCCTCGCCGCCGTACATCAGCGCGTAGCCGTTCTTCAGGCCCCAGACGCCGCCGGAGACGCCGCAGTCGACGAAGCCGATGCCCTTGGCCTTCAGCTCCCCGGCGTGCTTCTCGTCGTCCGTCCAGCGGGAGTTGCCGCCGTCGACGACCACGTCGCCGGGCTCCAGCAGCTCGCCGAGCTCGTCGATGGTGTCCTGGGTGGGGCCACCGGCCGGGACCATCACCCAGATCACGCGCGGGGCGGACAGCGCGCCGACGAGGTCCTTGAGGCTGGACACATCGGCCAGGTCGGGGTTGCGGTCGTAGCCGACGACGGTGTGGCCGGCGCGGCGGATGCGCTCGCGCATGTTGCCGCCCATCTTGCCGAGACCGATCAGTCCGAGCTCCATCACAAGTCCTTCGTTCGAGGTGACTACCGGCGCGCGGCCCCGTTGCCGCCACGGGGCGAGCCTACGCCCGGGGCCTGGGGGCCACCGGGCGTAGGGCCCATCTGCGTTAACTCCCGCTCAGCGCTCCTACCCGGTACGGCGCGAGCCACCGCCCCGCCGACCCCGGCGCTTGCCGGGGCCACTGCCGGGGCGTCGCCCCGGTCAGGGTCAGCCGGACAGCCGGACCGGCATGATCAGGTACTTGTAGGCCTCGTCCGCCTCCGCGTCGGCCGCGGGCTTGCCGCTGAGCAGGGCGGGCTTGGTCGAGGTGGTGAAGCTCAGCTGGGCGACCGCCGAGTCGATCGCGGACAGGCCGTCCAGCAGGTAGGCCGGGTTGAAGGCGATCGAGATGTCGTCGCCCTCAAGATCGGCGTCCACCCGCTCGGTGGCCTGGGCGTCGTCGCCGGATCCGGCCTCCAGGGTGAGCACACCCTGCTCGAAGCTCAACCGGACCGGTGTGTTCCGCTCGGCCACCAGCGAGACGCGCTTGACGGCCTCCACGAAGGCCGGGGTGTCGATGGTCGCGACGGAGTTGAACTCGGTCGGGAACAGCGCCCGGAACTTCGGGAACTCGCCCTCCAGCAGCCGGGTGGTGGTCCGCCGCCCGGCCCCCTCGAAGCCGATCAGCCCCTCGCCCTTGCCGCTGCCCGCCAGCGCGATGCTGACCACGTCCCCGGCGCTGAGCGACTTGGCGGTGTCCAGCAGCGTCTTGGCGGGCACCAGCGCGACCGCCGACAGGCCCTCCTGCTCCGGCTTCCACAGCAGCTCGCGCACGGCGAAGCGGTAGCGGTCGGTCGCGGCCAGGGTGATCCGGTCGCCCTCGATCTCCACCCGGACCCCGGTCAGCACCGGCAGCGTGTCGTCCCGCCCGGCGGCCGTGGCCACCTGCACCACGGCGGCGGCGAAGAGGTCGCCGGGGACGGCGCCGGAGACGGTGGGCATCTGCGGCAGCGCCGGGTACTCGTCCACAGGCAGTGTGGGCAGTGTGAACCGCGAGCTGCCGCAGACCACGATCACCCGGACCCCGTCGGTGGAGATCTCCACCGGGCGGTTCGGCAGCGAGCGGGAGATGTCGGCCAGCAGCCGACCGGAGACCAGGACCGTGCCCGGCTCGTCGATGTCCGCCTCCGCCTCGACCCGGGCCGAGACCTCGTAGTCGAATCCGGACAGGCTCAGCTTGCCCTCGTCCGCCACCAGCAGCAGACCGGCCAGCACCGGCACCGGCGGCCTGGCCGGGAGGCTGCGCGCGGCCCAGGCCACGGCCTCCGCGAGGACGTCACGCTCGACCCGGAACTTCACCGGTAACCGCCTCCTGTGTGCTGCTGCTGTCGGGATCACCGCTGTCGAGATCACCGTTGTCTGGTTCGCGGTTTGGAACCGTCCCCAGGGTGGGGACTCTTCCTGTGGAGCGGTGACCCGCCGGACCGGTCGGCCGCTGCTCCTGTTGCCGCTTGTTGCTGAGGACAGTCTGACGTACTCCACCGACAGCCGAGGCTGATGGGTCGAAGACGGTTCGAACCCGCGTCGGGTCACCGTTGTCCACAGATCTGGCCCCCACCTGCTTTTTGATCAATCCTGAGCTCTCTACTCTGGGTAGTAGTAGTAGGTGTTGTGGATACCGTGGATAACCCCTTTTCTGCCTGGTCAGGGCCTATTTTTTGTCCACATTGGCTGGGGACGCAGCCGGTGGAGAAACTAGCGTCGCTGTGGACGCGGCAGGGCTTCCCCACAGGTCAGTTGACTTGTCCCCAGGTTGTCCCCAGCGGCGTCCCCAGGTTTCCGGGTAGTTCTCCCCAGCCTCCGGGACAACATTGTGTGGCCGCTTTCACTCCGACCGGTGAAATGTCGATGGATGTTGCCGAACTGGGGATATTCCTGTGGAGAACTGTGGACAACCTGGGGACAAGTGCCCTACTCCTGGGGACGGCACGTGGACAACTCTGGCGCGCCGTTGACGGCCCATTAGTTCTCCACAGGCTGTGGACGACCGTTCCCCACAAGTACACAGGCAGCTGAGCTGGGCAGACACCCCCACCATGGTGACGGCTGTGGAGGGATTCGGGATAACTCCGCTCTCCCCAGGGTGTGGACGGCGAATCCGGCCGACCACTGTGGACAATTGGCCGCGCGGGCCCCGCTGTTCGAACCATGGGCGCAGGCGTACGGCTGCCGGGACGGGAGCGGGGACCGGCACGGGCGGGCGCGGACATGCGAAACGGGCGCCGGGACGGTGGTCCCGACGCCCGCTGGGGGTGCCCGAGGTCAGCTCTTGATGCGGTTGGTGAGCTCGGTCACCTGGTTGTAGATGGACCGCCGCTCCGCCATCATCGTGCGGATCTTGCGGTCCGCGTGCATGACCGTGGTGTGGTCCCGGCCGCCGAACTGGGCGCCGATCTTCGGCAGCGACAGGTCCGTCAGCTCCCGGCACAGGTACATCGCGATCTGTCGGGCGGTGACCAGCACCCGGCTGCGCGAGGAGCCGCACAGGTCGTCCACGCTCAGCCCGAAGTACGCGGCGGTCTGCTGCATGATGACCGTCGCGGTGATCTCCGGCCCGGCCTCCTCGCCGCCCGGCACCAGGTCCTTGAGCACGACCTCGGCCAACTGGAGGTCCACCGGGGCCCGGTTGAGGCTGGCGAAGGCCGTCACCCGGATCAGCGCGCCCTCCAACTCCCGGATGTTGCGCGAGATCCGGGAAGCGATGAACTCCAACACCTCCGGCGGGGCGTTCAGTTGCTCCTGGATGGCCTTCTTGCGCAGGATCGCGATCCGGGTCTCCAGCTCGGGCGGCTGGACGTCGGTGGTCAGGCCCCACTCGAAGCGGTTGCGGAGCCGGTCCTCCAGGGTCACCAGCTGCTTGGGCGGCCGGTCCGAGGAGATCACGATCTGCTTGTTGGCGTTGTGCAGGGTGTTGAAGGTGTGGAAGAACTCCTCCTGGGTCGACTCCTTGCTCTGCAGGAACTGGATGTCGTCGACCAGCAGGATGTCCATGTCCCGGTAGCGCTGCCGGAAGCCGTCGCCCTTGTCGTCCCGGATCGAGTTGATGAACTCGTTGGTGAACTCCTCGGAGCTCACGTAGCGCACCCGGGTCCCGGGGTAGAGGCTCCTGGCGTAGTGCCCGATCGCGTGCAGCAGGTGGGTCTTGCCGAGCCCGGACTCGCCGTAGATGAACAGCGGGTTGTACGCCTTGGCCGGGGCCTCGGCGACAGCCACCGCGGCCGCGTGCGCGAACCGGTTGCTGGAGCCGATGACGAAGGTCTCGAACAGGTACTTGGGGTTCAGTCGGGCGGCCGGTTCGTCCTTGCGGGGCAGCCCGGAACTGTTGCTGGAGCCGCCACCGGGCCGGTGCACCGGCAGATGCGGCGGCAGGTTGCCGGAGAGCGGGCCGTCGGTCGCGGAGCGCTCGGCCGGCCCGCCGTCGGGGCGCCCGGACGGCAGGTGCTCGGAGCGGTCCTCCAGCTGCTGGTGTTCCTGCCGCTGGTGCTCCCCGCGCTGCTGCTCCGGCCGGTGCTGCTCGGCGCGGTGCTGATCGGCCCGGTGCTGCTGCTCGGCCCGCAGCTGCTGCTCGGCCCGCAGCTCGCGCTGCTGTTCCGCGCGCTGCTCCCAGGGGCGGGGCTGCGGCGCGGGCGAGGCGGGGGGCCACTCGTCGTCCTGCGGGTGCGGCGGGCGTCCCGGGAAGGCGCCCGGGTAGCCGGGGCCGCCGTAGTAGCCGGGCCGGTCGGGGTAGCCGACCGACCGCTGCTCGTAGTCGTAGCCGTACCCCTGCTGCGGCTGCTGCGGCGCCGGCGGGTACTCGCGGTGCTGCGACTGGTACGGATAGTCGCCGGGGCGATCCAACTGCCGCTCGGGCGCCCGCTCGGGCTCCTCCTGGCCGACCGGGGGCGGCGGAACCAGGGAGGCGGCGTTGGCGTCGACGATCACGGCGATCCGGATGGCCCGCCCGTACTGGTGGCTCAGCGCCTCGGTGATCCGGGGCAGCAGGTGGCCTTCCAGCTTGGCCTTGGCCATCTCGTTGGGCGCCGCCAGCAGGGCGGTGTCGTGCATCAGACCCATCGGCGCGGTGCGCTCAAGCCACTTCCGGTCCATGGACTCGACCCCGAGGTCGTTGCCCAGTCGCTCCAC